>NZ_QZWI01000063.1 GCF_003614975.1 Rahnella bruchi | reverse complement strand
CCGTAGGGGAACCTGCGGTTGGATCACCTCCTTACCTAAAGATACGCATTGTGCAGTGTCCACACAGATTGTCTGATGAAATTAATGAGCAAGAGCACCTGTTGATGCAGTAGGGGTAACCTTACGCTGATGCGAAAAGTGCCAAACCACAATGTGGTCTGGTACGGATTTTTCGTGTCCCCATCGTCTAGAGGCCTAGGACACTGCCCTTTCACGGCTGTAACAGGGGTTCGAATCCCCTTGGGGACGCCACTCCGATAATGTGTGAAAGACATTATCAACTGAATATCTTAAAGATGACTTTAACGAGTCGTGTTTAAGATATTGCTCTTTAACAATCTGGAACAAGCTGAAAATTGAAAGTTTACAGCTGAACATCACTCTCCGTAGAAGTACTGAGT
>NZ_QZWI01000062.1 GCF_003614975.1 Rahnella bruchi | reverse complement strand
CCTTCAATCTGATAACGGGCAAAGTCTTCGCCGTGCTGTTCGTCTTTAAAGCGTCCCGGATAATCAAATATTTCATAGGCCGCGTGCTGATAGGGCATCCGCCGCGGTTGGTCCTGAAATTGCGCCGGCCAGTTCGGAGCGGTGAAGGTGTAATCCTGCAAGGTCACCTGCGAAGGCCGGATTTGCGCGCTGCGGCGGAAATTATTGATGCAATACGTGTCGGCCTCGGAGGCCGCATTGGGGTTGTAAGGGATCTTGCCCATGCTGGTCAGTGCCGTACAGTTATCGGCAAACGCCAGTTTCTGATCGTTGGCTTTGAGATATTCTTCTTCAAAAAAGAAAATGCCTTCTTCAGCAATCAGGCGCCGGATAAATTCGTAGTCGCTTTCCATAAACTGCACGCAAAACTC
>NZ_QZWI01000061.1 GCF_003614975.1 Rahnella bruchi | reverse complement strand
CCTTCAATCTGATAACGGGCAAAGTCTTCGCCGTGCTGTTCGTCTTTAAAGCGTCCCGGATAATCAAATATTTCATAAGCCGCGTGCTGATAGGGCATCCGCCGCGGTTGGTCCTGAAATTGTGCCGGCCAGTTCGGAGCGGTGAAGGTGTAATCCTGTAACGTCACCTGCGAAGGGCGGATCTTCGCGCTGCGGCGGAAATTGTTGATGCAATACGTGTCGGCTTCGGAAGCCGCATTGGGGTTGTAGGGGATCTTGCCCATGCTGGTCAGCGCGCTACAATTGTCGGCAAACGTCAGTTTCTGATCGTTGGCCTGCAGATATTCTTCTTCTAAAAAGAAAATGCCTTCTTCAGCAATCAGGCGCCGGATAAATTCGTAGTCGCTTTCCATAAACTGTACGCAAAACTC
>NZ_QZWI01000060.1 GCF_003614975.1 Rahnella bruchi | reverse complement strand
CCGTAGGGGAACCTGCGGTTGGATCACCTCCTTACCTAAAGATACGCATTGTGCAGTGTCCACACAGATTGTCTGATAGAAAGTAACGAGCAGAAATACCTTAATAGGCTTGTAGCTCAGGTGGTTAGAGCGCACCCCTGATAAGGGTGAGGTCGGTGGTTCAAGTCCACTCAGGCCTACCAATTCCTTCCTCCTCTTCGTTGTCGCCATGTCTCGTTTGCACAAGCAAACTTCGCATGACTCCGCCTTGATGAGAAAGAAATTGGCTGACTCATCTGACCGATGAGTAATTAAGGTATCTGTAAGTGACTGTATGGGGCTATAGCTCAGCTGGGAGAGCGCCTGCCTTGCACGCAGGAGGTCAGCGGTTCGATCCCGCTTAGCTCCACCATTACCGTACAGCCCCTAAATAATACTTCAGAGTGTATTGGAAACAGTATGCTGCGAAGTATTTTGCTCTTTAACAATCTGGAACAAGCTGAAAATTGAAAGTTTACAGCTGAACATCACTCTCCGTAGAAGTACTGAGT
>NZ_QZWI01000059.1 GCF_003614975.1 Rahnella bruchi | reverse complement strand
GTGCTGTTGTAAGCCGCTCCCCCGCCCAGCGCGCCGGCGGTACTGGTGCCCAGGTTGGCTAAGTTCGTGGTATTCGTGCCCACATTGGTATTGGTGGCAAACAGCTGGCCGCCGTTGACCGCGTCGGTGGAAGTGCCAGACAGCGCGCCTGCCGTGACGCCGGTTACAGTACGGCTGCCGCTCGTGCCGACCACGCTTATAGAGGCTCCTGCCTTATCGGCCCCTACGGTAATGGCTTGAGTAGTCGCATCCTGTTTTACCAAGCCAACGGTACCGTTGGTCAGGTTTGTTATCGACGTCCTATTGCCCTCAATGTTTTCCGCACTGGTAGCCACGTTAGCATTGGTGGCAAACAGCTGGCCGCCGTTGACCGCGTCGGTGGACGCCGCCGCCAGATTACCCGCCGTCAGATTGCTCAGCGTCTGCGCCTCCCCGGGTGCAGCGGCGGTACCGTTGGCGGCGGTGAGCACCGCTTTATTTGCCGTATCGGTACGCTGCACCACGCCGGTGGTTCCCTCTGAAATGCTGCCGGTTAA
>NZ_QZWI01000058.1 GCF_003614975.1 Rahnella bruchi | reverse complement strand
GATGTGAGCTGGAACGTCAACCCTTCAACTGGCGAGTTATCTGCGGTATCAACGAAAACGAGCGCCCAGGGTGTCGCCACTGTGACGCTGAGCTCTCTGAGCGTCGGCAAATCGACGGTGACAGCATCGGTTAACGGCAAAACGGCGTCTTCTCCGGACATCGCATTTGTTGCGGATGCGGCCACGGCGAAAATCAGTACGCTGACGGCAGACAAAACGGCGGCGGTGGTTGCGGGTATTGACACCGTGACGCTGCAAGCGACGGTGCTTGATGCGACCAATCACCCGGTTCCCAATATCACGGTGACCTGGAGCAGCGATAACGCGGCGGGTGTCATCACGCCAGTATCAGGCGTGACGGACGTCAACGGTGTCGCCAGTGCGACGCTGACTTCTACGCTGGCACAGAACACGGTCGTGACCGCCAGTGCGGGCAGCAGTCAGAAAACATTGCCGGTGGATATAGTGGCCGATGCCAATACCGCGCAGGTGACGGTTATTTCTGATAAAACTCAGGCGGTCGCTAACGGCACGGAAGCGGTGACCTGGACGGCGACCGTCAAGGATGCCAATAACAATCCGGTGAATGC
>NZ_QZWI01000057.1 GCF_003614975.1 Rahnella bruchi | reverse complement strand
AAAAAGAAAATGCCTTCTTCAGCAATCAGGCGCCGGATAAATTCGTAGTCGCTTTCCATAAACTGTACGCAAAACTCCCGCCAGTCGTGCCGGGCGCGAAACAGGGTGTCGTATTTAACGATGCCCATTTCTTTGAGCAGTGGCTGGAGAATGCCCTCAATATCGAGGTTCTGAAAACTGCGGCAGTTGCGGCGCTGCGCACTTCGCCAGAGGTTGGGACGGATGGTCAGGCGATACAGCGTCTGATGTTTACCGGTATCGCCCTGTTCGCAAAAGGTTACGATGCCGCGCACCCGTCTTTTGATTTCCTCACCCTGCCAGATAGTCAGCGTCGCGAGTTCATCGAGCACTTTTTCGAAGCCGATCGCCGGGTCACTGCTGGCCAGCGTGACATCAAGAGTGAAGAGTTCGGAGTAAGCCTGTGAGAGCTGAAAGCTCACGACAGCAAAGGTGTCTTTAGCCACACTGCCAGCGGTGAAGGTAAAGCGGGTTCCATTAGTCGCCATAAAGAGTCGCCATAAAGTTATTCCGTCAACTGTCGGGGAGTCATTTATCAGAAAGTGATTTTATTAGCGATGTATAGCCTAAATAAATACAATAAAATCAAGATGATAAATAAGGTGTGGGACGAGGATAGACCTGATGAGAGGAGTAAACTGCGAGGGGAGTCACAAAGA
>NZ_QZWI01000056.1 GCF_003614975.1 Rahnella bruchi | reverse complement strand
TATGAAATATTTGATTATCCGGGACGCTTTAAAGACGAACAGCACGGCGAAGACTTTGCCCGTTATCAGATTGAAGGCTGGCGCAATAACGCGGATATGGTCACAGGAACGTCTAATTCACCCCGCATGCAGCCGGGTTTGTGCTTTGCGCTGACGGACCATCCCCGTGAGGATTTGAACTCTCAGTGGCAGGTTATCGCCTGCGAAATGCAGGGCGATCAGCCGCAGGCGCTGATTGGCAATGAAGGTCAGGGAACCACCCTTTCCAGCCACTTTCAGGTGATCCCGGCGACGCAAACGTGGCGCTCGGTGCCGCATCCCAAACCGCGCATCGACGGCCCGCAGATTGCCATCGTCACCGGCCCGCCGGGAGAAGAAATTTTCTGCGATGAGCACGGGCGCGTGCGGGTGAAATTTGCCTGGGATCGCTACAACAAAGCCAACGAAGGCAGCTCGTGTTGGATCCGCGTCTCGCAGGCATGGGCAGGCACCGGCTTTGGCAACATCGCCATTCCGCGCGTCGGCCAGGAAGTGATCGTCGATTTCCTCAACGGCGACCCGGATCAACCGATCATCACCGGTCGCACCTATCACGCCAGCAACCGCTCTCCCGGCAGTTTACCCGGCACCAAAACGCAGATGGCGATCCGCTCACAAACCTACAAAGGCAGCGGCTACAACGAGCTGATGTTCGAGGATGCCACCGCACAGGAACTGCTGTCGATCCATGCTCAGAAAGACATGAAGACGAAGGTGCTAAATAACCGGATGACGGATGTG
>NZ_QZWI01000055.1 GCF_003614975.1 Rahnella bruchi | reverse complement strand
GTTGTCGCTATAAATGATGAATTACGGGATCAGGCTGTGCAGAGAAAAAGCAATTAGCAACATCCCGCCCGCAATGTTGACGTATTTTTTGAGCATTAATGGGTTGGTTTTTTTTACTGAAAAGATCAGTGTTTGGCTAACAGCGTAAAGCCAAACGCTCATAACGACTACATGTACTGATGCCAGTGTCAGATAGTTACAAACACCTCCCTGTATCCCTGCGAACTGCGAAACGACTGTCAGATAGAAAATGATGGCTTTAGGATTCAAAACATTCGCTATCCACGCCTCTCTTAAAGTCACCGACTGCTTCGTATCAGCATACCCTTCAGGGTTTGCCCTTATTCCGTTGCGTATGAGCATCGCTCCTAACCAGAGTAGATAGGCGGTTCCGAGAAATTTCAACACAGCAAAAGTTGCTGGAGACGATATGAGCACAGCGGTAATACCAAACCCTATGAGAACTGCGTGGGTATAAATGCCCAAAGCTGTTCCGGCAAGAGTCCTGAACAGTCCTTTGTGACCGCCTGCCAGAGCACCGCTCATAACAAGAGTGAAGCTTGCTCCGGGGGACAGTGCAACAGGGAGTAGTGCTGGCATAAAGCCAAGAAGGTTTAGATCCATAGATTTTTGATATTCATTGACGCTCTACTGTATTGCCAGTCAAGGCGCTTCGAGAATGTTGTATTTAACACAATGAAAACATATAGCCGCCATGAATGAAAGGTCGGCTCCTCGCTCTCGTCAGACCTTCAGCGTCAGGTGTTTTGTCTGCTGTGTGC
>NZ_QZWI01000054.1 GCF_003614975.1 Rahnella bruchi | reverse complement strand
CGCCGAGCGAGCCCTGAACAATCGGGCCGCCAGTGGCGGTCATATCCTTCTGCCGTGCTGCCGGAAATCCGGTCATGGTATAAATCCTTTTAAAGTTAATATTTTAAATAAACGGAGGAGTTGCGCCTGCTGGCGGCATGTCGCTGCTTCCCGAGGCCGGCGGGGCGGGTGGTGGCGCTACCGATAATCCGCAGTTAAGATTTATGAGTGCCGAGTCACTGTTAACCATCGCGACTCCCTGCATATGTAATGTGGCGCCGGAGAGAAAAATGCTGCCATCTTTCGTTAGTACGATTTTGGCGGCGCCACAACTGAGCTCCAGATGGTCTCCGGCTGAATATAGCGAGGTCTTGCCGGCCATTTCGCTTTTAATTTCACCTACGCTCAGCTTCATTTTTTTCCCGACGTCGATGCTGTACGTTTGTCCTACATTCAACGTTTTTAAGACGCCGATTTCAGAGGATTGTGATACGCCAACGGTAGTATTCATGCTGCTGCCTACGGAAACCTGATACGCAACCCCAACAGATAACGCGCTCAAAAAACCGACCGTTTCAGTTTTAATTATGCCGACAGTTTCTGATTTGTTATTTCCCACATTGACCACCTGATTAGAAGTGATGGTTTCAATCTGGTTTGCACCCACGTTTTGTATCTGGTTTTTAGCAATGGTTATCGCCTGATTACCGCCAACTATTTCTGTGTGGTTGGCGACCACATCCGTCATCCGGTTATTTAGCACCTTCGTCTTCATGTCTTTCTGAGCATGGATCGACAGCAGTTCCTGTGCGG
>NZ_QZWI01000053.1 GCF_003614975.1 Rahnella bruchi | reverse complement strand
TATCAGCGATTAAGCGATAACTTTAGCAACAACACCAGCACCTACAGTACGGCCGCCTTCACGGATTGCGAAACGCAGACCGTCATCCATCGCGATTGGGTGGATCAAGGTAACAACCATGTTCACGTTGTCACCAGGCATTACCATCTCAACGCCTTCTGGCAGTTCGATAGTACCGGTCACGTCAGTTGTACGGAAGTAGAACTGTGGACGGTAGCCTTTGAAGAATGGAGTATGACGACCACCTTCATCTTTGCTCAGGATATAAACTTCTGAATCAAACTTGGTGTGTGGTTTGATTGAACCTGGTTTAGCCAGAACCTGACCACGTTCGATGTCTTCACGTTTGATACCACGCAGCAGAACACCAACGTTCTCACCAGCACGGCCTTCGTCCAGCAGTTTGCGGAACATTTCAACGCCAGTACAAGTAGACTTAACGGTGTCCTTGATACCAACGATTTCAACTTCTTCGCCGACTTTAACGATACCGCGCTCTACACGACCGGTAACAACTGTACCACGACCGGAGATGGAGAATACGTCTTCGATTGGCAGCAGGAATGGCTTATCGATAGCACGCTCTGGCAATGGAATGTAGCTGTCCAGTGCTTCTGCCAGTTCGATGATTTTCGCTTCCCAAGTAGCATCGCCTTCCAGTGCTTTCAGCGCTGAACCTTTGATTACCGGGATGTCGTCGCCTGGGAATTCGTAAGCAGAAAGAAGTTCACGAACTTCCATTTCTACCAGTTCCAGCAGCTCTTCATCATCAACCATGTCGCATTTGTTCATGAACACGATCATGTATGGAACGCCAACCTGGCGACCCAGCAGGATGTGCTCACGAGTCTGTGGCATAGGGCCATCAGTCGCAGCAACAACCAGGATAGCGCCGTCCATCTGAGCAGCACCGGTGATCATGTTTTTCACGTAGTCGGCGTGCCCTGGGCAGTCAACGTGCGCGTAGTGACGAGTCGGGGTGTCATATTCAACGTGTGAAGTGTTGATGGTGATACCACGAGCTTTTTCTTCTGGTGCGTTATCGATCTGGTCGAATGCGCGTGCAGAACCGCCGTAGGTTTTAGCCAGAACGGTAGTGATTGCTGCAGTCAGGGTAGTTTTACCGTGGTC
>NZ_QZWI01000052.1 GCF_003614975.1 Rahnella bruchi | reverse complement strand
TGTAAGTATCCCAGCTTTAGTTCCAGGCACTTTTTGAGACTTCCGGGTTTTCGGCCATCAGCCGATATTCTTCTGGCGTCAGGTTATTCAGGGATTCATGAGGTCGTTCGCTGTTATATTCAGCCAGCCAACGCTCTGTGATTTCCCGTGCTTCATTCAGGGTTCTGAACAGATAAAAATCCAGTATTTCTGTCCTGTATGTTCGGTTAAACCGTTCTATAAACGCGTTCTGTGTTGGCTTACCCGGCTTGATAAATTCCAGCATCACGCCATGGTCTTCAGCCCATTGCGCCAGCGCCAGTGATATCAGTTCCGGCCCATTATCCATCCGCATCTTCAGCGGATATCCACGGTTTGCTACTATCCTGTCCAGCACTCGGACGACACGCTGCGCTGGGATATTTAGGTCAATTTCTATCGCCAGAGCTTCACGGTTAAAATCATCGACAACATTGAAAGTCCGAAAACGTCGGCCACATGTCAGAGCGTCGTGCATAAAATCAATCGACCAACTTTGGTTGAGTGCTTCCGGCGTTGCCAGCGGAGCCGGATTGCGCACCGGCAGGCGTTGTTTACCCTTACGACGAAAATTCAGTTTGAGAAGACAGTAAATCCGGTGGACACGTTTGTGGTTCCAGACGTGCCCCTGTCTGCGAAGTACCTGAAAAAGCTTCTTAAAACCGTAGCGGGGATAGCGCTCAGCGACCTCGGTCAGCCTCTGGATCACCGCTTCATCACGTCGCGTATCCGGTTGATAACGAAACACCGTCCTGCTTAGCGATAACGTCCTGCATGCCTGGCGTATGCTCATCGTAAATTGCGTGGTCAGATAGTTGACGAGCTCACGCTTTATCGCTGGTTTTAAAGCTTTTTTTCGATGACGTCTTTCAGCGCCCGGCACTCCAGACTCAGATCGGCAAACATCTGCTTCAGACGACGATTCTCGTCTTCAAGATCTTTGATCTTTTTGATATCAGCGGCTTCCATCCCGCCATATTTCGCCTTCCAGTTGTAATAGCTGGCTTCAGAAATAGCAGCCTCACGACACACATCTTTGACGGTTCGACCAGCTTCTACAGATTTCAGAACGGCAATGATCTGGTGCTCAGTGAATCGGATCTTACGCATAGCGATCTCCTCAGGGGACATAATCAGTATGTCGGAAGATCTCTAAAAGTGAATGGGCCGTTTTGACGGGGTACTTACAGA
>NZ_QZWI01000051.1 GCF_003614975.1 Rahnella bruchi | reverse complement strand
TGATCCTACCCACATAATGTGGACACGGCCCTAAGCGAGGTTCTGGTTTTCAAACTGTTGCGGGCTGAGGCCACCACAGGCACTGTGACGACGCCACCGATTGTAATCACACTCGATATAATTAAACACCGTCGTCCGCATTATTTCCCTGCTGATAAAGCGTTCCCCGTGGATACATTCCACTTTCAGCGAATGGAAGAAGCTTTCCTCGCAGGCATTGTCGTAACAACATCCTTTGGCACTCATGCTACCGTGCAGATTATGCCGCTCCAGCAGCGCCTGATAGTCCACCGAACAGTATTGCCCGCCGCGATCTGTATGGACAATGACATTTCCCGGTCGCTTACGTCGCCAGAGTGCCATCTGCAGCGCATCGCAGGCCAGCTGCGCTGTCATCCGCGACGACATCGACCAACCGATGACAGCCCGCGACCATAGGTCAATCACCACCGCGAGGTACAGCCAGCCCTCATCGGTGCGAAGATACGTGATGTCTCCTGCCCACTTCTGATTCGGACCACTCGCGTAAAAATCCTGTTTCAGCAGATTTTCAGACACCGGCAGGCCATGTTCTCTGTAGCTGACCGGGCTGAACTTCCGGGCAGCCTTTGCACGAACTCCCTGACGTCGCAGGCTGGCGGCAATGGTGTTGACGTTGTACTCAGGCAGTTCGCCAGCGAGACGAGGCGCACCATAACGCTGTTTTGCCTCAGTGAATGCCTTACGGACAGCAGTATCACAGACGAGCCGGAACTGCTGACGTGGTGCTATCTGCTGACGACGCAGACGCCAGGCATACCAGCCGCTGCGGGCGACCTGCAGTACCCGGCACAGGTTTTTGACGCTGAACTCAGCCCGATGATTTTCGATAAAGACATACTTCATTTCAGGCGCTTGGCGAAGTATGTCGCGGCCTTTTGGAGAATGGCCAGTTCCTCATCCCTCTCAGCCAGTAGTCGCTTAAGGCGGGCATTTTCAGTAGCCAGTTCGCTTTCACGTTCAGACGATGTCAGTTGCTGTTGTTGCTTACTGCGCCACGCGTAGAGCTGAGATTCATACAGGCTGAGTTCGCGGGCAGCGGCAGCAACACCGATACGCTCAGCAAGCTTCAGGGCTTCGTTGCGGAATTCAGGCGTATGTTGCTTGCGGGGCTTTTTGCTGGTTGATGCTGATTTTGTCATGAGTTACCTCTTACTTGAGAGTTTACTCACTTAGTCGCGTGTCCACTATTCGCGGGTAGGATCA
>NZ_QZWI01000050.1 GCF_003614975.1 Rahnella bruchi | reverse complement strand
AAAGCATTCTGATTTCAGCGTCCCGAAGAAGCTCTCCGCCACAGCATTATCCAGGCAGTTTCCTCTACGGGACATGCTCTGCCTGAGACCATGCGCTTTCAGTTGTTCCTGCCAGCGCTGCATCTGATATTGCCAGCCCTGGTCTGAGTGTAAAACCGGCTTATCTCCGGGGCGCAGCGTTGACAGCGCCTTCTTCAGCATCGTGCTGACCATGCTCATCACGGGGCGCTCCGACATCACATATGAGATAACTTCTCCGTTAAACAGATCGATAATCGGTGACAGATACAGCTTCTGTCCCGCCACGGCGAACTCCGTAACGTCCGTCACCCACTTTTCGTTCGGCCGTGTGGCCGTAAAGTTTCGCTGCAGAACATTGGCGGCGTTTTTTCCCTGCTCACCCTTCCAGGAACGGTATTTTTTCACCCGGATCACCGCTTTCAGCGACTGCTCGCTCATCAGCCGCTGCATCGTTTTGTGATTCACTCGTTCGTGCTCTCTGGTGAGAGCCGCTGTGATCCACCTGTATCCATAGCATCCTTTATGACGCTGATATATCTGGCTGATTTTTCTCTTTATGTTTGCGTACTTATCCGGTCGCTTGCGCACCGACTGCTGGTAATACCAGGTACTGCGGGCCATTCCGGCGGCGGCCAGCAGATCGTGTAAGGCATGGACGCCCCTCAGCTCACTGATTATTTCAGCTTTTTCTTTTGCTGAGCCAGGGCTTTCAGCTTCTTAAAGTAGTCGACCTCCGCACGCCGATACCGCAACTCGGCCAGCAATTCGTCATGGGTGAGCTCCTCAGCAGGTTTTGCTGCGCTCACCTGCGGTTGCGTCGCCTGTATAGGGATGTTTTTCGTTTTCACGAGTTGTCGTTTCCTCTTCTGCAGTCCGGCTTCACCGGCAGCTTCATAAGCTTCAAACCAGCGCTTCACCACTTTATTATCGGATATGTTGAACCGGACTGCCGCCTCACGAAATGAAAGATGCTCTTTATGCAGGGTTTTTACCACGTTAAGCTTAAAGGCTGGCGTGTAACCGGCGACTTGCCAGGTGATACCATCGATACCGTGCAGCTGCCATGAGGCTACCCAGTGACTAACGGTGGATTTGTGGAGACCAAAATGTGCAGCGGTCCTTTTTATTCCGCCCTGGCCGGAGAGGTAATACTTCACGACAGCAATACGGAATTCCAGTGTGTAATTGGGCTTGCCCATAAATTGCACCTTACTCAGTTAGTGTCCAACTTTTGGGGTGCAGTTCA
>NZ_QZWI01000049.1 GCF_003614975.1 Rahnella bruchi | reverse complement strand
CCAGCGCTACAGGCAAAGTAGGAACGTGACCAGAGCACTCCGGCATTACTTTGCTTGCAAAGATGGGTATTTAAAATCCTGACATAACGACTGCTGGTTGATTTAAGGTTATTAACCAGCACGCTGATAGCCAGTTTGGGCGGGTATGCAACCAGGATGTGAACGTGATCCGCTTCGCCATCCATTTCTAAAATCTCAACCTCAAGCGACTCAGCCGCTGATTTAAATGCCTCTCTGATCTGGTCAATCATCGCACCATCGAGCAATCGGCGGCGGTATTTTGTCGTAAAGATTAAATGCACGACCAGTTTACTGACTGAATGACGACGGCGAAGATATCCCGCCAACTCATCGCTTTGCACACTCACTTGAAAAATACCCATTAAAGTAACATAATTCAATGATATTACAGGTGAGCGGCTAAAATGAAAAGGGCAACCAAAGTACGTATTTACCCGGACGGCGAGCAGGTGGTATTTTTAAATGCCCAGTTCGGCGCTGTGCGTTTTGCATACAATAAAGCTCTGCAAATCTGTCGTCATATGTACCAACGCCACGGCGTATCTGTCAGCATTAAGCGCGACTTAAAGCCTTTACTGGCTGTGGGCAAAAAGTCGCGCCGCTATAGTTGGCTGAAAGAATATGACTCACTGGCATTGCAGCAGGCCGTAATTAACCTCGATACAGCATTTGGGAATTTTTTCAAGAAACGTGCTCACTTCCCCTCTTTCAAGAGTAAACAAGGCAAGCAATCGAGCTACCACCCGAACGGTAAGGTGTTAACTGACGCTATCCAACTCCCTAAAATGAAACCCGTCAGGGCAAACATCCACAGGGAGATAGTCGGAAAGGTTTCCAGTATTACGATCAGTCGCAATGCGACGGGCAAATACTTTGCCTCAATTCTGTGCGACGACGGACAGGAAGCGCCAGAAAAGCCGAGCCTTATTACCTGTGTAACCGGCTACGATATGGGGTTATCGCACTACCTGATCCCCTCAAGCGGCGATAAAGTAAATAACCCCCGGCATCTGATAAACGCGAGTCGTAACCTGCGGCGCAAACAGAAGGCACTATCCCGGAAAAAACGGGGTAGCGCTAACCGTAGTAAGGCGCGTTTACTGCTGGCCGCAGTACATGAGCGGGTAGCCAATGCCCGCGCTGATTTTCAGCACAAACTCTCTCGTGCAATTGTTGACGAAAACCAAGCGGTAATTGTAGAGACGCTAAAATCAGCAAATATGATGAAGAACCCCTGTCTCGCTCGTGCTATTGGTGACGCAGCCTGGCAGGGTTTCATTATGAAAGTGGAATATAAAGCCGCAGCCGAAG
>NZ_QZWI01000048.1 GCF_003614975.1 Rahnella bruchi | reverse complement strand
TGTAGTAAGTACGATCGGCGCACTGATTAATGTTAACATCCCCCCGGCAATAACCCCGATAACCACACTCGCCACCACCGCCTTTGCTGCATCCATCGCAATATCGCCAAGGAAATCGACCAGGTCGTAGTCGGACTTAAAAATCAGTTCGATGGCGCGCCACGCCAGTGAGGCAAAAATACAAAATCGGGTGCCTTTAATCAGCGCACTCCCCAGCCCGCGGGTCCCGATACCCATTTCCAGCATTTGCGGATGGTCGGCTGCGTATCGGGTGCCTTCAAGAATCTGCCACCAGTAATCCACACCTCTGAGTTCTGTCATTTTTTCACCCATTGGTCAGGAACAATGGTTTTGCACAGATCCGGGTTAATTACGTAGTAACTGCTGTACTTTCCCATATTGCATGAGGTATAGGGCGATACCATTAAGATAAAAGGGATTACGAAAGCGGCAATAAAACCTGCAAAAAATGCCACGATACTAACCCCCCCCCAAACGGAACCAATGAGAGTTTTTGTTTTTATTGTTCCGTGGCCTTTTTTAATAAGCATTCTAAGAGCAAAAAAGAACATCCAGATGAACATGGGAATCCCACCCATACAAATTATAACTTTACCGCTGAACTCTATAACATCACCCTGAATAATTAATGATTTCACATTAACCATTTCCATATAAAAATAAATTACATAAATGAAACCCACCGATATCGCCATTATAAAAATAGCCACAACTTTGAAAACCAGCCATTGCTGAATGTCTTTTTTCACTTTAATATCCGTTACCCAATGAATTGTTAAAAAACGGCTTTGAATATCTTACATTCCAATCTGTTATTCTTTGGTATTCTGTCAAAGCATTGCGTAGTTTTTGTTTTAGGCTTACTGAAAGCCCGAGGTGATCATCTAATTTGTTTAGGCCTATATTTAAAACAATACCTGCTATAATCACAAACCCTACAATGACAACCACCGGTAAACTGCCTAAAGTCAATACTCCAGCAATAACCCCAATAACCACACTCGCCACTACCGCCTTGGCTGCATCCATCGTAATATCGCCAAGGGAATCGACCAGGTCAAAGTCGGACTTAAAAATTAGTTCGATGACTCGCCACGCCAGTGAGGCAAAAATACAAAATCGGGTGCCTTTAATCAGCGCACTCCCCAGCCCGCGGGTCCCGATACCCATTTCCAGCATTTGCGGATGATCTACCGCATATCGGGTGCCTTCAAGAATCTGCCGCCAGTAATCCGCACTTCTGAGTTCTGTCATTTTATCACCCAATGATCAGTAACAATGGTTTTGCACAGATCCGGGTTAATCACGTAGTAACTGCTGTACTTTCCTACATTGCATG
>NZ_QZWI01000047.1 GCF_003614975.1 Rahnella bruchi | reverse complement strand
GCGCGGTTTGCAGGGCCGTTTTGCCGCTGACCAGCGGGGTAATATCTGCGGTCCCGGCGACGTTGCCGCTGGTAAAGGTGGCGGTATACACGCCCGGCGCAGACTCGCTAAAGGCGGAAATCGTGGCGTTTTTCAACGGCGTAACGGACGCTGCGCTGGCCGGTGCTAATGTCACTGTCGCCGCTAACTGAGAGGCCATCGCGGTCACCGGTAACTGATCGGCACCGGTAATGCGTAACGTCATCGTGGAGGTGCTGGTGCCGTCGGCCAGTAAGGTATCCGGACTCACCGTGGTAGAAGACTGCCATGTCGCCGCGTCATAGCCTGACACATAGACATTCATTTCACTGCTGTTAGAACCGTTGCCTCTGGCGTCGAAGGCCTTACCTCTGACGAGGTAATGATTGTTCACCCCGCCGTACTGATAATTTGGCAATGTGATGCTGTACTGACCCGAGCGTTTATCCTGAGTGATGCTACCGCCGTGTTGCAGGAGCTCATCGGCCTGCCAGTCAATGCGATCCACCCCATATTTGCTGTTAACCACCGCAGAAATCGGCAGGGTAGCACTTTCAGCGCCTTCGATTTTGGCCGGTAAGCCCAGCGAGATCAGATCCTGCTTGCGGTAATCCAGCACAATCGTATTGTTGCGGTTGACCAGGTCCATGCGGCTGCCGAGAAGCGAACGCCTCACCGCTACCTGCGACGCATCCAGCTGCTTGTCGAGACTGACGCCCGGTGCATAGCTGAAGCTCAGGTTAAACTGAGTATCCTGCGTGTCGCCTTTGCCCATTTTCTGGCTGACGCCCGCTGTCATGAGGGTGAATGGCGTGTAGTTCAGGCCGACAGTCACTGCATACGGATCTTTCTGACGGTTATTTTCATCATTAAACAAATCAACGTTATCGCCATAATATTGCTCAAACACCGCGCTTGCGCCCAGCTGCGGCCACGAAGGTAAATACCCTTCGGTGCGAATATCGAATCCGTTGGCCGCGCGTTCGTCATAATCCTGATAGCGCTCTGACGCCATCCAGTCTGTCAGTCGCATATAACCATTCGCAGAGATTTTTAAATAATCCCAGCCTAATTCCCCCCCTACGCCCATACGCTGATGATGATTTTGCGATATCTGGCGATCGTAGAAAGTATTGGTTCCCCACATCCAATGATTATTAAAATGACGATAGCCAATCCCGGTATTGATAATATTTCGGTCATCCGCGCGGCGACCACCCAGCTGGGTAAATAACAGGTTTACTTTGTCGTCATAGAGAGGTAGCAGGACGTCCAGCTCGGCATCCTGAAGAGAGAAATTATTATCTACCGACGCTTTTACGCGCGCGGTCCCGAACTGGTTTAGCCAGGACTCCACGCTTTGCGCCGCCTTGCCGGTGGCACCGGAAGCGACCAT
>NZ_QZWI01000046.1 GCF_003614975.1 Rahnella bruchi | reverse complement strand
TCGACAGCAGCGGCGGCCTTATTCCCACCCCGGCCGAACCCGGCGTGGCACGCATTGATTTTGCCACCGATGACCAGGGCCTGCACCAGGGCGACATCGGCCAGTTTGGCTACACTGACGACCTGACTCCGACGCTCGGAGGTGTTCAGGAGGTGTATACGGCCGGCCTTGAGATCACCATTTATTGCAATACTAAAGCCATCGGCACGGCCATTGTCGGTAATGACGGCCACTGGTCCTTTACCCCTGACGTGCCGTTTGAGCCGAACCATGAGTATATCTTCAATACGGTAGTCGCAGACTCTGCGACCGGCAACTTTCTGATTTCGCTGCCTTACACCCTCTACACCACCGAACACAACGGCGATTTACCGGCCAGCGTCACACTTGACAACGTGATTGACAGCATTCCCGGCCACAACGGCGTCACCGGTCTTCTCCATCACGGAGATGTGACCAACGACAACGCCCCGGAGCTGTCCGGCCGCGCCAACGCCGGCGCCCGCGTCAATATCTACGATAACGGTGAGCTGGTGGGTCACACGACGGCGAACGGTCAGGGCGTCTGGAGTTATACCCCTGCCGCGCTGAGTGACGGCGTGCATTATCTGAGCGCCTCGGTGTTCACCTCTGCCGGAGAAAGCCACCGTTCAGCCTCCTTTGGTATCACCGTGGACACGCATACAGAAACGCCGGTTATCACAGAAGTGTATGACAATGCAGGCACCCACACCGGTCCGGTGGCGTTGGGGGGTAAAACCGATGACAGCCAGCCGCTGGTCTCAGGGACCGCGGAAGCAGGCAGCGTGGTAACCGTGAAGGTATACTCAACTCTGTATAATAAAACATGGACGTTGGGCAGCGCGGTGGCCGATGAACACGGTCACTGGAGCTATCAGCTGCACGATAAGCAGAGTATCACCAACAAGCTGGGCGACTGGACGTTCACGGCCCAGTCGGTGGACGTGGCGGGCAACCAAAGCAGCGTGAGCTCAGGATATATCGTCGAAGCGGTAGCCAGTAATGCTGATGAGAATGCCTTACCGGCTATCACCGGTATCACCGATGATGTGGGCCTGCATCAGGGCACTATCGTCGACGGCGGTAAAACGGATGACAAAAAGCCGGGCCTGCACGGCACCGGCGAACCGTACAGCACGGTGGTCATCACCATGTACGGGCCGGTCACCCATAAGACGCACAATATCGCGACGGTGGAAGTGGGTCGGGACGGCACCTGGAGCTATCAGTTCACCGGGGGGCAGAAGCTGCAGAAGGGGGACAACGTCTTCCACATTACTTCTCAGGATGCTGACGGGCATACGGTCAGCGGTCACAGCTATACCGTGGACCTGGTGGGCTCGAATCAGGACGTTGACCGTCCGGATGCGCCGACCATCAACACGTACCACGACAACGCGGGCAGCGCGAGCGGCGACTTCAAAAGCGGGACGACGACGGATGACAGCACGCCGACGCTCACCGGCCATGC
>NZ_QZWI01000045.1 GCF_003614975.1 Rahnella bruchi | reverse complement strand
ACGCGCGCGGTCCCGAACTGGTTTAGCCAGGACTCCACGCTTTGCGCCGCCTTGCCGGTGGCACCGGAAGCGACCATGCCTTTTAGCGCATCGCCCGAGGAATCGCCGGAAAGCGCCACGCCAGACTGCGCCGCAAGCCCTGCCAGTGATGCATCACTGTTGTTATTTTGCGTCGTACCGGCAGCAGAAGACGGTACGATGCTGCTGCCTGAGGGTAATTTTTCCGCCGGCATTTTCTCTGATACGTCAGACAATTTGGTTTCAGCAACGGCATCAAAAGAAAAAGCATAAACACACAGGGAAGAATAAGAAAACTGAAGGCTAATTTGTAAAATACAAATTATCTTAGACACACGCATTATCTATTTCACTTTATATATTCAATGGAAGCGAAACAAATAGCAAAATAGCCGATATAGTTCGCGGGGGTGCCAAACATAAACCATAATGCCATTTGGCACTACTTAATAATAAATTTAGCAAAAGTTAATACACGTGAAGTTAAATTATAAATACCGATTCCAATAAAATAACTCACTAATTCAGACTCTGATAATATATAAAAAAGGCGGAATTTCTTCCGCCTTTCCCGTTTATAACCTCTGGCCGAATTACTGCACCGTCAGGCTCACGGCAATCTCATAGGAAAATGAGGGTACGCTCGCTCCCCAACTCATCCCTGCAAAGCGAATGACGCCATGATAGACCCCGGCAGGAAGACCTGAGTTATCCGCTGATGCATAGTTCAGTATCGCTTGAGCATTCGGACCGGACGCACAACCTATTGTTGTATTAAACGTTCGTGTCGAACAGTAGCTAGAGCGCTCCCCGCCAAAGTTAACCACCACCTGGTTTCCGTGTTCATCCGTCATCGGAACCGTCAGCGGCGAATTAGTATTTTGAGCGCCACTAGACACAAGCGAATAAGGCCCGGTAGTCGGCGCGACAGCGATAAAGCCTAAACCAGGATACTCGTCAAACCATGATGTTTTATATTGGCCCGATGCCCCGTTGATAACCCAGTCTGCGTTAAACGAACCGATAAAGGTGGTGGTTCCTGTTTTCACGCTTTGGCCGTAGGTCGCCGTCACGGTCGCATCCCCCTCATCTGTCCCGGAAATCGTCATCGTGGCAACGCCGGACGCATCGGTCACGCTGGTACTGCCCGCCAGAGTATTCAGCGTCGTTGCCCAGTTCACCGTTTGGTTTGCCATCGGATTACCGTTGGCATCCTTCACCGTGGCGGTAAAGGTCGTGACATCGACGCCGTTATTGGAGACCACCGGCCTATCCAGTTTCAGTGTCACAATCTCGGCGCTGCTGATGTCGGCAATAAAGTTCACCGCACCCGCACTGGCCGCGCGCTGCTGCTGCGTCAGCGTGGCGGTGACAATCTCAGTACCCGCTTTGCGCGACGTGCCGGTCATGGTCGCTACGCCCGCCGCCGTCTGGCTGCTGCTGTTGGCCAGCGTCACGTTGGCATTATCCCCCTTCCAGTCCACGTTCAATGCATTCACCGGATTGTTATTGGCATCCTTGACGGTCGCCGTCCAGGTCACCGCTTCCGTGCCGTTAGCGACCGCCTG
>NZ_QZWI01000044.1 GCF_003614975.1 Rahnella bruchi | reverse complement strand
AACGCGGGCAGCGCGAGCGGCGACTTCAAAAGCGGGACGACGACGGATGACAGCACGCCGACGCTCACCGGCCATGCCGCAGCGGACAGCGTAGTGAAGATTTACGAAGGCAGCACGCTGTTGGGCTCCACGACGGCAGACAAGGACGGGGACTGGAACTTCACGCCGTCGGCGCGCAGCGAAGGCAAACATACGTTTACGGCCACGGCGACGGACGCGGCGGGCAATGCCAGCGGCCATTCCGGTAACTTTGTGATTAATATTGATATCCCGGATACCACGGCACCGGACGCGCCGGTGATTACGGAAGTTTATGACGACGTGGGTCTGTATCAGGGTCCGGTAGCCAGCGGCGGGAAGACGGATGACACGACCCCGACGCTGCACGGTACCGCAGAGGCGGGCAGCACGGTGGTAGTGAGGCACGTGACGAAAAGTAACGGCAACACGTACGTCGATGGCTCGGTAGTTGCGGACGCTGATGGTAATTGGACGCTGCAGGTGAATGGCAGTCTTCCGAACACGCGAACTTATACCGCTACGGCGACGGATGCAGCGGGAAACAAAAGCGCTGCCAGCCACAGTTATGTTGTGAATTTTGTGGATACCAACCACGACACCACGGCGCCGGATGCCCCGGTTATCAACACGTACCACGATAACGTGGGAACCTCGACCGGGGACTTCAATAGCGGAACTATCACGGATGACATCACGCCAACGCTTAAGGGCCATGCAGAAGTGCACAGTGTAGTGAAGGTATATGAAGGAAGCACGCTGCTGGGATCGACTACGGCAGGCAATAACGGGGACTGGAGTTTCACGCCTTCTGCGCGCAGCGAAGGCAAGCATACCTTCTTCGCGACGGCGACCGATGCGGCAGGCAATGTCAGTGGGCACTCGGGTCACTTTGTGGTCAATGTTGACACAGGTCTGCCACATGTGTCGGGCATCGAGTATTTTGGCGATGCTTCGAATGAACATGGCTACAGCTTTACCACTTCTAATGGGGTTAAAGTGGATGCGGGCTATGGTTTAGAAATTCACAAGCTGCCCGGTATGGTTCACGATGGATTAGGAAGTCATACAGACGTAATAAATAACGGTAGCGATATCCGCATCACACTGCCGGGAGTTGCAGACAAAGTAACGGTGTGTGGACAAGATGGCTTTTCTTTTGCATTACCCGATGTAACTTTTTACGACGCAGCAGGTAAAGAAGTCTCGGTATCACGATATGGTGAATCTGGAGGGGGACTTATTAATTGGACTTCAACCGTATTCACCGCTAACGGTGGGCAGACTATAGCCTCATGTGTTGTACATAACGCCCTCTACCTGTCGAGCATCAAGTGGGAGTCCACTGCCACATCAACCTATAAAGAGCCGATGCTGCATCAGGCGGCAGATCAGGATAATGCGCCTGCAGGGCAAGATATAATACTTACACCAGCTCAGGTGGATAATACCCATAAATCAACGGGGGCTATGGATATTACAGACCATGTACAGAATACCCTGCATCTGACGCTGAACGACATCCTCAGTGAAGCACATGCGAACCTGTTTATTCAGGATGACCATAAGCAGTTAGCCATTACCGGTGACCAGGGTGACGTGGTTGAACTGAAAGTTGAAGACCTTGCCCACAACACCTGGCAGGACGCCGGTCAGGTGACCAGCGGCGGTATTCAGTATGAGGTATATCAGCATACCGG
>NZ_QZWI01000043.1 GCF_003614975.1 Rahnella bruchi | reverse complement strand
CTGTATGTAATTACAGTATTTACACTCAACCGTATGAACCAAGGATAAGGATATGGCACTTGATGCAGACAAAATGACAGCCGCCGGTTACTACCATCACCCCGATGGTAACGGCGTGGACTGGCAGCGGGACCTGGATATGTCGGGCTCCGTGGAAGATACCCTCGGCGTTGAGGGCTACGTGAGCGGCGATTTCAGCCGCAAGCTGAACGCACTGAACGGCGGCCTGGGCATGTCCCTCGTCTTTCGCCCCGGCTCCGTTTCTCAGACCGTGGACGCCCTGGCGATGGCCCGAAGCGTCGCGCAAATCCACCAGCAGGAGCTCTCCATTGCGGTGGACGACGCACACAAGAAACAGGTCGCGCTTGATGAGCAGCTCACCCATGCGCAGAACCAGCGGCTGAACGCAGAAATCAGCCTGAGGGGAAAAAATAATGCCCCCGCGGGCGAGCGGGCACAGGCCACCCTGGATTTACAACAGGCGCTGGCCCGGGAGCTGCAGGCGAGAATGGCCGCCGAGGAAAATGCCGTACTCTATATTGAGGCCGACATTATGCTCAATAACGGCCGCGTCTGGTGGCCCCGCAGCGCAGCGGACGTCAACCAGGCCAGACAATACATTGCAAAACGCCAGGGTGATAAAGCGGCCACGGAGCAGCTTATCGCCGGCGATAAGAAGGACCTGGCGGCCCTCCTCGCGGCGGCTGAGCGCACGAAGCAGGATATCGACCGCATCCGCAGTGGACTCGTCCCGGAGAAATATCGCCCTGACAGCGAGAAAGCCGCCGCGCGGCAGCAACAGCTGACGGGGGCCGCGGCCCGCCGGCAGTTGGAGCAACAGCAGGAAGCGGCGGTCCAGCGCCAGATTGATGAATACCAGTACCAGATAAATATCGCGGTGCAGCAAAAGGCCTCTGCCGACGGGCGCGCCAGTGCCCACGACGGGGCGGCCAACAACGTGCAGAACGAGCAAAATGTCCTGCGCCAGCGCCAGCAGCAGCTCTTTGACGGCTACCAGCGGTTCGTCAATCAGGGCGTCATGAACGACGGATTCCACCCCCTGTTTCGCGTGGGGTCGACGATGCTGCAACAGTCGAACGCGGTCAAGGCGCAGGCGGATGCGAAGCAAAATGACATCAACCGCGAGCGCAACGCGGCGGCGCAGGCCCGTCACGAAGCCGCCCAGCTCCAGCAGCGGGCAGAGCAGTATCAGCGGGACAAGGCCGGCGCAGAAAACCGGCTGAACGCCCTGCGCCAGGAACACCAGGCGCGGGCGCAGGCAGACGCCGCGGCCGCCAGTCAGGCCAGCTCGGAGGCCGCGGCCAGACAAGCGGCCGACGCGAAAGCCAAAGCGGAAGCGGATGCCCGAGCCCGCGCGGCAGCACGGCTGCGCAAGGCCACGGCGGAGCTGATGGCCCGGGCCAGCGTACACCCCGCCCCCGTCTATACGGCGCAGATGGTCAGCGCGGCGGAGACTGCCCTGCGCGCCCCGGGCGCCATGGTGCTGGGAGGGCATCCGGGCACGGCGCAGTTTGCGGCAGCCGGCAGCGGTGCCATGGAGCTGGCCGATGACATCCTGTACGTGCTGTCCAAAGGCTGGGCCGAGCTTAAACGTGCGGCAACGGTAAACGCCCTCGGTCCGCGCCTGGGCGTGGTGGTGGCGGGGTTTTGGCCGATGGAAGCCGGTAAAGGCAGCGACAAGGTGCCCGGGCGTGACGTCCCCGCCCTGTTCTCTTATCCGCTCAGCGCGGTCCAGGGCAGCGGCGTGAGCCTGACGCCCGGTGCCTCCACGGCAAACCTGCCGGTGCGCGGTGCGCTGGTCCTGGAAAATGACCGGCTGACGCTCAGGCTGTTAAAAACGGGCGAAGGAAGTTTGCCCGGGACGGTGCCAGTACTCAAGGCCGTGCGCGATGAGGCAACGGGCCTGGACCGAATCACGGTGCCCGCGGTCGGAGGACTGCCGCCCCGGACCGTCCTGATTAATCCGGTCCCTGTCCCGGTGGCGCCCGCTGACACCGGCAACCGCTCTCCGGTTCCGGTCACGCCGTGGCATACGGGCACAGCAGCCAAACCGGTCGAAA
>NZ_QZWI01000042.1 GCF_003614975.1 Rahnella bruchi | reverse complement strand
GAATTCCAGTGTGTAATTGGGCTTGCCCATAAATTGCACCTTACTCAGTTAGTGTCCAACTTTTGGGGTGCAGTTCAGACTGGGCGAGGGTTTACGGGGCAAATGCTAAACAGTGTTGCCAGACAGCTCAACGAGAGGCCGAGAAAAACGTTAGACTATGAATCACCCGCAGAGCGGTTCAATCAGTGTGTTGCATCCATCGGTTGAACTCACAGCACTAAGCGGACAGCACATCCCTCGGTTTAAATCTAAATCTGAAAATGAACTGTTTTCCAGCTTTACAGGATACTTCAACATTTGCCTAGAAGAGCAGCGTCTGCTGCTCATGAGGATCGGCAAGTATTTAATCCATCGCCATTATAATCTGTCAACACAACGGGAATGCTTCTCAAGAATTCATTTCAATAAATAATACCGGATCACTTCATAGCAGAGTTGCATAAACCTCATTTTGTTCATAGTATGTGTTTGTTCATGATTCGTGAACAATATTAAGGCGTGAACAAATGAGGCCTCAACGACTTATCACAAAAGTTGCCGACACGATGCCCCCTGGCATCTTGTTAGAATATGAGCTTGCTCAGGAAGACGATGACACTGATGGAAGAGTCGCGCTGACCACCGCGGGAGGGGGGAGAAAAAACTTTACTCTTGAAATAAAAACAGTACATCGAATTGAGACTCTCGCCGGCATTGAAAGGCGCACTAACCAATCAGTGAATGGTCTGCCGGTGCTGCTCATTTGCAATCGACTTTCTCCGCCGTTGGCGGACTACTGTATGCAAAACCGCATTAACTTTATCGACAGTGCCGGAAATGCGCACATTGATGTGCCGGGACTTTGCATCATTATTCAGGGAAAGCAGGAAGAAAAAACAAATGTTGCAGTCGGTGGGATATTCCCTGAAGGCGTGATGAAACTACTGTTTGTATTGCTTTCTGAACCTGATGCGCTCAACAAAACGTACCGTCAGTTGGCAGAACTCTCGGGTATTTCACTGGGAATGGTTAGTAAAGCCTTTGATATTCTTGAACAGAGGCGACATTATCGAAAGGCGAAAACCGGTAGACGCCTGTTAGATACTGACGGACTTAGTGCTATGTGGATTAATGATTACGCCCGTTCTTTAAAACCGCGGCTTGATCTGCTGACTTTAGAAGCCCCTAGTTCCTGGGAGCATCTGCCTCTTGAAACTGGAGAGTATGCGAGCGGTGAGCTTGCCGCTGCCTCATTAAGCGGCGGCTATCTGGTACCTGTGACGGGTATAATCTATACGCCCTATTCATTAGTGGAGCGTCGAAACAGGCTGGCTTTAAGACCAGCACGGGAACCAGGTTTGCAAATTATTGCGAGTTTCTGGGGTTCACTTACTCTCAATTCACGAGCTAAAGCCATGCTTTGCCTTGGGGATTTGCTGGATGGTGGCGACGACAGAAGTCGTGAAGTCGCAAGGATCATCAATGACAAATATCTTAACCTTAAAGATTCCGCTCTCTTCAGTTACTGAGAGCTTGCTGTTACAGATAAACCAAATCTGCAGCGCTCAGGGTATCCCTTACTTTATTGCGGGTGCGACTGCGCGTGAAATCCTGATACATCATGTGTATGGAAGAGCGGTCGGCCGGCGGACTCGTGATATTGATTTTGCGGTATTTGTTCAGGAATGGCAGCTGTTTGACAACCTGAAGCAGGCATTAACTGCGGCTGGCGCAAAAACTATAAAAGGGAATGCCCACCGATTAGTGTTGGAGGGTATTGAACTGGACATCATTCCTTTTGGCGGCGTTGCCGAAGCAAATAAAGTTGCCTGGCCACCGGATCGCGAGGTTGTGATGGCTGTTGATGGCTTTGAGGAAGCCTTCGGGCATACAGTATCGATAACAATGCAAGCTGGGGAACAAATCCCTTTCTGCTCCCTGCCTGGTCTCGCGTTGCTCAAACTTTTCGCCTGGCGGGATCGTGGAATGGCAAATGGAAAAGATGCGGTAGACCTGTATAAAATTATCAGTGAGTACGGGCAGATTGAGAATGAGCGTGTGTATGAAAATCCCACTGAGTATGACAAGCGTGACTGGGATGTTGATCGTATGGGGGCATTTCTTCTGGGAAACGATATCGCAATGATCAGTAGTCGTGATTCTTTGGACGAACTTTTTAGACTTGAATCAGAAGCACTTACTGATGCAATTGTCCGTCAGACCATGACTGTTAGTGCTGAAGCCATAGAGCAGAATCTTTTGGATTTTTGGGCCGGACTTCATAGTAAATAACCAAGCTTTGCAGATGTTGAGCCTGAAAAGTTAAAAAATTCTGGCCAGAGTTGCGTCATAACTACATATGATCCTACCCACATAATGTGGACACGGCCCTAAGCGAGGTTCTGGTTTTCAAACTGTTGCGGGCTGAGGCCACCAC
>NZ_QZWI01000041.1 GCF_003614975.1 Rahnella bruchi | reverse complement strand
GAAGTCGGCAAGGACGGCACCTGGAGCTATCAGTTCACCGGTAAGCAGGCGCTGCAGAAAGGGGATAACGTTTTCCACGTCACGGCATCAGACTCTGTGGACCATATGGCGACAGGCAGTGACTTTGTGGTGACCCTGACGGGCAGCAACCAGGATGACACTACCGCACCGGATGCGCCGGTTATCACAGACGTGGTTGATGATTACGGATTAACCACCGGTTCTGTTGCCAATGGCGGTAAAACCGATGACGCGCTGCTGAAAATCAGTGGTACAGCGGAGGCGGGCAGCACGGTGGTTATCACCCACGTGGTGGAATCGACAGGGGCTACCTATATCGACGGGTCTGTAGTGGCAGATGCCTCCGGACACTGGGTCTTCGATATGACGGGGCCATTCCAGCCAACGTTTGGCAACCGTATTATCACCGCAACTGCCACGGATGCGGCGGGCAACGTCAGCGAGGTCAGCGACAGCTATGTGGTGAATTTTGTAGCGCCGAACCAGGATGCGCTGATTGTTCCTGATGCACCGGTTATCACAGACATCACTGATGATGTGGGTTCACAGAAAGGCCCCGTGGCCAATGGCGGGAAGACGGATGACAGGACCCCTACGCTGCACGGTACCGCAGAAGCCGGCAGTGTGGTGACCATTTATGTTGACCGTGCAGGGAATGGCAAGCATTCAACTCTGGGCAGCGTCACGGCGGACAGCACCGGTCACTGGACCTGGACCTCGCAGAAGATTGGTCTCTTTGACTCAACGTACACCTACACGGCAATGGCAACCGACGCTCAGGGCGTGAAGAGTGCCATCAGTAACGGTTATGCCATCGAACTGGTTCACAGTAATCAGGATGACACCACTGCACCAGATGCGCCGGGTATTGCTTTTGCACAGGAAACCTATGATGACGGCACTCACCAGGGAGTGAACAACGGCGCAACTATCGATGACGCTACGCCGCAATTAGTTGGTGCGGCAGAACCAGACAGTATTGTGAAGGTATACGATGGTGCGACGCTGATCGGTTCGGTTGTTGCGGATGCCAAGGGGGCGTGGGCGTTTGATGTTCCTCAGGCACTTGCTGACGGGAAACACACCTTCACCGTCACCGCTACAGATGCGGCCGGCAACACCAGTGCGCATTCTGATAACTTTGTGCTGGATGTTGAGACAGCAGACATCACCCCACCGGATGCGCCGGTTATCACGGAAGTCTATGACGACGTAGGTTTAACGCAGGGTCCGGTAGAGAACGGTGGCAAAACCGATGACGACCAGCTGAAAATCAGTGGCACAGCGGAAGCTAACAGTACTGTGATTATCAGCCACGTGGTTGAGGCCACAGGCAATACTTACGTCGATGGCTCTGTGGTGGCTGACGCCTCCGGTCACTGGGTGTTCCAGATGGAGGACGCATTACAGCCTACCTTTGGCAACCGCATTATCACTGCAACCGCCACGGATGCCGCGGGCAACGTCAGCGCCGCCAGTGACGGCTATACGGTTAATTATGTGGGTACCAATCTCGATGACATTACAGTACCGGATGCGCCAATTATTGACCTAGTTGAGCATGGTGAATTTAGTATCCCTACCCCAGTATCCAATGGCGGCATAATCAATAAAGACATAAATTTGATGGCAGGGGATGCAGAACCCGGCAGCCTCGTAACGATTTACGACGGCGACGTTGTCATTACTACCTGTACCACCGACTCTGATGGTAGGTGGACAGCTGCTTATCTCGAGGTGTCTTCCGAAGGCACGCATACCCTTACGGCTACGGCGACAGATGCAGCGGGCAATGTCAGCGCTCACACTGCTGATTTTGTGGTGAATGTTGTGACAAGTGTGTCGGGCTTTGAAGATTTTGAGCAGTTTGGCGACTCATTATTAGACATCAACAGCCTGGTCACCGATTCAGGGCTGAAGATCGAAAGTACAAAAGATCAGGACAACTTCAACATTGCTGGCATTTCCGGAGCTGATCAAAAAGACGTCAATCATTTATTTAACGAATATAATTTGGGATTAGTTAAATTTACACTCCCTGGTGTGGCTGATAAGGTGTCGTTTTTTGGGTATGACATTGCAGGTAATGCGAATGTTCATGCTTATGATGCAAATGGTAATGAGATAGCCATTTCGATCACCTATCGGGAACCGACTGCAGCAGAAGTTAATGCGCTTGTCGTAATTGCAGATGCATATACAATCACCCCCGCTTCCGGACAGCACATTGCCTCGTTTACTGTAGAGGGATACCAATGGATAGACGATATTTCATGGACCTCCGCAGGCGCGGCGCATGCCACTACGCAAAGCGCCCTGCTGACCAGCCCGGACGCTGTGGATCATCACGATATTATGACACTGGCACAGGTTGACGATTCTCATAAATCCACCGCCGCGGTCGATATCACTGACCATGTGCAGAATACCCTGCATCTGACGCTGAACGACATCCTCAGTGGAGCACACGCCAATCTGTTTATTCAGGATGGCCATAAGCAGTTAGCCATTACCGGTGACCAGGGTGACGTGGTTGAACTGAAAGTTGAAGATCTTGCCCACAACACCTGGCAGGACGCCGGTCAGGTGACCAGCGGCGGTATTCAGTATGAGGTATATCAGCATACCGGCGGTGATGTTGAGC
>NZ_QZWI01000040.1 GCF_003614975.1 Rahnella bruchi | reverse complement strand
GCGACACCCTGGGCGCTCGTTTTCGTTGATACCGCAGATAACTCGCCAGTTGAAGGGTTGACGTTCCAGCTCACATCCACGTTGGGTAACAGGTTGCCCTGGGCATCCGTGACCGTGGTGGTCAGCGTGGCTATTTCGCTGCCGTTCGCCACCACCTGCGTTTTATCCGTGGTGACCGCGCTCAGCTGCGCCGTGCTGGCGTCGGCGATATAGCTGACTTTGCTGGCACTTTTGCTCAGCGCAGGCGTCGTCACGCTGGCCGTGATGATGACATCTGCCGCTTTAAGCGACGTCGCGGTGACCGTCGCCACACCGCTGGCATTGGTTTTCGTGGTACTGCCCGCAAGCGTCACGCTGACGTTATCGCTGCTCCAGTTCACCGCCAGATTGTTCACCGGATTCTGGTTGGCATCCTGCACCGTCGCGGTCCAGGTGACGACATCAGTTCCGCTGGCCAGCGCCTGTGATTTACTGGCCACGACGCTGCTGAACGTCGCCGTGCCGCTATCCGCAATGACATCCAGCGACTGGGTCTTGCTGCTGCCTGTTATGCTGGCCGTTATCACCGTGGCCTGCGCATGGGTTTCTGTAAACGTCGCCGTCGCCACACCCGCAGCATTGGTCACGCCGGAAACCGGCGTAAATGTGCCGCTGGCGTTATCGCTGCTCCAGGTGACGGTGGCACCCTGAACCGGATGATTACTGGCATCCAGCACAGTTGCCGTCAGGTTCACCGCGTCTTTACCCGCCACCACCGAGGCCGTTTTATCGGCTACCAGCGTAGTGACCTTCGCGGTCGCCGCATCGGCAATGAATGACAGTGAAGCTGAGCTCGCATTCGCATTCCCTGCAGAAGCCTTCACCGTGTAAGCCAT
The DNA here is from genome assembly GCF_003614975.1 of Rahnella bruchi. Taxonomy (GTDB): domain Bacteria; phylum Pseudomonadota; class Gammaproteobacteria; order Enterobacterales; family Enterobacteriaceae; genus Rahnella; species Rahnella bruchi. Next base: position 3,040 of record NZ_QZWI01000040.1, on the reverse strand, counting down.
GACATCGGCGGATGACAGCGTGACGGTCGCCACGCCCTGCGCATTGGTTTTCGTGCTGCTGGCTGAAAGCGTGCCGCCTGCCGGCGCCGTGCTCCAGTTGACGTCAGCATTCGCCAGCGGATTTCCCTTCGCATCCGTTAACGTGGTGCTTAAGGTGATGATGTCCGCGCCGTTAGCCAGCGCCTGAGCTTTATCGCTCTCCACCACACTCAGCTTCGCGGTGCTGGCATCCGCAACATAACTCACGCTGCTGGCGCTAAGGCTGCCTGCCGGTGAAGTCAGCGTCGCGGTCATCACGGCGTTCGCCGCTTTCACCGACGTCGCCGCGATCGTCGCGGTGCCCTCTGCGCTGGTCTGGCTGCTGCTGCCCGATAACGCGATGTCAGTATTGCTGCTACTCCATTTCACCGTCGTCCCGCTGAGCAGGTTTTGATTCGCATCGGCGACCGTTGCCGTCCAGATGATGCCATCAGTCCCGTTGGCCAGCGCCTGTGATTTGCTGGCGTCCACGCGGGTCAGCCTGGCTGTACTGGCATTACCCACTACTTCGATGGACTGTGTTTTATTGCCACCCGCGGCCGTTGCCGTGATCGCCGTCGTCTGAGCATGCGTTTCGCTAAACTGCGCCGTCACCACGCCCTGGCTGTCGGTCACACCGGTGGCCGGCGAGAATTTGCCGCTGGCGTTGTCACTGCTCCAGTTAACGGTGGCGTTGGGAACAACATTGCCATTTTTGTCATGCACGGTGGCTGTCACCGTGACGGTATCGACACCCGCGACCACACCGGTCGTTTTGCTGGCCTCGAGACTGTAAACAGACGCCGTACTGGCATCCGCTGCAAAGGTCAGCGACGGTGAACTGACACCGGTGCCGTTAACCGTCCCCGTGACAACCGTATTACCGGCGGCGGCAGAAGCCAACGTCACCGTGGCGATGCCCTGCGCACTGGTCGTTGAACTTGCGGCAGAAAGCGCACCGATAGCCGGAGTATTCCCCCAGTTCACCGTCGTGTTAGCCAGCAGGTTGCCGTGCGCGTCGGTCACCGTCGCGCTCAGCGTAATAGCGTCAGTCCCGTCAGCCAGAGCCTGGGTTTTATCGGCCGTGACGGTCATGACCTGCGCGGTACTGCTGTCCGCCACATAACTCACTTTACCTGCGCTGGCGCTGCCTGCCGGCGTTGTCAGGCTGGCGGTCATAATGGCGTCCGCCACTTTAACCGACGTCCCCGTGACCGTTGCTATACCGCCCGACGTGCTCTGGCTGCTGCTGCCTGCCAGAGTAATATTGGCATTGTCGCTGCGCCAGTTCACCGTCATCCCGGAGATGACGTTCTGATTAGCATCTTTCACCGTCGTGCTCCAGGTCACCGCGTCGGTGCCGTTGGCCGTGGCCTGCGTTTTATCAGCTATCACGTCACCCACCTTCGCGGTGCTCACATCGGCAATCAGGTCAACCGACTGCGTTTTGCTGCTGGTGCCCGCAGTGGCGATGATCGCCGTTTTCTGCGCTTTAATACTGCTGAATTTCGTTGTCGCTACGCCGTTGCTGTCGGTCACGGCAGAAACTTGCGTAAAGCTGCCACTACCGTTATCACTGCTCCAGTTAACCGTCACGCCAGACACCGGGTGGCGGTTAGCGTCCAGCACCGTGGCCGTGAGGCTGACCGTGTCTTTACCCGCCACCACCGAGGCAGTTTTGTCCGCGACCAGCGAATCTATCGTCGCGCTGGCCAGATCTGCCGCAAATGACAAGGTTGAGGACGTTACACTGGCGGCATTAAACGATGCCTTCACGGTGTAATCCGTAACCTCTGAGGAGGTTAACCGGATAGTGCTCACACCTTGTGCATTGGTTTTGGTTTTACTGGCAGACAAGGTACCGCCGGTCGTATCCGCGACCCAGTTGACGTCAGCATCCGCCAGCGGATTGCCATGGGCATCCGTTAACGTCGTACTCAGGGTGATGACATCCGCGCCATTCGCCAGTGCCTGCGTTTTATCTGCAGACATCGCGCTAAACTGCGCCGTGCTCACATCGGCATTAAACGACGCGGCGGGCGCAACGCTGGCAGCGCCATCCGGCAGTTGCGCAGAGATAACCACGTCGCCGGCCTGAATTGTCGAGACACGCACCTGCGCCTGCCCCTGCGCATCGGTATTGACGGTGCTGGCGGAAAGCTGCGCCGTGGACCGATCGCTGCTCCAGCTCACCGGCGCATTTTGCACGCGGTTGCCGTTCGCATCGGTGACCGTCACGGTATAGGTGACGGCGTCGGTGCCATTCGCCACCGCCTGCGTTTTATCCTGCTTCAGGGCCGTAATATTCATGCTGGCACTGTCGGCAGTAAATGAGATGCCGTCGGTCATTTTGGCATCTGTTGTTCCGGTGCGGGCAGAGACTTTCACGTCACCCGCCGCCGCCGACGCCAGCGTGATTTGCGCATTCCCCAGTTCATCTGTCGACACCTGTGGCGCACTCAGCGTGGCGTTGCCCTGCTCTACTTTCCAGTCAACGGCTGCGCCCTTCAGCGGCTGGTTTTGGGCGTTAACCACGTTCGCCACCAGGGTAACGTTGTCGGCATTATTGGCCGTCGCCTGCATTTTGTCCGCATTCAGGCTCATCACCTGCGCAGTGGAAGCATCCGCGCCAAAGCTAAGCGAGTCACTTTGCAGCGAACTGCCGCCCTCGACCGTCGCGGTCACTCTGGAATCTATGACGCTCAGACTGCTGACCGTCATGGTCGCCACGCCGTTTTCATCCGTCACGCTTTGCGGCGCGGCTAATCCGAGCGCGACATTCTCCGCCGCCCACGATACCGTGACGCCCTGATATGGCAGACCTTCCGCCGTCAGCACGTTAGCCGTCAGGATGACCGTATCGGTGCCGTTCGCCATCGCCAGCGTTTTTGATGCGCTCAGCGTACTCAGCGTTGGGCGGGAATCCGCATTTTGCAGCACGATGCGCGCGGTTTGCAGGGCCGTTTTGCCGCTGACCAGCGGGGTAATATCTGCGGTCCCGGCGACGTTGCCGCTGGTAAAG
>NZ_QZWI01000039.1 GCF_003614975.1 Rahnella bruchi | reverse complement strand
GCGACACCCTGGGCGCTCGTTTTCGTTGATACCGCAGATAACTCGCCAGTTGAAGGGTTGACGTTCCAGCTCACATCTACGTTGGGTAACAGGTTGCCCTGAGCATCCGTGACCGTGGTGGTCAGCGTGGCTATTTCGCTGCCGTTCGCCAGGAGCTGCGTTTTATCCGAGGTGACTGCACTCAGCTGCGCCGTGCTGGCGTCGGCGATATAGCTCACCTTGCCGGCGCTTTTGCTCATCGCTGGCGTGGTAATCCCCGCCGTCATGATGACATCCGCCGCTTTGACTGACGTTGCGGTGACCGTCGCCACACCGCTGGAATCGGTTTTCGTGTTGCTGTTTACTGGCATCACATTGACGTTATCGCTGCTCCAGTTCACCGCCATATTTTTAATCGGATTCTGGTTAGCATCTTGCACGGTCGCCGTCCAGGTCACCGCCTCGCTGCCGTTCGCCAGCGCCTGCGCCTTGCTGGTCACCACGGTTGCGACGTTTGCCGTCGCGGTGTCCGCAATCACGTCAAGCGCCTGGGTTTTGCTGCCACCGGTAACACTGGCGGTCACCACCGTGGCCTGCGCTTTGGTTTCGGTAAACTGCGCCGTCGCCACGCCGGACGCATTGGTTACGCCGGAGACCGGGGTAAATGTCCCACTGCTGTTATCGCTGCTCCAGGTGACCGTTGTCCCCGCTACCGGATGCTGGCTGGCATCCACAACCGTGGCGGTCAGGGTCACCGTATCTTTCCCGGCTACCACGGCGGTGGCCTTGTCAGCCACCAGGCTGCTCAGCATCGCCGTGGATGTGTCGGAGGTAAAGGTCAGCTCAGGTGAAGCCACGCTGACGCTGTTGGCCGATGCCGTGACCTGATAATCACCGACGTTTGCTGACGACAGTGTCACTGTAGCCACCCCCTGCGCATTGGTTTTACTGCTGCTGCCTGACAGCGTGCCGTCGGTCGGATTGCTGCTCCAGTTGACGTTAGCATTGCTGACCGGGTTGTGCAGAGCGTCGGTCATTGTGGTGCTCAGGGTGATAATGTCCAGCCCGTTGGCCAGAGCCTGCGCTTTGTCCGCCGTCACCGCGCTCAATTGCGCCGTAGCCGCGTCCGCAACGTAGCTCACTTTACCCGCGCTGCTCGTGCGGGCCGGAGACGTTAACGTCGCCGTCATCACCGTATCGGCCACTTTGGTTGAGGTCGCTGTTACCGTTGCCACGCCGCTGCCGTTGGTTTGCGTGTTGCTGCTTGCTGGCGTCACGCTGGCGTTATCGCTGCTCCACGTCACCGCCATATTGTTAATCGGGTTCTGATTGGCGTCCTGCACCGTCGCAGTCCAGGTCACCGCGTCGCTGCCATTCGCCAGCGCCTGTGCCTTACTGGCCACCACGGCGGTACTGAAGTTAGCGGTCGCGCTGTCAGCAATCACCTCCAGCGACTGCGTTTTACTGCCACCAGCGGTGGTCGCGGTGACCACCGTCGTCTGCGCTTTAGTTTCGGTAAACTTCGCTGTCGCCACGCCGGACGCGTTGGTGACGCCCGACGCCGGGGTGAATTTACCGCTGCCGTTGTCACTGCTCCAGTTCACCGCCACGCCTGTAACCGGATGGTTGTTTGCATCGACCACCGTCGCTGTCAGGTTGACCGTATCTTTACCCGCCACCACGGCAGCGGTTTTGTCAGCCACCAGGCTGCTCAGATGGGCCGTTGTTGCATCCGCCGTGAAGTCCAGTGACGCAGACGCCGCCCGGATACCGTTAACGGAGGCCGTGACGATATCCTGACTGACGCTCGCTGACGCCAGCGTCACAGTGGCAATACCTTGTCCGTCGGTTGTCGTCGTCGCCGCTGACAATATTCCACTCGCCGGGTCCACGCTCCAGTTCACCGGTGCGCCGCTCAGTACGTTACCTTTCGCATCCGTCACTTTGGTGCTCAGGGTAATGAGGTCAGCACCATTCGCCAGGGCCTGGGTTTTATCCGCCGTCACCGTGCTCAGTTGTGCCGTGCCGGCATCTGCGATGTAACTCACTTTGCTGGCATTGATGCTGCGGGCAGGCGCGGTCAGGCTCGCCGTCATCACCACATCCGCAGTTTTGATGGACGTTGCCGTGACCTTCGCCACGCCGTCGGTGCCGGTCGGCGTGCTGCCGCTGGCCAGCGTAACGTCGGCATTGTCGCTGCCCCAGTTGACCGCCATGTTGCTGATTGGGTTCTGGTTCGCATCCTTCACCGTCACCGTCCAGGTCACCGCATCCGTACCGTTTGCCAGCACCTGCGTTTTATCCGCCGCCATATTGCTGAAGGTTGCCGTGCCGTTGTCGGCTACCATCTCAAGCGACTGCGTTTTGCTGCTGCTTCCCGTCGTGGCCGTAATGACTGTGGTCTGTGCATGGGTGCCGCTAAACTGCGCGGTGGCGATGCCGCTGGCATTGGTCACGCCGGAAGCCGGGGTGAACTGTCCGCTGGTGTTATCGCTCTTCCAGGTCACCGTCGCGCCCTGTACCGGATGATTATTGGCATCCAGGACCGTCGCGCTCAGGTTTACTGTGTCTTTACCCGCTACCACCGCCGCGGTTTTATCAGCCACCAGACTGGTTAACTGTGCGGTCGACGTGTCAGCGCTAAACGTCAGCGTCGGGGAAGTGGTCTGGGTGCCGTTGATTGATGCCGTAACGCTATAGTCTGTCACGCCGGAAGAGGTCAGGCGGATGCTCGTCAGCCCCTGGGCATTCGTTTTGGTGCTACCTGAAGACATGGTCCCCCTTGTCGGGTTCGCCGTCCAGTTCACATCGGTATCATTAAGCGGGTTACCGTTGGCGTCGGTCACCGTCGTGCTCAGGATGATGGTATCGGTGCCGTTCGCCAGCGCCTGCGTTTTATCGCTGGTCATCTGACTCACCCGCGCCGTGCTCACATCCGCAATAAAGGATGCTGCGGAAGCGGTACTCACCGTGCCGCCCGGCAATTGTGCCGAGACAGTCACATCACCCGCGTGGATGGAAGTGACGCGCAGCGTGGCCTGTCCCTGCGCATCGGTAGTGGTGGTACTCCCGGAAAGCTGCGCTGTGGATTGGTCGCTGCTCCAGCTCACCGGCGCATTTTGCACTTTGTTGCCGCTGGCGTCGGTGACCGTCACGGTGTAGGTGACGGCGTCGGTGCCATTGGCCACCACCTGCGTTTTATCCTGCCTGAGGTCAGTGATAGCCATGCTCCCACTGTCCGCAGCAAAGGAAATTTTATCTATCATTTTGGCATCTGTTGTTCCGGCGCGGGCAGAGACTTTCACGTCCCCCGCCGCCGACGACGCCAGGGTGATGTGTGCGTTGCCCAGCTCGTCGGTCGAACTTTGCGGCGCACTCAGCGTTGCAATGCCTTCCTCAACACGCCAGTCAACGGCTGCGCCCTTCAGCGGCTGGTTTTGGGCGTTAACCACGTTCGCCACCAGGGTAACGTTGTCGGCATTATTTGCCGTCGCCTGCATTTTGTCCGCGTTCAGGCTCATTACCTGTGCCGTCGTGACATCGGCGCCAAAGCTGAGCGGTTCACTTTGCAGCGAACTGCCGCCATCGACCGTCGCGGTCACAATGGTATTGATCACGCTAAGACTGCTGACCGTTACGGTTGCAATCCCATTGTCATCCGTCATACTTTGCGCCGATGAAAGCCCGGTGGCGGTGTTATCTGCCCGCCAGGACACGGCCACGCCTTTATAAGGCAGGCCCTTCGCCGTCAGCACTTTAGCCGTCAGGGTGACCGTATCGGTGCCGTTCGCCAGTGCGAGTGTTTTCGATGCTTTCAGCTCACTCAATGTCGCCTGCGCATCCGCATTTTGCAGTACGATGTGCGCGGTTTGCAGGGCCGTTTTGCCGCTGACCAGCGGGGTAATATCTGCGGTCCCGGCGACGTTGCCGCTGGTAAAG
>NZ_QZWI01000038.1 GCF_003614975.1 Rahnella bruchi | reverse complement strand
AATGCGCGTGCAGAACCGCCGTAGGTTTTAGCCAGAACGGTAGTGATTGCTGCAGTCAGGGTAGTTTTACCGTGGTCGACGTGGCCGATAGTACCAACGTTAACGTGCGGTTTGTTACGTTCAAATTTTTCTTTAGACATCGATTGTCCCTCTAAGACACGGTTAAATCGGTGGTATCACCACATCAACCAAGCATTTGCTTGACGAATTAGTTTACAGAAAGAGAATCAGGAGGGAGGATTTAGAAGTGGTGCTGATAGGCAGATTCGAACTGCCGACCTCACCCTTACCAAGGGTGCGCTCTACCAACTGAGCTATATCAGCACATACTTGGAGCGGGCAGTGGGAATCGAACCCACATCATCAGCTTGGAAGGCTGAGGTAATAGCCATTATACGATGCCCGCATCCTGGAACTCGGCTACCTGATTGTTCTGAAGAACTTCGAAGACGGGGAAAAGGACGTGAGACACTTAATTCCTCACCTTCACTTAAAGCGACTCTTTCACTTCAAGCTGCCTTATCGCTAAGGCTTGTATGGTGGTGGGGGAAGGATTCGAACCTTCGAAGTCGATGACGGCAGATTTACAGTCTGCTCCCTTTGGCCGCTCGGGAACCCCACCTAATTGTTAAGTACTTGAATGGTGCCGGCACCAAGAGTCGAACTCGGGACCTACTGATTACAAGTCAGTTGCTCTACCAACTGAGCTATGCCGGCATCAAGTGCTGCGCATTCTAGGGAGACTTTAAGGGGTATGCAACAAAAAAATTGCATGTTTTGCACTATCGCTCATGTTTTATTCAAAAAACCTTCTTTTTCCCATTTTCGAGCGCTTAAGGGGTTAAATAATGCTCGAAAATCTTGCGTCTCTGCCCCGGCTGGCAACCGCTGTTTTCTGTTTTGTACCTGTTGCTAACTTAAAAAACCTTTTTCCTGCATCAAAGCCCAGCTAATGCACCGTAAAAGTACCTTTGCCTCAGCAATGAACACGAAAAGACACTTTCTCTTTTGCGAATGCTGATTTTACGGCCAAATTTGTTGGCGTATTTTTTGCAGCATTCTTTATGAACGCACTATTTTGCCATCCGGAGGAGTGCAGCGATGAAGATTGTCATGCTTAATGCCGCGACATTACCAGTCTACAGAGATGAACTGGCGCAATTGCTGATAGAGGCGAACAGCCAGGGAGCATCAGCCGGGTTCCCACACGTTATAGAACACCAGCAGGCAGAAGATACCTTTCATGATTTACGCCCGGCTCTTTATCAAAACGAAGTATTGCTTTGGATTGCCAGAGACGAGAAAGGTGTCGTTGGTACCGTTCAGTTAGATTTGGCCGGTAAGACAGCATTATCCCATAAGGCAGAAATTAGCACCCTGCTGGTCTGTTCACGGGCAAAACGCCGCGGCGTGGGCCGTCTGTTAATGCGTGAACTGGAAAGTACCGCTAAGAATTTGGGTTGCAATATACTGTCTTCAGATATGCAATCAGGTTCAGAAGCAGAAGCTTTCTACCGCGCTCAGGGATATCGCTGCGTGAAAGGCGTGGATGCAACAACCGGCTATAGCCGAAAAAATCAGGTAGTCTATTACAAGCAACTTTCCTCTTTTTGCAGCAACTCCCTCCCTCATTATTAGCCCAAAAGTGGTGCGTCGAGACTGACGCCGCACCACTACGGGTTTTCCGCTGTTTGCATAACTTTCTCAAAAATTTTTAAACTCAATCAAAGAAATCGATAAGTTATAAGAAAAAGATCTCCCCCAAAAATTAAGGTGTCTATAATATGCTGCTGGTTTACTGTCTGGAGTTGGCGTGATCGCCTTTCCTGACCTGCGCTAACAGGCAGACTTTAACTTATGAAAACAAGAGACCCATCTTTGGCAACACCTTATCTGCAGTTCGATCGTGCGCAGTGGGCAGCCTTACGTGATTCAGTACCACTCACGCTTAAAGAAGCGGAAGTTGTAAACCTGAAAGGCATCAATGAGGACTTGTCCCTTGAAGAAGTGGCTCAGATCTATCTGCCTCTTTCGCGCCTTCTCAATTTTTATATCAGTTCTAACCTGCGCCGGCAGGCCGTACTTGAACAGTTCCTTGGCACGGATGGGCAAAAAATACCTTATGTGATCGGGATTGCAGGCAGCGTTGCAGTAGGCAAAAGCACCACGGCACGTGTCCTCCAGGCACTTCTTAGCCGCTGGCCAGAGCATCGTTCAGTTGAACTGATCACGACTGATGGTTTCCTGTATCCCAATAAGACGCTCCAGGAGCGTGGGATCATGAAGAAAAAAGGGTTCCCGCAGTCTTACGATATGCATCACCTGGTCAATTTCGTATCCGAAGTAAAATCGGGTGCTAAGCATGTGACTGCGCCAGTCTATTCGCACCTTATCTATGATGTGATCCCCGATGGCAATAAAATCATAGAGCAACCGGATATTTTAATTCTGGAAGGGCTCAACGTACTGCAAAGTGGTATGGATTATCCGCACGATCCTCACCATGTATTTGTTTCCGACTTTGTTGATTTCTCAATATACGTTGATGCCCCGGAAGATTTATTACAGGGTTGGTATATCAATCGATTCCTAAAATTCCGTCAGGGCGCATTCTCGGATCCGGATTCTTATTTCCACCACTATGCGAAACTGCCCGAAGAAGAAGCAGTGAATATTGCGACGCAGTTGTGGGATGAGATTAATGGATTGAATTTGAAAGAAAATATATTACCAACACGTGAAAGAGCGAGCCTGATTTTGACAAAGAGCGCCAATCACGCCGTCGAAAGTGTACGGTTGAGAAAATAAAAGTTCGTACATCTTTATAAGGATAAAGGAGAGCCTCGCTCTCCTTTATTTTAATCAAAGACCACGCAGTGAAATTTCCCCGCCGATATAAGGTTTAACGATGCCATCTTGTTCAAGCAGTAATGCGCCCTGAGGATCAATCCCACGTTCAATACCATGGATTTCCTGTTCACCGATCAGCAGTTTAACAGGACGATCAAGGAAATTATCCAAGCCACGCCAGCGGCTGATAAATGGCGTCAGCCCCTCTTGCTCAAAATGCAGTAGTGCCGAACGCAGCTCATTCAACAATGTGGCAGTGAGTTCATTACGGTCAATATTGACGCCAGCTTCCTGCAAATTAATCCAACCCTGATTAATTGTATCGGTCGCAGGCTCACGCATTTTGAGGTTAATGCCTGCTCCGATAACCAGCTGTGCGGCATCCCCGGTTTTACCTGTCAGCTCAACAAGGATCCCGGCAAGTTTACGGTCATTAAGATAAAGGTCGTTTGGCCACTTAACCCGCACATCTTTGGCCCCCAGGCACTGAAGCACTTCGGCCATCACTATACCAATCACCAGGCTAAGCCCCATGGCTGCTGCCGGGCCTTGTTCCAGTTTCCAGTACATTGAAAGATAGAGATTACTGCCGAATGGCGAAAACCATTTGCGACCACGGCGACCCCGCCCCGCCTGCTGATACTCGGCCACACAGGCATCACCTGAGTTCAGCGCGCCAATTCTGTCCATAAGATATTGGTTTGTTGAATCAATGACAGGCATAACACTCACTTGACCGGAAGGTAACATAGCGAGGATTTTAGCTTCATCGAGCAGCTGGATTGGATATGGAAGACTGTAGCCTTTACCGGGAACGGTAAATATATCTACACCCCAGTCACGTACCGTCTGGATATGCTTATTAATCGCCGCTCGGCTCATTCCCATGGCTGTACCTAATTGTTCACCAGAATGAAACTCGCCATCAGCCAGGATAGAGATTAACTGCAACGGAACGGTAATATCTTTCATGATAGCGCTCCTACGGCATTTACTTCGCCTGCAGAGGCGATGAAACGGACTTCTGGTTCAAGCCAGATCCCAAATTTTGCAGCCACGGCATCACGGACGTATTTTGCTAACGCACGGACATCTGCACTGGTTGCGTGATCTTTATTAATCAGCACTAGTGCCTGTTTATCATGAACAGCCGCGCCGCCAATGGTATAACCTTTCAGACCAGCCTGCTCGACTAACCAACCTGCTGCGAGTTTAATTTGCCCGTCCGGCTGAGGGTAAGCAGGCATTGAGGGATACTCGAGACTGATTTTTTCAGCAACAGAGGCGTCGACGGTGGGGTTTTTATAGAAGCTTCCGGCATTACCCGTCACCGCCGGATCTGGCAACTTGCTCTGACGCATAGCGCAAACGGAATCGAAGATCTGGCGCGGAGTTACCGTTTCGGGACTCAGACGACTTAAATCACCATAGGTGAGTTTAGGCTGCCATTGTTTTGTCAGCTTGAAGCCGACGGCGACAATTGCATGACCTTCTTTGTAGGCATGTTTAAAAATGCTTTCGCGATAACCAAAATGGCATTCTGCAGACATCAGACGGGTAACCTTCCCGGCCCTGAGATCCAAAACATCAACGTAATCACAGATGCTTTGCAGTTCGATTCCGTACGCGCCGATATTCTGAATGGGTGCAGAACCTACACAGCCTGGAATTAAGGCGAGATTCTCAAGACCTGCAATATTATGTTCGAGGGTATAGCACACCAGCTGATGCCAGTTCTCACCGGCTCCCACATGCATGAGCCATTCGTCGGCATTTTCAATCAGTTCAATACCTTTAATCCGGTTAAGAACAATGATTCCCGCAAAGTCCTCCAGGAAAAGTACATTACTTCCTTCACCTAAAAGCAAAAAGGGCTGCTGCTTTTCCTGCGCTAATTTCCATGCATCGGTTAATTGTTTCGCATTTTGCGCATAAGTAATTTCAGCAGCACGAGCCGCCAAAGAAAAGGTATTCAGAGACTGGAGAGAAGTGTCGTCAATCGACATAACAATATTACTCATGAGTGACTTAGTTGTGGTTAGTTTAACCGATCCTATATTCCGTTACTCCGGGTTTTGTCAGCCGGAATAAGGTTACAACAACCTTTAACGGGACAAATAACGAACAAAAACCACCAAATTATACATAGCAAAAAGCCCTGTACGTCAGTACAGGGCTTTCCACTTATTTGATGCCTGG
>NZ_QZWI01000037.1 GCF_003614975.1 Rahnella bruchi | reverse complement strand
GCTCTTTAACAATTTATCAGACAATCTGTGTGGGCACTCACAAGACGATATCAGCCACCTCGGTGGCAAAAAATATCAAGTCTTAAAGAGTGACCAAGCAGTAATTCATTTTAGTGAATTATTACGAAAGTTAATTTTTGAGCACCGCTTAACTTGTTTAAGCAAATCGAACTTTTAATTGAAGAGTTTGATCATGGCTCAGATTGAACGCTGGCGGCAGGCCTAACACATGCAAGTCGAGCGGCAGCGGGAAGTAGCTTGCTACTTTGCCGGCGAGCGGCGGACGGGTGAGTAATGTCTGGGAAACTGCCTGATGGAGGGGGATAACTACTGGAAACGGTAGCTAATACCGCATGACCTCGCAAGAGCAAAGTGGGGGACCTTCGGGCCTCACGCCATCGGATGTGCCCAGATGGGATTAGCTAGTAGGTGAGGTAATGGCTCACCTAGGCGACGATCCCTAGCTGGTCTGAGAGGATGACCAGCCACACTGGAACTGAGACACGGTCCAGACTCCTACGGGAGGCAGCAGTGGGGAATATTGCACAATGGGCGCAAGCCTGATGCAGCCATGCCGCGTGTGTGAAGAAGGCCTTAGGGTTGTAAAGCACTTTCAGCGAGGAGGAAGGGTTCAGTGTTAATAGCACTGTTCATTGACGTTACTCGCAGAAGAAGCACCGGCTAACTCCGTGCCAGCAGCCGCGGTAATACGGAGGGTGCAAGCGTTAATCGGAATTACTGGGCGTAAAGCGCACGCAGGCGGTTTGTTAAGTCAGATGTGAAATCCCCGAGCTTAACTTGGGAACTGCATTTGAAACTGGCAAGCTAGAGTCTTGTAGAGGGGGGTAGAATTCCAGGTGTAGCGGTGAAATGCGTAGAGATCTGGAGGAATACCGGTGGCGAAGGCGGCCCCCTGGACAAAGACTGACGCTCAGGTGCGAAAGCGTGGGGAGCAAACAGGATTAGATACCCTGGTAGTCCACGCTGTAAACGATGTCGACTTGGAGGTTGTGCCCTTGAGGCGTGGCTTCCGGAGCTAACGCGTTAAGTCGACCGCCTGGGGAGTACGGCCGCAAGGTTAAAACTCAAATGAATTGACGGGGGCCCGCACAAGCGGTGGAGCATGTGGTTTAATTCGATGCAACGCGAAGAACCTTACCTACTCTTGACATCCAGAGAATTCGCTAGAGATAGCTTAGTGCCTTCGGGAACTCTGAGACAGGTGCTGCATGGCTGTCGTCAGCTCGTGTTGTGAAATGTTGGGTTAAGTCCCGCAACGAGCGCAACCCTTATCCTTTGTTGCCAGCACGTAATGGTGGGAACTCAAAGGAGACTGCCGGTGACAAACCGGAGGAAGGTGGGGATGACGTCAAGTCATCATGGCCCTTACGAGTAGGGCTACACACGTGCTACAATGGCATATACAAAGAGAAGCAAACTCGCGAGAGCAAGCGGACCTCATAAAGTATGTCGTAGTCCGGATTGGAGTCTGCAACTCGACTCCATGAAGTCGGAATCGCTAGTAATCGTAGATCAGAATGCTACGGTGAATACGTTCCCGGGCCTTGTACACACCGCCCGTCACACCATGGGAGTGGGTTGCAAAAGAAGTAGGTAGCTTAACCTTCGGGAGGGCGCTTACCACTTTGTGATTCATGACTGGGGTGAAGTCGTAACAAGGTAACCGTAGGGGAACCTGCGGTTGGATCACCTCCTTACCTAAAGATACGCATTGTGCAGTGTCCACACAGATTGTCTGATGA
>NZ_QZWI01000036.1 GCF_003614975.1 Rahnella bruchi | reverse complement strand
ATTGCTCTTTAACAATCTGGAACAAGCTGAAAATTGAAAGTTTACAGCTGAACATCACTCTCCGTAGAAGTACTGAGTGGTGGATTAGTCTGTAACAGAGTCTCTCAAATAATCGCAGCGCGATGATGTCTTTAAGACACCTTCGGGTTGTGAGGTTAAGCGACTAAGCGTACACGGTGGATGCCTAGGCAGTCAGAGGCGATGAAGGGCGTGCTAATCTGCGAAAAGCGTCGGTAAGGTGATATGAACCGTTACAACCGACGATACCCGAATGGGGAAACCCAATGTGTTTCGACACATTATCATTACATGAATACATAGTGTAATGAGGCGAACCGGGGGAACTGAAACATCTAAGTACCCCGAGGAAAAGAAATCAACCGAGATTCCCCCAGTAGCGGCGAGCGAACGGGGAAGAGCCCAGAACCAGAATCAGCGTATGTGTTAGTGGAAGCGTCTGGAAAGTCGCACAGTATAGGGTGATAGTCCCGTACACAAAAATGCATATGTTGTGAGTTCGATGAGTAGGGCGGGACACGTGACATCCTGTCTGAATATGGGGGGACCATCCTCCAAGGCTAAATACTCCTGACTGACCGATAGTGAACCAGTACCGTGAGGGAAAGGCGAAAAGAACCCCGGCGAGGGGAGTGAAATAGAACCTGAAACCGTGTACGTACAAGCAGTGGGAGCCTACTTTGTTGGGTGACTGCGTACCTTTTGTATAATGGGTCAGCGACTTATATTTTGTAGCAAGGTTAACCGTATAGGGGAGCCGTAGGGAAACCGAGTCTTAACTGGGCGTCAAGTTGCAAGGTATAGACCCGAAACCCGGTGATCTAGCCATGGGCAGGTTGAAGGTTGGGTAACACTAACTGGAGGACCGAACCGACTAATGTTGAAAAATTAGCGGATGACTTGTGGCTGGGGGTGAAAGGCCAATCAAACCGGGAGATAGCTGGTTCTCCCCGAAAGCTATTTAGGTAGCGCCTCGTGAACTCATCTTCGGGGGTAGAGCACTGTTTCGACTAGGGGGCCATCCCGGCTTACCAACTCGATGCAAACTACGAATACCGAAGAATGTTATCACGGGAGACACACGGCGGGTGCTAACGTCCGTCGTGAAGAGGGAAACAACCCAGACCGCCAGCTAAGGTCCCAAAGTCATGGTTAAGTGGGAAACGATGTGGGAAGGCATAGACAGCCAGGATGTTGGCTTAGAAGCAGCCATCATTTAAAGAAAGCGTAATAGCTCACTGGTCGAGTCGGCCTGCGCGGAAGATGTAACGGGGCTAAACCATGCACCGAAGCTGCGGCAGCGACACTTAGGTGTTGTTGGGTAGGGGAGCGTTCTGTAAGCCGTCGAAGGTGGACTGTGAGGTCTGCTGGAGGTATCAGAAGTGCGAATGCTGACATAAGTAACGATAATGCGGGTGAAAAACCCGCACGCCGGAAGACCAAGGGTTCCTGTCCAACGTTAATCGGGGCAGGGTGAGTCGACCCCTAAGGCGAGGCTGAAAAGCGTAGTCGATGGGAAGCTGGTTAATATTCCAGCACTTGGTGTTACTGCGAAGGGGGGACGGAGAAGGCTAGGCTAGCCGGGCGACGGTTGTCCCGGTTCAAGCGTGTAGGGGGAAAGAGCCGGTAAATCCGCTTTTTTATTCAACCCTGAGGCGTGATAACGAGCCACTACGGTGGTGAAGTAGTTGATGCCAAGCTTCCAGGAAAAGCCTCTAAGCTCCAGGTAACACGAAATCGTACCCCAAACCGACACAGGTGGTCAGGTAGAGAATACTCAGGCGCTTGAGAGAACTCGGGTGAAGGAACTAGGCAAAATGGTGCCGTAACTTCGGGAGAAGGCACGCTGGCGCGTAGGTGAAGGGACTTGCTCCCGGAGCTGAAGCCAGTCGAAGATACCAGCTGGCTGCAACTGTTTAATAAAAACACAGCACTGTGCAAACACGAAAGTGGACGTATACGGTGTGACGCCTGCCCGGTGCCGGAAGGTTAATTGATGGGGTTATCCGTAAGGAGAAGCTCTTGATCGAAGCCCCGGTAAACGGCGGCCGTAACTATAACGGTCCTAAGGTAGCGAAATTCCTTGTCGGGTAAGTTCCGACCTGCACGAATGGCGTAATGATGGCCAGGCTGTCTCCACCCGAGACTCAGTGAAATTGAACTCGCTGTGAAGATGCAGTGTACCCGCGGCAAGACGGAAAGACCCCGTGAACCTTTACTATAGCTTGACACTGAACATTGAGCCTTGATGTGTAGGATAGGTGGGAGGCTTTGAAGCGTGGACGCCAGTCTGCGTGGAGCCAACCTTGAAATACCACCCTTTAATGTTTGATGTTCTAACTCGGCCCCGTGATCCGGGGTGAGGACAGTGTCTGGTGGGTAGTTTGACTGGGGCGGTCTCCTCCTAAAGAGTAACGGAGGAGCACGAAGGTTAGCTAATCACGGTCGGACATCGTGAGGTTAGTGCAATGGCATAAGCTAGCTTGACTGCGAGAGTGACGGCTCGAGCAGGTACGAAAGTAGGTCATAGTGATCCGGTGGTTCTGAATGGAAGGGCCATCGCTCAACGGATAAAAGGTACTCCGGGGATAACAGGCTGATACCGCCCAAGAGTTCATATCGACGGCGGTGTTTGGCACCTCGATGTCGGCTCATCACATCCTGGGGCTGAAGTAGGTCCCAAGGGTATGGCTGTTCGCCATTTAAAGTGGTACGCGAGCTGGGTTTAGAACGTCGTGAGACAGTTCGGTCCCTATCTGCCGTGGGCGTTGGAAGATTGAGAGGGGCTGCTCCTAGTACGAGAGGACCGGAGTGGACGCATCACTGGTGTTCGGGTTGTCATGCCAATGGCATTGCCCGGTAGCTAAATGCGGAAAAGATAAGCGCTGAAAGCATCTAAGCGCGAAACTTGCCTCGAGATGAGTCTTCCCTGTGGCTTTAAGCCACCTGAAGGGACGTTTAAGACTAAGACGTTGATAGGCTGGGTGTGTAAGTGCAGCGATGCATTGAGCTAACCAGTACTAATGACCCGAGAGGCTTAACCTTACAACACCAAAGGTGTTTTAGAGTGACTCTGTAATTGAATTTTCAGCTGAATGTTCCGAGATTGGTTCGTATGGTATAGGCAGAGATGCTGTATACGGTATGGATGAAACAGAATTTGCCTGGCGGCAGTAGCGCGGTGGTCCCACCTGACCCCATGCCGAACTCAGAAGTGAAACGCCGTAGCGCCGATGGTAGTGTGGGGTCTCCCCATGCGAGAGTAGGGAACTGCCAGGCATCAAAT
>NZ_QZWI01000035.1 GCF_003614975.1 Rahnella bruchi | reverse complement strand
GCGAAGGCAAGCACACTTTCTTCGCCACGGCGACCAACGCGGCAGGCCATGTCAGCGGGCATTCCGGTAACTTTGTGATCACCATTGATGTCCCGGATACCACGGCACCGGATGCACCGGTGATTAATACCTTCCACGATAACGTGGGAACCTCGACCGGGGACTTCAACAGCGGAACTACCACGGATGACACCACGCCAACGCTTAAGGGCCATGCAGAAGCGCACAGTGTAGTGAAGGTATACGAAGGAAGCACGCTGCTGGGATCGACTACGGCAGGCAATAACGGGGATTGGAGCTTCACGCCGTCAGCGCGTAGCGAAGGCAAACACACTTTCTTTGCGACGGCGACCGATGCGGCAGGTCATGTCAGCGGACATTCCGGTAACTTTGTGGTGAATGTTGATATTCCCAGTCCAGAGCCAGGTCCGGCGAAACTTGACTATCTTGAGGATAATTATCAGTACACTCAAACATTAAGGGGGGACGAAGAATGGCCGGCAATGAATGATTCAACGCCAACCATCCATGGAACTGGCGTCGCAGGCGAGGTTTTGTACATTCAGCAAGAATGGCAAGCAGTACAGTTTGGGCCCGTCCAAACAACGATGCGTGGCTCAGTAACCGTCGACTCTCGAGGAGAGTGGTCATTTACCGACAGTTTAATCAGTACATATAATGGAGCTGTCTACGATTGGGTAGTGTTGGGGAAAACGAGCAGCGGAGAATTGAAGTCGCTTGATTTGGGGCTTATCATCTCTTATTTCCATGGAAGCGACTACACAGCATGTGGACCTATTGTTGATATTGATTCGGGTGTTGCTGCTACGCAGCCATCACCCTGGTTCCCATTCCTGGCAACAATAAATCATACAGATCCTGTTTCATTACAAAATGTCCAAAGTGATCATCCCGATAATATGCAAGCAGGCTTATCTGATACCGTTCCTGTTATTTCACTGGCTCAAATTTCGGATGCCCATAAATCAATAGCGGCGGTAGATATTACTGATCATGTTCAGAATGCCCTCCATCTGGACTTAAACGATATTCTCAGTGAAGCACACGCCAATCTGTTTATTCAGGATGGTAAACAACAACTGGCTGTGACGGGGGATCAGGGTGACATTGTTGAATTGAAAGTTGATGATCTCGCTCACAATTCCTGGCAGGACGCCGGTCAGATAACCAGCGGCGGTATTCAGTATGAGGTGTATCAGCATACCGGCGGTGATGTAGAGCTGCTGGTTCAGCACGGCCTGGAACTGCATCAGGTCGCCTAAGTGTTTTTTGTTTTAGCATCAATCTATCCCTGGCTTCGGCCGGGGATTTTGTTGAAGCGTTTCCTGCAAAAGATCCCTGTTATCAGCGCCCCGCAAGTGTCCGACTTAATCATAGTGATTCATTATTCAGATATGGCTTTTGCATTATTTACCTCCTCCGGAATGATGACTGTCATCACAGGTTATATTCTCTTATAACAAATTGTTTTTAAATTATTTATCTCATTATTAATGACCTATAATCTGGAAGTTTTTTATTATTCAAATTCATGAAAATCCTTTTTTAACATTCGATCATTCCCTGAGCGCCACTATATCTCTATGTTGCCTGACAGCATAACGAACTGATGTTATGTCCTTTTAGTTTTTCGCATGACTTTTGTGACCCGCTTCTTTTCCGCCGGGCTGAATTTTAATCTTTATATAAGGAAACAGACCCTATGTCTGATACAAAAAATAACAACCTGACAACTACGCTCTCGGAAGGTATCGATTATTCCACGCTCGTCAACATTGACACTATCACCGACGCGGCCGGGCGTTCCACCGGGCCAGTCCTCAACGGTGGCCTGACGGATGACCTGCAGCCCACGCTCAGCGGCCACATTCCGCATACCCAAGGCTATGAACTGCGCATTTTCCTGAACGGCTCGGTGGTGGGGTATACCAAAGTCGACAGTGATGCTAACTGGAGCTTTACGCCGGAAACGCCGCTGAAGCCGGGCATGACCTGTGACTTCCAGGTAGTCCTGATTGATGCGGGCACCAACACGCTGTATCCGTCCACAATTTACACCATCCATACCACTGAGTTGAACCATGATGCCGCACCGCAGGCGCCGGTTATCACCGAAGTGCATGACGATGCGGGCACGTATCAGGGTGATGTGGCACAGGGCGGCAAAACCGACGACAGCCAGCCGCTGATTTCGGGTACCGCTGATGCGGGCAGCGTGGTTATGCTGTCCGTTTATTCTGCGAGCCAGGACCACACCTACTCACTCGGCAGCGTCGTAGCTGACAGTGACGGTCACTGGAGCTATCAGTTACAGGGTAAACAAAGCATTACCAGTGCGATGGGTGAGTGGACCTTTACCGCCACGGCGAGCAACGAAGTAGGTATCAGTGCAGTTAGCGAAGGATACAGCGTGGAAAGCGTGGCCTCCAACGGCGATGCATTCACTGCGCCGGTTATCACCTCCCTGACGGACGATGTCGGCCTGCACCAGGGCGACGTCCACAATGGCGGTACGACCGATGATACAGCGCCGGGTCTGCACGGTACCGGCGAGCCTGGCAGCATTATTACCATCACCATGGACGGCCCTGTTACCCAAAAGTTACACCACATTGCACAAGTGGAAGTCGGCAAGGACGGCACCTGGAGCTATCAGTTCACCGGTAAGCAGGCGCTGCAGAAAGGGGATAACGTTTTCCACGTCACGGCATCAGACTCTGTGGACCATATGGCGACAGGCAGTGATTTTGTGGTGACCCTGACGGGCAGCAATCATGATGACATCACGCCGCCGGATGCGCCGGTTATCACCGATGTCTATGACGATGTGGGCGTACAGCAAGGGCCGGTTGCGGACGGCGGCAAGACCGATGACAGCCTGCTGTTGATCTCGGGGACGGCAGCCGCTGGCAGCATCATTAAAATCAGCCATGTATATGAAGTGACGGGAGCTGTGTATACGGATGGTTCGGCGGTAGCTGATGCAAACGGTCACTGGACATTCCAGATGACAGGTGAGCTACAGCCTTCCTACGGCAACCGAATCTTTACCGCCACCGCGACGGATGCCGCAGGCAATGTCAGCGCCGCCAGTGACGGCTATGTAGTAAATTATGTGGCGAGCAATCAGGACGAGATCACACCGATTGATGCGCCGACCATTGATATGGTGAAGGATAATGTCGCAGGCCACAACAATGCGACCGGTCCTCTGAATAACGGCGATGTGACGAACGATAGTCATCCTGCTCTTTCTGGTCATGCCACAGCCGGAGCAATCGTTAATATCTACGATAATGGCATTTTGCTGGGCTCCGTTACTGCAAGCGCTCGTGGTGGGTGGAAATACACCCCGACAACTTTGGCAGACGGCGAGCACGATCTGACTGCGTCAGTTGTCACTTCAGCAGGTGAAAGTGCTCCCTCAACAGCATTCACCATCACGGTGGATACCGTCGCTGAAAAACCTGTCATAGATAGCGTTATGGATAACGAGGGTCTGAAGACGGGCGAGATTACAGATGGTGGTCTGACAGATGACAGCCGTCCTATCTTAACAGGCCATGCTGAAGCGGGTGCGACTGTGCGTATCCACGTCTATGAAAACGGTAAGGAAATCTATGGTGAACCTGTCTTAGCGAATGCTGACGGTATCTGGACATACCAGCCGAAGGCCTTCACGGGCCATGGGAAAACTTACTCTTTTGGTCTTACCAGCGTTGATAAGGCTGGTAACTATTACCAGCTGGATGGTGAACAGTTCAATGTGAAATATGTTCTCAGCAATGAGGACGGCACCACACCAGACACAACCCCACCGGCCCAGCCGGTTATCGACACATATCATGACAATGTCGGTACCGCGACGGGTGACTTTAAGGGCGGTACCACCACCGATGACACTACTCCGACTTTGAATGGTCATGCAGAAGCTAACAGCGTGGTGAGGGTATATGATGGCAGCACATTGTTGGGATCCGTTATCGCAGGCTCAGATGGTGCGTGGAACTTCAAGTCGCCAGCGCGTGCTGATGGTGAACACTCCTTCCATATCACCGCGACAGATGCAGCAGGTAATATCAGTGTGCAATCTGCTGATTTTGTGGTGAATGTGGTATCGGAATCGATCACTTTGGTGACACCGACTATCGATTACTATCATGGCGATACTGGTGGCAGCTTCGGAAGCGGGACTTACACGGACAATCATGAACCAACTTTAGAGGGTCATGCAGAAGCAGGCAGTATTGTGAGAGTGTACATCGATAATGGTAGTGATGGCTCAGTTGTTGCCGATGCTGATGGCCACTGGCAATACACTCCGAATCATAAGCTCTCACACACACATATTTTTACTGTCGACTCTACGCTTCAGGGAAATCTGAGTAACACATCAGAAAAGTTTGTGATTAACATCGATCCGCCACCGCTTCCATTAGCTATCACGAATATGATTGACGACCAGGGTTCAACAACCGGGAATGTTGCCAATAATGGAAATACAGATGACTCCAGGCTGAAAATTGAAGGCACAGCTGCAAACGGAAGCGTAGTGGTTATTAGCCACGTGGTACAGATGACAGGGAATACATACATTGATGGCTCAGTAGTTGCGGACACTCATGGACACTGGACATTCCAGATGACCGGTCCGTTCCAGCCATGGCTGGGCAACCGTATCTTTACGGCAACCGCGAACGGTGAGGAAAGTAACCACTATACCGTGAACTATGTCGAATCCGATACGGATGGGGCTCTACAGACCACTTTGCATAGCGTCGCTACTACCTCAATGCTTACATCGTCAGATGCATCAAATCATCATCCTATTCTGACACTGGCACAGGTTGACGATTCTCATAAATCCACCGCTGCGGTCGATATCACTGACCATGTGCAGAATACCCTGCATCTGACGCTAAACGACATCCTCAGTGAAGCACACGCCAATCTGTTTATTCAGGATGACCATAAGCAGTTAGCCATTACCGGTGACCAGGGTGACGTGGTTGAACTGAAAGTTGAAGACCTTGCCCACAACACCTGGCAGGACGCCGGTCAGGTGACCAGCGGCGGTATTCAGTATGAGGTATATCAGCATACCGGCGGTGATGTAGAGCTGCTGGTTCAGCACGGCCTGGAACTGCATCAGGTCGTCTAAGCGTTTCGTATTTTAACGTAAATCCATCCCTGGCTTCGGCCGGGGATTTTTTTGAATATGATACAGAGTTATGAAACTCGATCGATCCTTTTAGCGGCGCTCATCGCGCGCGTCCCGGCTCAGGGCGTATTGCCGACGGAGGCGTGCCGAGTCGTCTCCGCGCTGCGTCTGTTCGGGCATGAACCACCACGTTTTTGACTTTGATATTCAGCTTTCCTGCATTAAGAAAATCAGCATTCTGGTTTTGTTTTTTTGCATCCTGCGGTTGGCTGAAGGGGGGTAATAAGGAGAGGGGATATCATGATGTTATCGCTGTATTTTTTTATAAGCCGTTTTTTAAATGCTTCCCCTTACGTGCCTTTTGCCTATTCCAAATAGCGTTTTTCATTTCTGATTATTCCCTATATGAGCCGATATCACTATGTTGCGGATCAGCGTAACAAACTGATGTTACGTGCTTTTTCGTCTCCCGCTCAGCCCCAGATGTTGTTTTGCCGCCTGAAGGCTGAAATGACTTCTCTATAAATAAGGATACCGGACACTATGTCTGACTCTGCACGTAACAATACCCTGCTGGCTGCGCAGCTGGCCAGCCTTCCCCTCGACAGCAGCGGCGGCCTTATTCCCACCCCGGCCGAACCCGGCGTGGCACGCATTGATTTTGCCACCGATGACCAG
>NZ_QZWI01000034.1 GCF_003614975.1 Rahnella bruchi | reverse complement strand
AAAATCGATGCCACCAGCGAGGTGGTCACCAGACCCGCCAGCCACGGATTCATATCCTGAATAAAGATTGGCAGGGCATATAGACTGTTCATCTCAGGGTGCAGAAACTTCGCTGCGACGCCGATCATGCCAATCGCCAGCGCAATCGGAATACAGAAGAAGAAAGCGACCCAGGTTGCTCGCTTGGCGGACTCGGCGCTTTTGGTGGAGGAGATCGCCTGAATAACAAACTGCGTGCAGAAAATAGAACCGATGGTACCGATCAGCCACGCGAAGATGGTGCTGGCACCGATGCTGCCGTCCCATGTCCAGTAGAAATCAGGCATCTCTTTCACCATTGGCATAACGCCGCCGGTCATGTGCAGGGCGATACCTAAAATGACCAGCACGCCGATGTACTTAATGGCGCTGTGGAGCATGGTCACCCACGCCATGCCTTTCATGCCGCCGAAGGCGAAATAGAAGGTGCTGACCACGGCGGTGATAAACGCTGCGACAGGCAGATTCACTTTCAGCACGGTGGAAATTGCCGCTGCGCCGCTGACGTAGTTACCGACGTTCACCAGCAGCAGGGCATAAATCATGATGATCGAAATGATGTTCTTGGTGGTGTTGCCGTATTTTTCGGCAATCGCACCGGAGATGGTGATTTTTCCGGTGTTATAGATGCGTTTTACCAGCAGCAAACCGAAGATCGGGAAACCGATAGCCGCCCCCAGGATCGACCAGGAAGCAGCAAAACCGCCTTCAAACGCTGCCTGTGCGGTACCGATAGTAGACTTTGCGCCGATGTATTCTGACATCAGCAACACGCCGACGATAAAGGCAGGCATCGCACGCGAGCCTTCCATGAAATCGCCGCTGGTTTTACTGCGTAGCCGGTAGGTCAGCCAGGTCGTAAACAGGATATAGGCCAGAACAATACCGATGATAATTAACGTATCTGATGAGCTAAATTCTTTCATTTTTTCCTCACACAGCGCGTAGGGGACCCTGCCTGCGCACTTTCATGCACAGGAGTCGGTGGTTTCAGAAGGTAAAGCGCGTTTAATCGCGCAAATTAAATGTCCTGATAACGGTCAGGATCTTTTGTGTATCGTCCTGCGTGAATTCCACCGGATACCGGCTTTCACCCACGTTAAAACCGAGCAGATTCACGGCTTTTTTAACCACAGCCGGTGAGAATGCGATGCTGTAAAGATCGGTCCGGATCTGATTGATATCCGCCTGTACGGCTTCGGCCGCGGTGGCGTTGTTTTCCTGCAAATGTCGGTAAACCGCATTCACCTGAGCGGGAATAATATTGGCGATACCGGAGATACACCCGGCGCTGCCTTCGGAGAAACCTTTGTAAATCAGGGAATCAGGCCCGGTCAGCACATCGAAATCGGTAAACTGACGGCTGACCTGGTGAAAGCCATGTAGGCTTTCCCATGAACCGGCGCTGTCTTTGATGCCTTTGATGTTCGGATGGTCGGCGAGCACGCGTACCACGTCCGGCGTCAGCGTGTTCCCGGTACGGGCGGGAATGTTGTAGAGATACACCGGCACGCTCAGGGCATCAGCGACTGCACGAAAATGAGTGATCAATTCCTGCGGACGCAACGCCGCAAACCACGGCGTAATTATCGACACGGCGCGCACGCCGAGTTGTTCAATCTGTTTGCCCAGCCGGATAGTGTCCCGGGTAGAAATCTCGCCGACATGCGACATCACACCCGTGTCATCGCCTGCGGCCTCAAGACAGATTTCTGTCACCTGAATTTTTTCCTGCTCGCTGAGCATAAAAAATTCCCCGTTGGTGCCGTTGCAGAAAATATTATTACCCGCCTTTTTCTGGCGTGTTACCTGCTGGCGCAATGCGTCGCTATCGAGTTTTCCGTCTGGGGAAAAAGGCGTCACTATCGCGGTATAAACTCCGGTAATGTTATTCATCTTATTCTCTTCACGTCGTTGTCATCGGATACGAAATAAGGGGTTATCTGATACTGCGGTAAATTTCTTCTATTTGATTTTTGTCTACCGGCATGGGCACATTTTTGATTAAACG
The DNA here is from genome assembly GCF_003614975.1 of Rahnella bruchi. Classification (GTDB taxonomy): domain Bacteria; phylum Pseudomonadota; class Gammaproteobacteria; order Enterobacterales; family Enterobacteriaceae; genus Rahnella; species Rahnella bruchi. The sequence goes on along the minus strand of NZ_QZWI01000034.1, from coordinate 4,292 downwards.
TTGTACCTCTATTGCCCCCTGCGACAAATAAGGAATGTCGTCAGGTGTGATATTCAGCTGACTTAATTTGACCGGTAAATCCAGGCGATGCACCAGCGCATCAAAATATTCCACCAGCGCATAGGATTTTTTTTCTTCGCTTAATTTCAGATCGGCATCCGGAATTAAGTCGTAGGCACAGGCGAATTTACTGACCGCCGACGGCCGCACAAATGCCATGCACGGTGCCAGTAAAATGGCATTCGCGACGCCGTGAGGAATGTGATATTTCCCGCCGAGCGGATAAGACATGGCGTGCACCAAATGCGTGCCGGCATGGGCAATCGACGCGCCGCCGTAATAAGATGCCCACAGCATATTCAGGCGCGCGACCAGATTGCCCGGCTCGGCGACGGCGGTGTCGATGTTGGCAAACAGCTTCTTCATGCCAGCCAGCGCAACGTTGTCACTGACCGGATTGGCGATCACTGAGGTAAAGCATTCGAACAGATGGCAAAGGGCGTCAATGCCGGTGGAAGCCGCAATGCGCGCAGGCATACTGGTGGTGAGTTCCGGCACCAGCGCGACATAATCAGGCAGCATTACTGGCGTAATAATGCCGACTTTGGTTTCTTTTTCAGGGATGGCCAGAATTGCGTTTGGCGTCGCTTCAGAACCGGTACCCGCCGTGGTTGGGATCAGCAAAGACGTGGTGCGATGCTGCGGCTTTTCACCTGCCAGCAGGCTTTTCAGCGTGACGTTTTCATCGCCCGCACACAGCAGCGACAGCAGTTTGGCGACATCCAGCACGCTGCCGCCGCCCACGCCAATCACCAGATCGACCCGTGGGTGTTTCAGTGCACTGAGTATGGCGGAGACATCATGCTGACTCGGCTCCGGCGGCACGTTATCAATCACCGTCACCTGACAGCCCGCGGTTTTCAGTTGCGTTATCACTGATTGCACCGGCGGCAGGACAATAATGTTCTTATCGCTGACCAGCAATACCTGATGTTTTCCGCTAAGAAGGTAGCCAATGTCCTGCAATGACTGATAACCGCTGATGACCGTACTGTCTATATTCATGCTGATTCCTACCGTCTGAGTCTTCAATAAAGAGTGAGTTCAATCATCAAAGGTCGATACTCCTCACATCGTCAGGGCAATTTATAGGCGAAATTGAAGTTGAATAATTTGATGTTGCTCACATATAATCAATCATGATTGAATATAATCATATCCAGTAAGATTAACCCGACCCAACTCATCACGGAGCCATGATGGCTGAAACAGTGACAACTCCGGCGCGGCACCCGCCCTCCGCACTTCTGGTGATCGCCGACGATTTTACCGGGGCGAATGACACTGGTGTGGAGCTGGTTCGCCAGGGGCTGGCGGCCAGTGTGCAGTTTGACGAGCATGCCGGTGTGCCGGGCAGCAGTGAAAACCGCGCAGTGATTTACAGCACCGACAGCCGTGCGCTGAGCGCAGCGGAAGCCGCGCAGAAAGTCACCCGTGCGATCCGCAGCGGTGTGGCCGCCTTTTCCGGTCCGTATCAGGTCTTTAAGAAAATCGATTCCACGCTGCGCGGCAATATAGGGGCTGAAACCGAGGCGGCGCTGCTTGCGCTCAATTGCCCGCTGGCGATTGTCGCTCCGGCGGTGCCCGAACTCGGACGTGTGGTGACGGGTGGGCAATGTTACGTCGACGGCCATCTGCTCACTCAAACCGAATTTGCCACCGACCCGAAAACGCCGGTGAATACGGCAAGCGTGTCGGAACGGCTGGCTGAGCAGACCACGTTGCAACAACATTTTCTTGGGCTGGAAGCTTTGCGGCGCGGCGATTTACAGACTGAAATTTTTGCACTGGTGGCGTCCGGCGTGCGCATTCTGGTGGCGGACAGCAAGACGCCAGAAGATTTGGCGCTAATTGTTCAGGCCGCGGAAAACCTGCCATTCAGACCGCTGATGGTGGGGGCGTCGGGGCTTATCCGTGCGCTGACTGATGCCAGTCTGCACGGGAACGCCGCCGCGTCGGTCAGCGTGTCTGCACAACAAACGTCGCTGCTGGCAGTGGTCGGTTCGATGAGTGAAATCGCCGCACAGCAGATTGCTTTTGTGATGCAACGCCGGGCGATTTCACTGGTGGATATCGATGTTATGCCTCTGTTTTCACCTGAATATGACGACATGCAGCACACGCTGGCCGCACAAATTACTGAGACGCTGGCGCAGGGAAAACACTGTGTGATCCGCACGTCGCAGGGAGCAGAACAGCGGCATCAGATCGCACAATTCTGCCAGCAACACCACATCAGCCGGTCGCAGATGGGCGAAAAGGTGGCCGTTTTTCTCGGGCAACTTATTCACCATGTCTTGCAGGACTCCCGTTTTCCGCCAGGCGGGCTGTATCTCTCGGGCGGTGATATTGCGCTGGCGGTCGCCCGCGCGCTGGGGGCAACAGGTTTTGATATTAAAGGACAGATCGCGGGCTGCGTTCCCTGGGGATATCTGCACGCCAGCCAGATCCAACGGCTGCCGGTGATGACCAAAGCGGGCGGATTCGGCACTGAAAACACGCTACTTGAAGTTTTACGCTTTATTGAGGAGAAGTTAAGTGACTAAAATTATCGCAGTAACGATGGGTGACCCTGCCGGTATCGGCCCTGAAATCATCATTAAAGCGCTGGCTGAAGGTGAGCTTTCAGGCACCAAAGCGGTGGTGATCGGTTGCGCCGCCACATTCCGTCGGATCCTTGGCTCAGACATCACCCCTGCAGCGGAACTGCGCATTATCGATGAGGTCTCGCAGGCGTATTTTGCTCCGGGCGTTATCAATGTGATCGACGAACCTCTGGCAAATCCTGATGCGCTGGTGCCGGGAAAAGTGCAAAAAGAAGCCGGCGATCTGGCCTATCGCTGTGTCAAACGCGCGACCGAACTGGCTATGGCCGGACAAGTTCACGCCATTGCCACCGCGCCGCTGAACAAGGAAGCGCTGCATTCTGCCGGACATATTTATCCGGGGCATACCGAACTGCTGGCAAAACTCACCCACAGCCGCGATTACGCGATGGTGCTTTACACCGACAAACTCAAGGTGATCCACGTCAGCACACACATCGCGCTGCGTAAATTCCTCGACACGCTCAGTCATGAGCGGGTGGAAACGGTGATCCAGATGGCTGATACCTTCCTGCGTCGCGTGGGCTATGAAAATCCGCGTATCGCTGTCGCCGGTGTTAATCCGCATGCCGGCGAAAACGGGTTGTTCGGCGATGAAGAAATTAAGATTGTCGGGCCGTCAGTGGAAAAAATGAAAGCCAAAGGCATCAACGTTACCGGCCCGTGCCCGCCGGATACGGTGTTCCTGCAAACCTACGAAGGGACGTACGATATGGTGGTTGCGATGTATCACGATCAGGGGCATATTCCGCTGAAATTGATGGGATTCTATGACGGCGTAAACATCACCGCCGGTCTGCCTTTTATCCGCACGTCGGCAGACCACGGCACCGCGTTTGATATTGCGTGGACAGGAAAAGCCAAGTCTGAGAGCATGGCGATCTCTATTCAGCTGGCCGTACAACTGGCGTAATACTACGTCAGCGGCGCAAGTTAAAAAGGAATCACGTTGACCGGACAAAGCCGCCTCGATCAGATTATGGATTATCTGAAAAGCCATAATCTGGTCACCGTAGAACAACTGGTTGCCGCCATCGCCGCATCCCCGGCGACCATTCGCCGTGACCTGATAAAACTCGATGAGCAGGGCGTGATCAGCCGCAGTCATGGCGGCGTTACGCTCAACCGGTTCATTCCCAGTCAGCCGACCACTAATGAAAAACTTCAGCGCAGTTTGCAGGAAAAGCAGGCGATTGCAGAAGTGGCTGCGGCGATGGTGAAACCGGGGGATGCAGTGGTGCTGGACGCCGGAACCACCATGCTGGAACTGGCGCGTAACCTGACGCATCTGCCGCTGCGGGTGATCACTGCCGATCTGCGGATTGCGCTATTTTTATCTGAGTTTAAGCAAATAGAAGTCACGATTATTGGCGGGCGGATTGATGACAGCAGTCAGTCTTGTGTCGGTGAACATGGCCGTCGTTTGCTGCGCAGCGTCTATCCCGATATTGCATTTATCAGCTGTAACTCGTGGAGTCTGGAAAAAGGCATCACAACGCCGACGGAAGAAAAAGCCGGGCTGAAACAGGATTTGGCGGTGAATGCGCGTCGCCGGGTGTTGCTGGCTGACAGCAGTAAATACGGCGCGTACTCGCTGTTTTGTGTCACGCCGCTGGCGGAGATGAC
>NZ_QZWI01000033.1 GCF_003614975.1 Rahnella bruchi | reverse complement strand
CAGGCGGTCGCTAACGGCACGGAAGCGGTGACCTGGACGGCGACCGTCAAGGATGCCAATAACAATCCGGTGAATGCGGCCAGCGTGGACTGGAGTGGCGATAATACGAATGTGACCCTGGCGAAAAACAATACGCAGACGGAGGCCGCAGGTACCACGACCATGACCGGCACGTCGCTCACAGCGGGTACTGAGATTGTGACCGCCACGCTGACGCAGCAGCAACGCGCGGCCAGTGCGAGTGCGGTGAGCTATATTGCCGACCTCAGTACCGCTGAAATTGCCACGCTGACGTTGGACAGGTCGGTTGTTTCCAACAACGGTGAAGATGTGACGACCTTTACCGCCACGGTGAAGGATGCGAACGGCAATCCAATTGTAAATCAGACGGTGAACTGGGCAACGACGCTCAATACTCTGGCGGGCAGTACCAGCGTGACCGATGCGTCCGGCGTTGCCACGATGACGATTTCGGGGACAGAGGAGGGGGATGCGACCGTGACGGCGACCTACGGCCAAAGCGCGAAGTCAGGTATCACGACATTTATAGGCTCGATAAGCGCAGACTGGGTTATTACGGGATCTTCCGGTCAATATAAGACCCCCCCTCTTTCAGCATACGATACTCTGGGCTTTATCGCCGTGTCCCCAACGACCGGGCCGACTTCATTGGTGTGGGATGGACCTGAAAAAACTAATTCGCCACTGACGACCCCGATGACCGATGAACACGGAAACGAGGTGGTCGTCAACTTTGGTGGCGAGCGCATGACCGGTTGTAAGATCCGTACGTTCAACTCATCCGTCAATTGTGTGGGGGCGGATCCTGACGTTAATGGAATACTTAACTATTCATCAGCGGACAATCCGGGCCTGCTGCCAGGCGTTTATCAAGGGGTTATCCACTATGCGGGTAAGAATTATTATGGATCCGGTACTTCATTCTACTATGACGTCAGCGTCAGCCTGACGGTGAAATAATTCCACCAGGTGGCAGAAACGGGAAAGGCGGAAGAAATTCCGCCTTTTTTTTTGGTATCCTGCATCAGGTTTTAGTGACTTTTGATGATTTTTAAGGACTACATGATGGACTACGACTTTTTGCGCGACATTACCGGTGAGGTGAAAGTGCGTTTCTCAATGGGTCATGAAGTGCTCGGTCACTGGCTCAACGAGGAAGTGAAGGGCGATCTGACCGTGCTCGATAAAGTTGAAGCCGCGCTGAGTGAGCTGAAAGGCAGCGAGCGCCAGACGCAAATGGTCGGCCATGAATATACGCTGCTGTTAGCCGACGATGAAGTCATGATCCGAGCCAATCAGCTGGATTTCGATGGCGATGAAATTGAAGAGGGCATGAGTTACTACGACGAAGAAAGTCTGGCGTTTTGCGGCGTCGAGGACTTTCTGCAAGTCCTCGCCAAATACCGCTCTTTCGTCACGACCTATCGTTAAGGTTACGACCGACCGATACGTTTATTTGCCCCGTGAGGCGGTCCAGCACAGCAGCGAACCGCCGACCACCATCAGCACGCCCGGCCAGAAACTCGCGCCCGGCAACGTGTGCAGCCACAATCCTGCAATCAGAATCGATGACAGTGGCGTGAAATAGGACAGCGCGGCGACCAGCGTCGCATTGCCTTTTTTCATCGCAATATCCCAGCACTGATAGGAGACAGCCGTCACTGCGCCCATCGCCAGCAATTCGAGAATAGCAGGCAACGTCAGGCTGATGCGATTCGATGAATAGGTGAAATAGAGTGCCCAAAGCACCGCCCCGGTTGCCAGCAGAAACAGCGGCAGCACGCCTTTGCCTTTACACAATACCCTCACCAGATTGGAATATAGCGCCCAGGAAATAGCAGCGCCGAGCGCCAGACTGTAGGCCACAGGATTGCCGCGCACATTGCGCATCAGCTGATGCACATCCAGCCCGTGACCCCCGCTGATGGCCCACAGGACACCGGCAAACGCCAGAATAACGCCCGGCCAGATCCACCAGCGCACGCGCAATTTCAGCAACGGCACCGCAAATAACAGCGTCAGGCTCGGCCACAAATAATTGATAAGCCCCAGTTCCAGCGTCTGCTGGCGGCTATGCGCCAGTCCAATCGCCAGCGAAAACGCCACCATATAAAAGATAAACAGCAGACCGCAGACGATGAGATAGGCCGCTGATTCTCCGCGCAACGTCGGTTTGCCGCCCACCATCCAGACCATAATTCCGCTGACAGTATAAATAGACGCCGCCGCACCAAAAGGCCCCAGAGATTCAGACAAACTGCGGGTGAGCGCCACGCTCATGCTCCACAATAAAATGGCGATAACGCCGAACAGCGTTGCGAAACGATCCATATGAAAGGTAAGCCTCTGGAAAGGGAGGCTTTTAAGATAAGCGATTGTCCCGGTTATTTACACCGGAACAATCCGCTTGAGGCGCTTATTTTCTGACATCATCAGAAGTAGAAACCGACTTCCAGGCCCATCGTCGACGTGGTTGTCGCTGGCTGATAATAACCGACGGTGCTTCCGTTCAGGTCACCCTTTTTCTCGTCCGACTTACCGTATTTCTGGTGCACATAACTGGCTTTCACAAAGACATCTTTATTGATATTCCAGGTCAGGCTGGTGAACGGCGAGAGCTTAGATTTCGGCTCGAGCCAGACTGCGCCCTGATTACTGTGCGTCCAGGTTTTAATCGGATACAGCGCACCACCTTCCAGACTCAGACGCGAATCTGCGGTCATCTGCCAGTTAGCGCCCAGGGACGCTTTGGCGTAAGGCTGCAACGTCACTTCCACGGCGGTGTACTGGCGTGTTCTGTCCTGTGAGGCAATATATACATCGTCAGAGCGAATGTTTCGCAACCACGCCTGGCCGCCGAGCGCGCCTTTCATATCGAAAGAAACACTGTCGGATGCCCGGTAACGGTAACCGCGCGTTACGTCCGCACTGTAGCCGGTGTAATAGGTTTTGCCTTTCAGCGATCCGTTCGGCACGTTGGCCTGATCATCAAGTGTGCTGCCTTTATAACTGACGATCCCGAACATCATGCTCATGTCCCAGGCTTTTAATAAGCCGCTTTGGGCATCGAGGTAATTATTAGATCCGAAATAAACGTGCAGGCGCGGGCCATGTTCAGCAACATATTTACCGTCCATATTATCGACGGATTCGTCCCACTTATAATATTCAGCACCATAACTCACATAGTGCCGCATCCCTTCAGTATTGCTGCCTAACAAACTTTCCCCGGCCCGGGAAACCCCGGAAACCAATAAAGAACTCGTGACCAGCAGGCTGGATACGGTCTTTAATTTATTCATTGTCATTTTATATTTCTGCTTGCAGGTGGATGGAGCTGTTTGCTTAGTAAGCAATAACGCGATGCTAAAGGTCAGGCGGGGATATATAAAGGTATTTATCTGTTTTTAAGAAAAAAGCGATCTTTTGATCTGCCGTAAGTTAAATTATTGGTTATATGTGCATTTTATTTGATTTATAGGTTGTGTGTTATTTTTGAAATTTGGCTTAATTGTTAGATCGATTGGCGATTAATTTGACTTAAATAAGAATTTAATAAGTCTTTAAATATTAATTTGTCTTAAGGAGTATAGCCGGATTTTATACCGGCGAGGATATTTTACTTAAGTAATGCTTATTGAGTTACAGAGATGCACCGCCGCAAATCACTAATTGCTGACCGGTAATGGCAGCAGCGGAAGGAGAAAGTAAATAACAGACTAAATCGGCGACTTCCTGTGGCTGAATAAAGCGACCTATGGGCGGCAATCTTGGCGGAGAACTTTGTCGTTGGGGATTTTCCAGCATCGGTGTTTGCGTCGCACCGGGGGCGACAATATTAACCGTAATGCCGCGCGGTGCCAGTTCCGCCGCCCAGCTTCGTGCCATGCCGGTCATGGCTGATTTCGTGGCGACATATTGACTGCGACCGGCGACACCTGATGACGTCCGGCTGCCCAGCAACACAATACGCCCGCCGTCAGGCATTTTATCCACCAGCCGGTCTGCCAGAACTTCTGCCACACCAATATGCAGCCGCCATAACGCTTCGCTGGCCTGCGGATCCAGCTGACCCAACGGGGCGGCTTTCATCATGCCAGCGGCGTGGATGACGGCATCCACTTTGGGCACGATTTCCAGCACCTCTGTCAGTCTGGCTGTGTCAGTGATATCGAGCGGGATACCGATAAAATTAGGGTGCGCAAAGTTCACTTCACGGCGTGCCAGCCCGGTCACACTCCAGCCCTGAGACAGTAATGTCAGGCACAGGGTTTCGCCAATACCCGATCTGCACCCTGTCACCAGCGCATGTTTACCCGGTGTCGTGTTCATGGATCACTCCTTTAAAGACGAGGCGGGGACTTTGAAAACGGCTTTACGGATCACCGCAGGGTGGCGGATGCAGCACAAGGCGCGGTGGGGTTCGCCCGGTGCGAACGTCACAAAGTCACCGCTGCGCAGCAATATCTCATTGACCAGCTCGGGATTGTCGAGAATATACAGATCGGGCTTGCGCTCTACCGCAGATTGTCCGGTAGCATTTTGGGTATCAAATCCAATGATTTCTTCTCCTTCCAGCACCACCTGAATATCCAGCCATTCACGATGAAATTCCGTATGACGCTCTGCGGCGGGCGATGTATTCGCATTACCGATATTGCAAAACCATTCCGCTCCCGGTGGCTGAAAACGTCCATCTTCCCGCGCGCAAAGTGCCTCCAGTGAACATTCCGGCCGCATCAAAATTCTGAGCAGTGCAGCGGGCAGCGTAGCCAGTTCCAGCGCGCCTAAATTACCTGTGATCATGAGGGTCTCCTTAATAAAAAAAGCCCGCACAGGGCGGGCCGGATAAGCGTCAGCCTTTCACCCAGGATTCTTCGACGCAGACGTATTTGATTGCCTGCCGGTAGTAGGTGAAAGCGATGTGTAATTCTCCTTTCACCCCTTGTTTGATGCTGGGATAAGAGAACTCACGATTGAGTTTTTGCTGCGAATTGTTGGTCATGCAGTAACCGTCACCGGTTTCCAGATTGCGCAGGTATGGCCATGAACGGCCCCCATCTTCGGAAATCGCCAGCGTCATCGGTGCGCGCGGTGCGCCCCAGAATGCCGTGCGGGCACCGGTTACGGCTGTTGTTTCAACGCGCACATCGTCTTCCTCATCTTCAATTTCGTCATACAATGAGGCCCGGCGTTCGCTGGCATCCGCAGCACTCAGGTTATTGAACACCAGCGCCAGATGTCCGTTGGCGAGCGTCGTCACCTGAATCGAGGAGTTGTTGTTAGGCAACGCGGTCGGTTGCGGCGCGCTCCAGCTGTTACCGCCATCGACAGAACGGCTCTGGTAGATGAAATCTGCCCAGCGGCTGCGGTACAACGCCAGCAGGCTGCCGTCATGCAACGGTGTGATGTTCATGTGTACGCAGCCGGTGCTTTCTGGCACCGATACATCACGCCAGGTTTTACCCTTATCACTGGAAATTTTGACGGCACTGTTGTCATTGTTGCCGACCCATTTTTCACCCGGCTGCGTGCGGCAGTAAAACACCGGCAGCAGCCAGTCGCCATTGGCCAGCACGGTGACCGGCTGGCGGATAAAGGTACCTAGCTGGTCAAGCAATGTGCCGATTTCCCCCCAGCTTTTACCCCGATCCTGAGACTGGCGAAAACGTACAATCGCGGTGTCCTGATTGCCGGATTTCTGCGCCGTGTACATCAGCCAAAGCACATTATCCGGGTCAAGAAACAGTACCGGGTTTTGCTCGGAACGGTTGGCATCTTCAGAAAGTTTCACCGGCTGACTCCAGATTTCCGCACCTTTTTCCAGTCGTGAAAGATAGATGGAGATGTCAGCGATACCTTCCTGTGTACCGGCAAACCAGGTGCATAACAGGCTGCCATCGGGTAAAGGCAGCAGATTGGCGGCATGGTTTTGCGGGCAATCTGACGGCAGCATAGCGTCACGGCGCGCGGCGTCATGTTCAGTGGCGTGAATTTTACCGCTGCGTTCGACGGTTAGCGTTTCAGTGGTCATCTTAAGGCTCCAGACTTTTGAATAATGTGTGCATTTTTACTTTTATTCGTGCGCTGCGGAATCAGGCGGTCCACCACCATAATGATGGCCGGGGTGACCAGCGCGATATACATGTTGTTGATACCAAACGGATCGCCGAGCACATACCAGATGGAAGTCACCACGCAGGCACCGATCAGGCCGGCATTCGCTCCGCGCGCACTTTTAAAGAACGGGAGGTAGAAGGCCATTACCGCCACCACGGAAATCGACAGGCGGATGGCACGGGTGAAGAACGAAAGTTTCAGCACTTCCGGCACCAGCAGCACGAAAATCAGTGGCAGGAAGCCAATGAGCAGCGACAACCAGCGGGTCATTTTGAATTCGCGTTCCGGCGTCGGGTTGCGGTAAGGCACGTAAAAATCTTTCACAATCAGCGAGGCAATCGCCAGCGCAACAGTACTGACGCTGACAAAAATCGATGCCACCAGCGAGGTGGTCACCAGACCCGCCAGCCACGGATTCATATCCTGAATAAAGATTGGCAGGGC
>NZ_QZWI01000032.1 GCF_003614975.1 Rahnella bruchi | reverse complement strand
CGTGAATACCAATAAACAAAAATATATAGGGTATTAATAAACCGGAGAACGATGAATCCAATAAATTCATAAAAATCATTAAGATAGAAGTGGTGTGATTTTAATGTGAATCTAAAAAAATATTTCAGATTAATTTTTTAATGATATTTATATACAAACAAAATTTGATAGTGGTAATTTAATGATTATCAAATCACTCCAAGCGCATTAAATAACGCCCGGACCGGGAAAACAAATCTCAGTCTAACCTCTATCAACAAAAGCCAATCATGTAACTGGCGGGTATGTAACATTAAGGATGATTCAGCATGAGCAATACCAAAGATGGCAGTGTTGCACCTAAAGAAAGAATTAACATTCGCTATGTGCCCAAAGCGGACGGATTAAGTTCTGAAGTAGAATTACCTCTCAATCTTCTGGTTGTTGGCGACATGAAAGGCCGGCCTGAAGATGCGCCACTCGATGAGCGTTCAGCGGTATCTATCAATAAAAATAACTTTAATTCAATCATGAGTGAAACGGGCATCAGCCTGAATTTTAGTGTTGCAAACTCACTCAGTAATAAAAAAGGTGATGAAGTTCAGGTCGAGCTTGATATCAAATCCATAGAGGATTTTTCGCCGGACAATATTGTAAAACAAGTCCCTGAGCTGAGAAAACTCCTTGAGCTAAGGGAAGCCCTGGTTGCTCTCAAAGGTCCGATGGGAAACGTGCCCGCTTAACGACCTCTCTTTAATGAAATCCGCAACATTTATCCTGGCCGTCAAATCGCAAATTCCACATGACACATTGCAACGGCAGTTTGTGCAGCAATCCAAAATCAGCTCAGTGGAAAGGATCCGCAATGTGGTCAGCGTACAGGTGCCCGGCGTTCAGCTGACGTCCCTTTCGACCGCACCACGCCAAATCCCCTACCACGCCAACTATGTCTATTTCTCACTGGATAAAAACAGCCCCGGCTGGGCAGAAATCATCAAACACAATGGCATTGCACTGCATGTTTCCGGTTCATTCCCGGAATTAGACCTTCAGCTCTGGGCAATAAGGGGATAACGCAATGAGCGACATATCTGCGGTTTCAGCCTTCGCCCCGGAAGAAATCAATGAGGACAGCCACCGTCTTTATCGCCTGACACTGCGCGGCAATAGTCTTAATACAATGATTGATGCCGCCACCCCCCTGCTGGGAATGGTTTTGCGCCTGAAAAGTATGAGCAGCCGCGGATTACCGGAACATCTGTTTGGTCAGGTGGTCACCGATATCCGCGCCATTGAGCAATTGCTGCAAAATCAGGGTTACGAGCCCGGAACCATCATTTCTTTCCGTTATGTTCTTTGCACTTTCATTGATGAAACTGCACTGGGTCAGGGCTGGTCCACGCAAAACGAATGGGTAAAACAATCGCTGCTGGTGCATTTTCATAACGAAACCTGGGGTGGTGAGAAGATTTTCATTCTGCTGGAAAGACTGATGGGAGAACCCAAGCGATATCAGGATCTGCTGGAGTTTTTGTATCTGTGCTTTTCTCTCGGATTCCGCGGCAGATATAAAGTCAGCAATCAGAACAACGATGAATTTGAACAAATTTTTCGCCGCCTTCATCACGTATTGCACAAGCTCAGGGGCGACAGCGCTTTCCCGCTGCTGCACCAGAACAAAATCGGACAACCGGGGTTTTATCACCTGACACGGCGCCTGGGAATTAAGCATCTTCTCGCGGGCGGAATAGCCCTGCTGGCGGTGGTTTACCTGTTTTATTTGCTGCGTCTTAATGCCCAGACTCAGGACATTTTGCACCAGCTGAATAATTTGCTGCGATAAGAAAAAGGAGTTTTCTATGATCCAAATTGATTTACCAATGCTCGTTAGCCGGCTCAATATCCTGTCAAAACAGTCACTGGAACTGGCAGCGGCGGAATGCGTTAATCAGCAGGGAACTGAAATCACAGTTGCACACGTGCTGTCCCAGATGCTGATGACACCGCGTAGTGATGTGCGCGTCATCATTGAACAGGCGGGGATTGATGCGGATGAATTGCTCGCTGCGATAACGCTGACTGGCGGACAACGGGGAAATACTGTCGGGGAAAGTTATCCGAGCTTTTCTCCTTTATTGGTGGAATGGCTGAAAGATGCCTGGCTGCTGGCTTCTGCGGACATGCAGGTCACTCAGTTGCGCGGGGGGATTTTGCTGCTTGCTCTGCTCCACTCCCCGCTTCGTTATGTAACTCCGGCTGCGACTCAGCTTCTGGCGCAAATCAATCGCGATTTGCTTCGGCTGAATTTTTTCGTCTGGACGAGAGAGTCCGCTGAATCGGCGCTCCCTGAAGATGCAGGAAAAAGTAACCCTCTGCACAATGGCGAAGAAAGTATGCTGGCGCGGTATTCCGCTAACGTGACGGAAGATGCCCGCAACGGGAAACTCGATCCGGTGCTGTGCCGCGATAATGAAATCGATTTGATGATCGACATTCTCTGCCGCCGTCGCAAAAACAATCCAATTGTGGTCGGTGAAGCCGGGGTCGGAAAAAGCGCACTTACCGCCTGTGCCAGGGTTGCAATCAACTTAACATCTCCGCCCCGCCAGATTTCAGCGCTGACCACACAAAGGCATCAGTATGAAGCTGAAATCCGCCAGCTGGAACGCGAGCAACGCATTGGTCTGCTGCACAGCGATACACGGCTTTTAGAATTACATCAGCTTTATGAAGAAACCGGACAGCAGCTCAATGAGCTTGATTCAGGCTGGCAGCATCAGCGTGATCTGGTTCATCAGATTATTGCCCTGCGCCATAATTTTTTAGCCATTGCTGATGAGGAGCCTGACAGTGATGAATCAGTTGCCGAAAAACGGCAAACACTGCAGGAACTGATGGCAAAACTCGACGCATTGCATCAGACCAGAAAGCTGGTTTCCCCGCATGTGGATAAAGGGCAAATTTCGGCGGTGATTGCCGAATGGACCGGCGTGCCGTTAAACAGGTTGTCTCAAAGTGAGATGACACTGATTACCGAACTTCCCGTGTGGCTTGGCGAAAAAATTCAGGGCCAGTCATTGGCGATTGAACAATTACATAAGCATTTGCTGACCGCCAGAGCCGATCTGCGCCGTCCCGGTCGCCCGCTGGGGGCATTTTTGCTGGCGGGTCCGAGCGGCGTTGGCAAAACAGAAACCGTGCTGCAACTAGCCGAATTGCTTTTCGGCGGCCGCCAGTACCTCACGACCATCAATATGTCTGAATTTCAGGAAAAGCATACCGTTTCTCGGCTCATCGGTTCACCACCAGGCTACGTCGGTTACGGAGAAGGCGGAGTACTGACAGAGGCTATCCGTCAAAAACCATATTCCGTTGTACTTCTCGACGAAGTTGAAAAAGCCCACCCGGATGTACTCAATCTGTTCTATCAGGCGTTTGATAAAGGTGAAATGTCAGATGGTGAAGGCCGCCTGATCGACTGCAAAAATGTGGTGTTTTTCCTGACTTCAAATCTGGGTTATCAGGTGATTGTGGAGCATGCCTCCCGTCCTGAACAGCTACTGGAAGCACTGTATCCGGTTCTTGCCGATTTCTTCAAACCTGCACTGCTGGCACGTATGGAAACCATTCCGTTCCTGCCATTGTCGGCAGAAACGCTGATCACCATCATTGCAGCAAAACTGGCAAGGCTGGAGACACTTCTCCACAAGCGCTTTGGTGCAGAAGTGATTGTGGATGCACAAGTCAGCGATGAAATAATGCTTAGGGTGACGCGTGCTGAAAACGGCGCGCGGATGCTCGAATCCATCATTGATGGTGAAGTTCTGCCGCCTCTTTCGTTGTTGTTACTGCAAAAATTAGCCGCAGGTTCGGCGATAAAACGCGTGCAAATTGCCGTCACTGACCATCGTTTCACAGCAGATATTCAGGATACTTTCACTGAGGAAGAAGGCGGTTTATGCGCGGTGTAATTCTGGTCTGCCTGCTGCCGTTTTCTCTCGGGCTGGCACGGGCGGAACCGCCAAAACCAGCCCTCAGCGCGGCAGAAACCACTCTCCGTGCGATGGAGTCCTGTCGCCAGGAACCCGCGTCTCTGGTACGGCTGGATTGCTATGACCATTTGCTGACGCCAGCCTATCCCGATTTTTCCAGCGCACTGGTCAAAGCTCAGGTGCAGGGTGAGGCCTGGCAACGTGCTTTTGCACAGGAAAACTTGCGTGACGATCACTCTTCCAATTTTCTGACGCAACAGACTACCGGTGAGCCCCCATCGGTTGTGATCACCACGCCTGCAATAGGGATTGTACCTCCCCGCCCTGTGCTGATGTTCAGTTGCATAGACAACATCACACGTATGCAAATTGCTTTACCTGGGCCGCTGCATCATGAGCCCAACTTGTCTGTTTCCACGGAAAAATTCCATGCTGACGTTCACTGGTTTTTGCGGGAGAACGACTCCCTTCTTGAATCCAGCCGCGGCCTGCCGGGAATTGATGAAATTAAACAACTATTTGGCGCCCGTACGCTGACTGTAGCTCTGAACAAAGCGGACAAAAGTGTGTTCGCGAAATCAGATCCGGCAACGTTGCTCACATTTTCAATTGATGGTCTGGATAAAACGCTCACCCCTCTCAGGGTGGCCTGCCACTGGGCAGATTAGCGACGGATTTCTAAAGGGAATTATATGGAAATAACAACACCAGGGATCTGGACAGAACATGTCCTTGCCCCGCTGTCGGAGGAAAAAATCCGGGCAGCCATCAGTGAAACCAATGGTGACTGGGAATATATCGACAGCGAAATGGTCAAGCTGGGATCACTGACCCATGCACAGCTGGATATCGCTGAGATCCAAAACCGGGCGCTGAAACTATTGGCAACCGAAAGCAAAGATTTTCGTTTGATGGTGCACCTGCTGCGCACCCTGCAACACGCGGGGAAAGCCCCCGCCCTGTTGCTGGCACTGCAACTTCTGACGCAATATATCGGGCATTATTGGACGGTCAGCTGGCCGCAAAAAATCCCGCAAAAAAATCGTTTTGCTCTGCAAGTTCTTAAACGTTTTGAAACCGCCTCAGGTACTTTCGCCGCGCAAGCCAGTCAGGCTGAATGTGACGCGATGCTAAATGAACTAAAAAATCTTGCTCAGCTTTGGATTCATGCTGAAAGTCATCCGCTGGCATCAGCGTCCGACGAGGTTTTACGAGCCTATCAGCGCAGTATTCAGCAGCAGCTTTCTGAAAACAGCGCCATAACAGAAAATCCTCAAACCTCACTTGCTGGTCCCGATACTCGCGAACTCAGCCCGCAAAACTTTCAGCCTGAATTCCCGAAAGTGAGCGTTGAAAGCCATGACGATAAATCCTGGCGACAAACGCTGCTCAGGGTGGCGGAATTATTATGCGAACGCCATCCGCAAAGCGCGATGGGCTACCGCCTGCGCCGCCATGCACTCTGGCAAAATATCGGTGCCGCACCTCAGGCCGAAAATGAAGGCCGGACTTCTCTCGCCGCATTTCCGCCTGATTTAATGGCTGATTACCAAAACCGGCTTCCGGCTGCTGATATTGCACTCTGGGAGCAGGTAGAAGCCAGTTTGTTACTGGCGCCGTACTGGTTTGACGGACATTACCTCTCCTCGGATATTGCCACCCGGCTCGGCTTTCAGGCAGCCGCTACGGCCATCCGTGATGAGCTTCGTCTTTTTATACACCGGCTACCGTTGCTGAAAAATTTACAGTTCACCGATCACACTCCCTTTCTTTCCGGACCGACCCTGAACTGGCTGGATGAAAGTTCGTCTTCGCGCTCAGAAAATCCGTCTTCAGGCGACAGCGATGAGGAGAACCAACGTATCTGGCAGTGTTTCGACGTTCAGGGACTGGCTGCGGCGCTGGAGCTACTCGACCAAATGCACCAAGCCTCTGATGAACCACGCGGTCTGTTTTATCGTCAATTTCTGAGTGCCCGGCTACTTGAAAAGTCCGGTCTGAAAGCTTCGGCGCTCCAGCAATTTCAGTTACTCCATCACACCGCACGCCAGATGACATTGCCCGAATGGGAACCTGCGTTGCTTGAACAATTAAAAGAAAAAATCACAACGGAACAGTGAAGTAAAACAGGAGTTTTATTGTGTTCAAAATATCAAAACCGGGTTTCCTCAGAGCATTAAAACCAACGCTAAAACCCGCCATGCCACGGCTAAAAATTTCGGCGATGGTTCTGCTGGTCATCGGCTGGATACTTTCACTGGTCTGGATCTGGTGGAAAGGCCCGACATGGACGCTCGGACAACAGCATCCGCTCGCGCCACAGGCCAACCGCTGGCTGGCAACCTCTGTCTGGGTGCTCATTGCGCTCGTCTGGCTGACCTGGCGGGTGGTAAAACGCCTGCAACATCTGGAGACATTGCAGCGTCTGCAACGCCAGCATGAAAAAGATCCGCTCAGCCTGGAGGTTCACCAGCAGCAGCGTCATCTGGATCACTGGTTGCTGCGCCTGCAACGTCATCTGGCCCGCAGGGATCCGGCGTACCATCTGCCGTGGTATATCATGGTGGGAACTTCCGGTAGCGGAAAGACGACATTGCTGCGCGAAGGTTATTCCGCAGACAAGATCTATGTGCCCGAGAAAGTCCGCGGTGAGAATAATGCCCCCTGGCATATTTCGCCGTACGTGGGCGAGCACGCAGTGATTTTTGATATTGATGGCGAACTGATTAACCAGCCCGCAACGGGGCAAGAGGAAGTCAATGTTTACAGCCGTTTATGGGAGCACTGGCTCGGCTGGCTGAATCAGAATCGCCCGCGTCAGCCGCTGAACGGTATTATCATTACGCTGGATTTGCCTGAACTGCTTACCGCCAGTAAATCTCAGCGCGAGCAACAACTCACCGTTCTTCGCCAGCGATTGCAAGACCTCAACCAGCAACTGCATTGCGAATTGCCGGTTTATCTTGTCCTGACCAAACTCGATTTGCTTTATGGTTTTGCGCCGCTTTTTCAACCGCTTGATAAACAACAGCGTGATTCGATTCTTGGCGTCACATTCCGCGAAGGATCACACGGAAATGATCAGTGGCGGGAGGAACTGCAGACGTTCTGGCAAGAATGGATGCAACGTTTCAATCAGGCGCTGCCAGACCTGCTACTGAACCATGTAGAAGCCAGTCAGCGCAGTATGCTGTTCAGCTTCAATCGCCAGATGCAGGGCATAAACGATCATCTTGAGTCATTAATCAGCAGCCTGCTGGCTGGCGATAACATGTCCGTCATGCTGCGCGGGGTGTATCTCACCTCTTCGCTGCAACGTGGTCAGGTTGATGACGTTTTTATTCAGTCCGCCGCTGTGCAGTACCGCCTGGGACAAACCGCGCTTTCCTCCTGGCCGATGGTTGAGACTCAGCCTTATTTCACCCGTAATCTGTTCCCCGAAATCTTACTGGCAGAAGCGAATCTTGCCGGAGAAAACAGTCTCTGGCTGAAAAAAAGGCGCCGCCAGATGACCCTTTTCTCAGCCATTGGAGCAACCGCAGCTCTCATCTGCATGGCTGGCTGGCACTACTATTATCAGTCTAATTATCATTCCGGCGTTACAGTGCTGGCCCAGGCTAAATCCTTCATGGAGATCCCTCCACCACAGGGCATTGATGAGCAGGGAAATCTTCAGTTGCCGCTGCTCAACCCGATGCGCGATGCCACTCTGGCTTATGGTGACTACCGCGAACACAATGCGCTGACTGATATGGCTTTATATCAGGGTGTGAAAATCGGCCCGTATGTTGAAAAAACATATCTGCAATTGCTTGATCAGCGCTTCTTACCGGCTTTGTTTAACGGACTGATCAAAGACCTCAACGCCGCGCCTGCGGGAAGTGAGAAAAAACTCGCGATCCTGCGCGTGATCCGCATGCTGGAAGACAAAAGTGGCCGCGACAACAAGGTCGTCGAACAATATATGTCACAGCGCTGGAGTGAGCATTTTCACGGCCAGCGCGAGCTTCAGTCCCAGCTGATGTCGCATCTTGATTACGCACTGGAACACACCGACTGGCATTCACGAAGGGCGGAAGGCGACAGCGATGCAATTACCCGTTTTATTCCTTATGAGAAACCGATCGTTGCCGCTCAGCAGGAACTCAGCAAACTCTCGATTTATCAGCGCGTTTATCAAAGTCTGAGGTCAAAAGCACAGGGCGTTTTACCTGCTGATCTGAACCTGAGAGACCAGATTGGCCCAAGTTTCGACAAGGTTTTCGTCGCTAACAAAGAAGAAGATCTCGCCATCCCGCAGTTTCTCACCCGCTACGGGCTGCAAAGCTATTTTGTGAAGCAACGCGACAGCCTGGTAGAACTTACCGCACTGGATAGCTGGGTGCTGAATATCACCAAAAATGTGACCTTCAGCGAAGCCGACCGCGAGGAAATTCAGCGACATATTACGGAGCAGTACATCAGCGACTACACCGCCACCTGGCAGGCGGGAATGAACAATCTGGATGTCCGCGAATACGAGAATATACAGGAAGTGACCGACGCCCTTGAGCAGGTCATCAGTGGCGATCAGCCGTTCTATCGCGCATTGCAATCATTGCGGGACAATACCCAGCTTCCGCCCCCTCCCGCAAATATTCCGGAAAAAGCGCGTGATGAAATGATGTCCGCGCTCGATTTCCAGTTGCTGACGCGTCTGGGCCGTGATTTTTCATCCGAAAATGGCGTTCTGACGGAAACGAAAGACAAAGCAAGCACGCTACAGGCTGTTTATCAGCAACTGACCGAGCTTCATCGTTATTTACTGGCGATTCAGAACTCGCCGGTGCCGGGTAAGTCCGCGCTAAAAGCCGTGCAGATGCGTCTTGATCAGAACAACAGTGACCCGATATTCACAACCCGCCAGATGGCAAAAACCCTGCCAGCACCACTCAACCGCTGGGTGGGCAAGCTGGCCGATCAGGCGTGGCATGTGGTGATGATTGAAGCCGTTCACTACATGGAGGTCGAGTGGAACGACAAAGTGGTCAAAACCTTCAACGATCAGCTGGCGGACCGCTATCCGTTTAACCCTGACGCGACACAGGACGCATCGCTCGATGCCTTTAATCGCTTCTTCAAACCTGATGGCATTCTCGACAGTTTCTATCAGCAAAACCTGAAGCTGTTTATCGAAAATAAACTCACCTGGGGTGATGACGGGGAAGTACTGATCCGCCCGGACGTTCAACAGCAGCTTGAAACTGCTCAGAAAATCCGTGAGACGTTCTTCACGCAACAAAGTGCTCTGGGCACTCAGTATGCTATTGAAACCACGGAACTTTCGTCCAACAAACGCCGCAGTGTACTGAATATGGATGGTCAGTTACTCGATTACAGCCATGGTCGCAATTACACCACACACCTGGTCTGGCCAAACACCATGCGTGATGGAACGGAAAGCAAACTTACGTTGGTCGGCACTGGAGACGGCGCCCCACGAAGCATCAGTTTCAAAGGCCCGTGGGCCCAGTTCCGCCTGATCGACGCCGGCAGCCTGACCAATGTTGATGACGGCTCATTTGACGTACGCTTCAACGTTGACGGCGGTTACATGATTTACCGCATGCACTTTGATACGCAGGACAATCCGTTCACCGGCGGACTCTTCAGTGAGTTCAGCCTGCCGGATACGTTGTACTAATGGACTCACCCCGGCAGCGATGCCGGGGTATTAAGGAAAATCATGAGCGACGAAACACACATCATCAAACTGGGCGACGATCCGCGCTTTTTGCCAGAATTCAGTGCCATCCGCGAAGAGATCAACAAAGCGAATCATCCCTCCCAGCCGGAAGTAAACTGGCGGCTTGTCGAATCGCTGGCGCTGACGCTATTTAAAAGCAATGGTGTCGACCTGCACACCGCGACTTACTACACGCTGGCACGTACCAAAATCAACGGTCTGTCCGGGTTTTGCGAAGGCTGCGAACTGCTGGCCGGGCTGATTACTGCCGAATGGGAACGCTTCTGGCCACAAAACTACCAGGCGCGCAGCGATATGCTGGAATGGTTCAATACCCGCATCGGTAATATTCTGCGAAAAAACCCCGCACTGGCGCTGGGTGATATACAGCTTCTGTACCGCACTGAACGCACACTGCAACTTATCTGTGACAAGCTTCAGCAGGTCGAACTCAAACGCGTTCCCCGTGTGGAAAATCTGCTCTATTTTATGCAGAACATCCGCAAACGTACCGAAGCCGAGCAGCAGGCGCAAAGTTCGCAGGCTCACCAATACATCTCACCAACGCTGGTCTATATGCCGGATCAGATATCTCATCCTGACCCTGTTTATTCACCGCTACCCAGCATGGAGCCCGTACATCAGGCGCCGAAAGTTGAAGTACATTTCGCCGGTTCAGAAAATAAAAAACGGCCTTCCCGTAAACCCGTAATCGGTGGCTTTCTGGCGGGTATTGTCTGCTCGGCGCTGGTCTGCGGAGGATTATGGTGGTGGCAGATCGCGCCCTTGCAGCAGCAAATCTCGCTGATGAAAGACACACCGCAAGGCGGCGCGGCACTTTGGCTGACGTCGCCTGAACTGGCTACATACCCGCAACACCTGAACCGCCTGCTTAACGCAACACCACTGCAAGCACTGGAAAGTGGTGAGCATCTGACGAAAACAGCAAGTGTTGTCTGGCCTGAGAATGAACAGCAGCAACAAGCCACCTCCCGCTGGAACAATGCACTCAAACTGCGCGCCGGTAGCAGTCCCGCTTTACGCGGATACTTACAAATCCGACAGGATATGCATTCATTTTCAGACTTGTTAGTTCAGCGGGAAAAAAGCAAAGAAGGTGTCACGCTTTCATATCTGAAAACGGTCGCCTATCAGGCCGAAACCTTGTTGAATCAGGAAACTCCGCTCGAGGCGTTATTAACTCAGCTGGAAGATGCTAAAAGACAAAACCAGAATACGCAAACTCTGGAAAAAACAATTAACGAAAGAATGGATTCATTATCCAGTCGTTATTTTTTAATTAAAAACATCAGCAAAACCGATAATTGATATTTAACTCTAACACCTAATACTCATGACTAAGATAAAGGAATAACATCATGGCCAATCTCATTTATTTAACCCTCACAGGACAAACCCAGGGACTGATTTCAGCAGGATGCTCATCGCTGGATTCCATCGGGAACAAAGCGCAGATCGCACATCTGGATCAGATTATGGTTTATGAGTTGACTCATTCTATTTCCAGAGAGCAAAATGCCAGTCATCAGCCTCTGATTATTCAAAAACCGATAGACAAATCTTCACCTCTGCTGGGCAAAGCAATTTCAGAAAATGAATTACTCACTTGCATCCTTGATTTTTATCGTATTAATCGACTAGGAGCGAATGAAATTTATTACAGGATAAAGTTAACGGAAGCGACAATAAAAAACATCCGTTTGAATAGCCCAAGCTCGTTAAGAGAAAACGGAGCACAGGTAACTGAGGCTGTTTCAATTGCCTATAAATCAATAACATGGGAACATCCTCAAGCGGGTACTAGTGCCTATAGTTTTTGGGAAGAAAGAGTTTTTTAATCATTTCATATGAACACTCAACATTTAGAATATTACGTGGGCATATTTAAGAATTACAAACATACCAATCATGAATTGTTAATAATTAATGATTCATGATTCATATGTTTAACTTTAAA
Source organism: Rahnella bruchi (assembly GCF_003614975.1). Taxonomy (GTDB): domain Bacteria; phylum Pseudomonadota; class Gammaproteobacteria; order Enterobacterales; family Enterobacteriaceae; genus Rahnella; species Rahnella bruchi. The sequence continues at coordinate 2,110 of NZ_QZWI01000032.1, read as the reverse complement.
ATCGTAACCCAAAAAAACGCATTAAATGAATGCTTGACCTGTAGTGATTAAATACATACTCTTTTTACCGCCCTGTTAAAATGGAATTAACAAGATGCAAACACTACAATACCTCAGAAAAACTCGTGGTGATTATAAGTATGCAAGCCTTTTGCATACTATTTCCGATGTTGACTTTGACTTTGAAGCATTGGGCCAGGCTCTGGACTGTCAGCGCGATTTCTATGGTGTAGGTATTTTATACTCTGAAGATCAAAGAGAATATGTAGTAAGGCAATCAAGGAGTGCGGCATCTGCGAAATATGTCATTGTCACAAAAGTCCCGCATATTAGTAAAAACGTGGCTGCCGCAAGTCTTAGAGATGCTATATCCTCCCCATCGTTAGGTAAAGAAATCACATCAGCGGCATTATCCTGCGGTGGATTATTACTCACTATAGGTGCTGCTGTACTCGGAATAGGGGCTATTCCATTTACATTAGGTACAAGCTCGGCAATGGTCGCCTTGGCAGTTGCAGGCACGGCAGCAACGCTGGCGCAATGCGGTTTAAGTTTATACAGAATTTATGACATTAATGAAAATAATGGTGAAAACACTGCGTGGTTGGACTCACAGCAATGGTATCTGACTACATCCTGTATATTGGATGTTATATCCGTTGCTTCAGCAGGGGCTGCACTGAGAGATATCTTGATTACCTACCGAACAATGAGAGCCGCTTCTTCGCTAAAAGTGAGTCAATGGTTAAGATCTCTTCCGAGGCAGGACCGCGCCAGAATTACCGAACACATCATGCGTACACAGAATCCAGGAATATCTAACAAAGCAATTAAATCTTTTATTGCTATCGGTAAGTATCCAACACGTTTTCCCACTGAAGGACTACAGAAGACGCTACAAGTTCAATTATTGAATAGTTTAAATAGCATGTCAGCTTTTTCAGGGAGTGCTATTGGTGGTGTTATAAATTCCCCAAGAAGTATTTTTGATTCAGGAGAGTATGTTGTAGGAATGTTGTAATCCATTGAGGTTTTTTAATGAAAATAATTATAGGATCTTCTTTTTATGAATTAATGAAGTATGGAAAAGACATTGATTTATATATAAATAAAAGTGATATAGCAACACTAGAGCGTAAAGTTGAAACAAAAACAACTCAGTACTCAACAGTTTTATTTTTCCATAAAAACTTTATTGCACTTTCTGCTGCTTTATTTTTGATGATGATCTCCTGGACTTTTATAATATTGACAACACTGAAAATCATAAATATAGAACATGCTCCTGCAATCCACTTAGGTTTGTTCATGGGTATGTTTATGCCCTACGGTTTAATATATGCAGGTTCAGTATATTTAATTGCGAGGGGAGTCCAGAAAGGAATTACTCTAATATATATTTCTTTCACTTTTATTTTTATTACAGCGTTTATTTTTTCTTTTTATTATTTTCATAGATTGTATTTAAGCGAAAATTCTAATGCGGAAAATATCATTCACATAATTATCCTATTACTTCCACTCTACTTTTCACGCCTGATATTAAACACTACTTTAATCAGAATTGCAATTATGTGGACTATTAATGAACGAGCCAAAAAGGCTTACTGGGAATTATTTATGAAAGATTATCAGAGCCCTCGTAAAAAAAGAAAGTTAAGAGTTGGATAAATTGTCATAATACAACCGCCTATAAAAATTGTTCTGATTTTAATTGGTTTTTTTATTATTTCTCTACTCGGGAAAATTAGAGCATTTCAATCTGCATATATATCTTCATAAATTCATTGATGGAACATAGAATGACAATTAAATTATCGACTGTAATACTCGCCACTGCTGTTCTAACCTCATTATCTTCACGAGCAGACGAAATGCAGGATCCTTCTGTTTCACTGGTAAAAAGAACTGTTGAGCAAGGAAATTTGGTTTCGGATATTCAGTGCGTCGGTTACGTCCTGACAAATAATGAATAGTAGCAAACAGTGGATATCCACTGAAAATGCGGATGGATAACGGGCCGGAACTGTTATTGTAAGTATCCCAGCTTTAGTTCCAGGCACTTTTTGAGACTTCCGGGTTTTCGGCCATCAGCCGATATTCTTCTGGC
>NZ_QZWI01000031.1 GCF_003614975.1 Rahnella bruchi | reverse complement strand
ATTGCACAAGCTCAGGGGCGACAGCGCTTTCCCGCTGCTGCACCAGAACAAAATCGGACAACCGGGGTTATATCACCGCGGGTGCTTTCACTTCTGAATCAGTCGGTAATATTTATGTTCAGGGGCATGAAAACGAAATGCTGGTTCAGGAGTTCCAACATATCGTTACCGTTCCAACCGATCCGCAATCAGGTCAGCCTGCCGGGCAACGTGCACACAAGCCGTTTATTTTCACAGTTGCGCTCAACAAAGCGGTTCCTTTGCTTTATAACGCACTGGCTTCAGGTGAAATGCTGCCGACCACTGAGATGAAGTGGTACCGAACGTCGGTTGAAGGGAAGCAGGAACATTTCTTCACAACCCGACTGACGGATTCCACCATCGTGGATATCAATTGTCATATGCCTCATTGCCAGGACCCCGCAAAACGTGAATTCACCCAATTGATCGAAGTCTCTCTGGCTTACCGCAAAATTGAGTGGGAACACGTATCGGCGGGTACTTCTGGCGCTGATGACTGGCGCGCACCGCTGGAATCTTAATTTCCGGCTAACAAGTACGCCCTGCATGAGGAGTGCAGGGCGTTACCTTCGTGCTTCCAGGAACTATGACAATGCCCCTACACGGAACCCGCTTTACCTTTATGGCAGGCAGTGTGGCTAAAGATGCCTTTGCTGTCGTGAGCTTTCAGCTCTCACAGGCCTATCCGAACTCTTCACTCTGGATGTCACGCTGGCCAGCCGTTGCGGATGCTCTATCAGCATGCCGCCTACGAAATTTTTGATTATCCGGGACGTTTTAAAGACGAACAGCACGGCGAAGATTTTGCCCGTTATCTGATTGAAGGCTGGCGCAATAACGCGGATATGGTCACCGGGAGTTCTAACTCACCCCGCCTGCAACCGGGCTTATGTTTTGCGCTGACGGTCCATCCTCTTGAAGATTTGAACAGCCAGTGGCAGGTTATCGCCTGTGAAATGCAGGGCGACCAGCCTCGACTGATTTCAGGACGGCGATGATCGGGTGCTCGGTGAATCGGATCTTACACATAGCGATCTCCTCAGGTGACATAATCAGTATGTCGGAAGATCTCTAAAAGTGAATAGGCCGGTTAAGCGGGATACTTACAATTCAACTTGCTGAGGGCGAACGCCTAAACGATCTCCCCTCAGTTTATTGAAAATTATAACGAAAGATGGAAAATTCTTTCCCAGAAAAACTTAAAATTCTGAGAGTTAAAGTACTTCCCCGTTACTCTCAATCACTTTCTGATACCAGCCGAAACTCTCTTTTTTCGAGCGCGCCATCGTGCCGGTGCCATCGTCATTTTTATCGACGTGGATAAAGCCGTAGCGTTTGCTGTACTGACCGGTTGTGAAAGACACACAATCGATGCAGCCCCAGGGCGTATAGCCCATCAGATCCACACCATCTTCCAGTACGGCTTTTTTCATCTGCTCGATGTGCGCTTTAAGGTAGGCGATGCGGTAATCATCGTGAATGACGCCGTCGTCACCTGCTTTGTCGATAGCACCAAAGCCATTTTCGACAATAAACAGCGGTTTCTGGTAACGCTCGTACAAAATATTCAGGGTGTAGCGCAGGCCTACCGGGTCAATCTGCCAGCCCCAGTCAGATGCTTTCACGTGAGGATTCGGCACGCTGCCTGCAAAGCCTGATAAGCCATTATCATCACTTGGGTTATGCGCGGAAATGGCATTACTCATGTAATAGCTCAGGCCGATGTAGTCCGCGCAGCCGTCGCGCAGTGCCTGCAAATCGCCATCTTCCATTTTGATGTTAAAGCCTCGACGTTCCCACTCTTTCAGCGCATAAGCCGGGTAGTAACCGCGCATATGTACGTCGCTGAACAGGAAGCGTTCGTGCATCGCTTCAACGGAATACATTACGTCGTCCGGATGGCAGGAGAACGGATACAAGGGCACCATGGCGATCATGCAGCCAATCTGGGAATCAGGGTTGATCTCATGACCGAGCTTAACGACTTTTGCGCTGGCAACGAACTGATGATGCAGCACCTGATACATGGTCTCTTCCGGGTTTTCCTGCTCGGTGAATACCACGCCGGAGCAGCAGTAACCGAACAGGGGATATTTCCAGTTGCGCTGGTTATTGATCTCGTTGAAGGTCATCCAGTATTTCACTTTGCCTTTGTAGCGTTCCATCACCACCTGGCTGAAGCGCACAAAGAAATCTACCACCTGACGGTTTTTCCAGCCGCCGTATTCCTTCACCAGATGCCACGGCATTTCGAAGTGAGAGAGAGTGATCACTGGTTCGATATTATGTTTGAGAAGCTCATCAAACATGTCGTCGTAGAATTGCAAACCCGCTTCATTTGGCTTTAACTCGTCACCGTTCGGGAAGATGCGTGTCCAGGCGATAGAGGTGCGGAAACATTTGAAGCCCATTTCCGCAAACAGGGCGATATCTTCTTTGTAATGCGAGTAAAAATCGACAGCTTCGTGGTTCGGATAGCTGTAGCCATCAAGCACACCGTCGGTCATTACGCGGTCAACGCCGTGTGCACCACCGGAAAGGACGTCGCAAATGCTGATGCCTTTGCCGCCCTTATTCCAGCCGCCTTCCACCTGATGCGCCGCAACTGCGCCGCCCCATAAGAAATCTTTCGGTAACTGATGACTCATTACGTTCTCCCTTGATGCGGGCGGAAAAGTCCGCCCGATAAACTGTAATTTAAGATTTAATTCATTTCAGCCTGAGTGGTGCGCGGGGCTTCTGCCTGTGCTTTTTTGATCGCGGCAACATCGGGTTCATCTTTAAAACCGACCAGCCAGGTGAACAGCGCACCGAGCACGAAGGCGACGGTAATCGACAGCAGGAAACCGAGGAACTGCGGCATGTGGCCTTCTTTGAAGAACACCGGCAGTACGGCGATACCTGGCAGGCAGTAGCTCCAGGACACGGCGTTAAAGGAACCGGCAATCGCACCGCCGATACCGCCCGCTACGCAGCTGCACAGGAAAGGTTTTTTCAGGCGCAGCGCCACACCGTAAATTGCAGGTTCAGTGATACCAAACAGACCGGTGACGCCAGCGGACAGCGAGATACCCTTCATTTCGCGGCTGCGGGTTTTCAGGTACACGCCGAACATGCTGCCGGTCATCGCGAAGACGGCGGAAGCCTGCAGGCCGGTAAAGGTGTCATAACCCAATGTGGCGTAGTTGCCGACGGTAACCGGCGTAATGCCCCAGTGCACGCCCAACGTCACCAGTGGCTGCCAGAATGCGCCGACGACGAAGCCTGCAATGGTCGGGCTAAGATGGTAGAGATAGTTATAAACGCCGCCAATTGCGCCACCAATCAGGTTACCGACCGGGCCAAATACCAGCAGGGTCATTGGTACCATAATCGCGATGCAGAACATCGGTGTGAACAGGTTGCGGATAACTACCGGGAGCACTTTATTAAAGAAGTGTTCGATATAAGACATCGCCCAAACCATCAGGATGATCGGAATGACAGAGGCGGTATAGCTCAGATATTTCACCGGAATACCCAGGAAATCGAGCGTCGGCGCGGAAACCGGAATGCCGACAACATTTTGCAAGATATTTGCAATATCAGGATTGCTAACCGCTTCACGCATCAACTGCTGCATGGCCGGGTCAGCGGAGTTGAGTGAGGTGATCTTAAACGCCGTCACCATATTCATGTAGTCGGGGCTGATCAGCGCGCAGGCTGTAATTACCGCGGTAAACGGATTGACGTTGAATTTTTTGGCTGCGGTAAACGCAATCATTACCGGCAGGAAGGTGAATGCTGTCCAAGATACAAAGTTGAGAATACGGTAGGTGCCGCTGTTGGCATCCATAATACCAATGGCTGCGAGGAAAGAGATAATTCCCTGCAAAATACCGCAGGCCGCCAGCTGATAAAGGAAAGGGGTGAAGATGCTGGAAATCACGTCCATGACGCGACTGACAATCCCGACGTCAGGGGCAGAGACTGGCGCATTTTCATCGACGTGGATCAGCTTAAGCACTTGCTTATAAGCATCACTGACATGGTTGCCGATCACCACCTGCATCTGACCGCCGGCTTCTATAACAGTGATCACACCTTTGACGCGTTTTAATTCTTCTTTATCGACCGCTTTATTATCTTTCAGAACAAAACGTAAACGGGTGGCACAATGTGTGATGCTTATCACATTATTTTCACCGCCAATATATTTAACAATATCCTGAGCTGTCTGAGCGTAATCAATTGCCATTTTTTATTATTCTCCTGCGGGGATACAGAGGTGAGTTTTTTTGTTTTTTTACTCGTTGGCAGGAGTGTAGCAAAAGAAAGGGTATTGTCACGATATAACAAAAAACAGTTTAGGTGATTTGTTACATCTTAAAAACACCCTGTTTTTTCATTGCGCTGAGTCACGTTTTATTAAAGGTAATTTCTTTCCTATGGTCTCAATAATATAAAGTACGGGGATCTGAGTGGTAATATTATATTGGCCTTCGAGCACAATTTGCGGCATGTGGTAAGAGATGTTGAGATCTGCCATCCTCGCCAGCGTTGAGGTTTCGCTGTTTGTCAGGCTGATTATCTTGCAGTTGTGCTGGCTGAACTGTGTGGCAAAGCGCAGCACTTCCTCCGTTTCTCCGGAGACCGAAAGAATAATAGCGATGGCATCTTTATACATATCGCTGTTGATCGGGAAATAAGGATCGTCAATAAAGGTGCTGAATTTCCCGACATTAGAGAAAAAACGGGCGCTGTATTTACCCAGTGATCCTGATGTTCCCACACCGACAAATATAATGCGTTGCGCGTTGGCTATTTGTCTGGCGGCGTTATCTAATAATTCATCGAACTCGCTATTATTAATACTTTTGAAATAGCTGATGATTTCGCTGATGCCAAATGAAACAGGTGGCTTTTCTTCATGTTCTAAAAACAGTTTAAAACGAATACGAAATTCGGAATAACCGTCGCAATCCATCTTTTTACAGAAACGCAGAACGGTTGTGGTGGATACTCCAGCTGCATCCGCCAGTTCACGAATAGTCATGTACATCACTTTATCGCCATTTTTGACGATGTAGTTATAAACCGTCAGTTCCAGTTCGTTTAACGCTGAAATGGCTTTGTGTGTGAACATGTGATGCCTGTTTGCAAAGAGCTAATAAAGAACGAAAACGATGTCAGAGATGTTTTAACATCGTCACTTCACAGTCGACATGGCCGGTATTGCCCATCGCACCGTCAATGTGTTGAAAGCCAAGACGTTCATACAGCGCGATAGCCTGTGTCAGACTGGCGGTGGTTTCCAGATAACAGCGCGCGAAACCCTGTGAGCGGGCATGTTCAATAGCCTGAATCGCCAGACGTTTCGCCAGCCCCTGACCGCGCAGAGAAGGCATAAAATACATTTTCTGCAATTCACACAAATCGTGTTCAGCGCCTGACAACGGAGCAACACCGCCGCCACCGGCAACCACACCATCCAGTTCTACCACCCAGTAAGCACAACGCGGCTGGCTGTAGCTTTCATAAAGATGATCTAAATTTGGATCAGCGACGGTGTAGCCTTTATCGGCAGTCAGGCCAAATTCAGCTGAAACGTGGCGGATCACATTAGCGATCGCGGCATTATCTTCGGGACGGATCGGGCGTACCAGCACGCTGACAGGAAAGGTGGTCGTCATGTTACTCACTCAGTTTCAATAATCGGCAATCAAACAGACTGTTTTAATACCATTTAATGCAGCACGGATGCAATGTTGCTGGCTTTCGGGTGCCCATAAAAAAGGCCGCTTGCGCGGCCTTTCTCATTTTTCCTTCGCGATATTACAACGCAGCAATCGTGGCTTTTTGTTCGGCCAGTTTCACTTTCGCTTCACCGCAGGCTGTCAGACGTTCGCGTTCTTTCGCGACAACGGCTTCAGGTGCACGCGCCACAAAACCTTCGTTAGACAGTTTGCCTTCGATAGATGCAATCTCAACGTCGAGCTTCGCCATTTCTTTGTCGAGACGCGCCAGTTCTGCATCTTTGTCGATCAGACCCGCCATCGGGATCAGCAACTCAGCGCCTTCGACCAGTTTGGTGACAGACACAGGGCCTTTGTCGCCAGCAGGCAGAATGGTGATAGATTCCAGACGGGCCAGAGACTTAATGAAGCTCAGGTTCTGTTCAACACGACGCTGTGCATCGGCACTTGCGCCGCGTAGCAGCAGTTCCAGCGGCTTGGCCGGAGACAGGTTCATCTCGGCACGCACGTTACGGATGGCGATGATCGCCTGCTTGATCCACTCGAGATCGGCCAGCGCCAGTTCATCCGCTTTCGCAGCATCAAACTCAGGGAAAGGTTGCAGCATAATGGTTTCTGCTGTGATGCCTTTCAATGATTTCACGCGCTGCCAGATGGTTTCAGTGATGAACGGAATAATCGGATGCGCAAGACGCAGCAGACCTTCCAGCACTTCCACCAGCGTATGACGGGTGCCGCGCAGTTGCGCTTCGTTGCCGCCGTTCATGACCGGCTTGGTCAGCTCCAGATACCAGTCGCAGAACTGGTTCCAGGTGAATTCATACAAAATGCTGGCAGCCAGATCGAAGCGGTAGTTATCCATCGCTTCACGGTAAGATTTCACCGTGCGGTTATATTCCGCCAGGATCCAGCGGTCAGCCAGTGACAGCTCAAGTTCGCCACCGTTCAGACCACAATCCTGATCTTCGGTGTTCATCAGCACAAAGCGGCTGGCGTTCCACAGCTTGTTACAGAAGTTGCGGTAACCTTCAAGACGCTTCATATCCCAGTTGATGTCACGACCGGTAGAGGCCAGAGCCGCCAGCGTGAAGCGCAGGGCATCGGTGCCGTGCGGTTCGATACCATTCGGGAATTGCTTCTCGGTGCGCTTGCGGATTTTCTCCGCCAGCTGCGGTTGCATCATGTTGCCGGTACGTTTTTCCAGCAGGTCTTCCAGCGAGATACCGTCGATCATATCCAGCGGATCGATAACGTTACCTTTGGACTTGGACATTTTCTGCCCTTCGTCGTCGCGGATAAGACCGGTCATGTAGACGGTGTTGAACGGAACCTGTGGTTTGCCGTTTTCGTCTTTCACGAAGTGCATGGTCATCATGATCATGCGCGCGATCCAGAAGAAAATGATGTCGAAGCCGCTCACGACCACGCTTGAAGGGTGGAAAGTTTTGAGATCAGGCGTCTGTTCTGGCCAGCCCAGTGTGGAGAAGGTCCACAGGCCGGAAGAAAACCAGGTATCGAGCACGTCTTCGTCCTGAGTCAGAACAACGTCTGAGCCCAGATTGTTTTCGCTACGAACTTCTTCTTCGTCGCGGCCAACAAAGACATTGCCTTCGGCGTCATACCACGCCGGAATGCGGTGTCCCCACCACAGCTGACGGGAAATACACCAGTCCTGAATGTCACGCATCCAGCTGAAGTACATGTTTTCGTACTGTTTCGGCACGAACTGGATGTCGCCTTGTTCAACGGCTTCCACTGCAACTTTCGCCAGCGGCGCAGTGCGGACGTACCACTGGTCAGTCAGCATGGGTTCGATAACCACGCCACCACGATCGCCGTAAGGTACGGTCAGATCGTGAGGTTTGATTTCTTCCAGCAGACCGGCTTCGTCAAACGCTGCGACCACGGCTTTACGCGCCGCAAAACGCTCAAGGCCACGGAACTGTTCAGGAATATCGTTGGCGCATGCATCGCTTTCTTCGCCGTTAGTGTCGAACACTTCAGCGGTCTGGCGGATATCGCCATCGAAAGTCAGGATGTTGATCATCGGCAGGCCGTGACGTTTACCGACTTCGTAGTCGTTAAAGTCATGCGCAGGGGTGATCTTCACGCAACCGGTGCCTTTTTGCATATCGGCATGTTCATCGGCGACGATCGGAATACGACGTCCCACCAGCGGCAGAATGATCTCTTTGCCAATCAGATCCCGGTAACGCGGGTCTTCCGGGTTAACCGCCACGCCAGTATCACCGATTACGGTTTCCGGACGGGTAGTGGCGACGACCAGATAATCTTTACCTTCAGCGGTTTTCGCGCCGTCAGCCAGCGGATAACGCAGGTGCCACATGGAACCTTTGGATTCGCGGTTTTCAACTTCGAGGTCAGAGATCGCGGTGCGCAGTTTCGGATCCCAGTTCACCAGGCGTTTGCCACGGTAAATCAGGTCTTCTTTGTACAGGCGAACAAATACTTCGCGCACGGCGTTGGACAGGCCTTCGTCCATGGTGAAACGCTCACGCTCCCAGTCCACGGAGTCGCCCAGACGGCGCATCTGACGGGTAATCGTGCCACCGGATTCAGCTTTCCATTCCCAGATTTTGTCGATGAACGCATCACGGCCATAGTCGTGACGGGTTTTGCCTTCTTCGGCCGCGATTTTACGCTCAACCACCATCTGCGTTGCGATACCTGCATGGTCAGTACCCGCCTGCCACAGAGTATTTTTACCCTGCATGCGCTGATAGCGGATCATGGCGTCCATGATGGTTTGCTGGAAAGCATGACCCATGTGCAAGCTGCCGGTAACGTTCGGCGGTGGGATCATGATGGCAAAGCTTTCTTTACTGGTATCACCATGCGGCTTGAAATAGCCCTGTTGTTCCCAGTGCTCGTAAAGCGGCTGCTCGATGTCTTGCGGGTTATATGTCTTATCCATTTCGCTTTGTATTTTCGTCGGTCGATGTGGTGACTGAAGGCGGCGTGGCCGTCGTCAAAGAGAAACCCACGCTGCGATAGGCTTTATAGCGTTCGCGCGCAAGTTGTTTAAGGGAATCTTCGTAAGGAACGAAGTCTACCACTTCATGGAAAGCAGTAGCAAAATCTGCAAATTCTGGCAGCAGGCTGATCAACAGGTCGCGTGGTGCATTGCCGCGTTTGCCCGGCCAGCATAATTCGACCGGCGCACCAAAGCGCGGGCCTTCACCGGCCAGATTGTGCGGGACAAAGTGGCCTGGCTCACGTTGCCAGAGTGCTTCATCCAGACGCTCAGCCTGTTTCTGATCCTCACAGGCCAGCAGAACCCGTTTGCCCATCCGGTAACGTTCAGCGGCGACCAGACAGGCCAGCGCTTCGTGTGAGCTAAGCTCGCCACTTGCATCCGGCGCATCGAGAAGAAAGAAGGTTGCCTGTTTCATGATGAGTTCACTGTGCTGCTGAGAAAAAAACAGGGGCGCAACTGGTGCGCCCGCCTGTGGAGGAGCTGGCGAACCAACCCCTGATACTGAAGATTATAACTTATTTGGCAGAGGAATCACTCATCGCCATCAAGGCCAGCGCGGTTGAGCAGGAACTGTGACAGCAGCGCAACCGGACGACCGGTGGCACCTTTGTTCTTGCCTGAACGCCATGCGGTACCGGCGATGTCCAGATGCGCCCAGCTGTATTTGCGGGTAAAGCGCGACAGGAAACAACCTGCGGTGATAGCACCACCCGGACGGCCACCAATGTTCGCCATATCAGCAAAATTGGAATCCAGCTGTTCCTGATATTCATCAGCCAGCGGCAGACGCCATGCGCGGTCACCGGCCTGTTCGGACGCGCCGATCAGTTCATGAGCCAGCGGATTGTGGTTCGACAGCAAACCGGTAATGTGATGACCAAGTGCAATCACGCAGGCACCGGTCAGAGTGGCAACGTCAATCACCAGCTCAGGATCGAAACGCTCAACGTAAGTCAGCGCATCGCACAGCACCAGACGGCCTTCGGCGTCGGTATTGAGCACTTCCACCGTCTGGCCTGACATGGTGGTCAGAATATCGCCCGGACGGAACGCCTGACCGCCAGGCATGTTTTCACAGCCTGCCAGTACGCCAATCACGTTCAGCGGCAGATTCAGTTCAGCCACCACACGCATCGCACCGTAAACGGCCGCAGCGCCACACATGTCGTACTTCATTTCATCCATATCAGCCGCGGGCTTAATGGAAATGCCGCCGGAATCGAAGGTCAGACCTTTACCGACGAGCACGATAGGCTTAGCGTCCGGATTAGGATTTCCTTTATATTCCATCACCGACATCAGTGATTCGTTCTTGGAACCCTGACCTACCGCCAGATACGCATTCATCCCCAGCTCTTTCATCTGCTGTTCGCCGATTACGCGAGTGGTGATGTTGGTGCTGAATGCATCTGCCAGCTGACGGGCCTGTGACGCCAGGTATGCGGCGTTACAAATGTTCGGTGGCATATTGCCGAGATCTTTCGCTGCTTTGATACCGGCTGATACAGCCAGACCATGCTGAATGGCGCGCTCACCGCTGGTGAGTTCACGGCGGGTTGGCACGTTGAAAACCATTTTACGCAGCGGACGGCGCGGTTCGATTTTATTGCTTTTCAGCTGATCGAAGGTATAAAGCGATTCTTTCGAGGTTTCGACAGCCTGACGCACTTTCCAGTAAGTATTACGCCCTTTAACGTGCAGCTCGGTGAGGAAGCAAACGGCTTCCATAGAACCGGTGTCGTTCAGGGTGTTAATGGTTTTCTGGATAACCTGCTTGTACTGCCGCTCGTCCAGCTCGCGTTCTTTGCCACAACCAATCAGCAAAATGCGTTCTGAAAGAATATTTGGTACATGATGCAATAAGAGGGTCTGACCCACTTTGCCTTCAAGTTCGCCACGGCGAAGCAGGGCGCTGATGTAGCCATCACTGATTTTATCGAGCTGTTCGGCAATCGGTGACAGGCGGCGCGGTTCGAAAACGCCGACTACAATACAGGCACTGCGTTGTTTTTCCGGGCTACCGCTTTTTACGCTGAACTCCATGCACTCTCCTGAATCTTAAAGACAAGGGCGGGAGGTACGGCTAGAATGAGTCGCCGGAGACACTCTCCCGTCATTGTGTTAACGACCTGTGTTAACCTAAACGGCGTTAGTTTTTATTTTGGCGGCTATAAGCAAGTTCCTATAGGACACCCCAATTCTCGGTGTTGTAATACTATTTTAGCTGCGAAGGTTGCCATATGATGAGAATAAATGACGGATTAGCGATGAAACTAGCGATTTTCCTTCAAAAAGACAAGTTTTCACAGGCGTATTAAGCGTGATCATCATTAGATATCTGGTTAGGGAAACCTTCAAGAGCCAATTTGCCATTCTGTTCATTTTGCTTCTCATCTTCTTCTGTCAGAAGCTGGTAAGAGTGCTCGGAGCAGCGGTTGATGGCGATATCCCAACAAATTTAGTTCTCTCACTTCTGGGGCTTGGCGTTCCGGAAATGGCGCAGCTTATTCTTCCGCTCAGCCTGTTCCTTGGCCTGCTGATGACGCTCGGTAAACTTTATACCGACAGTGAAATCACGGTCATGCACGCCTGTGGTCTCGGAAAACGCTCACTGGTCATCGCTGCACTGGTTCTGGCGTTATTTACGTCAATCTTTGCTGGCGCTAACGCCATCTGGCTCAGCCCTTGGTCGTCGAAACATCAGGACGAAGTGCTGGCCGAAGCGAAAGCGAACCCGAGTATGGCCGCGATGGTTGAAGGCCAGTTCCAGCAGGCACAAAACGGCAATGCAGTTCTGTTCGTGGGCAGCGTAAAAGGCAAAGAATTCCATAACGTTTTCCTGGCTCAGCTGCGCCCGAACGGCAATCAGCGTCCTTCTGTCGTTGTGGCAGATAAAGGACATATGCTGCAGCGCGCTGACGGCTCACAACAGGTAATGCTGGATAAAGGTACGCGTTACGAAGGCACCGCATTGTTGCGCGATTTCCGCGTCACGGACTTCACCGATTATCTTGCGGTTATCGGCCACCAGACTGTGCAGCTTGATCCGAATCAGTCTGATCAGATGACCATGACGCAACTCTGGAATTCCAGTGAACCGGAAGCCAGCGCAGAGCTGAACTGGCGTTTAACGCTGATTGTCTCCGTATTTATTATGGCATTGCTGGTGGTGCCACTCAGCGTCGTGAACCCGCGTCAGGGCCGCGTTCTCAGCATGCTGCCGGCTATCCTGCTGTATCTGATTTTCTTCCTGTTGCAGACCTCTCTGCGCTCTAACGGCGCGAAGGGCAAGCTGGATCCGTTCGTCTGGATGTGGGGGACGAACCTGCTCTACTTTGCACTGGCATTGGTGCTTAATGCGTGGGATACCTTGCCGGTTCGCAAGTTCCGGGCACGTCTGAGAGGAGTTGCCTGATGTTTGGCGTATTAGACCGTTACATAGGTCGCACAATTTTCAACACCATCATGATGACGTTGTTCATGCTGGTGTCACTCTCCGGCATCATCAAATTTGTCGATCAGCTGCGTAAAGTCGGGCAGGGCGGATATTCTGCCGCCGGCGCTGGCTTATATACTTTGCTGAGTGTGCCAAAAGATATCGAGATCTTCTTCCCGATGGCGGCCCTGCTGGGCGCATTGCTTGGTTTAGGTACGCTGGCCACGCGCAGTGAACTTGTGGTCATGCAGGCATCGGGTTTCACCCGTATGCAGATTGCTGCCTCGGTCATGAAAACGGCGATCCCGCTGGTGCTTCTGACCATGGCGATTGGTGAATGGGTTGCGCCGCAGGGCGAGCAAATGGCCCGTAACTATCGTGCGCAGCAGATGTACGGCGGCTCACTGCTTTCAACCCAAAACGGTTTGTGGGCGAAAGACGGTCACGACTTTATCTACATTGAACGTGTGGCGGGTGAGAAAGAGCTGACTGGCGTGAACATCTACCACTTCAATGAAGAGAACAAACTGCAGTCAGTCCGTTACGCCTCTTCGGCAACGTTCGACGGCGGTGAGTGGAAACTCTCTCAGGTGGATGAGTCTGACCTGACCGACAACCTGCAAATTACCGGTTCTCAGACCCTGACAGGTGTCTGGAAAACCAATCTGACCCCGGACAAACTGGGCGTGGTTGCGCTTGACCCGGATGCACTGTCGATCAGCGGTTTGCACAACTATGTGAAATATCTCAAGCAGAGCGGGCAGGAAGCTAAACGTTATCAGCTGAACATGTGGAGCAAAATCTTCTCGCCACTGTCTGTTGCAGTGATGATGCTGATGGCGCTGTCATTTATCTTCGGCCCCCTGCGCAGCGTGCCGATGGGCGTACGAGTGGTCACCGGTATTTGCTTCGGTTTCCTGTTCTACGTACTTGACCAGATCTTCGGTCCGTTAAGCCTGGTTTATAACATTCCGCCGATTCTGGGCGCACTGTTACCAAGCGGCCTGTTCTTCGTCATCAGTATGTTCTTACTGCTGAAAAAACGATAAACCCGCCATTACAGATAAACAAAAAGCAGGCTAAGCCTGCTTTTTTTACGTCCAGAGATTGTTAGCGGGAGCGTCAGATTTCGTTATTACGCACCAGGTCCGCGACCAGTTCATTCACGCCATCACTCATATTTTTAAACTTGGTCAGCTCGCTGCGGGTGACTACCACGAACACGCCTACACCGCGCTGCGGCACCATCGCGACATACGTGATAAAACCACCACCGCCACCGGTTTTCTGAATGATACGTGGCAGTAATGGCGTCGGTGCCATCGTTACCCAGCCCATTCCCAGCGAGTCCGCCATGCCCGGCACATCCATCCCTTTGAGCGAGACCAGGTCCGTGCGTTTGTAATACATCTTCTGCGCCATATCGGCGGTGGTGGTGCGCTGTCCAAGGAACTGTCGCATCCAGCGGCCCATATCGGCTGGCGTAGAGTAAAGCCCGCCGCTGCCCGCCGCTGCAATGGTATTGATGCACGGACTTGGTCGGAGACCTTCCATCAGGCGTGAGCACTGGCTGGCGTTTGGCGTCAGCGTCGTATCAATCATGCCCAGTGGCTGAGTAATCTGATCGCGCAGCAATTGTGTGTAAGGCTGATTGGCGGCTTTCGATAACGCATCGGAAAGCAGGTCAAAGGCCAGATTAGAGTAAGACGCACGGGCACCCGGTGGCACAGTGAGTTTTGCGACGCTCAGCCAGGTCCAGCGATCGCTTTTGGTCGGCCAGGTGAAGACAGCACGATGCGCGACGCCACCCGGTTGTTCACGCGGCAGACCGCTGGTATGCGTGGCAAGATTCAGCAACGTAATCGGATTGGTGCCGCTGTAAGCAGGGACACGTGCACCGGACGGGGCGTATTTTCGCAGCGGGTCATTAATGCTGACTTTTCCCTGCTGTGCCATTTTCACCAGCACTTCGCTGGTAATAAGCTTAGTCAGCGAGGCGATACGCACCACGGAGTCTTCACGCGGACGCAAATCGGAGCCCGGTTTTGTTTCCCCGAAGCTGCGAAAAACTTGCTGATTATTATCAACGACCACCAGCGCCATTCCCATAGCGCCACTGCCGTAAAAGATGTGTTCTGCATGGTCATCCACGACCTGCGACGCCAGACGCACATTAGTCTGCGCGTGGCTCCATAAAGGCGTACTGGCGAAGGCCAGCGCGAGGAGCGAAAGTGAGAGTTTTTTCAACAAGCTGGTATCCATCAACAGGGCAAGATCTATTCGTGATTTGTATACTAATGCGAACTTTGAAAAACGGCATCGGAAAAACGCAGGCAAATCGAAGTTTTTTGTCAGCAAAACCCCTCTGAGCTGCGGTTCGTGTCTGTTTTTTCAACACTTAAACCGTACAAGACGGGATAACTATTGCGTGACCCGCTGGGCTGGGTATAATGCCCACGTTTTCCGCATACTACTTTCTGTGCCGAAGTGGCGAAATCGGTAGACGCAGTTGATTCAAAATCAACCATCGAAAGATGTGCCGGTTCGATTCCGGCCTTCGGCACCATTAGTATGTAAATAGACCTCAACTGAGGTCTTTTTTTATGCCTAAAATCCAGTCCCCGCAAGGCTTTGCCCCGCTTTTCAGTCAACCGACGTCAATCTGAGTTACCCCACATCAACATGGTTGTGAGTATAGAACCGAGTATATATGCTGGTTCGATAATGTTTGTACCCACACAGAACCTTTGAAAGGATATTCAACATGGCTCTGAGTGATGTGAAGGTTCGTACAGCCAAGCCTGAAGCTAAAGCGTATAAGCTCACAGATGGCGATGGCATGGTGTTGCTGGTTCATCCTAACGGTTCAAAGTACTGGCGCTTACGTTATCGCTTTGATGGTAAGGAGAAGATGCTGGCGCTGGGTATATACCCAGAAGTAACGCTTGCTGATGCCAGGGCGCGACGTGATGAAGCCCGTAAGCAGTTAGCGAACGGCATTGACCCTAGTGATAAAAAGAAAACAGATAAGATCGAGCAGGCTGAAACTCGAACATTCAAAGAAGTTGCGATTGAATGGCATGCTACGAATAAGAAGTGGTCGAAGGATCATAGCAATCGTGTTTTGAAAACCCTCGAGGACAACCTCTTCCCCTCTATCGGTAAATGCAATATCACCGAACTTAAAACCCGCGATTTGCTGGCACCCATTAAAGCCGTAGAGAAGTCTGGACGTCTTGAGATTGGTTCTCGTCTTCAGCAGCGAATCACCGCAATCATGCGCTATGCCGTACAAAGCGGTTTAACCGACTACAATCCCGCGCAGGAAATGGCTGGAGCCGTCGCTACAGCAAAACGGCAACATCGTCCCGCCTTAGAACTTAGCCGTACTCCTGAACTACTTCACCGTATCGACACCTACACCGGCAGACCGCTCACTCGTTTGGCAATAGAGATGACATTGCTTGTCTTTATCCGTTCAAGTGAGCTGCGTTACGCCCGCTGGTCAGAGATCGACTTCGAGACAGCAATGTGGACGATACCGGCAGACCGCGAACCTTTGGAAGGCGTTAAGCACTCTCACCGCGGGTCAAAGATGCGTACGCCGCACCTGGTACCTTTATCTCGTCAGGCCCTTGCAGTCCTTGAGAAAATAAAACGGCTAAATGGTAATCGCGATTTAATTTTCGTTGGCGATCATGATCCGCGTAAACCAATGAGTGAAAATACGGTAAACAATGCACTTCGGGTAATGGGCTACGATACGAAAGTCGAGGTTTACGGTCATGGCTTCAGAACTGTAAGTATCCCAGCTTTAGTTCCAGGCACTTTTTGAGACTTCCGGGTTTTCGGCCATCAGCCGATATTCTTCTGGC
>NZ_QZWI01000030.1 GCF_003614975.1 Rahnella bruchi | reverse complement strand
ACCGAGTGCGATGTCTAAGGACGCAATGAAAAAAGATGCACCGAGTGCGATGTCTAAGGACGCAATGAAAAAAGATGCACCGAGTGCGATGTCTAAGGACGCAATGAAAAAAGATGAATCGAGCGCGATGTCTAAGGACGCAATGAAAAAAGATGAAATGAAAAAATAAAATAAAGTAGCCCCCTAATTAAAGATTTTATCCATTATTTATAATAGTAACTAAGGTAGAACATCATGAAAAAGACAATCTTAATTTCAGCTTTTTTGTTAGGTTTAAGCGCGCCTGCTGCTTTCGCTGCGACGACTCCGGCAACAACAGGTAATGCGCAAGAGATCAGCCGCTCAGCATTGAAAATGGATGTTGCTCAGATGAAAGATCATACTAAAGTCGGTAGTATCAGTGGCCGCGCTGCAACATCAAGCGAGCTGGAGATGAAATTTTCCATTTCAGCAACGATGATGGGTGCAAAGTATTATGTCATCACATCACTGAATAATAATAATTATGCTTATGGCACAGCTGATTTCTATAACTAAATAGAAACATAGCCATAGTGATTTAACAGGCAGAAGCCCCTTCTGCCTGTTCTTTTATATGCTGAATAACTGATATTTATCAGCTGACACTGTAACGTAACCTGCCATCAAACCTGCCGATTGAAGCAAATCCACTCGCATCATATTATTTTCAATACATCATCTGCGCGATAAAACCATCCTAAAAAGAGTTTAACACGGAAAAACTTCCAGCTGTCACCATCACCTATTTTTCCCAATGCAACTGGTTGCTGCGTGCCGCGCGGATGGCGCAGGTACTGCTGAATGATCCTAACCGAGAATAGTGGACATACGACTAAGTGAGTAAACACTAAACCAAAGGTGAAATGAGTGCCAAAGGATGTAGTTACAACAATGCCTGCGCGGAAAGCTTCTTCCACTCGCTGAAGGTGGAATGTATCCACGGGGAACGCTTTATCAGACGGTAAATCATGCGGACGACGGTGTTTAATTTTATCGAGTGTGATTACAATCGGTGGCGCCGACACTGTGGCTGTGTCGGTCTCAGTCCCGAACAATTTGAAACCAGAACCTCGTTTAGGGCTGTGTCCACATTACGTGGGTAGGATCATCAGACCCAAATCATTACCTCTTTTTACCGCCCCCCAATAATTTTGACCGACCATAGGTGATGAGAGACGATCATGTAGTTCATCCGTAAAGGTAAAATGCGTAGTGCCTGTATTATCATAGATACAGACCGGTACAGACACGTGCCGGGTAATAGTGAGAAGACTACTTCGTCACGGAGTGACTGGTAACTATAATAGGTGGCTTAAGTAAAAAGACCTGTTAATAGGTCTTTTCATCCCTTAGACTAAGAGCTGTCAAAAGGTCCTAGTCAGGAGGCAACATGCCAAATATTATTCTTAGCGACACCAGTGCGAGCATCAGCGAACTAAAAAAAAATCCCATGAAAACTGTAGGGGCAGGTGACGGGTACCCTGTGGCCATCCTGAACCGCAACCAACCTGCATTTTATTGCGTGCCCGCAAAATTATATGAACAAATGCTAGATGCGCTGGATGATCAGGAATTAATTAAGCTGGTTAATGAGCGATGCAAAGAGGTGCTGGTTGACGTGGATTTGGACCATTTTGCATGACATACACGATTAAGTTTCGTGAATCTGCAGCCAAAGAATGGGACAAGCTTGATAGGGCGCTTCAACAACAATTTGCCAAGAAACTGAAAAAGTGTTGCGAAAATCTTCATGTTCCTTTGGCCAAACTTCGCGGGATGCCCGGGTGTTATAAAATCAAACTGCGCGCATCGGGCTTCCGTTTAGTCTACGAAGTAATTGATGACGTCCTGATTATCGCAGTCGTAGCCGTTGGTAAAAGAGAACGCAGTGACGTCTATCAGTTGGCCAGTGAGCGTTTAAAATAACGTCCAGTGCAGATTTTTATGCCCGCCAGGGCATGCAGGCGACAGTAAGTCTTTTTGGCAAATCTGGGGCTGATTATCCCAACATAACCGACGACTATCAGTCCCTGGTATCCTCAATCCCCCACTCTGCCTGCCAGACTTAACCACCTTAAAACCCCACAGAACTTTAGGTACGCCGTCGGAGTGGTCACGGCAAGGCCTTGGCCGCAGCCGTGGCGTATCTCCGCGTTGGCGCCCTTTGGGCGCTTACGGGCGTGTTCCCTAAAGCTCAAAGCGACATTCTTTCAGCAACACCAATGTAGTAGTTACAACATCCGTCTATTAAAGCGGCACTGATCCCGGCCTTTGGCCGGGGCGGCGCGGCTTTTCAGGGCGGTCGGGTTCCGCTCAGGGGTTACCGCTGTGCACGGTGCGATGTTCAGGGTCAGCTCGGGAGCCTCAGATTTGCACGGCGTAAATAAAGGGGGTGATATGAATGTTGTAACTAATAAGATAGGCAGATAAACGAATGGACTGACAGCATCAGTCCATGGTGAGTTGTTCAACTTTGCATTGGTACAACTGAGCCAGACGTTCGATGTTGTCTTTTCGTGGGTTCTCGGACTTCTCGAACTGAGATACCGCGGCCTGTTTAATCCCCAGTTTTTCGGCAACATCCTTTTGAGTCAGACCACGGTAAATACGCCAGGCGGCCTGAATGGTGACATCTTTACTCAACATGATTTCGACCACTTCATTTGGGATCTGTGCGTCATCATGCTTACCAGGAGTAACGGTGATGTCTTCATAAAGCTCATCAAGATCGGCTTGTAGCATCAGACGCTCAAACAGCTCCATGGGAATGACAGCTGCCTGTTTTACGCCATGCTCATCAGTTATAAATTGAATGTGGTTCATAGAAAACTCCAGTCTGGATTACGTCTAATGCTATGGGCTCAGTACGTTGTCGATGTTCTGCTAGCGATACGCTGAATTGTGATCACAACCGGCTCACGGTTTTCGATTCTGTAAATGACCCGGTAGTCCCCGACACGCATCCTGAACTCCCCTTCTCCACCTGCCATCTTTTTTATATCGAGTTTAGATAAAGGAAGACCCGCAGTTATGCGGGTCTTCCTTTGACTGGGTAATGTGGATTATCCAGATTTAGCGATACGTTCTAATGCCACTTGGGCTAGAAACCCAGAACGGGATTTAAACTCTGGGTGTGTCGATACATACCGATCAATCCGGTCAATCAGAGACTTAGGCAGCGTTACGTTGATTTTCTCAGAGCCCCCCAGTAGTCGGGTCACATCAATATCAACCATCGCCCAGGTATACCCTGCGAATTCTGGATCTTTTGCAAGGTCACTTACAGAGGAAACAGAAGGGATATCCCACCCTTTTTCTACGAGGATCTCGATATGGCCAGTGATCGCCTCTTTGGCTTTCGCTATTGCCTCTTCCATGGTATCACCCGCAGAAAAACAACCGGGTAAATCAGGAACAGTAACGCCATATGCATGGTGTTCGTCACCGGGTTCGATCGCGATTGGATATAACATAATTTAAGCCTCTTCGAGAAAGCCGGTATTAAATTCCAGCTTGTTTCCTGATGCTCTTAACCGTTTTAATGGGTAAGTCTTTTTTAGGGTGCGGTATGGTTACCAGCCCGGGTTTTGTAGGATGAACAAAGTGGTGATGACTCCCATTTACCCGATCCAATATCCAACCATCAGCCACAATTTCAGCCATAAGCTTTCTACTATCCATCCTTTAGACCCGTTGCATCCCGATATGACATCATCATAACTCCAATAACCCCACGCTGCAACGAATTTAGAGTTATTGGGGTTACTTTTGTGGTGTCATCAAGAGCCTGATTAACCTCGTATTCATAGCCTGTCCACAGAACCAGCGTTGAGAAGGAAAATGCGCCATAAGAGGCAAACAGATATCTGAGCGGGGCTGCCCGTAACGAAGTGAAGGGTGGAACTCATTTTGTTTTGAAGTGCGGATTTCAATACCGCACTGAAAACACTCCCTTTTTAAAGGGCTTCTTTTGTTCAGAAATTACGTTCGAAGTTAATGACTGAAGTCGTACCGGCGACGAAGTTAATTTTCGTACATGTGGGGATTCATCGTTTACCGAGTGGATATGCGCCACTTTGAAGGCAAAATTTGCGGAATTTATCGGTCGATAACGGTGTTAACAGATAAAAGCTAAGAAATGCGGGTATGTAGGTGGGATCAGGATGTGAGCAGTCCCCATGCTGTCAGCACGGTGAAGGAGATGTCCATACTCGGTAGAGTTATCCATGTCGCCGCCCTGCAGGCAACCGGCGGAGGTGATGATGTTGAGCCAGTAGGTCAGCGGGTATTTGTACCAGTGGACGTGGTAAAACGCGCCGGCTGCAGCTTTGTCGCTCTGCCCCGCCGTGCCGGAGCCGACGTTGCCAACGTTGAGGTTAAAACCGCCCAGGTTGACCATGCAGTACGGTGACCGCGTCACGTCCGTCAGGGCCATCGGTTCCCAGTAGCCAATCGCCAGCCCGACGCGGTACAGAATGCCCATCGGGCAGAACTGAATGGGGCTGCCCGGATTCGCGGTGTCCGGCACGGTGCCGGTGGATACGGCCACGCTGCCGATGGATATCGGGAAAATACATTCCCAGCAGATATCGGTGATCGGATTCACAAACCGGCCTTCGCACTGCGGATCGGCAGCGAACGTCTTCGTGCTGCCCAGCAATAACAGCAACAGGGTGAAAGTGCGCAGCAAGCTCATGGCTGGCCCTCCACGGCAAACGTATCAATCTGCAGATGAAGGCCGTCAGGCGCCGCGGTCACGCGCGCCGGCACGGCGGTCAGCGCAAATTTTTTGGTCAGCACACCGTCCTGGTCGAAATAGATGCGTGTGCCCAGCGCCTTCGTCGCCTGCGCAATGTCGCCGTTAACCAGAATGACTTTGGCGCTCAGCGTCGTGGACTTCTGATTCTTAAACCAGGCCAGCTGACGCGGGTCGTCGGCGTCAATAAAGTAAAGGGTCTGCGCGAAGGGCACGCTGTCGAGCGGGTTCACGCGCTGGCCTTTTTTAGCAAACACTGTGCCCTGATGGTCGCTGATGTCCTGGCTGACAACAAAGGTCGGGTCATAAAGACGCGTGGTGTTCTCCCGCGCAATGGCCAGCCCCCGGACCGGAGCCGGACGCAGGCTGTTTTCAATCACCCGCTGTTTAAACTCATCCTGTTTTTGAGCCAGCTCGCCGCTTTTTTCCATGTCGCCCAGCCGCTGCTTAATGGTGACGACCAGGTCGGGTTCGGCAATCGGGTATAAGTCACCCCATGTGCCTAAATCAGCAGCGCGGGCGGTGCCGAGGGCGTACAACAGCACAATCAGGCAGGCGCGTTTCATTGCTCATCCTTAGCCGTGCGCATCTGGCGGGCCACGTCGCGCTGTATATCGGCCGTAATGTCCTTCGCACCCGTAACCACGGACGGCGTCACTAAAATCAGCGCGTCGTGGCGGCGCTGGTAGTCGTGCAGGCTGACATCGAGCGCGGTGGTAAAGCGCAGCGTCAGCGCATCGCTCTGTCCCTGCGTTAGCTGATGCTGCGCGGTCTGCGTCATAAACTGATCCACAGTGCCTTTCATATCAAAGGCCACGGTGACCGGCTGCTGCCACTGAATCAGCAGCAGGGAAATAGCCGCGTTCAGCATCAACATCGCGACAGCCACGATGGCCACCGGCACAATGCAGCGGTTGCGGCGTTTACTGCGCTTTTTGGTCAGTAGAACAGGTTGCGAAATGGTCTTTTCAGTCATTTCTGTGTCTCCCCTAAACGACGGTAAGCGCCGAGAAATTGCAGTGCTCCGTAATGAGTCAGTCCCATATCCCGCAACTCCATGAGGTTCTCGTCATCTTCAGACCGGTAATGCACTGCCCCATTTCCGCATCAGACAGCCAGAGACGGTTCAGCGTGACGTCGTGACGGTTGGTTTTGCGGATAAACAGGCTTTCTTCGGCGGTACCGGGAAGGTAGGTCAGTATGTTTTGCCCGGCGTCGGGCAGAGGATGACCATCCCCTGCTATAAGAAACCGCGCTGCCCGCGGGGAGGTGAGATATACAATCTGAATGAAAGACAACTTCAGCGCGTCAGTAACGGACTGACAGTCAGGCCACTGATATCCGTGTATCAGGTATTCCCCACCCTCCCTTCGCGCCGTACTCAGGGCTTGCCTGAAAAGTGACTGCGCATGAGGCTCAGCAAATGAAGCATCCAGCACGTCAGACTCCAGTACGCATATCACGTCGCGTCTTTCCCGGCTTTGCTGCATATCCAGACGCGCTGTCAGCAGCAATGTCAGCGTTAAAGCGCGGTAAAGCTCAGGTTCCTGCGCTTCCATGCGTTCGAAGCTGAATAACAACAGGCCATCCTCAAGGCAAAGCGAAGGCATCGTGCCCAGAAAATACTGCCCCAAAGCTCCGCCGCGCTGATATTGGCGCAGTGCCGTCGTCACCTTACGCACCTCTGCAGGCCGCACCGCCTGCCCTTCGAGTGCTTTTACGACGTCATCAATATGTGCCCTGTTCTGTCGATTACGCCAGACGCAGCGAACGGCATGACGCATTGCAGAGAGGACTACGGCTTCGTTCTGCATGTCGGCATTTGCCAGTGACAACAACCATTCACACAGGCTGGGTACCGATTGCTCGATGTCGACGACATGAGCAAACGGGTTTGCCATCTGTGTCGCTGAGACGTTCTGACGCACCGTCGAGCGTTCTGGCAATGCAATAACCCATCACGTTAATCAGCGTCTGCGTGTCCCATGTCAGCAGCCAGTCCCAGCTTTTATGCCAGTCCTGTGGTAACAGTTGCTGCCACGCGTCGTGCATCGCAGTGAGGTGCTGCATGGCCAGACCGTCGGAAGACGTCGGCGCATTGTCGAGCATCAGGCCGGTTTTGGCATGCAGGGTCACCTTGAGGGTTGAGAAGGTATAAGACCGGTGATCGAAGGTTGACTTTAGGCAGTCATGGACAAAAATCACGAGTGCCATCTGCGGTTGTTCTGCCAGCGCAGCCTGTACTGCCAGCGTTCTTTCGCTGGAGAGGCTTTTTGCCAGTACCGCCGACAACGGTTTCCCCTGCGGCTGCTCTGTCGCGTCAGTACCACCTTCGGTGCGGATGCTGGCAATGGTGTGGTCCACACCGGATTTTTTATCGACTTCAGGGATATCGCTTCGCAGCATCACGCCACGGCGCACGCTAATAACGTTACCACGCAGGGAAGCCACCACCCCGCCGTTAGCACGCACATCGTCAGTCCATGCACGGTTCTCAGCGTTTTGTTCGATGGCAGACATTTCGGCCTGACAGGCGTCAGCGGCCTGTTCCAGCGCGTCGTGGTCTGCGTCTTCAGCATCGTCCTGCTCCGATAACGTCTCCAGCTGCTTATCCAGCACATCAAACCGCGCACTTTCCTCGGGGGTCAGTTCACTGTGAGGCAGGTTGAGTAACAGGTATTTTTGCGCATCATCGCCGTAGGTGCTGATGCCGTCAGTGCGTCCCTCTGACCACTTCCAGCCCTCTGCCTGTGCGATACTTCCCGCGACTTCAGTGAGTTTCTGGCGGGTTAAAGTGTCGAGAAGGACGGTATCGCTGATAAATCCTTCGTCCGTGAACAAGTCAAAGCGGAACCCGCCCCCGGCTTGTTCGTAAACCTCCCGACCGACAAACTCTAACAGACGGTGACCTTCCGCAGAGACTTCGCCTCTGAGCACCGCCTCACGCAACTCTTTCGGATTGCGATAATAACCATAGGCATTTTTCCAGACGTCCAGCTGGCGTTCGTGGTCTTCAGAGGCAGACAGTGCCTGCAGCTGGTCAACGTAAATCTTGTCTTCAGCCAGTTCAGCAAGCAGCGCCGGTGCCATCCCTGCAAGGCGCAGGAATTTCTGGATGTGTTTGGTGCTGTACCCCATCAGGCCACCGATTTGTGCCGCCGTTTTGCCGCTGGCACTGATGCGGGCGAACGCCATAATCTGGTCAGCCGGATGCATGCTTTCGTGCTGGAAGTTCTCGATGGCTGAAACCACCTCTGCCACGTCATCGCTGACGGTTTTCACCGGCACGGCGTAATCCGGTGCGATCGCCCCCTCGTTCAGCAGGATACTCAGCGCACGGAAACGGCGTCCACCGGCGGCGGCACCCAGTTGGCCATCAGGCAGGCGGTGAACGATAAGGTTATGAAACACGCCCACGGCTCTGATGCTGCCCGCCAGTTCCTGTAATTTTGCCGCATCCAGCTCTGCTTTACGCACATTCAGCGGAGACAGAGACAGCTGGCTGAACGGCACCATGTCGACCGGCGTATTCGCCAGCGCCTGTTCGACGGCCTCGGTAACGACGGTATTTTTAGACCGTTTGGTGGATTTACTCGCTTTAGATACTGCTTTAGACTCGGTAACTGACATAATTATCATCCTTTGCTTGGTAGTGATTTTGTCTGCCGGACGACCCCATCGTCCGGCACCTTTACAGCCTGTCTTACTCTTTACTCACACCGTGACTGACGATGTACTTGTTAAGCTCAGCTCCGGCTTGCGGTTCAAAATCCCATCCCCGCCAGAGCATCTGGCCATCAATGCGGTGACGCACAACCATACGGAAATGAGAACCCTGATCGTCCTCGATCGCGATATTCTCGTAAGCATCTGCAACGGCTTCAGCCTGTTGGCGGGTAAAAGTGTCTTCCGGCAGCAAAACATGATTTTCGTTTTTCATCGCTAACCACTCCTTGTGGTGCCCTGCTGTCGCAGGGCGGTTAATGTCGAAGGTCATCTTCAGAACGGGATATCATCGTCAAAATCAACCGGCGGGAATTCTCCCCCCTGATGTGCGGATTGCTGCGCCGGTGCCGTTTTGGAGGATTTTTTGCCGCGCGTGGCTTTTGCCGGTTTCGCGTCAGCAGCGGGTTCGCCGGAATGAGAGGGGGCATTTGCCGGTGCCTGTGAACCCGCTGCGTCACCCGACTGACGGTTGCCCTGTGCGCTGCCCAGCATCTGCATCGTGCCGTTTGCCTTGACCACAATTTCCGTGGTGTAGCGGTCGATACCCTGCCCGTCCTGCCATTTGCGGGTCTGCAGCTGACCTTCGAAGTAGACTTTTGCGCCCTTGGTCAGGAATTCGGCGGCAATTTCAGCCAGCTTTCCGAACACGACCACACGGTGCCATTCGGTTTTTTCACGCTGCTCACCAGTGACTTTGTCACGCCAGCTTTCAGAGGTGGCCAGCGTCAGACTGGCGACCGCGCCGCCGTTCGGCATATAGCGCAACTCAGGTGCCTGACCTAAATTACCCACAATGATGACTTTGTTAATTCCACGTTCTGCCATGATGACACTCCTTATCTTTCAGGGCTTTTAGCCCATATCTTCGGTTAGATTCGCTTTGTCGCGACTTTGACGTTTTGTGGTATCCGGCTGTTTTTCTGGCGGGGTGTTACCACATCTCCAGTTGAGTTCCTTCGCCGCGAGGGCGTAAAAAACACCGACGAGGGCGA
The DNA here is from genome assembly GCF_003614975.1 of Rahnella bruchi. GTDB lineage: Bacteria > Pseudomonadota > Gammaproteobacteria > Enterobacterales > Enterobacteriaceae > Rahnella > Rahnella bruchi. The sequence continues at coordinate 15,558 of NZ_QZWI01000030.1, read as the reverse complement.
ACGTCCGGGGCGAACACAAAAGTTTTCGGAGGTACGAGGAAAAGTTTTGGGGCGTATATTTACCCTGGACGGGCGACAGAGGCTGTGTTTTGGTCAGCCCCGGCGAGAGGGGCTTAACTGGAGAGACGGCACCCAAGATGGACGTAGCGGATACCACCGCAACGACGACGAGCGGCAGCGAATCGCCGTTGCCCGACAGCGGCCTGCTGCTTTACCGCAGGCCAGTGAAGCTGCGCGGCCATTGGCCGCTGCTAGTGTGATGTGGACTTTGCGTCAGGATGGAAGCCCGAAGGGCAGAGACAGGCAGCCTGGCTCTGTTCACGACAGCCGTGCCGATGGTGACGCCCTGCCCCTGATTTTCCGAAACTGCATGTTACTTATATATCAGTATATGAATGAAACTTTGTTCAAAAAGAACCAACCTCAGCAATGCCTATCGCGCCGTTTACTGTTATTCACCTGAACTTCCTCATGCATTATCCGAACGCATTTTATTCTCTCAGCAAAACACCACAGAGAACTTTAAAAAACATTAAATGTTAAATAGTAAATATTAAATATTAAATATTAAACATTAAGTATTAAGTATTAAGTATTAAGTATTAAGTATTAAGTATGAACCATGAAGTACTACGTAATAAAGATAGCTATACTCTTGGTCATAAATAATAATTATGAAGTGGCAAGTATTATCAATCATTAACACGTTAACCATGACCATATGCTCGACCTCACGCACACGCCCAAGTCCCCCGTCGTAGAATCAACCCGACACCGCGTATTAATCACATGCATGAATTGTGAATTGTGAATTCATAAATAATACCTTTTGAACTTTTAATCCCTCACTATCAATATGCTTGCATAGACACTCGCTTCGCAATGTCTTCCATACTGTTCTCTATGGATAAGTATCCTTTCAAGCTAATGGCAAATGTCACTGAGGAGTTAGGAGTTAGGAGTTAGGAGTTAGGAGTTAGGAGTTAGGAAGTATGATGTAATAATTCATATTGCATAGGTATGAATTGTAGATAGCTTATAAACAATAAAAAATTGGTTAAGTAACAACTAGTATTTCACACTTATGTGTTGTGGCATACGCTCTGAGTAAATCATACAAAGACGGGCATGCCTTCAACGTTTTTCGGAGAAGTGCAGTAATCGATAGGATGTGTCACTTATGATTTATGAAGTATGAAACATCATTTATTCAGTAATATAGTTTGTTATGCCTGATCTTAAAACCCACAGAAATCACATTTCATACTTGGTATTTCACAAATAATCTAAGCCATAGGAAGGCAGTGTAAAGTGTGATTTACTACTTAATACTTATTATCTAATAATGATTACGATACCTTGGATTGAGAGTGTTCTTGAAACGTTGAGCTCAATGGGAGACGTTGGAAAGGGGAGAAGGCAATAAGGAACACGGTGGCTAAGGAAATGTATGAGATTGGTGAAAACGGCATTGGTAGCCGCTTGGTTACCAATGCCGCTTGGTATCAAACCTTTTTAAGGTAAGTATCCAGGGCATCACGAATGATTGCACTTACGCTTTTCGGGCTAATACCATTACGCTTATTATGCAGGGCAAGATCTTCAATCTCTCGCAGCGTGTTCTGAGGTAAAGAGATAGTTGTCCTTGTCAGAATTTCCTGCGCAGGTTCAGCAACAACTTTTTCGTCACCATAAGGGCGGTCGGCCAGTCTGTTAGCCAGAGCATCAGCTTCAGCTTCTGTTACGACTCGGCGATTTGAAAATGGGGGTTTCTTTAAGGCCATTAAAATACCTCATTCAGCAATGCCAGAACTTCTGCCTTGGCTTTTTCGTTAGATGTCTCGAGTACTGATTTACCTTCTGACATAACATCACGGTAAACCTTTCGGTAACATGCTGTGGCGGTCAAAGGGATGAGCCCTTCAAACTCACGCACATACTCCAGAAACTCATGTCGTTCGTTACCCTGCAACAGCGGGTTAGTCGTCGCCATACTTTGATAGCAGTAGGCCTTAAGCTCAGGATTCAAATCGCGCATACTTTCCAGCTGCTGCTGCAGTTCAACCATAGTATCCAGGTCTAACTGTGAACACTGGTGGGGCGCGATAATCTGATGGGCAACGGTACCCCCCGTGATCAACTCCCGGCTATTGCGTCCCGCAACGTCCACGATGACATGAGCAAATTTTTCATCCAGACTTCTCAGCGTTTGGGAAATGTTGTCTCGTTTTTCAATCAGGGTAATGGATGGAGTGATGCCTGAGGCTTCGCGCTCTGCATACCATCTGGAAGCGGAACGCTGAACATCTGCATCGACGAGACAAACGTCCTCTCCACGAAGAGCCAGACCAACCGCCAGATTGATGGCCGTTGTTGTTTTGGCAGCACCGCCTTTATTGCATCCAATAATCGTGATCATTTATCACCTGTGATGTCGAAAGTAGCATTTCCTAAATGATAACTCATAAAATATATATGTGAAGTATTATCGAGTAATTATTATGTATGAAGTAATACTTATTCATGTAGCTTGCTTCTTCAATAAACAATAGTTACGGCGTAACTTTGCAACCGAGAAAAATTTAGACTTTATAAACATGCATTTAACTATAACCCAATTACCGACTTTAACCATGACCGTATACTGTGGGCTTAGAGAAAATTAATAGAACCACGAGATTCTAACCAGAACATTGCCGGCAGAGAGTACTTCCAGGCATCAAGTTCTACATCTCATCAACAAGAACCCTCCGTATGCATGCGTAAGAAATACCACTTTAATTTAATCCCCCATGACTCCATCAGTGAGAAAAAGCTCCGTCATATTCCAGAAATATTTAAAGTAAGACAGAGGGTGCGTTGGGAACTGGAGGAATAGGGGGGCACAATTTTTGTTTCCTTGCTGATCAGGCGCCTAAGACTTTTCTAAGCATCAGCCCTTCACAAGCTAAAGAACTCATGATTATACTGTATGCATAACCAGTATTTAGTGAGTGTCAATCATGAATGTCTTTTACCCAACACCTGAGCCTTTGAAGCTGCTGACCCCTTTCTTTCAAGATAAAGTTCAGGCTGGTTTTCCCTCGCCGGCGCAGGATTATATTGAGAAGGGCATTGATTTAAACGAGCTCTGTATAAATCATCCAGCCGCCACTTATTTTGTGATGGCCACAGGGATGAGTATGGTAGATGCGGGCATTTACGAAGGTTCGATGCTTGTTGTGGACAGGAGCCTGCAGGCAAAGCACGGCGATATCATCATTGCTTCACTTGCTGGTGAATACACTGTTAAGCGCCTCTGCTTACACCCGGTTGTTCAGCTGGTGCCAATGAATCCAGACTTCCCTCCCATCGTGTTGCATGACGGCGGAGATGAACTGGAAGTGTTTGGCGTTGTGACTTTCAGCATCAACGGATTTCAGTAATGTTCGCCCTGGCTGATGTGAACAGTTTTTATGCAAGCTGTGAAACTGTTTTCAGGCCTGACTGAAGGGAAGGCCTGTCGTGGTTTTAAGTAACAACGATGCTTGCGTAATCGCACGCAGCGCCGAAGCAAAAAAACTCGGTATAAAGATGGGCGATCCGTTCTTCAAAATGCGGGCGCTTTTCGAGCAGCATAAGATCGTGACATTCAGCAGTAACTACGCGCTCTATGCAGATATGAGCACACGGGTAATGACGGTGTTAGAGGAGATGTCTCCGGCTGTAGAAATATACAGCATTGATGAGGCATTCATGAATTTGCAGGGAGTCAGTAACTGCAAGGATCTGGAGGAGTTCGGAAGGGAAGTGCGAGCCAAAGTTCTCCAGTGGACCGGACTCACTGTAGGTGTAGGCATTGCACCCACCAAAACTTTAGCAAAATTAGCCAATTACAGCGCAAAAAAATGGACAAAAACGGGTGGCGTTGTTGACCTTTCGCTAGCGGGACGTCAACGAAAACTGATGGCACTCGTTGAAGTCGGGGAAGTCTGGGGTGTTGGACGCAGGATTTCGAAAAAGTTAAATGATATGGGGATTAAAACAGCCCTGCAGCTTGCAGATACCCCAACTCCTCTGATCCGCAAGCACTTCAACATTGTGCTTGAACGTACGGTAAGGGAGCTCCGTGGAGAACCGTGTTTAGAACTGGAAGAGTTCGCACCGACCAAACAACAAATCGTTTGCTCAAGGTCATTCGGTGATCGCGTATCAGAATACGATCTGATGCGCGAAGCGATATGTAGTCATGCCGTGCGGGCTGCAGAAAAACTCCGGGGTGAGCATCAATACTGCCGGCATATCTCTGCATTCATCAAAACAAGTCCTTTTGCTGTGAATGAAGTCTATTACGGTAAAACGGCGGGAACCAAGCTTCAGATACCTACTCAGGACACCAGGGATATCGTGGCTGCGGCAACTAAATGTCTGGATGCAATCTGGCAAGATGGCCATAGCTTCCAGAAATGCGGCGTGATGCTGGGGGATTTTTACAGTCAGGGTGTCGCCCAGTTGGGTCTTTTCGACGAGTACCAGCCGCGCTCAAATAGTGAGCAGCTCATGGCGGTTCTCGATGGAATCAATCATAGCGGGAAAGGGCGGGTGTGGTTCGCTGGCCAGGGCGTGCAAAAATCCTGGGAAATGAAGCGTCAGATGCTCTCTCCAGCATATACAACACGCTTCAGTGAACTCATGCGCGTCAAACTTTAAATTATTGGCTCCCCAACAGGCACGATTAGCTCGGAACCATTATTTCGTATGCTACCAACTTTTTTATTCACCGGATGCCATTGAAATTCAGAAGGGGGTTCCGATTGCATCTGCGCAATCTCAAGAGCGCGCTGCGGGGAAGTATCGCAGTCTAACCATTCCAGTGCATCTGAGGGCTCTAATACCAGTGGCCGGCGGTCATGGATATCCAGTAGCCCTTCGTCGCTCGCAGCTGTGACGATAACAAAGCCATCATCTTCCGGGACCTCTAAGGCATCAGGGTGAAAACGGCTTATCGCAGCAAAAAATAAGGGAGAATGTGATTTATGGTAGATGAAGTATGGCTGCTTAATTTTCGGATCAACAGGGTCTTTTTTCCATTCATACCAGCCATCGGCCATCACTAACGCACGGCCATGTTCGAACAGGGGTCTGAACATCCTGCTCGTTGCCACTGTCTCTATACGCGCGTTAATCATCGGTGGTCGCTTTGATTCTTTTGCCCAGGCGGGCTGATAGCCCCATTTAACAGGATCGAGAAAGATTTTATCATCGCGGTGATTGAGTATGAGCACGCGCGTCCCGGGAGCGACGTTATAACGGCCAATAGGGATGTCATCGATGCCGCCTGCGAATTCTCTGTCAGGGGAAAGCACATCGATATAGTGAGAACACGGTTCGTACTGGGTAAATCGTCCACACATAAAGAGCCCTCAGTTTGAATTCTAAGTATAGACGGTACACATGGTGAGAGGATTTCAAATAGCGGCACTACTAAGCGCCCAAAATAGTTGATCAAACCGTTTTGAGGATAAGTGCCAGCACACAGTGCCTAAGAGATCTCATAAGGAGTGTTTCACGAGTATCACAGCAGAAGTGACAGTGTCTCAAATCCCCCCTACAACAATCGCTTACCTACAATTAGGCATTTTACACATCCACTATAGAGAGCATTCTCTTTGATTGGGCATATATCCACTATGGTAAGTACCAACCACTACAGCGAGTGATATCCACTAGAGTGAGTAGCAAACCACTGTAGTCAGTAACGACCACTATGATGAGTATTAACCACTACAGAGAGCAAATAGCGACAGATCGTAATAAGTTAGTGACCACTGACTCAGCGGCTATATAGGATTGCGGGTTAGTGACTACTAGGGGGGTAATGTCGAAATAAGTAAATAACCACTACAGCGAGTAGAGATTACTGACGACAGTGGTTAGCTGAATTTTATAATGCCCGGCTTGCTGTTTGCAGTGGATAGTCTGCTCACTACAGTGGTTGGCTTGCTTACCACTGTGGTTAAGGAAAAAGCCTGCTATCAACTTTTAGCAGACTTGAGGCCATAGGGAGTAAGAGGGGACTGAAACTACTTCTTCGCCTGGCGAAGTTGTTCAAGCAACTCAAGCTCTTCTTTCGTCAGCATAACCATCTCTCGGGGCGCTGCAGAATCAGCATCTTTCTGGGCAGGAATATCATTGATATTTTCATCTTCCAGGGAAGCGTAAACATCATCGCCTATACCCGTTGGTATCTGAGCCGGTCGTAATTTTGGTCGTCGATAGTGAATACAGAAGTACACAGCCTTACCGCGTTTGACCTCCGTATAGTCGAGATAACCAATAGCCTTAAGCTGCTCCATTGCTTTACGAACAGTGGCATTCTGTGTGATCGCTCGTGATGTCAGATTAAGGCGAGCACGCAGGCGAGACATGGAAATGGGAGCAGGATCTGTTGGAAGACTTTCAATAAACGTATAGAGAGCCTGAGCTGACTCCTTGCGGGAAAGTTCATTGATGGCCCGGAGCTGGAGAAGGACTTTCTTATCGAACTGATACAGTTCAAAAATCTTCGGATCTGCCTGCAGCTCTACGGCATCTTTCTTCGGACTGTATTTGGCCGACTGGACTAAGTGGGTAACGTAATAGTCCCCATCTTTATTGGAAAATGACAAGGTGTTAGTGGCGATACGCTCCAGAGAGGCTTCCAGACGCGCCCTTAGCTTCGCGGAGGAGCGTGCTGAGGGAATGCCACATAATTTAGCAAACTCAACAAACGGCAGGTATACAGAGTCTCCCAGGACCTTATGCTTGGCAAAGGCATGAATGATCCCAACCCAGGTCTTGAAATCGTTATCCATATCAAGCCGCGCACCGGTGATCTTGATGTTCTCATATCCTTCAGACTTCACTATCGAAAGCTGCTTGAGCTCAGCAGTGACATCCATCGAGTTCATCTGACCTTTACGGCCACGAGCAGTAGACTTCAATGTTGGAACAAATAAGCCCAGACGCATCAGAGCCACAGGCTGAACCGTGTTATTGCTGTTAGGAACCAGAGTAACAAGCTCACCCGTTCTCTTATCGGTTTCAGAAAAAGCTTTCTCTATCTCTATGTTTTTAGGCTCATTTTCAGACATTATCTACTCTCACAATGAATGTGGATAAGCGACTCTCGCTACACGATACAGTGGATACTAACACCCACTATAGTGGTTTTACCACAGAGTATAGTGGTTAGTTTGCTGTCTATAGCGGTTACTTTACTAACTATAGCGGTTAACGATCCTCATTCAGCCCAGAAAGGACGAGGCTTACAGAGCAGCGGGGATCTCTTAGGGTCTTATTGGTTCTATAAGGATCTTAATATTGGATCGAAGCATAGGATAACTTTAAAAACAGGATGTTAAGTTTCCAGATTAATATCCACGTTGCAATAGACAGCAGGGATCCACTCTGTGATGAAACTGTGGGCATCATTTTGGTCAACATCTGCTGTCTTAAGACTTGTTTATTGAGTTTCAGGGAGTTAACAAAATCTTATGGAAAAAATGTTATGCACAACCCGAATGATGATTTACTCACTCTAGTGGTTTTTAGTCACTCACCAGCGAAGTTACCCTACTTTCTATAGTGGATACTACACTGGCTATAGCGGTTAAAATACTTATCATAGTGGTTAGCAATGTGGATTTTGGCCTTACAGGACGTGGCTTGCAGAGGTGCGGGGATCTCTTTTGATCTGTTTAATGATCTATATAGGATCTTATTATTGGATCTACGCTGTGGAAAAGTGGATAACAAGATTAGAACTGAGAGTATTTAGAACACCTATGCACAAACCATAAGGTCTAGAGTTGTCGTTGGAATTCCCACAGGCCTGTTAAAAAAGCGGGTGTGAATCTTGAACATAAGAGGGCAGTGACAACACCCAGAATTAAGTCATGTAAATTTTATCTGCACGGATTAACGAGCGCGTAATTCTAATATCAGTCATAGGTCACAACTTTAGATTTTTCCTCTGAAATCTAACCCTCTTCAACAGCACTATTTTTTGTGATGGATATTTGTTTCAAATATATTTATGTGACCGGGAATCAACTCCTGCCACTGTGCTGAAGGGAACAGCCCAATTTTTTGAATTATTGACTGTATAAATTGTTTTTTTGATTTTAATTTCCCCGTCATAGGATGCAACTCAGACAAACTTAGGGGAAAGAAATGATTAATGAAATTATTTCCAGGGAAAATATCAATCTGCAAATTAATGCCAAAGACTGGCGTGCAGCAATGACTGCTGCGGGAAATCTTCTGGTAACAGGTGGATATACAACCCCGAGCTATACCGAAGAAATGATTGCTGCCGTTGAAACGCTCGGGCCATACATCGTCGTGGCTCCTGGTATTGCGCTGGCCCATTCTCGACCGGCACCCAGCGTTTTAAAAACAGGAATAAGCCTGACGACCCTCGCTTCGCCCATCAATTTTGGCAGTGAAGAAAACGATCCCGTATCGATCATATTCGGCCTCTGTGCAACAGATAACAACTGCCATATCAATATCATATCCCAACTGGTAAATTTTCTTGATGGCGACAATAGCACACTATTTTTACAAGAATCTCAAAGCATTGAAGACGTCTATCAAGCGATCAATAACGTAAATCAGGGAGTTTGAAATGAAAATTATTTGCGTATGTGGAATGGGACTTGGCTCCAGTGTAATTGCCAAAATGAATATTGAGCAAGTCGTCAAAAAAATGAACATTGATGTTTCAGTCGATACCTGCGATTTGGGCAGTGTGCGCAGCGTTCCTGCCGAATTATATGTGACTACCCGTGAGCTGGCCGCAAGTATGCCAGATGAGTTAAAGAGTAAAACCATTGTGTTGACCAATTTTGTCCGTAAGCAAGAAATTGAAAGCAGTATTGGAGAGTATCTCACGAGTCTTTCTTCCTAACATATCCGGAGATAAGTGCGATGAAAGATATTATCGAATTTATTATTTTTCAAATACTGGATAAAGCCCCTCTATTTCTCGGGATCATTGCGCTGTTTGGTTTGATGCTACAGCGCAAAAAAACCAGTGAAGTTATCGACGGGACGGTAAAAACGATAGTCGGGTTGCTTGTGATTACCATCGGGTCGGGAACCTTATTAAAATCGCTTTCCCCTATTATGGGTCAGCTTAATAAAATCCTCGGCATTCATGGCGTTCTTCCAGCTAACGAAGCCGCTTTTGGCGTAGCTATGCTTAAATTCGCCAATGACGTCACGTTAACCTTTATCCTTGGATTTTTATTCCACCTGTTTTTCGTTTATATCATTCCGTTTAAACGCTTTAAAAACGTGTTTCTGACAGTACATATCCAGCTTTTTCTTGCCACTTTTATGGTTCTTGCCTTGCCAGGCACGCTCGGCCTCTCTGGCGTGGCTCTGATCCTGACAGGTGCCATTCTTTGCGGGCTTTACTGGACGCTTTCCCCGGCAATTACCCGCAAGCTGGGACAGCATTTCATTGGCGATGACCTCACTCTTGGTCATAACCAACAAGTCGGCGCATGGCTTGCAAGTAAAGTTGCCCCCTTATTTGGTAGCCCGTCAGAAGATGCCGAAGAGCTGAAACTTCCCGGTTTCCTGTCGATGTTCCGTGATAACACCATTTCACTGGCATTCCTGATGCCTCTGATTTTTCTCGGGATCGGTTTATCGGTAGGTGCTCAGGGAATTACGGAACTGAGTGGCAAAACAAACTGGATTGTCTGGCTGCTGATGCAGGGCCTGAGCTTTACCGCCGGTGTTGTCATCTTGCTCATTGGCGTCAGGATGTTTATCGGCTCCATTGTTCCCGCCTTTAAAGGGATCTCCGATCGTCTGTTACCGGACGCCGTTCCAGCATTGGATTGCCCCGCACTTTTCCCTTACTCACCCACAGGGGCAATGCTGGGATTTATCGGTTCTGTTGCAGGCGCTCTGGTCGTCACAGCGGCCACCGTCTTACTGAAAAGCCCAATCATTGTTTTCCCAAGCCCGATAATTATGTTCTTCGATGGCTGCACGATGGGCGTTTTTGGTAACAAGTATGGCGGCTATAAAGGCGCATTGGGCGCCGGCTTTATCACCAGCGTTATCGCTCACGCCGGGGTGATCCTGCTTTATCCAATGATGGGTTCGCTTTATGGATCAGGCCTGATGTTCTCAAATATCGATTTCAGCCTGGTCTGGTTACCACTGCTGTATCTGTTGAAATTTATCGGCACAGCCTTTGGCCTTGTCGTGTAACTGCTAGGGAGTTGGTCATGAAAATACAACTGGCACTGGATTTATTAGACCCGCGCGAAGCGTTGGATGTTGTCCGGGAAGCAGGTTCCTACGTAGATATTATCGAAGTAGGAACTTCGCTTCTCAAACACAGCGGGATTGCCATCGTTAAAGACATCCGTGCGATATGCCCGGATAAACCCCTCTTTCTCGATATGAAAATCATTGATGGCCCGGAGCGTGAGGCCACATTAATGGCGCAATGCCTGCCGGAGTATTACTCAATGCTTGCTGTGGCAAGTGACACCGCCGTCAGAAAAGTGCTGGCGATTGCCAGCAAGAATAACGCCACTGTGGTGTTTGATCTGCAGTCTGTTTCCGACCCGGTGCTGCGTGCCTGCGAACTTAAAGCCCTTGGTGCAACGCATATCTGCGTACATAAAAACGCCGACTGCGGGGACGATCCGCAACAGGCATTCAGCGAATTTATTGATGTTCACAAAGCCAGTGGATTAATCATGTCGCTGGCCGGTGGGATCAGCCTGGACACCTTGCCGGCCATAAAAGAGCAATTGCAGCCAGAAATTGCCATTGTCGGAGGTGCCATTTTAAGCGCGAAAAACCGCCGCAACGCAGCCTTGAGTTTTGCCGCTATCGCTAATGCCATAACCAATTAAGGAAAAGTAATGAGCAATGTAAATGACATCACACGTGAAAGTTGGGTACAGAATACCTTCCCAGAATGGGGTACCTGGCTTAATGACGAAATAGAAGCAGAGCAGGTTGCACCAGACTCGGTCGCCATGTGGTGGCTGGGTTGTGTCGGGATGTGGATCAAAACTCAGGGTAACGCCAACATCAGTATCGATTTTTGGTGCGGGACTGGAAAACGTAAGAAAAACCTGCCTGACATGAAGCCATCTCACCAGATGGCACGGATGAGTGGGGCACGGATTGCCCAGCCGAATCTGAGAAACACCCCCTTTGTTCTCGATCCTTTCTCGATTCGTGAAATTGATGCCGTACTTTCGACACATTATCACGCAGATCATATTGATATTAATGTCGCTGCCGCAGTCCTTAAAAACTGTAAAGATGATGTCCCCTTCATCGGCCCGCAGGCATGCGTGGATCTCTGGATGAATTGGGGTGTTCCTTCCCATCGCTGCCGCGTGGTGAAACCTGGTGATGTAATCAAAATTAAGGATATGGAAATTCTGGTGCTGGAATCATCTGACCGCACCATCCTTATCACTGAGCCGCCAAGACCACTGGCTGATGAAAAAAGTGAGATCCCTGATATGGATCTTCGCTCCGTCAATTATCTGGTGAAAACATCGGGCGGTAATATCTATCATTCCGGCGACTCGCATTATTCAAATATGTATGCCCGGCACGGCAAAGAGAACCAAATCGATGTGGCATTAGGGTCATTTGGCGAAAATCCAATTGGCATTACTGACAAGATGACGTCAGTGGATATCTTGCGTATGGCTGAGTCCCTGAGAACCCAGGTCATGATCCCGTTCCATCACGATATCTGGTGCAACATGTTGGCGGATACCAATGAAATACTGACACTTTTCGAAATGCGTCGTCACCGCCTGCAATACAACTTTGTACCTTTCATCTGGCAACCTGGCGGTAAATTTGTTTATCCTCGGGATAAGGATCGCCGTATTTATCAACATCCTCGCGGCTTCCCGGATATTTTTGAAGCGGAAACTGATTTACCTTTCCCTTCATTCCTCTGAATCAGAGAATACCGGCGTTCCGGCGCCGGGCTTCAAAGGATCGAGCATGCAGCTGGACCGCCTTGCCGTTGATATCATAAAAAAAGTAGCTGCTGAACCGGGACTGCCCCTCAGGGCACTCTGCGAAAAACTCTGCTTTCCACAAAGAAACTTCTATTATCGCAAGAAAAAAATCGACGACTGGCTCATTCATGAGGGTTTTTCCCCACTTCTGTGCGATGTGCACCTTGGTTTGCGTTTAGATGAAAATGAAGTGGGATCCATCCTTAACCACCTGACTCTGCTTGATAAACAGGACTATAAATTGTGCGCTGAGGAGCGCCGGGATCATCTCCTTCTTCATCTCATATGTTCTTCACCTCCTCTTTTCACCCGGCAACTCAGCGAAATCAATAATGTCAGCCGTAATACCACACTCGATGACCTGAATACGCTGAAGTCAGTACTGCAAAAGCAACACCACCTGCTTCTCAAAGTCAGTAAAAAAGAGGGGTATCATGTTACGGGAGGGCAACTCGAACGGCGGCTGTGTATTCACCAGATGCTACAACGCTCCCTGAAGTACGCTCATGCCCAGGTAGAAGCCAGAGTGGAGCTCGTATTGCGTAAACATCTGACAGAGCACGGGCTGTGCGTGAATGAAGTCAGAAGTGCCATCATCTTTGCTATCGAATTGGCAGAAGGCCACCTGGATTGTGTATTCAGCGACAAAGATAAAAGACTGCTGTTGTATATGATGATGTTCAGTCTGCTGGAAACATTGAAAGGTCATTACGCCGAATTCACCCCAACTCAGATAGACGCACTCCGTAACCAGCCGGAATGTCTTGCAGCAGCCTCCATGCATTCTCATTTATCGGAACGTCTCAGTGTAGGGGATATCGCAAGCAATACATTGTTTTTGACTTTGTTACTTTCTGTCAGCAAAAAAATTGCCAGTTCACCTACTTGTGAAGCAAATGACCGCCGCCTGACGTCCTGTATCCGGCAGCTGATTGAGCAATTCCAGTCTCTCTCAGGTGTTTACTTCTCAGATGTTTCCAGTCTTGTGGCACGTCTGTTCTCTCATCTTGGACCTGCCATCCACCGTTGCTTGTTTAATATAAAAAGTGAAAACGTTCTGCGTGAGGATGTGCTCCAACGTTACCCGCTGATCTTTCAGTTGTGCAGGCAGGCAATCAAGGGGATGGAGATGGAGTACCAGGTCGTTTTCAATGATGATGAACTGAGTTATATCACTATCAGTTTTGCAGCCTGGCTCGACAAAAAGCCGGAAACCGGCGAGCAGCTCATACTGCTGGTCACAGAAGGTGGAGTGTCTTCTACGGCGATTCTCGAAAATCAACTTCGTAATCAGACCGTACTGCCTTTAGATATCCGCCATCTCTCCTACAGTAAGTTTATGGCTCAACCCTTACCTGTTAGTACTCGTCTGGTCGTCAGCAGCATTCCTCTCCCCAAAGAAAAATTAAACGATGTCCATCATATACTTGTACAACATATACTTAGCACCAACGAAAGGATCCAGCTGCGCAATATCCTGGAAAATAAGCATGATAATGTTCAGGAACATGAGTTCGTTAATGCGCTTGTTGCTGCTGCAGTCAGTCACGCACCACAAATGAAAGAGGCGTTTCAGGAAGATATCAGAGAGATTGTGCATCGTTATTTGCATCAAACTTGTGGCGGGGAAGCACATCCCGAAAACAAGTCGCTTGCCGGTTACTTGCGCGGCAGGGTGCAGTTTAGCGCTAAGCCGATGGAGTGGCGAAAAGCTATCCAAAAAGCGACAAAACCACTGGTTGATCAAAGCGTCGTTTCGCTCCATTTTGCAGAGAGTATTATCGCCAATATCGAAAAATCCGACCTGACGATGTATCTCTCGCCAGACGTATTATTACTGCACGATGCACCTCCAAAAGGAATCTCCGTACCTGCGCTATCATTACTGAAACTTCGATACCCTTTGCAGTTTGATGGTTGCACCAATCAGATAACACCGCGACTCATCATCATCCTGGTGCCTTGCGCAGACCTTTCGCATATTCCCCTGCTGAGCGCACTGAACGATTTGATAAGCGATGAGAACAGGCTTCATCAAATGCTAAAAGCATCTTCATTAAAGGACGTTTTAGCTGTTTTATCAGCATGATGCCTTTACGCGATCAACCCAACAGGTCGCACCATCATCCTTATTGATTGGCATCAAAACTCCCTCGCATAGCCATTCTCTGGCCATCACACACTGTACAGCTGGGACTGTGAGTCCTGCTGGTTTCATAGAATGGGGGTTACACAAATAGTAGCAACCACTGTAGAGAGTAAGCAGCCGCCATCTGATGACATATCTAACCACTGTAATGAGGGATTATCCTCATTAAAGCCGCTATCGACAGGATACTGACCCTCAATTGCTCACTACAGTGGTTGTGACAACAAGCAACCTAAATACGCATTCACTAAAGTGGTTGCTGCTTAGCTACCGGGGGAAGCGAGGTAAAAATGTGACAAATTACCCTGAAGAGGGTGGGTTACAACGGACGCTGGTCGTCGAAATAATTAAAGATAATGTGTGTTGTCTGACGGCCCTTTTTCTTTTCTGTGTAAGAAACCTGCATCGGTGTTCTGCTGTTTATTTCCTCTACCACAGGTATGAGGAAACGACGTCTGAAATCAGGCATGCGCAGATAGCTTTGTGGCAACAGATAACGCTCCATTATCCAGTTTATGGTCAGAGAGACGATTCCTGAGCCATCAGGTTTGCGGTACTGGCAGAGGGACTCATATAGCCGCATAGCATAGGGATTAGTTATTTCTTTAGTCTCACTCAGTCTGAACTGGGTAAATCTATTCTGCAGCCCAATAAAATACGGAATGAGGAAGGGGTTGATATGCACACTGTAAACGCCCCTGACAGGGCTGTACGCTCGTTTAATAAACCAGGGGAACGATTCATATCCTTTCTCGCCACCAGCGTCATCTTCAGGTCTATAAACCGTAATTTCTTTACCTGCAAATCCCTTTAACGATTGTCTGATATCTTTACTTGCTTCCGCGGAAGTAAGGGAAAAAGTTGCGGCATATTTCGAGACCTGAATTTCGCAATTACCGTCATGATCATTTAAGAATCCATCCTGGCCACGGATCTGTTCAACAAAGAGATAAAGCATACGCTTCTGATCGCGGGTCAGACTATAAGCTGCTTCAGTTAATTCATTTGACTGAACTATACGAGAGCTATTTTTACGTTTTTTTGTATTTATCAGAAACGTCTCAGTCATATATTTACCAGGTACAGTGTGACAAGGCCGTAGGTTGTCACTGAAATAAATTTATGTCAATAACCCTGTGTTTGCAGTGGATTCTTAAGGGCAATTTGTCACAGTCTTAAGGGCGATTTGTCACACTTAAACATTCTATTTCAGGGTGATTTGTCACACTCAGAGGGCAATTTGTCACGCCAGTGAAGCTACAGGCCTTGATATATCAGGTTTGCAATGTCCCTAAAAAGATCTTTAAAAAGATCTCTAAAAAAGATTTATAAAAACAGTTATGTATATGTGGATAAGTG
>NZ_QZWI01000029.1 GCF_003614975.1 Rahnella bruchi | reverse complement strand
TGCGTTTCGCAATCCGTGAAGGCGGCCGTACTGTAGGTGCTGGTGTTGTTGCTAAAGTTATCGCTTAATCGCTGATAATTAAGAGCAAAAAAGGGGTGCTTCGGCACCCTTTTTTATTGCCCAAAATTTGATCCTGAAAGAGTGCAAACTACATTTGCAATAATAACCATTCTCATTTACAGTTAGTGTAAGATTTATACGAAGTGTGGTTTCTATGTACGTGTGTTTGTGCAATTCAGTGAGTGATAAAACGATCAGACAGGCTGTCAGACGTTATCAGCCGCAAACGTTTCAACAGTTAAGAAATTTTGTTCCTGTAGGAACCCAATGTGGCAAATGTGTCCGCGCGGCACGCCAGATAATGGAAGATGAATTACAGCAAATTCCTGAGTTCAAAAACATTGCGTAAAAATACTTAGCTTAAAAGTGTGCCTTTTTTTTGACTTACTCTGTACCGGATCTACTCTTTAGATACCGGAACGGAGGAGTTACCTATGAAAGGCGATAAAAAAGTCATTGCTCATCTCAACAAACTTCTTGGAAATGAACTGGTTGCTATCAATCAGTATTTTCTTCATGCACGTATGTTCAAAAACTGGGGCCTAATGCGCCTGAACGGTATCGAGTATCATGAGTCTATAGACGAAATGAAACATGCCGATATCTACATTGAGCGCATATTGTTCCTTGAAGGCATCCCTAATCTGCAAGACCTTGGCAAACTCAACATTGGTGAAGACGTTGAGGAAATGCTGAAATCGGATTTAGTGCTCGAACTGGAGGGTGCTAAAGATCTGCGCGAAGGGATTGCTTATGCAGATTCTGTTCACGATTATGTCAGCCGTGATTTGATGATTACTATTCTGGCTGATGAAGAGCATCATATCGACTGGTTGGAAACTGAGATCGAATTGATTGGACGCATAGGCCTGCAGAACTACATTCAGTCACAGTTAAAAGAAGAATCCCAAAGCCATTAGCTGATATCCGAATGATTGCATCGGCCAGATAACCTCATTTTCTGGCTGATGTAGACAGCTCGCTTCATTACATGAAAAGACTGCAATTGTGTAAGAACTGTTTTTTCACGCCTTCCCTGGAATCACATTCCTGCTGCCCCTACGAATAACCCACTTCGAATATCATTTCCCTGTAAAGAATCTTCTCTATGAAGATCTGGCCATATCGACTGCGCAACAAACTGCTAAAGGCGCTGGCGAGCCGTAAGAGGGGAGGGGGATATCGAGCAAAATAAAAGCAATACTTGATGAAAGCTTGTTGCTTATTCCCCTTGTTTACGTATAATGCGCGGGCTTACCTAATATTGGTAAGCCTGATTCGATAAGAATCAGTGGCCAGTAAGTTTACTTACAGGTCGACAATACTCCCGATATGGGGGTTATGTTAAGAACGATTACACTCTCCCATCAATCGAAATGGGTATGAGGAGTAATCATTTACGTTTAAAATAATTGGAGCTCTGGTCTCATGCAGAACCAAAGAATCCGTATCCGCCTGAAAGCGTTTGATCATCGTCTGATCGATCAATCAACTGCGGAAATCGTTGAGACCGCGAAGCGCACTGGTGCGCAAGTTCGTGGTCCAATCCCGCTGCCGACCCGCAAAGAGCGCTTTACCATTCTGATTTCTCCGCACGTCAATAAAGATGCGCGCGATCAGTATGAGATTCGCACTCACAAGCGTCTGGTTGACATCGTTGAGCCAACCGAGAAAACCGTTGATGCTCTGATGCGTCTGGATCTGGCTGCTGGTGTAGACGTGCAGATCAGCCTGGGTTAATCAGGGTCATTGAGCGATTGAGAGGTTGAAACAATGATTGGTTTAGTCGGTAAGAAAGTGGGTATGACTCGTATCTTCACAGAAGATGGCGTTTCTATCCCTGTAACCGTTATCGAAATTGAAGCAAACCGCGTTACTCAGGTCAAAGACCTGGACAACGACGGTTACCGCGCTGTACAGGTTACTACTGGTAGCAAAAAAGCTAACCGTGTAACCAAACCAGAAGCGGGTCACTTCGCTAAAGCTGGCGTAGAAGCTGGCCGCGGTCTGTGGGAATTCCGCCTTGCAGAAGGTGAAGAGTTCACTGCAGGTCAGAACATTAGCGTCGAAATTTTCGCAGACGTTAAGAAAGTTGATGTTACCGGTACTTCTAAAGGTAAAGGTTTTGCTGGCACAGTTAAGCGCTGGAATTTCCGTACCCAAGACGCTACCCACGGTAACTCCTTGTCTCACCGTGTTCCGGGTTCTATCGGTCAGAACCAGACTCCGGGCAAAGTGTTCAAAGGCAAGAAAATGGCAGGCCAACTGGGTAACGAGCGTGTAACCGTTCAAAGCCTGGACGTAGTACGTGTTGACGCTGAGCGCAACCTGCTGCTGGTCAAGGGTGCTGTTCCGGGTGCAACCGGTGGCAACCTGATCGTTAAACCTGCTGTTAAGGCTTAACGTCGAGGAGATAGGAATGGAATTAGTAGTGAAAGACGCGCAGAGCGCGCTGACTGTTTCCGAAACTACCTTCGGGCGTGATTTCAATGAAGCGCTGGTACACCAGGTCGTTGTTGCTTATGCAGCAGGTGCCCGTCAAGGTACTCGCGCTCAGAAGACCCGTGCTGAAGTAACCGGTTCCGGTAAAAAACCTTGGCGTCAGAAAGGTACTGGCCGTGCGCGTGCAGGTTCTGTAAAGAGCCCAATCTGGCGTTCCGGTGGTGTAACCTTCGCTGCAAAGCCACAGGACCACAGTCAAAAAGTAAATAAAAAGATGTACCGCGGCGCGCTGAAAAGCATCCTGTCCGAACTGGTACGTCAAGATCGTTTGATCGTTGTCGAGACGTTCTCTGTAGAAGCGCCTAAAACTAAGCTGCTGGCACAGAAACTGAAAGACATGGCTCTGGAAGACGTGCTGATTGTAACTGGCGAAGTCGACGAGAATCTGTTCCTGGCCGCACGTAACCTGTACAAGGTTGACGTTCGCGATGTAGCAGGTATCGATCCAGTAAGCCTGATCGCCTTCGACAAAGTAGTTATGACTGCTGACGCTGTGAAGCAAGTTGAGGAGATGCTGGCATGATTCGTGAAGAACGTCTGCTGAAAGTGCTGCGCGCGCCGCACGTTTCTGAAAAAGCGTCTGCTGCGATGGAAAAGAACAACACCATCGTTCTCAAAGTTGCCAAAGACGCGACTAAAGCGGAAATCAAAGCTGCGGTTTCGAAACTGTTTGAAGTCGAAGTCGAAGATGTGAACACCTTGCTTGTTAAAGGCAAAGTTAAACGTCACGGTCAGCGTGTTGGTCGTCGTAGCGACTGGAAAAAAGCTTACGTAACCCTGAAAGAAGGCCAGAATCTGGACTTCATCAGCGGCGCTGAGTAAGTCGGAGGAGTAAGAACAATGGCAATTGTTAAATGTAAACCTACATCTCCGGGTCGTCGCCACGTTGTTAAAGTGGTTAACCCTGAGCTGCACAAGGGTAAACCTTATGCTCCGCTGCTTGAAAAACTGAGCAAAAGCGGTGGCCGTAACAACAATGGCCGTATCACCACCCGTCATATCGGTGGTGGCCACAAACAGCATTATCGTCTGGTTGACTTCAAACGCAACAAAGATGGTATCGCTGCAGTGGTTGAGCGTCTGGAGTACGATCCGAACCGTTCCGCGAACATCGCGCTGGTTCTGTACAAAGACGGCGAACGCCGTTATATCCTGGCGCCGAAAGGCCTGAAAGTGGGTGACCAGATCCAATCTGGCGTTGATGCTGCAATCAAGACAGGTAACACCCTGCCTATGCGCAACATCCCAGTAGGTTCAACGGTTCACAACGTAGAAATGAAACCAGGTAAAGGCGGCCAGATGGCTCGTTCAGCCGGTGCCTACGTTCAGATCGTTGCTCGTGACGGTTCCTACGTAACTCTGCGTCTGCGCTCTGGCGAAATGCGTAAAGTTCAGATCGATTGCCGCGCCACCTTAGGTGAAGTCGGTAACTCTGAACACATGCTTCGCGTTCTGGGTAAAGCAGGTGCTGCTCGTTGGCGTGGTATTCGTCCTACCGTTCGCGGTACTGCGATGAACCCAGTCGATCACCCACACGGTGGTGGTGAAGGTCGTAACTTTGGTAAGCACCCGGTAACTCCGTGGGGCGTTCAAACCAAAGGTAAGAAGACCCGTAGCAACAAGCGTACTGATAAATTCATTGTACGTCGCCGTAGTAAAAAATAATTAGAGGATAAGCCATGCCACGTTCTCTCAAGAAAGGTCCTTTTATTGACCTGCACTTGCTGAAGAAGGTAGAGAAAGCGGTGGAAAGCGGTGACAAGAAGCCTTTGCGCACTTGGTCCCGTCGTTCAACGATCTTTCCTAACATGATCGGTTTGACCATCGCTGTCCATAATGGTCGTCAGCACGTACCAGTATTTGTTTCCGATGAAATGGTCGGTCACAAACTGGGTGAATTCGCGCCGACTCGTACTTATCGCGGCCATGCGGCTGATAAAAAAGCTAAAAAGCGCTAAGGTAGGAGGAAGAGATGGAAACTATCGCTAAACATCGCCACGCTCGTTCTTCTGCTCAGAAGGTTCGCCTTGTTGCTGACCTGATTCGCGGTAAGAAAGTGTCGCAAGCTCTGGAAACTCTGGCCTATACCAACAAGAAAGCTGCTGGTCTGGTTAAGAAGGTGCTGGAGTCTGCCATTGCTAACGCAGAACACAACGATGGCGCTGACATCGATGATCTGAAAGTCACGAAGATTTTCGTAGACGAAGGCCCAAGCATGAAGCGCATTATGCCGCGTGCTAAAGGTCGTGCAGATCGCATTCTGAAGCGCACCAGCCACATTACTGTGGTTGTGTCCGATCGCTGAGACTCTGGAGACTAGCAATGGGTCAGAAAGTACATCCTAATGGTATTCGACTGGGTATTGTCAAACCTTGGAACTCTACTTGGTATGCAAATACCAAAGATTTCGCTGACAACCTGGACGGCGACTTTAAAGTTCGTCAGTTCCTGACTAAGGAATTGGCGAAAGCTTCCGTTTCTCGCATCGTTATCGAGCGTCCAGCGAAGAGCATCCGTGTGACTATTCACACTGCTCGTCCTGGCATCGTTATCGGCAAGAAAGGTGAAGATGTCGAAAAACTGCGTAAGGTCGTAGCGGATATCGCTGGCGTTCCTGCGCAGATTAACATCGCCGAAGTCCGTAAACCGGAACTGGACGCAAAATTGGTTGCTGACAGCATCACTTCACAGCTGGAACGTCGCGTTATGTTCCGTCGTGCTATGAAGCGTGCAGTACAGAACGCAATGCGTCTTGGCGCTAAAGGTATCAAAGTTGAAGTAAGCGGCCGCCTTGGCGGTGCTGAAATCGCGCGTACCGAATGGTACCGTGAAGGTCGTGTTCCGTTGCACACTCTGCGTGCGGATATCGATTACAACACATCTGAAGCGCACACCACTTACGGTGTAATCGGCGTTAAGGTATGGATCTTCAAAGGTGAGATCCTGGGTGGTATGGCTGCAGTTGAACAACCGGAACCGGCTGCTCAACCTAAAAAGCAGCAGCGTAAAGGCCGCAAGTAAGGAGAGTCGCTGATGTTACAACCAAAGCGTACAAAATTCCGTAAGGTGCACAAGGGCCGCAACCGTGGTCTTGCGCAAGGTACGGATGTGAGCTTCGGCACTTACGGTCTGAAAGCTGTTGGCCGTGGTCGTCTGACTGCTCGTCAAATTGAAGCAGCACGTCGTGCGATGACCCGTGCAGTTAAGCGTCAAGGTAAGATCTGGATCCGAGTATTCCCGGACAAACCGATCACCGAGAAACCGCTCGAAGTTCGTATGGGTAAAGGTAAAGGCAACGTAGAGTATTGGGTTGCTTTGATCCAGCCTGGTAAAGTCCTGTACGAAATGGACGGTGTGCCTGAAGAGCTGGCTCGTGAAGCCTTCCAGCTGGCAGCAGCCAAACTGCCTATCAAAACCACCTTTGTAACTAAGACGGTGATGTAATGAAAGCACAAGAGCTGCGCGAAAAAAGCGTGGAAGAGCTGAACACTGAGTTGCTGAACCTTTTGCGTGAGCAGTTTAACCTGCGCATGCAAACGGCAAGCGGCCAGTTGCAGCAAACACACCTGTTGAAACAAGTGCGTCGTGATGTAGCACGTGTGAAAACTTTACTGACTGAAAAGGCGGGTGCGTAATGACTGATAAGATCCGTACTCTGCAGGGTCGTGTAATCAGTGACAAAATGGAAAAATCCATTGTTGTTGCGATTGAACGTGTGGTGAAACACCCGATCTACGGTAAGTTCATCAAACGTACGACTAAATTGCACGTACATGACGAGAACAATGAATGTGGTATCGGCGACGTTGTGGAAATCAGCGAATGCCGTCCACTGTCTAAGACTAAGTCTTGGACCTTGGTTCGCGTTGTAGAGAAAGCGATTCTGTAATACAGTAGCGCCTCTCGAAAATAGATAAACGGCTCATGTACGTGGGCCGTTTATTTTTTCTACCCATAATCGGGAACCGGTGTTATAATGCCGCGCCCTCATATTGTGGGGATTTCTTAACGACCTATCCTGGGTCCTAAAGTTGTAGTTGACATTAGCGGAGCACTAACATGATCCAAGAACAGACTATGCTGACCGTGGCCGACAACTCCGGTGCACGTCGCGTAATGTGTATCAAGGTTCTAGGTGGCTCGCACCGTCGCTACGCAGGCGTCGGCGACATCATCAAAATTACCATCAAGGAAGCAATTCCTCGCGGTAAGGTGAAGAAAGGCGATGTGCTGAAGGCGGTAGTGGTGCGCACCAAGAAGGGTGTTCGTCGCCCGGACGGTTCTGTCATTCGCTTCGATGGTAATGCATGCGTTATTTTAAATAATAACAGCGAGCAACCAATCGGCACGCGTATTTTTGGGCCGGTAACTCGTGAACTGCGTAATGAGAAGTTCATGAAAATTATCTCTCTGGCACCAGAAGTACTCTAAGGAGCGAACCATGGCAGCGAAAATCCGTCGCGATGACGAAGTTATCCTGCTTACCGGTAAAGATAAAGGTAAGCGCGGTAAAGTAAAAAATGTCCTGTCTTCTGGCAAGGTCATTGTTGAAGGTATGAACCTGGTTAAAAAACATCAGAAGCCTGTACCGGCCCTGAACCAACCAGGTGGCATCGTTGAAAAAGAAGCTGCAATTCCGGTTTCTAACGTTGCTCTCTTCAACACGGCTACTGGCAAGGCGGACCGTGTAGGCTTTAGATTCGAAGACGGCAAAAAAGTCCGTTTCTTCAAATCTAACAGCGTAACTATCAAGTAATTTGGAGTAGTACGATGGCGAAACTGCATGATTACTACAAAGACGATGTCGTAAAAAAACTCATGGCTGAGTTTGGTTACAATTCTGTCATGCAAGTCCCTCGGGTCGAGAAGATCACCCTGAACATGGGTGTTGGTGAAGCGATCGCTGACAAGAAACTGCTGGATAACGCAGCAGCTGACCTGGCAGCAATCTCCGGTCAAAAACCGCTGATCACCAAAGCACGCAAATCAGTTGCAGGCTTCAAAATCCGTCAGGGCTATCCGATCGGCTGTAAAGTAACCCTCCGCGGCGAACGCATGTGGGAATTCTTTGAGCGTCTGGTCTCCATTGCTGTACCACGTATTCGTGACTTCCGCGGCTTGTCTGCTAAGTCTTTCGATGGTCGTGGTAACTACAGCATGGGCGTGCGTGAACAGATCATCTTCCCGGAAATCGATTATGATAAAGTCGATCGCGTTCGTGGTTTAGATATTACTATCACCACTACTGCGAAATCCGATGATGAAGGCCGTGCATTGCTGGCAGCCTTTAACTTCCCGTTCCGCAAGTAAGGCAGGGTTACTAATGGCTAAGCAATCCATGAAAGCACGCGAAGTCGTTCGCGTAAAACTGGCTGATAAATACCGCGCTAAACGCGAGGAATTGAAAGCTATTATCTCTGGTGTGAACTCATCCGACGAAGATCGTTGGGATGCTGTTCTTAAGCTGCAGTCTCTGCCGCGTGATTCCAGCCCGTCTCGTCAGCGTAACCGCTGCCGTCAAACTGGCCGTCCGCATGCTTTCCTGCGGAAGTTCGGGTTGAGCCGTATTAAGGTCCGTGAAGCCGCTATGCGCGGTGAAATTCCGGGTCTTAAGAAGGCTAGCTGGTAATTGTCACCAATTGAATCACGGGAGTAAAGACAGATGAGCATGCAAGATCCGATCGCGGATATGCTGACCCGTATCCGTAACGGTCAAGCCGCGAACAAAGTTGCGGTCACCATGCCTTCCTCCAAGCTGAAAGTGGCTATTGCCAACGTGCTGAAGGAAGAAGGCTACATTGAAGAATTTAAAATCGAAGGCGACGCCAAACCTGAACTGGAATTAGTACTGAAGTACTTCCAGGGCAAGGCAGTGGTAGAAAGCATTCAACGTATCAGCCGTCCAGGTCTGCGCATCTACAAGAAAAAAGATGAGCTGCCAAAAGTTATGGCCGGTATGGGTATCGCTGTTATTTCTACCTCTAAAGGTGTTATGACCGATCGTGCAGCTCGCCAGGCTGGTCTTGGTGGCGAGATTATCTGCTACGTAGCTTAATTGGGAGGAAAGAATGTCTCGTGTTGCAAAAGCACCCGTCGTCATTCCTGCCGGCGTAGAGGTAAAACTCAACGGTCAGGTTATTTCGATTAAGGGTAAAAACGGCGAGCTGTCACGTACTATCCATAACGCTGTTGTAGTTAAGCAGGAAGAAAATGCACTGACTTTCGCTCCACGCGAAGGCGCTGCAGACGGTTGGGCCCAAGCGGGTACCACTCGTGCACTGTTGAACTCTATGGTTGTAGGTGTTACCGACGGCTTCACTAAAAAGCTTCAACTGGTAGGTGTTGGTTATCGTGCTGCTGTTAAAGGCAACGTGGTGAATTTAGCCTTAGGCTTCTCTCACCCGGTCGATCACCAACTGCCGGAAGGCATTACTGCAGAATGTCCGACCCAAACCGAAATCGTGCTGAAAGGCGCTGATAAACAGGTTATCGGTCAGGTTGCTGCGGATTTACGTGCCTACCGTCGTCCTGAGCCTTATAAAGGCAAGGGTGTCCGTTACGCCGACGAAGTCGTGCGTACCAAAGAGGCTAAGAAGAAGTAAGGTAACACTATGGATAAGAAATCTGCTCGTATCCGTCGTGCGACCCGCGCACGCCGCAAGCTCAAAGAATTGGGTGCGACTCGTCTGGTGGTACATCGTACCCCGCGTCATATTTACGCACAGGTCATCGCACCAAACGGTTCTGAAGTAATAGTTGCTGCATCTACTGTAGAAAAAACTATCACTGAGCAACTGAAGTATACCGGCAACAAAGATGCTGCCACTGCTGTAGGTAAAGCTATCGCAGAACGCGCATTGGAAAAAGGGATCACGAAAGTATCCTTTGACCGTTCCGGTTTCCAATATCATGGTCGAGTCCAGGCACTGGCAGATGCTGCCCGTGAAGCTGGCCTTCAGTTCTAAGGAAGAGGTTTAAGATGGCTCACATCGAAAAACAAGCTGGCGAACTGCAGGAAAAGCTGATCGCGGTAAATCGCGTATCTAAAACCGTAAAAGGTGGCCGTATCTTCAGCTTTACCGCACTGACAGTAGTTGGTGATGGTAACGGTCGCGTTGGTTTTGGCTACGGCAAAGCACGCGAAGTTCCGGCAGCGATCCAGAAAGCGATGGAAAAAGCCCGTCGCAACATGTTGAATGTCGCGCTGAATAGCGGCACCCTGCAGCATCCTGTTAAAGGTGCTCATACGGGTTCCCGTGTGTTCATGCAGCCGGCTTCCGAAGGTACCGGTATTATCGCCGGTGGTGCAATGCGCGCCGTCCTGGAAGTTGCAGGGGTACATAACGTATTGGCTAAAGCTTATGGTTCTACTAACCCGATCAACGTGGTTCGTGCAACTATCGACGCTTTGGCAAATATGAAATCCCCACAAATGGTCGCTGCCAAGCGTGGTAAATCCGTTGAAGAAATTCTGGGGTAATTAACCATGGCAAAGACTATTAAAGTTACACAAACTCGCAGTTCTATTGGCCGTCTGCCGAAGCATAAAGCTACGTTGCTGGGCCTGGGTCTGCGTCGTATTGGTCACACCGTTGAGCGCGAGGATACTCCTGCTGTACGCGGTATGATCAACCTGGTTTCCTACATGGTTAAGGTTGAGGAGTAAGAGATGCGTTTAAATACTCTGTCTCCGGCTGATGGTGCCAAACAAGCGCCAAGGCGTGTAGGTCGTGGTATTGGTTCTGGCCTGGGTAAAACCGGCGGCCGTGGTCACAAAGGTCAGAACTCACGTTCTGGTGGTGGCGTACGTCGTGGTTTTGAAGGTGGTCAGATGCCTTTATATCGTCGTTTGCCGAAATTCGGCTTCACCTCCCGCAAAGCTATGATCACGGCAGAAGTTCGTCTGTCTGAACTGGCTCTGGTGGAAGGCGACGTGATCGACCTGAACGCGCTGAAAGCCGCTAACGTAGTTGGTATCCAGATCGAGTTCGCGAAAGTAATCCTTTCTGGCGAAGTTGGTCGTGCGGTAACTCTGCGTGGTTTGCGTGTCACCAAAGGCGCTCGTGTTGCTATCGAAGCTGCTGGCGGTAAAATTGAGGAATAAGTAGCAGATGGCTAAGCAACCGGGATTAGATTTTCAAAGTGCCAAGGGTGGACTAGGCGAACTGAAGCGCAGACTTTTGTTTGTTATCGGTGCGCTGATTGTTTTCCGTATCGGCTCTTTTATTCCGATCCCTGGTATTGATGCCACTGTACTTGCCAAATTGCTCGAGCAGCAAAGAGGTACCATCATTGAAATGTTTAACATGTTCTCTGGTGGTGCCCTTAGCCGTGCTTCAATCTTTGCTCTGGGGATCATGCCGTATATTTCGGCATCGATCATTATCCAGCTGTTAACGGTGGTTCATCCAGCGTTAGCAGAAATTAAGAAAGAAGGGGAGGCTGGCCGTCGTAAGATTAGTCAGTACACCCGTTACGGTACGCTGGTATTGGCAGTGTTTCAGTCGATCGGTATTGCTACCGGTCTGCCGAACATGCCTGGTATGCAGGGCCTGGTGTTAAATCCAGGCTTTGCGTTCTACTTTACTGCAGTTGTGAGCTTAGTGACCGGGACAATGTTCCTGATGTGGCTGGGTGAGCAGATAACTGAACGAGGTATCGGTAACGGTATTTCAATCATTATCTTTGCTGGTATCGTAGCGGGGCTTCCGCCGGCGATTGCACATACTATCGAACAAGCTCGGCAAGGCGACCTGCACTTCCTCCTGTTGCTGTTGGTTGCAGTTTTAGTGTTTGCAGTGACTTTCTTTGTGGTGTTTGTTGAACGTGGCCAACGTCGTATCGTCGTTAACTACGCTAAACGCCAACAAGGTCGTCGTGTCTATGCAGCACAGAGCACGCACTTACCGTTGAAAGTGAATATGGCCGGGGTTATCCCAGCGATCTTCGCTTCCAGCATCATTCTGTTCCCTGCCACGATTGCATCATGGTTTGGGGGCGGGACTGGTTGGAACTGGCTGACTACGATTTCGCTGTATTTGCAGCCTGGACAACCGCTTTATGTGTTACTCTATGCGACTGCAATCATCTTCTTCTGTTTCTTTTATACTGCGTTGGTGTTCAACCCGCGTGAGACAGCAGATAACCTGAAGAAGTCCGGTGCATTTGTACCAGGAATTCGTCCGGGAGAGCAAACGGCGAAGTACATCGATAAAGTAATGACTCGTTTAACCTTAATTGGTGCGATGTATATTACTTTCATCTGCCTTATCCCGGAGTTCATGCGTGACGCGATGAAAGTTCCATTCTACTTTGGTGGTACTTCTCTACTCATCGTAGTCGTCGTTATCATGGACTTTATGGCTCAAGTGCAAACTCTGATGATGTCAAGTCAGTACGAGTCTGCATTGAAGAAAGCAAACCTGAAAGGCTATAACCGCTAATCTGGTGAGTTTGCGAAGTTACGGAGAGTAAAAATGAAAGTTCGTGCTTCCGTCAAGAAATTATGTCGTAACTGCAAAATTGTTAAGCGTAACGGTATCGTTCGCGTAATCTGCAGCGCAGAGCCGAAGCATAAACAGCGTCAAGGCTGATTATCTCGCATATTTTTCTTGCAAAGTTGGGTTGAGCTGGCTAGATTAGCCAGCCAATCTTTTGTATGTAAGCAGCAATACTATTTGAGTATCCTGAAAACGGGCTTTTCAGAATGGTGTTGCCGTATATAAATAGTAGGAGTGCATAGTGGCCCGTATAGCAGGCATTAACATTCCTGATCAGAAACATACCGTGATCGCATTAACTTCGATCTACGGCATCGGTAAAACCCGCTCACAGTCTATCTGTGCTGCATCCGGTATTGCTGAAAATGTTAAGATCAGTGAGCTGTCTGAAGAGCAAATCGAAAAACTGCGTGACGAAGTTGCCAAGTTCATTGTTGAAGGTGATCTGCGTCGTGAAGTCACCCTGAGCATCAAGCGTCTTATGGACCTTGGGACTTATCGTGGTTTGCGTCATCGTCGTGGTCTTCCAGTACGCGGTCAGCGTACCAAGACTAACGCACGTACCCGTAAGGGTCCGCGTAAACCGATCAAGAAATAATCGGGGTGATTGAATAAATGGCAAAGGCACCTGTTCGTACACGTAAACGTGTAAGAAAACAAGTCTCTGACGGCGTGGCTCATATCCATGCTTCTTTCAACAACACCATTGTTACCATTACCGATCGTCAGGGTAATGCTTTGGGTTGGGCAACAGCTGGTGGTTCCGGTTTCCGTGGTTCTCGTAAATCCACTCCGTTCGCAGCTCAGGTTGCAGCAGAGCGCTGCGCTGACGCAGTGAAAGAATACGGTATCAAGAATCTGGAAGTTATGGTTAAAGGACCTGGTCCTGGTCGTGAGTCTACTATCCGCGCGTTAAACGCGGCTGGTTTCCGCATCACTAATATTACTGATGTGACTCCTATCCCTCATAACGGTTGTCGTCCGCCGAAAAAGCGTCGCGTATAACGCTGCTTTTAGGTTTGTTGGAGAGAGAAAATGGCAAGATATTTGGGTCCTAAGCTCAAGCTTAGCCGTCGTGAGGGCACAGATTTATTCCTTAAATCTGGCGTTCGCGCGATCGATACCAAGTGTAAAATTGAACAAGCTCCTGGTCAGCATGGTGCGCGTAAACCGCGTCTGTCTGACTATGGTGTGCAGTTACGTGAAAAGCAAAAAGTTCGCCGTACTTACGGTGTTCTGGAGCGCCAGTTCCGTAACTATTACAAAGAAGCAGCACGCCTGAAAGGCAACACCGGTGAAAACCTGTTGCAACTGCTTGAGGGTCGTTTAGACAACGTAGTTTATCGTATGGGCTTCGGCGCTACTCGTGCGGAATCGCGCCAGTTAGTTAGCCACAAAGCTATCATCGTAAACGGTCGCGTTGTTAACATCGCTTCTTATCAGGTATCTCCGAATGACGTTGTCAGCATCCGTGAGAAAGCTAAAAAGCAATCTCGCGTGAAGGCCGCTTTGGAGTTGGCTGAACAGCGTGAAAAGCCGACTTGGCTTGAAGTTGATGCTGCTAAGATGGAAGGTGTGTTCAAGCGTATGCCTGAACGTACTGATCTGTCTTCCGACATTAACGAACACCTGATCGTCGAGCTTTACTCCAAGTAAAGCTTAGTACCAAAGAGAGGACACAATGCAGGGTTCTGTGACAGAGTTTCTAAAACCGCGCCTGGTAGATATCGAGCAAGTCAGTTCGACGCACGCCAAGGTGACCCTTGAGCCTTTAGAACGTGGCTTTGGCCATACTTTAGGCAACGCACTGCGCCGTATTCTGCTTTCATCCATGCCGGGTTGCGCGGTGACCGAGGTTGAGATTGATGGTGTACTGCATGAGTACAGCACCAAAGAAGGCGTACAGGAAGATATCCTGGAGATCCTGCTCAACCTGAAAGGGCTGGCGGTGAGAGTTCAAGGTAAAGATGAAGTTATTCTTACCCTGAATAAGTCTGGCATTGGCCCTGTGACTGCAGCCGACATTACCCATGATGGTGATGTCGAAATCGTCAAGCCGCAACATGTCATTTGCCACCTGACCGATGAGAACGCTGCTATTAGCATGCGCATCAAAGTTCAGCGCGGTCGTGGTTATGTGCCGGCGTCTGCCCGAATTCATTCGGAAGAAGATGAGCGCCCAATTGGTCGTCTGTTAGTAGATGCATGCTACAGCCCTGTAGAGCGAATTGCCTACAATGTTGAAGCAGCGCGTGTAGAACAGCGTACTGATTTGGACAAGCTGGTTATCGAAATGGAAACCAACGGTACGATCGATCCTGAAGAGGCGATCCGTCGTGCGGCAACCATTCTTGCTGAACAACTTGAAGCTTTCGTTGATTTACGTGATGTACGTCAGCCGGAAGTCAAAGAAGAGAAGCCGGAATTCGATCCAATCCTGCTGCGCCCTGTTGACGATCTGGAATTGACTGTCCGCTCTGCTAACTGCCTTAAGGCAGAAGCAATCCACTACATCGGTGATCTGGTACAGCGTACCGAGGTTGAGTTACTTAAAACACCTAACCTGGGTAAAAAATCTCTTACTGAGATCAAAGACGTACTTGCGTCCCGTGGTTTGTCTCTGGGCATGCGCCTGGAAAACTGGCCACCAGCAAGTATTGCTGACGAGTAACCGGATCACAGGTTAAGGTTTTACTGAGAAGGATAAGGTCATGCGCCATCGTAAGAGTGGTCGTCAACTGAACCGTAACAGCAGCCACCGACAGGCTATGTTCCGTAACATGGCCGGCTCTTTGGTTCGTCATGAGATCATCAAGACGACCCTGCCGAAAGCGAAAGAGCTGCGTCGCGTTGTTGAGCCGCTGATTACTCTTGCCAAGACCGACAACGTTGCAAATCGTCGTCTGGCATTCGCCCGTACTCGTGATAACGAGATCGTGGCAAAACTGTTTAATGAACTGGGCCCGCGTTTCGCGAGCCGTGCCGGTGGTTACACTCGTATTCTTAAGTGTGGCTTCCGTGCAGGCGACAATGCGCCGATGGCATACATCGAGCTCGTTGATCGTGCAGAGTCAAAAGCAGAAGTAGCAACTGCTGAATAATCTGTAGATGCATGAAAAGACCGGGCTTATGCCCGGTTTTTTTACATCTGAAATTCGGCCTCCTTGGTTTCATCATTCCCGGCACAATTGAACCTGAATTCCCTCCCCTTTCGCGCTAAGCT
This sequence comes from Rahnella bruchi, assembly GCF_003614975.1. Lineage (GTDB taxonomy): Bacteria > Pseudomonadota > Gammaproteobacteria > Enterobacterales > Enterobacteriaceae > Rahnella > Rahnella bruchi. The sequence continues at coordinate 10,609 of NZ_QZWI01000029.1, read as the reverse complement.
GCAAGTATGTCCTATGATGATCCTTTCATTACTTCAAAGGTAATCTCATGTTCCTGATTGACCAGTGGGTAGAAAAGCACATCAAAGATGCTCAGGAAAAGGGTGACTTTGATAATCTGCCCGGCAATGGACAACCCATCATTCTGGATGATGACAGCGCTGTGCCAGAAGACTTAAGGGTAGCCTATCGCATCCTCAAAAATGCAGGCTATTTGCCACCGGCACTTCAGGACAGAAAGGAAGCTATAGCGTTGGATCATTTGCTGCAAACGCTGGAAGATGATGACCCGCAGTTTGCCGTTGCTGAAAAACGACTCAGGGTTCTTCAATTAAGGTTGCAGCAGGCGGGTATGAATACCGACTTTTTGCATGGGCATTACAAAGATGTGCTGCGGGATAACTTCAGGGGTAAATAGCATGTACAAAATTGGTGAGCTGGCCGGACTCGCGAATGTTTCCGCAGATACTGTTCGCTACTATGAAAAGCAGGGAATGATGAGTCCTGGCAGTCGTAACCCTTCCGGTTATCGTCAGTATGATGAAAACGATTTGCAACGGCTTCGCTTTATCCGTTATGCCAAATCCACAGGATTTACGCTGGATGCTATCAAGGAGCTGCTATCAATTCGCATAGATCCTTTGCATCATACTTGCCAGGAATCCAAAGCCATTGTTGATGAACGGCTTGCGGAGGTTGAGTTCAAATTACAGGAACTGAATCAGATGCGTGAGTCACTGCAGAGACTGAGTGCTGCCTGCTGTGGTTCAGTGCATACCAGTGCAAGTTGTTCTATTTTAGAAGCTTTAGAGGATGGTGCAGGTAAGGTAGCCTGAGCTTTTTAGTCGTTATATATACCGCTTTCGGACAGATAATTTTAGCAGTATGATGTGCGCGGATTTTGTCAAAATTGTTTTTCACATATCGAGGATCTATGACTCAGTATAAGCATCAAAAAGGTGTTATTCAGGATAATGCGTTGCAGGCTCTGCTCCATGATCCACTATTCAAACAGCGTGTTGAGAAAAACCTGAAAGGTAAAGGGAGTTATCGTCGTAAAGAGAAGAATGGGAAGGGGAGTTATCTGGAGGGCAGTGTTGAGTGTTCAGTCGAATATTCAACACTGCCCTTCTAAAATCAGCCAATGTTAACTGCCTGATTTTAATTTCTAGAGTCTTGGTGTCTGTTGCTCTTTCAGCAAATCACGAATTTCTGCCAGCAATGTTTCTTCCGCTGTTGGTTTTGGCGGTGCTGCCGGAGCATCTTCCTGCTTACGACGCATTTTGTTCATCAACGTGATTGCCAAGAATATTGCCAGTGCCACGATGACAAAATCAAAAACGTTCTGAATAAATACACCGTAATGCATGACTACAGCTGGCGTCGCACCCTGAGCCTCTCTCAGAACGAAAGCAAACTGTTTGAAATCTACCCCGCCAATCAGTAATCCCAGTGGGGGCATAATAATATCGGCGACGAATGATGACACTATTTTGCCAAATGCTGCACCGATGATAACACCCACAGCAAGGTCAACCACGTTGCCACGCATGGCAAACTCACGAAACTCTTTCATAAAACTCATAAAACACTCCTTGGCAAATTCATCAAATGTGTCAAAACAAGTAAAGACCATTTGTAGAGTCTTCGCTACAAAAGTTCTCATCCGAATTCTAATTAGCGGAATTTCTTATATGCACCCTCGCCAATTATAAGAAGAACGGACTTGGCTGGAACAGTCGCTCCACATCCCTGACAAACTTCTTGTCAGTAATGAACATAACAACGTGATCACCTTGTTGGATCCTGCTGGTACCGTTGGCAATGATCACGTCATTCCCGCGAACAATCGCGCCAATGGTAGTGCCTGGCGGAAGTTTGATTTGTTCGACGGTTCGACCCACCACTTTAGAGGTGGTTTCATCGCCATGCGCGATGGCCTCAATGGCTTCCGCAACACCACGGCGCAGCGAAGAAACGCTGACAATATCGGCTTTCCTGACATGACCCAGTAATGCGGAAATTGTTGCCTGCTGGGGGGAAATCGCAATATCAATTACGCTGCCCTGAACTAAGTCTACGTAAGCGCTGCGCTGGATAAGCACCATGGCTTTCTTCGCGCCCATCCGCTTGGCCAGCATGGCAGACATAATGTTAGCTTCATCGTCATTGGTGAGAGCAATGAAAACATCGACCTGTTCGATATGCTCTTCGGCCAGAAGCTCCTGATCTGAAGCGTCGCCATAGAATACGATGGTGTCTTGCAAAAGCTCAGCAAGCTCAGCGGCGCGTTGTTGGTCACGCTCGATGAGTTTTACGCTGTAATTTTTCTCAAGTCTCTGCGCCAGACCGGCGCCGACATTGCCACCGCCAACGATCATAATCCGCTTATAAGGTTTTTCCAGTCTCTGAAGTTCGCTCATAACTGCGCGAATATGCTGTGAAGCTGCTACAAAGAAGACTTCATCACCGGCTTCAATGATGGTCGAACCCTGAGGGCGGATTGGGCGATCCTGACGAAATATTGCGGCCACCCGCGTTTCAATATGCGGCATGTGTTCACGCATAGATGAAAGCGCGTTACCGACCAATGGGCCGCCATAATAGGCTTTGACCGCTGCGATACTGACTTTTCCTTCCGCAAAATTCACGACCTGAAGCGCACCAGGATATTCAATGAGTTTGTAGATATAGTCTGTGACTAACTGCTCTGGTGAAATCAGATGGTCGATTGGAACTGCTTCTGGCAGGAAAAGCTTTTCTGACTCGCGGATGTATTCTGTGGAACGAATACGCGCTATACGGTTAGGCGTGTTAAACAGCGAGTAAGCTATCTGACAGGCAATCATATTAGTTTCGTCAGAATTCGTCACAGCGACCAGCATATCCGCATCTTCGGCGCCGGCCTCACGCAATACACGCGGATGAGAGCCGTGTCCCTGCACCACACGCAGATCGAATTTATCCTGAAGCTGACGTAACCGGACGGTATTAGTATCAACAACGGTAATATCGTTGTTTTCACCCACCAGGTTTTCGGCGAGTGTTCCGCCAACCTGCCCGGCACCGAGAATTATTATTTTCATATGACTCTCTGCTTTGCCTCAACACTATCAGCAGCATCAATGCTGCTGATAGGAAATGATTAACTTTTGATAAGTTTAGCGTAATAGAAGCCGTCGCCATCTTCAGCATGAGGAAGATTTTGTCGTCCGGGATTTTCCAGCGTGCCAGTTTCGACCAATGTAGCATCCGGGTGTGATTGCAGGAATGTGGTTATTTGCTGAGAGTTTTCGTCAGGCAATATTGAACAGGTAGCATAGACCAATACGCCCTTACTTTTCAGTTTTGGCCATACTGCTTCAAGGATTTCTCTTTGAAGGCCTGCAAGTTCGGCGATATCACTGTCTCTGCGCAACCATTTAATATCAGGATGTCGGCGAATTACGCCCGTTGCAGAGCAAGGTGCATCGAGCAATATGCGATCGAAGATACGATCACCGGCCCAAACCTGCGGCTCGCGGCCATCACCCTGTTTAACTTCGGCACTGAGTTTCAGGCGCTGAAGGTTTTCATGAACACGTTTCAAACGTTGTTCATCCACATCGACCGCAAGAACGTGAGCCTTGGGCGCAGCTTCAAGGATATGCGTCGTTTTTCCGCCCGGAGCACAGCACAAATCGAGGATCATTTCGCCATTCTGTGGATCCAGCAGATCAACGCTGCCTTGTGCCGATGCATCCTGAACGGTAACCCAACCTTCCGCAAATCCCGGAAGGAGATTGACCTGGCAGGGCGTAACTAATCGCAATGCATCATGGTATTCAGGATGTGCAACGGCCTCAATTTCTGCGTCGCTAAGTAATTGCAGATATTCATCACGGGTATGATGCATGCGGTTTACGCGCAGCCACATAGGAGGTCTTTGGTTATTCGCTTCCACAATACTTTCCCATTGATCGGGATAAGCTTTTTTGAGGCGGTTCATCAACCAGCTTGGGTGAAGGTAGCGGCTGTCATTATTCGCCATGCGTTGCAGCAGCTCTTCCTGCTGACGCTGGAACTGACGCAGAACCCCGTTGATCAGACCTTTCAGCTGAGGACGTTTCAGGGCAACAGCACCTTCAACAGTTTCCGCCAATACGGCGTGTGCCGGAATACGGGTATGTATCAGCTGGTAAAGGCCAACCATCAGCAAATAGTGCAAAGTTCTCTGTTTGCCGGTAAGAGGTTTTGCCATCAGTTGCTGCAAACACCATTCCAGCTGGGGAAGAACGCGCAAGGTGCCGAAGCAGAGTTCCTGAAGTAACCCACGATCTTTGTCTGAGACATTTTTTTGCAGACCAGGAAGAACGGTCGAAAGAGAAAGACCTTTGTCCAGAACCTGGCTGATGGCTTGAGCTGCAATACTACGGAGATTATAGGCTGTTTTCATAGTCAAAAAAGCTGACCGAAGCCAGCATCATCAGAGAGATATGGCCCGACGAGATATCGGGCGTAGTCGTGATGGTCAGGCTAAACGCGTGCCTTCGATAAACCATTCGCGACGAGAGTTCAGCAAGTCCTGTGCGGACATTGCTTTTTTACCCGAAGGTTGTAGCTGGGTGACATTCAGAATGCCGTCAGATGTGGCGACCTGAATCCCTTTTTTGTCAGCAGAAATGATAGTGCCCGGCAATGCATCGTGTTGCGCTGCCAGACATTCTGCCTGCCAGACTTTCACCGGCTGATCATCAATCATGAAAAAGCTGACAGGCCATGGATTGAACGCGCGAATACAGCGTTCAAGTTGTTCGGCTGACAGGTTCCAGTCTAAGCGGGCTTCTTCCTTGCTGAGTTTCTCAGCGTAGGTCACGTGCTCTTCGCTTTGAACTTCAGGCTTTGCTGTGCCGTTCGCCAGCTGCTTCAATGTTTCAAGCATACCCTGCGGGCCCAACTCAGCCAGCTTGTTGTAAAGCGATGCGCTGGTATCTTCTTGCAGGATGTCACATTCAACTTTATGCAGCATATCGCCGGTATCAAGACCGACATCCATCTGCATGATCGTGATACCCGTTTTGGCATCTCCCGCCCACAATGAACGTTGAATGGGAGCCGCACCACGCCAGCGTGGCAGAAGCGAACCATGGACGTTAATGCAGCCCAATTTCGGCATCTCAAGCACGGCTTTTGGCAAGATCAAACCGTAAGCCACAACCACCATGATGTCAGCCTCGAGCGCTGAAACCAGAGACTGGTTTTCTTCGGGACGCAGGGATTTCGGCTGAAAAACAGGTATGTCGTGAGTCTGGGCAAGAACCTTCACCGGGCTTGCGGTCAGTTTATTACCGCGTCCCGCCGGACGGTCAGGCTGAGTAAAAACGCCAACCACCTGATGTTCTGATGATAAAAGCGCGTCAAGATGACGCGCTGCAAAGTCGGGAGTACCGGCAAATATGATTCGCAAAGCAGTGTCCTGTGTTACACGAATATTAGTCAGCCCGTGCGTTCAGCTTGGCCATTTTTTCCATTTTCTGGCGGATGCGCTGACGTTTCAATGGGGACAAATAATCCACGAATAATTTACCCACCAGATGATCCATTTCATGCTGGATACAAATCGCCAGCAAGTCATCAGCTTCAAGCTCAAAAGTTTTGCCGTCGCGATCAAGCGCGCGAACTTTGACTTTCTCGGCACGTGGCACGAGAGCCCGTTGATCAGGGATCGACAGGCAGCCTTCTTCAATCCCTGTTTCGCCGCTTTTTTCCAGCAGTTCAGGGTTGATGAGAACCAGACGTTCGTCGCGATTTTCAGAGACATCAATCACGATAATGCGCTGATGAATGTCTACCTGAGTCGCAGCCAGGCCGATGCCTTCTTCTGCATACATGGTTTCAAACATATCATCCACGATCTGCTGAATTTCGGCGTTAACTTCTTTGACCGGTTTTGCAGTAATGCGAAGCCGCTCGTCTGGGAAATGTAATATCTGTAATACGGACATATTTTTCTGGATCTTTATTCAAATGATTGAAGATATATAGTCTCTATTCTAGACATTTCCCGCCGCGATTGACAGCATCCTCTGCCAATTGAATCAGTCGCTGAAAGGCATTAAGCAAGGGAAGCATAATGACACTACAGGAAGTGTGGATACGTTTGTCGAGGGTTAAACGCCTGGATGCGGGCCAGGTCGAAGGGATTATCCAGTCATTATTTAGCAGCGGATTATATTCCCCGTCTGTATTAGTACGTTGCGGGCTTTCAGAAGAACAAATCGCAGATTTCCGGCATTGTAATTCGCAATGGATCGCAGAATCACTGAAATGGCTTGAAGGTGATCATTGCCACCTGATTACTTTTGGCAGTGCTTTGTATCCGGTTTTGCTGGCACAGATTTCCTCGCCTCCGTTAATCCTGTTCGTGGAAGGGAACCCTGATTTACTGTCCTCCCCACAAATCGCGATGGTCGGGAGCCGTGAATTCACACATTACGGCGAACAATACGCGCAGGTATTTGCCAGCGGGCTGGTGAGTAGCGGTTTTACCGTCACGAGTGGCCTGGCCATGGGGATTGATGGGATCAGTCACCGTGCGACGCTTGAGGTCCAGGGCAAAACGATCGCAGTGCTGGGAAGCGGACTGCTGAAGCGTTATCCGCCGCGGCACTCGACGTTAGCTCAGCACATTGTTGACGCCGGAGGGGCGCTGGTTTCCGAGCATTTAGTGACAGCGCCGCCCCTCGCTGCACATTTTCCTCGCCGTAACAGGATAATTAGCGGATTGAGCGCCGGTGTGTTGGTCATTGAGGCAACATTACGCAGTGGTTCACTTATCACTGCACGGTATGCGCTGGAACAGGGAAGAGAAGTTTTCGCCCTTCCGGGGCCGCTGGGAAGTGTGACTTCAGAAGGCACGCACTGGCTTATTCAGCAGGGCGCATATCTGGTGACGGAACCTAACGACATTGCCGAGCATATTGGCAGCGGACTGACCTGGTTTCCTGATATCCGCACCTCAGAATCTTTCAAAAAGCCTGTTAACAAGAGTTCCGGGGCATCAGAGACGATTATTTGTGCGCAAGATAGCGAAGTTGAATTGCCATTTGCTGATGTGTTGGCTAACGTAGAATATGAGGTGACATCTGTTGACGTCGTCGCCGAACGTGCCGGCCAACCTGTGCCAGAAGTGGTAGGTAAGCTACTCGAGCTGGAGTTAGCAGGATGGATCGCAGCTGTATCCGGCGGCTATGTCCGAATTAAGAGGGCAAGCCATGTTCGACGTACTAATGTACTTATTTGAAACTTACATTCACAACGAAGCGGAGATGAATGTTGACGAGGATAGGTTAACGGATGACTTGACCGAAGCTGGTTTCCACCGGGCCGATATTCACAATGCGTTGAGTTGGCTTGAAAAACTTGCGGATATGCAAGAGGGTGGAACCCCATCTTATATGCTGGATTCTGATCCTTCAGCATTGCGTATTTACACCGATGAGGAAACCAGTCGGTTAGATAGCAGTTGTCGTGGTTTTTTATTGTTCCTGGAACAGATCAAAGTACTGAACTTCGATACCAGAGAGATGGTAGTCGATCGTGTTATGGCTCTGGACACTGAAGAATTCGATCTTGAGGATCTGAAGTGGGTCGTGTTGATGGTTCTCTTTAATATTCCCGGATATGAAAGTGCGTATCAGCAAATGGAAGAGCTGTTGTTTGAGGTTAATGAAGGTTATCTGCATTAAGAGATAACAGGTAAAAAAGTAAGATATGACAAAAGCAGCACTTTTTGCTGAGAAGCAAAATGAATCCTGTCCGGAATGCGGGGCCAACCTGGTGATCCGTAGTGGTCGCCATGGCCCCTTTCTGAGTTGTTCATCCTATCCACAATGCCAGTATATTCGTCCTCTGAAATCTCAGGCTGATGGCCATATTGTGAAAGTTTTGGATGGGCAATTATGCCCTAAATGTGAGTCGACCTTAGTGCTGCGTCAGGGGCGTTATGGGATGTTTATTGGCTGTAGTCAGTATCCTGAATGTGACCATATTGAAGTGATAGATAAACCTGAAGAAACCAGCCTGGGTTGTCCGCAATGTGGGAAGGGACATTTGTTGCAGCGAAAATCACGCTTTGGCAAAGTGTTTCATGCCTGCGACCGTTACCCGGATTGCCAGTTTGCCATCAATAACAAGCCAGTTGCGGGGGAATGTGCCCATTGCCATTACCCTTTATTGATGCAAAAGAAAACGGCGCAAGGTATTAAGCTATTTTGTGCCAGTAAATTATGCGGTAAAGCCGTAGAAATTAAAGATAACGAACAAGATGAATAAAAGCCTAGAAAACTCATTTACCCTCGTGCTTGATGCGCTGCGTGAGCAGCAAGTTGTCGCTTATCCGACTGAAGCTGTCTTTGGTCTCGGATGTGATCCGGATAGTGAACAGGCTGTCGATGCGCTTCTGGCACTGAAAAAGCGGCCTAAAGATAAAGGTCTTATTCTGATTGCTGATAATTATCAGCAGCTTCTCCCTTATATTGATGACTCCGCGCTTACTGAACAACAGCTTGCGCATATCTGGTCATTCTGGCCGGGTCCGGTAACATGGGTCATGCCTGCTAAACCGACTACGCCTGAATGGTTAACCGGACGCTTTACGTCGCTGGCGGTGCGAGTTACCAATCACCCGCTGGTAAAAGAGCTTTGCCAGAAATTTGGCAAACCGCTGGTGTCTACCAGTGCTAATCTCAATGGCGAGCCGCCATGCCGGTTGCCGGATGAAGTACGATTCCAGTTCGGGGATAATTTCCCGGTGCTTGATGGCGATGTCGGCGGAAGAGAAAATCCATCAGAAATTCGGGATGCCCTTACCGGCAACCTGATCCGTCAAGGTTAAAGGAAGAAAGTGATGTCATCTTTCGCGGTATTTGGGAATCCGATCGGCCACAGTAAATCCCCTCGCATCCATGCGTTATTTGCCAGTCAGACCGGGGTCGAACACACCTATGGCACCGTACTGGCTCCTCATGAAGAGTTTGAAGAAACGCTGCGAAGTTTTTTTGAAGGCGGAGCCCGTGGGGCAAATATCACCGTGCCTTTTAAGGAACGCGCTTTTGCAGAATCGGATGAGCTAACTGATCGTGCTGCAATGTCCGGTGCTGTGAATACCCTGAAAAAGCTTGAAGACGGGCGATTGCTCGGGGACAACACTGATGGCATCGGTATGTTGAGTGACCTTGAGCGGCTGGCGCTTTTGAAGCAAGGCGACCGGGTTTTACTGATCGGTGCCGGTGGCGCTGCGCGAGGGGTGATACTGCCTTTGCTGTCTCATGGCTGTTCGGTGGTTGTCACCAACAGGACGTTTGAACGCGCACAGCACCTGAGTCATATCTTCGAAGAGAAAGGGGATATCCGGGCTATCACGCTTACCGATCTGGCGGATGAGTCTTTTGACCTGATCATTAATGCCACGGCATCGGGTATAAAGGGTGAGATCCCTGCGATCCCTGAAAAAGTGCTGACCGCGCAGACCCGTGTCTACGATATGTATTATCAGGCAGGTTTAACGCCTTTCCTTACCTGGGCTAAAAATAACGGGGTAACGGGTTATGCCGATGGATTGGGAATGCTGGTGGGGCAAGCTGCCCATGCTTTCTATCTGTGGCATGGTATTATGCCTGAGATCGAACCTGTGCTGGAACAGTTAAAGAAAGACTTGCTGGCCTAACTGGTAACGCCTGAACAGTGTGCATTTTACTGTTCAGGCAATGCTCTGCTTTATTGTTGCTGAGAAAGGTACAGATCTTTCCAGGTTACATAGTTATTCGAAGAATATGTTAGTCCTGCCAGTTCCTCAGACGTCAGCTCCCGTATCTGCTTAACCGGGCTGCCCAAATAGAGATAACCGCTTTCAAGAGTTTTACCAGGCGGAACCAGACTTCCGGCGCCAATCATTACGTCATCCTCAACGATCGCACCGTCCAGCAAGATCGATCCCATTCCTACCAGCACCCGGTTTCCGATAGTGCAACCATGCAGCATGGCCTTATGACCGACGGTAACATCCTCTCCAATAATGAGAGGATGGCCTTCAGGATTATGCCGTGACTGGTGAGTCACATGCAGCACGCTTCCATCCTGCACATTAGTTCTGCAACCGATCACGACATTATTCACATCACCCCGTATCACCACCAGCGGCCAGATACTGACATCATCGGCCAGATCAACATCGCCAATCACCACACTGGAGGGATCAACCATGACTCTTTCTCCTAATGTTGGTGTTAATCCCTGATAAGCACGTAAAGCCTGAGACATCTGAAGCACCCCATAAGTGAGTTTTGACCCTGGCAATATAGTTCGGGTCTGAGTAAATACCAATTTGAGCTCAATCAGATCGGCGTGAAAACCAGCGGATCGAACGAGATCTCTCCGAAAGGGTCGAAAAACACGCAGTCGATCCTTTTATTGGAAAAAAGGCTTGTGCAAAAAATTGGGATCCCTATAATGCCGCTCCATCGACAGGGAACAACGTGAACAACATCACGAAGTGACCGGGTCGGAAAGATTAAAAACAGCGGCAACCGAATGAAATAAACGGTTGACACTGAATGAGGAAAGCGTAATATA
>NZ_QZWI01000028.1 GCF_003614975.1 Rahnella bruchi | reverse complement strand
TGCGTTTCGCAATCCGTGAAGGCGGCCGTACTGTAGGTGCTGGTGTTGTTGCTAAAGTTATCGCTTAATCGCTGATAGTTTTTTGTCACTATTCGTTGACGCAATACACACTAAAAGGGCATCATTCGATGCCCTTTTTTCTACGCTGTGGCGCTAGAACCTATCTCATCAGCGATTTTTACGTCATAATCACTGGTGAGATAGGCTCTGAGATATAGCGTAAAACACCGAATTGCGCTCAAGTAGAGCATCGATCGGTTTGGTTTGCCTCGCAATGCGAGGCAAAGTTGTTTGTTCTGAATCATTGTGACGGGTTGGTTTATGAGTGCGAATACCGAGGCTCAAGGGAGCGGGCGCGGCCTGGAAGCGGTAAAGTGGCTGGTTGTTGCCGTTTTGTTGGTTGTAGCTATTGTCGGTAACTATTATTACCGTGCATACAGCCTGCCGTTACGCGCGTTAGCCGTAGTAGTTATTATCGCAATTGCGGGTGCAGTGGCTTTATTGACCACTAAAGGCAAGGCGACAGTCGCGTTTGCTCGTGAAGCGCGTACTGAAGTACGTAAAGTCATTTGGCCAACGCGCCAGGAAACATTGCATACCACACTGATCGTTGCTGCGGTGACTGCCGTTATGTCTCTGATTCTGTGGGGGCTGGATGGTATTTTAGTCCGCCTGGTATCTTTCATTACTGGCTTGAGGTTCTAAATGTCTGAAGCACCTAAAAAACGTTGGTACGTCGTTCAGGCGTTTTCTGGCTTTGAAGGCCGCGTAGCGCAATCGCTGCGTGAGCACATCAAATTACATGACATGGAAGAACTGTTTGGTGAAGTCATGGTTCCAACCGAAGAAGTGGTTGAGATCCGTGGTGGCCAGCGCCGTAAAAGTGAACGTAAATTCTTCCCGGGTTATGTGCTGGTACAGATGGTAATGAATGACGCCAGCTGGCACTTAGTTCGCAGCGTTCCTCGTGTAATGGGCTTCATTGGCGGAACGTCAGATCGTCCTGCACCAATCAGCGATAAAGAAGTTGATGCGATCATGAATCGCCTGCAACAAGTGGGTGATAAGCCACGTCCGAAAACATTGTTTGAACCAGGTGAACTGGTACGTGTTAACGACGGTCCGTTTGCGGACTTCAATGGTGTGGTCGAAGAAGTTGATTACGAGAAAAGCCGCCTGAAAGTGTCTGTATCCATATTTGGCCGTGCAACACCGGTTGAACTGGACTTCGGTCAGGTTGAAAAAGGCTAACAACAGCTTTCTAAATATTCATTAGAACAGATGTTGTACAAGGCGCGAAATTGAACTATAATTTCGCGCCTTTTGTTTTTATGTGCAGCCTCTGCACATAAATTATAAAGAACAAAGTACTGTAAATAACGGGGAGCCTCTTCAAACAGGCGATATTACCCAAACGAGGATATTTACCATGGCCAAGAAAGTACAAGCCTACGTCAAGCTGCAAGTTTCAGCTGGTATGGCAAACCCAAGTCCGCCAGTTGGTCCAGCTCTGGGTCAACAAGGCGTGAACATCATGGAATTCTGTAAGGCGTTCAATGCTAAGACTGATAGCATGGAAAAAGGCCTGCCAATTCCTGTTGTTATTACTGTTTATTCTGACCGTTCTTTCACCTTCATTACCAAAACCCCTCCTGCAGCAGTACTGCTGAAGAAAGCGGCTGGTATCAAGTCTGGTTCCGGCAAGCCGAACAAAGACAAAGTGGGTAAAGTAACGAGTGCTCAGGTTCGTGAAATCGCAGAAACCAAAGCTGCGGACATGACTGGTTCTGACGTTGAAGCGATGACTCGCTCCATCGAAGGTACTGCTCGTTCCATGGGCCTGGTAGTGGAGGATTAATAAATGGCTAAGCTGACCAAGCGCATGCGCGTGATCCGTGACAAAGTTGATGCTACTAAACAGTATGACATCACCGAAGCCGTTGCTCTGCTCAAAGAGCTGGCCACTGCTAAATTCGTAGAAAGCGTTGACGTTGCTGTTAACCTCGGCATCGACGCTCGTAAATCTGATCAAAACGTTCGCGGCGCAACCGTACTGCCACACGGCACCGGTCGTTCTGTTCGCGTTGCCGTCTTCACCCAAGGTGCAAACGCTGAAGCTGCTAAAGCTGCAGGCGCTGAGCTGGTAGGTATGGAAGATCTGGCAGACATGATCAAGAAAGGCGAAATGAACTTCGACGTTGTTATCGCATCTCCAGATGCAATGCGCGTTGTTGGCCAATTAGGTCAGGTTCTGGGCCCACGCGGTCTGATGCCTAACCCGAAAGTTGGTACTGTAACTCCTAACGTTGCTGAAGCGGTTAAGAACGCTAAAGCGGGTCAGGTTCGTTACCGTAACGACAAAAACGGCATCATCCATACCACTATCGGTAAGGTTGATTTCGAATCCGACAAGCTGAAAGAAAACCTGGAAGCTCTGTTGGTCGCTCTGAAAAAAGCGAAGCCTTCTCAGGCAAAAGGCGTTTTCATCAAGAAAGTAAGCCTGTCCACTACAATGGGCGCTGGTCTTTCTGTTGATCAAAGCGGCCTGAGCGCAACAGTTAACTAATTAACTGCTGACGTTTATCGCTTTACGCGGGCGATAGATTTGTCTAGAATCTATGGCCCGTTGTTTCGTTAATGCGAAACCAAGATTTTTCGGTTGGAGCCTGGCCTATCCAGGCCTCCGTCCAAGACCGCAGGTGCTCTGAAAAGGGCTTAATCCTTCCTGCGTAGACGGTGACAGAGCCTGAAGAAAATATTTCTTTGTCTTTTTTATAAAGAATTAAGATTTGTCTTTGCTGGATTCTCTGCTCACCGTGTTTGAACGCTTGATATCGATTCTCGATAACAAGTGATGTGAGTTCCGGGGATTTTCCCCGGCTAAATCCAGGAGCAAAAAGCTAATGGCATTAAATCTTCAAGACAAACAAGCGATTGTTGCTGAAGTCATCGAAGTAGCCAAAGGCGCGCTGTCTGCGGTTGTTGCGGATTCCCGTGGCGTAACTGTAGATAAAATGACTGAACTGCGTAAAGCAGGTCGTGAAGCTGGCGTTTACATGCGTGTTGTTCGTAACACCTTGATGCGTCGCGTCGTAGAAGGTACTCAGTTTGAGTGCCTGAAAGACACGTTTGTCGGTCCAACCTTGATTGCATTCTCTACTGAACACCCAGGCGCTGCTGCCCGTCTGTTCAAAGATTTCGCTAAAGCGAATGCAAAATTTGAGGTTAAAGCTGCGGCCTTTGAAGGTGAGTTTATCTCTGCGGCTCAAATTGACCGCTTGGCAACTCTGCCTACTTACGAAGAAGCAATCGCACGCCTGATGGCAACCATGAAAGAAGCCTCTGCAGGCAAATTGGTTCGCACTCTGGCTGCTGTACGCGATCAGAAAGAAGCTGCTTAATCAGCCTTTCTTTTCTCGTTCATTTGCTTACGTATACACTATTTCTGAATTCTAGGAACACTTGAAATGTCAATCACTAAAGAACAAATCATTGAAGGCGTTGCAGCTCTGTCTGTAATGGAAATCGTTGAACTGATCTCCGCTATGGAAGAAAAATTCGGCGTTTCTGCTGCTGCTGCTGTTGCAGGTCCTGCTGCTGCTGCTGAAGCTGTTGAAGAAAAAACTGAGTTCGACGTTGTTCTGGCCGCTGTTGGCGCGAACAAAGTTGCAGTTATCAAAGCTGTTCGTACCGCAACTGGCCTGGGTCTGAAAGAAGCTAAAGACCTGGTTGAGTCTGCTCCAGCAGCTCTGAAAGAAGGCATCAGCAAAGACGACGCTGAAGCTCTGAAAAAATCTCTGGAAGAAGCTGGTGCTTCTGTTGAAGTTAAGTAAGTTTAACTTCCCGGAGTGCAGTCTGTCCTAACAGACTGATGGCTGGTGACTTTTTAGTCACCAGCCTTTTTGCGCTATAGAGTGTCAGTGGTGTTTCACACTGTTTGAGCACTGAACTACTCTAATATCTCTTTCTATAGACGCCTTAATATATTGATGCCCCTTGCTGTAGCTCATCTACAGATAACGCACAACGAAATGATTTAAGAGTGGTAGAAAACAGATATGGCGGGAAGCGTTTCTGCTTTCCGGTCGACATAAACGGTGTTGCATGAACTGTCCTTCTCAGGGCAGACAAGATTGGGTCACTGATCAGCGAGCTGAGGAACCCTATGGTTTACTCCTATACCGAGAAAAAACGCATTCGTAAGGATTTTGGTAAACGTCCACAAGTTCTGGACATTCCATATCTCCTTTCTATCCAGCTTGACTCGTTCCAGAAGTTTATCGAGCAAGATCCGGAAGGCCAATACGGGCTGGAAGCTGCATTCCGTTCTGTATTCCCTATAAAGAGCTACAGCGGTAACTCTGAGCTGCAATACGTTAGCTACCGTCTTGGTGAGCCTGTATTCGACGTTAAAGAATGCCAGATCCGTGGTGTGACGTTCTCCGCGCCACTGCGCGTGAAACTGCGCCTGGTAATCTACGAACGTGAAGCGCCAGAAGGTACGGTCAAAGACATCAAGGAACAAGAAGTCTATATGGGCGAAATTCCGCTCATGACCGAAAATGGTACCTTTGTGATTAACGGTACTGAGAGGGTTATCGTATCTCAGCTGCACCGTAGTCCGGGCGTATTCTTCGACAGCGATAAGGGTAAAACCCATTCATCGGGTAAAGTGCTCTATAACGCACGTATCATCCCTTACCGCGGTTCATGGTTAGATTTCGAGTTTGACCCGAAAGACAACCTGTTTGTGCGTATTGACCGTCGCCGTAAATTGCCTGCGACCATCATTCTGCGTGCATTAAATTACACGACTGAACAGATCCTTGACCTGTTCTTTGACAAGGTGACTTACCAGATCCGCGACAATAAGTTGCAGATGGAGCTGGTACCTGAGCGCCTGCGTGGTGAAACAGCTTCCTTTGATATCGAAGCTGACGGCAAAGTCTATGTAGAAAAAGGCCGCCGCATCACTGCCCGTCATATTCGTCAGCTTGAAAAAGACGAAATTCAGCGCATCGAAGTTCCTGTTGAGTACATCGCAGGGAAAGTAGTCTCTAAAGACTACATCGACACCAATACCGGTGAGCTGATCGTCCCGGCTAACATGGAATTGTCTCTGGATCTGCTGGCTAAGCTCAGCCAGTCCGGTCACAAAACCATTGAAACGCTGTTCACCAACGACCTCGATCATGGCGCGTACATGTCCGAGACCATTCGCGTCGACCCAACCAGCGATCGCCTGAGCGCACTGGTTGAGATCTATCGAATGATGCGTCCTGGTGAGCCACCAACGCGTGAAGCGGCTGAAAGCCTGTTCGAGAACTTGTTCTTCTCTGAAGATCGTTACGACCTGTCTGCTGTTGGTCGTATGAAGTTCAACCGTTCTCTGCTGCGTGATGAAATCGAAGGTTCAGGTATCCTGAGCAAAGACGACATCATCCAGGTCATGATTAAACTGATCGGGATTCGTAACGGCCAGGGCGAAGTGGATGATATCGACCACTTGGGCAACCGTCGTATTCGTTCCGTCGGTGAAATGGCTGAAAACCAATTCCGTGTAGGGTTGGTTCGTGTTGAGCGTGCTGTTAAAGAGCGTCTGTCTCTTGGCGACCTCGACACTCTGATGCCTCAGGACATGATCAACGCGAAGCCGATTTCGGCCGCGGTGAAAGAGTTCTTCGGCTCAAGCCAGCTGTCACAATTTATGGACCAGAACAACCCGTTGTCTGAGATCACGCACAAACGTCGTATCTCTGCATTGGGCCCGGGCGGTTTGACCCGTGAGCGTGCTGGCTTTGAAGTTCGAGACGTACACCCGACTCACTACGGTCGCGTATGTCCAATCGAAACGCCAGAAGGTCCAAACATCGGTCTGATCAACTCCTTGTCTGTGTATGCACAGACCAATGAGTATGGTTTCCTGGAAACCCCTTACCGCCGTGTGCGTGAAGGTATGGTTACCGATGAAATTAACTACCTGTCTGCCATCGAAGAAGGCAACTTTGTTATCGCTCAGGCGAACTCCAACCTGGATGACGAAGGCCACTTCCTGGAAGATTTAGTCACTTGTCGTAGCAAAGGCGAATCAAGCCTGTTTAGCCGCGATCAGGTTGACTACATGGACGTTTCCACCCAGCAGATCGTTTCTGTTGGTGCATCTCTGATTCCATTCCTGGAACACGATGACGCCAACCGTGCATTGATGGGTGCGAACATGCAACGTCAGGCTGTTCCTACTCTGCGTGCTGATAAGCCGCTGGTGGGTACAGGTATGGAACGTGCGGTTGCGGTTGACTCCGGTGTTACAGCCGTAGCGAAACGTGGCGGTATTGTTCAGTACGTGGATGCATCCCGTATCGTTATTCGTGTTAACGAAGAAGAGATGTACCCGGGCGAAGCAGGTATCGACATTTATAACCTGACCAAATATACCCGTTCTAACCAGAACACCTGCATCAACCAGATGCCGTGTGTGAATCTGGGCGAACCTATCGAGCGCGGCGACGTGCTGGCAGATGGTCCGTCAACAGATCTGGGCGAACTGGCACTGGGTCAGAACATGCGTGTCGCGTTCATGCCTTGGAACGGTTACAACTTCGAAGACTCCATCTTAGTCTCCGAACGTGTTGTGCAGGAAGACCGCTTCACGACCATCCATATTCAGGAACTGGCATGTGTGTCCCGTGACACCAAGCTGGGGCCGGAAGAGATCACCGCTGACATCCCTAACGTGGGTGAAGCTGCGCTCTCCAAACTGGATGAATCCGGTATCGTTTATATCGGTGCTGAAGTGACCGGCGGTGATATTCTGGTTGGTAAGGTAACGCCTAAAGGCGAAACCCAACTGACGCCAGAAGAGAAACTGTTGCGTGCGATCTTCGGTGAGAAAGCGTCTGACGTTAAAGACTCTTCTCTGCGTGTACCAAACGGCGTTTCCGGTACGATTATTGACGTGCAGGTCTTTACCCGCGATGGCGTGGAAAAAGACAAGCGTGCGTTAGAAATCGAAGAAATGCAGCTGAAGCAGGCTAAGAAAGACCTGACTGAAGAGCTGCAGATCCTGGAAGCTGGTCTGTTTGCACGTATCCAGTCTGCGCTGGTTGCTGGCGGTGTTGAAGCTGACAAGCTGGGCAAATTGCCTCGCGATCGTTGGTTAGAACTGTCACTGACTGACGAAGACAAACAGAATCAGTTGGAACAGCTTGCTGAACAGTACGACGAACTGAAATCTGAGTTTGAGAAAAAACTCGAAGCTAAGCGTCGTAAAATCACTCAGGGCGATGATCTGGCACCAGGTGTGCTGAAAATCGTTAAAGTGTATTTGGCCGTTAAACGTCAAATCCAGCCTGGTGACAAGATGGCAGGCCGCCACGGTAACAAAGGTGTTATCTCCAAGATCAACCCGATCGAAGATATGCCTTACGATGAAAACGGGACTCCTGTTGATATCGTACTGAACCCGCTGGGCGTTCCATCACGTATGAACATTGGTCAGATTTTGGAAACCCACCTGGGTATGGCCGCGAAAGGTATTGGTGAAAAGATCAATGCCATGCTGAAGAAACACGAAGAAGTTTCTAAGCTGCGCGAGTTCATCCAGCGTGCCTATGATCTGGGCGACGACGTACGTCAGAAAGTTGATCTGAACACCTTCACCGATGACGAAGTACTGCGTCTGGCTGAGAACCTGAAAAAAGGTATGCCAATCGCGACACCAGTCTTCGACGGTGCGAAAGAGACAGAGATTAAGCAACTGCTTGAAATGGGCGGAGTCCCAACCTCTGGTCAGATCACACTGTTTGACGGCCGTACCGGCGAGCAATTTGAGCGTCAGGTTACCGTCGGCTACATGTACATGCTGAAACTGAACCACCTTGTTGACGATAAGATGCACGCGCGTTCTACCGGTTCTTACAGCCTTGTTACTCAGCAGCCGCTGGGTGGTAAAGCTCAGTTCGGTGGTCAGCGCTTCGGTGAGATGGAAGTGTGGGCACTGGAAGCATACGGTGCCGCCTATACCCTGCAGGAAATGCTGACTGTTAAGTCCGATGACGTGAACGGCCGTACTAAGATGTATAAAAACATCGTAGATGGCGATCATCGTATGGAACCAGGCATGCCGGAATCCTTCAACGTACTGTTGAAAGAAATCCGTTCTCTGGGTATCAACATCGAGCTGGAAGACGAGTAAGCACTCGAATTCGCACTGATCACAGGGGCACCTGCCTGTTAATCAATACAGATCAGGTGCCTAACAGGTCTAACCCGACGGGAGCCAATCCGTGAAAGACTTACTAAAGTTTCTGAAAGCGCAAACTAAGACCGAAGAGTTTGATGCGATCAAAATTGCTCTGGCATCGCCAGACATGATCCGTTCTTGGTCTTTTGGTGAAGTTAAGAAGCCAGAAACCATTAACTACCGTACGTTCAAACCAGAACGTGACGGCCTTTTCTGTGCCCGTATCTTCGGACCAGTAAAAGACTACGAATGCCTGTGCGGTAAGTACAAGCGTTTAAAACATCGCGGCGTGATCTGCGAGAAGTGCGGCGTTGAAGTGACCCAGACTAAAGTACGCCGTGAGCGTATGGGCCACATCGAACTGGCTTCCCCGACTGCACACATCTGGTTCCTGAAATCGCTGCCATCGCGCATCGGTTTGCTGCTGGATATGCCACTGCGTGACATCGAACGTGTTCTGTACTTCGAATCCTATGTGGTTATCGAAGGCGGCATGACTAACCTCGAAAAACGCCAGATCCTGACTGAAGAGCAGTATCTGGATGCGTTGGAAGAGTTTGGTGATGAGTTCGACGCGAAGATGGGTGCGGAAGCAATTCAGGCTCTGTTGAAAAACATGGACCTGGAAGCAGAGTGCGAGCAGCTGCGTGAAGAGTTGAACGAAACCAACTCCGAAACCAAACGTAAGAAGCTGACCAAGCGTATCAAGCTGCTGGAAGCGTTCGTTCAGTCTGGTAACAAACCAGAGTGGATGATCCTGACCGTGCTGCCGGTACTGCCACCAGACTTGCGTCCATTGGTTCCGTTGGACGGCGGCCGTTTCGCAACGTCAGATCTGAATGATCTGTATCGTCGCGTTATCAACCGTAACAACCGTCTGAAACGCCTGCTTGATCTGGCTGCGCCAGACATCATCGTACGTAACGAAAAACGTATGCTGCAAGAAGCGGTAGATGCTTTGCTGGATAACGGCCGTCGCGGTCGTGCTATCACCGGCTCTAACAAGCGTCCGCTGAAATCTCTGGCAGACATGATCAAAGGTAAACAGGGTCGTTTCCGTCAGAACTTGCTGGGTAAACGTGTCGACTACTCTGGTCGTTCCGTTATCACCGTAGGTCCATACCTGCGTCTGCACCAGTGTGGTTTGCCGAAGAAAATGGCACTGGAACTGTTCAAACCGTTCATTTACGGCAAGCTGGAACTGCGTGGCCTGGCCACCACCATCAAAGCCGCGAAGAAAATGGTTGAGCGCGAAGAAGCTGTCGTTTGGGATATCCTGGACGAAGTTATCCGCGAACACCCGGTACTGCTGAACCGTGCACCAACCCTGCACCGTTTGGGTATTCAGGCGTTTGAACCGGTTCTGATCGAAGGTAAAGCAATTCAGCTGCACCCGCTGGTTTGTGCGGCATATAACGCCGACTTCGATGGTGACCAGATGGCTGTTCACGTACCGTTGACGCTGGAAGCTCAGCTGGAAGCGCGTGCGTTGATGATGTCTACTAACAACATCCTGTCACCTGCGAACGGCGAGCCAATCATCGTTCCTTCTCAGGACGTTGTATTGGGTCTGTATTATATGACCCGTGACTGTGTTAACGCCAAAGGCGAAGGCATGGTTCTGACCGGTCCTAAAGAAGCTGAGCGTATTTACCGCGCCGGTTTGGCCTCTCTGCATGCGCGCGTCAAAGTGCGTATTACTGAAGAGATCAAAAACACCGAAGGCGAAGTTACGCACAAGACGTCGATTATCGACACGACTGTCGGTCGCGCCATCCTTTGGATGATCGTACCTAAAGGTCTGCCGTTCTCTATCGTCAACCAGCCTCTGGGCAAAAAAGCTATCTCCAAAATGCTGAACACTTGTTACCGCATTTTGGGCCTGAAGCCGACCGTTATTTTTGCTGACCAGATCATGTACACCGGTTTTGCTTACGCTGCCCGTTCAGGCGCGTCAGTAGGTATCGATGACATGGTAATCCCTGCGAAGAAAGCAGAGATCATTGAAGAAGCAGAAACCGAAGTTGCTGAAATCCAGGAACAGTTCCAGTCTGGTCTGGTAACTGCTGGCGAACGCTATAACAAAGTGATCGACATCTGGGCTGCGGCCAACGAACGTGTTGCTAAGGCAATGATGGAAAACTTGTCTGTTGAAGACGTCGTCAACCGTGACGGTGTTGTTGAACAGCAGGTTTCCTTCAACAGTATCTTTATGATGGCCGACTCCGGTGCGCGTGGTTCTGCTGCACAGATTCGTCAGCTGGCCGGTATGCGTGGCCTGATGGCTAAGCCGGATGGTTCCATCATTGAAACGCCAATCACCGCGAACTTCCGTGAAGGTCTGAACGTACTCCAGTACTTCATCTCTACTCACGGTGCTCGTAAAGGCTTGGCGGATACCGCACTGAAAACTGCGAACTCCGGTTATCTGACCCGTCGTCTGGTTGACGTCGCGCAGGATCTGGTAGTGACCGAAGACGACTGTGGTACTCACGAAGGCATCATGATGACTCCGGTCATCGAAGGTGGCGACGTTAAAGAACCACTGCGCGAACGTGTATTGGGTCGTGTGACTGCCGAAGATATCATCAAGCCGGGTACGGCTGATATCCTGGTTCCACGTAACACCCTGCTTCACGAGAAGACGTGTGATCTGTTAGAAGAAAACTCTGTCGACAGCGTGAAAGTACGTTCAGTCGTAAGTTGCGAAACTGACTTTGGTGTGTGTGCAAACTGCTACGGTCGCGACCTGGCACGTGGTCACATCATCAACAAAGGTGAAGCGATCGGTGTTATCGCAGCACAGTCAATCGGTGAGCCGGGTACCCAGCTGACGATGCGTACGTTCCACATCGGTGGTGCGGCATCTCGTGCGGCAGCGGAATCCAGCATCCAGGTTAAGAACACGGGTACCATTAAGCTGAGCAACCACAAGCACGTTAGCAACTCTAACGGCAAACTGGTCATCACTTCCCGTAACACTGAGCTGAAACTGATCGACGAATTCGGTCGTACCAAAGAAAGCTATAAAGTGCCTTACGGTTCCGTGATGGGCAAAGGCGATGGCGCATCAGTTAACGGCGGCGAAACCGTTGCTAACTGGGATCCGCACACAATGCCAGTTATCAGTGAAGTGAGTGGTTTCATTCGCTTTGCCGATATGGTGGATACTCAGACCATCACACGCCAGACCGACGACCTGACCGGTTTGTCTTCTCTGGTAGTTCTGGACTCTGCAGAGCGTACCGGTAGCGGTAAAGATCTGCGTCCGGCACTGAAAATCGTTGACGCTAAAGGCGACGACGTATTGATTCCAGGTACTGATATGCCTGCTCAATACTTCCTGCCAGGTAAAGCGATTGTTCAGCTGGAAGATGGTACTCAGATCCACTCTGGTGACACCCTGGCGCGTATTCCTCAGGAATCCGGCGGTACCAAGGACATCACCGGTGGTCTGCCACGCGTTGCTGACCTGTTCGAAGCACGTCGTCCGAAAGAGCCTGCAATCCTTGCTGAAATCAGCGGGATCATCTCCTTCGGTAAAGAAACTAAAGGCAAACGTCGTCTGGTAATTTCTCCGTTAGATGGCAGCGATGCTTACGAAGAAATGATCCCTAAATGGCGTCAGCTGAACGTGTTCGAAGGCGAAGTTGTGGAACGTGGTGACGTCGTATCCGACGGCCCTGAGTCTCCGCACGACATCTTGCGTTTACGTGGTGTTCACGCGGTTACCCGCTACATCACCAACGAAGTGCAGGAAGTTTACCGTCTGCAAGGCGTTAAGATTAACGATAAACACATCGAAGTTATCGTTCGTCAGATGTTGCGTAAAGGCACCATCGTTAGCGCTGGTGGCACAGACTTCCTGGAAGGCGAGCAGGCAGAAATGTCTCGCGTTAAAATCGCTAACCGTAAGCTGGAAGCTGAAGGCAAAATCACGGCAACATTCAGCCGTGACCTGCTCGGTATCACCAAGGCATCACTGGCGACCGAATCCTTCATCTCTGCTGCGTCGTTCCAGGAAACCACGCGTGTTCTTACTGAAGCGGCTGTTGCCGGTAAACGTGATGAGCTGCGTGGCCTGAAAGAGAACGTTATCGTTGGCCGTCTGATCCCAGCCGGTACCGGTTACGCTTATCACCAGGATCGTGCACGCCGTAAAGCACAGGGCGAAGTGCCAGTTGTACCGCAAGTCAGCGCGGATGAAGCAACGGCTAACCTGGCTGAACTGCTGAACGCAGGTTTCGGTAACAGCGACGATTAATCGTCTTCTGTCGAAACGCATAAAACCGCTCCTTCGGGGGCGGTTTTTTTTTGCCTGAATTTGGCAATTGAGAAGGGAAAGAATGAGGAGCCGAAACAGGGAACTGGACGATAACCTGTTCCGGCTGGTTGGAAGCAGCGCCGGGATGAGTGGCGCCGGCCATCTGCGGATGTGCAGCGGCAAAAGCACAGTAATGCCCGCGGCCTGCTGGCGCGAGGAGCAAAATCACTTTATGGAATCTGCATTCCTGAGTAATTTCTGGTTTGCCATCCGGTGACATTTTCCTGCGAGACGCGCCCCAAAAAACTGTCCCAGTCTTTCCAGACCGGTTGCAGCCCGGCTTGCGTTAACGCTTCTGCGACACGTTGCGCAGAACGGTTATCGTGTGGTGCAAATTGTTCAAGCTCAGGATGATCGTCAGCATAACCACCGGGTTGTGTCTTCGATCCGGCACTGACGGTATTGATCGCCAGAGGAATGACGTGATCCCGGAAATGAGGCGATTCGCGCGTCGACAGAGAAAGTTCGACATCCGGTGCCAGTATTCTGAAGGCGCAAATCAACTGTACCAGCTGATTTTCTTCCAGCAGGGAAGCCGGTTCAATCCCTCCGGTACACGGGCGTAATCTCGGAAACGCCACCGAATAGCGGCTTTGCCAGTAAGTTTGTTGCAGGTACAACAAATGCTCCGCCACCATATAGCTGTCCGTCCGCCAGCTGCCGGAAAGTCCGAACAGCGCACCAAGGCCAATTTTATCGATTCCGGCGCGCCCGAGCCGGTCGGGTGTTTCCAGCCGCCAGTAGAAATCCTGCTTTTGCCCCCGCAGATGATGCAGTGCATAAGTTGGGGTGTGATAGGTTTCCTGATAAACCAGCACTCCGTCCAATCCCAGGGTTTTCAGCTCGGCATATTCCTCCTGCTCAAGCGGCTGAACTTCGATCATCAGTGAATCAAAATGACTTCTGATCGCGGGGAAATGACGGCGGAAATAGTCCATGCCGACCTTTCCTTTATGCTCGCCGGTGACCAGCAACAGATGTTTAAATCCCAGGGCATTCAGCGCGGTGCATTCCCGTCCGATTTCATCCTCATCCAGCGTTTTACGTTTGATTTTATTGCTCATTGAAAAGCCGCAATAAGTACATTCGTTGGCGCAAAGATTAGATAAATACAGTGGTGCGAAGAAATTCACCGTATTGCCGAATCGTTGGCGAGTGAGCTGCTGCGCCCGCTGAGCCATGGGTTCGAGATAAGGCAGGGCGGCCGGAGAAATCAATGCCATAAAATCTTCACGGTCGATTTTATTCCGGCTGAGCGCCCGTTCGACATCCCGGGATGTTTTGCTGTTGATACGCAGGGAAATGTCATCCCAGCTCAGCGTTGACCAGACATCCGTAAAGCTACTCATAACGATGCCTGTGAGGTATTAAGAAAACCGGTCAGCGGGCTGGATGCACTGGCGTGTCGTTGTCTTCCACCCAAACCACTCTGGCGGGCAATCACCCCGGCTTGCACGGCCAGCCGGAATGCGGTTGCCATCTCCACCGGATCGCCGGCGACGGCTATTGCGGTATTGACCAGCACCGCATCGGCACCCATTTCGAGCGCTTCTGCGGCCTGGCTCGGCGCGCCAATACCGGCATCAACAATGACCGGGATTCGCGCCTGTTCGATGATGATCTGCAAAAACTCGCGAGTTTGCAGACCCTGATTGGAACCGATTGGTGCACCCAGCGGCATAACTGCGGCGCAACCGGCTTCTTCCAGACGCTTGCATAAAACCGGATCCGCGCTGCAATACGGCAGTACAACAAAGCCCTGTTTCACTAGCATTTCTGCCGCTTTCAGCGTTTCAACAGCATCGGGCAGCAGATATTTCACATCCGGATGAATTTCGAGTTTCACCCAGTTTGTTCCCAGTGCTTCCCTTGCCAGTTGTGCGGCAAATACCGCTTCCTCAGCCGTTTTTGCTCCGGAAGTATTGGGTAGCAAACGGACGCCGAGCTGTTGCAGCGGAGACAAGATATCGTCTCCGCCACGGCGCAGATCGACACGTTTCATCGCCATCGTCACCAGCTGAGAGCCGGAGGCTGCCAGCGCCTGTTGCATCAGCGCCGGACTGGCGAACTTCCCGGTTCCGGTAAAAAGGTGCGATGTGAATGTGGTATCAGCAATTTTTAACATGTCAGCCTCCGGCTATCGCCTGAAAGAGCAAAATCTCATCACCGTCTTCCAGTAAATGAGCAGGCCAGTTATCACGGGGGATGATGACCTGATTTACCGCCAGTGCGCTGCCCGCAGGATTTAACGCCAGTTCGTTGAGCAGGGCCAGTAATGTCAGCGGTTGACTGAACGGGTGTGATTCTTCATTGACCAGAATGTTCACGCATGGCCTCCGCAGATGGCACAAGCTGAGGACCGCGTGAGTTGCAGCGATCGCCAGTTCTGCGTCTTACCGTCGAACAGCCTTAATTTGCCGTTCAGAACAGAAGGTAAGCCTGCCAGAATCTTCAGCGCTTCCAGTGCCTGTAATGTGCCGATGGTGCCGACAACAGGACCGAGTACCCCGGATGTACGGCAGTTACGTTGCACGGTTACCTGAGAGGGATACAAACAGGCATAACAGCCGTGAGCATACGGGGCTTCAATGACCAGAAGCTGCCCGCTGAACCCGACGGCGCTGCCGCTGATCAGGGTTTTTCCGGCATTCACGCAGGCTTTGTTGACTGCGTGCCGGGTTTCCATATTGTCGCTGCAATCTAAAACGACATCGGCCTTTGTTACTGCACAGGTCAGCGCCTCGCCCGACAGACGATCCGTGATTGCCACTGCTTCACAAAGAGGATTCAGGCGCAGCAGTTCACGCCTTGCCAGAACGGCCTTCGGCTGATCAAGGTCTGCAGTGCGGTAGAGAATTTGCCGCTGAAGATTAGTGATGTGCAGCTGATCATCATCAGCCAGAATCAGCGTGCCGACGCCCGCCGCCGCAAGATATAACGCAGCCGGAGAGCCCAGACCGCCGAGCCCGATGATCAACACTTTCGCCGCCTGTAACTTTTCCTGCGCCTGCGGTCCGAATTCTTCCAGCATCAGCTGGCGGCTGTAGCGCATAAAAGCCGCATCGTTAAGCATCTTCCGGCACCTTGCTGGCGCATAATGCCAGCAGTTCTGCCGTCGCCGCACGCCAGTCCGTTGCCTGCGTAATAGCGCTGACGACGGCAATGCTCCCGACGCCGCAATCGAGAACCGACGGCGCGCGGTCAATGCTGATCCCGCCGATAGCTACTGTCGGGAAGCTGCCGTCGAGTTGCCTGATATGTCGGGTCAGTTCTTCCAGTCCCTGCGGAGCTGAGGGCATATCTTTCGTCTGCGTCGGGAAGATATGGCCGAGGGCAATGTACGAAGGATTTACGGCGACAGCGCGCGCCATTTCAGTATCGTCATGCGTGGAAACGCCCAGGCGTAAACCTGCCTGACGGATTGCCTCAAGATCGGCAGTATCCAGATCTTCCTGACCCAGATGTACGCCATATGCCTGATGCTTTACCGCCAGACGCCAGTAATCGTTGATGAATAACCGTGCCTGATATTTTTTCCCCAGCGCGATGGCCGCGGTAATCGCCGGTTCGACGTCCTCATCAGGCAAATCTTTCACACGCAGTTGCAGCGTTTTAACGCCTGCGTCGAGCAGGCGGGCGATCCATTCCACGGTATCAACGACCGGATATAAACCGAGGTGAAAAGGAACGGCAGGAAAGGGCTGAACTGACTGATTCATTTGCTGTTCTCCGTACTGAGATTGTCGGCAGGGTGATAAAGCTCGCTGCCGCGTGAACGGAATTCGGCAGACATCTGTGCCATGCCGGATTCAACAAGTTCGATTGGCTGGGCTTTGGCTTCCAGCGCGGCGGCGTAATCGCGAACTTCCTGAGTAATTTTCATTGAGCAGAATTTCGGGCCGCACATCGAGCAGAAGTGCGCGACTTTCCCGGATTCCTGCGGCAAAGTTTCATCGTGATAGGCGCGGGCCGTGGCGGGATCCAGAGCCAGATTGAACTGGTCTTCCCAGCGGAATTCGAAACGCGCTTTTGACATGGCATTGTCGCGGATTTGCGCACCGGGATGACCCTTCGCCAAATCGGCGGCGTGCGCTGCGATTTTGTAGGTGATCAGTCCCTGCTTAACGTCTTCTTTATTCGGCAGGCCGAGATGCTCTTTCGGTGTGACGTAACACAGCATGGCGCAGCCGAACCAGCCAATCATCGCGGCACCGATACCGGAGGTGAAATGATCGTAACCCGGTGCGATATCCGTGGTCAGCGGGCCTAGGGTATAAAACGGCGCTTCGTGGCAATGTTCAAGTTCTTCAGTCATGTTGCGGCGGATCATCTGCATTGGCACATGCCCCGGCCCTTCGATCATCACCTGAACATCGTATTCCCAGGCGATTTTGGTCAGTTCGCCCAGCGTACGTAATTCGGCGAATTGTGCTTCGTCGTTGGCGTCCTGAATCGAACCCGGACGCAGGCCGTCACCCAGTGAAAGCGAAACATCGTAGGCGGCGCAGATTTCACAGATTTCGCGGAAATGCTCAAACAGGAAACTTTCACGATGATGTGACAGACACCATTTCGCCATAATTGAACCACCGCGTGACACAATTCCGGTCAGGCGTTTGGCAGTCATCGGCACGTAACGCAGCAGAACGCCAGCGTGAATGGTGAAGTAATCGACGCCTTGCTCGGCCTGTTCCAGCAACGTGTCGCGGAACATTTCCCAGTTCAGATCCTCGGCCACGCCATTCACTTTTTCCAGAGCCTGATAAATTGGCACCGTGCCGATCGGCACCGGGCTGTTACGCAGGATCCATTCGCGGGTTTCGTGGATATAGCGACCGGTGGAAAGATCCATCACGGTGTCCGCACCCCAGCGCGTCGACCATACCAGTTTCTCGACTTCTTCTTCGATGGAAGATGTCACCGCCGAGTTACCGATATTGGCGTTCACTTTCACCAGGAAATTGCGGCCGATGATCATCGGTTCTGACTCAGGATGGTTGATGTTAGCAGGAATAATCGCGCGACCGGCGGCGACTTCCTGACGGACAAACTCAGCCGTGATATTGGCGGGCAGATGTGCGCCAAAGCTTTCACCGGGATGTTGCTGGCGTAATACCTCACCACGGATCCGCTCGCGCCCCATGTTTTCACGTATGGCGATGAATTCCATTTCCGGCGTAATCATGCCTTTGCGGGCGTAATGCAGTTGCGTGACATTTTTGCCAGACATGGCTTTACGCGGGGACGGCAGGTGCTCGAAGCGGAGATGATCCAGCCCTTCGTCTGCCATCCGCTGTTGAGTAAAGCCGGAACTGACCTGCACAAGTTCTTCCGTGTCTGCCCGTTCGTTGATCCAGCGGGCGCGTAATTTCTCCAGACCGGTATGAACGTCGATTACTGCCGACGGATCGCCGTAAGGTCCGGCTGTGTCATAGACCGGGATCGCTTCGTTCTCTTCGAACTGCGGATTGTCTTTGCCGCCGCCGACCAGTGTCGGGCTGAGCTGGATTTCACGCATCGGCACGCGGATATCTTCCCGGTCAGCTTCAAGATATATACGCCGGGAGTTGGGAAAGGCTTCGCCCTGCAAACTGTCGATAAACGACTGCGCCTGCGCACGTTGTTCACGGCGATTAGAGGGTTTCTTTTCAGAAGTTACGGGTTTTTGGGTACTCGACATAGCAAATTCCTCGCAAAAAAACGTGATGGAAAATTGCTTGTCTGGAGGTTTACGGCAGGAGTAAAAATGGGCGGTGCAGCACAGGCGACCTGATACAGGCAGATGCCAGATTGCGCTGAACGCATAACATTACTCTTGTTCCCTTCGCGGGTACTAACCCGATCAGGTTCCGCGGATCCCGAATTAACGGTCTCAGCCTGGCGTAATTCTCAACAGAAAATTATGCGCTAGGCACTCCGACAAGAAGCCTCAATATAGGAGGCGTTTTTTGAAACTACAACTAAAACTACAACTAAAACCATAAACCGGCGAAGGGTTTTAGTGTGACAAATCTTTAAGCCGGTCTGGCGAGATGTTCTTCATTCGCAGGCGGTTTATCTTCGTGATGGCTGCGGTCAAACGCCAGAATAATCAATTGATCTTCCAATTGAAAACGCGCATCCAACGCTTCACCAACATCGGATAATGCATAATGAAATGCGAAAGCATTGTCATCATCAATATCATTTTCAGTGTAACTATCATGGAAAGCCATGATAGCTTCAGTATTCAGTTCAAGGGCTGGGTATATTTTTGCAGCCTGTAATTTTATCGGGCTGTTTGCGCCTTCGACTTCATCAATGACGCGCTGATACAAATGGAAATGACCGGCGGAAAGATAGTCCACCAGGTTATGGCAAAAGTTATCCAGCGCTTTTTCATTGAGAGGAGTATGTTTTTCTTTATTGGGTTTCAGGCCGACCAAAGTGCAGTAGGAAACCAGCAGCTCTTTGCGCGCGTGCAGCCATTGATCCACTAACTCATTACTGCCACCAACGCGTTGGGTCAGTCTTTCCAGACGATTTAGCATGGTTGACTCCGTGAGCGATAAAAAAGTAACCAGAAGTTACTAATATGTGAATATCTTACTCAGATTGTCAGTCCCGACGAGGTTATGCAACAACAATTATGGAATTACAGATTACTGAGCAACACAACGGCTGGTGGGTCATCAGCCAGGAAGGCAAGCTGTGGCTGCCTGAGGGCGAACTGCCGTTTGGCAGCGCCGCACAATTTTCTCTGACCGGTAAAACGGCCCGCCAGATTGGCGAATGGCAGGGTGAGCCAGTGTGGCTTGTGCGTCAGACGATGCCAAACCATATGGTTTCCGCCCGGCAGCTGCTGGATCAGGATCGCGGATTATTCCAGCTGGTCGGGCGTGGCGTGCAGCTGTCAGAGTTTTACCGTTCGCATAAGTTCTGCGGATACTGCGGGCATGAAATGCATGTCAGCAAGACCGAGTGGGCCGCACTGTGCGGGCATTGTCGTGAACGTTATTATCCGCAGATTGCACCCTGCATCATTGTGGCAATCCGCAAAGATGATGAGATCCTGCTGGCGCAACACGTCCGTCATCGTAATGGCATTCATACGGTTTTGGCTGGTTTCGTGGAAGTCGGGGAAACGCTGGAAGAAACGGTGGCCCGCGAAGTCATGGAAGAAAGTAATATCCGCGTGAAGAATGTCCGTTACGTCAGTTCCCAGCCGTGGCCATTTCCCAATTCTCTGATGATGGCGTTTATGGCCGATTACGACAGCGGCGACATTATCGCTGACCCGAAAGAGTTGCTTAGCGCCCACTGGTACCGGTTTGACCAGCTGCCACAGCTGCCTCCGCCCGGCACTATTGCCCGCCGTCTGATTGAAGACACAGTTGCGCAGTGCCGCGCAGAAAGCGAAGACGACGGCGTCTAGCGTCGGTTTTGCATGATAGAATGCTGTCAGATGATTGTCGGGCGGCCCGAATATTGAAGGAAAGAGCAAGAATGAATGAGTTGAAAAACGACCGTTACCTGCGTGCTTTGTTACGTCAGCCAGTGGACATTACACCGGTGTGGATGATGCGTCAGGCAGGTCGTTATTTGCCGGAGTATAAAGAAACCCGCGCTGAAGCCGGCGATTTTATGTCGCTGTGCAAAAATGCCGAGCTGGCCTGTGAAGTGACTTTACAGCCGCTTCGCCGCTATGCACTGGATGCTGCGATCCTGTTCTCCGACATCCTGACCATTCCTGATGCGATGGGGCTGGGGCTGTATTTCGAAGCCGGTGAAGGCCCGCGTTTTTCTTCTCCACTGACCAATCGTGCGGATGTCGAAAAGCTGCCGGTGCCCGATCCTGAAATGGAACTGGGTTACGTTATGAACGCCGTGCGTACCATCCGTAAAAACCTGAAAGGTGAAGTGCCGCTTATCGGTTTCTCCGGCAGTCCGTGGACACTGGCGACGTATATGGTCGAAGGAGGCAGCAGCAAAGCCTTTACCAAAATCAAAAAGATGATGTACGCCGATCCATCTACTTTGCACCTTTTGCTGGATAAAGTGGCCGACAGCGTCATTCTTTATCTTAATGCCCAAATTAAAGCGGGCGCGCAGTCGGTGATGATTTTTGACACCTGGGGCGGTGTGCTGACGCCTCGCGATTACCGCGAGTTCTCCCTGAACTACATGCATAAAATCGTTGATGCCCTGATACGTGAAAACGAAGGCCGCCGTGTGCCGGTCACATTGTTCACTAAAGGCGGCGGTCAGTGGCTGGAAGCAATGGCTGCGACGGGTTGTGATGCGCTGGGTCTGGACTGGACTACTGATATTGCTGAAGCGCGCCGTCGCGTAGGTGATAAAGTTGCGATTCAGGGCAACATGGATCCTTCCATGCTGTACGCCTCACCAGTGCGTATTGAACAGGAAGTGGAAACCATTTTGGCTGGTTTCGGCAAAGGTAATGGCCATGTGTTTAACCTTGGTCACGGTATCCATCAGGACGTTCCGCCAGAAAATGCGGGTGCCTTTGTCGAGGCGGTGCACAGCCTGTCCCGCCAGTATCACGAGTAATCCTGCGTTATGATCGACACGCGCGCGCTACGTGAAGAACAACGGATCCTCGCAGATCAAATAGAACTGCGGGATCCGCCTGAATTCACCACACCTACGTTGATTGCCGGTGTGGATGTCGGGTTTGAGCAGGGCGGGGAAGTCACGCGCGCGGCAGTCGCTGTTCTGCGCTACCCGACACTGGAACTGGTTGAATATCAGATAGCCCGCATTCCTACCGTGATGCCTTATATTCCCGGCTTTCTCTCCTTCCGTGAACTCCCTGCGCTGTTACAAGCCTGGCAGCAACTCACGTCGCGCCCTGACTTAGTGCTGGTCGACGGACAGGGGATCGCGCATCCGCGCCGTCTCGGCGTCGCCAGTCATTTTGGTCTGATGATTGACGTACCAACAATTGGTGTGGCGAAAAGCCGTTTATGCGGTCAGTTTTTGCCGCTGGGCGATGAACTTCACAGCCAGCAATCACTCTATGAGGGTGATGAACAGATTGGCTGGGTGTGGCGCAGCAAGCTACGCTGTAATCCATTGTTCATCTCCCCGGGCAATCGGATCAGCATGGAATCGTCGCTTTATTGGGTAGAACAGTGCATGCGACAATATCGTCTGCCGGAACCTACCCGTTGGGCGGATTCTGTGGCGTCAAACCGGGCGGCGTTTCAACGCTGGCAACGGTTGAGTGATGATCTTTAGGAATCAAGGAATAGGGATATTGATTTATTTCAGGTAAACTCCCGCGCAGAAAAGTTAACGAGATCAACTCATGTTACGTAATCCAATTCATTTACGTCTCGAAAAGCTGGAAAGCTGGCAACACGTGACGTTTATGGCGAGCTTGTGCGAACGCATGTACCCGAACTATCAGGCATTTTGTCTGGAAACCGGGTTTGGCGAAGCACAGCTTTACCGCCGTATCCTGGACTTAATCTGGGAAACGCTGGTGGTAAAAGACGCCAAGGTCAATTTTGACTCACAGCTCGAAAAACTGGAGGAAGCGGTGCCTTCTTCCGATGATTACGATCTCTACGGGGTTTATCCGGCGATTGATGCGTGTATTGCATTAGGCGAACTGATTCATTCGCGTCTGAGCGGTGAAACGCTGTCTCATGCGATTGCGGTCAGTGAGACGTCTATTCGTACTGTCGCGATGCTGGAAATGACTCAGGCCGGTAAAGAAATGACCGATGATGAGCTCAAAGTCATTCCTGCCGTGGAAGAAGAATGGGACATCCAATGGGAGATTTTTCGCCTGTTGGCTGACTGTGAAGAACGTGACCTGGAATTAATAAAAGGGTTACGTTCTGACCTGCGTGAAGCCGCTGTCAGTAACATTGGCATAAATTTAGCGCAATAAGGCAAGAAAACGTGATTTAACGCCTGATTTGTCGTGCCTTAAGGCTTCACATCCGCACCCTGTCTGGTCTACATTTGGGGTGCGTAAAAAAAGTGGCTATCGGTGCGTGTATGCAGGAGGGTGCTGTCAATCGGCATATCCGTCGCACTCGATGCTTTGCAAACGATAAACACACTGTAAAGGATAACTTATGAACAAGACTCAACTGATTGATGTAATTGCGGACAAAGCTGATCTTTCCAAAGCACAGGCCAAAGTTGCTCTTGAATCTACTCTGTCTGCTATTACCGAGTCTCTGAAAGAAGGTGATGCTGTACAATTGGTTGGTTTCGGGACTTTCAAGGTAAATCATCGTAACGAGCGTACTGGTCGTAACCCACAGACTGGTAAAGAAATCAAAATCGCAGCTGCAAACGTGCCTGCGTTCGTTTCTGGTAAAGCTCTGAAAGACGCTGTTAAGTAATTGCTTGCAGTGAAAAGAATAAGCGGAGGGGCCTTTAAGCCCCTTCAGTTTATCACCCCCAGACTGGTAGCAGGTTTACTGGTGCTCGGTCTGGTGGGTTGCAGTTCAAAAAAAGGTCCAGAGTTATTCTTTGCCAGCGGCTATGTTGCTGATCAGGGAATTAACCGGCTCTGGCGTGAAGATACCGCCAGCCACGAACCTCAAACCATTCTCAACATCTATAGCCCCTACTACGGCGGCGATACGATCATTACCCGATACGAATTCCAGCAGGGACAATTGCACCTGATAAAAGAAACCCATGCGACCAAAACAGATTTGGGCGTCATGCTGCGTTTCGACGAAGGCGGTAATGTCAGTTTTATGCAGCGACAGCTTCCTGAGCGTCGTGAAAAACTCTCGTCAGACGAAATCGAACGCTACAAATATGAAGCCTCGAAAATCCTCGACCTGAGCAATGCGCTACAGGCTGGGAACGTCCGTCTGGTACAGGCCCGCTGGCGCAAAGGTATCATAACGACTTGTGCGGGCGAACCAGTGACGCCGACACTGACCGTGCGTTCTCAGGTCTGGCTGGCGAAACGGGCCAGTCGCAGTAACGATAATCTGGGCCTGGCCTGGCTGACGGCACCGCAAGGCAACGAACTGCTGCTGGTCGCTAATGAAGATTTCTGTAAGTGGGAACCGAAAGAGTCAGACCTTTGATCCCGTTCTGATAAATGAATAGGCACGCCGAAGCGTGCCTATTTTTAATCGCGGGATAAGACGTAATTACTGATTACGTTCGCGGTCGATAGCGCGATAACCGATGTCTTTGCGGCAGAAGCTGCCTTCCCAGTGAATATCTTTTGCTAAATCATAAGCGCGTGCCTGAGCCGCTTCTACGGTTTTGCCCAACGCCGTCACACACAATACACGGCCACCATTCGTCACCACACGCTCATCCTGCAAGCGGGTTCCGGCCTGGAAGACTTTGCCATCCGGCACTTCTTCCAGCGGCAGACCGTGGATAACGTCTCCGGTTTTGTAATCGGCAGGATAGCCACCGGCAGCGAGTACGACACCCAGTGCCGGGCGCGGATCCCACTCGGATGTTTTCTCACCCAGACGACCTTCCGCACCCGCGAGGCAAAGATCCACAAGATCTGAACGCAGACGTAACATGATCGGCTGCGTTTCCGGATCGCCGAAACGGCAGTTGAACTCGATAACTTTCGGCTGGCCGTCTGCGGAGATCATCAGACCTGCATACAGGAAACCGGTGTAAGTATTGTTTTCTGACGCCATACCACGAACGGTCGGCCAGATAACCTGATCCATCACGCGCTGATGAATTTCATCGGTCACTACTGGCGCCGGGGAATACGCGCCCATCCCGCCGGTGTTAGGACCGCTGTCGCCATCACCCACACGTTTGTGATCCTGACTTGTCGCCATCGGCAACACATTAGTGCCATCAACCATCACGATGAAACTGGCTTCTTCGCCATCGAGGAATTCTTCGATAACAATGCGATGGCCTGCATCACCAAACGCATTGCCTGCGAGCATGTCGTGAACGGCGTCTTCCGCTTCCTTCAGGGTCATCGCGACGATCACACCTTTACCTGCCGCCAGACCGTCAGCCTTGATCACAATCGGCGCGCCTTTGCTGCGCAGATAGGCCAGTGCAGGTTCGATTTCGGTGAAGTTCTGATAATCAGCGCTTGGAATGTTGTGGCGAGCCAGGAAATCTTTAGTGAAGGCTTTGGAACCTTCCAGCTGCGCGGCTTCCTGCGTCGGACCAAAGATTTTCAGACCGGCAGCACGGAAAGCATCTACCACACCAATTACCAGCGGCGCTTCAGGGCCAACAATGGTCAGGCCGATATCATTACTTTTGGCGAATGCCAGCAAACCGGCGATATCCGTTGCGGCGATATCAACATTTTCCAGCAACGGCTCAAGTGCGGTACCGGCATTACCCGGTGCCACAAAGACTTTATCTGCCAGAGATGATTGCGATGCCTTCCATGCCAGTGCATGTTCACGCCCGCCGTTACCAATAATTAAAATATTCATTCGAAGACTCCGGATGAGCGGGCGCATCGCACCCGCTAAAAGAAGATTAATGACGGAAGTGGCGCATGTCGGTGAACAGCATCGCAATGCCATGTTCGTTAGCCGCGGCGATCACTTCATCGTCACGGATAGAACCGCCAGGCTGGATAACACAGGTAATGCCAACGGCTGCTGCGGCATCGATACCGTCGCGGAACGGGAAGAAAGCGTCAGAAGCCATGACAGAACCGGCGACTTCCAGACCTTCGTCGGCCGCTTTGATACCGGCAATTTTGGCGGAATAAACACGGCTCATCTGGCCAGCGCCGATACCGATGGTCATTTTGTCACGCGCATAAACGATGGCGTTGGATTTGACGAATTTTGCCACTTTCCAGCAGAACAGCGCATCTGTCAGTTCCTGCTCAGTTGGCTGGCGCTCAGACACAACGCGCAGATCGGCTGCATCAACCATGCCCAAATCGCGATCCTGAACCAGCAGGCCGCCGTTAACTCGTTTGAAGTCCAGGGCTTTCTGGCGAGCTTCCCACTGTCCGCACGTCAGCACGCGAACGTTTTGTTTGGCAGCGGTCAGTGCCAGTGCTTCGACGCTCACGGAAGGTGCGATGATGACTTCCACGAACTGACGGCTGATGATGGCTTTTGCCGTTTCGGCATCCAGTTCACGGTTGAAGGCTATAATGCCGCCAAAAGCGGAAGTCGGGTCGGTCTGATAGGCGCGCTCGTAAGCGGCCAGAATGTTGTCACCGATGGCTACGCCGCACGGGTTCGCATGTTTAACGATCACGCAGGCCGGTTCTGCAAATTCCTTCACACATTCCAGCGCGGCATCGGTATCTGCAATGTTGTTATAGGAAAGCGCCTTGCCCTGAAGCTGGGTAGAAGTGGCAACCGAAGCTTCGCTGACGTTCTCTTCTATATAGAAGGCAGCGTTCTGATGGCTGTTCTCGCCATAACGCATATCTTGTTTCTTTATATAGCTAAGATTCAGTGTGCGCGGGAACTGTCCTGAAGCAGATTCAGTATCGCCGTGGTATGCCGGAACCATCGTGCCGAAGTAGTTGGCAATCATGCCGTCGTAAGAGGCCGTGTGCTCGAAGGCCTTAATCGCCAGATTAAAACGCGTTGCCAGCGTCAGCGAGCTGCTATTGGCATCCATCTCTTCAATAATAGAAGCGTAGTCACTGCTCTTTACTACGATCGCCACATCTTTATGGTTCTTCGCCGCGGAGCGAACCATGGTCGGGCCGCCGATATCAATGTTTTCTACCGCATCTTCCAGTGAACAGTCCGGGCGCGCGACGGTTTGCGCGAACGGATAAAGGTTAACGACCACCATGTCGATTGGCGCAATAGAATGCTTTGCCATAATTTCATCATCTTTCCCGCGACGACCCAGAATGCCACCGTGAACTTTCGGGTGCAGGGTTTTGACACGTCCATCCATCATTTCCGGAAAACCGGTGTAGTCAGACACTTCAGTGACTGGCAGGCCGGCTTTAGCCAACAGGCTGGCGGTTCCGCCAGTGGAAAGTAATTCAACGCCACGCGAAGAAAGAGCCTGGGCGAATTCTACGATACCGGCTTTATCAGAAACACTGAGCAGGGCGCGGCGGATTGGACGAGATTGTTGCATGGTGGTTGTATCCTTGGCTTTGGAGTCGCAGTAAAGAGCGTTATCGGAGTTCAGTGACGGTTTTCTTCTCTTTCTCTTTATATAGAGCAAATTATAGAGAGCAATTTGCAGAAAACGTGGTGCTGAGCTCGGATAACTTCCCTCCGGCGACCGGTATTTCATTTATTACCCATAAAGGGCGGCGAAAACTGACGCGCGAAATTGTAGCGAAAACGATTGCGCGACGCTCGCAAAATTTGAGATTCCTGTGCGTCTGTGGATAAATCTGTGCAAAACACGGTATAAGCAGTGTGTTTGCTGTGTAATGCAGCAAACGGTGTTTTTTCTTAAAATTAGCCCTTGCGGCCTGCTGAGAACTCCCTATAATGCCGCTCCATCGACAGGGAACAACGTGAACAACATCACGAAGTGACCGGGTCGGAAAGATTAAAAACAGCGGCAACCGAATGAAATAAACGGTTGACACTGAATGAGGAAAGCGTAATATA
>NZ_QZWI01000027.1 GCF_003614975.1 Rahnella bruchi | reverse complement strand
CTGATTTTGTCATGAGTTACCTCTTACTTGAGAGTTTACTCACTTAGTCGCGTGTCCACTATTCGCGGGTAGGATCAAATTTCCCCTTCTGAACTCAAACACATGCGGCAACTGGAAGAGGAAAATCTGCGGCTGAAGAGGCTGGTTGCCGATCTGAGCCTCGACAAGCCGATGCTGCAGGACGTGCTCGCTGGCACGCCCGCGTGGATGGGTCAGGGATTTACAGGCCCAATAGGGTGCCAGCGAA
This sequence comes from Rahnella bruchi, assembly GCF_003614975.1. Taxonomy (GTDB): domain Bacteria; phylum Pseudomonadota; class Gammaproteobacteria; order Enterobacterales; family Enterobacteriaceae; genus Rahnella; species Rahnella bruchi. The sequence goes on along the minus strand of NZ_QZWI01000027.1, from coordinate 28,573 downwards.
AGACAAATCTGTTTTGCGCTACGGCTCAGCCGCAGTTCGTTCAGATATCGTTCAGTTGCTGCCGATGACAACGCACTGCGCCTGTGTATCAGTGAGATCCCTGAAACACGAATTCACTACGCATATCGCCAGGTACACGTGATGCTCAGGCGGGAAGGTTGGCGCGATAACCACAAACTTTCTAATTTTTATGCATGTCTGAGTAAATTGTTATTTTCGCAAGTCCTACAAGGTAGATTTCTTTCATTATCCAAACAGTTGCGCATTAATGAAATTACCGGTGGAGTACGCCGTGTTAGCCTGTGCCTCTCCTGAAGTGAACACGGTTTACTCATTCCATTATGAGAAAAGATTTACCGACCTCCAGACGCAAAGAATGTGCCGCTGTAAGGTATCGGCAGATAATCAAGGAAGATTTGTTTCAACGTCTGCTCCGGTTCGATATCCGCAAACAGCTCGGGATAGAGCGTCTTCGCCATAAATTCAGTGGCGGCAACGTGCCATGGACTTAAGTAGAAATTCTGCCAAATTACGCCCGTGCGACCATTATGCAGAGCTTTCAGTTCACGTAATCCATTCTGTCTGGCCGTTAATTCACGCAGGCTTTGCTGCGCCATGCCGGGAGTGATCGCCGGACCGAGTTTCAAATCATTCTGATCTTCAGCAGCACCCGCACCGGTAGCGATGTAGACTTCGGGTTGCGCCATGATCACCATTTCCTCATTTAATCGTCCAAAGACGCCCTGTACCGTTTTGCTGGCGATGTTTTCTCCCCCGGCAAAGGACAGCAGTTCACCCAGACTTCCCTTTACCGCCGTTACGCAACATTCATTCCGGCGTCCAAGATGTAGCTGAAGCAGCACGGTTGGCTTTTTCCCGTGGTAGAAAACCAGGCGGTCATGGATGATCTGCATATGTTCATCGTAGAAGCGATTGAATGCCTGTGCCCTTGCGGTCTGGTTGAGCACTTCGCCAAGGATGGCCACACTGTGCGTGGTATTTTTAAGCAGATGAACCCGAAGATCTATTTTAACAACGGGAATATGCGCGGCGTCGAGCATGGTTCTCAGCCGTAAATCCGCTTCGTCATAGCGCGCCAGACTCGGCAAAATGACCAGATCCGGTTTGAGTGCCAGCACCTTCTCAGGGTTCATGTCATTGGTCCCGCCCAGCCCCAGCGACGGAATAGCCAGTATATCCGGAAATTTTTGCGCAAATATCGCCCAGGTCTGACTGTCATATTTCTTCAAATCAAGGGGCCAGCCGACGATGCGTGCTATCGGATCGCCGGGTTCCAGCATCGCCAGCGTATAGAGCATGCGACTTTCTCCCAGCACAATACGCTCCGGATTATCCGGAATTTCAACATGATTGCCGTCGATATCTATAATGGTCCGCGCCTGCGCTTTCAGACTTATAAGCGCCAGAAACAACATAAGCAGCAGGCTAATCAGCGCATGCAACATGCGCTTTTCGACGGGGAAGTAAGCCATAGTTCGATTAGAATTCAACACTTGCCTGCACCATGATATTTCGGGTTTCACCTTCTCGCACACGAAGATTACCGCCACTGGAAGTGTAGTAATGTTTATTAAACAGATTATTCAGGTTCAGTTTCAGCTGGGTTTTCTCACCGAACAGCCGGTTATTCCATGCCACGAAACTGTCAGCGACAACATAATCAGGCAGCGTGAAACTGTTTTCCGGATCCCCCGCCCGCGTGCCGACATACCGGGCTCCCCCACCGATGCGGAAATCTCCCGGCAGGCCGCTAATGGTCAGGTTATGACTCAGATAAAGTGCCCCTGAATGACGTGGCGCGTTTTGCAGGCGGTTGCCATTATTGGCGGAATTCACGCCATCATCGACAATTTCCGCTTTGTCATAGCTGTAATTTGCGCTGACATCCCAGTCAGGCAGAATTTCACCGTTGAGCTCAAATTCAGCACCGCTTGAGCGCGCTTTATCAATGGCGCGGGTGTTGCCGTTGATGCTGAGCGACATATCCCGCTCATCAATACGATACAGCGCCACACTGGCAAATAGGCGCGGTGTCATCTGCCATTTACTGCCCACCTCCCAGGTTGTGCCCTGCTCCGGCTTGCCGACGTTGCCGTCATCATCAACATCCGTGGACGGGGTAAAGGACTTGCTGACGCTGCTGTACAGGGACACATCAGGCGTGACTTTATAAATCACACCGGCCTGTGGCAGGAATTTATTGCCTTCAGAATCCAGTGTCTGAACAACCGGATCAAATCCTTTTGAAGCACGCTGTTCATAATGCTGATAACGGCCGCCGACGACGGCGATCCAGTTAGAAGTCAGTGAAATACTGTCTTTGGCATACACCGAACGGTTGTGGATACGGTTAAGGTTATTTCCGTTCGCCGTATTCTCGGTCGTGTTGTCAACAACCGGTGAGAGGATGTCGTACTGCGGATCATTGTAGTTAAAGCTGCTGTTCGCCTTACCCTGATATTGATGAGCACGATAGGTCTGGTTCATCTCATAATCCGTTCCCAGCACGATATTGTGATTCATGCCCAGAATGTCCTGAGAGCCCAGCAGATCCCAGGAGACATATTTGGTTTTATGATTAAAGCCGCGGTTAGCATCCGCCCTGCGCGTCACCGCACCGGTTGTTGTGTTCACTGCGGTTACCCTGACTTCGTCATTGTCGTAGCGGCGCTGGTTCCAACCCAGCGTCAGGCGGGTACTCCAGTCGTCGCTGAACTGCCAGTCATAATGGGCGTTCAGGGTTTTATTATGTCCCCAGGCCCGGTTTGACTTGTCGTCCAGCCGGTCTTTATAGCCGATATCGATCGGTTTGCCGTTAATAAAAGCGGTACCGCGATCGTAAGGAATGTCGTAGCGATAATCAGAATAACTGATCAGGAAACTGGCCTTTTCGCCATACCATTGCAGGGAAGGAGAAATTAATGTGTGCTTGTCACTGCCAAAATTACGCCAGTAATCCTGATCCTGTTTTTCAGCGATCATGCGAAATGCAAACCCGTTACCCAGCGGGCCGGTAACATCCACTGTCCCTGCGCCGCCGCCCTCACTGGCATAACGCCCGCTGACTTTCGTATGCCAGTCATATTGTGGCTTTTTGCTCACAAGATTAATCACGCCACCCGGGTTTTGGATCCCATACAGTAAAGAAGCAGAGCCTTTCAGCACTTCAACCCGTTCAGTGGTGGCATCAAAATTGAGGCCCTGGCTGCTGCGTACGCCGTCACGATAAACAGAACCATCAGAGTTGGAACCGAAGCCACGGCGGACAAAGCCATCCTCCGTGCCCGCCAGCGTATTGCCCTCGCTTACACCCGCGACAAAACGCATCGCGTCAGAAAGGCTCTCAGCCTGATAGTCATCAAGCTGTTGCTGAGTCACCACGCTGACCGACTGCGCTTCGTCAAGACGAGGTGTCGGCGTTTTGCTGGCGACTGAACTTGAGCCTGCGCTGTACCCCTGATTATTTTGCTCCTGACCGTTAATCGTCAGCGTATCGCCATCGTCCGCCGAATAACCGGTATTAGGGGTTATCATCGCGATGCCATAAATGGCGGCAATTAATGCAGGATGGTGTTTTCTTTTAAAATTAAATAACGCTTTATTATTCATTTAATTCGACCTGGTATGAAAATGACGCCTTTTTCCATAAAAAATTGCCAGATAGCGTTTAAACAACATCCACATAAAGAAATGGGTTATATCTTCTGGCTGTTCACTGACTTTTATTTTTATTGTGATGGAACAACAAATCACCCCACCAATGCAATTGATTATCATTCAATCACGCGATGATGTAGTAGTAAATTGTCTTTTTCAGTTTTCTGCTACACGTAGGTGCGTTAATCCGCGCCTTGACGGGCAAAGCAGGGATGCGAATAACCTGATGATTTTAATATATAAAGCAATAACACCTCTTCATCCAGATGAAAATCACAAGACTTTACTGCCCCGGATAAAAAATATCCTTCCCCCTAAAAACACTACATTGCTAAGATGGTTAAAAGCGTCCGTTAACCCGATATCATTATTAAGTGATTAAAAATTAAGAGGATAAATAAAACTCCATGGCTGATGTGCGAATTAAAAAAAGGATCGATGTTTTCGGAGAACGATATCGCGCACGGGCTCATACGCTCCCGCCAGGGTTGCAAACCGTTGCGTCTTATATCCAAAACAATCGTGAGGCAGCGCTGGACGCAACCGCCATGGAGATTGCTGCAGCCACGGACGTTTCTGACGCGACGGTGATACGTGCTGTCCAGGCATTAGGTTTTGCCGGGTTGCGGGATATGAAAAAAACGCTGGAGGCGTGGTTTGGGACATCGGTCAATTCTGAAGAAAAGATGATTACCACAGTCATCGAACTTTCATGTGATATGACGTCAGGAATGGACTTTGTACTCGACGGCCATAAACGCGCCTGTGATGCCCTGGCAGAACCCGCAAACAGGCAGGCCATTTCTGAAGCGATTGCCTTACTGGCCGGCGCCCGTCAGGTGGCGCTGTTTGGTATCAATGCGTCCGGTATTCTAGCCGAGTACAGTGCGAGACTGTTTACCCGTATTGGCATCCCCGCCATCTGCCTTAACCGCTCGGGTATTGCGCTGGCGGAACAACTGATCGGCCTGCAGCGCGGAGATGTGCTGATCATGATGGCACAGAAGAGTGCCCATCGTGAGGGGAAAACGACGGTACATGAAGCCAAACGTCTGGGAATTCCGATAATATTACTGACAAATGCCGCTGAATCCTTTTTTACCCGGGAAGCCACCGTCGTCATCAATGTCCCGCGTGGGGGTGAGAATGGCAAAATGCCTCTTCATGGCACTGTTCTGGTGTGTCTGGAAATGCTGATTTTATCCGTCGCGTCCGCGTCGGCATCGCGAACCATGAAATCGATGAAGCGCATCCAGGATCTCAATAAGGCCTTAAATGCTCCCCGTTCGAAATGAACTGACCTCTTAAAGCCAGACAAAAGTCTCCACCTGACATCTGGGGAGTCAACTCTTCGTTCTGGACTTCGGGGCTTATCAGACGTCTGTTCTTCTCTCGGGTATCATTTATTCGATCTCGCTGACCTGAGTGATAACAACGAGTATGAATGTTGTTATTCTTGAGGTTCGCTCTCTTCTATTTACAGTAATTTTAAATAAGCCCGGAACATGTCGTAAATAACATCATGATTATTTGGGTAAATAATTATTTCTTGGTGTGATCGTTATTCTCTTACTAACCTTAAGACAGCTAATGCAATCGTGAGATTATGTGCTGATATTAGCCAGGATAAGCAGTGACTATGACGGCATAAAATGCCTTCTTGCTATCAAAAATATGGCAATACATGGAGATGCCCAAATGACTGATCATCAAAGACCTGCCACTGAAATTTATAACGAACCGTTGATTGATCCTGTAAACGGCGTGCCGCTTAAGCGTATTTCATGGAGTGCTATTTTTGCCGGTGTGATTATTTCTATGGTGGTGTATTTGTTACTGGCAATATTAGGGACGGCGATAGGAGCCAGTGCGCTTGATCCCCTGAAAGAGCAAAACCCACTCGATGGTTTAGGGAAAGGGGCCGCCATCTGGACAGGCATTAGTATGCTAATTTCCATCGCCGCCGGTGCCTATGCCAGCGGGCGACTGGCCCAGCGTGAAGGTGCCCTGCATGGCGTATTGATGTTTGGTGTGAACACCTTAATTTGTACCTGGTTCCTGATTGCCGTGCTCAACAATGCGGTGAGCGGGGCAGCGAGTGTGGTGGGTTCCGGGCTGCAAAGCTTAGGCAGTGGAATATCGGCTGCGGCACCACCGGTAACGCAAATGGTGAAAGACAAGTTGGGCGAAAATAATATTAACCTGGACAGTTTGCAGAATGAACTTCAGACCACTCTGCGCCAGACCGGTAAAACGGAGTTGCAACCAGAGAATCTGCAAAATAAGACCGAAGGTGAAGTCAATAACGCCAAAAACCAGGCTACTGATACAGCCAATCATCCGCAAACAGCCGACACAGATATCACTAATTTTATCAAAGGATTGATTAACCGTAATGCAGATACATTCCAGGCAGCTGACCGTGATGCGCTGAAAAATATCATCAAAGCACGCACCGGAAAAAGCGATCAGGAAGCGGATCAGATTGTCAGCCAGGCTGAAAAAACCTACCAGCAGGCTCGTGCAAAATATGAAGAACTGAAACAACAGGCTGAGCAGAAAGCGCGTGAAGCAGCTGATAAAGCTGCAGCTGCAACCGCTAAGGCCAGTTGGTTTACCTTTGTGATGTTAGTCATCGAAGCTATTTTGGCCGGTTTTATGGGCATGCTGGGGCGCCGTACTCAACCCCGTGCCGTTTTCACTCACCAACGTCCGTTATAATATCATTCCTGTGAAACTTCGGGCGTAACCACAGGGAGGAGATGCCGATATCTCCTCCTTATTTATTGAGCGCCGGAATATGCAGTTACAACATATTTTTCCGCTGTGAAAAATACTGCGCAGGCGTGCTGCCCATCGCCTTCTTAAACATCGTAATGAAGGCATTAACGGATTCATATCCCAGCGCGCCAGCAACATTTTGTACCGGTTTGCCGCTCGCCAGTTCGCGTAAAGCCACCACCAGATGCAGCTGTTGCCGCCAGCGACCAAACGTCAGCCCCGTTTCCTTTATCCATAACCGTGACATTGACCGCTCACTCAGCGCCAGCCGTTTCGCCCATTCACCCAGCGTGCTGCGGTCATCCGGCTGGCTGACCAGAGCCTGCGCCATCGCATGTACTTTAGGGTGTGAGGAAACAGGTAAATTAAAGTTCTGCTGCGGCATGCCCGCCAGCTCATCAAGCGTGACGCGTGCCAGCCTGCCCGCGTGACTGTCCCGAGGATAATCTGCACTCTCCTGAACTAACCGGCCAATGATCTCCCGCACAAACGACGATAATTCCAAAGTGCAGCATTGTGCGGGTAACGCCACGGCGCCGGGCTCGATAAATAAATAGATAAGTCGTGCGTTCCAGGTGGCTTTAGCACTGTGGGGTACACCGCCGGGGATCCAGACACCGGAATTAGGCGGCACGATCCAGATATCATCACCGGCAGTGCAGGTCACCGCGCCATACAAGGTCAGAATAAATTGTCCCTTGCGGTGTGTGTGAACCGGCACCTCGGCCTCATGCTCGGTGAAATCGATTTTGCGCGCCACGGCAGGGCACGAGGTCAGATCCGGATCGTAAACAGAAATCGCTGAAACTGGGTTCTTCATATTGGCAAGATTTAGGTATTTATTGACAGAATACAGCATTTCCCCTTTATTGTAAGTCAGCAATAATCCGATCCATGAACACATTATCTTCTCTCTCAAACCTGCGGCATTGCGTAGCCGCTTTAACCCGTTCATCACAGACTTTTGTGTTACGCACTGCACTGCCTGAGGACGTCAGTGCCATATTGTTTTCCATCAAAAGTTTTGCCGCCGCCATGCTGGCTTATTACATTGCGCTGCGCATTGGGCTGGCCCGACCTTCGTGGTCGATTGTCACGGTCTATATCGTTTCCCAAACCTCGGTCGGTGCATCGCTCAGTCGTGGTGTGTATCGTCTGGCCGGAACAACAATCGGTGCAGCGGCGACCGTCGCCATCGTTCCAAATTTTGTGAACAGTCCGGTTCTGTGCAGCATCGCGCTCTCTGCATGGATAGCGTTTTGTCTTTATTTCTCACTGATCGACCGCACCCCCCGCGCCTATGCTTTTGTACTGGCGGGATACACCGCGAGCCTTATCGGATTTCCCGCCTTATCCGATCCCGGCGCGATTTTTGACACGGCCATCGTGCGCGTACAGGAAGTCTCAATTGGAATTCTGTGCGCCACGCTCATCCATCGTTATGTTGCACCCAAAAGGATCACCGGGTTATTTAACAAAAAGATGTCCGGGATGATGAGCGATGCCCGTCACTCGGTAGCAGCAGCATTACGCGGCACGCCACATCAGGATAGCGGAGCCTGGCGGCTGGCAACCACGCTTCAGCTATTGCAGGGGATGGGGACCCACCTGCCCTACGATTTCGCTAATAGCCTAACGCGCCGCAGGCACCGGAAGATGATCCATGACCGGCTCGCCCGCCTTGTGTTGGTGACTGCTGAACTGACTGATCACATTGGATACCTTAACGCTGGTGGCAAAAACGTCCCTGAATCGTTGCGCATCTTATTGGAAGATGTACGAAACTCGCTGGACGGTGAGGACGAACTTCCGCGCCGTCAGTCTTACCCAAATCTCATCTCGCGATCTCACGGACTAAAAACCGACCTTACTGCGAGCGCGCTGAGGATTGATGACAGAATTTACGCCAATCTGACCCGCCATTTGTCAGAAGCCCTCGAAATACTGCACGAATGCAATCAGCTTTTACGCCCGGAAATGCGCGAATATCCGGTCGCACAGAGTGATGAAAAACCGGCTACTGAAACGGCAAAAGGGTATATCTTTCATCGTGATCACATGATGGCCGCCCGTTCCACTTTCGGGGCATTTCTGACCATCGTCACCGGATGTCTGGTGTGGATTTACTCGGCCTGGCCGGACGGCGCGACGGCGGTATCTGTTCTCGGGGTCTGCTGTACGCTGTTCAGCAGTTTCGACACGCCCGCTCCGCACATTATGAAATATATTCTCGGATCGTTTTATGGCGTGTTAATCAGTCTGGTCTACAGCTTTGCCCTTCTTCCTCAGGTCTCAGATTTCCCTGTTCTGGTCGCCGTATTAGCGCCCGTCTTCATCTTTGCCGGTTCCTTACAGGCCAGGCCACCGACAACTTTTCTGGCGATGGGCATCACCTTAACGCTGCCGATTTTATGCGATCTGGGGTCTGCCTATCAGGGTGATTTTGCCGCTTCGCTCAATACCTCCGTTGCGTTATTTAACGCCACCGGCTTTAGCGTCATCACAATGAGCCTGCTGCAGACGGTGCAGGCTCAGGCGGCCATCAGACGACTGCTTACGCTGAGTCGCCGGGACGCCAGACGCAAAGCACTCAGACCGGCGGCCGATGAAACCTTATGGATAAACCTTATGGCTGACCGGACCGCCTTACTGCTCACCCGGTTACCCGGCGCGGCCGGTTCGCTAAATCATGCGCCTTTCGGAATTTTGCAATCCCTGCGCACCGGTCATGTTCTCAATCAGCTGCACCGTTTACACAAACAGGCTGCTGATGAAACCCGAGTGTCATTGCAGGGCTTGTTCTCCCTGATGGCCCGGTATCTGGAAAACAAGAATCAAACCGATACTTCACTGAACATCGCTGTGCAAAAACACATCGGGGACCTGATGAAGCTGGCTTTATCAGCGGCTGACGAACGCGCTGTCGCCCTTGCCGGGCTTCTTATCGATCTTCGGTTTGCTTTGGGTCTGCCAGAGGGCGGGAGAAATGATGATTACTGATTTCAATTTTGGCGGTGTGCTGCTGCCCGGTTTGCTGGTTATCGCCTCGGGGGATTTCTTGTGTCTGCTGATCCTGCTGCGGTTTCTGGCCTTTAGCTCAACTTACCGCGCTTTACCCGGCCGTCCGCTGGTAAATGTGGCCGCTTTCTTAATTCTCTTTGCCCTGCTCAAACAGGGTCTGAACGCTATGGGATTGTAAAAATGAAGTCCTTCCTGAAATCAACGGGGCGCTACGCGCTGACACTCATTGTGGCGGGAATTGCCATTGTCATTGCAGTGACCATGATGAAAAAAAATGCACAGACGCCCTGGACCCGTGACGGGCGGGTACGCGCCAACGTCGTGCAAATTGCGCCGGATGTGTCGGGACCGGTGATCACCGTGTCAGTTCATGACAATCAGTTTGTCCACCGTGGCGATGTGTTGTATTCCATCAACCCGCAATGGTTGCAGTTGGCTGTGGCTTCCGCGCAGGCCGACGTTGAAGCCAAACGACACGATATGTTGGTCCGTCAGGACTCCGCACGGCGGCGTAACCAGCTTTCAGGCGTTATTTCGAAGGAGGATTTGCAACAAACCAGCGGTGCCGCAAGTGTTGCACTGGCCACTTATCAGGGCGCTTTAGCCACACTTGAACTTGCCCGGCTCAATCTCGAACATGCCACTGTCCGGGCACCTGTCGATGGCTATGTCACGAATTTACGTCTGGAGCCGGGAGACTATGCCACAGCCGGAGTCACTAAAGTTGCTGTGCTGGATGCAGCAAGCTTCTGGGTTGTCGGATATTTTGAAGAAACGAAATTGCAATATATACGGCCCGGAGCCCCCGCTAAGATTGCGTTAATGGGATTCAACCAGACGTTATCCGGCCACGTTGAAAGTCTGGGTCGGGGCATTGATGACACCAATGATTCACCCGGAACGCTCGGTCTTCCCAACGTCGAACCCACCTTTAACTGGGTGCGTCTGGCTCAGCGCATTCCGGTACGGATCCATATAGACAACGTCCCGTCAGGAGTCAGTCTGGCCGCAGGAATGACTGCGAGTGTGGAGATCACGCTGCCCCTTCACAGAACGTCTGAATATCAGCGGCGTTAAAAGTGCTTTTTTTATGGTCCTTTGAACGTGTTCGCCGTTTTTCAACTCGCCAAACTTTCTATTAACTAACATATTTTGCTCTCTGAAGATTTTACTCCTATAAGAAACTTTAGGCTGTGAAAGAAGTTAAGTAGCCAATATTATTACCTAGGAAAAAATGGCTTTGGATTACACATTACTTACTCAATCCCTTTCATGACAACGTCACGGAAGTTAGTGACCAGCTTAGGGGGAAAACAGCCCTTATTTTGAACAAGTGTGAGAGTAATGGTGAGGCTTACAGGTAGCGGGTGTGCTAGTTGAGCCTTTTATTTTAAAAGCCTCCTACTTGGGATCGTAGTAAAGTCCAATGAAGGAACGGGCAAAAGAACAAGGATAAACCACATAGATACTAGGTATAAACAGCCACATACGGGATTGAACGCGAGAAAATTAACATAACGTTATGATTATAATGAAATAAAACCTTTATCATATGACTTGCCTATGGCGATAAATCATCATGACCAACCGTCACCCATATCGGAATTGCCCCTAATTGTGCCCACGGTATGATTGTTTCTCCTTAAATGCCCCTGCTCTAAGTGCTCATTTTATAAATACACATGAGATAGCCCGCCTTCCCTTCCTTCGTTAAAACTCAACTATCTCCTTGTCCAAGATGACCTGTGTAAAAGTGATTACTGCTCTCCTGGCTGAAATTTTCACGCACTTAACATAACCCAAAAACATGTTGAGCTTACGGGTAAGGTATCTGGCATTCCAACCATTACCTCACCCTGCAACTTTGCGCCCCTTCTTCACAGAGGAATGAGTCAAATAAAACAATGATAAAAGGAGTTAATTAATCCAGAAACACTCGCTACTTAGGGTCGAATTTGAAGAGAATTCGATGCCGTTTAAGATACTTTTTATTTCCTTCAAACAATCCATTAATTTTTGCATCCAAAGGGATTTTAAGTTGACGTAGCAAATCCTCTTGCTCGTTTTTGTACAATAAACACCCATTATCATCAAAACTGATCAAACCACGGTCGAATAATTTGTCTAAGTTAGGAATAAGAAGGAAACCATTGTCCGGGTCAACTTTCTCTTTTTCATTAGAAATTGACCACGAAACAATGTGTGAAGCCGTCAAAATTGACTTAACCGCTATTCCAGTTACTGCACACTTTCCGTGCCATTTCTTAAATAATTTATCTCGGTATGGCCCATGACCAACACGAGCCTGTATGACGGATTCTTTGGTGCTCCCAGTCGCTTCTTTAACCTGAGCTTTCTCGTTACTGAAATCTATCGATATGTTTTCACTAATGAAGCTAGCTATCATTTTTGCTGCTTCTTCAGGTATTTCACACAAATACGTTTGGGTGCATGAACCCCCCTCAGCAAAAACTGCTGGCCTGCAGGATTCATTGTAAGCCGTCCTAAACGTCTCGCTAAACTGCGATACATCTATCGGATGCTCTAAAACGGTTAAATTAACATCTACTCGAGTACCTTCGCGTTCCCATTTATCAAAAGATCGGTTTTCTGGACGCGGTGCCGGTGCAGAATCAGCCTTAGCTGTAGCGACATAAACGATCGCTCTATCCTTATTACAGAAAATAATGTCTCCTGCTTTCACGTCCTTCATAGTCTCCCATGAAGCATTCCTAAATTTTTTAGCATTTTTGTTCATGCCATACTGCGGAGCCCAGAGGGAATTTTGCTCTTTCACCTCTTTATAACTGCCACCAATGTTCACCCAGAAAAATCCCATCCATCCTCCTAAATTTGAACCTGCACCAAAGTGAGCATGCTATCTAACTGTATCGAAGAGCTGTTCAACGCAGAGCCATTTTGGTTCTTGGTCGAAGAAGGTTTATGATACAACCAAATGCCCATGAATTATCTATATCTATTAAAATGAGCTTATAAAATGATTTTATATAGATATGTTAATTTGCAAACAGTCTTTCTTATTTTAGATGGCTATACATTTAAGTTCTCGGGACTATTTAGTTTTAACGATCAATTTGAAGTATCATATTTATATTATGAATTAAATTAACGCGAACATCACCCAAAGGAAAATGCATTAAGCAATATTATCATAGGTAGTAGTTAAGGAGTTCTCTCACTATCAGGCGTTCCACTAAACCCGCTAATATTGGTCCATTATTAATGAGTAAAAAACTTCTTTATCAAAAGGGTATTACTCTCAACAGTGATTGTCTAGCTGATGTAAATTAGAGAACATTGTATGAACGTGGCCAGCGACCATGCAATTATGAATGATTTTATAAATATGGGAGCAATACTTTAAGTATTCCAGCATCCCAATGCGTATGTAGCATTTGGATTCGCTGCTCATAATAATAAATGAAACTTCAAATTTGAAACAGAAATTTAGAGTACCTTAATATCGGTAGTAATCCCACAGCATCGAAACGATGCTGTGGGCAGTTCTAAATAAACGAATGATTTACGAGCTTTTATCATCTCTAAGTTGCCGGACTTCTTCATCTTCGAAACTGTTCTCCAACATCTGGAGCTGATCGGCAAGGATTAGAAGCATAACGAAATTGGGTCCTGCTTCATCTGGGCGTTCAAGTATGGCGTTAACCAGCACGCGTGAACGATCGATTAACTCCCTGACAGGAGGAGTTTCATGTGGTGTTAATCCGATTAGACGTCTCTTATATGCTGAATAGTGATTGCTCATTTTGTGTACTCCTGGAAGGATGCCAGGTAGGTATTCGAGTTTCCACGCTCGACAACACTGTTGTTGTACGCTCATTTTATCGGGAACAGTTTTTCTTCGCAAAATTCGACTAGCATAATGAGATATTGATCTGCAATCCTTTAAGCCGCTGATAACTCGTCCGTCACCATTTGCCGTCCTAAGGCAGGTATAAATTATTCAGTACTCATTACTTTGGTCTGTTCCTTAAATAATACCGATGCGTACCGTCATCCCGTTTAGATAATGAACTCACATAATTCCCATATCAGTGAACGGTTGTTAATTTGTGTTTTTTTATCAATCTCACAGCATATGTTCACAAATAGTTGTCACATCTCCTCTGTGTAGAGGATGTAATTATTGCCCTATATCTCGCAGTTTTTTCCCCGCCATAAGATTTTTTTCAATTTGCTCAAGCGTGACATTCTTCGTTTCCGGTATCAGGAAGAAAGTGATCACGACAAAGACTATGTTCAGCGCTGTATACAGCCAGAATGTCCCTGCTGCACCGATATTGTCCATCAACGTCAAGAAGGTCGCGCCGATAATCATGTTTGAAATCCAGTTAGTGGTCGTCGAGCAGGTAATACCAAAATCACGGCTTTTTAATGGCTGGATTTCGGAACACAAGATCCACACTACGGGCGCAGCACTCATGGCATAACCGGCAATGCACATCATGGTCATCCCGACGGATAGCCAGGAGAGTCCGGCACCGGCCGTGCCCAGGTTGAACTGCTGAAGGCAATATCCCAGCACCAGCGTGCCGAGTGCGATCACAGAAAATCCAATTTTCAGCGCAGGTTTACGCCCGGCTTTATCGACCATACTAATTGCGATAAACGTCGCCAACACAAAGGTCAGGCCCACAATAATCGTGGCGACCATTTGCTGACGTGTACTGGTAAATCCCGCCAGATTAAAAATCTTTGGCGCGTAATACATGATGATATTCATCCCGGTAAACTGCTGCATCGCTTGCAATAGCATGCCTAAGCCGACGGCACGGCGCACGTTGCTATTGGCTTTAAATAATGCCCAGCCGCCCTGTTTCAGCTTCAGGCTTTCACGTATTTCATTCAGCTCCTGCCGAGCCTTTTCTGAGGTATCACGCAGCATTCTCAGCACGCGCTCGGCCTCAACATGCTTTCCTTTAGCAGCCAGCCAGCGTGGGCTGTTAGGTAAAAAGCACACAGCCACCATCAAAACAAACGCTGGAATCGCCAGCACGCCAAGCATCGCTCGCCAATCACCACTGCTGCTGAATGCGGTATCTGATAAAAAGGCCACCAAAATACCCAACGTCACCATCAGTTGATACATAGCTATCATCTTGCCACGGATGGTTTCTGACGCCATTTCCGACAGATAGAGTGGTGCGGTATAGGAGGCAATACCGACTGCAAATCCGAGGACCAGTCGAGAAATCATCAAGATTTCGACGCTGGAGGCAAACGCCGATCCTAAAGAACCGAGAATAAATAATAGCGCTGCCGCCATCAGACTGTATTTGCGGCCCAGCCTGAAAGAGAGCCAGCCATTAGCCAGCGCACCAAACGCCGCTCCAAGCATCATGATGCTGACAACCCATTCCTGCAGTCTACTGCTCAGCACAAAATGATCGGTGATAAAAGGAAGTGCACCAGAAATCACGCCAATATCGAGACCAAATAAAAGCCCCGCCATCGCAGCAGCAAAAGACACAAACAGGTTCATGACTTTGGTGTTTTGAGGCGGGTTATCAGCCATTTTTACCACATCAGATGACGACATTTTTTTCTCCGGAAAGTGGAATACAGCAACGGACATCAGAAAATCGTTCAGTCGTCACAATAAGCAGAACTGTCCGGCGGGGTGAGAGCAAGAAAGGCACATATATTCACGATCGTGCTACGCCAAATTATTTGTGATCAAGATCACTTAGAAATTGACGTTTACAGGCGCAAATATAAATATAGCGCTGATTTATGTTGATATATCACTAGCCAGATTCATTAAAAGCCATGTCTTTATCAATGGACGTCCTCGCTATATCCGGCTGCGAAATCGGTCTACGCCAATTTGACGAGAAGTTAAATAGCATTTTTGTCGGCATAAGCACGATTGCATTTCCGGAAATGCAAAAATGCATAATGTTCCAGAACTTTCAATCTGCCTTAAAATTAACGCTGACGCCTCCCACAAATCCTCCTCCATTCAGAAACAATCACTGTAATGATGAATGCCTTCCCGAAAATACAAAGAGAAAATTTGGGGGTGTTAATTAGGCAATCTGGAGGTAAGTGAAATAAGTTCTAATTTATCGATCAGAATTAATAAATTTCAGATTGAGCTGGTTAATCGGAGTAACAGAGTCGTGCTTTTTATTGTGTTACGGTTTTAAATCCGCTTCATTCACGCCGGTGACATTAAGCACAACTGCTCGGTCCATTCCCATTCGTAACAAATTTTCAGCCACTTCAAGTTTTCCTGCGATCCTGCCTTCAAGCTTGCCTTCAAGCTTGCCTTCAAGCTTGCCTTCAAGCTTGCCTTCTTGATGTGCTTTCAGTCGTGCTTCCAGTCGTGCTTCCTGACGCCCTTTTAGAAAACCCTCAAGGCGCAGTTGTTCAGCGATTGTCATTAGAGCCCCTCATATTGCGGCATACACAATGCCAACGAATTCTTTAGAACAATTTGAGTATCAACGGTGGTTAAAAAACTTCTTGAGACGGTTAATTTTTAAATATGCACACGAAGGAAATGGAAAAACTTCGAAGGAGTGCACTTACATCATTCTCGAACGCCGCTCAATATAAAACATTAAGGCCGGGCATAGCCCAGCCTTTCGCAGTATTACAGCGTGTTCTGATTTAAATCCTTTTCACTCAAGCCGGTCACCTTGAGTACAGCCAACCGATCCATCCCCATCTTTAACAAGCGATTGGCCACTTCAACTGTTCCCTCAAGCCTGCCTTCGAGCTTGCCTTCTTGATGAGCTTCCAGCTGTGCTTCCTGGCGTCCTTTTAGAAAACCCTCAAGGCGCAGTTGTTCAGCGATTGTCATAAGAGATTCCTCATGTTGCGGCACGCGTGATGCCAACGTATTAATCAGAGCTGCAGTGTCACGGGTTTCCCCAGCTTGAATCATGTAGTTTATCACTGATTGTAGCTGTTCAGGTGTCGTGTTTCCACAGGTCAACAATGTGACTAACTGGTCCAGTAGTTCAGCCATATCGCGCTGACGGATATGTTTTTGCAGCAACTCGAGTACCGCAATACGGCGATGTTGCATGATTTCGTCATCCGGAATGATGGTGATATCTACCAATGGAAAAGATTCGCTATAAACCTTACGGGCATGTACAGGTGTTTCAAATTCATCATGCCAGTTCATTGAATAGGGGTAAGGGCTCACTTTTCCCTGATAGAAGAGCACCGGGATAACCAACGGCAGCGTTTTATGGCCGGCATCGAGGTGGCGCTGCATAGCTGCTATCGTGTATCTCATCATCCTGAATGCCATATGCTTATCGGGAGTACTCTGATGTTCGATCAAACAATAAACATAACCTTGCCCACAGTCTGTCTTCAGCGAGTAAAGCACATCTGAATAATAAGGACGCAGGTCATCTTCAATAAAAGAGCCTGACGCCAGTTGGAGGGTGTCAAGGTCGCACAATTTGCGCAGTGCTGGGGGAAGGTGTATATCCAGGAAATCACGGGCGGTTTCAGGGTGTGTGAGAAACTGTTTAAACACGCCGTCATGTAAGGTTGGAGTTGTCGTTTTTTTCATAGGTGATTAATTGTTATTTTGTTGTGGTTAAGTTAGAAAGATAATGAATTAAGAATATTATCGGCAGTATGGCTACGGCTAAATATTGAGGGATGGATATTATTCAACTTTAAGAAAAAAAATTTGAGCGAGTTAACATTAATAGCCATCAGCAAAAGAGTATTAATGGCTGTTGATGATTTATTGATAATGGGCGATTGAACCATACTTAACCCCTCTCATTTATTAGCACGAGATGCGCGCCTATCTGTCTGTCTCCGTTTTGGGTATTATAAGACTATGCGTAAATACCCAAACCAACTGTCAGATATTGGCTCGCAATACATCCCTGTATGAGCTGATGCCCCCCTATCTCTAGCCATACCCTCTGACTCTTTATATTTCAAAATATCCCCAAGTCTTGAAGGAGGACGAAAGCGCTTGAGGCGACAAAAATGCGATGAATATCACACCTTTGCAATGTTAACGTTAACATTCGTGATTAACATCATGATTCTCGATTATTGAATTTTTGAAAAACCACATGTTAACGTTAACAATATGACTTCTTCTGACGATTTAAATCCGGACATGCCATGAAAAACAGTCAACGAAGTCACTACGCATTACTGAGTGGATTACTTTTTTCTTTTTTCTACACCTGGTCTTCCGCCTTTTCGCTTATCTCGCTCTGGCTCAGTCAGAAAGTCGGGCTGAAAGGCACCGAAACCGGTTTGTTTTTTTCCGCAGTGGCGCTGACCGCCCTTTGCGCGCAGCCCCTTTACGGTTTTATTCAGGACAAACTGGGGCTGCGTAAAAACCTGCTCTGGGCCCTGGGTTTGCTGTTACTCATCAGCGGTCCTTTCTTTATTTTCGTTTTTGCGCCGCTCTTGCAGGTCAGTATTCTGGCGGGTGCCGTGGCGGGCGGCGTTTATGTCGGCGCGACATTCTTTGCCGGGATCGGCGCGCTGGAGTCTTACACCGAGCGCGTCAGCCGGATCCTGGGATTTGAGTTCGGTAAAGCCAGAATGTGGGGATCACTTGGCTGGGCCGTCGCAACCTTCTTTGCGGGAATGCTGTTTAACCTCAATCCCAACCTCAACTTCTGGATGGCGTCCTGTTCTGCGGTCATTTTCTTGTGGCTGCTGTGGCTGCTTCGCGAAGTGAAAACGGATGCCCTGAGCCAGTTGGAATACGGCAAATCCAGCAAACTGACGTTAAGTGACGCCATAACCCTGTTCCGCCTGCCGCGATTCTGGGCACTGATCGTGTTTGTGACCGGCGTCAGCGTTTACAACGTTTACGACCAGCAATTCCCGGTGTATTTCGCCTCGCTGTTTTCAGACGTCCGGCACGGCAACGAAATGTACGGTTTTCTCAACTCCTTCCAGGTATTCCTGGAAGCCGGCGGGATGTTCCTCGCGCCATTTGTCGTCAACAAAATCGGGGCAAAAAATGGATTGCTGCTGAGCGGGATGATCATGGCGCTGCGCGTTTTTGGTTCCGGCCTCGCAGCGGATGCAGTCACGATTTCCTGCATGAAATTGCTGCACGCCGTTGAGCTCCCGATCCTGCTGATTGCGATGTTTAAATACATTACCACCCGCTTTGACCCACGCCTTTCCGCCACACTTTATCTGGTGGGGTTCCAGTTCATTACGCAGGTCTGCGCCAGCGTGCTGTCGCCGCTGGCCGGGCACGGTTATGACCTGCTGGGCTTCGCTGACACCTATATGTTTATGGGGATGCTGGTCCTGGTGCTCACCCTCCTGTCCGTTTACCTGCTGACCGGCGAAAAAAGCCAGGCACCCCCTTCCACGACGTCAAAACCTATACTTCTGAATAAAAGTGAGATTGTATGAACACAAGACTGGAACGCGCACAACAGGCGTTAGAGCAGGCAGAAACTCTGCGCGGCAACGTCTTTTATCCGACCTTTCACCTCGCGCCACCAGCGGGCTGGATGAATGACCCGAACGGGCTGATTTATCATCAGGGCGTTTACCACGCGTTTTATCAGCACCACCCGTTCAGTGAAAACTGGGGGCCGATGCACTGGGGTCACGCTACCAGCAAAGATATGGTGAGATGGCAACATCAGCCTGTAGCGCTGGCACCGGGGGAAGAATTCGATCGCGACGGCTGCTTCTCTGGCAGTGCGGTCGATGACAACGGCATACTCAGCCTGATTTACACCGGCCACGTCTGGCTCAGTGGCGAAGGCAATGACAGCGCCATCCGTGAAGTCCAGTGTCTGGCGACCAGTGAGGACGGCATTCGTTTTACCAAACAGGGGGTGGTGCTGACACCACCGGAAAATATCATGCACTTTCGTGACCCGAAGGTGTGGCAGGAACAGGGCCATTGGTGGATGGTCGTGGGTGCCCGTGATGACTGCGATCGTGGTCAGGTGTTGCTCTATAAAGGAGACAGTTTGCACCACTGGACGTTGGACCGCGTTCTCGCCAAAGCAAACGCCGCTACAGGTTACATGTGGGAATGTCCGGATTTCTTCCCACTGGGCGAAGACAATATATTGATGTGCTCGCCGCAGGGGATCCGCGCTCAAGGCCATGATTATCAGAACGTGTTCCAGAGCGGTTACCTGCGGGGTCACTGGAAGCCGGGTCAGGATTTCAGCATTACGCAGGGCTTTGTGGAACTGGATCACGGGCACGATTTTTATGCCCCACAGTCTTTCACCGCCGCTGACGGACGCCGGATTATTATCGCGTGGATGGACATGTGGGAATCGATCATGCCATCCAAACAGGAAGGCTGGGCTGGCTGCCTTACTCTCCCACGGGAACTGAGGTTATGCGGCGGAAAAGTTAGCATGTTGCCGGTTGAGGAAGTCTGTACCCTTCGCCGGGAGCACCGTCCGCTGGCGCCCTGCCTGCTGAAAAACAGCGTGCAGCGGCTTTCTGAAAATGCTCAGGCGACGGAAATTATCGTGCAATGGGATCTCAGCCAAACGGATGCGGAACGCTTTGGCATCACGCTCGGCGACGGTCTTTCCGTATTTGTGGACAACCAGACACACAGACTTTGTCTGAACCGCGATTATCCAGCCTACAGAATTCAGGACAGCCGCAGTGTCGCGTTGCCGCAAGGCAATCTGCTGGAGCTGCGCGTCTTTATTGACCGCTCTTCTGCGGAAGTGTTTGTTAATCTGGGGGAGAAAACGCTCAGCAGCCGGATCTATCCGCAGCAGGATCAGCACGTCCTCTCTCTCTTTGCCGAAAAAGGACAGGCGATGTTCAGTCAGGGTGACATCTGGCGGCTTAGCACCGAATAAGATTACAACGAGGCGCGCTCAAGCAGCGGGGAGGAAATCTGTATCACGCCGCTGTTCGGGCGCTGTTCAATAAGATGCAGCACGGCCTCGCGGCCAATCTCGCGGTGCGGTAACTGTACCGTGGTCAGCGGCGGCTGGAACAGATCGCCAATGCCAACCATGTTGTCGTATCCGAGTACCGCCACCTGCTGCGGGATGGAGATGCCTTTGGCTAACAATACCTGATAGGCCAGGAAGGCAATACGATCATTGCCACACACCAGCACGTCAAAATCTGCCTTATCGTGCGGGGTAAATTCATTAAGCAGAGCCACCACATCGCGGTAATGCTCGTCACCCGACGCCATGTGAAACTGACGCAGTTCACCCGCTGACAGTCCGGCTTCCTGCCATGCCGCTTCCGCGCCTGCCCTTCTGCAAATTCCGGCAGGTATCGAGTCAGGTAAATAAAAGCACAGCGGACGCCGGTAACCTTTCTGTATCAGAGCCTTCATCGCCTGATACTGTCCGTCAAAATCATCAGGAATGTAGCCCGGCAGCGTGTGTTCACGGCTCAGACAATTAGCCAGCACCAAATTTTTTTCCAGCAGACGGTCCGGGATTAGCACTTCGCGCAGGCCAATCGTCGTAAAAATTATGCCGTCCGGACGCTGGGACAGCAGCTGACTGACGGCCCGCTCGCCGTCTTCCTGCGAGGTGATATTGACCAGAAAACTGCTCCAGCCAAATTCACGCGCTGTCAGTTCTATCGAGAGCAGGAGTTCAACGGAAAAGGGCGTGGTGGCGGTATCAAGCGCCAGCACACCGAGAGTCGAAGCTTTGGTGCTGCGGCCTCGCATTTTGCGCGCAGAGAAATCGGGCACATAATTCAGGGCGCTGATCGCTGTCTGAACACGTGCCAGCGTTTCGGGCTTTAGCCGCTGCGGTTCGTTAATGGCGCGGGACACTGTCATCAGCGACACCGCAGCCAGTTGTGCTACTTCTTTCAGCGAAGCCATAACTCTCCCGTCCGGCAAAATTGACTCCGCTGATCCTACACAAAAAAAGGGTCAGGGAGTAAATCTATTCCGATCAAACCTGAGAGGAAAATGCCTTTAAGGTCGCGCTGTCGGGCAATGCGGTCATTGCGCCTCTCGCGGTGGTGGCTAGCGCCCCGCACGCCAGCGCCTGATGAATGACGTGCTGCCAGACGCTGTCCGACGTCAGCGGCCAGTGTTGCGCCAGTCCGGCCAGCAGACCGGCGACAAAGGCATCCCCTGCACCCGTAGTATCCACTACCCGCACTTCGGGTGCCGGAAAGTGTTGCAGGCTTAAATTTTTCTTCCGGTAGACCGAAACGCCCTTTTTCCCCTGCGTGATCAGCAACAGTTCAGGATTATAAAGGTCACACAGGCGCAGCATCCCCTCTGACAACAGCGCTTCTCCGCTCAGAAATTCCAGCTCATCCTCTGAAACCTTTATCACGTCCGCCAGCGACAACGCGCGGGCAAGATTATCACGCAGCTGCTTTTCATCAGACCACAGGTCGTGCCGGATATTGGGATCAAAACAGACACAACCGCCTGCCGCTTTCATCTTCGCCATTGCCAGAAAAGCCGAAGAGCGGGAAGGCTCTGCGGATAATGCAATCGAGCACAAATGCAAAAACTCGCCGGCGTTAAAAGCCGGAATATCGGTAGTCTGCAGAAATAAATCGGCCCCTGGACGCACCATAAACGTGAAGGAACGTTCGCCGTCAGCATCGTTTTCCACCACCACCGTGGAGGTGCGGTGATGCGGGTCAGCCGTCATGCAGCCGGTATTTACCCCTTCATCGCTGAGCGTTTTCATCAGGAACTTCCCGAAAGGGTCATCCCCCACCCGCCCGATAAAGGCGCTCTCGCCTCCCAGACGGCGGACACCGACGGCAACGTTTGCCGGTGCTCCGCCCGGACATTTTAATAAGCGACCATCCTGCTCAGGGATCAAATCCACCACGGCATCGCCAAGTACCCAAACCCGGTTATTCATCGTCATTCCCTTTTAAAATCCTGATAAATCGTCTGTCAATAAAATAGAAGAACCGGTTTAGCTAATCAAGAGCAAATCAATTTTCATGATACGAGAGGGAATTGCCAGCAAGATCACAAATCCTGCACATGACTGCCGAACTTCGTTGCGTAAATACATAACGAGTGTTTATTGTGCCCAGGAAAACCAGTTCAGCAATTTAGCAAAATGGTTTTCCCATAATAATTAAACTTCCTCTGAAGGGATAAAAATGATGATGAAACCTCGCTATCTTGC
The DNA here is from genome assembly GCF_003614975.1 of Rahnella bruchi. Taxonomy (GTDB): domain Bacteria; phylum Pseudomonadota; class Gammaproteobacteria; order Enterobacterales; family Enterobacteriaceae; genus Rahnella; species Rahnella bruchi. The sequence continues at coordinate 5,954 of NZ_QZWI01000027.1, read as the reverse complement.
TGTTGCTATTGGACTTATTCTTTCTTCTGCGGCTCAGGGGGCCGATCTTTCTTCCAGTGCTATTGAAGCCCGCTTTGCGGCGATGGAAAAACGACTACAACTCGCCGAAAGCCGAGCCGCTAAGGCCGAAGCCCGTGCTACGCAGGCAGAACAGCAGGTTAAACAACTCGAGACACGCACCGCCAGCAACGAACAGCAAACCCGTCAGGTGGCGAAGACGGCTGAAATCACCCAGCAGCAAACTGCCGATGTGGCTAAACGCACCGAAACGTTAGCCAGCAATGCCAAAAGCAACAGCAGTGATAACAGCGGGTTTAAATTTAGTGGTTATGCCCGTTCTGGCGTGATCATGAACGATTCTGGCACCTCAACGGAAAGTGGCCCGTACGTCACCCCAGCCGGACAAACAGGCGGTGCAGTCGGGCGTCTGGGTAACGAAAATAACACCTACGTCGAACTGAATCTGGAGCACAACCAGACGATGGCCAGCGGTGCGACCTCCCGCTACAAAGTCATGCTGGCTGATGGTCAGCGCAGCTACAACGACTGGACCGGCGCGACCAGCGACTTAAATATCCGTCAGGCGTTTGTCGAGCTGGGTTCACTGCCGACGTTCACCGGGGTCTGGAAAGATTCCACCCTTTGGGCGGGTAAACGCTTTGACCGGGATAATTTCGACATTCACTGGCTGGATTCCGACATCATCTTCCTGGCGGGTACCGGTGGCGGGATCTACGGCGTCAAATGGGGCGATAACCTGAAAAGTAACTTCTCGCTTTACGGAAGAAACTTTGACGATCTGAAAGACGACAATAACGACGACACCCGCATCGAAAACTACATTGTCACGGCCAACAACTATGCCGGTCCATTCCAGTGGATGCTGAGCGGCCTGCGTGCCAAAAATAATCAGGATCGTGAAAATACCGGCAACCGGGGGATCAGCACCGCGGCGGACACCGGCTTCCACACGTTGCTGGCGTATCACGGTGACAGTTTCTACGGCCTGCGCGAAGGGACATCGAAAACAGCCTTGCTTTACGGACACGGACTGGGAGCAGAAGTGAAAGCGCTGGGCTCTGACGGACGTCTGACTGACGATGCGAGTACGCTGCGTCTGGCAACATATGGCATCACGCCGATCAGCAAAAACTGGAGTATCGCCCCGGCGGTTCTGGCACAGCAGAGCAAAGACCGCTACGTCTCGGGCGACGACTATAAATGGCTGACGTTCAATACCCGTCTGATCCAGCAAATTACCGAGAACTTCGAACTGGCGTATGAAGGCAGTTATCAGTTTATGGATCTCAATCCACAGGGTTACAGCGATTACAACCAAGTGAAAGGCGGTTTCTACAAACTGACCTTCGCGCCGACCTTCAAGGTGGGGGATATCAGCGACATGCTGAGTCGCCCGGAAATCCGCTTCTTCGCCACGTATATGGACTGGAGCAAAGAGCTCGACAGCTATTCATCCAGTGACTCATTTGGTACCGACGGATTCACAGCGGGCGGACAGTGGAACTTCGGTATCCAAATGGAAACCTGGTTCTAAACGGCAGGGTTTGATTTAAAACAAACGCCCGGCCTGACCGGGCGATAAAGAAAATTAAGGGATGCTATGAATATCAATGCAATCGCGACTGAATTGCTTCCGCTGTTGGGCGGCAAGGACAATATTGCCAGCGCGGCACACTGCGCCACACGTCTGCGTCTGGTGCTAGCGGACGACAGCCTGATCAACAAAAGTGCCATCGAAAAGGTGGAGGGTGTTAAAGGCTGCTTTAGCAATGCCGGACAGATTCAGATCATATTTGGTACCGGGCTGGTGAATAAGGTCTACGGCGAGTTTATTAAAGTGGCCGGTATCACCGAATCGAGCAAATCTGAAGCCGCAGATATTGCGGCGCAAAAGCTGAATCCGTTCCAGCGTATTGCGCGCGTGCTGTCGAATATTTTCGTGCCGATTATTCCGGCGATTGTCGCCTCCGGCCTGCTAATGGGGCTGCTCGGCATGGTGAAAACCTACGGCTGGGCCAATCCCGAGAGCGCGATTTTTATCATGCTCGACATGTTCAGCTCGGCGGCGTTTATCATTCTGCCGATCCTGATTGGTTTCACCGCCGCACGCGAATTTGGCGGCAATCCGTTTCTTGGCGCCACGCTGGGCGGCATTCTCACCCATCCGGCGCTAACTAACGCCTGGGGCGTTGCCAGCGGTTTCCATACCATGAATTTCTTCGGTATTGAGATTGCGATGATCGGCTATCAGGGCACGGTATTTCCGGTGCTGCTGGCGGTCTGGTTCATGAGTTTCATTGAGAAACGCCTGCGTAAAATCATTCCGGATGCCCTCGATTTAATCTTGACGCCTTTCCTGACGGTCATTATTTCCGGCTTTATCGCTTTCCTGATCATCGGTCCGGCCGGTCGCGCGCTCGGTGACGGTATCTCCTTTATTCTCAGCACCCTGATCACGCATGCCGGCTGGTTCGCGGGGTTGATATTTGGCGGTCTGTATTCGGTGATCGTCATCACCGGTATTCATCACAGCTTCCATGCGATTGAAGCCGGTTTGCTGGGCAACCCGAACATCGGCGTGAATTTCCTGCTGCCAATCTGGTCGATGGCTAACGTTGCACAGGGTGGTGCCTGTCTGGCGGTCTACTTCAAAACCCGCGATGCGAAAATTAAAGCCATTGCGGTACCTTCGGCGTTTTCCGCCATGCTGGGCATTACCGAGGCCGCCATTTTCGGCATCAACTTACGCTTCATGAAACCTTTCCTGGCGGCGTTGGTAGGCGGTGCGCTCGGCGGTGCCTGGGTGGTGGCGATGCACGTCAATATGACGGCCGTCGGTCTGACCGGTATTCCGGGACTCGCCATCGTGCAGGCCAGCTCAATTCTCAGCTACCTGATAGGGTTAGTGATTGCCTTCGGCAGCGCATTCCTGCTGTCATTGCTGCTGAAATACAACACGGAGAATAAGAAATGACAGAAACCAGCTTGCTAAAAAAAGCACTGCGCAGCGTGGTAGCCGGTCAGGTTAAAGCGGCGGCAGACCCTTATCGCCCCGGCTGGCATCTCGCACCGCCGGTCGGGCTGCTCAATGACCCGAACGGATTTATTCAGCATAACGGTCGTTTCCATTTGTTCTATCAATGGAACCCGCTGGCCTGCGCGCACGGCGCTAAATTCTGGGGGCACTGGAGCTCGGCAGATTTACTGCACTGGCAGCATGAGCCGCTGGCGCTGGCACCGTCAGAAGCCTACGAGTCACACGGCTGTTATTCAGGCTCAGCCGTGACCGATAACGGCCAGCTGACGCTGATTTACACCGGTAACGTGAAGTATCCCGATGGCTGCCGTACGGCATTTCAGTGTCTGGCGCGCGAGAATGCAGACGGCGAATTTGATAAAACCGGGCCAGTATTTAATCTGCCGGAAGGCTATACCGGACATGTGCGTGATCCGAAAGTCTGGCGCCATGAAAACCACTGGTACATGGTACTGGGTGCTCAGGATGTCAGCCTCAAAGGCAAAGTGTTATTGCTGCGAGCTGACGATTTATCAGCCTGGGATCTTCTGGGCGAAATTGCGGGTTCAGGATTACACGGGCTTGGCGAATTCGGCTACATGTGGGAATGTCCGGATTTATTCCGGCTGGCAGATAACGATATTCTGATCTGCTGTCCGCAGGGTTTGGCAGCGGAATGTGACCGTTATCTGAATACGTTTCAGTCGGGTTATTTTGTCGGGCAGCTGGATTATGAAAAGGCAGAATTTACACACGGCGAATTCACTGAACTTGATCTGGGATTCGAATTTTATGCGCCGCAAACCACGCAGACAGATGACGGGCGACGCCTGCTGATCGGCTGGATGGGGATCCCAGACGGCGATGAATTTTTCCAGCCAACGATACAAAACGGCTGGCTGCATACGATGACCTCCCCGCGCGAACTGACGCTGGTGGCGGGTAAAATCATGCAAAAACCGGCACGTGAACTGCAACAACTCCGTCGTGATGAACAGGCATGGCATGGGATTGCCGACGATTGCCCTCCTCTGGACATCACAAAAGCCGAGACGGAAATTGTCACTGAACAGGCTTTCAGCGCGGATTTTGGTGGCGACATGACGCTCAGTTTCGAAGGGGAATGGCTGCGTTTAACGCGAAACAACCGGCGCACGGGCTTGACTGAACATCGCGTCTGGCGGGGCCAGTTGCGCAAACTGACGGTGTTGAGCGATACCTCAAGTTTGGAGATTTTCATCAATGACGGCGAAGCGGTGATGTCCTCACGCTATTACCCTGTATTACCGGCACAATTGATCTTGCGGGGATCCGGGCAGATTACGTTGCGCCACTGGTCGTTGGCGGAATGCGTGATAGAATAAATTTCTTTCCGGACAACAGAATATGGCGCAGTGAAAAAGACCAAACGCATCACTATCAGTGGCATAGCCGAACTGGCTGGCGTGTCCAAATCGACTGCCAGCCAGGTGCTCAACGGACACAGCAAAAAGTTTCGGATCTCCGATCCCACAAGGGATCGGGTACTCGCCGTCGCAGCTGAACATCATTATCAGCCGAGCATTCACGCCCGTTCACTCAATCTCACCCGCAGTTTTACGCTGGGGCTGGTGGTGCCGGAAATGACCAACTACGGTTTTGCCGCCTGTTCGAACGAACTGGAAACGCTGTGTCGCGAAAACGGGATGCAGCTGCTGATCGCCTGTACGGATGAAAATACCAGTCAGGAAACCATGGTGGTCAACAATCTGATACAGCGTCAGGTTGACGGGCTGATTGTGGCGTCCAGCATGCTCAATGATGCGGAATACGTCAAAATCAGTCAGCAGTTACCCGTGGTCTTATTCGACCGTCATATGCAGGACACGCAACTGCCGATTGTGGTCTGCGAAGCCATCGAATCCTCAGCTGAACTGGTCTCGCGGATAGCGCAAACGCAGCGTGATGAATTCTATTTTCTCGGCGGTCAGCCGCGGATTTCCCCGACCCGTGACCGCCTGGCGGGTTACCAGCTGGGGCTGCAACGGGAAGGTGTCCCGTTGGATCCTGACTGGATCCTGTACGGAAATTATCACCCAAGTTCCGGATACGAAATGTTCGCGCAGCTCTGTGCACGTCTCGGACGTCCGCCAAAAGCGCTTTTCGTGGCCTCATGCGGTCTAATGGAAGGGGTTTTACGTTATATGAGCCAGCACCAGTTGCTGGAAAGCGATATCCATCTGTGTAGTTTTGACGATCACTACCTCTACGATTCTCTGTCCGTGAAAATTGATACCGTTGCTCAGGACTGCCGGGAGCTGGCCATGCATTGTTTCAGCGTGATCAGCGACCTGATGAATGACCAACCTGTCGAGCAGACGCAATGTTTTCTAACCCCCAAACTACACTGGCGCTCCGCGCAGTTCACGCAAATAAAATAGAGAGCAACACGTTCGCCACAAGATGATGTGAAGGATGAATTCACTTCGCATCACTTAGCTCAATCCCAATCCAGGGTTCGCGTGCAATCTCTCAATGATGAAGGTTGTTTCATGAAAAGCCGCATACCCCTAATAATCCTCAATCCTGAAAATATCCTTCGCTAATGATGATCGAGATCTCCAGGCGTGTGATGGTAGTCCTCCTTTGTTTCCTTCAACGAATCTCTTCCTACAAGCACTGCTTCAAAACTTACGTAAGTCATCATTCTGATGTTTCGTATTCTCCAGACGCGGCTTCATTCCATCTTAATCCTTCTTTTCCTTTAGTGAGCTAGGTTAATTTTTGTGCCATTGACGACACAAATGATAATGCTTATCATTACTTTGATCTCCTCATGGACCGAGAGTACGGTGTGAGTGCTGTATGTAATTACAGTATTTACACTCAACCGTATGAACCAAGGATAAGGATATGGCACTTGATGCAGACAAAATGA
>NZ_QZWI01000026.1 GCF_003614975.1 Rahnella bruchi | reverse complement strand
TTACTGCCCATCGAGGCCAGTGTAAGTCCGTCATAAAGGCGGTTGCAGCCTAAGAAGTGGGAAGCCTCGCCGTTTACAGCGGGGAGCAGTCACGGTATGAATGTCTATATTCCGCTCTGTCTCGAATGCAACACATCGTGAATCTTTAGCCTACCCCATCGACCATTTTCCGCGCGTGAATATGAGTCAATGAAGGATGCAACACAGGAATGCTTTAACGAATAAGCTGCGGTGTTGATTGGGTAGATAAAAAAGCCCCAATTCGGCGTTTTTTAAAGGAGTTGCCGTCAATCAAAAACACCGTTAATAACAGAAGTCACAATAGCGGTACTTAACGCAACCAGCACTAAATCATCACCCACGGCTCGCCATTCGTAGCCAGGGTAGTATGGCAACTCGTTAATCATCGAAGTGGGCAGCGTTTTCTTTGCAATACCTGGAGGTAATGGTTTACCTCGGGCTACGTTTTTAGCAATACCTGGAGGAAGCGCCTGATAACCCACAAGGCCATGATTCACAGCCAGAGAGCGAGCACGAGAGAAGCTGATATCGACGTCGACATGATCTGGTTTACCATAGTTTTTGCGATGCCCATGGTCCCCCTTTGATTTGGCGTTCCCCTGACCTTTATTCCCATGATTACCACTACTATCTTGATGATTCCCGCCCTGACCTTCTCCATTAGCTCCATTACCGGGATTGGCAAACACGGGTACTGCAAGAACAGTGAAAGAGATAACCGCCGCAAACATCGTTTTTAAAGCGCGACGCTTAAACATGATGATCATTCCTTAAGGTTTAAAACACTCTTTAACAGTAGGGCAATGCTATAACTTGAACAATCTCATGAGGTCTTATTTATTCAGACTTTCACATAATGTCACTCCCCCCTCTTTTAGGAGGCTTGTCTAAAACTTTGAGACATCACTGTTGTACGGCAGGTTTTTTAAATTTTCAGGTAGTATCGAAAATATTGAGGTTTGAAACTACGGATAAAAGGCATTATTGCATTGCATTCCATGCCTTGGGTGAAAGACATAATAATTTGGCCCTTCAACCTTCAGGCATAGCAGACTCCCCATCCGGCGATCTGACATCTACGCGCTGCAGCGGTAATACCGTCAGCCTTGCTGACATAATCTGTACGTCTTGAACTTTGGGAAAGAGAGAAATTTCTGCAGTAAGGATTAACGTGGGTGCAGCGCACTTACACTGCCATCGTCATGTTAAATGAGCACAGTAAAACAGTCCGTTATCAGGACGATTGACGAATAGGTTATCCGACTCTTCAGCTCAACACCCAATACCCTCACTGACCGCGTCTCCCTTATGGGCATCTGATAGCGTGTTGGGTCACCCAAGTCCCATGAGAGTGGAGACAGGTCAACACCATCGCTATTTGGTTTTCATCATTAAGAAATCGATCAGTGCCTTGACTCGCTTTGCCTTACCGGTATTTTTTAAATAGTAGAGATAAACCGCTGGATAAGTTTTCCAGTAAGGCATCATCACCGGGATAAACTGCTCTTTATCGGGCTGCAATTCATATACCGGCTCAAACAATCGGCCAATTCCCATGCCACTGCGTATTCCATCAGCCATAACATCAATATCATTGCTGATGAGCTGTCCGGACATTTCAACGGTTAATGGCTCTCCTTTATCTTCCAGTCTCAGGGGAAGAATGCGGTTATTGGTGATAAAGCGATAGCCGATGAGTTGATGCTGATGCAAGTCTGTCGGCAGTTTGGGTGTACCGTGTTCTGCGAGATAGGCTCGTGATGCGTACAAACCTTCACGAAACGGTTTCATCAACTGGCGAGCCACAACGTTCTCTTCCAGGATATCGCCAAAACGTATGCCCAAATCAAAACGTTCATCAATCATATTCACGGTGCCGTCATACACCGATATCTCCAACTGTATTCCCGGATAGCTCTGGCAAAACTCCGCCATACAGGGCTTGAGAATAAGCAGGTAAGCAAAGCGCGACAACGTAATTCTGACCAGCCCGGCGGGCTCCTGATTCAAGTCTTTAATGCTTTCAACCGCACTTTCCAGTGACTGAACAGCTTGCGATGTCTGATGCAACAGCTGTTCCCCGGCATCCGTCAGCTCAATACGCCGCGTAGTGCGCACAAAAAGTGGATGCCCCATATGTTGCTCAAGCAGTTTTAACGCTTTACTCACGGAGGGGGGCGTTATCTCAAGTTTCCTGGCCGCAGCCGTGATGCTGCCTTCACGGGCGATGCTCTGGAAAATACGGATTTGGTTGTAAATGACATTATTCATGGCGTCATCCAGAAGAAGAAACAAAATTATATTATTAGCTATTGGCTAAGATTGCATGAGCTATTACTGCCCTAAAAAACATAATCGCGAGGGTTTATACTCACTTTCAATTAAAACAAGCCACTGTAAGGCAGGCCAAAAATGCAAAATGTACTGATTGTTTCAGGTCATCCAAATCTTCAGGAGTCCATTGGCAATGCCACTATTTTGGGTGAAATTGCACGAGCGCTGCCCGGGGCCGAAATTCGCTTTCTTGATGCTCTCTATCCTGACTACCAAATCAACGTAGCACAGGAACAGGAAGCCTTAATCAACGCCGATGTGGTTGTCTGGCAGTTTCCTTTTTCCTGGTATTCAGTGCCAGGGTTAATGAAGTTGTGGATTGACCAGGTATTTGTCCACGGTTTTGCCCATGGCTCAACCGCAAAACTGGCTGGTAGAAAGCTGATCATTTCCTTTACTGCCGGAGCACCAGAGGGCCTGTACTCCCCTGAAGGTTTGTTCGGCCACGACATTCAGCAATACATGACCTCGTTTGAAACCACCGCAAAGATGTGCAATCTGGATTTACAAGAACCGGTTTACACCTTTGGCATCAGCTATGCAGGGCGTGATGAAGCTAAAGTCCTGGAACACAAAGCAATGGCTAGAGATCACGCCGCACGTCTGATTACCGCAATTCAAGAAACGAACCCTCCTTTAAGAATGGCTGTGTAAAAAAGAGGCGGAAAAATGTATCTCATCAATATTACGGTGAATGACGATATTACGGCTGTGGAGCATGAAGCGCTTTTCACGCGCCATGCCAGCTGGTTTCAGCGGTATTTCAACGCAGGCATATTTGTTCTTATCGGCCCCTATTCGGACCGCGAAAGAGCAGGGGTCATCATTGCGCAATCTGCAAGTCGGGAAGAACTGGAAAACATCCTGAGTGAAGACCCCTATTACCCTGGTCTCGCTCAATATGAGATCCGTGAATTTATCCCGAAAAGAGTGGGAAGCTGGCAATAAAAGACGTGACAAATTTCATTAAATAACGTGGTAGGGAGCGGATTATGCAGTATGTAAACCTGGGGCGAAGCGGCCTGAAAGTATCGCGACTGTGTCTGGGATGCATGAGTTACGGCGAACCAGAACGTCTTCCTCAGCCTTGGTCGCTTGATGAAAGTGCTTCACGGCCGTTGATACGTCAAGCACTTGAGGCCGGAATTAATTTCTTTGATACGGCGAATATTTATTCGGGTGGAAGCTCAGAAGAAATTGTCGGTCGGGCACTACGCGATATGGCGTATCGGGATGAGATCGTCGTCGCCACCAAGGCTTTTTTCCCGTGGCGGAACGCGCCAAACACCGGTTTTCTCTCGCGAAAATCTCTGTTTCAGTCCATCGATGACAGCCTGACCCGGTTAGGTATGGATTATGTGGATCTGTATCAGATTCACCGTTTTGATCACAGCACACCGGTTGAAGAAACCATGGAAGCACTTCACGATTTGGTGAAAGCCGGGAAAGTTCGCTATATCGGCGCCTCCTCAATGGAAGCCTGGCGTTTTGCGAAGATGCAGCATGTCGCCGAGCGTTACGGCTGGACGCGGTTTGTCTCTATGCAACCGCAATACAATTTACTGTATCGGGAAGAAGAGCGGGAAATGCTGCCGCTTTGTGAAGATCAAGGCGTGGGTGTGATTCCCTGGAGTCCGATGGCGCGCGGCCGGCTGACACGCGACTGGAATGAAACCACGCCCCGAACGCAGAACGACGCCTTTGCGCTGAAAATGTATGAAAATGCTGCACAGCAGGACCGGAAAGTGGTTGAGGTTGTGGCGCAGATTGCCGCCGAGCGGGGCGTCTCTCGTGCACATGTTGCGCTTGCATGGGTACTGTCTAAATCTGTGATTACTGCGCCAATCATCGGTGCCACTAAAGCAGAACACCTGTCAACCGCCGTGGAAGCCCTTAACCTGACATTATCGCCAGAAGAAATTGCAGCGCTGGAGGCACCGTACGTTCCTCATGTGGTTGATGGCATCGTACCGCCGCTGTCTGAGCAAGCGCCGCGACTCTCACCCCTGCGAATCAACCAGTAAGGATTGTGATGAGGCCATGGTTAACGCGTCTAATCAGGAATAGCAGCACAAAGTTTAATGCAGTCGAAAAAAGAGGTCGTTTATGAAAGCCGGGGTTTCTTTATCACTTTTGCTGGCTCTGAGTAGTTCTGCTGTTGCTCAGGAGCAGAAAGCATTTGTTTCACCCATGTTCACTATTTTTGAAGTCGACATTAAGCAACATAAAGAGAATGCCTTTGACAGCCTGGCTGAAAAAAATATTACTGCTTCGGTAACCGGTGAATCAGGCACCCTTGCGATGTATTCAGCCAGAAAGAAAACAAACCCTTCTGTTATTTATTTATTTGAAATTTATGCTGATAGCGATGCTTACAAGAGACACCTGAACTCAACAAGCTATAAAGAATTTTTGCGCAATTCACCGGATATTCTGGAAACGAGCCAAAAGCGTAGAATTGAGGTGATACCGCAATTCCTGGCTGATAAAAAGATTGTGCAAAGTGATAACACGATAAATAACTTTGTCATCGTTGATGTGAAACCAGAGTTTGGGCAGGCTTTTCGCGATGCTGTTTTACCCGAAATGGCGCAGTCGATTAAACGAGAAGACGGTGTGCTGGCCATGTATGCCACTGTCGATAAGGCGAATGATCACCGCTGGTATTTCTATGAAATCTACGCCAGCGAAGTGGCTTATCTGGCCCATCGTATGACCCCTCATTTTAAGGAATATATTGCGCAAACTGCAAAAATGACGACCGCTAAAGAAGCCATTGCTATTATACCCGGTAAGCTGATGAATAAAGGCGGCCTTGAATATGAATCTGACTGAGTGATGGCCTTACTCAGCAAGTAAGACCGGGAAATCACACACGTCTCATCTTGTTAATAGAATGAAAAGCTCGCACCCAATATTCATCATATACAACTTTGGGTGTTGAGCTTCGCCGCTATTATCTGTAGGTGGTGATGTCATCCCCCTGCAGCGTCTCGTCGCTCCCCTTTAGAAATAGCATTCCTGCTAATTTGGGACAAAAGAGGCACATATCCGATCGCTTTGTGCCCATCGTATAAGGCATTCGCATGGCAGTACATTGAAAAATAAATGCTGAAGGTAATTTTAATCCACTGAGGTAAAAGGCAATATGACGACCCGCAGTGAAATCCTCCGACGGAGTTCAAAAGAGTAAGCAGGGGGATACTCTTCGGACTTTGACGTACTACGCAAGCTTTGTATATTTCACTGTAGTCGTGACAATGACCTCCGCTCCAGCTTATCCTGACATGAGTTAAAGCTCATTGATAGGACGAAAAGATGCGTGATCTCCCCCCTACTGCCACATTACGCGCCTTTGAGGTCGCCACCCGGCACGCTACGTTTACCTCAGCTGCAGAAGAGTTATTTATCACGCAAAGTGCGGTCAGCCATCAGCTTAAAAAGTTGGAGGAACTTTGGGGCTTGCAGCTCTTTGAGCGTGGTAAAACCTTGCGATTAACACCTGCCGGCACAGCCCTTGCCCCCCTCGTGCGCGAATTCTTTAGCAAACTGGAAACCACGCTCGCCGACCAGCGTGAACAAAAAGGGCGGGTACGGTTGCTCGTTAATACGACCTATTCTTTTGCGCTAAAGTGGTTGTTACCTCGCCTGCCGGGTCTGGCACGCCTGCATCCGGAGATCCTGGTGACGATTGAGAGCACGGATAGCGCCATTAACTTCACAAGCGCAGATTCGGAGGTAGCGATTCGATTCGGCCATGGTAATTATCCCGCTCTGCATTCCGATTTTATGTTTCGCGAACAACTCTTTCCGGTTGCAAGTCCGACACTTTTAAAACGCTTTGGCATCCCGAGAGTTCCTGCTGAATTGTTGCGCTACCCCCTGCTGACGCGTGAGGGTGCCGACCTGGTGCCTAAATGGGACGCATGGTTTAAGCAGGTGGGTCTGAATACCGACGTACTCCATGAGAGCGTGCGCTTCGCTGACACGAATATGACGATTGAAGCCGCGTTACTGGGTCAGGGTATTGCGCTCGCACGCAGTGGCCACGTTGAGAAAGAGCTCCTCGATGGCAGCCTGAATCGCCTCTTTGACATACCGTTCCCCTCACCTGCGGCCTATTACTTCGTCTGTCCAGCGGGCATTGAAACGCGGCCACACATCCAGAAATTTCGCAGCTGGCTGTTGAGTGAATCTCACCAGGCACAACTCAGCTACCGTTAAATCATGAGCATTGACTCATGCAGGGATGACAAAGCATCGCTTTAAATCCGGGCAAGTGCTGACTAACATCAGGGCATGCCCACACCCATTATTTTTCTGACATTATTCGCCGCCCTTCTGCATGCCTGCTGGAATGCCTTATTACGCGGCGGTGCTGACCGGCTTTGGTCGATGACCATCATGTGCATGGCCATCGCTCTTAGCTGCGCCGTCTTTGCCCTGTTTCTCCCCTTCCCCGCGGTGGCGAGCGTGACGTACGTGGTGTTATCGGGTGTGCTTCATGTGGGTTATAACCTGTGCCTGATACGCAGTTATCAAACCGGGGAGCTGGGTCAGGCTTATCCCATTGCACGCGGCTCTTCGCCGCTGATGGTGACCTGTGGAGCGGCGATATTTGCCGGGGAAAATGTCGACATAGACACCCTGCTGGGCATCGGGTTAATTTCTGGCGGTATTTTGATCCTTGCCATAAGAGGCCGCAGGCTGGCGGCACGGGGCCTCACCTACCCCCTCGCCACCGGGGCTTTTATTGCCGCGTATAGCGTCGTGGATGGGATAGGTGTGCGCCTCTCCGGCAATTCGTATTCCTACACCGTGTGGATGAGCATGTTATGGGGCGCATTGATGCCAGCCCTTTACATCACTCTGCGGGACGCAAAAAGTTTACTGCGCTGGCGCCCCGGCATTGTCATGACGGCTGCCGGGGGACTGGTGTCGCTGCTGGCTTACGGCATGATTATTTACGCCATGATGGCTGCACCGATGGGTGCTGTCTCTGCGCTGCGCGAAACCAGCGTCTTGTTTGCAGCCGTTCTGGGTTATTTGTTTTTGGGTGAAAAGCTCACACTGCGAAAAATGCTGGCGTGTACGGTGATTGCATCCGGCACGCTGATGATAGGTTAATCAAATCAGGAGAACCCATTATGTCTGACCGCCCAAACATTGCGCTCATTGGTCCCGGTGCGATCGGCACAACGATTGCCGCAGCGCTTCATGAAGTTAACCGCACCCCCCTGCTATGCGGGCGTACCGCGCATGCGCACTTAATCCTTCACCACGATGAGGGGAAGATCGTGGTGCCAGGTCCGGTCTTAAGTAACCCTTCTGCGGTCACACATCCAATGGACCTGGTGTTTATTGCGGTCAAAACTACCCAGGTGACTGACAGCGCCGATTGGCTGGCCGCGTTGTGCAATGAAAATACGGTCGTGTGTGCGCTGCAAAATGGCGTGGAGCAGAAGACCCTGCTGGCGCCCTATGTCCGCGGGGCAACCGTGCTGCCCTCGGTGGTGTGGTTTCCGGCACAACGCGAGCCCGATGCGTCGGTCAGACTACGCGCCAAACCGCGTGTGACGCTGCCGGATGTGCCGCAGGCACAACGTGTGGCTGATGCACTTAGCGGCACCCGCTGTGGGGTTGAGTTAGCCGACGATTTCCTCTCGATTGCCTGGCGCAAACTGCTGCAGAATGCGGTTGCAGGTCTGATGGTGCTCGCAAATCGACGCGCGGGAATGTTCGCGCGCAGGGATATCACGCAGCTGGCGCTGGCATATCTTCATGAATGTCTGACTGTCGCGCGTGCGCAGGGTGCGGTACTTCATGATAATGTTCCACAAGAGATCATAGCGGGTTTTCAGCGGGCGCCCGCGGATTTAGGCACCTCTATCCTTGCCGACCGCCAGGCTAACCGCTCGATGGAATGGGATATACGCAACGGCGTCATTCAGCGATATGGACACTCACAGGGTATCCCAACCCCTATTAGTGACATCCTGGTACCATTGCTGGCGGCGGGGAGTGATGGCCCGGGGTAAATCCATTAACCTCTAGGCTGGTTTACACGGCAAAGAATGGTGCCATCACCAGCTATGACCTAAATGCCTCATCTATTACGAGCCTGAGGCATGTCATCGTGTGCATGCGTCTCGCGGCAGGGCTCTTTGAGGGGGAAACTGCCAATGGAGAAAACCCGAGACACACAGAGTCCAACGCCTTTGCGCTTTTTACCTGCTTCACCGCTGTGTTCGTGAAGTGGTCCCTGCCGTTGATTTACCTAGCGCCCCGCCATCGACAACAACTTAAAGGGGGATAACTGAGTGATTTTTAGATTGGGCTGCGGTCGTGGGTTTAGACTGTTTTATCGGACCACATCAACTGAGGTGAGCTTGAAGAGACTCAGGCCCTGCTAATTAAAAAGGAGAGAATGTGCGGGCAGGAATGCAGGAAAAAATCATTAGAATATGTGAGGCAAAAATCGCGACCAAAGGCAGTAATGTTGGACTGTCGTTCTATGCATTTTTTGCCAATAAAAATGATGATCCAGAGTTGCTGATGGAGGTTGCGCATTGGTGGATCATGAAGATGAAACTGGATCATTTTGAAAAGGCGGAAAAAATAAAATCCTTGGTTTTAGCCATGACTTGAACCCGTCAGGCTTCACATGGTGTAGGGCGGAGTTATCTGACTATTTTTGTGCATATCACCGTGGTAAGGGAGGCATTTATATGCGTTCTGTCACAGTGGTGCTGTGTCACTGAAGTTTTCACTCAAGTGCTCAGTATCGTCAGCGAGAGGGTTGGCATGATGCAAGAATGTCTTATCAAATGGATCAATGCCTGGTGCGGACTTTCAACAACATGGTCATTGGCAAGCAATGATACCTTTCACACGCCGCAGAGATTGCTAAGTTGGCAATCATCGAGTTGGGAGAGTGACCTAAACGCTACCTGCACATTTCGCCTACAGCAGGCAGCGAAAGTTGAGCGCTTAACGGCATCCTGCCATGCCCAAAATAGCAAATATCCTGTGGTGCTGAATCAAGGAGTACTAAAAACAGCTAAATTCGCGACCTCAATCGTGTTCTAGGACGCCAGGATGCCCTGCCTGATATATACATCTTGCACAATTCATCAATACAGGGCTATTTATGACGTGCATCCGCATTTTTTGTTTATTGTCAGTCTTCTTTTACTGCCTACAGGTTCAGGCATCCCCAGGCTTTCGTCTGATAACATTATCAGGCCAAAAGTCGGAAGAGCTAGATGTGGCAGTGTGGTATCCGGCGTCTTCGGAGGGAATGACAGAAGATATAGGAAATAATCCCGCCTTTGTTGGGGTTACTGTGACCCCCAATGCACTGCCATTACCAGGATCTCATCCTCTTCTGGTTATTTCACACGGATACAACGGTAACTGGCGGAATTTGTCCTGGATTGCCGCGGCGATGGCAGAGGAAGGATATATTGTTGCCTCCCCGGACCACCCAGGTACAACTACGTTTGATCAGAACCCGATAGAGGCTAAAAAGCTGTGGCGACGCCCGCGCGATATTTCGCGGGTAATTGATTTCGTCAGTGACTCGCCCGCGCTATTCGGCGTTACGGACAAGAGTCGTATTTCTGCTTTAGGGCATTCTCTTGGGGGATGGACAGTCATGTCACTGGCAGGTGCGCGATTTGCCCCCTCTGTATTTATCAAAGATTGCCAAAACCATTCCAAACGTGGTGACTGCAGGTTAATAGAAAAACTTGGCATCAATGATACGTATTCCATGGATAAACTATCGGCAAATAACAGGGATGCCAGGATCCGAGCTGTCGTTTCTCTTGATCTCGGACTAACCCCGGGTTTTACCCCTCAGAGTCTGAATGCCATTAATATTCCCGTCTTGATTTTAGCCGCACAGGGGGACCAATTAGCAGAATTACCCGCAGGACAGGAATCTGGATACCTTGCTGCCAATATGAAACCAAACTGGAGGCACTATGAGGTCATTGACGGTGCCACACATTTCAGTTTCATGCAGCTTTGTAAACCCGGCGCTGAAAACCTCCTAAACGAAGAATCACCTGGCGATGAGGTGGTTTGCCAGGATGGCCCCCAAGCAAAGAGAGCGGATATTCATCAAAATCTCGTGGCTAAGATCAGTGCATTCCTGAATTCTTCGCTTGATTACTCTGCACCTGCTGGCGGAACAAGGTTGGTGACACACCAGAAACTCTGAGAAACTCACGATTAAAATTTGATTTAGTTGTAAATCCAGACTCCAGCATGATATCCGTCACGGGCAGAAGGGTGCTTAACAGCAGTTCCTTTGCCCGCTCAATCCTGAAGCCATTGATCCACTGTGACACATTGCACTGACTGACAGAATTAACCGCGCCCGAAAGATGCCGTGCTGGTATGCCTGTTTTTCTCGCCAGAATACTCAAAGTGAGGTCGGGATTAAGATAAATTTGTGTCTCACGCACGTGTTTCTCGAGTCTACAATAAATCCCTTGAAACTCTCCCACGGGTACCGCAACGCTCACGGGCCGCATTTCTTCCCGGTTCTCTTTTCCTGATACGGTTGTCCTTCCCGCACTGACAATAGCTGCGGCGATGAGAGGAAGCAGTGTCATCTGGAAAATGACAATCATACCAGCGGCCTGTTTTCCGCCGGTAATGCGAAAGTCGAATGTCACTGCAAGATCTGTCAGTGCAGATATACACAGAAAACAGCCTGCGAAAAATGCCATCTTAGCTGGATACGTTGACTCCGCCAGTCGGCTCAGCGTGAAGTTACGCTCCCCTATCCATGCAATGCGTAGGAGGTCACATCCGTATCCCGTAAATATGATAAAGAGGATGAAATCTGTCGCAACCGGCCAAAACATCCTGATCAATAATGCAATGGCTGGAGGTAACAGCAACAAAAGCCAGCGACGCTGCTTATTGATATCCGTCATTGAGATGAAACTGTGCCATGCGAGAGGGGGAAGGAGAATTGCCAAGACAGATTGAATATTCCTCAGCATAACTGACTCATATTCCCAACGCAGCATGCCTACAGACAGCAGGACAGTGCAGGCGATAAGAAAACGCAGTGTCCCGCTGTGGCGATTTTTTTCAGGCAATAGCGCCATTGTTATCAAAATCAATAGCGCAAACAACGTAATAACAGGAAAAGGAACCGAATACATAACCATAGTACCATTCTAAAAATTCACGAGAAATCTTTGCACACATGTAGGTAATCTGTCTCCTTCAACGTAATAAAAATAGCATCACAAACCGATAAGACGCGATGTGTCTCTGGCGGATTTTTCTTATCGCCAACCCGCCCTCCTTTTGCTGATTCGTATCCCCTGCACGCATCGCGGGCTGCCTCCTCTTTAATAACCTGTCCGAGTGTGCTCGATATCTCTCACTCTAATGGTTGACAAGACGAGGTCAATTGAGGGGCTGGCAGGTGTTCAATCAAAGGAGGATCCTCATTTATGTTCTCGGTAGACAATACAGTACCCCTGACCCGCGTTGAGCACATGGGCAAAATCCGCTCGGTCTAAATGCATTCCTGCGATGAGAAGTTTTTCTTTTGCCACTTGGGCCAGGATTTTTTTCCGTGTTTCTTCGGCCTGGCGAGGGTCGCAGTCAAAAGCAATGGACACCTCCGGGCGTGCTGACTGGATATGCGGGAAATGGACGATGTCTCCCCAGATCACTAGGCACTCCTCCCCGGAGGTAATGCGAAATCCGGTATGACCTGGTGTATGTCCTGGCAACCATACGGGAAGAATACCCTCCGATATCTCGCCCTCATCAAACAGGCGCACCTGCCGGGCATAGGCGTCTAGCGTCCGGCGGGTCAGATTAAAATTACGCTGCCCGCGCTCATTCACCACCTTGAATACCTCATTATCTTGCCAATATTGTGCTTCAAGAGGGTGAAGATGAAGTTCAGCCTGTTTAAAAACAGGTTGCCCTTCTGCATCCAAGAGACCACCAATATGATCGGGATGGCCGTGCGTCAGTAAGACGGTATCGACGTCATCGGGCCTGACGCCTATTGCACCGAGACGCGTCTTGAGCTGCCCGCCTACGTGATTCAGCCCACCCGCACCGGCATCCACCAAGATGACCCGCCCTCTGCCCTGAATAAGATAACCGTTGATATGAATATTGCCCGGTTCAGCGATCTGGGCGTTGTGTTGGATAGCGGCGGCTTCAGCTGTTTCGATGCCTGACAGCAAATCCAGGCTGGCTGACATTGTGCCATCACTGAGCGCTGTCACCAGATAATCCCCAACTTGATGGGTTGAAAAAGACGGATGGATCATAATTGCCTCGGGTTAATTGCGTGCAAATGGATTTGGTGCTGCAAAACATATACGCGGTGTGAAATCCGAGGCATTTCGAATGGCCTGTTCTAGCTCACGCATAATGTCCCTTCCTGACATCGGGTGTACGTCATGTAATCTGACGATAAAAGTGTTAGACATAGAGCGGATCCCCACATCCAGGCTTTATCTCCACACCGGTGACACGAACATTTTTCGAATCTGCACGCAGAGTCCTTGCGCAACATGCTCTGTAGCCCTTTATTAATCGCTTACATCAGTGAACCTTCGCGCGAGTTATTGGAATAAATAAAACGTCAGATTGGGCATGTTGTCATGAATTCCGGTCCCTTCTGGTTTTAGGCAAATTGGTCAGTTGCGCCGTCAGTGGCTTATAGAGGTATACGCCGGGCACATCTGCTATTTGCGCTGCAGTATCACGCTTTACCACGTATGCAATACGTCGGTCGTGCGTTCTGTCCAACCCTGACGCTTGCATCTCGAGTGCCCGATATCCCTGCCCTTCAATAACACTCAAAGGGTGAGTGCTAAGCAGGAGGAATTCATCACTGGATACGGCGGGTGCCATGCCTTCACCCTCATACAGGTTACGGTGCCAATCAGTGATGTGCTTTTGCCAGCGTGAAAAATTACCGCCCCCTTTCAGCTTGTACTCCTTACTGGTTATCACCTGCGCATCTTTCACCGTATGAATGGCGAGATATACGGGGCAGCCTGGCGTCAGGGACTGAAAGCGCTGGGAAGTACTAAATCCAATGACCGAGATCAGCGCGGGCAGCTTTTCCAGACTGTAAAAGTCATTCCACACTTTCTCACTTTCAGGATCGGTATAGCTGCACTCCACGATGTAGAACATTGGCTCACCTCCGCCTGTAGATTAAAAGGTACACGCTGGCCCTCCTTAGTGACTTTTACTCATGCTATATGTTGTAATTCCGGCAATAAATCGATATTAACTCAACCGTTAGTGACATTTAGTCACTAACAACGGATATCACCCTTTCAATAAGGCAATATTAATGCGCAGAAAAATTCCCAGCAGTGCTTCACTTCAGGCGTTTGAAGCTGCTGCCAGGCACGGTAATTTTGCGCGGGCTGCGGCAGAATTATCACTGACGGAAGGCGCTATCAGCCGCCAGATTGCCCGGCTGGAGTCTCTGCTTGAGTGCAAATTGTTTGACCGGACGGGAACCCGGGTAAAGCTCAATACGGTGGGGACACACTACGCCCATCACGTACGAGAAATGCTCGAACGACTCGAGCGGGAGACTCAATATGTGATGGGAATGCCTGAAGGCAGTAGAAGTCTGGAAATTGCTGTACTGCCAACGTTTTGCAGCCGCTGGCTTATCCCCCGCCTTAGCGGCTTCCAATCCTTATACCCGGACATCACATTGAATATCGCGGCCAGAACCGATCCCTTCATTCTCACCGGGAGCGGCTTTGACGCGGTGATTCATTTTGAGCACCCGGCCTGGGCAGGCATGCGCATGCAGGTCCTCTTTGAGGAGAGGCTGGTGCCGGTGTGCCATCCCGACCTGTTAACCGGAAACAACATCGTTGGACAGCTAAATACGCTCCCCCGTATTCACCGGCGGCAGAACCCAGAAGCCTGGCTGCATTATGCCGAGCAAAGTGGGATAGTCCTTGATAACCCGGCGCAAGGTGTCCGTTATGACCTTCATGAAATGGCGATAGCTGCAGTACTGGCGGGTCAAGGCGTGGCGATGGTGCCGCGCATCTACGTCGAAAAAGAGCTAAACAGAGGATCGCTTGTGGCACCCTGGCCGCAATCAGAACAACTGAGCAAAACATTTTGTTTGGTAAAACCGGTTGAAACAGGAATCAATGAAATTGCATTGCAAAATTTTGAGCGCTGGTTGCAGGCTGAATCGTTACTCGTAAATTGACATAGAGATAGTCCGCTCTGTGCTGTGAGTTCAACCGATGGATGCAACACACTGATTGAACTCACAGCCAGGAGAGGACTTTGCAAACCGACTCGGTTGTCAATGAACAGCTCCTGGGTCATTTAACCACTCGTAATGTCTACATACTCTATGCGAATGCCCTTTCTTAATTCTTGCTTAGTGCCCTGCTTGCAGCGTTTTCATTATCCATAATACAATCCTTATCTGAACAGCTAAACAATGTTTTTTAGCTAAGGATTAGCTTTTTTCTTTTTCTTAGCTGTACAGATAAATTATAATTCTAAGCTAAGAAGAATACATTTATATGAGGGGCGTCCGTAGTGATTCAATCAGAAAACAAGCTCCTACAGGATGTGACGTCATGACCTGCCCCCAGGATTAGATACAACGCTCACTTAGTAATGTCGGATCCTTCACTCTCAGAATTACCCTTTCTCCAGGCCGCCGCAAATTCAGACGGCGTCTGATAATTCAGCGCGGAGTGCGGGCGTCACTCATTATAATCCTGACGCCATTCACTGATGGTTTTCCTGGCATGACTGACGTCACTGAACCAGTGTTCATTCAGGCATTCATCGCGAAAGCGTCCGTTAAAACTCTCAATAAATCCGTTCTGTGTAGGCTTGCCGGGCTGGATAAGCCGCAGCTCTACGCCATGCTCAAAGGCCCATTGATCGAGCGCGCGGCAGGTAAATTCCGGGCCTTGATCAGTTCTTATCGTCGCCGGGTAGCCGCGAAACAGCGCAATGCTGTCCAGAATACGCGTGACCTGCACACCTGAAATCCCAAAGGCAACAGTGACCGTCAGGCATTCCTTCGTGAAGTCGTCCACGCAGGTAAGGCACTTGATCCTGCGACCGGTGGCCAATGCGTCCATGACGAAATCCATCGACCAGGTCAGATTGGGCTTCGCCGGGCGGAGCAGCGGCAGACGTTCTGTTGCCAGCCCTTTACGACGTCTTCTGCGTTTTACGCCCAGGCCACTGAGGTGATAAAGCCGGTACACGCGCTTATGATTAACATGAAGCCCTTCACGGCGCAGCAACTGCCAGATGCGACGGTAGCCAAAACGCCTGCGCTCCAGTCCCAGCTCAGTGATGCGCCCTGATAAATGTTCATCTGCAGCCGGACGCTGAGCCTCATAGCGGCTGGTCGACAGGGATAAACCTGTGAGTCTGCAGGCACGACGTTGCGACAGAACGGTCGCATCGCACATCAACACCACGGCTTCCCGCTTCTGGTCTGTCGTCAGTACTTTCGCCCCAGAGCCACCTGAAGCGCCTCCTTATCCAGCATGGCTTCGGCAAGCAGCTTCCTGAGTCTGGCGTTCTCTTCTTCAAGCGACTTCAGGCGCTTAACCTCAGGCATCTCCATACCACCATACTTCTTACGCCAAGTGTAAAACGTGGCATCGGAAATGGCGTGCTTGCGGCAGAGTTCACGGGCGGATACTCCGGCTTAGGCCTCGCGGAGAATACTGATGATCTGTTGGTCGGAAAAACGCTTCTTCATGGGGATGTCCTCATGTGGCTTATAAAGACATTACGAAAATCGGGGTGTACTAATCAACGGGGAGCAGGTCAGGAGCCAGGAAGACCCAAAAGCTGGAATGATTTTAAAAAACAACAATTAGAAAATGGGATTGATCTGCGACTGCTAAATATGACTTTTGCCAGTTTAGATCGTGCAGGCCTTTGCACTAATACTCATGAGTATTATTTTACTGAGTTAGGTAAAGCCTTCATGAGGGCTGTCACTGGTTCTGCTGGTGACTGTTAACAGGTTCCACTATGGCTTTCATGTCCGCTCCTCGCTCACTGCGGACCCTTAGCTCATTGAGCTTGCCCGCACTGTGCCATGAGCAGACGTTGCTTTAGACAGTCTGAATTGATCCGTGGGGAGCGGGTCAGACACACCTTAAATATAGGTCTATGTCTTACTGGTGAAGTATCCGGTTTAGATGCAGCTATTACAACGTCCGATATACTCAAGGTGTCGTTCTCTCTACTATTTCTTGCGTTATTGCATCATATCGATAGTTGACAATGTCACCTGTAATAAGCATTTGTATTGCCTGCTTGATGCATTCTAGGGGAGCAATAAACCACTCTCTCGGTGTGTGAACAATTCCTTTATGATCAGCCAATTTTACATCCAAACAGGAATGTCCAAAGAAGGTATGTAGCAACCCTTCAAACTTATGTGTTTTCATATTGTAGCACTCAAACTCAGAAACTAACTGAACTGATGCCATTAAATAAGTTGGTTCCTTCTCTGCATTAGCAATACGCTGCACTACGGGAGTGGTGGAATAACCAATCTTATATAAATTATTCACTCTACTGATCTCTGGTTCATTACTTAAAGATTTGAGAATATAAATGTAACCTGATTTTTTATCGTCATGAGTGATGTTCAGCAATTCATCCAACTCTGTATCACTTTTAGCTAAAATACGACGACCTGTTTCATCTTTATACAACTCAGTAGCAAGTGAGCGCAGCAGCATGTCTGATTCTGTACCGTTCTCAAAAACTAGATGTAATCGAGCGTTTATCTTGCCATTCTTCTTCTGCCTCTCTTCCATATGAGAGACATAGCAAGTTATCCCGTGAAGAATGAAGAACATACCCTTTTTAATTTGCTGCTCACCGGTGAATTGAACAGCCTCCATTTCACCCGCTTTAAGATCAGCGTGACATTGCCGAAACAGAGGCTCATATTCATCAAAGTTGGCGCACTTCTTACGCTTGGCAATATGCTGGGGCATTCCCAAGGTCTTTTTAACGTGTTTTAAATTAAAGATACTGTCATCTGGTAAATCTAATATGCCTAACATATCATCCGCAAATATCGCTTCAATAGAAGCCGGTTTAGGTTCTTCAAATCGTGGCAAAAGCCCATGAATATCGTATTGTTTCAACGCACGACAATGATGCTCGTTACTGCGGATAGATTCTAGGCTTTTGCTGCGCATCAGCTCAATCGGATTGCTACGATTAGCTTGCGGTTTTCTCCCATGTTTATCAAAAAATTCATTAATTTGCTTAAACTTAGCAATTAGGTGGTCATCGGCTGTAGGTGCCGATGATTTAGGCTTTGTTTTTAATAAGCCTTGCGTATCAGAAGCTAGAATAGCTTTTAACCAATCATCCATTTACATAGCCTCTTTTTGAGTATTTGCTACCTGCTCTTGTGCAAGACGACGCAGATATATAACGCACTGAGCCAACTCACGCTCACGCCCATTACGAGAGTTAAGGTCTGGATTCCTATTGTTCTCATTTGCAAACGCTTGAACTTTCGGCCACAACGCAATGGCCTCCTCTTTAGACATTTGCATACGAGTCGATTCAATAGAGTCTTGAACCAACTTAAGTGTATCTGTGTTAACCGCTTTTGATAGGATCTCAAACGCTTTCTGAAACGGATTTACTTGGTCGATAAGGTCAATATGCAGCTCATCAATATTGATGAACTTATCAGCCATGCGAACAAACTTCTTGCCACCCTCCTCTTTAATTTCAGATGCTGAAAGCGCTGAGTCCACAACAACTCGCTGACGTATTTCCTCTATCTCCTCTTTAGAGAGGTCTGGGTATTTTTTCTCTATAATTTTAGGGATCAGCACCTTATTAATAACTTCAGGGTCATGACCTGCGGCAGATGCTTTAACAATGTTGTCATCTTGCAAAATCGAAGCTTTTAAGTCATCAAGGTCTGTTTCTAATATTTGCTTAGTTCGCTTGGTGCTTGGCTCTTTCAAACCACCAATGCTGATCACCCCCGGCGGTGTTGGTTCCTTATCTATAGGACTTTTTGTTTTAAACTTAAAGTTTGGTGCCAATACTTGCTCCATAAGAAGAGAACAAGTGATTGCCTTAAGCATATTATTTACAGCATAATTGACTTGATCACTTGAAGCATCAGGTTCAGCAATCAAATTAGTAAACTGAGCATGAGCCTTGTTATGACTATCACGAGTACACCGACCGATAATCTGCACAATTTCCGTCAAAGAGTTGCGGTAGCCGATCGTCAAAGCATGCTCACAAAAACTCCAGTCAAAACCCTCTTTTGCCATGCCCAGCGCAATGATGATATCAATATCATCTTCATGGTCAATATCACGTAAAAATGCCTGTGTTTTCTCTCTATCGTTTTCATCCCATACGAGGTCGGCAACTTTAATGATTTTTCCATCTTCTTTACGTTTTATATGAATGACACCAGTATCTGGGTCGGTGAATTGATGCTCACCAATAATGTCTAAGATAGCTGCGACTTGCTCATATTTATCATCTTTTCCTGACTCGGCAGAGTTTACGTTGGGGATATGGACAATCGTTTTCTTATCAGTATCTAGCACCTCTGCAATTGCAGTGAGGTAATGACCTTTATAGAAGTGGTAACCAATACCCAAAGACTTAAGGTGCTGATAGCCGTTCAGTTGCTCGTAATAGTTAAAAGAGACCTTATCAAACTTCATCTCATCTTCTGGAGTCAGGATTGATACGCTATCGCCACGGAAGTAAGAACCTGTCATCGCAACGATGTGTGCGGTACTGTTCTCAATGAGCGCACGCAACACATCACCCAGCACGTTGTCACCATCAGCAGAAACATGATGGAACTCATCGATTGCCAATAAGATATTGTCAAAAGCGAAGTCTTCTAACTCTTGATATGCAAAGCGCAAGGTAGCGTGAGTACAGATTAAAATGCGCTCATCACTATCTAAAAACTCCTTAAAGATTTTAACTTTGCTTTGATTGCTGGCAGACGTACAAAGGTTGTAATGCGGATTGATGTTCCAATCCGCAAAGAAACCAAATTTAGTTAGCTCAGTGTATCCAAATGAGCCACCGATAGAACGCTCAGGAACAGCGACAATAACTTTGTCGATACCCTGATTGTGAAGTTTATCCAAGCCAATGAACATTAAAGCACGAGATTTACCGGAAGCAGGTGGGGCTTTAATCAATAAATACTGGCTTGCGCGATGCTCAAAAGCACGAGCCTGCATGGCTCGCATTCCCATCTCATCGTTGTTGGTGCTTTCACCTGTTTGAGCATAGGTTACGTTGACTAAATCAGGCATTCACTTTACCCATTACTTTTTCATACATTCTCAAAAGAATTTCAAGACGCTCCTCTTCTTCGGGAATGGTCTTACCAAAGAAAATTCTTTCTATACACTCATCTAGTAAAACATGAGCTTCTTTCAAATTTGCAGGCATTCTTTCTGGATCATATAATTTTGCCAATGAAAATTCAGCATGCATTTCTCTTGCTGAAATAACACCAATCGTTGCCTCCATAATATCTTCTTTATCTGCTAGAGTTAGTTCAGGCACAGGAAATGTGTTGTAACACATAGCAGATGAATATCTGTAATCACTTTTCAATCTTCCTGCTGTCAGCCTCACCCAAGACATATGTAGACGAGAACTTAGTATGCCGAATACCCATACTTCAGGATCATAAATAGCTTGGGCTGAATCTGAAACAATAATTTCAGCACCTAAAAACCCAAAAGGAATATACTTTCTTCTTTCTGATGATACTCGTGGTATTATTATCAGGTGCTCTTTTGCTTGATGCGTATATCTAAACCTATAAGGTTTATCTGCTAGCCCTCTAGCAACATCACCACCGTTGATACGGAACTCACGTACGAGTTCAACTCGTTCTTTTAAGGGAGGGATTGAGTAAGCTTCTTCGTATTCTTCTTCAGAGATCCAAATACACCACCGTTCTTGTCCATTTAAAAAGTCCTGTGAACCACAAAGACGCTTAATAAACTTGCCTGCTTCAGGATAAGCATCTAAAAGAGAATTTTTTTCATCTATTGATAATATTAAATTTCCGCCATCGTAAGGGCTATTACCTGTTATTAATTTTGGCAGCAATGATATAGGCTTTAGGCTTTGATTAACTATTGTGTTATCGCCTTCGTTTAAATATGCACTGATATTTTTTACATTTTTTTTACTTGTGGATTCATATATTGATTTAGGTGAACCGCTTATTTTCCTAATTCCTAGTATGGTACAAATCACAGCGGCTTTATCTCTAGCATTGTTGCTCCAGACAAATGGCTTATAAGCAAAACCTATCTCTAACCCCATATCAAAAATCAAAGGCCACAATTGATGGACTTGTGCGCCTTGATTTATCGAGTTAGTAGATACAAAAGCAAAAACGCCACTAGATTCAGCTATATATTTTGATGCTTTAAAGAACCAACAAGCAATATAGTCTAGCTCACCAAATTTATTTATGCCGCTAAAAGCTTTTTTCATATCAGCCTTTTGGTTCGGTGATTGATACTTCCCTCCTAAATATGGCGGATTACCTAAAATATATACCTCTTCGGAGTCGGTACAAGGACAAACCAACTCCCAGTCCATCAGTACTGCATTACCTGCAACAATCCGCCCGCTTTGCTTTAATGGGAGCGTTGGTGCTGTGTAACCAAACTCAGTCTCAAACACCATGTTCATTTGATGATCAACTAACCATAATGAAAGAATTGCCATCTCATGAGCAAAATCATCGAGCTCAATGCCATAGAATTGGTCTAGGTGAATCGCAGAATGAGATTCATCAAATAATCCTATAATTCCTGATTCAGACTCTGACTCAAGCTCACGAATGCGCTTTAGGATCTCAATTTCTAATTCACGAATTTCTTTGTACGTAATAATCAAAAAGTTGCCTGAACCACACGCAGGGTCAAAGAACTTAATGCGGCTTAGTCGAACCTGAAGCTTCTTCAGTTTGTTGATATTGTCATTGCACTTATCAAACTCTTCATAAAGATCATCCAAGAACAGCGGTTCAATCACTTTCATGATGTTTGATACTGAGGTGTAGTGCATCCCCATTTTGCTTCGTGTTTCAGGGTCGGCAACACCTTGAATCATCGAACCAAAAATATCAGGGTTTATATCTGCCCAATCTAATTGACCAGAATCAAGCAACATACGACGAGCTTTGGCATCGAATGTTGGCACTCTAATCTGGCGCTTAAATAACCCACCGTTAACATACGGAAAATCATTAAGATACCTTGGAAAATCATTACGCTGATGTGCTGGCGTATCCAATACGTAAAACAAACGTTCAAACACGCCTTGTAGATCGATTCCATCTTCTTGCGTATGTTGATTCAGAAGGTTTGTGAATTGGTTCTCAGAGAAGATTTTTGTGTCTTCTGCAAAGAAACAGAAAAGTAGGCGGTTGAGAAATACTACCAAATCATGCAACTGTTCTTTCGTGGCATTCGCTGGGTAGTTAGTTGCTTTGATATGGTCAAAAAAATCCGCCATCTTCTCAGCCGCTTTGACATCCGCAGGGTTTTCACCGCGATAAACCATTTTCTCCATACCTGCCCACGGTAAGAAGAAATCAAAATGTTTCGGTAGCTGACCAAGCTCGATATCAAGCGTGTCTTGAGTCTTTGTATCAATAGCAATAAGCTGAGAGAAATCAGTAATAACAACAAAACGAATCTTGTTGGTAGCAACCGTTTTGCTGTTTTTGAGAGCATCTATTTCAGCAAACAAGTTTGATGTACATGGTTTAAAGTAAAGATGACGCTTTAAGATCACCTCACCAGCATCCTTCGCTAGGTTACGCTCACCAGACTTAACACGGTTCACTACCGACTTACGATGTCCGTATGCCAGCAACAGTTCGTAGACAAAATCATCTTTCGAAATTTTTTGGCTTGATACTTGTTTCACCAAACTCTTGACATTTTCTTCTATTTGTACGCTATTCATGTGTTTTACGACCTAAATGGCATTGGTTGAATTTTAATATGCACAGTTCATTCAAGCTATTCTTTAACTTGAATTTTAATTATCGTAGTGGTCAATTACGACTGTACATCCTTATGCAGGGCAATGCACTCTCTTCATCGCACTCAATAACTATCTTCTTTCTCCGTCAGAACACTCACGGTCAATCTTTGTCAACGGTGCGTTGAGTTGATGTTCTTTCATTCCATGTTTGTGACTTGCCCCCAGGATTAGATACAATCTTCAGTTAGTAATGTCGGTTATTTTTTCTTCATATTTCCCGTTTCGCAAGCCCGCAGACCTGCTCCCAAATGATTAACAAACATTCACACTAGTAAATCACCAAGCTGCCAATCACGAAGGTCCGTTCCTCGCTCAAAGCTGCCGGTGAGATACCTCAGATCATCGGGTGAACGGCTCGGGGAAGAGTTAACAGTTCTGCCTAAAAACTTTGCTGTGTCGGGCAGGCAATATAAATGCCGCCTGCGCGGCTTTTATACGCATAGATGCACAGTCAATTGGATCGTAAATTATCAATGGCACCGTTGTTAAGCATAAGCACCGATTTAACGCTGACGCTGACCCTATCAATAATGGCCTGCCGGGGGCCAAGACGCCATTCTTCACTGTTGTAAAAAGATTCCTGAGAAGATTTGAGCTGGGATAGGCTGTCATAAGCTCTGATCAGATAGTATGCGTCGTTGTCATGTGCCGACATACCAAAAGAAATAATATCCATACCCGCTAAACGGTGAAGTGGAGCACTCTGCTCCGTCATAATTCTGTGGAAGTCTTTCCCAGTGCCGGGTTTTAGGGTGTACAGCAGAAATTCGACTGTTTTCATCTTCGATATCCTTTTCATTTTTTTCATCATAGCGAATTATTGCACGTAGAGCCGTTGAACTTGTCAGTATTGGCGGAGCGTGCTGATTGATACCGATTCTTTCCTCGCCATGCTGGGTCTGAGCGTATTCTGAGAGCCCGAGGCGCACTTTTTTGTAGTTGTTAGCGGGGAGCTATTTCAGCAGAATGAGACTGCTTTAACCATGCCATTGTTCATACAATCACACACTATCGAATATGGCTCCAGTAGGAGTTAACGGCTCACTAAAGAAAGGATGCAGGAGATTGAGCGATGCGTTCTCATCAACTACACAAATCCTTTAAACTTTATCGTAGTGTCAACACGACTACGCGGCATCATTCTAATAATCCAGGTGCTGAGTATCGTTGGGAACGCAATCGTAAAAAAGTCGGAGATGAGCTACTGGCAAAGCGCGAGACAATGCATGGCAGGCAAAAGCGTGGCCGGGACTACACGCCATTATTTTACTTTCTGGTCAAACAGATTGGAAAACCGTGGGATAAGATATTCAGCGAAGTATGTGGCCGTCTTGATACCACAGTGCCTGTATTCTGGTTGGTCGCGCTACATGAGCATGAGCGAAGGGATTTAGTGTGCATTGGCGAAAGCAGCTATTATCCGGGCCTGTATGTCGATGGGAGGGGAATTCTGCAACAGGTAAACTCTTCGATTACAGGAAAAGACGTAAAGGTGACTTGCCGCTGTTGCACACACACTTATATTGGTGAGCTTGTGCCCTGGATGGATTGAGTGACAGCAAATATTTCGCTTCGCCGTAGCGGATTCGGGTCTTCGGGCAACGTTAAAAGATCCTGATCCATCAAAACGCCAGAGTCCCGATGGCTAATTAATGCGACTTCCCTTTTTCTCGCAGGCCCGGGTAATAAAGTCAGGCCCAGTATGATGAGTTAATCGTTTTGGCAGCCCATTCAACAAAGGTCTGCCTGACGAACTTCGCACATTGCCATTGCCATTGCCATTGCCATTGCCATTGCCATTGCCATTGCCATTGCCATTGCCATTGCCATTGCTAGTGAACCCAGAATATCTGGCCACTTCAATCTGTCAGCGGTGCAATACCTGCGTAGTTTTGAATTTCTTCATCGCTGTTAAACCGGTCACGGTTATCACAAAGTGCAGCAAGCATCTAGGATCCCGGCCATTGGCCAATGCCGGGAAGTAATTGATACTGCCCCGCATTTGGCAATGCGTCAAACAACGTTTCGATTCGTTCTTCTTAGGTTGTGATGATTTCAATCACGGCTTTACTTTATGTCGCCAGTGCTGTTGCCATCGAAGCATTGGCCTCTATAACACACGGGTCTGTCGTCAATGGGAGCGCGTTATCAAAACTCGCAATACGTTGCTCGGTAAGAGCCATTGTGCGGCCACCTTTGGCATTCAGAAAGTTGCGGATCGTGTCGCACCTGGCAAGTTTCAGTTGTTACAGACTGGCCCACCGTATAATCAGTTCACACAACAGTAAACTACCCCGATGTGAGAACCACTCCAGGGGCTGAGGATAATATTGTTGACACGCGCCCCGTATGAGCCCCATTCATATTCAAGAATAACCGGCTTCATTCTGGCTGCATATTCTGACAACCGGCAGATTTTTGGCAAAGTCGTAAGGCGTCATCCAGCCCAGTGCAGAATGGGGTTTCAGTTATTTCCTAAGAGGGATAAACCTCTAGAAACTGGGCGTAAAAAAAGAATGACATATTATTTCTAAATGATGACAACAGAGATAAATAAATTGAGCATATTTGATTTCATGATATATTTACTGATGTATCGTATGAATGAATAACCCCATATTAAACTGTAAGGTGGCACTCATGTCAGAAGCTCTAAAAACATTAAATAATATTCGTACATTGCGTGCACAGGCTCGTGAAGTCGATCTTGCGACTTTGAATGAAATTTTAGAAAAACTTACCTCAATCGTTGAAGATCGCCGTCAGGAAGATGAAGCTGCATCTGCTGAAATTACTGAACGTAAAGCTAAACTTGAAAAATATCGTCAACAAATGCTTGAAGATGGCATCGATCCAACTGAACTCCTAGGTTCACTTTCAGCGGGTAAATCTAAGAAGACACGTGAGCCTCGCCCGGCTAAATATAAGTATACTGATGAAAATGGTGAGACAAAAACATGGACCGGCCAGGGGCGCACTCCTAAGGCTATCAAAGACCTTCTTGATTCAGGCAAATCACTGGAAGACTTTGCCATATAACACCTCTTTTTAGACAATTCGCCGACGAACGTTCGGCGAATTGTCTGAAACAACCTATTCCGCCCCCATCAGTGATTTAATTGCTACTGTTGTTCCCTTTTTAATTCCTCCGCCTTTTTAATTACTTCAGAGAAATAGATCAGTAACGTAAGAGTAGGAATACGCTGACAGGTGAATTCACTTATAAGTAGGTCGGGCATGAAAGAGCGGTAAAAATCAGCAACCGCGGGCTCTAAGTTCACCTCTTTTGCACAACTGCCCAAACTACTACACAAATTCGACAGTAAATATCTTCCCCGGTATGTCCTGCTCCCCGTTGACGAGTAAGCCCGATGTGAGTCATGCCTTCATAATGAGTATCTATGCCAAATCGCAAGTTAATTAATCAGCTTTGTAGATACTTCTTAAAGTTTTCCGCCTGCTCAAGCACACTTTTATAAACTTCATCATTGGCTACAGGAGGGAAACCATAGCGGCGCAGCAGCAGAATAAGGTCTACTTTCAGCTTCGCCTTGATGTCGTCGCGATTGCTCCAGTCTGGGTATTGGGCGCTGTCATCGACGATCACCTTCATATCTCTAGCCAAGGCCAACATCTTGTCGTCGTCGTAGGTGAAGTCGTACTTCTGGCACATAAGCGCCAGGATATCGAGAAAGGTCTTCTCCTCCATATCGATGCCAATATCGGCAAATGACATCATCTCGGTTTTGATGTCGTAGACCATATCGGTCATTTGTTGGGTGAAAGCGTCAAACTCTTCGCCGTTGAGGACGTCATTTTCCTTACGCTGGTTGTACTGTTCAACCAAGGCCTGGAAACGCTTGGAGAAGTTAATTCCCTGCAGCTGGTTAATCTTTTGAAAATCGCTAATGGCTTTTGCCAGCATCTTTTGCAGCAATTGCATCCGGGTATTAGGCAGCTTAATTTTGCTGATACGCGCCATGTACTCGTCATCAAAGATGTCGATGGTCTCCGCTTTATCTTCACCGAGCGTGAATATTTCCTCGACACCATCGGCCTTTAACGCCTCGGCGATCATCTCACGCACTTTCTGGTTCATCTGCGCGGTGTCAGGCGCATCGCCCTTAGTAAGCTTATAGACAATAGAACGCACAGCCAGATAAAAATGAATTCGCTCACGCTCATCCTGAGTGATCTCTTCACTGCCGACGCAAACGTCATAAGCGGCTTTCAGGCGTTTTACCAGTCCCATAAACCGCAGCTCAATCTTCTTGGTCTGGAGCGCAAACTCAGCGGCACGGTTCAGGCATTCCAGCTGTAAAGTGGGCGTCCCTGAGAAGTAATGACGGCTGTCAAAAGTATGGAATACCTGTGCAAGCAGATGCAGGTGATTACGCACCTCGGTCAGTGACTGTTGAACATCTTCAAAGTTGGATTTATCCGCTTTCGAATACATCGCCAATGCCAGATTCATCCGGCTTTTGATACCGATGTAATCGACCACTAACCCCTTCTCTTTCCCCTCAAAGCGTCGGTTAACCCTGGAGATGGTCTGGATCAGGTTATGCTTTTGCAGAGGTTTATCGATGTAGATGGCATCAAGCTCGGGTACGTCAAAACCGGTCAACCACATGTCTACCACGATGGCTATCTTGAAGTTGGA
The DNA here is from genome assembly GCF_003614975.1 of Rahnella bruchi. Classification (GTDB taxonomy): domain Bacteria; phylum Pseudomonadota; class Gammaproteobacteria; order Enterobacterales; family Enterobacteriaceae; genus Rahnella; species Rahnella bruchi. The sequence continues at coordinate 7,820 of NZ_QZWI01000026.1, read as the reverse complement.
ATGGGGATTTTTGAACTGCTTGTCCAGTTCCCTGCGGTAGTCTTTGGTACCGAGCAGGTTATACATGTCCAGCTCATCATCCTGTCCACGGGTCATGACCATATTGACGAGGGGATATCGTGATAATTAAGTCATTTTATCATTTCAGCAAAGTTCGTTGTTTTCACTGCCATTCATTCTATGCGTAGAGCAGGACCGTACTTTGAGGGCAGACACATGAGGCAAAAAGCAACAGATGAGATGTGTTTGCCGCTTATCCTGTTATAAAAAATTCAAAAAAAATCACAGGTGGTTTTCGGCCAAAAACTATTTGAAGTCGAACAACATGCTGATTTTCACTTCTAATCCACCCGCTAAAACACTGATCACTTGTAGCGTTGGATTCCTTACACCGCGCTCAATTCCACTGATATACGTGCGATCTAATCCACATTTATCAGCAAAAGCTTCCTGAGACAGACCAGACTGTAGCCTGAGTTTTTTAATGTGGGCTCCGAAACGGGCCTGAATGCTAAAGGTATTTATCATGCCGCCAAAATGACGCCTAGATGCTTATCAGACCACGGACTATGAGTCACAAACACCCTATTCTGTTTCTATATCGTGAACCAGCCCGAACATAAGAACCTGACGTCGCGTCACTCGCGTTATTTTAGCAATAGCACATGTGCCCTCACCTGATGCACATTCACTTCGGTTAAGCACGCTCTGCTGTGCATGCAGCGGAGCTTCGGCTTGTAGAAATGCGTATTCCTTTGCAACGTTTTTTTCACCGTTATCATAACTTATTCGATTCAGCTCACTTTTTAGGTAAAAAAACACCAAAAGAGATTATGGAATCACGTGAAGACTATGAGTCACAACTTGTCTATGCTACATTCTTTAATGTGACTTATAGGCAACAAAAAAGAAGAGCTGTCATACTCCCATTTCCACAGCAAGAGGGGAATGACTCCCATACAAATTAAGGCGAGACATTTTTCTCCCAGCATGATGGCCATTTGCTCACTTGGGGCCCTATCCTCAAGCGACATGACTAAACAGTAGGACCCCAATTAAGGGATTCATTCGAAAAACCATTCTTTGTCTTAGAGTGAGTGGATTTACAAATAATTTAGAAAAAAATTCTCGTTCGTAATTCTGCCAACCCAGGAATCTTTACTCATGGAAATAGCCTCATCCGAAATGCTTTTAGAAGGTCAAAACTTAGCGAGCCATCATATCCCACATAGGGCGCCATCTTTATGTAAGAGACTGCGTCTTAACTTTCATGATGATATGCCCGCAGCTCATTACCCATTCACCGATGGATTTGATGGGAACGTTAATGCGGACAGACAACATTGCACGAGTATGCCATCTGTAAACTCCCTGTGTTGCCCTTCTCATCGTTGCATGATTTTTTGTGGCGGTGCTGACGTCGCTATCGCCGGCGACGTTGAGCAGGCTTCACTCCATGGCGGCATGGAACATTTCCCGCCCAATAGGCCAATTTATTCCCACGCATAGTGCTTTGCACTAATAACATGAATCCCAGCTTTAATTGCAGGAAAAATAGCAAGGTGGCATTGATTACATTGAAACAGAATAAAAGCCAATGACATTCAGATATATCAGCCAAAATGTTACCTGGTGAAAATTTAACAGCCCAACGCTTTCTATCATCATGTTACATATCCTAACAGTGATTTTTTCAATGCTGTAGGACACTCTGTTTTTTCAATAACAATAAGAATCACTCTTCATTGCAATACCTCTAAGAAAGAGAAACACCGCAATTTTTTAACATTTTTATACTTTGATTTAATTAACAAGGAACAATGTTATGAAAAACACAAAAAATGTGTCACGGCGCTCTTTTATTGTTGGCACCGGTGCAGTGACGGCCGCCTCTATTATCAGTTCAAAAATGGCCTTTGCTGGAAAACCCCAAGATGCGAAGGGAAACCCTGAAACAAAAGATTATTCCCGGTCACAGAATATTACGCCCCCGCAGGCGATCCCTGACGGTTATAACATTCTCTTTATCGTCTCAGACCAGGAACGCTATTTTGAGAAATACCCCTTCCCTGTTCCGGGTCGTGAAAGGCTCTACGCAACCGGCACCAAATTCACTAACCATCACATTTGCAGCAGCGTCTGTACCCCCTCCCGCTCTGTGCTCTACACCGGCCTGCACATGCCGCAAACGGGCATGTTTGATAACCCAGGGTTTCCGTGGATGCCCAACAGTATGGACCCGAAACTTGGTACCCTGGGCCATATCATGCAGGAGATCGGCTACTACCCAGCCTATAAGGGGAAATGGCACCTCAATACCTTCATGGAAGACCCGGTGGAGAAGAACCCTGACGGCACCACCGAGCTTGGCGACATTCCACGCGAAAAACTCCATGCCATCATGGAGGAGTACGGGTTTCATGACTACACGGGCGTGGGCGATGTCATCGGTCATAGTCAGGGCGGATACCTTTACGACGAGCTGACCTCCAGTCAGGCAATCAACTGGTTACGGGGAAAAGGGCGCACCAAACAAGATAAAAACGAACCCTGGATGTTGGCGGTCAATCTGGTGAACCCGCATGATGTGATGTATATCGACACCGACGAAGACAGCGAGAAAAACCAGTGGAAAGGCCCGCTGATTGCCGGCAGTAACAGCTCAACGCCCAACCAGGCGCCCAAAAACACTCTGTATAAGAACGGCTGGCCGGATGTCCCATTAGCCCAATCCCGACACCAGTCGTTTAATGAGCCGGGTCGCCCGCATGCGCATGAGGAGTACCAGATGTGTAACGGGGTGTTGGTGGGCACCATCGCCGACCAGGACCGCCGGTGGCGAAAATTGCAGGATTATTACTTCAACTGCATCCGCGATAATGACACCCAACTGATGCGCATCTTGAATGAGTTAGACGCGCTAGACCTGTCGAAGAACACCATTATCGTGTATACGGCCGACCACGGGGAGCTGTGCGGCGCACATCAGATGAGTGGGAAAGGCACCTGCACTTATAAAGAACAGGTGAATGTGCCGCTGACCATCGTGCACCCGGCGTTCCCCGGCGGTAAATCGTGTTCTGCCCTGACCTGCCACGTAGATATTGTGCCCACACTGGTGGCGCTCACCGGTAAGGAGAACCTGAATAAAAGTCAGATCCTCAGCTCCCGCAAAGGCCATGACCTGAGTGACCTGTTATTCTCCCCGGACAAGAAACCGGTGAACGCCGTCAGGGACAGCATCCTTTACTGTTATGATATGTTGATGTATTCCGATGCCACCTATATCGGGAACATGTTCAAAGTCATCCGCGACAAAGCGCTAACCAAAACTGAGAAACAGCGTCTTTTTAACACGTTTACACCCAACCTGGATAAACGCGGCGGGGTAAGAATGGTGTATGACGGCAAATATAAATTTACGCGCTACTTCTCTTTACGCCAGCACCATACGCCCACAACAATTGATTTCTTACTGAAATATAATGACATCGAGCTTTATGATACGGTCAATGACCCCGATGAAATGACCAATCTGGCACACGATGAAAACTATCGGGGAGTGATGATGCAACTCAATTCTCAGCTCAACGCCCAGTTTGCCAGTGAAATAGGCATTAAAGACGATGGTCACTATATTCCGGCACTGCACGGCCTGACCTGGGATTTAGACCCAGAACATGTTGAGCGGTATCTGAGAGACTAATAACGTAACACGGTGAAATGGCGGCATGCCGGTTTTTATATCCATCTGAATTCACTGGCTTGCCTGCCATTTAACAAACTGAAACATTATTTAAAACTGTCGAAAAACTTTCAAACTTCGTTATCGAGGTAAGTAAATGAAAAAGCCTTTTCATATAATAGCCAAACCGACAGGTTCTCAATGTAACCTTTCTTGCGAATACTGTTTTTATTTGGGTAAGGAACAGAGCATTCTCAATATTGTCAAAAAAAGTAACCGGCATATGAACGATGAAACGCTCCGGAGTTTTGTGAAGCAATATATTGCCGCCTCCCCCTTGCAGGAAGTGGAATTCATCTGGCAAGGGGGCGAACCTACATTAGCGGGGATCCCTTTTTTCAGACGGGTGCTCTTCTGGCAGAACACCTACGCCGGGACCAAGAAAATTCGCAACAGCATCCAGACCAATGGCGTGCTGATCAACGATGAGTGGGGAAAGTTTCTGGCAAAAAACCACTTCCTGGTGGGGATTTCCATTGACGGGCCGAAAGAAATTCATGACTTCTACCGTTACTCCAACAGCGGCAGAACGTCATTTGACAGGGTGATGCAGGCGGTCGCTGTTTTGAAGAAGTACCAGATAGCGTTCAATGTATTAACCACGGTCAACAGTGTGAATTGCCACTCGCCTCTTTCGGTCTATCATTTTATCACGCAAGAGTTGGGCGCGTCCTATGTGCAGTTCATCCCTATCGTTGAGCAATATGCCCCTCCCACGGCGCCGGAAAACACCCTCTATCCGCCGGCTAAAAAGCTGGCGGACTGGTCTGTGACGGGTGAAGCCTGGGGACAGTTTATCATCACTATTTTTGATTACTGGGTGACACATGATGTGGGGCGGAAGTTTGTGCAGCTCTTCGATAACGTTTTTGGGATCTGGTTAGGCGAAAAGCCCAGCCTCTGCGTCATGAACGGGTCCTGTGGTCAGGGATTGGTCATTGAACAAAATGGAGATATCTTCAGCTGTGACCACTACGTTTACCCCTCCCATAAGCTGGGCAATATCAATACCGACGACTTAGACCGTATGGTTTACGGCAAGCAGCAGCGTCGGTTCGGCTTATCGAAACTGAATGTCTCCAGGGCGTGTTACTACTGTGAATGGTTGCGTTTTTGCAACGGCGGTTGTCCAAAACATCGGATAAGCCGGGATGAAAACGTTGGCAATAATCATCTGTGCCAGGGTTACCAGGCTATGTTTGCGCATATGGCGCCCTATATGGAGCACATGAGCAAATTACTCGCCCAAAATCGTGCCCCGGCAGACATCATGAATATTGCCGCATCCCTTCAACAGTAGCCTCTGAGCGGCCCGTTCCGGCGTTCCCTCCGGCACGCCGGGTGAAGAGGAATGCTCTGTACGGTTTAACATACTCAAGATGCCCGAATCAGGCCCCTTACTTCGCCATTTCATTACGGGCACCCACACATGTTCGGGGCTTGCCCGTCCGCCTGATAGGTGAAATCAGTCTCATGTCCCCTCCTGGTTTGCCGATAAAGGCGCCCACCGGCAGCAATAAATAAAGGTAAATGCTATCCCTAGGGAAGTGGACATAGGGTTGGCTCACCTTCAACAAAGGATTTGCAGCAGCGAATCAAAAGCACAGTCTCGTCGCATTTTCTCCGGGGGTTAGGAGCGGCGTCTCCCCTCCCTGATGAATACAATCTCCCTACAGTCTGTGATTTCTTTGTCGATTATTTATTGCAATAATCAGGACAGATTGAAATTACCTTATCTTCGACCGTACTCATTATCAGGAAAGAAAATGTTAGAAATTTTTGATGTCAGTTACAACGACCTGACGGAAAGGCGTTCGGAAGACCTTTACAAATTGAGGAAAAAAACTTTTAAAGACCGTCTGGATTGGGCCGTTAATTGCAGTAACGATATGGAGTTCGACGAGTTTGATAATTCAAATACCCGCTACATGCTGGGAATTTATGATAATCAGCTGGTCTGCAGTGTCCGTTTCATTGATTTGCGTTTACCGAATATGATAACGCATACGTTCCAACGTTTATTTGGTGACGTGAAATTACCGGAAGGTGATTATATCGAATCAAGCCGTTTCTTTGTCGATAAGAACCGGGCAAAAGCATGGCTGGGCAGCAGGTACCCGATAAGTTATGTCCTTTTTCTGTCGATGATTAATTACGCACGTCATCATGGACACACCGGGATTTATACCATTGTCAGCCGCGCCATGCTAACGATAGCTAAACGCTCAGGTTGGGAGATAGAGGTGATTAAGGAAGGGTTTGTCAGTGACAATGAACCCATATATCTTCTGCGCCTTCCGATAGACCACCATAACCAACACCTGCTCGCAAAAAGGATCAGCGACCAGTCAGAGTCAGACATCACAGCGCTGTGCCAATGGCCTATGTCTTTGCAGGTGACACCAGAACAGGTTTAATCAGTTCAAGCTCAACGCCAAGCCGGATTGCCTGCTTGGCGTTAATGACCCCCAGCTTGCGGACCACATTTCCCATGTGGTATTTCACCGTGCGGGTGGTGATAGTGGTGATTTGGGCAATCTCATCGTAGGTTTTGCCCATACTGGCCCAATGCAACACTTCGTTTTCTCTGGCGGAGAAGATGGGCTTACCGCTGTTCACCGCGGGTCCCGTAGAAGATCTTGCGGCGCTTTCGTTAAGCATCAGCATTTTTTCGTGGGTTTTAATCAACAGGCACTGCAACCGGTCCATGTCCTGCGCCACCTTATTTTCTGGCCCTTTCTCGTCTCCTGCCTCCATGATCAGCGACAGCATGCCCAGATTGTTTCTGTGATCATGCAGCACGAAGGTGAACCCATTGGCGATACTGAATTTCTTTGAGAGCGAAAAAATCTTTGATGATTTTAAATCCGACAGCACCGTCAGGTTTTCGTCCCAGGCGAAGGGAGATACGCGTTTAAACGCGGTGAGCACAACCGGGTCGATATGGTGATAATTATGTGTGGTGTAGATACTGACCCATTCATCGGGATAACTGGTCACCACAAAGATATTAGTAGGATTCTTCTTATTAATGACCATATAAGTATATTTCAAAGGCCCGTACGAAACTAATTTCCTCTCGATATAGTCGCGTAACGTTTCTATTATTTTCTGGTCATTTCTTACACGAGAATGCATGCTTGTACCTCTCCTGTCTAACGTCCTTTCCCTATTGATTTTCGTAGAGTTTTTGTCACTAAGTACAGTGCCTTATTACACCTTAGTACAACTATCCGGATGCGTCTCCCCCCGTATAATCCCCGCATAAGAAGTAATAAGCAAAAAAAACCTGACCGCAGAGTTAGGTGGCAACATTAGCCAACACCAGGAACTTAAAGTGTGTAGTTGTTAAAATGCCACAGAATTCCATTTGTTTCGACAAATGTGTTTCTGTGGCATTTTTATTTTTATCGACGGATGATTATATGCCCGCTTATTTCCCGTGCCTGACTTCCCCCATCTTATCGCACCAGCACTCTTCTCTGACGGTAGCTGTTGAATAACGCACGGGCAGCGGATTTTTTCACATACCCCCTTAAATATCCTTTATCTTCCGCCATGAAGTGTTTCGTTTTCAGCCCGAGGATACGAGGGATAGGTGGGCGCCTTTACGGCTGTGGCGTGTTGCCTGCATTTCAATGCCAGTACGCGATGGCCTGGGGCCGGATGCTAACGCACTCTCAATCTGCCCTGCTTAACACATGCTCTGACCGGTGTATTGGTGATGCAGGATGCTGTGCCTAGCCTGCTGATACGGATGCACCACTTCGTCTCAACGCATGTTAGCGCGGCATTTCCCGGTGATTGGGTCCTAATCCTATAGCGCCTGACTTTCTCCGGTTTTACCTGTTCCCACGTACGCTTCCCTCATCCTTGCAACCACGCTTAAAGCCGGACATGCACTTTTTTATGCTTTTGTTATTGTGCCATCGACATCACAAATGATAATGCTTATCATTACTTTGATCTCCTCATGGACCGAGAGTACGGTGTGAGTACTGTATGTAATTACAGTATTTACACTCAACCGTATGAACCAAGGATAAGGATATGGCACTTGATGCAGACAAAATGA
>NZ_QZWI01000025.1 GCF_003614975.1 Rahnella bruchi | reverse complement strand
ATTTTAAATACCCATCTTTGCAAACAAAGTAATGCCGGAGTGCTCTGGTCACGTTCCTACTTTGCCTGTAGCGCTGGCGGAGCAACAATTGAAACACTGAAAGCGTATGTTGAATTGCAGAAAACCCCTGATTAGCACCCCTTATATCCCCGTCCAACTTTATGGGGTCAGTTCAGACTGGGCGAGGGTTTACGGGGCAAATGCTAAATACCACTCTGCTAAGCCCTTGCCAGTTTACTCAGAGCTGCGCCAGCGGAATATAGTATTCGCAGGTGACGCCGTTAAGCGCGGATTCACGCGAATACTTTTCGAGATCGGGTTGCATGATGAACTCCAGACCCAGCGTCGGTAAAAATACCGAATACAGATACAGGATAAAATCATTCAACCGGCTGAGATCGTAAGGATAGTTGATCTTCAGATACCGGCTGGCAGGTACCAGAATCGTATGGCTGTCACTCCTGTTGACTTGATGCGCCACGGTGTATTCCATCTGCAAGGCATTGGCGACTTCATCCCCTGTATCAGGTCGGCAATCTGAAAGCCCCCAGACAGGTGCCAGCAGTGATTCCGGCGTTTCCAGATAGCGCAGTAATCCGGCGCGGTGAACGTGGTTTTTACTGTTGAATAGCGCTTCTATCGGATACGAATGGACGACAGTTTCCCCATCGAACGCCATCTCCGGCAAATCGACAATTTCATATTTAGGTTGAGGAAACTCATCGACGGTCAGGGGGGCCGTGATCCCGTTCATTGTCCATGACGCATTGCGACGATACATTCCCGGTGTTTCTGCGAAATTCTTTTTGAATGAACGGGTGAATGTTTGCTGCGAGTCATAAGAGTAATACAACGAAATATCGAGGATTGGCATATTGGTAAGACGTAACGCGATTGCCGCCATGGTCAGACGGCGATCACGGATGTATTTGCCCAGTGCGTAACCCGTTTTACTTTTAAACAAACGCTGAAGATACCACGGAGAATAGCCGGTTTTTTTCGAAGCTTTTTCCATGGTCAGACGATCACTTAAGTTGATTTCGATCCAGTAGAGTAACTCTTTGATCAGGTCATCGTGAAAATCAGGTTTTTGTTCGCTCTGCAAAATGAACTCCCTGTGCTGCTTTAAAATTGCGCTCATTAGTGCGCAATAGATTTTGAAAACACGTTCACTACGATGACGCCTGCGATGATTAGCCCGAGGCCAATAATCGCCGGAGTATCCAGCTTTTGTCCGTAACCATACCAACCAATAGCAGAGACCAGAACAATACCGACACCAGACCAGATGGCATAAGCAATACCGGTCGGCAGGGTTTTCAAAGTCAGAGACAATAAGAAGATGGCGATCGTGTAGCCCAGCAACGTGACAACGCTTGGCCATAAACGGGTGAATCCTTCCGAACTTTTCAGGCTGCTGGTTGCAATAACTTCGGCCACGATAGCCAGCCCGAGAAGCAAATATGTTTTAAACATCTGATGTTTCCTTGCTGCATGAATTCTGAGCATATAGCTCATTTTCAATGGCGCGGCCGAGGTTGTATTGCGCGCAGGTTGCGCTGAGTCCGAGGGTTTCGAGTCGTGACATTGCGTCCATACTGCTGCTCAGCCCAATCAGTCGCCAGGAAATATGTTCAGGCGATTCGCCCGGCACAAACTCTCCTTTTTGTCTGCCGAAGCGGATAGCATCAGATACCAGCTCGTGCCAGTCAGCCACTGAATGCGCAAATGCAGCTTTCATCAGCGGCTCCTGTTCAGTCAGCAACATGGCTTCATGCCATAGCGGGATGGCCATCAAGGACTCTTCGTCTTGCGGGTCAACCAGCAACAGATTTAGCCGTTGGCGAGCCGTCAGAGTCAGAGACTTTTCTTCCAGCTGGGCTTTGAGAATTTTCATCACCTGCGTATAGGCCTGCGCCCGCAACTGAGCGGCACTGGAAAAATGATGATGAACCTGACCGGTTGCCGCACCGGCTTCTTGGGCGACCCGGCGCACGGTGGTCGCGGCCAGGCCTTCACGGCGCGCAATGCGCGCAGCCGCTTCCAGAATGGTATTGCGGCGGGCTTCTTTACACAGGTAGACCACTGAAAAATCCGAAGCAGAGTAGGCAGATACGGATAATGCCAAGACTTGGACGGATGTTCAAGAATTTTTGAGAACGTTCATTCACCTGTGGTTTTATATAGGTGTACAGAAATAGGTTATAAGGCTGGTGAATGAACTGTCATTTATTTATCAGTACAAATAAAACTGGAGGCCGACCTTACGTCACCCTGCCCGTTATATTTCGGATACAACGGATAATCGCACAAGGGCATTTCACGGCCTGCTGTCGCTTTGTTGACATCAATCATGACCTGCTGTCCGGGAGGGATCCCATGATCAACCCATTTATCCAGCGTGCCGAGTGAATCCCAGCTCGCGCGAAAAGTCCCGCTGCTGTGAGTGAATCCCGGAGCCAGATAGAACCGGGCAAACTGGCGGAGTTCTTTTTCGCCAAACTCGGCTTTGAGTTTTTCGTAATACGCCACGGTATTGCCCGGCGGAACCGCCATGTCGGCAGTGCCGTGCATCATCAGTAATTTTCCACCATGCTGCACAAATGCGCGGATGTTCGCATCAGCGTTATCTACTTGCGCGGCCAGTTCTTTCAATCGTGCCTGATGAGCGGCAGGATCGAATTCCAGCGAGTCATAATCCGCGTCACGCATCACTTCATAGCGGACGGCCTGATCCCCCATCATATAAGGAAAGGAAATAATGATATTCGAGGCTTCAGGTTTTGGTTTGTCTGCGCCGGATCCAAATACGCTAACCAGCGCGGAAGCATCTGCACCGCGTAATATGGGCCAGGGTGCAAAGTGATCACCGGTGGATAGTGTTATCCCAAGCGGCACGGGCTTATCCAGCATCCCGACCAGCGTGATTTGCGTGTCTGAAAGACAGTTTGCACCGGTATCTTTGCCCTGCGGACAGCGCAGATGCGCTATGTTAAATGTCGCGCTGCAGGCATCAGGATTGGCAACCACGCCGTCAGCCAGCCCGTCGAGTTTGTCACAGGCACCGTTGACCGCATTGGCAATCAGCGCCGCTTTTGCCGGTGAAATCCACGCGCCCGGGGTGTTGTATATGGCCTGCCCGATACGGATCCCAGCCAGATGCAATTCCACGACGTTGTACACCGGATGAATAGCTATTGCGCCGTCGTAGTCGAGCGGAAAGCGCTGGATTGCGGCAAGGGCTTCGTGTCCGCCCTGAGAATTCCCCTGAAAATACAGGCGTGAAGGTTTTTTACCGTAAGCCTGCGTAATAAGTGCAACGGCGACATCGTGAGTTTTCTTTATCTGAGCACCGGCAAAGTTTTCCCACGCCTCTTCATTGAGCGTAAAAGACGCATCGGATACGCCGCCCTGATGGCCGGAATCGCTGCCAAATGTGGCATAGCCTTGTTTCAACGCCCCCGGAGTTGTCGCAGGCGCCAGTCTGGCGGTATCGGCGTCTTTAACTGCACCGTCAAATCCGCTTCCCCCCAGTTGCAGCGCTTTACCGTTCCAGTTAACAGGCAGGTAAAGCTGAAAATTAATGTCGGGGGCTTTTAAATCTACAGGCTTAATCTGCCCTTCGATCTTGCAGTGTGGATTACCAGTATGCCCCGCCATCGCGACATTGGTGACGACTGCGCCGCGGGTGGGCAAACCAATTCTGGCGGCCCCGATGCGGGTATTTTTCAGGGCTACGCATTGCGCTTCGGTGAAACCCGCCGCGGATGCTACGGCAACGTTTGTCAGGCACAACGCAAAATAAAGAATATAAAAACGCACTTTCATCAGACTGCTGTCATCCCATTGGCGTAAAAATGTCAGTTTGTCATTAAATGATCGGTGAAAACAGCCCTGTGTACCTGAACCGGTCATCGCCGTCAGTCACCGGACTGATCTCCTTATCATTTAACGCAGACAATTAACCGGGTCGGAATTATCACCGCATGTGTGATCGGAAATAATGGATATGTTCCTTTGAAAACCTTATTTATATAATGATTCAAAATTGAATCATGTCTGAAATGAATGAATGAGTTTTTGCGAAATTTAATATTGATATGGTGAATACCATAAACTTAACTTTTTATTTGTCTCGGGCCGGTCATTAGGGGTATATTGCTGCCGCTTACCCGGTTCAGGGTGAGTTCATCTTAATTATTCATTTTAAAAGGAATTTATATGAAGTCTTTAGTCAAGTTATTTGTTCTGGCTGCGGTGGTTTCTACTCTTTCCGGTTGTACTGGCAGCGTATATAACAAAGAGAAAAATTGTGATTACACCTATTTGCTGCACCCTGCTATTTCTATTTCTAAAATGATTGGTGGTTGTGGTCCGGCTGAAAAATAAATTCCTCTTCAGCAAAATAAAAGCCGGGCATTTATGTCCGGCCTTCTCTGGTCAACAGATTCGTTTATTTATCTTTCTCAGAACGTCCATCGTACACCGCCGGTATAGCCCCAGCCTTTTGCGCCGTTACTGTTAATTTCTTTGCGGTAATCCACTTCAGCATACAGTGACAAATCATTTTTAAAAGTCACCGTCCCGCCGCCACCTAACTCACCCATCTGACCGAATTTACCGCTGGTAAAACTCTGGCTGATTTGCGTATTCTCAGCGCCGATAGTCGTTTTGGCTTCGCCGCCCCAGCCCCGATAATAGTTTGCACGAACGTAAGGCGTGTACTGGCGCCCCGTGTCATCAAGCCAGGTCCGCTCTGCACGTAAACCCACGCGCCCGATTGTCTGACTGTAATCCTGATAATCCACCGTGGTACTGTCTTTATCGGTGAAATTATCCATATTGATACTGGTGTACATCAGTTGCGCCTGTGGCTCCAGTTTAAGTCCGTTATCAAACCGGTACGGATAGCCGGATTCCAGTGACGCGCTCCAGCTTTTCGCTTTCGGTGATCCCACATTATTCTGGCGCGAAATATCCGTTTCGCCGTGGTGATTATCGAATGACAGAACCCCGTCCATATAAAAGCCGTTCTGCCGTTGCCAGGTCAGGTAAAGCGCAATGCTGTTGCTGTCAAACGTCGTGCTGCTGTATCCATCCGCTGCTTTAGGCTTCATACGACTGTTGCCGCGCGTATAGGCCAGCCCGCCGCGCAAACTGTCTTTGTCGCCATCGAGACGCAAAACATTTCCGCCAATCTGTACGGCGTTGTAATCCATATCGAAATCATAACCAAACTGTTTAAAGCTGACGTTGGATTTATAGGTCATGTTTGAGCCGATATAGCGCAGGAACATTTCACCACCAACGCCGTCGTTCAGGCTCTGTTCATGGCGCAATTCCCCCAAGCGTTTGTGTAAATCGTCAACAACGGAAGCGTTGTAATAGGCCAGTGCCACCGGTGCGGAAATATACGAAGGAACCTGCGGAGTAACGGCCCGGCGACCCGGCGCGCAGTTGTCCACGCCATTCACCACACAACCGTCGTCAGGTGGATTGGTTAACGGCTGGCTGCTGGTATCAACCGGTGTGGACGGGGCTTCCGGCGTGCCCGGATTGACAGGCGTAACCGCGACCGGCGCAACCACTTTATTACACGCATCGCCTTCACAGACATAGGCATTACCAATGCGGTAATCCCAGAAGGTATTGGTAATACCCCCGGCCACTGCGCGCTGATTGGCGTCGCTGCTGCCCGGCGCAAAGCTGTATAAATCATAACGCCACGGTCCGGCCGCCAGATAGCCACCCTTCAGCGCAAAACTGCTGACGCTGGAATTTCCGGCTACCTGTACCAGCGAAATCCCCTCGTAGGCTTGCATTGAAGATGAATGATTAAGGTCGGTCAGCGCGCCGGTACTGGCAGCTGCGGGTGTGATATCCAGAATAGTCGTGCCACTGCTGGCATTGCCAGTAATTTTCAACGTGTCGGTGAACTGGTTACTGCGCACACCGCCTGCATTAAGACGGGTTATCATGTTGACAGTACCACCATCCGACACCAGATCGCCGTTGATGGTCAGGGAATTTCCCGGTGATCCGCTGCCGTTGGTCAGATCAATCAGTCCGGCATTCGTCACAATTGCGGAATTCAGCTCGCCGCCGGAAATCACCGGATTAATGCCGTTACCGGCGAACAGTGTGGAGGTGCTGTCGATATTCACGTTGCTGTGCGCCAGCTGAAGGTCGCCGGTGAGTTCCCACTGCGTGTCATCGGTGAAATTAATGACGTTCCAGCCATTGCCTAAATTGACGCCACGGCTGAGATCGTCGGTGTCAAACGTACCGCCCCGTGCCACAATTTTGGAAAAGCTCACTTCGTTATCGGAGCCGATGCCGCTGGTGATATGCCGGGTGGTCGATAAATCCACATTGTTGATATACGCGCGGTTGGCATTCCCGGCACCGAGAGTCAGGCTGCCGTCGAGCGTGCCGCCATTCCAGGTGATGGTGTCATCGCCCGAACCGGTACTGATATCACCGAAAACATTACCGGAAGTCAGCAGAACGTCGTCATTGCCCGCGGTGCCGGAAACGGCGACTGCACTGGCTGAAGACGGCGTAATCGTCCCCCGGTTTTCAAACCGTGCTGTTGTACCGTTGCTGAGATCGACCACCGGCGCGGTGAGACTGGCAGACGTCAGGACGCCGGTGTTGAGCACGTTACCGGCATTGCCCGCCACCAGTGCTGATCCCCCTGCTGCATCGGTAATATTAACGGTGGCAGACGTGACAACGTCACCTGTGGTGTTAGCATTTATCCCCGTTCCGCCCGCGCCGGTGACATTAAACACATATCCGTCACCCAGTGTCAGCAGCCCGGAAGTGGCAGAGAGATTAGTCTGCGTGAAATTAAAAGCCGTGCCGTTACCGCTGACATTCACCCGCAGCGTTGATGCGGGATCAAACGCCGTAGCAGTACGCACACCACTGCCATTGCCGACATTAATGGTTGCGTTTTGCAGTGTGACATTGCCGGTTTCCGCGCGGTTTTCGACACCATTGCCGGAACCCGTGATATTTAGGGTCGTGTTATTCATGGCGAGACCGCCCGCACCGGTATCGAGTAACACGCCGTGCGCCGTGCCGCCGCTGGTAATATTATTGTCGTCGCCGTTGAGGATAAGACTGGTGCCATCCGAAATGCGGATACCGGCCACGCCGTCATTAACCGTAATATTGCCTGCGCGTGCAACGGAAGTCCCGCTGCCACTGGCATCAATCCCTGTTCCCTGTGCAATCTGGAGAGCGCCATTGTTGGTAAATGTGCTGCCTGATATAACCTGCGCACCGGTGCTGTTCGCGCCGGTCAGCGTAATCTGATTATTGTTGATGGCCTTGCTGCCGAGTTGTGCCAGTATGCCCGTGCTGCCTGCGCCACTCATCGTTATCACGCCGTTATTGATCACGTTCCCGAGATTCGTGGCCATGTAACCTATTGCGCCGGATGCGCTGGCAATAACCGATGCGGCGCTGGTGAGCGTGGTGCTGGCATCAGGCGCCGTCACTATCGAACCGTCGGACTCATGCTTTTGCCCGTCGGCCACGCCGCCGATGCTGCCTGTACCGCTGAGGGTGATCGCAGTGGTGCTGTCGAGATTACCCAGCGCGCCGCCTTCGACGGTGACGGCTTTTGCCCCGCTGCCGCTGGCAAACAGTTTTGAACCGGCGGTATTGATTTGCGCATTGGTACCGGCGCTGACCAGCGCCATACTGTTTGCCCCGGAAGCTGTCAGCGATGAACCGTTACCGAGGGTCAGCGAAGCGCCGTCGGCAATGCGGTACAGGGTTGAACGATCGGTATCAACGTCCAGTACCGTCGTCGCGCTGTTGATGACTGAGCCCGCGCCGACGGCACGATAGGCTATCTGATCGGTGTTACTGAATGTCGGGGTGGCGGAACTGGCAATATTGACCGTGCCGCCATTCTGGGCGTCAGCGCCAATTGCTCCGACGCCGTTAAGATTGATCAGCGAACCGTTGCTGAGCGTGGCAATCGCTTTCGCCCCGCTGGCACTGACACCGCGGGAACGGCTGGCAATGCTGCCGCCGTTGACATCAATCGAGCCGCTGGTGCTCGCCGTGGTGTTGAGTCCGCTGGTGCCGCTGTTGACCACCATCCCCGCGCCGCCGTCATTAATGGCAATATTGCCGGTGTTGGAGCCGGTCGCGCCGCTTTGTACCAGGATGCCGGTTGCGCCTGCACCGGTAAAGTTGATGTCGCCGGTGTTAGTCAGCGATGCACGGTTGCGAGCAATGAAACCCGTCAGCCCGTTTTGTGCCGACATCAGGGAAGCTGCAGAAACCAGCGCCGTGCTTTGAACCGGTGAACCCGAATTAGTGCCAGCGAGCGTATGTTTCTGACCGTCGGCAATCGCCCCCACGGCATTAACGCCCGAAAGATTTATGGTAGTATCCGCGTCGATTGATCCCGTCGCCCCGCCTTCAACAATCAGCCCGGTAGCGCCGGTCCCGGAAACCTCCAGCGTGGCATTTTTGGTGACTACCGTCGTTCCGCCAGTGCCGGTGCCCATTACGCCGACCGAATTCATGCCTGAAGCGGTCAGTGACAAATCCGTGCCGTCAAAGTCAGCGCCCTGTTCCAGCCGGAATAATGTTGAACCGGTAGTCGTGACATTGAATGAATTGTTGCCGACCGTATTAATTTTGGCATTGGGGCCAAACGCGAAAAATGCAATCTGATTGCTGCCCAGGCTGAAAGCCGGGATAGCGTCGGGTGACACATCCACCGTGGCGTTTCCCCTGGCGTGTACGCCGATTGCACCATTGCCGGAAAGATTAATTGGGCCGTCAACGGTAGCGGTGGCAACGCCCGTTCCCTGACCTTCGACCCAGATACCAAAATTGCGCGTGCCGCTGGCAGTGTCTGCGCCACCGGCGACATTAATCGTGCCGGTGGAACTGGCAGATGAAGTATTTCCGCTGGTTGCCACCACTTTCACGCCGGTTCCGTTGACGCCGTTGAGGTTAATAGTGCCCGCATTATCGATATTGCCCGTGGTATTCATTACCGACATACCGATGTTTTCGCGCGGAACCGTTGTTGCTTTGCCGTTGATATCTATCGTGCCGTTATTGAGAAGTGTGGTGCCCGTGCCGCCACCGGCGTACATTCCGGCAGCATTTTGCACACGGCTGCCGATAACAATATTGCCATTGTTGATGGCACTTCCTCCTGCGCTGACCTGCACTCCGGCCGTCAGTCCGCTCTGGTTAACGGCGGTGTCCGCAGTATTGTCATTCAGGCTATTTTGCGGGCCGCGACCGATATAAATATTCGCGCCGGTGTTGTTGATAAAAGACGCCGTTGCATCTCCGACCATCACGCCGGTGGTACTGCCGGTTGCGCTGGAACCATTGATCCCGACGTTGATATTTCCGCTGTTGTTGGCTGAGGAATTGATGCCCAGATTGATGGCTGACGTTGTTCCGCCGGTGGTGGCGAAATTCACGATGCCGTTATTATCGAAAGTGCTGCCGTTTTGTACCTGCACACCGTTGGAGCCAAAGCCGGTAGAGCCGACACCGGTGCCATCAATCCGGTTGATAAATCCGCCGTTGATCACACCGTTATTAATGCCGCTACTGTCGTCGAGATATAACGCGGAACCTTCTGAACCCAGAGAGCCGGAGCTGCTGACTTTACCGTTCACCGTGATTTCTGCATTATTGGTACCGCGTATTGCTCCGCCATTGGCGCCGATAACTTCCAGGGATTTTCCCGCTGCAATATTCACTTTTGCATTGGCACCGCTGGCGTTGATGACTATCCGGTTGCCGATGGCCTGAGCGACATCATCATTCGGGTCGTCAGCAGAAATCAGGTAATCAACGGTGTTGGTGCTGCGCGTGAAGGCTTTATTGAAGTTGGTGAGATAAGTACTTTTATCGAGGTTGCCGGATTTTAACTGGGTAACCAGCCAGTCGTTGTAACTTTTCAGACCTGCAGCATTGGTCACGTTGAAACTGGTCACGGCGTTATCAAGCGTCTGAACGGTAAATGCGCCGTTAAAGGTAATGAGGTTCTGAACGGTCAGCTGGCGGGGGATCGTCGGGTCGGCGGCTGTGCCGCTGAACGTAATCCGGTTACTGGAATTCCAGTTTAGTGTCGAGTCTGCGCCATTTGTACCATCAACGTTGAACAGCGTGCTTTGTTTGGCGGCCATCGTCCACGCGTTGTTTACACCACTTGGCGCAGCATTCGCCTGGCCGATATTCACATTCAATGTTCCGCCGGTACTGACATCCGCAATCCGGGTGTTGATGTATTGATCGTCCCCTACGTTTACCACATCCGCCACTGGCGTACTTGCATCAACGGGGGCCAGCGCGATCAGAGTGGCAGGATTATAAACCTGAAAGGTTGTGTTGCCGCCGGTGGTCGGATCGGGAATGGTGATACCAAAATTTGCCGGTCCGATGTCCAGACGGGAAGCGCCTATCACGCCGTGGTCGTTAACTATGCGACCCAACCCCTGTAGCGCGCCTAATGTGGTATTGACGGAACCGTCAGTGCCGGCACGAAATTGCTGATTACCTGTGAGATCAACCACGGCGCCCCCTGATACCAGCAGATCACCATTAAGCTGGTCATTATCAGCGGGGTTGAATGCCTGCAATATAACTGCCTGAGCTGTGACAGGAAATAAAAGAGCCGGAGGAGTACTAATAACAACGTAAACAGCAATGGAGACTTTAGATAATAGCAGTCGGCGGACCATAGAATACTCCAGCAAAAAGGGACAGACACTAAAAGGAAAATCCCTCTCCTCCGGATTATCAAAACTACGTATTTTCAAGGCATTAGAAATTATTTTCTTGTCAGTTGAAAACTTATACGAAGTTCCGGCTTTGTACAGTTTGCGTTAAGTTAACGTTAGATGAGGTAAATCTATTTTGCAAAAAAATAAGGAATAATTTCCATGAAATGTGAATGGTGATTATTCAGCACGACAATACACGCCAATATTATCCCTGTAATTAGTATGCGTATTGATATACATACCACCCCACTATCGGCTGACATTCAGAAAAACAAAATAAATTAGTTACAACATTCTATTGGCTTTGAATATCAACAACAGTGAACAATTAAGCATCCATGATTAAATCGTTTAATCAGAAAATATGTGCAGGAAGTTGAGTGAGTATTTTGCCGGCGTTAAAAAAAACGGCCGCATAGCGACCGTCTGGATGGACTACAACAGTATTTAGCGCTTACGCCATAACGTCATCTGTGCCACTGTATGCTGGAATTTTCTGGCTGTTTCACGGATAACGAAAGGAACATCGTGCGGTTGCTGAACTTCTTCGAATTCATTCGCCAGCAGGCGGCGCAAGGCCTGATGCGTGGTCACCGCCTCACCGTTCTCTCGGAATCCCCCTATCCAGTTTTCTTTAGGCGTGAATTCCTCAAGCCAGGTATAAGGTGACGAAAGCATCAGTAATCCGCCGGAACGAATCATCGGTGCGATATCTTTCAAAAATCTCGCCGGTTCACGCAGGCGGTCGATCAGGTTTGCAGCCAGAACCAGATCGTACAGTTCAGCCTGAGGTTTCAGATTACAGGCATCGCCCTGCACAAAACTGACGCGCTCTGTCTGCTGCGTATCTATCCCAGATTCCGCCAGCGACGCCTGACAATAATCGACCAGTTCGCCCTCTTCCGGGATCACATAACGACATGCTTCGCCGCGCGAAAGTGCCAGAGCGACATCAATAAACCGGGCTGAATAATCCATGCCAACGACAACATCAAAATGACGGGCAAGCTCAAAACTGGCGCGTCCGGTCGCACAGCCAATATCCAGCGCCCTGCCTTTCTGACTGACATTTTTAACTGCAATATCAACCAGTTGTTCAGCATAGTTAGGCACATTAAAGTGACGTGGACCGTACTGGAAATCCAGATACTGCGCCACCAGCCCATCCGTTTCGTATGGGTTTACCGTAACGACTTCCTGATGACTGGACACCACATACCGGAAACCTGCATGCTGGAAGAAGTGGCGACGGAACGCATAACGCGAAGATTTCAGTGCTTCATTACCGGTCGAAATCCAGCTTCCTCCCTTGATCATGGAGTGTTTTCCATCAAAGGTCGGCGTCGAAAAATCGTCATATAACGGATGAACGCGGAATCCATCAAAACCGCTGATGGGGGTAGACGCCCATTGCCAGACGTTCCCAACCACATCGCAGAAGTTGCCTTGCTGAAAATGATCAACCGGACACGAAGATGCCCACCAGGCCAGATTGATATTTCCCGGCGCGCTCTCCCAGTCTGGCTGATCTCCCGGTACCTGATTACGTAAAATCATCCACTCCGCTTCAGTCGGTAATTGCACAGACTCGCCGGTTTGGGCAGCTTTCCAGCGACAAAAAGCAGCGGCTTCCAGCTGATTGACTTCCGCCGGCCAGTCCCACGGCATTTGCACTTCTTCCGTCATAAGACGTAATTTCAGCTGTTCAGGTTCACGCGGCGAACCTACCCAGAATGTCGGTATTTCTGCCTGCGCAAAATCACGCCATCCGGCACCTTCTTCATCCCACCATTGCGCGTCCTGATAGCCCCCGTCCTCGACGAAAGTAAAGAACTCGGCGTTGCTCACCAGCATTTTGCTGGCGCTAAATGCCTGAATTTTATGCTCTGACGTGCCGTATTCATTGTCCCAGCCGTAGGTATCATCCTGCTTGCCTAGCGTGACAACGTCACCTTTAACCGCCAGCGTTTCGTTTTGGGGCACCGAATTCCGGTCATGTCTTGCCAGAGAACAGGCTGGCCAGTGCGCCTGAGGTTTAACCCACTCCACCGGCAACTGGCGGATGAGCACACTGGAAGTTTCCAGATGAATTCGCTCATGTTCAATGCCCATCAGAACAACCCAGGCCGGACTGTTCCAGTCAACCGGCAAACTCAGTGGCATCGTATCAATAATGCCCAGCACTTCTTCGCGAACTTTGCTTCGATATGTCCGTAAATTCGCGACAGATGGCCAGTTATAGTTCTGATCGTCGAGGTCGTCCCAGCTCATTTCATCCACGCCAATCGCCAGCATCGCTTCGATGTGGGAATCAATTCGCTTTGGAATTAACCCGGCTGCCATCAGTTTGTTGATATAGAAAGTGGCGGTATGACCGAAATAAAAAATCAGCGGGTGGCGCAGGGAAATCGCTTTGTTGAAATAAGCCCGTTCGTCCGCCAGACAATCAAACAGGCTCTCATACAGTTCCCAGGTCTGAATAAAGTAATCTCGTATTTCCTGACGTTTTTGCTCCGCCGTTCCGGTGCTCAGTAAGATTGTTTTCGTCGGTTGCGGCAGGCCGTTAGCGTTCTCTGGTTGTGAAAGCATCATTAATTCCTCTGTCTTCTGGCAACGCCAAATCAATACTCAAGTGTAGCAGCTGACATCAGCGGCTTATTTCCGGCACGTGCTGGCCGGTCTGTTAGTCGTGGAACTGTTAGGGATAAAAGATACTTAAAAAGCGCAAAAACCCGTTATCTTTCCATATACAGCATCGATATCGCAGGAACATGCAGCGATTCCCCTTCGTATTTATGGCGTAAATCGAAGTAATCCGGCGCGCTGATGATGCCCTGAATATTGTCAGAAAATGCTTCCAGCGCCTGTTTCATCTGCGGCAGATAGTCGTGGGTGTCGTAAACACGGTCGATGCCTTCGAGAGAATGATTCATGATTTTACGGGCAACATCATTGGGTACATTCAGGGATGATAATTTGGATCTCGCCGTCCGGCGTAAATCGCGGGTAGCAAAAGGCTCAATGCCCAGCCCTCTTTCAGCACGCAGCATACGCCGGATAACCTGAGTGATCGCGCCACGCGATAACGGTTTTTGCGCATCCAGCGGAGACGGAACCAGCCACGGACTATTTTTCGGACTGGCCGCAATCAGGGCATTTACGCATATCAACATTAAATTTGTTAAAGGCAGACTGTGGTCGCGTGCTGATTTATTGCGCGTGCCCTGCCTCCAGACGCCAATCCGCAGATGAAACTCCTCTTTTCTGGCGCGTACAATTTCATCAGGACGCCTGGCCGTCAGCAAGCAGAGGCGTAATGCCCAGCGGCATTGTTCTGAAATATCCCATAAATCAAGGCCATGCCAGAAGATCCAGATTTCAGCATCGGTTAACGCCCGCTCGCGCGGCGGCGAATTTCTTCCCCCGACATCACGGCGTTTCATCGAACTCAGTGGCGAATGAGCGAGATATCCCTGAGTTTCCGCCCAACCGAAAAACTGCTTACACAGGGCAAATACCCGTTTGGCTTCTGAAATTTTTCCGTCCGCTAACAGCACGTTAAATAAACGGTTCAGACGCAGGCGGGTGATTTTGTTCAGTGGCACATCGCCAATTACCGGAAGGACATGTTTCATCAAAGACGAAACGGCAATTTCCGGACGGCGGCGGGTCAGGATCAACGAAAGCCGGATCCAGACATTAATTACCTGACCGACCGTCGCATTGCCCTCTTCGTCAAAATCATCCAGCTGTGCCAGCGGCGTCGCTTTAACATTCTGAAGATAAGCGAGCACATGCCGGCCAACATTTTCGGCGGCAAAATTTGTTTCACTGGTCGTTCCGGATACCGCGTTGCTCATCAGCCCAATTTCACCTGAAAAATCACAGGCCGGTTTTATAACAAGTCAGAGGATCTTAGGCAAAGGGTTTGTGACTCCAGACCTATTAAGTCTGGAGTCAGAACGACAATCTATAAAGAAAAATAAAGGACTTAGCAGAAGGATTATGGTGTCGATTTCGGGTCATAGAAACCACAATTAGAAGGCTGCAGCGCCCATTTTCAGGCCGTAGCATCGGCATACGTTATGTATTGTCGATAAATCAATCGTTTCACACTCCCATGTGGGCCAATTGCGCTTGCTGGCTGCAAACAACCGGAAAGGAGAAGTCAGGTTTCCCTAAAGAAAATTTGGCAGGTGCCGACATGTTAATTGTTAAGGATCCTTTATCTCATTCAAATCGCAGTCTGGCCACGGAAATGTCACTATGCGCAATAATCAACCAGTTTCTCAACAGGAATATCAGTATCCTGACGACGCCACGTTAATGTCGACCACGGATGCCGAAAGTCATATCACTTACGCCAACGATGCTTTTATTGAGGTCAGCGGCTTTGACCGTGACGACATTATCGGACAGCCGCACAATATTGTTCGCCATCCCGATATGCCTCCTTCCGCTTTTAAGGATATGTGGGAGACATTACAGCAAGGTTTTCCGTGGACTGCGCTGGTGAAAAACCGCCGCCGAAACGGCGATCATTACTGGGTGCGCGCCAATGTCGTTCCTATTATCCGCGCAGGGAAAGCCAAAGGTTATCTCTCGGTCCGTACCAAACCCACAGCAACCGAAATCAACGACGCACAATCGCTGTATGACAAAATGAATCGCGGCGAACTGAACAACCGCCGGTTGCATCACGGTTTACTGATCCGCACCGGCCTTGCCAGTGGTCTTTCCGTTTTGAAAACACTTTCAGTTCGCTGGCGGATCCGCTGCGGACTGATCGCGTTACTCATCCTCAACTCACTGGCCATTTCTGCTCTGACTGTGTTACCCGCCATGCAAATGAATATCGCGTTTGCACTCAATGCATTTTTCATTTTGCTTTTGGGTTTCTGGCTGGAATGGCAGATCACACGCCCGGTCGAACAACTTTGCCGTCAGACCTTGCGGGTCGCCAGCGGAGCGAGTCATACGGTCACGCCGATGGAACGCGTTGATGAAATCGGAATGACGCTGCGATCTGTTGGACAACTCGGACTGATCTGCCGGTGGATGGTGGATGATGTTAATGACCAGGCACATAAAGTTCGCACCGCCAGTGAGTCACTGGCAAACGGCAATGAAGCATTGAGTCAGCGTACCGAACAGACCGCGGCGAACGTCGGTGAAACGGCGGCGGCAATGAATGAGATGAGTGCGACCGTTGAGAGCAATACGCAAACTGCCGCCGAAGCGGACAAGTTATCACTGACCGCCAGTGAGGCAGCGGAAAAAGGCAGTAATGCGATGCAGGGTGTGGTCGGTACCATGCAGGAAATCACCGACAGTTCTCGCAAGATCGCAACCATCACCAATGTCATTGATGGCATTGCTTTTCAGACCAATATTCTGGCGCTCAATGCCGCCGTCGAAGCCGCCCGCGCCGGAGAACAAGGCAAAGGATTTGCAGTGGTTGCCGGTGAAGTGCGCAGTCTGGCACAACGGAGTGCCAGTGCGGCCAGTGAAATAAAACGGCTGATCGACACCAGTGTGGAAACAGTGGTATCGGGATCCCGCCAGGTTGACCAGGCAGGTAAAACGATGGCTGACATCGTGTCTCAGGTACGAAATGTTTCTACCCTGATTGGCCAGATCCGCAGTGCCACCAGCGAACAAAATCTCGGACTGCTCGATATCGCCAAAGCGATTGAAGAACTGGATCGTATCACGCATCAAAATTCAGTTCAGGTTCAGGAAGGCGCCAGTGCTTCTTCTGGGCTGAAAAGACAAACCGACCGGCTGGTCGAAGCTGTTGGGGTATTCCGCTAATATCGAAAAATAAAGGCGGACATCTACCGCCTTTATTTATGGCACAGACTGAATGAAAGAATCACTGGCTCTTCCATTCTTTATTCAGCATGGCATACAGATATTCACTACACCATTCGCCTTTTAGAAAACAGTTTTCGATAAAACTTCCTTCTCGTCTGAAATTAGCCGCTAAGAACAAATGACTGCTGGCTTCATTTCTTACATCAGCGATGGCATATACCCGATGCTTTCCGAGGGTATCAAATAAATATTCCAGCAGCAGCTTCAGGGCCATTTTCCCAATCCCTTTCCCCTGCCAATTCGGGTCTATCGTTACGCCAATTTCTACTTGAAAATCATCAACAAAGTGCAACCCTAAGTCACCCACCATACCGAATTCACAGTGTTCGATAGCGACCTGAAACCAGTTATCCGGGGTACCAAAAGTAAGAGTCTGCATTTCCTCAAACATTGCTTTCGCCTGATCTTGCGTAAAGGCATCCCAGCTCTGATATCGGGCAACGTCGGGATTTTGCCGGTAGCGGGTTAATATCGGCAGGTCAGCAATATTTAAGTGACGCAGGGTTATTGTTGAGGATGAAATTAATGTCATGGCCGGGCTCTTGATAAGTTCTCTTAATAAGCAGCTGGCGGGAAGTAATGACTCCACGCCTTTACAGGTGAATAACCGATACTACCTGACAATTTTTGCCTTTTCAGTTAATTAAGTGAAAATTATCCGGCGAAGGTAAATAAAAAGGCCGGTTACTGTTTAACAGTATCCGGCCTGCTCAGCGACTGATGATGTCTGTTATACGCTTACGCGCCCGCCAGCCTGAATGCCGAAACAGACTGCGTCAGATAGAGAACCTGCTCTTCAAGCGAGGCCGCTGCTGCTGCGGACTCCTGCACCAGCGCCGCATTCTGCTGAGTGACGCCGTCGATTTCGGTCACGGCCTGCTCAATCTGGCTTATCCCGCGGCTCTGCTCGTCGGACGCGGTAGAGATATGTTCCATCAGGACATCAACCTGCGTCACGGAAGAAATGATGGCCGAGATAGAATCACCGGTGCGCGATACCTGCTCCGAACCTTCCTTTATATTGGCAACAGATTCTGAAATCAGGTTTTCAATTTCCTTCGCGGCGACAGCACTGCGCTGCGCAAGGCTGCGCACTTCGCTGGCGACCACCGCAAATCCACGCCCTTGTTCGCCGGCACGTGCGGCTTCAACGGCGGCATTGAGCGCCAGAATGTTAGTCTGGAAGGCAATGCTGTTAATGACGCCGGTGATATCTTCAATTTTCTTCGAGCTGCTGTTTATGCGCCCCATCGTACCGATCACATCCTGCGCCACCTTTTCACCCGCACGCGCATTCTTAACCGCTTCACGTGTCAGGCCACTGGCCCGGGTGACGTTCTCGGTATTCTGTTTCACTGTTGCGCCCAGTTCTTCCATGCTGGCCGCGGTTTGTGTCAGTGCTGCTGCCTGCTGTTCTGTGCGGGAAGCCAGATCAATGTTGCCGGCAGAAATTTCCTGCGACGCATGGGCAACGGTATGACTGGTATCGCGCACCTGACCGATAATGCGGGTCAGCGACTGTCGCATATGCTCGATGGACTGCATCAGTTCTTCAATTTCACTGCGTGAACGGGCATTGACCGGCACAGGGGTATCGAGATAACCCTCGGCAATCTGGCGGCAATGATCACGGGAATTCAGCAGCGGCGTTAGAACGAAACGCTTGAGCAATATCACCACGCCAATAATGATGATCAGGAACAGCAGACCAAAACCGATGGTCAGCCCGATACCGAATTTGAAATTGTCCTGCGCATCATTGTTGAGGTTTCTGGCGTACTGTTCGTGCAGCGCCAGCACTTTATCCAGTACGATTTCATACTGGCGATCGAGCTTTATCACGGTCGGTATCTGCGCTTTAAACTGCGCCTGGTCGCCAGCTTTGGCAGCATCAATCAGCGGCTGTATTCCGTTCTGACGATATTCCAGATACGTGGTGCGATACGCCTGCGCCAGCTCATCCTCACCCGGCAACTTCGGGGCATCCATATAAGCCTGGAATGCCGCATCGGCTTTCGCGATAACCTCGTTCACGCCGTCGAGCGCAGCGCCGGTTTGTTGACCATTGCTGTTTTCGATTTCCTTCATATATTCCATGACGCGAACGCGCGAGGTGCGGCTGTGATTGATGGGATCAATCACGGACAGAACCACCCGGATTTCTTTGTTGACGTCATCCAGGGAATGATTGCTCTGGGTCAGCAACCAGATGTTTGACAGCATACTGGTGAAAAAAAGAGCGAAAAGCATCACAAGAACAAGTAAAGAGGACTTTTTAAGCGACATCGATAGATTCTCAAAACGAAGCAAGGATCTATCTATCGGCATTTTAGTTAAAAGGTTTAATCTGTGCGTTGCCCTATCGGAAATTTTGCAGACAAAGATCGACCCGACGTGAAATTTTCAGTCTTATCGGATCCGTTTTCCTCTTCAGGGACTGGACTCATCCACGGACACTTTTGAAAAACCAAAATTGTTTTTTAATCTATAGGTTAATAAAATCAGCTACGAAACCTCTTATACTGAAACGGTAAAGGCATTTATTCTTGTAGGAAAAATCCGAGCAAAATATCAGAACAGGCCTAGCCAGAGTCATACCTCTTTCGTTTCACCTGTCAAACACCCATTCTCATTATGAATACCCCTGCAAATAAACGCGAATATTCCTATGAATTAAACCCCGCCATAAAATGCAAAAACTTTCATGTGAAAAAATCATGTCAGATATTTCCTGCACTTTTTAGTCTATTATTCCTAAATGATGTCCTAATTTTAATTTAGCTTCTCGCCAATGATGAGGCCGAATGCCTTACCCCATGCGCCTTGCAAGGTTAACAAGAGAAAATTCCTATATATCAATATGATGATCTGTAGGATTTTTCCTCCCAGCAAGTAACATTTGGTTACAAATTAGGATTTTCAATAGGATCAGTAATGTTTCTAAAATGCATCCGACAGGTACTTATCTGAAATTTTCTTTTCCAGATAATTCAAAACACACTGCGAAATGTTTCGATGAAATATTTTGGCTCGCTTGTGACCCCTGAAGTTATTCGCACACTTGATGCGGTATGGATGCAGTTTTATGGCAGGGTTGCCAGCCTCAATTTATTTTCAGACTCATTGGCAGCGTTTATCACTCCACAGTAAGGGATAGGCATGTCTAATAGTTTTCAGGAAGAAATCCCCAAAGCCCGCGTTAATATTAAATTGGATCTGCACACCGGCGGCGCCCAGAAGAAAGTCGAGTTACCTTTAAAATTAATGGTAATGGGTGACTACAGCAACGGTAAAGAAGATCGCCCGTTGTCAGAGCGTGAAAAAGTTAACATCAATAAAAATAACTTTAACAGCGTTCTGGCTGACTTCAGCCCTTCCCTGAATCTGACGGTTGAAAACACACTGGCAGGCGATCGCAGCGAAGAAAACATTTCTCTGAACTTCAACGAAATGAAAGATTTCGAGCCAGAACAGGTTGCCCGTCAGATCCCACAACTGCGCGCCATGCTGGCCATGCGCAATCTGCTGCGTGATCTCAAATCGAACCTGCTGGATAACGCGACCTTCCGCAAAGAACTCGAAACCATTCTTAAAGATCCGTCCCTGAGCAATGAGCTTCGCAGTGAACTGAACGCTCTGGCACCCAAGGCATAACGGCCTCCACTTAACGGATTAATGCGAGATAATGCTTATGTCAGTCAATACTGAAAACGCTTCTTCAAGCCAGACCACTGTCCTTGAACGCCCTGAATCGGGCACCGTGTACGCTTCCCTGTTTGATAAAATTAACCTGACACCGGTGACTTCACTGGGTGACCTGAATGATTTCCAGGACACCGCGGCCCTGGCCGACGTGACCGCCGACCAGCGTGTGACCGCTGCCGTGCAGGTGTTTCTTGAGCGTCTTAAACAATCTGGCCAGACCGTTGAGCGTCTGGATAAAACCCTGCTCGATCACCACATCGCTGAACTGGACAATCAGATCAGCCGTCAGCTTGACGCGGTGATGCATCACCCTGAATTCCAGCGTGTGGAATCCGGCTGGCGTGGCCTGAAGTTCCTGGTTGATCGCACCGATTTTCGTCAGAACGTCAAAATTGAAGTACTGGACGTCTCTAAAGACGACCTGCGTCAGGACTTCGAAGATTGCCCTGAAATCATCCAGAGCGGCCTGTATCGCCACACCTACATTCAGGAATATGACACACCGGGCGGCGAGCCAATCGGTTCTGTGATTTCCAACTACGAGTTTGACGCGTCTGCACAAGACGTCGCGCTGCTGCGTAACATTTCTAAAGTGTCCGCTGCCGCACATATGCCGTTCGTTGGCGCTGTGGGTCCTAAATTCTTCCTGAAAGATTCGATGGAAGAAGTGGCTGCCATCAAAGATATCGGCAACTACTTTGATCGTGCCGAATACATCAAGTGGAAATCCTTCCGCGATTCCGACGATTCCCGTTATATCGGTCTGACCATGCCGCGCGTGCTGGGTCGTCTGCCATATGGCCCGGATACCGTGCCGGTTCGCAGCTTCAACTATGTCGAAGAAGTGAAAGGCCCGGATCACGAGAAATATCTTTGGACCAATGCGGCGTTCGCCTTTGCGGCAAACATGGTGAAAAGCTTCATCAAAAACGGCTGGTGCGTACAAATTCGTGGCCCGCAGGCTGGCGGCGCAGTGACTGATCTGCCAATCCACCTGTATGACCTGGGTACCGGCAATCAGGTGAAAATCCCGTCAGAAGTGATGATCCCGGAAACACGTGAGTTTGAATTCGCCAACCTGGGCTTTATCCCGCTGTCTTACTACAAAAATCGCGATTACTCCTGCTTCTTCTCCGCGAACTCCGCGCAGAAACCAGCGTTGTATGACACCGCGGATGCCACCGCAAACAGCCGCATCAATGCGCGTCTGCCTTACATCTTCCTGCTGTCACGTATCGCGCATTACCTGAAGCTGATTCAGCGTGAAAACATCGGCACCACCAAAGACCGCCGTTTGCTGGAGCTGGAACTCAACACCTGGATCCGCACGCTGGTCACAGAAATGACCGATCCGGGCGATGACCTGCAAGCTTCTCACCCGCTGCGTGACGCCAAAGTGACCGTTGAAGATATCGAAGACAACCCGGGCTTCTTCCGCGTGAAACTGTACGCCGTACCGCACTTCCAGGTCGAAGGTATGGACGTGAATCTGTCACTGGTTTCTCAGATGCCTAAAGCGAAAGCTTGAGCTCCGGAGGCACCATGAAGATTGAACGTCCTTTATGGACACGCGGTGTTCTGGTTTCACCGCAACAGTTTCAGCAACAGGCCTCTCTGGAGGCCTGGACTAACGAATGCATCGCGCAAATGGGCGTTATGCATCCCTGGGGCGTGCTTCATGCAATATTTGAGCAGGATGCACTGGCGCAGGGACGTCTGAAGGCGGAACGATTGCAGGTTCGCTTTCAGGACGGGTCTTTGATTGATACTGATTGCGCTGATTTGTTGCCTCCTACGCTAACGCTGGCAGCGACCCTGCCGGCGGATGCTACCGGAGCGATCGTCATGCTGGCGATACCGCAACTCTATGCCAACGGAGGCAACTGTCTTCTACCCGATGAAAGGGCTGAACGTCCGGTGCGTTATCGTCAGGGCTGGCGCGATGTGCAAAACCAGTACGGGGATGATAAAAAACAGGTCGCGGTGATGCACCATGAACTTACCCTGCGCCTGGACTCACAGGAAAACAGCGATTACCAGACATGTCCGGTTGCGCGGTTATTACGTGATGCGCAGGGCCGCTGGGTACAGGATATGAACTTTATCCCGCCTCTTTTGAGTCTGCATGCCAGTCACTGGTGTAACGAACAACTTGAACTATTGATGGTTCAGTTACGGGCACGCTTACAGCGTCTAATGGGGATGCGCCGTGAGAGTAATGCGCGTATGGCCGACTTCGCCGTCGCCGACGTCTCATTATTCTGGCTGCTCAACGCACTCAACGGTGCTGAGCCGGTGTTGGGTAATTTCCAGCGCCACCCGCAAGTTCATCCGGAGCGCTTATATCAGGAACTTGCGCGACTTGCGGGCAATCTGCTGACTTTCTCCCTGGAACATGACGTTACTGCTATTCCTACGTATCAGCATGACCGCCTGACAGAGGTCTTCCCGCCGCTGTTTTCCTTGCTAAATATTTTGCTGGAAGCCAGTCTTCCATCCCGCGTTATCGCGATAGAACTGGTTCATGAACCCCGCATCAATCAGTGGCGTGCAGCCCTGCACGATCCGCGTCTGCGTGAACGCGAAGAGGTGGATTTTTACTTGTCGGTTCGTTCCACGCTGTCTTCAGCCCAGATCCAGACTCAGTTCCCGCAGCTGTGTAAAGTTGGCGCACCCGATGATGTGGGTAATGTCGTCAATGTGGCCTTAAGTGGTATTCCTTTGCGTCCGTTGAGCCATGTGCCTGCAGCGATCCCACTGCGTCTGGAAAATCAGTATTTCTCTCTGGATCTTACCCATCCTGCAGCGCATCAAATGATGGAAGCAGGCACCTGCGTCTTCTACGTGCCGGGCACGCTGGGTGACATTCAGCTTGAACTCTTTGCGGTGTTACGCGCATGAGCCAAACCATGATAACGACAACACAGTCTGTTGATATTGATGCCGTGCTGGCAGATACCTGGTTGCAGGTGATCAGCCTGCGTCAGGGAATGACCTGCCCGGAAGGGGAAGGACAAATCTTCTGGAAACGCTGCGTCGCTGATATCGAACACGTACAACAGAAACTGAAAGAAGCAGACATCAGTGAACAAAACTGTCAGCACATCATGTATGCCCAGTGCGCTATTCTGGATGAAACCGTCAAAGGGCGCAGTGTTCGGGATGACGCCTACTTTGTCTGGTGTAATTCCCCGCTGCAGGCGTACTTTTTCAAAACACTGGATGCGGGTAATCAGTTGTATGAAAGGATGCGTACAGTGCTTCGGGAACCTGCGCCGGATATCGCCGTGCTCACCTGTTTTCATCGGGTCCTGATGCTGGGCTTTCTCGGCGGTTATGCTTCGCAGGCAGTGACTGAGCGGGAGCAGTTGGTCGAACAGCTTTCCGCACGGGTCCCTGCATTCAGCTTTGCGTCATCACGTCCTGTTCTGGCAATGGCGTCTTCGAGTAATCGCCTCGCAATATGGCTACGCTACTGGCCGGTACGGCTTGGCCTCGCCGTGCTTATCATCGCCTTGCTGTGGTGCGGACTGGATCACTGGCTGTCCGGTTTATTGACGACGTTGTTGCCGGGGTCAGTGTAATGAGTCCGATGTGGCGACGTGGTTTATGGCTGTGGGCGGGTATTCTGGCCGGCACTCTGTGTCTGGTCTTCCTGCCATTTTCATCCCTGATGCGCTGGCTGGCCTTTGGATTCGCGTTGATCATCTGCCTTATGTGGATGTGGCGTGCGGGTCAAAAGCAGGTATCAGAGTTTGAAGAAAGTCATTTCGACGGGCTTCCGCCGGAGAAATACCGGCTGCCTGTCGTTTTGGTCTGCGGTGACGATCTCGCGTCTCTGTTTGGTACTGATACTGTACATGTGACAGCGCAGGGTTGCTGGTTACGGGTTGATGAAAGCAATTCTTTGCGGCAGGTTGCCCGACAGTTACTGTGGCAGCGCCCCGAGTGGGCGAAACAGCTGGCGGTCATGCTGACGGTCAATCCTCAGCAACACAGCGACGAACGCATACTCACTACAAGTCTGTATGAGCTGCGCTGGCAGCTCATGCAATTACGTCGTGACATCCGTCGTCCCCTTCCTCTGCTTCTGAACTGCACGATTGCCACCAGTGCCGCCGACGCACCGGTCTGTTTATCTCAACAGCACGTACGTCCGGTAACGCTATGGCCCACGGCCACGATGCCGGAAACGCTGACAAACTGGCAACGTGAAGCCGGTGACATCCTGCACGCCCGACGTATGAAACAGACCGTCATTTTCAACCATCAAAATGACTGGCTGAATGCGCACGTGCTGTCTGAACTGCAAGCGCGAAACGATGATGTCGCCAGTATCTCTGTGCAACAGGTGATCCTACATCAGGTCTGCGGACTGAACGGCATTGAACCCGACTCCCTCTGGCAGCAATGGCTTAGTGCACATACTTCTCTGACACAGGTTGCCGGATGGCATCCCGAGCCAGATGCCGGTAACAGTCTGCTGGCCTTCCCGGACTTTATCTTTACTGATCTGCCTTCAGGCAGCGGCATTTCATCCCGTCGTCGTGCTTTACGTCATGGTGTCACTCTGTTGACCATCGCTGCGATTGCTGCGTTGTGCAGCAGTGCCTGGCATAACCGCCAGCTTCTGCATCGTGTGGGTTTCGATATCCACCATTACAACAGTATCGGGATGCAGGATTACGTTCCAAAGGCGAAAGCGGTAGAGATATTGCGCCGCGATGCCGCGCAACTTGATGACTGGTTCCGTAATGGTGAGCCTGCACGTCTCGGTCTGGGTCTTTATCAGGGAGAACGCCTGCGTTTGCCTCTGATGACTGCCATCAAAAGCTACGTTCCACCACCTCCTCCGCCGGAACCGGTCGAAAAGTCACCACCAAAAACGGTGCGTCTTGACGCCCTCTCCCTGTTCGATACCGGTAAGTACGAGCTGAAACAGGGCTCTCTCAAGATGCTGGTCAATGCTCTGGTTGATATTAAGGCCAGGCCAGGCTGGCTGATTGTGGTCGCCGGTCATACCGACAGCACAGGTGATGCCATAGCCAACCAGACCTTGTCGTTTAAACGAGCGGAATCTTTGCGCGACTGGATGCTGTCGACCAGCGATGTCTCCCCGACCTGCTTTGCCGTTCAGGGCTACGGTCAGAGCCGCCCTATTGCAACAAACGATACACCGGAAGGCCGTGCGGCTAACCGTCGTGTCGAAATCAGTCTGGTGCCGCAGGCCGACGCCTGCAAAGCAACAGCAACCCCAAGTTCATCAAATGATTGATGAATGTTTATCTTAGAAATGGAGAACTACCCATGGCAATTCCTGTTTATCTGTGGCTGAAAGACGACGGCGGTGCAGACATTAAAGGTTCTGTAGACGTTAAAGATCGCGAAGGCAGCATCGAAGTGGTTGCACAGGAACACAACCTGTACATCCCGACCGATAACAACACTGGCAAACTGACGGGTACCCGTATTCACACCCCGTTCCTGTTTACCAAAGAAATCGATTCTTCCAGCCCGTACCTGTACAAAGCGGTGACCACCGGTCAGACCCTGAAATCCGCTGAATTCAAATGGTATCGCATCAATGACGCTGGCCAGGAAGTTGAATATTTCAACACCAAACTGGAAAACGTCAAGCTGGTCAAAGTCGCGCCAGAAATGTACGACATCAAAGATCCGGCAAAAGAGAAACACAACCACCTCGAGCGCATTGAACTGCGTTACGAAAAAATCACCTGGACTTATAAAGACGGCAACATCATTCATTCCGACTCCTGGAACGAACGTACCACCGCGTAATACCTCGCAGCAGACGGTTCGCCGTCTGCTGTTTTTGTTGTTTCCAAAACTGCCCTGACCCAACGGACAGTTTCGTAAACACCAAACACTTCGGACATCGACCTTATGGGCCTGGGTTTCCTGCAAAGGAAAAGGCTAAGGGCGGTAGCGTACCTAAAAAAGGGAATTCTGCATGGAACAACAATCAGCCGTCTTACTTCGCCGTCTCAACCCGTATTGCGCTAAAGCACTGGAAGCCGCCGCCACCTTGTGTCAGACACGTGCACACGCAGAAATCACCGTCGAGCACTGGTTGCTGAAGTTGCTGGAGCTGGGCGAAGGCGACATTACCGTGCTGGCCCGTCGCTATGAATGGGATATGGACGCCTTGTGGCAAAGCCTGCTTGCACACCTCGATGCCCTGCCGCGCACGGTTCATACCCGCCCGCAGCTGTCCGGTGATTTACAGGCGCTGATGAAATCCGCCTGGCTGGCGGCGTCCTTGCAGGACGACAATGAGACGGTGCGCAGCGTTAACTTGCTGGAAGCGCTGGTCGCCAAACCTAAGTTGCTGCATTGCGAAGGTCTGTGGCCGTTGTTCAGCCTGAGCGAAGAACATATCCGTCGCCTGAAACCGATGCTGGATGCCATTTCAGAAGAGCGCCCGGAGCTGCAACAGCAGGAAAGCCTGAGCCGCACGCCTTCATCCCTTTCCGATACCCCCTCAGAACAGAATGCCGATGCCAGCGTATCCGGCCAGTCGTTGAGCGAAGCGCTGCAAGCCGCGCTGGATAAATTCACGCTGGACGTTACCGCCAAAGCCAAAGCCGGACACATTGATCCGGTATTTGGTCGCGATAATGAGATCCGCCAGATGGTGGATATTCTGTCCCGACGTCGTAAAAACAACCCGATTTTGGTCGGCGAACCGGGCGTCGGGAAAACCGCGCTGGTGGAAGGTCTGGCACTGCGCATCATCGAAGGCAACGTGCCGGACAGCCTGAAGACGGTCAGCCTGCGCACGTTAGATCTCGGTCTGTTACAGGCCGGTGCCGGTGTGAAAGGCGAGTTCGAACAACGCCTGAAAAACGTCATCGACGCGGTTCAGCAGTCTCCAACGCCGGTTCTGCTGTTTATCGACGAGGCCCACACCATTATCGGTGCCGGTAATCAGGCCGGTGGCGCCGACGCCGCTAACCTGCTCAAACCCGCTCTCGCACGCGGCGAACTGCGCACCATCGCCGCCACCACCTGGTCTGAGTACAAACAGTATTTTGAACGTGACGCCGCCCTTGAGCGCCGCTTTCAGATAGTCAAAGTGGATGAGCCGGACGACGAGATGGCCTGCCTGATGCTGCGCGGACTAAAATCCCGTTACGCGCAACACCACGGCGTGCACATCACCGACGAAGCGGTCAAAACCGCCGTCAGCCTTTCGCGCCGCTACATCACCGGTCGTCAGCTGCCGGACAAAGCCGTCGATCTGCTCGACACCGCATCCGCCCGCGTTCGCATGAGTCTCGATACCCTGCCGGAAGCGCTGACCCGCCTTAAGGCAAAGATCGCCGCGCTGGGGATGGAAGAACAAGCATTACTGGAAGACATCGCACTCGGCAGCCAGTCCCACGGCGACCGTCTGGAGAAAATCGACGAATTGGATCGCGAACTGAATGCACAGCTTTCTTCGCTCGAAACTCAGTACGAAGCCGAACAATCCCTGACCCATCAGTTGCTGGAAATCCGTCAGGACATAAGCCGTCAGGAAGATATTCATTCTTTGCAACACCAGCTGGCGCAGTTGCAGGGCAGCGCTCCGCTGCTGTCTCTGGATGTAGATGTGCGCACCGTTGCGACCGTCATTGCCGACTGGACCGGCGTGCCGCTGACCAGTCTGCTCAAAGACGAACAGACGGATCTGTTGCAGCTTGAGAACCATCTGGGCAAACGCGTCGTCGGGCAGGATCATGCGCTGACAGATATGGCACAGCGCCTGCGCGCCGCCAAAACCGGCCTGACTTCTGAGAACGGCCCGCTCGGCGTATTCCTGCTGGTCGGCCCGAGCGGCGTCGGTAAAACCGAAACCGCACTTTCCCTCGCTGACTGCCTGTTCGGTGGCGAGAAATCGCTGATCACCATCAACCTCAGTGAATATCAGGAAGCGCATACCGTTTCCCAGCTCAAAGGCTCGCCTCCGGGCTACGTCGGTTACGGTCAGGGCGGCATTCTCACCGAAGCCGTGCGTAAACGTCCGTACAGCGTCATCCTGCTCGATGAAGTGGAAAAAGCCCACCGTGACGTCATCAACCTGTTCTATCAGGTGTTCGACCGCGGCTTTATGCGCGACGGCGAAGGCCGCGAAATCGACCTCCGTAACACCGTGATCCTGATGACTGCCAATCTCGGCAGCGACCACATCATGCAGTTGCTGGATGAGCAACCGGAAGCCACCGACGGCGAGTTACAGGAAATGCTGCGCCCTATCCTGCGTGATCACTTCCAGCCCGCGCTGCTCGCCCGTTTCCAGACGCTGATTTATAAACCCCTGAACGCCGTGGCGCTGCGCACCATCGTTGAGATGAAACTGGCGCAAGTCGCCAAACGTCTGAACAAACATTACGGCCTGCGCTGCACCATCGAAGAAAGCCTCTACGACACGCTGGTCGCCGCCTGCCTGCTGCCGGACACAGGCGCGCGCAACATCGACAGCCTGCTCAACCAGCAGATCCTGCCGCTACTGAGCCAGCAACTGCTGCAACGCATGGCCGGTCAGCAGCGCACAACCGCACTGGCGCTGGGCTGGGATGAAGAAGAAGGGATCACGCTGGAATTTGACGGAGAAGAAGCATGAGCATACCGACATCACCGTTTTTCGATCACAGTCACCACAAACTCGCCGTGCATGGCAGCAGCGCACCGCTGGATATCCTGAGCTTTGAAGGTCAGGAGTGGCTGAGCTCGCCGTTTAAATATGACATTCAGTTCACCAGCGCTGACAAAAATATCGATGCGAAAACCATGCTGATGCAGGAT
Organism: Rahnella bruchi; assembly: GCF_003614975.1. Lineage (GTDB taxonomy): Bacteria > Pseudomonadota > Gammaproteobacteria > Enterobacterales > Enterobacteriaceae > Rahnella > Rahnella bruchi. The sequence goes on along the minus strand of NZ_QZWI01000025.1, from coordinate 6,325 downwards.
GCCTCGCTAACGCTACAAGCTCCGGTTGCCGAAGCATTCGGCGTGTCCGCTCAGCAACCGCTGCGCGTCGTCCAGGGCGTCATCACCGGGTTCAAACATCTCTCCACCTCAAAAGATGAGAGCCGCTACGAACTGTGTCTGCAACCGCGCCTCGCGCTGCTTTCCCGCAGCCATCAGAACCGTATTTATCAGGACATGTCCGTGCCGGATATCGTGGATAAAATCCTGCGCGATCGCCACTGCATGCGTGGACAGGATTTTGTCTTCACGCTCGCTAAAGAGTACCCGCGTCGCGAGCAGGTAGTGCAGTACGGGGAAGATGACCTGAGGTTTATCTCACGCCTGCTGGCGGAAGTCGGTATCTGGTTCCGCTTCACTGCTGATCCGAAGCTAAATATCGACGTCGTCGAGTTTTACGATGACCAGCAGTTCTACCAGCAGGGACTGACCCTCAGTGCGGTACCACCGTCCGGCATGCACGACAGCGGCGTCGAGTCCGCGTGGGCGTTATCGAGCATCCATCAGGTCGTGCAAAAATCCGTCAGCACCGGTGATTATAACTACCGCACCGCAACGTCTGACCTGTCAGGCAGTGCGGATATTACCCGGGGTGATCCCCGCACCTACGGCGAAGCCTATCATTACGCTGATAACTACCTTACCGCCGGCGCCGAAGGCCGCGATTCTGAAATCGAGAGCGGCGCATTCTACGCCCGCCTTCGACATGAACAGTATCTGAATAATCAGACGCGCTTTGCAGGTGTGGCTAATGCCGCCACCTTGATGCCGGGCATGGAACTGAAGGTGACCGGCAGAGATGCTCCGCAGGCGTTTACTCAGGGTGTGATTATCGTTCACACCCGTAGTTCGGCACGTCGTGACAAAAGCTTTGAAGTTGAATTTGAGGCTATTCCGTATTCCGAGGATTATTGCTTCCGGCCTGTCCCGACCAGCAAACCGGTGATGGCCGGCACCCTACCTGCCCGCGTCACCAGTACCACCGCCAATGACTCTTACGGGCATATTGATAAAGACGGGCGCTATCGCGTCAATATGCTGTTCGACCGCGACGCCTGGGAACAGGGGTACGAAAGTCTGTGGGTGCGTCAGGCGCGCCCTTACGCCGGTGATACCTACGGCATGCATCTGCCGTTGCTGGCGGGGACTGAAGTGGCGATTGCCTTTGAGGACGGTAATCCCGACCGTCCGTATATCGCCCACGTGCTGCACGATTCTGCGCACGGCGATCACGTCACCATCCAGAACTACAAACGCAACGTCCTGCGCACGCCATCGAACAACAAACTGCGCCTTGACGACGAACGCGGCAAAGAGCACATCAAGCTCAGCACCGAATACGGAGGCAAAAGCCAGCTGAACCTCGGCCATTTAGTGGACAGCGGGAAACAGCAGCGCGGCGAAGGGTTTGAATTGCGCACCGACAGCTTCGGGGCCATCCGTGCTCAGAAAGGGATCTTCATCAGTGCCGACGGCCAGTTAAAGGCGCAAGGGAAAGTGCTGGAGATGGATGCTGCGCTAGCAGAGCTTGATGCTGCACGCCAGATCACTGCAGGTTTGAGGAATGCCGCAGAAGCAGCACAGGCTGAGCTCGCTGATTTAGCGAAACAAACTGATCTTATGAACGCCAGCTTAACGCAGCTAAAACAGCAAGTTTTGTTAATGTCTGCACCTTCTGGCATTGCCATGGTGACCCCAGCCAGTGTGCAGTTATCTGCACGTGAAAACTTAATCGCTACCACAGGCGAGAACGCTGACTTCAGCATAGCGAAGAAATTCAGGCTTGCAGTCGGAGATGCTCTAAGTCTTTTTGCCCACCGAATGGGCATAAAGATGTTCGCGACCGCGGGAAAAGTAGAGATTCAGGCACAAAACGATGCATTAGATCTGCTGGCACAAAAGCAACTCACGATCGCCAGCCAGGAAGATAAAGTGTTGATAACCGCAAAAAAAGAACTTCTTCTCAATTGTGGTGGTTCTTATATCAGGCTCAGCGAAGCAGGAATTGAGATGGGCACAGCAAAAAATGTCCTGATGAAATGCATTGTGGTACAGCGTATGTCCGCAGCAACGTTAGAAAGTACGATACAAATTCCTTCAGGTTGTCGTCCTGGTGTTGTTAAAGCCAGCCAGGCACAAAATCCTTCAGTCAATCTCAAATCATAATCATCACTGGTTAAACACTATGTCTATTAAAAAACTGGCTCTTCTCGGTGACAAAACAACTTTTGGCAGCATTGTTTCTGCGACATCTTCGTTTATTGATGAAGGTAAAAAAATAGTACAGAGCGGCGATTTAGCTTCATGCAGTAAATGTAAAAATGTCTTCCCCATCAATGGCACAGCATCGGGATGGATAAATGATGGGACAAAACAAGTACAGGATCAGGATCAGGTCTTGTGTGGCTGCAATGATCATAAAGTCTTTGCTCAATCTGTTCTCCTAAATGGGTGAATTAGTGATTTAAAGCAATGCGTAAGGAATAACTCATGGCTTGTAATAATGAATGTAAATCTACCGGATTAGCAATCTTACCTGTCCGCTATGCCGTCGTCCCAAAAACCATCAAGTCCTCTTTACCAGGCTGGGCACAAGATCCCCAAGTAAATGATATCAATTTGGAAAACGGTGATCATTATGCTCTGCGGACCCTGCGTCAGGGGTATCTCTATTTGTTTTATGAGAAAGGCGCTCTGGGCAACCATTATTGGCAATGCTTCAGTATTGCCAGCGACGGTTCGCTTTGGCTCCAACACTCTGCTTCTCTGCCTCAGGAAATCACTTCACCCGACTGTCATTCGGACTCGCATGACGCCAGCATGGTCGAATTTTTTTGTATCGCAGCCCCTCAAAAATGCGGAGATGTCTGGCTGGCCTATAGTCAGTTCAGATGGAGTGAGACCACGCTTGAACGCTATAAAAACGACCCTGCCCTGCGCGTTGAGCGCATGCAAAAAATTCAACCCGCAGCCTGGATAAAAAATCCTGCCGCTAAAGGGGTAACACAGGCCACTGCAGAATCATTGCAAACCGTGCTGGATTATCAGGATGTCGCCGTTTCTGGATTAATGCCGGACCAAAACTCTGGTTCCAGAAAAAATCTGAGTTCTGCCCCACCAGTGGCACGAATCATCTACAGCGAAAACAAAGAGTCATCTTACCCTGCTGCTAAAGCAGAGGTGATCCAACCTACAGGACCGGTAAAATACTCTGTCAATCAGGCTCTGCTTAATTCATGGTCAACACTTTACCCTTGGGCCGTGACCCGCGCAGGTAAACACACGCTGGCTGCGGAAAAGATGGCCACTCGCTGTGAAGACAATGCCAAGCCGATGATTATTCCTCTCTGGGATGCAGTAGGGATCACCCATGAGCTGAATGGCTGGGGAATGGATGTCCTCGGACGACAGGCCCAGTTTGCCTTTGAACGCGATCTGGATTTAAAAACTCACCGGGATCTGGAAGGTTTGCAGGCGCTCCTGAGTAATGCCTCACAGAACAACATTGAGCGGATTCGTGCCCGGATGGGAGAAGGCGCGTTTTATGCCTCTCCGGAACTCAGCGCGTTACGTCGGGCTGCCTGGGCTAAAAAATATCACAACGACGCTGAACTATTGAATCAAGCCATGAGCGATTGTGACCTGTTAGATCAGTGGGGCGCCGCCAACGTGAATGAGAGTTTTGCCAATGAGCTGATGCGTTACCCTATGCAACCTCTTGCAAAACATCAGCAGGAAGTTGCCCGATTAAAACAACAGGTTCAGCAGGATCTGGCCGCAAGGGAAAGCGGTTATCAAAAAGCCGTTGGGCAGAAAAGAGCACAGAGCTGGGAACCTTACGCTGCCAGACTTAATACAGCAAAACGAGAAGACTTTGTTCGCTGCTATCAGCAACTTTGCGAAGACATCACAACACTGTATGAAAAACGCTCTGGCAGTATACTTAACTGGCTGGTCGCACCTTTATTTATTGCCACACTTGAAGATTTCCATTCAGAAGAATTCAGTGATGGTATTTACTACCAGTCGATCGTCACGGCAGCAATTTGTGGCGTTGGCAATACCCCGCGCGGAAAAGCCTTAATTGACAAGTGGCGGGACGGACTCAGTGCCAGTGATTGCTCCAATCTGTTATGGCGCTCGGTTGCCGCGAACGATCCCGGGATCATCAGCGAACTCGATCAGCTTCTTCAGCAAGCAAAAAGCAAAAAGGACGATCATTCTCCTATCTCCTCGGCCACCTTAACGCTGGCGATTTCCCAGGCGGGAAACCTGAAGAAGTACACCAATTTTTATCAGAAGGCGAGTAAAGAGTGGTCAAAACCACTTCCTGCTGAGGCCCACTGGACAGACAAACAACTCTACAAAATGGACGGTTTTATGTCTTCGGTGGGAGACCGGATTTTTAATCTGAAAAAATTCGGTGACAAACTCGACAGCTTTACTGAAATGGTATTCAAAAGTATTTTCTCATTGCGTGCCGGTGTCCCGCCCGAACACGTTATGAATCTGATGGGCGCCCAATTAACGGAAGGGCCTGCCTACCGCGCCTCCCTGTTGCAGGAGTTAAAAGCCAGCAAAGGGTTTATGGAAGTTAATCAGGCCAAAATGGCGAAATATCAGCAATTGAACAGCGCCTGGGATGACTTTGCCAGCAAAGATGAAGGTAATGCCATTAAAAACTCCCGTATCGGTTTGGTAATGCTGTTCTTTAATGCCCTCGATTTTAGCTATTTGTATACACAGTCTAAGGGCGATCTCAAAAGTCTGGCAACGCTGGCGGCCAGCGGCCTGACCATGATTTACCAGGTCAGTGATATTGTGTTACCAGCAATTGAGAAAGGCGAAAAAGCCAGTGCACTGACGGTCGGTTTAGTAAAAGGTTTTGGTGCTTTAATGGGGGCGGCAGCTTCAGCAATCAGTTCTTTTTTAGATTACATAAAGGGCGCCGACGAGTTTCAAAAAGGCCGCTTTGAATTGGTTTGTTTTTATGCTTTAAAAACCATCGCAGATTTATTAGGAGCAGTTAAATATTTCGGGATGTTTTTGGGTGCAGTTGGCTTAACGACTGCTGAAACAAGGATCATCGCATTGCTGGCTGCACGTAGATTCGGAATCCGCATGCTGGCTATTCTCATGACATGGGAATTTTCTGTGGCCTTGATTTTCTTACAGATTATTATTACCTGGATTGCAGATGATGAACTGCAGATTTGGTGCCGCCAATGTTACTTTGGCGAAGCCCCTCTAAATATCAGCTACAGCGAACAGTCAGAAAGGCTCAGTGCAGCAATTAAGGAGGTATTATGAGAGGGGAAAAACCGGTCAAATTGCGTGAATTACAAGAAGAAGTACAAAATAAAAAAGATATGTGGGAAGGGTCTAAAAACAGATACCGTGATAATGCCCCTGATGCAACATTAGAGAGAATTGCAATGAGAGAGGCTGCATATCAGGAAGCAGCCAACCGCTTAATGACGCTCCCGCCCCCTCCCGTGCTCCCGCCTGTCCACGGCCTTTATAAAGTCACCGGCAAACTCGAAGCCTTTAGCCGCCTGCGCTGTCAGGCCGATTTTGATGTGGACTTTTACCGGACTAATACCCTGCCCAGTGCCTCAGATAACCAGCGACTGGCCGGAGGTCTCACCGCCATTGCCGCCGGTAGCCCGGCTCTGGGTGCCCTTGCGGCTTCTGAAGATAAACCACTGGTCAGCACGGCTGACTATATTCAGGGGCAGATAAAAGGGATGCCTTTCCGGGGCTGGGTCGGTATGACCGACCTGAAAGTCGGTGATGACGTCGAACTCGTAGCGGAATGGCAGGTGGATCATTACGAGGTCTACGCTATTGCGTTGCCACAGGAAAGAATTATTTCCGTATGCCCCCGGTGTAATATGGGCAGCACAGCATATTGTTGGCTACGAATGAAATACATGCTTATTACCTTCACTCTCCTGATGATGATTTTCTTTTTTGTAACTCCATGCGCCCTCGATGGTGATTACATTACTGCTATGAATAAACTATTGGAAATGAAGGTTTATGGAAAGCTTTGGCTAATCTTCGGGACAGTCAATGCACTAGCCTCTATCGCTATCGCAGTTTTCGCCTATAAAGCCTATGCATCGACCACTTGCAAATTAGCCGAAGATATATTCAGGGTGATGGATTGGAAAGTTGTTGACGAAATTGACCTAAATAAAACCACCGCTAAACATGAACGAACACTAAAACGTCAGGGGAAATGGTATTCCCCCAAACGAAAAGATAAACCTCTCCGCCCGACCAGCAAGTGGGCAGGTTCCTA
>NZ_QZWI01000024.1 GCF_003614975.1 Rahnella bruchi | reverse complement strand
TGGAGCGGGAAACGAGACTCGAACTCGCGACCCCGACCTTGGCAAGGTCGTGCTCTACCAACTGAGCTATTCCCGCTCTGCGCACTCAACGAATTCTTCATCGGTACGGGGTGCGCATTATACGAGAAATCCTTTCTGCCGCAAGCCCCTGAAAGCAAAAAAATGAATTTTTCGTTCAAGTGCCGATTAAACCATCAAGTCGGTGATTTAATCAGCGAAACACGGTGATTTCGTGTTCCGCGGCGTAACAAAAAAGATTTCAGGTATTTTCAAGAACGCTTAAAGTTGGATGAAATGTTCGCGGTAATACGCCAACTCAGCCACGGATTCACGGATATCGTCCAGCGCCTGATGGGTATTCTGCTTCTTAAAGCCGCCCAGCACTTCCGGCTTCCAGCGACGCGCCAGCTCTTTGAGCGTGCTGACATCCAGATAACGGTAATGGAAATACGCTTCCAGTTCCGGCATGTACTTAAACAGGAAACGTCTGTCCTGGCCCACGCTGTTGCCACAAATCGGCGATTTACCCGCCGGAACCCACTCGCGCAGGAACTCGATGGTTTTTTGCTGCGCCGCATTGTCATCAAATGTGCTGGCTTTTACGCGTTCAACCAGACCGCTGCCGGTGTGGGTGCGCACATTCCAGTCATCCATCAGCGCCAGCTGAGCATCAGACTGATGTACCGCCATCACCGGCCCTTCGGCCAGAATGTTCAGATGCGCGTCGGTAACCAGCGTCGCAATCTCGATAATACGGTCACGTTCAGGATCCAGACCGGTCATTTCCAGGTCGATCCAAATTAAGTTCGAGTCATTTGCAGCCATGATGTGTCCTGTTACAAGTAGAGAGTTGACGGAGATCTCCGTCATTCGGGCATTTAATATAAAATAGCTGGTATCATAGTCGTTTTGGTCGCACCGAGCGATTAAAGCCAGTCAAGTGAGGCGCAGTGACTAAGTCAAAACTGTCAAAAGGGCAACAACGTCGCGTTCAGACTAACCATCAGCGTCGTCTGACACAGACCGACAAACGGAAAGAGCTGGACGATTCTCTGCATGGCGAACCGCAGGACGGCGTGGTCATCAGCCGTTTCGGGATGCATGCGGACGTTGAAGCGGCCGACGGCAGCCAGCACCGTTGCAATATCCGCCGGACCATCCGTTCTCTGGTCACGGGCGACCGCGTGGTATGGCGCGCCGGGGAAAACGCCAGTGTGAAAGGTATCGTCGAGGCGGTACATGAACGCACGTCGGTTCTGACACGCCCTGATTTCTATGATGGCGTAAAACCCATCGCCGCGAACATTGACCAGATTGTCATTGTCTCCGCCATTCTGCCGGAGCTGTCGCTCAACATTATCGACCGTTATCTGGTCGCGTGTGAAACCGTTGAAGTTGAGCCGCTGATTGTGCTCAATAAAATCGATCTGCTCGACGACGAAGGTCGTAAATTCGTTCGGGGCATGATGGATATCTACCGCAATATCAATTACCGCGTGCTCGAAGTTTCGAGCCAGACCGGCGAAGGCATGCCGGCGTTTGAAAAAGCGCTGACCGACCGCATCAGTATTTTCGCAGGTCAGTCAGGTGTTGGGAAATCCAGCCTGCTGAACGCCCTTCTGCCACCGGATGAAAAACAAATTGTGGTGAATGAAGTTTCTGATAACTCAGGTCTGGGCCAGCACACCACCACCGCCGCACGTTTGTATCACTTCCAGCATGGCGGCGACGTTATCGACTCCCCGGGTGTGCGTGAATTTGGTCTTTGGCACCTCGCGCCAGAGCAAATCACACAGGGCTTTGTCGAATTCCGTCCTTTCCTTGGCTACTGCAAATTCCGCGACTGCAAACACGGCAGTGATCCGGGCTGCGCAATCCGTGACGCCGTAGACCGTGGCGAAATTGCCGAAGAACGTTTCGACAACTACCACCGTATTCTGGAAAGTATGGAAGACGTAAAAACGCGTAAAAACTTTGACGCGCTTTAATGCTAATTAATTGAATTAACATGTTAATGGCAAACGGCTTAAGTTAACGGAAGTTGAACCGTTGATTTCACCCCGTTACAATCCTCCGCCATACAACACTGCGTGACCCTGAACAGAATTCAGGGTTTCCTGCAAAATGGCCGGTAACGCCGGTCATTCATACCATCCAAGAGGTTTTCCCCGTGCTGGACAGTATCAAAATCAAACTTCAATACTTACTTCCTAAACAAGGACTGACCCGTCTTGCAGGCTGGGGCGCAGATAAACGCGCTGCCGCACTGACCCATTGGGTGATTAAAGCGTTTGCGCGTTTTTATAACGTCGACATGAAAGAAGCACAAAATCCAGATTTGAAATCTTACGCGACATTCAACGAATTCTTTGTACGTCCGCTGCGCGATGGCGCACGTCCGGTAGTGAGTGGTCTGGATATGCTTTGTCTGCCTGCCGACGGCGCAGTCAGCCAGTTAGGGCCAATTACCGAAGGCAAACTGTTCCAGGCGAAAGGTCATTTTTACAGTTTAGAAGCGCTGCTGGCGGGTAATTATCTGCTGGCTGAGCAGTTCAAAGACGGCCAGTTCGCCACCATTTATCTGGCACCTCGCGATTATCACCGCGTGCATATGCCATGCGACGGCGTACTGCGCGAAATGATTTATGTGCCGGGCGATTTGTTCTCTGTGAACCCGCTGACCGCCGCTAACGTTCCAAATCTGTTTGCCCGTAACGAGCGCGTCATCTGCGTCTTTGATACTGAATTTGGCCCGATGGTACAGATTCTGGTCGGTGCAACGATTGTTGGCAGCATTGAAACCGTCTGGGCTGGCTGCGTTACGCCGCCGCGCGAAGGCATCATCAAGCGCTGGACCTATCCGGCTGCAGGCGAAGAAGGGGCAATCGCACTGGAAAAAGGTCAGGAAATGGGCCGCTTTAAACTGGGTTCCACCGTGATCAACCTGTTTGCCGCCAATCAGACTCGTTTCATGCCAAATCTGAAAAGCGGCACCGTCACCCGCATGGGTGAACCGTTCGCCGAAGCCCTGCGTACACCAGCCGCAGCCACAAAAGAGACTGTTGTCGTAGAGCCTGTTGTCGTAACGCCTGAAGTATCAGAAGTGCCTGTAGCACCTGAAGCGCCTGTCACAGCAGAAACACCGCCAGGTATGGCCACAGCTGAACCGCAAGCGCCTAAAGACTACTGAGTTCAGACAGAACTGACATAAAGAACTTAAGAAAAGGATGTGACAGAGTGCGCCTGATCCCCGCCTTGCTGATGAGTTTATTGCTGTCCCTGCCATTGATGGCGGGTGCAGCGCCGACTGAAGATCAGCTAAAACAGGAACTGAAACAGGCGGAAGCCAACAAAGAAATGGCCAATCAGACACAGGTGGTTGAGGCGCTGCAAAGCGCGCTCAACTGGCTGCATGAAGCCAGTGTTTCAGCCGGTCGCACCGAACAGTACCAAAGAGTCATTGATGACTTTCCAAAACTGACGCAGGCCCTGCGTCTGGAATTACAAAATCAGCCGGATAAACCACCAGCGGTTGATGAGAACATTCCCACCGCACAGCTCGAGCAGCAAATTCTGCAAGTCAGCAGCCAGCAGCTGGAAGAAACTCGTCAGTTACGCCAGGAACAGGACCGTTCGCGCGATATCAGCGATTCCCTCAGCCTGATCCCGCAACAGCAATCCGAAGCCCGTAATGCGCTCGGTGACATTGAGCAGCGGATGCAGGCGGCAACGGCGGCAGCCACTTCTTCCCCGCTGGCGCAGGCCCAACTCAGTGCCTTGCAGGCTGAATCTGCCGCGCGCAAAGCCAAAGTCGATGAACTTGAGCTGGCTCAGCTTTCTTCCAATAACCGGCAAGAACTGTCGCGGATGCGCACCGATCTCTACAAAAAGCGCGCCGATTATCTGGATCAGCAATTACAGGCTTTACGCAATACACTCAATAATCAGCGCCAGCGTGAAGCCGAACAGGCGCTGGAGAAAACCGAGCTGCTGGCCGAGCAGAGTGGCGAACTCCCCCATTCGATCGGCCAGCAGTTGCAATCCAACCGCGAGTTGTCGCTGGCACTTAATCAGCAGGCGCAGAGGATGGATCTGATTTCATCCCAGCAGCGTCAGGCTGCCGCTCAGACCCAGCAGGTGCGTCAGGCGATTAATACTATTCGCGAGCAGGCGCAGTGGCTGGGCGCGTCCAATCTTCTGGGTGAAACGCTGCGGGCGCAGGTTGCACGTCTTCCTGATATGCCAAAGCCTCAGCAGCTTGACCGCGACATGGGACAACTGCGCGTTCAGCGTCTGCACTATGAAGATTTACTCGATAAACAGCCGATTTACCGTCAGGCGCGGCAGGATGACGGCAAACCGCTGACTGCAGCACAGCAGAAAATTCTCGATGCCCAGTTGCGGACTCAGCGCGATTTGCTCAATTCCCTGCTCTCTGGCTGCGATACCCAAATTCTTGAACTGACCAAACTGAAAGTGGCGAACAGCCAGCTGGTCGAGGCGCTGAATGATGTCCATGACGCCGCACACCGTTATTTGTTCTGGGTGGCGGATGTCAGTGCTATCGGCATTTCTTATCCTGTGCAGGTCGCGCATGACCTGAAACGGCTGGTGTCGCTGGATTCACTGACCCAGCTTGGTGGCGCTTCCATGATGATGGTCACCAGTAAAGAAACGCTGCTGCCGCTGTTTGGCGCGCTGATTCTGGTGATTATCAGCATCAGTTCCCGCAAACACTATTACGCGTTCCTGGAACGGGCCAGCAGCAGGGTCGGCAAAGTCACGCAGGATCATTTCTCGCTGACGATGCGCACCGTGTTCTGGTCGATTCTGGTGGCTATGCCGCTGCCGGTCTTATGGGCCGCACTGGGCTTCGGGCTGCAAAGTGCCTGGCCGTATCCGATTGCGGTGGCGATCGGGGATGGCGTGACCGCCACGCTACCCATTCTATGGGCGTTTATGGTCAGCGCCGCGCTGGCGCATCCTCAGGGACTGTTTGTTGCGCATTTCGGCTGGCCACAGCGTGCCGTTTCACGCGCACTACGCTATTACGCGCTGTCGATCTGGGTGATGGTGCCGCTGATTATGGCGCTGATTACTTTTGATAATCTGAATGACCGCGAATTCTCCAATACGCTCGGACGTTTATGCTTCGTCATTCTGTGTCTGGTCGTGGCGCTGGTGACTCACAGCCTGAAACGTGCTGGTATACCGCTGTATCACGATAAAAAAGGTAACAGCGAAAACGTCATCAATAAAACGCTGTGGTGGATGTTGCTGGGCGCGCCAATTGTGGCTGCGCTGGCCTCGTTACTGGGCTATCTGGCGACGTCTCAGGCGCTGCTGGCGCGTCTTGAAACCTCGGTCGCCATCTGGTTCGTCCTGCTGGTGATTTATCACATTATCCGCCGCTGGATGCTGATTCAGCGCCGCCGTATCGCGTTCGAACGAGCCAAACAGCGACGTGCAGAAATGCTGAATCAGCGCGCCCGTGGCGAAGAAGATGCAACCCACGTCAGCACCAGTAACGAAGGTACGATAGAAGTGGAAGAACCGGTGGTCGATCTGGATGCGATCTCTGCGCAATCACTGCGCCTCGTTCGTTCTCTGCTGACGCTGATCGCACTGATCTCGGTGATCTTCCTGTGGTCTGAGATCCACTCGGCCTTCTCGTTCCTGGAGAATATCCATCTGTGGCAGGTTTCTTCCACTGTACAGGGCGTGGAAAGCATGCAGCCGATCACGCTGGGATCGGTGTTGATCGCCATTCTGGTGCTGATTATTACCACGCAGCTGGTGCGTAATCTGCCTGCGCTGCTGGAACTGGCCTTGCTGCAACATCTGGATCTGACACCAGGCACCGGTTATGCCGTGCTGACCGTCACCAAATACGTGCTGCTGCTGATTGGCGGCCTGACCGGCTTCTCGCTGATCGGCATCGAATGGGCAAAATTACAATGGCTGGTCGCCGCACTCGGTGTCGGTCTCGGCTTTGGTTTGCAGGAGATCTTCGCGAACTTTATTTCCGGCCTGATCATCTTGTTTGAAAAACCGATCCGTATCGGCGACACCGTGACGATCCGTAATCTGACCGGCAGCATCACCAAGATCAACACCCGCGCCACCACGATCGCTGACTGGGACCGCAAAGAGATCATCGTGCCGAACAAGGCCTTTATTACTGAGCAGTTCATCAACTGGTCGCTGTCGGATTCCGTGACCCGCGTGGTGCTGACCGTTCCGGCACCGTCGGAAGCCAACACCGATGAAGTAACGGAAATTCTGCTCAATGCGGCGCACCGCTGTTCGCTGGTGCTGGATATGCCTGCGCCGGAAGCTTATCTGGTCGATTTGCAGCAGGGGATCCAGATTTTCGAATTGCGTATGCACGCCGCTGAAATGGCGCACCGTATGCCGCTGCGCCATGAAATCCATCAGCTGATCCTGTCCGGATTCCGCGAACACGGCATTACCCTGCCGTTCCCGCCATTCCAGGTGCGTATGGAAACACTGCATCGTGCGCAAAACGGCAATAACGCGACCTTTACCAACAGCAGCGGCAGTGGACGCAGCGGTAACAACTCGCGCTCACCGGGTGACTTGTAACAGTCGACGTATAGCAGTAATAAGTACAGCAAAAAGGGCAGATTCCTCTGCCCTTTTTTAATAACGTCAATCAGAGATCGGCTATCAGCGCTGCCGCCGCTTTGCGATGGTGAGAGATCAGCGATTTGATATCCATGCCGACAATTTCACCGTCAATAACCCGCCATTTTCCGCCGACCATCACCCGATCGGCTTTCTCTGCGCCGCACAATAACAGCGCGGCGATGGGATCATGACTGCCGCTAAAGCGTAATTCATCGAGTTTAAACAACGCCAGATCGGCCTGTTTACCCACAGCAATCTGACCAATATCATCGCGCCCGATAAGTTTCGCCGAGCCGCGCGTCGCCCAGCCCAGAACTCTTTCAGGCGTAACATATTCTGCGCCATATTTCAGACGTTGCAGATACAGCGCCTGTCGCGCTTCATACATCAGATTCGAGGCATCGTTCGAAGCGGAACCATCAACACCCAGTCCGATCGGCACGCCTGCGGCCTCCAGATCGCGCGTCGGACACATGCCGGAAGCCAGCCGCATATTCGATACCGGACAATGGCAGATGCCGGTGCCCGCCGCGCCCAGACGCCGGATCTCATCGTCGTTAAAGTGAATGCCGTGCGCCAGCCAGGTGCGGTCGCTCAGCCAGCCGACACTTTCCAGATAATCGACGGTGCGCAGGCCAAACATTTTCAGGCAAAACTGCTCTTCATCCAGCGTTTCCGCCAGATGCGTATGCAGCCGGACATCTTCGCGCTGCGCCATCTGCGCACTTTCGCGCATGATGTCGGTGGTGACGGAAAACGGTGAGCACGGAGCCAGCGCAATCTGCATCCACGCCCCGTCGCCGCGCTGATGATAGCGGTCGATCAGGCGCTGGCTGTCGCGCAGAATCACCTCGCCAGACTGCACCGTTTGCTCCGGTGGCAAACCACCCTGTTCCTCCCCGAGACTCATCGAGCCGCGGGTCAGTAAGGCACGCATGCCTAGCTCCCGCACGACATCCACCTGCACGTCGATGGCTTCTTCCATCCCCTGCGGGAAAAGATAGTGGTGGTCGGTGGTGGTGGTACAACCGGAAAGCAGCAGTTCAGACATCGCAACACGGCTGGCAAGCCCCAGCGCTTCAGGCTGCAAACGCGCCCAGACAGGATATAGTTTTTTCAACCACGGGAATAACGGCACGTTGACCACGGGCGCCCAGGCGCGGGTCAGTGTCTGATAGAAATGGTGATGAGTATTAATGAGGCCCGGCAGCAGCACAGATTCTGAGGCATCAAAGATATTATCCACCGGATGTGAAGGCTGCTGACCGGTGGCCAGCAATTCCACGATTTTCTGCCCCTGGATAACAATTCCGCCGCTGGCGTCGAGATCATTCGCGGTAAAAACGGCCAGCGGATTCTTGATCCACGTGCATTGCTCTGACATGTCTGACTTCCTTTTTAAGATCAGTGAATTCAAAAAGTGAGTCAGCTCAGTTATGCCCTGTCTGCTGATCCAGGGGCGCAACGCGCGGGAAATCAGTGAACCTTAACTTCCTCCACCACAACACTTGTGCTGCGTTCTGCCGGCATCAGTAAGTTGAGCAGAATAGCCATCACGCCACCGCTGGTCACGGCATGACCGAAGATATTGCCGACGATTGGCGGGAACTGGCTGAGCACATCCGGCACGGCTTCAATGCCCAGACCGATGCCAAATGCGATAGCGATAATCAGCATTTCGCGACGTCCGACCGGTGACTGCGTCATGATACGGATGCCCGCCGCGACTACGCTGCCAAACATCACCAGCGTTGCGCCGCCCAGAACGGGAGCTGGAATTTGCTGCAGGATTTCGCCGATAAACGGAAACAAGCCCAGCACTAACAATACCGCGCCGATATACATACCGACATAGCGGCTGGCGACACCGGTCATCTGGATCACGCCGTTGTTTTGCGCGAAGGTCGTATTAGGGAACGAAGAAAATGCAGCAGCGATCAGACAGCTGATACCGTCGGCCAGAATGCCGCCCTTAAGACGTTTACGGAAGCTTTCCCCTTCTATCGGCTGCTGCGACAACATGCAGTTGGCGGTCAGATCGCCCACGGCTTCCAGAATGCTGATAAAGGAAACCAGCGCGATCGGCACGAAAATAATCCAGTCAAACTTAAAACCAAAACGGAACAGTTGTGGCAATGCAAACCAGTCGCCCTGCAACGGTTTCACGCTCAGATGCCCGGTGAGTGCAGCGGCGATACAACCGACAATAATCCCCAGAACGATGGATGAAAGACGCAGCCAGCGCACATTGATACGATTGCAGGCGACAATCACCAGCAATGTCAGCGCGCCCAGCCCGAGATTGGCCGGTGCGCCAAAGTTCGCCGCGCCATGTCCGCCCGCCCAGTCGGTGATGCTGACTTTAATCAGGCTGATGCCAATCAGCGCGATCACGGTTCCGCTCACCAGCGGTGTGAAAACCTGGCGCATCTGACCGATAAACCGGCTGACCAGCAGCGGAATAAATGCTGCAACAAAGTTCACCCCGAAAATCATTGCCATGATGTCTTCCGGCGAACCGCCACGCCCTTTCACCATCATGCCGCCGGAGAGGATCACCCCCAAAAACGCAAAGCTGGTGCCCTGCAGACAAATCATCCCAGCGCCCACTGACATAAACCGGCGGGCCTGAATAAAAGTCCCGATGCCGGACGCCAGCAAAGACATACTGATGAGATAGGGCAAATACGCGTTCAGCCCGAGCACTGAGCCGATAATCAGCGGCGGCGTGATAATACCCACCACGCTGGCCAGCACATGCTGGATGGCGGTGAAAAATGCCGGTGCCGGAGCAATGCGCTCTTCCAGTCCATAAAGAAGTTCTTTGTCGTTGGATTCTGACATATCGGGTTTTCCGGATGATGAGTGATGATCCGGTAATGCATAAATCAGGCCAGCAGCATAAAAATTTTAGTTATGGCAGGGAGAATGCCCTGACAGCGCGGTTCAGCATCAAGAGCCTGACACTGAAACTTTAAAATCAGCGATGCGCCATTTGGGTACTTTTGTTTCATGAAATGCGCGATTTTGGCGTGATTGCACAATGACGGGGCAAAATGAGAAGAGAAAAAGTCCTGACCGAGCGATCAGGACTGTACAGAAAAGCGTATCAGGCGCGCATGACCGGGAAGGCCAGCACATCACTCAGGTTGGCGGCACCCAGCGCAATCATAATCAGGCGGTCAACGCCCAGCGCCACACCGGAACACTCCGGCATACCGTGTTCTAACGCATCCAGCAGATTGTTATCGATAGGATGCTGCGGCAGGCCACGCGCGGCACGCTTGCGGTTATCCTGCTCGAAACGCTGACGCTGTTCACGGCCATCGGTCAGCTCACGGAAACCATTCGCCAGCTCAATGCCTTTGTAATACACCTCGAAACGCTCGGCGACACGGTGATCTTCCGTACTGATTTCTGCCAGAGACGCCTGGGTCGCCGGGAAGTGATACACAAACGTCGGCTTGTCGCGTCCGATATGTGGCTCAACGCCCATGGTAAACAGCAACTGCAGCAGCGTATCGCGATCTTCTTCTGTATCGGCAATGTTGGATAAATCCAGTTTCGCCGCCGCTTCGCGCAGTTCGGTTTTATCGGCAGACAGGGGATCAACATTCAGATGGCGGGTAAACGCCTGCTGATAAGAAAGGGTCTCGGCGGTATCGCAGTCGAGAACCTGCTGGAGTAAATCATCCACTTCATTCATCAGGCGGTACATGTCATAACGCGGACGATACCATTCGAGCATGGTGAATTCAGGATTGTGATGACGGCCCGCTTCCTCATTACGGAAACTGCGTCCCATCTGATAAATCGGTCCGCTGCCCGCAGCCAGCAGACGCTTCATGTGATATTCCGGGCTGGTCATCAGATACAACGTCATGCCATCAGCCGCACCCGGCCCGACAAAACGCGTCTCGAACGGCACCAGATGAATGTCGGTCACCGTGGCCTGGCTCATTGCCGGAGTTTCAACTTCCAGTACGCCGCGATCGGCAAAGAAACGTCGAATCTCAGCGAGGATAGCCGCACGCTTCAACAAATTGGCGACGGGAGCACTGGGTTGCCAGCTTGCTGTTTCGCTCATGGTGATTTACTCCGAATTCAGAAAAGTCATGCAGTCTACCTGCATCCCCGCAGGCAAACAAATATCTCATTTTGCGATGCGTACAGCAGAGAAAGTCCAAATGCGCGTCCACATCAAATTACCACTACTCCCTGTTAGGTATAATATCCTTACAAAAAATAAGAATATTAGCCTCTGGGACAGTGCCTGTATGTCATCAGGGTTCACTAACTCTTCGATAATGAAGAGCTTTTCGCGGGTGTTTCAAACCCGATCTCATTGATGATAGTGGAGGAATGCAGTGCAAACCTTTAACGCCGACATTGCAATTATAGGTGCAGGTGGGGCGGGTTTACGCGCAGCAATAGCCGCAGCGGAAGCCAATCCCAACCTGAATATCGCGTTGATTTCGAAAGTGTACCCTATGCGCAGCCACACCGTGGCTGCCGAAGGCGGTTCTGCCGCGGTGACGCAAGATCACGACAGCTTTGATTTTCACTTCCAGGATACCGTTTCCGGAGGCGACTGGCTGTGTGAGCAGGACGTTGTAGATCACTTCGTTCATCAATGTCCGACCGAAATGGCACAGCTTGAGCTGTGGGGATGTCCGTGGAGCCGCAAGGATGATGGTTCAGTCAACGTCCGTCGTTTTGGTGGAATGAAGATCGAACGCACCTGGTTCGCCGCCGATAAGACCGGCTTCCACATGTTGCACACCCTGTTCCAGACCTCGCTGAAATACCCGCAAATCAAACGCTTCGACGAGCATTTCGTCCTCGACATTCTGGTTGATGAAGGCCAGGTGCGCGGCGTGGTCGCCATCAATATGATGGAAGGCACTCGCGTACAAATCCGTGCCAACGCAGTGGTCATGGCCACCGGCGGCGCGGGACGCGTTTACCGCTACAACACCAACGGCGGTATTGTCACCGGCGACGGGATGGGCATGGCGTTCCGCCACGGCATTCCACTGCGCGACATGGAGTTTGTGCAATATCACCCGACCGGCCTGCCAGGTTCCGGCATTCTGATGACAGAAGGCTGTCGTGGTGAAGGTGGTATTCTGGTCAATAAAGACGGTTACCGTTATTTGCAGGATTATGGCATGGGGCCGGAAACCCCGCTGGGCGAACCAAAAAACAAATACATGGAGCTGGGTCCGCGCGACAAAGTTTCTCAGGCGTTCTGGCACGAGTGGCGCGCTGGCCGCACTATCTCAACGCCCCGTGGCGACGTGGTGTATCTGGATCTGCGTCATCTGGGCGAGAAGAAATTAAGCGAGCGTCTGCCGTTCATTTGTGAGCTGGCAAAAGCTTACGTCGGCGTCGATCCGATTACCGATCCGATCCCGGTGCGCCCTACCGCGCACTACACCATGGGCGGTATCGAAACGGATGCGCAGTGTGAAACCCGCATCAAAGGGCTGTTTGCCGTCGGCGAATGTTCTTCAGTCGGCCTGCACGGGGCTAACCGCCTCGGCTCAAACTCACTGGCAGAACTGGTGGTGTTCGGGCGTATGGCCGGTGAAAAAGCCGCAGAACGCGCAGCTCAAGCCAAAGACACCGGCAACAGTGTGGCGCTCGACGCGCAGGTTCGCGATATCGAAAACCGTGTTGCGGCGCTGATGGTACAGGAAGGCGATGAAAGCTGGGCCGCCATCCGTGATGAAATGGGTCTGGCGATGGAAGAAGGCTGCGGGATTTACCGCACTACCGAGCTGATGCAGAAAACCATCGATAAGCTGGCCGAACTGAAAGAACGCTTCAAACGGGTGAAAATCCAGGATACCTCCAGCGTTTTCAACACCGATCTGCTGTACACCATCGAACTGGGGCATGGTCTGGAAGTGGCCGAATGTATGGCGCACTCCGCCCTGCATCGTCGCGAATCACGCGGTGCGCACCAGCGTCTCGATGAAGGCTGTACCGAACGCGATGACGTGAATTTCCTCAAGCATACCCTGGCCTTTTATCAGCCAGATTCCGCTCCGCGTCTGGAATATGGTGACGTGAAAATTACCACGCTGCCACCGGCAAAACGTGTATACGGCGGGGAATCTGAGACTCACGATAAAAAAGATAAGGAGCAATCACGTGGCTAAAATGCGCAGCCTGAAGGTTGAAATCATGCGCTATAACCCGGAAACGGACAGCGCGCCGCATCCGGTGGTGTATGACGTGCCTTTCGATGAAACAACGTCACTGCTCGATGCCCTCGGCTACATCAAAGACCATCTGGCCGCTGACCTTTCTTATCGCTGGTCGTGCCGTATGGCGATTTGCGGCTCATGCGGAATGATGGTCAATCGAGTGCCGAAACTGGCCTGTAAAACCTTCCTGAGGGAATATCCGCAGGGCATGCAGATTGAGGCGCTGGGTAATTTCCCGGTCGAGCGCGATCTGGTGGTTGATATGACCCACTTTATCGAAAGCCTGGAAGCCATTAAACCCTACATCATCGGCAATACCCGTACCGTCGGTGAAGGCCCGGGTAAACAAACGCCAGCGCAAATGGAGAAATACCATCAGTTCTCCGGCTGCATCAACTGTGGTTTGTGTTACGCCGCCTGCCCGCAGTTTGGTCTGAATCCGGAATTCATTGGTCCGGCGGCGATCACGCTGGCACACCGCTACAACCTCGATAACCGTGACCACGGCAAGGCACAACGTATGCCGCAGTTAAACGGTCAGAACGGGGTCTGGAGCTGTACGTTTGTCGGTTATTGCTCCGAAGTCTGTCCGAAGCACGTAGACCCCGCCGCAGCCATTCAGCAAGGCAAAGTCGAAAGCGCCAAAGACTTCATGATAGCGAGGCTGAGACCGCAATGAGGGAGGAAAATATGACGACTCAAAGTACGGGCAGCAAACGTAAACCCTATGTGCGTGAGATGAAAGCCAGCTGGTGGAAAAGCTTACCGTTCTACCGTTTCTACATGCTGCGCGAAGGTACGGCGGTGCCGGCTGTCTGGTTCAGCCTTTTGCTGCTGGCAGGGATATTCTCGTTACGTAACGGGCCGGAAAGCTGGGCGGGTTTTGTGCATTTTCTGCAAAATCCGGTGGTCATGCTGATTAACCTGATCGCCCTGTTTGCGGCCCTGTTGCATACCAAAACCTGGTTCGAACTGGCACCAAAAGCCTCCATCGTCATGGTGAAAGGTAAAAAAATGGGACCGGAGCCAATCATCGCCGGTTTCCGAGGCGTGACCATCGTCGTGACGCTGGTTGTTCTCGTCATCGCACTGTTTCTTTAAGGAGGCGACATGAAAAATACTCTTCCTAAACGTTCAGATGAGCCGGTGTTCTGGGGACTGTTTGGTGCAGGCGGTATGTGGAGCGCGATTTTCGCGCCGGTGATGATTCTGCTGGTGTGCTTCCTGCTGCCACTGGGTTTCTTCCCCGGTGACGCTCTGAGCTATCCGCGCGTGCTGGCGTTTGCGCAAAGCTGGATCGGACGTCTGTTCCTGTTGCTGATGATCGTGCTGCCCATCTGGTGTGGGCTTCACAGGATCCATCACTCCATGCATGACCTGAAGATCCACGTTCCGGCAGGAAAATGGGTGTTCTACGGACTGGCGACGATCTTAAGCATCGTCACTTTAATCGCGCTGATCCGCCTCTGATCCCTGAAGATCATACTTTCCAGCGGCCAACTCTATGGCCGCTGATTTCATTGTTATCCCTATATTTCCCTTTTCCTTTTTGTTACCTAGACTTAGATAACATCCTAAGGAAGGAAAACTTATGCGTATCTGGTCAAAACTCGGCATCATCGTGACAGCACTGATGTCTGTTGCCTGCAGCGTCACACCACCGAAAGACGTCAAAGTCGTCAATAACTTCGAACTCACCCGCTATCTTGGTACCTGGTATGAAGTTGCCAGACTGGATCATAGTTTTGAAAGTGGGCTGGAGCGTGTCACCGCCAATTACAGCCTGCGTGACGATGGCGGTGTGAAGGTCATCAACCGCGGTTTTAATCCGCAAAAGAACAAATGGCAGGAAAGCGAGGGGAAAGGTTATTTCACCGGTTCAACCGCACGTGCGGCACTCAAGGTGTCGTTCTTTGGCCCGTTTTATGGCGGCTATAACGTGATTGAGCTGGACAAAGATTACCAGTACGCGCTGGTCTGCGGCCCGGATAAAAGCTATTTGTGGATCCTCTCACGTACGCCGACGCTGGACGACAGCGTGAAGCAACATCTTCTGCAAACCGCGCAGCAATACGGATTCGATACCAGCAAGCTGGTGTGGGTGAAGCAGCCTTAATTCCGGTTTTTTCCGGACGCCAGAAACAACACTGCCTGCATCAAAGTGCAGGCAGACTTCAGCTTACTTCACGTCATTCGCCGTTATTGCGCGCTTTTCTGGATCGCTTGCCCGCCGGCGGAGACATCTTCACCCACGCCACGCGTGGTGTTGCAGGCAGTTAACGCAGAAGACAGGATAAGAACAGACAAAACAGCGAGGATACTTTTCTTCAGCATATAAATTTCCTTCCTATAAGAGAATGTAAAGTACGACACCTTAAGTGTAGCTAACTTTCTGGATATAGAAGGAATCAGGCAGGATTTTAGGACAGTGGGTAAAACGAGGCTGAAGGGATCAGCCTGCTTTGGAAATAGCGCCACCCAGATGCTGGATGTCTTCACCGAAACCATGAACCGTGTTGCAGCCGGATAACGAAGCCAGCAACATCACTGAAACTACGATAAACATCATCTTCTTCAACATGGTAAACACAATCCAATTCAACAAGTTGGGGCTTGAAAGCTGCGACAGGTTTTCACCTGCGGCAGCTTTCATCCGACGTTATAAGTATTGAAACTTATTTAACGCGGGATACGTATTCGCCAGAGCGGGTGTCACAACGGACGATTTCGCCGATCTGCACGAATAATGGCACTTTAACCACAGCGCCGGTGCTCAGGGTCGCTGGTTTGCCGCCGGTACCTGCGGTATCACCTTTCAGGCCCGGATCTGTTTCCACAACTTCTGCTTCGATGAAGTTCGGTGGCTGAACAGCGATAGGACGACCATCCCACAGAGTCACGATACATTCTGCGTTGTCTTGCAGCCATTTTGACGCTTCAGAAACGGTTTTAGCTTCAACACCGTGCTGCTCGAAAGTCTCAGGGTGCATGAAGTGGTAGAACTCACCGTCGTTGTACAGGTAAGTCATGTTGGTATCTACAACATCCGCGCCTTCGCAAGAGTCAGTAGATTTGAAGGTTTTTTCTACACGGGTACCGGTCAACAGACGACGCATTTTAACGCGCGCAAAAGCCTGACCTTTGCCTGGTTTTACAAACACACTGTCTTCGATAGCGAAAGGCTCGCCCTCGAACATGATTTTAAGACCCGGACGGAAATCGTTGCTAGAATAAGTCGCCATGATGGCCCTCTAATTTTAAACTGGTATTAGCCAAAAAATGGCAAACATTGTAACCCTAAACACGCCATTTAGAGAAGATTGGTTGTATCAACTCGGCGATGTTATCACTGACCCGGATGAACTGCTTACTCTTCTGGCACTTAACGACAATGCAGAGCTGCAAAGTGGGCGTGAAGCCCGTCGTTTGTTCCCGCTTCGTGTGCCTCGTGCGTTTGTCGCGCGCATGCAGCCGGGCGATCCACAGGATCCTTTATTGCTTCAGGTATTAACCGCACGCGAAGAATTTATCGCCGCGCCGGGCTTTACCACTGACCCGCTTGATGAACAACGCAGCGTTGTTCCGGGTCTGTTGCACAAGTATAGCAATCGCGCCCTGTTACTGGTGAAAGGCGGATGTGCGGTGAATTGCCGCTACTGTTTCCGCCGTCATTTCCCGTATCAGGACAACCAGGGAAATAAGGCCAACTGGGTTCAGGCGCTGGATTATATCCGCACACGCCCCGAACTCGATGAAATTATTTTCTCCGGTGGCGATCCGCTGATGGCCAAAGATCATGAACTCGACTGGTTGATCGGCGAACTGGAAGGTATCGCACACATTAAGCGTCTGCGAATTCATACCCGTTTGCCGGTCGTGATCCCTGCGCGTATCACCGATATTTTCTGTCAACGCCTTGAAAAATCACGTCTTCAGGTTCTGATGGTGACGCACATCAATCATGCCAATGAAATTGATGATGCCCTGCGCGCCAGCATGGCGAAACTGAAACGCCACGGCGTGACGCTGCTTAATCAAAGTGTGTTGCTGCGCGGAGTGAATGACTCTGCCGATGTACTAGCCGCATTGAGCAATGCGTTATTTGATGCCGGTATTTTGCCTTACTACATCCACGTGCTGGATAAAGTTCAGGGCGCGGCGCATTTCATGGTGAACGACGACGAAGCGCGCGTCATTATGAAGGGGCTGATGAGCAAGGTTTCCGGATATATGGTGCCTAAACTCACCCGCGAGATTGGCGGCGAGCCGAGTAAAACCATTTTGGATCTGCGCTTGAAGCAGTCTTAATACGCCCTTCTTCCCCGGAATAAATGCAAAAAGGGATGCCATTGGCATCCCTTTATTCTATCTGGCATTCACGAAATTAAACGGCGTGCAGCCCGATTATGGGCACTTATAAACCTGGCCGACCATTTTGCTGTCAACAGGTGCAAAGCTGGACAGGAAGTTCTGTGTCGGGCTGTTTGCACCATAAATGGTGTTGCCGCCCATCGCTGCCGCTTTGTTACGCAGGTCATTGGCTGCACCACGCATGGAGCTGCCGTCACCGCCGGTACCGGAGAACCAGTTGCTTTGGGCACCAGTGACTTCACCAAGCAGCTGACAATTTGCGCCTGGTTTGTCATCCGTGAATTTCACCTGCTGGCCCGCTGCATCCAGTTGATGAGTGGTACTGCACCCGGCAAGCAGCGCGATAGCTGACAGGCCCAGTAACATTTTAATCCGCATCACTTTCCCCATTTGTTTTTGTAATCACCTAAAGCCTATCAGAAAACACCTGGCTCTCTTAGGCATCCGTTGCCACGTATGCCCAAGGTTTGCGCTATCGGTAAAAATCCGAAAACCACGCAGAAATGAGTCTACACGTTAAAGGCCGGAGACAATGAGAGTTATCTTACTGAACCTGATAAAAAATGGTCAAATAAAAAAACCCGGTCTTTTCAGACCGGGTTTCTTCAGTACGTTAAGTCAGACAGCAAAACTACTGGCCGACTGGGCGTACCTGCGGATAAGCGCAGGGGGATGATGATTACATCATGCCGCCCATGCCGCCCATGCCACCCATACCGCCAGCGCCGCCCATATCGACTTTATCGTCTTTAGGCAGGTCGGTGATCATGCACTCAGTGGTGATCATCAGGCCAGCTACAGAAGACGCGTACTGCAGAGCAGAACGGGTCACTTTAGTTGGATCCAGGATACCCATTGCGATCATGTCGCCATATTCTTCGGTATAAGCGTTGTAGCCGAAGCTGCCTTCGCCCGCTTTGACTTTGTTCGCGATAACAGAAGCTTCTTCGCCTGCGTTCACAACGATCTGACGCAGTGGAGATTCCATTGCGCGCAGAGCAACGCGGATACCCACGTTCTGGTCGTCGTTGTCGCCGGTCAGGTTAGCCAGGGTGTGAGCAACGCGAATCAGCGCAACACCACCACCTGCAACTACGCCTTCTTCTACCGCAGCACGAGTTGCGTGCAGGGCATCTTCAACGCGAGCTTTCTTCTCTTTCATTTCAACTTCAGTCGCTGCGCCAACTTTCAGAACAGCTACGCCGCCTGCCAGTTTAGCCACACGCTCTTGCAGTTTTTCGCGATCGTAGTCAGAAGTCGCTTCTTCGATCTGCTGACGGATCTGGGAAACACGGCCCTGAATGGTGGCTTCTTCGCCAACGCCATCGATGATGATGGTGGTGTCTTTGTTGATAACAACGCGTTTAGCCTGACCCATATCTTCCAGAGTCGCTTTTTCCAGCTCCAGACCGATCTCTTCAGAGATAACGGTACCACCGGTCAGAGTCGCGATGTCCTGCAGCATAGCTTTACGACGGTCGCCGAAGCCTGGTGCTTTAACCGCAGCCACTTTCACGATACCGCGCATGGTGTTCACTACCAGAGTCGCCAGGGCTTCGCCCTCAACGTCTTCAGCGATGATCAGCAGTGGTTTACCGGCTTTAGCAACGGCTTCCAGTACTGGCAGCATTTCGCGAATATTAGAAATTTTCTTGTCAGCCAGCAGGATGAACGGGCTTTCCAGCTCGATCGAACCCGTTTCTGGTTTGTTGATGAAGTATGGAGACAGGTAACCGCGGTCGAACTGCATACCTTCAACAACGTCCAATTCGTCTTGCAGACCGGTGCCTTCTTCTACAGTGATGACGCCTTCTTTGCCTACTTTTTCCATCGCTTCTGCGATCAGTTTACCGACAGTTTCATCGGAGTTAGCAGAGATGGTACCTACCTGAGCAATGGCTTTAGAGTCAGAGCAAGGGACAGATAATTTTTTCAGTTCTTCAACCGCGTGGATGACCGCTTTGTCGATACCACGTTTCAGATCCATCGGGTTCATACCGGCGGCAACAGCTTTCAGGCCTTCGGTGATGATGGCTTGCGCCAGAACGGTTGCAGTAGTGGTACCGTCACCCGCTGCATCGTTCGCTTTGGACGCAACTTCTTTCACCATCTGTGCACCCATGTTTTCGAACTTATCTTCCAGTTCGATTTCACGTGCAACGGACACGCCGTCTTTAGTGATGGTTGGTGCGCCGAAAGATTTGTCCAAAACCACGTTGCGGCCTTTAGGGCCCAGGGTTACTTTTACTGCATCAGCAAGGATGTTTACGCCACGCAGCATTTTCACACGGGCGTCATTACCGAATTTTACTTCTTTAGCTGCCATTGTTAATTTCCCTTAAATTCGTTCTGTTCAGAAAAAAGTGGATCGGGAGACGATCAGGCTTCTACGATTGCCAGAATGTCGCTCTCAGACATGATCAACACTTCTTCATTGTCGATCTTCTCAGCTTTAACGCCGTAACCGTCGTTGAAAATGACGATGTCGCCAACTTTCACGTCCAGCGCTTTAACTTCACCGTTTTCCAGAATGCGACCATGGCCGACAGCCAGGATTTCGCCACGGGTAGATTTACCAGCAGCTGAGCCAGTCAGAACGATGCCGCCAGCGGATTTAGATTCTACTTCTTTACGCTTGACGATAACGCGGTCATGCAATGGACGAATTTTCATTGATAACTCTCCTGTGAGCGGGTCCATACTCTATTTTTAGGGTTGAATGCCTGGCAAATGTCTGCCTGGCCTCGTGGTTTGTTTAATGGGGGCGATACCTTGCCCTTCAAGGGGGAAGAACAGAAAAATTTTCGCTTTTTCTTTCGATGCTCGGTTCATTCAAAAATGACCTTTGCAGCACTTCCCAACAATCTTTTAACAATCAAGGCCACAGAGATTAGCGATCGCGGTGCTCTGTGTCGTCATCTTTTTTTGGTGAAACCAGACGCTCCGGAGTTTCATCCGTGCGCTGAAACTCGCCGTCAAAGGTATTTCCTGTCGGCGCGCTGCTTCCCCAGTTCCCGCCAGAGCGGACAATGTTCAGGTGAGGCATCAGTTTTAACGTCAGGCGTTTCTGGATTGGCGGCAACAGCAGCAGCAACCCGAGGAAATCGGTAAAGAAGCCCGGCACCAGCAGCAGGAAACCGGCAATCACCAGTGAAACACTTTTCACCATTTCAGCCGCAGGGCTTTCACCTACAGCCAGCTTTTGCTGCAACTGCATAAAGGTTTTCATCCCCTGATTTTTCACCAGAGAAACACCCACGCAGGAGGTGAACACCACCAGCAATAATGTTGTGGCGACGCCAACAACCGCAGCCACCTTAATAAATAAGGTGATTTCAATGTAGGCCAGCAAAAATAACAGTAATAACGGTAACCAACGCACCGCATTCTCCTTGTAATGAGGCTCCGAAAACTCGTGAATAACACCGCCGGAACCAGAAATAAGTGCCTGCTCAGGATCTTTGCTTTCAAAGAAATGCAGGCTGTCTACACTGAGATGGTGCTACGTCGCAGTGATTTCAAGCACCGGACCTGATTTAATTGAGCCACTGAATGAATTGTGAGAATTCTCACAGATACTAAAAACATGCACAGTCATAGGGCAGGATAGTGATCTTAGTACGTGCAATTCGCCTGAAGCAGCATATGATCGCCTTCGTTGCCGAAACAACGGTCGATCGTTTTAAATTTACCACGGCAAGTAACATAATTTTAAACATCGCATAACTCGTTTAGTACCGAAGAGAAGGTTCTCATGTCAAACACCATTCGTATCGAGGAAGACCTGCTGGGCACGCGCGAAGTACCAGCAGAAGCTTATTACGGCATTCACACCCTGCGGGCGATTGAAAACTTCTATATCAGCAACACCAAGATCAGCGATGTCCCTGAGTTTGTTCGTGGCATGGTAATGGTGAAAAAAGCAGCGGCCCTGGCCAACAAAGAACTGCGCACCATCCCGCGCCATATCGCGGATATCATTATTCAGGCGTGTGACGAAGTGCTTGATAAAGGTAAGTGCATGGACCAGTTCCCTATCGACGTCTATCAGGGCGGCGCGGGAACCTCGGTAAATATGAACACGAATGAAGTGCTGGCGAACATCGGTCTGGAACTGATGGGACACCAGAAAGGCGATTACCAGTTCCTTAATCCAAACGATCACCTGAACAAGTGCCAGTCCACTAATGATGCCTACCCGACCGGTTTTCGTATCGCCGTATACACCTCTTTGCTGAAACTGGTTGATGCGATTTCTCAGCTGGGTGACGGTTTCGAGCGTAAAGCGGTGGAGTTCGAAAACATCATTAAAATGGGACGCACGCAGTTGCAGGATGCGGTTCCGATGACCCTTGGTCAGGAATTCCACGCCTTCAATGTGCTGCTCAAAGAAGAAACCCGCAACCTGATGCGCACCGGCGAGCTACTGCTGGAAGTTAACCTCGGCGCGACGGCGATCGGCACACGTCTGAATACACCGGAAGGCTATCAGCAACTGGCCGTAGAGAAACTGGCGGAAGTCAGCAATCTGGCCTGCGTACCGGCAGAAGACCTGATCGAAGCGACCTCCGACTGTGGCGCCTACGTGATGGTTCACAGCTCACTGAAACGTCTGGCGGTTAAGCTTTCTAAAATCTGTAATGACCTGCGCCTGCTCTCTTCAGGCCCGCGCGCTGGCCTGAACGAAATCAACCTGCCGGAATTGCAGGCGGGTTCTTCTATCATGCCGGCCAAAGTTAACCCGGTAATTCCGGAAGTGGTAAACCAGGTGTGCTTCAAAGTTATCGGTAACGACGTGTGCGTTACCATGGCTGCCGAAGCGGGTCAGTTACAGCTGAACGTGATGGAACCGGTGATTGGTCAGGCGATGTTTGAGTCAGTGCATATCCTGACTAATGCCTGCTACAACTTGCTGGAAAAATGCATCAACGGCATTACGGCCAACAAAGAAGTGTGCGAGTTCTACGTCTTTAACTCTATTGGTATCGTCACTTATCTCAACCCGTTCATCGGCCACCACAATGGCGATATCGTCGGGAAAATTTGTGCGGAAACGGGTAAAAGCGTCAGAGAAGTGGTGCTTGAGCGCGGCCTGCTGACAGAAGCCGAACTGGACGACATTTTCTCTATCGAGAACCTGAAGCATCCGGCCTACAAAGCGAAACGCTATACTGATGAAAATGAACAGTAACAGATTAAATTACTGACCTTTTAAAGGCTCGTTGTTCTGCGGAATAACGGGCCTTTTTACTTTTTGCGACACCACAATTACATAACAATTAATTATCAATTCCTTAAGGAATACCCGGATTATGGACGGACAACCATGCTAATCATCGAGCTTATTATTGTACTGGCAGCGATTTTCCTCGGTGCGCGTCTGGGCGGTATCGGCATCGGCTTCGCCGGAGGGTTGGGTGTACTGGTGCTGGCGCTGGTCGGCGTCAAGCCGGGCACCATCCCTTTTGATGTTATCTCCATCATCATGGCGGTTATCGCGGCGATTTCGACCATGCAGGTGGCGGGCGGGATGGATTATCTGGTGCAGCAAACCGAAAAACTGCTGCGCCGCAATCCCAAACACATCACTATTCTCGCCCCCATCGTCACCTATTTCCTGACGATTATGGCCGGCACCGGTAACATCTCACTTTCCGCCCTGCCCGTCATTTCCGAAGTGGCGAAAGAACAGGGAATCAAACCCTGCCGCCCGCTTTCCACTGCCGTGGTCGCGGCGCAGATTGCAATTACCGCGTCCCCCATTTCTGCTGCCGTCGTTTATATGGCGTCAACGATGGAAGATCACGGAGTAAGTTATCTGCATCTGCTGATGGTTATGATCCCCTCTACGCTGGCGGCGGTAGTCGTGATGTCGCTGATTGTCAGCTGGTGTTTTGACTCCAAACTTTCCAACGACCCGGTTTATCTCAAACGTTATGAAGAAGGATTGATTGAGCTGCGTGGCGATAAGGTCATGGAAATCAAACCCGGCGCAAAATTCTCGGTGTTGCTGTTCCTGCTCGGCGTTCTGGGCGTGGTCGGATACGCGGTGATAAACAGTCCAAGCCTGGGCTGGGTCTCACAACCGGTGATGACCACCAACAGCGCCATTCTGATTATCATGCTCAGCGTCGCCACGCTTATCACGTTGTTATGCCACGTTGATACTGACGCTATTCTGACCTCCAGCACGTTCAAATCAGGCATGAGCGCCTGTATTTGTATCCTCGGCGTGGCCTGGCTGGGTGATACCTTTGTGCAGGCAAATCTTGGCTGGATCAAAGAAACGGCAGGATCCCTCATTCAGGCGCATCCGTGGCTGCTGGCGCTGATTTTCTTCTTCAGCTCTGCACTGTTGTATTCGCAGGCGGCTACCACCAAAGCTCTGTTACCGATGGCGCTGGCGCTGAGCGTATCACCACTGACCGCAGTCGGCTCTTTTGCCGCTGTTTCCGGTTTATTCATTCTGCCGACGTATCCGACTTTGGTTGCTGCCGTGCAGATGGATGACACTGGCACCACACGCATCGGACGGTTCGTCTTCAACCATCCGTTCTTTATCCCTGGCACCATTGGTGTATTCCTGTCGGTGCTTTTCGGATTTGGTCTGGGTAGTATTATTCTCTGACAGTTTTTCCGGGGGCTGCGGCCCCCGTTATTTCGGCATTTCCCTTTCGCCAGACCACGTTCAGCACCAGCGGGGCTTTCTGCTCACCGATTGTGCGGGGTATACTCACATTTCATTAACGCGCTGCGGCATGAAGCCGTCCGCATCTTCTGTCGAATCACTCAGTGGCTGAACTTCCGCCGCGACAAAGAGAATTTTACTCCGCATGGATCACCGCATTCTTCGAATTTTCTTCCTGCTTTGCAGCTTGTGTCTTTTGCCGTTTCAGGCGAATGCCTCGCTCTTTGGAAAACCGGCTGCACCTCAGTTTGTGCCTGTCGATCAGGCTTTTAGTTTTGATTTCCAGCAGAAAGGTCATGACCTCAAACTCACCTGGCAAATCCGCGACGGCTATTATCTTTACCGCAGCAAAATCGAACTTGAGCCGAGGAATGCACAGCTGGCGGCATTCCTATTGCCGAAGGGACGCGATCACCACGACGAATTTTTTGGTGACAGCGAAGTTTTTGAAAACGCGCTAAATATTGTGGTTCCGATACGTCAGGCCAGCGCCGATGCGACCGTTCGTGTGACTTATCAGGGATGTGCCGCGGCAGGGTTCTGCTATCCGCCGGAAACCCGCGAGGTGCCGTTGAGTGCCGTTACGCAACCGGCTCGCGCCAGCACGTCAGCGACGGATGCCGCACCGGTTATCGCGACGCCTGAAACGCAATCCACGCCCCTGCCTTTCTCCCCGCTATGGGCTTTGCTGATCGGCATCGGCATTGCCTTTACACCTTGCGTGCTGCCGATGTATCCGCTGATTTCCGGCATCATTCTCGGGCGCCAGCGCCCTCACAGCATCAAGCGTATTTTCCTTTTGTCACTGGTTTACGTGCAGGGCATGGCGCTGACTTACACGCTGCTCGGTATGGTCGTCGCGGCCGCCGGCCTGCAATTCCAGGCAGCGCTGCAAAGCCCGTGGGTTCTGATCGTCCTTTCGGTCCTGTTCATTCTGCTGGCATTGTCGATGTTCGGCACATTCAGTCTGCAACTGCCCTCTTCCGTCCAGACCCGCCTGGCCTTGTGGAGTAATGAACAAAAAGGCGGTTCACTGCCCGGCGTCTTCGTTATGGGCGCACTGGCGGGACTGATTTGCTCGCCCTGCACCACCGCGCCGCTCAGCGCGATCCTGTTGTATATTGCTCAGAGCGGCAATCTGCTGGCAGGCGCGGGAACGCTGTATCTGTATGCGCTGGGAATGGGTATTCCGTTAATCATCGTCACGATGTTTGGCAACAAATTGCTGCCGCGCAGCGGGCCGTGGATGCAGTATGTGAAGGAAGGCTTTGGCTTTGTGATACTGGCTCTGCCGGTTTTCCTGCTGGAACGTGTGATTGGCGATACCTGGGGGCTGCGCTTGTGGAGTCTGCTCGGCGTGGCCTTCTTCGGCTGGGCGCTGGCGCTGAGCCTGAAAAGTCAGCGCGGTGTGGTGCGGGTCCTGCAATTAGTCTTCCTTGCGGCAGCGCTGATAGTCAGCCGTCCGCTTCAGGACTGGGCATTTGTGCCAGCCGGTAAGACGACTGCGCCACAGCACGCGCTGAATTTCCAGAAAATCCATAATGTCGATGAACTGAACACCGCTCTGCAAGGCGCGCAAGGCAAACGCGTCATGCTGGATTTGTATGCTGACTGGTGCGTGGCGTGTAAAGAGTTCGAAAAATATACCTTCTCCGCGCCAGAAGTGCAGAATGAACTGGCGAACACCTTGCTGCTGCAGGCTGATGTCACCCAAAACTCGCCGGAGCAGAAAGCGTTATTAGAACGTCTGAATGTGCTGGGCCTGCCGACGATTTTGTTCTTCGGGCCCGATGGACATGAGTTACCACAGTCGCGTGTGACCGGGTTTATGAATGCGTCGGAGTTCAGCGCGCATTTGCAGAAAACCCGCCCTTAAACGACACTACCTTTTGAAGTACGCGAATTGTGAGGAGGCAAACGTGCTACGTGAACAAGTTCTCGATAAAACCCTTAATCTTTTGGAACAACGTGGCCTTGCAACATTGTCACTGGAAACTGTCGCCGAACTGGTGGATGTTCCGCTCAATGAATTACGCCGATTCTGGCCCGATGCCGAGGCTCTGCTTTATGACAGCCTGCGCTATCATGGCGAGCAGATTGATATCTGGCGCCGACAGCTGATGCTCGATGAATCCCTTTCTGCGCCCCAGAAATTGCTGGCACGTTACAAAGTCCTGGATGAGCAGGTGCGCCAGCAGCGGTATCCGGGTTGTCTGTTTATCGCCGCCTGCACTTTTTTCCCTGACAGTGAAACGCCGATTCATCAGTTGGCACAACAGCAAAAACTGGCTTCCTACGACTACACCTTGTCGCTTTTACAGGAAATGGGCTCGGATGATGCCGAAATGGTCGCCCAGCAAATGGAACTGATCCTGGAAGGATGTTTGAGTAAGTTGCTGGTTAAGCGCCAGCTGAACGATGTGGAAGTCGCCCGCAGGCTGGCAGAGGACGTTCTGAACGTCGCCCGTTGCCGCGAGCATGGCGCACTTTCCTGACTTCGCTTGTCTTCAGACAAGCGAAGTCACCGTTTTTGAATGAAAAGACAGCAAACGAACACGTTTTATGTGTTTTAGATGACAAAGCCGTTGACGGCACAGGCCCAATACGGTTTAATGCGCCCCGTTGCCCGGATAGCTCAGTCGGTAGAGCAAGGGATTGAAAATCCCTGTGTCCTTGGTTCGATTCCGAGTCCGGGCACCATATTTAAAGAAACCAGCCTAACGGCTGGTTTTTTGCTTTCTGCGGTACCCTCCCTCTCAGTACCCCAGACCCATTCTGAAATCCCCTTCTCCCACCTCCTATAAACTCATATTAAACCTGCACTTGAGCTGATACATTGCAGATTGAACATTGAGCAAATTTATAGGATATAAAATGCCTTCGTCCACAACTCCCCTGCTAGCTTCTCCGTTGAAAACCGGAGATACCATTGGTTTTTTCTCTGCATCGTCACCAGCTACCGCAACGGCTCCTGAGCGTTTTTCTCGTGGAAAGAAATTCCTTGAAGAAAAGGGATTTGTGCTGAAAGCAGGATCACTGACGGGGCATTCTGACCATTACCGTTCAGGTTCTGTTGCTGCCAGAGCGGAAGAATTCAATCAGCTGATCCGCGACCCGCAGGTGCGTTGTGTGATGTCGACAATAGGAGGCAATAACAGTAACTCCCTGCTGCCTTATCTGGACTACGATGCCCTGCGCGCAGACCCGAAAATCATCATCGGCTATTCTGATACCACGGCGCTTCTGGCCGGGATTTATGCACAGACCGGTCTCATCACTTTTTACGGCCCGGCGCTGGTGGCCTCTTTCGGCGAGTTCCCTCCACTGGTTGATGAAACCTGGGGCTCTTTTACCGACATTCTGATGACCCGCCACAACACGCCGTACCGTTATCCTCTTCCCACACACTGGACTGACGAAAAACTCAACTGGAATGATGTCACGCCAGTCAGAGCCAAAAAACTGTATGCCAATACCTGCCGCTTTCTGGGGAAAGGGCGTATTGAAGGACGGGTAATTGGCGGGAATCTGAATACGATGTCGGGTATCTGGGGCAGCCCCTATATGCCGGAAATTCTTCAGGGAGATGTTTTGTTTATCGAAGACAGCCTGCTAAATATCGCAACGCTTGAACGCTCGTTTGCAATGCTAAAGCTCAACGGGATTTTCGACAGGGTGAGCGCCATTCTGCTCGGCAAACACGAATTGTTTAATAACGCTGGCACGGGCAGACAGCCGGTGGACGTTCTGCTGGAAATTCTGAACGGACAGGAAATCCCTCTGGTCGATGGCTTCGACTGTTGCCACACCCATCCTATGTTAACGCTCCCTCTGGGCACCGATATTGTTGTCGACTTTGATCGCCAGCATATCGACATCTCCGGCCAGTACCTGCGCTGACCCTCCGCAAATCACGTACTACTAAAATTCCGTACGTGATTAATATCCTTTTCCTGTTTCATATCCCGGTCATTTACATTTTAACCGACTGCTCTGTAAACATTTACTACAGATATCTGTTTTTAAAATAGAAGGGTTTATACTAACTGCCCTCTGTGAAGCAGTATATAAAGATAAAATACCCATAAAGCAGCACTGTACTAATTAACTGAAGCAGCGGAAATGACAGAATATTCTATACAGGGAGGAGTAGAATGCCCATGGTGTATCTGATTGAAAATCAAATAGTGTTCAATCCGGAGGAAAACTCGCTTTCATTACTGAGTGATGATGAAAGTAAGATTGCCGTCTCAAATCCTGCACGGAGAATATTATTATTGTTAATCGAGCAACAAGGCGTTGTCGTCCAGCGTGAAACATTCTTTAAAAAAGTATGGGATGACTACGGTCTGAACGCTAGCAATAATAACCTCAATCACTGTATAAGCAAATTACGTAAAGTTGTCTCAACGTTGGGGTATCAGAATGAATTTATCGTCACCGTCCCGAAAGTCGGTTTTATCATCAGAAAGGAAATCATCATTTCGACCTGTGCCGATAACATGGAGATGCCGGTAATAGTAGAAAATAGGGAGGAAGCAGCCAATCATCCGGAGATTGTTCTGGCAGAACCCCCCCCTGATGATGAAATAATAAATCATTCAGTGAACCCGCAGCAAAATGCAACGGAACCTGAGACCAGGAAGCTAAGAAATCAGCATTATTTTATGATAAGCATGTTAGTGACCACGGCACTAACAGTGTGGGCATTTTTTATTTTTTACCATGATATGAGTGATCCAAAAGCCGACTTAGAGATTGCCAGAATAGGATCCTGCGGCTTATATTCGACGGCGCCGGTCTCACAGTCACACAAAGGTCATTTTATTCAACTGGCGGAAGATTTTCTTCATAAGAACAATATTTCCTGCAAACCAGGGCATATCTTGATATTTCAAAGTGAGATTTACTTATCGCCAATAAACACCGGTTCAGTGCGGGAGTTTCTCGCGCAATGCAACATCGATGAAAATCATAAAGCTAACATTTGCATAAGCTATTATATAAATGACAGGACCACGCATGATCAGTGATAGAAAGTTTTTGCCTGCGGTAAAGAAGCCCTTCATTTTTATATTACTTCCTGTCACTGCATTGCTGTTTGTCTTATATGGCATTTCTCTGAGAAATGATAAGCAAGAGTTTCCGGTTAATATACCTTGCAGGGGAAGCATGATAGTGGAAGCACAATATGATCATCAGAAAGCAAAAATGGTGACTTCCCTGTACTTTAGCTTTCTTGATAATCACAAAATTTTAGTTTCGCTTAGCGGGACTGCATATTTATACAATCAGGAAGGAAAACTGATAAACAAAAAAACGCTGCTGAGAAATATCTATTACGATCATGTTCAGGAGAGCAAAGTGACCGATACTTATTCAATGACTAGCAGCCAGATAAACATTGATAGCATCGACAATATGGACTGGGAGACTTCCTCGCTTTTGCTGATAAACAGTTTTTTTCTGACCGGGCATACCGACACGATGGTGTTGAAAAAATATGACGACAACACCATGTTGATAGAAAATAATCAGTCTTCGTTCGCATTATGTGTCTTCAGTAAAACCTTTTAAAATCAGCAAAGTGGATGCCACCCTTTTATTTATAGTAGAGATACAAATGAAAACCGCAAGCTTGTGCATAACGAGTCAAAGTACTAAAGCTTGCCTGAGCTGGCCGCTTCTCGAGCCGGGTGATCGCCGGCGGTGTGATGCCGAGTCGTCTGGCCAGTTCAGTTTTACTCAATCCGGCATCTTCGCGCAGGGTTTGCAACAGGGCGTGAATGTGTGTTTCTGCGATAAGTTCCGGTGCCTGGGCTGAGTAGATGGGTTCCTCCAGCGCCTGAGCCCGCAATTTTGCCGTTCTTAGCATATCGTTCTCCCTTATCTTCGCGGTCAGTAATAGTTAATCTTGACGATCACCGACGCATCAAACTTCCCGAGAGAAAGAGTTTTTCCCGGGATCGCACTCAGCTTTGCAGTGAAGTTTTTGGTGACCTCATTCACATTGTTCAGCTCTGCAAAATCATCGTAACGGTTGAAAGTGATCGCTTGCTGCTGGTCGTTGTAAAGCATCAGCTTGGCGCCGTTTGAAAGATCTATTGAAGTACCGTCCAGCAGCGGACTGGCCGTTGAAAATTCAGCCTGCAGCGAGAAATTATCCAGACATCCTTGTTTGACGGCTTTGATGGCAAACGGCAGCGATATACCTGACGAGCGCGAAAGTGTGGTGCTTTGAATTACGCCAAAATCCACAATCTGCGATTCCGGATACACTTTCAGGTCAGACCCACAGGCCAGAAACCGGATCCCCTGTAAGCCCGAAAGATTGTATTTGAGGTTTTTAGCGCCGGGCGATTTGTTAATGCCTCTGCTGCCATCAAGCTGGAACACGGTGAACTGGTCTGCGCCCTGATAATGCCCGCTGGAAGGCGCATTACCGCTGACTTTGATATAAAGGCGAAACGTCACATTGACCGTCACGTTCTGGCCTTTTTTGATAGGCGTACTGTTGGTACTCAGTCTTTGTTCGTTCTGTTCCAGATCCTGCCCGTTGTAGCTGACGCCCAGCAACAAGCCTTCTCCAATCGACTGAGACTTAGGGTTAAAGTAGAAATGCACAACGTCGATAATCGAACCTAATACATTGTCGCAGTAAGCCGTGACGTTAATGTCGTTCGATTCCCAGATCTTGGTTCCGACAGGCACATTCGCGGGGATCGCCAGCTGCCCTACCGGTATCGCCGGTTTATCCACGATGCCGGTGCCTTTCTCCACACAATCTAGCGCCAGGGCGTTGCGGGAGAATAAAAATAGCAGGATGAGGATTACCATCCGGCCAGTGGATAATCTGCAAATATCAGGCATCACAATCCCTTATCTTTTAGGTAATTCCGTTCAGTGACGGCTTCTGGTGTGGTTGTTATCGCTTATGATCCTTGCTGATAAGCTGACATTGCACTGACGGGCAGTGGTACTGATTGACCTGTAAGCCGCCGTAATCATCCATGTATCCGAGACTGTAATGGTCGCTGACGTACTGACTGCCGGTCAGCGATTTCGTAGCAAACGGCGCCAGCATCACGCTGTCAAAACCCGATGCATTGCCTTTGTTGTCTTTCCCCAGATATCCGACGGTGATGTAAAAAGGTGTCGGATTCGTCAGTGTCAGACCGTCACTGAGCCGCGTAACTTGTAGCTGTTCCTGCCAGTTGGCTTTCAATAGTTTCCTCAGTTCTGCCGGGCGAAAGAACAACTTCACGCGGCTTTGGATCGCCACCTGCATCACGTTGGCCATATCACTTTTTGGTGGTACTTCCCGAACATTGAAATAGAAAAGCGACTCACGGTCTTTTGGTAAACCGGCGGTTTCTGGCAATTGCAGGATACGGATCTGGCTTTTCTGGCCAGCATCGATACGCTGCATCGGCGGCAGTGCCACCAGCGGCGAAGTGATTTTTTCGCCCTTCGCATTCTCCAGCCAGACCTGCGCCAGATAAGGCAATGCCTTGCTTTGGTTCTCGAGCATGACGCTGACGGATTTATCGCTGGCGTTGTAGATGATGCGCGTGCGGTCAAGGTTCACTGCGGCTAATGCCGGAGAACATGCTCCGGCCAACATCAGTACGGCAGCACAACGTAAAATCAGTTTTTTCATCAGGTTCTTCCCTTGCTTGTGCGACCCCTTCAGATCGCTTTTCATTGTTATCTGCATGGCAGTAATACCTGCCCTGAACGGGTTTCAGGCTGCGGCGGCACCTGCACCTGGCATTGCTGGTCATCTCCCCAGCGGACGGTCAGCGATTTTTCGCCTGACACCCCGGCCAGATAGGCCAGACCGCCGTCACCGATGAGCCCGGCTTCGAAACCGGAGCTGTTGTCGGTCACTGACGCTCCCAGCGGCGGATGACTGCCATCCGCCAGACGGATCACCGCCATCAGACGCTCACCTTTAATCGCGCGGATTTTGCGAAAACCTATCGCTCCTTCGGTCAGGGTTTTGCTGACTACCGAGCTGTAGACTTCCACATCATCCGGCAAATGGTTCACATCAACGCGGATATCAGAGGTCTGATAACTGGACACGCCATTCACCACCGCAATGCCATAATCGTTGGTCACTGACGCGCCATCGCTTATCGGAATGCCTTTCACACCGGTGGACAACATCATGCGGGGCTCGCTGCCCGCGCTGCTCTGATGCAAGGCCGCACCCGCCGCAGTGGCGGTAAATGAGCCGTACCAGTTCGCGTTCACCGAACGGTAATCATTATTTTTCACGCTACCGTTGGCGCCGAACTGCCCGTATGGCGACATGTGTTGGTAGTTAGCACGGAACACGCCGTTACCTTTTTGCAGATCCGGACTGCTTCCGCCCGCGCCAACACGCCAGGTATTGTTTGGATCCTGACTGTTGTAGTACGACGCTGTTTGCGAGAAGCCGCCTTGCGAATCCTGTTGTGCGTCGTAGCTGATTTGCTGTCCTGAAGACAGCGGCAGACTAAGCGAGAGGAACATCTGATTTTCATCGGTGCTGCGGTAATTCAGCTTGCTGGCCGAAAAGGTGGCAGACACGCCGGTAAAGCGCCCGATATCGAAAATCTTGCTGACGGACACGCTGTAGTTGTTACTCGGATCCTCGTTCCAGTAGACCTTGTGCGTTGCCGACAGATACAAGGTGATCGCAGGCCATGGCAGATACTGGTTCGCCGTGACGGTGTACGTTTGTTTGTCATCACGGGAATAGCCGTCGCCGTTCACCTTGTCGAGGTACTGGTTAAAAGACATAAACGTCTTTTGTGAGAAGCGATAACCGGCAAACGTAATCTGACTGCCGGTCGAATCAAAACGCTTGGAATAATTGGCGCGATAGCTGAAACCGGTTTGTTTCCCCGCATCTGGCACGGTCGCTGAAGAGCGCGTCACGTCAAAAGACACCGCACCAAGTTTTTGCAGGTTTTGTCCAACCCCCAGAGCCTGCGCCTGATAATTTCCCGTTGTCGAAATCAGACCGCCGTAAAGCGAGAAGTCATTCAGCGCGCCCCAGGACATTTCGCCGCTGTAAAAACCCGGTTGCAAAACGCGGTTGCTACTGCCGGTGGTCGGTTTACCCATTGCCGTCTTAAAGCGCACCTGGCCTTTACGGGTCAGAAAGGGAATGGTGGCCGTCGTCACCTGATAGGTCGTGACGCTGCCATTTTCCTCTTCAATTTTGACGTCCAGCGCGCCCTGCACCGCTTCGGTCAGGTCCTGAACCACGAACGGCCCCGGTGAGACGTTGGTCTGGTAAATCACCCGCCCGTTCTGGCTGATACTCACTTTGGCGTTAGTTTTGGCTATCCCGGTAACCTGCGGCGCATAGCCCCGCAACGACGGCGGCAACATGCGCTGGTCGCTGTTCAGAGACGCACCGAGAAAGCGAAATGAATCGAAAATGTCTGAACTCAGGTAAGTTTGTCCGCCGGTCAGGCGAGCGCCGATCGAGGGTAACGCCCGATAAACGTATTTCTGCGTCCAGGTGAAATTATCGCTGGCAGGCGAACCAGAAGTACGTGAATTGGAATATTGATAATCCGCACGGGCACGCCACGCCCCGAGGTTAAAACCGGTGGTGCCGTAGCTGCTAAAGCTGGTTGAAGTATCGCCCTGTTGCGGCATGTAGCGGCTGCCCAGGAGGTTATAGTCGAGCAGAACGCCGTTAACACCTTCATCCCACTGAGAAGGCGGCACCCAGTTTTGATCGTGGAACGTCAGCCAGGCCTGCGGAATACTGATATTGAGCGTCTGCCTTTCCTGATCGTAACGGGCGGTGACTTCCGGCAGTTTATCCAGCGACGTACATTGGCCATGATGCCACAGGGTAATTTTTTCCCGTGCAGCTTTAGTCAGATCGAATTTATCCACCAGCGAAGGCGGCAAACATAACCGGCTATTTTTATTGTCATCGACCGGAATATATTGAATGACGCTCTGGTCGCCCAGAGTACGGCCATTGAGCATCACATCCAGTAAATATTCGCCGGGCGCGATGTAATTGGCGACCTGAAAACGCGATAAATCGACGTTATTGCGATCGGCAGAATCAATAAAGTTAACGTTAAATTCTACCGCCAGACTTCTGATTGAAATTAAGCATCCCGACAAAAGGAAAATGAGCCATAAGCTTCTCCCTATCCTTGTCGATGTTCCATCCATCGCAAACAACATAATAAAATCACTTTTTGCTTTTATAGATCAAACATAAACCCCTGGCGCAGGTGCACCTGGAAAATAAAGGGGAGATAACTCCCCTAAATAATTACAATGCTTATTTATAGTTCAGGGCGTACGTTGCCTGAGAAACGATAGTACCGGTCGAAACGGGCTGAGTGTTGGCTTCAACGCGTGCAGCAAATACCAGCTCATTGTTGCCAGTGACAAGATTAATATCTTTAGAGGTATCACCGACTTTCAGCAGATCGCCGTTCGCATCAATCAGGCGAATGCCTGCGCCCTTGGCACTGCCGGTGTTTGCCAGCAATTCAGTCGCGCTGCTGTCAGGTGTACCGGCAAAAGAAACGGCCACTTTAGACATCGCCGGATATTCAACGGTACCCGCAGTTTGTGCAGTCAGGTCGCAGCTTTGCAGATGAATGGTGTAGTTAACGTTTTGAGAGTATTTATTGCCGCTTTCCAGCACCTTATTCGCTACCTGGCCCATATTCACATTAATGTCCTCATCCCCTGGAGCAATAGAGCAAGGCGCATTAATAACGGTTCCGGTGAAATGAATACGACCAGAGCCCTGATCGGTTCCTGTTGGTGGTGTAGTAACATCTTCTGCGAAAGCTGAAGCAGAAATAAGGGCAGATAAAGCAATAACCAGTGTCTTGTTTTTGGCGTTAAACATAGTAAGTCCTTGAGATTGTAACGGTAGCTATTAAGCGATAAGCAGCTGTTAAGCGATATTATTCGCTGTACCGAAGAGAGCACCCCTCTCTTGCCAGATCAATATACTGATATTTTCAATTTAACGTTATAATAATTCTCTTAATGCAAATATTAAGAGTTTTACCCTCGGATTAATCTTTAAACATTGCCATTATGAATGGAAATTAACTTATAGGTTAAAATAAATGATATTAAATGTTCTGCAACGAATAATAACTTTCGCATTAGATTAGGTAAGTTAAGCTTTATTTAACCAATTTATTACATTTTTAATCAAAAAATTTTACCACAAAGCATTTTTCTTTCCTTCAGAGCCCCCTTTAATTTCTGTGGCCTGCACCGCAGTGACCATGCGCATATCTTGCTGTTTTTACTCT
Source organism: Rahnella bruchi (assembly GCF_003614975.1). Classification (GTDB taxonomy): domain Bacteria; phylum Pseudomonadota; class Gammaproteobacteria; order Enterobacterales; family Enterobacteriaceae; genus Rahnella; species Rahnella bruchi. Next base: position 4,293 of record NZ_QZWI01000024.1, on the reverse strand, counting down.
GCTTGCGTGATCTGACCCCCAAAAACCAAACAAAGCCAAACCGCAAACCACACTTAACCTTTGATTGACATATCATTAACAAATTAAAGGAGAAAAACCATGAGCCATGTTTATAAGCATCCTATTCCTGCCTCTCTGGCAGAACGTACCCTGATCACACCTGAGAAATATCAGCAGTTTTATCAACAGTCTGTAGAAGATCCGGATGCATTCTGGGCCGAGCAGGCGAAAGTTTTAGATTGGATCAAACCTTTCACAAAAGTGAAGAACACATCATTCGCACCGGGAAATATCGATATCCGCTGGTTTGAGGATGGTACGCTCAATCTGGCTGCGAACTGCCTGGATCGTCATTTAGCAGAGAAAGGCGATCAGACAGCGTTAATTTGGGAAGGCGATGACCCTAAAGCTGAAAACAAACACGTCACCTATAAACAGCTTTATCATGATGTCTGTCAGTTTGCGAATGTACTGAAAGGACTGGGTGTCAAAAAAGGCGACGTGATCGCTATTTATATGCCGATGGTGCCGGAAGCTGCGGTTGCCATGCTGGCCTGCGCGCGTATTGGTGCCGTGCATTCCGTTATCTTTGCCGGTTTCTCACCGGAAGCCGTCGCTGGCCGTATTATCGACTCCAGCGCCAAAGTGGTTATCACGGCAGATGAAGGACTGCGCGCGGGGCGTACTATTCCGCTGAAACAGAATGTGGACGATGCCCTGAAAAATCCTTCAGTCACCAGCGTGACACATTCCATAATTTTCAAACGCACCGGCAAACAGGGGGAATGGAAAGAAGGTCGTGATATCTGGTGGCATGATGCGATTGATGGCGTCTCTGCTGATTGTCCGGCCGAAGAAATGAAAGCAGAAGATCCGCTCTTTATCCTCTATACCTCCGGTTCTACCGGCAAGCCAAAAGGTGTGCTGCATACAACCGGCGGCTATCTGGTTTATGCAGCGCTCACGTTCAAATATACCTTTGACTATCACGACGGGGACATCTATTGGTGTACCGCCGACGTTGGCTGGGTAACAGGTCACAGCTATTTGCTCTACGGACCGCTGGCCTGCGGCGCAATCAGTCTGATGTTTGAAGGTGTGCCGAATTATCCGACTCCTGCACGTATGGCGCAGGTCATTGATAAACATAAAGTGAATATCCTTTATACCGCACCTACCGCTATCCGTGCCCTGATGGCCGAAGGCGATAAAGCGATTGAAGGCACCAGCCGTGAATCATTGCGGATTATGGGTTCCGTGGGTGAACCGATTAACCCGGAAGCCTGGGAGTGGTACTACAAAACGATTGGCAACAGCCAATGCCCGATTGTCGATACCTGGTGGCAAACCGAAACCGGTGGTTTCATGATAACGCCATTACCGGGTGCTACCGAGCTGAAAGCCGGTTCGGCAACAAGACCGTTCTTTGGAGTTCAGCCTGCGCTGGTAGATAACGAAGGTATCCCGCAGGAAGGTGCTTGCGAAGGTAATCTGGTGATCACCGATTCATGGCCCGGACAGGCGCGTACGCTATTTGGTGATCATGACCGCTTCGAGCAGACCTATTTCTCAACTTTCAAAAATATGTATTTCAGCGGAGACGGTGCCCGTCGTGATGAAGACGGTTATTACTGGATCACCGGCCGCGTGGATGATGTGCTGAATATTTCCGGCCATCGTCTGGGCACCGCTGAAATTGAATCCGCATTAGTTTCACATCCTAAAATTGCCGAAGCCGCTGTTGTGGGGATCCCTCATAACATCAAAGGTCAGGCTATTTATGCCTACATCACTCTCAATCACGGCGAAGAACCGACACCGGAGCTCTATACCGAAGTACGCAACTGGGTGCGTAAAGAGATAGGGTCCATCGCTACACCGGACGTTCTTCACTGGACCGATTCATTACCAAAAACCCGCTCTGGCAAAATAATGCGTCGTATCCTGCGCAAAATTGCGGCAGGTGACACCAGTAATCTGGGAGATACCTCTACGCTGGCAGATCCGGGCGTAGTCGACAAATTGTTGGAAGAAAAACAATCAATGAAAGTGCCGTCGTAATTTTCACCGCCCTGGCGCGGTGAACTCTATCAATGCCTCACAGGAGTCACTGAGATGAATGATCTCATTTATCAGAGAGTTGTAAATAATCCGCGCTTCAGGGAACTGGTGCAAAAACGCAGCCGTTTTGCCTGGTTACTTTCAGGCATCACGCTGGTTCTGTACGTTGCCTTTATCCTGCTCATTGCTTTCGATCCGCAGTGGCTGGGAACCCCACTCTATGAAGGAGCCACGATTACCCGTGGTATTCCAGTTGGCGTGGGGCTAATCGTTATCTCTTTCGTTCTGACCGGAATTTATGTCATACGCGCGAACGGTGAATTTGACCGGCTCACTGCAGATATTATCCGCGAGGTGCAGCCATGAAGGCGCGTCGCGGCTCTCTCCTTTTGCTGGCGTTATCTTTAGCCTTCCCTTTCAGCCTCTTTGCCGCCGAAGGGATCGCAGGTGAAGTCAAACGTCAGCCTCTTAATATTGAAGCGATTATAATGTTCGTGCTGTTTGTCGGTGCGACGTTGTATATCACCTACTGGGCGGCAAAACGCACCCGCTCTCGTCAGGATTACTATACCGCAGGCGGTCGCATTACCGGCCTGCAAAACGGCATGGCGATTGCCGGTGACTTTATGTCAGCCGCATCTTTCCTGGGCATCTCTGCGCTGGTTTACACATCCGGATATGACGGACTGATTTACTCGATCGGTTTCCTGATCGGCTGGCCAATTATCCTGTTCCTCATCGCCGAACGTCTGCGAAATCTGGGTAAATATACCTTTGCCGACGTGGCGTCCTACCGACTTAAACAGAAACCGATCCGACTGCTCTCAGCCTGTGGTTCGCTGGTGGTGGTTGCGTTGTATCTGATTGCGCAGATGGTCGGTGCAGGTAAGCTGATCCAACTGCTGTTTGGTCTTAACTACCATGTGGCAGTGATCTTAGTGGGTATCCTGATGGTGCTCTATGTGTTGTTTGGCGGGATGCTGGCAACTACGTGGGTGCAAATCATCAAAGCGATTCTGCTACTGGCTGGTGCGACATTCATGGCGATTATGGTCATGAGATCGGTTGGCTTCAACTTCAACACACTGTTCACCCAAGCCGTCGCCGTCCATTCCAAAGGGATTGCGATCATGAGTCCGGGAGGACTGGTTTCAGACCCAATATCGGCTCTGTCTCTGGGACTTGCGCTGATGTTCGGTACCGCAGGTTTACCGCATATACTGATGCGATTCTTCACGGTAAGCGATGCTAAAGAAGCCCGTAAAAGCGTGTTTTATGCCACCGGTTTTATTGGTTACTTCTATATCCTGACCTTCATTATCGGTTTCGGCGCCATCGTTCTGGTTAGCGCGAACCCTTCCTTTAAAGATGCCAGCGGTGTGCTGCTTGGCGGCAATAATATGGCTGCAGTCCATCTGGCTGATGCGGTCGGAGGGAGCTTCTTCCTCGGCTTCATCTCTGCTGTCGCCTTCGCCACTATTCTTGCCGTTGTTGCAGGTCTGACATTAGCGGGCGCTTCGGCGGTATCTCACGACCTTTACGCCAGTGTCATCAAGGATGGCAAAGCGGCTGAAAAGGACGAGCTACGAGTTTCGAAGATCACGGTCATCATTTTAGGGATCGTTGCGATTGCCTTGGGTATTTTGTTTGAAAAACAAAATATTGCGTTCATGGTCGGGCTGGCGTTCTCCATCGCTGCGAGCTGTAACTTCCCTATTATTTTGCTTTCGATGTACTGGTCTAAACTGACTACGCGCGGAGCCATGATTGGTGGCTGGCTGGGATTACTGACAGCGGTCATACTCATGATCCTCGGACCAACTATTTGGGTTCAGATTTTAGGGCATGCCAAACCGATTTACCCGTATGAATATCCGGCATTATTCTCGATGATTGTTGCCTTCGTGGGTACCTGGTTCTTCTCGATTACAGATAACTCGCTGGAAGGACAGAAAGAAAGAGAGCGTTTCTATCCTCAATTTGTGCGCTCACAGACAGGGATTGGAATTTCTCAAAGCTCTAATCACTGATTATTCTGGTTTCAGAAACGCAAAAGGCCATCCCTGAGGATGGCCTTTTGATTTGGATATCTTTTCGCAAACATCTAATCGTATAAAAGACAAAAGCCCTGCACATTGTGCAGGGCTTTTGTCTTATTTGATGCCTGGCAGTTCCCTACTCTCGCATGGGGAGACCCCACACTACCATCGGCGCTACGGCGTTTCACTTCTG
>NZ_QZWI01000023.1 GCF_003614975.1 Rahnella bruchi | reverse complement strand
ATTTTAAATACCCATCTTTGCAAGCAAAGTAATGCCGGAGTGCTCTGGTCACGTTCCTACTTTGCCTGTAGCGCTGGTGGAGCAACAATTGAAACACTGAAAGCGTATGTTGAATCGCAGAAACCCCCTGATTAGCACCCCTTATATCCCCGTCCGACTGGGCGAGGGTTTACGGGGCAAATGCTAAAAGTGCATGTTCATTAGATGGCGCTTTCTCATAAGAGGACTGAAGGTCAGCCAAAGTCACTAGCAGTTTATCCCGCAGGAGAATACGCCGCGCCAGTCTGGCAATCGCCAGTTCAGGATGGCTGAGTTTTTGGATTAAACGGTCACGCGCATCCTCGCCGTGATGCTTTACGAGGATATTCAGTGCTGCGAAATACAGTCCAAAAGGGTATGCCTCAGTGACAGCTTCCGCCAGTGCCAGCACCTGCGGATAGCGCAGTTCACCCAACCCGAGCAATGCCGCTTTACGCGTAGCTGGTCGCGAATCTGCATGATGAAAAGCAGCCAGATAAATGGATTGCGGATCACCATAATGTTGGCTATATAAACGGCAGGCACGCTGGCGTACCAGGCTATTACTATCCAGTAACAAACCTTTTAATACTTTCTCGGCAACAGGCAACGAGTGATTCTCCGCGTACTGCAAAACCCGTTGTTTTACTGGCGCAAACCGGTCGGCGAGTAGCAACGCAAATACCTCAGCATTTACACGCTCAGGCTTATTCAGCATAAACTGAGCGGCGTGATACCTGACGACAGGATCATGCTGATGCATCGCCAGCTTGAAGATCCTTTCAGTTGAAAACCGGGGATTGTCGAGCAACAAATGCAGGCAAAGACGGGCGACATGAGGATTACTGGTCTTAAGACCGGTTAGTAAAGCGAGGTTATTTTCCTCCCGCCCGAGATAATCCACGATTTCACTGACGATTCCGCGATGATCAGCGCGGGTACATTTCAGCAACCCGAAGATATCCGGCAGCCCCCCGACAAAAACACCAGCAAACTCCGGACGCATCCAGCGCCGCAGACTGCTGCACGCCGAACGGGCAACTTCTTCCACCCAGTCATTAACCCGCTCAACGAGTTCCACAAGAGCCGACACCTCGCGCTTCAGTCCGAGGCACAGCACCGCACGTTGCCGGATATGTCCGTTGTAATGGCGGCATAGCGCTTTAAGTTGCTCTGTTTCACTCAGATCAGGTTCGATGTAAAAATAATGCGCACTGCCGTCTTTCAGACGCTGTTTTATCTGCCGGAAGAGAAAGTATTCTGCTGCCATGACTGCCCTGTCGTTGTGCCGGGGAAACCTCAAGAAGTTCTATCATAAGCATTCGCTTTAGAAAATTACAGGACAGGCCGGATCGGTTTTCTCCGTATTCCTCTCACCATCGATCACTTTTCCAAACTTGATACAGATCATCACAAATGCGTTTTGGATTTGATCGAATGATAATCATTATCGTTTAATACCAGCGAATGAATGATTGTTTCTTCAGGAGAAGACAAACTCAATGAGCTTAGACCTCACGCGTTTTTACGCTGCCGCAGACGGACTGCCGTTCCCTGACCGCTGGGCAGTGATGCCCTGGCGGCCACAGCAGCCGGTTCCGCCGCAGGAGATCCCCGCTCAGTGGCAGGCGCTTTGTCAGCGCCAGCTTCCAGCCAATAAGCGTCTGGTTTATCTGCATATCCCCTTTTGTGCGACGCACTGTAAATTTTGCGGGTTCTACCAGAACAAACTGGAAGCGGAAGCCACAGAACAGTACTGCGATTACCTGATCCGGGAGATTGAACAGGAAGCCCCTTCGCCGCTGCATCAGTCCGCGCCTATCCACGCCGTCTATTTTGGCGGTGGCACACCGACGGCGCTCAGCGCAAAGCAATTACACCGGATCATCAGTACGCTGCGTCGCCGTTTGCCGCTGGCACCGGATTGCGAAATCACTGTCGAAGGGCGGATCCTTAATTTCGATGACGAACGCATCGACGCCTGTCTGGAGTCGGGCGCTAACCGTTTTTCTGTCGGCATTCAGACCTTTGATACCCGCGTCCGCCAGCGGATGGGACGGCGCGCCACACGGGAAGAAGCGATACAGTTCCTGCGTAAACTCGGGGAGCGTGACCGCGCTGCGGTGGTCTGCGATCTGATGTTCGGATTACCGGAACAGACACCGGAAAGCTGGCGGGAGGATTTGCAGATCGTCCGCGATTTACCGCTGGACGGCGTGGACCTTTACGCCCTGAACCTGCTGCCTTCCACGCCGCTGGGCAAAGCCGTGGAAAATAAACGTGTGTCGCTGCCGGATGTCGCGATGCGTCGTGACTTTTACCTCGAAGGCGAAGCCTTTCTGGCGCGCGACGGCTGGCATCAGATAAGCAACAGTCACTGGGCGCGCAACACGCGCGAGCGTAACCTCTACAATCTGCTGATCAAAAAAGGCGCGGACTGTCTGGCCTTTGGCAGCAGCGCGGGCGGCAATCTGGGCGGGCAATCCTATATGACAGCACGCAGTCTGGAAGCGTATTACCAGCAACTGGACGCCGGACTGAAACCGATCATGATGATGACGGCCGCGACTGCCAGCGAACACCGCTGGCGCCTGGATTTACAGGGCGGTATCGAAGCCGGGCGCTATGATCTGAGCCGCATTATCACCGATCCTTTCCCGCTCGAACCGCTGTTACAACAATGGCAACAGTGCGGCCTGATGCACAGCGATGGCCCGAGTTTTAACCTCACGCCTGCCGGACGATTCTGGGCCAGCAACATGTTGCAGGCGCTGCAAACCCTCATCCCACAACTGACTTTACGGAATACCCACCATGCCAACGGATAAACTTCAGTCCCTGATCGACTTTCTCGCCACTCAGCCCGACGGAACCGTCGAAGATATCGCCCGCGAATTCCAAATCACCCCGCTGGAAGTGATCCAGAACCTGCCGGGGAGCTATCTGTTTGCCGGGACACATTTCGACGCCGTATGGGACAACATCACCGGATGGGGCGATGTGACGACGTTGGTCAATAATGACGATCTGATCCTCGAGTTCCATGGCGAATTACCCACCGGCACGCACCGTCACGGCTATTTTAACCTGCGTGGCAAACAGGGAATGAGCGGGCATATCCGCGCCACACACTGCCGGCATATTGCCCTGGTTGAACGGCCATTTATGGGGATGAGCACAGCAAGTGTCTGGTTTTTAAACGCTTCTGGTTATGCCATGCTCAAGGTTTTCGTCGGGCGCGACAGCCATCGTGGATTACTGACCGATCAGCTGAATGCATTTCGTGCCCTTCCCGCCCTTCTGGCTGAGAGAGAGAACCAACCTTGAACACATTGCTGATTTTTGGCGCAGGCAGCGGCGTCGGCGCTGAACTGGTGGCACTCACGGCGCAGGAATGCCCGGTCGTGGCGCTGATCCGCAATCCTGAACAGGCACAAAGCGTGCGCGCACTGGGCGTCACCGTGATTGAAGGCGATGCACTTAACCCTGCCGACGTGTTGCAGGCCTGCGAGATGGCGGGCGATAAAGCGCAGATCGTCTCCACGCTGGGAGGAAAGCTTTCTGATTACACCGCCAACCGGCTGATCACAGATACTGCGGAACACACCGGTATCCGCCAGATGTTACTGGTCACCTCAATTGGCTGCGGCGACAGCTGGCCGACATTATCCACACGCGCAAAACAGGCGTTCGGGCAGGCGGTGCGTGAGAAATCGCTTGCCGAAAGCTGGCTGCAAACCAGCACGCTGGACTGGTGCATCCTGCGTCCCGGCGGCCTGATGAATGGCGATGCGACAGGCAAAGCGCATCTGATCCAAACCGAAGCCCACGGCCGCGTGCGCCGCAGCGATGTCGCGCTGCACATTCAGCAACTGCTGGCCTCAGGCGAAGGCTGGGGCGAGATCTTTGCGCTGTGTGATTCGACCCTGGAAGGGGAAAAGTTCTGATCGCATGCCCCGGAAACGGGGCTTTTTAATCCCCCGGTGTTTAATTCAATTTTTTCGAACAAAATAAGCAAATCACTTCGCTATCCCTTCAGAGCTCCCGTCGCTATTCTTCTTCTCATCGAAGGCACACGGCCTTCACCAAACAAACATTAAGAAGGAATGACATCATGAAATCTATCAAAACTTTCGTTATTGCTGCTGCACTCGCCACGGTTTCTTTCGGTAGCTTCGCGGCTGAAATCGGCACCGTATCGGCCTCTGACAATACCCTAGATGGCCTGGAATCCACTTTCGCCGCCAAGGCCGCTGCTGCCGGTGCAAGCTCTTATAAAATCATCGAAGCCGGTGGTCAGAACCGCATTCACGGTACCGCCGTATTGTACAAATGATTTGCTGAAGTTTGTGCTCCAAGACAAAAGCCGCTCCTTTTACAGAGCGGCTTTGTCGTTGAGTAACGAAAATTAACGAGTGATATAAAACGCAGTAAATTCAAAAAAACCTTCTAATGGGTGTTTTAGGTAACGTTAAATGGACTATTCTTCATTAACGAGTAATATACCACTCATAAGTAAAGGGGGTCTTATGGAACAGTTAACGTTACAGGCTTTTCTCAATAATGAGTGGGTGGATATTGCTAACATCACTTTTCCCGACAGCGAACAAAACAACTATCGCCTGACTGAACTTGATTATCTTTTCGATTATGCGATTGATAACCTCGACCGTGACGATAACCGCGCCGTATCACTTAACCATCCGGTCGCCCTCTTTTTCGATGATGACGGGCAGCGCGGATGGCTGAAGTTTCTCGATGACATCATTCCCAGCGGCTCCAGCCGTCGCTATTGGGCCAACTATCTTGATCTCGAAGGGCTGACCCCAGATGAGCAAAATTTTGTATTGCTCAAGCATGGGACCCTATCCCCTGTCGGCAACCTGCGCATTAAAGAATCCTTGCCGGAACATAACCCCCTTGCTGAACAACTCTTTTTCACCGTCGACGACGTGATAAACCGGGCGGGAGACTTTCTGGATTATGCCCAGCAACGCGGTGCCGCTGCCGGAGGGGCGACAGGTGCGGGCGGGGAAGCACCAAAATTGCTGCTCCGTTGTAACCGGGAACAGCAAATCTGGATCGATACCTACCAGAGTGATCCCGCCAACCGGGATATTCCTTATCTGGTCAAATATCCACGCGGGGCAAGGACTGAAGTGGACTGCAATATTTTGCGGGCTGAATTCCATTTCTATCATGAACTGGAAGCGATGGGATTTGAGACAATCCCGACGCACAATATGCGGCTTGAAGAAGGACTGACTTATCCGTCACTGTGGTTGCCACGTTTTGATATTGCCTTTGAAGAAGGAGGTGTCGTCAGGCGGTTTGGAATGGAATCGGTCTATTCTCTGCTGCGCAAGGCACCCGGCGTCACGCTCTATCATGAAGAGACCCTCAGGACATTGATTAATCAAATTTCCCGCAGCCATATGGTGACAGAGCAGGGTTTTTCTTTTGATATCCCGGCGTTTGTTACCGAATGGGTCCGACGGGATCTGCTCAATATTATTTTTGGCAACAGCGATAACCATGGTCGAAATACCTCTTTTCTCAAAGATGAAGGCAGCATCCGGCTCGCCCCGATCTCCGATTTCGCGCCCATGAAGGCCGATCCTGAAGGGATTGCCAGAACGACGAAATGGAAAACGCCGCTGGAAGTTGGCGGTGAATATGATTTTCCCGCTATTGCGCAAACTCTGGATGATCTCATTCCGGCACAAAACTTACTCCGGGCGCTCAATGAAACTGCTGAGCAACTGACAGGTCTGAAAGACCGGCTTGCCGCCCGGGGTATCCCGCAACAGATCCTGAACATGCCCGCAATAAGTTTCAGTTTTATTCCCGAAAAATTGCGCCGCTGGGGGCTTTTATGAAAGAACCTCTGATTGCGGCCGATTCAGTGAAAAGCACCATCGCTAAAATACGGGCGAAAAAAAATGCCGCGCAGAAAACCCAAAGCGCCACTGCAGAAATCACAAACCAGGCAGAGAGGGACCGTGCTGTCAAAACACGCACCCGCCGCAGAGTCTCTCATCTGACGAAACCCGTCAGCGCCAATGAAAGGAATGAAGCCAGACTCCAGGTCATGCGCGCGCTGATATCCGGGGAAATAAGCCAGGGGGAAGCGTTAAAAGCACTGCGGATCAATGTGCTGGGGCTAAAACAAGATGCTTTCGCTAAAATGGTTTCCGTGTCGCGGAAAACACTGTCGGAAGTGGAAAATGATAAAGGAAATTATACCTCCGATGTTATCAACAAACTGTTCAAACCCTTTGGTCTGAAAGTCGGGCTGGTGCCGGTTTCTCAGCAGCTGCTCTCGACACTCTTTTTCAATAAGCAATAAACAAAAGCCGCTCCTTTTAGAGCGGTTTTGTCGTGTTCAGCGTCCGGCTTTTACTCTTTCGTTGCCACTTTCAGCAAAATCACGCCGGAGAAAATCAGCAGCACGGCGATGACACGCAGCGAGTTGAGGCTTTCGCCAAACATCACTACGCCGAGAATAAAAGCACCGATGGCGCCGATACCGACCCAGACAGTGTAAGAGGTGCCGAGCGGCAGGGTTTTCATGGAAATCGCCAGTAAAACTACGCTGAGCAGCATAAAAACGGCGGTGATGATACTGGGGAGCAGGCGGGTGAATCCGTGGGATTCTTTCATGGCGGTAGACCAGACCACTTCAAAAATGCCGGCTAAAAACAGGTAAACCCAGGCCATGGTGTTTCCTTAATATCTTCAGGGTCGTCCCTGTATAAGATGGCTGAGTCTCTGGTCGTCCAGTCAGCATGAAGAGTGAAGGAGTATAGTTCACTCTTTCATGCCTTTACAGCGTCTGGTCTGCGGGTAGAAACGAATCCTTTTCGGTATGCAGCGTAATGATCGCCGGACGGAACAGTTTGCCTTTCTGTTCGATTTCAAAGGTGCGGAAATGCCGGCTTTCGCCGACTTCAGATACCGGCATCAGCGCCGCGCCGACCATCCCGTCGCGGAACATCTCGATCACCAGCCGCGGTTCGGACACTTTCATGATCACATTCACGTCTTTCACTTCTTCATACAGCCGGTTGAGCAGCATTTCATAGGTGCCCTCGCCGCCCATGCGGTGCAGCATCACCAGCGGAAAACCGGAGAGATCAGCAAAAGTCAGTGTGCGATCCGGCAGGGTGTCGGCCAGTTCACTGGTCACCACAGCCACCAGTTTGATTGGCTCGAATTCCCGCACGTAGAAAGAGCGCACGTCGGCGGGCGTCTGGATCATCGCCATATCCAGCGTTTTGTTCATCACCAGTTCTTCCAGATAGGTGGATTCGGACACTAACAGGTTCGGATCCCAGTCCGGGTTTTTGCGGTACAGCTCGAGAAAAACGGTGTTAAAATAGCGCAGATACAGGTAGGAAACGCCGATACGCACCGTGCGTTTTTTTTGCGACGCGATATCAATCGCCTGTTTAGTGACGCTGTTCACCTGATTGAGAATTTCACTGGTTTTGCGATACAGAAAACGTCCGGCCTCGGTGAGCACCATTTGTTTGCTGGTGCGGATAAACAGCGGCGAACCGATTTCTTCTTCAAGCTCGTGCAGACGTTGGCCGAGCGGGGGTTGCGCGATATTCAGCACCTTCGCCGCCTTGCTGATAGAACCCTGCTCGGCGATGGTACAGAAGTAGCGCATTCTTTTGAGATCCATCTTTCCCTTCCTGTCAGTCTGGCTGTGTCACACCCAGTATACAAAAAGCCACTTCGCACTGACGTGGCTTTTTGCGGACATCCGTCAGTGGATGAACAGGCTCCAGTAATGCGAGATGGGCATCACCAGAATTAACGCCGGTAATAAATTGCCAACCGCGATGGATTTTATGCCGCTGATACGGAAACCGGCGGCCAGCATAATAAAGCCACCTGCGGCAGTAAAATCCCCCATCATTTGCGGATTGGTCAGCGGCAGAATAAAGACCGCCGCCGAGGCGATAAGGAACTGAACAACCCACTGCGGAATAAAAATCAGAGCGACGGCGTATCCCAGCACGGTGGCAAAAATCGCGGCGGTGAATAGATCCATGATGGCTTTGACGAACAGAATGTTCGGGTCGTGCGTCATGCCTTCGGTCATCGCCCCGATAATCCCGGTGCCGCTGGCGCAGAACAGCACAATGATGGCCACGAACTTTTCAGTGAAGACGTTCTGATCCATGCCGGTATCCGGCGCAAATTTTGCGGCGATACCGCGTGCCATATTTCCCAGACGGGCAATGTAACGTTCGAGATAAAACATTTCGCCGATGGCGGCACCGAGGATCACCGACAAAATCACCACCGGCATACTGTGCATTTTAACCAGCAGCACGACGCCAAGCGCCATGGAACACAAACCGAAAGTCTGGGGCAGCGAGGTTCGCAACCGCTCTGGCATTTTTACGCCAAGAAAGCCCCCTAACAGGCCGCCGAGAATTATGGCGCCGCTGTTAACGATAGGTCCAATTAACATTTCTACTCCGTTATTTTGAGATATTTTTTTAAATATTCTGCTATAAATCTTCGCCCCAGCGTTTAATATTGGCGACATCCAGGTCAAATAAATCCAGCGCGCGCGCCACGCTGTGGTGAATAATATCATCCACGCTGTCGGGTTTATGGTACAGCGCGGGAACCGGCGGGAATATAATTCCGCCCATTTCCGTCACCGACTGCATATTTTTCAGATGCGAAAGATTCAGCGGTGTTTCCCTGACCATTAATACTAACCTGCGCCGCTCTTTTAAAACGACATCTGCGGCGCGGGTCAGTAAGTTATTGGTCAGTCCATGAGCAACAGAACCCAACGTATTCATCGAACACGGCGCAATAATCATCCCGATGGTTTTAAAAGAACCACTGGAAACCGATGCCCCGAGGTTATTAATGGAATGCACTTCATCGGCCAGCCGGATCACCTCCTGCCGTTCGATATCGGTTTCGAGACTGCGCGTCATTTCGGCACCTTTACTGATAATCAGGTGCACGTCGATATCGATATCGCGCAATATTTCCAGCGCCTTCATTCCATACTGAAACCCGGAAGCACCGCTTATTCCGACAATTATCCGCCTTCTCTTCATTTCACCTCTCCGCTTTTGAAACGTCGCACCGCAGGTGCGCTGGCTTATTGCTGTTAGTATTTAAAGTCAGGTAAGAATTTCTTCACATCGACTTCTTTAAATTTGGAACGTTCGAAATGCGCTTTGAGGTGGAACGGCACCGTACAGTCGAAGATGGTTTTACATGACATGCCTTCCTGCAAAATGCTCGGGCTGTAGGCCGGATTTTGCGAAGGATCGAGCGGATGGCAGCGGACGCCCGGAATGGTGACGGTATCCACGTCGCCCTGATAGCGGGTTTGCATCGCCCACAGGATGTCGTCGGTATCGAAAATATCCACGTCTTCATCCACCAGAATCACATGTTTCAGCTCAGAGAATGCCGCAAACGCCAGCAACGCCGCTTGTCTCTGACGGCCTTCATCCACCGGAGAGGATTTTTTAAACTGCAATACCGCCAGTAACTTACCGCCGCCGGAGGTGTGCGCATGCACATTCAGCACGCGGCCCGGCATGGCGCGGTCGATCATATCCAGGATACTGGCTTCAGTCGGAATACCCGCCATGCTGACGTGCTCGCCGCTCGGGCCGAGCGTGGTTTGCAGGATCGGATTTCTGCGGTGCGTGACGGCTTTCACTTTAATCACCGGCAGTTCGGCTTTGGCTTCACCGGTGTAGCCCGGGAATTCCGGCATCGCTTTGCCGGTATTGGTGTTCTGATCTTCGCGCACACGGACGTTTGGCAGCAACTCGCCTTCAATGACGATTTCTGCGTGGGCAATGGCTTTTTCATCGATGGACACACAGTGGGTCAGCTCGACGGCTTTACCGCGCAACGCACCGGCGATGCTCAATTCGTTGAAGCCCAGCGGCGTGGTTGGCGGCTCGAAGCAGGCTGCAATTTCAATCGCCGGATCCACGCCAATGCTGATTGAAATCGGCAGTGGTTTGCCAGCACGCTCGGCTTTTTCGCGGAACGCATCGATATGTCGGCCCGGTGTCAGCCACATCGACAATTCGTCGCGGCTCTGAATGCACAGGCGGTGAATGGTGATGTCGGATTCTTTGGTTTCAGGATCAGAGGCATAACACATGCCCATAGTGAAATACGGACCGGCATCTTCTTCGGTGTTGGTCGGCGCAGGCAGCAAGGTGCGCAGGTCAAAATTCGGATCATCAGCCAGATACATCACTTCCTGGCAGACCGCCGTGCCGCGGTCAATAACCACCGGTGGAATGGCATTTTTCACGGAATCCCTCAGTAGGAAACCGAGTTTTTCAGGTTCGCAGTTCAGCAGATAACCGGTACGTTCGCGGGTCGCCATCAGGCCGGTCACGACACGTACGCCGGGGAACCCTTTAATGGTATTGAACATCATCGCCGGGCCTTTGCGGGTCGGACGTTCACAGGTGCCCCCGGCACCGACGTAACGGTATACGCCGGAAAGCTCTGCATGCGGATCGACTTCCACATCGGTACTGACCATTTCGTCTGGGAGGCTTTCTAAAAATTCAATCGCAGACCGGAGGTCATGCACGTTATTATTTTGAGGGGAGGTTTCTTTCTTAGACATATTCTTTATCCAGGTAAATTAATATTCCACATAATGAGAAAATTATTTCATCGCCGGATTAAATATATATTTACTGCCGTCATTCAAAAAGTACCGTTTAAATACAGGCGCTAAACCTTTTTGGTTTATATCAAAACTATAATTATTATTTAACACTTATTAATACAGAATAATAACTTTCCGACGTCATTTTACGCTATTTACGTTACGGCCATCACACCGTAACGCAAATTAATAAATTGGAATTTAGACCGGCACTGAAAATTGAAAACAGGCACCCTGTTTTGACTGTTCAATCAGGCGGATATCACTGCCGTGAAGTTGCAGAATACGGCGCACGATCATCAGCCCCAGCCCGCCTGCGCGGTGTTTGTTGGTGCTGAGAATTGACGGACGCACAAACAGATTGTCTTTCAGCTCTGGCGCAATGCCCGGTCCGCTGTCTTTGAGTTGCACCATCACCTGCCCTGCCTGGGTCCACAGTTTGATTTCAATCGTGCCGTCTTCGGGCGTGAAGCGGATAGCGTTATCCAGCAGATTGGTCAGCACCCGCTCAATCATGCCGAGATCGGCATTCACCAGCGGAATACCCGGTGTGATATCGGCCAGTAATGTTTGACCACGGGTTTCGGTTGCCAGCTCGAATTTCTGGAAAACATCCTGCACTAATTCACTCAGCGAGAACGGTTCTTTCTGTGGTTTCACCACGCCGTATTCGAGGCGCGCCAGTTCGAATAATTCCTGCGCCAGACGACCAACTTTTTTACTCTGCGTCAGGGCGATATTGAGATAACGCTGGCGGTCTTCGTTGCTCAGATTGTCTGATTTCACCGACAACGTTTCCAGATAGCCGTGCAGCGAAGTCAGCGGCGTGCGCAGATCGTGGGAGATATTGGCGATAAATTCACGCCGTTGCTGATCCTGCACCATCAGGCTTTGCCATTGCTGATCGATACGCTTTGCCAGCGCGATAAACGCCTGTTGCAGCTGCGTGACTTCATCACGGGCAGCGCCTTCCGGCACATCCGCTTTCGCCAGCGCCTGAATTGCCTCCATTCCGCCGGTATCCAGCCGGGCAATCTGCGCGGTCAATTTGCGCACTGGGCGTGTTACCCAGCGGAATGCCAGCGCACCGGCCAGCAAACCAAATAATGCCACCAGCCCCATCGAACGCAGCGCCAGCGATATCGCCGACTGATATTGCGCGTCGCTGGTCAGCGCGGTGTAAGCGTCGCCGAGCAAAACGATATACACATAGCCCTCTGTCTGGCCATTAACCTCCAACGGCGCAGCGCTAAAGACCTGCGGAGTCTGCGGATCCCGTGGATTGTCGCCATACACCGGCATTTTTGCGCCATGCAGCAGCGCGTTCACCGGCGCCAGATCGATGCGTTTTTCTTGCAGTCTGCCTGCCGGCGCTGCATTGCCCACAATATTGCCGTCTTTATCCAGCAGATAAACCTCAACGCTTGGATTCACCGCCATCAGCTGGTCAAACAGGGTATGAACCACTTTCGGATCCCAGTTGCCCTCGCTGAGCAGCGGATTATTCGCCGCAATCTGTGTCGCCAGATTGACCGACAGCCGCTGAATAACCGACTGGCTGTACTGATTGCTGGAACGCACCTGCATATAGCCGGAAAGCGCGCAGCAGGCGATCAGTAACACCGTAAATACCAGGGTCAGTCTTTGTGCCAGCGTGAGATTTTTCATGATTTACCCTTGCGCATCTTCAGCAGAAGACACGAACTTATAGCCTTTTCCCCACACGGTCAGAATACGTTCCGGCTCAGCCGGATTAGCTTCTATCTTGATGCGCAGCCGGTTGATATGGGTGTTCACCGTATGCTCATACCCTTCGTGTTCGTAGCCCCAGACCTGATTGAGCAGGCTGAGACGCGAGAACACTTTGCCGGGATTTTTGGCAAAGAAATACAGCAGATCAAACTCGCGCGGCGTCAGTTCTACGGGCTGCTGACTGAGCATTACTTCGCGCGCAATCGGGTCGATCACCAGCCCGGAGAAACTCAGCGTTCCGGCGTCCATTTTCATGTTGCGGCTCATCGCTTCCTGCCGCCGGAACAGCGCTTTGACCCGCGCTACCAGTTCCAGCATCGAGAAAGGTTTGGCCAGATAATCGTCCGCGCCCAGTTCTAGCCCCAGTACACGATGCACTTCGCTGGAACGCGCGCTGATAATAATGATCGGCGTATAACGCGTCATGTTGCGGGCGCGGCGGCAGATTTCCAGGCCGTCTACGCCCGGCAGCATCAGGTCGAGGATCAGCGCGTCCCAGCCGCCCTTTTCCAGATGCGCCACGCCCAGATTGCCATCTGCGGCGTGAGTGATTTGATAACCTTCATCGCGCAGATGCAGGCTTAACAGTTCGGCGATATCTCCGTCATCTTCAACAATCAGGATCTTCTTCGTCTTATCCATGTGTTATCCCAAAACGTGGCACTTCCCAATGGTTTGAGTCTACACAAGCAACCGCCTGCGAGTTATCACATTTTATTTAACTTTGCGTGAGGTCTCGGGGAACAAATCCGTTCAATACTCGTTTCATCACAGGACGGACAGCCGGATGACAACATGACAATACACACGGATTTACCCGATCAGGCAAAACAAAAACCCGCCATCGTACATCCATTATGGCTGCGTCTGACGCACTGGTTGAACGCGCTGGCCGTGCTGATTATGGTGACCAGCGGCTGGCAGATTTATAACGCCTCCCCACTGTTTGATTTTGATTTTCCTCGTGCGGTCACGCTGGGTGACTGGCTCGGCGGCGGTATTCAGTGGCACTTCGCCGGTATGTGGCTGTTTGGAATCAACGGTCTGTTTTATCTGCTGATGAACATTTTTACCGGCCGGATGAAAAAGAAATTCTGGCCGCTGACGCCGCGCGGCATCTTCAATGATTTGCTGGCCGCCCTGCGCGGAAAGCTGAAACACGACGATTTACGTCACTACAACATGGTGCAGCGTGCGGCGTATGTGTTCGTGATGTTCGACGGCATCGTGCTGGTGCTTTCCGGGCTGGTGGTATGGAAATCCGTGCAATTTCCGCTGCTGCGCGAACTGATGGGCGGCTTTGATACGGCGCGTTACGTACATTTTCTGGCGATGGCGTCACTGGTGGGATTTGTGGTGCTGCATATCGTGATGGTGGCGCTGGTGCCGAAAACCCTGATTGCCATGATCCGCGGACGTTAAGGAAGACCTGATGAAAAATATCCTCAAAAAAAGTATCAGCCAGATATTCAGTCCTTCCGACAGCGAAGCGATTTTACAGGAAGCGAAAAAACAGATTATCCGCGAACTGGATGCGCCTTCACGCCGCCTGTTCCTGCAACGCGGGCTGACACTCGGCGGCGTCGCGATGCTGACCGGTTGCGACATCAGCGATAACGCCAGCGTAGAAACTGCACTGAGCAAAATCTCCGGCTTTAACGACCGCGTGCAGGGCTGGCTGTTCGGTTCGACACGTCTCGCGCCGGTATATGCGGAATCGATGATCACCCGCCCGTTTCCGTTTAATGCGTTTTATGCCGAAGACGACGCACCGGAAGTCGACGGCAACGCTTATCGCCTGAAAATCGCCGGTCTGGCGCTGGATAAACGCGAATGGTCTTTGCCGACGCTGTACAAAATGGCGCAGGTCAGCCAGGTGACCCGACACATTTGTGTCGAAGGCTGGAGCGCGATTGGCAAATGGGGCGGCGTGCCGTTCGGTGATTTTCTGCGCCTGATTGGGGCCGATCTCACAGCGGAATATGTCAGTTTTAAATGTGCCGACCAGTACTACACCAGCATTGATATGGCGACGGCGCTGCACCCGCAAACCCTGCTGGCGCTGACTTATGACGGACAGATTTTACCGCGTAAATACGGCTTCCCGATGAAGCTCAGAATGCCGACCAAACTCGGCTATAAGAATCCAAAACATATCGAAGTCATTGAAATAACCAACAAGTTCACCGGTGGCTACTGGGAAGATCAGGGCTACAACTGGTTCGGCGGAAGCTGAACATGATCCATAGGGATCAACACTGTCCACAACAACCTTTGTACCTCAAAACCTAAAAGAAGGAATTACCATGAAAAAGTTAACCGTAATGATGATGTCTGCTTGTCTGATGATGGGCGCGGTGAGCACCACTTATGCTGCTGACGCAATGGCGAAGAAAGATACCATGGGCCATATGTCGAAAGACTGCATGAAAAAAGACAGCATGGGCAAAGATTCAATGGCGAAAAACAGCATGGGCAAAGACTGCATGTCTAAAGATCATATGAAGAAAGACAGCATGTCTAAAGACTCAATGTCTAAAGACAACATGTCAAAAGACGCGATGAAAAAAGACACCTCGAGCCAGTAAGCGCCACTAAACCCGGCCATGTAGCAAAAACGCCCCCATCTGTTCAGCGGGGGCGTTTTATTTTTTATACGATTCAGACAATGTTATTTCGCGGCGCTGGACGCCAGACGGATCTGAATATCGTTATCGAGGTTATTCACCCAGTGATTATAACCGCGGTGGATTTCACCTTTATCCGCCATCAGATTAGTACTGCTCACATAATTAATGGTGTAGCTGTTTTGTGTGTAATTAACGCGGATATTCGCCACGTGATCACGGTTGTTCAGACGGCCATTAATCACGCCCGGACCGGCAGCGGTCATGATCCAGCCACGATTCAATCCGGCGCTCATGATGGCGATTTTAATCTGGTCTTCAGAATTGTGCGTCGTAATGGTGGTGTGTGGCGTTAATACCGGTTCGGTACGCGAGCATCCTGCCATTGAAAAAATGCACACCAGGCCAATAAGTAACTTACGTGTAGATTTCATGTGAACCTTTTGAATTTATAATTTGGGATAAGAGATTGAAAACTCGCCACAATATACGCCATTGCCCGACAGGTGTCATGAAATGCGCAGGTTGAGTTTAGCGTTCATTACACGTAGTATATAAAACATATATGATTCGTATACTACTGAGGACGCCCGATGGGTATCATCAAAATTTCTGAACTGATGCATGAGAATCTGCGTATCGCCAGTCTGGCGTATACGCGTTCCATCAACGCCCAGGCCGAACACTGGATGAAGATTGGCATGCTGATGGAGACGCACCCGGACATGACGCACAGTGAGATTTCGCAACTGCTGGTGCGATGCAGCATGGAATCGGAAGAAAACACCGGAAGTATCCGCACGCTGTTAAACGTCGGCGGCACACAGAGGAAGGCAAGCAATGAATAATGGTTTAGACAGCCGGTATTTCGTCAACAATAACCGCATGGTCAAAACGCCGGAAGGCATCGATAAAGCCCGTATCGCCGGTAAACTCGCTGCGCGCGTGTTACACATGATCACGCCTTACGTGGTGCCCGGCGTCACAACCAACGAACTGGACCGCATCTGCCACGATTTTATCGTCAATGAACTGCAGGCGATCCCGGCCAATATCGGTTACCACGGCTATCAGAAAACCACCTGCACCTCCGTCAACCATGTCATTTGCCACGGTATTCCTTCCGATAAAGCCTTGAAGAAAGGCGATATCGTGAACATCGACGTGGCGCTGATCAAAGACAGCTGGTACGGCGACACCAGCCGCATGTATTACGCCGGTGAACCGAGCATTATGGCGCGCCGTCTGGTGGATACCACCTTTGAAGCAATGATGGCCGGTATCGAAGTGGTTCGCCCCGGCGCAACGCTCGGCGATGTGGGTTATGCCATTGCTGCTGTTGCGAAACGCGAAGGGTTTTCCATTGTGGAAGAATATTGCGGTCACGGCATCGGCATGGGGTATCACGAAGATCCGCAGGTGCTGCATTACGGCGAAAAAGGCCGCGGCCTGGTCTTGCAGGAAGGCATGTTATTCACCATCGAACCGATGCTGAACGCCGGTAAAAAGCAGAACAAAGTGCTGCCTGACGGCTGGACGGTGGTGACGAAAGATCATTCGTTGTCCGCGCAGTGGGAACATATGATTGCGGTGACGAAAACGGGTTATGAAATTCTGACGCCGTGGCCTGAAGAAAACTGATTTCCCGTGATATTTCCTGAACGTATAAAGCCTCCGGTCGGAGGCTTTATAGTTTTTGATAATCCGTTTAGCTACGCTCGATTTCTTTCGTCGCTTTGTCTAATGCATCGGTGATTTTATACAGCGTTTCCTGTTCGATCGGCCCTTTCGCCAAACGCAGATTGAGCGCCATGCGCATATTGTTAATCGCCCGCTGCATTTCCGGAATGCTGCGGTTATTGGATAAAATCGCCAGTGAAAACAGTTTTTCGGTCACTGAACCGAGCAGATCGCCCTGTCCGGCCAGCGATTGCGTTCCTTCATGCGTAATCGAGTATTGCTTCTTACCACCCTCTTCCTGATTCGCCGTAATAAGACCCTGCTCCTCAAGAAACGTCAGGTTCGGATAAATAATACTGGCGCTCGGTGTGTATTCACCCTTGGACAAGTCTTCGATGGCTTTGATCAGCTCATAACCATGCGCAGAACGTTGCTGCAAAAAATGCAGCATCAGCAGGCGGATATCACCTGTTTCGAACATTCTTTCGCGGCGATGTTTTTTCGCCGCAACGCAGTTCGGTTTATGGCCGGATGTGGCTGGAGGACGGTCATTACCCAAAGGATTATTTTTCATCAGAACCATAGTCAGAATTACGTAAAAAGTGCGTACAGATATCCCTTAAAGATAACGGGTTAAGCCCTCTTTCACAATGCCATAACACATCAGGCAGGCCGTAGCCTGCCTGATGAAACCGGCCTGAACACCGATCTGGTGGTTAATTCATAAACGTTAACGGCTGATAGAAATCCTCGCCCAACCAGTGATACGCCGCCGGCTGCGTCGCCAGCGGTTTGCGAATATAGCTGGCTGCCGCATTCACATCGCCCTTTCCGCCGTACACCGCGTAATCCGGATACGGGAAGACAGGACGTGACACTGCACCCATCGGGATTTTCTCCAGACGGATATCGGTCGCTGGCTGTTTGCCGCGCTCTGGTATCGG
The DNA here is from genome assembly GCF_003614975.1 of Rahnella bruchi. Classification (GTDB taxonomy): domain Bacteria; phylum Pseudomonadota; class Gammaproteobacteria; order Enterobacterales; family Enterobacteriaceae; genus Rahnella; species Rahnella bruchi. The sequence goes on along the minus strand of NZ_QZWI01000023.1, from coordinate 27,581 downwards.
CTGGCCGAACTGGATCTTCTGCTCTTTCGCCGCCTGATAAGTGGTAATGCTGTCCGGCGCGATGTCTTTCTCCACCCAGTTCATCATCGGCGTGAGGAAATCCACCAGACTCGGACCTTCACCGCCGGAGCAGTGATGCACGCCCGGCAACAGATACAGACGCTCAAACTGATCGCGGCTCGTCGCGCCCATCACATGGCCTACTGCCTGATGATACGCCACGGAATTAAGCGGGGAGATATGCGGATCTGCCCAGCCATGCCAGATAATCAGCTTGCCGCCCGCAGCCTTGAATGCAGAGAGATCCGGGTTGGTGGCATCATAAAGGGGGTGCATTTTACGCAGTTCATCAAATCCGGCTTCGGTGAATTTCACGTTTTTCAACGTAAAATGTTCTGACGGATTTTTTTCATAATTTAGGAATTTCAGCGATGGCAGCGCGATAAACGAGCTGAAAATCGGATCGCTGGCTTTTTCCGGCACAAATACGCCTTCCCATGCCAGCTCAGAACCCGGTTGCGGACCACCGACGGTCAGTTTTGCACCGGTCTTCGGATCAACCGGTCCAGCGTACAATTTGGTTAAAGTGGCAATTTCAGCGGCTGACAGGCAGTTTTCCTGAGCAGCATCCGTTTTGCAGGCCATCGAGGCAATATTCACATGACAGCTTTGCGGGTCGGCAATCAGGCCGTCGGTCTGGCCATCCAGTGCGTCGCACTGTTTCAACACGGCGTTATGGATCACTGGCAAACGGGAAGCAACTATCACCGCATTTCCATCTGGTCCAGTATTCGCCAGCGCCTGCCACGCGTGATAAACGGCATTTTGCGACTGGAAGTTCATCGCTGCCGCCCCGGCAATCACACCGTTGAAATCATGCGGGAAACGTTGCGCTTCCATCAGGGCTTCGCGACCTCCGTCCGAACAGCCGTTGAAATAGGAATACGCAGGCGCACGCCCGTAGTATTCCGCGATCAGTTTCTTCGACACTTCAGCGATCAGATGCTGGCTGCGGTAGGCGAAATCTTTGCGCATTTGTGGATCTTTACCGAAATCCACTTCCTGCATCGAATGGCCCATGTCGGTGGCGGCCATCACGAAACCATTGGTTTGTAATGGTGTGCAACCGGCTGCCGCGCCAATTTGCAGCGAGATATTGCCGCACAACCCCCCACAACCGATTTGCATATAACGCTGTTGCCAGGAAGATACCGGCAAAAGAACTTTAAAGCCGATGGTCGGGTGCACATTACCCTCCACTTCGCAGGCCGTTGCGTCGTTGATGGTAATCTCTTTCGCTGAGGTGATTCGGCTGCCCTCGCCGCCGATGTCAGTCAGCGACACCTTATTGAGATCGGCACACACTTTTACCGGTTTAACAATATCCATTGACGGGGCTGGTGTATTTTCAGCCGCTGAACTTAAAGAAGAATATCCCGCAAACAAAAGAGGTATCAGACACAGCGCGCGCCAGTGTTCTTTGAGGCTTATTAATTTCATAACCATTCCTTTGAATAAAAACTCAGAATTTGTCATAAGAATTATAATGATGGCGGAAATAATAAATAATGGCGTTTACCGTGCCCGGCGTAATGATTCCGGTGGTAGTTGCAACAAAGTATTAATTAAATACCGCAGCAAATAAAAGGCAATAACGCTTTATCAAGTTGCGCGTAAAACTTCGCCCTTTTGAACTGCCCCCATAAACCTGGACAGTGATAATTAGCCCGTGGAGTGCCCCTGAGGCCTTCGAACAGGCCTCACCGTGAGAACAGGAACTGTTTACGGAATCGAGGTCACTCCATTTAGGGCGGGGAGTATGTCAACTCCTGCGGTTAAACATAGCGGGCAATTTGAATTATTTATTGTGCCAGTACGCGACACAACGAACTAAATTCGCATCCAACCCGCGATTTTCGACGAAGTAATCATTCAGGCCTTTAACGAATTTCCCTTCGCCCGTCGCCCAGATGTAGTAATCGCTTTCCGGCAGGTACAGGCTTTTCAGCTTTTTCACCGCCGCGTCATCCTTCTGATACCCGTTTTGTTCTTCGCTGACAATCCACTCGATGTCGAAATCATTTTCTTCGGACAGATAGCGGGCACAGCTGACATCCTTCACTTTTACCAGCACCGTCACTTTCGCGTCAGAAGCGGTCTGTTTCAGCTCGCACAGACGACGTTTTACCGCCGGAAGACCGGTTTCATCACACACATACAGCTGCCATTTGTAAGTCGTCGGAATAATCAAAGAACCGCGCGGCCCGCCGATGATGAGTTTGTCGCCCGGTTTCGCGCCAGCTGCCCATTCACTGGCAACACCGCCGTCGTGAAGATAGAAATCCAGCGTCAGTTCATGGGTCTGCACATCAAAATGCAGCGGCGTATATTCGCGGTTCAGCGGACGCGGCCCTTCGCCCCACACAATGCCATCCTCGGTCGCGGTGGGCGGGGTGATCACATCACCCGGATTCGCCGGGAAAAACAGTTTGATGTGGTCATCAAAGCCACGCGAGGTAAAACCTTTCAGTTCATCGCCGTTTAAAACGATGCGCTGAAAACAGCCGGCTATGTTTTCGCTGCTTTTGACCGTGAGATGACGAAAAGCCAGTTCGTTTTTGACACGAACCGGCAAGTTTGGGGCCGGGGTTTCAGTGCGATGTTGGGTCATCATGTTTTCTCTTTTGAAGTAAGGCTTGTCGAAAGATATATCTTAGCTATATTTTCCGCAACCCTGAAAAACGTAGGGGAAAAACCTTGTCCTCTGCCCTTTTCACCTTCCTTTAGTTCATTTTCACCAACGCATTGCAAAGATTTCGTTAAGAAGCGCATTTTTGTTTATCAATTTATTGATAATAGTTATCAGTATCATTATCATTCTCACAAAGCCTAAATGGGTAAGGATGTTGAATAAACCCATATTTTATAAGGACAAGGGCTTTTTTACGGAAGAATTGAAAGCAGATGACCAGCGCGTCTGATTTGTCGAAAGGCAGTAAATGCGAGCAGAACTTTAAAAAATAGTGCAGGGCTAAAAAAATGTTCAAATCCTTTACACAGCAGGGTTTGGTGAAAAACGTCATTTTCATGGGAACGATTCTCACCACCACCTTTAACGTCAATGCAGCGGAAGCTATCAAAGACACCAGCGATCTTGCCGCGAATAAAACGCCAGCCTCTGAAACCATCAAGAAGAAGCCAGTGGTACGTACGGCGCAAGATTTGGCGCAAAGTAACGAAGAGGTGATGACCGTCACCGAAACGATGCCGGATAAAAAACCGGGCTCGAAAACTAGCATCACCGCAGCCGAAATGCAGAAAAAAGGCGGTAATGATTTCGGCACCATCATGCGTTATGAGCCACTGATCAGCGCAACCGGCGCCAGCGGGGGGTCAGGTAACGGGAAAAGCGGTTTCGACCGCAGCGGTTACACCGGCTATAACATCCGGGGTCTGGAAAGCAACCGTGTCGGTATCGACGTTGACGGCATTCCGCAACCGAGCGCCACCGGTCGCAGCTATGTCAGCCGCGCAGGCCTCAATACCTTTGGTATTGGCCGCGACTACATCGACCCTTATATTTACGGCCAGGTGGATATCGAATCCGGTGCCACCTCAGCCGAACGTGCCAACACCTCTATCGGTGGTGCAGTGTCCTTCCTGCCAAAATCAGCCGACGATTATCTGCGTCCGGGCAAGGAAACCTATTTCGGTTACCAGTCAGACTATGATTCCTCAGACCGCTCATGGCATAACGGTATCACGGCCGCTGCGGGCGATGAAACGCTGCGTGGATTGATTGCTATTAGCCGCCGCGACGGACAGGAAACCAGCAACAACAGCGGCACGCATGATGCCTACCCTGCTAACTGGCACTCAGATGCCGTGATGACATCTGTTATCTGGCAGCCGAATGACGAACATAAAGTTACCGGCACGCTCGATTACTACGAAAAAGTGAACCACACCCACTATGACACCTGGAATGGCTCGGGCAGCGCTATCCTGGGGACTTCACAGCAGCAAAGTAATACGCGCCGCTGGGGTGCAAGCCTGAAAGACGAATGGACTCCGTTCAACGATTACGTCGATGCCATCGTGTCCAAGGTCTATTACCAGTACACGCAGGCGCACGACAATACCTATATGCCGAACGACAGTAAGCAGATGATGAACGTCTATTCCAACTATGACGTGAATACCTATGGCGCGGAAACCAGTTGGCTAAAAACCCTGGGGCGTCATGAACTGAGCGCGGGGATCAACGGTCGTGTATCCAACACTGAACGTCCATTCCGTCAAAACCCAGAACAAGGGGCGTTCACTACCATCATGCAGCCGGAAGCCAACAGCCGAACCTATATCCTGGGCGGCTTCCTGCAAGACACCATGAAGTTTGACCTCGATGGCCACAACCTCTCTGTGATACCTGCTGTTCGCGTTGCTTATCAAAATACCAAACCACAAGATTTGTCGAGCTTGGCGAACGGCGTGGTAACCGGTGATCAGGTTTCAACACTCTATAACAAGGCCAACTCAGACACCCAGGCTCTGCCATCACTGGCCTTTACGTATGACATCACGCCAAAGCTGATGACCTATGTGCAGTATCAGCGCGGTGCACAGTTCCCAGACGCCAGCCAGCTATACGGCTCATGGAATCTCGGATCTAACTATGCAGGACGCGCTCAGTACGCCCTTATCGGTAATACCGATCTGAAAACTGAAACCAGTAACAACTTCGAATGGGGCATGAAAGGTGAAGCCACGGAAGGGGTAACCTTCAAGACATCCGTTTTCTACAATACTTATAAAAACTTCATCGCCAATACGCGTTATTCGCGTTCAGCAAACCCAGGGCTGTTCACCAATGTGCCTTCCAATATTTATACCATTTATCAGGCCGAAAACCGCGATGAAGCGTATATCTACGGCGGTGACGTGAGCACCAAAGTCAACTACGGCACCTGGTTTAACAGCGTGGATGGCCTGAGCACGACCTTCGCATTCGGTTATGCCCAGGGGCAATCCAAGTCCAGCTATGATGGCGACAAGTATGTTGACCTCGACAGCGTGCCGCCGATGAAATTTGTCGCAGGTATTGCATGGGATGCCCCATCAACTCTCTACGGTGCGGCACTGACAGCAACCTTTGTTAAAGGTAAAAGAGCTGAAGCAACCTCTCGCCAGAGTTACAACAACAGTGGTACTCCCCTTGCAGATTCCACTGAAAAATACATGAACGTTCCAGGTTATGGGATGGTGGATGCGACGGCTTACTGGAAAGTCGCGAAAAACGTCAAACTCAGCGGTGGCGTTTACAACATCACCGACCGCAAATACTGGGATTACCTGAGCAGCCGTACATTGACTGAAACCACTAATCAGGACGAGTACAACAAAGCGCTGGCCGTCATGCCGGGCCGAAGCTTCCAGCTGGGTGTGAATGTTGATTTCTAACCACTAACCGATAAGAACCCGAGGCGTCATGCAATCGCATGGCGCCTTTTTTGGTTTCGCGCTAAGAACCTGTTTTCACGCACATTCACAAATCGGGTGATCCGCTACACTCAGGCTTTGCCTACCGAAATGTGAAATTACATGGAAATAATCAGAAAACCTCTGGCGCTGGTTCTCACTCTGCTCCTGTTACCGGCTGCCGCTTCTGCCACCACCACCTTGCGGTACACCGATCATGAACCGCTGGGCACAATGCGTACCCGCTTTATCCACGATGTGTTCTTTCCTGCTATCGAAAAAGAGTCTCAGGGACGCCTGAAAATTGAAGAACACTGGGGGGGCGAACTCTCAACCGGTTATGACGCATTGCTTACCGTGCGCGAGGGAAAAACGGCAGATATCGGCATTGTGGTGCCGGAATACGCCGCCAAAGAACTGCCGCTGCATCAGATTTTTAAAAGCTTTCCGGTCGGGCCTTCCGGCGATAAACAAATCGCTTTCTTTCGCCGTGTTTTCACCGAAATACCCGCCTTCCCTGCTGAATTAGAAAAAGCCGGCGTAGTGAATATCTTCTCTGCGACCGGTTATCCGGTCGCCTTTTTCAGCACACATCCGCTGAAAAACCTTGAGGATATTAGAGGAACAACCTGGCGTTCGGCCAGCTTCTGGCATCAGGATTTTCTGCGCAATGCCGGAGCCATACCGGTCACAATGCCGTGGGGTCCGCAAACGGTGGAAGCCTTCAAGACCGGTAAGCTGGACGGCATTATGGTCAACGTCGACAGCGGATATGACCTGAAAATTCAGAAGATGGCACCTGATGTTCTGGTCTCGAAAGAGCTGTGGCTGGGGCATGTTTATCTGCTGGTGATGAACCTGAAAGTCTGGAACGGGCTGGCAGAGGAAGATAAAGCGGCCATTACCCGCGCGGCGGATATCGCCAATAAAATCGCCGGTTCCGTCATGGACAGCCACTTTGACCCGCAGCTGGATGCCCTGCGCAAAGACGGCGCGAAGGTGCGTGTTCTGCGACACAGTGAAGTGGCGCACTGGCAGCAGGTTACCCGTTATCAGGATGCTCAGGCGCTGTGGGTAAAACAGCAGGAAGCGCTGGGTAATAAAGACGCCGGGCCGATGATGGAAAAAGTCAGCGCGATAATGTCGCAGACGATGAAACCTGACTGACCGGCGCTTAGCAGCAGGTGCCTAAGCACGGTGGCGTATGCCACGCAGGCCGGTTTCTCGTGTAAACTGTAAGTCAGCACCTGCAATGTCTGTAATCTGAGGAGTCATCAGAATGAATAAAGAACTCAACGAATTCGAACGTTTTGTTATTGAAAATAAAGGGACCGAGCGCCCTCATACCGGTGAATATAACGAACACTTTTCACCGGGCCGTTATGTCTGCAAAAGATGTTCTGCGCCGCTGTATTCTTCTGAACATAAATTCGAATCTCACTGCGGCTGGCCCGCTTTTGATGACGAAATCCCTGGCGCGGTAGAGCGTGTGCCTGACGCCGATGGCCGCAGAACTGAAATCGTCTGTGCCAACTGCAAGGCGCATCTGGGGCATGTCTTTGAGGGAGAATATCTAACCGAGAAGAATCTGCGTCACTGTGTGAATTCCGTTTCAATGGTTTTTGAAAGTGCCGACGAGCAAGGGAATTATCATAAAGCGGAGTGAACCGGTATAAAGCGGAATAAAAAAAGGGCCGCACAGGGGCAGCCCTTAAAAGGAAGAACTCCAACAATATAATAATGGCATGATGTTTAACCCTAAGGTCGCTCAATAAACATCATGCTGTCATTATAAAGGGATCTGATTTTCTTTCTATTTTCATTGCGTCTGTAAAAAGTAATTAGTTTGTAAGACGCCATGGTTATTACCATGTCTTCCCGATATTAAACTGGAATTGTTCCGCACTGTCGCCTTCATATTTTACCAGCGGTTGTGCATAAGAGAATACCAGCGGGCCGAGCGGTGATTGCCATTGCAACGCAATACCGCTGGAAACACGGATATGCATCGGATCACTGTAATCCGGAATACCAGCAGCTTCAGTGGCTGCTGTATTTTGCCATCTGGTGTCCCACATCGTACCGGAATCAACAAATAATGAAGTCCGCACCGAGCTGGTGTATTTCTCGCTGATAAACGGTGTCGGCACATACAATTCCGCACTGGCGATCGCCATCGCATTACCGCCCACCGCATCGGTGGATTTGCTCACCGGACAGGTGGAATACGAACTGTCTGCGCTGCTGCATTTGTAATACGCCGCTTTCGGCCCGATAGTGTTGGACGAGAAGCCGCGCACCGAGCTGGAACCGCCCGCATAGAAGTTATCGTAGAACGGCACGTCGTTGCTGCCGATGCCTGCCGCATAACCGGCTTTGGCACGGCCCATCAGCACCCAGTCTGATGTGTCACTCAGCGCAATGTAATGGTTAGCATCGAAGGTGATTTTGTAATAACTTTCGTCTGAACCCGGTATGGTCACCTTGGCAGCCAGGCTGGCGCGGGTGCCTGAAGACGGGAAGAAGCCACGGTTCAGGTCGTTATACGCCCAGCCGACGCTGGCGAAGAAATCGTTGGTGCGCAGTTCGGCATCGCTGTTGGTGGAGGTGGTCACCAGCCCCGGCTTGACGCCGCTGGCATTAAGATAACGCCAGACCGCCACCTGCGGCTCCATGTCAGTGAGCGTGCTGTGGACGTAATCCAGCCCCAGATTCAGCGTGTTGTTTTCGCTGACCGGCAGACCCAAATTCATGCCTGCACCGTAACTTTGCAGGTTATATGCCGCCAGATCGTCATCTTCCGCGTCGTAGTGGTTATAGAACACTTTGCCGCCAAGACTGACGCCATCAACCGTGTAATACGGGTTGGTTGCCGAGACTTCGACATAGGTCTGGTACGAGTTACGTGTACCGCTGAAACTGACCGTATTGCCGCTGCCAAGCCAGTTATCCTGCGTCACGCCCAGTTGATAACTGATGCCGCTGTCGGTGCCGTATCCCACGCCGATGTTGAAGGTGCCGGTGTTACGCTCTTTGACTTTGTAGATCACATCCACCTGATCGTTTGAGCCCGGCACCGGTTGCGTATCCACATCTATCGTTTCGAAATAGCCGGTGCGGTTGAGGCGATCTTTACCTTTCTGCACCAGATCGTTGCCCAGCCACGCGCCTTCCATCTGACGCATTTCGCGGCGCAGCACTTCATCTTTCGACGTGTCGTTACCTTCGAAGCGGATGTGGCGCACCGAATACCGGTTACCGGTATCCACGCTGATACGCAGTTTCACGCTTTTATCCGCGTCATTGATGTCGCTTTGTGTGGTGACGTGCGGATAAGCATAACCGTAGCGCCCCAACAGATTTTTAATATCACCTTCAACTTTGGTGATCTTCGCGCCGTTGTACAACTCCCCGGCAGGAATGGCGGCCAGCGCTTCGATTTCTGACGAATGCCCGGCCATGCTGCCGCTGACCACCACGCCGGAAATTTTATATTGCTCACCCTCACTCATATTCACGGTAATATAAATCCCTTTCTTATCTGGCGCTAAACTGACCTGCGTGGAATCGATATTAAAACGGGCATAACCGCGATCGAGATAAAAACTGCGCAGCGTTTCTAAATCGCCGGACAGTTTTTGTTTTTCATATTTCTTATCGTCAATCACATTCCACCACGGCACTTCATCGCGCAGCTGAAAATGGGCGATTAAATCGTCAGTGGCAAAGGCTTTATTACCCACGGTATTAATTTGCTGAATTTTCGCCGACATGCCTTCGGTAAAGACCAGTTTCACATCCACGCGGTTACGCGGCAGCGGCGTGACCACGGCTTTTACGCTGGCGCTGTATTTGCCGACGCTGTAATAGAAATCCTCCACTCCCTTCTCAATCGAGGAAATCGTGGTGCGGTCCAGCGCGTCTCCCACGCGGACACCAGAGGCTTCCAGGTTTTGCTGCAACATCTCATCTTTGATGGCTTTGTTACCCGAAAACGTGATGCTCGCAATCGTCGGGCGTTCTTTCACCTGCACAATCAGCGTGTTGCCATCTTCCAGTACGTTCACATCTTCAAAATTGCCGGTGGCGAACAGGGCACGGATCGTCTGGCTGATATCTTCATCCGATACCGAATCGCCCACGCGCACCGGAATGCTCAGCAACGCCGCACCGACAGTGACCCGCTGCAATCCTTCGACGTGAATGTCTTTGACGACAAACCCGCCCGCAGCGAAAACTGGAACGCTGCTGAACAGCAGCGACGCTAAGAGTAATTTTTTCATTGTCATGTGATACGTGCTCGCCGTTTTCCAACTAACAAAAATTCCTGTTAACAAAAGATTTTGCTATCAGAAGAAACAACCTCGCTAACAGACTGTGGGATATATCGGAGGTTCAGCGGCCAATATTTGATTTTCGGAAAATATGACAATGAATTACGGATTGCTTACGTTATTTTCGCAAGCCCTACAAGGTAGGTTTCTTTCATTATCCAAACAGTTGAGCATTAATAAAATTACCGGCGGAGTACATCTGTTACGTCGGATCATAATGTCACTTGTTTTGACTATGAGGTGATGTTACCCCTCTATTTTGGTAACCAAGTTCACTATGCCACTACATATACCGAGGGGAGGGTAAAGGGAGGAGCAGAGAACGCAAGGGCAGAATTAAAGTCGCTACTCCCCCTTCTTTTTAATGAAGGGGGAAGAAAGCCATTAGCTTAAATCAATATTTTTACTACCATAGAACCAGGTGAGAATAAACCCGGCGAGGTAAGCGATAAGGAGAGCCACTACATATACCGCCATACCAATGAAAATGCCCTGATGAGAGGTCATCAGCGGAATAGATACCAGACCAGACGGACCGAACACGGTATTTAGCCCTACCGGAACTCCAAGCCAGGCAGCCAGACCGATAAAGAAACCGCCTATGCCGCCGCCGATACAAGCGGTGATAAAAGGTTTCAGACGCGGCAATGTAACGCCATAAATCAGCGGTTCACCTATTCCCAGAAGCCCCGGGAAAATAGCACCTTTAATTTGAGTGCGCAGCACAGAGCCTTTGGGTGAGCGGACAAACAGCGCTAGTGCGGCCCCGACTTGCCCTGCACCGGCCATAGCAAGGATGGGAAACAGTGAGTTAAAGCCTTGAGCATCCATCAGCGCGAAGTAAACTGGCACAAAACCTTGATGGATACCGAAGACGACGGCAATCAGGAATACCCCGGCTAAAACGGCAGTGCCAAAAGGATTACCGTTAAGATGGATAAACAACCAAGACATGCCTTTGAAGAGTTCCCCCCCTATAGGCATGATCACGACGAAAGTTACCGCGCCGGTGATGAGTAATGTAATCGACGAAGTCAGGATCATATCCAGGTTATCAGGAATAACCCGACGTACCTGACGCTCAATCCACGCTCCGAAAATACACGCCAACAACACACCGATAATATTTCCGCGTGGATCAATGGTAAGGCTGAAGAAATTATCCATCCCGGCGTAGTAACCTACTGTCCCCTCAGGGACGTAGCGCAAGATAAACAGCGAAGCGATAATTGCACCGTTTACTCCCGTTCCTCCGAAGGCTTTCTGAGTATTAAAGCCAATCAGGATGCTAAGGAAGGTAAAGAGCCCAATGCTGAACACTTTCATGTAGGCGATAAGATGCAATAGCCAGGCAGAAGGGGCTACGTCCTCCACTATCATCGTCTGCTGAATCAGCGTTGCAATGCCCAGTAGCAGGCCAGCGGCGATAAAACCTGGGATTAGCGGGGTAAAAATAGTGGCAAACTTAGTCAGAAAGTTATGCACTGCGCTGTTTTGTTTCGCTTTCATCTGCTGTTTTTGTTGGCTGGCAACGGATTGTAAATCGGCATTGCTGTCCTGTTCAGCCGGTTCTCCGCCCGTCATCAGTAACTCTTTGTTCAGCAGTTCACTGGCCGTTTGGGCCTTACCAGGGCCGAGAATTATTTGCAGTTGGTCATCACCATTGACTACCCCCATCACCCCTGGGAGTTTTTTCAGGTTGTCATTTTCAACTAGATTTCGGTCCTTTAGCGTCAGTCTTAACCGCGTCATGCAGTTACCGCAAATTATGATGTTTTCACGCCCTCCGGTGAAGAGCAAAATTTGCTGTATTAGTGAGCTAGTAATTTTAGCCATGATTAACTCTTTACTCCCTGGAGCGCATTACGGATAAAGCCCTTATTTTTCTTCAATAATTCTGCAGACTCATCGGCAGACAGGCCGCTGATAATCATCAAAATTGCCGTTTTACAATGGCGATTGCACGCTTCAAGTGCGCTCTCTGCTTCTGACGGGCTACATTGTGTTGCTTCAACCACGATATTGATTTGGCGTTGGAAAAGTTTGGCATTGGTCGCCTCAACATCCACCATCAGGTTGCCATACACCTTGCCACTGCGGATCATAGCCCCGGTGGTAATCATATTGAGGAGGAGCTTTTGGGCTGTACCTGCTTTCATGCGCGATGAACCGGTAACTACTTCCGGCCCCACAATGGCTTCGATAGCAATATCTGCCGCCTGGCTCATTTCACTTCCCGGGTTACATGAGATAGAGGCAACCGTCGCGCCAACGCTTTTCGCATAGGACATGGCCCCCAAAACATAGGGTGTGCGCCCACTGGCCGCAATTCCCACCAGGATATCGCGGGCGCTGAAATTCAGGTTGCGTAGATCCTGTTCCCCCATTTCACGGCTGTCCTCTGCATTTTCTACCGCTTGCAAAATCGCTATCTGTCCTCCCGCGATCAAACCCACTACCTGCTCGCGCGGAGTGCCATAGGTCGGCGGACATTCGCTGGCATCGAGGATCCCCAAACGTCCGGAGGTTCCCGCACCGCTATAGATAAGTCTGCCACCCTGAGCGAAAGCCTCGACGACTTTATCTACTATTTTGGCTATCTGTGGCAGGGTAGCCTCTACTGCCACCGGCACTTGCTTATCTTCATGGTTGATAACAGTTAATACCTCCAGGGTCGGCAGTGTATCAATTGCCGCAGTCGCCGGGTTACGGCTTTCAGTCACCATCTTGCTTAAATTAATGTTCATCAGGACTTCCATTCGTTAAATATATCAATCAGGTTAGGGAATTATTTATTTTAATTATGTGATAATCATCACGATAAAATGTATTCTCGCTGTGTGTCTCACACAGAATAGAGCAGCGTTTTGAAAGCGCGGAAACATTATATTTGTGTTTTATTTCAAAACATTACGTTATTGGAATGATGTCCAATAGCAATGGAATAATCCGCCACTTAACTTGTGAGAATTTGTATGTCTGTCCTAAATGAGATCACCTGGCTACTGCCAGAATTAGCTGAAAACCAGAAGAAGATTGCCAGATACATTCTTAATTTTCCCGAAAAAGTACTGGATATGTCCTCCTCCTCCTTCGCTGAAGTGACCGGCGTAAGCCAGTCAGCAATAGTTAAATTCAGCCAGAAGATTGGTATGAAGGGATTTCCTGCGATGAAGCTCGCCCTCAGCCGGGAGCTATGCCGCAACAATCTTTACAAGAATAATCCCCATCATGCACTGCACAATGCTATCTCTCCGGAGGACTCGCTGATGCTAATGGCACAAAAACTGGCTCATGAAAAAACTGCCGCCATAGAAGAAACCACCCGCCGCATTAATTTCCCCATTTTACAAAGGGCCGTTGAGGCAATTAACGCGGCTCGCCGGGTACAAATCATCGGTATTTGGGGCTCAGGACTGACGGCGAAAGATCTGAGCTACAAACTACAGAAAATAGGTATTTTCAGTCTCTCAGAGGCCGATCTTCATGTCCAGATTGCTACTGCACTCACACTCACAGCGGAGGATGTACAAATTGTCATTTCGTTCAGTGGCACTAAAAAAGACATGCGCATTGCCGCCACGTCGGCCAAATCTAGGGGAGCTAAAGTGATTGTTATTACTGGTGATAAAGAGAACCCCCTCGCTAGGATAGCTGACTATGTACTGGAAAGTGTCTCTGAAGAGAACGAATGGCGTAGCTCTTCTATCTCTTCACGTACGGCACAAAATACGATCAGCGATTTAATTTTTCTGGCACTTATGCAACATCGTAAAGAGGTCGCTAAGCCGCTGGTATTGAATGCTCATCAGGCCATTAATAGGCTTAATGATTAACTGTGCCGCGAAAAGTGTGATCGCTAACTGTACTTCAGTGGCTAATTTTTGTTGAAAAGCACAATAATTATTCCAACCTAAGATTTAATATTCTTAATTTCAGCGCTGATCTGTGCGCCTTTTATGATATTAATTATGAAAAGAAAGGTATTTATTCCCCAAAACCCTTAAAGCACGAATAGAACAACTGTGATAACCATCACTTTATTAACCGCAGTGCCACGTAAAATCTGGCCAAAATAAATAGCGGAGATAGGAATGAAAAATTTATTACCCCTGTTGTTAGTACTTAGTAGTTACAGCCATGGAACAACACTGTCAGATATAGAATTAAAAAAACTTTGGCATTCACCTGAAGATAGCGCAAAAAACATTGTTAATAATATGTCATTTGATGAACAGTTAGGCCAAATGTTCATGATTGATATTCGTTCATGGCGTGAAAATAATAACGCAGATAAGAGCCCATTTACTGTCGCGAATAATTCTGTTAAAAAACTCATCAACGAGTTCCATCTTGGTTCCGTGATTTTATTTCGGGAAAACCTTATTAATACCCCTCAGACGGTAGAACTAATCAATGCGTTACAGGCGGCCCGCAGTAACCTACCGTTATTTATTAGTACTGACCAGGAAGGTGGTTATGTAACTCGCCTGCAAGTAGGGACTGAAATGCCAGGCAATATGGCATTAGGCGCCACTGGCTCGCAAAAACTCGCAGAGCAATCGGGTAAAATTCATGGTTATGAGCTTTCCAGCCTGGGGTTTAATTTTAACTTTGGCCCGGTAGTAGATGTTAATAATAATCAAAACAATCCTGTCATCGGGGTGCGAGCCTATTCTGACGATCCTCTTCTCGTCGGCAATAGTGCTAAAGCCTATATCGAAGGTATTCACCATTATCCGGTTTTGACCTCGCTTAAGCACTTCCCTGGCCATGGCAACGTGGCATCGGACACGCACTTTGCATTACCCACTGTCAATACCGATAAAGCCTCATGGCATAAAACCGAGCTCAAGCCCTTTGTCGACGTTATGCCCGTCGCCGACGCCATCATGACGGCACACGTTGTTGTACCGGCTTTGGATAATACTGAACTTACCAGTATCACCGGTGAGAAAATTGGTACCCCTGCGACGCTATCTAAACCCATACTGACCGATATCTTGCGTCATCAACTCCATTTCAAAGGCTTGATTCTGACGGATGCCATGGATATGGGCGCCATCAGCGGTAATTTTGATCGCCTGTGGTCAATTAAACAAGCCATTCTGGCAGGAAATGACATCGTTCTGATGCCACTTGAAATCAAGGATGACGCCAGTATTGAGCAGTTGGGTGCGGTCTACGCCTCGTTAAAAGAAGAAGCCCAGAAAAATCCGCAGCTCAGGAAACGGATCCACGAATCAGCTGAACGCATCGTGTTTACCAAACTGAATAAGCAAATCTCTGCCGCCCCTCATGATGCCGAGCATGCAGAAAAAATTGTCGGCTCTGAAATGCATAAATCGCTCGAAAATGCTATCTCGGCACAAGCTATCACACTGATTGTTAACAACCAGGTATTGCCGTTCCCGCTGAAAGCTGAGAACAACATACTGGTTTACTCCGATGAAAAGCCACGTAATCAGTTAATCAATAAACATTTGGCGCAGATTGGCAAAGAATTACACGTCATCATGAACGTTAGCGATGAGGTGGTTAATCTTGGGCAGGACCAACTCACAAAGAATGAAATTGAAAAACAAATTGCGGGTCAACAATTTATTATTCTTACCACTTACAATCTGAAAACCAACCCGGCTAACGCGCAGAGAATTATCGATGTCGCAAAAGAACATAAAATTCCACTGGTGGTTATCTCTTCCCGTAATCCGTATGACATCGCTTATTTAACCAACGTAGATGCCAATATTGCAATCTATGGCATCACGGGATTCGACGTGACCAATAATATTAGAAACAGCCTCGAGACAAATATTCGTAGCGGATTAAGAACACTGTTCATGGGGCCGGCAGGAAAAAGCACTGTGCTTGCTTCTCCCCAGGGTAAATTACCGGTAGAGATTAAAACACCCGATAATAGCCGATTACTTTATTCCCGTGGCCATGGATTAACATTCTGATTAAAAAAGGAGTTTTGGATAGTGAAAACTACAGCGAAATTAGTTCTGTGCAGCAGCTTTTTTTTTGCATGGACGGCTAACGCGGATGAGTTCGAAATTGATTACGACCAGGAAATCCTTAAGCTCAATCAACATATTCAGCAGTTAGAAAAGAATAATAAAGAAAAGTCTCAGCAGCAAACTTGGAACATTGAAGCCTATTTAGGTACCGAGCAGGAGATTGACAGCGACGACAACTGGAAGTTTTTGCAAGGCAGTATGGCGACTTCGCCTTACGCCGGTGCCTGGATTTATCAGGATGACTCCCTGTGGCTTTACGATGTACAGTTCCTGAAAACCTATATTGATAATAGCCAGGAGTATGACCGCACGCGTTGGCAGGCAGGGGTAACGCGCACCTTCCCTTTTACCATTAATGGCAAAAGCGGCAATACTAAGCTACGCGTCGGCTACCGTAACGATAACTGGCATTTTGCCTCTATCAATACTCCGGCGTTGGCGGCGCCGGAGTATAAAGGGGATATTCGTAAAGGGGAAGAACGTCACGAGATTTGGATTCGCCCGCAGGCGCTGTATCACTATTCTGATAGTCTCAGTTTTAACGTCAGCCTGTCATTTCGTCTGATTGACCGTAAATTAGACTATGCGCGTGCACAGGGTGAATATGGGGTATATAAACGCGATTGGAGCCAGATTAATGAGCATTTCGCTGGTGCTAATATCACCTTTAACTCAAAGAACTCACTGTGGCTGAACTATCTGTTTATCGATGAACAGCTGGTAAATACACTCTATAATAAGGAGCATTTCCTTTGGGCTACTTATCGTTATAAATTTGATGACGGATTCCTCCTTATGCCTTATACGCGTTTGGCGTTAACCCGTGGAACGCAAAGTTTCCGCAATTCAAATAATGAAGAGTTTACTTATAAAGAAAAAGACCGTAGCCGTTTTGGTTTCCAGTCTATTTATCCCTTTACCCAAAAAACCTCCATTTTCACCGATGTTTATTATCGCCCGGAGCGCACTTGGGCTAACGGTGAGCGTACCAGTAACAATTTTTGGTTCTGGGCTCTGGAGCTACGGCATAATTTCTAACCATCAGGAGATAGGGAATGCGACACGTTTTACTCGGTTTGCTCTTACTGATCACGATGGTGAACTCTGCTAACGCAGGGAGTGATATTCAATTAGGCGTTGATCGGGACAACATATATGGACCGCTGTTGTTTAATAAACGGGTAGGGTTGATGGTTAACCAAAGTTCGCTCAATAAAGACAGGTTACACACCATAGATAAATTGTTAAGCGAGCAGGAAAAATATCACTTCAAGGTCACCACGTTATATTCCGTTGAACATGGCATTCGCGGCAATGCCGATACTGGCCTCGGCGATGATGATCATAAGGATGTGAAAACCGGGCTACCGATTATTTCGCTATATGGAAAGGATGCCGATGGGCGCTCGCGGGCTCACCCAACGGCGGAACAGTTAGCGGATGTCGATATTGTCATTTACGACCTGCAGGACGTCGGTGTACGGTTTTACACTTACACGATCTCGATGCACCACATGCTGGAAAGTCTGCAGTTGCACCATAAGCAATTTATGGTTTTCGACAGGCCAAATCCGCTGGGCCAATATGTTTACGGACCGATTCTGGAAGCGAACAATATCTCTGGCATCGGGATACATCCGATCCCCATGGTGCACGGTCTGACCTCAGGTGAGTTCGCCCGCATGATTGTGGGCGAAGGCTGGCTTACGCAGTTTGCCGATATTCATAGTGCCGCCTATGGCGATAGCAACTGGCGGTTTACACCCCAGGACGTAAAGGTGATTGAGATGAGTGGCTACAAGCATGACATGCCCTATTCGCTGCCGGTCTGGCCTTCGCCGAATCTTCGCAGCGACCTGGCTGTGCAACTCTACCCGTCATTAGGGCTATTTGAAGCAACCAGTTTGAATAGCGGCAGAGGATCCGATTATCCATTTGAGCAACTGGGATTCCCCGATCGTCAGTTTTATATCAACACATGTTATCATGTTGATATAAAACAGAAAAAACTTGGCTGGCCTCAGGCGGGAAAAGAAGTCTGCGGCGAGCGGTTTAACGCCCAGGAGCTCACGTCTATCAGGCCGAGTATTTACAATTTTGTCGACTGGTGGCAGCGCTTTAATAAGGCGGGTTACAGTATGGTTGCTAACCCAACGCAAGAAGAAAACTATTTAGACTACCAGGATTCGATATTCCTGCTGCGTCCCACCTGGCTTGCTAAACTGACCGGCACCAGCAAATTGCCGGAGCTTCTGCAGCAGGCTGACCTGCAGGGCCTGAACGTGGATGATACGGTAAAAATGGTTGAAACCCATTGGCAGCCGGGTATCGACAGGTATCTCAAACTAAGAGAAAAATATCGGTTCTACGAATAAGTTACCGGCTCTCAAGGGTAGCGGCAGTATCGTTACCCTTTATTATTAACGACACTATCAGATCCTGCCACGGCGTACTCTTATCAAGGGCAAATACCAACCCTGACTGATTTTCAGGTCAAACCAATAGGCCATCACATATAATTTCAACGATATTGATGATCTGTATTTCTCATCACCCCTTTCTTTTTGCATGTAAATTACTTTCAGACTTGCACGATAAAATATCGGGCACTTCAATAGATAATTTTATTCGCATTTCCAGGAGGAGATTAGCTCTGTGGCCTTCGAAAAGGCCTCATCGTGAGGACAGAATATATCTACCGAAACGGTGGCACTCAAATTTTTCAGCACAAACTCCTCTCCCCTACCTTACGGCTCCTGTTTTCATCGGCCCTCGCCCTTCAGTCAAAACCCAGTGTCCCCGGCCTTCCTATCAAATACCCTTGAAAACCGTTGATGCCCAACACTTTGAGTGCCTCAAGCTTTGCCTGCGTATCGACGCCTTCGGCAATGCAAATTGTTTGGCTAAGACTACAGAAATAAATCAGCGACCGGATAAAGTATTCATGATAGGTGTTATACTGAAAAGTATCGATAATGCTTTTGTCTATCTTAAACCCGTCGAGCGGAATATTTTTCATCGGAAAGAAAACGCTGGTTTCCCCAAAACAGTCATCCAGATAGACCCGGCACCCACTGTCTCTGAGCAGGGTAATTGCCCGCGCGCCTTGTGAAAGTTCCGTAAGAGTCGTACGCTCATTAATCTCAAATACTAGGCGTGACATCAAAGTTTTGTCCACTAAATGATACCGTACCTGCCTCATAATATGCTCAACCCACTCCGTGTAGAGTAGGCAATCCGGTAGGTTGACCGCAAAGGTAATACTCCCTGGAACGTGCAGGATAGTATTAATCGCCGAATGTATCATCATTTCCGTGAGTTGCTGCCATAGCCGGGTAGAATGAAAGTTTGCCATAAACGCCGCCGGTGAAAGAATGTCTTCCCCTATCTGCCAGCGCATCAGCAATTCATAACCCAGAATATATTTATCGCTGTTCACGACGGGTTGATAATATGGAAAAATATCCCCACTCGCTAACGCGTCAAAGGCCGCCGCCTCGCTGACTAAGGGATGCATAGGGACTTTTTTCTTGAATGAATGAGTCCTGCAAAGGCTCGCCCTTCTCTGCCTGGCAACTGCGCGAGTTTTCTCAGACCCGAGATCTTATGGTGATGAAAATTTTTGCTTTTCATCTCTATGCTCCTTGTTTCTGGGTGTGCATGAGAAAAAAAACCTGACAACATTTTGATTTCAAAATATGTTAATCCAACATAACGGCTTTGTACCTCCACATTATCAACATGCCTCTCAAGCATGACCGCAGCCGCGTGAGGGCCTGCATACGGTATTTTCGAGCAAAGATCAGACAGTGGACTTTTTGCAAGTATCCACCGGCATTTAGCGAGAGCAATCCGTTTTTGCAAATTAAGGCGAAGCGTGTGATAAATAAAATCCGGTGGCCAGTTGGTTAATACGGTGACCGTACTGCTTAACGGCAGGTTATTGACAAGCACGACAAGCGTCATCAGTTCAGCAAGCATACTCTCGAGCACTGTCGACAGATGCACGACATAATGGTGATGAGGAATAACGCGCTTTTCATGAGTCATCGTGTGGGTGTCGTTAGATAAATAGTAAGCGGAGAAGAGGTCAATCATGTAAGGGCGGCCGATACATCTAACCCCGTGACACAGTTGCAACAATCCCAGTGACACGTAGGAACACGATGAAATCACCGAGATCTCATGAAAATAAGGTGCAAAACTTCCTCGTGGCACAATCGTGGGGGTGCAAGTTTTATCCATCATAACGCTCCTCAGTAGTGGGATATACTCTGATGTATTGGACTTATTCACTCACTAGTACTTGTGCATTCTTTACCGGTACTCTATGTATTCGTCTTCCTTACGTTAATATGATAATGGACGGCCCAGCGGGCCGCCCGCGCGGTTAACTAACCCTCAATATCCCCGGTCTCATGCCCGTTGCCCTTTCCTCACCACTGGTATCCGACCCCAACTGAAGCGCCAAAGTCGCTTTGAGTATTCCCGCTACCGCTAATTTTCATTATCCACTTGCCACTCTCAGATGTTTTAGAGACGCCGACCGATATTGCCGACTGGCCGTTATACGTAGAAGCCGACGCGCCTATCAGGCTTGAATCAGGCAAGTATGCTTGGGGGATTCCCGACATCGCCATTGCCGACGCAATGCCGCCGGTCAGCTTATCATCCAGGTCATTAATCTTATTATTGACGCTCTTATCCAAACTCTGGAATGCGTCATTGACCTGCCCCACGTTCGCAGCATCGGTTCTGGACGTACCCGCCGCGACGTTGGCTATCTGGCGCTCATGACCTGCACTGCCAACGGAAACGCTGTTGTCCCTTTCCGCCACGGAGCCATACCCCAACGCCACTGAATGTGAACCACTGGCGACGCTACCCACACCTAACGCCACGGCCTGTGAGCCCGTGGCACTACTGCCCTGCCCCGCCGCCAGCGTGCTTGCTCCCGAGGCCGTCGCCCCCTGACCGACCGCAGTGGCATTTGCGGCGGTCGCTTTGGCTTCACTTCCGCTGGCGCTGCTGTTTGTACCTATTGCCTGCGCGCCTGCACCGTTAGCTGTGCTGAAGTCGCCCGAAGCCACCGCTCCCGCACCGACCGCTAATCCGTTCTTTCCCGTCGCCTTCGCTACGCCCAAACCGGTATCATCACGGCTGCTGATATTACCGGCTACACCCTGAAGTTGCCCCACCGTAGCCGCATCATTGGCAGCGATACCATCAGCCACGCCGCCCAGCGTTCGGTTACCCTGTGTACCCGCTATCGACACAGTTGCCCCCGCCTTACTAGCACCGATAGTGATACTGTTATCCTCACTGTTTTGTTTGACTAGATTACTCTCGGTTGCATTGTTGACAATGGTGGTCAGACCAGAAATGTCGGTAGTATTTTTAGACACCTGGTCAGCCACTGCATATAATTGGCTGCCGTTGACGGCATCAGTGGAGTCTGCAGTCAACTGCCCCTGAGCCAGATTGGTTAGCGTCTGTGCCGCACCCGGCGCTGAGGCTGTTCCATCGGCGGCGGTTAAGGTCGCGACGTTAGTCGTACCGGTTCTCTGCACAACGCCGTTGGTGCCCGACGCCACGCTGTTGCTCAGGCTCGTTAGACTTCTGTCTACGCCGCCAAAGGCATCACCAATGTTCCCGTAGCTGCTCCCCTGAATAGAGTAGCTCGGCGCAGTCCAGGCGCCGGTGCTGCTGTTGTAGGCTGCCCCGCCGCCCAGCGCGCCGGCGGTACTGGTACCCAGGTTGGCTAAGTTCGTGGTATTCGTGCCCACATTGGTATTGGTGGCAAACAGCTGGCTGCCGTTCACCGCGTCGGTGGAGTCTGCCGCCAGATTACCGGCCGCCAGGTTGCTCAGCGTCTGCGCCTCCCCCGGTGCGACGGCGGTACCGTTGGCGGCGGTGAGCACCGCTTTATTTGCCGTATCGGTACGCTGCACCACGCCGGTGGTTCCCTCTGAAATGCTGCCGGTTAACGCCGTCAGGCTGCCGTCTACGCCGCCAAAGGCATCACCAATGTTGCTGTAGTTGCTCCCCTGCACGGTGTAGCTCGGCGCGGTCCACGCGCCGGTGCTGCTGTTGTAAGCCGCTCCCCCGCCCAGCGAGCTGGCGGTGCTGGTACCCAGGTTAGCCAGATTAGTGGCACTGGTTGCCACGTTAGCATTGGTGGCAAACAGCTGGCTGCCGTTGACCGCGTCGGTGGATCCCGCCGCCAGATTACCGGCCGCCAGGTTGCTCAGCGTCTGCGTCTCCCCGGGTGCGACGGCGGTACCGTTGGCCGCGGTCAGGACGGTTTTATTCGCCGTATCGGTACGCTGCACCACGCCGGTGGTTCCCTCTGAAATGCTGCCGGTTAACGCCGTCAGGCTGCCGTCAACGCCGCCAAAGGCATCACCGATGTTGCTGTAGTTGCTTCCCTGCACGGTGTAGCTCGGCGCGGTCCACGCACCGGTCGTGCTGTTGTAGGCTGCCCCGCCGCCCAGTGCGCTGGCGGTACTGGTGCCTAGGTTGGCTAAGTTCGTGGTATTCGTGCCCACATTGGTATTGGTGGCAAACAGCTGACTGCCGTTTACCGCGTCGGTGGAGTCTGCCGCCAGATTGCCCGCCGTCAGATTGCTCAGCGTCTGCGTCTCTCCGGGGGCGGCGGCGGTGCCGTTGGCCGCTGTCAGGACGGTTTTATTCGCCGTATCGGTACGCTGCACCACGCCGGTGGTTCCCTCTGAAATGCTGCTGGTTAACGCCGTCAGGCTGCCGTCTACGCCGCCAAAGGCATCACCGATGTTGCTGTAGTTGCTCCCCTGCACGGTGTAGCTCGGGGCGGTCCACGAACCGGTCGTGCTGTTGTAGGCTGCCCCGCCACCCAGTGCGTTAGCCGTACTGGTGCCTAGATTGGCTAAGTTCGTGGCATTCGTACCCACTTTGGTATTGGTGGTAAACAGCTGACTGCCGTTTACCGCGTCGGTGGAGTCTGCCGCCAGATTGCCTGCCGCCAAATTGGTCAGCTTCTGCGCCGTACCCGGCGTTGTCGCGGAGCCTCCAGTGGCGGTCATTGTCGCCACGTTACTGGTGGCAGTGCGCTGCACCAGACCAGTATTGCCGCCGTTTAGTGCCGTCAGCCCGCTGTCTACTTTTGTCAATGCACTGCCGACGTCACTGAAAGTTGTGCCCTGAATAGAATAGCTCGGGGCAGTCCAAGCACCAGTCGTGCTGTTATAAGCCGCACCGCCACCCAGCGCACTGGCGGTACTGGAACCCAGCGCATTTGTATTGCTGTTTAGCCCGGTAGTTACCTGGTAAAGCTGTGACCCGTTCACGGCATCAGTCGAAGTACTGGATAACTGTCCATCAGCGACTCCCTGTATCTGCCGGTTACCAATAGCCACCACACCATTAGTGGGAGCCTGTATTACTGAGAGGGTTTTGCCACTGATAAATGAGTTTGCCACAGTATTTGCGGTGGTAGCAGATACGGCAGAGGCCGTCGAGTTGCTGCCGAGAGCAACGCTGTTCGCTAGCGTCGATGAAGCACCATTCCCGAGGGCTAACGCATTAGTTGCGGCCGCACTAGTATCACGCCCAATAGCGGTAGCGCCTGACGCAGTGGCTGAAGCCATATATCCCACAGCAGTAGCTGCTTGACCTGATGCAATTGCTGCTGCGGCACTACCTATTGCTATCGAGCCGGGTCCAGAAGAACTAGCATTCCCGGTAGATGACTGTATGGAAATCACTTTATAAGCCCCATCACTTAATGTGGCTTCAGCAAAAGCGTTCCCGCAACCACAGAGCGAAAGTAGGACAACCTCACTAATTAACAGACTAAATTTATTTTTTTTCTGTGCGAAAGTTGGGGGTAACTTTACCCAATGCAGCGGTGTTGTTTTTTTTGATATAGACATAGTAAATTTACCCTTAGTATAAGAGCACAATTAATAAGATTAGAAACGCTTATTAATAACTAAATTTTTAATTACTTGAGTGCAATATAAATACTGCGCCTCACACCCATAATATACCCACCTCCCATCCATGGCGCACCGTATAGGGATAGATTTACACCTTCGGGGCTAACATCTATCAAATACCCAGTTGAACTCTTAAAAATAAACTTACCTTTTTGTAAGAGTAGCAACTGATAATGGTGACTCATCTCTTCCTGATTATATTTCCTGACGGTAGTTAAAAAACTTGCAGCGGATTGGGAAAATAAACGATTGATTTTCTGGTTATACATCTCCATTGATTGCGCCTTTTTCTCTGGTAGGTCCGCCGCGATTTTCCCATACAACTCAGTCGTGGCTCTTGCGACAGCAACCCTGAATGGCATCAGGTTGATAACAGCCTCTTCGTTAGCCTCCATTGCAGGCTGTCCATTGGCATCCTTTTTCTGACTCACATACTGGTTTACGTCAGGGATAGCCTCAATTGACCCAATCATGTAGGCTGCACATGCAACTTGATAGGGAACTACGTCTTCATCTTGCATAAGTTGCGTGAAAGCGTCTGCTTTCTCATTATTTTTTTGAATCAGACCTGCCTGGTTGATTTCACCTCTAAGTGCCGCTGGTTTAATTTCCCCATAAGCAACCCGACAAACCTGATTGAGTACATTTTCACGGTTGCCTCTATTTATTTCAGGTATCTTACCAGCTATTACGTTCATAATAATTGGCATGGCATTAATACTAACTGAGGTCGTGGATGTAGTACTAGCTTCTGCATACTGATCACTGTCACATCCTATTAATAGCGTAGTCATGAGAGCGGCAGAAAGTATAAATTTCTCGGGCATCATAGTAGAGCCTTAATTTTTTAGAGGTGAAAATCAGTCAGGCAAGCATCATTGAAACGCATGCGTAATAAAAAACTGGCAAAAATTTTGTGATTTATGGTGATCATGCTTTGAATAACTTTCATTCACTCTTTCGCGAACACAAAAAGAGAACAGGTTATGCAGTGGCAATTGAACTGAGATTTCATCAAAATTTAAAGTTTTTATTCTCATACGTATCCCTCCCTGATTAGCCAGGGGTAAAGGAGAATTATAAGTAATACAATATTGTGTAAAAAATAAAAGAAATATATTTAAGTAAAGAAAGGTAAGTTCAATGACGTAAAATATAGTAAAAATGAAACAAAAAATAAACATATATATATTGCATTGATTAAAAACGCGACAATGCACTTAAAAATAAGACGATTCTCATCGATTGAACTAAAAATACACAAAACACCCACAAAAAACAGCACAAATAACTACAAAACAACAATCCTTTAGATCAATAGATCGTATAAACAAAAATAACAACATAAAGATCTAAATGAAGCGATATCTGGTTAGTTTATCGCTCTAAAATCAATAGAAGCGCGATTGCAAGCATCCCGCATAACCGGCCCATTCACTTTTAGAGATCTTCCGACATACTGATTACGTCACCTGAGGAGATCGTTAAGCGTAAGATCCGAATCACCGAGCACCAGAACATCGCCGTCGTGAAATCAGACGAAGCGGGCAAGACCGTCAAAGATGTGTGTCGCGAGGCCGCTATTTCTGAAGCCAGCTATTACAACTGGAAGGCGAAATATGGCGGGGTGGAAGCGGCTGATATCAAAAAATCAAAGATCTGGAGGACGAAAATCGTAGTCTGAAGCAGATGTTTATAGACCTGAGTCTGGAATGCCGGACGTTGAAAGACGTCACCGAATAAAAGTTTTAAAACCAGCGATAAAGCGTGAGCTCGTCGACTATCTGACCACGCAATTTACGATGAGCATACGCCAGGCATACAGGACGTTATCGCTGAGCAGGACAGTGTTTCGTTAATAACTGGATACGTGACGTGATGAACCGGTGATCCCAAGGCTGACTGAGGCAGCTGAACGCTATCCTCGCTACGCATTTTAGAAGCTTTTTCAGGTGCTTCGCAGGCAGGGGCACGTCTGGAATCACAAGCGGGTACACCGAATTTACTGTCTGTTAAAACTTAATTTTCGTCGTAAGGGTAAACAACGCCTGCCGGTGCGCAATCCGGCTCCGCTTGCAACGCCGGAAGCTCTCAATCAGAGTTGGTCCATCGATTCTATGCACAACGCGCTGACATGTGGCCGACGTTTTCGGACTTTCAATGTCGTCGATGATTTTAACCGTGAAGCTCTGGCTATCGAAATTGCCCTGAATATCCCGGCACAACGGGTCGTGCGGGTGCTGGACAGGATAGTGGCAAACCGTGGATATCCGCTGAAAATACGGATGGATAACGGACCACCGTCTGAGTCAACTATTTTACACGCAGGGATACTGCCATCTAATACAAAGACGATAGTTCATTTTAATATCCGATACTGCCCACATTTCCTTTCGGCTTATAAATATGCTTACCATGACATACAAGGGTCCGAAATGGCCCGACAGGACTTAACACAGCATTTTTGGGAAACCATGGACGTTGTGCATTATCGTCTGGTCGCGATGCGCCTTACGGCCCGTTGAATAACGTCCCATGGCATATTCCATAATATCCTTTGTAATCAATATTCTGCTTTACAATTGCATGCGCCACTCTGGCGACTTTTGTTGCCACAGCCGTCATGGCTTTTCTTTTCTGATCAGGCTTGTCTCCATTATCCCGAAGATAGCGTTCATATTTGTACCGGAAACTGTTTTCCCTCGTTCTTACTGCTACTGTGGCGGCAAGCCAGAAGGAATATCTTAACCGCGCATTTCCACGTTTTGATACTCTGTAACCACTGTGCTTTTGCCCGCTCTGAATGGCGGAGAGATTAAAACCACAATAGTTGAGGTACTGCCGATAATGAGCGAAACGTGTCAAATTGCCACTTTCAACAATAACCATAAGGGCAATGACAGGTCCAATCCCCGGGATCGTACGTAAATGCTGGTAGTCACTTCGTTCCTGCAAATATTTTTCTGCTTGTTTCTCAAGTTGTAATCGTTGGGCCGAAAGTTCGATATATCGATGAAGCTGTAATCTGAACGTGGCCACTGCCAGAGAATCATCTGGCAACGGTAATGCAATGGAATTCGTAGCAACATCATAGAGATGTTCAAGAAACTGCTGTTTATACTGTTTCTGCCCAACAACATCCCATGACTGTTTTAAAAACACATCCCGGGTAAGTGACGTGATACAAGACGGTGTAGGGAATTGAAGTAAAAACTGGCAGAACCACTCTGCCCGGCCATATGCAGAAACTGCTCAGCGTCGGTAAAATATAGGGTCAGATAGTGGTTAACCAGGCTGTTCAGACATCGTGTTCGTGCCAGAGTACCCTGTTGGTATGTGTTTGATATCTCCTGTATATCGATAATGCCATTCGCCAGAGGATCATAAAATGGTGAAGATAATCCTTGTTCGAGCAAATACATAATGACACTGGCATCTTTGCGATCATTTTTATCCCAGGTCTTAAAACAGCATCTCACGAGCTCGCGCACATCTGACAGAGGAAACAAGATGGCACTGAACTCCCTGCTTATGTAACCACCATGCGATGTTACGGTGATAATCAGCTGTAGGTTCAAATGCAGCGATAATATCTTCATGGGGTGAAGCGGTGAGCGCAAGCAGTGGGTTGAACCCTTCCAGGGTATTTTCAATACGCAGGTAGGATGTTCGTCCATCCGGGTGCCGAATTTTTGATCCTACCCACATAATGTGGACACGGCCCTAAGCGAGGTTCTGGTTTTCAAACTGTTGCGGGCTGAGGCCACCAC
>NZ_QZWI01000022.1 GCF_003614975.1 Rahnella bruchi | reverse complement strand
TAATAATGCACATAATGTGCGGAACTATTGAATTACTAAATCTACAAAATTTAAATTCCGCCGAACCAGTTGTAGCCCTGATCTTCCCAGTAGCCGCCGGTGAACTTGTTGGTCACTTCAATGACTTGAATATGCTTAGGGTTTTTGTAACCTAATTTAGTCGGCATGCGTAATTTCATCGGAAAACCATATTTTCGTGGCAACGGTTCTCCGTCATAAGTAAGTGCAAGCAGAGTTTGCGGATGCAATGCTGTTGCCATATCAATGCTGGTGTAGTAATCGTCTGCACATTTAAAACTGACATACTGTGCATTCAGGTCTGTGCCAATCAGTTTTAAGAAATCAGCAAAAGGCACACCTCCCCATTTGCCAATGGCGCTCCATCCCTCAACACAAATATGACGGGTGACCTGGCTGACTTGCGTCATCTGGTAGAGCATTGGCAATGTCCACTCACGTTTATCAGCAACTAGTCCTGATACGGCTAATTTATAATCTGCTGCTTCAATGACCGGTGCTTCATCTTCGCTATAAAAAGCGTTGAAGGGAAACGGTCGGGTGATCTGTGATTCTGTATAGACTGGTGCCAGCAGTTGCCCGCTAAATAACCATGCCTGAACGCGGTCATTCATCCCGGAAATACGGGTTAATGCTGATTCAACGCTGCTGTTATCACTGATATCGCATCCAGTGAGCATTGCCAACCCGCCCAGCGTCAACCCTTGCTTTAAAAATCGCCGACGGTGCGAATGATCAAGCTGGCGTGAAACCAATTTCTCAGCTTCTTTTAGTACGTATTCTGTGTCCAATGAGGGATTAATGTGGCTATTTTTCTTATTCATTTTGGCCTCAGCGCCCTCGAATCATTGCTATCAGCGTTTTAGGTACTAACGCCACCATAATCAAATGCACAATTACAAAAGCCACCAGTGTTGCCATAGCATAAAAATGGATATAACGCGCGGTATCAAAGCCTCCCAGGAGAATACGCAACAGAGGAAATTGCACTGACTTCCACACGACCAGTCCCGAAACGACTACAATAATCCCGTCAATCATGACGAACAAATAAGCCAGCTTTTGCACCATGTTGTATTTTTTTAAATCGCCATGACTTAATTTTCCACACAGCGCATCCGCTAAATCATTAAAAATACCGGAAATACTCAGCGGAAAAAATTTTCGTTTCAGTCGTCCACTGGCGATGTTAATCAGTAAATAAATAATGCCATTAATACCAAATAACCACATGCCTGCGAAATGCCACTGGATAGCGCCGCCTAGCCACCCACCTAATATGATTTCATTAGGAAACCTGAAGTCAAATAAGGGGGAGGCATTATAAATCCGCCAACCGCTGGTCACCATAATTAACATTGCCAGTGCATTGACCCAATGAGATGTTATTAGCCATATGCTATGAACCCTTGGTCTGTTTTGCTCGCTATCATCCATAATTGGCACCGTTATTTATAATGAGACACATAGGGTGTTAATAATCGCCTAATTAATAACTTGTTAAGTTCTGGCCACAGAACAACATTTTAAATTAATTCTGTCAATTGATATTTCGTTGATTTTTTATATCGATCACGCTGTAAAATATAACTTTATTTCAGTGCGGTGTGATTATTTCAATTATTAAAAATCAATTTTCTAAATAATTGCTGGTGAATTTTCGGGGAGGGTACTGGGCGCTGGATTATCTGGTTCACTCTTTATTTTTTCAAAGACCTGAAATCATTTCTTTCAGGCCGTGGGCGATAATGGCTGTCTGAGCATATTTGTACGCTATTGAGTCAGCTACTTAAGCATTCACCAGGTGATTTTGGTTATCAGAGTTCTCGCTGGAGCACTAAGTGAGTGTAGCGTCGAAGACCCTGTGTATTACGAGGATGAGGTCGATTCCATCTCAACCCCAAATACGCGCGCGCTGGCAGCGCGGGGGTACATCGTCCTGACGTTCGGCCCTGCCTATCAAGGTGCGAGTTCCGGTCAGCCACGGGTTCTGGAAAGTCCGGCGGACCGAATCGCCGATCTGCGCGCTGCTGTCGATTTCCTGATCAGGCAGAACCAGGTTGACGCCTGGCGTACCGGCATGCTCGATGTTTGCGGCGGCGGCCGGAACGATGACAGACCATCGGATAAAGGCCTTGGGGGTCGTGGTACCTAGCGATATCGGCAATGCTTTTCGAAAAATGGTTGCAGCAGATGACGGCCTCAGCCGTCTCCTGGAAACCATAGCCGCGCAAGCGATAGACGAAGCCCACGGCGCTGCGCCGGTACTGCATCAATGGATCCCTGATACGCTGGCCGAGGCCAAGGCAGCGGGTATAACGGACATCGATATGCTGCAGGCTATCACTTACTGCCGAACCGAGCGCGGACAACACGCAAACTCCACTAATCGAAGCCATTACTTGAGTGATGCGTTAATTCTTGGCTTCGATGCTATCCATCTGGCGGAAATCCTGCTCACACAGCCCGTGCACGTTATCCTTGCAGGAAACTCGGCGGGGACAACCGGCTCTTTTGAAGACGGTTACCGGCTCTCTGAGTTGGATCGAGCTGCGCAACCGCTCATTGAAATCGCAGGCTCGCACCATTATCAGATGTACGACGTCTTGGAGTACGTCGTTCAGGCAGTGGAACACCTCGACCAGTTTTTCACACGTCAGTTGGCAGTAATGCAACGTTAGCGCGAATAGAGAAAGATGCAGGACCCATGCATTTTTGCCTCGTTGATAGAAAGGCAATTTCCGTCGGGTACAGTTTTCTACTCCCGTGGCAACCAATATGGCACTACAGAACAACTTCTTCTACAGCCGCAACAGCGGTGAGGTTGCCTTCCTGATATTGCTTTAAGGTTCAAAATGTACCCGGCGCATAGTTATCCGGGTACGGTATTAACTTCAGAGTCGGCTAATATGCCATACTAATTCACCGACAGAGGAATTGACTGAGCGAAGGCAAAGAAATTATTAGGATCTATGTTCTCCTTAACCCATTTCAGTCTTGCGGCGACATCCACTCCAAAATACAGCTCAGAAAAATCACCACTAAATGTGTTACCGCCGGGATCTTGCTTATAGCCACTATTAACGCCAATTTGGCGGTCCGGGTAGTTAAAATAACATCCTTGATACTTCGAACTCCATAATGGATATCCGCTGTTTTCTACGTCTCCTTGCGCAGCATTATGGATTGCGTTATAACCCGCATTAAACCAGGTCACGATATTCGCTTCTCGGGTATCAGGATCTGTTGTGTTATCGAAATTCTTCCAGTAAGTCTGGTATTGTGTTTTAAGATTTGAATTCCTGGCCGCGATTGCAGTATTTTGAGGTGTCTCATTCGTATCCATTGCATTGATTTGAGAACCATAGCTGTCTATCTGAATTAATGTTTGTGATTTATCTGCATCAACGGGGGACGGATTATCACTCTGCGTATCTGTCAGAAACGCAGCTATTGCTGATGACTCTGCGGAAGTGAAATTGCCAGAAATATAACTGCTTTTATACTTTCCATTCTGATTTTCACCAGAACCATTAAGAAATTGAGTCATTTCAATCCAGGGCAGATCGTAAATCATATCCAGTGAAACACTGCCTGAAACAGGATGACCAAGTAACTGGAATGGCTGTTTATGGTAGCCCGATGTTCCCGGGGCACTTACCCATGAAGATAATGCATCGGTAAATGTATTGATAATATCTAAAGCTTCTGCTTTTGTTATTGATGCAATGGTATTCCCACCCAGCGAAGCATCATGACCTGAGCTGGGACCATAGACTACCTGCATTGCAATGGACATAACGTCATCCGCAGAAGCCATATACGTGAATTTACCGAGTGTAAAGCCCTGAGGTTCCATTCCTTCACAGGCCACAAAATAAGCCTGCATGAAATTGTTGAAATTATCATTATCCACCGATCCATCGTCAACATTGATGAACTGGCTCCAGGGGACGGGCAGTGTAATAAAGAGGGCATTCTCGGGGGCCAGTGGTAGCTTTGTCTTCTCAAAATAGTATTTGGTGATGATACCAAAATGACCTGCTCCCCCTCCGCGACTGGCCCAATTCAGCAGATCATTGTCAGCCGGATCAAACGTTCTGAGAGTAAAGCCGCCAGCCCCATCAGGGATGACCATTTCCACACCGGCCAGATAATCGACAGTCAAACCGTGCAAGCGGGACAGGAGTCCATAGCCGCCACCGGCAATGTGACCACCGGCGCAAACGGAGTAACAGGAGCCTCCCGGAAGTGCAGCACCATAGGTTGAGTGAAGAGTTTGTTGTATAAGCCAATTAGATGCGCCGGGTTCGACAACCACATAAGTCGTTGTGTCTATAGTTTCTTCATATATCCCGCGCATATTGCTGACATCGATCACATATCGTGTTCCATTGGGATTACCTGCTTGCCCCTGAAACGTAAAATCTTCGTAACAGTGCCCCCCCGAAATCATTCGAATTTTGCCTGAAAGTGAATCAAACGTTTGTGGTGTAACTATCTCATTTAATGCAGAAAGAATATCAGATGCATTATAAACAAGGTACACACCTTCTTTGTCAGCCTCAGTTAAATCACCATCAAGTTTGTAGCGCTGATTAAACCCTCTGTCGAGGCCTGGGTAGTTATTTTTGGATGGATCAATATATGTATACATTATTTCTCCCAAACTGAACATTGTTAAGAAACGTCATTGCAAAATATCCATGTGGAAATAAAGCAACAATCATGGTTACTGTCACTCACTTTTTATTATTCGTTTGCGATCACTCTCTCAAAACTACCAGCCTATATTAGAATCACGTTTTAAAATAAATAAAAACAACAACGCCATTATATTATATAAAACCCAATCAGCTCTTATAATTTCCCATTTTCAGTTTGAATTCGTGATGTCGTAATACTCTTGCCATATGTCGATATTTTCAGATATACGACTAATTGCAAACGAAAAAACGACCACGCTCCACATAGCCAACCTTAGAAAAAATATATTTTCGGGAAGATTAAATATGAAAGAAATTAAGGTTCTTTTATGAATGTCATCTCCAAGGAATACGAGTTTAATTGTCGGTATTTAAAAGACTTTTACGTGTTGATGAGAAAAACCCTATTAGCTTTGAATATCATGAACTTGAAGGGAAATTATTCGGCAGATGCCCACTAATTTTCCATGTTTAGTTTTCCTGGCTCCACATGAAAAAGAGGGCAAACAAATTCTACATCGTTCGCAGGTGGAGGAATTAGCTTTTGTATTTACTCTCCCAAAGGTTAATTCCTCGATTTTACGCCCGCATAATTGTCACTACAATGTCGTTCATTAGCAAAAAAGTCCCTCTGGCATATAGTTGGGATGGAAAGAGAGTAATCAGCTCTTCCGGAATCGTCAGCGTAAACATCCCAGACTTCAGGTCAAAATCGACAAACCTGACGCTATGGAAAATCATCTCAGTGCGGGTTTTAGGAAAAACAAGTTTGTAAAAGCTCTCTTTCGCGGAGAAGGCCAGCGTTAACATCAGATGAAAGTCTAGTGGCTGGCTCTGCAAAAATTCATACTCCTGCGCACTAATAATGTGTGGCCATAAAAGCTGTGCATCTTCCTGGGACATCAGTGTTTCAATATCGATTCCCACCATACTCGCCAGTTGAGATGGCAGCGTTACGCATAGCGCTATTTCACGATTATGACTGAGCGAACCACTTATGCCCGCTGGCCATTGCGGGATCCCGTCCATGTCAGGAAGCAGCTTATGGCCGAATATGTGCAGCTGTGCCAGATTTCTTTTTGCCAGCGCACGCCCGGCAAGATATTCCGCCCGCCGTACAGGAAGTGCATTATTGAGCGATGGAGGGAAACTGACACCCAGCTCCGCAAATAATCTGTCGTCATAATGCTGCGTAAAAAAATGGCACCCTGTGACACCGCCAATGAGGCCAGGCAACGGGAGAGGGTGGCAGTTATTTAAAAAACAGGCTGTGTTTACTTCAAGAGGAGGAATGACTCCGATGTCACCCGGAGCGTATTCACTTTCTCCGGGTGAATATCGACGATCAGACATTACGTCAGCATATCCGGCAGAGCCGCTAGGAATCCACTCTTCAGCCAGAAGTCAGTATAAACTCGCAATAGTTCTGGCAAATCAATGCTGTAATCCGCATCAGTAACCAGAATGTGATCAATTTCCTCCCGGGAGTAATGCTGAGGTGTCAGATAAAACGACTTGAACAGATATAACGCATTTTCGCTGCTGATTTTAGGAACCCATTGCGTAGCCCATTCATCGGCACTGACAAATTGCAGGGGATACCCGTTTTTAGCAATGCTCTCGAGCAGGTTTCGCCAGGAAACTCCACTCACATGCCCCAGGTTGAGTGCACAGTCCGGATAGAAATGATGAATGCTGCTGGTGACCAGTAAAGTCGCCAACACGTCGACCGGACTGATATCAAGGTGATAACCGGGCCATTCAGGTGCAACCCCCTGCTGTAAACATCCTTTAATCAGATTCAGAGTATGGTTGGTCTCCACATTTGAGATCCCATTACGGGTTGAGCCGGTGATATTTCCCATCCGGTAAATACCGCCGTTCAGCCCTTTCGAGAAGGCCTCTGACAGCAGTTTCTCACACACCCATTTACTTTGAACGTATCCATTATTCATCGGGGGAGCATCGGCAATGGTTTTTTCCAGCAGACGGCAATCCTGCCGTGCTGCAGCGGAAAGTGTCGAAATATAAAAGAACTGTTTTTGCCGCCCGAATGTACACAACTTCATTAAATCCAGCGTACTGATGACATTCGCAGCGCGCAGAGTGCTGTAGCGATGCAAATGATTTACCCATGCACCACAGTGATAAATAGCATCGATATTCTCAGCCAGTGCTTGCCATGTTTGCTCGCTGAGGCCGATATTGGGTTGTTCAAGATCGCCGTGAACCCAATTTATTCTTCGTTCGTCAATCGTCAGCTGGTAGGTTTGCGCAGTCTGACGTAAACGCGCCCCCCCTTTTTCTCCACGAACCAGGCAATATACCGTGGCATCGGGCAATTGCTGCTGTAGCGTGGCCAGCAGGTAGATCCCAAGAAAACCTGTCGCACCGGTTAGCAGCAGGCATTTCAAAGGAATATCGCCGGCGGAAATAAACCCCTCCGGGGTAAGCTGGCTATCCTGCATAATCTGCTGGTATTCATCATTATGAGAAACACTTTCACCCTGAATATGAGCAGCCAGTTCGGCAAGATTTTCGCAGTTGAACACATCGGCAACTGACAGCATTTTCCCCAATTTCCGGCAGATTAAATCGGTCATTTTGACGACCAACAGAGAATGGCCACCAATATTAAAGAAATTATCCTCCCGGTAGCACGGAAGATCCGTCTTTAACAACTGCTGCCATATCTCTGCACAGAGACGTTCGGTGTCATTCTGCGGGAGCGTTTTTTGAGAGGTCGTCGCCGCGTCATTGACGGGCGGCAAACGCTTTTTATCGACTTTACCATTAGGTGTCAGAGGTATGGAGTCAATGACTTGCAGGTTTGCAGGGACCATATAAGCGGGAACGTGCCGACGAAATGTTCGCAGGATTTCGCTGGCAGGTGATTCACTTACGCACCAGGCAACGAGTTGCTTTTGACCATGCAATGTCCGGGCGTTGACGATAGCCTGAGTCACAGTTTCCAGCTCGCACAGGCGATGTTCGACCTCACCCGGTTCGAGTCGATATCCACGAATTTTGACCTGATTGTCCGCCCGGCCAAGAAAATCGAGCGTTCCATTTTCTGTCCAGCGGACCCGATCCCCTGTTTTATACATCACCGGAGTGGCAAAGCTTCCTTTAACACTTTCGTGCCAGAAGGGATTCGGGATAAAGGTTTCGTCCGTTTTTTCCGGTTTATTCAGATAGCCCTTCGCCAGCCCGAGCCCGGAGGCATACAGCTCTCCGGGAACCCCTGGTGGCAGCAGGCGATGCTGTTTATCAAGCACATAACAGACTGTGCCGGCAATGGGACGTCCGATCGGGATGGCATCTTTTTGACAATCCTCAATCGTGATCGGGTGAAGGGTAGTAAAGGTCGTATTCTCCGTGGGGCCATAACCATTCCAGATATGGGCCGGGGGCGCATCAGATGCCAGCACTGAAGCGACAATAGCCGGGTTCAGCGCATCACCACCGATCAACAGATGTTCAAGACAACCAAAGGCTGAAGGATCTTCACTGGCAAGCTGATTGAAAAGCGCCACGGTAAACCAGGCATCAGTAATCTGGTATTTAGCCAGTGTTGCCGGTAGTGCCTGGCTGTCAATGACCGTGTGGTAGGGAATGACTATCAGGTGGGCGCCATTGAGTAATGCCCCCCAGATTTCAAGGGTTGAGGCATCGAAAGCAATATTTCCCGCCTGCGCCATCACCGCATTTTGGCTTACCTGGTACGGAGCGGCATCAATAACCAGACGCAAGATCCCCTGGTGGAGAACTTCGACACCTTTTGGTTCACCCGTCGAACCGGAGGTGTACATGATATAAGCCACTTCGTCCGCTAGCTGCGAGACCGCACACACTGGCATCGTCCCCACGACCGGCGCAACCAGCAGATCCGCCATGTCATATTCCGGACGGAGCGTTTGTCGGTGTCGATATCTGGACTCAGTGATCAGGCAGGTAGCGGCACAATCTTTCAGGATATAGAGAAGACGGTCATCAGGATGTTCAGGGTCAAAAGGCACATATATTGCGCCAAGTTTCAGGAGTGCGATGATCAGAGCAACGGTGTCAGAGGTGCGGTCGAGTGCAAAAACCACACGTTTACCGTACAAATTTCCCTCTCGGTTTTGCAGCTGCCTGGCCAAAATGTCAGCTCGCGCATCCAGCTCGCGATAGCTGAATTGTCTTTCAAAATCACTTACAGCCGGTGCATCAGGTCTGATTTGAACCTGTTGATTGAAAAACGTCAGTACCGATCCCGTGTGCCGCTTTCTTTTTTCCGGAGCCCAGGAGAGTAGCTGCTGGCGGCGCATCTCGTCACCAATATCCATTACACGGGCCACGGACTGCTGGAGATGCTCCGTCATATTGACCATAAGCTGCTGATAATAATCCAGCAGACTTTCCATCAATGCTTCGGACCAGGCTCCCTCGCGAAAGGAGGTCTCGAGGCGCAACTCGCCATCAGGCTCAGGAACAATATTGAAAAGAAGATCGCATTTCGCCTGTTCTTCCGGCAATGGGTAAGGTTTCGTATGACAGCCAGCCAGCTGAAGTCCCTTGCCATCGCCACCCTCCGTGTTTTGCAGCACTAACATTACTGAACACAAGGGATGCTGATTACCGTTAGAGGGAATTCCACTCTGAGCAAGGACTTCGCTTAAAGGTGCAGCCCCATGCTGAAAACCTTCCGTAATCAGGATGTGGTTGTTTTTAAGCCAATGGATTAGCGGGAGTTCAGGCTCGACTTGCATTCTCAGAACTAAAGTATTCACGAAGAAACCGATCTGTTCTGCCACCCAGGGATGCTGACGGTTTGCCCAGATGGTGGATATCGTGATGTCCTGCTGGTTGCAAAGCCGTGATAGCAGAATTGCCAGAGCCGAGCAGAGGATATTGAATAGTCCTGTATTACACTGAATAGCGACTTCGTTTAGCTGGCGATGAAGTGCTGCGGGGATGATTTTAGTGCGGGTGATGGCTCCCACTGCTGACTTAACGCTGACGGGAAGTTGTTGGGGCGATACCCCGTTCAGCTGTTGCTGCCACCAGGCCAGGTCAGCAGTATGATCCAACTGCTGCTGCCAGGCGCAATAATCTATAAATTGGCAATCCAGTGCCGGAAGCGCTTCATCCTGAGCGTAGAGTGCCGAAAGCTCACGGAAAAAAATACCCATCGACCAGCCATCAGTAATGATGTGGTGGATATTAATAAAGAGTAACCAGGGGCTGTGAGGGACATGGTAAAGCACCATACGCAGCAACGGGTCATTCCCAAAAGTGAACGGCCGTTGAACCTCCTGACTGAGTTTTTCCCGCAGCGTATATTCATCCTTTGCTTCGTCCAGAATCAGCTCAGGAGATATTTCTGCTACTTGTTGCCAGGGTATCCCTTCACTAATGAAAATACGCGTTCGCAGGCTTTCATGCCGCTGGCATAGAGCATCCAGTGCTTGTGCCAGCCGGCCAGGATCAAGTTCACCTGAAAGTTGAAATGCCATGGGGATAGAATAGTGAGGTAATTGTGGTTCACGGTTACAAATCAACCACAAACGAACCTGTTCGTTTGAGAGCGCGATTTTTTCACCGGAACGTTGTCGCTCAATTTTGATAACACCACTTTGTGCTGGCAGCGCATCGATATGCGCAGCCATCTCGGCCAGCGTAGAAAAGTTGAAGAGATCGGTTAGTGAAACGCTTTTGTTCAGGTCAGTTTGAATTTTTTGTTTAAGTTTAACGACCAGGAGCGAATGGCCACCAAGAGAAGAGAAGTTATCCTCACGACCTGCGGGATGGGGCAAGGAGAGCAGTAATTGCCAGACTTTACTCACCCAAATCTCTGTGGCTGTCTGCGGCGGCGTCGCCTGGTCATTGATGTACTGCGGGGCAGGGAGGTTACGTTTATCAATCTTACCGTTTGCCGTCAGTGGGAATTTTTCCACTACCTGAAGATAAGAAGGCACCATATAAGCCGGTACCTGCTTGCGGAATATTTGCAGGATCTCACTGGCTTTCCGGGTGCTTTTACACCACGCAGCGAGTTTTTTCTGCCCGAGGTGTTCAGTTACCGTCACAATAGCCAACTCCACACCAGCAATTTGGCAGAGCTGATGTTCTACTTCTGCAGGCTCCAGACGAAACCCGCGAATTTTCACCTGATTATCCACCCGGCCCAGAAAATCTAAGGTGCCATCTGCAAGCATTTTCACGCGGTCGCCGGTTTTATACATTCGTGCACTCGCTGATTGCGGGGTCTGCTGCATTTCAAGGCTATAAAAAGGATTGGGGAAAAATGCTTCGGCGGTTTTTTCAGGCTGGTTCAGATACCCCGTCGCCA
Organism: Rahnella bruchi; assembly: GCF_003614975.1. GTDB lineage: Bacteria > Pseudomonadota > Gammaproteobacteria > Enterobacterales > Enterobacteriaceae > Rahnella > Rahnella bruchi. The sequence continues at coordinate 60,093 of NZ_QZWI01000022.1, read as the reverse complement.
GCCCTGCACCACTGGTATATAGCTCCCCCTCATCTCCCGGCATGACGGGCTCGCGTTTCGAATCAAGCACATAACATTGAGTTCCTGTGATCGGTACTCCAATAGGAATACTGCCTCGTGTCGCGTCCTCCGGAGTGATTCGATGCAGTGTAGTAAATACCGTATTTTCTGTCGGACCGTAGCCATTCCAAAGCGCACCCGGAGGCGTATCGGAGCACAGGACAGCATGGATCATACTGGGATTTAGCGCATCACCGCCGGTCAACACATTGTTAAGCGTGCCAAAAACACCCGGGTTTTCCGTTACCAGCTGGTTGAAGAGTGCCACTGTAAACCACGCGTCAGTGATTTTTTCTTCGCGCAGAAAAATAGCCAGCGCTTCACTGTCAATTACCGTTTCATAAGGGATAACAACCAGCGTGGCACCATTAAGCAACGCCCCCCAAACTTCCAGAGTTGATGCATCAAAAGCAATATTCCCGCATTGCGCAATAATGGCGTCAGATGAAAACTGAAAGGGTTTGGCATTGAGCACCAGGCGGAGAATCCCCTCCTGCGGAATAACAACGCCCTTGGGTTTTCCGGTCGACCCGGAGGTATACATAATATATGTCGCTCCCGGCCCCGATGTTTCTGGCAAAGCAGGAAGTATTTCTGCTGTAGCGGGCGGGACATCCTCGATATATATCTCCGGGTAACTATTTTGCCTCTGCGCATTTTTTTTGGTGGTGATAACTATAGCAGGGTGACAGTCTTCAATAATATATTGCAAGCGTTCATCAGGATTGAGGGGATCAAAAGGAATATAGGTAATGCCAAGTTTTACGCAGGCAAGAATCACAGCAATAGTCACATCGTTTCTTTCAAGGCAAAATAATATTGATGTGGGATTATCATGAAAAGGTATTTTTTGTGAAATGAAACTGGCAATATTTTCAGACAATTCATTAAGTTGTTTATAAGTCGTTTGTCTGCCGTTATATTTCACGGCTGCTTTATCTGGTGTGTCTTTGACATGAATCCTGAATGCTGAAATTAGTGAACTACCTGTTACGTCCATATATAATGATCCACTTGCATGCTATGTAACAAAATGGCAACATTAACGTAGAGTCAATGTGATGTCGGGTTATAATATAATAACTCGACGTAAAATGATGTGATTGTTTTTATCACTAAATTTCATCACCTCATCCTTTTCAGGTGTTCCACCCCCCGCAAGGGGGAATTAATGACATATCAAAGATAAAATTATATATACATATTCTTACAAATAAATAAATCGATTCATACCTTAACTGCACCGGTTAAACCAATAAGAGAATATAGCCTCACTGATATCGGTAATAATCATTGCAACCTTTTCACTGATAAGTGTTTTTACTCAAGTTCAGATCAAAAAATCAAATCTCTTATTTTTAGCATAGCTCTCTACGGATGAATTTTTGCGTCTGCCATTCTTGCCGAAGAACCCTTAACCAACATTCCCCACCTGCGAGGCAGAAGATTTTTGATTCCTGATTGACCGACGAAAAAAGCGAACACCTGCCGGGATCCCAATCTGACAAAAAGTGCGCTAAACCTGACACAATCTTGACAAATAGATGCCCAGTCAGTAGTTTCATTTGCAATTAATGACCAGGCAATTATTATGCTCAATAGTACAGCTCATACCGACGATAAATTTCATCTTGGCTTGCTTATCCACCTCGCGAATCAGTTCAAAGACCAGCTCATTAGCCAGTACTTTTCCGATGCGGACATCACAGCCCCACAGTTCAAAGTGTTGATTAGTATCCATAAAGGCTGGACAAGCCCCGTTGAAATCAGCAAAAACCTGGTGATGGATGCGGGTGCCATGAGCCGCATGGTCGACCGGATGGTGAAGCGGGAACTGATTGCACGCACCCCTAATCCGCAGGATAAACGCCAGATCATTCTGACGCTCTGTGATAAAGGCCAGGCCCTATGTGATCGTTTTGAGAAAGATGCGCAGGACTCAATCATCGGCAAACTCACCGCACGCCTTACTCCCGGGGAATCCCGTTCACTGGTCGAGCTGATTACAAAAATGCTCCCGGACGAGATCACCGCACCTCATCGCTAACGTTTTTAATAAAGGTCATCACAAGATGGAAACCACACCGGCACAACACGTCGAGCGCGGCAGTAAGCGCAAACGTAATTTTCTTATTTTGCTTCTGATTCTGGTGCTGGCCGCCGGGGGCATTCTTGCGTGGTATTTGCTCTACGCCCGTTTCTATGAATCTACTGACGATGCGTACGTCAACGGCAATCAGGTAACGTTGACGCCACAGATTGGCGGCACGGTGACTCAGGTAACGGTAGATGAAGGCGACTTCGTCGAGAAGGGCCAGCCTTTAGTCCTGCTTGATCCGAGCGATACCGAAATCGCCCTGCAACAGGCGGAAGCCAACCTGGCTAACACCGTTCGTCAGGTTCGCGGACTGTACAGCACGGCGGATAACTATCGTGCCCAGGTTGCGGCCAAAAAAGTTGCGTTGCAAACGGCGCAGAATGACTATGCCCGCCGTCAGAAAATTTTCGCTTCCGGTGCTATCGCCGCGGAAGACTTATCCCACTATCGTGATGCAGTCACCAGCGCGCAGAGCGATTTAGCCTCCGCGCAGGAAGCATTACGTACCAACACCGCGATGGTTGATGACACTGTTATTGACAGCCATCCGGAAATTAAAAGTGCAGTCGCCACACTGCGCCAGCGCTTTCTGGACAACGCCCGTACCACCATCGTCGCACCGGTTAGCGGCTATGTTGCTAAACGCGCCGTGCAGCTGGGTATGCGTGTGGATTCCGGTACCACATTGCTGGCCATCGTGCCGCTTCGCGAAGTGTGGGTGGATGCCAACTTCAAAGAAAGCCAGATGAGCACCATGCGCCTGGGACAAAAAGTCACGCTCAATGCAGATCTCTACGGTGACAACGTGGAATACCACGGCACTATCGAAAGCCTGGGTATCGGCACCGGCAGCGCGTTCTCTCTGCTGCCAGCCCAGAACGCCAGCGGTAACTGGATCAAGATTGTCCAGCGCCTGCCGGTACGCATCACGCTCGATCCACAAAATATGCAGAAGCACCCGCTGCGCGTTGGCCTATCGATGAACGTTCGCGTTGATATCCGTGACGACGGTGGTCACCTGCTGCCGCAGCAAGCCGTTAGCACCCCGAGATTCACCACGGACGTGTATCAGAACCCGCTGGCCGAGGCGGATAAGCTGGTGGCTAAAATCCTTCATGACAACAGCAAAACGGTAGCCGCAGGCAGCCGCTAAGAGAGACGTTATGCAAGATAAGGCCGCGTATACGCCGCCCAGCATGTGGCTGGCGGTGCTCGCACTTTCGCTGGCGACATTTATGCAGGTGCTGGATTCCACCATCGCCAACGTGGCGTTGCCGACGATTGCCGGTAACCTCGGCGTCAGTGCAGATCAGGGAACCTGGGTGATCACCTCGTTTGCGGTGTGTAACGCCATCGCGCTGCCGCTGACCGGCTGGTTTACCCGTCGGTTCGGGCAGTTAAAGCTGTTCATCGGTTCAGTAGTGATGTTCACCCTGACGTCATTCCTGTGCGGTTTCGCCCACAGCATGACCGAGCTGATTATCTTCCGCGCCCTGCAAGGCTTCTTCGCAGGCCCGATGTTCCCGATGTGTCAGACGTTGTTGCTGGTGATCTTCCCGCCGCTCAAGCGCAGCATGGCCCTGGCGTTACTGTCGATGGTGACGGTGGTTGCACCTATCGTCGGGCCTATTACCGGCGGCTGGATCACCGATAACTATTCATGGCCATGGATCTTCTACATCAATGTGCCCATCGGCATTTTTGCCGCTCTCGTGGTCTGGACCCAGATGCGTGCCCGTGAAGAAACGACCAGTCATGTGCCAATTGACTATATCGGCATCGCGATGCTGGTGATGGGCGTTGGGTTGTTACAGGTTGTTCTGGATAAGGGCAACGACCTCGACTGGTTTGCCTCAACGCAAATCATCGTCATGACGGTAATTTCCGTGATTTCACTGGTGTCGTTTGTGATCTGGGAACTGGGGGAACGTCATCCGATTGTTAACCTTCGCCTGTTCAAAGAGCGCAACTTTGCCATTGGTACGCTCTCGCTGACGCTGGGTTACGCCGCGTTCTTCGCCATCAACATTATTCTGCCACAGTGGCTGCAAACGCAGATGGGCTACACGGCGATTTGGGCGGGGCTCGCCGCGGCACCGATGGGCGTGCTGCCGTTAATGATGACGCCGATTATTGGCCGCTATGCCAACAAAGTGGATCTGCGCATTCTTGCTTCACTGTCATTCCTGACCATGGGGGCATCCTGTCTCATCCGTGCGCAGTTCAACACGGATGTCGATTTCCGCACCATCGCAGAAGTGCAGTTGTTCATGGGGATTGGCGTGGCGTTCTTCTTTATGCCGATTACCACCATCGTCTTGTCGAATCTTAACGGTGCAGAAATCGCCGAGGGTTCCGGTCTGGCGACGTTCTTCCGCGTACTGGGTGGGTCGTTCGCCTCGTCGCTGACGACCTGGATCTGGTCACGCAGGGAAGTGTTTCACCATGCCAATCTGACGGAGAGCGTCTCCACGTATAACCCGGCAGCGGTGGATTATATTGACAAGTTGGGAGGCGCCTCGCAGCAACATATGGCGTTAATCGATAAAACCATCGAGCAGCAAGCCTACATGATGTCGACCATCGACTACTTCTGGATATTAGGCTGGGGCTTTATGGCGCTGATTGTGGTGATCTGGTTCACGCGGCCACCTTTTAGTCGTTCTGGTGCACCGGGAGCACCGGCAGCAGGGCACTAAATGAAAGGGTACAATTAAAAGCAGCCAACAGGGTGCAGACATATCGATTATCCGGGAGGATGAGGTCAGCACCTTTCCATGTTCTGTGTCCAGAGAGGGTGGCATACATGCCGCCCTCTGACCCACGTCCTTTTGCTAATTGATGTCCAGTAAAGAAACCGCCGGGAAAACTGATCTCTGGCCACACCCCTTTTTTGACGATAATTTAGCTATTCTTAAGCTAAACTCATCATGAGGGTAAATTTAGATTAAATTAATCCGTATTTTTAATTCAGCACGTTAGTCCTATAATTATTAACAGGGGTTGTCATGTTGAAAAAATACTTCGTCAGATTGAAAATAAAGTTATGGAAGAACAAACTGCCACTATTTACACGTTTCTCCGTAACCAATGGAAATCCTTACGATTATTATGATGTCTATTTTTTAGATGTTAATGGCTTTCGATACAATCTGGTCGGGTATAATGAGAATGTCGTTACACTAGGGAAATGGGACCCTGTTCTGCATAGTTGGTCAGAATACGTGACGGTTCCCGCGCAAGAGCTGTTGGCCATGCAGGAAGAAATTATTCATTTTCGTCGCCACGGGCCGTTGCGATTTAATTCTATCACTCTCTTTTCATTGCATTATTATACAAGAATTGCATACGTTAAAAACTTTATTAGCCGTACTAAAGGGCTACTCTCATCTGCACTTATATCCAGAAAAGAGGTGCGAAGTCGTGACAGGATAATGTTACTTGATTTGTTGTTAACTCAATATATAAGACAAGCTCCTTCACAGGTAATCAGTGGTATTTCCGAAAATGAAGTAATTGACTTATTGTACGGAAAACTTTGGTATAAGCACATTCGCAATGAAGAATTCCGCCGCAAAATCAAGCTTATTTTGCAGTCTCTTGTAATCACAGAAGATTTGTCATTGAAAGATGAACGTTACTTTATCGAGGGAAAGGCTATTTCAACTATTGTTGCTCATGAAAAAGAAGATATCCGCGACACTCAGCAAATTAAAATGCAAAAAAACATTGTGCGCCTGATGATAGTAATTTCATTGTCAATATTGATAATTACACTCGCTATCTTATCACAGGCGGGCGTTGTGGACCTGGGACGCCTATGGCAATACATTTTGAATATAAAACCGTTGCGTTTTTTACTGAAATTCGTTTAAGTTAATAACAGCAGGGTATTACTCTTTTAATCAGATGAGAGGCTCAGGGTATCAAAGTAATCAGTTTCTTACATGAGTATTCAAATAATTCTCTTAACGTAAAATAATTTCCTCTTCCAAAAATGACCACCTTATAAAAGTCCCTGACAAGAGCCAGGGACCCGATTAGGTTACAACACCAAAAGCTTACGCGACCTGATGCAGTTCCAGACCGTGCTGAACCAGCAGTTCTACATCACCGCCGGTATGCTGATAGACCTCATATTGAATCCCGCCTGATGTCACACCACCTGCGTCCTGCCAGGTGTTATGGGCAAGATCGTCCACTTTGAGCTCAACCACATCTCCCTGGTCACCGGTAATGGCTAACTGCTTATGGCCATCCTGAATAAACAGATTAGTATGGGCTTCGCTCAGGATGTCATTCAATACCAGGTGCAGTTTATCCTGTTGGTTATTTGTCAGGTCTGCATGCACTACCGAATGATTACTTTCTGTCATGACCTGTGAAAGTATTAGTGGATGATTGACTTCGTCAACAGCTGACTTTTCTGCGATATAGTTTGCAGCCAGATTATCCCTCGCACCCCATTCGATATTATCGACCAAAATGCCACAGCAATCAGTAGGTGATGAAATAATAAAATAGGATATTTTCTCACCAACCGGGGCAGTAAACATCATATGATCCAGATTAAAGAGACAAGACCAGGGTTGTACCGCAGGAACCTGAGTGCCAAGTAATTCACCTTCTGAATTATAATAGCTGACTCTATTATTCACATCGAAGTATTCCTGAGCGCTCACATCCAGTTTTACAGTTTCAGCACCACCACCGCTTAAACTTACTTTCACCTCAGAATAATCAATATAAAGAGAGTTCTCATTAGTGGGATCCCGGAAAAAATCAACCCATTTCCATGCGTTAGTTATATAGGTACTCCCTATATTGCTAACATCTGAGATCGTAAGTCCTGACTCCAGCTTGAATTCTCCGGTTATCCTTGCGGACCATATAGATAATTCGTCGAAGTTTTCACTCCCGCTGCTGGAGGTTTCTACATTCACCACAAAGTTACCGGAATGCCCGCTGGCGTTACCGGCTGCATCCGTCGCCGTGGCCGTGAAGGTGTGTTCCCCTTCACCGCGCGCAGACGGCGTGTAACTCCAGTCTCCATCGCTGTCGGCGGTAGTCGAGCCCAGCAGTGAACTGCCGTCATACACTTTTACAATGCTGTTGGCTTCGGCATGGCCGTTCAGGCGTGGCGTGGTGTCATCTGTAGTGCCGCCGTTATTGTCGTAACCTTTTGATGTCCCGACATCATCATAGTAATTGTCGATAGCCGGCGCATCCGGCGGCGTAGAATCGGGCGCATCAATGTAAATCACGAAGTCTGCTGAGGTGTCGCTGGCATAACCGGCTGCATCCGTCGCCGTTGCCGTGAAGGTGTGTTTTCCCTCAGTACGCGCCGACGGCGTAAAGTTCCAGTCCCCGTCTTTGTCTGCAGTGGCGGAGCCCAGGAGTGAACTGCCTTCGTAAATATTCACCACGCTGCCTGCTTGTGCATGTCCCTTCAGCGTAGGCGTGGTGTCATCTGTGGTGGTACCATTTTTGAATTCACCGCTCGCGTCACCCACATTGTCGAAGTATTCGATAATAACAGGGGCGTCCGGACGCTCAACGTCCTGGTTTGAGCCCACCAGGTCCACCGTGTAGGTGCTGCCGCTTACCGTATTCCCTTCGACATCCTGGGTCGTGATGTGGAAGATGTTATTGCCATTCAGCATCGCCTGTGTGCCATGGAACTGGTAGCTCCAGGTGCCATCTTTGCCGACTTCGAGAGTGGCAATATGATAGGTTCTTCCTTTGGAATCGCTGTGCATCGTCAGAGTGACGATATCGCCCGGCTCTCCCGTACCGTGCAGAGCCGGCGCTTTGTCATCCGTTTTGCCGCCGTCAGGGATATTGCCCGTATGTACGCCCACATCGTCAGTGATTCCGGTGATGGCCGGAAGCACGGCGCCGTCGGCATTGCTGCCAACATAGTTCACACTAAATTTATCACCGAAGTCATACCAGGCGTTCCCGACCGCATCCACGGAACTGATGCCGAAAGAATACGTCCCGTAGCTGGTGAAGGCTTGGGGCTGATACGTCCACTCTCCATTCTCATCGGCATGCACCGTCTCGAAATACAGCTCCTTGCCGTTCGGGCCCACGACGTGGATATCCACGCGGGCGCCCGCCTCAGCGTGGCCGTTCAGGACCGGACGGCTGTCATCCGTTACTCCCCCGTTGGCCACAAAACCTGTATGCAGTCCGGTGTTGTCCGTTGCTGTCACAATAAACGGCTTTTCAACGTGCGTATCCACTGTGATACCAAACGACGCGGAACGGTGGCTTTCTCCGGCTGCGGTAAACACCGAGGCGCTCAGATAATGCACCCCGTCGCTCAGCTCGGCACTCTTATAGGTCCAGATACCCTGACCGTTCGCCGTGGTCGAACCCATCAGCTCGCCGTTGTCGTAGATGTTGACCAGAGCGCCGGCATTGGCGTGGCCGGACAAGTCCGGACGGCTGTCGTTGGTTAGATCACCGCTGTGCAGGGCACCGGTGAAGCCTTTATAGCCAACGACATTATCCACTGCGGAGTCGAGTGTGATATCCGGGGGCAGATCCCCGTTTTGCTCTGTGGTGTACAGGGTGTAAGGCAGGGAAATCAGAAAGTTGCTGGTCGCGGAGTCCGTTACGACGGTGTTGAAGATATATTCGTGGTCAGACTCAAGCGGAATGTCCGGGGTGAAGGACCAGCGCCCGTCATTACCGATAATCGCGGTACCGATGGCCTGTGTGTTACAGAAAATGGTGATTTCCAGGCCAGCGGTGAAGTCTTCCTGCATACCCCCGAGGGTCGGGGTCAGGTCATCAGTGTAGCCAAACTGTCCGATATCTCCGGTGTGCAGGCCCTGGTTATCGTTTGCGGAATCAATGCGCGCTATGCCAGATTCGGCCGGGGTGGGAATAAGCCCGCCGTTACCGTCGAGGGGAAGGCTGGCCAGCTGTGCTGCCAGCAAGACATTATTATGTAAAGAGTCAGACATAGGTGTCTGTTATCCTTATGATTGAATGATGTGTCAGTGCATCCCAGTTGTGCAGTGGAGCGCCCGGAACCCAAAAACGGGAAAGGTGATATCACTCAGCCAGTTACCCGCTGTGGGTAAGGTAAAGATGTGCAGACAGCAATAGAACAGCAGAATATAGAAGAGTTCTTTCCAGAAAAATAATAGGGATGGATCTTATTAATGTGTGGCTAAAACTCCTTTAGTAACAATGCATCATCAGCGGCACAGTTCGGCAAAATACGTTATTCTCGGGTATGCAGAAAACCATAAATAACTTCTCTGAAAAATACGAATGTAGTGGTCGGATTTAAATGGCCACTACACTCGCAGAAAATCATAGAACTACATCACCAGGTGCAGTTCAGTCCCATGCTGGATAAGAAAATCGGTATGAGCATTCGCATTTTGATAAATGTCGTAAGTGATGCCACCTGACGTAGTTTCCCCCATATCATGCCAGTTATTAATATTCCCCACTTCAAAATTAACCGTATCATTAGCATCACCTGCAATGGCGAGCTGTCGGTTGCCATCATCAACAAAAATATCCGGACTGGCGTGGTTAAAAACATCACCCAGCGATATATTAAGGGTATCCTGCTCCCCATTTTGCAGATTGATAGCCGACCCAAGATAAATTCCATCATCCTGTCCACTGATAATATTTTCATCGGAAGCAGCGGGTGTTTCAATATTTATCAGGAAATCTGCAGAATGAGAACTCGTATGACCATCAAAGCTTGTGGTTATCGTAAAGTCGTGCGACCCCGTATCCAGTGCTGATGTTGTGTAATGCCATGAACCCAGGGTGTCAGTACTCACAGAACCGATGAGGAGACTCCCGTCATAAATACTAATGATGCTTTGATGTGCTTCCTGACCAAATAATGTAGGGGTGGTATCCTCTGAAGTTGTATCACTATAATAATAATGATGACTATCTCCTGAGTCGTCTAAGTAATATTTAATACCTGAGACTTCAGGAGCAGGGCTAACAATATTGATCACAAAATTTTCTGAATGTGCGCTGATGTTACCTGCACTATCCGTTGCAGTGACCGTGAATGAATTTACTCCATCATCCTGAGGCGGTGTGGTGTAATCCCACCCCCCGGACGCGTCTGCAACGGTAGAGCCTATCAAATGGCTTCCATTATAAATTTGAACAATACTTCCTGCCTCTGCAGAACCGATAAGCGTTGGTGTCGTATCGTCAGTAGTATCATTGTAAAAGTTATATCCTTTGCTGCTCCCTGCATTATCGTAAAACCAGTTGATATCAGGAGTATCCGGCACTGTCGTATCCGGGCTCTGGATATTCAAAGTGAATCGATTACTGGCCATGCTGCTGTGACCTTCAGCATCCTCACTGGTGACTGAAAAGGTATAGGTTCCGTCACGTTGAGCCCATGCGGATGATGATGCCGGATCATATGTCCAGTTTCCGTGGCTGTCAGCGAGCGTGCTGCCCAATAAGTGGCCATATCCATCACTCCAGACGGAAACAAGGACAATGCTGTCAGCTTCAGCCGAACCCTGCAATAAAGGCGTGGCGTCATCAGTTGTACTGTTGTTTACCAGCGTACCTGTGGAATCGCCAAAATTATCAATAGCATGATTAATAACAGGTATTACGTTTGAGGCATCATCCGGGATGTCGACATTGATGGATAAAGTCGTGGAGTGTGCACTGACATTTCCTGCAGCATCTGTCGCAGTTGATGTAAGTGAATGCATATCCTTGCTAAGCACGGGTGTTGTAAAGCTCCAGCTGCCATGCCGGTCTGCGAGCGTAGAACCTATCAATAGGCTACCATCATAAATTTTCACGATAGCACCCGCCTCAGCATAGCCTAGCAGCATCGGTGTAGTATCATCTGTCGTGTCACCATTAAAGGTATAGCCTGTTTCTTTTCCGACGTTATCATAGGCCCAGTTAATTACTGGCGGAATTGGCGCAGTGGTATCTGCTTCGTTTTCATTTAATGGCTGAGAATAATGATTCGCCAACGTTTGTTCTTGTAGCGCTGGCACCAGTTCGCTCTCATTCAGCGCGGCTGACAGAGGCAGAGGGTTATTTCTCTTCATCATATAAATACCTGAGTTAAATTTCCTGAAATATATTATGCGGCTTAAGCCACAGAGCAATTCTGAAATGAATCCCAAGCAGTCTAACCTGTATCATCCTGTAATTAACGAAATAGAAATATCTAAAAATCAAATCCTAATGTGTTTAATATAATCACAACTTACTTATAACATCACTTCGACCAGGAATTTAAAGATGATAATAATTAAGGCGGGGCGAGCGGATTTATTGAGATAATGAGGTAAAGAATACTTTTTAATTTCATGGTCGAAGGCTAATGATTTTCTTATTGAATAAATGTAACTTTTGCTGAATGACAGGTGTATATCACTTATCATCCATGCAACGTAAACCTTATTCACGGTACGCGTCTGTATTGTTCAGCAGGCCCCGGCTCTCATTGGCTCATTTGCTCTGCGAGGTGATCCAGTCGGACAACGACGTATTACCCTGCTGTTTTGCCAGCGTTGCCGCACTGTTCCCTTGCTTATCCGAAAGGCTGAGGTCAGCACCTTGTTTTAGCATGTAGGTCAGGAACGCCTTGTGTCCAAAGAGGGCGGCATACATAGCCGCAGTCTGGCCAACCTCATTTTGCTGATTGATGTTCGTCCGGGGATCGCTAAGAATGACTTTTGCAGCGTTAATGTCGCCTTTATATGCGGCGCCCATCAGTGCACTTCTACCGTGGTTATCCAGCAATGACGGATCAGCGCCTTGTGATAACAGATATTTGGCGGTGTCATATTGGCCATGATAGGTCGCTAATATCAGCAAAGTGTATCCATGATCGTCTGTTTGATTAATATCAAAACCGGAGGCAACTGCTTTTTTGAGGATGTTAACCTCTCCGTAGCGTGCCGCATCAATGACTCCGGGAGTTAATTTCGCCATTGCTGAGTGAATAAATAAAAGAAAGCAAAAGCACACGGCGCATTTAATTATCTTCATCGTTATATCCTGCCTGTTTACGCAGGCAGGCTCCTTATTTAATCGGTTAATTTTTCTGCCATTTTTTGAATCATCGCAAGATCGTCTTTTGTATGTTCAGCAAGACGTTTTCCATATTCCGCATCGGCCCGATAAAAATAGCTCAGCATTGTGTGTCGTACCTGCTCGTTCTTAACTTGCATTAAGTCATTGCCCAGATCGTCAATAAGATCGTTTTGCTGTTGCGGAGTCATTGAGCGGTAATAAATACCGGCTTGCTCAAAGTTGTCCGTTTTCGCAATGATTGCTTGTTGCACCGTGCCTTCGAGTGTTGGGGTGGTTTTTTTGTATGCCGGATTATCCTTCACGGCGTTGTCAGCTACTGAAGGCTGATAATTCACATCCCCGGAGGTCATGCCCTGATGACCACTGCCATCCTGGTTATAATTTCGCACCTCGACTTTCGGGCGGTTAACTGGAATATTTTGATAATTTGCCCCGAGGCGGTACATATGCGTATCCGCATAGGAGAAAAGCCTCCCTTGTAACATTCTGTCTTCCGATGCTTCTATTCCGGGAATGAGGTTAGACGGGTCGAATGCGACTTGCTCCGTGGTTTCAAAGAAATTGTCAGGTACTTTATTCAACGTCAGTGTGCCTATTTTAGTTTCAGGGACGTTGAGCCACTCTTTTGTGTCATCCAGGGGATTGAACTTGAAATTATTAAGCTGCGCCGGCTTAAGCGTTTTTATATATAAATCCCAGACCGGATATTTACCGGCCTTAATGGTGTTATACAGATCGTTAGTCAGATTATTGAAATCTTTCGCCTGCTGTTCTTTAGCCTGCGTGCCACTATAACCGGCGACACCCTGACGGCTTTTGAAATGGAATTTAACATAGGTCACTTCGCCTTTATCGTTTACAAACTTAAAGGCATGTACGCCAAAACCATCCATTTTACGATAGGACGACGGGATACCCTGATACGAAAAAATACGCGTCAACATATGCGTGCTTTCAGGCTGATGACTGAAAAAGTCATAGTACCTGTTCGGGTCCTGCACATTGGTAACAGGAGAGGGCTTGAGCGAATGAATCATGTCGGGGAACTTCATCGCATCGCGGATAAAGAATATGGGTTCACTTAATCCCACTAAATCCCAGTTACCTTCAGAGGTATAAAATTTCATGGCAAAACCATGCGGATCGCGCAATTCTTCTGGTGACCCCTTCGGATGGATAACCGTTGAAAAGCGAACAAACACAGGCGTTGTGGTGCCCGCACTAAAGACCTTCGCGACCGTTAAGTTCGAAATGTTCTTTTCTGCTTTGAACTCCCCAAAGACTCCTGTTCCACGGGCGTGCACAACCCGTTCAGGTGTCCGCTCGCGGTCAAACCGCTGGAGTTTCTGCAGCAGATGGGCATCCTGCAATAAAGTTGGACCTGCGGGTCCGGCAGTTTGTGAATTTTGATTGTCCCCAACAGGGGCGCCATTATCTTGCGTCATTTGATTATTGGTGGCCGCCAAAGAAAATTGTGGTGACATAAATAACAAAACAACACTGGATAGAACGACTTTATTCATTCTCTTCTCCCTAATTATTTTTTGATACCTGCATTGGTGCATTGGATATAGCCCTTTTTTGTTTTATCACACTTGAGAATTAAGTGAAAATTACTCCCAAGCAATCCTCCAGACTTTACGGGTAAAATACTTTTTAAAAAATGCAATTTCATATATTTAAAAAACCAGAGTGACAGCCGCTTGCAGGTTAAAATTGAAACCAGAGTAGAATAATCACATAACTAAAAAGGATAGCCATTACCTATTAGTGGAATTGGTCAGGTTAGTGCGAATTAAAGCCATTAGGGATATTTGAGTGATCGCGATCACAATAAAAACATAAACTCTGCATTTTAATGGGATGACAGAGGATTATGGATCGATGTTAAAAATACAAAATGAATGCACTCATTTTAGGGTGACTAATAAAAAGGAGCTGTCGCGGCGTAGCTATCTGCTCCAGAGACATAGTCACTATGTCATAACATCAATCATTGGGTCGAAATTGAAAAACAACGACAATCCGATGCCAGTTATTTTATATAAATTTAAATATAAACAAAAATATACTTTTAAACTATTTGATATGCATTGATGATGGCGTGTGAAAATTGAACTTCCTAGATGAGGTTTTGCTACGCATTGGAATCTGACCGAAACAGATACGTTAATTGTCGTTCCATGCTGTAAATAATGTTCTTAGTTTTTAGAGGTAATATGATGAAAAGAATCATTCTGGCATTAACCATTGCGGCCGTTAGTCTCCCGGCATTTGCTCATTATCATCCGATCGCCAGAGCAACTGTTGTGGCTACATCCGACCATCCTGTTGCCATGGCGGCAGCGACCAGTGGTAATGGAGCACACCCTGTTGCCCGCGGTGCTGCAATCGCTTCATCCGACCATCCTGTAGCAATGGCCGCAGCGACGAATGGTAATGGTGCACATCCTGTCGCCCGCACGATGGTTATTGCAGGTTCTGACCATCCTCTTACTGCGGCGGCTGTGACCGGACATTACTGAGTCTCCTGTGTCCTGATTTAAGAACCTCAGATGAATAGATTTCCCAGGTTAAGCAGGGCACTTTTTTCTCAGTACTTTGTTCACATCGCACGGACAGGCTGTGGCACAAGCTGCAGCTACTCATGTTTCAGACTCCCCCGTAAGCGTTCCATCAGCACGTTGCTTGTCAATTCTCCCTTCTGGTCACCAAATAATTCTATTTTGGATGTAAGTTTAGCCTCCTGATTATTCAGTCACATCAACAAAAACATGACGCTACTATTATGCCGCGCACACAAATTCATTTTATTAAATTTGACATTCTATTTTTTAAATAAAAAACCAATTTATACTGCGTTGCAAAGGAAAGGTACATTATAAAATAAATTTGTATAGTATCTGCATTACAGACAATAAATTGACAGGCGTAAACAAAACATTATGATTCCGATTTTACTTGTCGACGATCACCCTGCAATTTGTTTCGCACTAAAAATTACGCTTGAGAACAAAGGCGATTTTTGTGTAACCAGCTCTAATGGAGACAGATTACTCCAACAAATACACCAAAGCACACCCGACCTGCTCCTGCTGGATCTTGAGTTGAATGGAAGTGACGGCCTTGACATGTTACCTCGTATTAAACAACATTTCCCGAACCTTAAAATCCTGATTTATACCAACCAATCCGCCGAAGTGTATGCTCAGCGAACGTTAGAGGCCGGGGCTGATGGCTTTGTAAATAAAAATATTGATCTCGAAGAACTGGATCCTATTTGCCGTTTAATCCTCGCAAATTATCATTTTTTCCCGGCAGAAGTGATGGGGTTTATCCGCCAAAAATTACAATCACCACAACCTCAGGATAATTTGCTATCCCGCTTGTCTGACCGGGAATTGACTGTTTTGCAGTATCTCAGGCGAGGAAAAACAAATAAGCAAATTGCCGATATATTGCTCCTCAGCCATAAGACGATCAGTACTTATAAAGTCAGAATGCTGGAAAAGTGTAATGTTAAAAGCCTTGATATCCTTATGAATCTGCTTGAGGACATATGAGCATGTTAAGGTGGTGGATGATTGTCTGGTACGTAATGAGTATTTTTTTCGGGCAGGCTTTCGCCTCAGAGAATGAATTACAGTTGCTGGCCCGCAGTAAATTTACTCTCGAAAACCCTGGTTTAAGTGGAGAACAGTGGCGCTGGGTGCGTGAACATCGCCAGTTGCGGCTTGCAGTCTGGCTACCTATGTCCCCGCCTTATGACATCACGACCGGATTAAACGATTACGGTGGCATCAATGCCGATTTTTTGGGGTTAATTGCTGAAAATCTCAATATCAATATCGAGGTTCTTCGCTACCCCAGTTACCATGATGCAATGTCTGCACTGGTGAATGGCAAAGCAGATTTAATCGCTCAGGCAGGCCAAAGTCAGCTCGATAAGCATATGGTGCTGAGCAGACCTTATAGTATTAATACGCCAGTAGAGGTTGAGAATATTGATTCGCCCTCCCATCAGCATACGCGGCGGATTGCAATATGCCCTCAATTCAACAGCAAAGCTATTCTGGAACAGTTCCCCGGCGCGCAGTTAGCAACATTTTCCTCCAACCGTCTTGCCTTAGAAGCGCTGATGTTCCGGCATATCGACGTTTTTATCTGCGATGTGACCACAACGCAATATCTGATAAGCCAGTCGAATTTCAGCAATCTTTCCACCCGACCTGTTGATCGTTCCTTTAAGGCTGTCGGTTTTGCTTTTGCGGCATTACCGCAGAATAAGCCCTGGATTGAGGTTATCAATAAAATACTTGAAGCCTTACCCGACAATGTCTCAGTAGAAATTCACAGACGCTGGAATGGAGGATTTCCCCTTTCGCTGAGTGAGCAGCGTCCCGCATACACCCCTCTTGAGCATAAGTGGATTGAAGACCATCCTAAAATTCGCGTTGCAGTGATTGAAGGCAATAGTCCTATTTCGTGGATTAACGCAGCTGGTCAGCTCCACGGTATTATGGCGGACCTCCTTACCGCATTAAGATTACGCACCGGTTTTCATTTTGAGATTAAACCCTATCCGAATTTTGATGCTGCCCTGAAGGCAGTCGAGAACGGAGAAAGTGATCTTGTTGCCGGAGCGATTCAGAAAAATATATGGCAGCATAATCTTTTGACGACCCGGACCTGGCTTTACAACTCCTGGGTCATGGTAGGCAAAAAAAATGCCCGAATGAATATGCGGGCCCCACACATTGTCGCACTTCGCGATCAGCGGCCTAAAGACTGGCTGCAAATGCATGATGACGGGAATGTCATCAGAACGGACACCTGGAGAACAGGTCTTATGTGTGTGCTGCAGGGGCATTGTGACATCATGCTTGTCCCTCTTCTGGTGGCCAATGACTGGTTAAGTGCCGATGAATTTTCTGGATTAGAAATCCTCGGCAGCGTAGATACCGCACCCATGCGTTTTTCATTGGGCGTCTCACAAGACTTGTACCCATTGTTAACCATTCTGAACAAAGCACTTATTAATATTCCTCCCGAAGAATTTCACGCCATCACTCGCAATAGCGGCAGCATCAATCAACATCTGGTATCGGCGACTAATCTTTTTATTGATCACAAAGCATTGTGGATTTCTCTGGCTGTAATATTTATGGGGCTGTCGGCGCTCAGTTGCTGGTATTTAGTCGTATTGCAACGCAGGATGAAAATATTAAAAAAATCTAAAATCGTCTCTGATAATGCGAATGAGATCAAAAGCCACTTCATCGCAACAATGAGTCATGAATTGAGGACGCCGGTCAGTGCCATCATTGGCCTGATTGAACTGGTTATGAAACGCCCTCACGATATAGAAGATAATCAGAAACGCATTCAGGCAGCCTGGCAGGGAGGGCAATCTTTGCTGTCGCTGATTGGTAATATCCTGGATGTGTCGCGCATTGAGGCAGGGAAATTGACGCTTTATCCTTGCAGAACACCACTACTTACCCTGCTTGAATCCATTGCCTTGCTCTTTGAGGGGGTGGCGGCGCAAAAAGGGCTGAAGTTTAATCTGGAAATGGACAGCGAGCTGAAAGATGACGTGTTCGTCGATCCTCTTCGTCTGCGGCAAATCATTTCAAACTTACTCGGTAACGCCATTAAGTTCACGCCTTCCGGTAGTGTAACGCTCAGGGCGATTCACCATCTGGCAGAGACTGACAACAGGATAAACCTGCAGATCGATGTGCAAGATACCGGCAAAGGAATTTCGCCTGACGTTCAAAAGGGGCTCTTCGAGCGATTTTCTCAGGGCGAGAATAAGCGAACTGGCGAGGGGAGCGGCCTGGGGTTGTACATTTGCCGAAAGCTCATCGAAAAGATGGGAGGGGAAATGGTGTTGCAAAGCCAGCCACTGCAAGGAACGCAGGTCACCGTTCATTTGTGCTTGCCTCTTTTGCCCGCAGCAATTGATACCCTTGCCGGTAACTCTCCAGCAGAAGTCTTCCGGCCTTACCACTTGCAGGTGTTCATCGTCGACGATAACAGTGCAGGAAGAATGCTGCTTGAACATCAACTTATTCACCTTGGACATCATGCAACCAGCTTTGCCAGCGCAAAAGCGTTAATCGCGCATCTTGAACATCATCACGCTGATCTGATCGTTACTGACTGCAATATGCCGGAAATGGACGGTTTTGAGCTTGCCACCCACATTCACCAGCATTATCCCGACATCCGTTTGCTCGGCGTTACGGCTGATGCCCGTGACAACACGCGCCTGGCGGCTATTGCCGCAGGAATGGATGGATGTCTGTTTAAACCCATCACTTTAGAGCAATTAACCGATGGTATTCAGAGTCTGACATTCACAAATGACCCGCCCAAAATTAACTTACCCGCCGCGTTGCTGGAAGGTAAAAATGGCCGCATTTTTCTTACCCTGCAAATTAACGAACTGGAAGAGATGCTCCGCTGGTTCGCACAAAGCAATGGGATGAACCAGCAGGAATTGCCATCAAAACTTCATCGCTTGCGGGGTGGGTTGCAGTTACTGGGTGTTCCCGAGATTGAGGCGCTGTGCATCCGGCTCGAACAACGAATCACGCAGCCTGAGCTGGCGGAACTGGAAAGCGCGCTGATTTATCTTTGTGAAACGCTGAAAGTAAGCCTACAGAAGCTGGAGACAGTCCTACACGAAAATGAGGAAGCGGACGCGTCGTAAACGCCACTGCGTGATTTTACACTTTGTTCAGAAATTAGGGCCCCGGTATTGGGCATGTAACTGACCAAGGAGATCGACAATGAAAAAATTAACAACAGCTTTAACTCTGATCATGGCGACAGGTTTCTTCACCGCTGCTCACGCATCAGACAACTGCGCATCAAAGCGTGCTTCACTGGAAAAACAAATCTCGATTGCTCAGAAGTATGGCAACACCAACAAAGTTGCGGGCCTGAAAAAGGGTCTGGCTGAAGTGACGGCACACTGCAACGACAACAACAATCACAACAATAACAACAATAATAATCACAACAACAATCTCTCTGATGCCCAGAAGGATGTCTCGAAGCTTGAGAAGAAACTGGCTGAGAAAACAAAAGACGTCAACGAAGTGCAGGCCGATTTGAACAAGGCCCAGGCTCGCGGTGACCGTCAGAAAATCTCTAAATACCAGCGTAAACTGGTTGAAAAACAGAATGATGTCCGTGAAGTACAGCAGGACCTGAATCAGGCTCGCGCTAAACTCGCTCGTCTGCAGTAGTAATAAATCTGCTAAGCGGAGTCAGGAAAACCTGTCTTCGCTTAGCGGTTTTTTGCCCCTAACCTGTGCGACATATCCCTCTGTTTATTGTTCTCCTCTCCTGGTTTTTTGTCCGGCCAGCCCACGCTGCGGATAAAACATTTATTATTTTCAATAACACTTATAAAGGCGCTATATCTCTGGATATCAGCGGAGATTACCCCTGCCTGACCCATTCATTGCTGGAAGAGTGGGGGGTACGTAAAGAGATCGTTTCACGTCTTGCCTGGAATGCAGCAGGATGCCTGACCCGCAAGTCAGCAACGCAGTTTCATTTTCAGTTCTGGTACAGTAAATCTGCGGGTCTTCTGACACTGCTGTTCCCCAAAAACACCATCATTCCTCAGCAAAATGGCGTAGTAACCAGCCGTTGGGACGACGGTATCAATGCATTTTTTACAAATTACCGTGTTGACCTGGACCACCTGAATACGAAAAGTCAGTGGGATACACTCGGGAATGATGCTTCTCTCAATCTGGATAGCGGCCTGAATGTTGGCGCGTGGCGTTTACGCTATCAGAATACCTTCTGGCACGAGCAGACAGGAGACCAGGGTTCTTACACCCGTTCCTATTCTTTGTGGCGCAGTATTCAGTCGATGCGTTCCCGCTTCACCCTGGGTGACGGGACAACCTCGGCGGCAATGTTTGAGGCTCTCAGCTTTCGCGGTATCTCATTAGCCAGCAATCAGGCAATGTTTCCCGATCGCTGGCGGCCTTCCTCACCCTGGATTAATGGCTACGCGCACACTGACGCAGAAGTCACGATTCATCAAAACGGACTGCGCGTGTACCGTATCCACGTGCCGGCAGGCTCTTTTTCGATTAAAGATTTTTACCCGCCCGATCCGCAGGGTGATCTGGAAATCACCATTCAGGAGGATGATGGCACCGAGAAAACCCGAATTATACCGTGGTCCGTCATGCCGAACCTTACCGGTGAAAATATAGTCAGTTATGAGTTGGTTGCAGGACGATTTCAACCTTATACCGGTAATGATAGCGACAAGGATCGCTTCATACAGTCCACTTTTTCCTGGGGAGCGGGGCCAGGTTTGACGCTGTATGCCGGGGGGCAGCAAGGGGAAAACTATGCAAGTCAGGTTGTCGGGCTGGGTAAAGATCTCTATGCGCTCGGCGCACTTTCTGTTGATTTCAGTGCAGCACGCTATCGCCAGAAAGGTGAAAACAATAGCGGAACGGTGTGGCGGCTTCGCTATTCGAAAGCTTTTTTAACTACCCAGACACACCTCAACGCTCAGCTACAGGCCTGGCCACACGGTAGTCAGTACCGGACTATGGAAGAGAAAATAGATCGTGCTGATTCGTTACGTTACGGCTGGGATGATGACACCGTACGGCGCGCAGTCCGGGGACAGTTCGAGGTAAATCAGAACTTTAGCGAAGACTCCACGCTGAGCCTGAGCTGGGACTGGACGCGCTCGCGGATGCGGCATGGCA
Organism: Rahnella bruchi; assembly: GCF_003614975.1. Lineage (GTDB taxonomy): Bacteria > Pseudomonadota > Gammaproteobacteria > Enterobacterales > Enterobacteriaceae > Rahnella > Rahnella bruchi. The sequence goes on along the minus strand of NZ_QZWI01000022.1, from coordinate 39,096 downwards.
GTCATCAAAGTCTCACGCTTAATGTAGACACCCGCTTTAACGACATGGATATAAGCATGTATGCCGGCAGAGAAAGGGATCTGGACGACCCGACAGAATCTGTCTTCGGTTTTAGCATTAGCATTCCCTTTTCAATGGGAAGCCAAACGCCAAATATCGGATATCTGGCCGATCTGTCCAGCCGGGATAAAAACAGTAACGGTGTTAATCTCTACGGTGCAGCAATGGATGACTACAGTCTGACGTATGACGTGACAGCAAAACACACGATCCATGGTGACGATGAGTTAGAAGCCACGACGGGGTACCAATACAATACGGGTGAAGCCAATTTTGGTGTGACACGCAACAGTACCGAGGGTGTCTATCATGCGGATGTGAGTGGCAGTGTTTTGGTTTACAGCAAAGGGGTCACGTTCGGTCAGCAACTGGGGGATACCGCCGCACTGGTACGAGTACCGCACACCGCCGGAGTCAGTTTTTATAATCAGTTTGGTGCGAAAACAAATGACGACGGTGATCTTTTGGTCAGCTATATGACCCCCTGGCGGGTCAATACGATCACGGTAGACAGCTTAAATCTGCCAGACAATGTACATCTGCAAAATGATGAACTCGAAGTGGTACCTACTGAGGGTGCAATTGTTGAACGCAGTTTTCTTCCGGTTAACTAATGCCTGTCTTTGAGGTTTCCGGACAAACGTTACGCAACTTAAGATCAATCACCTGTTACACACTGACTCGTTAAGGCTCGTCCTTCAGCCCAGGAAGGATGCCAGCCTGGCCTGATAACTCTTCTATAGCATGAATTATCTTCTTTAATGCCTGATAAATCCCAAATTTAGGGTCTTAATGACATTGCCATAAAAAAACTTAACTCTATAATAGAGTGTATTAAACGCTTTTATCGTGGATAACACACTGCATGATGGATTTAAGTCTTACCAAGCCTGGCGAGGTTGTTAAACTGCTCTGCGACCGGCTGCGCAAGGAAAGGCTTTCGCAGCAGATGACTCAGGCCGAAGTCGCTGCCCGTGCCGGTATCGGTGTGAACACCGTGTCGAATCTTGAATCAGGGAAGAATGTCGGGTTTGAAAATGTAGTGAGAGTTGCGATGGTGCTGGGTCGGTTCAGGGAGCTGGAGGCCCTTTTCAAGCCGAAGGTGGACACTCTGGATGACATCCTTAAGTATGAAAAAAGCTTAAAACGCCAACGAATCAGGAAGAGAACTGACGATGCCGAATAAAATCGATGTGTACTATGAGGGCTGGGGTGAACACTGGCTGTGGGGAACACTTGTGTCCTCAACCGCTCTTACAGGTCGTCCGCTCATCATGTTCGAATACAGCGATGAGGCATTACGAAAAGGTCTGGAATTGTCTGCGTACACCTTACCGTTGCGCGGTGGAAAACTAAGACAAGATTTTCCACAACATCAGTTAGGTTTACCCGGGCCAGTTTATGATTCTCTCCCCGATGGCTGGGGGATGCTTTTGATGGATCGTTTGTTCAAACAGCGGGGTTTGAGTGTCGCCCGGATCGGGCCACTGGAAAGGTTAACCTATATTGGTGCCAACGCCATGGGGGCGATGTCATTCCAGCCAGCACAACCTGAAGCATCGGCTTTAAAAGAAGACATTCCGCTTACACAACTTGCCTCTGAAGTTCAGGAAGTTCTCGATGGCGAAGGCGGGGCGTTTTTGCAGCGGTTACTGCAAATGGGGGGATCGCCTCAGGGTGCCCGACCGAAAGCGCTGCTTTCCCGTGATCCGCTTTCAGGCACATTCACGACCCGGCCTGCGGCAGGGCTGGAAAACTGGCTGATTAAGTTTCCGGCAAAGCAAGAGCATCCGGAAGTGTGCGCCATCGAAGCGGTTTATTCGCAATGCCTGCGTATATGCGGCATCCAGACGCCAGACACACAGTATTTCAGTCTGCCTGATGGCCAGGCGGCATTCGCCACAAAACGCTTTGACCGGGAAAAGGGGATGAGGGTGCCCATGCAAAGCCTTGCCGCTTTCACAGGTGCCAATTACCAGTCCCCTGGCGCACTCGACTATACGAATTTCCTGCGCGCGACGCAGATGTGCACCAATGATGCCCGTGAGAAGGTGCTGGCTTTTGAGCGTGTAGTTTTCAACATTGCGTTCAATAACCGCGATGATCATCCAAAAAACTTCTCATATCTGATGTCGCCTGACGGCAAATGGACACTGGCTCCAGCATACGATGTCACGTATTGCGAAGGCCCAGGGGGTTATCATCAAATGGATGTCATGGGAGAGGCGCTGGAAATTGACCGAAAACACATCCTGACTCTTGCAAAGGAAGAAGCAGAATTAACGCCAATTCAGGCAAGTTTGATCATAGAGAAAATCTGCGATGCGGCGGCCGGTTTTGCAAACTTAGCGAAGGATATGTTCCGGGAACAGATCACTTCCGAAACGCAGAAATCCATTCAGAATGACATCGATATGAACATCAAACGTCTGCTCAAATAGATGTACTATTTCACAAGTATGAAGTGTGCTATTTGTAACACTCTGATTTTAGATTTGTTGTTTTGCGCAATCTGAGAAATGGCATAACCACGACCTGCCTTATCCCGGCTGCATCTGCAAAGTTGCGCGGAAAGCGCAGCCCTGAAAGACCGGACTTTTGGGAAAAATCCATAACTGCTCCGCTTTTCGTGACAGAAACTATACTTTATTTTCATCAAGATAGTGACACTGGCAGGAGAGTAAATGACCCAAAACACCCGGCACTTTTCGTTAAAGCTACTGACGATTAATACACATAAGGGCTTCAATGCGTTTAATAAACGCTTCATTTTACCCGAGTTGCGCGACGCGGTACGCACCGTCAGCGCCGATATCGTCTGCCTGCAGGAAGTGATGGGCGCGCATGAAGTGCATTCGTTGCAGGTTGAAAACTGGCCGGACAAAACCCATTACGAGTTTCTTGCTGACACCACGTGGAACGATTTTGCCTACGGGCGCAACGCGGTTTACCCTGAAGGTCATCACGGTAACGCCGTGCTATCTCGCTATCCCATTGAACATTATGAGAATCGCGACGTGTCGGTTGCGGGTAGTGAGAACCGGGGTCTGTTGTACTGCCGCATTGTGCCTCCCCAGCTGGATTTTCCTGTCCATGTGATTTGCGTACATCTTGGCCTGCGCGAAGCGCACCGTCAGGCGCAGCTCAACATACTTGCCGAGTGGGTTAACGCTTTCCCGGAGGGAGAACCGGTGCTGGTCGCGGGTGATTTCAACGACTGGCGGCAAAAGGCCAACCATCCGCTTAAAATGCGGGCGGGCCTGGATGAGATTTTCACCCGTGCGAAAGGTCGACCGGCGCGCACTTTCCCGGTCAGTATGCCGCTACTGCGTCTTGACAGAATCTACGTGAAAAATGCCAATGCCAGCACGCCCGCCGCGCTGCCGCTGCGTAACTGGCGTCATCTGTCCGATCATGCCCCGTTAAGCGCGGAGATCCACCTATGAAAACAGCATGGCAGGAAGGGAATCACATCCAGCTTCTGGAAAATGGCGACGAATATTATCCGGCATTATTTGACGCTATTGATAACGCTCAGAGTAAAGTGATTCTCGAAACTTTTATCTGGTTTGAAGATAACGTGGGTCGCCGTTTGCATGCGGTGCTCCTGCGCGCCGCACTGCGCGGTGTCGACGTTCAGGTGCTGCTCGACGGGTATGGCTCGCATGGCCTGAGCGATGATTTCGTCAGCGAACTGACTTCGGCAGGCGTCGCTTTTCGCTATTACGATCCACGGCGGCCACTGTTTGGTATGCGAACCAATTTGTTCCGGCGTATGCACCGTAAAATTGTTGTCATCGACAATAAGTTGGCATTTGTCGGCGGGATTAATTACTCCGCCGAGCACATGTCCGACTACGGCCCCGAGGCCAAACAGGACTACGCCGTGCGGGTAGAAGGCCCGGTGGTGGATGACATTTTAAAATTTGAGTTGGAAAATCTGCCCGACCATGCACAAACCCGCCGATGGTGGCAGCAACGTCGCCGCTATCATGCGGCCGAAAATCGTCATCCCGGCGAGGCGCAGGCGCTGTTTGTCTGGCGGGATAACGACGATCACAGTGATGACATTGAGCGCCACTATCTGAAAATGCTCTCCAGCGCCAAGCGTGAAGTGATTATCGCCAACGCCTATTTCTTTCCTGGCTACCGTCTGCTGCACGCCATGCGTAATGCGGCCCGCCGTGGGGTAAGGGTGAAGCTCATTGTGCAGGGGGAACCGGATATGCCGATTGTCAAAGTCGGTGCGGAACTACTGTACAACTATCTGCTGAAAGGCGGGGTGCAGGTCTATGAATATCGGCGTCGTCCGCTGCACGGCAAAGTCGCGCTGATGGACGCTCACTGGGCGACGGTCGGCTCGAGCAATCTCGATCCGCTGAGCTTGTCGCTCAACCTTGAGGCCAATCTCATTATCCATGACCGCACGTTTAACCAGACGCTGCGTGAAAATCTCAACGGCATTATCGCTAATGACTGCCAGCGTGTGGATGAAACCATGGCCCCGAAACGCACCTGGTGGAACCTGGCGAAAAACGTGGTCGTTTTCCACTTCCTGCGTAAATTCCCGGCAATGGTCGGCTGGCTACCGGCACACACGCCAAGGCTTTCTCTGGTAACAGCGCCCGTACAGCCCGAAATTGAAACGCAGGATCGGGTGACGTCAGAGAAATCGGAGGTGAAACCCTGATGTCCACATCGCATCCAAAGTGGCGTCTGGCGAAAAAAATCCTCACCGGTATTTTCTTTATCGCCATAGCCGTACTGCTGGTGGTTTATGCCCGCACGGTCAACTGGGAAGACGTGTGGAAGGTCATTCGTCATTACAACCGCACGTCACTGTTGATGTCTGTGGCGCTGGTGATCCTTAGCTATCTCCTGTATGGCTGTTATGACCTGCTCGCACGCGCTTATTGCGGACACAAACTCGCGGCACGTCAGGTGATGCTGGTGTCATTTATCTGCTACGCCTTTAATCTCACGCTCAGTACCTGGGTTGGCGGCATTGGCATGCGATACCGGCTTTACTCGCGGCTGGGTCTGCCCGGCGGCACGATCACCCGCATTTTCTCGCTGAGCATAACCACTAACTGGCTTGGCTATATTTTGCTGGGTGGAATCATCTTCACCGCCGGTGTCGTCGAACTGCCTTCGCACTGGTATATCGACGCCAGCACATTGCGCATTGTAGGCATTGGGCTGCTGGCGATGGTGGCGGTTTACGTGTGGTTCTGCGCCTTTGCTAAACACCGCCATATGACGGTTAAGGGGCAAAAGCTTGTGCTGCCGTCGTTTAAATTCGCGCTGGCCCAGATGGTAATTTCAAGCGCTAACTGGATGGCAATGGGGGCGATTATCTGGCTGCTGCTGGGTCAGGATGTGAACTATTTCTTTGTACTGGGTGTGCTGTTGGTCAGCAGTATCGCCGGGGTGATTGTGCATATTCCTGCGGGGATCGGTGTGCTGGAAGCGGTGTTTATCGCGCTGCTGGCGGGTGAACATACTTCGCAGGGCACGATTATCGCCGCACTGCTGGCCTATCGCCTGCTCTACTACTTCCTGCCGTTGCTGCTCGCTCTTGTGTGTTATTTGCTACTTGAAAGTCGGGCGAAAAAATTGCGAACGAAGAACGAGAAGGCAATGGCGAAATGAGCCTGAGACTGCTGGCTATGGCTTACGGGCATGCTCCGTGAGCCTTAATGCCATCGCGGAGAAAGAAGATGGTAATTAATATTTATTAAGTATGAATTATTAATTTCTGCGTGCTTTATTTACTATTCCTTTCCATCAGATCGACCATCGCCCCTTCATGTGCCTGCAGATTACGGATATAACGCATCAGTGTCTCAGGCTTTTTCCATGTCCCTTCCTGCATAATCTGGGCAACAGCGTAGCCACGGCCCGCCATATCCTGAGCAGCGCCGACACGGGCACTGTGGCCGGTCCATCGCGTATAGCGCCCTTTATTTGGGGTGATGGTTTCAGAAACGCCAACCGTATGCCAGGCCGTAGAAAAAATAAATTCTATCGCTGGCGTGCTCAACGGACGGGTGATGGAGAGAGTCGCGTTCCCCGAGCGGTGTACCGGACAAAAGAGAAAAGCATCGGGTTCGGTGCTGATACCTGCCACCGATAACCATTCAGACAATCGCCGTGAGGACTGCGAGCTAAGAGATTTAATCAGGCCGCCTGTCTGAACAATGGTTTTGGTATAACTGACATTGAGGATGATTCGGCCATCGGACGCCCGGGAGATGTCACGAACCCGGAGGCGGGCTAATTCGCTGATACGCAGCAGCGTGCTGTAAGCAACATGAAGAAATGCAAGGTCCCGTTTTTGGCGAAGCAATTTCGAGTCAGACCATAACGCATCGAGCTCTAGAAGATTTTCAAGACGGAAAGGCACCGCCTGACCCGTTCGTTCCCCCGTGACAACCGCAACACGATTTATCCTTTTGACAGCGCGGAATACCAGCGGTGAGGTGTTAGGAGGGGTGAGGCCAGCGTTACGGTGTAACATGGAAATTAAAGAACCATGCGTTGAGACGGTTGAAGAGGCCCGGCCATTCTCCTGCAACCAGTTCAAATAGTCACGAAGGTCTGCCGGAAGCATAGGCAAAAACTGACGGCGATTCTCTGCCGACCACCGATGACAGATCCGCATAACGCTCATCAGCTGTCGCCAGGTATTGGGTGAAAATGCCTCCTTGTCCTGAACAAACTCCTTGAGCCTGGCCAGAACCTCTTCCTCCGCCTGAATAACAGGCAGTATCTGGTGAGTGGGTGATAATTTGCCCATAAATAGCTTTAAAAGCGAACTCCTGAATTCTGACAACGCTACGTCGATTCTGATAAAGATGCAGGGGCGTTACCTTACAGATTTCACGTAGCGATATCTGCATAAATTCGCGGTGAAAATCATCTCCCACTGTCACTGCTGTATAGATTACCCGCTCCGTCTTTTGAAGGCTAACTTTATATAAGTCCCATTATATAAAGTTAGAAATTGAAAAAGATGCTCACAGAGCAAAGGAGAAGTGCGCAGATTTGTGAGAGCATTTTTGGTGAGGATTATCGTCTTCATCGCAAAGAGGGGACTGGATCAGCAGGTCTATATACAATTCAACAGGATCCCTAAATAACAACTTCAGATTCTGTCACTCCAGATAAGAAGTCCCTTCAGCTTAACAAATTGTGGATTTCCTATGCGGGGATATAATTCATGCAGTGATTAATCTTTATGGTAATAATGAAATCCCACTTCACAAACCTTGTCTAATACGCTAATTTCCACGGCCGTGAAATTGCCAAACTGGAATGTAATATAAAAAATCGTGGCCAGAACACTTCTGATTTGCATTCTCAATATGCCTGATAGTGAAATACTCCAGAGCTGTATTTTGTTAAATTATGATCGGATATATTTTAAATTAAATTTAAATACTCCACGACTTATTCTCTGACCATTATCGATTTACCGGCAATGGATTTCTGCAAATGAGCGGGCAAAAGACCGATTTTAAATCCATAAAAAAACTTCATATTTAACATATTGATATACTTAAAACTTCGTTTGGTAAACGATGTTAGCCCCCGTTTTCTCATCATGGAAATCTGTTCAAATCTCATACAAGACCTGACATTAGTGAATACATTAATGTGCGGCAGGCACGCATTCAATAAATTTAAATCGATTATTTAAAACCTTTAAATATTTTGTATTTATAGTGAGTTACTTACACTTCAGGCTTAAATAAGCATTTTCCATTATTTAAATAACTGTCAATTGCAGATCATATTATGGATCATTGTAGGTCATTGAACGTGCCAAGCCTCCGTTTATTTATTTTTTAAGAAACAATGCCAAGGATAGACATGAATTTCTCAGATGATAAAAACTCACCCTCATTACGAAAAAAACTGATTACCTGGGTCTGTATTTATCTCCAGCTTATTCCGCCTATCTCTGGCCTTGCAATCGCTTTTCCGGCCATCGCCTCGCAAGAGCACATGCTGCCCTCTGCGCCGGCAACGACTGAAGGTAAAAATCCTTTTGACCAACATCTTGCCTCCGGTGCGATTGCTATCGGGAGCACATTTTCGAACGAGGATCGTAGTTCCTCCGAAGCGTTGTCAGATTATGCGCGCAGTCAGGCCGGAAGTGCCGTTAACAGCACGGTTGAAGGTTGGCTTAGCCAGTTTGGCACCGTGCGATCGCAAATCAACCTGGGGAATGACTTTTCTCTGAGTGAAAGCAGCCTCGATATGCTGGTCCCCCTTTACGACTCCCCGCGAAATATATTGTTCAGCCAGCTGGGGGCGCGTCGTAAAGATAGCCGGACAACGATCAACGTCGGAGCGGGGGTGCGCTTCTTCCCTGACGACACGTGGATGATCGGCACCAATGCATTCTTTGATAATGATATTACCGGACATAACACCCGTCTTGGATTAGGGGGAGAACTTTGGATGGATTATCTGAAGATGTCCGCTAATGGTTATCAGCGCCTCTCCGGCTGGCATGATTCGCGCGATCTTGAAGATTACGACGAGCGTCCGGCAAACGGTTTCGATCTCCAGGTTAATGCTTTCTTGCCTGCTTATCCGCAGCTTGGCGGTAAGTTAATGTATGAACAATATTATGGCGACGCGGTAGCACTGTTTGGTAGCGATGATCTTCAGGAAGATCCGTACGCCGTCACAGTCGGCGTGAATTATACCCCTATCCCGATGCTGTCCCTCAGTGCCGAACAAAAAATGGGCAAATCAGGTAAAAATGATTTCAACCTGAGCATGGCTCTGACTTATCAAATCGATCAATCCTGGGAACAAAATGCCTCTCCTGCGGCCGTGGATGCCATGCGTAAGCTCGCCCGCAGCCGCTATGATCTGGTTGAGCGTAACAATAATATTGTTCTCGAATACCGCAAACAGCAGGTCATTAAGATGCATCTGGCTCCCGAGAAGTTGCAGGGAGAAAGCCAAAGTAAGCAGACTCTGACCGCTCAGGTCAACAGCAAATATGGTCTGAAAAATATTGCCTGGAGTGGCAGTAGTTATCTGCAGGCCGGTGGCACCATCAAAACAATTGATTCCCGACACTTCGAACTGACGCTTCCGGCCTGGAAAGTGACTCAGGAAGCGCAGGCTGCATCGACTCATAAAAGTGGAATACGATCCAGCGATGCAAGTCGGATTCTGAACACCTATGTGCTTACCGCTGTCGCGGAAGGTAGCAAAGGGAATAAATCAAAACCGTCTCATCTGACCGTTGAAGTGTTGCCACCGCAGGCGCATTTTGGCAATGATGTGACCGTTAACGGTGACAATGCGGCGCCGGACGGCGTATCCCCGGTGAACGTGGTATTCCACGTAGTTGATGACCATAAAAAACCGCTGCAAGGTGAACCGGTCTCACTGACAGTGACTCTGGCAGATAACAGTAAAGCGACCAAGCAGGTTATCTCGGATGCGAGTGGTAATACGCCGCTTGATGTTGTCAGTGCAGTTTCCGGCGAGGCCGGAGTCGTTGCTACGCTCCGCGGTGGCGAAAGCAGTGAAGTAAAAATCCATTTTGCAGATTCGCAGGCCGATGCTGCCCACTCTTCACTGACGGCATCTCCGGAAAGCATCGCTGCTAACGATGTGGCAACCACCACGCTGATGCTGACCGTTCACGACAGCCAGGATAAACCGCTTACCGGTTTATCCGGTGTGGGCTTCAACGTTTCAGGTCTGGACGGCACTCGTCTTAGCGCCGTAAAAGAAACATCTGCGGGTGTTTACACCGCAACCCTGAGCGGATCTCAGACTGGCACCGCCACCGTAACAGCGCAAACAGCGGGGAAAAATCTGCAAGGCGTAAGCACCACTGTCCTGCTGACTCCCGATGTAAGCAGCGCACGCATCAATCCGGGCGATTTCACTGTCATCACCAACAATGTGAAAGCCGACGGTGTTTCTGCGGCTATCGTTCAGGCTCTCGTCACGGATGCCAGTGACAATCCGCTTGCTAATATGCCCGTCGCCTTTACCGCCACCTCCGGAGCCACGATTACGCAAAGTGCTGTGACTAACGCGCAGGGGATAGTGAAAGTTCCGATCACTCACACAAAACTAGGCGCAGTGACGGTAACGGCAACGGTGAATGGCAGCAGCCAGAACGTCCAGGTTAATTTTATTGCGGATAAATCCTCCGCCAGCGGCCAGCTGAGTGTCCCCGCCGATAATGCGATTGCCAATGGTATTGCAACCAACGTTGTTGAGCTCGAAGCAAAAGATGCACAAGGCAATGCGGTTGCAGGGATCAATATCACCTTCAGCGCGACTAATGGGGCAGTCGTTGCCACCGCAAGCGGTGTGACCGACGAAGCCGGTAAGTTAAGTACCGCGCTGACCAGCACGGTTGCCGGTGCAAGCACTGTCACGGCGAAAACGGCCAGCGGTGAGGTGTTAAATACAACCACCACCTTCAGCGCAGATACCAGTACTGCGACGATTACGTCTGGTGACCTGAGCGTCGTGACGAACGACTCGGTGGCAAACGGCATCGCCCGCAATCAGGTGCAGGTCAAAGTGACAGATGCGAAAGGAAATGCAGTTCCGGCGCAGACGGTGACATTTAGCGCAGGAAACGGTGCAGTCATTGAAACCAGCGGCACGACGGACAACAACGGTCTGGTCATTGTCGGATTAACCAGCAAAAAAGCAGGCGACAGCCTGGTGACGGCAAACGTTAACAGCCATAGCCAGACAGTCAATACGACGTTTGTTGCCGATAACGCCACGGCTGAAGGTACTCTGGACGTCACAGCGGACGGTGCTGTCGCCAACGGCGTGGCGACCAATAGCGTTGAACTGACTATTCAGGATGCGGGCGGCAATCCGGTTCCGGGGACAAGCATTACGTTCAGCGCGACCAACGACGCGAAAGTCACTACCACCAGTGGCGTCACGGATAAAAACGGTAAGCTCAGCACCACTGCTACCAGCACCGTCGCCGGGATCAGTAAAGTCACGGCAAAATCGGCAAGCGGCGAGCAGTTGACTGCAAATATTAACTTTATTGCAGATGCCGGTACGGCGACCATTGTTGCCGGGGATTTGTCTGTGGTAACGAACGGCTCCGTGGCTAACGGCAGCGTACAAAATCAGGTCAGAGTAAAAGTGACGGATGCGCAGGGTAATCCTGTTCCCGCACAGACTGTCAGCCTCACCGCGGATAATGGGGCGAAAATCGATACCAGCGTCACGACCAACAGCCAGGGTCTGGCCACCGCCGGGCTGACCAGCCTGAAAGCGGGCGACAGCATAGTGACCGCGACCCTGAATGGTCAAAGCCAGACGGTAACGACGACGTTCATCGCCGATAAAATGACTGCACAAGGCACCCTGACTGTGACCAAAGACGGGGCTATCGCCAATGGCATCGCCACCAACAGTATTGAACTGGTGGTTCTGGATGCCGGGAATAATCCGGTCACCGGTGAAAGCATCACCTTCAGCGCAACCAATGGCACGACAGTGAATACCGCCACCAGTGTGACAAACAGTGAGGGTAAAGCCAGCACGGACCTCACAAGCCTTGTCGCAGGGAGCAGCCAGATCACCGCGACATCGGACAGCGGCGAGACCCTTGAGCAAACTGTCACCTTTGTTGCCGATACAGGCACTGCCACGATTACGTCTGGCGACCTGAGTATCGTGACAAACGACTCTGTCGCAAATGGCAGCGCCCGCAATCAGGTGCAGGTCAAAGTGACAGATGCGAAGGGGAACGCAGTACCGGCGCAGACGGTGACATTTAGCGCAGGAAACGGTGCAGTCATTGAAACCAGCGGCACGACGGATAGCAAAGGTCTGGTCATTGTCGGGTTAACCAGCAAGAAAGCGGGCGACAGCCTGGTGACGGCCAGCGTTAACAGCCACAGCCAGACCATCAGTACGACGTTCAAAGCGGACAAATCTACGCTGACAGGCGTACTGAGCGTGAAGCAGGATGACGCGGTAGCCAACGGCAGCGCAACAAACAGCGTACAAGCGCTGATAAGCGATGCAAATGGTAACCCGATTGAGAATGAGCCTGTCAGCTTCTCCGCCAATAACGGCGCCAACATTACGTCCAGCGTAACGACTGACGCCAACGGCATTGCGGTAGCCACGCTGACCAATACCCGCGCCGGGATTTCGACGGTGACGGGTTCAGCCAGTGGCGCGATAAAAACGGTGGAGACGAACTTCATTGCCGATACGTCAACAGCGCAGATTGCCAGCGGTGCAATGAGCATTGAGGTTAATCACGCCGCCACAGACGGCATCATGGAAAACCGTGTCCGTGTCGATGTGACCGATGCCTTTGGTAATGCGCTGAGTGATCAGACCGTCAGCTTTACAGCGAGTAATGGCGCAACCCTTCCGGCAACGAAAAAAACAGACGAGAGCGGGACACTTATCGTGCCTGTGACCAGTACGGTTGCGGGTGACAGCGTCATTACCGCCACCCTTAACGGTAGCCATCAGAGCGTTACCGTTAGCTTTGAAGCTGATGGCGACACAGCTCAAATCACTGAAGGTTCACTGGTGATGATCACTAACGACGCTGTGGCAAACGGCATTGCCACCAACAGCGTACAGGCAACAGTGACCGATGCCAGCGGGAATCCTGTTCCTGATGAACTGGTCAGCTTCAGCGGCAGCAATAATGCTCTCATCGCTGCCAACGGCACGACGGATATCACCGGTAAAGTGACAGTAACCCTGACCAGTAAAACTGCCGGAACAAGCGTGATTGTTGCCACCGTTAATGGCAGTACCCGGCAGGTAAATGCCAACTTTGTGGCAGACAGCCATACCGCACTGATTGTTTCGGGAAGCCTGAAAAAATTAAATGATGGTGCCGCTGCCAATGGAACGGCGGCCAACCGGGTGATACTGCGAGTCAGCGATGAAAATGGCAATGCGCTGGCGGACCAGACCGTGAGCTTCACCGCCAGTCATGGTGCGACGATAGCGTCAACGGCGACGACGGATGCTGACGGGGCATTGAGCCTGCCGGTCACCAGCACCGTGGCGGGTGCAAGTATCATCACCGCCTCGATTAATGGCAGCAGTCAGAATGTCACCGTTAACTTTGTCTATGACAAAAGTACGGCCGCGGTCAGCGAACTCACGATCCTCAATGACAACGTTGTGGCGAATGGTACAGACCTGAACCGCGTTCGCGTATTGATAAAAGACGAAAATGGCAACCTTGCGACAGATATGAGTGTGGGCCTGAGTGCCAGTAACGGCGCGAAAGTGGCGGCAACAGGCACAACGGATGCTAACGGCGAGTACATCGCATCGCTGACAAGTCTGATAGCCGGAACAAGCCAGTTCACAGCAGAAGCGAACGGGCAATCTCAGTCAGTCAACGTGCACTTCGTACCGGATAGCGGGACGGCGCAAATTGCCAGCGGCTCTCTGACGGTCACCCGGAACAACGCACTGGCGAACGGCAAGGAAACCAACGCGGTCCTGCTCAAGGTTACGGATGCCAATGGCAATGCCCTGGCAGACCAGACGGTGGCCTTTACGGCAGATAACGGCGCGACCATTGCACCTAGTGGCGTGAGCGGTTCTGACGGCACGCTGTCGGTACCGGTCACCAGTACCGTCGCTGGGGAACACAAGGTCACGGCGTCAATAAACGGCAGCAGCCAGAGCGTGACGATGAGCTTCAGCTATGACGCTGAAACGGCCACCGTCAGTACGCTGAGCGTCATGGATAATAATGCGCTGGCGAACGGCGCAGCGACGAACAGTGTCAAAGCGATTGTTCTCGATGCCCAGGGTAATGCTGTTCCTGATGTTGCAGTGGCATTCAGCGCAGATAACGGCGCGAAGATCACCGTAACCGGCATCAGCAATACGCAAGGTGAAGCCGTCGCGACGCTAACCAGCCTGGTTGCGGGAAGCACCGTGGTTAATGCACAAGTCAACGGCCACAGCGAATCCGCTACGGTTATCTTTACTGCTGACAACAGCACCGCGCAGATCACCGCAGCCAGTATGACGGTAACGAAAGATAACGCTGTCGCGAACGGCGTGGAGACCAACCGTGTCCAGCTGGCGGTTTCCGATGCCAATGGCAATGCGCTGGCGGACCAGACCGTGAGCTTCACCGCCAGTCATGGTGCGACGATAGCGTCAACGGCGACGACGGATGCTGACGGGGCATTAAGCCTGCCGGTCACCAGCACCGTGGCGGGTGCAAGTATCGTCACCGCCGCGATAAATGGCAGCAGTCAGAATGTCACCGTTAACTTTGTCTATGACAAAAGTACGGCCGCGGTCAGCAAACTCACGATCCTCAATGACAACGTTGTGGCGAATGGTACAGACCTGAACCGCGTTCGCGTATTGATAAAAGACGAAAATGGCAACCTTGCGACAGATATGAGTGTGGGCCTGAGTGCCAGTAACGGCGCGAAAGTGGCGGCAACAGGCACAACGGATGCTAACGGCGAGTACATCGCATCGCTGACAAGTCTGATAGCAGGAACAAGCCAGTTCACAGCAGAAGCGAACGGGCAATCTCAGTCAGTCAACGTGAACTTCGTACCGGATAGCGGGACGGCGCAGATTGCCAGCGGCTCTCTGACGGTCACCCGGAACAACGCCCTGGCCAACGGCACGGAAACCAACGCAGTCCTGCTTAAGGTTACGGATGCCAATGGCAATGCACTGGCAGACCAGACAGTGGCCTTTACAGCAGATAACGGCGCGACCATTGCACCTATTGGCGTGAGCGGTTCTGACGGCACGCTGTCGGTACCGGTCACCAGTACCGTAGCAGGGGAACACAAGGTCACGGCGTCAATAAACGGCAGCAGCCAGAGCGTGACGATGAGCTTCAGCTATGACGCTGAAACGGCCACCGTCAGTACGCTGAGCGTCATGGATAATAATGCGCTGGCGAACGGCGCAGCGACGAACAGTGTCAAAGCGATTGTTCTCGATGCCCAGGGTAATGCTGTTCCTGATGTTGCAGTGGCATTCAGCGCAGATAACGGCGCGAAGATCACCGTAACCGGCATCAGCAATACGCAAGGTGAAGCCGTCGCGACGCTAACCAGCCTGGTTGCGGGAAGCACCGTGGTCAATGCACAAGTCAACGGCCACAGCGAGTCCGCTACGGTTATCTTTACTGCTGACAGCAGCACCGCGCAGATCACCGCAGCCAGTATGACGGTTACGAAAGATAACGCTGTCGCGAACGGCGTGGAGACCAACCGTGTGCAGCTGGCGGTTTCCGATGCCAATGGCAATGCGCTGGCGGACCAGACCGTGAGCTTCACGGCGGACAATGGCGCTAAAATTGTAGCAACGGCGGTTACCGACGCTGAGGGTTCGTTAAGTGTGCCGGTCACCAGTACGGTTGCCAGTGAAAGCACCATCACTGCCACCATTAACGGCAGTACCACGAGCGTGAAGATGATTTTCAAAAATGACCCTTCAACTGCAACGATCGGCTCATTGGTTGTGGTTGACGACAACGCGATTGCCAATGGCATTGCCACAAACAGCGTGAAGGCGATAGTCAAAGACGGGCAGGGCAACGTTGTGCCAGATGCGGTGGTATCCTTCAGCGCGGATAATGGTGCAAGCATCGCCGCCAGCGGGACATCTTCGGAAGACGGTTCTGTGGCGGTAACGCTGACAAACCTCAGTGCGGGCACGACCACAGTCACCATGACAGTGAATGGAAACAGCCAGTCAATGGCGACGACATTTATTGCCGATAGCGCTACAGCCAATATCGCTGCCAGCGACATTAAGGTGCTGACCGATAACTCTGTGGCAAACGGGGTGAAGGCTAACCAGATTCAGGTCATTGTGAAGGATGCCAATAATAATCTGGTGCCTGATCAAACCGTCAGCTTCACGGCAACAGGGGCGACTGTGGCATCAACGGCCATCACAGACAGTGCCGGTCAGATCACTCTTCCTGTCACCTCAACAGTAGCGGGTGTCGCCACCCTCACTGCGACGGTCAATGGTAGCACGCAGAGCAAGACCATGACCTTTATCACTGACGCCGCCACCGCCCACGTAGCCGCGGAAGATTTTATAGTGATCAAAAACAACGCACTGTCCGACGGCGTGGAAGCAAACCAGGTTCAGGCCCGCGTTACCGATGCGTATGGGAATATTGTGAGTGACGCGCTTGTCAGCTTCAGCGCAACCAATGGCGCGGTTATAGGGGATGTCATCCCGACGGATGCTCAGGGGCTGGTGACGGCGAATATCACCACGCTTGAGCCTGGCATCAGTCAGATAACGGCAACCATCAGCGGCAACAAACAGAGCGTGGATGTGTCATTTGTTGCTGTCCGGACTCCGGTCATTACCGCTGTGAATGATGTTACAGAAGGCATCGTAGGTGAGATACAAAGCGGGCAACTGACGAACGAAGCCTCGCCTGTGCTGACAGGAACGGCGGACAAAAACGCGACCATCAGGTTATACAGCAATGGCAAATTAGTTGGCAGCGCCATCGTGGATGACAGCGGAAACTGGAGCGTAAAACCCGATTCACCGCTCACCGTTCAGGGTAATCAATCCCTCACCGTAACGGCGGCGTTAACGCCTGAAAGCCCTGAATCCCTGCCAACAGATGCCTTTATTCTGAATCTGGATTCCGTTATCCCGACACCGAAAGTGACCCGCGTTATGGATAGCTCAATGGTCGTCGCCGAGGGCGATACCACCACCGGGGAAAACGTGGTTATCGAGGGTACGGCAGAGGCAGGATCGACGGTAAATGTTTACATATTACGTATGGCCGACCGTGTATACGGAGTGTTGGGTACCACAACCGCAGATGCGAGTGGTAACTGGAGTTTTGCAGTAACGGACGATAGCGTTTTCGAGGGGTCGGGGGAATTCAGTTTCCAGGCGAAATCAACGGATGCCGCTGGAAATAGTACTAAAGTCGGTGATTGCGTGGCCTATTCGATTATTTTACAGCAATGGCCAGCGCCTGCGGGCACGCCAACCTATACACCGCAGTCCAATGGTGAAGCGATAACGGCTGACGTCGTTAGCTCCCTGCTGGGTACTAACAACAATGTGTTGATTATTTCTAACCCGCCGGCTAACTCCGTAAAGAGTATTGTACTGCCCACCCCCTCGTCGGCGAATAAAAATGCACACGTGTATATAGCTATTAATGGCAGCCAGACTACCGGAATTAAAACTGACGGAGCTATATTTACTACTCTGCCGGCCGGATCTAATACAACCTGGTATTCGGATGGTAGTAAATGGAAACAGGTCTATTAATTGAATCGTTAAGTTAATATTTTTTAGCATGATGTTTTCTTGTTATATCAACAAGGAAGCATCATGCTCCTACTTTTCATAATTCAGAATATTGTTTTCTCAGGGTTACCGTTGGGTTTTATGTCTAAATACGGCAAGTATGCGTATCTTATACATGAAGACTCCTTACGTTCAGGTCATTATTTTGAACGTAATGTTTGACGTTAGTCACGGGAATTTATAATGATAAAAACAAACAATATCGTGGAGTCACCTTTACCCCACCCGACAGCAAGTCAGTCATTTTCTGTCGAGATAATGCTCTCTGATTCAGACTATCAGCTGAGGTGGAGTGATACTGTCACCCGACATTGCCCGTATGAAAGCAATGAACTTATGGAAACTTTCTTCAGAGAAAATATTGAGGAGAGGGGCTGTGAAGATGTTCTGTTTTCATGGGTAAATTGCGACTACCTGGCTACTAATATCCTCTTTCTCAGACGAATCCTTGCGATCCAGAAGAAGTATCACCCATCCGGTAATATAATTAAAAATGACATTTACATAAATTATTTAATTATTGACAGTGAATGGGCTGAGCTACTCGATGCACATAATTTTCTTGTCTGGATCTCGCTGGAAGGTCCGAAAAAAATCTATGGCAAAGCCTATAGAAAAAACTATCAACGCACGATGCTGGCAGTTGATGCACTTCAGCGCTATCAGCTGCTCTTTAACGCCAGAGTGAGCATTAACAGTATCAGCGCGGGCTATGCCGAAGAGATATACGCATTTTTAACACGTTATGTCGGCGTTCACTTTATAAACTTCCTTCCCTTCCTGGGGCCTGATGAAACAGATATGGGTGTTAAGGCGTCATCAGTGACGCCCGCTGAATGGGGAGTTTTTATACTCGATGTTTTTGAAGAATGGCTCAGCAATGAGGTTGGTTTTGTACAGGTGAATCTTTCAGATGCCGCCAGGGCGCAATTTCCTAATCCATGTTTAGATCTTTTCTTTGCCGATCCGGTTTGGAAAAACAGACATGAACGATCTGAAAGGTATGACAGGCTGCGCCAGAGGGGTGAGTTTTTTTATAGCCTGCAAAACCAGAATTGGAAAAGCTGCATATCTTTATAAACTACCTGTAGCAGGCATTTTCAGCAATTACCCCTGTCAGAAATGAGCCCATACTGCCTGACGCGTAACTATGATTATTGTTGTTGGTTTTTCGTGATTATCTGTTCCGGCTCTATGACATATATAAATATTCTAAAATTTAGAATACCTCATTTGATTTTCATCTCGCTAAGAGAGTGTTACTTTGCATTACGCCAGAGTGACTCGTTGCATAGAATTAACGGATAAAAACGCAACCTTAGGAATAGCGCTCTGGTACTCTTCAACTTTTAAGTTTTAATTAACTTATTGCGACCAGAAGTCCTTCGTTGCGATAATTCTCAAAGCAGCGTGAATTATCGAACATCAAAAGAAAGGCCTGGTCGCTTTCATTTTTATTCTCAATTCTGAGGATAAAGGTGACTCAGTCACGCTTCATCAACTTACATCGCCTTTACGTTAATTTGTCCACCACATCCCGACTGCGTTGGATCATTTTCATCCCTTCGCTTTCATTCAGCTGAAGCAAACCCATAAACAGCAAATCCGTGACGCACAGTTGAGCTGTACGTGATGAGATAGTAGAACTACGCCACTGCTGTTCTTCCGATACGGTATCAAGGGTGTAATCTGCCAGTTTCCGCAAATCGCTGTCTTGCAACGACGTGATTGCAACGACAACGGCCCCTTTCTTTTTGGCGATTTCAGCGGCCAGCAGAACCTCTTTACGCTGGCCGGAAAAGGAGATGGCAATCAGTACATCCTGTTCTGTCAGCGTTTGGGCAATGGTCAGCTGTACGTGGCTATCGTATTCCGTGATGATATGAAAACCAATTTTCATGAGTTTCCATGCCAAATCTTTGCCGACCAGGGATGATCCTCCGATTGCAGCAATATGAATACGTTTGGCGGCCTGAAGACAGTTAATCACCTTTTCAACTTCAAGAATATCCAGATTATTCGTCGTTTTCCTCAGAGCATTCAACTTCTCATGCAGAAGCTTATGAGCCACATCGTTAAGCGGATCCTGGCTGCTGATATCGTTATGCAAATGAGAAGATTGCTGCTTTCTTTCTGAAACCTGTTGTCCCCATTCTTCCACCAGCGCCATTTTGAATTTAGTAAAACCCTGGAGGCCGAGTTTCTGCGCGAACTTCACAATAGCTGACTGGCTGATACCCAGTTTCTGAGCAAGCTGCTGCGAAGACAACTCTTTCAATGCGTCCGGACTGCTGATGATAAAATCGGCAATCCTGCGCTCGTTTGGGGTATAGCGCGACAAGTTCTCAATCAATTTTTGACGGTAAAGCACCGGGGTTTCTCCACAAAAGACTGGCATGATCATCGCTTTCTACTGACCTAAAGGCAACCCACCTTTCCATTCAAATTCCTTTTGTCGATTCTTCTTCCTTCAGAGTATGAACTTGGTCACATTTAACAACAAAGAATAATTTATTCCTTTTGTTGTAGTCATTAATAATCAATTATTCCACCGCGGCACCAGACCGACAAGTACAAATAATTAATTCGCTAATGGAATGATGATAATGAACACAAGAATTTGCGCCCTTTCTCTTCTCGTTATGATGACGACTTTCTCTACGCAAGCTGCTGAAATATATAAGGCTAAAGATGGTTCTACCGTTGATTTGTATGGGCGACTGGGCTTTAACATCTCCGATAAGAAAACCGGTGACACGCAGGGAGATTTCGACGGGCGTCTGGGCGTAAGCGGTCGTCAGTACGTTAATGATACCGTTTCAGTGATTGGTTTAGCGCAATACCAGGTCAACTCGGCCGAATACGCCAATAACGTGGAAGGCGAAAATGACAGTCTGACCGCTCGTTATGTCTGGGCAGGTCTGGATATGTCGGAATACGGGAAGATAACGGGTGGTCGTGTGTCTTCCGGACTGATTATGTTCACCGACATTGGGGATGTATTTGCCAGCTCCGACGTTTCCACGGGCCGTCAGGCGCGACATATCGACCCGACGGCAGTCCAGGTCTTCCGTCAGGATGGTACCGTTCAGTATCAGAACACTTTCGGTAATTTCGATTTTTCCACGGCATACATCATCGGCAACAACACTTCCGATCTGGATTATGGCTATAACTCAGCTCTGCGTTATACGCTGGATATGGGGGCTGCCGGTAAACTGGCACCTGTTATTGCCTTCCAGAAAACCCGCGCGAATCAAAGCGCTGACAGCCGTACCGATGGGGCAGATACCTTTACCTATGGCGGCGTCGGTACCCGTTACTACCTCAACGATCTGATGCTTGGTCTGCTTTATTCTCAGGATACGGTGACTTACACCAACGGCCTTGCCGACAGCAAAGATAAAGACGTCGAGTTCACTGCCGTTTACAACATCAACAGCGACTGGGCGGTACGCGCTGGCTATCGTCACCTTGATAATGAAGGCGGGGATGAATTGCAGTTACGCGACACCACGTTCGAAGCCCAATACAAGCTCACATCTCACAGTTCTCTGTATGCGGCTTATATCTTCCGTAACGGGCAGAACGGTACCAACCGCATGACAGGCCGAAGCGTATCGTTTGGCGGAAGCTCAGCGTCTGAAAGCTTCTACCACACCGGCCTGCGTTACGAATTCTAAATGTGAATAAGCCAGGGCAGAACCTCTCCCTGGCATTAAAAGGAGCGTCAGATGTACAAAACGTTATTAACTCTTCTGCTACTTTCGGTGTCCGGCTTCAGCGTGGCCGCCACGCTTAATGTGGGTGACAACGTCAACGTTCTGGCAGTGCGCAATGCAAAGCTCAGGCCTCTGGATAAGTCAGTCACTCTGGGTTCAGGAGAGCAGGCAATGATTGTGCGTTTTGATGCTCCGACAGACCCTGGCTCGGCAAACGAAAGTCAGGGGCGCGTCACTTCAGATGCGTTTCTGTTGACGTTTACCCCTCCGGCATCCGGTGAGTTAACGCTCTCCACGCAGACGCCACGCACTGAAAACGACACGCGAAAAGCGGCGAAAAATCCTCATTTTTCACTGAGCAGCAGCACGGGCTCCGTTATTGCGATGAGCAGCAAGCCGGTCGTTGTTTCACAGGAATCTTTAATGACGGATTACAGTGAGTATCTGCCGCCATCTTCCCTGACGTCTTCCACTATGGCGGACCCCAGTGCTAGTGCGCAGAAAGCACAGCCGGGATCTTTACATCAGACACAAAGCGAATTTTTGAAATTAAGCGCAACACAACGCAAAGCCTTTTTGCGCTGGGCGCTGGAACTTTAACGTTGCCAGCTGGCAAGTATGAAAAGCGAGACAATGATGGAAATCGATTTATCTGTCCTGACCACCGAAGGTCGTAACACTTTAAGCGAAAATATAGACATTCTTTCTACCGAACAGATGCTCAGAGTCATTAATTCCGAAGATCAGAAAGTGGCTTTAGCGGTTGAGAAGGTGATCCCTGCTATCACTCTGGCCGTAGATGCCATTGTTGCTGCTTTTCAGAAAGGTGGGCGTTTGATCTATTGTGGTGCCGGCACATCTGGCCGATTAGGGATCCTGGATGCCAGTGAGTGCCCACCAACGTATGGCACGCCGCGCGAGCAGGTTGTCGCACTGATTGCCGGTGGCCATGAGGCTATTCTGCAAGCGGTCGAAAATGCGGAAGATAGCCTGACACTTGGCGTTGAAGACCTGAAGAACATTCAGTTTTGTGCGGATGATGTGCTGGTCGGTATTGCCGCCAGTGGCCGTACCCCTTACGTTGTCGCCGCACTTAACTATGCAAACAGTTTACACGCCACCACAGTGGCATTGACCTGTAACCAGGGCAGTCACATCACGCAAATTGCAGATATCGCAATCATGCCGGTGGTGGGCGCAGAAGTGGTGACAGGATCTTCACGTATGAAAGCAGGTACTGCGCAAAAACTGGTGCTTAACATGCTGACGACGGGTGCGATGATCCGCAGCGGTAAAGTGTTTGGCAACCTGATGGTGGACGTTGAAGCGACTAACCAGAAACTGGTTCAGCGGCAGATTAACATTGTCATGCAGGCCACGGATTGCGATCCGGCTATCGCTGCTCGGGCGCTCGAAGCCTGTCAGAGGAATTGCAAAACCGCCATCGTGATGGTTCTGGCAAACCTGAATGAGCAGCAGGCCAGCGAGCTTTTAAATGAGGCCGGGGGATTTATTCGCCGTGCACTCGCCAACAAGGATATTTAGTCATGGCGAAGATTAACGAGCAATTGATTGCCACTATTCTGCAACGGGTCGGCGGTAAAAATAACATCAGAAACTGCGGTCACTGTATGACCCGCCTGCGCCTGTCACTCGAAAATGAGCAGCTCGTCGAAGAGAGCAAACTCAAGGTGCTGCCCGGCGTATTGGGCGTTATCACTACGGAAGACCAGCTACAAATCATTCTTGGGCCTGGAAAAGCACAAACAGCGGCCGAGATGATGAACACCATGCTGGCTAACGGTGAAAGTGCTTCACCCGCTGCCGGACAAACCAGTATCAGCGACGTTGCATCTGAGACGAAACAGAAGCTGAAGGCAAAACAAACCAGCCCGGTTCATCAGTTCCTCGCTAAGTTTGCCACGATATTTACGCCACTGATCCCGGGGTTCATCGCTGCGGGGATGTTACTGGGTTTCGCGACGTTAATTGAACAGAGTCTGCTCAGTGGTGTGGCTGAAAAGAATGCCACGCTGGTACAAATCGTCGGATACATGAAAATTTTCGGCAAAGGGTTATTTACCTTCCTGCCGGTTCTTATCGGGTACAACGCTCAGAAAGCCTTCGGCGGCTCTGGCGTAAACGGGGCGATTATCGCCTCATTGTTCCTGTTGGGTTACAACCCGGCAGCAACCACGGGTTATTTCTCTGGTATCGATCATTTCTTTGGCATGGCCATCGACCCGCGAGGAAACATCATCGGTGTACTGATTGCCTCAATTCTGGGTGCATGGATTGAACGGCAGATCCGCAAAATCATTCCTGACAATCTGGATATGATCCTCACCTCGCTGCTGACGCTTCTGATAACCGGCGCGCTGACATTTACCGTCATTATGCCTTTTGGCGGCGAGATGTTTAACGGTATGTCCTGGTTGTTCTTGCACCTGAATGGTAATCCGTTTGGCTGTGCTGTTCTGGCAGGGCTGTTCCTGATAGCGGTTGTGTTCGGCGTGCATCAGGGCTTTATTCCGGTCTACTTCGCACTGATGGATGTTCAGGGCTTTAATTCTCTCTTTCCGATTCTGGCAATGGCAGGAGGAGGACAAGTGGGTGCGGCGCTGGCACTTTATTTCCGTTCGCCAAAAAACTCGGTGCTCCGCAATCAAGTTAAAGGCGCCATTATTCCAGGCCTGCTGGGCGTGGGTGAGCCGTTAATTTATGCCGTGACCTTACCGCGCGTGAAACCCTTCGTTACTGCCTGCCTCGGCGGCGCCTGTGGGGGTTTCTTTATTGGGCTGGTTGCCTGGCTGGGTTTGCCAGTCGGTCTGAACACCGTTTTCGGGCCTTCAGGACTGGTTTCTTTACCCCTCATGACGTCGAACCAGGGTATTTATGCGGGTATGGCCGTGTATGCCGCGGGTGTTCTGATTTCCTATCTGTGTGGTTTTATTCTTACGTGGTTCTTTGGCCATAAAGATGTTGATCTGACTTAAGATCAGGGCAGGTGGCCCCCCCTAAACCTTACCACCTGCTCAATTTTCTCCTGTTCACACCTTCTGTTTGTCTCCAACACCTTTTCCTTTAATTTCATACCTTGTCCTCTGTTGATACTCCTTCGTACATAAAAATGCCGGCCACATCAGTGGCCGGCATTGTACTTTTGGCTGATACCCTCAGTCAGGGGTTATGACATAGTGTGAAGTTCCAGACCATGCTGTACCAGCAACTCTGCGTTGCTGCCTTGCACTGAGTACACATCGTACGTCACGCCAGCGCTGGTTACGTCACCGGTGTGCGCCAGGCTGCTGTCTGACACGCCGGTCAGATCAACGTGTTCGCCTGCTTCACCCGTTATCGCAAACTGCGTTTTGCCGTCATCAATCAGTACGCTGTTCGCACCCTGACTAATCACATCATCCAGCGACAGAGTCAGATGACCCTGCGCTGCATCATGTGTGTTCGCCGTAGCGTGATGCGTATCCGCTTGTGCCGGATGTGCTGCTGTGGCCATAGCCATCAACGCCACGTCCGGATGGACAGCTTGCGCAGCCACATTTTCCGTAGCCGGTGCAACTTGTGTTTCACCCCATGAGAAGTTATCCAGACGGATAGTACCGCCGCCGTTTTCAGGACCCACATCGATCGTCATGTAGGAGATAAACGTTCCTTCCGGTGCTTCAAACGAAATATTGCCCACGCCGGTTTTACCAAGGACCAGGATATCCACGCTACCCAGCTCTTTACCATCAGCATCAAAGTAATGCGCAGCGCCACCAGAACCGAGGACTGCTGCTGTATCAAAGCTGACAGCATTCGTTTCGCCGTTAAAGTCGAAACGGGTTTCTGAGTTGGCTGCCAGTTCCATGTCAACATTGCCGAAACTTTTCGGGGCAAACAGAAAAGTACCCTTCGTCCCGATCTCATTCTCAGAAGACGCGCTGGTGCTGCCTTCCTTGAGGACAGTGATCGTCATTCCGGAGTCCAGCGTACGGGCAACACCCGTTTCCAGCGCACTGGTAACATAGCTATTACCATCTGCATCGTGACCAAGCTCGATCCCCTCGAAGTTATCACTGCCGGTGGAAACTACAGCGAAATCAATTGGATCACTTGGTTCACTGGTCGCACCTGTATCCGGATTTACCACCACGGTATCGATGGAATGTGCACCGTTATCCAGTGGCACGTCCGGCGTGAAGTTCCAGTGACCATCAGGATCCACTGTAGTGGAGCCGATAACGTCGCCGTTATCACGGACAATAACGATATCGCCTGGAGTTGCATCGCCTTCGATGGTCGGCGTGGTGTCATCCGTTGCACCACCAGGTACAACTTTGCCCTGCTGATCGCCTTCGTCATCGATAACATCAATGGCAGTGGCTGCATCAGGTACATCCGCCGCAATGGTGAAGTCAAAGCCAGCAGACTGCGCGCTGGTGTTGCCCGCGACGTTGGTCAGGGTCAGGGTGATGTCGTGCAGACCGTCAGCCATGGCCTCGGTTGGCGTGAACGACCAGTTGCCGTCCGCGTCGACCAGCGCTGAGCCCAGCACCGCGCCGTCGCTGTAGACGGTGACGGTGTCGCCCGCCGGCTGGTTCTTGCCGGAGAAGGTTGGCTCGTTGTCATCGGTGGTGCCGTTCTGCGCAACCGGACCCATCACAGGACCCACGTCATCGGTCACCAGCAGGTTGTCCGGCACGGTGATGTCGATTGGCGGAGGCGTCGCTGTGTCGATGGTGAAGTCAAAGCCAGCAGAAGGTGCGCTGGAATTGCCCGCGGCGTTGGTCAGGATCAGGGTGATGTCGTGCTGACCGTCAGCCATGGCCGTGTCAGGCGTGAACGACCAGTTGCCGTCTGCGTCAACCAGGGCTGAGCCGAGCACTTCGCCGTCGCTGTAGACGGTGACGGTGTCGCCCGCCGGCTGGTTCTTGCCGGAGAAGGTTGGCTCGTTGTCATCGGTGGTGCCGTTCTGGGCAACCGGACCCATCACAGGACCCACGTCATCGGTCACCAGCAGGTTGTCCGGCGCGGTGATGTCGATTGGCGGAGGCGTCGCTGTGTCGATGGTGAAGTCAAAGCCCGCCGACGGTGCGCTGGTTTTCCCCGCGGCGTCTGTCAGGATCAGGGTGATGTCGTGCTGACCGTCAGCCATGGCCGTGTCAGGCGTGAACGACCAGTTGCCGTCTGCGTCAACCAGTGCTGAGCCGAGCACTTCGCCGTCGCTGTAGACGGTGACGGTGTCGCCCGCCGGCTGGTTCTTGCCGGAGAAGGTTGGCTCGCTGTCATCGGTGGTGCCATTCTGCGCAACCGGGCCGGTCACAGGACCCACGTCATCAGTTACCAGCAGGTTATCAGGTGCCGTGATATCAATAGGCGCAGGAGCGGTAGTGTCGACGATAATGACCCAAACCGGGCTCGGATCACTTTCACCACTTGCAGGCCTGATTACTGTGGCAGTGAAGTCATGCTCTGCTTCAGTCAGTGCAGTTTCTGGCGTGAAGCTCCATGCACCATTTGCATCGGACATCACTGAACCAATCTGGACGCCATTGTCATAAATAACAA
This sequence comes from Rahnella bruchi, assembly GCF_003614975.1. Lineage (GTDB taxonomy): Bacteria > Pseudomonadota > Gammaproteobacteria > Enterobacterales > Enterobacteriaceae > Rahnella > Rahnella bruchi. The sequence continues at coordinate 12,382 of NZ_QZWI01000022.1, read as the reverse complement.
CAACACTGTCCGCGTTGGCTGTACCATTCAGCGTCGGCTGAGTATCGTTAGTGTGACCACTGTTATCGATATTGCCAGTCACGGGTTCGACATCATCCACAACACTGTCAATGGTGACAGTCGGCACCGCAGAATCGATCGTAAAGTTGATAGGATCTGACGCTGGGCTTGCATTACCGTTACTGTCTTTAACGACAGTAGAGAAGCTGTGATCGCCATCTGCCAGAGCCTTGGCTGGGGTGAAGCTCCATTGACCGCTGGCATCAACAGTGGTGGAACCAATTACTGCACCGTTATCTGAAATAATGACGACGGCATTAGGCTCGGCATTACCAGAATAGGTTGGCATTGTATCATCGGTGATGTCGCCATTCGCGATAGGGCCGGTTACCGGACCAACATCATCCGTAAGCTGCTGGTTAGTCGCAACATCTGGCGGAGTTACATCATCCTTATCGCTATTGGTGATCGTGATTTTGTAATGGTCACTGCCTCGAGCGTTGCCTGCAGCATCTTCGGAAACCACGTAGAGTTCACGAGGTCCTACAACGTATACACCCGGAAGCCTTGATGTTGGCTTGAATTCCCAGTGACCATTCTCGTCAGCCGTCACTGAACCAATTGTTGTTTTAAAGCCATTTTGACCGATTGATTTGACATATACAGTGCTGCCCGCTTCTGCGGTACCGCTCAGTAATGGCTTAGAGTCATCAGTAAGACCACCATTTTCTACATTACCTTGTGTCAGACCTACAGTATCCAGAACACCAGTAATGGCCGGTTTTTCAATAACTGTATCCAGATTCAGATCAAAATCACCTGAGTGAATACTTTCACTGGTCCCGTCTGTTGTCGTTGCAGAGATAAGATGAGTACCCTCTCCTGACAGTGGGGTTTCTGGTGTAAACGTCCAGTTACCATTTTCATCTGTCAGCGCGGAGCCCAGCAGGGTTGAGCCGTCGTAAACATTGACGATAGCACCCGCTTCTGCGTTACCTTTGATCGTTGGCATGGTGTCATTTGTTGGCTGACCGTCAGCCAGATCACCCTTAACCGTGCCCACATCATCTGTAACTGTCGTGATAGTAGGTGGGTTTTCATCAAAACCGGTCGTGAAGACGAATGGCAGGGAAATAAATGTGCTGCCTGAGGCAGAGTCCACCAACAATGCCTGAATGGTGTATTGCGCATGATCTTCCAGACCGGACAGATCAAAGGACCAGTGGCCAGAGAGATCCACCTTGGCGGTACCCAGCGACATGGTATTAGCAAAAATTTCCAGAACAAGGCCCTGGCCGTTAAACAATGTACCTTGGATAACTGTGTTCAGGTCATCGGTTACGCCATTGTTAGCCACATCACCCTGGTGGATACCAAAATCATCATCAAGATGATCAATAACTACAACGTGATCTTCACCTGTATTCGGCAGGTCATCAGAGGCATGACCATCTGCCGTTTCAGACAACGTAAATGGCATTGCAATCATAACCACGCCAGAAGCGGCATCCTGCAACAAAACCTGGAAAGTATAGTTTGAACCGTAGCTCAGCGCGCCTTCTGGCGGCGTGAAGCTCCACTCCCCATTGTTATCCACCTGAGCGGTGCCAAGGAGAGTCGTATTCGCATAAATGTTAAGGACATAGCCTTCAGCATGAATAGCGGTACCGTGCAGTTCAGGAGTCAGGTCAGATGTACCGCCATGATTGCTGATTTCAGCAGGCTGGTCCGGAATACTATCGTCTGTAGCCCCTTCAGGAATAATAATGCCTGGTGCCCAGGGAATAATCGGGCTGTCAGCAAGCAGGGAAAGGGCCACAGGAGCGTGGTCAGGCTGTACCTGAGCCATATCGAGGGCCTGAAGCACCGCGCCATTTCCTGGCACAGTCAGCAGAGCCGGAGAGCGATAATATTCAGGGATAATCGCAGAAGGTGCAGAAGATTCATCAATGTGAATATGCAGCGCGTCATTATGGCGACTGAGAGAAAGGCCTTCCGTCAGCTGGTTACCTTCACCATCTTCAATAAGGTAATAACCTGTCTCAATTGCAGGAACAGCAATAATGTCTTCGGCAGAAGTAACCGCTTTCAGATTGAAGACCTCGGGTGACCGATTAGCTTCATTCGTGGTAATTTTATATTGACTCATTGATTTTCCTTTATCATTACGTATTAAGCCCTGTCAGGGACACTTTTATTAAAATAACGCCTAAATGTTTTGATAGGAATGCTGTATTTTAAAAACGCAATTTTCAAAAAAATGAATGACAAATAAACACAATTTTATTTATAAAAAACAAACCGTTAATATTATTTTTATTCGATTCAAATTTTTGAATTTAGTTATTCTGTATTTATGAGGGATTACTTAAAAACAAACGAGGCCGGCACTAAAAAATATGTAAATGAGGGCGTGGAAATAAAAAATACAGAATGATGAATAAATTTATCCATGATGGACAAGCATTAATTTCGAAAATATTTTGGCAGCGTAGAAATAAAAATCCCCGGCCGAAGCCAGGGATAGATTTATGCTAAAACGAAAAACTTAGACGACCTGATGCAGCTCCAAACCGTGCTGAACCAGCAATTCAACATCAGCTGCTGTGTGCTGATACACCTCATATTGAATACCGCCAGCTGTAACCTGACCGGCGTCCTGCCAGGTGTTATGGGAAAGGTCTTCAACTTTCAGTTCAACCACGTCGCCCTGATCGCCGGTGATAGCTAACTGTTGTTTGCCGTCCTCGGTGAACAGATTGCTGTGTGCTTCGCTCAGAATGTCTTGCAGACTCAGTACCAGTTTATCCTGAACGCCATTATGCAGATCAATCTGCGAATGTTGTTCCAGCATCTGCTGTTGAGCTTCAGTCAAACTGGCAGGAGTGGTGACATGCGCCTGTTCAAGATTCGTAGTGTGCAAGGATTCAGGAAGTACTGCATGTTCCAGACTCAGGGTTGCGGAGCTTCCATCTTGGTTATAGTGAACACGATGAATAGTATAGTGTGTATGTTCGCTATTGTTACCAGCAGTATCCGCCGACCAGACAGCATAGGTAAATGTGCCTTGATAGCTAAACTCCTGTGAAAGCTGCCAGTGACCGTCATGGTCTGTTTGTACACTGTAGGTAATGGCCGTTTGTGGACCCTGGCGTTTTACATGGATAATGCTGTCCGGTTCTGCCGTGCCAGTCAGCATCGCCTGCGATACGTCAGTCTTCCCGCCATCCTCCACAAGTCCCGTAAATGTCCCTCTTTCATCGTCCAGACCCAGAACAACCGGCGTTGCATTTTCAGTATCAACATTAATGAGAAAACCTGCCGTTTTCCCACTGACATTCCCGGCAGCATCAGTAGCTGTGATAGTCAGGTTATGCTCGCCGTCTCTCAAAGGTGCCGGCGTAAAGCTCCAGTTACCTTTAGCATCCGCAGTGACAGAACCTATAGCGCTATTGCCATCATAAATTTTCACAGTGCTGTTAGCTTCTGCCTGTCCATTCAGCACGGGTGTGGTTTCATTAATGAGTGCACCCGTGTGAATAACGCCTGCGTTATCGTGCACTTCATTGAGAACAGGAACATCCGGCGCTGTAATGTCATCCAAACCACTATGAGTTAAGCGAACGACGTAGGAGCTGCTATTCAGACTGGTATTACCTGCTGGATCCGTAGCAGTCGCATAGAAACTCCATTTGCCGGAACTCGAACTCGGTAATGTTGGATTGATTGTCCAGTTCCCGTCATGGTCGGCAATCACGGTACCTAAACTGTGTTTCCCCCACTGCGGACCTCTTACCCAAAGAGAGATAACACTGTCCGCTTCAGCCGTACCATGAAGTGTCAGTGTTGTGTCGTCAGTTTTTCCTCCCTGAGCCACCGGACCTGTCGTAGTGCCTTGATCATCCACAACCTGAGTGATAACAGGCGCAAAAATATGCGTGTCAATATTAATTTCTATCTGACCGGACATCTTACTAACGTTGCCAGCAATATCTGTCGCTGTAGCAGTGAAAGAGTGATGACCTTCATTAAGCCCAGTTGACGTGAAACTCCAGTCCCCGTTCTTGTCTGCGGTAGCCGATCCCACCAGCGTGCTGCCTTCGTACACCTTCACCACACTGTTCGCCTCTGCATGACCATTCAGGGTAGGCGTGGTGTCATCAGTATATTTTCCGCTGGTCATGTTTCCTTTAATGTGGCCTACACCATCATAGAAACTGTTGATAACCGGTGCATCCGGCGCAGTGGTGTCCTCACGGTTGGCCTCGACATAATTGACCACATAGCTGTCACTGGCGACGCTGACATTGCCCGCAGCATCCGTCGCGGTAGCCGTGATAGTCCGGTTGCCGAACGAGGGCTGGAAGGGTCCGGTCATCTGGAAAGTCCAGTGACCACTTGCGTCAGCCAACACCGTGCCATCAGGATATTCCACGCCTGTCACTTCATAAACATGGCTGATTGTAACGGTACTGCCGGCTTCAGCCGTCCCCGAGATCAACAGCAGGCTGTCATCGGTCTTGGCGCCGTTCGCGACCGGCCCTTGCTGTACGCCCACATCGTCATAGACATCGGTGATAACCGGCGCATCCGGCGGCGTGATGTCATCATGATTGCTACCCGTCAGGGTTACTACAAAGTCACTGCCTGTCGCCTCATGACCCACTGAGTCTTTTGCAGAGACGTGGAAGATGTTATCCCCTTTCTGCAGCGCCTGCTTACCGGTGAACTGATAGCTCCAGGTACCGTCCCTGCCGACTTCTACTTGTGCAATGTTGTGTAATTCATGGCTAACCGGACCGTGCATGGTGATGGTAATAATGCTGCCAGGCTCGCCGGTACCGTGAAGACCCGGCTTTTTATCATCGGTTGCACCGCCATTGTTCACTTCCCCCTGATACAGGCCGACATCGTCCGTCAGGGAGGTGATAACCGGCGCAGTAAAGGCATCGCCATTGGAAGCCACGCTTTCAACGCTGTACCCTGCGCTATCTGCACTGACACCTGCTTCGTTGCTCGCCGTGGCGGTAAAGGTCCATTCACCCTGAAGCGAGATATTTTGTTTACCTTCGAACTGGTAGCTCCAGTGACCGTTACTGTCAGTCACGATGCTGCCGAGTTCCATCATGACACCCGCCGGAGACAGGGCCGTCACGGTGACGATGCTGCCCGCATCTGCGGTGCCGGAAATCAGTGGCTGGCTGTCGTCGGTTTTACCGCCCTGTGCCACATCGCCCTGATACATGCCCGCATCGTCATGCACTTCGGTGATAACCGGTGCGTGTGGCGGCGTATCATGATTCAACTCAGTGGTATGGATGGTGTAAATTGTGGACGGATACAGCGTGTTGGTGCCCGCATCGATCAGGACCACCTGGAAGTCACAGGTCATGCCCGGCTCCAGCGGCGTTTCCGGCGTAAAGCTCCAGTTAGCATCACCGTCGACTTTGCTATAACCCACCACTGAGCCGTTCAGGAAAACGCGCAGTTGATAGCCTTCCGAATACGGGATGTGACCGCTAAGCGTAGGCTGCAGGTCATCCGTGAAGCCGCCACTCAGGACGGCTCCTGTGGATTGGCCAACCACGTCGGTGATGGTGTCAATGTTGACAAGAGTGGAATAATCGATGCCAACCGATTTGGTTGTCAGGTCATTATTTTTGGTATCAGACATAATGTCTATTTCCTTAATATTTTATTTCTAATAATTAATTTCACATACATCAGGATAAAAAACTCATCCCGACAAGAGAAAACGGCACACAGCAGGTGATATTGACTTCAGTGGTGGAGTGTAATTGTGTTCTTTGCAGCACGGAATAAGCACTTGTGAAAATATTGTTTTTTATAAATCACAATATCACCATCTTTTAACAAAAAACGTGGTGAAAGGTATTAATTCGTTAAAAATAGATGTGAAGTTATACAAAATAGAAGAATTTCGTTATTTTGCAGAAAATAAAATAGTTATTTTTAAATATGAAAAAAGAAATTATGCTTAAGGACGGGTGCGTATTATAGCGAACAGCGAAACATAATATTGCATGACCACAGTGGAGGTTTGTTGAGTTAGTTATTTTGCCATCATGCAGTGAAGAAGCTCTCTTTCATCAGCGCGAGACGTTTCAAAATATCTCAGCGGAGTTCAGTTCGCGAACCACTACGCTAGCAAGGTGGGATCAGGAGAATATGTCATCTCGCCGGGGATGGGACACACCGTTCTTAGACAAGAACGGTGTGAACAGAAATACTACGTTACTCTCAGGAAATACCCATTGCCTGATTGAACAGTTTACGGGTAACGTTTTGAGAAGAAGCCCCTTTAATTGCCATCAGTCGGGTTGCCTTTCCTGCATTACCAGTGAAAATACGATTGGCACGGGCGCGAGTTGTGCTTGACTGAATTTTCATATTTTCTTCATCCAGTAATTCCTGGCTGGTTTGCTCACTTTCAAAGACAGAAATTTTAGCAATATCGCAGGCTTCAGCTCGTGAGCCATCAATGAAAATGCGTTCACCACCAATATAGGGCTTAATGATATGTTCAACCACAAAATTTTCATCAAGATCAGCTTCTAAATGTAAAACCGGTTTTGTTTTCTCAGCGGATTTCATTTGCACCAAAATATGGGTATAGCTCATTTCAATTCTCTCTTATAAATTATATTTTTAATATCGTGTTGTAAAGGGTGAAGTGCGTAAGCAACTCATTTTGCTTATGCTGTAAACCAGGGTAAATGATAATCAGGCAGTAAATTTATTTTTCAGAATCGACATTCCCGCCGACAAGAAATTTTCCGTACCAGCCGAAGAGAGTGATCCTGAATGTGATAGCCCGTCAGCCAGAGATGGCAGGTATCTGGCAAGCATCGAAGCCGCTGAGTGCAGGTCAATACCGCATTTCTTCGCCAATTGTTCAAGGGCAGGCGTATCCACAAACGACAAAACCTGCTCCGGAAGCACGGTAAGATTCTCTTTATCACTCAGCCAGGATTCAACAATAAAACCCAGGCCATGTTCTTTCATCTTATCCAGAATATTTGATATTCCGTTTTGTGATTCGAACCATGATAATACTGCTTCAATTTCGTTATTTTTTGATTTTTGTCCAGAAATTAACCCTGAAATTTTATCCATAATAGACATACGAAAAGCTCCTCTTCTTTCAATCCTGAATAGCGGGAATAATCAATTTTTGGCCGGGATATATTTTGTCAGGATGCGATAGCATTGGCTGATTAGCTTCAAAGATAACCATATATTTACTCGAATCCGCATAGATATGCCTTGCGATAGTACTCAGCGAATCACCACTGGCCACGATGTAAAAGTGTGTACCCACAGATGATGGTTCGATATGTAGATTATCATTTACACCACTGACGCCCTCAATATTGCCAAGTTCTGCAATAATTATATTTTTTGTTTTCTGGTCGACGACAGTTCCAGATGCAGTAATATTGTCTTGCTTATCAAGCGTAAACTCAATATTTTTAGTGCCAGGCAACCCCAATGATGCAATATGTTTTTGTAATAAAGAGTTTTTATCACCAGTGGTTTTTTTGCCGTTACTCCAAACTTTGCCACCCACGTTTTTAATTAAATCAAACAAACTCATACACATCTCCGAATAAAATTTACATTCTTTATTTTAACAAGTTAAGACGCCTAATGGGTGCAAGATATTAAAAATAAGTATTTCGATAATCTGATGAGAAAAAAACACATAATTACACTAAGGAAAAATGACTTTCTGGGTGTATTTGTAAAATTAAAAATTACTATTGCGTTGCTCGTGTTGATTTATTTATATAGTGTACTGCCCCTTGAGGAAGTTAATATAATTATCGGGAGAGTTTAATGGGTATTTTGATCTGGATTGTTTTTGGTCTCATTGCAGGTGTTATTGCTAAGTTTATTATGCCTGGAAGAGAAAATAGTGGTTTCGTTATGACGATCGTTCTGGGTATCATTGGTGCGGTAGTTGGTGGTTATTTAGCCTCTCTGGTTGGTATCGGTAATATTTCTGGGTTTAATGTTCAAAGCATGGTTATAGCAGTTGTTGGCGCAATTATCGTCCTTTTCATTTACCGCAAAATCGCCAGATAATTGTTCGTTGAATCACGCTATATCATATATAAAATGTTCGCCTGACGAATGATAATTTCCGCCGGCTTAGCTCAGCAGGCAGAGCAACTGACTTGTAATCAGTAGGTCACCAGTTCGATTCCGGTAGCCGGCACCATTGAATTAACGCGACAGTATTTCCCTTCTGCTTACGATGCTCCAAAACCGGGGCAGGGGGCGAAAATGTTGAACCGGGAATCCGTCAGGGTTCATTGCCGGATACAACCACTCTAGAACTTTGTAAATCAGGCCGTATCATTGCGGCCTGATTTTTTATCCCTCTTTGTATCTTCCCTATTTCGCATCTGTCCATGTGCCATCCCGCGCATTGACTTGACGAGGCTTACTCTTCTTCTCCGGTGATTACAGGGAAGAACCCTTCACGTTTTCGATCAGGCGACCGTGCAGAATTCATCTATCTGGCACTGAGTGTGACAAATTGCCCTCAGTTTACAGGGCATAATTACTGCCTGTTCTCGTCCTGCTGAATGACCACAATCAACTGTGACAAACTACCCTCAATGCGAGTTGGTTGACCTGAAGCGCCCAAATGTGACAAATCACCCTCATCACAAGTTCAGTGACGGTATTTTGAATTTTTAAAATCGATATTCGGTGAATTTCAATGCGCGGCGGGGCTGTAGCGGAGTACTTTTCAAAGCCAACTGTGACAAGCTGCCCTCATTTTTTCCATGATACAGGAGCGATGTAGCAGCGAGTGTGACAAACCACCCTCATAAAAACGAACGGCGAAATTGAACGAGAGGGTTTATAAATGATTTAAAATCAGTAAGTTATAATTTTAATGTTGTTAATGCCTGCCATCCAGGGCTTAACAGGCATTTCTGAGTCATTGAGTAACCAGCCCAGAGGGTCCTGCCAATTCTGTCGTATTCCAGAGGTTACCGGGGGAGGGGCGATGTAACTATCGCTTGCCATAATTGGCATGACGTTATAGTTAAGTCACCGTTGCCACCAGATATAAACCGCAGAGGGTGCTGACTAATCCCAGTAACCGCAATAACTTATCACCGTTAGCGGTTTTCAAAAGATAGTGTGCCCCGATGGCGCCAACAGCATGTAGCATGGCCGTAGTCGCGAGAAATCCGGCGGTATACGTCAATTTATTCTGCATCAATGGCATTTCATAGCCGTGGGCATAACCATGAAAAATACCGAAGAGTGCAGTGACTGTAGCTGCCAGATAAATCCGAAGGATTTTTTTGACACTAATCGCCAAACCGAGCAGTACAACCGAGAGGGAAACGCCCACCTCGGTGCCGGGAATTTCGATATGTTCGAAGCCAAGTAATCCCCCGGTAAACATAAAGCAAACAAATGCGGCAGGCACTATCCAGATAGCTTTACCGCCAATTTGACTGCTCCAGGCGCCGACGGAAACCATTGCCAGCAAATGATCCATACCCGACAGAGGGTGCATCCACCCTGAGGATTCACCATTGCTATGTGCATAAGCACTGTTCATGATGAATAAAGGTCCCAATATGAATATAAAATCTTTCAAAGAATGGTTAATTTTCATAGGGATTTTCCTTCAGCGATAGGAAGTGTCACGGATGCCCAGATACTTTTCCAATCAGCATCTTCTAAAGGTGATACATCCATATCAACTGAGCTAAACAGCCATTCCCCTTTTTCCGGCAAAATGAAACTGGCATAACCTTTCTCGTCGGTGATTGATCGCAGGATCGTCGGAGGGGAGGTGTTTAATTCTGCCTTAACTTGCAGATGTGCTAATGGTTTAGAAGCCGACAACAACTTAACGATATATGGCGTACCCGGTTTATAATTCAGTGGTTCGGTGATGGGGACCAGCTCATGCTCAAGGCCAATAATTTTATCATAACCATCACTTTTGTTATTTACAAAAATGATGGCCTTGGCACAGCGATAAAACAATTCAATACCGGGCAATCCGGATTCACCATTTTCCTGGCGAGCGGCGATAATTTTATCTAATCCCTCTTCTTTTAAATAGTCTTCAAATTCATCCGAAGGCAAAGTAATCTTTGCTCCGTTAGTCGTAAGGGAGGCAATCGTAGCCCCTGAAACACGTGTTTTCAGGTGTCCGATGACAAGAGCACCCTCGTGTCCTTCAATTTTTTGCTGCCCAAGAGCATCCCAGGCATTGAATGTGGCTATCAGACCTGGAAGGCGAGGAGTTTGCTTTCCAGGCACACCCGATCCAATACGTAATTCAAAAAAAACCTCATTATTAGTCGTTGTCATTGCGTCATGAGGCAGGATCCAAAAATCATGAGCAAAAGCATTACCACTAAAAATAAAAATAATTGCCGCAAAGAGGTTATATCTTTTTTTAATCTTATTGCAGAAGTTGAAAATAAATGTTTTCACATTTCAAACCTTCATATGAGAGAGAGAATATCAGCCATGTACGTTACATGGCTGATGTATATCTTAGGGATTATTTAAGGGAGGAGGGGATCAGGTAAGGAAAATCCTTCATATATAATTTTTGATTTTTTATGTGCTGATCGGTGGGTTGACCCAAAAGCAGTGTTAACATTTCACTCATGGCATCATCACTCAGACTACGCCCGTTAATTGATGACGCAGAGAACTTTGCCGGTGTTCCGACGTTATAGGTAATAACGTCAGGAACAAGCATATTAGCCACCTTGTCACCATAGACCTGAGGTTCTTTCTGAGAGTGTGCAAAGCTACTGGCGCGCGCTGTACGGGCTGAAACGAAGTTTTTCATATCTTCAGAGTTGTCAGGACGGCTTTTATTATGCTCCTTTTTCAGCGCTTCATTTTCGAACAGCATAGAATGTGAGAATAAAGGAAGCGCTGAATATTGTACCTGCCTCCAGTTTTTATCGTTTTCAACAGCCGTGGTCATAAAGACTTCTATTCTTTTACCCAGCATCTTGTTAGGAATATCCAGAACAATAGCTCCGCATTTACGGCCGGTAAAAATATTCTTGCCTTTAACTGAGGTCCAGAGATTTGGATCGTAAGTCCCCTTAGCTAGCTGCTGACGCAAAATATGCAGACCTGGTGAGTTACCAAAAAACGGATCTTTTACAACGCCAGCCCAAACCTTAACGCCATTGCTCAATTGGGATGATTGACTCATTCCTCCCTTACCGATCTCCTCACCTTTTGTGCCGACCGGCGCATTGGGCGATGAAACTTCATAGACGGTATAACCGCCTTTATCATCAAAGATCAGTGAAAAGGTATGACCGGTTTTAAATTTGGCATCATCAGAAATATGGATATTGTATAATGCGCCGGGCTTGAAAACGCCACCGGGGAGATCATTGGGCGAAGGGTTAATATCCATAATAAATGATGTTGAATCTGCCCGAGATGATTGGAATACATAGTTATCAAGCTGATTTATGGTGGCATCCTGAAGCACAGCGGCTGATTCAAAATGATGGCTGGCAAAAGCGTTCCCAGAGCAAGCGAGTAAAGTGCCATAAAACATTGTTTTAACGTATAACTTTCTGTTAATCATAAATATTCCGATCCCTAAAGTTTTGCTCAACTGTTTATTTGACTACCAAAATGAATGAAAATAACATTCCCGCCTGCTTGAACTGGAAAGGTGTAAATAGAGTATATATGGATAGTTAATAACGTATTTACGTATATAACGATGCTATTGCCAGAACGGATTAGGCCATTTTTATATGCAAGTTATTTCCGATTGAAATCACCAAAATTCTATAAGAGTAGATTTATCGAGTTATACTTCATATAAAATATTATCCATGTATGATTATTTATATCTCAGGAAGCAGGCCATATCGATAGTAACTGATGTAAATTATTTTGCAAACGCCATGAACCTGGCATAATACTTCGTTATTTTATGTTTAGCTCCCAGCCTCCAGATGTAAAAACCAGTTTCGTTTCGCACGCTTTTATATTTCACTGAAACGACCTGTGAATTGTGTATCTGAAAACAATTCGAATTGTGCTTTTAAATAAACTGATTTGACTTCCTGATCCCTTCCAAGTTGGTAACAATTTCTCTTTGGATTTTCGGTAACAAATATGTGCTTCATCAGTCTCATTAAGCAATATGATTGATGTTGGCATTAAGAATTGCTGTGAATGTGGGTACGACTAGCGCGCTGCTCGACATTTGCTAGCAAAGAGTAAGCGCAACTTCCCCGCCCTAATGAACTGCACCCCAAAAGTTGGACACTAACTGAGTAAGGTGCAATTTATGGGCAAGCCCAATTACACACTGGAATTC
>NZ_QZWI01000021.1 GCF_003614975.1 Rahnella bruchi | reverse complement strand
CCACCGCCGTTATCACCACCGCCGTTATCACCACCGCCGTTATCACCACCGCCGTTATCACCACCGCCGTTATCACCACCGCCGTTATCACCGCCGCCGTTATCACCGCCGCCGTTATCCTCGGCTTTGGTAGATAAATACCAGTTACCGCTATTGCCTCCCTCGCCTCGTGCTAGATGATATTCCCAGGCACCGGCAACTATCCTTCCTTCCTGCGTGAACTCTCCAGCAGAAGTTCCGCCAACATTGATAAGTTCAATGCCATTAAGGGTCTGGGCACCAGTCCCCCCCAGGTTGTTTACGGCAACACGTGATGTACCAGAAGTATCTCCTGTAACATTCATACGGTCAGTCGTTGAATTATCGTCACCTAATGCCGTACCAAAAACCAGCAAGCCATTATTACCGGCATAATTTCCGTTAATGGTCATCACTGTACCGGCTTCTTGTCCTGAAAGATTGATAGTACCGGCATTGCTAACATTACCTAAGCTCTGATTATGCCCGTCAAGATCAATAACGCCGTCTGCTGCAACCTCATAAGACGAATTAGGACTTAAAGTATTCTCACCGCCAGCTTTAAGGGTGCCGCCGTTCACTAGTGTTCTACCACCCCACGTATTTTCTGCTGTCAGGGTAGTTGTTCCACTATCAACAATTACAGTTCCGTTTCCTTGGATAAGATTATTAAAGTTGATTTGTTCATTATGGTTAAAGCTTAAAAAACCTTGCCCATCGCCAAAGGTAATATTCGCATCATCATTGATAGAGCCAGCTGCAGAACCATTGAAACCTATAAAAAGTTGACCGCTGCTGTCAGCCTGAGAAGCAATGATAATGTTATCTGTATTTAGGCGCCCGCCATCTTCCAGAAGTATCGTCCCTGTGTCATTTTCACCAATGACGGTATTTCCGCCCATAGCATTAACTGTAGAACCCGCACCTTGAATTCTTACGCTCCCCCCGTTAGGGATCCCTGAAGCGACAGCTACAGCACCTAAAACCAAGGCGCTTCCTGGTGGATTAGATGACGATGATGCATTAAAAGTCCCGCCATCAGTGACTTCAATGAGACCTTTGCCTCCATTGCCGACTATTGTGTTTAAATTGCTATTAAAAACTGAACCGCTACCTGATACGGAGACTGTACCGTCCCCCCCTGCAGCATTACCTATCAAAGTGAAGCTGTCGCTGACAGTTCCGCCATTAGTGATATAGATGCGGCCAGTTCCAGCATTACCAATAATGCCGGAACCGATGGAGCGCGAACCTATAACGTTAAGAGCTCCTCCATCTACAGATACTGTACCGTCAGAGCCTGCAGAATTTCCGACTCGCAGACTTAGTGCGTTTACAGTTCCTCCAGAGCTGATATTTAAATAGCCGGTGCCATTATCTCCAATCGATGTTGTACCCTGGCTATTCCAGGTTGAGCCAGTTCCAGATACATTAACAACACCAATCGAACCTGCGCCAGCCCCCACCCTACCAGCAGGAGAAGCAAAAGAAGCTGAACCAACTACTGCACCGTCCAATATATTTAGTTCACCATAAGAACCTGCACCATTTCCTACGTTCAGAAAACGCATTAGATTTAATGTTGTGCCTACGCCAGTAATCGTTGCACGACCACTACTATTGGCCAAATTACCGATAATCAAACTTTGATTACCGATAACCTGGGATCCAGCATCAACCATTAGCGTACCAGAGGGAGTTTGGGCGGAACCTCCAACTTGGTTGTTACCAACAATTATATCTCCCGTATATACAGGCGCAGGATCACTACTACTTGCTTGATTCACATCTCCCTGGAAAGTTGTATTAGCATATGCGTTAGAACAGATGCTACCAAGGATTAGTAATGCGATTTTGCTCAGAATGAATTTTAAATTCATTTATGGTGACTCCCAAAGTAAAAGAATGTACCTATCCCAGGTGGAATAAAGGTAGAAGTATAAATTTAAGGTGTTAATCCGAAAGCAACTTGAATTAAAGGGATTTTAATGAGAGCCAAAATGGTTCATAAATTAATATTAGCTTTTTCGCTTAAGGATTCCACAATGAATATGTGATCAAGTTAACAAAGTGTTATTTTAAATCAGTGTAAGTAACAGGGCTTATTTCGTCTATGATGATGTGTTCCTTTAGATATACATATAAGTGACTAATATTTGCCTGATGGAACAATGACTTAAGCTTGGTGATGTGGCTATAAACCGTTTTAACATTAATATGCATAAGTGAGGCTATTTCATAAACAGGCTTTCCCTTAGCGATTAATGCCATGATTGAAAGTAATTTTTTTGAAACCTTCATGTTACCAGAATATTTTCTAAGACAGAGCAAGGAATCAGGCAAGCTATTGTTATCATTCATTATTTTATTAAGGTAAAACCCCCACCTGGAGAGGCTATCGTTGATATTGATCCCGCAACCTAACAGTTCACGGTCAGCTTTAATAAAACGACGATTTAGTATGACAACGATTTTATAATTATCACTTTGAATTGAATAAAATTTTGCTATGCATTTCATTTCACGCACAGAATTAAAATTACGTGAATCAAGGACTATTAAATTTCCTTTTAAATTAGAAAGATAGTCTTTGAATAGGGCGTTAATGGCCAACTTGGTATATAAACAATGGCTATAGATTTTCAATTTCATAGTTGGGGGAGATAGTGTTTCAAAGTGTGCATATTATTTGATTTCGTGAGGTGATTGTCAATATTTTGAATCAATATGCAAGCATGCAGTATTTAGGTAAAATATTCATGGACTTAAATGTTAGATTCGAAACTGTAAGAAGATTAGGTTTATGTAAACCTCCTTTATTAACATTAAATTAACTTCATTAGGAATTTTCTATGTTTGAATAAAATGAGGCTTGAATAGACCCTAGTTTCCTAGACTGTTCCGTGCCTCATGAACCAGGCACTTTCATAAACTGCAGGGGCTTGATCCTCACAGGCACTGTGGCGGCGTTTAGCATTATAAAACATCTCGACATAATCGAAGATATCCGCCTTCGCTTCTTCCCTATTTTTATAGATCCGTTTCTTTATGCGTTCCCGTTTTAGCAACTGGAAAAAGCTTTCTGCCACTGCGTTGTCATGGCAATTACCCCGACGACTCATGCTGCTTTTTAAATTGTGAGCTGTCATAAAATGCTGACATCTTTCGCTCGTATATTGAGAGCCCTGATCTGAATGGATTAATACTTCTGCCGTTGGTTTACGTCGCCATACCGCCATCAATAATGCATCCATTACTAACTCAGCGGTCATTCGTCCGCCCATGCTCCAGCCGATAACCCTGCGTGAGAAGAGATCAAGAACAACAGCCAGATACAGCCAACCCTCATGCGTCCTTATATAAGTCATGTCACTCACCCAATGCGTATTTGGGGTTGGGACAACGAACTGGCGTTCAAGGTAATTTGGACTGGCAAAAGAAGGCTTTCCGCCACCGTAATAGCGTCGTTTTCGGTATCCAGTCTGAGATGCTAGTTCAGCGAGCCTCATCAGGCGCGCGATCCTGTTACGTCCGACGCATTCACCCAGATCTTTCATATCGCGCCAGATTTTTCGATAGCCGTAAACCGTACCGCTTTCAAGCCACAGTTGTTTAATCAAGCCTGTTTGCCGTTCATCTTGCCGGGTACGCAAAGATTTAGGCCGCTTTAGCCACTGGTAATAACCGCTGTGATGGAGGCCAAGAACCAGGCATAACCTGCGTACAGCATAAAAGGACGACATTTTTTTAATGAAGGCGTACTTCAGCCTGACGTTCTTGCAAAGTACGCGGCTGTAGATTCAACTTGTCAACGCAACACCCTTTTCAAAAACCTGTTTTGGCGTCTTAAATTTCAATGTTTTCCTCGGCCTGTTGTTTAATTGCTCTGCGACATGGTCTAGGTCTTCTTGTGAATGTTGAGCCAGACAGGTCTTTTTAGGGAAGTATTGCCGAATAAGGCCATTAGTGTTCTCGTTGGTACCTCGTTGCCATGGGCTTTGTGGGTCACAGAAATAAACTAGCGTGCCTGTTTCAGCCGTAAAATCAGCGTGTTTGGCAAGCTCCATACCGCGGTCCCAGGTCAATGATTGCCCAAGCTTGAAGGGCATTTCTTTAAATTTCTCTATCAAAGCTTGATTCACTGAAGTGGCGTCTTTTCCCTTCAATTTCAGCAGGATGGTATAGCGCGATTTCCTATCAACGAGAGTAGCAATATGCGTATTTTTTGTTCCTGAGACTAAATCCCCTTCCCAGTGGCCAACAGAACGACGATTGTCGATATGTCTTGATCGCTCATGGATAGAGATACCATTGACGATGTTGATCGTCCCTCGCTCACCTTTGCGTGAATGGCGTTTTCCATGACGTAGACTGTGGGAACGGCGCAGGTGCCTTACCAGCAGGTGATGCAAGGCGTCTCGGGTGCGAAAATATAGGGTTTTATAAATTGTCTCTGCTGATATTTGCATCGATTTTCGCCGATGCACTGTATGTTTAAGCCATCCGGATATTTGTTCAGGCGACCATTTAAGCTCTAGTTTTTCCAAAACTAAATCCCGTAACGCCAGATTCTTCTCCAGCAAACAGGGCTTAGGCCTTTTGGCCATTCGGTTAGCCCGGTTGTTCGCATCAACCGCTTTGTAATAGCGTCGGCCACGGTTACGTTGAACCTCTCTTGATATCGTAGAAGGCGAGCGATTTAGAGAATGCGCAATAGCTCTGATACTTTTTTTGGCAGAGAGTCCAACGCGTATTTCTTCCCGTTCAGATAACGTCAAATGCGATGAAGCGCGTTTGCGCACGTTGGGCTTCATGCCACCAGAGTCTCTTAAAATAGTGAAAATGGTGCCGGGCTTAGAATCCAGGGTTTTAGCAATGTCACTGAAGCCGATGCCGTTCTTCCATGAGTTGAAAACAAACTCTTTTTCCTTTGCCGTAAATGTACGTTTCATTCATTAATCCTCCGCTACCCCATGTTTTAGCATGGATGTTGCATTGATCAATTGAATCTACAGCGGCCTTTTTTAAGATATCCCGCTCTTCAGTTACTCGCTTAAGTTCTTGCCTGAGGCGCTTTACTTCATGCTGAAGTGCATCGTCCTGCTTACGCTGCGGCTCGGGCTTCTGGTAGCGCTTAACCCAGGCGTAAAGACTATTAGTGGATACACCAAGTCGAGAGGAGACCTCAGATACAGGGTACCCCTGCTCAGTGATCTGTTTTACGGCTTCAATTTTGAATTCTTCAGTGAACGTTTTGACTGACATAAACACTCCTTCATTAGGCCTCCATTATGAGGCAAAAAAGTGTCTACGAAACCCGGGTCTATTCACATATTGAAAATATGGCTATTGGAAATACCTAAAGTTAAGCTTATGACCTCCCCCAGGGTTGATACAACGCTCAGTTAGTTATGTCGGATCCTCCTCTCTCTAAATTATACTTTCTCCAACCCGCCGCAGATTCAGACTGTGTCTGGTAATTCAGCGTAGAGTGCGGACAGAACGCGTTATAAGCTTCAATCGCATTAAGGCGCTTATAGAAAATAATTCCGAGTCAGTCAGGCTGAAACCCGTCAAGTTCATTTCTGTTAAAAGGCTTATAATAGTTAGTTAATAGTTCGCTCCTGGTTCTGGCTACCTTGAAAACCGATGGCCGCACTGCCGAGCTAGGCTGCCCCGCCAAATGCCAGATACATTTTCGTAAGATTCAGATACTGATTAAAATGGTTTTCATACAGCGTGAGTTCCGCCTGCCGGCGTTGCTCCTGGGCATTAAGCCAATCTGCCATGACCATCCGGCCCTGACGGTAGCGAACTTCGTTAAGTTTTTCCAGATGATGCGCCAGTTTCAGCATGGTGCGCTGATTTTTTTCTTCAGTAATCAGCTGGCTGTGCTCCGAGAGAACATCATCGATTTCTACCATAGACTTGTACTGTACCTGTTTAAATTCCAGCAAACGTTGCTCATAGTCGTTACGGGCAATTTTGATATCTGTCGAACCCTGATGCCATTCAAGGAACGGTAATGCGATAGCGGCGCCAAGCGATCCAAGGGGATTTCGCAAAAATTCCAACATGGCATTGCTACTGGTTCCCAATGAGCCAGTGAGGTTGAACTGTGGATAATATTGCTTACGCGTGACGTCAACGGTGGCAAGTGCCTGACGCAGTTGCATCTCTTTAGCCTGAACATCGGGCCGGTGACTCAGGATGTCAGCCGGAATACCGCGGGTAATTTCGGGTAATGGGTCCAAAGAAAGCGTAACGGGTTCAACAGTAGCGTTACCGGGTGGCATTCCCATCAGTACTGCCTGCTCGTTCAGGCTCTGCCGTCTGAGGTGTTCCAGCTGTAAAAGATGGCTGTTCTGAGACAACAAACTCTGTTCAGCTTCAACTTTATCCTGACTGGAAACCACGCCGGTGCGATAACGAAGTTCCGCCATTCTTAATGTATATCTGGCATAGACAATACTCTCTTTTTCCACCTTAATTTGCTGATTGATCAAACCTAAATGCCAATAGTTAATGCTGGCCGTGCTCAGCAAAGAAAGACGTACCGCGCGTAAATCCTCCTCAGTTATCTTTCGGCTCCATTCAGCTATATCTTGCAAATTCGACACCCTGCCCCATAAGTCTGCTTCATAGCTAGTACTGAAGCGGGCTCCGCTACTTTTATTTCGCGGTGAGGATTGTGCAAGTAACCTGCTGGTTGCACTATTCAAACCCGCGTCAAGACTGGGGGCAGAACTGATATCTGCACGTCTAACTTCCAGCGCTGACTGATTGAGCCGTAGCATTGCCTCAGCAAGATCGCTGTTACGATCCATTACCTTTCTCAGCCATTGCTCAAGGAGAGGATCATGAAAATCATGCCATTCAAACGGTCCCCGTTCGTTTCCAGAAGCAGCGGGTTGCCAGAAACTTGGATAGTTTATCTGCGGCGCAACGTATCGGGTGTTAAGCATATTGCTGCAGCTGCAGCTCATCAGGACGGCGAGGCAAAAGAACAAAGAAAAGATCGTTTTCATATGTCACTCGCAAGTCAGTGAAGTAACAGGATTCATCAGGGATGCTTTGCGCGCCGGACAATAACCAGAAATTAAGCCAATTAAGGTTGAGCAGAATAGTGCCGCTAAAGCCGCCTTCCATGACCAGACTGCGGTAAGGGTGCCATTTGTCATCTCAGTGAACAAAGAACCAACCACAAACGATAAGGCCATCCCAGCTAGACCACCGATAATACAAACCATTAAGGCTTCAATAAGAAATTGCTGCATGATGTCGCTGCGTCGTGCACCTACTGCCATCCGAATACCAATCTCATGAGTTCGCTCGGTCACGCTGACCAACATTATATTCATAACGCCCAGGCTACCTGTGAGAAGAGATATAGAGGCCACAGCAAGAATAAGAAGATTGAAAATAGTGGTGGTTCGCTCAATAGCCTTGCGTAACTGGTCGCTGTTGATGAGCTTAAAGTCTTTGGCTCCGTGGCGCTGGATTATGAGTTGAGTTATGGCCTTCACAGTAGATCCGTTGTTGGCATGCTCATTTATTTTTAAGCTGATGCTGTCCAGCGTAGTTTTGCCCGACAGTCTGTACATCGCTGCGCTATATGATATCCAGGCGTTGATATTGTCAGGCGAGTACTCCCGGTTATTTTCTACGATGCCGATAACACGCATCGGAACAGAACCTAAAAAGACAATCTGCCCCATGGCCTCATTTGCGGCGACCCCGAACAACGTATTGCACGCGTTTTCATCCAAAATGACTTCCTGAAATGCCCCACGGTCGTCATGGAAGGTTGACCCTTTCTTAATGGTCATGACATTGACCCGAAAATAGTCATGGCCGACACCCTTTATGGAGGCATTAGCCGACCTGTTACGAAAGCGTATAATTTCAGAAGTGTTAATTTCCGGGCTAACACCGTCAACACCGTGTTGTAGGGTTAACGCATCAGCATCAGCTGGTATGAGTGAGCGGGAGTTTCTAATGGAATCGTCTGAAAAGTCCCCTCCCGGATAGAGGCTGACTTTACTGTTGCCTAGCCCCTTAATACTCTCCATTGTTCGCAGTCGGGCACCTTCTCCCAGGGCAACCACGGTGACGACCGCTGCAATCCCGATAATGATGCCTGTCATAGTTAACAAAGTCCGAAGACGATGAGTTTTCATGGCCTTGAAAGCTATCCTCAGCGATTCTAAACTCCGCCCGAAGAAATATCTCCAGCCTTTTTGCGACTCAGGATTTACAGAGAAGTTGCAGGCCTTATTTAAGACATCTTGGCCTGTATCGAGGACAATTTGTCCGTCTTTTAACTCAATGATCCGTTGTGCGCATTGAGCCACATTCATATCGTGCGTAACGATGACCACAGTGTGGCCAAGCTGATTAAGCTCGCTGAGAATAGCTAATACCACCTGTCCCGAATCATAGTCGAGCGCCCCGGTGGGTTCATCTGCCAAAATAATATCTGCACCATTCATCAGCGCACGGGCAATACTGACCCGTTGCTGTTGCCCACCTGAGAGCTGTCCGGGCTTATGAGATTCTTTTCCCCCAAGACCAAGACGCTTCAACAATTCCACCGCTAAATGGCGACGCTGGCTGCGCGTGCAGTTAGCATAGATCGCGGGTATTTCAACATTGTCAGTCGCAGTTAGATCGTTCATCAAATGATAATGCTGAAAAACAAAGCCAATATGTTCCCGTCGCAATCCTGCACGTTCATCTGGCGAAAAGTGGGATGTATTCTGCCCTCTAAACAAGTAGTCCCCCCGGTCAGGAACATCCAAGCAACCCAAAATATTCAATAAGGTCGATTTGCCTGAACCCGATACGCCGGTGATTGCCACCATTTCACCTTGAGACAAATTCAGGTGAATGTCTTTGAGTACTGGGAATTGTTGCCCTTTTTTCTTGAATGTCCGGCAAACCCCACTGAGCTCTATAATGTTTTGCACAATCAGATACCCTCTTGAGATTGCTGGATATTGTTTTTTGCTAAAATAACTTGCTCCCCAGCTTTTAAACCAGCCAGGATCTGGATATTGATATTATCGGTAATTCCAGTTATGACCTCCCGAGTTTCAGGTTGATTTTCGTCTGTTAAAACTCTCACTTGCATTTTGCCTGTGGGACTTTTCTCCACGGCCTGACGGGGAACAAGCAGGGTATTTTTGGCTTTGTCAATAAGCAATTTCACCTGAGCGGTCATCGCAATTCGCAAGTTATTTGCCGGGTTAGGTACATCCAGTAATACATTGTAGTAAACGGAGGATTTGGCGTTATTGGCTGAAGTGCTCCCTTCCGCAGACTCATCTGCCATTAATGACTCCGGCGCAAGTTCGACAGTATTCAGAGTGGCTTGGTATTGCTTATCCGGTTCTGCGAAGGTGCTAAAAAAGGCCTCCTGACCTGCATGGATATGGGTAATATCTACTTCAGAAATTTGTGCTTTTATCGTCATCATATCCAGCCGAGCGAGTTTGATGATAGTTGGTGCACGCTGGCTTGAATTGACGGTCTGTCCTTGCCGGGTCACAACCGCAATAATAATGCCGTCCATTGGCGCCAAAACTCGGGTATAGCTCAGTTCAGCTTTTTTCTTATCGACTTCAATTTGTGCCTGCGCCAATTGTGCCTTTAAGGCCTGCATTTCCGCGCGATTCATCGCCAAGACGGATTCCGAATCTTCAAAATCCTGCTGCGAACTGGCCCCTTCCTGAAATAGTTTCCTCTGACGGATATAGCTTTTCATTGCCTGTTTTAATTGGGCCTGCTTTGCCAGAAGATTAGCTTTTGCAACATCAAGTGCCGTCACTGCTGTGCGCACCTCATTGCGCTGGAACTGGTCGTCAATATCGGCAACAGGTTGGCCTTTTTTGACTCTGTCGCCGGGTCTTACCCAGATCGATTTAACCTGACCTGAAACCTGGGCGCCGACACTCACCCGTTCTGCAGCATCAAGTCGGCCTGCCGCCAGTACGACATTTTCAATATCGCCCGAATGAACCAGCGCAGTGGTATACATTGTCGTTTCTGCAGATTTATGAGCGTAAAGCATATACGCACAGATAAAAATTAAGAATAGATAAACAATTAATACTGGCCAGCGGAGAAGTAACTTCATAAGTAATACCTTTTTCGATAAGAAATGAAGACAGCATGGTGATATAATCCCCACAATGTGGAGTTTCGTTATGAACAATTATGCCAGGCAGCATCAAGCGTTTATCATAGGAGGAAACCTGCCAGATGATTGTTCTTACTCCAGAATGAAAATGAAAATCAATATTATTTCATTGTGATATATTGGCCAGGCCTCTAGATAGGCATGGCTGTTATAATACAGTAAAAATCTACATTAAAAGGATATTTTGGATGTGATTGCGGCGGGTAATCTTCCAATTTCATTGTTGAAAATAGTATGTCCAATAGCATCCATATTGATTAGATTTCCGTTACCAAAATATTTTTAATAATGTTTTAAACGAAAACAAAAAATAACTTCAATAAATAAATTTACCTAAATTGACGTTTCTTTACATAATGTGACATCTGCCTCATTTTGGATTTTTATCGCTTTCATTTAAAAATGGATAGTGCGCTAATGTCGTCCGTCGAGGGCCCAACGGTGTTTTATGCTTAGCTATATTCAATTTATGGTTGGTTATGCTTAACTGGGTGGGCGACGTAATCTACTTCTAACTATCAAATAGCCCGCATTAATAGGGGCTTATACAAGGAATGGATATGAAAAAGTATACTGTACTTGTGGCATTAACATTTTTAGCATTAACTTCACAATTATCTTACGCACAATCAACAACTGCTAAGATTACCTCAAGTGATTGTAAAATAGCATTTGGGGACTCTTCCGCTCATGAATCCTGTAATTTGGTGGCTGCCGTCGCTATAGGAGATGCAAGTTGTCAGATTATGGCGACCTGTGCTGATGCTGATGGATATCCAAACCCAACAAACCAAACAATTCCATATACTAGTGTTACATCCTTAAAGAATTGTGATGGTTGGTTGGAAGTTGGAACTTGCCCATAATATCTACTAGGGCAATCCCCATGTCGAATTAGGATATCTTTCATGGGAAATATTAATGCAGCATATTTTATATATGCTGCATTTCATCAAATCAGCTGTAACGTCTTAAAGTTTAACAGAGGAAATTATGAATAAAAAATTTAGTATCTGCTTTCTTTTATCCATGTTGTCGTTTTACAGCCATGCTGAACACCTAAATCAAAGTTTTAAAATCACTACCGAACAACAGAGCGCAATCGAACGTATTTCATCAAGCTATCTGATAAATCACCCAGAGATAATTTCCAGCGTGTTAAAGAAAATAACAGATAATGCCAACGTTGATAAAATTGAAGGAATGAAAAAGGCAGCTATTGAAAACCAAAAGGATCTTCTTAATGATAAGAATACTCCCTCATTCGGAAGTGAGAATGCTCCTGCGTCGGTAGTGGTTTTTTTCGACTATCAGTGCATTTACTGCAGTCGTCTGAATCCGGTTATTGAACAAATGATGAAAACCTATCCGCAGATGCGTTTTATTTTTAAAGAATGGCCTATTTTTGGCAAGCGCTGGCCGGAGTCATTGCAGGCGGCTAAAGTGGGATTGCAAATTTTCAAAGAAAAAGGCAGCGAGGCATATCTGAAGTACCATAACACACTGTTTTCACTGGAACACAATGAAGGCAAGCTCACTACTTCCGATATTTCTCAGATAGAAACCTTCCTGAATTTTAGCTATAAGAAGACATTTAACCCTATCCCAACTCTTGAAAATATAAACAATTTGGCACAAAAAATCGGGTTTGGTGGTACCCCAGCCATAATTGTGATCCCTTCGAAGAACGCAGGGCTGTTAAATACCACCATCTTTGCAGGAATGCCAGGCACCGAACAGTTACAAAATGCAATTGATACCGCGCTTACTACACATTACTGAGACGACACTGATCTGAAATAAGGCAACAATCTGCTTATCGGGTTCTTCATGAGAATCTCAGGTGTTTATGTCACCCGGTCTATCCTGACGCCACAAATGAAAGCTTCTGGCGTGCTACTCACAGGAGTATCCAACTACAATAAAAAAAAGACCTGAAATCCGACTATAGTCGGTTTTCAGGTCATCTGAGCTGCGGGATTAGAAACTGTATTTGATGCCAATAACAGCCGGTGTATCAGAGTATCCTTTATCACCGATCTGTTGGGCTGCATATCCCGTGATATTAAACTGGCCACACCGTGACGGCATTTTAAGATGGTGCATTACTCCAGCTTTCTGGCCAATCGTAAGCGCAGAAAGCGGCTCCATCTCGTGTGTAAAATCCTGCATATGCAGACGCGGGAAGAATCAGAGAAATCTGGGTTCCCGGTGCTGATGAAAAGTTTTCTGGGCACTGATCTATATAAATGCACTATGTACGTTTTACCTGCGCCCTGGCTGGTATATGCAACATAATTGCTGTCAGTAAGGCTGTGCGGAATGGAGAATAAAAGATGGCTGCAGGGGCCGGTTTTAGATCGGCGTGCCTGTAAAACGGGTTTCAGACTAAAAATACATCATAAAACCTATTCATACAAAAACTCGTGAAAACCAGCATCATTAAAGGGATGGTTAGTGCTGACATTCATGGTCAAATGCTCTCAAAAGGAGCCATACAGGTTCCTAACCATCAAACTCGATTTCAGAGCAATTGCAGGCAACTTATATCACCTCGTCGCTTTAGGACAGCGCCCCGCCAACCACAATCCGTTAAATACTCACAACCGGCTATTCAAGCAGTAATGCCTCCTGCTATGCAACAGTCTCACGAGTGCATTCAGACATTCCGGCCTTTTACTCCCCAAAATGGCGTACGCGTTAGTGAGGCGGCAAATCCAAGGTCAGTTCATTGGTATATTGCTGTTCCATATCAAATACATCTTTATCCTGTGGGTAAGTATCTATCGTAATCACAGAGCCTTAGATTTCAAAAACTTTACTTTCCAGATGGATCTCATCCAAAGAATCACCACAATTAAATGCTGAGACCTGGCCTTTGTTAAAGGTTTTCCTGAATGAGTAGACCTGATACTGGCTCTCTCTCATTCGCAAACTAACAAAATTTACGGTTAAAAATTCTACTTAATCATTCACTGAATCAATAAATATTGCGTAAGAATAAAAAAATATTCTAATTTTAAATGCTAAAAAAGCGAATTCGACTTTTAATCCTCTTTTCAAATACTAAAGGAGGAAATATGTTTGTATCGCGAGCTATGCAAGTCTTTGTTACGGTTTATCGAGAAAAAAGCCTTAAATCTGCAGCTGAAAAGCTTTGCCTGACTGTTCCGCCAGTATCGAGGATGCTGAAGATTGTTGAAGAACGCGTGGGCGAGAAGCTTTTTATCATTGAGCGCAACCGGATTCGTCCAACCCATGCGGCTGAGTCCCTGTATCAGCAGATCCTTCCCCACTATTCAGCGCTTGAAAGCCTGAAACCCACGTCTGAACGATGTTTTAAGTTCTCTTCACCGCACCTTAATACCTCGGTAGTTTTCGACCTGTTCGAATCTTCAATGGTAAAGTCAAATACCCAGGCAATGCTGAGACAGGCGGATTGCATCAGGGATGATGACGATCTCTTTATCAGCTTTAACTCCGTGACATCTCCGTCACATTTTATTACTGAGCATACCGAGCTGATACTCTCACTGTGCTGCGCATCGTCGCTGATTGCAGACTGGCAGAATCATGTCATCCTGGCGGAAAAAGATATCATCGGTCAGAACGGCTTTCAGAAAGCGCTCGATGTTCTTCGCGCCCATGGTTATAAAGGCCATTATCATCGCATAGATAATTCGCTTTTTTTACAGAATTCTCTCATTAATGGAGAGGGGCTAAGTTTTAAACTTTCCGACAACATTCCTGCTGAATTTTTCACATTACCTTACATTTATAAACAGCCGATATTTATTTATATCAATAAACTCAAAACTACACCCTTGCAGGAAAAGATACTTACGGGAATGAATTCAAGAATAAATTGTCGCTAATCAAGGCATGAAATTAATTATTTACGGAAGAATTTATGAAACAAAAAATGCTTACATTAAAAACACCAATATGTAATTCTGCTTGCCAACAACAGCCCGGCGTGAAGCTAAAATTTAATTATCAGCAGCGACAATATCGGGAAATTCTGATTTTGGACGGGAGAAACGAAACTGGAATTAATCAGACTAATTAACAATAAAAAAAAGGGAGCATACATGGATCATTTTCTCGCCTCCATCGAAGTGATGGAGTTTATTACACCATCCGGTTTACGAATTATGTTTTTCTCCCTATGGGGAGGCCTTGCATGCCATTTATTTAACAAACAGTTTACGGTATTACACGGCATGCAGCTGACCCTGGCCTCTCAGCTTATCTCCTCAAGTTTTCTCGGCGTGCTTGCGGGTATTTTCTGTCAGAATTTAATGTGGAGCGAACATCTCACGCTAATAATTGCCGGTATTTCTGGTTTAACCGGCAGTAACTTATTGCACTGGCCATGGACACTGCTATTTCAGCAGAAAACTATCTGGTAATCATGCAATCCATAACAAATGGAAAATCAATACGTAAAACTTAGCGCCAACACCCAGCACCTACCAGCAGGTGTAATTTTATTAATTAGTAAGAAACGGAGGTTACATTACCAATAAAAAATCACCACTTAGCACGACCAATATTTAACGGTTATTATTCTAATAATGGAAGATAAAATGAAAGCTAAAGAAAATACTATCATCACTGTGAATAAAGAAAAGGTATTACACCCCGTCAGTTCAGGCTTACTTGGCGTCAATCACCGCTATTTTCTCGATGGAGTAGGAATGTGGGACCCCGATAAGTTTCAGGTGAAATCTGAATTCCAGGATAAACTTAACACGATAGGCGTAACCACTACCCGCTATCCCGGCGGCACCACCGCCAATCTTTTTCATTGGAAACGCGCTATTGGCCCCTTTAATAAACGCACTCCTCAGGTTGATCCTTACCTTGATTTTGGGCCGGATAACTGTTCATTTGGACTTGATGAAGGGCTGCAATTCGCTGAACAAAATAATATGGAAACGCTATATGTGTATAATTTCGGCAATGGCAATGCAAAGGATGCTGCAGAATTGGTGGAATATCTGAATGCGCCGGACGACGGACAGAATCCCATGGCAGCGCTGCGTGCAGCAAATGGTCATCCGCAACCTTATAATGTTCGCTCCTTCGAAATTGGTAATGAAATTTATTTTGTACCAGACCTGGTCGATCAGGAATACTGGCTTCGCGGCGAGACCGACAGAACAAAATGGCCGGAGTTATATGTTCATGGAGGTACGGTTACCTTTACTAAGCAACTTGTAGGGCTGGAAAGTGATTGGCGGGAAAACGCAGCAAAAAGCGATGGCTCAGGATTGCAGGTAAAACAGATTAAATATGCTCCGGTTAATACTGATGAAATGGCTCCGGAAATCTATGTTGCCGATCAATTATGGCACCGCATCGAAAATCTGTCTGACGCGGGGAAAGAGAATATCTACGTGCTTGATGAAATGACAGGCGACATTCATTTTGGCGATGGCATGCACGGTAATATCCCACCCAAAGATAGTATCATTACGGCAACTTACAGCTCTACTCATGATGGCTTTAGCGATTATGTTAAGGCGATGAAGGCTGTTGACCCGAGTATTAATGTTTATATGGCGATGAATATTCCCGAAGCTATTCATCAGGCGGGAGCGGATATCGACTACGACGGCATGGTTATACATCCTTACGGGGCATTTGAAGGAGATTTTGACCCTGACAATCTAACGCAGTACCACTATACCGCGATGGTGGATGCGCAACGTAAAGTCAATGTGGTAAAAAAATTACAAAGCGACTTGCTGCTTTACTCTCATCGCCCAATCAAACCGGCAATCACTGAATATGCTCTGCATGACAGTGAATTCAAAAAACTGGGTAACTCCGCAGAAGAGAATGCTCTCTATTATGAAGGCACGCTGGGAGCGGCGATTTACAGCGCCTGGCAGTTAATTGAGTTTATTAAGATGGATCTGGATTATGCATTGCGACATTCGCTGATTGACCGGATGTTTGAAAAACTTTCGGCAACGCCAATGGCTTTCTTCGATACTTACACGTTCTTGAAATCCGCACATGCTTATATGATGGAAATATTCTGCCACCGCACAGGCGAAAATGAGGTTGAATCTATTTTCGACAATGTGCCGGAACTGACGGTGACGGTAAGTGAAAATAAACAATCTGTTGAGCGGACTATTCAGTTGTTAAACGGCGTTGCCACCACCCGCGGTAATGAATGCTATCTGCTGGTGCTAAACAGCTCAATGGACGAAGCGCTTGAGGCGACCATTAACTTCCCGCTCATTCAGGATACCCTTGCGGAAGTCTGGACCCTCAACGCAGATAAAATTGATGACTTCAATACAGATGAATTACCCAATAAAGTGGAGAAACTCACCTCCGAGGCCAATGTCGCCAGTGGCGCTGTGCAATACCTTTTCCCGGCTCATTCGTTGACTGCGTTTAAGGTCATGCTGAATTAACGCTGATTTTCCGCCTTGCTGAGGCGGCTTGCGCGATGTTTTCCGCCAGGAAAACATCGCTTATTACGTCTACCTCGCCACTCCGCTCATCTCCAGACTGCAGAATAAATCCATATTCTTACCAAGGATTTGTTCGCTTAATATGATCACATTCACATAAAACACAACATTATATTGTTATAACAATTGCGCGAAAAATGGATAATAACCGGACATCAGGATGGACTACAAAATTGTTGCTGACACCATTGTGAAACACTGCGGCGGACGAGCAAACCTCGTTCACACGACCAACTGTATGACCCGGGTGCGTATGACAATTGCAAACCCGGCGCGAGCTGATATTCAGGCTTTGAAAGCCATCGACGGGGTGCTGGGTGTGGTTGAAGACGACACCCTGCAGGTGATTGTCGGCCCGGGAAAATCGTCAAAGATCGCGGATATTATAAATGAGATAGTGCCGGAATCGCCCACGTTAAACAGCGCAGAACTGAAAGCGATGCAGGCGCTGGAAAAAGCCAAAAAACCGACCCGCGTCAAAGTGATACTCAAGCATATCGCCAATATCTTTGTTCCCGTGTTACCAGCACTGATCGCCGCCGGTATATTAATGGGCATCAATAATCTGTTGATAAACTCTGCTGCGTCATTTGCTTTGACGCACCATATTGCTGGAACAGACAATTTGTCGGCTACCCAGTTGGTGCTGGAACAGCGACATTTACTGGGGCTGAGCGAGTTTTTTGGCCTGGTATCTAAAGCGCTGTTTAGCTTACTGGCAATTTATACCGGCGTGACCTCTGCTAGGGAGTTCGGCGGCAGTATCGTGATGGGCGGGCTGCTCGGCGCCATCACCATTGCCCCGCAGCTACCGGTACTGGGTCTTATCCCCGGTCAGGGCGGACTGATTGGCGTCATCTTCGCAGTATGGGTGATGTGCCTGCTGGAAAAACAGGTACGTCGCGTTATCCCGGATGTGCTGGATGTGGTGCTGACTCCCTGCACTGTCCTCACGGTGATGGCGGCAGCCCTATTGCTGCTGATCATGCCCGTAGCTGGCCTGCTGTCGAATGCCATTCTGCACAGCATGAATGGTCTGTTGGCGAAGGGCGGTATCGCCGCCGGGTTTATGCTGGCCGCACTTTTTCCCTTCCTAATCTCGCTGGGTCTGCACCATGGCCTGTTCCCTATCCACCTGGAAATGATCAATGCCAGCGGGCATGCGCCGCTGTTTGCCATTCAGATCATGTCTAATTCCGGCATGGTAGGTGCCGCTACCGCCGTACTACTGCTGACCCGAGACCCCGTGCTGAAGAAAATCGCTAAAGGTGCGATTCCCACCTCGATACTGGCGGTCGGGGAACCCACCATTTTTGGCGTCAACATTCCCGCCGGTTTTGCCTTTATTACCGGTTCGATAGGCGCGGGTTTCGGCGGCATGATGGTGGTGCTGCTTGGCGTCACAACCAATGGCATCGGCGCTGCTGGTCTCTCTGCACTACCGCTGATCGCTGACGGCAAATATTTACAGTACATCATTGCGTGGCTTGTCGGCTGCCTGGCGGCCTTTGTACTAACCTGGACCACGGGGAAGCTGCGCGGTTATGACAAAGAAACGCTATAACTGGACGAATTGACGGAGAAAATTTATGAAAGCCATTATGCTGATGTTCGACTCACTTAATAAGCATATGCTGTCGGCTTACGGCAGCAATGCCGCTATCACGCCCAATTTTCAGCGTTTGAAAGAGAAAACGCTGCGCTTTAACAATTTCTACGTTGGTAGCATGCCCTGTATGCCAGCCCGGCGGGAGATTCATACCGGAAGATATAATTTCCTGCACCGCTCCTGGTCGCCGCTGGAGCCGTTTGATGACTCAATGCCGGAAATCCTGAAAAAAAACGGCATCCATACCCATCTGGTGACGGATCATAAGCACTACTGGCGAGATGGCGGCGCCACCTATCATCCCCGCTACAACACCTGTGAATTGATTCGCGGCCAGGAGGGAGACAGCTGGAAAGGCATGGTGAATAAACCGGTCTGCCACTATGAATCCGGGGAGCCGGAAGAGATTAAACAGCGCCGTATCGCCAGCCGCACTCAGCACCAGATTAATGTCCAGTTTATGCAGGATGAGCAAGATCATCCGTTGGCGCGGACGATCAACAGCGGTCTGGAGTTTATTCGCACCAATTACAGCGCGGATAACTGGTTTCTTCAACTGGAGTGTTTTGATCCTCATGAACCATTTTTCGTTCCGGAAAAATACCTGAAACTTTACGGTATTGAGGATATTTCGGCATTTGATGGCTGGCCCCCATATTACTTCGTGACGGAGAATGAGGAACGCAGAAGCAACATCCAGAAGTACTACAAAGCGCTGCTGACTATGGTGGATGATTATCTCGGTAAAGTACTAGATCATATGGATAAATATGATCTGTGGAAAGACACTCTGCTTATCGTCAACACTGACCATGGGTTCCTGCTGGGTGAGCATCAGTGGTGGGGGAAAAATATTATGCCGCTGTATAATGAAGTGGCCAATATTCCTTTCTTTATCTGGCATCCGCACTGTGGCGGAGCGGGTCAATCGCGGCAGGCTCTGGCGCAGACTATTGATATTCCAGCCACGCTGCTGGAATTTTTCGGGCTGGAAAAACCGGTGGACATGCAGGGCGTCTCGCTGAAACCGGCCATAACTAATGACACCCCAATTCGCGACCATGCTCTATTTGGTTATTTCGGTTGCCATATTAATATCACCGATGGCCGCTATGTGTATATGCGCGCGCCGGCAAAGAGCAACATTGACAATCTTTACGAGTACACCTTGATGCCCACCCGCATTAACCGGCGCTTTACGCCTGGTGAGCTCCAGAATCTCACGCTACACACCGGTTTCCCATTCACCAAAGGCTGTCCAGTGATGAAGGTTCCGGCGGTGTCGGTGATGACCCGTAACGCCGACCGTTTCGGACACCGCCTTTACGACCTGGATAATAATCCAAAACAGGATGTTCAGTGTCAGGAAGTCACGGTGGCGCGCCGCTTGTTTAACGCCATGGAACGAATGATGGTGGCTGGCGATGCCCCCGGGGAGCTGCTGGGGCGCTACGATTTCGGCCAACCCACTCCGATGCTGCTCGGCGTTGATTCGGCGCAGCAGCCGGAATTCAGACAACTAACCGCTGAAATCCGTTATGGCATGCTTTGTCTGTTGCAACATCTGGAAAACGGCGGTCATGATAATATCGCCAGCAAACTCAAGGCTGCCGCGAAATCAGATTGGAGCAGAGAACACCTCTGGCAGTTTGTACTGGATGAGGTGCCAGCAGAGCAGCATCAGTCGGTGTTCTACAAAATGGCCTTAGAGATGCGGCTGGATTAAGCCCCATTCCCCGGCCTGACCGGGGAGAACTCTGGACAGGAATAAAATGAAAATGAAGCAAGAGCTTGATTATACGCGCGGCGCTAGGCCGCTGTACGCGCAGCTGTACGAGATTCTGCTGCATAAGCTGAGAACCGGGGAGTATAAGAAAGACGATGTGCTGCCAACCGAGGCCGAATTTGAAGAGCGTTTTGGGGTCAGCCGTATTACCGCCCGCAGGGCGCTGGCCGAACTGGTGTCGAAAGGTCTGTTGAAACGTCAGGCCGGTATCGGCACTATGGTGATCAGCACCTCTGAAAAGCAGCAGGTGAAAGCCGGTATCAGGCTGGCGGATGGTCACCAGCAACTGCCGATCAGTCGACACAATTTGGCAATGGAATCCGTCGAGCCGCCGCCCACCGTGGCCGCGGCGTTTGGCCTGGCGCCTGGAAACCAACTGATGCGCTTGACCCGCACCCTGTACCGCCAGAATCAGATTCCTGCCCAGCTCAATTACATCTATCTGACGCCGAGACTGGGGCCGTTGTCACTGGAAGAGATGGATAACGGCCTGTACCAGCTATTAGAGGAGCGTCATGAAAATATTGAGAGCTGGCAGGACACCATTACCGCCAGCCTGGCGGATGAAAATGACTGCCGGCTGTTGGATATTCCCGTTGCCACCGCGTTGTTAATCAAAACCCGTAAAGGGTATAACCAGCAGCAGCAACTGGTCGAATACACCATCGCAAGGCATATTGCGAACTGCTATGAATACCTTGTAGAGGGAGGTCGATGAAGTGGAAAACCGAAGGTAAACCGCCGGATTATCGCTATACGCTGGCAAATGAACGAACCTTTCTGGCCTGGATCAGAACCGCGCTGGCTTTTATGGCTGCTGCGATCGGCATCGACCAACTGGCGGCTGAGCTTGCTCCCGCCCTGTTTCGTGATTGTCTAGTGGTGGCGCTGGGGCTGACCGCCGCAGGATTATCCTGTTACGCCTGGCGTCGCTGGTCAGGGAATGAACGGGCGATGCGCCTCGACACCGAATTACCCTTCCCGCAGGTCCTGCTGTGGCTGTGTAGCGGCTTAGTAGCCGGTATCGTGGCTATTCTGGTTATGCTGGTGACGTTATGACTTCGGATTTAGGGGAAAGAGATTCGGGGCTGCAACCTGAACGCACGGCGCTTTCCTGGCACCGCACCCTGTTCTCTTCCATCGTGCTGGCAGTAGTGACTCTGCGCGCCGGATTTTATCATGCCGATACCCCGCTGATAATAATGGGCGGCGCGTCCATTATTATCTCCCTGTTGGTAGTGGTGGTCTCGTGCCGTCGCCAACAGCTGATGGTGTACGACTTCAAACTCACTTCAGCAAGCTCCATGTCAACTAAACGAATGATTTGTCTCGCGGTGGGCCTGAATGCGCTCGCTATCCCTCTGTATACCGTTTTGAGACTGTTTTAAAGAGAAGCCTGATGTCCATAAATATCAAAGGCTGTCATGTTATGGCCAAGCCTGGTGGCTCTGTTTGTAATATCGACTGTGGTTATTGCTTCTATCTGGAAAAAGAAGCACTTTATCCGGAACGCTGGGACAACTGGCGTATGTCGCCAGAGACGTTGGAGCTGTTTATCGCCCAGCATATTGCAGCACAGGAAGGCGAACAGGTGCTGTTTGCCTGGCAGGGTGGCGAACCGACGTTAATGGGCTTGCCCTTTTTCCGTCAGGTGGTCGCGTTGTGCAAGAAATATGGGGAGGGGCGACCAATACAGCATGCTCTGCAAACCAATGGCGTGGTGTTAAACCCTGAATGGGCGGCATTTTTCGCCGAACACCAGTTTTTGATCGGCCTTTCCATTGACGGCCCTCAACCGTTTCACGATACCTATCGTGTTACCCGCTCAGGCGCGGGCACCCATCATAAGGTGATGGCTGCACTGGATCTGTTGAAAGCCCATCAGGTGGCTTTTAACACCCTGACCGTGGTAGGGAAGCATAATGCCGCGCATGCCAAAGAAGTGTATGAGTTTCTGCTCGCCATTGGCTCGCGGCATATTCAGTTTATCCCGTTGGTGGAGCGCATTGCCACTGCGGACAGCGCAGAACTCCAGTTAGTGCTGCCCGGAGAAAGCGCCGCGACACTGGCTCCCTGGAGCCTACCTTCGTGGCAGTATGGCGAGTTTCTTAACCAGATATTTGATATCTGGGTGCGTCGCGATGTCGGACGCATCTCGGTGCAAATGTTTGATGTGGCTCTGTCCGCATGGTGCCTGCAACCGCCAGTGCTCTGCGTACACTCAGAAACCTGTGGCCATGCGTTTGCGCTGGAGGCCAATGGCGACCTGTATAACTGTGACCACTTTGTTTATCCGCAGTACCTGCTGGGCAATATTCATCAACAGGATATAAAGACCCTTAACAACAGCTTACCGGCCTATCAGTTTGGCCAAGCGAAAAGTCGTACCCTGACGCCGGACTGCCGGCGGTGCGAATTCCGTTTTGTCTGCCATGGCGGCTGCCCGAAGCACCGCTTTGCCGTATCGCCTTCAGGCCATCCGGGACACAATTATCTGTGTGCCGGTTACCAACATTTCTTTCAGCATATCCGCAGGGAAATGAATCTGATGAGAGACCTGCTGAGTAGCGGTTATGAAGAACAGACCATTATGTCTGTGCTGGCGCAGGAAAGCAGAGTGCGCTCAGGCCAAAACAGAAATGCATTATGTCCCTGCGGAAGCGGCAAAAAACATAAGAAATGCTGTGGAAAATAACCTTTGTCCCCTTGCTGAAAGCGTATCAGCGCTGTTTACAGGAGCTCCACACCAGCAGGAGCAAGCTGGCAGATTAGTAATCCTCATGCGTATCCAGCCGGTTGCAGCCACCTACAGCCATAGGTACTGTCGCAAAAATTTGGAGCTGATAATCTCATTGTTACTTGCTGTGGACGAAACTTCATATGAACCCAATCAAAGGCCAGCATTTTAGGTGTGATCTCATAGTGTAGCGGTACGCTGGTACTGTAAATACGGTACCAGTTCCCGTGAACTGTAGGAGATGTTGGCCAGGCGCGGTGTGAAGGTTGGCCATCCCACGATTTACCGCTGGGTTCAGCGTTATGCGTCTCAAATAGAATTATGAATAATACTTTTTAAAATCAGGGCTTCAAAAAGAAAGGCGGATGCGGATCCAGAACTGGCGATGAGTCGTTTTTTTACCGTATTTTGGTGACAACATGAACGATCACCTTAATACGATGGCAGTTAAACAGAATTATTAACTGGTTGTGAATTTCAAAAAGAGTACTGAATGAAAAGTCCCTTTGGATTCAATGAAATATTCAGTAGAAAATGAAATTCTTAAAAAATGTTTTCCTCTAACAGACCATGGGGCATTTCTCATACTATTATCCAGTTAATCATAATGTTGGTGTATAATTCATCATGTTGAACATTCAGTCATGGCGGATAATGGATAAGGTCCTGGAGAAGCAACACGCTTGAATACCGAATCACTGACAAAGAAGTCAGGCCATCTTGCCTGGTGTGCCCTGATCGCTCTGCATTTTGCAAAAAGTGATGGTCAGGTAAACTCTGAATATCAGGAAAATGTATTTCTGACGTGCTGGCTGGCCACCGCGTTGAAGCAGCATCGGTTTCCCAGAGAAACAGCCCCCGATATCGTATGGTTACTGAAACAGGGGCGTACGCTCGGTCCTAGAGCCAAAATGCGGCATAAACTTGATTACCTTTGGCGCTCTTGTACCGGCGAACTGTCAGCGCAGAATGATTTGTTCAGGCTAACTTACGCCCTTGAAACAGCCAAAGAAATGCACTGGGTGTACAGGAGACTCACTGACAGGGAATGGACAGGAAGAAACGCGGTAGCAATGAATGACAGCGTGAATGCGGTATATCTGTTGTATTCTTCTCTCAATACTGCTTTTGATGATGATGGGAATCAAATACCTCCACTTATGGCTCGAATTACCGGCAATGTGGCAAGGCTGGAGAAACTACTCGACAGCTGCAGCTGGCAGACCAAATCCTGCCCCGAAGAGGCTATGCTTTTCCAACTGATGGCTTCCGGGAACTCACATAATAACGTCTGAATACCTTATGATCTTTCTGAAGCTCAATAAGCCATAAGCGGTATCCAAAGCCAGTAGTTAAATATGATTTATCATTACGTTTTCCAAGTGGACCCCATAGAGAATGAAAATGGCGTCAAAAGAAACAAATAAAGCAACATTCCGAAAGTCAGCAGCATCATCACCGCTGCATAAACCCCTGGCTAGTAGACATCAGGGCGAGCACGTGGTGTTCTCTCCTGCCAGCCAGGTCACTGCGGACGGCTTTTTTGGCATCGATGGACGGTACATTTTCCTACTCGCGGAGGTGTTTGAGATATTGGTCAGGGAGATTACGTCAAAATGTCATGAAGGGACGCAGGCGGAAGCTCTGCGCGGCCTGTACGGGCACCTCTGAACATGGTGAAATTCTCCCTGCTAGAAAATGCTCTGGACTTAGTGGAAACTGGATTGCAAATCTGACGGATGCGCAGTCAGGCAACAGTAACCGATATTACAAGCAGTGCCTGCTCAATCTTTTTCAGGGAGCAGGGCTTTTGCTTAAGGCCGCAGCATCCCGCTTTGGTGCTGACAAGATTTTTGTGGAATGGTCCCTTAGAAAACACTGCAAAGATCCGATTAATCCTCTTGAGAGCGAGCTTCATGCCTGTAAATCAGTCGATATTCCTGGCCTGTGCGACCTGATTAAAAAACATTATCCGACCGAATTTAGCGAAGATAGTCTAAAACAGCTTAAGGCGGTCGCTATCGAAAGAAACAGAATTCAGCACTTCGCCATCGAAATTAATCCTCAGGTTCTGTCTCTTCAGTTGCGCTCATTATACGAGCTCATTTATCGACCTGCTGACCTGCCCCCAGGATTAGATACAACGCTCACTTAGTAATGTCGGATCCTTCACTATCAGAATTACCCTTTCTCCAGCCCGCCGCAAATTCTGACGGCGTCTGATAATTCAGCGTGGAGTGCGGGCGGCACTCGACATAATCCTGACGCCAATCACTGATGGTTTTCTTGGCATGGCTGACGTCGCTGAACCAGTGTTCATTCAGGCATTCATCGCGAAAGCGCCCGTTAAAACTCTCAATAAATCCGTTCTGTGTCGGCTTGCCGGGCTGAATAAGCCGCAGCTCCACTCCATGCTCAAAGGCCCATTGATCGAGCGCGCGGCAGGTAAATTCCGGGCCCTGATCAGTTCTTATCGTCGTCGGATAGCCGCGAAACAGCGCAATGCTGTCCAGAATACGCGTGACCTGCATGCCTGAAATGCCAAAGGCAATAGTGACCGTTAGGCACTCCTTCGTGAAGTCATCCACGCAGGTCAGGCACTTGATCCTGCGACCGGTGGCCAGCGCATCCATGACAAAATCCATCGACCAGGTCAGATTCGGCGCCACCGGGCGGAGCAGCGGCAGACGTTCTGTTGCCAGTCCTTTACGACGACGTCTGCGTTTTACGCCGAGTCCACTCAGATGGTAGAGCCGGTATACTCGCTTGTGATTAACATGAAGCCCTTCGCGGAGCAGCAGCTGCCAGATGGGGCGGTTTCCTATTTACTCATCAATGCCGGGTGTGGTCTCCTGTATGGAGTGATAGCTACCGAGAAGTCTATGCACTGTTCGCCATGGACGTATTTACAACTTCGTTTGAAAAGGATGAATAATATTGAAAGGAAAACTTATGCTGGGCATCATGCTGGCAACCTGTTTCTCTGTCGGAGCCACAGAACAGTCTCAGCATTGGGGTTATGAAAGCCAGGAAAGTCCTGAGCACTGGGGCAAGCTTTCACCCGATTTTGCACTCTGTGAAACCGGTAAAAACCAGTCACCGGTCAATATCAAGGGAGCACTGAAAACGCATCACAGCAAACCTGTTCTGGTTTTCGAGCAGGGTAAACAGCAAATAATCAACAATGGCCATACGATTCAGATTAACGTTGGTGAAGGTAATACCCTGCGTCTGGACGACGATACTTTTGCACTGCAGCAATTTCATTTCCATGCACCAAGTGAAAATGAGATCGATGGCAAACAGTTCCCGCTGGAAGGCCATTTTGTCTATAAAGATAAAGATGGTTCTCTGGCTGTTTTGGCGCTGATGTTTAAGGAAGGGAAAGCTAATCCGCAATTGGCAAAAGCCTGGCAGCAGATGCCTGCTAAAGTTAATCAAGCTGCCATACTGACGCAGGCGGTGGATATCAACGCTTTGTTGCCTGAGAACGTCGGGGTCTACCGCTTTAGTGGATCCCTGACCACACCCCCTTGTTCTGAAGGTGTGACCTGGATGGTACTGGAACAACCTGTCAGTGCTTCTGCTGAACAAATCAGGCAATTCCACTCAGTAGTTCAGCATGCAAACAATCGCCCGGTACAGCCGCTGAATGGCCGCGTTATCATTGATTGATTTCTGAGGTTACAGGCACGTCACTGTGCCCTATGTGTAGTGATCTGCTATGTGACTAACAGGGGGTAATTGAATGAACTTATTAGTTCATTTTTGGCTTTCTAATTACCAAACCAACCTCTTACGTGAGTTTTCTTTCCATTGAGCGTCAAACCCCTATGACTACTGATGGCAGCTGTAAGCATATCTGGGGCTTAGCCCCAGATGCAATTTGTTATATTTTCACATTGAAATGTTATATAAAACACCATCCAATTCACCGTGCATGCCGTCATTAATCACGGCGCATATGCTTTTTTGCAAAACCTGAGGGATTCCGGGTAATTAAAGGGCGAATAAGTGAGTTCGAGGTTTATGGGATAGATGTAACGGCTCGCAATCGAAACCTCACCGACTCGCAATAATGGAGTGCCCCCGAGCACGTAGACAGTTCCTGTCCTCACGGTGAGGCCTTTTCGAAGGCCTCAGGGCTAACACCACCGAGATGACTGTGGCGTCGGGCTCGGTTGTAGAATACTTCGATGTAATCGAATATATCCGCCCGGGCCATGCCCCGGGTTTTATATATTCTCTTTCTGACACGCTCTTTTTTTAGTGAATTGAAGAACGATTCTGCCACAGCATTATCCCAACAGTTGCCACGGCGACTCATGCTCGGGGTCAGATTATTGCCCCGGCAGAACCGCTGCCAGTCATCACTACCGTACTGGCTGACCTGCTCCCCTCCAATTGATGCGGTTCAGGTTTACTAACATCCGCTTCTGGCACAAATCGGCCCGTCATACCTGCTTAAGTCACTGGCTTAGCGAATGGAAGGGACTTCCCCTAGATATGCGCCTGATTAACTTTCGTGCAATCATAGGATAAACATTGACCCAGAGGGATTCGTTATGACCATCACCACTGTCGGTATCGCTCTTGCTAAAAATGTGTTTGCTGTTCACTGCATTGACCAAAATGGTAAAGCTGTTCTGGTTAAACCCAAGGTGTCGCGTGCAGCACTTTCTGAACTCATCGCAGGTTTACCTCCCTGTGTCATTGGAATGGAAGCCTGCTCGGGTGCCCACTATTGGGCAAGATTATTCAGGCAGTATGGCCATGATGTCCGGTTGATGGCTCCGAAATTTGTCTCACCCTATCGCATGGCGGGTAAGACCGGGAAAAATGATGCAGCTGATGCAATAGCTATTTGTGAGGCAGTGCAGCGGCCGCATATGCGCTTTGTACCAGTCAAAGACGAAAGCCAGCAGGCAATGCAATGCTTACATCGGACAAGACAGGGATTTATCCAGGAAAGAACAGCAACGTATAACCGTCTTCGGGGCCTGATATCTGAATTCGGGGTTATTGCCCCACAAAGCACTGATGCTCTGCGTCATGTTGTTTCTGACCAGAAGGAAACTCTGCCAGTACAGGTTAGGCTGTGCATTGATGATCTATTGGCACATGTCACTAATATTGAAGAGAAAATCGCCGAATATGACAGGGTATTATCTCGTGTGGCCAAAACAGATCATCGCAGCCAGCAGTTAATGGAACTGAAAGGTGTTGGGCCCACCACAGCGAGTGCGCTGGTCGCCAGTATTGGCAATGCCCATGATTTTAAGAACGGGCGCCAACTGGCAGCCTGGTTGGGGCTAACGCCATCACAATACAGTAGTGGCGGAAAATCAAAGCTTGGCAGGATAACAAAAGCGGGTGATGCCTATCTGCGAACCCTACTGGTCCAGGGAGCCCGTTCTGTAATGGTAGGGGCAGAGAATAGAACGGACTCGTTTAGCCGTTGGGTCTGCTCGTTGATTGGTAGGCGGGGATACTGGCGTGCTGTCGTTGCAATCGCCGCCAAGAATGCGAGGTTGTGCTGGGCATCATTACATTACGGCGATGACTTCAGACTGTATTCAACAACGTGAAAAATTAAACTGAGTAGTAACTGAACTGTAACTCGTTGATGGTAAAGGGTTAGACCCCCGTGAGAAGTATCTGCATATCCTACTGGATATTACTATCCGATTAACGAAGGAGGATCTCACGAGCGTCTTTCATCAGGGTCCGAATCACTAGCGATTCAGCGTGACCGTTTATAGTAGCGCAGTCTTATCCCTTGCCTTTTATTGATGAACAGACAGAAATTAAAAACCGGCGTTGACTGTTCGGGGAAGCCCTTATAGTAGGATATTTAATGAGATGGTCACTCCCACCTTCCCGGTACTATGCTGAGGATAGGCTTTCATTCGGAGAACTATCATGGAAAACATTGCGCTCATTGGTATCGATCTGGGTAAAAACTCTTTCCATATTCATTGCCAAGATCGTCGCGGCAAGGCTGTTTACCGTAAAAAATTTACCCGGCCAAAGTTAATCGAATTTTTGGCGACATGCCCCGCTACAACCATCGCAATGGAAGCCTGTGGCGGCTCTCACTTTATGGCACGCAAGTTGGAAGAGTTGGGGCATTTTCCTAAGCTGATATCACCACAATTTGTCCGTCCATTCGTTAAAAGTAACAAAAACGACTTTGTCGACGCCGAAGCTATTTGCGAAGCTGCATCGCGTCCGTCTATGCGTTTTGTGCAACCTAGAACGGAATCTCAGCAGGCAATGCGGGCTCTGCATCGTGTCCGTGAATCCTTGGTTCAGGATAAGGTAAAAACAACCAATCAGATGCATGCTTTTCTGCTGGAATTTGGCATTAGCGTTCCACGAGGAGCTGCCGTTATTAGCCGACTGAGTACCCTTCTTGAGGACAATAGTTTGCCTCTTTATCTCAGCCAGTTATTGCTGAAATTACAACAGCATTAT
Organism: Rahnella bruchi; assembly: GCF_003614975.1. GTDB lineage: Bacteria > Pseudomonadota > Gammaproteobacteria > Enterobacterales > Enterobacteriaceae > Rahnella > Rahnella bruchi. The sequence goes on along the minus strand of NZ_QZWI01000021.1, from coordinate 47,252 downwards.
CATTATCTCGTTGAGCAGATTAAAGATTTGGAATCCCAGTTGAAACGAAAGTTGGACGAAGATGAGATTGGACAGCGCTTGCTGAGCATTCCCTGCGTTGGAACACTGACAGCGAGTACTATTTCAACTGAGATTGGCGACGGGAAGCAGTACGTCAGCAGTCGTGACTTTGCGGCGGCAACAGGGCTAGTGCCTCGACAGTACAGCACGGGAGGTCGGACGACATTGCTGGGAATTAGTAAGCGAGGTAACAAAAAGATCCGAACTTTGTTAGTTCAATGTGCCAGGGTATTCATACAAAAACTGGAACACCAGTCTGGAAAATTGGCCGATTGGGTCAGGGATCTACTGTGTAGGAAAAGCAACTTTGTCGTCACTTGTGCCCTGGCAAACAAGCTGGCCAGAATAGCCTGGGCCCTAACGGCACGACAGCAAACTTATGTAGCATAATGACAGAAATACACCGGTTTAAAGAATCACTGATCTGGTTTTGCGAATACTGATATTGATGATACTAACGGCCCACCGGCCTGTTGAGGAACCTGTAAAACGGAAAGGCTCATTGAAGCCGTATATTTTCTAGAGGTTCATCAGGCGCGGAACTCATCGAGGCGCGGGAATAAAATCCCATTCAGACGCCGGATAGATTCAAGCAAGCCAACTTATCGTCAAAATCGGTGTTGCAAAAACGGGAGTGACCATAGATTCCGTTTTCCAAGCGGACCCCTTTGATAAGGCAGTGTTCTCGTCATTGGTGATGACGCTGCGTGATGAAGGCTATATCAGCGATACCGGCGATGCCTTAATTGAACAGACGCAGAGGGTCTATCAGCTGCTGGCGGATCTGATTACCCAGGATGTGCGGCAGACAATTGAGAACGTAGTCGCGCCGGAGTAACAACTTCAGCGCTGATAAAAAAAACGCCCGAATTATCGGGCGTTTTTTTTATCAGCGCTGAAAGCGGTTTTCCACGGCGCGGTAATTAACCCTGAGGGTTACAAAACCGGTATCGCCTGGCGTTTTTTGATCACTTCATAGCGAAAGTACATATCACAGGTCAGCAGGAATTCGTTATGCCAGTGCCAGTAGAGGTGCAGGTAAAGATAACCCGCGGCCGGCAAATAGCAGCATAAGAAATAGAGTTCAAATTTTACCTGCCAGCCGGTCAGGGCCAGAATAGCGCTGATAAGAATAATCCAGCCGGTGTTCAACACAGCTAACAGTATCATCCGCGCGACAAAAGGCAGACGCTGTAGCTGGCTCAGCGGAATCCGCGGGGAAAAATAGAAATCGATTTCTCTGAGGAATATCCGGCCAAGGAAGATGTAACGCTTGCTCCACAGGTTAAACAGCAAATTTAAACCCAGTACCGCGGCGCAAAGCAGCCACATTGCCACCATTAATTTGCCGGAAAAATAGCCCTCACTCAGGCTGAAATCGTCATCATTTTTCAGCGGGCTAACAGAAAGCAGGCTTACCAGCAGGCTGAGCAGTAACGGCGTCCACAGATAACGGTACAGGTTTTTAACCGCACCGGAAGGCGGTAGCGCCGCTATCACCTGACGGATATAAACCAGGCGAACATGATGATATAACACATAAAAAATAAGCGGTAATAGCGCTGCCAGCCAATAATAGCGCTGAGAATCCTCGCCCCATAGCGACATCGACAGGATTAACAGCCAAAATAGCGGGAAAGCGATTATCGACAGCACCGCAGGACGGCTGAGGAATCTACTGACACCTGTACACCTCTGTCCGTTAAAGCAGCTCAAATCGACCCGGCGTAACACGCTGCTGTAAGCCCATGAGGCTTTGACATCGAACAGCGTGTTAAATAAGGTTATGGAGAGTAGCGCGGCGATTATTCCGGCATCCGCCGGGAATAACACATAGCCGTTATTCCGCCAGTAAAAACCCAGCATAACCGGCAGAAGAATATAGAGTAATGCCAGCATGCGTTTGTCATGAAAACGAATAAAAGTGGTGTAATCCGGGATCATGTTATGCCATCCGTGATAACAACTGGCGGCAATGAACGCCGTTGTCCGGCTTATACATCGGATAATCATGCAACAGGTGGGTCAGATACGCTTTATTACTGATTTCGACAAACTGGCATGGCGTCTCCGCCTGAAGAAAATGTGTCATGGAGTCAGTCCATTTCACCGTATGCGTCAGGTGCAGGGACAGATTACGCCGGATGGTGTCGGCATCGCTGGCAGGCTGTGCAGTGACATTCATCAGTACCTGGTGCCGGGGCTGATTAAATTGCAGCCCGCGGAGAAACTGCGCCATCGGCTCCACCCCTTCGCTCATTAATGCAGTATGCCAGGCGCCGCTGACGCCCAGTTTAATGCTGCTGCATCCCTGCTGAAGCAGTAACGGAACAAACTCGTTAAGCAATTGCGGGACACCGCCAATCACCTGTTGCTGGTTGCTGTTATCACAACTGATTTCCAGCGGCAGGTCTGAATCGGCAATCAGCGCAGACAGGCTGGCGTAATCAAGAGATTTCACCGCCAGCATCGAGCCTTTGTAACACTTGCTCAGTTCATCCATCAGTTCGGCGCGATAGTGTACCGCCCGGAACATATCTTCCAGCGACAGGATGCCAGCTGCGTAAAGCGCACTATATTCCCCCACGCTGTGACCGCAGCTGCCGACAATATCGACTCCGGTCGCCGCTTCGCACCACAAGGTATACAGCGTGGTGTTAATCACGCTGACTGCAATCTGCTGAACTGAAGTCTGCACCAGCCGGTTCATCGGCCCTTTCAGACACAGGCGGCGAAGGTCTTTACCGGTAATATCACTGGCGCAATCCCAGATTGAGCGCGTGGTATGATTGATATCCCATAAATCCGCGCCCATGCCAACGGTGGAGGTCCCCTGCCCGGCAAACAGTAATACCACGGGCTTTGATGTTGATAATAAACTCATAATTCCTCAAAATTGATATTTAAATCCCAGCCAGCTGCCAATAGTGTCGCCAAATAAACCAAATTCTGAATTTTGTTTACCCTGCGCGCTATAAACTCCACAATAAATAGCCAGTTTTTTGTCAAATGCGGCGACAGGTTTGCTGTAATTAACCCCCACCAATGTGCTGTAATCTCCCAGATTAAAAATCGCATAGGGCTGAATAACAGACTCATCTGCCATCAGGATGCTGTTAAAGGTGCTCAGGTAATGTTTACCCAACAGCTGCCCTCGGTTGGTCGTATTGTTGATTTCCCCGGCCATCAGAAACTTATAGTCATCAAACAGGCGGTCCAGCGCCGCATTGCCGCTACGCTGGTTTAGAAAACGAATAAGATCGGTCTGCTTACGCCATTCTGCGACGGAATATCCCGCGCTCTGGAAGTAGTACTCCACGCCAAACTGACTAAACTGGTCGGTGGTATATTGCACCCCTAATGCCAGTTCGGTGTTTCTCTGCTCCTCCCGGGAATACAGCTGGTCAGGAAAGCTGTAACCCTGCAGGCGATCGGCCAGTTGCGCGTCCAGATGACGCCACTGTTGTTGCCAGTGCCACGCCGCCTCGGCGTTAAACTGCCACTGGGGGGCAAACTGATAGCTGTCTGCCACGGCGACAGATTTATTGCTTCCCCCCATCAGGTTTAATGTTGGTGTATGATCGGCAACCTCCCTGCCGCTCCAGGAGAGCAGATAGCGTTCATCGCTATTTGACCGCGCCGCATCCCGCCAGTTACCGGACGATTGATAATATGGACCTTCGCGGCTCAGCGCGGGAGAAACCGACAGCGACAGCGAGCGAACTTCATTGTCATGGGTGATCCCCCCCCCCCAGTACGAGGCGGTATAAGCCGGTTGCACTCCCGGATAGTAAATTCGGCTGCTGCGAAAACCGGCATAATAGTTATTCATCAGCGCAGCGGGAGACTTGAGATAAAACAATCCGCCCTGCGCTTTAAGTTTGCCCAGCTCCAGCCGAAGCTGATCTGAAGCGGCATAAGTCAGCGCTAATTTATCCGCCAGAAAGCGCGCATGGCTGTCATCCTGCTCGAAAGCGCCCGTCGGTCGCCACCCCGACCAAAACAGGCCATAAAGTGAGAAATCGACCGTCAGATCTGCCGCAGGCTGACAAGACCCGGCATAGTTAAGCGCGGCATCGCGCAGCATATTATCCGCCCGGTACGGGTTTTTCTGCTGAATGCGCCAAAGGGAGTGCTGCCGTTCCACGGCGGAAACCTGCCCGTAGAGCACCACATCCTGCTGACAGGCAGACCAGCCGATAGCGGGCGCCAGTAACGCCGGGACGATCCAGAAGAACTGATGCGCTTTCAACGGCCACCCCGCTGAATAAACTCTTTGGTAAAATGAAACTGTGGCAGTGACTCATATCTGACATCGCTGTATTCCATTACTGAATAGCGATTGGCGTGACGGGCGTCGGTAACCAGAATTTTGCCCGGACGCTGTTTATCCAGCAGCAGGCGATAATCCTGCCAGGAAACGCTTTTTACCACTTTGTCATCCAGTGACAGATAATCCGCACGGAATGGCCGCCAGCTGCCTTTTTCAACCAGATAGATAATTTTTGGCCAGGTGACTGCCGCGGATTTGCGCTCGAGTATCAGTTGATAACACTGCGCCGCGCCGCAGGAGGTCTCGCCGGTTAAGCGGGCGTTATAGGCATATTCAAAGTTAGTCACAATGACATCGCCATTGGAAATTTGTCCTACCAGCCGTTGCTGCGGGGAGATCGGAATTGGCCGACGAAGTTCCGGTGTCCAGAACCATAAATCGTACCAGTCAGACAGCATGACTTTGCCCTTATCGCTGGCCGGGTAAACAAAACGCATCAGCGAGCGCGCATCCGCCTGGTTATTCGCGTCAGGCTTTATAAAACGCATGGAAATATCCAGCACTTGTGTCTGGACCGGCTGACTGGCGCCATCCTGATAGGCTTTGACCGTCACCGTATAACGGAAAGGCTGATCCGGTGAGCGTATCTCGTCAGCGCGTTTAATAATCTCTCCGGCGCTGACCACAGGCGCATCCGCAGCCTGCAACGGTGGGCAAAATAACAACGGACTTATCAGCGCCCACGGTAAAAAAACTTTCATTATTCCATCTCTAAATAAATTTAAATGCATCGGCGATATTTAGTCTGGCGGCACGCATGGCCGGGATAATCGATGCCAGCGACGCCGTCAGTACCGGTAATAAAACAGTTATCCAGATAAGAGCGGCATCATCGGTTTTTATAAATGCGGTGTATCCCTGGGTTTGTCCGGGAGATGGCGGCATGGCGATACCGTGCAGATTGATCACTCCGGCCAGGGCGAAGCCCGCCAGCAGGCTGCCGGCCGCGCCCAGTACCCCGGTAAACACCCCTTCCAGTAAAAAGAGCCTGGCGACTTTTGCCGGCTTCACGCCTGTGGCGCGCAAGGTGGTAATTTCGCGCGTTCGTTCAATCACATTCATCGTCATGGCATTGCCGATCATAAACACCACCACCAACGCCACGATTAATTTTATAAAAAAGTAAATACCGGAAAGCAGCCCCTCTACCTGCTGGTAAAAAAGCGAAAGTTCTTTCCAGGATTTAACTATTAGCGGCAATTTATGCTGCGCAATAAACTGCTCCAGCCTACTGCGAAAACTTTCCAGCTGGCTTTCATCCTTAAGCAAAATAACCATTTTGCTAACGCCATCGGTATTCATCATTTTCTGGGCAGTGCTTAGCGGCATTTTTAACGCCACGTCGTCATATTCCTTGATGCCGGAAGAGAAGATACCGCGCAGTTTCATTGACATTGCCCCCTGGCCGCCTTGGGTATTAAGCACCATTGAGTCCAGCCAGTCGCCATAATGCGCATTCAGAGACCGCGCCAGGCCGCTTCCAAGGGTAATTTCATCTTGTTTGATGCGGGATAGATCGCTGCCGGATATCAGTTTGTCGAAAGAACCCACTTTAAGCGACGCAAGCGGCTCGATGCCGATCGCGCTAAAATACCCGGAGCTTTCATTCTCATACAGAGAAATAATACCGGTAAACTCCAGCTGCCCGCTGATCGTGGAAATAAAAGGTGACAACTTTTCATCACTCAACAACGCTGACTTCAGCCAGTCATAATTTCCAATAATGGTTTTATTTTTATTGGTATTTTCAAAATACTCACGATCATAGACTTGCAAATGTCCCAGATTGGTTCTGATGGTTTGTTCCTTCAATATCCAGAATGAATGCGCAATAAAGCCGCCGTAAAGGAATATTGCCGTGCCACCCAGCATAATTGCCGCAATCGTTGAGAGTGAACGCCGCTTATGACGAAAGAGATTAAAGAAAGAAAATTTAATCTCATTGACACCACAATAAAAAACCAAAATAGCCAGGCCTACCGCTATAACAATGCCTGGCAATAACTGCCCGCTTAACATTTATTCACCTTTTATTGAGGGAATTAATACCTGATTAAGTTCATCAATATCCCAGATTGGCGCTGCGCCGCTGATTAGCGGTGTCTCCGCTATCGCCGGTTGTTCCTGTAACATCTCCCGGCGCAGTGAGTCTGCCTGTTTGTCACCTTGACAGTTCCTCAGGGTATAGACTTGCATCTGCTTAATTTTTTTCCGCAGCTTCAGAGCCAGTTTCTTGAAAGATTTATCCAGCTTCATGCTGTCATGCAGCGCCACCACACAGCGCCCAAGGTCCGAGGGTAACCAAGTATCAAGCCGCGCCCGCAGGTAACGCACCCGCCAGTTATCCTCATCCAGTTCCACCGCTTCATCCAGATAGAAGAAACCCATTTTGGCTAATTCCGATGCCTGTACATTGTCGTTGATATTTTTATATTCCCCTGCCAGCTTCAGCAGACCATAAGAATAGAAAACCAGAGAGGTGATATTTCCCTGTTGCTGGTACTCGGCCATTAACGCATCCGTGACCTCTTTTAGCTCATCAATCTTATGGGGGAAGCCCTGACGAATAATGCTTTCAACTTCGGGCGCTTCCCTGGATTGCGCCATAGCGGAACTGACCAACAGACAGAAGAGCAGCAGGAAGACAACAGAATTAGCGTAGCGAGTCATACACAATACCTCCGTCCTTGATTTCAATCACTCTTTTCGCCCTGTCCTGTAGCTGTACAGAGTGGGTAGAAACGATAAAGGTGGTTTTCGTCTCCTGATTGATTTTCATCATCAGGTCCAGAATAGCTTCACCGGTAGCCATATCCAGATTGCCTGTCGGTTCATCCGCAACGATAACTTGCGGTTGGTTGGCCAGCGCCCGGGCGATAGCCACGCGCTGTTGCTGCCCCCCCGAAAGTTGGCCGGGTTTTCTGTCTTTCAGATGTTCAATGCCCGTAGATGCCAGGTAGTGCAGCGCCAGCGATTTTGCCGTCTGCTTTGACCGGTTGCCGGTTAACAGCAGCGGATAAAAAACGTTATCAAACGCGCTCAATACCGGAATCAGATTAAAAAACTGAAAAATAAATCCCAGGTGCCGACTTCTGAGACTGGCAAGCTGATTTTCATTAAGCTCACTTAACGCATTATTCAGGAAAAAGACGTTGCCCGAATCGGGTTTATCGATACCTGATAAAATATTTAATAATGTACTTTTTCCGCTTCCTGATTGCCCACAGAGTGCAATAAACTCTCCCTTTGCGATTTCAAGGTTAATATTGGTTAACGCTTTTACTTTTGATTCACCCTGACCGTAATGTTTTTCAACATCCGTTAGCATTATATCCGCCAGGGGATTAATATTATTTATAATAAGACTCATATTTATCAGTGCATTGACCAGCTATCGAACCAGATATAACCGCCAAAAACATCTTTCAATAAAGTGCGGACTTTCCCGGCCTGGTATCGCTGCCGTTGCTGAAAAATCAGACTCAGCGCCGGCGTAACAGGCCCGCTCTCGCCGTACATATCGACCAGATTAATATGGCGAATAGAACCAGCGGCATCGGCCAGCTGTTTTTCAAATGCCGCGTCTTTCTTCAGGCTGGCCAGCGCCAGCCAGTCCTGTTGCGGATCTAACCCCGATATCACCTGCTCGAGTGGAGCGCCCTGCGGTGCGGTAAGCATTTTCCCGCACTGGATACCAAGACTGGCTTCCCGCTGGCTGAAAACAAAACAGCCTACACGTTCTACTGAGATATTCAGATGCGTCTGTTTATTTTTGCTGCGCCCGTTCATGGCTTGTTGTGAAAACACCAGGCATGGCACCGCCCGGTAAGCGGCGCAAATAACTACAAAGTCATAAAGTCGCCAGTCGAGATAATCCTGTGCCAGTCTCATTGCCTGCATAAAGGCATGCTCTTCTCCCCTGACTTTGCAGGTAAAGTCCTTGATGGCAAATTTCTTTACCAGGTTTTTAGGCAGCGTATCCATGATTGCTGAGTGCAGGGGGCTGGTGACGTCCTCAAACGGCCCCGTTTCACCCCAGGCATCGGCATAGATAAATGCCGTTCGTGACTTCATTAATAACATTCGCTCTTTGGCATTTAACTGCTGTAGCGCGTTATCTGCCGCCTGATCCATGGCATCCAGATAATTTTTGTACAACGGCGCCCTGATCATCTCCCGGGAATACTCTTCCCTGCTGGCGCCAAAGCGTTTAAACCCCCAGCCGTGGGCATTGGTTGCTTTTAACGCCAATTTATAAAGATGGGATTCTCCAACATTAAGCCAGCTGGGATAATACAAATAAAATTTATCTTCTGGCTCAATAAGCGAGAATGAGAGCAAATGCATTTTTTAAAACGTCCATTCAGTGCTTATTGACGCTGGCCTGACATGACAATTCCGATGACGGAACCGTCGACGCCGAGACCAACTTTCAATAAGTGTTCTTTGTTGTGCGAAATTGCTCCGGCATTGATTAACAAATGCCGTGAAATCGATTCGCGAATAACTTCCTTTCCTACAGGTGATATCAGTTTTTTATCAGTTAAGGCGGCGTGACCAATGATTAGGTCGACAATGCCTGAACCCGTGGTGACATATCCTATTTGTCCTTTATAGGCCAGCACGTGTACCGTCGACTCTGCCAATAGAGAGACAATCGCCTGCGCTTCTGCTCTATCGCTGTCTGCGGAGCCATTGCCATGCGGAATAATGGCGCACAGGTCATCACAACCTACCTGCGCTTTTTTCATTACGCTGCTCATGACTTTTAGCAGGCTGCTGGCCAGCTGTGCTGAATCATTACTACGTCCGGCGCTGATCTGGCTGTAAACAGAAGTCAGCTCAATACCGCCCGCCAGCTGGCGCGCCTGTCGATGGCCCGCGCGCTCCACGATCAATACCGAAAACCCTTCCGAAGGCAGCACGCATTTACCCGCATCAGAGAACGGCTGAACCACTTCACCTTCCAGCATTGACTGACTTTCCAGAAAGTGAATATCCTGGGTTTTAATCTCCGAACAGTTGACAACCACCACAATATCCAGCGCCGCGCTTTCGATAGCCTGAATGCCGAGATGCAGCGCCGACAGCGCTGAGTTGCTGCTGCAATGCAGGCAAGGCGGCAGACAGGCTAAGTCATAATGACGCGCTAGCCCAGTAGCCAGTTGATCCTGTGACATTGCGGCTACGTTCAGATTGCGTAGTGAGTTTACGCACTTCAGGTCCTCAATGTCGTTATGGTGGTAAAACGCATAGTAATCGGAAATATCAACCCGCGGCCCCAGCCCGCTCAGATACACCCGCACCCTGTCCCCCGTCAGTTGGTGCGGCGCCAGTTTTGCCTGCAGCAACGCGTTGTCGATTAGCTTACAGAGCAGGTCAAATACCGATCTGCCCTGCCGATCAAACCGCACCGCTGACTTATTCTGATGCATGCGGCACAGCCTGGCCTGCCGTTCGCTGACGAACCAGGCGGCTTTCTCCAGGCATTTCCCCTGCGACAGATTGGCGATTAAAGTCTCGCTATCAGTAGCATAGGGTAAACACAGGCTGGACCCAGCCAGTACCGCGCGATCAGGTGCGCCATTATCCTTTGATGACGAAGGCATAATAATTTCCGCCCTCTGTGGCACCAATCAGCAAAGCCTGGCGAATCGCCATTTTCTGTGGCGAGCGCACAAAGTTAATCCGCTCATCGCAGAATTGCCGGGTGTAAGGAATAGCCGGAACCGCCTGTTTTTTTAAGCAATCGGTCAGTAATGCCAGATTCAGCAGCCCCGCAGAGGACTCAACAAAGCCAAAGAAGGCATTGTAGTTAACTACCGGTATCTGAGGGTGGCGCTGATGGAAGCAGTGATAAATCGCGGCTATTTCCACCGCGGCACTGTGCTGCGCCCCATTACTGGTGCCGCAAACCAGGTCGATGGCCTCTGCCGTGGTGTCTGCATCCTGCAAAGCTCTGTCAATCGCCAGCGCCAGCGCGGCGGCTTTTTCATCCTGCTGAGAGGCATCGAAGTAGCTGTTATCACAGGATTTGCCATAGCCGATAATCTCTGCCAATACCCCGGCGCCACGCGCCTGTGCCGCTTCAAAATCCTCCAGCAACAGCATGCATGCCCCTTCTCCCGGTATATAGCCCTGCGCATGCTGGCCATAGATGTGATAATCATGGGCATCCGCCGTCATATGGATTTTTTGCGCCACCGCGTCCATATAAAGTGACATCGACGGGAAAAACTCGTCCGCGCCGCCGACCATCACCTGCGGCTGCAACTGCTGACGAATCAGCTCATAGCCATAGGTCAGGGCGCCGAGCGCCGCATTGGCGCCAGTGGCAAGCGTGGTGGTATAACCTTTGATCCCTTCCGAAATAGCGCAGAATGTCGCGATGGAATTCATCAGCGAACCCGGAAATTCCGAGGTGCGCACTTTACATGGATCGGGCTTCAGGCTTTGCAGATATTTGTAGGTGGTCTCCTGCGGTCCGCGGGACATCCCCATTACAAATCCCAGACTCTCGCCGTCACGCCTGATTTTGCGTTGCGCATTATCCAGCGCTTCCACCAGCGCCATCAGGGCAAAGGTGCCGCCACGCGTGGCTTTACGCGGATCGAAGCGGCGCAGATGCTTGCGCGGCTCCAGGCCGGAAACCTGAAAGGTTCTGAAGTCAGGATTATTTTCCGGCAGCGGCTGCGCCGCCAGGCTCTCCGCGCTGGTCGCAAGCTCACCCAACTGCTGAGTTTCATGCAGCACCGCCAGCAGCTGATGTACTTCCTCCAGCGTATCCGGATTAAAGGCAACGCCACCCAGTTCTGGCGCCGTCTCTTCGCTCCATACCCTGTCCAGTATCTCGTTCAGGGTGTGGCCAATCGCTGAAACTGCCCCGGCGCCGGAAATTGCTACCCGACGCGCACTGTAATGGGTTGCCGGCGTGGCGCAGGCTTTGGTACTGACAATCATGCAGCAGTTATTGCCGCCAAAGGCATAATTGTTTTTCATGAAAACCGTTACGTCTTTGTCACGGATTTCATTCGGCACATAGTCCAGATCGCAGTTTGGCCGCGCCACGCTAAAATTGAGCGTCGGTAGCACTTTGTTGAGCGGCAGCGTCACCAGGCAGGCGATCAGCTCAACAATACCCGCTGCGCCGATATTATGGCCGAGATAGGATTTGGTAGAGCTGACCGGCAAATTTTCCACCTGCGGGAAGGTCTTTTTCATGGCCAGGGTTTCGATACGGTCATTGGCTTCCGTGCCAGTGCCGTGCACGTTGACGTAATCGATCTGGTCGGCAGTCAGCCCGGCGTTTTCCAGCGCTTTAGCCATTACCTGCACCGCGCCGCTCGCCCTCGGATCTGGCCCGGTCTCATGGTAGGCATCGCATGAAGTGGCATAAGAGAGAATTTCGCCATAAATGGTGGCGCCACGCGCCACGGCGTGTTCATACTCTTCAAGCACAATCGCGCCAGCCCCTTCGCCAATCGACATGCCAGAACGGCCAGAAAAAGGCGTGCAAGAGTCAGGATGCATGACATTCAGGGCGTAAAAACCCGCAAATGTCGGCAGATAGATCGGCTCAGTGCCGACCGCCAGCATGGTGATACTTTTACCATTCTGAATATAATCAAAAGCCATGCCTACCGCATTCGGGCTGGCTGTACAGGCCGTGGCGACCAGCTCCATTCCACCTTTCAGCCCCAGCAGAGAAGCAACGCTGGAACAGCAGGAGGAAAAGCCGCCGGACCAGATGGCTTTTTTCAGGTTAAAGTCCTGGATTCGCTGCTCAAACAGCGGCAGAAAAGCCTCCGTACCTGCAGAGGAAACACCGGTAATTAAACCTGTCTGGTCGAGCAACGGTTGATTATTATGCAGACCCGCCTGTTTCAGGGCATCCCGGCTAACTTTCCACGCCCACAGCGCGGCATTATCCAGCGATGAGACGATCTCTTCAGGGATCTCTGAATAATCAATCTGATGCAGAATCTCTGCCGCGCGGGCATTTTCAAACCATTGAGAAAATCGTTGGCTGTCTGCCACGCCGCATTTTTTATCCAGCAGCGCTTGTCTGAAATCATCGATGTTATCGGCCAGAGAGGATAAAATACCCATTCCGGTGATAACTACTCTTTTCCTAGTGGTTTTCATTTCTTACCTGCAAATGTAACAATATTATTTACCAGCAAAGCTGGATTTAATGTAAAAAATCACAATGCGCTTTTTTCTTTCGCGGTATCGATATAACTGTGCTCTGTAGGGTTAACCAACAAGCTAAAATTATAAATAAATGGCAAATTATGGGTTCTGGCCGCCACTTCACCCTGCTGGGTCGCAATGTGATAACCGGTAATATCTGAACAGGCAAATTCGTTATCGATTAACGCCAGCGCAATCGTTGATTGCAGCATCGGTGAATAAACGCTATTGATCACCATTCCAACCACTTTGCCGTCCACTGTCACCTCATCCCTGATATTAATCGCACAACAGCCAGAGAGCGGCAGAATACCTACCAGTTTAGATTTGACGTTACCCGCAGAGAGCGCTTCAACCCCCTGCTTGCCGATAAAGTCTTCTTTGTCGTACTGGATGGCCCATTGCATCTGGAGTTCAACTGGATTAATTGAATAATCGCTATAAATCGCCGGATCCCAGCATGGGTTTTCGACGCGAGCAGTCTGCTGATAGTTAAGGCCGCCGGTAACCAGATCGAATTTGGCGCCAATTGCCTGTAATTGCTGCCAGCTTTCAGCCAGAACCTGGCGTTCGCCAATTAATAAATAAGCAAATTCACCATGCTTACCACAGCGGAATACCAGTAATTCGTCGTCGGTATTCATATATTCGTGATAAGGCAGGCCGATAATGTCATAGCCATAATTTTCCGCCAGCAGCTCCCAGGCATAAGGGCCTTCCAGCTGAATTGCGCCCCAGCTGTCGGTATCCATAGCATGAATAACCGGTCTCTGCTGGATATCCAGTTGTGGATAGTGGTCAAGAATATAATTTAGTCTTTCAATCAGCTCCGCCGCGTTGCGGTTCTCTGACAGCAGATAGTAACCATCGGAGGTACAGAGTACATAGACATCGCCCCAGATTGTGCCATCTTCATTTAACAGCAGAGAGTAAATACCCTGCTCATCGCGGATAATGGAGATATCGGCGGAGGTCATATGGTTGACCAGCGACCAGGCGTCATCCCCCATTACGCTGACAATGGAAAGATGACTAAAGTCCGTCAGCAGCATGTTTTCGCGCGCTGCGCGATATTCCTTTTCCGGCTGTGAGTAACATGCCGGGACCTGTTTTCCGTTATAGACTCCCATTTTAACCGGGTGCCCTAAATGTAATTTCTGAAGTGCGCTCATAGTAAACCTTTAATATTCTATTCTGAATCCGGCTTTTTGTTCTTTAAAACAAAAGTCGCCAGATTGTTAATGCTGCGCATATAGGAAGGGTCATCACCTTCACTCACCTGAATGCCAAATACTTTATCCAGCAGAACTAAAATTTCGGTCGCATCAACCGAGTCCAGTTTCAGGCCGTTACCGAACAGCGCGGTATCGTCATCAATTTGCGATTCCGTTTTTGGAATGTTTAGTCGTTGAATAATTTCAATCTTAATGCGCTGCAGTACGGCTTTGCGCTCGATAATATCTTCTTTAATCGTATTCACTCTGAAATAACCTTTATTATTTATCTTCTCTGAAGTTTATGACTGTGCCCTGGCTAATAATTCTTTTACCAACATGTGCTGACACGGCATAATGTTTAAATCCCTGACTGTCAGAAAATGCCAGTTTACTCATTACTTCAATGGTATCTCCCGGCCAGGCGATATCTTTAAATTTTAGATTTTGCGCAGCAAGCACGCCACGCACCTTCAAACGTCGTGCTTTTATTATCTCCAGCATCTCTTCGCCTCTGGCCTGCGACTCAATATCACGCAGGTTTCTCAGCGCAGCGCCGGTTTTCTGTTCCCAGATATCACAAATATCGGTCAGAAATGAGAGATACTCACTAGCCTGACCAAATATCTCAGCGATAATAACACCCGGCATAATCGGGTCGTCAGGAAAGTGGCCCTGTAAATAAGGTTCATTAAAGGTGACATGCTTAATCACCTTAATGAAGCCATTATCGCCGTATTTATAGTCCACAATGCTGTCAACCATAACCAGCGGCTGGCGCCAGCCGCCCATATGTAAAAAAACCTTTGCCGGCAAGGGGGTTCGACCGTTTCTGGACATGATCTACCGCATCACAAGGCCGCCATCGATAACGATGGTCTGGCCGACTATATAGCTGGAAGCCGAGGAACTTAAAAACATCACGGCATTGGCTACTTCTTCACAGGTTCCCAGCCGCTTCAGCGGCACGGTCGCCATTACGCCACGGACAACCTGGCGGGAAACTTTTTTGACCATACGCGACTCAATCATGCCGGGCGCTACCGCATTCACCCTTACCCCACGACCAGCCAGTTCAGCGGCCAGAGTACGGGTAAACGCCAGCAGCGCGCCTTTTGAGGCGCTGTAGTTACACTGGCCGACGCTGGGTATTATCGCGGCGATCGACGCCATATTGACAATGGCAGCGGCGGATGAGCCGCGCAACAGACGCAGCGCTTCACGTGTCAGTGAAAAGGTGCTGAGCAGATTGGTGTCAATCACATCGCCAAATTCGTCTGACGTCATTGCGGAAAACAGATTGTCTTTCACAATCCCGGCATTATTAATCAGCACATCCAGCTGTCGGGCCTTTTCATCCAGCTCGCTGCACAGATTCTTCACTGCCTGCTTATCCGCCAGATCGCACTGTAAAATATGCAAATTTTCGCCCTGCGGATGGACGCTTCTAAGTAGCTCCAGCTCCACTGCGTTTGATTTATAAAGCGCATAGACCTGACATCCCTGATGCAGGAATTTGTCACATATGGCGAGGCCAATATCACCACTGGCGCCGGAAACCAGCACTTTTTTATTAATTAAATCGCTAAATTGATACATCACTTAACTCTGCAAATAGATGTCAAGACAATATTGTCACGGCCAGAGCATAGGTTCGGCAGTGTGAAATACTGACTGAAATATTCGTTAATTGCTTATCACTGAAGATTTGCTTCAGTTTCCCTTTCAGCGTCAGGAACGGACAACCATATTCATCATGATCTATTTCAATGTCCTGAAATGTAATGCCATTTCTGAATCCGGTGCCAATAGCTTTTACCACTGACTCTTTAGCCGCCCAAAAACCTGCGGCGCGTTCATAATTAATCTCTTCAAAATGAATTTTCTTTAATTCATTTTCGGTATACACCCGCGAGAGGAAACGCATTTCTCCCCAGTTGATTGCCTGCCTGATTCTATCTATTTCGACAACATCTGTTCCGATAACCATTTTCCGACCGCTAAATCTGATAAGAGATATTGAAGTTCAGGATAAAATCATCAACCCTTAAGCCATTTGGATACCATAACGGTTTTGACACCGATGTATCGTAACCTAATGAACCCAGGCTGCCTTTTATTCCGGTTGTAGCCCCCAATAATTTACTGTCGTCAAACGCCCCGGCCGGATAGACATCACCCCATATTTGTCCGTAGTCCACCGCACTGTACCACTCCATATTTTTGATGCCGGTCAATGCGCTAATGCCATTCTGAACATAGAACCCTTTATCGCCGTTCAGTTGCTGGCTATTTTCAAACCCTCTGACATTCCAACGGTTGCCAAGTGAAATCTGATCCTGCAGGGTTAACCTCGCCGGAGAATATTGCCCGCCGGTTTTCAGGCTATACCAGGCATTAACCCAACTGACGTTAAGCAATTTCAGATAACTGGCATCCAGATAAAACAAATGGCTGGCAGTGCTCGCTTCGCCGGTTTTCATATCCGGTGTTTTATCAGCGCCCAATATTGGCAAAAAACGCTGATAAGATAGCGTGGAATCAACCACGGCTCTGGTCAGGTTCTGTTTATAGTTCAGGCCGAACCGGATATTAGTCATATCCCTTTTTTGCAGGGCTAACTCAATATCATTCAGATGATAATTAACATATCTCTTCGTTAATTCAGCGCTGGCCGAAACTTTCTTACTCTGGTCGCGATAGAGGTTTCTGCTGCTTTTAAAACTCAAATACTGACTTTCACCCTTATAAGTTAGATTAAGCGGACCGGAACTAATCTGCTGTCGGGACTCGCTGTTACTGAAGAACAATTCAAAATCCCAGTAGCCAGCTGGGAACGAATACCACAGGCTGTAACTGCTATAGCCCCCGGATGGACGCCCAACGTTTTGGCTACCGGAAACATAGAAAATATCATTCACCCCCGACAGGTTATAGAGATAAAACGCTCCCCCGGCCAGGTTTTTACCGGTACTCTTATCCCCCCAGTTATTTATCCAGGCACGGGCATCCCAGTTTTTATCCGTCTGGGCGGTGATTACCACATTGCTGTAGTGCTCTTTGCTTCCCGGTTCGATATTAACTTTAACCTTCGATCCTGGATGCTTCTGTAAAACTTCCAACCCCTGTTCGATATCCCGTAGGTTGAGGATATCATCCGGCTTAAAAGGCAGAATCCACGGGGAGATTTTTTCTCCCTGAATGCTGACTTTTTCAATTTTTCCAGCTGCGATGTTTAACACCAATCGGTTTGAGGACAACCGCTGATTGGGTATTTCAACTCTGGTGGTCACATAACCTTTTTTAATTAAGGCATCCTGCAGATTCTTTGCCAGGATATTAATTCCGGATACACCCAGGCAATACCCGGTCGCCTGTTTCCTGATATTATCGTACCAGGCGCGATCAAGGAAACTACCTTCAATAACCAATTCTTTAACTATAAAACAATTCTTCTCGGTTGGAAACTGGATCTCTTCTTTCTTGCTGTTGTCCAGTGAGGAAAAAACATCCTTGCTGATAACCGTATTTTCTTTTCTGGTGCTTTTCTCAATCGTCTCCTGAGATTTAATCATCCCATTCAAACTTTCATTGGCAAGCGCGGGGTAGCTAAATAAAAACACAAAAAAAAACAGCATCCCGAAAAATTTATTTATCATAAAATTAGTTAAGTCAGAGGCAACCGAGGTTGCCTCTGTTTTAGCCCTTATTTACAGTATTAGAGACCGACAATAATGTTATGGTTAGTCACTTTTTTCACGTCCAGATCCAGTCCTTTCAGGCCGCCCACGGTGCCCCACAAGGTGTTGAACAAGTGATTAGCGGTAACTATTGCTGAGCCTTCGGTGAAAATGTTGCCATAATTGGTAATGGTTCCTTCAGAAGAAACATCCATCTTGTTATTAGCATGGATATCGCTCCAGTTCAGAATTCCATAATTGGCATTCAGCTTCAACTCATTACCAGCATTAATAGTGTTAAAGTTCGTCACCAGACCTTGAGTACTAATCGCCGCATTGTTTTTTGCGGTGATGTAACCAAAGTTATCCAAATTGTTTTTCATATTCAATTTCAGATTGTTTTCGGCGGAAATAACACCTGTGGCATTATTATCGCGCAGGCTACCAGAACTCCAGTTGCTCAGAGACTCAACATCAATATTTAAATCTCCACCTGAGTGCAGGGTTGAGTAGTTGTTATTGAACGATTTTGCTTTGATGTCTGCTGCGGTGTTGCCCACCAGCAAACTGGCGTAGTTACTAATGTAATTACTGGCGTTCAGCTTTAAAGCGCCCGCTTTAGCAACGATACGGCTGTAGTCGTTGTAGACATTTTTAGCCGAGATATCGACCAGGCTGCTTCCGATGATGCCGCCAGGCTGATCTTTAATGCCAAAATAGACCCCGAAATTACGGCCAAAGTCGTTAGAGTAATTGTTGTACAGGGTACCCTGCGCAGCAAGGGTAACTTTATTCTTCGCCACCATCAGCGCGGCATTGTTATCAATATCACCAGCGGAGATCAGATTAATGTCTTTCCCCATCATCAGGCCGCCGTGGTTATTGATGCGCATGCCTTTCAGATTAAGTTGTTCATCTGAAGACATTACGCCAATGTAGTTTTCAATATTGCCATTGGTAGCTTCAACATTGACATTGCCGATCGCGCCAATTCCGCCCATGCTGTTGTCAACGGATTTTGCCAGTACGGAAATATCTTTGTAGGTACTGATTTTGCCATTGCGATTGTTGACAAGGCCAGTGCTATTGATACCAATATTACCGGTAGAGGCGATTTGACCCGCGTTGTACAGGTTGCCTGCGGCAATTTCAACACCACCAATTCCGGCAATAATTCCCCTGGAATCCTCACTTACGGTATCAGCGGATTTAGTATTGTTATTCCACAGGTTGCCTTTGGATGCATCAATTTTCACCCGACCGGTGGCGGAACGGATCAGACCGCGGGTGTTATCAACATAGTCATTGCTGGTCATGTCGATATTTTGGTATGCGTCGATGATGCCGTTGTTATTGTTAACTTTAGAAGATTTAGTACCGACGTAATAGCCTTTGATCTGACCATCACGGTTATCAAGATGGCCGGTTTCCATAACCACTACCGTCGCTTCCATGCCAACGGTTTTACCTTTACCGGAGTTAACCAGCTCAGCGCCATTGGTGTTGATAGCCAGGGTACCAGCGGTTGCCACTTTGCCGTTAGTATTGATAAAACTGCCGCTGTTCACGCCAATATACTGACCAGCAATTAGGTTACCGGAACGGGAGTTGTCAACGGTATTTTTGCTGGTATCGATATAGACCGATTTATCCGCAGCGATGTTACCAGTAACGTTATTTAGCGCCCCGGCTGTCTGGATACTGATGTCTCCGGCAGATTTGATGGTCGCGCTGCTGTTAATCAGCTCGCCGCGGGTGTCGATCTGAATGCCGCCATTACCGGCTGCCAGTACACCGTTGTTGCGCACGCCAACACCCTTTTCAGTACTGACCAGGGTGATTTTGTCAGAATACATGCCGCCAATCTTCGCTACATCGAGGCTATACCAGCCGCGAGAGCCGGTAGCTTTAACCTCTCCGAGTACCTGATTGTTAGTGGCAACATAGTTGTTACCCAACACTACCGTCAGCTCTTTATTCGCGGCAACAGTGCCGTTAATCACAGCAGAGCGGGCAAGGATAGCGGTTGGCGAATCAGAGGTCAGTTTGCCGTTAACCTTGATATCACCGCCGTTAACGCTGTAGCCTTCCAGCATGCCATTTTTCATATCCGGCTTGCCGGTAGTCAGCGTGACGCTTTCGGTGTTAATAAAGCCGCAGCTGTTACAGCTAATACCTGAAGGGTTAGCAATAATAAGCTGTGCTTTACTGCCGGCAACTTCCATCAATCCGTTAAGGTCGCTACGGTTACGTGACTGAACTTCGTTCAGAATAACGCTGGCTGCCCCAGTGGAAAGATTGGTGTTACCCCCAATTTGACCCGCCAGCACGGTATTGGCGCCATTCTGGCTGTTGTTAAAAATCAGACCTTCATTTCCCACATTAAATTTATCATAGATATTGTGAGAGATACCATTAGAGTTTGCTTTATTAATATCAATAACAGTTATACCATTAACCTGGTTAACGGAATCACTATGCATATCAATATTGGCCTGAGCAACCACAGGCAATGCCAGTAACAGCGCTGCGGTAACAGGGTTAACTTTTAATAATAAATGCTTATATTTTTTACTGACCATTCTAACCTCTGGTGAGATTGACTACTTATTTCTGATTGCACTTCACTAACGCTGTCTGCAAATAACTATTTGAAATTCGCATTAATGTTTGTGCGATTATCGACATCCATGAATGCATGGATGGTTAAATCGATATCAGGGATCAGGTGTTACTTTCCTGGCGGTTAAAATGTCTATGTTTGCCACTGAACTCGTCAGCAGCATTAACTTAAGCATTTAATCGATACAGAATTGAAACATCCCTGTTTTTGATATTCCCTGCATAAATGAGAGTCGTTCTTACTGTGCAAGAAAAAGAGCTGAACGATATGTCTTATCGGCAGTCTTAACCTTTGTTCATCCGAATAGCCGATGCTACCGCCCAGACTAAGTTGACATCCGGTTCAACCTCACATTTATGGCGCTGATAATCTGTGCTTGCTGCACACAGCTCAAGCGCTTTCAGATCCGGGGGCATATATAGATTAATAATCCTAAATAATGATTTTAGTTAGATAAAAACTCTGCCAAAAGTAAATTTATTCATGTTTTTTAGAATAAAATACTCATTCAGGCCTTTTTTTCTAACAAGTATGGGTATAATCATGCAGTTGACTGATTTACTGGATGTTTTTGGAAAAAGGTTTTGCACTGACTGTATGCCGCGGGGGGATTTTCGCTACCGGGGTGGGGCTGGCTGCGAATTGCCAGCGCCAGTCAACGGCCGTGGAATGGTTAATCAGCGCATCTGATTCGCTGGGTTTCAGGCATAAAAAAAAACAGAACCGCAAGAGTTCTGTTTTTCAGTACTGGCAAAGTATGTTCAGTCGCGCCGGTTGCAGATCATCAATGGAAATGCGCCGTCGCCAATAATCAGCGTGTTCGCATTGATAAAGCGAAACCCATAAATATCTTTCTCCATCGACCGATTGACAATCAGATTTTTAATACCTTCAGGCAATTCAGGTTCGCTGAAAAAGTCATTTTTCGAATGATTTAACATTTGCACATGATAGAAAGCGCGTTGATCGGCTGAAACATAACTATAAAACATCAGGTGGTTAAACTTGTACTCGATGTTCTTCGCGCTGACACTGCCGCTGAATTTCAAGCTCCCGGTATGGTTACCGGTGAAAATAACCACAGCTTCGGCATTCATGGTCACGGCACCATACTGTTTACTGATAAAGTTGCGGTTGACCGTTGAATTACAGCTGAACGACGATTGCTGCTGCGTTTTTTTTATCCCATACCAGACTGCAAGCTGTACGACCAGAAACAACCCTGCCCAGAAGAAATAGTGAACTTTTTTTTTCATCTCTCAACTCGATGTCGAATAATTTTCACATGAAGATTTCGATTCATCACTGAACAGGCGGCAAAATGAGACAAGTTCGCGACGGTCATAAATCATTTTCGTCTGCCCGTTAGTAAAGGCATAATAAACGTTATATTTCTGACTGTTACAACTCACTTGATGCTTTTTAAGTAACCTTTCCAGCGTTGCGTTGCCGTAGGCGATTTCCTCTTCATCTGGTTGATGGAAAATGAAAAGCGTGCACTGACCGACACGGCCAATCTGCCATAGCCGGACATCGACATTGTTCAGCGGCTGATACCGGTCAAAATAGGTCAGCGGCAACAGCAGAGTCACTAATACCGCGGCTGTAAACAGATAAAGCGGTTTTATTCGCGCGATGTTCCGGTTGGTTGTGGACCGTAGCGTTGCCGTTGCTACAGCAGCATTATATGCTGCCGTGGTAACTTTCAGCGCCGCAACCTCCGCCGGTAACTCTCCCGCTGGCTGGTCAGCCGGTTCACTTACCGCTGGCTGGTCAGCCGGTTCACTTACCGCTGCGGCGGCAGGCTGCCGCTGGTCTTCAATGAGCACCCTGGCGCTGAAAGTAATACCCACCCGTGGCATGGTTTTGATTATTTCATCTCCCTGATGGAGAGTAATAAACGCCCGACGAATGACACCCAGATAATTGGAAAGATTACTTCCTGAAACGGTTAGACCATTACTTTCCCATGCTTCTTCCATCAATGAGTTTCGTGAAATAATAATCCGCGAATTCCGCACAAAAACATTGAGCAGAAAAATAGCGGGTTGAGGAATCTCAACGCTGTCACCGCTGGTTATGTTAATGAGCATCCCTGCATCCGGGTCATACTCAATTATATCATTAATGATAACTTTCATCATTACATCACCAAGATTTTAATTGAGTAAGTATAGCACAGTTTTTTCGGACCAACTTTCACTACCTTGTGTTGCGATTGAATATATTTTCCAGCCTGAAGTTATCAGATACTATTAATAAGCTAAGATGGAGAGAATTGTCACAGTGAAATTTCTGAGCGATATTTCTCCGGTGGCAGTACACCGTCTTCCTATCGATGCTTAGAATATCACTAATCTGTGTTGCAGTCCTGTTATCCAGCAACAGCGCGTAGACTTCACGCTCACGGGCGGTTAACGGTTCAATAATTTTCGCCAGCGCATCTGTAACGCGCAACTGTGAAGTGACCACCTGATTGATGGTCTTACGCCAGTCGTACAGCGAGGCATCGATATCGATGCCGTTGATATAAAACCGCAACGCTTTCCCTCTGCCTTCCGAGAGGTAGAACACCTTGTATGAACGAAAATCACCCTCAGCCATCCCCCAGGGATAGCGATAGATAAAGCGGCTTTCAATAAACAATAATTTTTGCGTGCAGAAGCGACTGGTTAATAACTCCTCACACAATAAACGAATGCCCTCTACCAGATACAGGCTATTGGATATGACTTTTACGGTATGCATACCAAATTGCATAATCTGGCAGTCTTCTGACGCTTTGTTGACCAAATCATCATTGTAATTTGGCTCGATATATTCCCTCATATTGCGCATGAGGTTTCTCCAGAGGAATAATGGTTACAACTGAAAAACAGTTGCCATACCATTCACAATATTTATTAGATTAATATTATTTCTGTACGCATCATAATAAGCATTCACGGATGAAATTTGTGAATTCAGATATTCATTTTCCGCGCCCAATACATCCAGCAATGAGCGTTTATTCAAATAAAACCATTGTTCATAATACATCTCTCTTATATGCCCATTTTCTACGGCCAGATCCTTAAAATTAGTACCGTTGAGATAACTCATATCGCGCTGCTGATAAAGCAACCTGAAGCGATATTCCAAATCCCGGACTAGTTGTTCACTTTTCATTTTACTTGATGTTGCGCGGCTGGCCGCGCTACGCTGGGCTGCGGCGGTCGTCCCTCCATTATACAGGCTCCATTCGACATTAACTCCTGCACTCCATGCGTCCTCACGACCTAAGTCATCTTTAGCGGTACTTTTATTAATGACAAAGTTGACTGACGGTAAGTAGTCCCGCTTTAACGCCTCAACATTTTTTATGCCGGATTCATACTCCAGCGTGCTCTGCTCTACCTCCGGATTATGTTTAATATTTTGCTCTAATGATTTATTGACGATAAACAGCGCGCGCCAGTCCAGTGACGCAGGCACCGTGCTCGTCCGGCCGGTTAACCGTATAAGTTTTTGCTGGCTGTCTGCAATACTACTTTCAATACGGGTGATACTGGTTAGCGCCTGTAATTCACGGGCGCGGGCCTGAACCAGTTCGCTACGGCGGCCCTGATCTTGGGCAACAATTTGTTCCAGCATCCCTACCAGTTTATCCATGCGTGCTTTGTGCTGCTTTGAAATAGCCAGCTGCTCGCCATACTGCTGAATATCCAGCACGGTGAGGATTATTGAGGACATAATCTGGTTACGGTTAATCTCTATTCCTTTCTCACTGGCGCGTGCGGCGGTTTCGGCACCATCAATCGCCAGCCCGGTTTTACCGAAGTCAGTCACCAGCGTTTTCACGCTTATCCCCAAGCTGCTATCGCTCATGTCCTTTTGCGTCTGGCTGCGATTGCCGCTGCCATATTGAGTTACCGGCGAGCTGGAAGAGAGTGTCACCTGTGGCAAACGGCGACCTTTAATCTGGTCGATATCGCCGCGCGCGGCGTCATAATCTGCCGCTGCGCCCTGAATTTCAGTGCTGTA
The DNA here is from genome assembly GCF_003614975.1 of Rahnella bruchi. Taxonomy (GTDB): domain Bacteria; phylum Pseudomonadota; class Gammaproteobacteria; order Enterobacterales; family Enterobacteriaceae; genus Rahnella; species Rahnella bruchi. The sequence goes on along the minus strand of NZ_QZWI01000021.1, from coordinate 23,126 downwards.
TGCCACTCCCTGTTTAAGCAGGGTCTTTAACCATCCCATTCCGGAGGTATCGGCTGGCTGGCGGCCAGTAGCGGCAGCCTCTGCGACAAGTGGCTGAAAATGCAGCGTACCCACTTCGCGCTCAGATGAGGACGCATGCTGAGAGCCAGTTAACTGGCTTTGGCCGAATACGCTACAGGATGTAGTTAACCCCGATGCCAGCAGCAGCACGCTGCTTACTAACTGTACTAATTTCATTATCTTTCTCTGAACGCTTCGCGAGCTTTAAAAACAGGTTTAAGGATGTAGTCCATGATGGTTTTTTTACCGGTACGTATTTCCACATTGGCCAGCATGCCGGGCAAAATGGTGAATACTTTATTCTTCACTTTTAGCTCAGCGCTATCGGTGCGGATATAGACACGGTAATAATTGGCATCACCTCGTCCCTGACGTGCTTTTTCTTCGTCTTTTAAGGTATCGGGAGAAATACTCTCAATCGTTCCCTGTAATGCGCCATAAATCGCATAGTCATAGGCGGTCACTTTTACCGTAGCGGGCAGACCCGGACGTAAAAATGCCACGTCGGCCGGTTTAATCCGCGTTTCAATTAATAGCTTGTCTTCCAGCGGGATAATGGTCATCACTTGCCCACCCTGCGGAATAACTCCGCCGAGCGTGGTGACATTAATATTATTTACCGTACCACGAACCGGTGATATCAGGCTGGTACGGTTCATCATATCGGCACGCGCCGTCAGATTTTCCGTATTCTGCGCCAGTTCACTCTCATATTTGACCAGATCGCTGTTTGCCTCCGCGCGGAATTTATTTTCCCGTTCGGCAATCTGTAAGCGCAGATCGTTGGCCTGCCGTTTCATGCGCAGCAATTCAACTTCAGACATCAGCCCTTTTTTTACCAGCGGAGCTGACAGGTTAATCTCATTCTCCGCCAGCGCCAGGCTGTTGCGCAGCGTGGTGTTACTATCAGCCAGTACGCGCTTGCGGGCCTGCCAGGCTTGGGTCTCATTATGAACGATTGAGGCATTGGCTTTCACATCATCTGGAAATTCCAGCGGAGTATTCCAGGCTTCAGCGCGTAAGCGGGCAATGGTGCCTTTCAAGCCAAGAATCTTGGATGCTCCTTCGCGGTACATGGATGTCGCCCGGGTGGGATCTATTTTCGCCAGCATCGCGCCCTTTTCGACAATTTCACCTTCGTGTACCTGTAATGCTTCGAGAATACCGCCTTCAAGGCTCTGGACAATTTTCTCCTTACTGGCGGGAATAACTGTTCCTTCACCGGCGGTGATCTCCTCAACCTGGGCATAATGCGCCCATACGCCGGCACTGATCATGATTATCATAATCAGATAAATAACCGTCAGCGACAGCGGTGTCTTTTGCGTAATAATTGCTGCGCGTAAATCATGGACAAAAGGGTGATCCTGCCCGGCAAGTTTGCCTTGCGGGGGCATATTCTCGTTACTCATGGTTAAATCTCTATTAACGTGCTTATATTAACTGAATTAAAAAATGCTTCGGTTATTTATTTAATTGTTCGATCACGGCATTCTTTTCACCATCCGCGACAATTTTCCCGTCATCAATCACAATCAACCGGTCGACAATCTCCAGCAATGAAAAACGGTGCGTGACCACAATCAGCGTCTGATTGGATAAAGCGCGCTTCAGATAATTGATAAATACCATTTCACTCATCGCATCCATAGAGCTGGTTGGTTCATCCATTAATAGAATCTGCGGCTGCAACAACAGCGAACGCGCCAGTGAAACCAGTTGCTTCTGCCCGCCGGATAAGTTCTGCCCCATTTCACCTACCGGCATCTCATATCCGCGTGGATGGCTGGCGGCAATACGATCTACTCCGGTCATGTTAGCCACCGCCAGTATGCTTTCATGGCTGGCATTGGGTTTACCTAGGGTAATATTCTCTCTTAGCGTCCCGGAGAACAGTCGATTATCCTGCCCAACATAGCCTACTGCAGTTCGCCAGTCTGCGGGGTCAATCTGGCTGCAGTCGAGCTGGTTTAATAACAGCGAACCTTTGCCAGGGGTGTAGAGTCGCGCCAGCACTTTGAGCAGGGTCGATTTTCCACTGCCAATATTACCGATGATACCGACCCGCTCGCCCTGTTTAATGGTAAGCGTGACATCTTTCAGCGTTTGCCGCGCATCGCGTGGGTCGCTAACCGGATAGCAGAACTCCACGCCTTTCAGGCTGATATCCCCTTTCAGATGCGACAGTGACAGATAATTACGCTGCTCATCGCGCTCAAGCGGCATGGCCATTAGCAGGTTTAAAGAGCTTAATGCCGCTTTTGCCTGCTGATATCTCAGCGTCAGCCCGACCACTGCGGCCAGCGGCGCGACGGCGCGCCCGGAAAGGATTACCGCGCCAATCATTCCACCCATCGTCAGCTCGCCAGCGGTAATCAGATAAACGCCCATTACCACTATCGCTACAGAAGCCAGCTGCTGAATAAGCGAAACGGCATTAAGGGTTAATCCTGACAATATTTTTGACTGCATCGACGATGCTGAGGCTAGCGCGCTGTAATCATCCCAGCGTTTCTGCATTACCCCTTCGCCGCCAACCGCCTTGATTGATTCTAGCCCTTCAATAGTCTGGATTAGCAGCCCCTGCTTCATAGAGATTTCACGCAGGTTTTCTTTCATTTTACGCGCCATCGGCCACTGGATAATGACGCTTAACAGTAATATCAGCGCCATCGCAACCAGCGGCGCCATCACCATCGGCCCGCCAATCAAATAGATCAAAAATACAAACAACAGACAGAACGGCAAGTCTGAAAGCGTGGAGAGCGTAGCCGAGGTAATAAAATCCCGTACTGATTCAAATTCCCGTAGCTGGTTGGCAAAGGAACCTGATGAAGCCGGTTTTGCTTCCATATTAATAGCCATCAGTTGGCGAAATAACGAAGACCCCACCACCAGATCGATTTTTTTACCGGCATTATCAATTAATCGGGCGCGTATCACCCGGGCGGCAAATTCAAAAATGATGGCGATAGTAACGCCAACAGCCAGCGACCAGAGGGTGACAAATGCCTGGGTAGGCACCACCCGGTCATAAACATTCATAGTAAAAAAGGTGGTTGCCAACGTGAGTACGTTGGCAACCAGCGCTGCCAGTGCGGCGCTAAAGAAATACTGCCGATAGCGCCACAGCACTGAAAATAACCAGTGACCCTGTTTGTTAATAGCGGGCAGATAAATATCCTGGTCCGCTTCACGATTGGTGGGTTGCGGGCTGCAAAACAGCGCATAGCCGTTGTAGATTTCGCTCAGCTGTTGTTCGCTGATTGTCGTCTCACCGCCGCCATTTTCGGCCGATGCGATGACCCAGCCCGCTGGTTTGCTCTTCTTGTCGCGTTTTTTCAGCACGACATAGTGTCCATCATTGGTGGCAACCACTGCAGGTAACAGCCAGTCATGGATTGAAGCAATATTGCGTTTTACCCAGGCGCTGCGCACTCCATTTTGTTCCAGCATCCGCTGAGCAATTTGCGGCGTCAGTTTTTCGCCTTTAGGCAGACCGGCATAGAGCGCATTATCACTCTTACTAAGATGGTAATGGCTGGCGATCCATTGTACAGCCCAAAGTAATTCATCGTTTGCCCGAGCAAACTGGTTAACCTGGTTCATATTTGCTAATTATTTCTCAAATCAAACTGGACTTATTACCGCAATGCATTGACTCAATGAATTATCAGTAACTACTCATAATTATTATGATTGACGTTTATCAATACCATGGTGATAGTCATTACCTTTGGCGGCCGGGAGCCGGGCGTCATTATCGGGTTTTTCGCAATTGACCACTGCTGACGCACGATTAATAAAGCGCGTTTTCTTCGACTGTTTTAACAGATTTTCTCCTTCTGCTTCATTCAGTGATAACGGTGCTGTCACTCGCTGGTCGCCATTAATCGCCAAATAGTAGCGTTTATTCGCCGGCAAATCGGCGCTCATTTTCAGTGAATGCTTTTTGCTCTGGCTGGCGACATCACCATAAGCGACTTCAAGCGTATGGCCGCCAGCAGGCATACAGAAATGACTGTATTCTCCTTTTTTCAGCGCGGCATGAAATTCGCCGTCAATATAAATCTTTGCTGAAGGCAAGGTTGACTCACTGACGCCGAGCGGCGCGTTATAAAAAACATAGAGCTCAGAAGCCTGATATTTATCCAGGCTGGTTAAAACATCTAACTGACTACGGACTGTTTCATTAACAGCCTGCGCTTTAACGGTCTGGCTGTATTGGGAAATAATCAACGAGGACAAAAAAAGCCCATTAATAATGTGTTTCACTTTCATCATGCTAACTCGGTAATGTCATTGAGAGCCTGGCATATGCAAGATATGCCAGGCTGGGTTTTCTAATTAAATAATATCGATTCTGTTTTCAATCAGTACTTCAACGTTGTCACTGACACCCCAGCTGGTGTAAGTACGCCCGTCGAGGCTGACATCTTTTCCTTGCACCCAGACAGAATTATTCCCTGGCATTTCCAGTTCAACGTTGCCGTTTTCACCGCTAATCACCAGTTGTTTCTTACCGTCTTTCAGCACCAGATCGGTTTCGCCCATGCGGATAACATCGCTGAGTTTTAATTTCAGCGTGTTATTACCATCGCCAAGATCAAACTTCTCAAATCCCGTTACCGCCGAACGTTTGGCGTTCAGGTCCAGCACCATATTGCTGCCATCCAGTACCAGCGTATCTACGCCAGCGCCACCGGCCACTGACCCAAAGTCCAGCGAGATGATTTTAATCAAATCAATGCCGTTACCGCCCATCGCCATATCCCGGCTGCCAATGTTGGCTAACAGGTCATCGCCGTCTCCGCCCAGCAGGAAGTCACGCTCTGCGGTACCAAACAGTTTGTCATTACCGGTGGTAAAGACCTGGCTAAAGTCCGGCGTTGAGTAATACACAGAATACTCTCCGGCATCGCCGGAGCTACTACCAGGCTGACCGACCGCCACATCCGCAATACCGTCTCCGTTCCAGTCACCCAATGCGACGCTATTCATCTCGGCATTATTTTTAGTGCCGCGCAGTACATAACCCTGCGATGGGTCTTTGATGATATCGGCAATACTAAAGATAGGTTTGCCGTTAACGTCATTAACGCCCCATTGCTGGTCTTTGCCGTACACGACATATACCGCACCGTTATTGGTGTAGCTGGTGTTGCCTACTTTGCCATCGGCATAGCGGGCGCCAATGATAAAGTCATCGATGCCATCACCATTTACATCTCCGGCGCCGCGGATACTGTAGCCGAACCACTCATCCTGAGCTGACTGGCTGGTCACAGACGATTTTTCATTCACTAGCAGGAAACCATCTGACGCACTGAACGTCGGTTGATAACCCGAAGGTAATGTCATGCTGGCATTTGGGAATACGTCCAGGTTCAGCGATTTATCGCCGTAGCCGCCCTGCTTGCCATAAATGACATAGACACGTCCTGGGTTGTATGGCTCTGAATAAGGTGCGCTTATGGCAAAATCATTAACGCCGTCACCGTTGATATCACCCAGTTTGGTGAGCATATTCTTCGCGTCCCAGCCACCGGAACCGCCCGCCCACTCGTAGTGCAGTGAATGGATACGGATACCCTGATCCGCAGTCAGATTGTTGAGATTCAGCTCGGAAGGTAGCCCATCTTTCGATCCATAGAGCAGATATGAGGTTCCCGCATCATAGGCGTTATGCGCGGACAGGAAGTTACCCGAGCGTGGCGCGGAAATAACGAAATCTTCAATACCGTCGCCATTTACATCCCCCACCGCGTTAAAGCTCTCACCCAACGACATGCTGTCGACTTTAGATGGATCATTTGTGTTAGGGACCTGATTCTGAGGCAGAATAGTGGTGCTGTGCACATCATCCGGCGCATACCAGTATGAGTTTTTCTTGTTCAGGGTAATGTTGTTGTAGCCCCCCTGCTTGCCATAGATAATCAGTCCCTGACCGTTATCACCGCCGACGCTGGTGTTACCGATCATCAAATCGGCATAGCCATCGCCATTGATATCGCCGCCAGAGGCGGAAACGCCCAGCCATTCGTTGGCATTGCCCGCATTACGGACCACAAAGCCATGACTATTATCCCCGTTATCAATGGCCTTCAGATCGTAGCTGCCATTGAACTGGCCCGGACCGCCATACACCACATAGACTTTGTCATTCCAGTGCGAAGCAATGATCACATCGTCATAACCATCACCATTAAAGTCTTTCAGGCTATTAACGATAAAGCCCATGCGGTCGCCGCCTGCAGCGCCATCAAAGCGTACGCCCTGTTCTGGCTTCAGTTCACTGATTTTATTTAAATCAGGCAGCCCCTCGGCAGAACCGTACAGCACCCAAGTGGCGCCATTGTCGGTGCGACCAGCGGTATTGGCGTATTGCGCATTAACAATCAAGTCATCAATGCCGTCGCCATTAAAGTCGCCAGCACTGGCGATGTTCCAGCCTAGCTGCGAAGCGCTGTCGCCTTTTACCAGATTGGTTTGGTTATGGTCGATATTTAACTGGCTGTCTTGGCCGCCCTCATCCTTAAGACTGCTGCTCCTGTTGCTCAGATTGCCAGCCTGATCTTTCACCGCCGCTTTCAGGTTATAAGTGCCATCGTGCAGGCTATAGAGATCGTGGGTCCACTCGCCTTTATCATTAACGGCGATATCGTCAGCAAAAACGGTTTCGCCTGCATCCAGCCGGCCGTTATTGTTCAAATCGTCAAACAGCACTACTTTCAGCGTGTCCAGACGGGTATCGCTACCCGAGCTGACCGTGCCATGTACCGTTGGCGTCACCACCGAAGTTTTATTATCGCTGTCAGAGACACCGGTATCGTCTTTCTTATCCAGCGCCAGGGTAGTGGTGTTGCTCGGAGCAATCGTATCCACCAGAACCGTTACGCTGTTGGCTTCACTGGCGACACCCGCTTCATTGATCACCCTGGTATTCCAGGTCCAGCTTTGATCCGTTAACTGGCGCTGATCGGCGTATGACCATTTGCCGTCCACAACCGTAAGATCAATCCAGCTTTTACCATCGTCAAATGAGATCTGCGCTTTTTCATAGGTTTTTAGCGCTTCGGTTAACTCACCATGCAGCGTCAGGATTTTGTCGCTGGTGATAAAGTCACTATCGGAGCTACCGGTATCGTCACTGATATCAGTGATGATCGATTTCGCTACCGGCGCCTGGCTGGTGAGATGAGTCTCAAACGGCGTTGACCATGTTCCGGCATTGCCCGCTGCATCTACCACGCGCGCCTGCCAGAGGTAGTCGCCATCCTCCAGCGCGTTGTCGGTAAACTCCCAATGATCCTGATTCCAGCTGGCAAAGCCGACTATTTCACCATTGCGACTGATCTCGATGCGTTCACCCGCTTCCAGCTGATCGGACAGGGTGAACTGCAGTGTTGGCGTGGTGTCATCGGTATAAGCGCCAGACTCCAGATAGCCGTGGATTGGGCCAACATTATCAACCAGTTCACTGATGGTGACCGTAGCCGCAGGGGCCACTGTATCAACCGTGATCTCCCAAATTGGGCTTGGCACACCGGTGTTACCCGCTTCATCGCCGTTGGCGGCGGTGAATTGGTGTTTGCCTTCACTCAGCGCTTCTTCCGGAGTGTATGACCAGTCACCCTTGTCATCTGCCCTGACACTGCCAATTAACTGACCATTATCATAGAGATATACCAGACCATTACTTTCCGCCCCGTTGCCGTGCAGCGTAGGTGTCGAATCGTTGGTGATACCTTCATTGTCGACCTCGCCGACAATCGCCTGTTGATCATCCAGCACGCTGGTAATCTCTGGCGTACTGAGTGGCGCAACGGTGTCGATGGTTACTACATACTCATTGGACGGAGCCGATGAGTTACCCGCTTCGTCAACCACACGTGCTTCAAAACGGTATTCATCATCCGGCAGCGGCGAGGTTATTTCAAAACTCCAGCCGGTGTCAGTAACCACTGCGGTTCCCAGCAGAATGTCGTTACACCAAATCTGTACGCGTTCACCTTCACGTAAGGCATTGCTAACCGTACCAGTCAGTGTCGGCGTGCTATCGTCGGTGATGCCATTGTTAGCCACCGAGTCGCGTATCACACCAGCATCATCTTCGACGTTGGTAATGGTTACCGTCTGCGTTGGCGCTTCGGTATCTACTGTGATAGTAATCACATCTGAGGATTCGCTGCGGTTGCCCGCCGGATCGGTAAATTCGACGCTCAGGTTATGCTCGCCGTCGCCCAGCGGCGGTTCAGGGGTGAAGCTCCAGCTGCCGTTGTCGTCAATGGTGACTTCGCCCAGCTTCTCTTCGCCGTCGTAGATGGTGACGGTGTCGCCCGGTTCGCCCTGACCGGACAGGGTCGGGGTGTCGTCGTTAGTCTGCGCGCCGTCCGCCAGGCTGCTGCCGGCGTCATCGGTCACGCCGCCGATGGACGGCTGCGCAGGCGCCACGGTGTCGACCACGATGGTGATGGTTTCAGACGGCTCGCTGCGGTTGCCGGCCGGATCGGTAACGTCGACGCTCAGGTTATGCTCGCCGTCGCCCAGCGGCGGTTCAGGGGTGAAGCTCCAGCTGCCGTTGTCGTCAATGGTGACTTCGCCCAGCTTCTCTTCGCCGTCGTAGATGGTGACGGTGTCGCCCGGTTCGCCCTGACCGGACAGGGTCGGGGTGTCGTCGTTAGTCTGCGCGCCGTCCGCCAGGCTGCTGCCGGCGTCATCGGTCACGCCGCCGATGGACGGCTGCGCAGGCGCCACGGTGTCGACCACAACGGTGAAGATGTCGGATGGCTCGCTACTGTTCTGCGCTGAATCGGTGATAACGATGTTCAACTTATGCTCGCCGTCGGCCAGTGGCGCTTCGGGCGTAAAGCTCCAGTGACCGTTTTTATCAACGATCGTTTTGCCAATTACCTGTCCATTATCGTAAATGGTAACGATATCACCCGCGCTACCGCGACCTGATAAAGTCGGAGTCGTGTCATCAGTTGCGTCGCCATTGTGCAGCGGACCGGTTTGACTGCCTTCATTATCATAAACCCCACCAATAACGGGTTTTGCCGGTTTAGTAGTGTCGACGATAATGGTAATGGTGTCAGAAAGATCGCTGTGATTACCGGCCGGATCGGTGATATCGACGCTCAGGTTATGCTCGCCGTCGTTCAGTGGCGGTTCCGGGGTAAAGCTCCAGTTGCCGTTGTCGTCAATGGTGACATCGCCCAGCTTCTCATCCCCGTCGTAGATAGTGACGGTGTCGCCCGGCTCACCCTTACCTGACAAGGTGGGCGTGGAGTCGTCGGTCTCGCCGCCATTCTGCAGCGAGTTGCCCTGTTCATCAGTCACGCCGCCAATAGAAGGTTTAGATGGCGCCACGCTGTCTACCGTAATGGTGATAACATCGGAGGGTTCGCTGCGGTGGCCTGCCGGATCGGTCATATCGATACTGAGCTTATGATCGCCATCCTTCAGCGCCGGTGCTGGCGTAAAGCTCCAGTTGCCGTCTTTATCGACCACGACTTTGCCAATCACCTGACCATTATCATAAATAGTGACGGTGTCGCCCGCATTGCCGCGACCGGACAGGGTCGGGGTGTCGTCGTCAGTCGCGTCGCCATTATGCAATGGGCCAGTAAGGCTGCCCTGATTATCATTAATTGCGCCAATTGACGGCTTAGCGGGCGCGGTGGTATCGACATCAAAATCAAATGTAGGAGATTGCGCACTGGTATTGCCATGGGAATCGGTCTGAGTAACCACAATCTGGTGGTGACCATCAGTCAGCGGCATGGCAGGCGTAAATGCCCAGTTTCCGTCTTTATCAACCTGAGTGCTGCCAATAACCTTGCCATTGGCATAGATGGTCACCAGGCAGCCCGGCTGCCCGGTGCCGGAGAAAGTCGGCGTGGCATCATCAGTCAGGCTGCCATTCGCTAATGGGACTTGCTCCGCACCGACGTTATCGCTGACCGATTTGATCATCGGCTTTTCCGGGAGTTTGTTCTCCGGTTCCGGCACTTTATCTGTTGCGTTGCCGCTGTCTTTTTTATTATTACTCAGTGACACTGCAGCTGCGGTGGCGGCACCCAGCCCTAAAGCGCCCAAAAACCATGGCAAAAATGCCACACCGCCGAGGTTCTCAGCCTGAAAAATGTCTTCATTGGCGCCGATTGCATCGCCGCCCAGCGCGGCAAGTTCAGCCTCTCCTGACATTAACTGACCAGCCTGATTGCCGCCATCTACCAGCTGATAAGCGTAAAACTGGCCGTCTTCCGCATAACCGAGGATTTTCCCATTCGGGAAGGCGTAATAATCTTCAATCAGTACAACGGGTTCATCTTCTCCTTTCAAAAAAATAGAGAGGTTGTTCCCTTCACGTTTCAGAGTAATGTTTTCAGGGGCAAAGTTATCTTCTGCATTTTTCAGATAAAATTGCGTGTCTGCTGACATCTTAACTTTCTGCAACTTACCTGAGTTAAGCTTAATTGATTCAGGCTTTTTTCCAGATTGTTGAATAATAAAAATTGCACGCATTAATAAATGTGTCCTTTAGAGCATAAGCAAGCACTGGCATACCGCCTCTTCAGCTATCAATAGTGAGAAGGGCGATGCCGACAGTTCATGAATGTTTAACTGGTTGAGTCCTGAACAGACCAGAGTATTGGCGTCTGTTAAAAATACTGAGCACGAAAGCCATTTAGCAGGGAATCCTGTAAATGGCTTTCGCCAGTCCCCTCTTTCTGAAAGGTTAAACAAATGATGAGCTTTAGGCTAAAAACCAGCAATCAGTTTCAGCAAAAGGTGAATAATTAGTTATAAATTCCGCCAAAGATTGATATTTAGATATAAATTCTGTTTTTAGGATTATTCCAAGGATTCAGAATAGGATTAGAATTGCATTTAAATATGAAGGTAAGAGAGGGATTATGGTGCAAATTGATCTAAATCAATTTATAGATTGCTTATTATTTAGCTATTAACAATGTTATCGACTACTCCATAGCGTAAAACATTACATGGATGTTAATTTTTTATTAAATAATTAAAACCTTCACTATCAGTTTTATCATCGCTAAAACTCAGCCGCGCGACTCCAGGCATTTATTTTCCTCTGGTGATTCGCCGTTGCGATTATTTCACTGGCAAAATGATAATTATCTTCATTCGCAGGGCTTAACTTAGGGTAGCCAACCTGACTTTCGATGATATTACCAATTTTACACATAACGGAAATATACGGTTCCGTTTCTTAACAAACTGTTAATGCGCTCACTAAAAAGCCAAAAAGGCATTAATAACTAAAAACAGGAAACAGATCAGAACAAAAAACTATATAAAACACTTTTCGTGAAAGTTATTTTCAGAAAAAAAAACTGATGTATGATTTGCGTCAATTCCGCCACTGTCCTTTCGGGTAGTCGGAAAAGATTTGTCACGTTAGCGGATTCAAAGCGCGCACCTTAGTTAGAATGCCGCTTACGCTGTTAACCTTCATAATTTAAAAATTGAATGCAAATCTTGCAGGAAGTTAACTGCATGCCGGACTGTTTCTGCATGCAGTAAAAAACAACCCTTATAGGGAATAAACTTTTCATTATGGTTTCATAATATTGAAACTGACCGGGGCGTCGACAGGTTTATGTCGTCGATAGTTGGCAGGCGGAATGTTGTGTTAACCAGAAGAATCTTCGCAACGTTAAATTTATATTATATAAAGGATTATTCATGAAAAAAGTCGCTCTAGTATTAACCGCACTCTCTATGCTGGTTGCTGGCAATGTTTCCGCGGATACTACTGCCCAGGCCGTTGCTACCTGGACCGCCACTGCCAAGAAAGACACTTCTAGCAAACTGGTTGTAACACCAATTGGCAGTCTGTCATTTGATTATGTTGAAGGTATTAAAGGATTTAATACTCAGAAAGGCCTGTTTGATGTCACCATTCAGGGCGAAACCACTGCAACTGGTTTCAAACTGTCTTCTCGTCTGGTTGATACCACTCTGACTCAGCTGGGTTCAACTTCTACCCTGAACGTTGGTGTGGCATACAACGGTCAGAAACTGACTCAAACTGCTGATACTCAGATGATCGACACCGCTACCGGCATGCTGGGCGGCAATTTGAGCCCACTGAGCCAGAATTACAAATCTGCTGACCGTGTAAGCGCAATGGATGCGTTTATGTTCAGCATCGCCAGCGCCACTCAGGATGGTTCTACTGCGGTAACTGATATGAGCACTCTGCCGGACGGCGTATGGTCTGGCGAAGTTAAAGTACAGTTCGACGCTACCTGGACTGCATAATCCCGATAGTTAATGGGCAGGGGTAATCCCCTGCCTTTTTTTTTGAGAATAGAAAATGTTAAAGCAAAGCATATTGGCGCTGCTATTAAGCTGCCCGGTCTTCTCTGCCTGCGCCTTAGATGTCGGTGATATAACCAGTTTCATTTACAGCGGCAGCAATAAATTAACGACAGAGATCAAAAATACTACCAATGGCGGTCGACTGGTGAATATCAGCGTCGAAAGAATCAGTTCTCCGCTGGAGGGCGCTAAAGCGATTCCCATGGAAAGTAAGGATGAGATATTACTGACGCCAGCAAGCTTACTAATGCCGGCACAGAGTAATGAGATGATCCGTTTTTTCTATAATGGTCCGAAAGATAATAAAGAGCGCTATTACCGCATTTACTGGCTGGATCAGGCACTTGGCGAAGCGGAAAAAGGCTTATCTTCACGGCAGGCTATTGTTACCGCCGCCGCAAGGATTAGCACGATTTTGGTCGTTTCACCGGCAAAAGTGAATTATGACTATCAATATGCCAATGGCAAAATCATCAATACGGGAAATGCTTCATTTAAGGTCATTTCATATGGCCCGTGTCTGACTAAGAAAGATAAAGAAAGTTGTAAAGAGAGTTATTACGTTTTACCAGGCCGCTCACGCGCGTTTTCACACGTAAACCTGACTGATAAGACAGGCCGGATAGCGGTATGGGAAGCAGAAAAATTTGTTCCTGTAAAATAGTGAACTTTTTATTGATTAATTACACAGGGAAGTAAAACACATGATGAAGAGGAGAGAAATTGTCAGAAATACGATGATTGGTCTGTCTCTTGTTTTCTCAAATCAAGTCGTTGCGGATCTCCCCCGCAGCGGCTTTATTAACATTAAGGGTGTTATTATTCCGGAAACGTTCAGTCGTTCACTGAACAACGGAATGAGCCTCCCTCTTTTTCTGCATCTGAAAGAGGGCACAAACACCCAGAGCGATCAAAAAATCGGCAACGCCATGATCTGGCTGGATGGCGACCGCATCAAAATTCGCGACATCAAAATTGAACAGAGCGAGGGTAATGCCAGCCTGAATCAACAGATTGCCGCGAGACTGACTGAGCTGACTAACGAAGCTTTCGACTCCCAACTCACCATTGGCGTGAATCCAGCCGCCCATCTGTCGCTGGATATGAAGCAACTGGTCTTGCAGCTGGTGGTTGAACGCAATGGGCTGGGTACACTGCTGCGTTCGCGCAGTGAAGATATTGGCGCATCCAGCGTTGATACGGTGAGTAGTACGCTGAATTACAATTTGGGTCTATATAATAACCAGAATCGCGATCGCAACTCGAACACCTCCAGTTATATTACGCTGGATAGCGTGACGGCGCTGCGTGAGCATCACGTTGCGTTTAACGGCTCGATGTATGGCCTAGGAACCAATCATCAGCAATCCAATCTGTATAAAGCGATGTACGAGCGCGACTTCCAGGGCTACCGCTTTGCCGCAGGTATGCTGGATAGCTGGAACCTGCAATCGCTGGGTCCGGTTACTGGTATTTCCAGCGGTAAAATCTATGGCGTATCCTGGGGAAATCAGGCCAACTCGACCCAGTTTGACAATACCCAGTCGGTTACTCCGGTAGTGGCGTTTTTGCCGGCGGCGGGTGAAGTGCATATCCTGCGTGATAACCGCCTGATGAGCGTACAAAACTTCGCCATGGGTAACCATGAAGTGGATACCCGCACCCTGCCATACGGCATTTATGATGTGCAGGTCGAAGTTATCGTTAATGGTCGTACTGTCGACAAACGAATTCAGCGCATCAATAAAATATTCTCACCGGGACAATCCGGCTCGCGCGCATTTGCCTGGCAGGCGTGGGGCGGCAGTTTCCATATGGATAGCTGGGGACATAATAATCATCGGGAAGCGGCAAAAGAATCCTGGCTCGCCGGTCTCTCTTTCTCCGGCAATGTGCAACGCCTTAACTGGGCGGCCACCGGCTACGGCTATGATAAAAATGGCCTGACCGAAGCTCGCCTGTCGTTACCTGTGACCGAAACCATTAGCGTCAACCAGCAAAATCTGGCCGCCACCGATCGCTCATGGAGTAGTGTTAGCAGCGTCAACGCGGCGCTGCCGGGCGGGTTCAGTTCTGTCTGGCTTAGCCGCGAAAAACGCAACGTGGGCAACCGGCTGCGCCAGGATGATAGCGATAACCGCGCCATTGGCGGCACGCTTAACCTTAACGCGCTGACGCCAGTGTTGGGCACGCTGACGGTAAGTTACAACGATGACCAGCGCAACAATTCGCATTACTACACTGCGGATTACAACCAGAATCTGTATACCGGCTCCTTGGGTAACCTTTCCGTGCGGATGGGCGTACAGCGTTACAACAACGGTGAGTATTACGGCAATACGGATAAGTATATCAGCCTGAATTTCTCAGTACCGATGGGCAACTGGTTCAGCGCTGGCTTTAGCAATCAGCGAGGCGTCACCCTGGCTAACCTTGCCGCGCGCAAGGAGTTGAACTACGGCGTTATCCGTGGCGTGGGTGCCAGTCTGTCACAGGCTGTTTCAGGCAAAAACGTCAGCCAGGAAAATTGGAACGGTAACGCTTATGCCCGCTTTGCCAGCAAATACAGCAACGGCACCGCCAGCGTCAGTACCGGCGCCCGCGGCGACGTTACCAGTAACCTGACAGCCACCGGCGCCGTTGGCTGGCAAGGTAAAAACCTCGCTGCATCGGGCTATTCAGAAGGAAATGCCGGCATCATTATCGATACCGGGCTGGAGGATGACGGCCTGCTCTCCGCCAAAGTGAATGGCCGTCTGTTCGATGTCACGGGCAGCAAGAATTATTTGTCCCTGGCGCCATACTCACGTTATGACATTGAATTATTAAACAATAAAAATGCTGAAAATAGCTATGACATTGTGGATCAGCGCAAGAGTAAGTTCACGCTTTATCCTGGCAATGTGGCGGTGATTAAGCCGGGCATTAAACAGCTGGTGACCGTGTTTGGCCGTATTCGGGCAGAAGATGGCACCCTGCTGACGAATGCGCCGGTGAACAATCACATCGGCCGCACCGTCACCAATGATAAGGGCGAGTTCGTCATGGATGTCGATCGCAAATATCCCACTATCGACTTTAAAACTAGCGGTAATGGGAGCTGTGAAGCCGAGCTGAATCTCAAAGATGCCAAAGGCGCAATTTGGGTGGGAGATGTCACCTGTGTCGGCCTGAACAGCTATGCCAGCAATGAAACATCAGGTAATAACAATGAAAGTTAATTTTTCTCATTTAATTGCGGCTCTGGCGCTCTCTCCGCTCTCCGCGCTGGCGTTAACGGCATCAACTGACTCAGCGGCTCCGGAGCGTCAGTTCCTGTTTATTGAAAATAACACCGACGATAACCTGTTCGTTACGCCATTGGGTACGCTGGCTCCACGACTGACCGGTTCCAATAAATGGACCGGAATGAAATATCAGGGTTCTGGTGAAGCCTTACAAACCAGCCTGGGCTATATTAGCCCAGGCATTACCCGCAATGAACCCGCCGGAAACCGCTTTGATATGTGGCTTGATGGACTATCAGTGGCTTATCCATTAACCGGTCAACGTTGTATCACCTCCATCAGCGGATGTGATATTAATACCGGTGAGGTGAAGGCGGATTATGTTGACCAGACGGGATTCTATGGCGCGTTAAACACCGGCGGTGACAAAGAGTTGCACGGCCTGATTTCGCCGTCATTCTTTGACTTTATGCGCCAGGTGCCGGTCGGGCAGAACTTCACCTTTACTATTAACACCTGTATGACCACTGCGGTCTATGATGCTAAAACCGGAGGCCGATGCCGCGATCAAAGTGAAGGTAGCTGGTATAAGCGCCAAGTCAGCCATACTAAAGGCGCTCATCTTCGTCTGCTGAACATCAACGCCGTCTCTGAGGTTTATATCAATTCCAATGGGGTTCCGGTTCTGGGCGAAGGCAACAGCGAATGCAAGATGCAGGTGATTGGCGCCCGCTCAGGTATCGCCTGTAAAATGGTGCAATATCAACTGAATGTTTCAGGCGTTGCCAGTAACACGTCAATTCATATTTATCCTTATATCACCCTGCCAGGCCTGACGGGTTATACCTCAGCCGATGTGCAGTTTAGTCTGGATGGTAACAGCTGGAAGCAGCTGAACGGCATGAGCAGCTATTACACTTTTAACGAGCTGAAAGGCCGTAACCAGATGTATATGTTCTTCTCCAGCAACTTCTTTAAGAAGCTGGTAGAGGCGGGCTTTAGCGATATGGGTTCACACAACCTGATTAATATCCGCTTTGAGAACACCACTACGCCGGATTCGGGTTGGTATGAATTTTCCACCACCAATGAGCTGATTATTAAACCGCGGGAATTTGGTGTCAGTATTATCGCCGAAGATTTCAGCAAAATCACCCACCGTGAAGGTTATGTTGGCAGTGCTGAACCACCGCTGGAGTACAATTATATTGTCACCACCAGTAGTAAAACAGCGGCCGATCTGGTTGAAGTGAAGGTCACCGCGCCGTCCAAAGTGATTAATGGCCGTTCTTACTGCCTGTTTACTTCAGCGGACGGAACCACTACCGTGCCGTTCCCGGCCCTGCTTTCCATCACCACGGATGCCGGGAAGAACCGCAGTTTTAATGCCGGTTGTGACGATAAATGGAACGATATGACGGATGCGCTGTGGTCGCCTAACCCCTGGCAGGATATTAACGGTGAAACCGGAGTGATAAATAAGACCCGGCTGAAGTTTTCCATCCCGCTGAATGATCCGCTGTCACTGAGGTCTGTCACCGGCCAGGATTGGATGGGCGATGTCAGCACTACCGGCACCATTACGGTAAAAGCCACTTGGAAGAATACCAAATAATGTATCGGTTGTTTACCATACTGCTGTCTCTGTTCGCACTGGCGCCCGCCAGTGCGATTAACGTCGGTAGTATGACCTTTTCACTGGAGAGCGATGCCCGTTTTGTCTCAAAACGGGTAGTTAATAATAACTCTGGCGCCCGGCTGTACCAGGTGAGCGTGACGCAGATCAACCGCCCGGGTGAGACGGAAATCAGCAGCCGCGCGGCGGATGGCGAACTGCTGTTTTCGCCGCGTCAGCTTACGTTGCAGGCGGGCCAGAGTGAGTATTACAAATTTTACTATCACGGCCCGCAAGACAGCACTGAGCGCTATTTTCGTATTCTTTTTCGCGAAATCCCGACCAGCCTGCTGAATTCAGTCAAGCGTAAGAATAGCGATATACGTCTTGACCCAGTGGTTGAGATGAGCACCATTCTGGTGGTGCGGCCGCGAAACGCTGATTTCCGCTGGCGCTATGATGAGCAGAGCCGCCAGATTAGCAATCCTGGCAATACCTTCTTCCGGTTGATCATCAAACCGACCTGTGACAGCAATGACGAAGATTCAGCATCCTATTATATGCGGCCGGGAGACAGTCTGAAACTGGAGGAGAAAGACCTGAACTATCCTAAACTCATTGTTTATAACAATAAATTTATTCCGCTGGATAAGTTTTGCCGCTAGCGCAGCGCAGGGTGGGAGAAAAGCCGTAAAAAAACGGGACGGCATAAGCGGATCCAATCGCATTTGCCTGCAGTCCCGGTAGCATTATCGCGAGCGGATAATCAGCCTGCCGCTGTCATTACTGTTATCACTGCCATTGCTTGCGAAGGAGTCTGTCTTGCGTAAGCGGTCGGCTTTGTCGGTCCTCTCATTCGGGTTCGGTCATTGATAATCCTCTACTGCGACACAAAAAGTGTCATTACATCGCTTATTAGCGTCCTGCTGTTCGGAAGGCGCCCAGTTCAATTGCGCGGCAGGCGTAACAGCTTTGAGAAGCCAGGGGCAATGCTAGATGACATACTTGTACTTCAATAAGTACATTGCTATTATGTCACAAATTGCTTTAAGGAGGCTGTTCAATGCGACATATCACTTTTACAGAAGCCCGTACTAATTTCGCGAACGTACTGAATCAGGTCAGCGATGACGCCGATACCGTCGTTATCACCCGTCGTGGCAGCCGTGACGTAGTGATGATTGATGCAGACGAATACAGCAGCATGGTTGAGACGCTTTACCTGTTCAGTAACCCGGCAAACGCTGCGCATTTAGAGGAATCATTGAACCAGTTAGATCGCGGTGAAACGGTTGAAATTGATGTATGAAAACCGTATTCACGGCGCGCGCCGCTGAGGACTATCGATACTGGCAAGATAACGACCCGAAGAAGTTTGAACGCGTGCGCCAACTTATTAAAGCCCTGCATGCTGACGCGTTCGTCGGGATAGGTAAGCCCGAACCTCTAAAGCACAAAAGGCCATTATGGTCACGACGTATCGACCGTGAACACCGGCTTGTCTATTACGTCAAAGACGGCGAAATTGTTATCATCTCCTGTCGTTTTCATTACACCGGCATCTGATAGGCCCGAATTATGGACTGACCCCATAAAGTTGGACAGTTCATGTTAAGCGGCTTTCAGGGCCTGGGTTCGGTATTCTACCGGACTCAGGCCTTTTAATTTCAGGCTTATTCTTTCGTTGTTGTAGTAATGGATATATCCCTCTATCGCCTCCCTCAGTTCCCTGAGACTCCCGAACTGGCTCAGGTAAAAACACTCCGATTTCAGCGTACCGAAGAAGTTCTCCATTACAGCATTATCCAGGCAATTTCCTTTACGCGACATACTTTGCGTTATGCCCTGTGCCTTTAATTTTGCCTGATAGGCTGCCATTCGATACTGCCAACCCTGATCCGAGTACAACAACGGAGCATCTTCTGGACTGAGCTTTGCGAACGCATCACGCAGCATGGTATTCACCATTTCCATCACCGGTCTTTCCGACAGGCTGTATGAGATGATTTCCCGGTTAAAAAGATCGAGAACCGGTGACAGGTACAACTTTTTACCCTGTATCGAGAACTCTGTAACATCCGTAACCCACTTTTCGTTGGCTTTTGATGCACTGAAGTCCCGACTCAGGATGTTGGAGGCTGCCTTGCCCGCTTCCCCTTTCCAGGCGCGATATTTCTTCACCCTGATAAGCGACCGGAGCGACACCTCTGCCATCAGCCGCTGTACTGTTTTATGGTTCACCAGCAGCCCCTGCTTTCTCAGTGAGAGCGTGATCCTGCGGTAACCATAACGCCCTTTATGATGGTGGTATATCTCTCTGATTTTGTCTTTCAGTCCGGCATGCCTGTCCACTCGCTTCAGCGCGTTCATATTGTGATACCACGTACTGCGGGACATCCCCGCTGCACGCAGAAGGTCACTAAGCGCATAATTACGCCTTAGCTCACTGATTATTGCGGCTTTTTGCCGTTTTTCTCGCTTTGAACTAAGGCCTTTAGCTTTTTTTTCGGTAGGCATTCTCTGCACGCAGGTAACGGAGCTCAGCCCGCAGCTCTTCGGGAGATAACTTTTCCAGCGCCTCATCGGTAACTGGGGATGCTTTTTTGGGTTTTGTCATGCCTTTGCTCCGGCCGGGTTTTATGCTCAGAAGTCCATTCTCACCAGCGTCTTTGTAGACATTAACCCAGTGCCGGACAACGGTCTCGTTTGAGATATTAAACCGTGCGGCAGCTTCGCGCATTGAAAGTTCTTCACCGAGAACAGTTCGGACAACAGCAATCCTGAATGCCGGAGAATGGCGGTCATTTTTCCAGGTAATGCCATCAATGCCGTGTAATTGCCAGGCTCTGACCCAGCGACGAACGGATGTTCTTTCGACACCAAAACGTTCTGCGGTCCGTTGTGTCCCGTCATTGCCGTAGAGGTAATGGCTGACCACAGCCATTCTGGTTTCGAGGGTATATTTTGGCTTCGCCATAAAAAAATGCACCTTACTCAGTTGGGTGTCCAACTTTTGGGGTGCAGTCCATTATACGGGCTTTTTTGTGCCTGTAGGTGCAAACGCATCTGAAAAGTAAGATCGTTAGAGTCGCATATTTCTTTGATATCCTGTTCGCCAATGAAGGGGCATACTTGCGCCTTCCGTGATTTTTTATGTCAGTATCTATTTCTACAGTATTTGTCTGGAACAACTGACCAGCCCCCAGGATTAGATACAACCTTCAGTTAGTAAGGTCAGTTGGTTTTTCTTCATATTTCCCGTTTCGCCAGCCCGCTGCAAATTCAGCCGGCGTCAGGTAATTCAGCGATGAATGTGGTCGACACTCGTTATAATCCTGCCGCCAGTCATTAATGATTTCCCGGGCATGTAGAATATCGCTGAACCAGTGTTCATTCAGGCATTCATCCCGAAAGCGGCCATTGAAACTCTCAATAAATCCGTTCTGCGTTGGCTTGCCCGGCTGGATTAAGCGCAACTCAACACCATGTTCAAAGGCCCATTGATCGAGCGCGCGGCAGGTAAATTCCGGGCCCTAATCAGTTCTTATCGTTGCAGGATAGCCACGAAACAGCGCAATGCGGTCCAGAATACGTGTCACCTGAACGCCTGTAATCCCGAATGCCGTGGTGATCGTCAGACACTCCTTCGTAAAATCATCCACACAGGTCAGACACTTAATCCTGCGGCCGCTGGCAAGTGCATCCATGACAAAATCCATCGACCATGTCAGGTTTGGCGCATCAGGGCGAATAAGCGGAAGCCGCTCAGTCGCCAGCCCCTTGCGGCGTCGCCTGCGCTTTACACTCAGGCCGTTGAGATGATAGATGCGGTATACCCGCTTGTGGTTGACGTGAAGGCCCTCCCGACGCAGTAGTTACCAGATGCGCCGGTAACCAAAGCGGCGGCGCTCAAGTGCCAGCTCTGTGATGCGTAGAGACAGCTGCGCGTCAGCAGCCGGACGCTGAGCCGAATAACGGCAAGTCGACAGGGACAAACCTGCCAGCCTGCAGGCACGACGTTGCGACAGACCTGCGGCCTCACACATGACTTCCACTGCTTCCCGCTTCTGGTCTGTCGTCAGAACTTTCGGCCAAGAGCCACCTGAAGCGCCTCCTTATCCAGCATGGCTTCAGCGAGCAGCTTCTTGAGGCGGGCGTTCTCCTCTTCAAGCGACTTGAGCCGCTTCACTTCAGGGACTTCCATGCCGCCAAACTTCTTGCGCCAGGTGTAAAACGTGGCATCGGAAATGGCGTGCTTACGGCAGAGCTCACGGGCAGAAACTCCGGCTTCGGCCTCGGCCTCGGCCTCGCGGAGAATACTGATGATCTGTTCGTCGGAAAAACGCTTCTTCATGGGGATGTCCTCATGTAGCTTATGAAAACATTACTAACATCGCGGTGTGTTAATCAACGGGGAGCAGGTCAAACTCGGCGGTCGCTGCAGGATTCCACAAAGGCCAGAAAGTCACGCTGATCTGCAAGAATCCGCAGGAAATGATCGGGAGCCTGATGTTATCGAACGGCGAAATTTACGTCCTGGTAAAACCGATTAACGAACAGATCGTAGACGCGTATTTAAAGACCGCTGACCCGAAGCTTTTCAAGGCGGCCAAAAATGCCGAACTCGACTTGCGCCCAACGCGTTATATGAATTGTCGCGGCGCTTATGGGCTGGCGAAAAACGGTAAACCGGTTGATACAAACGAGGCTATCGATCGCACCGGCGTTTTTAAATCGCCACTGGTGTATGACGCCGTACGCGATGTTGTCCGCCAATCCAGGTACGCAGGCCGCCAAAACTCAACCTTAAATATTCTAAACAGGATTATCACATGAAAATTAAACTGATCGCGCTGGCACTTGTAGCCCTGTCATTCGGCGCACAGGCGCAGACTTGCCGAACTGATTCATTCGGTACAACCCGGTGTGATAACGGCACCACGTACCGTACTGATAGCTTCGGCACAACTCGCGACAACAACGGTAACAGCTGGCGGAAAGATTCTTTCGGGACTACTCGAGGATCTGATGGTTCGACGTACAGGACGGACTCTTTCGGCACGACCCGGGACAATCGTGGGAATACATGGCGCACCGATAGCTTCGGCACGACCCGTGGGTCGGATGGTTCAACTTGCCGACGTGATTCGTTCGGTACGCTGCGCTGCAATTAACCAAGAAAAAAACCACACAGCGCACCGGCGACCGAAAGCGCGCCACAGAGCCTCACAGGAACGGTGGATTTTCCCTACACATTTACGACATCAACCTTCGTTACTAGCTAAACGGAAAAGCGGAGATGCGGATGTTTTGTTGGACTGGTTATGTTGTGATCCCCAGACGAACCCTGTAAATAATTCTGTGTAACTGCCATCGTATTAAAGGTGAGCGATCAGGCGGTCACTGAACTCGATAATAAAACGACTCATCGCCAGCCGCCAGTTTTGGATCGGCAAACTCCATTTCTTTGACGCATCCTTGATCGCCAGATAAATAACTTTTCGCACCGAGTCGTCCGTCGGGAACACCTTTCGTTTTTTGATGGCTGCACGGATAACGCTGATTAACTCTCTCCCGAGAGTCCAAGTAATCGTCCGCAACCCCATTAAATGTGTCAACGTTATTTGGGACGGGTCACTGAAAAAGAAAAGGCCGGACATGGGTAAAATGTCTGGCCTTTATTTGATCATAGGAAGAGTAAATTTTTAGGCCAGAGTCAGCGTAAAGGGCTGGCTGTCGAATGACTGGCGGATTTCCGGGCGCAACCCTTTATCAGTAATAATGTCTGTCATCTCCGCCAGCGGCGTGACACAAAACAGCGAGTACGCGCCGTATTTACTGCTGTCAGCCAGCAACACCCGGCG
>NZ_QZWI01000020.1 GCF_003614975.1 Rahnella bruchi | reverse complement strand
GCCCGCTGACACCGGCAACCGCTCTCCGGTTCCGGTCACGCCGTGGCATACGGGCACAGCAGCCAAACCGGTCGAAAGCTGGTCACCACTGTCACCCCCGAAGCAGACGTGAACGGGTTGCAGGACTTTATCTACTGGCGTCCTGATGCGGTTGGTACGGGTGTCGAACCTATGTATGTAATGTTCAGTGATCCACTTGATTCAGGACGCTTTACCCGTAAGCAGTTGCATAAAAAATACCTTAAGCATGCCAGTGATTTTGGTATCAAAGACACGAAGAAAAACCGTGAAACGTTAACTAAATTCAGGGATGCAATTGAAGCGCATCTTGCAGATAAGGAAACAATTAAAAAAGGAACTTATCCTAGAAAAGAAGACTCAGATGTATTCTTTAACCCTAACACAAATAACGTCATTGTTATTGATAGTAAAGGAAAGTTTGTCACAGGGTGGAAGTTAAAGCCTGGAGAGCCGCAATTTCAAAACTTTATCGATAAGGGGATATTACAATGAGTATGACGTTAATTGATTTTGCCAAACAATTTGCTGAGTCGACGCTGAACGCAGATAATTTTGCTGATGAGTATATTCGTCTATGGAAAGTAGAAAGAGATTCAAATAATCAGGAAAAAGACACCGATATTGTATCCGAGTGTTGTTCTAGCATATTTGTCGTCGCCGATTGTTACAATCCAGAAGCTGACAGAGATGATTATGAACTAGATGAAGCTACGTTGAGGATTGAGGTGAAAGCGTTGCTTGAAAAATTCAACCTGCTTTGACGTTTAAAGTTCAAGCATCCGGCGGTAATGCCGGATGCTATTTAATTAAATGCTCACTAGGTCGCATATACATCCATATCTTGCTTACGCACTTAGCCTGTGTGACCTGGAGGAAATGATGGTAGAGCACTGCTCTCTTATCCGCTCAGCGCGGTCCAGAGCAGCCGCGTGAACCTGACGTATCAGCAGCGGACCTGCCGGTGCACGGTGCGCTGTTCTGGAAAATGACCGGCTGACGCTCAGGCTCTTAAAACGGGCGAAGGCAGCTTGCCCGGGACGGGGACGGTGCCGGTGCTGAAGGTCGTACGGGGACGGAGGTGAAATCAGTGGAGACACTGGTCACCACCGTCACCCCTGAAGCAGACGTGGCCGTGTTGCAGGACTTTATCTACTGGCGTCCAGATGCAGCAGGTACGGGCGTAGAGCCGGTGTGTGTGATGTTCAGCAACCTCTACGGCGAGACCAATGCGAAGGGGAAGTACAGCGGACGTGATTACAACACCGACGGCCCCATTCAGAACCTTGACTGGAAAAGTGCCAGCATTAATCGCGCCAGGAGAGATAAGGTGAAGCTGCATAAGGGTGTTTTGAACAAACACTTGAAAATAAGGTAATGATCGACCGTCTGGAGAGAATCCTTAAGGGAGAGCTGCAGACCACCGATACCGACACGCGTTTTTACACCCACGAAATCAGAGAGCTGGAGCGATATCGTAATCCAGGCATAAAAGACGGCGAAGTTCCCAAAAGTGTTCATGAGCAAAAAGCTGCATGGAGTAATACGCATACAGCCACTCTCGAAGACGATAAAATAAATGAAAAGGAGCAGTCTTTTTACACTGACGATGCTCTGCAGGCTGCAGACGAACAGGAATTAAAAAATGCTCTTGGAGGAAAAGAATAATGTCATTAAAAGATATAATCAAAAATGAAAGTGTAGAAGACGTACTAAGCTTTCTGGGACCTACTTCCGACTACCGAAAACTAGATCGCCTGTACACTTATAACCGCTTTAATGTGACTTCTATCGGCGAATTATCATCTACATATGATGAATTATTCCAAAAAGGCGTCCTTCAGGATCAGAACGGTAAAGTAATAAAAGGTCCTAATTGGAAAGCACCCAAATTTGTGACCGAGAAAAAATACGGCATCAAATAATTATTAACATTTTCGGACGATTTTGTTTCTACCACTTCCAGTAGACGATAGATTGCTGGCAGTTATTTCTAAGGCGGATTGCCGGACTTTACTCACAGGCGTCCCTATACGGCTAAAAAGAAGTCGACCATGTACATATGATGTCAGAAACAGCTATGGGGTGACTAATGCTAAAAGGAAGTAGAGCAAATATGAAAACTATATCGACATAGCTGGCGGCATCATTAAAAGCTTGTCTGGCGAAGTACCCGCATTGTTCTCGCCGTGATAGTTCAGATGACACTGTACACATCACGTTGTTAAAACTCTCTTTAAAAAAAGAGGTTATCGACCATCTTGTTAAAATACTTTAGAGGGACGGTAAGCCAGTGACACAGTCTTAGCTTGCATACCAGGAGGTTTGAAAACAGAAACGTGATCGGGCATGAGGTGTTTTCGCTGATCATTTCCCCAGCGTATTAATCATTTTTTCTAAAACTCAGTAATAAATAATGAGGTGCTAAATGGTAAATTTTTATGCAATGGTTCAAGATTAAGAAATGGAAGACATAATTACATTTCTCGTCGAACTCAGCGAAAGTGGTATATCCCATCCGTCTATAGAGCAGTTTTTCGGGAGATATAAAGCCTCCACTAAATACGGAAAATACAACATCAAACTGATCGATGCCATAAAGAATCTTGAGGAGGACGGCCGTATATACTCCGTGGGTGGTTATAGCTATAAAAAAGGCCCAAATTGGTCGAAACCCACCTTTGCAGCCGAGAAAAAATATGGTCTCGAGTGACCTTTTCTCTAAATAGAGTTTAAAAAAGCAACGTCCTAAAGCGAATGTTTTAGGCGTTGTTTTTCTCACCCCCAATGAGTTTAATACAATAAAAGATGTGCACATGCACGCGGATAAATAAGGCTGACGCTGACGGCGCTTTTTTTCCTTTCATTTCGCATATGTTTCTATTACACCCGCAGTGATAAGGCTGTTTACCGTAAGCATGAACTCTGATTTTTCCTTCCTTAAAATCCAGTCTGACGAGAAGAAAAATCCCAAAACCTTTTGCATCAAACTGATACATTTTGTTATGTTATCACATATCATAAGCACCCCAGAGATGAATAGGTTCAGGGATGACGCAAGACAGAGTACAACACACCGCACCGGTTCTGGCGGTTGAAGGACTGACGTTATGGCTCGCGGGTGAAAATCGTATTTCCGGTTTGAGTTTCAACATCAACGCAGGTGAACGCGTTTGCCTGCTCGGCGCTTCCGGCTCGGGTAAATCGCTGACCGCCAAAGCCATCACCGGCACAGCGCCCGCACGCGCAGATCTCCGTGGCAGCATTCGGGTGAACGGCCTGGAAGTGTGCGGCAAACCGCCGGTTTCACGTTGCTCATACAGCCGCGTGGCCACCGTTTTTCAGGATTCGTCTACGGCACTGAATCCGCTGATGACAATCGGTAAACAGCTGCGTCTCGCCCTGCCCGTCGCCAGCGTCCAAGAACTCCTCGCCATGCTGGATGCCGTAGGACTTGGCGATATCGCGCAATTAACGGCCAGGTATCCGGCGGAACTTTCCGGTGGTCAGCGCCAGCGGTTGTGTCTTGCGCTGGCGATGCAGTCGTCGTCTTCGCTGCTGCTCGCCGACGAGCCGACTACCGCGCTGGATGTACTCACCCAGCATCAGGTTTTGCAGGTCATGCAAACAGCCTATTCTGCCAGCCCTACGCGCGCTCTGCTGTTTATTACCCACGATATCGCCGTCGCCGCGCAGTTATGCGAGCGCGCGCTGGTGATGGAAAACGGCGTGCTGGTGGAATCCGCGCCGATGGCGCAGTTACTCCGTCATCCGCAACATCCTTATTCCCGGCAACTGGTGCACGCTGCCAGACAGGCCGACGCGTCGCATCAGAATCACGCAGCGCTGCGAGGAGTGGCGGTCTGATGGAATCTTCACTGCATCTGGTCACTGCCCCGTTTCTGCATCTGCATAAGGTCAGCCGGCATTTTGCGCTGCCGGGTTCTTTCTGGCGCAGGCAGCACACGACGCTTTTCGAAGGTCTGTCGCTGCGCATCGGTGGCCATGAAACCCTTGGGCTGGTCGGTGCTTCCGGTTGCGGGAAATCTTCGCTGCTGAAAATTTTGCTGGCACTCGAAGCGCCAGACAACGGCGAGGTGTATTGCACCGGAGAAAAAATCCGCCCCGGCTCCTTGCGGTCATTACGCGAATACCGCCAGCGTGTGCAGTATATTGCGCAGGATCCTGCCGGTTCGCTGCCGCCTGCTATGACGGTCGGTCAGATCATTGCCGAACCGCTTAAACATCTGGGGTTTACAGACGATATTCGTTTGCGCGTAAGCGAGGTAATGGCGCAGGTCAGCCTGAGCGGAACGCTGATTTGCCGCACCGCAGGCGAGCTTTCCGGCGGACAGGCGCAGCGCGTGGCGATTGCCCGTGCGCTGGCGATCCGCCCGCAGTTTCTGGTCGCCGACGAGCCGGTCAGCGGGCTGGATCTGCCGCTGCGTGCGCAGGTCAAACAGCTGTTGCACCAGGTAACGCAGCAAAATGGCATGGGTCTGCTGATGGTGACGCACGACATCTCCATGGTTGCCGGACTTTGCGACCGGGTGCTGGTGATGTACGGCGGCAAAATTGTCGAAGACCGCGCCACGCAGGACGTTTTACGCGCGCCGGACCATACTCATACACGGCAATTGTTGCAGGCCGTTCCTCATTTACCTTTGACCGTTAACGGATAACCGGATGCTGACCCGTTCCCTTGCGCCCGCTTCTGCGCCCAAACCGCCGCTGCTGCTCGCCAGCAGTCTGGTCTTTAACATTGGTTTTTATGCTGTCGTGCCGTTTCTGGCGATTTTCCTGCGTGACGATTTGCTGCTTTCCGGCTGGGCGATCGGTCTGGTGCTCGGGCTCCGCACCTTCTCGCAACAGGGCATGTTTTTACTCGGCGGCGCATTGTCCGACCGCTACGGTGCGCGGATCATTATTTTGCTGGGTTGCGTGGTGCGCATCGCCGGTTTTCTGCTGCTCGGGCTTTCCGACACACTGGCACCGGTGATACTCGGCGCCTGTCTGACCGGCATCGGCGGCGCGCTGTTTTCCCCTTCGATTGAAGCGTTGCTGGCGCAGGCCGGCACCCACAGCGAAAAAGCCGGAAAACGCAGCCGCGCCGAATGGTTCGCGCTGTCTGCCGTCTGTGCGGAACTGGGCGCGGTACTGGGCCCGCTGCTCGGCTCGTTGCTCTCCGGATACGGTTTTCAGCCGGTGGCGCTGGCCGGTTCCGGTCTGTTTCTGATTGCGCTGCTGGTGCTGTTTTTCACCCTGCCTGCCACGCCGAAACGCGCCACGGAACTGAAAATTGTGCCGTGGTGGCAGACGTTTCGTCAGCCGCGCTTTGTGGCCTTTATCATCGCCTACAGCGCGTATCTGTTCAGCTATAACCAGCTGTACCTGGCGCTGCCGGTGGAACTGCGTCGCTCCGGCGGCAGTGAACAAGATCTCGGGCCGCTTTTTGTGCTGGCCTCAGTTCTGGTGATCGTACTGCAAATGCCGCTGGCGCGTTTTGCACGCCGGATGGGCGCCGCACGCATTTTGCCTGCGGGTTTCGGGTTGCTGTCCTGCGCGTTTGTCGCCGTGGCGCTCTTCGCCTGGACGATCCCGCCACAAGGCTGGCTGCGGCTGCTACCGTCAGTATTGCTGATCACGCTGCTCACCGTCGGCCAGATGCTGATTGTGCCGGTCGGGATGGATCTCATTCCGCGCTTTGCCGGGCAGCATAACCTCGGCGCGCATTACGGTGCACTTTCTTCGATGGGCGGCGTGGCGGTGCTGGCGGGCAATTTCCTGCTCGGCGGGCTGCTCGATTCCGCCCTGACGCCGTCACCCGGCGCGGTCATTGCGTGGCTGGCGCTGGCGGCGGTTCCCTTTTTAAGTGCGCTGGCGATGTGGCGAATCTGCCGCCGCCTGCCTCCTCCCGCAATCTGACAAGGAAACTCTGATGTCTCTGTTACGTGTTAGCCCGCTGGCCGGGCTGCTTTCTGCTGCGCTTTTACTGACCGGCTGCTTCAACGAAGCGGATAAAACGCCCGATAAAAACGCCGGTCAGCGCCTGAAACTGGCGATGTTGCAACCGCCGCGTTCCGGCCTGACGCCGCTCAGTGACGACGCGTTTAAACTCTCACGCTGGAGCACGGCGGAAACGCTGGTGGTGCTGGATAAACTCGGCGAAGCGCAACCGGCGCTGGCAACAAGCTGGCAGCAAACCGGCGAGAAAAGCTGGCGGTTCGGGCTGCGTTCCGGTGTGAAATTCCACGACGGCAGTGTACTGGATGCTACAACCGTGGTGAATGCGCTGACCATCGCCGCCCATGCCGCGCCGAAACCGCGCATTCTGGATGGTGTGCAACTGACTGCGAAAGCCGACGGTCAGCTGGCGGTTATCGTCTCTACCGCAGAACCGGATCCGTTGCTGCCGCAGCGACTTTCCAGCCCGCAACTGGCGATCCTTGCGCAAACGGCCTACGGCGAGGAGGGTACGGTGAACCCGCGTCATACCGGTTCCGGCCCCTTTGAACTGGTGCAGGTCAACGGCACCAGCAGCGCCAGGCTGGAGCGTTTCGCCGGTTACTGGGGTGAACCGGCGAAAGCCAGCGGTATCGACGTCAGTTTTGTGCCGGACGGCACCGCGCGCGGAGCCGCGTTACGCACCGGTGCGGCAGATATTGTGGAAGCTATTCCGGTTTCACAGGCACCGTTGCTCGACCAGAACTTAATCCACGAAGTGCCGATGCCACGCACCAACACGCTGTACCTCAATACGAAATCCGGCGTGATGCAGGATGCAGCGCTGCGTGCCGCCGTGCGCGAGGCCATTAACCGTCAGCAGCTGGTGGATAACGTCTACGAAAAACGTGCCGATGTGGCGCAGGGTTTACTGGGCCCGGCACTGCCGTGGGCAGCAGAACTGCGTCAGCCGGTGAGCCACCCGGTTGCCGCCGCGAAACCTGCCGGTGATACCATCACATTAGCGACATTCAGCGAGCGCGCGGAGCTGCCGGAAGTGGCGGTGTATCTGGCACAGCAACTGACGACGGCGGGCTTCACGGTGAAACAGGTCGTACGTGAGTACTCACAAATCGAATCGGATGCGCTGGCAGGCAAATTCGATGCGTTTATTTTATCGCGGGCGACGGTGCTCGATTCCGGCGATCCGGTGGCGTATATGTACAGCGATTTTGCCTGCAAGGGCTCGTTTAATATCGCGCAACTTTGCCGCCCTGAAATCGATCTGGCGTTGCAAAAAGCCGCGGCGGTTCCGGCAGGCAATGCGCGCCGTGAGGCCATTATGCAGGCTGAAAACCTGATACTGGCTACCGATGCCGCCATTCCGATGCTGCATGAACGCGTGATTCAGGGCGAAGCAGCGGACATTCGTGACGCAGTGCGCGACCCGCGTGAACGCACGCTGATCAACGCAGCAACGCAGCGCATGGTTCAGGCCGACTGATGAGTGAATCCCTGTATTGCCGCACCTGCGCGGGGGTCAGCCGTCTGCGCATGAGTCAGACCGGCGGCGCACTGGTGCCGCTGATTTCACGCCTGCTGACGCTGACGGGGATCGTCGTGCTCACCGGTCTGCTGCCGTGGCTGTCGGGCAGTGATCCGGCGCTGTCGCTGCTGCGCGCACGGTCCGGTGAGCAGGAAGCCACTGCAGAAACGCTGGGCGCTATCCGCCAGTCGCTCGGGCTGGACAACGGCCCTTGGTTCGCGCTGACGCACTGGTTGAGCGGTTTGCTGAAAGGCGAGGCCGGTGTGTCCTGGGTTTCTGGATTGCCGGTTCTGCCCGGTATGTTGCAGGCAACCGGCGTTTCATTAACGCTGATGGCATCCTCGGCCAGCGTGGCCTTTACTCTCGCACTGCTGCTGTGCGCAGGCACGATGGTGCGCGGATTACAGGGCAGAACGCCCCGTCCGGCAGGGTTTACCGCAGCACTGTTCACCGCCCTGCCGGAGTTTTTACTGGCGTCTGTTTTGCTGATTGTGGGTGCGGTCTGGCTTTCCCTCTTTCCGCCTTATGGCTGGCAAGGCTGGCATTACGCAGTCCTGCCTTCGCTGGCACTGGGGATTCCTGCGGGCGGATATCTCGGGCGAATTTACTCCGATGCGCTCTGCGAAACCTTTAAAGAAAACTGGCTGACGACCTGGAGCGTGCTGGGTATTCAACGCCGTCATACCGCGCTGGCGGTTATCTGCCGGACGCTGCCCGGCGTAATGCCGCTGACCGGACTGGTGCTGGTTTCCCTGACCGGCGGCGCGGTGGCGGTTGAAAAGGTGTTCGCGATCCCGGGTCTGGGGCGCGCCACGCTGGGTGCCGCAGCAGCCGGAGATTTACCGGCCTTACAGACCGGCGTTTTGATCCTGCTGTTGCTGGCGTCTCTTTTTGGCATGTTAACCGGAGGGGTGCGGATCGTATTGTTGGGGCGCGCCGTAAGACTGAACGCGCTGCCGGTTCCGGTATCTTCCGATCCCACGGAAAAATCCCGACCGTGGATCCCACTGTTATGTTTGGGAATTCTGCTGGTCATGGTCTTCACCGGTTTGCCACGCGACCCGCTGGCATCGGAATATTTGCGGTTACAGCCGCCCTCTTTCGCCCTGCCTTTTGGCGCGGATGCAATGGGACGCGACCTTCTCGCCCGTGTGGCGCACGGTACGCTCAATACCTGTTTTCAGGCGCTGATTGTTTCGCTGATTTGTCTGGCTATCGGCCTCATTGCCGGAGCGTTTCCCCGCGCCATGACCGGGCCGGTTGAAGTTGCGAATGCGCTGCCGCCGGTGATCGCCGGATTAGTGGTTGCCGCCGTTAGCGGCCCGACGGCGGGAGGCGCCATTATTGCCGTGACTGCCGTCAGCTGGGCACCGCTGGCGGCTCACACAGCCGCGCGGGTGGCAGAAATCCGCGCGCGGGCTTATATGCAGATGCTGACGTTTTCCGGCGTCGGCGCTTTTCGTCGTAATGTGTTTTATGTGTTTCCCGCCCTTGCCGGTCCGCTTCTGCGCCATGCATTGCTGCGTTTACCGGGCATCGCGCTGGCGCTGGCGTCTCTGGGTTTTCTTGGCCTTGGCGCTCCGCCGCCGGTGCCTGAATGGGGACGCGTTCTGGCAGAAGGGATGCCTTACATCGAACGTGCAGGCTGGACGGTTTTCGCACCGGCGGGCGCACTGGCGTTACTGTCGGTGATGGCTGTGACGCTGGGTAACGTGCGCTGGGGAAAACAGGCGGGAGGTCGCTGAATGGTGATATGAACCATTATCTGAATTCATAATTTCGCGCTAATCTGTTGGCCTGATGTATACAAGAAGACAGAACAGGAAGACAGAAAATGGACTCGCGTAAGCCGCTGGACGGATTTGCCAGCAGCGTGATGGTTGGGCTGTGTATTATCTGGGGCGTGCAGCAGGTGGCGATCAAAAGCGCGGCGGAGGATATCACCCCGTTGTTGCAGGTGGCGCTGCGCTCGGGCATGGCAGGGCTGGCGGTGATGATTCTAATGCTTATCCGCCAGCGGAAAATCCCCTTCAGCGCACGGACACTCCGCCCCGGATTGCTGGTCGGTTTGCTGTTTTCCGTTGAATTTATGTTTGTCGCCGAAGGCCTGCGGTTCACAACCGCGGCCCACATGGCGGTTTTTCTCTATACCGCACCGATTTTTGCCGCACTCGGCCTGCATTTCCTGGTGCCGGAAGAACGGTTGAGCCGTCTGCAATGGTCCGGCGTGGGTATTACCTTTCTCGGCGTGATTGTCGCGTTTCTCTTTGGCGGTAATAATGCCGCTGCACCGCAGGCCAGCAACATGTTGCTCGGCGATTTCTTCGGCCTGCTGGCGGGGGCTTTCTGGGGCATGACCACCATCGTGGTGCGGCGCAGTGCGCTATCTTCCGGCAGTGCCACCATGACGCTGTTTTATCAGCTGGCAGGCGCGTTCGTTTTGCTCGGCGCAATGGCGTTGCTGACCGGTCAGACGCAGTTTCGGCTCACGCCGGTTTCGGTCAGCAGTATGGTCTTTCAGACTGTGGTCGTGACGTTCGGCAGTTATCTGGCGTGGTTCAGCCTGATGCGCCGTTATCAGGCGTCGCGTCTGGGGATCCTCTCATTTATGACGCCGGTTTTCGGCATTATTGCGGGCGTCGTATTGCTGCATGAACCGCTGAAAATCAACTTTATCGCCGGTGCCCTGCTGATCATGCTCGGAATTCTGACGGTAAGCGCCGATGGACTGTTGCGCCAGTGGATAGCCAAAAAGCGCCTGAGAAAATTGCGTTAATACCTGATTACAGTGAAAATTAATCCTGATCATAAAGCGCGCTACACTAAGCAGCTACCCTGCCTGTCTGAGCGATTACCAATAAAGGGAGTTTATCATCGCCCGTTTTTATCACATTACCGCGGTCACGGCCGTCAAAAAATCAGCGTCCCTGATGGGTCTGGCGCTGTTACTGGTCAGTTGCTCTTCCACGCCGCCGAAATCGCTGGTTACCCCGCTGCCACCGGTGACCAAACAGCCGCTGCCGGGGAAAACTGCGCAGCCGCAGGAACCGGTGCGCGGGGTGTGGCTGGCAACGGTTTCCCGCCTCGACTGGCCGCCAGTATCCTCGGTCACAGCCAGCAGCCCGTCGGCACGTATCAGCCAGCAGAAAAAAGCGCTGACTGACAAACTCGATAAGCTGAAAAGTCTCGGGATTAACACCGTATTCTTCCAGGTGAAACCTGATGGTACGGCACTGTGGGCCTCTAAAATCCTCCCGTGGTCAGATACCCTGACCGGTAAAATCGGACAGGATCCGGGCTATGATCCTTTGCAGTTCATGCTTGATGAAGCCCACAAGCGCGGGATGAAAGTTCACGCTTGGTTCAACCCTTACCGCGTGTCGGTCAACACCAAACCCTCCACCGTGACGGAGCTGAATAACACCCTGCCGCTTCATCCGGCCAGCGTGTTCGTGCTGCACCGCGACTGGATCCGCACCGCCAGCGATCGCTTTGTGCTTGACCCTGGTATTCCGGAGGCGCGCGACTGGATAACCAGCATCGTGGCCGAAGTGGTGTCGCGCTATCCGGTCGATGGCGTGCAGTTTGATGACTATTTCTATACCGAAGCGCCGGGTTCCACGCTCGACGATAATCTGACGTTCCGCCGCTACGGACAGGGATTTGCCTCGAAAGCCGACTGGCGACGCCACAATACCCAGCTGCTGATCGAGCAGGTTTCGCGCACCATCAAACAGCTCAAACCCGGCGTAGAATTTGGCGTCAGTCCGGCAGGCGTGTGGCGCAATGTGTCACACGATCCGGCCGGTTCCCGCACCTCTGGCGCGGCGGCCTATGATGAAGCATACGCCGACACCCGCCTCTGGGTGCAACAGGGTTTGCTCGATTACATAGCGCCACAGCTTTACTGGCCTTTTGCCCGCAAAGCCGCCCGTTATGATGTGCTGGCGCAGTGGTGGGCTGATGTGGTGAAACCGACCCATACGCGCCTGTATATTGGCGTCGCGTTGTATAAAGTGGGTGAGCCTTCAAAAGGTGAACCGGACTGGATGATTAGCGGCGGCGTGCCGGAGCTGAAAAAACAGCTCGATATGAACGAATCTAACCCGCAAATTCAGGGCACCATTCTGTTCAGGGAGAATTACCTCAACCAGCCGCAGACGCAGGAAGCAGTCAGCTATCTGAAACACCGCTGGGGAAGTTAAAACCTCGAGAACCCCTCTGAATGGCGTGATTTCACGGGTATCAAAAAAGGCTCAACACGTTGAGAAACGTATTGAGCCTTTTTATTTACGATTTTCTTGGGCACTGGAAAAACCTGAAAACTTAGTTTTCTTCCAGCTTCAGCGTAGTTTCACGTTTAAGGATCACGCGTAACACAAAGTAATAAACGACGCCGATTGCCAGCCAGCTCAGGCCAAGAATTTTGGCTTCCCAGTCCATTTCGTAAATAACGAAAGCGATGATACAAAAACCAATGACCGGGAACAGCAGGTGCAGCACCAGATTGCGGGATTTCTGGCGGATAATGTAGTGATTAATCACCGCCACATGCAGTATCAGAAAGCCCATCAGTGCGCCAAAATTGACCAGGCGACTGAGATTGTCGATATTGCCGTTAAACCACAAGCCTGAACACAAAGAGATCAGTCCGACCAGCAATGTACTGACATACGGCGTTTTGAAACGCGGATGCACTTTCGCCAGCAGTTTAGGCAGCTGTTTATCACGCGCCATCGCGAAAAGAATTCGCGAGACGGCAGCCTGTGCGACCAGCGCGTTAGCAATACCCCAGGAGATAGCGGTGGACCAAATGGTGGCTTGTTTCAGCCATTCGCCACCGGCCAGGTTTGCCGTCTCGTAGAATGCCGTATCCAGGCTGGTGAACTTCATGCCAACGGCTAAATCAGCGGCAATCCAGGTCTGCAAGATAAAGAGCACCCCCACCAGCATTAATGCACCGAGAGAGGCTTTACCTACCGTGTCCACGCCGCCTTTCGTTTCTTCAGACAACGTCGAAATACCGTCAAAACCGAGGAAGGACAATACGGCAATGGACACAGCACCCACGACCAGTGGCAGGCTGAATTTATCGGCGTTGTACAGAGGCTCCAGCGTTAAGTGACCCGCCCCGACGCCGGAATACAGCGCTATCAGCCCCAGCACCACAAAAATGCTCAGGATAATGATTTCGGCAAGCAGGATGTAGTTATTGGCCTTCGCCGTGAACTGGATCCCCACCAGATTGACAACGCTGTTGAGCGCGATAAAGCCGACGATCCATGCCCACGAAGGCACGTCCGGTAAGACCGGCGCTAATGCCGCCGCGCTGACGATATAAAGCAGCGAAGGCACCAGAATATAGTCGAGCAGGATAAGCCAGCCGGCAAAGAAACCTACCGTTTCATGAATACCACGCTGTGCGTAAGCATAAACGGAACCCGAAACCGGGAAAGCGCGGGACATGGCCCAGTAACTCATGGCGGTGAAAAACATCGCCACCATGCCTATCAGATAAGCCAGTGCCACCATGCCATTCGAGCCTTCCCACACGTAGCCAAACACACCAAAGGGCGCGATGGGCACCATGAAAATCATCCCGTAAACCAATAAATCTTTCAAAGTCAGTGTTCGGTGTAACTCTTGTTTATAACCAAATTGTTCAACAGACATCAATATTCCTCAATCTTCAACTTCAGCTGTGCAGCCACTGTTTTCGGCAATGCAAACCGGCAGGTTTTTAACGGGTCAACGACCTGACAGATTTGTAAATCACCGGTAATGCTCAGTAAGTTGATGGCATCAGGCAGACTGATATCCGTGTTGTCGGTAATAAAATGCGCCATATTTCGCGTGGCGATATCGGCAGCTTCGTCCAGCGTTTTTGCCGACGCGAGAGTGAAAATAGTGTCGCTATTTTCCAGCATCGGAGTCGGTAATTTCCGGTTTTTAATCACCTGGAGATTGACGACAACTTCGCCGGGAATTTCCAGTCCGCATACTGAGACTTCGCCATCACCCATTGCGGCATGTAAATCGCCCAACGCAAACAATGCGCCCGCCACATTTACGGGTAAATAGAGCGTGCTGCCGGCGGTGATCACTTTGCAATCCATATTGCCGCCATGGCTGTCCGGCGTTCCGCAGGAAATAGCCTCTCCGGCAGGAGCAACGCCAATGACACCGATCATAGAGTTGATTGGGAAACGCACTCCGCCCGGCAGATGCGCCATGCCTTTTTCAACAGGAACAGTCAGGATACGGGGTTCGGTCAGCTCATTCCCAATGACGCCCAGACCAGGTGCGGTGACCATTACTGCCTGATTTCCACGCATGGCAATACGCTTGATTTCAACGCGCAACACGTCGCCGGGTTCGGCACCTTCGACAAAAACCGGGCCGGTTGCCGGGTTGATTCGCTGCCAGTCCAGTTCATTAAATTCAGCCTGCTCGGACTGAATCTGATCAGAAAAGCAGTCGCAGGTTTCAAAGCACACATCGCTGCCGCTGGTGACTGTTGCTGCAGGAGGATTCTCGCGGGACATCGCATAAACCAGATGGGTATTATCAATTCTTAACATAGTCGCCCTGTAATCTGTAAAGTGTCTTCTATTCTGTTATTCGGCTTACAGTTATTTCGACTGCTAATCACCTTTTCCAGAGTCCATATATATTGCTATTTTTAAAGAGTGCAGCGTTATTCATGATTATGTCAGACGTAATTTCAGCATCCTCTGCGGGATGTATTTGTCGCATAAAATGACGTTCTGCCTGCTCGGGGATAATAGATATAGAAAACCTTTCAGAGCTGCAAGCGTTATTTAGATATGCGCATTTAACGCGCACGTATTTTTATTTATTAAAAATAGAGATTCGTATTAATGGCGCTGAACAGGCCTGTATTCAGAATGCAGCCACAGATTTCTCTATTATAGGTACGTGATATTTTAGTAATAAATAATAGTCTGGTAATAAATAATAGATTTTTCTTCTCCCTCCTTCCTGCACCTCAATATTCAAAAAACGTGACCCAGGTTTTGAAAAACACATCCCGCGTCAAAAAGTGTTGACCCTCTGGCTGATAAATGTACATTCACAACTTAGTTACATAAAAGAAACATATATTCCATAATTATGAAACAAACAGGTGATAAATATGTCCAGAACTCTGCACTATTTCTTTGCCATCCTGATGGCGCTCACCAGTGTCAGTGCATACGCCCAGGCTGAACCGACTAAGGGCGGTGTCGTTAATATCGCCATGATAGGCGAGCCCCCGACGCTCGATCCGATGATGTCCACAGCCGATCTGGTCGGCACCATCACTCAACATATGTTTGAAACGCTCTATACCTTTGATGAGAAATGGCAGGTCATTCCGCTGCTCGCCAGCCAGATGCCCGCCATTTCTGATGACGGGAAAACCTATGTGATCCCATTACGTCAGGGGGTGACTTTCCAGAATGGTCAGCCGATGACATCAAAAGATGTCCTGGCGTCGCTACATCGCTGGGAGAAAGTCGCCAGCCGCGGGCGTCAGACGGCAGAAATTATCACCGACATTTCTGCTCCGGATGACCACAGCATCAAAATAGTCCTCAAACAACCTTATGCGCCTTTGCTGGCATTGCTGTCGCTGAACAATTCCGCGGCGGTGATCATGCCTGATGCGCAAACACAGCAAAATCCGCTGACCGAATTTATCGGCACAGGCCCTTATCAGCTGAAATCTCATCAGGCCGATCGTTTTATCCAGCTGACCCGGTATGAGGGTTATCACAGCCAGGCAGGAGAACCCGATGGCTACGGCGGTGCCCGTAAGCAATATCTGGATGAAATCCGGTTTGTTCCGGTGGCTGATCCGAATACCCGCATCGAAGGCGCTGTTTCCGGGCAATTTGCTTACGTTGATTCTTTGCCGGTGGAATCTTTCGACAAGATCAAAAACGGCAAAGATAAACCCGTGTTGCTTAAGCCTTATGGCTGGCCGGTATTTGTGATGAATTCCAGGCAAGGGCTGACTTCAGACATCCTGATCCGCAAAGCCATTCAGGCCGCCCTGGCACCGCAGGACATGATGACGGCAGCCTTTGGTTCACCGGATTTCTTCAGCATTGACGGTGCGATGTACCCGAAAGACAGCATCTGGCATAGCGAAGCAGGGACTGCACCCTATAAGCCAATGGGCGATACCGCTAAAGCGCAGCAGCTGTTGAAAGAGGCGAAGTACCATGGACAAACGCTGCGGATTCTGACCAGCCGCCAGTACGAATTTCACTATAAGCTGGCTCAGGTGGCGCAGGCCTATCTGGAAGCGGCGGGTTTTAAAGTTCAGCTCGACGT
Organism: Rahnella bruchi; assembly: GCF_003614975.1. Classification (GTDB taxonomy): domain Bacteria; phylum Pseudomonadota; class Gammaproteobacteria; order Enterobacterales; family Enterobacteriaceae; genus Rahnella; species Rahnella bruchi. Next base: position 79,879 of record NZ_QZWI01000020.1, on the reverse strand, counting down.
AGAGGAGTGGGCTTCCCTGACGCAGAACCGCACCAATCCTGAACGCTGGGATATGTACATCTCTCACAGCCCTTTCCTGCCAGAACCTTCCCTGACCGGCATCATGTCTGACACCTCACCAGGCTGGTGGGTCAGCGACAAAAAACATGCGGCGTTGCAGGCATTTAACAGCGAAACCGATCCTCAGAAACGCGTCGCACTGTGGGCGAACGTGCAGAAAGCCATTTACGAAGATGTGCCGATGTTTAAGGTGGGCAACTTCAATGCACTGGCGGCTCAGTCTCCGGCATTAAAGGGTGTGAGACCTTCGCCGTGGCCATATTTCTGGAACGCCTATCTCACCCAATAACCGCCGGGACTTAACATGTTACGTTCAATTTTGAATCGTTTATTTGGCATGCTGGTGGTCATGACGCTGGTGGTTTCGCTGGTGTTCCTCATCGTGCACATCACCCCCGGCGATCCGGCTGCGGTCATGTTGGGGCCGGATGCGACAGGGGCAGATATTGCTGCATTGCGGGATCAGCTGGGGCTGAATGCCCCGCTCTGGCAACAGTTTGTCCACTATATCGGCAGCGTATTGCAGGGGGATCTCGGGCGTTCGATATTTCTCAATATTCCGGTGACAGAGGCCCTGTGGCAACGCGCTGAACCGACCTTTTTCCTGACCCTTATGGCGCTGCTGATCGCCACAATTATCGCGCTGCCGGTAGGCATTTTGTCCGCGTATTACCGGGGCTCGTTGTTTGATCAGATTGCCACGGGGGTCGCCATGCTGTCGGCCAGCGTGCCGTCATTTTGGTTGGGTTTGCTGTTCATCCAGTTTTTTGCCGTCAGGTTGGGGTGGTTTGATACCTCGGGTTACGGCGGGCCCGATGCCTCTTTCGCCCAGCGGATGCATCATCTGGTGCTGCCTGCGCTGTCACTGGGCGTGGTTTCTTCTGCACTGATCATGCGTTTTACCCGCGCCAGCATGCTCGACGTGCTCAACGATGATTACGTGCGCACTGCGCGTGCCAAAGGGCTGTCCGAATTTCGCGTCGTCGTAAAACATGCCTTCAAAAACGCATTGATTCCCGTCGTTACGGTGATTGGTCTGACGGCGGCGCTGCTGATCTCCGGGGCTATCGTCACCGAAACGGTGTTCGGACTCCCCGGTGTGGGCAGCCTGACCGTTTCAGCCGTTTTACGCAGGGACTATCCGGTTATCCAGGGCACGCTGCTGGTGGTTTCCGGCCTCTACGTGCTGATGAATTTCGCCGTCGATATGTTGTATTTATGGGTTGACCCGAGGGTACGTCGCTAATGTCTATTTCATCCATTACAGTGGCCCGCCATTCCCGCCATGACTCATTTATGTGGCAGTTAGTGTCGCGTCCGACCACGGCAGTCGCGCTGATTTTACTGATATTTATCGTAGTCAGTGCGGTGCTGGCTCCCTGGATTGCCCCTTTTTCACCCAGCCAGCTGGCAATTATGCAACGCCTGAAAGGCCCGGAAGCCGCGCATCTCTTCGGCACTGACGAACTGGGGCGCGATATCTTTTCCAGAATGCTGTTTGCCGGGCAAACGTCTCTGAGCGTGGGGATCGCCGTCGTGGTATTTACTTCTGTCACCGGCGTTTTACTGGGGCTTCTGGCGGGATATTTCCGTGCGCTGGATGCGCCCGTTTCGCGCCTGATTGACGCGATGATGGCGTTTCCGGACATTCTGCTGGCGATTGCACTGGTTGCCGCGCTGGGGCCGTCGGCCACCAATGTGGTGATTGCGCTCGGTATCGTCTACACGCCGCGAATGGCCAGGGTTATCCGCGCCTCGACGCTGGTTATTCGTGAACTGCCGTATGTCGAAGCGGCAAAAGCCCTGGCGGTGCCAACGCCGGTCATTTTGTACCGCCATATTTTGCGCAACCTGACCTCACCCCTGCTGGTGCAATGTACCTTCATCTTTGCCAACGCCATTCTTGCCGAGGCCGGTTTGTCATTCCTCGGCGTGGGTATTTCTCCCGACATTCCGACATGGGGAACCATGATAAGCCAGGGCCGTCAGTATATCGACCAGGCGGGCTGGATCATGTTGTTCCCTGGCATTGCCATCGTGATTACCGTGCTGTCGCTGCAATTACTGGGTGACGGATTGCGCGATTTACTCGATCCTCGACTTTCAAAAGGTGCCTGATGAACACTCACAACACACAATCTGAAGAAGCTTTGCTGATCAAAGCAGTTAAGCCGATAGGTTTCGGCCCGGTTCCCGATGTGCTTAATGGCTGCATTGATGTGCTGATCGGCAGGAACGGACAAGTGATACGGAGCGCCCCGGAGATCCGCGCGGGCAGCGACGTGGAAGTGATCAACGGCAACCGCTGCTGGCTGTCCCCTGGCTGGACCGATTTGCATACGCATATCTGGTACGGCGGCACAGACATTTCCATCCGGCCTGAAATTTGTGGTTTGTCCCGTGGAGTCACCACGCTGGTCGATGCCGGTTCTGCCGGAGAAGCCAATTTTCACGGTTTGCGTGAACTGATTATCGACTCGGCCAGCGAAGACATTTTTGCCTTTCTGAATCTGGGTTCCATCGGTCTGGTGGCCTGTAACCGTGTCAGTGAACTTACCGGACTGGCATCGGTGGATATCGACCGCATTGCCACCACCGTTGAAGCTAATCGGGATCTGATTGTCGGCCTGAAAGTCCGCGCCAGTGGCACCATTACCGCAGGCTGGGATATCGCGCCGGTGAAACTGGCTAAGAAGCTGGGACGCATCCTGAAATTGCCGATTATGGTGCACGTTGGCGAACCGCTGCCGCTTTACGACGACGTGCTTAAAACGCTGGGCGAAGGTGACATCATTACCCATTGTTTTAACGGAAAAATCGGCGGTTCGATTCTGGAAGATGAAGAATTGTACCGGCTGGTGGAAGAGTCGCAGCAGCGGGGCGTGGTGATGGATGTCGGTCATGGCGGCGCGTCGTTTTCGTTTGAAGTCGCTAAAGCCGCGCTGAGCAATAAACTGTTGCCGGACACCATTTCCACCGACATCCACAAGCGTTCTATGCCGGGCTCGGTATGGGATATGTCCACCACCATGTCGAAATTGTTGTCATTAGGCATGCCGCTGGAAGACGTGATCCGCGCGTCCAGCACCCGGCCACGCGAGGTGATCCGTCGTCCGTATCCGGCGATGCTTGAGTCGGGCGCGGCGGCCAATTTCACCCTGTTTGAAATCAATGATTCCGACCTGATTGTACGTGATTCCAAAGGGGTTCCCAGCGCACTTAAGCAGGTCTTTGACCCGCGCTACACCGTGCTGGGCGCACAGCACTGGACGGCCTCACGTTATCAGCCCGCAGAACAGTCGCCACGTTGCACGTGCGGGGGGCATGTATGAGTCTGGCAAAAGATGATGACGTCATTTTATCGGTCAGAGATTTGCAAACGTCTTTCACCACGAAACGCCAGAATGTCATTCCCGTTGACGGCGTGACGTTTGAGCTCAAACGGGGTCAGACGTTGGCGATTGTCGGGGAATCCGGTTCCGGGAAATCAGTCACCAGCCTGTCAGTCATGGGATTACTGGGAAAAAACGGTCATGTCTCCGGCGGCGAAATTCACTACCGCAACCGGCAGCAGGAACCATTACGTCTGGACAGGTTCACTGCGGCGCAATACCGGAAGGTGCGTGGCAAAGAAATTGCGATGATTTTTCAGGAGCCGATGACCAGCCTGAATCCGCTCTTTACAGTGGGAGATCAGATAATGGAAATGATCACCCTGCACCAGCCCATCTCAAAAAAGGACGCGCGGCGCAGTGCTATCGAAATGCTGGAGAAAGTCGAAATTCCGGCGGCGGCTACCCGAATTGATGATTATCCGCACAGCATGTCCGGCGGGATGCGCCAGCGCGTGATGATCGCACTGGCACTCTCCTGCAACCCTGCCCTGCTGATTGCCGATGAGCCCACCACCGCGCTGGATGTGACCATTCAGGCGCAGATCCTCGACCTGCTAAAACGTCTGCAAGCTGACCTGGGAATGAGCATTATCTTTATCACTCATAATCTCGGCGTCGTGGCGGAAATTGCCCAGGATGTGGTGGTGATGTACGCCGGAAGAGTCGTGGAACACGCACCGGTCGAAACGCTGTTTTCACGTCCGGCACACCCTTACACCCGTGGTTTACTGGCCTGCACACCGAATAATCACAACGCGGCGGAGGATGGTTCGCGCGGCGAACTTTACGCCATCCCCGGAGCCGTGCCTTCTTTAAGCGAGTTACCGGCAGGATGCGCGTTTTCCCCACGCTGTGAATACGTGAGCAGTGACTGTCTGGTTGCCCGGCCAGCGCTGCGCAGCGTGGGTAAAAATACCTGGTCGCGCTGCATAAGGAGTGAACAGTTATGAGTGACTCTTTCACTTCTCAGCCTGCGCCACTGCTGCGCGTCGAAGGTTTATGCCAGTATTTTAAAACGCAGGATGGCCGCACGGTTCACGCCGTTGAAGCACTGACGTTTGACATCAAACGCGGTCACACCGTCGGGCTGGTGGGTGAATCAGGTTCAGGAAAAACCACCGCAGGACGGGCTATTTTACGCCTGCTGGAACCGACCGCCGGACAGGTGTTTTTCAACGACACCGATGTGCTGTCGCTGCCGTCTAAAGAGATGAAACGCTACCGGCAGAAAATGCAGATCATCTTTCAGGATCCCTTTTCCAGCCTGAATCCCCGGATGCGTGTATCACAAATCATCGGTGAAGCGCTCAATACTGCCGGTTTCCCCAAAGGAGAGGCACGAAAAGCACGCGTAGAAGAACTGCTGCAACGCGTGGGGTTACAGGCAGAGCACGCGGACCGTTATCCGCATGAGTTTTCCGGCGGTCAGCGCCAGCGTATTGGTATCGCCCGCGCCATCGCGGTCGAACCCGATTTTATCGTGGCTGATGAATCGGTTTCAGCGCTGGATGTGTCGGTGCAGGCTCAGGTGCTGAACCTGCTGGGCGAACTGCAACGCTCTCTGGGATTAACCCTGTTGTTCATCGCGCACGATCTGACCGTCGTGGAATATCTGTGTGATGAAGTGGTTGTGATGTACCTCGGTCGCGTCATGGAGCGCGGGCCTTGCCGGGAAGTCTATGCCCGACCGCGCCATCCCTATACTCAGGCCTTACTTTCTGCCGCACCGGTGCCGGACCCTACCCGGAAAAAACAGCGCATCGTGCTCAGGGGCGATATTCCCAGCCCTATTTCGCCGCCTTCCGGATGCGTATTCCGTACCCGCTGCCCTTATGCGACAGCGCTTTGTGCGGCGGAGGTTCCGGCCGAACAGCACGTCAGCGATGAACATTGGGTGAGCTGCGTTCGCCTGCATGAACTTAACCTTCAGGAACAAGGAAGACACGATAATGCATACCAATAACCGGCAGAGTATGCCTTACCAGCGGCTGGCGGAGATGGGCATTGTATTGCCGGTTTCTCCTGCTCCCGTTGCTAATTTTAGTTCTCACATCATCTCAGGTAATTTGCTGTTTCTTTCCGGTCAGGGCCCGGTGGGCGCGGATAACAGCAAACAACGCGGCAAAGTCGGGCGCGATATTTCTGCTGAGGACGCTTATCAGCATGCCAGACTGACCGGCATCAATCTGCTGGCGGTGATGCATGAAGCGCTGGGGGATTTAGGTCGGGTGAAACAGGTGGTAAAACTGTTGGGCATGGTGAATGCCGACAATGAATTTAGCGATCACCCCAAAGTGATCAACGGCTGCTCGGATTTGCTGGTCGGCGTTTTTGGTAAGCAGGGGATCCACGCCCGCTCCGCCGTCGGTTTCTCTTCATTACCCGATCAAATTACTGTCGAAATTGAAGCGATCGTCGAATTCGAATAACTCTGCGGAGAACGGTAAAAATGAAAAATACTGAACTGGCACAGGCCTTACCGCTGACGCCGGTGGTCAACGTGGCCGGAACCATGACCTATCTGGGTTCGTCTATTGTCGTGCCTGAGGCGATAGACGCCATACTGAAAATTCTGCCGGAATTCGTCAGGATGGAAGAGTTACAGCGTTTTGCCAGTGGCGTCATTGCGCAACTGACCGGGGCTGAAGCAGGTTTTATTACGGCTTCCTGCGCGTCCGGAATTTCAATGGCGGTCGCAGGTTGCCTGACTCAGGACAACCTGCTGGCTATCGAACAGCTGCCGGAACTCAGCACGCCCAAAAACGAAGTGGTGGTACAGGCGGGTCATCTGGTCAGCTATGGCGCGCCGGTGGAACAAGGTATCCGTCTGACCGGCGCAAAATGTGTGCGTGTCGGTTATGCGACGCAGTGTTCTGCTTATCATCTCAGACAAAGTATTACTGAACGTACGGCGGCGGCGGTGTATATCGTGTCGCACCACGTTGTCGATCACGGGCAGTTGCCCTTAGCGCTTTTTTGCCAGATTGCCCACGAACAAGGGGTTCCGGTCATTGTGGATGCCGCTTCTGAGTATGATTTACAGCGTTTTCTGGCCGAGGGCGCAGATATCGTGATTTACTCCGGGCATAAGTTTCTCGGGGGGCCGACGTCCGGCATTGTGGCCGGTAAAAAATCCTGGGTGCGCTACGCCTGGTTACAAAATCGCGGTATCGCGCGCGGTATGAAAGCGGGCAAGGAGAGCGTTTATGGCACGATTGCCGCGTTACAGGCGTGGCAAAAGCGCGATCATCACGCCATCCGTGAGCGGGAGAACCGGGCGCTGACACTGTGGATGAGCGGCCTGCAAAACCGGAAAGGTATCCGGGTTTCGCTGGAAGCCGATCCCACCGGAAATCCGCTTTCACGCTGCAAAATTGAGGTTGACCCGGCGCAGGCTAAGATCACCGCCTGGGATCTGTGCAGTGCACTGGCGGCAGGAAAACCGGCGGTTATCGTTCGTGATCATCAGGCGGAACTGGGCTATTTTTATCTCGACCCCTGCAATCTCCATCCTGAGCAGGAGCACATTGTGCTTGCGAAGATAGCCGGAGAACTCGATAACGCGCAGCGCGCGCCTGAACCGATAATTACCGATTTCGGGCAATACCTGTTACAACGAGAGCAGTCCATATTACGCTGGCCTGATTAACCGCGACGAGATAAACATGACTCAGGAAAATGAAGAGCAGTCACCACAGCAAAGGCGACCACGCACCAGCGGCATAGACCGCGCGATACAGGTGTTAGACCTGCTGCAACAGCAACAGCAATCGCTGACCTGTTATGAGATGGCGAAAGCGGTGGGCGCACCGCTATCGACCATCTATTCTGTGGTAGATGATTTGGTCAACAAATCGATGCTCGAACGTCAGAAGAATGGGCTGATATGGCTCGGGCCGCGTCTTTACTACTACGGCTTATCTTATGGCCGTAATCTGGATTTGCTGACCGTGGCGACCCAAGAGATGGAAAACCTTAGCCAGCAATGCGGTGAAGTGATCCAGATTTGTGGCCGTGACGACGATAAAATGGTCGTGCTGGCCATGGCCGAAGGACGGGATCATTTTCACGTCGCCTCCCGCGTCGGGACGCGCATTCCGCTGAACTGGTCCGCATCCGGGCGCCTGCTGGTGGGGCATCTGAGTCTGGAAGAAAGGCTGGCACTGTTTACAACGTCTGCACCGCCCTCGCCCACCGGAAAGGCCGAAACCGATCCGCAGCGACTGGCGCAAAGTGCGTTCACCGCACTGGAACAACGTTTGTCGATTCAGGCCAACGAATCTGATTTCTCCGTAGCCTGCATTGCTTCTCCCATATGTGACACCAGCGGGGCATGCCGGGCCACCATTTCAATTGTCGTTCCCGCCAGCAAGGTGGATCAGACCCTCCCGGATTTGCGGGCGCTGGCGCAAAACGGGGCAAAAATGATTGAAACCCGTCTGGGATGGCGACCACTGCTGGCCTGAGCCTTCCCGTTGTCAGCGCCAGCAATATTATCTCGCCGGTTATCCACGCCAGAAGAAGCGGGAAAAAAGTATTAATACCGGATAGATTTCCAGACGCCCCAAAATCATCGCGGCGCACATCAGATATTTTGCACCACTGTTGAGTGTGTCGAAGGTCGAGGCGGTATCGCCAAAGCCCAGCCCCATGTTATTGATGCAGGCAGCGACGGTAGCAAACGACGTCATCAGGTCATAGCCCATCAGGCTCAGCGCCCAGACAAAGAAAACAGTGATCAGGATATACAGGAAGAAGAAACTCCACACTGAGCGTAATACGCGTTCGGTGACGACGCTGCCGCCGACACGGATCGGCAGCAGTGCGCGCGGGTGTGAAAGCTGATGCACTTCCTGACGGGATTGTTTAAACATCACCAGAAAGCGCAGCGCCTTGATACCCCCGCAAGTCGAACCTACGCAACCGCCAAAAAAACTGGCCATCAGCAAAAGCACAATGACATTCGATGGCCAACTGGCGTAATCGCCGGTCGCCAGACCGTTGTCGGTAATCATCGAACTGGTGAGGAAGAAGGCGTGAACCAGACTGTCCCGCAGGTTATACATCCCGGCATGCCAGACCTGCAAGGCAACGATCAGCACGATAATAAATGTGACCAGCAGGAAAAATCGCAGCTCAGCGTTTTGCCGGAAGGGTTTCAGCGTCCGCCGGGAAAAGGCGATAAACCAGACGGTAAAGTTAATGCCTGATAGCAGGGAAAATGCACCGGCAACCAGTTCAATCGCGTTGCTGTGATAATAACCAATGCTTTCATTGTGCGTCGAAAAACCGCCCAGAGAAACAGTGGAAAGGCCGTGACAAAGTGCGTCAAAAGCCGGCATCCCGGCCATCATATAAGCAGCCGAACACGCCAGCCCCAGCAATACATATGTCAGCCAGAGAGTACGTGAAGTATCGGCAAGGCGTGGCGTCAGACGCTCTTCTTTAAACGGACCCGGCATTTCCGACTGATACAGTTTTGCGCCACCAATTCCGAGCAAGGGCAGAACGGCCACGGCCAAAACAATAACCCCCAAACCGCCAATAAAATTGAGCTGTGCGCGATAATATAGATACGTTTTCGACAACCCGCTGACATTGCCGATCACCGTTGCCCCGGTGGTCGTGATCCCCGACACCCCTTCAAACAGCGCATCCGCAAAGCTCATCCCCAGCGTATCATCCAGCCACAGCGGCATGGCGCTGATCAACGAAAACAGCAGCCAGAACAAGACAATGATAATAAAGCCGTCACGGGTTTTAAGCTGTATACCGCTGCGTTTGGTAAACAACCATGCCAGGCCGCCCACCATGAAAAACGTCAAAAATGTCGATAAAAAAACAAAGTAGCTGCGGTCTTTGTCAAACAACGCAACCAGCATCGGAGGCAGCATGGAAAAGCTGTAGAGAAAGACCAGAAAGCCACAAAGATGAACCACGACCTGAAGTCTGGGGATCCTCAATAAAGATAAACGCTGCAAATCACGACTCCGGTGAACTCTCATTCTTATAAATGTACTGAGCTGTATTAAAGCTTAAAAACAACAAAAGGAAAGGAGTAAAATGGTCAATGAAGTAAATTAATATTACATCCGTAAAAATAGCCCCCCATGCCGCCTGACCCTTTAATGACGAACATGCCAAGGATAAAACCGGGCTGATGTAAAATCGACCTGTATATGCTGAAGAAATAATTATCTTTTCTCATTTTTTGCCTGAGGATTTTTAATTATCCGCAAAACCCGTAAAATCCTCTTTCTTCACACGCATTGGCGTAATCGGCATTCCGTAAAAATCGGTGGTGGGACCGGTGATCACCCCGCCCAGATCGCTGATAATCTTTACCGTTGAATCCCGCGCATCGAGCAGCACTTTATCCGTTTGCGTTAACATTTTCCCGAGTGAAACCCGCGCCAGTTGTTTACCCATCCCCATTCCGCGATAGCCGGGATCCACCGCAAACCTTCCCCAGTGCCAGTGATTATTTTCCAGCCAGCCAGCTACTGTGCCGAGAATATATTCCCCTGAGCGGACTATCCAGCACTGACTTTTCAACTGCGGCGGTAATGAAATCATTTCCGCCGGAATATTCTGTTCCAGCGAAAATGTTTCAGTTAATAGCCTCATGACTTCCGGCTGGTAATGACTGCGCATTATTTCTATTTGTATTCTTTGCGGATGAAGCGAAGCATTCCGCCGAAAAGTATTTATTCTCAGCGTCCGCAATCCCTTTATTACTTCCTTCACATCCTGTAATTCCATTTCATCATTAACAAATGAAAATGCGTTATCCGCAGCGCCATCTGCTTGCGCTAATTTCTGTACACCTGCCGCCGTCAGCTGAAAACTTTTGAGACGTTTATCCTCAGCTCCGGCAAGGGCCTCAACGTAATTCTTATCCACCAGCGCATTCAGCGTACGGCTCAGTGACGCTTTATCCATGCTCAGTTGCAGGCACAATTCAGCAAATGGCGTCACGCCGTTTTTAGATAAATAGGTCAGCAGATGCGCCTGCGTCAGAGATAAACCCGAATCAAAACAGTTTTTATCCAGCAGCCCCAGTTCTCTGACAAGATAGCGAAGCTCGGTACGGATCGAATGAATGGCCGACATGGTTAACCCTATTTGTTGATAGTATCAACAAAATTAAAGGGTCAGTATTATTCTGTCAAGCAGCTCGTTTAAAGCCCGGAGTATCGAAGTTTTCGCCACCGCCCCTGAGGCAGCGGCTCCCTGATGCACAGATGGGAGCAAACTGTCTTTCGGGCTGATGAGTCAGTTAAACAATTTGTTGTCGCCCCGCTTCTGCGGAAGTTTCATGCGATGTATTTGCGTAGCTTGCCAGCTTTATGACGGCAAACACCGTAATCAAACAACAGATGGCGAGGTAGCCCGAAACATAATGAGAACTACCATGAGCATATTGGACCAATAATGCACAAATCAGTGGCGTAGGTCCGGCGATTAGCATGCTGTTGAGTTCACGTGCCACGCTGATCCCCGAGAAACGGTATTGCGTGGGGAAAATTTTCGCCAGCAGCAATCCCTGCGGCCCAGCCATGCCACCAAAACCTACAATAAAGCCAATACTCATCCCCAGAGTGATCCACTCCATACTTTTTGTGTCCAGAAGCATAAACAGTGGCCACGCAAACAACGCCGTAAAAATAGCACTCAGAATATAAACTTTTGCTGCACCAAACTTATCCGCCAGCCATCCCATAATGGGCGCGCTGATCACGCCGCATAGCGCAGCAATAAGCAGCGCCGTCAGCGCTTGTGATTTCGCAATACCTAAGGTGTTGGTCATATAACTCAGACTGAATGCGCTGAGAATATAGACATTGGCATTATGGCCGGTGACCGCCAGGAAGCCATAAAACAGCTGCCGGGGATAGCGCGTTATCAGCATTTTGAGCGGTAATTTATGATCTTTCTTATCCTGCTCGGCCTTTTGCATCACTTCTAAATATTCCGGTGTTTCATCGAGTTGCCGGCGAATGTACAACGCAATGACAAACAATACGGCTGAAGACAGGAAGGGTATGCGCCAGCCCCAGCTGATAATATCCGTTTCCGAAAGCTGTGAAACACCGAGGAATGCCAGGCTGGCAAACAGGATGCCCACCACTGTTGAGGATTGCAGCAGTGCGGTGAAAAAACCGCGCAGGCGAACGGGGGCATATTCATAAACCAGCGTAACGGCACCGGCATACTCAGCCCCGGCGCCGAATCCCTGCACCATGCGCATCAGCACCAGTAAAATGGGGGCCAATATTCCGATCTGCGCATATCCTGGCAGCAACCCAATCGTTACAGTTCCTATTCCCATCAGGGAAATGGAAAAAATCAGCGCGGGTTTACGCCCGAAACGATCGCCAAAGTGTGAAATCAAGACCCCGCCCAGAGGACGCATGATGAAACCGATGGCAAAGGTGGCAAACGCAGCCAGAACCCCGGCGGTCGCTGACAACTCGGGGAAGAAAATATGATTAATGATCAGCCCGGCAGCGGCACCGTAAAGCGCATAGTCGAACCACTCAATAATCGTACCAATGACAGAGGCGACAACGGCTTTTGTGACGCCCGCCTTTTGGGGAGTTCTCATTGTATGAACCATAGCTGTATTCCTTGTTATCGGTGATAAAAGCTGTGTGGACTTCAGCGACCGGCGATGGGAAGAGGCATACTGAGCCCCTGTTCTGCCGCCAGTTGGCTGATCGTTTCGATCAGTGATTCGGATAACGGGAGCCCGTTTCGCTGCCCTTCAGCCAGCGTCGCCAGACCCCGTTCACCTGGCAATCTCACGCGGTTTATGCCGGGTTTCGGCGGCGAGTCGTGGCAAGCCTGAACCAACGCGTCAATTTGTTTCAGATAAGCATCGTTACCTGCCATGGCGGCAGGCGAGTGCAAGGTAATGGTAATGGCCGCGCTCCAGCCTTCATTAACTTCGCCCCGGCCCCGCCCGCTCAGGCAACCGGAGAGGATCTCCACCATCAGTCCCAGTGCATAGCCTTTATGTCCTGCATCCGTACCGCCGAGCGGCAAAATCGTACCCGGCGTATCACCCGTGAGCAGCGAGGGATCACCGCTGGGTTGCCCCTGCGCATCCTGCAATATGGGTGAAGAAAAATGTTCGCCTGCCGTCTGCTTACGCGCCACGGTCGCATTGGTTGCCAGCGAGGTAGCCATATCAATCAGGATCGGCTCGCCACTGGTGGGCGCACCCAGCGCAATGGGGTTGGATGTCAGTACCGCACCGATACCGCCAAACGGCGCCACGCTGCGGTGTCCCGGATCTGTCAGGGAGATAAAAATGATAAAGCCGCGTTCAGTTGCTGCCTGAAGATATGCGCTCAGACAGGCAGCGTGGTGGCTGTTTTGCACGGAAACCGTTGCCGTGCCATAGCGCTGCGCGCGGACAATCGCTTCGCTGACCGCCCGCTGAACCAGCCATGGGCCCGGCAGTTTGTTACCATCCCATGTCAGACATGCCGCAAAATCCTGAATAACACGCGGTTCACCTTCAAGGTTCATACCGCCCTGGTGAATCTCACGCAGGTAGGCAGGCAGCAGCACAAGGCCGTGCGTCGTGGAGCCAAATCCTTCGCCACGCACCAGCACATCGGCCACCGCCTGGGCCTTATCATCAGGCATGCCTGCACGGGAAAGCAGTGTGTAACTCAGGGCAGTGAGAGCCTGCATGTCATAACGTTTGCGCATGACATTCACGTCATCGTTATCGGATGACATGGCGCGATCCCGGAACACAGTGCGCATCAATAGCCTGCTGACTCCAGTCAATACCTAAACCAGGCTGATCGCTGGGGAATGCCCGGCCATTTTCGATACGCAAACCGGTATGGGTCAGGTCATCAAGCTGAGGAATATATTCGAGCCAGCGGGCGTTAGGCACTGCGGTGCAGAGTGAAACATGCAGCTCCATCAGGAAATGTGGGCAAACAGGCACATTGAAACACTCTGCCAGGTGCGCCACTTTCAACCAGGGGGTGATGCCGCCGATGCGAGCCACGTCCACCTGCACCACGGAACAGGCACCCTGCTGTAAATACTCGCGAAAGTGCAGCGCGCTATACAGACTTTCTCCGACGGCAATCGGCACCGAACTGTGCTGCGAAAGGCGCACATGCCCGCTGATATCATCGGCGGGAAGTGGCTCTTCCAGCCAGCCGATATCCAGCTCTTCATACCGCCGCGCCCGGCGAATGGCTTCGTCTACCCTAAACGCCTGATTAGCATCGGTGAAAATTTCAAACGAATCTCCTACGGCATCGCGTACCGCACGCAGGCGGGCAACATCCTCATTGACCGGGCGACCGACTTTAATTTTGCATCCCTGAAAACCAGATGCCTTCGCCTTCGCCGCATCATCTACCAGCGCCGCAGGCGAAAGATGCAGCCAGCCCCCTTCGGTGGTGTACAACGGAATACTTTCTTGCGCGCCGCCCGCCATCAGGTGCAGCGGCAACCGGGCACGATGACAACGCAAATCCCATAGCGCAATATCGATGGCCGCCAGCGCCAGCGCGGTCAAAGGCCCCACCGTGGTCGCGTGCGTCATGAAAGAGAGTTCATGCCAGATGCCCTCAATCTGCTCGGCGTCTTTTCCGATTAGCGCCGGTGCCAGCGTTCTTTCCAGCAATGAAATGATCGCCGGCCCGCCGGTCCCGATGGTGTAGCTGTATCCCGTGCCCACCACGCCATCAGCATCAGTGATTCGGACAAATGGCGTTTCCTGACAATCAAACGATTGGATGGCATCAACCCGCTTCACTTTGGGCTGTAGCTCAACCATAAAAATCTCAACGTGCGTAATGGTGGCCATAAAACATCAACTCCTGCGGTCAAAAAGGCAAAATACGATCAATCAGCGGCGTAAGTGACCTGGTGCTGCTCACCCAGTCCGTCAATGCCAAGGCGAATATGCTGGCCCGCTTGCAGATAAACTGGCGGGTTTTGCCCCATCCCTACGCCCGGCGGTGTGCCGGTAGAAATGATGTCGCCGGGGTGCAGGCTCATAAATCGCGAAAGGTAAGCGATCAGAAAGGCGACGCCGTAGACCATGGTTTGCGTTGAGCCGTTTTGATAACGGTGATCATCAACCTCCAGCCACATAGACAAATTCTGCGGGTCAGGTACTTCATCACGCGTCACCAGCCAGGGGCCTGTCGGACCAAAGGTGTCGCAGCTCTTTCCTTTGCACCATTGACCCTGATGCTCCAGCTGAAAGGCGCGTTCGGATAAGTCGTTAATGACGCAATAGCCCGCCACATACTCCAGCGCTTCTTCCTCCGTGACATACTTGGCGGTTTTGCCGATGACCACGCCCAGCTCCACTTCCCAGTCCGTTTTTACTGAATTACGCGGGATCTCGACCGGGTCATTAGCGCCCACAATGGCGTCAGGGGATTTCATAAAAATAATGGGTTCGGGTGGGACGACTGCCCCTGTTTCAGCGGCATGATCGGAATAGTTAAGACCGATACAGATGAATTTTCGGCTGTTCGCCACACAAGCCCCAATCCGTTGTTCACCGGATACTATCGGCAGTTGTTCCACCGGCAGCGCCGCCAGCATGGCCAGACTTTCTGCACTGAGTGCAGCAGCATCAATATCGTTAATATGATCGGCGAGAGAGCGAATACGCCCCTGATCATCAAGTAAACCAGGCTGTTCATGCCCAACCGGGCCGTAGCGTAATAATTTCATCCGTTTTTCCCCAACTTACGCGGTGTAATGAATTGATCAGGCAGCCCAGCCGCCATCGATAATATGGATCTGACCGGTCGTAAAACTGGCGTCCGCCAGATACAACACCAGGTCAGCTATCTCCTGCGGCGAACCGATGCGGCCAATCGGCTGACGGGCAATAAAGGCCTTACGTGCCGCTTCATAATCTCCCTGCGCGCGCAAACGCTGCTGGAGCGACGGGCTGTCGACCGTACCGGGACAGATAGCATTGCAACGAATACCCTGAGTGATGTAATCAGCGGCGACTGATTTTGTCAGGCCAATCACTGCGGCTTTCGTCACGCTGTAGGCAAAGCGGTCAGGCACCCCTTTGATGCTGGAAGCCACTGAGGCCATGTTGATGATGCAGCCCTCCTGCTGTGCCAACATGCCAGGCAACACGGCCTGGATCAGCTCATATTGCGCGCAGACATTCAGTTGCCAGGCGAACTCCAGATCACTGCGCGAGCATGTCTTTACCGTGCCGTTATGTACGACTCCGGCACAGTTAAACAGCACGTCAATCGTGCCGACCCGTGCGATCAACGCGTCCATATCCGCCCGGTCCAGCACATCAAGAGCCTCGGTCTGGATATTCTCCACGCCTTGCAGCTCACTGAGTTTTTCCCGATTCACATCGCTGGCGATGACATGGAAGCCCGCCTTTGCCAGCCGCAAAGCAGAGGCGCGGCCAATGCCCTGAGCTGCGCCGGTGATCAATACTTTCCTGACTTTTTCTGCGGTCATAATAAGTTTCCACTCCATTACTGGTTTGTTTCTTAAGATGGGATTTAATGTAACTGAAATGTTCGCATTACCCATTAATGAATTTTGAATTCATATATGAGTGTCACAACAATTCGTATTACCTACTGTAAAATTTCGAATGAGTTCACAGAAATGATAAGATTTGAACGGATCAGGTGAACAGGTAAGGGGGAAAAGCAGAATGAGTGGCCAAGAAGCGGAAGACCATAAAGACGAGGAAGGACAGGAGGATCGCTATCGTGCCCCGGCACTTGATAAAGGGCTGGATATTATTGAGATGCTGGCGGGGCGCGAAGAGGGCATTTCACAGGCGGAAATTGCTAAGGTACTGGGACGTAAGCCCAATGAAATCTACCGCATGCTCGACCGTCTGGTGCGCCGGGGATATGTAATCCGTACCAGCGTTGATCAGTACGAACTGTCGTTGAAAATTTTTGAACTGGGAAATCGTCATTCACCGTTTCGCCGGCTGGCAACGCAGGCCCTTCCGTATCTGCGGGAGTTTGCCCGTGAGGCGAAACAGGCCTGTCATCTAGTGGTTTACGATCGCGGCGCGCTGACGGCTATCACCCAGGTTGATGCGCCAGGTTACTGGGGCTTTGGTATTCGCACGGGTTCGCGGATGGATCTGCTGAATACCGGCTCAGGACATGTGATGCTTGCTTTCTCGTCCGCCAACGAGCGCGAGTTTATGCTGCGCGAAAGTGAAAACCCCGGCAGTACAATCAGCGCTGAACTCGCGCAACAGTTAACGCTGGTCCGCCAGCAGGGCTACGAAATGATGCCCAGCCAGCAAACCGTCGGCGTTTATAATATTGCCGTTCCAATACTTGCCAACGGGGATAAAGTCATCGCAGCGCTGGCATGCCCTTATTTACAGCACCTGGATTACATGAATTCGCCATCGCGTGAACAGGTACTCGAACAACTCAAATATACGGTGGCGCAAATTATGACTGCGACACCCCTGTTTTCGCTTTAAATAGCACTGTTTCACATTCTTTCAGCGGTTTGATTTTGCCGGACCGGCGGCATTGTCTGAGCGTTTCTTAACAGGCTGATCAACAGCGCACATCCCACCGTGATGACGGACAGCGCAATCAGACCGGCGCTGCTGCTGTCCATTATCCGGTCAATCTCCACGCGAATAATCGGTGCCATAAATGAACAAAGTGCGCCCATGGTGGTACAGAATCCGATACCGGCCGCCAGAGCCGAACCGCTGAGCAGTTGCGGCGGGAAAGTCCAGAAAATCGGCTGAACGGACAGGAAACCGACCGCACTTAAACACAGCGCGGCGATGGCAATGACCGGGCTGGCAAACGCAGAAACCGCCAGACCGGCCGCAGCGGCCACCATACACATCACCGATATTGCCACGCGGTAAGCGGGATTACGGTCAGCTACCCGCGGAATAAGATAGACGCCGACGGCTGAAAACGCCCAAGGGATCGCCGCGACCAGAGATTGTTTAAACCCGAGATTCTCACCCATTAATGACGCGACCTGAGAAGGCAGAAAAAACATCAGACCGTACACGGAAATCTGGATGGTCCCGTACACCAGCGCGAGGTGCCAGACTTTGATATTTTTTAACGCCGCACGAACGGAACCGGTTTCTGTTTTCCTCCGCTCCGATTCCAGCTGTGCATTCAGCGCGTCCTTTTCTTCCTGATTCAGAAAACGGGCTTTCGAGGGATTATCGTCGAGATAGAAATAGGCGAAGATCCCGAGAATAAACGCCGGAAGTCCCTCAATCACAAACATCCAGAACCAGCCCGGACGCCCCATCAGCCCGTGCATTTCAAGCAACGCACCGGAAATCGGCGAGCCTAACGTCAGCGCAAAAGGCACGCCCAGCACGAAGATGCCGATCACCGAACCGCGCACTTTATTCGGAAAATAAATCGAGGCCAGCAACAGGATCCCCGGATAGAACCCTGCTTCCCCGAGACCAAGCAAAAATCGCAGAATAATAAACTCAGTTTCATTGGTGACGAACCCGGTCATGGCCGAAAGCAGCCCCCATATCGCCGTGGTAATACTCAGCCATTTTTGTGCGCCGATTTTATTCAGGATCAGGTTAGCCGGTATGCCGAATAACGCGTAAGCGGCGAAGAAAATCCCCGCGCCCAGTGCGAATGCCGGTTCGGATAAACCGATATCCAGTTTCATTGCGTCTTTGGCAAAGCCGATATTTACCCGGTCAATAAAGGCGACAAAATACATAATGAACATAATGGGTACGAGGCGTTTCCAGGATTTGCTTATCGCGGAGTTCAGATGAGGATTGGAATATTGCGCGAGTTTAGCCATTGTTCTTCCTTAATCGTCGTCAGAATATTTTTCCATTCAGGTGCTTAACAGGCATAAATCATTTCTGAACCTTCTCTCTTGCCGCACTGCGCCCGTTGCACGATGTGTTGATACCTTTTTATTCATACATACAAATCGTTCATATATACAAACCTCATATATAAATACAAACAAGGCGAGTATAGCGACGAGCCAAATTGAGTCAAATTTGACCAAATAGTTTCAAAATGGTTCTTAATGTGTTGTTTAATTGAGATTACTTAGTTGCATTCCTGTAAATAACAGCCCTGCCGACGCCGACTTTTTAGTCAAATTTTGAGACCTGTCACAAACGCGCAGACACGGGATGCACGGTGAATGACACACACAGAGGGAAAATCCCTAAGAATTTACGCGGTGAGTTTTTAACCCTAGAATGAAGTTATCTGCCTCTTGTTGAGAAAAATTAGCATCATGGAACATAAGCCTACCCTGCGGGTTTTGGAAATTCTGGAAGCACTTGCTGCGGAAAATAAAGGCATATCGTTAACAAAACTTTCTGAAAAAACCGGCAGCCTGAAAGGCACCATCTTTCCCATAATGAAAACGCTGGTGGAAAAGCGCTACGTCAGTTATGACGCCGCTGCGCAGCTTTATTCTCCGGGTATCGCCTGTTCGATGCTTTCACGTTCCTTTCTCGACAGGTCTTTCTGGCTGACGCTCGTTTACAACGAGATGAGCGACATGGTTAAACAGTGCAATGAAGTGTGTCAGATGGGCATTCTCGATGGCTCGGACGTGCTGTATATCAACAAAGTGCAGGCAGAACAGACGGTGCAACTTGCCTCTCATATTGGTACCCGCCTGCCCGCCATTTTTTCGGCGCTGGGTAAATCGCTCATCTGTGAATACAGCGATGAGCAGATCCGGGAATGGTATCCGGCCGGATTCACGCCCCTGACGGCCTACAGCACCCGCTCCGTCGGGGCACTGCGGGAGCAACTGGAAGCGGTCAAAATACGTGGCTATTCGGTGGATAATCGTGAGATTAATGAAGAAACAATATGCTGCGCGATCCCGCTGAAACAACGCAATAAAACCATCGCGGCGCTGAGCATTTCCATCCCCGTATTCAGGGCAACAGAGGAGAAACGCGAAGAAACTGTCCGCATTCTGCTCGCCGCCCGCGCACGGATTGAGAAAGCGTTAAGCGCGATGCCGGATGTGAATTTTTATCAGTAACCCATACCTGACTATTTTCGAAAGCATGCCTGCCTGAACTGACTGCTGAGGAACATTGCCTTATGCGACAAACACCCCTGAATTATCCGGCTCACGAACATTCTGAAGCCTGTCTTTGCCACAGCCCGGCCTTTGTCCGTATCAACACGGTACTGACCCGTGAAGCCGCAAAAGCACCGCCCATCACCGCAGCCACGGTTTGTGCAGCACTGCCTGGCGAGAAATCTCCCCGAGGGGCCACAACGGCGACATCTGCGCACCTGAAAGCATTCATTAATGTGCGAATTTTCGACGGTGTTTCAGACGATCTTCTCGAGGGTTTGCAGGTCATTATCGAAGGTAATGTGATTAAGTCCGTCGAAACGGCCGGCACGCCGTTACCTCAGGGCACCACGGTAATTGATGGAGCGGGCGGAGTCCTGATGCCGGGCCTGATTGATGCCCACTGGCATGCGATCATGGCGCGTCCGTCAATGATGACCGCCATGACAGCTGATTTTAACTACATTCAGGCACTGGCGATTGCGGAAGCGCAGGCGACCGTATTGCGTGGTTTTACCACCGTGCGCGATATGGGCGGTCCGGTCTTTGGCCTGAAACGCGCGATTGATGAACAGATAACGCCGGGGCCACGTATTTATCCTTCCGGTGCTTTCATTTCACAAACAGGCGGACACGGCGATTTCCGGCTTCTGCATGAAGTGCCGCGCGCACCTGGCGACAGCCTGAGTTATATCGAACGGATCGGGATTACGGCGATTGCTGACGGAGCAGATCAGGTTCTGTTGCGCGCCCGGGAGCAACTGATGCGCGGTGCATCTCAGGTTAAATTTATGGCGGGCGGGGGCGTAGCCTCAATGTATGACGGCATCGACGTCACCGAAGGTTCCGTACCTGAAATTCAGGCGGCGGTGACCGCTGCTGAAAACTGGGGAACTTACGTGACCGTGCATGCTTACACGGCGCGGGCGGTATCGATGGCCATCAAAGGTGGCGTGAAATGTATTGAACACGGCCAGCTGGTGGATGAAGAGACAGTGCAACTGATGGCGCAACAGCATATATGGTGGTGTTTGCAGCCATTCCTTGATGATGAAGATGCGGTGCCGATGGCAACGCCTGCTTCGCGCGCCAAGCAGCTTGTGATGTCTGCGGGCACCGATAACGCTTATCAGCTTGCCAAAAAATACAACATTAAAACTGCCTGGGGCACGGATACCCTGTTTGACGCGCATCTCGCCACCCGTCAGGGCGCGCAGTTGGCCAAACTGGTGCGCTGGTACACCCCGCCGGAGATCCTGAAAATGGCCACCAGCGTGAACGCCCGGCTATGCGCCCTCTCCGGCCCCCGCAATCCTTACCCCGGTAAGCTCGGTGTTATCGAAGCAGGCGCGCTGGCAGACATGATCCTGGTAGACGGCGATCCGCTGACCGATATTGAGCTTATCGCCAGGCCGGAAGAAGCTTTCCGCGTTATTCTCAAAGACGGCAATGTTATGAAAAATACGCTGTCATGAAGGGGAATTGCGATCAGTGTTTACCCCTGCGCTTCGGCGATAGCAGGGGTAAACGCACACTTTCTCCGGACGAAATACGGCGACTCCCGTCCTACAACATCACTTTCGCCGCCATTTCCCGGCTGTAGTCACGGCTGGCGTCGACCAGCACGCGGGTGTAATCGTCCCTGATATCGCCGCGCAGCAGGGCATCGGTTTCCAGCGTTTCGAGAATTTTGCCGTATTTCATTACTGCCACGCGCTGGCAAAGATGAGCAATGACGCCCAGATCGTGGGTGACCATCAGGTACGTCAGTCCTTCCTCTTTTTGAAGATCGAACAGCAAATTAAGGATTTCCGCCTGCACGGAGACATCCAGCGCGGAGGTCGGTTCGTCGAGCAACAGAACGCGCGGTTTGAGGATCAACGCGCGCGCAATCGCCACGCGCTGGCGCTGTCCACCGGAAAGCTGATGCGGGTAACGGCTGCGGAAAGCACGGTTCAGGCCGACTTTCTCCAGAATGGTATTAATGCGCTGATCCCGCTGGTCGATGCGGTGAATTTGCAGCGGCTCTTCCAGAATATCGCCGATGGTGTGGCGCGGATGCAGCGACCCGTACGGATCCTGAAACACCATTTGCACCAGACGACAGCGGTCGCGACCGATGCGGTGTTCGAGCTGCTGACCGTCGATTTCCAGTTCGCCTTTCCAGTGGGTAAACAGCCCCGCCAGACATTTCAGCACCGTGGTTTTGCCGGAGCCGGATTCCCCCACCAGCCCGAAAATCTCGCCCTCGCGCACGGCGATATTCACATCCGTCAGCACCTGCGTGGTTTTCGCGCCCTCACCAAACGTCAGATTCAGGCTGCGCACGTCAATCATGGTTTTATACGTCATTTTGGCTCCTTAATCGGTCAGCCAGCTGGCCTGCCGCTGCATCACCGGCAGCGGATAGCGGCGGTTATCCATGTCCGGCAATGCATTGAGCAGGCCGCGTGTGTACGGATGTTGCGCGTTATCCAGATCGGTGGCGGCGATGGATTCCACGATGCGCCCGGCGTACATCACCAGCACACGATCGCAAAAACTGCGCACCAGATTGATGTCGTGACTGATAAAAATCAGCCCCAGACCGCGCGTTTTCACCAGGTCATCAAGCAGCGCCAGCACCTGTAAGCGCACCGATACATCGAGCGCCGACGTCGGCTCATCAGCAATCACCATTTCCGGGTCGGTGATCAGCATCATCGCTATCATGATGCGCTGCCCCTGCCCGCCGGAAATTTCATGCGGATACAGGCCGTACACGCGTTCCGGGTCACGGATACGCACCACGTCCAGCATGTTCAGCACTTTGCGTTTAGCATCCTGATACGAACATTTATGGTGCGAACGCCAGGCTTCGGCTATCTGATCGCCCACGCACAGCACCGGATTCAGTGAGTATTTCGGATCCTGCATAATCATCGAAATCCGCTTACCGCGTACCTGCCGCATTTGTTTCGGTGTGGCACGCAGCAAATCGACATCGGCGAATTGCATTTTGCTGGCGGTGATTTGCGCTTTTGAAGGATGCAGATGTAACAGCGCGCGGCCAACGGTGGATTTACCCGAGCCCGATTCACCGACAATCGCCAGTTTTTCGCGCCCGAGCTGGAAGGATACGCCGCGCACTGCCTGCGTCACCTGACGGCCATTCACAAAGCTGACGTGCAAATCCTGCACATCGAGTAACGCCGGAGCGTCAGTCATTTCGGGGATCGAGAATGTCACGAAGGCCATCTCCTAAAAAGTTGAACGCGAGGCTGTTAATCAGGATCGCCAGACCGGGAATCGTCGCCACCCACCAGCACTCCATCATGTAAGTACGGCCACTGGAAATCATCGCGCCCCACTCCGGATCGGGTGGCTGTGCGCCAAGTCCGAGAAAGCCCAGACCGGCGGCAGTCAGAATAATCCCCGCCATATTCATGGTAATACGGATGATCACCGACGGCAGACACAGCGGCACAATGTGACGCCACAACACCCGCACCGGTGACGCGCCCTGCAAACGCACAGCAGAAATAAAATCGGCCTGTCGCAGCGAGAGAGTTTCGGCACGCGCCAGACGCGCAATCGGCGGCCACGCGGTGAGCGTGATGGCGATCACCACATGTTCCAGGCCGGGACCGAGGGCAGCGACAAACGCCAGCGCCAGCACCAGACTCGGGAAGGAGATGAAAATGTCGGTGACGCGCATCAGCACCATATCCGTTTTACCACCGAAATATCCGGCGGTGACGCCGAGCAGCAAACCAAGCGGCCCGACGGTGACCGACACCAGCAGCACGATATAGAGCGTGATGCGCGAGCCGTAAACCAGTCGGCTGAAGATATCGCGGCCAAACTCGTCGGTGCCAAACCAGTGCGCCGCCGACGGCGGGCTGAGCGCGTTGTTTAAATCTTGCACCAGCGGATGAAACGGCGCGATCCACGGCGCGAAAATCGCCACAATCATCAGCACCAGAACAATTGCGCCGCCTATAGCAGTCAGCGGATTACAGGCCATCTGCCACAGAAAATGGCCAACGCGCCCAAACGCCCTTTTCACGCGCTGACGTTTTTCGTCGCCCGCGCTGAGCGTGACGGAATCGAGGGAAATCGTCATACTTTTGTCCTCGGATCAAAGACCTGATACAACAGGTCAGAGAGCAAATTCAGCACCACGAAAATCATGCCGACCACCAGCACACAGCCCATCACCGCATTCATGTCGCCCAGCATCAGACTGCTGGTGAGGTACGAACCAAAGCCCGGCCACGAGAACACGGTTTCTATCAGCACCGCGCCTTCCAGCAGCGAGCCGTATGCCAGCGCCACCACAGTCAGCAGCTGAACCAAAATGTTGCGAAACGCGTGGTTCCACAGCACATGCCATTCACTCAGCCCTTTCACGCGCGCCGTAATGATGAATTCCTGCGAAAGCTGCGCCAGCATAAAGCTGCGGGTCATACGGCTGATGTAAGCCAGCGAGTGAAAACCCAGCAGCGATGCGGGCAGAATCAGGTGATTGAGCGCATTGCGGAACACTTCCCCGTTACCGGCGATCAGCGCATCAATCAGCATGAAACCGCTGTGGCGCGTGACCTGTCCGTCGAGGCTGAAATCTACCCGCCCGGCACCGCCGACCCAACCGAGCCAGGCGTAAAACACCAGTAAACCCATCATGCCGACCCAAAATATTGGCGTGGAATAACCGGCCAGACTGATGATGCGCACCACGTAATCCGCGATGCTGTTGCGTTTTGCTGCCGCCAGCACGCCGAGCGGAATACCGACGCCCGCACCGAGAATGATCGCCAGCGTCGCCAGTTCCATGGTCGCCGGAAACACACGCAGAATGTCCTGCGTCACCGGTTTGCCGGTCAGCAGCGCATTGCCTAAATCGCCGTGCGCCAGCCCGGAAAGATAGATGCCGAACTGCGTCCACAACGGTTTATCGAAACCGAGCTGATGGTAAACCTGCTGGTAAGTGCTGTGGTCAGCATCCGGCCCGACAATCGCCAGCACAGGATCGACAGGCATCACGCGACCAATGAAAAACGTCAGCAGCAGCAGGCCGAACAGCGTGATCGCCACCTGCACCAGCCGTTTGCCGATGCGTCCGGCGGGGAATGACATCCGCGCCGTTTGCTTTGAGGCAGGAGCCGGAATTTGCATGGTCATAAGCCTTTACCTCCGGTTGGCTGGGCGTCAGCGGTATCGTCTTTCCAGACATCGCGCAGGAACGTAGTCGCAGAAGGATGTGGCAGGTAGTTTTTGACGTCCCTGCGCACCACGATGGAATCAACCATTTGCGAGACCGGCACCAGCGCAGGGATCAGCGCGTCGTAGCGTTCCTGAATGGCGAAGTAATCCTGTTTTTGTTTCTCCGGATCCCGTTCCAGCAACGCCTGGTCGATATCTGCGTTCAGCTGTTTGTCGTAAAAACCGGTGCGCCAGCCCTGAAAATTGGTTAATCGCGCGGCGTCACTGTTATCGGGGTTATACACCAGCGCCCGCAGGCTGGAATGCGGATGCGGTTCCACGCCGCTGCCGCCGCGCCCGACCAGCATGTCGAACTTACGTTCGCGCATTGCGCCGTAAATCTGGTTGCCGGTGCCGGTAACGATTTTGGCGCGAATGCCCGCCTGCATCAGTGTGGACTGCACGGCAATCGCGATATTGAGGAACGGCTGATCGGCCAGCACCCGCAGTGTGGTATCAAAACCATCGGGATAACCGGCGTCTGCCAGCAGGGCTTTGGCGCGCGGGATGTCGAGTTTGTAACCCGGATCCGGCAGCGTCGCGGGCATCCCGACCTGAATCGGCCGCTGATGCACAATGCCGTAACCGTTCATCAGCGCTTTGCCGATGCCCTGATAATCAATCAGATAGCGCACCGCCTCGCGCACTTTCGGGTTGGCGAAATGCGGCTCTTTCATGCTCATCGCCACGTAATAAATGGTGCCTTTTTTCACCTGATCGACCTGCATGGCCGGGTCATGGCTGAGCGCAGTGACATCTGAAACCGCCATGTTATTGGCAATATCCAGGTCACCTTTTTCAATCATCAGACGCAGGGTTTGCGACTCCTGAAAATGACGGAAAACCACCCGCGATAATTTCGGTTCGCCGCGCCAGTACAGCGAATTGCGGCTCATGTTCAGCACATCTTTCGCCTGCCAGTTATCGAGGCGAAACGGTCCGGAACCGGCTTCGTTGGTGGTCAGCCAGCGGTTGCCCCAGTCGCCGTTCACTTCATGCGCCTGCACGGTTTTGCGGTCTAACGCCACCACGCTGCCGAGCGCCGCCAGCGAATAAATCACCAGTTTCGGATCGTTGGGTTTAGGTAGCTGAATTTCGACAATACCGGGAGACGGCGATCGCACCATTTCATCGACATTCTTTTTGCTGAAACCATAGGATTTCCACACGGATGCCTGCGCCAGATTCAGATGAAGAATGCGGCGCATCGACCAGACCACATCGTCGGCGGTGACCGGATTGCCCGAGTGGAATTTCACGCCGTCGCGCAGATGAAACGTGATGAGATTGCGGGCGTCGTTGACCTCCCACGAGGTCGCCAGCGCCGGTCGCACATTGGTGAGTTGTTGCGGGTCGAGCTCAATCAGCGGGTCGTAAAGATTGACCACGATACCGACAATGTCATTGCCGGTCATCGCTGCGGGGTCGAGCGTTAACAGGTTATTCATGTTCATGCCGATGATCAGCTGGTCGGGGGGCGTTTTCGCCTGCGCCGTCCCGCCAGCGGCCATAAGCAGGAGCGCGAATATCCACGCGCCCCACGTTTTGCCAGAGTTCATGATGTACCTTCCGGGTAGAGTCAGAGGTTTATTATTTTTATCTGCCCGCAGGTCAGTCGCGGCTGACGGTATGGGTTTCTATGTAATCAAAATTGATGTCCTCACCCAGGCCAGGGCGGTCAGAAAGATGAACAAAACCCTGTTCGTCCATCGGGTCGACGATGCTGTTCAGGTACGCCGCCGGTTCGTCGTATTCCAGGAACGGGTGCAACAGGCCGCGTTCATACCAGCGACAGTTGCGGATGGCACCGACCACCGCCAGACTCGCTGCGCCGTTACCATGAACTTCACAGTCCATACCGAACGCTTCCGCCAGACTGGCAACTTTCATGCACGGCGAGATGCCGCCGACGCCGTTGGCACCGGCGCGTAAAATGTCGCAGGCACCGGCTTTCACCCAGTCCGCACGGCTGTGATGTTTACCACCCAAACTTTCGGGACCGATCACGTCGATGGCGAGGTTTTCCGCCAGCCAGGCGTAAGACGCCATGCTCTCTTCTTCCATTGGCTCTTCGAACCACGCGAAGTTAAGTTTTTCCAGCGCTTTACCGATGGTCAGTGCCTGACTGCGGCTGTACCAGTGATAGCCGTCGAGCATCAGTTCAATGTCCGGCCCGACGGCTTCACGCACGGCGGCGCAGGCTTTGATGTCCATTTTCGGGTCTGGCGCAAACGCCACCGGCGGCATCCAGGTGTGCAGCTTGATGGCCTGATAGCCGCGCGCCACCAGCTTCTCGGCAAACTGACCGAATTCATCCGGCGTCGATAATCCGCCTTTCAGCTCATCGCCGCACATGGTGCTGCCGTAAGCCGGAACCTTCTCGCGAAATCCGCCCAGCAGTTTGTGCACCGGCATCTTCAGTTTGCGACCTATCAGATCCCACAGCGCCTGCTCGACAAACGACAGCGCCCTTTCGGTCAGCTGATGCGCACTGCCGCGCTGCCAGTGAACCAGATCCTGCCAGAGACGTTCGCGGTCGAACGGATTCTGACCTATCAATACTTTTCGGAAAAAGGCATTTACTACGTGCGGACGCACAACTTCCGGCGGTGCGAACGAATAGCCGCAGTCGCCTTCGTCAGTCGTGATGGTCAGCATCGCCATTTTTGCCTGACTTTCTTCACCCGGATGCGAATGACCCGCGCTGTCAGAAACGCGACGGGTCGGATAAGTAAAAACAGAAACTTCAACAGAACGTATTTTCACAGCGATACCTGCCATTACTGAGTGAGTTAACGCCCTTCAGGGCGCGCCGGAATTGCCGTTTCTTCCGCTATGTGAGCCCTCTCACACTTCATCGAAACCACAACCCAACAATAATAAAATAGCGTTTCATTATTGAACTTAGCCAGTTTTCAGACGCATTTCCACGGCTAAAAGCCGAAAATTTCCGCGTTTGTTTGGGCATCTGCACGGGGGAATGTGAGCATTTTCACGAAAGCGACGGGAAGTGTGATCTGTACAAGAAATAGACGGAGTAAATGTGGGGTGAAATTACCCGCTTGTATGTGTTGCAAAAAGTTGTGATCAGAAAAGTGGGCACCGGGAGTTCATTCCGTTAGGCTAGCCTTATCAGAAAGTGTTTGGTGATCAGCCGGAGTACAAAATGTTGCGTGTTATTGATACGGAAACCTGCGGATTGCAGGGTGGCGTGGTGGAAGTGGCCTCCGTAGATATCGAGAACGGGAAAATCGTTAATCCGATGAGTGATCTGGTGCGTCCGGACCGTCCGATCGGTCATCAGGCGATGGCTATCCACAAAATCACCGAGGCGATGGTGGCCGATAAACCGTGGATTGAGGAAATCATTCCCCGCTATCACGGCAGCCAGTATTACGTGGCGCACAACGCCAATTTTGACCAGCGTATGCTGCCTGATATGTCAGGCGAATGGATTTGTACCGTGAAACTGGCGCGTCGTTTATGGCCGGGGATTAAGTACAGCAATATGGCGCTTTATAAATCACTTAAGCTGGAAGTGGCCACACCTGCCGATTTGCATCATCACCGCGCGCTGTTTGACTGCTATATCACGGCCGCGTTACTCATCCGTATTATGGATGAATCCGGCTGGACACCGGAAGAGATGGTGACAATCACCGGCCGCCCGGCACTGGTCAGCACCATGATGTTTGGAAAATATCGCGGGAGGAAAATTGCAGAAATCGCCGAAGATGATCCGGGCTATCTGCGCTGGATGCTGAATAACATCAAGGAATTAACGCCGGATTTGCGAATGACGCTCAGACATTATCTGGAAACCGAGTAACGCAGTGATTGTGAGTTAAACCGGTACTTTTTCCCGACAAACGTTCAGCACCAGTTGCCGTAACCAGCGATGTGCGGGGTCAACTTCTGAACGCGGATGCCACATCTGCGAGATAGTGATTTCACGGGTTTTAACCGGTAATTCAAAAGAATACAGTCGTTCAGGGTCTGAAATCAGGAATGAGGCGGGGATCAGAGCCACCAGATCAGAGTTTTGCGCAATGGCCAGTGCGGCAGAAAAGCCCGGCACCACGGCCGCCACTTTGCGCTTAAGCACCACTTCCGCCAGCGCGTCATCCACCGGTCCGTGCGTGTCCGCGCGACGTGAAACGACCACGTGTCCGAAGCTGGCATATTCCTGCGCAGTAATGGTGACGGCGTGTTCCAGCGGATGGCCTTTTCGCACCACTCCGACGAAACGGTCGCGGAACAACGTCTGAAGGCGGATCTCCGGCCCCATTTCACCGAGAACGCCGATTTCGAGATCTACCCTTCCTTCCCGCAAAGGGTTCGCGCTTTTTTCAGGTTTTGGCGCAAAACGCAGGCAAACTCCCGGCGCTTCGCGAGCGACGGCGGCGATCAGCGCTGCGCCAAACGCCACCACAAAACCATCGTTAGAACGCAAAATAAAGGTGCGCTGAAGTGAGCTGAGATTAAGCACTGACGTTGACGGGCGCAGCAATGCGCGTGCCTCAAAGGCCGCATTTTGCGTGCGCTGGCGGATTTCCTCCGCGTAAGGCGTCAGCACCATATTTCGTCCGGCGCGCACCAGCAGCGGGTCGCCGGTGGTATCACGCAGGCGACCGAGTGTGCGGCTCATCGCCGAAGCGCTCAATCCCAGACGCCGCGCAGCACCGGCCACACTGCCTTCAGCCAGCAGCACATCAAGCGCAATAAGTAAATTCAGATCAGGTTCAGTCATCGCGGCAGTGTAGCCTGTTTTTCAGGCTAATATAAGGCGTCTCGTGCAGGTATTAAGTGCAGATGCTGCGCCTTCCGCACTCTGTTACCCGCAGGTATAGTTGCTGCACTCAACAGCAAAAAAGAGAAGTGAAGCGTAATGGAATTATTTTCTGATAAACCGGGCGACGAAGGATTACCAGGGCGCGAGCGCGGGCTGGCGATGGCCGCCGTCATGACCATGGCAACGATGGCCGTTTTCGATGGCTCGATGGTCAACATTGCCCTGCCGCAAATCGCACGGGCGCTGAACATTTCTTCGGGGGCTGCCGTCTGGGTATCGAACGGGTATCTGCTCTCAGCATCTATGACGCTGGCGATTTTCGCAGCGCTTGCCAGCCACATCGGCTTTCGCTCACTGTTTACCGCCGGACTGAGCGTGTTTACCCTGGCTTCTCTGGGCTGCGCACTGTCATCTTCTCTCGATGTGCTGATCGTCATGCGGGTGCTTCAGGGCGTCGGTGCAGCTGCCACGCTGAGTATCGGACCGGCCATTTTGCGCTCCGTTTTTCCCAACCGGCTGCTCGGGCGCATCCTTGGCCTGAACGCGCTGATTATCGCCACCAGCACGGCGATAGCGCCGGTGCTGGGCGGAACCATACTGTCGGCGATGAGCTGGCAATGGCTGTTCGCCATTAATATTCCGCTGGGCGTGATTGCCATTATCCTCACCCTGCGCGTGGTTCCGGCTAATCCGGCGCTGACTAAATCTCCGTTTGATGTTTCCGGTGCGGTGCTGTCAGCCGTTGCGCTCGGTGCGCTGATTATGGCGGCGGATTCGTTCTCGCATCCCAGCGCTCACGAACTTATGACCGCCCTCACCTTCGGGCTTATCGCAGTGATCGCCGGTATAGCCTTTGTATGGCGTCAGCGCCTCGCACCCAAACCCTTGCTGCCGTTAGGCATGTTTGCCTCTTCACGCTTTTCACTGGCGGCGCTGACGTCTCTGGCATCATTTGTCAGTCAGGGGATCACCTTTGTCGCGCTGCCGTTTCTGTTTCAGAGTGTGTATGGCTACAGCGCTTTTGTCTCAGCGCTGCTTTTCACGCCCTGGCCACTGGGGATCATTCTGGCCGCGCCACATGCCGGACGTTATGCCGATCGCTATCCGGCCGCTATTATTTCCACCATCGGATTGTGCGTTTTTGCTGTGGGATTGTTATTGCTGGCACAACTGCCAGAACATGCACAAGTCTGGGATATCGGCCTGAGAAGCTTTATCTGCGGGCTGGGCTTCGGTTGCTTCCAGAGCCCGAATAACCGCGAAATGCTCTCAAACGCCTCGCGTGAAAACAGCGGCTATGCGTCTGGCGTACTGGCTATCATGCGCACCTTCGGTCAGTGCCTGGGCGCAGCGCTGGTCGGGGTTATCTTGTCAGTCTTCGCCGCCCAAAATACCTTTCAGGAAGCTCACGCCGTGCAGTTAAGTCTGTGGGTCGCCGTGATTGCGACGGTGCTGGCGATTGTAATCAGCGTGAGCCGCTTGCGAAAGAGTGCTGCGAACCTGCAGAATGGCTGAAACCTACCTGTACGGATTAAGGATAAATTCTATGCTGGAACTGAGACCTAACTGCGAGTGTTGCAATACCGATCTGCCCCCTGCTTCCGACGCCAGAATTTGTTCGTTTGAATGCACATTCTGCGTCCCCTGCGCCCAAACCAAACTCGCAGGCGTTTGCCCCAACTGCGGCGGGGAATTAGTGGCCCGCCCGCGCAGACCGGCCAATAAACTGGCAAACAATCCGGCGTCCACCACGCGGGTATTTAAGCCAGAAGGTTGTGCTTCTCAATGATGGCTGAAGGAAATCTGTATCATCATTATAAATAAAGGATTTATATGTCCCGCTCTTTTTCTCTGGTTTCTTCATCTGCACTGATTGGTTCGGTTTTTCTGCTCACCGGATGTCCGCCTCCGCCTGATTTAACGCAGTGGCAGCGCCCCAATAGCACCATAGATGATGCGCGTGTTGCGATGGGGCAATGCGGCGTCCCGCTGCCGGGGCCGGAACCTTCTTTTACCGATAATGAATCGGTGCTGTATTACCAGTGCATGGAGGGGAAAGGATTTACCTATAAGGGAGGTTTTCACATTTGCGATTACTACAAAAACACCCCGGCCTGCATCGAGAAACAACAGGGTCACCCGCTCAGTCAGCGACAGCTCGAAGCGCTGCCTTTTGTCGCCGATGAGGGTTTTCACCCGATCAAACCGGATTCAGGCCGGAATGAATACCAACTCATCAGCTGGCGTAAAGCGGGTGCCTCACGGCATTTTCGCACGCAGCTGAGAATGACAAGCTCGCGTTACAGGTGATGTATGAATGCGGCTATCCGAAACCGTTGGGCTCGGTTCCTTTCGTTCCGACCGTCCTGAAAGCTGCAAAAGTTCAGCAATGCATGGTGGACAAAGGCTTTGAACCGAAAGTTAAACTCATGCTGGTTTGCCGCAATTATCCGCAAGTGACGGGTTGTGGGAAATAGCGGGCATTGTTGAAAATATTCCATAAAAAAGGCCGCTTTCGCGGCCTTTCAGTTTCAAACGTTTTGGCTAATTATTTAGCGTCTGGCAGTGCGTAAGCGATGATGTAATCGCCCAGTTTGGTGCCGAACGAACCGTGACCGCCTGCTGCGATAACAACGTATTGTTTACCGTTCACAGAGTAAGTCATCGGTGTCGCCTGGCCGCCTGCTGGCAGACGTGCTTCCCACAGTTTGTCACCGTTGCTCATATCGAATGCGCGCAGGTAGTTATCTGCGGTCGCTGCGATGAAGAACACGTTACCGGCGGTAGAAATCGGTGCGCCAAGCATCGGCATACCCATTTTGAACGGCAGCGGTAATGGTGAGCTGTCGCGCACGGTACCGATACGTTTTTTCCACACGATATCGTTGGTTTTCAGGTCAACGCCGGAGATGTAACCCCATGATGGCTGTTTACAAGGGAAACCCAGCGGAGACAGGAACGGGTTCAGGGTCACGCCAAATGGCACGCCGTACTGTGGCTGAATGCCCGTCTCAGTACCGGAACCGCCTTTATCGTTCGCATCTGGCTCCATAGGATTGCCAGGGCCGCGTGGGATCAGTTTGGACACAAATGGCAGTGCAATCGGGTTAGCGATGGCCACCTGACGGTCGGTATCCACAGAAATTCCACCCCACTCAAACATGCCGAGGTTGCCTGGGAACACCAGAGTGCCCTGCTCGGATGGCGGTGTAAAAGTGCCTTCATAACGCAGTTTGTGGAAGATCACACGACACATCAGCTGGTCGTAGATCGTCGCGCCCCACATGTCTTTACCGGTCAGTTTCGCTTCCGGACGGAAAGTCAGTTCGGAGAACGGCTGAGTCGGAGAAACGTGGTCGCCTTTCGCTGCGCCTTGCGGAACAGGTTTTTCAGGTGCATCAACAATCAGCTTACCGTCACGGCGATCCAGCACGAAGATGTTACCGGTTTTGGTCGGTACATAAATCGCAGGAACTTTGTTGCCGTTCTTGTCAGTGATATCAGCCAGAGTTGGCTGTGCCGGAACGTCCATATCCCACAGGTCGTGGTGAACAGTCTGGTAGAACCACGCCAGTTTACCGGTGGTCGCATTCAGCGCCAGCAGGCCACTCGCGTAGCGCTCCATATCCGGAGTACGGTTGCCACCCCAGATATCCGGTGTTGCCACGCCGATTGGCAGGTAAACCAGATCCAGTTTGTCATCATAAGACGCAGGTGCCCATGAGTTCGGGGAGTTCGGTGTGAAGTGCTGACCATCCGCAGGCATTTTGTTCGGATCAGCGGCACCCGGATCGAAGGCCCACAGCAGTTTACCGGTTTCAACATCGAAGCCACGGATAACGCCGGAAGGCTCACGGTTAGAGTAGTTATCAGTAACCGCACCGGCCACGATAATCACAGATTTCGTGATGATTGGCGGTGAAGTCGGCTCGTAGTGACCTGGCGTTGCGTAAGGCATGTTGCCTTGCAGGTTCAGCTCACCGTTGTTACCGAATGCCGGGCAACGTGCGCCGGTTTCAGCATCCAGTGCGAACAGACGGCCATCGTTAACTGGCAGAATGATACGACGTGAACAGACAGCAGGCGCTGCGCCGTTAGTGGCATCACCAAGTGCCGCAGGCGTTGTCTCGTGATAAGACACACCGCGACAAGTCACGTGCTGGAAGGTAGGGTTTGGCTTCAGCTCAGGATCGAACTTCCACTTCTCTTTACCGGTCGCGGCATCCAGAGCAAACAACTTCTGGTGCGGCGTACACAGGTAAAGCATGTCGCCGATTTTGATTGGCGTCACTTCGTCGGTAATTTCGCCCGGATCGTTCGGGGTCTTCAGGTCACCGGTACGGAAGGTCCATGCCACATCCAGTTTGCTGACGTTTTTGTCATTGATCTGGTTCAGCGGCGAGTAACGGGTACCGCCCTGAGTACGGCCATAGGCCGGCCAGTCGCTGGCTGGAACGCCGGAATCGGTCGCGGCAGGAGCCGCATCAGCAGCTTTAATGGTACCGTTGATTTCCTGCGGATCGTTGAAGACGGAGTACGCCAGCACGAGCACAGTGAACACCAGAGACAGCGCCAGAGCGCCGCGTGCAAAGGCGTTTTTCGCCAGCATCTGGTTATAAACAACCGGCAGCAGGATCCACAGACCCAGGAAGAAGGTGACGTCTAAACGCGGCGTCAGTGCCCAGAAGTCTGTGCCCACTTCCCAGACAGCCCACACGGTAGTGCCGAACAGGAAGATGGCGTACAGCAGTAATGCAGAAGAGCGACGGCGATACAGCAACCACGCAGTAACCAGCGAAATGACACCGGCAATAATGTAATAAAGAGAACCACCTAATTTTGCCAGCCAGATACCGCCGACAAGAAGATAAATCCCGCTTAACGCGGCGAACAAAGCGGTAATTATGACGACGATGCGTGATAACGAGGCTTTCGTTTCCATAGTTGATGACCTTACTGATTTTTTATAATCGTCGATTCAGGGTGACCCGAATCTTCAAGAACATCCGGTTCTCACCGGGTGTCATTCCTTGCATGTGCCGCCCTGCTTA
Source organism: Rahnella bruchi (assembly GCF_003614975.1). Lineage (GTDB taxonomy): Bacteria > Pseudomonadota > Gammaproteobacteria > Enterobacterales > Enterobacteriaceae > Rahnella > Rahnella bruchi. The sequence goes on along the minus strand of NZ_QZWI01000020.1, from coordinate 45,239 downwards.
AAAAGTGCAGGTAGCGGGCAGCACCGCGTGGTTCATTTTTCATTCACTGAAAATGCTTACTGACTGAAATTTATTCGAAACTATAAGAAAGCGTAGCGCCGCCACCGTAGTTTCTGCCAGGTGCCGGTTCGAAATAGCGGCCATTGCCTTCATTAACGATCACCGACCCGACGTAATTTCTGTCGAACAAGTTCTCGACGCGGGTAAACAGGTCGAGCGTCACTTTATTCCAGTTGAAGCGATAACCCGCATTCACGCTGGCGACGGTATAAGCCGGTGCCTGCTCGCTATTTTCGTCATTGACTTCGATGTCGCTCATGTAGCGCACATCGGCGCCTGCATGCCAGCCATCAACCGGTGCCCACTCCAGTGAAGCGTAGCCCATGTTGCGCGCGATACCCGGCAGGCGGTTGCCCGCTGGCGTGCAATCTCCCGCGCCACAGGTCTCATTGCGGAAGGTCGCATCAAGTAATGTCCAGGCCATTTTCACGCGCCAGTTTTCTTCAATCTGCTGATCTAACGACAGTTCCAGCCCGCGACGGCGTGTTTTACCCGCATTGGTATAGCTCGATCTTCCGCCGACACTTTCTGCAACAATTAACTCGTCATCGGTATCAGTCTGGAAGACCGCCGCCGTGACTAATCCGTTGCCAACGCGCCATTTGCTGCCCAGTTCAACCGTGTTACTGGTAGAAGGTTGCAGCCCAAGATTCAGGCCAGACTGTCCGTCAGTACGATAGGAAAGCTCGTTGATAGTCGGCGTTTCAAATCCGCGACCGGCGGAGATATAGGTGTTCAGCGCTGGCGTCACCGCATAGTTCAGTGAGGCCATCGGCAGCAGTTTGTGATAACGGCGAGAACCGCTGTCGTCCGGATTTTTGCCGGTGATGTAATAATCCTGCGAGTCAAAACTCACGGTGCTGTAACGCGCGCCAACATCCAGCGTCCAGCGGGGGGTCAGGTTCCACGTGGTTTGCAGATAGGGATCAAGATTCCACATCACGTTCTTTTCATTGCGACGTTCGTCGCCTTTCACGCCCAGTTCGCCTTGATCATTGAAGTTTTCGTAACCGAAACGTCGTTCGGTCATGGTTTCATAATCCAGACCGCCGGTGACGGAGAACGGCACTGAACCTATCTGATCGTCATGTTTCCAGCGGGTATCCACGCCGGAATACTTACGTTCGAGGACAATCACCCCGCCCGCATTCAGCGGATTGGCCTGCGCACTGGCCGGAATGGTCTGGTATTGCGTGGTGTGGCGCTCGCCGTGATAGGTCATCAGGCTAAATTCGTCGTTCTCACCCATCTGACGCTGATAGCGCAGGCCGACTTGCGTCTGATCCAACGATTTACGTGCGTTGTATTGATCAGCGCGTTTTGCCTGCGTCGGGTCGTCATGCCATTCGGATTCGGTCAGACCGCCCGGATCGTTGGCATCTACTGAAACGCTGTTGAACATCAGCGTCAGGGTGCTGGCATCATCAATGCGCACGCCCAATTTACCGTTGCCGAGATTTTTCTGCGTACCGCTGTGGTCGCGGTAGCCGTCGGTAGTGAAACGTGAGCCGGAAATCAGGTAATTCACATCACCCGCGTGCGTGCCGTCACCGGTCGCGCCGCTGGCTTTTACGCTGTTACGAAACGACCCGTAACTGCCGAAATAGGTGCCTGCTTCAAGTTTGGCAGGCTGCGAACCGGTTTGGGTATCCACGTTCACCACGCCGCCGGAAGCATTACCGTAAAGCGCCGAGAAAGGTCCGCGCAGCACTTCAACGCGTTCAACCGAGTTCAGATCGATATTGGAAGTCTGCCCCTGCCCGTCCGGCATGGTGGCCGGAATTCCATCCACATAAATACGCACGCCGCGCACGCCGTACATCGAACGGCTGCCGAACCCGCGCACGGAAAGCTGTAAATCCTGTGCGTAGTTCTGTCGGTTTTGTACCTGCAAACCCGGCACGCTGCCGAGGCTTTCAGACAAGTTGACCTGCGCTTTGCTGTTTCTGAAATCGTCGCCATCTACCACGCTGACTGCCGCAGGTGTATCGAGTTCTGAAAGGCCGCCGTTGATTTCGCGTTTGATAACCATCAGTGAAGATGAGTCTGATGAATCGTCCGTATCGCCCTTAGAGGCGTCGGTCGCTGACTGCGCGTAACTGACTGAAACCGGGTTCAAAAATGACAAGAACGTGATGATAAAAGCAGAGGTTTTGGCGTTCACTTTATGAGTTCTTTTGTTTTGTGTTAAAAGGCTGGGTCAAAAACAAGACACATCTCTCAATTTTAGACATTAGAAGTAGACATAAATCGACCGTTCTGATTGAGAGCCGTAAGGGGGCTCACTATAGATTTTTTCTTCCTGTTAGTACATACGCAACTTTACAAATATAACTTTTTAACAAAATACCGCACGCAGTGTGCATCAGATCCGGCTTTGAAATTAAATCCCCGCGTAAACATCGTGGATTAATTGACCTGCCCCCGCATTTATTCACGGACAAAATAAAACCCGGCTTTCATTTGAAAATTCGCCGGACAAAAAATCACGTTTTATCTGGCTGTAAATGGCAACGGTTACATTATAATTAATCATCTGATATTAAACGATTAAAGCTGTTAGTAAAAATGTTCATTGAGTCTATTAATCCGTCGCCGCTTACGGTTTGATAATTCAGCTTTCGCCTTTCGAAACCGGCTAAGATAAACCTGATTCAGAATAAATATAGACCACTATTCTAAGACAGGAGAATATTCTCTGACGTTTTTTCACTCAATCTGTTCCGGGTAATGAAACAGCCGCTTCTTTACAAAAAATATAAAACCAAAATTCATTCTGCTGTTTAAAAGTTACACAGTCCGCCCTGGGAAAACGTTTCCACACCCGCGCCCTCTCCGCTCTGATGACGTTTTTGTCATCATCACGTCACTTCTCTGTCAGAGCGTCAGGCTCACAGTGGCCCCACAAACAGATGTTCATTGCGTTTTAAAACGAAAGAGGAAGTGCCATGCGTTTACGTTTAGCTTCTACATTGTTATTGGCCGCCACTGCGGCGTTCGGTTCTCAGGCCGCCGTTGCTGCGCCAGTGAAAAATATTGTGCTGGTTCATGGTGCCTTTGTGGGCGGCTCGGGCTGGCGGCCGGTGTACGACATTCTGACGCACGACGGCTATAAAGTGACGCTGGTACAGGAACCGCTGACGTCGTTTAGCGATGACGTTGCGGCCACCAAACGTATTCTGGATAGGCAAAATGGTCCGGCGATTCTGGTCGGTCACAGCTATGGCGGCGCGATTATCACTGAAGCGGGGAACGACCCGCACGTGGCGGGTCTGGTGTATATCGCGGCACATGCGCTGGATAACGGGGAGACAGAAGCGATCAACGGTAAGAAATTCCCGAACTCTGCGCATCCTTTTGTGAAAACGCCTGACGGTTTCCTCTATATCAATCCGGAAAACTTCCCGGCGGATTTCGCCGCTGACCTGCCGCTTAAACAGGCGCAATTTGAAGCACAGGCGCAAATGCTGACCTCCGCCAGCGTGTTTACCGCCAACATTCCTGATCCGGCGTGGAAAGTGAAACCCAGTTGGTACATGGTGGCGAAGTCCGACAAAATCATTAACCCGGATTTAGAGCGGATGTACGCCAAACGCGCGCACAGCCACACCGTTGAAATCGCCGGTGCCAGCCATTCAGTGTATGAATCCCACCCTCAGGATGTGGCAAAACTGATCGAGCAGGCGGCTCTGGGGGCGCAGTAAAATTATTGCGGCAGGTGCGGATTTTTACAGTGCAACGATCCTGCCTGCCGACATTTCATTTGTCTGATCATGACCTCAGGGACATGAGAACAAGGTTCAACGCTGACATACTAATGACCTGCAACGACGCGATATTGCGCAGAAAAACCAATTGGGGTGCAGATGCCTCCCTGATGAAGTTAGAATGTCATATTCACGTTGATAGTGTTTTTGCCTGTGTCCATATGGGAGCAGCATGACAAATGGAGTAGGTGATCAGATGGTTAATGATGTCGTAAGCAACAGTAATTCACTCTCAGTCTTTGATTTCGACGGAACACTCACCAAGCGAGACAGCTTTGTTCCTTTCTTACGCTTTGCCTTCGGGAATCGTGTTTTTGCACCGCGCCTGGTTCGCCTCGTCGTGCCCACGCTCAAATGCATTGGACGCAGGGTCACACGTGATGAACTGAAGGAAGTCTTGATCCACACGTTCCTCACCGGCATTGAAGCAAAGTGGGTTGAGCAAAAAGCCATAGAGTTTTGTCAAAAATACTGGACACGCCTGATGCGCCCTTCCGGCCTCATTGCAGTAGCATCTCAGGTTAACTCCGGCGCAATCGTGACGATTTGCTCGGCTTCGCCCGCTATGGTGCTTAAGCCTTTTGCAGATAAGTTAGGGATACGTTTGATCGGTACAAATTTAGAAATCAAAGACGGAATGCTGACGGGGCGTATAAGCGGCCATAATTGCAGATGCGCGCAAAAGGTAGCAAGACTGGAAGCGGAGTACGGCCCGCTCGCGTCTTATCATCTTCGGGCATGGGGCGATACCCGTGGCGATTATGAAATGCTGGCCGCCGCGCAGGAACCTTACTGGCGACATTTCCATAATGGTGGCGGAAAACGTCATTCTCCAATTGCCAAAATCAAAGGCATTCAGAAATAGGTTCGATATAAACCATTCAGTTCCCAATCCAAAAAGCCCCGATGTTTTACCTCCGGGGCTGTCAGGCGTACGTCAGCTTTAAAAGTTTCCGCCGTGCTGATAAGGCCGTTTTTTGAACCCCTGTAAGAAGCAATCTTCATAAAAGCAGGCGGCGGTTAACGTCTGTTAATTCTGAAGAACGTCCCTTTGCCCCAACTATGAAGCGTTGATACCGTACTGAGAACAAACTGATCCCAGACCACCGGCATAACCCTGACCGACAGCACGGAATTTCCATTCCGTGTTATGGCGATACAGCTCACCGAACAACATGGCGGTTTCTGTCGATGCATCTTCCGTCAGGTCATAGCGGGCGACTTCCTGATGGTTGTCATCATTCACAAGGCGAATAAATGCACCCGAAACCTGACCGAAACTCTGACCGCGGGTGACTGCATCGTGGATAGTGACCACAAACACGATTTTGTCCACATCTGCAGGGATTTGATCGAGTTTGATTTTCAGTGCTTCATCATCACCCTCGCCTTCGCCGGTTCGGTTGTCGCCAGTGTGCAACACAGAACCGTCAGTGGATTTCAGGTTGTTGTAGAAAATGAAATCCGCGTCGCCGCGTACTTTGCCTGCGTTGTTGAGCAGGAAAGCAGAAGCATCAAGGTCGAAGTCCTGACCATCGGTAGAGCGGGTGTCCCACCCCAGACCGATCAGCACGTTTTTCATTGTTGGTGCTTCTTTACTTAACGAGATGTTCCCGCCTTTAGAAAGAGAAACGCCCATAGTTAAATCCTCAATTGTTAACGTTAATAGTCAAAGGGAAGGTCGGGGAAATTAACCCTCTTTGCCTTCCTCAGCATCAGGTTGTCCAGGGAATAACACGCTGACAATAATTCCGACAGCCAGCACAGACAGCACAATGAAAAGACTCGCATTCGCTGAAATGTTATAGCCGTGATGCCACAGATGGTCGGTTGCATTAAGGCCCAATTTCGCGCCGATGAAGAACAACAGCACGATGACGGCTTTTTCGAGGTGGGCAAGGTACTGTCTGAGCGCTTCCAGCACAAAGTACATGGTGCGCAGGCCAAGAATGGCGAACATCATGGCGCTGTAAACGATTAGCGGTTCACGGCTGACAGCGATTACGGCAGGGACGGAGTCGAAAGCAAACATCACATCCGACAGCTCAACCACAGCGAGACACAGAAGCAGCGGCGTCGCATACAGTGCGACTTTGCCTAAACGGCCAACTTTAATGTTTTCGTTTTCAGGCTTTGCCAGTTCAGCTTCAACTTCTTTCTGGCTTAAAAGGAAAGCGCGCCCTTTTAATTTCGGCCAGATCGGGAAAAAGCGTTTCACAATCCGGTAAGCGAGATGCTGAGAGTAATCTTCAATGGCATCATCTTCGCCGCTTTTCAGCATCATGACAGCCGTCCACAAGACGACTAAGGCAAAGACGATATCTACCCACGGGCCCAGAGTCAGCAAACTGGACCCGATGGCGACGAAAATCCCGCGGAAGACGACGGCGCCAATAACGCCCCAGTAAAGTACGCGATGACGAAGATTATCCGGCACGGAGAACCAGGAGAAAATTGCCATCATCACAAAGAGGTTATCTACGGAGAGGACTTTCTCAAGCGCATAGCCGGTCACAAACAGGCTGGCGACTTCGGCACCGTGATGAACATAAAGGAAACCGGCAAACGCCATTGCCACCAGGATCCAGAAAACTGACCAGAGCGCAGCACTCTTTAAAGAAATCGGTTTGTCATGACGATGCATAAACAAATCGATAAAGATGGCCCCTACAGCAAGAAAGACAAAAACGATGACTGTTTCTGCCGGGAAACCTATGTGCGTGGAGACCATATTGTACCCTTACGCCAGAGTGTAAAAATTAAAGGCCAAACTCAGCCGGAGTGAAACCAAGAGCCAGGGCAATTTCCCGAACGGCCATCTTTTCGGACTCATCAAAGTCACCATCGCTTTTCGCCACGGCGATCCCAACACGCACAGCCAGTTGCGCAGCCTCGGGCTGATCTTTAAGCGCCAAAATGTACTTCATGGTTTCGCCTTTCCCGATTTCGTAATCAAAACTGAAGCTGGTCACCAGTTCATTAAAGAACGCAATAACTTCTTTGGTTTCGAATACTTTCAGTTCAGGCGACACCTGAAGAAAGCCAATCATCTTTTGCTTTTCTTCGCTGCTTACACCGTCGCTCGTGACCGCAATACGCGCACAAACAGCCACTGTGCCCTGCAGGAATTTTTTGTTTTTAAAGCGCCCGACTTGTTTGGTCAGTTCATCACGACCGGCATTTAGTGCGCCTTTCATTTTGTCTAAAAAACTCATTATTTCATCCTCAGGATTTGGAATTATTTGGAACCGGCAGACCAGCGAAAGCCCCAGCCCAGCGCTTTGTCCATGTCTTTGTGGCCACTGAAGAACTGGTTGATTCTTTCAACCTTAATGGCCCCGTTTTCATTTACCAGTCGGGCGATCGCGCACATATTGTGGCGGTCTGGCCCTTCGGTTAAACGTGTCTCTATGGGCGGTTGCTCAGGAATATGCAGCGTGACGACGCCGTCAGTTTTATCCCAGCTCGCCGCCCCTTCATAAATGAAGGCGTAGATCAGCACTTGGCGGATGTTCTTCCATTCACGACCGTTAACATGCAACCACTCGCCGTCAGCGACCTGACCCGTACGGTCATCCCCCTGTAACTCAACGAAAGGTTCTGAATTCAGGCGGCCAAAGGTATTTCCTAGCGCCTGAACCACGCCTTTGGTGCCGTCCTGAAGTTCAACAAATGCACCTAAATCCAAATCCACACCTTTGGATTTACTGAACATCCCGCCAAACATTCCGCCTGACGCGGCGCTTCCCTGATTCCAGTTGAGGTTAATTTTGATTTCGCCAAAACTATGCCGCTTGGCAAGGCTGATGGAGGGTTTTTCTTTGGTGAGCGAGACCTTGCTTAAACTAATTTTGGCGGGATCCGGTGACAGTTTTGCAGCCGGTGCAGGAACATCCGAAATGTCTACGCCGAAATGTTCAGCCAGCGGTTTCAGGCCACCGTTGAAGCCCTGCGCAATGAATCGGAATTTCCATTCAGCGTTACGGCGATAAATTTCTCCGAGGATAAGCGCAGCTTCCTGACGACCAGACACTTCCACATTCCCGGTCAGCAAAACGTTGCCGTTAAGTTCAACCTGAACGGAGAGATGTCTGAGTGAGGAGAGCGTCATGTTGCCATCACAGGTTGCAGTGAAAGCCAGTTTTTGTACTTCAGGATGAAGGCGGCAAATATCGACCGTAAAGGCCGTGTCTGTACCGGCACCGGCGAGTTTTACTGACGCATCGTCGTTGACGGGTTGTCCGTAAAACACCATATCCGCATCGCCCTGCACTTTACCGGAGGCATAAAGACGAAACGAAGAAGCGTCGACCGGGACACCAGAGAGAACGCGCACCGTCAGTACCTGTGAAGGAATGGGGGCATTACCCCCTGGCGTCATCGTCATTACCGCACCACCGTGGCGACAATATCCGCATGCATATTATCAATGGTGCGGCCTCCGGAGGCTTTGTCGCCCAAATGAACAACGGAGCCACAACTAGATTTCAATTTGCTAAACCAGATGGTATCAATCGTTTTGCCAGAACTGTCTAACAGGACACAGCCTGCATCTAAATCAATTGAATCCCTGCCGCCACCCATAAGACTCGCTAAAAATCCTTTTTTATTTTTTACAGGATCCCAGCCTAAACCGAATTGCAACTGATTTAATGATGACGTTTCTTTGCTGAGTGAAACAGTTTGGTTTTTGCTTAATGAAACCATTATTTATTCCTTCACGCGTAGGTTGAATTATTATTTTTAAATCAGAATTCCTTTTACTGAAAAAGCATATCATGACGAAGTTGTGCGATACGCCATATTTTCCCTGATTTCGTCTATTCAAAATTAATTGTTTGATTTGAAACGTTATTTAATTTAACGCTAATTTTTTTTGCAATTAACTGAGATTTTTCATGTATTAACGGATATTCATTTCCAGCATCAATTGTAATACTATTATGATTGACATGTGCGAAACGCCTCCCTAGACTCATCTGAATTCTCATTTCCCCTCATCATTCCTGGAAAATAAATGAATGGATTACACCATATGGCTGATGGAAGGATTATCTTCACAGCGATATATTATTTCAGGAATTCATGACCTCTTTGAAAATATTCAAATAGTCTTTTTAAAAAATTCAAATATAGCTGTCATCGTTGTGGCCTCTCATTGCCAAAAAAGGAATGAAATACTTTCGCAGGCCAATGTCGCACTGATTGAGCCCGATGACTGATGTCATCCGTTATAACCCCATCCCTGAAAATCTGTCAGTCCGCGAAGAGAACGCATAACCATGCTCAATGGAAACCCTGTTTACCGTAAATCGCTCTCCGGCGGAACCCTAACGGTAACCCCGACTGGCGGTATCCTCCCATTAGATTCACTTTTCGATATTGCCGAACGGCGTAATCCCAAGCGGGCCTTTCTCTTTGTCAGCAAAGTACTGGGACGACACATCCCGATTTCCCCTGCCATTATGCGGTCCGCTTATCGTCAGCTCGCACAACAGATCCCTGCTGATTTACCGCAACCGGTATTGTTTATCGGTATGGCAGAAACGGCCGTTGGGCTGGGTGCCGGGGTTTTTGATGAAGCCTCGAAAGTTTTCGATGATGTAGTCTACCTGACGTCTACCCGCCATCCCGTCGACGGCGAGCTGATGTGCGAATTTAAAGAAGACCACTCTCACGCGACAGACCATCTGCTATATCACCCAGCCGATCCCGCGCTTCGGGGCCATGTCAGCAACGCCCGGACTCTGGTTCTTATCGATGATGAGGCCACCACGGGAAAGACCTTTATTAACTTACTGGAGGCGCTGCGTACAGAAGCAGGCCTGACCGCAGTAGAGCGTGTGGTTACTGTAACGCTGACGGACTGGAGCGGAAACGCCATCACAGAACAGTGTCCGTTGCCCGTCACTTCGGTATCACTTGTTCAGGGAGACTGGCACTGGGAAAGAAAACCCGATGCCCCCGTTCCCGTGATGCCAAATGTGAACGTCACCGCCACAGGCAGCGTGGCAATCACCGGTAAACAGAGCTGGGGACGTTTGGGCATGGCGACAGCCGCAAGGGATCTCGGCACAAAAATCACGGCATCAGCCGGAGAAAAAATCTTAGTGCTGGGATCCGGAGAATTCGTCTGGGAACCGTTATTGCTGGCAGAACGTCTGGAACTTCAGGGAGCAGAGGTCAGGTTCAGTTGCACAACGCGCTCCCCCATTTCTACCGGTTTCGCCATCGAGTCAGCCATTGCCTTTACGGATAATTACGGACTGGGCATTCCAAATTTTGTCTATAACGTTGCTCATCAGCAGTTTGACCGCATTTTATTGTGTATCGAAACACCGGCTGAGAGTGTTGATCCTGCCCTGCTTGCTGCTTTGAACGCCGTGGCTCCTGCCGTAGAGGTGATCGTTTATGAATAAGCCGGTAGTTTTTTCTGATCTCGATGACACCCTTTTCCAGACCCGCCGGAAAATGGTAGATGAGCTGGCACTTGAGCCCTATCGTCCGGGTGCCTTAGACCGCTCAATGCAAGCCCGCAGCTTTATGACCGAAGAGCAATCCATGCTGGTTGACTGGTTGCTTAAACATGCAGACTTTATTCCGGTCACGGCCCGTGGGACGGAAGAAATTGGCCGCGTGACTATCCCGTTTCACTCATGGGCTATCGTCACGCATGGCGCGGTGATCCTGACGCCGAAAGGAAAGCCGGACGAAGAGTGGAAAGCTCAGATGCTCATGAGTCTGTCCGGTTATCGGGATCAATTGCTGACGATGCAGCGCGACATCACTTCTCTGATGGAAACTCGCGGGATTCAGGGCTGGGCCCGTATCAATTACGAGTATGACAATACGCCGGTGTATCTGGTGATGAAGCATACCGACAGCACCCGGCTGGACGAGCTTTATGCCATCGGCGATGAAATCGAGGCTACCTTCCCGACAGCGGGTTTTTACATTCATCGCAACAGTAACAACATTGCATGGTTACCCACTCCGGTAGAAAAAGGCCTCGCAACCCAGTATCTGCTGAACAAGCTGCGTGCCGAACGCGGCGTTTTCCCTGTCATCGGTTTGGGAGACAGCCTGAGCGACCATCGTTTCATGAAACTGTGTCACTGGTTTGGGCTGCCCCGTCAGAGCCAGTTTGCCGAAGAAATCAGTCGCCATGTTTTCGGAGAATAATAATATGCAGCCATTTATCCCATTTTCCGGTTCCTATCTCGCCGAAGACGTCCAATTCCTGCTTAACCCTGTTGAAATGGAAATGACGCCCGTAGACCAAAAAGAGCAACTGATTCAGTCCGGGGCAAAGCACTACTCCGAAATGCTGAGCCAGGAACCTGAACCGACAAACTGGCACTTGGATTTGTTTGCCAAAGCATTGGATCAGGGGGCGGTCCGTTTGGCGAGAGAAGTCGTGATGCTGGCAAAAGCATTATCAGAACGTTTCGGCGATACGCCCATTGTTTTGGTCAGTCTGGTGCGGGCTGGGGTGCCGCTTGGCGTCATGTTGCATCAGACACTGCGGGCGATGGGCAAACAGTCTCATCATTATGGTGTCAGCATTATCAGAGACCGGGGCATTGACGAAACGGCCATGGACTGGATTGAGCATCGGCACGGCACTGAAGGTGTGGTGTTTGTCGACGGCTGGACAGGCAAAGGCGCAATTACCGGCGAGCTTCGACGCTCGCTGGCATCACGTACAGGCTATCCGGATGATCCACGCCTTGTGGTTCTGGCTGATCCCTGCGGTGTGTCTTGGCTCGCCGCCAGTGATGACGACTGGTTAATTCCCTTCGGCATTATGGGAGCGCCCGTCTCCGGCCTTATCTCGCGTTCCATCTGGTCATCAGAAGGATTGCACGGTTGCGTTCAGTGCGAACATCTTCGCCAGTTTGAATGCAGCCGCCAACTGGTCGACACGGTGGCTGATTGCCGAAAATCATTGGATTTGGACGCAATTCCTGCCAGCCAGTGGGATCCTGAAAATTTTGCGCAGTTGAAATCACAAAGTGAACAGATCATTGCGTCACTGGCCGCTGAGTACAAGATTTCAAGCATTAACCGGATTAAACCCGGCATTGCCGAGGCGACACGGGCCGTTTTGCGCCGGGTGCCTGAGCACGTTCTTGTTCGGTCGGTTAACGATCCCGACGTTGCCCTGCTGGTGTATCTGGCCCGGGAAAAAAATATCCCCATCACTGAAGTCGGCGATCGCATCGGACAGTATCGTGCCATCACCATTATTAAAAAGGTTCACTGATGACAAAGAGACTCTCGCCATACCGGCTGGGTGCCACGCTCTACATGCCTGCAACGCGTTCTGATATTGCCAAAAGCGTGCTGAGTAATGAAATTGAAGGACTCCGTTCGATAGTCATTTGCCTTGAAGACGCGGTCAGCGATGAAGACGTGCCTGCGGCCCTGGATAATTTAAAGCAGGTGCTGGCAGCATTACGTTCTGCGAAGGCTGAAGGACGGGGAACCGAATGGCCTCTTGTCTTTATACGTCCCCGCCATACAGATATGGGCCATTACCTAACGACTGATTTGGATCTGTCGCCGGTGGACGGGCTTGTACTTCCTAAGTTCACCCTCGCTTCCCTGCCTCTATGGTGGGAGATTATGAAAGACACACATCTGTGCATGATGCCGACATTGGAAACTGAAGACGTCTTCGATGTTATACAGATGCGGGAGCTCGCGACGACACTGCTCAGTCACCCCTGCCATGATCGTATCATTGCGCTGCGTATAGGTGGAAATGACCTCATGAACGTCATTTCCCTTCGTCGCCCGCGCAATCTCACGCTATACGACAGCCCGATGGGCTACGTCATCAAGATGCTGGTGGCCGTTTTTGGCTCACGCGATTTTGCCCTGACGTCTCCTGTGTGCGAACACATTGATGATCATAACGTCATGGAACGGGAACTGGCGCTCGATATGGCACATGGGCTGGTCGGAAAAACCGCCATTCATCCAAACCAGATTGCGAAAATCGAACGAGCCCTGATGGTCACTCCTGCCGACCATGCGGATGCGCTGCGGATCTTAAACTCCAGTCAGGCAGTCTTTAAATCTCAGGGGGCTATGTGTGAACCGGCCACGCACCGACGTTGGGCCGCAAGGGTTCTTGAACAAGCTCAGGTTTACGGGATTGCCCATGAAAGTGCCCAGGATGGGGTGAGACTGGTAACAATGACAAGCCCGCATTAAGTGATGAACCTTACTTTTTGCCATTATCCGGGAAAGCGTGTGCTGGGTTAGCCAAAAATCAGGCAGCATGCAACAACGCACACCGGTCATTGCCGCTACGCTTTCCGGCTCCAGACAATCATCAGGGAAAGTGCGTAGACGACGCTGCCGAGGAAAGCGGCGGGGGCGAGATTATCAAACAGATGTCCCGGCTGGGCATCTGAGTAAAGCACCAGCGCGACGACGGAAATCCCCATCATGGCACCGGGAATGTGAACCCAGCGGGTTAAGCGCTGTTTTTGCGCTTTGTAGGCAGCGAACTCCTGATTTGTGCGATCCAGTGCCAGACTCAGGCGCTCGCAATCTTCTTCGTTATCACGAAAGCGCTCTGCTAAACGGCTGTTTTCTTGCTGAAGTTCAGCGAGTTGTTTTTTCAGCTTTGCCTTTTCGCTCTTCGCATTCTGCCCTTCGTACTCTTCCTGTTTCAGGCTGGCACGCAGTTGTGTGACTTTACGGTTCGCTTCCGCTGTCAGTTCTTTCTGCTGGCCGAGCAAGGCATAATTCCCGTCGGCACGGCGGTTGGCCCCATGGCGCTTATCTTCTTCCAGGGCCAGCTGGCCCTGAAGTTTGTCGCGAGCTGCGGCCATCGCGGCCATCTGACTGCCCATATAAGCGACTAGATTTCTGGACTCTTCCAGCTCAGCGGAGACAGAATTCCCTGCGGTTTGCTGACGCGAGCGCATCAGCGCCAGTTCATCAGCGTGCTGTTTTTTCTGCATTTCTGACTGGCGCAGCAGTTCGCTTACACGCGTGTTCAGGCGGTACAACTCCCCTTCCAGTCGCTGAACGTCTTCTTTATTGCCACTTGCGGTTTGATTGCGTGCCACCGCCAGTTCATGGGTCAGACTGCGTACCTGTTTTTCCAATGAGGCGAGCTTGTCGAGTGTGACGGCGGTGTCTTTATAAATGGTTTTTACTTTGGCTTTATCTGCCTCGGCGCGGCTGAAACTGACGCCTCTGAGCGCGCTTTCCACTTCGCGGGCAATGGACGTTTTGTCCATCGCCTTCATCCGGTTGCATGCGCTGGCCAGGAAAGTGGCCGCTTCGTTGCTGTTTCCGGTTCCAAAGGCTTGTTTGATAAGGCTCTGTATCACGCTCATGGTTGTCGCGCTCACTTGCAGTAAAAGTCAGGACACGCCCGTTGTGCCCTTGTTTAATTATTGTATCAGATAGGATTTATTTTATTTACAGGAGTTATTTTAAGCGAAGTGAGTACAGCAGGATCCGTGGGTTTTAGGACTTAAATCGCGATCACCCGCAGACTTTTCACGCCTTTCGCGCCAAGCATCAGCGCACTTTCGCTGTCTGCCATCGCGGCGGGGCCGGTCACCATCACCGTATAGCGCGCATTGAACGGTTGCGGCTGGCGATGAGCAAGATGCAGATGCTCAATGATGTGCTTCACGTCCAGCAGCACCACCAGATTTTTAGCCATCGCGCTGAGGGAATTCACGCAAAGTTGCGGGTCACTGAGAAACACCGCGCCGGTTTCTGCCACACCGAAACAGGCGCGAACCACGCCGACATCCACGTCTTTAAGCGACGCTGCCTGCGTACGGGCGTTGAAATCCACTTCCGCGATAATCTCCGGGGTGGCCGTACAAAACTGTGAATCTGCCGGATACAGCCCGCGCAGATAGGCATTCAGCGGGGTATAGCCATTTTGCGGCGATCGCAGAAATGTGTCATCCCATACGCCCCCCATCAGCGTCAGCGCGCGACCAAAATCGTCTGGCAGATTCGGGTGATCAGGCTGTGGCGCAAACAGCGTCTGGATGAATTTATGCTGACGAAGGCCGGTGAGGAAATCGTTGCGGCTCATGGGTTTTCCTTATCAGGTTCCTGAGTTTCGTTATCAGGTTTAAGTCAGCAAAGCCGGAGTCAGGTTGCCCTGATCCGGCTATTTACTGTTATTGCTTACGTACAGCTCGATCTGACTTCCGGCAAATCAATGAAACTGCAAATACGCGACGTGCGTTTGCAGATATTCCTGCAAGCCGTGTTTGCCGTCTGCGCCGCCGACACCCGATTTACGCCAGCCCGCATGGAAGCCCTGCATGGCTTCAAAGTTTTCGCGGTTGATGTAAGTCTCGCCAAATTTCAGCTGTTTCAGCGCTTGCATTGCGGTGTTGATATTGCTGGTGTAAATCGACGACGTCAGGCCATATTCACTGTCATTGGCCATCGCAATTGCCTCATCCAGTGTTTTGAATGTCGCCACCGGCAGTACCGGACCAAACACTTCTTCGTGCATGATCGGCATATCCTGTGTCACATCGACCAGCACCGTTGGCTGATAGAAGAAACCTTTGTCGCCGTGACGTTTCCCGCCCAGCAGCACTTTCGCGCCCTGTGACACAGCTTTCGCCACTTTGTCTTCCACGCGCTGCAATGCCGCGCCACTGATCAGCGGTCCCATATCCAGCTCTTTTTGTTCAGCAGTATTGCCGAACGTGACTTTCTTCATCGCTTCGCCGATGCGTGAGATGAATTCGTCGTACACACCTTCCTGCACGTATACACGTTCGGCGCAGTTACAGACTTGCCCGGTATTAATGACGCGTGAGCTGACAATGGCTTTCACCGCCAGATCCAGATCGGCATCATTCATCACGATGGCGGGGGCTTTACCGCCCAGTTCCAGCGAAACTTTGGTCACGTTCTGTGCTGCGGCGGTCATGGTGGCGATACCCGCCGCCACGCTGCCGGTCAGACTGACCATGCCAACTTTCGGGTTCGCCGCCAGTTCCTGGCCGACGGTCGGGCCATAACCGGTCACAATATTCAGCACGCCTTTTGGCAGACCAATTTTGTGAATGATTTCTGCAAAAATCACCGCATTGTTCGGTGTGACTTCACTCGGTTTGATCACGATGGTGTTACCGGTGATCAGCGCCGGTGCCGCTTTACGGGCAATCAGGAAGAACGGGAAGTTCCACGGCAGAATACCGGTGGTCACACCGATGGCTTTGCGGAACACAAAAATATTTTCGTTTGGCCGGTCACTCTGAATGATTTCGCCTTCGTAGCGGCGTGCCCATTCAGCCATATAATCGAGATAATCCGCAGTGAACAGGACCTCGGTCTGCGCCAGGCCGTAGGTTTTGCCGCCTTCGGCAATGATAGTTTCGGTCAGTTCGGCTTCGCGTTCACGGATACCCGCAGCGATTTTGTGCAACCACACGCCGCGTTCAACCGCAGGTAATGCTTCCCAGCCCGGCTGCGCCGCTTCGGCCGCATCAATGGCTTTTTTGGCATCTTCCGCCGAGCCTTCAGGGATTTGCGAAATCACCTGTTCTGTCGCCGGATTCACAACGTCAATCCACTTTCCGCCGGTGTTTTCAACGAATTCGCCGTTGATGTACATACGTTTCTGAACTGTGCTCATGTAAAGAGTCTCCAAAGTACGGATAGAGGTGATGAACGAGTTGTTAATAAAAAAGTTCTTTTTTGTGAAGTTTTAACAGCCTGTTCTATCCGTCTGGTTTTTACCTTTCCGTGATTGCCATTTAATTTTCAAAAATGGCAAAAATGTCATGATCGGGCTGCCCGACATAACATTTCTGCAAATCAGGGGTTCACTGTCTGATACTGCGCGGGGCATAGCCAAATTCGCGCTTAAACAATGTGGAGAAGTAATTGCTGTCGCAAAAACCGCAGTTATGGGCAATTTCAGTGATCGGGCTGTCGCTGAACCGCAGCATATTGCGCGCATTGAGCAGACGCAGGCGGTTGAGGTAATTGAGCGGCGTGCAGCCGGTTTGCTGTTTCATCTGGCGATGCAGGGTGCGCAGCGACATTGAGAACTTCGCGGCCAGTTCCGGCCAGTCGATTTCCTCGTCGTAATGTTCGTTCATCCAGTCCAGCAGATTATTCAGGTCACCCCCCTGCCCGCGATAACCCACGTCGCGGCTGCCTTTACGCAGCAATAATAAGAGCTGCATAAAATACAGTTCCTGCTGTGCCTGATTTTCCGGGGACGGGCTGAACGGTTTGCGTGCCAGCAGGTCAATCAGGGTTTTGGCCTGAGTTATCTGATTCGGGCTGATGCGCCAGTGCGCCGGATAAATCCCGCCGACCTCCTGCGGCAACAAATCGCTGACGCCATTCAGGAAACGAAAGGCGTTCGGGCTGCGGTACAGCACGTTAGTCAGATGCAGATTATCGGTATCTTCATAAAGATGATGGTCGTTGTGGCGGACAAAACAGACGCTGCCTGCACTGAGGATCAGCGGCTGATCGTTAAAAACGTGCGTGCCTGTGCCCTGCTCTACCAGCACAATTTCGTCAAAATCCTGATGATGATGCTCAGGAAATGTCTCCTGCGGATAACGGGGTTCAATGGCGACCGGGAAATCTCCTGAGGGGAAATACTCACTACTGCGTAACACGGTCATTTCCGACTCCTTATTAACATTATCGTAATATCTTAGTCGTCGGCGGGGCGACCATAAGGCTGAAACTGTGATCCGCCAGCCGCTTTTGAACAAAACTTTTCCTTCCTTACAAAATCCTTCGCAATCCGCCGTGCTGCGCCGCTTTAGGCCCTATTACAGTGCGGGTTTCACGGATCGGTAATGTGTGTTTTTCTGACCGTTTGGCATGCCCGAAATAAGATTGTTATCAAATTGTGAGGTTGTTCGCTCAAACCTTTGTGTCTTTGCCATAGTTGTCGCTGAACTGGCACTCGCGGAAAGGTCAGCCTGTCAGCAACCTCCTAGAGTCGTGATCATGCGCCTGGCGCGTCGGCAACTTTTCGTCGTTAAACTTTTTGCAGATTTATGCGAATAGCATGCGGAGTACAAACAATGAAATTAAAACACGTACTGAGCCTTACCCTGATCGCGAGCAGCATCCTGCTGGCAGGCGCGGCATCGGCAGAAGTGAAAATTGCACTGGTGGCGAAATCACTGGGCAACGGTTTTTTTGAGGCGGCAAACGTCGGTGCGCAGCAGGCAGCGAAAGAACTGGGTGATGTAAAAGTGATTTATACCGGTCCGACGACGACCACCGCCGAAGCGCAGATTGAAGTGCTGAACGGGCTGATTGCTCAAGGTGTCGATGCTATCGCCGTTTCCGCCAACGACCCGGATGCACTGGTGCCTGTGCTGAAAAAAGCCATGCAGCGCGGCATTAAAGTGGTGTCATGGGATTCCGGCGTTGCCAAAGAGGGCCGTCAGATCCACCTCAATCCTTCCAACAACGCGCTGATCGGCGAAACCAACGTCAAACTGGCCGCTGATGCGCTGAAAGCCCTGAACGTAGAGAAAGGCGATGTGGCAATTCTGAGTGCCACGCCAACCTCCACAAACCAGAATCTGTGGATTGCGGAGATGAAGAAAGTGCTGCCGAAATACCCGTCGGTAAATCTGGTGACCGTCGCTTATGGCGACGACCTGTCAGATAAAAGCTACCGTGAAACCATCGGCTTACTGAAATCTTATCCAGACCTGAAAGTGATTATTTCCCCTTCTTCCGTCGGTATCGTGGCTGCCGCGCAGGCGGTGAAAGATCAGGGCAAAATCGGCAAGGTTTACGTGACCGGTCTGGGTCTGCCATCTGAAATGGCCGGAGCCGTGAAATCCGGCGCGACCAAAAGCTTCGCCATCTGGAACCCGATTGATCTCGGCTACGCCGCCACCTATCTGGCAGACGATCTGGTCAAAGGCACCGCCACCAAAACTGAAGCCAGCATGGGCCGTTTAGGCAAGGTGAAACTGGATGCTGACGGCAGCGGCGCGATGGCAGAACCGTTTGTTTATGACGCCAGCAACATCGACAAATTCTCTAAAATCTTCTGATCCTGAATGCGGCTCATCGTGATGCGGTGAGCCGTTTTGTTGTGCTTAGCCAGACAGGGGAACTGAAATGACAGACTCAACGACGCCACTTTTATCATTAAAAGGCATCAGCAAAGTCTTTCCGGGTGTCAGGGCGTTAAATAACGTTCACGTGGATTTGTATCCGGGAAAAGTAACCGCCCTGATTGGCGAAAACGGCGCGGGAAAATCGACGCTGGTGAAAGTCATGACCGGCATTTATCAGCCGGAAGAAGGCGAGCTGCGTTATAAAGCCATTCCGATCAAACTGCCGAATCCAGAATCCGCGCACAAAGTCGGGATCACCGCCATTCATCAGGAAACCGTGCTGTTCGACGAGCTTTCTGTCACCGAGAACATTTTCGTCGGCCACTATGTTTACCGCGGGCTGTTTAAACGCCTGAACTGGCCGGTGATGCATCAGCAGGCGCGCGATATTCTGACGCGTCTTGAAGTGAACATTGATCCGCACGCTACCCTGAAAGACCTGAGTATTGCGCAGCGCCATATGGTGGCGATTGCCCGTGCGCTGTCGTTTGATGCGCAGGTAGTGATTCTCGACGAACCGACCGCCGCCCTTTCGCAGCATGAAATCGTCGAGTTTTATCAGATTGTTGAGCGCCTTAAACGCGAGGGCAAAGCCATCCTGTTTATTTCGCACAAGTTCGACGAGATTTTCTCTATCTCCGATTACTACACGGTGCTGCGCGATGGCAGTTATGTCGGTTCCGGCAAAATCAGCGACATCAGCGAACAGCAAATGGTGACCATGATGGTCGGCCGAGAGGTCAGTCAGGCATACCCGAAAGTGAACTGCGAGCCGGGCGAAACGGTACTTGAAGTGCAAAATCTCAGCCATCCTACCGAATTTGCGGGCATCAATTTCTCACTGCGCAAAGGTGAAATCCTTGGTTTCTACGGGCTGGTCGGCGCGGGCAGAACCGAGCTTATGCAGGCGCTGTTTGGCGTCACGCAGCCAGGTGGCGGAAAAATTCTGATCAACGGCAAAGAGCAGCAATTCTCGCGCCCTTCTCAGGCCATCCGCGCCGGGATTGTGTATGTGCCGGAAGAGCGGCAGAAACAAGGCGCGATTATTGATTTGCCGATCAGCCAGAATATCAGCCTGCCGCAACTCAGCCAGCTGAATCCGCGTGGCGTGCTCAATGACAAAAAAGAGTGGGCGCTGGCCGACGATTACGCCCGCCGGTTGCAGGTGAAAGCCTCCAGCTGGAAACAAGCGGTCGGCACGCTTTCAGGCGGGAATCAGCAAAAAGTGGTCATCGCCAAATGGCTGGCGACCAGACCGGACATCATCATTCTCGATGAACCCACCAAAGGTATTGATATCGGCTCAAAAGCGGCGGTTCATCAGTTTATGTCTGAACTGGTGGGACGCGGGTTGGCGGTGATTATGGTGTCTTCTGAATTACCGGAAGTGATGGGTATGAGCGATCGCATCATCGTGATGCATGAAGGGCTGATGGTGGCGGAGTTTAAGGCCGGTGAAGCCAGCGCAGAAATGATTGTCAGTGCCGCCAGCGGCGCGGGCGAGGAGGCAGCATGATCAAAAAACTGCTGAAATACCGCGAGCTGTTGCTGGCGGTGGTTATAGTGCTGATGGTACTTGGCGTCGGCGCCCGTTCACCGGAGTTTGTGGGTGCCGGAAACTTGCTGGAAATGTTTAATGACACCTCGATTCTCATCATCCTGGCGCTCGGCCAGATGATGGTGTTACTGACCAAAGGAATCGATTTATCGATGGCCGCCAATCTGGCGCTGACCGGCATGATTGTTGCGCTGATTAACTTCCATCATCCGGACATTCCGGTATGGTCGCTGGTGTTACTGGCGACGGTTCTCGGGCTGGTGATGGGCGCGATTAATGGCCTGCTGGTGTGGAAAGTCGGTATTCCGCCGATTGTGGTCACACTTGGCACCATGAGCATTTATCGCGGCATTATTTTTCTGCTTTCCAATGGTGGCTGGATCAATGCCCATCAGATGAGTCCGCAATTTCTCAGTCTGCCGCGTACAACCTTTATCGGTCTGCCATTGCTCGGCTGGTGCGCGATTGCCGCACTGATTCTGGTGGCCTATTTCCTGCGTTACAGCCGCACCGGGCGCGCTTTATATACCGCGGGCGGCAACGCTACGGCCGCTTATTACACCGGCATCAATGCGGGCAAAATGCAGTTCGTCAGTTTCTGCCTTTCCGGTGCGCTGGCCGGATTCTGTGGCTATCTGTGGATTTCCCGTTTTGCTGTCGCATATGTGGACGTGGCTAACGGCTTTGAATTGCAGATTGTCGCGGCCTGTGTCATCGGCGGGATCAGCACCATGGGGGGCATCGGTTCTGTTGTCGGCTGCCTGCTCGGCGCGCTGTTCCTCGGCGTCATCAACAATGCCCTGCCGGTAATCGAAGTGTCGCCGTTCTGGCAGATGGCGATTTCCGGCGGCGTGATTGTCATTGCGGTGATCCTCAACGAACGCGCCAACAAACGTAAAGGACGGCTGATCCTGCGCCATTCCCCTGCCGTTCATTCTGTGCGACCTGAAACCGGAGCAAGATCATGAGTAAGACCTTAACTTCGCGCAACACGCCGCATTCCGCAGCCGGAGAAAAATCCACTATGGCCATCACGCCGTTTTTCCGCCGCCTGATGTGCTGGGAAGGATTTTTGCTGCTGGTAACGCTGCTGGTGTTTGTGGTGAATGCGTTCGCTTCGCCGTATTTCCTCAATATCTGGAATCTGTCGGACGCGACGTTTAACTTCACCGAGAAAGCCATTATTGTGCTGCCGATGGCGATGCTGATTATCGCCCGCGAAATCGATTTGTCGGTCGCCTCCACAATGGCTCTGAGTTCCACTGTGATGGGATTCTGCGCGCAGGCCGGTTTGCCGACACCGGCGCTGGTCGGCGTCGGGCTAAGTGTCGGGTTGCTGTGCGGTCTGATTAACGGGCTGCTGGTCACGCGGCTGAATCTGTCGTCTATCGTCATCACCATCGGCACCATGAGTCTGTTCCGCGGCATGACTTATGTGCTGCTCGGTGACCAGTCGCTGAATAAATATCCCGCCAGTTTTGCGTGGTTTGGTCAGGGTTATGTCTGGGGACCGCTGTCGTTTGAATTCGCACTGTTTCTGGTACTCGGCGCGGTGTTTTATTTCCTGTTGCACAAAACCAACTTTGGCCGACGCACTTATGCCATCGGCAACAATCCGGTCGCGGCGTGGTATTCCGGTATTAACGTGAAACGCCACAACCTGACGTTGTTCGTGCTGGTCGGTGTAATGTCCGGACTGGCGGCAGTGCTGCTGACGTCGCGCCTGGGCAGTACACGTCCGACACTGGCACTTGGCTGGGAACTGAGCGTGATCACCATGGCGGTGCTCGGCGGCGTCAGCGTGCTCGGCGGGTCCGGCAGCATGACCGGTGTGATCATCGCCGCGTTCCTGATGGGTTTGCTGACATTCGGCCTCAGCCTGCTGAATGTGCCGGGAATTGTAATGTCAGTGATTGTCGGCGCGATGCTTATCGTGGTGATTTCTCTGCCGGTGTTGTATCGCAAAGTTATGGCGCGGAGAACATAATTACATATTCCTCGCCTGCGGGCGGGGAGTTGAATTTTCTACCGACATTTCTTCCGACACAGCACGTACTGATATTTATTTCTTCATGCCAATACTTGCCTACCCCCTGCCGACTCCCGTAGTTTAAAACGCAATATCTGATTTCTGAATGTATTGAAACAACGGGGAAGCATATGCGGATTTTAGTTGTAGGTGCCGGTGCGACCGGCGGGTATTTTGGCGCGCGTCTGGCGCAGGCCGGGCAGGATGTGACGTTTCTTTTACGTGAGAAGCGCGCGCTCGCCGTGCAGCAGGACGGGCTGACCGTGCACAGTCCGCACGGGGATTTCCATTTTCAGCCCAATGTCTTACAAGCATCTCAGCTGACCGGCCCTTATGACCTGATTTTACTGACCGTTAAAAGCTTCGGGCTGGAAGCGGCGATGAAAGATATCGCCCCGGTGGTCAGTGAAAACACGATGGTGATGCCGGTTCTGAACGGGATGAAACACATGGAGGCGCTGAGTCTGCGTTTCGGTGAACACGCCCTGATTGGTGGATTGTGTAAAATCAACGCGACGCTGGATGCCGATGGTCATATCCATCAGATGACGCCGTTGCACCAGATTATTTATGGCGAACTCTCCGGCGAAAAAACCGAACGGATTCTGAAAGTCGATCAGGCGTTTCAGAGTGCCGGTGTCGAAGCCTCCCTTTCTGAAACGATTATGACTGATCTGTGGGAGAAATGGCTGTTGCTGTCGAGTCTGGGTGCCATCACCTGCACCATGCGCGGAAACATCGGTCAGGTGGCGTCTGCGCCAGGAGGCACAGAGTTCGCCCAGGCTATTGTCACCGAGGCGCTGACCACCATGAAAGCCTTTGGCTACGCGGAACGCGCGGCGGCGGTGGCAAAAGTCAGGGAAGCGGTGACTGACAAAAATTCGCCGCAAACTTCTTCAATGTATCGCGATATGATGCAGGGTTATCCGATAGAAGCGGAACAGATTGTGGGTGATTTAGTCGAGCGGGCAACGCGGGTCGGCATCAGCATTCCACACCTTCAGGCCGCTTATACGCATTTATGCGTGTATCAGAAGAACCGCGAATCCGCCTGATAATCTCCCTAACAATCATCGCAATAGCCCGTTTACGGGCTATTTACGCGACGGCCACATTCTGATAAGCGTGTTATCGCGCCGGCGATAGTGATGCCAGAGTGCCGCCAGAGCATGTAATCCGATAAGATAATACCCGGCGTTCGCGAGCCATCCATGCAGCGTTCTTAACTGTTTCTGTAAAGGTAAATCCGGAAAGACGCTTTTCGGCATAAGGATGTTAAACATCATCCAGTCATGGCCGCCATAATATTGTGACAAAATGCCCAGCACCGGCAGGCCCAGAAACATCAGATATATAAGACCCTGTGTGGCCGCTGAAAAATAAAGCTGCCAGCGCACTAACGTCGGTTTAACCGGTGGCGTGGCGTACATTCCGCGAACAAAAAGGCGTACACACATCAGGAATAATACGCAAAACCCCAGACTATAATGGGTAAGTGCTAATAATTCGCGCGCTGGCGTACCTTTTGCAAACTCTCCTTTTATATCCATAGTGGCATAGGCCAGCACCACTAAAACAAACACCAACCAGTGGAGTACAATTTGCGCTGAAGAATATCGGTTACGCATAGCAGTTCCGGTAAACGAAGAGACGTTAACCTTACTTGCAGAGACTTAAGCTTACATTAAGAGGAATTACGTACCGGAGAGAAATGATCGTATGCAGGAGTATTACGGTGTTAAAAAGGGAATTGCAGAATGAAAATGAGAATGCCGAAAATGTGTTATCTGCCTCGCGGTTGGCAAGGCAGAAAACACGGAACACATCGGCAGCCTGATTAACGCGCGATCAGGAAACTCTCTAAGGTTGCGCCACCATCAAGTGCAGCTTTAATGGCAGAAGGCGTACGGCCCTGACCGGTCCAGGTCTTTTTAGAACCGTCGGTGTCGGTATACTCATAAATTGCCGGGCGTGGTTTACGCTTAGCTTTACCGGATTCTTTCGTCGTCTGGTGGCCCAGCAGGTCATCAATAGCGATGCCGTCGTTTGCCAGCATTTCACGGTATTTCAGTAATTTTTCGTCACGTTCCTGCTGCTGCGCACTGCGCGCTTTCACATTTTCGCGTGATTCTTCAACAATAGCCGTCAGTTTCTCAAGAATTTCTTCCAGAGTGCTCAGCGGCATTTCACGAGCCTGTGCCCGAAGTGTACGGATATTATTCAAAACGTTTAATGCGTTGTCCATGATGTGCTCACTTTAGAGGGGTATCATTAAATTAGTGACACTGATTCTACACAAAGAAATAATGATATCAATTGCGCCAACGTAATATTATTGACGGTAACGCAACGGCAGCAATCGACACTCTTTCGCATTAATTGTTAATACTCCATTTCATAACAACTTGTTGCCGCTGCATAATTAAAACTTTCACGAATAAATCACTTCAAAGCCTTAAAAATTACCCGAAAAATTTTATTAACCGCAATTTACGCACGTTGTTAATAGTATCAGCGCGTGAATAAAGTGTGTTGCTATTATGTACAAACTTGTCAAAATCCGGTCATTACGAGCGAACTTTTCCACTTTTTTGAATAATCATTTCTAAAAAACCGGTTAGAAAAAGCATCTTCTGCACCATTTTTAAGGAGCGATTAGACAAGCCAGCCTGTAAAATGAGATCTAAATCACAAAATAAGACCCCTTAACGTTATGTTCAAAACCATTTTTGTCGTTTGTGCTGGCTGTATTGCACTGAAACTGGCGCTCGACTGGCAGATTATTTTGCAGGTGGCTGAAGGCTGATTGTCAGTTCCCTGGCCATCTTCGCAAACTCAGATAAATTTCTGGTCAGGTTCCCACGCCGCCACACCAGCCAGGTTGTCAGATAACGATAGTTATCGGCCAGCGGCCAGATGCTCACCGTACTGCTGCCGGGCATACTTTCCAGCATACTGCGTGGCATCAGTGCCAGCCCGCCACCCGCGATGACACATGCCAGCATGCCGTGGTACGACTCCATCTCATAAATTTTTCCCGCCGCTGCGCCATCATCGGCAAACCAGCTTTCAAAATGACGCCGGTAAGAACAGTTTGAGCGAAACGCATACACAATCTCTCCGTTCACGTCCTGACCCCGCTTAACCGGCGCGTGGTGCAGTGGCGCAACAATCACCATCTCCTCAGGAAATACCGGCACACCATCGAGCACAGGATGCAAAACCGGCCCGTCGACAAACGCCGCTTCCAGTTCCCCGTCAATCAATTTATCCAGTAATTCCCCTGAAGGTCCGGTGCTAAGCGCCAGTTCAACTTTGGTGAATTGCTGATGATAACGTGCCAGCAACGCCGGAATACGCACGGCGGCAGTACTTTCCAGCGCGCCCAGCGCGAAAATCCCTTGCGGTTCGGTTCCGGTCACAGACAGCCGTGCCTCCTCTACTAAATCCAGGATTCGGTTGTTGTAATCGAGAAAATTACGTCCGGCAGGCGAAAGACGTAGCCGCTGATTCTCCCGGATGAATAACTCGACGCCCAGTTCTGCCTCAAGCTGTTTAATGCGCGTAGTCAGGTTTGACGGAACACGGTGCACCCGCTGCGCTGCGGCGCTGATACTGCCAGTTTCAGCTACGGCGCGAAACATTTCGAGCTGGGAGAGATTCATAGTCTTTCTCAAAAAGTGAACGGTTTACTTATTTTTATTCATTTTTATTAAAACCTGCAACCCTCTATTCTGAACGCACTGGTTTAACGAGGAATAAATAATGACGACGACAGATTCACAAACACATGCCATTTCGCAAAATCCGTTTACCGGCGAGCGTATCGGTGAATATCCTTTTGACACCACGCTGGCGCTGGAAGCGGCGGTTTCGCAGGGCAGCGCATCATTTAAGCAGTGGCGTAAAACTGACGTCGCACAGCGTGCCATGCTGCTGGCCAATCTGGCCGCCGAGCTGCGCTCCGCCAGCGAAGACATCGCCCGCATGATCACTCTGGAAATGGGCAAACCGGTGAAACAGGCACGCGCTGAAGTAGAAAAGTCAGCGGCTTTATGCGAATGGTACGCCAAAAACGGTCCGGCAATGCTGGCCCCTGAACCGACCATGGTCGATAACGGCGAAGCGCACATTCACTACCGTCCGTCCGGGATGATCCTGGCGATTATGCCGTGGAACTTCCCGGTGTGGCAGATTTTACGCGGTGCCGTACCGGCGCTGCTGGCGGGCAATACTTTCCTGTTAAAACCGGCACCGAATGTGATGGGCACTACGTATCTGGTAAATCAAGCTTCGCTGAAAGCAGGGTTTCCGGCAGGTGCGTTTGGTGTGATTAATGTCGGCACACCGGCAGTGGCAGAGCTGATTGCCGACCCGCGTGTGGTGGGCGTTACTGTGACGGGCAGCGTTCGGGCCGGTGCGGCGATTGCAGAACTGGCTGGCAAATCACTGAAAAAATGTGTGCTGGAACTGGGCGGTTCAGACCCGTTCATCGTACTCAATGACGCAAATCTGGATGAAGCCGTTAAAGCGGCGGTTGCCGGTCGTTATCAAAATACCGGGCAGGTATGTGCCGCAGCGAAGCGGTTCATCGTTGAGGACGGTGTGCTGGATGCCTTTACCGCAAAATTTGTTGCCGCGACTCAGGCGCTGGTGACGGGCGATCCGCTGGATGACACCACGTATATCGGCCCGATGGCGCGTTATGATTTGCGTGATGAGCTGGACAAACAAGTTCAGGACACACTCGCAGAAGGTGCAACCTTACTGCTCGGCGGCGAGAAAATTGCCGGGAACGGTAACTTCTATGCGCCGACTATTTTAAGCAATGTGACACCCGAAATGACCGCATTCCGTCAGGAACTGTTCGGTCCGGTGGCTGCCATTACCGTCGCACGCGATGCAGACCATGCCGTTGAACTGGCAAATGACAGCGATTTTGGCCTGAGCGCGACCCTCTTTACAGCTGACCTTATGCGGGCAGAGCAGATGACTAATGAGCTGGAAACTGGCGGTGTGTTTATCAACGGTTACAGCGCATCCGATCCGCGCGTTGCATTCGGCGGCGTAAAGAAAAGCGGCTATGGCCGTGAGCTTTCCCACTTCGGCTTACGCGAATTCTGTAACGTGCAAACTGTCTGGAGCAACCGGAAATAGGTTCTGACGTATTGAGAGCAACTATAATCACGGGATTGCATAATCCTGTGATTATGACTTTGTTTGCGAAGTATCCGGTCTACCAGGGCACACTAAGCAATGATACCCATGATTTTCGCCCACTCCCTGACCTGTTCGTCAGTCACAAAACGCAGGACTTCAGGCTCTTTATTTATCACATCCTCCAGAACAAAAACCAGACAAGGGTAGTTTTCCGGCATCTGGCGAATGATTTCACCTTCAAGTTCTCCGGCTTCGAAAGCAGGAGGAATGTCGCCATGACAATTAAAATAATCTTCCGTCATCCAGGTTCTGAATGCTTCTTCATCTTTAAGTAATTTCATACCATTTCCCTCAGAAACGCTGAACCAAAGGAAGAGGAAGAGCGAATGCGGCTTGAAAAGTGACTGCACAGATAACGCTGTCAGTCCCGAACTTCGAAATAAGTCACCAGGTAATGATATTAATCTGTCCGTTAATATCATTAATAAAGTTAAGAAATGATTTATCAGAAAGCCCGGCCTTTTTGCGAACCGCATAATAACGATGCTATCAGACCGCGGCAACGTCCGTTTTTGGACAGAGCTAGTAAACCTCAGTCACAGAGAACCCTGTTAAATAGACTTATAATCAAATAGATAGATAATCATTACATTTCAAAATCAAGTATTTCAATTTTTAAAATGTTGACGAAATACATGGCCACAAAAAGACTCGCTGTTTTCGATTCTGACAGCTTCGCGATATCGTCATCGGGCCAAAATATTCATCATTTCGTTTCTTACCGGAAGACTATGCGCTGTAATAAAGTCGCAATATGGGTACGACGTGTTTAATTCGCCTTTTGGGAATTCATTTCAAAAACACCTAACCTGTAACGAAGTGAAAATATCTTCATTTAAAATCGTGTTAATTGTGGCGAAAGTGTTCTTAACAAGAAATTAGCAATTAAAGCTAAGGATAGTTACATCAAAAGGTGTTTATTAACGTTGTGCCGGTTAATTGACGGCAATGTAATACCCGATTCAGACATTGAACTCTTGAGGAATAACTCCATGAAAGGCTTAGTAAATGATGTTTTATCCATATTTTATCCGAAGTCTGTTAAGCCTGTTTTGATCCGCAGCGGATTATCACATCGTGAAATAGCCTCCCTGCAAGCTGTTGGTGTAACGACGGTTTCCTGGGCTACCTCCATGGAAGAACTCAACAATGCGATTGTCAAAAAAGCGTTAGATGCAGGTGCCGTCGGCTACCACATTACTAATGTGGAATCGCACAAACCGGGTAAAGAGGAACAACATGTCATGGCTGCCACCGCGACGTTTTATCATATCAACCACAAAGTGGCTTATGATTGATGTTTCTGGAAAGTAATGCTGGAATACATAAAGCCGCACACCTGAAAGGACTGCGGCTTTTTTATTCAATCCGATGGTCATAACCCCGCACAATACTTAAATCTCTTAAAACTGTCCAACTACCGCTTTTCATCAATGACTTCGGTCTGCTTTTCCGTTTTAGTAACCCAGTAGTCTGCGGAAAATATCACCCTCCCCCATAGTCCTCCCTTCGTCTACCGCCAGCTATCTGCAAAGCTTCTCTCATGGAATACCACCTCCCGACACTCATCGCATCAGCAAAGGATACCTTCGTAGCAATGATTTTCTCTGACGAGCTTTGAGAACTTTTGAAGGTTCTTCAAATTTTTAAATCACTTAAAGAATCCATCACGGTCAAAGAGTCTTATGTTGGCCTTGTAGTATTCAAGCCGCAAGTGCGTCAAAAAATCAAAAAACAGGCTAAGCATATGGTTTTTAAGCATCGATTTGCGGTACAGTTTACACGCTGCAGCAAAACTGCAGCCGGAATTGGCGTTCCGAATATCACGAGTGTCGGTAGCAATAATGCTTTGCTGCTATTTGTATTCTCATGATTATGCGGAACGCTGACCTCTATGTTCAATTCCCAACCTCCTCGCGTCAGCCTCCTCTGGAGGTATCTATGAAATTCTCACTTGAACATCCCTCTACCAGAGAACTGGTCGATCGCTCTCGTGTTTTGGTAAATGTGATGCTTGAAAATCCGGATGACAATAACCCAAATTATGTGTTGCTACTGATCCTGGCTGAGCAATTGCAGCAACTGTATGATGACCTTGAAGAAGAGGAAGTTAAACAACTAAGAACTGAGAAATTACCTCAGTAATTTGCCTCTCACTACAGCATCAGGGAATGGTGCTGTAGTTCTTTATGCACCGTCACGCTTAAACATGGCATCTATCGAAAACGTTCACGCCATTCGACCTTAGATTTTTCATTTATTTGAGGAGTATTGAAACCGTAGTTTTAATCGACACAGTTTATAGGATGCTTAAGGGCCGCCGCCGTTTAGAGGAATATGGCCATATGGTTTCTACTTTGGTTATTACCGCAATTCAACACAGGGTCTACCCCCCACATTAGTTTCAAACTGAAATACTGAGCAATAATAGATAATTAATATCGCTGTTAAAATCCAATAATGATGTTTAAGAACTACTTCCTTAAACGACGCATATTAAAAATGTATCTCTAATGAAAATAGTAACCGGCAGTTACATGAAAACTAAAATAAGAATGACAAGATTCACTCATTTGTACACATAACATTGTCTCAAACTAGTCCTGCTCGAAACGTGAATTATATCCTGACATAAACAATATAATTAAAATTTCACTGAGCAAGGATGCTAAGTTGCACACGAGGTCACGCTGGATGAGATGAAATGACCTGTTTCGCGACAGTGCGTCTAGGAAAAACTCGTTAACCTAAAAAACTTGTGATTAACTTAACATAAATAGCATTAACCGCACTGGAATTGTAAATCCCACTTGATAATGTATTTTTTAAGTTAATTAGACTTGGTTTTAAATGGCCGGAGCATATGTTTATTACCAGTCGAAACCCCGTATATTTAGGATCATTTACTATGGTTCCGTTGTCCACCATTTTCTAAAATGCTGCTCTTTTCTGTTAAGCCAGATAACCTCGCCTATGACAGGCGTGTCCAACTGGAAATTCGCTCCGTTACCCGCTTGTTCAATCCGCTTGAACGGTTAGTCCCAGTCATGGGCGGCAATACTAAAGCGTCCAACATGTGCGGGCAGAAGCCGTACCGCGTCTAAATCTTCAGCTGCCTGTGCCGCCTCCTCCGGGAACATGTGGATATTGGCCCACCGAGGGTCATATTGGCCCATATCCAGAGCAACTAGGTCGAATTTTCCGAACCGTTGCCCAATGTCTCGAAAATGTGCTCCATAGCCGCTGTCGCCACTGAAATACAAACGCTGCTGGGCAGTTTCAAGGGCAAAGGAGACCCATAAGGTTTTATTACGCGTCAACCAGCGTCCCGAAAAGTGTCGCGCGGTAAGAACGTGAATTTTTACTCCGGGTAGAATATCTACGTCGTCATTCCAGTCGGCTTCGTGAATACGATCCTCTGCATATCCCCAGTGGGCAAGATGGGCACCGACGCCCAGTCCGGCTACCACCTGTTTAACTTTCTGCCTCAGTGCGAGCACGCTTTGATAGTCCAGATGGTCCCAGTGATCGTGGGTGATGAGCATAACGTCAATGGGGGGCATATCGTCTGCTGTATAAACTGAACTGCCATCAAATGCGACATTCGTGGCGGGCAACGGGCTTGCGTTAGTACTGAAAACAGGGTCAAGAAGAATACGTTTTCCGGCCAGCTGGATATAGAAAGAGGAATGACCCAGCCAAACCACCACATCTTGTTCTCGAGGCAGTGATTTTAGGTTAGTGTGGATGACCGGTACCGCAATTGCTGGTTTCAGGCGCGGATTGCGATCAGCAATGAATGACAACATGTTTGAAAAGAAACTGGTATTTCCGGTATCAACCGATGTTTTAAGGAGATTGCGAAACTCTCCATTCACATAATGAGGAGAGCGTTCGACTGCCTGAAGTCGGTTGCCCTGAGGCGAGGCACCGAACTTAGGCATGGCCAGCCAAATAAATGCACTGGCCGTCAGAACGGCGACAAGCAATGCAATCATCAGCATATATTTGTTCCGTTTTTTCATGATACCTGACTCTGCCCTGACCCGTTACTGTGCTGGACGCACAGAGACTGGAACCAACTCCGCACTGGCAATACTGTTCGAGTTAAGCATGTAACCGACCAGCGCCCCCCCTGAATCCTTATCAACTGGCAGTTTATCTACTTTCAAAGCCCATATTTTAAAATGGTAATGATGGGTTGCATCCCCTGCGGGTGGACATGGGCCGCCATAGCCAGGGCCGCCAAAATCGGTACGCCCCTGAACGGCTCCGACAGGAATATTTTTACCATCGGTAGAGCCAGCATTACGGGCCACGCTGTTAATCTCTTTTGGAATATTAACCAACGACCAGTGCCACCATCCGCTCCCTGTCGGCGCATCCGAATCGAACATGGTTATTGCAAAACTTTTCGTTTCTGCTGGTGCGCCGGTCCATGAAAGTTGCGGCGAAATATTCTTTCCGGTACAGCCCGAGCCGTTTAATACATATGCGTCTTTAACCTGCTCCCCCTGCCTGACATCTGTACTGGTCAATTTAAGCGACTGTGCATGCAGGCCTGAAATACATGAAAGCAGAGATAATCCCAGAATGATTTTTTTCATACTTTTATCCTGTAAAATTCGCAAAGAAAAACCAAGATTTCCTGGTTAATTAAAATTGGTCGTGCGTCTTATGAGTATCGGCCAAAGTTGTAAACCCATTTGGGGCCATGGGGGGTTCCGTAAGCCAGCTCAGTCGCCAACATGGCGAAAGGTTCAATGTAGCGCGCCAGTTTCAGCGGGCCGGCATCAACCGGTTCAAAGCCAAACTGTTTTAGGAGCTCCCGGACCGTCTTTTTGCTTTCCCGATCATTGCCGCAATACACCATACTTGGTCTGGGAGCTGTGTATTTCCCTTCAAATACCTCCAGCAGCACTTCACTTGGCGTTGCCTGAAAGGCTGCCACGACGTGTGCACCGGGTAATTTCCTGGCAACGGTTTCAGCTCCCGAATCGGTATGTGCAACAACCAGCTCGGTGTCTGAAATATTCAGCGGATTCGTACAGCTGATGACGATTTTTCCGCGTAAATCGCCCGCCTGCGAAAGCACATCATCCAGCTGCGTCCAGTGAACGGCCAGAACGAGGATATTTGACTGCTTCACCGCATACTCTGGTGAGCAGGCCCGCCCGCCAGATGTTAATGCAAGATTTTGCAACTTTTGCTGACTGCGGGAATAGCTGAAAATGACCTCATGGCCAAGCCTTGCGAAGACAGTGCCTATGGTTGATCCCATTCTGCCGGCACCGAGTATCCCAATTTTCATCAATATATCTCCGTGGTATTTTTCCTGCCGGAAACTCCGTTCTCCGACAGGAACGTTCATCCCTGCCTCTAACTGAGCGCATTCTCCGCCTGAGGCTGTTCCAGCGTGGCCATATCAATTACAAAGCGATACCGCACGTCAGAGCGCTCAAGGCGGTCAAACGCTTCGTTGATCTGGTCCATGCGGATCATTTCGACTTCAGGCAGCACATTCTTGCGAGCACAGAACTCCAGCATTTCTTGCGTTTGTTCAATACCAGCGATGGCGGAACCGGCCACGCGCCGGCGGCCGAGGAGGAGCGGAATGCTGCTCATTTCAGCCAGTGGTCCAATCTGACCAACGACGCACAATGTCCCGTCAATATCCAGCAGGGGAAGATACGGGTCGAGTTCGTGCTTGGCCGGGACCGTATCAATGATCAAGTCAAAGGAAGAGGCTGCCTGCTCCATTGCCACTTTATCGCTGGACACAAGAAATGCATCAGCGCCAAGCGCTTTTGCATCCTGCGCCTTTGCCGGCGAACGACTCAGCACCGTCACGCGAGCCCCCATGGCTTCAGCCAGTTTGATGGCCATGTGCCCTAGCCCGCCCATGCCAATCACACCGACACGACTTCCAGGGCCGACATTCCAGGTTCGCAACGGTGAATAAGTGGTGGCGCCAGCACATAACAACGGTCCAGTTTTAGCCAGATCAAGACCCGCAGGAACATTCAGAACGAATTCTTCCCGTACCACGATATGTTTTGCGTATCCGCCCATGGTAGGTTCGCCGGTTATGCGGTCAGCGCCTGCGAAGGTTTGCGTATTGCCTTCACGACAAAGCTGTTCTTCACCTTTATGACATTGATCGCAATGCTGGCAACTGTCTACCATCGTACCCACAGCGACATGATCGCCGACCTTATGTCGGGTTACGTCAGCACCGATACTGAGTACACGACCGACAATCTCATGGCCGACTACAATAGGGAAATTTGTCCAGCCCCAATCATTACGCGCCGTATGAAGGTCTGAATGGCAAACACCGCAATAGAGGATTTCAATCACAACGTCATTCGGGCGGGTTTCACGGCGTTCAAAAGAAAACGGAACCAGCGGTTTGTCCGCTGAAAGGGCAGCAAAAGCATAGGTTTTCATAAGTCACTCTTCTGTTGATAAGGAGAGCCCTGCCGGTACAATCAGGCAGGGGATTAGGAGCTACCAACTGAAATTATTTCAGATTGGTTTTAAAGAATTCCGTCAATTTGTTGAAGGGGATAAGGTCAACGCGGTCATAGAGGTCGACGTGGCCTGCCCCTGGCACGATGAAGAGTTCTTTAGGCTCACCTGCACGTTTGTAGGCATCTTCG
Source organism: Rahnella bruchi (assembly GCF_003614975.1). Classification (GTDB taxonomy): domain Bacteria; phylum Pseudomonadota; class Gammaproteobacteria; order Enterobacterales; family Enterobacteriaceae; genus Rahnella; species Rahnella bruchi. Next base: position 10,815 of record NZ_QZWI01000020.1, on the reverse strand, counting down.
CTGAACTCTCTGGAGTGCGCTTCAGATCCGGTGATAAACAACATCGGACGTGGCGAGATCGTCTCAATATCCTCAAACGGATAGAAGTTGTTAAACTTCACCTCGCTTGAAATAGGACGGTTCTGCGACTGTTCTACAGTCGTGCCTTTAGGCACAACCTGACCGCGTGGCGTACGATAGTAGTCATAGAATTCACGGCGAGTCGGATCCGCATCGGCCGGTAATTTCACTGGCAGGTAATCTACCCATTTGGTTTTACCGCCGGTAAATTCTACATATCGTTGCTCTGCCGCTGCGGCAATCATTGCTTTACGCTGTTCAAGCGAAAGACCCTTGCGAATACCGTTTCGTGTGACCGAGCCCATGTCGTACATGCTCACAGTCGCAATGGCTTTCAGGCGCGGGTCGATCTTGGCTGCACTGATGGCAAAACTGCCGCTGCCACAGATGCCGATAACCCCAATGCGATTGCGGTCAACAAACGGGCGTGTTCCAAGGTAGTCAACTGCCGCATTGAAGGATTCAGTGAACATTTCCGGGGAGACGGCATTGCGCGGCTGGCCTTCGCTTTCACCAAAGAAAGACAAATCGATAGCCAGGGTGACAAATCCTTGCTCAGCAAGCTTTTGTGCATAGAGGGTTGCACTTTGCTCTTTCACTGCGCCCATCGGATGACCAACAATGATGGCAGGATTTTTCGCTTTAGGATCGACCCCTTTTGGGATGTACAGATTACCTGTGATTTTCATCTTGTATTGATTGAGAAACGTGACTTTTTCTGCCACCACTTTGTCACTTTTATAAAAATTATCTGCCCCGCGCGACATGTCGGCTCCGAGGGAGGCAAATGAAGAAACGAGAAGCCCGCAGGCTAACAAAATTCTTTTCATGGCTTTATCCTTTAATCGATTTTTCCGTCAGCAGCACCGCTGACATGACGGACCCAGTTGTAGTGATATGTACTGCATTTATTTAGTTACGCTATGTGTCCAGAGGCTCTGGACGTATTAAGAAATCTCGATAAGTTGAACGAAAACACCATCGGGATCCTTAATGACGATGCATCGGACGTTGGCGCCAAACTGCTTTGGTTCCTCGGTCAGAAAAATCAGTCCCCTTTCCTGTAATTTCCGCACAGTGTTAGTAAGATCAGTTACGCGCAGCGCAAACCGATTCAGCCCTGTGTGGTGTGCGACTGCATAAGCCTCTCCAGGCGATACCGGAGCAACCCATTCAACAAGGTCAATAAAGAGACCTGATTTCCCGTCGGGAGGGGCAAGATAAACCACTTTTAGATGACTGGCTGGCAAGCAGAATGCTTCTGCAATACCTTCTTCCTCAACGTCACCGAAGTCTTTAATCACCGCCAACCCAAGTGCTTCGTAAAAGCGGATGCTTTTGTTAAGATCTCGAGTGGCGATGCTCAGATGAAAGAAATCCTGTACCATTTTTCCTCCGGCTGTGCAGGCTCTTATAATGGCCTGATATCCAACATTTTCACCATGATGCAGGCAACTCATCACCTGTCAGTTAGCGGTAAAACCCCCATCAACCGGTAAGCCAATGCCTACCACGAAACTGGCCCCCGGACTGCAAAGCCATAAGACCGCAGCAGCTATCTCTTCCGGTTCTCCAAGGCGATTTATTACCTGGCGGATCATGATGTCTTCCATGGCTTCTTTTTGGGTTTCCATCATCGTTGCCACCATCGGGGTATTAACTGTGCCCGGGCATACCGCGTTTATACGAATACCGCGTGCGGCATACTCAAGGGCCGCACCTTTCGTCATCCCAAGTACCGCATGTTTCGTTCCGTTATAAGGAGCCAGATTTGGCTGACCAACTAACCCGCCGACTGAAGCACAGTTCACGATGGCACCGTACCCCTGCGATCGCATTTGCCAAAGTTCATGTTTCATGCATGCCCAAATCCCGCGCTGATTAATCGCAACCAACCGGTCAAACTCATCCGCAGGCAGTTCAGCAAAATCACTCGAGGGGGCCTGTACGCCCGCGTTGTTATAGGCAAAGTCAAGGCGACCATAAACTTCGACGGTTCTTCTGACCACTGAGGCAACCTGCGACTCTACTGTTACATCACAGGCCAACCCGGTGGCAGAATACCCCTCTGACTCAAGCTGCCTTGAAAGCGCGATAACCGCCTCGCCGTCAACATCAGCCAGAAGCACACTTGCACCACTTTGCGCAAAAGCACGGGCGGTGGCGGCACCGATCCCGGTACTGGCTCCGACTACTAAAGCAACCTGGCCGCTAAAATCGTAAACAGGATTCATCGTCAATTTTCTCCACTTGGTCCTTTCATGAGCCGCTTCCCTGAGCATTTATCGGGGAAGGTTATTCGTTACAAAGCTAACGTTTCTCACAGGCAAGTTAGTTTGTTCATTTTCCCCGCACTTGTATTTTCCAATGTTATTGTTTTATTAGTTAGCGTGATTGACTGGATTACTTGCCTGATCCGATGAATATTAATAAATAATGTGGTTCCGGCAGGGGAGGGAAGATAATATGCAAGCAGGAGGAATCTATATAAATGACCACACAACCACTGATGAACCATGAACACGAGGCACTGCTTGCCGGATTTGTTCAAACTATTGACCAGCACTCAAAGGGAACAGGAGATTTTGCGACGTCTATCAATGGGCTGACTTTTTTCCGACGTGATGAACCCGCTCATCCCGTTATGTGCATGATTGAACCAAGCGTTGTAATTGTCGCCCGCGGGGCAAAACATGTCTGGATTGGTGGAGCACCCTATCGATATGATACTTCGCACTTTTTAATCACTTCATTGGACCTGCCTGCTAACTCAGAAGTGGTTGAGGCAAGCAGAGAAGCCTCGTGTCTCGGCATGACAATGAAGCTTGATTTACGGATTGTAGCGGAGTTGATTGCACAGGGCGTATTGCCACCAAGGCGAGATCGCGGAGTCAGCTCAAGTGTAGGAATCGGTACGGCATCATCCTCACTATTAAAATCATTTAGCCGGATGCTTGAGTTACTGGATGAACCTGAAGCAATTCCTGTCCTGGCCCCTTTGTTTCAGCGTGAAATACATTACAGGCTTCTGCAGAGCGATCAGGCGGCCAAGCTGCGGCAGATAGCCTCTGTTGACAGTCAGGGTCACAGAATAGCCCGAGCGATAGACTGGCTTAAACTGCATTATGCCGATCCTATACGGGTGGACGAACTCGCCGACCGGGTGCAGATGAGTACGCCAACATTCAACCAGCATTTCAGGCAGCTCACGTCAATGAGTCCGCTGCAATATCTGAAGTGGCTGCGTTTGAATGAAGCCAGGCGCCTGATGTTAAATGAGCATCTTGATGTTTCCACCGCCTCCTACAAAGTGGGCTATGAAAGCCCGTCTCAGTTTAGCCGTGAGTACAGTCGCTTCTTTGGCGTACCGCCCAAAAAAGACATAGCATCACTGCGAGAGGCCAATACTACAAATCCGCAACGCCCCCTTTAGCACTAAAACAATAAACGACTGGAACATCCCGTCGTTTATTGTTGAGTGTATATAAAAGATTAGCAGGTTGTTTTTTCCGCAGAAGCGCGACGCCCACGCCCTGCCGGTTTTGCCGGAACAGTATCACCATATTCTAGCCACCATGCTGTGAGTGCTTCCATGGTGGGGCCGAGTCCGCGCGCTTTGTTTGTGATTTCATATTCGACCCGTGGCGGAACCTCCGCAAATACGGTTCTGGATACCAGTCCATCGTTTTCAAGTTCCCTGAGCTGGGCTGTCAGCATGTGCTGGGTTATTCCCGGGATCGCTTTGCGCAGCTCTCCGAAGCGATAAATGCGCTGATTTAACAACCACATGATTTCCAGCTTCCATTTCCCGGACAGTAAATTGAACGCGCGGCGCATTTCTTCATGCATGTTAACTTCATTACCCTCATTGGTATGTTTTTCCATACTAACCACCTTTATTTCATCCTACTTGTCAAATTTCATCTTAGGCCACATTCTCTCACTGGTCGACAATTTAGATTAACGGAAGGTAATTCTGCATGACTGAAATTTTAATTTACTGGATAAGCACTGCCCTCCTGGCCCTGCTGTATGTGACTTCAGCAACATTATATGTTGTGAAGGCCGGATGGGTACGTCAGACGCTGGCTGACTTTGGGTATCCTGTTTATCTGCATCCCCTGCTTATCGTGTTGAAGGTTCTCGCTGTCATTGCCATTGTGTCGCGTTATAGCATTTTCCTGAGCGATTTAGCATATGCGGGCATTTTCTATCATCTGTTACTGTCCGCTCTAGCTCATTTAGGTGTCAAAAAACCAGCCGGCGCCTTACCTGCCTTAGTGGGGCTTGTATTGTTTGCCGCGTCATTTGCCACGCAAAATTCAGTAAGAGAGATTCCTTCACCCTATCCACAAATTGTCGTTAATCACCCGTGATCCCATTAAATATGAGAGGAATGTCCATGAACCGACTCAATGAAAAAGTTGCTATTGTAACCGGAGCAAGCCGGGGTATAGGCCGTGCCATCGCAATGCTGCTGGCATCAGAGGGCGCTAAGGTGGCGGTAGTATCCAGGACTGCAAGTGAGGTTGAAAAGGTTGTCGGGAGCATTAACGCTGCCGGCGGGTCTGCGCTCGCAGTTGTGTGCGACATGAGCATTGATGACCAGATCAAAGCGGCCGTAGAACAGACGGTGAAGACATTCGGGGGTGTCGATATTCTGGTTAACAACGCCTTTGACCCGACCGTGCCACAGTCCACTGTTCTTAATTTATCCGTAGAACAACTGCAGCGTAATTTTGATATGGGGCCGGTGTCCTATCTGCGAATAATGCAGTATTGCTATCCATGGCTGAAGAAGAGCAGTGAGGGTCGCGTTATTAACTTTGGCTCAATAGCAGGTGTACTGGGTATGGAGGGATATGCGCCGTACAACATGGCAAAAGAGGCTGTCCGGGCCCTCACGCGCACTGCAGCAAGGGAGTGGGCAGCTGACAAAATTACGGTGAACAACGTGTTACCAGTCGCCAAAACGTGGGGAGACGACGTCAGCGTCCCTCCTCCAGGCAATGCCCTGGGTCGGTATGGTTCAGCTGAAGAAGATATCGCGCCTGTTGTACTTTTTCTGGCGAGCCGGGATGCACAATTTCTTACCGGTTACACTCTCACACCGGATGGCGGTGCCATGATAGACAGTGCGCGCTAAGAGATGAAAACCAATTGTTAACCTATTTCTTAATGGAGGCTTTATGTTTGATCATATTCAATTTAATGTAAAAGATTATGCGAAATCCGTTAAATTTTATGATGCTGTTTTATCTGCGCTGGGATATGCGAAGCTGTTTGAAACCGGTGAGGATAATACAAGGAGAGTAGGTTATGGAAAAAATGCTCCCCAGCTATGGTTAGCCGAAGGCGAATCTAATAGTGGAAAAATACACATCGCTCTGCGTGCTGAAAATAAGAGAGCAGTTCAGGATTTCTATTCCAAAGGCCTCGCAGCAGGTGGTTATGATAACGGAGAACCGGGTTACAGACCCGCCTATTACCCAGGTTATTACGCAGCATTTTTGACTGACATTGACGGAAATAATATAGAGGCAATATTTCACGATATTATAAATTAATCATCTTCTTTACAGCCTGACGCTTGAACAATTTATGACGCGGGAAGGCGGCAGTGACGAATGTTACTGACCGCTTTACTTTCATTCTGTCGCCGGCGATATACCGGGTAATTCTCTCAGCGATCAGCATGTCCAACATCATGCCATTGATTGCCCTGAGCATTGCCCCAGTGAAGTCGCTGCCACCCTTCCCGCTCAAAGCCATATGGCTAGTCGGTAAATCAAGACTCACTACTGCCAGTTGCTTTTCATGAAAGCCTGTCAACCTGCTCGATAAGAATGACATCCCCCTTATCTACTTCTTTTAACAATCTCATTAACTCTGGACGCTGGAGTGACGCGCCTGACTCATTTTCTATGTACCAGGCTGCAACACGGTAGCCCATCGGAAGATCTAGACGCTGCTGATACTTGCAGTACCAGACTTTCAATGTCTTCTAGGAGGGGTAACCGACCTAGCTGCTTAAGTGCGATGTCATCGTTCAGGAAATGACTTGGCTCACTCGCGCGTCGTAGCTAGGCTAGGCGTAAGGATTCATACGTAAATGTGTAAGATCACGCTCTAGCCCTTGCCACATCTACGCTGCCGAAATCAAGCGTCATGCCACTGGCTATATCAATATATGAGTTTATGGTTGCCAATATGGAAGTAATGAGTTGCCAGGACTATCAACTACAAGAGCTACACTCTGTTTCGCCCTTGTGACTGCGACATAAAAACTTGCTGCAGGTCCTGGTTCCAGAGGATCGCCAGTTTGAATAAACTTCAGGATCCCAGCAGTAGGCACGATGAGTACCCGCTCATGTGTTGAACCCTTCGAAATTTTAAAATTCATGAAGTCAAGATGAAACTCTTTGCCCGAACTGGCCGTATTGCGCAAACACTGAGGCTGATATTTGGCAACATAATCAGCAACGTGCCTTTTAGGTACTAGGAATACACCATCATGATCTGTAATTATCTCGTTCTTAGAGTCCGTTGCAGGAAACCGCCAGCTTTTATAAAAAATAGTATCAGAGAATGCAGCAATCGCGGGATGGCAACGCCATGTCGTGGCACTCTCGGTAATATTTATAAGCCCTTTGGCTTGGCGTTCACGGAACCAGCTTATTACTTCTGCATAGGCATATTTTCTATTTTTTGAGCTACGTGGATTAGTCGAGAGTACAGATTGGCGAATATCACCAACCATTCGAATGTCAACCGATGAACGAAGACACTCATCGATAATCTCCCAGTCATGACTGCTAAGATCTTGCACTTCATCGATTAAAATTTCATCATATAGACATTCCAATCGATGCATTAACGCCCCTCCACTTTCTGAAATAAGTTCGTGAGCAAGGCGACCGAGCTCACATGCATATGCGGCTCCGCTTGAATCTAAAAACCGGTTAACTCCTCTAGCCATCATCGTTGGCCTACCATCAAAGTTGAATCCAAGAATACGCTTACTCGGAAATTTAAAGGGTAGAAAAGGTTTGGCAAAATGGCGAAGTAGGAATGGCTTCACTGGGATAAGCATATTGGCCCACTGAGTGGACATAAGGGAAAATTAAAAAAATCGACGCGCCGAAAAATCATCACAACCTTTGCTTATGCTACAGGCCTTGGGCCGATGCAGACATCCCGCACTATCGCCGATATCAGTGCCCGGCAAATTTCGTTTGTTGATCAGAGGCAGGTGACGACAGAAAAGCTGGAGGCAGCAACGATTGACATAATTAATGGTTATAACCAGTTCCAATTGCCCCGGTATTGGGGGGAAACCAAACGGGTTGCTGCTGACGGAACTCAGTGGGATCTGTATGAAAACAACCTGTTATCCGAACGGCATATTCGCTATGGCGGTTATGGAGGCATTGCTTATTATCACGTCAGTGATACTTATATTGCCTTATTTTCGCATTTTATTCCGTGCGGCGCGTGGGAAGCGATCTACATTCTGGATGGGCTCACCAAAAATAATTCAGATATTCAGCCCGATATTTTACACGGCGATACGCAGGCGCAGAGTGCGCCCGTTTACGGGCTGGCTTTCCTGTTAGGCATTAAACTGATGCCCAGAGTCCGGAACTGGAAAGACCTAAAATGGTTTAAAGCTACACCAGATGAAATTTATCAACATATCGAGACGCTGTTCAGTAAAGAGGCCATAGACTGGGCGCTAATTTCCTGCCACTTACCCGATATGTTGCAGGTTGCCCAATCCATCAGGGCTGGGCGGCTTTCGCCTTCAACTATTCTGCGAAAACTGGGCACCGCCAGTCGAAAAAATAAACTGTACTTTGCATTTCGCGAGCTTGGTCGGACGATCAGAACGTTGTTCCTGCTGGAATATATTGGCGATGACGAATTGCGCCGTGTTATTCAGGCCGCGCAAAATAAATGTGAAGGTTTTAACCAGTTCACCCAATGGGTTCATTTTGGGGCCGATAAAATCACGGAGAACGCACGAGATGAACAACTGAAGGTAATAAAATATAATCATTTGGTCGCTAACCTTGTGATTTTCCACAACTGCCAGACGTTAACACAGGTACTGAAAGAGCTGGAAGCTGAGGGGATGGTTTTAACCCCCGAACTTTTGGCCGCATTTAGTCCATACCGTACCCATCATATCAATCGCTTTGGTTTATCCGAGGTGAAAGAGCGTCATCCCCAACCTGCAAGCTATGACGTTAAATTCTGATAGTGCAGGCATGGCAAGGGTTGGCGGGGGATCTTACACATTTACGCACGAATCCTTACACCCAGCCAGTTCCGGCCCGTCATCCATCCGCATCTTCAGTGGATATCCACGGTTTGCTACTATTCTGTCTAGCACCCGCACGACCCGCTACGCCGGGATATTAAGGTCAATTTCGATAGCCAGAGCTTCACGGTTAAAATCATCGACAACATTGAAAGTCCGAAAACGTCGGCCACATGTCAGCGCGTCGTGCATAAAATCAATCGACCAACTTTGGTTCCGTGCTTCCGGCGTTGCCAGCGGAGCCGGATTGCGCACCGGCAGGCGTTGTTTACCCTTACGACGAAAATTGAGTTTTAGCAGACAGTAAATCCGGTATAGACGCTTGTGGTTCCAGACGTGACCCTGCCTGCTAAGGACCTGAAAAAGCTTATTAAATCCGTAGCGGGGATAGCGTTCAGCTGCCTCGGTCAACCTCTGGATCACCGCTTCAACACGTCGTGTATCTGGTTGATAACGAAACACCGTCCTGCTCAGCGATAACGTCCTGCATGCCTGGCGTATGCTCATCGTAAACTGCGTGGTCAGATAGCTGACGAGCTCACGCTTTATCGCTGGTTTTAAAGCTTTTTTTCGATGACGTCTTTCAGCGTCCGGCATTCCAGACTCAGATCGGCAAACATCTGCTTCAGACGACGATTCTCGTCTTCAAGAGCCTTTATCTTTTTGATGTCAGCGGCTTCCATCCCGCCATATTTCGCCTTCCAGTTGTAATAGCTGGCTTCGGAAATAGCGGCCTCGCGGCACACATCTTTGACGGTCCTGCCAGCTTCGACTGATTTCAGGACGGCGATGATCTGGTGCTCGGTGAAACGGATTTTACGCATAGCGATCTCCTCGGGGACATAAATAGTATGTCGGAAGATCTCTATAAGTGAATGGGCCGTTTTGGTGGGATACTTACAATTGGCCTATGAGCAGATTATTCGAACATGCATTCCATGCGTGATATCGGTTATTGATTACCTTAGCCATCCTCTTTGAGTCCCGTGTACTCGCCAAAAAATAGTACGGTAAGCCTTTTTTTGAACAGGCTTACCTACAGCAGATAGGGGCGGGCATCGGGGGAAATCGATCGTACTTTAGGAAACAATGCTAGCTTTTTGAAAGGCTGTACCGTGAGCAAGGAGTGTTTGCCCGAACGTTACTTGGTCACAAATATCAGCAAATTACCGACGGATATATTGACATCCCCGGTAAAGATTACCGGAGATTGAGACTCTGATATTGTGGTTATAGCCGATTAGACGTGAAACTGCATAGTATCAATTTCACGCCTAACGATAAGCGGGTTAGAAACTGTACTTGATACCAATAACTGCTGAGGTATCTGAGTAACCTGAATCACCGATCTGCTGACCAGCATACCCAGTTAAATTAAACTGAGGGGTAAGTCGGCCCTCTACACCTATTCGTGCTTCTCCAATATTATGGGAGCCGGCCTGACTTATCTCTACTCCATCCATAGATACACCGCGAGTTTGTGTATTATGGATCCAGTTTGTTTCTATAAATGGCTTGAAGTTGCGATTCTTCCCATCGTCTAACGTACTGTGTCCTTTGAGAAATACCTTTAACCCAAGTTTAGAGGATACATTGTCATTGCCGTTGCCTTGCACTATTGTGCCGTTATTCTCTTTATGTTGATCAGCTTTAATTCCTGACCATGCAACACTAGCCTTAGGCTGTAGATACCAATTTAAATCATTATCACCATTTACCCCACCCATCGCGAAAACATATCCCGTTTCCAGTGTAGTTTGTAATCCTTTCGAATTATATTTTTCTTCCTGGAGCTCTTCACCTCTTACACTGTTAGTAAACCAACTATATTGCACCAGACCATCAATATAAGCGCCTTGCTCACTGTTCCCGTCTGCATACCAGGTCGCGTAGATTCCAGTGGTATAGCCATTCACTTGACCTTTAGCGTTATATCCTGATTCTTTGGATAATGTGTTACTTTGGTTATTACCATACCCAACCAGAGCACCTGTACGCCATGCACTACCTTCCTGAGATGATCCAGTTGCCAGGTCTCCGCCCAACAAAAGGGAATATCTATTGCTGCGGGTTCTGAGCTGGCCACTGTTATCATTGAAACGTGTGTGTCCACCTGTGTTTTTCATCCAAAGACTGGTAAGTTTTTGTTCCCCAGAGATGTTATCGGTATATTCTGTTTCTCCTAAGCGATCACTAAGCGGCGCACTGAACATGTTGTCGGCAGCATAAAGGTTGGCTGTGTATGCGCCTCCTTCAGGTCTCAAAACCTCGATATCTGGACCGTTATCACCGCCGCCGTTATCACCGCCGCCGTTATCACCGCCGCCGTTATCACCGCCGCCGTTATCACCGCCGCCGTTATCACCACCGCCGTTATCACCACCGCCGTTATCACCACCGCCGTTATCACCACCGCCGTTATCACCGCCGCC
>NZ_QZWI01000019.1 GCF_003614975.1 Rahnella bruchi | reverse complement strand
ACCCCAACCCTCCCCTTCGCAGGGGAGGGAGCCGATCGAGTCCTTGCTCCTCCCCCTGCGAAGGGGGAAGGCTGGGAGGGGGTTTTAAGGGCCTCTCTTCCCTCCCTACGACATGATTTCATGCATTTTTCCTCATCCCCGAAGTGAGCATTTTTCCAGCATAGGGTTTATACATAGATAGCGAGATCACACTTTTTCTCACGGAAGCATTCCGTCCCATCAGACAGAAAAGAGACTGCCCTATGTCGAAGAACACGTTCAAGCAGGATGTTTTTTTGGCGGCGCTCACCCGCCAGTGGCAAGCATTCGGACTCACTTCAGCCTCAGATATGACCCGGCATCAGTGGTGGCACGCGGTCAGTGCCGCCGTCGCTGAACAGTTACCGCCGCAAAATGACACCGGCGGCAGCAAAAGCAAAAGAATCACCCGCCACGTTAACTATATCTCGATGGAGTTTCTGGTCGGGCGTCTCACCGGCAACAACCTGATTAACCTCGGCTGGTACGAAAAAATTGCCACAGCGCTGGAACAGTTTGATATCAATCTGACAGACCTGCTGGAAGAAGAAATCGACCCCGCACTGGGCAACGGTGGGCTGGGACGGCTGGCGGCCTGTTATCTTGATGCAATGGCTTCGGTCGGGCAGCCCGGAATCGGTTACGGCCTGAATTATCAGTACGGTTTATTCCGCCAGCGCTTTGTCGATGGTAAACAGAAAGAGTCGCCGGACGACTGGCACCGCAACGAATACCCGTGGTTCCGCCATAACAGTTCGCTGGCGGTCAGTGTCGGCATCGGCGGTAAAGTCGTGAAAAACGAACAAGGCGTTTCGCGCTGGGAACCGGAATTCACCTTGCGCGGTGAGGCCTGGGATTTGCCGGTGATGGGCTATCGCAACGGCATCACGCAGCCGCTGCGTTTATGGGAAGCCACACATCCACATCCGTTTGATCTCGAAAAGTTTAATGACGGCGAGTTTCTGAAAGCGGAACAGCAGGGCGTCGAAGCCGCCAAACTCACCAAAGTGCTGTACCCGAACGATAACCATCAGGCCGGTAAACGCCTGCGTCTGATGCAGCAGTATTTTCAGTGCGCCTGCTCTGTGGCCGATATTCTGCGGCGTCATCATTTTCTTGGCCGCAAAATCAGTGAACTGCCGGACTATGAAGTTATCCAGCTCAATGATACTCACCCGACCATCGCCATTCCTGAAATGCTGCGCGTGCTGCTCGATGAGCATCAGCTGAGCTGGGATGACGCTTGGCACATTACCAGCCGCACGTTTGCATACACTAACCACACGCTGATGCCGGAAGCGCTGGAAACCTGGGACGAGCGGCTGGTGCGCAGTCTGCTGCCGCGCCATTTCCAGATAATCAAACAGATCAACGCTAACTTTAAAAAACTGGTCAGCAAAGAGTGGCCGGGCGATGAGGCTGTCTGGGCAAAGCTGGCTGTGCATCACGACAAACAGGTGCGTATGGCGAATCTCTGCGTCGTCGCCGGTTTTGCCGTAAATGGCGTGGCGGCACTGCATTCAGATCTGGTGGTAAAAGATTTGTTCCCGGAATATCACCAGCTGTGGCCGCAAAAATTCCACAATGTGACTAACGGCATCACGCCGCGTCGCTGGCTGAAACAGTGTAATCCGGCGCTTTCCGCGCTGATTGATGAGCGTCTGAAAACCGACAGCTGGGTAAGCAATCTGGATCTGCTGAAAGGTCTGGAAGACGGCGTTAAAGACAAAAAATTCTGTAAGCAGTACCGCAAAATTAAGCATGACAACAAAGTGCGGCTGGCGGAATACGTCTGGCATCGCATGGGGATCAGGCTCAATCCGGACGCGATTTTCGATGTGCAGATTAAACGTCTGCACGAGTACAAACGTCAGCATCTCAATCTGCTGCACATTCTTTCCTTATATCGCCAGATCCGCGATAACCCGAAACTCGATATCGTGCCGCGTGTTTTCCTGTTCGGTGCCAAAGCCGCGCCCGGTTATTACCTCGCTAAAAATATTATCTATGCGATCAATCAGGTGGCGGAGAAGATCAACAACGATCCGATCGTCGCCGATCGCATCAAAGTGGTGTTCATTCCCGATTATTGTGTCTCGGTGGCTGAACTGATGATCCCGGCTGCGGATGTTTCAGAGCAGATATCTACCGCAGGCAAAGAGGCTTCGGGTACCGGGAATATGAAACTGGCGCTGAACGGCGCGCTGACCGTCGGCACGCTCGACGGGGCAAACGTCGAAATTGCCGAACAGGTCGGCGAGGACAACATCTTTATCTTTGGCCTGACCGTCGATGAAGTGAAAGCCCGGCTGAAAAAAGGCTACAAGCCAAAAGCGCTGGTGAAAAAAGATAAACATCTCAAAGCAATACTCGACGAGCTGGCCAGCGGTTTTTACGCTAATGGCGATAAGAAAGCCTTTGACCTGATGCTTCACAGCCTGCTCGATGGCGGCGATCCCTATCTGGTGCTGGCGGATTTTGCGGACTATTGTGAAGCGCAAAAACAGGTCGATACTCTGTTCCGCAATGCTGATGAATGGACACGCCGCACGTTGCTGAATACGGCGCGCGTCGGCATGTTCAGCGCTGACCGTTCCATCCGCGATTACCAGCAGCGTATCTGGCAGGCCAAACGATAGGAGCAGACATGGAGGATAAGCAACTCGTTGAGGCAGCCCGACGGGCTGGGATTTTAGACAGTTTTATCAATATGACCGATGACGTCGAAACAGTATCCGATGACACTCGGGCAGCTTTACTGGCGGCGATGGGACGTGATCCGACGTCTGTGCCTGAAGTTACGCCGGTGCCGCCAGTCAAAGTCTTTACGCAAGGAAAAAAGGTGTTGCTGACGCCGGAAGTCAGCGGTGCATTCAGCTGGCAACTGATCCGGGAAAATGGCGAACAATCGCAGGGTGAGATTCAGGCAGGCAAAGTGCTGAACCTCGGCGCAGCGCTGCCCGCCGGTTATCATCAGCTGACGTTAGCGCAAAATGATAACGTCTGGTCGTGCCGGATTATCGTCGTCCCGCCGCGCTGTTTTGAACCGCCCGCACTGCTGGCGGGCAAAAAACTATGGGGCGCGACGGTCCAGCTTTACACGCTGCGTTCTGAAAATAACTGGGGCGTGGGTGATTTCGGCGACCTGAAAAAAATGGTCGAAGAAGTCGGAAAGCGTGGCGGGGCGTTCGTCGGGCTGAACCCCATTCATTCGCTGTATCCGGCGAATCCGCAAAGTGCCAGCCCATACAGTCCGTCGTCCCGTCGCTGGCTTAATCTGGCCTATATCGACGTGAACGCCGTCGAAGAATTTACCGCCAGCACTGCTGCGCAAACATGGTGGAATTCCATAGAAACGCATGATGCGTTATTGCAGGCCAGAAGCACTGATTATGTCGATTACCCGCTGGTCATGGCGCTGAAATCCGCAGCGCTGAAACTCGCCTGGCCGCTGTTTTGTGAGCTGCCGGGAAACAGTCCGCGTAAGCAGGAATTCCGGCGTTTCGTCGAAGTGGGCGGTGACAGTCTGCGGCAACAGGCATTGTTTGACGCGCTGCATGTGCATCTGCGGGACCTGGATTTGGGCCAGTGGGGCTGGCCGGTGTGGCCGCAAGCCTATCGCGATGCCCAAAGTGCTGACGTGACGGAGTTCAGTGAACGCTACGCCAGCGAAGTTGAGTTTTATCAGTGGCAGCAATGGCTGGCGCATTTGCAGTTTTCTGAATGCTATCAGCGCAGTGTCGGGCTGAAAATGCCCATCGGCTTGTACCGTGATCTGGCCGTTGGCGTGGCGCAGGGCGGGGCGGAAACCTGGTCGGATCCGGCGCTGTATTGCCTGAAAGCAACCATCGGCGCCCCGCCGGATATCCTCGGGCCGCAGGGGCAAAATTGGGGCCTTCCACCCATTGATCCACATGAAATGAAAGCCCGTGCCTATCAGCCATTTATTGATTTGCTGCGGGCGAATATGGCGGAGTGCGGGGCATTGCGGATCGATCACGTAATGGGGTTGCTGCGTTTGTGGTGGATACCTGCGGATCAGGAGGCCGGGAATGGCGCGTATGTCCGTTATCCACTGGAGGATTTGCTCGGTGTGCTGGCGCTGGAAAGCCAGCGGCATCAATGCATGGTGATTGGGGAAGATCTCGGTACCGTACCAAAAGAGATTATCGCCAGCCTGCGAAACAGCGGAGTGTACTCCTACAAAGTGTTGTATTTCGAGCACGATAAAAACTTCCTCTACCGGCCGCCGGAAAAGTATGTTGCGCAGGCAATGGCGACAGTCACCACCCATGACTTACCCACGCTGCGCGGTTATTGGGAAGGTGGGGATTTAACGCTTGGGGCGTCGCTGGGTGTTTATCCGGACCCGCAGGTTTTGGAGAAATTGCGCGGGGAGCGTGAGCACAGCAAGCAGGGTTTGCTGAATGCATTGCATCTTGAAGAATGTGTGCCGAAAGCGACCAGCAAAATGGCGGCGGGCATGCCGATGACGCCGGTGATTAACTGCGGGCTACAGCGTTATCTGGCGGACAGTGCCAGCGCGTTACTCGGCCTGCAACCGGAAGACTGGCTGGATATGGACACGCCGGTTAATGTGCCTGGCACCAATAATGAATACCCCAACTGGCGGAGAAAACTGACGCGAACGCTGGAGGAGATGTTTGGTGATGAGCATATTGATGCGCTGCTCAGTGATGTGAACCAGCGCAGGCAGGCATAAAAAAAGCACCCAACGGAAGGGTGCTATTTATGTTCCGGCTGATCAACGGGTGATCAGTAGAAGGAGTGCTCGCCGCGCTGGTGTTCAGTCAGGTCACGAACGCCTTTCAGCTCTGGGAAGTTTTGCAGCAGTTCTTTCTCGATGCCGTCTTTCAGGGTGACATCAATCATGGAACAGCCGTTACAGCCGCCACCGAATTGTAGAACAGCGATACCGTCGTCGGTGATTTCCATCAGGGAAACACGACCGCCGTGGCTGGCTAACTGCGGGTTAATCTGCGATTGCAGCTGATATTCAACACGTTCCATCAGCGGTGCGTCGTCAGACACTTTACGCATTTTGGCGTTCGGCGCTTTCAGCGTCAGCTGAGAACCGAGCTGATCGGTGACGAAGTCGATGACAGCGTCCTGCAGATAAGGCGCGCTTAATTCATCGATAAAAGCAGACAGTTTCTCGAACTTCAGTTCGGTATCCGTCGCTTCTACGGCGTCAGGTGGGCAATAGGAGACACCGCATTCTGCGGTCGGCGTACCGGGATTGATCACGAATACGCGGATTTGGGTGCCTTCTTCCTGGCTTGCCAGCAATTTGGCAAAGTGCTCTTGGGCAGCATCGGTAATAAGGATCATAACATTCGCTCAATAGTTGACTACTCTAGTTGGTTATAATACGCCCTTTGTTTTTACCCGTCACCCTCAGTGTTGCGCCGGTGTTAGCAGCACGTGCTCATGTCTGTAATGTGCGGCAGACACAGGCAACTTGAATGGAAGCAACTCCCTGATTGCGCAGTATTTTACTGATTTCATGCACTGTGCTGCCGGTCGTCACCACGTCATCCAGCAGCATCACGTGTTTACCCCGCAGACTGACATGACACGTAAAGGCTTTGCGCAAATTCCACTTTCTTTCGCCCTCGGTCAGGCTTTGCTGCGGCGGTGTTCGCCGGTCACGGCTCAGGGCATCGGGCAAATATTCACAATGCAGCCAGCGCGCCAGCGGCTTTGCCAGCAATTCACTCTGATTGTAGCCACGTGAAAAATAGCGCTTCTGGTGCAGCGGCACGCTGAGGAGCACGTCGGGTCTGGGCAGACTGCACATCCGGTAACGTTCCTGCCAGCGCAGCAGAAGCAGACGGGCGAGTGCGGTGTCGAGTTCCGGTTGGCCGGAGAATTTGAACCGCAAAATTAGTCCGCTTACCGGCATTTCATAAGGGCTGGCGAAGATCATCGCGTCCCATGGTGGGGGTTTTAGCAAGCACCGCCCGCAATCGGTCTTGCCGCCGGAGGACGGTAATCCGCAGCGCAGGCAGCAAGGCGGTGCAGCGGGTAGCGTTTTCTGGCACAGGCTGCAAATGCCCTGAACGGCGAGATGTAGCGGACACTGGCATAGCCAACAGCGGCTGGCAATTGTTAGCATAGTGGCGGGTTCCTTTTGCCATTCAGACAGACACGGACAATACGCTATGAACACGCTTTACCAGGAGACATTTGGCGAGGGAGATCGCCATCTTGTGCTGCTTCACGGGTGGGGGCTGAATGCCGAAGTCTGGCGTTACACCGCAGAGCGACTTGCGCCGCAATTTTGTCTGCATCTGATCGACCTGCCGGGCTATGGCCGCAGTGAGGGTTTCGGGGCGATGACGCTTGCGGAAATGGCCGAAGCAGTTCTGGCGGTTATGCCGCCAAAGGCCTCGCTGATGGGCTGGTCGCTGGGCGGACTGGTCGCCAGCCAGATTGCACTGAGCGCACCACAGCGCGTGGAAAAACTGATCACCGTGGCGTCTTCGCCTTGCTTCACTGCTCAGGAGAACTGGCCTGGAATACGCCCTGATGTGCTTCAGGGGTTCCAGCATCAGCTGAGCGAAGACTTCCAGCGCACGGTCGAGCGCTTTCTGGCATTGCAGACGATGGGCAGTGACAGCGCGCGTCAGGATGCCCGTTTGCTGAAATCGGTTGTCCTGAATTTACCCATGCCACCAGCAGCCGTGCTCAATGGGGGACTGGAGATTTTGCGCACTGCCGATTTGCGCCAGCCTATGACGAAGCTGACCTTGCCTGTGTTGCGTATTTACGGCGCGCTCGACGGACTGGTGCCGCGAAAAGTGGTGCCCTTGCTGGATGCGTTACTTCCGGACTCGCGTTCGGAAATCATTGAAAAAGCAGCGCATGCGCCGTTTATCTCTCATTCGGACGCATTTTGTGAGCTTGTTGCGTCGTTCCTGATTACAGAATGAAAATCAATGTAAATATTTTTTACTAATTTCTGGATAATTCCCGAAGGTGATTAATACTTAAGCCGATAGATGCCGGAGGTGAGAGGGGGAAGGTTTTCCATCGCCCGTTTGTGTCTCTGGGGAGAAATCTGGTGGTTGACCAGGAAGGTTCGTGCCAGCACAGATTCACCTGCCGTTCATATCTTGACTGCTTTCTTCCAAAATTACTCATCCAATTTAGAGGTAATGTCATGAAATCAAATAAAATTATTATTGCAGCTGTTCTGGCAGGTTTATTCTCTGTGAACGCAATGGCCGCTGAGATGATCAGCAAAGAAGACGCCAAAGAAAAGGGTTACACCAGCCTGGGTACCGTCACCACCAGCAATGAATACACTGCGCCAATGGATGCTAAAGATGAGCTTTCCAAACTGGCTGATGAAAAAGGCGGGAAATACTACGTCGTCATCGCTGCGCAGGAGAAAAAGAAAATCACTGCGACCGCAGAAGTTTTCAAATAATTCTCTGATCTGCAAAAGAGGGATGCCTGGTGCATCCCTTTTTTTCGCCTGTTTTTGCGTGATTGCTCTCATTCCTTGTTCTGTATCAAACTGTTTTTAAAGAATTCCCTTCAATCGTTACTCTCAGAGTAACGAAGTGTCAGTGCCCTTAATTGATGGTTATCTCACCGCTTCCTACACTTAACACGCTAATTAAACAGGTCAATTGTGATGCAACCGCCACTTGACTGAAACTTCCCACCGTCCTCTTTTTTTCATCACGCCGGGAAAACTTCAGCAAGCTCAACCCAGGGAGGTTTGGCATGCCGCAACATCCGCAGACCACGAAAGTGTGGGACACCCGCCGCAGCGAAAAACAACGGCGTATCGACAGTGTCCGTTCCGTGGCCGAGGGTAAAGTCTTACCCACCGACAAAATTATTCCTATCCTCGAAACGCTGATCGCCTCCGGTGACCGTGTGGTGATGGAAGGGAACAACCAAAAACAAGCTGACTTCCTTTCCCGTTCACTGGCAAAAGTGAACCCTGAGAAGCTGCATGATTTACATATGATCATGCCCAGCGTCAGCCGCGCTGAACATCTGGATCTCTTCGAACGCGGTATTGCCCGCAAGCTTGATTTCGCATTCTCCGGCCCGCAAAGCCTGCGTATTGCGCAGTTGCTGGAAGACGGCCAGATGGAAATCGGTGCGATCCATACCTACATCGAGCTCTATTCCCGTCTTTACGTCGATCTGGTGCCGAACATCGCACTGATCGCCGGCTTCAAAGCGGACCGCAAAGGTAACTTGTATACCGGCGCAAGCACCGAAGACACGCCAGCGCTGGTCGAAGCCGCTGCCTTTAAAAACGGCATCGTGATTGCGCAGGTTAATGAGCTGGTTGAAGAAGACACCGATCTGCCGCGTGTGGATATTCCGGGCGACTGGATCGACTTCGTGGTCGTCGCCGACAAGCCGTTCTTCATTGAACCGCTGTTCACCCGCGACCCGCGTCTGATTAAACCGGTTCACGTACTGATGGCGATGATGGCGATTAAAGGCATCTACGCTAAACACAACGTGCAGTCGCTCAATCACGGTATCGGTTTTAACACCGCGGCTATCGAACTGCTGCTGCCAACTTACGGCGAGCAGCTCGGTCTGCGCGGCAAAATCTGTAAACACTGGACGCTGAATCCGCATCCGACGCTGATCCCGGCTATTGAAAGCGGCTGGGTGGAAACCGTTCACTGCTTCGGCGGCGAACTGGGGATGGAAGAGTATATCCGTGCCCGTCCGGACGTGTTCTTTACCGGTTCCGACGGTTCCATGCGTTCCAACCGTGCGTTCTGCCAGCTGGCAGGCCAGTACGCGGTGGATATGTTCATCGGTTCCACCCTGCAGGTCGATGGCCTGGCGAACTCCTCTACCGTGACCCGTGGTCGTCTGGCCGGTTTCGGTGGCGCACCCAACATGGGACATGACCCGCACGGTCGTCGTCACTCCACCCCAGCCTGGCTCGACATGATCGAAGAGCCGGATCCGATGGCACGCGGTAAAAAACTGGTCGTACAGATGGTCGAAACCTTCCAGGCCGGTGGCAAACCGACGTTCGTTGAGAAACTCGAAGCCGTCGATGTGGGTAAAGAATCCGGTATGCCGCTGGCACCGGTGATGATTTACGGCGACGACGTGACGCACGTGCTGACCGAAGAGGGGATCGCTTATCTGCACCGCGCCCGCTCTCTGGAAGAACGCCGCGCGATGGTTGCTGCGGTGGCCGGTATCACTGACATCGGTCTGGGTGTTGACGCCAAACGCGTTGCCGACCTGCGCCGTCAGGAACTGGTGGTCTTCCCGGAAGATATGGGCATTCGCCGCACCGACGCCACCCGTTCTTTACTGGCGGCAGGCAGCGTGAGCGAACTGGTTGACTGGTCCGGCGGCTTGTATAACCCGCCAGCCAAATTCCGTAGCTGGTAATCAAGATGCCGCAGACTTTAACGATTGGCGCTGTACTCACAGCGGAAGAACTGGCCGAAAGGCTGGCAGAAACGGCGACGCAGGCGCTGATCGACGAAGCGCGGCTTAGCCCGAAACCGGGTCTGGTAGACAGCCGGAGTTCCGGCGCACATCAGGATTTAACGTTGGATCTGATGGTGCGTTCGGCGCGCAGCCTGACATCCACTTTCTACTTGCTGGCTTTACACAGCTGGCAACGCCCGGCGGATATCGCCCTGCGTCAGGAAGTGGGTCGTTTAGGACGTGCAGGCGAAGCCCAAATGATGGCCGAAACTGGCGGAGTGAATACTCATCGGGGCGCTATCTGGGCAATGGGGCTGCTGGTCAGCGCCGTCGCCATGCAGCCGGAACGTTTGCTGCCGCAGAGTATCGCGCAGCGCGCCGCAAAAATTGCAGCGTTACCCGACGCTTTCAGCCCGAAAAAATTCAGTAAAGGTTCGCACGCCGTGCAGCGCTATCAGGTGCCGGGTGCCCGTGAAGAAGCACAGAGTGGTTTTCCGCACATTATCGACCGCGCACTGCCGCAGCTTCATCACAGCCGGGCACGCGGCGCGAGCGAAAGCGAATCGCAGGTTGATGCCTTACTGGCGGTGATGACCACACTGGCGGATACCTGCGTGTTGTCACGCGGTGGTTTGCCGGCACTGGACGCCATGCATCAGGGCGCGCGCGCAGTGCTGCAAGCCGGTGGGGTGAGCACGATGGCGGGTAAACAACTGTTACGTCATCTCGAACGCCGGATGCTGGCAGACAACACATCGCCCGGCGGTGCCGCTGATTTACTGGCTGCGACGCTGTTTCTCGACCGCGTGAGCGTGGTCTGAGCCGGATACGAATTAACTAACATCAGTACAAAGAGGTGTTATGGAACGTTTTGAATTTAACTACCCGGCGGCAAAACCGCTGGCAGGCCGCGCCGAAGCAGGCGTGGTAGGTTCCGGCGATTTAGAAGCGCTGTATGAACCTGATACAGCCAATGCGCTGAAAATTATCGTCACCACATCCGTCGACGGCAGCCATACCTTATGGCAGAACTTTTTTAACCGCCTGAATGCGCTGCGCGAATTACCGTCAGGTCGTCTCGACATTAATGACTTTGGCGCCACTCCAGGTGTTGCCCGTCTGCGTATTGAACAGGTCTTTGAGGAGGCTGAACATGCCAACTGATACTTCCGTTCAGGATCAGAGCTTTATCGAACTGAGCGCCCGTCAGCGCGCCCGCAAACTGCTGGACGCCGGGACTTTCCGCGAACTGCTCGGGCCTTTCGAACGTATTATGTCTCCGTGGCTGGAACCGCAGGGCATCGTGCCACAGGCCGATGACGGCATGGTCGTCGCAAAAGGCCAGATTAACGGCCAGCCCGCAGTGGTCGTCGCGATTGAAGGCAGCTTCCAGGGCGGCAGCATGGGCGAAGTGTCCGGTGCCAAAATGGCCGCTGCGCTGGAACTGGCCGCAGAAGATAACCGCAACGGTATTCCGACGCAGGCCGTTCTGCTGCTCGAAACCGGCGGGGTGCGTTTGCAGGAAGCCAACCTGGGTCTGGCAGCGATCGCGGATATTCACGCCGCGATTGTCGATTTACGCCGCTATACGCCGGTGATCGGCGTGGTTGCCGGTACCGTCGGTTGCTTTGGCGGGATGTCGATTGCCGCCGCGCTGTGCAGCTATCTGATTGTGACCCGCGAAGCCCGTCTCGGTCTGAACGGCCCGCAGGTTATCGAACAGGAAGCCGGTATTGATGAATACGATTCCCGCGATCGTCCGTTTATCTGGAGCATGACCGGTGGTGAAGTGCGTTATCACAGCGGTTTTGTCGATGCGTTGGTGAAAGATTCCCTGAATGAAGTGAAAGACAGCGTGCTGGCCTTTATTCAGGCGGGCGTACCTGCGACACATCGTTCTGATAATTATGATTATTACCTGCCAAAACTGACCGGTTTTGACACCGCGCAGCAGGCCAGCCGTGAAGTGACGGAAGCCTTGTTTAACCGGGAGGATCGCGCATGAGCAACGTAGCAAACAATGCAGCCAGCCGGGGTTATTACTGGTTCGCACAACTGACCAAAGACGCCACACCGGTAACCGGTCTTTGCCCTTCCGTGAAAGCGGCAGACGGCAAGATGAATGACCAGCCAGTGCGTTTCATCACCGTGGTACCGGACAAAAATAATCAGTATCCGCGTGCTGCGGGCGGCGAAGTCGGCCTGCTCGAAGGCTGGAATCTGGCAAAAGTGGTCAATGATGTGATTGATGCTGACGCCAAAGCCAGCACCAAGCGCGCCATCGTGGCGGTGATTGATGTGCCAAGTCAGGCCTATGGCCGCCGTGAAGAAGCCTTCGGCATTCATCAGGCGCTGGCCGGTGCCGCAGGCGCTTACGCCAAAGCTCGTCTGGCCGGGCATCCGGTGGTCGGGCTGATTGTCGGCAAAGCGATGTCCGGTGCGTTTCTGGCGCACGGTTATCAGGCTAACAAGCTGATCGCCTTCAAAAACAATGGCGTCATGATCCATGCGATGGGGAAAGAATCTGCCGCGCGTATCACTTTACGCTCCGTAGACGCGCTGGAAAAACTGGCCGCGACCATTCCACCGATGGCTTATGACATCGAAAACTACGCCACTCTGGGGCTGCTGTCGCAACTGCTCGACATCGCTGATCCGGATGAGGCAACACCCGATGACATCACCAGCGTACAAAACGCTGTCTGGCAAAACATCCAGGACGCTCGCAAAGAAGGCGTTAGCCTCAGCAACCGTCTGGGTGCAGAAAACCGCGCAAGTTCGCAGCGCGTTCGCCAGCTGATGCGTCAGGAATGGTAATTCGTTAAAACTTTCAGTCTCAACCGGTAACGCACCTGCAAACAGCGTGACGCAGCCGCATTGCGGGTTCCCGCCCTGACGTTTTGTCAGGACGGTGACCTGCTGTCGTCTGCAACTGGACTGTCATACTAAAAAAACCATCGCACCGGCGCCGACTGAGCATTCATTTTTTGCCTCAGGAAAAACGCTATGACTTACGTAATATTGCACGCGCTTGCCCCTATTTTCGTCATCATGATCCTCGGTTTTTATGCCGGGAAAGCGAAAATGGTGGATAACCAGAATGTCTCTTTACTTAATATTTTCGTGATGGATTTTGCTTTACCCGCTGCGCTGTTTGCAGCGACCGTACAGACCCCGTGGTCGGGCATTGTGGAACAGTCACCGCTGATCCTGGTGCTGGTTCTGGCCATGTGGATAACCTATGCGGCGATTTACTTTATTTGCACCAAAGTCTTTAAAAAGACTCCGCAGGACGCTGCCGTTCTGACGCTGACCGTGGCACTGCCAAACTATGCGGCACTCGGTTTGCCAATTCTGAGCAGTGTGATGGGGGGCGCGCCGTCGACTTCACTGTCGGTTGCGGTTTCTATCGCCTGCGGTTCCGTGCTGATGACGCCGTTCTGTCTGCTGATCCTCGAACGTGAGAAAGCGCGTTTGAGTGGCGAAAATCAGGGTTCTTCCCTGGCACTGCTGCCGGTTCTGATGTGGCGTTCAGTGAAAAAACCGATTGTCTGGGCACCGCTGCTGGGTGTGATTTTGTCAGCGATTGGCATTAAAATGCCGGAAATTTTCCTGGCATCGATTAAGCCGCTGGGCCTGTCAGCGACCGCGTCTGCGCTGTTCCTGACCGGTGTTATCCTGTCAGCGCGTAAACTGAAAATTAACGCTCCGGTGCTGTTGTCTTGTGTGGCGAAAAACCTCGTCCAGCCATTTATTGCATGGGGTCTGGTTCTGGCGTTCGGTCTGAGCGGCCAGATTGCGGTCACGGCTATCCTGATGATTGCGCTGTCTGCTGGTTTCTTCGGTATCGTGTTCGGTAACCGTTTCGGGGTTCAGTCTCCGGATGCAGAAGCTTCACTGCTGATAAGCTCCGTATTGTGTATCGTGACATTGCCGCTGTTCATCTCCCTGACGGCAGCTCTGCACTAATCAGAAAGGTTTGAATATGTGTGACCCGCGTGCCCATGATTTTGTCTGGATAAGCGACCGCTCCGCTTTGCAAAGCGATGACATTTTACCGGCGTGGGTAAACACCGGCTGGCGCGCATCGCTGCCGCTGGTGGTTCGTCGCGACAAGCGTGCGGATGGCGCAATCCCTGTGGGTATTCGCGGGATGACCCGCATTCAGCGTGCCGCCGCCTGGATTGATCCGGCGGCGGTGGTGCGGGTTGTCACTCCGCAATTTCTGGTCAGTGATGTGAATGCGTTGCTGCATTCACCTTTCGTTTCGCAGCAACCGGTGCAGGCGCTGATCACATTGTGCAGCCTGCAACTGCCTTTTTCATGGGGTGTGACAGGCAGCTGTGCCTACGCGCTGGTCAGCGATCTTCCGGTCATGCATGCTGAAAGCGATCTCGATTTACTGGTGCGCTGTGACACGCCGGTGGACGCCTCCCGGTTCTCTGATTTTTACGCCCAGCTTCAGCGGCTTCCCTGCCGCACCGATGTCCAGATCAATACGCCACAGGGCGGATTTGCTCTCAGTGAATGGCTGCGCGGCGGTGACGTCATGCTGAAAACGGCATCCGGCCCGCAACTGGTGCGTGACCCGTGGCAATTGCCGGCGGACTGAACCCGGCTAAAAGAAGCAAGGAGCACGATGAAAATCCTATTTACCTTCCCCGGACAGGGCCCGCAGGTGCCACAGATGTTGCATCGCCTGCCGGATAACCCCCTCACGCATTCCCTCATAAAACGGGCCAGCCTCGCACTGGGCGAAGATGTTCTGCTGCTCGACACCGCCGATACTCTGCGCTCTACCCGCGCCGTACAGCTCTGTCTGCTGATTGCCGGTGTTATCTGGGCAAAACAGTGTCAGGCCGACGGTATCGAAACCGATTTTTGCAGCGGACTGTCGATTGGTGCGTTCCCTGCCGCAGTGATTGCCGGAGCGCTCGACTTTGATGATGCCGTGCGTCTGGTCGCCCTGCGCGGTGAACTGATGCAGCAGGCTTATCCGCAGGGTTTTGGTCTTTCGGCCATTACCGGTCTGCGTCAGAGTCAGGTGGAAGAACTGGTGGCGCAGGTGAACAACGCTGAATCACCGGTGTATCTCGCCAATATCAACGCTGAAGACCAGCTGGTAATTGCCGGCAGCGACGCCGCGATGGCGCAAGTGATGCAGCTTGCAAAAGGGCTGGGCGCGCAGAAAACGCATCAGCTGGCGGTCAGCGTGCCGTCGCATTGTGCGTTGCTGGATGAGCCTGCGGCTAAGCTGGTCGGGGCATTTAAAGAGATTCACATTTCCCGCCCGACCTGCGGTTATCTCAGCGGAACGACAGGGCGAGTGTACTGGCAGCCGGAAAAAATTGCCGACGATTTGGCGATGAACATGGCGCGCACCGTCAACTGGCGTGATGCGATGGTCGCGGCGTATGAGCGCGATGTGCGCCTTGCGATTGAAATGCCACCCGGTGCAGTGCTGACCGGTCTGACCCGCCGCGCGATGGATCAGGGCGAAGCGCTCTCTTTATGCCAGTCAGGCATGCATGTTGCGGGACGTCTCGCAGCGCGGTTACGGGAAAATGAGCGCTAATTAAAGGCATGATAGGTTGGTGTTGAAACGCCTTGCGCTGTTTGATTTTTGTGCAATGTGCTATTGTCCAACCACTCTGAACGAAGGGATATCATGCCAGTTTTAATTCGCGGGGATTCGCAAATGATCGTGCTTGAAAGGTCGTACAGTCCAGCCACTCTTGCCAGACGGTTTGAAATTATCGATGAGATACGATTCAACAACATTGATATGTTGATCATCTATGATGAAAAAATTCCGTTTATTGCTATTGCAGAAGCACAAACCAGAACTGACAACCGGGGCGAAAAACGACACCACGTCGTAGCGACGCTGGAGCTTGCACGCAGGGAAAACAACCATGACTTGCTTGAGGTGCGCCAGTTCTGGGAGGACGATAAAGCATTTCAGGTTGAAGGCGTGGTGGTTAATTCTGGAATGCGGGATTACCGTTTGGCGACGTTATTGTATGAAACGTTGGTGGTAAACAAGCATCTCACTTTGATGAGTGATAACGATCATTACACCGGCGGCCGCGCCCTGTGGAAACGCCTTGCGCAGGATTCAGCGGGATTATTGGTTTTCATACTTGATACCGATAAAGGACAATTTTATCCTTATGACGGTTCGAAAATGCGATATGACGGTGTTAGCATTCCTGAGTCTGCTATCTGGAGCGATCATCCTGATAAAACGCATTGGCCGGTCGTATTGATTGCGCAAAACAGTGAACGTCTCTCAGCGCTTTCTGCTCGCTAGCGCGTACATCCGGCTTTCAGCGGCGAGGGCGAGGAGGTTCGGATCGTGCTCGCGGCTGTGCGGGAAGACCAGCGAAATGGTCTGGCGCATCTGGTAGGCTTCGGCCAGCGGCAGGAGTTTCACCGTATTTTCATACACGCCCTTCATCCTGCCGGGAATCAACGTGTATCCGACGCCCGCTTGTACCAGACTCAGCATTGAGAAAATGTCGTTCACCCGCGTGACAATGTCTGGCTCAAAACCGGCGATCTGGAAGGCTTCCTGAAATCCGTGGTAAGTCGCAAACCCTTCTGCCAGTGAAACGAATTTCTTCTTTTTAAAATCGCGTAAATCCGCTGTTCCTTCGCAGGCCAGCTCTGCGCTGGCGGGTGCGGCAAGAAAAATATCATCCTGAAAAAGAGGTAACTGATCGTAGCGCTGTGCATCCACGCTCGAATCACTGGTCGAAATCAGGATGGCGTCCAGCTGACCGTCTTCCAGTTTGTGCAGCAAATCACTGTTAGACCCCATCACCAGCTCCAGTTCCAGCTCCGGACGGCGCAGTTTCAGCCCCATAATCAGGCGCGGAATGGTTTCCAGCGTCAGAGAATATAAGGTGCCGACTTTCAGGCGTTTATCCCCAAAACCGGCGGCGCGCTGCGTTGCCTGGATCCCGTGTTCCATCTGCTCAATCACCTGCGTGGCATGTTCCAGCAACGCTTCGGCAGCGGGCAGAGGCAGCAGATTACGGCCGCGATGGATAAACAACGGACAGCGTAATCCTTCTTCAAGCGAATGCAGGGCACGATGCACGCTCACGCTGCTCAGACCCAGCTGCTCGGCTGCGCGGGTGATGTTTTGCTTTTCCATGTAGGCGAGGAAAATTTCGAGTTTACGGAAGGTGATTTCACTGTCGATCATACAGGCTCCTGCGGCGCATTGATGGCCGTTGCGACCTGACGATGATAACTGAATAGCCGCAGCGCGACTATTCAGTCAGGGCATTAGCGGATAAGTGAGTAGGACACCGTCAGGCATTTCTTGCCCTCGGCACAACTTTTACAGCTGCCGCTCAGACAGCTGTCATCCGCTTCTACCGTTTCTGCTTTGCGCATTGCCACCAGCCGCTCCAGCATGGCCTGCACCAGCGGCTGCGGTGCATTCAGCTGAAGGCTGAGCTGGCGGGCATCCGCCCTGCCAGCCAGCGCAAGAGAGTCGCGAACCTGAATTAGCGTAGTCATCGTGTCTCCTAGTGGCAGTCGCTGCCGGTAGCCGGTTCACAACAGGCCGCAATATTACGCGGCTGCAAATGAAGACTGACACGGCTGCGAGCCTTGCGCAGACAGGTGAGTACGATGGCGTTGAACAACAGCACGATAAGGATAACGCCCGCACTGTACGCCGGATGGCTGCTGAAAGTGGCCACCTGGTAGAACAGGGTCGCCAGGGAATACGCCACGTTCAGTCCCCAGAAGATGGAGAACGTCATCCAGCTGCGGCTGGTTTCACGGGCAATCGCACCCATGACCGACACGCAAGGCACGTACAGCAATACGAAAATCAGGTAGCTGTAAGCCGAAATGGCGGTACCGAATTTCGTGCTCATCACGCCCATCGAACTGACGCCCATTTCGCCATCGCCTTTACTGGCTTCGATCGGATTGGAAAGTACGCTGATGCTGAAGGTATCTTTCAGGCCCTGCCATGTTTCGTTCACGGCTCCCCCCAGCTCATCAAGCAGATGGAAGTTTGCAGCGTCGAATTCTTCATTGTGAATGTGTTCTGCGGTGTATAGCGTATTGAGCGTACCCACCACCACTTCTTTCGCCATCGCGCCGGTGACCAGACCGACCGTCGCCTGCCAGTTATCAGTGTGGACGCCCATCGGTGCCAGCACCGGCGTCAGCACTTTACTGACTGAAGCCAGCGCGGAATCATTAATGTTATCCACCGCCTGACCGCTGAAAGAGAAGCTGTTCAGTGCGCCAATGAAAATACTCGCAATCACAATGACTTTACCGGCGCGCAGCACGAAGCCTTTCAGACGCTGCCAGGTTTGCAGCAGCAGGCTTTTCAGATGCGGAACGTGATACACCGGCAGCTCCATCACGAACGGCGAGGCTTCACCGCGCATGATGGTGTATTTGAGCAGAAGGCCGGTGAGGATGGCGACGACAATGCCCAGCAGATACAGAGAGAACACCACCGATGCGCCATCCTGCCCGAAAAAGGCGGCAGAGAAGACGGCGAAAATCGCCAGACGCGCACCGCAGGACATAAACGGTGCCATCATTACGGTGATCAGACGTTCACGCGGCGCATCCAGCGTGCGGGCACCCATAATGGACGGCACGTTACAGCCGAAACCGACAATCAGCGGCACGAAGGATTTCCCTGGCAGACCAAGCGATTGCATCAGCCTGTCCATCACGAAGGCCGCGCGGGCCATGTAACCGGAATCTTCAAGGAAGGAGAGGAACAGATACATCATGCCGATTTGCGGCACCAGCGGCAGAACGGTATTGATACCGCCCCCCACACCCTGGGCGAGGAAAATGGTCAGCCACTGCGGAAAGTGCAAGGTGAAACCCACCCATTGCATACCCTGAATGAAAATCGCCGCCGAGCCGATGTCGAAAATCGGTTGCAGCGCGCCGCCGATGTTGATCGCCAGCACGAACATCAGGTACATCACCAGCAGGAAAATCGGCACACCGAGGAAACGGTTGAGGATCACGCGGTCCAGCACTTGCGTCAGCTTATTTGGGGCGGTGAGGTGCGAGTTACTGACGTCTGCACACAGTGACGCAATGCTCTGGTAACGCGCATCGGCAATCAGCAGCGCCGGATCTTCCAGCTTTTGCTCCGCCAGCCTGACTTTCACCTGCGGCAATAATGCCTGCGCGTTGCCTGCATGCGTCTGGCTGTAAATATCCCCTTCAAGAATTTGCAAAGCCAGCCAGCGACGCTGTTGCAGCGCCATGTCCTGCGGCATTTCAGCGGCCAGGACTTCCACTTCCTGTTGCAAAACCGGAGGGTATTTCACGCGTTCCAGCGCTGCTACTTGTGGCAATTCATCGATAGCCGCTTTCAGTTCTTTGATACCGCTGGCGCGGGTAGAAATCAGGGCAATCACCGGGCAGCCAAGGCGAGCAGACAGCGCAGGAATATCAATATTGATGTTCTGAATTTTGGCGATGTCGAGCATGTTCAGCGCGACGATGCACGGAACGCCCAGCTCGAGCAATTGCAGGGTCAGGTATAAGTTGCGCTCAAGGTTTGAGGCATCCACGACGTTGATCATCAGATCCGCGTCGCCGCTCAGAATGTAATGACAGGCGATCTGCTCATCGAGCGAGGTTTGTTCGGAGATGGTGGTCAGCGAATAGGTACCCGGTAAATCCACCAATGTAATCTGGTGTTCTGCTGTCGCGAACTGGCCTTCTTTACGTTCTACGGTGACGCCAGCCCAGTTACCTACGCGTTGTCGTGAACCCGTTAACTGATTGAAAAGGGTCGTTTTACCTGAATTTGGATTACCAATCAGGCCAATAGTCAGTGCTTTCATACGTTCAGATCTACGTGTGAGAAAGGGAAAAAACGCGGAAAACCTTAAGAGGCCGCGCTAAACAATCTTGCAAAAGCATTCATCATTAATAATCAGGCCAGCATCTCGAGCTTGAGGAGGTCGAGGTCTTTTTTGCGAACGACCAGACTGGTGCGGCGCGTTTCTATCTGCACCGGATCGCCCATCGGCGCCACGCGAATGATGTTGAAGAATGATCCCGGAAGCATGCCGAGAGAAAGCAGTTTCTGACGATAGGCCGGGCTGATTTCATGAGAAAAGCCGGTGATTTTATAAGCACGTTTCGATTGAAGTTGCATAGTTCCTCGCGAGGATGTCAGGCGTTATTGGGTGACGACGCTTGGTCTTGCTGCGCCGTGCGTCCCTGCCCGGTGAGTCCACTGATTAGCGATTTATGTTGCGAACAAACTGCTCAGAAATTGTCCCTGGTGCAAAATTGTCAGTGTGAAACTGACGGCGTAGTAAATACGCAAAGAAGTACAAACGAGAATAGTTATCATAATTAGTACGCGTAAGGAGACAAAAGAAAAGAGGTGTTCCTCTTCGCGGGTTTCTCCACCGCATGGCTATCCTATGCCTGCAACCGTGACGATTTATTGATTTACCTCAGTGATTGATTCATTAGGATTGAGTTTAAAAAGTGTCGAAAAAAGACACATAAAAAAAGCCGCTGAATATCAGCGGCTTTCGTGTATGGGGGGAAACGCGAAAAATTAACGTTTTTTGCTGAGTGCAGCAGCCAGGGCATCGGCCATTGCATTATTGCCAGCAGGTGCGGCATTGCGGCCAGCTGGTTTGTTTTGCGCAGGACGTTTCTGGTTGTCGCGGTTATCGCCTGCCGCAGGTGCGGATGAACGGCGTGCCGGTGCTTCGCCCGGTTGCTCATCGAGACGCATGGTCAGCGCGATACGTTTACGTTGCAGATCGACTTCCATCACTTTCACTTTCACGATATCGCCGGCTTTCACCACGGTATGCGGATCTTCAACGAATTTGTTCGCCAGTGATGAGATGTGAACCAGTCCATCCTGATGCACGCCAATATCGACGAACGCGCCGAAGTTGGTGACGTTGGTGACGGAGCCTTCAAGGATCATGCCCGGCATCAGGTCGTTCATGGTTTCCACACCATCGGCAAAGGTCGCGGTTTTAAACTCAGGACGCGGATCGTGGCCCGGTTTTTCCAGCTCTTTGATGATATCGGTAACGGTCGGCATGCCGAACTGCTGGTCGGTGAATTCGCTGGCTTTCAGACCGCGCAGCACATTCGAATCGCCCATCAGCTCTTTCAGCGCCAGCTGTGTTGCTGCCAGAATGCGTTCGACCACCGGATAGGTTTCCGGGTGAACCGTTGAGGCATCCAGCGGGTTGTCGCCGTGGTTGATACGCAGGAAGCCCGCGCACTGCTCAAACGCTTTCGGCCCCAGACGGCTGACTTTCAGCAGCTGTTCGCGGTTACGGAACTGACCGTTCTCGTCGCGCCAGTTAACGATATTCTGCGCCATCATGCGGGTCAGACCGGCCACGCGGGTCAGCAGGGGAACGGAGGCGGTATTGAGATCCACACCCACGGCGTTCACGCAGTCTTCCACTACGGTATCGAGTTTTTTCGCCAGCTGTGACTGGCTGACGTCATGCTGATACTGGCCGACACCAATGGATTTCGGATCGATTTTCACCAACTCTGCCAGCGGATCCTGTAAGCGGCGCGCAATAGAGACCGCACCACGAATGGAAACGTCCAGATCCGGGAATTCCAGCGCCGCCAGTTCGGAAGCGGAATACACAGAGGCACCGGCTTCGCTGACAATCACTTTCTGTGCTTTTACCGCCGGGAACTGTTTTTGCAGCTCGACGAAGAAACGCTCAGTCTCGCGGGATGCGGTACCGTTACCGATAGCGACCAGTTCGACATTATGTTTGATGCACAGCGCTGCAACCTGTTGTGCGGCTTTCGCGGCCTGACCGGTGTGTGGATAAACGGTATCAATACCCACCAGTTTGCCGGTGTTATCCACAACGGCGACTTTCACACCGGTACGTAAGCCCGGATCGAGACCCATGGTCGCGCGCATACCTGCCGGTGCTGCCATCAGTAAATCGTGCATGTTGCGGGCAAAAACGTTGATCGCTTCATCTTCAGCACGTTCACGCACGGTGCCCATCAGCTCGGTTTCAAGGTGCAGCAGCACTTTGATGCGCCATGTCCAGTTGACCACGGCACGACGCCAGACGTCGGCAGGCGCATTATTCAGACGCAGCCCCAGATGGTCGATGATCAGCTGTTCGGCGTAGCTTTCTTTTGGCGGTTCGTCATGCTGCGGATCGGCATTCAGCGCCAGCTGCAAGACACCTTCGTTACGGCCGCGGAACATGGCCAGTGCACGGTGCGAAGGCACCTGAGAAATCGGTTCGTGATGGTCGAAGTAATCGCGGAATTTCGCGCCTTCCTGCTCTTTGCCATCGACCATGCGGGAAGTCAGATGGGCATTTTTCCACAGGTATTCACGGACTTTCGCCAGCAGCGCCGCATCTTCAGCGAAACGCTCCATCAGAATGTAGCGCGCGCCATCCAGCGCCGCTTTGGTATCCGCCACGCCTTTATCTGCATCGATAAACTTTGCGGCAGTTGCATCCGGCTCGTTTTGCGGCTCGTTCCACAGCAATTCTGCAAGTGGCTCCAGCCCGGCTTCGATAGCGATTTGCCCGCGCGTGCGGCGCTTCGGTTTGAACGGCAAATACAGGTCTTCCAGCTCGGTTTTGCTCAGCGTGGTATTAATGGCTTTCGCCAGATCTTCACTGAGTTTACCCTGTTCATCAATGGACTTGAGGATAGTCTGGCGGCGGTCTTCCAGCTCACGCAAATAACCCAGACGGGTGTCCAACTGACGCAGCTGGGTATCATCCAACCCACCGGTGACTTCCTTACGATACCGCGCAATAAAGGGCACGGTATTACCTTCATCCAGCAGACGCACCACGGAAGCAACCTGCTCCGGGCGAACCTGCAATTCACTTGCGATAATGCGGCTCAGTTGATCATTCATAGGTCTGGTATCGGTTCTTTCATTTAAAAAAGCAGGGCACAGTTATACGGTTTGAAGACTAAAAATGCCAGTCATCAGGCCGCCTGCCTGCGCGTTTTGAGAGTTAGCTGATCATTTCCCGTAGTCAATCTCGTTGACGTACCAGGTCGCGTCGCCAACCGGCGTGCTCACCACCAGACTGTCGCCGACTTCTTTTTTCAGCAGGGCGCGCGCCATGGGGGAATCGATAGAAATGTAGTCTTTGCGGCCAAAAATTTCGTCATAACCGACAATGCGAAAGCGTTTGATGTCGCCGTCGTCATTTTCCACTTCAACCCAGGCGCCAAAGAACACTTTGCCGTCCTGCTGAGGCGAATAATCGACAATGCGCAGTTGTTCCATACATTTGGTCAGGTAACGGATACGGCGGTCAATTTCACGCAGCCGTTTTTTGTTGTACTGGTAATCGGCATTTTCGCTGCGGTCGCCCAGGCTTGCCGCCCAGGTGACTTTTTTGGTCACTTCCGGACGCTCATCGCGCCACAGGAAATCCAGCTCAGTTTTGAGCTTGTCGTAGCCTTCACGGGTAATCAGTTTCGTTTTCATATTACCGGTCACTTTCCCACTATTT
Source organism: Rahnella bruchi (assembly GCF_003614975.1). Lineage (GTDB taxonomy): Bacteria > Pseudomonadota > Gammaproteobacteria > Enterobacterales > Enterobacteriaceae > Rahnella > Rahnella bruchi. The sequence goes on along the minus strand of NZ_QZWI01000019.1, from coordinate 74,314 downwards.
TCCTGCACAGAAATCTGCCGCCATTGTTTCACACAATCGCGTTTTGGACAGCGCACAAATTGACCGAAAAACCCGGCTCACTGCTAAGCTTTATATGATGGCTTTTTAGCCGGAGAGCTATTATCCTTTTGTGCGGTTTCTTACGTTTTTTTACCTTCAGATATTTCACGTAATACAATGAATTAAATAAAAATATCACTCGCGTTTATACGTCAATAGGGATGGGGTACAGGTACAAATGGATTTATTAAAATTCTTACTTCGTCTGCCTTTTACATTGATAAAAGGCATCTTGCGCGTGCTGGCCTTTGTTGCGGGTCTGCTGGGCCGCATTTTTAAACCGATCGTCGGCAACATCGACTGGCGTGCGCCTGCCTGGTGGACGGCAATGTCCGGCTGGCTTAAGCGTGGTTTTACACGTCTTGAAGGCGGAGTGGATAAGTACCCCAAAGCCATCAGTCTGGCAATTCTGGTTTTGCTGTGCGTTGCGGGCGCGGGTGTTTACGGCTGGCACTGGTGGCTCAACCGGCCACAACCCATCGAACCGGCGCCGATGGTTTATCAGGACACCAGTGTGCGCGTAAGCGGCCCGGAATCCATCAATTATGCTGCGCAAAAACCTGCGCCGCAGCAGGCAATTTTCAATTTCCGCAACTCCGTGGCGCCGATTACCGACGTAGGTAAAGTCGTTGAAAAAGGGATATCCCTGAAACCTTCTGCCGAAGGCGAATGGAAATGGGTAAGCGGCTACACTTTAGTGTTCTCACCTAAAAATCCGCTGCCGATGGGCACGAAATATGAAGTCAATTTCACACCTGACGTCCTCCTCGCCCCTCAAATCAAGTTGGCGAAAACCCGTTATGAATTCACCGCTCCCGCTTTCGATTATCAGCTGGGGCAGGCCGAGTACTATCAGGATCCGCAGGACCCGCAAAAACGTAGCGCGATTTTTAACGTTAAGTTCAATGCACCGGTGGATGTTGCCAGTTTTGAAAAACAGATTTCGCTTGGTCTGACAGAAGGGAAAGCCAAAACGGAGTCGAAACTCAATTATTCCGTGGTCTACGACCAGAAAAAAATCAATGCCTGGGTGCATTCAGAACCCCTGAAATCGCTCGATCACGGCGGTTCCGTGCGGGTGACAATCGGTGAGGGCGTGAAAGCGTCGGTGCCTTCTGCACCGACCACGCAAGCCCGAAATGGCGTGGTGTCCGTGCCGACGCTTTACAGCCTGATGCTTAACGAAGCCAGCGCGCAGGTAGTGGATGCCGACGGTGCGAAAGGTCAGCGTGCGCTGATCGTTGGGTTCAGCGATGCGGTCAAAGACAAAGATATCCGCCAGGCAGTCAAAGTCTGGTTACTGCCACAGCACAATCCGAACGATCAGCATGAAGCCAAAGGCCCGGATGATTACGCCAGCTGGGAAGTCGACAGCGTGGAAAATAATGTTCTCGCGCAGTCCACGCCGCTGAATATTCAGCTCAATGACGCCGAAAGTGATTATCAGCCACAGTTCAGTTTCCGCTTTGATGCACCGGCGCACCGCGCCATGCTGGTGGAAATCGACAACATTCTGACCTCTTCCGGTGGCTACAAAATGCCGGAAAAAGTTTACCGGATTGTTGCGGTGCCAGATTATCCGAAATCCCTGCAATTTATGTCGCAGGGCTCGCTGCTGTCGGTAAATGGCGATAAGCAGATCAGCGTCGCGGCGCGCAACGTGCCGGGGATGCGTCTGGATATCAAACGGGTGATCCCAGGCCAGCTGCAACACATCGTGTCATTCAAAAGCCGCCAGTATTCATCGGCAGAATTTAACCGTCTCAATGACGAGTATTTTACCGAACACTTTAAGTATCAGACTGCTGTAAACAACGACAAGCCGGGTGAAGTGAATTATCAGGGCGTCGATCTCTCGCGTTATCTCTCCACAGATCCGTCTTCACACCGTGGTGTGTTCCTGCTGACGCTGTCGGAATGGGATCCGAAGAAGAAAGAAGTGAAACCGGAAGCGGATGACGACGGCAATGTATATCAGGACGATTACCAGAGCGAAGACGAAGCACCAGTGGGCGATTCACGCTTTGTGGTAGTTACCGATCTGGGGATTATTGCCAAGCGTTCGCAGGATAAAACCCGCGACGTATTTGTGCAGTCGATTCACAGCGGCACGCCGGTGGCGAATGCGAAAGTGTCGGTCATTGCCAAAAATGGCGTGACCTTGCTGACGCAAATGACCGGCGCAGACGGCCATGTGCGTTTCCCTGCGCTGGACGTGTATACCAGCGAGCGCCAGCCGGTGATGTTCCTGGTCGAAAAAGAGGGCGATGTGTCCTTCCTGCCTGCGGACAGAAATAACGACCGCGGCCTCGATTTCTCCCGTTTTGATGTTGATGGTGAAATCACGCCGAACGACCCGCGTACGCTGAGCAGTTATCTGTTCTCCGATCGTGGCGTTTATCGTCCGGGGGATACGTTCAATATCGGTCTGATTACCCGCGCTGCCGACTGGAGTAACGGCTTGGCCGGTGTGCCGGTGCGTGCCGAAATTCATGACCCGCGCGACAAGCTGATGAGCACGATCCCGCTGACGCTCGGTGCCAGCGGTTTCAATGAGCTGAGTTATACGACTGACGATAATTCTCCGACTGGTGAATGGAACGTCTATCTGTATCTCATCGGCAAAGATAATGAGTCTTCGACTTTGCTGGGCCATACCCCGGTCAACGTCAAAGAATTCGAACCGGATCAGCTGAAGGTGAAGCTGCAACTGACGCCGGAGCGTAAACAAGGCTGGGTGAAACCGTCTGAGTTGCAGGCCAATATTGATGTGCAGAACCTGTTTGGCACGCCTGCGCAGGATCGACGTGTGACGTCAAAACTGACGCTGCGCCCGATGTATCCGAGCTTCGATCAGTTCCCGGATTACGCGTTCTACGAGAACCGCCAGAACAACGACGGTTTTGAAACAGAACTGGAAGACCGTACCACCGATGAAAAAGGCGCGGCGACTATCGGGCTGGATCTGAAATCTTACGCGGATGCGACCTATCAGCTGCAACTGCTTTCCGAAGCCTTTGTGGCCGGTGGTGGCCGTTCTGTAGCCGCGACGGCGCGGGTACTGGTTTCGCCTTATGACTATCTGGTCGGGGTGAAAGCCGACGGCGATTTGGGTTACATCAATCACAACGCCGTTCGTCATCTGAACGTGATTGCGGTCGATCCTTCGCTGAATAAGATTGCGTTACCGGATCTGAAAGTTGCGCTCGTCGAGCAGAAATATATCTCTGTGCTGACTAAACAGGATTCTGGCGTTTACAAATACCAGTCAAAAATGAAAGAGGTTCAGCTGTCGGAACAGCCGCTGTCACTGGCCACGCAGGGTAATGACCTGACGCTGGCGACAGATAAACCGGGTGATTTCGTGCTGGTAGTCGAAGATGCGAAAGGCAATGTGCTGAACCGCATCGGCTACACCGTGGCCGGTAACGCCAATCTGAGCCGTTCACTGGACCGTAATGCCGAGCTAAAACTGAAACTCAATCAGGCACAATATCAGCCGGGTGAAGAAATTGAAGTGGCCATCAACGCGCCGTATACCGGCAGCGGGCTGATCACTATTGAGAAAGATAAAGTTTACAGCTGGCAATGGTTCCACACCGATACCACCAGTTCGGTGCAGAAAATCCGCGTTCCTGCGGGAATGGAAGGCAATGGCTACATCAACGTACAGTTCGTTCGTGATGTGAATTCCAATGAAATCTTTATGAGCCCGCTGAGCTACGGCGTGATGCCGTTTAAAATCAGCACTAAAGCGCGCCAGAACTACCTCGAAGTCGATGCGCCGGAAGTGATAAAACCGGGTGAAAATCTGGCGATGACCGTGATGACGGACGGTCCGCAGCAGGTCGCGCTTTTCGCTGTCGATGAGGGGATTTTGCAGGTGGCGCGTTATCGCCTGAAAGACCCGCTGGAATACTTCTTCCGCAAGCGCGAGCTGGGTGTGGAAAGCTCACAGATCCTCGATCTTATCCTGCCGGAATTCAGCAAGCTGATGCAGCTGGCCGCAGCGCCGGGCGGAGATGCCGGAGAAGGGCTGGATCTGAACGTCAATCCGTTCAAGCGTAAGCGCGATAAACCGGTGGCGTACTGGTCAGGCATTACTGAAGTGAACGGCGAGAAGCAGTTCGATTATCAGGTGCCGGATTACTTCAACGGTAAAATCCGCGTGATGGCGATTTCCGTTACGCCAGACAAAATCGGTAAGGCGCAGACTTCTGCGACTGTGCGCGATAACTTCATCATGACGCCGAATGTGCCGTCGATGGTGGCACCGGGCGATGAGTTTGACGTCAGCGTCGGGGTCAGCAATAACCTCGAGGGGCTGAACGGAAAAAGCATTCCGGTCGCGATTCACCTGAGCGTGCCGCCGCAACTTGAAGTAGTGGGTAAAGCCGATCAGAACATCTCATTGGCTGAGAAACGCGAAGGCGTGATTAACTTCCGTCTGCGCGCTAAGGCTTTGCCGGGCGATGCGCCGCTGGTGTTTGAAGCACGGGTTTTAGATGAAAAATATGCTGATAAAACCAGCCGCCGGACGATCAGCACCTCGGTGCGTCCGGCGATGCCGTTCCGTACGCAATCGGTGATGGGACGCATGAGCGGCCGCAGTCAGAACGTCGATAACCTGCGTCAGATGTTTGATGCCTATTCGGTGCGGACTGCGGCGGTCTCCAACTCGCCGCTGGTGCTGACCAGCGGGTTGTCACAATATCTGGCGAACTATCCGTACTACTGTTCTGAGCAGATTGTCAGCCGTTCCGTTCCGCTGATACTCGGCACTCTCCATCCGGAGATGAAAGGCGTGCAGAGTCAGGCCGAAAACAGCAAGCAGCTGAAAGATATGCTGGCGGTCTTGCGTTCACGTCAGAATGACAGTGGCGCGATTGGCCTGTGGCGTTCGTCGCCGCAAACCGATCCGTTTGTCACGCCTTATGTGGTGCAATATCTGCTGGAAGCGAAAGCCGCTGGCGTCGCCTTACCGGCAGGTATGCTCGAAGAGGCTAATTCGGCGCTGCGCGAACTGGCGGCGAATCAGAATGATGATTTATATACGCTTCGTTTGCGCGCCTGGGCGGTGTATCTGCTGACGCGTCAGGGTGAAATCACCACCAGTTCGCTGGCCTCGGTGCAGGACACCCTGCAGCAACGTTATCCGGACACCTGGAAAACCGATCTCAGTGCGATGTATCTGGCCTCATCTTATCGTCTGCTGAAAATGGATGATGAAGCGAACACCCTGTTGCAGCCAACGTGGAAGCAACTGAGCAAGGCGTATGACAAAGCCTGGTGGACGCAGAGCTATTTCGATCCACTGGTGCAGGACGCGACGCGGTTGTATCTGATCACCCGCCACTTCCCGGAAAAAGTCTCCGCTATCCCGCCGCAGGTGCTGGAAAATATGGTTAAGGCACTGAAAGAGGAACGCTATACGACGTATTCTTCGGCGATGAGTATTCTGGCGCTGGAGAGTTATTCTGCCGAAGTCGCGGCGCAGGCCACGGTACCGGACGCGTTGAAAATCACGCAAATCAGCAAAACCAAAAATGTGGAACCGCAGCTGATTTCACAGGTTCAGGGGCTGTTTGCTAAAGCCAGTTTCACTGCGGATACGCAGGCACTTCGCATTGAAAACGGCAACGATGCGCCCGCCTGGTATGTGGTAACACAGGCCGGTTACGATCTTTCCCCACCGAAGAAAGCGATTTCACGCGGTCTGGAAATTACCCGCGATTACACGGATGAAAAAGGCAATGCGGTCACGCAGGTCACGCTGGGGCAGAAGATCAACGTGCATCTGAAAGTCCGTGCTAATTCAGAGGAAGGCAAAAGCAATCTGGCGATTGTCGATTTGCTGCCGGGCGGCTTCGAAGTGGTTCAGCAAACGCCACCGGAACCGGAATCTGACAGCAGTGACGAAAACAGTGACGCAGAAGCTTCTGCGTCGTGGCAGTCACCGCTGGCGGCCTCAGGTTCCACCTGGGCGCCGGATTACAGCGATATTCGTGAGGACCGCGTAGTGATTTACGGCAGCGCCAGCACCGATGTGCAGGAGTTTGTGTATCAGATCAAAGCCACCAACACCGGCAGTTTTGTGATCCCGCCAGCTTACGGTGAAGCGATGTATGACCGTGAGGTTCAGGCGCTTTCCGTCAGCGACAAAAAGTTGATCGTCGTGCCAGCCGACGAAGCGGCTGTTGCTAAAAAATAACAAAACGCAGTAGCCCCGTCGTTCACGGCGGGGCGTAACCTGTTCTGAGTAGCAAGATGATCTCTTTTCCTGCCTTTTCCAAAACAGCAAAACGTCTGCTGCAAAATATCGCGATGGCGGTATTTTTACTGGCGCTGATCGTACTGGCTTGCCGGCTTTGGCCGCATCCGCCTCTTTCTCAGGGGCAGCCCTTCTCCTCAACTTATTACGACCGGCAGGGCACGCTGATGCGTATCACGCTGGCTAATGACGATCGTTATCGTTTGTGGACGCCACTGGAGCAAATTTCGCCGCTGGCGGTGAAAGGGTTGTTGCTGCATGAGGACCGCTGGTTTTACTACAATCCCGGTTTCAATCCGTTGAGTCTGATGCGTGGATTCTGGCGCAGTTATGTGGCGGGCGGAAAAATGCAGGGCGGATCGACCATCACCATGCAGCTGGCGCGAATGCACTGGCATCTGAATACCCGCACTCCGTCGGGCAAAATTTTGCAAGTCCTGCGGGCGGTACAGCTTGAGCTGAGCTATTCCAAGCACGATATTCTTGAAGCCTATCTGAACAGTGCGCCGTATGGCCGCAACATCGAGAGTATCGGCGCGGCCAGCCTGATTTATTTCGATAAAGCGCCGAAAGACCTGACTTTACCCGAAGCGCTGACGCTGGCGGTTTTGCCACAATCGCCGAGTTATCGCATTGACCCTAAAACTGGCGTTATCGGCAGTGCGCTGATACAGGCGAGAAACCGCCTTTTCGTCCGCTGGCAAAATTATTACGCCACAGACAGCAGCCAGATTTCCCTGTTCAGATTGCCACTGGCGCTGCGTCAGCCGGAACAGATGCCCTATATCGCGCCGCATTTTATCGAGCAGCTTCGCCAGCAGAATCAGCAGTTTGCCGGTACGGATACCCGGACGGACACCACGATAGACGCCGGTTTGCAAAGGCTGACTGAGCGACAGGTCAACGCGTTTATCACCCGCAATCAAAGCCGTGGTATTCACAACGCCGCCGTTCTGCTGGTCGATACCCGCGATATGGGCGTGCGTGCGCTGGTGGGATCCGCCGATTATTACGACCGCGATATCCAGGGGCAGGTGAACGGCACTAATGCCAAACGCTCGCCGGGATCAGCACTCAAGCCCTTTATCTATGCGCTGGGGATGGAGCAGGGCGTCCTGCATCCGATGACTATCCTGAAAGACGTGCCTTCCGCTTTTGGTGCTTACGCGCCGGAGAATTTTGACCGGCGTTTTCTCGGCCCGGTGACCGCGACCGATGCCCTGAATTTCAGCCGTAATATCCCTGCCGTTTACGTCGCATCTCAGCTGCGCCAGCCGACGTTTTATCAGTTCCTGAGGCTTTCCGGTGTGGCCGATATGGCCAGTGAAAACCATTATGGCCTGTCGCTGGTGCTGGGTGGCGGCGAAGTGACGATGCAGGAACTGGCAAAATTGTATGCCCTGATGGCGAACCGCGGTGTGTTACAACCGCTGCGCATGCAGAAAACCGATCCGCAACAGAAGACTCCTGTCCGATTGCTGAGTGAAGAAGCCAGCTTTATGACGCTGGATATGCTGCGTCAGCACCGCCGTCCGGGCGATACGCTGGCTCAGGCACCGTCCTCGCTGCCGGTGTACTGGAAAACCGGTACGTCCTGGGGCTTTCGCGATGCATGGAGTGTCGGTATTTTCGGCCCGTACGTTTTAGTGGTATGGGAGGGAAATTTCGACAGCAAAGGCAATAACGTGTTTGTCGGTGCCGACGCCGCCGCGCCGCTGTTCTTCAATATTATCGACAGCATTACTGCCAGTTATCCTGACGTGCAGGAGCCTAAACGGTCGCTCCCGAAAGGGCTGAAGCGGGTGGATATCTGCCTTGCCAGCGGTGATTTACCGACGCCGTGGTGTCAGCAGAAAGGCAAAACCTGGTTTATTCCCGGCAAGTCTCCGATAAAAGTCGATACCGTTTATCGCCCGGTACGGCTCGATAAACTGACCGGAGAGGTCGCCTGCCCGCCTTATGACGAGAACGGGACACGCACGGAAGTGTTTGAGTTCTGGCCATCGGATCTGGCGAACGTATTTGCTCAGGCCGGATTACCCAAACGCAAACCGCCGGTGAATCACTGCAAAGATGAGGGCGTGGACGTGAGCGGAAATCCGCCGCGCATTACCTCGCCACTGAAAAACACCACTTATACGCTGCGCCAGTCTCAGCAGGGCCGCGACCGGATTTCATTTAACGCCGTAACCGATGCGGACAGTAAAACGGTGTACTGGTTTGTGGATGATATTTATCTTGGCAGCTCGGCCAGCAAATCCGCCATCGACTGGCAGCCCATTAACAACGGCCAATATCGCATCCGCGCCGTGGACGATCACGGACGGGCGGACAGCCGGTTGATCAGTATTGAGATTGTGAACTAGTGGCCAGCCACGCAGGCGTCGCTGCCTGCGTGATCTGTGTTTTAGCGTATGTCTACTCTCAGGGTGGCCATTGCCTGGAAATCACCGGTATCAAGTTCGCCCCCCACCAGATTTATCGGCATCGCTGTGAGAGTAATTTTGCCAAGTCCGTTTTGGTTCATCGGTAACACGCCCTGTAGGAATGGCATATAAATTCCCGAAGAATCTTCGACGACAATGCCGATATCAGCTTTGTTGTCAGAAGGCCTGCGCCGCGCAACCAGATAATATTGATTTTCCACGTCTGCACCATCTAACAGCATCAGTAATTTGTCACCTGTGGGGATCACCGGTAATCCCTGAGATGTGCAGTCGTATCTGATATCAAATGTCACTGGCCGGAAATTATCCGGTGCATTATTCAATTTAGTGAAGTGGCTGGCCTGAATGGTGCCGAAATTAACGGAGATAACTTCACCCTGATTGATTTCACAGCTTTGCGGGGCGGTCAGTGTCCCGCTGATATAAAGAATTGCAACAGGAGCGCCTAGCGGCGGCGCAGTCGTCACGGTGGTTGCCGAAGAAGCATAGACTCTGGCGATTTCTGTTCTGGGGATAGATATTTCACCCACAAACGGTGTCGTGAGATAAAACGTCAGTACACCCTGCGAGCCGGTGACAAAGGTATCCTGAGTCTTTTGCTGCTGACAAATACCGGTGCCGTCTTTGTCCCAGTGATGAATGCTGTCACTGACGGCTTTACTGGTGGGGACGGTCACATCACCATTTTTGGGAAGAGTGATTTGCGTCATCAGATCAAGATGATCAGTAATTTTATAGTAATTGGTCGCATGTCCAAGCGGCAGTGAGGACACAAGGCTATACATGATGAGGACACCGTTGGCTCCGGAGGCATCTGAATCCGTGCAATCACAACTGATGTGATAGCTTTGCTGAGGGCTGTTCATTGCCTGGTTGAGGGATGCACCTTTGACATTATCCTGACTGAGTAAATTACGTATCAGCGTATTTTCATAAGACACTGCGCTGCCATTCGCCGGTTCACACGTGGCGACTCCGGCCCGAACCTGCGCAGAATAAATCCCGGCGAGAAACGCAGTCATTACGACGAAAGCGACGGAGGTTCCAGGTTTGGTGATTTTCATGTGAATTTCCTTAAAGACATGAGGCTGTTACCGACTGAATCTGAGAAGCCGCTGGTTGCAGATTAAGCGTGGCTTTGCATTGCTGACTGGCGGTAGTGCCCCATTTCACGTGGATAACTGTCGGTTCATCCGTTTTGATCCCGGATAAATACAATACGCCACCATCGTCAACGATGTTTTCCTGCGTCTGGTCTTCGCTTACGGCGACTGCGCCAAAAGGCACTTTTTTACCGCCCGGCTGGATAAGCGTAATCAATGCGCGAACGCCAACGTGCGCATCAAAATGTGCGACGACCATGGCGCCTTTGTTCGGAATGACCAGTTCGGAGTTTTGCGTGACATCAACGTCGGCAGGCAGTGTGGTAGTGTCCAGAACAATATGATTTTCGGTATAGGACGTGAGATAAGGCACCACGGCAAAGCCCCGCCAGTCGGTTTTGACGCCGGGAATATTTTGCACGCGCGCGCCGCTCGCTCCATTAGTATCAATCAGCGCAAACGAGTCCCCTAATGGCTGGGAAAGTGTGATGCCATGCGAATGCGCGACGATGCCACCGGCCAGACCATAGCTGGTTTGCTGCGATTCTTTATCGTAGTAATAACCGGTATTGAGCGTGCCGTACGCTGAACGATATGAGGCATTCAGGCTGCTGCTATCACTGCCGCCCTGATTAGCATGACTTTGCTGGAGCGAGTAACTGAGCCGGTTATCATCAAGCAATGTGCCAGTGAGTCCAGCTTGCTGCCGGGTTTCCGCCCCTTTCTGATGGGTTGCATTGTAAGTAGCCCAGCTGTTAGGTAGCCAGCGGCTAAGCGGAATGCGGATATTCAGGGCTATCTGCTGATCATCCTCTTCTCCCTGCAATTTGCTGTAGGAGTATGAAAGGTTATAGCTGATCCCATTCAGGCTGGTGTTGAGTCCGAACGAGAGGTTTTTTTCCTGCTCACTCTCACCCCAGTAGCTTTGCTGGTAAGCGGTGGCATATAAGCTGGCGCCCTCCCATATCGTCTGGTTAATGCTGAGCTGGAGCTTGCTGCGTTTATGATTATCTTCTGAATCATTGTCATTTTGCCGCTGATTGGCTTCATCAAAATCATAGAATTTACTGGTCGAATAGCGGTAGCTGGCGAGAGTGAGATTGGTATCAGTAGATTCAACGTTTTTTGAATACTGGATGCGATAGGACTGCCCGCTTTCGCGCTGCCCGTCGTCCTGCTGAGTTTGCGCGTGGGTTACATCGAAAGAAACAGATCCCAGAGACAGCAGACTGAACCCTGTGCCCACCAGGCCAGATAGATAATCGGGTGAGGCCAGTGTGCCAGCGTAAACGGTAATTTCATTGGAGATGCCATATATCACCGTTCCCTGTGCAAAGTCAGGTTCTTTATCCTCATTATCGGTGGAACGATATTTTCCGAATGTGGTGCTGTATTTCAGGCGACCCGGACGTTGCATGATCGGTACAGCGGAAAACGGTTGATTGAATTTACGTTCGCTGCCATCGGCTTCTTTGATGGTGACTTCCATATCGCCACTATAAGAAGAGGGATAAATATCGTTTATCTCAAAGGCACCCGGCGCGACATAGGTTTGATAAATAATGTAGCCATCCTGCCGGACGGTAACTTCTGCGTTAGAACTGGCGATGCCCCGGATAGTCGGGGCAAATCCGCGCTGGCTGCCAGGTAGCATATTGTCGTCAGAGGAAAGCTGAATCCCCTTAAATTGTAAACTCGGAAACAAATCACCTGGTGTTGCACTTTCCCCGATGAGCAATTGAGATTTGAGCTGTTTGATGTCTCTCTGGACATAGCTGGCGATAGCGTCCCAGCGTTGCTGTCCATCGCTGCTGCTGTAAGTGCTGTAGTTACGAAAGCGCCATGCGCCCGCGTTAAATCCATTCTGCAGATTCAGATACTGGTTTGAGTCATTGTTACTATTTTGATTCTTACGCTGAGCACCGGAAAATGAGTAATTGGAAAACAGCACCGGTACGCCATCATCCCATCTTTGGGGATCAACATAGCCGTTCGCTTTTTTATCCATCGCGGCCTGCGGAATGCTGACCTCGAGCCTCATGCGGTTAAAATCCAGAGTGGCAGTTGCAGCAGGTATATATTCTGTTAAAGCCCCTAGCGGTGCATCGTGCTGATGGCGGGATAATGCCGGAAAAGCATCGACCCGCACGCCCAGGGCCCGCAGCAGGTCAGGCGAAATTTGTGGAGCCAGGGATCCGTCAGGCAAGGCGTCATACCAGATTTTCTGTTGCAGGACTTTGTCATGATTGACATAAATCGCGGTGTCATAGAGGCCAGGAACCTGAGCTTTATCGCTAAGAGTAAATACCGAAAGGTCGACACTCCCCGTTTCCTGACCGGTACGCTTTAGGTAGTGGGGATCAAAATAAACTGTTTCTGCAGCCCTCGCCGGTTTAACCCCCATTACGCTGATATTCACAAAACCAGTCATGCAGAACAGCAAAAACAAACGGTGCTGATGAAACTGGTGCCGGCAGCGGGCCGGATGTTTTAGAAACGGAGGGTGATCCATTGTTATCGTCCCTGAACTTCAAAAGGCTTATCTGACTGATTGTTTTTTGGTGACTGCTAAAGCGTTCGTTTTTCTGGCCGGGAGTCGCCCCCATAATCATTAATCGAGCTCCACTCAATGGTATTGCTATGATTACTTTCCGGCAGTTTGACGGTGAGTTGTCCGCCCGGAGCGACCATTTCCACATCTTTAAACAGGGTGGTTCCGACCTTGAGATAGCTGAAAACCACATAAAACTGCGTGGGATTTTTAATAGTCAGCTCATCTGACGTGCGGGAAAATTGCAGCAATTTGTAAGCGTCATACGGTTTTCCTTCCAGACCAGACGGTCTGTAGAAGAGTTTTATCCGGGTATTTATAATGAGTCTGAGTTCATTGAGACTGTTTTTAGGTGTTGATGGAATTGCCCTTACATTAATATAAAATACAGATTCTTTATTTTTAGGTAATTCACCTCCTGTATATGAAATGCGTAAGTTACTGTCTTCATTTGCATTGAGGCGAAACAGTGGTGGCGTTGCAATAAAGGGCCCGCGCGTTTTAGTATCACCGTTCTCGATCCATGACTGTATAAGGAAAGGGTTTTTTTCAGACTTATTACTTAGTGGCAATGAGGCTTCTTTTTTATCAGCATCATAAATGACACGGGTCTGGCCGACAAGAATTCCTCCACCATAGCTTACCTGAATGAAAGTAAAAAATATTATAGAGATTTTAATAATAAAGCGTATCGGTTCACACATGCCTTTATTACTCTCGGATAAGTGATATGAATAAAAGGTAAGGCTGATAAATTTATTGGCAGATTCTGTAAAGAATCTGCCGGGAGTACTGTTTTTAACGATAATCCAGGGTGACACTGGCATCTGCCGGTCCAGCGGTAATATCGGTTGGATTTTTGAATGACTGGTAATTCGCAAGAAGATTGACATTCATCGTGGCTGTTTTGATGTCATAACTCAATGTTGGCAGCGTGTTGAGAAGCATGACTTGTTTTGTCGCCGCATCCATAATCTGAATACCTACACCGTCTGCCATCGGATCACCAAAGGCGTTCCCTAGTTTGACCAGATTCGGGTGAGTCGCATCCACAGCTTCAGCCTCCATCCAGATGACAAAGTGCGGCACCGGATCAGTGTCTTTTTGTGCTACAGGGCAATTTGTCAGCGGCAGGGTAAAGGGGATTTCAGGAGAAGTGTCACCGATTTGCTGAAATTGAGCAGCGGAATAAGTCCCTAACTGAACATCAACATCGCTGCCATTATTAATGACACAGGCCGTTTTAATAATAGCGCCAGTGAAGTTTATTCTCCCATCGATTGCATAACTACTTCCCGCTAACGCCAGGAGTAAAACGCCAGTCATGAGCTTATTTGTCTTTTTCATTTTGCATCCATTCTGAAATAAAAAATTGAAAGGTTGGATCACAGATGCACCTGAAGCCAGGTAGGCAATATTAATGAAGCGTCTGTGTAAAGCGGAGTCTATCAACTGTTTTATCGATTGAACAGGGTGGGATTTTATTGTGAGGGTTTTTTATATGAAAACAGAAATTATATATTTGTTTCCATGATTCGTTGTTGGCATTTAATTCATGATATTGATCATTATATTTTTCGGAAATTTAAAATGCAAAAATATTAATTGAGTGTATTTGTTAATTAAACGATTTAATAGAAAACGTATGAACACACCCGTTTCTTAAAATACTAAGGTACAGGCCGAGGGTTATATATTGAGCTGTTTTAGGGAAAATTTAGTTTCATAAAATATCGCTTAACTGTCTACAAAGGCAAGGCTGGGCGATTTATGAACAGCGGTGAAGGTTGAACGTAGTGGATGCCCGGAGCCTCATGACGACAAACCGTAACAAACCAATCTTAGGTGGCAGAAGATTCCTCTGATATTGTTGATAAATTAGGAAATCCATAATCATTGTTACAATTTCGTCTAGAATATATACCATTAAACGCTGTCTGTTTTAGCTGACATTTCTAACAATACAAGCTTCAGGCATTCACGCCTTTGGGAGATTTAAATGCAAGAAAATCACAAGATTCTGGTGGTCGATGATGACATGCGCCTTCGCGCACTTTTGGAACGTTATCTGACTGAACAGGGCTTCCAGGTGCGTAGCGTTGCCAATGCTGAACAAATGGATCGCCTGCTGACCCGTGAGTCATTCCATCTGATGGTTCTTGACCTGATGCTGCCTGGCGAAGATGGTTTGTCCATCTGCCGCCGTCTGCGCAGCCAAAGTAACCCGATGCCGATCATTATGGTCACCGCAAAAGGCGAAGAAGTTGACCGTATCGTGGGCCTGGAAATTGGTGCCGACGACTACATTCCAAAACCGTTTAACCCGCGTGAGCTGCTGGCCCGTATCCGCGCCGTATTGCGTCGTCAGGCGAATGAGTTGCCGGGTGCGCCTTCTCAGGAAGAAGCGGTGATTTCGTTTGGTAAATTCAAACTGAATCTCGGTACCCGCGAAATGTTCCGTGAAGACGAGCCTATGCCGCTGACCAGCGGTGAGTTTGCCGTGCTGAAAGCGCTGGTGAGCCATCCGCGCGAACCGCTGTCCCGTGACAAACTGATGAATCTGGCACGCGGTCGTGAATATAGTGCGATGGAACGTTCTATCGATGTGCAGATTTCCCGTCTTCGTCGCATGGTAGAAGAAGATCCAGCGCATCCGCGTTACATTCAGACCGTATGGGGTCTGGGCTACGTATTTGTGCCGGACGGCAGTAAGGCATGAAACGAATACGCTTTTCACCGCGTAGCTCGTTTGCCCGAACACTGTTATTAATCGTCACCCTGCTGTTCGTCAGCCTGGTGACGACCTATCTGGTGGTGCTTAACTTCGCCATTCTTCCCAGCCTGCAGCAGTTCAATAAGGTCCTGGCATACGAAGTACGTATGCTGATGACCGATCGCTTGCAGCTGGAAGATGGTACGTTGCTGGCCGTTCCACCGGCATTTCGTCGCGAAATTTACCGCGAACTGGGCATTTCCCTTTACACCAACTCTGCAGCCGAGGAGAGTGGTCTGCGCTGGGCGCAGCATTACGAATTCCTCAGTCAGCAGATGGCGCAGCAGCTCGGTGGTCCTACTGATGTGCGCGTCGAGGTGAATAAAAATACGCCGGTTGTGTGGCTGAAAACCTGGCTGTCACCTGACATCTGGGTACGCGTTCCGCTTACTGAAATTCATCAAGGCGATTTTTCCCCGCTGTTCCGCTACACGCTGGCCATCATGTTGCTGGCGATAGGTGGAGCGTGGCTGTTTATCCGCATTCAGAACCGACCCCTGGTCGAACTGGAGCACGCGGCGTTACAGGTGGGTAAAGGCATTATTCCTCCGCCGTTACGGGAATACGGCGCGTCTGAAGTGCGTTCTGTGACGCGGGCGTTCAACCAGATGGCGGCCGGTGTCAAATTGCTGGCCGATGACCGTACCTTGCTGATGGCCGGTGTCAGCCACGATTTACGAACACCACTGACGCGTATTCGCTTAGCGACTGAAATGATGAGTGATGGTGATGGTTATCTCGCCGAGTCGATCAACAAAGACATCGAAGAGTGCAACGCCATCATCGAGCAGTTCATCGACTATCTGCGCACCGGTCAGGAAATGCCGACAGAAATCACCGATCTCAACGGTATTTTGGGTGAAGTGATCGCGACAGAAAGTGGTTACGAGCGTGAAATAGACTCTGATCTGGCGGACGGTGAATTGCTGGTGAATGCGCACCCGCTTTCAATCAAGCGTGCAGTCGTGAATATGGTGGTAAACGCCGCCCGTTACGGCGATGGCTGGATTAAAGTCAGCAGCGGTCGTGAACTCCAGCGTGCATGGTTCCAGGTTGAAGATGATGGCCCGGGAATTGAGCCGGACCAGCTTAAACATCTCTTCCAGCCGTTTGTGCGTGGTGAAAGCGCCCGAACCACCAGCGGAACCGGGCTGGGCCTGGCAATTATTCAGCGTATTGTGGATGCTCATTCAGGCACGCTGGATATCGGCAAGAGTGACCGGGGAGGATTACGGATCCGGGCATATCTGCCGTTACCGGTGGAGATGCTGAAAGCGGTGGCGGTTCAGCAGAAACTGGTTTGATTAAGGGGGGTGGCGATAAGCCACCCTTAAGGCCTGAGTGGGCGGCAGCTCACGGTCTTGACCTAAGGCCTGTTCGGATGGCAATCCACAGTTCAGCTCTTCCTGCTCATCACATAATATTCTGCCGCTTCTTCCCGCCATCTCGGTGTATCCCCCGCATCCCACGGATTAACCAGTTCGACGCTTGTGTGAGAAAACACGTCGGCATGATCCGTCGCCAAAGTCGCCTGATGATTCAGGCAGATAGCCGCCAGCTGAATATCACGCTCCGGCATCTCAATATTGACCGCTTTTGATGCAGCCGCCACCTGCGGGTAATACAGTGCGCTTGCCGCATCAAACGATAATAAGCGACCGGCAAAATCCTGATTCAGCATCTCCAGCAACGCTTCTGAAAGCGCGGTTTTTGGCTGATGAACCGGCAATGTTTCAACCCAGGTGAAAAGGGCCGCCACGCTCAGGCTGGTCAGGTACAGCTGTGTGGTGTCCTGTGCGTCCAGCCATTGCAGAACGTTCTTTTGTGGTCTGGGATTGATCATCTCAAGAATGACGGCAGTGTTGAGAATAATCATTCGGGTGGCAGTTCCAGTGGCTCTGCAATCACGGTGGAGAAACGTTGGCGGAGCTGGCTGCCCAGACCAAAGTCAGGCTGCGTAGGGACTAACGCCTGTTTCAGGATTAAACGCGCTTCTTCTTCCATAGAATGGCCTTTTCTGGCCGCCGCGATACGCAGCAGTTCTTTCACATCGTCATCGAGATTACGAACGGTAATGGTCGCCATATGAGGTTCCTCTGACAGCAATGCACTCATTCTGAAATGCTGCCGGATCGGTTGCAATAAAAAAGGCGCGGAAGCCCGCGCCTGATGAGGGATTATTGCCGCTTACCGCTTCGGTCCGGCGCTGACCAATGCGGCGCCCGCCGGGGTATCGGTATATTTATCGAAGTTATCAATAAACAGCTGCGCCAGATGCTCTGCTTTTTCCTGCCACTGTTCGCGGCTGGCGTAAGTATTGCGCGGATCCAGAATATGAGCGTCGACGCCCGGTAACGCAATCGGAACGGCCAGGTTAAACATCGGCAGAGTGAACGTTTCGGCATCATCAATAGTGCCATCTAAAATGGCGTTGATAATCGCACGAGTGTTCTTGAGCGAGATGCGTTTGCCGGTGCCATTCCAGCCGGTATTCACCAGATAAGCCTGCGCGCCCGCGTCTTCCATACGTTTCACCAGAACTTCTGCGTATTGCGTCGGGTGCAACATCAGGAATGCGGCACCGAAACAGGCGGAGAATGTCGGGGTCGGTTCATTAACGCCACGCTCAGTGCCCGCCAGTTTGGCTGTAAAACCGGAAAGGAAATGATATTGCGTCTGCGAAGCCGTCAGGCGCGAAACCGGCGGCAGGACACCAAAAGCATCTGCGGTCAGGAAAATCACTTTGCTGGCGTGCCCGGCTTTGGAAACCGGCTTCACGATATTTTCAATATGGTAAATCGGGTAAGAAACGCGGGTATTCTCGGTTTTGCTGCCATCATCAAAATCGATTTTGCCGTCTGCGCTGACCATTACGTTTTCCAGCAATGCGTCGCGTTTGATCGCTTTGAAGATTTCCGGTTCAGCATCTTTGCTGAGTTTGATGGTTTTGGCGTAGCAGCCGCCTTCAAAATTGAAGACGCCATCGTCGTCCCAGCCGTGCTCATCGTCGCCGATGAGTTTGCGTTTTGGATCAGTCGACAACGTGGTTTTACCTGTGCCGGAAAGCCCGAAGAATACCGCGACATCGCCTTTTTCGCCGACGTTAGCCGAACAGTGCATGGATGCAATACCCTGCAATGGCAGCAGATAATTCATGACGGCGAACATGCCTTTCTTCATTTCGCCGCCATACCACGAGCCGCCAATCAGCTGGATACGTTCGGTCAGGTTAAAAGCGATGAAGTTTTCTGAGTTCAGCCCCTGTTTCTGCCAGTCAGGATTAGTACATTTCGCCCCATTCATCACAATGAAGTCGGGTTCGAAGTTTTCCAGCTCACTTTCAGTCGGGCGGATAAACATGTTTTTGACGAAATGCGCCTGCCAGGCAACTTCGGTAATAAAGCGGACTTTCAGACGGGAGTCGGCATTTGCGCCGCAGAAAGCATCAATGATAAACAGGCGTTTGCCGGACAACTGCTTGCTGACCAGAGCCTTCAGTGACGTCCAGGTTTCCTGTGACATCGGCTTGTTATCATTTTTACCTTTGCCCTGATCAGACCACCACAGCGTATCGCGGGTGGTGTCATCGCGGACGATGTATTTATCTTTCGGCGAACGACCCGTGAAAATACCGGTATCAACGTTGACTGCACCCAGTTCTGTTACCTGCCCGCGCTCAAAGCCTTCGAGACCCGGCGCCGTCTCTTCGTTGAAAAGAGTTTCGTAATCAGGGTTATAGACGATTTCGCTATTCTGATGGATCCCATAAAGGGCGAGTTTTTCGGCGGTGATCCCGATAGTCGTAGGCATTTCCCTGCTCCTCACTGAACTTTGAATCCCTCTGTAGGGATAAATCAGTTGTTATTGTAGGTATTTGTCGCGTTTTAACCGCGACAAGTCTCAAAGAATAACGGGAGATGTAAATGTTTTTCCAGAATTGTGATGAAAAACTCGAAAGGTATGTGAAAAGGTTATGCAAAAGAAACAAAAAAGGGACTTTTCGATGAAAAATCCCTCAATATTAGCCTGTTAGCGATCAGTGAACGTGATCATCTCCGGAGTGAACATCTCCGCCAGCTTTCAGCGTCGCCATGTCCATCGCGTCAAATTCATAGTCTGCACCACAATAATCGCAGTGCATTTCGATTTTTCCGTCAGCTTCCAACATCTCGAGAATATCTTCATCCGGCAGCGTCAGCAGCGCGCCCGCACAGCGTTCCCGTGAACAGGTACAGCGGAAACAGACTGCCTGCGGTTCGTACAGGGTGACTTCTTCCTGATGATACAGACGATAAAGCACTTCGTTAGCTGGCAGATTCAGCAGCTCTTCGGCCTTGATGGTGGTGGTCAGCTGCGCCAGATGGCTGAATTCTTCCGGATCGGTATCTTCAGCGGGCAGAACCTGCAACAACATACCGCCTGCCGCTGGCTGTCCTTCCACTTCACCGGTACGGATGAAAATGCGGGTTGGCAGCTGTTCGGATTGCATGAAGTAGTTTTCCAGGCATTCCGCCAGGTTTTCACCTTCCAGACCAACCACGCCCTGATAACGCTCGCCGACGGTCGGAGAAATGGTGATCACCATATAGCCGTTGCCAATCATCTCTTTCAGCGAACTGCCTTCGGTGATATCGCCTTGCAGACGTGCGATACCGCGCAGTTCCTGCTTGTTATTCCCGTTAATCACGGCCAGTTTCAGCGGGCCATCGCCCTGCAGCTGTACGGTGATATCGCCGTCGAATTTCAGGGTCGCAGTCAGCAGGCTGGTCGCTACCAGCATTTCGCCCAGCAGATTACGCACTTCTGCTGGATAGTCATGACCGGCAACAATCTGCTGGAAGGTTTCTTTGAGCGAGACCAGTTCACCGCGAACGGCGTGATGATTGAACAGGTAGCGATGCAGTTGGTCGTGATTAGACATAATTTTCTCTCTTTGTGGCGATTTATTCAGAATCGCCATATTTAAATTTGATCAGGGTCCGCCGTTCCTTTTTGTCCGGACGTCTGTCCGGATG
This sequence comes from Rahnella bruchi, assembly GCF_003614975.1. Classification (GTDB taxonomy): domain Bacteria; phylum Pseudomonadota; class Gammaproteobacteria; order Enterobacterales; family Enterobacteriaceae; genus Rahnella; species Rahnella bruchi. The sequence goes on along the minus strand of NZ_QZWI01000019.1, from coordinate 54,094 downwards.
CGGCATTGCATTCATTTTGCGCGCCTCGGAGATTTTCTCCCGGCTGGCAATGCTTGCGTCGGTTTCCTGATACATTTTCTGTGCGTCTTCCGCGCTGCGGCGCTGAGTGCTTAGCCCCAGAACGGTGATCGTTTTCGTGTCATTTCCCTGACGCAGCGTGATTTCGGCATTCAGTTCCATCAGCTTGCTGGGTTTCCCCCGCTGACCGTTGTAATGCACTTTGCCGCCATCAATCATCTCGCGTGCCAGCGCGCGGGTCTTATAAAAACGAGCCGCCCAGAGCCATTTATCGAGACGTACTGCATTATCGTCGTCGTCCTTTTTACCTTTCATTTTTCTCCCCTGAACCTGCCGGAATGATTAAGCCGGGCCTGTTACGGGGTGAATCGAAGGCAACAGGCTACGGAAGTCATTAATTGAGGGATGGCTCTGAAATGACTTATCTGCCATGGTCGAATCCGGATTTTCTATACCCAGACAATAGCGGATACCGAAGGTTTTTGCCGCATTCAGGATGGGTTCACCGTCATCGACAAATAACGTCCGTTCAGGATCAAAGCCCGTTTGCTTTTGTACTGCCGACCACAAGCGCTGATCTTCTTTCGGATAACCAAATGTGTGGGTGGAAAGTAATAAATCAAGGTGCTGGTCTAAACCGGTATGCTCAATTTTAACGGACAGGCTATGCGGATGCGCATTAGTCAGCAAAATAGTCTGACGTCCGCTTGCACGAAGATGCGTCAGAAATGGGAGCGTATCGTCACGCAGTCGCGCATTTTTGCCGATGTTAGTGGTCATCTGATAGATATCCATATCCAACCGCTCGCTCCAGTAATCAAAGCAATACCAGTTCATGGTGTGTTGCACAGCCAGATATTCCTCATGAATGACCTGACGGGCATTTTCAAGCGGAATAGACCGTTGCTGGCTGAGTGCTAAGGGCACATCCTGCAACCAGAACTGGCTGTCGAACGCCAGATCCAGCAATGTGCCATCCATGTCCAGCAATACGGTATCAATGCAATTCCAGTTAAAATCAGGGGGCATGAAAACTCCATGTCCTGGCGGCTGAGGTGGTGCGGGCGCCGCAGGAGAGAAAAAGTAAAAGCAGGGAAGGGCATCAGGGTAGCATAATCTCACTGGGTGGCGCAGAGCCACCCAGTGGTTTTCAGCCAGGAATGTGAGGCATCACAGGCGTGAGCGTTGGATGAAAACACGAATTGTAGTGTTGCTGGATATCATCAATACGACGCTTATCTTTTACGAAGCGGCGGATAAACAACACGCTGTTCACCAGCAAAATGCCGAATAACAGGAACAGCAGTAAGCTGGTGCCCAGATAACGCCACAGCGTGGAGATGTCGGGTTCGCTGTGCAATGAAATATGGCGGGTTCCGTTGGCATCAACGCTGATGCTGGTGATCACACCCTGCGCACTGAACGGGGTGTGAAGCAGCAGGGTGGATAAATGTTGCAGCTGCTTCCACTGATCCTGCGGCGGATTGGCGTACAACCCGACCGGTGGCACCGGCATCTCAATTAAATCGCGGCCTTCATCGTTGCTGATTAAGAAACCTCCCGGTGGGGGGCTGTTTAGGCTGTCAGCCGCACGACGTGTTTCCTGCATGAAGAACGACGAGGTGGCGTTATTCACCAGTTCACTCAGCGACTGCGCACTTACCGGGCGCAGCAGCACGTTGATGCCCTGTAATGAACCTGCTTTTGCTCGCTTGACCAGCGAGTTCCAGTTACTTGAATTCCCGAGATTCACCAGCGCGTTTTTCAGTCGAACGCAATCATTGCTGTTCCCGCACAACGCTTCTGTTTTCAGGACGATATCTGCAAAGTCATCCAGCAGGATCATGCCGGATTTCTCAATCGCGGTAGCCAGTTGCGGGTTGATGTTTTGCTCCGGGCTTTCACCGGGATGCATCTGATTATTAACAGTAGTTTGCAACGCCGTAGCCGCTTCAATGATTTCTGACTGGGGAACAGGCAGCGGCGTGGCGTTATTCCAGTAGATTGCTGAACAATCGAAAGGCATATAACCGGAGGTTGTACGGGTGGCTGACGGCGGCACATAACACATGCCTGTCCCCTGAACTTTCAGAGTATCACCGACGCGAAGCGTGGTCTTTTCCAGATCCTGAACGCTGTTAACCTGGGTACTTTGCGCGCCCTGAAGCCAGGCGATGCTGAGCTTCAGCGGCAGGCCCAGAGGAACATAAACCAGTAATGCCAGCAGCAGAAGGAACGCGCTGGTGGCCAGCACCAGATTTTTGCCCCAAAGCTGAAGCGGGAATTTTTTGACCTCATCATGCAATGACAAAATGCCGCCCTGACGGACAACCTGGCTGTTCATATACACTTCGACATCAGTCGGCTGACCCAGATCACGGCCAATATAGGGTTGCCAGTGTGACGGATAAATCAGGTCGATAGCGCCAAGGGAAATATTGCTGATATCACCTTGCTTGGATTCGCCAAACAATCCCCAGCGTTTAGGCAAACCCCGCAGGCAATGAATTTCTTTACGGTTTTTACCAAAACGCTCAGACACCACCCGCCAGATAACCCAGCCCGCCAGCGCTGCGGCAATCATCAGGATCCACGGGAGAAATATCACCGGACTTTGCAACGTAATGAACAACAACAGGAGAATACCGGAAACGGCCAATGCTTCTTTGACGCCGTTCGAACGGGTCAGGGCGCGTTCCTCGCGGGTTTCGCTGCGCACTTTGACCAGTTCAATATGTTCACTTTCTTCATGCCGGATGGATGCGTTTTGCGGCTGAGAAGGTATCACTGCCGAAACCGGCACCGGCCCTTCATAGACATGATCGGCCAGAGTATGGCCGTTGAGGGATATCACCAGCGGCAGGGTCTGGGTTTTGATCAGCTCAACTTCGTTTTCCTGCGCAATGTACTGCTCCCAGAAAGGCGGCAGATGAATTTCGGTCGCATCAAGGAAGTAGCGCCATTTGTTTGGATCTTCGCTCGCCACGCCATAGCGGGTGATCGCGCGTTTCAGGCTGTAAACGTTTTCGCTTTTAGTGGTCAGCGTCAGTTTATCTTGCAGGATAATCAGATTATTACGGTGGGTGATCGGCGTCTGCCCGAGGCCTTCATGCTGACGCAGATAACGTTCTACGGCATCGCGTTCTTTTTGTGAAAGCTTGCGCTGGCTCGGTGCGGAAAAACGCACGACAGATTCGTCGCGTTGGCGGCGGCGCAATACAAGCCAAAAATAAGACGCTGTGGCAATGATTGCGATACACAACAACACCAATGTCACGACTACTGTGCTCATCCGATCCCCGTTCAGACGTGGGTGACTTACGTCAACTCTGTGAAAGTATTATACATAAATGGAATGTACATTCTGCGCGCGAGTGCCCTTTAGGTAGGAATTTTATTATTCTTTGGCTGAATATTATGCACAAAAATACCACGGTAGAGGATACCTGCATTTAAGAACTGTCTGGTATCGGTATAATCCTATTTTGATGTGTCAGAGTTTTTGTTAAAGCAAAAATGTGACCACCGTGAGTGTTCGGGTGCTTTTTACGCTTTTTTTGCTGATTTTTTAGGGACTTTTTGTGCAAAAAATGAGTGCGGGCAGAACCGGTTTGCAGTAAAGATTGCGATTCTGGTTCTCAATAACGCACAATGCTCACTGATAGCGGTCTTTAAACAGAAAAACGAACCCATTAGAACACCTCTGGTCAGGTGAATAATAAGTTGGGGATGAAATGACACAACACCTGCAAAAACCGAAAATCACCAAGGTGGAAACCGTTGCCCGTTCGCGTTTATTTACCATCGAATCCGTTGATCTGACTTTCAGCAACGGGGCCGAGCGTGTTTACGAACGTATGCGGCCAACCGATCGTGAAGCGGTGATGATTATTCCTGTCATTGATGATGAGCTGGTGTTAATCCAGGAATATGCTGTTGGCATCGAAAGCTATGAACTGGGTTTTCCCAAAGGGCTGATTGATCCGGGCGAGAGCATTCTGGAGGCGGCTAACCGCGAATTAATGGAAGAAGTTGGCTTTGGCGCCCGACATTTTGATGTGCTGGCCAAACTGACGATGGCACCTTCCTATTTTTCCAGCCGCATGAATATCGTCATTGCCAAAGATCTTTACCTGAAAAGTCTGGAAGGCGATGAACCGGAGCCGTTGCCACAAACTCGCTGGCCGATTTCACGAATGATGGAATTGCTGCAACACCCTGACTTTTGCGAAGCCCGTAACGTCAGCGCATTGTTCCTTGCGCATGATTTTCTGACGCGCAACGCGCGCTGAACCTCTGATAACACACCATTAAAAAAGCCGGTCATGCTTGATGCAGACCGGCTTTTTGCTTTACAGCTTATGAATCAGAACAGTTCGTGTTCCTGACCGTTATCCATGATGGTTGTCCCGACTTCATGCACGGCATGTTCTGTCGGCTGAGTCCCGTCGATGAAGTATTCCGGACGACTGTTACCGCCGCCGTCAGACAACTTACCGGTACTCTTATCGATAGTGACGGTTACAACGCCTGGTGGCGGCGTTTGTGGCTGTTCCGGCACACCGTCCAGCACGGCTTTCATGTAATCATCCCAGGCTGGCTGAGCACTTTTCGCGCCGCCTTCTGCACCGGAAATCTGATCAGGGATCACGCCTGAAGCCGTTGAACGGCCCAGATCCCGGCGGTGATCGTCAAAACCAATCCAGACTGAGGTCACCACATTCGGGCCATAACCTGAGAACCACGCATCTTTCGAACTGTTGGTTGTACCGGTTTTGCCGCCTATGTCGTGGCGTTTGAGGTCACGCCCCGCACGCCAGCCGGTGCCCATCCAGCCTGGTTCACCGAAGATGTTGGAGTTCAGTGCATCGCTTATCAGGAACGAAAGCGGAGTGCTGATCACGTGCGGCGCGTATTGCTGCGCGGCATCAACCTGAGGTGAGTTAGGCGGTACCTGCTCCAGTTGCGGAGTCGGAACGCTGGTATTGTTGCTGCTGGTCGATGTTGCAACGTTTTCTACGTTGTCATCTGACAGCACGGCAGATTTTTGAGTATCGCCGTAAATCACCGGAATATTACAGCTGCGGCAGGCAATTTTAGGTTTCGCTTCAAACTGAACCTGACCGGACTCATCCACAATTTTGGTGATGAAATACGGGTCAACCAGATAACCGCCGTTAGTCAGCGTGGCGTAACCACGCACAACCTGTAATGGGGTGAAAGAAGCTGAACCCAGCGCCAGAGATTCGGAATGCACAATGTTAGAAGCCGGGAAGCCGAAACGTTGCAGATATTCTGCCGCGTAATCCACACCCATCGCACGCATTGCACGCACCATCACCACGTTCTTAGACTCACCCAGACCCCGACGTAAGCGGATCGGGCCGTAATACGTTGGTGGTGAGTTCTTCGGACGCCAGTCTGTACCGGCACCGGCATCCCAGCGGGTAATAGGCATGTCATTGAGAATGGTCGCCAGCGTCAGGCCTTTGTCCATTGCTGCGGTATACAGGAACGGTTTGATGTTTGAACCGAGCTGACGAACCGCCTGATTAGCACGATTGAATTTGCTCTGGTTGAAGTCAAAACCGCCGACCAACGCTTCCACCGCACCGTCGTTTGGATTAAGTGAAACGATAGCTGAGTTGACGTCCGGAACCTGCGCAAGCCACCAGACATCGCCCACTTTACGCACCCAGATCTGCTGACCAGGACGTACCACATCAGACACTTTTTTCGGCGTCGAACCCTGAGCATTGTCGTTGCGATAAGGGCGTGCCCAGCGCATGCCGCTGAACGGCAGACTGATCACTGCTCGGTTAGACATGGTCGCGGTCGCCTGCGCGTCATCCGTTGCGGTGATCACCGCAGGGAACAGCGGACCATAGACTGGCAGTGTTTTCAGCGACTGAACAATTTTGTCCTGATCCCAGGCCGGTTCGCCTACTTTCCACAGTTCGTTGGACGGACCGCGGTAGCCGTGACGCATATCGTAATTGAGGACGTTGGTACGCAAGGCTTCCTGCGCTGCCAGCTGAGTTTTCTTGGTAATGGTGGTGTAAACCTTGTAACCATCGTTATAAGCGTTATCGCCGTAACGTTTCACCATTTCCTGACGCACCATTTCTGTCAGATACGGTGCAGAGAACTCAATGCGCGGAGCGTGGTAATTCGCCACCAGCGGCTCGGCGCGGGCCTGGTCGTACTGTGCCTGCGTGATGTATTTCTCATCGAGCATACGGGCCAGCACAGTGTTACGGCGTGCTAACGAACGGTCATGGGAATACAACGGGTTAAAGGTTGACGGCGCTTTGGGCAAACCGGCAATCACCGCCATTTCACTCAGCGTCAGCTGGCTGACATCTTTACCGAAATAAACCTGTGCAGCGGCACCCACGCCATAGGCACGGTAACCGAGATAAATCTTGTTGAGATACAGCTCGAGGATTTCATCTTTGGACATCATCTGTTCGATGCGGATGGCCAAAAACGCTTCCTTAATTTTACGGGTCAGCGTGCGTTCAGGGCTTAAGAAAAAGTTACGGGCCAGCTGCTGAGTAATGGTACTCGCGCCCTGTGAGGCGTGCCCGGACACCAGCGCAACGGAAGCCGCACGGAAAATACCGATAGGATCCACGCCGTGATGCTCATAGAAACGACTGTCTTCAGTCGCAATAAACGCATGTACCATCTCCGGTGGGATCTGGTCGAGTTTCAGCGGGATACGACGTTTTTCGCCGTATTGGGCGATCAGGTCGCCATCAGCACTGAAAACCTGCATAGGGGTTTGCAGACGCACGTCTTTAAGCGTGGCCACATCGGGTAACTGAGGCTCGATATATTTATACAAACCGAATATCGAGGCGGCTCCCAGCAAAATGCAACACACTGCAAGAATCAATAAATACTTTACGAACTTCACCTGAGAATTCCCATTAAGTGTCAATTGGGCAGTTTATAAACAACCGCGCGGTAGTATAAAGGCAAGCCAGCAACATGGATACGTTCTTTTATTTACCTGACGATATGGAGATTGGGCGAAAATGCGACTACAAGCATGGCAGGTAGGTCTGGATATTCAAGCCGGTTTTGCCCGAGCGATCGCCGTTCAGCGGCGGCGAAATGGCTGGCAATTACGTCACTGGTGGCAGCATCCGCTGCCTTCTTTCACATTGCGGGAGGGGATACTACATGAGACCGCGCCGCTGATCGCCATTTTATCGTGCTGGCGAAAAATGCTCCCGACGACATTTTCTCTGCGAATTACCCTTCCCGCACAACGAATTATGCAGCAACGGATGGCGGCGCCGGATATCCGTTTACGTGAACCTGCCCGCAGCGCGTTTGTCTTTGCTCATGCGGCTAAAACGTTTCCGCTGGGCATGGAACATCTGGTGATGGACTACCGCGCAGATCCTCACGGCGACAATCAGGTAGTGGTCACGGCGGCCAGACAACAGGAAATCCAGCAGTGGATGGAATGTCTGTCGCAGGCGCGGCTTTATCCGGATGCTATTGAGTTGACTCCCTGCGCACTTCAGGTGGCGGCGTTTGCTGCCGGTCTTCCCGGTGATGCGCTGCTGGTCCATCCGCTTGATGACGGATTCCTCTGGGCCTCGCCACACAGTTTGCCATTTCAGTTTGGTTTGTCCGAGGCCACACCTGAAGACGCGTCACTGTCAGAACGCATCCGTCTGCAATATCGTGCGGCGGCACTATGTCACAGCGAATGTTTTTTCAGCGGAACACCGCCGCCTCCGGCGATGCAGTGCTGGTCACCGCTGAGCGCCTTTGCGCAGCTATCCGCGCCACTGCCCGCAAACCCAGGTGATTTTGCGCCCGCAGTCGGGCTGGCACTGCGACAGGACGATCACTAATGCTGCAGGTGAATTTATTGCCATGGCGCAGACTCCGCCTGCAACGCCGGAGCCGTTACTGGCTAAAAATATTTGTCTTTTTTCCTGCTGCCATGACGATCGCTTTTCTGATGCTTACTGCCTTGCTCGTTCAGGAAAGGGCACTGCTGCAACTGCATTTGTCGGCACTGAATGCTTCTGTTCAGGTGTTATCGCGTCAGAAGCAAGAGGTGAACGCGGCTGCGGCACAGGTAAAAACTCTGAAGGCGCAGGAGCAGGCTGCTTTTCAGCAGCTGAAGCGGAGCCAGGATTATCTCCGGTTACTGGAATTAGTGGCTGCGCAGATCCCGGAAGACGTGCGATTGACTGAAATAACAGAACATCAGGAAGCGCTGACGTTAAAGGGAGAAGGGAGGTTTTATCACGATATTTTGTCTTTCCGGGACGTACTGGCCACCAGCGGGTTACTTGGCAAGGTCAGTCTTTCAGATGTTCAGCAGCAGTCCGACCAGATACTGAGCTTCGTGATGAAAACACAGTTTCAGTTTATCCCTCCGGCGACGGCACAGGGGAAAGCACCATGATGATGCTTTTGTCCGACCGCCTCGGGCCGCTGATGGAGAAACCGGCCTGGCAAAAGGTGCTGTCTCTGATCGCCAGTATGCTGGTTCTGATGCTGTTGCTTTATTTATCCGGACTTCGCGGATTGTGGCAGCAACAGGAGGCACTGAAGCAGGCGATTGGGGTCGCACAACGTACCGTTTTTCAGTCGCAGAGGGTTTTACTGCGTTTACCTCCGCTGGGCGTTCTCAGGCAGCAATTGCAAAGTAACGCAGTACTTGTGCAGGAAAATTTGCCGTTATCGCAACAATTTGCTCAGCCGCTGAAAGACGCCGGAGCAGAGTTGCTTCGCTGGTCGCCTGCGTTACAGGCAAAAACAGAGGAACAAGGAACCCTGGATTTGCAGCTGACGTTTGCCGGTCTCACACGTTTTCTTTATGCCTTGCTGCAACGTCCGGAGCATCCTGCGTTCAGTGAGCCGGAGGTCAGGATGACTGCATCAGGTTTAAAAGCCTCGGTTCTGCTAACACAAACGACCCGTGCAGGAGAATTTGCTTTTACCTCCCCCGTTGCGGTGATCGCGCGTGATCCGTTCTCACCCCTGGCTCCCTCAGCGTGTCTTGGCGTTTCTGCGATGTCTGAATGGATCCTGAGCGGCATCTCGCAGGCGGATGGCAGGCAATCTGGCTGGCTGCTTTCACCTGATGGTCACTGGACAAAAGTCGAGGCTGGTAATCAGATTGGAGCGCCCGCATGGACAGTCGACACACTGAACGCCTCGCAGGCAGAACTCAGTCTCATCGAACCACGGTGCGGTTTGCAGCGTCAGACACTTCGTTTAGGAAAGCAAAACGATTCTCCATGGAAAGGAAAATAATGAAATACATCAATATGAAAGGGGCTCTTGCTCTGCTTTGTCTGTACCTCAGCCCGCTGAAGGCCGCCCCTGCGCTTATTTCTCTTGAGTTTCCGTCATCGCCCGTCGGAATGGTTTTGCAGGCACTGGCGGATTCGCGGCAACTTAATCTGGTCACTGCTCCGGGAGTGGAAGGGCAAATCAGCGTCAGGCTCAAAGAGGTTCCGTGGCAGCAGGCGCTCGATATCATCCTGAAAATGAATCATCTCACCAGCGAGTTGCAGGGCAATGTTTTACTGGTGTCTCCGGTCGTTGATCCGCTGATTCAGCGACAGCAGAGGGAAGATGCAGCCGAACAACTGGCGCTGAACAGCCCGATCATGAGCATGACCGTGCCGCTCCAGTATGCAGATGCCAAAGAGACTGCACAGAGCCTGAATGCTCAGAAAGGGACTTTGCTCTCGGTGAAAGGCAATGCTTCAGCCGATACCCGCACCAATACCTTGTTATTACGCGACACGCAGGAGGCGTTAGACGCTGTTGCGCCATGGGTAAAAGAAATGGATTTTCCGTTGCAGCAGGTACAACTGGCGGCGCATATCGTGACGATGAACAGCGAAAGCCTGCGGGAGTTGGGCGTGCAATGGGGGTTTAACGGTGATGAGCCGATCACGAAAGCTGTACGCCTGAACAATTTCAGTATGGGGATGCCGGTAGAAAACCCGATATTCACGGCGGGCTTTAATCTGGCGCACATCAGCGGTCGGATCCTGGATCTTGAACTGACCGCTCTTGAGCAGGAAGACAAGGTGGATATTATCGCCAGCCCGCGACTGATGACGGCCCATATGCAAACGGCCAGTATCAAGCAGGGGACCGAAATTCCTTATCAGGTTTCGAGCGGAGCCAGTGGTAGCACGTCGATTGAATTCAAAGAAGCGGTGCTCGGAATGGAAGTAACGCCGAAAATCTTACGTGACGGGCGTATCCAGATGGCGTTACAGATAAGCCAGAATATGCCGGGAAGAAGTATCAAACAGTCAGAAGGCGAGGCGCTGGCTATCGACAAGCAGGAAATTAAAACTCAGGTGACGGTGAAGGACGGAGAAACGATTGTGCTCGGCGGGATATTCCAGCGTAAAAATCAAAAAACTGACACCAAAGTGCCGGTGCTGGGTGATATTCCGGTGGTCGGTTCCTTGTTTAAACACCAGTACACAAATGAACAGCGGCGTGAGTTGGTAATTTTCATCACTCCGACCCTAATCCATACGCAGTAGGCGGGTATTCTGACTTAACGTAAATTGCACAATAACATTGAGCGCATGCAACTTTTTGTGTCGCAAGAGGCTTCTGCGTTTGACGCTGCCGTCGATTTAGCTTACAAGGGTTACCGAATTGAGCACCGTGATCTTTTTATTACGACAGACACGCCGATAAAAACGTACGGTTTCCCTCCTGCGGCGTGCAAAGTGATTTATTCGGTTGCCAAACTACCAAGAGTGTTGAGATAATTTTTTTCTGATCTCGCACTATATCGCTCATGAGGTTTCAGTTTAGGTCCCGCCGCTAATTTGATTGGCGGGGCGGGTTATCATCAACGAATTGTCTTAGTAATACCGAAAAACATGGCAGAGAAACGCAATATCTTTCTGGTTGGGCCTATGGGTGCCGGCAAAAGCACTATTGGTCGACAGTTAGCTCAGCAACTCAATATGGAGTTTTTCGACTCCGATCACGAAATTGAGCGACGTACCGGGGCTGATGTGGGCTGGGTATTTGATTTAGAAGGCGAAGACGGATTCCGCGACCGCGAAGAAAAAGTGATCAACGAACTGACCGAAAAACAAGGCATTGTTCTGGCGACAGGTGGCGGTTCCGTGAAATCACGTGAAACCCGTAACCGTTTGTCAGCGCGTGGCGTTGTCGTCTATCTTGAAACTACCATCGAAAAACAACTGGCGCGTACACAACGCGACAAAAAACGTCCATTATTACAAGTGAGTGCTCCGCCACGTGAAGTGCTTGAAGCACTGGCGAGAGAGCGCAATCCTTTGTATGAAGAGATTGCCGACGTCACTATTCGTACCGATGATCAAAGTGCCAAAGTTGTTGCTAACCAGATTATTAACATGCTGGAAAGTAACTGATTATTGGTGTCCATCATTGCCTGAGGGTGTCAGTTAAAGAAGGTCACAGAGCACGACATGGAGAGGATTACCGTAACGTTAGGGGAACGTAGCTACCCCATTACGATTGCTGCCGGATTGTTCCACGATCCGGCTTCTTTTATGCCGGTAAAGGCAGGCGATCAGGTCATGATAGTGACCAATGAAACCCTCGCCCCTCTCTATCTGGATGCAATCCGTTCAGTGCTGGAGCAGGCAGGCGTTCGTGTTGATCAGGTGATTTTGCCTGATGGTGAACAATACAAATCCCTGGCTGTTCTAAATGACGTGTTCTCCGCGCTGCTTGAAAAGCCGCACGGACGTGATACCACGCTTGTCGCCCTTGGCGGCGGCGTTGTCGGTGATTTAACCGGCTTCGCCGCAGCCAGTTATCAACGTGGTGTGCGCTTTGTTCAGGTGCCAACCACGCTGCTTTCTCAGGTCGATTCCTCTGTTGGCGGTAAAACAGCGGTAAACCATCCCCTCGGGAAAAACATGATCGGCGCGTTTTATCAACCTGCGTCGGTGGTGGTTGATCTCGACTGTCTCAGAACTCTGCCTGCCCGTGAAATGTCATCGGGTCTCGCGGAAGTCATCAAATACGGCATTATTTTAGATGCCGACTTCTTTATCTGGCTTGAAGACAACATGGAAGCTTTACTGGCGCTGGATATGAACGCGCTGGCTTACTGCATCCGTCGTTGCTGCGAGCTGAAAGCTGAGGTTGTGGCGGCCGATGAACGTGAAAACGGACTGCGCGCCTTGCTGAATCTGGGCCATACTTACGGCCATGCTATTGAAGCAGAAATGGGTTATGGCAACTGGTTGCATGGCGAAGCTGTGGCGGCCGGGATGATGATGGCCTGTTATACAGCTCATCGTCTGGGGCAATTCAGTCCGGGCGACATTGCCAGGGTGAAAGCCTTGCTGACTCGCGCAGGTTTACCAGTGACCGGTCCCGAAGTGATGGACGCACCGTCTTATCTGCCGCACATGATGCGTGATAAGAAAGTGCTGGCTGGTGAGCTGCGTCTGGTTTTGCCAAAAGCTATTGGTCAGTCTGAAGTACGCTCCGGCGTATCACATGAAATGGTGCTGGCTTCGATTGAAGATTGCCGTTAAGACTGCGGCCATCATTTTGGCCAGATAACGACCGATTTCACCAATGCCCAGCAAAGCTTTATTTTTAGTCAGGATAGTTGCTCCGCGTAAAGCCAGTTAAGGCTTTTAGCCGGGTTGGAGGTTTTAGATGGATGATTTAACACCGGAAGACGATCTCAAGCCAGACACCAGCGATCGCCGCCCGCCGCGCGCCCGCAAACCGTCTCCTTCCATTCCAAAAGTTGCTGTATCCCGCCAGTACGTGATGATCGGCATCGGTATTGTGGTGCTGGTATTGCTGATTGTCGGCATCGGCTCTGCCATGAAGTCGCCAACATCCAATCAACCAGCCCAGCAGAACAACGGACCGAAAGACATTAATCTTGCCGGTAACGATGCTGCAGCACCTGCTCAGCCTTCTGCACAAGCTCAGGCTAATACGGCACAGGCCGTTAATGGTCAGCAGCCTGCTGATGGCCAGCAACCGAAGAGTATCGGTTTACCGCCGGTTTCCTCCACACCAACAGAAGCCCAGCCAGTTCCGGATAACGGTCAGGCGAAAGAGCGTGTGGATTTGCCTGGCGATATGAGTGATGCATTATCTTCCCAGCAAAATCAGGTCGATAATGCCGCGCAGGGCGGTACGAATCCTGCTGCGCAGTCACTGACTTCTTTGCCAACGGCGCCGGCGACCGTTAACGGTTCTGCCCGCACTCAGGCACCGGCGGGTTCTCAGCCATCTGTCTCGCATAGTCGTCCGGCTCCGGTCGTTCGTAATCCGCAGACTGCGCACACGGCGAAACCGGCAGAGCATAAACCTGCTGCGACGAACTCCACTGCACATGCAGCGAAACCGCAGGCTTCCAAATCATCGGCAGCATCAGCTCCGGCGGCGTCAACTTCTGTCGCGTCTTCCGGCAGTGCATCGGCCATCAAAACTGCGCCGAGCACCCACTTTACTCTGCAATTAAGCGGTGCATCTCAGTCAAACTCGCTGAACGCTTTTGCTAAACAGCAAGGTCTGAAGAATTATCTGGTCTATCAGACAGCCCGCGACGGGAAGCCGTGGTTTGTGCTGGTCAGTGGTAACTATGCTTCTTCTGCAGAAGCCAAACGTGCCATTTCCAGCTTGCCTGCGGAAGTTCAGGCGAAAAAACCGTGGGTCAAACCTGTACATCAGGTACAGCAAGACCTGAAAAAATGAAACTGATCTCAACGCGATTTGCTGTCTAAAAACAGGATACAATCCGCGGCTGTGAATTGTATAAGTAGCTAACTGACGGCATGAAGAAGAACCGCGCGTTTTTGAAGTGGGCTGGCGGCAAATACCCGTTGATTGATGACATCAAACGTCATCTTCCGACGGGAGATTGCCTGATTGAGCCTTTTGTTGGCGCGGGTTCGGTATTTTTGAATACCGAGTATGACGCTTATATTCTGGCGGACATCAACAACGACCTGATTAACCTCTACAACATTGTGAAGACACGCACTGCGGAATTTGTGCGTGATGCCCGTGTGCTTTTCACGCCAGAGTTTAATGAATCAGAGCGTTTTTACGTCCTGAGGGCTGAGTTTAATGCCAGCAGCGACCCTTATCGTCGTTCCGTGCTTTTCCTCTATCTCAACCGCCATTGTTATAACGGCCTGTGCCGTTACAATCTCAGTGGGGCATTTAACGTGCCTTTTGGCCGTTATAAAAAGCCATATTTCCCGGAAGATGAGCTCCACTGGTTTGCTGAAAAAGCGAAAAATGCAGTGTTTGTGTGTGAGCATTATCAGGACACTTTGCTGAAAGCGCAGGTTGGCTCGGTGGTGTATTGCGACCCTCCGTATGCCCCGCTTTCTGCGACCGCAAACTTTACGGCTTACCACACCAACAGTTTTAGTATGGATGATCAGCGCAATCTGGCGCGGCTGGCGTATCAGCTTTCCCATGAGAATGATGTGCCGGTGCTGATTTCCAACCACGAAACACCACAAACGCTGGAATGGTACGCAGAGGCAGACCTGCACCGTGTTTCGGCGCGGCGTACTATCAGCAGTAAAGCTGCAAAACGCAGCATGGTGAATGAACTTTTAGCGCTCTACCGGTGATTGCCGTTCAGCGGTAATCCACCGATAACCCTATCGTTTGGAGAAGCGGATGAAACAGTTTTTGATTGCACCGTCCATTCTGTCGGCTGATTTTGCCCGTCTGGGTGAGGACACGGCCAAAGCACTGGAAGCTGGCGGAGATGTTGTCCATTTTGATGTGATGGATAACCACTACGTACCCAATCTGACGATGGGACCGGCGGTGCTGAAAGCGCTGCGCAACTACGGTATTACTGCACCGATCGATGTTCATCTGATGGTTAAACCGGTTGATCGCATCATCCCGGATTTTGCCGAGGCCGGTGCCACTTACATCACCTTCCATCCGGAAGCCTCTGAGCATGTTGATCGTTCGCTGCAACTGATTAAAAGCCACGGCTGTAAGGCCGGTCTGGTGTTTAACCCTGCCACTTCGCTGAGCTATCTCGATTACGTGATGGATAAACTTGATGTGATCCTGCTGATGTCGGTTAACCCTGGCTTTGGCGGTCAGTCGTTTATTCCAGGCACGCTCGATAAACTGCGTCAGGTTCGCAAAATCATTGATGCCAGCGGTTATGACATTCGTCTGGAAGTTGACGGTGGTGTGAAGGCCGAAAATATCGGCGAAATCGCTGCAGCGGGTGCAGATATGTTCGTGGCCGGTTCTGCCATCTTCAATCAGCCTGATTACCGTACCGTTATCGACCACATGCGCAGCGAGCTGGCTAAGGCCACTCATGACTGAGCCGCTGAAAGCCCTCGGTTTAGGGTTTGATCTCGACGGTACGCTGGTTGACAGCGCGCCAGGTCTTTCGCAAGCGATGGATCGGGCGCTGCAAGATTTCAGCCTGCCTGCTGCTGGCGTTGAGCGCCTGAGCACCTGGATTGGCAACGGCGCGGATATCATGGTTGAGCGCGCCGTGAGATGGGCCGAAGGCGATTTGTCGCCTGAATTTCTGCAGAAAGTGCGCGATAAATTCGATCACTATTACGCCGATACCGCCGCAGGTGGCAGCCGTTTATACCCGCAGGTGAAAGAGACGCTGGCCGCTCTGGCCGCAGCCGGAATACCTATGGGGCTGGTGACTAATAAACCCACGCCTTTCATCGCGCCTTTACTGCAATCGCTGGGCATCGACAGCTATTTCACCGTAGTGATTGGCGGCGACGATGTCGTGGCGAAAAAACCGCATCCGGCGCCGGTCTATATGACGTTAGCGTTGCTGGGTCTGCGTGCCAGTGAAATGGTGTTCGTGGGCGATTCCCGCAATGATATTCATGCTGCACAGGCCGCAGGCTGCCCGTGTGTTGGCATGACCTATGGTTATAACTATGGTGAAACTATCGCGCTGACCAAACCCGATCGCGTGCTGGACCATTTCGCCGACCTTTTGCCCGCATTAGGGCTGTCATCTTTAAAAGATCAGGAAGCATAAAATGAGTAAACCCATCGTATTTAGTGGCGCACAGCCCTCCGGCGAATTGACCATTGGCAACTACATGGGTGCGCTGCGTCAATGGGTCAAAATGCAGGACGATTACGAATGCATTTACTGCATCGTCGATTTGCACGCGATCACCGTGCGCCAGGATCCGGAAAAATTGCGCAAAGCGACGCTCGACACGCTGGCGCTGTATCTGGCGGTCGGCATTGATCCGAAGAAAAGTACCATCTTCGTGCAGTCTCATGTTCCTGAACATAGCCAGCTGAGCTGGGCGCTGAACTGCTACACCTATTTCGGTGAGCTGGGTCGTATGACGCAGTTTAAAGACAAGTCTGCCCGCTATGAGACCTCCAACAGCGAAAGCATCACTGCCGGTCTGTTCGATTATCCGGTGCTGATGGCGGCCGATATTCTGCTGTACCAGACCAATCAGGTGCCGGTCGGTGAAGACCAGAAACAACATCTGGAACTGAGCCGCGATATCGCTGCCCGTTTCAACGCGCTGTATGGCGATGTGTTTACCGTGCCTGAGCCGTTCATTCCGAAGTCTGGTGCCCGCGTGATGTCCCTACAGGAACCGACCAAGAAGATGTCCAAGTCTGATGATAACCGTAAAAACGTTATCGGCCTGCTGGAAGATCCGAAAGCGGTGACTAAGAAAATCAAAAGCGCGATGACGGATTCCGAAGAGCCACCCGTCATCCGTTATGACATTAAGAACAAGCCAGGCGTTTCTAACCTGCTGGATATTCTTTCCGGTGTCACCGGCAAAGCGATTCCTGAGCTTGAGGCGGAATTCGAAGGCCAGATGTATGGTCATCTGAAAGGCGCTGTGGCCGAAGCGGTTTCAGGGATGCTGACCGAAGTGCAGGAGCGTTTTAACCGCTTCCGCAGTGACGAAGCTTATCTGCAACAGGTGATGAAAGAGGGTGCAGAGAAAGCCCGCGCCCGTGCCAGCGTAACGCTGAAGAAAGCCTATGAAGCTATCGGTTTCGTCAGCTACGAATAATTCTGGTCCGGTACCAAACCTAAAAACCACGTCTCTGGACGTGGTTTTTTATTTTCAGGGCGTCAGGATCCGGCACTGAAGTTGTAGGTGAAGGTTGCATTATAACGCCAGTCGCGGGATGAACTGTCGAGCGGCGCGTCGCCAATCGGTCGCGCGGCTTCCACAGATAACGTGTAATGGCGGTTATCACCAAACATTACACCGATGGCATATGACGACAGATTCTGCTTCGGTAACCCCTGCTGATTGAAACCGGTATGCGCCGCATCCACTACCGCGTACGGCTGAATAGTTTTCAGCCAGACTCCCTGTTCCAGACTATGGATATAGCGCATTTCCACCTGCCCGCCGACGCCATAATCACCCTGCGCGTCGCTGTCCGGATAGCCGCGTCCGTAATGCAGGGCACCAAAGTTCACCCGCTCCGGCTCCGGTAAGTCATTATCCGACCAGTCACCTTCAACCGACGCACTGAGCCGCCATTTTTTATCAAACAGATAGGCCGAGTCGCCATTAAATTTCCAGCGGGTAAAGGTCAGATCGGCGTTGGGTGTCGAATTGGTTGCGCCCAGTCCGTCGATCCCCTGACGAACGTTGAACGTGGTATTCCAGTACGCCTGATCGTATTCACGATATCCGGTCAGGGAAAGTTCTGCCGCAGGATAACGTATCCGCTGGCTTACCTGGGGTAATTGCAGTTTCTGATCGCCGAGTCTTGCCAGTAAATCGTACTCATATTTTTTGTCGAGATAATCCAGACCGCCGCTGACCGTCCACTGTTTTTTGCGCGTCAGCTGCAACGGATAGCTGAATACCACGCCACCGTTATATTGGGTTTGCTTATCCTGTGAGCCCACGGTGATGCCGTTGGGCAGAAAGAGAATAGTGTTGTAATCCTTATCTTTTTGCTGGTAATAGCTGCCTTTGAGTTGCATCAGCAAACCGTCGTCGCCGAGATATTGCTGATAGTTCAGACCGGCATAGGTTTTGCGGGTATCACTTTCCAGCGGAATTAACGTCGCAATACCCAGTTGTTCGCCGTAGGTGCTCAGGCCGCTAAGCGTGGCGTTAACCACCGCAGAGCTGTCGCCCTTGCGGGTGTCAACGGCGGTGGCAATATTCCAGTTTCGCGGGCGTGTGGCGTCGACATTCAGGGTGGTTGCGCCATAAATGTTGTCCGGGTTTTTAGCTGAGGCGCTGATTTTTGTATCGGGAGTGCGCTCCATAAGCAGGGTATAGCGCTCGAAGGTGTCCTGGGTCAGCGGTTTCTCCGCCATGATGTGTTGCGATAATTTGCTCAGCCAGCGGCCGACCTGCTGATTGTCGCTGTGGATTTGGGTGCCGGAAATGTACCCCTCGACCAGACCAATTTTCAGCACGCCGTCTTTGAAATTATCCGCCGGAATGTAGGCATAGGAGAGGATAAATCCGTCGCGATGATAGCGCTGCGTGATGGAATCCGTCGCTGCCAGCAACGACGACACCGGTACCTTCTTACCGATAAAGGGGGCGAAGGGCGCGGCCAGAGAGTCCAGCGGATATTGAGTCCCGCCGACAAACTGAATGTGTTTTACATCAACCAGTGTCTGAGGAGTCAGGCCTGGCGTTGCTTTTTGAGGGGGAAGATTGATTTTTTGTGATTTGGCCGGAGGCTGTGAAATGGGCTCAGCCAGTTTGGCCGGGTTATTCGGGTCGATCAGGGTAGGAAACATATCTGCCGAACTGTAACCAATGGCAGAACCCAATAAAGCCACTATGCAGGATTTTATTCTCATAAACATTCCTTTGAACGCACAGGCAAAAGTTGAGCAGAGGGGGCAAACCCGCTCTCCGGCAGAGTCGGAGAACGGGCTTTTTACCACTAAAAATTACTGTGTTTTATTCAACTTCAGGCCAAGTCCGCCGGTGATCCCACCAACGGTGGTACCCACACCCGCAAGCAAACCGCCTGACTGCGAGACCGAGGCACCTGCACCCGCCGATATACCGCCAGAATTACTGGCCGTGGTGGTCGTGGTACTGCTGGCCGGAACCAGAATGGTGCCGGTTTTAGAAACAGCCTGCCCGGTGTCCGTAACCGCTGTCCCCAGACCTGCCAGCGCTGGGGTGCTGGCAGAGAGCTGTGTTCCTGTATTGCTGACCGTTGTCCCGACCTGATTCAGCAAGCCATTAACCGGAGTGCCCAGACCCGTCGCACCGCCCACCGTTTGGGTGGTGTTTTGTACCTGTGCGACAACAGGCGTGACTACGCCGGTTGCAGCCGTCGTCACTCCGGAAAGCGCGCCGCTTTGCACGTTGGTGGCTAATCCGTTACCCGTCGTCGTCACGACTTTCCCGACGTTATTGACCAGCCCGCCGGCTGCTGCTGTCACTCCGCTGACCGGGGTTCCGGGGGTATTGGCCGAAAGCGAAGTTCCGAGGCCAGAAACACCTGTGCCTAAATCAGCCACGGCGATGGGAACGCCGGCGACGGTCGTCCCGATGGCATTAGGATTGGTGCCAAGCTGACCCACACCGTTTTGCACACCGCTGCCGACGTCCGTAACGGCTTTACCTGTGCTGTCGATGATGGTGACAACGCCGGTGCCTGCGACCGGAAGGTTACCAACCGGTGTCTGGCTGGCGATGCTGCTGACCTGTGTTCCCAGGCCACTGACTGCTCCACCGGCATTGCTCAGGATGGTGCCGGTAGCGAGTGTGGTAGACGTCGTTCCCGTTCCCGTCCCTGTTCCGGTGCCTGTCCCTGTTCCGGTTCCCGTTCCCGTTCCAGTTCCGTTTCCGGCGGTAGTGGTGCCATCACCTGTAGTGGTGGTTCCTGTTCCGGTATTGCTGCCGTTGCCTGCGGTGGTGGTTCCGTCACTGCCTGAAGTGGTTCCATCACCGGTGGTTGCCGATCCGGTAGTGGATGTTTTTGCCGTATGAGAAGAACCGCCGCCGCCACTGCCGCTACAGGCAGCCAGTGACAGGGCGACTAAGATTGCCAGGGCAATCTTGTTAACATGACCAACATGAATGGTATGGCGCATGATTTGACCCTCCACGGGAGATTACGCCACAGTTGGCGTAATTAAAGTTTAAGGTGAAGATTCTGAATATTCCATTTGTATGGGTTGATTATTTTGAATTTAGAATGTCAAAGATGAGATAACAGGAATTATATTCTGTTATGAGATTTGTCTTATAAGTGGAGGGTGAGAAGTGAACTTGAATTCACTTCTCTGAATTGATTAATAAAATAAATGGAGTTTTTTTGAGCAAAAAAGCGTCAGAGAAGGGTTTCGCTGGCAAACCAGTTCAGTTTCGGTCGCAAACTTACTACGGTACCCACAATAATTAAACTCGGGCTCTGTACCTGTTTCGCCAGATTTTCGAGCTCAGTAAGGCTGCCGGTGACCACGCGCTGCGTCTGACTGGTGCCGTTTTCAACCAGCGCGACAGGCGTTTCTACTGCCAGCCCGTTTTCCAGAAGACGGCGCTGGATCTCCCCGGCCTGCGTCAGGCCCATATAAAACACCAGCGTTTGCTGATCCTGGGCCAGACAGGCCCAGTCCAAAACCCCATCCTGCTTCGCATGGCCGGTAATGAGCCGCACGCTTTGAGCATGATCACGATGAGTGAGCGGAATGCCGCTGTAGGCTGAGCAACCGGAGGCCGCCGTAATACCCGGCACCACGGAAAATGCGATACCCGCAGCTTTCAGAGCTTCCAGTTCTTCGCCGCCGCGGCCAAAGATAAACGGATCACCGCCTTTAAGCCGTACAACACGTTTGCCCATCTGCGCCTGTTCCAGCAGGATCTCGTTTATCCGCTCCTGTGGAACACAGTGATGCCCCGCCCGTTTGCCGACGAAAATCCGTTCAGCGTCACGGCGAATCAGATTCATCACGCTGTCAGAGACCAGCCGGTCATAAACCACAACATCGGCCAGCTGCATCTGCTGCAAGCCTTTCAGAGTCAACAATCCTGCATCGCCTGGTCCGGCACCGACCAGAATGACTTCGCCATGTTTATCGACCGGTTCACTGAACAGTTCTTCGAGATATTGCCCGCTTTGCGCGTCGTCATTATTGGCCAGTGATTGTGCCAGACGATGATGATTAAACAGCTTTTCCCACCAACGGCGGCGGTCGGAGGCATCGGTGAAATGTGTTTTAACGCGAGCGCGTAATCCGCCAGCGACCTGTGCCAATTTACCCAGATGCTGCGGCAAAATTGATTCCAGACGCTCACGCAGCAGGCGCGCCAGTACCGGCGCATTGCCACCGGAAGAGACGGCGATCATCAGCGGTGAACGGTCAATGATCGACGGCATGATCACGCTGGCGCTTTCCGGCGCATCTACCACGTTACAGAACACGCGGCGATGTTCAGCGGCTTCGCTGACTTCCTGGTTCACGACGTCTGAATCAGTCGCGGCGATAACCAGCCATTTCTCATCCACCAGCAGCGGGGAGAATTCGCCTTTCAGCAGGTGGACTTTGCCTTCATCTGCCCAGATTTGAAATTGCGACGTGAAGGTGAGGGCGTTAACCGTTAGTTTTGCGCCAGCATCGAGCAGCAGGCGCGCTTTACGTTCAGCCACGTCACCGGCACCGACCAGCAAACAGGCTCTGTTTTTTAACTGACAAAAAAGGGGCAGGTAATCCATAGCAAATATTCTCTGAGACAGCGTTCTTAAAGCGACATTATTTTAAACAAAGAACAACGCCGCCCGGAGGCGGCGTGGAAAGCGCGGAGTTTAGCAGCTTTGTGCCTGAAGACTGGCGGTATTCAGCTCAATATTCCCGCCGCGGACACGCACTTCGTAGGCGGAAATTGAATGCGTTTCATCTTCCATACAAAGGCCGTCTTTCAGGCGGAAATGTTGTTTTTTCAGCGGACTGGCCACCCAGAGCTCGCCCTGGTGTTCTGCAATAATCCCGCGAGACAGCACGCTGGCCTGCGCGAACGGGTCGGTATTCGACAACGCGAAAATCTGCTCATCGGCATACGGACGGAACAGGGCGATTTGCTGTTCGCCTGCCAGTGCGCAAACACCGCAGCCCGGCAGGATCTGACCGACAGAACAAAGCGTTAACCACTGGCTCATAATACTTCCTCCCCGTCGGCGATTTGTGTCACCGGAATACGTTCGTCAGGGCGCGCCGGACGATGCTGCTGACGTTCACCGACGAACTGCACATTCGGATCGCGCTGGCTGCTGTTGATAAAGTGGGTAAAGCGGGTTTGCGCCGCAGGATCGTTCAGCGTTTCCTGCCACTCGCAGATGACCGATTCGCGCAGGCGTGCCAGTTCGGCTTCCAGCTGATCGTTAAGCCCGAGTTTGTTGTCGATGATGACTTTACGCAGGTAGTCGATGCCGCCCTCGAGGTTGTCCATCCAGACCGAGGTGCGTTGCAGCTTATCGGCGGTGCGGATGTAGAACATCATGAAGCGGTCCAGATAACGCAGCAGGGTATCGTTATCCAGATCGGCGGCCAGTAAATCGCCGTGACGTGGTTTCATCCCGCCGTTACCGCAGACATACAGATTCCAGCCGTTTTCTGTCGCGATAATCCCGACGTCCTTGCCCTGAGCTTCTGAGCATTCGCGGGTACAGCCGGACACACCGAACTTCATTTTGTGCGGCGTGCGGATGCCTTTGTAGCGGTGTTCCAGACTGATGCCGAACCCGAGGCTGTCTCCCACACCGTAACGGCACCAGGTGCTGCCAACGCAGGTTTTCGCCATGCGTAATGCTTTGGCGTAGGCCTGACCGGTTTCGAATCCGGCGTTGATCAGTTTCTGCCAGATAGCCGGTAAATCGTCTTTCTGCGCGCCGAACATCCCTATGCGTTGCGAACCTGTGATCTTGGTGTAGAGATTGTATTCCGCCGCGATTTTGCCAATCGCCTGCAAACCTTGCGGAGTGATTTCACCGCCCGGCGAGCGTGGGATCACGGAATAGGTGCCGTCTTTTTGCATATTGGCGAGGAACACATCATTGGTATCCTGCAACGGCGTGTTCTGTGGCTTGAGAATATAATCGTTCCAGCACGACGCCAGCAGTGAGCCGACGGTCGGTTTACAGACTTCACAGCCGTAACCTTTGCCGTATTTGTTCAGCAAATCATCGTATGAACGGATGCCTTCCACGCGGATCAGGTGATAAAGCTCCTGACGCGAATAGGCGAAGTGCTCACACAGATGATTGTTAACTTCGATGCCCTGTTTGCTCAGCTCGGCATTCAGAACCTGTGTCACCAGCGGAATACAGCCGCCGCAGCCCGTACCGGCTTTGGTCGCTGATTTCAGTGCCGCCACGGTATGGCATCCGCCCTGAACCGCTTTGATGATGTCGCCTTTGGTGACGTCAAAACATGAGCAGATTTGCGCGCTTTCCGGCAAGGCATCGGTACCGATCACCGCGCCGCCGCTGCCTGCGTGGGCGGGCAGGATCAGGGCATCCGGATTTTCCGGCAACGCAATGCTGTTCAGCACCAGTTGCAGCAGGTTGCCGTAATCGCTGGTATCACCGACCAGAACCGCGCCGAGCAGCGTTTTATTATCTTCGCTGACCACCAGACGTTTATAAAGCGCTTTGCTTTCATCGAGATAAACGTAGCTGCGTGCGCCAGGCGTGCGGGCGTGCGCATCGCCGATACCGGCCACATCAACGCCTAACAGCTTCAGTTTGGCGCTCATGTCTGCGCCGGTGAAAGCGTTATCGCGACCGAGCAGATGGTCGGCGGTGACCTGTGCCATTTTGTAGCCCGGAGCGACCAGACCGAAAGTGCGCTGATTCCACGAGGCGCATTCGCCGATGGCGTACACGTCCGGATCGCTGGTCTGGCATTGGTCATTAATCACGATGCCGCCGCGCGGAGCGATTTCTAAATCACACTGGCGCGCCAGTTTGTCTTGCGGACGGATACCGGTGGAGAACACGATGAAATCGACTTCGAGGAAGGTGCCGTCAGCAAATTCCATCGTTTTACGGGCAGAAGTGCCGCCCTGAACAATTTGTTTGGTGTTTTTTGCGGTATGAACCTGCACGCCCATGCTTTCGATTTTCTGGCGCAGCTGGCTGCCGCCCATGACATCGAGCTGTTCGGCCATCAGACCGGGTGCGAATTCAACAACATGTGTTTCAACGCCAAGATTTTTCAGCGCGCCTGCCGCTTCCAGACCCAGCAAACCCCCGCCAACCACGGCACCGCGTTTGCTGCGACGGGCGCAGGATTCAATCGCATGTAAATCTTCAATGGTGCGGTAAACAAAGCAATCCTGACCGTCAGAACCGGTGATTGGCGGAACCCACGGGTAGGAACCGGTCGCGATAATCAGTTTGTCGTAATACACCGTCCGTCCGCTGCTGGAATGAATCACTTTTTCCCGGCGGTTGAGCGTAATGGCGCGTTCACCAATCAGCACATTGACGTTGTGTTTTTCGTAGAAGCCTTCGCGAACCAGTGACAGTTCTTCGGCGGTATGATGGGAAAAATAGGAGGAAAGATGCACGCGGTCATAGGCCACGCGCGGTTCTTCACACAATACCGTGATCTCGAACTGGCCCGGTTCTGCTTTATCCAGTAAATCTTCGATAAAGCGATGGCCCACCATGCCGTTGCCTATTATCGCGAGTCTGACTTTGCTCATAATTGCCTCAATTTTGATTTTCTAAGGCTAAACATAACGCGCGCGAAACGGGGGGTATTGATACAAATCAAGCCGCTCCCAATATACCCCTTAGGTGGTATTTGACTGATTTAATTGAGTTTTTATGTAACCTTTCGATTTATAAACACTTTCAGGCTATTGTTCTAAGATTGGCTTTAAAATTTCTGACGATGAAGTCTTTCTGAAAACGATGAGGTAACGCGTGACGAAAACTCCTTTGCGTACCATTAAGAATGTACGCCTGCCCGACCGGGAAGGGCTGTGGCAAATAGATATCGAAGACGGCGTGATCCGCCGTATTGCTTCTCAGCTGGATAATGCCGATTACGGCGAACATATTCTGGACGGCGAAGGCGGGCTGGCAATACCTCCTTTTATCGAGCCGCATATTCACCTCGATACCACTCAGACTGCCGGTCAGCCAGCGTGGAATCAGTCCGGGACATTATTCGAAGGCATTGAGCGCTGGGCAGAACGCAAGGCGTTGCTGTCCCATGAAGATGTCAAACAGCGCGCGTGGCAGACGCTGAAATGGCAAATCGCCAACGGCATTCAACATGTGCGCACACACGTTGATGTTTCTGACCCGACGCTCACTGCGCTGAAAGCGATGCTTGAAGTGAAAGCCGAAGTCGCGCCGTGGGTGACGCTGCAAATTGTGGCGTTCCCGCAGGAAGGCATAATGTCCTACCCTGACGGCGAAGCCCTGCTGGAAGAGGCGCTGAAGCTGGGCGCAGACGTCGCGGGCGCAATCCCGCACTTCGAATTTACCCGCGAATACGGCGTGGAATCACTGCACAAAACCTTCACGCTGGCGAAGAAATACAATGCGCTTATCGATGTGCATTGCGATGAAATTGACGACGAGCAGTCACGTTTTGTTGAAACGGTCGCGGCACTTGCGCTGCGCGAAAACATGGGCGCAAGGGTGACGGCCAGCCATACCACGGCGATGCATTCTTATAACGGCGCTTACACGTCGCGGTTATTCCGTTTGCTGAAGATGTCCGGTATCAACTTTGTCGCGAATCCGCTGGTGAATATCCACCTGCAAGGGCGGTTTGATACCTATCCGAAACGTCGCGGCATTACGCGCGTCAAAGAGATGCTGGATGCCGGGATTAACGTTTGTTTCGGGCATGACGATGTGTTCGACCCGTGGTATCCGCTGGGCACTTCTAATATGTTGCAGGTGCTGCACATGGGGTTGCATGTTTGCCAGCTGATGGGCTATCAGCAAATTAACGACGGGCTGAAACTGATTACGACTTTCAGTGCGCGCACCATGAATCTGCACGGTTACGGTCTGGAAAGTGGCAACGCCGCCAGTCTGGTGATCCTGCCCGCAGAAAGCGGTTTTGACGCGGTGCGCAGGCAAGTTCCTGTGAGATACTCTGTTCGTCAGGGTTCGGTAATAGCCGAAACTCAGCCAGCAAAAACAACCATTCATCTTGATAAAGATTATCCCGTTGATTTCAACAGCTAACCTTGCAGAATTTGGCAGTAACAATTTGAAATATCTGAAAAAGTTACCGTGAAGCGTAAATAACCGTAAAGGTCTGGCGCTGAGGTTAAAGGCTCTTTAGAATCAGTGGGATCTGTTATTTGTATTTTTGGAAAGGAATTGTCATGTTTAAACGTACTTTGGTGGCCTTAACTGCAGTGCTTTCCCTGACTGCAATGTCGCCGGTTTTTGCTGCCGGACAAACTCACGTCATGCTGACCACTTCAGCAGGGAATATTGAACTGGAACTCGACAGTGCTAAGGCACCGGTTTCTGTGAAGAATTTCGTTGATTACGCCCAGAGCGGATATTACAACAACACCATTTTCCACCGTGTGATCCCGGGCTTTATGGTTCAGGGCGGCGGTTTTACTGCTGATATGCAGCAGAAAGCGACCAAAGAACCTATCAAGAACGAAGCCGACAACGGCCTGCGTAACCTGCGCGGTACCGTCGCGATGGCGCGTACAGCGGATAAAGACAGCGCAACCAGCCAGTTCTTCATCAACGTTGCGGACAACGCTTTCCTGGATCACGGTCAGCGTGATTTCGGTTATGCGGTATTCGGTAAAGTGATTAAAGGGATGGATGTGGTAGACAAAATGTCACAGGTGAAAACGGACAACGTCGGGCCTTACCAGAACGTGCCGGCTACACCGATTGTGATTTTGTCTGCGAAAGTGCTGCCTTAATTTCTTAGGCTTGCAGTTCCTTTCTGTAGTAGAAGATGAAGCCTCCGCCAGCCGGGGGCTTTTTCTTGCCCATTTTACGACCCTTTCTTGACGCCCATCTCGCTGACTAATAGGTTTTAAGGAACGCCCTGCGTCCACTTTCAAGGAAAATGAAATGAGTGAAGCCCGTCTGATTGCAAAAGCCATGAATGAAGGCAAACCGGTGCAGGATCTGGTGATCCTCCCCGCGCTGGCCAACCGCCACGGACTGATTACCGGCGCGACCGGTACCGGCAAAACGGTCACGTTGCAAAGAATGGCTGAACAGTTTTCCCGCATCGGCATTCCGGTGTTTCTGGCGGATGTGAAAGGCGATCTGTCCGGCATCGGCGCAGAAGGCGTTCCCTCGGAAAAACTCAATGCCCGGCTTGCCGGTATCGGCGTCACCGGCTGGCAGCCACAGGCGTGTAGCATTATCCCGTGGGATATTTTTGGTGAGAAAGGACATCCGATCCGCGCGACGATTTCCGATCTTGGGCCGTTGCTGCTGGCGCGTTTGCTGGATCTGAATGAGGTGCAAAGCGGGGTATTGCAGCTGGTCTTTAAGATTGCCGACGATAACGGTTTGCTGCTGCTCGACATGAAAGATTTACGCGCGATGGTGCAGTTTACCGGCGACAATGCAAAGCAGTTCCAGACGCAGTACGGAAATATTTCCTCTGCTTCCATCGGTGCCATCCAGCGCGGACTGCTGACGCTGGAAGGACAGGGTGCCAACCAGTTCTTCGGCGAGCCGATGCTGGACATCAATGATCTGATGAAAACCGACAAGAACGGTTACGGCATCATCAATCTGCTGGCGGCGGATAAGCTCATCAATCAGCCGAAACTCTATTCTGTTTTCCTGCTGTGGTTGCTGGCCGAGCTTTTTGAGCATTTGCCGGAGGTGGGTGACCCGGAACAACCTAAGCTGGTGTTCTTCTTCGATGAAGCGCATTTGCTTTTTAACGACGCTCCGCAGGCTTTGCTGACGAAAATCGAACAGGTGGTGCGCCTGATCCGCTCCAAAGGCGTAGGAATTTACTTCGTGACCCAGAACCCGCTGGATATTCCCGACAGCGTGCTCGGCCAGCTTGGCAACCGCGTGCAGCATGCTTTGCGCGCATTTACGCCACGGGATCAGAAAGCGGTGAAAGCGGCGGCGCAAACCCTGCGTGCCAATCCGGCTTTCGATGCTGAAACAGCTATTACTGAGCTTGGCGTCGGCGAAGCGCTGGTGTCATTCCTCGATGAAAAAGGGCGTCCGGAAGTGGTACAGCGCGCGATGGTGATCGCGCCGGAATCCAAAATGGGCATGTTGGGCGAAGATGAACGTAATAAAGCGATTAATCAGTCACCGCTGTATGGTCGTTATGAAGACAGCATTGACCGCGAATCGGCGTATGAAAAAATTACCGCACAAGGTTTCGGCACGGTCGCCACGCCGCAGCAGACAGGCACGCAGAAACCGCGAGAACCAACGTCTTCCGGCGGCGGGCTGATGGGCGGGCTGAATGAAATTCTGTTCGGCAGCACCGGTCCGCGCGGGGGTAAACGCGATGGCGTGGTGCAGGTGGCGGCCAAAAGTATGGCGCGTGACCTGGGCCGGCAGATCCTGCGCGGCGTACTCGGCTCGATTATGGGGGGCCGTAAAAAGTAATCTTTCGATTAATCCGAGTTTAGGGGGCGTTTTCCGGCGTCCTTTTTTCTCTGTCTATACTTAACTCCACAAGGTATGCGCCCGATGGCGGTAACCAGGGAGGAAATATGGCCAAGAAACTGACACTCAGACAGCAGGAAAAACTCTTTCGCGAACGTCAACGGCAGAACTTTCAGGCCAGCAGCGCGCTGGATGGCCTTGAGGTGGAAGTCGTGTCTCTGGATAACGAGAAAATCGTACAACGTCTGGCCGAACTGAGGGGGCACTATGAACGATAAGCTCGTGGCCGGTGCAGACCCTTATTACTATCCCGGCATCAATGTCCTGAAAAACGCTCTCGAAATCCGCGAAGCCCATCGCCTGCTACAGGCTGAACTGGCCTTTACGGCATTGCGGGCTGCGGCGATGCCACTCGGTCCGGCCGTGATGGGATTGCCACATCTTTGCGCCATCCACCTGTCGCTCTTTCAGGATATTTATCCGTGGGCAGGGGAATTTCGTGAGATTGACATCTACAAAGACGATACCCAGTTTTGCCATTTCGAATACATCGAAAATGAAGGCAATGGTCTGATGCAGGAGCTGGAGGAAGAGGATTTCTGGTCGGTTTGCCGCTGGATAAGCTTGCGGAGAGGCTGGCGCATTACTATACCGGCCTTAATCTTCTCCATCCGTTCCGCGAAGGCAACGGGCGAGTGCTGAGGATTTTTGTCGAGCAGCTGGTTATCCACGCCGGTTATGACATTGACTGGTCCAAAATCAGTCGTGAAAGCTGGCTTGCCGCCAATAAAACGGCGGTGTTTGGCGATGAAACCGATCTGGTCGCCATCTTCAACAAAGTGATCAGTGAAATCGATGATGAGCATTGATCTGCCCGATCAGAACCACAAAATGCTGAAGCCTGTGCCGAAAAATGCGTAGAATTGCCCGGTAAATTTTCGACTTTTACCGGGAACACTATGCTGCTGCTGATCGACAACTACGACTCATTCACCTACAACCTCTACCAATATTTTTGCGAACTGGGCGCTGAGGTGAAAGTGATGCGTAATGATCAGCTGACGCTGACTGATATTGAACAACTTGCGCCGTCGCACCTGGTGATTTCTCCCGGCCCTTGCACGCCGGATCAGGCGGGTATTTCCCTGCAATCCATTACTCATTTTTCCGCTAGCCTGCCGATCCTCGGCGTTTGCCTTGGTCATCAGGTGATGGCGCAGGCATTTGGCGCAAAAATCGTGCGGGCGCGTCAGGCGATCCACGGTAAAACCTCCCCGGTCCGCCATACCGGCCAGGGCGTATTTGTCGGCCTGAATAACCCACTGACGGTCACCCGCTACCATTCTCTGGTGGTCGCCCCTGAAACGCTGCCGGACTGTTTTGATGTCACTGCGTGGACAGAGCGTGAAGGCAAACGCGACGAAATTATGGGCATCATGCACAAAACCTTACCGCTGCATGGGGTTCAGTTCCATCCCGAAAGTATCCTGAGTGAGCAGGGGCATCAGCTTCTGGATAATTTCCTTAAAATCTAATCAGTTAATACTACTGAAAAAATTACTTACCCATCAGGTGCGATTTCTGTTTGCCTGTTTGTGATTTTTTATGCATATTTTATGATTATATTTTCACATCAATATCAGTAAGGGCGGAGTGTTATGGCAGAAAAATCAGCGGTAGATCGGGGCACGTTCGATAAAGTGATTTTGCCGGTTTATTCACCTGCGAAATTTATCCCGGTGAAGGGTAAAGGCAGCCGCGTGTGGGATCAGCAGGGCAAGGAATACGTTGATTTCGCCGCGGGTATCGCGGTGACGGCGCTGGGCCATTGCCATCCTGCTCTGGTAAAAGCGTTGCACGAACAGGGGGAAACTCTGTGGCATCTCAGTAATGTCTTTACTAACGAACCGGCACTGCGACTGGCTCAGAAACTTATCGACGCGACTTTTGCTGACCGTGTATTTTTCGCCAATTCCGGCGCTGAAGCCAATGAAGCTGCTTTTAAACTGGCGCGTTATTATGCTTCGCACCGCCACAGTCCTTACAAAACTAAGATCATCGCATTTCATAACGCTTTCCATGGCCGCACGTTGTTTACCGTGTCTGTCGGCGGCCAGCCGAAATATTCCGATGGCTTCGGCCCGAAACCGGCTGACATTGTGCACGTGCCGTTCAATGACCTGGACGCTGTAAAAGCCGTAATCGACGATCACACCTGCGCAATTGTTGTCGAACCTGTGCAGGGCGAAGGCGGGGTGACACCGGCCACTAAAGAGTTCCTGCAAGGTCTGCGTGAGCTGTGTGACAAACATCAGGCGCTGCTGGTGCTCGATGAAGTGCAAAGCGGCATGGGGCGCAGCGGTAAGCTTTTCAGCTATATGCATTACGGCGTGACGCCGGACATTCTCACCAGTGCCAAAGCGCTGGGCGGCGGTTTCCCGGTTTCAGCGATGCTGGCAACCGAAGAAGTAGCCTCGGTGATGGAGCCGGGTAAACACGGCACCACTTACGGCGGAAACCCGCTGGCTTGCGCGGTTGCCGAGGTGGCGCTGGACATTATCAACACTCCGGAAGTACTGGCCGGTATCAACGAGCGTCGCGAGAAATTCATCAGCGCGCTGGATGCCATTAACCAGAAATATCACATCTTCAGCGAGTTCCGCGGGCAAGGGTTGCTGATCGGCGCCGAGCTTTCCGACGCCTGGAAAAACCGCGCAGGCGACTTCCACGCCGCCGCCGCCGAATTCGGGCTGATGATGCTGGTCGCAGGACCCAACGTAATACGGTTTGCACCATCGCTTATTATCGACTTCGCAGATATTGAAGAAGGGATGGCGCGGTTTGAGAAGGCTGTGGCAAGGGTTGTGGGCTGACTGCTCCTTCCCTTCGCAGGGGAGGGAGTTATAAATCACGCCTTCCGCGTCAGCCAGATCCCATGATGGGGCCGCTGCTTCCACGCCAGTGACGAAATGGTATGCATCACGCTGAGGTGCGAAATCACACGCCGCAGATGGCGCTCCATTTCGGTCAGCGGCATATCGGGATGGAGTTCCGGTGCATTGATCAGCGTGTTCTCATTTCCCGGCCCGTCATACATCAGCCGTTGCTGACAGCTCTGCAACGCAATTTCACAGGTCTGCAAATATTCTGTTGCCAGCTTCTCCGGCAGCATGTAGTGCTCGCGGGCGAGAATAGTCATGGCGTTGATGTGCTCGACGATAAACTGACTGTGGGTCACCCACAGGCGCATATCCGCCAGATAATGTGAGTTAAACCCCGGTTCCTGCATCGCCTGATTCAGCGACGTGAAGAGCTTGTTGTGCGCCTGATTGACCTGCATACGGGTGTAGGCGAGCTTCGAGGTGTCCGGATTTTCTTCAAGCAGTAAGCGGATAGCATCCTGATAGGTTTCCAGCGCCTGATGCGCATTCTGACGCAGTAATCCGCTTTGCCATTGCGGCCACAACCAGATGGTGCCGCCGAAAGCCAGCGCGCAGCCTATCAGCGTATCCACCAGCCGCGGCACCAGAAAATGCACGCCGTTCATCGCCAGCAGTTGTAGTGTGTACACCGCCGTGACCGTCATCCCGACCATTGCCAGCCCGTAGTTTTTGCGCAGCACCGTATACGACACCAAAGTAACGACCAGCATACACATCAGCGTGATGCCTTCGGGTAATTCCAGTTTCAGTAATCCGGCGGCAATCAGCAATCCGGCCAGCGTACCCAGCGCACGGTGCTGGATACGCACGCGCGTAGCGTTATAGCCGTTCTGACTGACCAGCATGATGGTCAGCAAAATCCAGTAAGGCTTTGGCAGATTAAAGAACAGGCCAAGGCTGCTGCCAATCGCCAGAATGATCCCCAGACGTGCGGCGTTGCGCAGCGCGGCGGATTTGAACGAGAGATAACTTTTCAGCGCAGGCCAGAAAGGCAAACGGGGCTGAGTGTTCATCAGATCGCGGCGGTACAGCGGACGTTGTGTCCGCAGAAGTCGCGCAATGCGGCTGAAATGGTAATAGCAAAACTGGCCGACCGGATTCTCCGGATTGCGTGCGGCGATTTTCTCCAGCGCGGCCAGTTCGTTAGCCATCGTAAAACGCTCGGATAAACGGTGGTAAAGAATGTCGTCGGCAATGACGCGCAAACGGGCGGAAATCACCTGGGCATTGCGGCGGATAACCGCTTCGGCGTGGCTTTCTTCGACCAGTTTCTGCACTTCTTCCGGCTGATGCAGGCTCACTGTGATGTGTTCCTGCAAATCGAGTGCCACCTGAAAACGCTGGAACAGCCGCTTATGGTGATGATGATGTCCGTGCTGCGGCAGCATGTGCAGTTGCTGATAAAGCAGGGCAATCAGGTCGATGACCTTCTGCTGGCGCGTCAGCAGCGGCGGTAAAGCCGTTTCCGGGTCGGTATGTTGCGTCAGCAGGCTGTATTTCGCTTCGAAGTAATCCGCGAGTTGCAGATAGAGCTGGCTGAGGGTTTCGCGCATCGGTTGTTCTTTGGAAATACGAAACCACGCCCAGTTGAATAAACCATACCAGGCGGTGCCTGCGGCGAAAAGCACCGGCGCCTGCCACATCGGGCGCACGCCGACCATACTCAGCGTGAAGATGGTCGCGACCAGTGCGCCGGGCAACAGCCGTGCATGAAGCGGGCTGATTTCGCCGGTCACGCCCAGCAGTAACGCCAGCGAGAGCATGATGAGTGGCAGGGGAATGTGCCAGCTTTCCAGCATCACTTGCAACAGAATGCTGCTTACGGCAAACAGCGAGCCACCGACGATCAGGCGTTTGAAAAAGCGTTTGTGTGGGGTATCCAGACCCGCGACGTTGCAGCAGGCAGGACA
This sequence comes from Rahnella bruchi, assembly GCF_003614975.1. GTDB lineage: Bacteria > Pseudomonadota > Gammaproteobacteria > Enterobacterales > Enterobacteriaceae > Rahnella > Rahnella bruchi. Next base: position 20,616 of record NZ_QZWI01000019.1, on the reverse strand, counting down.
AAGAGAGAACAGCAGGCCCATTTGCAGGCTGCCGAACATCCAGCAGATACCAACAGGCAGGCACAACACCAGCGTCTGGCGCAGCGCGTAGTTAACTTCCGGATGGTAAAACAGTCTTCGCCATAGCGTCATGGGTAAAGATTAGCCCAAAAAAAAGGCGCGACAGTGTTCTGCCGCGCCAATTTTTAATGGATTAACGTGTGCCGTAAACGACAATCGTTTTACCGTGTGCGGAGATCAAACTCTGATCTTCCAGCATTTTGAGAATTCGTCCGACTGTTTCACGTGAACAACCGACGATTTGGCCGATTTCCTGACGAGTGATCTTGATTTGCATCCCGTCCGGATGGGTCATCGCATCAGGCTGTTTAGCCAGATTAAGCAGAGTTTGAGCGATACGGCCTGTTACGTCGAGGAAGGCAAGGTTGCCGACTTTCTCTGACGTCACTTGCAGACGGTTTGCCATCTGCGCGGAAAGACGCATCAGAATATCCGGGTTAACCTGAATCAGCTGGCGGAATTTTTTATACGAAATTTCAGCCACTTCACAGGCAGTTTTTGCACGAACCCACGCACTACGTTCCTGACCTTCTTCGAAGAGTCCCAGCTCGCCGATGAAGTCACCTTGGTTAAGGTAGGACAGTATCATTTCTTTGCCTTCTTCATCCTTGATAAGGACAGCAACTGACCCTTTCACGATGTAGTAAAGCGTTTCGGCTTTTTCACCTTGGTGAATCAGCGTACTTTTAGAAGGATACTTATGTATATGACAGTGAGACAGGAACCATTCAAGAGTCGGGTCTGTTTGTGGCTTGCCGAGAACCATTTGCTATTATCCTCTGTTGTTATCGCTGCCCAAAATCACAGGGCTCAGAGTTCCCTGTATGGCACTTCAAAATCAAAAGCGCCCTTTCAGCATATAACTCCCCAGAAATGCTGCAAGCGGGTGTCGGAGTGAAACAGCCTGATTATTGCCGTTATCACCGTGGGTTCTGTTCTTAAACCGCGAAAACCGTCACCGCAATTCACTGGAAAGTATGTTTCGGCTTTGTTTGTAGCACAGGTTTGCAATGCTGTCTTCTGTTGTCTCGCTTCAGCATGATGGCGATCGGGTTACGTTGCCAGATTTTGGGTGAAAGGGTAGTCTGAGGGGAAAGTTTGACGAATTTATTCACCGGGAGAATATGACATGCACGCACGCGTAAAATGGGTAGAAGGGCTGACGTTTTTAGGGGAATCAGCTTCAGGCCATCAGATTACTATGGATGGCAATGCGGGCGATAAAGCACCGAGCCCGATGGAAATGTTACTGATGTCCGCAGGCGGTTGCAGCGCCATTGATGTGGTGTCTATATTGCAAAAAGGCCGCAACGACGTGCGGGACTGCGAAGTGAAACTGACTTCACAGCGCCGCGAAGAAGCACCGCGCCTGTTCACGCACATCAACCTGCATTTTATCGTCACCGGAAAAGACCTGAACGATAAAATTGTGGAGCGTGCGGTCAGCCTGTCAGCCGAAAAATATTGCTCGGTTTCACTGATGCTCGGCAAAGCGGCAACGATTACTCACAGCTTCGAAGTGTTAAGCGTCGAATAAATCATGACCAGTCGTAGGACTGGCACTGGTTGCGCAGTAAATCCAAAAATCGTCGCGCGGCAAACGTCAGCGGCGATTTTTGCGAGTAAAGCACGCAATACTCCGCCTGCGGGAGGGCGTCGATATTGAGCAGACACAATTTGTCTTCCAGTCCGAATGGCGCTTTCATCGCCCGCGCCACAATAGTCAGATAATCAGTCTGCAACACTATATTCAGCCCGCACACCACCGAATCAGTATGCACCGGCATTTCTGCTGCCTGCTGATGAAATCCTCCCATCGACAGCCTGATTTGCTGGTAATACCCCATATCCGTTTCGGGTAACAGCCAGCGTGCGTCCTGTAATTCCTCAAGCGTGGTGGCACCTGCCAGCGGATGCCCGCACCGGGCGATAACGCCGAAAGGCGCGCTGAACAAGGGTTCACGCACCAGATCTTCCAGCGGTAATCCCGGTCCGGCGGTACCGACCGCAAAATCCAGTTTCCCTTCACGCAGCGCGGGCAACAACGTCGAGAGTTGTCCCTCTTTGATGAGCAGTTTGGACTGCGGAAACTGCGCCTTGAATTCACCGGTCAGACCTGGCAGAACCGTCAGCGCCAGCAGAGAGGATAATCCGATGGCAACAGAACCCTGAGAATACTGGTCAATCTGGCGTATTTCATCGGCGGCTCGCTCGAGTTCTTCGAGAATAAACTGCATCCGGCGGGAAAACGCCCGCCCCGTTTCGGTCAGCGCCATCCCCTGATGGCCGCGCACAATCAGCTGAGTATCGAGCGCTTGTTCCAGTTCACGTAATGTCCGGCTGACCGCTGGCTGCGATTGCCCCATCGCCCGCGCCGCGCCGCGAATGCTGCCACTGCGTATAACCTGCTGGAAAACCTTCAGTTGCTGTAATTTCGGCAAATAGCGCACTTCGATCCCTATCAGTAAAAAGCATCACCCGCCTAAAAATTGCATCTTATGGCCGCGCTGTAAAGCTGATAGCGTCAGTAACTCAATAATAATGCGTTGTTATTCAGTTGATTACGTGATGCGTGTCGCATTTTATCTTTTGCCCGACAGGGTGAATCTCTGGCGTAGTGATAACAAAAAGGGATATCCGCTATGAAAAGTCGTTCCCTGATGATCTTCCTGCTATTTGTCGGCTATGCCGTGGTGTATATCGACAAAACGGTTATGGGCTTTGCATTACTGCCGATTGAACGTGAGTTTAATCTGCAACCTGAACAGCTGGGATATATCACCGGAATTTTCTTCCTGGCTTATTCACTGTTTCAGATCCCCGCGGGGTGGCTGAATGACAGGTTCGGCTATAAAAAAGTGCTCGGTATGTCGCTGTTCCTGCTGGGTGGCTTCGCGCTGTGCTTCGGGGCGCTGGGCTTTAGCCTGGGACTGCTGGTGACCTTCCGTTTTCTTTCCGGGGTCGGTCATTCGGGTTATCCCGCATCCTGCGCCAAAGCTGTGGTCACCAACTTTGCGGTTGAGCAGCGCACCTTTGCGCAGTCGATTCTGTTGTCTTCAGCCGGACTGGCGATGACTGCCGGGCCGCTGATTGCGGTGTACAGTCTTGATCACCTTGGCTGGCGCGGTTCTTTCTCCATTCTCGGATTACTGGCGTTTGCCATTGCCGCCGCGATTGTGATTTTGGTGCCCAACCCTCCAAAAGCGGAAATCAGTGCGGGGGTGAAAACCAGTTATCGCGATCTGCTGACCAACCCGATTGTCCTGCTGCTGTTTGTCTCGATTTTCTGTATCAATATTCCGTCATACGGTCTGATGGCATGGTTGCCAAAATATCTGGTGCAGCAGCGCGGTATGTCACTTGATGTGTCGGGTCTGGTGGTTGCCACCGGCGGACTGGGTATCTGGATATCTTCACTGGCGACCGGCTGGCTGGTCGGGCGTTATATGCAGGGCAAAGAGCCGAAAGTGATTTTCTGCTGCGCACTGCTCAGCGCGTTATGCATCTGGCTGGTCTTTACGTCGTCATCGGCGGTCACGGCCGGACTGTTCCTGTTCCTCGGCTACGTTTTCCTGATGGCGTCCTTTGTGACTGTCTTTACGTTGCCAATGAAGCGCCTGCCTTCTGACGTTATGGGCGCAGCGATGGGGATCATTAATACCGGCGGAACCCTTGGCGGATTTGTGGCGCCGATTGCGATGGGATATCTCATCACTGCCAGCCATGGTTACCTTTCTACGTTTGTATTTCTGGCGCTGGCGATGGTGGTGGCCGGTCTGGCTATCCTGCCGCTGGCAATGAAACCTCGTGCGCCAATGCGCGATGTGGCTTAACTGAGGAAAAGAGTGATGACTTTTAATTTCGATGCAATGCTGGCTGAAGTCAAAACTGACGTTCTGCGCTGGCGCAGACATATTCATGCCCATCCTGAGCTCTCTTTTCAGGAGTATAAAACGGCGGCCTACATCACAGAGCAGCTGGAAAGTTTCGGCGGTCTTATCCTGACGCATCTGACGCCCAACAGCGTGATTGCCGATCTGAAAGGGGCACATCCGGGGCCGATGTACGCGCTGCGGGCAGACATTGATGCGTTACCCATTCAGGAAGAGAACGATGAACCCTTCTGTTCCACCGTGCCTGGCGTGATGCACGCCTGCGGGCATGATGCCCATACGGCGATGCTGCTGGGTGCTGCGAAAGTGCTGACTCAATGCCGCTCAGAGTTACATGGCTCGGTGCGGTTTATCTTCCAGCATGCAGAAGAAGTGCCGCCAGGGGGGGCGCAGGAATTGGTGGATCTGGGCGTGCTGGACGGAGTGGCGAAAATCTTCGGCCTGCACGTTATGCCAAATTCTCCGACCGGCGAAGTGGGGCTGAAAGAGGGCGTTTTCTGCGCCTCCACGGATAATTTCGATATCACTATTACCGGCAAAGGCGGGCACGGTTCCATGCCGCATCTGTGTATCGACCCGGTGGTGATTGGCGCGGAAGTTGTCACTGCGCTGCAAAATGTCGTGGCGCGTCGTATTGATCCGCTTCAGGTGCCGGTGCTGACCATTGCCACTTTCCAGAGTGGTGAAAGCTATAACGTCATTCCGGAGCGGGTGAAACTCGCCGGAACGCTGCGTACACATCACAGTAATGTCCGCGAGCAGGTGCCGCTGGTGATGGAGCAGATCATTTCAGGGATTACGGCGGCGCATGGCGCGACATACGAACTGCGCTGGACGCGCGGCTATGTGAACGGCGATAACCATCCCGAGGCCTGCGCGATTGCGCGTCAGGTGATTGAAAAAACGCTGGGGCCACAGGCGCTGTGCGAAGTCACTCAGCCGCTATTTGGCGGGGAAGATTTTTCTTCTTATCAGCAAAAAGTGCCGGGATGTTTTCTGTTTATTGGCAGCGGGAATGAAAAAATCGGTGCGACTTATGGGGTGCATAACCCGCGCTTCCGTCTGGATGAAGAGGCTCTTCAGATTGGCGTCGCATTGCATGTCGGGTTTATCCGTCAGTTGCTGATGAACGACGCCTGAGTCCGTTATTCGATCTTTTTCCCTTCCATCAGGCGCTGCACCAGCGGCGCCATAATCAGCTCCATTGCCAGTCCCATCTTCCCGCCCGGTACCACCAGCGTTTTGATATGCGAGATGAACGACCCCTGTAACATCGCCAGCAGATACGGAAAATCAATATCATCCAGCCCCTGGAAGTGAATCACCACAAAGCTCTCATCAAGGGAAGGAATGGCTTTTGCGGCAAATGGGTTCGAAGTATCGATAGTCGGCACACGCTGGAAGTTGATATGCGTGCGGGAAAACTGCGGCGTGATGTAACTGATGTAGTCATCCATCGAACGGACGACGGAATCCATCACCGCTTCACGGGAATGTCCGCGCTCGCCGGTGTCGCGCACCAACTTCTGGATCCACTCAAGGTTGACGATAGGGACCACGCCGACCAGTAAATCGACCTGCGCCGCAACGTCAATTTTGTCCGCGACGACGCCGCCGTGCAGCCCTTCATAGAAAAGAATATCTGTCGGTTCTGGCAGCGCCTGCCACGGCGTAAAGGTGCCCGGCACCTGATTGTAGGGAACGGCTTCGTCATAAGTATGCAGATACTTGCGCGAACGGCCGGTACCGGTTTTACCGTATTCGATAAAACTTTTTTCCAGCAGACCAAAGTCGTTGGCTTCCGGCCCGAAATAGCTGATATGACGACCGAGGTCGCGCGCCTTACGGATCGCCGCATCCATTTCCGGACGAGTGAAATGGTGGAAGCTGTCGCCTTCCAGCTCAGCCGCACGCAGGCCAAGCTGCTGAAATATTTTACGGAATGCCAGGCTGGTAGTAGTGGTACCTGCTCCGCTGGAGCCGGTAACTGCAATGACAGGATGTTTTGCTGACATAGTCGGTCTTACTCCATAACGTCACGCCAGATTAATGCCGAATCCCCGCAAAATTGGCGAAAACAAAGCGCATAATTAATCCCATTGTTACCATAATTATTCTAAGAGGGACAGGCTGTCTGAATGCCTTTTTAGATCGAGCCTACCAATCCTGCGGCACTTCTTCCTGTCCGGCGCGAAACTGGCCGCGGGGCATAATGTTCAGGGTTTCATGCAATTCTGACCAGACCAGCACGATCTCGCCGCTTTTCAGCTGGCGTTTCACGTCATCGACTTTTTGCTCCAGAGAACGTTCCTGCTCGCCGTAGTCGGTGCCTTCGCGCAGTACGAAGGATTCCACCACGCTTGTGAGCAGTTCGGCGTCCAGATCCTGCCAGGGAATAATCACAACAATGCTTCCTTTTTAAGTTCGGTCGTTGGTTCTAAATGCGGGGCGATCCAGGCCGGAATGCGCTGTTCCAGCCACATTTTCGGATGACGCAGGCTCCCGGAAACAAAGCCGACATGCCCGCCGTGCTCCGTCAGCTGATATTCCACACACTCCGGCAAATCTTCGGCTTTTGGGATGACGTCCGGCGTCATGAACGGATCGTCTTTGGCGTGGATAATCAGTAACGGCGTTCTGACCTGCGCCAGCAGCGGCATACCACTGCAACGGCGGTAATAATCCAGCGCATCGGTAAAGCCGTGCGCTTTTGAAGTGATGGCGTCGTCGAAATCACGAATGCGACGCATGGCTTTGAGCTGCGCCAGCGTGACGGGAAGTGTTCCCGGATATTTTGCCAGTTTGCGCGAGGCATTGCCTTTGAGCTGATCGAGCAGATAACGCTGATAAATTCGCGATGAACCCTGTTCCAGCCGGTAGGCACAAGGTTCCAGCATCAGCGGTGCAGACACCACAACAGCCGCTTTGAGCGTGCAATTTTCGCCTTCCTGGCCGAGATAACAGGCCAGCATATTTCCGCCCAGCGAAACGCCGACGGCACCGGTTGGTGCTTCGCCATAGGTTTCATTGAGCCAGCGAATGAAAAAGCGCGCATCTTCGGTTTCCCCGGAATGATAAATCCGCTGAAGTTTATTCGGTTCGCCACTGCATCCGCGAAAGTGCATCACCACGCCGAGCCAGCCTTTGTCTTTCCATGCCTGCAATAAACCGTGGGCGTACGGGCTGTAAAAGCTGCCTTCCAGCCCGTGAAACAAGATCATGCGTGGTTTATGACGCGCCTTTTCCGGGTCTTCGCTCCAGGCTAAATCCAGGAAATCGCCGTCCGGCGTATCGAGTCTTTGCCAGTGAGGTTTAAGTTTTGCATGCCGACGCACCAGTCGTGGTAACAGCGTCTGGATGTGCGGATTACTGGCCCCGCGCAGGGGACGAAAGGATTCAACCATAAGATGAATAAATTTCTCTTAAGAGGCTCTTGTGCGATCAATATCACGCTGTTAGCTTCAATGCTATCGCACATCTTTCGGGTCGGAGTACCCAAATTAAATGGAACTCGGTTTATTTTTCTCAATGCTCGGATTTTTATGGGTCGCCGCTATCACTCCAGGCCCGAATAATATGTTGTTAACCACGTCTGGCGCTAACTTCGGTTTCTTCCGCTCAATCTGGCTGATGGTCGGCATTATGCTCGGCATGCAAAGTATTTTGCTGCTGGTGGCCTTCGGCGTTGGCGGGCTGATCACGGTTTATCCTGCGTTACACCTTTTCCTCAAAATCGCCGGTAGTCTTTATCTGCTGTGGCTGGCGTGGAAGATTGCGACGTCGGCCTATGAAAAGCTGGAAACCGGCGCGCCACCCCCGAAGCCGATCCGGTTATATCAGGGCTGGTTGCTGCAATTCCTGAACCCGAAAGCCTGGCTGATGGGGCTGGGCGCGGTGGCGAGTTTCAGTCTGGCAGGCGCAGCGTATAACCATTCGATTGCCGGTATCAGCCTCGGGATGTTCCTGGTGAATCTGGTCTCCGGGATCATCTGGCTCGGGTTCGGTACCGTGATTGGTCGCCTGCTGCGCAGCAAGCGTGCGTGGTACACCTTCAACATCGCGATGGGTATTCTGACTGCGGCTTGTGTGTTGTTGATCTGGCATTAAGATAAAATGAAAAAGGAGCCTCGTGGCTCCTTTCCATTTTCTGGCAGACGGTCAATTAGTCGAGATCAAAGGCCTTCGACATTTCTTCCAGCTGTTCCTGTGCATCAAGCCAGGTCATTTCGGTTTCTTCCAGCGCGCCTTTCACTTTGGTCTGTTGTTGCAGACATTCAGTCAGTTCGGCTTTACGGCTGATATCGTAAATCGCGGAATCGGCCAGACGCTCTTCGAGGGTTGCCAGCTCGGTACTCAGTTTTTCCATCTGCGCTTCGAGTTTGGTAATTTGCTTACGCAGCGGCTGGGTTTGATTGCGGAAATCAGCTTCGCGGCGTTTCTGGTCCTTACGCGACTGCGCGCTGTTGACGCCGCCGTCTTTGGCCGGTGCATCCTGCTGGCTTTCCTGACGCTGTATATCCACCAGCCATTGCTGATAGTCTTCCAGATCACCGTCGAACTGTTCCACTTTACCGCCGTGAACCAGATACAAATCGTCGGTGGTGGAACGCAGTAAGTGGCGGTCATGCGAGACGACTACCATCGCGCCTTCGAAGTCGATCAGCGCTTCGGTCAGCGCCTGGCGCATATCGAGATCTAAGTGGTTGGTCGGTTCATCGAGCAGCAGCAGGTTAGGGCGCTGCCAGACGATCAGGGCCAGCACCAGACGGGCTTTTTCGCCGCCGGAGAAACGCCCGGTCGGGTCAGTGACTTTATCGCCGTGGAATCCGAACCCGCCGAGATAATCGCGCAGTTGCTGTTCGGTTTCTTTATTCGCCAGACGAACCAGATGTTGCAACGGCGAATCTTCTGCACGCAAAAACTCCAGCTGGTGCTGGGCGAAGTAACCCAGTTTGACGCCTTTCGCCAGACCGATGTCACCCTGAAGCGGCGGCATGGTACCGGCCAGCAATTTGATCAGCGTGGATTTACCGGCACCGTTGCGGCCCAGCAGGCCGATACGCGAACCCGGCACCAAATTCAGTTTGATCGACTCCAGAATAGTGGTGTCACCATAACCGGCGCTGACTTTTTCCATCCGCAGCAGCGGATCGGGCAAACTTTCCGGCGAACGGAAGCTAAAATGAAAAGGATTGTCGACGTGCGCCGGGGCAATCAGCTCCATGCGTTCCAGCATTTTGATACGGCTTTGCGCCTGCTTGGCTTTCGTCGCCTGTGCGCGGAAACGGTCAATATAGCTTTGCAGGTGCGCCACTTTTTCCTGCTGACTTTCAAACAATGCCTGCTGTTGCGACAGTTTGGTCGCACGCTGGCGTTCGAAGGACGAGTAGTTACCGGTATATTCGTTCATCGACTGCTGTTCGATGTGCATAATTTTATCAACGATGGGATCGAGGAAATCACGGTCATGTGAAATCAGCACCAGCGTGCCGGTGTAGCTTTTCAGCCATTTCTCGAGCCAGATAACCGCGTCCAAATCCAGATGGTTTGTCGGTTCGTCGAGCAGCAGTAAATCAGAACGACAGATCAGCGCCTGCGCTAGGTTCAGGCGCATACGCCAGCCGCCGGAGAACGATTTCACCGGTTGCTGTAACTGATTTTGGGTAAAGCCCAACCCGCTGAGCAGGCTGGCGGCGCGCGCCGGAATGGTCCAGGCGTTAATGGCGTCGAGTTTGCCGTGCAGCGTGGCGATGGCATGGCCGTCGTCCCGCTCGTTAGCCTGCTGCAATTGGGCTTCCAGCTGACGAAATTCACGGTCGCCGTCGATAACATACTCTATCGCCGGTTCGTCCAGCGCTGGCGTTTCCTGATTTACCCAGGCCAGCGCCCAGCTGGTCGGAAACGTCAGGTTGCCTGCATCGGCGCTCATTTCACCTTTTAGCAGGGAAATCAGGGTGGATTTACCGCAGCCATTTTTGCCCACCAGCCCGACTTTCTGGCCGGGATTGATGGTCGCAGACGCGTTGTCCAGCAGCACATTAGTGCCGCGTCGGATTTGTAAGGAGGAGAAAACAATCATAAAGCGCCGTGTTGAGAGTATGTTAAATTGTCATGATAATGATCTAAACAAGACGTATCGCGTCCCATTTTGTCTTTGCGAAGCATGGTAACGGAAAAACCGCACCCTGACGACGCTTTGGAGGTATTGATGTCGCAGCCACCAAAGGTTTTGCTGCTGTATGCCCATCCGGAATCACCCGATTCGGTCGCCAACCGCGTTTTACTGCAACAAGCACAACAGCTTGAACATGTCACCGTGCATGATTTGTACGCCCACTATCCTGATTTTTTTATCGATATTCACCGTGAGCAGCAACTGCTGCGCGAACATAAGGTGATTGTTTTTCAGCACCCCCTTTATACCTACAGCTGTCCGGCGTTGTTGAAAGAGTGGATGGATCGCGTGCTCGCGCGCGGTTTCGCCAGCGGTGCGGGCGGGAATGCTCTCAATGGAAAATACTGGCGTTCGGTGGTGACTACCGGTGAACCGGAGGGCGCTTACCGTGCGGGTGGTTATAACCGTTATCCGATGTCCGACATTATGCGTCCGTTCGAGCTGACGTCTGCTATGTGCCATATGCACTGGATGACGCCAATCATCATTTACTGGGCGCGCCGTCAGAAACCTGATGTGCTGCAAAGTCATGCCGAAGCTTACGGCGAATGGCTGAAATCCCCGTTGCCGCACGGAGGGATTGCATAATGGATGTTTCCAATATTCCCATGGCGATCCTGCTGTTTCTGTTCGCCGCGGTCGTTGCCGTGCCGGTTGCCCAACGTTTAGGGATTGGCGCGGTGCTCGGCTATTTGCTGGCCGGTATCGCCATCGGTCCGTGGGGACTGGGTTTTATCCGTGATGTAGACGAAATTCTGCATTTCTCCGAACTCGGTGTGGTTTTCCTGATGTTTATCATCGGGCTGGAACTGAATCCCGGCAAACTGTGGGCGCTGCGGCGGCAAATTTTTGGCGTCGGTGCCGGGCAGGTGATCCTCACCGCACTGGTGCTCGGCGGATTGTTATATCTGACCAAATTTTCCTGGCAGGCCGCGGTAATTGGCGGTATCGGGCTGGCGATGTCATCTACGGCGATGGCATTGCAGCTGATGCGTGACAAAGGCATGACCCGTAACGAAGGCGGTCAGCTGGGTTTTGCCGTGCTGCTGTTCCAGGATATCGCGGTTATTCCGGCGCTGGCGCTGATCCCGATTCTGGCCGGCGGTTCTGAAGGCAGCAATAACTGGGAGATGATCGGTCTGAAAGTGCTGGCTTTTGGCGGCATGCTGATCGGCGGGCGCTATTTACTGCGGCCGATTTTCCGGCTGATTGTGGCTTCAGGGGTGCGCGAAGTGTTTACCGCCGCCGCGCTGCTGGTGGTGCTGGGTTCGGCGTTGTTTATGGATACGCTGGGCTTTTCGATGGCGCTCGGGACATTTATCGCCGGGATTTTACTGGCAGAAAGCGAATATCAGCACGAACTGGAAATCGCTATCGAGCCGTTTAAGGGTTTACTGCTCGGGTTGTTCTTTATTTCCGTTGGCATGGCGTTGAATCTGGGCGTGCTCTACACCCACATTCTGCTGGTGCTGGCGGGCGTAATTATTCTGGTGACGGTCAAAGGCGCGGTGCTGTACGGGCTGTCGCGCATATTTGGCCTGCGGACATCCGTACGCTTGCAGTTTTCTGCCGTGCTCAGTCAGGGTGGTGAATTTGCTTTCGTGCTTTTTTCGGCCGCTGGCGCGCAGAAAGTGATTTCCTCGTCGCAGCTTTCGCTGTTGCTGGTGGTGGTGACGTTATCGATGATGACCACGCCGCTGCTGATGCAATGGGTCGACCGGATCCTGGTGCGTCGTTACAACGATGGCGAAGAGAGTGACGAAAAGCATTTTGTGCAGGATGATGAGCCGCAGGTGATTATTGTCGGCTTCGGACGTTTCGGGCAGGTGATTGGCCGTTTGCTGATGGCGAACAAAATGCGCATCACGGTGCTGGAGCGCGATATCAGTGCTGTCGGGCTGATGCGAACTTACGGTTATAAGGTGTATTACGGCGACGCGACGGAGCTGGAACTGCTCAGGGCATCAGGTGCTGAAAAGGCAAAATCGATCGTGATTACCTGTGATGAGCCCGCCGATACCATGACTATCGTGCATTTGTGTCAGCAGCATTTTCCGCATCTGAATATTCTGGCACGCGCTCGTGGCCGTGTTGAGGCGCATGAGCTGTTGCAGGCTGGTGTGGCGAATTTCTCCCGTGAGACGTTCTCCAGTGCGCTGGAATTAGGCAAAAAGGCGCTGGTCACGCTGGGCATGCATCCGCACAGTGCGTACCGCGCGCAACAACATTTCCGTCGCCTCGATATGCGGATGCTACGTGAACTGGTGCCGCAAAACCGCGGTGACGTGGCGCAGATTTCCCGTGTGAAAGAAGCGCGGCGCGAGCTGGAGGATATCTTCCAGAGCGAAATGCATAACGAACGTCGTCAGCTTGATGGCTGGGACGACGACGAATAGTCCGGCAGGCGGAAAATAATTTTACCGTCTGAATGAAAAATGACCGGACGCAATGTCGCAAATTTCAGGAGAAGTAACATGGCTACAACCCGTAAACGGTTTATCGCTGGGGCGGTATGTCCGAAATGTAAGGCGATGGATACGCTGGCTTTATGGCAGGAAGATCAGGTTGAAGTGGTGGAGTGTGTAAAGTGCGGGCACCATCAGCGTCAGACCGATGCTCAGGTCAGCAAGAAGCTTCGCCCGGAAGAGCAGGTGATCGGTATTTTCGATCCGAAGTAGCGTTATTGCTCGTGTTTTTTTATGCTGGTAGTACAGAGACGCGGATTTCCGCTACACTCTTCGCCAAATTTATCCGGTCGCGCTTTTCAGGATGATCTCATCGAAAAGTGGCCGTCACTGAATTAGCCTTAAGCGAAGTTGCGTGCGTGACGAAACGCCCGCAGACAACAAATTGAGTTTCCAACGGTAGGAGTTATCATGAAAGTAGCAAAAGACCTGGTCATCAGCGTGGCATATCAGGTACGTACAGAAGACGGTGTGTTGGTTGATGAATCTCCGGTGAGCGCGCCGTTGGATTACCTGCACGGCCATGGTTCCCTGATCTCCGGTCTGGAAACTGCGCTGGATGGCCATGCCATTGGTGACGTTTTTGACGTGCATGTTGGCGCAAACGACGCTTACGGCAACTACGACGAAAACCTGGTTCAGCGCGTTCCTAAAGACGTGTTCATGGGTGTTGATGAGCTGGAAGTGGGTATGCGTTTCCTGGCTGATACCGATCAGGGTCCGGTTCCGGTAGAAATCACTGAAGTTGACGGCGACCACGTTGTTGTCGACGGCAACCACATGCTGGCAGGTCAGGATCTGAACTTCCACGTTGAAGTGGTGGCAATCCGTGAAGCGACCGAAGAAGAACTGGCTCACGGCCACGTTCACGGCGAACACGGCCACGATCATGGTCACGACCATGAACACGGTGAAGGTTGCTGCGGTGGCCACGACCATGATCACGACCACGGTCATGATCACGGTAAAAAAGGCGGTTGTGGTGGTAACGGCGGCTGCGGCTGCCACTAATTATTACTTTGCCTGCAGAGTGATAAAAACGAAAGGCGCCGGAAGGCGCCTTTTTGTTACGTCAGAAACAGCATCAATAATGCGGCGGCGGTGCTTCTTCCGACTGATCGGCAATCATTGATGGCTGGCTGGCGCGGAGTTTGTCTGTCAGCAGACGCAGGTGATCGTGCAATCTGCTCATTTCAAGCTGATGCTGTGTGACGATCATATTCAGCTCTTCTATTGTAATTTCCTGAAAAGCCAGCTTGTTTTCCAGCATCTCCAGACGTTGTTCAACGGTGTTTGAGTCCATAATCATTACCTCATTGTGCGGCTCAAGTTGATCAGGTTGAGCACTGACCGGAACCTCATACTGTATTGTAGACCGGCGATTCTACCCGTAAACCTGCTGAATTGCCTGACTCCTGCGGCGCTTTATCGTTTGTTCTTCACGATTAGACGAAACTAATTGATGCAAAAAAGGTCTGAATATGACGCTAATGGCGTGTATAGAGATTGTTTTGTCGTGAGACGGGCAGTTATAGTAACCGCCGAACTTTCGTAATTATTACCAGAGGTCATACGCTTCTGGTCTTGGAGAAATGGATGAAATCACTGTTTAAAGTAACTCTGCTGGCAACCACCATGGCGATTGCCCTGAATGCCACTCAGGTTATGGCTGCTGAAGCCACAGCACCGGCCGCTGCTGCAACTGCGCCAGCAACCGCCCCTGCTGCAGCTGCTCCTGCAGCAACAGATAAAACCAAGTTTAAAAGTGACGACGAACAAGCTGCCTATGCATTGGGTGCATCACTGGGTCGTTACATGGACAACTCTCTGAAAGAGCAAGAAAAGCTGGGCATCAAACTGGATAAAGACCAGCTGATCGCCGGTGTTCAGGATGCGTTTGCTAACAAAAGCAAACTGTCCGATCAGGAAATTGAGCAAACTCTGCAAACCTTCGAAGGCCGTGTGAAAGCTTCTGCACAGGCTAAGATGGAGCAGGACGCTAAAGCTAACGCTGACAAAGGCGACAAATTCCGTGCTGATTTCGCCAAAGAAAAAGGCGTGAAGAAGACTGAATCTGGCCTGCTGTATCAGGTAGAAAAACCAGGTGCTGGCGCAGCACCTAAAGACAGCGACACCGTTGTGGTGAACTACAAAGGTACGCTGACCGACGGTACTGAGTTTGATAACTCTTATACCCGTGGTGAGCCGCTGTCCTTCCGTCTTGATGGTGTGATCCCAGGCTGGACCGAAGGCCTGAAACACATCAAGAAAGGCGGCAAAATCAAGCTGGTCATTCCACCAGCACTGGCATACGGCAAAACTGGCGTCCCTGGGATCCCAGCGAACTCTACTCTGGTGTTCGATGTTGAACTGCTGGACGTGAAAGCGGCACCAAAGGCTGACCCGAAAGCAGCTGAAAAACCTGCTGAAGCTGAAGCGGCACCAAAAGCAAACTGATTTGCTATTGAGCTGTTGCAGAAAACCGTCGCTAAATGCGGCGGTTTTTTTTCGCCTTTAACTTTTCTTCGGGCCTGACCTTCATTTTATTGCGGTTACTCTATGATGATAACTTGACGCTTTTGTTTCCCCGGCATAACGTCACAGATCCATATAATCGTAAGGCCGTTTTTTCTGTGTTTTTGATACAGTAGCGACCGTGGAATGATGAATAATGCGTCCTGACTCCCGTTGGAAGGCGCGATAGAGAGGGTGGTAGCTTCGATGTCTAATTCGCTTATAACTGGCGAAACCGGTGAACTGGATTTGCTGGACCAACGTCCGTTCAGCCAGGTCGATCATGAGATTTTGTCTTCATACGAGGCCGTGGTGGACGGGCTTGCGATGCTCATCGGTGAGCATTGCGAAATAGTTCTGCATTCACTGGAAGACCTGAAATGTTCAGCGGTTCGTATTGCAAATGGTGAGCATACCGGCCGTAAGATCGGCTCACCGATTACCGATTTAGCTCTGCGTATGTTGCATGACATGACCGGTGCGGACAGCAATGTGTCCAAAGCCTATTTCACCCGTGCGAAAAGTGGTGTGCTGATGAAGTCTGTCACCATCGCCATTCGTAACCGTGAGCAACGCGTCGTTGGTCTGCTGTGCATTAACATGAATCTCGACGTACCTTTCTCGCAAATTATTCAGACCTTTATGCCACCTGAGACTCAGGAAGTGGCATCGTCGGTAAACTTCGCGTCATCTGTGGATGACCTGGTGGCGCAAACGCTGGAATTCACCATCGAAGAAGTGAACGCGGATCGCAATGTTTCTAACAACGCGAAGAACCGTCAGGTTGTGCTGAATCTTTATGAAAAGGGTATTTTTGATATTAAAGATGCCATCAATCAGGTTGCTGACCGCCTGAATATTTCCAAACATACGGTTTACCTGTATATCCGCCAGTTTAAAAGCGGGGATCTGGTGGGGAATGAGCGTTGAAACTGCGTTATTGCCTGCTGGTAACCGGTCCTGCCTATGGAACACAACAAGCCAGTGCTGCTTATCAGTTCGCACTGGCGTTGATAAGCTGCGGCCATCAACTGGACAGCGTGTTTTTTTATCGTGAAGGCGTTCTCAATGGCAATATGCTTTCTGCACCTGCTTCCGATGAATTTGACCTCGTCAGGTCCTGGCAGCGCATGGCAGCAGACCATCAGGTTGCCCTCAATGTTTGTGTAGCAGCGGCATTGCGACGCGGAGTCATAGACGAAACAGAGGCGCATAATCAGGGACACGGGCAGACGAATTTACAAGCTGGGTTCGCTCTTACCGGATTGGGCAGTCTCGCAGAAGCGTCTCTCACCTGTGACCGTATGGTGCAGTTCTGATGAACTATGGCAGGAACAGGCAATGAAGAAGATAGCGTTTGTATTTACTCAGGGCCCGCACGGCACTTCGGCGGGCAGAGAAGGCCTTGATGCGCTGCTGGCAACGTCAGCTCTGACGGAAGATATCGGCGTATTTTTCATGGCTGATGGGGTCTTTCAGCTCATGCCGGCACAGCAGCCGGAAAAAATTCTCGCCCGTAATTATATCGCCACATTCGGCGTGTTATCACTTTACGACGTCGATCAGTGCTTTGTCTGTGAAGACTCGCTAAAGTCACGCGGCTTGTCTGCGGGACACAAATGGGTGCTTGATGTGGAGCCGTTGTCTGCGGCTGAAATTCGCGGTCGACTGGCCAGTTTTGATGTGGTGATGACGTTTTAAATCAGGAAATTCCATGCTTTTTACTCTTGCCCGTTCCCCGCAACAATGTGATTTCTCATTAATTGTTAAGCTGGTTGCTCAGGACGACGCACTTTTGCTGATGCAGGATGGTGTACTCGCAGCGCTTGATGGCAGCGAGGCTTGTGAGCTGCTCAGCCAGCATGTTCAGTCAATCTATGTACTCAGCGAAGATCTGGCGGCCAGAGGATTGGTTGGTCAAATTTCGCACAAAATCACATTGATCGACTATACTGGATTCGTCGCGCTGACTGAGAAACACACCCAGCAAACAGCATGGTGATTTACTCAAGTGCTGTATATTTCTTGACACCCTCTTAGCTCAGCCCTAAAATTCTGCGTCCCCATATTAGCTAATGCTTTTTGTGGGGCGATTTATCACGCGTTTACAAAGTAGTTTATGAACCAAAATCCAGGAGCTTTTTAATGGCAACAATTAATCAGCTGGTACGCAAACCACGCTCTACGAAGGTTGTTAAAAGCAACGTTCCAGCGCTGGAAGCTTGCCCGCAGAAACGTGGCGTATGTACCCGTGTATATACTACCACCCCTAAAAAACCAAACTCCGCACTGCGTAAAGTATGCCGTGTGCGTTTGACTAACGGTTTTGAAGTTACCTCCTACATCGGCGGTGAAGGTCATAACCTGCAGGAACACTCCGTGATCCTGATCCGTGGCGGTCGTGTAAAAGACTTGCCAGGTGTGCGTTATCACACCGTCCGTGGCGCGCTGGACTGTTCAGGCGTTAAGGATCGTAAGCAATCTCGTTCTAAATACGGCGTTAAAAAGCCGAAGTCTTAATGGTTCTCCGTTAAGTAAGGCCAAACATTTTCACATTACTGTCAAAATAAACTCTTAGAGTTTTGGACAATCCTGAATTAACAACGGAGTATTTCCATGCCACGTCGTCGCGTCATTGGTCAACGTAAAATCCTGCCAGATCCTAAGTTCGGATCCGAACTGCTGGCAAAATTCGTAAACATTCTGATGGTAGATGGTAAAAAATCTACTGCAGAAGCAATCGTCTACACTGCTCTTGAGACCCTGGCTCAACGTAGCGGTAAAGGCCACCTGGAAGCTTTCGAAGTCGCTCTGGACAACGTTCGTCCGACTGTCGAAGTTAAGTCCCGCCGCGTAGGTGGTTCTACTTACCAGGTTCCAGTTGAAGTCCGTCCGGTTCGTCGTAATGCTCTGGCAATGCGTTGGATCGTTGAAGCTGCTCGTAAACGCGGTGATAAATCCATGGCTCTCCGCCTGGCGAACGAACTTTCTGATGCTGCAGAGAACAAAGGCACTGCAGTTAAGAAACGTGAAGACGTTCACCGTATGGCTGAAGCCAACAAGGCGTTCGCCCACTACCGCTGGTAATCACTTCGCAGTAGTTATGCTAACCAAGCGGGCGCTTCAAGAAGCCAACCCGCTTGGGTTAACTGAACTTGAACGTCCTAGTTATAGAGGAATCAAATGGCTCGTAAAACACCCATTGAGCGCTACCGTAACATTGGTATCAGTGCTCACATCGACGCCGGTAAGACAACCACTACCGAACGTGTTCTGTTCTACACCGGTGTAAACCACAAAATCGGTGAAGTGCATGATGGCGCAGCCACCATGGACTGGATGGAGCAGGAGCAGGAACGTGGTATTACCATCACGTCCGCTGCGACCACCTGTTTCTGGTCAGGTATGGCTAAGCAGTTCGAACCACACCACATCAACATCATCGACACCCCAGGACACGTTGACTTCACCATTGAAGTTGAACGTTCCATGCGTGTTCTTGATGGCGCGGTAATGGTTTACTGTGCTGTTGGTGGTGTTCAGCCACAGTCTGAGACCGTATGGCGTCAGGCAAACAAATATAAAGTTCCACGTATCGCGTTCGTTAACAAAATGGACCGTATGGGTGCTAACTTCCTGAAAGTTGTTGATCAGATTGAAAAACGTCTGGGCGCAACTCCGGTGCCTCTGCAACTGGCAATCGGCGCGGAAGAAAAATTCACCGGTGTTGTTGACCTGGTGAAGATGAAAGCTATCAACTGGAACGAAGCTGATCAGGGCGTGACCTTCGAATACGAAGAGATCCCGGCTGACATGCAAGAACTGGCTGAAGAATGGCGTCAGAAACTGGTTGAGTCCGCTGCTGAAGGCTCTGATGAGCTGATGGAGAAATTCTTTGGTGGCGAAGAGCTGACTGAAGAAGAGATCAAAGCTTCTCTGCGTAAGCGCGTTCTGAACAATGAAGTTATCTTGGTTACCTGTGGTTCTGCGTTTAAAAACAAAGGCGTACAGGCAATGCTGGATGCTGTTGTTGAGTATCTGCCAGCACCAACCGACGTTGAAGCTATCAACGGTTTGTTGGATGACGGTAAAGACACTCCTGCAGTTCGCCATTCTGACGATGCCGAGCCGTTCTCTGCTCTGGCGTTCAAAATCGCTACTGACCCATTCGTGGGTAACTTGACGTTCTTCCGTGTCTATTCCGGTCTCGTCAACTCTGGTGACACTGTCTTTAACCCAGTGAAATCACAGCGCGAACGTCTGGGTCGTATCGTTCAGATGCACGCTAACAAGCGTGAAGAAATTAAAGAAGTTCGTGCAGGCGATATCGCTGCAGCGATCGGTCTGAAAGACGTGACTACTGGTGATACCCTGTGTGATCCGGATAACGTGATCATTCTGGAGCGCATGGAATTCCCTGAACCGGTAATCTCCGTTGCTGTAGAACCAAAAACCAAAGCTGACCAGGAAAAAATGGGTCTGGCTCTGGGCCGTCTGGCTAAAGAAGACCCATCATTCCGCGTTTGGACTGATGAAGAGTCTGGTCAGACAATCATCGCAGGTATGGGTGAACTTCACCTGGATATCCTGGTTGACCGTATGCGTCGTGAATTTAACGTTGAAGCTAACGTCGGTAAGCCGCAGGTTGCATACCGTGAAGCTATCCGCGCGAAAGTTACCGACGTTGAAGGTAAACACGCTAAGCAGTCTGGTGGTCGTGGTCAGTACGGTCACGTTGTGATCGACATGTACCCATTAGAACCTGGCACAAATCCGAAAGGGTATGAGTTTGTCAACGAAATCAAAGGCGGTGTAATTCCTGGTGAATTCATCGGTGCGATTGACAAAGGCATCCAGGAACAGCTGAAATCTGGTCCACTGGCGGGTTACCCGGTAGTAGATCTGGGCGTGCGTCTGCACTTCGGTTCTTACCATGACGTTGACTCCTCCGAGCTGGCGTTTAAACTGGCCGCCTCTATCGCCTTCAAAGATGGCTTTAAGAAAGCGAAACCAGTCCTGCTTGAGCCGATCATGAAGGTTGAAGTAGAAACTCCGGAAGAGAACACTGGTGACGTCATCGGTGACCTTAGCCGTCGTCGTGGTATGCTGAAAGGTCAAGAATCTAACGCTACTGGCGTTGTGATTCATGCTGAAGTTCCGCTTTCCGAAATGTTCGGTTATGCGACTCAGCTGCGTTCACTGACCAAAGGCCGTGCATCTTACTCCATGGAATTCCTGAAGTACGATGATGCGCCGAATAACGTGGCCCTGGCCGTTATTGAAGCTCGTGGCAAATAAGCCACTGGTTTAAACACAATGATCCCGTGCTCTCTCTATGAAGGGAGAGCACAAGAGTAAGGAATATAGCCGTGTCTAAAGAAAAATTTGAACGTAACAAACCGCACGTTAACGTTGGTACTATCGGCCACGTTGACCACGGTAAAACTACCCTGACTGCAGCAATCACTACCGTTCTGGCTAAAACCTACGGCGGTTCTGCACGCGCATT
>NZ_QZWI01000018.1 GCF_003614975.1 Rahnella bruchi | reverse complement strand
GCACTCAGTGCCCTTGCGGCTTCTGAAGATAAACCACTGGTCAGCACGGCTGACTATATTCAGGGGCAGATAAAAGGAATGCCTTTCCGGGGTTGGGTAGGTATGACCGACCTGAAAGTCGGTGATGACGTCGAACTCGTAGCGGAGTGGCAGGTGGATCATTACGAGGTCTACGCTATTGCGTTGCCACAGGAAAGAATTATTTCCGTATGCCCCCGGTGTGATATGGGTTCTTATGCCTATGGCATGTTAAGAACAAAATATATGTTTATAATAATTGCCTTACTCGTGGGATTTACGCTTTTTACTATGCCTTTCTTCGCAGGCGAAAGTTACTGGGAAGGATTGATAAGTGTTGTCGATCCAAGGGATAAAAGTAATCTCATCATGTGGGGGATTGGGCTTACTGTTTATTGCGGCATCGCAATTTCACTCGCTATTTCAGCCTATAAAGCCTATGCCCATACCACTTGTAAATTAGCCGAAGATATATTCAGAGTAATGGGCTGGCAAAATGTAGAACAAATCGATTTAAATCAAGCTACCGGTAAACATGAACGAAAGCTTAAACGTCAGGGGAAATGGTATTCCCCCAAACGAAAAGATAAACCTCTCCGCCCGACCAGCAAGTGGGCAGGCTCCTATGAATACTGGTATTACTATTAATACTCCATGAGAAATACTTCAATTCAACCAAGGATATAGGGAGAATGCCTTGCGAAATATTTTATTCGACTACACTGAAGACGATATTCAAAAAAAATCTAAAACCATTAAAAATGAACTCCTCCATAACATAATTAATGAAAACGAAAATTGCCTTTTGCTGTTAGATCCGACCTTGCGAAACATTAATCCTGAAAATCCTCTCTGGGATGCCCTTAAAGGAAAGGAAGTACAGATTGTTAAGTTTTCACATACAGAACTTTATGATGTTTTCGAGCTATTTTTAATTCCACTCAATCTGAATAACAGTTCTGACATAGAACTTTTTAATTTAAGCATTGATGCGACACTGCATGAAATTTCACCTAAGCACCTTGATGCGGGGGCGGGGAGAAGTGTTTATGGCTGGCTTATCACACCTCATTCCTGCGATTACGTTGCCAGGCACCTGTCTTCGACTGCAATTCAAACTATTTCCGGAGAAGGTGAGTTTTTATTACGTTTCTTTGATCCCTCAATAATCAATATCACGTTAAGCGTTTTAGACAACTGGCAGCAATCTCGATTATTAGGTTCTGTACAACGCTGGTATTACATTGACGGAGATGCACAAATAATCAATCAAGAGGGATATTACAATCACCAACGGCAAATGGATTTTTCATTATCAATAGATAACAATACATGGAGAAAAATACAGCACCTCTCTGTAATAAACGACATAATGAGATGTTACCGAAATGAATATCAATTTGAAGAACGCGTGAATGAATTGCTAGCACACCGATGGTTACTGGTAGCTCTGGAATCGATGTCCTACGCAAAATTTTTAGAGAATAGAGATGACTGCCGATTATTCGGCATTCATATACTTACCAAACATCCTTTGATATATCAGAGTAGAAGACTGCAAGAGATGATTGATTCCTCCGTTCATATGAAAGATACGAGTTACCGATTGCTGGTTAAAAACTTCAGCATTCAAGACTGGGAACAAATTATAAAGGAATGCAAGAGATCAGTGCAATAATAACCATTAGTTCTCATTGGTAACTTTTGAACAAAGGAATAATAAAAATATGATGGACCCTCTGTCATGGCCTATTCAGAAAATTCAAAGCGATAAAAAAATTAGTCGTGTAAATATGAAGGTCTGGATTACTCTATTTATTTCATTAACTACTATTGTTTTTGTCTTTTTTTACATTGCCAAATTATTGAATTTTAAAAGCGAAACTTATCAAGCTGGAGCTGCCGTCTCATTAGCTATGGTAGTTGTGTTACTTTTTCTATTTGCGTTACATTGCTACAAAACTGGAATTGAACAGGTCAATCATGAAGCATGGTTAGAAGAATCACTCGCCATAAAAAATCACTGGCGCAACTGGTGTAGCCAGCAGCTTCACATCATCGGCCATCAATTGCTACTTCCAGTGCAAAATGATAAAAATAAAATCATCAGCAAGTCGTCTCTGCCAGTAGTAAAAAATCAGCGAAATTTATTTAAAGAAAGCGACTTTGGTCTGGTGACCTATCAGAGTATTTTACAGGAATTACTTTTTTCATTGCGAGGGAAAATACAACGAATCAGTCTGCATTCTAACTTTGATGTAATTTTTATTAAAGAACCAGACCTCACATTATGGGATGAATTTTCCAATATATGGACTGCGATGGGTTTATCACACAACCTTTTATCCGGCCATATATTTTCTGATGACACCTACGCCACAATCACATCAAGATTATTAAACGAAAAATCAAAAAATATTACTATTATTATAAGCATTCAGTTGTTTGCAGAGAAAAAAACAAAAGACATTATGACTGAAAGTGGTTGTATTTTTCTCTTTGCTAACCATACTAAAGAATTAAATAAAGACATGCCTTGCTGTGGTTATTTATATAGACCTATGCTGTCCAATAAAGTTTCTATAGAAGATAACCTTATCGATATGAGTGAGTATCAATTTGAGTTTAAAAACGCCACATCGATATACTTGAGCGGAGTTAGCGAAGAGGTAAAAACACAGGCAACCACGGCACTAACACTATTAACCATCTCAGAAAAACTAAACAATCAGTATGAGATAACGGATTTAGACCTATTCCTCACATCTCCGGGCCCATGGGTTGCATTATCTTTAGCCACACTCACAGCAGAAAAAAATAAAAATACCAATCTAATCGCTTGTTGCGAACAGAAAAATATTATTTTTAATACCGTTCGTCCATATGTAATGAGCAAAGGAGAAAGAATGTGATCGGGAAAGGCAACGGATGGAGAATCTTCGGGCTACTCTTTTTTCTCATTATAATAGCTTGCGTTTCGGCAGGGTTTTGTTATTTCTATGCCGAAGGCTTTGGCTGGATTAATACCAAAGAAAAGATATATCTTTGGTTATATATCATGTTGGCAGCATTGATATTTATAACCTTATTATTTGCTGGGATATCATTCCAGCGGGGAGGTATAAAATTACTCTCTGGGGGAAATAATGGAAACTTTCCTGAATCTACCTCAGATGAGGTAAAACCATCTCAGTTTCATACCCAGCTCAAAACCCGACTGCGCCGCCGCTACGGCTTGTTCTGGCGTTATAAAGTCCGCCTGCTGATGGTCGCCGGAGAACCGGAACACATTGCTGCGCTGGCACCGACTCTGGCAGCTCAGGGCTGGCTGGAAGGTCAGCGTACGGTGCTTATTCACGGTGGGAGTTTGCATGGATCTGCAGACAATGCGCGTCTGCCGGAATGGCGGAAACTGCGACGTACCCGCCCGCTGGATGGCATCATCTGGGCGATTACCGCGTCTCAAAGCAAAACCGCACAGTGGATGGACGACGGCCTGCGTTCGCTTGAGAAAACCGGTGAAGCCCTACGTTATCAGCCGCCGGTGTATCTGTGGCAGGTTTGCGAAAGTGACTGGTCTCAAGACGAGCGCATTGAGCAACCCGTCGGGGTTATTTTCCCGGCAAATGCCACTGCGCAATCAGTTGAAAATCAACTTAAATCGCTGATCCCCCTTCTGCGCCAGCAGGGAATGCAGCAGATATTTATCCACCCGTCACACGATTTTCTGCTGCGTCTGGCACAGTCGCTCGGCGAAACCGCTGCTGTCCGCTGGCGTCAGTCCCTGACACCGTGGTTTGCCGATTATGCCGCACGCATTCCGCTGCGCGGTTTGATGTTCAGTTTGCCGCAGACCGCACCGGTGGCTGACGCTGTACATCATAAAACCTGGACACCGCCTGCCAACTGGCAAAGCGTGCTGGACGACTGCAGCTCCGCGCGCGGTCGCCGCGTCGGTCTGCCGTGGGAGCAAACGCTCTGTAACGGTGTGCTCGCACTGATCGTCCTATGGGGCATTGGCAGCGTAGTCTCGTTTGCTGTGAACCGACATCAGATGGTGTCTGCCGCTGAACAGGCACAATACCTGGCCAAACCGAAGCCAGTTTCCGATGAGCAACTGATTGCCTTACAGGCCCTGCGTAATGACATTGGCCGCCTTCAAGCTCGCGTAAGTCAGGGTGCGCCGTGGTATCAGCGTTTTGGAATGGATCACAACGTGCAATTGCTCACGACGCTTTTGCCGTGGTACGGCAGCGCAAGTAACCGTCTGATCCGCGATGCCGCGGCTGAGAGTTTGCAGCGTAGACTCAACGAACTGGCCAACCTGCCTGCCAACAGCCCGAAACGCGCGGCACTGGCAAAATCAGGTTATGACCAGCTGAAGGCATATCTGATGATGGCCAGACCGGAGAAAGCTGACGCTATATTTTACGCACAAGTGATGAAAACGACCGAACCGCAGCGGCCTGGCGTATCACCGGGATTATGGCAGAGCCTGGCTCCCGACTTATGGCAGTTCTATGCTGCCAATCTGCATACGCAGCCGGAATGGAAAATCAAACCGGATACCTCGCTGGTTTCTCAGTCACGGCAGGTTTTGCTGGGTGAGATCGGTCAGCGCAACGCCGAAAGCACACTGTATGAAAACATGCTGCTTTCGGTGCGCCGTAATTATGCAGACATGACGCTGCTAGATATGACGGGTGATACCGATGCACAACGTCTGTTCAGAACTGATGAAGTCGTTCCGGGTATGTTCACCCGTAAGGCGTGGGATGAACAAATCCAGGAAGCTATCAACAAAGCAGTTTCTTCCCGTCGCGAGGAAATTGACTGGGTACTGAGCGATAACCGTCGTTCGGTCTCCGATGACATTTCACCGGAAGCATTAAAAAAACGCCTGACCGAGCGCTATTTCACTGATTTTGCGGGTAGCTGGCTCAATTTCCTCAACAGCCTGCGCTGGAATGAGGCGAAGAACCTGTCTGATGTGATTGATCAGCTTACGCTGATGAGCGATGTCCGTCAGTCCCCGCTGATTGCGCTGATGAATACGCTGGCATGGCAGGGACAAACCGGGCAAAAGAACGAAGCATTGTCAGATTCTCTGGTGAAATCCGCCAAAGCGCTCATCAATAAAGATGCTCAGCCCGCTATTGACCAGCACGCCAGCGGACCGGTCGGACCGCTAGATGAGACCTTTGGTCCGTTGCTGGCCCTGATGGGCAAAGGCAGCGCTCAGAATATGATGTCGTCAGACAGTTCTCTCAGTTTGCAAACGTTGCTGACCCGCATAACCCGTGTGCGACTGAAACTTCAGCAGGTGGCGAATGCCTCTGATCCGCAGGAAATGACGCAGGTACTGGCACAGACCGTGTTCCAGGGTAAAAGTGTAGACCTGACCGACAGTCAGGAGTATGGCAGCCTGATTGCCGCGAGTCTCGGCGAGGAATGGAGCGGCTTCGGTCAGACTATGTTTGTCCAGCCGCTGACCCAGGCATGGGAAGCCGTATTACAGCCCTCTTCTGCCAGCCTGAACGACCAGTGGAAAAACGCCATCGTTAACAACTGGAAATCCGCTTTTGACGGACGCTATCCGTTTGCCGTCAGCAAAAGTGATGCTTCCCTGCCGATGCTGGCAGAATTTATCCGCAAGGACAGTGGCCGTATCGACAGTTTTCTGACCCGCGAACTGAGCGGCGTTCTGCATAAAGAAGGGACCCGCTGGGTGCCGGATAAAGTGAACAGCCAGGGGCTCACGTTTAACCCCGCATTCCTGGCAGCCATTAACCAGCTTAGTCAGATCTCCGACATCCTGTTCACCGACGGCAGTCAGGGAATGCGCTTTGAACTGCTGGCCCGTCCGGTTCCTGACGTTGTAGAAACCAACCTGTCGATCGATGGGCAAAAACTACGTTACTTCAATCAGATGGAAAGCTGGCAAAGTTTCCGCTGGCCGGGTGATACCTATAAGCCTGGCACCATGCTGACGTGGACCGCGTCTTCCGCCGGTGCTCGTTTGTACGGTGATTATCAGGGTACCTGGGGGCTTATCCGCTGGCTTGAGCAGGCTAAGCAACAAAAGCTGGATGAAGGTCGTTATCAGCTGACTTTCACCACATCAGACAAACAACAACTTCAGTGGATATTGCGTACTGAGCTGGGCAAAGGTCCGCTCGGACTGTTGCAGCTGCGTAACTTCACGTTACCAGCACAGATTTTCCTGATTCAGGCAACACCGCTATCTGAAGAACAACCTTTTGACCCTGATGCAATCGCTGAGGAGCCGTAATGGCCACATTAACCACGCTGCTCAATGCCTGCGCAGCAGAGCCTGAATCTCTTTTACCTCAGGCAGAAAAGCAGGTCTCTCTTTGGGATAAATGGCTACAACCCATAACACCGGCTCAACCCGCAGGCGAAGACCCTGGTTATGACGACGACTTCCAGCAAATGCGCGAAGAGGTCAACAAACTTTCCGGTGCAGATACGACCCTGACCTGCGAACTGGCAGAAAAGTTGCTCGCCAGTCAGTGCAAAGACGTTCGCGTTGCCACTTACTACATCTGGGCGCGCTTGCATCGTGATGGCGAAACCGGGCTTGCTGACGGACTTTCCCTGGTGGCAGGGCTGATTAACCGCTTTGGCGAAACGCTGCATCCGCTGCGTGCAAACAGCCGCAAGACGTCACTGGAATGGCTCGCAGGTTCCCGCGTGCTGGACAGCCTGTCACTGTATCCTGAAGTCGATAAAACGGATTTTGCGCGCATCATTGGCGCACTGGCGCTTATCGAACAGGGCCTCAGCACCTGGAGTGAATCTTCACGGCCTGAACTGGGTGCGCTTTATGCTGCACTGGAAAATCGCCTCGCTCAGTCTGGCGGAATGAATGCCGTTGTCCCGCAAACCAGCGCAACATCTTCCCAGTCAGAAAGTACGGGCATATCCCCTTCCCTGCGCGCGGTGCAATCAGGCCGGGACCTGCTTGATCAGGCAAAGATGCTGGCGAAATATCTGCGCGATCAGCCACAAGGCTGGCTCTCGGGGCATCATCTGATTAAGAGTGTACGCTGGGACACTGTTCACGAATTGCCGCCGCTTGATGCCAGTGGCCGCACCCGTCTGCTGCCGCCCCGCCCTGAATATCGTGCGCAGCTTAAACGTTTGTACCTGCAACAGAGTTGGGTAGAGCTGCTGGAGCAAGCGGAATCCATGTTTGGTGAAGGTGTTAATCATTTTTGGCTCGACGTGCAGTGGTATTTACATCAGTCGCTGATCAAGGCAGGCGCGCCATATGAAGGCTGGGCGACCTGCATCACACAGGATCTTGCGCTGTTTCTGACCCGGTTGCCGGGACTGGAAAGTTTGTCATGGAGTGACGGCACCCCATTTGCCGATGAAGTAACACAAGGCTGGATTAATCAACAGGTGCTGGAATCAGTTTCAGGCTGGGGAAATGAACCTGCGGCCTCCGTGACCTCCGGTGAAGATGACATCCTCCTTCTGGAACCTGAGGCGCTGGCACAGGCAGACAGTGACGGCGTGGAATCCGCCCTGACCTGGCTACAAACCAGACCAGGCATCAACACCGCCCGCCACCAGTGGCTGTTGCGTTTGGTGATGGCCCGCGTGTCGGAACAGTACGGTAAAAATGATATGGCGCTGCATCTGCTTAGCAGCCTTGACAGTGACAGCCTCTCACTCACGTTGCCTCAGTGGGAACCGGGGTTGGTGTTTGAAGTCAAAGCGCGCCGGCTGAAATTATTGAGGATGAAATCGCAACGTGGCGACGGGGATAAAAACCGGATGCTGAGTGACATGGAGAATCTGCTGAGTGGCCTTATCGTGCTTGATCCGGCCCGCGCCGCTGTGTTGTGCGGTTAATAAAAGTAACTCCTTATTCGATACATTCTACTACCTATTCTTCTGTCATTTTTCAACTCTATTGGCAAAGCGAACAAAAATTTATGGACGACTTAACCCTGCGTTACTTCGACGCTGAAATGCGTTATTTACGCGAGGCGGGCGAAGAATTTGCCCGCGCGCACCCTGACCGCGCTGCCGGATTGAATCTGGACAAAGCCGGTGCCCGCGATCCTTATGTAGAACGTCTGTTCGAAGGTTTTGCCTTCCTGATGGGACGCCTACGTGAAAAACTTGACGATGATCTGCCGGAGCTGACTGAAGGATTAGTCAGCCTGCTGTGGCCGCACTATCTGCGCACCATCCCTTCCCTTTCGATCGTGGAGTTCGCGCCAGACTGGCAGGGGATGAAAGAGCGGATGGTGATGGCAAAAGGTTTTGAAGTCCTGTCGCGCCCCATCGGTGAGCGGGCTACGCGCTGCCGCTATACCACAACACAGAACATCGAATTACTGCCACTTTCGCTGCAACGCGCCGTGCTGAATACCGAACCGGATGGCCGTTCAGTGATCCGCCTGCGGTTTAACTGCAGTGCGCTGGCTGACTGGAGCAAAATAAACCTAAGCCATCTTCCGCTCTATTTTGATGCGGATGCGCCACTGGCCTGCGCCCTGCATGAAGCCCTGACGCTCCATACCGCCAAACTGTGGGTCCGTTTACCGGGTCAGGCCGATCGTCAACCACTGGAAGGCTTTTTTGCCCCGCAGGGATTTGGGGAGCACGACACATTGTGGCCGAAAGGCGAAAGTGCATTCAGCGGTTATCAGTTGCTGCTTGAATATTTCACTTTTCGTGAAAAATTCATGTTTGCGAGCCTTAAAGGGTTTAATACGGTTGAATTACCGGCTGAGCTTGGCTGGTTTGAAATCGATGTGGTGCTTGAGAAACGCTGGGAGCACGACTTCTCGTTCTCAGAGAAAAACCTGCGACTGAACTGCGTTCCGGTCATTAACCTGTTCCCGCTGGAATCCGACCCGCTGACGCTTTCGTCATTGCAGACAGAATATCTGCTGCGCCCGATGCGCGTTCAGGACGGTTATACCGAAATCTATTCTGTCGATTCGGTGATTTCATCCAAACATTCCGGCCATCAGGTGTATGTACCCTTCACCAGCTTTCGCCATAAGGGCGGGATGTTACGCCACGATGCACCTGAATATTATTACCATACCCGTGTGAGACGCGGCCCTTCAGGCCTGCACGATACATGGCTGGTTCTGGGAGGCGAAGCCTTTGATAATCATACGGTACCCGAGAATGAAAACCTGTCTCTTAGCCTGACCGGCACCAACGGCCAGTTACCGCGTAAATCACTGCAAAGCACCGTGCTGGATACCGCTGTCAAATCCACCAGCGCAAATGTCCGCGTGCGCAATCTGTCCGCACCGACCATGCCATGTTATCCGCCTAATCGTGACCGTTTCCACTGGCGCGTACTCAGCCATTTAGGCAGCAGTTTTCTGTGGATGATGGACAACGCCGAAGTCTTGCGCGGAACGTTGGCGCTGTACGACTGGACAGAAAGTGAGATGAACCGCCGTCGTCTCGAAGCTATTGCTGATGTCCGACACAGTGAAATTGAAAGGTTTGAACGCGGCTATCTGCTGCGCGGTGTGCACATTGAAATCACGCTCGACAGCAATGGATTTGCCGGCAGAGGCGACATCTGCCTGTTTGGCGAAATGCTCAGCCGCTTCTTCGCGCTGTATACCGATATCCATCTGTTTAACCGCCTTACCCTGATACTGCAACCGACAGGAGAACGTCTGGAATGGGAAGAGAATCACAAGCCCCGCATTCCCGGCTAACTGCCAGGCTTGAGCGGGATATCGGGCGGATTAACTTTTACCGCTTCTGTCAGCTTTTGGAAAAACATCAACCTGAAGCACCACCGCTGGGAAGCACTGCCGATCCCGCGGACGATCCGGTACGGTTTCGTCCACATCCGGGGATGGGTTTTCCGGTCAGTGAGTTGAAAGCGTTGGAAAAAGATGAGGAACATCCTGACGCACCGCTGACAGTGCGTACCACATTCATGGGTTTGTACGGTGTGGATGCGCCGCTACCGACGGCTTACATCGACGATATCACCCAGCGGCGTGAAGGACATGAAGCGCTCGAAGGGTTCCTCGACATTTTCAATCACCGCATCATGACGCAGTTTTATCGCATCTGGCGAAAGTACTCTTATCCGGCAACGTTTGAATCTGGTGGTAAAGACAGCACATCGCAAAGCCTGCTGGGCCTGATTGGTATGGGTATTCCAAGCACGCAGGAACATTTTGCGACACCGACCTCACGTTTTCTGGCTCTGCTCGGCGTAATGCGTCAGCCGGGACGAACAGCAGAAGGTGTACAGGCGCTGGTGCGTTTACTCGCACCGTTTACCCGGACAGAAGTGACCCCGCATTGCCTGCGCAAAGTGCGCATTACCTCTCCCATGAACTTCGCCGATGAAGGTGCTAACTGGCTGGATGGCGATACCGTCATGGGAGACGAAGGCACAGACGCCAACAGTCAGTTGCTGATTTTACTGTTTACTGACAATCCGGCGGAAGCGGAAGAATGGCTGCCAGACGGACCGCTTTACGCGGATTTTTTAGTGCTGCTGCGGGTCTATCTCGGCTGGCGTTATAAAGCCCGTATCCAGCTGACTGTGCCGGTGCAACTGTTACCTGCACCTGTTCTCGGAGATGTCCCTTTCAGATTGGGGCTGACGGGTGTGCTGGGTTTGGAAGAAGGCGACGCAGCGGATGATATCCCTGAATACTTTACCGTGGAGCTCGGCCACTACTGTGGAATGGCGCCCCAAACGCATCAAGAAGGAGCACGACGTGTTATTAAATACCGCCTGGAAAAATAAATTCTGCCTGTCAGCACTGGTTCTGTTACTGAGCGGCTGTGGTTTGACTCAGGCAGTGACAGACGGCACCGTCTCTGCAACAAAATCTATTTTCTATAAGCAAATTAAAACCCTGCATCTGGATTTCATTGCCCGCGAGGCACTCAACACCGATGCCACTGAGGCGAACTCTTCCTCACAACCAGTGTTAGTTCGGGTTTATCAGCTACGTGATGACAAAAACTTCCAGAAAACGGTATATCAGCAACTGGCGGAGGATGGCGATGATGTTCTCAAAGACGATCTTCTAGCCAGCCAGAATGTGGTCGTGAAACCTGGTAAAGCTGCGTCGCTGGATATGCCGATGGAAAAAGACGCCAAATTTGTGGTAGTCGTAGGGCTGTTCCGTAACCCGGATATGGCTAAGGGCCAGTGGCGTCTGGTGCTAAGCCGTGAAGAGCTGGATCCCGATAAAGCACGAGTTATCGAACTTGGGAATAACAGTCTGACACTGCAACCGGTGAAAGACTGATGCCAAACTCACGCTCACCCTCGCTCTACGAAATGCTGCTCGGCAACTTTGCCGGCGGCCTCGACTTGCATAACGTGAGCGAAGAGAATCAGGTGATCCTCTCCGTGCTCGATAACATGCAACGCATTCTCAACTGTCGCGCGGGCACCCTCACGCACTTGCCCGATTACGGCCTGCCGGATATGAGCAAAATCCTGCAAGGGATGCCCGGCACCGCGCATTCGCTGCTAAATACGCTTTCCGGCACCCTGCTGAAATATGAACCCCGCCTGAAAAAAATCAACGTGATATTGCTGCCTCAGTCCACGCCGGGGCATCTCGAATACGCCATTGACGCTGAGCTGAAAGATCTCGGGCTGGTGCGATTCGGGACTGAGTTTATGCCGGAAGGCCGCGTGCTGATGCGTCATATGAAACAACAGAATTACGTCAGTTAAGGAAAACCATTATGTCTATTGAACGCCAGTTACGCACCGGTGGTGATCCGCGTGCGCTGGCTGACTACGCCGCTTTGCGCGAAGAATTGAGTAAACTGGCGCATCCGGCGCGCCCGGACGTCGACTGGAAAAAAGTCGAGCAGCTGTGCCTAAATCTGTTTCAGCAAAACGGTATCGAGTTGCAAACTGCGTCGTGGTATACGCAGGCCAGAACTCAGCTTGTCGGGATGCCGGGCCTCAATGAAGGTCTGGCGATCCTCGAGGCGTTGCTCTCCCGTCAGTGGCCGGGACTGTGGCCGCTGCCGGTTCATGCGCGGATGGAAATTCTGACCGGCCTGAGTCAGCGGCTTCAGCAATCTTTGCGCACCATGACGCTGGAATATCGCGATCTACCGGCGATTTATCAGGCGGAAAAGCTGATCACTTCCTTGTGCGATGTGCTGCAACGTCTGGAACTGAAACACGCCAGCCAGTTCGATGGGTTAGGCACATTTATGCACGGCGCTGCTGTCCGGCTGGAGAATATGCACGCCACCAACGATGCTGCGGTGGTGCTACCCGCTGCGGCTGTTCAGACAGAAACGCAGAGGGAAAACGCGCCCCGTGAGCAATGGGTCTATGTCGCGCAGGCTGAACCGGTGAAGCCTCAGGTGGTGATCGTCCCGCCGCCACCGGCAAAACGTGCAGTTCAGGGGAAGGGTTTTATTGCGGGCGTGGTGATCACTGTGCTTGCAGGCTTTGGTCTTCAGGCGGGGATCAACGCATTTTATCGTCCGCAAGCCGCAATGCAGCTGACCGCCACGCTGCCTGTTCTCCCGAAACCGCTCAGCACCCAGTCGCTGGAAACGTTGAAATCTCAGCAGGCGGATATGCTCAGCCGTGAAGCCCCCGCGCTGATCTCCGCGATGCAAAAACAAGCTGATCAGCTGGCAAAACTCTCCCCGCGCTGGGCGCAGGACACCGGCACACAACTGGTAAAACAGGCACAAACATTGTGGCCGAATAATCCGGCGACCCGAGAGCTGGCAAAAAGCTGGACACAGCAACTGAACGCCAGCGCGGCTCCGCTGGAAAACCTCGAGGGCTGGAATCAGGCCAATACCCAGTTGCAGCAACTGGCGGATAAATTAAACGGGCTGGATGAACAGCGCGGTAAATACATGACCGTCTCGCAGCTGAAATCTTCCGTTTTTGCTATCCAGCAGGCGCTGAACAGCTCGCCGCCGGTGGAAGAATCGCTGCGTAAACTGGCGCTGGATAAACAGCAAAACAAGGATATCTCCCCTCAGCTGGTAATGCAGATAGATAGTCAGTTTACGCAGTTGCTAAATCGATATGCATTGCTTATCAAGACGCTACCGACTCCGTCTGAACAATAGTCCGGCTGATAAGTAAAGAATGCCCTAGGGGCAGCATCACAACATGAGGTGATTTTTGTCCCCTTTTAATTCACTAAGTAAGACAAGGGACGTATGTCAGCAAAGGAACGGTTTCTAAAAAAGCTGCAAGACAGCCAGCCCCGCAGCGGTTCGTTTGATAATAAAGGTCAGGCGGATATCGCCGAGTTCCGTCAACGCATGAGCACACTTCAGGAAAACATGGATGAATGGCTGACAGACACGGGTATCCGAGTGGAGAACACCAGCGTCGCGCTGGTTGAATGTCTGATCGGAGGGAAATCGTTCAGCGTGCCGGGGATCCAGCTGCAATACGAAGATCGAAAAGTGAAATTCACCCCGGTATTTTTGTACGGGCAAGGCGTCACAGGCTGCGTGGAAGCCAGCCTTTGCACGCAAAGTGGCGTGACTGTCTTGTGCCGGTTATTTATGCAGTCTGGTGAAAACAAACAATGGACCTGGCGTCCTGCTAATGCCTTCACCGGACCGGACGAGATGTTCGGTGAGGATGCCTTTTTTGAACTGGTAGAACGTTTATTGCCATGACGCCTTCGGGCGTCATTCCTTTTATTCCCTCAGGGTAACTGCAACATAAATGTAAACAAATGCTACAACCATTACCTGATCTGATAAGGTTTTCGCCAAATGCAATGACATAAATTTACATTGCATTAGAAATAAGAATGCGCTGATGCCCTGCCAAATTTAACTTTTTTGTTACCGATTTTGCACACAACAAGTCATTACCGGATGCAGGGTAATTACATTTGGAAAACATCAAAACTCTTTGATCCAGATCAATGCAACAACATATCCACCCTGTTTTTAGGGTTAATCCCTCCTGCGCACCTTCGTCCTGAAAATTGTTTTTTCGCCCCGCTCCATCCGCCCGCCCCGAAAGTGTTTCAGTCAGTAATTCCCCCCCGTGACCGTCCCTGTTAATGCCTTCTCCCGCTATGGTTAAATCCATTCCTCGCGAAAACCCAGCTGTACTGCCCTTTCATTCAAGACTTCACCTGCGAATGTCCGACATCGCCGGTTCCCGTACCGGTGCCAGCGTCTGGAAGGGTTATCTGACACACAAAAAGAGGTTGTTATGTTTGGTCTTGATGCGCTAGAACTGGCCCGTATCCAGTTTGCCTTCACCGTCTCTTTTCACATCATTTTTCCCGCAATCACCATCGGGCTGGCCAGTTTTCTGGCGGTTCTCGAAGGCATGTGGTTAAAAACAAAGAAAGAGGCTTACCGCGACCTGTACCATTTCTGGTCGAAAATCTTTGCCGTTAACTTCGGTATGGGCGTGGTCTCCGGTCTGGTGATGGCTTACCAGTTCGGTACCAACTGGAGCATGTTCTCCTCGTTTGCAGGCAGCATTACCGGCCCGCTGCTGACGTACGAAGTGTTAACCGCGTTCTTCCTCGAAGCCGGTTTCCTCGGCGTAATGCTGTTCGGCTGGAACCGCGTCGGCCCCGGCCTGCACTTCTTCTCCACCTGCATGGTGGCGCTCGGTACGCTGATGTCGACGTTCTGGATCCTCGCTTCTAACAGCTGGATGCAGACACCACAGGGCTACGAGATTGTTAACAATCTGGTGGTACCGGTCAGTTGGATGAAGATTATCTTCAACCCGTCCTTCCCGTTCCGCTTAATGCACATGACCACCGCCGCCTTCCTGGCGTCCGCTTTCTTCGTCGGTTCTGCTGCGGCATGGCATTTACTGCGCGGTCGCGATACACCGGCAATCCGCACCATGTTGTCGATGGCAATGTGGATGGCGCTGATCGTCTCGCCCATTCAGGCGTTTTTGGGCGATGCGCACGGTCTGAATACCCTAAAATATCAGCCTGCTAAAATCGCTGCCATCGAAGGCCACTGGGAAAATAAAGACAACAAACCGTCCCCGCTGGTACTGATTGGTTATCCGGACATGAACCGTGAAGAGACCCGTTATGCGGTTGAAATCCCGTATCTGGGCAGCTTGATCCTGACGCACAGCCTGACGCATCAGATCCCGGCGCTGAAATCCTTCCCGAAAGAAGACCGTCCTAACTCATCCGTCATCTTCTATACCTTCCGCATCATGGCGGGTCTGGGCATGCTAATGATTTTGCTGGGTGTGCTGAGCCTCATCCTGCGTCGTGGCGGCAAAATGTATACCTCTAAAGCGTTCCTGCGCTTTGCCTTCCTGATGGGGCCTTCCGGTCTGCTGGCGTTACTGGCGGGTTGGATCACCACCGAAATGGGGCGTCAGCCGTGGGTGGTTTATGGCCTGCTGCGCACCAAAGACGCGGTATCTAACCATAACGTGTTGCAGATGAGCGTCAGCCTGATCCTATTCATCGTCATTTACTGCTCGGTGTTTGGTGTCGGTTACGGCTACATGATGCGTCTGATCCGTAAAGGGCCGCAGGCACACGAAGGCGAAAGCGTTGACCACGGTGGTCCGGGCCAGCACCGCACACCTGCGCGTCCGCTGTCTGCGATTTCAGAATCACTGACCGACGAAACTAAGGGAGCTTGATAATGGGTATCGACTTACCGCTGATCTGGTTTTTGATCATCATCTTCGGTGTGATGATGTATGTGGTGATGGACGGCTTCGACCTGGGTATCGGTCTGCTGTTCCCGCTGGTGAAAAAAGAGCACGACCGTGACGTGATGATGAACACCGTTGCGCCGGTCTGGGACGGCAACGAAACCTGGCTGGTGCTCGGCGGCGCGGCGCTGTATGGCGCATTCCCGCTAGCGTATTCGGTGATTCTGGATGCGTTGACTATCCCGCTGACCCTGATGCTGTTCGGCCTGATTTTCCGTGGTGTCGCCTTTGAGTTTCGCTTTAAAGCCAGCCCGGCCAAACGCCACGTGTGGGACAAATCCTTTATCGGCGGTTCAGTGCTGGCGACCTTCTGTCAGGGCGTGGTGCTGGGTGCGGTGATCAACGGTATTCCGGTGGTAAACCGCACGTATGCCGGTGGCGCACTGGACTGGCTGACGCCTTTCACGCTGTTCTGTGGTTTTGCGCTGGTGGTGGCTTACGCCCTGCTCGGCTGCACCTGGCTGATTATGAAAACCGAAGGCGAATTGCAGGAAGCGATGCACAACATCGCCAAACCGCTGCTGATAGTCTTCCTGCTGGTGACACTGGCGGTCAGCCTGTGGACGCCGCTGACGCACAGCGATATCGCCCACCGCTGGTTCTCGCGCCCTAACCTTTACTGGTTCCTGCCGGTGCCGGTGCTGGTGGTGCTGGTCTCGGCGTGGATGTACCGCGCCATCAGTAAAAACGCGCATCACGCGCCGTTCCTGCTGACGCTGGCGCTGGTGTTCCTGGGCTATACCGGGCTCGGTATCAGCATCTGGCCGAACATCATCCCGCCGTCCATTTCCATCTGGGAAGCGGCTTCACCTCCGCAAAGCCAGGGCTTTATTCTGGTCGGCGCCCTGTTCATCATCCCTATCATTCTGGTGTACACCTTCTGGAGCTACTACGTGTTCCGCGGGAAAGTCACACCGGACCAGGGTTATCACTGAGGAATCGCATTATGAACCTCATTAGAAAAATGGACGACAGCAACATCACTAAAGCCCCGTTCTTAAAACGAGTCGGCTGGATGGCCGTCATCTGGGGCGGCAGCGTGCTGGCGTTATTTGTTGTGGCATCGGTGTTCCATCTGCTGATGTTCGCGGCGGGCATGAGAAGTCATTAAGTGAACAGAGTCCGGCACTATGCCGGACTCTTTTTTAGCATGGCGTTCTGCCGCCCGTTAAGACGCTGAACAATACCTAATCACCGGTTCACACAGTACCGGGAAGTTCAGTGAATTCGCGATAAAGCACAGTTCATGTGCGCGGTGATGCAGTTCCTTCGCGAGCTGAATATCATCCCCGGCACGGATCGCAATGTCGGGTTTGAGTGTGATACTCGTGAAACACCCTTTCTCACCTTCTGTCATTACCCCTTCAGCCTTATCGATATAAGAATCAACACCGATACCCGCCTCGGCGCATAAATGCAAATACCAGAGCTGATGGCAGGCTGAAGCTGAAGCTACCAGCAGGTCTTCAGGGTTCCAGCGCGTGGCATCACCCAGAAATGCAGGGTCTGATGAACCGGCAATGCTTTGTTTCTTCCCTTCTGAAATATCATAATCGCGGCTGTAAGCCTTATAGGATTCTGTTCCGCGACCCTTATTGCCTGTCCATTCAATTTTGACCTGATAATGATGCTCGCGATGTGCCATAGCCGGTGCTCCTGTCGTTGGTAAGAAGGGGAAACTGAGGGGTGGATAGGGATAGTTCTCCCTTTAACGTCAAAAATGGTATACCATTATTCCATAATGTACAGGAGAAAATGATGACGCTGAAACCTCAATCCACCGCCGAAATGCTTGCCGGATCACTCAGGAAGATGATTAACAATGGCTCGCTGCCTGATGGCTCGCGGCTGGTTGAAAGGGATCTGGCCAGCCAGTTTGCTGTCAGCCGTGTTCCGATGCGGGAAGCTATCCGGCTTCTGGAGCAGGAAGGCATGGTGGATATTTTCAGAAACCGCGGGGCGGTGGTCAGAACACTGTCTGTTGAGGATATCGCTGAGATTTATGAACTGCGGGCTTTACTTGAGGGGGAAGCAATATTTAACAGCGTGCAGAATATGGATGCCGAAACACTGGCCAGAGCTGAACTCACGCACACACTGCTGGGGAATGCCGAAGACGCCGACAGGCAAGGAGAGCACAACCGTGAGTTTCACGGTCTGCTGTACCGCGGATGTCAAAATAAGCGCCTGCTGGCGATGATCGACGAGTTACGTAATCAGATAGAAAGGTACGAACATTTTCAGCGCAGACTGCTTTCAGCAACTCAGGCATTTCAGCATGAACATGAATTGATTCTTAATGCGTGCCGGGAAGGCAACGCAGAGGCGGCACGGCAGGAAACCTTCCGGCATATTGAATCTGCCGGAAGAGTGCTAAAAGATTTCATCAGTAAGGGGATTTCGGCCCAGAAATGAGTGACTGCCCGCAGCCGATGTTCAGGGCCACTTCGGTGGAAAAAGCCGCCTGAGAATGGGATTATTTCTCCAGCACCAACGTCACAAAATCCAAAATATCATCCATCGCTTCCTGACGGGCTTCGGCAGAAGGCATGACGATCAGCTGGTCGGAATAGCCATTCATGATGGCGGATAACTGGCGGGTGACGCGTCCGGCATCGGTCGGGCGGAACACGCCGCTGTCGATCCCGGCGCGGATGATCTCAGCCAGCAGTGCCAGCCACTTATGCACCATCAGCCGCGCCAGTTCGGCGTAAGCCTCGTTATGCGCCGCCAGTTGCCACAGCGATCCGTACAACTGCCAGATATCACCCTGCGTATCGGGCAGATAATTGCACACCAGCGTGTGCAATTTTGCCTTGGGTTCGAGCGGAGCAATTTCAGCGGAAAACTCTTTCAGCTCCGCCATCATCACTACCGACAGCGCCTCGATACACAACGTTTGCCAGTCAGGAAAATAATGATAAATGTGGCTGCGGGAAATCCCGACGTACTCCGTCAGTTCGCGCGTCGTGACTTTCTCAATCCCTTTTTCGATAAAAAGACTGATGGCTCCGTCAAGGATCTTAGCCCTTAACGCTTCCCGGTTTTCTTTCATAATTCATCCTGTACTGGCCCTGGAATGACATTGAGCAGGTGCTCAGACCGGCATTTTATCAGGAAGCCCGGCGTGTGCCCACGGACTTACGCAGCACGATTTTCAGCACCACCACACTGGCAATCACCAGCGCAGCCGCAGAAATCAGCACCGCCAGAAACGCCTGATCAAACGCAGTTCTCGCCAGATTTGTCAGCAACGAAGCCTGTTCAGGGCTGAGATGACCAGCAAGCGTTAATGCTTCATCAAGACTGTCATACGCGGTTTCACCGCTGACCAGCCCGTGCGGAAGTGTCAGGCTGCGGCTGTAAACGGCGGTCATCAGGCCACCCAGCAACGTCACGCCGAGCACGCCGCCCATTTCCCACGATACATCCTCTATCGCCGCGACCATTCCGGCCTTATCTTCCGGGGCATTAAGCATGATCGAAGTGGAAGCCGCTGTTACTGCGCCACCAAGTCCAAAACCTAAAATAAACAGGCTCACTAACTGCATCACCACGCTGCCATCATAGACCAGCGCGTGAATGACGATGCCGAGGGCAGATATCGCGAAGCCGCCCAGCATCATTTTACGCACGCCGACACGCGGGATCAGCATACCCGCCAGCGGCGAGGCCAGTGCAGACGCCACCGGGATCGGCAGAATAAACATCGCCGCCATAAACGGCGTCAGTCCGAGCACCAGCTGTAACCGCTGGCTGAGCACCAGTTCGATACCGATCAGCGCAATCATAGAGGTGATCGCCACGCCCACGCCGCAGGCAAAGGCGCGGTTGCGGAACAGTGAAAAGTCGATCATCGGCTGAACAGCCTTCTTTTGTCTTCTGACGAATAAGCCGAGGAACAGCACACCGAAAGCGGCAGAACCCAAGATCACCAGCCATGACGAGTTAATCTGGCTCAGCTCTTTCAGTGCGTAAATCACCCCGACCAGCCCCGCCATCACCATCGCAGAACCGGCAAAATCACAAGGACGGTGTTTATTGCCTTCACCGCGCGGGATCAGCGCCTGTGCAAACGGGAATACGGCCAGCACGATCGGCACGTTGACCAGAAACACCGATCCCCACCAGAAATATTCCAGCAGCACACCGCCGATGACTGGCCCGAGCGCCGCCGCGCCGGACGCCACCGCCGACCAGATGCCTATCGCCAGCGCACGTTCACGTTCGTTGGTGAAGACATGGCGCACAATCGCCAGCGTCGCAGGCATCATCATCGCTGCGCCAATCGCCAGAAACACGCGGGAGGCGATCAGCATTTCGGCGCTGGCAGAAAACGCCGCGCACAGGGAAGCGAGCGCAAACACCGGCAGCCCGCTCATAAAGAGATTTTTGTGCCCGATACGGTCACTGAGCATTCCCGCGCCAGGTAACAGACCGGCGACCACCAGCGGATAGGCGTTCACTATCCATAATTTTTCCGATGCCGTGGCACCCAGCGCCTGCGTCAGGCGCGGTAACGCGGTGTACAACACGGTCATATCAATGATGATTAAAAAGAGTGTACTGGTGACAATCGCAAGTATCAGCCAGCGGTTATTGACGAACATAAAAAGTGCCTCAGATAGATTTTGAGCAAGCGCTCAAGGCCAGCAAGATACTTGAGCAA
Organism: Rahnella bruchi; assembly: GCF_003614975.1. GTDB lineage: Bacteria > Pseudomonadota > Gammaproteobacteria > Enterobacterales > Enterobacteriaceae > Rahnella > Rahnella bruchi. The sequence continues at coordinate 79,685 of NZ_QZWI01000018.1, read as the reverse complement.
CCGCTCAAACTCAAGCGGCATCTGCCTGACAGTTGATGAAGCGTTGAAGATTCGAAGGGAGGGAGTTTTTGGTTTTGTAGTGAGCCGCTGCAAATGACAGCCTTTAAACCTTGGGTTACCACCCGAACAGGCCTTTAAGGTCAACTCGATGGACGTCGGTCCACAATTTTGCCAACCAGTTCACACTTACAGTTGTCTTTCAGATGATTACGTTGACTTCCGGACGTAATTAATCAGAAATGGTTTACAGGCGTGTTACTACCCAGCGTAGGCAAGACCTGAAGCCCCATCCTCTTCTTTGTAAGGTGATGGGGCTTCAGGTCTTTTTTTTTGTTTCGGCTCCGGGAATGGTGGCTATGAATCATCTGCAAGTTGCTCAGGAAATTGTGGCGCGGGTCGGCGGCGTAGAGAATATTGAACACGTTGAACACTGTTCAACGCGGCTGCGGCTTAGCCTTTATAACAATGAAAAGGCCGATCAGGCCGCGCTGGAAAAAATTTCCGGCGTGCTGGGGGTCAGGCTCAATGTTCAGTGCCAGGTGGTGATTGGCAGCGAAGTGATCCGGGTATATGACGCCGTCAAAGAACTGGTCAGCGGCCAGACGTCGCCGGTTCAGACTCAGCCGAAGCCAAATAACACCCGCGTGCTCTCCGTCGTGGTGGATTTCATTATCAGCGTCTTCCAGCCGCTGGTTCCGGCCATTGCCGGAGGCGGCGTCCTGAAATCCTTGTTATTGCTGCTCGATGCGCTCGGCTGGCTGAGTCGCAGCAGTTCGACCTGGAAAGTACTGGATAATATTGGTTCAGCGCCGATCTATTTTCTGCCGATACTGGTGGCGATCACCACGGCGACCAAACTTAGGGCGAACATTCTTGTGGCGGTTTCAGCTGTATCGGTCATGGTGTTGCCGGGCATGGCAAAACATCTGGCTGACGGCGCGCAGTTTCTTTCGCTGGATCTGAAGAACGTCCCCTATGCCTCGCAGGTTTTTCCGGCCATTTTATGTGTCCTTTTTTATGCGCAGACAGAGAAACTTTTCAACCGGTATACGCCGTCATCCGTGCGCGTTTTCCTTTCGCCCATGCTTTCCCTGATGATCACCGTGCCCCTGACCTTGCTGGTGCTCGGTCCGTTAGGATATGAACTTGGCGCGGGTCTCGCCAAAGTCATCCTGTGGTTATACGGTCACTTAGGCTTCGTCGCGACGGCGCTGCTGGCAGCAGGTTTGCCCTTCATGGTCGCCGCCGGGATGCATAAACCGATGCTGCCGTATGCCATCTCTTCCATGAGCCAGCTCGGGCGCGAGTTCATCTACTTACCGGCGTCGCTGGCGCACAACATTGCCGAATCAGGCACCTGCTTCGCCATCGCCCTGAAAAGTAAAGATAAGGCGTTGAAGTCCACAGCGTTTTCTGCCGGTATTTCCGCTTTGTTCGGCATTACCGAGCCTGCGATTTATGGGGTCACACTGTTGCACAAGCAGGCGCTTTACAGCGTGCTGGCGGGCAGTTTTGTCGGCGGTGCTTTTGTCGGCTGGATGGGCATTCAGGCTTTCGCGCTGGTCGGGCCGGGTTTAGCCACCATCTCAATATTTGTCTCCCCTGAAAACAGCATGAATATCGTCTATGCCCTCGCCGGCGTGGTGATTGCTTTTGGCGTCTCTTTTGTCAGTGCGCTTATGCTGTGGAAAGAGAAAAGTATGCAGCTTCCTGCTGAGGCCGTGGTCAGTTCACTGGATTTGGTGCAGCCGGTAGAGGGGAAAGTCATCCCGCTTGAGCAGGTGAATGACGATGTATTTTCCAAACGCATCATGGGTGAGGGTATTGCCATCATTCCTCAGGCAGGTGTGCTCAGCGCGCCTGCCAGTGGCGTGATCGTGAATGTTTTCGAGACCGGCCACGCGGTCAGTATGCTCAGCGACACTGGCATAGAGCTGATTTTCCACATCGGTATCGACACCATCAAGCTGAACGGCGAGGGATTTATCCCCCACGTTGAAACCGGACAAAGGGTGTCCGTCGGCGACATCCTGGTGGAATTTGATGTGGATGCCCTGACCCGTGCCGGGTTTGACCCGGTGGTCATTATGGTGATCACCAACAGCGAGCGGTTCACGTTAGAACCGGCACCCGCCGCCTTACAGATTAATCATCGCCCCGTTGTTATGACTTTAAAGGAGTCCGTGTAATGACCAGTAAACCATCGTTTCCGAAAAACTTTTTATGGGGAGGCGCTATCGCCGCCAATCAGGCGGAGGGCGCATGGAATATCGACGGCAAAGGCCCTTCCGTGGCGGATGCCATCACCTGGAAACCCAATGTCTCGCTCAAAGATTACAGCGCACACATGGCGCTGACCGATGAAAATATCGCGGATGCACTTAAGGGGAAAAACGACGAGCTGTACCCAAAACGCCGCGGGATAGATTTCTACCATCGCTATAAAGAGGATCTGGCGTTATTCGCCGAAATGGGCTGTAAGGTTTTGCGCGTGTCCATCGCCTGGTCGCGAATTTTTCCGACCGGAGAAGACAGTGAGCCGAATGAGGCCGGACTGGCGTTTTATCACGATTTATTCAGCGAGATGAGAAGGCTCAACATCGAGCCGCTGGTCACACTGTCGCATTACGAAATGCCGCTGGTGCTGAGCGAAAAATACAATGGCTGGGTACATCGTAACGTGGTGGATGCCTTTGTGCGTTTCTGTCGCATGTGTTTTGAGCGTTACAAAGACCTGGTGGTTTACTGGCTGACGTTTAACGAAATCGACAGCATTCGCCGTCATCCCTTTACCACCGCCGGGATCAGGGAGGAAAAAAGTGCGGAAGGCTGCGCGGAACAGGATATCTATCAGGGTTTGCATCATCAGTTTGTGGCATCGGCTTTGGTCACCCGCGACTGCCACGCGATCATTCCCGGCAGCCAGGTCGGATGCATGCTGACCAAACTGACCACCTACCCGCGCACCTGTAAACCCGAAGACGTAGAAGCCACGCTGAAAAAAAATCTCGAAAACCTGTTCTACGCGGACGTGCAGGTGTTTGGTGCCTACCCGCCACTTGTCACGCGTGACCTCGAACGCCGCGGGATCCACATTGAAATGCAACCCGGTGATGCTGAAACACTCCGCGCTAACACCGTAGATTTCGTTTCTTTTAGCTATTACATGTCGCTGACGGAATCCACGCAGCCGGATGCAGAACGTATTCCCGGCAACACCATTCTTGGCGTCAAAAACCCTTACCTTCCGGCCTCAGAGTGGGGTTGGCAGATTGATCCGGTCGGGTTGAAAATCTCGTTGCTTGAGCTGTATGACCGCTACCAGAAACCGCTGTTTATCGTCGAATGTGGCCTCGGGGCGAAAGACGAGGTCGTCGCTGGAAAAATTCATGACGATTACCGTATCGACTATTTCCGCGCCCACTTCGAACAGGTAAAAAACGCCATCGATGAGGGCGTTGAGGTCATGGGCTTTACGACCTGGGGGGCGATCGACATCATCAGCGCAGGAACCTCGCAAATGTCCAAGCGTTATGGTTTTATCTATGTCGATCAGGATGATGAAGGTGCAGGCTCTCTGGCACGTCTGCGCAAAGACTCGTTTTACTGGTACCAGAAAGTCATCGCGACAAATGGCGCGGACATGGTGTAATCGTGACAATCAGCCGCAGGAAGAGACCGTGATTACAGTGAAGAAATCGCTCAATAACAGCATGCTTCTGGTTGAAAATGAGCAGGAGGAAATGGTGCTGTTTGGCAAAGGGCTGGGGTTCAACGCAAAGCCCGGCATTCAGATTGATATTGCGCTCGTCGAGAAGGTTTTTATCCCGATACAGGATTTGAAATCGCGCCATTTTCTGTCACTGACGGCCACCATTCCTGTGGCCTTTTTTGATGTCACCCATGACATTATTCAGCTGGCGCAACAACGTTATGTCAAAAAACTCCATTCCGCGCTGTTTTTCACGCTCACGGAGCATCTGTTTTTTGCGGTTGAACGCTGCCGAAAGGAACAGAGCTTTGTGAATAAACTGAGCTGGGAGATAAAACGCTATTATCAGAAAGAATACGAAATCGCCCGCCAGGCCAGCGCACTGGTCAGTGCGCGTTTCGATATCTCCCTGCCTGCCGACGAAGCGGTGAATATTGCTTTTCATCTGATTAATGCGTCAGGTGACAACGACACCACCACAGCCCATCAGCAGGTAGAACTGGTAAACCGAATCGCCGAAATCGTCCGTTATAAACTGAACAAAACCCTCGATATTGACTCAGTGAACTACAACCGTTTCATCACCCATGTGCGGTATTTTGCAGAACGGATCCTCAGCGGCAAAATCGCAGCCAGTGAAACAGAGGATTTTTATCAGGAGCTGCTTCGCCATCGCCCTGCCGCGATGGCGGTCTCCCTGTCTATACGCGATTATGTGCAGGAAAAATACGCCATCATCTTACCTAAAGATGAACTGACCTGGCTCAGCCTGCACATCAGCAGGCTGGAGGATGGCGGGGCGTGACTGCTCCCCGCCGTAAACGGCGAGGCTTCCCACTTCTTAGGCTGCAACCGCCTTTATGACGGACTTACACTGGCCTCGATGGGCAGTAACGACGAGTCCCGCCGCCATAAGTTCTGTTATGCCTTTATTCTGTATGTTCATCGCCGCGTTTATGTCTCGGTCATGTTCAGTATTACAGGTAGGGCATTGCCATATGCGTTTATGTAGCGGCATAACAGCCATTTTGTGACCGCAACAATGACAGGTTTTCGAACTGGCAAACCATTGATTTAGCTTGACCAGATGAACACCTTCGGCTGCGGCTTTATATTCCACTTTCATAATGAAACCCTGCCAGGCTGCGTCACCAATAGCACGAGCGAGACAGTGGTGCTTCATCATATTTGCTGATTTTCGCATCAATTATTCTGCGAGGCCATCCTCGCCCGTGAATTCATTGTCGTTGCATTCGCTGCCTGGCATCTGCTTCGCGGCATCGACACGGCTGCGGTTTGGAAACTGTTTTCATGGCATTGTGGATGGCGTTGATCATCGCTCCGATTTAGGCCATGGTTGGCGTCGCTCACGGCCTGAATACTCCGGAATATCAGCCGTCCAAATGTGCAGCCATTGAAGGCGACTGGGAGAATCCGCACGAAATACACGCCGAGATCCCTTCTCGGGGAACCCTGTTCCTGATACGCAGCCTGCAAAAAAAGTGCCTGCGCTGATAGAAACGATGCTGACAGCCGCCGGTATGAAATCGCATTAAAAAATAAGTGGTCAGATGCAGTGGTCTTTATTACCCCTGCCCAAAAATCTTAATAACGGCATCAAGATGATCTTTCATCGCTTTCTTCGCTGCGCGACTGTCCCTTGCTTCCAACGCTGTAAGGATCTCCAGATGCTCAATCTCGGAGCGGTGCGGCATATCCTGCGGGGTGTAGTGGAGTTGCAGACTGCGGAACATGGTGCCGTAACGGTGACCGAGCAGGTGCGCGATGATAAACGCATACGCCGGATTTCCGCTGGCCTGAGCGATACGGATATGAAATAACCGGTCACCGGGATGCGTCGCGGAACCATTGCGGTTATCGCGACAGTTCTGCTCATAGGCTGCTCTGATCGCCGCAAGTTCTTCGTCTGTCGCATTTCTTGCCGCCATCGCAGCGGTTTCAGGCTCTATCAGACGTCGGGTTTGTAACAGTGAAAATGGTGGCAATTCTGCGGTGAAATCCAGCTCGATATTCAGCTCATCATCCACGTCCGCCCATTGATTGCGCCCGGCCAGCGACATCACCGGTTCCTGCGAAGGCGCGGCAGGCTTCGACGGTTGCTGACGCACAATCACGCCGTTACCGACCCGTACATCCACCAATCCGATCACTTCCAGCGCAATCAGCGCCTCCCGCACTGACGCCCGGCTGACCTGCAACTGACTGGCCAGTTCACGCTCGGCGGGAAGACGGCTGCCGGGCGGAAATTCTTTGTTATCAATTAACGTTTTTAGCTGGTCAGCTATCTGCCTGTAAATCCTGGGATTTTCTAATTTTTTTATCGGCATCGGACACCTGAGGTCAATTCTCATTAAGTGATTCAGCTAGCATTTTCCGGACAAAAATCTTGCTGATTTGTTTTATGCATGTAAAAACTTGGTTAAACGAAATAGCGTTTTAAGTAGAAGCTTGCCGAACATCTTAGCAAAAAGCACTGCTTATCACGCGTTTTTTTCACCTCCAATGGCCTGACCATTAGGCCTTTAAAATGATTATTTATGGGGAATTGTTATGAATCTGGCAGGGAAAAAAGTTCTGATCACCGCAGCCGGACAGGGCATCGGTTTTAACACCGCAACGCTGTTTGCCCGCGAAGGAGCAGAAGTGATTGCCACCGATATCAACATCGATGCACTGCACGATATTCCGGGGATCACCCCGCGCCTGCTCGATGTGACCGACCCGCAGGCGATTGCCGTGCTGGCGCAAGAAACCGGTGCGCTCGATGTGCTGTTCAACTGCGCGGGCGTGGTCCACAGTGGCGACATCCTGTCGTGTACCGAACGCGAATGGCAGTTTGCGCTCGATCTCAACGTGACAGCGATGTTCCACATGATCCGCGCCTTTTTGCCCGCCATGCTCGGTAACAACCGTGGCTCGATTATCAATATGTCTTCGGTCGCCTCTAGCATCAAAGGCGTACCGAACCGCTTTGCTTACAGCGCCTCAAAGGCCTCCGTTATCGGCCTGACACGCTCGGTCGCGGCGGATTACGTGACCCGCGGCATTCGCTGCAACGCGATTTGTCCGGGCACGGTGGAATCTCCTTCCCTGCGCCAGCGCATTGCCGCTCAGGCGCAGGCCGAAGGGCGCAGCGAAGAAGAAGTGTATGCGGCGTTTGTTTCCCGCCAGCCCATCGGGCGCATCGGCAAAACCGAAGAAATCGCGCAACTGGCGCTGTATCTGGCCTCCGACGCCAGCTCTTACACCACCGGCACCGTGCAAATTATTGACGGTGGCTGGAGCAACTGAATTTTAACATTCTGACTTCTAAACCTCTGACTTTCACAGAAGGACACTGACCATGAAATTACTCCGTTACGGCAATGCAGGCTCTGAGCTTCCCGGCCTGCTCGACAGCACCGGCAAATTGCGCGACCTCAGTGCGCATGTCGCTGACATCAGCGGCGAATTTTTACAGCCGGAAACGCTGGATAAATTGCGCCAGCTCGATCCGCAAAGCCTGCCGCTGGTCAGCGGTGAACCGCGACTCGGTGCCTGTGTCGGCAAAGTCGGCAAATTCATCTGTATCGGTCTGAATTACGCCGATCACGCTGCGGAAACTGGCGCGGAAATCCCCAAAGAACCGGTGATTTTCAGCAAATGGACCAGTGCGATTGTCGGGCCGAATGACGACGTGGAAATCCCGCGCGATTCAGTCAAAACCGACTGGGAAGTGGAACTCGGCGTGGTGATCGGCACCGGCGGGCGTTACATCAGCGAAGCGGATGCCCTGTCGCACGTCGCCGGTTACTGCGTGATTAACGATGTGTCCGAGCGCGAATTCCAGATCGAACGCGGCGGCACCTGGGACAAAGGCAAAGGCTGCGACACCTTTGGCCCGACCGGCCCGTGGCTGGTGACGGCGGATGAAATTCACGATCCGCATCAGCTGAATCTGTGGCTGGAAGTGGACGGCAAGCGATATCAGAACGGCAATACGCGCACCATGATTTTCCAGATCCCCGAAATTATCAGTTATCTCAGCCGTTTCATGAGCCTGCAACCGGGCGACATTATTTCCACCGGCACCCCGCCGGGCGTCGGGCTGGGGCAAAAACCGCCAGTGTATCTGAAGGCCGGACAGGTAATGCGTCTCGGGATTGAAGGTTTGGGTGAGCAACGTCAGAAGACGGTGCAGGCATAACGTCTTATAGCTAAAGGATTTTTGCGATGACAACGATTACCGCTTTACGTGTTGAAGATGTGCGCTTCCCCACCTCGCTGGCGCTGGACGGCTCGGATGCCATGAACCCGGATCCGGACTATTCCGCCGCGTATGTGATCCTCGAAACTGACAATCCGACGCTTAAAGGTCACGGCCTGACGTTCACTATCGGGCGCGGCAATGAAATCTGCTGTGCAGCCATTAAAGCGCTGGAACATCTGATTGTCGGACGTGAACTGGCGGGTATCACCGCCGATATGGGCAAATTCTGGCGCGATTTCACCAGTGACAGTCAGCTGCGCTGGATTGGCCCGGACAAGGGCGCGATCCATCTGGCGACCGGTGCGGTAGTCAATGCCGTGTGGGATTTATGGAGCAAAGCCGCCGGTAAACCGCTGTGGAAACTGGTGGCGGATATGTCGCCGGAAGAACTGGTGCGCTGCATCGATTTTCGTTACATCACCGACTGCATCACGCCGCAGGAAGCGCTGACACTATTGCAGCAGCGTTCTGACAACAAGGCGCAACGCACAGAGAAACTGCTGGCAGAAGGGTATCCGTGTTACACGACGTCCGCAGGCTGGCTGGGTTATCCCGACGATAAACTGCGCCGTTTGTGTCAGGAAGCGGTCGATGCCGGTTTTGATTATCTGAAACTGAAAGTCGGGCGTGACCTGGAAGATGACATCCGCCGCGTACGCATTGCCCGCGAAGTCATCGGGCCGGATCGCAAACTGATGATCGACGCCAATCAGGTGTGGGAAACCAACGACGCCATTCCGTGGGTGAATGCCCTCGCCTTTGCCAAACCGTGGTTTATCGAAGAACCGACCAGCCCGGACGATATCGAAGGCCACCGCAAAATCCGCCAGGCCGTTGCGCCGGTTAAAGTCGCCACCGGTGAAATGTGCCAGAACCGCATCATGTTCAAGCAGTTCATCATGCGCGAAGCCATTGACGTGGTGCAGATTGATGCCTGCCGCATGGGCGGCGTGAATGAAGTGCTGGCCGTGATGCTGATGGCCGCCAAATACAATCTGCCGGTGTGTCCGCATGCAGGCGGCGTCGGGTTATGCGAGTACGTTCAGCATCTGTCGATGATTGATTATCTGTGCATCGCCGGAACGCACGAAGGCCGCGTCATCGAATACGTTGACCATCTTCACGAGCATTTTGTGCATCCGTGTGACATCCGTGGCGCGGCGTATATGCCACCGCAGGCTCCGGGGTTCTCCATCGAAATGCATCAGGCGTCGATTGAAAAATACCGCCATCACGCCTGAAACCCATGCGAGAGAAAGCACGAGGAGAACGCCGATGATGCGAATCGACAGCCACCAGCATTTCTGGCGCTACACGCCGCAGGATTACCGCTGGATAAGCGATGAGATGGCGGTGCTGAAGCAGGATTTATTGCCACAGACGTTGCAGCTCGCGTTACAACGTCACGGTATTCAGGGCACGGTTCTGGTTCAGGCGTGTTCTTCTGTGCAGGAAACGCGCTGGCTGCTGGAACTCGCCGGACAACATGACTTTGTGCGCGCCGTCACGGGCTGGGTGGATCTGTCTTCGCCCGCACTGCAACAGGCGCTGGACGTGATTTCGCATCCGCTGCTGCGCGGTTTTCGTCATCAGGTACAGGACGAACCTGCGCCCGCGCAATGGCTGGCAGATCCGGCCATTAATGCCGGCCTCCGGCAGCTTCAGAAGCAGGAATATGTCTATGAAATTCTGGTGACGCACCGGCATCTGCGGGATGCCGTGCAGTTTGCCGAACGCCATGACAACTATTTTCTGGTGCTTGATCATTTCGGCAAACCGGATCTGAGTCTGGGTGCGGCGCACTGGAAGCAGCAAGTTGCGCCGCTGGCAGCGTTAAAACACGTCAGCTGCAAACTCTCCGGCCTGCTGACCGAGCCGCGGCCTGCGGGCATGTCGGCACGCGACCTGCTGCCGTATTTCGAGGCCGCACTGGAGGTTTTTGGTGCTGAACGGCTGATGTTTGGCTCCGACTGGCCGGTGTGTCTGCTGGCTGATACGGATGAAAATCCGTGGGATTTATGCCAGCAGGCCACGACGACATTGAGTAGTGACGAGCAGGCAGCCATTTACGGCGGCAACGCCTGCACGGTTTATCAATTACAGCCTTTACCGATTACAGGAAATGACTGATGGATCTGCATCTGCAAAATAAAGTGGTGATGGTCACCGGCGGCGGTTCCGGCATCGGCGCAGCGATTTCGCTGACGCTGGCGGAAGAAGGCGCCATTCCGGTGATTATCAGTAATACCGAACCGGCCAACGAACTGATGCATAAGCTTCAACAGCTTTCACCGCAGGCCAGTTTTGTACTGACCGAACTGCGCGACGAAGCCAGCTGTAAGGTGGCGGTGGACGACGTTCTTACCCGTTATGGCAGCATCGACGGGCTGGTGAATAATGCCGGTGCCAATGACAGTGTCGGGCTGGAAGCGGGTCGCGAAGCCTTTGTGAAGTCGCTCGAACAAAATCTGGTTCACTATTATCTGATGGCGCACCTGAGCCTGAACGCCCTGCGCGCCAGCCGGGGTTCCATCGTCAATATCAGCTCGAAAACCGCGTTAACCGGACAGGGTAATACCAGCGGTTATGCCTCTGCCAAAGGCGGCATTTTGGCGCTGACCCGCGAATGGGCGGCGGCGTTGCTCAGCGACGGTATCCGCGTGAACGCCGTGATACCGGCAGAAGTGATGACGCCGTTGTATGAACGCTGGATAAAAAGCTTCGACCATCCCGAGGAGAAGCTGCAACAAATCACCTCGCATATTCCGCTGGGTCAGCGCATGACCACGCCGCAGGAAATCGCCAATACCGTGGTGTTTTTGCTCTCTTCCCGCGCCTCGCACACCACCGGCCAGTGGCTGACCGTGGACGGCGGCTATATGCATCTCGACCGGGCGCTGACATGACGCGCCGCTATTGTCAGGCGCTGGATCTGGCGAACGATCCGGCGCTTATCGAAGAATATCAGCGTTATCACCGCGAAATCTGGCCGGAAATTACCGTGCATCTGCGTCGTTATGGCATCGCAGAGATGGAAATTTACCGGCTGGGCAACCGGCTGATGATGGTGATGGAAACCACGGAAGATTTTGACAGCGGGCTGTTCGAACGCCGCAGTCTGGAGGATCCAAAGGTCTGCGAATGGGAAGCCCTGATGTGGAAATATCAGCGCCCCACGCCGTGGACGCCTGCCGGTGAAAAATGGGTAGAAATGGAGAAGATTTTTTCGCTGGCTGAACAGAAATAGCAAAAACCTCCCTGCTATGAGGGAGTTAATCACGTTTTTCACGATATCTGACATAAAAAAATCAGCCACCTGAGCTGAACCCCTACATGCGTTACCAGATACTGAGGAATACACTATGCTCGCCGATAAAACTGCCGCGCCTGCTTATGCGCAGCGCAAAACGACGTCCGGTTTCCGACTGGCGTTCATCCTGGTCACCACGCTGTTTTTCCTGTGGGGTTTATCCTACGGGCTGCTGGATGTCCTGAATAAGCATTTCCAGGAAGTGTTACACGTCAACAAGGCCCAGTCCGGCCTGTTACAGGCCGCGTATTTCGGGGCGTATTTCATCATCGCCCTGCCCGCGGGTTTCTTCATGGACCGATTCGGCTATAAAGCCGGGATCCTGGTCGGATTATGCCTGTATGCGCTGGGCGCGCTGCTGTTCGTCCCCGCCGCCTCCGCAGGCAGTTTCGGCATGTTCCTGTTCGCGCTGTTCGTGATTGCCCTGGGTCTGGGTTGCCTCGAAACTGCCGCGAACCCGTTCGCCACCGTACTGGGTGATCCTGCCGGTGCGGAACGCCGCCTGAACCTTTCTCAGTCATTCAACGGCTTAGGTCAGTTTATCGGCCCGATCATCGGCGGTTCGCTGTTCTTCTCCGCCACGCAGGGCACCACGGCGGATGGCCTGTCCTCGGTCAAAACCACTTACGTCGCCATTGCCGTATTAGTTTTGCTGATCGCCTTCCTGTTCGGGCGCACCAAACTGCCGGACATCCGCGAACAAAGCACGTCTGAAGACCACGGCATCGCTAAAAGTTTGTGGCAGCACGGCCATTTCACCGGCGGCGTGATCGCACAATTTTTCTATGTGGCGGCACAGGTTGGCGTCGGCGCGTTCTTCATTAACTACACCACCGAACACTGGCACACGCTGTCGAATCAGAACGCCTCATACCTGTTGTCAGTCGGCATGATCAGCTTCATGGTCGGGCGTTTCTTCAGCACCTGGCTGATGGGATTTGTGCGCCCTGCCACGCTGCTGGTGGTGTATGCCATCATCAATATTGTGCTGTGCGGTGTGGTCGTTGCGGGGATTGATAACGTCTCGGTGATTGCGCTTGTGGCGATATTCTTCTTCATGTCGATCATGTTCCCGACCATTTTTGCGATGGGCGTGAAGAACATGGGTAAACAAACCAAACGCGCCAGCTCAGTGATGATCATGGCGATTGTTGGCGGCGCGGTGATGCCGTATCTGATGGGTGCGATTGCTGACCACTACAACACGGCGGTGTCCTACGCGCTGCCGATGGTGTGCTTCGCGGTAGTACTGATTTATGCCGTGAAACAGCGGGCGAAAGCCGTAATTTAAGCCAATTTTAGCAGGTCACAACAGGCCATCCTTAACATCCAGACGGGTGTTAAGGATGAGATCAACTCAAATTCAAACTGAACAGGCGACTCAGCGCAATTCTGCCGCTGTCCGTGACACTCACTTCGCGATAGCCCGGCGTGCGGGTGATCCACTCTTTTTGCAGCAACAGCGTCATCAATGCTTGTCCCGCATCCCCGCCCAGATGGAATCGTCTTTCACTCCAGTCCAGACACCCACAGCAAGGTTTACGGCGCGAACGCGGATCAAGCACTGCGCCAATACGTTGAAAATGGGCTTTTCCTTCGGGTGTCAGCGCATTGCCATCAGACTCAATCCATTTTTCATTCAGCATGAAATCATAGATTTTTACCGCCAGTTCTCCGGCCAGATGGTCATAACAGGTACGTGCGTAACGCAGAACGACCGGCGTCCGTGACACAAACGCCGCGTGATTATGCATGGAAACGCCCATCAGGTTTTCCAGCAATCCGGCGATATGATGCCCGGCCAGACTGTAATACCGGTGGCGTCCCTGCGTCAGGCAAATTACCAGCCCGTTGCTGAGCAGCCGCGTAAGATGCCCGCTGGTCGTCGAAGCCGCAATGCATGCCACCGCGCTGAGTTCGGTCGCCGTCCACGCGCGTCCGTCCATCAGCGCGCACAGAATACTGACCCTGGAAGGGTCAGATATCGCAGAAGCCACCAGTGACATGGATTTCTCAAGAGAATCATCCGGCTCACTGTCGTATTCGGTTTTAAGAAAATTCATTCAGATTGTACTGCCCATTGATGGGTGACTTCTGCTGCACGGATGTCGTCATCGGTCAGCAGAATAAGCCGGTTATCGTGGTCACTGTACTGTACCAGAATGTTAATGAGCTGGTTTCTTTTGCAGGAGCGCATTCAGGAGATAAACGAGTGGGTTGGAGAAGAGGTGGTGCGGTTTACTGATTATGCGCTTTAAGCATTGTTGATGCTGAATAAATCGCCATATTTTTGGCGGTTTTGATGCATGCATTTACTTCACTAACTAAATGTTATTTAGGCATATAAATACAATAATTTCGGTTAAGTCAAAAAAGTAATATGATGAAAATCTGATCAACCAAAACTGCAAGGATTAGCAGGTGCATCATGTTTACACTCTACAAAGGCCGTGAAATTGAATGGGAACTCCGCCCAGAGGACTTCGCCTTTATCTGCTCACCCGAGCACGCTTTAGAACAATCTAAAACTCACTATGATCTGGATGAGCGAAATTACCGCAGCAGATTCAGTCCCTTTAGTGTTCCTGAGCGCCTTTACTCACGACAGCCCACATGGCGACGCGCACAGGCCGGGTATGTGGATCCCATTTACGACTCAATAAAAGAGCATCTTCAGTTAGGCTGGCTGATTGGTGTGGATACCACTGAGCAATGGAATTGGGTCGAAAACCCATTTTACGTTGATGAAAATGGTGACCTGATTTGTGACAGAACCTACCTGTACCACGAATGGTTTATTCGACAGGCTATGGATGCTTATGAATTCGCCGTAGCTGAAAGACAAGGTGTAAAAGCCCTTCCAACTCAGAAATATGATTACGGGGGTTGGGGTTCAGCACCTGTTCAACACGCCCAGTCAACTAAGACAATCAATAGTAAAGCTGCCGGGCGGTTATTAGCTGCTGGCGGAGTTTACAATGGCAACATTGCAGATTATGCCAAAACTGCGCAACAGCTCGGCGGTGAAGCTCCGGCAGGTTATGATCAGATGCTGAATGAGACAACCGCAGGTTCGGCTATTGCTATTGTCTCTGCGGCAGCGGGATTAGGTCTTGGTCGAATGGGTGCCGCGGGTGAGATTAGTCAGTTAGAGAAATTGACGCAGCCGCAGAACATTAATGGCTTTACACTCGAGCAGTTATCCGATGGTGCAAAACTATTAGATAAGGGAGATTTAACTCAAGCAGGACGTGCCCTGCAAAAACATGGGGGACGTAGTGGAAGTGCATTTCCACCCGTTAAGGGAAATACTGCCGCAATAAATGAACAGGGGCAAAGTATCGTTGATGGCATTTTAAACGACGAAAGCAAAAAAGTCCTATTCAGCAACACTGGTCGGTTTGGTCAAGTAACTGATATTATTGCAACAGACGGTCGGGGTCTGAGGTATGACCCCCAAGGGAAGTTAATAGGATTTCTGGAGCCACCAAAATGAGTAAATTAACCGCACAACTGGCCAGTTTGCCAGACAGAGAAAACGTTGTTTATGAAATCTACTCTGATTCCGATCAGGTGGCTGAAGTGTCCAACGAGCCTGATAATGGCATCCGAATTGAAATTTTCCCATGTCCCCATACAGGGAAAATTTGGAATTTTGATTTCAATGAATTCTATACACTCATAGAACAAGCAAAGCAGAACATTGACGCTTAGGATATAGGTCATTGATTTTATGAAACTAAATATGGGCAGGATCACTTACTGTTTGCTCATCACGTGGGACATTCGCCCCACCCTGCGCAGAAATATATGCGGCTAAATCACCACCGTCTGCCGCTGCTCTTGCAGCTTCGACAAGGGGCAACTCGCTAGCGATGCCTGCCACCGCGCTGAGTTCGGTCGCCGTCCACGCCGCGTCCGTCCCTCAGCGCACACAGAATACTGACCCTGGAAGGGTCAGATATTGCAGAAGCCACCAGTGACATGGATTTCTCAAGAGAATCATCCGGCTCACTGTCGTATTCGGTTTTAAGAAAATTCATTCAGAAGGTACTGCCCATTGATGGGTGACTTCTGCCGCACGGATGTCGTCATCGGTGAGCAGAATAAGTCGGTTATCGTGGTCACTGTACTGTACCAGAATGTTAATGCCATTGAGGGCGAGTGTCTGGGCGATTTCACCGAGTTCGCCCGGCTGTTTCTGGGGTAATTTCCTGATCAGCGGACGGGACACATTTCTGACCTCAAACCCGGCATCTGTCAGAACCTGACAAGCTTTCTCGCCTTCTTCAATCAGGAAATGCGCGTGCCCGACTTCCGGTGTCGTAAATACACCGCCGCCCTCCAGACCCACTCCGTTGATACCCAGAACACGTCCCAGTGTGGCCAGCGAACCCGGAGTGTTGTCGAGGATCACGTGAATGTCATACATGCTGATGCGCTCCTTTACCGGAAGGCTGATTCGGAGATTTGTCGGAAGAATAGTCACGAAATACGCGGACAACACGAATCCTGTAGTATGAAAAAATCGACTGTTTCCCCTCTTTCTGCGCGGCTAGATGCATCACATTCTGTTTCCATCCGGCTACCGACTCTTCATCTTCCCACCACGACAAAGAAAGAATTTTTCCGGATGTGCTCAGGCTCTCGAATCGCTCAATCGAAATAAATCCCAGCGTGTCCGACAATAAAGGTTTCAGTTCAGCCGCCAGCTCAAGGTAACGCTCGCGGGCTTCGGGTACTGCGTTTGCCTCAAAAAGTACTGCGATCATCTTTGTTCTCCCTCATGAATTTCACGCAGCTTAATACCGGTAAAAAGAGGACGCTTCGGTCAGCGCCGAAGTATGCGGGTTGAGGGGAAAACAGTGGGAATGAGGTCTTTGGGAGGTTGGCGGAGGAGGAGTTAGTGGAAGTCATCAAAAAAGCCTTCCCGTCAGGAAGGCCTGATTTTCTTACCAGCGCTGATGTACCCACGGGGCGATTTTGCTCTGATAAATATTTTTTAGCGCAGACATCGTTTCATCAGAAAGGGCAGCGACATCGCTTGCCTGCGCATTGGTTTCTGACTGCGCTTTATTTTTAGAACCGGGGATGATGACGGAGACATTTTCATTCATCAGGATCCAGCGCAGGGCAAATTTAGCCATCGTCATATCACCGGGCAACAGACGACGGATATCTTCCACCGCATCAAGCGCAACATCGAAAGGCACGCCTGCAAACGTCTCTCCTTTATCGAACTGTTCCCCATTACGGTTAAACGCGCGATGGTCATCGGCCGAGAACGCGGTATCTGCTGTCATTTTTCCTGTCAGCAGGCCGGAAGCCAGCGGCACGCGGGCAATGATGCCGACATCCCGACGTTTCGCCTCGCGCATTAAAAGCTCAGCTGGCCGCTGTCTGAAAATGTTGTAAATCAGCTGAATGGAAGACACATTCGGAAATTCGAGCGCTTTCAGCCCCTCTTCCACTTTTTCAACAGAAACCCCGTAGCTGCGAATTTTAGCGTTTTTGATCATGTCATCCATCACGGCGAAAACTTCAGGGGTGTAATAGATTTCGGTTGGCGGACAATGCAGCTGCACCAGGTCAAGCGTATCCATTTGCAAATTTTCGCGGGAGCGATCGACATATTCATTGAGGTTTTTATCGGTGTAACCCGCCGCCACATGCGGGGAAAGACGACGACCCAGTTTAGTTGCGACGAATGGACGCTCGCCTCCACGTTCTTTTAACACATCAGCAATGATCTTTTCTGAACGTCCGTCGCCGTAAACATCTGCGGTGTCGATAAACGTCATTCCTGCGTCCAGCGCCGCATTCAACGCGCCTTTCGCATCTTCCATGCTGACTTCACCCCAGGTACCGCCGATAGCCCAGGCACCAAAACCGATTTCAGAAACGCTCTGGCCCGTTTTGCCAAGAATTCTGTTCTTCATGAAATACTCCTTGTGACGTTGCATCAAAAGTTACGCCCCGCACAGCAGCTGCGTATTAAAACGATGATAGAGGGGTTAACGTTTACCATAGTGGTGGAAGACAGGCCATCCGCAAAAATAACGGGTTGTCAGGGCTGCCTGACTGAGTCACCAGAAACAGAACAGTGAAAAATTCATTGCCCCTCCCCCAACATGAACTTTGTTCATGTTCAGTGAATTTATATCACTTTTTTTCACTCAGTGACTCAGGCATAAAAGAGTCATCGCGATTCACTCTTAAAATATAAAGACTACTGAAATAACGTAGATTTTTCAGCAGCCGGGGCACCTGACTAAAATGAATAATAAATTTAACTTTACTCTTAAGAGCATTCGTTTCGACGAAAATTATAACCCTTCGGAAAATACGCGTATTACGACAAACTTCGCTAATCTGGCAAGGGGTGAGAAACGTCAGGAAAACCTGCATAACACTCTGGTGATGATCGACAATCGTTTCAATTCTCTGGCGCACTGGGACAACCCAAAGGGTGATCGTTACTCTGTCGAACTGGACATTATTACCGCGCAGTTAAATATTAATATAGAGGGTAGGTCCGACGCCTTCCCGGTGATTGAAATATTAAAAACCAATATTGTTGATAAAATAACCAACGAACGTTTTGAAGGCATTTTAGGCAATAACTTTTCCTCTTATGTTCGTGATTATGACTTCAGCGTGGTACTGCCTGAGCATAATAAGAACAAGTCCGGATTCAGTCTGCCGGAAAATTTTGGCGTCTTACACGGTGATATCTTTAAACGCTTCGTTAATTCAGCGACTTACAAAGAGTACTTTAAGAAATCACCGGTTATCTGCCTGAGCGTCTCCAGTAAAAACACTTATTACCGTACCGGAAATCAACATCCTGTATTAGGCATCGAATATCAGCAGGATGCACCTTCCCTGACTGATGAATATTTCTCCAAAATGGGATTGCGCGCCCGCTACTTCATGCCTGAACACAGCGTTGCGCCTTTGGCGTTTTATTTCAGCGGCGATTTACTCAGCGATTACACAGATCTTGAGTTGATTGGCACGATCAGCACGATGGAGACTTTCCAGAAGATTTATCGCCCTGAAATTTATAATGCAAATTCCGTGGCAGGAAAAGAATATCAACCTAGCCTGAATTTCCAGGATTACTCATTAACCCGGATTGTTTATGACCGGGAAGAACGTAGCCAGCTGGCTGTTGAGCAGGGTAAATTTACTGAAGAGCAATTTATTAAACCTTACCAGGCTGTTCTCAAACAATGGTCCGCTGAACCCGTTCTCTGATTTACCAAAAAAAATATAAGGTCACCTGTGATGAAAAAATTATTACCGACATCGACTGCGGGCAGCTTACCGAAGCCGTCCTGGATTGCGCAGCCAGAGACACTCTGGTCACCCTGGAAACTGGAAGGTCAGGAATTAGTTGACGGCAAACTCGACGCACTGCGTTTATGTCTGGAAGATCAGCAACAGGCCGGTATTGATATCGTCAGCGATGGCGAGCAAACGCGTCAGCATTTTGTCACCACATTTATCGAGCATCTCGAAGGCGTTGATTTCGAGAAGCGTGAGATCGTTAAGATCCGCAACCGCTATGAAGCAAGTGTGCCAACCGTTGTCGGGCCGGTGAGTCGTAAGAAGTCCGTTTTTGTCGAAGATGCGAAGTTTTTACGTAAGCAAACCACGCAGCCGATCAAATGGGCCCTTCCGGGACCGATGACCATGATCGACACACTGTATGACAATCACTATAAAAGTCGCGAAAAACTCGCCTGGGAAT
Organism: Rahnella bruchi; assembly: GCF_003614975.1. Taxonomy (GTDB): domain Bacteria; phylum Pseudomonadota; class Gammaproteobacteria; order Enterobacterales; family Enterobacteriaceae; genus Rahnella; species Rahnella bruchi. The sequence goes on along the minus strand of NZ_QZWI01000018.1, from coordinate 60,637 downwards.
TCGCTAAAATTCTCAACGAAGAAGCCAAAGAGTTAGAGGCGGCGGGCGTCGATATCATCCAGTTTGATGAGCCAGCCTTTAATGTGTTCTTCGATGAAGTGAACGACTGGGGTATCGCCACCTTAGAAAGAGCCATTGAAGGGCTGAAATGCGAAACGGCTGTCCACATCTGCTACGGCTACGGCATCAAAGCCAACACCGACTGGAAGAAAACGCTGGGCACGGAGTGGAGACAATACGAAGAGATCTTCCCGAAACTGCAAAAATCTAATATCGATATTATCTCGCTGGAATGCCATCACTCACATGTTCCGATGGAACTGATGGAGCTGATCCGCGGTAAAAAAGTGATGGTCGGCGCTATCGACGTGGCCACCAATACCATTGAAACACCGGAAGAAGTTGCCGCAACGCTGCGTAAAGCACTCCAATTTGTCGATGCGGACAAACTCTATCCGTGCACCAACTGCGGCATGATCCCTCTGCCACGCGGCGTTGCACGCGGTAAGCTGGATGCATTAAGCGCCGGTGCAGAAATCGTGCGTAAAGAACTGCTGGCGAAATAACCTGGGCAGATAGCACAAAGCTGAAGAGAAAATAGTCTGAGTTGAGCGATCAAAACGGTCGCCAACTCATTAGCACGCTATCGCTCCCCTCCGTTTAACTTTCTTTAAATTCAGGCCACCGGCAATTTGTCCAGAATCGCCTGGGCGGTATTCACATCTGTGACCAGCGAATTGATCATGCCTGAGCGCACTGCGCCAATAATCCCCGCGGCTTTTTCGGGGGTGGCGGCCACACCAATGGTTAGCGGCGTTTTGCGCAGCTGTTCTGCCGAGGCGGCAATCATTCTTTCTTCCCCTTCCCAATGCAGTAAATCGCCAGATTCGGTGAAGTAATGACGCAGCACATCCCCCGCTGCATCACTCAGCGCCTGCTCACCCGGTGTTGCCGTGGTGGATTCACTCGGTTTAGGGGTATGCGTCAGGCCTACACCGACAATCGCCGCATCGAGCCGATCCCAGAGTGAAATAATTTCCTGCACACTCGGGTCTGCGAGAAACGCATCACGCAATTCCGCCGATGAAAGATAAGGGGCGTGCAGAAAATACGGCGTGCCTTCCATCTGTTCTGCCGCACGGCGCACGAACTCGGTTATCTGGAAATGCGGGGCCGATTGTTGCATACCCCCGTTGAGCGCGACGGTCATAATGCCCGGCAGACGCGGCATACCCGCCAGCGTCACTTCCCGCACGGCCCTTCCCCAGCCGATACCGAGCACTGATCCAGCACCTAAACCGGCTTCCTGTAACAAAGAAGCCAGCGGTGTCGCCAACGCGCCCAGCACGTTGCCCGGTGGCGCATCCACCACATACGCGTGTCTGAGTCCGAGGCGTTTCATCAGGTCAGTTGTCATGTCTTCCGGCGACGATAAACCCACCACTTCGATGCGCACAATCCCTGCCGCACGGGCTTTATTCAGCAACCGGGAAATGGTTGCCGTCGACACATCCAGCTTGCGTGCAATCTCCACCTGAGACATATCAGACTCGTAATGCAGCTTCGCCACCAGATGCATCATGGCACGCGTTGCTGCAATATCTTGCAAAATTGGCTCTTTCAGCTTGAAATTCCTTTCAGTAATGAATTACACTCAAATCGTCGATTGAGGGATTATTGCGCAACACCTGTAAAAATGCAATGTGCCGGTTCGGGCTTCAACCCTTGTAAAACGGCGTGTTACGCGATTTTCCGCCCCTTTTCGTCAGGGGGCAAAGACAGAACGTCCAGTGTAATCGAGATTTTTTCATCTGTAATAAATTTCACGCAAAGGAGAGTTCCATGTCAAAAATGTCTACTTCAGAATTACGCAGTTATCAGCAGATTTGCGGCAAGAACGGTGCGATGCTGGTGATCGCCTGTGACCAGCGTGGCGCCATGCGCAGCCTGCTCGCCAGCGACCCGCAGCAACAATCTGCCATTTCAGAACATGAACTCGGGCTTATCAAAGCCGACATCACCCAATATCTCGCCAGTAAAGCCTCCTGTGTGCTGGTCGATCCGGTTTGCGCCGTCCCGCAACTGGTGGATAACGGGATTATTGCCCGCGACACCGCGCTGCTCATTGGCCTTGATGCTTCTGGCTGGGATAATTCGCCGGAAGGTTATCGTCTGTCACGCCTTGTCGCTAACGTAGATGCACGCCGCGTACGTGAACTGGGGGCGACCGGTGGTAAAATCATGGTCTATCTGCGCTCCGATCAGGAAGCCGCTAACCGACATAACATTGATATTCTGCGTCAGTGTATTGAGGACTTCGCCCGCGAAGACCTGCTGCTGGTGGTGGAGTTTTTGACCTATAAACTCGACAACGAAACCGAGGAAGAATATAAAGAAAAAGTCCCGTCACTGATTTATGGCGGCACGAAGATTTGCCTGGAATGCGGCGCGAAAGTGCTAAAACTGCCTTATCCGGGCTCCAAACAAGCCTGTGCTGACATCACCAAACTTGCAGGGGTCGTGCCCTGGGCGGTGCTTTCAGCGGGCGTTGACCATTCCACTTTCCTCAAACAAGTCGCAGATGCCATGAGTGAGGGCGCGTCAGGCGTTATCGCAGGCCGTTCATTGTGGAAAGACTGCATTTCGCTGGATCGCAACGCAACGAAATCCCGTCTGGAATCGCTGGCGGTACCGCGTCTGAACGAGTTGCAGGCTGTCATTCAACAGTATTTCCATGCACCGGCACATAACCAAACACAACAGGTGGAACATGTCTGATAACAGAAGCGCCTCACGAAATGGCTTTACCAGCAAACGCGTTATCCTGGTGAACGGGATCCCGGCGTCAGGTAAAAGCCGGCTCGCTGTTGAGCTTTCTGCACACAGCGGCTGGCTGCAACTGTCGCTTGATGGCATTAAAAATCCTTTTCTTCAGCGATTAGAGAACGTTGACCGCCCTTTTAACCGCGTACTTGGGCTGGCAAGCTATCAGGTTATCTGGGACATCATCGACGGCGCACCACAGGGCAGCACTTTTATTGTCGATGCGTGGTTTGGTTTTCAGCCCCAGGAAGTCTTGCAGGATTATCTGCAACGGGCGGGCGTCACGCAGGTCGTGGAAATCTGGTGCCAGATTGATGCTGAACTGGCTGCCAGACGTTTTGCCTCACGACTGGGCGAACGTTTACCGGGACATGTCGGGGCAGAATATATTCCCGAATTAAAAATTCTCGCAGGAAATGCACGGCCAATAACATCAGGACCAGTTTATTCTGTTGATCAGAATGTTATTGGACAAAACAAGCCTGTAAATATTGTTGATATTCATCAGTGGATAATCAATTCATTCGACACACAAATTCAATGAAAGCTGACCAGAGGAAATATTCGTTTACCGAAAAAGTAAGTTAATTCTGATATCAGGACGTTGTTAAACCTCTGCTATCATTCATTCTTTCAGGTCGCCTGAAATTATTATCTTTCATTGATGGCTAACAGGACTGGATAGATCACAGTTTTTATTTTAATTAAATATCATACTGAGAAAATACCCTACTCTTATGAAGAGGCATTATGTTAAGCGACTGGATTAATGAAAATAACACGCAAATCATCAGTAAAATAGAAGACTGGAAAAGTGCAGTGGCATTCGCCGTGCAACCGTTAATTGATTCGGGCGCAGCGGAAAACCGTTATCTTCAGGCTATATATGATATGCACCGGGAAATCGGGCCTTATTATGTTTTGGGCGAAGGTATTGCGATGCCACACGCCCGGCCAGAAGAGGGGGTTAACCATACGGCACTGTCCCTGGTGATTGTTTCAGAAGGCGTTGAGTTTGGCAGTGAAGATAACGATCCGGTTTACGTCATCTTCGCGCTGGCCGCTGTGGACAGCCATTCGCACATAGAAATGATTGCCAGCCTTTCCCATCTGTTCTGTGATGACGAGGCGGCAGAGCGGTTAAAACGCAGTAAAAACAGACAGGAAGCATTAGATATCATCCGGCAGTTTTAAACGTGAAGTGAAAAGAGATAAACATAACCCTTTATGAACACCTACAAAGAACGTAAGGAAAAATGATGAAAAAGCTATCAATCCTGGCGGTATGCGGTGCGGGTCTGGGCAGCAGTTTTGCCTGTGAAATGAGTATCGAAGCAGCGTTAAAAGATTTGGGTGTGGAAGCCGATTTATCACATTGTGATATTTCCAGTGCCACGTCATCGAGAGCCGACATTATTATGACCGGCGAAAACTTCAGATCGCAATTCCAGCATTACACAATCAACGCCAACATTATTTATCTGAAGCGTCTGGTTGATAAAAATGAAATAAAGACCAAGCTGACTCCTATCCTTCAGGAAATGGGACATCTGGCCATTTAATAAATTATTATTTAAAGTAAAAACACTTATAAATCGACAGAACAATTACCGTGAACTCTACAGGGGACGCTTATGTCTTTCCTTCACTTTATTGTCAATGATGTATTAGGCCAGGCATCAATATTAATATCACTGATCGCCATGATTGGCCTGATCGCATTAAAGAAAAGCACCGGGCAAGTTATTACCGGTACATTAAAAACGCTTCTGGGTTTTTTGGTTCTGCTTTCGGGTGCCAGCATAATTGTTAATACCCTGACCTTTCTGGGTGAAATATTCCAGAAAGGATTTCATATGCGCGGGATTGTTACCGACGTCGGTTCTATTGCCGGTATCGCACAGCAAACTCTCGGGCGTGAAACGGCATTAATTATGGTACTGGCGTTTATCGTCAATATCCTGATTGCCCGCCTGACCCGTTTCAAATATATCTTCCTCACCGGACAGGCGTCGCTGTGGATGGCCACGGTCTGTTCCGTCATCGGCTACATGGGCGGTCTGCGCGGTACCGAGCTTATCCTGACCGGCGGGATTATTGCCGGTGTAATGGCCGTCGGGATGCCGGTGCTGGCTCAGCCGATTGTGCGCAAAATTACCGGCTCCGATGACATTGCCCTCGGCCATTTCTGCACTATCGGCTATATCGTGCAGGCCGGTGTGGCGAAACTTACCGGCGATGTCAGTAAAAGCACCGAAGACTTCGAGCTGCCGCAATCCTTCTCTTTCCTGCAAGACACCTATCTGTCGATGATGGTGGTGATGATCCCGATTTACCTGATCCCGGCAATTGCAGCAGGCCCGGAAGTCATCGCGCCTTATGCCAACAGCGTTAACTATCTGGTCTATTCGTTCCTGCAATCCATTCAGTTTGTGGTCGGCGTTTACGTGCTGCTGTCAGGTGTCCGCCTGCTGCTGGCTGAAATCGTCCCGGCTTTCCGCGGTATCGCCCTGCGTATTGTGCCGAACGCCATTCCTGCGCTCGACTGTCCGGTGCTTTTCCCCTATGCCCCGAACGCGGTCATTATCGGCTTTATCTCGACCACCATCGGTTCGGTGATCGGCATGTTCTTGTTCCCGAGCCTCGGACTGGCGATGATCCTACCGGGCATGCTGACCAACTTCTTCGCGGGCGGCACGGCGGGCATCTTCGGTAACGCCGTCGGCGGGCGTCGCGGCGCGATTATCGGCGGGATTTTCCACGGCCTGTTTATCACTCTGCTGCCGGCGTTGCTGCTGCCACTGTTGGGTAAGTTTGGCTTCTCGAACGTAACATTCAGTGACTCTGATGTCATCAGCGTCGGGCTGGTATTTGGTCATATCCTTAACTTCTTCCATTAAGTGAGCCGGAGGTCATGATTATGGACACTCGTATTGAGCAAATTTTAGCGCAGCAACTGCCCCCTCAGGAGTCGGCGAAAGCGCTTAACGAGCTGGGAAAACAGTATCAGGCGCAGCAGGATCTGGATGCCGCAATTGCCTGCTGGGAGGAAAGCATGGCCTGTTACGGCAAACCGGGATTTGCACAGGCGCAACTGATGAAAGCGTATAACGCGCGACGTCGCCAGTGTTCTGAAGCCGGGGACGGCAAAGGGCTGGAGCGGTATTCAGAAAAAATTGATGCGCTGATGCAACAAAGCAAAGATGCTATCCGTTACGGATTTTAAGCCACGGTAAATCCGGATAATCTGTTCAGTTAACCCCTTAAGAAGCCGCCGCGGATAACGCCGCGGCGTCTTTATTTTTTCCTATGGGTTAACCCCCTTCACCAGCACCGGTTGTTCGCGATAATCCGCCGGGAAATGTTGTTTCAAATCTTTAATTTTCGGCAAGTCATTCACCACGATGTACGGATAATCCGGGTTATCGTTTAAGAAGTTCTGGTGATAAGCCTCAGCCGGATAAAAGTGTGCACTGCTTTCCACTTTCGTCACCAGCGGTTCGCTGTAACTGTGGCTGGCGTTGAGCTGGGCAATGTACGCTTTTGCTACTTCCGCCTGCGCCTGATTAAGCGGGAAAACCGCCGAACGATACTGACTGCCGGTGTCCGGCCCCTGACGGTTTAGCTCCGTCGGGTTATGTCCCACTGAGAAGAAAATATGCAGCAGTTCACCGTAACTCACCTGCGTCGGGTCAAACGTGACTTTGACGGATTCTGCGTGGCCGGTATCGCCGTTGCTCACCTGCTCATAGCTGGCCGTTTGCGCCTCGCCGCCTGCATATCCCGACACCGCACTGGTGACGCCTTTCACATGCTGGAATACGCCCTGAATACCCCAGAAACAGCCACCGGCAAACAAAGCCGTTTCGCTGTGCGACGTTCCCGCAGGCTCATCTTTTATCGGTGCGGGGATGACCACCGCCGGTTCTGCTCCACCGCCCCACGACCAGGCATTATTTTGAAAGGCAAAAGCCGAAGCCAGCACCAGTCCGGCTATCAGGCTGTAATTACGCAAGCTGCGCACTTTTTTAGATGCATTTTTCATTGTGAATGTCCTGACTGATTAAGCTTTGGGGGTGAACGTCATCGCCAGCCCGTTCATGCAATAACGCAGGCCGGTCGGCTGCGGGCCGTCATCAAACACATGTCCCAAATGCCCGCCGCAGCGGCGACAATGCACTTCATCACGCACCATGCCAAACGAGGTATCCCGGCTGGTCAGCGCGGCATTGGGTAACGGCTTCCAGAAACTCGGCCAGCCTGTATGGCTGTCGAATTTTGTGGCCGATGAAAAGAGAGGAAGAGTGCAGCCCGCGCAGGCAAATTCACCCACACGATGCTCATTATTTAACGGGCTGGAATAAGGATGTTCGGTGCCCGCCTCGCGCAGAATATGGTACTGATCATCGTTGAGCTTCTGATGCCACTGCTCATCGGTCAGGGTAAATTCAAATTTTTCGGCTTTGGCCTGCGCATCCGCTTTGCGTGGGAAAAACGTCGGGAGCAGCCCTATCACCGCGACCGCGGAAACCGCACTGCTGCCCAGTAGGAAATTGCGTCTGTTAATCATTATTGTCACCGATCCGGTTACTGTCGATGGCATCAGACTACAAGGGGATGGATTACGGAATCCTCGCGGAGAGTTAACAGTTTTGTGATAAATCGATTTGCAGTTGCACTGCGGGCTGGGAGGGCGGTCAGATCGCGGTAGTGGAGGGCTCCGCGCAGCGGTGGAATATTGCAGCTATCACTGTGTTACAAGAAACATACCCAGTGAGCGCATCTGGCAGTAAAAAAGCGAAGGCGAGCAGAGGGGAAAAGCCTTTCCCCTCTGCTCGGTTCGGCTCGGCGCCAAAGGCCAGGTGATCACAGTTATTAAGAAACCGAAACTGTCACCTTTCTGTTCTAAATAGCCGCCCCGTTGCAGCGGCCATCTGCAACCCGATTACAATATCGCCCGCGCAGACGGATCTGCCGATTCCCGCACAAACACCGGGATTTCACTCATCGGCGCGGCGACCGTAACCGCCCTTCCACCTTCATACCGTTCCCCGTTGAGCGCCACCCACCTTTCCCCCGCCGGTAGCCAAACTTTGCGTTCACGCAGACCCGCGTACAGCACCGGCGCGACAAGAATGTCGGCGCCGAGCATGTATTGATCTTCCACCTGCCAGCTTTCGGCCTGATCCGGATACTGGTAGAACATGGTGCGCATTGCCGGATCGCCGTTCTCGTGGGCTTGCTGCATCACGCGGCTGATGTAAGGACGCAGTTTTTCACGCAGGAACAGGCCGCTTTTCATCAGCTCGTAATTCTCTTCGCCGTAGCTCCACACTTCATTCGGCGCGCCGCTGTTGCACTGCGCAATACCGTCGCGCCACGGTTCTGACGGCTGTATTTGCGGCTCGCGGTAACCGTGCAGACGCATCACCGGACAGAATACGCCCCACTGGAACCAGCGGATCAGCAGTTCCTGAAACGCAGGGTCATTGACGTTACCGCCCTGGAACCCGCCGATATCCGTCGTCCACCACGGAATGCCTGCCAGCCCCATGTTCAGGCCTGCGGCAATCTGATTACGCAGCGCGTGGAAGGAAGAATGGATGTCGCCAGACCACGCCAGTACGCCATATCGCTGACTCCCTGCCCAGGCACAGCGCACCAGATTGACGATTTCATGCTCGCCTTCCTGTTGCAGGCCGTCGTAAAACCCTTGTGCAAATTTCTGCGGGTAGATATTGCCGACTTCCAGCACAGGCCCGAGATGATAGCGATAATTATCAAAATCATAGGCGCGGTATTCTGGCTCGGCTTCGTCGAGCCAGAAAGTGCGGATCCCCAGATCGTAATAATTTTGCTTCACCTTTTCCCAGACAAACTGACGTGCGCCGGGATGGGTGGCATCGAAGAACGTACAGTTGCCGAGGAAATCCAGATTCACCGACACACCGCGATCGGTGTTGACCAGATAACCTTTGGATTTCATCTCTTTGTAGTTGTCCGTGCGGCTGTCTACCGTCGGCCAGACCGACACCATTGTTTCGATGCCAAGTGATTTAAGCTCCGCGACCATCGCTTTCGGATCCGGCCAGTCCACCGGATCAAAGCACCAGGTGCCCTGATTCGGCCAGTGGAAGAAGTCGATGACAATCACCGAAATCGGCAGGTGGCGGCGCTTGTATTCCCGTGCGACTTCCAGCACTTCCTGCTGCGTGCGGTAACGCAGTTTGCACTGCCAGAAACCGGTGGCGTACTCCGGCATTTGCGGTGCGGTGCCGGTCGCGCGACCGTACTGATGCATGATGTCAGCGGGCGTATCACCTACGGTTATCCAGTAATCCATCTGCTCGGTGACCTGCGCTTCCCAGCGGGTGATATTCTTGCCGAACGTCGCTTCGCCAATCGCCGGATTGTTCCACAGCATGCCGTAGCCAAGGCTCGAGAGCATAAAGGGTACGCTGGCCTGGGAGTTGCGCTGCGCCAGTTCCAGCGTGCAGCCTTTCAGATCCAGACAGCTTTGCTGATATTGCCCCATGCCGTAGATTTTCTCGTCGGGGCGTGATTCAAAACGCACGGTCAGCTGATGCTTGCCGCCCGGAATGGCCTTGAATTCGCGGGCATCCATCTTCAGCGCGCTGATGTATTTGTCCTGACTCTTCTCCGTCGCGCCGATACCGACCGTCGAACGCTGACGCCAGAACTCCTCGAGGATCAGCTCACCTCGCTGGTTATAAAACGCCAGCTGCCCTTTGATATTCACCGTCGCCGTAATGTTGCCGTTGCGGATACTCAGCGTTTCGGTGCCGCGGCTGATGTCGGTTTGCGGCTGACTGTCCGCTGGCAGCAGCGCCCACAGATGATCATTGAGCTCAGGCCGGCAGGTGGCGCGAACGCGCAGGCTGTTTTCACCCCAGGATTCAATCACCAGCGTTTGCTGATCGAAATGCCAGAGGATACGGTTTTTTTCGGCGATTAATTCGCTCATGCGGACTCCTGTGTATGCAAGGTGGCCTGAGGGACAGGCTCGTGTTCCCGTGAAATTTTGGACTGGTTAATCTGTTTCATGGTGGCGTCATTAAGTTTGTACCAGCGCATCGACAGCGCGCTGAACATCGAGAGCACGCCCGGCACCAGTGAGAACAGCGCGATAATGGACAGCATCGCGGCGGTATTTTGCTGCGCGGCGTGCGGCACATAACCGCTCATGCCGAGTGTCCAGCCGACCACCGCCCCGCTCACCGCCATCCCCATTTTGAGGATCGCCAGCAAGGTCGAGAACACGGTGCCGTCCATGCGTTTGCCCTGTTTGTATTCGCCGTAATCCACCACGTCGGACATCATCACCCACATCAGCGTAGTCGTGACCTGATAGAACGTGGACACCAGCAACGTCATGCCGACCAGCAGGGAAATCCACGCCGGAACGAAGAAGATCGCCATGCTCAGCGCACCGGTCAGAATGGCGCACAGCGTGAATGCCGCCAGTTTGCTGCGTTTGCGGGTAAGCGGTTTGACCAGCAAACTGCCGAGGCTTTTGCCAATAATGTGTGCCGCCAGCAGCCACATAAAGTAGCTGGCGTTACCGAGATAATAGGTGACGTAATACATCATCGCGCCGAGACGCACGACACCAAACGAGATGTTGAAGAAGATCAGCGCCGCGACCACGCGCCATTGATCGTTACGCACTAAATCGCGCAGATCGGAGAGGAAATTCTCGTGCGTTGGCGGTGCGCTGATACGTTCTTTCGTATTGAGAAAACACAGCAGGAACATCACCACGGCAATCGACGCCATTACAGCCATCGCGCCGAAATAGCCGTCGAGTTTATTGCCGCCGCCCATCATTTCTGCCAGCGGCATCATCAGGAACGTGGACATCGCGCCGCCAAGCGTGGCGAGGAAAAAGCGGTAGGATTGCAGCGAAATACGCTGGGTGTTATCCGGCGTGATGATAGCCCCCATAGAGCAGTAAGGAATATTGATCGCGGTATACATCAGCATCATCACGCAATAGGTGACGCTGGCGTAGACCATTTTGCCACCCAGCGAGAGCGATTCCGGCACCGCGTAAACCAGTAAACAACTGGCACCAAATGGCAGCGCGAGCCAGAGAATATAGGGGCGGAACTTGCCAAAACGGGTCTGCGTGCGGTCGGCAATCAGCCCCATTGCAGGGTCAACAATCGCATCCGCCACACGAGCGACCAGAAACATTGTCCCGACGAACACCGCCGGTAATCCCACGACATCGGTGTAATAAAACGTCAAAAATATAATCACGTTATCCAGGCCAATATGGCTCGCCATATCCCCCAGACCGTAGCTGATTTTTTCTTTTACGGATAACTTCGCCGTCATTTTTCGTCCTGCCTTTTGTAGGGTTAAACACAAAAAAGTCAGTCCGTCCGTGGCCCGAGGACTTGTTATAGAATGGTTAAAAGGCAGTCACAATTGCGAGATGTTATAAATTTCTTATGTTTTTTGATTAATGTGATACCGGTAACATGGATAAGAACAAAAAAAAATGAGGCGGTCCGGAGACCCCCTCATTTTTGTTTTCGTACCCGGCGCTATTCGTGATGAACAGCGCCACTGCCCGTCAGGCGTGGGTCACTGGCTTCTGCTCAGTTTTGGTCTGCGCATTTTCCAGCATTCTGCGCACCGGAATGATCAGCACGAACAGCACTGCGGCGCAGATAAGCAACGCGATAGAACAACGTGCGAAGAGATCAGGCAGCATGTCCAGCTGATCGGCTTTCACGTGACCGCCGATAAGACCCGCCGCCAGATTACCCAGCGCACTGGCGCAGAACCACAGCCCCATCATCTGACCGCGCATTCTTTCCGGCGCCAGCAGCGTCATGGTCGCAAGCCCTATCGGGCTCAGACACAGCTCACCGAGCGTCAGCATCAGAATACTGCCCACCAGCCAGAATGGCGAAACGCCTGCGCCACCGCTGCTCAGCACGTTTTGCGCTGCCATCATCATCAGGCCAAAGCCTGCCGCAGCGCACAAAATACCGATGATGAACTTGGTGATGCTGCTCGGACGAATGTTCTTACGTGCCATCATCGGCCATGCCCAGCTGAATACCGGGGCCAGCAGAATGATAAACAGCGCATTGATGGACTGGAACCAGACCGCCGGGATTTCGAAATCGCCGATCATACGGTTGGTGTAGTCATTCGCAAACAAGTTGAACGAGGTAGGTTTCTGCTCAAACGCAGACCAGAAGAACGCAGCGGAAACCAGCAGGATAAAGCAAACCAGCAGTCTGGCGCGCTCTTTGCGGTTAAGCCCGGCGAACAGGAACAGATAGATAAAGTACAGCGCCACGGAAGCCGCAATCACGTAAACCAGCACGCTGGCGACAGCGACCGGATTAATGACGATCACGCCCTGCGCAATCAGTGTCACGACGACCGCCACACCCACTGCCAGTACCAGCAGCCAAGCGCCGACGCCGTTTTTCTTCGCGACAGGATTATTCCAGGTTGAATCCAGACCGACTTCGCTGTCATAACGTTTCATCGCCGGAACGGCATACACGCGGAAGATAATCAGCGCCACCAGCATCCCGATACCCCCGATGCCAAAGCCCCAGTGCCAGCCGTGCGTTTTTATCAGCCAGCCGGAAATCAGCGGCGCGATAAAGGAACCCATATTGATGCCCATATAAAACAGTGAGAAACCACCGTCACGGCGCGCATCGCCTTTCTTATACAGCGTCCCCACCATGACCGAAATACAGGTCTTGAACAGGCCGGAACCCAGCACGATAAACATCAGGCCGATGAAAAACAGGTTGTCGCCCATGAAAGCCGACAAAGCAATCGACAGGTGACCCAGCGCAATCAGGATCGAGCCGTACCAGACTGCCCGCTGTTGACCCAGCCAGTTATCGGCCAGCCATCCACCCGGCAACGCCGCCAGATACATACAACCGGCAAAGATACCGACGATGGCCGATGCGTTTTCACGCGCCAGCCCCATGCCGCCGTCATACACCGTCGCCGCCATGAACAGGATCAGTAAGGGACGAATACCGTAAAACGAGAACCGCTCCCACATTTCTGTAAAGAACAGAGAACCCAGCGGATAAGGATGACCGAAGAACGTCCGGCTCTCGTTTTTGTGATCAGAGGAATGCATAAACTCTCCAAAAGGTGTGTCGTAGTGTTTGTAAAAACTCAATGCCTGGCGGTTATGATTTCGCCGCTCTTTAACATTCAGAAATTATTACTTGCCATTGGAAACTAGTTTTGTCTGGCGAGAACTGCAGAACTTTTAGAGGAAAAGTCGACAACTGTCTACCTTTACAGAGTTTATGATGGCAAAAATGCGGGATTGTTTTGGATAAAAAAGGCGAGGTTTTCGAGCAAAGAGAGGTATTAACTGATTGATTTCAGGAATTATCTTAGAGATTACAGAAGCCAATTTTTAGCGAGAAATTTATGTTCAGCTGAATTTGCGGAAAAACGGCTTCTGAAACATTTTACTCCCCCTTTTAAGAGGGAGGAGAAAACAACATTACTCCGCAAGCAGTGGCGGGATCGACGGCACCATCGGCGCATTATCAATATCCGCCTGCGTCATACGGAACGCCTCGGGATAATGTTCGCTGCTGGTGCGTCGCAAAGGTTCGGTGGAACGCCAGGTGTATAAACAATGCTGACACTGATGCACGGTCCAGACGCCTTTTACCGGCGACACGGCCATCAGTTCAATATGCTCATCGGCACAACGTGGACAAATCATAATCACTCCTTAATAGAGTCGGTAAATGCTCAGGCTTTGCGCTCAGCCAGCATGGAATTGAGTCTGGCGACCCAGTCTTTGGTTTCCGGTAAATCGCGTACCGGCTGGCTGTAATGACCGCGGTTATCCGGTGCGACCGGCGTGGTGGCGTCAATGATCAGTTTGTCAGTGATCCCCGCCGGCGATGACCCCGGATCCAGTTCCAGCACGGACATATTCGGCAGCTGAACCAGGTCGCCCGCCGGATTCACCTTGGCGGAGAGCGCCCACATCACCTGCGGCAGGTTAAACGGATCCACATCCTCATCGACCATAATCACCATTTTCACGTAGCCCAGACCGTGCGGTGTGGTCATTGCGCGAAGCCCCACGGCACGGGCAAAACCGCCGTACCGTTTTTTGGTGGAGATAATTGCCAGCAGACCGTGGGTGTACATGGCGTTGACCGCCTGTACTTCCGGGAATTCGGCTTTGAGTTGCTGATACAGCGGCACGCAGGTGGCAGGTCCCATCAGGTAGTCGATTTCAGTCCACGGCATGCCGAGATACAGCGATTCAAAAATGGGATGATTGCGGTAAGACACTTTATTGATATGCACCACGGTCATGTTGCGGCCACCGGAATAGTGCCCGGTGAATTCGCCGAACGGCCCTTCGATTTCGCGTTTACGCCCTTCAATCACTCCTTCGAGGATCACTTCTGAACCCCAGGGCACGTCGAAACCGGTCAGCGGTGCGGTGGCAATCGGATACGGCGCCTGACGCAGTGCGCCCGCCATTTCATATTCAGACTGGTCATATTTCAGCGGCGTCGCGCCCATCAGCGTGATAATCGGGTCATTACCCAGCGTGATGACTATCGGTAAATCTTCGCCGCGTTCTTCCGCTTTATGTAAGTGCAGCGCAATGTCATGCATCGGCACCGGTTGCAGCCCGAGCTTACGTTTGCCCTTCACTTCCATACGATAAATGCCGACATTCTGTTTATCGAAACTGTCGGGATCCGTCGGGTCGCGGGATACCACGCAGGCTTTATCGAGATAGAAACCGCCGTCGCCGTCGTTAAGGCGAAACAGCGGCAGAATGTCGAACAGATTAATGTCTTCGCCGTCGACGGTATTTTCTGCCCATGCCGGATTTTCACGGCGCTCAGGTTTTATTGGAAACGTATCCCAGCGGCGGATATATTCGGCAATCTGTTCATTGGTCGACGTGGAAGGCGGTAATCCCATCGCAATGGCGTGATTGGGCCAGGACCCGAGGGTATTTAAGGCGATACGCGCGTCGGTGAATCCTTCCACATTGTCAAAATACAGGGCGGGTGCGCCCTCGCCGATCCGGCCTGTGGCGTTCGCGGCTGCGGCCAGATCCGGCTCCGCTTTCACCTGTTCGGTGATTTTCAGCAGCTGTCCGTTCTCATCCAGTGCGTGCATAAAGCTGCGCAGATCATCAAAAGCCATCTCGATTCTCCTTTACGTAGTGCGGGGTAGATTTAACACGTTTTAGAAACTAATTAGTGACGCCGTCACTCCTTGCCGATAACCCTGCCCATCGCTTAGCACGATGATATTCAAGGCCAAACTGGTCGAGTACGCGGGTGACAATGTGGTCTGTCACGTCCTGAATAGTCTCAGGATGGTTGTAGTAAGCCGGCATCGGCGGCACGATGGCGGCCCCCATGCGGGACAGTGCCAGCAGGTTTTCAAGGTGAACGGTGCTGAGCGGGGTTTCACGCGGAACCAGCACCAGCTTGCGGTTTTCTTTGAGCACCACATCCGCCGCCCGCCCGACCAGACCTTCGGCGTATCCGGCGCGGATCCCCGCCAGCGTTTTCATGCTGCACGGGATGATGATCATGCCGTCCGTTTTGAATGAACCCGAAGAAATCGTGGCCCCCTGATCGGCGCAATTGTGCGTGAAATCGGCCATCTCACAGACCTCTCGCGCGGTGTACGGCGTTTCAAGCTCAATCGTGGTTTTCGCCCATTTCGACATCACCAGGTGCGTTTCCACGCCTTCCATCTCCCGCAGTGCCTGCAACAGCGTCACTGCCAGCGGAGCGCCCGTCGCGCCCGTCATTGCGATAATCAGTTTCATTCCGGCCTCACACAGATGATGATTTTTGAGTATATTGTTCGTATACGAATGATTTTTACCTTATACTCCTTTTCAAATCACCGCAATGGTCTGTCGCATTCATTCCTCAGAGGTTGCTAAAATAGCCGCAGACCAATAAGAACAGCGGAAACTGATGATGAGCACACAATTGAGACAGGAAGCCTTTCATATAATGCGTAAGGTATTCCAGCAGCACACTGCACGCTGGCAGCAATGCATCCCGGAACTGACCAAACCGCAATACGCCGTGATGCGCTCGGTTGCTGAAAATCCGGGAATTGAGCAGGTGCAGCTGACCGGTGTGGCGATCAGCAGTAAGGCCACACTGGCAGAAATGCTTTCACGGCTGGAATCTCGCGGGTTGTTAGTCCGTCAGGCTGATCCGGCGGATAAGCGTCGTCGTTTTATTACGCTGACCGCAGAGGGCAATGCCGTTCTGGCGAATACTCAGCCGGTCAGTCAGCAGGTGGATACCGAGTTTTTAGCAAGATTATCTCCTGACGATCAGCAGCATCTGGTGCGTTTGCTCAGGCAAATGCTGGAAACTGAGAGTTGAAAGTTAAGGAGTTACGGGAGTTTTTATGATTGAAGAAGTCGTGTTGCTGGATGTGCAAAATCGGCCATCTGGAACCATGGATAAAACGCTGGTACATTCCGGCCATACTCCGCTGCATCTGGCCTTTTCCTGCTACATCCGCAATGAACGTGGCGAGATCCTGCTGACGCGCCGTGCTCTGTGTAAAGTCGCGTGGCCGGGCGTCTGGACCAATTCGGTATGCGGACATCCGTTGCCCGGCGAAACGTTTCAGGCGGCTGTTTCGCGCCGTTGCCAGTACGAGCTCGGCCTGCCGGTGGAAAATATCACCCCGCTGATTGATGAGTTTCAGTATTACGCCACCGATGCTTCCGGCATTGTCGAAAACGAATTCTGCCCGATTTTTGCCGCCTTCACCCGCCAGCCCCCGGCTCCGCGGGAGTCTGAAGTGATGGATTACCAATGGGTGAAACCGGAAGATTTACTGAGCAGTGTGCGTACCACGCCGTGGGCATTCAGCCCGTGGATGGTGTTACAGCTCGGTCAGATTACGCAGAAAAACCTCAGTCTGCTGGGGTGAGCGTAAACGCACAAAGGCCAGCCGGGGTCACTGAGTAAGGCCTCATACTGGCGGCGGTTTTTACTGTACGTTTTCAGCGTCCACAGGATGATCGAATCCCGGCTGAAAAAGCTTTTGCGAAACGTCTCGCAATTCCCCGTTCCCGCCCAGATTTCCTGCCTGCCCCACGCCCGCGTGGCCGCCCGTTTCACTGCCTGACACACCGTGCGTCCGAACGAATAATCCACCCACACGATCAGATCAATATTGCGCCATTTTACCGGCTGCGTGCGTTTGTAATTGCCGTCAATTACCCAGCTGTCGCTGGCCGCCAATCTCTCTTCAAGGCGGGCAAAGAATATTTCGTCTGGCGTACCCTGCCAGTCAGTCCGCCAGAAAAGTGCATCCAGCTCGATATAAGGGATATTCAGTTTCTCAGATATGCCCCGCGCCAGCGTCGATTTGCCGCTGCCGCTGGTACCGATGACGTTAATTTTCACCGAAAATCTCCTGTCTGCCGCCGCAGAATTCGCCAGATAGCGCAAAAAAAGGGCGACTATTCTGCCGCAGATGAAAGCGGTTGTACAGATGCAGAAATACTGATGCAAAGGCTGCCAAATAAATCACCTTCTTAACCATAACTCACGGAACTAACTCATCCCGTGAATGTATTGGCAGCATAAAGAAATGAGCTTTTCGTGCTTTTTAATCCATTGCTAGCAACATTATCTGAGATTTTTCACATCCATACCTGTACATATTTGCAATCATTGTATAACTTTCTTCTACCCCTGCTTCATCATTAGTCCGTCTTTTAGGGCAGTTTAGGCCTGGCCTTTGGAAGAAAAAATTGGATTTCCCTTCTTCCAAAGGTTTTTTTTACGGCTGAATTTTATTTTTGTATAAAATAATCACGGGATGAACAGGGACGGTGATTGTGAAGAAACGCTTCACAATATTCTCTTTTCTGACTGGCAATAGGCACTTTTCCGGCGATGCAATTCGCGGAGAAGTTTGAGGAGGTCTACATGCAACTCGAAGCAGAACAAACAGTTACAGAAATCAGTGATTATTTCAAAGTCCGTGAGACCCCAACATTGAGCGAAGTCGAGATCCTCGGCACCATCGTTTCAGGGCTATTAAACAACCGGTATCCGGTCAGTAATAAAGCGATTATTGAAGGGCTGCTGCGCCGGCTGGAGCAGGAGTCTAACGTCAGCAACCAGCAGGGTTGCCGCAATTTGCTGGAGCTGGTGTTGCTCTCCACGCAGGATGACGTGATTTAACATCACCACCGGCCTGTTACGTAAAATGTTAACAGGCCGGAAAAGTGTCCTAACGTATTACAGTGATTTTAACGTCGCGGCAATCACGTCTTTTACCGGCGTTGTCGGACGACCAATCAGTTTGCTCAATGTATGAGAGTCATCAAACAGACCGCCCTTCTCTGCGCCCGCATCAGAATCTGCCAGCATATTCGCCAGACCTTCCGGTAAACCCGCACCCAGCAGCGCTTTCGCAAATTCCGCTTCCGGCAGATTCACGTAATCGACTTTTTTGCCGGACTGACGTGCAATTTCGGCTGAGAATTCCGCCAGGGTATAAGAGTCGTCCCCCGCCAGTTCGTAGATTTTTCCGCCCTGATTATCGAGCACCAGAACGGCCGCTGCCGCTTCGGCGTAATCCTGACGCGCTGCGGAAGCAATTTTTCCTTCGCCGACGGAGCCAATAAAGGCGTTATGCGCCAGCGCCGGAGCAATGCTCGCGGCATAGTTTTCGGTATACCAGCCGTTACGCAGCAGAACGAAAGGAACGCCGGATTCCCTTAACGCTTTTTCGGTCGCACGGTGCTCGGTGCCCAGACCCAGCGGAGATTTATCCGCATGTAGCAGGCTGGTGTAAGCCAGAAGTTTCACGCCCGCACGCTTCGCTGCCGCGATCACCGCATTGTGCTGCGCCTCGCGCTGGCCGACTTCACTGGAGGAAATCAGCAGCAGTTTTTCTGCGCCTTTAAACGCTGCATCGAGCGTCTCAGGCTGGCTGTAATCCGCCTGGCGAACCTGAACACCTAGATCCGCCAGATCTTTGGCTTTTTCAGGGCTGCGTACTGCGGCAATAATCTGATTTGCGGGCACTTTTTTCAGAAGTGCGGCAATAACAAGGCGGCCTAACTGGCCGGTAGCACCGGTAACTGCGATCATATTTATTCTCCTGAACGATTCGACACAATGTTCATATTCTGGGTTTATGTTCTGCAAGACGCGAAATTCGTCGCCGTGAAGACATCCTATGCGATACACTTACTTTTCGTAAGTACGCACCAAAAGGTAAGTATGAAAATAATTCCGTCAGACCCGTTTGAATCACGCCTGCCGCTGTCAGAGCAAATCCGTCAGGGGAAAGTCCTTGATCCAAATTGCCCTTCCCGCGAGATTTTGCGCCACGTCACCAGCCGCTGGGGTTTATTGATCCTGATTGCCCTGTGCGACGAAACGCTGCGCTTTAGCGAACTGCGCCGTAAAGTCGGTGGCATCAGCGAAAAGATGCTGGCGCAGACCTTACAGGCGTTAGAAGAAGATGGCTTTGTTGACCGGCATTCATTTCCGGTGGTGCCGCCGCACGTTGAGTATAGTCTCTCGCCTCTCGGACTTGAGATGAAGGACCAGGTTGCCGGGCTGGCCGACTGGCTGGAGTTTAATCTGCACCGCATTCTCAGGCAGCGTGAACTGCGCGTGGTCGGCGAAGAATAACCCTCAAAAAATTTAACAAGAACGCAAAAATTCTCACCTATCATTGATTCAACCTGCCGACTAACATCATTTCATTGATTCGATAAATGCTTTCATTTAAATCAGCTGAGGTGATGTATGTCCCCGTCCCATAACCAACACGTTACGCTCGTCATCACGCATAAAATTGCCCCGGCCAGCGAGGCGCAGTACGAAGCCTGGCTGAACAAAATCATGCCGCAGGCGAGCACGTTCCCCGGACATCTGGGCGTCAACGTCATCCGTCCAAGCCGCAGCGGTGACCCGTATACCATTCTGGTGCGCTTCGACACGCTGGAAAATCTCAACGCCTGGCACAGTTCCGAACTGCGTAAACAGCTGGTGGCAGAAGTCAGCCCGCTGCTGTTACAGGACGACAGCACCGAAGTGCGCCCCGGCGCAGAATTCTGGTTCACTCCGCCGAGTGCGACCGTTCGTCCGCCTGCCCGCTGGAAACAATACCTGCTGACCTTGCTGGTGATTTACCCTTCGACCCACATTGTGCCCTGGTTCTGGGGGCAGTTTTTGCCACAGCTTAAAGGCACGGAAGGCGGTCATTTACTCAATGATGCCTCCGTCGTTGCGCTGGTGGTTTTCCTCTGGATGCCCATCATTACCCGAGTTTTCCATTCATGGCTGACGCGCACTTCCGCGCAATGACAGGAGCTTTTCCAATGACAAGTTTTGCTTCCCTGATCCTGATTAATGGCAAATTTCACACCGTTGACCGGGAGAAACCCCTGGCGAACGCGGTGGCGATTAAAGACGGCAAATTTCTTGCTGTCGGTACCGAAAATGAAGTGATGCAGTTTGCGGATGCCTCCACTCAGGTGGTGGATTTACACGGTCACACGGCGGTTCCCGGTCTCAACGATTCGCACCTGCATCTCATCCGCGGCGGGCTGAATTACAATCTGGAACTGCGCTGGGAAGGCGTGCCGTCTCTGGCCGATGCGTTGCGGATGCTGAGAGAACAGGCGCTGCGCACGCCCAGCCCGCAATGGGTACGCGTGGTCGGTGGCTGGACGGAATTCCAGTTTGCCGAACGCCGGATGCCAACGCTTGAAGAAATCAATCAGGCAGCACCCGACACGCCAGTGTTTATCCTGCATTTGTACGACCGCGCCCTGCTTAACCGCGCCGCGCTGAAGGTGGTCGGTTACACCAAAGACACGCCGAACCCGCCGGGCGGCGAAATCCAGCGCGACAGCAACGGCAATCCGACCGGTATGCTGATCGCCAAACCGAACGCGATGATCCTGTATTCGACGCTGGCAAAAGGCCCGAAATTGCCGCTGGAGCAGCAGGTGAATTCCACCCGCCAGTTTATGCGTGAACTGAACCGTCTCGGCCTGACCAGCGCGATTGATGCGGGCGGCGGCTTCCAGAACTACCCTGAGGATTATCAGATTATTGATGAGCTGCATCAGAAAAATCAGCTAACCGTGCGCATCGCCTACAACCTGTTTACCCAGCGGCCACAGCATGAGCTGGAAGATTTTGAACTGTGGACCGATATGCTCAAACCGGGACAAGGCACCGACTTCTACCGCCACAACGGCGCGGGCGAAATGCTGGTGTTCTCCGCCGCTGACTTTGAAGACTTCCTGCAACCGCGGCCGGACCTACCGCCGGGTACCGAGGTCGAGCTGGAGCGCGTGGTGCGTCATCTGGTGGAGCACCGCTGGCCGTTCCGCCTGCATGCCACTTATGATGAGTCGATCAGCCGTATGCTCGATGTCTTCGAAAAGGTGAATAAAGACATTCCGTTCAATGGATTGCACTGGTTCTTTGACCATGCGGAAACCATTACCGAGCGTAATATCGAACGCGTGAAAGCGCTGGGCGGTGGCATTGCGGTTCAGCATCGCATGGCGTTTCAGGGGGAATATTTCGCAGACCGTTACGGTATCGAAGCCACTAAACATACGCCGCCGGTGGCGAAAATGCTCTCCGCCGGACTGCCGGTCGGGCTAGGCACCGATGCCACCCGCGTGGCCAGTTACAACCCGTGGACCGCGCTATACTGGCTGGTTTCTGGCCGCACCGTCGGTGGTATGGCGATGTATGACGATGATGCGCGCATTGACCGCGAAACTGCGCTGATGCTGTGGACGCAGGGCAGCTCCTGGTTCTCCAGTGAACAGGGAAAAAAGGGGCAGATCAAAGCCGGACAGCTGGCAGATCTGGCGGTGCTTTCTGAAGATTTCTTCAGCGTGCAGGAAGAACGCATCAAGGGTATTGAATCGGTGATGACCGTGGTGGACGGCAAAGTGGTTTACGCGGCAGGCAGTTTCTCACCACTCGCCCCGCCGGCAATCCCGGTTCTGCCGGACTGGTCACCGGTCACCAAAGTGCCGGGCCACTACCGCTCTGCCCCGCCAGAAGGTGCGGCGCGCGTCGGGCTGGTTCGTCAGGCACATCAGTGCGCCGGTCCGTGTGGCGTGCATAAACACAGCCATGACATCGCCCGGGGGGCCGATGTTCCGGTCTCCAACGACAACGCCTTCTGGGGCGCGCTGGGATGTTCGTGCTTCTCGTTCTGATCCGTTCGCAATAATATACCCAAGGCCTGCATTGCAGGCCTTGATGCTTAAATTAAGAAATGAATTCAACGCCGTGTTAGAGAAAATACTTCTTCGACAAAGACATGAAATCGGTAAATGTTAAACACTGGCTTAAATGATCGATAACGTCGTTATCAAGAATATTCGTTAGGTAGTCATAAATGATCATACTATCCACAAAAGCATCCTCACTAATGGCCAGCATAAACACCAACTTCACTCTTTTCCCCTCATCCCACTCAATACCTTGAGGGAATATTGCCACCGTGACCATTGTGCTTAAGGCCACCAGCCCCAAAGGATGAGGGATGGCAATTTTGTCATCCAGTAATGTAGATGCCCTCTCTTCTCTTTCCATGACCGAGCTTAAATAATGCGGATTTACCCTCCCCTTTAATTCTAACTGCGATGCCAGAAAGCGGATGATTGACGACTTCGTCGGGTTGGGGTTATCGAACACAAAAAAGTGTTCTGCAGAAAAATAATTCACCGTTGCGGCGGGGGGAATGGTTTCATCATTTAAAAAATATTTCATATTCTCCAGTTGCCACCTTTCTGGCAAAGGAGGCAGACTGATCACTCGTTTATTTTTTTCCTCAATGTCCACAAAACTGATGACAATGTCATTTTCAACATTGCCCATCGCTTTGTATTGCTCAAGCGAAATACACTTTGCAATAACAATGTGCGGGTACATCCTGACTATTTTCTGGCAAACCATCCTGGTCGACGCTTCACCCTGTTCGTTGACGATTAAAGCAGTGATCCTCCTCCCCTCGTCTTTCAACTGCGTCTCTTCGAGGATGGCACCGATATGCATGACGAGATAGCCAATCTCATCATCACTGATCGTGTTCGAAAAAAAGAGCGGTTCTACCTCACTGAAAGCAGCGAGCGTCAACTCATACATCAGCGGATAGTGACGTTTGATTTGGTCGATCAGCGGGTTAATCATGGTGATGCCATGATTAACCCGTAGACGCATGGCTTTAATGTGTCGGAGCAAATTTTGACGCGACATCTCGTTATAACGAACATCGAAACACCAGGACGCACTGATGTACGTTAAAAAATGGTTCATTACCGCGTGCTCAGCGTCGTACAGTGAACCCTCAGAAGCACTCTCGTTCGACACGGCACAAAATGCGGTGAGATTCATCGCCATAAAATCGATTTCACTTTGCAGTAAAACCGTCACTTGCCCCGCCAGCAGCAGGTATAGTATGTCCGATGCCACGGTTTTTATCCTGGGCGCACAGTCGGTAAATTCATAATCGAGCAACCAACTTCCCCGGATAATACGCTCGCAAGCAATAGCACAAATCAAGCTGAAAAAGCGTAAATTGACATCACTGATCACGACATCATGTTTAACAAAGTAGTCAGTGAGCGCCACTTTAATAGTGGAAAGAGGCGTTAACGAACCAAAGACATCCTGATAATCCTCGTCGACGTCTTTAGAACCGAGCAAGTGGTCGTATATGCACCGACGAACCGCTATTTCACTCCCCGCGAGGGTAAATTTATCGGCGCCTTCAGTCACAATACTCAGCGCATAGGATGCAACATGCCGTTTAAGCAAAGTAATGTCATTTCGTAAACTATAGATGCTGATAAACCATGTTGCCTCGAGTTCCTCCAGTGAGATTTCCGCCTCCTGGCGCAAAAGGGCAGACAGTAATGTCCTGCGACGTTCGACGGTTGACCGTTTTTCTTTCCAGGGCCTTTGCGACAACTCAAGCAACGTGTTGTGCCCGGCCTGATTGTCCACACGAATTGAGTACCCTTTTTTTCGATCGTAGATGAGGCTGTTACCATCAGCCAGCACCTGGAGGGTTGCGGAGGTTTCACTGCTGTTAAGCATCAACCCCTTCCCACCTTGCGTGTCTGTCTTCCAGTCCTGCCCCTTCAGGCGGACATGCAGTATCTGATTCGACGCATTCTTCCCCGTAAGCGCATAGCGTTCCGGCTCCCCATTCACCCTGGGCACCTCACTCCAGACCTGGAAACCGCAGTGATTATCGAGATAAGTGATACGTACTTGCGCGAGCAACATGCCATCCTTCAATCGCCCTGCCCGCATATTCTCTGTCACCCGTATATACAGTTGCGGGGCCGTTGCCTGCACCACGGACGCCCACATCAGGGCACAGGCGAGCAACGTGACTCTACTGGTGGTACGAAACCGTTTCATTGCCTGTTCCTTCTCTGCAGACCGCCGTCATACGATAGACCCCGCCTGGACCGACCTGCGCCGGCAAACGGAGTGGCGCGTGGCAGGCGTGTCCCGTCCATCTCACGTTGAGTTCCCCCTGCCCCGATAAGCCCGTCAGATAGGCCTCTCCTGCGTTACCCACCACGCCGCTTCCGCCAGCCTCTCCCTGAAGGGAAGCCAGTGCGCCAAAGGGTATCGGGCGTCCATCCGTCTGTTTCAGGGTAATCAATGCCCGCGCTCCGCGTCGCGTAGCAAAGCGGGCGGGTATGACGGCCCCGGCAGTGGGCACCACCTTCACATCCGTGGTGGTGATATCCACGCCCAATTGCAGCGTCAGGGGGTTCACGCTGACCGTATTTTCCTGATAAGGCATCAGGTATGCCTGCGTGGTGTAACCCCGAAAATCTGTTCGTACGCCGGAGAATCCGCCGACACCCACACCTGCCGCACCCGGTGCTTCAACAAGGGCGACCGTGTCACCCAGCGGCTGACTGAGCGTCAGCCCGTGACGGTGGATAACCATACCGCCATCGAGCTCGGCCCCCATCTGGCGGTAACTGCTCCCGTAGCTGTAGTTACCTGAAAGCTGCCCGTAGGCTCCACTCCAGGCGAGGTTGATTGCCCCGTTATCCCGATCACCTGTGGTATCCGGCCGGTACTGCTGGCTGACGTCCCAGTGAAGCTGGCGGTCCAGCACATTCCCGCTGAGATCGACTGAATGGGTATCAGAACCTGAAGACGGATGAGTCAAGCGGTAAGAGACCGCGGTGTCACCGCCCATCCAGCGACGCAGCGGTACGCTCAACCACAGGCTGGTGACGCGGTCAGTTTTGCCCTCCTTTAATGAGTGAACATAGCGGCTCTGCGACCAGTTCAGGGAAAGTGTCATATCCCCGATGGGTACGGAATAACCCGCATTCACCGTGGTGTCGGATCCTGAACGTTTACGATAGCTTTCTCTGTACCCGCTAAAATTGAGATACCCCCAGCGCCCCAGCCCCTGACTCACTGTCAATCCGGTTCGACTTTTTCGCCGGGTATTATTCGATCCCCAGCCCTGCTGATTGTCATCCCGCCAGGTGTCCAGGACGTCCGACAGAGTGTTGTATCCGTCCTGGTCGTATCGATAGTCCGTCAGCGTCATCGTGGTATCGGTTGTTACTAATTGCTTGCTGTAGCGCATCCTTACCGAGCGCCCCCGTTCATTTTGCTGCTGCCAGCGCTGCCCCTGACTTTCCGTCACGTCGACCGATACCGCTCCCCAGTCGCCAAACGCCACGCCCATTCCCAGAGAGGCAGACTGAAAGTGCTCCGCAGCCTGTGCGCCACCGTAAGCCGTGAGATCCCAGGGCAGGCCGTACATCACGGTGGCTTGCATCACCTGGGCGTCATTCACACTGCGATCGGACGACCGGTACTGCCCGGCCATCAGCCCATAGCGCAGGTAACCGGCTTTCACCGCGATTGCCGGGGTTTGAAACGGCACAATAAACACCTGTGGTTGCCCGTCCGTCTCCCACACCGTCACTTGCAGTTCGCCTCCGGAACCGGTCGGACTGAGATCGGTCAGCGCAAAGGGACCTGGGGCGACCACCCGGTTATAGATGGTGTAACCGTTCTGCTTCACTTCCACGCGGGCTTGTGTCCGGGCCACTCCATGGACCACCGGGGCATACATGTACTGGCTCGAGGGCACCATGTTGTCATCCGACGCGAGCATCACGCCACGAAACGGCACGCTGTCAAAGATATCCGCTGCCGTGTAACGGTCTCCGAACGTCAGGCGGCTGCGAATACCATTAAGTCCCCGTTCTGCATACGTGCTGATGGTTTGCCAGCGTCCCGGCTGGACGCCGGTGCGCTGCCATGTTGTGGTGTTTCTCAGCCGCCATGGACCGAAGTTGGCGCCAGGGGACAGCTGTAAGTAATGATCTTCTTCTACCTCTCCTGCCACTCCCCGGGACTCTAGTCGGGTCGTGCTGGCCTGGTAATTAAGCAGCAAAGCGGGCACGCCGTCGTTCCAAAGGGCCTCCGGAGCTATCCCCGACAGCACCGGCCGGAGGTAAATCTGAGGAATACTCAGTTGCAATGTCTGCGTATTGAAGTTCAGCTCCGCTCGGGCTCCGGGGATAGCATCGAGAAGGAAGCAGTGCCCCCCTTCTCGCTCACCTGACGGGAAACCTTCGACCTTGACGCCATAGGCGGAAAGTTGCGCCCTGCTCAGGCAGGGCTTCAATTGAGAATGACCCGCTGGTGTAAGCACTTGGGTAAACATGACATCCCGATTGTCCACCCGATCGCCGTTGAGCATGATATCTACGGTGTATGTCCCTGGCAGTTGCCCACCCTGTTCAAACAGAGAAAGATCGGTTTGCTGCTCCTTACTGTCTACCAGTGAAGGGTTGAACCGATATAATCCTGCTCGCCCCTGAGGAACACTCACTATCGCCAGAAGACTGAGGGATAACATGTGATATTTGCGTCCCACCGCTTATCCTTAATGTGTGTCAGTCTGTGGAGCCTTTAGGGGGAAAAGTGAATTATTGTAAGGCGGCAGAAAACTCACGGCTTTCTCCTCCATAATCAGTCACCAGCGTCCAACGCACCGGGCCCTCGGTCGGATGTTCGGGGAGCTTTAGTCCGAGATGGCCCATCGGCGGCACATACCCAGGTGCGCCGATCGATGTTGTCCCTAGCCGGACAGATTTTAAGTTCATAAAGAAAGGGGTTGGGTTATTGACCGTCAACGTGGTGCCGGACCGATGCCATGTCAGGGACATCGCCTTATCGACGGGGTCACCTTTTAAAGACGCTGGGCGGACCAGCAATTTTAGACAGGAGGTAACCCGAAGTTGTGTTAACAGCGTGGCCTGCTTTGCGGGGGCGGCCTTGATGACCTTGTCATCTTGTGCCCAAACGGCGTTGGGTTCAGGGGGAATGCCGGTAAGACACAGCCAGTTCAGCGACTCCTTATCTGACGGCCTGAGATCTCCAATACTCACCACCTTCAGGCGGTTCTGTTGGTGACCGTCAAGACGAAACAAGGGCGGTGTAACGATAAAGGGTGCCTTGTTTTTTTTGTCCGCCTGCCATACCGCTGATTGCACTAGCATGGGATAAGACTGGGGGTTAATCACTGTCAGAGTGGCGCCAGCAGATCCCGGGGTATAAATCACACGCGTTGCCCCGGTCTCCACTGAAAAGGTTTGTAACTCCTGCTCTAACGTCACTTCGCTAGCTTGTGCAAAGGTCGCTAACAGGACCGCTCCTGCGGTCAACACTCGCCATGTCATCTGCTCTGTCCTTATTCGTCTCGACCGGTAGGGAGTTTGCCAACCTATCCAGATCTCACCTCAAGTTCAGATGGCGTAAACGCCACATTTTAAATATCGAGAAGCCCCGCAAGCCCCAAACGCATTAAATAGTGTGTCAGGCTGTCTTTTCAGGGCTGTAATACGCGAAACCGGTATGTCCAGAAAAGAGGCTTCCCACACGATATGATGATCATAAATAGCTATCAATAATAGATATCTAATTGATATTAACTATCATATGTAGCCATCTCTATCGGTGAAAAACGCGGAAAAATGATACGTCTTGATTTACATCAAATGCTTAAATTAAATATCTTCATGCGCCCTGTAATGGGTCAACAATAGCGTGCGACGCCCTCATCGGGAGTGATGCTCACCCGAGGGTGATATCTGTACGCAGCACAATTTTAACTCGTCGTGCTATATCCCCGGGTTATTCATAACGGCGATATATTTGTAATAGTCACAGAAAGAGGAATACAGAATAATCTGTGGATTCAAAGCGTGGTTAGCGAAAATTCCTATCCGAGGTTATTATTAGTTGTTTTTTTTCAGCGATAACATTTTTTAGACACAAGTCTTCTATCACTGTAACGAAGAGGCAATAGAATGAGAATATCTACATAACCAGACATCATAAATAACCTGGCAGTGATTGAGGTCAAACCTTCTAAAATTATCTGACGGAGCGAAAGGCTGCGCCAAATTTTCACGCTTAACGCCAGGAAAATTAAACTATGCGCGTGAGAACATTTCATAATGTAACATTATCTATTATGTGAACCACCTCATATTATTTAAATGTAAAACCGGCCTATATTTCATTTTTTCACAAGGAAGTAAGACGACATGAGAAAA
This sequence comes from Rahnella bruchi, assembly GCF_003614975.1. Classification (GTDB taxonomy): domain Bacteria; phylum Pseudomonadota; class Gammaproteobacteria; order Enterobacterales; family Enterobacteriaceae; genus Rahnella; species Rahnella bruchi. Next base: position 32,118 of record NZ_QZWI01000018.1, on the reverse strand, counting down.
TTACACGCAGTGTTAACCTCCCTACTCCTCATTTCAGGCAGTGCTTTGGCACAAATCCACGACAATCAGAAAGGTGAGGTGGATGTCTATTTTGTGCGACATGGACAGACGATATTTAATCAATATGATCGCGTACAGGGATGGTCTGATACTCCCCTCACAACTGAAGGCACAGAAGTGGCACGCGCATTCGGCGTGGGGTCCCGAGCCATCGATTTTACTCAGTATTACTCAAGCGATCTCGGGAGGCAGCGTGAAACACTGGCGTTAATTATGCAGGCGCACCACAGTAAGCAGATGCCCACCGAATTAGAGGATCTCCGCGAAGTATTTTTTGGCGGCTTTGAAGGATTATCTAATGAAACAATGAATAGCGCAGCAGGTCAGGCGTTAGGATTCCATACCCATGATGAAATGACCTTGCTTCGCCAACAAGGGAAAATGCCACTTACCCAACTGGCCGACGCGATTCATAAGGCCGATGAGAAACAAGATGCGGAGACGGCACTTCAGGTAAGAAATCGGATGCAAAGAGCCCTGTATTACATGGTAGCAAATGCGCTGGTTCATCATGACAGAAATATCCTTGCTGTTTCATCGGGTATGTCAATCGGTATTATGATTTCAGATATGACAGACAGCCCTTTAAAAAATAAAGGCATGGGGAATGCCGCAGTCGTAAAAATTGAATATCGTGATGGTCAGTATAACGTCAAGAATATCGGTGATATGCATTTTGTTAATGATGGGATGAAAGTCATTAAAAATGACAGGCAATAGAGCCTCACTTTTAAAGCAGGTTATTTCGGCCACACCCAGTGAACATTGGCAGTAAAGCTATTCCTCGAGTAAGAAGGTTCGATTATTCTATCTGGGATCAGGCGAAAGCAATACCAATCCGATAAACGTATAGCGAAAAACTATATGTTTATCGCGAGCCACAAAATATATAATATCGTATCCGTACATATTAAGGTCAGAAGAAGTTCTGATCGTGTTGACTATTTCTTGCCTCCTGACCTTATTGTTCCGCCCTGCGAAATGTCTGAAGTCGCATTTGTAAATGGATTGATATAGTCGTTCGGTAATTTTCTCCCTGTTAGATTCAAGGCCATGGTCACGGTAGCTTAACCTTCAACATACTCCCTCCATCCCTTCATTTGTTCGTCCCGAGGACATTCTTATCACCTGAAACAGACGTCTCCCGAGGTCCGTCGTTTTTTGTTTGTTTTTGTTTTGACCGAAGCGAATAGATTTCAGTCACATTCTTAAAAGCCATCGCGCGCTTATTCTTATTTCGCCGTTCAGGAGGTTTCAATGTTTTTACAAGAAAGACGACAGCAGATCCTCGCCTGGTTGAATCAACATGAAAGCATCACTGTCAACTGGCTGGCACACACCCTCAATGTCACCAAAGAGACTGTCCGCTCAGATCTCAACGCCCTCGCGCAACAAGGTCTGGTGCAGCGATGTCATGGTGGCGCCCTGATTGTGCGCCGCAATATGCAAGCACCATTAATCAGTGAAATGAGTGAGAGTTTCGACGTGCTTCTGCAACGGATGAAAAACCCGCGTACGCAGCGTCCGACTCGATATAAGGGAGAGAAAATGGCAGGTAAGGTTTGTATTCTCGGATCTTTTAATGTGGATATCGTCGCTAAAGTGGCACGTTTTCCAAAGGGAGGTGAATCGCTGATGGCCCTAGGAAGTACGTTGGGGCCGGGCGGGAAAGGGGCAAATCAGGCGATGGCGGCCAGCCACGCAGGGGCCATCGTCCACTTTGTGTCGAAAGTCGGCACGGATCAGTTCAGTCAGTTTGCCTTTGATCACTTATCAGCCTCAGACATTCATTCGTTCAAACTGTATCAGACAGACGAAGAGCCGACCGGCAGCGCCATCATTTATGTCTCCCAGGAAGATGGTGAAAACATGATTGCGATTTACTCGGGGGCAAACAAAACGATTACCGACGCGGAGATTGCGGAGCTTACGCCGGAACTGGCGCAATCTGACGTGCTGCTGGTACAGCTAGAAAACAACATTTCCGCTACGCTGAACGTCCTCAAGCTTGCGCAAACGTTGGGCGTTCGGGTGATCATGAACCCTGCGCCATTTTCCCGTGACGTACTGTCTTGTATGAACTTTATCGACATCCTTACCCCCAACGAAACCGAAGCCTCGTTACTTTCAGGGATTGAAATCACAGACCTGGCCAGCGCGAAAGACGCTGCGCTGGCCATTGTTCAGCTCGGTGCCCAATGCGTGATCATCACCATGGGCTCCCAGGGTGCATTACTTTATGACCAACGCCAGTTTCAGCATATTTCGGCTTTCCCGGCGCTCAGCGTCGATACCACCGGCGCCGGGGATGCGTTTAATGGTGCGTTAGCCGCGGCGCTTGCCGATGGGCAAAGCATCGCTCAAGCCGCGACATACGCCTCAGCCTTTGCCTCATTGGCGGTTGAACGCGAAGGCGCATCCAATATGCCCGATCGTGAGCAGGTCCTGACGCGTCTGGCTCAGCGAAGAATCTAACATTTACTACCGCGGCCAGAGCCGGGGAGAGGAGAATAAATGAAACCGATAGAAGGCATTGTGCCTGTGATGTTAACCCCTTTCACGCCAGACAATCAGATTGATTATCCCGGACTGACCCACTTAATTAACTGGTATCTGGCGAAAGGTGTCGATGCGCTGTTTGCGGTGTGCCAGTCAAGTGAAATGCAATTTCTGACGTTGGATGAGCGCGTTGCCGTGGCTGAATTTGTCGTCAAAGAGGTTGCAGGTCGCATCCCGGTGATCGCATCAGGCCACATTAGTGATGATCTGGCGTGCCAAAAAGAAGAACTCTTAGCCATGTCGCAAACGGGCATTGATGCGTTGGTGTTGGTGACGAATCATTTGGATCCAGAAAACCAAGGCAGTGAGGTTTTTTATTCCACCCTCAATACCCTACTTGAGACATTACCCTCGGACCTCCCTCTCGGATTATATGAATGTCCCGCCCCCTATCGTCGTTTGCTGACCGATGAAGAATTCCGTGTTTGCGCTCAGAGCGGGCGTTTTGTGGTGCTCAAAGACGTCAGTTGTGACTTGGCCACAGTATCGCGTCGCGTCGCGATCGCAGCAAACTCCCCCCTTAACGTGATCAATGCCAATGCCGCGATTGCGTGGCCAGCAATGTTAGCCGGGGCAAAAGGGTTCAGTGGTGTATTCACCAATTTTCATCCCGAGCTTTACTGCTGGCTTTACCGCCACGGAGCCGGCCAGCCCGAGAAAGCACAGGAATTGTCGCTGTTTCTGTCCCTCAGCGCCGTCACTGAAACGCTGGGATACCCGAAAAACGCAAAAATCTATCATCAGCATCTTGGCACTTTTAAGAGCGAATTCTGCCGAGCGAATAAAGATGACGTCCTGGAAAAATTCTGGGGACTCAGTGTGCTTTTGGCGCAAATCCACCAGGGCAGCGAGCTTTGGGGCAAAAGGATCGTAGAGTAATTCACTGAAATGGGGTGGCGGACACTGCCCCATGACGTGCCTTCCTATGTCCACTCGCTAACGATATACGCAATAACGATGATTATTTAGATCGCTTCACTCCGGCGAGGGAAACGTGTGCCCTGCATTCCCTGAGTGAGCGGTTTCTGTGGGGGTGAAATGTCTCCCACTCACTCTTTGAACATCGTGTTTACGCCGAATAGGCATCGCGCTGATTTCAAGAACGCGATCATATCGCGGTGACGCAAAGCGGCCATCAAACCCTATTACCGTCAGTTTGAGCAAGGAGCTTCTTTATGAGTACCTCTCCAGTCGTTGTGAAAGCCACAGCGGGCGCTATCCCGAGCCCGCACATCAGTCGATTACGCTGGGTCATCATCCTGGTTTTATTGCTGGCGGCCATTGTAAATTATCTGGATCGCGCCAACCTGAGCATCGCCAACACCACCATTGCCGCAGAATTTGGATTCTCTAAAACAGAAATGGGCCTGCTTTTATCGGCCTTTTTATGGCCTTACGCGCTGGCAAATTTACCGGCCGGCTGGCTGGTGGATAAATTTGGTCCTAAACGCATGTTCTCAGCCGCGCTCTGTTTGTGGTCGGGTTTCAGCGTGCTGGCGGCCTTTGTAAACAGTTACAGCTTTTTCTATGGGCTGCGCATGATGCTCGGCATTTCCGAATCGCCGTTTTTCACATCAGGCATAAAGATTATCCACAGCTGGTTTGGGGAAAATGAACGGGGTTTGCCCAGTGCCATCATTAACACGGGTTCGCAGATTGCCAATGCCATAGCGCCCCCCATTTTGACGATTCTTCTGATCACCTTAGGCTGGCGGGGGATGTTTGTCGCCATTGGTGTAATGGGCGTGCCGCTGTTATTCGCGTGGTGGAAGTTTTATCGGGATCCTGATGCGCGTGAATACGCACTGTTGCATGCAGGCCATGCGTCGATCCCACAAAGAGGTGAAAATTCGAAATCCAGTTGGGGAGCTTTGTTCCGCTACCCGGCGACCTGGGCCATGGTGATTGGGAACTTCTCCATTATGTTCACGATTTGGGTCTATCTGACCTGGCTGCCGAGCTACCTGGAAACCTCACTGGGATTTAGCCTCAAAGCGACCGGGTGGATCGCCTCTATTCCTTTCCTCGCCGGTATTCTTGGCGTCCTGGTGGGCGGACTCATTTCCGACACGTTAGTGAAGCGCGGATTTGCGGCTATCACCTCACGAAAAATCCCCATTGTGCTGGGAGCCTTGCTGGCAGCCTGTTTTGTTGCGCCTATTCCGTTTGTTTCCAGCACGCCTGTCGCGATTGGCCTTCTTGCCTTGGGATACTTCTTCTCCCAGATGCCACAGGGTGTTCTCTGGACATTAGCCAGCGATATTGCGCCAAAAGACCAGGTGGCCTCCCTCGGTGCGATCCAAAATTTCGGTGGTTTCCTCGGTGCCGCACTCGCACCGATTATGACCGGTATCATCCTCGATATGACGGGAAAATTTACGAATGTGTTTTTACTCGGCGCGGCTCTGCTCTTCATGGGTGCCCTGAGTTACGGTCTGTTTGTCCGACGTAAAATCACCGTTTAAACCCCTAGCTGCGTGCAGGGGCATACCTGGCCCGCCCATCCAAAACATTCCAAAGTGGAATGTTTTGGATTCTTTTTATTCATTTATAGAATGATAGGGAAAGTGATAAGCTTTCTGCAACTTCTTTCCAGAACACGTCATCATTTTTATGATAAATACATGTAAAACCTGTATTCAGGTTGTTTTTTATATTCTTTTATTTTTACTCTCCGTATTTATCGTGGAGACATTATCGATACCCTTGCCAGCGAATATTGTCGGTATGGTGATTTTATTTGTCGCGATGCTTACGAAGGTGATCCCCGTACGCTATGTGAGACGGGGTTCATCTTTACTGCTTTCAGAAATGCTGCTGTTCTTTATTCCTGCCGTCGTCGCCATTATCAATTATTTCGACATTCTTGAGAATGAGGGAATCCGAATTCTAGTGGTTATCGTCCTTAGCACCACGATTGTATTATCGGCTACGGCTTATATTGTAGATAAAGTCTTTAAATATGAATTACGGAAAAGAGAAAAATGCTAGGACATATTCAGAAAGTGCAGCTACTCTGCCTGGTTGTCACATTTGTGATTTATATTTTAAATAAAAAGCTCTATCAAAAATGGCATACGTTACTCTTTATGCCTTTGGTTTTTACGCCCGCAATACTGGTAATTTTCGTATTGACCATAAAAATTTCCTGGGCTGACTATTCTGCTGAGTCTTACTGGCTGGTGTGGTTGCTGGGGCCGGCGACCATCGCTTTTGCGGTCCCTGTTTATGAAAATATGGCGATGATCCGCCTGCATTGGAAATCCATTGCCGCAGGCGTTGTGACGGCCTTGGTCCTGGCTGTCACCAGCTCGGTATGGTTGGCGCGTTTATTTTATCTGCCGGACCTGGTGCAACGCAGTTTGGCGGTACGTTCAGTGACGACACCCTTTGCACTTGCTGCGGTGAAGTCGTTCGGCGGCGAGCCTAATCTGGCTGCCTTTTTTGTGGTATTGACGGGTGTCGTGGGCGTGGCCGTGGGTGACGCGATTTTTCTGCTGCTATCTATTCGGCATGCTGCCGCAAGGGGTGCAGGTCTGGGCGGGGCATCGCATGGGGCGGGCACCGCGAGATCTTATGAAATGGGAAAAGAAGAAGGGGTGGTAGCAAGTCTGGTGATGATGTTTTCCGGTGTCTGCCTGGTAGTGTTCGCCCCCCTCTTTTTACGATTACTGTTCTGATAGGAATTCACACTAAACCGATGAGGCTATGGATATGGTTGACTTCGAAACATTAAAAAACAATGCATACTGGCTCGAAAAGAAAGGGTTATTTCGCAGGGCGATCCGCGCATGGCAGACCATTGCCACCACCCAGAGATTTGAAGATTGGCAACGCAATATCGCCTGGAACTCACTAAGGCGCTTATCCTATTTCCCTGAAAAAGACAAACCGCAGTCACCCCTCCCCCAGAAACCTTTAGATAGACATAGATATTAAGTCACCCTTCATAAAGAATAGGGTTACTTTTAAGATAACAATAGTAAAAGTATTTATTTAATCATTTCCCCTCAGCTTGCTGTTAAATAAATGGGCATGCTTTGCGATGGGGAACTTTTTCACAGGGGGTTAAACATACTCCCTGTCACATTTGCATTACTTTTATCGCCTCACACCGTATGAGCATGTCCTTTTAAACATTATTTCCCTCGTATGAGCATAGAAATAATAAAAGCGCCCCCGACACCAGCAGTAATGATGCCGACCGGGAGTTCCTGATTTTGTATGAGACTGCGACTCAGGATATCTCCCCCGGTTAACAAGATTGCCCCAAATAAACCGCATATCGGGATGACAATACTGTGCCTCACGCCGACAACGCGTCGCGCCAGATGAGGCACCATAAGGCCAACAAATCCAATCACCCCCGTCAGGGAGACGAGAAACGCCGTTGAGATCGCGCAGCAAATGAATGTCTCCGTTCTTAAACGCGAGACGTTCACGCCCATAGAACGCGCGGTTTGTTCGCCCGCGAGCAGGCTATCGAGCGAACGCCAGCGACATGCCGTAAAGACCCCGAGCATGAGCAGACTTAAACACGGGATAAAGAGGTTATCCCATCTCGCCAGACCCAGACCGCCAAGGGACCAAAATAAAGCGGAACTTGCGGCACGCTGATCGCCAGAGAAAATCAGATAGCTCGTCAGTGCGCTGAAGAGGAATGAAACGGCAAGGCCGCACACAATGAGCTGTTCGGCGCGCCGTATCCGGCTCACTCGATACATTATCATGACCGCCAGAGCGGAAAGTATGCCCCCCGAGAAGGCTGATATCGGCAGCGTCATGTCCCCCAGCACGTCGCCGAAGCGGGTGATGACGAGAACCGCTCCGGCGGAGGCACCTGACGAGAGACCGAAAAGAAACGGATCGGCGAGTTCATTGCGTGCCGTCGTTTGAAGTAATGCACCGGTGATGGCCAAACCGGCGCCGGTCAATATGGCCAGTAAAGCCCGGGGCAAGCGCAAATCCATGACTATCGTATCGAGCATGCCTGGCAGATGACTGCCACGCAGTATTGCGTAAACCTCATGCCATGACAGCGCGACACTTCCGAGCCCAAGGCTCAAAAACAGCAGCCCCATCAGGATTAACGAGAAAAGCGGAACAATCAGCGCAAGCCGCTTTGCCACGCTGCTCATGGATGCTCCGGGGCGTAAAGCGCGTGAGCGAGCTTTTGTACAGCAGGGATATTGGCAGGACCGGGTGTCAGCTCAGCGTACTGTAATTTAAGATAACGATGTTGTCTCACAGCCGTCGTTTGCTTCATGAGCGGGTGATGCTCCAGAAACTCTCGCAGCGAGGGTGCACCTGCACCGTTCTGATAGTCCAGGAGGATAATCAAATCAGGATCTGTCGTCGCGACGGTCTCCCAGGACGTGCTTGTCCATCCGGAGGGAAGCATATCCATCACGTTTCGGCCACCCGCCGCTTCGATGATGGCCGTCGGCATCGCGTATTTGCCACTGGTGAAAGGTTTATCTTCCCCAGAGTCATACACGAACACTTTCAACGCAGGGCTGCCCGCAGGTTTCGCAGGTAGCGCCGCCAGTTGTTGCTTCCAGTTATTGACCAGCGCGCGGGCTTCTTCTTGTTTATCAAACAGGGTACCCAGCGTCAGTTCATCCTGATAAAGCAGGTCCATACTGACTTTCTGGGGACGTACGCCGGCCTGTATGCAGCTTTCACTGAGTACGAGGGTTTTAATGCCAAAAGGGGCTAATTTTTCTGGCGTCACGTCCCCGCCGATTTTCATGCCGTAATTCCAGCCGGCAAAAAAGAAATCGGGTTCGGCGGCGACTAATGTTTCCAGCGAAGGGTATTTTGGCGCCAGTTCCGGAAGGGTACCCATGGCTTTGCGGAATGCCGGCGTCAGCTTGTACCAGCCGGTGATACCGGTTAGCCCGACAATTTTATCCTGCAAGTGCAGTGCAAAGGCCATTTCGGCCATATTGATATCATTGATCACCGCGCGCTGAGGGGCGTGGGTGAAAGTGACCGGTTTTCCGCAGTTATCAATGATTATGGGGTATGACGTCGCGCTGACCGAAAAGCCTGCTGAAAGAAAGATAATGAGTAACCCTATTCGTTTCATTGTTGACCTCTATCCTTAAGAACCGCTCGGCACTTCAAAAACGCGCAACATTTTCCCTTCGTGGGGATGCGCGACACGGAAACTGTGCATGCCGAATACCGGGAAAATGACTTGGTTTTGCAAGGAGGACTCGGGAATATCATCACTCACCTGCTTTCCTTCGTTGAGCACCAGGATCCGGTCGGCGAATGCTTCCGCTGCGGTTAAATCATGCAATACCGCAATCACTGCGATATTTTTGCTTTTGACCAGCGAAAGCAGCGCTGTCCGGCCCGGCGGGTCAAGATGGTTGGTAGGTTCGTCCAAAAGTAAGATTGAGGGCGATTGTGCCAGCGCTCTGCCGAGGGCAGCACGTTGCCGCTGTCCACCGGATACCTCCCCCATCAGGCGGTGTTTGTACGCGGTGAGACCCATGTCCTTTATCACCTGCGCCACAATATGGGCGCCGTCCGAAGACGCGTATTGGCCGAAATAAGGCAAACGGCCGAGTGAGACATATTCTTCAACGGACAGACGAAAATCGGGGATGTCACTTTGTGAAAGAAACGCGATTTCTCTGGCACAGTCGAGAGCAGACCGCGTATTCAGAGGCTGGCCCCTGAGTAAAATGGTGCCGCTGTCAGGACGCTTTTCGCGAATGAGTGCCTGGAGAAGGCTGGTTTTTCCGCTTCCGTTTGGCCCAATCACCGCCATTTTCTCTCCCGCCCTCAGGCTGAAAGTTATATTATCCAGTATCAGGTTATGCTCAGGCGAGAGAAGGCTGAGGCCTTCCACCTCCAGCACAAATTCATCAGTCTTCATATCCTTCACTGCTCTCCTTTCCCCGTAATACCGGCCCTCTCTGCCAGGGTCCTTTACCGCCACCTGCAACACTGACCGTACCTCAACTGCACCGTCTGCCTGGGAGAACGGCAACTTCGTCGGTAGTCCCCCCCCCTTTTTCGCCGCATCGCGAGAAATGCAGACGCCAAAAAACCTGACGCTGTGTTCACGCTTCTCTTAATACAGTTATCATTTGCCACAAGTTAATGCAAATGATTATCATTACTATTTGATAAAATCCAAAGCAGTCCTCGACAACATGGGGGTTGCGCTCAGCGAAGAAGATGCTTGTGCACAGTTAGGCAGATGGCGGTTCAGTGGCGGGAGGTTTGATGGCCGTTCTGACCTGTTTTTTGCATGTACTGCACAGAGAACGGCGCCTGACGGTCTGCGGGATCACCGACTTATGCATCAATACCGCGTAGGTATCACGCCATGTCTTTCGGTGAGTGAGCTGTATCGCCAACATACGTTGGCAGCCCCAGATAGGCTGTATCCGGTAAACGCAGGGGCTTGTAAGAGGTTCCTCAGTGACGTCACAACAGCTAAGGATTACTGGCTCATAGGATTACCGGATTACCGGATTACAGAATCAATAATATAATCTTCTTATATCGTTCATAAACACATGCAGCTACTGACTACTCTGCGGAAAAATCTTTTTCTCATTCCGGCTTGGTCACGGTATAGGTTCCGTGTTCAGCATGGTAGGCCTCGCCGTAGCCTTCGTCCTTCCATATTTTAATGGCATATTTCTCCCATTCTTTTGAAAGTGCATCCAATTCATGTGAGAACTTGAAGTAGCTGTCCGAACCTTCATGCTGGGGAGTGGCATGATGCTGTTGGATGTGCTCTCTGAACTTTTGCGGATTATCAATAATCGGACAGGGTTGCATGAGGTTATCATTGAAGGGGATCTGTTTTTTATAGCCCTCGAAGAAGGGGCTCTTAAGGATATCCACGATGGATTTTTCGCGGACATTATCCACTGAATAGGGCTGAAATACGCAGGGTTCAACGCCTCCCTTGGCATTAATGTGGAGGTAGTTGGCTCCCCCTGACATGCACCCATTGACTAAGAATCCGTGGTTCCAGAAATCGGCCAAAAAGGCTAAACGTCCGGATTGACGGAGCGCTTCTAGAAAATGAAAACGTTCATACCGTTGCTGGGCTGTCGGGACAAGGTCAAACGCGGCATCTCGCCCCATTGGCATATATTGAAATACCCAGGAATAGCTAATCCCCAGGTCGTTGATCATAAAGTCCCAAAAATCATGGCTGATAATTTGATCATGATTCTTGGAGGTCGCCATGATAGACGCCCCGCATAAAACGCCTCTTCGGTTGAGCCGCTCATACGCCGTGATGATTTTTTGATATGTCCCTTCTCCCCGCCTCCAGTCTGTCATGAGCTCATCCCCTTCAATCGATATGGTGACCGCCACATTCCCAAGTTTGGCCAGTTTATCGACGCGAGATTCCGTTAACAGCGTACCGTTCGTGAAGACCATGAAATAACAGTCACTGAATTTTTCAAACACCTTCATTAAGGGTTTATAAACAAAGGGTTCGCCACCCGTGAAGGTAAAAAAGCGAACGCCAAGGTCATAGAGCTGCTGAACGATATTGAATATCTCCTCTTCCGTGTAATGATATCTGTTGCCATATAATGCGGAGTAACATCCTTTACACTCCAGATTGCACTCATAGGTAGGGGAGATTAATATTAAAAAGGGAATGTGTGTTTCAAACTCCTCGCCTGCCGCATCACGCAAGGCCGTGCCTTCGACAATGTGATTAAAAATAAGATTTGAAATGAGCTTATTGCGTGAAGCGGGATTTAATTTTTTGATTGCCTGGATCCAGCCTTTAACCATGGGATCGTGGTCATGGCACATTTTAGCTAATGAAAGTAAATCCTCTTTACTGTCCTTTGAAATCCTTGCTCCGAGACGAAATATTTTTTCCAGCCCTGACTCATCCAGATGATGAAGTATTGTTGACAAGGCCACTGGCAATGCTTTTTTAGTTAAGGTGCCTAATATCATTATCATTCCTATAAGTGATAACACTCAATTAATATGCGTAAAACCCTAATAATTAAATCATGGGAATATGCCTTTAATAAATGCGCAAGGCTCTTATTACACTCACAGCGTTTTATAAATAAGTCATGTGAATTAAAAATATATCAACTGCAAATCAGATAGTTATTTGACGCTCCAAGCCTGTTTTAATATGGACGCTTATCCTATTAGCACTGAGGAGAGCAATCGCAATCATCCTGTTAAGATAAACTCACAAACAGAGCTCATCGTATATCCGTTTTATATTCATGATGGCGAAACTTAGATTTACCCTGAAAAAACTCATCTCAATATCTTGGTGTGAAACAGCAAGCCACTTTTAAAGTGCGCTCCAATCAACATTTAAATTTCGGCTATCTTTCTTTCGCCACACTCATGACGCCGAAACCTCTCAATCCTTCCATAGTCGGAGAATGACCATCTGAAAAATAGTCTTCAATACAAAGTAGTATTGTTCATAAAAGGGCGGAGTTCATTACTATTTCAAGACAAACTGCATCGATGACATGACTCATCGCCTTTAGGTATTCTGACTCATTTCATTCACCTGTCCCAAATAGCTATTATTATTTTTCGCACTATTTTCAAGCTTGGAAATTGCGAGTCTGGTAGTGTCTTAAAGTCACCCACGCCTTTATTTTCTCTGATATGATTTCTGTGTAGCAGGGGCTTGCATACCGCCTGATACGGTAAAGCGGCGGTAACGGGGCGTTACCGCCGTTTTCACCCTCCCCCCTGAGTTTCACTTCTTCTGACTCGCCAGTGCCCCTTTGAGTAAGGCAAAGGCTTTAAGACCAAAATGCTGTTCAAAGGCTTTACGTCCCTGAGAAGTGACTCTCAACGTCCGAGTCGCGGGCTGTCGGCTTAACCATTGGCGGTTTAGAAACATTTGCATCAGCTTCGCGCCCACTGTGCCTGAAATATGAGGCTGTCGTTCTGTCCAGTCGAGACACGTTTGCACAGAACGTTGCCTTCCTTCGCACATGCCAGTGCTATCCCCTGCATTTCAAACCAAGTTACCCCGGCGTCAGTGACGTAATAATGCAAGTTCCCGGCTTTTTCGAGCAGATTGCGGTCAACCATGGCCTGAGTAATAGCAATACCAGTCTGACCCGCAAGATGAGCATAACAGCACCGCGCAAAGCGAAGTTCTTTGGCAGCCGGACTGGGGGTTGTCTGCCATTAAGAAGCGACAGGGCCGACGGAGGCCAAATTTTCAAGCAACTGGGCTATGTGAGGGCCGGCAAGACGAAAATACCGATACCTGCCCGCCGCTTCCACACTAATCAGAACGCCATCGCGTAATTTCGCAAGATCTAAACTGAGGGTCTGGGCTATCACCCCTGCCGCCTCCGCCTAGACACAACGGGTAAATCATTTCGGGGGTAACTTGTCTCCCTCTGCTGAACGATATCTTTAATTGATAATGGTTGCCGCTTGGAAAACGAATAACATCTTAAAATAAGCCTGCTTTTTGTGCAGGATGTGCACCACACGTGGTGGTAACACATGGTTTCATTTGGTATTTTAACGTGTCAGAGAAGAAAGCAAATAAAAAGCACTGTTTCAAAAACGGGCGATTGGTGCGATTACTTAATATAGGAATCCAACACTTTCAGCACGACCTCAAGATCTTCTTCTCGTTTCTTTTCCTCAACTTCATGAACAATATGTTCTGTCAGATGCCCCTTAATTACCTCCCGCATTAATCCATTCACTGCCCCACGTATTGCTGCGATCTGTTGTAATACGGCGGCACACTCATGAGGTTCATCCAGCATTTTTTTCAACCCCACCACCTGCCCCTGAATCTTGTTTGTGCGGGCTATGATTTTTTGTTTATCACGGATCGTATGCGACATCCTGAAACCTCATTGAACAAAAAAACTCTCTCTGAAGTGTAGCATCATCATTTTACTGGGGGGTAGTATATACTACTGGGGGGGAGTATAATTCCAATCGCCACTTCTTACTAAGAATTATTATCATGAATGAATTTACAATCCTTATGCAGCAAGGACACACCTGGTTCTTCATTCCCAGTGCAATTTTACTCGGTGCTCTTCATGGGTTGGAGCCCGGGCACTCTAAAACCATGATGGCGGCCTTTATTATCGCTATCAGGGGCACTATCCGGCAGGCTGTCATGCTTGGACTGGCAGCAACCCTTTCACATACCGCGATCGTGTGGTTGATTGCATTCGGCGGAATGTATTTGAGCAATAAGTTCACCGCCGAATCTGCCGAACCCTGGTTACAGTTGGTTTCCGCAGTCATCATCCTCAGCACTGCTATCTGGATGTTCTGGCGGACCTGGAAAGGTGAAAAAAACTGGCTGGAAGGGATGCAGGAAAGTGAAAAACACCTTCATCATGACGAGTCACGTCTGATAGATACCGGTCACGGTAAAGTTGAGTTATCCATCTTTGAAGAAGATGAGTCCCCACATTGGCGGTTACGTACGCTCAGTGGCACAAAATGGGCAGCCCGCGAGGTTTCGTTAGTCACAATCCGAGAGGCAACTACGTTTTTACAGCTTTTTGAATTTATTGATAAAGGTGAATATTTAGAATCCAGATTGCCGATCCCAGAACCTCATAACTTTCGAGTTCGTCTTTCGTTAGGCCATCGGGGCAATGTCCATGATTATGATGTTGTCTACCATGAACACGAACATGATCACTCTTCTCTGGCAGGCCTGAATATAGATTCTAATGAATTTCAGGATGCTCATGAGCTGGCACATGCAAAGGACATCAATCGGCGCTTTACCAAAAATAAAGTCACGAACGGACAGATCCTGTTATTCGGCCTGACTGGAGGGCTTATTCCTTGTCCTGCTGCAATTACCGTATTATTAATCTGCATCCAGCTTAAAGCTTTAACTTTAGGAGCAACACTGGTTGTTTGCTTCAGCATTGGGCTTGCACTGACGCTGGTCACTGTCGGTGTTGGTGCTGCGTTGAGTGTCCGCCAGGTCGCAAAGCGCTGGGGTGGTTTTAAGAACATTGGAAGAAAAATACCTTATTTTTCAAGTGCTCTTATTGGATGCGTAGGGATTTATATGGGGATTCATGGGTATCTTGGCATCTTTGGCTAAGTAATCCACTGTTGCCATAGGTGAAACAAAGGAGAGCAACTTAACATCAGGGATGCGCCACTTTCCCTCTGAGAATGGTCTGCCGTGTGGTATTGAACTCCCTCGCCCAGTTTTGTCATAAATCCAGTCCAGCCAGCGTTCCAGATAGAACATGCCGGTCTGTGATTTTTGATCATGTTTGCCACTTTTGTGTCTCGACAATTACCGTTTGGTTTTCGTCAAAAATTGCGCGAAATAATTTATGTTGAAAGTCGGCACGAGCGCTGGCTACCAGAAAGCGAATATATAAAACCCGGGACATGACCCGGGCGGATAACTTCGATAACATTGAAGTGTTCTACAACCGAACCCGACGTCACAGTCATCTTGGTGGCGTCAGCCCTGAGGCCTTCGAAAAGGCCTCACCGTGAGGACAGAAAATCTCTACCGGAACGGGGTACTCCACTTGAGTTTTCTTTAACATTATTGATTCACATTCAGAACCACCATATTCCAACTCAATGACGGCAATGAAACTTGTTTGTTTATCCTTCCCTCGTCCGAAAGGGGGAGTATTTTAGGGATCACATTGTCGGGTTGTTCGAAAGTATTGCATGCATCCAGCTCATCTCCGTACAAGGCAACGTGACGTTCTATAGAGGTAACCCCGAAATCCTCTAAGTTGAAGGTGACATCAAATGCCTTTTCGGGATCCGTATTAAGCGCAAAGAAGGCAATTTGCTGTGTTTCTTCATTAAAAACGGCCGCGCTTTGAACCGTTTTCGACGTGCCGTGGACGGTATCAATTACCGGTACTCGCGCAAAATACCGTAACGCAACCCCTCGACCAAACTGGCTCACCATCTGGAAAGGCCAGAAAATTGTTTGTTTGATCGCTTCGCCACCGGGTTTCGTTAAAATGGGTGCTATGACGTTGACGAGCTGTGCCAGTGATGCCATTTTGACCCGATCGCAATGATTAATCAGCGAGCACATCAACCCCCCAAAAACGAGTGCATCAAGGAACGTGTAACGCTGCTCGAGAATGGGTGGCGCGACTTTATACAGACGCTTGTGATCTGTGAAATAGTCTTGCCAAGGTTCTCCATCAATCGACCAGATGTTCCACTCATCAAATGAAATCATCATCGTTTTCTTGGAGCGCAGTTTGGCTTTCACATAATCGGCGGTGGCGACAATGGTATGGATAAAGTTATCCATTTGCACAAAGGAAGCCAAAAAGTCTTGAGGGTTTGCGGTGCGGTTTTCAAAATAGTGATGACAGGAAAGGTAGTCGACCTGCTCGTATAACCCTTCGAGCACAATACGGTCCCACTCCGGGAAAGTGTGTTGCAAAGAGCTTGAACTCCCGCAGGCGACCAGTTTGATATCGCGGTCAACCCAGCGAAGGATCTTTGCTGTTTCACGTGCTTTTTTCACATAATCTTCAGCATCGAGATGGCAGGTCTGCCAGGCACCATCCATTTCATTGCCAAGACACCAAAGCTTGAAACCATAGGGTTTGTGGCGGCCATGTTGTTGGCGCAAATTGCTTAACGTCGTCCCTTCTTTGACATTGCAATACTCGATGAAGTACCCCGCCTCCTGAGGTGTCCCCGTTCCCAGATTGACCGCAATCATGGGCGTTATACTATTTTTCTCCGCCCATTCAGCGAACTCATGAATACCAAATTGATTCGTTTCCTTCGTTAACCAGGCATAGTCTAACCGCACAGGTCGCTGATCTTGAGGTCCGATACCATCTCGCCAGTGATAGCCAGAAACGAAATTGCCACCAGGATAGCGTACCGTCGAGATATTGAGCTCTTTGATCAGTTTGGCTACATCTTCGCGATATCCCTTTTCATCCGAAGATTTATGGCCAGGCTCATAAATCCCCGAATAGACTGCCCTCCCCATGTGCTCTATGAATGATCCATAGAGCGCAGGGTCCACGGCATCGATATAATTCTCTTTCTGAAATAGAAATTTAAGGTGTGTCATGGCATGTCTGCCCTATTTAATGTTGAAGAAAAAGATCGCGCTCGATAGTGTCCATCTGACTGGCGTTTAATTTATAAAACATATGGACATTCACCACGCTGATCACATACGCCACGGCAGGTATCCAGACCATCAATGCATAGATGCCATGAATGGCCTGCGGAGTTTGGGTGGCTGCATCGGCCTGGTATCCCGTCAGTGAAAGCACACCGCCCACAATAGCCCCGCCCACGGCCAAAGCGACTTTCAGGGTAAACAAGTTGCCAGATGCGCAAATGCCGCTGTAGCGCATGCCCATTTTCCAGTCGCCGTAATCATCCACATCGCCAATCCACGTCCAAAGAATGGGGCAACCAATTTGATGGACAACAGACAGGATAAAGAAATACACGAATACCGCGGTGATATTGCTGGCGGGGATAAAGTAAAACCCAAGCGTTATTAGCATCGCCAAAAATTTGGTGATCTTATAAACGGCGACTTTATCCCACCGCACAGTAAAATAGGGTGTGAGGAATGTCCCCACCATGCCGGATACCACAGAAAGTGCTAAAAAAAAGGTCGTCTGCATGTCATCGAGGTGCATGACGTATTTACCGAAGTAAATACAAGCTGCGCCGCGAACAAAGGAGGGAATACAATCAAGAAACATAGCCACCATGCAAACGATCCATTGATCGTTTTTCAATCCTTCCCGTAGCATGGTCGATAATTTCGTCTCACTGTAGTCATGCGGAATAATGCGTTCCTTTGTCGTGAGTGCACAAAAGAAGAATAGGACGACTGAAATCGCCGCAAATACGGTGATCACCCAAAAAAATCCTACTTGTTTATTCCCGTGACCAAAATAAGCCACAAGTGGGAGCAGCGTCAGGGTGCAAAATAAACTTGCAATGCCTGAGCCCAGAAAGCGAAATTGCTGACATGACACCCGTTCTTGTGAGTTTGTAGAAATGACACCACCCAGTGAGCAGTAAGGCATATTCACACCGGAATACAGCAGCGACAAGACGAGGTAGGTAATAAAAGCATACACGACCTTGCTCGTGCCCTCGAAGGCGGGTGTGTAGAACATGAGCATGCAGCTTAAGGCAAAGGGGATCGCGCACCCAATGATCCAGGGACGAAACCGTCCCCAGCGGGTGATTTTCTTGTCCATGTATGCGCCATACAGCGGGTCAAAAATCGCATCGAATATTCTTACCACCAAAAAGATGGCCGCGACGATACCGGGGGCGAGACCGAAAATGTCGGTATAAAAAAAGGAAAGAAACATGGTTATGGGGTTAAACAACATATTACAGGCGGCATCGCCTGATGCAAACCCCACTTTTTCAAAGAAACTTAATCGCTCCGTGCTGCTTCTCGCGTTAGCGCTGACAATGGTATTTACGCTCATGGCGCCCTCACTATTTTTTGTTATAAAACCCCACTTTATTTAAAAGGGCTGTTATTAATTTGCAGAGCATCAGAGGATTAAATATTTGGCAGATTAGTCCATGAATTTAACCAGTTAAAACTAGGCGTTTCTTTGCTAAGGGGAATGGCGTTATCGCTGTTATCCAGGGACCGTTTTGGACCGGATTATTTATTAAACGGGTTTGTCTGTTTCTGCCAGGTGTGAGTGTTCATTTTCAACCTTTCACGACATTCGCATGACCTTATTCAAATCACAGAAATAAGCCGGGGATAACATCTGGCCATAAGGGAGACAATGACCATACTTACTCTGCGGGGTTACATCGCCGTAACGTCTCCCGTCAAAAAGACTGTTCCTGGACACATTTCGCGACTTTCTTTCTATTACTCAGACCTCTGCTATATTTCGTTAAGGCATCAGAAAAAACATTTGATTAACAATATTGTCACCTGAAGGTGCCATCACCTTCTTCAGTCGGGATCACCTCATCACCCAGGGATTTTCAATGTCTGGCAACTTGATCACCTTCATAACACAGACGTTACAAACAGTGCCCGGTCTGGCCATTTTTCTGGCATTAACATTGGGCTATGCCATCGGGCAAATTCGTCTGGGGCCGATCCAGCTCGGCGGTGTATGCGGAACACTGATTGCCGCATTATTCATTGGTCAGCTGAATATTCCCGTCGATGCTGACATCAAAAACATCTTCTTCATGCTGTTCATCTTTGCGCTGGGTTACAGCGGAGGCCCGCAATTCTTCGCCAATCTGAATGCCAAAAATATCCAGCTAGGCCTTTTTTGTCTGATTGAGGTCGTGGTGGTGCTCGGGCTGGTTCTGACCGCCACCGTCGTGATGCATCTGGATCCGGGCACGGCAGCGGGTATGATGGCCGGTGCGGCGACCGAATCTGCGGTAGTCGGTACCGCAACCGATGCGATTTCCCGCCTTAACCTCCCTGCCAGCGAAATCATTCGTCTGCAAGGCAACGTCGTCACCGCCTATTCCATCACCTACATCTGCGGTCTTATCACCATTGTCATTGTCACCAGTCAGATTTTCCCGCTGATTATGCGCACCAATCTGCGCGAAGACGCCGAGAAACTGTGGAGGGAAATGGGTGGCCAGGTCGATGCGGAAGGCATCTCCGCATTGCCTACGGTGGTCGGGCGCGTTTACCGGCTTCAGGCCGGAGCAGGCAAAAGTGTTGACGACCTCCAGCAACGCCTGGGTCAGGGAAGCAGCATTGTGCGCGTACAGCGCAACGGCCGCACGCTGGCGCTTTCCCCTTCCCTCCGGCTTCGCAGGAACGATCAGGTTTTGCTGGTGGGATATCGCGGAACGGTCATTGAAATGTCCAGGATCCTGGGCAGCGAAGTCGCCGATACCAATTCCCTCACGGCCGCCCTCGACACTTACCATGTGATCCTACTCGAACCGACGATGGCTAACCGCGAACTGCGCGACCTGGAATTGCCGACAGGCGTGCATGTGGCTGCCGTTTTGCGTGGCGACGCGATGTTACCCGCGCTTCCCGCCACCCGTTTGCAGGTTCACGACGTGTTGCAAATTTATGATGCTAATCCCGGCCGCGCCACGCTGGCGGCACCGGTGCTGAGCAAAATCGGCAAAATGATGCCCGATAAGCTGGCCAGTAATCTGGCGATCGTCGGGCTGGTGATTGCGCTGGGCACCTGGCTTGGCAGTTTCAAACTGAACATTGGCGGCATTGATTTCTCCGCGGGTACCGGCGGCGGCGTGTTGATCGTCGGATTAGTGATGGGCTGGTATCACGCCCGCCGCGCCGATCTGCATTCGGTCAATGGTGATGCCCTGACGCTGCTCAAAGACCTTGGCCTTGCCGGATTTATCGCCGGTGTCGGGTTGTCATCCGGCCCGCAGGCGCTCTCTCTCATCATGCAATACGGCATCACGCTGCCCCTGCTCGGCGTGGCTATCGCGATTATTCCGGCGTCCGTCTCACTGGTCGTCGGCCATTTTTGGCTTAAGCTCCGCGCGCCTGTGTTACTGGGTGCGATCGCCGGACAACAGTGCAGCACGCCTGCACTGAGCGCCATACAAAATGCGTGTGGAAATTCCACACCGCTGCTGGGTTACACCATTACTTACGCGATTTCCAACGTTGTGCTGCCCCTGATGGGGCCGTTAATTGTCGGGCTGGCCAGTTCGCTTCAGCCTCTTTAGTCGTTCATTTTTATTATCCCTGTAACTGAGGTACGCACATGAACTGGTTACACGAATTGTTCCAAAAATCCCCCGAGATTGCGTTGTTTTTCTCCATCGCGGCGGGCTATTACATTGGCAAAATCAAGTTTGGTAAGTTTCAGCTGGGTGGGGTCGCGGGTTCGCTGCTGGTGGCGGTATTAGTCAGTCAGGTGGGTGTCGAAATTGATAACGGGGTGAAATCGGTCATGTTTGCCCTGTTTATCTACGCGGTGGGTTATGAAAGCGGACCGGATTTCTTCCGGTCTTTGGGCAAGCAATCCATCAAAGAGATCATTCTGGCGGCGGTGCTGGCCATCACCGGTTTGCTCACCGTGGTGGTGCTCGCGAAATGGTTTGATCTGGACAAAGGTCTGGCCGCGGGCGTTGCCGCCGGTGCGCTGACGCAGTCCGCCATCATTGGTACCGCGGGTGATGCCATTGCCAAACTCGGGCTGGCTCCCGAGGAAGTCACACGGCTGCAAGGCAACGTGGCGATTGGTTACGCTGTCACGTATGTCTTCGGGTCATTCGGCGCGATTTTGGTTTGTGTGAACTTACTGCCGAAATTCATGGGCCGCACCATCAAAGAAGATGCGCTGAAAGCGGAAAACGCCCTGCAGACCGGGGTTCGTGTTTACGGGCCGGGTCAGGAAGCGGCTGCCCCGGATCTCGTTGGCCGTATTTTCAAACTGCCTGCCAATACGACGGATACCGTGCAGGTTCTCGAACACACCACCGATATCCCGCTCACCATTGAGCGCGTGAAACGCGGCAAGCAAATCATGGAACCGACTCCGGATATGCCGCTGCAACCTGACGATATCGTGCTGGTCGTGGGACGTCGCTCTGCCATCGTCGCGGTCGCCGGGCGTCTGGGCAAAGAATTGCAGGACGAAGAAGGCATGGAACTGACCATGCAGAAGCGGGATGTGGTCATCACCAATAAAGCGCTCGATAAACGCACCTTTGGCGATATCCGCGAGGCTGTGGCGAAAGATGTGCGTCACGGTGTGTACGTGTCGCAGATTTCCCGTCAGGGCAAAGCGCTGCCTCTGGAACCTGAAACCCTGCTGATGCTCGGTGACGTGGTGACAGTGTTTGGTGCTGAAAATGATGTGAAACGCGTGGTGGATAAAGCCGGTCATGCCATCGTGCCGAGTGCCAAAACGGACTTCGTTTATATGGGCGCAGGTCTGGTGGTTGGTCTGCTGGTCGGCATGCTTACCGCAAAAATCGGCTCTATCCCTCTGACGCTGGGCAGCGGCGGCGGTGCGTTGTTATCCGGCCTGCTGTTTGGCTGGTTCCGTTCCCGTCGTCAGTCATTCGGTTACATGCCCTCCGGGGCGG
This sequence comes from Rahnella bruchi, assembly GCF_003614975.1. Taxonomy (GTDB): domain Bacteria; phylum Pseudomonadota; class Gammaproteobacteria; order Enterobacterales; family Enterobacteriaceae; genus Rahnella; species Rahnella bruchi. The sequence continues at coordinate 10,422 of NZ_QZWI01000018.1, read as the reverse complement.
TTCAAATATTGAAAGATTTAGGTCTGGCGGCGTTTGTCGTGGTCGTCGGTATTTCTTCCGGCCTGCAGGCGGTGCAAACCGTTGAAAGCCAGGGGCTTAAGATCCTCATTATTGGCGTTGTCGTCACCATCCTGCCGTTAGTGCTGACCATGCTGTTTGGTCGCTATGTGTTGCGCTACAACAACACCGCGATTTTTGCCGGTGCGCTCAGCGGTACACGCAGCGCCAATCCGGCATTTGGTGAGGTACTGGATAAAGCCGAGAACACCATTCCCACCGTTCCGTTTGCCATCACCTACGCACTGGCCAACGTATTTTTAACCCTGCTGGGGCCGCTGGTCGTGGCATTTGTATAACCAGGTACTGTTCTGCGAATCGTCAGTCCCGGTCGAACCGGGCTGGCAAATTACGTTCTTAATGATACAGCAAGGAGTAGTGACATGAATTTTGACGACCCCGAGAAGCTGGCGCTGTTAAGCCCGTTTGAACTGAAAGATGCGCTGATGCATCAGGCGGTGCAGAGCAATCAGTTAATGTTGAATGCAGGCCGCGGAAACCCCAACTTTCTTGCAACCACCCCGCGCCATGGTTTTTTCCAGTTTGGCTTATTTGCGATGACCGAAGCCGAACGCTCGTACATGTATATGGATCATGTCGGCGGATTCCCTAAACGCGAAGGCATTGAGGCAAGATTCGAATTATTTGCCAAACAGCATGAAACGAATCCCGGCGTGCGCTTTATTGAAGCCGCCGTCTCCTACGTGCGCGACCAGATGGGGCTGGATGCCGGTGATTTCATTTACGAGATGTGCGAAGCGATTCTGGGCTGTAACTACCCGGTGCCTGACCGCATGTTGAAGATGACGGAGGTCATTGTCGGCAAGTACATCCACAATGAAATGGTCGGTAACTATCCGTTTGTCGGCAAATTCGATATGTACGCGTTGGAAGGCGGCACCGCGGCGATGACATACCTGTTCGCCAGCCTGAAGGCCAACCACGTCATCAACGAAGGCGATACCATTGCCCTCGGTATGCCGATCTTTACGCCTTACATCGAAATTCCGGAACTCAGTGATTACAACCTGAAGACCATCCACATCGATGCACCGCAATCCAATAAGTGGCAGTACACCACTGCTGAACTGGACAAATTACTCGATCCGAAAGTCAAAGCATTCTTCCTTGTGAACCCGAGCAACCCGCCGGCGGTGAGAATTGATGATGAGACGTTGCGTTATATCGCGGAAATCGTGAAAAAACGTCCAGACCTGATCATCCTCACTGATGACGTTTACGCCACCTTTGCCGACAACTTTGTCTCTCTGTTTGCGATCTGTCCATACAACACCATTCTGGTGTATTCGTTCTCCAAATACTTTGGGGCAACGGGCTGGCGTATGGGCGTGGTGGCGACGCATGAAGACAACATCATTGATAATATTATCGCCAATTTGCCCGCGGCCAAGAAAAAGCAATTGGATCACCGTTACTCCTCCATTACCACGGAACCACGCAAACTCAAGTTCATCGACAGGCTGGTTGCCGACAGCCGTACCGTAGCGCTGAACCATACCGCCGGTCTTTCCACGCCGGTGCAGGCACAGATGACGTTATTCTCACTGTTTTGTCTGATGGATGAGCCGGGTGCTTACAAAGCCGAAATGAAGCGTATCGTACTGCGCCGCCAGGAAGCATTGTATCGCGAGCTGGGGCTGCCTATGCCGCAGGATCAAAACTCGGTGCGCTACTACCACCTGCTGGACATGGAAGAACTGGCGACCCAGATGTACGGTGCCGACTTTGTGAAGTGGATGATGGCAAGGCTAAAACCGAATCAGGCGCTGTTCAGGCTTGCCGAGGAAACCGGCGTTATCTTGCTGCCGGGCAAAGGATTTGGTACGCCGCACCCGTCATGGCGTGTGTCGCTGGCCAACCTCAATGAGTATGACTATGCCAACATCGGTAAAGCGATTCGCAGATTGTCTCGTGAGTATTACGATAAATTCATCGAGGCGACCAGTGCCAAAGAACCGGCACCTGCGGTCAAAGCCGTGAAGGTTGTGGCGGCTGCAAAACCTAAAGCCAAGAAAAAACCTTCGTAAACAGTCTGAGCGTCACCACTGGCAGCGGTTCGGTTGCGCTGCTGCCAGTTCTCCCCCTAAAGCGACGTATTCTTTATTTTTCTACGCAAAGCCTTTCGAATTAAATTCTCTCTGATAAATCCTCTCCAATTGTGTGCATATATACGTTTTGTTTAATATTCCCCTGATAGTATCCCGGTACAATTAATAATAAATCCAGTGAGGACGCGTATGTTAAACGATGAACCCCCGTCGGGTATTCCGACCACTCCCTGATTATCCTCAGCACCGGTCAGTGTCTGTAAGGATAATCAGAGCCACAAGCCCGATAAATGACGGGCGAAGATTATCTTTATTTCGATGCTGTTATATCGAGGTGCTTTATGCTGTTGAAAAAATTTATTTCCCCAATGTTCCTGAAGACGATAAGCTCTTCATCTCTTAGCGATACGCTCGCCACTGCAGGCATGACAGCCCCGGCTATTCGGCCGCCGCGCACCCTTCCGTTGTTCCTGACTCTAAAGCATTACTTTTCAACCCATTACCAACGTGCGGTTAAAGCACACATCGATAGCCTTCTCCCCTGAGAGGGTGACACGCATTAGGGTAACAACGTCTAAATTGTTACCCTAATGGATACTTTTTTAAATTGAATACGGTGTAAAAATAACTCCATTGCTATGGAGGGGTTAATTGCGCCCTATTCTCTCTGCTCATCGATTTTTATCGATATAAAAATTCCAACTGAGAATTAACATTATGCAGAAGAACAATCCTATTATGGGCCGGAAAAAATTCGGCCTGGATGATGTGATTATCATCTCAATACTGTGTCTGTTAGCGGGGTTATTCATTTATGGCTGGCAAGGTATGCATACGCCTTTTGATGGGAGTACGATGCCGGCAATTACTCAAGATTATAAAGACTTACCTTATTACACCTTACGTACCACCCTGCGTCTGGTGATTGGATTAGTGTTCTCATTACTTTTTACGGTGGTATTCGCTGTACTTGCTGCAAAATATGCAGCGATGCGCCGCGTTATTTTGCCCTTCGTCAACTTCATGGAATCCGTTCCTCTCCTTGGGTTTTTAACCTTCACCACCGCCTTCTTCCTGGGTCTGTATCCGCACAGCGTGATGGGTCTTGAAGGGCTCGCCATCTTTGCCGTCTTTACCGGGCAGGCGTGGAATATGATGCTGACGATGTATCAGACGCTGCGCGTTGTCCCCAACGAACTCACCGAAGTCTCCTGCGCGTTTCAGTGCAACCCCTGGCAGCGATTCTGGCGACTGGGATTTCTCTATTCCTTCCCTGGGTTGCTCTGGAACACCATGGTGTCTCAGTCTGCGGCATGGTTTGCACTGATTGCCTCCGAGATGCTGACGATTGGCGACAATAACGTCAATCTACCCGGTATCGGATCGTGGTTGGGTCATGCCATTGATGCGGGGAGTATCCACGGGGTGCTGTGGGGCGTTCTGGCCCTGGTGGTGAACATCGTGCTGTTTGATCAGTTACTTTTCCGCCCGCTGGTGCGCTATGCCAGCCAGTTTAAGTACGAGGATATCACCTATGCGGAACGGCCGACCTCCTGGTTTTATAATTGCCTGGAGCGTTCGCTTACGGGTCAACAGCTCGGCAAACTGGGCGCCTCATTCAGTCGGTTTTGGCTGTTTACCTTGCCGAAAGCGTGGTACCTGCTGGGGTTGAATCGACTCTTTAATTTTCTGGGGGTACTCAACTGGCTGTGGGCAAGCCTGTGGTATCTGGCGATTGCTGTCGCCTGCTTGTATTACGGTCATCTTTTGTGGGGTTATCTGCCCTTCCAGTACCTCTCACAGCTCCCTGAATGGATGGGACTGACGGCGGCCCGGGTGATCATCGCCATGCTGTTAAGCATTGTGATCTTCACGCCGCTGGGCGTTTGGATTGGCCTGCGGCCAAAGTGGGTGCGTTTTTTCCAGCCTATCATTCAGATCATGGCAGCGATCCCTTCGAATGTTTTCTATCCGATAGTCACCATCATTCTGATCACCTGGCACCAAAGTCTCAATGCCTGGACGGTGCCAATGATCATGCTGGGCACGCAATGGTACGTTTTGTTTAACGTGATTGCCGGGGCGTCTGTTATCCCAAGTCAGATGGTGGATGTGAGCCGGGTTTTTGGTGTGAAAGGGTGGATGTGGTGGAGCAAGTATATTTTGCCTGCCGTTTTCCCGTACATCGTGACAGGCATCATTTCAGCCGCCGGCGGGGCCTGGAACGCGGCCATTGCCGCTGAAGTGCTCAATTGGGGTGACGTCACCCTGAAAACGGAGGGGTTGGGCGCATTCATTTCCACCACCACCGATGCCGGATTGAATCCTGAGGCTGCGCTGGGCTGTATTGCGATGTGCTTTATGGTTGCCCTGTGCGTGATTTTTATCTGGCAGCCACTTTATCGCTTTGCAGAAACGCGGTTCAAATTTGACTAACTCGCTCAGAAACCTATTAAAGCCGAGAATATGACATGAACAATACTCGTACTGTTTTAGAAATTAAAAACGTGTCCAAATCTTTTCAGAAAGGACATAAGCATACGCAATGCGTACTGGATAATATCAATCTGGACGTCAGAGAAAATGAAATCGTTGCCTTGCTGGGAAGGTCTGGCTCAGGGAAATCCACCTTACTGCGGATGATTGCCGGGTTGGTCGACAGCAGCTTTGGCTCCATTGTGTGTAATGACCAGCCGGTGACCGGCCCCTGCCCGGATACCAGCATGGTCTTTCAGACGTTTGCGCTCTTCCCTTGGCTCACTGTGTTTGGGAATGTCTCCTTTGGCCTGCCGGCATTAGGGTTGCCGGCCAATGAGGTGAACCGCAGAACGGTCGATATGATCGACCTGATTGGTCTGTCGGGTTATGCGGAGGCCTATCCGAAGGAGCTATCCGGAGGAATGCGCCAAAGGATAGGGTTTGCGCGGGCGCTGGCGGTAGAACCGCAGCTGTTGTTGCTTGACGAACCCTTCTCGGCACTCGACATTTATACCGGCCATAAGCTGCGTCAGGATCTGCTGGAGCTGTGGGAAAAACATTACATCAAAACGAAATCGATGATTCTGGTGACCCACGATATTGAAGAGGCCGTAATGCTATGCAACCGCGTGCTGTTATTGACGGGGTCACCCGGCACCCTCACAGATGAATTCAGTATCGATATTCCCCGCAAGATCCGCACGCAGGAAAATACCAAAGCATTGGTGGATACCATTAGCGAAACATTGAACCGCAAGATCGCCCTCACTACACCGCGGCTTTAATGCAACGGACACGCCGATAGGTCTCTATCCGTCAGACTGACCCTGCTCGTATGTCCCTCTATTCCCTCATTATGAAGGGATAGAGGGACATACCGCGATGTGTTTCCCCTTTTTTTCGAACCTGCCCCCCTCTTCATGACAATATTACCGAGTGCCCAAGAGAAATGCATTTTGAACGCGCACTCATGTCGCAAGATTGCATTCTTGCAGACGCTTACCAGAGCAGAGTGGCATTTCTTCCCACTCTGCGAAGTGTTGTATGAGCAGTTTCCGCCGAAATAATTTGCGCCCGTGCTTCAGCCTCTTGTTGAGTTATCCTCCTTTTTACACTTGCGCGATATCCCTCCCTATTTCTTTTGAAAGATAAGGTTCTCGCATCCCCACCTCTTTCTGGCGGACACGCTGTCAAGGCAGCAAGCTATACTTAAAAAACGTATAACGGAGGATCTGATATGTGCGGACGTTTCACTCAGTACGAGCCCCGCTCGCATTACATCGACGTCCTGGCACCTGACAAAACGTTCGCCAGCGGCATTGATGATATCCCGCTCGGCCGTTACAACGTCACGCCGGGTACGCGCGTTCTCCTGCTCAATCAGCGAGATGATAAAATCTATCTCGATCCCGTGAAGTGGGGTTACCAGCCGGGTTGGGCGAAGGAGTCAAAGCGGCCACCGATGATCAACGCCAGGGTAGAAACCGTCGCAACGAGCCGGATGTTTAAACCGCTCTTCGAACAGGGCCGCGCGCTTGTCATGGCAGACGGGTGGTATGAATGGAAAAAAGATGCGAACGACTCAAAGATCAAGCAACCCTATTTCATCCACCACGCATCGCATACACCGCTGTTCTTCGCTGCAATAAGCCGGTTTCACCCTGATGCGCCAGAAACGCCGGAGGAAGATGGCTTTGTTATCGTGACAGCCGCGAGCGATGAGGGGTTGGTCGATATCCACGACCGGCGCCCGCTCGTTCTTGACCGTGCACAAGCGTTAGAATGGCTGGATGGCAATACGTTACCTGAGAGGGCACTTGAGATTGCAGAAAAGGAGTCGTTGCCCCCAGCACAATTTACGTGGCAGCCGGTCACGAAGAAGGTAGGCAACATCAGGAACAACGGGGCTGACTTAATCGAACAGATCAGTGATCCATTGCTTTAAACTTTGACGCGCATCAGGTCGCTGAAGCGGGTGGTGTAGGCCGGTGAAAGCATCTGCCGTTTCATCTCCCATGACTTTTGTATGCCCTGTCCGGCGAACCACACCCGCCCTTTTCCGCTGTGGTTGATCCCATCAAGCACGGCCATAAGCTGTTCACTGTTTGACCGCGGCTTGTACTCATCAAATAAGCCGAGTTGCGCCACACCCTGGCTGTAAAAGTCGCCTAGCATGACCCCGCACTTTTGAAACCGATGACCCTCCTGCCAGATGGCATCAAGGCATTTCGTCGCGGCAGCCACGATATCCCGGCTGTCCTGCGAAGGGATCTGGATCTTGGTGCCCGCCGTCTTTCCGTAGTACACCTCATTGACGGCGAACGGACTGGTTTTAATAAACGCTGAGATATGACGACAGAACTGCCGCTCGCCGCGGAGTTTTTCTGCTGCACGCATAGCATGGCTGCATATGGCTTCGCGCATCAGGTCATATTCTGTGACCCGATCACCAAATGACCGGGAACAGACGATTTGCTGCTTGGTCGGTGCGAATTCCTCGAGCTCGAAGCAGGGTTCACCGCGCAGCTCCCTTACCGTTCGCTCGAGCACGATACTGAAATGTTTTCGGATGAGGGGCGTCGGCGCATCCGCCAATTGAAGCGCCGTATTGATGCCCATTGCGTTGAGTTTTTTCGCTATTCGTCTGCCGACACCCCATACCTCCGAGACGTCGACCAACGCCATGAGTTTTCGCTGCCGGATGAGCGGTGAGAGATCAACAACGCCGCCGGTCTTCGTCCATGTTTTGGCGGCATGATTTGCCAGCTTCGCCAGGGTCTTCGTTGGTCCGATACCGACCCCAACCGTCAGGCCTGTCCACAGCAAGACTTTCGCCCGCACCTCCCGCCCAAAGTCCTCCAGGTTCTGGCAGTTGCTGACCCCTTGAAGATTCATGAAGGCTTCGTCAATGGAGTAGACCTCCACCGCAGGAGACATTTCTTCCAGCACGGTCATAACCCGCGAACTCATGTCGGCGTACAGCGCGTAGTTACTGCTGAACGTTACAATATTGTGACGCTCGAACAGGTCACGCATTTTAAAAAAGGGCGCGCCCATCACGATACCCGCCTTCTTGGCTTCCCTGTTGCGGGCAATGACACAGCCGTCGTTGTTGCTGAGCACCACGACAGGTCGTCCTTTGAGATCGGGTCGGAACACCGTCTCGCAACTGGCGTAGAAGCTGTTGACATCGGCGAGGGCAAACATTACTGAAACCCGTTGATGCTGAACGTGACGACCCCGAACACTTCCAGTTCATCGCCGCCATCATGCAGCACGATGGGTGGGAAATCCGGGTTCATGGGGATCAGTTGAAAGACCGGATGCGTACAAAGGCGTTTGACCGTGTACTCACCGGCCAGTGAAGCGATGATGATGTCTCCATGCTTAGCTTGCAGACTGCGATCCACGACAAGCAGCGAACCTTCATAGATACCGGCATCGACCATACTCATCCCGGTCGCCATCACGAAATAGGTGGCGGCAGGGTGATTGATACACAGCTCATTTAAATCAATCCCTTTCTCGATGTAGTCCTGTGCAGGGGACGGAAAGCCCGCGTGAACCTTGTCCTGGAACAAAGGGATAAGCAGCTTTCGCGGGTCGGAAATGGGGTAAAATACGTTCATCATGCACACTCACAATAACTGGTTATGCATACAGTATAATCATGAGTCTCACCGTCTGAAAAGTCCGGGTTAGGATATTTCTGTTATACCGCTGATCGGCAAAGAAAGAATGTTTCGGGCGATACTCCGGTTTTTGACGTTGTCCTTTCGGCAAATACGCCAGGGAGGTGATATCAGGCAGGAGGTGAGAATGGCTTCTCATCGGCTTGCCAGAAGGCCTCCAGCATCGAAAAACGTTGTCCAACGTTTCGTCTCCGCTGCCCTGCAGTCAGGATATTACAGCAGTGTTCACCCAGGTGTTTCTCCCCCTTCCCCTCCCCGATGTGCGCCTACATTTTTCGGTTACCGGGGTTTTCCCCGCTTCAAAAGCAGGCGCTTCTCGCCGTAGTCCTTCGGGATTATCATGAAAATAAACGTTGATAACGATAATCATTCTCACTAATATCGTTTAATGTTTAGTCATGGAGGGTTAACAATGGTCAAGAAAACCATCTCAACGCGTTCTTTTGCCTTCGGGGAATTAATTAGGCAAGCCAGAGCGATGAACATCGTGGAAGATGCCTGTAAACCGACATCTCCTTCATCAGAGTATGTGCCGGTATCCTGTGGCCCTGCGCTAATACTGATACGTATCGAAAAGGGAGACAAATAATGTTTCCGACACTGTCATCCTCCATTTCTTATTTAAGCGAGTGGGAAGACATTATTGATGAGGGAAATGTAGCCTACGAATGTCTGCAAAATGAAGAGGCGTTGGCGCTTTATCAAAAAGCGCTCGTATTGGCACAGGACATGGTGGCCAGAAAATTATGGTTAATCGATTCAGAGACTGTCGGGTATGTGATGCTGAAAATATTTGAATCCTCCCTCGCTGCGCTTATCGTGACACATAATAATCTTGCAAATCTCTATATTCGCCTCGGTGACATGGAGATGGCAAAAGTGTCACTGCTTCGCTCGCATACCGCTATGTTCCAGCTCCTCACGGAGGGATCACTTAATGAGGAGATGCTCAGTATTGCTGAACGTCATTACCAAAGACTTCAGGAGGATATGATTATTTTCCTGCGTGAGAATCCTTCCAGTAGCGAGAATGCCCCCTCACTTTCTTTTCCGCCACCGCCGATGTTTCATTAATTCCCCCAGAATGATGAACATCACAACATCCCACAATAAAAGGAGTTTTTATGAAAAAATTAACGGCATCCATGATTGCCATGTTAGCGAAACAACTTCCGATCCAGGCGACAACCAGCAAGGGAGGCATCCCGGATATTGGCCCTAAGCGTTCTCTACGTAAATATGATGAAAGCACGTTGATCTACAATGAAAATACGTGCGGTCAAACCTTGCAAAATATTATCGACGGTTCAAAAATGGCAGTGGCGATTATTAACAGAGAAAGGCTCGATGGATATCGATTTGTGGGTAGCCCCGAGATATTTTGTGAGGGCGAACCCTATATAGATTCCCTTGAGTTTGCCAAGAGAAACGGTATGGCCCCGCCTAAATTTGCCATTCTTATCCATCTTGAAAACATCTACTCCCTGAGTTCGGGTAATACTGCAGGGAAAGAATTGTAATTGCCCAATATAATACCTCTGGCACCTGGGGAACATAGCTCTGTAGACGCATAAAATAGATAATAACGTGCTGCTCCCCTTTATTATGCAACGTCACCTCCCTCTCTTTATTATCGCGTCGATAATTGAGGGCGATCTCACTTTGCTTACACGGACAGCAACACAGTCAATCTCCACTTAACGCATTGGATCAGCGTGAGCGGTCAACGCTGTCAGCCAGGCACCGGGGAGACTTTGGGGAATACTTCAAAGTATTCATTCGATCCGTAAAGCGGCAATACCAAAAACATCAGTGCGGCGCCTCCGCTTTCATAATTTACGGCCAGATCCCCCTGACGGGTAAGAAAAATGGTGTGATTCCACCACTGACACCCGACACTCATGTCCGGCGTGCAATTTTTAGCATTTGCCCCGTAAACCCTCGCCCAGTCTGAACTGACCCCATAAAGTCGGACGGGGATATAAGGGGTGCTAATCAGGGGTTTTCTGTAATTCAACATACGCTTTCAGTGTTTCAATTGTTGCTCCGCCAGCGCTACAGGCAAAGTAGGAACGTGACCAGAGCACTCCGGCATTACTTTGCTTGCAAAGATGGGTATTTAAAAT
>NZ_QZWI01000017.1 GCF_003614975.1 Rahnella bruchi | reverse complement strand
TTACTGCCCATCGAGGCCAGTGTAAGTCCGTCATAAAGGCGGTTGCAGCCTAAGAAGTGGGAAGCCTCGCCGTTTACGGCGGGGAGCAGTCACCCGTCGCTTCCTTTTCACATCTGCAATACTATTTATCCTGATTCAGCGCTTCGCCTTATCCCGCCTCGGTCTGACCGCAATATCTGTAATTTGCGTGTCGTCACTGGCGTCGATCACCAGACGTACTGCCGCAGCCACTGATTTCGGCGTGCTGTATTCGCGCGGGTCGATGGCTTCAAAGTTGCCCTGACTTTCGCGAGTTTTGCGATTCATCGGCGTATCTGTCGGGCCGGGCGCGACGGTGGAAACACGCACGCCGTGTTCGCTTTCTTCCTGCCGCAGCGCGTGGGCGAGGGCGCTGAGGGCAAATTTTGACGCGCAATACACCGTGTTTCCGCCATCGGCTTTGGTACCGGATCCTGAACCGATAAACACCACCTGACCTTCCTGTTTTCTCAGCGCCGGTAATGCCAGTCTCGTGAATTCAGCGGGGGCAAACACGTTAATGGAAAACTGCTGCTGCCAGTCCTCTGGCGTTGCATTTTCAAGACGGAACGGTTTGGAAATGGCCGCCGAATGCACCAGCACATCAATCGCCGGTATTTCACCGACAAACCGCGCAATGGTGTCAAAATCATGCAGGTTAATTTCAACAGCATCGACATTTTCAATCAGCCGCAGCGCAATCAGGCTGTCTTTATTACGCCCGAGCGCATAAACGCGATGGTCGCGCGCCAGATTGTGGACAACCGCCAGTCCGATACCGCTGGTACCGCCGGTGACCACTGCAACAGGGAGTGAACTCATGATGTTTTCCTTAGGTTTTTTCATCAAGTTATCAGCTTTGCGCAGGGCGAACGACTGCGTTTATTGGATTAGCTTTTGCACGGAGTGGAATAGTCATGCTGTTTTTTGGAATAATAAAAAAAGGGATTAATTCTTTATTTATCCCGCCGCTTACATCCTGACTAAATCGGTAAATAAACTGTGGGAAGAGGCCCTAATGCGAGTTGAGAATACTGGCGGAGAATATATGCGCGAAGAAAATTCCTAAAAAATCGGAATAGGCACCCAATTGTTATTAATTTCCCCAATATTTTGTCTTACCAAAAGCTGCATTCTTATCATGCTCAGATTATCTTGTGCTGATTGCTTTCATTTTTATGTGAATTTTCATGATTTTTTTCATGTTTAACGGCTTGCTATAGAGCAAAAATCTTAACAAATGAGTTATTCAACTTAATATAGCGCAGCCTGAGTAGTTGTTAGTATATTGATCTGGCGGGAGCAAGGGTTGCTCTCAGAGTCAGGGCGAAAATATCGCTTAATAACGACGCCATCAATATCTCAAGGACTTACAATGTTTAACACTAAAAATAAAACGCTGGTTATTGCTTTATCTGCCCTTATTTCAGCTTCTGCTTTCGCAGCTGATGATCCGACGCCACCGGCGGGTGCCGATAATGGTTCCGGACGTATTCATTTCACCGGAACCGTGATTAATGCACCTTGCTCTGTCGCGGCAGGGGATGAAGACATTAATGTGAATATGGGACAGGTAGCGAATAAAGTGCTGGAAAGCGGCAGCAAATATTCGCAAAACGTGAACTACACGATTCACCTGCAAGACTGCGACCTGGCGGCCCAAACCGTGGGTACTGTGGCTTATCCTGCAGTTTCTAAAGTCGCGGTGTCATTTACCGGCACACCTGACAGCAGTGCAACTGAACTGCTGGCGAATACCGGCAGTGCCAAGGGTGCGGGCATCCGCCTGATTGACGCTAACGGCGATTTGCTGAAAGTCGGTGATACCTCTAAAGATATTGATCTGGTGACGGGTAATAATAATCTGGTCTTTGCTGCGCGTGTGGAAGCCAATACTCAGCCTGTTGCCACCGGTACTCTTGTTTCTCAGGCAACTTACGCCCTGAATTATAAATAAACGTCCGCTATCACTTGGGGGGGAGTATTTCCCCCTTTTTATCTTTGCCAGTACCGGGGTTTTCGATTTATTACCATAAACAAGTGATTTTATTATGGCAGTTGCGATGGAATGGATTTTCACAGGGAAACGGGCAGTTACCGGCATTGTTTTATTTTTATCAGGATGTTGTATTTCAGTCAGAATTTTCGCAGTGGAATTTAACGTTAACTTTATTGATTCCGCCGACCGTAATAATGTCGATTTATCGCGTTTTCAGGTGGCTGATTATATCGCACCCGGCGAATACCTGCTGGATGTGGTACTCAATGGTCGCACGCTCGGCGATCAAAGCCTGATTAAGTATTATGCCTCACAAGATAATAAAAACAGCCGCCTTTGTCTGCCGCCCGCGCTGGTGGATAAATTCGATCTGACGAAGGATGCCCGCCAAAAGCTGACGCTCTGGCATCACGGCGAATGTACCTCTTTAGACCGGCAACCAGAAGTCACCGCCCGCTATGACCAGGAAAAACAAACGCTGAACATTAGCATTCCGCAGGCGTGGCTGGTTTTTCACGACCAGAACTGGGTGCCGCCTTCACAGTGGGATAACGGCGTGAACGGCGTGTTGCTCGATTACAACCTGCTCGGCAGCAAATACATGCCGCATTCTGGCGACAGCACCACCAGTTTCAGCAGCTACGGCACCACCGGTTTTAACCTCGGGGCGTGGCGCGCCCGTGCGGATTATCAGTATTCATCGTCGCGTACCTCCGGCACACCGGCCAGCGATCAATTCACCTGGACGCAGAGCTATTTGTATCGCGCTTTACCGTCGATGGGGGCACGACTGACGGGCGGACAAACTTATCTGAGTTCTGACATTTTCGATTCTTTCCGCTTTCTTGGCGCTTCACTGAACAGTGACCAGCGCATGTTACCGCCTTCGTTACGCGGTTATGCGCCACAGGTCACCGGCATCGCCAAAACCAACGCGAAAGTGAGCATCAGCCAGAACGGTCGTGTGATTTATCAGACCAATGTGTCGCCGGGGCCGTTCGTGGTTCAGGATTTGACCGAAGCGGTTCAGGGCGCGCTGGACGTGAAAATTGAGGAAGAAAACGGCAGCGTCACGACCTATCAGGTGACCACCGCGACTATTCCGTTTCTGACCCGCAAAGGCCAGGTGCGCTTCAAAACGGCGATGGGTAAACCGACCACTGGCAGCAGTCATCACGTTTTGCAGCCCGGTTTTTACAGTGGCGAAATGTCGTGGGGCGCGCTGAATGATTTCTCGGTATATGGCGGCCTGATCGCTACCACCGGCAACTATCAGGCGCAGGCGGTCGGTGTCGGACAAAACCTGCAAAAGCTCGGCGCGGTGTCTTTTGATGTCACACGATCTTCGGCGGCCGTACCGGTGGTGGGTGAGCAAACCGGCCTGAGTTACCGCGCCAACTATTCCAAGCGTTTCGACTCCACCGGTAGCCAGATAACCTTTGCCGGATACCGTTTCTCGGAAAAAACCTTCATGTCGTTCAGCCAGTATCTCGACAAGATGAACGGCGACGGTTATTCGCGCGACGATAAACAAACCTACACCGTTACCGCTAACCAGTATCTGCCGTGGCCGGCCATCACCTTGTATCTGTCGGCGACGCACAAAATCTACTGGAACGAGAGTGCCAGTAACAACTACAGCGCGTCGGTGAGCAAGATTTTCGACATCGGCCGCTTTACCGGCATTTCCGCGACGTTCTCCGCCAGCAAACTGAATTACCGCAGTACCGATGAAAACCAGATGTTTCTGTCGCTGAGTCTGCCGCTGTCTTCCAGGCAGCAAATCAGTTACGACGCGCAGCAGGACTCGCAAAACGGTTTCTCGCAAACGGCGTCCTATTACAACAGTCAGGATCCAAATAACAGCTGGCGCGTGGGCGTGGGGGGTAGCAGTCCGGATCTGCAAAAAGGCCAGGGTGTATTCCGCGCGAACTACCAACACATGTCGCCATACGGCCAGTTCGGGGCTAACGGCAGCGCGAAAAATAACGATTACCGCTCGGTGAATGCTAACTGGTACGGCTCGATGACCGCCACGGCGATGGGTGCGGCGTTGCATCAGAGCAGCGCGGGCAACGAGCCGCGCATGATGTTATCAACGGGCGTAAAGGGGATCCCGGTCAGCGACGGCGCATCAGTCACCAACGATTACGGGATCGCGGTGGTCAACGGTGTGTCGAGCTACCAGACCTCTGATGTTCGCGTGGATGTGAATAATTTGCCGGACGACATAGAAGTTTACAGCTCGGTGGTCAGTAAAACGCTGACCGAAGGGGCGATTGGTTTTCGCAAAATGCGCGCGATCAAAGGCGAACGTCTGATGGCGGTGATCCGCCTGAAAGACGGCAGTCATCCGCCTCTCGGTGCGGCCGTCACCGACAACAGCTCAGGTTTTGAAGCGGGACTTGTCGGCGACAGCGGACTGGCGTATCTGGCCGGAGTGTCCGGCGAAACATCTCTGACCGTGCACTGGGGCGAAGGGCAGCAATGTCAGATTCAGGTGCCGTCAGACCCCGGCGCCCGCGCCGGACAAATTTTGCTGCCGTGCAGCTAATGAAAACTGAAAATCGATCATACAAATTTTACGAGGAAAGGAAGTCCTGATGCACAAACTCATTTCATACTGCGCACTCATGCTGATGGCTGGCGCGGCGTATCCGGTTTATGCCGCCATCAATCTTGACCGGACGCGCGTCATTTTTAACGGCAGCGATAAATCCGTCAGCGTGTTGCTGGAAAACCAGAGCAAACAACTGCCCTATCTGGCGCAGGTCTGGCTGGAAGACACGCAGGGCGAAAAGATCACTTCGCCGCTGGTGGCCTTGCCGCCGATGCAGCGCATCGAAGCCGGACAGAAAAGTCAGATCCGCATCCTGCAATTGCCGCAAGCCGCCACTCTGCCGAAAGACCGTGAATCGCTGTTTTACTTTAACGTGCGCGAAGTGCCTCCAAAGAGTGACATGTCAAACGTCATCCAGGTGGCGATCCAGAGCCGTGTGAAGCTGTTTTACCGCCCTGAGGCATTACAGGATCAGCTAAAGGAAAACTGGCAGGAGCAGCTTGAAGTTTTCGGTCTCAGTGACGGACTAAAACTGACCAATCCCACGCCGTTTTACATCACCGTCGGCTATCTGGGTAAAGATAATAAAGGCAATTTTGCGGGTTTTGATAGCGTAATGCTGGCACCGTTTACCTCTGAAAATCTCACCGGCAGCCGGTATGTGAGTCATCAGTACAGCCTCGGTTATATGGATGATTACGGAGGTTTGCAGGTGAACGAATATTCCTGCCAGACCGCGCATTGTCAGCTTGTGCCAAAAAATCCTCAGGCGAAGAGGTTGTGATGGTTGAACTGATTCGGTTTTTAAGCGGACGAATGACAGTCCTTTTTATCATGCTGTTATTTTCCCGTAGCGCGCTGGCGCTGGACTGCGTGGAGAAGGGCACCGGAATTGTCGACAAACTGCCGATCCCGGTCGGGCAACTCGCTATTCCGGCGAATGTGCCACCGGGAACCAAAGTCTGGGAATCCAACGACATCACCGTGACCGCGTATTGTGACAACGTGCTGGGCAGTAGCATTGACGTGGTGCATTTCTATTTTAATCCCAAATCACAGTCGATTGGTGAAGGGTTAAGGCTGGGCGTCAGTTATAACGGGCAGGAGCTGGAGCAGGATCAGCAGCGCGCCAGTACCAACAGCGCACCGATTCAGCGGGGTGGAAGTGTGACGCTGGACGTCACTTTCCGTCTGTATATCAAGGTAACCGGCACTCCGCCTTCCACCGGGTATTATCTGGGTGCGGATCAGTTCACGGTATTTCAGCTCGACGGCAGCAGCAGTGTCAACAACACGCCGGGGGCGAAAAACCTCAAATACAATCTGTCGGGTTTACAAGGGGTGCGTTTTCTGGCCTGCGGTTCAGATCTGAAAGTGTATCCGGAATCGCAGATTTTAAATTTTGGCGAAATTCAGCGCACGACACTTTCGCGAACTGCGGGCGTTTCGCTGCCGTTTGCTATCCGGGCGGTGAAGCAGGGGTGCTTGGATAACTTCTCGCTACAGGCGGAATTTTCAACGGCCAGTCCGCTGTGGGATAACACGGCGATTGACCTGGCCAACGGAGCGAAACTGATGCTGTTTAACGAGCAGCAACAGGCTATTACGTTCAACCGCTACGATGACTTTGCTCAGCTGAATAATGTGAATGAAGTGACCAAAAACTTTACGGCAAGAGTGAGCGCCATTCCCGGAAGAGAGCTGTCGCTCGGGCAGTTTGATGCGTCGGTGATCGTAAAAATTAACTATTACTGATGGCCATCCAGCAATGTCACCTGTGAGGATAACCCCGGATGCAGCGGATACTGGCTCAGTTGCAGGGGATTAATTGAGATACGCACCGGAATTCGCTGCACATCATTAATCCAGTTCGCCGCGCCGTTTTTGGCTGACAGGGCGGCCAGCGCGGTATCTGTGTCCAGATTGATCCCTTCAATCTGGCCGTCTAATACGACTTTTCTGCCATTAAACTCAGTCACGATGGACGCCTTCTTGCCGATAAGCAGGTCAGAAAGTTGCGTCGCTTTAAAACTGGCGGTCACCCACATCTGATCGTCGGGCACGATGGTCATCAGCATTTGTCCGGCGCTGACGCCCACGCCCGCATGCACATTGTGCCGGGCGACATAACCGGTCACCGGACTGCGCACTTCGGTACGCATCAGTGCCAGACTGGCTTGCTGAAATTCTTCGGTGGCCTGCGAAACCATCTGTTGCTGAGCCGCATCAGAAGCGTCAAGTAATTGCTGATCCTTACGGTAGGCAGCAATCGCTTCATCCAGCGCTCTCTGGCTGCTGCTGACGGCTTTGAGGGTCTGTTGCAAATCCTGTTTTGAAATTGTCACCGCGCCTTTTGACTGGATCCGGCGATGATACCCGCTCAGCGCCTGCTGGTACGCCATCTGGGCTTTCAGGATGCGGGTATTATTCTTTTCATCGGTGGCATAACGGACCTGCGTTTTTTTGACTGATTCTGACAGTTTATTCTCAGCCTGCATATAAAGGTGCCGGGCTTCAGTGTCGTCCAAACGTACCAGTAAATCCCCTTTTTGCACCCGGCCGGTGACGGGCGCGAAAACCTGCGCCACCCGGCCACTGATTTGTGCGGCAAGCGTTATTTCATTGCCGGTGATATATGCATCGCGGGTGCTGGGCATAGCAGAAAAATTAAAATGCCCCCCGGTGGTGAAAATAAAGCACGAGATAAAAATAAATATCCTGATAAGTAATCGTGTTTTATTTCTTGTCTGAAGGGGCAGCGAAATGCGATGTGTTTTTGCATCGTGCCGTAGTTTCATGAAAAATCTTAATTCGCCTTTCCGTAGGAAATAGAAATCCTCACGCGTTCCGAGCACTTAACAAGCCGTGAGGTCATGTCAGTCAGCAGGGGCGTGTAAATATGATCCGTGTTTAAAATATCGAATAAGACTAATCTCCGCTGTCTGATAAATACAGCGGACACGTCGGAAATTTTTGCAGGTGATATCCTACACGTGAAGTCCGTGAGGAAATTTGGGGATTAATCAGTACTATTTTTCTTAACGCCAATGGCAATGGTATTAGGGAGGCTGTAGACTTAATATGAACTCCGTTTCCGGCAAAGAAGAATGCTATAGCATGAGTAAAACGAATAAATTAAACGCTGTCATTGTGGACGATCATCCGCTGGCGCGTATGGCGATTAAAAATTTGCTGGAAAGCGAAGGCATTACCGTGGTCGCAGAAGCCGGAGATGGCGCGCAGGCGCTGCTGCTGGTGGAAGAACACTATCCGGATCTGGTGATCGTGGATGTGGATATTCCGGTAATGAGTGGTATCGAAGTAGTGGAGAAACTCAGGAAACAAGCCTTTAGCCGTATTATTATTGTGGTTTCTGCCAAGAACGATCTGTTTTATGGCAAGCGTAGTGCCGATGCCGGGGCGAATGCTTTTATCAGTAAGAAAGAGGGCATGACCAATATTATTGCCGCCGTTAATGCTTCGCTGAATGGTTACAGTTATTTCCCGTTATCGCTGCATGCTTTTATGGGCAGTCTGTCTTCAGAACAGGAAATGTTGCAGTCGCTTTCCAGTCAGGAAATCAAAGTGATGCGCTATATTCTCGGTGGTGCGGATAATATGAAAATCGCCTCAGAAATGTTTATCAGTAATAAAACAGTAAGTACCTATAAAAGCCGCTTGATGGAAAAGCTGAATTGTAAATCGCTGATGGATTTGTTCTCTTTTGCGCAGCGCAATAAAATTGGGTAAAAGCATGATAATCAGGGTAATAACGTTGTGGTTTGTCTGGTTGTCGGTGATATATCCGGCACAGGCGGCAACGCCCGAACCGGTCACGCTGACGCTGGCTAGCGATTATGACGTTTTTACCCCGGCACTTCCGTTAAACCATTACGATTTATTATGGCTTGCTGCCAAGCGTACGCTGAACATTGGCGTTTATGGCACAGAAATCCCGCCGCTGAGCCTGAATTCCTCCACCGGCCGTTACCGGGGAATGAACGCGGATTACCTGCGGTTGCTGGAAAACTCTTTGCAGGTCAGTGTCGTCATTAAACATTATAACGACGAAGCGCAGGCGCTGGCCGCGCTGAAAGACGGCAATATCGACACCATTCTGACTTCACCCTCCGGCAACGTTGACCTGACCGCGCCGTTCGTTGTCTCGCTCCCGCTGGTTCGTGCGTTTCCGACGTTAGTCACCCGGCAGGCCGATGTGATGAACCCGCTGTCCGATGATAAGGACGAAGTGCGGGTGGCTATCCGGCGAGGATATCCTTCCGAACAATTTATCAGAATTGCGTTCCCGAAGGCTCAAATCACCGCGTATGACGATAACTATCTGGCGCTGGCTTCTGTCGCCAATAAACAAAATGACTACTTCTTTGGGAATAACCTGACGTCGAGTTTTATTCTGGCTCGCGATTTTTATCAGTCGCTGCAAATGGTGAAATTCTGGCGTGAGCCGCAAACCGGCAATCACTTTATTGTTCTGGAAAATCAGTCGCAACTGCGCGGCATTCTCGACACCTTTATCAGTTCCCTGAGCGAACAGACGCATAAACAGGTGGCGCAGTCGTGGGTGGATACCGGCAACGTCTCGTTTCTGAATAAAGCGATGAAATTCACGCCCCGCGAAGAACGCTGGATTGCCAAACATCCGGTGCTGAATGTGCTGATCAACCCGTATTACGCGCCGCTCAGCATGATGGACGACAATCAGGAAATCCGGGGGCTGCTCGGCGATATTCTCAATCTGATCCAACTCCAGACCGGGTTAACGTTCAAGCCGGTCATCGCCAATTCCAACAGCGACATGGTCAATATCATGCGCAAAGGTGGCTGGGATCTGGTGCCGACCGCCACTTACAGCGTCGAGCGCGAAGAAGATATGTTATTCACCCACCCGTTTATCGCCACGCCTTTTGTGCTTGTGACACGGGCCTCCAGCGATCAGCCGGATATTCTGATGCCCGGCGATAAAGTGGCGATCCCCGCTTACCATCCGCTGAGTGAAAAGCTGAAAAAGAAATACCCCGGCGTGACCTGGGTGATTGCCGAAAACACCAGCACGGCGCTGAGTAAACTGATGCTCGGGGAAGTGGATGCCGTTGTCTCCACCCAGCTCGCCTCCCGGTTTATCATCGACCATTATTATCCTGAAAAGATGACCTACACCCGCATCCCCGACGAGCCTTCGGCGCAGATTGCCTTTGCTATCCCGCGCGGTTCACTGGAGTTGCAGAGTATTTTGAACAAGGCGCTGGATGATATTCCGCCGAAAGAAATTCTCAATGTGGCAGGCAAATGGGTGAAAGCGCCGGACGTCAAAATCGGGACCTGGAATCTGTACAACCGCCCATTTTATCTGGTGGTCGGGCTGGCGGCGTTACTGGTGATCAGCAGCCTGTTGTGGGGAGTCTATTTGCTGCGCGCCATCAGCCGCGGCAAAGCGTCGCAGGCCGCGCTGAGCTATCAACTGATTTTGCGCCAGACTTTATCCAACGCCATTCCGGTGCCGGTGTATGTCATTACGCCGGAAGGTGAACTGGAAAGTTATAACAGTGCTTTCGGCGAGTTTTTCACGCCACAATTGCGTGAAAATATGCGCCATTCGCTGTACGACCGGCGTAGCCCTCTGGCGGATATTTTCCCTGATGTGCAGCAGGACATTCAGCAAGGGCTGGTGCCGGACACGGTCATCACTCATCAGCTGGTACTCAATAACGGTCAGGAAGACCGGCTGATCCTGCACTGGCTGACCTCGTGCCAGATGCCGGAAAACATGCCAGCGACGCTGATTTGCGGCTGGCAGGACATCACGGAATCCCGGCAACTGATGAAAGCGTTGCAGGTCGAGAAAGACAAAGCCATTGACGCCAGTCAGGCGAAAAGCCGGTTCCTGGCGGATATGAGTCATGAGATCCGCACGCCTGTCAGTTCGATCATGGGATTTCTTGAGCTGCTGACCACCCGCAAGCAAAGCCCGGAAGAAGCCCGCGAGGCGATTCAGTTGGCCTACAGCACGGCGCAGACGCTGATAGGGCTTATCGGTGATGTGCTGGATATGGAAAAAATCGAATCCGGCAACTTTACGCTGGTACCTGAATGGGTGGATCTGGCGGCGCTCGTCCACGCGACGGTGGCGAATTTCGAAGGGCTGGCGCGGCGGAAACATCTCCGGCTGACCGTCGATTGTCGTCTGGAAGAGGGCAAAACGCTGTGGCTGGATCCGCAGGCTTTTAAACAGGTGCTGTCTAATCTGGTCAGTAATGCCGTTAAATTCACCACGCAGGGCGGGATAGAAGTGATGGCGCACACGCAGGCGCTGGGCGAGGAGCGGGTTTACCTGTCAATGAGCGTGCGCGATACCGGCGCGGGGATAAGCGAGCAGGAGCAGCAGCAATTGTTTAAACCGTTCAGCCAGACCGCCGTGGGTAAACGCAGCGTTGGATCCGGGCTCGGGTTGGTGATTTGCCGCGAAATGGTCGAGAGAATGTCCGGGCAAATCAGCCTTGCCAGCCAGCCGGATGCGGGCACGACCATGACGGTCACCTTGGTGACGCGTACTTCTGACCATGCGCCAGGCGTTTTGTTGCTGGCTGAACAGGAAGCAGTGCTTCCTGCTGCATTAAGGATTGTGATTGCCGAAGATAATCCGACCAATCGCCTGCTGTTGCGCCGCCAGCTGGATATGCTCGGTTATCATGTGGATGAAGCCGAAGACGGTTTGCAGGCGCTGAATCTGATCCAAAAGCAGGATTACGATTTGCTGATCACTGACCTGAATATGCCGAACATGGACGGCATTACGCTCACGCAAAAGGTGCGGGAAACCAATCAGCAGATCATTATCTGGGGCTTAACCGCCAATGCGCAGACTGATGAAAAAGAGCGGTGTCTGGCGACGGGGATGAACCTGTGTCTGTTTAAGCCTATCGATCTGCAACAGTTGAAAGCGGCGTTAAGCGGCGTGCATATGTTCGCAGATACCCGCCCGCTGGAAGAATTCGTCGATATGCCGACGCTTGAGGCACACAGTCTCGGTGACAAAAAGCTGATGTGTCAGATGCTGGAACAGTCGCGCATCGAAAACGATAAAGATATGGCCGCCGCGTTACAGGCGCTGGAACGCCAGGACTGGGATGTACTGCGGCACCATCTGCACCGGATCAACGGCACGATGCAGCTGCTGGGCGCGACAAAGTTGCATTTGCTGGCGGAAAAGTTAGAAAACGTGCTGGCTACCGGGCAACAGGGTTTACAAATAGAAGCTGCAATAGAAGAAGGTACTGCGCAGCTTAAACAGCAAATCATGGCATTCAGCGCCGCCATCGAAACGTATTCAAAATCCACCCGGCATTAATATTGTGTTTTATCCCGCTAAGCCATTCTCCGGAATGGCTTTATTTTTATCCGCCGGTGTGATAAATATTTATTTGAGCGGATGTTCATATTCCCTGTAATCCTCCATTTTACTTCAGACGTTATTCGCAGCCTACGCGTGTAGGCCGAGACCTTCATTAAAATAATCTCCCTCTGATATTTAATACTCTTTAGGAAAAGTATTATCTTCTCCTCAGCCAAGGCAGGCTGAAATGAATTATTTCCATTGTCATAATGACGCATATTTAATGAAGGATCTTGTAATGAAAAAAATTATCGCCCTTGCGCCTGTCGCTCTGATGTTAGGTTTGGCAGGTCAGGTTCAGGCTGCAACCCAGGCTGATGTCCAGTTGCAAGGGTCTATTGTAGACACCACTTGTGAAGTGACTGCAAATAACGGTGCTTCTACTCTGAACGTCGGTTCTTTCTCTAAAATCGCTTTCGACGTAGCGAAAAAACAGATTGGTGAAGAACCACTGCTGGTGTCCCTGAAAAACTGTAGCAAAGACGAAGCGGGTGCTTTACAGGTCAGCGGTATCGTTGCGACCGGTAACGAAACTGTGTTCCTGAGCGACGTTGCTCAGTCCGCAGGTTTCATGATGACCCGTGAAGACGGCACCACTCAAGTGACCAACAACACCAGCATCCCGGTTGTTGCTGATACGACTGGCGCACTGACTTATACCTTCAACACCGGTATGGCCGTGCTGGATAAGACTAACGTTGAGCCGGGTGCTTACCACGCGCCGATCAAAATCTCTTACGTAAGCAACTAAGCGTAAAGAACCTGAAGTACGGGACCCGTCGTAAGGCGCGAGCAGTACGGCATTAAGCGTCCGGAAAAGAGAGGTTCTATGAAACCTCTCTTTTTCATTTAACTGGCAGAGAACATTATGAAGTTTATTCACAAGTTAGGCGTTATTTTAAGCCTGGGGATATTATTGACCCCGCCAGCAATCGCAAGTATTGCGGTGCGTGCCTCCCGCATTATTTTTACGGCATCTGACAGCAGTCAGAGTATTGACATTAATAACCGATCTCATAATCAACCTTATCTTATTAATGTCGGTATTTCAGAAAGTCTCTCAGCGAAATCATCGAACAGCGTGTTCTTGCCAACCCCGGCGTTATTTCGCATCGAGCCTGATTCCGCTAATAAAATCCGGATCATGAAAAAATCCAATTCTCTGCCGGGTGACCGGGAGTCGGTCTTTTATTTAAATATTCTGGCGATCCCGACCGGTAAAACAGGTCAGGAAAATAATGACAATAAAGTCGGTGGCACCTTACAGGTGGCGACCGGTAATACCCTGAAGCTGTTCCATCGTCCGGATAACCTGCCGATGACGCAAAAAGAAGCAATGGGCAAATTGCAGCTTTCCAGAGCAGGCCAGAGCGTGAAGGTGTCGAATCCGACGCCGTATTTTATCTCACTCAACAAACTGACGATTGACGGCAAAAAGATCCCGCTCGATGTGATTAAAGGCACCAGCATGATTGCGCCCTTCGCATCAAATAATTATCCGGTGACAGCCGGGCAGGGCAAAGCCGAGTGGACAGCGATTAACGATTTTGGCGGTGTGGAGACGTTCCGTGGCACGGTTAATTAAACAGGTTTCATCAGCACTTTTGCTGATTTTATCCGGCGTTTCTGCCGGTCAGGCACTGGCTGCCACCACTGACATTAAAGCCACGGTAATGGATGGCAATTGTCAGGTGGCGATCGACACGCCGACGCTCAAATTCGACACAAAAGATGTTACGCAATTTGCGACCGGTACCGCCGCCATTCTGCCACTGGCGGTCAGTGTGAACTGCGAAGGAATGCAGGGCAAAACGCCGTCGCTGACTGTGTCCGGGGAATCCGCTCAGCTCAGCGACACGCAGCTGTTTCGCTCGGCCAGTTCAACGGCGAAGTACGTCGGTTTTATGTTGAAAAAAGGCACGCTGAATAACCTCAGTGATTTTTATAACGCGGCCGGTACGGTTGCGCCCGGTGATTCGGTGGCGATCACTCAGGATGACGGCACATCTGTGCAACCTTTCTCGGTGGGACTGGTGCGTAGCGCCGGTGATCCGCTGCTGACGGCGGGTGCGGTCAGCGCAAAAATCACCTTCGCCTTTATTTTCCCTTAACGCTTTCAACAGACAGACACCATGAAAAATCACATTTCTTTATCAGGACACCACGTTGCCCTGAGGGCTTCGCTTTGCCTGTGCCTGCTGGCGATGGCGGGTCACGCGGCGGCGGCAACAGAGGTGCAGTTTACGGCCACATTCCAGGCGCCGACCTGCCAGGTTTCCGCGCCGCCGGTGCTGGATTTCGGTGCGGTGCAGTCTTCCGGTATCCGCAGCGGCGACAGCCTGGCCAATCCGTTACCGCTGACGGTGACCCTGTCGCAATGCGCCGGTTTTGTCGGTGCGGTGCAAAAACCTGTGGTGAAAGTGTCGGGAACCGGCAACACAAGTTCCGGCGATTTTCTGTTCCTGCAACCGGCGTCCTCACAGGTGGTGAATTACGGCGTACGCATCGTGAACGCGACGGGTGATGTGGTGAACAACACCACGTTGCTGCCGGTGCCGCTGAACGCCACCAATTTTGACGGCGGCAACGTCAGCATTCCGCTGAAAGCAGCGCTGTCCTGTGGCACCAAATGCAGCGATGCCGCCACCAAAGGCGGCACGCTGAACGCCAGTGTCACCTTTGATTTCGCCTATCAGTAAGGGGTTTTCTGTGCAGTTTATTTCTCTTTTAGTACGCCGTGCCGCACTGATTTTAATGGGCATTGTGACGCTGATTCAGGGCGCTTTTGCCGCTGACGGGGGGATCAGCCTCAGCCGTACGCGGGTGATTTTTCAGTCAACCGACAGCGCCCAGACGCTGACCGTGCAAAACCACGGTTCCCGGCCTTATCTGGTGCAGTCGGCGGTCGTCGGGTCACCGCAAGGCCGTGAAGTTTCGCCTTTTCTGACCACGCCGCCGCTGTTCCGACTGGAAGAAAATAGCAAAAACACCCTGCGCATTTTGCGTAAGGACGATGCGGCGCTGCCTGCTGACCGTGAGTCGGTGTTTTATTTCACCGCGATCGCCGTACCGGCGATGACGGAACCGAAAGAAGCGGAAGACGCCTCGCTGGCGGCGCGGATTTCGGTGGGTATTCAGAACACCATCAAGCTGTTTTACCGCCCTGCTGGGCTGCCGATGACGGCTGAGGAAGCGCAGGGGCGTCTGACGTTTCATCTTCAGGACGGCAGCATCGAGGTAAAAAATCCGACGCCTTACTTCCTGACGTTTTCACGTCTGGCGTTTGATGGCCACGACGTGGCGGTGCGCGACGTTGTGCCGATGATCCCGCCATTCTCGCAGGCCAGTTATCCGGTGAGCGGTCAGGTGAAGCAGGCGCAGTGGACGGTGATTAATGATTACGGCGGCAACAGCCCGCTATTTTCAGCCGCTGTGCACAACGGAGGGAAATCATGACGTTTTCGCTGAAAGTGCCGCTGCTGATTGCCGCGCTGGCATTGGCATTGCCGTGTGTTGCCGCGCCGGAACAGCCTTCCGGCCTATCGATCAATCAGTTCCGCCTTGTGTATCCGGCATCGGAAACCAAAGGCATCACCTGGTCAATGACCAATAACACCCACCGTGCGTATCTGATGCAGTCATGGGTGCGGCCGCTGGATTTGGCCACCGGTTTACCGGCGACAGAACAAGACGATAAAGCGCCCGCCACGGCCATTCCGCTGCTGGTGACGCCGCCGTTAAAACGTGTTGATCCGGGTGAACAGCTCCAGCTGCGCATCCGCCTTACCGACATGACGCTGCCGCAGGACAGGGAATCAGTGTTTTACCTGTCGGTAAAAGGCATCCCGTCGGTGCCGGATAAAGACAACCAGACCGGCGGTCAGCTGGTGGTCGCGGTGGTCAACAACATGAAGTTGTTCTACCGACCGGAAGGTTTACCGCCAGGCGGCGTCACTAAGGCGTCTGAGCAGCTGCGTTTCAGCCTGCAAGGGGATGCGCTGGTGGTGGATAACCCGACGCCGTTTTACCTCAACTTCAGCCAGCTGAAAGTGGGTGGAAAAACCTTACCGGCAGCCGATCTGCGCAAGCTGGTACCGCCGAAAGGGCAGCAGCGCTATCCCGTCCCTGAAGGGGCGCGGGGCGAGGTGGAGTGGCAGGTGATCGGCGAAGACAGCCGGGTGACATCCGTCCAGCGTAAGACATTGTAAGACCGGGGAAATCCGGAACCGCTAATCATATATTACAGAGCAGGGAACGACCTTGAGTAAGAAATTGACATCCTGTTTAAGGACTAACGGAATGGCAGCCAGCACCCGCGCCTTCCCGCGCAAAACGCTTGCGCTGTTTGTATTAATGAGCTGCCAGAACGCGTGGGCAGAGGATTACTTTGATCCCGAATTGCTCTCGCTGGGAAGCGGCGCATCGGATGTCGATCTCTCCGCGTTTTCCCAGGCGGGCGGCGTGGCGGAAGGGAAGTATCCGGTCACTATTTTCGTCAACCAGCGTGAAGCGGTCTCCCGCGAACTGGTGTTCGGCAAAAACGCCCACGGCAATATTGCGCCTGAACTGTCGCCGGAGTTGCTTGGCGCGCTGGGCGTGAATGTGGATCAGCTGCCTGCATTTAAAGGCTTAGCGAAAGACAAACCGGTGGATGATCTGACAGCGCTGGTTCCGCAATCTACGGTGAAATTCGATTTATCCCGCCTGCGGCTGGACGTCAGTATCCCGCAGGTGGCGATGCAGCCGGGCAGTGACAGCCAGACGGATCCGTCACAGTGGGACGACGGCATTCCGGCGATGTTGTTTAACTACAACGTCAGTGCCGGTCGCAATGAGCAGACGCTCAACAGCGATACCCGCGTGAATAACAACCTGTTTGCCAACGTGCAGACCGGCGCTAACGCCGGTGCCTGGCGGCTGCGCAGTACGCTGACGCACAGCCACACTGATGTCAGTGGTAGCAGCAGTAATAACGACAGCACGCATTTTTCCAATACCTATCTGTCGCGCGATATCCGTGACTGGCGTTCTCGCGTGACCATGGGCGAATCCAATACCGGCAGTGACGTGCTGGACGGCGTGCCGTTCCGCGGCGTGCAGCTGAATTCGTCCGAACAAATGATGCCTTCGCGTCTGCGTGGTTTTGCGCCGCTGATCACCGGCGTAGCCAGCAGTAACGCCCGCGTGACCGTGCGTCAGAACGGCTACGTGGTGTATGAAACCTACGTCGCGCCGGGCCCGTTTGAAATTAAGGATCTGTATCAGGCGGGGTCCTCCGGTGACCTGGACGTGGCAGTGACCGAATCCGATGGCAGCGTACACAGCTTCGTGGTGCCGTATTCCTCCCTGCCGGTGATGCTGCGACCGGGCGCCATGAAATATGAAGTGACCGCCGGGCGTTATGACGGCGGAACGACGCAGGGTTCACGCGAATCAGAATTCGTGCTGGCGACGCTGATTTATGGCTTACCGAAAAACCTGACCCTGTACGGCGGTCTGTTGGGCTCGCAAAACTACAGTGCGCTGAGCATGGGTTCAGGTATTTCGCTGGGCGATCTCGGCGCAATGTCTGTGGACGGCACTTTCTCCAGCACGAAGCTGGAAGAAGAAGATCGTCAGGCGGGCGGGTCATGGCGGGTGCGTTACTCCAAAAGTATGTTGACCACCGGCACGTCGTTTGACCTGACTGCGCTGCGTTATTCCACCCGAAATTATTACAGTTTCGCAGAATACAACAGCATGGGTTATGCGCAGAAGGATGATGTGTCGCCGTGGACGATGAGCCGCCGGCGCAGCAGTTTCCAGACGCAGGTAACACAGCAACTTGGGGATTATGGCTCTGTGAGCCTGCGCGCCAACCGTGATGATTACTGGGGGTCGACCAAAACGCTGACCAGCCTGTCATCCGGTTACAACGGCAGTTATCACGGCGTCAGTTACGGCGTGTATTACACCGTGGATCGTATGAAAGGCAACGGCGACTGGCCGGAAAACCGTCAGGTTTCCTTCAACCTGAGCGTGCCGTTCAGCATCTTCAGCTATTCGTCTGCGTTGCAAAACACCTACGCCACCAGCCAGATATCTCATGACAACCACGGACGCACGCAGAATCAGGCGGGGATTTCCGGCAGCAACCCGAACGGCGCGTTGTCGTACAGCGTGATGCAGGGCTGGGGCAATCAGGATCAGGCCAGTAACAGCAACCTGAATCTGGGATATCAGGGCAGCAAAGGCAACGTTTCTGCGGGTTACGGTTACTCAAACGACATGCGCTCGATGAACGTCAACATGAGTGGCGGCGCGGTGGCCCATGCGCAAGGTGTGACGCTGTCACGTCCGCTGGGCAGCTCGGTGGCGCTGGTCAGCGCGCCGGGTGCGGAAGGCGTCAGCCTGTCTAATGGCGGTGGCAAAACCGATTCGCGCGGGTTCGCCGTGGTGCCGTATCTGTCGGATTATAGCCGCAACAACGTCGGTCTCGATCCGAGCACGTTACCGGACAACGTCGATTTGCCGCAAAACCAGAAAGTGGTGTACCCGACCAACGGCGCGGTGGTGAAAACTGACTTTGCCACGCGTATCGGTTATCAGGTGCTGATGTCCCTGACGCGGGCTGGCGGAGCAGGCGTGGTGCCGTTTGGTGCCACCGCATCACTGCTGGAAAACGCAGGTCGTGAGGAAATCACCGGCATCGTCGGCGATAACGGCCAGGTCTATCTGACCGGCCTGCCGGAAAAAGGCCAACTGGCGGTGTCGTGGGGCAAAGGCAACGATAAACAGTGCCGCGTCAGTTATGACCTGAAGGGGCTGAAACCGACGGCACAAATGCCGGTTATTCAGCTGAACGGCGAATGCCGCTGATAAACGGCCGCGCA
Source organism: Rahnella bruchi (assembly GCF_003614975.1). Classification (GTDB taxonomy): domain Bacteria; phylum Pseudomonadota; class Gammaproteobacteria; order Enterobacterales; family Enterobacteriaceae; genus Rahnella; species Rahnella bruchi. Next base: position 84,187 of record NZ_QZWI01000017.1, on the reverse strand, counting down.
CCGTTGCGCGGCCTTAATGCACACCAATTTAAGGAGCAGTCATGACTGCAAGGATGTTATTGGGGTCTGTGGCTCTGATGTGGGGAATGAACTGCGCTGCACTCGAGCTGAAATCGGGTTATCAGGTGGTCAGTGACGTGGTCAACACCCGGCTGACGTGGACCGAGGGCGATACCATTCCGGGCAATAAACCCGGCTGGTATTACTCACAAAACGTGGTGCCTTTTATGGCCTCGGGCGTGGCGGGCACCGTGGTGGTTTCCCCCGTGCCGGTGCCCAGCGGCGAATGTGCGTCGATGTATCCGATGAAATCCTATGACGGCTATCGCGGTTATGAAATTTCTCCCGGCATTCTGATGATCCCGTTCGGTTCTATATCCGGCCAGATTGTCATTAATTCCGGGACGATGAACCCGGTCGCCACCGGTGGCACGTTTATCCCTAACGGTGCGCCGGATCTGAACACCGTGTCGTCCGCGTCATGGGACAAATCCGGCAACGGCAGCGGCGACGTCAGTATTCGCACCGACTGTCTGGGGGTGATGACCACCTTTAATCAGTCGTTTGGCGCGGTGGAAATGAACAGCGGAGGCGGCTCGCAGTCGGCGATGGGTTACGGCGTCTATGTACAGCCGGGAGCCGCCAAAATGGCAGCAAAAACCGTCTATGCACAGGCCGCGCGGGGCTACCGCTGGAACGTCACGCCGGCGACCTTTGACCGGCGTATCCTGTCGCTGGCGTGGAGTGGCATGGACTGTACGGTGAATTCAACGCCTGCGATTGCCTTCGGTGATGTCACGCCGGATGAGCGCAAGGTCGCGGTGAACGCCTCAGTGGATGTGACGTGCAGTAATCCTTCCGGCACCGCGTTGCCGGTGTCCTATTCGGTGCTGCCCAAGACTCAGGCCGGTGACCATTTCAGTATCCCGATGATGTCGGACAAAGGCGTGGCGGGCGGCGATGTACGTGGTTTTATTGGTGCATCCGCGACCACAGAAGCCGGTTGTGCAGACCGCACTTCCTCATTGCCGATGGACGGCACCAAAGTCAGCCTGCACACGGTCACTACCAGCACGAACTGGTCTGATCCACTGGTCTGGGTGTTATGCCCGCGGACGACCGCAGAACCCGGTCCGGCCACGGCGGCGGTGACGCTTGACATGAGCTGGTAATCAACCACATCGAGCCAGATTTTAGTCTTTACAAAATTGTTGATATAGGGAAAAAGATGTCTGTTTTTAAGCGTTTTTTGGCGCAAGCCTTTCGTCGATGCGGGATCACCTGCATGGCCGCTACTGCACTGTTATCTTGCCAGGCGGCATTCGCGGTGAATCTCCCGCAGGGTTATACTCGTCTCGGTACCTGGACGCCGACCATCAACGGTACGGCTCATGGACCTTACGCTAGCTCCACCGCTCTGACATACGGATGGGGCTGGAAACTATCGGCCTGGCAAACCACGCCAAATGACAGTAATGGTGCAACCTGCTCAATAGCGGGCCTGCCCTACACCACGGTAGACGGTTGGTCGGGATACGAGATCCAAAAGGGCGTGTTAATTGTCCTGACCGGCAGCCTGAACGCGACGACCATTACGGCGACGCCGACCGGCAACGCCAACGTGGTCACCGACACCTATTCCGCCACATGGGACAGTAAAGGGGCCATCATCACTGACTGGCAGACGCCCGGCACCGCGTCGCATTGTGCGGCGATAAAGCGTTCGATCAGCGGCAACTTCTTCATTCTTGACGGGTCTAGCACTTCGATGAATGTTTCGTACGGAGTGTATGTTTCACCAAGCGCCGCGGCAGGCCCGTTGCCAACAACCTATCTGCAACTGCATAAAACCAGTGGAAATAACAGACAGTCGCTACTGAGTTTCAGTGATCTGGTAGTGGCCAGCACGCAATGTTCGATGAACACAGCGGCGGTCGTGCCATTTGGTGACGTGACCGTAGGTCAGGCAACGGACGGCAAGGGGATTGCGGTGCAGTCTTCGCTTAATGTGAACTGTACTAACGACGCCGGTACCAGTGCGGATATCACCTATTCTGTGACGCCGAAAACCCAGGCAGGCGACGATTACACGCTGCCGATGATCTCGACCGCAGGCGGCGGTATTGCGGGGGATATCCGCGGCTTTATGGGCGCAAACGCCAGCGCAGAGGCCGGATGTACCACCAAAGGCTCGTCGATGCGTATGGATAGCAGCAAAGCGGCGCTGCGCACGGTGTCTTCCACACAGTCGTGGTCTGATAATCTGGTATGGGTATTGTGCCCGAAAACCACCGCAGAGCCCGGCACTGCCACGGCAGCCGCCACACTTGATGTGAACTGGTAAGCACAAAGGCACAATGGATCGAAAAAAGGCGGACTGCATCACAGCAGGCCGCCTTTTTCGTTATCGGGAAGCGTTTGCGGGAAGAGTAAAACGGGACCAGATCAGCGCAGGGGAAGGGCGTGCATAAGCTGATGGAAGAAAACCGAAGCCTCGACCGGCTTTGAGAAGAAATATCCCTGAAAGTGACTGACGCCCAGGGTGGTGAGCTTTTGTCGCTGTGCGTCTGTTTCCACGCCTTCGGCGATGGTCAGGCAGTGCAGTTCCGTTGCGACGGCAATAATGTTGCGCACAATCGCTTCTTTCACCGGGTCGGCTTCAACACCGGCCGTGAACATTTTATCGATCTTGATATAGCGCGGGCGAAACTGCATCAGATAATGGTAGTTAGCATTACCCGTTCCAAAATCATCGACAGAAAGATCAACGCCCAACAGCGCGAGGCTTTTGCACAGATCTTTCACCAACGTCGTATCTTCAACCGCTTCTCTTTCGGTGATTTCCAGCCCGATACGTAAATCCCGCTGCGCGGTATCCCTTTTGAACGCTTTGCAGAGATTCACAATGGCGTGATTTTTAAAATCTGCCGCAGAGACGTTAAAGAATAACGTGGTCTCAGGGCGACAGATAAATGCCATCGACATCACAGTGCGGGCGACGGACTGAATGCCTGACTCTGTGATACGGGAAATAAGCCCGTTTTTCTCAGCAAGCGGAATAAAATACTCAGGAGAAATATTTCCAAGCGCGGGATGGTGCCAGCGCATCAATACTTCGCCCGCCACCGTTTCACCGGTTCGGGCATCCACAATGGGCTGAATAAAAGGCATCAGCTGGTGTTTATTGATGGCCCTGCGCAACATAAAAAGCAATGCGTGCGGCTGCGCCAGAGTTTTATCCGATAATGCAGATAACAGGGCGGATTTAAATGTCCGTTTAAAAATACGCATGGCGCACCCTAAGGTAATAACAGGACATGAGGTTTTAAATCATACCGTTTAAACATTCTATAAACGATCACCCGTGAACGTGATATTTCAGACGGGAACTACAGGCGTAGTCATTGACGCACATAAAAATAATCTGAGGCCGATGTTGATCTTTTGTTAAGTGTGTAAAATCTGCCGGACGTGAACGAAATATTGTGGTGAATGCTGCAAGGTATTTTCACTAAGAAAAATCCATTTTTGAAATTATCATAAGTTTTGGCTATCAAACCATTGCGGATTTTAACGTAAAGTTGATTCTACAGTGTAGTGATAAGTGCTGCGAAAAGATTATTTATTGGTGGTTTACACTATCTAACGCGGTAAATTTCAGGCTGATGTCCTTTCATCATGAAAAATTAAGATGAATTGAACGTTTTTAAATTGAAAGAAAATTCCTGTTACTTTTGTAGTGTCAAAAATTTGTGGTTTCTGTAAATTTTATAAAAGGAAATGAAGCGAATTACTGACAGTTAAATAGGGTAAAAGGAACTACGGAAAGGGAATTTATATGGACTTATCAGACTCCGTGATTTCTGATGATTATTTTTTTATTTTCGGCTTCAGCGCGTTATTATCGCGGGAACTGATTGATGAGAATTATTATATCGTCGATGTGGAGACCACCAGTTATGCGCAGGTGACCGATTGTGTCTGCCAGGGAAGAAAGGTTTTTGCCTTTATCTCCAACGATATTGATTATTACGCCTTACAGCATCTCGAGAATGTGACGCTGATTGACCGGCGCAGCCCTATAAATGAAGTGCTGTCATGTTTTCTGGTGAGTAATTCACGATTTAATTATCACGTTAAATATAAACTTTCTGCGCGGGAAAATGAGGTGTTGACCTGTATGCGGCAAGGGCTGGATACGCAGGAAATTGGTGAGCGCCTGGGAATGAACATGAAAACGTTTTATGCCCATCGCACCCGCATGATTAACAAATTACAAATCAGCAATCGTATTACGTTGTACAAAAATATTGCCAGACACCGAGCAATAAGCTGACGGCGTAAGGCGCGGTACTACGCCGGGATCCCCATTCTAAGGACGGAAAAGCAGGTGGCATCACTCATTTTTATTTCAATAAAATGGAGCTGTCTCAATGAAATCAATTCATCATATTCCCCCGCATGAATTCTGGTACCAAACCCCGGCAGGCTGGGCCTCTGAAGCAGGGGGCACGACCGGCGGCGGCGAAAAACCTGAGCTTTCCTATTACGTCACGAATATCGGCGAACTCCGGCAGGCCATTGAGGAGTCCGGCGACCGTCCGAAACGCATCTGGATTGGCGGGCTGATTGACGCCAGCGGCGGCGTGCCTTATCTCAACCGTCAGGATCAGTCCCGGCGCGGCAGGATATTTATCGGCAGTAATACGACGCTGATGGGTATCGATGAAAATGCCCGGTTCGTTGAAAGCGCGCTGATTATTCAGGATGTCAGCAACGTCATTATTCATAATATTTACATCGAAAATCCTGTCGACGTCGATCCTCAGTTTGAAGAGGGCGATGGCTGGAACGCGGAATGGGACGGGCTGAGTATCATTCGCGCCCAGCATGTCTGGGTCAGCAATGTGACATTCAGCGACGGGCGTTTTACGATGGACATGTATAAAACCGTCGATGGCTGGAAATACGTCCAGCACGACGGTTCTCTGGATATCAAACGTGCCTCGGATTACGTCACCGTTTCGCACTGCGTTTTTACCCTGCACGATAAAACGATTCTCATCGGCCACAGCGACAACAATGACGAAGAAGACGCCGGCAAACTGCGCGTGACCTTTCACGACAATCTGTTTACCCGTGTGGTACAGCGCACACCGCGCGTGCGTTTCGGCAATGTTCATCTGTTTAACAACGTGTTTGATAATGATGTCGCCGATCCGATATACAAATATCAGTACAGTTTTGGCATCGGAAAAGATTCCAGAACGTTGTCCGAACTGAACGTATTCAACGTGAAAGGGCAGACGGTTGTTTGCAGATTGTTCAAGGGGTTTGGCGGCGAATATTTGTCTGATTCGGGCTCGGTATTTAACGACACAACAACGGATTTAAACGCCTGCGGTTTTAACACTACATCCGTCGTCAGGCCGCCGTATGACTATTTCCCGCAATGGGATCTGACGCCGGAGTTTGTCGATGCGCTAAAACGTTCAGCGGGAAACATGCTGGATTACCGCGTTCTGGTGTAAAAAAAATGCCCTGCGATCCACATGCAGGGCATTTCTTCCTGGCGACGTGCTAACTCGTCACTCTCCCAATTCAACCTCCACCCTGTGTTCAACGCCATCATCGTTGAGTGGGATCTTGTCACCGGCAAGCGGTGTGCCGTCCAGCGTGACGCCATATTCTCCGGTACTGCGGCGGACGGTGATCAGATAACGGCTGCTGCCCTGCTGGTAGGTGACGGTGATTTCCGGCCAGTCCTGCGGGAGTTTACTGTGGATCGAAATGGCGTCGCCGTGGCGGGTGATGCCGAGCAAAGATTCGGTGATCAGGCGATACGTCCAGCCTGCAGAGCCGGTGTACCAGCTCCAGCCGCCGCGCCCGCTGTGCGGATTCACCGAGTAAATATCGGCGGAAATCACGTAAGGTTCGGCTTTGTAACGGCTGACGGCCTCCGGCGTCAGACTGTGATTGACCGGGTTAATCATCGACATCAATTGCCACGCGCGTTCAGTGTTGCCCTGTCTGGCAAAAGCCATCACCGCCCAGATTGCCCCGTGCGTGTATTGCCCACCGTTCTCGCGTACGCCCGGCAGATAACCGCGAATATATCCCGGATTCGGCCCGTTGCCGTCGAAAGGCGGCGTCAGCAGTTTGATGAGGCCCGCGTCACTGTCCACCAGATATTTGTCCACCGACTGCATGGCGCTGGCAGTTCGTTCCGGCGTGCCTGCCCCGGAAAGCACTGACCAGCTCTGAGCGATGGCATCTATTTGGCATTCCGCATTGACATGTGAACCCAATGTTTCACCGCTGTCGAAATAACCGCGCAGATACCATTCGCCGTCCCAGGCATGAGCATTGAGGTTTTGTTTCAGCTGCGCCGACTGTTCGCGGCACAACGCGGCGGTGGCGGCATCCTGACGGATGTCCGCCAGTTCACCGTAACGTTGCAGCACGTCATAGAGGAAGAAGCCCAGCCAGACGCTTTCACCGCGCCCGCCCAGGCCGACCAGATTCATGCCATCGTTCCAGTCGCCCGCGCCCATCAGCGGCAGACCGTGTTCGCCCATTTTCAGGCCATGTTTCAGCGCGCGGATCCCGTGCTGCCACAAGCTTTCGAAGGTTCCGCTGACCACCGGTTGTTCGTAAAACGACTCTTCGCCCGGTGCCAGTAAACGCGCCTCAAGATACGGCACCTGTTCTTCTGCAATTGCGTGATCGTCGGTCACCGCGATGTAATGGCTGATGGCTAGCGGCAGCCACAAATAGTCATCGGAGCAGCGGGTGCGCACGCCGTTACCGGTTGGCGGGTGCCACCAGTGCTGGACATCGCCTTCGATAAATTGCCGTGAAGCACACAGCAGGATTTGCTCACGCATCCGTTCCGGTGCCGCGTGAGTCAGCGCCAGCGTATCCTGCAACTGGTCGCGGAAACCAAACGCGCCGCCAGACTGGTAATAACCGCTGCGCGCGAGGATCCGGCTGGCGAGGGTCTGGTAAATCAGCCAGCCGTTGGTCAGCAGATCGACAGATTTGTCCGGCGTCGTTATCTGAATTTTATCCAGCACCTGGTGCCAGTGGTGATGAATTCTGTCCAGTTCAGCCTGCGCGGCACCTTCCTGGAAGAATTGATGGATCAGGGCTTCGGCATCACCGGCGTTTTGTCCGAGACCGAGGGCAAAGATAAAGGTGCGCTGGTCGCCGTCGATAAGCGTGGTGGCCGACTGTACGGCACCGCAGGGATCGAGCATCGCGCCGGTTTTATCCGACAGGCGCTGGTTTTTCATGGCCGCGGGCGCGGCGGTTGAACCGGTGCGCCCGAGGAATTCACGACGATCGCCGCTCACTGAGCAATGTGCGCCGGTTACGGCGAAAAAGGCGGTGCGCGGCGAGCCGTTACTGGTGTAGTGATTGGTCGCCAGCACGCCGCAGCCTTGTGCCACATGTGCCGCCGAGGTGACGATATGCATGGCTGATTTGGCGCGTAAATCCGCCATCACCCATTCGGCATAACCGGTCACAGACAGCCTGCGCGGGCGGCCTGACGCGTTGGTCAGCGTCAGCATAATCAGTTTCACCGGCGCATGTTCCGCCACTAATACTGTCATTTCGCTGCTGATCCCGTGCCCGGTGTGCTCGAACACGCTGTAGCCGAAGCCGTGGCGGGTGACATAACCGCCGTTGCCGCGTACCGGTAACGGTGCAGGAGACCAGACGCTGCCGGTTTCCTCATCGCGCAGATAGAATGCTTCGCCGGAGCTGTCGCTGACCGGATCGTTCTCCCACGGCGTCAGGCGATATTCGTGGGCATTTTCAAACCAGGTGTAAGCCTGTCCGCTTTCTGAAATCACTGAACCAAAACCGGCATTCGCCAGCACGTTTGACCACGGCGCAGGCGTATTCTGACCTTCGTTAAGCACAATCTGATATTCACGTCCGTCCGGCGAGAAACCGCCTAACCCGTTGAAACACATCAGGTCGCGCGGTGGTGCGGCGACCGGCGTATTGTCCGTGGCAGTACGCACCGGCAGCAACGCAGGCAGGCTGACGTGCGGCAACTGCATGCGCAGGTTGAGCTGATCGGCAAGCGATCCGCGCCTGTCGTCGATCACCACCCGCGCCACGCTCATCAGCAGCGTGCGGTCTTCCTGTGTCAGCTGCTCGCCGTTGCGGACAAAAATTCCTCCCGGAATATCGGTCTGACTCGATCCTGCACCAGAAGCGACCAGGCCAAGGATCTGATTTTGCAACGCCTGCTGATAGCCGCCGGAGTCATTACATAGGAACACCAGATCGACTTTTAGCCCTTTGAGACGCCAGTAGTTGTGCGCACGAATAAGTTGCGTCACCAGCCCGATATTTTCATCACTGGTCAGGGTGAGCAGCACGATTGGCAGGTCGCCGGAAAGCGATTGTCCCCATAGCCCGGACTGTCCACGGCGGTTGGCGGCCACGGTCTGCGCGTCGCCACGCATTTCCTGGCTGGCAAACACCAGCGCACCGGCCAGACGGTTGTACAGTCCCGCATCATCTTCGGTGGCATTCAGCTGGCGCAGCACCACCTGACTGTGCGACCAGGCGATTTCAAATACCCTGTCAGCAATATGATGGTCACGGTATTTTTCCAGCAGCATCAGGCTTTGCAGCCGGGTGTCGGAAATGCCGTATACCATATCGATAATCACCGGCACGCCCGGTTTAAGGGTGATGCGCTGGCGAATGGACATCACCGGATCCAGCACCGCACCGGCGCTATTGGTCAGTGGTCCAGCCTGACGCAAGGCCTGCGGGCTGGCGGCGGTATTACCGCGTCCGATAAAGGCCGCACGGTCAGTTTCAAACGACGTTTCCCGTTCCACAGAACCGTGAATAGCCATCATATGGAACATCCACGGGCACTGTTCTTCCGGTTCACGCGGGCGGCGGTGGCACAAAATCCCTTCCTGTGCAGGCACCAGCTCGGTCTGCACAAACAGATTGCTGAAGGCCGGGTGCGCAGTGTCATTGGCGGCGGGCGCCAGCACCACTTCGGCGTAGGTAGTGATTTCCAGCTCACGCGGATGGCGGCCATGATGCGTAACCGTCATGCGGCGAATTTCGACGTCATCTTCGGGCGAAACGACGATGTGAGTCTGCATGGTCAGCGAACCCTGCGTGCGCTTGAACTCCGCACCGAAATCGTTCAGAACCGCATGGTAATTGCCTTTCTGTTTGCCGAACGGCTGCCAGGTGTTGCTGTAGACTGCGCCGGACTGCGGATCGCTGATATAGCAGAAAATCCCGCGATTATCGCGCGTCGCATCTTCGCGCCAGCGGGTCAGCGTCAGATCTTTCCAGCGGCTGACGCTGCCACCGGCCTGCGTCACCATCAGATGATAGTTGGTGTTGGAAAGCAGCTGGATTTCCGGTGATGCACTGTCAGTGTCAGTGAATTCGCGCAGCTCGATGTTCACATTTTGCAACGTATTGTCATGAGATTCAAAGTGGCGACGCGGACTGTAAAGCTCGACGGCATCCGGTACCCGTTCCTGTAAAAGCAAGCGGGCAGACTGGAATGCGGCATTGGCGGCAAAGCGTGCGGTCATCGGCGCGCCGAGCAGCACATTGGCCAGCGCCAGGAATCCCATTCCCTGATGATGAGCCATGTAAGAGCGCACCACGATGTAAATCTGGCCACGGATCAGGCGTGACGGGCTGTAATCCAGCGCGTCGTAAAAACCGTATTCCCCGCGCGCACCGCAATGTTCCAGCACTGTGAGATTCTGACAAGCTTGCTGCGGGCGGATCATCAGCGCCATCATGGTGGCATAAGGCGCGACCACCATGTCTTCGCCGAGACCGCGTTTCAGCCCCAGACCGGGTACGCCGAACGCGTGATACTGGTAATTCTGGTTGAGGTCAAATGCTGCATAGGCGGATTCAGAAATCCCCCACGGCACGTTATTTTCCTTGCCCCAGGCGATTTGCCGGTCAACGGCGGTCTGACACATCTGCACCAGCAACGTATCCGGATAGGCCGGCATCACCAGCTGTGGCATCAGGTATTCAAACATCGACCCGCTCCACGACATCAGCGACGGCTGTTTTTCTATCACGGTAAACAGGCGTCCGAGTGCAAACCAGCTTTTTTGCGGCAGCTGATTGGTGGCGATAGTGACGTAGTTGGTCAGACGGATTTCAGACGGCAGCAGATCGTATTTTCCGCTGTCCATTTTGTGCGCGTCGCAGTTATATCCGACGGTCAGCAGATGGGTGTTTTTGTCGTACAGGAAACGGAAATCCATGTGCGCATGGTCGTTAAGGCGCTGTTCCAGCTCGCCGATAATGTCCAGACGCTGCCGCGCCAGCCCGATAGCGCGGGAAAGCGACGCAGCGGAGCGGGCATCCTGCTGCGCCAGCCATTGCAGCGAAGGCAGCAGCCCGTTTTGCACTTCCGGCGACAGTTCAGCGTAAAAATCTGACCACGCCTGCAAACCGGCATCCAGCTGCTGCGCCAGCCGTTGCAGCCAGCCTTCTGCCGTGGCAGGGATCAGCGTACGCATTTCGCGCAGATGCAAAATACTTTGCTCCGTTTTTTCGCCAGCTGCCTGTTTCAGGCTTTCGCGAAGTTTTACCACCAGCGGCGCATCGGCCGGAGTTTCCGCCATATTCAGCGTGTCTTCCAGACCTTTCATCCACGCCGGTATATTGACCGCAGGCTGCGTTCTCCACAGGCGCAAGCCGGTGCTCAGCGTCAGTAAATGTCCGGCCAGATTGCCGCTATCGACGCTGGAAATGTAGCGCGGATTGAGCGGCTCAAGCGTGTGCGTGTCGTACCAGTTATATAAGTGGCCGCGGTAATGCTCGAGTTTATCCAGCGTATCCAGCGTCAGGCTGGTGCGCTCCAGCACTTCGCCCTGCGTGATATAGCCGAAATCCCACGCGGTGATATTGGCCAGCAGCGACAGTCCGATATTGGTCGGCGAGGTGCGGTGAGCAATCACCGGCTGGGGGATTTCCTGGAAGTTATCCGGTGGCAGCCAGTTTTCGGTTTCATTAACGAAAACTTCAAAAAAAGACCAGGTCTGGCGCGCGGTCTGGCGCAGATACAGCTGTTGCTGGATATCCAGATCCGGCACTGCGCGGCGCGCAGGCTGACTCAGCCAGCAAAGAACACGCGGTGCGATAAACCACAGCAGACCGAGCGGGACGGCAAATCCCAGCAGCGGCATATGTGACTGTGCAGCCAGCAGAATGACCGCCACGCCCGCCAGCGGATTGGCCCACATCCGGCGGTAGAAATATTCCGGCGCATGCGCGCGGGATTTGGCGCTGATATTAACACTCGCCCATTCATGTAACTTGCGGTGACTGACAGTGAGCCGCCAGAGTGTAAGCAAAATCGCCTGCACTGAATACACGGCTTCATGGGGCAGCGTCATCAGATTCAGCAGCACGCGGGAAATCCGGCTGACGGTGGCCGAGGCGACGCTTTTCAAATGCGGGACCAACGCCCGGCGCGGCCCTTTGTTAAACAGATCCAGCACCAGCGCCACCAGTACCGGGAACAGCAGCATCACGGCGATAAAACCAAGCCAGTAGAGTTTGTCCGGCACCAGCAGCAATGCGCTGAAAATCAGAACCAGCAGGGCAGGCGCCACCAGACTGCGGCGCAGGTTGTCGAACAGTTTCCAGCGCGAAAGCATGGTCAGCGGATTGCGGCAGCGTTTACCATCTTCCTGCGTGACATAAAATCCCAGCCAGTTGAGCAACTGCCAGTCGCCGCGTATCCAGCGGGTTTTACGCGCCACATCGGCCAGATAATGATCCGGATATTGTTCGTAGAGCACCACATCGCTGAGCATGCCCGAGCGTGCGTAACAGCCCTCCAGCAGGTCGTGACTGAGTACCAGATTTTCCGGGCAGGTGTTGTCCGTTGCGCGGATGAACATATCGACGTCATAAATCCCTTTGCCGACAAAAGAGCCTTCACCGAATAAATCCTGATAAATATCGGATGACATCGACGAATAAGGATCATTGCCCGGTACGCTGCTGCACAAGGCGGCATAGCGTCCCTGACCGTTTTCCGGAATTTCTTCCGCCAGCCGTGGCTGGAGAATCGCATAACCGGACACCACGCGCTGACGCTGTTCGTCATACACCGGATGATTGAGCGGATGCGCCATCGCCGCGACCAGCTGATGCGCGGTTGCGCGAGGCAATACGGTATCGCTGTCGAGCGTAATGACATATTTCACCTGACGCAGATGCGCCTGCGTGCTGCCTTCAATCCGCGAGAACGGCTCGCCTTCATCGCGCAGCCAGCGGTTAAGCGCATTGAGCTTGCCGCGTTTACGCTCATACCCCATCCACACGCCCTGTGCGGAATTGAGTTCGCTGTCGCGATGTAACAGCGTAAACAGTGCGCCCTGCGCCGAAGGATAACGGCGGTTCAGCACCTGAATATGCTGCGCGGCATACGCCAGCAGTGCATTATTATCCGCATTCTGCGGGTTCGGGCTGTCGTGAAAATCACTGAGCAGCGCGAAATTCAGGTTCGGTAACGCGTTGCCGAGATAGCAGACTTCAAGGCTGCTGATCAGCGCCTCGATATTTTTACGACTGCCGAGCAGACAGGGGATCACCACCAGTGTGCTGGCGGTTACAGGAATACCCCCGGCATATTCCAGACGCGGCAGCGGTTGCGGCGTGCGGCTGCGGGTAGTGATTTCACTGAGCAGATTGAGCGCAAACTGGCTGGCGACCAGCACTACCGGTATCAGCAAACTCCACCACAGCCAGTGCATAGCCGGATGCGCCGAGCGGTAAAGCGCATCGGCGGTAACGGCGGTGGTCAGCAACAGCAGGCTGCCGAGCCACGAGAGCAGCGGCGTCTGACTCAGGCGGCCACGCATGCGCGTCACCCAAGAAAATCTGACGCTGAGGTCTTTCTCAAGCGTCTTGCGACCGGCATCAATCAGGTAATAACCCACATGGTGTTGCGGAACCGCCCCCTCCGCCTGTTGCGCTAAGGCAACTGCGCGGCTGGCGACAAAGGCTTCGTCGTGGCGGGAATTGCGTGAAAGACGTTCGATCTGATGGCGGTAATTATCGCGGGTATCGAAGTGCATGGAGGCGTAAATACCGGCGGGATCTTCATGGAGGATTTTCTCCACCACGCTGAGATTTTCGGCGAAATCTGCCCAGTCCATTTCGGTCAGTTGGCGTAGTCCCATAATGCTGTTACTGACTGAAAGCTGGTTGGCCGCCAGTTGCTGATTAAATTTGTCGATCACTTCCCGCTGGGTTAGCCCGACTTCGCTCAGACGCTGTTCCACCCAGGTCAGCGGCAGCGCCAGAATTGAACCGTGGCCCTGCAAACGGCGGACCAGTTCGGCAACAAACGCGCTGGTACGCGGCGGATTACTGCGCGCCATATCGGCAATCACAATAATCTGACTTGCGGGATCGTTCTCGGCGCTGTCCTGCAATTTGTTGACCCAAAAATCAGCCAGATTGCGCTCCTGCTGAGCATTTGCCACTTCGATACTGACGCGGCGCAGGTTTTCTATCAGCGCAAGACGCAGCATCCCCGGAAACGCCCACAATTCGCCGAGTGTCAGCTGTCGTACACTCTGATACGTGGAGAGAAAACGGGTCAGCGTGGTGATGTCCCACAGGCCGTCGCTGTGACTGACCACTTCTGTAGCAATATCGTAAATGCGCGGACAAAAGTGCGGTGCGCCCAGAGAGGGCAGGCCTTTACCGAAGTTTTTCGGCAATAACTGGCGGACGACGCGGATCTGTTCTTCGATCAGGTAAAAGTTATCGAGCAGCCATTCTCCGGCGGGCGTAATACTGGCTTTCTCGCCACTGCTGAGGATAAGGCAACTGCGGGTCAGAACTTTTTCGTTATCGTCGAGGCGTTTAAGCAGGTAATAGGGTAGTTTTTTACCGGAAAGCTTATGCGAGAGAGCCAGCTTACCGCCAAAACGTTCCATCTGATCGGCCGAGAAAAGTTCGGCACGGATAGGCGCGGGATTTTCCAGCGCACTGGCCCGATGACGTCGGGTAATGACCGGAGCTGGAGGTGCTCTTTTACTTTTAAACCAGTTAATCACAGCATTTTTCACGTCGTCATACCTTACGCGGACCCGAAAAGGCAGTTGCCTGGGCTGCGATAAGAGTTCACATGAAAAGAAAATGGGTAGAGGGCAGGGAGGCAGATCGGATTTGTCGCCGGGCGGGCGTCTCCCCTGAGCTTAGTCTTTTTTGAGGCGGAGCGTGGGTTTAGTTTCCAGATTGCTTACGTTTCAGCGCAAATCGCCGCTAAATTAATGAGGATCGTGAAACAGTTCTGAATTTCGTTGTCATTGTTTTCTCAAGGGTTGTGTTTATCAGCTACACTTCGGGGACCCCTACAGCGCCATGTAAAAGAGCGCGTTATAAATAACGAGAAAACATCATGATCATTTCTGCATCAACGGACTATCGCGCTGCGGCAAAAAGTAAACTGCCGCCATTCCTGTTTCACTACATTGACGGCGGGGCCTACAACGAGCACACGTTGCGTCGTAACACCGCTGATCTGGCCGATATCGCTCTGCGCCAGCGCATCCTGAAAAACATGTCCGATCTTAGCCTCGAAACTGAGCTGTTCGGCGAAAAACTGGCGATGCCAGTCGTGCTGGCGCCGGTCGGGCTGACCGGTATGTACGCACGACGTGGAGAAGTTCAGGCCGCCCGAGCCGCCGCCAAAAAAGGCATTCCCTTCACATTATCCACCGTTTCTGTTTGCCCGATTGAAGAAGTCGCACCAGCCATCGACCGCCCGATGTGGTTCCAGCTTTACGTGCTTAAAGATCGGGGATTCATGCGCAATGCGCTGGAGCGCGCGCAGGCCGCGGGCGTAAAAACGTTGGTCTTTACCGTGGATATGCCGGTGCCCGGTGCACGTTATCGCGACGCGCATTCCGGCATGAGCGGACCGAACGCGGCGGCGCGCCGTATGCTACAGGCAGTGATGCATCCGCAATGGGCGTGGGATGTTGGTCTGAAGGGTAAACCGCATGATCTCGGGAACGTATCTGCCTATCGCGGCAAACCGACCACGCTGGAAGATTATATCGGCTGGCTGGGAACGAACTTCGATCCGTCGATTTCATGGAAAGACCTGGAGTGGATCCGCGAATTCTGGAAAGGCCCGATGATTATCAAAGGTATTCTGGATCCTGAAGACGCAAAAGACGCGGTGAAATTCGGGGCAGATGGGATTGTGGTTTCTAACCACGGCGGCCGCCAGCTCGACGGCGTGCTCTCGACCGCCCACGCGCTGCCCGCCATCGCAGACGCAGTGAAAGGCGATATCACGATCCTCGCCGATTCCGGTATCCGCACTGGTCTTGACGTGGTGCGCATGATCGCGCTCGGCGCAGACAGCGTATTACTCGGCAGGGCGTTTGTTTATGCACTGGCGGCGGGCGGTGAGGCGGGTGTGATCAACTTGCTGAACCTGATCGAAAAAGAAATGCGCGTGGCGATGACATTAACCGGCGCGAAAACCATTGCTGAAATAAGCGGGGAATCGCTGGTGTACGGGCGGAGTTTACGCTGATACGTTAATTCACGGGACAGTCTGCTAATACTGCCCCGGTCTTCCTATTCCCCCACGCAATACCCGTTTCGTCCTGCATGTTTAGCCTGATACAGGGCGCTGTCTGCGCGTTTGAGTAACTCGAGGGACGTCATTCCCGGCGCCCATTGCATGATGCCCTGACTGACCGTGACGGTTTGTGAAACTTGTGATAATGCGTGGGGAATGGCTGCTTTTTCCACGCTCTGTTTGATACGTGATGCCACCACTTCGGCGTCCTGCGTGCCTGCATTGGGGAGCAGAACAACAAACTCTTCGCCGCCGTAACGTGCGACCAGATCGGTTGGCTGGCGGACAACATGTTTGAAACAGTCTGCGATACTGATAAGGCAGCTGTCACCGGCCTGGTGGCCATAATGGTCGTTGTATTTCTTAAAGAAATCGACGTCGATCATTATGAGTGAAAGGGTTCCACCCTGAAGTTCAGTCTGCGCGATCAGTTGCTCGAGCTGGGAATCCAGCTGTCGACGGTTGGCGACACCGGTTAGCGGATCATTATGAGCCAGGTCATCGAGCTTACTCACCAGCAGGGCGTTGTCACACTCCCTGCGAACCGACAACACGAACCAGCGGTTAAGCATTATTCGTCCACTTTCAAACAGGCCGCTGGCAATGATCATCGCCGCCACCTCAAGTATCGGAATAGTGGTTCGCAGAAAAACCAGATGAACAAATAGCGACAGCCACAGAGGTGCGGTGAAGCTGTAGAGGATTGGCGTTGAGGGATAAAGTGCAATCAGCGCAGTAAAAATCAACATGCAAAACAGCGGGAAAACCAGTTGCTGTTGAGTGTCATTGCTTACCATGACATGGAACACCACCGCCCAGTATAAACCTGTCACGAAAGCCAGTGCCATCGCAGGTAACATTCCGCGGATGTAGCGTACTAAGGGCAGGGCGATGATGAAAAAGACGATAATTATCAGGGATAATTTATCGAAAATTGTCGCCGGGATCGCCACTTTTGATACCGGGTCGAGCAGTAACTGGAAATGATGGCGACCAAAAAGAAAAAGGGTAAAGCAGATATTGGCAAACAGCAGCCATAGCCCGCTGGTACGCAGGGACGCGGTTTTATAATGGATTAGCAAGGCGTTGAAAGCCGTGTCTTGCAGGGTATGAGTGGTTTTTTGCATGGTTTTCCTTAACTTCATCTTCGTGGATAGTGTAGACGAAGAGAGCACTCAAATCTCCCCTTCACCGGGGAGTTTACTGTCCGGTTAGAGCGTTTTAAGGATGAAACGACAGCCAGCCTGGGATCCTGAGCCACTCATGGCCTCGGCAAAATCCATCAGCGACTTCCCTGTAACCGTGCCAATTGCTGCCTCATCAATGGGCGGTGTAAATGCAAACTCGTCCAGCCATCTTTGCCTCGCCGCTTCCAGCTTGTCCGCAGGCTTCACGTTCAGCGACTCCCGCAGTGCGCACCGTTTTTCTTCCAGTGCCTGCGCAGTGATGCCATCGATGAATGCCGGAATTTGTGCGATAAACTCATCAACAAACGTCAGCAAATCTTCTGCGTTATACAACGGCGACTGCAATGCAAACAAAATGCCTGAATGGCGTGCGGTGTGATGGAAACGACAGCTCACCACGTAGCCGATGTTCTTTTCGAAGCGAAATTGCTGGAAGAATTTTGGCTCGAGGAAAGACGCCAGAATTTGCGTTGCAGCCAGACATTCCGCCGTGTTTTCCGCCAGCGGGCAGAACACCAGCACCGCGGCGTCTTCACCGGCCGTCGCGAACTCACGTACTTTCGCGGATGATTCGTTGATCACTTCGGGCAGTTTTGCCAGCAACGTGCGGACAGCAATATCTGATGCCAGCTGGCGTTGTTCTTGTGCAAAAAGCCGTTCACCCTGAGCCAGTGCGGTCTGCGGCGGGGCACGCAATAACTCCGTCGCAGCAGCCAGCGTGCGCCTTACCCATTCCAGCGGCCCGCTGAGCTGCAACAATCCGATTCCCTGCACATAGGTAAACACCAGCGAATTGCCTTCATGTGCAGATTGCGAACAAAGGGCGCGCAGGCTGGCGCGGGCGATACAGGCCTGATGCGCAGTCAGTGATGCTCCAGTTGTCTGGATGCTTTCATCCGTTTTTAGCACGGTGTTAGCGGACGGGAGGTAAAAATTAAAAGATGATTCAGTGACATTGTCACTTATTGTCTGCCACGCAGCGTAACTGACCGGCAGGCTGAAACCCTTTGCGGATACATTTTCCCCCTGAACATCCGGCGCAATCCACAGCCGTGTCATGTTATGTGGTTGTAACTCAGTGAGTAAAGCTGGCCAGCCGTTTTGCGAGGCAGGGGGAAAATCCAGCGTTCGAGTGCGGAGCTGATCCAGCGGCGTTAACCGGCAGAAATCCCGCTGTGCGAGTCGGGCATAATGCTGCAAATGTCCCGCGGTTAAATCCCGGATCTGTTGCAGCCAGTGGCTAAAAAGTGTTTCGATGCGGCCGCGAACTGCATCCGTCGCATCACAGGCGAGAAATTCAATGCTGAGAATAACGTCACTGGCGGATATATACGGCAGAGAAACCCGTACACTGTCGGCCAGCGCCTGCGTCCGCAACTGATCCAGTAAACTGCCCGGCGCTTCGTCCGTCAGTAACTGGCGCAATAGTGTCAGGGCGGAGGAAGGCGTAACCGGGAACGAAAAACGCAGCCGTGGCGAACCTTCCAGACGCAGTTGCAGATGGCGTTGGTGCAGGAGACTGAGTGGCTGAGTAGGCGCAGGCTGAAAACCATGGTCGTCTGCAAACGCATTACCATAACACTCCGCCAGTGCGGTCAGTTCGGCGGCAGCTTGCGGTCCCTGCAACCACAGCGAGAGATGGTTTGTGGTAAATAATTGCTGATGATAGTGCGTCAGCGCCTGTTGTAGCGCCGGAATATCTTCGCCGAAAGAGGTACGGCTACCGACGTGAAAATCGTGCAGCCGCGAGGGTGCACTGAACGCCAGACTTAGCGCCGCATCACAAAGCGAATCTGCGTGGCCGGTCAGCATGTTGTATTCGGCGTCAATCACCGCCACTTCCTGCCTGACCGAATCCTCTGTCAGCAAAGGTTGCGCCAGCATATCCACCAGACGTGCCAGACCGGCTTCGAATTTTGCCGGTGTCATGTCGAAAAACCAGGCGGTCGATGTGGCGTGCGTGGTGGCATTGAGTTTTGCACCCTCGGCCTGCGCCCACATCATCAGCCGATCGTCACCCTGAAACTGACGGCTTCCGGCAAACACAACGTGTTCGAACAGATGCGCCAGACCGGGGAATTCCGGCGGTTCGTGATGACTTCCGGCACGAAGATGAATAAGCGCCGCCGCACGAGCAGCCTGCGGGTCATGCAAGATGTTAACCCGCAGGCCATTCGCCAGCGTCAGTGACTGCACGTCAGTCAGCATCAGCGTTTCAGCCTTTGAAAATCAGCTGAGAGTTCGCGCGGTTGCGGAACTGGAGCTGATTGATCTGAATGTTGGTGCAGTTCGCCTGCTCGCGTGCGGTCAGGATCATGCCGTGATGTTCAGATTTGGAACACACCGGATCGGCGTTATCGGCATTGCCGGTCAGCATAAAGGCCTGGCAGCGGCAGCCGCCGAAGTCTTTCTCTTTTTCAGAGCAGGAACGACAAGGTTCCGGCATCCAGTCAAAGCCCCGGTATTTATTAAAGCCGAAGGAGTCGTACCAGATTTCCTGCAAGGTATTTTCCAGCACCGACGGGAATTCTACCGGCAGCTGGCGCGCGCTGTGGCATGGCAACGCCATACCTTCCGGCGTGACGCTTAAGAAAATCGCGCCCCAGCCACCCATGCAGCCTTTCGGACGCTCTTCGTAATAATCCGGCGTCACAAACAGCAGATTGGCGAGATTACCGGTTCCGGCCATTTTTTCGCGGTACTGATGTACTACATCCTCGGCGCGCGCGATCTGCTCACGGGTCGGCAGCAAACCTTCGCGATTGAGCTGTGCCCAGCCGTAAAACTGACAGGTCGCCAGTTCGACGTCATCGGCTTCAAGCTCAATGCTCAGGTCGATAATTTTGTCGATCTGATCGATGTTATGGCGATGCAGCACAAAGTTCAGCACCATCGGATAACCGTGTGCTTTCACCGCTTTGGCCATTGCCAGTTTTTGCTGGAACGCTTTGGCATTGCCCGCCAGCGCGGCATTCAGTTCTTCATCGCTGGCCTGAAAACTGATCTGAATATGATCCAGACCGGCTTGTGCAAACGCATCGATTTTCTTCTCAGTCAGCCCGATCCCGGACGTGATCAGGTTGGTGTAAAAACCCAGATCACGGGCCGCGCGGATAAGCTCCGGCAAATCTTTACGCACCAGCGGTTCGCCGCCGGAGAAACCAATCTGCACCGCACCCATTTCCCGCGCTTCTTCGAACACTTTGATCCACTGCGCGGTGGTCAGCTCTTTTTCCTGTTTTGCGAAATCAAGCGGGTTCGAACAATACGGGCATTGCAGCGGGCAGCGATAGGTCAGTTCGGCCAGCAGCCATAACGGCGGCTTAACCGCAGGTTTAAGCAGGTTCACGAAAGGTAATCCACTTTTGTGCATGGGCCTGAGAGAAGAAATCTTTGACGTCGTCGTTTACGCCACCGGCTTCAGGAAAGCGTGTATTCAGCTCATCAATGATATTGGCAATCGTCCGCTCACCGTCGACCAGCTGCAAAATAAACGTCGCGCTGTCGTTAAGTTTCGCCATCCCTTCCGGATACAGAATCACGTGGCATTCCTGCGTTTTTTCAAACTGCATGCGGTAGCCACGGCGGAACATCGGCGTGTAGTGCTCGGTAATAGTGATCACAGAAGTCGTCCTTTGTGCCAGACCGCCTGTTGCGTCACGCTGTGATAGGGCGGGCGGTTCAGTTCGTAAGCCATGGTCATGGAGTCGAGCATGCTCCACAGAATGTCGAGTTTGAATTGCAGGATTTCCAGCATGCGCTGTTGTTTTTCGACGGTATCGCAGTATTCCAGCGCCAGCTGTAAACCGTGCTCAACATCGCGGTTCGCCTGACTCAGACGTCCGCGGAAATAGCCGTAACCTTCTTCCTCAATCCATTTGTAATGCTGTGGCCAGGTATCAAGACGTGCCAGATGGATTTGCGGAGCGAACAGTTCAGTCAGCGAGCTGCAAGCGGCTTCCTGCCAGACTGCGCGGCGGGCAAAGTTGACGTAGGCATCGACGGCGAAACGCACACCCGGCAAAACCATTTCTTCTGAAAGCAGCACGTCGCGGTCTAAACCGACCGCTTCACCCAGACGCAGCCACGCTTCGATACCGCCGTCACTGCCGTCATACCCGTCGTGATCGAGAATACGCTGCACCCATTTGCGGCGGGTCTGTGAGTCCGGACAGTTGGCCATGATCGCCGCGTCTTTCAACGGAATGCTGGTCTGATAATAGAAGCGGTTCGCCACCCAGCCCTGAATTTGCTCGCGTGTCGCCTGACCATTATGCATCGCAATATGGTAGGGATGATGGATGTGATAAAACGCGCCTTTTGCACGCAGCGCCTGTTCAAATTCCTGCGGCGTCATCGGTGACGCTGGTTGTGAAGAAGTTGTCATAATCGTGTTTACCTACAGTTTGATGCGCATCCCGTCCCGGCTGACTTCAATGTTTTGCTGCGTCAGCGCCTGCCGTTCGGCAGAGGATTCATTAAGGATCGGGTTGGTATTATTAATATGGATGAGAATTTTGCGTTCTGCCGGAAGTGACGAGAGCAGGGCAATCAGCCCCTGTTCTTCGGCAAGGGCCAGATGCCCCATGTCTTTACCGGTATTACGGCCGACGCCGGTGGTCGCCAGCTCATTGTCCTGCCACAGCGTGCCGTCAATCAGCAGGCAGTCGGCCTTGTTGAGCCACTTCAGCAGCTCGTCATCCGGCTCGCCCAGACCCGGCGCGTACAGCAGCGAGGTGCCGGTTTTCGTGTCTTCGATAAACAGCGCAATATTGTGGCCGGGCAGCGGCTTGCCGCGATATTTCGAATACGGCGGGGCATTGCTCAGCAGCGGAATAGCGGTGAATTTCAGATCCGGGCATACGGCGACGGAGAAGCTGTTCTCCGGCTCGATAGCGTGGTGTTGCAGGCCGCCATTCCAGTGTGAAAGCATGGTGAAAATCGGGAAACCAGTGGTGAGGTCTTCATGCACTTCCGGCGTACACCAAACCTGATGCGGGCAGCCTTCGCGTAAATTCAGCAGGCCGGTGCAGTGGTCAATCTGGCTGTCGGTCAGGATGATGGAGCCAATCGCAGTGCCGCGTAAAACGTCGTGTTTAATCAGTTCCGGCGTGACGGCAATCTGGTGGCAAATGTCCGGCGAGGCGTTACACAGCACCCAGTCGGTGCCGTTGTCGCTGACAGCAATGGAAGATTGCGTGCGCGCGGAGGTTTTCATGGAGCCATTGCGCACGCCCTGACAATTGGGGCAATTGCAGTTCCACTGCGGGAAGCCGCCGCCTGCCGCGGAACCAAGTACGATAATCTGCATGTGAGAACCAGGGGAAAGGGAAGGAAAGATGCCCACAGCGAGCCGTGGGCATAAGGGCTTAGCGGTTAGAAATATACAGAGTCACTTCTAAGCCTAAACGCAGGTCTTCGAAAGAAGGTTTAGTCCACATGATAACGTCCTCTTGGTGATTACAGTTTTAAGTTCACTGCCGCTTTAATTGCGGCAGGTGATCGGCTTATTGTCAAATATCGCTGGTTTGGCTAAGAAAATGTTGCGATGAGCACAAACCGATATTGCCCTGTAAGCCACAGGGATTAGTGCAAAATGCCGGATGAAAAGCTATTCACCCCACGTTTGCTTTAATACTTTCAGCCAGTTGCGATAGGCGATTTTTTCGATCAGCGTCTTGCCGTATCCAGCATCAGACATGGCCTGCAACAGAACGGGCAGTCCGGCGACATCGCCGAGGGCATCCGGCACATTGATGCCGTCGAAATCCGAACCAAAACCGACATTTTCTTCGCCCAGTTTACCAAGAAGGTTATCAAGATGTTTAACAATTTCGGTGACTGGCGTATCGCCGTTTCGTTTTCCATCAGTACGTAAAAAAGCTGTGCCGAAATTCACGCCGACAAAGCCATCGCTCTCGGCGATCGCCGCCAGCTGCTTATCGGTCAGGTTGCGCGGCTGCGGGCATAACGCATGGACATTGGAATGCGTGGCGACCAGCGGCGCATCGCTGAATTTCGCCGTCTGCCAGAAAGCTTTTTCGTTCATGTGCGAGACATCGAACAGAATCTTTCTGCGGTTGCATTCACGCAGTAACCCAAGCCCGGCGGGCGTCAGGCCGTCACCGGTATCAGGTGAGCCCGGAAAATCGCCTTTCACGCCGGTACCAAACTGATTCGGTAAATTCCACAGCGGTCCGATGCTGCGCAGCCCTTTTTCATACCAGAGCTCCAGCCGCGAAAAGTCATCGCCCAGCGCTTCAGCCCCCTCAATATGCATCACCATCGCCAGCACACCGTGAGCAATACAATGCTCAATTTCGGCGACCGTACGGCATATTTTGGTCCGTCCGGCGGACTGCATTTCAATGCGTTCAAGCAGTGAAATCTGCGCCTGTGTGATAGCTAAAGCGTCATGCGGTTCAGCCGGTGAGTTTGGCCTGAGTTGCGGCATATACGAAGCGGGTGGTACGAAAACCGCAAATAAGCCGCCAGCGAAGCCGCCCAGCCGACAACGCCGGAGATCAAGATGTCCGTCCAGCGCGCCATCAAGGAACAGAGCAGCAGGATCTGCTGCGTCGTGCAGCCACAGGCGAAGTAACAGGTCGTTATGACCGTCAAAGACAGGGGGATTGGGGATGGTGTTCATGATGTTAATGGTACTTTATAAAAGCACGAAAATGTATGCGGAATATGTAATGGTTTGTTTGGTGGATGTTATCTAATTTGACTGACTTGTTTTCATGTGGAAGTGCAAGAAAAATACGGCTTTGACCTTTTGTCTGCTGGTCAGGCAAATCTCAGTCAGGTCCCTCCCCCTTCGCAGGGGGAGGAGCAAAGAAACAACATTCTGCTTTTGAATTTTTGCTGCGGCCTCAGCAAATCAGAAACTATAGCTCGCCGTCACCGACACATTTCTCGGTTCGCCGTAAACCACATATTGATTCACGCTGGTGTCGTATTCCTTGTCGAACAGGTTGTTGACGTTGGCCTGCACGGCCAGCTGTTTCGTCACCTGATAACGGCTGAACAGATTGACCAGCGCGTAGCTGCCTTGTTCCGCGTAACGGGTGCCGTTACCGCTCGGGCCAGGGACGTCCTGCCACACGTGGGTTTGCCAGTTCACGCCACCTCCGACGGTCAGGTCCTGCAACGTCGGAAGACGGTAACTGGAGAACAGTTTCAGCTGCGTGCGCGGCAGTTGCGGGTTAACCGCATCACCGTTTTCATCTTCTGCAATGTAACGGGTGCCACCGAACGTCATCTGCCAGTTATCGGTCAGTGCTCCGTTCACTTCAAATTCCACACCACGGCTGACGGTACCGTTCTTCCCTTCATAAGCGGTGTCGGTCGAGCCCGGTATCGTACGTCCGGTACTCTGCGCGACGTTGTCCAGTTCCGCGCGGAAGATGGAAACGGAAGCGGTCAGGCGGCTGTTAAACCAGTCAGATTTCACCCCGGCTTCGTAGTTTTTACCGATGACCGGAGAAAGATATGCGCCGTTGATATCACGGTAAGTCTGCGGCTGGAACACCGAGGTATAGCTCGCGTAAGTCGACAAGGTATCGTTAATGTCAAACACCAGACCGGCATACGGCGTGATGTTGTTCTTCTCGATCTGATCGGTCAGCGTGTGCGAGTTCCAGTTGGTGTAACGCGCGCCAACGATCAGATGCAGCGGATCTGCCAGTGACAGACGCGTCGCCACATAGGCTGATTTTTGACGGATAGTGTCGTCTTCGGCCAGAGAACGCGGGCTCCAGTTGGTTTCCGGGAACTGTCCGTTGAAATCATTGAAGTTACCCAGCTCTTCGGTCGAAATATTGGCGAACGAACTGTAATAGGTATTCTGCTGTCTGGAATAGCTCACGCCGGTCATCAGCTCATGCTGACGGCCAAACAGCTGATACGGGCCGCTGGCAAAGGCATCGACGCCATCGACTTTACGCTTGCCGGTGTTATAGCCGGTCCCTGCGACAACCGGATATCCGGCATAGGCGGATTCACCGACGCCGGTGGTTTTGTCGAATGTCCCGTCAATATACATCATTTTAGAATCGATGTGGGATTCGGTATGTGTGCCGTTCAGGGTTGCCTGCCAGCCGTTATCGAAGGATTGTTTGAGGGTGGTGAAGAGCTTAGTGGTTTCTTTATCGCTGTACGCCCAGTCAGGCGCAGAGTTAAAACCACGTCGGTAGTCGGTTTTACTGCCGTCCAGATACCAGCGCGGCATGCCGCCCCAGGTCGGACTGTCGGTATTGGTTTGCTGGAATTCGTATCCGGCAGAAAGCAGGGTGGAGTCGGTCAGGTCTGCATCGACAGTGGCGTAGACGAATTTCTTGGTCGCGCCGTAGCGTTCGACGTAGCTGTTTTTATCCTGATAACCGGTGACCAGACGCCCACGGACGCTGCCGGATTCATTCAGCGGGGTGGATAAATCCGCCACATAGCGTTGTTTGTTCCAGCTGCCGTAACTGGCAGAAACGTTGCCGGTAAACTCTTTGCTGTCGGCGTGTTTACGCACCTGATTGACGGAAGCCGACGGATTACCCGGACCGGTCATCAGGCCGGTCGCGCCGCGGACGACTTCGATACGATCATAAATGGCGGTGTCGGACTGGGAATCGCCGATGTCCCAGCGTGGATCAAAAGTCGTCGGGATGCCATCAACCATATAGTTGTCGATCAGGAAACCGCGCGCGTAGTAGGTACGGCGGTCAAGGTCAGAGACACTTTCCTGGATACCGGTGGTATTTCGCAGCACATCACCCAGCGATTGCAGCTGCTGATCCTGCATGCGTTGTTTGCTGATAATACTGACGGACTGCGGGATATCGCGCGCAGTCAGCGCCATTTTGGTGCCGGCGGTGGTCACCGGCACACTGTAATCAGTGGCTGCGGTATCAGCCGCGCTGGTGTCGTTCTGGCCGGTCACGACCACGGTGTCTTCCGCGGTGTTTTTTGCGCTGGCTTCTGCTGCATACGCATTATGCAGTGAAGAGGAAACCAGCAGGGCGATGACGGAAAGTGAAAGTTTCTTTCCTGAATTATTTTTATGGTTTCCCTTAACGCATCTGACGGCGTAATTCCCTGAAAAATATGACATAAATACTCTCCGCACGGTTGTTTTATTATTTTTAAGCCACTGCATTTTTGTATGAATACGGCTTTATCAGCATGAGCAAATCCCGCCAGTATCCCCCGGAACAAGGGCTGGAAAGGACGAAATAGCCACAGTTAATAAAGCGAATGAGAATAATACGCATTGGGTTTATCGATGTAAATAAATATTACAGCCATCCGGATTTACTGCCGTTCTTCTCCCTGTGAAGGGTGAGGCGGGGAGGGAGCAAAACAGTCATTCCTCTTTACACTTTCCAAATACTCCCGTTACTAAAGATCTCCTTATTTTTACCGATATACCCTCTGAACAATAAATATCCTGTGATGCTTTTTGCTCATTTCAGTATTTAATTTGAGATAAATAATTTCACTTTATTTTAAGAGGGTGGTGTTTCTTCACCCGAAATAAGAAAGTAATTCCGCTATGCAATTATCAATATTTGGAATTGTTCCATGTTGTATTTATTTATTGGCCAGGAAATAAGGGAGAAAGAATGTTTAGAGCGATTAACAATATGCGTGTCGGCGCCCGTCTGGGTGCGGCATTTAGTCTGATAATACTGCTGCTGGTTATCGTCAGTGTCACCGCTGTGACAAAAATAAGCAGTATTAACAGCAGTATCGAACAAATAGTCAGCGACCGTTATGTCAAAGTACGATTGGCGTTTGACGTCCGCGATGGGGTGAACGATCAGATTAAATATCTTCGCGGTATTGTCATCGATACCAAAAATCCTGAGCAAAATAAAAAACGTTATTTACAGCTGGATGACACCGTTAAACACACTAATTTAGCGATGGATAAAATCGCCGCTATCCAGACGACGGTAACAGGCAAGCAAAAGATTAAATCTTTGCAGGACGCGGGGGATACGTTTGATGCTGCAAAAGATGAGCTGATTGCGCTGACCCGCGCCGGTGATATGGACGGCGCGACGGAATATGTGTTGCGTAAACTGACGACCTCGCAAAATGCGTTTCTGGATCTGGCGACAGCGTTCGCTAACTCGCAGGATCAGCAGTTGCAGGCTGAAGGAAAGAAAGCCGTCGCAGATGGATATACCGCGATCCAGCTGACGCTGATTTTCTCCGCGCTGGCGGTTCTGGTGGCGGCGGCGCTGGGTTATTTCCTCACACGCTCCATCACGCGTCCGCTGCATACTGCCGTAAAAGTGGCGGAAAACGTCGCGGCAGGGGATCTGACCACGCAAATTCAGGTGACATCAAACGATGAGACCGGTCAGCTCATGCAGGGGTTGAAAAACATGAACGAAAACCTGCTGAAAATTGTGACCGAAGTCCGCGCTGGCACCAACGCAATTAACAGCGCGTCGGGTGAAATCGCGGCTGGAAATCTGGATTTGTCTTCCCGTACTGAACAGCAGGCCAGTTCTCTGGAAGAAACGGCTTCAGCGATGGAGCAGATGACGGCGACGGTTAAGCAGAATGCCGATAACGCGCGTCAGGCCAATCAGCTGGCGGCGCAGGCCTCCCGCGTGGCAGTGCAGGGCGGCGAAGTGGTGGGTGAAGTGGTCAACACGATGGAAGGTATCAATGCGTCTTCCCGCAAAATTGTCGACATCATTGCCGTCATTGACGGCATCGCGTTCCAGACCAACATTCTGGCGCTGAACGCTGCGGTAGAAGCCGCGCGTGCCGGTGAGCAGGGGCGCGGGTTTGCGGTGGTGGCTTCTGAAGTGCGTAATCTGGCGCAACGATCAGCGAGTGCGGCGAAAGAGATTAAGGTGTTGATCGACGATTCGGTGGCAAAAGTGGACAACGGCACGCAGCTGGTCGCGAAAGCCGGTTCGACGATGGCGGAAGTGGTGTCCAGCGTGAAAAACGTGACCGACATTGTGGGCGAAATCGCTATCGCCAGTAACGAGCAGAGTACCGGCATTGAAGAAATTAATAAGGCCATCACGCAGATGGACGAAGTGACGCAGCAGAACGCCGCGTTAGTGCAGGAAGCCTCGTCCGCGGCGTATTCGCTTAATGAGCAGGCGGAGCGTTTGTCGCAGGCCATCAGCATCTTTAAAGTCAGCGCCGGTTCTGCGACGGCGGCTGTTCGTCAGGCGGCACAGGCTAAGGCTCCGGCATTGCCGAACCGCCAGATGGCGCTGCCAGGCAAAATTGACGAAGGCTCATGGGAAACGTTCTGAACCTCTGATGATCGCTGACATTGTCTGATTCATTTCTCAAAACCCGACATCTTTTGTCGGGTTTTTTTATGTTTTTCATCATTTTTTGCGATAATCCCTGCGCCAATAAAAAGGAGAAGGCTTTGATGATGAAAAATACCCTGCGTAAAACGGTGCTGATGGCGGCGGCTGTGGTGCCAATGCTTGCATTCAGCGCGGCGTCATGGGCGCAAACTGCCACGAAAATGACTTCCATTCAGCAACAACTGACGGCGCTGGAAAAAGAGAGCGGCGGACGTCTCGGCGTGATGCTGATTGATACGGCGGACAACTCGCAAATCGCTTATCGTGCCGATGAACGATTTGCGATGTGCAGCACCAGTAAGTTCATGGCAGCGTCGGCAATTCTGAAAGAGAGCGAAGTGAAGAAGGATCTGCTCACTCAGCATGTCGAACTGAAAAAATCGGATCTGGTGAATTACAACCCGATCACTGAAAAGCATCTCAATGATGGCATGACGATGGGCGAACTGGCGGCGGCGGCCTTGCAGTACAGCGATAATGCCGCGATGAACAAGCTCATCGAGCACCTTGGCGGACCACAGAAAGTCACCGATTATGCGCGCACGCTGGGTGACAAAACTTTCCGTCTGGATCGCACCGAACCGACGCTGAATACCGCCATCCCCGGCGATGACCGTGATACCAGCACGCCGCGTGCGATGGCGCTGAGCCTGCAACACGGCACGCTGGGCTCTGCGCTGGCTGAACCGCAGCGCGCGCAACTGGTGGAATGGATGAAGGGGAATACCACCGGTGCGATGAGTATCCGCGCAGGATTACCAGCGACGTGGGTTGTCGGTGATAAAACCGGCAGCGGCGATTACGGCACCACTAATGATATCGCGGTGATCTGGCCGGAAAACAAAGCGCCGCTGGTGCTGGTGACCTATTTCACCCAGCCTCAGCAGGATGCAAAATCCCGTCGTGATGTGCTCGCCAGTGCGGCGAAAATTGTGACGCAGGGTTATTGATTGACGCTTAGTCAGGCGAAGAAAAGGGTCCGAAAGGACCCTTTTTTGTATCCGTTTAACGCCCGACGCGCGCCATTAATGCAGCCGGATAACGGTCGCCCTGAACTTTCACCGTTTCCAGCGCATTGGCTATCGTGCGCAGTTCGCTTTCTGAAAGCGTGACATCGGCTGCGCCCAGGTTTTCTTCCAGACGATGCAGTTTTGTCGTGCCGGGAATGGGCACGATCCACGGCTTCTGTGCCAGCAACCACGCTAACGCTATCTGAGCAGGTGTCACTATTTTGTCCTGCGCAATCTGATGAATCACCGCCACCAGACTCTGGTTCGCTGCCAGCGCTTCAGGTGAAAATCGCGGAACCTTACTGCGGAAATCGTCACTGCCAAAGGTCGAATCTGCGGTGATAGATCCGGTGAGGAACCCTTTGCCTAACGGGCTGAACGGGACAAAACCGATGCCCAGTTCTTCCAGCGTCGGAATAATTTCCTGTTCAGGTTCACGCCACCACATCGAATACTCACTTTGCAGCGCGGTCACCGGTTGTACCGCGTGCGCACGCCGGATTGTCTGCGCGCCCGCTTCGGAAAGCCCGAAGTGTTTCACTTTACCTTCGCTGATCAGGTCTTTCACCGCACCGGCGACGTCTTCAATCGGTACTTGCGGATCAACGCGGTGCTGATAAAGCAAGTCGATAACGTCAGTTTTCAGGCGTTTCAGCGAACCTTCAACGGCCTCGCGGATATGTTCCGGGCGGCTGTTTAGGATTTGCTGTTTATTGTCATCGCCAAAGGTGAAACCAAATTTGGTGGCAATAATGACGTTATCCCGTACCGGCGCCAGCGCTTCGCCGACCACTTCTTCGTTGAGATAAGGGCCGTAAACTTCGGCGGTATCAAAGAAAGTCACGCCCCGTTCGACGGCGGCACGGATCAGTTCAACCGCCTGTTTAGTATTGGTAGCAGGGCCATAACCGTGGCTCAGTCCCATGCAGCCTAAACCGATTGAAGAAACTTCAAGGCCAGATTTTCCCAGCAGACGTTTTTGCATGTGATTTTCCTCGATTGATGTTTTTGATATCCTGACATCTTGTGATTATGGGATTTCAGGATTTATCGTTACACGCCACTGCAGGTGGTCAGTGCCGCTGGTCAGTGTCGAAAATAATAGCGCCTGAGCTTTCATTAGATTAGAGGGTGTTATCTGCAAGAGTTTATGAATTGTATTCATGAATCCGTATTGAGCGACTTATCTCTGTGCTTCGCAGTAAAGATAAACCTCGTTAAGAATTTGAAAAATAGTGAAAGTATTTCCTGACAATGCAGCCTGTGAACGTGCTCCGCTGTTATATCCTTACAGAATAACCTTGTATTAACGGTAGTAATAAAAGTCCGAATTATTTCGTCCCTAAGTGGAATTTATATCGGTGTAATATATTTAAACATTTATATCAGGCCAATATTCAGCCAGTTACTGCCGTTTTAATTATTATTAACGCTTAAGCATTGTCCCCAAGGCTATAATAGCTATGTTCACTAAAGCGTCTGAACGGGCATGCTGGCCCGTGCAGTGTCACGTCTAACTGGCCGTACCTGTAAAGGACTGCCATGCAGGACAGCACAGGGTTATGAGCCTGTTGTAATAGGTATTTATCCTATGTTTAGCAGGCCGGAAGTGCTTTTTATGCCTTTATTAATGACCGCGTAATGGGCATAACTCAGCACGATCGTTCATTAAATCAGCAACATATTGATTCGTATGCAAAAGAATAAACAAATCTATACAAAATAAATTATTGAGGTGGGGGCAAAAAAGCCATATATTGGCCGCGTTTTTCACAGGCTAGTAATTTTCTTAATCAAATTTATTCAATTGTGGCGTTCTAATAACCCACGGTTGTAGGAGAGATATGATGACGGATAAAGTCCGTATTGACAGTTTAGGTGCGAATTCATTAAACGGAAACAATGAAACCTATTTGGCGAGACAAGCTGAATTTGAATCGAATGTTCGGAGCTATCCTCGTAAATTGCCTCTGGCAATAGCGAAAGCCAACGGCGTGTGGATCACTGATGTTGAGAATAATCAATATCTTGATTGCCTGGCAGGCGCGGGTACGCTGGCTCTGGGACATAATCATCCTGACGTGCTGCAAAGCATCCAAAATGTCATTACCAGCGGCTTGCCGTTACATACACTGGATCTGACAACACCGTTGAAAGATCAGTTCTCCGAATATCTGCTTTCTTTATTGCCACAACAGGGCAAAGAATATTGCCTGCAGTTCACCGGCCCGTCGGGTGCTGATGCGGTTGAAGCCGCAATGAAACTGGCGAAAAAAGTCACTGGCCGTACCGGTATCATCAGCTTCTCGGGTGGCTACCACGGTATGACTCACGCCACGCTGGCAGTGACCGGTAACCTGTCTCCGAAAGAAGCGGTTAACGGCATGATGCCCGAAGTCCAGTTTATGCCATACCCGCACCAGTACCGTTGCCCGCTGGGCATTGGCGGTGACGCTGGCGTTAAAGCATTAACCTACTACTTTGAAAACCTGATCAACGACGTGGAAAGTGGCGTTCGCAAACCTGCGGCTGTGATTCTGGAAGCCGTTCAGGGCGAAGGCGGCGTGAACCCGGCTCCGGCCGAATGGTTGCAGCGCATCCGTAAAGTGACTCAGGAACACGGCATTCTGCTGATCCTCGACGAAGTTCAGGCGGGCTTCTGCCGTACCGGCAAACAGTTCGCCTTCGAACACGCGGGCATTGAGCCGGACATCATCGTGATGTCTAAAGCTGTCGGCGGTGGTCTGCCACTGGCTGTGCTGGGTATCAAAAAACAGTTCGACGCCTGGGCTCCGGGTCACCACACCGGGACTTTCCGCGGCAACCAGCTGGCGATGGCCACCGGCCTGACCACGCTGAAAATCCTCAAAGAAGAAAAAATTGCCGAAAAAGTGGCTGCACAGGGCGAGTGGCTGAAAGGCAAACTGGCTGACATGCAGAAACGTTATCCGGTAATAGGTCACGTGCGCGGTCTGGGTCTGATGATCGGTATCGAAATCGTGAAGCCAAACGAAGCGCAGGATCACATGGGTTGCTACCCGGCTGACGGCGAGCTTTCTGCCCTTTTGCAGAAAAAATGCTTCGAAGCGGGCCTGATCCTTGAACGCGGTGGCCGTAATGGTTGCGTTCTTCGCCTGTTGCCTTCCCTGCTGATCACCAACGATGAGCTGGGTATTTTCCTCGATAAGTTTGAGCAGGCGCTGTTAGCGGCTGGCATCAAGCCTGTCTGAGCGGAGTAAGAGATTCTGATGTCCGAGTTAAACCCGATTCTGGCAGGTTCAGCGCAAAGCACTGAAGCCTATCAGCAAGCCATTGCGCAAAGCACTGAAGCGGTTGTGCAGTGGCTGCAACAACCTGAGATGTATCAGGGCAAAACCGTTGCTGAGCTGCGTGAACGTATCAAACTGGACTTCAATCCCAACGGCCTGGGTAACCAGGCCGCGATTGAACGCGCCATTGAATACTTTTTAAAAGACAGCCTGTCTGTTCATCACCCGCAATGTGTCGCGCATCTGCACTGCCCGAGTCTGGTCGTCAGCCAGGCGGCGGAAGTGCTGATCAACGCCACTAACCAGAGCATGGACTCCTGGGACCAAAGCCCGTCAGCGACCATCATTGAGATGAAGCTGATCGAATGGCTGCGTACTCAGGTGGGCTATCAGGCTGGCGACGCGGGCGTATTCACCAGCGGCGGCACCCAGAGCAATCTGATGGGCCTGATGCTGGCGCGTGATGCCTTCTTTGCCCGTCAGGGGCATTCCATTCAGCAGGATGGTCTGATCGGTAATCTGCGTAAAATTAAAGTGTTATGTTCTGAAAACGCGCACTTCTCCGTGCAGAAGAACATGGCATTGCTCGGTCTGGGCTATCAGTGTGTGACGCTGGTGAAAACCGACGAGTTCGCGCGTATGGATCTTAACGATCTGCGCGAGAAAGTCGCACAGGCTCAGGCGAATGGTGATCAGATTCTGGCGATCGTTGCCACCGCCGGTACCACCGACGCCGGTGCTATCGACCCGCTGCGAGCCATTGCTGAACTGGCCGCTGAGCATCAGATTTGGGTTCATGTGGATGCGGCGTGGGGCGGTGCATTATTGCTGTCCGAAAAATACCGCGACTATCTGGACGGCATCGAGTTAGTGGATTCCATCACACTGGACTTCCACAAACAGTTCTTCCAGACCATCAGCTGCGGCGCGTTCCTGCTCAAAGAAGAGCGCCATTACGAGCTGATGCGCTATCAGGCGGCTTATCTGAACTCTGAGTTCGACGAAGCTGCTGGTGTGCCGAATCTGGTGTCCAAATCCCTGCAAACCACCCGTCGTTTCGATGCACTGAAACTGTGGATGGGTCTTGAAGCGTTAGGGCAGAAACAATATGCCGCGATCATCGACCACGGTGTAACGCTGGCACAGGAAGTCGCGCAGTATGTGACTTCTGAAGCTGCGCTGGAACTGGTGATGAAGCCACAGCTGGCGAGCGTTCTGTTCCGTTATCGTCCTGAGCAACTGGCAGGCAGCAGCGATGCGGCTATCGCGTTGCTGAACCAGAAAATCGGCGATGCGCTGCTGGAATCCGGTCGTGCGAATGTTGGTGTGACCGAGCATAACGGCGTGACCTGCCTGAAACTGACTCTGCTGAACCCGACGGTGACGCTGGAAGATGTGAAAATCCTGCTGGCGCTGGTGGAGAAAACCGCGCAGCAACTGCTGAACGCGTAAGTTTTAGTTCTGCACGAGTCCGCAGTAAAAAGCCGGTGATACGAAAGTATTGCCGGTTTTTTTATGTATTTTTTTACCCCGCACGCCTGATGGCTTGTGAACTTTCCTATTCTTTCGCCCGGCTGACCCTCGTTTCCTATACTGGTAGTTTGTGCTGAAAAGGGGAGGGACGATGAATTTTCTGTCACATTTTAATTTTATCGCGCTGGTGATGACGCCGGCATTCTGGATAGGCGTCGCGACAATGGTCGTGGTCACGCTGGTGACTTACTGGCTGCTGAGCTGGTTACTGTCGTTTGTGCGCAAAGGCGTTAAAAACTGGGGAGAAGTGCACCCGGCGACCAACAGAATGCGGTCCATATTGGGCGATATTCTTGAGCGCACTAATAATCTGCTGATATTTTTTGCGGCATTCCTGTTCAGTCTGCGTTTCGTCAATCTGCCGGACAATCTCTATAACACCATCAGTCACGCGTGGTTCCTGGTTCTGGCGCTGCAAATGGCACTCTGGCTGGATCAGGGCGTGGTGTCGTGGCTGCGACATATCATGAGACAGCCGGGCATGAACAAAAACCCGGTGACGCTGGTGATCACCGGCCTGATATTCCGCGCGTTGGTTTGGTCGGTGATGCTGTTATCGATTCTGGCTAACGTCGGCGTCAACATTACCGCGCTGGTGGCCAGTCTGGGTGTCGGCGGTATAGCTATCGCGCTGGCTATCCAGACCATTCTCAGCGATGTGTTTGCCTCGCTGTCGATAGGCTTTGATAAGCCTTTCGAGATTGGTGATTTTGTGGTGTTCAATGACGTCGCCGGTACGGTGGAACATATCGGCCTGAAGACCACGCGAATCCGCAGCCTGAGTGGTGAGCAGATTGTCTGCGGGAACGCCATTTTGCTTCAGCAGACGCTGCATAATTACAAACGTATGCAGACCCGCCGCATCGTGTTTAATTTCGGTATCGCCATCAATACGCCGCCGGACAAGCTGCGTAATATTGGTGAGATGGTCAAAGAGATTATTATCGATGTGGGCGAAACCAAATTCGACCGAGCGCATCTTCTGGGTTTCGGCACTGACCGCCTGAACATCGAAGTGGTACATATCGTCAATACCGCCGATTACAATAAATACATGGATATCCAGCAGGAAATTAATATCCGCATTATCGAAAAGTTAATGGAAAACGGTATTGAGATGGCGCTGCCTAATATGATTGTCAAAACACCGGAGAAAAGCGGTGCGGGAGAATGGGAAGCCGCCAGCGCAAAACCACTGGCGTAGGATGAAAATAAAGGGTTGCCGCGAATAATTTCGCAGCAACCCTCTCTCTTATGGATCTGATTATCGCAATTGCTGTGCGATAGCGCTGTACATCAGCGAGGCTTCCAGTGGCTGTGCGCTGAAATCAGGTTCTGCCTGCGGCCACGTTGACCACTGAACTATCACCAGGTTTTCCGCGCGATTCACCATAATCACCTGACCATAAATACCCAGCGCCCACATCGAACCTTTTAACGATTCAGACGGCGCAGGCGTGACGTTTTTGGCATTAACCGGCACGGCGTTGTTCCACCACTGATAACCGTACATCCCGTCGGGATGCGCCGCAGAAACTGAATTCTTCGCCTTGTTCCAGTCTGATGCCTGTGTCAGCCAGTTTTCAGGCAGGATTTTCTTGCCGTCCGGCAACTGGCCGCCACTCATCACAAACTCACCGAATCGGCCCCAGTCTTCCAGCGTCGCGTTAAATCCGTGCGCACCGACGTCATGTTTCCCCTGCTGATATGAATGCCAGACGCCATCCTGCGCCATGCCGTAAGGCTGCCAGAGCGTTTTTTCCAGATACTTTGCCAGCGGCATGCCGGTGGCTTTTTCCAGCACATCGCCCAGCAGCCATGCACCGCCGGAAGAATATGACCAGAATTCACCCGCCGGATGGGCGCGTTTCAATCCGGTAATAATTTTACGTACGCAATCGTAGGTGCCCGGCTGCGCCTCACATTGAGTCAGATGAGCAAAATCCGAACCGGGATTGGTGTAATCCTCATTCCACGCCACGCCGGACGTGTGCTGGATAAGCTGGCGCAGCGTGACGCCTTCCCACGCGGTGCCTTTCAGATCCGGCTCGTAATCGGTGATGACGTCATCCAGCGAGCGGATTTTTCCTTCTTTGACAGCAATCCCCACCAGCGTCGACACCACAGATTTCCCTACGGAGCGTGATGTCCACAATGTGTGGTCAGTGTTGCCTTCGCCCAGATATTTGTACGCGATTTTGCCGTTTTTCAGCACCAGCATACCGGTGACATTTTCGCGCTTCAGGTAATCCTGCAAGGTATAGGTTTTACCGTTCACGCTGTACGTTGGATTCTGAAGTTGCTTTTCTGCCTGTGCAAATGGCGTGGCCTTGCCGTGACGGAACACATCACCGGCATAGTTGCGGTAGTCGTTCCGAAAACCAATAACGCGTGCGGCCTGATCCCAGTTCAGCATGTCTTTAGCATCCGGCAGCGTTTTATCGAAAGGCACCGGACAGGCGCTGAGCATCACGCCGCCGCAATCCTGTGTCTGCCCTGCAAATGCAGGCGTCATAAACGACACCGCTGCGCTCATCGCTACAGCCAGCATCAGGGGTTTTAAGAGGGGATTGTTCCGTGTTTTCATTTTTTCGCTTATCCATCAGAGTATCGGGAAACATGAGTATAAGGAGGGGAAACAGTTTGAAAAAATCATCTTATGGGGGAAAATCCCCCGCATAAACGTAGTCGAAAGGAGCTGAAATGTCCGCGTTACGTTATTCCTTCTCGCAGATTGAGGCCTTTGCCTGTGTCGCTGAACTGGGGAATTTGTCCAGAGCCGCAGTATCCCTGGGTAAAGATCGCACCACGCTGCGTGACTTAATTGATTATCTCGAAGACGCGCTGGGCTACACGTTGTTTATCCGTCAGGGGCGTACGCTGGTGCTCACGGAGCAGGGCCAGCAACTTCACCGGCAGGCGCATTTGCTGATGCGTCAGGCTCAGGCATTTGAGTTTTACGCGCAGTCGCTGCCAGAGACTGAGCAGCAGGAACTGGTTATGGTCTACGATCCTTTCGTCTCGCAGGCGTTTATAGACGCGGTGATTGTGATGATGGCAAAAGAGGGGATCCGCTTCAGCGCCTGGAGCGCGTCGAGAGAAGAGGCCGAAGCTGCCCTGAACGCCGGAACGGCGCAGATTGCGGTTTGTCAGGCGAACAATCGTGCGCTGGGCATGGATATGGAATGGTGCGCGCTGGGAAATATCGAACTGGATTTTTACGCCTCCGGCGGGTTGTTTCAGCATCAGCAGCGTCCGCTGACATTGCTTAATCTTTCCCTGAAACCTCAGCTGGTCATGCATCACAAGCACGATGAACAGATTGCCCGCCGGTTACAGATTTCCGGTCATACTTTGTATGTTAACGAACGCTCAACGCTGCGTAGTTTGCTGGAGAATGGCCTGGGCTGGGGATTTTTACCCACGCATTATCAGGCATCCACCTGGAATGATGTGCAGGCCATAGAGACGGAAGTGGGTAATCAGGGACTGACTATTACCATGGTGGCCATCTGGCAACCCGGTCAGACAAAACAGCCAGTAACTGGCAGCCTAATCAGCATGCTCCCCGAATTATGGCGCAACACCCTCCACCGCTGAGTGACTCCCTGCCGGATAAATAGGTTCACCGGCAGGCAATTTCATAAGGCTTTGCTACGCTTTCTGAGCATCCCAATTTTATAAACCTCACCCTGCATACCGTACCGTTTTCCCGATAATCTGCTGAGGAGTGCATTCTATGCCATTTGTTAAAACCAACGACGGCGTTAATATTTTCTTCAAAGACTGGGGTCCAAAAAACAAGCAACCCATTGTTTTCCACCACGGATGGCCGCTGAGTGCCGATGACTGGGACAATCAGATGTTGTTCTTCCTGGCCGAAGGCTTTCGTGTGATTGCCATCGACCGCCGCGGGCACGGGCGTTCGGATCAAACCAGTGAAGGTAACGATATGGACCACTATGCGTCAGATGCTTCTGCTGTGGCCGAGCATCTTGATTTGCATGATGCCGTGCATATCGGTCATTCGACCGGTGGCGGTCAGGTTGCCCGCTATGTGGCGAAATATGGTCAGCCTCAGGGACGTGTGGCAAAAGCGGTGTTGATCAGTGCCGTGCCGCCGTTGATGGTCAAGACTGACGCTAATCCCGGAGGCACGCCGATTGCCGTCTTTGATGATTTCCGCCGTGCTCTCGCGGCGAACCGCGCGCAGTTTTATCTGGACGTCGCTTCCGGCCCTTTCTACGGATTTAACCGCGAGGGTGCACAAGTGTCACAAGGCACCATCAACAACTGGTGGCGTCAGGGGATGATCGGCAGCGCCAATGCACATTACGAAGGGATAAAGGCGTTTTCAGAAACGGACCAGACGGAAGATCTCAAAGCCATCACCGTGCCGACGCTGGTCTTGCAGGGGGACGACGATCAGGTTGTGCCGTATAAAGATGCCGCTCTTTTGCAGGATAAGCTGCTGGCGCACAGCACCCTGAAGATTTATCCGGGCTATCCGCACGGCATGCACACCACTCACGCTGACGTGATTAACGCAGATATCCTGGCGTTTATCCGCGGTTAATTTCCTGGTGTTGCTGCTTTTTTATAAACCCGCCCTGGTTAACTGACCCCATAAATTTGGACGGTTGATATCAGGCGGCTAAACGGGCCTGGGTTCGGTACTCTACCGGACTCAGGCCCTTTCATTTCTGTTCTATTCATTAGTGATGGTAATCGTCGATATATTCGTCAATAGCTACGCGTAATACACTGGTACTTTCCAGATAAAGGCATTCCACTTTCAGCGTACCAGAGAAGCTGTCTGTCACCGCATTGTCATCACAGTTTCCTTTGCGTGACAGGCTCGGTTTCAAGCCGGTGTCCCTGAGCCGCTTATAATAGTGCCTCATCTGATACGCGATGATTTCACCGTTGTACAGGTCAGGAACCGGGGATACATTTTGATCATGCACAGGCAGCATGGGCTGCCGTCAGAATGCGGTCTCCAGTGTCTCCAGCACGTTGTAATTCTCATCGACCAGCAGCAGCGCTTTCCATTTGTCGAAGGTCAGACAGGGGTGAGAGGTGCTGAACACCAGAATATCCTCCACCTGCACGTCGGCCTCAGGAGCCAGTTCCAGCATCGCGTGCTGATCCATAATACCCGTGGTTTTGATACTTTTTGCCGTCAACGGAAGTGCTTTACCCTGACGATAATGCGCCACCGGTTGCGGCAGACCTGCATCGAAGGCGCTGTCGCGCTTGCCGAAGTTCACAATCGCACGGCCACTTTCCGGCACCGATTGCACCATTGCAACCAGTTCCAGCGCTGACACCAAATCCCCCCCCAATTCGCAGGCCACGCGGTCGCGGGCCATCAGCTCGTCTTGTGCCTGCTGATAAATGCCTGCGTCATGGGTGATATAGCAGCCGGGGCGAATCACCACGCGGCAGTTTGTCGGTTTTTGTGCATCCAGCCAGACGTTACACACCACGTCATACCAGACTGATCCTGCGCCCGTGAGAATAAATTCCCCTTCGACATAGCGCTCAAGCTGGCAGGCAAGGGCGGCGGCATCGCGTAACAATGCTTCCACTTTGGGCTGCGGATTTTCACCGTGCAGCACCCCTTCGTAAAGTTCAAGGCCGCGTAAATGTAAGCCCGGCAAACCTGAAATCTCTTCTGCCAGCAGCAGGGCTTGCGCGGTGGTACGGCAGCCGCAACGCCCGCCGGGTACGCCCAGTTCGATCAAAATATCCAGCTGCTGGTTCTGTGCGCTGAAAAATGCCGAAAGGGTTTTGGCATTGGCAAGGCTGTCAACGCAACAGAGGTAATCGACGTCCTGATATTCATTTTTGAGCGCTGAAATCAGCTGCATATTCGCTTTGCCCACCAGCTGGTTAACCATCAAAACCCGCTTCATGCCGCTGACCATTGCGATACTGGCCTGCCAGGCGCTGCCCACGCCAACGGCCCAGGCACCAGCACGCTGCTGTTGCTGAAAAATCCACGGCGTCATGGTGGTTTTGCCATGAGGGGCCAGCGATACGCCACGGGTATCGGCATAGCGTTGCATCCACTCAATGTTATTTTCCAGAGCGGATTTTTTGATCACAGCGGCGGGCAGGCAGACGTCTTCATTCAGCATGTTGGCTGGGGAAAACAGGAGCGCTGATTTGTGTGGAACGAGGTTGCTTTCTTGGTATTTCATAACATAATTCCTTTCGGTTTTTTAATCTTTCAGTATAAATATCAATTTTAATACAATGAAAAATAGGTGTTTTTATTTTGAATAATCAATTTTATGAATAAAAGTATCAGATTTTGGTGTGCGTTTTGTGTAGTCTTCCACTGTTTTTCGTCCTTGTAAATGGTTAAATTTAACCCAGAACACTATGGAGGGCAGGAACACATGAAGTTTGATTATCTGTTCAGAAACGTTACGGTCATTGATGGCAGCGGAGGGGAACAATACCGCGCCGATGTTGCGGTGCAGGGCGACCGTATCGCTGAAATTGCACCGGCAATCCGTGGCCAGGCTGTGCATGAAATCGACGGTACCGGCCGCGTGCTGGCGCCGGGATTTATTGATGTCCATACCCACGACGACATCAATGTGATCCGGCTGCCGGAGTATCTGCCTAAGATCAGTCAGGGCATTACTACGGTGATTGTGGGCAACTGCGGTATCAGTGCGGCCACGGCGACCATTAAAAGCCGCGTGCCAGACCCGATGAATTTACTCGGTGAGGCGGAGCATTTTATCTACCCGACAGTGAGCGCTTACGCTCAGGCCGTTGAGCAGGCGAGACCGGCAATTAACGTCGGTACGCTTATCGGCCACACGGCGTTGCGTAATAACCATATGGATGACCTGTTACGCACCGCGACGGCAGAAGAAATCAGCGGGATGCGCGCAGAGCTTAAACTGGCGTTGCAGCAGGGCGCTTTGGGGCTGAGCACCGGCCTGGCATATGCTTCGGCATTTCACTCTTCGACGGAAGAAGTCATGGCGCTGGCAGAGGAACTCGCGGCACAGAAGGGCATCTATACTACCCATTTGCGTTCCGAGTTTGAGCCGATTCTGGAGGCACTCGACGAGGCGTTTCGCATTGGTCGTCACGGCAAGGTGCCGGTGGTGGTGTCCCACCACAAATGTGCCGGGGCGAAGAACTGGGGCCGCACGGTGGAAACACTGAAGCTGTTCGATAAAGTGCGCGAAACGCAAGATGTCTCCTGCGATTGCTATCCGTATTCGGCCAGCTCTTCTACGCTGGATCTCAAACAAATCACCGATGAGTTTGAAATTGTCATCACCTGGTCAGAGCCGCATCCGGAAGTGGCCGGGCAGTCGTTAAAGCAGATTGCGCAAAGCTGGTCGATGTCACTTCACGAAGCTGGAAAATTACTGATGCCCGCCGGAGCCATTTACTACAACATGGACGAGCGCGATGTCCGGCGCGTGCTGAGTTATCCGGTCACGATGGTGGGTTCCGACGGACTGCCAAACGACCCGATGCCCCATCCGCG
Organism: Rahnella bruchi; assembly: GCF_003614975.1. Lineage (GTDB taxonomy): Bacteria > Pseudomonadota > Gammaproteobacteria > Enterobacterales > Enterobacteriaceae > Rahnella > Rahnella bruchi. The sequence continues at coordinate 42,663 of NZ_QZWI01000017.1, read as the reverse complement.
TCTGTGGGGCGCATTTCCCAGGGTGCTTGGACATTACAGCCGCGACGAGAAACTTTTTCCGCTGACGATGGCGGTTCACAAGATGACGGGCATGTCTGCGGCGCGTTTCCAGCTTGCCGAACGCGGGCTGGTCAGACAGGGCTATTTCGCCGACCTGGTGATGTTCGACCCGCAAACCGTGCGCGATGTGGCCAGTTTTAGCGATCCCCAGCAGCCTGCGGCGGGTATCGAAGCGGTGCTGGTCAACGGCGTAATGAGTTATGGCCAGGACAAACAGGTTATCGGTCGCGCCGGGCGTTTTTTACGCCGGTAGAATTTTGCGGGGAGAGCCAGACGCTGTCCCCTGAGCACGCATTTATACAGTATGCATAAGGAGCAATGATGAGTATTAAACGTTACGGAGTGGGCGGGAGTACGGGAACGGGCGGGCAGTCATTGCCGTTTGCCAAAGCCGTAGAGGCGGGCGGCTGGCTTTATGTTTCCGGGCAAACTCCGATGAAAGATGGCGAAGTGGTGGAAGGAGGCATTATCGAGCAGTCGCGCCTGGCTATCCAAAACTGCGTGGACATCATGGAGAGCGCTGGCTACACCCTGGCGGACGTGGTGCACGTGAAGGTATTCCTGACCGACGCGCGTTATTTCCAGTCCTTTAACAAAGTGTTCAGCGAGTTTTTTTCCGCCCATCCTCCGGCCCGTGTCTGCTGTGTTGCGGATCTGGTGGTGGATTGCAAAGTGGAAGTAGACCTGACCTGTTATAACGCTGAACGCGTGAAGTAATTAATCCGTGATCAGGCCGGATGCCCTCAGCGTGCATCCGGCTTACTAAAAGAGTTTTATAAAAAATACAGGTGCGCTACGAACGTGCCAATGGGCTTTCTTTGTCTTTTTTCAGAGAGCCATTGCAACTTTATTAATCTGGAAGTGAGCCATGAATAATTATTCTTTTCTTATTTGGTTTTCAATATATGCATGCGCCATGATCACACTGGGCTGGTATGTGTCACGTAATCAGAAAAATGGCGATGACTTTTTATTAGGCGGGCGTTCATTACCCTTAATTTTAACGCTGGGATCCACCGTAGGCACGATGGTCGGTACGGGATCCAGCGTCGGCGCGGTGGGCTTCGGTTACACCAACGGCTGGGCGGGTATGCTGTATGGTCTGGGCGGTGCGGTCGGTGTTCTGCTGCTGGCCTGGTTGTTTGCGCCGGTGCGTAAAATGCGTTTTATGACCATGAGCGAGGAGATCTCTTATTACACTGGCGGCAATAAAGTCATTAAGAATGTCGTGGCGATATTAATCTTTATTGCCTCTATTGGCTGGCTGGGAGCGCATATTCTTGGCGGCGGATTATATCTGTCCTGGGCAAGCGGAATAGATATTAATACGGCGAAAATTATTATTGCAGCAGCCTTTGTGGTTTACGTCGGTATTGGTGGATATTCCGCAGTGGTATGGATTGATACCGTGCAGTCGTTAATTCTGTTTATCGGTTTTATCCTGATGGCAGTGCTGGCGGTACATCACGTTGGCGGCTGGAGCCATATCCAGCAGGCCGTGGATCCGGCAAAACAAAGCCTGTTTGGAGTGGATAAGCTCGGCATCCTGCCTGCTTTTTCTCTGGCAATGGTCATTGGTGTCGGGGTGCTGGCCACGCCTTCCTACCGCCAGCGTATTTATTCTGCCAAAAACGTGGGCACGGTGCGTAAATCCTTTGTGATCACCGGTTTGCTCTATCTGGGGTTCTCCTTCCTGCCCGCGATCATTGGTATGGCCGCTTACACCATGAATCCGGCACTGGCAAACAGCGGCTTTGCCTTCCTGTTCGCCACTCAAGTTTTGCCACCGGTGCTGGGAATGGCGGTGCTGATTGCGGGAATGTCAGCCAACATGTCTTCGGGCAGTTCTGACGCAATTGCCGCGGTCTCTATCATGCTGCGTGATCTTTACACTCTGATCACCGGTCATATGCCTGCACCAGAAAAGGCGATCCGCATGTCGCGTATTTCCCTCGTGCTGGTGATCGGGCTGGCGCTGATCTTCGCGCTGACCTCCAACGACATCATCAGCTACATCACCAAAATGATTTCGATGGTTATGTCCGGCCTGTTTATCTGCTCAATACTGGGCCGGTTCTGGATACGTTTTAACTGGCAGGGCGCGATCGCTGCGTTGATTGGCGGCGCCGGGACCTCAATGGCGATGCTGGCAGACGACAGCTGGATGAGCTTTTGGGGTAACCCGGTGGTGCCGTCTGTGTTGATGAGTCTGGGCTGTGCGCTGGTCGTGACGGTGGTAACGCCGGCCAGCAAAATGAGCCGCGAAGAGGCACTGGAGATGATCACCCGCGAACGCGAAAGTCAGCCTGAGCCGGTACCGGTGCCGTTGGGCAAACGCGCGACCGGGAGCGCACGATGAGCGGAAATTATATTGCCGTTGACTGGGGTTCAACGCATCTGCGCGCCTGGTTATACCGGGACGGGCAGTGTGCGGATAGCCTGCAACTGCCTTATGGCGTCAGCCGGTTGGTGGATCAAACCGCCCATGAGGTGTTCACGCAATATATCCAGCCGTGGCGCGGTCAGGAAGTTCTTCCCGTGGTAATGGCAGGCATGGTCGGCAGCGATGCAGGCTGGCAAACGGTGCCTTATCTGGCTTGCCCGGTGTCGTTACAGACACTGAGCGCGCAACTCTTTGAGGTCGCCCCGCAGGTCTGGATTGTGCCGGGCCTGAATACGCCACACAACGTCATGCGCGGTGAAGAAACGCAGTTGCTCGGCGCGATGCAGCTGGCCCCTGACACCTGTTACGTTCTGCCCGGAACGCACAGCAAATGGGTGCAGGTGGCAGAGGGGGCCGTCAGCGGGTTCACCACAGCGATGACGGGGGAGCTGCATCACCTGCTGATGCAGCATTCCCTGATTGGCAGAGGTTTACCAACACAGCAAGACGATAACCGGGCGTTTCAGGCTGGCCTGCAACGCGGGCTGGAATCGCCTGCATTAGTGAACCGGCTGTTTGAAGCGCGTGCGCGGCGGGTGCTGGGGGAAGTGGCTCCGGGATCGGTCGGCGACTGGTTGTCCGGGCTGCTGATTGGTGCGGAAGTGGTGGCAATGCGCAGTGAATTATCCGTCAGTCAGGTCACTCTGGTCGGTAGTGAGTCGCTGTGCCGCCGTTACTGGCTGGCCTGTGAACAGGCGGGCATAACGGTGAATGAAATTGCGGGTGACACCGCTTTCCAGCAGGGAATAAGGAGCATTCTTGATGCAAGACGCTAAACTTTTGGTCGCGATTTTGCGCGGCATTTATCCTCACGAGGCCAGTGATCATGTCGGCGCGCTGATTGAAGAGGGCTTCCGCTACATTGAGATCCCGCTGAACTCGCCGGACTGGCAGAAAAGTATCGCTGAAATGGTCACGCGTTACGGCGACTCGGCGTGCATCGGCGCGGGAACGGTGCTGAAGGTAGAACAGGTCGATTTTCTGGCGACGATCGGGGCAAAGCTGGTGGTGACGCCGAATACGCAGCCTAAGGTGATCCGTCGGGCTGTCGATGCCGGAATGTGGGTTTGTGCCGGTTGCGCCACCGCTACCGAAGCGTTTACCGCGCTGGAAGCCGGGGCACAAGGGCTGAAGATTTTCCCCTCGGCGGCATTTGGTCCGGCGTACATTTCCGCCCTGAAAGCGGTGTTACCGCCGGAAGTCCCGGTGCTGGCGGTGGGGGGCGTCACGCCGGATAACCTGGCGGAATATTTACGTGCCGGTTGTGCCGGGGCAGGACTCGGCGGCGATCTGTATCGTGCCGGTCAGAATGTCGAAACCACCCGCCTTCAGGCGCGGCGGTTTATGGCCGCATGGCGCAGTTAAAAGCCCCGGAGCCCACGTCACCTCTTCCTAATCCCCCAACGGCTGGCGGTCCACGCCGCCGCGGTGGCCGTCAAGTGCCAGCTTGATGCGTCTCAGACGGTCTTTTGCCTGTGTTTTGTTGGCCATCGCCAGTTCGGTGGCCAGCACATCAATCATCGCCAGCATGGCGTAGCGTGAGGTACTTGGCTTAAAGATGTAGTCATTTTCCCGCACGATCAGCGGCAGCACGATGTCGGCATTGGCCGCCAGGGGTGAATCCTGCGTGGTAATGGCGATGACTTTGGCCCCGTACTGCCGGGCTATCGCCACACTCTCAATGATTTCCGTCGTGTAACCCCCCAGCGAGAGCGCAAGTACCACGTCGTTTGGCGCAACGGCTGAACACATCATGCGCACCAGCAGGCCATCGCTCTGGCTCACCACCGGCAGGCCAAGGCGGAACAGACGGTACTGGACTTCCTGAGCGCAAATCGTTGAGCCACCGCCCATCCCAATCGCCAGAATTTGCCGGGCATTACTGAGCCATCCGACCACTTTTTTGAGTGAATCCGGGTTAAGCGCGCGCCGGTTAATGTCCAGCACGTTAATGATTGTTTCGTAGATCCCCTGAACGCCGTCCAGATCCGGCACGTCCAGAATAAAACGCTGACCTACCGCCAGTGACTGCGCGAGTTTTACTTTCAGTTCACGCACGTCTTTGCAGCCGATAGCACGGGCAAAACGGGTGATCGACGCCTGGCTTGTCCCGGTAAGATGCGCCATTTCTGCAATCGGCAGCGTGGAGGCTAACTGCACGTCATCCAGAATAAATTGCGCGATACGCTTTTCCGTCGCGGTAAGCTCCACAAAGCGGTCGGTGATGCAGGAAATAATGTCGATGGAAAAGGCCATTGCGCGTCTCTGAACGGGTAAGTGAATAGCTGATACTTTGTACCATAAATACGCACGCAGGAGTATGGCGGCTGCCAGAAAGGGAAGATAGTGCTGCACGACCTGAAGCTTAAAGCTGAGCGAATATCTGCTCATAAAAAAATGCACCTTAGTCAGTTGGGGGGCCAACGTTTGGGGTGCAGTTCATGGAGGCGGTTTTTTTTCAGATAAGCGGACTGAGCTTTTGGTGTATTTCGCCCATACCTTTCATATCTTTTTCTGAGTAATACACGGTATTCAGCGCTTCAAACTGTTCAAGACGGGACAGGGCATCAAATGCCTTCGCAACATCCGTATGTGTATCAAATACCTCATCGGTACGGATTTTGTCTGTTCTGGCTGCTTTGATTTCTGATCTGAGTCTGAGGATTAATAACTCATTACTGGAATATAGATTCTCTAAATCGCCGGATGAAATTTTTGCTGTCACGTTTGCCGGTTGCTCTGTGGTGCGTACTGGATAAGAAAGCGCATTGATCGACTGAATCGTCTGCGCTTCGTGAGAGCTGCATCCTGTCAAAATAACTGCCAGCAAAATAATAGTTTTCTTCACGCTTATACCCGTCTGCTCTGTGAACTGTAATTCTGCGACGCATGTTAACAGGTCAAAATAAGGCGATTAAACCGCGGATTTGTTTAAATCCGGACGGATCAGGGGTTGTTTTGTACAGGGAATTTCGCTTTAAACAGGCTCTGATCGAAAGTCATCGGGAAAAAGACAAGAAAAAGCCCGTCAAGGGAAACGGGCGTTTTGAAAGTTACGAGGGGAACTCGTGAGGTATCTGTAGTTTGCTACAGAGACGTTCACTATACCCTACATGTGTGACGGAAATGTGTAGGAGAATTCTGCATGTACTCCAAAAGTGGTACCTTGATCACCTATTCCCCGTATTCCAGACAATAAAAAAGGCCCGCAGGCCTTTTTTATCCGGACGTTACCGGTCTACTTACGGCCGAGCAACAACCCGAGAACGACGCCGATGGCGCCTGCCGCGATCAAACCGGACAGTGGGTTTTCTTTGATCTTCTCCGCGACGTCAGAGACGACTTCACTGGCCTGAGCCGAGTATTTACGCGCTGCGCCTTTAATCTGGTGCTTAGGAGAATCAACAAAATCGCCAAATTGTTTCTGGGCTTCACCGGCAAGCTGGTTGCCCTTATCTTCGAGCTTATCTGCCAGATGGTTTGCATCTGCATCGATATCATGTGATGACATGGTTCTCTCCTTTTGTTAACCGACTTTAAGCCTAGTTGATAATTGACAGCTCAGGACATTATTCCGCTTATTCCTAAAAAATGCTGATTAAATGACCGGCATCAGATTGTCAGGGAATACAGCACCACCGGTTTATTACGGGGCCAGCTGCTGAAATCTATCTGGTCAGTAGCCGTGATTTCCCTGCCGCTGAGCAGATCCCGATAGGAACGGTGAGCCAGCGATTCTGGCAGCAACACCTGGATATCAAATCCGCCTTCAGACGGGTGAAAGCCCACCGTTTGCTCATCAAAGACCAGACGCGGTGCCGCGACGATCACGGCATCGCTCTTTTCCTGCCGCGCAAAGGCGATCACGTTTTTGGCGTGATCTCCCGCTGCGGTCAGTGGCACATAATCACCCAGCAAAAATAACGTGGGCTTTTGCTGACGATAGCGGGCAAGCACCGCAGCCACATGTTGTTTCAGCTGTCCGCTCGTCCAGGCGGCTTTGTTGTCCCACACCGGTTTTTCTCCCTGAACCAGCAGACGTTCCAGCTCACTGAAATCTGGCAAACGCCGGTTATCCGGATCCACCAGACTGTCATTAAGCAATTCACTGCCCTGATAAATATCCGGCACGCCAGGCGCCATCATTTTGATCACCGTCTGGGTCAGACTGTTCACCAGTCCGGCGCGGATAAAAGGCCGGAGTGCAGCGTAAAAATCGTTCAGAAAAACGTGATTGTCCGGTGAAACCAAATGACGGGTATAACCGAGCACAGCGTTTTCATAATCGTCATTACTGTCACCCCAGTTGGTGCGCAGTTTGGCTTCGCGCAGCGCTTTTTCAACGAAAAGCTGAAGTCTTTCATTGAGTTCACGTAACCCTTTTTTATCGTCCGGATGCAGTGTTGCCGGCCATGCACCGGCCAGCGCCTGATAGAGCATCCATGCGCCGGTCAGTTTCGGTGCCGGGCCATCGGGTAATGTGATGACTTTAGACTGATTCATCTGATGCCAGCGGGTGACATTTTCTGCCCAGAGCTCCGGCGCTTCGGTCAGGGTAAACAGTCTGGCGCGGGCATCTTCGCCGCGCTTGGTATCGTGAGTGGAGGTGGTGGAGAGGGCAGCCGGTTGTTCTTCGAGACGGCGAAGCATTTCCTGATGGAAGCGCTCGGGAGAGAATTTTCGCAGCAAAGGCTCGGCGCCCACTTCGTTCAGGGCGAGATCCATATGCTGGCGAAAGAACAGCGTGTCTTCCACGGATTTCGCCATCAGCGGCCCGGTCAGTTGCTGAAAACGGGTGCGGAACAGGCTGGCCTGAGCGGATACGGATGCCGTTGTCTGCGCAGAGAGAATGCGTGCCAGAAAATCGAGAATATCCGCAGGCACGTCGAGTGCTGAGGTATGTATCTTTTCGATAATCTGATGCAGCAGTGCAGTATCCTCCGCGGGTAATCCCTGCGCGGTGCCGTAGGTACGATAAACAGGGAAGGCGATCAGCAGTTCCCGCAGCGTGGCGCGCAGGGTATTGGCATCCCATGCGTGGTCTTCTTTATCCGCAATATCCAGCGCCAGCTGGCAGAGCGTGTTGAATTCCCCTTCGAAATTTTTCTCGACCATCATCAGTTTGGCGGCGCGTAACTCGTCGCGCATATCCACCGGCTTGCCGACGACGTTCTCATACAGATTGCGCAGCACCGCGATGTTTTCATCTTCGACCAGCACATCGGAAAGCGCGGCGATAAATTCATAACCGGTAGTGCCGGAAACCGGCCAGTCAGCGGGCAGCCGCTCGCCTTTACCGAGGATTTTCTCCACCGTGATGTAGCATTCCGCTCCGGCCTTTTCCCGCAGACGCTCAATATAGGCTTTCGGATCGGCAAGACCGTCCACATGATCGACCCGCAGTCCGCTCACCGCGCCGGAATGCACCAGTTCGAGGATTAACCGGTGCGTATCATCGAACACTGAATCCTCTTCCACCCGCACCCCTGCGAGGCCGGTGATTTCAAAAAATCGCCGGTAAGAGAGTTCGCGTGGCGCATCCCGCCATGACATCAGCCGGTAGGGCTGGCGCTCATGTAATTCAGCTAACGCAGCGCTATCCATTGTGGTTTCACCGTTGGGATACGTGTCTGGCGCAAGGGGATAGAATGTGTCGAAATAGGCAAACGCAGGCAGGCCGGTTTTCGGATCCGGCTTCAGGGTGATTTCCCCTTTTTCCAGCACCTCTTCAAACGTATCGCCAAGAAATGGCAGGGTGAGGCGCTGTGACCAGTCGATGTCAAAATGCCGCGCGTAACGGCTTTTTTCGCCATGCTCAATGACGTCGCGCCACCACGGGTTTTCCAGTGACGCGGCCATGTGATTGGGAACAATATCCAGAATCAGTCCCATCCCTGCCGCGCTCAGTGCCTGTGACAGGCGGTCAAACCCTTCTCTGCCTCCCAATGTCGGGTCGATTTCGTTGGCATCGGTAATATCGTAACCGTGCGTAGAATCTGAGGTCGCGGTAAAAACCGGCGAGGCATATAAGTGACTGATCCCGAGCCGTTGCAAATAAGGGATAAGTGCCGCTGCTTGGTCAAAGTCCATGCCATCGCGGAACTGAATTCGGTAGGTCGCGGCGGGTATGTTCACATTTATTCTCCCCAGGAAAGACGGGCGATGATCGAAACTGGCTCTGACTTTCCTGTCGCTTCTGGCCAGGCAAACAGCGTATCACCCGGTTGTTCCGGCAGTGGCTGCGCGGTTTCCCCGAGATTGAAGGCCAGAGAAAGGGTGCCTTTGGGGAAAGTCCAGGTGACGGCGAGAACGTCCCCTGAGGCCTGCACTATTTTGCCGACATTGCCCTGCGGCGGAGTGAGCAACGGCACAACATATTCCCGGCGCAGAGTGAGCAAGGTTCGGATGAGTGCCAGATTGTCTGCACCTTCAGGGCTGACGGCCTTCTGCCAGTCAAGTTTAGACCTTTCGAAAGTCTTAGCTGCGTTAGGGTCGGGTACGCTCTCATTGCCATATCCACTATGGCCTTCAAATTCCCGCGCACGTCCTTCGCGAACGGCTTTCGCCAGTTCCCCTTCAAAATCGGTGAAAAACAGAAACGGGTGGGTTTCGCCATACTCTTCACCCATAAACAGCAGCGGGATATGGGGCGAAAGCAGTAGTGCGGCGAGCAGGATGCGTGTTTTGCGCTCACCGGCCAGCGTAATAAGCCGTTCGCCCTGCGCGCGGTTACCAATCTGATCGTGGTTTTGAATGAAATCTACAAAGGCGACCGGCGGCTGACCGTTGCTCTTTTCCCCGCGAGGTTTGCCGCTTTGTGAAGAAATCTCGCCCTGATAGGCGAACCCTTCGGCAAACGCGCGGGCGGCCATGCCAATGGGGTCAGCGGCAAAATCCTGATAATAAGCGTGCGTTTCACCGGTGCTGAGAACGTGGATGGCATTATGTAAATCGTCATTCCATTCGGCGGTGAACAGCGGAGCCTCGCCTTCCGGCGTGCGCGGATGCAAAAAGGTAATATTGCGGCTGTCTTCGGTGGTCAGATGGATGGGACGATCGGTGATTTCAGTACGGATCCGCCGGGCGATTTCCGGCAGGATGTGCGGTTCGGTGGCATCTTTCATCTGATCGACGGCGTCAAAACGCAGCCCGTCGAGGTGATACTCTTTCAGCCAGTAAAGCGGCGCTTCCAGAATATACTGACGGGCGCCTTCCTGGTCATAGGCGATGCCTGCGCCCCAGGCCGTCTGGCGTACCGGATCAAAGAACTGCGGTGCCAGCAAAGGCAGATAGTTGCCTTCCGGGCCAAAGTGGTTGAGCACGATATCCAGCACCACGGAAATGCCGTGGCCGTGCGCCGCATCGACAAACGCTTTGAAATCATCTGGGGTGCCGTATGCGCAATGCGGTGCGTACAGCAAAACGCCGTCATATCCCCAGCCGCGTTTGCCACCAAACTGCGCCAGCGGCAGCACTTCAATCATGGTGATGCCGGTTTCGGCGAGGTAAGGCAGTTTTCCCATGGCTGCCCGGAACGTTCCCTGCGGGGTAAATGTCCCGATATGCAGTTCATAAATCACCGATTCTTCCCACGGACGTCCTGCCCAGTCAGCATTTTGCCACTGATAGCTTTCTGATGACGTGACAAGCGATGGGCCGCTGACGTCCGCCTGCTGGCTACGCGAAGCGGGATCAGGTACCGCCATGCCGTCGGCCAGTACAAACTGGTACGGCTCACCGGCAGACACACGGGTCGCCACCACCTCGAACCAGCCGTTTCCCGTGGCGGGCATTTCTGCCTCCTCACCGGAGAGCCGTAATGTCATTTTCTCCTGACCCGGAGCCCAGACCCGAAAGTGAACCGTACCGGCGGCAATGAAATTAGCCCCCCAGCTGGTGGTGAATGCGCTGAAATGCATCTCTTTACCTCGCATAAAAATGGGCGATGAAACGGTCAGTTAGCAAACGAATAATAATCATAGACGAGGATGAAGGAGTCGGGGGCTCGGCGGACAACTTGCCGGATAGCTGGCCCCGGTTATGGCCGGGGCGTTAACGGAAAATATCCGGCTGAAATCAGGATGAGGAGGTGAAAAATACGATGGAAATAACGAAAGAGACGACAGTCCCGATGAGCAACATGCATTTGCTCGGCGTGAAGAACTTCTTGTTCTGATTGGCTTTATAAGCCTTGATTAATAACCACAGCATCACTATGCCAATGATAATAAATATAATGCCACCTGAGAGACCTGCGACGGGAGCCATATAAGTATCCTTCTCATCGGTAAAACCTGAATTATAGCTCAGCCTCAGAGAAGCGTTTTAAGGTTGATACAGCGTTAGAAATGGGTATCGGCGTCAATGAAGCCACGGCGAGAACAAAGCTTAACGGATTCGCACAACGCAATGGCTGGAGTGCATTACCGGCAATTAAGAATGGCAAACTCTTCGGCATTTATCAGGGCGCATCGCGCACACTGGTTGATTTTACGATGGTACAGTTTATTGCTAAATCCCTTTATCCTGACTTATTTAAGGATATTGATCCTGTGAAGAACTATCACGATTATTATAAAAAATATCTGCCCGTCACGCCGGTGGGAACTTTTGCTTTGTCGGCCAGCGGTGAGCAACAGTGATTATGCCTGTTTGCTGATAACTGCTCGTTGCTGTTAATCGCGCCTGGCGATACGTTGCAGCGACAGGGACATTATGCAGACGCACCCTGAAACCAGCGGGTGCGTCTGAGTCTTTTTTATGGCTGCGGCTGCGTAAACATTTTCACCAGGCTTTGCGGGGAGTCAGCGCCGAATAAGGTCACTAAAAGTTCCTGAGTTTCCACGGCAACTTTGGCGGTGCGCGGGAACAGCTGCTTTTCGTATTCGCGGATAGCGGCGTTTAAGTCGTCCGGATTTGCGGCAATGGCTTTACCCAGTTGTGCACCATCAAACAGGGCGAGATTTGCCCCTTCACCATTCGGTGCCATCAGATGTGCCGCATCGCCAATCAGGGTGACGCCGGGAACATGCTGCCACTCGTGCCCGTAAGGCAGTGAGTAAACCGGGCGGAAAGCAGGGGCGGTATCACTTTCTGTTATCAGCGATAGCAGTTCCGGCGCCCATCCTGCAAATTCGGCGGCCACTTCAGCGAGCGCAACAGCCGGGGAGCGGCGACCGATGCTCTCCACCCAGTCAGCAGATTTGTTCAGCGACACGTACATATGCAACACGCCATGAGGTTCCCGGTGCGCCAGAATGCCTTTTCCGGGAGCCACTGCAAACATCGAACCGCCGCCGTCAATCTGAGCGCCCGCAGTATGCTGGTTATCGGCATCATGCAGCCCGATTTCGACGTAGACATTCCCGGTGCAGGCCGGATGAGCGTCAGAAACCAGCGGGCGAACTTTTGACCACGCGCCGTCCGCGCCAACCAGTAATCCGGCGGTGATCTCTGACCCATTTGCAAATTTGATCAGATGCTGTCCGGCACCGGTAGCTGTTGCAGACGCCACTTTGTACCCCCACTGAACGGTTCCGGCGGGCAGGGATCCCAGCAGGATACGGCGCAGTTCTCCACGCAGTACTTCCGGGCGGTTGCCGGTTCCGTCATCCTCTTCGGCAAAAAGCAGCGCGCCGTTTTTGTCGTAGACTTTTGTGGCTTCACCGCCTGCATGAATAAGCCGGGTGAATTCTTCGTATAACCCGGCGTCCTTCAGCGCCAGCTGTCCGTTGTAATCATGAATATCCAACATCCCGCCCTGAGAACGTGCCTCTGCCGAGTCATCTGCTTCATAAACCGTCGCCGCGATGCCGTGAACATGCAGCACTCTGGCGAGGACTAATCCGCCAAGCCCTGCGCCGATAATCGTGATGGGTTGAGTCATTTTGTTTCCTTAAGAATGTTGAACAGGCGGGAATGTCGCCTGAGTTGATATATCAACATGCTTATCCTTTTGAGTTGATATGTCAACCTCATGTGATAAACTGTGTCTATGAAAACAGAAAAATTAACCGATCAGGAACTCATGGCGTGGCGGGGTTTTCGCCGGATGGCAGAAGTGATTTCATCCAAAATTGCCAGCGAGTTACAGAAAGCGACCGGCATTTCCGGGCAGGATTTTGCCATCCTGGCTCTGCTGAAAGCGACCCGCCTCGGAGAGCTCAGGCAGCGTGACATTCAGCAGTTTCTTGGCTGGGACAAAAGCCGCCTGTCACATCAGCTGAGCAGGATGGAGACCCGCGCCGTCGTGACCCGTGAAAACCGGTCGGGGCAGGTCGTGATGGTTTGCATAACCGAAGAGGGCATCAGGCAAATAACTGAGGCAGAACCGCTACATGCCGCCGCAGTCAGACAATATTTTCTGAAATTCCTGACCACAGAGGATACCGCCGTGCTGACGGATATCACCGGCAAACTGCGCAAGGGGAATGAGCCTGACGCCACTTATGAGGATTTTCAGTAAGTGAGGGCGGGAATGAGCGCTGCTTTATACTTTCATTGCTGATTCATATAAAAATGTAATCCGTCAACAACTGCATTCCCATTCTTCTGGCGGCATCAAGGTAAACTTTTGCTGAGCAAGATATATTACCGGCTTGTTGTATTTTGGATGCCCAGGGAATGTACGAATTTAATCTGATCTTGCTGCTGTTACAGCAAATGTGTGTGTTTTTGGTGATCGCCTGGCTGATGAGTAAAACGCGGTTATTTATTCCGCTGGTTCAGGTCACCGTGCGCCTGCCGCACAAGCTGTTGTGCTATATCACGTTTTCCATTTTTTGTATTATGGGCACCTATTTCGGGCTGCATATCGAAGACTCGATTGCCAATACCCGGGCGATCGGCGCGGTGATGGGCGGATTACTCGGCGGGCCGGTGGTCGGCGGATTAGTCGGTTTGACCGGCGGGATCCACCGTTATTCGATGGGCGGCATGACGGCGCTGAGCTGTATGATGTCAACCATCGCCGAGGGATTAATCGGCGGTCTGGTTCACAGCGTTTTAATTAAGCGTGGCCGCATCGATAAACTGTTTAATCCGCTGGTGGCGGCTGGCGTGACGTTTGTCGCCGAAATGCTGCAAATGCTGATCATCCTGCTTATTGCCCGTCCGTTTAACGATGCGCTAAATCTGGTCGGCAGTATTGCCGCGCCAATGATGGTGACAAACACCCTCGGCGCGGCGATGTTTATGCGCATCTTGTTGGATAAGCGGGCGATGTTTGAAAAATATACCTCGGCGTTTTCGGCGACAGCGCTGAAAGTGGCGGCTTCAACAGAAGGTATTTTGAGGCGCGGTTTTAACGAAGAGAACAGCATGAAAGTGGCGCAGGTGCTGCTGAAAGAGCTGGATATCGGTGCTGTGGCGATTACCGATCGCGAGAAATTACTGGCCTTTACCGGTATCGGTGACGATCACCATCTGGTCGGCAAACCTATTGCTTCTGAATATACCTGGCGCGCCATTGAGAACGATGAGGTGGTGTACGCCGACGGCAACGAGCTGCCTTACCGCTGTTCGCTGCATCCCAACTGCAAGCTGGGCTCGACGCTGGTGATCCCGCTGCGCGGTGAGAATCAGCGGGTGATCGGCACCATCAAATTATACGAAGTCCGCAACCGGCTGTTCAGTTCCATCAACCGCACGCTGGGCGAGGGCATTGCCCAGCTGCTGTCGGCCCAGATCCTCGCCGGTAAGTTTGAACAACAAAAAGCGCTGCTGGCGCAGGCTGAAATCAAACTTTTGCACGCGCAGGTGAATCCGCATTTTCTGTTTAACGCCCTTAACACCCTGATGGCGGTGATCCGCCATGACAGCGATAAGGCCGGGCAACTGGTGCAGTATCTCTCGACGTTCTTTCGCAAAAATCTCAAACGCTCTTCCGAGGCCGTCACGCTGGCGGACGAGCTTGAGCATGTGAATGCCTATCTGCAAATCGAACTGGCAAGATTTCCGACGCAGCTGAAGGTGGATTTGCAGGTTCCTGAGGCCTTTTCCGGTCAGAGTTTACCTGCGTTTACCCTGCAACCGCTGGTGGAAAACGCCATCAAACACGGAACTTCTCAGCTGCTGAGCAATGGCAATATTGTGATCCGTGCTTACAGTGAGGGTCAGATGGTGATTGTTGAAGTGGAAGATAACGCCGGGCTATACCAGCCGGAAGAGAGCAGTGACGGACTGGGTATGAGTCTGGTGGATAAGCGTTTACGGGCGCGATTTGGTGATGATTACGGGATTACTGTCATCTGTCAGCCTGATGATTTTACCCGGGTTACTCTTCGTCTGCCGTCCGAGGGAGCAATATGTTACGAGTTCTGATTATCGATGATGAGCCGCTGGCGCTGGAGAACTTGCGCCTGCTGCTTGAGGATGAAAGCGACATTGAAATTGTCGGTGAATGTAATAACGCCATTGAAGCTATCGGCATGATCCATAAAATCCGCCCCGAGATTGTGTTTCTGGATATTCAAATGCCGCGTATCAGCGGACTGGAAATGGTCGGTATGCTGGATCAAGAACATCGCCCGCATATCGTATTTCTTACCGCCTTTGAGGAGTACGCGGTGCAGGCGTTTGAGCAGTGCGCGTTTGATTATCTGCTTAAACCGATCCAGACTGCGCGGCTACAGAAAACCCTGGCGAGGTTACGTCTTGGTTATCAGGAAAAGGATATTTCCCTGCTGCCGCAATTTCAGCAGCCGCTGAAGTTTATTCCCTGCCTCAGCAGTAACCGTATCTGGTTACTGCAAATGGAAGATGTGGCCTATGTCAGCAGCCGGATTGGCGGGGTGTACGTGACCGGGCAGGATGGCAAAGAGACCTTCACGGAACTGACATTGCGCACGCTGGAAGTCCGCACACCGCTGTTACGTTGTCACCGGCAGTATCTGGTGAATATGGATTATCTGAAGGAAATCCGCCTTGAGGATAAGAATCAGGCGGAACTTTTACTGCGCGATGGACAGATTGTGCCGGTCAGCCGCCGGTATCTGAAATCGTTAAAAGAGACGGTGGGGTTGTAATCCCCGCCGGTTTTTTCAGACTGAGCTGACGGGGCGCAGCCGGGCAAAGGCACTGCGGATTTCGGTTTCAGGCAACTTCGTGCCGATAAACACTAACGCGCTGCGCGGTGTTTCGTCCAGTTGCCACGGGCGGTCCCAGTCAGCACTGTACAGCCGCTGCACGCCCTGAAACAGCAGGCGGCATGGCTGGTCTTCTATCCACAACATCCCTTTGTAGCGCATCAGATTGTCGGCAAAACTGGCCAGCAGTTCTTCCATCACTTTCGATATTGCCGTCAGCGCCACCGGATAATCCAGTTCCACCACAATCGAGGAAACGGTGTTTTGCTCCGTCGCAACGCGATGGAACAGCGGTCTGGCGGCGACCACATTTTCTTCCAGCATAAACCCGCGGGTATCAAACAGCAGCGCCGGATCGATATCGCCCTGCACCATTTTATATACCGGTGCGCGGGCATTAATGCGTTGCAGCCGTTCCGTCAGTGCCGGGCATTCACCGGACACATCCGTTTTGGTCAGCAGAATGCGATCGGCATACCCAATCTGCGACTGCGCCAGCGGGAACTGATCCAGCTGTGACATGGCATGAACGGCATCCACCAGCGTGATAACGCCGTCTAAAATATAACGTTCACAGATAACCTCATGGGCGAAAAACGCCTGGAGGATCGGGCCGGGATCGGCCATGCCGGTGCATTCAATCATCAGCCGGTCAAACTGCACATCGCCTTTATCCACGCTGTCGAGCAAATCCAGCAGCGCGGCTTCCAGTTCGCCCGAACGGGTGCAACAGATACAACCGTTGGACAGCGTAGTGATACGCGTGGCGCGGTCGCCAATCAGCTGGTTATCGATTGGCATCTCGCCAAATTCATTCTCAATGACCGCAATTTTTATCTCTTGCTGCGTATGCAGAATCTGGCGCAAAAGCGTAGTTTTCCCGGCACCCAAAAAACCGGTTAATACTGTGACTGCAATCGGTGTCATGGTTCATTCCTCTTCATAGGCCGCATCCTCTAGCAACAACGCATTCCACCTTTACCGTCCCCGCCGTACCGTGCCTGCTGACGTTCGCGGAAAAACTCCTCGTAGGTCATCGGCGTGGTGTCCGGGTGGTTAGTTTGTATATGCAGAACGTAGGTGTCGTAATCCGGTATGCCCACCAGCATACGTGCGGCCTGACCGAGATATTTCTTCGCCGCACCTAAGTTGTCAAACATACGTACTCCTCTGAATCTGTGTGGAAAAGCCCAGCGTATGCAGGGCTTTCAGGCGAACGGTTAGTGACCGGAGACGGTTTTTATTCCTTCTGCCGGAACCGGCACGTAAGGGGTTTCGTTATCGGTGCGGTTGTCGGTTTTACGAGCCTGAAGGCAGGCACGGATCCCGTAAAAAATGATGCTGTACACCACAATCAGGAACAAAATACTCAGCCCGGCGTTGGTGTAGTTGTTGATAACAATATGATGCATATTGCTGATTTGTTCCGGTGTCAGGTTCTCGCCGCCAGCAGAAATGCGTTCTTTGTACTGACCGGCCATGTAGAAGAAGCCTTCCATCTGCGCATTGGTGCTGAACAGTTTCAGACCCAGCGCCCAGGTGGTGCAAATCAGCAACCAGATGGCAGGCACCATCGTGACCCAGATGTACTTGGTGCGTTTCATCTTGACCAGAACCACAGTGGCGAGGATAAGCGCCACGGCAGCCAGCATCTGGTTTGAAATCCCGAACAGCGGCCACAGGCTTTTCACGCCGCCCAGCGGATCGACCACGCCCTGATACAGCAGATACCCCCACAGGCCGACACAACCGGCGGTGCCGATAATCCCGGCGACCAGCGAATCGGTTTTCTTCAGGAACGGCACAAAGTTACCCAGCAAATCCTGCAACATAAATCGGCCGGAACGCGTCCCGGCATCCAGTGCGGTCAGGATAAACAGTGCTTCAAACAGAATACCGAAGTGATACCAGAAGCCCATATCCGCCAGCGGCATGATCTTATGGAACACATGTGCAATCCCGACAGCCAGCGTTGGTGCGCCACCCGCACGGTTCAGCACTGACGGCTCACCGATGTCTTTCGCGGTCTGCATAATCTGTTCAGGCGAAATCACAAATCCCCATGAACTGACGGTCGCCGCCGCATGCGCCGTGACATCTTTCAGCTGCGCCAGGATCATCGGTGCATTTTCGCCCCCCAGTTCGTGCAGGTTTGGCATGGTGATGCCTAGCCCGGCTGGCGGGGTATTCATCGCAAAGTACAGACCCGGCTCGATGATGGATGCTGCAACCAGCGCCATCACCGCCACAAAGGATTCCATCAGCATCGCGCCGTAACCGATAAACCGCGCATCGGTTTCGCAGGCCAGCAGTTTAGGTGTGGTACCGGAGGCAATCAGCGCATGGAACCCGGAAACCGCCCCGCAGGCAATGGTAATAAACAGGAACGGGAACAGCGCGCCTTTCCACAACGGCCCCGTGCCGTCGATGTACTGCGTCAGCGCAGGCATTTTCAGCTCAGGATTGAGGATAACGATCCCGATCGCCAGCCCGACAATCACGCCGATTTTCAGGAAGGTCGCCAGATAGTCACGCGGTGCCAGAATCAGCCAGACCGGCAGCAGGGCGGAGACAAACGCATAGCCAATCAACGTAAAGGTGATGGTGGTGTCTTTGAACGTCAGCGCCGGACCCCAGTACGGATCGCGGGCGATCACGCCACCGAAATAGATGGCAGCGACCAGCAGGATAACGCCAATGACCGAGATTTCACCCACGCGCCCTGGCCGGATAAAGCGCATGTAGATGCCCATAAACAGCGCAATCGGCACCGTTGAGCACACGGTAAACACGCCCCACGGGCTTTCCGCCAGCGCTTTCACCACGATGAGTGCCAGCACCGCCAGAATAATAATCATGATCAGGAAGCAACCGAACAGCGCGATAGTCCCCGGCACCGGCCCCATTTCTTCTTTGATCATCTCGCCCAGAGACGCGCCGTTACGGCGTGAAGAGATGAACAGCACCATGAAGTCCTGCACCGCACCGGCCAGAACCACACCGGCCAGCAGCCACAGCACGCCCGGCAGATACCCCATCTGCGCGGCGAGCACCGGACCGACTAACGGACCGGCACCGGCGATGGCGGCAAAATGATGGCCGAACAGCACGTTGCGGTTGGTCGGCACGTAGTTCAGACCGTCATTGTTGATCACCGCTGGCGTCGCGCGCGAAGGGTCAAGTTTCATGACCTTTTGCGCGATATACAGGCTGTAATAGCGGTAAGCCACCAGATAAACCGAAACAGACGCCACGACTATCCATAAGGCGCTGATGTTTTCACCCCGCCGCAGGGCGACGACGCCCAGACAGCACGCACCGAGGAGGGCCACAATCATCCACGGTATATGCCTGAGTAATGTTTTTTTATTCATAAATAACCCGGTTATTTTGAAAAAATGACGAAATACCCCTCTCTGTTTTCTTTATTAAGGATTGCTGTCAGAGAGCGGGGAACCTGTTGACTTGTGCATGTTTGTTGCGCACGTTAATTGCACGCATAGGGTGCCAAATTCCTACTGACAGAAGCAGGAAACTTGGTTAGCGGTCACAGAGGGAGATAAGCGGTTGTTAAGCAGGATGAGCGGTTCAGGGGGAGATTAATGCAGGGAAATCTGTGAGTTAGATCACGGGGCAGATCAGGCCAAAAGCCCGGTCACTTCTGATGGACTGACCGGCAGGGAGGGGTTAATTCCCCATTTTCAATGCCTCCATCACCAGTGAGAATGCCGGCGAATGCTGTTTTCTGCTCGGGTAATAGAGGTAATAACCGGGAAAAGGCAGGCAATAAGGTTCCAGAAAGCGTATCAGACGCCCTTGCGCAATATAGGGTTCGAACTCTTCTTCCGGTAAAAACGCGACCCCCAGCCCGGCTAATGCCGCGTCGACCATCGGTGCAGAAGTATTGAATGTCAGCTGTCCGTTAACACGCACATTGACCGGCCCCTCATCGTTATCGAACTCCCAGACATACAGCCCGCCTGACGTCGCCATCCGCATATTCATGCAGTTATGGTGTAGCAAATCCTGCGGCATGAGGGGGATAGCGTATGAACGCAAATACTCCGGCGATGCCACCGCGGCCATGCGCAACTGAGGGGTTATCGGCATGGCAATCATATCTTTATCAATGGTGTCACCCAGTCGCACACCTGCGTCAAACCGGTCAGCCACAATGTTGCGAAAACCGTGGTTCGCATCGAACTCCAGTTTTATGTCGGGATATTCGCGCAGCAGTGCTGATAACTTCGGTAACAGAATGGATGAAAGAACATGCGGGCCACAGGTGATGCGCACTGTACCTGCTGGTTTGTCGCGCATTTCTGTCAGCATGTCGAGTTCCGCTTCAATCTCATCAAAACGGCTGCCGATGGCTTGCAATAACCGCTCGCCCGCTGCCGTCGGCGACACATTGCGCGTGGTCCGCGTCAGCAGACGGATATCCATGCGGTTTTCCAGCGCGGTAATGGTCTGGCTGAGGGCGGGCTGCGTGACACCCAGCTGCGCTGCCGCGCGGGTGAAACTGCCTTCGCGGGCAACGGCCACGAAAGCAATAAGGTCATTGAGATTACGTTTCATCGCACCTTCTTCAAATTCGATTAATAAGCTGAGCTTATAGCCTCATTAAGGATTCATTACCTAGTAAGACTATACCCATCGTGTAGAATTTTTCGCAAGCCGGAATACGAAAGAACCGGGATAAAAAACCCTTCATCTTATTCGATTAACCCCATGATATTTTTGTTTTTATTCTCACGAATAAGACACGGCACCGGTTTGCCAAAAATTCATCCTGCAGAACGAAAAAAGGATCACAAGTGACGACAGCAGCAGAGAAAGATTTTATGAACCAGACTCCGGCCGCGCACTGGAACGGGGTCTGGGCGATAACGATGTGCGTATTTGCGCTGGTGGCATCTGAGTTTATGCCGGTGAGTTTGCTGTCACCGGTTGCCCGCGATTTGGGCGTCAGTGAAGGGTTGGCCGGACAGGGGATTGCCATCTCCGGTGGACTGGCGGTGTTAACCAGCCTGTCGATCTCCCGGTTGGCCGGTAACGTCAACCGCAAGGCGCTGCTTTTAGGACTGACGCTTCTGATGGCCTTTTCCGGCGGGCTGATTGCTTTAGCGCCAGGCTATACGACTTACATGATCGGGCGAGCCCTGATCGGCGTAGCCATTGGCGGATTCTGGTCCATGTCGGCCGCTGTCGCAATGCGGCTGGTTCCTCAGGATCAGGTTTCCCGCGCACTGGCTATTTTCAACGGCGGTAATGCGCTGGCAACTGTGGTCGCCGCACCGCTGGGCAGTTATCTGGGAGGCGTCATTGGCTGGCGCGGTGCCTTTTTGTGTCTCGTGCCTGTCGCACTGATCGCCTTTATCTGGCAGTGGATCAGCCTGCCTTCTATGGCGCCGGAAAGCAGGAAAAATTCTGCAGCGAACGTCTTTCGGTTATTCAAAAATCCTTTAGTGCTGGCGGGTATGGCTGCGTGCGGGATTTTCTTTATGGGGCAGTTTGCGCTGTTTACCTATATCCGCCCGTTCCTGGAAACCGTCACACGGGTCAGTGCAGAGATGCTGTCCCTCATTTTGCTGGCGATTGGCGTCGCGGGTTTTGCCGGGACATTACTGATCGGCACGTTTCTGAATAAGCGTTTCTATCTCACGCTCATGGTGATCCCACTGCTGATGGCCTTCATCGCCGTCATGCTGATGGTTCTTGGCCATTCGTCCGGGATCGTGATCATTCTGCTGGCGTTATGGGGGCTGGTGGCAACGGCAGCACCGGTCGGCTGGTGGTCCTGGGTGGCGAGAACCTTCCCCAATAATGCCGAAGCCGGGGGCGGGCTGATGGTCGCTGTGGTGCAACTGTCGATTGCGCTGGGTTCGACCTTAGGCGGAGTCGCCTTTGACCATATCGGCTGGCAAAGCACGTTTATTGTCAGCGCCGCATTGCTGGCACTGGCGTCCGGACTGACGTTTATCACTTCCCGCAATGACCATTGACCACACAAGTATTTTTAACCGGATGAACTGATGTCCATTCACCGCAATACCTGATTAAGGATAATTCCATGAGAGTGTTAACGATGTTGTTAGGGCTGTTTGTCAGCTCATTTGCTGCAACAGCCGCCGATATGTCCAACGGTGCAGATAACTTTTATAAAAGCGATAAAGTGACTCAGCAAAAGGTGACGTTTAAAAACCAGTATCAGATGAATGTGACCGGCAATCTTTTTATGCCAAAAGGCATGAATAAAAGCGCGAAAAATCCGGCCATTGTCATTGGTCATCCCATGGGGGCGGTGAAAGAACAGAGTTCCAATCTGTATGCGCAAAAGCTTGCCGAGCAGGGATTTGTGACGCTGGCGATAGACATCTCTTTCTGGGGCGAAAGCGAAGGTAAACCGCGCAATGCTGTCGCGCCGGATATCTATGCAGAGGATTTCAGCGCCGCTGTGGATTACCTCGGGACGCGCCCGTACATCGACAGAAACCGCATCGGGGTACTGGGAATTTGTGGCAGCGGCAGTTTCGTTATCAGTGCGGCAAAAATTGATCCGCGTATGAAAGCGATTGCGACGGTCAGCATGTATGACATGGGGTCGGCAAATCGTCACGCGCTCAATAATTCGTTAACCCTTGTGCAGCGTAAACAGATCATTGCCGAGGCGGCAGAGCAACGTTACAGCGAGTTCACCGGTGGCGAAACGAAATACACCAGCGGCACACCGCATAAAATTGATGAAAATTCTTCACCCATTGAGAAAGAGTTTTACGATTTCTATCGCACGCCGCGCGGTGAGTTTACGCCAGCAGGATCATCTTCCGCGCTGACGACGCACCCGACGCTGACCAGCAACGTAAAATTCATGAACTTCTATCCGTTCAACGATATTGAGACTATTTCGCCGCGTCCGATGCTGTTTATCACCGGAGATCAGGCACATTCAAAAGAATTCAGTGAAGATGCCTATAAACGTGCGGGCCAGCCGAAAGAGTTATACATCGTACCGGGTGCCGGTCATGTCGACCTTTACGACCGCACCGATCTGATCCCCTTTGCGAAACTGACCGCGTTCTTTAACGAAAACCTGAAATAACCCCCGCCGGTTATCCACAGTCCGGGTGATGCCCGGACTACACCTTTGCTTTCACCAGCTCATTAAACCTTGTCGTATAGGCCGGTGACAGCATTTCGCGTTTCATCGACCAGCCGCGCTGGATCCCCTGACCGGCGAACCAGACTTTGCCGGTGCCTTTTTTGTGGATCTCGTCCAGCGTCGCCATCAGTTGTTCGCTGTTTCTTTTGGGCTGATATTCATCAAACAGATTCAGCTGAGCGACGCCCTGACTGAAAAAGTCGCCCAGCATCACGCCGCCTTTCTGATAGCGATAACCGGGTTTCCAAATTTGCTCGAGACAGCGTACGGCGGCGGCGAGAATATCGCGGCTGTCCTGCGTCGGTGTCAGAAGTTTGATCCCCGCATGATTGCTGTAATAGGGCACTTTAGGATCGTGCGGACTGGTTTTCACAAACGCCGACACGTAGCGGCAGTACTGATGTTCCCCGCGCAGTTTTTCCGCTGCCCGTACGGCGTAATTGCAGATGGCTTCGCGCATATCCTGATAATCCGTAATGCGCTCGCCAAAAGAGCGCGAGCAGATAATCTGCTGCTTGGTGGGCACCGATTCTTCAAAAGCCAGACAGGATTCGCCGCACAGCTCGCGCACGGTACGTTCCAGTACCACGCTGAAATGTTTGCGGATCAGCGCAGAAGGGCAGTCTGCCAGTTGCAGCGCGGTGGTGATCCCGAGCATGTTGAGCTTCTTGCTGATGCGACGCCCAACGCCCCAGACTTCTTCCACCGGCACCAGATTCATCAATTTTCGCTGACGGACTGTCTGCGATAAATCCAGCACACCACCGGTGCCTTTCCAGGTTTTCGCCGCAAAGTTCGCCAGTTTTGCCAGCGTTTTGGTGGGCGCAATCCCCACGCCGACTGACAGATGTGTCTCTTTCCAGATGGTCTTCTGCACCTCTTTACCGAAATCATGCAGTGAGATGCAGTTTTCAATATTGGTGATATCCAGAAAGGCCTCGTCGATAGAATAAATATCCACCGCGGGTGACAGCCGTTCCAGCGTTTCCATCACGCGGTTCGACATGTCGGCATACAGCGCGTAGTTGGACGAAAACACCGCCACGTTGTGCTGGCGGATCGCGTCGCGTGCCTTGAAGAAAGGCGCACCCATCGGGATCCCCGCCTTTTTCGCCAGCGCATTACGGGCAATCACGCAGCCGTCATTGTTCGATAACACAATCACAGGCCGTCCGCGCAAATCCGGCCTGAACACGGTTTCGCAACTCGCGTAAAAGGAATTCACATCAACGAGGGCAAACATGGTTCGGCTGCCGTTTATCAGGGTTCATTTTCCACATCTTTTCTGTATCCATAAAATACTGGTTATGCATACAGTATAATCATAAGTGCAGGAAATGGAAAATTCTTAAGGTGCCGCCACAGAAGTATCCGTTTCCGTGGCGGTATTAAAACCTCGTTATCCCTGCTGGCGCTTCGCAGAGGAAAATGCGGTCATGGATACCCCGGCGAAAACTAGCGCCAGACCGGCGAGAAACAGGCCCGATAGAGACGTGCCCAGCAACACAATCGACGCCAGCGCGCCGATAAGCGGTACGCCGAGGGTGAAGTTGGACATAGCGAAAACGCTGATCCGCCGGCCATATTCTGAAGAAATCACGAAGCAAACGGACGTGGCGATCGGGCCGATGAAAAAGAGTAACCCGAGGAGCCCCTTGCTGAGATGAATGGCCTGCGGGGAACCGTCAATCAGGCGGGCAATAAAAATCAGGGGCAGCGTGGCGATCAACATCTGCCACGGTGCCAGAGACAGAGGCGTCGCCGTCCATTTATGGTGTCTGACATGCACAATCACCAGCGACCAGGAGATGGCACCTGTGATCAGGAAAGCGCATCCCATTACCACGCCGGGTTTTGACCAGTCCATTTCCAGCGGTGAACAAATCAAACCGATGCCTGCCAGACCGATAACCAGCGCGCAGATTTGTATGGCGGAAGGCGTATGGCGCAGCAGCAGCCAGGAAGAGACGATGCCCCATAAAGGCGTCGTATAAGCCAGTAAAACCGCATGACTGGTATCGGTATATTGCATAGCAATCATGCCCAGACCGGTGAACACCACCATCTGTAACACCCCGATGCTCAGCACAATGGGCAAATCACTTTTCGCGGGCAAACGCAGCTGTTTTTTGAAGGCAACGAAGATAAACAGGCAAACACCGGCGCTTCCGAACCGGATAGCCCCGAGCCACAATGGCGGCACGTCATTGAGTGCCAGTTTCGTTGCAGGCCAGCTCAGCCCCCACAACACCACCATCACCAGAAGCCAGCACACAGTTCCCTTCATTGAGGAAGGGCCGGAGCTTAAGGTGATTGCTGAACTATTTTCCTGGCGCATACAGAACACTCTCTATTTTTATCAGAGGGATATTCTATTTTGCCGATGGCGGAAAAACTGTTCTTATTGCCCGCAGGAATCATTATTATAGGTATATCTGTTCTGTAAAAATGATTATGGAGAATAATTTTGCCTGATAATGCCATTGAGCTGGATGAAACCAGCCTGCACATATTGGATCTGCTGCAGACGAATGCCGATATCAGCAATGCCGAATTAGCCGAGCGTATCGGTTTGTCTGCATCTCCCTGCTGGCGAAGAGTGACGGAGATGAAAGAAAAAGGCGTGCTGCGCGGCTCAGTCATGCTGGTTGATCCGCTCAGCCTCGGGCTGGCAGTGAACGTTTTTGTGCATGTGTCTCTGAAGCAGCAAGACAAAGACTCGCTGAATCACTTTACCGATGCGATCAGCGATCGTCCGGAGGTGATGGAATGTTATCTGATGACCGGCGAATCAGACTTTTTGCTGCGGATCGTGGTGGAAAATCTGCAAAAATATCAGCTGCTGATCACTGAATGTCTCACACAGATTGAAGGCGTCGCCAGCATCCGCTCAAGTTTTGCCCTCAGTCAGGTCAAATACACCACGGCATTACCGACCCGGCATTTAAGACGCTGATAAGTTAAGAAGAGGAGAAGTGCTTTTGTACTTATCCCAACCGCACAAGGTTATCCACAAAATCTGGGGGTAACCCTGTGCAAAGTTTGGCTGAAGGTCGCAGAAACGAGGTCAGATGGCGTGCGCGATTTTATCACCCGCTCTTCGCGCCGTGGATGGCAGAAGGCTGGCGATGGCGATATAGCCGTCGGGATCCACACAACGATCTTCCTCAGACGCCCGTGCAATGATGTCTGCATCCCAGTAAAGACGTTTACGATGATCCCCGCGGGTGGTCAGCGTGGCTTCCATTTCACCGTCGATAGCACGATAACTGCGCCAGCTGTTAGCCGGGACCGACACCACTGAACCCTCTGCGGCGACGATGGTTACTTCTTCGCCATCACGATTATAGGTCACTTCCAGCGTTCCCTTAAATACCATCAGCACCTGCACATCCGGGCAGAGGTGTCGTCCGACGCAATGCTGGTTCGAAATACGCAGCCACTCAACGGAAAATCCGTGCGGATTGAGTATCGGCGGGGCAGAGCTTCTGTCCTGTGAAATGCCGTAACCAATTACCGGTGCCAGTTCTCCTCCGTGGCCGGGCAAAGCCGAATCCAGCAGGGCGTTTTTTGACCAGGCGCGCTGTTCGCCGGTGACGGCGCGGCGGCTCATCTCCTCAACGGAATAATCGCGCAGGGCGGCGATATGCTCCGCCGCCAGCGACGGCAACAGGTCTGCTTTAGCCGGTGGCGGGCTGCCCGCTTCGACTTCAATCAGCATATTGTCGCGGCTCAGATACAGGCCGTGTTCGCTGGCAGCGTCCAGAATCGACGGATGCCAGATAATCCCGCCGGTGTTGTCACCGCCGAGGACGGTAAATACCAGTCCGCTGGTCTCCTGCGGACTGACGTTAGTAAAGCCGCGGAAAATCCAGGTCGGGATCGACAAAATGGCCGGTGCGCTGAATTCGGCTTCATGTTCGCCCTGAGCGCCCCAGCGAAAACGCCAGCTGCCTTCGTGGATCAGAAACACTTCGGCAGTGAAATGCAGATGCAGATTGTTGGTCACGCCTTTAGGCATCGCCGCCGCACCAATATTAAAACCGTGCGCTTCAGGGATATTCACCACCTGCGAGGCGGACTGGGTGACGCCGGGGCCGACGAAGGAAAAATTTTGCTTCAGGTGTGAGCCGGGGAGTTTGCAGTCGATGAACGCCACACTACAGGAAACGCGATCTTCGGGACGAACCAGACGGCGTTGTGCTTCTTCTTGTGTCAGGGTGATGTTTTGCATGTCTTTTCTCCTTAATCTTCTGATTAATAGCCGGATGTGCCGCGAACCGGTGCTGTTTTACCCTGTGCTGCCGCAATGGCTTCCCGTGCAGCGCGACCCAGCTGCATGACGTCATTGGCGGGGGTCACGAAATGGAAGCCCTGCGCCAGACGGGTGGCAGCGGCCTCTCCGGAGGTGCAAAAGATCCCGGCGAGTTTTTGATTGGCGTGACAGCGGGTCAGAACGCGTTCGATGGCCTCCAGCATCTCAGGATGCTGGGATTCCGCGCTGGCCTGCCCGGTGAGCGTTAAAGAGAGATCGTTCGGGCCGATGAAAACGCCATCCAGGCCGTCGGTATCGAGAATGGCATCCAGATGCTCCAGCCCTTCACGCGTCTCAATCATCGCCAGCGTCAGGATCTCTTCATTGGCGTATTGCGGATAATCCTTCCCGCCATAAAGCAGCGCACGCGCAGGGCCGAAAGAACGGTTGCCGAGCGGCGGATAACGGCAGGCTGCGACAAACTGTTTCGCCTGTTCAGGAGTGGAAATCATCGGGCAGATAATCCCCCATGCACCGGCATCCAGCAGCCGCATGATCTGCGCCGGTTCATTACTGCCTACCCGTGCCAGCGGCGTGGCGGGCGTGGCAGAAATGGCCTGCAACATCGACAGCGCGCTGGCGAAGTCGATCATGCCGTGTTGTAAATCCACGGTGACACAATCGTAGCCCTGATGTCCGGCGATCTCCGCGCTGTAGCCGGAGGGAATGGCCAGCCAGCCGTTGATGATTGGCTGCTGCTGGCGGAACGCCGCTTTAAGCGGATTTTTGCGCATGGTAAGACTCCTGTATCCAGTTGCGCAGTGCGGTGGCGACCGCCTGCGGAGATTCTAAAGGCAGAAAATGCCCGCTGTCGGGAAGGGTTAACCCGCGGGCGCGGGGAGCGGCGGACACTGCCGCCTGATGATGTCCGGCGGTACAAATCACATCGTGAGCGCCGCCTATCACCAGCACCGGCGCGGTAAACGCCGAAAGTGCCGCACGGTGATCGGCGCGGGTAATGGCAATCTCTGTCTGACAGGCAAAGGTCTCAGTGCCGCATTCCTGCGCCATCTGCACAATGGTGTGATGTAAGGCCGAGTCTTCCAGCCGGTCGGGCGCGACATAACGCGGCCAAAGGGTGGCACTCAGCCAGGAACCGACACCGGAAAGTGCGGCTTCCTGAACAGCATTCCGGCGGCCAGCAGCATTGGCGGGCGCATCGCAAAGCGGATTCACCGATAACAGTGCCAGTCCGGCGAGCCGTTCCGGAGCCTGCGCCAACATCTCAAGTGCCACGATGGCACCGAGAGAAAATCCCGCCAGATAAAAGCGCGGCGGCAACACAGCCAGAAGCTGTTGTGAAAGCGCCTTCGCCGAATCCGCACCGCTGACCGTGATGGTCTGCACGCTGCTGACATTGAGATGTTCGATCACCGGTTGCCAGAGACGTGCGTTACATAAGGTTCCGCCCAGTAACACCAGCGGAACCTGATGGTTATCCAGCAAAGGAAAAGGACTGATGAGTGAGGTCATGTGGCGGTCCATCCTCCGTCTACCATCAGCGACGCGCCGGTGATCAGCGCAGATGCGGTTGACGCCAGAAACACCACCGGCCCCATCACATCTTCCAGCGTGCCGAGACGTTTGAGTTTGATGTTGTCCAGCACATAACGGCTGAACGCGGGTGAGGCGAGATTTTCCCGCGAGAGTTCGGTCTCTATAAAAGTGGGGCAAAGCGTATTGACGCGGATACCGGCCTCGCCAAGTTCCAGCGCCATCGTTTTGGTTAAGCCTTCCAATGCAAATTTAGACGCGCAATACACGCTGCGATCCGGGCCGCCGACATGCCCCATCTGCGAGGAAATATGAATGACTGAACCGGCAATTTCTTGCAGTTTCATCCGGCGTGTGACCTGCTGACTCAGGAAAAACGTCGCCCGCAGGTTGAGCGCCATCACGGCATCATAATTTTCCTCGCTGACTTCCAGAAACGGCTGATGACGCGCCAGTCCGGCGCTGTTCACCAGAATGTCGAAGTCAGGAAGTCCGCTCAGGGTGTCCGTAACCTGCGCGGTGTCGGTGATATCCAGCGTCACGGTGTGCAGCATCAGCCCGCCGGTGGCGGCCAGTTCAGCCGCTTCCCGCAGCGGCGCCGCCTGGCGTGCGATGATCCACACCTCTGCACCTGCGCGGGCGAGCGCCACCGCTGCAGCGAAACCGATGCCTCTGGAGCCGCCCGTCACCAGCGCGCGGCGGTTGTCGAGGCGAAAATCCGGCGAGCGGGGAAGAGCAGCCATCACGACGCTTTTCCCAGATCTTCCGCAGGCACCGAACCGGCGTAAGGCACTTCCTGATTTCCGTAACGGCGCACGCGAATGTTGGCCTGTTCCGCATGGCCGGAAAATCCTTCTAACTGGCAAAGGCGCGAGCAATAACTGCCGATTTCCGTTGAGGCTTCATCGCTTACCACTTTCTGCCAGGTGCAGGTTTTCATGAATTTACCGACCCACAGACCGCCGGTATAACGTGCGGCTTTCTGCGTAGGCAGTGTGTGGTTGGTGCCGATCACTTTGTCGCCGTAAGCGACGTTGGTGCGCGGACCGAGGAACAGCGCGCCGTAGTTGGTCATGTTGGCAAGGAACCAGTCATCCCGGTCCGTCATCACCTGAACGTGTTCCGAGGCAATGCGATCCGCTTCCTGAAGCATTTCTTCGTAGCTGTCGCAGACAATCACTTCGCCGTAATCGCGCCACGACTGACGTGCGATGTCCGCCGTTGGCAGTTGCGTCAGCAGACGTTCCACTTCGCGCAGGGTTTCACGGGCGAGTTGCAGGGAATTGGTCAGTAAAATGGCCGGTGTGGTCACGCCGTGTTCAGCCTGCCCGAGCAGATCGGTGGCACACATTTCGGCGTCCACGGTTTCATCGGCAATCACCAGCGTTTCGGTCGGGCCTGCGAACAGGTCGATCCCCACGCGGCCAAACAGCTGGCGCTTGGCTTCGGCTACGAAAGCGTTACCCGGCCCGACCAGCATATCGACCGGTTGCAGGGTTTGTGTTCCGAGTGCCATCGCGCCAATCGCCTGAATTCCGCCTAATGCGTAGATTTCCGTTGCGCCTGCCATTGCCTGCGCAGCCACAATGGCGGGCGCGGGCTGACCGTTAAACGGCGGGGCGCAGCTGATAATGCGCGAACACCCCGCGACATTCGCGGTAATAATCGACATATGCGCCGAGGCGAGCAGGGGATATTTTCCGCCAGGTACGTAGCAGCCGACGGCATTAATCGGAATATTTTTGTGGCCGAGAATAACGCCAGGACGGGTTTCCACTTCCAGATCTAACAAACAGGCGCGTTGCTGAGTGGCGAAATTAAATACCTGCTCCTGTGCGAACTCGATATCTTTAATATTCTGACGCGTTAACTGTTTTACACAGGCATTAATTTCATGCTGAGACAGGCGATAATCCTGACGGTCATAATTATCAAACTTAATGGATAATTCCCGCACTGCCTGATCACCGCGTTGTTCAATATCCGCCAGAATATTTTCGACAATGATGCTGACTTCTTTGTTTGCCTGCTGACGTTCAGATAATGATTTGCTGGTTTTTAAATACTGAGCCATGAGATCTCCTTGCCTGTTTAAGACGTGGCGACACCGCCGGAATAAACAGGTGAATTGAATTATTAGAAAATTAAATAACGCCGGGTGTTTACGCTTTCTTCACGTAATCCTGTGCCGGTGTCAGATGAGCGTGTTCATTCTGCACTGCCGGTTTCTTTACCTGCCGCTGATACACGCTGCGTGCGGCCATCGGTGTCATCAGGGCGGCCACCACGGACAGGGCACCAATCAGGTAATAGCCGGAAGATAAATTAATGTGTTGCAGCATCAGCCCCATTAAGACCGGGCCGACAAACATTCCGCAGGAGTAGATGGTCTGAAACAGCCCCATGCGCGTAGATTGCTCATCCTCAACGGTATTGACCACGCTCAGCGACATAAATACCGCGAACGCCATACCAAACGAGAACCCGGCAATCGCCTGCAAGAAGTAGATCACATAAAGATTGGCGGTGAAGGGGATGCCGATGCTGGAAATCACCTGCAAGACAATGCCCACCAGCGCGGTATTCACCAGCCCGAGCCGTTTGTAGAACACCGAGCTGCACAGCGCGATAGCCAGTGCGTAGAAAACCAGATGGATGTTGCTGAGCAGGGTGAGGATCCCGGCTTTTGCGCCGAGCTGTTGCGCATAAATCGGCGTCAGCGTATCGCGGGTGGCGAAAGGCACCAGAATGACAATGGTCGCCAGCAGGCCGATTAGCCACACTGAGGGATCACCCAGCTGGCGTTTCGCACTGGTCATACAGGCTCGCAGCGTCGGTGCGCTTGCCGCATCGTGAAACTCTTTAATGCGGGTGGTGAGGATCAGCGCCAGTAACGCCGCTGCGCTCGACACAAAGTAACCAATGCTTTTGTCGATAAAGTGGATCAGCGCACCACCGATACAGTTGCCCAGAAATACACCCAGTGGCCCGGCGAGCGCCAGCAGCGCCACAGCGGCGGGGGCATCTTTACGGTCGAAATAGCGGATAAACAGGATGTTGTATAGCACCCAGGTGGCGGCGGTGAAGCCGTCAGCGGCTTTCGCCAGATACAGCGTCACGGCGTTCGGTTCCAGATAGGCAATCGGCCAGGTGACCAGCGGCAGCAGCAGGCTGAACTGGATAAAAATCTTCCGGCTTTTCACCACATCCGACAGGATGCCTATGGGAAAACGCACGAACAGCGTCGCCAGACCGCTGGCGCCCATGATGATCCCCACAATCTCCGGCTGCATGCCTTCGCTGATCAGCATCGGTGCCAGAAACGCATCGATGCTGTGGATACAGATAAAAAATAACACACTGATAGCAAAAAAAAGTCTGACTTCGGAACGACTAAAGAGTGCACGAAACATGGTGGTAAACCTCTTAAAATTAATGGGTTGTGACCAATCAAGTACGGCATTAACCGGTTCATTCCTTTGGTTCCTGCTCCCTGTCCCCGGTAAAAATTGACGGCGTGTTTGCATTGCATGAATACGTATTCAAAAACTGAAGTTACGAAAAGGTTTCAGTTTTGTAAAGGTTAAGATTGTAAATGTGAAAAAAAGATTTTTGGTTGTTGCATACGCATGCAAAGATGGTGTAAGTATAAAAAACAGACATTCCTGCGAAGGGGTAAACCGCCAGACTGGCGTTCTCTGCGCGGTACGTTAGACTGATGCAACACTCTGTTTGTAAAAGATGTTTGTAGAAATTAGTGCGATAACGGGAATGTTGATAAGGAACAGCGGCAATGAAACGTAAGACTTTTGGGCCCGTGACATCACAACATGTCGCGCAGCTCGCCGGAGTATCACAGTCAGCGGTATCGAGAACCTTCACGCCGGGGGCCAGTATTTCCCCGGCCACGCGTGAAAAGGTGCTGAAAGCAGCACGCGAAATTGGCTACCGGCCTAATGCCATCGCCCGTTCACTGAACACGGCCCGCTCACGCATTGTGGGGGTGGTGATGTCCTATTTTGATAATCAGTTTTATCCGCAGGTGTTGGAAGCGCTGGCGCAACAGCTCGATGAGCTGAATTACCACCTGTTGCTGTTTGTCGGCGATCGTGACGGCAATGTGGACCGGATTTTCGACCAGATCATGCAGTACCGGGTCGATGGTATCGTACTGGCTTCCGTGTCGCTTTCGCTCGAGCTTTCCGAAGAGTGTCTGGCGGCGGGGATCCCGGTGGTGCTGTTTAACCGCAGCGAAGAGACCGGCATCGCGTCGAGCGTCAATACCGATAACGTTGCCGCTTCGCGCCAGATCGCAGAATTCCTGCTGGCCGGTGAGCATAAACGCTTTGCTTACGTGGCCGGGGTTGCTGATTCCTCGGTGAATCTGGCGCGTCAGCAGGGGTTTGTCAGTACGCTTGAGGCAAAGGGTGTTCAGGATATTCGCGTGGTGCAGGGCGATTATGACGCGCAGAAAACCGCGCGTGCGGCGCAGGAACTCTTCTCTTCCTCTGCACCGCCTGATGCAATTTTTGCCGCCAACGATCATATGGCGCTGACGGTGATGGATGTCGCCCGCTATGAGTTTGGTCTGCGTATTCCTGAGGATGTGTCGGTGATTGGCTATGACGATACCGGCGCGTCGGGCTGGCCATCATACGCGCTAACCTCCGCCTCACAGCCGGTGACGGCGATGGTGACGGCGACGGTCGCGCTGCTGATGAAACAGATCGAAAGCGAAAATATTGAGCCGGAGCAGGTGGTGGTCACCGGTGCGCTGATCGTCCGCCATTCCGCGCGACGTCCACATTTTGGCGTGGTCGAGAAAGAGGGATTGTCATTGTTCCAGCCGCAGGAGGTTGAATGAGCAGGTTGCCAGGGTTTAGCCCACAGTTTGATTCGATACAGCAATTTATCCTCACGCTGACCCATGTTGTCTGGGAGCAGAAGGACATAGGCCAGCTGGCTGATTTCTATGCCAATCCGGTGGTGTTTCACACTCCCGAGAAGCAGCTGAACGATCTCTCACAGTTTATGCGCCTGACGCTGGAAGCGATGCACAGTTTTCCGCAGCGCACGGTGCTGACCGAAGATATTTTGTGTTCTCACACACCGCACGATGAATATTACGCCGCGCAACGCACGCTGGCCTGTATCCAGCATCAGGGCGAAGGCTTTTTCGGGCATCCGAGCGGTAAATCCGTGTGGGTGCGGACGTGGGCCGATCGCGTTTGTGCCCATGGCGCGGTGCGTCAGGAGTGGTTATTGCAGGATCGCGCGGCCATCGTTTCACAGATTGGTCTGGATGTGCGTGATTTTGCCCAACAGCTGGCGCGGGTGCGCCGGGAAGCCGGACTTGAGAATGTGTCGCCGGAAGAAATGGATGCTCGCTGGGCAGGCGGTCCGGAAGGGGATGACGTCGAAGGACCGCTGGCCGGGCTGGTGGAACGTTATCTGTCGATGTGGGCGGGCGGTAACAGCGGCGTAGTGCCGGGGTTATATCATCCAGCTGCCACCCTGCACGGGCCGGGGCATGTGTTGCGCACCGGTGAACAGGATATCGGCGGCTATTTATCCGGTTACCGGGCGTCATTCGCCGATTGTGAAACGCAACTGCATCATCTGATTGTGCGCCGTGATGCTAACGAGCCGATCCGTCTGTCACTGCGCTGGTCGATGCTCACTTGGCACGACGGCTATGGAAAATTTGGAACGCCGACGCGCCGCCCGGTCGCCATCACCGGGATCAGCCAGCTGGAATTACGTGACGGACTGATTATCCGGGAATATCTTGGCGTGGATGAACTTGCCATCTGGTCACAAATTTTTAATTAACCGCTCTTTATTTAATTAAGGGGGATTTCCCCCTTAAAATCATTATCTGATAAATCATTTAATTTATCAGCGGGTGACTGTTGTCTGAATAACGTAAACGCATTATCGCCATTTTCTGGTGAGGGAGTTCTTCATCCCTAAATAACAGTGCCGGGTATTAGCGCGGCGCATCAAAACAACGCAGGAGGTTATATGTCTTCAACCGAAGCTACAAATAAAACACCGGTAGTTGCTGAGAAAACGAATACTAAATCCGCACGTGAAGAATCTGTATTACAGGTTGAGCGTCGCGACTTTGTTGATTTAGTGCCGGAGAAACGTCCGCGCGCGCAATCATTAAGAGGTTTTGATGACTGTTATACCGATATTGTTGATTACATCGTGCGATGCACCCATAAAATATGGGATGAACGGGATGTTGGATTAATTTATACCCACTACACCCACAACTGCGTTTTATATAATGCACTCGGCACGATGTATAACCGCGAGCAGGTGGTTCATGACACTCTGCAACGTCTGGTGGCATTCCCGGAGCGTCGCGGCATGGCCACGCAGGTTATCTGGAACGGCAATGACGTCGATGGGTTCTATACCTCGCATCTGGTGACCGGCACGGGCCGCCACACGCAACACAGCCATCTCGGCAAACCGACGCAGCGTACGTTTGTTACCCGTACCGTCGCTGACTGCATGATCCACGAGAATAAAATTTACCGTGAGTGGGTGGTCAGCGACAACATGTCGGTGATGAAGCAGCTCGGCCTGGATACCGATGTCATTGCTTACGATATGGCGAAAGAGCAGTTCGATAAAGGTTTCCGCGTGACCGATATCGGCGAGAACCGCCGTATGGTCGGGCAGTATCCGCCTGAAATGGAATGTGATGTCTCTATCGCGCATACCGATACCGAAGAACAGTGCCTGCGCTGGCTGCACGAAATCTATAACCGCCGCATGCTGGGCAAAATCAAAGATGTCTACGCGCCAAACGTGCAGTGGCACGGCCCGTTACTGAAAGAGTTATACGGTCAGGCGGCGGTGATCCATCAGACACTGGCACTGATCGGCATGATCCCTGACGGCGCGTGGATGCCGCAGCATATCTGTTCTAATCCCTGTGAAGAAGGCGGCACCAAAGTGGCGGTGCGTTGGATTATGGAAGGGCATCACCTCGGTTATGGCGAGCTGGGTAAACCGACCGGCGAGCGTCTGTTCGTGATGGGGATGTCTCATTACCACATTGTGAAAGGCAAAATCATCGACGAATGGGTGGTGTACGACCATCTGGCACTGCTGGCGCAAATCAAACTGGGACAAATGGAGGAGTAAGTCATGGGCAAGATTAATGCGGATGATGTGCAGTTTCTTAAACGCCCGCAGGGGCAGGATGCGCAGGCAGACCGGTCGCTGACCGAAACCGTTCATCAGATTATTGAACAGGTGCGCACGCGTGGCGATGCGGCACTGCGCGAGTACTCTGCGAAGTTCGACCAGACAACGCCGGACCAATTTGAAGTGTCGGAAGCGGAAATTGAACGTGCGCTGGCAGATCTTGATCCGCAGACCCGCAAGGACAGTGAGTTTGCCATTGCCCAGGTAAAGCGGTTTGCCGAGGCGCAGCTGGCAACCATGAAACCTCTTGAAGTGGAGACACTGCCGGGTGTGCATCTCGGGCACCGCATTATTCCTATTCAGACGGTGGGATGTTATGTCCCCGGCGGGCGATACCCGATTTTGTCGGCACCGGTGATGTCCATCGTTCCGGCGGTGGTGGCAGGCTGTGATGAGATCATCGCCTGTCTGCCGCCGGGCGCTCATCCGGCGATGATCGCGATTTGTCATCTGGCGGGCGCGCACCGCATCTTCAAAGTGGGTGGCGCGCAGGCGATTGCAGCCATGGCGTGGGGCACGGAGTCTGTTCCGGCGGTGGATAAAGTTGTCGGGCCGGGCAATGCTTTTGTGAATGAAGCGAAACGGCAGGTATTCGGAAAAGTGGGCATCGACGCGCTGGCGGGGCCAAGTGAGATCTATGTCATTACCGATGACAGCGCCGACCCGCGTATGCTGGCTGCTGATCTGCTCGCGCAGGCCGAGCATGACATTCATACCCGCGTCGGCATGGCAACGACCAGCCCGCGCATCGCCAGTGAAACGCTGGCTGAAATCGAAAGGCAGCTGGAGACGCTGCCTACCGCCGCGACGGCTGGCGAAGCCTGGAAGCGGCAGGGCGAAATTGTGGTGTGTCAGGATGAAGAACAGCTGATTGCCTGGGCCGACCACATAGCGACGGAGCATTTGCAGGTGCATACCCGCGATCCTCATGCCACTGCCGGTAAAATCCGCAATTATGGTTCGCTGTTTATCGGACAAAATGCCAGCGTGGTGTTCTCGGATAAATGTTGCGGCACCAACCATACGCTGCCGACGATGGCCGCCGCGCGATATACCGGCGGCCTGTGGGTGGGGGCGTATGTGAAAATCTGTACACATCAGTGGATCGACGACCACGGCATTGCCTCAGTCGCCGAACCCGCCGTTCGTCAGAGCCGCACCGAAGGTATGCAGGCACACCGCCGCGCCGCTGAGATCCGCCTGCGCCCGCAGGATATCGATCTCATCACCGGCGGAAAATGCGACCAGTAACCGCGTTTATCAAAAATCAGATCACCGTTAAGTCAGTGGAGGCATTGGCTTAGCGGTGAGTTTAAAAAGATTTTAAAATACCACTAGACGACTGGTCTAATAGTTGTTAGCTTAGCGTCAAGGTTACGGCAGGCGGGCGATATCACACGCTTTCCGTTCTGGCCGGATCCAATGTCTGTTCGGTTATTTTTTTATCCAATGAATAGACGACTGGTCTAATTCAATAATAATTCTGCACGCTGGAGATTTGCTATGAAGATTCTTATGGTTCTCACCTCACACGACAAACTGGGCAATACAGGCCGTAAAACGGGTTTCTGGCTGGAAGAACTGGCCGCGCCTTACTACGCATTTAAAGATGCCGGGGCAGAAATTACGCTGGCTTCGCCAAACGGTGGCAACCCGCCGCTGGATCCAAAAAGCAATGAACCTGATTTCCAGACTGAGCAGACGCATCGCTTCGAAGCCGACGCGCAGGCAACCGCTCAGCTTGCCTCCACGGTGCGTCTCGACAGCGTTTCACAGGCGGATTATGACGCCGTTTTCTATCCTGGTGGCCACGGCCCGTTGTGGGATCTGGCAGAAGATAAAAACTCCATCGCCCTGATTGAAGCATTTCTGGCGGCAGACAAGCCTGTCGCGCTGGTTTGTCACGCACCGGGCGTACTGCGCCACGTGAAAACGCCTGCCGGAAAACCACTGGTCGAAGGTAAAAAAGTGACCGGCTTTACCAACACCGAAGAGGAAGCGGTGGGCCTGACCAACGTGGTGCCTTTCCTGGTGGAAGATGAGCTGATCGCCAAAGGCGGTATCTATTCCAAAGGTCCGGACTGGGGTTCTTATGTGGTGATCGACGGATTGCTGATCACCGGTCAGAATCCGGGTTCTTCAGCAAAAGCCGCTGAACTGTTGATTAAACAGCTGAGTGTATAAAGGCTCTTCACGCGGGGTGGCGGGCTTTACTGTCACTCCGCTGAGCGTGTTTCAACATGTTGATGTTGCGGGATGAGCGGGAGCAGGGTCATAAATAATAGTGTCCAGCCATTCGCTCATAGACGACTGGTCTAGTTTTTTGGTAAATTCAGCCTATGACAACTGCAACTCAACACCATAACAATGACGTCCGCGAGCACATCCTTGCAACTGGCCAGCGCATTATGGCCGGAAAGGGTTTTTCTGCTGTCGGACTGAATGAAATTCTCAAAGACGCGGGCGTGCCTAAAGGGTCTTTCTATCACTATTTTGGCTCGAAAGAGGCATTTGGTGTGGGGATGCTTGAGCGTTATTTTGAAGATTATCTGGCTGATCTCGACCGCGCGCTGAGCCAGCCCGGACTGAATATGGCGCAGCGGCTGATGAATTACTGGCAGCTATGGCAGGAATCTCAGTCATTTTCCGACTGTCAGGGCAAGTGCCTTGCCGTGAAACTGGGTGCGGAAGTCGCGGATCTTTCTGACACGATGCGTTTAACGCTATTGTCCGGGACGTCGGGAATTATCTCGCGGCTGGCGCAGGCATTAGAAACCGGCGTGGCTGAGGGATCGCTGACCATTGATGATACCCCCGGCACAGTGGCTGAAAGTTTGTATCAGCTGTGGCTGGGAGCCAGTGTGATGGTCAAGATTGTCCGCAACATGAGCCCGTTCGATTCCGCGATGGCGACGACGCAAAAAATCATTCACATCGCCTGAAAAGAATGCCAGCCACCTGTGTGCCTGACATGCTTTCGCGAAGAGGTTTATTCCGGCAGCTGAGCCAGCGCGTTCTTCACCGCATCCGGCATCGAAGGACGTCCGTTAGTCAGACAGGTCGCCACGAAAGTGGCTTCGGCAAACACCACACCTTCCACTTTGATCTGCTGTACGAAGTTAACGCGGTTACGCTTCTCATTGCGCGCCAGTTCGCAGGTCACTTCAACCTGGTCGCCTTTTTGCAGGCTTTTACGAAAGCGCAGGGAATATTCCAGCACCATGTACATATTGCCCTGAGCAAACTCCGCTTCGATATCAATCCCCAGCGCTTCCCGCATGTAAGCATGACGCGTCCATTCCATGTAGAAGGGGTAATACAAACCGTCCACGACACCCTGAAAATCGATATGGTTTTCATCTACTTCATAATGCTTAGAAAACATCTGATGCACCTTAGCCTGAGAAATTTTTAAACGGGGCATCATATATACAACAGTCAGGTCTTTTGGTAAAAACCAACGTGTTTCAGGATATAAGATGATGATTCCCTTTACGGGAGCCGGTGACTAAAGGAAAGAACCCATGCTGAAAGAAAACTTCAACGAGCTGCAAATTTTTCTGGTCGTTGCGAGAGAACGAAGTTTTACCAAAGCAGCGGGTAAGCTGGGGGTTTCGCAGTCTGCGCTCAGTCATGCCGTTAAGGCGCTGGAAGAACGTTTAAATATCCGCCTTTTGACCCGTACTACCCGAAGTGTGGCACCGACTGAAATCGGCGAAAAGATTATTGCCTGTCTGGAACCGCGACTTGCGGATCTGGAGCAGGAGCTGGAAACGCTTGTTCAGCTTAATGGCCCAACTTCCGGCAATATACGTATTTCGGCGGGGGAGCATTCCGCAAGAAACTTGTTGTGGCCAAAACTGAAGCCGTTTTTAAAAGAATACCCCGAGATTAATGTCGAACTGCGGGTGGATAACGGGTTCGTCAATATTGTCGATGGTCGCTACGATGCCGGGGTGCGTCTGGGCGAGAGTGTAGATAAGGATATGGTGGCCGTGCGCATCGGTCCCGATTTTCGTATGGTCGTCATCGGTTCTCCGGACTATTTCGCCGCGAATGGTGTTCCGCAGACCCCGCATGAGCTGCAATTTCACAAATGCATCAACATGCGCCTGCCGACCGCCGGTGGCCTGTATCACTGGGAATTCGAGAAAGAGGGAAAACCGTTGCGGGTTCGTGTGGAAGGGCAACTGACGTTTAATTTTCTGTCAGAAAGAATCGACGCAGCGCTGTCAGGGTTCGGACTTGCCTGCGTGCCGGAAGATATGGTTGAGGAGCAGGTAAAATCGGGTGAACTTATCCAGGTGCTGGATGCCTGGTGCCCAACGTTTCCGGGCTATTACCTTTATTACCCGAGCAGAAAACAACATCCGCCGGCGTTTGCGCTGATGATTGACGTGTTGCGCTACACCGGCTGATGTCAGGTCAGACGGGATCAGACATCCAGTTTACGGGCGGTCAGCCATTCAACCCTCGCCGGATCACGGTGCGAGAAGAACATACTGGTAGCGGTGTCCATCGCGGTGATTTTGTTCATTTCCTCAGGGCTCAGTTCGAAGTCGAGTATCTGAATATTTTCTTCCATTCGTTCTTTGCGCACAGATTTTGCCAGCGAGACAATACCGCGCTGGAAAATCCATCGCAGGACCACCTGACCGACGCTTTTACCGTGTTTCTCCCCGATAGCGGCCAGCAGCGGATTCTGGAACAAACCGTTTTTGCCTTCCGCAAAAGGCGCCCAGGCTTCCGGTTGGATCCCGCGCGACAGCATCCACGGCACCGCGTGTAATTGCTGGTTGAACGGGTTCACTTCAATCTGGTTAACGGCCGGAACCACGTTGTTAAAGGCCATCAGATCCGCCAGACGATCCGGCTGGAAGTTACTGACCCCAATCGCACGGATTTTTCCTGCCTGCTGCAACTCTTCCATCGCATGCCATGCGCCATGCACGTCGCCATAGGGCTGGTGAATTAGATATAAATCGACATAATCGAGCTGCAACCGGTTGAGCGAACGTTCAAACTGCGCTTTTGCTCCTTCGTAGCGGGTGTCCTGCAACCACAATTTTGTGGTAATAAATAGCTCATCTCTGGTAATACCGCTTTGCTTCAGTGCATTCCCTACCTGAGTTTCATTCTGGTAGGAAGCGGCGGTATCAATCAGGCGATAACCCGTTTCGATGGCATCAATCACCGCGCGCTCACACTCAGCGGCGTCCGTCATCTGGAAAACACCAAAGCCCAGCAGGGGCATTTCGATACCGTTGTTCAGTTTGATTGTTTGCATCACGTTTTCCTTTTGCTGTTGTGCAGAAAAGCATAACGCAGGCTGATTTAGTTGATTAGTCAGGGTAATAAACTAGGGTTTATCAGCATTATTCATGAGTGATTTCAGGGAGTGGTAATACGAGGGTGCGGCTGGCCATCAGATCAGGCAGCGGCTGGATCCGGCGAAGATTGTTGAGGACGGTAAAGCTTAAGATCGAGAAAATGGCGCGTCAGTCCTGAGGCGGAGGATTATTATGTTTGGTGGGATTAATTGGCATTGAGGGGAGATAGCGGAAAGCCTGAAGAGCAGGGCGCCAGCATTCTGTGAGACGCGCCTGCAGGTTTCTCGTCGGGAAGAGGTATGTTGCAGGAGCGGACGACAGATCCTGTGAAGAAAATCAGTGCAATGACTTTGAGAAACAGACAGCTTCTGTCCTGCCTATATATGGGCCGTAATTCTCAATACGGATATAACCATTTTTCTCGTAGAAATTTACAGCCCGATAGTTGATGAGTCGGGTTTCCAGCCTAAGTTCGGTATATCCCATCTCTTTTGCAGATGTTTCAAGAAAAGCGAGTAAAGCATTGCCAATCCCTGACACACTTCGGTCTGAAAACATTCTTTTAAGCTCGGCTATATTTTGCGTTAATGGCCGTATAGCACCGCATCCTATCGCTTTGCCATGAGAATTCTTTGCTAATGCCCATAAAGCTTTGTCATCACTCATTGCTTCAACGGTGAAATTACTTTTGCCGGTATCACCAGTTATAGCGGCAAGTTCTGCTGACAGCATTTCGATTAAGCGATGGGATTCTGAAGAAAATGGATCTGATTTCTCTACTGTTATCATGGTTATACCCTGCAGGATGAGTGTAACCAACATAAAGCATCCTGCTAATGAAAGCATCAGCCAAAACGGGGGATGGGACACACCGTTTCCAAATTATCTTTTTCTGTTCCATCCAAAAGTGTCGGCGCAGGGTGATAACCATTGACGGATTTTGGAATTGCACGACAGCACCTCGGGTTCGAGCAAGCGCGCTCCGAAATTGGCATGTCGCAGGAAGCGCACATCCAGGCATTGCTCCAGTTGCCCAGCCAGCAGGGGAAAATCCATGAGGCTCGATAGTCGGGGCCATTTGATTAATTTTCGGTAACGCAGTTGCTCCGACTCGATGCGCAAGTCATCATCCGGGCGCCACTGAATGTTGAAAAGCTTGTCATGACGCGATAGGTCGACCAACCAGTTTCCGTTAGATGGGATGCGCAAATCCAGTTTCAGGCTTTCAGGCCGCAACTTGTTGCGCTTGTAAAACCAATGCTCAGGTGGTTCGTTGGTTAGGTCGACGGAACATCCGCTATATGACACCTCGGCGATACCGAACCTTGCAAACCATTCGGCGACTTCGGGATGGATAGTATGGTCGAACATATTTTGCACGCTCCTTAAACAGCGTCATATAGCACAACAGATTATCGCTCATAGCAGCCCAATAAAATTCTTTTGGGCTGCTGTGAGCCAAGAGCGGAAGTTGTCGCTATAAATGATGAATTACGGGATCAGGCTGTGCAGAGAAAAAGCAATTAGCAACATCCCGCCCGCAATGT
>NZ_QZWI01000016.1 GCF_003614975.1 Rahnella bruchi | reverse complement strand
CAGAAGTGAAACGCCGTAGCGCCGATGGTAGTGTGGGGTCTCCCCATGCGAGAGTAGGGAACTGCCAGGCATCAAATAAGTGGAAAGCCCTGTACTGACGTACAGGGCTTTTTGCTATGGGAAATTTAGAAAAAGAAAAGAGGAAAGAACCTTTAGTTTTGCTGACTTTTCAGCCACTGAATAACAAATTCCCCCACTTTATCTACCTCGTTTATATTCAGGATACTGATTCCAGGCTTAACTGGATCGAACAAACCATCAGTTGCGACGGCCACAACGCTAACGTCGATCAGATTATCCAGCGATTTCCCAGTTTCCTTTCTGTGTAGCACGA
Source organism: Rahnella bruchi (assembly GCF_003614975.1). GTDB lineage: Bacteria > Pseudomonadota > Gammaproteobacteria > Enterobacterales > Enterobacteriaceae > Rahnella > Rahnella bruchi. The sequence goes on along the minus strand of NZ_QZWI01000016.1, from coordinate 123,334 downwards.
TTTTATTGATCGCTTCATGCTTAAATCCCTCTACTAAAATCATATCCAGGTTACTGCTGTCGAAACGTGTCGCCAGATACTCCAGACTGAGCTCGCCATGCCCCGGAGTTTCAGTCATTAGTGCCCACCGGCTATTGCTGGCAACCATTGTCTGGTCTGCGCCAGCTTTACGCAGTTCAAAACTGTCTTTCCCCGGTGTATCAACGTCGACATCATGGTGGGTATGCTTGATCAGACCGGTTCGTATGCCATGCTGCCGCAGGTAGGGAATGAGAAGTTTCAGCAATGTTGTTTTTCCCGTCCCGCTGTAAGCGACGATTCCAAGCAGTGGAATTTGTTTGTTTGTCATCTTGAGAGATCTTTATTGCGGGTTTTCCAAAGTGCTACATCTTCGGGCGTATTGAGGTTGGAAAACGCCTTTGATTCACCGAAAAATACTGATTTTGCCCCAATATCATGAAGGAAAATCATCAGCTTCCTGTCACCGTTTTCCAGATACGCTGTCAGCGCCGGGACTAAACTCCGGTTTAACAGGCAAAGTGTCGGATGCTCACGCTCCGTGTCGCGCGCATAGGCCGCTTTCTGTCCTGATAGCCCGGCAGACAATGATTCACTAAGATCTGCAGGGAAAGCCGGAACGTCGCAGGGAACGAAAAGTACCCACTCGGTTTTACTCACCGATAACGCTGCAAGCATACCGGCAAGAGGGCCTGAGAAATCTTGCTCGATGTCCGGGACTGTATGGAAATCCTTCCCATAGCGTTCAGAATTCTGATTGCAGCTGATCAGAATTTCTCCTACTTGTGGGCGCAATCTTTCTGCGATGAGTTCAAATAAAGGCCTGCCATTAATTTCGACCAGTCCTTTATCTTCGCCCATCCTGCTCGAACGACCGCCTGCTAAAATAACACCTGTAATACTGTTGCGATCCATAATACCTGTCCATCAAAACATCATTATTGCCATTATTGTAACGCCTTAATTTACCCCCGGGCAGGTTACACTTTTCTGCGGTGAGCTTGTACTTTCCCTGACGAAATAACCCTGTTATTTTTAAGGTCTGAAAACAAATGGAGAAGGATTATCATGAAAGAACATCGTGTGAACGAGCTGATCGAACTGCTGCATCCCGCATGGAAAGAAGATTGCGATCTGAACCTGATGGAGTTTATCCAGAAACTGGCCACTGAATGTGGATTCCAGGGACCATTGGGCGAACTCAGTGATGACACATTGATTTATCACCTGAAAATGCGTGGTACTGACAGCACGGCTGAAATCCCAGGTTTGAAGAAAGACTATGAGGATGATTTTAAAACTGCACTTTTACGTGCCCGTGGTGTAATTAAAGATTGATGTAAACTTATGTGAACTTCATGCGAACCGCCAAAAATAGATGATACTATTTCCCATTGTCATTTTTCTGTGCGGCCAATCCGAATGAAGTTATGAACAATTCAGCTTTTAATTTTCAGGCATTGTCGCCGGATCTTATCCTTGATGCGTTAGAGAGTGTCGGTCTTATTGCTGAGTCCGGCCTCACTGCATTGAACAGTTATGAAAACCGTGTTTACCAGTTTCTCGGTGAAGACAGAAAACGCTATGTGGTGAAGTTTTACCGTCCTGAGCGATGGACAGAAGAGCAGATCCACGAAGAGCATCAGTTTTCTCTTGATATGTCCGATGCTGAAATTCCTGCGGTTGCCCCTCTTTCTATCAACGAAAACACATTGCATCACTATCAGGGATATATGTTTACCGTATTTCCCAGCGTAGGTGGACGGCAGTATGAGATCGATAATCTCGACCAGCTGGAGTGGGTAGGACGTTTTCTTGGACGCATTCATCAGGTGGGCAGCGAAAGCCTGTTTTCGGCACGTCCAACTATCGGGGTTGACGAATATCTTTTCCACCCGCGGGAAGTTCTCGCCCTATGTCCGCTGATCCCCAAAAGTTTGCGCGAACCTTTTTTATCAGCAACCGATCAGCTGATTCGCACTACATGCGATTATTGGCATACTGACTGGCAGCCTCTACGCTTACATGGTGATTGCCACCCAGGCAATATTCTCTGGCGTGACGGGCCTTTGTTTGTCGATATGGATGATGCCCGCAATGGCCCGGCGATACAGGATCTCTGGATGCTTCTGCATGGAGATCAAAGTGAGCAAAGGCTCCAGTTAGATATCTTGCTGGAAGCTTATGGAGAGTTTGCAGATTTAGACACTCGCGAACTGTCTTTGATTGAACCGCTTCGCGCCATGCGCATGGTTTATTATCTGGCCTGGGTTGCCCGTCGCTGGGAAGATCCTGCATTTCCTAAGAGTTTCCCTTGGATGCAGGACGAAGATTTCTGGCGTAGTCAGATAGCGGCTTTTACTGAGCAAGTTAAGAAATTACAGGCACCTCCTTTACAGCTGATGCCAATGTATTGAGTCATGATTAATGTTCGAAGTTTAATTAAATGGAGATAGGCTTTATATGAAAAAGATATTCCTGGCACTGGTTGGTATGGTTATGGCCTTCAGTGTGTCTGCCGCGCAATTCTCTGATGGCGCACAGTACGTTACTTTAGATAAAACCGTTGCTAATGAGCCACAGGTACTCGAGTTCTTCTCATTTTATTGCCCGCACTGCTACCAGTTTGAACAAGTCTGGCATGTCTCTGATAGTATCCGTAAGAACCTGCCTAAAGATGTTAAATACACCAAGTATCACGTCGAATTCCTGGGGCCATTGGGTAAACAATTAACTCAAGCCTGGGCTGTTGCGATTGCTCTGGGTGTTGAAGACAAAGTGAGCCCGCTGATGTTTGATGCTGTGCAGAAACAGCAATCAGTTCAGAATGCTGACGATATCCGTAAAGTCTTTATTCAGGCGGGTGTGAAAGGCGAAGATTATGATGCCGCACTTAACAGCTTTGTCGTGAAATCTCTGGTTGTTCAACAGGAGAAAGCCGCTGCTGACCTGGGTCTGCAAGGTGTTCCCTCTGTATTTGTGAACGGCAAATATATGGTTAAAAATGACGGACTTGATACCAGCTCAATGGATATGTACGTCAAACAATATTCTGATGTGATCAACTTCTTAGCGACCAAAAAATAAGAATTTCTGATCTCAACGCCAGCTTTCGGGCTGGCGTTATATTTTCTAAGAATTGAGATGCAGAAAATTATTACGGACGTAAATATAAAAAACTTCCTCAGAAAGTTTTCCAATAAATATAACTATCCACAATAGCTATTAAACTTCTATTACATCAATATTTCATAAATCAATCCTATAACCTGATGAAACACGTAGTTAAAATCCTGATGAGTTTTTGGATTAACATCCCGTATTAATTTCCTATTAAAACTATTCACAAAGTTATCCACAGGATGATCCTTCGAGATCCCCCGCAACTTCGCAATGAATTTCCTTCTCAAGGTTCGTCTTTCCCGCTGGCTATGGCATCCTTAGAGCATGTCTGATCACGAATAAAGAAGAGTTATGGCCCAGATAGCAGAAAACCCCTTAATCCTGGTGGACGGCTCGTCCTACCTTTATCGCGCATACCATGCGTTCCCTCCGCTGACCAACTCTGCGGGTGAACCGACCGGCGCGATGTACGGTGTGCTGAATATGTTGCGCAGTCTGTTGCTGCAATACACCCCAAGCCACGTTGCTGTGGTTTTTGACGCGAAAGGCAAAACCTTCCGTGATGAACTGTTTGAACAGTATAAATCTCACCGCCCTCCGATGCCGGATGATCTGCGCTCTCAGATTGAGCCGCTTCACCAAATGGTAAAAGCGATGGGGCTGCCATTACTGGTCGTTTCCGGCGTTGAGGCTGACGACGTGATCGGTACGCTGGCACTTGAAGCCGAGAAAGCGGGGCATGCGGTTCTGATCAGTACCGGTGATAAAGATATGGCGCAGCTGGTTACTCCGGGCGTCACTTTGATTAACACCATGAACAACGCGATCCTGGGGCCAGATGAAGTTGTTGAGAAGTATGGTGTTCCACCAGAGCTGATTATCGATTTCCTCGCGCTGATGGGCGACTCCTCGGATAACATTCCGGGCGTACCGGGCGTGGGTGAGAAAACAGCACAGGCGCTTTTACAAGGCATTGGTGGCCTTGATGCGCTTTATGCTGATCTCGATAAAGTGTCGACATTAAGCTTTCGTGGCTCAAAAACCATGGCTGCAAAACTGGCGGATAATAAAGAGGTGGCTTACCTCTCTTACCAGCTGGCGACGATTAAAACGGACGTTGAGCTGGATCTGACCTGTGCAGAGCTGACGGTTTCAGAACCTGACGCCGACGAACTCCATAAGCTTTTTGGTCGCTATGAATTCAAACGCTGGCTGGCAGATGTGGAATCTGGCACCTGGCTGAGCAGCAAAAAATCTGCTGGCAAAGCGCCGGCTGCGGCGAAGAAAGGCGCTCAGGCTGAAGAAACGACTTCAGTATCTGCAGTTGAACCTAACCAGCTATCTCAGGAAGGGTACGTCACCATTCTGGATCAGACGACCCTTGATGAGTGGATCGGGTATCTCAAAGCATCGGACGTTTTTGCTTTCGATACCGAAACGGATGGTCTGGATACGCTGACGGCCAATCTGATCGGTTTGTCTTTCGCTACAGAAGCGGGCAAAGCGGCTTATCTTCCTGTGGCGCATGATTATCTTGATGCACCGCCGCAGCTGGATCGCAATGATGTGCTTAAACAACTTAAGCCGTTACTCGAAGATAAAAAACAGCGCAAAGTCGGGCAGAACCTGAAGTTCGACCGCGGTGTTTTACTGCGTTATGACATCGAATTAAAAGGTATCGCCTTCGATACCATGCTTGAATCCTACGTACTGGACAGTGTGTCCGGGCGTCATGACATGGACAGTTTGGCCGATCGTTATCTCGGTCATAAAACCGTAGGCTTTGAAGAGATTGCCGGTAAGGGCAAAAATCAGCTGACTTTCAACCAGATTGCGCTTGAGCAGGCGGCGCCGTATGCGGCAGAAGATGCCGATGTCACGCTGCAATTGCATCAGGCACTCTGGCCACGTATTCAGGAAAGCGAATCCCTGACTAAGGTGTTCACGGATATTGAAATGCCACTGGTACCTGTTTTGTCTCATATCGAACGTACCGGTGTGTTGATTGATCAGAACATCCTCGCTGCTCACTCGAAAGAGCTGGCTATTCGTCTGAACGAGCTGGAAAACAAAGCGCATGAACTGGCCGAAGAGCCATTCAACCTTTCTTCGACCAAACAGCTTCAGGCCATTCTGTATGAAAAACAGAAACTGCCGATCCTGAAGAAAACCCCGGGTGGCGCCCCCTCAACCAATGAAGAAGTTTTGGCTGAACTGGCACTCGATTATCCATTGCCGAAAGTTATTCTTGAATATCGTGGTCTGGCGAAACTGAAATCGACTTATACCGACAAACTGCCATTGATGATCAACCCGCAGTCTGGTCGCGTGCATACGTCTTACCATCAGGCAGTTACCGCAACGGGACGCCTGTCCTCAAGCGATCCCAATCTGCAAAATATTCCGGTGCGTAATGACGAAGGGCGTCGTATCCGTCAGGCGTTTATCGCGCCAAAAGACTACATCATTCTGGCTGCCGACTACTCGCAGATTGAATTGCGAATCATGGCGCATTTATCGAAAGATGAAGGTTTGCTGACAGCTTTCGCGCAAGGCAAAGATATTCACCGCGCAACGGCCGCAGAAGTCTTCGGCACTCCGCTGGAGAAAGTCTCCGGTGAGCAACGTCGCAGCGCGAAAGCGATTAACTTTGGTCTGATTTACGGCATGAGCGCCTTTGGTCTGTCACGGCAGCTGAACATTCCGCGTAAGGAATCTCAGCGTTATATGGATTTATATTTCGAGCGTTATCCGGGCGTGCTGGAATATATGGAACGTACGCGTACTCAGGCGTCTGAGCAGGGTTACGTGGAAACGCTGGATGGTCGCCGTCTGTATCTTCCGGACATTAAATCCAGCAACGCGATGCGCCGTAAAGGAGCTGAACGTGCGGCGATCAACGCCCCGATGCAGGGTACGGCCGCTGACATTATCAAACGTGCAATGATAAGCGTCGATGCCTGGCTGAAACAGTCAGATGCACCGCGTGCCCGTATTATCATGCAGGTACACGATGAACTGGTGTTTGAAGTGCATAAAGATGATGTTGAAGTTGCGAGTGAAAAAATTCGCGGCCTGATGGAATCCAGCATGGCGCTGGCAGTTCCGTTGAAAGTGGACGTGGGTACTGGAGAAAACTGGGATCAGGCTCACTAAGTGGATAGTAATTAAGCTTTTTTTGTAATTAAGCTACAGAATTATGTACTCAGACCATGAAGGTGATCGCATAAACCGCGATTTTTGTGTAAGTAAACTACAAAAAGTTCTTTTTCCCCATCAGAAAATAGGGTAAAGTTTCTCTCGTAGGGTACAGAGGTAAGATGTTCTATCTTTCAGACCTTTTACTTCACGTAATCGGATTTGGCTGAATATTTTAGCCGCCCCAGGCATTTATGTCTGGGGCGTTTTTTATTGGGGTTTTCAGAGAGCTACGCCCATTTCCTGCCCCCTTTCATAAAACCGCATCCATAAAAAAGGGCAGCCTGTTGGCCGCCCTGATATGTTCTTTACTTACAGTTTTCTTCGTTAAAGCGCGGTTAATTACTCGCCTTCGTCAAAAAGCTCTTCTTCCAGCACTTCCGGTGGAATTTCGCTGAACCAGGTGTTCAGTTTGTCACTCAATTTATCCACGCCCATTTTCTTTGGTGAAGAGAACGCTTCAACCTGAATATCGCCCATGAATTCTTTCACGGCTTCGCGGACCATTTTGATCTGCGCCTGACGCGCACCGGATGCCAGTTTGTCGGCTTTAGTCAGCAACAACATTACCGGCGTACCGACATCGACAGCCCACTGAATCATCTGCTGGTCGAGATCTTTCAGCGGATGGCGGATATCCATCAGCACAACCAGACCTTTCAGCGAGTTGCGCATTTGCAGATATTCACCCAGCGCGCGCTGCCATTTACGCTTCATTTCTTCCGGTACTTCAGCATAGCCATAACCCGGTAAGTCGACCAGACGGATGCCCGGTTTCACTTCGAACAGGTTAATGAGCTGAGTACGGCCAGGCGTTTTACTGGTACGTGCGAGGCTTTTCTGCTGCGTCAAAGTATTCAATGCGCTGGATTTGCCGGCGTTTGAACGACCAGCAAATGCGACTTCAATGCCTGCGTCAGATGGCAAATGCCGGATGTCCGGGGCGCTCATGACGAAATGGGTCATATGATAGTTGTAAGTTTGGCTGGTCAAAGCGTGCGTCTCCGTGAGGCATGAGTATCTGGCTGGCGATTATAACTGCAACAGAGCCGAGATGCGTTCGTGTTTTTAAATTCCGAATGATGAGGCGAAGGGACCACAGAGATGAAGGCGGGGGAAATTGCCTTCATGATGTAAGACATTTGCTATTCATGATGCGGGTTATTTCGCTTGTTTTGTCGCCGAAATTTTTAATATTATTAAATTTCAATAAGATAAAAATAATGTAGTTCTGAATCCCACAAGACGGCAGGCGGGTATCTTGAGCCTTTGTGTCAGTCGGGTAAAGTATTTCTTACGCGGTGAAGGCGAGAACGGAAACACGGACGAATATTGCATTCATGGATCACGGGAAATGCATCGCGATTTAAGGACGAACGGGGCCGGAGGCTCTGAAAGGCAAAGGAAAAACCGGGACGTTGACGCTATACAGGGAAAGTGTTTGAGGAATATCCTTCTACGGAAGGAAAGAAAAAGGCAGCAAGGTTAACTTGCTGCCTTTTTTCTTTGTTCGCTTTCTGCTAGATTCCGCCGCAAATCTATACTAAATGTACACACCTAAGAGCAGATGCCATGAAACAGCCAGCGAAAGCACCGCGCGCCAATACCGCGACAGCTAAAAAGAAGAAGAAAAGTCGTGTAGAGCTTGATATCGAAGCGCGCGAACGCAAGCGTGACAATAAGCGCCGTGGCCACAAAGCAGGCTCACGCGCTAACCCGGACGCTGCCCAGAATCAAAGCGGAGCAGGCGCTAAAAAAACTGATCCGCGCATCGGCAGTAAGAAAGCCGTGCCATTGATCGTGGAAACCGTCACGAACAATGCAGCGAAAGCGAAGAAAGCGGCGCAGGCGAAGCCGGAAGCAAAACCAAAAATGTCTCCGCAAGAAGAACTGACATTACTGGAAAATGATGAGCGTCTGGATTCACTGCTCGATCTTATTGACGACGGCAAAGCGCTGAGCGCAGAAGATCAGGCTTATGTTGACCAGACTCTGGATCGTATTGATGTTCTGATGGAAATCCTCGGTATCGAACTCGGCGACGACGAAGATGACGAAGAAGAAGAGAAGAACGAAGATATGATGCAGTTGCTCAAACGCGGGAATCCTAAAGAAGGTTTCTAAGCGATGCGCTGGGTCATTCCGGCAATAGCCTTACTCTTTGCATGTTATCTCCTTTGGTTATTCGGTAAACTACGGCGGTTATCGAAAACTAAAGCACGTTTGCGCAGAGCGACCTTTGTCAGGCAGGCCAAAAGCCTGCCTGTAAGGGAAACCGGCAGCATCCGACGCCGGAAGGAGTAAATCACCCATGTCAGAACAGACAACCGTCTGGGATTTAGCGCTGATCCAGAAGTACAACTATTCAGGTCCGCGATACACATCCTACCCAACTGCACTCGAATTTAGCGAAAGCGACGACGATGCGGCTTTTAAAAAAGCGGCTGTCCGTTACCCTGAGCGCTCCCTTTCGCTGTATGTGCACATTCCTTTCTGCCATAAGCTTTGCTATTTCTGCGGCTGCAATAAACTGGTCACGCGCCAGCAGCATAAAGCCGAAGAATATCTCAACGTGCTTGAGAAAGAGATAAGCCACCGTGCGCCGCTCTTTAAGGGCCGTCAGGTCAGTCAACTGCACTGGGGGGGTGGTACGCCGACTTATCTCAATAAAGCGCAGATAAGCCGTCTGATGGGCCTTCTGCGGGCACACTTTGATATCCTGCCCGATGCAGAAATGTCGCTGGAAGTCGACCCACGTGAAATCGAGCTGGATGTGCTCGACCATTTGCGCAGTGAAGGCTTTAACCGCCTGAGCATGGGCGTGCAGGATTTCAACAAAGAAGTGCAGCGATTGGTTAATCGCGAGCAGGATGAAGACTTCATCTTTGCCCTGATTGAACGCGCCCGTGCGCTGGGTTTCAATTCCACCAATATCGACCTGATCTATGGTCTGCCGAAACAAACGGCGGAGAGTTTCGCTTATACGCTGCAACGCGTGGCAGAGCTTAATCCGGATCGTCTCAGTGTGTTCAATTACGCGCACATGCCAAAATTGTTTGCCGCTCAGCGGAAAATCAAAGATGCCGATTTGCCTGGCGCAGAAGAGAAACTGAAAATCCTGCAGGAAACCATCGCTTCGCTGACGGCCTCCGGTTACCGTTTTATTGGGATGGATCACTTTGCCCGTCCTGATGATGAACTGGCGATTGCCCAGCGCGAAGGCAAACTGCATCGCAATTTCCAGGGATATACCACGCAGGGCGACAGCGATTTGCTGGGTATGGGCGTTTCGGCCATCAGCATGCTGGGCGATACTTACGCGCAGAACGAGAAAGACCTGAAAACCTATTACGCCAGAGTAGAAGAGCAGGGGAATGCATTATGGCGCGGTCTGGAAATGACCAATGACGATTGTCTGCGCCGCGATGTCATTAAATCGCTAATCTGCCATTTCGAGCTGAGTTTTGCCGATGTCGAGCAGCGATATGGCATCCGCTTTACCGACTATTTCGCCGACGATCTGGCATTACTGAAACCCTTGGCCGAAGACGGGCTGGTTGAGGTGAGTGAAAAGCATATTCAGGTGACGCCACGCGGCCGTTTGCTGATCCGAAATATCTGCATGTGCTTTGATATTTATCTGCGCCGTCAGGTGCGTCAGCAGCAATTTTCCCGCGTGATCTGAGTTCTTTGCTGCAAACAAAAACAGCCGCTTATGCGGCTGTTTTGCTTTCTGGCACCTGGCTTTTATTCCATGCCCAGTTCTTTCAGCTTGCGGGTCAGGGTATTTCGTCCCCAGCCCAGCAAACGTGCGGCTTCCTGTTTATGACCTTGAGTATGGCGCAGCGCCGTAGTCAGTAAGGTGCGCTCCATTTCAGGCTGTGCTTCTGATAACAAGTTTTGATGACCGGAACGCAGGGCGCGATCTGCCCATTGAGCCAGCAATGTTGCCCAGCTGTCCGGCAGACTCTGACCACCTGTTTCCGGGGCCGAAGTTTCAAACAGTTCGCTCGGTAAATCCTGAATCAGCACTTCCTGACCAGCCGCCATCACCGTTAACCAGCGACAGGTGTTTTCCAGCTGGCGCACGTTGCCTTGCCACGGCAGACGCGTCAGCGCTATCTCCGTTTCCGGGTGCAGGTTTTTCGCTTCGACGCCAAGCTCTTTCGCTGCGACTTGCAGGAAGTACCGCGCCAGACGCGGAATATCTTCACGACGTTCACGCAACGGCGGCAGATGGACGCGGATAACATTCAGGCGATGGAATAAATCCTCGCGGAATTTTCCTTCCTGAACCCGCAGTTCCAGATTCTGGTGAGTCGCGGCGATAATACGCACGTCCACTTTCACTGGCGCATAGCCGCCTACGCGATAGAACTGACCATCTGCCAGCACGCGCAGCAGACGGGTTTGTACATCGAGCGGCATATCACCGATTTCATCCAGGAACAGCGTGCCGTTATCGGCCTGCTCAAAACGTCCCTGGCGGATGGTATTGGCGCCAGTAAATGCCCCTTTCTCGTGACCGAATAATTCGGACTCAATCAGGTCTTTAGGTATGGCTGCCATATTCAGCGCGATAAACGGCGCTTTGGCACGCGGGCTGTGGCGGTGCAATGCATGAGCCACCAGCTCTTTACCCGTTCCGGATTCCCCGTTAATCAGTACGCTTATCGACGAGCGGGACAAACGGCCAATGATGCGGAACACGTCCTGCATGGCTGGCGCTTCGCCAATAATATCCGCCGTCGGGCCGCTGGCTGGCTGGCTGCGCGCGGGTTGCTGTTGTTCCTGATAATGGCTGATGGCACGTTCAACCAGAGCCACTGCTTCGTCAATGTCGAAAGGTTTTGGCAGATAATCAAATGCGCCTTGCTGATAGGCGCTGACGGCGGCATCCAGATCGGAATGCGCTGTCATTATGATGACCGGAAGCATCGGGTGGCGTTGTTTAATCTGCTTTAACAGCGCTAAACCGTCCATCCCCGGCATACGGATATCTGATAACAAAACGTCAGGGGTTTGAGTCGCAATGGCATCAAGCACTTCATTGCCGCTGTCAAACGTGGTGCAGGTTAAACCGGCTCCAGTGAGCGCACGTTCAAGTACCCAGCGGATGGAGCTATCGTCATCGACGATCCAGACTATCCCTCGTTGCATAAGAACCTCACTGGCGAATAGGCAGGTAAACCGAGAATTCGGTATGTCCTGGCCAACTGTTAAATTCAACTTTACCCGAATGCTGATCAATCAAACTGCGCGCGATTGAAAGGCCCAAACCGGTACCTCCCTCGCGGCCACTGACCATGGGGTAAAAAAGAGTGTCCTGCAAATGTGCCGGTACGCCGGGGCCGTCATCTTCAATATCGATTCTTGCCGCCAGACGATAACGCACGCCGTGTAACGTAATCTGGAAAGCAGTCCGCGTGCGCAGTGTTATTGTGCCGCCTTCCTCCCCCAGCGCCTGCAAGGCGTTGCGGGTGATATTCAATAAAATCTGTTCTATCTGGTCAGGGTCATGTGCCAGTTCCGGCAGGCTCGGGTCATAGTCCCGCACCAGCTGAACGTTATCGGGTTTTTCCATCGATACCAGCTGACAAACGCGCTCTGCAACCTGATGAATACTTTGTGTAATGTGCTGACTCGGGCGCTGTGGCCCCAGCAATCTGTCCACCAGATTCCGCAGACGGTCAGCTTGCTCGATAATGACTTTGGTATATTCCAGCAGGGCCGGATCCGGCAGCGCTCTTGATAACAACTGGGCCGCACCACGCAAACCGCCAAGCGGGTTTTTAATTTCATGCGCCAGACCGCGTATCAAATCACGGGCCGCAACCTGTTGAGCATGCTGCAATTGTTCCTGGCTCAGGCGTCGCTGATTATCCATCGGCGCCAGTTCGACCAGAATGAAGCCTTCCGGCAGCATCTGGGCGGTCAGTGACAACACATGAGCGCGGCCATCAACCACCAGAGTCACTTCGCTGTCTGTAAAGCCCTGTCCGGCAGTCAGACTTTCACGCATTAACCCGATGTTGAGCGAAAAATATCCCACCAGCTCTGGCAAAGGGGTGCCAAAAAGTTTGCGGGAACTTTGCGCCAGTAACTGCTGAGCCGCCGGGTTGGCGTAATGCACAGCCAAATCGTCGTCCAACAGCAGAACGCTGTTGATTAAAGAATTCAGGATCTGCCCAGCATCGGGCAGCTTGCCAGTTGCCATACCGCAGTCTCCCGCACCTGATGGGTGCATTTTATCTCGCTACCCGGCGAAATCACGGGTCAGAGGGGTTAAGCAGGAAAGAGTGTGGAGAAAAAAGCCCATCCGGAGATGGGCTGAAAGTTTCCACGGCAACAAATAAAATCGTTTTACTTCATTTTGATGCTGAAGGTTTTCTTACAGCCAGACCTCCAGCCGGGTATTTTTCTCAGCGCCGGTCAGAGGACGGGCACTGAGTTCAGGTTCAATTCGAAAATTAAACGCTGTTTTTATTAAACGCTGTAATACAGTTCGAACTCAACCGGATGCGGAGTCATACGTACGCGGTCCATTTCTTCTTTACGCAGGCCGATGTAAGCATCGATAGCGTCGTCAGTGAACACGCCGCCACGGGTCAGGAACTCGCGGTCTTCGTTCAGTGCGTTCAGAGCTTCTTCCAGTGAACCTGCAACTTTTGGAATTTCTGCTTCTTCTTCCGGTGGCAGGTCATACAGGTTTTTGTCCATCGCATCGCCAGGGTGGATCTTGTTAATGATACCGTCCAGGCCAGCCATCATCAGTGCAGCAAACGCCAGGTATGGGTTAGCAGCTGGATCAGGGAAGCGTGCTTCGATACGCATTGCTTTAGGCGTAGATACGTGTGGAATACGGATGGATGCAGAACGGTTACGCGCTGAGTAAGCCAGCATGACTGGCGCTTCGTAGCCCGGGACCAAACGCTTGTAGGAGTTGGTCGTTGGGTTAGCGTAGGCGTTGATCGCTTTAGCGTGTTTGATGATACCGCCGATGTAGAACAGTGCCATTTCAGACAGGCCGCCGTATTTGTCGCCAGCGAACAGGTTGTTACCGTTCTTGGACAAAGACATGTGGCAGTGCATACCGGAACCGTTATCGCCAAACATTGGTTTTGGCATGAAGGTCGCAGTTTTGCCAAATGCGTGAGCCACGTTGTGAACCACGTATTTGTAGATTTGAATTTCGTCAGCCTTTTTGGTCAGGGTGTTGAAGCGGGTTGCCACTTCGTTCTGACCAGCTGTTGCCACTTCGTGGTGGTGAGCTTCAACAACCAGACCCATTTCTTCCATGGTCAGACACATGGTAGAGCGCAGATCCTGGGAGGAGTCGACCGGAGGAACCGGGAAGTAGCCGCCTTTAACAGCAGGACGGTGGCCTTTGTTGCCGCCTTCGTATTTGGTGCTGGAGTTCCATGCGCCTTCGATATCATCGATAGCAACGTGAGAACCGGAGATGCTGCTGCCGAAGCGCACATCATCAAACAGGAAGAATTCTGGCTCTGGCCCGAACAGTACTGTGTCCGCGATACCGGAAGAGCGCAGGAAATCTTCTGCACGTTTTGCGGTAGAACGTGGGTCGCGGTCATAACCTTGCAGCGTGGTTGGCTCAAGGATGTCGCAACGAATGATCAGAGTGGTTTCTTCGTAGAACGGGTCAAGAACAGCAGTGCTCGCATCTGGCATCAAAACCATGTCAGATTCGTTAATGCCTTTCCAGCCACCGATTGAAGAGCCATCGAACATTTTGCCTTCTTCGAAGAAGTCAGCGCTAACCTGGTGTGCAGGAATGGTGACGTGCTGTTCTTTGCCTTTGGTATCTGTGAAACGTAAATCTACGAATTTCACTTCATGCTCATTCAGCATCGTCAAAACGTGTTCAGCGGACATACTAGTTCTCCCGAATTTCTCATTATCGTCGTGGAACGAATAACCATTTTTGGTCTTTAGTTGGAAATAACAGCTTTACTTGAACTGGCGTGTGGACTGAACAGCGCTATTATTTGACTGGTCAGACGCTTCACCCTGTAAAAACTTTTTTTTACCCTAAAAACTATTAGCGAAAAGTGTGCCAACTTTGAGAAAATGCAAACAACGCCATTTTACAGGGCTCTTGCACTCAATAAGTATGCACCATAACGGAATATCTGCACTATAATGGTGCTAACTCTGAGATGCATAGCACCAAAAAGGTGCGTCATTATGGTTCAGTGGTCTTTTTGCACCGTGAAAGGGATCACAAAGTAACCATCCATAAGTTGTTTCATCAAGATCCTTGTGATCTTGTTTAGAACCTCGCTTAATACGTGTACAATAGCGCGCTATTTCTAATGCCTGAGGCAAAGCTGTGATCGAAAATTTGCGTAACATCGCCATTATTGCCCACGTTGACCATGGTAAAACCACCCTGGTCGACAAGCTGCTGCAACAATCCGGTACTTTCGGAGAGCGTGTAGAAGCAACCGAACGCGTAATGGACTCCAACGATTTGGAGAAAGAGCGTGGGATTACCATCCTCGCAAAAAACACCGCCATTAATTGGAAAGACTACCGCATTAACATCGTGGATACCCCAGGACACGCCGACTTCGGCGGTGAGGTAGAGCGTGTAATGTCAATGGTCGACTCGGTGCTGCTGGTTGTGGATGCAATGGATGGCCCAATGCCGCAAACCCGTTTCGTGACCAAAAAAGCATTCGCTAATGGTCTGAAGCCGATCGTGGTAATCAACAAGGTTGACCGCCCTGGCGCGCGTCCTGACTGGGTTGTTGATCAGGTCTTCGACCTGTTCGTAAACCTGGACGCAACCGACGAACAACTCGATTTCCCAATCATCTATGCATCAGCACTGATGGGTATCGCGGGTAACGACCATAACGATATGGCCGAAGACATGACCCCGCTGTACCAGGCGATCGTTGACCACGTATCTCCGCCACAAGTTGAGATGGAAGCACCTTTCCAGATGCAAATCTCTCAGCTGGACTACAACAACTATGTTGGCGTCATCGGCATCGGCCGCATCAAACGCGGTACCGTTAAGCCTAACCAGCAAATCACTGTCATCGACAGCGAAGGCAAAACCCGTAATGGTAAAGTCGGTAAAGTTCTGACCCACATGGGTCTTGAGCGTATCGAAGCGACCATTGCTGAAGCGGGCGACATCATCGCAATCACCGGTCTGGGCGAACTGAACATCTCCGACACTATCTGTGATCCGGCGAATGTTGAAGCTCTGCCAGCGCTGAGCGTTGATGAACCAACAGTGACCATGTATTTCTGCGTTAACACCTCTCCGTTCTGTGGTAAAGAAGGTAAGTATGTGACTTCACGTCAGATCCTTGACCGTCTGAACAAAGAACTGGTGCACAACGTGGCATTGCGTGTTGAAGAAACTGAAGATGCTGATGCATTCCGCGTTTCAGGCCGTGGTGAACTTCACCTGTCGGTTCTGATCGAAAACATGCGTCGTGAAGGTTTCGAGCTGGCGGTATCCCGTCCTAAAGTAATCAACCGTAAAATCGATGGCCGCATGCAAGAGCCATTCGAGAACGTGACACTGGATATCGAAGAGCAACACCAGGGTTCTGTAATGCAGGCCATGGGTGAGCGTAAAGGCGATGTCAAAGACATGATCCCAGACGGCAAAGGTCGTATCCGTCTTGATTACCTGATCCCTGCACGTGGTCTGATCGGCTTCCGTACAGAATTCATGACCATGACTTCTGGTACCGGTCTGCTGTACTCCACGTTCAGCCACTACGATGACGTTCGTCCGGGCGAAATCGGCCAGCGTCAGAACGGCGTGCTGATCTCCAACGGTCAGGGTAAAGCAGTTGCGTTCGCACTGTTCAGCCTGCAAGACCGCGGTAAATTGTTCCTGGGCCATGGCGCAGAAGTGTATGAAGGCCAGATCATCGGTATTCACTCACGTTCTAACGACCTGACCGTGAACTGCCTGACCGGTAAGAAACTGACCAACATGCGTGCGTCCGGTACTGACGAAGCAACGACTCTGGTTCCTGCTATCAAAATGTCTCTGGAGCAAGCTCTGGAATTCATCGATGATGACGAACTGGTCGAAGTTACTCCTCAGTCTGTACGTATCCGTAAACGTCACCTGACCGAGAACGATCGTAAACGTGCTATGCGTGGTCCTAAAGAAGGTTAATCTTCTTTAACGCTCGCCGTTACACAGAAACAGGGTGCCTTTGGGTACCCTGTTTTTTTTGTCTTTTTTTCTAACGTTGAGGTAAACACCGCAACTCTGTCACTGTTCAGGTGTACGTTTTACCGCTAAAGTTAAAAGTCATCTTTGAAATCAGGAGCGTGCAATGCTGTACATTTTTGATATGGGAAACGTCATTATTGATATTGATTTCAAACGTGTCCTTGGTGTGTGGAGCCATCTCAGCGGAACGCCGCTGGCCACGCTGACCGAGCGGTTCAAAATGGGCGATGTGTTCCAGAGGCACGAGCGGGGTGAAATCACCGACGAACAGTTTGCCGCCGATCTGTGTAATGAAATGGGCATTGCGCTCAGCTTCGAACAGTTTAGTGCGGGCTGGCACGCTGTTTTCGTTGGCCTGCGTCCTGAAGTCATCACTTTATTCCAGAAGCTGCGCGAAGAAGGTCATCGCGTTGTCGTGTTGTCGAATACTAACCGTTTACATCTGGATTTCTGGCCTCAGCACTATCCGGAAATCGAAGCCAATACTGATGCGATGTATCTTTCGCAAAATCTGGGCATGCGAAAACCTGAACCGGAAATCTTCCAGCATGTGCTGGAGAAAGAGGGCTTTACTGCCAGCCAGGCAGTCTTCTTCGATGATGTGGCTGAAAATATTGAAGCCGCCCGCGCTGCAGGCATTGAAGCTGTGTGGGTGGAAGACAACCAGACGGTACCGAAATACTTTTCCTGAAGGATGTAAGGATGCAGCAAAGGGCATTGAGCCACTATCCAAAATCATTGTGGAAGTTCACAGTCCTGCTCTTAAAGCGCTCAGACAAGGATGGCCTGACGCTTCTCGCGGGCCATTTAGCCTATGTCTCTTTGCTTTCTCTGGTTCCGCTGATCGCTGTGGTATTTTCGCTGTTTGCCTTATTTCCGGTGTTTTCGGAGATCAGCGTTCAGCTAAAATCTTTCATCTTTTCCAACTTCATGCCGGCGACGGGCAATACCATTCAGCGCTATCTCGAACAGTTCGTTGCTAACTCCAGCAAAATGACGGCTGTGGGCACCTGCGGATTAATCGTGACGGCCCTGTTGCTGATAGCGTCTGTGGACAGCGTGCTCAACAAAATCTGGGACAGCAAAACCAAGCGCCCGATTGTGTTCTCATTTGCGGTTTACTGGATGGTATTAACGCTCGGGCCAATCCTTTTAGTGGCCAGCGTTGCGGTCAGTTCTTATTTGCTTTCTCTGAACTGGCTGAACCTTAGCGGGGTACATTCTCTCATCGACCATGCGTTGCGTATTCTGCCCTTACTGATTTCCTGGGTGACGTTCTGGCTATTATACCAGGTGGTGCCAACAGTCAGAGTTCCGGCAAAAGACGCACTGGTGGGTGCCCTGGTTTCCGGTGCCTTATTTGAATTGAGTAAAAAAATCTTCACCTTGTATATTCAGCTTTTCCCATCGTATCAGTTGATTTACGGTGTACTGGCTGTGATCCCCATTTTATTTCTGTGGGTCTATGTCAGCTGGTGTATCGTGCTTCTTGGAGCCGAAATTACCGTCACGCTTGGCGAGTTTCGTTCTGTGAGAAAATTACAGTCTGCTCAATACCAGGCAGAAGAATAATCAGTCCGAAGGATTTGTATGATTGCGTTAATTCAGCGGGTTTTGAATGCCAGCGTGACTATCGATGGCGACGTTTGCGGCCAGATAGGGCCGGGATTACTGGTTTTACTGGGTGTTGAACAGGGCGATGACGAACAAAAAGCTAAGCGCCTTAGTGAACGGGTGATCGGGTACCGAATTTTCGGTGACGAAAATGACAAAATGAATCTTAACGTACAGCAGGCTGGCGGCAGTCTGCTGGTGGTGTCGCAATTTACGCTGGCGGCCGATACACAAAAAGGCATGCGTCCGGGGTTCTCGCGCGGTGCTGAGCCACAGGAAGCCGACCGTTTGTACCAGTATTTTTGCGGACAGTGTCGTGAGAAAGGCATTGTGACCGAAACCGGGCGTTTCGCTGCGGATATGAAAGTGGCGCTGGTGAACGACGGGCCGGTGACCTTCTGGCTACAAGTCTGATCGATAAGGCATAACGCCGGAGAGAAAGTATCTATGTATCACCTTAGAGTACCGACGACCGAAAAAGAACTGGCCGCCTATTACCGATTTCGCTGGGAAATGCTGCGCAAACCACTGCGCCAGCCTGAAGGTTCCGAACGTGATGCCTACGATTCAATTGCGCATCATCAGATGGTCGTGGATGAAAGCGGCGAACCGGTCGCGGTTGGCCGTTTATATATAAATGCAGATAACGAAGCCTCAATCCGCTTCCTGGCTGTTGATCCGAATGTGCAGGACAAAGGGTTAGGAACGCTGGTGGCGATGACCCTGGAGTCTGTGGCGCGTCAGGAAGGGGTAAAGCGCGTAGTCTGTAGCGCACGCGAAGACGCTGTGGAGTTTTTTGCCAAATTGGGTTTTGTGAATCAGGGCGAAATTACTACGCCGCAAACTACTCCGGTCCGCCATTTCCTGATGATTAAACCGATCGAAACGCTGGATGACATTCTCCATCGCCCCGACTGGTGCGGACAGCTGCAACAAGCCTGGTACGATCATATTCCTCTGAGTGAAAAAATGGGGGTGCGGATCAGTCAGTATACTGGCCAGCGTTTTGTGACCACGATGCCGGAAACGGGCAACCAGAATCCGCACCATACGTTATTCGCCGGGAGTTTATTTTCGCTTGCAACGCTGACCGGCTGGGGTTTGATCTGGCTGCTGTTGCGTGAACGGCATCTGGGCGGCACGATCGTGCTGGCCGATGCCCATATCCGCTACAGTTCTCCGGTGACCGGCAGACCTCGTGCGGTGGCCGATCTCGGCTCAGTCAGTGGTGACCTTGACCGTCTGGCGCGTGGACGTAAAGCCCGCGTTCAGCTTGAAGTGAATTTATACGGCGATGAGGTGGATGGCGCAGTGTTTGAAGGCACCTATCTGGTCCTTCCCGCGGCACCCGGCGCACCGCTGGAACCTGAAATTAACTGATTTGTTTCAGACCAATTAAAAGGCACCGCTTTCGCGGTGCCTTTTTGCATTTAAGTGGCTGACCAGAATTACGGGGCAACAGGTGTTGGTGTGCCGGTTACCAGCCCGTTTACCATTCTCTGGTCAATCGTCTGACTGCCATTAACCTGCAACGTCCCGTTCAGTGTCGGTTTGTAATCGATATTCGCCGGCATTTGCCCTTGCAGATTGAGCTGCATGTTGGCGTTACCCTCCAGCGAAATGTGTGGCCAACCCCAGTTCTCCAGCTGATTTGCCGGCACGGAACGGCCGGTCATCTTCACGGAAAAATGGCGCTGCGGCTGCTGGTTAACGGTCGCAGTGGCTTCCAGTAAACCTTCTTTGGTAAATGCGCTCAGCTCGGAAATATTCACCTGGCTGTCGTTTGCATTTAGCGTAATGGAAGGACGACGAACATCATTGCGGTTAAAGGTGGCTTCACTGGCATTCAGATTCAGCGTTCCGCTCCAGATCCCCCACTGATGATTCCGCGCCAGCAGCAGGTTATTTCCCAGAGCATCGAGCGCGGTCAGCTGGAACGGGAACTGCGGGTTGATATCAATAATCAGGTTGCGGTTGGCAATAAACCGGCTGATGAACACTTCAGAAAGCGAATCAGGAAGCGCTTGGTTCCAAAGCTGCTTCCAGTTTTCCGGCAATGTGTATTCAAGGCCAGCCACGGAAACTTCATCAAGTTGCAGGCGTTTATTGGCACGCAACCAGTTACCGGTGGTGCGAAGTAAACCGCGCTCCCAGCGTGCCGTGGCCTGCCTGATGACAATCCCCTGCTGAGAAAGGTCAAGGCTGATAATCGGGTCCTGAATATGCAGATTGCCGTTAATCATATCGGTCGCATTCAGGGTGATTTCACCGTCATCGCTTTGCCAGTCGCCTTTTTCAAGCGTCAGATCCTGCACGGATAAATCAACGTCGCTGAATGCCCAGTCAGTCCCCTGTAAACGGGCGTCGATCAGATCAAGACGCTGGATGGTCACTTTGGGCAGCGTCTGGAAATCATTGAAGAATGCAGAAAGCGGTTTGGACGTTTGCAGGCGCACATTGCTCAGCCGCAGATTTTCAATGTTCCAGCTGCCGTCAGCGGCCTGCGTGGCTTTACCTGTCAGCTGGCCGCGCGCCAAATCGCCGCCAAAATTGCTCAGCGTCAGAGTGTTATTATTGATATTACCCTGGATCAGCACATTTTCGGTCGGAAGGCCGTTGACCGTCAGACTGGCAGCACTCAGCTGGAAATCGGCTTTGTCTCCCAACAACTGAGCCGCTTTTGGCTGCCACGGCGAAATACCGGCGTTAATCTGCTGCCCCTGAATATCTACTCCTTCAGTATTTCCGGTGAGCGCCATTTTGCTGAGTTGAAGGGTATTCGCCTGCAACGGTAAAGTCATTGAGGAAGGACTGACGTTAAGACGCCCGTTAGCCAGAACCACGCGATCGAAAAAGCGCGGCTCAGTTATCTGACGCCAGCTCAAATCCAGACTGACTTCGCCAGCGTTGAGAATTTCCGGCTGATTCTTTTGCCCGAAGACGACATTGTTTAACGTCACACGCCCCGGAGAAGACCAGCTATGGTCGATTTTCTCAACGGAGACGCGGTACTCGCTGTTATCGCTTATCCAGTGGCTGACCCAGCCAGCCGCCCAGCGGGTTTGTAATAGGACGTACACCAGTACGATCGCCAGCACCAGAAGTAAGGCGAACGTCAGCAAAATTTTACCGATAAATCTCATCGTCTGGAGCCCTGTAACGGGAAAGTGGAAAAAAGATTCTTTGTTTATGCCGCAAACAGCGACTTTTCTCAACAGGTTAGCAGAATGGAGACAATAAAAAGCGGCAGGGGTTCCAGACCCGCTGCCGCTGTTGCATGCGAATTACATCCGGTGATTACTTTTCGTGAGGGAAAACCAGATTCAGAACAATCGCAGTGATACCACCGGCGGCAATGCCAGAAGACAGGAGGGTTTTCAGCCAGTCTGGCGCGAATTGCAGGATCAGTGGCTGTTGAGAAACACCCATGCCGACGGCGAGGGAAAGCGCCATGATCATAATCGCGCGGCGGTTCAGGCGCTCACGGGAAACAATACGTACGCCTGAAGCCGCAATCGTACCGAACATCACAATGGTCGCGCCGCCCAGTACCGGCTCAGGAATATGCTGCACAAAGCCTGCTACGGCAGGAAACAGACCGAGAATGATCAACATCAGCGCGACGACAAAACCGACGTAACGGCTGGCAACGCCGGTCAGTTGAATAACGCCGTTGTTTTGCCCAAAGCATGAATTCGGAAAGGTGTTAAATACCGCAGAAAGCATCGAGTTCAGGCCATTTGCCAGAACGCCGCCTTTGATGCGCTTCATGTAAAGCGGGCCGCTGACCGGCTGCTCAGAAACGTCTGAGGTCGCGGTAATATCACCGATAGTTTCCAGCGACGTGACCATGAAAATCAGCATCAGAGGGATCAGCAGGTTCCAGTCAAAGCCCAATCCGTAATAAAGCGGCGTCGGTAAGGTTATCCAGTTTGTCTGTGCGGCTGGTGCGACGTTTGGCAACATCCCCATCATCCAGGCCGCCAGATAACCTACAGCCATCGCGATAACCAGAGACGCCACGCGCAGGTAAGGGTTGCGCTGGCGGTTCAGCAGAACAATCACCACCAGCACGACGGCGGCCAGCAGCAGATTTTTCGGCGCGCCGAACGTGTGATCACTCATCGCGGAGTAACCGCCGCCAATAGAAGTCAGTCCGACCTGAATCAGTGACAGCCCGATAATCATCACCACAATGCCGGAAACCAGCGGCGTAATAATACGGCGCGCGAGGTGCAAGAAACGGGAAAGGATAATTTCAGTACATGAAGCCAGCATCAGTGTACCGAACAGGGCCGCCATCATGGTCGGGACATCGGCGCCGCCATTTTTCAGCGCCATTCCGCCCATGATAAGCGGCGCGACAAAATTAAAACTGGTGCCCTGAATGGAGAGTAAGCCTGAACCGACAGGCCCCCAGGTTTTAATCTGCAAAATTGAAGCCAGACCGGAGGCGAACAGCGACATGCTGATGATGTGTTGCGTGTCTTGCGCGGGTAAACCCAGTGCCTGGCAAATCAGTAATGCTGGTGTGATAACCGCAACAAACATCGCCAGCAAATGCTGACAGGCGGCAAATAACGTCTGAGGAAGTGGCGGACGATCTTCGAGCCGGTAAATCAGTTCACTTTTTTGCTGGCGGGAAAGATCAGGTTGCGGTGTTTCTTGTTCTGCTGTTTGCGAACTCATGTTATGGCATTCCAATAAGCGGCAAAGCGGGCATTTTTATTGAAATCAGCGATAAAAGCAATCGTTTGCTATCAGCTATTTTAGAGAGGATGTTTAGGTTAATGGAAGATTTACCACCTGTTTTTCTTGCTTATAGCAGCTTTAATGACTTCTAATTCAGCCTCTGGGGGAATGATACTTAAATAAGATATTTGTAACTAAATAATATTATTGGATATTTTTTAAAAAGGAGTTTTTCAATGATTCAACTCGACACCTATGGCACGTTGGTTGCTGCTACGTTGGTGCTCCTTTTAGGGCGAAAATGCGTCCAGTCGGTCAAGTTTCTGAAGAAATATACTATTCCTGAGCCAGTAGCCGGCGGATTGCTGGTCGCTTTGCTGTTGCTGATAGCCAATCAGGTGTTCGGCTGGGAAATCGGATTTGATATGTCCCTGAAAGAACCTCTGATGCTGGCGTTCTTTGCGACAATCGGTCTGAACGCCAATCTTGCCAGCTTGCGCGCGGGAGGCAAATCATTGTTCCTTCTGGTCTTTGTCGTCATCGGCCTGCTGCTGATGCAAAATGCCATCGGTATCGGTATGGCGAAAATGCTGGGGCTGGATCCGCTGATGGGTCTGCTTGCCGGTTCGATTACACTTTCCGGCGGTCACGGAACGGGCGCCGCGTGGAGTAAGCTATTTATTGAGCGTTATGGCTTTGAAAACGCCACAGAAGTCGCGATGGCCTGCGCGACCTTCGGCCTGGTATTGGGCGGGATCATAGGCGGGCCGGTAGCGCGTTATTTAGTGAGCCATTCCTCCACTCCCAACGGAACACCTGAAGACACGGTTGATCCGAGCGCATTTGAGAAACCGACCATCGGGCGGATGATAACGCCGCTGGTGATGGTGGAAACTATCGCACTGATCGCGATATGTCTGATGGCAGGAACTCAGGTTGCCACCCTGCTTCAGGGGTCTGCATTCGAAATTCCGACATTTGTCTGCGTACTTTTCGTCGGTGTGATCCTGAGCAATGTCCTGGCATGGCTCGGTTTTTACCGCGTTTTCGACCGGGCCGTCTCTGTGCTGGGGAACGTGAGCTTGTCGCTGTTTCTGGCAATGGCGCTGATGAGCCTGAAGCTTTGGGAAATGGCGTCGCTGGCGTTGCCGATGATGGCCATTCTGATTGTGCAAACCATCGCGATGGCACTTTACGCGATTTTCGTCACCTATCGGGTGATGGGTAAAAACTATGATGCTGCAGTGCTGGCTGCCGGGCATTGCGGCTTCGGACTTGGTGCCACGCCAACCGCCATTGCCAATATGCAGGCCATCACCAATCAGTTTGGTCCTTCACATCTCGCTTTTCTGGTCGTGCCTATGGTTGGCGCGTTCTTCATTGATATCGCCAATGCGATCGTGATTAAGCTCTACCTCATGTTGCCCATCTTCCCTTCGATCAGCTAAAAAAAGGCACAGAAGCTAGGTTTCTGTGCCTGAATTTCTCCTGTAGTTTTACCTCTTAATGCGCAGCATCTGCCTTTTCGGTAAATGTCTGATCTTCCGCTTCAGCCGCTTTCTCCTGCGTGAGCAACTGCTTTTCATAAACTTTAAAGAATGGATAGTAAATCACCATGGAAAGCGCCATCAGCATGATGACCAAAATCGACACTTTGAAATCCCAGCCCATCGCCCAGGCTGCGCCAATTGGCGCCGGGGATGTCCATGGCACCAGTGAAATCATATGTGGCAGAAGATCAGTTTTAACCGTGGTGTAGGCAATAACGGCATTCACCATCGGTGCCAGAAGGAAGGGGATGAAAAATACCGGATTCATGACAATTGGGGTGCCAAAGATCACCGGCTCATTGATGTTAAAGCAACTGGGAACCAGACTCAGTTTACCCATCGTGCGCAGGTGCGCCGACTTACTGCGACAGAACAACAATACCAGCCCGATAGTCGCACCAGAGCCTCCGATGACAATCAGGAAGTTCCAGAACGCTTCGGTCATAATGTGCGTCATCGGTAAACCTGCTGCGAGATCAGTCTGATTCAGGCCGAGATTAGTTAACCAGAAGGCCTGCAGCATCCCTGAAACGATGGCCGAACCGTGAATACCGGCAAACCACAGCAGATGACAAATCAGCACGGCAAGCAGCACCGCAGGGAGAGAATCAGCCGCGGAAATCAGTGGTTCGAACAGCGCCATAATCGCCTGCGGCAACAGCATGTCGAACCCTGACTGCACCAGCAAGCTCAGGGGGAAAAGGGTCACAACCACCGCAATAATCGGGATCAGCAAATCAAACGAATGCTTTATGTTTGAAGGAACCTGTTCGGGTAAGCGTATGCCAATATTGTATTTTTTCAGCAACCGCGTCAGCTCTGTCACATAAATAGCCACCAATATGGCGGTAAATATTCCCACTCCACCCAGCGCAACGGTCGACATCTTCTCATCAACCTGCGGCGCAGCGACCAGCAGGAATGACATCAGCGCCAGCATGGCCGTCATAAACGGGTCAAGTTTGTAACTTCTTGCCAGATTGTAGGCAATCGATGCCGAGATGTAGATCGACATGATCCCCATCGTCATATTGAACGGCGTCAGGATCTGCACTTCATATTTCGCCGAGAGTGCCAGCCAGCTTCTGGCAAAACCCCATGAGGATTCAGGCGAGAAGGGTGGATGAACAAAAACCAGTAAAAATGAGCCAACAATCATAAACGGCATTGCTGAAATAAACCCATCACGCACTGCCATGACGTGTCGTTGCGAGGAAAGCCGGGCAGCAAAAGGGCTGATTTTTTGTTCTATAAAGTTAAAGAGTGACTGGCTGATGCTCATAATGATATTGGCCTTATGTTGAAGAGTTCAGACACGGTTGCCTTAATTATCATCAGTGTAGTGGTGGGGTATGAAACCGGTTACCGGCTTTGCCTCAGTCTGTGAAGGTCATCAAATAACCAGTGAGGAAAGCGGTTCAGCTGCGGTCAGATTAAAATTTGCATGAATGAGGAGATGCCAAAACATCATTTTTAATAATGTTTTGGCGGCTGGAGATTAGGGGGAGTGGATCAGGCGTTGGTGTATCTGACTCTTTCCGGCAGCCAGCGTTCAATCAATGCTTTGGCATGTTCCGGGAACTGCTGCTGGAGATAGCGCGCAATGCGCTGGACATCGGGGATCATCGCCTGATCGCGCAGCAAGTCCGCGACTTTGAACTCGGCGCTGCCGGTTTGGCGCGTGCCCAGTAACTCACCCGGTCCGCGGATTTCTAAATCCTGTTGGGCGATGACAAAGCCATCGTTACTGTCACGCAGCACCTGCAAACGCTTCTGTGCGGTTTTGCTTAGCGGAGTTTTATAGAGCAGAACACAGTGCGAGGCCACTGCGCCACGTCCGACGCGTCCGCGCAGCTGGTGCAACTGCGCCAGTCCTAAACGCTCCGGATTTTCGATTATCATCAGGCTGGCATTCGGCACGTCAACGCCGACTTCAATAACGGTCGTTGCCACCAGAAGCTGCACTTCGCCTTGTTTAAACGCCTGCATGACGCCCTGCTTTTCCTGCGCTTTCATACGGCCATGTACCAGCCCGATATTCAGTGCCGGAAGCGCTTCTTTCAGGCCTTCCCAGGTCGCTTCAGCCGCCTGAGCCTCGAGCATTTCCGATTCTTCAATCAGCGTACAAACCCAATAGGCCTGACGATTTTCCTGCTCGCAGGCACTTTTGACGCGGCTGATAATGTCACTTCGTCGTGTATCAGGAATGGCGACGGTGGTCACCGGCGTACGGCCCGGCGGCAGTTCGTCGATCACTGACGTATCAAGGTCCGCATAGGCAGTCATAGCCAGTGTTCGCGGGATGGGTGTCGCCGTCATAATCAACTGATGAGGATGGAAGCCCTGTTGCAGCCCCTTTTCCCACAGGGCCAGACGCTGATGTACGCCAAACCGGTGTTGTTCATCAATGATGACCAGAGACAATGACGAGAACTGTACCTGCTCCTGGAAAATGGCGTGTGTGCCCACCACCATGGAAACCTGGCCACTGGCGATAGCATCCTGCTGAGCCTGTCGTGCTTTGCCTTTTTGCTTACCGGCCAGCCAGCCAACCTGAATACCCAGTGGTTCAAACCACTGACGAAAATTATTGGCGTGCTGTTCGGCCAGTAATTCAGTCGGTGCCATTAACCCGACCTGTTGCCCCTGAGCGATAGCGCATAGTGCGGCGAGAGCCGCCACCAGCGTTTTGCCAGAACCCACATCGCCCTGAACTAATCGCATCATCGGGTAACTTTTCGCCAGATCCTGTTCAATTTCAGCTACCACGCGCTGTTGCGCACCGGTCGGACTGAAGGGGAGGGACGTGAGGAATTGATTTTTTAGCCGGTCGTCATGATGCAGCGGCAGGGCTTTATAGCTTTGTGTGCCAGCGCGAACGGCCAGCATACTGAGATTATGCGCCAGCAGTTCTTCCATAATCAGGCGACGTTGAGCCGGATGATGACCTTTCTCAAGATCGGCGAGCTGGATATCTGGCGGCGGGCGATGCAGTAAATGCAACGCCTGAGGAAGTGGTATCAGCGAACGGCTCAGTTCTTCCGGCAATAATTCAGCGATAGGGACGGTATCGAGCAATTCCAGCGCCTGATCGGTCAGCTTACGCAGTGTTGCCTGGCGAATACCTTCCGTTGTCGGATAGACCGGCGTCAGTGATTCCTGTAAAACGACTTCGCTGTTTTCACCCTGTATTCGGTATTCCGGATGAATGATTTCTGCGCCGATGGTGCCGCGTTTAATTTCGCCATAAGCAGTGACACGACGGCCTGCGGCGAGACTGTTTTTCATCGCAGCGTTAAAATTAAAGAAGCGCAACGTCACCATGCCCGTACCGTCACTTATCTGACAGGTCAGCATTCTGCGGCGGCCAAAACTGATATCACTGCGCAGCACTTCGCCTTCTATAGTCGCGAAAATACCGGGCTGTAAATCATTGATGGTGTAAAGGCGGGTGCGGTCTTCGTAACGTAAGGGCAGATGAAGCAGTAAATCCTGAATGGTTTCAAGACCGAGTTTAGCGAGTTTATCTGCCTGACTGGCTCCGACGCCGGAAAGCGACGTCAGCGGGATGGCGTCGAGCAGGCGGCCTTTCATCTTTTTTTAACCGTCATTTGCATCGCAGACCACCATTCATCATCGGCAACGATTTGCCCGTGTTCATCAATGAAAGGGCGCGGAAGTTTCTTTCGCTTCGCCACATTCGACAGAACCGGGTAGCCACCTTCAAACAGCAAACGCTGCTGTTCTTTCTCGCTCAGCAGACTGGTTTCGCGGCGATACAGACCGGCATTTTCGCGCTGGCGCTGGGCTTCGTAAAGGATAAGCGCTGAGGCGACAGACACGTTCAGGGATTGCACCATACCGATCATCGGAATGATGATATCGCTGTCTGCCAGTGCTAATGCTTCAGGTGTGATACCGGTTTTTTCCTGACCCAGCAAAATGCAGGTCGGGCGGGTGTAATCAATTGCGCGGAAATCGACGGCTTTTTCAGAAAGATTCGTGGCGAGTATTTGCATACCCTTCGCCTTCATTTTGGCGACGGCATCCTGAATGGTTTTGTGCGTTTTAACCTGAACCCAGCTGTTGCTGCCCGCCGCCGAAGAGACCAGCGTCTTCATTCGGGTCGTTGGCCAGACCGCGTGGATTTCGTGAACGCCGACGGCGTCTGCCGTGCGAATGACAGCAGAAACATTATGCGGTTTATGCACCTGTTCCATACAGACCGTCAGGTCTGGCTGTCGGGCCGCAAGCATTTCGCGGATGCGCGCATAACGTTCTGGAGTCATGACAATCAGTTTCGGTTACGGGTAACTTTGATGACATCCGGCATGATACGAATTTTACGCATAATATTCGCCAGATGTACGCGATCGCGGGTCGTCAGGCGGATAAAGGCGCTGTAGACGCGACCGTCTTTTTCTTCGGTACTCAGACTCTGAATATTCGACTGTGCTGCGTTAATCGCGGCGGTCAGGTTCGCTAAAGCGCCCTGATGGTTGAACATATCGACTTTAATTTCTGCGATAAATTCCTGATCCGTTTCCTGATGATCATCCCAGTCTACGGCCATGAATTTCTCAGGTTCTTTCTGGTAACCACGAATATTACGGCAGGATTCATGGTGGATAACCAGACCTTTGCCCGGACTCACGTGGGCAATGATCGGGTCGCCTGGGATCGGACGGCAGCATTTTGCGAACGTGATCAGCACGCCATCTGCGCCTTTAATCGGCAGATTACGCGTACCAGATGTCGCCATTGAAGACTGATCGCCCATCAGATTCTTGGCAACAACAACGCTCATGGCGTTGCCGAGACCAATTTCAGCCAGTAAATCATCCATTGCCGCGAGCTTCATACGGTCCAGCTCGTTTTTGATGTTTTCTGGTGGAATATCTGAGAGTTTTTTACCGGCACCCAGTGCGTGGTTCAGCAGACGGCGACCCAGTGAAACGGAGTCATCACGTTTCAGGTTTTTAAGCATCTGGCGGATTTTGGCTCGAGCGCGCGAGCTGACGACAAAGTTTAGCCAGGCAGCATTCGGGCGGGCGCCTGGTGCGGTAATGATTTCGATAGTCTGGCCGCTGGTCAGCGGCTGCGAAAGCGGATAAGGCTGGCGGTCAACGCGGGCACCCACACAGGCATGACCGATATCGGTATGCACGGCGTAAGCAAAGTCGACCGGCGTCGCGCCCGCAGGCAATTCGACGATACGACCTTCCGGCGTAAAGACATAAATTTCGTCCGGGAACAGATCCGATTTCACGCTTTCGATAAATTCAAAGGAGTTGCCTGCGCTTTGTTGTAGTTCAAGCAAACTCTGTAACCAGCGTTGAGCGCGGATCTGTGCTGTGGTGCTGGTTTCACTGTTCTCTTTATAAGCCCAGTGAGCCGCAACCCCCATCTCTGCCATCTGGTCCATGTCTTCAGTACGGATCTGTACTTCAACCGGTACGCCGTGCGGACCGATAAGTGAAGTATGCAAAGATTGATAGCCGTTGGCTTTTGGGATTGCGATGTAATCTTTGACCCGGCCCGGACGCGGTTTGTACAGGCTATGTGCCTGTCCTAACACGCGATAACAGGTATCGAGGTCTTTAACGATCACCCGGAAAGCGTAAATATCCATAATGGAATGGAAACGCTGTTCCTTGAGGTGCATTTTGCAATAGATAGAATACAGGTGTTTCTCGCGACCACTCACGCGACACTGAATACCGGCTTCAGTTAAACGGCCCTCAATCTCTGAGAGGATTTTTTGGATCATCTCTTTACGGTTACCACGCGCGGCTTTCACCACTTCTTTAATGACGCGATAACGGTTTGGATAGAGCGCTTCGAAGCCCAGCTCTTCGAGCTCGGTTTTCAGATGGTGAATACCCAAACGGTGTGCCAGCGGACTGTAAATTTCCAGCGTTTCGCGGGCAATACGGCGACGTTTATCCGGGCGTAAAGAGCCCAGCGTGCGCATGTTATGGGTACGGTCAGCAAGTTTGATCAAGATGACGCGGATGTCTTGCACCATCGCCATGACCATTTTGCGGAAGTTTTCCGCCTGTGCTTCTTTCTTATCGCGGAACTTCAGCTTGTCTAACTTTGAAACGCCTTCAACCAGTTCAGCAACGCTCTTGCCAAACAGTTGTTCCATATCCTGGTAAGTTGCAGGCGTGTCTTCGATAACGTCGTGTAATAACGCCGCCATCAGAGTCTCATGATCGAGCCTCATTTCAGCCAAAATACAAGCCACAGCCACCGGGTGAGTGATATAAGGCTCACCGCTGGAACGTGTCTGCCCCTCGTGCGCATCCCGCGCCACGAGGTAAGCCTGCACGAGGCGCTTAATTTGCTCCTCCGGCAGGTATTTTTGAATCAGTTGATTCAGGCTTTCAAAGATATACAAGTGAGATCCGTTTCGTTAATTAACGACGGCCTTCAGCGATGGCAGTCACTGCCTGAATCTCTGCGGCTTCCTGCTCTTGTTGCTCCTGACGGTCACGAACGTCGAGGATCTGATTAGTGATCAGGCCTTCTTCAATTTCGCGCAGGGCAATAACGGTGAATTTATCGTTTTCTTCAGCAACCAGTGGATCTTTACCACCAGATTGCAGCTGGCGTGCGCGACGAGCAGCCACCAACACCAGGTCAAAACGGTTACCAATTTTCTCAACAGCGTCTTGAACAGTTACGCGTGCCATATATGTGCTACTCCACAGGGTGACGAAAGACTGGGCATAATACTGAAAGTGACTTCAGTCTGCCAATAGTTTGGTGATTAATCCGTCATGACGGAGCCGCTGACGGCTCAGACGCAGACGTTCGGCGCGAATAATGGTTTTTAAATCCGATAACGCCAGATCAAAATCATCATTCACAATTAAATAGTCGTATTCGGCAAAGTGCGTCATTTCTGCAACAGCCTGCGCCATACGTTTTGCGATAACTTCTTCGCTGTCCTGACCACGTCCACGCAGGCGACGGTCAAGCTCATCTTTTGATGGTGGCAATACAAAAATACTGCGTGCCTGGGGCATTTTTTGCCGGATTTGCTGAGCGCCCTGCCAGTCGATATCCAGGAAAACATCCACACCAGAAGCTAAAACCTGCTCAATGGTTTCACGTGAAGTACCGTAGTAATTACCGAAAACTTCAGCGTGTTCTAAGAAGGCATCACGTTCAATCATCTCGCGAAACTCTTCTTTAGAGACAAAGAAGTAATGTTCGCTGTGTTTCTCGCCCGGTCGCATTGAACGGGTGGTATGAGAAATAGAAACCTGCGTGTCGTAGAGCGGTTGTGTTTTAAGTAAAGCCTGAATCAGACTTGATTTACCTGCTCCACTAGGGGCGGAGACAATATATAGCGTGCCTTGAACCATGATGACGTTTCAACTGAATGGGTTGATAGGAAGTATGCGAAGAGTGATCTCTCGCACAGTATACACGCTCGCCGCATTCGGTGCAGCGCCCAGACGTATTTCATCGCAACTTTGCGCGGGAAAATAGCCCTTCTTTGTAGATTTACGTGCCGTCTTCCAAAATTTCTTTTCGTTACAGCAACCCGCTAAATATCTGTGGAAGCATCTCGCAGGAATCGAAAATGCGACTGGCGCAGGATATTCCCGCGGCGCTTACTGGCACCCACAAGGAGGTGCAAATGCGCCAGTTAATGATTATCAGCCTGTTATTTATCCATTTTTCTTCTCTATGCGCAGAGTTGCCTGATGCCGCTTGTCCGGACTGGCCAGTAACACATCTGGAAAAGGAAACGCTTAAGCTCACGGTACAACTTGCGCAATGGGACACTGCTTATCATCAGTCAGGCATCAGCCCGATAGAGGATTCGGTGTATGACAATTTACGTCAGAAACAAAGTTTTTGGCTGCAATGTGCTGGTCAGGCCCTTCCCGCGCCAGTTATCCCCCGTGCAGATGATGCCATTTCTGTTCATCCGGTTTCCCACACCGGGCTGAATAAAATGAGAGACAAGCAGGCCGTTGCAGACTGGATGCAGGGGCGTAAAAATCTTTGGGTACAGCCCAAAATAGATGGCGTAGCTGTATCGCTGGTTTACCGGTACGGACAGCTGGCAGCGTTGTTAAGCCGCGGTGATGGCAAAAAAGGGCAAAGCTGGACGGCAAAAGCTGCGTTGATCCCGGCTATCCCGCTCAGAATTGCGGATATCAGTCCCGAACTGGTATTACAGGGCGAGCTTTATCTGAAGATGACCGGTCATCAGCAAAATGCTGATGGCGGCGTGAATGCACGATCGAAAGTTGCGGGCGCAATGATGCGTACTGCTGCTTCTGACATATTGAATCAGCTGGGTATTTTTATCTGGTCGTGGCCGGATGGCCCTGTCGGTATGGCTTCTCGTCTTGAGAAGCTAAGCCAGTTCGGTTTTCCTGCGGTTTCTCAATACACCTTGCCCGTGAGTACTGTTGATGATGTGGCTAAGTGGCGGGACATCTGGTTTCTCCAGCGACTGCCTTTTGCGACCGATGGGGTAGTCATCCGTCAGGAAGAAGAACCTGCGGGTAAATACTGGAAAAATAAGCCAGCAAGCTGGGCTGTAGCCTGGAAATATCCTCCGCCGAGACAGCTTACAGAAGTTGCTGGTATCACGACGACTATCGGGCGAAGCGGGAAAGTCACCGTCATTTTGAATCTGAAAAGCCTCAGGGTGGATGACAAATGGGTGAATAAGGTGAGCGTGGGATCCGTCAGTCGTTTCAGAAAATGGGATGTGCTCCCCGGCGATCAGGTGGCCATTACACTGGCCGGGCAGGGGATACCGCGTCTTGACGAAGTGGTATGGCGCGTCAGTGAGCGCAAAGTCCTGCAATTGCCAGATCCGCAGCGATACAATGCCTTTTCCTGTTTCCTCCCTGAGCCTGGTTGTACGCAGCAGTTTCTGTCCCGTCTGATCTGGCTAAGCGGGCCGGAAGCTTTAGATATGGCCGGATTTGGAGGGGCAACCTGGCAAAAATTGCTCGATGCTATTCCAGCTGATTCGCTGGTCAGCTGGATAAATATCACCGAAAAAGAGATGGCTGCGGTTCCGGGGATCGGCGCAAAACAGGCTCAGAAACTGGTGGCCCAGATTTCTTTGGCGCGGGAAAAAGATTTTCACCACTGGCTCTCAGCCATGGGATTTCCATCATCTGCACTGAAATTTGCAGAGAACCAGCATACCTGGGATCAGCTGAAAGCATTAACCTCGCCGGAGTGGGAAGCCTCCGCAGGAATAGGGAAAACACGAGCGGATCAGATTTTTGAATTTACTCATCACCCGCAAGTTAGGGCAATCGCCGGGGCATTAAGGCAGGCACATTTGCCTGCCTTTCAGTGAGGTATAAAAAGCGGGCTAATGATCGGAATGCGGATAATTGAAGACGGGTAGTCCAAGGCGGAACCGCAGTGCTATCAGGCGGGCAATAAAGCCGACCAGCAGGGTGATGATCACCACCAGATTGTGCGGCAACGATAAATATTGCAGCCCGATGTAGACCCAGGCAGAGGCAAAAGAAACGCCTGCATAAATTTCTTTCTGGAAGACCAGTGGGATCTGATTACACATCATATCCCGCAGGACACCACCGAAAACGCCGGTAATGACGGCGCAAACGGAAGCGATGATAGGACCATGTCCCATATCGAGTGCCACTTGTGTCCCGATAATAGAAAACACCACCAGCCCCAGCGCATCGAGCACTAAAAAGAGTCTGCGCAGGTGTTGCATCAGAGGTGCCAGCCAGGTGGTCATGAGTGCGGCGACGGCCACAATAACTATGTATTCCGGGTGTTTGACCCATCCCAAAGGATAGTGCCCCAACAGCATGTCGCGGACAGAGCCGCCGCCAATTGCCGTTGCAGCTGCGATAATAATGACGCCAAAGGAGTCCATTTTACGCCGTCCGGCAGCAAGAGCACCGGTCATGGCCTCTGCGGTGATCCCAATAATATAAAGAACAGTGAGTAACATCGATGTGCGCCAGACGAATCAGTAATGAGAAAACGGAAGCCGCGTAGAGTAATGAGTTTCCCCTTGCCTCTCGACTGAGTTTTTCTTTTGCATTGATTTTGAAATAACTAAATCTAATGCGGTCACCCCTGAAACTTGCCTATACGTAAGGGTGAATATGAATGCCGGGTTATTTTAGATTAGAAAAATCGTAATTGCTCGTTACTTTAGCTTTCCTCTTTCTCTTTATGTAAGCCCGTCTTTCTTTTCAGAAGTGAATTTTCTCTGTTTATAGGTTACGATTAAGTAAAATCGTCACTCACTGACGCTCAGCTTAATTGTTTTATCTGCCCGGAGGAGTGTATGAAGCCCGATATTCCGTTTGCGTTAACACAACGTGGACCTGCCGAGCATGAACGGCGTGAACAGATTATTGATGCGGCATTTGAGCACTTCCGCCTGTATGGGTATGCCAAGACGTCGGTAGCCGATTTGGCTAAATCGATAGGTGTTTCAGGTGCCTATATTTACAAGTTTTTCGAGTCGAAACAGGCTATTGGTGAAGCTATTTGCTCGCAACGTGTCGGGCAAATAGATGAGGCTTTGATGCTGATTGCACATACTGACCAAAGTGCGACTCTGCGTCTGCGATCTATTTTTAAAACGCTGCTGACCCGTAGTCTGGATCTCTTCTTCCAGGACAGAAAATTGCATGACCTGGCCGCCACTGCTTCGGCTCAGCAGTGGAAATCGACCCTGAATCACCGGGCGATGATGTACAGCATTGTTGAGAAAGTGGTCACCGACGGGCGCGAATCCGGTGAGTTTGAACGTAAAACACCCTTGGATGAGGTGTGCATGGCGATTACCAGCGTAACTACGCCTTTCTCGCACCCGTTGTTGCTGGAGCAAAAAACGCCGGAACAGCTGGAAGAACGTGTGCAGGCCATCACCAGTCTGGTTTTGCGTAGTCTGGCAAAATAGCCACAACGAAATTTTTGGTTACGGGTTTACAAAATCGTAATTCGTCACATACTGTCAACCCTATTTTCAGAAACCCGTTTCTGGCCGGTTCATAAAAGCACCCGCAGAAACTTAAGTCCTAAACAGACAGAGAGGAATGTTTTATGACTCATCGTCGAGTAGTTATAACCGGCATGGGGGCTGTGAGTCCTCTGGGCTGTGATATCGAAACGATCTGGAAGCGTCTGCTCGCCGGTCAGTCCGGTATCCGTGTTTTGCCGGAAGAGATTGTTGAAACCCTGTCCGTGAAAATTGGCGGTCAGGTACAAACCAAAGAACAGGACCCTGAATCAGGATTCGATCCGGATCAGTTTGTAGTGCCGAAAGACCAGAAAAAAATGGACCGTTTCATTCTTTTCGCAATGGCTGCTGCGGATATGGCCGTTGCCGATGCGGGCTGGAAAGCAGAAACGCAGGAGCAACAGGAACGTACTGCAACCGTCATCGGTTCTGGTATCGGTGGTTTCCCGGCGATCGCTCACGCCGTGCGTACCAATGACAGCCGTGGTGCTAAGCGTCTTTCCCCTTTCACTATTCCTTCATTCCTGGTGAATCTGGCGTCTGGCCAGGTTTCCATTAAGCATCAGTTTAAGGGCCCAATCGGCGCGCCGGTAACGGCTTGCGCGGCGGGTGTTCAGGCAATTGGCGATGCAGTACGTCTGATTCGTAATGACGAAGCGGATGTTGCACTTTGTGGTGGTGCTGAAGCTGCTATTGATACCGTCAGCCTGGGTGGTTTTGCTGCGGCGAAGGCGATGTCCACCGGTCATGAAGATCATCCGGAAAAAGCATCCCGCCCGTTCGACAGCGCGCGTGATGGCTTCGTCATGGGCGAAGGCGCGGGCATGCTGGTCATTGAAGAACTGGAACACGCGAAAGCCCGTGGTGCAAAAATCCTGGCTGAAATTGTCGGTTACGGTACCAGCGGCGATGCTTACCATATGACTTCAGGTGCGGAAGATGGCAACGGCGCCGGTCGCGCGATGAAAATCGCTCTGCGTCAGGCGGGTATTCAGCCTTCAGATGTTCAGCACCTGAATGCTCACGCAACCTCAACGCCGGTGGGTGATCTGGGTGAAATCAATGCGATTAAAACCTTGTTCGGCACTGACGGTAAGCTGGCGGTAACGTCCACCAAATCGGCGACCGGGCACTTATTGGGCGCGGCTGGCGGTCTGGAAACCATTTTCACCATTCTGGCCGTACGTGACCAGATTGTTCCTCCGACGCTGAATCTGGAAAATAAAGATGAAGCAGCTGCAGGTCTGAACATTGTCGGTAATACCGCGCAGAAACATGAGATTACGTATGCCCTGTCAAACGGATTCGGTTTCGGGGGCGTGAACGCCTGCGTACTGCTCAAACGCTGGGAAAACTAATTTTCTTCTCCGTTAAAGCATAAAAAAACGCCTCCGGTTGTGATGACCTGAGGCGTTTTTTATTATGCGGGGCAGGAAAGTTACTCGATATTCTGAATCTGCTCGCGCATTTGCTCGATTAACACTTTCAGCTCAATGGCGGAAGTTGTGACATCAGCATTGATGGATTTAGACGCCAGTGTGTTCGACTCGCGGTTAAATTCCTGCATCATGAAATCAAGACGACGGCCCACGGCTTCTTCTTTCTTCATGATTTTGTGCGTTTCTTTGACGTGCGCTTCCAGGCGGTCCAGCTCTTCTGCAACATCAACACGTTGCGCCATCAGAACCAGTTCCTGCTCCAGACGGGTATTTTCCAGCTGTACCTGAGCGTCTTCCAGTTTGCTGACCAGACGCTCGCGCTGCCATTGCAGAATGTTTGGCATCTGGGCACGGACTTTGATGACTTCAGCGCTGACACCATCGAGGCGTTGTTCGATCATCGTTTTCAGTGCCGCACCTTCGCTTTCGCGGGCGCTGATGAAATCGTCCAGTGCTGTTTCCAGCGCCAGCAGCAATTCGTTGCTGATAGTATCCAGATCCTGTTCTTCGGCCAGCATCACACCCGGCCAGCGCAGCACTTCCAGCGGATTGATCTCGCCTTCGTCACTTTGCATTTTCACCCATTGGGCTGCTTCAACCAGCTGCTTGGCCAGTTTTTCGTTTAGCTGCAATGTGCTTTGTGCGCCCGGATCGAGATCAAAACGCAAATTACATTCGACTTTACCGCGGGTCAGACGGGCGCGAATGCGCTCGCGGACAACCGGCTCCAGGCTGCGGAATTGCTCGGGCAGACGGATGTAAGTTTCGAGATAACGTTGGTTTACCGAGCGGAGTTCCCACGCTGCGCTGCCCCAGTCACCCTTAATTTCGCGTCGGGCATAAGCGGTCATACTTCTGATCATGTATGCGTACCTGTTAATGTAAAGATGCAGCGATTATAGCCGTGCCGTGCCGGTCATGATAGGCATTACCTCGCGAAGTCCGTATAATGCGCAGCCAAACATGATTCGCGACCCGGAGAACTATCCATGCGTCCAGCAGGCCGAAATGCACAACAAGTGCGCCCCGTAACACTGACCCGCCATTACACTAAACACGCTGAAGGTTCCGTGCTGGTGGAGTTTGGTGATACCAAAGTGCTGTGTACCGCAACGGTGGAGGAGGGTGTTCCGCGTTTTCTGAAAGGTCAGGGACAAGGTTGGATCACCGCAGAGTACGGCATGTTGCCGCGTTCTACCCATACGCGTAATGCGCGCGAAGCCGCAAAAGGTAAGCAAGGTGGCCGCACGCTGGAAATTCAGCGTCTGATTGCCCGTTCCCTGCGTGCTGCGGTGGATCTGAAAAAACTCGGTGAGTTCACCATTACCCTCGACTGCGACGTGTTGCAGGCTGACGGTGGCACGCGTACTGCGTCTATTTCGGGTGCGTGTGTGGCTCTGGCAGATGCGCTGAATGCACTGGTGGCTGCAGGCAAACTGAAAGCTAACCCGATGAAAGGCATGGTTGCCGCGGTTTCTGTCGGTATCGTTAAAGGCGAAGCGCTGTGCGACCTTGAGTATGTCGAAGACTCCGCAGCGGAAACCGATATGAACGTCGTGATGATGGAAGATGGCCGCATGATTGAGGTGCAGGGCACCGCAGAAGGCGAGCCGTTTAGTCATGAGGAGTTGCTCGATTTACTGGCCCTCGCCCGGGGGGGTATCGACACTATCTTCCAGGCGCAGAAAGCGGCGCTGGCGGAATAATTTTTTAAGGCGACTGAGAAGTCGCCTTTTTTATGGCCTGCGGGCTGACAATGAGCAATAAGACATTATTGAGGAGACCATCAATGAAAGCCTATCAGCGCCAGTTTATTGAGTTCGCACTGAACAAACAGGTTTTGAAATTCGGCGAATTTACCCTGAAGTCCGGGCGCATCAGTCCTTACTTCTTCAATGCCGGTTTGTTTAATACTGGCCGTGATCTGGCGTTACTGGGACGTTTTTATGCCGAAGCATTGGTGGATTCCAAAATTGATTTCGATTTAGTGTTTGGTCCGGCATACAAAGGTATTCCGATCGCGACGACCACTGTGGTTGCGCTGGCGGAGCACCATGAGCGCGATGTGCCATACTGCTTTAACCGCAAAGAGGCCAAAGACCACGGCGAAGGTGGTTTGCTGGTTGGCAGTCCGTTGCAGGGGCGCATCATGCTGGTGGATGATGTGATAACCGCCGGTACCGCCATCCGTGAATCGATGGAAATCATCAATGCTAATAAAGCCACACTTGCAGGTGTGCTGATTTCTCTGGATCGTCAGGAGCGTGGACGTGCAGATATCTCCGCAATTCAGGAAGTTGAACGCGACTATCATTGCAAAGTGATTTCTATTATTACGCTGGCCGACCTGATTGAGTATCTGGAAGAAAAAGCGGAAATGGCTGATCATCTGGCTGCCGTGAGGGCTTACAGGAAGGAGTATGGCGTTTAGTATTTCTGTTTTTTGTGGCGTCCGGCCTGATTATCCGGAATGGCGAAAATTTCTGGTTCCCTTACTGACTGTGATGCTGGATAAAAGGGAAAAATGAGTCAGCCGTAACGGAAAAAACAAAAGGGCCTTTCGGCCCTTTTTGATATCTGACGTTTGACCCTGCTTCGCGCGTTTACTGCAACTGAGCTGAAATAAGCGGCCAGCGGGTATCGAAGTCTTGCGTTGGTTTGTACTTAAATTCAGAGCGTACAAAGCGCGACAGCATTCCTTCGCAAAACGCCAGTAACTGGCTGGCGAGCAGGGTTTCATCACTGATAAAACCGCTGCCTTCACGCATTTTCTTTTCCCGCAAAACCTGACGCAATTGCGCTTCAATCCGCTCAAATAGCTGGTTGATGCGACCTTGCAGGCGATCTTGTTCAAACATCAGCGCATGACCGGTCATGATGCGGGTCAGTCCCGGATTGCGTTCGGCAAAACCCAAAACCAGCAGCAAAATCAGACGTATTCTGTTTAGCGTATCTTTTTCATCCTGCAGGATGAGATTGATACGGGTGATCAGACTGTCTTCGATAAACTCGATTAAGCTGTCGAACATCCGCGTTTTACTGGGAAAATGACGGTAAAGAGCTGCTTCTGAAACACCTACGCTGGCGGCGAGTTTTGCAGTCGTGATCCGCTGACTGCCGTCGCTGGACTGAAGCATTTGCGCTAACGCCTGCAAAATCTCTTCGCGCCTGTTCCTTTTTGTCGTTTCTTTCTCTGCCATGTCTGAATAGACCCTTGCTAAAAAACGGCTAAAACCATGGAGAAACCGCACAACTGCCGCATGAATCACTGTGATCCTGCGGCTTATTTCGTTCCCTTCGCGTTGTTACGGTCTGATAGTGATAAGGATCTGTTCAATATCGCGTCAAAATCTGCGGTGCTGAACAGGTTCTTATTGGCGACCTGAGTGGCCAAAACCACCTTCGCCGCGTTCACTGGCGTCAAAATCTTCCACCAGATTGAATTCTGCCTGAATCACAGGGACAAATACCATCTGAGCAATGCGTTCGCCCGGTTCAATAATAAATGTGGTCTGACCGCGGTTCCACACAGACACCATCAGCTGGCCCTGATAATCAGAGTCGATAAGGCCGACCAGATTGCCCAGCACGACGCCGTGTTTATGGCCCAGACCGGAGCGCGGCAAAATCACCGCCGCCAGATTAGCATCACCAATATGGATAGCCAGGCCGGTTGGCAGCAGCGTGGTTTCACCCGCTTCCAGTTCTACTGATGCGTCCAGACAGGCACGTAAGTCCAGACCTGCGGACCCAGGTGTCGCGTAAGCCGGTAAAGGGAAAGTCGAACCGATGCGCGGGTCGAGAATTTTAATGTCGATTTTTTTCATCATAACGGCTGACAATCTCTTCTAATAAACGTTGACCAAGCAGGGACTTATCGCTGAGCGGTAAGATTTTATCCCCGTCCTGCCAAAAAAGATGCAGAGCATTGGAATCGCTGTTGAAACCTTGCCCGGCAATTGAAACATCATTGGCGCAGATCAGATCCAGATTCTTACGGATCCTTTTTTGCCGGGCGTATTCTTCCACATTCTGGGTTTCAGCGGCAAATCCCACGACATAAGGTCGGTTTTCTGTCATCGCGGCAACGCCTGCGACGATGTCGGGATTTTTCACCATTTTTACAGTGATTTCATCGCCTTGCTTTTTGATTTTCTCATCGGCAATGGCTTCTGCTCGGTAATCCGCTACGGCAGCGCAGGAAATAAAAATATGCTGAGATGCTGCAGAAAGCTGAACCGCTTGCTGCATTTCCAGTGCGCTTTCCACATCAACACGACGGACATTCAAAGGTGTCGGCTGCGTCACCGGTCCCGCGACCAGCGTAACCTGAGCGCCACGTTCTGCAGCCGCTTTGGCAATCGCAAAACCCATTTTCCCTGAGCTGTGATTACTGATGAAACGCACCGGATCCAGGGGTTCACGGGTAGGGCCTGCGGTCACCATAATCTTCAGATGGGCCAGATCGTTGCGCGAAGAGAAATGCGCATTCGCCAAATCAACAATCACCAGCGGATCGAGCATGCGGCCGGGGCCGACATCGCCACAAGCCTGACTACCGCTGTCCGGGCCCCATAACAACGTGCCCCGCGCCGCCAGGCTTTGCAGGTTTTCCTGCGTAACCACCGCGCGATACATTTGCTGGTTCATCGCCGGCAGTACCGCGACCGGTGCCGCTGTCGCCAGACAAATCGTCGTCAGCAGATCATTCGCCATACCGGCATTCATTCGGGCCAGCAAATCCGCGGTAGCGGGAGCGATAATCACTAAATCTGCCCATTTACCTAACTCGATATGACCCATTGCCGCTTCAGCTGCGGGGTCAAGCAGATCGTCAGAAACCGGATAGCCAGAAACAGCCTGAAGGCTCAGCGGAGTCACAAAGGATTTCGCCGCTTCTGTCATGACGACGCGGACTTCAGCGCCTCTTTCACGTAAGCGACGTACCAGTTCTGGTGCTTTATAGGCAGCGATACCACCGCTGATACCGAGCACAATATGTTTGCCGGAAAGTCCCGTCATCATCATTGTCCGATTGGTTGAAAGCTGGAAGAAGCGACATTTTAGCATAACGCACAATGATGACAGCTATTGGCGATGCTCCTTTACCGGAGCAATAAAAATTCTGCGTAATGCCTCGCAAGCTGAACGGGTGGAAATCGCGGCGGCTATGACGTTGTGCCACAATCCAGGTCAATTAAGGAGTCAGGATGACGAAACGACAAGAGCTTTGGCCGGGCATGATGCCACCACGGGAGAAATTATTGCAGCAGGGAGCTAAAGAGCTGTCGGATCAGGAACTGCTGGCGATCTACCTGCGCACAGGATGTCGGGGGATGCATGTAATGGAACTGGCAAAGAACCTGCTGGAGGAGTTTGGTTCTTTGCATCAGTTACTGATGGCCGATTTTGACGCGATGGCTCGCACGAAAGGAATGGGCGTCGCCAAATTTTCCCAGCTGGTCGCCGTGTCCGAATTATCACGCCGCGCCTATCTGCGTCACCTTAGCGCCGAAAATGCGATGCTCAGCCCAGAGGTTATCAGAGAATATTTACAGAATTTGCTCGTTTTTCGGGAAAGAGAGGTCTTTCTGGTACTTTTTCTCGACAACCAGCATCGCGTTATTCGCCATGAGGAGATGTTTGCTGGTACTATTGGGCACGTAGAAGTGTATCCCCGCGAAATTGTTCGTGGTGCGATGAAGGTTAATGCGGCAGCTTTAATTCTGGCGCATAATCACCCATCCGGTCGGGCTGAGCCCAGCCTGATGGACAGAAAAGTGACTGAACAGATTATTCGAGCGTGCCAGCTGCTTGAGATCCGAGTCCTCGATCATTTGGTTGTAGGTCACGGAGAAACGGTGTCTTTTGCCGAGCGCGGTTGGATTTAGGCTCGTTTTTTGAAGATCCTTAGGGATCTTTAGCTGTTCGGGACTTGAGCACTTACGCTACAGAGCGTATACTACGCCACCTTTGAGAATCTTGGGTTTGGCGTTAAGAGCCTATCTCAGCAGGTTTCTGACCTGATGAATTGGTTTTTACCCGACGACAGTGAGTCGGTTCTCAGTGGAGTTTGCTGAGATGGGCTCTAAAAGCCTGACGAGGCGGCCATACCCTATACGAAGCTCGAGCTGATTTGATTTTTGGAGAATAGACATGTCCCGAGTCTGCCAAGTTACTGGCAAGCGCCCGGTGAGCGGTAACAACCGTTCCCACGCAATGAACGCGACCAAACGCCGTTTTCTGCCGAACCTGCACTCCCACCGTTTTTGGGTTGAGGCTGAGAAGCGCTTTGTAACTCTGCGTGTATCTGCTAAAGGTATGCGTGTTATCGATAAGAAGGGTATTGAGACGGTCTTGGCCGATCTGCGTACCCGCGGTGAGAAGTATTAAGGAACTGCATCATGGCTAAAGGTGTTCGCGAGAAGATCAAGCTGGTTTCTTCTGCTGGTACTGGTCACTTCTATACCACTACGAAGAACAAGCGTACTAAGCCGGAAAAATTGGAACTGAAGAAATTCGATCCAGTTGTCCGTCAACACGTGATCTACAAAGAAGCTAAAATTAAATAATTTTAGTGGATTGCTAAAAACCCGGCTCCGGCCGGGTTTTTTATTGCCTGAATTTTGTGATTTCCATTCTCAGCGACTTTTATTTGCCTGATGTCGGTGTCTGCGACACACTCTGATCTTGATTCTGCTAAGGGAGAAATTATGCCGGAATTACCTGAGGTTGAAACCAGCCGCAGAGGGATTGAACCCTATCTGAAAGGTCACACGATACTCCATGCCGTCGTGCGCAATCCGCGTTTACGATGGCCTGTCTCGGCGGAGATCTTAGCGTTAAGCGATCAGCCCGTTCTGAGTGTTCAGCGCCGCGCAAAATATCTCCTGGTTGAACTGAAAACCGGTTGGATCATCATTCATCTGGGCATGTCCGGGAGTTTGCGGGTATTACCGGAAGAAACGGAGCCCGGCAAACATGACCACGTCGATCTGGTTATGGATACCGGACATGTGCTGCGTTATACCGATCCGCGCCGTTTTGGTG
The DNA here is from genome assembly GCF_003614975.1 of Rahnella bruchi. Taxonomy (GTDB): domain Bacteria; phylum Pseudomonadota; class Gammaproteobacteria; order Enterobacterales; family Enterobacteriaceae; genus Rahnella; species Rahnella bruchi. Next base: position 79,408 of record NZ_QZWI01000016.1, on the reverse strand, counting down.
CCTGGTTATGGTCTTCTGATCTGACCGCCAGCAATGTCCTGGCGCATCTCGGGCCTGAACCGCTGAGTGAAGATTTCACGGCAGATTATCTGTTTGAGAAATGCCGCACGAAGAAGTCACCGATCAAGCCCTGGCTGATGGATAACAAACTGGTGGTGGGGGTGGGGAATATCTATGCCAACGAATCCTTATTTGTTGCCGGTATTTCGCCTGACAGACCCGCGCATTCGCTCAAACATGATGAAGCGGCCTTGTTGGTCAGAACCATCAAAGCGGTATTGTTGCGTTCTATTGAACAGGGTGGGACTACGCTGAAGGACTTTTTACAATCTGATGGAAAGCCAGGATATTTCGCCCAGGAACTGCAGGTGTACGGAAGAGCGGGTGAGCCTTGCCGGGCTTGTGGTACGCCTATTGAGAGTAAGAAACATGCCCAGCGCACCACGTTTTTCTGCCCGAACTGTCAGCACTGATCCGCGATTCAGGCGCTGATTTTTTCCATCAGTGCCTGAGTAATGATTTGCGGCAGGAACGGTGTAATGTCACCACCGTGGCGCGCCACTTCTTTGACCAGGGAAGAAGAAATAAACGACCACTCTTTTGATGGCATCATGAACACGCTTTCCAGCGTCGGCAGCAAATGCCGGTTCATGTTCGCCAGCTGCATTTCATATTCAAAATCAGATACCGCACGCAATCCGCGTACCAGCACGTTAGCGCCCTGAGCTTTGGCAAAATTTGCCATCAGATCGCTGAATCCAATCACTTCAACGTTATCCAGATGCGACGTCACTTGTGTCGCCAGCGCTACGCGTTCATCCAGCGAGAACATCGGTTTTTTGCTGGGACTGGCCGCAATCGCAAGAATAACATGGTCGAACATCAGCGCCGCACGGGTGACGATATCGAGATGCCCGTTGGTCATCGGGTCGAACGTGCCGGGATAAATTGCCTTCGTGCTCATGACGGCTCACTTTTGCAGTTGATGGCTGAGTGCCCACAGGGCGGCATATTTATTGAACGTATATTGTGCATTGACGCCTGCCAGGATCAACCCCTGCTTTCCATCCAGAAAGCCAGCGCGAAGTATCCAGGTTTTTGTGAATGCCCCCAGGGTATGCGAAATAATTGAGAAGAAACTACACTTTCGCCCTTGCTGATGACGTTGTTCCGCCCAGGCCTGGGCATAGCTGAGTTGTTTACGCTGGAAAGAGAGAAGGTCGCGACAAGTAAGATGCTGGAGATCACCTTGCAACCCAACGACAGCAGCATTGCCTGTGTTCAGTGATTCATGAACCAGATCGTCGTTATAACTGAATATGGAAGGGTATAAACGGTTGACGCGATCGGGATACCAGCCGCTGTGACGCATGAATCTTCCGAGGAATAAGTTACTGCGCCCGAGGCTATAAACGGTATTTTCCTGCGGAGTATTCAGAACATTTTCAATCGACTTGCGTAATTCTGGCGTCACACGTTCGTCGGCATCGATCATCAAAATATAGTCGCCGGTGGCATGGCTTTGCGCCAGCTGGCGTTGTTTGCCGAATCCCGGCCAGTCACTGTTCTGGAATACTTTAGCGCCGAAACTGCGGGCGACGTCCTGCGTTGCATCTTTGCTGCCGGAATCGAGCAGAATGATTTCATCCGCCCACGCGACTGATTCAAGGCATTCCGGCAATAAACCGGCTTCATCGCGGGCAATCAGTACAACGGATAAACGTTTTTTATCAGCCATTAATGACTCCGGACAGGCAGATAAGGCTCCAGTAAATGCAGCAGGCGTTGTAGTGCGCCCTGATTTTGATGCAGAACTTCAACGGCATGACGCCCGTAATACAAACGATAGTCTTCGTCGGTCAGCAGGGTAGAAATTTCTTTCACCAGCGATGCGGTATCCGTCACCGTAATCAGACCATCGTCCTGAGCCAGCTTGGCGCAGATGTCTTTGAAATTAACAGTATGCGGCCCCATCAGTACCGGAATGGCGTGTGCTGCGGCTTCAAGCGGGTTATGACCACCGCGATCAACCAGACTGCCGCCGACAAATGCCAGATCGGCAATACCGTACAGCAACATGAGTTCGCCCATCGTATCGCCAATCACCACCTGAGTTGCCGAAGAAGGCACTTCGCCGGAACTGCGCTGAATGAAAGAAAGCCCGGCTTTACGGGTCAGTTCGCAGGCAACCGGGAAACGTTCCGGATGGCGGGGAACCAGAATCAGCAGCAAGTTAGGATGCGCTTTCAGTAACTCTTTGTGTGCTTCCAGCAGCAGAGTTTCTTCACCTTCATGCGTGCTGGTGGCTATCCAGACCTGACGTCGGGAGGCCCACTGACTGCGCAGCGCTATGGCTTTTGCTGCCAGTTCTGGCGTCACGGAGATATCGAATTTCAGGCTACCGGTAACCGCGAGCTGATTGCGTTTTAGACCTAAAGAGAGGAAGCGTTCACCATCTTCCTGATTCTGCGCTGCAATCAGCGTGATGCGTTGCAAAATGGTACGAATGAATTTGCCCAGTTTCTGATATCCATTCGCCGAGCGGGCTGAAAGGCGCGCATTGGCAATCACTAACGGGATATGGCGACGGTGCAGGGCACTGATGAGATTTGGCCACAATTCGGTTTCCATGATGATCACCAGCTTAGGATTCACTTCATCAAGAAAACGATTTACCGATCCAGCCAGATCATAAGGCAGATAGACGTGATGCACGCCTTTGCCGAACGCAGACTGAACGCGTTCCGACCCGGTCGGTGTCATTGTCGTAACGGTAATCGGCAAGGAGGGATAGCGATGGCGTAAAGCACGGACTAAAGGAATCGCTGCCAGTGTTTCGCCTACGGAGACGGAATGCAGCATGATGCCGCCGGAGACAACCTTTCCTTTGCAGAAGCCATAACGTTCAGCCCAGCGTTTACGATATGCAGGAGACTTCCGGCTGCGTAAGAGTAAACGGATCCAGATGAGAGGCTGAATTAAATATATGATTATATTATAAAAAATATTCATTTTTTATCAGGCATTGCAATAGGGAAAGTCAATTTCATGTAGCGAAAATAGTCCCGGCGGATAGATGAGCACATGTTACCAGATAAGTGTGATCGACTCATCATGTCAGCGTGAATGCCATCAGGCCAGTAACGAGTGATAAAGTGCAACCAGTTGTTGTGAAAGGTTTTTCGGACTATAAGGGAGAATACGCTCTCTGGCTGCAATTCCCATCTCAGCATTTTCCAGCCGGGAAGGGATTTTCTTCACGTATTCACTGAGTCTTGCCACATCCAGCGCATCACAAACAAACCCTTCGTAGCCTTGCCGAATGAATTCAGCGCCGCCACAGGTCTGGCTGGTGATAACCGGCAGGCCACAAGCCATTGCTTCAAGAATGACATTTGGAAAAGGGTCATACAGCGTTGGTAAAATCATCCCATCTGCTGCGTGGTAGAAAGGGAGAACATTGTTTTGGACGCCAGCGAAACGGATTCTTTCCAGGCATCCTGCTTGTTTTGCCAGTGATTCGTACTTTTTCTGATCTTTATCCTGTCCGACAACGATGAGATACCGGTCACTGGCGGCAATGGCTTCTATCGCGGGTTTGAGTCCTTTACGTTCGAAACCTGAACCCACATAGATGAGGGCAACTGCGTCTGAAGGGATAGAAAGCGATTCGCGCGAGGCATTACGCTGTTCTGCAGTGGCCGGAACAAACTTTTGCGAGTCGATCGCATTATAAATAACTTCGAACCTGCTCTCATCAACCCCGTAACAACGCATGATGTCGCGTTTTACCATCTCAGAATTACAGATGATTTTTTTCAACTCCGGCGAATGGAACATAGCTTCTTCGGCTCGCAGGACATAACGGTGGTAGGGACTGATTTGCGTAAGGAAACGCTGAAGAGGGGAAATAACGCGTGCCCTTTGTTCCAGCCAGACACGGTGTGCGCCATCACCAGCACGGAAAATATCACAGCCCGGGATACGCTCATGACTTTGTACTATATCGAAGTGTTCCTGCTTCCAGCATTGCTGCGCGGCGGCGGCAAAACCTTTTTCCCTTGAAACCCGACCGTATTTAGCCGGGTTACAAAGATGAATCTTCCATTTCGGATTTGGCTTGCCTTCCCACTGGCGGGTGATGATGTTCAGTTCGATATTCTGATCATCCAGTGCTTCCAGTGCGCGTGAGATAAAACGTTCCGCGCCGCCATCCGGGCGATACTTCTGTCTGACAATCGCTAAGCGAATACTTTTTGTCTGATCCGCAGAATTAGTCATGCAGATAACTCCTGGCAGCATCAATCACATCGCTGACCGGAATGGCATGCAGATAACGCTGCTGGGTTTTTGTGTCGATCGAGTCAGGTGCTGGCAACGGGGCGTAATCGCCGGCCCAGAGGGTAGTATTGTTATTGCCCCACGGACGCCAGTGCTGCATTTTCGTCGGGCCAAATAAAGCCACGCAAGGCGTATTGAGGGCTGCTGCCATATGCATAGGCGCGGAGTCGACACCAATAAACAGTTTCGCGCCATCTATCATGGCGGCCAGTTGCGTAAGCGATAACTGCCCCGCGACAGAAATAACCTGAGGGTTATGCGTGAGATCCTGGATTTTCCGCACCATTTCCAGCTCTTTTTTATCGGGACCGGCAGTCATGATGATCGTCAGCCCTGTATCTGCCAGTCCATCAATGACATTGGCGAATTTCTCGTCATCCCAGCATTTGAACGTCCAGCGGGAAGTGGGCTGGATCACAATGTATCCGCCAGTCACCTTATGTTTGAGAAGCAACTGCTGGCAAAAAGCTTTATCACTTTCTGAATAATGCATCGACGTTTGTGCATTCTCGAGAGAAATCCCCAGCGGAGATAAAATCGACATGTTTTGTTCAACGGTATGCAAAATACCGTGATTTTCAGTGGTCACTAACCCGGTATGTCCAACCCTCCAGACCGGGGAACGACGTTTTTTATAGTCAAACCCCAGCCGGACTTTTGCTCCGGTAAACAACGAAAGCAGCGCACTGCGCCACTGATCAGCCAGATTGATCACCAGATCATAATGCCGTGCGCGAACGGCTTTCAGCAGCTTAAATTCTTGTTGTAACTGATAGCGGACACCTTGTTTTTTCCATGTTCTGTCAATGACATGGATATGGGTAAGCGCCGGATGTTCGCTCAGGATCGGGCGGGTTTCTTTATAGAGAAGCACATCGATTTCAGCATCAGGGTAATGCTGTCGCAGTCTGTTTATCACTGGTGTTGTGAGCACCATATCTCCGTGATGACGGAGTTTCACCAGCAAAATTCGTCTGGGGATAAAGGCTGCGTACTTGGCTTCTGAGTTAGGCATTCTATTATCTGATATTAGAACATAGTGAATAGATTTTAGGTGAAGAATCCTAAGCTGTGAAGTTATTTATCTGCCTGATATAGAAAGGTAAATAACTTCGTTTAGGAAATAGTTATAAAGGAATTTTCCGGGCAAAAAAATCGTCTCTTTCTTAAAGGCCTCAGGCGAGTTTTTTGTGCAAGTTATGCAGGCGCTTTAACCACAATAATAACTGCCACCATTGCTTCGGGCCACGGGCATTGCGGAGCATTATTCTGCGTGTGCCGGAGGTGTAAATGTCTTCAATCATGGCTTTTTGTGCTGCGGGGTCAGGCTCACGACGAACAGAATGGCATACCGCCAGCGCTTCACGTGTGACCTGCCGTGGAAACTCCGCATAAATTTTTATCCGGTCTTTATACCGCTCATTCAGCTCATCAAGCATTTTAGCGATTTTCAGATAATGTCTTTGATATTCAACATTTTTCATTCCCGTGCGTTTCTGATTACTGATTGACTGACCGTGAATGTAATAGCGATAGAGGACAGTTTCGGTATATCTCACGCGGCGGGCATTGAACATGAATTCGGTCGTCCAGGGAATATCCTGATGATGTAAACCAGGTTCAAAATACAGACCCTGTTTTTTAATCAGTTCAAGACGATAAACGCCAAGCCAGACCACATGCAAATACCGGTTTGTAGCCAGGGCGGTTTTCAGCCACAGGGGCCCATCCAATACACCCGTTGAAGTTAAACGGTCCAGGGGGATGAGTGGTTTTACTTTTTCTGAGCCGACAAAGTAGCGTTCGCCATTGCACTGCGCGGCATCAAGACTGTCCTGCTCACACATTTCTATCAACGTCTTGTACATCTGCGGATAGACGATGTCATCGGCATCCGGAAAGGTTACATACTTACCCCGGGCGATATCCAGCCCCGCATTACGCGCACGCGAAACCCCGCCGTTTGCCTGAGTAATGACACGAATATGCGAGTGTTTTTCAGCGTACTCCTGTGCAACCTGCTCCGAACCGTCCGTAGAACCGTCGTTAACGATGATAATTTCGAGGCTATCCAACGTTTGTGCGACGAGTGAATCCATAAAATTCCGGAACATCGCCCCTGCGTTGTACATAGGGATGATCGCGCTGAGCTTAATGTTTTCGGATGGCGTTGTAAGGGTCATAACACAAAATTTCCACGGATAAGGACATCAGGCAACCGGACCGGGCGGAGAGCCCGGCCCGGAAAATCATGGTTTCTCAGGCACTGAAGGGGTCTTCATCCTCAGCATCAGCAGATAGGCAAATACCAGTACAATAAAATACGGTGATTCGCGATTATAAAATTGAGTATCGCCCAGACTAAAGTAAATGACCGGAACTGACACTAATAAAAACTCGTAACCTTTAGGAATAAGTCTGAAGGGATAGACCAGTAATGTGGCGAAGAAAAGCACCATAATCAGTGCGCCAAAAATCCCTTGTAATGACATCGTATCAATAATGTCATTGTGCAAATGAAATTGCAGATTACGTAAGGCTTCCGGGTTCCCGCCCTCATGCTGATTAATGAAAGTTGTCGCAAGTGCATTCCTGCTGTCAGCTGACTGCCCGAAAGGATGATGCTTAAAAGCATCGATACCCGCACGCCACATAGAGAAGCGGGCGCCTACGGAAGTATTACGGTCTCCGGCATCGTAAGAAGCGACTTCATTATGAAGATTATCTATCCGGTTGACGACTTTGCTGTAATAAGGGTGGCCGGATACAATTGCCGCAATGATTAACCCGGCAATAGCAAAACCATAAATCACTTTTGAGGTATGTGAACTCTTCGCGAAATCATAGAGGACGCTACATGCGCTAATTAAGGTAAAAAGCATTACCGCCGACCGGGTTTCTGTTGCTGCCAGAACGCCAAATGTCATGGTCATCACCACCAGACAAAGGAGTCTGTAATGTTTGAGTCCATGAAATTTGAGACTGTACATCACCAGTAACGAGAAAATAGTAAATGTGTAAGCGCCGGATGTCGGGGCATCAGAATTTATTTTTACCCGATCACCCGTTTGTAAATAAATAATTATCCGTGTGACGGAGATGATAATGAACAGAAGCGTCATAATGGAGATGCCCGTGCGCACTGTCAGTGTGGGGATCTTCCATTTGCGGATATTATGCTCAATGGCATACAAGATAAAAGACGCTAATATAAGTCTTTTGCCACTGATCTGATAATGGTAAGCGATCAGCGGATATTCATGATTTATGGTGAGGACAACCCAAAGCAACTTGCTGATGCCCAGAAGCAAGACTACCGTAGTAATCGGATAAAAATGAATCCTTTTCTCAATCCGTAAAGTGAGGTAGATAAAGTATATTACAGCGATATAGGTCGCGATATAAAAGAAGTTACGGGTCACCTCCCCGGAGTACATAAAAAAGGAGATGGAAATAGTAATAAATAAGAAAAATAAAGATGCCACTTTATCGTCTAAGGACGATTGTTTAATCTCTATGATCAGCTGCCTGATCATAGAGGGCTCTTTCTGAAAATCTTATTATTCATGTACTTAGTCATCCAGCGTAAACTGGCTGCATACCGGCCTTTGTGCCAGAGCGCCTGCGCATAGCGTTTCATCTCTTTATAGGAAACAGGCATGTCATGTGGGACTGCCTGCCACGGAGATTGCGCATAATAACGATCATAAATGTCAGCCAGTTCTCCCATTCCCCAAATATGCCAGGGTTTACACTTACCGGTATAATGGATCAGGATGGTATCTTCCGGAATCCCTACTTTTTTTCCTACTTTGTTTAAAATAATGTCGCAAACAAAGTTGTATTTTTTAGGAAGCAGCAGTACTTCATTCTCAAGAACGATATTGAGAGCATCCTGGTCAGGGAATTTAAATTCATCTTCATTACAGGAAAGTGTCTTAATTACCCTTTCTGTGGTGTTTTTCGCGATCCATTGAGGGATGTTGATGTATAAAAAACCTGAATTAAAATAATTATTGTTGGTCAGGCCTAATTGAGAGCACAACCTGTTTCTGGCCCGCTGCGTATCATTCACCGCTGCCAGCGTATAAGAGCTGATATCCATCTCATTCAGTTCTTTGTAACTGCCTAAGCACAAGGTGTCCGCATCAAGATAGATGAATCTCGAGGTGACATCAGCCAAAATATAAGGAGTATACAAACGATAATATATAGCCTGTGGATAGCGGCCCATCAGCGGTAAATCGGAGAACGCAGACTCTTTGAAAACGTAACAGGTTATGGCGAGCGGTTTATCCACTGCCAGTTCAAGCAGCAGAGATTTTGATTTTCCGTCCAGTGAACCACCAAAAACATGAATATGAAATGCTAATTCAGGGTTGTTTTCTAAAACAGAAAATATAGTGATCCCCATGCCGCGTGCATATGCATTGTTTATTCCGAATGCAATATGAACCACGGGGAAGTCTGTCCCCCCTAAATTGTTCACGAGTTCTTCTTTATACTCGATATAGTTCAGGTATTCATGGTCAGACATGGCGTTGTCCCTGAAATACTTTGTTCATAACGAATGAACGTATTTTATCCAGCTGTGTATCACTCAGTGAAAATAGTTCTTCCGCGCTGTGCCTGAATTGATAAGGTGCTGAGAAGATGAAAGATTCAGGTATGAGCTTTTTATCTTCTGGCATCAAGATCAAGGGTGCGTAGGTAGGGTGTTGCTCAGTCAGGTCGCACGGACCCGCGAGACAAATTACCGGGATATTAACGGCATCAGCGATATAAATGTTGCCAGAGTCTGAGGCAATATACATGTCCATCTGCGAAATCGCATAGGGAACTTCCTGCAATTCGAGTTTACCTATTAAGCTGACGATATTTTCGCTATTACTCAGTTTCTCCACAAGCTGAGCATAATATTTCTGCTCATTTTCCGGACCAAAAACATAAAACTGACAAGGCAGCCCGTCCAGAACGTTCAGGATTTTAATCCACACCGCTGTCGGAATTGTTTTAGCTTTGTTACCTGCCGAAATGCTGATGCCAATTTTTATCTTGTTGTTTTCATTCAGCTCCTGCAACGTTTTTTCAGGCTTCCACAAGGGAAAGGTGGCGTGTTTAGAATAGCTTTCTGCACTGAGACTGCTATCCGCCAGCTTCAGATAACTCTCCAGGGTGAAATCGGTTTTTTGATGTAAGCGAACTACGTCGGCCGTCCGATAAAAAATCCCGTGATACCATTTGCGGGTATAAGCAATCAGAAACGCTTTGTACTCCGCATTACAAAATGCAGCGTAGAAAGCATTGATGCTGTTAGGTTGCAGCAGATAGACATTGTCGTAGCGGTTTAGCAGCTTGAACGCCAGACGGATTTTACCCAACAGGGACTTTTTATATTCCTCAATCAGGAATATCGACTCAATCGTTGTATCGCGCCCGGCCAGCGGCAGTACTGTTTTACTGATTAGCACATCGGATTTTTTCAGATGTTTAAGTAACGGCGTGATGTTAACGAAATCGCCAATTTTGGCGGTCTGGATGACCAGATTTCGCCCTTTGCCCTGATGAAAAGGTTTCATCAGTATTTTGAATGGCCACAGCAAAATGAAGATAATCACATAGCTCATGGTCAGTTCGCGTCCTTATTGGCAAAAATTACATCGTTGAGTTGCTCAAAAACGCGCTCCGGCGGCAGAGTTTCCAGCGAGTTGTTTTCTGATTTCAGGACAAACTGATTCTTCCCATACCCGCCAATTAAACCCGGATCTGTCGGGCCGTAGAGGGTGATATTCGGGCGATCCAGCGCTGCGGTCAAATGGCTGAGTCCTGTATCCACTGAGATTACGGCTTTCGCACCGGCTAAAACCTCAGCCACTTTTTCCAGGCTCAATTTAGGCAAAACTTCGACGTACGGAAACCCTTCAGCGAGGCGCAATGCGCGCTGATATTCATGCTCAGCCCCCCACGGCAGTTTGACGCGAAGATGAGTTGTGCTCAGCATCCCGATCAGCTCCCGCCACTTTTCTTCCGGCCAGTGTTTGTCTGCACGGGTGGTCGCGTGGAGAAAGACCAGATACTGACCGGCATCGGCAGGCAGATGTGAAAGGAAACGCGCCGCAATGGCGTAGTCGCCCTGGGTCGCAGGTTTTTCATAACCGAGACTTTTAGCGAACAGTTCTCTGGTTCGTTCCACGGCGTGCTGCTTTTTATCAATTTCGTGCCGCTGATTAAAGAACCAGCTGGCGAAAGGTTCGCGGGCGCTTTTGCAGTCTTGTCCGTGTTTTTCACCTTTGGCAACGCGGGTGATTAGCGCTGCACTTTTGATTAGCCCCTGAGCGTCAATGATGGCGTCATAGGTGGTGGACTGAACTTCACGTTTGAAATCACAGCGTTGTTGCCGGGTTTCAGAGCCAAACCAGTTTTTACGCCAGCGGCGGATAGCCACCGGAATAACGCGGTCGACAGCCGGATGCCAGCCGGGGATCTGCGTGAAACCTTCTTCCACAACCCAGTCAAAGCGGATCCCGGGAATAGCCTGCATGGCATCCGTTAACGCCGGAAGCGTGTGCAGAACGTCGCCCATGGACGAGGTTTTGACGATGAGAACCCGCATTAAAGCTCCTTCCTTGCGCTCAGTAACTGGCTTAATTCCTGATAAACCTGCTCTGGTTGAATATCAATCAAACTCTGGTGATAGCCTTCTTCGGCATCCCCTTTGCGGACTTTATGGTAGCCGGTGATAAGGCGGATCACTTTTGCCTGATGACTGAGCGGCGGGGTGAAGTCCGGACTGCTCGGCCCGTAAAGTGCTACCAGCGGTTTATCCAGTGCTGCGGCCACATGCATCAGACCCGAGTCATTGCTGACCACTGCCTGACAGGCGGCGATCATCACCACCGCCTGATCCAGCGAGGTTTTACCGGCAAGATTCAAGCAGAAAGGTTGAGCATTTTCGGTCAGCGCCAGGCGGATTTGTTCCCCTGCCGGATTGTCTTTCTCTGAGCCAAACAGGACGACCTGATAGCCCTGGCTGACGAGTTTTTCGGCCAGCACGGCGTAGTGATAATGCGGCCAGCGTTTGGCCGGGCCGAATTCAGCGCCCGGACAAAACCCGATCAACGGACGTGTATTATCGACAGTAAATGCGTTTTTGACGGCAGTGATTTCGGCTTCAGCGACCTGTAATTTCGGCCACAGAATCGGCTGCGGAAGATCAGCCGCCGTTTTGATTTGCCCTGCTTCGTATCCCAGCGCAGCGTAGCGCTGAACCATCAGCGGAAATGCCGCCTTATCCAGTACCCGCACATCATTGAGCAGGCCATAGCGCATTTCACCACGCCAGCCAGTACGTTGAGGAATGCGCGCAAAGAACGGAACCAGCGCTGATTTAAAGGAGTTAGGCAAAACATAGGCGCGGTCATAATGCGTTTCACGTAATGAAACGCCCAGACGACGACGCTCGCCAAGTTCCAGAGCGCCGTGGCCCAATGGCATCGCCAGCGCCTGATTGACTTGTGGCATCCGGTCGAGCAAAGGACGGCACCATGCAGGTGCCATCACGTCTATTTGTGCTTGCGGATGCGTAGCTTTCAGGGTGCGGTAGAGACTTTGAGACATCATCATGTCACCGACCCATGACGGCCCAATTACCAGTATTTTCATACCGTTAATCCATTCCTCAATGTGCAGGGCTTATACTGTGCGGTTAAGCCAGCTCATGTATTCCGTCACGCCTTCAGCAACCGTTTTGAAAGGTTTGTCATAACCGGCATTGCGCAGCGCGGTCATGTCGGCCTGAGTGAAGGACTGATAACGGCCTTTCAGTTTTTCCGGGAAAGGAATGTATTCGATATCGCCAGATTTGTGGTACGCCACTACGGCGTCTGCCACAGCCTGGAAGGATTCTGAACGGCCAGTACCGCAGTTGAAAATACCGGAAACACCGTTTTGCCAGAACCACAGGTTTACCGCAGCCACGTCGCCCACGTAGATGAAATCGCGTTTGAAACCTTCGCTGCCGGAGAACAATTTCGGGTTCTCGCCGGCGTTGATCTGGTTATTCAGATGGAATGCGACGCTGGCCATGCTGCCTTTGTGGCCTTCACGTGGTCCGTAGACATTGAAGTAACGGAAACCACAAATCTGAGATTCTGCATGTGGCAGAATTTCGCGGACATACTGGTCAAACAGGAACTTCGAATAGCCATAGACGTTCAGCGGCTGCTCGTATTTACGCTCTTCTACAAAGCTGGTGCTCTGGCTGCCATAAGTGGCGGCAGAAGAGGCGTAGAGGAAAGGAATACTGCGATCCAGGCAATAATGCAGAATATCTTTAGAGTACTGATAGTTGTTATCCATCATGTACTTGCCGTCCCACTCAGTGGTGGAGGAACAGGCGCCTTCATGGAAAATGGCGTCAATATCACCTAAATCGTCGCCTGCAACGATACTGGCGATGAAATCTTCTTTGTCGCAATAATCCGCAATATCCAGATCAACCAGATTGACGAATTTGGTGCCGTCTTTCAGATTATCAACCACCAGAATATCGCGGTATCCCATATCATTGAGCGATTTAATAATATTGCTGCCGATAAAACCAGCGCCGCCAGTGACGATTATCATGGGATCCACCTTTATTCATTTGAAGAACCGCGCACCATGCGCAGCCTGTAATTGGGTAATATCATAACACTTCATTATGAAGCTCACATTGGGAAGGTGTCCGATAACACGCATTCTTGTGTTTCAGACCGTAAGGCGTGAACTATGCTGCAAAACAAAGATATTGTGCGCAGTTCCATCGTTATTTCGTATGCAGATTAGTAAGGTATTCCGTGAATGAGTCATTTCAGGAGAATACTGTATGTCTGTTTCGTTTTATCGGCAGTTGGAAGACCAGCTCGATCAGGCTCGGGTTGAAGGACTGTTTAAAGAAGAACGCATTTTAACCACGCCCCAGCAAGCTGAAGTTTCTGTCGCGGGTGGCAAACCGGTCATCAATTTTTGCGCCAATAACTATCTCGGATTAGCCAACCATCCGGAGCTTCTCCGGGCTGCGAAAGAAGGGCTCGACAGCCACGGTTTTGGTATGGCATCTGTGCGTTTTATCTGCGGTACGCAAGATACCCATAAAGAGCTCGAACATCGTCTGGCCGATTTTCTCGGTATGGACGACGCGATCCTTTATTCCTCCTGTTTTGATGCTAATGGCGGATTATTCGAAACGCTGCTTGGCGAAGAAGACGCCATCATTTCGGATGCGCTTAACCACGCATCAATCATCGATGGCGTCCGGTTGTGCAAAGCCAAACGTTATCGCTATGCCAACAATAATATGGACGAACTCGAAGCCCGTTTGCAGCAGGCGAAAGACAACGGTGCCCGGCATATTCTGGTTGCAACCGACGGCGTATTTTCCATGGATGGCGTGATTGCTAATCTGAAAGGCGTGTGCGACCTGGCGGAACGTTTCGACGCACTGGTGATGGTCGATGATTCTCATGCCGTGGGTTTTGTCGGTGCCGAAGGACGCGGTACTCACGAATATTGCGACGTAATGGGTCGGGTAGACATTATCACCGGTACGCTCGGCAAAGCGTTGGGCGGGGCTTCCGGTGGTTATACGGCAGCGCGTCAGGAAGTCATTGACTGGTTACGTCAGCGTTCACGTCCTTATCTTTTCTCCAATTCTTTAGCACCTTCGATTGTTGCGGCCTCTCTCAAAGTGCTGTCCATGCTCGAAGAAGGCAGCGAACTGCGTGAGCGTCTGCTCAGTAACGCCAAATTGTTCCGTGAAAAAATGACCGTAGCAGGCTTTACACTGGCGGGAGCCGATCACGCCATCATTCCTGTCATGTTGGGCGAAGCCCGTTTAGCACAAGAATTTGCCGCGCTTTTGCAGCAGGAAGGCATTTATGTCACCGGTTTCTTTTATCCGGTAGTGCCGCAAGGGCAGGCGCGTATCCGTACCCAGATGTCTGCGGCACATAGCGCTGAACAAATCGAAAAGGCGGTTGAAGCCTTTACCCGTATCGGTAAAAAACTTGGCGTGATCGCCTGAGGAGATTCCATGAAAGCCTTAGCAAAACTCAAACGTGAAGAAGGCATCTGGATGACGGATGCGCCGGTGCCGGAAATGGGCCATAACGATTTGCTGATTAAAATCCGCAAAACGGCCATCTGCGGTACAGATGTGCATATTTATAACTGGGATGCATGGTCACAAAAAACCATTCCTGTACCGATGGTGGTCGGGCACGAGTATGTCGGCGAAGTCGTCGGGATCGGGCAGGAAGTCAAAGGTTTCAGCATCGGTGACCGGGTTTCCGGTGAAGGCCATATCACCTGCGGACATTGCCGCAACTGCCGTGGCGGGCGCACGCACTTATGTCGTAATGCGCAGGGTGTAGGGGTAAACCGCCCCGGCGCCTTTGCGGAATATCTGGTTTTGCCTGCGTTCAATGCGTTCAAAATTCCGGACAATATTTCTGATGATCTGGCGGCTATTTTCGATCCGCTGGGCAACGCGGTTCATACAGCGCTGTCTTTTGATCTCGTCGGAGAAGACGTGCTGATAAGCGGTGCAGGTCCGATTGGTATTATGGCCGCAGCGATTTGCAAACACGTCGGCGCACGTCATGTAGTGATCACCGACATGAACGAATACCGGTTGGAACTGGCCCGCAAAATGGGTGTGACGCGGGCGGTCAATGTCAGCCAGCAAAGCCTGGCGGACGTTATGGAAGAACTGGGGATGACGGAAGGGTTTGATGTCGGACTGGAAATGTCCGGCGCACCATCGGCGTTTCGAAGCATGCTCAGTGCCATGAATCACGGCGGGCGGATCGCCATGCTCGGCATTCCTTCCACAGAAATGGCCATCGACTGGAATCAGGTGATTTTCAAGGGCCTGTTCATTAAAGGGATCTACGGCCGTGAAATGTTTGAAACCTGGTACAAAATGGCGGCGCTTATCCAGTCCGGGTTAGATCTCACGCCGTTAATTACTCATCATTTCCCGATTGATGAATTTCAGAAAGGTTTTGATGCGATGCGTTCCGGGCATTCCGGCAAAGTCATCCTTAACTGGTGACCTGATTTTCGCAGACATGAAAAAGCCCGCTGAAATAGCGGGCTTTTGTCTGACCGGAAGGACGTTTTTATGCGTCCGGCTCTGCTTTTTGTTTCTCTACATCCGTAAGATATCGCACTTTACGGGTGTAATCCTGACCTTTAAACAGCAGCTCATTGTCTGGTGAGACCAGATATTTTTGCCATTCAGTCAGCGGGAAACCGCCATGCGCACCAATGACTTCTTTCGGAATAACCGACGGCGTACCGCCAATTTTCTTCGAAACCGGCCAGTTCATCCAGTCGCCGAGATTGACGCTTTTGATATCCAGAGTGTCGAGCATTGCCGCCAGTGGCAACTGATCCGTCGGTGGCTGATTATCTGGCAGAATATTCCAGGTATCTCTGAAAAACATAATCCACAGCGGGCACAAGCGTTCCCAGGTTTTACGTGTCGCCGCTAAGAATGCGCCGTTGACGTGGTCAACAATATAAGGCCGAACGCTGTCTTTGTAATACGCCGGGATGATTTCAGGGTCACAACCTTCGAGTTTGGCAATCATTTTACCCTGACGGAAACTCGAATATATATGGTTTTCATGCAGCTGAATTTCTGGCATTTTCAGCAGATTCAGGTCTGAATCGATCATCAAAATACCGTCAGTTTTCGCCTGCAAAGGCGCCAGCAGTTTGATCAGACGGCTGAGATAAATTTGTTTGTAGCGGTAATCGCCCGTTTTAGTTTCAGGGTTTAGTGTCACGATCCTGACTTTTTCAGGCAGAGGCCGGAACAGGCTGGCATCCTGATCGGTCACAATGACAATCTCCTGCAATTGCGTCGCGAATTTGTTGGCAAATTCCGCGCATAAACAGGCTTCTTCAATATAGTCAGCACCTGCAGATGGAATGACGACTGAAGTGATATTGTTCTTCGGCGCACCTGCTACTACAGTATTGGCATAAGGCAGATTGTGGCGTGAAAGAATGTGACGATATTTAGGATTTAGAAATTTGAACATGTTCAGCCTTGTTTCTTTTTAACGCTGCTTAAAACGGTTTCTACGCCAGAGACATATTTTTCAATCGCAAATTTTTCCCGGACAGTGAGGTTGGCCTGCGTCGCGATTTCACTTCGCAAATGGGTGTTGAGATACAGCGTTTTCATATGATTGAAGAGCATCTCAATATCGCCATACTCAAAAAGCATTCCGGTTTCTGCATTTTTAATCAACTCGGCAGTTCCCGTGACATTCGACCCTATCACTGGTGTTTTCAGTAACATAGATTCCAGAACCACCCGAGGTAGACCTTCACTTTTTGAGCCTAAGATAAAGGTGTCAAACGCTGCCAGATATTCCAATGCATTGTTTTGGAAGCCTGTAAATACCACTTTATCCATCATATTCAGCGCCGACACTTGCTGAATGAGGCGGCGTAAATTCGGGCCTTCACCAACAAACACCATTTTCCATTTTGCTTCCGGAAATGCGCGGTTAAATTTGTCCAGTGCCAGTAACGTAAAGTGGTGGGCTTTACGATTAATCAGAGAACCGATACTGCCTAAGATGAAGGTATCTTCTGTTGCGCCCAGTTCTTCGCGGATCCTGGCGCCATCTGGCAAGGGCTGATTAATATCAATGCCGTTGAATACGGTAAAACACAGCTCTTTACGCACTCCGCGTTTGAGGAGTTGTTCCTGAACACCCTGAGAAACAGAGATAATGCTGTGGCAGAACCGGTTGACGATGCGCACAACCTCCCGGTTAAGAACCGGTTCAATGCGACAGTGCTGCACGATTTCAGTCGGTAATCCTGCGGTCGAATAATAGCCTTCCACGTTAGAGCTGGGCTGATTATTCATATATAAAATATCAAACTGACCGAGCTCAAGCAGGGAATGGA
Organism: Rahnella bruchi; assembly: GCF_003614975.1. Lineage (GTDB taxonomy): Bacteria > Pseudomonadota > Gammaproteobacteria > Enterobacterales > Enterobacteriaceae > Rahnella > Rahnella bruchi. The sequence continues at coordinate 62,092 of NZ_QZWI01000016.1, read as the reverse complement.
TCTTGCGGATATTGGGATTAATGCGCCAGATTTTATCGACAGAATAAATGGCTTTCTGGCGCAAATTTCCGCTAAAGAAAAACAGCGTTCTCAGGATTTCTTTGCTGATTTTCGCCCAGGTGGGTTGCCTGAATTGCGGAATGAAAAATACCGGCACATTGAGTGAGTTCAGTATCTGGCTGATTGTTTCGCCGTTATCGCGGGCATAATCATTGTAAAAGCAGCAACTGATTTCAAACTTTTCACGATCGATTCTTTTCAGCAACTCCAACATGCTGTTGGTGCCACCTCCCCATTCTTTGCCGCTGTCCAGCAGCAGAATTTTAGATCGATCTAGTCCCATCGGTTAGCGCCCTTGCTCAGCCCGGTTAAAAAAATATGCTACCCATTATAAGAGGCAAATTCCTTAAGCTCTAGTTATTTGATTGTGAAGATAAAACCATTCATATCAATATGTTGTATGGGTGTTTTAAATCCATTTTTTCGAAAATGGGAACCTGACACCCGTCAATGTCTGTGAATCCTATTTTTTAGAAAATGTGGTCCACGTTAAATACTGACGTTCAACAAGTTGCACTGCCGGCAATGCAGACAGGCTTTCGCCCAGCACTTTGAACATGCTGTCGGCATAGACTTGAGGGGCAGGTTGTTTTACGCGGCAGACGCTGATGCCTTTGCGCGATGGTTTCGACGGTACGTTATTGGTTGATTTACTTGCCGGGGCGCTGTGCTGCGGTTCATTGAGCAGGTCACTTGGCCGCACAAGAACGATATCGGAGGGCAAATTCGGCAGCATCTGTTGCAGCACTTTTACCGTGGTCGGGTGGGGATGACCGATGGCGATGGCATAACCATTCCTGCGGGCGAGCTGAATGGCGCGTTCAAACTGATGGCGGATTTCCGCTTCATTCTGCACATCATCTAAAAAGACGTTGCGCTTAATCACTTTCACCCGGGTTCCCTGAGCCGCCTGAACCGACTTGGTATTACCGATTGTCACGCTGTCGAGGAAGAACAGGTTGTGGGCATTCATGGCCTGCATGACGTTTTCCATCCCGCTCAGGCTGGATGTCATAGCACTGCCCATATGATTATTGATACCAATCGCGTACGGGATATTGCTGATGGCCTGATCGACAATGCGCTTCACTTCTGCGGGACTCATAGAAGGTGTCAGCGTATCTTTTTCCAGTGGCTGCTTACTGAGCGGCGCCATCGGCAGATGGATCAGGATTTCGCGCCCCTGAAGATGTGCCTTTTTCATCATCATTTGCGAATCTGGTGCATTGGGGAAAATCGCAACCGATACCGCTTTAGGCATCTGAAGTACCTGGTTTTCCTCATGCTGGCGATAACCAAAGTCATCAATCAGGATGGATAATTTCGCTGCCTGAACCTGACAAACGAAAAACGCAGTACCACAAAGGGCAGCTAAAACGGACTTTTTATATCGCAATGCTATCTTCCCAACCACGGTTGTGGATTTACTGCCTGGCCCTGACGACGAATTTCAAAATACAGCGATGGCTGGCCTTGTCCGCCGCTGTTCCCCACTTTTGCGATAGCCTGACCGGTTCTCACCTGATCGCCGACGCTGACCAGCGCATCCTGGTTGTAACCATACAGACTCATGTCGCCTTTGCCGTGGTCGATCACCACAACCAGCCCGTAGCCCTGCAACCAGTCCGCCAGAATGACGCGTCCGTCTGCAATCGCCCGGACATCACTGCCTTCGCGTGCTGAAATGACCATGCCTTTCCAGCGTAGTTCACCCTGTAGTTGTTCGCCGAAGCGATGTATCAACGAACCGTTAACCGGCCACATATTTTGCCCGGATGGACGCCCCAGACCGCCGGTACGGGCCATCAGTGACTGTTCGCTTTGGGTCGGTTTGTAGGTTGAACCCGATTTTTTCGCTTGCTGTTCTTTTGCCCTGACGGCGGCGGCTTCACGCGCTTCTTTTTCCGCGCGCGCTTTGGCGGCACGTTCAGCGGCAGCAATTTTGTTTTGCAGGCTGGATTCGTTGGCTCGCAGTTCCGTCAGACTCTGCTCATTTTTTTGCAATGAGGATTCCAGCGCCGTAAGGGTTTGCTTACGGGCGGCACGCGCCTGTTCGAGTTTTTGTTGCTGTGTTTGCTGTTCAGTCAGCAGACTTTTTTGCTGTGTTTGCTTTGATTGCAAAGAAACACGCTGTTCAGCCAGCGTGGTGCGGGTCTGTTTCAGGTCTTCGATTGTTTTCTGCCGCTCGGTATTCAGATAACCGAAATACGCCAGGATCCTCTCATTGCGGTCACTTTCTTCACCGCTGAGCAGCAACTGCAAGCCTTTATGTTGTCCGATACGGAATGCCGCATCGAGTTGTTTTGCCAGGATCTCTTCCTGAGTCTTTTGCTGTTTCTGCAATTTATCTATTGAGGCATTCAGACTGGCAATGTCTTTGCTGAGCGTGGTGAGCGTTGACTGAGTTCCGCGAAGCTGGCTGCTGGCAGAGGAAATGGTTTTTTCCTGCGCCTGCAATTGTTGCAACAGGGTGCCGCGCTGTTGTTTCTGCTGTTTTACGTTTTTTTCTTTTTCCGCGATGTTTTGCTGAATGGTTTTGAGCTGATCTTTATTGTCGTCAGCATGCACACTCACAGAAAGAGAGAGTAAAGAGGCGCAAAGCAATAAGGCTGAAGATGGGAAAGCAGATACGGCCTTGTCCTGAGCGGAAAGGCGGGTTCTCATCAGGCTGAAATGAATGAATTTGCTCAAACTTTTTTCCGCTTGTCGACCGTGGATGATAGACAATATGGCTGTCCCTTATCGTATCGTAACACTAATCAACCGGCTGATGCACAAACAAAAAAGGCGTACCAACGGGTGTCAGCACGCCTTTTTAACCGAGCTTTAAGAGAAATTAACGCGCGATAAACAGCGGTTTGCCGCTCATTTCTGCCGGAATTTCCATGCCCATCAGAGAAAGCATCGTTGGTGCGATATCGGACAATTTACCGCCTTCAACCGCTTGTGCATTCCCGCCGATATAGATTAACGGCACTGGCAGACTGGTGTGTGCGGTATGCGCCTGACCTGTCGCCGGGTCACGCATTTGTTCTGCGTTGCCGTGGTCGGCGGTGATCAGCAACTGACCACCAACGGCTTTCACGGCATCAACAACCTGGGCAACGCAATTATCGAGTGCTTCAACGGCGCTCACCGCAGCGTCGTAAACGCCGGTATGACCGACCATATCGCCATTCGGATAGTTACAAATAATGGTGTCGTATTTGCCGCTCGCAATCGCGCCGAGGAGTTTTTCCGTCAGTTCAACCGAGCTCATTTCCGGTTGCAGGTCGTAGGTTGCCACGTTCGGGGATTTCACCAGAATACGGTCTTCGCCTTCAAATGAGTCTTCCATACCACCGTTAAAGAAGAAGGTAACGTGCGCGTACTTTTCGGTTTCGGAAATACGCAGCTGCGTTTTGCCGTGCGCCATCAGCCATTCGCCGAGGGTATTTTTTAGTGATGCTGGTGGGTAAGCACAGGCGGCGTTGATGTCGGCAGCGTATTCGGTCAGCATGATGAAATCGCCGAAGTTAATCACTTTATCACGGGCAAAGCCGTCGAAATCCGGATTGATAAAGGCGCGGGTGATTTCACGGGCACGGTCAGCACGGAAGTTCATGAATATCATTGCATCGCCGTCATGGATCGCGGCAGATTCTTCACCTGCTGCCTGCAATACGGTAGGTTTCACGAATTCATCGTTTTCATCGCGGGCATATGCGGCCTGCAGACCTGCAAGCGCGTTATCAGCGGTGAATGCGCCTTTGGCCTGAGACATCAAATCGTAAGCCAGCTGCACGCGGTCCCAGCGGTTATCACGATCCATCGCGTAATAACGACCGACGATAGATGCAATACGACCGGCGCCAATTTGCGCGAATTTCTCAGAGAAGCGTTTCAGGGCGGCTTCTGCGCTACGTGGTGGCGTATCACGGCCATCAAGGAAAGCGTGCAGGTAAATCGCTTTTGCGCCGCGACGATGTGCAAGTTCCACCATCGCCATAATGTGGTCTTCGTGGCTGTGAACGCCGCCTGCGGACAACAGCCCCATAATGTGAACTGCTTTGCCAGCGCTGATTGCGCGATCAACTGCCCCGGTCAGTACGCTATTATTAAAGAAATCACCTTCTTTGATTTCTTTATCCAGACGGGTGAGATCCTGATACACGATGCGGCCCGCACCTAAATTGACATGGCCGACTTCGGAGTTGCCCATCTGACCGTCAGGCAGGCCGACATCCAACCCAGAGGCGGCGATAAGCGTGTGCGGGTTATTGGCCCACAGGTTATCCATCACCGGCGTTTTGGCGTTCAGGATCGCGTTATCTTGTTGCTCTTCGCGATGTCCGTAGCCGTCCAGAATCACCAGAACCATCGGTTTTTTGTTGCTCGACATGTCAATTGACCTCAGTTTAAAAGATGAAATGCTCAATAGGCTCGCCCGCTGAAACAGCGTAAACAGGCGCGGCTAAAGGCATTTGAGCTGGCAGATTTTACCCCAGTGCGGGATGTGAATAGCCGGAGGAGATCAAAGATGAGGCGAGGTGAGGGTTAACTTTCGGCATAAAGGCGTGTTAATTTTCCGAGACGTGCCGCAGATTGTGGCATTCGCCCGCGCTTACTGGCTGTAATTGCTCCGGCGCGCAGGTATACTCTGAAGCCTTGAATTTTCCCCCAACTGACGGGAGTTGCTACACCCCATGCAAGATATTATGCCGTTCATCAGTGCGCATCCGGTTCTCAGCCTGGCGTGGGTTGCGTTACTGATTGCAGTAATTGTGACCACCTTTAAAACACGTTTCTCTAAAGTAAAAGAGATCACCCGTGGCGAAGCAACACGCCTGATTAATAAAGAAGATGCCATCGTTGTCGATGTTCGCGCGCGTGAAGAATTCCGCAAAGGCCACATCGCTGAATCACAGAATGTGTTGTCTGCTGACATCAAAAACAACAATCTGGGTGAACTGACTAAACACAAAGCACAGCCAGTGATCGTGGTGTGTGCTACTGGCCAAACTTCCCGTACTGCGGCTGAAGGCCTGATTGCTGCCGGTTTTGAGCGTGTATTCACACTCAAAGAAGGCATCAGCGGCTGGAGCGGTGAAAACCTGCCTTTAGTTCGCGGTAAATAGTTCGCGCTAAAGATTAGACGTTCAGATAACCGCTACGGCATTAAATTCTACGACTCTGAGGTGGAACCCATGGCAAAAATTGAAATCTACACCAAGGCAACCTGCCCTTACTGCCATCGTGCGAAAGCTTTGCTTAACAGCAAAGGCGTTTCATTCGATGAAATCGCTATCGATGGTGACGCAGAAAAACGTGAAAAAATGATCGCGCGCAGCGGTCGTTCAACCGTTCCTCAGATTTTTATCGATGGACAGCACGTTGGCGGTTGTGATGATTTACATGCGCTTGATGCACGCGGTGGTCTTGACCCGTTACTGGGTTAATAGAGGCCACTGCGGTTTTTCATCAAGTGTTTAAAAGGACTATTAACCCGAGGGTACTACTCACATGTCAGAACAAAATAACACCGAGATGGCTTTCCAGATCCAACGTATTTACACCAAAGACATTTCTTTTGAAGCGCCAAATGCGCCTCAGGTTTTCCAGCAAGACTGGCAGCCAGAAGTTAAACTGGATCTTGATACCGCTTCCAGCCAGCTGGCCGAAGGCGTATATGAAGTTGTCTTGCGTGTGACCGTAACTTCATCCCTGGGCGACGAAACTGCGTTCCTGTGTGAAGTTCAGCAAGGTGGTATCTTCACTATCTCCGGTATTGATGGCAACCAGATGGCGCATTGCCTGGGTGCATATTGCCCGAACATTCTGTTCCCGTATGCCCGTGAGTGCATCACCAGCCTGGTTTCCCGCGGTACCTTCCCGCAACTGAACCTGGCACCTGTTAACTTTGACGCTCTGTTCATGAACTATCTGCAACAGCAAGCTGAAGGCGAAGGTGCTGAACCGCATCAGGATGCCTGATGAAAACCGTCAATGCGTCAATGACAGTAATCGGTGCCGGCTCGTACGGCACCGCTTTAGCGATTACTCTCGCCAGAAATGGCCATCCCGTTGTGCTGTGGGGACATAATCCCGACCACATCAACGCCTTACAGCGTGCCCGCTGTAATCAGGAATTCCTTCCTGATGTTCCATTCCCCGATAACCTGTTGCTCGAAACCAATCTTTCTGTCGCGTTAGCGGCCAGCCGTAATGTGCTGGTTGTGGTGCCAAGCCATGTATTTGGTGACGTACTGCGTCAGCTGAAACCCCATTTGCGCCCAGATGCACGTGTGGTATGGGCGACGAAAGGACTGGAAGCCGAAACCGGCCGTCTGTTGCAGGATGTCGCACGCGAAGAACTCGGCGATGCTATACCGTTAGCTGTGGTTTCAGGTCCGACATTCGCCAAGGAGCTAGCTGCGGGCATGCCGACGGCAATCTCTCTGGCTGCTACCGATGTGACATTTGCCGAAGATTTGCAGCAATTACTGCATTGTGGCAAAAGCTTCCGTGTTTACAGCAACCCCGATTTTATCGGCGTTCAGCTGGGCGGGGCGATTAAAAACGTCATCGCAATTGGAGCCGGAATGTCGGATGGCATTGGCTTTGGCGCCAATGCGAGAACCGCGCTGATTACCCGTGGTCTGGCTGAAATGACGCGCTTAGGTGCCGCTTTAGGCGCCGATCCTGCGACATTTATGGGCATGGCAGGCTTGGGTGATTTGGTGTTAACCTGCACAGACAACCAGTCCCGCAACCGCCGCTTTGGCATTATGCTGGGGCAAGGCAAGGATGTTCAGACTGCTCAGGACACCATTGGCCAGGTTGTTGAAGGCTATCGCAATACCAAAGAAGTACGGGCTCTGGCGCAGCGTAATAACGTTGAAATGCCAATCACAGAACAGATTTACCAGGTATTGTACTGCGGTAAAGATGCGCGTGAGGCAGCGATCAGTTTGCTTGCCCGTGCGAGCAAGGACGAAAAACACAGCCACTGAAAGGCGTATAAAGTATAGCCACCTTGTTGGTACATCCGACAGGGCGGCTTTTTATTACCCGAACTTGCAAAGTCGTAAGGAAAAGTGATGTCGCTAGAAGAATTAGAGCTGGTCTGGAATAACATTAAATCAGAAGCGAGAGCACTGGCTGAGTGTGAACCGATGCTGGCAAGTTTTTTCCATGCGACATTGCTAAAACATGAAACGCTGGGCGGCGCGTTGAGCTACATTCTGGCCAACAAGCTGGGCAATCCGATTATGCCCGCGATGGCTATTCGTGAAGTGGTCGAAGAAGCCTATCGTAACGACGAGCAAATGATTTTGTCCGCTGCCCGCGACATTTTGGCTGTCCATCAGCGCGATGCGGCAGTCGATAAATATTCGACTCCGCTGCTTTATCTGAAAGGCTTCCACGCGCTTCAGGCTTACCGTATCGGTAACTGGCTGTGGAAGCAGGATCGCAAAGCACTGGCGATTTACTTCCAGAATCAGATTTCAGTGTCATTTGGTGTAGATATTCATCCGGCGGCACGTATTGGCTGCGGCATTATGTTTGACCATGCAACCGGTATTGTCATCGGTGAAACTGCCGTGGTCGAGAATGACGTTTCGATTTTGCAGTCTGTCACGCTCGGCGGTACCGGCAAAACCTGCGGTGATCGCCACCCTAAAATCCGTGAAGGTGTCATGATTGGCGCTGGCGCGAAAATCCTCGGTAATATCGAGGTGGGTGCTGGCGCGAAAATCGGGGCGGGTTCAGTCGTGTTGCAGTCAGTTCCTCCGCACACTACGGCTGCGGGTGTGCCGGCACGTATTGTCGGACGACCGGAAAGCGAGCGTCCTTCCATGGATATGGATCAGCATTTCAACGGTATTGCGCAGGGTTTTGAATTCGGCGACGGTATCTGACAGGCGTTTTCAGATGGCATGGATCTGCATGCCATCTTTCAATTCAGGCAAATCTATTCTTTCAGCAATGCGCCCGGATATCCCAGCTGGCGCCAGGCTTCATACACCACCACTGAAACGGCATTCGACAAATTCATGCTGCGGCTTTCTGCGAGCATTGGAATGCGGATTTTATGCTGAGCGGGCAGATTATCCAGAATGGTTGCCGGCAGGCCACGGGTTTCCGGGCCGAACAGCAGGAAATCATTATCCTGATAGCTGACGGCGCTGTGCGCTGGCGTACCTTTGGTGGTCAGTGCGAAAAGACGTTGCGGATTCTCGCTGCCAAGGAACGCGTCATAATTGACGTGATGCTTAATATGGGCGAATTCATGGTAATCGAGCCCTGCGCGGCGCAGACGTTTATCGTCCCAGCCGAAACCTAAAGGTTCGATGAGGTGAAGCTGACAGCCAGTGTTGGCACACAGGCGTATAATGTTGCCGGTATTTGGCGGGATTTCTGGTTCAAATAAAACGATGTTAAGCATGCGTCCCCCTGATAGAGGGACGCAGAATAGCAGAAACTTAACGCTGGTGCAGCGGCAGCCAGATGATCAAACGAAGGCCGCCCAGCGGGCTGTCCTCGGCTTTGACTTTGCCTCTGTGCTGCTGTACTGCGGTATCCACGATAGCCAGCCCAAGGCCGGTACCCCCGGATTCACGATCGCGCGCTTCATCAGTGCGGTAGAACGGACGGAAAATCTGCTCACGATCTTCTTCACTCACGCCCGGACCATCGTCATCAACGGTGATGGTGATCCCTTCACTGTCGTGGGCGAAATTCAGCGCAATGTGATGGTGCGAATAACGCAGGGCGTTACGCACAATATTCTCCAGTGCACTGTCGAGCGCCGCAGCATTGCCGATCAGTTTCCATGGGCCAGGAGGAGACGTAACCTCCAGAGTTTTGCCCATCTGTTCGGCTTCAAACTGCGCATCATCAATCACACCTTCCCACAGTTCATTGGCTTTCAGGGTTTCGCGCGACAGCTCATTTTTATGCTGACTGCGTGATAACACCAGTAAGTCATTGATCATGCCATCAAGACGTTGCGCTTCATTTTCAATGCGTTGCAGCTCTTTCCCTTCACCATGACGACGGCGCATCAGCGCGGTGGCCAGCTGGAGACGAGTCAGCGGAGTACGCAATTCGTGAGAGATATCAGAAATCAGCCGTTGCTGGGCCGTCACCATCCGTTCAAGTGCGCTGACCATCTGGTTGAAACTGGCACCCGTTGCGAGAAATTCCTGGGGACCTGCTTCAAGTTCCGGATGCTGCTTAAGATTACCGCGTGCAACGTCATCTGCGGCGTTTTTCAACTTACGCGCAGGTTTTGCCAGGCTCCACGCCAGCCAGAGTAACAGCGGGGCGCTGATAAGCATGGTGACGATTAACAAAAGCAGAGGGCGGTCGAACATCAGATTGATAAAATCAGACTGAGAACTGCTGGCAGGGCGCATCAGGTAGAGCTGGTAGTTGTCTTCGCCGTCACGAACGGAGAAAGGCCCGACCATTTCCACCCGACCATATTTTTTCTTTTTAGGACGATCGGAATTATCGGACTGGCCGATAAAGTTACGCACGATCTGCATTTCATTGCGCTGAGCGCCAATGACGCGCCCTTCGCTGGTGACCAGCAACAAACGCTGACCCGGCGGTGCCCATTTGTCGATAGCGCGGAACAACCTGCGCCACCACATCAAATCATTGGCAGGATCGGTCGCCAGCTCAGCTTCTACGTGCTGTTCAATCATCAGGCCCTGCCGTTGTTCGTTATCGAGCAACGGCGTAATCTGGCGTGAATCGAGTTTCGGCACCATCAATACCAGCATTAGCACCAGGGCCAATGTGAACCAGAAAATGGCAAAAATACGTGCCGTAAGGCTGTTTATCATGAAGCAGAAACCATCAGATAACCGCGTCCGCGCAAGGTTTTAAACCACGGATGTCCGTCCTGACGATCGGGCAATTTACGGCGTAAATTAGAAATGTGCATATCAATCGCACGGTCAAACGGCGTCAGGCGTTTACCCAATACTTCCTGGCTCAGATGTTCGCGGGAAACGACCTGTCCGAGATGTTTTGCCAGTAAATACAGCAGGGTAAATTCCGTACCGGTTAAATCAAGTGCTTCGCCGTTAAAGCTGGCTTCCTGACGGCCCGGATTGAGCTGTAAGCCATCGACTTCCAGCGTCGGTGAACCGTTGTTCTCATTGGTTTGCTGTTGTTCGCTCCAGTTGGAACGGCGCAACATCGCCCGGATACGGGCAACCAGTTCGCGGTCATTAAACGGTTTTGGCAGATAGTCATCGGCACCCAATTCGAGGCCAAGGACACGGTCTAATTCACTGCCACGAGCGGTTAACATAATCACTGGCGTCTGGTGGCGCTGGCGTAATTCTTTAAGGGTTTCAATGCCGTTTTTCTTCGGCATCATCACGTCAAGTAACAGAAGATCGATGGTATTATCGACTTTCTCTAATGCCTGCTCACCGTCGTAAGCCACCACAACATTAAAGCCTTCCATTTCGAGCAATTCTTTCAAAAGTGAAGTCAGTTCACGGTCGTCATCAACCAACAAAATTTTATTCATTGTATTTACCTCTAGACGCAAAATACGTCATCAATTGCCGCTATTCCATGACTTTACGTACTTTTACAAGCACTGACGCTTGTTTGCAGCAGCAGGTTTAGACTGCTTTTCAATGATTCGCGATTAAGCGATAAAGACTTTAGGAGTATGTGATGTTTAAGGCAGCTTCATTCGGTTTGGCCACGCTTCTGACGCTGAGTTCAGGTGTCGTTTTAGCAGATGGCGCAAAACCAGTGTCGGCGATGCCAGCAGAACATGATAGCACGATGTTGGATAAGCCTCAGGAACGCAACACCATGTTTGATGGTGTAAATCTCACTGAGCAGCAGCGCCAGCAAATGCGTGACCTGATGCATCAGGCTCGTAAAGATCTGCCTCATGTAAATGTAGAACAGATAGAAACGATGCACAGGTTGGTTACTGCCGAAAAGTTTGATCAGGCCGCAGTCCGGGCACAAGCCGAATTAATGGCTCAGGAACAGGTGGATCGCCAGGTCGAAATGGCCCGCATCCGCAACCAGATGTTTAATCTGCTGACGCCTGAGCAAAAAGATGTACTAAACCAGAAACACCAGCAGCGCATGCAACAGATGCAGATGCAGTTATCTGGCTTACAACCTTCTTCTGCCCAGAAGACGAGTAGTACCAGCACGACCGAGTAAGATCCCTGTTTTTCCTTGCCATAGACACCATCCCTGTCTTCCCCCGCCGAAAGGTGGGGTTTTTTTTGCCTTCAATTCGGGATGGGTTCACAGAAGCGGAAATTAACAAGGTGGAAATCTGCGCGTAACGAACTGGAAATATCTTGTAAAAGCCGTATGAATCAGTAAATTGCGAAGTACAGAGCAGTGTATGCGTATTCTTGCTGACTTGAATCAATTCAGCACCGGTGTTTTGTTATACTATAGGCTCAAACGCTAGTAAGCCCTTTTGGCTGCACAAGAAAAACTCGCCCAACAGGCAGGCTCAAGATTCTTAAGAAATTGCATCTACAAGTTCAGAGGTAGTCATGATCAAAAAAATTGGTGTACTGACAAGTGGTGGCGATGCCCCAGGCATGAATGCTGCGATCCGTGGCGTTGTTCGTTCCGCTTTATCTGCAGATTTGGAAGTCTACGGAATTGAAGATGGCTACCTCGGCATGTATGAAAACCGTATGCGCAAACTGGATCGCTACAGCGTTTCAGACATGATCAACCGTGGTGGTACTTTCCTGGGTTCAGCTCGTTTCCCGGAATTCCGTGACCCGGAAATGCGTAAAGTTGCTCTGCAGAATATGAAAGACCGCGGTATCGATGGCCTGGTGGTTATCGGTGGTGACGGTTCTTATGCGGGCGCAGACTTGCTGACCAAAGAAGGCGGCATCCGTTGTATCGGCCTGCCAGGCACAATCGATAACGACGTTGCCGGTACTGACTACACCATCGGTTTCTTCACGGCGCTTGGCACCGTAGTGGAAGCGATTGACCGTCTGCGCGATACCTCCTCTTCCCACCAGCGTATCTCTATCGTTGAAGTCATGGGCCGTTATTGCGGTGATCTGACCTTGGCTGCGGCGATTGCCGGTGGTTGTGAATTTATTGCCATCCCTGAAGTTGAATTCAAACGTGATGATTTGGTTGCTGAAATCAAAGCAGGCATCGCGAAAGGCAAAAAACACGCGATCGTCGCTATCACTGAGAAGTTAGATAACATCGAAGAGCTGGCCAAATACATCGAGAAAGAAACCTGCCGCGAAACGCGTGGCACTGTATTGGGTCATATCCAGCGTGGTGGTGCCCCGGTCGCTTACGACCGCATTTTAGCATCCCGCATGGGCGCTTATGCTGTTGATCTGCTTCTGGAAGAAGGCCGCGATTATTCTCAGGGCGGTTTCTGCGTCGGTGTTGAGAACGAGAAAATGGTTCACGAACTCATCTCGGTTTGTATCGCGCCAGAGAACAAGAAAAGCAAATTTAAAGAAGACTGGTACGACACGGCGAAAAAACTGTTCTGATACAGCTGATTACGCGTTTGAAAGAACCTCCTTTGCGGGAGGTTTTTTTTCGCCTCCATTTTGGTTATTCCAGAAAGTAATAGAAAAAAACCTTTTATTCTTTATACGTTTCATTTTTATCTGGCACGCTCTCCCTAACGAACAAATAAATGAAATCCATAGAAACTATCTCGGGAGAGTGCGATGCGTAAATGGGCTGTAGGTTTGGGATTACTGTTGGTGGCAACCGGAGCAATTGCCAAAGATATTCAGATTCTGAACGTGTCGTACGATCCTACGCGTGAGTTCTATGAACAATACAACAAAGCGTTCAGCAAATACTGGCAGGCTAAAACCGGCGATACCGTGACCGTGCGCCAGTCGCATGGCGGTTCCGGCAAACAAGCGACGTCTGTAATCAATGGTATTGAAGCGGATGTGGTGACGCTGGCACTGGCGTATGACGTTGATGCGATTGCCGAACGTGGCCGCATCGATAAAAACTGGATCACCCGTCTGCCGGATAACTCTGCGCCTTACACGTCCACCATTGTGTTCCTGGTCCGTAAAGGCAACCCGAAACAAATTCACGACTGGAATGATTTGATCAAACCGGGTATCTCGATCATTACGCCGAACCCTAAAACATCAGGCGGTGCGCGCTGGAACTATCTGGCTGCCTGGGGTTATGCCCTGCATCACAACAACAATGACAAAGCGAAGGCTCAGGATTTCGTGAAAGCATTGTATAAAAACGTGGAAGTGCTGGATTCCGGCGCACGTGGCGCAACCAATACGTTCGTTGAGCGCGGTATCGGCGATGTGCTGATTGCGTGGGAAAACGAAGCGCTGCTGGCGACTAAAGAAGTCGGTAAAGACAAGTTTGAAATCGTGACGCCAAGTGAATCAATTCTGGCAGAGCCAACGGTTTCTGTGGTCGATAAAGTCGTAGATAAACGCGATACGCGCACCGTGGCGGATGCCTATCTGAAATACCTGTATTCACCGGAAGGTCAGACTATCGCGGCAGAAAACTATTACCGTCCGCGTGATCCGGAAGTTGAGAAGAAATTCGCTTCTGAATTCCCGAAACTGAAACTGTTCACCATTGATCAGGTGGCCGGAACTTGGGCACAGGCTCAGAAAGAGCATTTCGCGACAGACGGTATTTTTGACCAAATCAGCAAACGTTAGTCGTCTTTTGTAAACAAGGTTTTTGCAAGCAGCTCTTTTGCAAACAAAAAAATAAAACCCCGGCATGCCGGGGTTTTCTTATGCACAGAAGAAACAGGCTTACGCTTGTTTAGCTTCAGCAGCAGCTTTCACGATCACGGCGAAAGCATCAGCTTTCAGTGATGCGCCGCCAACCAGTGCGCCATCGATGTCTGGCTGGGTGAACAGCTCAGCAGCGTTAGCAGCATTCACGGAACCGCCGTACTGGATGATCACTTGTTCAGCAACCGCAGCATCTTGTTTCGCGATGTGGTCACGGATAAATTTGTGAACTGCCTGAGCTTGCGCAGGAGTTGCAGATTTACCGGTACCGATCGCCCACACGGGTTCGTAAGCGACAACTGCGCCTTCGAATGCTTTTGCACCCAGAGTGTTAAGAACCGCGTCCAGTTGCTTAGCGCAAACGGCTTCAGTTTTGCCAGCTTCGTTTTCTGCTTCAGTTTCACCGATGCAAAGAACAGGGATAAGGCCCGCTTCTTTCAGTACACCGAATTTCTTCGCGATGAATTCGTCGCTTTCTTTGTGATAAGTGCGGCGTTCTGAGTGACCGATGATGATGTACTGCGCACCGATGTCTTTGAGCATATCGGCAGAGATCTCACCGGTGAATGCGCCGGACAGGTTAGCATCAACGTTCTGAGCACCCAGCGCGATACGGCTGCCAGCCAGAGCGTGTTTAGCCTGTGACAGGTAAACTTCTGGTGGAGCAATCGCAACGCCACAACCTACAACTGTGCTCAGTTCAGTACGCAGAGCTGCAATCAGTTCGTTAACCATGTGGGTGCTGCCGTTAAGCTTCCAGTTACCCATCACTAATGGATGTCGCATGTTTTTTCCTCCAAAAGGGGACGCGAGTGTCGATTAAAATTTCTGCCAAATAAGCAGATTACCTGTGCAACAGTATAGAGATCATTGGACGTAAAGGCTTTGCTTTTTGTCATTAAAAGCCGTCATCTCACGGCTCAGCCAGCGCCAGCTTTACCGGCTCCACGGCGAATGTCAGACCTTTTTCGCCATTGTCTGAAATCACAAAACGTACCGCGCCCACTTCCTGCTTATAAAACTGCTGGCCTTTACCTTTCTCAATCATTGACGTTACTTTCGCCACGCTTTGTGGCACAGAAAGCGTGGCGTCAAACTGGCGCATCAGGTTCGCCATGTAGCTTATCGCCAGCGTGCGGGCGGCTTTTTCTTCCGCCCCCTGAATCGGCAGGTAGGTGATTTGCAGCGTTTTGATTTTGCCTGTTCCTTTTTCCAGCGCAGTCGAGGCATACAGATTTTCGTTAATCTTGCTGGCGGCGCGGGTCAGGGAACTGTTCGCGGATTTATCGCTGATAGAACGAAATTCGCCAATCTGCTGAGCTGGATTAGCTTCATTGTATTTGGCGCGGAAATTAATCAGCGTCGTTTCAAAGGTCGGCGCACCGGCAAGCAGGTAAGGTGCCTTTGGCATTTCTTCCGCGCCGGAGTGATCGGTCGGCGGATCGGCGAGCGCGATATTCTGGCCGGCCAGCATCAGCAGCGCGGGCAGCGCCAGTCGTAATAAAGAATGAGCAACAGTCATAGGGCGTGTCTTATTTTGTTTCAACAGACCGATTAAAGCGGGGAATGAGGGGTAATGTCAAAAGGAGAGCGTAAAGATTCTCGCCGCCGTTGCCTGTGGGTTACACTCCGCGTGATTTAACATTTTACTCCCATTGTACTTTACGGAACGGACTGTCAATGACGTTACAGCATGCACTGTTTTCTTTTAACGGCCGCCTGGGTCGCCGCGATTTCTGGTTCTGGATAGTCAGCTGGCTAATTCTGATGGTGGCTGATTTCTTTTTTGCCGCTCAGGAATGGATTACCTACCAGACGGCCGGTTTTGCGCTGGTGGTTTTACTGTGGCCGACGGCTGCGGTACTGGTGAAAAGATTGCATGACCGCAATAAATCCGCCTGGTGGGCATTGCTGTTTGTGCTGGCGTGGATGCTGGTGGCCGGTAACTGGGCTGCGGCGATGCCACAAACGTGGAGCTGGGTATTAGGCCGTCTGGCACCGTCGGTGATTTTCATCATGCTGATTATCGATTGCGGTGCTTTTGTCGGGACACCGGGCACAAATCGTTTTGGCCCGGAACCGGACGACGTGAAATTCCGCTAGTTTTGCGGTCACAGATTTACCAGTAATGCTCGCTGGTCATATGGCCAGGCTTACGTTTGAGATGTTTGCGCATACCTCGTGTGTCTTTCAGGATTTGCTGGGTATCGCGCACCATCTGCGGATTTCCGCACAGCATCACGTGGCTGTCGTCAGCAAGCATCTTCAGGCCGACAGCGGTTTCCAGCGCGCCGCTTTCAATCAGCGCAGGTACGCGACCGGTCAGCGAGCCGGAAATTTCCTCGCGGCTGACCACGGTCTGAATATGTAATTTGCCTTCATAGCGGCGCTGAAGCTGTTGCATCATGGGCAGATAACTCAGGTCTGCCGCGAAGCGCGCCGCATGAACCAGAACAATATTTTTGAACCGCTCCAGCCCCAATCCTTCCTGCAAAATCGACAAATATGGCCCGATAGCCGTACCGGTTGCCAGCATCCATAACGTGTCGCATTCAGGTACTTCTTCAACCACGAAAAAACCCGCGGCTTCTTTGGTGATATTTATTTCGTCACCCGGTTGCATAACGTGCAGGCGCGGGCTGAGCTTTCCTTCCGGCACATTGACCAGATAGAACTCCAGTTCATTGCTGGAAGGGGGATTCACATACGAATAGGCGCGCTGAACCCGCTCGCCATCGATATCCAGTGAGAGTTTAGCGAACTGGCCTGCGGTAAAAGGATCGACCGGTGCATTGATCGTGATGCTGAACAAATTGTCTGTCCAGTGCTCAACTTTTTTGACTTTTCCCGTCACCCAATCAGCCATAAAAACTCCCGTTGTTCCTGATCTATTCATGAATACCGAAATTGAGGCCTGATTTTATTTCAAATTTTTCGGATCCCTTATCGGTTAAATGTTATCAGCCTGTTCAGCTCCCGTTAGCCGGTATCGATTTCGTACACCCAGCGTTACACCGCTGGCTTTTCCGGCTGCCACTCAGAAGACGGCAGAGTTCACCGCGACACTCGCTTATTCATCTTAATTTGTTAACTTATGCGCCGCCGCACCTCCGGTTAATTTTACTGGTTATTTGTTCTGCCCTTTTACAACACTGTCTGATAATGAACTGAAAAATGAAAAAACTGGAAAACTTTCACCTGCTTGTAATGCTGATTTTACTGGTTGCCGTGGGCCAGATGGCGCAGACCATTTATGTGCCGAATATCGCGGATATGGCAACCAGTCTGGCGGTTAAGCCCGGTGCGGTACAGCGTGTGATGGCGGCCTATCTGCTGACGTACGGTGGCTCGCAGCTGATTTACGGCCCGCTCTCCGATAACGTCGGGCGTAAACCGGTGATCCTGACCGGTCTGATGATTTTCCTGATTGGTGCGGCGGGCGCGATGATGTCAACCAGTCTGAATATGCTGATCCTGGCCAGTGCGGTTCAGGGGCTGGGCACCGGCGTGGCAGGCGTGATGGCACGAACCATGCCGCGTGATTTATACAACGGTGGCGCGTTGCGTCATGCCAACAGCCTGCTGAATATGGGCATTCTGGTGAGCCCGCTGCTGGCGCCCGTTATCGGCGGAGCGTTGTCGGCGTGGCTGGGCTGGCGCGCCAGTTTTGGGTTTTTGTTAATTCTGTGTGCGGGCGTGGCGTTTTCAATGTACCGCTGGTTGCCGGAAACGCGTCCGGAATTCACGGCTGATAATCCGCCGCGCAAAATGCTCGCCAGCCTGCGGTTATTGCTGGCAGACGCCAATTTCAGCCGTTATCTGGTGATGCTGGTGGGCGCACTGGCTGGTGTGGCAGTATTCGAAGCCAGCTGCGGAGTGCTGATGGGTGGCGTTCTCGGGCTGAGCGGCGTGATGGTCAGTATCCTGTTTATCCTGCCTATTCCTGCAGCATTTTTCGGTGCCTGGTATGCCGGTCGCACGGAGAAAAGTTTCCAGCAACTGATGTGGCATTCGGTCATCAGTTGTCTGCTGGCCGGGCTGGCGATGTGGATACCGGGCTGGCTGGGCATTATGAATATCTGGACGCTGATCGTTCCCGCCTCGCTGTTCTTCTTCGGCGCAGGCATGTTATTCCCGCTGGCGACCACCGGAGCGATGGAGCCTTTCCCATATCTGGCGGGTGCGGCAGGTGCGCTGGTCGGTGGCTTACAGAATATGGGATCAGGTCTGGTGGCATGGATGTCCGCTATGCTGCCGCAAACCGGTCAGTTCAGTCTGGGTTTACTGATGTTTGCGATGGCGGTACTGATTTTGCTGTGCTGGTGGCCGATGTCAAACCGTCATCAGGAGCAGGGTCACACGGTCTGAAACCGCGTCCGGCACATAAAAAAAGCAGAGCCTGAGCTCTGCTTTTTGTCTATCAGGCGTCCGGTCAGATAATAAATTCGTGCAGTGCGGCGTCTTTACGGTCGAGATAATGCGTCGAGCGGATGCGGCGGATGGTGCGGGATTTACCGCGGATCAGCAGTGTCTCAGTGGTCGCCATATTTCCCTTGCGGCTGATGCCTTCCAGCAGATCGCCTTTGGTAATGCCGGTTGCGGAGAAAATCACGTTATCGTTGCGCGCCATATCATCAAGCAGCAGCACTTTACCGGCTTCAATCCCCATCGCCTGGCAACGCGCCAGTTCATCTTCACCCATGCGGCGGTTTTCCGGCGTATCACCTTTCACGTCATGACGCGCCAGTAAACGACCCTGCATATCGCCATCCAGCGCGCGGATCACCGCAGCGGAAATCACACCTTCCGGTGCGCCGCCGATGCCGTACAACACATCCACTTCGCTTTCCGGCATACAGGTCAGAATAGTTGCTGCCACGTCACCGTCCGGGAACGCGAACACACGCACGCCTGATGCCAGCATTTCACGGATAGCGTCGTCATGCCGAGGTTTCGCCAGCACAGCGACAGTCAGTTCGGTCAGTGGCTTATCCAGCGCTCTGGCGATATTGACCAGGTTCTCAGCCAGCGTCAGATTCAGATCGATAGCGCCTTTGGCACCCGGTCCGACAGCGATTTTTTCCATGTACATGTCTGGCGCGTTGAGAAACGACCCTTTATCGCCCACGGCCAGAACGGCCAGCGCATTGGATTGCCCCATTGCGGTCATACGCGTACCTTCAATTGGATCGACCGCGATATCTACCGCATCGCCGTTACCGGTACCGACCTTTTCACCGATATACAGCATTGGTGCTTCATCGATTTCCCCTTCGCCAATGACGATAGTGCCGTCGATATCAACTTTGTTGAGCATGATGCGCATGGACTGAACGGCAGCATTGTCGGCGAGGTTTTTATCACCCCGGCCCAGCCATTTATAACCGGCGAGTGCGGCAGCTTCGGTCACGCGGGAGAACTCGATTGCTAATTCACGTTTCATTGGAAAGCCTGTAGAAAGAAAAAAAGAGGTCGGTGAGGCAGGGCTCATCTGTGGAGCGATTTTAGCACAACGGGGTACAGGCATAAAAAACTCCCCATGCGGGGAGTTTCAGAAAGTGGTGTTGGCGGTAATCTCTGACGATTATTCGTCGTGATCTTCCCACGAACGAACGCGTGCCACCGCTTTTTGCCAGCCTTTATAGCGGACATTACGTTCCGTCGTTTCGATGCTTGGGCGGAATTCACGTTCGATAGAGGCTTTGCTGCGAACTTCTTCCAGGTCGTTCCAGAAACCGACGGCCAGACCTGCGAGGAAGGCAGACCCCAGTGCGGTAACTTCCAGCACTTCAGGGCGCTCTACGCGGGTGCCCAGGATGTCTGACTGGAATTGCATCAGGAAGTTGTTGGCAACCGCGCCGCCGTCTACGCGCAGCGATTGCAAACGTGCGCCTGAGTCAGCCTGCATCGCATCCAGTACGTCGCGGGTCTGGTAAGCGATGGATTCCAGCGTTGCGCGGATAATGTGGTTGCTGTTCGCGCCACGGCTCAGTCCGAAAATTGCGCCACGGGCATACGGGTCCCAGTAAGGCGCGCCCAGTCCGGTGAAAGCAGGAACGACATAAACGCCGTTGGTGTCTTTCACTTTAGACGCGAAGTATTCGGAGTCGGTTGCGTCGCTGATCAGTTTCAGTTCGTCGCGCAGCCACTGAATCGAAGCCCCGCCAACAAACACTGCGCCTTCCAGTGCGTAGTTTACTTCGCCGCGCGGACCGCAGGCGATGGTGGTCAGCAGGCCGTTTTTAGAAGCGACTGCTTCAGTACCGGTGTTCATCAGCAGGAAGCAGCCGGTGCCATAGGTATTTTTCGCCATACCCGGTTGTACGCAGAGCTGGCCATACAGCGCCGCCTGCTGGTCACCTGCAATGCCCGCGATTGGAATACGCGTACCGCCTTTACCACCGATGTTGGTCTGACCATAAATTTCAGAAGAAGGACGCACTTCCGGCAGCATTTCGCGCGGAATATCCAGCGCTTCCAGCATACGGTCGTCCCACTTCAGGTCGTGGATGTTGAACAGCATGGTACGTGAGGCGTTGGTGTAATCCGTAACGTGAACGCGTCCCTGAGTCATTTTCCAGACTAACCAGGTGTCTACGGTGCCGAACAGCAGTTCGCCAGCTTTAGCACGCTCGCGGGAGCCTTCAACATTATCAAGGATCCATTTCAGTTTGGTGCCGGAAAAATACGGGTCAACCACCAGGCCGGTGTTGTGACGGATGTATTCTTCCATGCCGTCTTTTTTCAGCTTTTCACAGATGTCAGCAGTACGACGGCATTGCCACACAATCGCATTATAGATTGGCTTGCCGGTTTCTTTTTCCCACACGATGGTGGTTTCACGCTGGTTGGTGATACCGATACCGGCGATCTGATCGGAGTTAATGTCGGCTTTCGCCAGCACTTCTACCAGCACCGAGCTTTGTGAGGACCAGATTTCCATCGGGTCATGCTCAACCCACCCAGATTTAGGGTAAATCTGGGTGAATTCGCGCTGTGAAACGCTGACGATATTGGCATCGTGATCCAGAACCACGGCGCGTGAACTGGTCGTACCCTGGTCGAGGGCGACAATGTATTTTTTTTCGTGAGTCGTATCTGCTGACATAATGTTCATCCTGCGAATAAGTAAGCTGTGGAACAGTTTAGCCGATCAGGCCTTACGCTGTTTGGTTGGCTGCTGCGCTTTATCTTCTGCCGGCACATTAATCTGATGTGGCAGATGGCGACTAATCAATGCTTTATAACCGGCGGCACCCAAGGCAGCACCCACCAGCGGACCGAAAATTGGCACCAGGAAATAAGGAATATCGCGGGCACCGGTGAAGGCAACTTTGCCCCAGCCAGCGAAGTACGCGAAAAGCTTAGGACCGAAGTCACGAGCCGGGTTCAGTGCGAATCCGGTCAAAGGACCCATTGATGCACCGATAACCGCAATCAGAATACCGATAAGCAGCGGTGCCAGCGGACCACGTGGCAGGCCGTTACCGTCGTCGGTCAGGCCGAGGATCAGTGCCATCAGAACCGCAGTAATCACAGTTTCAACGAAGAAGGCCTGCAATACGCTGATGTGCGGGTTTGGATAGGTCGAGAAAATACCGGCCAGATCCAGACTTTCGACACTACCGCGCACCATATTGTGGCTTTGCTCGAAATCGAAGAACAGATTGTAGTACAGGCCGTAGACCAGTGCGGCGGCGCAGAAGGCGCCTGCGACCTGCGCGATGATGTAAGGCAGAACTTTGCGTCCTTCAAAGTTCGCGAACAAACATAAGGCGACGGTTACAGCCGGGTTCAGGTGTGCGCCTGAAATTGCAGCAGTCAGGTAAATGGCCATTGCCACACCAAACCCCCAGACGATACTGATTTCCCACTGGCCAAAGGATGCTCCGGCAAGTTTCAGCGCAGCAACACAGCCTGCACCGAAGAAAATGATAAGCCCGGTACCCAGAAACTCAGCGATGCACTGACCTTTTAATGTGGAACTCATGGTTTGGCTCATAGTTTGATCCTGCTAAGGATGATGTTAATGGTTAGTTATAGTTTTTCTGTCATGCGTACGTGAACGTAATCGGATTTTGACGTTCATCATTAAATGAGAACGTAATGTGAATTTATCGTTAACGAGCATAAACGAGAAATAGCGAAATCAAATTTTGTGTGTTGTGTCATAAAAATGAGCGATTTCGCGTATTATCGGAGCATCAGGCGCAGCGGAAA
Organism: Rahnella bruchi; assembly: GCF_003614975.1. Classification (GTDB taxonomy): domain Bacteria; phylum Pseudomonadota; class Gammaproteobacteria; order Enterobacterales; family Enterobacteriaceae; genus Rahnella; species Rahnella bruchi. The sequence continues at coordinate 40,028 of NZ_QZWI01000016.1, read as the reverse complement.
GTCCGTGATTTAACATTTCAGGGCCGCTTTTGAGGTAACGAACATGAAAGGGGATTTCAGTACAGTCGCCAAGGTTATTTGGTATTAAGGCAGATTTCTGGCGGCTGACGCTGCTTTTTAGGCATTTCCTGATATTCGGGGCGGTAAAATTGCAACAGACTGCGTGGATAAAGGGGTTCCTGGTAGACAGGGCAAAGCTGGCTACATACAATCACCCGTTAAGACACCTGACGTTTCTACGAAATTCTGATTTGAATTCGTTATGAAAATCGGCGGAGTGCAGGAATTTTTGAGCCGTGTCCGGACGATGCGGCAGAACATAAGATGTGCGCCTTGCGAACATAAGGGGACCGAAAAATGTCATTTGAAGTATTTGAGAAATTAGAAGCTAAAGTTCAGCAAGCGATTGATACCATCACTCTGTTGCAGATGGAAATCGAAGAACTGAAAGAGCAGAACAACACCCTGTCTCAGGAAGTTCAGCAGGCCAGCGGCAACCACGAGTCTCTGGTGCGTGAAAATGCGCAGCTGAAAGAAGAACAACACGTATGGCAGGATCGTCTGCGTGCATTGTTGGGAAAAATGGAGGAAGTCTGAGTACTTCCGCCATTAAATGAAAAAGGACGCCAAGGCGTCCTTTTTTGTGTCTGAAAACAGCGGTTTATTCGATATCGAGCGGATCTTCTGACAGCACGATGCCGGTATTGTCGGCATACAGATGATCGCCGGAGAAGAAGGTGACGCCGCCAAAATTGACACGAATGTCGCTTTCGCCGATCCCTTCACTGCCTGCGCCCGCAGGAATGGCTGCCATCGCCTGAATGCCGATGTCGAGCTCTTCCAGATCGTCTACCTGACGGACAGCACCGTAAATCACAATGCCTTCCCATTCGTTTTGCAGCGCCTGGCGTGCCAGTCCGGCATCCAGCAATGCGCGACGAACAGAGCCGCCACCATCGACCACTAACACGCGGCCACGGCCATTTTCTTCCAGCAGATCATAAAGCAAGCCATTATCTTCGAAGCATTTCACTGTTGTGATTTGCCCGCCAAATGAAGTACGGCCGCCAAAATTGGAGAACAGGGGTTCGACGACATTCACTTCTTCATGGTAGATGTCGCAAAGTTCGGAAGTATCGTATTTCATAGGATTTCATCTGGTTGCTGCATGAGTGTTCAGTATATCCCTTTCCGGCAGATGTTGGCAAAATCATCAATTGTTAAATGTGAAAAGTGGCCCGATAAACGCACGTCAGGCCAACTTGCCTCAGTTGAGCAACAGACCTATTGCAAACAAGACGTTAGTCAGCAACGCCGCTTTCACCATATGTTCCAGCAGGGGACGTACCCCGGTGGATGTTTTGGCCCGCATTACACGCATGACGTGTTTTGCCAGCATCGGAATGGCCAGAATAAACAACCAGCCGGTCCAGTGATGCAAATGTACGGCGGAGAATATTGCCAGACACACGACAGCAGCCGTCAGAATGGTTGCATGATAGCGACGGGCATTAACCGGACCGAGCCGTACAGCCAGCGTGTTCTTGCCATTCGCGCTGTCGGTTTCGATATCGCGCAAATTATTGATATTCAGAACGGCAGTTGAGAGCAAACCGGTTGCTGTTGCCGGTAACATCACAATCCAGTCAAAATATCCTGCCTGTAAATAGAACGTCCCCGCGACGCTTATCCAGCCAAAGAAAATCAGTACGGAAATATCGCCAAGCCCCATGTAACCGTAAGGACGTGTGCCGACGGTGTAAGTGATAGCTGCGCCAATCGAAAGCAGACCGAGGATCAGGAACCCCACCACATCGCTTGGTTTGTGGCAGGCGACGGCAATCAGCGCAATTCCGCAAACAATGGTCACCGCGATAGTCAGTATGATGGCGCGTTTCATCTGCGCGGCCGTAATCAGACCTTTTTGCATACCGCGCAAAGGCCCGACGCGATCGGGCGTATCGCTGCCTTTTTCGGCGTCGCCATAGTCATTGGCCAGATTCGACAGGATTTGCAGACAACCGGCGGTCAGCAGCGCCAGAAGCGCGGTTAACGGATGGAAAACGCCTTGCAGGCTGGCAATGGCAGAACCCATGACGATAGAGGCAAAAGCCAGGGGCAACGTTTTCGGACGCAGGCTTTCCAGCCACGCGCGGGCAGGCGTTGTCGGGGTGCAGGGAGTCATTGTGCTCATAGGTGATTTCGCTCAGGTGAAGAATCAGTCCGAAATCTAAAAAAATCAGGGAGGCAAACGCCTCCCTGAAGATCACTTTCGGAACGTATGAGCAAATTATAAGATAAAACGGCTCAGATCTTCATCAGCTACCAGCTGGTCAAGGTGGCTTCTAACATAATCTGCATCAATGTTTATGGAGATTCCGTTACTTTCACTCGCGTCATAGGAGATATCTTCCATCAGACGCTCCAGAACGGTATGCAGTCGACGCGCACCAATATTCTCGGTGGTTTCGTTAACCTGCCATGCCGCTTCGGCAATACGACGTATGCCATCAGCCGTGAAATCAATCGTCACGCCTTCGGTTGCCATCAGCGCTTTGTACTGATGTGTCAGCGAAGCACTTGGCTCAGTCAGGATGCGTTCGAAGTCTTCTGTCGACAGTGCCTGCAGTTCCACACGGATTGGCAGACGGCCCTGCAATTCAGGGATCAGGTCTGACGGACTGGCCGTCTGGAATGCACCGGAAGCGATAAACAGAATGTGATCCGTTTTCACCATGCCGTGTTTGGTCGAAACCGTACACCCTTCCACCAGCGGCAGCAGGTCGCGCTGAACGCCTTCACGGGAAACGTCAGGACCGGAACTCTGGCCGCCGCGTTTACAGATTTTGTCGATCTCATCGATGAACACGATACCGTGCTGTTCAACGGATTCGATAGCCTGCTCTTTCAGCTCTTCCGGGTTCACCAGTTTCGCCGCTTCTTCTTCAACCAGCAGCTTATACGCTTCTTTGATTTTCAGTTTACGCGGTTTCTGTTTCTGACCGGCCATGTTCTGGAACATGGATTGCAGCTGGTTGGTCATTTCTTCCATGCCCGGAGGGGACATGATTTCAACGCCCATTGGCGCAGCGGCCAGATTGATTTCGATTTCTTTATCGTCGAGCTGACCTTCGCGCAGTTTTTTGCGGAAATTCTGGCGTGCGGCAGAAGGTTCCTGCGCTTCATCGGACTGTCCCCAGTTGTTTTTAGCAGGCGGGATCAGTACGTCGAGAATGCGCTCTTCGGCCATTTCTTCGGCGCGGTAACGGTTTTTCTCAATGGATTGCAGGCGCACCATTTTCACGGCGGAATCGGTCAGATCGCGGATAATAGAATCCACTTCTTTACCGACATAACCCACCTCGGTGAATTTGGTGGCTTCAACTTTGATGAACGGCGCATTAGCCAGTTTAGCCAGGCGACGCGCGATTTCGGTTTTACCGACACCGGTCGGGCCGATCATCAGAATGTTTTTCGGTGTGACTTCATGGCGCAGCGCTTCATCAAGCTGCATGCGGCGCCAGCGGTTACGCAAAGCAATGGCCACAGCGCGTTTCGCTTTATCCTGGCCAATGATGTAGCTGTCTAACTCGCTGACAATCTCGCGCGGGGTCATCTCAGACATAATTTTCGATCCTTACGCTTTAGAAGACAATTCTTCGATAGTTTGGAAATGGTTGGTGTAGATACAGATATCACCCGCAATGCTCAGCGATTTTTCCACGATATCACGTGCGCCAAGCTCTGAGTTTTCCAGCAAAGCGCGGGCTGACGCTTGCGCGTATGGGCCACCGGAACCAATCGCGATCAGATCATTTTCAGGCTGAATAACGTCACCGTTACCGCTGATAATAAGCGAGGCGTTTTCATCCGCCACGGCCAGAAGAGCTTCCAGACGACGTAACATGCGGTCGGTACGCCAGTCTTTTGCCAGTTCAACGGCAGCTTTCACCAGATGACCCTGGTGCATTTCCAGTTTGCGTTCGAACAGCTCAAACAGCGTGAAGGCATCAGCCGTACCGCCAGCAAAACCGGCGATCACTTTATCGTTATAGAGGCGACGTACTTTTTTGACGTTGCCCTTCATGACGGTATTTCCCAATGTGGCCTGGCCATCACCACCAATAACGACCTTGCCGTTGCGGCGTACACTTACAATTGTTGTCACGAGCAGTTCCTCGTTGCAGACGGAAAAGATCCCCGTAGGTTTGCGCGACACTGAATGTGTCTCACAAACTTACGGGGCATATTGAAAGTATAGATTGGGGAAGGATTACGAGTTTTCAACCCCCGGTTGCGACGGGGATGCAACCGGAGATGCCAGCGCCTTTGAGGCGCGATAGTGTGCTGTCAGCACCCGAACGGCTGTTGTACGGGCCGATGACGACGCGACTCCAGCCACCGCCGTTAGTGATCCGGCCTTCAAAACCTTCGAATGCCAGCTTGGCACGCTGGGATTCCGCCTGCTCAGATCCTTTGAACGAACCACATTGAACCAGAAAGTGCTGGGTTTTTTCCTGCGCTTTCGGTTTCTCCGGCGCGACCTGGGTAATTGCTGCCGGTTGTTGCGGTTTCGCCACTTCTTTCGGCACCTCTTTCACTGGTTCTTTAACCTGTGGCTTCGGTTTTGGCTGAACGGGCTGCGTTTGCACCTGAGCCTGCGGCGCACGTACCGGCTGAGTCTGCGGCGTATAGGTCGGCTGTGGCTGGACCTGACGCGGCTGAGTCGGTATCGGTTGCTGCTGCTGAACCTGACGCTGTGCTGGCGCTGTGCGCGTTTGTGTCGCCTGATTTGGATCGTTATACGGCACTTCCGACAGTTGTGTCGGCGTCTGGCGCATATCGGCCTGCATCTGTTCGAGCAGCTGACGTTGTTCCGGCGTCAGTTGTGTTTTGGATTCGACCTGGCCGCCCGCTGTCGGTTCGGTTGGCGTAGTCACGCCTATCTGGCGGTTTTCCAGCTCTTTGATGTAGCGCCAGCGTTCTTCTGGCTTAGGTGGCAATCCATTACCAGGACGGACAGCGTGCGTCGGTAATACCGCCGCTTCTTCATGTTTATTGTGCGCAATAAAATAGAGGCCACCGACAAACACCACCAGCACCGCAACGGCTAACACCACCATGGTTTTGGAGATCGTTGGGGAACTGCGTTTTTTACTCCGGCTGGTACTTTTCCGCCGCGCTCCTGAGCGCCCACGGCTTACATAGTCTCTTTGTGCCACTATCGTTTCGCTGTGTCGTGATAAATGAAGAAGTGCGTCATGTTACTCAACCCTGAACATTTACTGAAATTAAAACTCAATTGCTGAAATCAAAATCACTGAACAGCAATCAAAACTGACTCACGTTTTTGGGGCGGCGGTGCTTTCACGCACGACCAGTTCGCTATCAAGCAGCAGTGAACCGCTTTGTACCTGATTTCCCTGCAACTGCTCAAGTAATAATAACATGGCCTGACGACCAAGCTGGAATCTTGGCTGCGCGACAGTGGTCAACGGAGGATCGGTATACTGGCTGGCCTTGATGTCATCGAAGCCGACGACCGACAGATCTTCCGGGATGCGCAAACCCATTTTTTTCGCCTGGAACATCGCGCCAATCGCCATAATATCGTTATGGCAGAAAATCGCCGTAGGCGGCACGGGCAGGGACATCAGTTCGGTAACGGCCTGTGCTCCGGATTCATAACTGAAATCACCGTGTACGGAGAGCTGACTTTCGACGCTCAGCCCGTTGCGGCGCAGCGCCTGTACGTAACCTTGTGAACGGTACTGGCACAGCGGCATATGTTTCGGCCCGGCGATGCAGGCAATGCGCTGATGCCCCAGTTTGAGGAGATAATGTACGGCTTCAAACGCGGCGGTCAGATTATCGATGTGTACCGTTGGCAGTTCGAGTTCCGGCGCAAATTCGTTGGCCATCACCATCGGTGGCAAATTGCGTTGTTCTTCTTTGCTGGCGTCGAAAGGTAAATCGGAGCCGAGCAGCAGCATGCCGTCAATTTGCTTGGTAATGATCAGATTGATGAAGGTTTTTTCTTGCTGATTCTGCTGGGCACAATCGCCAATGAGCACCAGGTAGCCGCTTTCAGCCGCCGTTCGTTCGATCCCCTGGATCAGGTCGGCAAAAAACGGATCGCAAATGTCCGGGACGATCACCAGGATCGTACGCGATTCGTTACGTTTCAGGTTGCGGGACAAGGCGTGAGGAGAATAACCCACTGCCATGACGGCCTGATCAACCTTCTGACGGGTAGAGGCGGAGACTTTCTCCGGATTCATTAACGCGCGGGATACCGTTGCTGTTGAAACGCCTGCCTGTTCAGCCACATCTTTCATTGTCGCGGCGGGTAATTCTTTCTTGTGCTCCAACGTCTCTCTCCTTGCAACAGCATCAAACTGACACAACAGCATCAACATTCCTCACCTGGCTACCGATGATGTGTAGCACATCACATTCTAAACAGAATGTGAGTAGGATTTGTTACCTAATTTGCATTAAAAGTGTGATGCAGATGCTTTTTTCGATCCATCACGCAGAAATCCTGACTAATTATGCGGATTTCCCTCAGGGATCAGCTGTCAATCGGGTCGACATCCAGCGTCCATTTCACTTTTTTAGCTTGCGGCAGGCTGGCAATCAATGGCTGAGAACTTTTGATCAGATGCTGCAAAACGCGCCGTGAAGGATGCTGTAGCAGCAACTGCCAGCGGAAGCGTCCGCTGCGTTTGGCCTGCAAAGCGGGAACCGGCCCTAAAATCCACAGCGAATCATCCTTCAGCGGGCTCGATTCGAGCAGATTGCGTAACTGCTGGAGAAACAGCGCCGACTGCTGATTATCATGATCTTCAGAGCGGATCAGAATATGGCTGGTAAAAGGAGGAAGAAACACGCTCTTACGTTCCGCCAGCGTTTGTCTGGCGAACTCGTCATAGCCTTGCTGCAACAGAACCTGCAATAGCGGATGCTCAGGATGATGCGTTTGCAGGACCACTTCACCCGGTTTACCGGCACGTCCGGCACGGCCTGAAACTTGCGTATAAAGCTGGGCAAAGCGCTCGGCAGAACGGAAATCCGCCGAGAACAGCGCGCCGTCGACATCCAGTAATGACACCAGCGTGACGTCAGGAAAGTGATGTCCTTTCGCCAGCATCTGCGTGCCGATAAGAATACGCGCGCCGCCGCGATGGACTTCATTCAAATGCTGTTCCAGCGAGCCTTTGCGGCTGGTGGTATCGCGGTCAATACGCGTGATAGGCGTATCTGGGAACAACGGCGCGATTTCGTTTTCCAGCTGTTCAGTGCCTACGCCAACGGAAACCAGCTGCGTTGATCCGCAGTGCGGACACTGATGCGGCACGGCGCGCTGGCTATCGCAATGGTGGCAGCGCAACTGACGCTGATTCTGGTGCAGAGTGTAATAGTGATCGCAGCGCTGACATTCAGCAATCCAGCCGCATTCGTGGCAAAGCAGGGCAGGTGCATAACCGCGGCGATTGAGGAACAACATCACCTGATTATCGGCTTTCAGATGTTCATGCATCTTCTGAATTAACGGCTGAGACAGCCCGACTTTCAGCTGCAACCCTTTTAAATCCAGTAAATTCTGGCGGGCGAGTTTGGCATTCCCGGCGCGCTTGGTCAGTTTCAGCTGGCGATATTTCCCCAGTTCCACGTTATGCAGAGTTTCCAGCGCAGGCGTCGCAGAACCCATAATAATCGGGATGTTTTCAGCATGAGCGCGGTACACCGCCAGGTCGCGTGCGTGATAGCGCCAGCCTTCCTGCTGCTTATAAGAACTGTCGTGTTCTTCATCGATAATAATGACGCCCAGCCGCGCGAACGGCGTAAAGAGCGACGAGCGGGTGCCGATGACAATTCCGGCTTCGCCATTACGCGCCCGCAACCAGACGGCGAGACGTTCACTGTCGTTCAGGCCGGAATGCAGTACATCCACCGGCGCGCTGAAACGTTCACGAAAGCGCGCGATGGTTTGCGGCGTCAGGCCGATTTCCGGTACCATCACCAGCGCCTGACGGCCCTGCGCCAGAATGTTTTCCAGTACGCTCAGATAAACTTCTGTTTTACCTGAACCTGTCACACCGGCCAGCAGCCACGCGGAAAATTGCTGATCTTCACTGCGGATTGCGCCAACGGCAGTGGCCTGTTCAGTATTAAGGCGCAGACGCTCGCCCACCACTGAGAAATCTTTACGCCAGTCGAGCGTGGCGGGTGCGATACTGCGTAAATCCGTCAGCCCTTTGGCGCGTAATGCCTGCAACGCCGTGTCCGTGAGGTCAAGATCGGCGACCTGATGGCGGTAAAGCGGTTTTTGCATCAGCGCAGCCATCGCCTGCTGTTGCTTAGGCGCACGTTTAAGGCTGTCGAGCGGGGTAGCGCGCCCCTGTTCGGTGGCGAACCATTGCCACAGTGGCGTGAGTTCGGCGGGTTTCCCCTGACGCAGTAAAACCGGCAGTGCATGGAAAAGCACTTCACCTATCGGATAATGATAATAGTCGGCAGCCCAGAACAGGATGCGCCACAAATCAGGGGTAAAAAGACTGGAACTGTCGAGCACTTCGCGCACAGGTTTTAGCTTATCCAGGCCAAAATCACTGGATTCACTGACGTTAACAACAATGCCGATAGCGTCGCGTTTACCGAAAGGCACACTGACCCTGCAACCTTTTGAAACCGGCATGTCAGGCGGCAACAGATAGTCGAAAGTACGGGCGAGCGGGACGGGTAAAGCAACGTGGGCAACAGGCATTGTGGGTCCAGACTATAAAAAAATGACGAGATAGTGTACACTGTGTCCTTCGAAATGCATGAACATCATTGCGTGGTTCTCAGAGATTCTGTATGATTCGCCGCCTTTGGTGCATTTCGTACTCAAAGCCTATCATCCACTACGCGTGGTGTCTGACAGAACAGGGTTGGATAGCGACGCGGCCTTAAGAAGAGGTTTTCCATGAAAAAAGGTATTCACCCTAAATACGTAGAAGTTACTGCAAACTGCTCATGCGGTAACGTTATCAAAACTCACTCAACTGTGGGTCATGATCTGAACCTGGACGTTTGTGGCGAATGTCACCCGTTCTACACTGGTAAGCAACGTGAAGTCGCTACCGGTGGCCGCGTTGACCGCTTCAACAAGCGTTTCAGCGTTCCAAGCAGCAAATAAGCTACGCTTGAGAGCAAAAAAAGGCGCCTTTGGCGCCTTTTTTGTTGCCTGTCGTTTCACTTCCCGCCAGACAAATCTTCTGCAATTACAAAGACACTGAAAAAACGCGCGACGGTTCGCACGGTCTTTCAGCACTTCTTTGCAACATCGCGATCAGTATTCCCAGGTATCAGGATCCACACCCAGTTCACGCATCAGGATCTTCGCCGCTTCCGGGATTTCGTCACTGCGTTCTTTACGCAGGTCTTCGTCATTCGGCAAAGGCTGACCGGTGAAGGCATGAAGGAAAGCTTCGCACAATAATTCACTGTTGGTCGCATGACGCAGGTTGTTCACCTGGCGACGGGTGCGCTCATCAGTCAGAATTTTGAGGACTTTCAGCGGAATGGATACCGTGATTTTCTTAACTTGTTCGCTTTTCTTACCGTGTTCAGCGTAAGGGCTGACATATTCGCCGTTCCACTCAGCCATGGGACACCTTAAATTTATAAAAAAATAAAATTCTGAAAACCGCGTGATTATGCCCGATTTTCACTGTTCTCACTAAATAAATGTCGGGATTTGACAGGGATATCTCACGATTTCCTCTGCGGCATTGTTCGTTTTGTCACCTTGCGCTTAACTACCTCCGCGCGACAGATCTGCCTGACATCTTCATTAACGCCATAATTTTAGCGGGTATTGCTCTGTTGCTCAATCTATACGCAAAGAAGTTTAGATGTCCAGATGTATTGACGTCTATAACTCCGGGCGTTACTCTTGACACCCTCATCCTCCGCATTTCGTCAGGAAGAAATGATTATGACGCACAAGCAAGCCACCATTGCCGTGGGCAGTGGCCTGAACAATGATCAGCAATATGGTTGTGTAGTTCCGCCAATCTACCTTTCCAGTACTTACAACTTTGAAGATTTCAATCAGCCAAGAGCCCATGACTATTCGCGTCGCGGTAATCCGTCACGTGATGTGGTCCAGCGTGCGCTGGCTGATCTGGAAGGGGGTGCCGGTGCGGTACTGACCAGCAGCGGTATGTCTGCTATTCATCTGGTATGTACGGTCTTTCTGAAACCTGGCGATTTACTGGTTGCGCCGCACGATTGCTACGGCGGCAGTTACCGTCTGTTCGACAGCCTGAGCAAGCGTGGCGCCTATCGCGTGCTGTTTGTCGATCAGGGCGACCCGCAGGCGCTGGCTGAAGCACTGAAAGAACAACCGAAGCTGGTGCTGATTGAAACCCCGAGCAACCCGTTGCTGCGTGTCGTGGACATTCAGGCGATTTGCGATGCGTCCCGCGACGCCGGTGCGCTGACTGTGGTGGATAACACCTTCCTCAGTCCGGCCTTGCAGAACCCGTTGCAGCTTGGGGCGGATTTAGTCGTCCATTCGTGTACGAAATATCTTAACGGGCATTCTGATGTGGTCGCCGGTACGGTAATATCTAAGACCGCAGAACACGCGACAGAACTGGCGTGGTGGGCGAACAACATCGGTGTGACCGCCGCAGCCTTTGACAGCTATCTGTTATTGCGTGGTCTGCGCACGCTGACCGTTCGCGTGAAACAGCAGCAGGAAAATGCACTGGCAATTGTTGCTTATTTACAGAAACAATCGCAGGTCAAAAAGCTGTATCATCCGTCGCTGCCGGAAAATCAGGGCCATGAAATTGCCCGCCGTCAGCAACGTGGCTTCGGTGCCATGATCAGTTTTGAATTTAACGGAGATGAAGCTCAGTTGCGCCATTTCCTGAAAGAATTGAAGTTATTTACCCTCGCAGAATCACTGGGGGGCGTCGAAAGCCTGATTTCTCATACCGCGACCATGACGCATGCTGGCATGGCGCCAGAAGCGCGTAAAGCCGCCGGGATTTCTGACAGCTTGCTCCGTATTTCTGTAGGTCTTGAAGACAGCGAAGATTTGATTGCTGATCTGGAACACGCATTCCAGTCAGTGGCAACGAGGTAAGTATGAATGCAATAGCGGTTGCAGCGCCGGCGGGAAGCCGTCAGTTGCACAAATTTGGTGGTAGCAGTCTGGCCGACGTGAAATGTTATCTGCGCGTTGCCGGGATCATGGCCGAGTATGCTAAGCCGGGTGACATGATGGTGGTGTCGGCGGCGGGCAGCACAACCAACCAGCTGATCAGTTGGCTGAAGCTCAGCCAGACAGACAGAATTGCCGCGCATCAGGTTCAGCAGGCTCTGCGCCGTTATCAGAGTGATTTGATAACCGGCCTGTTGCCGCCGGAAATGGCCGAACCGCTTATTGCTTCGTTTATTCATGATCTCGAACGTCTGGCCGTTTTGCTTGATGGTAAAATGACCGACGCGATTTACGCCGAAGTCGTCGGGCACGGCGAAGTCTGGTCTGCACGCCTGATGTCTGCGGTGTTATGCAAACTGGAATTACCGGCCGCCTGGCTGGATGCCCGTGAATTCCTGCGTGCTGAACGTGCCGCTCAACCTCAGGTGGATGAGGGCCGTTCGTATCCGCTGCTGCAACAACTTCTCGCGCAACATCCTCAGCAATATCTGGTGGTGACCGGCTTTATCGCCCGCAGCGAAGCGGGTGAAACCGTGTTGCTTGGCCGTAATGGCAGTGACTATTCCGCTACTCAGATTGGCGCACTCGCCGATGCCAGCCGCGTGACTATCTGGAGTGATGTGGCCGGTGTCTACAGCGCTGACCCGCGTAAAGTAAAAGATGCGTGTCTGCTGCCGTTGCTGCGCCTCGATGAAGCCAGTGAACTGGCGCGTCTGGCGGCCCCGGTATTGCACACCCGTACGCTTCAGCCGGTTTCCGGCAGCGATATCGATTTACAGCTGCGTTGCAGCTACCAGCCGGAGCAAGGCTCAACGCGTATTGAGCGCGTGCTGGCTTCCGGTACAGGTGCAAAAATTGTCACCAGCCACGATGATATCTGTCTGATCGAAATGGTCATTCCGTCCGGCCACGATTTTGGTCTGGCGCAAAAAGATGTTGAGCTGCTGCTGAAACGTGCGCAGATCAAACCGCTGTGTACCGGCATTCATCCTGACCGTAATTTGCTGCAACTTTGCTACACCTCCGAAGTGGCGGGCAGTGCGTTGCAGGTTCTTGAAGAGGCGGCACTTCCGGCGCGTCTGACGCTGCGTGAAGGGCTGGCGCTGGTGGCGCTGGTCGGTGCGGGGGTTTGCAAGAATCCGCTGCACAGCCACCGTTTTTATCAGGAAATGAAAGATCAGCCTGTCGAGTTTATATGGCAGGCCGAAGACGGCATCAGCCTGGTCGCTGTGCTGCGTATCGGCCCGACCGCGCACCTGATTCAGGGGCTGCACAAGACGCTGTTCCGTGCTGAAAAGCAAATCGGTCTGATGCTGTTTGGTAAAGGCAATATCGGCTCACGCTGGCTGGAACTGTTCGCCCGCGAGCAAAAGAACATTTCTGCCCGCAGCGGCTTTGAGTTCGTGCTGGCCGGTGTGGTCGACAGTAAGCGCAGCCTGCTTAATTATGAAGGGCTGGACGCCAGCCGTGCTCTGGCTTTCTTTGATGATGAAGCACAGGCGCACGATGAAGAATCGTTGTTCCTGTGGATGCGTGCGCATCCTTATGACGATTTAGTGGTGCTGGACGTCACCGCCAGCGCTGAACTGGCCGATCAGTATCTGGATTTCGCCAGTTACGGTTTCCACGTGATCAGCGCCAACAAGCTGGCTGGCGCGTCGGACACCCATAAATACCGCCAGATCCGCGATGCGTTTTCTAAAACTGACAGCCACTGGTTGTATAACGCCACTGTGGGCGCCGGTTTGCCGGTAAACCATACGGTGCGTGATTTGCGCGACAGCGGCGACAGCATTCTGGCCATCAGCGGGATTTTCTCCGGTACATTGTCGTGGCTGTTCCTGCAATTTGACGGCACGCTGCCGTTCACAGAACTGGTGGATTTGGCGTGGCAACAGGGGCTGACGGAGCCAGATCCGCGTGATGATTTATCCGGTCAGGATGTCATGCGTAAACTGGTGATTCTGGCGCGTGAAGCGGGATATGACATTGAACCGACGCAAGTTCGTGTTGAGTCGCTGGTGCCGGAGAGCTGTGTGACAGGTTCCGTCGATCAGTTCTTTGAAGACGGCGAGGCGTTGAACCAGCAAATGCTGCAACGTCTGGAAGCCGCCCGCGAAATGGGTTTGGTGCTGCGCTACGTGGCGCGGTTCGATGCGAACGGCAAAGCGCGCGTTGGTGTTGAAGCGGTGCGTGAGGATCATCCTCTGGCTTCCCTTTTACCATGCGATAACGTGTTTGCTATCGAAAGCCGCTGGTACCGCGATAACCCGCTGGTGATCCGCGGGCCGGGTGCAGGACGTGATGTCACCGCCGGTGCATTGCAGTCTGACCTTAATCGTCTGACTCAACTTCTGTAATTCCTTACTCCTGTCCGTCTCATGAAGGGCAGGAGTAAAAAATCTCCATTTTTCCTCATCTTCCCCGCAGCAAACATTCCCCAAAGTGAAATTCTTTCAGTTTGCGTGAAGATTAATCATCCTATCCCCTCATTTTAACGTTGACACTTTGCCCGCTTTCCGTCATTTTCTATCTATACGTTTAGACGTCCAAACGTCCATCATGACGAACCATAATAAAACGCAGTGATCCATGAGGTAGTGTTTATGAGCTTTTTCCACGCAAACCAGCGCGAAGCGCTGAATCAGAATCTGGCCGAGTTACAGGGTCAGATTAACGTTTCTTTCGAATTTTTCCCGCCGCGGACCAGCGAGATGGAAGATACGTTGTGGAGCTCTATTGACCGTCTCAGCAGCCTTAAACCCAAGTTTGTCTCTGTGACTTATGGCGCAAACTCCGGCGAGCGCGACCGCACGCACAGCATCATTAAAGGCATTAAAGAGCGTACCGGTCTGGAAGCGGCACCGCACCTGACCTGTATCGATGCCAGCCGTGATGAATTGCGCCAGATTGCAAAGGATTACTGGGACAGTGGCATTCGTCACATTGTGGCCCTGCGCGGGGATTTACCGGCAGGCGGCGGCAAACCCGAAATGTATGCCACCGATCTGGTGCATTTGCTGAAAGAAGTCGGCGACTTTGATATTTCTGTCGCGGCCTATCCGGAAGTGCATCCTGAAGCCAAAAGCGCGCAGGCTGATCTGATTAACCTGAAACGTAAAATTGACGCCGGTGCAAACCGCGCCATCACGCAATTCTTCTTCGATGTCGAAAGCTACCTGCGGTTTCGCGACCGCTGCGCCGGTCAGGGAATTGATGTAGAAATCGTGCCGGGCATTCTGCCGGTGTCCAACTTCAAGCAGCTGACGCGCTTTGCTACGATGACCAATGTGCGTGTGCCGAAATGGATGAACAGTCAGTTTGAAGGGCTGGATGATGATGCGGAAACCCGCAAAATGGTCGGTGCCAATATCGCAATGGACATGGTAAAAATCCTCAGCCGCGAAGGCGTGAAGGATTTCCACTTCTACACCCTGAACCGTGCAGAAATGAGCTACGCGATTTGCCACACGCTGGGTGTGCGCCCTGAAATCGCCGTGCCGGTTCGCGCTTAATCTTTTGCCCGATGCAGAATACAAAAAACCCGCGAATTCGCGGGTTTTTCTTTGGGTGCTTGTCTGCGGGAATTAGCCGGTATTACGCATACCTGCTGCCACACCAGCAATCGTCACCATCAGCGCCTGTTCAACGTTAGCGTCCTGTTTGCCGTCTTTCTCCAGCTCGCGGGAGCGGTGCAGCAATTCAGCCTGCAACACGTTCAGCGGGTCGGTGTAGACGTTACGCAGTGCGATGGATTCCGCAATCCACGGCAAGTCTTCCATCAGGTGATCGTCGTTAGAAATCGCCAAAATCACTTTGATATCACTCGCCAGCTGCTCACGCAGTTGCTGTCCAAGTGGCCACAGTTCTTCGCCAACCAGACGGTGGTCATAGTATTCCGCCAGCCACAGGTCCGCTTTCGCAAACACCATTTCCAGCATACCAATACGGGTGGAGAAGAATGGCCAGTCGCGGCACATGGTTTCGAGCTCGTCGCGTTTACCGCCATCCACCACAGCCTGCAAACCGGCACCGGCGCCCAGCCAGGCTGGCAGCATCAGTCGGTTTTGCGTCCAGGCGAAAATCCACGGAATAGCACGCAGGCTTTCAACACCGCCGCTGGCTTTACGTTTCGCCGGGCGCGAACCCAGTGGCAGTTTCGCCAGTTCCTGCTCAGGCGTTGCGGCGCGGAAGTAAGGCACGAAGTCTTTGTTCTCGCGAACGTAACCGCGGTACATCTTGCAAGACACATCAGACAGCTGTTCCATGATGTTGACCCAGGCTTGTTTCGGCTCAGGCGGTGGCAACAGGTTAGCTTCCAGAATCGCCGAGGTGTACAGCGCCAGGCTGCTGATGGTGACTTCCGGCAGACCGAATTTGAAGCGGATCATCTCGCCCTGTTCGGTGACGCGCAGGCCACCTTTCAGGCTGCCCGGAGGCTGAGACAACAATGCTGCCTGTGCCGGTGCGCCACCACGGCCAATAGAACCACCGCGTCCGTGGAACAGCGTCAGAGCAATCCCGGATTTCTCGCAGGTTTTGATCAATGCATCCTGCGCGCGATATTGCGCCCATGATGCCGCCATTACGCCCGCGTCTTTTGCGGAGTCGGAATAGCCAATCATCACCATCTGTTTGCCCTGAATGAAACCGCGATACCAGTCGATGCTCAGCAACTGCTTCATCACATCGTCGGCATTGTTCAGGTCGTCGAGCGTTTCGAACAGCGGCGCGACAGGCAGCGGGAACGGGCAACCGGCTTCTTTAAGCAGCAGATGCACGGCCAGCACGTCAGACGGAGTACGCGCCATTGAGATGACATACGCCGCAATCGAACCTTCCGGCGCTTCGGCAATCACCTGACAGGTATCGAGCACTTCTTTGGTATCTGCGCTAGGTTCCCAGTGACGTGGCACCAGCGGACGTTTTGAATTCAGTTCGCGGATCAGGAATGCCTGTTTGTCAGATTCTGACCAGCTTTCGTAATCGCCCAGCCCCAGATAACGGGTGATTTCAGCGATAGCGTCGGTATGGCGGGTGCTTTCCTGACGCACGTCGATACGGACCAGCGGCACGCCGAAACAGCGCACGCGGCGCAGGGTATCGAGCAACTGACCGTTGGCGATAATGCCCATGTTGCAAGCTTGCAGCGACTGGTAGCAGGCATACAGCGGTGCCCACAGCTGATCATTTTTCACCAGCAGATCGTGAGGTCGTGCAACGCGTTCGCCTTTCAGACGGGCTTCCAGATACACCTGAGTATTAGTCAGTTGCGAACGAAGCTGCTTCATGATTTCGCGGTAAGGTTCGAGGATGTCCGCACCACCGGCCAGCTCGCGCAGCTCCGGCGTACATTCGGTCATCGACAGCTCTGACACCAGCACTGCCACATCGCGCAGGAACAGGTCAGTTGCTTTCCAGCGGCTCAGTAACAGCACGTGACGGGTGATATCCGCGGTCACGTTCGGGTTACCATCGCGGTCGCCACCCATCCAGGAGGTAAAGCGAACCGGCACGGCTTCCACTGGCATTTTGTAATCCAGTGAAGATTCCAGCTGCTCATTCAGTTCGCGCAGGAAAGCCGGCACGCCTTCCCAAAGGCTGTTTTCTACTACCGCAAAGCCCCATTTGGCTTCATCCACCGGAGAAGGGCGATTTTTGCGGATTTCATCGGTATGCCATGACTGCGCGATCAACTGACGCAGGCGGCGCATGATTTGTTTGCGCTCGTAATCGGCCAGATCATTATGGTCGAGCTGCTTGAGGCAGTTATTCACTTCGACCAGTTTGTGGATCAGCGTACGGCGGGCAATTTCTGTCGGGTGCGCGGTCAGAACCAGTTCGATAGAAAGCTGGTCAACGGCATCCCGTAATTGCTGTTCAGAGAGATTTTTGGATTTCAGACGATCGAACAATTGCGCCAGCGCTTCAGGATTGCTGGCTGCTTCGCCGTGCGGCGAAATGCTGTGATATTGTTCCGCCACGTTGGCTAAATTCAGGAACTGGCTAAAAGCTCGGGCAACCGGCAGCAGCTCATCATTTGAGAGATTTTGCAGCGTTGACAGCAATTCCTGTCGATCCGCGTCGTTTCCGGCACGGGAGGATTTCGACAGCTTACGGATTTTCTCAACACGATCCAGGATATGCTCTCCCAACGTATCTTTGATCGTGTCACCTAGCAATTTACCTAAGGTGCTGACATTACTTCGCATTGCGGAATATTGTTCGTTCATATTACCTCTGACCCGTTCTCTCGTTTAATTTTTATTTTCTGTAAATAACTTTCACCCGTCAGGCATTCTTGCCCCGTTCACCCTGCCAACCTGGCCATACTTTTTAAATGCCACCCCTGTTTTAACCCAAAAAGCCCCGATCACTCACATGAAAAATGGTCTTTTTGGCGATGTCGCTGAAATTTAATTACAACAGCGACGATATCAGTTTGGCTAATCAACGTTTTGTACAGTATCAAAGGGCGCCCGTGAGCGCCCTGATTGTTTCTTCATCAATCCGTAATTCAGTATCAGTGATAACAGAAGTGATGAACGACCTGAGAAATCAGCTCGCGAGTTGGTTTAATGAACGCGGTATCAATATATTCGTCTGGCTGATGCGCCTGATCGATAGAACCCGGTCCGAGAACCAGCGTCGGGCACAGTTCCTGAATGAACGGCGCTTCGGTGCAGTAGTTAACGATTTCCGTTTCCACACCCAGCAGCTTTTCGACCACCTGCACCAGCGGGTGATCCGGCGGACACTCATAACCCGGGATCGGCGGATGCAGTTCCTCAATCGCCAGACGTCCCGGCCAGCGTTCGCTCACCGGTGCCAGCGCTTCATTGAGCAATCCGTTGATCTCGGACAGCGTCAGACCCGGCAGCGGGCGGATATCCATATGCATTTCGCAGCACGCACAAATACGGTTTGGCGCGTCGCCGCCGTTGATATACCCAAAGTTCATGGTCGGGTACGGGATCACGAAACCACTGTGGTTGTAACGGCTTTTCAGCGTATTGCGCAGCGTCATTAAATGGGTAATCGATTCATGCATCAGCTCAATCGCGTTCACGCCGCGTGAAGGATCACTGGAATGACCGGACTGGCCGGTGATGCGAATAGCATTCGACAAATGACCTTTGTGCGCACGAACGGGCTTCAGGGAAGTCGGTTCGCCAATGATGGCGCAATCGGGGCGGATTTTGGCGTTTTTGGAGAAATAGCTGGCACCGGCCATGGTGGTTTCTTCATCAGCGGTCGCCAAAATATACAGCGGTTTAGTCAGTTTGGTCAGGTCTACATCACGCAGTGAATCGAGGATAAAGGCGAAGAAACCTTTCATGTCGGCAGTACCCAGACCATAGAGCTTATTTTCATGCTCGGTGAGGGTGAACGGATCGCGTGTCCAGCGGCCATCATCGAACGGAACTGTGTCGGTGTGGCCGGCCAGCAGCAAGCCGCCAGCGCCTTCGCCGGTGCTGGCTAACATATTGAATTTATGGCGTGTTCCTGGAACGGGTTGCACTTCGACTTTGAAGCCTAAATCACCGAACCAGCCTGCCAGTAAATTGATTAACGTCTCATTGCTCTGGTCCAAAGCCGCGTCGGTTGCGCTGATGGAAGGCGTTGCAATTAACGCCCGGTAGAGCTCAATAAAAGGAGGTAATTTCATCTTCACTGTTGACAGCCTTTAGTTAGGGTAGTATTCATATTCATGCAATAATTGTGAATAAAAATACAATAAGCCAGCGCGTAAGGAAACCGGAAAAAATTCATCCGGCCCCTACCCAAAAATTGAGAAGGTGAACAAGCCCTATGTTGAATACGCTGATTGTTGGTGCCACAGGTTATGCCGGAGCCGAACTCGCCGCTTACCTGAATCGCCACCCACATATGAACATAACCGGTTTAACGGTTTCAGCGCAAAGTGCAGATGCAGGAAAATTGCTTTCTGATTTGCATCCTCAATTAAAAGGCATCGTCGATTTGCCTGTTTTGCCGCTGACTGATGTGGCGGAAGCAGCGAAAGGTGTCGATGTAGTATTTCTGGCGACCGCGCACGAAGTCAGCCACGATCTGGCGCCACAGTTTCTGGCGGCGGGCTGCGTGGTGTTTGATCTCTCGGGAGCCTTCCGCGTCAGCAAACCTGAGTTTTACACCGAATTCTACGGCTTCGAGCATCAGCATCTCGATTTGCTCGATAAAGCCGTGTATGGCCTGGCCGAATGGCAGGCTGACAAATTAAAAGACGCGCAGCTGATCGCCGTGCCGGGTTGTTACCCGACCGCTTCACAGCTGGCGCTTAAACCGCTTATCGAAAAGGGTCTGCTCAATGACGGCCAGTGGCCGGTCATCAACGCCACCAGTGGCGTCAGCGGCGCAGGTCGTAAAGCCACGCTCGGCAACAGCTTCTGCGAAGTCAGTCTTCAGCCTTACAAACTGTTCAGCCACCGTCATCAGCCGGAAATTGTCGAACACCTGGGCGTGCCGGTGATTTTCACCCCGCATCTGGGCAACTTCCCGCGCGGAATTCTGGCGACCATCACCTGCCGTCTGAACGCGGGTGTGACGGAGCAGGATGTGGCGGAAGCTTTCCATAATGCTTATCACGATAAACCGCTGGTGCGTTTGTACACCAAAGGTGTTCCGGCGCTGAAAGACGTGGTCGGTCTGCCGTTCTGCGATATCGGTTTTGCGGTGAAAGGCGAACACCTGATTGTGGTGGCGACGGAAGATAACGTGCTCAAAGGCGCCTCAGCACAGGCGGTTCAGTGCATGAATATCCGTTTCGGCTTCCCTGAAACGCAATCTCTGCTTTAACAATCCTCAGATTGTCAGCAAACAAAAACAACCGCCCCTGAGCGTTTATTCAGACGCGCAGGGGTGGTAGATTAAATGAAACCCATTGTTATTAATTAACATTCTCAACCGGTCGGGGCGCGAACAGCTATGAATCCGTTAGTCATCAAATTAGGTGGTGTGTTGCTGGACAATGAAGAAGCGCTTGAGCGCCTGTTCATGGCGGTCGTAGCTTATCGTCAGGAATATCACCGCCCGCTGGTCATTGTTCACGGTGGCGGCTGCCTGGTTGATGAGCTGATGAAAAAGCTGAATCTGCCCGTGGTGAAAAAAGCTGGTCTGCGTGTTACTCCGGCTGACCAGATTGATATCATCACCGGCGCGCTCGCGGGCAGCGCTAACAAAACCCTGCTGGCGTGGGCGGTAAAAAATCATATCAATGCGGTGGGTCTGTCTCTGGCGGACGGCGGCACCGTCAGCGTCACACAGCTGGATGCATCACTGGGCTTCGTCGGTAAAGCGGAAGCGGGCAATCCGGCGCTAATCAACACGCTGACCGGCGCAGGCTATCTGCCGATTGTCAGCTCTATTGGCATAACCGCAGCCGGTGAACTGATGAATGTAAATGCGGATCAGGCGGCAACGGCGCTGGCGGCCACGCTGGGCGCAGATCTGATCCTGCTGTCTGATGTCAGCGGTATTCTCGATGGCAAAGGTCAGCGTATTCCGGAAATGAGCGCAGAGAAAGCGGAACAGCTGATTGAGCAGGGCATTATCACTGACGGCATGATCGTCAAAGTCCACGCCGCGCTGGATGCTGCACGTTCTCTCGGACGTCCGGTGGACATCGCCAGCTGGCGTCACGCCGAGCAATTACCGGCACTATTTAACGGCGTAGCGATCGGCACACGCATTCTGGCGTAGCTTCGGATCTGGCGCGCATACGGTACACACTTTTGTCAGGGCGCAGCATCTTGCGCCCTTTTGCATAAAAAATTTCAGGAGCAGGAAAATGGCACTTTGGGGCGGACGTTTTACTCAGGCAGCAGATCAGCGTTTTAAAGAGCTGAATGATTCACTGCGTTTCGATTACCGGCTGGCAGAGCAGGACATTGTGGGCTCCGTTGCCTGGTCCAAAGCGCTGGTAACCGTGAATGTATTAACCGCGGATGAACAGATTCAGCTGGAAGAAGCCCTGACCGTACTGCTGGAGGAAGTCCGTGCCAATCCCCGCGCTATTTTAGCCAGCGATGCCGAAGATATTCACAGCTGGGTCGAAGGTAAGCTTATCGATAAAGTCGGCAATCTCGGCAAAAAACTGCACACCGGTCGCAGCCGTAACGATCAGGTCGCCACTGACATCAAACTGTGGTGTAAAGCGCAGGTGGTTGAGCTGGGCGATGCGTTACATCATTTGCAACAGGCGCTGGTCGCTACCGCTGAAGCTAATCAGGACGCCGTGATGCCGGGTTACACTCACCTGCAACGCGCTCAGCCGGTGACCTTCGCGCACTGGTGTATGGCGTATGTCGAAATGCTGGCGCGTGACGAAAGCCGTCTGAAAGATACGCTGACCCGTCTGGACGTCAGCCCGCTGGGTTGTGGCGCACTGGCCGGTACTGCGTATCCGATGGACCGCGAGCAGCTGGCAGGCTGGTTAGGCTTTGCATCTGCCACCCGCAACAGCCTCGACAGCGTGTCCGACCGTGACCACGTGCTGGAACTGCTTTCCAATGCGGCCATCAGCATGGTTCACCTGTCCCGTTTCGCCGAAGATCTGATCTTCTTCAACACCGGTGAAGCGGCATTTATCGATTTGTCTGACCGTGTGACATCAGGCTCTTCCCTGATGCCGCAGAAGAAAAACCCGGACGCGCTGGAGCTTATCCGTGGCAAATGCGGTCGGGTGCAGGGCGCACTGACCGGCATGATGATGACCATGAAAGGTCTGCCACTGGCGTATAACAAAGACATGCAGGAAGACAAAGAAGGGCTGTTCGACGCGCTCGACACCTGGATGGATTGTCTGAACATGGCATCGCTGGTGCTGGACGGTATTCAGGTGAAACGCCCGCGAGCGAAAGAAGCCGCACAGCAGGGTTACGCCAACTCCACCGAGCTGGCGGATTATCTGGTCGCCAAAGGTGTTCCGTTCCGTGAAGCGCACCATATTGTGGGTGAAGCGGTAGTGGAAGCGATAAATCAGGGCAAAGCGCTGGAAGAATTGCCGCTGGCAGATTTGCAGAAATTCAGCAGCGTGATTGGCGATGACGTTTACGCCATTCTCGAACTGCAATCCTGTCTCGATAAACGTGCGGCTAAAGGCGGTGTTTCTCCGCAGCAGGTCGCGCAGGCAATTGCCGATGCGAAAGCGCGTTTAGGGGTATAAATCTCTTAGCTTCTCCCCCTGCGAAGGGGGAGACTGAGAAAGGGTTTTGCAAACGACGGCAGTTCTACAAACAGATCTCTTCCCACGCCCGAGGACTTTGCGTCAGCACCTCGCCACCATTTTCCGTCACCAGTACGTCGTCTTCAATTCTCACACCGCCCAGACCCGGAACATAAATTCCCGGCTCAATGGTGATCACCATTCCCGGTTCCAGCGGCTGCGCATTTTGCGGGCTGAGCGCTGGCGCTTCGTGGACATCCAGACCTAAGCCATGCCCCAGATTATGGCTGAAATACTCGCCAAAACCTGCTGCTACAATAATATCGCGGGCGACGGCATCCAGTTCCTGACAGCGGATCCCCGGTCTCACGGCATCGCGGGCAGCCTGTTGCGCGATAAGTACCGTGTCGTAAATCGCTTTGAGTTCCGGGCTGACGTTGCCGAGGGCGAAAGTGCGTGTCATGTCGGAACAGTAATGCTGATATACCGCGCCGAAATCTATCGTCACCAGTTCACCGGTCATCAGTTTTTTGTCTGCCGGACGCCCGTGCGGCAATGCACCGCGCGTGCCGGAAACCACCACGGTATCAAACGACGTTTTACTGCCACCTGCCTGCCTCACGGCCATTTCGATATGATCCGCCAGCGCTTTCTCACTGATACCCGGCCTGATAAACGGAATAACCTTTTCCAGCGCGCGGTCAGCAATCGCAGCGGCCTCACGGATTTTGGCGATTTCATCGGGATATTTATGCACGCGCAGAACTGAAGCATCCCAATGCTGAAGTGCCAGGCCGCACTGACTTTCCAGCGCCTGCCAGGCGAGATGCGATAACGTGCTGGCATCGGCGAACAGGGTGTCTGCGCTGATAAACTGCCTGAGGAAATGGCTGAGCGGATGCTCAGCGTTGAGCGTCAGCACCTCAACGTCCGGATTGTTCTGGCTGCATTCGGCGCTGTAGCGACCATCGACCAGGATCCGCAGACCTGCTGGCGTGACCAGCACATAACCCGATGCGCTGTACAGTTCAGCCATCGCGTACTTACTGAACCTGTCGGTCAGAAGCACGGCGGCCATATTGTGCTCTGCCATATGCTGGCGCAGAACATCCAGACGTTGCTGACGACTCATTTATCCTCCGGTATCAGGCGACTTCAAGCAGGCCTTTTTTGATTAAACGGTTACGGTAGAACACGCAGGTCACCGCAATAAACAGTGAACCACCGAGCAGACCAATCAGGTAAGCCGGAATGTTGCTGATGAGTGGCCACGCCCAGATGGCGGATTCCGGGAACCATTGTACGGCACCCAGCGAAACTCCCAGCAACGCGCCGATAACGGCACCAATCACGTATACCGGAATGACAAACCCCGGACGTTCCAGTGCGAACGGAATCGACCCTTCTGAAATCCCCATAAAGCCCAGGAAAATCGCTGTGCGGCCAATCTGATTGAACTGGCGATCGTAAACCCGGCGCCCTACCAGCCATTTATCGATAACCGTTGAAAGCCCCAGCCCGAACGAAGGAATGACGATGGCAAGACAGCGTGCGGTGATCGGCAGCACTTTTTCGGTGGTGAAACCGAGCGCCACAAATCCTGCGGCTTTATTCACCGGTCCGCCAAGGTCAAAGGCTGTCGCGGCTGCCAGCAAAGTGGCGTAGAAATAAGTCCCTGCCGAGCCTGCGGCCTGCAACGCTTCTTTGATGAGCGTGTTCAGCCAGCCACCGATTGGTGTGATCAGGAACACCATCAATACCATCGCGACAATCGCGGAAATCAGCGGAATGAAAAAGGTGGTTTTGAACGCCAGCCAGTTGTGCGGCAGTTTGATGTTGTTATTCATCCAGCGGACGAAATAACCAACTACAAACGCAATCACGATGGCACCGAGGAATCCTGAAGCGACCGGTGCGACCGCCGCCCATTGCCCGCTGACCAGCGCAGGAACGGCCACCGGTTTGATTGCCACATAGCCGCCGATAAATCCGGCTGCCAGCGCCGTTTTACCGCCAATAGAGTTGGCAGTGAAAGCGGCAAACATCGGGATAGCAAAGCCAAACAGCGTGAACCCGAAGCTTTCCATGATGCTGGCGATTTGCAGCATCCAGACGGAACTGCCGGTGTAGCGCCCGCTGTTGAGCGCCGCCATGATCGACTCATCCGGTGACATCCCCAGAAAAACATACGGAATGATTTGCGACAGTGCGCCAATCAGGCCGCCCATAATCAGCACCGGGATCATGTAGGAAATACCGGTCATGATGTGTTTGCTGAACTCTTTCCAGGCATGGCTCTGACCTTTACCTGCCGGTCCTGCGGGCGCTGCCGGGGTATCGGAGGACTGACTGTGACCGGTATTGATGACTCTTTTTCTTATCGCCACGGGAAACTCCTTGCGCTTAACAAAGCAAAAGTGGAATTACTGACCCTGATCTTCTTCGATTTCGTCGATCAGCCCGCCGGCGTTTTTCACCGCGTCTTTCAGCTCGACTTCATACACTTCCACGCCGTTAAACCGCTCGATGTTTTGCGGGGTGATACCGGTCGCGTGAATGATGACTGTGGCCTGTGCGATATCTTCCGCCGTCAGTTCGTTCTGGATGCCGTCAGCCCCCTGCGTTTCAATTTTCACTTCATAACCCCGTGCGCGGGCGGCCACTTCGATGGCTTCGGCGGCCATAAAGGTATGGGCCAGACCCATCGGGCAGGCACACAGAGCAATCAGTTTCTTAGCAGACATAATCAGTTACCTCGTTTTTCACTGGTTTCGGCGGGCAGATTTGCCAGCCGGTAAAGGGCTTCGGCGTAAATACCGATGGCGCTGATAAAACGACTCAAGCTGCCGTATTCATCTGGGCTGTGAGTATTACCGGAAGATCCGTCGGGAAATTCGCAGCCAAAAATCACTGCGTTTTGCATCGCGCTGGCGTAACTGCCCGCGCCGGTGGTGCGTGAAGGATGGTGTGTATCGCCGGTGTGGCGGGTGTAAATCTCATGCAGCGTCTGCACCAGCGGGCTGTCTGGCGGATAAAGGCTCGGCGGTTTGACCGGCTGGATTTCAAAGCGGCTGGCGGGCCAGTCGTGATTCCAACGCGCAAGACTTTCCGTGATCATTTCTGCGCTGATATTTTCGGGATAACGCACATTGAGTGTCAGTGTCATCAGCCCGTTTTCGATGTTCAGTACCGTCGGCACCAGCAGGATTTTTCCGCATTCTCCGGCGGTGTCCAGCGCAAAACGCACGCCGCTCTGGCCGGTTTTCGCCTCGGTGATTTCGACCAGTTGTTGCGTCCAGCGGGCGTTATAGCGCTGATGAAGTAACTGCGCCGTGGCGACTACCGGGTTCAGGCAGGATTCCGGTTTTGATGAATGACCACCGCGGCCATACAGCCGCCAGTGGTCGGCGGATTCCGGCTCCGCCAGCAGCGTAAATCCCTCTTCCAGCGTCCAGCTGCCGCAATACAGCGAAAGGCCGCGCAGGTGCGCGACATCAGGAATGGAATTCACCACTTCGCCGCAGGAAACCGACAAATCAGGTTGTTCCACAGGCGCCGTTAGCGTGACCAGTAACGAGCCTTTTTCGCCGTAGATCACCGGAAATTTTCCGTCAGGCGTGAAAGCGAAGGCCGGTTGTGGCTGTGATTCAAAATAACGGCGGATACAACGGAAGCCGGTTTCTTCGTTACCGCCCGCGACCAGACGAATGCGGCGCGCCAGCGGCAGTTGCAGCTCGCGCAGAATATCCAGTGCCAGCCATGCGGCGATCATCGGGCCTTTATCATCAACGACGCCGCGACCCATCAGCTTATCGCCCAGCCGCGTCAGCTGATACGGCGGGAAATGCCAGCCCTCACCAGCAGGAATGACATCGGCATGCCCAAAGACATACACAATTTCGTCGCCACTGCCGTATTCGATATGTACCGCGTGATGATCAACGTTGAGCGTCTTCAGTCCGGCATCGTCGCCGAGTTTTTGCCACCAGCCCAGCGCATCAGCTACGCCCTGACCAAACGGGGCATCCGGCTGGCGAGTTTCGCTGTCGAAGGGCGAGGGGATTGCCACCCATTGCGCGAGTAATTGAAGAAAATGATTTGCCCTGTCCCGGGCGTGTGCGGAGAAGTCGATCATTGACCCTGGCCATCTGGAAAACATGGAGGTAAGCATCACGGCTGGCGCAAAAAGCGTCAAAAGGCAGGATTCAGGAATGATAAATAAAACAGGTAAAATTTTTTGCCGTTTTTTTTAACCTGTTCAGGACGCGAGTGGACGGTGTGTCAGAGGAACGCGGGAGCAACCGTCAGCCGCGAGTCTCCGGGTAATAATGAGGAGCCCTCCAGCTGGTGTCGCAGGCATTCAAGCGCACGGGTGGCGATCGCGTTGTGACTGACGGCAATCAGCGGCAGTTGCAGCTTTACCGACTGGTCACATTCACCAAAACCGGTCAGCGCAATGCGTCGTGAAAAAAGCCGCCATTTGTTGGCCTGTAACCGGCTGGCCAGCACGTGATATACAGCCTGCAAAACCGTCGGGTTATCGCACAGGATTGCTAGGGTTATGTTTGAGTACCTGCGTGGCAGCCAGTGACGCATCATCAAGCGTGGCAGCGCAGGGAAAGCTGAGCGCCGGTGAAAATGCCACGCCCGCTTTGCCCAGCGCTACGGAAAGTCCGCCGAGCCGCTCGGCACGGATCAGCGAGTGGTTTTCGCCGCCGAGATACGCAATATGTTGATGTTGTTGCTCCAGCAACGCATCTGCGGCCATATGCGCGGCCAGTGCATTATCGGGATGGACGGCCGCAACCGGCCCCGGATGATGATGTGCGCATATTCCCGTCAGTGCAACGTGACGTGCCGCCATTCTGGCATTCAGCGCCTGCAATGTTTCCGAACGGCTGTTCAGTAATTTGCCGCAGATAATAATGCCCCGCGCATCCTGGGAAAGAAGCGCTTCGGCCTGAGCGAGCACGTCAGCGGGAGCCAGTGTGGAATACGCCAGCGCGAGGGCGAAACCGGCCTGTTGCAACATGTTCGCCAGTTCCGGCAGCAGGCCTGCCGAAAAGGCACAGCCATACGGCAGTAAAAGGCCGATACGCGCTAGTGTGACGGGCGGGGAAGTGATGGTGCGACGGTAACCCAGCTGGTCAATCGCCTGATAAATCCTTTCCACGCCCTCCGGCGAAATGCGACCTTTTCCGCCCAGCACCAGCGAAACTGCCGCTACTGATACGCCGGCCAGACGGGCGACATCCTGCTGCGTGATTTTATTGCGGGGTTTTTGCGCCGTCATCGAGGTGCCATTCGTTATAAAGGAACCGCAAAGTGTCGCAGGTGCGTGGCTGGAAAACAGGGTCGGTGATCTCAGAAGGGGATAGTGAAACAAAAAAAGGCGGATCAGAGATCCGCCGAAAATTCACGTAGTCTAACTTTGCTTTTTTGTTGGTAATGCAGGGATTTCTTGTCTTACTTCTTACAGCTGTTTCTTATCGAAGATTATTGTGCGACTTCACACAGGTCTTCTGTTTCTGAATGGAGGTAAACCTCCAGGTCGTCACTTCCCCCGATGTGGCGTCCACCGATAAAGACTTGCGGCACTGTCGCCCGGCCCGTCACGGCGCGCAGACTGACGGTGGTCGCGTCTTTACCTAATACAATTTCTTCGTACTGAATGCCGCGTTCCTGCAACATTTGTTTGGCTTTGGCGCAGAACGGACATCCCGGTTTGGTGAACACGGAGACGGATTCCTGCACTTTGAATTCTGGTGCCAGATATTTCAGCATGGTGTCGGCATCCGACACTTCAAACGGGTCGCCCGGTTTGTTTGGCTCGACGAACATTTTTTCCACCACGCCGTTACGTACCAGCATGGAATAACGCCATGAGCGCGGGCCGAAACCTAAATCTGCTTTCTCTACCAGCATGTCCATCCCTTTGGTGAATTCACCGTTACCGTCCGGAATGAAAGTGATGTTTGATGCGTTTTGCTCTGCTTTCCAGGCATTCATCACGAAAGTGTCGTTTACGGAAACGCACAGAATGCTGTCCACCCCGTGACTTTTAAAGACCGGTGCCAGTTCGTTGTAACGTGGCAGATGGCTCGAAGAACACGTCGGGGTAAATGCGCCCGGCAGTGAAAAGACAATCACTGTTTTATTTTTGAACAGCTCATCGCTGGTGAGATCTACCCATTGGTCGCCCTGGCGGGTGTGAAAAGTAACCTGCGGTATGTGTTTACCTTCCTGGCTTGCGAACATGAATAACCTCCTGATTACTGAATATAAATGAATGTCTTAACGGTCATGCCGCTTCGTTGGGATGCATTATTAACGATAAAGGTTGATAGATATAATCGTTGATTGCTATCTTATCTATCGTTACCGACTATCGCATTGCCTTATAGGGACTGGAGGAAAAATGAACATCCGTGATTTAGAGTATCTGGTGGCACTGGCAGAGTTCCGTCATTTCCGTCGCGCCGCAGACTCATGCCATGTCAGCCAGCCAACGTTGAGCGGACAGATCCGCAAACTGGAAGACGAGCTGGGTGTGATGTTGCTGGAAAGAACCAGCCGTAAGGTGCTGTTTACGCAGGCGGGGTTACTGCTGGTCGATCAGGCACGCACGGTGCTGCGCGAAGTGAAAGTGCTTAAAGAGATGGCGAGTCAGCAGGGCGAAGCGATGTCCGGCCCGATGCATATCGGGCTGATCCCAACCGTCGGACCTTATCTTTTGCCGCAAATTATTCCGTCATTGCACAAGACGTTCCCGAAACTGGAAATGTATCTGCATGAAGCGCAAACCCATCAGCTGCTGGCGCAACTCGACAGCGGAAAGCTCGATTGTGCCATTCTGGCGCTGGTGAAAGAGAGCGAAGCGTTTATAGAAGTGCCGTTATTCGATGAGCCGATGAAACTGGCAATCTATGACGATCATCCGTGGGCATCACGCGATCGCGTGGCGATGGCCGATCTGGCGGGTGAAAAACTGCTGATGCTGGAAGACGGACACTGTCTGCGCGATCAGGCTTTAGGTTTTTGCTTCCAGGCAGGTGCTGACGAGGATACGCATTTCCGTGCGACCAGTCTGGAAACGCTGCGCAATATGGTCGCGGCGGGCAGCGGCATTACCTTACTGCCATCACTGGCCGTGCCAAAAGAGCGCAGCCGTGACGGAGTGACTTACCTGACATGTGACAAACCGGAACCGCGACGCACTATCGCGTTGGTATACCGTCCCGGTTCGCCACTGCGCGGGCGTTACGAACAACTTGCTGAAGCCATTAAAGAGCACATGCAGCCTTACATGGATAAAACCGCGGTATTAAAACAAGCGGTTTAATCCGTTCAGCGCGGCAACACGATAGGCTTCTGCCATGGTCGGATAGTTGAAGGTCGTATTAACGAAATACTCGATAGTATTGCCTTCCCCTTTCTGTTCCATGATGGCCTGGCCGATGTGGATAATTTCGGCGGCACGTTCACCAAAGCAATGAATACCCAGAATTTCTTTGGTTTCACGGTGGAACAACAGCTTCAGGCTGCCGACATTCATCCCGGCAATTTGTGCGCGTGCCAGATGTTTGAACTGGGCGCGGCCCACTTCGTATGGCACTTTCATCGCTGTCAGTTCCTGCTCAGTTTTACCGACGGAACTGATTTCAGGAATGGTGTAGATACCGGTTGGAATGTTTTCAATCAGGTGGACTTTGGCTTCCCCCTGAATCATCGCCTGTGCGGCAATACGGCCCTGATCGTAAGCAGCTGATGCCAGACTTGGGTAACCGATCACATCACCGACCGCATAAATATGCGATAGCGCCGTCTGGTACATGCTGTTCACTTTCAGCAAACCGCGGCTGTCGGCTTCCAGACCAATATTCTCCAGACCCAGCTTGTCGGTGTTACCGGTGCGTCCGTTGGCGTACAACAGCGCGTCGGCTTTCACTTTTTTACCGGATTTGAGATGCATGATCACGCCATCTTCCACACCTTCGATCATCTCGAATTCTTCGTTGTGGCGGATAACCACACCGTTGTTCCAGAAGTGGTAGGAAAGGGCGTCCGACATTTCCTGATCGAGGAAAGAGAGCAGGCGGTCGCGGGTGTTGATTAAGTCCACTTTGACGTTCAGCCCACGGAAAATCGACGCATATTCGCAGCCGATCACACCTGCTCCGTAAATAATGACGTGGCGCGGTTCGTGGCTCAGTTCAAGGATCAGATCGCTGTCATAAATGCGTGGATGACCAAAATCGACGTTGGCAGGGCGGTAAGGACGCGAGCCGCAGGCGATGATGATGTTATCAGCGGTGATTTGTTCATGCGTGTTATCGGCATAGCGGATGCTGACAGTATTGGCATCCACGAAGCTGGCGTCGCCGGAAAACAGCTGGCACTGGTTTCTTTCATAGAAACCCTGACGCATACGGGTCTGCTGATTAATAACCGAATCGGCATGGCGCAGAATATCCGGGAAGCTTGAACTCATGGTGCGCGAGTTATCGCTGTAGAGCGGATTCTGGTTAAATTCGATGATTCTGCTGACGGCGTGGCGCAGTGCTTTGGAAGGGATGGTGCCCCAGTGAGTACATCCGCCACCGACGTTGTTATAGCGTTCGATGACAGCAACCCGGGCGCCTTGTTTAACCAGTCCCATCGCGGCGCCTTCTCCGCCAGGGCCTGAGCCAATGATGATGGCATCAAAATGTGAGTGCTGTGGCATAGTTCGAAACCTATTTTTATACAAAATCACAACGAGAAAGTAACATATTACACCTGTTTACCCCACATGCAGTTGTCATTTAATGGTAAAGCAGCAACATTCTGACCCACTTTATGCTGTTGTTTCTTTGGCTCCGCCCGTTAAAAATTTTGGTATAGTGAATCGGTATCGGGCGAATAATCAAAAGAAGAATACTATCCGGATGAAGGTCATGGGCGTAAGAGCACAACAAAAAGAGCGCACGCGTCGCTCGCTGATCGAGGCGGCTTTTAGCCAGCTCAGTGCCGAGCGCAGCTTTGCCAGTCTGAGCTTGCGTGAAGTTTCCCGCGAAGCAGGAATTGCACCCACATCCTTTTATCGGCATTTTCGCGATGTGGATGAACTGGGTCTGACAATGGTGGATGAAAGCGGTCTGATGTTGCGTCAGCTGATGCGCCAGGCGCGCCAGCGTATTGCCAAAGGTGGCAGCGTGATCCGCACGTCGGTCTCCACTTTTATGGAGTTCATCGGTAATAATCCCAACGCATTCCGCCTGCTGCTGCGTGAACGTTCCGGCACGTCTTCGGCTTTCCGTGCCGCTGTCGCCCGTGAAATTCAGCATTTTATTGCGGAACTTGCTGACTATCTGCAACTCGAAAACCATATGCCGCGCAGTTTTACCGAAGCGCAGGCTGAAGCCATGGTGATTATCGTTTTCAACGCCGGTGCTGAAGCACTGGATGTGGATATCGCACAGCGTCGCCAGCTCGAAGAACGGCTGGTGTTGCAGTTGCGGATGATTTCCAAAGGCGCGTATTACTGGTATCGCCGTCAACAGGAACGTACGGCTGTGACTCCCATCAATAATAAGACCCGAGGTAAAGAAGATGACCGAACAACCGAACCAGGATAATGGCACTCTGGTTTTGGCTCTGATTGCCGGGCTGTCGATTAATGGCACTTTCGATGCGTTATTCAGCTCCATCGTCACATTTTCGATTTTCCCCATCGTTTCCCTGGTGTTAGCAGTATATTGTCTGCATGTTCGCTACCACAGAGGTGAAATGCCGAAAGGATTACCGGTACTGGCAGCGGCCAGTTTCCTGCTGGGATTGCTGCTTTACAGCACAATTGTCCGCGCGGAATATCCTGAGCTGGGTTCGAATTTCATGCCGTCGCTGATCAGTGTCGCACTGGTGTTTTGGATAGGCCTGAAGCTGAAAAAACGCAAATCTTCAATTCAGTAAAATCTATTCTGATATTCAAAAAAGGCAATCTGCGGGTTGCCTTTTTTATGTTTCCTTCATTTAATGAACTGTCATTTCATTAATATCAAACCTATGTTCAATAGTTAGATATTGATCGCCCACTTCTTTATTTCTTTGCCATAAAGTTCGTTTGAGTGGCAAAAACCAAAAGGTTTTCATTCCTGCACCTCGTTAATTTGAATCATGGCCGGACGATGAATCTTCGTTCGCATTCAGCCTACGCCTATAGGTGATTTAACAGGGGCAAGACGGCAATGAAAACACGTAAAATTGGGATCTTTAATTACATCGCCTACGGCTCTGGCGATTTTCTGGGGGCAGGAACCACAGCCCTGACAGCGGCGTGGCTGCTCTATTTCTATACTACGTTCTGCGGGCTCTCGCCCATCGAGGCGACCTTTATCTTTGCTACCGCACGCGTCGCCGATGCGGTACTGAGTCCAATGATGGGCTATCTCACCGACAACTTCGGCAATACCTGGCTCGGTAAACGGTTTGGCCGCCGTAAGTTCTTCATTCTGCTCGGTATCCCCTGTGTCTTCAGCTACAGCTTTATGTGGGTGGGCGACATGGGATACGTCTATTACCTGCTGACTTATCTGCTGTTCGACATTGTCTACACCATGATTCTGGTGCCGTATGAAACACTGGTGCCGGAAATGACGGATGATTTCAAACAGAAAACCAAATTCTCTGGCGCCCGTATCGCGCTGGCGCAGCTCTCCGCTATCCTCGCTGCATTCCTGCCGGGGATTCTGTTGCAGCATTTCGGCAAAGATAACGCCATTTCCTTCTTCTATTCGAGCCTGGTATTTGCGGTGATTTGTGCCTTCGTCCTGACGCTGGTCTATTTCTTTACCTGGGAACGTCCGGAAGAACTCAAATCTGAAGCCACGAAGAAAATCGAACGCGAGCGTCAGCAACTGACTCTGGCACAAAGCCTGAAACGCCTGAAAGTCGAATTGTCTTCTACGCTGCGCATCAAGATTTTCCGTCAGCATCTGGGTTTGTATCTGGGCGGGTATATCGCGCAGGACGTATTTAATGCCGTGTTCACCTATTACGTGGTCTTCGTGCTGATGCAAAGTGCGGCGATTGCTTCCAATCTGATGGGAATGATGGCGATTCTGCAATTCGTGGCGGTGATCGGCATGATCCCGTTGTGTATCCGATTCGGCCCTGCGCCTTCTTACCGGCTGGCGGTTTCCCTGTTCGGGCTCGCGGCGTTGTCTTACGGCGTGCTGTATTACACCGGCATGAATGATTCGATGTCGTTGCTGTTACTGGTCTCTGCGCTGGCCGGTCTCGGACGTGGCGGGATCAACTATGTGCCCTGGAATATCTATACCTATATTGCTGACGTCGATGAAACCATCACCGGACAGCGCCGCGAAGGGATTTTCGCGGGCGTCATGACGCTGACCCGTAAAGCTTCGCAGGCCGGCGCGGTGATGCTGGTAGGGATTATTTTACAACTTGCCGGATTTGTATCCGGACAAAGCCAGCAGGTTCCGGCGGTCGGCCATACCATCCTTGGTGTGCTGGTGATCGGGTCGTTGCTGATGCTCAGCATGGGCTTCATTATCTCGTTGTTCTTCCATCTTAACCAGAAAACCCACGGTGTACTGACCCGTGAAACGCAAAAAATGCGTGATGCCAACCGCATCGTGCCGGAGCAAATCACACCGGAAGACCGGGCAACCGTCGAAATGCTGACAGGGATGAAATACGAATCTCTGTGGGGCAATAACAACATCGGTTATCTGCATCGCAATAACCCGCCACCCGAAAAGCTGACCCGCGAAAATACCGCCGAAATACCGGTCCAGGGACGTTTATAATTTTTGAATTCACAGGAGAACGCCATGAAAGTTTTTGAAGTTAAACACAGTGCTTTGCTGCGACAGCCGGAACATTTCATTTCACGCGGGGAACTGAAATCGCTGATCCACAACGTGACCAATAATCTGGTGAATATCGAAGATAAAACCGGGGAATTCCTGTTAAGACTGGATGACGGTCGCGTGATTGATACCAAAGGCTGGGCAGGCTGGGAGTGGACGCACGGCATCGGGTTGTATGGTATCTATCAGTACTATCAGCAGACCGGCGACGAAAAAATGCGTGCGGTGATCGACGACTGGTTTACTGCGCGTCTGGCTGAAGGGACGCCAACCAAAAACGTCAATACCATGAGTCCGTTCCTGACGCTGGCGTATCGTTACGAAGAAACCGGTAATGCGGCATGGCGTCCCTATCTGGAACGCTGGGCAGAGTGGGTGATGTATGAAATGCCGCGCACCGACAAAGGCGCGATGCAGCACATCGTTTATAACAACGAAAACCATCAGCAAATGTGGGATGACACGTTGATGATGAGTGTACTGCCGCTGGCCAAAATCGGTAAGTTGCTCGACCGCCCGGAGTTTGTTGAAGAGGCGACGTATCAGTTCCTGCTGCATGTGCAATATCTGATGGATCGCGAAACCGGCCTGTGGTTCCACGGCTGGACATTTGACGGTCATCATAATTTTGCCCAGGCCCGTTGGGCGCGCGGAAACAGCTGGCTGACGATTGCCATTCCTGAATTCCTTGAACTGGTGGATTTACCGGAAAACAACGCGACACGCCGCTATTTATTGCAGGTGCTGGAAAGTCAGGTCAGTGCACTGGCGAAATGTCAGGACGACAGCGGGTTATGGCATACGCTGCTCGACGATCCGCACTCTTATCTGGAAAGCTCGGCGACTGCCGGTTTCGCCTACGGCATTCTGAAAGCGGTGCGTAAGCGCTATATCGATGCGTCGTATGCGCCGGTGGCAGAGAAAGCCATTCAGGGGGTTATTAAGCATATCAATCCGGCCGGGGAACTGACGCAAACGTCATTCGGCACCGCGATGGGGAACAATCTCGATTTCTATCGTGAGATTGCGCTGACGTCGATGCCTTACGGACAGGCGATGGCGATCCTTTGCCTGTCAGAATATTTGCGGGTTTATCTGTAAAAAGAGTAGTGCAGTAAAGGAAACGGGCACGCCGAGGTGCCCGTTTTTTTCATCCGCGGATAATCAGATTTTTTCCAGCAGAACGCCTGATTCCATATGGTGCGTGTACGGGAACTGATCAAACAACGCCAGACGCGTCACGCGATGCGTTGTACTCAGGGTTTCCAGGTTCGCACACAGCGTTTCAGGATTACAGGAGATATAAAGAATACGGTCGTACCCAGCCACCATTTTCACGGTTTCGTCATCCAGCCCGCTGCGCGGCGGATCAACAAAAATCGTGTTGCATTCATATCCGCTTAAATCGACATCCTGTAAACGACGGAATTCACGCACGCCGTTCAGCGCCTGAGTAAAATCTTCCGCAGCCATGCGGATAATCTGCACGTTATCAATATGGTTCGCGGCAATATTGTATTGCGCGGCGGCAACGGAAGGCTTGGCGATTTCAGTCGCCAGAACGCGGCGGAAGTTACGTGCCAGAGCCAGCGAGAAGTTGCCGTTACCGCAGTAAAGTTCCAGCAAATCACCGGTCGAGTTTTCCGTAGCTTTCAGTGCCCATTCCAGCATCTGGATATTCATCTCAGCATTGGGCTGGGTGAAACTGTTTTCCACCTGACGGTAAATCATATCGCGGCCCGCGACAGGCAGGACTTCATCGACATAATCCTGATCGAGCATGATTTTGGTTTTCGCGGCGCGGCCAATCAGCTGTATATCAAAACCGTCAGCACGCAGCTGGTCGCGCAGGGCGGTGGCGGCCTGCTGCCACTCTTCATCGAGCTTACGATGGTACAGCAGTGAGGCGATGATTTTGCCGCTGCGGGTCGACAAATAGTCGATCTGGAAGATCTTACGACGCAATGCTGGATCTTGCTTGATAGCGGAGATAAGCACCGGCATCAGGCGGTTAATCAGTTCGCTGGCAGTCGGGAACTGGTCCACGCGCATACGGGCTTTGGTCTGCTGATCAAACATGATGTGGTACAGGTCGCCCTCATCATGCCAGACGCGGAA
Organism: Rahnella bruchi; assembly: GCF_003614975.1. Lineage (GTDB taxonomy): Bacteria > Pseudomonadota > Gammaproteobacteria > Enterobacterales > Enterobacteriaceae > Rahnella > Rahnella bruchi. The sequence goes on along the minus strand of NZ_QZWI01000016.1, from coordinate 3,625 downwards.
TTCCGCGCGCATACGATAATGGCTGACAGGAGAGCGGAAAACGTCAGGCTGCGGCGCATTAAAAGGCGACATCATCGCCGTGAGACGTGCGGACTTTTCCGCCAGCTGGTCGTCGTATTGTTCAATGGGCAGGTTTTCAGGCGTCATCAGTTTTCTCGTCTACCAGGGAATGAATGTACAAACTTAGCGGGGGATTGTAGGGAAAGTCTCCTCCATGTCTACCTTTGTCGTGTTTATATCGGGAAAGTTCATCTGGCATTACGGATGTCTGGATTTCCAAATAGGTTGATCGTACGATTGCGCTTCGGCCTCATTGACTGAGTTAAAAGGGAATCCGGTGTGAATCCGGAACTGGCGCGCAGCGGTATGGGGAAATCACGGCGATAGCATTCTTTATTATGCAGACACTGTTTCTTCCTTCTCTGTCCTTATATAGGAAAGGAGAAAGAGGAGATGGGAAGTCATCGCCCGGTGCGGGTATTCTCCATTAATTACGACGTAATTAATGGACCTGCAAATCCTAAGTCCGAAGACCTGCCGATGTTACGTCGCATTAATCATCGTCGTCGCGAAATACCGCCGGTGATCCTCTGCGGCATCCGCCAATTAAGTTTGGATGCTAGATTCATGACAATTAAAAAGCACGTGCTGCTGACGGCATTATCCGTCACGGCTTTTTCAGGGTGGGCGCAAGACAGCACTTCTACAAACAGCAGCGATAATATGGTGGTTACCGCTAACCGTTTCCCTCAGCCGGTTTCTTCTGTCCTCGCACCGACCGATGTCGTTACGCGTGAAGATATCGACAGATGGCAGTCAAAATCCGTGGCCGATGTGTTGCGCCGTTTGCCTGGCGTGGATATCGCGCAAAACGGCGGAATGGGTCAGCAGTCTTCCTTATTCGTTCGCGGTACCAATTCCAACCATACGCTGGTTTTAATCGATGGCGTACGCCTTAATCAGGCCGGTATTTCCGGTTCTGCCGATATCAGCCAGATCCCACTTTCGCTGGTTCAGCGCATTGAGTTTATCCGCGGCCCGCGTTCTGCGGTCTATGGCTCCGATGCCATCGGTGGTGTCGTCAATATTATTACGACGCGCGATAAAGATGGTACGACGCTCGGCGCAGGCGTGGGCTCGCATGGTTATCAAAACTATAACGGCTCTACGCAGCAAAAGATTGGTGAAAACACCACAGTGACTGCTGCGGGGGATTACACCTATACGCGCGGTATTGATGTGGTTGCCGACGGCGCAACAGGCGGCATTCCGCAGCCCGATCGCGATGGCTTCATGAGTAAAACGCTGTATCTGGCGTTGCAGCATCAGTTCAATGAGGAGATCAGTGGCTTTGCGCGAGCCTATGGTTTCGATAACCGCACGGCTTATGATGCCTACGATTCTCCGGGCAGCCCGCTGATTGATACCCGCCAGCTTTACAGCCGGACCTATGACACCGGCTTGCGTTATCAGAATGGCATTTACGCCACGCAGCTTATCGGCAGCTACAGCCACGTCAAAGACTACAACTACGATCCGAAATACGGCCCGTATGATTCTTCCGCGTCTCTGGATGACTCCGACCAGTACAACGTGCAATGGGGAAATACATTCCAGATATGGAAAGGTGAGGTCAGCGCAGGTCTGGACTGGCAGAAACTGACCACCGAGCCGGGAACCAACTATCTGGCCGATGGTTATGACCAGCACAACACAGGCGTGTATCTGACCACGCAGCAAAAAATCAGCGATTTCACGCTGGAAGGTGCCGTGCGTAGTGACGATAACTCCCAGTTTGGTCAGCACACCACCTGGCAGAGCAGCGCAGCGTGGGAATTCATCGATGGTTATCGTCTGATCGCTTCTTATGGTACAGCCTATAAATCGCCGAATCTGGGGCAGCTTTATAGCGGATACGGCGGTAACCCGGATCTTAAACCTGAAGAAAGTAAGCAATGGGAAGGCGGGCTGGAAGGCCTGACGGGGCCTCTCAGCTGGCGCCTGAATGTTTATCGTAACGACATCGATCAGATGATTAATTACGACGACTCGACCAGTACTTACTACAACATCGGTAAAGCGACGATTAAAGGTGTGGAATGGACAGGGTCTTTCGATACCGGTCCGCTGCAACATCAGATTACGCTGGAATATCTTGATCCACGTAATGCGACAACCAACGAGATTCTGGTCCGTCGTGCGAAGCAGCAGGTGAAATACCAGATTGACTGGAACATCGCTGACATCGACTGGTCGATCAACTATCAGTATCTGGGACAGCGTTACGATACCGACTACGGAACCTATCCTAACCAGACCGTTAAACTGGGCGGCGTAAGTTTGTGGGATCTCGCGGCATCATATCCTGTGACCTCACACCTGACAGTTCGTGGTAGAATTGCCAACTTGTTTGATAAAGATTACGAGACGGCTTATGGCTATGCCACACCAGGACGTGAGTACTACCTCTCTGGAAGCTATACCTTCTGATACAACACAAGTTCCTGAACGCCCGACGGTGCTGGTTTTTGATTCCGGCGTCGGCGGGTTGTCGGTTTATGATGAGGTCCGGCAGATGTTGCCGGACCTGCACTATATATATGCCTTCGATAATGTAGCTTTCCCCTACGGTGAGAAATCCGAAGAGTTTATTGTTGAGCGCGTGGTTGAGATTGTCACTGCCGTCGCGAAACGCCACCCCCTCTCTATTATTGTCATCGCCTGCAACACTGCGAGCACCGTTTCTCTTCCTGCATTACGCGCCAAATTCAGTTGCCCAGTTGTCGGGGTTGTTCCTGCCATCAAACCTGCGGCCAAATTAACCCGTAATGGAGTGGTCGGATTGCTGGCGACGCGCGCGACGGTACAACGTCCTTATACGCATGACTTAGTTGCGCGGTTTGCGACAGATTGTCAGATTCTGATGCTGGGATCGGCGGAGCTGGTGGAACTCGCCGAAGCGAAGCTGCATGGCGAAGAGGTTTCACTGGCGGCATTGAAGAAAATCCTGCACCCGTGGCTGCGTTTACGTGAACCACCGGACACTGTGGTATTAGGTTGCACGCATTTCCCGCTGCTTTCGCAAGAGTTGTCACAGGTTTTACCCGACGGCACGCGCATGATCGACTCCGGTTCTGCGATTGCCAGACGTGCGCACTGGTTAATTGAGACTTCTCATGCCGCTATTCCAGAAAAAAAAGCCGGTGTTGAAATAGAGAGTGTCGCCTACTGCATGGCGATGACCGCAGAGGCGCAAAGTTTGCTGCCTGTTTTACAGTCATATGGCTTCATAAGTATCCAGGAATTGCCGCTTTAAACGCCATTTGATGAAAGATTCAGCGGTCAGTAAATTATTTGTATTTTAGGGGTTGCGGCCTTCTGAGAACTCCCTATAATGCGCCTCCACTGACCGGGAACAACGACTGACAAGTCGCTCGGACAGGAAGAGAAAAAGTAGAATGTTCGAATGAATAATCTCTTGACTCTTCAGCGGGAAAACGTAATATACGCCTCCCGCGCCGCATAAGATTCCTTGCGAACCGCGGCATGCTCTTTAACAATTTATCAGACAATCTGTGTGGGCACTCACAAGACGATATCAGCCACCTCGGTGGCAAAAAATATC
>NZ_QZWI01000015.1 GCF_003614975.1 Rahnella bruchi | reverse complement strand
TTCCTGACTGGGCGACTTGGTTCTCGTTAGAGGAGTCGTTGTTCCCGGTCAGTGGAGGCGCATTATAGGGAGTTCTCAGAAGGCCGCAACCCTTAATTAAAAAAAACTTTTCGAATGCTTTCTTTTTGGTCTATACGTCTATTAAGCCCGCATTAATGCGATTTTTTATACGATATCTGGCCAAAATCTTCTGCGAATTTAGCCACCTGCTCCCAGTCGGTGTATTCCACTTCTTTACGGGTGTCTGTTTCGCCGCCTGTCATGCGCATAATAAGTTGGATCATCACCTTATCGAGCCAGCGATATCGCGGATAACGCAGCGCTCCAGCGAATACTGCACATATGACTGGTTTCCACGGTGTGGCCAGCAGGAACTTACGCACATAGGCATTGGTTTGCGGAGTCCGCTTCTCTGCTTTACGCGCCGTCAGATTCACACCGAAAAATGCCGAAGGCATCTGGTTCAGAGTCTGCATGTGTTTTTTAACGAACTTATCCAGCACCGGATTGAAATGGCCATAACGTATAGAGGCGCCGATCATGACCTGGTCATAGTTTTTCAAATCGATATGTTCGGCATGAACGAGGTCGATAACATCACAGCTGCACTTCTCTTTCAGCTCATTTGCTATATAAGAAGCTATCGCATGTGTCTGACCATCACGACTTGAATAGAGTATCAACGCTTTCATTCTTGTTTCCCTTTCTTAAAACTCATTCGCGCCAGAAGGTCGGCGTGAACAGTACTAATAATGTGAAGACTTCGAGACGACCAAATAACATGGTGACGATTAGGATCCATTTCGCCACCGAATTCATAGATGCAAAGTTATCGGCCACAACGCCTAATCCCGGCCCCAGGTTGTTCAGCGTGGCCGTGACCGCAGCAAAAGCCGAGAAGTTATCCACGCCCGTCGCCACAATCGCCAACATGCTGATAATGAAGACCAGTGCATAGGCAGAGAAGAACCCCCACACCGCTTCAATGATACGTTCCGGCAAAGCACGGTTACCCAGTTTGATGGTGTAAACCGCATTCGGGTGAACCAGCCTTTTCAGCTCGCGCGAGCCTTGTAAATAGAGAAGCAGGATACGGATAACTTTCAGGCCGCCACCGGTCGAACCCGCACAGCCGCCGATAAAAGCAGAGCAAAGCAAAAGAAGTGGCAGGAACAGTGGCCATTTGGAAATGCTGTCAGTGGTATATCCCGCCGTGGTCGCCATCGAGACCACCTGGAAAAAGGCCTGGTTCAACGTTTCCAGCCCGGAACCGTAGGTATTGTGGATCCACAGAATCACCGTACAGATGACGACCAGCGTGAATTGCACGCCGATAAACATACGGAACTCCGGATCACGCCAGTACACTTTCAGATTGCGTCCGCTCAGTACTGCAAAGTGCAGGCCGTAGTTACAGCCGGAAATCAACAGGAATACGGCCACAATGGTGTTAATGGTGCCGCTATGGAAATAGCCGATGCTGGCGTCGTGCGTGGAGAAACCACCAATCGCAATCGTCGAGAAACTGTGGCCAATCGCATCAAACACTGACATCCCTGCGCCCCAGAGGGACAGCGCACAGGCAATGGTCAGCAGAACATAAATAAGCCACAGCGTTTTGGCCGTCTCGGCGATACGCGGGCGCATCTTGTTATCTTTCAGTGGCCCCGGCATTTCGGCGCGATACAACTGCATCCCTCCGACACCCAATATCGGCAGAATGGCCACGGCGAGCACAATGATCCCCATCCCGCCAAACCATTGCAGCATCTGCCGGTAGAATAAAATCGCCTTCGGCAGGGAATCCAGCCCGACCAGCGTGGTCGCGCCCGTCGTTGTCAGACCGGAGAAAGATTCAAAGAAGGCATCGGTAAGGGAAAGATTCGGTCGCTCAGAGAACAGAAACGGCAATGCCCCGACGCTGCCCAACACCGTCCAGAACAGCACCACAATCAGGAACCCTTCGCGTGGCTTAAGCTCACTCTTTTGTTTCCGGTTGGGAAGCCAGAGTAAGAGCCCGATGGTCAGGGCGACAAAGAATGTCTGACTGAATGCACGCCCCGCACCATCACGGTAAATTAAAGCGACCAGTCCGGGGATGATCATCGTTCCCGAGAAAAGGATGACAAGCACCCCCACGATGCGTGTTATGGCACGAAAATGCATGCTGGTGCGTTCCTCAGCGAATTAACCATAGAAAATTAAGAAACCGGACGCAGGATAAGCGTGCCACGGCTGATATCGAATAAGTGACTGACCGTGGCCGGCGCATCAGCGGCGGGCAACGCCAGAACGAGATCTACCGCAGCGCCAAACTCACTGCGTAAAATATGCCCGCCGACTTGAGAAAGCAGCGTTTCCACCAGCTGTAACTGGCTGTAATCACACTGCACCGCAAATTCCGCCAGCGGAACTTTTTGCTGCACGACAAGTTGCTTTAATGCCTGCTGAACACCGCCGCCGTAGGCTTTTACCAGACCGCCGGTTCCCAGCATAATGCCGCCGTAATAACGTACGACGACAGCGGTAATTTCTCCGACCCCGCTTCCCATCAGCTGACTGAGGATAGGTTTGCCTGCTGTGCCCGCAGGCTCCCCGTCATCTGAAAATCCCAGCTGCTGAGAATCACCCGGCGCGCCAGCCACAAACGCCCAGCAGTGATGACGTGCGGCAGGATGCTGGTTTCTGATCTCCTGAATAAAAGCTTTCGCCGCTTCAACCCCCTCAGTTCTCGCCAGCAGAGTGATGAAACGGCTCTTCTTTATTTCTTCGCTGAAACTGACAGGCTCAGCGGGGACGGAGTAAGGCTGCATCAGGCCAGCTTCAGATCACGTGTCATATTCTCAATACGATTATCGTGGATGACAATGTTGTCTTCGATACGAATGCCGCCATAAGGTTTCATTGCCTCAATGCGATCCCAGGCAAAGTGCTTGCTGAACTGCCCTTCACGCCAGGGTAACAGCAGCGAATCAATGAAATACAAACCTGGCTCAATGGTCAGCACCATTCCCGGCTCAAGGACACGGGTACAGCGCAGATAAGGATATTGCGAAGGTGCCGCCAGATGCGTACCGGTGTCGTCTTGCATGAAACCCGCCACATCGTGCACCTGTAATCCCAGCGGATGTCCCAGACCATGCGGCAGGAAAGGCCCGGTCAGGTTCTGTTCCACCATCGCGTCTTCGCTGATATCGACCACCAGCTTGTGCGCTTTCAATAGTTTGGCGATACGGTGATGCATCTGAACATGATAGTCGGTATAGCGCACACCGGCTTTAATGGTATCGATCACCGCCAGTTCTTCGGTATTCAGATCTTTGACAAGCGCGGCGAAATCACTGTCCGGCTTTGCGGCATAGGTACGCGTCAGATCAGCGGCATAACCGTTGTATTCTGCACCCGCATCCAGCAGGAAGCTGCGCATTTCGGCAGGCGGCTGATTATCGAGCGTGGTGTAATGCAGCACGGAAGCGTGTTCATTAAGCGCAACAATGTTGCTGTAAGGCACGTCGGTATCACGGTGACCGGTGGCCGTCAGATACGCCAGATTAATATCAAATTCACTCATGCCCGAAAGGAACGCTTCTTTCGCCGCACGATGGCCGCTCACAGCCACTTTCTGCGCTTCACGCATGCAGGCCAGTTCGTAATCCGTTTTGTAGGCGCGATGATAATGAAGATAATCCAGCACCGCTTTCGGGTTCACGTTTGCCGCAGGGATACCCATGCTGATCGCGCGATCCTGACTGTAACCGATATAACCGACGCGCTTGAGATCAACGGGCAACTGGCCTTTGATGTCATCAGCGTTGACCAGCGGCGTCAGGGAAATTTCTTTTGTCCAGAAAGTCTCCGGCAGCGGCTCGTGGCTGTGCCAGTAGTCCACCGGCGAATAGAACCACAGCTTCGGCGCATTCACGCCATCCACCCATAACCAGCAATTTGGCACCTGAGTGACCGGCACCCAGGCTTTGAACTGCGGATTTACTTTGAACGGATAACTGTGGTCATCAAGGAAGGTCGTCAGCAATTCACCGGAGTGAATCAGTAACGCATCAAGCTGAGAACGTTGCAGAATTTCACGGGCACGCGTCTGCAGCGTGGCGATATGTTCTTTATAAAGCGTAGTAAGCGATTCCATCCAACTGTCCTTTTTTCACCTGAAAGACGATGCAGCATCTTACCACAGCCTCACCGCGACCATAGTCCCGGAAGGTTTGTGATCTTGCCTGCAAATAAAACACATCTCATTTGCAAATTATTAACATAAAAACCACACTCGAAAGCATCTGGTCATACCAGATCATCCCAGATGATTCAGGAGAGACACATGCTCTACCAAGGCGAAACATTACACCTGCACTGGCTCGACGGCGGTATCGCGGAGCTGGTGTTTGACGCTCCAGGCTCGGTTAACAAGCTCGACACCCAAACTGTCGCCAGCCTGGGCGAAGCGATTGCGATGCTTGAAAAACAGTCTGACCTAAAAGGTCTGCTGCTCAGTTCAGCCAAACCGGCGTTTATCGTGGGCGCGGACATCACTGAATTTTTATCCCTCTTCAATGCCCCAGCCGAAAAACTGCATGAGTGGCTGGATTTCGCCAACAGCATTTTTAACCGGCTGGAAGACCTGCCGGTGCCGACGCTTTCTGCCATCAGCGGATATGCGCTGGGCGGCGGTTGCGAATGTGTGCTGGCGACAGATTTTCGTATCAGCACCGCTGATGCACGTATTGGCCTGCCGGAAACCAGTTTAGGCATCATGCCGGGCTTCGGCGGCTCCGTGCGTCTGCCGCGCCTGATTGGCACCGACAGTGCGCTGGAAATTATCGCCGCCGGTAAAAATATCAGCGGAAAAGAAGCTCTGAAAGTCGGGCTGGTCGATGCAGTGGTTGAAGCGGATAAACTGCGCGACGCCGGCATCACCATGCTGAAAAACGCCGTTGACGGCAAACTGGAATGGCACAGCCGCCGTGACCCGAAACGTCTGCCGCTTAAACTTAGCCAGATTGAAGCGGCGATGAGCTTCAGCGTTGCCAAAAGTATGGTCATGCAAAATGCCGGTAAGCATTATCCGGCGCCAATGATTGCAGTAAAAACCATTGAAGCCGCTGCCCGTCTTGGCCGCGATGAAGCATTACAGCTGGAAACCGCCAGTTTCGTTCCGCTTGCACAATCCAAAGAAGCGCGCGCGCTGGTCAGCATTTTCCTTAACGATAATTTCGTGAAAGGTAAAGCAAAAAAACTGGCGCAAGACAGTGAGAAACCTAAGCAGGCCGTCGTACTGGGCGCGGGTATTATGGGCGGCGGTATCGCTTATCAGTCCGCGCTAAAAGGCGTACCGGTGGTGATGAAAGACATCAACGACCAGTCCCTGACACTGGGCATGAACGAAGCTGCCAAATTGCTGAACAAGCAACTGGAGCGTGGCAAGCTCGACGGTCTGAAAATGGCTAAAGTGCTTTCAACTATTCATCCGACGCTGGACTACAGCGGCATCGAACGCGCCAATGTGGTGGTCGAAGCCGTGGTTGAAAATCCAAAAGTGAAAGCTGCGGTGCTGGCTGAGGCAGAATCCCTGCTCGGCACCGACACCGTTTTGGCCTCAAACACGTCGACCATTCCTATCGATCAGCTGGCTTCCTCGCTGAAACGTCCGGAAAACTTCTGCGGTATGCACTTCTTCAACCCGGTTCACCGTATGCCGCTGGTCGAAATCGTGCGTGGCGAGAAAACGTCAGACAAAACTATTTCGCGCATCGTTTCTTACGCACTGGCGATGGGTAAAACGCCGATCGTTGTAAATGACTGTCCGGGATTCTTTGTTAACCGGGTGCTGTTCCCGTATTTCTCCGGTTTCAGTCTGCTGCTGCGTGATGGTGCGGATTTCCGCCAGATCGATAAAGTGATGGAAAAACAGTTCGGCTGGCCGATGGGCCCGGCCTATCTGCTGGACGTAGTCGGTATTGATACCGCGCATCATGCTCAAGCGGTCATGGCTGCCGGTTTCCCTCAGCGTATGGCCCGCGATTACCGCGATGCCGTAGATGTCCTGTTCGACAACCGCCGCTTCGGTCAGAAAAACCAACTCGGTTTCTACCGTTACAGCGAGGACAGCAAGGGCAAACCGCGCAAGGAAGTCGATGAACAGGCGATCAGCCTGCTGGCCGACAACCTGAAACCGGCACACGCGGACTTCTCACCGCAGGACATCATCGCCCGCATGATGATCCCGATGATTAACGAAGTGGTGCGCTGCTTTGAAGAAGGCATTATTGCCAGCCCGGCGGAAGCCGATATGGCGCTGGTTTACGGTATCGGATTCCCTCCGTTCCACGGCGGCCCGTTCCGTTACCTCGATACTCTCGGCACCGCAGAATATCTGAAAATGACCCAACAGTATGCACATCTGGGGCCGATGTATCAGGCACCGGAAGGGTTACGCGCCAAAGCGCAAACCAATGAAAGTTACTATCCGGTTGCGGCTCCGCTGGAAAACTTCAGCACCGGTAATCAGGCATAAGGACCGAAATCATGGAAAACGTAGTCATTGTTGACGCAGTCCGCACGCCAATGGGCCGTTCGAAAGGCGGCGCATTCCGCCACGTCAGGGCTGAAGATCTCTCCGCACATTTGATGCGTGCCGTACTGGCCCGCAACCCGGCACTGAACGCCAAAGATATTGATGATATTTACTGGGGCTGTGTCCAGCAGACGCTGGAACAAGGCTTCAACATTGCCCGTAACGCGTCGCTGCTGGCGGAAATTCCGCACAGTGTTCCTGCGACCACAGTCAACCGCCTGTGCGGTTCTTCCATGCAGGCTCTGCATGATGCGGCGCGCGCTATTATGGTTGGTGATGCACAAGTCAGTCTGATTGGTGGCGTGGAACATATGGGCCACGTACCGATGAATCACGGCGTGGATTTCCATCCGGGCCTGAGCAAAACCGTGGCCAAAGCAGCGGGAATGATGGGACTGACGGCAGAAATGCTGGCGAAGATGCATCAGATCAGCCGTGAAATGCAGGATGAATTTGCCGCGCGCTCCCATCAGCGCGCACATGCCGCCACGGTTGCCGGACACTTTGCCAATGAAATTGTCCCGACCGAAGGCCATAACGCGCAAGGTGTACTGATCCGTTATGATTTCGACGAAGTGATCCGCCCGGAGACCACGGTCGCCACACTGGCGGCACTGCGTCCGGCGTTCGACCCGGTCAACGGCACCGTTACGGCGGGGACGTCTTCTGCCCTGTCCGATGGCGCATCGGCAATGCTGCTGATGAGTGAATCCCATGCCCAATCTTTAGGTCTGAAAGCCCGTGCACGGATCCGTGCGATGGCGGTGGTCGGCTGTGACCCGTCGATTATGGGTTACGGTCCGGTACCAGCAACGCGTCTGGCTCTGAAACGTGCCGGGCTGAGCGTGCAGGACATCGGTCTGTTCGAGCTGAACGAAGCTTTCGCTGCACAGGCCCTACCGTGCGTGAAAGATTTGGGACTGCTGGAAACCATGGAAGATCGCGTCAATCTGAACGGGGGCGCCATCGCGCTCGGTCATCCGCTCGGCTGTTCCGGCTCTCGTATTTCCACCACGCTGCTGAACCTGATGGAGCGTCACGACGTCCAGTTTGGCGTAGCGACTATGTGTATCGGTCTGGGTCAGGGCATCGCGACCGTTTTCGAACGCGTCTGATTTCCTCTTTCCTCAAAAAACAAAAAAGCGGACGTAGAGTCCGCTTTTTATAAATCATTATTACCCGTTTTAGTTGCCGTTTTCCCGCCTGTCAGGGGCGGGCTTTTTCATCTTTCATCTTCATCACTAAATAGCTAGATGAAAGAGAAGGCATCACCAAACAGACGATCTTCCTGCGCACAGCGTTCTGCGACAAAACGTTCACGGGCAATTTTAGCCATCTCAAAACGACCGGCGATATAAATATCGTGCTCAGCCAGCGAGGAGAAATCCTGTAAAACTGCGCTCAGAACCGTACCGCTTCTGCCCTGCCAGCCATCTTCCGGCTGTTCAACTACCGGGATCACTTTCAGGTTCGGATGATTGATGCTCATCGCTTCCAGTTCACCGAGGTCATACAGGTGCTTCAGCTCGCGGCCACCCCAGTAAATGGAGATGTCACGGTGTGGTTGCTGCTCGAGGGCAGTGATAAGAATAGAACGGACGTAGGAGAATCCGGTACCACCGGCAATCAGCACCAGCGGACGTTCGCCGTCTTCACGCAGCCAGGCATCGCCGTGAGGAATGTCCACAGTGATCGCCTGTTCTTTCAGAATGCGATCCATGACCGCCATCGCATACAGATTCAGTTCTGACGCGCCGATGTGCAGCTCAATCACATTGTTTTGCGCAGGCGTAGAGGCCAGTGAGAACGGGCGCTTGTCGCGCTCGTCCATAACGACCATCAGATACTGACCCGCGCGGAACGAGAAAGGCGCTTCCGGAACGAGGCGGACGCGATACACCGTATCCGTTATCGCCTCAACCGAGGTCACTTTACAGCTCAATGTTGTCATGCGTTCCCTCTGTGGGTCATCAAAGCAAAGCGTAGGACAAAGATTCGATTATTTTTTCGCATCGTCTTTATCATTAAGAATAGCGAGTTCATCCCAAATAGCGTCGATACGCGCGGTGACCTCCGGATCTTTCACAATCGGACGCCCCCATTCACGCTGCGTTTCACCAGGCCATTTGTTGGTCGCATCCATCCCCATTTTTGAGCCCAGCCCCGAAACCGGAGAGGCAAAATCGAGATAATCGATTGGCGTGTTTTCTACCAGTACCGTATCCCGTGCGGGATCCATGCGGGTGGTAATCGCCCAAATCACGTCGTTCCAGTCGCGGGCATTCACATCGTCGTCGCACACAATCACAAACTTGGTGTACATGAACTGACGCAGGAATGACCAGACGCCCATCATCACGCGTTTGGCATGACCGGCGTACTGCTTCTTCATGGTAACGACAGCCAGACGGTAGGAGCAACCCTCTGGCGGCAGATAAAAATCAACGATTTCCGGAAACTGCTTTTTCAGGATTGGCACAAACACTTCATTCAGCGCCACCCCCAGAACCGCGGGTTCATCCGGCGGACGGCCGGTGTAGGTCGAATGATAAATAGCGTCTTTACGCTGCGTCATGTGCGTAATCGTGAACACCGGGAAACTGTCTACTTCATTATAGTAGCCGGTATGGTCACCATAAGGACCTTCAGGCGCCATTTCACCCGGCTCGATGTACCCTTCCAGCACAATTTCAGCACTGGCCGGGACTTCCAGATCGTTAGAAATGCACTTCACGACTTCCGTTTTATTGCCACGCAACAAACCCGCGAAGGCATATTCAGAAAGCGTATCGGGAACCGGTGTCACAGCACCAAGGATAGTAGCCGGATCGGCACCCAATGCTACGGAAACCGGAAAACGCTGGCCCGGATTCTGCTGGCACCATTCCTGGAAATCCAGCGCACCGCCGCGATGGGACAACCAGCGCATGATCACTTTGTTTTTGCCCAGCACCTGCTGGCGGTAAATACCCAGATTCTGGCGCGGTTTATTCGGGCCACGGGTGACGGTCAGACCCCAGGTGATCAGCGGCGCGGCGTCTTCCGGCCAGCACTGCATTACCGGAATTTTAGTGATATCAACGGCGTCGCCTTCCCAAATCTGTTCCTGACAAGGTGCGGAATGCAGCACTTTGGTTGGCATATTCAGCACTTGTTTAAACTTCGGCGCTTTATCGTATAAATCCCGAAAACCGCGAGGCGGCTCGGGTTCTTTCAAAAACGCCAGCAATTCACCGACTTCACGCAACGCGCTGACATCTTCTTTGCCCATGCCCATCGCCACCCGTTGCGGTGTGCCGAATAAATTGCACAGGACCGGCATGTCATAGCCTTTTGGATTTTCGAACAACAGAGCCGGGCCGCCAGCACGCAAGGTGCGATCGGCAATCTCAGTCATTTCCAGATAAGGGTCGACAGACTGGCTAATGCGTTTCAGCTGGCCTCTCTTTTCGAGTAACGAGAGGAAGTCACGTAAATCACGGTATTTCATGCTAATTCTGGGTCGCCGGGTTGAAGGAGGGCATTATAGAGCCTCTCCGGGGTTGTTGCTGCTTTTTTGTTATCAGCAGGTTTCTTTTTGGTAAAGCGCTTACCCTAAGCAAAGTCTGATAACGAAAAAGCAGTATAACCGTCAGTCCTGTTATTTCTGGTCTGACGGTGCGTATTGAAATCTCTGCGAAAATTACTGGCAGTTAAAAGGTACCAGAGACTTAATCGCCTGAGTATCCTGATATTCCTGCGTTTCATGTCCATGACGGAAGACTTTGAAGCCCTGGTCTTTGGCACTAAAATAGCTCAGATCGTTTCCGGACACCTGCAACAAACTGCCTTCACGCAACGCAATCACCGATTCAGACGGGTTCACCGCACAGAATTCTGCAATACGCTCATCACGGGTTTCACCCATGTGACCACTTAAATGCGCATCAATATAATGCGGATTGATTTGCACCGGGAACAATCCGAGAGCAGGCAGCACCACGGAATTACGCACAGGCATATCATTGGTGGTACGAATACTAGGCGTCGCGACATTACAACCCGCGCTCCAGCCAATATATGGCACATTGCGTTCACGCACCGCGCGCTGGACAGGTACGATCAGGCTGTTCTCATGCAACAGCTGGTTGAGCATCCAGGTATTGCCACCGCTGATAAGAATACATTCTGCACTGGCAATCGCCTCTGCAGGACTTTCTGCATGATGAATGCTGCTAACCTGAATGCCCAGCGCATCTGAAAGTTCTTTCGCACGCGCGTCGTAATCACTGCGAATCAACGCATAAGGAATGAGGACAGCAGACGTAATCTTGCGGGCCTGTAACATCATCTTGATACGCGCTTTCGCGTAGCCCAGTAACTCCGATTCGCCTGAGAGCTTACCGTTACTCAGTAAGAACAACTCCATGAGACTTCTCCTGATAAAATAAGACTGATAGAGGGGATAGGATCGTGCTTTTCTTCGATAATAAAAGATAACGGGTCGACAATCAGCAAACGTCTGCAAAGACTTGCGCCGTCTGTATCTCATGAGCGGCTTTTGGTATGCTGCCCCGCTCAACGTTTTAATGTGGGAACCTATGGAATCCTGGTATTTACTCTATTGCAAACGCGGTCAGCTTCTGCGCGCCAAAGAACATCTTGAGCGCCAACAGGTTAACTGTCTGACACCGATGATCACACTGGAAAAAATGGTGCGCGGACGCCGCACGGCGGTCAGCGAGCCCTTGTTTCCAAATTACATGTTCATCGAGTTTGACCCTGAGCGAATCCATACCACGACGATCAACGCAACGCGTGGTGTCAGCCACTTCATTCGCTTTGGTACAAAACTGGCAACCGTTCAGCCGGATGTGATCAAACAGCTGATGGAGCCACCGACGATTGAAGTTCGCGATCCTGATACGCCATATGAAGGCGATTCGGTTGTCATTACTGACGGTATTTTCGCCGGTATCGAAGCTATTTATACTGAGCCCGATGGTGAGGCCCGGTCACTGCTGATGCTCAACCTTATCAATCAGCCTGTTCGCCAGAGCATTGAAAATACCCACTTCCAGAAACTCTGACCGCTATTTTCCACATACTGAGACGAAAAAGGCACCCTTCGGCGGTGCCTTTTCATTGGACTCAGCGACGTTCCGGCAACGCAAATAGCTTACGTGCATTGGCATCTGTGATATCTGCCAGCCATTGCGGATCTTCACCCCGCCATAACGCCACCTGTTCCACGATATGCGGCAGGAAAGCCGGTTCGTTACGACGGTTCTTAGGTTTGTTCTCCATATCCCGCGGCAACAAATACGGCGCATCAGTTTCCAGCATCAGCCGTTCAGCCGGGATCAGCGGCAGCATTTCACGCAGTTCCAGCCCGCGGCGCTCATCGCATACCCAGCCGGTAATTCCAATCGACAGGCCAAGGGACAAATACAATTCAAGCTCCTGTCGTGTGCCGGTAAAGCAGTGCACCACGCCACCTGGCAAATTTGCCAGCCAGGGTTTCAACAATGCCGCAAAACGCTCACCGGCGTCGCGACAATGTAAAAACACCGGCAGCTGTAAGTCTTTCGCCAGCGCAAGTTGCGCTGTAAAAGCGGCTTCCTGAAGGTCTGCCGGAGAAAAGTTGCGATTGAAATCCAGCCCGCATTCACCGATGGCGACAACATTGGGCAACTCCGCCAGCTTGCGAATACCTGCGGCAACCTGCTCATTCCAGTCGCTGGCCTGATGCGGATGCACGCCTGCAGTTGACCAGCAAAAATCCGGATGTTCTGCCGCCATCTTCTGCGCTTCAACACTTTCCTGCGCGGATGTACCGGTGATCAACATACCGCTCAGCCCGGCGGCTCTGGCTCTTTCCACTACCTGTGGCCGGTCTTTATCAAACTGGCTGCTGGTGAGATTTATACCGATTTCAAACATGGGAAGTCCTGAAACAGAAACCGCCCATCAGGGCGGTTTTTTAAAGCAGAATAGGGATTATGCAGGCTGATCCGGATCGGTATCAGACTCAGAATCGACATCAGACCGGCGGCGTGCTCCGACGTAGAAACGGGCAAAGAACACACCAATTTCAAACAGCAGATACATCGGGATTGCCAGCAGCGTTTGCGAGAACACATCCGGCGGCGTTAGCAACATGCCAACCACGAATGCCCCGACCAGGACATAAGGACGTTTCTTTTTCAGGTCTTCCGGCGTAGTCACGCCACTCCAGCAGAGCAGCACAATCGCGATAGGCACTTCGAAAGAGACACCAAAGGCCATGAACAATGCCATCACGAAATCGAGATAGTTGTTAATGTCAGTCGCAATCTGTACGCCTACCGGTGCTGTTTTCGCAAAGAAAGCAAACGCCAGCGGGAACACCACGAAGTACGCAAATGCCACGCCGAGATAGAATAATGCAGAGCTTGAGAACAGCAGCGGCATCATCAGACGTCGTTCATGTTTGTACAGCGCAGGCGCTACAAACGCCCAAACCTGATACAAAATGAATGGTGCGGATAAGAACACCGAAACGATCATCGTCAGTTTGATTGGCGTAAAGAACGGAGATGCGACGTCGGTCGCAATCATGCTCGCGCCCATCGGCATCTGCTTAATCAGCGGTGAGGCCACCAGCTGATAGATGTCATTTGCAAAATAAACCAGCGCTAAAAACACCACCAAAATGCAGATAATGGCATTCAGCAGACGCTTGCGCAGTTCAATCAGATGACTGATCAGTGGTTGAGTATCTTCAACTGCCATGTTTAACGGTCACCTGTCGTTTGGGTTGATGAAGCCGGTTTGACGGGTGCGGCAGGTTCAGCAACGGATGCTTCATCAACAGCAGCTTTTGTCACCGGTGCAACCTCAACAGAAGTATCAGGCACCGGTTCCGTAGGTGTCATCAATGGCTGAGCAGCATGAGCGGTTTTATTCGATGCCAGCGCGGCTTCAACAGCGCTTTGTGGCGCGCCTGCCGGAGCAGAAACCACTTTGTCTGCCGTTGCCGGTGAAACACCTGCGTCATGATGCGCTTCCGCTTCATCCAGAACCGGATTATGAATGGTATTGCCTTCAGCTTTGGCTTCTTCCACCGCCTTCTCCGCAGGGTTTAGCCCTGAATTGATCGACTTTTTCATGGATTCTGCCGCTTCCTTCAACTCGTCCATGGACGCTTTGATTTCAGGCGTTAAATTCTTCAGACCGGACTCTTCCGCTTTCTTCAGGCTATCCTGCAATTCCTGAAGTTTCAGCTCCTGCGATAATTCGCTTTGAACTGAAGCAGCCATTGCACGAAGCGTACGGATCCAGCCTGCTACTGTTCTCACTGCTACAGGTAAACGCTCCGGCCCGAGAACAACCAGGCCAATCACCAATACCAGCAGCAGTTCACTAAATCCAATATCGAACACGGCTTATACCTGCTCTTTGTTTTGGCTCTTGGTGTCTTCTGCTTTCGCTTCTGGTTTGCTTTCTACAGACTTAGCCGTGAAATCAGCATCAGTAGGAGAAATGTCAGCGTCTTTGGTTTTTGGCTGACTGTCGTCATCACTCATGGCCTTTTTGAAGCCTTTGATGGAAGCGCCCAAATCTGAACCCAGACCACGCAGTTTCTTCGTACCGAACAGCAGTACCACAAGAACAACGAGAATCAGGATTTTTGTAATACTAATACCACCCATTTTTTTCACCTCAATAGGAAGGAACGACATTCATTGCCGTTCGCAAACGGCATTCAATTTAAAACAAATATGATTAGCTGGCGCGCTTCCATCCGATTAACCAGGAAACAGCACCGGCAGCCATCAGGCAGGCCGGGTAAATTTTCACGTCGCCTAACAGCAAAAGTGTTCCGCTTAACAACAGCGTCGCACCTATTCCCAGAAGATAACGAGACTGACCCTGACGGGAACTCTGGTTATGGATCTGTGAGGAAAGCTTCTCAATGTTGTATTGCAAAAGCTTGTGCTGATGCAGACTCTGATACACCAAATCCGGCAACTCTGGCATTTTCTCGAGCCAGAACGGCGCACGCTCTTTCAGTGCACGGATCATCGCCGGTAAACCGACCTGATCCCGTACCCAGCTTTCAAGAAACGGCTTCGCCGTAGTCCACAAATCCAGCTGAGGATAAAGCTGACGCCCGAGGCCTTCGACATACAACAGCGTTTTTTGCAGCAATACCAGCTGAGGCTGGACTTCCATATTAAAGCGGCGCGCCGTGTTAAACAGGTTTAACAATACGTTGCCAAAGGAAATCTCTGCCAGCGGTTTCTCAAAAATCGGTTCGCAGACTGTACGAATAGCAAATTCGAATTCTTCAACGTTGGTATCGCGGGGGACCCAGCCGGAATCGACATGCAGCTCAGCCACTTTGCGATAATCGCGGTTAAAGAACGCGATGAAGTTCTCCGCCAGATAGCGCTTGTCTTCCTTATTGAGCGAACCCACTATGCCGCAATCGATCCCTATGTAGCAAGGGTCTTCCGGCGTTTCGTAGCTGACGAAAATATTGCCCGGATGCATATCGGCGTGGAAGAAACTGTCGCGGAAAACCTGCGTGAAGAACACCTGCACGCCACGTTCTGCCAGCAGTTTCATATTAGTGCCCTGCTTTTTCAGAGCCTCAATATCAGAAACTGGAATGCCGTAAATGCGCTCCATGACCATCAGGCTTTCACTGCAGTAGTCCGGATACACTTCCGGCACATACAGCATCGGGCTGCCTTCAAAGTTACGACGAAGCTGAATCGCATTTGCTGCTTCACGTAACAGATTCAGTTCATCGAGCAAAGTTTTCTCATATTCGCGCACCACTTCACGCGGGCGCAAACGGCGACCATCTGGCAGCAAAATCGGCAGCCAGCCCGCAAGACGCGACATCAGGCGGATATCCGCCACAATAGTCGGCAAAATGTCTGGGCGGATCACCTTAAGCACCACCGGTTTGCCATTTTCCTTGAGGATTGCCGTATGAACCTGTGCAATCGAGGCAGAAGCCAGCGGCGTCTGATCGAATTCATCAAACCAGGTTTCCAGCGGGCCACCGAGTGCGGCATCAATTTGCTGACGCGCTTTGGCACCATCAAACGGCGGCACATGGTCCTGCAGCAGAGCAAGCTGATCGGCAATATGCGGAGGGAAAAGATCACGGCGTGTCGACATCATCTGACCGAACTTGATCCATACCGGCCCAAGTTGTTCCAGCGCCAGACGCATGCGCTCACCCAATGGCTTTTCTTTATGACGATGAGGTAACCAGAAAAAAAGATAACGACCCATTCGCAGCGGCAGCGTTAAGCGGATTTTAGGGATCAGTTCGTCAAGGCCGTAGATCAGAAACATGCGGATAATCAGATATAAACGTCGCATTTCCCTAGGCGTCACGGTTTGCCCTCCAGTTTTTCGATACGTTTATCCAGCGCATCCAGTTCGTGCACCAGCGCAGAAACCTCATCGCTAAACCAGACAACTTCCAGCGGGCCAGGCGCCATTTTCCACTCTTCGGTAAGCGTCTGCGCCACATAACTTTGCTGGTGCTTCACGCCTTTTTGCAGAAAACGAAAACCACCCTGAACCGCCTGACTTAACCCCTGAGCGGCAATATCACCGATATAGGGTGCCAGGAATTCTGCGGGCTCAAACTCAGCCAAATCCAGCAACGCGGAAAACTGCTGAACCACGGAAATATCACCGTCGACCACCAGTTCGCCGCTGCGCATCATTGGCGACAGCTGCTGACGATCACGTAATTTACGCAGAGATGAAATCCGGGAAGTGACGGTGCAATCGGCCGCGCCGTCCCATTGTCCGAGCACGTCGATTTTTTGCTCGCTGAAAACAAACGTCAGCGGTGCGCTCAGTTCCTGCAATTCAACACGTAAAACTTTACCTGCCAGACGCGTGCGCGCCGCCTTCATGCTGCGATCTTTGAAAAGCAGAAAATTAAGCGGCGTCTCGATAGCGGCAGTCAGCAACGGCGTTAACAACATCGGCATACCCATATCAGAATTTGAAACCCCGATGCAGCGCGACAATGCCACCCGTCAGATTGTGATACGTCACATTTTCAAAACCGGCATCGCCCATCATGCCCTTCAGGGTTTCCTGATCAGGGTGCATACGAATAGATTCGGCCAGATAGCGGTAGCTCTCAGCATCCTGCGCAACCAGTTCACCAATGCGCGGCAGGATGTGGAAGGAATAGGTATCGTAGGCTTTGCTCAACGGCTTGAGGAGAGGTTTGGAGAATTCCAGAACCAGTAAACGGCCACCCGGCTTAAGCACACGGAACATTGAACGCAGCGCTTTTTCTTTTTCGGTGACATTACGTAAGCCGAAGGAAATCGTGATGCAGTCAAAATAATTATCGGGGAAAGGCAGTGCTTCGGCGTTCGCCTGAACGTAGCTGACGTTACCGACGATGCCGAGATTACGCAGCTTTTCGCGGCCCATCTTCAGCATGGAATCGTTGATATCAGCGAGAACCACTTCGCCCTTTTCACCCACCAGACGGGAGAATTTTGCGGTCAGGTCACCCGTACCACCGGCCAGATCGAGCACACGTTGCCCCTGACGGACACCGCTGCAATCGATAGTGAAACGCTTCCAGATGCGATGAATACCGAAAGACATCAGGTCATTCATCAAATCATATTTTGCCGCAACGGAATGGAAGACTTCTGCCACCATTTCCTGTTTTTCATCTTTGGCTACTGTGCGAAAACCAAAATGAGTGGTTTCCTGCGTCTGCTTTTCCATTTTATATGCCTGCTTTTTCAGTCGAACTCTTGGGGAGAAGTGTATCAGAACCCATAGGAAAGCCCCATCACCGATGGTGATTCAACATATTGCAATGATTCATTCGTTGAATCAGAAATGCACTACGGATCATTCGGGCAAGCGCGGCCTATTGATGCGGGTTTAGCTCGCGCGGGTTCAGTGTTTGTTCTTCTTCCGCATCAGAGGTATCTGGCAGAGATGCGGTATCTTCAGGTTCATTTTCCGCTTTAGCCATCTCAGCCAGAGACGGACTAATTGGCCGTTTAACTTCAACACCCAGAGCACGAAAACTCTCAACCTGCCCGATAAGATTACCACGGCCTTGCGAGAGTTTATTCATCGCGGAACGATAACTTCCCTGCGCTTTATCGAGACTTTGCCCCATCGACTCCATGTCATCCACAAACAGCCGCAGTTTGTCGTAAAGACGCGCAGCGCGATCGGCGATACGTTTGGCATTCTGGCTCTGGTGTTCGTAGCGCCACAGGTTGCTGATCGTACGTAACGCCACCAGCAGAGTTGTCGGGCTGACAAGCATAATATTGTGGCGCAGGGCTTCGCTGATCAATTCGGGCTCCCGGTCGATCGCCAGCAGAAACGCGGGTTCGACGGGGATAAACATCAGCACATAATCCAGGCTGCGCAAACCAGGCAGTTGCTGATAATCTTTACGGCCCAGCAAGCGGATATGGCCACGCACCGAGGCAATGTGCTCATTCAGCGCGATTTCACGCTCAGCGTCATCTTCACTGTTAAAATAACGCTCGTAAGCGACCAGCGTCATTTTGGCATCAATCACCACGTCTTTGTTCTGCGGTAACCGTACGACCACATCGGGTTGCATGCGGCTGTTGCTGTCTACCTGCACACTGACCTGCTTCTGATACTCATATCCTTCGCGCAATCCGGAAGCTTCAAGCACGCGGCTGAGTACCACTTCACCCCAGTTACCCTGGGTTTTGTTGTCACCTTTCAGAGCCTTGGTCAGATTGACAGCTTCACGCGCCATTTCGACGTTCAGCTGTTGCAGATTGCGGATCTCGTGCGCCAGCGTATGCCGTTCACGGGCTTCTTGTCCGAAGCTGTCCTGCACCTGACGTCGGAATCCGTCGAGTTGCTCGCGCAGCGGCAACAGTAATTTGTCGAGGCTTTGCTTGTTCTGTTCGTCGGCGCGACGGCCATTTTGTTCAAAAATCCGGTTCGCCAGATTTTCAAACTGGCTGCTCAGGCGCTGTTCGCTGTTGATCAGCAGACGTTGTTTTTCTTCGGCTGCCATGCGGGTTTCATCCAGACGGGTGGACACCTCACGCAATTCGGCCTCCTGAGCACTGTTGATTTCCCGCTGTGCGCGCAGTTCCTGATTCAGTTGCTCGCACTCGTTTTGCCAGTGCGCCAGTAATTGCAGTTTCTCCTGACTGGCGGCCTGCAGGCTGTGCAGTTTCCTCAGTTCCAGTTCGGCTTCACGCAGTTGCTGCTGGCCCGACAGCCTCTCGCTTTTATACGTATCATTTTCCGCCCTGACCTGTTCCAGCGATTGTTCCAGTAAACGGCGTTGCGTTTCATACTCCGTCTGCTGTTGCTGTTGTCGCAAACTGGCGATGAGCCATCCCAACAGTAAGCCAATTAACGCCGCTGCCAGGGCAGTCAGAATGCTGATATCCACGCGATTTCCCTCTTGAAGTCTCTTGCGGCCAAGGTAATGTCAGGCTGTATGGATGTCCAGTCTATTTTCTGTTGCATTGAGCCTTTGCGAGACGTCTTCCAGAAGAGAATTTCTCTGCACCTGCCCCCTTGCGGCGGTCAGCCACAGGGAGCAGGATTCAGAACCAGCGGCTCAGCCACTGAATGCCGAAAGCACCGGGAGCCAGAATGCCGAAAGCCCAGATAAGCGCCGACGTTACATTGGCTATCTGAAAATACTTTTGCGGCATACCGCAGATACCGGCGACCAGCGGCACAACGGCGCGCAGCGGGCCAAAGAAACGGCCTATAAATGCGCCCGGCATACCCCATTTTTCAAAAAAGGCATGCCCGCGAACCAGCATTTGCGGATGACGGGAGAAAGGCCAGAAGTTCCCAACTCTGTCCTGAAAATGGTTGCCGACCCAATAGGAAAGCCAGTCGCCGAAGAAAGCCCCTGCAGCCGCAGCAGCCCAGATTGGCCAGAAGGGAATACCGGTTTCGCCAATCAGCGCGCCCAGTCCCAGCAGGATAAAGGTTGCCGGAAGGAGCAACGACAAAAAGGCCAGAGACTCGCCAAAAGCCAGAAAGAAGACGATAGGCGCGGCCCATACCTGATGTGCACGGATAAAGGTGGTCGTGTAATCGAGAAGGTCATGAACAGTCAAAAATGCAGTTCCTTTAATCAGAGATACGGAGCCGGAATTCATCAATTATTCCAGACGCATTACTAACATGACCTTAACAGATCTGCTTAACAGGGCAAAAAAATGGGCCGCCAGAGGCAGCCCATCAATGTGAGATTAGTCAGTGATTCAGGTTTGCGAGCGCAGCCATCGCATCTGCGGCTCGAAGGATGACGGGAAATTAGATCAGACGTCGAGCGGCTTCTACAACAATCCTGACCGCATGGCTCTCGGTCTTCTTCATGGTTTCCGCATTAGGAATTTCCTGCTGCGTACGGTTCACGATAACACCGGCAACCATACCCGCACGCAGGCCCTGGCTGGCACACATGGTCAGCAAGGTAGCGGATTCCATTTCGTAGTTCATAACGCCCATTTCCTGCCACTCTTTCATCGATTCTTTGAAGCGACGAACGACGCGGCCGGAGAACGTGTCATAACGTTCCTGACCCGGATAGAAGGTGTCAGAAGACGCGGTAACGCCAATGTGCGTGGCAGCGCCAACGGATTCTGCGGCAGCAACCAGTGCGGTAGTGCAGGCAAAATCGGCTACCGCCGGGAATTCCATTGGTGCGAAGTGCAGGCTTGCGCCATCAAGGCGGACGGCTGCGGTAGTGACCAGCACGTCGCCAACATTAATGTGTGGCTGGATAGCACCGGTTGTACCGACGCGCAGGAAAGTACGGATCCCCAGCTGTGCCAGTTCTTCAACCGCGATGGAAGTCGAAGGACCACCAATACCGGTCGAACAAACAATCACAGATTTGCCGTCAAGCTCAGCACGCCATGAGGTAAATTCGCGGTGGGAAGCCAGACGAACCGGATTCTCCATCAGTTTGGCAATTTTTTCCACGCGCTCAGGGTCGCCGGGAACAATCGCCAGCGTCGCGCCGTTTAAATCTTTTTTGGCCAGGCCAAGATGGAAAACTTCAGGCTGAGACATAACAAACTCCTCTGTGTGTAAGGTCATAAATTGGCAGGAGGAACACCCGGCAACTGTACTGAACATTGTGACGTTATTTCGTGACGGTCGTCACTATGGTGTAACAACAGAAATTACGCATACATTTAATTTGTGATGCAAATCACAAATTAACGGGCAATTGATGAGGTTTTGAACAGCCCATCTCCGCTATCGGAGACGGGCTGTTTTCAGATTATGGCGGATCAGGCAGGAACGGAATCTGCCGCCGCACTGCGCGACCAGATCCGGTGTTTGAGCATTTCTTTCAGGAACGTTTTCAGTAATGCTCCCTCAGCTTTCTCGCCCTCGACGACACCTTCTTCCGGCACATCATCCGTCAGCCCCAGCAGCGATTTGAAGCGGCGCGCGTCACCGCTTAATCCGATGACTTTCAGATGCTTATAGGCTTCAAGCAGGTAATGACGGGAATCGCCGTTCATCAGCAACGCATCAATGTGCCCGTGAGGAACAATGACTGCATCAACGGTAATGGAAGGCAAACCGGCAAATGTGGCATCCACCGGCAGTGTCGAACCATCATCGGCGGTGACATTCCCTAAATGGCTGGCCAGCAGTTTAGGATGCACACCCGCCGCCTGAAGCGCCTGTAAGGTTTCCAGTACATCCGCCGCATTCACGCCCTCACCCAGCAATACCGCCACCTGACGTCCTTTGATTGTGCCTTTGCCACTGGCGTACAAACTCAGTGACGGATCATTTTTCAGGCCATTCACCGGCTTCGGTGGTTTAATTTTCTGGGTTTCAGCCGACAGCGTAATCCCCAGATTTTTCGCCACTGTCTGAGCCAGTCCCTGATCGACATGCGCCAGTAAATCCACCACACGTTCGCGGATATAAGGCCGCGCGACTTTCGCTAATTCAAATGAGAAAGCTCCGGCGATATGATCCTGCTCCACCGCCGTCTGGCTCAGCCAGAACAGGCGCGGATGAGCATAATATTCGGCAAATGACGGACTGCGCTGACGAATTTTTTCTGCATCAATTCGCTCCGGATAGCTTTCAAAACCGCCGCCGGACGCTGCCGGAGGCGTTTCCCTCGGCCAGTTATTGTTGATGGAATTCGGCTCGTAATTCGCCGGATTCGTATCGATATCCTGCCGGTGCATGCCGTCGCGCTGGAAGTTATGGTACGGACAGGTCGGGCGGTTAATCGGGATCTCATGGAAATTCGGCCCGCCAAGACGGCTGATCTGCGTATCGGTGTAAGAAAACAGGCGGCCCTGCAACAGCGGATCATTGGTAAAATCAATGCCCGGCACCACGTGCCCCGGATGGAATGCGACCTGTTCGGTTTCCGCAAAGTAATTATCGGGGTTACGGTCAAGCACCATCTTGCCGATAAGTTCTACCGGCACCAGTTTTTCGGGAATGAGCTTGGTCGGGTCGAGCAAATCGAAATCGAATTTAAATTCATCTTCTTCCGGGATCAGCTGAACGCCCAGCTCGTATTCCGGATAATCACCGGCTTCGATGGATTCCCACAAATCTCGGCGGTGGAAATCCGCATCTTTCCCGGCCAGTTTCTGCGCCTCATCCCATAACAAAGAGGCCTTTCCGGCCAGCGGTTTCCAGTGGAAACGCACAAAGGTAGCTTTACCTTTGGCATTCACGAACCGGAAAGTATGGATACCAAAACCTTCCATCGTGCGGTAACTACGCGGGATCCCGCGGTCGGACATCGCCCAGAAAACGTTGTGCAGGGTTTCCGGTTGCAGGGACACGTAATCCCAAAAGGAGTCGTGCGCGCTGGCGCCCTGCGGGATTTCGTTATGCGGTTCGGGTTTTACCGCATGTACAAAATCGGGGAATTTATGCGCATCCTGAATAAAGAATACCGGCGTATTGTTGCCAACCAGATCGTAAATCCCTTCATCGGTATAAAACTTGGTTGCCCAGCCGCGGATATCACGAACGGAATCCGCCGACCCGCGCGCGCCCTGAACGGTAGAGAAACGCACAAAGACCGGCGTTTTCTTTTTCGGATCAGAAAGGAAACTGGCTTTTGTCACCGACTTCATGCTGCGGTAAGGCTGAAAATAGCCGTGCGCCGCCGCACCGCGCGCATGAACGATGCGTTCAGGAATGCGCTCGTGGTCAAAGTGAGTAATTTTTTCGCGGAGAATAAAATCTTCCAGCAGCGTCGGGCCACGGTTACCTGCTTTCAGCGAGTTCTGGTCATCGGAGATTTTAGTGCCCTGATTGGTGGTCAGCGGCTGCTTTTCACCATTTTTACGATGACGCTCTAACGCATCGAGTTTGGCATTGGTATTTTTCGGACTTTTGGCACTGCCGGAAGCGGTCGGCTCTTTTCCCGGCGGCGTCGGTTGTGGCGAAGGCTGATAAGCGCGATCTGCCGGTGCCAAATCGCCAAGGCCTGGTTGTGAGGACTTGATGCCCGTGGCGGGGGCGCGGCTTACCGGTTTTGGCTCACTTTTTTTGGTCACTTTAGACGGTGATTTTGACATTGAACATAGCTCCTCAGACAAAGGTTTCGGGTGTTCTGTGGACGTTATCTAAATCTTCCCTGATGACTTTCCTGATTAACTTTTAACTATAGAACATCTCTTGCGCCTTGCTGTTCATGCTTTCCGGCTATAGTTTTAATCCATAGCTATCTATTTTCGTATGGACACTTGCCTGGAGACTCCCGATGAAAGAAGAAGAATTACTTACCCTGAAACAGGCTCCGACCAGCTTTGCGCCTGCGGTCACTCCCGTCGCCAGCACCACCATTCACACCGATACCGACGGGCTGCACGCAGGCCAGACCACTATTCCCTCGCAGGGCGAAGACATGCCCGCCTATCTCGCCCGCCCGGAACAGTTCACCGGTAAATTGCCGATAATTCTGGTAGTGCAGGAAATTTTCGGCGTACACGAACATATTCAGGATGTCTGCCGCCGTCTGGCAAAACAGGGCTATATGGCTATCGCACCTGAGCTGTATTTCCGTCAGGGCGACCCGCGTGATTACACCGAAATCAGCGAGCTTTTCGCCAAACTGGTCAGCAAAGTGCCGGATCAGCAGGTGCTTTCCGATCTCGACCACACTGCCCACTGGGCCGCACAACACGGCGGGGATATTTCCAAATTAGGCATCACCGGTTTCTGCTGGGGCGGGCGTATCACCTGGCTCTATGCGGCGCACAATCCGCAGCTGAAAGCGGGCGTAGCGTGGTATGGAAAACTGGTCGGTGATAAAACGCTGACCAGCCCGTCGCAGCCGGTAGATCGCGCAGCCGCGCTCGATGCTCCGGTGCTGGGTTTGTACGGCGCAGAAGATTCCAGTATTCCTCTGGATACGATTGAAACCATGCGTCAGGCGATCCGTGCAGCCAATGCCACGGCGGAAATCGTCGTCTATCCGGAAGCCGGTCACGCCTTTAATGCCGACTATCGTCCGAGTTACCACCCTGAAGCCGCCGCCGATGGCTGGCAACGTATGCTGGATTTCTTTACCCAGTACGGCGTGAAATAAAAAATTGCGGTGACATAAATAAAAACAGCCCGGCAGGTTTTCCTGTCGGGCTTTTTAATGCTATTCAGCGCGTTACAGCGACAATCTATTTACAACGACAATCGTCCAAAAGCACCCTGCCAGTCCTGTTCGAATTTATCGACCGCAGCCTGTACCGCCGGTGCGCTGATAAACTGCTCCGCCACGTCTACCGGAATAGTGACCGACTGACAGCCCGCCAGCAGACAGGCCAGAACCTGACGTGGCGTTTTGAAACTGGCGGCCAGCACTTTGGCGTGCGGCGCATGGAGTGACAGTAATTGCTGCAACTCCGTCACCATCGCAATGCCGTCGCCGCCCTGCGCGTCCAGCCGGTTCACATACGGCGCGACATATTCTGCACCGGCCAGTGCCGAAAGCAGTCCCTGCCCGGCCCCGTAAACCGCAGTGCCCAGCGTCGGAATTTTACGGGTGCGCAGGATCTTAATCGCGGCAAGGCCAGCGGCTGTCACCGGCACTTTCACTACCAGTCCCGGTACGCGGGAGTGCAGTAATTCAGCTTCTTCCACCATTTGCTCAGTCTGATTCGCCAGAACCTGCGCAAAGAGTTTTCCTTCACCGCCTAACGCATCCCGAAGCGCGGGCAGCACTTCCCACAGGGACGTCTGCGATTTAGCCACAATGCTCGGATTCGTCGTCACGCCCTGCAACGGCAAAATACGGGATAAGCGTTTTACTGCGCTGATATCAGCCGTATCCAGATAAAGTTCCATACCCTCTCCTGTCAGAGTTCAAGCTCTTGTTTGAGCAGCGCTTCTATCTGTGCTGCTGTGGTCGAATTCATCAGCGCATCGCGGAAACTGTCGTGCATAATCCGTCGCGCCAGCTTTGAGAAAATCCGCATATGTTGGTCGCCCGCGGCATGTTTATTGAGTGTCAGCATGATGACGAACTGCGCCTCTTCGTCGCCCCACTGCACCGGTTGCGTGAGCTTCGCGACGCTGATGGTCGACTGCTCAATGTGTTCGGATTTGGTGTGCGGAATCGCAAAACCGAAACCGAGACCGGTGGAAAATACCGCCTCACGCGCCCAGACGTCGGCGGCAAGTTTGCGCGGATAACGGCAGCGACCGGCCAGCATCAGGTTATCGACCATGCCTTTAATCACTTCTTCTTTGCTGCGCCAGTCAGTATTGAGCGCCACACATTCCGCGGTGATCAGCGGTGCATCATTGACCGCCATACGGAACTGCGCGAGCAGATGTTCAACTTCAAGCGAGGTGCGGCACTGCATGGCGCGGTTGAGCAGCAAACGGCACTCGCGGCTGTCGAGTTTCGCCAGACGCGCTTTGGTCACCGGAATCGACGGCGCGCTCATGCTGACTTCATCCAGCCCCAGCCCGACCAGCAGCGGTAGCACCGAGCCTTTCGCCCCCAGTTCGCCGCACAAACCAATCCACTTACCGTGACGATGCACTTCGCGCACAACATGGTCGAGACCGCGCAGGAAAGCCGGATTCAGGCTGTTGTAATGGCGGGTCACTTTGGCGTTATCGCGATCGACCGCCAGCAGATACTGCGTCAGGTCGTTGCTGCCGATGCTAAAGAAATCAATCTCCTCGCAGCACTGGTCGATGATGAACATCACCGACGGCACTTCCAGCATGATCCCCAGCTGAATTTTTTCATCAAACGGGATTTGCTCACTGCGCAGCGACTGCTTGGCTTCCGCCAGCTTCTCTTTCACCCATAAGATTTCTTCCATCGAAGAAATCATCGGGATCATAATTTTCAGTGTTCCGTGCGCTGAAGCGCGCAGGATCGAACGCAGTTGTGTGTGGAATAAAGGCAGAAATTCCTGATAGATACGCACCGCGCGATAACCAAGGAACGGATTATTCTCAGCCGGAATATTCAGATAATTGACTGGCTTATCGCCACCGATATCCATAGTGCGGACGATAATGGTTTTGCCTTTGGCGGCCTCCGTGGCCTGGCAGTAAATGTTGTATAACTCATCCTCGGAAGGCGCACTGGCGCGATCCATATACAGCATTTCTGTACGGAACAACCCGACGGCCTCGGCGCCATTGCCAAACGCCGCGCTGGCTTCAACCGAATGCGCAATATTAGCCGCAACTTCAAGACGTACGCAGTCGGCGGTATAGCCCGGTTTATCCAGATATTCACTTTGCTGTTCACGTAGCGCCTGATGCACCGCCTGCTCCTGACGATAATAACGACGCACCGGTTCGCTGAGCGCGCAGGCAACCAGCCCCAGATCGCCGTCGATCTGCACATCCTGCTGTAAATAATTCTGCAACGGTTTGGGATCAACGCCGACAAGCGCAGGAATATTGAACGATCGGGCGAGGATTACGGTATGCGACGTGCTGCCCCCGCTGCCGAGTAACAATCCTTTGAGGTGTTTTTTATCCAGCTCCAGAAACTGACTTGGCGTCAGTTCATCCGCCAGACAAATACTGGCTTCGCTCAGCGCCCGCTGGGAAGCAAAGCGTTCCTCGCCATAGATTTGCTGTAAAAGCTGGAAGCTGACATCACGAATATCCAGTTCGCGTTCACGCAAATAAGCACTGGACGATTGTGCAAGTTGCGCACTGAAATGCGCGGCAGTGTCGACAATGCTTTGTGCACAACTCTGGCCTTGTGCCACGCGGCTCAATAATGCTTCGCGCAGGCTATTATCACGCAGTAAAGAACGGTGCGCTTCCAGCACGGCGGTAATCGTTCCGCTGCCCGCCATCAGCTGTAATTCGATAGATTTATCAAGCTGCGCCAGCCCGGCGGAAAGCAGACTTTGCTCCTTATCTTTTCCCTGAGACTCCGGCAAATCCGTCAGTGCTGCCAGATTGACGCTGGAAAGGCTGACCAGTTTGCCCAGCGCACAGCCTTCGCTGACGGAACGGGCGCGGAAAATCAGCGGGGAAAGATGCATCAGGGATTCAGGAAGCGGCTCAAGTTCAGCGTTTTCATTGTGTTCAGGCAGGGCTTCATCGCAGAGCGGGAACTGATGCTCGATGAAATGGGCCAGCGCAGCGTGCGCCGCGTCTTCGTCATCGCCTTTGATGGTCACATGGCATTCATCGCCCAGTAAAATATCAGCGCCAATCAGTGACAACACACTTTTACCATCAGCCTGACGGTCAGTACGGACGTTATGCCACTCAAATGCGGAGCCGAAACCGTTGCACAACGTTTCAATATGACTGGCCGGACGGGCATGAACACCATTTACCAGCACGCAGGTGAAGCTCAACTTCTTGGTCATTTCTGAATCCTCATCCCAAATTCCGGTGCAATGTACCGGCTTATTGCAGGATAAGAGTCAGCAGGCGCTGATAGCTACCAGACAAAAATGACAAATGCTGGACAAATGTATTGTCAGTGCTTTTTTGCGAGCCAGCTCACACACCGAATGCCAGCAGAAACCTCGCCATATTTCGGGTTATTTGAACCTGCTCGCATTTTTGATCTGACATTACAAAAGTCCAGTAAAACACAATTTTGTCCACTATTAGCGCCACGGTCAGCAGCCTATTGTTGAGACCGATAGCCTTTCTGTATCTGCGGCTTTTGAATTAAGGCCGCTGATATTTGCGATTTTTAGCCCGACACCGGATTTCGTGGAGCCAATCATGAAAGACTTGCTCAATATTCTAAAAAATACCCGCCAGCATCTGATGACCGGCGTGTCTCATATGATCCCGTTCGTGGTCGCAGGCGGTATTCTGCTGGCTGTCTCGGTCATGCTGTATGGCAAAGGCGCGGTGCCGGATGCTGCTACCGATCCGAATCTGAAAAAGCTGTTTGATATCGGCGTGGCCGGTCTAACCCTGATGGTGCCTTTCCTGGCCGCCTATATCGGCTATTCAATTTCCGACCGTTCAGCACTGGCTCCGTCAGCCATCGGTGCCTGGGTCGGTGCCTCCTTTGGTGCCGGCTTCTTCGGCGCAATCATCGCTGGCCTGCTCGGCGGCATCATTGTTTTCTATCTCAAGAAGATCCCAGTGCCGAAGATCCTGCGTTCCGTGATGCCGATCTTCGTGATCCCGATCATCGGTACGCTTCTTACGGCGGGGATCATGATGTGGGGGCTGGGTGAACCGGTCGGCCTGCTGACCGCCTCACTCACTCACTGGCTACAGGGCATGCAGCAAGGCAGCATTATTGTGCTCGCCATCATCATGGGGCTGATGCTCGCCTTTGACATGGGCGGCCCGGTTAACAAAGTCGCTTATGCCTTTATGCTGATTTGTGTGGCGCAGGGCGTGTATACGGTGGTCGCGATTGCTGCGGTGGCCATCGCCACACCACCACTCGGACTGGGTTTTGCCACACTGATTGGCCGCAAATACTACACCACCGAAGAACGTGAAGCGGGCAAAGCCGCGATGCTGATGGGTTGCGTCGGTGTCACCGAGGGGGCGATACCTTTCGCCGCCGCTGACCCGCTACGCGTTATCCCTTCCATCATGATTGGCTCTGCCTGTGCAGCCGTTACCGCCGCACTGGTCGGTGCGCAATGCTATGCCGGTTGGGGCGGGCTGATTGTGCTGCCTGTCGTCGAAGGAAAACTGGGTTACATCGGCGCATTGCTGGTCGGCATGGTGGTCACAGCACTGTGCGTCAACCTGCTGAAACACCTGGCGGCCAAAAAACAATCCGCTAAAAAACATCAGGAATCCGACCTGGATCTGGACTTCGAAATTAACTGATTTCTTTGAAAATATAGAAGGAAGAAACCATGACTCACATTATTGCTGTCACCGCTTGCCCGTCCGGCGTTGCTCACACCTACATGGCGGCCGAAGCCATTGAACGTGCGGCAAAAGCCAGAGGCTGGGAATGCAAAGTCGAAACGCAGGGCTCCATTGGCCTGGAAAATGAACTGACACAGGCAGACGTTGCGGCTGCTGATATCGTGATCCTGACCAAAGACATCGGCATCAAACAAGAAGAACGTTTCAAAGGCAAAGTCACCGTACGCGTCGCCATCAGCGACGCCGTTAAACGCGCTGACGCCATCATGGAAAAAATTGCGGCGCATCTCGCCAAAACTGCTGTCACGGATTGAAAGTAAGGAGAACAGGATGACTTCCCGCATCGAACGTCTGAAAACTGCGCTTTTCGCTAGCCCGCGTGAAATCTCGCTGGAACGGGCTCTGCTGTACACAGCAAGCCACCGCACGACAGAGGGTGAGCCCACGCTTTTACGCCGGGCAAAAGCGACGGCTTATATTCTTGATCACTTAGAAATTACCCTGCGTGAGGACGAACTGATTGCCGGTAACCGAACGGTAAAACCGCGTGCGGGGATCATCTCTCCTGAAATGGACCCTTACTGGCTGCTGAAGGAGCTGGATGCTTTTTCAACCCGTCCGCAGGATCGCTTTACGATTTCTGATGAGGATAAAGAGATTTATCGCGAACAGCTTTTCCCTTACTGGGAATCGCGTTCGATGAAAGATTTTATCAACAGTCAGATGCCGGAAGAGGTAAAAGCTGCCACCAAAACGCAGATATTCAGTATCAATCAGACTGACAAAGGCCAGGGGCATATCATCATCGATTACCCGCGCCTGCTCCGTTGCGGTCTGGATAACTTAGTTGCTGAACTTAAGCAGCACGTTAACGATGCGCCGGATAATGCCTTTTATCAGGCAGCATTGATTCTGCTGGAAGCGTCGCAACGGCACATTTTGCGTTATGCCTCGCTGGCAGAGAAAATGGCGCAAGCGTGCGAAGCCCCGCAAAGAAAGGGGGAACTCGAACGTATTGCCCGCCTTTCACAGCACATTTCCGGCAACAAGCCGCAGGATTTCTATCAGGCCTGTCAGCTGTTCTGGTACATGAACATCATTTTGCAGTTTGAATCCAACGCCAGTTCGCTTTCCCTCGGGCGTTTCGATCAGTACATGCTGCCGTTCTATCAACATTCGCTGTCCCAGGGGGAATCTCCGGAATTCCTTAAGGAATTGCTGGAAAGCCTGTGGGTGAAATGCAACGACATCGTGCTGCTACGTTCAACTTCCAGCGCGCGTTACTTCGCCGGATTTCCGACCGGTTACACTATTTTGCTGGGCGGCCTGACCGACACCGGTCGCAGCGCCGTCAATGTGCTGTCGTTTCTGTGTCTGGATGCGTATCAGAGTATTTGTCTGCCTCAGCCAAACCTTGGTGTACGGGTCAACGAACTCATCG
The DNA here is from genome assembly GCF_003614975.1 of Rahnella bruchi. GTDB lineage: Bacteria > Pseudomonadota > Gammaproteobacteria > Enterobacterales > Enterobacteriaceae > Rahnella > Rahnella bruchi. The sequence continues at coordinate 100,264 of NZ_QZWI01000015.1, read as the reverse complement.
ACCGTCCTTTCCTGCTGAAAACGGCCGAAACCATCCGTCTCGGCACCGGCATTCCGCAAATTTTCAACGACGAAGTGGTGGTTCCGGCATTTCTTAATCGCGGCGTACGCCTTGAAGATGCACGAGATTATGCGGTGGTTGGCTGCGTCGAATTATCCATTCCCGGCAAAACCTATGGTCTGCACGACATCGCCATGTTTAACCTGCTGAAAGTTATGGAGCTGACTCTGCATGAGAACGAAGGCAACGCGACGCTCACCTATGCAGAACTGATGGAGCAAATCCGTCGGAAAATCAGCCATTACGTCCGGCTGATGGCGCAGGGCAGCAATATCTGCGATATCGGCCACCGCGACTGGGCTCCGGTCCCGCTGCTCTCTTCCTTTATCGAAGGGTGTCTGGACAGCGGCAAAGACATTACCGCAGGCGGCGCACGTTATAACTTCTCCGGCGTACAGGGCATCGGCATCGCAAACCTCAGCGACTCGTTACATGCACTGAAAGGCATGGTGTTTGACCAGCAGCGTCTGACATTTGACGAGTTGCTGGCCTCGCTGAAAGAAAACTTTGCCAGCGAAGAGGGCCGGGCCATTCGCGCGCGTCTGATTAACCGCTTTGAAAAATACGGCAATGATGTGGATGAGGTTGATTTAATCAGCGCCGATTTGCTGCGCTATTACTGCAAAGAAGTTGAGCAGTACCGCAATCCGCGCGGCGGACAGTTTACGCCAGGCTCTTACACCGTATCCGCGCACGTGCCTTTAGGTGCCGTGGTCGGTGCTACGCCGGATGGTCGCTTTGCCGGGGAACAGCTGGCGGACGGCGGGCTTTCCCCAATGCTGGGGCAGGATCATCAGGGGCCAACCGCGGTGCTGAAATCCGTGAGTAAACTCGACAATACGTTGCTCTCAAACGGCACACTGCTGAACGTTAAATTCACGCCATCGACGCTCGAAGGCCAGCAGGGACTGAATAAATTAGCTGACTTCCTTGGGGCCTTCACCCGATTGAAATTGCAGCATGTACAGTTCAACGTGGTGAATGCTGAACAGCTACGTGAAGCGCAAAAACGTCCGCAGGATTTCGCCGGGCTGGTCGTCAGGGTGGCGGGATACAGCGCATTCTTTGTCGAACTGTCTAAGGAGATTCAGGATGACATTATTGGTCGCACCGCACACCAGCTCTGAACGGCGGCTCCCCGTCACAGAAGAGCCGGAAAAACGCGGACGCATCTTCAACATTCAGCGTTTTTCGCTCAACGATGGCCAGGGTATCCGTACTCTGGTTTTCTTCAAAGGCTGTCCGCACCGCTGCCCGTGGTGCGCCAATCCTGAATCGATATCACCGCGAATTCAGGTCATCAAGCGGCAGGCAAAATGCCTGAACTGTCGCACTTGTTTGCAGGATCCCGCCGAATGCCCGAGCGGCGCGATGGAATATGTCGGCGAGGATGTCACGCTGCCACAACTGATGACGCAGTTACTCAAAGATGAAGTGTTTTTCCGTTCATCGGGCGGCGGCGTCACGCTTTCCGGCGGCGAGGTGCTGATGCAGCACGCGTTTGCCGGTGAATTGCTCAAAGCGTTGCGGGCGTTGGGCATTTCTACGGCAATAGAAACCGCGGGCGATGCGCCGTTGTCTCATCTGCTTGCACTGGCTGAAAACTGCGATCAGGTTCTGTACGATTTTAAAATTATGGATCCTCAGCAGGCGAGATCGTTGCTCAATATGAACCAGCCGAGAGTGCTGGAAAACTTCCGTGCGTTGGCTGAGCGCGGCGTAAATCTTCTCCCACGTCTGCCGCTGATCCCCGGCTTCACTCTGACAGAGGAAAATATGCAGCAGGTTCTGGATTTCCTCCGACTTTTCAACTTGGCCGAAATCCATCTGCTACCCTTCCATAAATACGGCGAAGCAAAGTACCCGTTGCTGGACAAAACTTACTCGATGCATAAGACAAAGGTGCCGGATGCCGCAACTATTGCGCCGTTTTATGCGATGGCTGAAAAATACGGTTATAAAGTCACGCTGGGTGGGTAAATTTTTAAATCAGGGGAAATACTATGTCGCTCAAACTGGTCGCAGTCACCGCCTGTATCAGCGGTGTGGCACATACTTATATGGCGGCGGAGCGTCTGGAAAAACTCTGCGCGCAGGAAAAGTGGCAGGTAAAAGTCGAAACTCAGGGCGCGCTGGGCGTCGAGAACTTACTGTCTGAAGCGGACATTGCTCAGGCGGATATTACCTTGCTGATCACTGAAATTCAGCTGGAACAAAGCGAACGTTTCGCTCACAGCCGCTGTGTTCAGACGAGTATTCATACGTTTTTACGTACCCCTGAAAAAGTGATGACTGCCGTAAAAAAAATCTCTACATCGCCACAGGGCACAAAAATCGTTTTAGCGTAAATCTCTCGAAACAGGTCAGCAGTCAGGCATTTTCAAACTGGCTGCGGTATTGACGGCGGTATTCTGAAGGAGACCTTTCGGTGCTCTTTCTGAACTGGCGGCAAAAATAGTTACTGTCGATAAACCCGCAGGCGTGAGCCACTTCCCTGACTTTCATGTCATACCCTTTCAGCAAATTCTTCGCCTGCTCCAGCCGCACATAATTCAGGTACTCATTCAGGCCGACGCCGCCACTTTTCTGGAACAGATGCGATAAATAGTTCGGCGAAATATAAAATGCTTTAGCGACAGAATCGCGGGTCAGAGGTTCGCGATAATGCTCTTCAATATACTGACGGATAGCGGCGAAAAGCGCCTGGCTGCGCGAAACGGTTTGCACTGAAGAACTGAAGAGATCCAGTGCGTGGCTGAGCAGTCCTTTCACCAGAAACTTCGCCGTGGGCTGATCCTGGCGATGCCACGCCAGTTCGTTGAGCGCCTGTAACATGAATGCACCGGTTCGCGGCCCGCGCCGCCCGACATTGCCTTTTTCGCTGGAAGAAAACTGTTCTCCATCCCAGTTAAGCAGGCTAAAGCCCAGCTGTTGTTTACCAAATAAAAAACTCAGCGTCCGCACCGGTTGCTGCCACTGCGGACTGTTCCAGCCTTTTGCCGGAACGAACAGCACATCGCCAGCCTGCATCCGGGTCGTCTGAACATTACCGTGTTCATCTTCCCAGTTCATTATCTGCACACCGTCCAGAACCAGCTCAAGACGGGGAAAATCCACCTGATAGGCCAGCTCCGGCACCGGATGCAGAGCACCGGCAAAATACACCTGACGGATACCCGCCGGATGTTCAATCACCGGAGTTAAAAGGGGAAAAAGAAGATGAGTCATGGTCAGGCTACCTTTGCGCAGAATCATCGCCATGATAGCGAATCTGTTGCGGGGAAAGGAAAACATGACGCAAATTTGCGGCAGACCGCGAAAAAATGGCCCGCCAGTGAAATGGCGGGCCGGTGAAAGCGAATTTTATCGCGGATTCTTCAGCAACTACACCAGCGAAGGCTGCCCGTTGGAGGCAGAAAGGCCACCATCAACCGGCAGATTTACCCCCGTCACGAAACGGGCGTCATCACTGGCGAGAAACGCAATGACATCGGCAATTTCTTCCGGCTCCGCTCCCCGCCCTAAAGGAATACGTTCGGCAAATTTCGCCAGCAACGCCTTGTTGTCTTTAATGCCAGCCGCCATATCCGTGAAAGTCAGCGACGGACATACGGCGTTGACGCGCACGCCATCTTTGCCGTGATCCATTGCAATCGAACGGGTGAAGTTAGTCACTCCGCCTTTTGCGGCATTATAAAAACTCATTCCCCAGTCGCCGCCGATACCGGACACCGACGAAATATTGACGATATTTCCTTTGCTTTTAATCAGCGCGGGCATAAAGAACCGCGTGCAGTAGAAAACGCCACTGAGATCGATACCAATAATTTTCTGCCAGTCTTCGAGGCTAACCTCTGTCACATTGCCCTGCACCACCACGCCCGCGCCATTCACCAGCACGTCGACACGACCGAATTTATCCTCAACCACTTCGGCCATACGCTCCACATCCGCTGCGGAAGAAACATCTGCCAGATGAATGTAATACTGCGTACTGCTCAGCGTTTTTGCGACTTTCTCCAGCTTTTCCTTCGTCCGTCCGACAAGAACCACTATCGCCCCTTCTGAAGAAAAACGCCGGGCCGATGCGGCCCCCATGCCGGAACCTGCGCCAGTCACTACCACGACTTTGTCTGTAAACCGGTTCATATTTTCTCCTTGCCTGATGGGTAATAAGAAAGTGAAGCCTGATTTAAGCCTAGCGGAGAACTGCGCGGTGCGTGGAAACTGTCTGCTGTTCAGCGCCGCAATCGCGCCACAGCCACCCTTTGATGCGGGCTGAAAGAGACGTAACAAAGTACGAATGAGGACATAAAAAAGGGGCACCGGAGTGCCCCAAAGGTTTCAGCAACACCACAACGATTCTTTATTTCAGGCTTTCTCAGCACGCAGACGCTTGGCGGCTTTCACCATGTTTTCCAGCGACTCGCGGGTTTCCGGCCAGCCGCGGGTTTTCAGGCCGCAGTCCGGGTTCACCCACAGGCGTTCTGCCGGGATACGGTCCGCGGCTTTACGCAGCAAATCTTCAATCCATTCCACGCTTGGCACGTTAGGTGAGTGAATGTCGTAAACGCCCGGCCCGATTTCGTTCGGATACTCGAAGTCTTTGAACGATTCCAGCAAATCCATATCGGAACGCGAGGTTTCGATAGTGATCACGTCGGCATCCAGCGCGGCAATGGAATCCATGATGTCGTTGAATTCGCAGTAACACATATGGGTGTGGATCTGCGTGTCATCGCTGGCAATTGCGGCATTCAGTTTGAACGCGTCCACCGCCCAGCGCAGGTACGCATTCCACTCCGACTGACGCAGTGGCAGGCCTTCGCGCAGTGCCGGTTCATCAATCTGGATGATGCCGATACCGGCTTTTTCCAGATCCTCTACTTCATCACGCAGCGCCAGCGCAATTTGTTTGGCGATAGTTTCACGGCTGACATCTTCACGCGGGAATGACCAGCAGAGAATGGTAATCGGCCCGGTCAGCATGCCTTTCACCGGTTTTTTAGTCAGAGACTGCGCGTACTTCGCCCACTCAACGGTAATGGCTTGCGGACGGCTGACGTCGCCGATAATCACCGGAGGTTTCACGCAACGTGAACCGTAGCTCTGCACCCAGCCGTTTTGCGTGAACACAAATCCGTCAAGATGCTCACCGAAATATTCGACCATGTCGTTACGTTCGGCTTCGCCGTGAACCAGCACGTCTATATCCAGACGCTCCTGCTCTCTGATGGCCTGTTTAATGTGCTCGCTGATACCGGTGCGGTATTTAGTGTTGTCCAGTCGGCCTTGTTTGAAGTCCAGACGCAGGCCACGGATTTCAGTGGTTTGCGGGAATGAACCGATGGTGGTTGTCGGCCAGGCGGGCAGATTGAAACGGGCGCGCTGCGCTTTGGCGCGTTCGGTGTAAACGTGCGGACGCTCGATATCTGCGCCGGTAATCGCGGCAACGCGCTTACCCACAGCGGCATTATTCACGCGGGCGGACTCGCGGCGGGCGCGGATAGGCGCGCTGTATTCCGCCAGTTTCTGCTTAGCTTCTTCTGTCGGGTTATTCAGGGCGCAAGCCAGTAATGACAGCTCGGCACATTTTTGCAGCGCAAAGGCGAACCAGCTTTTGACCTCTTCATCGAGGCGGCTTTCAACGCTTAAATCGATGGGGCTATGCAGCAGTGAACAGGAGCTGCCAATCCAGACATTGCGTCCCGCCACCAGCGGCTTCAGACGATCAAACCAGGTGCTCAGATCCGCACGCCAGACGTTACGGCCGTTGATCACGCCCAGCGAAATCAACCAGTCTTGTGGCAGCGCGTTGATGAGGGTTTGCAGGTCGTCACGACCGGCTACCGCGTCAATGTGCAGGCCCTGAACCGGCAGCTGGCGGATTGTGTCGAGGTTATGCCCGACGCTGTCGAAATAGGTGGTCAGCAGCAGTTTGGTTTTGTTCTGTTGCAGCGCGGTGTACGCCGGTTTACAGGCATCCAGCCAATCCTTCGGCAGCTCCAGCACCAGAGCCGGTTCGTCAATCTGCACCCATTCGATGTCGCGTTTGGCCAGTTCCGCCAGCACCTGCTGATAAACAGGCAGAATGTCGTTAAGCAGGGAAAGACGGTCAAACTGCTCGCCTTTTACTTTGCCGAGCCACAGATAGGTCAGCGGGCCAAGCAGAACAGGTTTCACTTTATGGCCGAGCGCCAGCGCTTCGTCCACTTCTTCCAGCAGCTGCGTCCAGGTCAGTTTGAATTTCTGCCCTTTCACAAACTCCGGCACCATGTAGTGATAGTTGGTGTTGAACCATTTGGTCATTTCAGCCGCCGCTGCTGGTTTACCGGTCGGTGCGCGGCCACGGCCAAGGCGGAATAAGGTATCAAGATCCGCAGAGCCGTCGGCATTCTGATGACGAGCCGGGACGTTACCCAGCAGCAGGCTGGTGGTCAGTACGTGATCGTACCAGGCGAAATCGCCCACCGGCACCAAATCCACGCCTGCTTCAGATTGTTGCTTCCAGTGACGGGCGCGAAGTTCACGTCCGGTTGCCAGCAGTTCTTCCTGAGTGGAATTGCCTGCCCAGTAGCTTTCTTGTGCTTTTTTAAGTTCACGACGCAGACCAACGCGTGGAAAACCCAGAGTGTGATTCAGTATCGTCATCTTTTAAATTCCTGTTTAGCCATCCAGATGTTTACACATCCATAATCCGCAGGTAGTGTATAATCCACAAGCGCAAATTATTCATGACACAGTGAAGGACTCTCATGATCGAACTGAAACACCTGCGAACGTTGCAAGCACTGCGTAACACCGGGTCACTGGCCGCAGCCGCCTCGCAGCTTCATCAGACCCAATCGGCTCTGTCGCACCAGTTCAGCGACCTGGAGCAACGGCTCGGTTTCAGGTTGTTCGTGCGAAAAAGTCAGCCACTGCGGTTCACGCCGCAGGGCGAAATCATGCTGAATCTGGCAGAACAGGTGCTGCCGCAAATCCAGCAAGCGTTGCAGGCCTGTAATGAGCCGCATCAGGCTTCTCTGCGTATCGCGATTGAATGTCACAGCTGTATTCAGTGGCTGACGCCTGCACTGGATAGCTTCCACCAGAGCTGGCCACAGGTATTGATGGATTTCAAATCCGGCGTGACTTTTGATCCGCAGCCTGCGCTGCAACAGGGCGAGCTGGATATCGTGTTGACCTCTGACATTCTGCCGCGCAGCGGTTTGCATTATTCTCCGATGTTCGATTTTGAAGTGCGTCTGGTGCTGGCACCGGATCATCCGCTGGCAGACAAAACGGTGATTACGCCGGAAGATCTCAGCGCGGAAACCCTGATGATTTATCCGGTACAGCGTCAGCGTCTGGATATCTGGCGGCATTTCCTGCAACCGGCAGGCGTCAGCCCGGCGCTGAAAAGCGTCGATAACACATTGTTATTGATTCAGATGGTGTCGGCGAGAATGGGTATAGCGGCGTTACCACACTGGGTGGTGGAGAGTTTTGAGCGCCAGGGTCTGATCGTGACCAAAACCCTGGGCGATGGCTTATGGAGTCGCCTGTACGCCGCCGTACGTGACGGCGAACAGCGTCAGCCAGTTACCGAAGCGTTTATTCGTTCGGCGCGGCAGCATGCGTGCGATCATCTGCCTTTTGTTCGCGACGCGGCACGACCCAACGCCGGTGCACCCACAGTGAGGACATAATCACGGCGGCGCCGATGATAAAACTCGGCCAGTGCGGCTGTTGTTGCCAGATTGCCAGGTTAACCAGCAGCCCGGCCGGGACGTGAAAGTTGTTCATAATCCCAAGCGTTCCCGCATCGACCTGCGTCGCGCCGTAGTTCCACATGAAATATCCCAGGCCTGAAGCGCCGATCCCCAGCCATAACAGAATGCCCCATTGCAGGTTAGTGGTCGGCAGTTTTTGCGGATTGCCCCACAGGAACCACGCCACCACCGCACACAGTAGCGCCCCAAGATAAAACCAGGAAAACGCCGTATGCTGCGGCATCGGACGGGTTTCCATCAGGCGTTTATAGCCCACCTGCCCGATGGCAAAACAGATATTCGCCGCCTGCACCAGCAATAAGCCAATGATGAAATGTTCGCTGATGTGGTCGTAACGGATAATCGCCGCGCCCGCCACCGCCAGCAACGCGCTGAGCGCATACCCGATGCGGATTTTGCGGCCACTGATCAGGTCATAAATCAGCGTGACGTACAGCGGCGTCATCACCGTAAATAGCAGAAACTCCGGCACCGACAGGTACAAATACGCTTCGAAGCTGATGAGATACATGATGCCAAGCTGCATCGCACCCACAGCCATATATAGCAAGATGGTGGTGAGTTGATGGCCTTTCCAGCGCAGGAACGGCAGGAATACCAGCGCCGCCAGACCGAGACGGACCAGAACGGAAAACACGCTGTCGACCTGTCCGGCCAGATAGACGCCGATCAGGCTGAATGAAAAGGCCCACAAAATAGTGGTGATAATGAGTAAAGGCACGGCAGTTGAGCCCTAAAATGTTAAAGATGGATAATTGTAACGGAATGAAGGAAACCGCGAAGCGTGAAGGTGGTTTACATCTGTTCAATTATAGAGCAAACGAGAGCAGCGCCACGCTTTGAGGGAAACGTGCGCTCAAAGGACACGTTCACGGCTGCGATGGCATACACTTAATGTATGACTGGAAACGGAGGATGAACTGATGAAATATTTGTATGGAACGCTCGCCGCGCTGCCGCTGCTGTTTGCCGTTCAGACCGCCAGCGCAGTCGAAAAGGTGCCTAACCCGAACGATCCGCTGCTGACCAATCCTTCGCAACAGCGGATGCAGCAGCAACAGCAAACTAACCAGCAGATGCAAAAACGTCAGCAGGAGCAGGATCTGCGTAACAGTCAGCAACAGCAGCAGCTGAAGCTGAAATCGCAAATCCAGGGCAATCAGCAGCGGTTGCAAACCCAACAGTTGAACCAGAACAATCAGCAGTTGCAGCAGAATTTGAAACAATAATAAATTTGATGGGTAAACAAATTAATTATTCATCAACATAATAATACAGCCCCGCAGAGAGAAAATAACTCCCCCTGCGGGTATTCATCTTCCTGTTTATATGACCATTCTCACTATTTCCTTTGAATTGATCGATGAAAATCACTTAATCCAAAAATTCGAAGGATGGATTCAAATGCCAAATAGTAAAATGCCGACGTTTTACAACAATCCCTTTCCTGGCTTCCCAAATTCCGCCACATCGTTTCTCCCTTTAGAAATTAACCGACCTGGCAGTGATTACCGAGAGTTATTAATTAACAGTGTCAGTAAAAACCTTCATTACATTATGTTCCTCACTCAGGAAGAGGCCTATGCCATTGTGAAAGAACTTGCCCCTGTCGGTGAGTACGAAGTTTCAGAACGCAATCTTGATAGGTTAGGATTTGGTGCAACTTACGCAGGAAATGCAAAAGATGGGATTACAGCAACCCAGATTGTCTGGAAGCTGAAAGGGTTTGGTGTTGCGGCTCAAATTTATCGGGCCAGACATGGCGAGCAAATGGTGAAAATTACCGGTTATGCTGGCGTCAGAAAGATTTTGATGGGCACACATTATAAACTCAGAAATATGCAGATTGTCGAAATTGGCATCGGCCAAAAAGGAATCAATACCAATATTATTTCCGGTATGAAATTTTGTATCTACGTAGGACTGGCTTATAGGACGCTAGAGTTTCAGCTAAGGGACCCGTATTCTACCGAAGAATTTTTGGGAAAAGTAACCAGCGATGTAGCAAAAGTGATCGTAGCTGCTGCAGTGATGAAAGTTGCTGCCACAGTATTGATGGGCATAGCAGGCCTTACATTAGGGGGGCCCTTTTCGTCGTTGTTATAGCAAGTATTACTTTAACTTACTCCCTTGAGTATCTGGACGAAAAACTTGGTATCACAGATGCGATTATTATTAAAATAAATGAAATGCAAAAAGATACCCCTAGTATTTCAGACACCTTAGGAAGAGAAAGTCAGTTGTTGTTCAAACATATATGAAAAATAAAAAAGAAAAATTCGTTGTTTTTACAAAAAAACAGAGATGGAGTGCTATCGCTATCTCTCCGATATTTATTTGGATTTGTTACATGCTTCCCTTTATTTTTAAAGAGCAGGTTATTTATAATCTATCCTATCCTGACATCGTTTCGGTTGATACTTTAGCGTTTATGGTTCTCGGTGGCGCTCCTGTATGCTTCATATGTGCTTTTGGTTGCCCATATATCGCTCTTAAGGGTGTTATTCCCTATGGAAAAGGAAGACGGGTACTGATCCCAGCTTGTTATCTAGCCCTCGTGGGACTTTTTCTAGCCATCATCTATCCGATTGGCTTTATAAGCGCTCTGGAGCAAGAAGGATACGGACACTGTTGGAAAGAAAATATGAAGGGCCCAACGTTGTACGTCAAAGATGCCAATGAATGCGTGAAACGAAATCTGCCGATTATGATCAGACCCAGAGATCAGCCGCGAGAGGATACACCTGCAACGCTGTATGAAGACCCTTTCCACAAATGGAAGAAGAAGCCTCAGAACTAAATTAACGCGGGCGCTATTCCAGCGCCCGTTGCTGATTATTTAAAATCCGGCCCAATCACATCAATCTTATCGGTACAAATACAGTCCACGCCCCAGTCCAGCAGTTCACGGGCGCGCGCCGGGTTATTCACCGTGTACACCAGAATATGCAGACCCGCGTCTTTAATCGCCCGCACACGTTCTTCGTTGAGCAATTTGTGATTGAGGTGCAGGGAAACGCATTCCAGTTCGTCGGTCAGCGCTTTCCAGTCTTCGTGCCATTCGTCGATAAGTAAACCGCGCGGCAATTCTGGTGCTGCTTTTTTGGCGGCAACCAGTGCGTCGAATTCGAACGAGGAAAGCAGCGGCGCAACGGCCTGATCCTTCCATAATTCGCGTGCCGCCAGCGCCACGTCGGTGCCGGTTTTTTCATTCAGGCCGGTGGTCGGTTTGATCTCAATATTGACCATCATGTGGAGACGCGCACAGCGTTCGGCGACCTGCGCCAGCAGCGGCAATTTCTCGCCTTTAAACGCGGCGCTGTACCAGTTACCGGCGTCCAGCTGTTCGAGCTTATCCCACGGCAGTTCACCCGCCACGCCCCAGCCGTTACTGGTGCGGTTCAGGGTGTCGTCATGCAACAGGAAGATTTCCCCGTCCTGCGCCAGCTTGGCGTCAAACTCGATCATGGTATGACCATATTTAGCGCCCATATCGATAGCAGCCAGCGTGTTTTCCGGAGCCAGGGCGCCGCCGCCACGGTGCGCCACAATGCGAGGGTAAGGCCAGGCTTTCATGTTCATTCCATCCGTAATCCGGTTTCAGTATCGAAAAAGTTTAACGCTTTCGCCGGGAAAACCAAGCGCAACAACGAACCGGCTGTCGGGAATATTTCATGCGATAACCGAACCACGACGCCGCTGCCCGCCAGTTTGCCATGCGCCAGATTATCCGCGCCCAGCAGTTCCAGCGTATTGAGCACCATCGGAATACCGTTTTGAGTGTCATCGGTCAGATGAATATGTTCAGGGCGGATACCGACCGTCAGCTCACGGCCGCCCCATTCCGGGCGTGGAACCGGCAGCGGCAGTTCAAAACCGCCTTCCATCACCAGCGACGTACCGTCGGTGGTCAGCTGACCGGGCAACAGGTTCATAGCCGGAGAGCCGATAAAGCTGGCGACAAACAGGCTGGCCGGACGACGGTAAACTTCTGACGGCGTACCGATCTGTTCGGCGATACCTTTGTTCATCACAATCACGCGTTCCGCCAGTGTCATGGCTTCCACCTGATCGTGTGTGACGTACAGACTGGTGGTACGCAGACGGCGGTGAAGCTGTTGCAGTTCAAGACGCATCTGCACGCGCAGTTTGGCGTCGAGGTTAGAAAGCGGTTCATCGAACAGGAACACCGCCGGTTCACGCACGATGGCGCGCCCCATCGCCACGCGCTGACGCTGACCGCCGGAAAGCTCGCGCGGTTTACGTTTAAGTAACGGGCCGAGTTCGAGAATACGCGCCGCTTCTTCAACACGGTCATTAATCTGCGCTTTGCCGAAACCGCGGATTTTCAGGCCATACGCCATGTTGTCGTACACGCTCATGTGCGGATACAGCGCGTAGTTCTGGAACACCATCGCGATGCCGCGATCTTTCGGTTCCAGCTCGGTCACACGCTGGTCGTTAATGTAGATATCGCCGGAGGTAGTGCGCTCCAGCCCGGCGACCATGCGCAGCAGGGTCGATTTTCCGCAGCCGGAAGGCCCGACCATCACAATAAATTCACCGTCGGCGACGTCCAGATCAATGCTCTGGATAATCTGATTTTTGCCGTCGTAGGATTTGGTCACTGCCTGTAATTTCAAATTTGCCATTTCAGTTTACTTCTCACTGTCTACCAGGCCGCGCACAAACCAGCGCTGCATCAGGAGCACCACCGCCAGCGGTGGCAATAAGGTCAGGATCATGGCCGCCATCACCTGATTCCATTGGGTCGAACCGTCACCGGAAGAGATCATGCTTTTAATCCCCGCCACCGCCGTGCCCATAGAGGCATCGCTGGTGATCAGAATTGGCCACAGATACTGGTTCCAGCCATAGATGAAGGTGATAACAAACAGCGCCGCAAGATTGGTTTTCGACAGCGGCAGAACGATGTCCCAGAAAAAGCGCATCGCGCCTGCACCGTCGATACGCGCGGCTTCCAGCAATTCATCCGGCAGGGTCATAAAGAACTGGCGGAACAGGAAAGTCGCGGTCGCCGAGGCCATCAGCGGCAGCGTCAGGCCGGTGTAGCTGTCGAGCATATGCAGATTGGCAATCACCTGAACGGTCGGGAAAATACGCACTTCCACCGGCAGCATCAGGGTCATGAAAATCAGCCAGAAAAACAGGTTACGCAGCGGAAAACGGAAATAGACAATCGCGTAAGCCGAAAGCATCGACACCGAAATTTTGCCGAGGGTGATGACCATCGCCATGATGAAACTGTTGATAAGCAAACGTCCGAACGCCGGGCTGTTGTTGCCCGCGCCCTGCGTCCAGATAGTGCTGATGTTTTCCCATAAATGCGTACCTGGGAGCAGCGTCATCGGCACATCAAAAATCTGTTTGTTATCCAGCGATGCCGCCACAAACGCGACATAGAGCGGGAATAAAATCACCAGCACGCCGAGCAGCAGCATGATGTGGCTGAAAATATCCAGCCCTCTGCGGTTTTCAATCATTGGTAACGCACCTTACGCTCGACAAAGCGGAACTGAATGAACGTCAGGCCGCAAACCAGCAGCATCAGAATGACGGACTGCGCGGCGGAGCTGGACAAATCCAGACCGGAGAAACCTTCGCGATAGACTTTATAAATCAGCGTGGTCGTCGCCTGCACCGGGCCACCCGCTGTCGCGGCATCAATCACCGGGAAGGTATCAAAGAAGGCGTACACCAGATTGACCACCAGCAGGAAGAAGCTCACCGGCGAAATCAGCGGTAATACCAGATGGAAGAAACGACGCACCGGGCCTGCGCCGTCGATAGCCGCCGCTTCAACCAGCGATTTTGGGATCGACTGCAACGCTGCCAGAAAAAACAGAAAGTTGTAGCTGATTTGCTTCCAGACCGACGCCAGTACCACCAGGAACATCGCCTGACCGCTGTTTTGTGCGTGGTTCCAGTTATAGCCAATCGAGCCTAAGAAATGGGTGATCAGACCCAGACCGGGGCTGAACAGAAACATCCACAAGACGGCGGCCACGGCAGGCGCGACGGCGTAAGGCAGGATCATCAGCGTCTGATAAATTCGGCTGCCGCGTACCACGTGATCGACCAGCGCCGCGAAAAACAGCGAAACGGCCAGCCCGATAAACGCCACCATAAAGCTGAATTTCAGCGTGGTGTAGAAAGAATCGAGATAGTACGGATCCTGAAACAGCTGCGTGAAGTTGGTCATACCGGCGAAGGTGCTGGAAAGTCCGAACGGATCCAGCGTCTGCACTGAATACCACAGCGCCTGACCCGCAGGCCACAGGAAGAATATCGCGGTGATCAGCAGCTGCGGCAGCACCAGTGCATAGGGCAACCAGCTGCAACCAAAACCGGGACGGTGTGAACTCATGATGGTGTACTCGTTGATGCGATGACGGGTTTTGCTCCCCCCCTGCGAAGGGGGAGGAGCCAAACTGGATTACTTAGTAGAAGTTTCGAAGCGACGTAGCAGCAGGTTCCCGCGCTGAACAGCGGTATCCAACGCTTCTTTGGCGGTTTTCTTGCCGCTCCACACGCTTTCCAGTTCTTCATCCACGATGGTACGGATCTGCGGCATGTTGCCCAGACGCAGGCCTTTGGTGAACGGTAATGGTGGCTTGTTGAGCATCTGGCGGGTCGCGACGTCAGAACCCGGATTCTTGTCGTAGAAGCCTTCTTTTTTGGTCAGCTCATACGCCGCTGTCGTCACTGGCAGATAACCGGTTTTCTGATGCCATTCGGCCGCAATTTCCGGCGTGGTCAGGAATTGCAGGAATTCGGCAACGCCTTTGTAGGTATCTTTGTCTTTGCCGTTCATCACCCACAGGCTTGCACCGCCGATAATGGCGTTTTGTGGCGCGCCTTTGATGTCTGCGTCGTAAGGCATCATGCCCACGCCGTAGTTGAACTTGGAATACTGACGGATATCAGCCAGTGAACCGGAAGAGGCGGTAGTCATCGCGCAGTCGCCGTTGTAGAACTTGGCGGTAGATTCATCCTTACGACCAAAATAAGTGAAATCACCTTTCTTGTTCATGTCTTCCAGCATCTGGATGTGTTTGATTTGTTCTGGTTTGTTGAATTCCAGAACCGCATCAGTGCCATCGAAACCGTTATTTTTGGTGGCGATTGGCAGACCGTGCCAGGCGCTGAAGTTTTCAATCTGGATCCAGCCCTGCCAGCCGCTGGCGTATCCACACTTCATACCCGCTTCACGCAATTTCTCGGTGTACGCGGCCATGTCCTGCCAGGTTTTTGGCGGCTGATCCGGATTCAGACCGGCTTTCTTGAAAGCATCTTTGTTGTAATACAGCACCGGCGTGGAGCTGTTGAAAGGCTGGGACAGCAGGCGGCCTTTGGAATCGGAGTAATAGCCGGAAACAGTCGGCACGAACTGAGAAACGTCTTCTTTAATGCCCGCGTCGCTGAATACTTCGTACACCGGTTTGATGGCTTTGCTGGCCATCATGGTCGCGGTGCCCACTTCGTAAACCTGCAAAATAGCTGGCGCATTACCCGTACGGTATGCCGCGATACCCGCAGCCAGGCTCTCGTCGTATTTGCCTTTGTAGACAGGCACAATTTTGACATCAGGGTGCGTCTGGTTAAAACGGTCGGCCAGCGAGTTAACTTCTTTGCCTAATTCGCCGTCCATGGAGTGCCAGAATGGAATTTCTGTCACAGCGAAAGCATTGGCGCTGAAAGCCAGCGTCAGCGCGGTGCCGATGACCGTTTTTTTGAGGTTGATGAACATGCCTGTCTCCTGAATTCTGCTGGTGTGCTGCAAGTGCAGCTTGAAATATGCCGGGTAGAGTCGGGAGGTAAAATGACACGGTTAAGTGACAGAAAAATAACCGTTAAATGACAATAAAGTGACAGCCGCGTTAAGTGCAGGTGACGAACAGATGGCAAAAAATAAGGCGCATCGGGTGAACGATGCGCCTTTGGGGTACCGGAAAAAGAGGATTACAGTGCGCGTTTCAGACGGGCGACCGCCTCGTGCATCTGCTCTTCGGTCGCGGTGGCGAAAGACAGTCGGAAGGTCGAGTGATCCGGGTTATCGGCATAGAAGAATTCGCCCGGTACAAACACCACGCCCTGCTCCAGCGTCTTTTTCATCCAGTCAGCACAGTTACGCGGCTCGCGGAAACGCGCCCACAGGAACATGCCGCCTTTCGGATATTCAAACGTCAGCACGTCACCCAGCTCGCGTTCCAGCAGTTCGGCCATAATCTGACATTTCTTTTTATACGCGGCACGGATGGTTTCGATCTGCTTCGGCAGACGGCCCAGACCGAGATAATATTCCGCAATGGTCTGTGACAGCGCGCTGGCGTGCAAATCGGCGGCCTGTTTAATGATCGCGACTTTGTGCAGCAACCAGTCAGGCATAATCACCCAGCCCAGACGCAGACCCGGTGCCAGAATTTTGGAGAACGTCGAGGTGTAGATGATGTTGTCGGCGTGGCCAAACAGCGATTTGGACAGTTCGAACAGCGTCGGCTGGCGTTCGTCGGTGAAACGCAGTTCGCCGTACGGATCATCTTCTACAATCAGGAATTCATGCTGCGCTGCCAGTTTCACCAGCTGTTCACGACGGGCACGGCTCAGGGTTACGCCGCTCGGGTTACCGAACGTCGGCACCAGATACACTCCTTTGATTTTCTGCGTTTTCAGCAGTTCAGCCAGCTCATCAACAATCATGCCGTCGCCGTCAGAACCCACGGACAACAGTTTGGCCTCGGCCAGTTCCAGCGTCTGTAACGCCGCCAGATAGGTCGGGCGTTCCACCACAAACACGTCATCCGGGTTCACCACGGCGCGCATTACCAGATCCAGCGCCTGCTGGGACCCTGCGGTAACTACGATATCGTCCGGGCTCGCAACTACGCCACGTTCCTGACAAAGCTCCGCAATACGTTGGCGCAGGGTATAACTGCCTTCGGTCAGGCCATACTGGAAAGCGTGTTCAGGCTGTTCAGTGATCGCCAGTTGTGTGGCTTCACGCAGGCCCTCGAAATCAAAAAGCGCTGAAGAAGGAATACCACCCGCCAGTGAGATAACGCCTTCCATTTTGCTGTGTTTCAGCAATTCCCGGATGGCCGAACTTTTGAGCCTGACCATACGGGCGGCGAGTAAACCTTCTGTGTTCATGACATGTTCCTGATGATGTGCAAAGTTATACGGATGTGAGAGATGTTAATTTATAGACAAAATAAAAACCGCAAAGCGCTTGCCGTGCGGTTTTATAGATTTATCACAGATTTTCAAAAATCGAATTCAATTTATGCGCCGAGATAGGCCGCACGTACCGCTTCGTTCGCCAGCAATGCCGCGCCGGTGTCTTCCAGCACCACATGACCGTTCTCCAGCACATATCCACGGTCGGCGAGTTTCAGCGCCTGATTGGCATTTTGCTCGACCAGGAAGATGGTCATTCCCTCTTCGCGCAGTTGCTGGATGGTATCGAAAATCTGCTGGATGATGATCGGCGCCAGCCCCAGCGACGGCTCATCAAGGAGCAGTAAACGTGGCTGACTCATCAGCGCACGACCGATGGCCAGCATCTGTTGCTCGCCGCCGGACATGGTGCCCGAACGCTGAATACGGCGCTCCTTCAGGCGCGGGAACAGTGTAAATACGCGCTCCAGACGGGAATGGAACTGATCGCGCGTGGCAAAGAATCCCCCCATCGCCAGATTCTCTTCAACGGTCATACGCGAAAATACGCGGCGGCCTTCCGGCACAATCGCGATATCGCCACGCATGATTTTGGCAGTCTGCCACTGCGTGATGTCCTGCCCTTCGAAAATGATCGAGCCGTGAGTCGCGCGCGGTTCGCCACATAAACTGCCGAGCAGCGTGGTTTTACCCGCGCCGTTCGCGCCGATCAGCGTGACGATTTCCCCTTTATTAATGCTCAGACTGACTTCATGCAGCGCCTGAATTTTGCCGTAATGGGCGGATACCTGATTAAATGACAACATCTTGTTCTGTCCCTTCACCCATTAACTTTCGCCCAGATAGGCACGGATCACGTCAGGATTATTGCGAATTTCAGCCGGTGTGCCCTGAGCCAGAGGTGTGCCCTGATTCACCACGTAGATACGGTCAGAAATGCCCATCACCAGTTTCATGTCGTGCTCAATCAGCAGCACTGACACATTGTGCTGGTTACGCAACTCGGCAATCAGCTGGTTCAGCTCTTCAGTTTCGCGCGGGTTCAGACCCGCTGCCGGTTCATCGAGCATCAGGATTTCCGGACGCGTCACCATGCAGCGGACGATTTCCAGACGGCGTTGCTGACCATAAGCCAGATTACCCGCCTGACGGTTAGCCAGCTCGAGTAATCCGACACGTTCCAGCCAGTCGGCGGCGCGATCGAGCGCATCGGCTTCGGCGCGACGAAATCCCGGCGTTTTAAATAAGCCCGCCAGCACACCGCTTTTCAGGTGCTGATGCTGGGCGACCAGCAGGTTTTCAATCACCGTCATTTCACGGAACAGACGCACGTGCTGGAAGGTACGCACCACACCCATGCGGGCAATTTTCTGCCCCGGCAATCCTTCAAGATGCTGGTCGCGCAATTTAATGGTACCGCCGCTCGGTTTGTAGAAACCGGTCAGGCAGTTAAACACCGTGGTTTTACCAGCACCGTTCGGGCCGATCAGCGAAACAATTTCGCCCTGGTTGAGATTCAGCGCTACGTTATTGACCGCCAGCAGACCGCCAAAACGCATCATCAGCCCTTCAACCGCTAACAGAGGTTGCGTACTCATGCCTGCTCCCCCTGATCCGCGATTTGTTTCTTCGAAAGCTTCAGTTTGAGATGGACACGTTTCATCGGCAACAAGCCCTGCGGACGCCAGATCATCATCAGCACCATTAACGCACCGAGCAGCAACATGCTGTATTCGTTCAGGTCACGCATCAGCTCGCGGGAAACCACCAGCAAAATTGCCGCCAGAATCACTGCAAACTGCGAGCCCATTCCGCCAAGTACCACGATAGCCAGCACGAAAGCGGATTCCGCAAAGGTGAAGGATTCCGGGCTGACAAAGCCCTGACGCGCGGCGAACAGCGTACCGGCGAAACCGGCAAACGCAGCACTGATGGTGAACGCGGTCAGTTTGATGCGGGTCGGATTCAGCCCCAGAGAACGACAGGCAATTTCATCTTCACGCAGCGCTTCCCACGCACGGCCCAGCGGCATACGCAGCAGACGGTTGATGATGAACAAGGTTGCGATCACCAGCAGCAGCGCCACCATATACAGGAAAATGATGCGGTCGCTCGGATCATACGCAATATGGAAGAAATTACTGAACGTATCCCAGCCACCGTCGCGTGGCGTGCGGCTGAATTCCAGCCCGAACAGCGTCGGTTTTGGGATCTGGCTTATGCCGTTCGGGCCGCCGGTCAGTTCGGTATTGTTGAGCAGCAGGATACGGACGATTTCGCCAAATCCGAGTGTCACAATCGCCAGATAGTCACCCCGCAGCCTCAGAACCGGAAATCCGAGCAGGAAACCAAACGCCGCAGAGACCAGACCCGCCAGCGGTAACGCTTCCCAGAAACCGATGCCGTAATAGTGGTTCAGCAGCGCATACGTATAGGCACCGATGGCATAAAAACCGCCGTAGCCCAGTACCAGCAGACCGGACAGCCCGACCACCACGTTCAGGCCGAGACCCAACATGATATAGATGAGCGTCAGCGTGGCGATATCCACCGTACCGCGCGAGACGATAAACGGCCAGGCGATAGCGGCGATAATTAGCACCAGCGCCAGCAGTTTTTGTTTCGGCGTCGAGCCATCAAAGCTCGGCAAAACCCAGCCAGGGCCGGATACTTTTTTCAGGCCGCTGCTGACCATCGGTCGGAATAACTGGAACACGAAGACGATGGCGCAGCCAATGGCGATCCACATCCAGCGGACTTCACCGGCGCCGTTAACCACCAGTTTTGTGCCATCGAGGCCCAGTTGCAGCCCCATGATGAACGAGGCCAGCACCAGCAGGACGAAAGCGGAGACCAGCGCATTTAACAGATTCAGGCGCTTCATACTTTCTCAACCTCCGGACGTCCGAGAATACCGGTCGGCAGCACCAGCAGCACCACGATGAGCAGTGCGAAGGAGACCACGTCTTTGTATTCGGTGCTCAGATACGCTGAGGTCAGCGCTTCGGCCACGCCTAAAATCAGGCCGCCGATCATCGCGCCCGGAATGCTGCCGATACCGCCGAGAACCGCAGCGGTAAAGGCTTTCATCCCGGCCATAAAGCCGATGTACGGGTTGATGACGCCATAGAACTGACCGAGCAGAACACCGGCGACGGCGGCCATTAATGCGCCGATGACGAAGGTCAGCGAGATCACGCGGTCAGTGCTGATCCCCAGCAGGCTGGCCATTTTGAGATCTTCGGCGCAGGCACGGCAGGCACGTCCCATACGCGAATAACGGATGAACAGCGTCAGCGCCAGCATGGCGACAAACGTGACGATCCAGATAATCAGTTGCATGGTGCTGATCGTCGCGGCGAAACCATTCGCCTCGCCCAGTTTCCACTGGCCAGTCACCAGACTTGGTAAAGCAAGGTCACGCGAGCCCTGAGTCAGGCTGACGTAGTTTTGGAGAAAAATTGACATCCCGATGGCAGAAATCAGTGCAATCAGACGCTTGGAGTTACGCACCGGCTTATACGCCACGCGTTCAATACTCCAGCCGTAAGCACTGGAAATCACAATCGCGGCGATAAAACCGGCACCGATCAGCAACCAGCTGGCGTCGATACCCATCATCATCAAAGCGGCGATTACGATAAAGGAGACATAACTGCCGATCATATACACCTCGCCGTGGGCGAAGTTGATCATGCCGATAATGCCGTAAACCATGGTGTAACCAATGGCGATCAGCGCATAAGTACTGCCCAACGTCACGCCGTTGAACATCTGCTGAATGAAATAGAGGAACTGCTCTGACATACCCTATCCTTATTAATCAAGGGTTTGAAGACTTGCATAGCTCCTCCCCCTGCGAAGAGGGAGACCGGGAGGGGGTTTTCACACCGCTAAGATGCCATTAATACCCCACCCCAACCCTCCCCTTCGCAGGGGAGGGAGCAGAACGGTGATAGCCTTCCCCTTCGCAGGGGAGGAATTGAGACCCTTTATTTGATTGGGGTAGACGTGCCGTCCTTATGCCACTCGAAAATACCGAATTCGAATCCTTTCAGGTCGCCTTTCTCATCCCAGCTCAGCGGGCCCATTACGGTATCCACAGAAGCTGATTTCAGATTTTTAGCAATGTCAGCCGGTTCCATGCTGCCGCTGCGTTCCATACCGGTAGTCAGCGCCTGCAATGCCGCATAAGTTGTCCAGACGAACGGGCCGGTTGGATCCAGTTTCTTGGCTTTCAGCGCATCTACGATTGGCTGGTTGGCCGGAACCTGGTCATAACGTTTTGGCAGAGTCACCAGCATACCTTCAGAGGCATCACCGGCGATGTTAGACAGTGAGGAGTTGCCCACGCCTTCCGGACCCATGAATTTCGCGTTCAGACCGGCCTGTTTTGACTGACGCAGGATCTGGCCCATTTCCGGGTAGTAACCGCCGAAGTAAACGAAATCGACGTTTTCTTTCTTCAGACGCGCAACCAGCGTAGAGAAGTCTTTGTCGCCAGCGGTCACGCCTTCAAAAAGAACGACGTTGCCGCCGCCTTTTTTCAGCGCGTCCTGTACAGAACGGGCCAGACCTTCGCCGTACTGTTGTTTGTCATGCACAACGGCGATGCGTTTTGGTTTGATAGTGTCGAGGATGTATTTTGCTGCTGTCGGGCCCTGGTCGGAATCCAGACCGGTGGTGCGCATCACCATTTTATAACCACGGGTGGTCAGGTCTGCGTTGGTCGCAGCAGGGGTGATCATCAGCACGCCTTCGTCTTCATAGATATCGGAAGCAGGCTGAGTAGAAGAAGAACACAGATGACCGATGACGTAACGGATACCGTCGTTGATCACTTTGTTCGCTACTGCAACCGCTTGTTTCGGGTCACAGGCATCGTCATATTCTATGCCAACCAGTTTGTCGCCTTTCACGCCGCCTTTGGCGTTGATGTCAGCGATGGCTTGTTTTGCACCCGTAAATTCCATGTCACCGTACTGGGCGACCGGACCTGACATTGCAC
This sequence comes from Rahnella bruchi, assembly GCF_003614975.1. Taxonomy (GTDB): domain Bacteria; phylum Pseudomonadota; class Gammaproteobacteria; order Enterobacterales; family Enterobacteriaceae; genus Rahnella; species Rahnella bruchi. The sequence continues at coordinate 78,223 of NZ_QZWI01000015.1, read as the reverse complement.
CAACAATGGCGACTTTGATGTCTTTTGCGAATGCCGCCTGACTCATTGCTACTGCAATACAACCTGCCAGCCAGATCTTACCCTTAGTTACTTTCATCCGATTACCCCGTTTGATGTGTGTTGTGGTTTGCTCTTTTTTGCCTGTTCAAAACATCGTCACTTACGAAATTTGGTATAAGTAATAATGAGTTACCGGCTTATTTCGTCTTATTTTTGAATAAGACTTTATAATTCATATCATTAAACAGGAATTTTCTTCTGCAAATCAAATAGCACAATCAGAAATATGAGGTGTAAACAGAATTTTATTTGGGTGAAAAGGCGGTGCGGAATTAAACAATCAGTGGTTAACACTGGCTTTATTAATTAAAGCCAACATTTATCGCTTATGCAGAGATCGCTAAAAAACTTTTCGACCTGTTACTGTACAAAAAAAGTTACGCCCGATTTTTAGTGGATTCCGCTACACTAAACACCTCCTTTTTCTGACCTTCCGCATCATGAAATTAACTATCCAAAAACTGACGTCACTCAGCGCGCAGGATCTCATCGACCTGGCAAAAATCTGGCCGGAGCAAACCGAAAGCGACTGGCAAGCCAGCCTGCAAAATGACCGTGCTCTGTTTGCCGCGGTGTTTAACGAACGTATTCTCGGCGCAGTGAAAATTACGCTCGACGGCAATCAGGCTGAACTAAGAGATCTGCTGGTGCGAGAAGTGACGCGCCGTCGCGGTGTCGGGTTATATCTGCTGGAAGATTTGCAGGCGCAGTTGCCACAGGTGAAAAGCTGGACGATGAAAGCTGATGACGACGCTGTCACCCCTGCATTTATGCAGGCGTGCGGGTTTTCACTGGAAGGGAATATCTGGACGAAGCCGTAAACCCCGGCATCAGATTTCAGGCATAAAAAAAAAGCGACCCCGAAGGTCGCTTTTTCGTTACTGCAAAGTACGGGATCAGGCTTCGATCGCCATACGCAGTTTTTTCATCGCGTTCTTTTCCAGCTGACGAACACGTTCTGCGGACACACCGTATTTATCGGCGAGCTCTTGCAGGGTCGATTTGTTTTCGTCGTCTAACCAGCGGGCACGGATAATATCCTGGCTGCGCTCGTCCAGACCTTCCATTGCACAGGAAAGTTTGTCGGTCGCGTCCTGATCCCAGTTATCTTCTTCGATGGTTTCTGCAAAGTCAGAACTCTTGTCTTGCAGGTACAGCATCGGTGCCATCGCTGCGCCGTCGCGTGGTTCATCGTCCGGGGTCGGATCAAACGTCATGTCCTGAGCGGCCATGCGCGATTCCATTTCCAGCACATCTTTGCTGGTCACACCCAGTTCGCGGGCAACGTGCTCGACTTCGTCGTGACTGAACCAGCCCAGACGTTGTTTGTTTTTGCGCAGGTTAAAGAACAATTTACGCTGGGCTTTGGTGGTAGCGACTTTCACGATGCGCCAGTTACGCAGCACATACTCGTGAATTTCTGCCTTGATCCAATGCACGGCAAAGGACACCAGACGCACACCAACTTCCGGATTAAAGCGACGAACCGCTTTCATCAGGCCGATATTCCCTTCCTGGATAAGGTCTGCCTGTGGCAAACCGTAGCCTGAATAGTTACGGGCAATGTGAGCAACAAAGCGCAGGTGAGACAGGATCAGCTCTTTCGCTGCTTCCAGATCACCGTCGTAATGCAGCCGTTCAGCCAGTGCCCGTTCTTCCTCTGCGGTAAGCATAGGATAGGCATTGGCGGCCCGAACATAGGCTTCCAGGCTACCTTGGGGGACTAATGCTAAAGTGCGCATTTCTTTGGTCATTCAAGCCTCTCATGTATGACGTAATGCAGGTTTTATACCACGTTGCTGCGGGATGATACCGCTACGTTGCTGGCCATTATTGGCGACAACAAAGCAACGCCGAGCCCTTCATATTCGCTGCTCTTCGACCACGAATTTTACATAAAGTTCACGGGCAGATTCAACAGTCTGAAGACTGTATGTGACAGACTGACTATTGGATAGTGAATTTGTGCCATTGCAGGGGAAGCAGGAAAATGATGGGGCGAAAAAGCAAGAATCGGCTGTTCCCCTGTACACAAAGACTGAGCAGCAGGGGAACATTATAGCAAATTATCGCTACTGTGGTGTAAATCGTCGTAAATGTTGAACCGTTGCCAGCCAGGCGGCAATCCAGCCAATCATGGCGGACACGATGAGCAACAGTAAGCTTTCGTCCCAGCCCAGACCGTGCAGGTCAAAGGTGGTACCGAAGACCTGCGCGACCTGCGTCACCACGCTCTCAAGCCGCAGTACCAGCACTTCTGAGAGGATCAGCGACAACAATGCACCGGTGAAACCAAGCATTGCCCCGCCGTTCAGGAACGGCCTTAAAATGAACCCGTCGGTCGCGCCAATCAGCTTCATGACGTTGATAGTATCGCGGCGGCTGAAGATGCTCAGACGCACACTGTTACCAATCACCAGGAAGACGGCGATCACCATCAGAGCGCCAATCATCGCGGCAATCTGTCCGACCAGCCCGGTGAGCGCCGCAAGACGCGCAAACCAGCTGTCGTCCATCCTCACTTCGTCAACACCATGCACAGCCGCCACGCGATCACGCAATGTGTTGAGCGTTGCTGAGTCCTGGAAATTCATTTTAGGCGTGATGATAGCCACAGCTGGCAGCGGATTTTGCTCCAGCATGTCCATCGCACCACCAAAGCCTGACCAGTTGCGGAATTCACCCATCGCTTCTTCACGGGACAGATAGTTAACTTTATCCACGCCCGCTTCGGTTTTGAGGGTTTTCACCACGTTTTCTGCGGCGTCATCATCCAGCGCTTTGTCGAGATACACGGTCAGCTGCGGCGTCGGATACCACTGCTCAGCCGCGGTACTGACGTTTTTCCACACCAGATAACAGACGCTCGGCAGCGTCAGGGAGATGGCGATCACCATCACCGTGAGCAATGTCGCCAGCGGCTGACGCAGCATGTCAGCCAGCGCATTCATCCACGCATAGCGCCACTGTTCGCGCCAGCCGCCCTGCAACGCTTTGCTTTTTGCTGCGCGGGCGCTTTTTGCGGTTTTCGCCGGGTTCGGACTGTTCGCCATTAGTACATCCCTCCCGACATGCGCCCCTGACTTAACGTCAGCGTGCGGTAATTACGACGGGCGATCAGACCCACATCATGCGTCGCCATCAGAACGGTGACGCCCACGCGGTTAAATTCTTCGAATAAACGCAAAATGCCTTCTGACAGTTCGCCATCCAGGTTACCGGTCGGTTCATCTGCCAGCAGCACCGCAGGCTTGTTCACCACCGCACGGGCGATGCCCACACGCTGCTGTTCACCGCCGGAAAGCTGGATGGGCAGGTTTTTCGCTTTATCCAGTAATCCGACCTTATCCAGTGCCGCTGAAACACGGCGGCGGATATCTTCACTGCTGGCACCGGAAATGATCAGCGGCATCGCTACGTTGTCATAGACGGTGCGATCCATCAGCAGATGGTGATCCTGAAAGATCATGCCGATCTGACGACGCAGGAAAGGTACTTCGCTGGATTTCAGACGGCTGATGTCATGGCCGCCAAACAAAATGTGTCCGGCACTCGGGCGCTCAATGCCGCAAATCAGCTTGAGCAGGGTACTTTTACCCGCGCCAGAGTGTCCGGTCAGAAATGCCATTTCCGCTTGCTGGATGTGAAAGTTGACGCCCTGAAGCGCCTGTCGTCCGCCCAGATAAGCTTTACTGACCTGTTCAAAGCGAATCATCCGTATTAATCCTCTCGGGCAAAAAGTGCCTCAATAAAATCGTCTGCCTTAAACGGCCTTAAATCTTCGATACCTTCACCGACACCAATGTAGCGGATCGGAATGCTGAACTGATCGGCGATGGCAAAGATCACGCCGCCTTTCGCGGTGCCATCCAGTTTAGTCAGCGTTATCCCGGTCAGCCCGACGGCTTCGTTGAACAATTTCGCCTGACTCACCGCGTTCTGGCCGGTGCTGGCGTCGAGCGTCAGCATCACTTCATGCGGCGCATCTTCGTCGAGCTTCTTCATCACCCGAACAATTTTCTTCAGCTCTTCCATCAGGTGCGCTTTGTTTTGCAGACGCCCTGCGGTATCAGCAATCAGCACGTCGATATTACGGGCTTTCGCCGCCTGAATGGCATCGAAGATAACAGACGCAGAATCCGCACCGGTATGCTGCGCAATCACCGGGATCTTGTTGCGCTGACCCCAGACCTGCAACTGTTCAACGGCTGCGGCACGGAAGGTATCGCCCGCCGCCAGCATTACAGATTTACCCTGTGCTTCAAACTGGCGCGCCATTTTACCGATAGTCGTGGTTTTACCGACGCCGTTTACACCCACCATCAGAATGACATACGGGGTTTTCCCGCTGACATCCAGTGGCTCGTCAACTTTCGCCAGTATTTCGGACATTTCTTCCTTCAGCTTACCGTACAGCGCGTCAGCATCTTTCAGCTGTTTACGCGAAGCATGTTCGGTCAGTGAAGCAATAATTTTGCGGGTGGTTTCGACACCAACGTCGGCGATCAGCAGCTGTTCTTCCAGCTCTTCAAACAGATCGTCGTCGATTTTCTTACCACGAAATAGCCCGACAAAGCCGGAACCGAGATTTTGCTTGGTTTTGACCAGGCTGCGTTTGAGACGTGCGAAAAAACCTTCTTTGGTCGGACGTTCCTGCTCCGTTTCACCGGCAGGTAAAACGACGATGGGATCCAGCGTTACCGGCAGTGGTTCTTCAGCAGCGACGGCATCCTCTACATAATCAATGGCGTCCAGACGTTGGTCTTCAGCGATTTCTGCAGCCGATTCAACAAACTCGTCTTCAGCGACGTCTTCTTCAATAAGATCGTCTTCAACAACGGCAGGCTGTGCAGCAACCTGCTCAGTGATGTGAACAATTTCTTCTGCCAGTTCAGCGGCAGCCTGCTCGCGAACCGGTTCCGGCTCAATGACAGGCTCGGGTTCCACTTCTGGCTCAGGTTCAATTTCTGGCTCAGGTTCGACGTGCGGGACCGGTTCAGCTACAGGCGCGATTTCAGCAGCGGATTCCGTCGATGCCGCGGCATCCCATTCGCCCGGATGCTGTTCAACCGGCACGCCGGGTTCTTCAGCTGTTTTTCCATGGATAGGTTCATGGACAGATTCACCGGCAGGCGTCCCGGTAGGTTGCTCTTCGACAACCGGCAGTTCTTCGTGGATTTCTTCCTTCTGCTGCTCTTCTTCCTGACGGCCACGGCCAAACCAGGAGAAGAAACCGCGTTTTTTATCTTTTGCCATTTTACAACTTCACTCCTCGCCGTTAATGACTGGCGAACGGATTATTAATAAGGTTATGGTCAGGCAGTCTAACACTTTCCCTTTCAGGCAACACGCCCGCGTATTGAATTCCGGAGGTTTTTCAACCAACAATGTTAAACATTTGCCCAATGCCCGCACACCGGTAGAATAGCCTTCCAAACGATATGCAACGAAGCCCGACGGCTTTGGATTACACAAGCGAACTATGGCAAAGAAACCCAATACTCCCGCCGCAGGCCAGATCCGAATTATTGGCGGACAATGGCGCGGACGCAAACTTCCGGTTCCACACAGTCCGGGATTGCGCCCGACCACCGATCGCGTACGCGAAACGCTGTTTAACTGGCTGGCACCGGTTTTACAGGGCGCGCATTGTCTGGACTGTTTTGCAGGCAGCGGCGCACTGGGTCTGGAAGCGTTGTCACGCTACGCGGCGAGCACCACATTGCTGGAGTTCGAACGCCCGGTTGCGCAACAGTTAGAGAAAAACCTGGCGCTGCTAAACGCCGGTGATGCGAAAGTATTTAACGTCAATACATTGAACTGGCTGGCAAAAGCCGGAAATGCCTTTGATGTGGTTTTCCTCGATCCGCCTTTCCGTAAAGGTATTCTGCAAGACACCCTGAACCTGCTGGAGCAAAACCAGTGGCTGGCTGATGAAGCCTGGATTTATGTCGAAACAGAAGCCGAGCACGGGACGTTGGATGTGCCCGCCAGCTGGCGGCTGCACCGCGAAAAAGTCGCCGGACAAGTTGCTTATCGTCTTTACCATCGCGATGTGACGCCTGAAACCGGCTCACCAGAACAGGAGCTGTAAGATGTTGATCAATATTGGTCGGTTGTTGATGTTATGTATTTGGGCGTTTCTGGCGTTTAACCTGATCCACCCTTTCCCGAAGCCGATCAAATACTTTTTAGACGTGGCGATTGTGTTCATGTTCTTCATGCACGGCTTGCAGGTCATGTTGCTTAAAGCCACGCAGGGCAAGGAAAAGGACACCATCGGCCCGTGGCTGCAAACCCGTATTTTCCTGTTTGGCGTCTTCGAGCTGATGGCGTGGCAGAAAAAACAGCCGCCGTTGCCTGCTAAAAAATAGTTTTCCGCTTTACGGCGCGTCCTGCGCCGTAAAGGACACAAACCGTGTCCCTTTCACAGTTAATTCGCCCTTTTGTCCCTTCGCCAGTGTGTTATACGCTGTTTCATCCAGTTGCAATTTAATCTCTGAACCGCCACTCAGCGGTTTGAAATATCCTTCATATTTCTTATCTTCGACCGGAATATGTTCGCGCTGACGTGAGCGACGGTTCGGGGATAAATATTCGCGTTTGGCCGTGACCTCGACGCTGACCGAACGCGGCGGCGCAGCATCATTATCAGCATTCGTCCGCCGCTGCTGGAAATACTGACGGGTGGCGAAAATCGCAATCACCAGGACAAACAAAATAAAAATCATCGGGGGTTTATTCATAATCTGGATGGCTTCGCTGAAGATAAAAACAGGAATCAATCAGTCCAATTTACCACAGGGGAGCAGCTCAGACAGTCCGATACAGGGATTTCTGATTGTCGGCGGCATGGTGACTCTCCTACACTGAGGATGAGTACAGGGAAACAGGATGCGTTTTCCTGAAGGCAGATCCTTGCGTTAGTTTGATTTTCAGTTCTGAAACATAATAAGGATAAACAATGAGTTGGCCATTCCTCGCTGTATTTTTCTCTGGCTGGTTATTTGTTGATGCCAGCTATCGCGGACCGCGCTGGCAACGTTGGGTATTTAAACCCGTCACGTTATTGCTGCTGCTTTTGCTTGCCTGGCAGGCACCTACGCTCAATGTTTACAGCTATCTGATCCTGCTGGGACTGGCGGCAACGCTGGTGGCAGACGGCCTGTTGTTGCTGCCTGAAGAGCGGTTCATGTACGCCATCGGGGCGTTCTTCCTCTCGCATCTGCTGTATACGCTGAGTTTCGCCAGCCAGATGACCATTACGTTTTTCTGGCCGTTGCCGCTGACGTTGCTGATCATCGGTGCCATATTGCTGGCGGTGATCTGGACGCGACTGGCCGAGCTCCGATGGGCAGTGACCACTTACATCGCCATGGCGCTGCTGATGGTCTGGCTGGCCGGTGAGCAGTATTTCGCGCGCAGTACCGATATGGCGTTTTCGCTGTTTTGCGGCGCGGCGCTGTTGCTGCTCGGGAACATTTTCTGGCTGGTCAGCCGTTATCGCGTCAAATTTCGCGCGGCTGACGCCCTGATCGCCGCCTGTTACTTCGGCGGGCACTTCCTGATAGTCCGGTCGCTTTACCTGTAAATTCCTGCGGCGGAACCGTTCTGGTTCCGCTATCTCAAAATTGTTCTTGACCTTAGAGCTGACTCCAACGTTTACAATGGGGGTAATTCCACTCGGTTTCGAACCGGAGGCTTTATGATCCCAATGAAAAATAACAACAGTTGTAGCTGCGGATGTCAGGGCAAACGCGCGCCTGCATTGCATATCAACAAAATCAGCGCGCCCGTACAGTCCGGCACGCATCCTGCCAGCTGTTGCAGTGATAAAGCCCCGCTGGCGGCTTCGACTTGCGCTTCCACCTCAGACAGTTGCTGCGCCCCGAAAATAGGTGAGCACTCACACACCTCAGATGATGGCAGCGCGGAAGGCTCACCGGGCGAAGATGACCCCAGCGCGCCGCTTTCCGGCAGCCAGCAATACAGCTGGATGGTGGAAGGAATGGACTGCCCGGCATGTGCCCGAAAAATCGAAAAAGCGGTGTCCGGCATTGACGGTATCAGCCGCGCTAAAGTGCTTTTTGCTACAGAAAAACTGGTGATTGACGCCGGTTTTGACATCACGCAAAACGTACAGAATGCCGTTACCGCCGCAGGATTCACGCTGCAATCTCTCGATAAAGAACAAAATACCCCGCAACCTGAAGAGTCACGCCTGAAAGAGGCGCTGCCGCTGATTGCCCTTTCGGTTCTGATGCTGCTGAGCTGGGTGCTGGATCATTTCAATCCACAATTGGGTGAAATCGCGTTTATCGCCACGACGCTGGTGGGATTGTGGCCGGTACTTCGTCAGGCCATCCGCCAGACCCGCGCCGGTTCGCCGTTCGCCATTGAAACGCTGATGAGCATTGCTGCGATCGGCGCGCTCTTTATCGGCGCTACAGCCGAAGCCGCCATGGTGCTGCTGCTGTTTATGGTAGGCGAACGGCTGGAATCCTTTGCCGCTAACCGGGCACGCAGCGGTGTGAAATCGCTGATGGCGCTGATACCCGATACCGCTGTTCGCGTGGTGAATGGCAAATCTGAAACCGTTCCGGTCAGCCGTTTGCGGCCCGGTGACGTTATCGAAATCGCCGCTGGCGCACGTCTGCCCGCCGATGCCATTTTGCAAAGCGCCGCCAGTTTCGATGAAAGCGCCCTGACCGGTGAATCGGTGCCTGTAGACCGCCAGCCGGGGGAGAAAGTCCCGGCGGGTAGCCTGTGCGTTGACCGCCTCGCGCATCTGGAAGTGGCCTCCGCGCCCGGCAACAGCGCCATCGACCGCATTCTGCAACTGATTGAAGAAGCTGACGAACGGCGTGCGCCTATCGAGCGTTTCCTCGATACTTTCAGCCGCTATTACACGCCGGTCATTATGCTGATGGCGCTGCTGGTGATTATCGTTCCGCCGCTGGCAATGGGACTTTCGTGGGAAACCTGGATTTACCGCGGGCTGACGCTGCTGCTGATTGGCTGCCCTTGTGCGCTGGTGATTTCGACTCCGGCGGCGATAACCTCCGCACTGGCTGCGGCGACGCGTCAGGGCGCATTAATCAAAGGCGGTGCGGCGCTGGAACAGCTGGCGCTGATTCAGACTGTCGCGCTGGATAAAACCGGTACGCTGACCGAAGGTAAACCGGAAGTCACCGACGTTTTAACCCTTAACGGTGCCAGTGAAGGCGAAGTGTTAAGTCTGGCTTCAGCAGTGGAAGAAGGGTCGCACCACCCGCTGGCGCAGGCGATTTTAACCCGTGCCAAAGTCAGTAATCCGTTAGCGCTGACGGCGCAGGATCGCCGCGCGCTGGCAGGCTCTGGTGTCGAAGGGATAGTTTCAGGTCGTAAGATTAAGGTGCTGGCACCCAAAAGCGTGGCCGGAAACAGTCTGACAACAGAGACCCTTGCGCAAATAACTGACTGGGAATCCACCGGGAAAACCGTGGTTGTGGTGTTGCAGGAAGATAATCCGATAGGCCTGATTGCGATGCAGGATCGCCTGCGCGATGACGCCGCAGAAGCCTTACAGAAACTCAAAGCGCTCGGCGTGTCGGCAGTGATGCTGACCGGTGACAATCCGCGTGCGGCGAAAACAATCGCTGATCGCCTGGGTATTGATTTCCGAGCGGGTTTGCTGCCTGCGGATAAAGTTTCGGCAGTCACCGCACTGAATGCGCAGAAACCGGTGGCGATGGTCGGTGACGGCATTAACGATGCCCCAGCGATGAAAGCCGCGACCATTGGTATTGCAATGGGAAGCGGAACGGACGTCGCGCTGGAAACGGCGGATGCGGCGCTGACACACAACCGCCTGAGCGGGCTGGCGCAGATGATCAGCCTGTCACGCGCCACGCGGGCAAATATCCGTCAGAACATCACGATTGCGCTGGGACTGAAAGCGATTTTTCTGGTCACCACGCTGATGGGGCTGACCGGATTGTGGCTGGCAGTGCTGGCGGACTCCGGCGCAACGGCACTGGTCACCGCCAATGCGCTGAGGCTGTTGCGCAATAAATCGAAGTGAACTTAATCGAAGGGAACAAGACTCAGGGCTGAAATATCAGCCCTGTTTTTCGACCAGACCTTTGCAAAGTAAATAACGGTACGGCTGGTTTTCCGTATCCGACGCCAGCAGCGTATGTTCCATAAAACGGCAGAAACCGGGAATATCGCGGGTCGTTGCCGGATCATCGGCGATGATCAGCAGCGTTTCTCCATCTTTCATGGTGCGTACCGCTTTGCGAACCATCATCACAGGTTCCGGGCAACGCAGACCCAGCGCGTCGAGGCGGTGGTCAGGGTTGATAAAGGGATCGGTCATTTCGTTTCTCAACATCTGCATTCGTCAATGGGCGGTTGTTTGGCAAAGGCGGATAGTTTAACCCGCTGGTTTTCTGACGCAACAAACACGGCGCATTGCGCTAAAATTAACCGTCGTATCTGTTGCGCAAACGGGGCGCAAACAGGTACTATGCGCGCCGCATGCGATAATCGCTGCGAAAGTAAAAATATTCTTGGGTTCCCTCACCCCAATCTGCTAATAAAAAAAGGTCACATGTATGTACTCCTTTACTGCTCAGCAGCGGTTTTCCGCGCTGATATGGCTTTCGCTATTCCACATTGCCATCATCACCTCCAGTAACTATCTGGTTCAGCTGCCCGTTTCCATTTTTGGTTTCCATACCACCTGGGGCGCGTTCACTTTCCCGTTCATATTCCTGGCAACTGACCTGACCGTGCGGATTTTCGGCGCACCGCTGGCACGACGGATCATCCTTTCCGTGATGGTACCTGCGCTGGCCATTTCCTATGTCATCTCGGCGTTATTCTTTGAAGCCCAATGGCAGGGCGCGCAAGCGCTCAGCAGCCTGAATATCATGGTCGCCCGTATCGCCACCGCCAGTTTTATGGCCTATGTGCTGGGACAAATCCTCGACGTTCACGTGTTCAACCGCCTGCGTCAGAACCGCCGCTGGTGGATTGCGCCGGTGGCCTCGATGTTCCTCGGCAATATCAGCGACACGCTGTCCTTCTTCTTCATCGCTTTCTACAAAAGTACTGATGCCTTTATGGCGCAGCACTGGGTGGAAATCGCGATGGTGGATTATACGTTCAAGGTACTGATCTGCCTGGTGTTCTTCCTGCCGATGTATGGCATGCTGCTGAATATGCTGCTGAAGCGTTTATCAGTGCAGGGAAATAACCCGCATTCTGCCCTCCGCGCGCACTAAAATTGTTCTCCGGTAAGACACAAATCGCGCCATAATCTGACTTGCATTTATGGCCTGAATAGGTTGCCATAAAGGCCGTTAAGTCAACATGTAAGCCTGGTGAACAGGCCACTTAAGGAAGCCCGATGCGTAATATCGCGAAAATGATGGGAATGGCAGTATTGATCGCCGGTCTGGCTGCGTGTGACGGTAAAACCACCGACGCACCTGCCGCCGATAAAGGTGCGCCAGCCGCCGCAGCAACGGCAGCAACCGCGCCGGTCAGCCTGCTGGAAGGTAAAGTCACCTTCTCCCTGCCGCAGGGAATGAGCGACCAGAGCGGCAAGCTGGGCACTCAGGCCAATAACATGCACGTATACGCTGACAGCACCGGTCAGAAAGCCGTCATTGTGATCCTCGGTGATAACACCACCGAATCACTTGACGTTCTGGCGGGTCGTTTACAGGATCAGCAAAAAGCCCGTGATACTAATCTGCAGATTGTGACCAATAAATCTATTCAGGTGAATGGTCAGACGCTGCAACAGCTGGACACTGTGATCACATCGGCGGGCCAGAAAGCCTATTCTTCCATTGTGCTGGGTAAAGTCGACAGCCATTTGCTGACCATGCAAATCACCCTGCCGGCGGATAATCAGCAGCAGGCGCAGATTGATGCGGAAGCTATTATCAACACTCTGAAAATTCAGTAATTTGTGTTGTTGTGAAGCTATCAGGCGGAGCTCAGGCTCCGCCTTTTTTGTCTTATGTTGTTACTCATCCTCACAGATTCCGCCTCCACTGTAATATAAATGTAACAATTCCGTCATAAATCACAGTTCGTTTGTGCGCGAATGGCTAAAATGATGTTCGTTTTGGAACACACTGGCTCCGCCATTCCGTTCGTGGCTCATGATGAGTCCGACCTGATTTATGCCATCGGAGGCATTTATGCTCAGTATCTTTAAACCCGCGCCCCACCAAGCTCCTGTTGATGAGGCTCACGTCGATCCGCTCTACCGCCGTCTCCGCTGGCAAATCTTCATGGGGATTTTCTTCGGTTATGCGGCCTATTATCTGGTACGCAAAAACTTCGCGCTGGCCATGCCTTATCTGATTGATCAGGGCTTCTCCCGCGGCGATCTCGGGTTTGCGTTGTCCGGGATTTCCATCGCTTACGGCATCTCAAAATTCATTATGGGTTCGGTGTCTGACCGCTCGAATCCGCGCGTGTTTTTGCCCGCCGGTTTAATTCTGGCCGCATCGGTAATGTTGTTTATGGGCTTCGTGCCGTGGGCAACGTCGAGCATCGCCATTATGTTTGTGCTGCTGTTCCTGTGCGGTTGGTTCCAGGGAATGGGCTGGCCGCCGTGCGGTCGCACCATGGTCCACTGGTGGTCGCAGAAAGAACGTGGCGGCGTGGTGTCGGTGTGGAACTGCGCGCATAACGTCGGCGGCGGCATTCCTCCGTTGCTGTTTCTGCTCGGTATGGCGTGGTTTAACGACTGGCACGCGGCGCTGTATATGCCTGCTTTCGGCGCGATCCTGCTGGCCGTGTTTGCCTTTATGACCATGCGCGATACGCCGCAATCCTGCGGTTTGCCTCCGATTGAAGAGTACAAAAACGATTATCCGCCGGACTATGTGAAAGAGTCTGCCGAGCAGGAACTGACGGCGAAACAGATTTTCATGCAGTACATTTTGCCCAACAAATTGCTGTGGTACATCGCGCTGGCTAACGTATTTGTCTACCTGCTGCGTTATGGCATTCTCGACTGGTCACCGACATACCTGAAAGAAGTGAAACATTTCGCGCTGGATAAATCCTCGTGGGCGTATTTCCTTTATGAATACGCAGGGATCCCCGGCACGTTGCTGTGCGGCTGGATGTCAGACAAAGTGTTTAAAGGCAACCGCGGCGCCACCGGCGTGTTCTTTATGGTGCTGGTGACTATCGCAACGGTGGTTTACTGGCTGAATCCGGTCGGCAATCCGGGTATTGATATGGCGTGTATGATCACCATCGGCTTCCTGATTTACGGTCCGGTGATGCTAATTGGTTTACATGCGCTGGAGCTGGCACCGAAGAAAGCAGCCGGAACCGCGGCAGGCTTTACCGGTTTGTTTGGTTATCTGGGTGGCTCGGTTGCGGCCAGTGCGATTGTCGGTTACACCGTGGATTACTTTGGCTGGGACGGCGGTTTTATCGTAATGATCGCCGGTTGCGTGCTGGCCGTTCTGCTGCTGTTACTGACCATGCTGAGTGAGAACAAACACAAGGCGCAGCTGGCGAGAAATGCCTGATTCGAGAGGATAATAAGGGAACCAAAGCAGAGTGGAAACCCTGCTTTGGTTTTACTGCGGATTAGCTTTCTTCAGCCAGATACATCTTGCGCAGGTAATGCGGTACGGCGTCATCCGCGTTAGAGCCGATGATTTCTGCATCCGGCATTGCGGCTTTCAGACGCGGCAAGGAACCGCTCATCAGACAACCTTTACCGGCCATCGTCAGCATTTCAAGGTCATTCAGACCATCACCAAACGCGATGCAATCTTTGAGCGAATAGCCCATCAGCTTGGATACATATTCCAGCGCATGGCCTTTCGATACGCCACCCGCCATCACTTCCAGACAAACCGGCAGTGAGAAACTGACGTTCACACGATCGCCCCAGCGCGCATTGATCGCTTCTTCCAGCGGCAGCAGTTTTTCGTGGTCTTCACAGGTGAAATACACTTTGCAGATACCGTCGGTTTCCAGCAAACCTGGTTCAAACAGTTTGTATTTGAAAACGGATTCGCGGAAGAAATCATCCTGATCGGCGCGGTCACGGTTCATGTACCAGTCGTCGTTGCGATAAACGTTGGTCAGAATATCCGGGTTGTTATGCATGATGCCAAACAGGTCTCTGGCGATATCTTCATCCAGATTGTGCGAGAAAATCAGATCGCCGTCGGTGTTATGCACGCGCGCACCGTTGGAGGTGATCATGTACGCACTGATTTCCAGATTGTCGCGCATCTGCGCCACGTCGATATGGTGACGCCCGGTGGCGAACACAAAATGCACGTCGCGCTGTGTCAGCAGTTTCAGCGTCTCTTTAGCGAACGGGCTCAGGGTATGATCAGGTGATAGCAGCGTGCCATCTAAATCGGAAGCAACAACATGGTACATAGCGTTAGGTTCTAACCTCTGATGGAGTTGTGCGCGGCGAACCGCGGATTAAAGCTGTCGCGCAAAAAAGCGCATGATAGCGTCCAGCGCCTGTGCCCTCAGGTCGTCCCGTTCAAACAGGATCTCGTGGCGCGCGCCTTCGATGACCAGCGGTTTTTCCCCTTCACAAGGGTGTCCCGCAACGGCCATGGCCTGACAAAAAGCAAGATGGGACCGGTTATCCACCACGCGGTCTTCGCTCGCCTGCAATAAAAGAACAGGAGTGGTGATTTTTTCGGCTTCTTTCAGGATATGCATCCCCGCCTCAATCCCTTCACGCACCCAGTGATAGGTGGGCCCGCCGACCTGCAACTCAGGGTAATCCGCATAAAAACGCAGATTGCGGCGATAACGTGCCCGGCTGTGCGTCAGGCGATTGACCACAAATGGCAACGGACGCCAGTGTCCTGTGCCCAGCGCATAACCATCACGACGAACCGGACGATTCTCTGCCCAGTTAAGAATGCGGCGGGATAACCAACCCGGCATCGGCAAATAAATACCGGTCATCGGCGCGAGTAACGCCGCAGCATCGAAATTCTGCGGATTTTTCGCCAGGTATAGCGCCAGGATCGCGCCGCCCATGGAGTGTGCCAGCGCGAACTTTTTAGTGTACTGACGCGGCGCAATCTCCCGCTGATAAAAGCTCTCGAAATCTTCGACATAATCGTCAAAGTGTTTCACGTGGCCGCAATGCGGGTCGTCGAGCATACGCCCGGAACGCCCCTGCCCGCGGTGATCGACAATCATGACATCATAGCCGCAATGAAATAAATCGTAGGCCACTTCAGGATATTTTACGTAGCTTTCTATACGCCCCGGTGACACCACGATGACTTTATCGTGCTCAGGGGAACAAAACCGGACGTAGCGGATAGGAACATCATCGACGCCGCTAAACTCACCTTCTTCGCGCGTCCGCCAGAAATCCAGCAAAGGCCCGGTCGCAAAGGCAGCAAACTCCTTCTCACGTGTTAACCACTTCGCAAAATTCACAGGCATTCAATGATCCAGAGTCGTCAAACGGAGAGGAAGAAAGTGTTATTTGTGAGTTATAGCGCAATTATAGACAATGGCGTATTGTGCCATAAAACAACCTAAAACGTACTCAGGGAGTCTCGCAATGACACTGGACTGGTGGTTAACCTACCTGCTCACCACTTCTATTTTAAGTTTATCACCCGGTTCCGGCGCGATTAATACCATGAGTACGGGCATCAGCCACGGCTATCGTGGTGCCGTGGCATCGATTGCCGGCTTACAGCTCGGTTTGACCATCCACATCGTGCTGGTGGGTATCGGGCTCGGCGCACTCATTTCATCATCGCTGATGGCCTTTGAAATTCTCAAATGGCTCGGTGCGGCATACTTAATCTGGCTGGGCATTTGCCAGTGGCGTTCTGCCGGTGCGATTGACCTGAACGCGCTCGCCAGCAGTATGCCGCGTCGTCGTTTGTTCAAACGCGCCATTCTGGTGAACCTGACCAATCCGAAAAGCATTGTGTTTCTCGCCGCACTGTTCCCGCAGTTTATCATTGCTCACCAGCCGCAGGCTGCACAATATGTGGTACTGGGCACGACAACGGTCGTGGTGGATATCATTGTGATGATTGGCTATGCAACGCTGGCCACCCGCATCGCCAACTGGGTAAAAGCCCCGAAACAGATGCAACTGCTGAACCGCATTTTCGGCTCGCTGTTTATGCTGGTCGGTGTATTGCTGGCGAGTGCCAGAAAGGTGTGATCCTTCAGAATGCAAAAAGGGCCCGGTATAAACCGGACCCTTTTTTTTGACTATTTTCTGATTAACGATTCATGATCAGCGCGATACCAAAGCCCGCAAACACCACGCCCGCCACACCATCAATCCATTTTGCTAAACGCTGATACCCGCGACGCATTTTCGGCAGGGCAAAAACCAGTGCCACTAACGAGAACCAGGCCAGGGTTTCGACGACGATCAGCAGGAATATACCCAGACGTTCGCCGCCACTGACGCTGTCGCCAACGAACATGGAGAATACGCTGCCGAAATAAATCACAGCTTTCGGGTTGGAAAGATTGGTCAGCAGTCCGCGCATAAACGTGCGACCACGGGCGGGTAATTCCACCGGTGTTTCATCGCCGCTTTGCTTTTTAGCACGCGCAGATTTAAGCAACTGCCAGCCCATCCAGCACAGATACAGGCCGCCACCGACGGTGATGACCTGATGCAACCAGGCCATTTTTTGCAGAATCAAATGTAAACCCATCAGCGCAACG
The DNA here is from genome assembly GCF_003614975.1 of Rahnella bruchi. Lineage (GTDB taxonomy): Bacteria > Pseudomonadota > Gammaproteobacteria > Enterobacterales > Enterobacteriaceae > Rahnella > Rahnella bruchi. The sequence goes on along the minus strand of NZ_QZWI01000015.1, from coordinate 61,438 downwards.
GCGGCCCAAACCAGAACGCCCAGCGTAATACCAATCACACCCATCATGGCTTCTTTCCGCGACCGGCTGGCAGCGGTTTGTGAAACAAAGAAGAAGTCCGGCCCCGGACTCATCAGCGCAATCAGATGAACCATCGCAACCGTCAGGAATAACATCAGCATGATTAACTCTCTGTATTATATGTAGGTAGGGAACAGAATTCTTATTCGTCGCCGTTATCGATATGGTCACGGATCATAGTCATAAACGGTCGCCCGAATTTCTCCAGCTTACGCTGCCCGACGCCGGTAATATCTAGCAAATCGCTCGGACTGATCGGCAGATGCTCCGCCATTTCCAGCAGCGTCGTATCGTTAAACACCACGTAAGGCGGCACATTATTTTCATCCGCCAGCGACTTACGCAGCTTACGCAATTTGGCAAACAGCTTGTGATCGTAGTTTCCGCCGTATGTTTTCTGGCGGGAAGTACTTTTAATCTTCAGCGTCTGAATTCGTGGCACCGCCAGCTGCAATGGAATTTCGCCACGCAATACCGGACGCGCTGACTCGGTCAGTTGTAACGCGGAGTGCATGGCGATATTTTGCATCACCAGCCCGAGGTGGATCAGCTGTCGAACCACGCTGGTCCAGTGCTCGTTACTGTGTTCTTTACCGATACCATAGACCGACAGCTTTTCGTGACCGTATTCGCGGATGCGCTGATTGTTCGAGCCGCGCAGAACTTCGACCACATAACCCAGACCAAACCGCTGTCCGACACGAGCGATGACTGACAGCGCTTTCTGCGCGTCCAGCAAACCGTCGTAGCGTTTTGGCGGATCCAGGCACACATCGCAGTTACCACAGGCATTCTGTTTGCCTTCGCCAAAGTAATTGAGCAGCACCAGACGGCGGCAGGTTTGCGCTTCGGCAAAGGCGTTCATGGCATTCAGTTTGTGGCGTTCCACATCCTGCTGCGCTCCCGCCGGTTTTTCTTCCAGGCAACGGCGCAACCAGGCCATATCAGCCGGATCGTAAAGCAGCACCGCTTCCGCAGGCAGGCCATCACGCCCGGCACGGCCTGTTTCCTGATAATAGGACTCAATGGTGCGCGGAATATCGAAGTGCACCACAAAACGCACGTTAGGTTTGTTAATGCCCATACCGAAGGCGACGGTGGCGACCACAATTTGCAGGTCGTCGCGCTGAAAACCTTCCTGCACGCGGGCGCGGGTTTCGTTATCCAGTCCGGCGTGATACGCACCCACGCTCAGACCGCGACTTTGCAGACGGGCGGCGGTGTCTTCGACTTTGGCACGGCTATTACAATAAATGATGCCGCTTTTGCCGCGCTGATCCTGCACAAAGCGGATCAGCTGATCGAGCGGCTTAAATTTTTCCACCAGCGTGTAACGAATATTCGGGCGGTCGAAACTGCTGACTTCAATCAGCGGATCGTTCAGTTCCAGCAACCGGACAATATCGTTACGGGTGGCTTCATCGGCGGTTGCGGTCAGCGCAATCACCGGTAACTGCGGATAGCGCAGTTTCAGCTGGCCGAGCGCACGGTATTCCGGACGGAAATCGTGGCCCCATTGGGAAATACAGTGAGCTTCATCCACGGCGAGCATCGCCGGATTCCACTGTTGCAGCTGTTCGAGGAAATCGCCCATCATCAGGCGTTCCGGCGCGATATACAGCATTTTGATGCGTCCCGCGCGGCAACCGGCCATCACTTCCTGCTGTTGATCGCGGGTCTGCGTCGAGTTCAGGCAACCGGCTTCAACGCCCGCCGCCATCAACTGATCGACCTGATCTTTCATCAGGGAAATGAGCGGCGAAACGACCAGCGTCAGGCCGTCCATCACCAGTGCAGGGATTTGATAGCACAGCGATTTACCGCCGCCGGTTGGCATCACTACCAGACAATCCCGGCCAGAAATGGCGGTGTTGATGATAGTTTGCTGGCCTGGTCTGAATTGCTGATAACCGAAGGTATCGCGTAATACCTGATGAGCCAGCTCTTCTTTGTTTATCACTGCCGCCGTAGACACTCAATTCCCCAACTGTTCAAACCACCCGGCTAAGCCCAAAAGCCGCCGGGGCTGTACTGCACCGACATAATATACCCTAAATTATCTGCGATGCAGCTAACGCAACTGCAACCAGACGTATGGCGGGAATTACATGATGTCGTTAAGCATGATACCGACGCCGATACGGGTCTGCTTATGGTTGTAGTCGATGAGGGATTCGCCATACCCGCTGAAGACCTGAGTATAGAAGCGAACCTGTTTGGAAATCGGGTAGCTCCAGCCGGTGGTTGCGCCGCCGTAGCCGGTATTCCAGTTGTAACGACTTTCCACGCTGAACACGCTGTCGCCCCATGCATAGCCCACTTTCAGGCGGTAATAACCCATGTATTTGTTGATGTCCGGGTTATCGTCGTTTTCATCGCTTTCAGGAATGCGATACCACGGTTTTAAATCCACCTGCCAGTTGCCGTGTTGCGCCATAAAGCGGGCGTACACGCGGTTCCAGCTGCGGGAAGTCGGGTCTGAGCGGCCGTTAGACTGATGGACGACGCCATATTCTGCTTCACGCAGTGTCCATCCGAGGAAATCATAATCCGTTGCCCAGGCGAGGAAGAGCTGCGGTTCGTAGTTGGTTTCACGAAAAGGCGAAGACGCGGCGCGGTTGGAAAGCTGCCAGAAAGAGTTCTGCGTATAAGATGCACCGAGAACCGAGTTATCACCCGCAATTCCACGCCATAAAGGGAATGCCAGACTCAGCTGGAAAGCCACTTCGTCATGTTTTGCTTCGTTCGCCCAGTCATAAGACTGAATCGCTTTCTTATTGATATTGCTGGTATCGGTATACAGCAGATAGTTCGGTTCGTAAGGATACAAAGTGAACGGGTTGTCGTGCTCCTGCAGCATATTCGCAATGATGCTTCCGCGCACAGCAGGTTTATCATGCACTTCCTGTACCGTGGCTTCTTCTGCAAAGCCTGCTAATGGCAACGCCAACAACGTGGCACCGACAGCCCAATTTTTACGCATTATTCCTTATCCTCGCCCTAAAGTTATTGATTAATTATTTTTGAAATAATCCTGCTGTTTTGATCGGCGAATTATTGGCTAAATTCCAAAAATCTCGCAGCAGAGTATTTTACATGCAAATACATTTCCACATGAATATGTAATACATTTATCGTTCGTCAGGTAGTAATCCCTTTCTCCCGCACCTAAAATCAACACTTCGTTAACTTTTTCGGCGAACATAGGTTCCACTCGTTTTCGTCAGGAATTCATTCATGTCTGCTTTGTCCCTCAGCCACGAGGCTGCCCTGCAACTGATCGGCAATATTTTCGTTTACGATATGCCGTTTAACCGCGAACTGGGCCTCGAGCTGAAACGTCTCGACTGCGATTACGCAGAATTAAAATTTACCAACCAGACCAAACTGGTGGGCAATGCTGCACAAAAAATCCTGCATGGCGGCGTGATTGCGGCAGTGCTGGATGTCGCCGCCGGTCTGGTCTGCGTGACCAGTTCGCTTATCCGCCGCGACAAACCCGATCACCCGTTGCTGGAAGCGGAAATGCGCCAGCGGTTATCAAAAATGGGTACCATCGATTTGCGCGTGGATTATCTGCGTCCGGGCCGTGGTGATTACTTTATTGCTTCGGCAAGCCTGGTCCGCGCCGGGAATAAAGTTTCGGTGGCGCGTGTCGATTTGCACAGTGATACCGGCGTTCACATCGCCACGACCACGGCGACCTATATGGTCGGCTGAGATCAGGTAAACTCCGCTTCTTTCCTTACTCTTTTTTCAGGTACCTCATGGACGCACAACGTACCCGGCAAGGTGTTATTTTTGCCTTTATCGCCTATCTGATCTGGGGAGTCGCGCCCGCGTACTTCAAACTGATCAAACAGGTGCCTGCTGATGAAATTCTGACTCACCGGGTGATCTGGTCATTCTTCTTTATGTTAGTGCTGCTCTCCGTCAGCCGCAGCTGGGGCGATGTCCGGCGGGTGCTGGCACAACCAAAGAAAGTCGGCATGTTACTGATTACCGCCCTGCTTGTCGGTGGGAACTGGCTGATTTTTATCTGGGCGATAAATCACGATCACATTCTGGAAGCCAGCCTGGGGTACTTTATCAATCCGCTGGTGAATGTGGTGCTTGGCATGCTGTTTTTGCGGGAAAGATTCCGTAGTTTGCAATGGTTTGCTGTCGCGCTGGCTTTCGGCGGAGTACTGATTCAGGTGTGGATTTTTGGTTCGGTGCCCATCATCGCTATCGGGCTGTCACTGACATTTGCCTTTTATGGTCTGCTGCGTAAAAAAATCGGTGTGGATTCGCAAACGGGCATGCTGATTGAAACGCTGTGGCTGCTGCCAGTTGCGGGAGTCTATCTGTTCTTTATCGCCAACAGTCCGACCAGCAATCTGGCTGCTAATCCGTGGTCGCTGGATTTACTGCTGATGGCCGCCGGGATTATTACCACTATTCCGCTGCTGTTCTTCACCGCCGCCGCCGCCCGACTGAAGCTTTCAACGCTGGGGTTTTTCCAGTATCTCGGCCCGACACTGATGTTCCTGCTGGCGGTAGTATTCTACGGCGAAACCGTTAATACATCGCAGCTCATCACCTTTGGATTTATCTGGGTGGGATTGCTGTGCTTTATCACCGACGCACTCTACACCCAGGGCCGTTTACGACGAGGAAGAAGCGGGAACAGCGCTGCGTGATATAAACCGCGCCATCGCCGGACCGGTCGCCAGGATGGTGATCAGACGCAACGTCTGCATCGCCATCACAAACCCTAAATCCGCATGACTCCCTGCTGCAATAATGGCCACGGTGTCCAGCCCGCCAGGGCTGGTCGCCAGATACGCCGTCAGCATATCCACGCCAAGTAATTTGGTGAGCACCCACGCCATACCGCCGCAAATCAGCATCAGCCCGATAATCGATGCGATCATCTGCGGCAGCGTACGCAGTGCCAGTTTGAAAATGGGACGCGTGAACCGCAGTCCGACACTCCAGCCAATCAGGGTATAAGCCATCGCCAGCAACCATTCCGGTACTTCTAACGTGACGGTGCCGGTGGAATGTAAGACCGCACCGACCACCGCAGGAAACAGCAATGCGCCGGAAGGAATACGCAAACGCGGCCCGAGCCAGACGCCCGCCAGCGCCAGAAATACCGTGGCGAAAAAGCGCCACGTCAGCGGCGGAAACCACACGACCGCAGCCGCCAGCGACGCGCTGTCGCCCATCGCCATGCGGGCAACAAATGCGGCAGCCGTGGCAACAAACAGCACGCGCAGATACTGCATAAACGCCACCAGACGTACATCTGCCCCGAAATCCCCGGCCATGGCGACCATGGCGCTGGCACCGCCGGGGGATGAACCCCATGCACCGGTCGGGCCGGGTAACTGGCTAAAGCGCACCAGCAGCCAGCCGGAAAGGCCGCTGGCCAGCAGCGTTGCGACCAGCACCATCAGCACCAGCGGCCAGTCATTGAGTAACGGAGGTAATATCGACGGCGACAGGCTTTGGGCAATCATGCAACCCAAAACGCCCTGAGAGATTTTGAAAAACAGCGGGTGGATACGCACGCTGGCGCCCAGCAGCCCCATGATGACGCCGACAATCATCGGCCCCAGTAACAGTGCGGCTGGCACATGGAAGGTCTGAAAAATAATGCCCAGGACAAGCGAGGCAACAACGAGTATAAACCACTGGCCCGCCGGAGCCATCCTTTCCATCAACATGGTTTCTGGTCTGTAGTTAAGAGAATTCGACGCTCTTTATTAACATATTTCAAACGCCGGAGGGGGAAACAATGCAGGAATTTCCCTCTCAGAGCGCGCCTGAGAGGGAGAAATATTGTCTGCCCGGTTATAACCAGTTTTTACGTTTGAAGTACAGATAAGGTGCCAGACCGGCGAGGATCATCAGTGCAATCGCCCCCGGATAACCGAATGACCATTTCAGCTCAGGCATGAATTCGAAGTTCATCCCGTAGCTGGATGCCACCAGCGTTGGCGGCAGGAATACGACGGATACCACCGAGAAAATCTTGATAATGCGGTTCTGCTCGATGTTGATAAAGCCCATCGCCGCCTGCATCAGGAAGTTCACTTTCTGGAACAGGGATTCGTTGTGCGGCAGCAGGGATTCGATATCGCGTAATACTTCGCGCGCCTGCTCCAGCTGACCTGCCGGTAAACGGGCTTTACGCACCAGGAAATTCAGCGCGCGCTGGGTATCCATCAGACACAGACGGACTTTCCAGCCGATATCTTCCAGCTCTGCCAGCGTGGAAAGCGCGGCGTCATATTCGTCGCCCTGATGCCCTTCCATAATCACGCGGCTGAGTTTTTCCAGATCACTGTAGATATTTTCAATTTCGTCTGCCAGCTGTTCGATTTTGGTTTCGAACAAATCCAGCAGCAGTTCGTACGCATTGCCATCGACCAGTTTCTGGTTGCGGGCACGCATACGGTAAAGACGAAACGCCGGTAATTCGCGTTCACGCAGGGTGTACAGACGGCCTTCGCGCACGGTAAATGCGACGGTGCTGTTGCCCGCATGGTCTTCGGCATCTTCGTAATAAAAGAAGGAGTGAATATGCAGACCGTCTTCGTCTTCAAAGAAACGTGCAGAGGCTTCGATGTCGTCCAGTTCAGGACGCGTCGCCAGGCTTTGCCCTAATTCACATTGAACGCGCTCACGTTCCTGCTCGTCAGGCTCAACCAGATCTACCCACAATGAAGTTTTGAGATCGTCTGACTCGTCCAGTTCTAAACGGGATAAGCGGCTGTTTTCTAATTTAAAAGCACTCAGCATGTGCCCGTTCTCCCAAAAATTACGGAAAGTGGACAACGCGTTGAAGCACAGAAAATCACGGAGTGAAAAATGTCACCGGCGTAATTCAGACCAACTTCAGATCTGACTCACAGCGACAGAACGGGGTCGCTGACAACCACTAAGGCCATCAGCAATGAGGAGGGCCTTAGAAGTGGTACCTGGAAAACAGGTTATTGAGCCAGTATCTACTGGGTGTGTCCAAGGCGCAGTTCCTCATTGATAATAGTGCGCGCATGTTACGCCGGTAATAAAAAGACTGTCAACCGCGAACAAATCTATTCTGGCAACATTTATGCATAAATTTCAGACGGTGTTGGTAAGCGTTCCCGGCTTATGTCTGACCGTTTTTTTGGCTACACTCAGGCACTGGATTTCCCCATTCCCATAGCTTCTCAGGCAGAGACTCATCATGATTAAGCAAATAAACCAGGACACTCTGTGTGATCTGATCACCAAAGCCTCTCATTCCCCGCGACTGCGCCAGAATCTGAATATCCATCCGGCACCGGAAGATGACGTGCAACGTCTGGCGATTGCGATGGAACCGGGTACATACGTGCGTATCCACCGCCATCCCCACACGTGGGAAATGCTGACTGCCCTGCGCGGACGTTTTCTGGTGTTGATTTACGATAACAGCGGCAAAGTCACCGACCGCCTTTGGCTCGGCGCAGAAACCCGCCTGCTGGAAATCCCGGCCAACACCTGGCACAGCGTGTTATCCCTCGACGAAGGCGGCGTGATTTTTGAAGTGAAACACGGCGCGTATCAGCCGGTGCAAGAACAAGACTATCTGCCAGGCACGCCGCCGGAAGGCGAAGAAGGCGTAAAAGAAACGCTGGAATGGTATGCGAAAGCCGAAGTGGGCGACGTTTTTGCCCTTTAATACACCGTTGTGCAAGCGTCAGCGGCGCAGCGAGGTTGAGTCCGGCCAGCGCGGAGACACCGGAATGGACACGTAGTCCATGAGGATGTCGAGCACTGCCCGGGCTCAAGATCGCAAGTAAGCTAGCTTGCGGCTTCTAACCGTGCGTAGGCGGCAACCAGCCACTTGATCCCTTCCCCCGGGAACGCCACCTGCAACCGGCTATGTTCGCCGCTGCCTTCCATGTTGACGATGGTACCTTCGCCAAATTTAGGATGTGTAACCCGCTGGCCGAGTTTGAAGCCGGTATCGCTGACGCTGGTTGACGTGCCGACGCTGCGGTTGCTCATCGGACGCGACACATTAGCGCGCATCCTCACCTCTTCGACACAGTCTTCCGGTAATTCACCCACGAAACGCGACGGACGATGTGAGACTTCTTTGCCGTATAAGCGGCGGGTTTCGGCGTAAGTCAGGGTCAGTTTCTGCATGGCGCGGGTGACGCCAACGTACGCCAGACGACGTTCTTCCTCCAGACGCCCGCTTTCTTCCAGCGACATCTGGCTCGGGAACATGCCTTCTTCCATACCGACGATGAACACCTGCGGGAACTCCAGACCTTTTGCAGAGTGCAGTGTCATCAGCTGGGTGGCATCCTGATTGGCATCCGCCTGCCCTTCGCCCGCTTCGAGCGCAGCGTGCGACAGGAACGCCTGCAACGGCATCAGATCTTCGTCTTCATCCTGATAGCTGAACTGACGCGTTGCCGTCACCAGTTCCTCTAAGTTTTCGATTCGCGCCTGACCTTTTTCACCTTTTTCCTGCTCATACATGATGAACAGGCCGGAATCCTTGATCACCCGGTCAGTTTGCACGTGCAGCGGCATGTCTGAAGTTTCATGTGCCAGCGCGTCCACCAGTTCGGTAAATCGTTGCAGGGAAGACGCTGCACGGCCCGCCAGCACCTTTTCCTGTAACAGCGCTCGCGTAGCCTGCCACATGGTCAGCTGACGATCACGGGCGGTCTGGCGAACCACATCCAGCGTACGGTCGCCGATGCCGCGCGTCGGAGTGTTCACCACCCGTTCAAACGCCGCATCATCATTGCGGTTGGACATCAGACGCAGATACGCCAGCGCATCTTTGATTTCCTGACGGTCGAAGAACCGCTGCCCGCCATAAATTCGGTATGGCATCGCCATCTGCAACAACGCTTCTTCCAGCACACGCGACTGGGCGTTGCTGCGGTAAAGAATGGCGCAATCCTTCAGCGCACCGCCGTTGTCCTGCCAGGTTTTGATACGGTTAACCACAAAGCGCGATTCATCCAGTTCGTTGAATGCGCAATACAGTGAAATCGGTTCGCCCTCGCCGTCTTCAGTCCACAGGTTTTTACCCATACGGCCATTATTGTTTTCAATCAGCGAGTTGGCAGCTTTCAGAATGGTGCTGGTTGAACGGTAGTTCTGCTCCAGACGAATGGTTTCTGCATTTGGGAAATCTTTCAGGAAGCGCTGGATGTTTTCAACCTGCGCACCACGCCAGCCGTAGATCGACTGGTCATCGTCGCCGACGATCATCACGTTATTGTTATCGCCCGCCAGCAGACGGATCCACGCGTACTGAATGCTGTTGGTGTCCTGGAATTCGTCCACCATCAGGTTGGTAAAGCGTTCGCGGTAATGCTGCAAAATATGCGGCTTGTTCAGCCAGAGCTCATGAGCGCGCAGCAGTAACTCGGCGAAATCCACCAGCCCGGCGCGGTCACAGGCTTCCTGATAGGCCTGATAGATGCGTAACCACGTCGCTTCGACAGGATTGTTGTAAGTCTCAACGTGCTGCGGACGCAGACCTTCGTCTTTTTTGCCGTTGATGTACCACATTGCCTGGCGCGGCGGCCATTGTTTCTCGTCGATGTTCAGCGCTTTGATCAGACGCTTAATGAGACGCATCTGGTCGTCACTGTCGAGGATCTGGAAATCCTGCGGCAGATTAGCGTCCAGATGGTGCGCACGCAGCAAGCGGTGCGCAAGGCCGTGGAAGGTACCAATCCACATGCCACCCTGACTGGTGCCAATCAGCTGGTCGATACGGTGGCGCATTTCCGCTGCCGCTTTGTTGGTGAAAGTCACCGCCATAATGGAATACGGCGAGCACTTTTCGACTGCCAGCAGCCACGCGATGCGATGAACCAGTACGCGGGTTTTGCCACTGCCTGCCCCGGCCAGCACCAACAGATTGCTGCGCGGCGCGGCCACGGCTTCACGTTGTTTTTCATTCAGGCTGTCGAGCAGGTCAGAAACGTCCATAGGCACCGTTTGTCAGGATGAGAAAAGCACTCACCACGTGAATGCTTTTCTACTGTGAATTTATACAGAGTAATTTAAGAAGGGATTATAGCAATGCTGTCAGCGATGCCAACTGCGAAATCTCAATATGCGGTAACAGGCGGGCATCGTTAATGTGCATCAGGTCGCCTTCGCGCAAATTAATCCAGCACGATTGCATGCCGCAACGCACGGCACCCGCGACGTCAGTTGTCAGGTCATCGCCGACGTGGAGAATGTTTTCCAGCGGAATATCCAGCTTCATCGACGCCTTTTTATACATGTCGGCGTAAGGTTTCGCCCGGCCATGATCGCCCGCGCGCAAGGTGAACTGGAAATATTGCGCCAGACCGCAGGCGTGCGGATCGGCATTGCCATTAGTGATCGCCACTAAAGGCCAGCGTTCAGCCAGCGCGGCCAGCGCGTCGTGATTTTCTCCGGGAACATAAATCCGGCTGCGCCACAGGGCGAAGGTTTCCATCGCGGCTTTTGTGCCCAGTTTGGCATCGCCTTCGCTCAGGCCTGCGCGGGTCATCGCCAGCAACACGGCCTGACGACGCCATTCGGTGACGTCGTGATAAATCTCAGCGTCCTCTGCCAGCAATTCTGCGCGCATCAGGCGGATGGTGTCCGGTGCCATTTCAGCCAGCGCCGGATGGAAACCCTGAATCGATTTCAGCGTTTCAGAATCGGTACGACGAATAACATCGTAATTGTCATACAGCGTGTCGTCTAAATCGAAGGTGATCGCTTCAATGCGTTTCAGCGGACGATAGAACTTCATCATGATTTTCCTCGTTTTGCGCGGGGATGCGCGGCGTCGTAAACCGTCGCCAGATGTTGAAAGTCCAGATGGGTATAGATTTGCGTAGTGGACAAATTCGCATGACCCAGCAGTTCCTGTACCGCGCGTAAATCACCGCTGGATTCCAGCACATGTGTGGCAAACGAGTGACGCAGTTTATGCGGATGAATATGGCTGTTAACACCCTGTTTCACGCCCCATTCGGCAAAACGCTTCTGAACATTACGCGCAGAAATACGGTTGCCTTTGCTCGACAAAAACATCGCGTCATCCTGCGGATTAAAATCAGCGCGGTGTTTCAGCCAGTGTTCCAGCCAGGTGACGGCAGTACGCCCGATCGGCACCTTGCGTTCTTTACTGCCTTTACCCAGCACGCGCACTTCGCCGGAGGCCATGTCGATATGTTTACAGTCGATACCCACCAGTTCAGAAAGACGCAGCCCGCCGCCGTACATCACTTCCAGCATCGCGCGGTCACGCACGGAAAGCGGATCGTTAAGATCGATTTCCAGCAGTTTATTCACTTCATCGACATCCAGATTTTTTGGCAGATGTTTCGGGGAGCGCGGCGTGGAAATTCCTTTGGCAGGATTGGCGCTTAATACGCCCTGACGCACCAGCCAGTCGAGAAAACTGCGCAACGAAGACATGCGAAGCGCCAGACTGGAAGGCCCTAAACCGGCGCGTTTGCTGCGCGCCAGTAACATGCGGACTTTAGGTGCATCAAGCTGCTGCCAGTGAGAAATGCCTATTTCGCCGCTGATGGCGATCAGGGCTTCTAACTGACGGCTGTAATTGGTGGTTGTGAGCGGACTGAGTTGACGTTCGACGTGCAGGTAACGCAGAAACGCCTCGACCGCGGGATAGAGAGGCGATTCGGTGTGGCTCATACCCTTTCTATCCAGCGTTCCAGCAGGCCAGGTAACATTTTGGCCAGCTGATCGAGTAAGACTGTGCCCATTCCCGGCTGGTAGTGTTGCGGGTCGCGGCTGCTGAAAATCAGCACACCCAGTTCACCGTGCTCACCCATCAGGGAAAGCGCGACAGAACCGACGGCTTTGGCTTGCGGTAATAACAGCAACAGTTCCGGGCCGTTCAGGCCACCAAGATAGTGCGGGGTTTCGCCCAGACGCTGAATACGCATCGATTCAAACGCGCTGCGGCTCACCGCCAGATGGGTGAAATCAGAAGGCGCGCCGATGCGCCATCCCTCGCTGAACAGACGCACATTGGCACCCGCCAGCCCGAGACTGCGCGCCCAGCGTTGCAGGCGGTTTAGCATATCCTGCAAACTGCTGGCCGCCGCGAGCGTAGCCTGTAACTCGATCATCCGCCCGAACAGCGATTCGTTGATCGACGCCTGCTCCATCAGCAAGGTAATTTCTTCTTCAAGCTGCGCAATCTGATGACGCTGACGCCCGAGTTGCCATTCAACCAGCGAAATGCTGCCTTTCACCGGATGCGGTACGTGCATCTGCTCGACGCTGCGGGCATTACGAATAAAGAAATCCGGGTTTTGCAGCAGATATTGCATCACGCTGTCGTCGTCGAGCGCTATCACCGGTTCAATCTGGTCATCAAGATTGTTCATAGATGAATAAATCCGTCGTAAACATGAGTGGCGGGTCCGGTCATATACAGCGGGTGACCCGGCCCTTTCCAGCGAATTTCGAGGCTGCCTCCCGGCAGTTCCACCTGAACTTCTTCAGCAAGTAACCCTTGCTGGATGCCTACCGCAACGGCGGCACAGGCACCGCTTCCGCACGCCTGTGTTTCACCGGCACCTCGTTCGTACACGCGCAACTTTACGCTTTCCGGACTGAGGATCTGCATGAACCCGACATTCACACGTTCGGGGAAGCGTTCGTGGCTTTCCAGCATGGGTCCGAGAACTTCGACTTCTGCCGTTAACACATCCTCAACCTGTAGCACGCAGTGCGGGTTTCCCATCGACACTACGCCGCAGAATACTGTGCGCTCTTCTGCACGCAGAATATAGGTCTTTTCCGGTTTCGCTGCACGGAAAGGAACCTGTTGCGGTTCAAACACCGGCTCGCCCATATTGACCTGAACTTCTTCATCTTCCGTTACCGTCAACACCATGCGGCCGGTCTGCGTACTGACGCGAATATCGCGTTTGTTGGTCAGACCTTTAATGCGGACAAAGCGGGCAAAGCAACGCGCGCCATTGCCGCACTGCGCCACTTCGCTGCCGTCGGCATTGAAGATTCGGTAATGGAAATCGAGTTCGGGGTCATAAGGTGGCTCTACCACCAGTAGCTGGTCAAAACCCACACCACGGTGACGATCGGACAAACGGCGGATCAACTCAGGCGAGAAGTAGACATTTTGAGTAACGGCATCAACGACCATAAAATCGTTTCCCAGGCCGTGCATTTTGGAGAACTGCATAACTGACTCCGTTTACCGCTGGTCAAATCCAGTCGCGATGATCCCTTAAGAAAAGGGCTCCGGCAGTGCTGCACGAAACCCCCGGCACAGGCCGGTTAATCTCTGGAATTAGTCGTGAGATCTTCTGGTGATACACCTTTCTGCTGCGATGAACCGTCGTTAGCAGTACCTGGAACATTACTGGTTTTCTGAGTCGTTGATTTTTCCGGTGGTGGGAAATACAACGGCCCTTTCAGTCCACAACCGGAGAGAGAAAATAATATCGTCGCGGCCAGAGACCAGCGTAAAGCGTTTTTCATTTTATGAATGCCCGTAATTCATGCGACCAAGCTCTCTATAATCGCAGGTGGATCATGAAAAGCAACAGGAATCGATAAAACACGCGGGCACATTTTCAGGGTTTAAAGAGAAGGAAAGCCAGATATTCTGCCGCGTGTCCGGGATTGGGACATCTTTTCTAATGCAACTGAAATTGCTGTTTCAACCGGGAAGGTTCGACCTCAGTTTCAGGCACAGTGGCGCAGGCCGCAGATAACACGTTGCTGCGAAACGGGATCACCTGAATGCGCTCATCAAGGGACACGATCTGGTAGAACTGCGGCAGATTGAAGTTGATAAAGCTTGAGCCGTAGGTAAACCGGTCGTGCGAGGAGGAGTAGAAGCGGCTCACGTCGCGCACCAGATCTTCTTTACTGCCTTCACAATGGTGATAGACCTCAACGCGGTTCGACTCGTCAAGAATATAAATATTAAAACCAATGTCGTCGGAGCTGTCTTCGAAGAAGAACTGAATGATCCCTTCGCTGGCGTAGCCGTCAATAACCGCCGGCAGATGCGCCTGGTCAGTCTGCAATTTTACCGACAGTCCATGCAGCTTATTATTGGAAATCGCACCGTAGAACTCGATGGCGTTTTCCAGCTTCTGCACTGAAACACTCAGGCGTTCGAAGAACAGGCCCCAGGTTTGTCCGGCGACACGCACGGCTTTGAAACGGCCAGGTTCGAGACGCTTGCTCGAAAGGCGAAGTTCAATGCATTCCGACACCAGTTGCTGAACACGCGTGCGGATAAGGCCGCGTAAATGCTGGCTGTAGCAGAACACTTCCACCGATTCCGGCGGTGCGGCGTCCTGATGCATTTTGCCCAGAATAGTTTTCAGCGCTTCCAGCACCGCCTGTTCACCACTGAAATGCAGCGTACGCACTTCGTTCCACGAGTTGCGATAAAGCAGGTCGATACTGCCGACCATACATTCCTGATTTTGCCCAAAGCTGAAAACATCCAGTTTACGGAAATCAAAATGCACCACCTGATTGCGGAAGGCGGCGGTCGGATCGTGTTCCAGATTGACGATAATCGCTAAGTGGCGAATTTCACACGGGCTGTATAACGCTTTTGGCGTCGGCGCAGCCAGTCGCAGCGGGAAGTTATGCGACACATCCGCCACCAGTTCGCGCAATTTAGCGATATCACACAGACTGCCGCTTTTTATATGCAGGCGCGTCGTAGACGTCAGCAGACCGTTGAAATAGGCCCACGCCACCAGTTTGTTCAGATAACGGTTATATTCCAGCGGCTGATGGCTGACGATGGATTCCATCGACGGCGACTGGTTATACAAATACCAGCCGGTGCGGTTCGCACGGCCAATCGGCACATGAATAAAGGTTAAATCGTTCTCAGACAAGTCAGGCGAAATCTGCGGGTTCACCAGCGTCACTTTGCCCGGCAGCGCTTCGAATGCGGCGTACAACTTACGGGTCAGCACGCCGATATCCTGCGGGCTGGCGCTGACGCTTAAATTGTTACGACGGGCAAAGCGGATCAGGTTGCGATAGCTTTGCATCATGGCATCGAGCAGTTCGTTATGCGCTTCACGCACACGCTCGATTTTCCAGTTCGCCCGGTTATCCAGGATCGCCAGACGTTCTTCGTCCCAGCCCCATTCCGCGACCAGTTGACTGAGAATTTCACGACGCCAGCCAACGGATGCCCGTGCGCGGGAAAGTTTTTCACAGACCTTTAAATAGAAACAGCGGCGGACTAAATCAAGGCGGGTCGGGTCTTCAATCTGGGTGAGATAACGGGTCACGCGGTCGAGCATCATACAGTAAGGATCCAGCCCGAAGCTGACAATCTCGCCCTGATGCAGACGTTGTTTGATATCCATCGCCAGCAACTGAGTTTGCGGGTATTCCCACGAATAGGCTTCCAGCAGCAGCGTTTTTAGTACCGCTTTATAAGGCGAATCGATACTTTTATACAGCTGCCACAGGCTCGCGCCGAAATACTCTTCCGCCGAAAGCGTGCTGAGGCCGCCCAGATCAAGCCACTCATTTGGTGTCAGAGCGCCCTGCGCGTATAGCGAAAGGACGTATTCGTCGTAATGTGCTTCTTCTTCGCCCGGCACCATATTCCACAGAATACGCTTACCGGCCATGCGCACCGCGGTACGATAGAATTCGTCGAGTAATAAGATGTGCTGCGTTGAACCGCAGTCTTCGCCACCCAGGCTGCCACTTTCGTTATGGCGGAAGCGGTTTTCGTCGATCAGGAAGAAGCTGACTTCCACGCCCAGCGAGGCCGCCCATTTTTCTAACAGGCTGCATTTTTGCTGTAAGCGGTTGCGTTCTTCGTTATCGAGCCAGGACTGATGACAGACCCAGATATCCAGATCAGAACTTTGGCTCTGACCGATTGAGGAGGTGCTGCCCATCGAATAGACGCCGGTTATCGGCAATTCGCCTTTCACCATAGGCTCGAGCGCGCTGCCCCATTTATCTTCGAGGTCAGTCAGATAGGTTTGCTGGGATTCATCAGGCGTGAAAATGCAGATACCATGCGGAACCTTACCTTCAAGGTATCCCGGCATCAGAGGGTGATGTTGATGTAAAAAGACAGGAAGCAGTGTGTAGACCTGTTGAAACGCAGGACCCATGGCTGCCAGCGCACGATCGACTCGTAACTGGTTGATCGCATCCAATCTTTGCTTCAATGTCTCGATGTAGAGGTACAAGACGTTTCGCCTGATTATACAGTGTCTGGAAATAACCCCGTTCCAAATCCGTCATTTATCGTGATGCTTATGCTTTGAACAATCATGATTGCGCAAATAGTTGACGAATTATTGCTGGAAACGTGATCAATTTAACACCTTGCTGATTGACCGTAAAGAAAGTAACGCACCACAATTACTCTTCCGCTTCTCTGGATTTTACCGTCTGTTCCTGAAAGGGACAATTCCCCGCACTGACCGTTACCCTACTTTTCCGAATGGCTTCTTACGCTGACAGCTTTCTATTGTCAGTGGTAGGATGGTCACAGAGACAGTTAAACGGTAACAAACATGTTAGACAAAATCATTCGAATTGCCACCCGTCAGAGCCCTCTGGCTCTGTGGCAGGCACAATATGTTCAAAGCCAGCTGATGGCCTGTCATCCCGGTTTGCAAGTGGAACTGGTCCCGATGGTCACCAAGGGCGATATCATTTTAGATACCCCGCTGGCCAAGGTCGGCGGCAAAGGCTTGTTTGTGAAAGAGCTTGAGCTGGCGATGCTCGATGGCCGCGCGGATATTGCCGTGCACTCTATGAAAGATGTGCCGGTTGAGTTTCCTGAAGGCCTGGGACTGGTCACAATTTGTGAACGCGAAGACCCGCGCGATGCTTTCGTCTCAAATCATTATGCCAGTCTGGCCGAGTTGCCGCATGGTAGCGTAGTAGGTACCTCCAGCCTGCGCCGTCAGTGCCAGCTGCGCCAGAAACGCCCGGATCTGGTGATCCGTGATTTGCGCGGCAATGTAGGCACCCGCTTATCCAAACTCGATAACGGCGAATACGATGCCATTATTCTGGCCGTCGCCGGACTCAAACGCCTGGGTCTTGAGAATCGCATCCGTACGGCGCTGACGCCCGAAGAGTGTCTGCCAGCGGTCGGACAGGGTGCAGTCGGCATCGAATGCCGTCTCGACGATCAAAACACCCGCGATTTACTTGCCCCCCTGGCGCACCGCGAAACCACGGTACGCGTTGAGGCTGAACGGGCGATGAACATGCGCCTCGAAGGCGGTTGTCAGGTGCCGATTGGCAGCTACGCCGAACTCGACGGCGACCAGCTGTGGCTGCGTGCGCTGGTGGGCGCACCCGACGGAAGCCAGATGGTATCCGGCGAACGTCGCGGTCCTGCCGCTAACGCGTACAG
The DNA here is from genome assembly GCF_003614975.1 of Rahnella bruchi. Taxonomy (GTDB): domain Bacteria; phylum Pseudomonadota; class Gammaproteobacteria; order Enterobacterales; family Enterobacteriaceae; genus Rahnella; species Rahnella bruchi. The sequence goes on along the minus strand of NZ_QZWI01000015.1, from coordinate 43,956 downwards.
CATGGGCGTGGAACTTGCCGAAGAACTGCTGGCAAACGGCGCACGTGAAATTCTGCAAGAGGTCTATAAAGGGAACGCTCCCCAATGACCATTCTGGTTACCCGTCCCTCTCCGGCAGGAGAAAAGCTGGTTAACCGGCTGCGTACTATGGGCCGGGTAGCCTTTCATTCCCCGCTGATTGAATTTGCGCCGGGGAACCAGCTCGTAATGTTGCCGAACCTGCTATCCTCATTAAATCAGCAGGATCTGGTATTTGTTCTCTCTCAACATGCCGTGAACTACGCCGATCGCGCACTGCGTCAGTCTGCCACCCGCTGGCCGGATAACGTCAGCTATTATGCGATTGGCCGCACCACAGGCCTGTTGTTTCATCGTGCCAGCAGTCTCCCGGTTGTCTATCCACAGGATGGTGAAACCAGCGAGATGTTGTTGAATCTCCCGGCATTGCAACGCATACAAGGCAAAAAAGCGCTGATATTGCGTGGCAATGGCGGAAGGGAATTGCTGGCCGAAACGCTCACCGAACGCGGCGTTGAAGTGACCTACTGCGAATGTTATCAACGCAGCCCGGTTTACTACGATGCCAGCGAACAGAGCGCTCTCTGGCAACGCGCCGGAATTGATACGCTGGTCGTGACCAGCGGAGAAATGCTGCAACAGCTGTACCAGTTAGTTCCTGATTACTACCGAAACTCATGGTTACTGCGCTGTAATCTGGTCGTGGTCAGTGAACGTTTGGCAACCCTCGCCCGCCAGCTCGGCTGGAGTGCTGTTCGGGTTGCCGAAAATGCAGACAATGATGCGCTGATCCGCGCATTACAACTACCTGACTAAGGGATGTGCCAAAATGACGGAACAAAAAAAACCTTCCGCGCCGGATGAGAATGTTGTTATCTCCCCAGCGGTTGAGAGCCCCCAGCCAGAAGCTTCAGACCGTGACCAGGAGCTGACAACGCTGCGTAAAAAGCAACGTACCGCGCCGGTGTTAGGCGCTATCGCGATTGTATTAGTGATCGCACTTGGTGCTGGTCTTTACTATCACGGACACCAGCAATCGCTGGCCCAGGCCGCCTCCAACGAGGCGCTTTCTGCACAGCTTGATGCCCTGCAAAAAAGCCAGCAACAGGATAAGCAGCAAATCGCTGCCCTGCTCGCTCAGCAGGATAAAACTCAGCAGGCTGCTGATCGCCAGCAGGCGTCGTATGGTCGTCAGCTGAATGAGTTACAAGATAAAGTTGCCAGCATTTCAGGCAGCGATGCCAAAACCTGGTTACTGGCTCAGGCCGATTATCTGGTGAAACTGGCGGGTCGCAAGCTGTGGAGCGATCAGGATGTCACCACTGCGGCTGCACTGCTGAAAAGCGCCGATGCCAGCCTTGCTGACATGAATGACCCGAGCCTGATTGACGTGCGCCGCGCGCTGAACGAAGACGTGGGCGGCCTGTCTGCTGTTGCACAGGTTGATTTCGACGGTATCATTCTTAAACTGAATCAGCTGTCAAATCAGGTGGATAACCTGCGCCTGGCCGACAATGACACTGACGACTCCCCGATGGACAACGACAGCTCAAGCCTTTCTGGTTCATTGACGGAATGGCGTCAGAACCTGACCAAAAGCTGGCACAACTTTATGGATGACTTTATCACCATCCGCCGCCGTGATAGCAGCGCTGAACCGTTGCTGGCACCGAATCAGGATGTGTATCTGCGCGAAAATATCCGTTCGCGTCTGCTGATTGCCGCACAGGCCGTGCCGCGTCATCAGGATGAAGTCTACAAACAGTCGCTGGAAAGCGTTTCGACCTGGGTTCGCGCCTATTTTGATACGTCTGACCCGTCTACCAAAGCTTTCCTGGAAGAACTGGATAATCTCAGTCAGCAATCCATTTCAATGGATGTACCGGACGAGCTGAAAAGCCAGCCGTTACTGGAAAAACTGATGCAGACCCGCGTGCGTAACCTGCTCCAGCAGCCCGCCGCCGCAACGCAGGGGGAATAACGCATGTTACGAGTCTTCGTATTATTCCTGATTGTGTTTGCCGGGATTATTGTCGGCCCGATCCTCGCCGGTCATCAGGGCTATGTCCTGATCCAGACAGACAACTACAACATTGAAACCAGCGTCACCGGTTTAGTCATTATGTTGGTCGTGCTGATTCTGGTGCTGTTCTTTATTGAATGGGTCCTGCGACGCGTTCTGCGCACCGGTGCACGTACCCGCGGCTGGTTTGCCGGGCGTAAAAGCTCTAAAGCACGTAAGCAAACTCATGCTGCGATGCTCAAACTGGCAGAAGGCGATCATCGCCAGATGGAAAAACTGCTGGCACGCAATGCCGATCACGCCGAACAACCGGTGGTGAACTATTTGCTGGCAGCGGAAGCGGCGCAGCAGCGCGGCGATGATATCCGCACCAATCAGTATCTGGAACGTGCGGCGGAAATCGCTGATACCGATCAGATGCCGGTGGATATCACCCGTGTGCGCATCCAACTGGCGCAGGGTGAAATTCATGCCGCGCGCCACGGCGTTGACCGTTTACTCGGACAGTCGCCACGCCATCCGGAAGTTTTACGTCTCGCGGAACAGGCCTATCTGCGTACCGGCGCGTACGGTTCGTTGCTGGAAATTTTGCCTTCAATGGCCAAAGCCGATGTCCGTAGTGACGATGAAATCCGCGTTCTTCAGGAACAGGCTTATATCGGCATGATGAATCAGCTGATGGCAGAAGAAGGCAGCGAAGGCCTGAAACGCTGGTGGAAGGATCAGAGCCGCAAAACCCGTCATGAAGTGGCGTTGCAGGTGGCAATGGCGACGCATCTGATTGAATGCAACGATCAGGATCTGGCGCAGGAAGTGATACTTGACGGTCTTAAACGTCATTACGACGACCGTCTGGTCGCCCTGATGCCTAAACTGCGTTCGGGCAATCCTGAGCAACTGGAAAAAACCCTGCACCAGCTCATTAAGCAAAATGGCACCACTCCGCTGCTGAGCAGCACGCTGGGTCAGTTGCTGATGAAGCATGGTGAATGGCAACAGGCGAGCGATGCGTTCCGTGAAGCGCTGAAACAACGCCCTGACGCGTATGATTATGCGTGGCTGGCTGATGCGCTGGATAAACTGCATAAACCGGCAGAAGCTGCAGAGATGCGCCGTGAAGGGCTGATGCTGACGCTGAATAATTCACAGCAACCCTGATTCAATTGCTGTCTGCAAAAGGCTCCTTCGGGAGCCTTTTTTATGTCTTCAATACTTATACCCAGAATCATTTGAGTTGCTAAAAGGCGGCATAAGCAAGAATCCCGATGAGCTGACATAAGTCAGTGGTTCCGGGTGACTAAGAGCAGCCAACACCTCTGCAGCTCAAAGGATGACGGGTACGGGCAAAAAAAAACACCTGCGTATGGGCAGGTGTATAAAAACAATCAGGTCTAGGACAACAGATTTAGTGCCTCACTCAACGTTTTGCCTTCTGGATGATAACGCTTGCGCGATATCGGTCAGGATGACAATAGGCACTGTAAATTGGCTCTGCATCATTCCCAGGTTTATGAAGCCGGAGCAAACATAATGGGTGGAATGAGCATCTACGGCGGGAATATTGCAGGACGCGTGCCAGGATGGCAAGTATCTGTTTAAATTTTTCTATTGCACTAATAATTAACGTTTTTATTTTATCAGGCTGCACAACTGAGTTTTTGCGGGAGACAGGAATAGGTCAGTACACCGCCATTCTGTCGCCGGTAAACGACGTTTGAATGTCAGCTTATGTGACTCTTTAATTATCAACAAGATAGGTGTCTCCTGAAAGAGACAGAGAAAAGTACGAATGTCGCAGATAAACAACAAGACCAGAAAGGCTCATTCTCATAAACTCCACACGAAAAAAAACCTGCTTTAAAAAGCAGGTTTCTTCGAATTGGTCGGCGAGAGAGGATGACGCGCATCTTCGATGCTTGCCCTGCGGGCCGTTGCTAAAGCAACGTGGTCTCGCTTCGCTCGGCTCAAACCTCCTTCGGAGGTTCTCATCCTCATTTACTACAGACGAAAAAAAACCTGCTTTAAAAAGCAGGTTTCTTCGAATTGGTCGGCGAGAGAGGATTCGAACCTCCGACCCACTGGTCCCAAACCAGTTGCGCTACCAAGCTGCGCTACTCGCCGATGTCGTGCATCTTACTACTTTATGATGCTAACTGCATCATTTAAATGAAATTTGTGTGTGGTGCGAAGGGAGGGACTCGAACCCTCACATCCGAAGGACACTAACACCTGAAGCTAGCGCGTCTACCAATTCCGCCACCATCGCATGTCACAATCACAAAATCATTTTTAGAGTGGGGTGGCTAATGGGGCTCGAACCCACGACAACTGGAATCACAATCCAGGGCTCTACCAACTGAGCTATAGCCACCATATCTCTAACTACTAACGTGAACTGTCAAACTTCAACATTTCACCGCAACTCTAGCGCATACTAAATGGTGCGCCCGACAGGATTCGAACCTGAGACCTCTGCCTCCGGAGGGCAGCGCTCTATCCAGCTGAGCTACGGGCGCTTAGCGCCGTTGCGGGTGGGGATACTACGGTTTTAACGCTTGGCTGTCTAGTGCTTTTTTTCAGAAATATTGCGTTTGATTACGCTTTATCCAATACGCCTTAAAAGTAAGCGCCTTCCCTTCCCCACCCATGACTTACAGCGTTATTTTGCTTTTTCCGCCGTCAGCGCGGCACGTTTGTGCATGCCGAGGCAGAAGTATATCAGCGACACCGCCGCGATGAAAATACCGCCTACCAGTAAAGAAACCCGCGTATCCGGATTAATCGCCATCCCCACCAGTACACACACCAGGAAAATCAATGTCAGGTAATTGGTATAAGGGAAGAGAATCGATTTAAACGGATGGTTTTTCAGTTTCTCTTTGTGCGCCTCGCGAAAACGGAGCTGGCTGACCAGCACCACAAACCACGGCACCATGCCCGGCAGGACGCTGGCACTGTAGACATACACGAACACTTTTTCAGGATTCGGGATGATGTAGTTCAGACACGAGCCGACCAGCAGACATAAAATGGTGATCGCAATCCCGTAAACCGGTACGCCGCTTTTCGAGACTTTGCTCAGGAACGCAGGCAACTGACGATTCTGCGATAATGCATAGAGCATACGCCCGCAGCTGTACATTCCGCTGTTACAGCCTGACAGCGCCGCCGTCAGCACCACAAAGTTGATAATGCCTGCCGCAGAAGCGATACCAATCTTCGCGAAGGTCAGGACAAACGGGCTGCCATGCGTACCCATCTCGTTCCACGGGAAGATGGTAATAATGACGAAAATCGCGCCGACGTAGAAAATCAGGATACGCCACAGGATGTTATTGATGGCGCGTTTAAGCGTAACCTGCGGATTCTTCGCTTCACCGGCGGTAATCCCCACCAGCTCCACGCCCTGATAGGACGCCACCACAATACACAACGCAAACAGGAAACCTTTCCAGCCCCCTGCAAAGAAGCCGCCGTGCGCCGTCAGATTCGCAAAACCAACGGCTTCTCCGTGATTACCAAATCCGAAGAAAATGACCGCCAGACCGACCACGATCATCACAATGATCGTGGTGATTTTGATCAGCGCAAACCAGAACTCCATCTCGCCATACAGTTTGACCGCCGCGAGGTTTGCCGCAGCGACAATCAGCACCGCAGCCAGCGCGGGGATCCACTGGGGTAAATCAGGGAACCAGTACTGCGCGTAAACGCCAATCGCGGTGATTTCCGATATCCCCACCGCTATCCACATGAACCAGTAACTCCACGCGGTGAGATAGCCGTAATACGGCCCGAGGTATTTATGCGCATACACCGCAAACGAACCGGCGACGGGTTCCAGGTGCAGCATTTCACCCATTGAGCGCATAATAAAGAAGACGAATACACCGGCCAGAATATACGCCAGTAACACTGACGGCCCGGCCCATTTCAGGGTGCTCGCCGCGCCCATAAATAATCCGACACCGATAGTGCCGCCCAGTGCGATCAGCTCAATGTGCCTGGCTTCAAGCCCCCGGTGTAGCCCACCCTTCTCTTCTTGGTTCGCCATAGATCCTCAATTTCTCTGTAATTGTGTTTGCCTTCCGGAAGGACCGGAATGTTATTTTTATGATGGAAATGCCCGTATAGGACGGAAAAACGGCGCTATGTTTCCGTATTTCCCGAAGAGTTGCAAACGTCTATTGAGAAAGATAAGCATTGATTGGCATAGCGGGTACTAAAGGCAGGCAAAAAATGAAGAAATGAGAGGTGACACGCCGTCCTGAAGATTCAGAACGGCGAATTCATTACAGACGACCGGTGTAGTAATAACGAACGAATTTGAGCAGTTTCAGCTGGCGACGCAAACGACTTGGCTGTGAAATCAGGCGATAGAGCCATTCCAGCCCCATGTTTTGCCAGATTTTTGGCGCCCGCTTAACGTGTCCGGTGAAAACATCATAGGTACCTCCGATGCCCATATAGAGCGCGTCAGGATGAACCTGACGGCAATCTCGCATCAGGATTTCCTGCTTCGGCGACCCCATTGCCACCGTGACAATAGCTGCCCCGCTGCTTCTGACGCGTTCAAATAAAGCGCCACGTTGCTCCGGCGTAAAGTAACCATTCTGGCTGCCGACAATGTTCACGTTCCACTGCGCACGCAGCTTATCTTCCGTTTGTGCCAGAACTTCAGGTTTGCCGCCAATCAGAAAGACTGGCGTACCTTCGCGACCGGCGCGCTCCATCAGTCCTTCCCAGAGATCTGCACCGGCGATACGCGAAACCTGCGCCTGCGGGTATTTACGGCGGATAGCCCGCACAATACTGATGCCATCCGCATATTTGTATTCCGCACGGCCAATCAGCTCACTCATCTCCGGATTACTTTCGACGGTCAGCACCTTCTCGGCATTCATCGCCACCAGAGCACCTGTTTTCACTTTATGTCCGGCAAAAAGGTAATCGAGAAAATGCTCCATGTTGCGAAAGCCCCAAAGGCGGATCCCACGGATGTCGTACTGCGGAACGTTACTCTCCAGATTCATGACTCTTCCTTACTGCCAGCGGCTCCATGAGGTTTCTTTTGCGGGGTATTTTGGCATGTATCAACCCGGCGGCGTCAAACATCCAGTACAACAATTTGGCGACCACCAGACATGCGCCGAAAACAACACAGAAAAAGACCACCCGTGAGAAGAAGGAATCAACGCCTTCACGGGCCAGCACAATCATATTAAATACCGCACCAAAGCAAAAACTTTGCAGGATGGCGGCTTTGTAGCGGTTGGTATCTGCTTTGCCTTTTTCGTACAACCAGTCAAACCACTTGATGATCATACCCACAGCTACCGCACCCAGTGGAATAAACCACACGCCGCCCATCACGACCAGCGAGCCAATCAGTGTCGGTGAAATCGCCAGACCGGAATGGTTATCCAGCACATCCCAGGTGAAGTAGTTGGCGGTGTTGAGCACCACGCCCGGGCGATCGTGCCACAGCCAGCTCGGGATAAAGACATAGAAGTCGCGCACGATCGGAGCCAGTCCCTGGAAACTGATTTTGTCGTAGTTTTGCAACAACAGCCCCAGATTCTCCCACGGCGAGAAAGTATCGCGCGTCAAATAAAGGAACGTATAAATGGCTTCCGGACCGCTGACATTCAGACCGTAGCGTTTAAGCGCCAGCCAGAACATCCCGACGATACCCAGCACGCCCGCCACCGCCAGCATCCATAAGCTGATCCAGCCGCGGACAATGCCGATAAACAGAAACAGGGCGAACGCGATAATGATATTGGCGCGGGTTCCGCCGACGATCACATACGTCAGGAAACCAAAAGCTACCGTACTGGCGAGGAAAAACAGCCAGCGGCGCACATCGGGCTTGAGGAAAAAGACCACCAGCATGGCCGGAATAAAGAAGTAGAAGAAGCGCTTGAGCGCCACACCGGAAACATCACTGGAAAAGATCTGGCTGTAGGACTTCAGTTTAAACAGCAAAAAGCCGTTGTGCATAAAGAAGACAGAAACAGTCACCACTGCAATCAGCGCCAGCAGCATCCAGGTCAGATGGGTTTCCACCCGGTTCATGGTAAACAGCGGGCGCGAGGGGCCGTCACGTTTTGCCTTCAGCCGCGTTTTGTAGCTGACATAGTAGATGCCGTAGAAACAGGTAGCTGCCAGCATGGCCTGCAACAGGTTTTCGACCGGCACGACTTTCACGTCAAACTGGAAAACCAGCAGACAGGTCAGCGGGAAGCCAAAATAGAAAGTCAGCAGGTAAAGCAGCGAGAACAAGACGTTGAAGTTGAAACGCACGCGGCGAAACTCTTTGTACGTCAGCGTCAGAATGAACATCAGCGAGAACGCATACACCAATGACAAGCCACCGAGCTGTGTCAGTGTCATGATGCCTCTCCCGCTGCCAGCAGCAGTGCCTGCTCCCAGCCCGCAATGTAATTCGGATTAAAGAAGGCGATATTTTCGCGGTCAGCGTTCAGTAACTGACGGCGCGCTTCCGCCACCGTCCGGGCATCCAATGCATCACCATAAAACAGCACCGGCAGATGCTGCTCAGCCAAATCCTGCCAGAATGGATTCTGACGGCTGACCACAAAGGGCACGCCAAACTGGATTAACAGACACTGCGTCCCAATGCCCTGCTGGCGGTCGAAAATAAAATACCCCAGCGAACAGCGGCGCAGCACGTTGAGATAGTCGTCAAAGGCCATCGCGCCGGTCATCAGTTCAATGTTTTCGGGCGCAAACAGCTTTAACGCTTCACTGCGAACCTGTTCGATATACGCGTCATTATTGGCCGGATACCCCATCGGGATAATTACCCGGATATTGGCACCGAACTGCCGATGCAACGAACGCAGCGCTTCAATATGGCGGTTAGTACGGTCGCCGGAGTTGCCAACCAGGACCGTCATCGGCCCTTGCGGCTCAGGCAGATCCGCAGCCTGCGTCAGTGCCGGATCCATTCGCGTCGGGAAATAAAGCAACGAAGACGGCACGCGGGGGTGGCGCTGATGGAAATGGATCAGGTCTCCGCGGGTGGCGAAAACATGTCCGATACGCCCCTGTGCCAGACGACGCATCAGATAGAACAGGCGGAATTTCAATCCTCCCGCCGATTCATAAAGATCTGCACCCCAGATGTGCCAGCTGACCTGCCGCGCTTTAATTTTGCCCGTCAGCAATGCCAGCCAGAGCGTCGGATTAAACTGACCGTGGAAGAAAAAGTGATGTGTCCGGTCCTGCGCGCGGGAAATAACTGCCGCTGCCAGCGTCTTTTTATCCGGATAAACGCGAATATCCAGACGCGTGAACTCAGAAAATGCGGAAGCATCCGCTGCTGCGACCATAAAATGACAGATCAGCTTTTCTGGCGCGGATTCGGCCAGAACATCATTAAAAAAGCGCAGTACGGTGACATTATGGTGGGGAATGTCAGAGCCCAAAACGTGAATCAGCGTTGTCATGCTCGTCTACGATAGATAACAAAAACGGTGCAACACAGGGTGAAATAGACGATGTAGGTCGCCATATAGGCCTGCGCAGCGCCAAGAGAACCGTGTATCGGGATCAGCCAGTGAGAAAAACCGGTCAGTAACGCGAACTGGCTGATTTCAGTCAGCACATAAAAGCGCAATGACGCTCTGGCGATCACCAGATACCCAAAAACATACGAGCCGACTTTCAGTACATCGCCGACCAATTGCCAGGCGAACAAATCACGCATCGCAATAAATTGTTTTGAAAAGAGCAACCAGATGGCGAAGTCGCGCAGCAGCCAGACGGTAAAACTGACCGCGGCCACCGCAGGTAAAACGAATTTCAGCGATTTCATTATCTCACGCGTGACGTCCCGTTTGTCGGTCAGGCGCGATAATGTCGGTAACAGATATACGCTGAAAGAGGCGGTAATGAATTGCAGATAGGCATCTGAAATACTGCTCACGCCCTGCCAGATCCCCACCTCTTTCCAGCTGTAATGTTCCGCCAGCAGGTTTCGCATCATCACATACGCGACCGGCAAGGTAACGGATGTGATCAGCGCCATCAGCGTAAACTTGCCTAAATGACTGGCAATAAAGCGATCCCAGCCCGGCTTTAAATAGTGCAGCGGGAAGGATTTTCGCCGCCACAACATACCGCCCGCTGGCAGGACAACCAGCGCAGGTACCAGCGCCAGTCCGGCCAGCGCGCCTTCATATCCGCCCAGTTTGAAACACAACAAATAGGCCAGAAGACCAATCAGGCTGCCGCCGATCACCGCCAGCGCGTTGCCCATGGCATCGCGATAGCCTTTCAGTATCGCCTGAAAATAGTTGGCATAGGCGATGCCCATCTGAATAAAAGCCACAAAGCGAACCACCGCCTGATAGCGGTCATGACCGAACAGCGCGACACTCACCGGTCCGGCGGCCAGCAGAAAAACAGCCGCCAGCACTGTCGAGAAACCTAAAATCATCGTGGAAGATGTTCCGAGAACGGCTTTAAGCCGCTCCGGATTTTCATGATGCTCGGCAACGTATTTGGTGACACCGTTGAAAATTCCAGCGCCGGATAACACACCCAGCACGGTCACCAGCTGGCGGAAATTCCCCGCCTGCCCGACACCATCAGGGCCGAAAGCCACAGCCAGCAGTTTCACCACCAGCAGCCCGGCACCAATTTTAATCAGCGTGGAACCGGCGGTCCAGACGGACGCTTTTGCCAGCGACATGTCAGGCGAAGTATTGCAGCATGGCCGCAATTACCGTGCGCTGCGTGTCATCAGTCATGTTGTAGAACAGCGGCAGACGTACCAGACGTTCGCTCTCTTTTGTCGTGAAAGAGTCCACGCCGGAGAAACGGCCAAAATCTTCACCTGCCGGACAGGCGTGTAGAGGAATGTAGTGGAAGACGGTGAGGATATCCGCCGCTTTCATGTGGCGAATAAACGCATCACGATCTTCGATATCGTTCAGACGCACATAGAACATGTGGGCGTTTTGCACGCAATCCTGCGGGATTGAAGGCAGCTGAACACGCCCCGCGTCGGCCAGATCCTGCAACGTTTCGTAGTACTGGTTCCAGATGCTCAGACGACGCTGATTAATCTTTTCAGCGGCATCCAGATTTCCCCACAGATACGCGGCCTGTAAGTCAGACATCAGATAGCTGGAGCCGATGTCGCGCCAGGTGTATTTATCCACCTGCCCGCGGAAGAACTGGCTGCGGTTAGTACCTTTTTCGCGAATGATTTCTGCGCGATCAATCAGCGCCGGATCGTTAATCAGCGTTGCTCCGCCTTCGCCACCTGCGGTGTAATTTTTGGTTTCGTGGAAACTGAAACAACCGATGTGACCGATAGTGCCCAGCGCCTTGCCTTTGTAAGTCGACATCACGCCCTGCGCGGCGTCTTCCACCACAAACAGATGATGTTTTTCGGCCAGCGCCATAATGGTGTCCATTTCACAGGCCACCCCGGCGTAATGCACCGGAACAATGACTTTGGTTTTTTCAGTGATGGCCGCTTCAATCAGAGTTTCATCGATGTTCATGGTGTCCGGACGGACATCCACAAAGACGATTTTCGCGCCGCGCAGAACAAACGCATTGGCGGTAGAAACAAAGGTGAAGCTCGGCATGATCACTTCGTCGCCAGGCTGGATGTCGAGCAATAACGCCGCCATTTCCAGAGACGCGGTACAGGAAGGGGTCAGCAAAACTTTCGGGCAGTTAAAACGTTGTTCGAACCATTTCTGACAGCGCAGGGTAAATCCGCCATCGCCACAGAGTTTGCCGCTGCTCATCGCCTCGCGCATGAAATCAATTTCAGTACCCACAATCGGTGGCGCATTAAAAGGGATCATCGTTTCACCTGTACAACCAGTACGCCGTGCGGGTGACTTTGCCACCGCTGGCGAGATAAAGATTCAAGGCCGCGAGGTTGCCGGTTTGCGTGGCGACATACAATCGCGTCACGCCCTGCTCAGCACACCATTTTTTCGCAGCCGCCATTAACTTTTTGCCCGCTCCCTGTCCCTGAAACTCAGGTTTCACAGCCAGCAAGCCAATTCTTACTTCATCTGCAGAAAGACGCCGCAGGGTAACAAATCCCAGTCCGTTACCCTGTTCATCATCAGCCCACAGGCAAAGATGATCAAAGGTGCCTAGGACTGCTTTTTCCGCCCACATCGCGTAAAAACGTGCGCTGTCATCCGGCTGATACCAGGGCGCACGAAAACGGCTGTGGCGAAATGCCTGACAGGCAATCGCCGTCACATCCGCAATATCTTCCGGCACCGCCAGACGGCCTGACATCAGGACGTTATCCTGCGCAGTTACCGCCACGCAAAGGTCAGTTTCACCTTCTGCCAGCCGGAAACCCAATGCCGAAAGCGCGTCCAGGGTGTGCGTTTCTGACGCATCCACTTTTGCCTGCACCAGCGCATAGTTATCCAGCGCCTGCGTCGTGATGTCAGTCGCTGCGGCGTCAGGTGTCAGTCGCGCGCTTTTCAGCCGGAAGAAATCACTCTCCCAGACGAGCGGTTCAAGCACGCCGCGCAACGACAGGTTTATCGCCATACGCCTTTGGTGTCCACTACCCAGGATTGTCGAATCTGATCGGCAGGGATCGCTTTGAAAGGAGCGTGATCGACCAGCATCACCAGCAGATCGGCTTCTTTCAGCGCACGATCAAGCGGTTGCAGCGTGACATTACCGGCAATTGAGGCCGGAAGCTGATGAACGTTCGGTTCAACCGCCCATGTTTCCCCAGAATGCCAGTCGGCAATCAGATGGGTGACTTCCACTGCCGGGCTTTCACGCAGGTCGTCGATATTGGGTTTGAACGCCAGACCGAAGCAGGCGATTTTGATGTCAGCAGCACGCTTGCCGGTCACGGTCAGGCAATCCGCCAGCGCCGCTTTCACGCGGTCAACCACCCAGTGCGGCTTGCTGTCATTCACTTCACGCGCCGTGCGGATCATCCGCGCCAGCTCAGGGTTTTGCGCCACAATAAACCACGGATCAACTGCGATACAGTGGCCGCCGACACCCGGACCCGGTTGTAAAATATTCACACGCGGATGGCGGTTAGCCAGACTGATCAGCTCCCAGACGTTAATCCCCTGCGCATCGCAAATCAGTGATAACTCGTTCGCAAACGCAATATTCACGTCACGGAAACTGTTCTCGGTCAGTTTGCACATTTCAGCGGTGCGGGAGTTGGTAATGACGCATTCCCCTTCAAGGAAAATGTTGTACAAATCGCTGGCACGCTGTGAACAAACCGCGGTCATGCCACCAATCACGCGGTCATTTTTAATCAGCTCAACCATCACCTGCCCCGGCAAAACACGTTCCGGACAATAGGCAATATTGATATCAGACTGCTCGCCGGCCTGCTGAGGGAAGCTCAGATCAGGACGGGCTTCTGCCAGCCACTGCGCCATCTGCTCCGTCGCGCCAACCGGCGAAGTGGATTCCAGAATAATCAGATCGCCTTTCTTCAGAACCGGAGACAGCGAGCGGGCGGCGGATTCGACGAATTTCATATCCGGCAGATGGTCGCCTTTAAATGGCGTCGGTACCGCAATCAGGAAAGCGTCGGCAGATTCAGGCTGTGTGACTGCGCGCAGGAAACCTTCGTCAACTGCACGCTTTACCAGCACATCGAGATCCGGCTCAACGATATGAATAGCCCCGCGGTTAATCGTCTCCACGGCGTGATTATTGATATCCACACCCACCACTTTTTTCTGGCGGGAGGCAAAAGCGGCGGCGGTAGGTAAACCGATGTAACCCAGGCCGATAACAGAAATAGTGTTAAAACTCATTGTGATACCCAATGATTTTTCAAAGCATCAAGAATATGGCGACAGGCATGCCCGTCACCGTAAGGATTGTGCGCCCGGCTCATGCTGTTGTATTCGTTTTCATCGTTCAGCAGGCGATTCACTTCCTCTACTATTTTAGCGGGATCTGTCCCAACCAGCCTCACTGTTCCGGCATCCACCGCTTCCGGACGTTCTGTGGTTTCGCGCATCACCAGAACCGGTTTACCCAGCGACGGCGCTTCTTCCTGCACACCACCGGAATCGGTGAGGATCAGATACGCTTTATCCATCAGATAAACAAACGGCAGATAGTCCTGCGGATCAATCAGAACGATATTATCAATGCCTTGCAGAATACGGTTTACCGGTTCACTGACGTTGGGATTGAGATGCACCGGGTAAACAATTTGTACGTCCGGATGCTGGAGGGCAATATCGGCCAGTGCTGAGCAGATCCGCTCGAAACCACCGCCGAAACTTTCACGGCGATGGCCGGTGACCAGGATTAGCTTTTTTGAGGCATCAAGAAACGGATAGCTATCTGCCAGCTGCTGAGCCAGCGACGCATCACTGCTAAAGCGGTCGCGTACCCACAGCAGCGCATCAATCACGGTATTACCAGTGACAAAAATGCCCTGCGGAGAAATATTTTCCTGCTGCAAATTTTCACGGGCATTTTCCGTAGGCGCGAAATGCCATTTAGCCAGGTGCCCCGTCAGCAGGCGGTTGCCTTCTTCCGGCCAGGGTGAGGACAGGTCACCGGTACGCAATCCGGCCTCAACATGACCGACAGGGATCTGGTGATAAAACGCGGCGAGGCTGGCCGACAAAGTGGTCGTCGTATCGCCATGAACCAACACAACATCAGGCTGGAATTCATCGAGAACGGGTTTCAGCCCGGTCAGAATGCGGCTGGTAATTTCAGTCAGCCCCTGTCCCGGTTTCATGACGTTAAGATCATAATCCGGTGTAATTTCAAAGAGGCGTAATACCTGGTCGAGCATTTCACGGTGCTGAGCCGTGACACAAACTTTGGATTCAAATGCCGCATCCTGCGACAAAGCGAGCACCAGCGGGGCCATTTTAATGGCCTCCGGACGAGTGCCGAAAATCGTCAACACTTTCACAATGTGTTTCTCTTATTTTTACGGCGAGTCAGGGCCACACCAGCCCCGATTAAACCACCGACAATGCCCCACATAATCATCAGTAATACCCTGCGAGGACTGTCACGTTTTACTGGCTCTTCCGGTGTTCTCAGATAACGATAAGTCTGGAATTTAGCAGTGAGCGTTGGGCCGACATTCAGCGTGGAAAGCATCGCGCGGTTCTGATCGTAATCGAGATCAAAACCCGGACCTGAAGCTTGTAATAATTCCAGACGCGCTTTCAACATCGGCACGCCCAACAGGAACATATCGGAATCTGGCAGCTCTTCGGCAGGCGTATCGGTCACGCTTTTATTGATATTTTGCTGCTGAGCTATCTTTAGTGCCTGTTCGGTGTTGTTGGTCGTGCGGGCGAAAACAGCCTGCGCCACAGCTTCCTGACGCTTTACCTGTGCTTTCATGGACTGGGTACGCGCGGCCCACGCGCCTTCCAGTTCATCATATAAATGCTGTGCCGCGCGCTGGCTGGCGAAATCAACATACTGACGCAACAGTTTGTTGGCGTCCGGTGCGTCTTCCGCCGTCAGTTTAACAATGTCATTCGGGACTTTTGCCGCATCACGCGCAGTAAACTGAATGTCGTTAATCAGTTCATCGAGCAGAACGGCATCGGAACGCGGGTCATTTTCCTGACGCTGCTTGTAATAAGGGCTTTGCAGCCAGAAATCACGACGTGTGTCATACGCGGCCAGTTGCATAACAAACTCGTTATACGCTTCATCAGAAATCGCAGGACGGCTGACGTCCGATGGCGGCGCATTTCGGATATCTAAATTGCGCAGAAACTGTGCCTGGGAGAAATAGGAGGACAGATTGTTCACTGTCGGACGATCGGTAATCGCCGTGGAACTCCACTCCTGTTTCATCAGATAAGACGAACCCAGAGCCACCAAAGCAAACAGTATCGCCAGGCCAGCAATCCAGAATTTACCTTTCCATAGCGTGCAGCACAGGCCGCGAATATCGAGTTCATTCTCGATGTCGTGTTCGTTCTGGTTTCTGATCATTTCTGGTTTATCCACAGCCAGTATACCCTTGCTTAAGAGAGTGATTATTGATTGGAGGAACGGCGCATACGCCTTTTAATACGTTTAATAAACCGCGCCACACGCCATGCGTGTTTAATACAAATACCGTACAACAGAAAGGCAACAAAAAATAAGGCCAGCATGACCCATTCGGGCACAAAACTCAGATGCTCGCCAATCACGCCAACGCCCGCGAGGAGCGCTGCCGCTAATGTGATCAGAACAAAAGCCTGACGGGAAGTAAAACCTGCCCGCATGATCAAATGATGAATGTGCTGACGGTCGGCAGAGAACGGGCTCATCCCTTTGCGTAAGCGGCGGTACATGATGGCAACCATGTCCATCAGCGGAATGGCGATTAGCCACAGCGCGGTTACCGGGTTCATAGGGTGTGATTCCCCTTGCGTGCTTTGCAAAAGGATCCAAATCACGGTGAACCCAATCAGCGTACTACCCGCATCGCCCATAAAGACTTTATAGCGCGGCCCCAAAACACCCAGATTGAGCAGAATATAAGGAACGATGGCAGCAATCATGGCAAAGCACCACAACGCCAGCTCCATGTGCCCGCTGTCATACATGATGATGCCCAAGGAACCAAAGCTGACACAAGACAGTCCGCCCAGTAATCCGTCGATGCCATCGACCATATTAAAGGCATTGATGGCCGCCCATACGGCAAACAGGGTGATGAGGTAGCCAAACGGGCCTAATACCATTTCCCACGGGCCTATCAGATGGCCGAGACTGCGCAGGTTGAGGCCAGCAAAACTCATCATCGCGATAGCGACGACGGCCTGAACCATGGCGCGGATTTTGACACTGATATCGTACCGGTCGTCCAGTGCGCCGACGAGCACCAGCAGACCGGCGCAGGCGAGATAAAGCCTGCCGTGTGGAATAGTGTAATTGGTGATCAGAAAGGCAAAGCAAACGCCAGCATAGACAGAGATGCCACCCACCAGCGGGATCAGACCCTGGTGACGTTTACGAAAATTGGGTTTATCAACGAGTCCTATTTTATTCGCGACCTTCCTGGCAACGAACAAAAAGAGGAATGAAAATACGAAGACAACAGCTAGCTCAGTACTCATATTGAGTAAATTCACAGTTAAGAGATCTCTTCTGCAAAAATAAGGTGCGGGGGAGCGAAAACATCATAAACCTCACAGCCTTAAATCATATCCTATGGTGACAGTTATGGTTTGGTCTCGTGCAAGACCTTATCTGCTGCCATTTCCCAGTTAATCAACCGACAAAGTAAAGAAAGGGCATCTGAAAAACCATCAGCTATTATCCGAATAGTCTGACAATTTTCTCAAAAGTAGCATTATGGTAGCTACCAAAAGCAAAAAACGCCACGACTGAGCGTGGCGTTAGACTGAGTTTTACACCAAATTACGAACGTTTCATCATGTCGAAGAAGTCGTCATTGGTTTTGGTCATGGCGAGCTTGTTGATGAGGAATTCCATCGCATCAATCTCACCCATTGGGTGAATGATTTTGCGCAGGATCCACATTTTTTGCAGCTCTTCAGACGTAGTCAGCAGCTCTTCTTTACGGGTACCTGAGCGGTTGTAATCAATCGCAGGGAATACACGTTTCTCAGCGATTTTACGCGCCAGATGCAGTTCCATGTTGCCGGTACCTTTGAATTCTTCATAGATAACTTCATCCATTTTAGAACCGGTATCGACCAGCGCCGTCGCGATGATGGTCAGGCTTCCGCCCTCTTCCACGTTACGTGCAGCACCGAAGAAACGTTTTGGACGGTGCAGGGCGTTGGCGTCCACACCACCGGTCAGGACTTTACCTGACGCTGGAACTACGGTGTTGTAGGCACGCGCCAGACGGGTGATGGAGTCCAGCAAAATGATAACGTCTTTCTTATGCTCAACCAGACGCTTCGCCTTCTCGATAACCATTTCGGCTACCTGGACGTGACGGGATGCAGGCTCGTCAAAGGTAGAAGCGATAACTTCACCTTTTACCAGACGTTGCATCTCGGTCACTTCTTCCGGACGTTCGTCAATTAGCAGAACCATCAGTACGCAATCAGGATGGTTGTACGCAATGCTGGTAGCGATGTTTTGCAGCAGCATGGTTTTACCGGCTTTCGGCGGTGCAACAATCAGACCACGTTGGCCACGGCCAATCGGGGAAGCTAAGTCAAGTACGCGAGCGGTCAAATCTTCTGTTGAACCGTTACCACGTTCCATACGCAGACGTGAGTTTGCATGCAGAGGGGTTAAGTTTTCGAACAAGATTTTGCTGCGGGCGTTTTCTGGTTTGTCGTAGTTAACTTCGTTAACTTTCAACAGGGCAAAATAGCGTTCACCTTCTTTAGGTGGACGGATTTTACCGGAAATGGTGTCGCCAGTGCGAAGGTTGAAGCGGCGGATTTGGCTTGGTGATACGTAGATGTCGTCGGGGCCTGCGAGGTAGGAACTGTCTCCGGAGCGGAGGAAACCAAATCCATCCTGCAATATCTCCAGTACGCCATCACCGAAGATGTCTTCTCCGCTTTTCGCATGCTGCTTCAATATTGAAAAGATAATGTCTTGCTTGCGCATGCGGGCCTGGTTTTCCAGTCCCATATTTTCGCCGAGTGCAATCAGGTCAGAGACCGGCGTATTCTTTAATTCGGTAAGATTCATAATGGTGGGTTCTTAAACTCGGGGTATGTCTCGAACATCTGTCGTGAATGGGTATGGCAGGGTCATCCATGCCTGTTTATTGTATGACACTCAAATAACAGCCCAGAAATCCAGCCGCAGGCAGTCGCTCGCGGGCGATTCTTGAGGGGTAATGCTGATATTGAAGGTGTCTTAAAGCCGATTTTGTCAAAACCGTTAGATGGTCAAGCACAGTGCCAGTTCAATTTAATTATTATTCAAAGAAACTTTATAGGCAGATGTTTTTGACACAACAGAGTAAAACGTAAGAATCAAACTACAGGTAAGCTCTATTTGCAGTAAGCGTAAACTTAGCACGCTTCTTGACAGGCGTCTAGCGGACAATGTGAAAAACACGGCAGCCCGCTAAACACCTGGCTTTGGTCATCCCGACCGATTACAGATTAGCTGTTAAGAACTCTTTCAGCTGACCTTTCGACAGTGCGCCAACTTTAGTTGCTGCGACTTCGCCGCCTTTAAATAACAGCAGGGTAGGAATACCACGGATGCCGTATTTAGGTGCAGTACCTGGGTTGTCATCGATATTCAGTTTCGCGATGGTCAGCTTGCCTTCGAACTCAGTGGCAATCTCATCCAGAATCGGAGCGATCATTTTGCATGGTCCGCACCACTCTGCCCAGAAATCGACCAGCACCAGCCCTTCGGCTTTCAATACGTCGTTGTCGAAACTGTCATCGGTCAGGTGAATAATTTTATCGCTCATGTTTACTCCAAAGGATTATCTTTACCTTGTTGATGTAGCATTAACCAACATCAGGTTGACTTTATTTCACCGGATACGCTTTCGTAAAGCAATAGTTAGCTGATATTCTACCACACTATGAGCAAAACACACTTGACCGAACAGAAGTTTTCCGACTTCGCCCTGCACCCGCTGGCAGTAGAAGCCCTTGAAAAGAAAGGGTTCCATTACTGTACGCCAATTCAGGCATTGGCATTGCCGATCACGCTCGCTGGGCGTGATGTTGCAGGTCAGGCGCAAACCGGTACCGGCAAGACGCTGGCTTTTCTAGCGTCTACTTTCCATTATCTGCTTTCTAACCCTGCTGCGGAAGGTCGTCAGACTAACCAGCCGCGTGCCTTGATCATGGCACCTACGCGTGAACTCGCGGTGCAGATCCACTCCGACGCCGAAGCATTATCTGAATCTACCGGACTGAAATTAGGTCTGGCCTATGGCGGCGACGGTTACGACAAACAGCTTAAAGTGCTGGAAAGCGGCGTGGACATCCTGATCGGAACCACCGGCCGTTTAATCGATTACACCAAACAGAACCACATCGACCTGGGCGCGATTCAGGTGGTGGTACTGGACGAAGCAGATCGTATGTTCGATCTTGGCTTCATCAAAGATATCCGCTGGTTGTTCCGCCGGATGCCGCCTGCTAATCAACGCCTGAACATGCTGTTCTCAGCAACGCTTTCCTATCGTGTGAAAGAACTGGCGTTCGAAAACATGAACAATGCCGAGTCGATTGAAATCGAACCGGAACAAAAAACCGGTCACCGTATTCAGGAAGAGCTGTTCTACCCTTCAAATGAAGAAAAAATGCGCCTGTTGCAGACGCTGATTGAAGAAGAATGGCCAGACCGCTGCATTATCTTCGCGAACACCAAACATCGCTGTGAAGACGTCTGGGGCCACCTGGCTGCCGATGGACATCGCGTTGGCTTGCTGACCGGCGACGTTCCGCAGAAAAAACGTCTGCGCGTTCTGGAAGATTTCACCAAAGGTACGCTGGATATTCTGGTTGCAACCGACGTTGCTGCCCGTGGCTTGCACATTCCTGCCGTGACGCACGTCTTTAACTATGACCTGCCTGACGATTGCGAAGACTACGTTCACCGCATTGGCCGTACCGGTCGCGCGGGTCTGAGTGGTCATTCCATCAGCCTGGCGTGTGAAGAATATGCCCTGAATCTGCCGGCGATCGAAACCTATACCGGCCACAGCATTCCGGTCAGTAAATACAACAGCGATGCGCTGTTAGCTGATTTGCCTCCTGCAAAACGTCTTGCCCGCTCGCGTACCGGTAACGGCCCGCGTCGCAACAGCAATTCGTCTTCACGTCGCAGCAGTGCACCACGTAGCAACCGTAAACGTCCGGGCTGATAACCTATGCTTAGCTCCACCTCACTTTATGCAGCGATTGATCTGGGCTCTAACAGCTTTCACATGCTGGTTGTTCGTGAGGTGGCAGGCAGTATCCAGACCCTCGCCAGAATTAAACGCAAAGTGCGTCTGGCTGCCGGTCTGGATAAACAAAACCTGCTTTCTCAGGATGCCATGCAGCGTGGCTGGCAATGCCTGAGGCTGTTTTCTGAAAGATTGCAGGACATCCCCCGGGATCAAATCCGCGTCGTTGCCACCGCAACGCTGCGGCTTGCCAGCAATGCTGATGAATTTCTGGGTAAAGCACAGGAAATCCTCGGCTGTCCGATTCAGGTTATCTCCGGCGAAGAAGAAGCGCGTCTGATTTATCACGGTGTTGCCCATACGACGGGCGGCCCGGATAAACGTCTGGTCGTTGATATTGGTGGCGGCAGCACAGAGCTGGTCACTGGTGTCGGCGCGCAGGCTACTACGCTGTTCAGCCTTTCAATGGGTTGTGTGACGTGGCTTGAGCGCTATTTTACTGACCGCAATCTGGCCAAAGAAAACTTCGATCAGGCCGAACAGGCCGCGATCGATATGATCCTTCCTGTTGCTCCTGAACTGATAGCTAACGGCTGGCAGATTTGCGTCGGCGCTTCCGGTACCGTGCAGGCATTGCAGGAAATCATGGTCGCTCAGGGCATGGATGAACGCATCACGCTGCCTAAACTTCAGCAACTCAAACAGCGCGCCATTCAGTGCGGCAAACTGGAAGAGCTGGAAATTGAAGGCCTGACACTCGAACGCGCGCTGGTTTTCCCTAGCGGACTGTCCATTCTGATCGCCATCTTCAAAACGCTGAACATCGAAATGATGACTCTGGCAGGCGGTGCACTGCGTGAAGGTCTGGTCTATGGCATGCTGCATTTGCCTATTGAGCAGGATATCCGCCAGCGTACGCTGCGAAATTTGCAACGCCGTTATCTGCTCGATAATGAACAGGCAGAACGTGTGGCGCAACTGGCAGAAAACTTTTCGCTGCAGGTGGCACAGGAATGGAAACTGGATGCCCGCGCCCGTGATTTACTCAACAGCGCCTGTCTGATCCACGAAATCGGACTGAGTGTCGATTTCAAAAAAGCGCCACATCACGCCGCGTATCTGATCCGTCATCTGGATTTGCCGGGCTTCACGCCTGCGCAAAAAAAGCTGCTGGCAACGCTTTTGCAAAATCAGAATGGCACGCTGGATTTACCGCTGCTTAACGAGCAAAACGCCCTTCCGCCGCGTCAGGCGCAACGTCTTTGCCGCATCATGCGACTGGCGATTATCTTTGCCAGCCGTCGTCGCGACGACACATTGCCTGCGGTGCGTTTACGTGCCAATGATGATGAGCTGAGTGTGATTGTGCCGCAGGGCTGGCTGGAACAGCATCCGCTGCGCGCTGAAGAGTTAGAACAGGAAAGCCACTGGCAAAGTTATGTCCACTGGCCGCTGTTTGTCGAAGAGCAGTAAACTGCTGGTCTGATAAATCATTACCAAAAAGCAGAGCCTGAGTTATCAGCCTCTGCTTTTTTTGTGATTCATGCTTAATTTCCGTTTTTGGCTTTCGCCAGCTGTTCGCGGATTTTTTCCAGATGGCTTTGCCCTTTCACCATGCGTTCCTGCGCGCTCACTACTTTGCGCTCACTTTCCCACGCCAGATCGTCCTGTGGTAACTCCAGCAGGAAGCGGCTCGGCTCCGGGCGGATCAGCTCGCCGTACTGACGGCGTTCGCGGCAAAGGGTAAACGTCAGTTCTTTCTGCGCGCGTGTGATCCCCACGTAGGCCAGACGCCGCTCTTCATCCACGTTGTCTTCGTCAATGCTGCTCTGATGCGGTAAAAGCCCCTCTTCCATACCGACCAGATAGACATACGGGAATTCCAGACCTTTAGAGGCATGCAGCGTCATCAGCTGAACCTGATCCAGCTCTTCGTCATTCTCGCCACGTTCCATCATGTCGCGCAGGGTAAAGCGCGTGACCACCTGGGTGAGCGTCATTGGCTCATCCAGATCAGTGCCTTCGAGCATTTCCGTCATCCAGCTGAACAGCTGATTGACGTTTTTCATTCGCATTTCCGCTGCTTTAGGGCTCGGCGAGGTTTCGAACAACCAGCTTTCGTAATCAACACCGTGGATCAAATCTCTTACGGCAGCGACCGGTTCACGTTCTGCCAGTGCGGAAATATTGCCCATCCAGTGCGTGAAACGTTGCAGGGATTCCAGCCCGCGCCCTGTCAGAGACTGGCTCAGCCCCATATCAAAACTGGCTTTGAACAACCCTTTGTTACGCTGATTCGCCCACTCGCCCAGTTTTTGCAATGTTGCGGCGCCGATTTCACGGCGTGGCGTATTCACAATTCGCAGGAATGCGCTGTCATCATCGGGATTGGTCAGTACACGCAAATACGCCAGCAGGTCTTTAATTTCAGGACGAGAGAAGAAGGAAGTGCCGCCGGAAATCCGGTACGGGATGCGGTTCTGCATCAGCATTTTTTCAAACAGGCGTGACTGGTGGTTCCCGCGATACAAAATCGCGTAATCGCCGTAAGCGGTTTTATTAATGAAGTGATGCGCAATTAGCTCACCCACGACGCGTTCTGCTTCATGGTCTTCATTATTCGCCGTGACAACTTTCAGTGACTCGCCATATGCCAGTTCAGAGAACAGACGTTTCTCGAACACATGCGGATTGTTGGCGATCAGAATGTTGGCGGCTTTCAGGATCCGTTGCGTGGAACGGTAATTCTGCTCCAGCTTAATGACCTGCAACTGCGGGAAATCTTCTTTCAGCAGCACCAGGTTTTGCGGACGCGCGCCACGCCAGGAGTAAATCGACTGGTCATCATCGCCCACCACGGTGAAGCGTGCGCGGTTACCGACCAGTAATTTCACCATCATGTACTGGCTGGTGTTGGTGTCCTGATATTCATCGACCAGCAGATAACGCAGCTTGTTCTGCCAGCGCTCACGGACTTCTTCATTTTTCTGCAACAGCAGGGTCGGCAGCAGGATCAGGTCATCGAAATCGAGAATATTACAGGCACGCATGTGGTCATGATAAAGGCTGTAGCAGTGCGCGAAGATCTGATCACGCTCTGATCGTGCCAGCCCGGCGGCATGAGAAGGATCAATAAGATCGTTTTTCCAGTTGGAGATCGTCGAAACCAGCTGCTGCAGCAACGCCTTGTCGTTCTCAAGCCATTTCTCACTCAGCTCTTTGAGCAGCGCCAGCTGGTCCTGATCATCAAATAAGGAGAAGTTTGATTTCATCCCCAGCGCGGCAAATTCACGTTTAATGATTTCCAGCCCGAGCGTATGGAACGTCGCAATCAGCAAGCCCCGCGCTTCTTTGCGTCCGAGGGTTTGCCCGACACGCTCTTTCATTTCACGCGCAGCTTTATTGGTAAAGGTGACGGCCGCAATGTGACGCGCCTGATAGCCACATTCACGGATCAGGTGTGCGATTTTATTGGTAATTACCCGGGTTTTACCGGAGCCAGCCCCCGCCAGAACCAGGCAGGGTCCGGCGACGAATTCGACGGCGTTTTGTTGGCTGGGGTTTAATCGCATGGCGTATTTTTGCTCACCTGATAGACAAGGACGGCGATTGTAGCAGAAACGTCTTCCAAGATTGACTGGCTTTATCGGGCAATTTGTCATCCCGGAACGCAGGCCGGATTCCACTCAGGTGGTTGCAGATGTTACATTACCCGCCTGGAAACACTCTCGCAAAAAGGTCTTATCATGGCAAAAACTGCCGCAGCAATGCACATCCTAGTAAAGGAAGAAGCACAGGCGCTTGATCTTCTTGAACAACTCAAGAACGGTGGCGATTTCGAAAAACTGGCTAAGAAGCACTCTACCTGTCCGTCGGGTAAGAAAGGCGGCCACTTAGGTGAGTTCAAGCAAGGCGCAATGGTGCCGGCTTTCGATAAAGTGGTTTTCTCTGCACCACTTATCGAGCCACAAGGCCCGCTGCACACCCAGTTTGGTTACCACATTATTAAGATCCTGTACCGCAACTGAGTTTCCGTTTTAGCACAGTCGCAGTAAAAGAAAGGGCACCGCATTTTCATGCAGTGCCCTTTTGTTTGCATCTGTAGTTCGAAGTATGAAGGGTATCAGCTTGCTACAGCAATGCGCTTCATATCGGTCATATAGCCGCGCAGCTTGTGGCCTACTTCTTCGATCGGGTGGTTACGGATGGCTTCGTTAACGTCACGCAGCTGCGCGTTATCAACGTTGGTGCCCGCAACAGATTTACCCAGATCACCTGCCTGCAGTGTGGTCATAAACTCTTTCAGCAACGGCACTGCTGCGTTAGCAAACAGGTAGTTACCGTATTCAGCGGTGTCAGAGATAACCACGTTCATTTCATACAGACGCTTACGTGCAACAGTATTGGCGATCAGCGGCAGCTCGTGCAGTGATTCGTAGTAAGCAGACTCTTCGATAATCCCGGCGTCAACCATGGTTTCGAAGGCCAGTTCAACGCCTGCTTTCACCATCGCAATCATCACAACACCGTGGTCGAAGTATTCCTGCTCGGAAATTTTACCGTCGAACTGTGGTGCGTTTTCGAACGCAGTTGCGCCCGTTTCTTCACGCCAGGTCAGCAGATTTTTGTCGTCGTTCGCCCAGTCAGCCATCATGCCGCTGGAGAATTCACCGGAGATGATGTCATCCATGTGTTTCTGGAACAGTGGCGCCATGATCTCTTTCAGTTGTTCGGACAGCGCGTAAGCACGCAGTTTCGCCGGGTTGGACAGGCGATCCATCATCAGCGTGATGCCGCCTTGTTTCAGCGCTTCGGTGATGGTTTCCCAGCCGAACTGCAGCAGTTTTTCTGCGTAAGCTTCATCTACGCCGTCAGCGACCAGTTTGTCGAAGCACAGCAGAGAACCCGCCTGCAACATACCGCACAGGATAGTTTGCTCACCCATCAGGTCAGATTTCACTTCAGCAACGAAGGAAGATTGCAGAACGCCCGCACGGTGGCCGCCGGTTGCTGCTGCCCAGGCTTTAGCAATCGCCATGCCTTCGCCTTTCGGGTCGTTTTCCGGGTGAACCGCGATCAGAGTCGGTACGCCGAAACCACGTTTGTATTCTTCACGTACTTCAGTACCTGGGCATTTCGGCGCAACCATCACGACGGTGATGTCTTTACGAATTTGCTCGCCAACTTCAACGATGTTGAAACCGTGGGAATAACCCAGTGTTGCGCCATCTTTCATCAGAGGCTGAACCGCTTTAACCACAGCGCTGTGCTGTTTGTCTGGCGTCAGGTTAACCACCAGATCAGCCTGCGGGATCAGTTCTTCGTAGGTGCCCACTTTAAAGCCGTTTTCGGTCGCTTTACGCCATGAAGCACGCTTCTCAGCAATTGCTTCTGCACGCAGGGTGTAGGACACATCCAGACCGGAATCACGCATGTTCAGACCCTGGTTCAGGCCCTGTGCGCCACAGCCTACAATCACCACTTTTTTACCTTTGAGGTAGCTGGCTTCGTCTGCGAATTCATCGCGACCCATGAAGCGGCATTTGCCCAGTTGTGCCAGCTGCTGACGCAGGTTCAGTGTGTTGAAATAGTTAGCCATGTATTGCTCCGTTCTATCGAGGTAAGTGCTGTTATTTTTTGTTTCACCGTTGAGCTGGTGAACGCCGTGAATTCACTATATGTCATGTGACACATTGCTTAAATTGATATATTACGAAGATGACGTTGCAGATTATGCAATATACTTAACCTGTCATCTGTGAAACCAAAGAGCCGGATATTCTTTATGGACTTACGTGATCTGAAACTGTTTTTACATCTGGCGGAAAGCCGCCATTTTGGGCGGTCGTCGAAGGCAATGCATGTCAGCCCGTCCACGTTATCGCGCCAGATACAGCGGCTGGAAGAGGAACTTGGCCAGCCGTTATTTCAGAGAGATAACCGCACCGTGCAGCTGACCAGTGCGGGCGAACAACTCAAAAGCTTTGCCCAGCAGACGCTGCTGCATTATCAGCAACTGCGCAGCGGGTTAGATCAACATGGCCCGACGCTGAGCGGCGAACTGCATCTGTTCTGCTCGGTGACGGCTGCCTACAGCCATCTGCCGCCAATCCTAGACCGCTTTCGTGCGCAGCATCCGCTGGTCGAAATCAAACTGACCACCGGCGATGCTGCCGACGCGGTGGAAAAAGTGCAGTCCACCGAAGCGGATTTGGGGATTGCCGGTCGTCCGGAAAGTTTGCCGGGCAGCGTCGATTTCACGCAGATCGGCGAAATTCCGATGATCCTGATTTCCCCTTCCCTGCCTTGCGCCGTTCGTACGCAAGTCAGCGAACCGCATCCGGACTGGTCACAAATCCCGTTCATCCTGCCGGAACATGGCCCGGCACGAAAACGCATCGACGTGTGGTTCAAACGCAACCGTCTGAGCAACCCGCTGATTTACGCCACGGTGTCCGGCCATGAAGCCATTGTGTCGATGGTCGCGCTAGGTTGCGGCATCGCGCTCATTCCGTCGGTGGTGGTCGATAACAGCCCGGAACCGGTGCGCAACCGTATTTCTATTCTGGATAACGTCACGCTCGGCGCACCGCTGGAACTGGGCGTTTGCGTGCAGAAAAAACGGCTGAACGAACCGCTGATCGACGCGTTCTGGCAGCTGTTATAACCGGTCTTCGCGACAAAATGATGGCAAAGAAAAAGGGCCCGTTTGGGCCCCTGGATTTTCTAGCCCGCTAAGAAGAAGCGGAACGCCGGATTATCACTTTCGTTGTGACAGTCATAACCCAGAGCAGACAGGTTCTGCTCGAACTCCGGCTCTTCTTCATTCAGCTCAAACGCCGCCAGCACGCGACCAAAATCGGTGCCATGGCTGCGGTAATGGAACAGCGAAATATTCCAGTGCGTGCCCAGCGTATGCAGGAATTTCAGCAAAGCACCCGGAGATTCCGGGAATTCAAAGCTGTAAAGCCGCTCGCGCAAAGGTTTGGTCGGGCGCCCGCCCACCATGTAACGCACGTGAAGTTTCGCCATTTCATCGTCGGACAGATCCACTACCTGATAACCGTCGTGATTCAGCTCGTCGATAATTTCCTGACGTTCTGCATGACCGCGCGTCAGGCGCACGCCCACAAAGATGCAGGCATTATCCGCATCGGCATAACGGTAGTTGAACTCCGTCACCGAACGGCCACCCAGCAGCTGACAGAATTTCAGGAAGCTGCCTTTACGCTCAGGAATAGTCACCGCCAGCAGCGCTTCGCGTTGCTCGCCCAGCTCGCAGCGTTCTGACACATAACGCAGACCGTGGAAATTCACGTTCGCGCCGGAAAGCACATGCGCCAGGCGCTCGCCCTGAATATTGTGCTGCTGCACGTATTTCTTCAGCCCTGCCAGCGCCAGCGCGCCGGAAGGTTCAGCAATTGCACGAACATCTTCGAATAAATCTTTCACTGCCGCGCAGATGGAATCGCTGTCAACGGTGATCACGTCATCCAGATATTCGCGGCACAAACGGAAGGTTTCGTTACCGATACGCTTCACGGCCACGCCTTCTGCGAACAACCCAACACGCGCCAGATCAACCGGTTCACCGGCATCCAGCGCAGCACGCAGGCAGGCAGAATCTTCTGCTTCAACGCCTATCACCTGAATTTGCGGCATCAGCTGTTTGATCAACACCGCCACACCGGCAGCTAAACCACCGCCGCCGACGGGAACGAATACGCGATCGAGATGCGCATCCTGTTGCAGCAGTTCCATCGCCAGCGTGCCCTGTCCGGCGATCACCGCCGGATGGTCGAACGGCGGCACAAAGGTCATGCCTTGTTCCTGCGACAGCGTGACCGCTTTGGCTTTCGCCTCATCGAAATTCGCACCATACAGCAACACTTCGCCACCGAAATTACGCACGGCGTCGACTTTGATATCAGCCGTCGCGACCGGCATCACAATCAGGGATTTGATGCCTTTTTTGGTGGCTGAAAGCGCCACGCCCTGCGCGTGATTACCGGCTGATGCCGTGACGACACCGCGTGCGGCCTCGTCTTCGGTCAGGCCGGCGATCATGGAATATGCGCCGCGCAGTTTAAAACTGTGTACGGCCTGGCGGTCCTCCCTCTTCACCAGAATGGTGTTACCCAGCCGGGAAGAGATCTTTTCCATGACCTGCAAAGGCGTCACCTGCGCGACTTCATAAACCGGCGCTCGCAGCACGGCACGCAGATATTCTGCGCCGCACGGCTGGTCGGGTAGAGGTTGTGATACCGCCATGACCGTCAGCCTCCCAGCTTAGACTTGTCGCGTACTGCGCCTTTATCAGCACTTGTCGCCAGCAATGCGTAAGCACGCAACGCCAGAGAAACCACTCGTTCGCGGTTCTTCGGCGTCCAGGCTTTGTCGCCGCGAGCCAGCTCGGCTTCGTGACGTGCAGCCAGTTCCGCCGCAGGAACGTCCAGCACCATTTTGCGGTTTGGAATATCGATATCGATGATGTCGCCATCTTCAACCAGTGCAATCAGACCACCGCTGCCCGCTTCCGGAGAAACGTGGCCGATAGACAGACCCGAGGTACCGCCGGAGAAACGACCGTCGGTGATCAACGCACATTCTTTGCCGAGACCCATGGATTTCAGGTAAGTGGTCGGATACAGCATTTCCTGCATGCCCGGCCCGCCTTTTGGCCCTTCGTAACGGATAACCACCACGTCGCCGGACACCACTTTGCCACCGAGAATTGCGGAAACGGCATCGTCCTGGCTTTCGTAAACTTTTGCCGGACCACGGAAGGTCAGATTGGATGCATCCACGCCAGCGGTTTTAACGATGCTTCCTGCTTCGGCGATGTTGCCGTAAAGCACGGCCAGACCACCGTCTTTGCTGAACGCGTGTTCCAGCGAGCGGATACAGCCTTCAGCACGGTCATCATCGAGCGTGTCCCAACGGCAATCCTGTGAGAATGCCTGAGTGGTGCGGATACCGGCCGGGCCCGCACGGAACATTTTTTTCACCGCTTCGTCTTTGGTCAGCATGATGTCGTACTGATCCAGCGTCTGGTTCAGGGTCAGGCCGAGAATGTTCTTCACGTCGCGGTTCAGAAGATTGGCACGATCCAGTTCGCCCAAAATGGCCAGCACGCCACCGGCACGGTGAACGTCTTCCATATGGTATTTCTGGGTGCTTGGCGCGACTTTACACAGATGCGGTACTTTGCGTGACAGCCGGTCGATGTCGGTCATGTCGAATTCGATTTCGCCTTCCTGCGCCGCAGCCAGCAGGTGCAGAACGGTATTGGTGGAACCGCCCATGGCGATATCCAGGATCATGGCGTTTTCGAATGCGGCTTTGCTGGCGATGTTGCGCGGCAACGCACTGGCGTCGTCCTGCTCGTAATAACGCTTGGTCAGCTCAACGATGCGACGACCGGCGTTCAGGAACAGGTCACGGCGGTCGGCGTGGGTCGCCAGCAATGAACCGTTACCCGGCTGAGACAGGCCCAGCGCTTCGGTCAGACAGTTCATGGAGTTGGCGGTAAACATACCGGAACAGGAACCGCAGGTCGGACAGGCAGAACGCTCGATTTGCTCGCTGTCGGCATCGCTGACGTTCGGGTTTGCGCCCTGAATCATCGCATCGACCAGGTCAAGTTTGATGATTTTGTCAGACAGCTTAGTTTTACCGGCTTCCATCGGACCGCCGGAAACGAAGATCACCGGAATGTTCAGGCGCAGTGACGCCATCAGCATTCCCGGCGTGATTTTGTCGCAGTTGGAAATACACACCATGGCATCGGCGCAGTGCGCGTTAACCATGTATTCCACGGAGTCTGCGATCAGCTCACGGGAAGGCAGTGAATACAGCATGCCGCCATGACCCATGGCGATCCCGTCATCCACGGCGATAGTGTTGAATTCTTTCGCTACGCCGCCGGACGCTTCAATTTGCTCGGCAACCAGTTTACCCAAGTCACGCAAATGCACGTGGCCCGGAACGAACTGGGTGAATGAGTTGACGACAGCAATAATCGGTTTGCCGAAATCGTCATCGGTCATGCCGGTGGCACGCCATAAAGCGCGGGCACCAGCCATGTTGCGGCCATGTGTCGTGGTGTGGGAACGGTACTTAGGCATGCTCTGTTCACTCCAAATCATTTCTGTTTAGCAGGCTGCGAAATCGCTGCCTGCTGAATTTCATTCTTAAAATTATTGTGGGTTGATTGGATCCAGCCAACCCCATTTGTCTTCGGTTTTGCCTGTGAACAAGCCGAAGAACGCATCCTGAATTTGTTTGGTGACCGGACCACGTTTGCCGATGCCGACCTGAATGCCGTCAACACTGCGAACTGGCGTGATTTCTGCGGCGGTACCGGACATGAAGACTTCGTCTGCCAGATACAGAGATTCACGGGACAGAACTTGTTCACGCACTTCCAGGCCCATGTCTTTCGCCAGTTTAATAATAGCGTCGCGGGTGATACCCGGCAGGGCGGAAGAGGTAAACGGAGGCGTAAACAGAATGCCCTCTTTCACTTCAAACAGGTTTTCGCCAGCGCCTTCAGACACATAACCGTGAACGTCCAGTGCGATACCTTCCTGATAACCGTGGCGACGTGCTTCGCTGCCGACCAGCAATGAGGACAGGTAGTTACCACCGGCTTTTGCCGCTGTCGGGATAGTGTTCGCAGCAACGCGGTTCCAGGAAGACACCATCGCGTCGATACCCTGCTCCAGCGCTTCTTCACCCAGATATGCGCCCCATGGGAAAGCGGCGATGATCACGTCAGTTTTGTAGCCATCCGGTGGGTTAACGCCCATACCCACATCGCCGACAAACACCAGCGGACGGATATACGCGCTGACCAGATTGTTTTTGCGCAGGGTCTCGCGGCAAGCTTCCATCAGCTCATCCACGCTCTGAGAAACCGGCATACGGTAGATTTTTGCGGAATCGCGCAGACGCTGCATATGTTCACGGTGACGGAATACGACCGGCCCTTTGTGGGAGTCGTAGCAACGCACGCCTTCGAATACGGAAGTGCCGTAATGCAGTGCGTGTGACATGACGTGAACTTTTGCTTCTGCCCACGGAACCATCTCGCCATTGAACCAAATGTAATCAGCTTTCTTCGTCATTCTCTCGTTCCTTTACTCACGCATTCGCGCGTATTTGTTGTGATGTATGTTGCTGGATCTCGACACAAGCGACATCCATAAGTTTGCGTAACTGTGAAGACAGTAAATCCACCGGGCGCTGGCTGGCAACGGTCAATTCGATATTTATGTTTTCCGCATTGACCATCGGGGTCATGTTCATCGCGCACACCTGGAAACCACGGTGGCGAACAACGCGTAATACGCGTTCTAACATTTCAGGGCGGAAACGGGCCTGGATTGAGACGTTATGCTGCATCATGACATTTTCTCCAACATGGTTTCGTTGCCTGCGCCCGGTGGAACCAGCGGCCAGACATTCTCATTTTCGTCGATGGAAACCTGAAGCAAATACGGGCCTTCGCTATTGAAGAACGCATCCAGAGCGGCATCGACTTGGTCTTTACGGTGAATACGCTGGCCGGGGATGTTGAATGCGCTTGCCAGCGTCACAAAATCGGGATTATCAGAAAGGTTGGTTTCACTAAAGCGTCCGTCAAAGAACAACTCCTGCCACTGCCGGACCATGCCTAACCGCTGGTTATCCAGTAACAGTATTTTGACGGGCAGCTGTTTTCGCTTGATGGTGCCCAGTTCCTGAACGTTCATCATGAATGAACCGTCACCGGAAACGCAGATCACCATATCGTCCGGACGGGCAACCTGTGCGCCGACGGCAGCCGGAACCCCAAAGCCCATCGTGCCCAGACCGCTGGAGGTGATGAAGTTTTCCGGGCGGCTGAACTGCATATGCTGCGCAGTCCACATCTGGTGCTGCCCGACGTCGGTGGTCACGACGGTACTGGCAGATTTACGATCTGAGATTTGTTTCAGTAACAGCGGCGCATAGATGGCTTCACCCGGATGATCGTAGCGCCATTCGCCCTGTGCTTTCAGGGTCATCACTTCATCACGCCAGGCATTGATATTCAGCGGCTGGTGCAATGCCGGTAACAGGGAGTTCAAATCGCCCTGCAACGCCACGTGCGCCTGACGCAGTTTGTTCAGCTCGGCGGGATCGATATCCATGTGGATAACGGCCGCGTTTGGCGCGAAGGTATTCAGTTTCCCGGTCACCCGGTCATCAAAACGTGCACCGACGGCAATCAGTAAATCACAGGACTGAACCGCCAGATTCGCGGCTTTGGTGCCGTGCATGCCGAGCATCCCCAGGTAACATGGGTCAGCGGCATCCGGTGCGCCCAGGCCTTTCAGGGTCGCAACAGACGGAATTCCTGTGGCTGAAATGAATTCACGTAACGCCGGAACCGCCTGTGCTATGCCCACACCGCCGCCGACGTAAACCATCGGTTTTTGTGCTGCGGCGATCATCGCGCTGGCCTGTTCCAGTTCAGCTATCGGGTGCGGGAAAATCTCTTCCACCGCCAGCAGATGCGGTGGCAGTTCGCCGGTCGCCAGCTGAATGTCTTTCGGGATGTCGATCAGAACCGGACCCGGACGCCCGGACGTGGCGATGGCAAACGCTTCAGCCATGATTTCCGGCAGTGCGTCCAGCGATTCGACCAGGAAGCTGTGTTTGGTGCAGGCCAGGGATAAACCTAAAACGTCAATTTCCTGAAACGCATCGGTACCGATGAAGGCAGAACCGACCTGACCGGTGATGGCAACCAGAGGAACGGAGTCGAGCAAGGCGTCGGCCAGACCGGTGATCAGGTTGGTCGCGCCAGGGCCGGAAGTGGCGATACACACCCCGACTTTACCGGTTGAACGGGCATAACCGATGGCCGCCATTGCGGCGCCCTGCTCATGCCGGCACAGAAGGTGTTCCACGCCGCCGTCATACAATGCATCGTATACCGGCATGATTGCCCCGCCAGGATAACCAAATACTGTATTTACACCCTGCGCACGCAACGCTTGTACTACCCACTGTGCTCCATTCATCCTTATTCTCCTGCCTTTTTGCGACAAGTGCAGAATATTATGCTGTTGCTCATTTTCCGACCCCGCTTCACTGTTCTCTGAAATTCCTGACCCAAAAAAAAACCCCGGACCTTTCGGTGCGGGGTTTCTTTTCAGTTTCAGGCTTGTTTAATAAGCCTTTCTTCGTCCAAGTGCAGCCCCGCACGGTGGGATAATAATCACCACCACGCTAATCACGACTAGGCTAACTACGAGGAGAAGGGCTTTCATTTTTAGGTTTCTGAAATTCATATTGCGAACGATTACCTACAGAGTTATCACAGTCAGCTATTTAATGACAACACTTTTCTTGCGTTATTATTTGCAGTCCGTTGCACAATCCGCAAGAAATCGTCAGATAAATCAAACCTTAGCGTGATCATTGACCGCCTGATTATTTATTGCTCCGGCAATGGCTTTTCCGCGGGTATCCCGGCCAAATGCCACCAGAACAGAAATCAGAATGGCGACGGTACCGGCTACAATAGCCATCGCCAGTCCGTAATTATGTCCGTGACTTTCGGCAATGTAGGCCTGAAGTGTCGCAT
Source organism: Rahnella bruchi (assembly GCF_003614975.1). Classification (GTDB taxonomy): domain Bacteria; phylum Pseudomonadota; class Gammaproteobacteria; order Enterobacterales; family Enterobacteriaceae; genus Rahnella; species Rahnella bruchi. The sequence goes on along the minus strand of NZ_QZWI01000015.1, from coordinate 9,444 downwards.
TCACTGACGCAATCAGATTCCCGAGCTGGTAGACGAACCCCGGCAGAACGGCGCGCGTGTTGGCGGGCACCAGTTCGGTAAGATAGGTTGGCACCACGCCCCATGCGCCCTGCACCATAAACTGCATCAGAAACGCCCCGAGCCCCAGCATCCACGAACCGCCGGAGAATGCCCATAAGGGAATGACCGGCAGGGAAAGCAGCGCGGCGATGATAATGGCTTTCTTACGACCAATCTTTTCAGAAAGCGCACCGAAGAAGACCCCGCCAATAATTGACGCGATGTTGTAGCTTATGGCAATTAAACTGACGGTATGTGCATCGAAACCATGCTGAACCTTCAGGAATGTAGGATAGAGATCTTGCGTACCATGGCTGAAGAAATTAAAGCCTGCCATCAGCACCACGAGATAGACGCACAGCTTCCAGTTTTTCTTCAACACCGGCATCAGGGCCGTGCTTTCGTTGCGTTCCCGCGCCGCCAGCCAGACCGGTGATTCCTGCACTTTGAACCAGATAAAGGGCAGCAGGAAAATCGGCACCGCACCTATCACAAACATTCCGCGCCAGCCCACCACGTTAAACAGCAAGCCATACACCACAGCGGCCAGAAGATAACCAAACGGATAACCTGCCTGGAAAATCCCGGACATCAGACCGCGTGAACGGTCAGGAATCGTTTCCATCGCCAGCGAAGAAGCCACGCCCCAGACACCGCCCATCGCTATGCCGTAAATAACGCGAAGGATGAGGAATACCGTCAGCGAAGGTGCCGCCGCAGTACACAGTTCGAAGAATGAAAACAGCGCGATGTTGACCATCAGCACCGGCTTGCGCCCGTATTTTTCCGCCGCACGCCCGAAAAGCAGCGCGCCAATGGGCCGCACGGCCAGCGTCAGCAGAATAGCCAGCGTAACCTGTTTGATATCCACCTGAAACGCCGTGGCAATATCACTGAGCAGGAAGACCAGAACGAAGAAGTCAAAGGCATCAAGAGTCCAGCTGAGGAAGCTGGCGATGGCAACGTTACGCTGCCGAGAAGTCCAACCAAACATGGGTGTATCCCTATTCCGGAATAGCTGTAGGTTATGCGCTCACCGTAGCGTTCCGGAAAACCCTCAGTAAGGCCGCGAGATGTTAATCAATGATTCGCATTTGTTTATTTATTGTTAAATACAATCAAATTAAACACCTCAGCCTGTATAACCAGCAACTTAATTAGCGGCCTAATTTGTTTCCGAAGACATCAAACTGTTAATGAGTATTGCTGAGGTTGCGGCGCACCTCGCATTACTCCCTGCTAAACGGCTGACTTACAAAATATTTATCCGTGATAGTACGCATCGTGCAAATCTTCTCCCCGAAAAAGTTTCAGGCTCAGGCATGCTGCCGTCAGGAAATCTCACAGCAAAGGAATCAGCATGACATTAGCCGTGGTGCATACCCGCGCCTCACTGGGTGTTCAGGCGCCCGGCGTCTCGGTCGAGGTACATATCAGCAACGGTTTACCGGCTCTGACACTGGTCGGTTTACCTGAAACCACTGTCAAAGAAGCCAGGGATCGGGTGCGCAGCGCCATCATCAACTGCGGATTCACCTTTCCGGCAAAACGCATCACCGTGAATCTTGCGCCTGCCGATTTACCTAAAGAAGGTGGCCGGTACGATTTATCCATTGCGCTGGCGATTCTGGTGGCCTCTGAGCAACTTCAGGGGGATAAGCTTGAGGAGTACGAGTTTGTGGGAGAACTCGGGCTTTCCGGTGCATTGCGCAGCGTGAATGGCGCAATTCCGGCAGCACTGGAGGCGCAGAAAGCGGGCCGGATATTGATCCTGCCGCAAAATAATCAAACGGAAATGACGCTGCTTGATCCCGGCGTGGCAAAAGTTGCCGGGCATTTGCTGCAGGTCTGTGCATTTTTGCAGGGCGAAGACAATTTGCCTGCCATCGAATTTTCCGCTCATTCGCCGGTTCAGGCACATCAGCCGGACATTTCGGAGATCATCGGACAGGAACAATCTAAGCGCGCACTGGAGGTCGCGGCGGCAGGCGGCCATAACTTGTTGCTGATAGGACCGCCGGGCACCGGAAAAACTATGCTGGCGAGCCGGTTGCCGGGATTATTACCGCCGCTGACCAATGAGGAAAAGTTAGAAACCGCTGCCATCGCCAGTCTGGTGTATAACCCGGAAGAAGACGGCGGGTTTTCACGCGTACGTCCATTCAGGGCGCCGCATCACAGCACGTCGATGAGTGCGCTGGTAGGCGGTGGCTCGCTGCCCAGACCGGGAGAAATATCGCTGGCACATAACGGTGTGCTGTTTCTTGACGAACTACCTGAATTTCAGCGGCAGGTTCTGGATGCTTTACGCCAGCCGATGGAATCCGGGGAAATCACCATTTCCCGCGCAAGGGCGAAAGTCCGCTATCCGGCAAGAGCGCAGCTGATTGCCGCGATGAATCCCAGTCCGACCGGGCATTATCAGGGCATCCATAACCGCACGCCGCCACAGCAGGTTTTACGCTATCTGAGCCGTCTTTCCGGGCCTTTCCTTGACCGGTTCGATCTTTCTATTGAAGTCCCGCTGCTGCCGCCCGGCATTTTGAGTCAGCAAAACCATACTCCCACCCTCCGGGAAAGTAGTGGACAAGTGCGGGAACGGGTGCTGTTCGCCAGAGAGATTCAGTTAAAACGCGCGGGCAAAATCAACGCCCATCTGAGCAGCAGCGAAGTGGAAATGTATTGCGTATTAACCAAAGCGGATGCGGAATTTCTCGAAGAGGTACTGCATAAACTGGGATTATCGGTCAGAGCCTGGCACCGCATTCTGAAAGTCGCGAGAACATTGGCTGATTTGGGGGGCGTGGAAGCGATTGAACGAAGACATATTGCTGAGGCATTGAGCTATCGCAGCATGGATAGGCTATTGTTAACTCTGCATAAGAGTCTGGCATAAAAAAACGGGGCATCGCCCCGTTTCATTAGTCATCGCTTTCCGTGTAGTCTTCTACAGCGTCAGCCTGCGGTTTACCGCCAGACAACGTGTGGAATTTCTTCGGACGACGGGTGCGGACAATGTATTTGTTCCACACTTTCTCTGCATCTGTCACAGGTTCACGCGTACCGCGGCAAACCTCCAGGAACAGTTTTTCTTCGTCGTTAGCAGGCTCACGTTTTCCCAGATCCAGCTCGTTAAATGCAAAGCCGTAACGTTCTAGCATTTGCGCTTCTTTAATGGTGAAATCGCCATGCCGGGAGAACCCGCGAGGGTAATGTTTATTATCAAAAAAACGATTTGTCGTGGTGAAGCTTTCCGCCATCTGACACGCTCCTAATTCTCTCATGGTCGTGCTGTTATGGCGCGGAGTATTAGTTAGGCTTGACATTGTGTAAAACAAAACATTTAAATCTTAACGACAAAAAATATTGGAGATAGTTTTGGACACGGAATTACTGAAAACCTTTTTGGAGGTCAGTAGAACTCGCCACTTTGGTCGGGCGGCGGAATCCCTTTATCTGACGCAATCTGCTGTCAGCTTTCGTATCCGACAACTGGAAACCCAACTTGGCGCCAATTTATTCACACGGCATCGCAATAACATCCGCTTAACGCCCGCAGGAGAGCGTCTGCTGCCTTATGCAGAGAATCTGATGTCGACCTGGCAAATGGCGAAAAAAGAGGTGGTGCGCTCGTTACAGCACACTGAGTTGTCGATTGGTGCCACGGCCTCACTTTGGGAAGCCTATCTGACACCTTGGATGCAGTCGCTTTACACCCAGCGTGGCACGCTGAGACTCGAGGCACGCATCGCCCTTCGCCAATCGCTGGTAAAACAATTGCATGAAAGACAACTGGATTTACTGATCACTACTGAACCGCCAAAGATGGATGAGCTTTCAAGCCAGCTGCTAGGTAATTTCTCGTTACGACTTTTTTCATCACAGAAAACGGTCAGGCAAGAGCATCCGCCGTATGTGAAACTGGAATGGGGCGCAGATTTTCCGCAACAGGAAAAGCTGCAAAACAGCGATCAGGAACCGGTGCTGACCACAACGTCTGCGCATCTGACACGTCAGTTGCTGGAAAACACCGGGGGTTGCGCTTTCCTGCCCGCACATTGGGCAAAGGAATATCCTCAGCTGGCAGCGCATGAAGACATCCCTCCGGTGATCCGCCCGCTGTACGCCGTCTGGCTGCAAACCAGCGATCAACAGGTTCTGATCCGCCAGTTACTCAAAACACCGCTGCTCACTAATTTCTGAAGCCGTTCTGATTCAGGACGGTTCCGGCCTCGGATGACGTGCTCTTCTGGCTGTCCAGAAGGTGCCCATCCCTTTTTGCAATCCGATGAAGATGAACAGCAAAACGCCCATCACGATTTTGGTCCACCATGAGCTGAGCGTGCCATCGAAGGTAATGTAAGTCTGAATCAGCCCCTGAATGAGCACGCCAAAAAGGCTGCCTAACACTGTGCCTACGCCGCCGCTCAGCAACGTGCCGCCGATGACGACAGAAGCGATAGCATCGAGTTCTACACCGCTGGCGGCAAGTGCGTAACCCGCTGACGTATACAGCGAGAAAATAATGCCGGATAACACGGCCAGCGTGCTTGAGAGCATGTAAATATAAATCGTGGTACGACGAACCGGCACCCCCATCAGCGCAGCCGATACATTACTTCCGCCGACGGCGTAGACGTTGTTACCAAATCGTGTGCGATGCGCCAGAATAATCCCGCCCAGTACCACCAGCAGCATCACCAGAGCCAGTAAAGTGAAACGCCCACCACCGGGCATTTTCCAGGCGTAATTGGCGAGAAAATCATAAACCGGATGATTAATCGGTAACGATTCTTCCGAGACGATAAAACTCATCCCACGGACAAAAAACATGCCCGCCAGCGTGATGATGAAAGCCGGCAGTTTCAGCGTATCAATGATCCATCCCATCAGCGCACCAAATAACGCGCCCATCAGCAGGACAATGACAAAAGCGTAACCCGGTGCAACCCCGTAAGCGCCGATCAGTTTGGCCAGCAAAACCCCGGTAAACGCGATAACAGAGCCTACTGACAGGTCGATGCCACCGGAGAGGATAACGAACGTCATACCGACGGCGACAATGCCGAGAAAAGCGTTGTCCGTCAGTAAATCAAAGAATACGCGCGTGGACGCAAAGCCCGGAAACTGCGTGAAGCAGTAAGCATATCCGGCCAGGAAAACCACGATAGTAATCAGCAGGGGCAGATTTCTTTTAAGCATTATCCCTTCCTCCGGAACAGATTACTGAGTGAAACCCGGGGCGACTGAACCACCAGTACGGCGAGAACCACCAGAGCTTTAAGTACCAGATTAAATTCGGGTTTAAAGCCGGAAAGCAGAATACCGGTGTTCATCCCCTGAATAATCAGCGCACCGACTACCGAAAGAAGCAGGTTGAAGCGGCCGCCCAGCAACGAGCCCCCCCCAATGACGACGGCCAGAATGGCGTCGAGCTCCAGCCATAATCCGGCGTTATTGGCGTCCGCCCCACGGATATCAGCCGTCACGATAACGCCCGCGACGGCTGCGCAAATACCACAGATAACGTAAGTGGAAATCAGGACCAAACGGGCATTTACACCGGCGTTGTAAGCAGAACGAATGTTGATACCGACAGATTCAATAAACAGTCCGAGCGCCGTTTTGCGGGTCAATGCCCATACCAGTACCAGCATGACGACGGCAATTATCACCGGCATCGGCAGATAGAACAGAGAACCGCTGCCAAACTGCGATAAACCGTTGTGTTCAAACGTGACGATCTGCCCTTCAGTAATCAGCTGTGCGATACCCCTTCCCGCGACCATCAGCATCAGCGTGGCAACAATGGGTTGTATTTGCAGGACTGCGACCAGAAATCCATTCCACAAGCCGCATATCGCGCCGACACCAATCGACGCCAGTAATACTATCGCCAGCGGATATCCCTGAACGGTCATGGTCGCTGCCGTTGCGCCCGCTATTGCCATCACAGCCCCAACGGAAAGGTCGATACCGCCGGTGGCGATAACCAGCGTCATTCCCAGAGCCAGCAATGCGACGGGCGCGCCGCGATTGAATATGTCCACCAGGCTGCCAAACAGACGGCCATCCTGAATATGAATAGAGAAAAATCCGGGGGCGACCAGACTGTCGATCACTAATATTGCGATAAAGGCGCCGATTTGCGTGGCACCTTTAGGAAACACAAATCTTACTTTGCGCGGTCTTCCCGTCATTGGCAGACTCCTGTTGCTCATTGATATCTCCTCATTGCGCCGCAATGGCTTTCATAATGGCTGGCACGGAGATCTCAGCCTGCTCAATTTCGGTAACATGTCGCCGGTCGCGTAACACCACGATGCGGTCGGCATACCCTGACAGCTCTTCCAGTTCGGATGAAATGACCAGTAAGGCCAACCCTTCATCGCAAAGTTTCTCAATGAGCCGGATGATTTCTGCATGAGCCCCTACATCAATGCCGCGGGTTGGCTCGTCAAGAATGAGGAAACGGGGGTTGGTCGCCAGCCAGCGGGAAAGAAGCACTTTCTGCTGATTACCCCCGGAGAGATACTGAATTTCCTGCTCTGTTCCGGGTGTGCGGATACCGAGCAGTTTGATAAATTTTTCGGCGATCTGATGCTGCTCTTTCATCGGTAGAGGGCGCAACCAGCCGCGCTGTGCCTGTAAGGCAAGAATGATATTTTCACGCACTGTAGCGGCCCCGATAATGCCATCGGTCTTGCGATCTTCCGGACAGTAACCAAATCCAAGCTTCGCAGCCTTTCGGGGCGTGCTGATGGTTTCTGATTTACCATCGACCTGTGCGCTGCCGCTGTCATGTCCCTTGATACCGAAGATCAACTGCGCGGTTTCTGTTCGCCCTGATCCCAGCAATCCGGCCAGGCCCACAATTTCGCCACGCCGCACTTTCAGATCGAAATTTTCAATCACTCCACGACGACCATAATCCCTGAAATCCACTAAAGGCTCGCCCGTCACATTGCGGTGCCCGGTACGTTTTAGCAGGCTCTCATCAAAGCTGTGTCCCAGCATCATAGGCACCAGATCGATACGCGGCAGATCAACAGTACGTTCAGATCCCACCCGTTTGCCGTTCCTTAAAACAGTTATCCGGTCGCTGATGCGATAAACCTGATCGAGGAAATGAGTCACGAAGATCATACCCACACCTTTTTCGCGTAACTGAACAAGAATATCGAGCAGCATGCTGACTTCTTTGGCATCAAGGCTGGCGGTGGGCTCATCGAGGATCAGTACCTGCGCAGACAAATCCACCGCGCGGGCAATGGCCACGATCTGCTGGATAGCAATGGAATACGTGGAGAGAGGCTGGCTGACATCCAGATGCAGGCCATAGCCTTCAAGAAGCGTTTCAGCCTGTTGTTCCATCTTGCGCTGATTGACCAGCCCGAAGCGGGTTGGCTCGCGCCCGATGAAGAGATTAGCGGCTACGGAGATGTTCGGCAGGAGATTTACTTCCTGATAGACGGTGCCAATCCCAAGCGTCTGAGCATCAGCGGTATTAACAGGTTCGATCGATTTTCCGTTGAGGAAGACTTGTCCGGAGGAACGCTTATAAACACCCGTAAGTGCTTTAATCATCGTGGACTTGCCCGCACCATTTTCACCTAACAGTGCCACTATTTCGCCACGTTCAAGCGTGAAGTCGACATTTTCCAGTGCTTTCACGCCAGGGAATTCAACGGATAAACCGCGGACTTCAAGCAGTGTTTCAAAACCAGGATTATCCGTCACATCACTACTCCTGCTGCATTCGCCAGAGGGCGAAAAGGGAATAATTTTTACCGGCCTGCCACAATGGCAAGCCGGTAAACCGGCTTAATAACCCATGTCTTTTTTCATGTCATATTCTTTCTGAGCCATATCCGGCAGGATCAGCGCAGACTGAGTTTGAATGAATTTCTTCGGCTGAGTCCCATCCTTTTTCATTGCGATCAGGGCATCAAATGCAGGGCCTGCCATGTTAGGCGTCAGCTCGACAGAAGCATTCGCTTCACCCGCTAACATCGCTTTGTATATGTCAGGAACACCATCGATTGAAACGATTTTGATCTGCGAGCCAGGTTTCAGACCGGCTTCTTTAATGGCCTGAATTGCACCGATTGCCATGTCATCGTTATGGGCATAAACGGCACAAATGTTCTTACCGTTTTGTTCTGCCTTAATGAAGCTTTCCATGACTTCTTTGCCTTTACTACGGGTGAAGTCACCAGATTGCGAACGGATAATTTTGACGTTTGGCGCAGCTTTCAGTGCATCGGCAAAGCCTTGCTTACGGTTTAATGCGACGCTGGCGCCCACTGTGCCTTGTAATTCAACAACATTACATGGTTTACCGGCCACTTCTTTCACTAACCAGTCTCCGGCCACTTTGCCTTCATACACGCTGTCAGAAGCGACTGCGGCGGTGTAAAGGGAAGGATCACTGACTTCGATAGTACGGTCTAACAGGAATACCGGGATCTTGGCTTCTTTGGCTTCCGTCAGAACAGGAGCCCAGCCAGTTGCCACAACCGGCGCGATGAAAATGGCATCCACGCCCTGAGCGATGAAGGAGCGGATTGCCTTAATTTGGTTTTCTTGTTTTTGCTGTGCATCAGCAATTTTCAGCGTGATACCGCGTTTTTCAGCCTCGGACTTAGACACTTTTGTTTCCGCAGAACGCCACCCAGACTCAGAGCCGATCTGCGAAAAACCAACAACCAGCGGAGCTGCGTGAGCCGCGCCACAAAGTGCTGTTGCCACTGCTGCTGCCACAAATAAGCGTTTGTACATGTTTCTTTCCTCGCGTGTAGTCTGAGCTACTTTTTGTTATGACTCGTAGGGTACGGCCAGGACGTTCACCCGACATTAGTCTTCATTTCTCGCTCCCAGACGTCAGGAAAAAGAATGAAAACTGTAATGTCAGGAGCGGTTTGTCGTCACAGGACGATGATTAGGTTTAGTACACTGGAAAAAAGGGAGCATGAGCGGGGTCACATACGGGGATAACAATCAATTAGTGCATGTATTCAGCCAAAACATGACAAAAAACAACCAGGAAAATGGGGCATGTTGAGCGTAAATGGTGCAAAAGTCGTCAGGGAAGGGATTTTATTGGAGGATTAATGAACGCGGGAAGAAGGGAGTACAAATTGCAGACGAAAAAAAACCCCTCGCTTTCGCGAAGGGTTTCAATATGGCAGGGGCGGAGAGACTCGAACTCGCGACACCCGGTTTTGGAGACCGGTGCTCTACCAACTGAGCTACGCCCCTAAATGACGCTTAACATTATGCCTGCTAAAATTAGCAGGCATAATCAAATAATTGGCGGAACGGACGGGGCTCGAACCCGCGACCCCCTGCGTGACAGGCAGGTATTCTAACCAACTGAACTAC
>NZ_QZWI01000014.1 GCF_003614975.1 Rahnella bruchi | reverse complement strand
CATGACCGGATTTCCGGCAGCACGGCAGAAGGATATGACCGCCACTGGCGGCCCGATTGTTCAGGGCTCGCTCGGCGTAATGATTGGCGCGCCGACCGGCGTGGCGTGTTCGGTCTGTCCCGGCGGTGTCAAAGAAGGGAATCCGGTTAACCCGTCGCTGGGGGCTAAAGTCCTGCCGGATGAGACCGATATCGCGTTGCCCGCGGCGCTGCCGTTTGTCCTCAGCCGTTCGTACAGCAGTTATAAAACCGATACGCCCGCACCGGTCGGGCTGTTCGGCCCCGGCTGGACGGCGGCGGCGGACATCCGCCTGCAAATTCGGACTGATGAGCTGATTCTGAATGACAACGGCGGGCGCAGCCTGCATTTTCATCTGCTGCCGCCGGGTCAGATTGCCTTCAGCAACAGCGAAAAGCTCTGGCTGGCGCGCGGCGGCGTGGATAAACAAAGTGACGCGCATCCGCTCAGCAAACTTTGGCAGGCGCTGCCGGAGGCGCTTCGCAGCAGTGCGGAGGACTATTTCGTGGCGAACGACGCCACCGGTCCGTGGTGGATTTTAAGCGGCGTTCAACTTCCCGAAACGGCGCAGGACGAGCTGCCGCGCCCTCTGCCTGCCTCGCGCGAACTGCTCGGATTAACCGACCGCTTCGGCAATACGCTGCGCTATCACCGCGATACGCAGGGTGAGTTTGCCGGGCACATTACCGGCGTCACTGACAGCGCCGGACGGCGTTTTCGCCTTGAGCTGGCGCGGATTCCGGACTTCAGACCCTCGCCGAACACCGGCTGGGGCGACGATTCGGGCGTGCGCTTAGCCGCCGTCTGGCTGGTGAAAGATTTAAGCTTCCCGGATTTGCCCGACAAACCGCTGGTCCGCTATGACTACACGCCGCGCGGTGAGCTGAAAACCGTCTACGACCGCGCCGGAGAAATCGTCCGCCGCTTTGACTGGCACCCTGAATATACCGGCCTGATGGTTGCGCACCAGTACGCCGGACGCCCCGCAACGCGCTACGTTTACGATGATGCCTCCGGCAAAGTCATTTCGCAGGCGAATCCCGGCGGCCTGAACTATCAGTTTGAATACAGTTCTGACCAGACCCGCGTCACCGACAGCCTCGGGCGCGTGCGCGTCTACCACTTCGAGGGCGAACGCGGATTACGCCGGGTGGTGAAGCTTGAGCAGCCCGACGGCAGCAGTACGCAGAGCACCTTTGATACGCAGGGGCGGCTGACCTCGCAGACCGATAGCCTCGGGCGCATCACAAAATTTCAGCTAAACCCGGCCAACGGCGCGCTGGTGGCTGTTCTGCATCCCGACGGCGAAAAGCGCAGCCAGTTCAGCTACAACGGCGCAGGCCAGCTGGTCACCGCCATTGCGCCGGACGGGCGTCGGGTGGATAAAAAGTATGATGAATGTGGGCGCCTGACGGCGGAAACCGACGCCCTGCGCCAGACCCGCCGCTATCACTACGCGGATGAAAACAGTGCGCAGCCGTGCGCCACGGAAGACGCCGCGGGCGGCAGGCAGGAACTGGAATGGAATAAATACGGCCTGCTGAAAAGTTTCACCGACTGCTCCGGCTATAAAACCACCTACCGCTACAACCGCGACGGCCAGCAGGTGGAAATCCTGCATGAAGAAGGCATGACCACCCGGTTTGAATATGACGCGCGCGGCAGAAGAATATCGGGCGAAGATAGCGCGGGGGCAAAAACCCTCTGGCAGTACAATGAGGCCGGTGACGTAATTTCGGTTACCCGGCCTGACGGCAGCAAAAGTGTGCAGACCTACGATGCCCGCGGCAATCCGGCAAGCCAAAGTGACGGCGGCTTAACGCGCCGCACCGAATTCGACAGCGCGGGCAGGCTTGTCCGCCTGGTCAATGAAAACGGTGCCGAGACCCGCTTCAGCTATGACGTGATGGACCGGCTGACGCAGGAGACCGGCTTTGACGGGCGCACTCAAGCTTATCAGTATAACGCCGCCGGTCAGCTGGTTCAGAGCGACGACGCCGGGCTGACTACCCTCTGGCACTACGACGACGACGGTCAGCTCGTCCGCCAGCAGCGTCCCGACCTCAGCGACGGCCCCGACGAGGTGCTGTGGCGCTACGACGCCGCCGGTCGCGTGCTGGAAACCGGCCACCGCAGCGAGACCCATCTGGTCAGCGTGCGCTTTCAGTACGACGCCAACGACAATCTTACCGGCGAGCGGCAGATTATCCACAACGCCAGCGGCGACCTGCTGTGGCAGCACACCGTCCGGCGGCAGTTCGACCCGCGCGGCGTTGAGTCGTCTTTAACCTGCGACGGCCTGGCGGATATTCGCTGGCAGACGTACGGCCCCGGCCATCTGCTGGGCGTCAGGCTCGGCGACGACGTCCTGCTGGAACTCGCCCGCGACAAACTGCACCGGGAGACCACGCGGCAGTTCGGTCATGACTGGCAGTCCGGGAAAACCTATTCCCGCACAGGGCAACTTGCCGGGCAACACGCTTTATCAGGCAGTCATCTAACCCGCAATTATCACTACAACACCGCCGGACAGATGACGCAGATGTCCACCGGCGGCGGCGACCATTTTTACCGCTACACGCCCGCGGGCAGGCTGCACAGCGTCAGCTCACCGGCGGGCGTGCTGACCACCCTGACCGACCCGGCGGGCAACCGAACGCTCACGCATCATGATACGCATCCGGCTCCGATATACGAGCTTCCGGTCTGGCAGGGCAACCGTATTCAGCACGATGAAAGGTATCAGTATGAATACGATGTCTGGGGGGATCTGACCGCAAAGCGGCCTTATTACGCGGGCTGGGTGCAGCGGTCGCACGACGATGAGGCGGTTCACCGCTTTGCCTATGACCGCGCGCACCGGCTGACGCGCTTTAGCATTGAAGAGAACGGCCAGACCACGACACGAGCGCGCTATATTTATGACCCGCTCGGGCGGCGCGTTGGCAAGCAGGTGAGCACGCTCAATCCGCAAACGCAGGAAACCGACACGCAAAACACCTGGTTCGGCTGGGACGGTGACCGGCTGGTGCTGACCGAAAACCGCGACATCCAGCTGCACACCATTTATCACCCCGGCAGCTTCGTGCCGCTGCTGCGCGCCGAGCACGCGCGGGCAGAAGACAGCCACCGCACGCTGGCGGAAAAGCTCGAAGAGGACGCGGGCGGCGTGTTCCCGCCGGATATTCATGAGCGCTTTAACGTGATTGAGCAGGAAATCCGCCGCAATCAGGTGAGCGAGGCGAATCACCAGTGGCTGGCCTCCGTCAGCCTGAAGGCAGAAAACATCGCGCTGTGGGTCGACCCGCTGCCGGAAAGCGCCGAAATGGCCCTGCACCTGTTCCACTGCGACCCTCTGGGGACGCCAGTCGGGCTGATTAATCACAAAAATGGCAAGGTAGAATGGAGCGCGGAAATCGACGTCTGGGGGAACGTACAAAGCTGCGACAACCCGCAAAGACTCCGCCAGGCCATCCGCATGCAGGGCCAGCAATACGATGAAGAGTCGGGGCTGCATTATAACCGGCACCGCTATTATGACCCAGCGCAGGGGCGGTATATCACGCAGGATCCGATTGGGTTGAGAGGGGGATGGAATGGGTATTCATATACAAATAATCCGATAGAACAGGTTGACCCTCTTGGATTAGCAGGCTGGGATATCCTGACAAAAAAAACAGGGAGTAAATTAGCAATACCTGGGGCCACTTCCATGCCAGCACCTTCCGTGCGACCTGACGGCCAGCCTTGGGGGGCCGGCTGTGGTGATGCAGGTACTGATAAATATGTTCCGGATCGTATGTATGGAGCAGATTTTACAAATGCTTGCGGGATTCATGACAATTGCTATGGCACTTTGGGTAAAGATAAAGCCTTATGTGATGTCGAGTTAGGTAAAAATATAGTGCTCGCATGCGACGAGGCTCTTAAAGGCATACCTAATGTAGAAGAAATCCTCAATAGTTGTTACGTAATGTCCGGTATTTATCAGATTGCAGTAGAGAAAAAAGGGGGACCAGCATATGACGCTGCGCAAAAGGAGGCAGCTTCAAAAAATTAATTTCAAAGAACACGTAACCAATTGAATGCAAGTCAAAAAAAATTAATGGCACCTTGTATTATTCAATAGCCAAGAAAATATAACAAACATTTGGGATATTATATCTTCAAGTAAACACTGGTGAAATTATGATGTCAAAATCGATTGTTGTTTTATTAATTATTATTGCATCATTACTCGTATCTTGTGACGATTATGAAAGGAATTTCTACCTAAGTTCGCTTGCTGCTTCGCCAACCACAATAAATGGCCTGAAGTCACGATGGGAATTTTGCGAAAAATGTCTACAAAATAAAAAATGTAAACCTAAAGATGCTTTGCAATGCAAAACAGTAATGATACCTGATCGGAATCATGCATTGGAGGTTGCGATAGGAAGAGGAAATACTGAGGCGGTATACTTCCTGGTTAATGAAACAAAAGCCGATGTAAATGGTATCTTAGGAAATTATAATGGGACACCATTGATGACAGCGGCATATTATGGAACTAAGGTGCATCAAGAAATTGCAGAGTTTTTGATTTCGCGTGGTGCCAATGTAAACTCGACAAGAAATTCCCCGCCCATTGATACAGCGTTACTAATCTCTATATGGAAAAATAATACTGATTTTGCGATTTTTTTACTTAAAAATGGTGCCGACCCTTCTCTAACATTTTTAGGTCATAAAGAAGGAAATGCATGTGTTCGGGCTAATGTGAAAAAAAATATGCAACTAATCCCTAAAATACCCGGTTGTTGTTTGTTTATGTCTAAACGTCCTGATTTGAACCAGAGTAACTTTAATATATGTAAATGAAATTACTTACACAACCTTCTCTAAAGCACAACGGCCAGCAATGCTGGCCGTTGTGCTTTAGAACGGAAACAACTAACTGCCCAGACCTGTCGACTTTGAGGTAACCGGCTTTACACAGGTTGCCATCACTTTCATCAGCGTTTCCAAAAAGTTCGGAAATTAACGGTGTTTTTGTTCCGTTAAGTCACCTGGCATCGCGCTCTGCATGCTGTGCCAGATTTCACCACTCTGACGGCCATAAATACGGACGCAATCAACTATCTGCTCGTAACTTTTTTCGTGGCAGATGTCAGACAGTTTTTTGTAGAAAGTGATCGCCAGTTTACGCGCTTCAGGATTGGAGAAGTAATAACGTCCGACGCGGGTATATAATCCGCGTAATCCGTTGATGATCAGCCCGTAAATCGGGTTGCCGGAAGCAAAGGCCAGACCACGGAAAATACCGTAATCGAGCGCCGTAAAGGCCTCGGCATGATCTTCAACTTCGCTGGCTTTTGCCAGTACCTCCTGAGTTTCTTCCGGATTGCTACGCATCGCTTTTCGAATAAATATCGTCGCAATATTGGTACGGACAGACAGCAAGTTATCAATGAGCTGCGGTACGCTTTCGTGATCGAGACGCGCCAGTGTTTCCAGAATATTCAGGCCCGACGTTTCCCAAAAATTGTTCACTTTGGTCGGTTTTCCGTGCTGAATTGTCAACCAGCCATCCCGGGCAAGCCGCTGTAACACCTCACGCAATGTGGTTCGGGTCACGCCAATGAGTTCTGAAAGTTCTCTCTCGGCGGGCAAAATTGAGCCTGGAGGGAAGCGACTGTTCCAGATACTTTCGATGATATACTCTTCGGCAAAACCGGCAGGACTTTGTGCCTTAATAACCATGTGTTTGTCGTTCCGTGTGGGACTTTTATTGGGGATATAGTTCAGCTCATCATACCAGATGAAAAACGCCGGTTATAGCCGTCAGGCCGAACAAATGTTGAAACTGTGCAGGGGTTTGCAGAATTTCAAATTTCTTAATGGTTTACCAGGCAGCCCTTTCGGGTGGAAAATTTCAGTCAGACAATTACACTGACCCATGCTTTTGATACAACTGAAAATTACAGACAAAGGAAATCTGGGGAATATGGAAACAACCTACGGTCGCGCATTTATAAAAAACTTTTTGGGGCAGTCCCCTAACTGGTACAAAATTACCATTCTGACGTTTTTGATTATTAACCCGTTGATTTTCTTTCTGGTCAGCCCGTTTTTAGCCGGATGGCTGCTGGTCGTCGAGTTCATTTTTACACTGGGTATGGCGCTCAAATGCTATCCTCTCCAGCCGGGCGGTCTGCTGGCTATCGAAGCGGTCATGATCGGTATGACCACCGCAGAGCGCATTCGCGAAGAGATTTCGGCCAACCTCGAAGTCATCCTGCTGCTGATTTTTATGGTGGCGGGCATCTACTTTATGAAGCAGTTGCTGCTGACCGTTTTTACCAAACTGCTGCTGAATCTGAGAAATAAAATTGCGCTGTCGATGGCCTTTTGTTTTGCTGCCGCTTTTCTTTCTGCCTTCCTCGATGCCCTGACAGTTATCGCCGTGGTGATCAGTGTTTCAGTCGGGTTCTATTCGATTTACCACAATTTCGCCTCAAATCAGAGTGAAAGCGCGGACGTGACCGACGACAGCACGTTTACGGGTAATCAGCAGCACCAGGCTGTGCTGGAACAGTTCCGTGCGTTCTTACGCAGCCTGATGATGCATGCAGGCGTAGGTACTGCGCTCGGCGGCGTGATGACAATGGTAGGTGAGCCGCAGAACCTGATTATCGCCAAAAGCGCTGACTGGCAGTTTGTCGATTTCCTGATCCGCATGTCTCCGGTTACCGTGCCGGTGTTTATCTGTGGTTTCGTGGTGTGCGGGCTGGTCGAACGCTTCCGTCTGTTTGGTTATGGCGCAAAATTGCCGCATCCGGTGTATGAAGTACTCAAAAAGTTCGATCAGAAAAACAGCGAGAATATTACCAAACAGGAACGCATTAAGCTGGCGGTGCAGGTCGTTATAGGTGTGTGGCTTATTATCGCGCTGGCTTTCCATCTGGCAGAAGTCGGGTTGATCGGCCTGACGGTCATTATCTTTGCTACTGCGTTTTGCGGTGTGACGGATGAACATGCGATTGGTAAAGCTTTCCAGGATTCCCTGCCCTTCACCGCCCTGCTGACTGTCTTTTTTGCCATCGTCGCCGTGATTATCGAACAGCATCTGTTCACTCCCATCATTCACTATGTGCTTCAGTCAGCGCCTTCAAACCAGCTGTCATTGTTTTATCTGTTCAACGGATTGCTTTCTTCTGTTTCTGATAACGTTTTTGTCGGCACGGTTTATATCAATGAAGCGAAATCGGCACTGGTTAATGGCGTGATTGACCTGAAGCAGTTCGAACTGCTGGCGGTCGCGATCAATACCGGGACAAACCTGCCCTCTGTGGCCACTCCCAACGGTCAGGCGGCATTCCTGTTCCTGCTGACTTCTGCCCTTGCTCCGCTTATCCGGCTTTCTTACGGAAGAATGGTCTGGATGGCGCTGCCTTACACGGTTGTGATGACGCTGGTAGGTTTGCTGTGCGTACAATATCTGCTGCCGGATATGACGCAGTGGTTTACGAATATGGGATGGCTGAGTTTACCACCGGCCAGTGAATTGCTCATGCCTCACTGATCCCGAAGTCGTACCCGGTAATTTTCTGGAACCTTGTAATCTTGAAAATTACCGAAATTAATCGTGAAAAGTCCGGTTCATATTATTTTTTTACCTAATATTTATTCTGACAGGCTGGCAGCAGAGAGCAATTGGTTTACACTGCGTCTCAGTAGCTAACTGCAGGGAAAATTTACTATGTTGCAATATCTTAACCGCTGTTCTCAAGGCCGCGGTGCATGGCTTCTGATGGCTCTTACCGCCCTGGCTCTTGAGCTGGTCGCGTTGTATTTCCAACACGTGATGCTTCTTAAACCTTGTGTCATGTGTATTTATGAACGCTGTGCGTTGATGGGTATTCTGGCAGCTGGCCTGGTCGGTGCTATCGCCCCTTCCACCTGGTTACGTTATGCCGGTATTCTCATCTGGATTTACAGCGCTTATGAAGGGATCCGTCTGTCATGGGAACACACCATGATCCAGCTGCATCCTTCTCCGTTCGCGACTTGTGATTTTGCTGCCCGCTTCCCGACCTGGTTGCCGCTGGACAAATGGTTCCCGTGGATGTTTATTGCCAGCGGTGATTGCGCGGAAAAGCAGTGGGAATTCCTTTCGCTCGGTATGCCGCAATGGCTGGTAGTTGTTTTCAGCGTATTTATGGTGATTGCGATTTTGGTGCTGCTTGCCCAGTTCGTTAAACCTAAACGCCGCGATTTGTTCGGTCGTTAATTTTAGCAAACAGAATTCATCAGGGCGCCTCAGGGCGCCTTTTCTATGGACATCAGTATCATTACGCAGGGAATGCAGACTCTTTTAATGTGAATGATTTATATGACTAATCTGGAACTGCAATGAAAAATCTACCTGTCTGGCTCATCTGGATAATTTGCGTCGGAGCTTGTGTTCTTTTCTGGGCCGCGGTCGGTTTCATCTTTTATGGCTTCTTTAAATAAAGAGATACACGACAACCTGCCCGGTGTTTTCCTCCTCCGGGCCTTTAACAACCCGCAGTGTTGCCACCAATATTGAGCAAAAAAAGACCTGAATTTGTAAAAACCTCAATGAGTTCTATGCTACGAGGGCAAAAAGGTTCATCAGAGGAACAAGTATGGTCGTCAAAGGGTTTTCAAAAGGTTTTTTCATCGCGATTCTTTTCATCGTAACTTTGGCTTTTTTCGATGTATTGAGGCCTTATTATTCTTCCGTACTATGGGCAGTTATTCTCGCAGTTATTTTTAATCCGCTGAAAAACCGGCTTAAGCAATATGTCGGTGATCGTAACGGTCTTGTTTCTTTTTTAACCGTTATGATTATATGTCTGATTGTATTCACACCGTTGGCGATTATTACTTCTTCGCTGGCAATCGAATTCAATGCGGTTTACACCAAACTTCAGGGGAATGACTCGCAGTTACCGGTCATGCTGACTGATACCATCCATCATCTACCGCGCTGGGCCAGACATTTCCTGTCGGAACATAATCTGGACAGTACGACTGAAATTCAGAAA
This sequence comes from Rahnella bruchi, assembly GCF_003614975.1. Classification (GTDB taxonomy): domain Bacteria; phylum Pseudomonadota; class Gammaproteobacteria; order Enterobacterales; family Enterobacteriaceae; genus Rahnella; species Rahnella bruchi. The sequence continues at coordinate 126,150 of NZ_QZWI01000014.1, read as the reverse complement.
AAGCTTTCCGACGTCGCCCTGCAAGGCAGTCAGTATCTGGCAGGCAGTGTATTTGTTATCGGTAAAAGCACATTCGGCTTTGTTGTCGGTTTTGGCATCATGCTGTATATCCTGTTCTTCCTGCTGAAAGATGGCGCCTATCTTGTCAATCTTACGCTGGAAGCCCTTCCACTTTCCCGCCACGTCAAACACCATTTGTTTATGAAGTTTGCGGCAGTGTCCCGTGCGACAGTGAAAGGGACGGTAGTGGTAGCAATCGTTCAGGGCGCTCTGGGCGGGCTGGCGTTTTATATTGCAGGTCTGGATGGCAGCCTTCTTTGGGGCGCGCTGATGGCTTTCTTGTCAATCATTCCGGCGGTAGGGTCAGCCATTATCTGGGTACCGGCTGCCATTTATTTCTTCGCTTCAGGTATGCTGTGGCAGGGGATCTTTATCGTGGTCTTCTTCGTTGTGGTCATCGGTATCGTGGATAACGTTTTACGTCCGCTGCTGGTCGGCAAAGACACCAAAATGCCAGATTACCTGATCCTTATCACCACGCTCGGTGGGATGGAAGTCTACGGCATTAACGGCTTTGTGATCGGCCCGCTGATTGCGGCATTGTTCATCGCCTGCTGGAATATTCTTTCCGGGCGCGACCATCAGAACAATACCGATGAGATTGATGAAGATTTCATTGAAGAAGGTAAAAATCATCCGGAGACATGATACGCAGGGCATTTGATCCGAATGCCCGGTCAGCGCATCGTTATCTTGCTTTTGAATTTTACGGGCGGTTGCTACTAACCGCCCAGTTTTACCAAATATGATTATGCAGTTTTCAGAACCAGGCGTAGAAATAAATGGCAACTTACACTTTCGATCTGCAGGGGTAATAAATGAAAAATATCATTTTAGGTATGATCGCAAAAATCTCCCGTATGGAAGCAGACACCAAACAGCTTACCGCTCAGGTTGAGGCGCAGTCACTCCTTCTCGGCGCAATTTTCATCACTGTCGGGAAAAATGGCGGGCCTCAGGAAATCATCGAAAGCGTCAATAAAGCCATTAATTCCGTGCTCGACTCCGATGATGAAGTTCTTAAATCCGACGCCAAAATATTGTTCGAACAGTTTCAGGCATTGATCGAGATGACACGACTTATCGATAAAGCCGATCCTGAGCTGGATTCAGAAGCACTCAGTGCACTGGGTGCTGTCCGTCCCGATTCAGAGATCTGAATATCATCCCGAAATCAAAAAGCCCTGGCATTTGCCGGGGCTTTTTGATTTCGAAGCACAAAGCAGAACGCGCTTACTTCGCCCAGCTTGGCTTATTCATAATGTGATCCTGCCAGTCTTCCACGTCATCTTCGCGCACGGCGATATAACGCACGGAAATCTGCGCAGTATGCATGGCAGATTTGGAGGCCTTATTCAGCAGCGGATGCCACGGCAACAGGGGCTTACCCTCACCTATCAGGCGGTAAGCGCAGGTAGGCGGCAACCAGTCGAAGGTGGTCAGGTTTTCGCGCGTCAGTTTGATGCAGTCTTCTTCCAGTGTGAAACGACGTTCGTAGTTGCGGCACTGACAAGATTTAATATTGAGCTGGTTACACGCGACGTTGGTGAAGTAAATCTCGTCCGTGTCTTCATCAATCAGCTTATGCAGGCAGCATTGCCCGCAGCCGTCGCACAATGCTTCCCATTCTTGGTCAGTCATTTCAGACAGCGTTTTTTGCTGCCAAAAAGCGGGTTCAGTCATGATGTGCATCCGGTATAAATAAAATGAGGGTGCTTATATAGACGCTTTGGCCTGCAGATGCAAGTAAAGCCGCCGGAAAGCTGCACCGGCGGCATCTTGCATAGCGTTAAATCACACGGGTGGTGACCTGCTTACTATTCAGTTTAGCTAAGATTTCATCGCCAGCGTGAAGCGGGCCGACGCCGTGCGGAGTCCCGGTCAGGATGATGTCACCGGCGCGTAGCGTAAAGAAACGGCTCATATAGGCTATCAGCGGTAAAAGCGGCGTCAGCATGTCACGGGTATTGCCTGACTGACACATCTGCCCGTTGATCTCCAGCAGTAAATCGGCCTGCTGCGCATCGCCAAACTCACTGACCGGAATAAACCCGCTGACAGGACATGAGCCGTCAAATCCTTTGGCTCTTTCCCAGGGTTGTCCGGACTCTTTAAGCTGAGCTTGCAAATCCCGCAGCGTGAGATCCAGCGCCAGCCCGTAACCGACGATGGCATTAGCAACGCGATCTTCCGTTGCCTGCTTCAGCGGAGTGCCGATCAGTACCGCCAGTTCGACTTCATAATGCACAGCGCCGAAATCCTTTGGGATCGCGACAGGCTGTCGAATATCGCAGAGCGCCGTTTCCGGTTTGATAAACACCACCGGTTCTGCCGACTGCTTTCCGCCCATCTCTTTGATGTGGTCTGCATAGTTATTGCCGACACACACCACCTTGTTCACCGGGAAATCGAGTAATGCGCCATGCCAGTCTCTGTGTTGGTACATACAGCCACTCCTTGATGTGAGGAATATCAGCCGCTGAACGGATTATGCGGTGCCGGCGCTAAGGGTGCGGAAGGGGCCGGTGTGGTCTGAGCGGGTGTTGCCGCGCCGGAAATCACCGGCGCCTGCGCGCCCGTAACACCATCCGCCATCATGCCGATACTCAGCGCGAAATAGGTTGAGCGGTTCCAGTGCATGATCGTACGGAAATTATCGTAAACCAGGAACGCGCGCCCTTGCGTGTCATCAGGTGTGATAATCCACGCGCGGGTGGCCGTCGATGTCAGCGGAGTGCCGTCGACCTGTGTTACGCCAAGTTGCTGCCAGTAACGGGCAGGATGCATCTGGTTATTTTTAAGCCCTGCCAGACTGCCGTCAAAGTTAGCAGGCAGTTTCACTTCCTGACCCCACCCCTGATCACCCTTCCAGCCTTCTTTGGATAAATAGTTGGCCGTTGAGGCAAACACATCATCCGTGTTTTTCCAGATATCGATTTTGCCATCGCTGTTACCGTCTGCACCGTAAGTCAGATACGAGCTTGGCATAAACTGCGACTGTCCCATCGCACCAGCCCATGAGCCTTTCATCATGTCACTGCTGGCTTTGCCGGAATCAACAATTTTAAGTGCCGACATAAATTCTTTGGTGAAGAAAGCTTCACGTCGCCCTTCGAAGGCCAGCGTTGCCAGTGCAGAGTACACATCCTCTTTACCCTGAATTTTGCCGAAGCTGCTTTCCATCGCCCACAGCGCCACGATGTACTGCGGCTGTACGCCATAACGGTCGCTGGCTTTTGTCAGCGCAGGCAGGTTATTTTGCAACTGCTCCTGCCCCTGTTTAATCTTCCATTCAGGCAGTACTCGGGTCAGATAATCGTCGAGAGTGATTTTTTTCTCTAACTGATTGCGGTCTGAATTGATCACGCGGTCGACGAAATGGATATTCGCGAAGGTGCTGTCGATAGTCTGCTGGCTGATGCCCTGAGCGAGCGCCTGCGCTTTGAGTTGTTCGACATAAGCCGGGAATTCAGCGGGATCCCGCCCCTGTTCTGCCAGAGACGTTTTGCCTGAAGGCGCTGCCGGTGCGGCGGCGGCAGGCTGTGTTGCCGGAGTGGATGGCGCGGTAGTTTGCCCTGATGTAGCTTTCTGTGATGCACAACCGCTGAGGATGATCAGCGGTGTTAACACGGCCAGTGCCGACAATTTCATCAATTTCTTCCTTTTGACTTCTGCAAGTGATTCATCATTCTAAGCTTTGAGCACTACAACGATGAATGCAAGTCATGACGTCCGAAAGTTCGAGGAATGCCGAAACAATTGTCAGGAATACGTTATTTACTGGTGTCACTCAGATGGATATTCAATAAACTTTCTGCTGGCGGTGGAACCTGCAGATAATAACCCTGCTCTTCGAGAGACTGACGCACTTTCGCAATATCGGCCGCAGCCAGTTTTTCACGGTTCGCCAGATTTAACATCATTGCGAACTGAGGCACGCCAAAACCTTTCAGTAATTCTTCAGGCACACGGGAGAAATCGTCTTTTTTTTCGACATACAGATAAGTCTGGTCGCGTTTAGTACTCCTATAGATCACACAAAGCATTTTTTTAACTCTATTTTATTGAAACGGTGGCTTGCCTAGATATAACTGTAACTATAACATGCTTATCGTACATCGGAATATCGCCCCCCGAGTGGTATTCCGGGGATTTAGAGTTGCTGAGACTGAGTCAGGATAGATGTCACAATCGCCAATAGAACTAAAAGGCAGCAGTTTTACCTTATCGGTTGTTCATTTACATAGTTCACAACCAGAGGTTATTTATCAGGCATTACAGGAAAAAGTGGAGCAAGCTCCGGCCTTTTTGAAAAATGCCCCTGTTGTTATCAACGTTGCTTCACTCACAGGTGCGGCAAACTGGAAAGACATTCAACAGGCTGTCGCTTCTGCAGGCTTTCGCGTTGTTGGCATCAGTGGTTGTAAAGACGAAGCGCAAAAACGCGCACTTTCCCGCACCGGTTTGCCGCTGCTGAGTGAAGGTCGTGCCCAACGTATCGCTGCTGAACCACCGGTTCCTGTCGTGCCCGACAATGCCCCGGCCAAGACCCGCATTGTCAGTACCCCGGTCAGATCCGGCCAACAGATTTATGCCCGTAACAGCGACCTCATCGTGACCAATAGTGTCAGCGCAGGTGCGGAACTGATTGCCGATGGCAATATCCACATCTACGGCATGATGCGAGGCAGAGCACTGGCCGGCGCCGCCGGCGATGCAAATTGTCAGATTTTTTGCATGCAATTAGGCGCTGAACTAGTCTCTATCGCAGGGCAATACTGGTTGAGTGATCAAATCCCGGCCGATTATCTCGGTCAGGCAGCGCGCCTCAGCCTGATAAATAATGTGTTAACCATACAACCTTTAAACTAAGCCCTTTTGACAAGGAATCCATTCATGGCACGCATCATAGTTGTTACATCGGGTAAAGGGGGCGTTGGCAAGACCACTTCAAGCGCGGCCATTGCTACCGGTTTAGCTCAAAAAGGCAAAAAGACTGTTGTTATCGATTTCGATATCGGTCTGCGTAATCTCGATTTGATTATGGGCTGTGAGCGCCGGGTGGTTTATGATTTCGTGAACGTGATCCAGGGTGATGCCACGCTGAATCAGGCGCTTATCAAAGATAAACGCACTGAAAACCTGTTTATTCTTCCGGCCTCACAGACGCGCGATAAAGATGCGCTGACCCGTGAAGGCGTGGAAAAAATCCTCAATGATTTAGGCGAGATGGAATTCGACTTCGTTGTGTGTGACTCCCCGGCAGGTATTGAAACCGGTGCGCTGATGGCGTTGTATTTCGCCGATGAAGCCGTGATCACCACCAACCCTGAAGTCTCATCCGTTCGAGATTCCGACCGTATTCTGGGTATTTTGTCTTCAAAATCCCGTCGTGCGGAGCAAGGCCAGGAGCCTATCAAAGAACACCTGCTTCTTACCCGTTACAACCCGGGCCGTGTCAGTCGTGGCGACATGCTGAGCATGGAAGATGTGCTGGAAATCCTGCGCATTCCTTTGATCGGGGTTATCCCTGAAGATCAGTCTGTACTGCGTGCGTCCAACCAGGGCGAACCGGTCATTCTGGATCAGGAATCCGATGCAGGCAAAGCGTATGACGATACCGTCAGCCGTCTGCTCGGGGAAGAACGTGCATTCCGTTTTATTGAGGAAGAGAAGAAGAGTTTCCTGAAACGCCTTTTTGGGGGATAAACCATGGCATTGTTAGATTTCTTTCTGTCCCGCAAAAAATCGACAGCCAATATAGCCAAGGAACGGCTACAGATCATCGTAGCCGAACGGCGTCGTGGGGATAGTGAACCGTCGTATCTGCCTGAACTGAAACGCGATATTCTCGCGGTCATCTGTAAGTACATTAAGATTGACCCTGAAATGTTGCAGGTTCAGTTCGAGCAAAAAGGTGACGATATTTCCGTACTGGAACTTAACGTTACCCTGCCAGAGTCGGAAGAAGCGCCTAAATGACAGCAGTCCGTTTAGCCTGTTTACAGGTGTTTTTTTCAGCATAGCGCCCTCTGTTTCCTCAGGGGGCCACTGTCTTTTTCATATCCCTTTCTGTTATTCTTTTATTCCCCTCAAATAACCACTGTATATAAACCCACTAGCCAGATTCATTTTTCTTCAGTTTTAGTGTTATTCCTGAAAAATTTGATTAAGACTCATCTCATTCAAGCTGGAAATTAATCTCCTTACACTGATTTAATTCGGCATGTTTTATGACAACGCTTTATGGGCAAACATCTTATCGGCTAATGTTTTTCCAAAAAGAATAAAAAAGAGCGGGACATTTGCCCGCTCTTTTTTATTCACACTATGAATTTATTTATCTTTCTTAACGAAGAAATCAGTAATTGCTAAGAATTTCATTGAGCCTTTCAGCTAATAATTTCCCACGCCAGCCGCTGATTAATTCCGGCTGTGATTCTTTGTCTTTTAACTTCCAGTGATGAGTCAGCAACTGGTTAATCTGACGACGTGATGCCAGTAATTCAACACTGAGTTTGCTCTCTTCACTCACCGTCTGGATCAGGGCCTTGATGTCTTTGAAGACTTTGCGATAACCAGACTGGTCGATAAGGTTCAGAATCGGTGCCGGAAGTTCTGTTTCATCCAGCGCATTGGACTCTTCCACCAGCGCCAGCAACGTACGACCGTGATAGCGAATTTCCGGACCACTCAGGCCCAGCGCTTCAAGCTCGCCCAGTGAGGTTGGCTGATAGCGGGCGACCTGCCAGAGGTTTTCCTCGCGCACCACAAAGTTCACCGCCAGGTCACGCTGACGAGCCTGATTAAGACGCCATGCGGCTAACAGTTTGAGGCAGCCTAACTGACGCGGACGCAGCTGAAACGCATTACCGATTTCCAGATAAGCCAGCTCAGGTTGCAGTACTTCACTGCGGCGACGGCAAAGTGCCAGACATTCGTCCAGCGCCGCTTCCATCCACCCTGCTTCTTCGGTTTCACGCATCAGCTGATCGGCCAGTGGCAGCAGATACCACACGTCAGCCGCCGCATACACACATTGCTTTTCGCTCAGAGGGCGGGCAATCCAGTCAGTGCGCGATTCACTTTTATCCAGCTCAACGCCTGTCGTCTCTGCCACCAGACGCGCAAAGCCACACGACAGCGGACGTCCGCTGAACGCAGCGAGGATTTGCGTATCAATCAGAGGGGTCGGCATCACACCAAAAGCATTGAGAAACACTTCGAGATCTTCGCTGCCCGCATGGAGGAACTTGATGACATCAGGATTAATCAGTAAATCAATGAAAGGCTGCCAGGCGGTGATCGGTAAAGGATCGATGAGCGTGAGCTGTTCGCCGTCAAAAAGCTGAATCAGACCCAGTTGCGGGTAATAAGTACGGGTGCGAACAAATTCGGTATCCAGCGCAATTTTGCTGTGCGCTTTAGCCTGAAGACAAACCTGCTCCAGTGCATCATTGGTGGTGATCAACTGATAATTCAAATCTTAATTCTCTTAATCATTACTGCGTTATAACGTGACAACGCCGGACATCGCCGGCGTTAAGAATCTGACTATCACTGAACAAACGTGTTAACCGCTATGCTGCATCCTGCTTAGGATCGGCCTTGGGTTTTGCCTGCTCATCGCGAAGTTCCCGTCTGAGGATTTTACCGACATTTGACTTCGGTAACTCATCACGGAACTCGACAATCTTCGGTACTTTGTAACCGGTTAATAACCGGCGACAGTGCGCCAGCAGTTCTTCGCTGGTCAGTGACGAGTCTTTTTTCACCACGCAAATTTTGACAATTTCACCCGACGACTCATTCGGCACACCAATGGCGGCAACTTCGAGCACTTTGTCGTGTTGTGAAACTACCTCTTCAATTTCGTTAGGGTAAACATTGAAACCGGAAACCAGAATCATGTCTTTTTTACGGTCAACAATCCGTAAGAAGCCCTGCTCGTCCACTGTAACGATATCGCCCGTCGATAACCAGCCATCTTTTAGCACCTCATCAGTTGCCGAAGGCCGCTGCCAGTATCCCAGCATGACCTGAGGACCACGCACCCACAACTCGCCAGGCTGCCCCGGCGCGACATCGTGGCCGTTATCATCCACCAGGCGTACTTCTGTCGATGGCACCGGCAAACCGATACTACCGCTGTAATGTTTCAGATCGTACGGGTTGCCTGCGACCAGCGGTGAACATTCTGTCAGACCGTAACCTTCCAGCAGATGTTTACCGGTCAGTTTTTCCCATTTGTCTGCCACTGATTTCTGCACCGACATCCCGCCGCCAACTGAAAGACGCAGCGTGGAGAAATCCAGTTCACGGAAATCTTCGTTATTGAGCAGCGCATTAAACAGAGTATTGACCCCGCTGATGGCGGTAAACGGGTATTTAGCCAGCTCTTTAACCATTCCTGAAACGTCGCGGGGATTGGTGATAAGTAAGCTCTTACCGCCCAGATCGAGGAACAACAGGCAATTCACTGTCAGGGCAAAAATATGGTAAAGCGGAAGCGCCGTCACCACCAGTTCATGGCCCGGCCGCAGCAGTGGGGCATAGGCCGCTTTGGCCTGTTCGAGATTCGCCTGCATGTTTCTGTGTGTCAGCATCGCGCCCTTCGCCACGCCTGTCGTTCCGCCGGTATATTGCAGAAACGCCAGATCGTCATTGATGATATCGGGTTTGATATATTGCAGACGACGCCCGCGCTGTAAAACGGTTCGGAAGGAAATCGCGTTCGGCAGATGATATTTCGGCACCAGCCGTTTGATATATTTCACCACAAAGTTGACCAGGGTGCCTTTGGCGGCAGATAGCTGATCACCCATGCGGGTCAGGATGACGTGCTTGACCTGCGTTTTGTACACCACTTTTTCCAGCGTATGGGCAAAGTTGGAGACAATCACAATGGCACTGGCACCGCTGTCGTTAAGCTGATGCTCGAGCTCGCGCGGTGTGTACAGCGGGTTAACATTAACCACTACCATACCTGCGCGCAACACGCCAAACAGTGCAATCGGGTATTGCAGCAAATTCGGCATCATCAGCGCAACACGGTCGCCCTTTTGCAGACCCAGCTCATTTTGCAAATAAGCGGCGAAAGCCCGGCTGCGTTCTTCGAGCTTGCGATAAGTCATCGCCTCGCCCATGTTAATAAATGCCACACTGTCGGCATAACGCAGTGCGGAATTTTCAAACATTTCGACCAGCGAACTGTAGCGGTCAGGATCGATGTTCTCAGGAACATCTGCCGGATATCGTTTTAGCCAAACCTTTTCCAAGGTATCACTCCTGAAATCATGTTCTGTTGCCGTCTCTATTCGACGAGTTTTATCACGTCTTTAACAATATTTTAACTCAGCTTACCAGTTGCGTTTCAAACAATGTTGAGGTTGAGAGGCGGGTCACTTTTTCTGCGCCCTTAGTTTGCCAAACCATCCCTGGCCAACTTTCTTAGCGATAAATAAAAAGGCGGCAATTAAGCCGCCTTAACAACTGCCTTTAATGCTTAGGTGGCGGCAGCACGGGATGTGCCGGAGCCGGTTTTACTGTCGCCGGAGGTGACCCTCCGTGGGGAGGGTATCCACCGTGCGACGGCGGAGGTCTATTCGGTGACGACGCTCTCGACCCGTGCGGGTGTCGTGTCATACCAACCGGGCCCCCAGCCGGGTCCAAACCCGCGCCCCCATGTATCATAAGGGCCGCCGTATCCGTAACCCCACGGGCCGAATGGCTGCGGAGGCATAACGACCTGTTGCTGTATCCGCCAGCGTTTATAGCTGTTGACGTTTACCGTGACAAAATCATAGGAAGTCTGGCCAATTTTGCCTTTCTCCACACCGGTAATCGGCCCGACGACGGTGACCAGCTGATTGCGATAATCAACAGGATCCACAAAGCCGTTAATGTAGGCCATGATGCGCCCGCGCGACGCCGCGCCTAAGATCGGTCTTGCGCCTTCGTCCAGCGGCACCGTGGCAATTTCAAGGCGGGTTTTGTTTTGCAGATTGGTCACTGAGACCACTTTGCCACCAAAACGCGACTCCTGCCCGACATAAAGACTCGGCGCGCCCTGCACTGCCTGTAAATTCATCTGCGGGGTCGCCGTGGTTCCGCGAATTTCATCCGGCACCGTGACACAACCCGATAATACCAGAGCACTCAGTGCAACCGCACTTAGCGCCATTCTCTTACCCGTTTTACCTGAAAACTGCTGAATTACAGACCACTTACGCATTACGATGACTCCTGTGGAAACTCTTCATTTTGACCACTTTTCAGAGCACAAGTTGCCTGACTTTACCGTCATTTACCGTCCCGGCAACTTTTTCCATGTCACTTCGTTGCGCAGGTAAGTCGGTTCCGCATCTTCGGGATTAACACGAATACCCTTTTCCCAGAGCTGGAGCGCCAACGGCAGCATATCTTCCGCATGAGGCAGTGATATTTTGCCATCAAATAATTCCGCGACCGGAGATTCACCTAACAGATGAGGATACGTCTCCCAGCCGGTTCCCACTGTTGCAAAACGGCCAGGTAATGCTGCGGCGCGTGCCAGAAGCTGTTCCGGCTTGATGACTTTCTCGGTCTCTTCACCGCTCCAGACGCCCTGCGCATTGCGGCTAAATTCACCCCAGTACACTTCACCCATGCGCGCATCAATGGCTGAGAGTACATTTTCTGCACCGGTCACGCGATACGCACCCTGAGCCATGGTCTGCAACGTAGACACCGGCAGCAAAGGCAGTTCCGCACCCAGAGAGAGCCCCTGAGCCATACCAATGCCGATACGCACACCGGTAAAACTGCCCGGACCGCGTCCAAAAGCCAGCGCGTCGAGCTGAGTCAGTGAAAGTCCCGCCTCGGCGAGAATTTGCTGAACCATCGGCAAAATGCGCTGCGTATGCTCGCGGGCACAGAGTTCAAAATGAGCGAGCGTTTCGCCCTGATTATAAAGCGCAACCGAACAGGCTTCTGTCGCCGTATCAATTGCTAAAATTCGCGTGGACATGCCAGACCTCAGGCGGGAAAATTAATAAGTTTACGCCCTAAATACTTTGAGTTGCAGGAAGGCGATAAGCTCGAGAATCCCCTGGTACTTAATAACTAAGTGCCTGGAGTGAGTGAGCGCAGTCAACGCATCTGCAACTTGAAATATGACGGGTATAAGAGCCTTTTTCGGAGCGGCATCTTAGCATAAACAAAGGGCTATTTCTGCTCTTCGACATCCTGTAAAAAGCGGATCGCTTGTGCCAGATCACGCGTGCGCGGTGTCGGCGGCAAACTGTTGAGGAAAACTTCGCCATACGGACGCATTACCAGCCGGTTGTCGCAAATCACCATCACACCACGGTCAGTCGTATCGCGGATTAAACGGCCGACACCCTGTTTCAGCGTAATAACCGCATCCGGTAATTGTACGTCATTGAACGGATCCCCGCCGCGCAGGCGACAATCTTCAATACGGGCTTTAAGCAGCGGATCATCTGGTGATGTGAACGGCAGTTTGTCGATAATGACACAGGACAACGCATCACCCCGCACATCCACGCCCTCCCAGAAGCTGCTGGTCGCCACCAGCAACGCATTACCGGCTTCGACAAACTGCGCCAGAAGCTGGCCTTTGCTGGTTTCACCCTGCAATAAAACCGGCAACGTCAGACTGGCTCTGAATTCTTCGGCCAGTTCGCGCATCATTTTGTGTGACGTACACAGGAAGAAACAGCGGCCTTTGTTGGCTTCAATCAGCGGACGCAACATGCGCGCCAGCTGTTTAGAACTGCCGTGGACATTCGACTCTGGCAGAAAACGCGGCACGCATAGCAGTGCCTGTTTGGCGTAATCGAACGGACTCGGAAGCAGCAATGTTTCGGCCTCATCCAGCCCGAGGCGTTCGGTAAAATGATGCAGCTGATCGTTCACCGAAAGCGTTGCTGAGGTGAAAATCCACGCGCCCGGTTTTTCTTTCATCATCTCGCTGAATTTGTCGGTCACTGACAGCGGCGTCAGTGCCAGCACGAAATGACGCGAGTTACATTCATACCAGTAGCTGTAGCCGGGGATGGATACATCCTTCAGGCGCTTCAGGCGGTTACGGTAAAGCGTGGCGCGTTCGAACGCGGCATCCAGCAGCGCGGAGCGGCCGAGGGAAAGTTTGACCACGTCGTAGCAAAGCTCGAGGGCATCATCGAGCAGCAACAATGCGCGCTGGATCGCAGGCTGATTAAGCACATCGCGCAGATTGCCACGAAAACCCGGCTCACCTAGCGCAAGCCGAAAATCCATCGTGCTCTGACTCAGGCGGTCGGCGCTTTTCTGTAGCTGCACGGAGTCCCGCACTTCGGTGCGGTAAGCAATGGTGATGTCTTTCGCCATGTCGAGCAGCTGACGGCTGGTCACCTGCTGGCCAAAATACTGGCTGGCGATATCGGGGATCTGATGGGCTTCGTCGAAAATCATGACGTCAGCCTCGGGGATAAGTTCGCCGAAACCACTCTCTTTCACGACCATGTCCGCCATAAACAGGTGATGGTTGACCACCACCACGTCGGCGTCCATCGCCTTGCGACGGGCTTTCACAACAAAGCACTCTTTATACAACGGACAGTCACTGCCGAGGCAGTTGTCATTGGTGCTGGTCACCAGCGGCCAGACAAAGCTGTCTTCCGGGACCACGTTGCAGGTGCTGATATCCCCCTCTTCCGTGCTGCTCGACCAGTGTCGCAAATGCGCCAGTTCGCTGAGTGCCTGACTGGCGAGATCGCCGCCGGAGAGCGATTGCTGCTCCAGTCGTTCCAGACATAAATAGTTTGAGCGCCCTTTCAGCAGCGCCAGACGGCCTTTGAAATTCAGCGCGCTGGCCACTTTGGGCAAATCGCGGGAATACAGCTGATCCTGTAAGTTTTTCGAACCGGTGGAGATAATGACTTTTTTGCCGGAGCGCAATGCCGGAGCCAGATACGCATAGGTTTTACCGGTACCTGTACCGGCTTCAACCACCAGCCCTTGCTTACTGCTGATCGCTTTGCTGACAGCCTGCGCCATCAGACGCTGAGGTTCACGGGGTTTAAAACCTTCAATTTTCTGCGCCAGTGCGCCGTCTGTTGCGAAATCGTCTGTCACTCTGTCTCTCTACCTGTACGGATCAGCAGTGATTATGCCAATCCCTTGGCTTCACTGCCACCGTCATCTGCCAATCCAACGTATTCATCCTTTGTGATACCCTTAGCGCCATCATAAGTATGTGAATAACTGGAGCTAAAAATGACCATCGAACGTATCCGCCCTGAGCCACGAATGTCCGACATCGTTATCCATAACGACACCATTTATTACACCGCCGTGCCGGAAAATCTGGATGCTAACGCGAAAGATCAGACGGCAGAAACGCTGGCGATTATCGATGCAGCCCTGACTGAAGCAGGCTCAGACAAAAGCAAAATCATCGATGCCACGCTGTTTCTGGTGAATAAAGAAGACTTCCCGGCCATGAACGAAGCCTGGGATGCATGGGTTTCTCCGGGCAATGCACCGGTGCGTTGTACCGTGCAGGCCAACCTGATGAACCCGAAATACAAAATTGAAATCAAGATTATTGCCGCGCGTTAATCGCTAAGTCCCAGACATAAAAAAACCTCCCGCGGGAGGTTTTCTCATTATCAGTGCAACGCTTTATCAGGCTTTTGCACCGGCTACGGCTTCTTTAGCCAGCTCAGTGATTCGTGCGTAGTCGCCGCTTTCTAATGCATCCGCAGGCACCAGCCAGGAACCCCCGATACACAGCACGCTTTTCAGCGCCAGATAGTCACGGTAGTTAGCCGGTGAAATACCGCCAGTCGGGCAAAAACGCACCTGCGGGAATGGCCCTGCAATCGCCTGCAACGCTTTCACGCCGCCATTGGCCTCTGCCGGGAAGAATTTAAACTCACGCAGACCGGCATCCAGACCCATCATCAGTTCGGAAACGGTACAGATGCCTGGGATCAGTGGAATCGAACCTGCGTTCGCCGCTTTAAGCAGCGCATCGGTCAGACCAGGGCTGATCGCAAACTGAGCACCGGCTGCAGTCACTTCAGCCAGTTGTTCAGGATTAAGCACGGTACCTGCACCAATAATGGCTTCCGGAACCTCTTTGGCAATCGCGCGGATCGCATCCATCGCGCAGGGGGTACGCAAAGTGACTTCCAGCACACGCACGCCGCCGGCAACCAGTGCTTTCGCCAGCGGAACCGCGTGTTCCAGTTTATTGATAACAATCACAGGAACAACTGGCCCTGAGGTCAGGATTTGTTCCGCGCTTGTTTTCCAGTTTTTCATCTTGTTCTCCATTCATGCCCGCAGGCATCGTTGTGATTGATGGCGCGCCCCTGCCACAGGGACCAGCGGAAACCTTATCCGCCGGAAACCGACCACACCCGATTGGACGATACTACCCTCCCCGTCATACTTGAAGCCGCAGCGGCGTTGGCTGCAACTTCAATTATTTTGGGGAGTAATGACTTAATGAATTATTCGTTACTCGAACTCGTTCCAGGAACGGCCATCGCGGGTGATCATCGCCACAGACGCCACCGGCCCCCACGTCCCGGACTGATACGGTTTTGGTGCTTCGCTTTCCGCCGCCCATGCGTTCATGATGGAGTCGACCCATTTCCAGGCTTCTTCCACTTCGTCACGACGTACAAACAGTGCCTGGATCCCGCGCATGGTTTCCAGCAGCAGACGCTCGTAAGCATCAGCAATATGCTGTTCATTGAAGGTTTCAGTGAAGCTCAGATCCAGCTTGGTAGTTTGCAGACGATGCTTGTGTTCCAGACCCGGTACTTTGTTCAGTACTTCGATCTCGATACCTTCGTCCGGTTGCAGACGAATGGTCAGTTTGTTCTGCGGCAACTGCTGGTAAGAATCACGGAACAGGTTCAGTGCCGGGCTTTTGAAATACACCACAACTTCTGAACATTTGGTCGGCAGACGTTTACCGGTACGCAGGTAGAAAGGTACGCCCGCCCACTGCCAGTTATCGATATCCACGCGAATAGACACGAAGGTCTCAGTGCTGCTGGTTTTCTTCGCGCCTTCTTCTTCCAGATAACCAGGAACTTTTTTGCCCTGAACGAAGCCAGCGGTGTATTGACCGCGCACGGTGTTCTCACGCACGTTAGACTGATCGATACGGCGCAGGGAGCGCAGTACTTTCACTTTCTCATCACGGATACGGTCGGTGCTCAGATCAGCCGGCGGAGACATGGCGATCATGGTCAGAATTTGCAGCAAGTGGTTCTGGATCATGTCACGCATCTGACCCGCATCATCGAAGTAACCCCAGCGGCCTTCGATACCCACCTCTTCAGCAACGGTGATCTGCACGTGATCGATAGTGCGGTTATCCCAGTTGCTGGCAAACAAGTTGTTGGCGAAACGCAGAGCCAGCAGGTTCAGGACCGTTTCTTTACCCAGATAATGGTCGATACGGTAAACCTGAGATTCTGCGAAGTATTCGGCGACCTGATCGTTGATAACCTGAGAGGACTCGAGCGAGTGGCCCAGAGGTTTTTCCATCACGACGCGAGCGGGCTCTTTGTTCAGACCTGCTTCACCCAGACCACGGCAAATAGCACCGAAGTGGCTTGGCGCAATGGCAAAATAGTTGATGGTAGCGCGATTTTTCTGGTCGAGCATCTTGCCCAACACTTTGAAATGCTTCAGATCATTGACATCAAGGTTGCAGAAATCAAGACGGGCACTGAGTTTATCCCACAGTTCCGGATCAATTTTTTCCTTCATGAAGGTGGTCAGTGCTTCTTTAACCACTTCGGTATAGGCCGCTTTGTCCCATTCCGCACGTCCGACACCGATGATACGGGTATCCGGGTGAATGTGACCCGCTTTCTCTAACTGATACAGGGAAGGCAACAGCTTACGGCGCGCAAGATCGCCTTTCGCACCGAAAATTACCAGATCACAAGCCTGGGCTGTCTGAGTTACCGCCATGTTCTTCTCCTCAATGCAGGAATACCTGACATATTTCTGGTTGCTCCGCGTGAGCGGCAACTCGAATTATCCCGGGTACATATTGTAATTTTATTTCAGCAACAATGTACTCTGATTGCCTGTGAGCCGTAAACCATGATCTGACAAGGTGATAACTCTGCGGAAAACCTTATTTTTATCATAAGTCTCTCAGGTGCTGTTAAAACCCACAACATCCTGTAATTTTATGACAAAACTGAACAGAATTTACCATACTGAAAGTTAGATCTCGGTCAAACTCTGACAAAAAAAGCCGTAAATTAGCCTGGCTGACGCTGCCAACGGCATTAAGCGCGTAGTATATTTTCATCAAATCAGTCCGATTTCCTCTTTTCAAAGAAATCGTTGAAACCTATGAGTGGCATGCTTATGAATACGTTGGAAAAAATCCAGACTCACCTTGACATTCTGAGCAAGTCAGAACGCAAAGTTGCTGAAGTTATCCTGGCATCGCCGCACGTTGCTATTCACTCCAGTATTGCCACCCTCGCCCGCATGGCCGACGTCAGCGAACCTACTGTAAACCGTTTTTGTCGTCGTCTCGACACAAAAGGGTTTCCAGATTTTAAACTGCATCTGGCACAAAGTCTGGCAAATGGTACACCTTATGTGAACCGTAACGTGGATGAAAGCGACAGCGTCAGCGCTTACACCAGTAAAATTTTCGAATCCGCTATGGCCAGCCTCGACCAGGTGAAGAATACCCTGGATATTGCCGCTATCAATCGCGCCGTCGATTTACTGACTCAGGCCAAGAAAATTTCCTTCTTTGGGCTGGGCGCTTCCGCCGCGGTTGCCCATGATGCCATGAATAAGTTTTTCCGCTTTAACATTCCCGTGGTTTACTTCGACGATATCGTCATGCAGCGTATGAGCTGCATGAATTCCAGCGAAGGCGACGTGGTGGTACTGATTTCACACACCGGACGCACCAAAAATCTGGTCGAACTTGCCCAACTCGCCCGTGAGAACGATGCCACGGTGATCGCGATTACTTCTTTTAATACACCTCTGGCCCATGAAGCGACGCTGGCCTTGTTACTGGATGTTCCGGAAGACACCGACGTTTATATGCCGATGGTTTCGCGGATTGCCCAGCTGACGTTGATTGACGTCCTGGCAACCGGTTTTACTCTTCGCCGTGGTGCAAAATTCAGAGATAACCTGAAGCGGGTCAAAGAAGCGTTGAAAGAATCGCGCTTTGATAAAGGGATGATCGTCCCGAACCTGCTTGAGTGAGCTTGTTCAACAAGCGAATCTATAAGTTATTCATGAAACAAATATGTGCAACGCTATTGATTTAACAGACAGTGATTTAATAGGGAGTCTGAACCAAAATCTTCGCGCAACGTGCGCAGGACAAAAGTCAGACATGAGGCCAGCGGGTCGCACAGGTGAAACCCTTTTGTATTACAATTACACCTCCAGGAAAGTGGATCCGTTGTTTTTTGCATTACCATATTTCATCAGTTAACGGAGTAAGGCATGTCCAGAAGGCTCAGAAGAACGAAGATCGTTACCACCCTCGGTCCGGCAACTGACCGCGACAATAATCTTGAGAAGATCATTGCAGCGGGTGCAAACGTTGTACGTATGAATTTCTCTCACGGAACTCCTGAAGATCACATTCTTCGCGCCAACAAAGTGCGTGAAATCGCCGCCCGTCTTGGCCGCCATGTCGCCATCCTCGGTGATCTGCAAGGCCCTAAAATCCGCGTATCTACCTTTAAGGAAGGTAAAGTCTTCCTCAATATTGGCGACAAATTCCTGCTCGATGCCAACATGAGCAAGGGTGAAGGTGATAAAGAAAAAGTCGGCATCGACTATAAAGGGCTACCTGCTGACGTTGTGCCGGGCGACATTCTGTTGCTCGATGATGGCCGTGTGCAGCTCAAGGTGCTCGAAGTTCAGGGCATGAAAGTATTTACCGAAGTCACCGTGGGCGGCCCGCTTTCTAACAACAAAGGCATCAACAAGCTGGGCGGCGGTCTTTCTGCTGAAGCCCTGACTGAAAAAGATAAAGCAGACATTATTACTGCGGCCAAAATGGACGTAGATTATCTGGCAGTTTCATTCCCACGCACCGGCGAAGACCTTAACTATGCGCGCCGTCTGGCCCGCGATGCAGGCTGTAACGCACAGATCGTTTCTAAAGTTGAACGTGCTGAAGCCGTTGCCACCGACGCAGCAATGGACGACATCATTCTGGCTTCCGACGTGGTGATGGTTGCCCGTGGTGATCTGGGTGTGGAAATTGGTGACCCTGAACTGGTCGGTATCCAGAAGAAACTGATCCGCCGTGCCCGTCAGCTGAACCGTGCGGTCATCACCGCCACTCAGATGATGGAATCGATGATCACCAACCCGATGCCAACCCGTGCCGAAGTGATGGACGTGGCGAACGCCGTACTCGATGGCACCGATGCGGTTATGCTTTCAGCTGAAACTGCTGCGGGTCAGTATCCGTCAGAAACCGTCGCGGCGATGGCACGTGTTTGCCTGGGTGCAGAGAAAATCCCAAGCATTAACGTCTCCAAACATCGTTTGGATGTGGAATTCGATAACATCGAAGAAGCCATTGCGATGTCGGCCATGTATGCGGCAAACCACCTGAAAGGGGTGACGGCGATCATTTCCATGACAGAATCAGGGCGTACCGCTCTGATGTTGTCCCGTATCAGTTCGGGTCTGCCAATCTTTGCCATGTCCCGTCACGAACACACTCTGAACCTGACCGCCATTTACCGTGGCGTCACGCCGGTCTTCTTTGACAGCGTGAACGACGGCGTAGCGGCAGCACAGGACGCGGTTAATCTGCTGCGTGATAAAGGTTATCTGCTGTCAGGTGATCTGGTGATCATCACTCAGGGCGACGTCATGAGCACCATCGGCACCACCAATACCAGCCGTGTGCTGCGTGTTGATTAAGCTGGACCTGTAAATAAATATGAATTAATGGCCGATCATTATGATCGGCCTTTTTATTTCCACTTCTTTATAATTTTAACCTGAAACATTATGGTTATTCCCCCGCCTTAATTTGATCATTATTTTACCATTCGGGTGAAATAATTCCCTGCCCACGTCTGGCAAAGATTTTATAAAAATAAAATAGACCCGTTTTTATTGTGTATTAATATAACTTTTTATACTCATAATGCCGGTAATTCTTACCCTTAAATGAATAACAAATACAGAAAACTCCCATTTGAATAATGTTTTTTGAGAGTAAATCACCTTAAAAATGTGATCCACGTCACATTAAATAAGCTTAGTTGCCACTAATCCGCAAATGTTCAATGCCGTAGTTGAATGATAATGATTTGCATTTATAATGATTCCCAATCGTTAAAACCTTGTATAAGTCCGCACTAAGGAAATCAAACAAGACATCATTCTTATTATTTGATTTAAGAAGACATATAAAACCACACATCTGACAGGCGTGGCCTTTAGCCCTGCCTGCTAATACACACGTTCACTGAAATATCCTGACTTTTACCGGGCGGCCTCCCCTCGCCCGCAGTAAAGAGAAGGGAAAACCAGAAAGGGTCCATGATGAGCCAGATAAATAATTGGGAAATAATGCAGGGAAGCGCTGAAGACCTCACGAACATTCAGGCGAAAATAAGCGGAAATAACGCGTATGTTTTTAATCAGAACAGCACACCGGAATGGCAGGCACAAATTGAGCAAGGGATTGAATTAATTAAATCCCACATTAACCACACGGAAAAACCTTTTTCGGGTGTTTCTCCGGCTGAATTAGCTGAACAATTTCGTCACATTGACCTGACTAAACCTTTAGCCGGAACGCGGCTGGCGCTGGAAGAACTGGATGATTTATATCTGCAACACGCTGTCTATTTCCACCATCCGAAATACCTCGCGCATCTGAACTGTCCTACCGTTGTTCCGTCTCAGCTGGCTGAGCTTTTTATCAGCGCCATTAACTCCTCGGTTGATACCTGGGATCAGAGCGCAGGGGGGACATTAATCGAGCAGAAGGTTATCGACTGGACCCTGGCCCGCATCGGTTTCGGTGCACAATCTGACGGCATTTTCACCAGCGGCGGCACGCAGTCCAACCTGATGGCCATGCTGCTGGCCCGTGACAGTCACTGCAAACGTACCCGTGCGCAACACAGCATCAAATATCAGGGGCTGCCGCCGGAAGCCAACCGCTGGCGAATCTTCAGTTCTCAGGTCAGTCATTTCAGCATTCAGAAATCCGCTGCCCTGCTCGGCCTGGGTTATGACGCCGTAGTACCGGTCGCCTGTGACAGCGCATTCCGTATGGACATCAGCGCCCTGAAAGCCGAAATCGAGCGTTGCCATGCTGAGGGGCTAATCCCAATCGCTGTGGTGGCGACTGCTGGCACCACCGACTTTGGCAGTATCGATCCGCTTAATGAAATCGCAGAAATCTGCCGCAAAGAAAAAATCTGGATGCACGCCGACGCCGCTTACGGCTGCGGACTGCTGGTGTCTGCGCAGCATCGCCAGCGCATTGAAGGCATTCATCTCGCGGATTCCGTCACCGTCGATTATCACAAATCCTTCTTCCAGCCGGTCAGTTGCAGCGCGTTCCTGGTTAACGATCACAGCCATCTGGAGCACGTCACTCACCATGCCGAATATCTGAACCCGCTGAGCGCAAAACTGGAAGGCACGCCGAACCTGGTCAACAAAAGCATCCAGACCACCAAACGTTTTGACGCCCTGAAAATGTGGCTGACGTTGCGCATTATGGGCCAGCAGGCGCTGGGGGAATCCTTTGATGTGCTGCTTGAGCGCGCCACCGAAACCCATCAGATGATGGAACAAAATCCGAATATTGAAGTGTTGCATAAGCCCGAACTGAGCACGCTGGTGTTCCGTTTTGTTCCGCGTATGTCCATGAGCCCCGAGCAAATTGACGCCATTAATGCCGGGATCCGCAAAGCGATTTTCCGCGACGGCAGCGCCGTGATTGCGGGCACCAAAGTGCATCAGCGCCAGTATCTGAAATTCACCTTACTCAACCCGACCACCACCAGAGAAGACGTGGCTGATGTGCTCAGCCTGATCACGCATTACGGCAAAGAACTGACCGCCACTGCGCTGAGCGCCGCGAAAAACCGGTAAATGGAGCCGCACCATGAATATGAATTCAACCGAACAAACCTATGATTTTATCGCCGTGGGCATCGGCCCGTTCAACCTCGGCCTGGCCTGTCTGACTGAACCGGTGAAAGAGCTGAACGGTCTGTTTTTAGACCAGAATGACAGCTTTGACTGGCACACCGGGATGATGCTGGAAAGCGCGCATTTGCAGACGCCGTTTATGGCCGATCTGGTGACACTCGCCGATCCAACCAGCCCTTACAGTTTTCTGAATTACCTGAAGTTGCAGGGGAAACTCTACTCATTCTACATTCGTGAAGATTTCTTCATGATGCGCAAAGAGTTCAATCAGTATTGTCAGTGGGCATGCAGCCAGCTGAGCAACCTGCAATTTTCCACGCGTGTGGATCTGGTGACCTGGGATGCTGCGCAGGAATGTTATCTGGTTCAGGCGCGCTCGACCAAAAGCAACGAGAAACAGCTTTACCGCACAAGACGCCTGGTGCTGGGTACCGGCCCGTCGCCGTGGATGCCCGCCTGTGCGCGTGATGCGGGCAACAACGTGCATCACTCTTCGGCGTATCTTCCAAACAAAGAACAGGTTCAGAATTCAAAATCCGTCACCGTCGTCGGCAGCGGTCAGAGCGCAGCGGAAATTTACTATGACCTGCTCTGCGATATCGACAGGCACGATTACCATCTGACGTGGGTGACGCGCGCACCGCGTTTCTACCCGCTGGAATACAGCAAACTGACACTGGAAATGACGTCGCCGGAATACATCGACTATTTCCATGACTTGCCGATGGCCAAACGTGATCAGCTCAACCGCGATCAGAAGTGTCTGTACAAAGGCATTAACATCAGTCTGATCAACGACATCTACGACCTGATGTATGTCAAACGCCTCGACGGGCCACTGAATGTCGATTTATACACCCACTCAGAACTGACGGCGCTGACCCGCAACCCTAATGGTGAACTGGAGATGAGCCTGATGCACCACGAACAGCAGCAGGAATACCGGCACCGGACGGGATCCGTGATCCTCGCCACCGGCTACGGCTATCAGCCGCCGCAGTTTGTCGAGGGCATTTACAACCGTATTCAGTGGGACGATGCCGGTCGTTACGCCGTCAACCGTAATTACAGTATCGATGCCCATAATCAGATTTTCGTGCAAAACGCCGAGCTGCATACCCACGGTTTTGTCACACCGGATCTCGGAATGGCGTGCTACCGCAACAGCACGATTATCCGCGAGATGCTGGGACGCGAAATTTATCCGGTAGAGAAATCTATCGCCTTCCAGACCTTCTGCGCCCGCAGCCTTGCCGGAAACTAACGGAGAATTTACCGATGTCCGATGCTATTCCAAATTCCGTCTTTTCCTGCCCGCGTGCCGCAGGAAAACTGTCTTTCCGTCCGCTGGCATTAGAAAAAGATGCTGCCACTTTGCATGGCTGGATGACACAGCCTTACGCACATTTCTGGGGAATGCAAAACAGCACGGTCGCAGAGGTTGATGCGTTTTACCGCGACCTGACAGCAAGTAACCCGCGCGCTGCGCTGATGGGTGAAATCAGCGGCCAGCCGCAATTCCTGATCGAGTGCTATCCGGTTCAGGACGACCCGTTGCGTGAACATTACGACGTTCAGCCCGGCGATGTGGGCATGCATATCCTGCTTTCTCCCGCCGACAAACCTGTCACCGGTTTCAGCTGGCAGGTGTTTTCCGCAGTCATGGAATACCTGTTCAGCCAGCCGGACGTCAGACGCGTGGTAGTCGAGCCGGATGTGCGCAACGACAAGATCCACAAGCTCAATAAGCGCGCGGGTTTCCGTTATCAGAAACAAATTCAGCTGACACACAAAACGGCATGGCTGGCATTTTGCCAGCGTGAGGATTTTATTCAGGCCAGCCAGAAGGAAATAAATAATATGACGCCATCTGCTATGCAAACCGGTCAGCATCTGCAACCTGAAGTCTGGGCCAAAGCCAATGCCCTGCTGCTGCGTAAATGTCTGTCGGAGCTGACGCACGAACGCCTGCTCACGCCGCAGGCATTGAAAACCGCCAGCACCTGGACCGATTATCAGCTGGCAGTACCGGCCTCAGAAATTGAATACCGTTTCCGCGCACGCCAGTTGCCCCTGAATGACTGGATGATTGATCTCAACACCATTCAGCGGCTGGATAATCTCAGTCCGCAGCCGCTGGATGCCGTGAAATTCATTATTGAATTCGCTGAGCAAATTGGCATTTCACAAGCCATGCTGCCGACCTATCTGGAAGAAATCAGCAGCACGCTTTACAGCAGCGCCTACAAACTGGTGAACAACCACACCACAGCGAAACAACTGTCTGAAGCCGATTTCCAGACCGTTGAAACCAGCATGACCGAAGGCCATCCGAGTTTTATCGCCAACAATGGACGTATCGGTTTTGATGCCGGTGATTATGTCCGTTACGCGCCGGAAGCGGCGAATCCGTTGCAGCTGGTCTGGGTCGCGGTTCACCACGACAAAGCGCATTTCGCCAGCGTGAAGGGTTTGCCGTATGAAAAACTGATCGCCGAAGAACTCGGCGATGCGCAGATTTGTACCTTTACGCAGAAGCTTGTCGATATTGGTGTCAGTCCGAAAAACTACTATTTCATGCCGGTACATCCGTGGCAGTGGCAAAACAAATTGCTGACCGTTTTTGCCCCGGATATCGCCCGTCAGTTCCTGATTTATCTCGGTGAAGGTGAGGATAATTATCTGGCGCAGCAATCGATCCGTACCTTCTACAACGCCAGCCGTCCGAAAGCGCGCTACGTTAAAACGGCCCTGTCGATTCTGAATATGGGCTTTATGCGAGGACTTTCGCCTTACTACATGGCGACCACGCCGGGCATCAACGAATGGCTAGCCGAACTGGTGGAAAACGATTCTTATCTTCAATCCACCGGTTTTAAAATTTTGCAGGAGGTCGCGTCCCTGGGTTACCACAACCATTACTTTGAGGAGGCGATAAAAGGCGACAGCGCGTACAAGAAAATGTTTGCGGCCCTGTGGCGCGAAAACCCGGTGGCGCAGTTGCAGCCTAATCAGCGACTGATGACCATGGCCGCCCTGCTGCACACCGACAAATATGGCGATGCGCTGATTGTCGAGATGATTAAATCCTCAGGCCTGGCGACCAGTGACTGGCTGAAACGCTATATGCACGCCTACCTCAGCCCGCTGCTGCACTGTTTCTATCAGTACGATCTGGTGTTCATGCCGCATGGCGAAAACCTGATCCTGCGTTTTGAAAATAATATTCCGGTTAACGCTTTCATGAAGGATATCGCGGAAGAAATCGCAGTGATGAACCCGGACGCTGACCTGCCGGAGAAAGCCAAACGCCTGGCGGTGGATGTGCCGGAAGATCTGAAAATTTTGTCGATCTTCACCGACGTCTTCGCTGGCGTGTTCCGCTTTATCGCCCGCATTCTGGAAGAGAACGGCAATTATCCGGCCGGTCAGTTTTGGCAGGTGGTGGCAGACGTGGTGCGCGATTATCAGATTCAGTATCCGGAACTGGCCGGGAAATTTGCACGCTATGACATGTTTGGTGCGCAGTTCACGCACTCATGCCTGAACCGTCTGCAACTGGCGAATAACCAGCAGATGATCAACCTGTCAGATCCGGCACAGAACCTGAAATTCGCCGGTACGCTGGAAAACCCGATTGCGGCGTACGCAAACCGCTACTGAGCAAAACTTTAAAGTGATGAATTTAGTGCGATAAATTTAGTTTGATGAGTTTAGTGAGATCAATAGTTGCGCGGCTTTCACAGGCCGCGCTTTTTCGATTTTAAGTACCGGAGAGTTAATGTTATGTCGTCAGTTACTGAACCCGCCTCACGGATGAATTTCCGCGAGTGGCTGTTCCCGCTGTCGCTGGTGTTATTCGAATTCGCCACCTATGTCGCCCACGATATGATCCAGCCGGGTATGTTGCAGGTAATCAGTGATTTCAACGCCAGCGCTGACTGGGTTTCAACCTCACTGACCGCCTATTTGTGTGGCGGAATATTGCTGCAATGGCTACTTGGCCCGCTTTCCGACCGCCTTGGACGCAGGCCGGTATTACTGGCAGGCGTCGCCTTTTTCACGATCACCTGCCTGCTGACCATTTTCACCCAAAGTATCGAACAGTTTATTCTGATGCGTTTTTTACAAGGGATGAGCCTGTGCTTTATCGGTGCCGTGGGTTATGCCGCGATTCAGGAAGCCTTCAGCGAAACCCTGAGCGTCAAACTGATGGCGCTGATGGCAAACATCACGCTGATCGCCCCGCTGCTCGGGCCTCTGGCGGGCGCGGCGTTCATTCATTACGCGCCCTGGAAAGCCATGTTTGCGCTGTTTTCATTCATCTCCGCTCTGGCGTTCTGGGGTCTGTGGCGCAGTATGCCGGAAACCGCTTCAGGTCGAGATGGCCGCTTTTCGATGCTCAGGCTGCTGGCCGATTACCGTGAAGTATTCACCAATAAAGGCGTGGTCATGGGTTCACTCGCCATCGGGATGATTACCCTGCCACTGCTGGCGTGGGTGGCACAGTCGCCCGTTTTGCTTATTCAGGATGCCGGTATGACGCCATTACAATATGGCGGATTACAGGTGCCGGTATTCACCGGGCTGATTATCGGTAACATCACCCTAAGTAAAATCAGCGGTAAAGTGAATATCCGAACCCCCGTCTGGCTCGGCATTGTGCCAATTGTTCTGGGTCTTTCGGTCAGTGCATACGCGGCACTGTTTATGACGCATGCCTGGTACTGGATAACTGGCGGGCTGAGTCTCTATGCGCTGGGAACTGGACTGGCGAATGCGGGCTTGTATCGTCTGACACTGTTTTCCAGTCCGACAGGAAAAGGCACCGTTGCGGCGGCGCTGGGGCTGATGACCATCGTGGTGTTTGCGGGCGGGATCGAAATCACTAAGCAGCTTTATTTTGCACGGGGTAACGGCATTTTCATGCTCGCAGGTCTTATCGCGGGCGTAGCCGGGACATCTCTGATCGCCGCATTTCTGAGACATTCGCTCAAAAAAACATAAAAAAAAGCTGAGGTGTGAGCCTCAGCTTTTTCAAATCCAGACTGTTATTTTTTCGGATACAGTTCTTTGCGCGAATAGGGCTCAGGTTCACCCGGCTTACGGGTTTTGAGCAGTTTGAGGATCCAGGTGTACTGTTCAGGATTCGGCCCGACCAGAATTTCCACCTCCTCATTCATCCGGCGTGCAATGTAGTTATCATCCGCAGCGGCCAGATCGTCCATCGGCGGTCGGACGTAAATATCCAGACGCTGTTCATGGCCGTTGTATACCGGGAATAACGGGACAATGGAAGCACGGCAGACTTTCATCAGACGGCCCACTGCGGGCAATGTCGCCTTGTAGGTCGCAAAGAAATCCACGAACTCGCTGTGTTCTGCACCGTGATCCTGATCCGGGAGATAATAACCCCAGTACCCCTGACGCACGGAACTAATGAAAGGTTTGATGCCGTCATTACGCGCGTGCATACGGCCACCAAAACGACGGCGCACGGTATTCCACAGATAGTCGGTTAGCGGGTTTTTCTGATTGTGGAACATAGCCGCCATCGGCTGTCCGCCTGCGGCCATCAGCATTGCCGGAATATCCACGGCCCAGCCATGTGGCACCAGAAAAATGACATTCTGGCCTTTCGCCTGCATCTCATCGACAATTTCTTTGCCATGCCAGTGCACGCGTTGCATGATTTTTTTCGGATCACGGATTGCCAGTTCGGCCATCATCACCATCGACTGCGGCGCGGTCGCAAACATTTCATCAATGATGTGTTCGCGCTCGGCTTCCGGTGTTTCCGGCAGACAATACAGCAGATTGATTTGCGCACGGCGGCGCGCACCTTTGGCAAACTTTCCGGCAAGACGGCCAAGGCTGCCTAAAATCGGGTCGCGGACTTTCGCGGGCAGGTACGCCATTCCGGCCATCGCCCCGACGCCCAGCCAGACGCCCCAGTAACGCGGATGGTAGAAGGCTTTCTGAAACTGCGGGATAAATTCTACGGTGGATCGTTTTTCTTTTTCTGGCTGCATGCTCAGGCTCTTATATCAAATTCTGGCTTAATGATAAGTGCCGTGAGTTATTTTGCAATAAATCACGGCGGCTAATCATTAAAACCTAAGCGATCAGTCCAGCTTCAACTGAGGAACAACCTGACGAACGGTGGCCAGATAAGTACTGCGATCTTTACCTGTCAGCCCTTCGGTACGCGGCAATTTAGCGGTCAGCGGATTCACAGCCAGCTGGTTGATCCACATTTCGAAATGCAGATGCGGGCCGGTGGAACGACCGGTATTACCGGAAAGCGCAATACGGTCACCGCGCTTAATTTTCTGACCAGGTTTGACCAGAATTTTGCGCAGATGCATATAACGGGTCATGTACTGACGACCGTGGCGGATAGCCACATAGTTACCCGCCGCCCCGCCGTTCTTGGCAACAACCACTTCGCCGTCGCCGACAGCCAGAACCGGCGTGCCAACAGGCACCGCGAAATCGACGCCACGGTGCGGCGCAATACGCCCGGTAACCGGGTTCAGACGACGCGGATTAAAGTTGGAAGAAACGCGGTATTGTTTTCCGGTCGGGAAACGCAGGAAGCCTTTCGCCAGCCCGCTGCCTGAGCGGTCGTAAAATTTACCGTCCTCAGCGCGAACCGCGTAATAATCTTTACCGCCGGTGCGCATACGCACGGCCTGTAATTCGCTCTGCTCGTTTTTGCCATCCAGCACTTCGTGTGACATCAGAACCGCGAAATCATCGCCTTTCTGTAATTTCCGGAAATCGAGCTGCCATTGCAGCGCTTTGATAACGGCACTCACTTCACCACTGCTCAGCCCTGCGGCACGGGCGCTGGTGACAAAACTTCCGTTCAGCGAACCTTTAATGACCGAGTCTTTCCATTCCCCTTTCAGGGTTTCCAGAGAGGATTTAAAAGTATTGCCGGAACGGTCAAAGGTGTAGGTTTCGCGGCGCGATTTTTCCCAGGTCAGACGCTGTAAATCACCGGCGTCATTGAGTGTCCAGGAAATCTGCTGGCCGACTTTCAGATTGCGTAAATCACGGTTAGCATCTGAAAGGGAAGCAATTTCCGACATATCAATGCCGTACTGATTCAAAATGCTGCTGAGGGTATCGCCAGTAGAAACGACATATTCGTGGACGCCGGCTTCATTGGTCGTCTTGTCATCAAGATCATCCTGTGGAATATCATCGTCAGCAGGAGGTGTTTGATCAATAGGTTCGCTGGCTTCGGGAAGCAAGGATCGCAATTGCTGGTTATCAAGCGTGATATTTTTAACCAGCGGTCGGGTATCAGAGAGGTCATTGTCCGGGTGATAAGCTAACGGTTTCCATACGGCCACAGCCAGTGTGACGACGGTAAGAGACCCCAGCATAATGCGGTGGGGCCGTGGAAGGTTGCTATACGCCAGAGCGATAGATCGGGCTATCAGCTGCACTTAAATTCTGTCCTTTTAGCTTACTTCAGGCAGCTCAGGTACTGGTTCGTCAGCTGTGACAGGAAGTTCACATAGCTGTCCGCACCCAGTGCAATGCTGCTCCCCAGCGGATCCAATGTGCCCATACGCACTTTTGTCCCCTGGGCAACAGCCGTTATGACGGCCGGCCTGAATTGTGGCTCAGCAAAAACGCAGGTCGCTTTTTGCTCAACCAACTGTGTTCGAATGAGATGTAATCGCTGTGCACCGGGTTGAATTTCGGGATTGATCGTGAAGTGACCAAGCGGCGAAAGGCCGAAGTGTTTTTCAAAGTAGCCATAGGCGTCGTGAAAAACAAAATATCCCTTACCCTGAACAGGTTGCAGAATACTACCAAGGTTTTTGTCAGCTTTTGTCAATCCATCTTCAAAATGAGATAAATTTGCATCTAATTGTTGCTTTTTTTGCGGAACGAGCTGCACGAGCTGGTTATGAATGGCAATGGCGGTCTGGCGGGCGATTTCCGGCGACAGCCAGACATGCATATTGTAATCACCGTGTTTGTGGTCATCATCGTCATGTTCATGGGCGTGATCATGGTCATGTTCGTCGTCATTGCCTTTCAGCAGCAGCGGTTTGACGGTTGGCAGCGCCGCGATTTCTACCTGACGGTTTGGCGGTAACTGCGCGACAGATTTGGTCATGAAGGCTTCCATTTCCGGCCCCACCCATACCACCAGATCAGCACTGCGCATGCGTGAAATATCAGAAGGACGCAGGGCGAAATCATGCGGCGATGCGCCATCCGGCAGTAATACTTCAGTCGGCATAACCCCATCTGCGATGGCGGATGCAATAAAACCCAGCGGACGAACGGAAGTCACAACGGCGGCCTGCGTGCTAAAAACCGCAGAGGAACTCAATATTGCGGCGGCAAGAAACATCCGTTTAACGCTTTTTTTCTGTATCATGCTGAGTGAACTCATCTTCGTGTTGGGGGAAAACTGGTTATTTTTCGCGAAACGCAATATTATAACATTCGATTTGTTCTGCAAGACCCAATGACATGCCCACTTTAGCTACGCTCCAAAATATTTCAGTGACTTTCGGTTCCCGACGCGTGCTGTCCAACATCTCGCTGAGCCTGCAACCGGGGAAAATCCTGACCCTTCTCGGCCCGAATGGTGCGGGGAAATCGACATTAGTCCGTGTGGTTCTTGGCCTCATTGCGCCCACTGAAGGCGTTATGACCCGTGAACCGGGCTTACGTATCGGCTACGTGCCGCAAAAAATTCATCTTGACCCCACCATGCCGCTGACCGTCAGCCGCTTTATGCGCCTCAAACCTGGCGTGAAAAAAAGCGATATTCTGCCTGCGCTTAAACGCGTACAGGCCGCGCACCTGCTGGATCAACCGATGCAAAAGTTATCCGGTGGTGAAAACCAGCGTGTTTTGCTGGCGCGTGCGCTGATGAACAGCCCGCAATTGCTGGTGCTGGATGAACCGACACAAGGTGTTGACGTCAACGGACAACTGGCGCTTTACAACCTGATCGACAGCCTGCGCTGCGAACTGGGTTGTGCGGTGCTGATGGTGTCCCATGATTTGCATCTGGTGATGGCGAAAACCGACGAAGTGCTGTGTCTGAACCAGCACATTTGCTGCTCCGGCTCACCGGAAGTGGTGTCCACGCATCCGGAATTTATCGCTATGTTTGGCAATCGCGGCGCAGAGCAACTGGCGATTTATCGTCACAATCACAACCATCGTCACGATTTGAAGGGAAAGATAATTTTGCGCAATACCGGAGGTCGTGACGCATGATCGCGCTGTTATTACCGGGCTGGCTGGCCGGTGTTTTACTGGCTATTGCTGCCGGTCCGTTGGGTTCGTTTGTGGTCTGGCGACGGATGTCTTATTTCGGCGATACGCTGGCCCACGCCTCCCTGCTGGGCGTTGCGTTTGGTTTGCTGCTGAATGTGAATCCTTTTTATACCGTCATCGCCGTCACCTTATTACTGGCCGTACTGCTGGTGGCGCTCGAACGCAAACCGCATCTGGCTGTTGATACGCTGCTGGGAATTATGGCGCACAGCGCGTTGTCGCTCGGGCTGGTTGTGGTCAGCCTGATGTCTGGCGTGCGCGTTGACCTGATGGCCTATTTATTCGGGGATTTGCTGTCCGTTACCTACAGCGATATCTGGATGATTGGTATCGGCGTGGCCGTGGTCATTGCGGTATTGTGCTGGCAATGGCGCGCCCTGCTTTCTATGACCATCAGCCCTGAACTGGCCCATGTGGACGGCGTAAATCTGCAACGCTCACGCGTTGTCCTGATGCTGGTCACGGCGCTGACGATAGGTCTGGCAATGAAATTTGTCGGTGCGCTGATCATCACCTCGCTGCTGATTATTCCTGCGGCAACGGCACGCCGTTTTGCCAAAACGCCGGAGCAGATGGCGCTGGTGGCGGTGGCAATTGGCATCATTGCCGTGACGGGGGGGCTGACTTTCTCAGCGTTTTACGATACACCGGCAGGCCCTTCTGTCGTGCTTTGTGCCGCCGTATTGTTCATGCTGAGCCTGAGCAAAAAACAGGTCGCCTGACAGCAACACGGACGCCCTGAGCGTCCGTGTTTTTATGCCTCATTTTCCTGCTGTTTTTCCCGTTCTTCCCGCGCGGCTTCCTGTCTGGTTTTGCGCCAGTTCAGAACCGGTGAAACGGTCAGCCCGTGTATCACCACGCTGGTCACAATCACGGTAAAGGCAATATTAGTCATATAGTTGGCTTCTGCCCCGTGTAAACCGTGAGTCCAGGCGTAAGCGATGTAATTCATACTGCCGATACCGCGAATACCAAACCAGCCAATCATCAGCCGCCTGCCCTTCGGCACATGCACGCCCAACGTGGTGATATATACCGCCAGCGGGCGGATCACAATAAACAACAGCGCCGCAATCAGCAGACCCATCGGTTCCCAGTGCTCAGCAAGCGTGATGCCGAGCACCATAACGATCCCCGCCGCAAAGATACGCTCAATGGTATCGCCAAAAGAGAGCGCATCACCGACCATCAGCCCGATAGAATTTCGCGGCATTTCGGCCTGCATGGAATGCCGCTGATGGGGATTGACCATCCCTTCTGCCGGTGGCGGCCGTGAGCCTTCTTCCATATCCTCTGGCGGATGCTGGGAAACAACGCGAACTTCTGCACTGCGAAGTCCGACACCGGCAGCGAACGCCGCAAGAAAACCAGAAGCATCGAGACTTTGCGCGGCGGCATAACTCAGTGCTATCAGCGCCAGCGCCAGAAAATCGCTTGGCGCGACCGTACGCTGTCGGCTGTGAAAACGGGTTGCACTTAGCCCGACCAGCTTGCCCATCGCATAACCTATCGCTATTCCGCCGAGTAATGCCCAGGCCACATCACGCCATGCCCAGTGCCAGATCGCCTCTGACGATAACCCCTCGTGCGCGGTAAACAGCATCAGCGCCAGCATCAGAATGGGTAGCGCTGAGCCATCATTCATGCCTGCCTCGCTGGAAAGCGCGACGCGCAAACCGTCATCGTCATTGGCATCATTCACCGCAATCATGCTCGCCAGAACCGGATCGGTAGGCGCAATAATTGCTCCCAGCGCCAGAGCCAGCGGCCACGAAATCCCGGTGATATAATGTGCTATTGCGGCGACGCACAGGACGGTCAGCAACATGGCTGGAAATGCCAGCAGCACGCCAACCCGCCAGCTTTGCGCGCGAAAAGGCAGCCTTAGCTTGAGACCGGTAATAAAGAGAGAAGCCGCCATCGCGATTTCAGTAAAGCGCGCGGTGAGCGTGGAATACGCCACCAGATCGACATGCAGTAAGTCCAAAACCCAAGGGCCACAGATAATGCCTGCCGCCAGATATAAACCAAAAGTCGTCACAGGACCGCGGGAAATCCACCCCGACGCCAGTGACATAATCAATAGCAGTCCTCCGACTGCTGCTGTCCAACCTAAAAATCCCATGCGTGTCCCATATTAAGTATCAATCTTTTAAGCTTAGTACATGTGGTCAGCCGGATGATTTTTCGGATAAAGAGCATCGGGCACAAATCGCGCGGCGCATCTGTTATTCGTGCGCTAAAATGTTTTTTTACTACGGGAAAAAGGTTGCAGAAAAATTGATTAAATACAGCGTGTTATATCCAAATATTGAAAACGGCAACTTTGATCACGATTACTATCGCGACGTGCATCTGCCGCTGATCAAAAGCCGCATGGGCGAGTTTTGTCATTCCTACTCAATCGATAAAATTCAGGCGGACGCTCCTGCTGACACACCATTTGTCGCCGCCTGTCATATCTACTGCAATTCAATGGAAGACTTTGCTAAAGGCATGGAAGGGAATGTGGAGGATTTTGTTGCTGACGTAGCAAACTTCACCAATATCGAACCGGTTAAGATGATTTTCGACGTGGTTGTCTGAATAAGCCACCCTGTTGTTCTGACCCATAATGACAAAAAAGGCGGCTAACCCGGAAGGTTAATCGCCTTTTTCATCGCTCTTTTGGCTCCGCAAAACATCCTGCCAGCACCTTTATTTGGTCAATAATTTTTTAATCGCCGGGCTGGGTTCACGTTTGATCGTGTGAAGAAATTCCTGAGCTTTATCGTTGACGGCATAGTCGGCAGTTACACCAAAATCCTGCACCATCGCCCACTTTTCAAATAAGGCTTCATCGCTCTTACGCATGAACCAAAGCATTCTGACTGCAGTAACCGCCACTTGCGGGATCTGCGTCACCGTACCGTTGATCCACTTATTTAACGTGCTGCGAGGCAGTCCTAACAGGATACACAACGCCGGTTGGTCGATTCCCAGCCGCTGGACATAGTCCAGGAACTCATTTGCGTTATCTGCCATTCACTTATCTCCAGTTTCTAAAAAACCCTGCATATTGTACAAGAATCCCATAGAGATTTCATTCTGTCGCTATTCGCTACGAAAATTCCTAGTCCCTTACATTCCAGCCACCTCAATTTGTGTCCACTAGCGACAAATAAGCGCGCTAAGTGAAACAATTTCATGTAGCGCTATAAGTTTACGTTTCTTGACATAAGTCAAACGACTGGTGAATGCGTGAAGCAAGTCACATTCACCGCATGTATGCTTTTCGAAAAGAGACAAGAATAGCGTTCTGATAACGCTTCTTATTTGTCGCTAACAGATACTTATTTCACTTCTGGAAAAAACATATGAACGCTCAGGTTACAGAACGCAATGCAAAAATCATCACTGCTTACACGGCAGGGAAAATTAATAAAACGGAATTAGCACGGTATTTTGGCGTATCAGCATCTACTGTTCGCAGAGTGCTGGCTTCTGCTGCTTTGGCGAGTCTAGGTATGGTGGCAGTATCTATACCGCATACTGCCCAAGCAACAACAGACATTCAGGTCTTTGACAGTTTGGTTCACGCTGCCGCGAAGGATCCAAACTCTTTTGAAGCTGCACGTGGTACCTGGAAGAATATGTCAGGCCCTGATCGTGCTGATGCATATGACATTGCCGTTGCACAGGGAGATCACAACTCACTGAGCGACGTTATAGGCCCAGGATATGATCCGGCAGTTGATCGCGTGAACCGCCAAGCGCGCGAAGATATTAATCATTCAGATCGTTATGACTATTCTCGTCGTACACAACCGCATCAGACAGCAACAGCCACACCCCCTGATATTGAAGCCGCACGTCTGCGAGCTCTGTATGCACCACGTAATATTGCCCCAGCGGGCACCATCGGACACATAGATGTTCTGCCGCCACTGCCATTAAACCATCACAATACCGTTGCGCAGGGTGATCTGTTAGTACAAGCAAATCGCGAGCGAAATAATCAACAGGTGATTGCACTTGGCGAATCAAAAATGATCGAGCAGAGAAAACTCACATCTGATAAGTACGCTGCTGCTAACGCACCACGAGACGGAATCAACGGTAAGGATGGTCGTGACGGTCAAAATGGGAAAGATGGCAAAAACGGTATTGATGGTAAAAATGGCGCGAATGGTACCTCGGGTGAAAAAGGAGCTACAGGTGAAACAGGTGCAAACGGTAGGGATGGAACCGATGGTAAAGATGGAGCCAAAGGCGATAAAGGAGATAAAGGCGACACAGGTGCAAGAGGCAACGACCTTACCCAAGACCACTATTCCCGCATGAATGCCGCCGCAGCGCTCGCAGCCTCTCATGTTGAACAAGACGAAATCGACCAAAATAAATCCGCTTTAGGTGAAGTGAAGGTTACAGCTGAACAAGCTGCTAACGATTCAAAAACAGCACAAGATACTGCGGAAGGTGCGGCCAAGCAGTTGCAGATGGTTCAGTCCGACAAGTTCCAACGTCAGGTGCAGGCCAAGACACAAGCGGAGATCGATGCATCGGCTCATGCAACAGAACAGAAAGTTGCTCAACAACAGCAAGCTGCAGAGAAGAAGTCTGCAATTGCCGCCAAGCAGCAAAAAATCGAGAGCGTGTATTACGGGGAGCAGATTCAAACCCTGGCACAAACACAGAAGGAACAGCAAGGCGAAATCTTGGCTGAATCCCACAGCCGTGCGGTAGCAGATGCTCAAACCCTGGGTCAGGCAAATGACTACACAAACAAGAAATTCAACGATCTGAAATCTGAGGTTGATGGCAATAAGAAAGAAGCCGCTGCCGGTTCTGCTTCTGCTATGGCTCAGGCCAATATTCCGCAGGTGCAGGAATCTCAGCAGTTCGCAGTCGGTGCAGGAGTGGGTGGTTACGATTCAGAGAATGCAATTTCCGTCGGTGCTTCATTCCATGCAAGCCGTTCTACTATCGTGAAAATGTCAGTTTCCGACGATTCACAAAGTAACTTCGGCTACGGTGCTGGCGTGAGCGTCGGCTGGTAACAAATTCAGGGGGACTTGTCCCCCGACTTTCCACTCCAGGTAAAACAAAATGAAAAAACTTTTAGTCATTGCCGCCCTCACCGTTCTGGCAGGCTGCTCCACCCAGGCCTCAAGAATGGCAGACTGTCAGTCACAAGGCATTTCAAAAGACACCTGTTACATGGCTGAACAAAACCGCCAGACAGCCATTCAGAGCGTTGCGCTCAAACAGGCGATGGAAAACTCGGCGAAACAGTATGCTCAGGCAACCAAAAAAATTGTGCATGCCCGCATTAAGGGGATTGATGTCAAAATCTTTCCCGCTGATAAGCAAGGATACATCGAAGGGACTGCCGCATATCTTGATGAAGATAACGCG
This sequence comes from Rahnella bruchi, assembly GCF_003614975.1. Classification (GTDB taxonomy): domain Bacteria; phylum Pseudomonadota; class Gammaproteobacteria; order Enterobacterales; family Enterobacteriaceae; genus Rahnella; species Rahnella bruchi. The sequence continues at coordinate 90,156 of NZ_QZWI01000014.1, read as the reverse complement.
GATGCTCAGGTCTATCGCAAAGGTGTTTTCACAGCGATTTATTACAAACGCACCCATAAGCTGGTTTTGATGCGTGACGGACAGATTTACGGAAGGACGCCAATATGAAGAAACACCACACCGATCAGTTCAAACATCTTGCGCCCGAGCAGCAATTTACGTGTCTGAAAATGTTGCAACGCGTTGAAGAAACCCCGCTGGATCATGGCATCACCGGCGTTGCGGTGTCGGTCATGATGAAAGACGGGCATACCGCCACACTCAGTAAATTCATCGCGCAACCCAATGAAGTCTCAGTGCTGGTCAGCTGGGAAAGCGATAAAAGCAAAGTTCTCAATAATAATTAAATACGGAAATTCAGGTTTTGATGGATGTAATCGATCTAACCCAACGCCGGAATTCGTCTACCGGCGTTTTGTTTTTGCATAAGTTTAAAGATAAAGGATACGTTTACCGACTGAATATTTTGCAGGTTGAAGAACTTACCATGCGCTTGATTAAGCTCAGCCATTTGAGCTGCTTCGCCAGCCTTACCGGTATTCACACGTCAAAAATATTCACGGATAAAGTAGTGGCTGCACGTAGTCTTTGCGAATTTATCGAACACGCCACTGGCGCGAAATGCACGGCTGATATTTTAAAAGACGCTCAGTAACAATCCCGCCTGAAATCTTCCCTTCTCCCGCCAAACCCGCACTTCTGTTCTAGTATGTAGAGGTGCGAAATGCGCCTTCCCGGTTGTTTCTTTTTAATCGGGCAATTGGTTTTACCCACACTTTTGCCCTAATTAATTGATGAGCCTGTTCAAAAATTTGCGTTTGTATCTCAAGGTTTATACGCAGACGATGAACTCTCTTGCTCATGACAACTGCAATGCACGCGGAGGAGTCAATGTGGGATTTTTAAGCGAATTTTTCGCCCGTATTACCGGCTCTAAACCAGAGCGTGATACGGAAAAAACATCACCTAATGAGGAGTTGAAGATGGCGAAAGTACTGGTTCTCTACCACTCTATGTACGGTCATATTGAAACGATGGCGCAGAGTGTTGCCGAAGGCGCACGCAGCGTTCCTGGGGTTGAAGTCACAATCAAACGCGTCCCTGAAACGATGCCGGAAGACGCCTTTAAGGCAGCCGGTGGCAAAACCGGTCAGACGGCTGAAGTCGCCTCACCCGCAGAACTTGGCGATTACGATGCCATCATTCTCGGCACTCCAACCCGCTTTGGTAACATGACCGGCCAGATGCGAACCTTCCTCGACCAGACCGGCGGCCTGTGGGCCAAAGGCGCACTGGCAGGCAAAGTCGCCAGCGTATTCAGCTCAACCGGTACCGGCGGCGGCCAGGAAATGACCATCACCTCCACGTGGACCACCCTCGCCCACCACGGCATGATCATTGTTCCCATCGGTTACACCACGCCTGAACTGTTCGATATTTCACAGGTTCGCGGTGGCACACCTTATGGCGCGACCACTATCGCCGGTGGCGATGGATCACGTCAGCCAAGCGCCGAAGAACTGCGTATTGCCGTGCATCAGGGCAAACACGTTGCGACCATCGTCAGTAAACTGGTCAGCTAAATAACCGCGTAAAATAAGGCGCAGAGTTTTGCGCCTTAAATTCCCATCACCAGTAGATCTAACGCAGCCACAACATCAGCACGATGAATGTCCGCATTTAACACCGGTTCATGGCGTAACTGCGTTGCACTCACGCTGGTCAGGAGATTAGTCATCAACACGTATTGATGATTTTGGATCATGATAAGGGGATGAAGGTGCCTGATGGGTTTCAGGTTGCTAACCGCGGTTAGCGGCACAACGATCCGCTCGTTGAGTCTTTCAAATAAGGGATTCTGAATATCCATAAAATAGGGATACAGATTTTTACCCTCTCCCTGATTTTCGTACACATCAAATTGCGCCATTACAAAACTCCACGCCCCTGAGAGAAGAGTCCTGCCTTTTCAGTAAAGGCGTTGCAGGAATCCATTGCTTGTTGATTTTCCTCTAAGAACAATTTCCTTTGTTTCTCTTTCACCGCTTCTCCTAACGCTTTATCAAACGTTGCCGAAAGATTAATGCCGAACGCTTTGGCCTGTTCAAGTAAATCGGCACTCAGCGTGACATTCGTTCGTCTCTTATTTCCGGTTACTGATGACATAACACCCTCCACATACACATCTGACATGCGCATTAGAGTGTCACACAATGAAGTCATAAACTATCGAATCCTTTTCTAAGACAAAAAAAACGGCCCTTGCGGACCGTTTTGTCTGTGGCGGAGATTACGCCTGTTTTGCTTATTTACCACGCGACGCAATGATGTTTTCAGCGACATTGCGCGGTGCCTCGGCATAGTGATTGAACTCCATGCTGTAGGTTGCACGTCCTTGCGACATCGACCGCAAAACAGTGGAGTAACCGAACATTTCAGATAACGGGACTTCGGCTTTGATGATTTTACCGCCGCCACCCGCTATCTCTTCCATGCCCTGCACCGTCCCGCGACGCGATGACAAATCGCCCATTACGCCACCGGCATACTCTTCCGGCGTTTCCACTTCGACTTTCATCATCGGCTCGAGGATCACCGGATCTGCGCGTTTAGCTGCTTCTTTGAAACCAAAGATCGCCGCCATTTTGAACGCCATTTCCGAGGAATCGACCTCGTGGTATGAACCGAAAGTCAGTGTCACTTTCACATCGACCACCGGATAACCGGCCAGAATGCCGTTGTTCAGCGCTTCCGTAACCCCTTTTTCTACCGCAGGGATATAGTCGCGCGGCACCACGCCACCTTTAGTTGCATCGACAAACTCGAAACCTGTGCCTGCCGGTAACGGTTCGAGCGTAAAGACCACATGGCCGTACTGACCTTTACCGCCGGACTGACGAACAAATTTCCCTTCAACATCTTTCACCGTTTTACGCACCGTTTCGCGGTACGTGACCTGCGGTTTACCGATGTTGGCTTCCACGCCGAACTCACGTTTCATACGGTCGACAATGATTTCCAGATGCAATTCACCCATCCCGGAAATGATCGTCTGGCCGGATTCCTCATCAGTACGGATGCGGAACGACGGGTCTTCGGATGCCAGCCGTGACAGCGCGATACCCATTTTTTCTTGGTCGGCTTTGGTCTTAGGCTCGATGGCCTGCGAAATCACCGGGTCCGGGAATTCCATACGCACCAGCGTAATAATGTCCGTCGGGTCACACAGCGTTTCACCGGTCGTCACATCTTTCAGCCCGACACAGGCGGCAATATCACCAGCACGGATTTCGTCAATCTCGATACGGTCATTCGCATGCATCTGCACGATACGGCCAATACGCTCTTTCTTGCCGCGCACTGGGTTATACACGCTGTCGCCTTTTTTCAGCACACCGGAATAAACGCGGACAAACGTCAGCTGGCCGACATACGGGTCAGTCATCAGTTTGAACGCCAGCGCCGAGAACTTCTCGTTGTCATCGGAATGACGGAACACTTCGTTGCCGTCTTCGTCAGTACCCGCCACCGGCGGAATATCCAGCGGAGAGGGCATCAGTTCGATCACGGCATCGAGCATGCGCTGCACGCCTTTATTCTTGAATGCACTGCCGCACAACATCGGCTGGATTTCACCGGCGATAGTGCGCAGACGCAGACCCTGGGTGATTTCATCCTCAGTCAGCGTGCCTTCTTCGAGATATTTATCCATCAGCGCGTCATTGGCTTCGGCAGCAGCCGAGACCATTTTCTCGCGCCATTCTTCCGCCAGCGCCTGCAAATCTGGCGGGATCGCTTCATAGGTAAAGGTCATACCTTGCGTCGCGTCATCCCACAAAATGGCGCGCATTTTGCGTAAATCCACCACGCCGGTGAAATGCTCTTCTTTACCAATCGGAATCACAATCGGCACCGGATTGGCTTTCAGGCGATCGACCATCATCTGGCGAACACGGAAGAAATCTGCGCCCTGACGGTCCATTTTATTAACGAACGCCAGACGCGGCACTTTGTATTTATTGGCCTGACGCCACACGGTTTCAGACTGTGGCTGCACGCCGCCCACCGCGTCGTACACCATGACCGCACCGTCGAGTACACGCATGGAACGTTCGACTTCAATGGTGAAGTCCACGTGCCCAGGAGTGTCGATAATATTAATGCGATGCTCATCGAAAGAGTGATCCATCCCGCGCCAGAAACAGGTCACGGCGGCGGAGGTAATGGTAATCCCGCGCTCCTGTTCCTGAGCCATCCAGTCTGTGGTCGCACCGCCGTCATGCACTTCTCCCAGCTTATGATTCATGCCGGTGTAGAAAAGAATACGCTCGGTGGTGGTGGTTTTACCTGCGTCGATGTGTGCTGAGATACCGATATTGCGGTAGCGCTCGATTGGCGTTTTGCGAGCCATATAACGTCCTTACTGGTTGATGGCTAAGTTGGCGGAGAGTGGTTTTCACGTCCCGTCACAAAGTAATGAGTACTAAACTTCTTAGTGCGGAGAGTATACTACAATTGTACGTGTATATTCGTACAATTATTTTATTCTATCGATGAAATTGGTCAGAGCCGTCGCGTTGTACAGCAGCAGAGGGATAGGCTATATTGCGCGGCCGCCGATGAGTGTCGTTAAAGTAAAGGAACAATATGATAGCCAACCACCCTGAGCGCGAGCAGATCCGCCTCGAAAATGTTCTGACTGCACTGGGTAATCCGGTACGTCTGGCCGTAGTGCGCACGCTGGCCAAAGGCGGCGAGCATCCTTGCGGAACGTTATTGCAGGGTCTGTCAAAATCGACGCTGACTCATCACTGGCGCGTTCTGCGTGACAGCGGCGTTATCTTGCAGCGCCCGGATGGCCGAGCCAATTTGCTTTCACTGCGCCGCGAAGATCTGGACGCCCGCTTCCCCGGCCTGCTCGATTCCCTGCTCAGCGCCATCGAATCCGACGACATTACGCTGGAATCCACCCAAAAACACATTTCCGAGCAACATCTCTAATCAGCCTTTAATTGCGATTTCACCAACTGACAAAACGTATTGATTATAGCCGATGAATGGCTGTCTTCCCGCCGCGCAAGATAGAGCGGCGCACTGAGTTGCGTGGCGGCATCGAGTGGCAAAAACACCACGCCATCGCCGCCCAGCCGGGTCATAGATTCCGGCACAATCGAAATACCCAGCCCTGCGCCGACCAGACTCAGGCACGATGTCAGCCTTGGCGCTTCCTGGACGATATGCGGACTGAAACCGGCTCGGACATACGCTGCCAGTATGGCGTCATACAATCCCTGCCCGGCACGACGACGGTATAATACAAACGGTTCGTTACTCAGTTCCTCAAGTTTCAGCGGCTGGCCGGTGGTTTGCGCAGCCAGTCTGTGACCCGCCGGAACGGCTACCCACATCGGTTCCTCGAGCACTTTTTCCATCTCTAACTCGGGCATATCTTTGACCCGCATACGCACAAATGCCACATCCAGTTCGCCCGCCACCACCGATGCCAGCAACTCGCCGCTGCCGCTTTCCTCAAGCTGCGTACTGACTGCCGGATAAATCTCCCGATAGCGACGCAACAACGCGGGCACAAACGTATGCAGTGCGGCGGAACTGGTGAAACCGATGCGCACGCGCCCCTGTTCACCCTGCGCGGCACGGTGCATGGCGGCAGTGAGCTGAGCGGCACGCGCAAGCACAGCCCGCGCTTCCTGTAATAGCACTTCACCCGCTTCGGTCGTGATCACCCCGCGCGGCAGACGTTGTAATAAAGGCACGCCAAATTCCTGCTCCAGCCCCTGTAACAGGCGGGTCAGCGGCGGTTGCTGGATAAACAGCAGCTCTGCGGCGCGGGTAATGCTGCCTGCTTCCACCACGGTAACGAACGCATTCAGACGCTTCAGTTCAATCATATCCATACCCTCAGGGTATCTTTGTGCATTAATAAAGGCATTAGACATCATGGCACATCCACGCGCATGATCCGTAACAGAATTTACGCCTCTGGCGGCTTTGAATTACATTTGAGGGAGAGTGTGAAAATGTCGGCACAAACGCAGGATAAATTAATGCTGGATACAGAAGATGGTACCGCGCCGCAACCCGATTGCGGACAACTGTTTATGGGATTTTTCGTTCTTGGCCTGACCGGTTTCGGCGGCGTGCTGCCGATGGCACGGCATATGCTGGTGGATAAACGCCGCTGGCTCACCGGCGATCAGTTCACCGAACTGCTGGGTTTGTGCCAGTTTTTACCGGGCGGCAATATTATTAATTTGTCAGTCGCGCTCGGAATGGAATTTCGCGGGTTGCGAGGTGCGCTTTCGGCCATTCTCGGTCTGATCCTGGCGCCGACAATTTGCGTTGTCCTGCTCGGGCTGGTGTATGCGCGTTATCAGAATGAACCGCTGGTGGAACATTTGTTTGCGGGGATGGCGGCGGGGGCGGCCGGTTTATTGTTATCCACCGGCCTCAAAATGCTGGCACCTTTGCGGGGAAAATGGCTGCAACAGGCGCTGGTCGCCGCGGGCGTTATTGCTATCGCAGGATTTCGCATCCCGATGCTGCCGGTCATGCTGGTGCTGGCACCGGTCAGCATTTTTATCTGCGCAAGGACTAAATTCTGATGGCCGTTTTACTCTCACTCGCCCTGCTGTTTACCGAGCTTTCTCTGCTGGCTTTTGGCGGTGGTAATACCATTTTACCGGAGATGCAGCGTGCCGTGGTGCAGGTGCATCACTGGATGAGCGCTCAGGAATTCAGCGCCCTGTTCGCGCTGGCTCAGGCCGCACCCGGCCCGAATATGATGATCGTGCCGCTGATTGGCTGGCAGGTCGCAGGATGGTCCGGCCTGCTGGTGTCGTCACTGGCGAAGTTTGGCCCGTCCTCGGTGGTAACGCTCATCGTGATGGGCGGATGGAAACGTTACAAAGACCGTCCGTGGCGGCAGGTTATTCAGCGCGGGCTGGTACCGGTCACCGTCGGCCTGGTGGTATCGAGCGGGCTGTTAATCGCCAAAGCTTCTGCCACCACATTGCCGCTGGCGGGCGTGATTGCGCTCTGTACGCTGCTGGCGCTCAATAAGCGTATCCACCCGCTGTGGGTGCTGGCGGTCGGCGCAGTGCTGGGAATGGTTCTTGGCTGACAACATTTGAGAACCTGATCGCAATATCAGACAGGCAAATAGGTTATTCCTTAAGAATTAAGTTTCTATATTTTTCAATTCGTTATAGACACAAAGTAATTAAGGATGATGATGAAAATTAAACCTCTGAGCCTGGCTGTTTCCGCCCTTCTGCTTTCAACCCCTGTTGTTTTTGCTGATACCGCTCAGCCCGAGCTGAGTCAGCGGGAAGTCACATTGCTCAACGTTGATGGGCTACAGTTCAAAGACCTCAATCACTCAGGTAAGCTTGAACCCTATGAAGACTGGCGGCTGACGCCCGAAGAACGCGCGGCGGATCTGGTAAAACGCATGACGCTGGAAGAAAAAGCCGGTGTAATGATGCACGGTTCCGCACCGACGGCCAACAGCCCGATCGGGGCCGGAACACATTATGATTTGGCAGCGGCGGAAAAGATGATTTCCGGCGCTAAGGTCAACAGCCTGATCACCCGTCTGTCTGCCGAAGACCCGGCGCTGATGGCTGAAGAAAACAACAAATTACAGCAGATTGCCGAAAAGACACGGCTCGGTATTCCGGTCACTGTCAGCAGTGATCCGCGCAATTCGTTTGAATATCTGATTGGCGCGAGCACCTCTTCCGGCAAATTCACCCAGTGGCCGGAGACCTTAGGGCTGGCGGCGATTGGCGATGAAAAACTCACCCGGCGTTATGCTGATATTGTGCGTCAGGAATATCTGGCTGTGGGGATTCGTGAAGCCCTTTCCCCCCAGGCCGATCTGGCGACCGAACCGCGCTGGGCGCGGATCAGCGGTACTTTCGGTGAAGACCCGACGCGGGTACATAACATGGTGCGCGGCTACATCGAAGGAATGCAAAACGGAGGCGATGGCCTCAATTCCGGCAGCGTGATTTCTGTGGTGAAACACTGGGTCGGTTACGGCGCAGCAGAAAAGGGCTACGACAGCCATAACGTCTACGGCAAAAATGCCGTCTTCCCTGGCAATAATCTCAAAGAACACATCTATCCCTTTACCGGCGCGTTTGAAGCCAACGTCGCCAGCGTCATGCCAACATATTCCATTTTGAAAAACGCGTCGTTCGAGGGCAAGCCGCTTGAACAGGTCGGTGCAGGATTCAGCCATCAGCTGCTGACAGATATTCTGCGTGGTCAGTATGGTTTCAAAGGGGTGATCCTCAGCGACTGGCTGATCACCAGCAATTGCGAAGATGAATGCCTGAATGGTTCGCCGGAAGACAAAGAACCGGTACCCGGTGGCATGTCCTGGGGCGTTGAAAACCTGACGCCGCAACAGCGTTTCGTCAAAGCCGTTAAAGCAGGTGTGGATCAGTTTGGTGGCGTGACTGATTCACAATTACTGGTGAATGCAGTAAACGAAAAACAACTTACGCAGCAGCGGCTGGATGGATCCGTCGAGCGGATTTTAGAGCAAAAATTCCGCACCGGCCTGTTTGAAAATCCGTATGTTGATCCTCAGAAAGCCGTGAACACCGTCGGGCGCGCAGACTGGCAGAAAGAAGCTGATGCCGCACAACGCCATTCGCTTGTTTTACTGCAAAATACCGGCGATCTGTTACCGCTGAAGAAAGGTAAAAAAGTCTGGCTGTATGGCATTGAGCCAAAAGCCGCACATGCCGCAGGTTTCATCGTGGTTGATGCGCCCGAAAAAGCCGATGTCGCCCTGATCCGCGCTCATGCGCCTTATGAGCAACCGCATAAGCAGTGGTTCTTCGGCAAACGCCACCATGAAGGATCGCTGGCTTTCACTGACGATAATGCCGATTATCTGGCCATCGTAAAAGCCAGCAAAGTGGTGCCGACGGTGGTGACAGTCTATCTCGACCGCCCTGCCATTCTCACTAACGTGAATGACAAAGCGAAAGCGGTTATCGGTAATTTCGGCGTCAGCGATGCGGTGCTGTTCACCCGTCTGACCAGCAGCGAAACCTATACCGGGAAACTGCCGTTCGAGCTGCCTTCATCAATGGAGGCGGTGCTCAAACAACAGTCTGATATGCCGCACGACAGCGAAGACCCGCTGTTTGAAATTGGCTTTGGTCTTGCCCGTTAACGTCTGCGTTTAACTGATCACCCGCGCCAGAACAAAACCGTCACAGCCTTTGCTGCCGACGGTTTGCAGCGCGGTGGCGGATAAACGCGGTTCCTGCTCAATCATCGCAATAAAGCGGCGAACGCCCTGTACACGGGCGTCGTCGCTGTGCGGATCTACCACTGCGCCGTCACGCACAACGTTATCACCGATAATTAGCGTGCCCGGTTTCGACAGCTTCAGCGCCCATTCCAGATAAAGCGGATTAGAAGGTTTATCTGCATCAATGAAAATCAGATCAAACGGCGCTTCAGCCGTCAGCGTCGGTAAAGTTTCAGACGCGGGACCGGTGTGCAGCGTAATTTTTTCCCGCAACCCGGCAAGATCAATATTGGTCTGCGCGACCCTGGCATGATGCGGATCGGCTTCCAGCGTCACCACTTTGCCCAATGCTGGCAGCGCGCGCGCCAGCCATATTGTGCTGTAAGCGCCCAGCGTGCCGATTTCCAGTACCTTCTGCGCACCGGTAATTTGCGCGAATAACGCCAGAAGTTTCCCCTGATTAGGGGCCACATCGTGCGCGGGCAATCCGGCCTGATGATTATTCGCGAGCACCTGCTGTAATACCGGATCGTCTTCCACCAGATGGCTGACCAGATAGTTATCCACTTCGGTCCATTTTTGACTGTATTCCTGCGGACTTTCCGTATTCATGCTGTCTCCTGCTGTGAACTTTTTCGATTTTAAAAAACTCATTTTTAAAGCTAATCCTTAATTGTAGTTTTGCCCGCGTTTTCAATGAAATTAATCAAATCTCACGTCATTTCACGCTGACCAGATCCCCTCCCGAGGAGTAAGGCTGTCCGTAAAACAATCAAAAAGACCCTATCTTTCATATGGATGAACATGCGCCACTTCACAGTTTTTGAAGAAAGCTCACTTGAATTTGTAAAATAATAATGATAACAATTATCATTAAGTTTAACATTCGTATCGTTTTGTCAGGCCAGTACGCATGTCTGTGTCCCGGCTTTTGTGCGGAACACTGTTGGCTTTTTGGGTTTATTACACACGCATCAATTAATCACCTGATGATTTATCAGGTTATTTATAGGGACTATGAATATGTTGTTGGCTTTCCCCCTCAAACGCTCGGTGCTTATGTGCGCCATGGCACTGGCCGTTCCGGCTGCATCAATGGCTGCCGAAGATACGGTTATTGTCAAAGCCGCACCTGCTGATACCGCAGATGCTCCGACGCAGGGTTACAGTGCAAAAACCAGTAAAAGCGCGACCAAAACGGATCAACCGCTGATCACGACCGGTCAGGCTGTTTCTGTTGTCACCCGTCAGCAAATGACTGATCAGAACGCCACCACGGTTAACGCTGCACTGAACTACACGCCGGGCGTATTCACCAACTTTGCCGGTGGCGCAACGCGTTATGACACCATTTCCCTGCGCGGTTTCCACGGCGGTGACGTCAACAACACCTTCCTCGATGGCCTGCGTATTCTCAGCGATGGCGCGACTTACAACTCCATTCAGGTTGATCCATGGTTCCTCGAGCGTATTGATGTGGTGAAAGGCCCGTCTTCTGCGCTTTATGGCCAGAGTATTCCCGGCGGTGTGGTGGTTGAGTCCACCAAACGTCCGCAATTCGCTGAAGAAGGTCACTTCCAGCTTTCCGGCGGCACGCAAAACACGAAAGGCGGCGCGTTTGATTACACCAATGCGATCAACGATCAGCTGGCATTCCGTCTGACCGGTATGACCCGCAGCAGCGATACGCAATACGATCATCAGCGCGAAGAGCGTTACGCGATTTCTCCACAGTTGCTGTGGACGCCGGATGAAAACACCTCGCTGTTACTGCGTGCTTATCTGCAAAAGGATCCGTCCGGCGGTTACCACGCCGCAGTGCCTGCTGACGGCAGCCTGTACGGCCAGAAACTGAGCCGTGGTTTCTTCGATGGCGAAAGCACCCGCAACCAGTTCAAACGCTGGGAGCAAATCTACAGCTACGAATTCCAGCATGCGTTTAACGACGTGTGGTCATTCCGCCAGAACGCCAACTATACCCATTCCAATACCGAGCTGGATCAGGTGTATCAGGCAGGCTGGAACGCTGACCGCACTCTGATGAATCGCTACTATTCCGGCGAAAAATCCTCCCTGGATACGTTTGCTATTGATAACCAGCTGGAAGCCGATTTCGCGACCGGCGAAGTGGCGCATAAAGTGGTACTCGGTTTCGACTATTCCCACTTTATCAACGACGTAAAATCTGATGGTGCAACCGCTGAGATGCTGAACCCGTATACCGGTGTTGGCGGCGATGCACTGAATTACTACAGTCATTCACGCGGCAAAAACCGTTACGAGCAGATGGGCACTTATCTGCAGGACGAAATGAGCTGGAACAAGTGGTATCTGACCCTGTCCGGCCGTTACGACACGCTGAAAACGTCCAGCCGCAGCTATGAAAGCATTTACGGCACGCAAAGCAACAGCGAACGTAAAGACGAACACTTCAACAGCCGCGCTTCCCTGCTTTATGCATTCGATAACGGGATTTCTCCTTACGTCAGCTACAGCCAGGCCATGACGCCATCTGCCCTGCCGGGTCAGGACGGCACGCTGCTGAAACCGATGCAGAGTGAGCAATACGAAGCGGGGATCAAATACCAGCCGGTCGGTACTTCCGATATGTACACCGCGGCGTTGTATGATCTGACTCAAGATGACGTGGGTAATCGCGTGGTGGTGGGCAGCTACTACGAGCCGGCAGGTAAAATCCGTTCACAGGGTCTGGAGCTGGAAGCCAAGAAACAGGTTACCGAACGTTTCAACGTGATGGCCGGTTATACCTATAACAAAGTGCGTATCCGTGATGCCGCGCAGAACAACGGCAACACGCCGTATGTGACGCCAAAACAAATGGCTTCAATCTGGGGTCAGTACAATACGCCGGTGGGTGTGGACTTGGGTCTGGGCGTTCGTTACATCGGCACACAATGGGCTGATAACGAAAACACCCAGCACATGCCTTCCGCGACGCTGGTTGATGCTTCACTGCGTATGAATCTGGTGCAGTTTAATCCGCAGCTGAAAGGCGCGTATGTACAGCTGAACGCCAATAACTTGCTCGACAAAAAATATGTCGCAGCCTGTTACGGCACCAGCTATTGCTACTGGGGTCAGGAACGTACTGTGGTTGCTACAGTGGGTTATGATTTCTGATTTACTCCTTCCCCTCTCACGAGGGGAAGGCTGGGATGGGGTGTGGGTTTAATACGAACTTAACCCTCGTGTTATCTTTAATATCCCACCCCAATCCTCCCCTCCGCAGGGGAGGCGCTGCCCGGATACCGTTTATTCGTCTGATAAATTTAACCGCCTCTTCAGCGCTTTCTTCGCACTTTCCAGTAAGGCATCGGATATCTCACGATCCGGCTCGCAACGCGCCAGCGATAAACTGCCCATCAGCTCTGCACTCACCGATATCGCCGCAGTTTGCGGATCATCAACGCCCATTTCCGTTAGCTGACGAATAATCATTGCACGGATACGTTCGATTCCACGGGCAAATTCCGCCTGACAAGGCGCAGACATACGGGGTGTTTCGGAAGCCAGCGCTGAAACCGGACAGCCCTGGGCGCGGTTGTCGCGGTGCCACGGAGAAAGATAAAAATCGATATAGGCCGCCAGCTGCTGCGGTGCGGCCAACCCCTGATTGTTTTTCTCCCAGCGCAGCATCACCTGATTAAACATCTGCTCTATTGCCGCTTCGAGCAGCGCCTCTTTCGAGGCAAAGTGCGCATAAAACCCGCCGTGCGTCAGCCCGGCTTTGCTCATCACGCCTGCCACGCTGACCTGCAACGGTCCTTTGGCACGGATAGCTTTCGCCGCTTCTTTCACGATCCGCTCGCGGATTTTAGGTTTATGTTCACTTTCGTAGCGCATAGTAAGGCCCTGATAATCAGAAAATTGCTGTCATAGTTTACCTGACCGCATCGGTTAACGAAACGCGGGCATCCACCGATAATCCCGGACGCAGCGCCGCGAGATCCGGCTGACCCGCGTCGAGGCGAATACGCACCGGCACCCGCTGAACAATCTTGGTAAAATTACCGGTACCCGGTTCAAAGGGCAGCAACGCAAATGTCGAACCGGAACCCGGCGCGAGGCTGTCGACTTCACCACGAAACGTCACGCCCGGCAGGGCATCCACATGCACATCCGCCCTTTGTCCCGGCTGCATCCTGCCAGTTTGCGTTTCCTTAAAGTTGGCCGTGACATAAATCCCCTGCTCCGGCACCAGCGTCATCAGCCGCTGACCGGGCGTAACGTAATCGCCCACCTGCACCTGACGGTTTCCTGCTATACCATCGACTGCGGCAAAAATTGTCGTGTGACTGAGATCCTGCTGCGCCAGATCTTCTGCCGCCTGCGCTTTCACCACCGCCGAATTCGCCAGCGCCAGCGCGGCTTCGATTTCGGCTTTTTTAGCATGCGTAACCGCCGCCTGATTTTGTGCCACATCCAGCATGGCCACGGCGTGCGCCGAGGTTTGCTCGGCGGTCACGGCGGTAGTTTTATAACGGTCGGCGTCATTGCGTGACGTCGCGCCGCTGACCGCCAGTGACTGATAACGTTGCTGTTCAGCTTCGGCGTGTTGCTGCTCGGCGCGTGAAGAGCGGATCGCCGTGCGCGCCGCCTCAATTTGGGTCAGTGCCAGCTGTTCCTGCGCCTGCTGACTGAGTAACGCGGCCTGCTGTTGCGCGACCTGAGCGCGGGCATCCTCGAGATCGCCGCGTGCCGCATTCAGACGCGCTGTGAATTCCTCACTGTCGATCAAAACCAGTTTATCCCCCGCATGCACCCGCTGGTTGTGGCGTACCAGCACTTTGGCCACAAATCCCTTCACCTTTGGCGCAACGGTCGTCGCATCCGCTGTCAGATAGGCATCATCAGTGGACTCCGCCGCAGGCGCTGCCAGCAACCAGGCGGCACCGCCCAGGGCAACAGCCAGCGCAATACCGCTGACCATAAAGATCCGCTTCGAGCGTTTACTGGCTTTCTCTGCCGGGACCGGGATCCCTTCACCTGCTGTGGTTTCACTCATTTTTATTCTCACTCATTGCATGATGACCATCATATTAATATGATACTCATCATACAAACAAGCCCCAGGATCTCACAAAAATGTCTGCCACCCTGACTCCAGCCGCGACGCTCTCGCCTGCGGATTACCCGACATCACGCAAGTTTCTGATTTTCAGCATTATGGCGTTTGGCATGTTTCTGGCGCTGATCGACATTCAGATCGTCGCCGCGTCTTTAAATGATGTGCAGGCCGGACTTTCAGCCGGTCCCGATGAAATCAGCTGGGTACAAACCTCTTACCTGATCGCCGAACTGGTGATGATCCCTTTCTCGGCATTCCTGACGCAGGCGCTTTCCACCCGCTGGTTGTTCAGTGCCTCCGCCGCATTGTTCACGCTCAGCAGCATCGGTTGCGGATTTTCATGGAATATTGAGTCAATGATCTTCTTCCGTGCATTGCAGGGCTTTACCGGCGGCGCAATGGTGCCGACCGTATTCGCCACCGGCTTTGCCATGTTTCAGGGTAAACAGCAGGCGTTGATCCCAGCGATCCTCGGCATGGTCAGCGTACTGGCACCGACGCTTGGGCCGACGGTCGGCGGCGTGGTGACACAACTGCTCGACTGGCGCTGGATTTTCTTTATCAACATCCTGCCCGGCATTCTGGTAGCGACCGGCGCAGTGCTGTTTATCCATGTTGATAAGGCTGATTTTTCGATGCTAAAACGCATCGACTGGGTGCATTTATTGTCGATGGCGATAGCGCTCGGGTGTCTCGAATACGTGCTGGAAGAAGGTCCGCGAAAGAACTGGTTCAGTGATCCGCAAATCCAGATTTCGGCGTGGTTCTCGCTGGTGGCCTTTGTGCTGTTCCTCGAACGTTCCTTTTATTCTAAAAACCCGATCGTGCGCCTGACCCCTTTTCGCGATCCGACATTCACCTTCGCCTGTCTGTTCAATCTGGTCGTCGGCTTTGGGTTGTATGCATCTACCTACCTGACACCCGTTTTCCTGGGCCGCATCCGCGATTTCAATAGCCTGGAAATCGGCACGACGGTGTTTGTGGTCGGCGTCGGCCAGTTTTTCAGCACCATTCTGGCCGCCAGATTAATCGGGCGCGTTGACCGCAGGTTGCTGATCGCCGTGGGATTATCCGGTTTCGCCCTCAGTCTTTGGCTGACCACCACTGTCACTCCCTTCTGGGGATCGGATCAGTTTTTCTGGCCGCAGGTCGTACGCGGCTTGTTTATCATGTTATGCATCGTGCCGAGCGTGAACATGGCGCTGACCGCCTTTCAGGGGCCGGAACTGCGCTACGCGTCAGGGCTGTTTAACCTGATGCGAAATCTCGGCGGTGCGATTGGTATAGCTACCGTGAATACCTGGTTGCAGGACTGGACGCAGGTACACGCGGCACGTTTCGGCGAAAGTCTCGGACACTATGGTGATACCGCACAGGAAGTCATTGGATCTCTGGCCCAGCGGATCGGTCATCTGACGCCGGACACCGCGCAGGCCTTACTGATGGCAAAAGGTTTATTCGGCGCAAAAGTTGCCGCGCAATCTCTTACGCTGGCCTTCAATGACATTTTTCAGGTGATGGCCTGGATGTTTCTGGCGGCGCTGGTCATGGTGCCTTTTTGCCGTAAATAGGGGAATGAATGTAAAGAAGTGTGGATGCCACCCCAAAAAATGCGATTGCTGAAGGGAACTTTTCCAAGAAGATGAGAAAGCTTTGGCCTGTTTGAAATAAATCCTTATAATTAGCGGCCCTGTAAGGTGATTCGTTACATATCCTGAGTCCCTTTCAAGTGCTATGTGCAAGTACACTATCTCACCGGCCGGTTTCTATTGCGTCGGGGGGAATCAACATTCTGACAACAACTGCCAGTGTGGCATTAACGACCAACGAAAATATGAAAATGAGCTTTCGCGCAATCCTTACCCTGGTTTTGGCAGTTGCTGCATATAGCCAGGCGTCTTTTGCTGTGGTCTACCCTCTGCCGGCCAATAATGGTCGTCTGGTCGGTGAAAACATCACAGTGACTGTTCCTCAGGGCAGCAGCCTGCCACTGGAACATTTTGCAGCACAATACCAGATGGGTTTGAGCAACATGCTCGAAGCCAACCCAGGCGTTGACCCGTTCCTGCCAACGCCAGGCACGGTGCTGACCATTCCTCAGCAGCTGATCCTGCCGGATACTCCGCATGATGGCATCGTGATCAACAGTGCTGAAATGCGTCTGTATTACTACCCGAAAGGCACGAATACCGTAGTGGTTCTGCCAATCGGTATCGGTGAACTGGGCAAAGACACCCCGATGAACTGGGTCACCACCGTTCAGCGTAAAAAAGCAGGCCCGACCTGGACTCCGACCGCGAAAATGCATGAAGAATATGCTTCACGCGGCGAATTCCTGCCAGCGGTCTTCCCTGCGGGTCCGGACAACCCGATGGGTCTGTACGCCCTGTATGTTGGTCGTCTGTATGCCGTTCACGGCACCAACGCCAACTTCGGTATCGGTCTGCGTGTGAGCCACGGTTGTGTGCGTCTGCGTGATGCCGACATCAAATGGCTGTTCGACAACGTTCCGCAAGGCACCCGCGTTCAGTTCATTAATGAACCGGTGAAAGCCTCCGTTGAACCTGACGGTAAGCGTTACATTGAGATCCACAACCCGCTGTCCTCTAGCCAGGAAGAGTTTGATTCACAGCAGCCGCTGCCAATCACGCTGACCGGCAGTGCTAACACTGTTGCGATGGATCCTGCGGTTAACCAGACTGTGGTACAGCGCGCAATCGAAATGCGTTCAGGGATGCCGGTTCAGGTTAACTGATTACGCCGTTGACGTTTTTGTGAAAAAGCCCCGATATTCGGGGCTTTTTTTTTGCAAAGTGCCGGTACAAAGGATGGCTTTTAAATCAACCCATTGGGCTCGGCGTCCAAACTGGCCTTAAGGTCAAGGTCGTGGGCTCGCCGTCCACGGTGTTGAAGTTGAAGTTAAAACCGGCTTCACGCCCCGCGCCTGTCATTAAACCGTCACAACTCTCCCTTAACCTTTCGGTAACAAAAAATATCTATATATGTATTTTTATTTCCGAAGGTTCTTAAAAAGGAGTTTTGACAATGCATCAATCTGTATCTCTGATCGCCCGCGCGGTGACTGCCGCGCTGCTGCTTTCCACTTCTGCCACTGTTCTCGCTGCGGAAACTGGCACACTGACTGACCGCGCAGCAAAAGGTGTACTGACAGAACCGGGTGGCGCACGTCGTCTGAGTGGTGATCAGACCGCCGCATTGAAAGCCTCGCTGTCTGATAAAACAGTGAAGAACGTGATTCTGCTGATTGGCGATGGCATGGGGGATTCAGAAATCACCTCCGCACGTAACTATGCAGAAGGCGCTGGTGGCTATTTTAAAGGTATTGATGCCCTGCCGCTGACCGGTCAGTACACGCATTATTCTCTGGATAAGAAAACCCAGAAACCGAGTTACGTGACCGATTCTGCCGCTTCCGCCACTGCCTGGGCGACCGGCGTCAAAAGCTATAATGGCGCGATTGGCGTGGACGTAAACGGTAAAGATCACCAGACCATTCTCGAAATCGCCAAAGCCGCGGGCAAAGCCACCGGCAACGTCTCTACCGCTGAATTGCAGGATGCTACACCCGCCGCGCAAATCGCCCACGTCACTTCCCGCAAGTGTTATGGACCAGATGAAACTGCCGAGAAATGCGCCAGTAACGCGCTGGAAAACGGCGGACGCGGCTCTATCACCGAACAGTTATTGCAGGCTCGCGCGGATGTCACGCTGGGCGGTGGCAGAAAATCCTTCAGCCAGATGGCCAAAGCCGGTGAGTTTCAGGGTAAATCCCTGAAAGATCAGGCACTGGCGCAGGGTTATGTGTGGGTGGAAAATGCAGAACAGCTCAGCGCCATCACGCTGGCTGACCAGAAAAAACCGCTGCTTGGCTTGTTCTCCGAAGGCAATATGCCGGTTCGCTGGCAGGGTCCGAAAGCCACCTATCACGGCAATATCGATAAACCGGCTGTAACCTGTGAAGCTAACCCGCAACGTACCGCAGAAATCCCGACGCTGGCGGCGATGACAGAAAAAGCCATCGATCTGCTGAAAACCAATCAAAACGGTTTCTTCCTGCAAGTTGAAGGCGCGTCGATTGATAAACAAGATCACGCCGCCAATCCATGCGGACAGTTTGGTGAAACGGTAGATTTGGATGAGGCCGTGCAGAAAGCGCTGGAATTCGCCCGTCAGGATGGAAACACGCTGGTTATCGTCACCGCCGACCACGCACATTCCAGCCAGATTATCGAAGCCGACGCCAATGCACCGGGTCTGACGCAGACGCTGACCACCAAAGACGGCGCGCCAATGACCATCAGTTACGGCAATTCAGAAGACGATTCGCAGGGACATACCGGGACTCAGCTGCGGATTGCCGCATTCGGCCCGCATGCGGCGAATGTTGTTGGACTGACCGACCAGACGGATTTGTTCTATACGATGCGGGATGCAATGGCGATTAAGTAATACAGGATAGCCGCTGCATTTGGGCGGCTTTTAAAAAGTCAAAAGTTTCTAACCTGGGGTTGCCACCCAAACTGGCCTTAAGGTTAAGGTCGTTGGCTCGCCGCCCAAGGTTTAGATCTTAATGCAATAAATTATCTAACCTGTCGTCATCAATCCCGTCAGGCTCCAGATGCGCCGTCACATCCGCTGACTTGAACAGTTTGCTGACCGCCATTTCAGCCGCATCGCCGATATCGTGCCCGATATCAACCGTCAGAGTGCCATCTACTTCGAGGTGGAATTCAACAAATACGCGGTCGCCGCCGTTACGGGTACGAATGTCATGCACACCGCGCACGCCTTCAATACTTAATACTGCCGCTTTGATGCGCTTACGGTCGTCGGCGCTCAGTTCTCTGTCCAGTAACTGGGTCAGTGCGTCTGCCGCCATACCACGGGCGTTCCAGAGCATATAGAAGGAAATCAGCAATGCGCCGATGGAGTCGGAACGCGTCCAGCCGAAGTAGCGCTCGAAAATCAGCGCCAGCAGCACGGCGATATTCACCGCAACATCCGTGACGTAGTGCGCGCGGTCAGCGGCGATGGCCGTCGAACCGGTACGTTTCACCACGTAAGTTTGCATCAGCACTAAGCCCGTGGCTGCCAGAGAACTGCCGATGATGACCCAAATCCCGAGGCCGAGTTGCGCCAGCGGTGCAGGATTAATGATGCGCCCGATGGATTCACCGCCCAGCACCAGCCCTGCTCCGCCCAACAACAGCGCCTGAACGAACGCCGCTACGGCTTCGGCTTTGCCGTGCCCGTAACGATGGCCTTTATCAGCAGGCCGGATGGCGTAACGTACGCCGATTAACGTCACCATTGAGGCCAGCACATCGACCAGCCCGTCAGCGGCGGAAGTCAGTAACGCAATCGAGCCGGTGGCAGCCCATGCCCAGACTTTAACGCAGACCAGAACCAGCGCGACACAAAGGGAGACCAGCGAGGCAATACGCGTCAGCCCTTTATATGAAGGCGCCGGACGGCTCATGGTTTGCCCCTGTGGAGCAGATAGTTTTGGAAAGTGTTCACAAGAATTTCCTGAAGCAAAGAATCAAATTTATTTGATAAATACAAATACCAGCCCCGCAGTATAACCCATTTCGTACTTTTAAGACCTTCCCTATAGTTTGGATCTTCGTGCTCTCACTAAGGTTTATTGACCTATATTTACTTGCATTTACATCAATACAATCTAGCTTAAAACAAGATTTCTTTGTTCAGGCGCGCGCGCACCAATAATCAGAAGAGCATTATGACAAGCGAAAAAAATAACCAGCCCTCCGCGTCTGAAGACGCACACTCAGAACTCGATTCCAGCCAGGTAAAATCAGGAGAAGGTCACAAAGAAAATGCTAAAGGCCAGAATCAAGCCGATAGCGACAATCAGGATAATGATGAAAAGCGCAAAGGCCCTGGCAAGAAGCCGCTGATTATTCTCGGGATTGTCGTGATTGTGATGCTGATTGTTGCACTGGTCTGGTGGCTGATGACGAAAAACGATATCAGCACCGATGACGCCTTTACCGAAGGCGATGCCGTAACAATCGCGCCGAAAATCGCCGGTTATGTCACTCACCTTGCCGTGAAAGATAACCAGTTCGTCAAAAAAGGCGATCTGCTGGTCGAAATTGACCCGCGTGACGCGACCGCGCAACGCGATCAGGCACAGGCTCAGCTCGGTCTGGCCGTCGCGCAATTACATCAGTCTCAGGCTCAGTATGATCTGGCGAAAGTGCAATATCCGGCGCAGCTGGCACAGGCAAAAGCCCAGCAAACCCGTGCCGAAGCCAACTTACTGAATGCCACCGCTGATTTCCGCCGGCAGCGCGGTGTGGATCCACGTGCGACCACGCAACAAAATATTGATACGTCCAATGCACAGGTACGTTCTGCCGCAGCGGATCTGGAAAACGCCAAGGCACAGGTACAGGTCGCCGCGCAGGTGCAGCTGAATATCCGCCAGGCCGAAACCAACGTTGAAGCGCGTCAGCAACAGGTTGAGCAGGCAAAAGCCCAGCTGGAAACCGCCACGCTGAACCTTTCCTATGCGCAGGTTCGCGCGCCGTTCGACGGCTACGTGACCAAGCGTAATGTGCAGCTCGGCACGCTGGTACAGGCCGGTACGTCGCTGTTCTCCGTGGTATCGAAAGATATCTGGATCGCCGCGAACTACAAGGAATCCCAGCTCGAACGTATGCGTCCGGGCAATAAAGTCACCATTACCGTCGATGCCTTCCCGGACATCAAACTTCAGGGGCATGTGGACAGTATTCAGCAGGGCACCGGCTCGCGTTTCTCGGCCTTCCCGGCTGAAAATGCCACCGGTAACTACGTGAAAATCGTTCAGCGTGTGCCGGTGAAAATCGTCATCGACAGCGGTCTGGATGAAAATCACCACCTGCCGCTGGGCCTGTCTGTTGAACCGACGGTGACCGTCGAATGAATGAAGATCGCAGCTACTGGAAACCCAAGGCCAATCCGTGGGCAGTTGCCGCCGTCGTAACCATCGCGGTGTTCATGGAAATCCTGGACACCACCATCGTTAACGTGGCGCTGCCGCACGTCGCCGGTTCATTGTCTTCCAGCTACGACGAATCCACCTGGGTCCTGACGTCGTATCTGGTGGCGAACGGCATCGTGCTGCCGATTTCAGCGTTTCTCAGCCGTGTGATGGGTCGTAAGACTTACTTCCTGATTTGTATCGGTATGTTCACCGTCTGCTCTTTCCTGTGCGGCGTCGCCACTGAACTATGGCAGATGATCCTGTTCCGCATATTGCAGGGCTTTTTCGGCGGCGGTTTGCAGCCGATCCAGCAATCGGTGCTGCTCGATTACTTTAAACCGGAAGATCGCGGCAAGGCGTTTGGTCTGTCATCGATTGCCATCATTGTCGCGCCGGTTGTCGGCCCGACGCTCGGAGGTTACATCACCGATAACTTCAGCTGGCGCTGGGTGTTCCTCATCAACATTCCTGTGGGCATTATCGCCCTGCTGGCGATTTATCAGCTGCTGGAAGATCCACCGTGGGAGCGTAAGGCCAAAGGCAAACTCAGTATCGATTACATCGGTATCGGGCTGATTGCGCTGGGCTTAGGTTGCTTACAGGTAATGATGGACCGTGGCGAAGATGACGACTGGTTTAATTCCGGCTTTATCGTCACTTTTGCCGTGCTGGCCGCAACGGGTATCGTCGGGGCGATTTACTGGCTGCTGTACGCCAAAAAACCGGTGGTCGACTTGCGCTGTATGAAGGATAAAAACTTCGCCGTGGCCGGTTTACTGATGGCCGGTATGGCGATGATTTTGTACGGCAGTTCGGTGGTGATCCCGCAACTGGCGCAGCAGCAGCTGGGTTATACCGCCACGCTATCCGGACTGGTGATGTCGCCGGGGGCAATACTGATTGTGCTGTCGATCCCGCTGGTGCTTAAACTGATGCCCATCGTGCAGACGCGCTACATCATTGCGTTCGGCTTCTTCCTGCTGGCAGCCTCGTTTATCTATTCGGCGACGCTGACGCCAAACGTCGATTTCACCACGCTGGTGATGTACCGCAGTGCGCAGTCGATAGGCCTTGGTTTCCTGTTCGTGCCGCTGACCACTATCGCGTTCATCACGATCCCGCAAAAAATGAATGCGGACGCCGCAGCGCTATTTACCATGTTCCGTAACGTCGCAGGGTCGATTGGTATTTCGCTGGCCACTGCCAGTGTCACTGAGCGAACGCAGGCGCACAGCGCCCATATGGCGCATAACATGTCACCGCTTAACGAACAGTTTAATCAGGCGGTCAGTAAAAGCGCTGAGGCTATTCGTGATTTCGCCCATATCGTCGGCGACCCGATGCAGCTGGCGACCGTGCGTATGTATCAGGAAATGATATCGCAATCGCGCATTCTGGCTTACATCGACGTGTTCGGTTATTGCGCCATCGTCGCCGTTATTTTGATCCCGTTTTGTTTCCTGCTTTCGCCAGTTAAGAGCGAAGGTAATGCCGGAGCACATTAAGTTGAACAAGAAAAGCTCTACTCTGAGAATTCAGCCATCCGTGATGCCGTCCTGTTCTTCCCCCTGCGAAGGGGAAGGCCGGGAGGGGGTTTTGCATACAGGCACCCGTTTCCTGACACTCTCGACATTAACGCTGGTATTAGCAGCATGCTCCGTCGGCCCGGATTATCAGAAACCCAAGCCGGTGACGCCCGCTGCTTATAACGATATGACGCAACCGAAGGATAAAGACGGCGCTTCCATTGCCCTGCCTTCGGAGCCGAATCCGTTATGGTGGAAAGCATTTAACGACCCGCAGCTCGACAGCCTGATCACCCGCGCCATTGCCGGGAATATTTCACTGCAACAGGCCGTTTTACGTATCGCCGGAGCGCGCGAACAGGTGAAACAGGCCGAAGGCGCCTGGCTGCCTTCGGTGCAGGGCAGCGCGAAAATGACGCGTCAGCAGCTCGGCCTGAAAGGTATTCTCGATTCCAGCGGGGCATCGCAACAACTCAACGATCTGAGCCCGGAAGCGTCCGGTGCCATTGATACCGCCACCCGACCGGTGAATCTGTATCAGGGAAGTTTCGACGCCAGCTGGGAACTGGATTTATTTGGCGGCACGCGCCGTCAGGTTGAAGCCGCGAATGCGCAGACCCAGTCTTCTGTCGAACAACGCAACGATGCGCTGGTATCGCTTCAAGCCGAAGTCGCCCGCACCTACCTGCAACTGCGTGGCGCACAAAGCGTGACGGACGCCATTGAGACGCAAATCGACGTGGCGCAGCAAACGCTGGATCTGACTCAAAACCGTCAGCAAAACGGGCTGTCGCCACAATTAGATGTCGAAAACGCCCGTGCGCAGTTAGGCTCCCTGCGCGCTCAGCTGCCGCAATATCAGGCACAGGAGCGTCAGGCGATGAACGGTCTGGCGGTTTTACTCGGTCAGACGCCGGGCTCGCTGGATGCCGAACTTTCCGCGCCTAAACCGATGCCAGCCCTGCCCGCTGCCGTGCCGGTCGGTGTGCCCTCCCAGCTGGCGCGTCGTCGTCCGGACGTACGCAAAGCCGAAGCCGATTTACATGCGGCGACCGCCAATATCGGGGTTTCCGTCGCACAGCTCTTCCCGAGCATTTCTCTTACCGGTCAGTTCGGCATGCGCAATACTGACGTAAGTTATCTCGATAACTGGAGCAGCCATTTCTACTCATTTGGCCCGCAGATTTCCCTGCCAATTTTCCAGGGCGGACGTCTGGTTTCGAGCGTGCATCTTTCCCGTGCGCAACAGGCGAATGCGGCGCTGAATTACCGCCAGACCGTACTGACGGCGTTGCAGGATGTCGATAATGCGCTGGTGAGTTACCGCACCGATCAGGATCAGGTGAAAGGTTTAGACCAGACCACCGAAGCGTTGCAGACCGCGTTTGATCTGGCGAGCGACAGTTACCGTCAGGGGCTTTCGACGTTCATCAACGTGCTCGACGCCCAACGTCAGCTGGCGCAGGCGCATCAGCAATCCGCAGAGGCGAAAGTGAAAACCAGCACCGATCTGGTCTCCCTGTATAAAGCGCTGGGCGGCGGCTGGGAGCCATATCAGAACGTTGATTTGCCGACTTATACCGTGTTCGGCCCGGCTGCCACACCGGACGTGAAAGTACAAACCACTTCCGGCGTGACACCGTAACGCGGTGTTTCTACGACAGGCTTAGTGTGATGAGATAAAATCTGACGGCGTGGACGGGGCAGGCAATGAAAAGTTCTGCCTCATCCGCGCCACTTCGCTGACCGGCGTCAGCCCGAATAAGCGTTTAAATTCGCGGCTGAACTGTGACACACTTTCGTATCCTACCTGTGCACTGGCTGCCGACGCGGTCAGATTATTTCGCAGCATCAGCAATCTGGCCTGATGCAAACGGGTAGACTTGAGATACTGCATCGGCGACGTATCCGTGACAGTTTTAAAGTGACTGTGAAACGTGGGCAGACTCATTCCCGCTTCTTTCGCCAGCGCATTCACATCCAGATGCGAATCGTATTCCGCGTGTAATTTCCGTAACGCTTTCACCACTTTGCCAAACTGCCCCTGCATGGTCAGCGCACTGCGCAATGTCGCACCCTGTGCGCCGGTCAGCACGCGGTAGTAAATTTCCCGCATCATCGCCCTGCCGAGGATTGCGGCATCCAGCGGCGACGCCATCACCTGCAAAAATCGCAATACCGAGGCGCGCATCGCGTCATCCATCAGACTCGACACCATACTTTTCGGCGATTTCACCTGCGGCGGTGAGTACGCATCAAGCTGCAACATCAGTTCCGCCGCCAGACTGAAATCCAGCCGCAGGTAAATCGCCAGCATCGGTTCGGCGGCGCTGGCCTGCGTTTCCATGGTGAACGGCACCGGCACCGAGACCATCAGATAGTGCTGCGCGTCATACAAATAGACATCATGACCCAAAAAACCGCGCTTGCTGCCCTGCACCACAATCACAATGCCCGGCTCGTACAAAACCGGTGTACGCAAAAGGGGACGATCAGATCGTAAAAAACGCACATCCGCCAGCGCCGTGAGGTTGTAGCCTTCATCGGGTGTCAGCTGGTCCAAAAGCGCGATCATTTGCTCAGTGACTGTCAAAGCCGGAAACGTCATATGAACCTGAAAATACGTAGCGGAAAGTGAATTCAGTGTCGCACCGGGAACCGGTTGCGTCCAGACGCCTCATAGGAACAGGCAAACATCACAGAGGATCCGGGCTACGTTTTTGAGACTGTCCGCCCTATTCTGCAAGTCCGCTTTTTACTGAGGAATTTGGATGAGCCAGACAAAATTATTCTTTATCACCGGCGTCAGCAGCGGATTTGGCCGCGCACTGGCGCAAGAGGCTCTTAAAGCCGGACATCGTGTGGTCGGCACGTTGCGTAATCTGCAAAGCTGCGCAGATTTCGATGCGCTGGTGCCGGGCCGCAGTTTTGGCCGCGTGCTGGATGTCACCGATTTCGATGCTGTCGCCTCGCTGGCTGCGTCTGTGGAGCAGGAAATCGGAGCCGTCGACGTCCTGGTCAATAACGCCGGTTACGGGCATGAAGGGATTATGGAGGAATCGCCGCTCAGCGAAGCGCTGCATCAGTTTGACGTCAATGTCTTCGGGGCGGTGGCGGTCATCAAAGCCTTCCTGCCCTATTTTCGCCAGCGCCGCGCGGGGCATATTCTCAACGTGACCTCGATGGGCGGATTTATCACCCTGCCCGGCATCAGCTATTACTGCGGCAGTAAATTCGCCTTACAGGGGATTTCGGAAACACTGACCAAAGAGCTGAAACCGTTCAATATTGCTGTAACCGCCATCCAGCCGGGGTCATTCAGAACTGACTGGGCAGGCCGCTCAATGGTGCGTTCACCGCGCAGTATCAGCGATTACGACGTAAGTTTCGGGCCAGTTCGTGAAACACGGGAGAAACGTAGCGGCCATCAGCCGGGTGATCCACAGAAAGCCGCTCAGGCTATTTTGCAACTGGTGAACTCAGCTGAACCCCCCGCTTCTCTGCTGCTGGGCAGCGATGCGGTGAAATTCGTCAGGGAAAAACTGCAACAAATGCACGCCGATATTGATGCGTGGGAAGAAGTGAGTCGTTCTACCGATGGCTGAAACACTCTTTTAAGATTCCCGGTCAGCGCTTTTCTATCAGACTGCGCTATTCTGTTCAGACACTGAAATCATCCTGCCTGCGGGCAGGATTTCCGTCTGAATAACAATCGGGTAAAACAATGAACTCCATTTCTAACGAAGATAAAAAGCCCAGCTGTGATTCAGTGATCAACAGCGTGGCTTACCGTAACGGTAAGCGTTTGCAGGATGTCACGGTCGAAGACATCAGCGAAGTGCTGAAAGAGCCGGATACGTTTGTCTGGCTGGGATTATGGCAACCTGAAGATGCCTACATGCGCAGCATTCAGGACGAATTTGGTCTGCATGATCTGGCAATTGAAGATGCGCTAACCGCCCATCAGCGGCCAAAAATAGAGCAGTACGGCGAGTCGTTGTTTATCGTTACCCACACCGCGCAGAAAGTGAATGAAACGATCGAATACGGCGAAACACATCTGTTTCTGGGCAAAAACTTCCTGATTACCATCCGCCACGGCGCGTCGTCGAGCTATAAAGAAATCCGCAAACACGCCGAAGAACGCCCCGAAATGATGAGCAAAGGGCCAGGCTACGCACTGTATTGCGTGCTGGATTCCATCGTTGATAACTATCTGGAAATTCTGCATCAGTACACAGAGCAGTTTGATGCCATCGAAAAAATGATGTTCCAGAACACGTTCAATCAACAGGCGGTTCAGCAGGTTTATAACCTGCGACGTGACTTGCTATCGCTGCGCAACGCCGCTGTGCCGATGGAAGATATCTGTAATCAGCTCAGTCATCACTTTGAAGAACTGGTTCCCAAAAGCCTGCGCGCCTATATCCGCGACGTTCAGGATCACGCTAATCAGGTGATCCGCACCACCGACGACATGCGCGAAATGCTGTCCAACGCCATGCACGTCAATCTGGCGCTGGTGTCGGTGCATCAGAATGAAGTGGTTCAACGGCTGGCGGGCTGGGGGGCAATTCTGGCGATCCCCACGGTGATTTTCAGCCTGTACGGCATGAACTTTAAAAACATGCCTGAACTCAATGACTGGTGGGGGTATCCGGTAACGCTCGGTGTGACCGTCGCCGGTTGCGCATGGCTTTACTGGAAACTCAAAAAGTCCGGCTGGCTTTAAGTTAATTATCACCTGAAGCCGCAGCTTAATTAACATGCGAATAACAGAACCGCGGTTATTCGCATTCTTTAAATTTCCTGACAAATTAGTTGTCACTGATTCTGTTTCTTTCTTTCCTCTTCACATTATTTCCTTATATACTCGTTCACCTCTTCCTTACGGAAATAATATTCATCATGTCAGTACGTTTCGCGATTTCACAGTTTATGCATTCACTGCGCTTGCCTGGCAAGCGGGTCAGTGCGTTGCTGTTCGCGTTGTGCTGGCTGATTCTGAATTCTCAGCTGGCGCTCGCCAGCCATCAGTGCAATATGCGCCCGCCGGTGGAAAACACCGCGATGTCGCATAACATCACCATGCAAATGCCTGATTCCCCTGAGCATATGCAAAGCCAGTCGGTATTGTGTGAGAAGCATTGCGTACCGGAAAGAACCCAGTCCGACAGCGGTTCTGCGCCGGTTGTTGCCCTGCCTGTTGTCCCGGCTTTGGCGGTGATCACCGTCGATGCCAGTACTGCCGTCACCACCGCTGACTGGGTCGCACCTCCGGTCATTGCGCCTCCCGCCGAAGTTCAGTTCTGCCGATACAGAGAATAGCCCCTGCTGCCTGAGTGTTTTCTGCGCTCAATATTCAATGAAATGTATTTGCCATTTATATGTAAAAACAATGGCTGCTTTTATCTGATGACAGTATTGGAGTTATTCCCATGCGTGCTATTTTCAATTTAATTTTGGTGAGTCTTTTCTTTATTCCCGTTTATTCCTTCGCAGATTCTATGCCGATGGAAAACGCCCCTGTGGCAATGCAGCAAAATGCCCAAACGTATGAGTCCGAAGGCGTGATCACTCAGTGGCAATCTGATCGCGTGAGTATTTCACATCACGCCATTCCTGCGCTGAAATGGCCGGCGATGACCATGAATTTCCGTCTTCCGCCGGACATCGCCCCCCATTCCCTGCCCGCCGGTACACCGGTCGCCTTTAGCTTTGTCAAAACTGAAACCGCTTATCAGTTGCAGACTCTGACACCGCTGAAACGCTGACCGGGAGTTCCATCATGTTTAATTTACCGCGTCACCCGAGGGTGACGTGGCAATGGCTGCTGGCTTTTGTGCCGGTCAGCGCCTTTGCCACACCCGTCACTTTGCCGCAGGCGCTGGTCGCCGCACAGGATTATTCAGCCGAACTTTCTGCCAGCCGTCATCAGATTAACGCGCTGGATAACCGTGCCGATTCAGCAATGCAGCTGCCGGATCCGAAGCTGAAATTTGGTATCGAAAACCTGCCGGTCAGCGGCGGCAATACCGACCGTTTTACCCGTGAGGGTATGACGATGGAACGTATCGGCATCATGCAGGATTACGTCAGCAGCGATAAACGCGAGCGTAAAGCCGACACGTTCCGTGCTGAATCCCGTCAGGTCGCCGCCACCAGCCAGAGTATCCGGGCGCGTTTACAGCGCGACGCTGCGCTGGCCTGGATGGAACTGGCCATCGGTGAGCAAAACGTCAGCCAGATACAAAAACTGGTGGATGAGAGCTCTCGCCAGATTGGCGTTTCACGCGGCGGTGTCAGCAGCGGAAGTTCGCTGCCAGCTTCCGTACTGGATGCCCGGCTGACGCTTATCAGCATGCAGGACAAACTCACGCAGGCGGAACGTGATGTTCAGCTGGCGCGTACCCGTTTAAGCCAGCTGACCGGTATTGACCAGCCGCAGATCAACGGGGCGATCCCTGATGTCATCTCCCTGCCGCCTCAGGCTTCGCAGACAGGCAGCGTGGAGCAGCATCCTGAAATTATTCAGGCGCGGCGAGAGGCGGAAGTCGCGCAAGCAAAATCCTCGCAATCGGCGATTGCCGCACTGCCGGATGTCGGCGTTGAAGTGTATTACGCCCACCGTGCCGACAGTTATGAGGATCTGGCGGGTGTGATGTTTACCGTCGATCTGCCGCTGTTTACCGCGTCGCGTCAGGATAAAGATCACGCCGCCGATCAGTCGATGGCGATGGAAAGCAACGACCGGCTGGCGCAGCTGGTGCGTGACCATCAGGCGCAGCTGACCAGTTTGCTGGCGCAATACCAGTCCGCCAGCACGCTCTGGCAGCGGCAAAAAAATGACGTTATCCCGTTGCAGCGCCAGCGTATCAGCGTGATTCAGGCGCAGTACCGCGCCGGAAAAAGCAGCCTGAATGAAGTCCTCGAAGCGCGCCGCACCCTGCTGGACAGCCAGCTTGCCGAACGTAATGCCGAACTTGAGGCGGCCCGTTACTGGGTTGCCCTGCGCTATCTTGCGCCACAGGAGAATCAATAATGACGGGTACGAAAACTTACAGCCTGCTGGCTGTCGCCATCCTGGCCGCACTGGCTGCCGGATATGTCGCTGGCCGCCACAGCCAGCCCGCACCGGCACAGGCTTCTGTCACGCCCGCCGAACGCAAAGTGCTGTACTGGTATGATCCGATGACACCGGATCAGCGTTTCGATAAACCGGGTAAATCACCGTTTATGGATATGGATCTGATGCCGCGTTATGCCGATGAAGTGGCGGATGACGGCGGAGTCACGGTCAGCGCCCGCCAGCAGCAAAATCTCGGCATGCGCAGTGAAAAGGTGCAGCGTCGCATGTTAACCGCCCCGCTCAATGTTTATGGCACGGTCAGCGCCGATGAGCGCAGCCTGCGTACCGTTGCAGCGCGGGCGAACGGTTTAGTCGAAAAACTGTATGTCGCCGCCAGCCAGCAGCCGGTGAAAAAAGGTCAGAAACTGGCGACACTTTGGATACCCGACTGGACTGCCGCACAGCAGGAATATCTGGCGGTGCGTCAGCTGGGTGACCGCAATCTGACAGCCGCCGCCCGCCAGCGGCTGGCCTTGCAATTTATGCCGGAAGACATTCTGCGCAGCGTCGATAAAACCGGTCAGCCGCAAACCCGTATTACCGTTTCCGCGCCACAAGACGGTTATCTCAGCCAGCTTTTCGTGCGCGAAGGCGCGCAGGTCAGCGCCACTCAGCCGTTGTTCGAACTGACCAGCCTGAAACAGGTGTGGATCGTGATGGATTATCCGCCTTCCGCCGCCAGTGAGATTCAGACGGGCAGCAAGGTCACCGCCAGCGCCGACAGCCAGCCGGGTGAAACATTCCACGGCATGGTCAGTGAATTGCTGCCGGATGTCGATGCCGTCAGCCGCACGCTGAAAGCCCGCGTGGTGATGGATAATCCGCAGGAAAAACTGCGCCCCGGCATGTACCTGAATTTGTCACCGGACAACAGCATGCAGACGGCTGTTTTGGCAATACCGCAGGAAGCGCTGATCCAGACCGGCAGCCGCAATACCGTGTTGCTTGACGACGGCAACGGCCATTTTACGCCAAGGGCTGTCACCACCGGCGCAACGCGTGATGGCTGGACACAGGTGCTTTCCGGCCTCGAGGAAGGTCAGTCTGTTGTCACTTCTGGTCAGTTCCTCATTGATTCCGAAGCCAGCCTGCGCAGCGCGCTGCCTGTCCCCGCAACGCAACCGGACGCGCATCAGCACGGAGGTGATTTATGATTGCCGCCGTGATCCGCTGGTCGCTGAAAAACCGGCTGCTGGTGTTGCTTGCTGCGCTGATGATGGCGGGCTGGGGCATCTGGTCATTGCAGAAAGCCCCGCTAGACGCGCTGCCGGATCTCTCTGACGTACAGGTGATCGTGCGCGTGAGTTATCCGGGCAAAGCGCCGCAAATCATCGAAGATCAGGTTACGTATCCGCTGACCACCACACTGCTGTCGGTGCCCGGCGCGAAAACCGTGCGCGGCTTTTCGATGTTCGGCGATGCCTATGTTTATGTGCTGTTCGATGATGGTACCGATCCTTACTGGGCGCGCTCGCGCGTGCTGGAATATCTCAGTCAGGTGCAATCCTCGCTGCCTGCCGGTGCCAAAGCCTCGCTGGGGCCGGATGCCACCGGCGTCGGCTGGATTTATGAATATGCGCTGATCGACAAAACCGGCAAACACAGTCTCGAACAGCTGCGCGCCTTACAGGACTGGACGCTGCGTTATGACCTGAAAACCGTGCCGAATGTGTCTGAAGTTGCCAGCGTCGGCGGCATGGTGCGCCAGTATCAGGTGGTGGCGGATCCGCAGCGGATGCGCGCACGTGGCGTAACGCATCAGCAGTTAGTCAGCGCATTACAAAATGCCAATCAGGAAAGCAGCGGTTCGCTTCTGGAAATGGGCGAAGCCGAATACATGGTGCGCACTTCCGGCTATCTCAAAAGTCTGGAGGATTTCAACAATGTCGTGGTGACGGTGAACAGCGGCATTCCGGTTCTGCTTTCGGATGTCGCCACCGTGCGTACCGGGCCGGAACTGCGGCGCGGCGTGGCAGAACTCAACGGGGAAGGCGAAGTGGCGGGCGGCGTGATTGTTATGCGGTCGGGCAAAAACGCGCTGGAAACCCTGAAAGCGGTGAAAGTACGACTGAACGCCCTGGCCCGCACGCTGCCTGCGGGCGTTGAAATCGTACCGGTGTATGACCGACAGCCGCTGATTGAACATGCCGTCGAAACGCTGTCGCACAAACTGCTGGAAGAATTCGTGGTCGTGGCGGTGGTCTGCGCACTGTTCCTGTTCCACTTCCGCTCGGCGCTGGTGGCGATTATCACATTACCGCTCGGCATTCTCGGCGCGTTTATCGTCATGCATTATCAGGGGGTCAGCGCCAATATTATGTCCCTCGGCGGTATCGCGATTGCCATCGGGGCGATGGTCGATGCAGCGATTGTGATGATCGAGAATATGCATAAGGTGCTGGAGCAATGGCGGCACGATCATCCCGGTCAGCAGCCGACGTCTGCCGATTACTGGAAAGTGTCTGAGCGAGCGGCCACGGAAGTCGGGCCAGCGCTGTTTTGCAGTTTGCTGATCATCACCCTGTCGTTTATTCCGGTCTTTTCACTCGAGGCACAGGAAGGCCGGATGTTCTCCCCGCTGGCATTCACTAAAACCTACGCGATGGCGGTGTCTGCCGGGCTGGGGATTACGCTGGTACCGGTGCTGATGGGCTATTTTATTCGCGGAAAAATCCCCGATGAAAACGCCAGCCCGATCAACCGCTGGCTGATTGCCGTCTATCAGCCGGTGCTTACGGCGGTGCTGAAACACCCGAAAACCACGCTATTGTGCAGCGGCCTGTTTCTGCTGGTGTCGCTGTATCCGCTGGCCAAACTTGGCAGTGAATTCATGCCACCGCTCGATGAGGGCGATCTGCTGTATATGCCGTCGACGCTGCCGGGCATTTCCGCCCGTGAAGCCGCGCGGTTGTTGCAGCAAACCGACCGATTGATCAAAACCGTGCCGGAAGTCGCCAGCGTATTGGGTAAAGCCGGACGCGCCGACAGCGCCACTGACCCTGCGCCGCTGACCATGATCGAAACCACTATCCGCTTTAAACCCCGTGACCAGTGGCGGCCGGGCATGACGCCGGACACACTGGTGACCGAGCTGGATAACGCGGTGAAATTACCCGGCATCGCCAACGTCTGGGTGCCGCCTATCCGTAACCGCCTCGACATGCTGGCGACCGGTATCAAAAGTCCGGTCGGCATCAAGGTGAACGGCAATAACATCGCGCAAATAGAAGCCGTCGCGCAGCAGATTGAGCATATCGTGAAGCAGGTACCTGGCGTCACATCTGCGCTGGCAGAAAGGCTGGAGGGTGGCCGCTATGTCGATATTGATATCAACCGTCGCGAAGCGGCGCGTTACGGTGTCACGGTTGCCGAACTGCAATCCCTGGTCTCGACGCTGGTTGGCGGAGAAAATATCGGCGAGACACTGGAAGGCCGTGAGCGATATCCGATAAATCTGCGTTATCCACGTGAGCTGCGCGACAACGTTCAGGCGCTGCGTGATTTACCGGTGCTGACCGCTTCCGGCGCGCAGGTGCCGCTGTCTGCGCTGGCTTCGGTTAACGTCACCGATGGCCCGCCGATGCTGAAAAGTGAAAACGCCCGTTTGTCAGACTGGATCTATGTGGATTTACGCGGCCGCGATTTGAAATCTGCCGTCGAAGATATGCAGCAGGCGGTGAATCAGCAGGTGAAATTACCGGAAGGCGTCACGGTAAGCTGGTCAGGGCAATTCGAGTATCTGGAACGTGCCACGGCGAAACTGAAAATCGTACTGCCGGTGACGCTGCTGATCATCTTCGTGCTGTTGTACGTCACGTTCAGCAGCGTTGGGGATGCCCTGCTTATCATGGCGACGCTGCCGTTCGCCCTGACCGGCGGCGTCTGGCTGTTGTATCTGCTGAACTTCAATTTATCGGTCGCTGCCGCCGTCGGATTCATCGCCCTCGCGGGTGTCGCCGCCGAGTTCGGCGTGATCATGGTGCTGTATCTGAATCAGGCAGTGCAGCGCCAGCAAACCGCCGGTGATGAAATGACTGAAGCAGAACTGTGCGACGCCATTCATCACGGTGCTGTGCTGCGCGTGCGGCCAAAAGCCATGACCGTCGCCACCATTATGGCGGGTTTACTGCCGATAATGTGGGGCGGGGGAACCGGTTCAGAAGTGATGCAACGCATTGCCGCACCGATGATCGGCGGCATGGTGAGCGCCCCGTTGCTGTCGATGGTGGTGATCCCGGTGGTGTATTTGCTGGTGCACAGGAGGCGGAATTAGCACTTGCAGTGCAGGTTTGGTCGAGAAAATTTCGGTGTCTCAGTTGCACTGAAAGCTGATCGAGAAAATTTCGGTTTTTCATGTGCAGTGCTCACCTGACGCACTGCGCCGAAACCGCCCAAAGGAGGAAAGTGCTTTTCCTCCTTTGGATTCCTCCTCGCTTTTTCACTGCGCGCTCCGCTCGCTGGCCATGTTTCAGGTACCTCTGCGACAGGCTGGAAATCTTGCCGCTTCGCGGTGCCTTCATTCGGGATTGCATCCTCAGGTCTGCAACCTCTCATTCAGCAAGCTTTCTGAAACGCCCGCATGATCTTAAATTCAACGGCAGAATGTTTTTATCTTTACTCCTCCACCGGAACAACCCTCTCCACCGGTTTTTCCAAAATCATCGTCTGCGTCTGGCTCAGACTGATCCCCGCTGCGCGCAGCATTTTGAGGATTTCATACAGCAAATCACTGCGCGTGCCGCTGACCATGCGCGGGCTGTTTACGTAGCCCGTCACGCTCAGCACAATCCCTGTCGGCCCCAGCTCTTTGAAACTCACCGACGCCGGTGGATTTTCCAAAATGGCTTCATGCAGATTGTAGGCTTCCAGCAGCAATGTCTTCACCTGTTCCGGATCGATATCCAGCGGGAAAGTCAGCGCGATAGTCGCCACGCCCTGCGCGTTACCCATGGTGGCGTTACGCACGTTCTGCGAAATCAGCTGGGAGTTCGGCACAATCACGGTGGATTTATCGCTCAGCTGAATTTCTGTAGCGCGGACATTTATACGACGTATGTCCCCTTCTACACCGCTGATACTGATCAAGTCGCCCACTTTCACAGGGCGCTCAGTCAACAGGATAAGACCGGAGATAAAGTTCTTCACAATCTCCTGCAAACCAAAACCGATACCGACCGACAACGCACTGACGATCCACGCCAGTTTGTTCCACTCAATCCCCAGCGACGACAGCGTCAGCAGAATGATCAGCACGTAGCCCACATTGGTGAACAGCGTCACCAGCGAGGCTCTCATACCGCGGTCCATCATGGTTTTTGGCAGGAAATCATTGTCCAGCCAGCGGCGCGCGGAGCGCAGAATATACCAGCCAACCACCAGACACAGCACCGCGTTAACCGCGTGCGCCGGAATGATGTTCATGCTTTCCAGGCCCTTTCCGCCCCAGATATCCACGATTTTCGCCAGCAATTCCAGCGGCGTTGTCGTCCCGAACGTACCGTTTAGCAGCGCGACGGCAGCCATCAGCAGCAGCGCGGTTTTGCCAATTGCCGAGAATAATGTCGCGGCCAGAGACAGATGGCGGTCATTAACGCTCAGCGTGCCTTTAAGGATTTTGCCGCTGTGCGTGGTCGGGGAAAACACGCTTTCACACAGATCAACCACAAAGTGGATCAGCAGATACAGGCAGCAGACCACCAGACCAATCCACAGCAGTTCGAAGGTCACGAATCGCGCCAGCGGAATGTAACCGATCAGCAGCGCCATCAAAATGACAAACGCCGTCAGGCTGATCACCAGATGGATAAGCCCTGCCAGCGTGGAACGCGCTTCGGTCTGCTCACCATCGGCTTTCATTTTACGACGCATCCGGTTCACGCGAACCGGCGCAATCAGGCAGTTGAGCGCCACCAGTAACGCCGCGAGTCCGTTACCAAATAACGTAGCGGCAACGCTGGCACCGACCAGATTATTCAGCTGTTCGATGATACCAAACAGGAAGATAAAGCCCGCCAGCAAGATCGGGAACGACGCCAGCGTTTTAGCCAGCGGATCCGCAATCCCCGGCAGACGCCAGGACGGATGATTGTTCGACAGCAGCGCAATGCCCAGACCGGCAATCACCGCCGAGAAATAAGTCAGCTCGACCAGTTGTCCGGCAAACTCAATCACCCACGGCGACGTATCCGGCAGGCGGGTGAAAATATAGCCCAGCAGCTGAACGCTGATCCCAAGGGTTAACGTGGTGCTTAGCGTGGTGAAACAGGCCAGGAAACTACGCCGGAAACGCCCCTGCGGCAGCCAGCGAGGCAGGATCCAGTTCATCGGTTTATCCAGCAGATATCGCCCCGCCAGACCAATCACCAGCGCCAGCAGCAGGTAAATTGCGGTACCAATACGCCAGTCGACATCCCAGGCCTGGTTCCAGGCATCTTTAACCTGGGAACCAAAATCATCGAAACGCGCCGCATCATTATCATTTGGAGTAATAAGCGGTGCCCAGAAATTCCCGCCAAGAATACTGCCGGTATTGAGCGCAATCTGGGTTTTCAGCGCGTCACGGCGTAAGCCTAAAATCTGCGAGGAAAGGTTACGTGCGCCCACACCAATGGCTTTGGTCTGCTCAATTTGGGTGGTCAGCAGGGTTTTGCTGTTATTGAGCTTGCTACGCTGGCTGATAACCTGCGGAGTTTCCGTCAGGGTGCCCGGCGCAGGTGCCGGTCCCAGCACGTCAAGCTGTGCCTGAACCTGCGTCAGCTGCGGTTCCAGCGCCACGGTCAGCTTGTCGGCGTCATCGGCCAGTTTGATGGCCTCATCGCTCAGACCGGTAAATTTCTTGTCGGATTTAGCCGCAGAAACCTGCTGTTTTAGCGAATCCAGACGTTTTTGTAACGCCGGTAAAGCCGTGCTGGCATTCACTTTAACCGGTTGTTCAGCCGCGGGCTGACCGGTGCTATCGTCCGCGTAACTCAGTACCGGCGTCAGAAATACACATGACAACAATGCCAGCAACAACGGCACTCTTAACATTTTTTGCATAGAAGGATGGTTCCGGGAGCTCGAAAAGTTATTGTTTTAGAAAAGCGGGAGAAGAATACTCTTTCTTATTAAGAAGAATAGTAGGGATTGTCTGTTTGTTTAACTGTATGAAAGCGGACAGCCCGCAGAAGAGGCTGCCCGTGTTCAGATCAGTCTTTTTTGCCCAGCATCTGGCGCAGGATCGCCGCGGAATCCGCTGGCTGAAGCGCCAGAATTCCTGAATACAGGCTGATGGAAATTTCACAGACTTTTTCCCGATCGACATCCGGTTTGGTCAGATCACTGAACATCTGCAATTGCTCGCCATACATATTCGCCAGCGCCTCGCGCACTGGTGCCATCATCTGCACCACTTTTTCGGTGCTGACGGCCTCAGGTTGGGCGGTCTGCCCGTTGCCGGTCGCCAGCAGGAGATCGTTCATGGTATTGAGATCTTTCTGGAACAGTTCCGCAGGCAGAACCTGTGCGGTGTTAATGCCACCGCTAACCTGCGGGTAAAGGAATTTAAAGCAGCTGCCGTCTTTGCGCGCCTGCAACGTCTGCATCTCTTCCAGATTGACCTGCATCGCCTCGTTCACATTGGCGTCCGGCGCGTGGGTGATACGCTGCGAAAGCAATACGGACACCATCGGTTTCACGGTGTCGATCGCTTCCTGCTGCGTCTTGCCCTCTTTCTTCATGTTCAGAATATTGCTGCGGATCTGCGTGTACAGCGCCGGTTCCTGCATTTTGATGGTGTTATACAGTGGCAGGGCTTCCAGCGCCTGATCAATTTTCTGCTCTTCGTCTGCTCCGGCAATACGCGGTTTGATTACCCCGCCCCATAAAATATTGCCGCCGACTATCAGCACCAGGAACAAAATTACGGCCGGGATACGCCCGATTTTGCCTTTTTTGTGTAATGCCCCAAGCAGCGAGCCCACAACCACGCCACTGATGCCCCACACCATCACTTCTGTCCAGTTCATTATCCGTTGCCTTCAGAAAAAATTAATGACGTCCAATTTGTGCGACCGCATCACGGCTGGCATCAATACGCGCCTGCCCGTGCAGTTCTGTCAGTTTGCCCGTCCGCATTTCCAGCAGGCGGTCAGCGTGTTCAAAATAGTGATCATCGTGACTGATTGCCAGCACGGTTTTCCCCATATCACGCAATTGTGGCAACAGCTCACGATAGAACGTCCGGCGAAATTGCGGATCCTGATCGGCGGCCCATTCGTCGAGCAACAGGAAATCACGCCCTTCCGCCGCCGCCAGCAGCAGCGCCACGCGCTTGCGCTGCCCCTGGGACAATTGCAGGTTGGTGACTTCGTTGCCGCTGAACTGGAGTTTTTCTTTCATTTTCAGACGTTGCAACCAGTCTTCCACAACCTGCGGATCCGGTTGCCCGCCCAGTGGGCCGATCAGCTGACCAAACAGGTGGAAATCGGTAAACACTGCCGAGAAAATCTGGCGATACTGTTCGGCATTTTCTGCGGTGACCGGCACGCCGTCGAGCAGGATCTGCCCGGAACGCGGCTGATATAAACCGGTCAGTAACATGGCCATCGTGGATTTTCCGCTGCCGTTGCCGCCAATCAGGAAGACCAGTTCGCCACGGGTGATGGTCAGGTTCAGCGGGCCGACGCCAAAACCCGCGCCCTCTGCTTTGCCTTCATAGCTGAACACCAGATCGCGTAACTCCAGCGTCTGCCAGGCTTTTGCCGCCACAGCAGGCGTAAACGCTTCGTTGTATTCGGCCAGTTTCAGCGATTTCAGTTTGCCAAACGCCACCTGGGCGCTGAGCAGCGTCGGCAGCGCACCGACCGCCTGCAACATCGGTGTGCGCAGGAACAGCAGCGTCAGGGAATACGTCGCCGCCACTTCAGTATTGGACCACCCCATGCCGTTGGCCATAAAGAACACCAGGCCGATAGCACCCAGCATCATGATATTCGACCAGTTCACGGCACTCAGGTGGAAGGTATCGGCGCGGATAATATGGTGGCGGTATTCTTCGGCATCTTTACGGTAAACCTCGTCAAACAAATGACGCGCCCGCTCGCGGTTCAGCGCCAGCTCTTTGCGTCCTTCGATCACTTTCTGATAATCGGTTTGCAGCTTGTCTTCCGCGTCGCGCACTTTCGCCAGATGGCGGTAAACATGTGACACTAACTTAAAGCCGCCAAAGATAGTGATCACCAGCCAGATAACCGTCACCAGCAGCATTTCCGGCGACAGCCACGCCAGATATCCGGCGCAACCGATGGTCAGGATAATTCCCTGCACCAGTTCCGGCAGGCGCACGAACGCCAGCGTGATATTGCGGATGTCGCTGCCCAGACTGGCAAGCAGTTGCGCGTTACCGATCTGCTCGATGCGCTCGATATCGGTATCTAAAATACGTTTGATGAATTGTCCGCGCAGGCGGTAAATGAAGTGGTGTCCGAGCACGGTCAGGGCCAGCTGAGAGCCTAATGTCACGGCCATCAGCAGCAGTAACAGGCCGAGAAATTCCGGCAAAACGATTAAGGAAGCCTGCGTGGTTTCAATCAGTTTCAGATTGATAAACGCGATCAGACCTATGCCCAGAACGGCGCTGAGCAAACTCAGCGCCATCACACCTAAAAACGGCCAACGGTATTGCTTAAAAACGACGCGTAACAACTCCATGAATTTTTCTCGTTCTGAATGCAGGAAAATGATGCTGCACGCAGTTTAATGACACCTCTTGTCATATCAAGAACAATTCTCATTTTCCCTGTTATCCGGTCTTATGACCATGCGCTCAAACTTCCCGGCTACCACCAGATAACCGAACATGCCGAGTAAACCGTGCGCACCGACAAACCACAGCGCCAGGTTAAAGGAACCGGTCGCCGCGACGATATAGCCGATGACCACCGGCGTGATAATCCCCGCGACGTTGCCCAGACAGTTAAACACCCCGCCACTCAGGCCGATCATTTTCTCCGGCGCGGTATCGGACATCACCGCCCAGCCAATCGCGGACAGGCCCTTGCCGAAGAACGCCAGCGTCATCAGCGCAACTACCGCCGCATCGGTGGAAACAAAGTTCGCCATCGCCAGCATGGCGGCGAAAAACATGCCCAGAACAAACGGCGTTTTGCGCGCTTTCGACGGACTGACCCCGCGACGGATCATGTAATCCGACATCACGCCACCGAGGACCCCGCCGGTAAATCCGCAAATCGCCGGTAACGCGACCACCCAGCCCGCCTGCATGACCGTCATCCCTCGCCCCTTGATCAGATAAATCGGGAACCAGGTCATGAAGAAGTAACTCATTGAGGTAATGCAGTACTGACCGATGTAAATGCCCCACAGTGTGCGGCTCTGGAACAGTTGCATCACTTCGCGGAAGGTAAATTTCTGGCGCGAGGCGCGGCGGTTTAGTTCGAGATCGACCAGCGCGCCGTTGGCACGGATATGTTCCAGTTCGGCAGGTTTAATATGCGGACTGCTGTGCGGCTCTTTATAGAATGCGAACCATAAAATCCCGGCGAACAGCCCGACCGCGCCCATCCACAGGAAAACATGTTCCCAGCCGAGCGCGTGAGTCAGCCACGCCATAATCGGCGTGAAAACACCAATCGCCATGTACTGCGCGGAGTTAAACAGTGACGTTGCCGTGCCGCGTTCGTTGGTCGGGAACCAGCAGGCGACAATCCGCGCATTGGCGGGGAATGCCGGAGACTCCACCAGTCCGAGCATAAAACGCAGGAAAAACAGCATAATGGCCGCCGAAATACCGCTCACGCCGAACCAGCCGACGGTGCCCTGCAACATCGTGAAAACTGACCACAGGATCAGGCTACAACCGTATACCCGTCGTGCTCCGAATTTATCCAGCAGCCAGCCGCCGGGGATTTGGCCGATCATGTACGCCCAGGCAAAGGCTGAGAAAACCATGCCGAGCATGACCGGATCGAGGCTCAGCACCCGTGACACTTCGGTTCCGGCTATCGACAGCGTGGCGCGGTCGGCGTAATTAATCACCGTGATGGCAAAAATCATTCCGAGCACCACGTAACGGAAGTGACCCGGTTTCGCCGCTTCTGCTGCCGATTCGTGGACCAGCGATTTGGCGTTATCTGACACATCTGTAGGGGACGTCATGTTTTCTCTCCAGACTTATGATTGCATTCCCTGCTTTTTGTGACCGGATGCACAGTTTCTGCGGTTTCGGTCACGCCATTCAGATCTAAAAAATCCAAATTAATTAACAGAGTAGAAACATTTGACGATACGGTCTAAGTTAAAAAGACAATGGAACAAGTCAAAAATTGAATGATTGAATTAAACCAGTTGCGCTGTTTTGTGGCGGTCGCAGAGGAATTACATTTTGGCCGCGCGGCGAAAAGATTGTTTATGACGCAGCCTCCGCTGAGCCGGCAGATTCAGTTACTTGAGCATGCGCTGGGTGCCTGTTTGCTGGAAAGAACCAACCGGCATGTCAGCCTGACCGCCTCAGGAAAGACGTTTTTGCGCGATGCAAAACTGATCCTCGAATTCACCGGCCAGGCGCAGGAAACCGTAAAACGCGTCGAGAAAGGCGAGATCGGGCGACTGATGGTCGGGTTCACGGCGGTCAGCGGTTACTGGCAAATCCCGCAGATTATCGCCCTGGCGGCGCAGGAGTTACCCGAAATCACGCTGGTGCTCAAAGAAATGGTGTCGTCTGCGCAATTGCAGGCGCTGGCGGCGCGCACGCTGGATATCGGCTTTGTCCGCCAGCCGGTGGCGTTATTTCCGCTGGCCTACCAGTGCGTGCTGCGGGAACCGTTATGTGTGGCATTGCCCGTTTCGTCGCCGCTGACAGCCAGACCGCGACTCCGTCTGCGCGAC
This sequence comes from Rahnella bruchi, assembly GCF_003614975.1. Lineage (GTDB taxonomy): Bacteria > Pseudomonadota > Gammaproteobacteria > Enterobacterales > Enterobacteriaceae > Rahnella > Rahnella bruchi. Next base: position 48,216 of record NZ_QZWI01000014.1, on the reverse strand, counting down.
TTTGCCGGGCAACCTTTCATCATGTATTCCGCCACCGAAGGGAAATACTTTTACGACTGTGTGGCCGGACTGTTTGCGCAGGCCAACGTCGTGCCGCACTACGTACAACATTGCAGCCAGACCCACACCATTCTCGGGCTGGTACGCGCCGGTATCGGGCTGGCGATCGTGCCCGAAAGCGCCCGCCAGCTGGGGTTTCCTGATGTTGAATTCCGCCCGCTCAGTCACCCCGATGCATTTGCCGAAATCTACATGGCCTGGCGGCAGGACGGCGAAACTCCGGCACTGGCCGCCTTCCGCCAGCTGGTGACGACGCACAGCACCGCCGGTGGCGCTGTCGCAAGAAAAAAGCTGACAGGCCGCCGCGCGCTTCCTAAACTGAGGTAATGGATAAAGAACAAGAACTTCGCCGAAGTAAACGTAACGCGCTCGGGCTGCTGCTGATTGCCGCCGCCCTGTTTGTCATCACCCTTTTCCTGTCACCCAACTTCTGGGTTTCCGGACTGAAAGCCATTTCCGAAGCCGCGATGGTCGGCGCGATGGCCGACTGGTTCGCCGTCGTGGCGCTTTTCCGCCGCGTGCCGGTGCCGTTCGTGGCCTCGCATACGGCGATCATTCCTAAAAACAAAGACAAAATTGCCGACAATCTGGCGGTCTTCGTGCAGGAGAAATTCCTCGCGCCCGCGACGCTTATCACACTTATCCGCCAGCACGATCCGGCTCGCATGCTGACAGACTGGCTGAATGCGCCGGATAATGCGCAGCGGTTTGCGAAATATGCCGTGAAGATGATCCGTGGATTTCTGGATGTCACTGACGATCAGCGTATTGCCCAGCTCATCCGTCGCGCGCTGTACCGCGTGATCGACAAAATCGATTTATCGGCCTCAATAGCCACGCTGCTGGAAAGCCTGACCAAAAACGGACGTCATCAGGAACTGCTGGATCAGGCCATGGATCAGCTGGAAATCTTGCTGGCGAAAGACAGCACGCGACAGTTTATTTCCGCGCAGATTGTCGGCTGGATGAAGCGAGAACATCCGCTGACGGCCAAATTGCTGCCCACCGGCTGGCTGGGACGCAACGGCGCGGATCTGGTTTCCAATGCAGTGAATTCCGTCCTCGACGATATGGGCAACGACAAAACCCACGCCTTCCGCAAAGGCTTTGACCGCTCGGTGCAGAACTTTATCTGGAAGCTGCAAAACGACCCGGCGACCGCGCAGAAAGCCGAAGACATCAAGCAGTACCTGAAAGATGACGAGAAGCTCAACGCTTATGTCCTGCAACTGTGGGGCGATATGCGCAACTGGCTGAAAGAGGATCTGGAAAGTGAAGATTCGCGGGTTTTCGCCAAAGTGACCGAGTCCGGGCAATGGCTGGGCAATGCGCTGGCGCAGGATGAAAAACTGCGTATCTCGCTTAACCAGCAGATGGAAACTATCGCGGAAAAAGTCGCGCCGGAATTCGCAGAGTTCCTGACCCGCCATATCAGCGATACGGTGAAAGGCTGGGATCCGCGTGATATGTCGCGGCAAATTGAACTCAATATCGGCAAGGATTTACAGTTTATCCGCATCAACGGCACGCTGGTCGGTGCATTTATCGGTCTGGCGCTGTATCTGCTTTCGCAATTACCGGTGGCGATCCCGTGGGTGATGGCGAGGATTTAATTCATTTTGTTTTAATCTGGAGTTAGCCTTTAATACCCCACACCAACCCTCCCCTTCGCACGGGGGGAGTTAAGGGCTTAAAATCCTCACCCATTCACGCTATAATACGCCAACAAAAACCGCATAAGTCAGTCGAATGTATCGGCATGGCGAGTGCTAAAGGAATATTTCTCAGGAGAGAAGATGAAGAAGTCACTGTTTATTCTGGCCGCCGCGATGACTCTGGGTGCTTGCAGCATGAATCAGAACACCACCGTAAAACAAAACGACCTGCAACATCATCGGTTTGAATTGCTGAGTGTTGATGGTCAGACGGTTCCTGCCGCGCAGGGGCGTATTCCGGAAATCGAATTCGGCTCCAATATGCATGTCTCAGGCAAAATGTGTAACAACTTCATGGGTCAGGGCCAGCTGCAAAACAACGTGCTGACCGTGAAAGGTCTGGCGTCCACCATGATGATGTGCCCGGATGAAAATCTGAACAAATGGGATCACGTGATCAGCGACGTTCTTAATAACGGCGCAGCCGTGACCTTACAGGATCACAAACTGACCCTGACGCAGGGCAAACACCAGCTGGTATATCGTCTGAAAGACCGTATGTAGCCGCAGGCATGCAGTAGCGTGAATGCAAAAACGCCAAACTTCAGTTTGGCGTTTTATCAGGCTTTACAGAGTCCCTGCATCAGCGCGCCTTCAGAGCACTGACGTCCGTTAGACATCGAACACATGCCGACACGACTGCCATCAAGCTGCGGTGCCATACGTAACTGGCCTCCCGCCATGGAACAGGCTGCATAAGCCGGGCTGTCCATATTAACGGTGCGCTGTCCGATATTAACGCTGTTGCCTTTTTGCACAACATCAGCCGAATCGTCGTGGCTGCTGCATGCGGCTAACACCAGCACACCCGCGGCCAGTAACACGCGAAACGCAGTGATCATCTGTCCTGCTCCTGAATATGACGGGGAATTTTTTCGAATCGCCATCATATCCGACGTTTTTCATCGCCGTCGAGCCCTCCGGAGAAATAACATCAACTTTTTCCTAAAAAAATGGTGTATTTAAACACTCAGACACATTTTATTCCGCCCGGTTATTTCTTTGGCTAATAAAATTAACTGTTATTAACCTCTTTTCCGTCTACATAAACTGGAAAATATAATGATCAAGGAGCTCTATTATGCTGACAGATTTTCTCCTGAGAATTGCCCTCGCCGGTGCGCTGGGGGGATTAATCGGGATTGAGCGCCAGTTACGCGCCAAAGAAGCCGGGCTGCGCACCCATATTCTGGTGGGTATCGGCAGTGCGATGTTTATGATTGTGTCGAAATACGGTTTCTCCGATATCCTGATGCAAACCCATGTGAGCTTCGACCCCAGCCGTGTCGCCGCGCAGGTCGTAAGCGGGATGGGTTTCCTTGGTGCCGGTACCATCATTATTCAAAAACAGATCGTGAAAGGTTTAACCACTGCCGCCGGTTTGTGGGTGACCGCCGCGATTGGTCTGGTGATTGGTAGCGGGCTGTATGAGATAGGCATTTATGGCGCGTTTATGACCTTAATTGTGCTGGAAGTGTTTCGCCAGATCAGCAACCACTGGGTCGGCCATCATCATTTAATTGAAATACGCCTGATGCCGGAAAGCGTGCCCGTCGTGTTATTAGCATTGCAGAAAATGCGTATTCGCCCAGGTCATATCAAAGTGAATCAGCGCGATGAAGATGAAAGCAAATGTGAACTGGTTCTGGATGTGATCCTGAGACCGAAACAAAGCGTGGATAAATTGTACGAGGCGCTGATGTCGGTGAAGGGAATAAAGCGTATCGATATTAATTAGGCTCCGTTTCATTTCCTCCCTTCTCTATTTGGTCGCTGCTGATGATGTGTTTTCCGGCAGCGGCTAATAATAATCCTGAAGCCATTGATTATTGAGTAACCACTTCAAAAATCAGGCGAAATAGCCTTGCACACAATCAGGATAAATCGATTAATCCGCCCTCTGCTAAGCTTTTAACATTCTTGCCAGCAAAACGAATTTTCTGCTGGCCGCTATTGTGAGCAACGCAAAAGGGTATTCCATGATCACCACTGACGGTAATAACGCAGTCGCTTCCGTGGCTTATCGCACCAACGAAGTCATTGCCATCTACCCGATCACACCCAGTTCCACCATGGCCGAAATTGCCGGTGCGTGGTCAGGCGAAGGGAAGCAAAATCTCTGGGGCGACGTCCCGACGGTAATGGAAATGCAGTCCGAAGCAGGCGCGATTTCTACCGCCCACGGCGCACTGCAGACCGGTGCCTTATCGACCTCGTTTACCTCGTCGCAGGGTCTGTTACTGATGATCCCGACGCTGTACAAACTGGCCGGTGAACTGACGCCGTTCGTACTGCATGTCGCGGCGCGCACCGTGGCAACCCACGCGCTGTCGATTTTTGGCGATCATTCCGATGTGATGGCCGTGCGCCAGACCGGTTGCGCCCTGCTCTCTGCTGCCAGCGTGCAGGAAGCGCAGGATTTCGCGCTGATTTCTCAGGTCGCCAGCCTCAACAGCCGCGTGCCGTTTATCCATTTCTTCGACGGTTTCCGCACCTCGCACGAAATCAACAAAATTGCCCCGCTGAGCGATGACACGCTCCAGCAGATGCTACCGCAGGCACAAATTGACGCACATCGCGCCCGCGCGCTTTCGCCGGACCATCCGGTGATCCGCGGGACTTCTGCGAATCCGGATACCTATTTCCAGTCGCGCGAAGCCACCAATCCTTATTACAACGCCACCTGCCAGCACGTTATCGACGCGATGAATGCGTTTGCTGCCCTGACAGGCCGCGAATATCAACCGTTCGAATATGTCGGCGACCCGCAGGCCGAACGCGTGATCGTGCTGATGGGTTCCGGGATCGGCACCACAGAAGAAGTGATTGAAGCCCTGAACGCGCGCGGCGAGAAAGTCGGCGTGCTGAAAGTGCGTTTGTACCGTCCGTTCAGCGCGGAACATATGTTGTCCGTGCTGCCACAAACGGTGAAAAGTCTTGCGGTACTCGATCGCACCAAAGAACCGGGCGCGCTGGCTGAACCGTTATACCTCGACGTAATGACCGCGCTGGCGGAAGCCTATTCCCGTGGCGAACGCGATTCGCTGCCGAAAGTCACCGGCGGACGTTACGGATTATCTTCGAAAGAATTCGGCCCAGACTGCGTGATGTCGATATTTCGCGAACTGTCGCTCAGCCAGCCACGTCCGCGCTTCACCGTCGGTATTTATGACGACGTGACCGGTCTTTCGCTGCCGGTAGTGGAAGAAGATTTACCGCAGCATGCCTCGCTCGAAGCCCTGTTCTACGGACTGGGCAGCGACGGTTCGGTTTCGGCCACCAAAAACAACATTAAAATCATCGGTAACAGCACGCCGATGTATGCGCAGGGTTATTTCGTTTACGACTCGAAGAAGGCCGGTGGCCTGACGGTGTCGCATCTGCGCGTCAGCGAAAAGCCGATCAAATCCGCTTATCTGGTCAGTCAGGCGCATTTTGTCGCCTGTCATCAGTGGCAGTTTATCGATTTGTATCAGATGGCAGAACGCCTGCGTCCTGGCGGCATTTTTCTGCTCAATACCCCCTTCAGCGCCGATGAAGTCTGGGCACGTTTACCGCTGGAAGTTCAGGCGACGCTTATCCAGCGCGAAGCTCGTTTCTATGTCATCAACGCTGCAAAAATTGCCCGCGAATGCAAGCTGGGCGCGCGCATTAACACCGTCATGCAGATGGCATTCTTCCACCTGACGCAGATCCTGCCGGGTGAACAGGCACTTGCCGAATTGCAGGGCGCGATTGCGCGTAGCTACAGCAGCAAAGGCGAAGAAATCGTCACCCGCAACTGGATGGCGCTGGCCGCCACGCTGGAAGAACTGGTTTCTGTGCCGTTACAGGCGATCCCTGAAAATCCACGCAAACGGCCACCGATTGTGTCCGACGCCGCGCCGGACTTCGTCAAAACTGTTACTGCCACCATGCTGGCCGGACTTGGCGATGCCCTGCCGGTTTCCGCGTTCCCGCCGGACGGCACCTGGCCGACGGGCACCACGCAATGGGAAAAACGCAACATTGCCGAAGAAGTGCCGATCTGGAAGCCGGATTTGTGTACCCAGTGCAACCACTGCGTTGCGGCCTGTCCGCATTCCGCTATCCGCGCCAAAGTGGTTCAGCCGGAGTTTATGGAAGACGCGCCGTCTGCCCTGCAATCGCTGGATGTGAAATCCCGCGATATGCGTGGCCAGAAATACGTGTTGCAGGTCGCGCCGGAAGACTGCACCGGCTGTAATTTGTGCGTGGAAGTCTGTCCGGCAAAAGATCGTCAGGATCCGTCCATCAAAGCCATTAACATGGCCGACCGCATCGAACATCTTGAAGAAGAACGCGCCAATTATGACTTCTTCCTCAAACTGCCGGAAATCGATAAAACCACGCTGGAACGTATCGATATCCGCACGTCTCAGCTGATCACCCCGCTGTTCGAATATTCCGGTGCCTGTTCCGGCTGTGGCGAAACGCCTTACATCAAGCTGCTGACCCAGCTGTACGGCGACCGTTTACTGATTGCTAACGCCACCGGTTGTTCGTCGATTTATGGCGGCAATTTGCCATCAACGCCTTATACCACCAATGCCGATGGCCGTGGTCCGGCCTGGGCAAACTCGCTGTTTGAAGATAACGCCGAATTCGGGCTGGGCTTCCGTCTGACCGTCGATCAGCATCGCCGCCGCGTGCTGCGTCTGGTCGCGTCGCTGGAAGAACATATTCCCGCCGATCTGTTAGGTGGCCTGCGTGATGAAACGTCCACGCCGGAAGTGAAGCGTGAGCACGTCACAGCGCTGCGTAAAATTCTGGCTGACATCGACACGCCTGACGCCCGCCAGCTGGCAACGGATGCCGATTATCTGGTGGATAAATCCATCTGGCTGATTGGTGGCGACGGCTGGGCGTATGACATTGGTTTCGGTGGGCTGGATCACGTGCTGAGCCTGACGGAAAACGTCAACGTGCTGGTGCTGGATACCCAGTGTTATTCCAACACCGGCGGCCAGCAGTCGAAAGCGACGCCGCTGGGTGCGGTGACGAAATTTGCCGAACAAGGCAAACGGAAATCGCGTAAGGATCTGGGTGTCAGCATGATGATGTACGGTCATGTGTATGTGGCGCAGATTTCGCTGGGCGCGCAGCTTAACCAGACGGTCAAGGCCATTCAGGAAGCCGAAGCCTATCCGGGGCCGTCGCTGATTATCGCGTACAGCCCGTGCGAGGAACACGGTTACGACCTGGCGCTCAGTCACGACCAGATGAAACAGCTGACCACCACCGGTTTCTGGCCGCTGTACCGTTTCGATCCGCGCCGTGTGGAAGAAGGCAAACCGGCGCTGGCGCTGGATTCAAGGCCGCCGTCCAGTGGTCTGACGGATACACTCAACAATGAGCAGCGTTTCCGTCGCCTGAATTCCCAGCAGCCGGAAGTCGCTGAAATGTTGTATGCCGCGGCAGAGAAAGAGTTGCAACAGAAGTATGATTTTCTGGCGATGTTAGCGGGGAAAAAAGCGGAACCCGAGTCTTAAGTCCGGAGAAATCCCTCCCCCTTCGCGGGGGAGGAGCCAGAAAAAATCACACCTCTAACGGCCTGCCTTCGCCCTGCGGAGGTTCTTCAAAGATTTCACCCGATTTGCGGCGCTGCTCGAGTATCGCCAGCACTTCAGCATGTTTGTCTTCAGTGAAATCGAAGAACCACATGAAGCCGATGCGGATAAGTGAACCGACTGCCGGTAACAGGCTGATGCCAAAGAATAAACCGTTGAGCACGCTTTCGGTCTGATGCGCGGCCTGCGGGACATAATGGATCGCCGTGAGGAAAATCCCTACCAGCCCGCCACCGACGGCGACTGACATTTTACCGGTGAACGTCTGGCCGGAGAACGTTATCGCCGCGCAGCGTTTGTTGGTTTTGTATTCAGCATATTCGATGGTGTCGACGATCATCGCCGAGGTGAACAGATTGCTCATCATCACGAATACCGTACTCAGCCCGAGCAGAATAAACAGCCAGGTGAGATTGTGATATCCGCTGAACCACAGGACAATTCGCACCACGATATCCAGAATACACAGCGCAATAAACAGTGTTCTCTTTTTATAACGACGGGTTAATAACGGCGCAGTCAGGCAGGCAATCGCCGCCAGAATACCCATAACACCAATGGCCGCCTGCAATGCCCCGTCACCCATATTATAAATAAAGAAATAGATGTAAATACCGTTGGCAATATTATGCAGCACGCAGAAAAAGAACGAGGCCAAGACAAAAAATAAAGGCCGGTTATTTTTAAGGTTATGAAAAGTATCCCGCATAGTCACTTTTTCAGTGCTTGGCGGCACACGTTCTTTGACATGCCAGAAGCCGTTGAGCATCAGCAACAGCCCAACGATCATCATCACCACTGTCGCCATAAAGTACCCGTGGTCATTCGAACCCGGTGCAAAGAAGGCCGTCAGACGTGGGAAGAAAATCGAGGCACAGGCAATCCCGGCATTGACGCCCAGCACAGCGGCGGTCACGGCCTTGGTGCGCTCTTTGGGTTCAGAACTCATTACTGAGCTCATCGACCAGAACGGAATATCGGAGATAGCGTACAACGTTCCCCACAAAATATAAGTCCCGCCGGCATAGAGTATTTTAGTCCCCATCGGCGCATCAATATTATGGAACGAGGCAAGCGTCACCAGCGTAATAAGAAATGGCGCCAGTAACATGAAATGACGGAATTTCCCGAAGCGGGTCTGGATGGTATCCATCACGCTGGCAAATAACGGATCGTGTATTGCGTCCCACGCGCGGGCGACCAGAAATATAGTACTGGCCGCCAGTGCCGAAATCCCCAAAACATCAGTATAAAAATAGTTAATAAATGAACCCACTAATCCGAAACTGAAGCACTGCCCCAGCCCGTAACCAAAATATGACCACAATTCCCGTGAAGGGATTTTCATTGAAATCGTCATGTTTTATCGCCTCGCACGTCCCTGTGCTGCCTGTAGGAAGGGTTATTTCATTCGTGTCAAACGGCGTACCAGTTCCATTTCTTTGCGACGGAACGGAATGCCATATTCGTCCAGCACATCGTGGAACCACAGGTGCGCATAGTCGTGATTCCCTTTGCGCACCACCGGCCACGGCAGCGTGGTCTGGGTTTTACCGCGCACCAGCCCCCACTGATAACAGCCGCAGTTGAACGCACTGAACAGCGGCAGTTGCTCCTCGAACACGCTGCCAACGTGGCGCGCCAGCCATTCGGTACACAGCATCGGGCGGTTGAATTTTTGCCAGAAACGCAGCGCCTGCAAAAGTTTCGGCGTGGCGACGTAAGCGTGGAAACTGATGACATCGGAAAGTTTTGCCGCTTCTACGTCGATAGGATGGTTGAAGAACTCACTTTCCGGCTGATCCAGATCCTGCGAGAAATGCCAGGCACCGACGGTCAGCGGCTGTTGCGGGTCTTCCTCACGCGCCCAAACAAACGCCTTTTGCATCAGTTCCAGCGCAAACACTTCGAGTTTTTCGTCGTACAACACTTCCTCAAGCCCGGTAGCAAAGGTGCCACGATTACCCGGTTCGTTGTACAAATCCCAGATGGCGATACGATCATCGGTGCGGAAATGACGGACAATATCGCGCACATAGCGCTCCACTTGCGGCCACATATCGCGGTTACACACCACATCTCGTCCCGGACTGGCAGCCGCCTGGCTGTTGTGTTTACCCGGTTCCGGCGCTTTTTGCGGCCCGAGGAATGGCTCATCGCCGGAGAATCCGCAGTCATCCATCAGCGTCAGCATCACTTTTATCTGATGGCGTGCGGCAATCGCCAGAAACTCATCAATGCGCGCCAGTAAACCGTCGCGATCGTCCTGCCAGACAATAAACGGCAGATTGATCCGCAGCTGGTTGTAGCCCGCCTCATGCGCCCAGCCCAGCTCCTGATCAATGGTCGGGGCATCGAAAGTTTCGCGCTGCCAGAGTTCCGTCCAGTTTACCGCCGTACGTGGCAGATAGTTGAAGGCGCAGATCCACCCCTGTTTTTTGCCCCATTGGGCTGCCTGCTCCGTGCTCCACTGCTGTTTCATCCGTTTCTCCTCGTCAGTAATGTAAAAGAAATGCAGTAACTAATATTATTAGCTAATGTTTATTACCTGATGAGGCTGGCTGCAAACTGCACGATGCGGTTCTGCAATTAAGATCACACTCTTTTTACCTGAACTGCGGTCTGGTCGGGCAAAATCGACCGCTGTGATATAGTACGAAAGGAAAATATGGGCGACGGGAAAAGGGAAATGGAGAAGAAAAACAAAGTCACAATGAGTGATATTGCGCGGGAAGCCGGAGTGTCACAGGCCACGGTTTCGCTGATTTTAAACAACTCGCGCTCCGTTAAACTCAGTGAGGAAACCCGTCAGCGGGTGTTCAACACCGCGCTGTCGCTCGGCTATAGGAAAATGCCTGCGCCCCACAATGACAACGGCCAGGAAGAGATCGCCCTGCTGGTCAATGCCATGCCCAGTTATGACCCGTTTGTCGACGCACTGAGCGAGGCCCGTGAAGCGGCCTGGCGGCACGACACGCTTTTGACGGTTTATGATTATGGCGATGACGCCGAACTGGCCGTGCGGATTATCGCGCAGCTGAACCAGCGGCGCTGCGCCGGAATTATCATTGCCTCGCCTATCACTCAGTCCATTGATTTTTCGCCATTTGCTAACCAGACACAGCTGCCGGTTGTGCTGCTGAATGTGTACGACCGTGCTTTTCCGTTACTGCCCACCTTCCTGCCAGATGACCGCGCAAATGCGTTACAAATCACCCGTCATCTGATTGATCAGGGCGCGACCCGCATCGCCCACATCATGGGGGATAACTGGATGGAAGCCTGTGAAATGCGCCTTGAAGGGTATCGCGAAGCCCTCACGCAGGCCGGTATGGCGCAGGACGATCAGCTGATTCAGGCAACTAACTGGTCGCTGAATGAAACTTATCGCGCCACGCTGGATCTGATGAAACTGCCCGAGCCGCCGGACGCGATTTTCTGCTCGAGCGACTGGATGACCATCGGTTGTTATCAGGCGCTGACCGAACTCCATCTGCGTATTCCGCAGGACATTCTGGTCGCCGGTTACGACGATCAGCGCATCGCAGATCAGATGACGCCGAAGCTGACCAGCGTTCAGTTACCCTATTACGAACTGGGCCGTATGGCGGTGGAATATCTGTGTTCGGGCGAAGACGCCGCAACGCGGGTGATCATGGCGGGAAAACTGAAGGTTCGGGCAAGTACGGCCGGTTAAAGATTATGGGGAATAACCGGCTGGTGGCGATTCCCCGTTTTAATATCAGGCTAAATCAGTCCCGTTACTGGCGATGACTTTTTTGTACCAGTAAAACGATTTCTTTCTCTTTCTTTCCAGCGTGCCATTTCCGGCATCATCGCGGTCGACATAAACAAATCCGTAGCGCTTGCTCATTTCACCGGTGGAGGCGGAAACCAGATCGATACAGCCCCACGAGGTGTAACCGATCAGTGGCACGCCGTCGGTAATTGCCTCGCCCATCGCGTGTATATGCTCCCGCAGATAGCTGATCCGGTAATCGTCGTTGATTTCGCCCTGCGCGTTGATTTCATCTTTCGCGCCGAGGCCGTTTTCGACCAGGAACAGCGGTTTCTGATAACGGTCGTACATCATATTCATGGTGATACGCAGACCGAGGGGATCGATTCCCCAGCCCCATTCGCTGGCTTCGATATACGGGTTTTTCAGCGATTTGACGATATTGGCCGCGCTGCTGTTGTTGTCGTTCATGTCAGCCGACGCGCAGCGTGACGCGTAATAACTGAAGGAAACGAAATCAACGGTATTTTTCAGGATTTCCGCATCGCCCGGTTCGGTTACCACGTTTACGCCCTTCTCGGCAAAAACGCGCCGTGTGTACGTCGGGTATTCGCCGCGCGCCTGCACATCAATGAAGAACAGGTTCTCACGATCTTTTTGCAGCGCTGACCAGACATCTGCAGGCTTGCAGGTTTGCGGATAGAAATTCCCGCCCGCCAGCATACAACCCACCTGATTTTGCGGATTCACTTCATGGGCGATTTTCGTCGCTAAAGCGCTCGCCACCAGCTCATGGTGCGCGGCCTGATATTTGACCTGCTCCTGATTTTCGCCTTCTTCGAAGACCAGACCGGCCCCGGAGAACGGGCTGTGCAGCAGAATATTAATCTCGTTAAACGTCAGCCAGTATTTCACCAGCCCGTCGAATGCTTCAAAACAGGTGCGCGCATAACGGGCGAAAAACTCGACCATTTTGCGGTTGCGCCATGAACCGTATTCGATAACCAGATGCATCGGTACATCGAAATGACACAGCGTGACCAGCGGTTCGATACCGTGCTTTTTGCATTCCGCAAACACATCACGGTAAAACGCGATGCCTTCCGCGTTAGGCGTCAGCTCATCGCCGTTGGGATAAATCCGGCTCCAGGCAATCGATGTGCGGAACACCGTAAAACCCATTTCCGCCATCAGTGCGATGTCTTCTTTATAACGATGGTAGAAATCAATCGCCTGATGCGCCGGATAAAATTCGTCGTTTTGGAAAGAGAAACGCTTTTCCTGACCGGTTTTTACCGCCAGACGGTGCGCGCCGTGCGGGATCATATCCACCGTGGTCAGCCCTTTTCCGCCTTCAAAACTGCCGCCCTCAGCCTGGTTTGCGGCAATCGCGCCACCCCATAAAAAACCTTCGGGAAATGCTGATACAGCCATGAGAAATCCTCTCCTTAATTTATTTAACTGTGCTTTGCGAAACCGCAAAGGCAGCGGGCACCGTTGATTCAGGCGCTGTATTTTTTGGCGCTACGGTTTCCACCGGAATATCTTCAAATCCGAGTAACAGCGTGGTGAAGAAGGAAATCACCACGGCGAGGATCATCACACCCACGACCCAGACAATACTCATCGGATTCGACGGGTCGAAGAACTGAACGCTGGTAAACAGCCCCGGAGATGCCATCGAATGGCTGGCGAGCCCGCCTATTCCGGCCACGCCACCGCAGATGAAACCACTGATTAAGCAGGCGATCAGCGGACGTTTCAGGCGCAGCGCGACGCCGTAAAGCGCGGGTTCTGAAATACCGGCGACAATCGCCGAAGCCGCCGCCGCCAGTGCGGTTTGGCGCAGTTCCGGGTTTTTAGTACGCCAGGCAACGGCCAACGAGGAGCCACCCAGTGACAGATTCGCGCCGATTTCAGAGGGCATTACCATCGCCTCTTTGCCGGTTTCAGCGATAGTCTGAATAATCGTTGGTGTGAACACGCGGTGCATGCCAGTCATCACCAGCAGCGGCCAGGCGGCGCCCATAATCGCAACGGAAAGCCAGCCCAGATAGCTGTGAACGGTATACACCACCGCTGAGATGCCGGTCCCGATCCAGATACCCATCGGGCCAATCAGCATGATGGCGATGGGTGCCGAAATCAGCATGATCAGCATCGGTTTGAGGAAGTTTTTCGTCACTACCGGTGTAATGCGGTCTACCCATTTTTCGATGTAAGACAACAGCCAGGTCATGCACAGTGCGGGGATCACGGTGTAGGTATATTTCACCGCCGTCACCGAAATACCGATAAATTCGACTTTCTGCCCCTGCGCCGCTTTCGCCATCAAATCAATAAACGCCGGATGGACAAGGATCCCGGCAATCGCAATCGCCAGCGACATATTGGTTTTGAATTTCACCGCCGCCGACGCCGCCACCATGACCGGCAGGAAGAAGAACGCACCGTCGCCGATGGTGTTGAGGATGACCAGCGTTGATGCGCCCTTGTCGAACACGCCGGTCATATCCAGGATCATCGCCAGCAGTTTGACCATTGAACCGCCGATAATCGCCGGTATCAACGGCGACATGGTGCCGATCAGCGCATCGAGAATGCCCGAGCCAATACGTTTAAAGGTAATTTTACTTTTAGCCGGGGCATCATCACTGCTCGCAGCAAAGCCTTCAGGTAACAGTTTCAGCACCTCGGCATACGCCTGGGAAACGTTGTTACCGATGATCACCTGGCACTGTTTTTCATTACGCACCACGCCCATCACGCCAGTAATGGCTTTCAGCGTGGCGGTATCGACGGCAGATTCGTCCTTCAGCACGAAGCGCAGGCGTGTCATGCAGTGCGTGACTGCCGCCACATTCTCCGCGCCGCCGATTGCTGCGACAATCGACTGTGATATTGCTGCAAAATTTTTAGACATGAGTGACAACTCTCTGTGATTCATAATGTTATGAATGTTTTTCAGAAACCCTGGCTTCTGTGAAACCGCTTTATATGAAATATTCTATTTTTGTGAAACGATAGGTAACCGGTTTCATACGAGAATGTGCAGTTCCATGCATGACTTCAATAAAAATCTGCAACGCTGTTTTATTTTTGTGATGGCGATCTCCCGATAGTGTTCAGCGGGGGTGAAATCATCGCTAAACGCGGGGAATGTGTAGAATGACAGATAATTTTTCATTTTTTGGGTGTGGCTGATGTCAACAATGCAGGAAGTGGCTAATAAAGCAGGGGTTTCCAAAGCCACCGTTTCCCGTGTGCTTTCCGGGAAAGGATATGTAAGCCAGGAAACCAAAGATCAGGTGTTTAAAGCCATTCAGGAAGCGGGCTACAGACCGAATTTGCTGGCGCGCAATCTGGCGACCAGCAAATCAATGTGCATCGGGCTGGTGGTCACCAATACCCTGTATAACGGCAATTATTTCAGCGAGTTAATCTCACAGGCAGCAAAAAAACTGGATGCCAACGGGCGACAACTGATCCTGGTGGATGGTAAACACAGCGCCGAAGAAGAACGGGAAGCCATCCAGTTTCTGCATGACTTGCGCTGCGACGGCATTATTATTTATCCGCGCTTTTTATCGGTCGATGAAATGGATGAAATCATCGACAAATATAATAAGCCGGTCATGGTAGTGAACCGAAAATTACGAAAACATCAGAGTCATTGTATATATTGCGACCACAAAGGTTCAGGTCTTCAGGCCACCCGAGCGCTGATTGAACGCGGTCACCGTAATATTGCTTTTATCACCGGCTCAATGGATTCCCCTACCGCAATTGAACGTCTTTCCGGTTACAAAGAGGCATTAACCACTGCCGGTTTAGCCGTGCAGGATTCGCTGATCGTGCAGGGAAAATGGTCAGCAATCAGCGGCGCGGCGGCGGTGACAACCCTGCTCGCAGGCGGCGTACCTTTCAGCGCTATTCTGGCCAGCAACGATGAAATGGCCATCGGCGCAATGAAAACGTTAAACGATGCCGGTATTGCCGTCCCCGCCGATGTTTCGGTGATCGGGTTTGATAATATTCCGACCGCACCGTTTCTTATTCCGGCATTATCGAGTGTGAAAGACCCGGTCAGCGATATGGTCAGCGAAGTGATCAGCCAGATTATTTCCATGCTCGATGGCGGTTATTTATCCGAGCAGAATAAATTTGTATCGGAACTTATTCTGCGGGAATCGGTAGCCGCAGTCAGTTCTGACTGAATCCCGTAAATTCCCCCGCCCGCCATTTCGACCATCGCCGCACCTTGTTGCGGCTTTTTTACATCTTCATTAATCCGCTGTAACGCCTGAACTTTGTGTGCCTTTTAATTAAAGTTAACTCCCGCCCTGCCGATAACTCTTCTGCCAGTTAAAAGCCAAATAGCAAATTTCACTTAAGGCCGATCTTTTTGCTAAATATGCTTAAATTTAAGCACGTTAGAAGCAAAATTTGGCGAACTAAGAATTATCTTATGCTAACGTTTCATCCGCACATCACAGCAAAAATGCGTCGGGAACAGGCGCACTATTTAGCCGAACTTTAGTACGGAAGGATCCCCGTAAAGGCGGCAGGCTAGCAGGCAAAATAAAATGAGCGAAGATTCTGATGTATTGTATCGGTTGCTGGTTCAGCGCGTAGAAGACTACGCGATTTACATGCTTAAACCCGATGGCATTATTGCGAACTGGAATGCCGGTGCGCAGCGGGCAAAAGGTTATACGCCCGAGGAAGTGGTCGGAAAACATTTCTCGTGCTTTTACACCGAGGAAGATCGCAAAAGTGGCTGGCCGCAGCACGGTCTGGAAACAGCACGCGAAACGGGTCGTTACGAATCCGAAGGCTGGCGACAGCGCAAAGATGGCTCTCTTTTCTGGGCGCATATCATTATTGAAGCGCTGCGCGAAGCCGGTGAAATCATCGGTTTTGCCAAGATCACCCGCGATGTGACTGAACGTCGTGAAACCGAACAGGCGCTGTTGCAGGCCAAAGAACTGGCTGAGTCCAACAGTGAACAGCTCGCCTCCCTCTCGCAGTTTCTGAATACGGTCATCGCCAATATTCCGTCATCGGTGATTGTTGAGAATGCGGTTTCCCGCGAGATCTTGCTGGTGAACCGTCAGGCTGAACGTTTACTGGGCATTTCACGTGAAAAAATGCTCGGCAAACGTCCGCAGGATTGTATGGGCGTCGGGCTGAGCACTTTTATCAATAAGCAGTCGGACGAATGCCTGCGCGCGGAAGGTGTCCACCGCAGCGAACAGCAACTGATGACCGCCATCGGTGACCGCACGTTGCAGACCACCAGCTCGGTGATCCGCGGGCACGATCCGCAGACCAGTTACGTGATGATGATCGCCGACGACGTAACCGACCAGCAGGCCGCGCACGCCCGTATTCACCACATGGCGCATCACGATAATCTCACCAGTCTGCCGAACCGCATTCTGTTCAGTCAGCGTTTAAGCGAAGCTTTACAGCGTGACAGTTATACCCACAGTCACACCGCCACGCTGTGTCTGGATCTCGATAACTTTAAAAACGTCAACGATGCGCTGGGCCATCAGATTGGTGATGAACTGCTGCGCGCAATTTCCAAACGCCTGCGCATGACGCTGCGTGATGACGATACGCTGGCGCGCATTGGCGGCGACGAATTTGCCGTGGTGCTGCCGGGGCTGAAAGACATTTCAGCGGCCCATCAGATTTCCAAACGTCTGATTGAATCGGTGCGTCCGCCGGTGATTATCGACGGTCATTCCCTTTCTGTCGGCCTGAGCATCGGTATCGCACTGGCAGATTCGACAGAAAACACGCCCGATCAGTTGCTGCGTTGTGCCGATATGGCGCTGTACGAAGCCAAACGTAATGGCCGTAACCGCTACGAAGATTTCCGTATCGAAATGGACGCAGCTGCCCGCAAACGCCGGGTGGTGGAAATGGATTTACGTGATGCGATCACCTGTAATCAGCTGCGGCTTTACTATCAGCCGATCACCGACGCGCGTCATGATGAAGTGATCGGATATGAGGCACTGATGCGCTGGCAGCACCCGGAAAATGGGCTGATTATGCCGGTCGATTTCATTCCGATTGCTGAAGAAACGGGGCTTATTCACAGTCTGGGATCATTTGCTCTGCACGAAGCCTGTCGCGAAGCCACCACCTGGAAAGGCAATCAGACCGTTGCGGTAAACCTTTCGCCAATCCAGTTTAAAAACAGCGGACTGGTGTCTGTGGTGGAATCAGCGCTGGAAGCGTCGGGGCTGGATCCCTCGCGCCTTGAAGTGGAAATCACCGAATCAGTATTGCTCGACAATACGCTGGGTAACATCAGCACCCTGCGGAAACTGAAATCGCTCGGCGTGCGCATTGCACTGGACGATTTCGGCACCGGTTATTCCTCGCTGAGTTATCTGCGGTCATTCCCGTTCGATAAAATCAAAATCGACCGGTCATTCATCAATGACATGCAGGATAGCCGCGAAGCGCTGGCGATTATCCGTGCCATCACCGGGATGAGTCGCAGTCTGGACATTCAGACCACGGCAGAAGGTGTCGAAACCGACGAGCAGTTCCGGCGTCTTAAAGAAGAAGGTTGCACGCTGTTTCAGGGCTATTTCTTCGGACGGCCTCAGCCCTCAGAGTCAAGACTGATTGGGTTTGCACCCCTCTGATAATAAGTATTAAACACGGTTTTTGTCGGGAGTGATCGGGGGATAAGCGGTATATATGGCTGTTATTTCTGACGATTGTTTTTGCACCCCCCCTGCCAAGGGGAGCGAGCTGACCGTGTTTCCTTCCACACCGGAAGTGGGTGTTGACCTGCTCCTCCCCCTTCGCAGGGGAGGGAGCTGACCAGAATTTCCTGGTTATCCTGCGAAAACCTCACCCGTAGTCACAAACTTGCAGACGAAACCACTGCCCGCATCCGTTCCGACTTGCGAATTATTCCTTAATACCCCACCCGACCCTTTCCTTCTTTGGTGAAGCAACGATATAGCGAACCATTAGCCAACTTATTACGCTTATTTGATCTACTTCTCATACCGCGAAATCCCGCACCATTACGATCCGTTAACATTAATTTAACGCACTACACTTGTGCATATCGGCTAAATATCAATGCGTTATAAACACAAATACAGCATCCCGACTCAGGCGAGTGATTTTTAGTCATTTGAAATTAAAAACAAATTCTCCTTTTTGCAAAATTTTCTCATGAACCATTACAAAATTGGTTCAGAAAATGCAATGGACTGATTAACGATTTAATTCCCGACGGGAAACTGAAATATGCCAACAAATTCCGGGGCGCTGCCCCCTTCTAACGGAACGTCCAGTTCAGCTCTGGAGCAGTTGCGCCAGCTGATACAGCAACATCCGGATCAAACCCAGCCGCTGCCCGCGGAACGGGATCTGATGCAGATGTTTGATGTCGGACGCCGTGAAATTCGCCGCGCGCTGGACGTGCTGGAAGAAGAAGGTCGTGTGTGGCGCAAACAGGGCAAAGGCACGTTTATCGGCCCGAATGGCCCTGCGCAACCGCTGAGTTTGCAGACGTTGCCGAAACAATCGAACTTGCAGGAAGTGATGGAAGCACGTTTGCAAATCGAACCGGGGCTGGCGAAATACGCCGCACTGCGCGCCACGCCGGAACAAATCCAGCTGATGCGCCGTTTACTCGACAAAGTGAAAACCATGTCGCGCGGCGATCCGGATCAGATTGAGCTTTGGGACAGCGCCTTTCACCGCGCGATTGCTGATGCCGCCGGTAACCGGCTGCTGCTCGGATTGTTTGATGCTGTCGATGCCATCCGCCGTGACCCGAGCTGGCTGGCGGTGCGAAACGCCGCGCGAAATCAGGAACGGCTGAACCGTTACGACGACCATCACGAACGTATCGTAGAACACATTGCCGCACGCCAGCCGAAAGAGGCCGCCAGAGTGATGCGCGAGCACCTTCTGGCGCTGCAACAGGCGTTTCTTTCCACCCTCAATGATGACGACGAGGATTTTACTGATGACTGACCCGGCCAAATCCGTCACGCCGCTGTTAAATATCAGCGACCTGCGGGTGCAGTTTTCCGGTTCCCCGGCAACCGTGCTCGACGGTATTTCCTTACAGCTTGAAGCCGGGAAAACGCTGGCGCTGGTCGGGGAATCCGGTTGCGGAAAAAGCGTGACGTCGCTGGCGCTGATGGGGTTATTGCCCGCCAGCGCCAAAGTATTGCAGGGCGAAATCCGCCTCAACGACACCTCGCTGCTCGGGCTGTCTGAGCGTCAGTATGCCGACCTGCGGGGTCAGGAACTGGCGATGATTTTTCAGGAGCCGATGACCTCTCTCAATCCGGCACTGACGCTTGGCGATCAGCTGGCAGAGGCCGTGATGCGCCATCAGGGCACCGATAAAAAACAGGCACGGATGCAGGCGCTGGAAATTCTGAAAAAGGTCCAAATTCCTGCACCGGAATTGCGGATGGATGCCTATCCGCACCAGCTTTCCGGCGGTATGCGCCAGCGTGTGATGATTGCGATGGCGCTGATCAACCGTCCGCAATTACTGATTGCCGATGAACCGACAACCGCACTGGACGTCACCATTCAGGCGCAGATCCTCGCCCTGCTCAACCGCATTCAGCAGGAAACCGGCAGTGCATTATTGCTGATCACGCACGATCTCGGGGTGGTGGCGGAAGTCGCCGACAGCGTGGCGGTCATGTATGCCGGACAAATCGTCGAACAGGGGCTGGTGGCCGATATTTTCAATAATCCGCAGCACCCGTACACCATCGGGCTGATGGGGTCGATGCCGTCGCTTGCCTCACGTCAGGGTGCGCTTTCGACTATTCCCGGTGCGGTGCCGCTGCCAAAAGATATGCCACAGGGCTGCCGGTTTTCCACGCGCTGTCCGTTTGCCGATACGCGCTGTCATCAGGAGCGACCGGCGCTGCGTCCGCTGCATCAGTCCTCGCACCACGTCGCCTGTTTCTATGCGCCGCTGGAAAATTTTTTCGCCCTGTCCGCTGAAGGAGCCTGCGCATGAGTCTCGCCCCCCGTCCCATTCTGGAAGCCGCCGGGCTGACCAAAGTTTTCAAAGGCCCTTCGACGCTGTTTACTAAACCGAAAATCGTGCAGGCGGTGGATCGCGTTTCGCTGCGCGTCTGGCACGGCGAAACGCTGGCGATTGTCGGCGAATCCGGCTCCGGTAAATCCACGCTTGGCCGCCTGTTATTGCAGTTGCTCAACGCCACCGAAGGCGACGTGTTTTATGAAGGCGAAAACCTGAAACAGTTTTCCGCTGACCAGATGAAAATGCTGCGCCGTGACCTGCAAATCATTTTTCAGGATCCGTTCGCCTCCCTCAATCCGCGCATGACGGTAGAAGAAATCGTTGGCGAGCCGCTGTGGCTGCACAACATTGTCAGCGGCAAAGCGGACCGGCAGGCAAAAGTACGCGAACTGCTGACGACCGTCGGCCTGCCCGCTGCGTTCAGCAACCGTTATCCGCATGAATTTTCCGGCGGTCAGCGCCAGCGTATCGGCATTGCCCGCGCGCTGGCCTCTTCGCCAAAGCTGCTGCTGGGCGACGAACCGGTGTCCGCGCTGGATGTGTCGGTACAGGCGCAGGTGGTCAATCTGCTGGAAAACCTCAAACAGCAGTTTGGCCTGACGATGATTGTCGTCGCCCACGGTCTGGCAGTGATCCGCCATATGAGCGACCGCGTGGCGGTGATGTACCTCGGACAGATCGTCGAACTCGCCAGCACCGACGACATTTTCGACCAGCCGCTGCACCCGTATACCCAGGCGCTGATTGCCTCCGCGCCGCAGCTCGCGCCCGGCATTAAACGCCCGGTGCCATTGTTGCAAGGCGATATGCCCAATCCGGCCAATATGCCCGCCGGCTGCCGTTTCCATACCCGCTGCGCGTACGCCACCGACGAATGCCGGAAGGTGGAACCGCAACTTGAAACTGTCAGTGACAACCGCATGGTGGCCTGCCACCGCTGGAGCGAACTGCAACGGGATCGCACTTCTGTGCTGGTTCCGCCGCCGTCCGCCGCTTTCACCTTACGGCGTGCGCTGTTTGAACAGGCGAGCCAGAACCGGCTTTCACTTTCCACTCCGACATCAACCCAAGGAACCCGACCATGAGATTTGCACCCCGCTTAACCGCCTGCATTCCGGCCTTAATGTTGCTGACGTCTGCGGGCCTCGCCCATGCGGAAAGCACCCTGCGCATCGGCCTTGGCAGCGATCCTGACATGCTGGATCCGGCCACGGCGCGCACCTATTACGGGCGTTTCGTGTTCAGCGCCATGTGCGAGCGTCTGGTGGATGTCGATCAGCATCTGCAAATTGTGCCGGGTCTGGCGAAAGACTGGGCGTACAGCGATGACGGAAAAACGCTGACCATGAATTTGCGTGAAGGCGTGACCTTCCAGGATGGCGAAAAATTCGATGCGCAGTCGGTGAAATACAATATCGAACGCTATCTGACGCTGCCGGGTTCCCTGCGTAAAAGTGAGCTGTCGTCAATAGAATCCGTGGAAGCTACCGCACCGTACACCGTCGTTTTCCACCTGAAAACCGCTGACGCCGCGCTGCTGATGCAACTGACTGACCGTGCGGGCACCATGATGGCCCCGGCAGCCACGGCCAAAGGCAACGTGGCGGCGCATCCGGTCTGTTCCGGCCCGTATGAGTTTGTCAGCCGTGTTCAGCAGGATCGCATCGTGCTTAAGCGTTTCGAAAATTACTGGAACAAAGGCGCGTATCACTTCGATAAAGTGGTGTTCCTGCCGATCCCGGATGCGTCCGTCCGCCTCGCCAACCTGCGCGCGGGCGATCTGGATATCACCGAAGGCATTGCCGCCAGCGACACCGCGACGGTTAAAGCCGACAGCAATCTGCAACTGGCCAGCACCACCGGCCTGGGGTACATGGGGCTGACGATTAACATCGCCAACGGCACGGCCAACACCAATACACCGCTGGCGAAAGATGCCCGTGTACGTCAGGCGCTGTCGCTGGCGATTGACCGCGACGCACTGAACCAGGTGGTATTCCAGGGGCAATACACCCCGGCGAATCAGGCCTTCTCGCCTGCCAGTCCTTACCACACTGACGTGCCGGTGCCAAAACGCGATATCGAAAAAGCCAAAGCGCTGCTGGCTGATGCCGGAGTGAAAACGCCGCTGACCATTGATTTCCTGGTCGCCAACAATCCGACGTCCCAGCAGGTTGCGCAGGTGCTTCAGGCGATGGTCAGTGAGGCGGGGATCAACCTGAATCTGCAAATGACGGAATACGCCACGCTGCTGGATCGCCAGCAAAGCGGTGAATTCAAAATGAGCATGTCCGGCTGGTCAGGACGTCCCGATCCCGACGGCAATATTTTCTCTTTCCTCAATACCAAAGGCGGTCTGAACGACGGCAAATACAGCAATCCGCAGGTCGACCAGTGGCTGCAGGAAGCGCGTCTGACCAGCGACGTCGACAAGCGTAAAGCGCTGTACAAGCAGATTGTCGTGCAGGAAAACATCGACGACCCGCTGGTGTACCTGTATTTCGAACCGCGCATTTTCGGCATAAACAAGAAAGTGACCGGTTTCGTGCCTTACGCCGACGGGCTGATCCGTTTGCAGGGTCTGGCGCTGAACAAGTAATTGCCTGAGGAAAGACGATGTTAGAACTGGTGATGAAACGGCTGATATCAGCCATACCGACGCTGTTTCTGGTTACGCTGATGGTGTTCTCGTTGCAGAAATTGCTGCCGGGAGACCCGATCACCGCGATGGCCGGCGAAGAGCGGGATCCGGCAGTCATTGCGCAATTACGTGAGGAATATCATCTGAATGATCCGATCCCCAGCCAGTATTTCCACTGGGTCGGCAACGCGCTGCGCGGCGATTTTGGCACGTCGCTGCGCACGCAGGAACCGGTATTGCAGCTTATCGCCAGCAAACTGCCGGTGACGCTCGAATTATCGATGCTGGCGATGATTGTGGCGCTGATTATCGGCATTACGATGGGCGTGCTGGCGGCAGTCAACAAAGGCACCTGGATTGATAACGGCACCAATTTTCTGGCGTTGTCGGGGATTTCGATCCCCCATTTCTGGCTCGGGGTACTGCTGATTATGCTGTTCTCGGTGAAATTGCACTGGCTTCCGGCGTCCGGTTACGTACCGTTCTCAGAAGATCCGCTGCAAAACCTGAAAACCATGTTGCTGCCTGCCGCGGTGCTCGGCACCGGTCTTTCCGCCACGCTGATGCGCCACACCCGTGCGGCGATGATTGCGGTACTGAAAGCCGATTACATCCGCACCGCTCGCGCCAAAGGGTTGTTGCCGAAAAAAGTGATCATGAAACACGCACTACGTAATGCGCTGGTGCCGATCATCACGCTGACTACCTTGCTGTTCGGCGAACTGCTGGGCGGCGCGGTACTGAGCGAACAGGTTTTCACCATTCCGGGTTTTGGCAAAATGATCGTCGATTCGGTATTTAACCGTGATTACGCCGTGGTTCAGGGCGTGGTGATGGTGGTCGCGGTCGGTTTTCTGCTGATGAATCTGCTGGCCGACGTGCTGTATGTGCTGGTTAACCCACGTATGCGGAGAGCCTGAGATGAGCGTTTCTGTGATTTCAGTGACAACGTCACTCCCCGCCCGCGAACCCAGCCGCGTGCTGCGCAAATTTCTGCGCAACAAAAGCGCGGTGATCGGCGCGGGGCTGGTCGTGACCTTCGCTTTACTGGCATTGCTTGCCCCGTGGATTTCGCCCTTTGACCCGATCAAAGCCGATTTCATGGCGGTACGTAAAGCGCCCTCCGCCCTGCACTGGCTGGGTACCGATGAGCTGGGCCGCGACATTTTATCGCGCCTGTTCTGGGGAGCGCGCACATCGCTGATGGCCGGTTGTGTGTCGGTGATTATCGCGATTGTGATTGGCGTACCGCTCGGTCTTATCGCCGGGTTCTGGCAGGGCTGGCTGGACAACATTATTTCCCGCGTGGTCGAAGCGCTGCTGTCGTGCCCGTTTCTGGTGCTGGCGATTGCGCTGGGCGCGTTCCTCGGGCCAAGCCTCGGCAATGCGATGATTGCCATCGGGCTTTCCGCGATGCCGATTTTCGCCCGTCTGACGCGTGCGCAGGTGATGAGTATCCGCAACGAGGAATATATCGAAGGCGCGCGGGCGATTGGTCTGCCTGACCGCTGGATCCTCTGGCGTTATGTGCTGCCCAATGTGCTGTCGCCGATCCTGGTGCAGGCCACGCTTGCGATTGCTTCGGCCATTATCACCGAAGCCAGCCTGTCGTTTCTCGGCCTCGGCCAGCAGCCACCGGACGCTTCCTGGGGCGCGATGCTTAACACCGCACGCAGCTTCCTCGAGCAGTCGCCGTGGATGTCGATTTTTCCCGGTCTGGCAATTTTCCTGACCGTACAGGGTTTCAATTTGCTGGGTGACGGGCTGCGCGATGCGCTCGACCCGCGTTCCGAATAAACCGTTTGCTGCTTTTTAAGGAAGAATACATGTCTGAGAATTACGATTTTAACGTGGCTTATCCGACCCTGCGCCCTTCAATGATGGGTGCCAATGCGGTTTGTGCTTCGCAGCCGCTGGCCGCGCAGGCAGGCATGAAAATGCTGATGCTGGGCGGAAACGCCGCCGATGCCGCCATCGCCACCGCTATTGCGCTCAACGTGCTTGAACCCAGCGGTAACGGCGCAGGCAGCGACGCGTTCGCCATTATCTGGGACGGTAAAAAAGCTCACGGTCTGAACGCTTCAGGCCGTTCACCCGCCGCATGGACGCCGGAATATTTCGCCGAAAAAGGTCTGGATACGGTGCCGACCTACGGCTGGGACGCGGTCACCGTTCCGGGCGCTGTTTCCGGCTGGGTGGCAATGGCAAAACGCTTCGGCACCCTGCCGCTGACCACGCTGGCGCAACCGGCAATCGATTATGCCCGCAACGGTTTTCCGGTATCGCCGCTGATTGGTCGCCTGTGGGAAATTGCAGTCAAAAAACTGCATAGCCAGCCGGGCTTTATGGAATGTTTTGCCCCGGAAGGCCGTGCGCCGAAAATCGGGGAAATCTTCCGTAATCCAGCTCTGGCGGATTCATTAGAACTGATTGCTAAAACCGAAGGCGAAGCGTTTTATCGCGGTGAGCTGGCGGAAAAAATGGTGGCGCATTGTCAGGCCAACGGCGGCGCGCTGACGCTCGATGATCTCGCGAATCACAAAGCCGACTGGGTGGAAACCATGCAGCAATCTTTCGCAGGCGGCTCGGTTCATGAACTGCCGCCGAACGGGCAGGGCATCGCCACGCTGATCGCACTCGGTATTCTCGATAAGCTGGATATCGGTTCGCAACCGGTGGATTCGGTCGAAACGACACACCTGTGCATTGAAGCGATGAAACTGGCCCTGGCAGATTTAGATCAGCACGTCACCGACAGCGAGCATATGTTCTTCGATCCGCAGATGTTCCTGAACGACGATTATCTGGCGGAACGCGCAAAACTGATCGACCGCACCAAAGCCAGCGACGTCACTTACGGCGCACCGCGTCCGGGCGGCACCGTCTATCTGACGGCAGCGGATTCCAGCGGCATGATGGTCTCTTTCATTCAGTCGAATTACATGGGCTTTGGTTCCGGCGTCGTGGTGCCGGGCACCGGTCTCAGCATGCAAAACCGCGGCTGCGGATTTACCCTCGATCCTACGCACGCCAACTGTGTTGCACCGAACAAACGCACGCTGCACACCATTATTCCGGCCTTCGCGCAGGACGCCGACGGCAAACCGCTGATGTCGTTCGGCCTGATGGGCGGCCCGATGCAGGCTCAGGGACATCTGCAACTGGCGCTGCGCGTGATGCTGTATAAGCAAAATCCGCAGGCCGCTATTGACGCGCCACGCTGGCGGATCAACGGCGGTCGTCAGGTGGCGATTGAATCAACCTTCAACCACAACACGCTGGCCGCACTGCGGGCAATGGGGCATGAATTAATTGTGGAAGACCCGCTCGGCGGCCATTCCTTTGGCGGCGCGCAGGTGATTGTCACCAATCCCGCAGGCGGTTATCTGGCAGGCACCGAATCGCGCAAAGACGGTCAGGCGCTGGTGATGTAAGTGTTGAATTTGCCTTGCTCCTCCCCCTGCGAAGGGGGCGGAGTTAACTCCGCCTTTGTGACTTCCCTTCCAGATATTTGCTAAATCGATGTAATTCGATCCCACCGCTATAAAAACTTGAAACAGCGTTCTATAAATGGAGTGTTGAGTACTTTGCACTTTCATATGGAGAACGAATGTATGACCCGTCCACTATTTCATGGCGTGATCCCACCGGTTGCGACAATCCTGAATGAGAACGAGCAGCTTGACCGTCAGGCTATGGCGCGTCTGATAGATTTTGTGATTGAAGGCGGCGTAAACGGCCTGTTTTTCCTCGGCAGCGCAGGGGAATTTGCCCATATGTCACAGGCGCTGCGTCATGAAGTCGCGGAATTCTGCACGAAGCACGTCGCCGGACGCGTGCCCGTTCTGATTGGCGCGGCGCATCCGGGAACGGCACAAACGCTGGCGTTCGCGCAACACGCTAAAAGCATCGGAGCGGACGGCGTGGTGGTGGTGAATCCCTATTACAATCCGGTGACCGAAGACGCGCTGTATCTGCATTACCGCAGCATTGCGGAAAACGCAGGTTTGCCGGTGATCATGTACAACTATCCGGGGCTGACCGGTCAGCCGCTGCCCGTCAGTCTGATCAAACGTCTGGCGCTGGAATGTCCGAACATTGTCGGGCTGAAAGATACCGTCGACAGTCTCAATCATATTCGCGAAACGATACAGGCAGTGAAACCTGAGCGCCCGGATTTCGCGGTGTTCTCCGGCTATGACGAATATCTGTTCGGCACGCTTATCCTCGGCGGCGACGGCGCAATTCCGGCCAGCGCCAACTTCGCACCGCAACTGACCTGCGGGATTTACCGCGCTTTTAAAGAGAAAGATTTCGCCACCGCCGTGGAACTGCAACAGCGGTTATCTTTCCTGCCGCCGCTCTACTCGCTGGATACGCCAATTTACAACGTCATCAAATATGCGATTTCGCAGGTGATCCGCGAAATGCCGGTGTATTCCCTGAAGCCGGCGCTGCCGCTGAGCAATGAGAAACAGGAAATCGTGCGTGATATTTTGAAACAAGCCGGTATCGGTGCCGCCGGTTAAGTCCCTCTGAGCCTCCCCTTCGCCGGGGAGGTGTCAGTCTGACACAATCGTCCTAATCTAAATCGAAATCATTACTATTCCGCTTCAATATTCGTTACTCTATTCCCATGATTTACAGAGCCGAATAATGTTTATAACGCAATGATGCAAACACTCCTCGACAGTTTCCGCGAAACGCCGGTCAGCTGGGTTGCCGATACTTTTAAACCCATGTCACCGCTGGTGACCAATGCGGTACCGATGTCCCAACTGACGACGGCGGAAGGCTGTGCCAGCGTGCTCAAACGCTATCTGGATGCGAATGCGGCCGATGCCGCAAAGTGCGATACCCGCCGGGCGCGCATCTCGATGTGGTCACAATGGTATTTCGCCACCCTGCTGCCAAGCTGGGTGATCGTATCCTTGCGCCACGGCTGGCAACTGCCCATCGCCGCTGAACATGTCTACCTGTGCATGCAGGAAGAAGGTTTACCGGCGCAGATTTTTCTGGATGGCGAGGGCGAAGCGCTGGCCTCTGCGGAACCTATGGCGCGTTTCGATGTAATGATCGAACAGCATTTACGTCCGGTTTGCGACGCGCTGGCGGAATTCTCCGGTCTGAAGCCGGGCATTTACTGGAGCAATGCCGCAATACGCGTCGGCTGGGGCGTCAAACAGGCAGAACTGGTCAGTGCGGATATCTCAGACGGCATGCGGCTGATGGAATCGCGGGAGCTGCGTTATGGCGGCAAAAACCCGTTATTTCAGCCATTGCGCGCAGAGGATCCTTCCGACCCTGACAGTCCGCAATACCGCAAGCAATGCTGCCTGCGTTACGATCTGGCCGATCATGCCATGTGCCCTTCCTGCCCGTTATTGCTAGCAGAACGAAAATCGGGCAAAAGACGCAAAACCCTCGCGCAGTAATTTGCAGGTCTGCCAGCCACTTACAAAACCTGAATAAACTTAGCGTAAAAAATGATTGGATCTTAGCAGCGGATAATTATAAGAATTGGGTTATATAGACCAACGAGGTATTTATCATGACTATGAAAACACCGAAGAGCTGGCCCTCCGCTCTTAACTCGCTGGCCTCAGAGGTGATTGATTCTCTGGCGCAACCCGTTAACCGCGTATGGAACACGTTAACGGGCAAGCAAGAACCGCTCAGAGCAAGGATTGTTCATCGTTACGCGATACCGTCTTCCAGGACTATCAGCGTCACGGAAGGATTCTTCGGGTTTATCCCTGTGGAATCTTATGAAAACGAACGTTTTATTCTGGAAGTCGCTTACGCTGACAAACAGTATCAGGTAGAAGTCCCACGGGCTTACTATCAGAAAAGCAATATCGGCGACGGCATCGATATCCACACGCTGTAATCGCCCCGCGTTAAACAGGCTGCTCCTTTCGAGGCGCAGCCTTTTTTTATGCCAAAAAACACGCTTCACCCCACACTTCCCGCTTTTATTTTGTTCAATACATGAAAATTATTGACATAATAATCACCAAAATCTAGAAAATTATTTACATTCCCGTTTGCCCGCCCTTTCCTTTTCCTTATGAGGTTTATGATGACCAGCCAGGTTTCTCCCGCAGTTGCCAGCGCCAGCCAGTCACGACGCGCGTTAGTCGCCGGTTCGGTCGGCAACTTTATTGAATGGTATGAATTCGGTGTGTACGGCTATCTGGCGACGATCATCGCCGGTAACTTTTTTACACTGGAAGGCCAGACCGGCATGACCGGTTTGCTCCTCACCTATGCTTCGTTCGCACTGGCGTTTTTCTGCCGTCCGGTGGGCGCGATCATCTTCGGGCGAATCGGTGACCGCATTGGCCGCAAACCGACACTGATCGCCGTCGTCCTGCTAATGACACTGGCGACCGCCATTATTGGTCTGCTGCCGACGTACGCCCAGATTGGCGTTGCCGCCCCGCTGTTGCTGACGCTGATGCGCATGTTCCAGGGTTTATTTGCAGGCGGTGAATTTGGCGGTGCGGTTTCACTGATGACGGAGTTTGCGCCGAAAGGCAAACGCGGAATTTACGGCGCGTGGCAGTCATTTACCGTCTCACTGGGCCTGCTGACCGGCGTGGCGCTGGTGGCGATTCTGGTGCAGACGCTGCCTGAAGCGCAGATGAAAGACTGGGGGTGGCGTATTCCGTTCCTTCTGGCGCTGCCGATGGGGCTGGTGGCGTTGTATCTGCGACTGAAACTCGACGAAACGCCGAACTTTGTTGCCAGTAAAAAAACCGGGCCGAAAGCGCAGAAAACGGCGGCAGAAAAAGCGTCTGCCGTTGCCACTGCCAAAGCCATCGCGCTGGGGATTGGCCGCATGATGGGCTGGTCAGCGGGCGGTTATACTTTCCTGGTGGTAATGCCGTCTTATCTGCAAACGTCCCTGCACGCCACGTTTTTACAGGCGCTGGTAGCGACGGTGCTGGCGAACGTGGGGTTCGCGCTGGCGATTTTACCTTCTGGCTGGCTGAGCGATAAAATCGGACGTAAAAAAGTCATGATGATTGCGGTATTCGCGGTTATTGTGCTGAGTTTCCCGCTGCTGCATCTGCTGCAAAACTCTGAAAGCAGCCTGCTGGCGAAAGGGATTGCGGTACTGATTGCCGGTGCGACCATCGGGATGATCGCCGGTCCCGGTCCGGCGATGCTGGCGGAAATGTTCCCAACCCGCGTGCGTTATACCGGACTCGGATTATCCTATTCATTATCCAACGCCGTGTTCTCCGGCTGTGCGGGACTTATCATCACCGGTCTGATTAAAGAAACAGGAAATCTCGATATTCCGGCGTACTACGTGGTGGCGACCTGCGTGGTCAGCCTGTTTGCGCTGATGAGCCTGCGCAAAGACGATCATTTACGTGAACTGGATGAATAACCCATGAGCGACACAGATTTGCAGTCACGTCTGAACGCATTACAGGGCAGCTTTTCTCCTGCAGAAAAGCGGATCATCACGATGATCCGGCGCGATCCGCCGGGTGTCGCCAATATGGGGGTGACGGAGCTGGCAAAATACGCTGAAACCAGCACCGCTACGGTGGTGCGAACCAGCAAGCGTCTGGGTTTTACCGGTTATCCGGCGTTGCGGCTGGCATTAGCGGCACAATCCGCCAGCCCGATGCCCGTAGACCTGCCGCTGGCAGCAGATATCGGTGAGAACGATTCACCCAAGCAAATCCTGCAAAAGCTGCTGGAGTTTGAAGTTAAAGGGGCAAATGAAACCACGCAACTGCTGAGCGCCGCGACGCTTGAACAGGCAGTCACGTTTCTGGCGCAGGCGCGGCGGATTGATATTTACGGCGCCGGTGCTTCGGCTCTGGTCGCGCAGGATTTGTGTCAGAAACTGCGGCGTATCGGCGTTGTTGCCCAGACTTACGGCAGCACCGACGAAAGCCTGGTGAGCGCCTGTCAGCTTGCCGCAGGCGATGTCGCGCTGGCGATTTCCCACTCCGGCAAGACCGCCGGTGTGGTGGAAGCCCTGTCACAGGCCAAAGTCGCGGGCGCGACAACGCTGGCAATCACCGCCAATGGCCGTGCTGCAATTGCCCGCAAAGCGGATGTTGTGTTGCGAACCAGTAATCGCGAAATGGGTTTTCGTGCCGCTGCCATGGCCAGCCGCATCAGCCAGTTGCTGATAATCGACTGCCTGTATATCGGCGTCGCACAGCGTCTGCCGGGCGCGCGCGAGGCCTTACGTAAAACCCACGACGCGGTACAACAACACCGCCGCTGATATTCTTCCGTTCCTCTGCGTGCCTTCTATACTTCTTAAAACACTCCGGTTTATGAGGGCATGCATGTTCACCCATCGTTTGGTATTTCCTGCCAGCGTCCTGCGCGGACGCGGCGCAATAAAACATCTGGGCGCGATGTGCGGACGTTTAGGCCAGCGGGCAATGTTAGTGGGCGGTAAACGCGCCATTTCCAGCGTCGAGTCGAAAGTCGCCGATCAGCTCGAACAGCAGATGGTCAGTTATCTGGGCAGTGAAATCTTCAGCGGCGTGTGTTGTCAGGAGGAAATCAACCGTCTGGCTGAGGTGTTCCGCACGCAGGGCGTGGAAGTGATTATCGCCACCGGCGGGGGTAAAGCGCTGGACACGGCAAAGGCGGCGGGTGTCGCCTGTAATATTCCGGTGGTCACGTTGCCGAGCATTGCGGGCACCTGTTCGGCGGTGACATCGCTGGCATTTCGTTATCATCAGGACGGTGAATTTCGCGACATGATGCCCTTACCCTGCGGCCCGGCTGCGGCGGTTATCGATGCTGATTTGCTGGCCACCGCGCCGCTGCAATGGCTATCGGCAGGCATCGGCGATACGTTGGCAAAATGGTACGAATACCGCGCGATCAGCGACCTCAACCAGCTCACCGGACTGGCCGGTGTCGCCCGCACCAACAGTGAGCTTTGCTATACACTTATCGAACATTTTGCCGCCGACGCCTGTTTCGCGGTGCAGGATGGCAAAGCCAACAACGCCCTCGAACAGGTGCTCGACGCTATTTTCCTCTACGCCGGACTGACTTCCATCATGAGCAACGGCGCGCACACCGGCGCTTCCCATGCATTATATGAAGGTTTCACCGCCTGCCCGAAAACCCGCCACGTCGCCCACGGACTGCTGGTCGGTTACGGCAACCTGTGCCTGCTGGCGCTGGAAAACCGCAGTGATGAGGAGTTACTGACCGCCATCGCGCTCGCCCGTGCCAGTGCCGTACCGACGCAGTTATCGCATATCGCGACGGAGCTGACAGAACAGGATCTGGCGGTGATCATCGACCGGAGCCTCACCACACCAGATATGGCGAACATGCCGGGCGATATTACATTTGAAGATGTCAGAGGTGCGGTAGAAAGAGTGGAGAGACTCGGGGCAAAAATTAATTGATGTGAGAACGCACATCAGAACGTTTTTGAAAGATAAAGGGTGAAAGTTTCGGTTTCTCAATTGCTCCGATCACTTATCGAATGGCGCCGAAACCGCCCAAAAGGGGCCAGGACGGGCCCCTCTTGGATCTCCCACGTCTTTTTACTGCGCGCTCCGCTCGCTGGCTATGTTTCAGGTATCACCGCGACAGGCTGGAAATCTTGCCGCTTCGCGGTGCCTTCATTTCGGGATTGCAGCCTAGGGTCTGCAACCTCTCATTCAGCAAGCTTTCTGAACCGCCCGCAAGATCTTAAATTCAAAGGCAGACTATTTTCCTCTTTTAAAAAGTGGATTGGCGTGCTCAGAATTCAGCTGAACGGAGCGGCTTCGAGACCTGTGGCTCGAAGACCGAGAGAAGGCAGTGCGAAGCACCTGAATTTGCGCCACTCACCATTGCGGCGGAACATGTCCGTCGTTCCAGCGATAGCGCGCAGTGAAAGAGCCCGGGGGGTCTTGGGGGTGGCGGCGATAGGCCGCCCCCCAAGTCGGTGTGGGCCGACGCCCACGACCTTGAATTTGAATTTGAATTTGAATTTGAAATTGAAATTGAAAAACTAAACAGGTTCGAAAGGCACTCCTTTCAACTCCAACACTTTTTGTTTTATCAGTTGCCTCAGCCTCAGCGAAGCCTGCGACGCCGGCTGGTCCCGCCTGCTCAGCAGAATCACCTCGAACGGCAGTGATTCCACCACTGGCACAATTTTCAGCTGGTCGGTATACCGACGGGCGGTAAACGTGTCGACCACGCCGACACCGCCGCCCGCCAGCACCATGTCGGCGATCACTGAGTAGGTTTTGATGTACAACGCCGAGTGCGGCATCAGGCCGTTGTCACGCAGGACACGGTTAAGCACCTGACCCAGCGGATCCTGTTGCTGCAACATCAGCAGGTCGTTTTCGCACAACCACGCCAGCGTGACCGGCCCTTCAACGGTCGAATCTTTTGGCAGCAGCGCCACCATATTGCCCTGATAAATCGACTCGGCGACCAGTTCCTGCGTGGCCTGCTCGCCAAATGCCAGCGCGAAATCCATTTTGTATTGCAGCAGATCCTGACTCAGCGTGTTGAAATGCCCGGTCACCAGTTCGACACTGCCGCCGGGCGTCTGACGGCGGAAATCCACCAGTACCGGTGCCATCACGCTATGCCCCAGCGCGTGCGCGGAACCGATGCGCACATGCTGGCCTTCGCCTTGTCGCAGCTGTTCTGCCAGTTCGCCAATGGCCTGAATGTGGCTGAACAACGCCTCGACTTCCGGCATTAACCGCCGCCCTTCCGGTGTCACGATTAATCCCTGCGGCGTGCGGTCGAACAGCGTAAATCCCAGCTGCTGTTCGGCGTGATTCAGCACACGGCTGACATTAGGCTGCGACACATTCAATAAACGCGCCGCGCCGCTGACGCTGCCCGCCTGTAATACCGCCTGAAACACTTCGATGTGGCGTAAACGCATGCCCGCCCTATTTCTGCGTAGTGGCTAAGTACGAAAAGGCACTTAACAGGCTGATAATGTTGGCAACGGTCGGACTGTGATAGCCAACGGTGACCGCATCAAGACGTTCAACGCCTGGGATCAGGCAGAATAAATCCGCCAGTACCGGTTTAGCGGTCATCAGTTCGAGATGATACGGTGCGCTGAATCTTCCTGAAGTCAGCGGTACCGGTTTGCTGACCGCAATCGTCGCCTGTTTGCGGATTTTGGCACAGGCAATTGACGGGCTGTCCGATTCAGCAGCATGGGCAGAAATCGCGCGTTTGACGCAAACGTATTGTGATTCCGGATAATAACGGCGGATCCAGGTTTCAAGGTGATCGTCGCCCGTCACCAGCCATAACGGAACGTTAAGTTCCGCACCGGCAGCGGCGTATAAATCGCTTTCGCCCACCACGTTGCCGTTGAGTTTAACGCGGTAAAAAGCGCGGCCATTGATGGTGTGCGCCAGTACGCCATTTTCTCCGGCAGCGGTGTGATAGCCGATAAACATCAGGCCGTCGTATTGCTGTTGTTGCAGACCTTCGACCATCGATAATCCGCGCGGTTTACCCTGTACCAGACGGGCGCGCGGGTCGATTTTATCGGCGCGCAGGTTTTGCATCATCGCGTGACTGTCAGCGACCGTCACTTCCATCGCGCCACCGGCAAAAGCACCGTCGATGGCGGCGTTGACTTCGCCTTCCATCAGCGCACGGGCGGCCTCGTAATCGGCGTTGCCCGGACTGCACTGTTCCGGTCGCATCACACCCGCGATGCCTTCAATATCCGCAGAGATAAATACTTTCATCATTCATTCCCTTTTTGGTTCGCCAGGTTATCTAATACTTCACTTAATCCCAGCCGGTGATGGCCGTCGAATCCGCAGACGGTTTCTGCACTCAGTAAGGCATCAATAATAGCGTGTTCTGTGGCATCTGCCGCCAGCGCCAGCAAAGGTTCGAGTTCGGCATCCGGCAAGTTAACACCTTCCCGTTGCGTGGAAAACGCCAGTGCGATATCCCCCGAACCATGCCCCCAGTAACTGCCCAGACGCCCTAACCCGGCACCGGCGCGTTTGGCGATGCGTCCCAGCTGTCGGCTGTCGAGATAACGGTCACAGGCCATCACTATTATTATCGATCCCGCATCCACCTGCGGCGCCCGTTGCGTCTGGATTTCGGCGATGGCTTCTCCGGCGCGCACACCGTCGAGGGTCAGTTCTGAGAGTTTGCCAAAATTCGCCAGCACCAGTACGCCCAGTGTCGCGTTAAGCGTTTCACACCAGCGTGAGGCCGTGCCGATCCCCCCTTTTAAGCCAAAACAGCTCATGCCACGTCCGGCACCTACGCTGCCACGGGCGAAGGTTTTTGTCGCGCCGTCGAGTGCGGTCAGTGCGTCGTCCTCACTGACCGCCATCGCCTGAATATCGTTTAAATAGAAATCGTTGCACTCAAGAATAACCGGATTGATGGTTGAGTCCGGACGGCCAATTTGCGGAAACTGCTGGCAGCTGCGTTTCACCAGCGCATTGAATAACGTGCCGGTGGCGAAGGTATTGCTGAGCAGCACCGGTGTTTGCAGTTCGCCCAGTTCCATCACCTGAATCAGCCCCATCGGTTTGCCGAATCCATTTAATACCGCCACGCCGCAGGGCAGCGGGTTTTCATAGAGATTATCGCCGGGCGGTACGATGGCGGTAACGCCGGTCTGAATATCACCCGCCGCCAGCGTGCTGTGGCCGACGGTAATTCCCGCCACATCCGTCAGTGAATTTGTGGTCCCGCAAGGGAAACGCGGGCGAAAAATCTGGCGCGTGGTGCGCCAGCGTTGCAGCAAAGCAGACAGCGCCTGCTGCTGAAAATCATCTTCATGTTCTTGCGGATGCATCAGTTTTCCGTTTCAGCTGTTCATTTCACGATTACTTTTTCAGTTTAGGATCCAGCGTGTCGCGCAGCGCGTCACCGAGCAGATTAAATGCCAGGACTGTGAGGAATATCGCCAGCCCAGGGAATACGCTGACGTTCCATTTGCCCGCCATCATCATGTTACGGCTCATCGCCAGAATATTGCCCCACTCCGGCACGTCCGGCTCCGGCCCCAGACCGATAAAACTCAGGCTGGCGGCGGTCAGAATGCTGGTGCCAATACGCATCGTAAAATAGACGATGACGTTCGAAAGCGTACCCGGCAGGATATGGCGCAAAATCACCACCCTGTCCGGTGCGCCGACGCAGCGAACCGCTTCAACGTAGGCACTCTGTTTAATCGATAATGTCGCGGCGCGGACAATACGGGCAAACACCGGCACGCTGAATACCGCAACGGCGATAATCACGTTATTCAGCCCCGGCCCGAGAATAGCCACTACCGCAATCGCCAGCAACATGCCCGGAAAAGCGAATAAGACGTCGGAACCGCGCATGATCAACATGTCCAGCCAGCGGCCATAATATCCGGCCAGCAGCCCGAGCAATACACCGGCAATCATGCCGAGCGTCACCGAGAAAATACCTACGTAGAGGGAAATCCGTGCGCCATAAATGATACGGCTGAGAACGTCGCGCCCTAAATCATCAGTCCCGAACCAGTGCTGCGGCGTAGGGCCGACGCCGAGCGCCATCCAGTCCGGCGTCATCGGATCAAAAGGTGCCAGCCACGGTGCGAATATCGCGACAAGCACCAGCAGAAGAATAAATCCGCCAGACACCAGCGCCATTGGGTGACGGATAAAGGTGTGGAAAAAGTCGTACCACGGCGAACGGATATCATCGTTTTGCGAGGCTACCGCAGCCGGTGTGGTTTCTTCCAGCACAGAGACAGGATCGGTCATGAGCAGCTCCTAACGCAGACGGATCGCCGGATTGACCACCGCATAAAGCAGGTCTACCAGCAGATTTATCAGGATAAATTCAAACACAAACAGCATCACCAGCGCCTGAATGACCGGCTGATCCTGCGTTTTGATGGATTCAATCAGTAACCAGCCAAGCCCCGGCCAGCTGAATACGCTTTCGACGATAATCGAACCGCCGAGAAGGAAGCCAAACTGCAAGCCGAGCATGGTAATAATCGGGATCAGCGCATTGCGCATGATGTGTTTCCACGTCACCCGCCGCGCGCGTAATCCTTTGGCATTGGCAGTGCGCACATAATCTTCCTGAGCCACGTCGAGAAACGCCGAGCGGGTGAAACGCGCCATCACCGCTGCCACCGAAGAACCCAGGGTGATCGCCGGCAGGATAATGTCCGCAGGCGAATTAAAACCACTGACGGCGAATATCCCGAACGGCATGGCGACAAACTGGATCAGCAGCAATCCCAGCCAGAACGGCGGCATGGAAATCCCGCCGACCGCCATGCTCATCAGCGTCCAGTCCTGCCATTTTCCGCGCTTGAGCGCGGAGACGACGCCAATCACCAG
Source organism: Rahnella bruchi (assembly GCF_003614975.1). Lineage (GTDB taxonomy): Bacteria > Pseudomonadota > Gammaproteobacteria > Enterobacterales > Enterobacteriaceae > Rahnella > Rahnella bruchi. The sequence goes on along the minus strand of NZ_QZWI01000014.1, from coordinate 11,058 downwards.
CCCGAGTACCACCGACCACGCGAAGCCCGCCAGCGCCAGCAGTAGCGTCGGCATAAAACCACTTTCAATCACACTTAACACCGGCTGACGCGTGCGGTAAGTCGTACCCAGATCGCCATGAATCATGCCGTTCAGCCAGTGCCAGTACTGCGCAGGCAGCGGATCGTTCAGGCCAAGCAATTGCCGTGCTGACTCAACCGCCTCAATCGGCGCATCCTGTCCGGCGTAAATACGCGCAGGGTCACCCGGCAGCAGCTTGATAAAGCCAAACACCAGTAATGACACCACCAGTAAAACGGGGATCATTTCCAGTATCCGGCGGATAAAATAGGTCAGCATAAAAGTGAGCCCCTGAATTCGGTAAACTCCCTCCCCTGCGAAGGGGAGGGAGTCAAAAATTACTTAAACTGTGCCTGATTGAAAATCAGCGAACCGTCGGCCAGCATATAGACGCCGGAAAGGTCTTTGCTTTTGCCCACCAGATTGTCCGGCACGCCGAGATACGCCATCGGTGCATCCGCCCACAGCAGTTTCTGCGCATCGGCGTAGGCTGCTTTGCGTTTTTCGACATCAGCCGTTTGCAGACCGGCGGTGATCGCCGCATCGACCTGTTTGTTGCTGTAATAAGAGACGTTGTACGCCGACGGGATCCAGGATTCGGTGGCGAACAGCGGACGCAGCGCCCAGTCTGCATCACCGGTCGAAGCCGACCACGCGCCGTAATACATTTCTACTTTCGCCTCCGCCGGTTTCGGCGTGCTCCACAGACGCTGGGTCAGGGTTCCGGCATCCATCGGCACCAGCTTCACACGCACCCCAATCAGGGAAAGTTGCTGTTTGAGGAACTGCGCACTGCGGATACGGTCGGTTTTGTTCGAGCTCCACATTTCAACGTCGAAACCCTTCTCGTAACCGGCCTCTTTCATCAGCTCTTTGGCTTTGGCGATGTTATAGCTGTAGTCCGGCGTGGTTTGTTTCTGATAGAACTGGACGTTTTTCGGCAGCGGCGAAGTGGACGGCGATCCCAGACCGGCAAAACCGACTTTCAGCCACAGATTACGGTCAATGGCGTAGTTAATCGCCTGACGGACGCGCACATCCGAGAACTCTTTTTTCTGCGTATTGAAGGCGATGTAATACAGGTAGATGCCCGGATCCTGCGCGATATCCAGCTTCGGATCGCTTTTCACGGTGTCCACCAGATCGGACGGCAACGGGTATACCGCGTCCACGCCGCCGGATTTCAGTTTCGCCACCTGCGTGGAGTCTTCCGGCGTCGGATAAAGCGTCACGGAGTCTACTTTCGGCCAGCCTTTCTGCCAGTAGTTGTCGTATTTCACCAGTTTGACGTCTTTACCCTGTTGCCATTCCACAAATTTGAACGGACCGGTACCGACCGGATGCACGCTCAGATCCTGTTCATTCGGATACTGCTTCAGGGATGCAGGGCTGTGCATCACCGCAGACGGGTGGGCAAGAGTGTTGATCATCGCGCCGAACGGTTTATTCAGGGTGATTTTCACCTGATAAGGGCTGACGGCCTCCACGGTTTTAATCATGCTGAACAGCGAGTTACGTTTCAGATGATTGGCCGGATTAGCCAGACGATCGAGGTTAGCTTTTACCGCGTCGGCGTTGAACGGCGTACCGTCCTGGAAAGTCACGTCGTGGCGCAGATTAATCGTGAATTCGGTGGCGTCGCTGTTGCTGGTGTAATCCGTCGCCAGCACCGGCACGACGGCCATTTTGCTGTCGAACTGGAACAGACGTTCAAAAATGCCGCTCTGAATGGAGTAACTCAGCGTATCCGTGGTGTCGTGCGGGTCAAAACCTGTCACGTCGGCATACATGGAAATCCGCAGATCTTTGGCCTGAGCCGACGCTGCAAAACAAAGCGCCAGTCCGGCGGCAAGCAGGCTCTTACGCAATAAAGTCGAATGCATGGTGTTCTCCAGTGTGTCCCAAAAAAGAAAGGTGAGTTATCCCTGTGCGACCCAGTGATGTTCACTGACGCGGGAATATTTGAGTTTTTCTATCTGTACACCCGCCGGATGCACCGGCGATTTCACTTCCACATCATCAAAATGACGTAACGCCCTCTGCGTCGGATCCGCCACCGGCACCGAACTGAGCAGACGCCGGGTGTAGGAATGCTGAGGATTGCTGAACACGGCATCGCGCGGACCTATTTCCACAATCTGCCCGCTGTACATCACCGCCACGCGGTTGGCGATACGCTCCACCACCGCCATGTCGTGCGAAATAAACAGCCACGCCACGCCGGTATCACGCTGTAAATCCATCATCAGATTGACGACCTGCGCCTGAATGGAAACATCCAGCGCTGATACGGCTTCGTCGGCAATAATCACCTGAGGCTGTAACGCCATCGCGCGCGCAATCGCGATGCGCTGACGCTGGCCGCCGGAGAATTCGTGCGGATAACGCCGCGCGTGAGAAGGCTCCAGCCCGACGCTTTTCAGTAACTGATTCACCACCGGCGTGGCGTCAGCCAGTGACTTTTTCAGTCCGTGCAGCAATAACGGTTCGGCAATGGAAAACCCGACGGTCAGACGCGGATTGAGCGAGGCGTAGGGATCCTGAAACACCATCTGGATCTGACGGCGCACCGCCTGAAAGGGTGTGTCGCGCATCAGGGTGATTTCTTTGCCTTCGAGATGAATGCTTTCCGATTCGCTGCCGACCAGCCGCAGGATGGCGCGGCCGGTGGTGGATTTGCCACAACCACTCTCTCCGACCAGCGCCAGCGTTTCGCCCGGCCATATTGAGAAGTCGATTTGCTCTACGGCGTGAACTTCTTGGGTCACGCGGGACAGCACTCCCGAGCGGATCGGATAACAGACGCTCAGCCCGCGCACGTCGAGCAGCGGTGGCGCAGCGTAATTGGCGGTTTTCTGGTCGTCTTCCGCTGGCGGAATGTGAGGCAGATCACCTGCAATCGATTGCTTTTCGGGTGAAATGTTTTGACCGGTGTTGGCGGCTAACAGCGGGAACCGGCGCGGCCATTTCAGCCCCTGCATATCGCCCAGTTTCGGTACGGCAGCCAGCAACGCGCGGGTATAAGGATGTTGCGCATTGGCGAAAATCTCCGTCACGCTGCCCTGCTCCACCACTTTGCCCTGATACATCACCACCACGCGGTCAGCGATTTCCGCCACCACGCCCATATCGTGCGTGATGAACAGAACCGACATGTCAGTGCCCTGTTGCAGGTCGCGCAGAATTTGCAGAATGCGTGCCTGCACCGTGACATCCAGCGCGGTTGTCGGCTCGTCCGCAATCAGCAACGCCGGATCACAGGCCAGCGCCTGCGCAATCATCACGCGCTGACGCATGCCGCCGGAAAGCTCGTGCGGGTAACATTTGAGGATTCGCTCGACGTCAGGAATGCGAACCTGTTTCAGCAGCTCGCGGGCTTTGTTCAGCGCCGTGGCTTTGTTCGCCATGCCGTGATCCAGCAGCCCTTCGGTGAGCTGATCGCCGACACGCAGCACCGGATTGAGCGAGGTCATCGGCTCCTGGAAGATCATCGACATTTCCTGACCGCGCAGTTTACGGCGCGATTCTGCCGACATTGACGTCAGCGCATGATGCGTGCCGTTGCGGCCAAAAAATTCGATACTGCCTGCGTCAATGTGCGCCGTGTCGGGCAGCAGCCCCATCACGCTCAGTGAGGTGACGGATTTACCTGATCCGCTTTCGCCGACCACCGCCACCACTTCACCTTTATTAATAGAGAAGGAAACGCCTTTCAGCGCCTGCGTTTTGCCTTGCCGGCCAGAGAAGGTGACCGACAAATCGTTAATCTGCAAAATGGGCACTGTCATCAATAAACGCCTCCTTTATAGGCTGAACTGTTAAAGCCAGACTTCACCGTTTTCATAGCGCAATGCCGGTTCGGCGTCCTGCGCCAGCCAGATTGGCCCGTCGAGATCGACACGTTCGGCCTGCACCGCCACCGGCAACGCCGCTTCCATCGCAATGGAGGAACCGAGCATGCAGCCAACCATAATCCGCAGGCCGAAATGCCGTGCCACATCGGTCATCGCCAGCGCTTCCGTCAGGCCACCGCATTTATCGAGCTTGATGTTGATCATCTCGTACCGGTCCCGCAGCCCTTCGATATCTGCACGCTCATGACAACTTTCGTCGGCGCAGACAGGGATAGGATGCAAACAACGCACCAGATCTTTGTCATTACCGGCAGGAAGGGGTTGCTCGATCATGGCGACGTTGAATTCATGCAGTGCCCCAAACAAACTGCCGAGATCTAAACCCGACCAGGCTTCGTTCGCGTCTACCACCAGCGTGGCGTGCGGTGCAGCGGCGCGGATGGCCGCCACTTTCTCGATAATGTGCTCACGGTCGAGTTTGATTTTGAGCAACTGCGCGCCACCTGCGACGGCCACAGCAGCGGCTTTCGCCATGTTTTCCACTGAATCCAGGCTCAGGGTTTCGGCAGTAATTACAGAAACAGGTTTTGGCATATCAAGCAGTTGCCACAGGTCTTTGCCCTGTTTTGCCGCATCGAGACGCCACATTGCACAATCGAGGGCATTACGTGCTGACCCCATTGGTAACGCCTGCTGTAATGCTTCACGGCTCAGCCCCTGTTCCACCTGCGGGCGGATAAGCTCAAGTTGTTCGCATACGCTTTGTGGCGATTCCTGATAACGGGCGGTTGGCGTACATTCCCCGACCGCTGTAAATTCACCGTCGGTCAGGGAAACACGTACCACCGTGACGGCAGTGCGCGTTCCACGGGAAATCGCAAACGGCTTTGCCAGCGGCAGTTCGATGGACTGGAAAGTCATCTGAATCATCAGCCGTTATCCTTAATCCATTGCGCGATATTTTTGATACCAAAACGCACCGGGTCGGTAGCTGGCACGCCAAATTCTTCGCTGATTTCAGCCAGCGCAATTTTCGCTTCTTCTTCGCTAACCCCTGAAGTATTCAGTGAGAAACCGGCGATTCTGACATCCGGACTGGTCAGGCTGGCGGCCGCCAGATTGGTATCGAGGCACTGGCGCAGCGTCGGCATAAACTGATGGGGCAGATGGCGCATGTGCGGGCGGCCAAGTTCATGACACATCACGAGTAAATGCGCCTGCGCACCGTGGATAAGCCCCATGCTGACACCGGCGAAAGACGGGTGATACAGCGAGCCCTGACCTTCGATGATGTCCCAGTGATCGTCATCGTTGGCCGGAGACAGCGCTTCGACGGCACCGGAAATAAAATCGGCAATCACTGCGTCAATCGCGATACCTGCCCCCGCCACCAGCACACCGGTCTGCCCGGTCGCACGGAAATCGGCGTTCAGATCCAGCTCCCGCATAGCGGCTTCCAGCGCCAGCGAGGTGTACATTTTGCCGACCGAACAGTCGGTGCCGACGGTCAGAATACGTTTGCCGCTGCGCTTTTTACCGGTGCCGGTATCGAGTTCCGGCTGCATATGGCGCACGTCAAACAGCTCTACGTGATGTTCTTTGGCCAGTTCAACCAGCTCAGGAATGTCATTCAGCCCCTGATGCAGGCCGTTGGCGACATTAAGCCCGGCGCGGATCGCCGCTTTGATCGAATCCAGCCAGTGTTTCGGTAATTTACCGCCGGAGTTCGCCGTGCCCAGCACCATGGTTTTCGCGCCCTGCGCTTTGGCCGTTTCAATGTCGAGTTCTGGTAATCTCAGTGACACCGAATCGGTCGCCAGACGGATTTGCCCGACGCAGGATTCAGGACGCCAGACGTGGATGCCGCGCGCGGTTTTCGCGGCCAGCGGATCCATCACGTCACCAAGGAATAAAAGATACGGCTTTGGAATTTGCTGCATGTCAGTTTCTCCGGGTTTCTTTTTTTAATGGGTTTTAATAAGACCCGATGAATATTCCACGGGAGAAAGCGGCTGACGAATACTTGTTTGGCTTTGGGGTATAACGTGAGGCTATGGGGCTAGCCGCATGAATTAATTGTGGTTATTGGATAAGGAACAGCGAAGGTGACGAGGGGTAAATGACAGGCACAAAAAAAGGCAGAGCCAATGAACTCTGCCTTTGCGATTACCTTTTTCAGACACAGAATGGGGTAATAATTTGGTTCACTAACTTAGAAGCGGTAAGTCAGTGCTACAGCAACAACGTCATCAGAGCTTACGCCCAGTTTGTTGTTGTCATCGATCTGGTTGATCATGTAGTCAACATAGGTGTACATGTTTTTGTTGAAGTAGTAAGTCGCACCAACTTCAAAGTATTTAACCAGGTCAGCATCGCCGATACCGCCTTCAACATCTTTCGCTTTAGACTGTACGTAACCGATAGAAGGACGCAGGCCGTTTTCGAACTGGTACTGTGCAACTAACTCATAACCCTGAGTTTTGTTAGCGAAGCCGCCTGGGATTGGTGCCAGGTTACGGGTTTCGTTATACATTGCAGACAGATAAATCTGGTTAGCATCGTATTTCAGAGCGGTAGCCCATGCAGACGCTTTATCACCGCCGCCGATAGCAGAGTTGGTTTGTGCGTTAGTACGGTCAGATGAAGAACCCGCGATAACAGCACCGATGCCGGAACCTGCGATATCTTCATAATCGATGGATGCGCCGTAACCGTCGCCGTTCGCTTTAGTCGCTGTACGACCGTCGTTCTCGTTTTTACCCTGATATTGCAGGGCGATGTTCAGGCCAGTGACCAGACCGAAGAAGTCCTGGTTACGGTAAGTTGCCAGGCCGTTAGAACGACCTACCATGTAGTTGTCGGAGTTAGCGGTATCACCACCAAACTCTGGCAGCATATCGGTGAAGCCCAGTGCGTCGTAAACCACACCGTAGTTACGGCCATAATCGATAGAACCGAAATCTTTCACTTTCAGACCCGCAAAGCCCAGACGGGTTTTGTTGCCCAGGTCGCCCTGAGATTCTGCGTGGTTAGCCTGAATGTTGTATTCCCACTGACCGTAACCGGTCAATGTGTCGTTAATTTGAGTTTCGCCTTTAAAGCCCAGACGCGCATAAGTCATGTCGCCGTCAGACCCCGTGTCATCGGAGAAATAATGCTTAGCGGTTACGCGACCGTAGAGGTCCAGTTTGTTACCGTCTTTATTATAAATCTCAGCTGCATTTGCGGTAGAACCCACTGCAATTAAAGAGACCGCTAAGGCCAACACACTGCGCTTCATCATTATTTAAGTTTCCTTGATTTTTTTATAAAGGAGTTCTCATGCCCGTTCTTTTATAGGACTGAAATATCGGGCTGTGAGTATTTGTACATGTATTTAAATGCGTCTGTCTGTAAAACGATTTGAACCTTAACACTGAGCACGAAAAGTTAAAATGGAAAAGTTCGCTTCAGTAAGTCTTTTTTGAGTAAAGAGTTGTAACATTATGTTTCAACCATAAGCCGCTAACCCCCTGATTATATGCGGTTTTCGCATAACAATTTGCACCATTACAGTGCGTAGCACCATAGAGGTGCAAATTGTTTATCATTTTGTAAAGTAGTTGCAAGCGGGATCACCTTTATCAAAAGGTTTTTTTCTGTTAACAATCGTTAAGGAATTCGTGCTATTTGAAAAGGCATTGCATTTAAATAGTGCATAGCAGGGTAATTATTTTGAATTGAAAGCCATTATCTAATTAATAGAAAAAGCAGCCATAAGATTTTTGTACTACGCAATTTTTTCGTGTTAGGACTTTTATTAATAAAACAAGACGAAATTAAAACCAGTTTGAACGGAATATTAATTTCAACAGTGATTAAATTGATCGAAATAGTCCATTTGTTACCTGCCCGTCTTGGGCGTTTTTTATTCAAAACAGTCAGAGAGATTTAATGGGAATATTTGTGTAATGAGATACTGGTAGGGGAAATATTGACCCACCCAGCCGAATACGCACAAAAAACACTCTGTGCGACAGCAAAAATTAACGGGATAACTCAGCGGGGAACTCCGGGGGAGTCGTTGGAAAAGAAACGGCCTGAAGAACAGGCCGTCATAACGGAGGATTTGCTGTAAAAGCCGCAGCATGGAATGCCGGAGAGAATTAGCTCAGAACATAGCCCTTTGCCATGTGTACGGCTCTGTCGCACATATGGTCAATCACATCAGCATCATGGCTGACCAGTATCATCGTCAGGTCACTGCTGGACTTAAGGTCGTTAAGCAAGTTAAGGATTTCTGCCTGCACCGACATATCGAGCGCAGACGTCGGTTCATCAAGCAGTAACAGCTTGGGTTTGAGCAGCAGCGCCCGGACAATCGCCACGCGCTGCCGCTGGCCGCCGGAGAGCTGATGCGGATAACGGTGCATCAATGCCGGATCCAGCCCGACCTGACGAAATCCCTGCGCAATCTTTTGTTCGATGTCCTGCTCTTTCAGGATTTTCAGCGGCTCCGCCAGCGTGCGCAGCAACCTGTGTTTCGGATGCAGCGACGCATATGGATCCTGAAACACCATCTGTACGTCACGGCGCAGGCTGCCGGTAAACGGCTTGCCGGGTTTTACCTTGTGATCGAGCAGTGTCAGGCCGCCATCCCAGTGACCGTTCAGTCCCGCCAGCACCCACAACAGAGAGGATTTGCCGCAACCGGACGGCCCTACCAGGCCGAAGCATTCGCCTTTATTGATGCTCAGATTGACATTATGCACCACGGTTCGGACTTCAACGCCCTGGCGGTGCGACACGCTCAGCTGGTTAAGTTCAGCGACAATCTCACTCATGGCGCGGCTCCTGTTTTAAAGAGGCCAGCAGCTCGCGATCCAGCACCGGCAGGCGTTCACCGTGGGTAAATTTACTCGGTCTGCACGACCATAACGTATGGGTATACGGGTGCGTGGCGTGCGCCAACTGATCCGCAGGCAACTCATCGAGCAGCTCGCCTTTGTACATCACCAGCACCCGCTCGCAATAGTGCGCCACCTGTTGCAGATCGTGGCTTATCAGGATCAGTCCCATATTGCGCTGTTCGACCAGACGCTCGATTAAGCCCAGCACCTGTTCGCGCATGTCAAAATCCAGCGCCGACGTAGGTTCATCTGCAATCAGCCATTGCGGATCGTTGATCAGCGCAATCGCCAGCATCACGCGCTGGCCCATGCCGCCGGAAAGCTGATGTGGATATTGCTGTTGCAGAAATGCAGGATTGGGCAGACCGACGGCGTTAAGCATGTCGGCGACTTTTTCCTGACGTTCTTTACGCCCGAGACGCGTATGCAGGCGCAGCGGTTCTTCAACCTGCTTGCCAATTTTTTGCGTCGGGTTCAGCGCATGTTTGGGATCCTGCATCACCATCGAAACACGGTTCCCGCGCAGGCGGTTCCATTCGCGTTCCTTCAATGTCGTCAGGTCGTTATCGCCCAGCGTCAGCTGCGAAGCGCGCAGCTGGCACGGATGCGGCAGCAGCCCCATCAGCGCGCGGGCGGTGAGGGATTTACCGGAACCGGACTCTCCGACCAGCGCCACACGTTCCTGTCCGACACTGAGGGACAGGGATTTCACCAGTTCCAGCGGACGTTCCCCCGGCAGATAAATGGTGAGATCTTTCGCGACAAGTTTGTCGTTATGCAAAATGTCAGTTGCCATGTCGTGGATCCATTTTATCACGCAGGCCATCGCCCAGCAGGTTAAACGCCAGGCTGGCGAAGAGAATTGCCCCGCCCGGTGCGGCGGCGACCCACCACTGGTCGAAAATCACTTTACTGCCTTCGGCAACCATTGAGCCCCACTCTGCGGTCGGCGGCTGAATACCCATGCCAAGAAAACCCAGACCGGCAGACGCCAGAATAATACCGCCGAGGCTGAGTGCCGCGCGCACCACGGCGCTTGGCAGACACAGCGGCAGAATGTGGCCGAACATCAGACGCAATCCGCCGATGCCCTGCATTCGTGCCGCAGCCAGATAATCACTGCGGCGCAGTGCCAGCGTTTCCGCCCTTGCCTGACGTGCAAACGGCGGCCAGCTGGTAAAGGCCAGCGCCAGCGCACCGTTCATCAGGCCGGGGCCGAGGATTGCGACCAGCGCCAGTGCCATCACCAGGCTCGGTAATGACATCACGATGTCAGTCAGGCGCATCAGAATACGCTCGAACCAGCCGCCGATATAACCGGCGCTGATGCCGATCAGCAGCCCCACCGGGATGGTCAGCACCAGGATCAGCGACACCAGCAGCAGCGTCGGACGCGCGCCGTAAATCACGCGGGAAAGCAGGTCGCGACCAAAACCGTCAGTGCCCAGCCAGTGCGTGTGCGACGGCGGCAACAGCCGCAGTTCGATGTGCTGAATATTCGGGTCGAAAGGCGCTAACAAAGGCGCAAGTAGCGCGGTCAGCACCAGAATGGCGACCAGCACCAGCCCGACGCTCAGCGTGGTAATGCGGCGCGCAGGCTTCCAGACGTTAGTCTCAACGTCGACCTGCGCAGGTTGTTCAGGGATCATTTGTTGTGTCATAAGCGAAAACTACCGGGTCCGCGGATCGAGCAAATAAGTAAGGGCGTCAGCCAGCGCGTTGAGCAGCACGAAACAGGTACCGATCAGCAGCGTCGCCCCAAGAATTGCCGGAGTATCCGCCGCAAACAGCGCAGTGGTCAGATAACGTCCGACGCCCGGCCAGGCAAACACCGTTTCGGTCAGCACCGCGCCTTCGAGCAGGCTGGCGTAGGAGAGCGAAAGTACGGTGATCAGCGTGCCCAGTACATTCGGGAAGACGTGGCACAGTAATACCCGCACCCTGCCCGCACCTTTGGAACGCGCCAGAATCACGTATTCTTTGTTCATTTCACCGAGCATAGAGGCGCGCAGCAGACGGGTGATCCCCGCCATCGACAACATCGCCAGCACGGTCACCGGCAACCATAAATGGCTGATGGCGTTGTAGAACATTTCGCGGTCACCGGAGAGCCAGGTATCAATCAGCACAAACCCGGTGCGCGGCGTCATGGTGTACATATATAAGTCGTCGAGCCGCCCCGGCCCGTGCCTAGCTGCTTTGCCCGGTCACGCGCCTGTTTGTACAGTAACAATTCGCTGCCAGCGCCCGTCCTG
>NZ_QZWI01000013.1 GCF_003614975.1 Rahnella bruchi | reverse complement strand
AAATCAAGATGATAAATAAGGTGTGGGACGAGGGTAGACCTGATGAGAGGAGTAAACTGCGAGGGGAGTCACAAAGAATTCTGATTTAAGCAGGAGTGAAATATATGAATGTTTTGCGCAAAGAAAACGCCCACTGTGGTTTGCACGGTGGGCAGTTTTGCTCAGATGAAATAGCCGGAAACTCAGGTCACCGGTGCCGGGTTAAACACCGCCAGCGCATTGTGGATACCCCAGGTGTCTGACCAGGTTTTCTTGCGGCCGCTGGCGATATCAAGAATAAAGTGGAACAGCTCCCACCCTACATCTTCGATAGTTGCATCCCCTGTCGCAATGGTCCCGGCGTTGATGTCCATCAGGTCGTGCCAGCGGTTGGCAAGTGTGGTACGCGTCGCCATTTTAATTACCGGGACTGCCAGTAGCCCGTATGGCGTACCGCGACCGGTGGTAAATACCTGCACGGTAATGCCGGAAGCCAGCTGTTGTGTGCCGCAGACAAAATCACTGGCTGGCGTTGCGGCGTAAATCAGCCCTTTTTTGGTCGGACGCTGACCCGGCGACAACACTTCTGAAATCGCGCTGGTGCCGGATTTTGCGATAGAACCCAAGGCTTTCTCGACCACGTTGGCCAGCCCGCCTTTCTTGTTGCCCGGAGACGGGTTGGCGCTTCGGTCAGTCTGGCCCATAGACAGATAATCATCGTACCAGGCCATTTCTTCCAGCAGACGTTTGCCTACTTCAACATCGGCGGCACGCGGCGTCAGTAAGTGGATGGCGTCGCGAACCTCAGTCACTTCTGAGAACATCACGGTCGCGCCACAACGTACCAGCAGATCCGATGCGTAACCGACGGCAGGGTTAGCGGTCACACCGGAAAACGCATCGCTGCCGCCACACTGGGTACCGACAACCAGATCAGACGCCGGGCAGGTTTCGCGCTGACGACGGTTCAGCCGTTCCAGATGGAATTGTGCGACGGTCAGGATATCATCCACCATCGACTGGAAGCCGACATGCTGTTCATCCTGCAAACGTACAATGTGAGTATCGTCGAGCGAAATAGCCTGCACGTCCGGCGTGCCTTCCAGTAAGCGTTCCGGCTGCAACTTCTCGCAACCTAAACCGACAACCATGACTTCGCCGCCAAAATTCGGATTCAGTGCCAGATTGTGGATCGTGCGGATGGGCACCACCGCTGCCGGAGCGTTAATCGCCACGCCGCAGCCGTATAAATGGTTCAGCGCGACAACGCCATCGACGTTAGGGAATTTCGGCAGTAAATCACGCTCAATGATTTTGACTACATAATCCACCACGCCCGCCACGCAGTGTACGCTGGTGGTAATCCCAAGAAGATTTTTGGTGCCTACGCTGCCGTCCGCATTGCGGTAGCCTTCGAAGGTATAGCCTTCCAGCGGCGGCAAGGCTGGCGGAACGCGCGTGGCCAGCGGCAGGCTGTTCAGCTCCGGTGCGACGGGCAATTCCACCAGGGATTCATCAATCCAGCCACCCTGTGCAATATTGCGCACGGCATAACCGATGACTTCACCATAACGAATAATATCGCCACCTTTGGCAATGGGATCTAAAGCGACTTTATGGCCTTGCGGAATATGCTCAATTAATTCCAGACCATTAGAAAATCGGGTGCCGGCTTTTAAACCGTTATCGTTGACAATAATGGCAACGTTGTCGCTTTCATGAACCTTAATGAAAAGCGCTTCGGTTGCATGTTCTTTATCTTTATTACGTGACATAACTGTCTCCGCGTTTATTAAACATCCCGGAACAAAAGGTTCCGGTTAATTCTCTGAAGTTGACGCTTAACGACGTTTCTCAAAAACATGCTCTGGCAATACAAGATATGACGCTCATTATAAGACAGTCTTCCTCCAACCTCATTGTGCAACTGACCAGCTTTTTACCGGTATAACATCATTCTGTGGGGCAGGTGACAGAATAAATGTGATGAGTATCACCCTTTACATTGCGCGGTCATCAGTGCGGGATAATCTGTGATTTTCCTCCCACGCCGATGTGAGGATGCAAAAGAATAGTCACAATTATCTGCTATATTCTTGGGCGAATGCACAGTGTTATTTCGGGGGGGCTTTTTTATACTGTATTAGCCCTCTGAAGGTGACGTTTAAAGTAATACAGGTAAATTTCGTACAAAGATTAATAAAGGGTGAGTTCTCCATTTCGTATAAGGTATTTCTTATAAAGAAAGTATACGATGAATAACGCAGATGAATGACGGGTGTTATTTAAACAACGGTGAATTTCCTGAAAGATTTTTTTCAATATTACAATGAAGGTCACCATGAACATTCAATCTCAGTCACGGACAATCGCGCAAAGTAAGGTACGGACACATATTCGTTACTATATTCTGCTGATTATCTTTTTAATCACGGCGGTGAACTATGCCGACCGTGCAACGCTTTCCATTGCAGGAACCGAAGTCGCGCGCGAGCTGGGCCTTGATGCTGCGGATATGGGACAAATCTTTGCCGCTTTCGGCTGGGCGTATCTGATTATGCAGCTACCGGGCGGATGGCTGCTGGACAAGTTCGGTTCGAAGAAAGTCTATACCTACAGCCTGTTTTTCTGGTCGCTGTTCACTTTATTACAGGGCTTCGTTGGCTGGTTCCCGCTGGCGTACGGCGCGCTGACGCTGTTTATCCTGCGCTTCATGCTCGGCTTCTCCGAAGCGCCTTCTTTCCCGGCGAACGCCCGCATTGTGGCGGCCTGGTTCCCGACCACGGAACGCGGCACCGCCTCGGCGATTTTTAACTCTGCACAATATTTCTCACTGGCGTTGTTCTCGCCATTGCTCGGCTGGCTGACTTACGCCTGGGGCTGGGAACATGTCTTCATCGTTATGGGTGTCATTGGTTTTGTACTGACGCTGGTGTGGATCAAATTTATTCATAATCCGCCTGAGCATCCGAATATTTCCAAAAGTGAGCTGGAGTTTCTGAAAGATGGCGGCGCGGTAGTAGATATCGATCATAAGAAAACTGACACCGCAAAAAGTGGCCCGAAATGGAGCTACGTACGCCAGATGTTGAGCAGCCGCATGATGCTTGGGATCTTCTTCGGTCAGTATTTTATTAACAGCATTACCTGGTTCTTCCTGACCTGGTTCCCGATCTATCTGGTGCAGGAAAAGGGTATGTCTATTCTTAAAGTCGGGATGATTGCAGCAATCCCGGCGCTGTGCGGTTTTGCGGGCGGCGTGCTGGGCGGTGTGTTTTCAGATTTCCTGATCAGACGCGGTTTCTCGCTGACGGTGGCGCGAAAAATTCCTATCGTGCTGGGCATGTTGTTAGCCACCAGCATCATTTTGTGTAACTACACCGACAACAACGTACTGGTCGTCACCCTGATGGCGCTGGCGTTCTTCGGCAAAGGCTTTGGTGCGCTGGGCTGGCCGGTAATTGCCGATACCGCGCCTAAAGAAGTCATCGGTCTGTGCGGCGGCATCTTCAACGTATTCGGAAACGTGGCCTCCATCGTCACGCCGCTGGTTATCGGCTACATGGTGAAAGGTCTGCACTCTTTCAATATGGCATTAATTTTTGTGGGCTGTTCAGCACTGATGGCGATGCTTTGCTACCTGCTGGTGGTCGGCGATATCAAACGTCTCGAACTTAAGAAACAGTAAATTTTTGATGCGGGCATTCCGGACTTCCGGCTCTGCCCCTTTGATGAGGTCAGATACCAGATATGAGTAATCAAATGATTCCAAACCGGTTCCGCCAGGACTTGCTGCAGGGGAAAACGCTGATCGGTTGCTGGTCAGCCCTGTGCAGCCCGATTACTACCGAAGTGCTCGGCGTGGCGGGTTTTGACTGGTTGCTGCTCGATGGCGAACATGCGCCAAACGATGTGACCACTTTTGTACCGCAGCTGATGGCGCTGAAAGGCAGTCGCAGCGCGCCGGTGGTACGTCCGCAATTTAATGATCCGGTGGTGATTAAGCGTCTGCTGGATATCGGTTTCTATAACTTCCTGATCCCGTTTGTGGAAACACAGGAACAGGCCGAGCTGGCCGTGGCATCGACGCGTTATCCGCCTGCGGGCATCCGTGGCGTGTCTGTTTCGCATCGCAGCAACATGTTCGGTACCGTGCCGGATTACTTCACCAGCATCAACGACAACATCGCAGTGATGGTGCAAATCGAAAGCCAGCAGGGCGTTGATAACCTTGACGCTATTGCCGCAACAGACGGCATCGACGGTATTTTCGTCGGGCCGAGCGATCTGGCCGCAGGCATGGGACATCTTGGCAACGCCGGACACCCTGACGTTCAGGCTGCCATTCGCCACATCTTTGCGCGTGCTAAAGCGCACGGGAAACCTGGCGGCATTCTGGCACCGGTTGAAGCGGACGCCCGTCGCTATCTGGAATGGGGCGCGACCTTCGTGGCCGTCGGCAGTGATTTAGGCGTTTTCCGTGCAGGTACGCAGGCGCTGTGCGATCGCTTCACCAAGTGATCAGCTCTCATAACATCAAAAAACAGAGGATACCGGAATGAAAATTGGCTTTATTGGTTTAGGCATCATGGGCAAGCCTATGAGCAAAAACTTGCTGAAAGCAGGTTATGAGCTGGTTGTGATGGATCGCAATCTCGATACCGTCGGTGAAATCGTCAAACTGGGCGCAACGGCGGCAGATACGCCAAAAGCTGTGGCTGCGGTCTCTGACGTCATTATCACCATGCTGCCAAACTCGCCGCAGGTGAAAGAAGTGGCGCTGGGCGAAAATGGTCTGATTGAAGGCGCGCGTCCGGGCACTATTCTAATCGACATGAGTTCTATCGCACCGCTGGCCAGCCGCGAAATCAGTCAGGCGCTGGCCGCTAAGCAAATCGCTATGCTCGATGCGCCGGTCTCCGGCGGAGAGCCAAAAGCTATCGACGGCACGATGTCCGTAATGGTGGGCGGCGACAAAGCGGTGTTCGATAAATGCTTTGAGATCATGAAAGCGATGGCGGGTTCTGTGGTACATACCGGTGACATCGGCGCAGGCAACGTGACCAAACTGGCGAATCAGGTGATTGTGGCGCTGAATATTGCCGCCATGTCTGAAGCACTGGTACTGGCGACCAAAGCGGGCGTGGATCCTGAATTAGTTTTCCAGGCGATTCGTGGCGGATTGGCTGGCAGCACCGTGCTGGAAGCAAAAGCGCCAATGGTGATGGATCGCAACTTCAAACCGGGTTTCCGTATTGATTTGCACATCAAAGATTTAGCCAACGCACTGGACACCTCACACGGCGTCGGTGCTCAACTGCCTCTGACCTCGCTGGTCATGGAAATGATGCAGGCACTGAAAGCGGATGGTCACGGGCAATCTGACCATAGCGCCATTGCACGCTATTATGAAACCTTAGCGAAGGTTGAAGTTACCCGTTAGTCTGCGGCGGCAGCGCGACCCTGAGTTGAGACTCGCTTCGCGTTGCCCTTCAGGCAGGATGCAAAACTGACAGGACGCTTTTCCACATCGGCGCGTGCAGTTTATGAAGGTAATGACTTTATGAAAATAGTGATCGCACCGGATTCATACAAAGAAAGTTTGTCTGCTTTGGATGTGGCAAAAGCCATCGAAAGTGGTTTCCGTGAGATTTTCCCCGAGGCGGAGTACGTGAAACTGCCGGTTGCCGACGGCGGCGAAGGCACGGTTGAGGCGATGGTGGCCGCCACCGGAGGCCGCGTCGTTAAAGTGAATGTCACCGGGCCACTGGGGAAACCGATCGAAGCGTTTTTCGGATTGTCAGGTGATGAGAAAATCGCTTTTATCGAAATGGCGGCGGCCAGCGGGCTGGAAAGCGTTCCGCCTGCGCAACGTAATCCGCTGAAAACCACGTCTTACGGCACGGGTGAACTTATCCATTCAGCGCTCGATCATGGCGTGAAACATTGCATCATCGGCATTGGCGGCAGCGCGACCAATGACGGCGGCGCAGGCATGATGCAGGCACTCGGCGCAAAACTGCTGACCAAAGAGGGCAGGCAGATTGGTCAGGGCGGCGGCGAGCTGGAAAAGCTGCATCATATTGATATCAGCGGTCTGGACGAAAGGATAAAAAAATGTCGGTTTGAAGTCGCATGTGATGTGACCAATCCGCTGACCGGTAAGGACGGCGCATCTGCCATCTTTGGTCCGCAAAAAGGCGCGACACCGGAGATGATCGAACAGCTCGATGGTTATCTGCATCATTATGCACAAGTGATCAAAAAGGATCTGGGCATTGATGTTGAGCATGTTCCCGGCGCAGGTGCGGCGGGCGGCATGGGCGCGGCACTTTACGGATTCTGTCATGCGGAATTACGTCAGGGGATTGAGATTGTGACCGACGCGCTCGGGTTGGATGAACTGGTGAAAGACGCGACGCTTGTGATCACCGGCGAAGGGCGTATCGACAGCCAGAGCGTGAACGGCAAAGTGCCGATTGGTGTGGCGCGGGTGGCGAAGCGCTATAACAAACCGGTGATTGGTATCGCCGGTAGTCTGACAAAAGATGTGGATGTGGTTTATGACCACGGGCTGGACGCCGTTTTCAGTGTGCTTTACAGCATTTGTACGCTGGATGACGCCCTGAAAAATGCCGCCGACAACCTGCGTAAATCCGCGCGCAATATTGCCGCGACTATTAAGTTATCGCAAAAACTCTGACCGGCAGCAGTCAGTTAAAAAAACCGGCGTTCAGGCCATCCCTGCGCCGGTTTTTGTATTTTATTTCCGCGGTTTTTACGATAGGTTTTAGAAACATCCGCCAGAGAGAAAACACGTATGTCAGAGATTGATTTTTCACAGCAGCCGGTAAATACCCTGACAAAGGGATTGGGGCCGCTGAGCGCCGGCGCGCGCAAGGGCGATATCCGCGGGCAGGGCTGGAATATTCTGCGTGAAGACGTCAGCCTGCCGGTCGCGGTGCTGCTCGAAGAGAGAGTCGAACACAATCTTTCCTGGATGCGCGAATTTATCCAGCGCTATCAGCTGAAACTGGCACCTCACGGCAAAACCACCATGAGCCCTGAGCTGTATCAGATGCAGCTCAAATTTGGCGCATGGGGCATTACGCTGGCGACGGCGCCGCAGGTCAACGCGGCGTTCGCGCATGGCGTGCGCAAAGTGATTATGGCCAATCAGCTGGTCGGCAAAGGCAATATGGCGATGATCGCCGGGCTGATGCGTGAAGACCCGGCTTTCGATTTCACCTGCATTGTGGATTCGGCCAATAACGCCGACGCGCTCGGCCATTACTTTGCCAGCCAGCAGCTGAAACTGCGCGTGATGTTTGAATACGGTATTGCGGGCGGCAGAACCGGCATCCGCACAGATGAACAGGAAGCCGATGTGCTGGCGGCAGTAAAACGCTGGCCGCAGTCGCTGGCGCTGGTAGGCGTTGAGCTTTACGAAGGTGTCAGCAATGACGAGGCGGTGATCCGCGGTTTTCTGCGCCATGTGATGACCCGTACGCAAGTGCTGGCCCAGGCCGGAGAATTCGCCGAGCCACAGGTGATTTTAACCGGAGCCGGTTCCGCCTGGTTCGATGTGGTGGCAGAAGAACTGACGCGGGAAGAAACACATCTGGATGCTGATAAACGCTATACGCTCGATATTATCCTGCGTTCAGGTTGTTATGTGACTCATGATGTCGGCGCGTATCAGGCGGCGCTTGTGCGGATGCAAACCAGTAATCCGGTAGCGCGCGAGATGAACAGCAGTTTACAGCCTGCGTTGCAGGTCTGGGCAGCGGTGCAGTCGTTGCCGGAGCCGGGCAGGGCGATTATCGCTTTCGGTAAGCGTGATGCCGGTTATGACGCCGGATACCCGAAAGCCGCCGGACATTTTCGTCCGCGCAGCGCAACACAGGCGGGTTACACCACGGTAGTCCCTGCGCCTGAAGAGTGGAAAGTCTTCTCGATGATGGATCAACACGCGTTTATGTCGATACCGGAAAACGCCGATCTGAAAGTGGGCGACATGCTGGTTTTTGATATCAGCCATCCGTGCCTGACTTTTGACAAATGGCGTCAGCTGCTGCTGGTGAACGAGCAGTGGGATGTGACCGGCGCGGTGACGACCTGGTTCTGATATCTGAATTTTGAACAAAAAATACGCCCGGACTGAGCCGGGCGTTTTGCTAATTGTCGCAGGATGTTATCTCGGTAAATAGGCTACTGCTGCGCGCTTCACATTGTCGATTTCATCGAGCAGTTCAAACCATTCCGGTTCCAGTGTTTCCACTTTCACGCCCTGACGCAGCTGTTGTTCGATGTAGAAACACAGCTGTTTCAGGCGCGGTACGCCGCTGTAACTGCAACTGCCGTGCAGCTTGTGGATAAGCGCCAGAATATCGTCGTCTGGTTCGCCGCGTGTTACTGCCTCAACGCGTTCGGCCACCTGCGGCAGGAACTCCACCAGCATTTGCAGCAAGTCCTGCGCCAGCGCCACTTTATTGGCCGACTGACTTAATGCCAGCTGCCAGTCGAGCGTGCTGATCGGCGCAAGTTCTTCCCTGGCCTGCAACGGTGAATCCAGCTGCGTCTGGTGAGTCTGATGCCGTGACAGCACGTTTTTCAGCATACTTTCATCAATCGGCTTCGACAGATAATCGTCCATACCCAGTTTCAGCAACTGCTCGCGCTCACCGCTGAGCGAGTGCGCCGTGACCGCCACCACCGGCGTTTTGGCGTGACGCGCCATCTGATGAATGATTTCGCTGGCGCGGATACCGTCGATATCCGGCATCTGAATATCCATCAGAATAATGTCGAGGTCAGTATGTCGCGCAACTTCAATCGCTTCTTCACCGCTGTGACACAGCACGGTGGTTTCTACCAGCTCTTCCAGCAACGCGCCTATCAGTTTGAGGTTAGCCGGATTGTCATCCACCGCCATTGCGGTCAGGGGCAGGCGTGACGTTTTGTTCTCATCACTGTTGATCACCCGTACCGATGCCTGCTGCTCTTTCAGTAACAGAGGCAGTAAACGGATGCTCGACATCGGTTTGATTAGACACGCCTCGACACCGCGGCGTTTCAGTTCTTCGGCATCCACCTGGAACTGGCTCGGCAGCGCCAGCAACAGATGCTGGGTCATGCTGAACACTCTTTGCAGTTTACTGTCGTAATCGGAAAGAGCCTGATCGGGTTTCACCGGAATGCTGCACAACATGATGTCGTAAGACGCGTCAGGAAGCGCCGCCAGCGTGGTGCGGTGAGTGATATCCAGCGGAGTGGCCTGCAGGATTTCCATCGTCGCTTTTGCGGCAGCGGGGTTGGCTTCGACATACGCCAGACGTTTACCTTCAAGATGACTCATTGAAACCGGTGTGATGTGGCGGTTTTCATTGAGCTCCAGCGTGACGTGGAACCAGAAGGTCGAACCGCGATTGATCTGGCTGTAGAAGCTGATATCGCCGCCCATTTCCTTCACCAGCCGCTGAGTGATCACCAGCCCTAAACCGGTACCACCGTGGCGGCGTGAAATGCTGGCATCTGCCTGACGGAAAG
The DNA here is from genome assembly GCF_003614975.1 of Rahnella bruchi. GTDB lineage: Bacteria > Pseudomonadota > Gammaproteobacteria > Enterobacterales > Enterobacteriaceae > Rahnella > Rahnella bruchi. Next base: position 141,758 of record NZ_QZWI01000013.1, on the reverse strand, counting down.
CCTGGAACAACTGCGACTGCTGACGTTCGGAAATCCCGATGCCGGTGTCGTGAATTTGGACTTCCAGTTCAGCCTGTAAATTGTTCTGTGAGCGCAGTTCCACGTTGATATCAATATTGCCGGTTTCCGTGAATTTAATCGCATTTCCCAGCAAGTTAGTGACGACTTGCTGCATGCGCATCGGATCGCCGAGCACGTTTTCCGGCACATTGTTGTGAACATTCAGCGTCAGCTCCAGCCCTTTATCGTGAGCGGTATGCGCCAACAAAATCACCACTTCATCAAGCATTTCACGCAGCGAGAACGGAATATGTTCCAGTACCAGTTTGCCGGCTTCCAGTTTTGAGAAATCCAGCACGTCATTAATGATGGTCAGCAGATGATTCGCCGAACGTTCAATAGTTTGCAGATAATCAGCCTGCGTCGGGGATAGCGGGGTTTTCAGCGTCTGACGGGTAAAGCCAATTACGCCGTTGAGCGGGGTACGCAGCTCATGAGACATATTGGCCAGGAATTCAGACTTGATACGCGCCGCTTCCTGCGCACGTTTTTTCGCCAGATCCAGCTCAACGTTCTGGATTTCCATTTGTTCCAGTGTTTCGCGCAAGTCTGACGTTGCCTGATCGATGTTCTGCTGCACTTCTTCGTGATACGCCGTCAGCGACATCGCCATCGAGTTGATACCGTTTTTCAGCATGCTCAGTTCGCCCGGCATAGTGCCTTCCACGCGGCTGTCGAGCTGCCCGCGGCGGATACGGTCAACGGTATTGACCATATTGCGGATTGGACCGGTGACGTCGCGCATCAGGCGGTAAGCAAACAGCGTGGCGATACCCAGACACAGCAGCAGCAACATGCTGGAAACGAACGCTTCCTGATACTGCGCCAGTTTGACCGAACGTAAATCCAGTTCAATGGCGATGTAACCTAACTTGTGATCAGGCGAAGCGCTGAAAGACGCGTCGTCGGTTTCCGTATGGTTTTCGGCCTGAATAGGCGTGCGTAAGATCAGCGCATCGCCGGAACGTTCCTTGGTGATGTCACTGGGAATATCTTCCACGCGTTTCACCTGCAACTGAGTGCTGTCATGCTGAGTTGTTGAGCTGGCAAAGAGTTTATTGTCGCCATCGAACACGCTGATGCTGCGCACAATATCTGAATGATTGCGGTGCAGGCGGCTGATCAGGCGCTTAACCGGTTCGCGTTCACGGAACGTCATACCATATTCGCTCGCGACCGCCAGAGGCTCGATAATACTGGCTCCGGCTTCTGTCAGCTGATTCTGCAATTCGTTGTAGCGATGCACTACAAAGAAAGTGCTGAGCAGCAAACCGATCATTAAAGTCGGTGCCAGAATCAGGATCATCATCCGTGCGCGAAGGCTATATTTGGTCATGGGGTTCCAATGTGGGAGAATTAGCTCCAGCTAAGCTTAATAAACCAGCGTGTAATCGACAATAATGGCTCAATTCTACTCTCCGAACCGCCGCGTGACGACCCGGCAAACGATAACTGTGACCGCTACCGACCTTGATGCTTTCGGGCAGGGCGTCGCGCGCCATAACGGCAAAGCCGTGTTTGTCAGTGGTTTACTACCTGGTGAACAGGCAGAAGTCACTTTAACAGAAGATAAAAGTAAGTACGCCAGGGGGCGCGTGAAACGTTTGCTTACCACCAGCGCTGATCGCGTGAAACCGGTGTGTCCGCACTATTCGGTCTGCGGTGGTTGTCAGCAACAGCATGTCAGCGAGACGCTGCAACAGAGCAGCAAATCCGCGTCATTGCTGCGCCTGATTTCGCAGGAAACCGGGGTTGTGGCCGAGCCTCAGCCGGTGATTGCCGGTCCGCAATGGGGCTACCGTCGTCGTGCGCGTCTGGGATTACAGACAGCTGGCGCGAAACCGGGACGAAAACCGGGGAACGGACCGCTGGTGATGGGATTTCGTCAGGAAGGATCCAATGACCTGGTGGGGATCACCCGTTGTCCGGTGCTTCGGCCGGAACTGGAACAGCTGCTGGTACCGGTGCAGGAATGTTTGTCCTCGCTGACGGCGGCGAAGCGCCTCGGGCATTTGGAACTGGTGCTGGCAGATAAGGGGCCGCTGATGGTGCTGCGTCATCTTGATCCGCTCAGAGAAGCGGATCGCGCGCGCCTGATGGCGTTTGCGGCGCAACATCACTTAACGATTTTTCTGGCGCCTGACAGCGACACGCTGGAACGTTTATGCGGCGAAACTCCTTATTATCAGATTGATGGTTTGAATCTAAAATTTGGTCCGCGCGATTTTATTCAGGTCAATGATGTCGTTAACCAGCAAATGGTGGCACAGGCCTTGCAATGGCTTGAACTGACGCCGGAAGACAGGGTGCTGGATTTGTTCTGCGGAATGGGGAATTTCACTCTGCCGCTGGCAAAAAGAGCTAAGCAGGTTGTCGGCGTCGAAGGTGTTGCTACACTGGTGGCGAATGGGCAAGATAATGCCCGGAATAATGGATTAGAAAATGCGTCTTTCTTCCACGAAAATCTGGAGGATGACGTCAGTAAACAACCCTGGGCGGCGCAAGGTTTCAATAAAATCTTGCTGGATCCGGCGCGGGGCGGCGCTGCTGGCGTGATGGCGCATATCGTTAAGCTTGCCCCGGCGCGTGTGGTGTATGTCTCTTGCAACCCCACAACATTGGCGCGGGACAGTAAAATTTTGTTGGAGGCGGGCTATCGTTTAGCTCAGGTGCGTATGCTGGATATGTTCCCGCACACCGGGCACCTTGAATCGATGGCTCTGTTTATCAACCCGTCTGACACAGGCGTTGTGTCAGAAACGTAGGGAGAGGGTATGGTTGCGGTAAGAAGTGCACATCTGAACACGGCTGGCGAGTTCGCGCTCGACGACTGGATTAACAGTTTAGGACTGTCCAGCCAGCAATCATGTGAGCGTTTAGCCGAAACCTGGCGCTACTGCGAGCAACAAACGCAGGGCCATCCTGACGCCTCGCTGCTGCTGTGGCGCGGCCTCGAGATGGTCGAAATCCTCTCGACCCTCAGCATGGATAACGACAGTATGCGCGCGGCGCTGCTGTTCCCGCTGGTTGATGACGGCATCATCGACGAAGACACTCTGACCCAACAGTTTGGCAAAGGCATCACCGATCTGGTGCACGGCGTGCGTGATATGGACGCCATCCGCCAGCTGAAAGCCACGCAAAATGACTCCATGGCCTCCGAGCAGGTGGACAACGTCCGCCGTATGCTGCTGGCGATGGTGGAAGATTTCCGCTGCGTGGTGCTCAAACTTGCCGAACGTATCGCACACCTGCGCGAAGTGAAAGATGCGCCGGAAGAAGAACGTGTTCTGGCAGCGAAAGAATGTACCAATATTTATGCGCCGCTGGCGAACCGTCTGGGTATCGGTCAGCTGAAATGGGAGCTGGAAGATTTCTGCTTCCGTTATCTGCATCCTGACGAATACAAACGCATTGCCAAACTGCTGCACGAGCGTCGCATCGATCGTGAGCAGTACATCGACGACTTTGTTTCGACGGTAAAAAATGCGATGGCGGAAGAGGGCATCAAAGTTGATGTCTATGGCCGCCCGAAACATATCTACAGCATCTGGCGCAAGATGCAGAAAAAATCCCTGTCCTTCGACGAGCTCTTCGACGTGCGCGCCGTGCGTATCGTGGTGGAGCGTTTGCAGGATTGCTACGCCGCGTTAGGGATTGTGCACACCCATTTCCGCCATCTGCCGGATGAGTTCGACGATTACGTCGCTAACCCGAAACCCAACGGTTATCAGTCGATTCACACCGTGGTATTAGGACCGCGCGGTAAAACGCTGGAAGTGCAAATCCGTACCCGACAGATGCATGAAGATGCCGAACTGGGCGTCGCGGCGCACTGGAAATACAAAGAAGGCACTGCCGTGGTCGGTGGCCGCAGCGGTGGTTACGAAGGGCGCATCGCCTGGTTGCGTAAACTGATCGCGTGGCAGGAAGAAATGGCCGATTCGGGCGAAATGCTCGACGAAGTGCGCAGCCAGGTCTTCGACGACCGCGTGTACGTGTTTACACCAAAAGGCGATGTTATCGATCTGCCGATGGGCTCAACGCCGCTCGACTTCGCTTACCACATCCACAGCGATGTGGGTCACCGTTGCATCGGGGCGAAAATCGGCGGGCGCATCGTGCCGTTTACCTATCAGTTGCAGATGGGCGATCAGATTGAAATTATCACCCAGAAGCACGCGAACCCAAGCCGCGACTGGCTGAACCCGAGTCTGGGCTACGTCACGACCAGCCGCGGGCGCTCAAAAATTCAAAACTGGTTCCGTAAACAGGATCGCGATAAAAACATTATTGCCGGTAAGCAAATCCTCGATGACGAGCTGGACAGGCTGGATATCAGCATCAAAGATGCCGAGAAACTGCTGCTGCCGCGCTATAACGTCAACTCGCTGGATGAAGTGCTGGCGGCGATTGGCAACGGTGATATCCGCATCAACCAGATGGTCAACTTCCTGCAATCGCAGCTGAAAAAGCCGAGCGCGGAAGAACTGGATAAAGAAGCGCTGCGCCAGCTGACGCAGAAAACCACGCCGCCACCAACCCGCAGTAAGGATAATGGCCGCGTGGTGGTGGAAGGCGTCGGTAATCTGATGCACCACATTGCGCGCTGCTGCCAGCCGATTCCGGGTGACGAAATCGTCGGTTACATCACTCAGGGCCGCGGGATTTCAATCCACCGCGCCGATTGTGATCAGCTGGAAGATTTACGCTCGAATGCGCCGGAACGTGTGGTGGACGCCGTGTGGGGCGAAAGCTACTCCAGCGGCTATTCGCTGGTGGTGCGTGTGGTTGCCAACGATCGCAGCGGTTTGCTGCGTGATATCACCACCATTCTGGCTAACGAAAAAGTCAACGTGCTCGGCGTTGCCAGCCGCAGCGATACGCGGCAACAGCTGGCGACCATCGATATGGATATCGAAATCTACAACCCGCAGGTTCTGGGGCGCGTGATTGCCAAACTGAACCAGCTGCCGGATGTGATTGAAGCCAAGCGACTTCACGGCAGCTGATCAAACTCTAAGAAGGCCCGCCAGTCGGGCCTTTTCTTTTTTTGTTTTTGATTCCTCTATTTAAAACGGACAGATCTCATGACCGACTCTTCTTTGCAACGCCTGCTCACCATTATGAAAACCCTCCGTGATCCGCAAGCGGGCTGCCCGTGGGATAAAGAGCAAACTTTCGAAACTATCGCCCCGTATACACTGGAAGAAACCTATGAAGTGCTGGATGCCATCGCCCGTAAAGACTACGACGATGTACGCGACGAACTGGGGGATTTGCTCTTTCAGGTAGTGTTCTACGCGCAAATGGGCAGTGAGCAGGGGCTGTTTGTGTTTGACGACATCTGCAATGCCATTTCCGACAAATTAGAGCGCCGCCATCCGCAAATCTTCGGCAACGAAGCGGCCTGGGCGAAAGAGGCCAGCAGCAAAGATGTGCTGGTGAAATGGGAAGCTCGCAAGGCGCAAGAACGGGCGGAGAAATCTCTGCATTCAGCGCTGGATGATATTCCTACTGCACTGCCAGCGCTGATGAAAGCGCACAAAATTCAGAAGCGCTGTTCGAATGTGGGTTTCGACTGGACGACGCTCGGGCCGGTGCTCGATAAAGTGTATGAAGAAATCGATGAAGTGATGTTTGAAGCGCGTCAGGCGGTAATCGACGAAGACAAGCTCGGCGAGGAAATCGGTGATCTGCTGTTTGCCACCGTCAATTTGTCCCGCCATTTAGGTCACAAAGCAGAAGATGCGTTGCAGGCCGCCAACCGGAAGTTTGAGCGTCGTTTCCGTCAGGTCGAAGAAATTATCCGCATAAAAGGCTTAAACATGGAAGATGCTACACTTGACCAGATGGAAGCCGCCTGGCAGCAGGTGAAAAAATCGGAAGGCTGAGTTCGCTCTCCGACTTTGATCGGAAACAAGGTCTGGCGCTGCTGAAACGGTTAAGCTCAGTGTCATTCAGGCGCTAAAAAGCTGAACTGAGAGCAGTAAAGTCCAACAAATTGAAATCTAAGATGTTTTAGTGGTTCATGTGAGCAACTCAGCACTTTTCTGAAGTTAACTGATTGTTTTTGAAAGAATGAGAGAAAAGGGCTGGCAGGGTTAACCCTTCTTAACTGACGGTAAGGAAAACGATGATGGGCAGCAAAACGTTTATTTGTGGCGCACACAAGGTTCCGGTATACTGTTTTCCCGTCTTGGTTACTCCATCATCTTTAAACCTAACCTCTCAGGTTCAGCATGACAACTAATTATATTTTTGTGACCGGCGGGGTCGTATCCTCTCTGGGTAAAGGCATTGCCGCAGCCTCTCTGGCGGCTATTCTCGAAGCCCGTGGCCTCAACGTGACCATCATGAAACTGGACCCGTATATCAATGTGGATCCGGGTACGATGAGCCCAACTCAACACGGCGAAGTCTTCGTTACTGAAGATGGCGCTGAGACCGATCTCGATCTGGGTCACTACGAGCGTTTCATCCGCACCAAGATGACTCGCCGCAACAACTTCACCACGGGTCGTATTTATTCCGACGTGCTGCGCAAAGAGCGCCGTGGCGATTATCTCGGCGCAACCATTCAAGTTATCCCGCACATCACCAACAACATTAAAGAACGCATCATTGAAGGCGGCGAAGGCCACGATGTCGTGCTGGTTGAAATTGGCGGTACTGTCGGTGATATCGAATCCCTGCCGTTCCTGGAAGCGATTCGTCAGATGGCGGTTGAAGTGGGCCGCGAGCACACGCTGTATATGCACCTGACGCTGGTGCCTTACATGGCAGCAGCTGGCGAAGTGAAGACCAAACCGACCCAGCACTCTGTAAAAGAACTGCTGTCTATCGGTATCCAGCCGGACGTGCTGATCTGCCGTTCAGACCGCGCAGTACCTGCCAACGAACGTGCGAAAATTGCCCTGTTCTGTAACGTGCCGGAAAAAGCGGTGATATCTCTTAAAGATGTTGATTCCATTTATAAAATCCCAGCCCTATTGAAATCTCAGGGCCTAGACGATTATATTTGTAAACGTTTCAGCATCAACGCCCCGGAAGCCAATCTGGCTGAGTGGGAGCAAGTAGTTTACGAAGAAGCCAATCCGGGCGGTGAAGTCACCATCGGTATGGTCGGTAAGTACATTGAGTTGCCAGATGCGTATAAATCTGTGATTGAAGCGCTCAAACACGGTGGCCTGAAAAACCGTCTGACCGTGAACATTAAACTTATCGATTCTCAGGATGTCGAAACACGTGGTGTCGAAGTGCTGAAAGGTCTGGACGCTATTCTTATCCCGGGTGGCTTCGGCTACCGTGGTGTAGAAGGGAAAGTGGCGACGGCGCGTTATGCACGTGAAAACAACATCCCTTACCTGGGCATTTGTCTGGGTATGCAGGTTGCACTGATTGAGTTTGCCCGTAACGTTGCGGGTATGGAGAACGCCAACTCCACCGAATTTGTGCCAGACTGTAAGTTCCCGGTGGTCGCACTCATCACCGAATGGCGCGATGAAGAAGGGAACGTTGAAGTACGTTCCGAAGACAGTGATTTAGGCGGTACCATGCGTGTGGGCGGGCAGCAGTGCCACCTGAACGACGGTAGCCTGGTTCGTGAGATGTACGGCGAACCGACAATAGTTGAACGCCATCGTCACCGTTACGAAGTGAACAATATGCTGCTCAAACAGATCGAAGCCGCAGGTTTGCGCGTAGCCGGTCGCTCTGGCGATAAGCAACTGGTGGAAATCATCGAGCTGCCTAACCATCCGTGGTTTGTGGCTTGCCAGTTCCATCCAGAATTTACGTCTACGCCGCGTGATGGTCATCCGTTGTTTGCAGGCTTTGTGAAGGCTGCCGGTGAGTATCAGAAGCGTCAGGTAAAATAAAATACCGGGGAAGCGACGTGTCTCAGACACGTCGTTTAACCGAAGCTTTAGTTAACTTGTACTGAGGAAATCCTAATGTCCAAAATCGTTAAAGTCATCGGTCGTGAAATCATCGACTCCCGTGGTAACCCGACCGTAGAAGCTGAAGTTCATCTGGAAGGTGGTTTTGTTGGTCTGGCTGCTGCGCCGTCTGGTGCTTCTACCGGTTCCCGCGAAGCGCTGGAACTGCGTGACGGTGACAAATCCCGTTTCCTGGGCAAAGGCGTACTGAAAGCCGTTGCTGCGGTTAACGGTCCTATCGCTCAGGCTGTAATCGGTAAAGACGCGAAAGACCAGGCTAACATCGACAAAATCATGATCGACCTGGACGGTACCGAAAACAAATCTAATTTCGGCGCTAACGCGATTCTGGCTGTTTCCCTGGCTGCTGCTAAAGCGGCTGCTGCTTCTAAAGGTCTGCCACTGTACGCTCACATCGCAGAACTGAACGGCACCCCAGGCAAATACTCTATGCCACTGCCTATGATGAATATCATCAACGGCGGCGAACACGCTGATAACAACGTTGATATTCAAGAGTTCATGATCCAGCCTGTTGGCGCAAAAACTCTGAAAGAAGCCATCCGTATGGGTTCTGAAGTGTTCCACACCCTGGCTAAAGTTCTGAAATCTAAAGGCATGGGCACTGCTGTTGGTGACGAAGGTGGCTACGCGCCAAACCTGGGTTCTAACGCAGAAGCTCTGGCTGTAATCGCTGAAGCGGTTAAAGCAGCAGGCTACGAACTGGGTAAAGATATCACTCTGGCGATGGACTGTGCGGCATCTGAATTCTACAAAGATGGCAAATACGTTCTGGCTGGCGAAGGCAACAAAGCTTTCACTTCTGAAGAGTTCACTCACTTCCTGGAAGACCTGACTAAACAGTACCCAATCGTTTCTATCGAAGACGGTCTGGACGAGTCTGACTGGGCTGGCTTTGCTTACCAGACTAAAGTGCTGGGCGACAAAATCCAGCTGGTGGGTGACGATCTGTTCGTAACCAACACCAAGATCCTGAAAGAAGGTATCGACAAAGGCATCGTTAACTCCATCCTGATCAAATTCAACCAGATCGGTTCACTGACCGAAACTCTGGCTGCGATCAAAATGGCGAAAGACGCTGGCTACACTGCCGTTATCTCTCACCGTTCAGGCGAAACTGAAGACGCTACTATCGCTGACCTGGCGGTTGGTACTGCTGCAGGCCAGATCAAAACCGGTTCTATGAGCCGTTCTGACCGTGTTGCTAAATACAACCAGCTGATCCGTATCGAAGAAGCGCTGGCTGCTGCGGGCACACCTGCTGCATTCAACGGTCTGAAAGAAGTTAAAGGTCAGTAATTACTGCCCCGTAACGCTTTCTTAAAAACCCGCTCCGGCGGGTTTTTTTATGCTTAAAATTTGGCGATACAGAAATCTGCCATACTCATTTAAAGCACAAGTTTGGTCTCACCGGCCATATCTGTGATAATGCGCGCTGATTTTTTTGAGAGATGACTGAGAAACCGATGCAGTACCCGATTAATGAGATGTTCGAAACCCTGCAAGGGGAAGGCTATTTTACCGGCGTGCCGGCGATTTTCGTTCGCCTGCAGGGCTGTCCTGTGGGTTGCAGCTGGTGTGATACCAAACACACCTGGGATAAAATTGCCGATCGGGAAGTCGATATGCAGCGCATTCTGGTCAAAACCGAAGAAAGTGATGCCTGGGGCAATGCCACATCAGAACAACTGCTCGACGTTATCGCACAGCAAGGTTACACCGCACGTCACGTGGTGATCACCGGCGGTGAGCCGTGTATTTACGATCTTACCGGTCTGACGTCATTGCTGGAAAAAAACGGTTTCAGCTGCCAGATTGAAACCAGCGGCACGCACGAAGTACGTTGCTCGGTGAATACCTGGGTGACTGTTTCCCCGAAAGTGAATATGCGTGGCGGTTACGACATTCTGCCGCAGGCACTGAAACGTGCTGATGAAGTGAAACATCCTGTTGCGCGCCAGCGTGATATTGACGCTCTGGATGCCCTGCTTGAAACGCTGACTGACAGTAAAGCGCGGATTATTGCCTTGCAGCCAATCAGTCAAAAAGAAGAAGCCACCAGACTGTGCATTGCGACCTGCATTGCAAGGAACTGGCGGCTATCGATGCAGACACATAAATATCTCAACATAGCGTAATACCCTGCATCCTTCGCGCTGTCTCTGCATTGGCTGCTTTCATTCACCCCAGTCACTGACTATTGTCAGCTCCGGGGGATTCATTCAATTGCAGCCTGGATAAAGCACGAATGATTTTGGGTATTTTGCGTTAACCTTTATAAACGCAGCCCGCTGTGCAGGTTTCTTTGACGCGCACGGCGCTGAGCAGTGGCAGCTTAGGTTTCATCTCGTTCCAGATCCAGGCGGCCAGAACTTCACTGGTCGGGTTTTCTAAGCCCGGAATGTCGTTCAGGTTATAGTGATCGAGACGATCCAGAGTCGGATTAAACGCAGCTTTCAGATCGGCAAAATCCATCACCCAGCCGGTGTACGGATCCACTTCACCGGTTATCTCTAAACGGACGGTGAAAGAGTGGCCATGCAACCGGCCGCATTTATGCCCGGCAGGCACATGCGGTAAATGGTGGGCGGCTTCGAACTGAAAATCTTTAAATAATGTGGTGGTCATGAGGCAGTCTCGTTGCTCGAAAAAACGCGGCATAGTACCGGAATACCGGCTTACGTGCCATGACTTAACTGCGCTTTTCTTCACCAAATCCTGACTTTTACTCTCTTTACTCCGCCCGCATTGCTGGCTTACAGTGAGCCGGTAGAAACTAACCTGTTGAGATAGTGAATGATTACTGTGCTTCGTTGCGCTGTTCTGGCGCTGTTGTTCTCTGCCAGCGTGCAGGCAGAAACCACGGCACCCACCCAGGAAGCCGCGCCCGCTGTGGTTAAACCGGCTCCCGTTGTGGCGAAAGCCGCTGTGACCAAAGTACCGGTTGCCAAAGTTCCTCTGGTTTTCCCGCAAGGATCCGGCGTGATGCATATAGCGCTTGCGGGGGGTAAAAAATCGCTGGAAGCTTTCACCTATCAGCCGGTTGGTGCAGATGAAACCACGCCGGTCGTTATCGTGATGACGGGCGTTGACCGTAACGCCGCTACTTACCGTAATGACTGGATGACGGTTGCCGATCAATATCATCTGCGCGTGGTTGTGCCGCATTTCAGTGAGCAGGACTTTCCGGGTGCCGCAGGCTATAACCTGGGTAATCTCACCGACAGCAAAACGCATCACCGTTTGCCCAAATCGCAGTGGGCGTTCAGCATTGTCGATAACCTGTTTACGACGCTGCAAAAGCAGGGTATTACCAGTCAGAAGCAATATTATCTGTTTGGAAACAGCGCGGGCTGCCAGTTTGTTCACCGCATGCTGACATTGTTGCCCGAGCCGAATGTGAAAGCAGCAGTCTGCGCGGCCGCGGGATGGTGGACATTGCCGGATACCGATCAGCGCTGGCCTTACGGTTTGCGTGAAGCGCCGGTTACGGTCAGCCAGCAGCAGCTGAATGATTACTTTGCAAAACCGGTGCTGATTGCCGTGGGCGCAGAAGACGACGATCCTGAAAACCGCCTCCTGCGTAAATCCAAGCAGGCGATGGCGCAGGGGACTAACCGTCTGGAACGCGCGGAAAGTTATTTCACCACGTCTCAGCAGCGCGCCGAGCAAAATAATACGCCGTTTAACTGGCATTTCATGGACTTATCAGATGTCGGGCACAGCGGCAGTAAAATGTCGGTGTTTGCCGCCGGACAGTTTGCCTGGTTTGAGCAACACAACGCTTTCCATCTCTGAAAACGTCTGCGCATAAGCCTGCCTGAAAAAAATTCATCACCTCGCTCCGGCGGGGTTTTTCTTTATTCCTCCGCAACTTGGCGATGAATAAACAAACTGCCGGAATTTTTTTTAGCTATTTCAGTACGATAAAAATCACTGCTTACCACTTTTTTAGATAGAACTTACCTCTAAATCCTCTTAGTCATTTTGGTTATTTATTATTTCCATCACTTCTTTAATTGTTATTATCCGGCTCGTTAACCTACATCTTCTAAAAGGTCTTTCCCGCGCGTACTCACATTGTTTAAGCCGCCGGAGGCCGGATTGATGACTTGCTTCTGCATAAGGGAATTCGTACCGCGATGACGACTCAGGCACCTCCAACTTCTCTGCTCCCGCTGACCCCCGAGCAAATGGCCCGCCTTCAATCGGCGATTGGTGATTACTCGCCGACTCAGATGGCCTGGTTATCCGGCTATTTCTGGGGAATGGTCAATCAGCAACCGGGCGCAGTAACCGCTCAGGCTCCGTTACAGGCAGCCGCGTCGGTCACCCTGATTTCTGCTTCGCAAACCGGTAACGCCCGTCGTGTCGCGGAACAGTTACGCGATGATCTGACGGCTGCAAAAATTAACGTCAATCTGGTGAATGCCGGTGACTATAAATTCAAACAAATTGGTCAGGAAAAGCTGCTGCTGATCGTGGCCTCCACCCAGGGCGAAGGCGAACAGGCGGAAGAAGCCGTCGCGTTGCATAAATTCCTGCAATCCAAAAAAGCCCCGCAAATGAAAGACACCGCTTTTGCGGTGTTTGCACTGGGCGACACATCCTATGAATTTTTCTGTCAGGCGGGTAAAGACTTTGATACTCGTCTTGGCGAGCTCGGCGCAGAACGTTTGTTAGACCGCGTTGATGCTGATGTGGAATATAAAGAAACCGCCGAAAACTGGCGTAAGCGCATTGTAGATGTGCTGAAACAGCGCGTCCCGGCCGATACCGGTGCGCAGGCCGCGCCGACGCTGGCGGGCAGCGTGAATCAGATCGACAGCAGCCCTTACACCAAAGAAGCGCCGCTGACGGCGACACTGGCTGTTAACCAGAAAATTACCGGCCGCGATTCTGACAAAGACGTTCGTCATCTGGAAATCGAACTCGGTGATTCCGGCCTGCGTTACCAGCCGGGTGATGCGCTGGGGATCTGGTTTGAAAACGATCCGCAACTGGTGCAGGAAATCGTGGAACTGCTGTGGCTGAAAGGTGATGAAATCGTTGAAGTGAACGATAAAAAACTGCCGCTTTCCGAAGCCCTGCAACATCACATCGAACTGACGCAGAACACTACGCCGATTATCGAAAAATACGCTGCGCTTTGCCGCGACGAACACCTGACCGGTCTGCTGGCGGATAAACCTGCGCTTCAGCAATATGCGCAGACCGTGCCGTTTGCCGACATGGTACGCCGCGCGCCGACTGAACTGGATGCCCAGCAGCTGGTGGATTTACTGCGTCCGCTGACGCCGCGCCTGTATTCGATTGCCTCTTCGCAGGCGGAAACCGAATCTGAAGTGCATATTACGGTGGGCGTGGTGCGTTACGACATTGATGGTCGTCCGCGTTCCGGCGGTGCTTCCGGCTATCTGGCCGATCGTCTGGAAGAAGACGGCGAAGTGAAAGTCTTCATCGAACATAACGACAATTTCCGTCTGCCAGGCAATCCGGAAGCGCCGGTCATTATGATCGGGCCGGGGACCGGCATTGCGCCATTCCGCGCCTTCCTTCAGCAGCGAGATAATGACGGTGCTGCCGGCAAAAACTGGCTGTTCTTCGGTAATCCGCACTTTACCGATGACTTCCTGTATCAGGTTGAATGGCAGCGTTATGTGAAAGACGGCCTGCTGACGAATATCTCTCTGGCATGGTCACGCGACCAGGCAGAAAAGGTGTACGTACAGGACAAACTGCGCGAGCAGGGCGCTGAAGTCTGGCAGTGGTTGCAGGAAGGCGCGCACGTCTATGTCTGCGGCGATGCTAACCGCATGGCGAAAGACGTCGAGCAGGCGTTACTGGAAATCATCGCCGAATACGGAGTGATGGATCTGGAAACTGCCGACGAATATCTCAGTGAATTACGTCTTGATCGCCGTTATCAGCGCGACGTCTACTAACGAATCAGAGCAATGAGCGAAAACCTTATGAGCAATAAGTTGTGGAGTGAACTCAATCCCGGTCCGGGCCCGCTGATCGTCGATGCCCCGCTGTCTGACGCCGAACGCCTGAAGAAGGAAAGTCATTTCCTGCGCGGAACCATCACCGAAGATTTAAAAGACGGTCTGACCGGTGGCTTCAACGGTGACAACTTCCTGTTGATCCGCTTCCACGGTATGTATCAGCAGGATGACCGTGATATCCGCGCAGAACGCGCTGAGCAGAAACTGGAACCGCGTCACGCCATGATGTTGCGTTGCCGTTTGCCGGGCGGAGTGATGACGCCAGCGCAGTGGCTCGGCATCGACAAATTTGCTGAAGACAGCACGCTGTACGGCAGCATCCGTATTACTAACCGTCAGACTTTCCAGTTCCACGGCATCCTCAAACCGAACGTGAAACCGGTGCATCAGTTGCTGAATAAACTCGGTCTGGACGCGCTGGCGACCGCTAACGACGTTAACCGTAACGTGTTATGTACGTCGAATCCGGTGGAGTCTGAACTGCATCAGGAAGCGTATCAGTGGGCGAAGAAAATCTCTGAGCACCTGCTGCCGCGTACCCGCGCTTACGCCGAAGTCTGGCTGGATCAGGAAAAAGTCGAAACTACCGACGAAGAACCGATCCTTGGCGCAACGTATCTGCCGCGTAAATTCAAAACGACGGTCGTTATTCCGCCGCAGAACGATGTGGATCTGCATGCCAACGACCTGAACTTTGTGGCGATAGCAGATAACGGCAAACTGGTCGGCTTCAACGTGCTGGTCGGCGGCGGGCTTTCTATCGCGCATGGCGATAAAGCCACTTACGCGCGCACCGCCAGCGAACTGGGCTTTATTCCGCTGGAGAATACGCTGGCCGTCGCTGAAGCCGTGGTGACCACGCAACGCGACTGGGGCAACCGCACCAACCGTAAAAACGCTAAAACTAAATATACGCTGGAACGCGTCGGCGTGCCGGTATTCAAAGCCGAAGTCGAAAAACGCGCGGGCATTCTGTTTGGCGATGTTCGTCCTTACGAATTCACCGGTCGTGGTGATCGTATCGGCTGGGTAAAAGGCATCGACAAACAATGGCACCTGACGCTGTTTATCGAAAATGGCCGCATTCTGGATTATCCGGGCAAGCCACTGAAAACCGGACTGGCAGAAATTGCTAAGATCCATAAAGGCGATTTCAGGCTTACTGCTAATCAGAACCTGATCGTGGCCGGTGTTTCTGAAAAAGACAAAGACGCGATCGAAACTCTGGCGCGTAATCACGGCCTGATCGACGACGGTGTCACCGAGCAACGCAAAAACTCGATGGCCTGTGTGTCTTATCCGACCTGCCCGCTGGCGATGGCGGAAGCGGAACGTTTCCTGCCTGAGTTTGTGACTAAAGTGGAAGGCATCATGCATGGCCATGGCGTAGGCGATGAACATATCGTTCTGCGTGTGACCGGTTGCCCGAACGGCTGTGGCCGCGCGCTGCTGGCCGAAATCGGTCTGGTGGGTAAAGCGATGAACCGCTACAACCTTCACCTTGGCGGTAACCGCGCCGGAACACGTATTCCGCGGATGTACCGCGAAAACATTTCTGATGCTGAGATCCTGAGCATCATTGACGAACTGGTCGGACGCTGGTCGAAAGAGCGTGAAACCGGTGAAGGCTTTGGTGACTTTGTGATCCGCGCCGGGATCATTAAGCCCGTGCTGGATCCCGCTCGCGACTTTTATGACTAAGCGCGATAACCGACAGGAGGCGATATGAGTTTGCTGAATATTACTCTGGCTGAACTGAACGAACTGCCGAAGTCCGGACAATCCATGGCGCTGGCGGAAATTAACGTCAGTCTGGAAAAACTGTCCGCGCAGGAGCGTGTGCAATGGGCGCTGGAAAATATGCCCGGTGAATTCGCGCTGTCTTCAAGCTTCGGCATTCAGGCGGCGGTCTGTCTGCACTTAGTCACTCAGCAGAAACCGGACATTCCGGTGATCCTGACCGATACCGGCTATCTGTTCCCGGAAACCTATCAGTTCATCGATACGTTAACCGAACAGCTGAACCTGAATTTACAGGTATTCCGCGCGGAACATTCGGCGGCGTGGCAGGAAGCACGCTACGGCAAACTGTGGGAGCAGGGCGTCGAGGGTATCGAAAAGTACAATCACATCAATAAAGTCGAGCCAATGAATCGGGCGATTCAGCAGCTTGGCGTGCAGACCTGGTTCGCCGGTCTGCGTCGTGAGCAATCAGGCAGCCGTGCGCATCTGCCGGTGCTGGCGGTACAACGTGGTGTGTTTAAAATTCTTCCGATCATCGACTGGGACAACCGTCAGATCTTCCGCTATCTGCAGGACAACGGTCTGAGTTATCACCCGTTGTGGGATCAGGGCTATCTTTCCGTCGGTGATACGCACACCACGAAAAAGTGGGAAGAAGGGATGAAAGAGGAAGACACGCGCTTCTTTGGTCTCAAACGAGAGTGTGGCTTGCACGAATAAATCCCCGTCATATTTCGAGTTGCAGATGCGTTGGCGGCGCGCTCTTACCCCGGTCACAGAGTAATCTATGCTCCCGGGGATGCGTTTACTTGCCACCTTCCTGCAACTCGAATTATTTAGGGGACTCCGGTTATTAGCGTCTCAACTACCTCTATTTAATCAGGCGTGTTTCGCCGGTTTCGCCAGATCCTTAAGCAGCGGAAACAGCACTTTTACGGTATCACGCGAACGTTTTTCGATGCGGCCCGGCAGCGCTTTATCCAGATATTGCAGATTGTCGAACTGGCTCTGATAACGCGTGGTGCCCAGCGGGAAATGGCGGGTGATCGCACGTTGTTGTTCGCCGTCTTTCTTACCCAGCGCAAAGTTGGTCGCCGTGACGTTCAGCAGCGGCAAACGCGCATCATCCAGCGCTTTTATCCCGTTACAGCAATGCGTACCTGCGTGGCTTTCTGCCGGAATGCCCAGACTGCGGGCAATATTCAGTGCGCGCACACGGGTCAGTTTCGCTACGGCCACTGACGTGTTCATGCCGCTGTTAAAATACAATCTGTCGCCGGTCACCAGCGAATCGAGATTGATCACCAGCAGGGTGTTTTTCTTCTCTTCAGCGCTCATGCGGTTAACAAAATCTTCCGCGCCTTTTGCACCGGTTTCTTCCGCGCTCAGTGCCACGAAACGCAGGCTGTAATGCGTCGGGATTGCCTGCATACGTTCGGCAAGTTCCAGCATCACACCGACGCCTGAGGCGTTGTCATCGACACCCTGCAGGGTCAGGCCGCCGAGATTATGATTAGTATCGCTGTCGCTTTGCGGCACATACGTATCGAAATGCGCCATCACGATAATTTGCTGCGGCACTTCACCAGAGCGTGCGGCAATCACTGACGTAGCGTGAATATTTTGCCAGTTCTGTTTGCCCGCATTGCTGGTGTAAAGATAACGGGTATCGAATCCGCGTAAATCGCTCTTATACCCGAACTTGCTGAACTGCTGATTCAGATACTCAGCGGCGATTAGTTCTGCCGGACTGCCTGCCATGCGGCCAGGAAAATAGGTCGCAATGTGACGAATCTGCTGACTGGCGATCATACCGATTGCCGGAAGCGGTGAGGAAGCCGCCATCGCATGACCTAAACCGGCGCAACTCAGGCCTAAAACCAGTAGCGCCCGCGTCATGCGTGAAAAAGAAAACATAGCCAAAAATCCTTATTTGCTGGTCAAAGCGACCGGAAGGTAATCAAACAACAGGCCGCGTGTGGCGGTCTTTGTGGGGCATACAGTATGCGATTCTCTGCGCAATTAGACAATTTCCCGTTATCCCAAACCGCTCTTTTTGTCGGGCTATATTCCATTTAGTAACTAATCATTCCTTTTCGTCATTTCAGATCAATTATTGCCTGCACGTATAGTTTGTTTATTAATCCTGACAATCAATAAAGGCTTTTGTGGACTATCTACCAATATTTGCCGACCTCAAACAACGCCCTGTTCTGGTTGTTGGTGGTGGCGAAGTCGCTGCTCGCAAAATCGATCTTCTCCTGCGGGCAGGTGCGCAAGTACGGATAGTCGCACAGGCACTTTCTCCCGAGCTGGAACAACGCAGACAGGCCGCTGAAGTCAGCTGGTCAGCCCAGGCATTTTTGCCGGAACAGCTCGATGATGTTTTTCTGGTGATTGCCGCCACTGACGACGCTGCGCTGAATGCTGAAGTTTTCGAGCAGGCCAATCAGCGCCATGTTCTGGCTAACGTGGTTGACGATCAGCCGAAGTGCTCTTTCATTTTTCCTTCGATTGTCGACCGTTCGCCGATTGTGGTGGCGATTTCCTCCAGCGGTAAAGCCCCGGTACTTGCCAGAATGCTGCGCGAAAAGCTGGAGACCTTGCTGCCGAACAGTCTGGGGCAAATGGCTGATATCGCCGGGCGCTGGCGTGAAAATGTGAAAATGCAGTTCAGTTCCATGCGTGCACGTCGACGTTTCTGGGAACACGCGTTTGCCGGACGCTTTGCCAGCCTCGCCTCTGCGGGAAAGCTCGCAGAAGCCGAACAGGCACTGCAACAGCAATTAGAAAGTGCGGAAGACGTCTCGCATAACGGCAATGTCACGCTGGTGGGCGCAGGGCCGGGTGATGCAGGATTGCTCACCTTACGCGGTTTGCAGGTCATGCAGCAGGCCGATGTGGTGCTTTACGACCACCTGGTGAGCGACGAAGTATTAGATCTGGTGCGCCGTGATGCGGACAAGATTTGTGTCGGTAAGCGTGCGGGCAGCCATTCTGTCGCGCAGGAAGAAACCAACCGCCTGCTGGTCGAACTGGCGCAACAGGGGAAAAAAGTGGTTCGCCTTAAAGGCGGTGACCCGTTTATTTTCGGTCGTGGCGGCGAAGAATTGCAAGCGGTGCAGGCAGCGGGTATTCCTTTCCAGGTCGTTCCCGGCGTGACGGCAGCCGCGGGTGCGACAGCCTACGCAGGCATTCCGCTGACGCACCGTGATCATGCCCAGAGCGTGGTTTTCGTGACCGGACATTGCCGTCCCGAGGACAACGGCATCCAGTGGGAGACGCTGGCCAGAGGCAAACAAACATTGGCGATTTACATGGGGACGCTCAAAGCGGCTGAAATCAGCCAGCAACTGATGGCCCATGGTCGCGCAGCGAATACGCCCGTTGCGGTCATCGGACGGGGAACGCGTTCTGATCAGCTGGTGCTGACCGGAACACTCGATAATCTTGAACATTTGGCTCAACA
This sequence comes from Rahnella bruchi, assembly GCF_003614975.1. Classification (GTDB taxonomy): domain Bacteria; phylum Pseudomonadota; class Gammaproteobacteria; order Enterobacterales; family Enterobacteriaceae; genus Rahnella; species Rahnella bruchi. Next base: position 122,517 of record NZ_QZWI01000013.1, on the reverse strand, counting down.
GGCGCCGACGCCGGCGTTACTGGTAATTGGTGAAGTCGTTTCACTTCATCAGCAACTGGCCTGGTTTGGGCATCATCCTGAGACTGACGGCACCCAACGCCCGTCGGTTGTGAATTTGGCTTAAAGGATCTGTTATGGACGAAAAACGACTGACTCATTTGCGGCAACTGGAGGCGGAGAGTATCCATATCATCCGTGAAGTGGCTGCTGAATTCGCCAACCCGGTGATGATGTACTCCATCGGGAAAGATTCCTCGGTGATGCTGCATCTGGCACGCAAAGCCTTCTTCCCCGGCACATTGCCGTTCCCGCTTCTGCACGTGGATACCGGCTGGAAATTCCGCGAGATGTATGAATTCCGTGACCGCACGGCGAAGAATTATGGTTTTGAGCTGATTGTGCACAAAAACCCGGAAGGCGTGGCGATGGGCATTAACCCGTTCGTTCACGGCAGCGCCAAACACACCGACATCATGAAAACCGAAGGTCTGAAGCAGGCGCTGAGCAAACACGGTTTTGATGCTGCTTTTGGTGGTGCGCGTCGTGACGAAGAAAAATCCCGTGCCAAAGAGCGTATCTATTCGTTCCGCGATCGTTTCCACCGCTGGGATCCGAAAAACCAGCGGCCTGAGCTGTGGCACAACTACAACGGCCAGATTAACAAAGGCGAAAGCATCCGTGTCTTCCCGCTATCCAACTGGACTGAGCTGGATATCTGGCAGTACATCTATCTGGAAAATATCGAGATCGTTCCGTTGTATCTGGCCGCGCCGCGTCCGGTGCTGGAACGCGACGGTATGCTGCTGATGGTGGATGACGATCGTATTGATCTGCAACCGGGCGAAGTGATCGAGAAGAAAATGGTGCGTTTTCGTACCCTGGGTTGCTGGCCGCTGACCGGTGCCGTTGAATCCGAGGCACAATCGCTGCCGGAGATCATCGAAGAAATGCTGGTGTCGACCACCAGTGAACGTCAGGGGCGAGCGATCGACCGTGATCAGGCCGGTTCGATGGAACTGAAAAAGCGTCAAGGGTACTTCTGAGGAGCCGCAGCTAATGAATAACGCAATTGCACAACAAATCGCGGAGCAGGGCGGTGTCGAAGCTTACCTGCACGCTCAGCAACACAAAAGCCTGCTGCGCTTTCTGACCTGCGGCAGCGTCGATGACGGTAAAAGTACATTGATCGGACGTCTGCTGCATGACACCCGTCAGATCTACGAAGACCAGCTGTCATCCTTGCACAACGACAGCAAACGGCATGGTACCCAGGGTGAGAAACTGGATCTGGCTTTGCTGGTGGACGGCTTACAGGCCGAACGCGAGCAGGGCATTACCATCGACGTAGCTTACCGTTATTTTTCAACTGAGAAGCGTAAGTTCATCATCGCCGACACGCCGGGGCACGAGCAGTACACCCGTAACATGGCGACCGGTGCATCGACCTGTGATCTGGCGATTTTACTGATCGACGCCCGTAAAGGCGTGCTGGATCAAACCCGCCGCCACAGCTTCATTGCGACATTGCTCGGGATCCGCCATCTGGTGGTTGCCGTCAATAAAATGGATCTGGTGGATTACAGCGAAACAGTTTACGAGCAATTTAAACAGGATTATCTGGATTTCGCTCAGCAACTGCCGACCGATCTGGACATTAAGTTTGTGCCGCTCTCTGCGCTGGAAGGCGACAACGTGGCGACGCAGAGCGATAAAATGAGCTGGTACACCGGCCCAACGCTGCTCGACGTTCTGGAGACGGTCAATATCATCAACATCCGTGAACAGCAGCCGATGCGTTTCCCGGTGCAGTATGTGAACCGTCCGAACCTCGATTTCCGGGGTTATGCCGGTACGCTGGCATCGGGTTCAGTGCGCGTAGGCCAGAAAATCAAAGTGTTGCCATCAGGTGTGGAATCTACCGTGGCACGTATTGTGACTTTCGACGGTGACCTGCAGGAAGCCTGGGCTGGTGAAGCGATTACGCTGGTGCTGGCCGATGAACGAGACATCAGCCGTGGCGACACGCTGGTAGATGCCGGAGAAACCGTTAAGCCGGTGCAGAATGCCAAAGTCGACGTGGTGTGGATGGCAGAACAACCCCTGAGCGTTGGTCAGAGCTACGACATCAAAGTCGGTGGCAAGAAAGCCCGTGCTCGCGTTGAAAACATCGAATATCAGGTGGAAATCAACTCGCTGACGCAGCGTGTGGTGGAAAACCTGCCGCTCAACGGTATCGGTCTGGTTGAACTGGCCTTTGACGAACCGCTGGTGCTGGATAATTACCAGAGCAATGCGGTGACGGGTGGCATGATCTTCATCGATCGCCTGACTAACGTTACCGTGGGTGCCGGTCTGGTACGTGAAGCCGTTGAACAGGTTTATCAGGAATCTGATAAATACAGCGCATTTGAGCTGGAACTGAACACTCTGGTTCGCCGTCATTTCCCGCACTGGGGCGCACGTGACCTGCTGGGTGGCAAATAAGATGGCGTCACCGGACGGGACAGTATTACAGGACGGTACTTTGTTAAAAGATGAGAATGTTGTCTGGCATCCGCACGCTGTTACGCGTGCGGATCGCGAAAAGCAGCATGGACATCGCGGTGCCGTATTGTGGTTCACCGGGCTTTCGGGCTCGGGAAAATCCACCGTCGCAGGCGCGCTGGAGCAGGCTCTTTATGCGCAGGGCGTCAACACGTATCTTCTTGATGGCGATAATGTCCGCCACGGGTTGTGCCGTGACCTGGGCTTCACTGACGATGACCGGCGTGAAAACATCCGCCGTGTGGGTGAAGTCGCAAAACTGATGGTGGATGCCGGGCAAGTCGTGCTGACCGCGTTCATATCGCCTCATCGCGCCGAGCGCGACATGGTGCGTGATTTACTGGAAGACGGTCAGTTTATTGAAGTGTTCGTGGATACGCCGCTGGCTATCTGTGAAGCACGTGACCCGAAAGGTTTATATAAAAAAGCCCGTGCGGGTGAACTGAAAAACTTCACCGGCATTGACTCTGAATATCAGCCGCCAGAGACCCCGGATGTGCATCTTGATGGTGAACAATTGGTAACACATTTGGTGCCGCAATTATTAGATGTGATGCGCCAGCGCGCTATTATCAATCCCTGAATGTTGCCGGCCAAACGCCACAGAGCGTGCCGGTTTACACTGAAATACAGGGATCACCTATGCAGGCTTTACTCAGCAGACTCGTCAGCCGGATCCGCGTGGATCGTACCGGGGAAATCAGCCCCCGGACAAGCGTGCCGATGCCGGCAACAGACAGTTCGGACACCGAAGACCCTTCCTACTCCATGCAGGGCGGATTCATTGGGTTTGTCTTCTACTGGCTGGCGTTTGCGATCCCTTTTCTGGTTTACGGTTCCAATACCCTGTTTTTCCTGCTCTACACCTGGCCGTTCTTCCTGGCGCTGATGCCGGTTTCCGTGCTGATAGGCATTGCGTTCAGCATGTTCTTTGGCGGAAGCTGGTTTACAACCTCTCTGGCCAGCGCTGTCTGTATCATTGGTATGTTCTGGACAGTCTTCTCTTTCCTGTCTGGCTGGTGATTTTTTCTGGCGGTTTTCCCCGCAAATTCCCTTCACGATGTAACCCATTGTGTCATTCTCACCCATAATTGCGTGCGTAAGTCTGATTCTCACCGGCATTTACCCTGCCGCAGTGGAGTCAGAGGGAAAGTTGTGGGATGATTGTCCAGCTTTTTTAGGGGGCGGGGATGGGCAAACTAACACTGCTATTACTGATTTTACTTGGCTGGCTACAGTATTCACTGTGGCTGGGTAAGAATGGTATTCACGATTATGTTCGTGTAAACGATGATGTTCAGGTGCAGCAAGTTAATAACGGCAAACTGAAATCACGTAATGATCAACTTTTCGCAGAAATCGACGATTTAAACGGCGGTCAGGAAGCGATCGAAGAACGCGCACGCAACGAACTGGGCATGATTAAACCCGGCGAGACTTTCTATCGTCTGGTGCCTGACAACAAACGTGCGCCGGGCAGCACCGTTTCGCAAAACAACCTGAATCAATAGCCATGAGTCATACCGCAGTTTCCCTTCCAGAGGTCATTGCCGTGTTACCGGCTGCCGGAATTGGCAGCCGTATGCAGGCAGAATGTCCCAAGCAATACCTTTCTGTCGGCGGTAAGACGTTGATAGAACACTCCATTCTCGCTTTACTGCAAAGTGGCAGAGTCAGCCAGGTCATTGTGGCGTTAAGTCCGCACGATACTCAGTTCGTACAACTTCCCATCGCCAGCGATCCGCGTATCCGCGTGGTGGAAGGCGGTGCTGAACGGGCTGAATCAGTAATGGCCGGACTGGATGTCGCCGGTGATCGTGGCTGGGTGCTGGTGCATGACGCCGCACGCCCGTGCCTGCATCCGGACGATCTCAATAATCTGCTGGCGATTTCCGCTACCAGTAAAGTCGGCGGGATCCTCGCCGCACCTGTGCGCGACACCATGAAACGTGGCGAACCCGGTGTTTCGGCTATTGCGCATACGGTCGATCGTCAGGATCTGTGGCATGCGCTGACGCCACAATTTTTCCCGCTCGAATTACTGAAAATCTGCCTGCGCCGTGCGCTTAATGAAGGTGCGGTGGTCACAGATGAAGCTTCTGCAATGGAATATTGCGGGTTTCATCCTATGCTGATCCCGGCACGGGCCGATAATATTAAAGTCACACGGCCAGAAGATCTGGCGCTGGCAGAATTCTATTTAACCCGCTTATCCCAGGAGGAAAACGCATAATGCGTATCGGTCACGGTTTTGATGTACATAAGTTTGGCGGCGAAGGCCCGCTGGTGATCGGTGGTGTGCGTATCCCTTATCCGCAGGGTTTACTGGCGCATTCTGACGGCGATGTGGCGCTGCACGCCGCCACTGACGCGCTGCTCGGTGCAGCTGCGCTGGGTGATATCGGCAAATTGTTCCCGGACACTGACCCGGCATTCAAAGGCGCTGACAGCCGTGAATTGCTGCGCGAAGCTTATCGTCGTATCCGCGCGAAAGGTTACAAGCTGGGCAATCTGGATATCACGATCATTGCGCAGGCACCGAAAATGGCACCGCACATCCCGCAGATGCGCGTGTTTCTGGCCGAAGATTTGCAATGTCATATGGACGACGTCAACGTGAAAGCTACCACGACCGAACAGCTGGGCTTTACCGGTCGCGGCGAAGGTATTGCCTGCGAAGCCGTTGCCCTGCTGATTAAGGAATGATGTTGTGGAAGATTACCGCATGATAGATATGTCCCGTCTCACCTGGTTACTGGGAGAGCCTGTTGCCACCGGCCAGCTGAAAGCCAATCCTGAAGACTTTATTGTCGAAGAGGATCTGGGCTTTGAGCCGGACGGAGAAGGTGAACATCTGTTGGTGCGGATCCGTAAAAATGGCTGCAACACGCAATTCGTCGCCGAGCAACTGGCGAGATTCGCCAAAGTGCATCCGCGCGACGTCAGTTATGCCGGTCTCAAGGACCGCCATGCGGTCACAGAACAATGGTTTTGCCTGCATCTGCCGGGCAAAGCTGATCCTGATTTAAGCCAGTTTGACCTCGAGGGCTGCGAAGTTGTCCGCGCCTCCCGCCATCGCAAAAAAATGCGCATCGGTACGCTGAAAGGCAATGCCTTTACACTGGTGCTGCGCCAGATAAGCGATATCGCGAATGTCGAAACACGTCTGGAAAAAATCACTCAACAGGGCGTGCCGAACTATTTCGGTACTCAGCGTTTTGGACGTGGCGGCAATAATCTGGTGCAGGCGAAACGCTGGGCGACCAACGAGGCCCGTCCGAAAGAACGCGCTAAGCGCAGCTTCTATCTTTCTGCCAGCCGCAGCGCGATGTTCAATATCGTCGCCAGTCAGCGCCTGGCAGAAGGTACCGTACGTCAGCCGATGCTGGGCGATGCCCTGCAACTGAGCGGACGCGGCAGCTGGTTTGTGGCAAATGCAGAAGAGTTTGAATCACTGCTACCCAGGGTTGAAAGCGGTGAATTGCTGGTGACGGCACCTTTACCGGGTGACGGCCCGCTGGGCACGCTTGAAGACGCTGAAGCATTCGAACAAACCTGTCTCAGCGACCAGACGGATTTGCTGTCACTGCTCAAACGTGAACGGGTGGAACCTGCGCGCCGCGCCATTATGCTGCAACCTTTGCAAATGCAATGGCAGCGCTGGGATGACGTCACTCTGGAACTCAAATTCTGGCTACCGGCCGGCAGTTATGCCACCAGCGTGGTGCGCGAACTGATGAATCTGGATGAAGCTGATGCGGATATTACTGAGTAACGACGACGGCGTTCTGGCTCCGGGCATACAAGCGCTGGCGTCCGCGCTGCGTGAGTTTGCCGACGTGCAGCTGGTTGCCCCTGACCGTAACCGCAGTGGCGCATCCAACGCGCTGACGCTGGACGGCCCGTTACGTATTCAGTCATACCCTAATGGCGATACTGCCGTGATTAACGGTACGCCGACCGACTGCGTGTATCTCGGTGTTAATACGCTGATGCGCCCGAAGCCAGATATTGTGGTCTCTGGCATTAATGCCGGGCCAAATCTGGGCGACGACGTGATTTACTCGGGCACAGTCGCCGCAGCGATGGAAGGTCGTCATCTGGGCTTTCCTGCGCTGGCAGTCTCGCTGGACGGACATCAGCATTACGACACGGCGGCTGTTATCACCTGCCGTATCCTCAGGGCACTGGCGCGTGAGCCTTTGCGTACTGGCAAAATTCTGAATATTAACGTCCCGGACCTGCCGCTTTCACAAATTAAAGGCATCAAAGTAACGCGTTGCGGTAGCCGTCATCCGGCCGAGCAGGTATTTTGTCAGCAGGATCCGCGCGGTCAGGACTTGTACTGGATTGGCCCGCCGGGCGATAAGTTTGATGTCGCACCTGACACTGATTTTGCTGCTGTAGCGCAAGGTTATGTTTCAGTGACGCCACTTCAGGTGGATTTAACCGCCTATGCGGCTCAGGATGTCGTGGTCTCATGGTTGGAAAAGGCCGGGGTGAGCGCGAATGGTGAATAAGCCGATGTACAACCTGCTGGAACAGCTGCGCCAGCAGGGCATTCATGACGAAAAACTGCTGCATGCCATCGAATCGGTGCCGCGTGAGCGGTTCGTCGATGAAGCATTTCAACATAAAGCTTACGAAAATACCGCGTTGCCTATTGGCTCCGGCCAGACCATTTCTCAGCCCTATACCGTGGCGAGAATGACCGAACTGCTGCGCCTTGAGCCTTCTTCGCGGGTGCTGGAAATTGGCACCGGTTCTGGCTATCAGACCGCCATTCTGGCGCATCTGGTGGAGCATGTTTTCTCGGTTGAGCGCATCAAGGGATTGCAATGGCAGGCGAAAAGACGCCTCAAGCAACTCGATTTGCATAACGTCTCGACCCGTCATGGTGACGGCTGGCAGGGCTGGCCATCGCGTGGCCCGTTTGACGCCATTATTGTCACCGCCGCACCTCCTGAAATACCTCAAGATTTACTGCAACAACTCGATGATGGCGGAGTATTAATTCTGCCTGTGGGCGAAGAAAATCAGACACTGCAACGGATCACCCGCCGTGGTGATGAGTTTGTCGCAGAAAACATTGAAGCCGTTCGTTTTGTCCCGCTGGTGAAAGGCGAGCTCGCCTGAAACCGGCGATGCGCCTGAGCCTTCAGGACTAACTCCTTAAAATTTAAATACAACTGTTATATGGTGCTGTACTGGCGATGTTGATAGCATCCACTACAGTTTTTTATGGCACAGCGGCATTCGGGCGAAGACCTGAATGAGCATGTTGCCTGCCCGCACCGTGTCCGATGACACGAAAAGCGCCAGCTGGCGCGGTGTGCGAGGTTAAAGAGATATTCTGAGATTGCCGTAACGGGGGAAATATGAGCACGGGAAGCCCAATAAAAACACTAAGCCGCATTGTAGTGTGTACTTTTATCAGTGCCTGGATGGCGGGATGTACGAACAATTCAACGACATCCGCACCGATCAGCAGCGTCAATGGCGGTGGTAACAGTGGCAATACCAGTCAGAATACTCTGAATTCCGCTCCGCAAATGGCACCTGCTGTCGGCTCTGGCGGACACATTGTTTACAACCGCAGCTACAACTCAATCCCAAAGGGAAGTTATAGCGGCAGTACCTATCAGGTGAAGCGTGGCGACACCTTGTTTTATATTGCCTGGATCACCGGCAACGACTTCCGTGACCTGGCCGCGCGCAATAATATTCAGGCGCCTTACAGCCTAGAAGTCGGGCAGACAGTTCAGATAAATAACGTCTCTTCTGCGGCCAGTACCAGCAGCACAACAGCCGTCACGGACGCCACAAATGGCGGTGTTCCGAAAGTTCCAACAGGAGGAATGCTCACAGGTTCTGTGGTTGCATCTCAACCAACTACCACGTATTCTGATTCTTCTGGTAAACAGAATGTAGGCAAGATGTTGCCTTCATCAGGTGCAGTTACTACCACCACAACACCTGTTGCTGTAGCCAGCACTCCCGTCGCCACTTCTGCAAATAATGGCGGTCCGGTTTCCTCTTGGAAATGGCCGACTGACGGGAAAATTATCGATAATTTCTCAGCTTCTGAAGGGGGAAATAAGGGGATCGATATCGCTGGCTCGCGTGGACAGTCTGTCGTAGCAACCGCCTCGGGGCGCGTGGTTTACGCGGGTAATGCTCTTCGCGGTTACGGTAATCTGATCATCATCAAACACAATGATGATTACCTGAGCGCCTATGCACATAACGATACAATGCTGGTCCGGGAACAACAAGAAGTGCAGGCGGGACAGAAAATAGCGACCATGGGTAGCACCGGAACCAGTTCAGTAAGATTGCATTTTGAAATTCGTTACAAGGGGAAATCCGTAAACCCGCTGCGTTATCTTCCGCAGCGATAAATCGGGGCAGAGCATTGATTCTGCCCTCGGGACCACGGGTAGGAGCAGCTTATGAGTCAGAATACGCTGAAAGTTAACGAGTTACATGATGATGTAGATTTCGATGAGAACAGCGCTGAAGCCTTTGACGAGAAAGCAATAGTCGAAGAGACTGCCGACAACGATGCTGAAGAAGAATTGTTGTCGCAGGCTGTAAGCCAAAGAGTGCTGGATGCCACTCAACTGTACCTCGGTGAAATCGGTTATTCCCCTCTGCTTACCGCAGAAGAGGAAGTTTATTTTGCACGACGCGCGCTGCGGGGAGATGTTCCTTCCCGCCGCCGTATGATTGAAAGTAACTTGCGTTTAGTGGTTAAGATTGCCCGCCGCTACAGTAATCGCGGTTTGGCACTGCTGGATTTGATCGAGGAAGGCAACCTGGGTCTGATCCGTGCGGTTGAAAAATTTGACCCTGAGCGCGGCTTCCGTTTTTCTACCTATGCAACATGGTGGATCCGTCAGACAATTGAACGGGCGATCATGAATCAAACCCGTACTATTCGTCTGCCAATTCACATCGTTAAAGAACTGAACGTTTATCTGCGTACCGCACGTGAACTTGCACATAAACTGGACCATGAGCCGAGCGCTGAAGAGATTGCTGAGCAACTCGACAAGCCGGTACATGACGTCAGCCGTATGTTGCGCCTGAATGAACGCATTACTTCTGTAGATACCCCGTTGGGTGGTGACTCTGAGAAAGCGTTGTTAGATATTCTGGCGGATGAAAAAGACAACGGCCCGGAAGACACCACACAAGACGACGATATGAAACAGAGTATCGTGAAGTGGTTATTCGAGTTGAATGCAAAACAGCGTGAAGTTCTGGCGCGTCGTTTCGGCCTGTTAGGCTATGAAGCAGCGACGCTGGAAGATGTGGGCCGCGAAATTGGCCTGACACGTGAACGTGTTCGTCAGATTCAGGTAGAAGGTTTGCGTCGCCTGCGTGAAATCCTGCAGGGGCAAGGGCTGAGCATCGAAGCACTGTTCCGCGAATAACAGATTCGTCAGACAGTTGCTGCATTATGCAGTTTCTGCAAGAACGACAAATAAAAACGGTGGGTTAATCCCCACCGTTTTTTTATGCATCCGGTTCAGGTCAGCAGACGTTTACACCATGTCTTTCAGACGATAAATCCATTCCAGCGCCTGACGTGGCGACAACGAGTCCGCATCCAGAGCCTCCAGCGCTTCGACTGCCGGAGACACTTCTTCGGTCAGCAATGCCAGTTGCGGGCCATCGACTTTGCTGGCGGCGGCGTTATTTGACAACGTCTCCAGCTCTTTCAGTTTCTGGCGCGCACGTTTTATCACATCACGTGGCACACCCGCCAGCGCCGCCACCGCCAGACCGTAACTCTTGCTGGCAGCACCGTCCTGCACACTGTGCATAAAGGCGATAGTGTCACCGTGTTCGATGGCATCCAGGTGCACGTTCACCGTGCCCTCCATTTTTTCCGGCAGCGTAGTCAGTTCGAAGTAATGGGTTGCGAACAACGTCATGGCCTTAATGCGGCTTGCGAGGTTTTCTGCGCACGCCCATGCCAGCGACAGTCCATCATAAGTTGATGTCCCGCGCCCGATTTCATCCATCAGTACCAGACTGTTTTCGGTCGCATTGTGCAAGATATTAGCGGTCTCGGTCATTTCCACCATGAAGGTCGAACGCCCGGAAGCCAGATCGTCTGCCGCTCCGACACGGGTGAAGATGCGATCCACCGGTCCGATGATGGCTGTTTCCGCCGGAACATAGCTGCCGATGTGCGCCATCAGAACAATCAGAGCTGCCTGACGCATATAGGTGCTTTTACCGCCCATATTCGGGCCGGTAATGATTAGCATACGCCGCGCAGGGGACATGTTCAGCGGGTTGGAGATAAAGGGCTCACTCAGCACCTGCTCAACCACCGGATGGCGACCACCGGTAATATTAATACCCGGTTTTTCACTCATGGTCGGACAGGCGTAATTCAGGGTGTACGCGCGTTCCGCCAGATTGCTGAGCACGTCCAGTTCTGCCAGCGCACTTGCGCTTTGCTGCAAGGCAGACAGATGTGGCATCAACAGATCGAACAGTTCTTCATACAGCGCTTTTTCCAGAGACAGGGCTTTACCTTTGGAGGTCAGCACTTTGTCTTCGTACTCTTTCAGCTCCGGAATAATGTAGCGCTCAGCATTTTTCAGTGTCTGACGGCGAACGTAATGAATGGGCACCAGATGACTCTGACCCCGGCTGACCTGAATGTAATATCCGTGAACGCCGTTGAATCCGACTTTCAGCGTATCCAGTCCGAGTTTTTCGCGTTCGCGGATCTCCAGCCGATCAAGATAATCCGTTGCGCCATCTGCCAGCGCGCGCCATTCATCCAGTTCTGCATTGTAGCCCGGTGCGATAACGCCACCGTCACGCACCAGCACCGGAGGGGCTTCGACGACTGCGCGTTCAAGCAGTTCCACCAGTTCGGCAAAGTCACCGGTTTGTTCCACCAGCGTTTTTACATGCCCGGCATCCGTTTCCTGCAAAATCTCGCGGATTTCCGGCAGTTGTTGCATAGCATGACGCATACGGGCCAGATCCCGCGGACGTGCGCTGCGCAGGGCGAGACGCGCCAGAATACGTTCGAGATCCCCCACCTGACGCAGCACCGGCTGTAAATCTTCGGTGATATCCTGCAATGCGCCGATCGCCTGCTGACGATGGGTCAGCAGTTTGGTGTCACGGCTCGGCATGTGGATCCAGCGTTTGAGCATACGGCTGCCCATCGCTGTCACGGCCTGATCAAGCACCGCCGCCAGCGTGTTTTCTACGCCACCGGCCAGATTTTGCGTCAGTTCCAGATTACGGCGCGTCGCCGCATCCATAATAATGCCGTCCTGCTGGCGCTCCATGGTGACACCACGGATATGCGGCAGGGCAGTGCGCTGGGTATCTTTTACATATTGCAGCAGGCAACCGGCCGCACGCAGCGCCTGAGCAGCCTGCTCGACGCCGAATCCGCTTAAATCGCGGGTGCCAAATTGCAGATTGAGCTGCTGCTTGGCGGTTTCCAGCTCGAATTCCCACATCGGACGACGACGCAATCCTCGGCGGGAAGAAATCAGCGACATGGCTTCAAAGCTTTCCGGATACAGTAATTCAGCCGGATTGGTGCGTTGTAATTCTGCTGCCATGGTTTCCAGATCGTCTGGCTGCGCTACACGGAAACGACCGGAACTGATATCCAGCGTCGCATAGCCAAAGCCGCGCCCGTCCTGCCAGATAGCCGCCAGCAGGTTGTCATGGCGCTCACTCAGCAGCGCTTCATCGCTGACGGTGCCCGGCGTCACAATCCGCACGACTTTACGCTCGACCGGTCCTTTGCTCAGCGCCGGATCACCAATCTGTTCCGCAATCGCGACGGATTCGCCGAGCTGCACCAGTTTCGCCAGATAGCCTTCCACCGCATGATAAGGCACGCCCGCCATCGGGATCGGCTCACCGGCAGAGGCACCGCGCTTGGTCAGGGAAATATCCATCAGCTGCGACGCACGTTTTGCGTCGTCATAAAACAGTTCGTAGAAGTCGCCCATACGATAAAACAGCAGAACTTCCGGGTTCTCTGCTTTAAGACGCAGGTACTGCTGCATCATCGGGGTGTGGGCATCTAAATTTTTATTATCAGTCATAGATTTAGTCTTATTAATCCATTTTAGGCGCAAGCGACTTATTGGCTTTTCTGACATACAGGCCGCCATTTAATGACGCTTATAGTAGCCCAGCGGGCAATCGGCTGTCACAGCTAAAAATGGAAAGCATCCCGCAAACTGTGCGAAGAAAAAATATGATAAATTACAAATATGTAACAAGGAGGGAAACTGACGTACGGAGACGTTATGTCAGCACGGGTGCTGTTGTTTATGACGCTCATCCTGAAACGGATTAGCATTATGTTAACATCATTTGCACACAGGATTTATCCCCCGCACTGCAAAGCACTGCTAAGATCAATGGATGTCGCCCCTTAATGCAGCGGATTCTGTTTTACCCTTACTTCAGAGATTATTACGTTGCGCAAAGCCATCATTGTTGACGACCACCCCTTCATACTGGCCAGTGTCAGATTATTAGTCATAAATGCAGGGTTTGAGGTCGTTGCAGAATGCGGTAATGGTATTGATGCTGTTCAGCAATGTCAGAAGCATCAGCCTGATTTAATGATTCTTGATCTCGCCATTCCTGGTCTGGATGGTCTGGACGTGATTCGCCGCCTTAAAGAGAAAGAGATCCCCACTAAAATCATCGTCCTCTCCTCACAGCAAAGTGAACAGTTTACACTGCGTTGTTTACAGGCAGGCGCGGTGGGTTATGTCTCTAAAAAGGATAATCTTTCTATTCTGACGGATGTCATTAATGCGGCGATGGCAGGGTATTCGTTTTTCCCACAGCTGACTCTGGACGCCGGGGAAAATACGTTTTTCACGGGCGAGGCTCAAAAACTGGCTGCATTGTCCAATCGTGAAATGATGGTAATGAAGTATCTGGTGAATGGTTTGAACAATAAACAAATCGCCGAATCTCTCTCATTAAGCGAAAAAACGGTCAGTACCTATAAGTCACGCGTCCTGGAAAAACTTAACGTCAGTACGGTGCTGGCGCTGGCTGAAATGGCGCAACGGCATGAGATTGAGTGATATGTGGCGGGCGGTCTGTCTGATCATTATTTCCCTGCTGAGTTTCAGTGCAACGGCGGCAGACCCTTATTTTGCGACACTGGACGGGCAGGTTAATGGCCCCGTGCCACAGATTGCTCTGACGAATGCCCAGCAAAACTGGCTGCAACAAAAAGGTGAACTGACGCTCGGGGTTTCAGAACCGGATTATCCGCCTTTCGATATCGTCAACTTTGACAGTAAATACACTGGTGTGACTGCCGATTTTGCGACAGTTATCAGTAATACGCTGCGGATCCCGGTCAGGGTGAAAGTGTTTGAGTCGCGTCAGGAAGCCATTGCCGCTCTGATACGCGGGGATATTGATTTTCTCGGCACCGCTAATGGATTTGAAGCATCAGAGCAGAAGCTGGTGTCGTCAGCTCCTTATTCTGAAGATAATCCTGTTTTCGCCGGGCGTTCAGAGGCGACGCGCGATTTTACCGGCGATTTCGACGGAGTATCAGTGGCGATGGTCTATCACTACCTGCCGCCCCGCTGGATATTGCAGGCATATCCGGGGATCAGACTGAAGATTTATCCCTCCAATTTCAGCGCAATGGGGTCGGTTTCTTTCGGTGAAAATGACTTTTTCCTCGGTAATAACATCAGCGCAGAGTTTCTCTCCGGTCGTCGTTTCTTCAATAATATTTCCATTCGCAGCAAAGCGTCCCTGCCAAAAACCCAGTTTGCGTTTGCTCTCAGAGACAACGAACAGCCACTGTTGGGCCTGATTAATAAGGTTCTCACATCAATTACTCCCCATGATCACCAGAAACTTCTCAAGTATTGGGGCATAAAATCGCAAAGGGGTTTAGAAGGCATGGCCCCATTATTGAATGCGCAGGAAACTCAGTGGCGCGACGAGCATCCTGTGCTTCGGGTCGCTCTGGAAGATAATAATGAGCCTTATTCCTTTTTTGGTCCCGACCGCCAGGCGCATGGAATTAATTCCGATGTTATAAAGGAAGTCGCCCGGATTGCTGGATTTCAGCTTGTCTGGCGTAAAACTACAACGTCAGCTGAAACTGAAAATTTGCTAAAAAATAACGCGGCGGATATTGCCATTGCGGTTACTGATCACCAGCAATCTTCGCCAGAACGACTGAGTTTTTCACCCACGTTCTATCGTGACAGCTATGTCATCGTCAGCCGTTCAGACACAATCCTTCCAACCAGCGAGCTTTCTGCTAAAGCTTTGCGCGTGGCCGTGGTCGAGCGGGATCCGATCCTTAAAGTGATCCGCCGCGATTACCCCCTGATGCAACCTTTGGTCACTGATGACGCCATCGGGACGTTTCGTCTGCTAGATAATCACAGAGTCGATGCTGCAATTGTCTCGCTGGCGGAAGCTGTTTTTATTGTTGATAACTATTATAAAAATCGCGTCAAAATTGACGCAGTATTCAGCAATCAGTCACTCCATATGAGTATGGCCGTCTCGGAAGAACAGCCAGAATTGCTGAGTATTATCAGCAAGTCACTCGCTACGATAACGCCTGCACAAATGAGCGAACTCAGTAATCACTGGCGCGGTCAGATTATTGTCGATCACAATTTCTGGAACTTCGACCGGCGTAAATTACTGCGAGGATTTCTGGTTCTTGCGGCGTCATTCGTCTTTCTATTGTTCTGGATTATCTGGTTACGCAGCCTGATCCGACGCCGTGTGAAGGCTGAGCATAAACTTAATGATCAGCTGACTTTTATGAAGGACCTGATCGACGGCACACCTTTACCTATTTATGTGCGCGATCGTGAAGGGAAATTGCTGCTGTGTAATACCAGTTATCTCCGTCAGCTCAATAGCACCAAAGAGGAAATGCTGGGTAAAACGGTATATGAAGTGCTGGGCGATAATGGTGAACGCGCCGACGAGTTGCAACAAAGCTACCGGAGGGTCATTGAGGCAGGGGAAAGCATCGTCAATGACCGTATTTTACGTATCAGCCAAAATGACTTTCGCATAATCCATCATTGGATCCTGCCTTACAGATCCGGGCAGGGGGAAATCATCGGCATTATCGGTGGCTGGTATGACATCAGCGAACGCCAGCAGCGACTGGAGCGATTGCAAACGGATAAAGATCGGGCCCTGCAGGCCAGCGAAGCGAAATCGACATTCCTCACCACCATGAGTCATGAAATCCGTACGCCGATGAATGTGATTATCGGTATGCTGGAACTGGCGGCTAATAATGCAGAAGCAGGTATCGTGGATAAACGTTCCCTGAAAACAGCCTCGGGTGAAGCGCAAAGCTTACTGGAACTGATTGGGGATATTCTGGATATCGAGCGTGCCGAAAGCGGACATCTTTCCCTTAATGAACAGACTGATAACCTCGGACAGCTCATTCATTCTGTCTGCCGTTTGTTTGAGGTGTTATCGCGCCGGAAGGGGCTGGTATTTACTTTACGTGAAACCACCCCGCTGGATTATGGTGTACTCATTGACCCGTTGAGATTCAAACAGATTATCTCTAATGTGCTGAGTAATGCGCTGAAGTTCACCGAACAGGGCGAAATACGTGTTTGCGTCAGTGTGAATGAAATCAGTGATGAACAACTGCAGCTGACGTTAGAAATCCAGGACAGCGGCATCGGGATTTCCCACGAAGACAGTCAGAAATTATTCTCCCGCTTCTCTCAGGCAGGAAACAATACTCTTTCATCGCAGCAAAGTTCCGGGCTGGGTTTGCTTATCTGCAAAACACTGTGCGAAATGATGGGCGGCACTTTAGTGCTGAAAAGTGAATTGCAGCAAGGCACCCGTATAAACATTGTACTGCCGTTGCATCGCGCGAAATGGCAGCCTCCTGTTTTAGCAACGATCCCAGCGGCTCTGTCTTTGGTACACCAAAATGTTCTAATCGCCGATGACTATGCCGCTAACCGGGAAGTTTTATCATTACAGCTTGCGTCATTAGGCCATCAGGTGACCGCAGCTCAAAACGGGCGTGAGGCTCTGGAACTCTGGCAAAACGGAACGTTTGATTTGGTGATAACCGACTGCAACATGCCTGTGATGGATGGCTATGAACTCACGCGAAGTATACGCCAAAGCGAACATTCTCAGGGACTCACGCCTGTCAGAATCGTCGGGCTCACAGCGAATGCCCTGAACGAAGAACGTCAGAAATGCCTTCGCGAGGGAATGAACGCCTGTTTATTTAAGCCTGCCACGCTGGCTATGCTGGCGTCGTTGTTCGTCAATGAATCCTCGTCGCAGGAAGAGCCTCCTGAGCCACTTTCAAAAGCGAAGGATTTCGATTTAACTGAGCTCATTCAACTGACGGAAGGAGATCCACAAAAATTCGCGATACTTTTGCAGACGTTTCTAACCGGAATGTCGCAGGACAAAAAATACGTTCAGGCCGCTTTTTCCGCCGCGGATCTGGCCGCCCTGAAAGCCCTCGCTCACCGGATAAGAGGGGGCGCACAGGTGATTAAGGCCCAGAACCTGACAGATGCCTGCGATACGCTGGAAATCGTCTGTGAGAATGAGGAGGACTGTGAAGAAGCAGTGAATCAGTTACTGGCTGAGCTGGACTGCCTTGCACTGAAACTCGCGGAATATGCGCGTACAACAGAAACATCTTTCTCAGGATAAATTTGAACAAAACGTTTTGCGCTCCCTTTATTTTCTCTGATTTTCTCCGATTAATTCATTCAGAAAGCGACAATGAAGCCGCTTTTTAAAACAGGGAGCAGTGACGATGGGGCAGAACGACGCAAGAAAATTAGATCTCGAACAGATGAATGAAATAAAGACCTATGCCTCTAAATTTAAAGGGGATTTCAGTGAGTCCATTCAGATTGCTTATAAAGATAATTCATTCAGATTAAAACTGCTGAAAATAACCGGCCAGAATGAGGGCGAGGTCTTTTTCGACTATGACTACGACGGTGAGTGTGTTGTATTTCGAAAACATAAAACCGGTGCCGTTGACCTTAATAAGGTCAACGGCCTGGAAGAGTTCTTCACCGCTGTCGATACCATTATTAGTGCCACTGTCCATCAGGATTATATGATGGTCAGATAATAAATCGTCTTCAGGCCGCCTTCTCAGGCGGCTTTTTATTATCTTCTCACATTTTCTCGCTGTGCCTGTCTGCATGACCGTTGCCCAAATTAGCGCTGAAACAGCGCCGTGTTTAAGGCTTTAGCGACCACTTAAATACGGTATCCTGTTACTCACAGATGGCGTTAAGTACCGGGGATCTTCAGGAGAGGAAAAGTATGAAAGTCGCTATTATGCAGCCTTATTTTCTTCCCTATATTGGTTATTTTCAACTGATGGCATCAGCTGATGTGTTTGTTATCTATGATAATATTAAATATACAAAAAAAGGCTGGATAAATCGAAATCGCATGTTGCTCAACGGCAAAGATTCTGTCTTCAGCTTGCCCCTTATGAAAGGCGCTGATTCTTTGAATATCGCTGAAAGGGCTATCTCGCCAGATTTTAATAAAATGAAATTACTTAATCAGTTTCATGGTGCCTATTCTAAAGCACCTTATTTCAAAGAAGTTTTTCCACTGATTGAAGATATTATCAGATATGAAGATGATAATCTTTTTTCTTACTTACATTATTCAGTGTGTAAAATCGCTTCTTTGCTCAATATTAAAACAAAAATAATTATATCTTCTTCGGTATCAGATAACGAAAATTTAAAAGGCCAGGACAAAGTTTTATCAATCTGCAAGGCATTATCAGCAAGTCATTATATCAATGCTATTGGTGGTAAAGAGTTATACAGCGAATCCGACTTTGCCCGTGAAGGGATCAGGCTGAGTTTTATCCAATCTCACGTGGAAGAATATCGTCAATTTTCAACCACTTTTGTCCCTTGGCTTTCGATCGCCGACGTTCTGATGTTCAACTCTCTTGACGCTGTTCGCCATAGTGTCAAATATAACTATTCTCTGGTATGAATAATGTTCCAATGGAAAAAGCTGGGTAAAGTTTTTACTCCGCAGGAAGTCACCGGCCGCCCGTGGCTCAGTGCCTTTGCACAAGCGCCTGCCACACTGGTCTTCGATAATTATGTTCGTGTTTATTTCTCCTGCCGGCCTCCTGCAGATAAGAATGGCCAGTTTGTCAGTTATTCCGCCTGGGTAGATCTCGACCGTAATGACCTGTTCAAAGTGCTGCGCATCGCTGATAACCCCATCCTTCCGCTGGGCAGATTAGGCGAGTTTGATGAATTCGGTACCTATCCTGTCTCGGTGATACGCGATGGAACGCAGATCAGAGCCTGGTATGCTGGCTGGACGCGTTGTGAATCAGTGCCTTTTAATGTCTCCATTGGTACCGCTGTCAGTAACGACGGGGGGCAGAGTTTTCAAAGGATCGGGTGCGGGCCGGTCATCGAATATTCTCCTGAAGAACCTTTTGTTATCAG
This sequence comes from Rahnella bruchi, assembly GCF_003614975.1. Lineage (GTDB taxonomy): Bacteria > Pseudomonadota > Gammaproteobacteria > Enterobacterales > Enterobacteriaceae > Rahnella > Rahnella bruchi. Next base: position 103,435 of record NZ_QZWI01000013.1, on the reverse strand, counting down.
TGGCCCCAAAATTCGGCGCTTCAATGACCAGTGGCAACTTTTTTATATCGCCGGGCGAAAGTGGAAGAGTGTTGAGGGCCGTGCTGAGCCTGTTTACAAAATAAGAATGGCGGCCTCAGATGACGGCGTTCATTGGAAAAAACTCAACCGCGATTTAATTGCAAGTCGTATTGAAGAAGATGAGGCTCAGGCCAGCCCGGATGTCTTCTTTGCGAATGGCAAATACCATATGTTTTTCAGTTATCGCTACAGCAGTGATTACCGGGGCAAGCAATATGGCTATCGAATTGGCTATGCGTCCAGTGAAAACTTAACTGACTGGACGCGTGATGACAGTAAAGCGGGCATTGATGTGTCGTCTGAAGGATGGGACGCGGAAATGATCAGTTATCCACATGTATTTGAACTGGATGGCAAAATCTATATGGCGTATCTGGGTGACGGCGTAGGCCGCGAAGGTTTTGGACTTGCGCAATTACAGGGAGAGTTACGATGAACTGGCAATGGATCCGGCATGGTAAAATTTTTACGCCCGGCGAATTTGTCCTGAACGGGCAACCGGGTTTATTCGCACAATCGCCTCAGACTTTAGTATTTGAAACGTTTATCCGTATCTATTTTTCCACCCGCACTCCCGACCCTCATAATGGAAAATACATCAGCCATGTCGCGTATGTTGATATGGATAAAACACTCCAAAAGGTACTGGCAACCAACCAGCAGCCCGTTATTTGCCAGGGAGAAAAGGGATGTTTTGACGAACACGGTATTTTCCCTTTCAACGTTGTGCCATACAAAAATAAAGTCATGGCCTTTACGACGGGATGGAACCGACGGGTTTCTGTATCGGTTGATACCGCGATCGGGCTTGCGACAAGTCAGGATGCGGGAAAAACATTTCAGCGGTTCGGGCAAGGGCCAGTTATGGCGGCGTCCCAGTATGAGCCATGCCTGGTCGCTGATGCGTTTGTGAAGGTGATTAACGATACATTCCATATGTGGTACATCTTTGGAACCGGGTGGAAGCAATATGCGCCAGACTCTCCGCCCGACCGTACCTATAAAATTGGTTACGCCCAATCAGCGGATGGCATTGAATGGCATCGCCAGCAGGCGAATCAGATAATTCCTGACCGGCTTGGCCCGCAGGAAAGTCAGGCACTCCCAACAGTGGCGCATTTTGGCGGACTTTTTCACCTCTTTTTTTGTTATCGCGAATCTTATAATTTTCGCCAGGCCGCAGGCCGTGGTTATCGTTTGGGATATGCCTTTTCTGAAGACGGGATCACCTGGACCCGTGACGACACTAAGGTGCCTGCGCTGGGTGAGACCGGTGAATGGGACGACGAGATGCAGTGCTATCCGCATATCTTTGAATGCGAAGGACATCTTTATCTGCTTTATAACGGTAATGATTTTGGCCGCGACGGCTTCGGCCTCGCAGAACTGAAATTATCATGAGCGAAATTGTTGTCCGTTCAGACTCTGCAAGCGCCGCACAGGTCACTGAACATCTGATGATATGTGACGATGCCTTTATTCCCCCCCTGAGCCACCGGGTCAACATTGCTGAGTACGCGACGAAAGTGACCCGACACGCCCGGTGTATCGAGGGCTGGCATCATGACGTTCTGGCGGGTTTGATATGCCTGTACTGCAACAATCCAGAACGGGGTGCATATATTACTAATGTCAGCGTGATCCCAGCTTTGCAGGGGCAAAAAATAGCCCTCCTTCTGATGAAAAATGCGCTTGAGCAGGTTCATGGGCAAGGGGTGGGGAAAGTCAGCCTGGAAGTTAATAACGCGAATATAGCTGCATTGAGCCTTTACCAGAAGCTGGGTTTTACCCCGGAGTTCAACACCACAGGCACCATCCTGATGACAATGAATTTGTAGAGAGAAATATAATGAATTTACAACGTGATTATAATAATGAAATAAATGATGCGCCTGACCATCAATATGCCTACGGATTTGATTTTGATGTAATGCATCCTTTCATGATCCGTTCTTTTGAGCCTTTTTTCATAAAAGGAAGTTTACTGGAATTAGGCAGTTTTAAGGGCGATTTCACTCAACGTTTTATGCACCATTTTGACGACGTGACATGTGTTGAGGCGTCCAGCGTTGCAATAGCGCAAGCACGGGAAAAACTCGGAGATAAGGTTCACTATATTAATGCCTTGTTTGAAGAGGCTACATTACCCAAGCGTTATAATAATATTGTTCTGACTCACGTTCTTGAGCATATCGATGAACCTGTAAAACTATTAAAACGGATTAATGATGAGTGGCTTGAAGAAGGCGGACGCTTTTTCCTCGTTTGCCCTAATGCGAATGCACCTTCTCGTCAGATTGCCGTTAAAATGGGACTGATTTCTCATAACTCTGCCGTGACAGAGGCTGAGGCAGCACACGGCCACCGGTGTACTTATAGTCTGGACACTCTGGAGCGCGAGGCGACGGCGGCAGGTCTCAACGTTGTACATCGGTCCGGAATTTTCTTCAAAGCACTGGCTAATTTCCAGTGGGACCATTTGTTGCAAACAGATATTATTTCCCCGGAGTATCTGGAAGGTTGCTATCAGCTGGGACAACATTACCCTGATCTCTGTTCAAGCATATTTCTGATGTGTGAGAGAGGGCGTTAATCCAGCCTGTTTACCACCTATTTTTTATTTCAGATAGATTCATCCTGAGTCAAATCATTCCCTTCCCCGTAGATTAAATAACAATGTTTTTATTTTACAGGGAGGGGTATTTTGCGTTTTACGATAAGAGTGTCTTGAGTATTTCGCGATGTTCAGTGCTGATATCGTCTGAATGAGGGCATTGCTCATTCTCTTTCGCCCGTGTCAGTAACGCCACCAGCCAGTCATAAATATATCGCTCATTTCCCTGAGAAGTCTGAACCCCCAGCTGCGTCAGGCGTTGGTTTGCACTGGCTTGCGGCGCCGGAGTAAAGATTGCTGAGTCTTTTTGCACACGACTTTTCGGGCGGAGCTCTTCACTGATCCGTTGGTATCCCAACCAGCTGACAAAGTCGTTCAGCACATTACTGGCATGGGTCACCGCCATCGCGGCGTCTGTTTCGTTTTGTTTCAGCGTTTCTTCCAGTATTACCGGCAGCCCCAAGCGGTAACTCGTTGTCACCAGAATATCGCACAGACTTGCCAACTGATGGGATCCCAGTCCGCTGGCATTTGCCACGGCGGTATTTCCGCTAAGCTGGCTTAAATGATTCACCCATTGTGCAAATACCTGCGCGGCATAACTATTTTCCTCCTGAATTACATCCGTCACCGTCTCCGGCTCGTCAAACAGATCGATGCTTATCAAAGGCGCCACCGGCTGGTGAGGGCGCGTTTGCTGGTGCTGTAACCAGGCTTCGTGCAGAGTGGTGCGTGAAAGCATCAGGCTGCTGATAAGAGTTCCGTGCCGGGCAATCTGTGTTTGCATCAAGCGGATCAGTGCTTCGTATTGGGCAGAAGAAGCAATTTCATCAGAAGTAAAATGCCGGAATTGTGCCGCAGTCTGTTGCCTGAGAGAGTCACGCAACGTATTCACACGTTCGTCACGGCATGACGTTGCCATTGCCGCCGACAACCAGTCATTCAGACAAGACATATCGCGGTTGTCCAGCGCCTGAAGCGTTCCCCAATGTTTTCCCGACTGCGTAATCATGCGCTGTATCAATTCGTCGGCATGATGGCCGTGAATGAAACGTGCATCAAACGGCGTAATCGCCCAGACGAGCCTTGGTAGCGAATTCTGCTTTTGCGTCTGGGTCTGCGACAGCCAGTCTGTCAGCGCCCTGGCTACCGGCATTCTGTTCTGCCTTCCTGCGTCGCTGTTACAGATAAGCAGGGTGTCGGGCTGCAAATTCTCTTGATACTGAGGCAGCTGATCCGCCGGAATATCCACGATATCCACGATATCCACGCAGCTTAAAGAGGAATGGTGGCTAAGTGTGAAGGTTATTCCGGCGCTGAGACTGGCCAGATCCTGCTGTGAGATGCTGAGTCTGTTCCCCGGTACGCCATCATGCAGCGGGCAAACGATCACATCCTGATTTTGCCCGCGTTCGTTGTCGCTGGCAGGGAAGAGGAAACCTTTATTGGGCAATAGCAGGTGGTCTACCACCAGACTTGCCGGTGCAAGAACCTGCATGGCGTTACCCAGATAATGCCGTTTTTGCGCCTGTTGCTGCCACTGAGAGGTCAGGGTGATATGTTCCCCCCAGAGCATTGAAAGCAACGTAGCCCGGTCAGCCAGCGCTAAAAAGGGTATCAGCTGCGCCATCTGGTAAATCAACGCGTCACCAGGACGATGTGAGCTGTGAACCCGCTGATGATAGCAACGGATGACAGACATAAACTCTGTGCTGCTCATCCCCGGAATTTCATGAGGTTGCCGGTGCAGATTCAGGGTTTTCAGTGTGTCTCTTATTTTGCTGTCCGCCACAATATGGGGATGACGTGAAGACTGGTACTGAACGATGAGCCGTTGTGCCAGCTCACTTTCACTGAACAGTGTGAGCAGCAGCGGAAGATTGTCCATCACAACGATCGGTGACGTCGTGAAACGCACGGCCATCAACGGCGCTGTATTCTCCGGATTGATATGACGCAGATAATTAAGCGGATTTCCTCCCAGCAAAACATCAATTTGATCCCGCCCTTCAGACACGATCATCTTGAGTAAATGGTGTTTGCCTGCGACGGATGTGCCGTAAAGTCCCAGCGTCAGCGGCGCCGCAGCGAGATCATCAATCTTCTGCTGGCGCTGTTGCAAATCAGTTAACCGGGCCAGCAGGCTATCGGCCTCAATATTGAGACGCATTGAATGCGAACGGGATGTATTGACCCAACTCATGAGCGGGTGGAATGGAATGCCTGGCTGACTCATTTTAGATATACGTTCCCGCTGTCGATCCAATAGTGATGGATGCCGTTATAGCTACCGGCCATGGTGTTAAGTTTTAGCTGCACAGCATCTTTGGGCACCGGGCTGCCATCCGCCATTTTCACGTCTGCCAGGGTAAAGCCTCCGCTTTGCCGGCAATATTGCAGGCGGACATGCAGGACTGTGTCACCGGCAATACGCTTTGCCATTTCAGGATGTGTGATTTTCAGCTGATACAGCGGCGTCGCTGGCCAGCGGGCATCTGCCAGCTGACGGGATCCCAGGCAGGCATCACCGCGTAGCGCGAAGCTGACGTTCTCATCCAGCCGTGCCGTTGGGTCATCGAGATCGGTGTCGCTGTACCAGACATCTTTCTCATCCAGAACCAGACTGTTGCCTAACGCCCCGATGAAACGCAGGGTGGAATACCCCTGAATATCGGAGGTTTTAAAGTTAAATCCGGGCAGACGCTGGTCTTTCGCCAGAGAGCACAACATGGCGCCCAGTGCCGCCGTCGATTTAGGATTGACCCGCTGGCCTGCCTGACCGAACGGGAAACATTCGTGCAGCTGATAGTCGTCCAGCCAGATGATCCGGTTAACTGGCACGGGCTGCTGATAACGTAAAAGAGCCTGAACGCCAGGGAGGCCGGAAGGGCGCCCCGTGACCAGAAGAACATCACAGCAGTAATGGCGGAGCACTTCGCAAAGTGACAGCAGAGGAGCGGTCAGACTGAATTTTCCCGACAGCATCGCGTCTTTCAGGGCTGCAAGTTCAATACAAAAAGGCACATCCAGCACGTCAAAGCGGGGAGCACCGGCAGGCAGCAACGGCTGCACGGCTTGCTGTATATAATTGATAACGTTGGGCGTAGGCGGATGAGGCAGAAGCTCGCCGAAATGCCCCTCAAAATGAGCGGAAGTCTCTGCGGGGTCACAATTTTCCCAGCAGGCCAGAATGGCATGCCCGACCGGAATAAACAGTTGTAGCGTCACCTGTTGGCGGAGTACCGCGCGGTTGTCATCGGCGCTGCTTTCCCCGAATAATTTCGCCATCACCCGTTCAGTATGGGTAACCCCCGCCGTTTGCAGCGCATTTTCAAACGCAGGCAAAACGCACTGGCGGACAATATCCAGCAGAATATCGTCACCGGCAATCTTGAAGCCCTCCCGGAATAACAGTTGCGGTGTGATTTGGACATTGCGCCCGGCACTCTCATCCAGCTGATATTGGGTGATGGCCATGTCGGTCGTCCCCCCGCCAATATCCACCGACGCTACACGCAACGTTTTGCCCGGCAGTTCATTACTGGCAAGCCGACGGTCAGGGCGGGCCATCCCCTCGAAAAAGATCGGAGCCTGACCCGAATAATTATTGACCACCTCGTTATACAACCAGACCAACTGCCCGCAGGTCGCTTCGTCCCATTCCATCTGGACATCAGGTAGGGGCACGGTGAGCAAACGTGATGCGGCACTGATGGAATTATTGTCTTCTTCGGGCTGCCAGCCGAGGGCTTCCCAGACCAGTTTCACCGCTTCCTGTACCCGCAGGCGGAAAATTTCCCGCTCTGGTTTAGGCATCGCGGAAGGCAATGTCAGGATCAGATGGCGTAACTGACGTGGGGCGTGAGTCTGGCCCATACTCTGGCGGTGACTGACGCTGTTAATCTGCGCCAGCGCCTGTGCAAGCAGCTCGCACAGCATAATCGTCATCAGCGAACTGCGGCTGTAATTTGGCGAGAAAACCGGCAGACGTTCTTCTTCCGTCAGACTGTATAAAGGCTGGCCGTCATCATTCATCAGGTTCATCAGAGGCAGCGCAATGGCGCGGGGCTCACGGGGTGTTTTACCGGTCAGCTGACTGAAACGCCACGCTTGGGCGGAAGGCGTATCATCCCAGAGATAGCGTCGCGGACTGGAAATTCCGCTGGTTCCTTCGATACCCACACGCTGTGCAGCCAGTCCGCTGGCTTCGTCGCCGACGCGAGCAAAGGAAGGCCAGACGAAGGCATCTTCCCGGCCACTTTCCATTGAGAAATGATGTTTGCCAAATTTGGCTTCGCTAAATTCGAGACGACTGGTGAAAAGTGGCTCGCTGATCAGATGCGGTTCGCTCAGAGAACGGATGTGTAACTCCGCGCTTTGCTGTAAGCCGACATTTTTTTCACCGTGATCTTCAAGGATCACTCCGCAGGTATGGGTATTGCCGACGTCGAGGATCAGATCAACAGGCACTGGCGGGGTGTTGAGCGTTTGAGTAATGATCTGTATTTCAGGGACTGAAAGCTGAGTGCCCACCATCTCCAGAATATTGAGGTAATGCGCCTGATATTCGAAGACTTTCAGCGCGCTGTTGAGACTTTGCGTGCTGCGTTCTTCCTGCTTCGTCGCATGATGAACGAACGCTTCCCGCAGCCAGCCATCTACCCAGGTGTTATCCAGAAACTCAGCCACTTCATGGTCTTTCCATACAAGGGCAAAGCGGATGCTATCGCGGATATCCCGTTCGGTCAGAGCGAGTTCGACAACAGAACCTTCATCGGCCTGTACTTTGGTATCAAAAGCCAGACACAGGCGCAGGATATTACCCGACGCATCCGGCGTTTTCAGGCGTTTGAACTGCATACGAGCCCAGTTCGACGGGCTGTTAACGAAAGCCCGTGGCGGGCTGAAACGCATAAAGGGTAACGGCAGCCAGACGCCGTCCAGTACCTGCAAGGAGTGTTCGAGTCCGACAGTCAGCTCCGGCCTGACGATCTCCGGTTCGCTGCCATTTTCGCCCGGCAGGGTAAAGCGGTCTGACAGAGGATCGTGGCGCAGACGCAAAAGCGGGCCGTTAACGCTATGGCGAACAAACCGACCACCATGAGGATCTGTGGTGACAGGGTTCAGACCAAAGTCCAGGCACTGGATACTGCTGTCGCGGATTAGCGTCACTGCGCTTTGATAGTCAATAAGATTTGCCAGCATGATTTAGTTACCCACCTTGGTCAGCGTCATTGGTACCACAGTGTCATCCTCATACCGGCCGGTGCATTGTGCTGCGCCGTCCAGAGGTTGCTTACAGGTAATTTCCGGGACCTGATATCGGCTGTTGTCGCTACATTTTGCTTTGCTGCGGCTTTTAATGAGCAAGTTGCCGCTCGGCATCAACCCTGTATACACCCCTGCCTGACAGGTCACCTTGTTGCTGCGTGCAATTTGTATGCTGCCTTCACCGTTTTTGAACTGATAGCGCAAGCCCGGCGGTTTACTGGTGAGCGGGTTGTTAACGTCAATACTGGCTTTCCAGCGGCCATTCATAAACGTCACTGAACCGGCTTTCACCTCTCCGGCCGGGAGGAACAACGCGTTTTTATCCACTGTCGTTTCCGGGTTTTTCTCTGCCTTTAGTTCAACATCAGGCTCTTTGAGTTTTTCCGTCACTACTGCCGGGGTTGGCACAAACTCCGCTTTTTGCAGCGGTAAGTTTATTGGCACGACAGGTTTCGGGCGTTCAGGTTCTGCATTCGCAGATGTCACAGCGGATTCTGAAGGATTGTGAGGGGTTAGTGAGACAGATACGGACGGCAGCAATGCAGACAGATGCGGCCACGCCAGCGGCAGCACGATAAATAAGATCCCGACCAGGGAGATTTTCAACAACAGCTGGCGCCAGACAGATTTCACTTTCTGTGTGTCAGGCAGCGGAGAGGCTTGCACAACAGGAGGTTCAGCTGTCACAGGCACGGATGTCATCGCACCGCTCAGAAGCGGAGTCTCATTCTGGCTCAGTGTGACGCGATCATGCTGCGCAATATCCTGATCTGGCTCTGTTTCCAGTTTCTGCTCTGGCACGATCATAGAGTCGTCTGGCTCAGTCTCTACGGACTGCACTTCTTCCGGCAGCAGGGTCTGACGCAGACAGTCGAGAATATCTTCACGGGCGGTATCGTTCAGGGAGGCAAATCCCCAGAAGGTGATGACCGGTTTATCATCCACCAGATAAATGTGCTGGCTGGCGGGAAAATGCAGCACTTTCGTCAGCAACGATCCCAGCAGACGAAGTTGTATTTTGTCTGCTGCCAGGCAGCGCTGACTGAGTGCCCGGGCTGCCGCCACCGCGTTTTCCAGATAACGAAGGGCACTGTCGCGCTGCTGTTCACTGGCGTATGCCCATTGTGTCAACGTGCCTTCATGCGGCGCATACCAGTCCACTTTATCTTGCGCATCGTTTCGCTGAGGGATTGCCAGACAACTGAGCAGTGCCTGTTGTTTTCGCAGGCGCAGTGTTTCGCGTATCTGGATTGCGCTGTCGAATATTGTCTGTCCGTTTTCGCCCAGCGCGGTAAAATCATCCAGATAGCCACTGCGCAGTATTATTTTTGCCACTTCATTAATCCTGATTATTTTTCCGCATCTTTTGCGTTGGTTATTTTAGCGGCTTTTGAGAGGAAATAATGATAAAGAGAAGGGGCGAAGAGAGGACGAAAGTGTTCGCAAATAGAACGATAGTTTTAAATAAAAAAAGCTTCTCTGGGGAGAAGCCTGAAGTGGAACAACGAGTTCGAACTTTTTTACAGAATGAATATTCTGTGCGCTACACGCTGATGTTATAAACTTTTCCAGATGGCGGAGTATTCGACTGCCCTTCCTGACTGTAAAGAGAAGATGTCGCCCCTGCATTGTTGACGAGCTTTTTTAAATTGTCTGTTTTTTGCATATGCAATTCGAGCAATTCATAAATCTTTATGTTGAGCTCATTCGAATTTTTCACTTTACGGGTAATGTTATTCCAGTAAGAGGCAAATCTCGCATTCTGCTGATAGGGTGCAGAAAGATGTAAAGATTTTTCCTGCTGCTTTCGCAAGTCATCATAATGAGTGATGGTCGCAAGTAACTGACTTTTGCTATCAGACACAATTTGCAGGGAAACAGGGTTAATCTGAATCCGCCTTAATTGATTTACTTCTTCTACCAGAATAGCTTCGAGTTCGCCCAAAGAGTCCTGTAGTTTCAGCAGAATAGAACGTAGATTTTCCATTTTCATTACTATCTTTATCAGGGTTTATGAAAGTTGAAATATATCGTCAACCAGCGCATGGGCAATGGCATCAGGATCAAGTGTTAACTCGCCGGCATCCATCGCAGCACGAATTTTTGCCAGCCGATCGTAGTCGACATCACGTGAACTGTCGGTCTGAATTTCCTGCGTCAGTTTGCTTAATTTAATCTGTGTACCGGAGTTTTCGCTGTTCGTCATCTTCGCTGAACTGGCGTCTTCGGTTCTTGGACGCATCTTCAAATCCTGCTGTTGCAAATTAACAGCGGTGACTGACAAAGGCTGTAGCGTGCGGTCTATGCTCATGGTGTTCCTCGATAATTTGTATTTCGACCTCGCGGTATATTTTAAATATCGGTGGTACTCAGAAAAACTAAAATTATTCTTTAAGATTAATTTTCACATAGCCCTGTGGATCGACCTCGCCAGTCATAATTTGCCCTGAACGGGTGGCCATTCGCAAGGGCTGTCCGGCAGCGGCGCTGCCCAGTGCTTTACCTTTACTCCTGATTTGAAAGCCTTTTCCTGTCGCGAGGATATCAACTTCCTGTCCGGAAACGATAGCCCAGCCTTTACGCAGCTGGTTCCCAGTCAGGGCTTGTCCGCGGCTGACTGAGCGCGTGGTGGTTTTACCGATAATCTGTTGCGGATCGAAAATCAGACCGGCAGGTAATCTTTCCAGCGAACCGGTTCGTACCTGAATGTCGTCGGCGGTGATCACGCTGCCAGGTTTAAGCGTATGTTTGGCGGTCCACCATGTCCCCTGCGCATGTACAGAAATTTGAATGAATTTGCGCCGTGTACCGCACTGTGCCACTACGCTTTTATTGCCGGTCAGACGCGTATTATTGCCGGCGACTGAAAGTTCCGGGTCGGCGCAAAGAGCAGAGAGTTGCTCTGCGGGCGTGAGGATTTTTATGGTACGAACCACGGTGTTTTCCACGCTTTTGCCATGCGGCAGATTAATCAGCGCCGTAATTTGTGATTCCAGCTGACTGAGATCCGCAGATGCAGCTAAGACCTGCGTGCCCCCTGAACCGAGCGGAAATAATATCCATGCTCCGGTAAGCAGTGCTTTAATAAAACGGTGGAATGAAACCATGAGTTTTACAAACCTTATATTGTATAACGGAGGGTAATTCCCTTGGCTATCAATTTTTGATAATCAAAAGTATATGCCAGAAGTTAACTTTATTAACGTGTTAAATGCGCAAATTTATGACGCTAATTATCTGGATGGATTTTTTTGAATAACCCGTCAAAATCCATCCCGCTAATTGCTGTTATTTTTGTCTTATCCTTGCAGTATAAAATTGAATCATTCACCAATAGAATGCATTCGTTAATTTTCATAAGGCAGAGGTCAGTTTTTTCATGCTTGATAAACTCGATAATGCGCTTCGTTTCCAGCAGGAAGCACTCGGTTTACTGACTCAACGTCAGAATATATTGGCATCCAATATTGCCAATGTTGATACGCCAGGATATTTGGCCAGAGATATTGATTTTTCAGAGCAGTTAAAAAGTGCCGTAGAGCGGAATACGCCGGTACAGGGGCCTCTGAACTTGTCTTTAACCTCAGGAAATCATATTCCCGCGGTAGCGCCGGCAATAGATAACGGACAATTGCTTTATCGCATTCCGGATCAGCCCAGTGCTGATGGTAATACGGTAGACATGGATCGCGAACGCGTCAGTTTCGCAGATAACAACATGAAATACCAAACCAGCCTCACCGTTCTCGGTTCACAAATTAAAGGCATGATGAGTGTCATCAGTCAGGGTTAATAATTGTCATGTCTACAATGAGTATTTTTGATATTTCAGGTTCCGCCATGGCGGCTCAGTCAAAACGATTAAACGTCAGCGCCAGCAATATGGCCAATGCGGACAGCGCCGTCGGACCCGACGGCCAACCTTATCGCGCAAAGCATGTGGTTTTCCAGGTGGACAGTGCACCAGGTCAGGAAATCGGTGGCGTGCGTATCAGTGACGTCGTCGAAAGTGACGAGCCTGATCGCAAAGTCTATGAGCCTTCGAATCCGCTGGCCGATGCCAATGGCTATGTACGGATGCCTAACGTGAATGTCGTGAATGAAATGGTGAATACCATCTCCGCGTCTCGCAGTTATCAGGCCAATGTCGACGTGATGAACACCGCCAAATCGATGATGTTGAAAACATTAACGCTGGGCCAATAAGGACTTAATCATGGCTGTTTCGCCGGTAATGAATAGCAATAACAACGTCAGTAATTCAGGAGGAAGTGGCAACAGTGCCGCCGACCTCTCGCAGAGTTTTATGGAACTTCTGGTGGCTCAGATGCAAAACCAGGATCCCACCAATCCCATGGATAACAATCAGCTTACCTCTCAGCTTGCGCAGTTTAATACCGCAGCGGGCGTTGAAAAACTCAACGGTACACTCGAAGGCGTCGGTTTCCTGGTGAACAGCATGCAGCAGATGAACTCTGCCCAATGGGTCGGTCGTTCTGTGTATGTCGAAGGGGATTCCGTCATCACAGAAAGCAAACAGGATCTCTCTTTCAGTCTGGAAAGTGATGCCGACAACGTGACGGTCACGCTGACGGATAAAGAAGGGAATGCTTACACCGCTGAGCTAAAAGATCTGAAAGCCGGGGTGAATAAATTTACCTATGACGATCTGACCAACTTTAAACCTTCTGAGCCCGTCATTGAGGAGAACAGCTCTTTCAAAGTGACCTATGCAGCGTCCAATGAAGACGGCAATACGCCAAAAATTGTTTCCCTGAAAAAAGCCAAAGTGGAAGGGGTTTCATTTGCCAGCGGAAGTGCGGAGCTACAGCTCGGTCTCGATGGCAGTACGACATTAAGCAAAGTGTATTTGATTGAGTGATTCGGTCTCAGTGTTTCATTAATTTCTAGCGTTCAGGATGAATAATAATGAGTTTTTCTCAAGGTCTCAGCGGCTTAAATGCGGCTTCTCAAGCTCTCGATGTCGTCGGCAATAACATTGCTAACTCTCAGACTGTCGGTTTTAAATCGGGTTCTATTGCCTTCGCAGACGTCTTTGCCGGTTCACAAATCGGCATGGGTGTGCAGGTATCCTCGGTTAACCAAAACTTCAGTGATGGTGTGTTGGGAATGGGCAACAGCTCACTGGATATGGGCATTCAGGGCAACGGTTTCTTCCGCCTGACCAATGATGCTGGCGCGGTGTTCTACAGCCGTAACGGTCAGTTCAAGCAGGATGAAAATGGTTATGTGGTCAATAACCAGGGGATGTTCCTGACCGGCTATCAGGCCACAGGTAACCCGCCTACCATTCAGCCCGGCGCGCCAGTCGGCCCGATTCAAATCCCCAATGGACAGATGCCAGCACGCGCCTCTGATGCAGGCAGTCTTAAAGGCAATTTGAATTCAGAAACCGAGGCCATTGATCAGACCGATCCGGCCAATGCGTTCGATCCGTCGAATAACAAAACTTACAGTTCTGTCTCGCAGATGGATGCGTATGACAGCCTCGGCAATAAACATACCGTGAACATTTATTACGTGAAAACAGGGAATAACACCTGGAAAGCGTATTCCAGCGACGCGACGTCTCCCAAACTCGATGACGGTGGAGAAACGCTCTACGGCGAGCTTGATTTAACCTTTACTAACGCCGGGGAACTGACGACAAACTCACCGAATCTGAACATTCAAAGCGCGGCATACAACGGTGCCGCAGCGCTTAACTTTAATTTAGATCTGACCGGCATGTCACAGCAGGCCTCTGATACGGAGATGGGCAGTCCGACGACCACCGGTTATGCGCCGGGTCTGATGAACGGGTATGTCGTGGGTGATAACGGCCAGATTATTGCCAGCTACAGTAACGGTCAGTCGCAGTTACTGGGTCAGGTGGTGCTGTCAAACTTCACCAATCCCGGTGGATTATCTTCGAAAGGTGATAACAGCTGGGCCGAAACACCTGAGTCCGGGCAGCCTTCGACTGGTATCGCCGGAACGGGAAACCTGGGGAAATTACTCGGCAATCGTCTCGAATCATCGAACGTGGATCTGAGTAAAGAGATGGTCAATATGATCGTCTACCAGCGCAACTACCAGTCCAATTCACAGACCATCAAAACCCAGTCTGAACTGCTTCAGATCTTGGCTAACCTGGGTTAACGGCTGATATGGATCGCGCGATATATACCGCTATGGGCGCAGCGAATGCCGCCCTGAATCGTCAGGCTGTGACGTCTAACAATCTGGCGAATGCCACCACAGCGGGTTTCCGCTCACAACTTGCCGCCTATCGCGCGGTGCCGGTGAATGGTCCTTCTGTGGCAACCCGCACGCTGGTGACTGAATCCACGCCTTATCATGATGATTCCATGGGCGCCATCAATCAGACGGGCCGAAACCTTGATGTCGCATTGCCGCAAAACGGCTGGCTGAGTGTTGCGCTGCCTGATGGTACCGAGGCGTATACCCGCGCGGGCAACATTGAGGTCGACAGTGAAGGTTTGCTCAGTATCCGGGGAATGCCGGTCATCGGCGACGGAGGGCAGATCAACGTTCCTCCGCAATCCGAACTGACCATTGCACCGGACGGCACCATTACTGCGCTGGGCGCTGGTGATGAACCAACGGCGCTGGCGCAGGTCGGGCGGCTGAAAATAGTCAATGCCAGCATTCAGGATCTGGCCCACGGTGATGATGGCTTATTTCATATTGCGCCCACTTCTCCCAATGCCGGTCTGGCCGTTTTGCCTGCGGATCAGAATCTTCAGCTGATCCCCGGCGCACTGGAGGGAAGCAACGTCAATCCGGCTAAATCAATGGTCGAGATGATCGCAACCGCCCGTGGTTTCGATATGAATATGAAAGTCATCAGTGCAGTGGATGACAATGAAAAGAAGGCTAACCAGCTACTCAGCATGGGCTAAGCCCGGCAAAAAGGAATTTCAGTATGATTCGTTCTTTATGGATTGCCAAAACAGGTCTTGAAGCACAGCAAACCAACATGGATGTCATTTCCAACAACCTGGCAAACGTGAGCACCACGGGTTTCAAACGTCAGCGTGCAGTATTTGAAGACCTGCTTTATCAGACGCTGCGCCAGCCTGGCGCTCAGTCTTCCGAGCAGACCACCATTCCTTCGGGATTGCAGCTAGGGACCGGTGTGCGTCCTGTCGCAACCGAGCGTATTCACAGTCAGGGCAACCTGACAGCGACGAATAACAGCAAGGATCTGGCGATTGACGGCAGCGGCTTCTTTCAGGTGCTGATGCCGGACGGAACCACCGGTTATACCCGTGATGGTTCTTTCCAGTTCGACCAGAATGGCCAGCTGGTCACTGCCAGCGGTTATCAGGTCCAACCCGCGATCAATATTCCTCAGGATGCTGAAACGCTGACTGTCGGTAAAGACGGTATCGTCAGCGTAACGGTTCCGGGGCAAACCGCGCCACAGCAGATCGGTCAGCTCACATTGAGCACCTTTATAAATGACTCGGGTCTGGAAAGCATAGGCGAAAACCTTTACCGCGAAACCCAGGCTTCTGGTGCGCCAAATGAGACTACGCCGGGCCTTAATGGCGGTGGCAGTCTGAAACAAGGGTATGTCGAGGCGTCCAACGTCAACGTAGCCGAAGAACTGGTCAGCATGATCCAGACTCAGCGAGCCTACGAAATTAACAGCAAAGCGGTCACAACGTCTGATCAGATGTTGCAACGCCTGTCCCAGCTTTAACTGACTAATTAAGCCCAATAGCACCCATAAGCCCGGCCTCTGTCCTGCAGACGGGGGCCGCTTTATGGCTGTTTAACGCCGTAGTGGATGAAATGAAAAACCAGCTTTATTCCCTGACTTTCCCTCCCTTTGCCCAGCGGGCATTGCCGGTGGTGCTGATTCTGTTTCTCAACGGATGTGCGTATATCCCGCATAAACCTCTGGTTGACGGAGTGACGACTGCCACACCCACGCCGTCGGCGATGACAACGGCGAACGGTTCCGTATTCCAGACAGGGCAGGCTATGGGCTACGGCTATCAGCCGATGTTCGAAGACCGCAGACCCCGAAATGTGGGCGATACCCTGACGATTGTGCTGCAGGAAAATGTCAGCGCCAGCAAAAGCTCTTCCGCGAATGCCAACCGGGGCGGTTCAACCGATCTTTCCGTGGATGCCGTTCCAAGCATGTTGGCCGGATTACTGGGCGGCGACCGCGCAGCAACTTCCATCAGTGGCAAAAATGATTTCTCCGGGAAAGGGGGGGCTGCGGCCAAAAATACGTTCAGCGGCACCATCACTGTCACTGTTCAGCAATTGCTGGATAACGGCAACCTGCGGGTGGTCGGCGAGAAACAAATCGCGATTAACCAGGGCACCGAATTTATTCGTTTCTCCGGCGTGGTCAATCCGCGAACTATCAGCAGCAGCAACACGGTGATTTCCACGCAGGTGGCGGATGCCCGCATTGAATATGTCGGTAACGGATACATCAATGAAGCGCAACAGATGGGCTGGTTACAACGCCTGTTCCTGAATCTTTCTCCTTATTAATGAATGGCTAAACAATAACAGCTCATGAAAACTTCATTTATCTCTTTTTGCCTGAGCTTGTTCTTTGGTCTGATTTTTATCATGCCGCAGAACGCCTGGGCCGAGCGAATTCGCGATCTGACCTCCATACAGGGCATTCGCAGCAACTCCCTGATGGGCTACGGACTGGTTGTAGGTCTGGACGGCACCGGTGACCAGACCATGCAAACCCCTTTTACCACTCAAAGCCTGAGTAACATGCTTTCTCAGCTGGGAATTACCGTGCCCGCGGGCACCAATATGCAGCTCAAGAACGTGGCTGCGGTGATGGTGACTACCGATCTGCCACCTTTTTCTCGCCCCGGTGAGAAAATTGATGTAGTGGTTTCTTCCCTCGGTAATGCCAAGAGTTTGCGTGGTGGCACGTTGCTGATGACGCCACTTAAGGGCGTGGATAATCAGATTTACGCACTGGCGCAGGGGAATTTACTGGTGTCCGGCGCGGGCGCACAAAGTGGCGGAAGCCGGGTGCAAACGAACCAGCTGAATGGCGCCAGGATCAGCGGGGGGGCGACGGTAGAGCGTGAAGTGCCTGCCAGCTTTGCGCAGGAAAATATTCTGCGACTCCAGCTTAACGATGATGATTTCACCGTTGCCCAGCAGATCAGTGATGAGATTAACCGTCGCTTTGGCGGTTCGACAGCGGTTGCTGAGGATTCGCGCACCGTGAAACTTTTTGCTCCGGCGAGCAGTGCGGCGAAAGTCCGCTTTCTGGCTGACGTGCAAAACATACCGATCCGCATTGGCATCATGGATGCCAAGGTCATTGTGAACTCACGTACCGGTTCCGTGGTGATGAACCGTCATGTGGTACTCGATGCCTGTGCGGTTGCTCAGGGAGATCTCACGGTAGAGGTGTCGCGCACCAATCAGGTCAGCCAGCCAGATACGCCATTTGGTGGCGGTCAGACAGTGGTGACGCCGAATACGGAGATTTCCGTTCGCGAGCAGAGTGGCTCATTACAACGAGTGAATACCAGTGCGGATCTCAATAACGTTGTTCGGGCACTGAACAGTCTTGGCGCAACGCCGAATGACCTGATGTCGATTTTGCAATCCATGAAAAGCGCCGGTTGTTTGCGCGCGAAGCTGGAGACTAACTGATGAGTACCCCTCCGTTTTCAACCGGCGCAGCCTTTGATGTGCGTGGTCTGGATGCCCTGAAACGTGAAGTAAAAAGCAATTCACCGGAAGGGATAAAAGCCGCGGCTAAGCAGATGGAAGGGATGTTCATCCAGATGATGCTTAAAAGTATGCGGGATGCGTCATTTAAGGACAGCCTGATGCACAGCCAGGAATCGGACATGTTTACCTCCATGTACGATCAGCAGATTTCTCAGGATATCGCCGAACAAAGTAAGCTGGGTTTTGCCGATATGATGGTGAAACAAATGGGAGGAGAGGCGGTGGCGGTGCAAAACACACCGGGTTCTGCTCCCGCACCTTACAGTCTGAACGGGGCGTTATTTAAGAAAAATGCCCCAGCAGTCCCTTTTATTTCTGCGCAGGCTGAACCGGCGGCAACGCAATATTCCCGCGGCCCTGAGAAGAATACGCACTTTATTTCCCGCATGCTTGAACCGGCTATCGCGGCAGCGAAAAAAAGCGGTATTCCGCATCAGCTGATTATTGCTCAGGCGGCGCTCGAGTCAGGCTGGGGAAATAAGGAAATTACTACTGCGTCCGGTAAGCCGAGTCACAATTTATTTGGTATCAAAGCAACGCCGGACTGGAAAGGCGAAAGGACAGAAATCACCACCACCGAATTTATCAATGGCTCGGCGCAAAAGGTGAAAGCGGTCTTCAGGGTATATCCTTCCTATTCCGACGCCTTGTCAGATTACACCTCTCTTCTTGTTAACAATCAACGTTATCAACATGTTGCAAAATCCGGCACACCGGAAAAAGCAGCCCATGCGTTGCAGTCTGGTGGCTATGCCACAGACCCTGCCTATGCGAAGAAATTAATCAGCATCATTGCGCAGGTGAAAGGAAATATCGATCAGGGGCTGAAGGCCTATAAAACCGATCTTTCGGCAATTTTTTAGCATTTAGCATTTTAGTTTATTTTCGAAGTTCCGATTAATTATGTAGGGTGCGAATTTTCCTGGAGAATAATTCTGGATAAGGCGCTAAGAACTTTTGCAAAGAACACAATCTTGGTGATGTATGAATCTTTTCCATTTGGCCCAGGGTGGGCTGAGTTCGGCACAAGCAGCGATGAATGTCGTTGGCAACAACTTAACCAACGGCCTGACGCCAGGATATAGCCGGCAGAGTATTATTCTGGGTGAAGCAGGAGGGAGAACCACCGGCTCTGGCTTCTTTGGTTATGGTGTTCAGGTCGATGGTGTCTTACGTGCTTACGACGGTTTTGTGAATAACCAGTTGCGTGGCGCCTACACCGAATCTTCATCTCAGGTCGGTCGTTATCAGCAGCTCACCCAGATTGATAATATGTTGGGTGACGACACCAGTAATATCTCGGTTTCTCTGAATAATATTTTCAAATCACTGGAAGAAATCAGTGCAGATCCCGCCAGCCAGGCTGCGCGTCAGGGGGCACTCTCCCAGTTCAAAGCGATTTCCTATCAGTACAATACCAACAGCAATACGCTGAACGGACTGGAAAAAAGCACCAACACGCTCATCTCGCAAAGCGTTTCGGATATCAATGCCGACGCGAAACAGCTCGCCAAACTCAATTCAGAAATCGCAAAAATTCATGCGCGTAATGGCGACCTGCCTGCTGACCTGCTCGATCAGCGCGATGCTTTGCTGGAACGTCTGAGCACGCAGGTTGGGATCAAAGTTAACGAAGACATCACCACGGGTCGTGTGGATGTAACGTTATCTAACGGGATGCAGCTGGTTAACGGCGACCGTTCTTATGAGCTGGAAGCCTCTGCGTCAGCGGAGGACCCTTCGAAAACCGTGGTGTCTTACGTCGATGCTTCCGGCAATAAAATGCTGCTTGATGAAGAAAAAATGAGCGGCGGTAAGCTGGGCGGGTTGTTCAAATTTCGTAATGAAGACCTGGTCGATGCGCGTAATCAGCTTAATCAGCTCGCATTGCAGATGGCCAATAAATTCAATGAAGTGAACAAGGCCGGTTTCGATCTGGACGGCAACGCAGGCGAAGATATTTTCAATATCGCCGATCCGACTGCGCTGGCTAACCGGGGCAATGCCGGTGATGGTTCACTGGATGTCACGTTTACCGACATCAGCAACGTGAAGGCTGAGGATTACACCCTGACCTTTGACGGAACCGACTGGCAGGTGCAAACCAAAGACGGGCGAACCATCACCCCGACCCCCGGTGCGGGCGGTGAGCTGGAGTTTGAAGGTATTTCGGTTAAACCACAGGGCACGCCGCAGGCCGGTGACAGCTTCGTGCTTAACCCGACGGCGGGTGCTGCGGGGAAACTTAGTGTGGCGATCACCAAAGGTGACGAAATTGCTGCTGCAAGTGAGGCCGGTCAGGAAGGCAACAACGAGAATATCAAAGACATGATTGCCATCAAAACCGCCACGCTTATCGGCAATGGAACATTGACTGAAGCCTACTCCAGTCTGGTCAGTTCTGTCGGTTCTTCAATGACGGCGCTGAAAGCAGACAATGAAACCACTTCTAAAGCCCAGCAAGCTATTGAGTTTGAAAAGCAGTCCAAAACGGGTGTCGATTTGCAGGAAGAGAGCGTCAAACTTCAGATGTATATGCAGTATTACCAGGCAAATGCGCAGGTGCTTCAGGCAGCTAACACTCTCTTTGATTCATTGCTGAGTCTTCGTTAACCACTATTTTGTCACCGGTAGTGTGACGACAAATTAAGGATGATTGTGATGCGTCTAAGCACTCAATACATGTTCCAGCACAATATCGACAGCCTCTCGAAGGCAATGAATACCGGCAATGATATCGCTATGCGCCTATCTGCCGGTCAGAAGTTACTGACGCCTTCTGATGATCCGTCCGGGGCCGCTCAGGCGATTATTTATCAGAATTCTTTAGCCAGTATGCAGCAGTTCGATACGGCGCGTATTTATGCCAAGAATGCACTGGAACTTGAAGATAACACGCTGAGCTCTCTGGGAAATATTTTAACCAAGAGTCTGAGTGAAAAGATTGTGGCTGGCGGAAACGGGGCTTATTCCAATGCTGACCGTCAGGCTCTGGCGACTGAGTTGCAGGGTATCCGCGACAACATGATGGATCTGGCCAATACGAAGAACAGCAGTGGTCGTTACATTTTCTCGGGTTATAACACCGCTACGCGTCCCTATCAGCCTGATGGAACTTATGTGGGCGGCGATACGCCAGCCACCCAGATTGTGGCCGACAGCACTGAAATGCAAACCGGACATCTGGGCAGCGACGTCTTTATGAGTGGGTCCGGCGATGATTTATTTGCCGCGCTGGATAAAGCCATCGCCGCCCTGAATACACCGATTAATGATGGTGATGATGCGGCCCGTCAGGCCCTGAAAGACACTCTTGATGCGGTCAATGTCTCGGTCAAAAAAGGTATCGATAATCTCGGGCGAGTTCAGGCGGAAGTGGGGACTAACCTCCAGCAAATTGATGCACTGGATATGTCCTCTGCGACTCAGCAGATCAATGTGGAATCCCGACTGCAAGAGACCGTGGGCTCTGACTACAACACTTTCATCACGTTGATTGGTCAGTCAAAAATGACGGAGTTTTCTCTGAATTCTTCAATGATGGTGTTTCAGACTATGCAGAAGATGAACATCTTCAATATGTAGGCATGGGAATTTTCCTACAAGAAGTTCAGTGAGCTATTTCTTAGCTCACTGGTCACAATAGCGGCGTTCTCTGATACGGGCATTTGATTTCTCTGATGTAAGCCTGCAGCGACAACCAGCTTCACATAAAGGGTAATTATGTTTAAGAATTTAAAAATATCGACTGGCATTACCGGGGTTATCGCTACCCTCACGATTTTTCTGATGGTGGTGATGGCCTTCAGTTTGTTCAATGCCATGTCCTCAAAAAACAATTTTACCCGTATTACGAATTCAACCGAAAACATCGATACCATGCGAGGCGCGGCCTTTAACCTCAACGGTGGGCTGGCATATGTGAACGCTCTGATGCTTCAGACCAGCCTGAACCGGAAAGTCGATCCGGAAGCGATCAATACCGCCCGCGATATCTTCGTCAAAGCGCAGGCGAATATGAAAACGTTTATGGTAACGCCGTTTAATACCGAAGAAGAGAAGCAGGCAGCCGTTGACCTTA
Source organism: Rahnella bruchi (assembly GCF_003614975.1). GTDB lineage: Bacteria > Pseudomonadota > Gammaproteobacteria > Enterobacterales > Enterobacteriaceae > Rahnella > Rahnella bruchi. The sequence continues at coordinate 81,641 of NZ_QZWI01000013.1, read as the reverse complement.
ATAAGCAGTTCGACCATGTGCTCAGCTTAGCGCAGGCGAAACTGGACTACATTTCTGATCCCGTCAGCTCTCCTGATAACCTCGAAAGTGAATCACATGAGCGGAATTTGCTCCGGGATAAAATTGACGCTTACAGCGATATCACCAGTGGGCTGAATGACCAGTATGTCAGCGGAGCAGAAAAAAATTATTACGAGATGATCGTGATGACCATTGTGGTTGTCTCCGCTTCGGTGATCATGACATTGATGATCCGCATCTGGCTGCGCCGGGCGTTGGTGCTGCGGATGGAGCAGACATCGCAATCTATCAAAGTCATTGCTGGCGGTGACCTCACACAAAAAATTGATACCGGTAATGAAAATGAACTGGGCCTGATGCTGGTTGAGCTGGAAAAAATGCGGGTTTATCTGACACAAACCATCTCCGGCGTTCATTCAGGTGTCAATCGTATCTACACCAACGCGCAGGAAATAGCACAGGGTAACAATGACTTGTCAGCGCGTACCGAGGAGCAGGCTTCAGCATTGCAGGAAACTGCCGCCAGTATGGAAGAACTTAAAACGACCGTACGTCAGAATGCGGACAATGCCCACACCGCGCGCCAGCTGGCAGATAGTGCCAGTGCAAATGCGCGTAAAGGTGGCGATGTGATGCTCAACCTCAACGAGATTATGCAGCAGATCACCCGCAGTTCCCGTCAGATTGCCGATATCAACGGCGTGATCGACAGCATTGCTAATCAGACGAATATTCTTGCGCTGAACGCCGCAGTTGAAGCGGCCAGGGCCGGTGAACAGGGACGCGGTTTTGCGGTGGTCGCAGGCGAAGTTCGAAATCTGGCTAAGCGCAGTGCCGATGCAGCGAAAGAAATCAGCCAGTTAATCACGGTTTGTGTTGATAACATGAATACCGGTTCCCAGCAGGTGGACAACGCAGGAACGGTGATGAGTGATATCGTGGATTCGGTGACACAAGTGACCGATATCATGGGCGAAATAACCTCAGCATCTGACGAACAGAGTGCGGGAATCAATCAGATTGCCCAGGCCGTGAATGAGATGGATCAGGTTACGCAACAAAATGCAGTCATGGTTGAAGAAGCCGCGGTCGCTGCAAATAATCTGGAACTTCAGGCCGAGACGCTGGAGAAGATCGTCAGCAAATTTAAAATTAATGAGCAGTCAGCTCAGGGCCTGCAAGTTTCCGTGCGCAATAAAGCTTCCGGCCAGTTACCGGCCCTGTCCGTTAAACGCAGCGCCGAGATCAGCAAAAATACAGACGAAGGTCATTGGGAAACATTTTAAAAGGAATTTAATTTCTTATTAATATAGTTAACAAATACGCCCAATTTAGTCCCTGACGTGATGATTATTAACGTGATTAAAAAATTTAAGTGCCGGATTGCGCAATATTGTTTGGCCTTATCAGGCTATATGATCCTGTCGTGATCCCTAATAATTGTGCTCTGTCTTGTACGCTGGGAATGTAATTGTGAATGGTATTTATACCCATGATGGTGTAGTGCAAAAGGACGAATTATGGTTGAAATACCGTTATTTAGTTCGCCACGAAGCACTACGCCTGCAGGTTCGTTTACCGCCTTGCGTTGAACTGGATGATCTCATCCAGGCCGGTGCAATCGGAATGCTAACGGCTATTGATCAATTTGATCCCAAAAAAGGGATTGGAATGAGTACTTATATTACCCAACGTGTTCGCTGGGCAATGATAGATGAACTTCGTGAGCGTGACTGGGTTCCGCGAAGAGTACGTACGAATGCCAGGGAAATTTCTGCTGTTATTCAAAAGCTGGAGCAGGAAACCGGTACTGTCGCGACAGAAGCAGGTATTGCGACCAGCATGGGAATATCATTGCAAGAATATCAGCAGATGTTAGTGGATACGAACAGCAGTCAGTTTTATTCTCTCGATGAGTTGATGGAAGAAAAAAACGGTGACGTTGAACAACCCGGACTGAAGCATGAAATGCTGGATCCCTTACATGAGTTAATGAAAGGGAAGTTAACGGAAAAAATCAGTCAGGAAATTAGAGAATTACCTGAAAGAGAACAGCTTTTACTGAATTTGTATTACCAGCAAGAACTGAACATGAAAGAAGTCGGCATACTTTTGGGTATCACTGAAACCCGGGTCAGCCAGTTGCACAGTCAGGCCATTAAGCGGTTACGGGCCAGGATGGATGCTGTTAAATAAAATATTGTATATCGTAATAATAATTACAGTAATGCGAATCATTGTTAAATATCTCATTTGTAATATGAGTGACTATTACTTATGTGCAAATAATCCAGGTAGCGCTTAAAGTAATTCTTAAGGTTAAAGGGGCTTTAAAGATTGAGCTTTTAGTCGATAGTCGTTATTATATTGAAACAATGTTCCTCACCGATTCATCATTATGAAGTGGGTAGGGACGGGGTATTTAATTTCTGTTTTTACCGCAAAATTACCCGGTGGCTTTTGCGTGGAAATTTATACTCAGGATGTGGAAAATAAAGGGTGAGAAAAACTCACTATTTTTCAAGAAATTGCAATCACAAGGTGATAGTAATTATCCGATAAAGGAATGTCAGGGTTTCCGTAAAGTCTGTGCTTTCTTTATCGATTAATTTATTGATCAAAATCAAACGAATTAATTTACATCTCATCATGCCATCAGCGTGAGGATGTGGTGACGAAGAAATGAATACAGATAACATCGATGAACAGCTTCAAAGAATTCATGACATTAATCTCTCTTACCTGCTACTGGCTCAGCAATTAATCAGGGAAGACAAATTTGCTGCGGGGTTCCGTCTGGGGCTGACCGAAGCGACAATTGATACTCTGAGAGAACTTTCACTTCCGCAACTGATAAAGCTGGCTTCTACCAATCAACTCATTTGCCGCCTGCGGGTGGATAATGAAATAGTGATAGATAACCTGACGAAAGATTCCCGCATTGAAGCTTTGCAGCAAATTCATACCGGGATCATCTTATCTACCAACCTTCTTAACTCGCTCTCTGAGCAAAACCTTACCCCTACCTGATGGAAAAACGGAGTTTGTGATTATGAGTGAAAAAAGTATTTTAGAAGAGATCAAAGAAGTCCAGATTGCTATGGAACTGATTTCCTTTGGTGCCCGTATGCAGATGCTGGAGAGTGAAACCAGTTTGAGTCGCAGAAGATTATTAAGACTCTATAAAGAACTCAGGGGATGCCCGCCACCCAAAGGAATGCTGCCTTTTTCGGAAGACTGGTTCATGGCATGGGAACAGAATATTCATTCATCTATGTTCTATAATATTCATTTATATCTGCAAAAAACAGAACCTTGCCGGCCAATTGAAGCCACGGTTAAAGCTTATCGTTTATACCTGGAACAATGCCCGACGCCGCCTGGTGAAAAACAGGTTTTGGGTCTGACTCGTGCCTGGACATTATTACGGTTCATTGATTGCGGAATTATAGAACATACAGAATGCTGTATTTGCGGTGGTGGGTTTGTTGTGACATCAGAACATTCAAAAAATCCTTTTACATGTAGCTTATGCAGCCCGCCGTCACGTGCAATTAAAAAATGTAAAATACCTGAATTATCTGCGAAGCCATCTCTAAGCGCAGCGATGAGATAACTCATAAAACAAGAAACTACAACCTGGTGTCGCCAATAAGTGATACGGCCTCCCCGTATACAAAATTCATGGCTAACGAACACATGGGGCTGAACAAGATATTTAATTATTAAGGAGTACATGTGTTAGTTATTATTGGTTACCTGGTTGTTATTCTGACTGTGTTCGGTGGGTTTGTTATTACGGGTGGCCAGTTGGGCGCGTTATATCAACCCGCAGAATTATTGATTATCGGAGGCGCCGGTGTGGGCGCTTTCGTTGTGGGTAATAATGGTAAAGCGATAAAAGCCACAGCCAAAGCGATCCCTCATTTATTAAAAGGGTCGAGATATACCAAAGTGCTTTATATGGATCTGATGGCCATGATGTTTTTGTTGCTGAGTAAATCCCGGCAGAACGGCATGATGACTCTCGAGAACGATATAGAAGACCCGCATAACAGTCCTATTTTCTCTGCTTATCCCCGCTTACTGGCTGACGCCATGCTGATGAATTTTGTCATCGATTATCTGCGTCTGATGATTAGCGGCAGCATGAATGCGTTTGAAATCGAAGCGCTGATGGATGAGGAAATTGAAACCTGTGAGCATGAACACGAAGTGCCTGCACAAAGCCTGAATGTGATTGGAGATGCTTTCCCGGCTTTCGGTATCGTTGCGGCTGTCATGGGCGTAGTGAACGCACTGGCCGCGGCCGATCGCCCGGCAGCAGAGCTTGGCGAACTGATTGCACATGCGATGGTGGGTACCTTCCTTGGCATCTTACTGGCTTATGGTTTTGTTCTGCCTCTGGCTTCGCTACTGCGCCAGAAAAGCAGTGAACAAATCAAAATGCTGCAATGTATTCGCGTGACGCTCCTTTCGAGCATGAATGGTTACGCTCCGCAGATTGCCGTCGAGTTTGGTCGTAAAACGCTGTTCTCAACCGAACGACCGACCTTTGTTGAGCTGGAAGAACATGTTCGTGAGGCAAAAACGCAGTCGAAAGGCAATGCGACGGAAAGCGCATCATGAACAAAGCGCCACATTCCGTCGTCATTGTCCGTAAACGCAGGAAACATAAACATGCACATCATGGCGGGTCATGGAAAATCGCTTACGCCGATTTTATGACCGCCATGATGGCTTTTTTTCTGGTCATGTGGCTGTTGTCTTCTTCAACGCCCTTGCAGCGGGAACAGATTGCCGAATACTTCCAGATGCCGCTTAAAGTGGCGCTGTCGCAGGGTAATAAATCCAGTCTGAGTGAAAGTGTCATTCCTGGTGGTGGCGACGATTTCACGAAGCAGGACGGCGAAGTTTTCCGCCAAACCCTGAATCAACTGGATAAACAAAAGAACGCACAGAACTTGGAACGTGCGCATGACAAGCTCGAAAGCTTGATCCACAACGATCCCCGCTTAAGTGATTTCCAGTCGAACCTTCGACTGTCGCTGACTGATGATGGCTTGCTTATCCAGGTCATCGACAGCCAGGAGCGTCCGATGTTTAAAGTCGGCAGCAAAGAGCCTGAGCCCTATATGCGCGGCATTCTTCAGGCGCTGGTGCCGGTTCTCAATGATCTTCCTAACCGCATCACCCTGACCGGTCATACTGACTCTTTGCCATATGCCAACGGCGAAGCGGGGTATGGCAACTGGGAACTTTCTTCTGATCGCGCCAATGCTTCCCGTCGCACGCTGGTCGCCGCTGGTCTGACGGATAACAAGTTCCTGAGGGTGATTGGCACGGCAGACAAAATGAGCCTATCAAACCTGCGTCCGGATGATCCTATCAACAGGCGTATCAGCCTGCTGGTTCTGAGCATGCAGAAGGAGAAATCCATCCTTGATGAAGATACCGTTTTACAAAACGTCTCTGATAATCAGGCCAGTGAAAAAATTAAAGCTGAGCTGAAAATGATGTCGTCCGGGCCTGCGCCTCAGCCTGCCCCCGCCATTCCGGTTAACCCTGCACAAAGCGCTTCTCAGGTAACAGGTGATCAAAATGGACGTGAGTGACTTTTACCAGACTTTCTTTGATGAAGCTGATGAGCTGCTGGCTGATATGGAAAAGCATCTGCTGGAGCTTAATTTTAATTCGCCAGATACCGAAATGCTGAACGCCATATTCCGCGCTGCTCATTCGATTAAAGGCGGGGCGGGAACATTCGGATTTACGGTATTACAGGAAACGACGCACATCCTCGAAAACCTGCTCGATGATGCTCGACGTGGAGAATTAGGGCTAAACAGCGACATCATCAATTTGTTTTTGGAGAGCAAAGACATTATGCAAGATCAGCTTGATGCGTATAAATCCTCGCAGACACCTGATGAGGAAACTTTCCGTTATATCTGTGAAGCATTGCGTCAGATTGCTCTGGATGAAAAACAACTCAGCACACCGGCTACTGCGCTGGCAATTCCTGAAACCTCTCCTCCTGCGCCGCCTGATAACGGCGGTTTGCTGACCATTATGCTCAGCGCGATATCCGATTCTGATAAAACACTCATGGCTGAAGAACTGGCCAACCTCGGCGAGATCGTCAGTTCGCAGGCACATAATAATACGCTGGAGATACAGCTTCAGACTCAGGTCAGTGCAGATGACATTCTTGCCGTGCTGTGTTTTGTGCTAGAACCGGAGCAAATCAGGATTACGGCTGGCAACGCCACTGGCGAAACTGACCTGCCGCAGACCGCATTGGCCCCGGAAGCGCCTGCTTTAGCGCCGGTGCATAACATCACTGAACAAAAAACTCCTGAGCCGGTCGCCGTCGCGATGACCCCGGCAGTAAAACCTAAACCGGCAGCCAGGGCACAGCCCGCGGAATCAGGCAGCCTGCGGGTCGCGGTCGAGAAGGTGGATCAGATAATCAATCAGGTCGGTGAGCTCATCATCACACAAGCCATGTTGTCACAGCTTTCGGGTGTTCTGGATCCCGCCGTGCATGACACTTTGATCAGCAGCATTGTGCAGATGGAGCGCAATGCGCGCGACTTGCAGGAATCGGTCATGTCGATCCGCATGATGCCCATGGAGTATGTATTCAGCCGCTTCCCGCGTCTGGTGCATGATCTGGGCAGTAAGCTCAATAAAGAGATCGAACTGACCCTGAAGGGCGGTTCAGCCGAGCTGGATAAGAGCCTGATCGAGAGGATCATCGATCCATTAACGCATCTGGTGCGCAACAGTCTTGATCATGGCATCGAATCCATTGAAGTGCGTGAGGCCAAAGGCAAACCTGCGAAAGGAAATCTGACGTTATCGGCGGAGCATCATGGTGGCAGCATTGTCATTGAAGTGACCGACGACGGGGCGGGATTAAATCGCGAGAAGATCCTGGCGCGTGCGTATTCTCAGGGGCTCATGGTCAGTGATAACTGGAGCGATAAAGAAGTCTGGATGCTTATCTTCGCGGCAGGGTTCTCTACCGCAGAAAAAGTCACGGATGTTTCCGGGCGCGGTGTGGGTATGGATGTGGTTCGCCGAAATATTCTTGCGATGGGCGGGCACGTTGAGATCCACTCTGAGCAGGATAAAGGCACCACGATCCGCATTATTCTGCCACTGACGCTGGCCATTCTCGACGGTATGTCGGTACGTGTCGGCGACGAAATTTATGTCCTGCCACTCGGCACGGTCATGGAATCACTCAAACCTTCTGAGAAAGATTTATACCGCATGGCGGGTGATGAACAGATGCTGCTGGTAAGGGGAGAATATCTGCCTCTGGTTGAATTGCATCAGGTGTTCGACATTGACAGTGAAGCGAAACAGGCCAGTGACGGGATCGCCGTTATCCTGGAAAGCGCCGGTTGTCGTTATGCCCTGCTGGTTGATCAGCTTATCGGTCAGCATCAGGTTGTCGTAAAAAATCTCGAGCTGAATTATCGCAAAGTGCCGGGGATTTCTGCGGCCACCATTCTGGGTGACGGCAGTGTGGCACTGATCCTTGACGTCGTGGCACTGATTACGCTTTGCAAAAATAAGCGGCTCGCTGGAAAACAAAATCAACTTGTACCGACCACGTGAGGGTATTGCATGAATTTCTCAGGAAGTGAAAAACAATTCGGCCAAAATAATGTGGATCAGGAATACCTGATTTTTACGCTGGGCAAAGAAGAATACGGAATAGAGATCCTTAAAGTTCAGGAGATCCGCGGTTATGACCGGGTGACCCGTATTGCCAATTCACCGGATTTTATTGCCGGTGTGACCAATCTTCGTGGCGTGATCGTTCCGATTATTGATCTGCGGATTAAATTCCAGCTTGAATCGGCTGAGATAAATGAGCAGACCGTCACCATCGTTCTTAATCTGTGTGACCGTGTGGTGGGCATCGTGGTGGACGGCGTCTCTGATGTGCTCTCGCTGCGGACAGAGCAGATCAAACCCGCCCCTGATTTTACTACGACTCTCTCAACGCAATATCTGCTCGGTTTAGGTTCTCTCGATGAACGTATGCTGATCCTTGTTGATATAGAAAAGCTGCTCAACAGCGATGAAATGCAAATCGTTGAAAGACTGGCTGAAGCTGAATTCGAATAAGGCTGAATATCCTCATTTCTTTGTTGATCTCCATTTAAAAATTTTAGGGAACGCTATTTTGCTATCTTTTATGAGTATTAAAAAGATGGTGCAATTACATCTTTATGTCATTGCATTTTCATTTCTGGTGCTTGCCGGATTGAGCTTACGGATCTCAGGCATATCCAGCAGTAATTTCGACGACTCTATTCAGTTACATTCCCGCGTCGCCGTATTAGATGAAGCCATGTACAAATTAATGGTGATCCGTGGCGACGTTTTATTTTTAAAAGTTTCCACATTGACGCAACAAGATCCGGGGCCGGAATGGATGGCGTCGATCCAAAAGGATAATCAGGAAATACGCCGTAATATTACTGAGTGGGTAAAAACGCCAAAATCTTCGGTCGAGATCCAGACAGTATCTGAAAAAACCGGCGTTCTTTTAAACCGGGTTCTGGATAACTACTTGGGTTTTGCGAGCAATTTAGATAATAACGCTTCAATCATTGATGAAACTGACGAGCTGCTGCTTCAGCTTGAAGCGCTGACTGGAGAATATTTACGAACCAGCGCAGCAGTAATGGATGAATATCAGGACCGTGCCGGTTTCCTGCATGATGTTTTGTGGGCGACACTGGCCTGTCTGGTCGCGCTGTTCGTCCTGGTCTATTTGTCACTTACCCGCTACATCACGCGTATGATCCTCAATCGTCTGTCTGAAGCCACCGACGTCTTCTCGCAAATCAGTCAGGGTGAGCTGGCCAAAAAAGTGCCGGAGTATGGCCGTAACGAAATGGGCAAACTCTTCAGTGGCATTGAAACCATGCGCACTGCGCTGGTGGAAATGATTGGTGGAGTGAAAAGTGTGGCGGTGAACATTCGCCACAACGCGATTGAGATTGCCGACGGCAACAATAACCTTTCTGCCCGCACCGAAGAGCAGGCCAGCGCTCTGCAACAGACGGCGGCCAGCATGGAGCAGATCAAAACTACGGTAGAGAATAATACCGCGCATGCCCGTGAGGCCAACCGTCTGGCGACGGAAGCGAAAATCATGGCCGACGACGGGTCTGTCATCATGGTGGATGTGGTCCGTTCAATGGATCAAATCGCCGGCAATGCCACCCAGATTGCCAACATTATTAAAGTGATTGACGGTATTGCCAGTCAGACCAATATTCTGGCGCTGAATGCCGCGGTGGAAGCCGCACGTGCCGGTGAGCAGGGGCGTGGATTTGCCGTGGTAGCCAGTGAAGTACGTAACCTTGCGCAGCGCAGCGCGGATGCCTCGAAAGAAATTCGTGGTCTTATCGAGCTTTCCGTTGAGGATACCGAAGCGGGCAGTAAACGTGTCGATCATGCAAAAAATACCATCACCGGCATTGTCGATATGGTCAGCAAAGTCAGTGGAATTATGCAGGATATTACCCAGGCTTCTGAAGAGCAGAATATGGGGATCCAGCAGGTGTCGGTGGCGATCAATCAGATGGATGTGGTGACACAGCAGAACTCGGCGCTGGTGGAAGAATCGGCGGCCATTACCGCGGTAATGGACGAACAAACCACGCAGCTGGAAAGCATGGTGGCTGTTTTTCACATTGAAGCAGACCCTCAGACTGCGTAAGTCAGTGCGCTGAAAAGTCAGTCAGTATGAGTTATAAAAAGCGGCAGATTATTCTGCCGCTTTTTTATTGCTGATGATCCCTGAGCCAGAGCTGTTTCTTCTCTTTTACCAGCGCAAGAATCTCCAGCGTTTTCTGTTCATCGAGTGTCAGATCAAAGGTAAAACAGCCGTTCATCTCTTTCACCCAGGAGAACAGGTTAGGCATATCCCACCAGGCAATGTCGATCAGGGCTTCACGTACCTTCTCTGAAAAGCGGAAGCGGACGAGTTTTGCCGGGCTGCCGGCATAAATACCGTAAGGTTCTGAGCGGAAATTCGGTGGCAGCAGGGAACGGGCACCGATCACAACGCCATTCTCTATAATCCCGCCGCCCAGCATCATCATTTCATCGCCAATCCAGACATCGTTTTTGATAATGGAGTCTTGATACTGCGGGGGCGGTGCGTTTGTCAGGCCCTGTCCAAATCCGGCGAATATGGCTGTTGATAGCGTTTTCATCTCATGCTGGCCGTTAAGCAGGAATTTTAACCTCAGTCCACCGGAAACAAAACGCCCCACACGCAGGCTTTGGATCCCTGAATCGTATTTGACGATGGATCCCACTCCCAAACCGGAACCCTTACCAATATAAAATGTTCCTGTGTTCGATTCCTCATCCAGCCAGTTTCTGAAAAATTTTTGTGGGAGTGTGCTGAAAAAACCATCACGGTATTTCAGTACCTTAAACTGCCGCGACCAATGATGGTTCTTGTCATAACCGATAAAGTCATCTTCCGTTTTGATATCCATCGTTTTGGTATGTATTGCTTTGGTAGTTCTCATGTATTCCTGTTCTTATAAATCAGAGGTTTTGGGAAATTAATAATAAAAAACTCCCTGTCCGTTAAGACAGGGAGTTGGGTACGGCTCAGAGCAATTAACGCAGCAGAGACAGAACGTTCTGTGGAACCTGGTTAGCCTGTGCCAGCACGGTCACACCGGCAGACTGCAGGATGTTTGCACGGCTCATGTTGGAAACTTCAGAAGCGAAGTCCGCATCCAGGATACGTGAACGGGATTCAGACAGGTTGTTGACTGTGCTGCTCAGGTTGCTGATGACAGAATCGAAACGGTTCTGAACAGCACCCAGACCTGAACGTAAATCGGCGACCTGAGACAGGGCGTCATCAATCGCTTTCAGCTGGCCCACACCGGCCATCACGTCAGCGCCTGCTGCTGCGCCTAAAGCGAAGGTTACCGTGTCTGGAGCACCCGCGGCGCCCGGAGTGAAGGTAGGCGTCATGATGTTAGCCACTGCACTGCCGGTAGAGTCTGTACCCACTGCCACGTAGACAGTTGCACCGGTAGAGTCTTTAGTGGCATAGATTTCACCGCTGCCGCCGGTACCGAATGCAGTAGTTTTCATTGTATCGATGTCGCCGGAAGACAGTGTGACGCTCATGGTGCCGGTAGAATCAGCCACTTTTGAGCCTACGCTCATTTTAGACGCGACCTTAGTGGCATCAAAACCGTCCATGCCCAGCGTGGTAGCGTTCATCTGGTTCAGGTTGATATCGATGGTCTGGCCATCGTTAGCGCCAACCTGAATGCTCAGAGTCTGGTCCTGGCTCAGAACTTTCACGCCGTTGAACTCAGTCTGTTCAGAGATACGGTTGATCTCAGCCAGACGTGCAGTGATTTCGTCCTGAATGGATTTACGGTCAGATTCGGAGTTAGTTCCGTTCTGTGCCTGTACAGCCAGACGGCGGATGTTCTGCAGGTTGTCATTCACCTGATCCAACGCGCCTTCTGTGGTCTGCGCAATGGAGATACCGTCGTTGGCGTTACGGGAAGCCTGAGTCAGGCCGTTGATGTTAGAAGTGAAACGGTTGCTGATGGCCTGGCCAGCGGCATCATCTTTTGCGCTGTTAATACGTACGCCAGAAGACAGACGTTGAATTGCAGTGCCCAGTGAAGACTGTGATTTATTCAGGTTGTTTTGTGCGACCAGGCTCAGTGCGTTGGTATTGATAACTTGTGCCATATCTATTTCCTCAGATATTGATGTTTAAACACTGCAACGTATTGCAATTAGTGATGCGTAATTCGTTTCGCATACTAAAAACATCGGTGGTAATAGAATTCACTAAAACATTTTTTTAATTATTTTTGATTTAAATCGCTAGTTGGATAAATGGTTTTATTTGTGTGCGCAATTCATCTGATAGGATAGATTTTTATGCCCATAACACTGTGATTGACTGATAGACATCCTTAATGTAAAAACGAGTAATAACAATGTTAAATTTTTCTGAGTGAATAAAATAATACCGTTATTCTGCCAATTCGCAGAAATAATGCAATTTTTGTCGCTATTTTAACGAGTGGGAGTTTTGAGATGCGCGAATAATTACGCTCTGGTGAATTCTATTGACTGAAAAGAAGAAGGGAATGGTTTTATGCCGTCTTTAGGTTGATGTGGTTATGCCAAAAAATTAAACTTTATATCGTTATCACCGATATCTAATTAAGACGTGCAATTAAAGAAAAATATATTCTATATAGGAGAATCTAATGGCTTCGTTTTCATCGATAGGTATCGGTTCAGGTATGGATACCGGTGCAATGCTCGAGCAAATTAAGGCTGCGGAACAGATGCGCCTTAAGCCCTACACCCTGATGCAGAACACCTATAAATCAAAAATTTCTGCATGGGGTCAAATCTCCAGCTCAATGTCTGCTCTTCAGGGCAGCGTAAAAAAACTGACCAATGATGCCTTTAATACGCTGTCGGTCAGCACCAACAAAGCCTTCACCGCGAAAGCCGGTACAGGCGCCAGCGCCGACACCCACGCAGTACATATCGAACAGCTGGCCGTGGCGCATAAACTTAAAACAGACGGTAAACCAGAATCTGACGTCCCACTGGGTGAACAAAACGGCGCTACCCGCACTATCACTATTACTAACGGTGATGGCAAAGAAACCAAAGTAACGCTGGAAGACGATGAAACGTCGCTGGATCAGATTGCGAAAGCGATTAACAAAGCCGACGGCGGAGCGAAAGCTTCTGTACAGCGGACTAATGAGGGTTATCAGCTGGTGTTGAGTGCTAAAGAAACGGGCACTGACGGTGAAATGACGGTGAAAGTCGATGGCGATACCGCGCTGGGTGATATCCTCGATACCTCAAGCGGTGGCGATGACGGCAGCGGTAATGGCGATAACATGAAACTGGTCACAGCGGCGCAGAATGCCAGACTGACTGTGGATGGTATGGATTATGAACGCTCTACCAATAACATTTCAGACATCATCACCGATGTTACGCTGGAGCTGAAAGCCAAGTCGGAAACCACCGAGCCGGAACAGCTGACACTGACCCGTGATAATTCGGCTATTAAGACCAGCGTTAAAGATTTTGTAGAGAAATACAACGCGTTATTGAAGCTGACTTCAGCCGCCAGCAAGTATGTACCCAATGATACCTCGGGTCTGAAAGACGAGGATGTTGCCAATAAGAATGGTGACAGCGGCGCGCTGATGGGGGACTCCACCCTGCGTGGCATGGTCGGAGAACTGCGTACTGCGGTGAATGGTATATACGGCGATTCTGATGCAGATGTCACGGCGCTGGCTGATTTAGGGATCAAAATTGATGCCGCAACCGGTCAGATGACGCTCAATGAAACCAAACTCGATTCTGCCATTGCCGATAATCCTGACAGCATTGCTGACATGTTTATGGGGCGCGGCGAAAAAGAAGGCCTGGCGACGAAATTGAGCACCATCGTCGAAAAGTATGTCGGTGATCCGGATACTAAATCGGAAGGCATTATTAAGACCTCGACAGAGGGGCTGGATGAGCAGGTCAAAATCATGCAAACCCAGCTGGATAAAACGCAGAAACTGATCGATGCCCAGGTGGAACGTTATCGTATCCAGTTCCAAAATCTCGACAGTACGATGTCCAAAATGAACAGCCTGAGCAATCAGATGGGCAGCCTGTTAGCTTCACTTTAATCTTAATGACGGGCAGGGGATGACAGTCTCCTGCCTGTTTCGTGTGTTGTACGGAGTCACCATGTATTCGAAGTCTGGAACGCAAGCTTACGCTCAGGTTGATCTGGAAAGTCAGCTGGCGGGCGCATCGCCCCACGAGTTGATCACTATGTTGCTGGAGGGCGCGAAAAGCGCAGTATTGCGGGCGATGATCTATTTTGAAACCGGCAATATTGCCAAACGCGGGGAGATGATTTCCAGAGCGATCAATATTATTGATAACGGGCTCAGGACATCATTAGACCATGAGAAAGGTCAGCATATCGCTCAGGATCTTGAGCAGCTGTATGAGTATATGTCGCGAACATTACTGGAGGCAAACCGACAAAATAAACCCGAACTGCTCACGGGCGTGAGTGAAATTCTGACCAACCTTGCCACGACCTGGAAGGAAATTGAACCTAAGAAAAGGTAGGAAACTTATGGGTAAGACTGTGTATGGCGATTATGAAGGTATTTATCAGCTAAATTTAGATCTTCTCGAAATGGTGAAGCAGGAAAAATGGGAGGAGTTCATCCAGATGGCTGAAGTCTATATTACTCAGCTGCATGAGGTGCTGGCGAATCAGCCGGACGATATTTTGCCTGAGGAGAAATCCAGTCTGGCGATGATATTAGGAAACCTGCTTGAGAATGAAGACGAAATTGAAAAAACACTGAGAAATCGTCTGGATGTATTAAAAAAAGAAATGTCATCTTTACATCGAGGGAAAAAAGGCAGTGAGGCTTATTCAACACAATTTACCTCAGCTTTCCATTAATCCCCTGAGAGGCTATTTTGGTTAATCCTGATATAGCCTTCGCCTGATTTGAACACCCCTCTCATCAGCGCTTCTCGCCCCCGCACCAACCTGATTATTTTTAACAGGTAATTTAGTGAGTCATAGTGACTTGTTAATAATAATTAATCGTTAATTGATTTTTTATCACATTGAGGGCTGGCGCGAGCTGGCCCCGGCTTTCTACGGAATAAACAAAATAAAAAGGCCCGCTGGCGGTCAGTGAGGTGGTGACTTGCTTATTCCCCGACAGGGAATCGAGTAACACGCACCGGTTCTGAGTGCACAGTTTTATCTGCAAACCAGGTGGCGGAGGCGAAAGTAACGAGATGCGCCATGAAATACGGCTGAGCCGCGCCCCGGCCGGTAGCGTCGGATTGAGCGGACGGCTCGATAATATTTGTCCGCCAACGCTGACGCCGCCCCCGGCCGATGTGCCGCTCCACGAACCGCTGGCGGCTGGCGCATCCAGCGGGAAAAGAAACAAAGAAGCCAGCATCAGCACCCTGAATGTCATTCTTTGCCTCCGATGATGTAAGACATCCGGACAGTGCGGTTGTTGCTGATTTCCTGATTGGATAACACCGCCAGTTGCGGGAAAACACGCCGCAGGAATCGCGATAACATAAAGCGAAGTGGCTGATTCACCAGCAGAACCAGTGGTGCACCAATGGCTTCCTGTTGCGAAATCGCTTTCTCTGTCTGCAAGATGATATTTTCCGCAATGCCCGGCTCAATCGCGCTGCCACTTTGCGTTGCCTGGGTCAGCAGCCTTTCAAGATTGAGATCCAGCCCGATCACCTGCATTTCTGCGTTGCCGGGGAACCATTTTTGCGTGATAGCACGTCCCAACCGGACGCGCACATGTGCGGTCAGATCGTCGGGATCGGTAATGGTGCCTGCATATTCCGCAAGGGTATCAATGATGGTTCTGACGTCACGAATAGAAATATGTTCCGCCAGTAGATTCTGAAGCACCTTGTGGAAAGTGGTCAGCGAAATGACACCTGGGATCAGATCCTCTACCAGTTTCGGCATGTCTTTGGTCAGCCTGTCCAGCAGTTGCTGAGTTTCCTGACGGCCAAACAACTCTTCTGTATGCAAGGAAATCAGGTGATTCAGATGCGTGGCGATCACTGAACTCGGATCGACAACCGTATAGCCGAGTGTCTGCGCGCGTTCACGCATCACCTCATCAATCCATATCGCAGGTAAACCAAAAGCAGGATCCTGACAAGGCACGCCTGGCAGTTCACCTTCAGCACAACCGGGATCAATTGCCATCCAGCGTTCCGGCTGGGTTTCGCCCCGGCCAATTTCAACGCCTTTAAGCAGGATTCGGTAATCCGTAGGCGCCAGATCCAGATTGTCACGAATATGCACAGCGGGCGGCAAAAAGCCCATGTCTTGGGCGAATTTTTTGCGGATCCCACGAATACGTGTCAGCAACTGCCCCTTTTGATCACTGTCTACCATGGGGATCAAACGGTAGCCCACTTCCAGCCCCAGCACATCTTCATGCTGAACGTCGGACCATGAGGCTTCGGTCGTTTGTGCTGCATCTGGCTCGCTGTCCGCAGAGGCTTGCCCTTCTTTATTGCTGGCGCGTCGCTGGCTGTCCGTTCCAGACATCTGACGTCCGCGCATCCACCAGGCAAGCGCCAGCAGGGCGACGGTGAACAGCAGGAATACAAAATTCGGCATGCCGGGAACCAGGCCCAGTAAACCGATGACGCCTGCGGCAAGTACCATCACGCGCGGGTTATTGAAGAGCTGGCTGACCATCTGTTCGCCGACATCTTCATTAGTCGCCACGCGGGTCACGATAACACCGGCTGCGGTAGAGATGATAAGCCCCGGTATCTGCGCGACCAGACCATCGCCTATCGTCAGCAGCGTGTAGGTGGATCCTGCTTCGCCAAAAGACATGCCGTGTTGCAGCGTCCCGATCATCAGCCCGCCGATCACGTTAATTCCCATGATCAGTAAACCTGCGATGGCATCGCCACGGACGAATTTACTGGCGCCGTCCATCGAACCGTAGAAATCCGCTTCCTGAGTGACTTCATTACGACGTTTTTTCGCTTCCTGCTCACCGATGATCCCGGCGTTGAGATCCGCATCAATCGCCATCTGTTTTCCCGGCATCCCGTCAAGGACAAAGCGTGCACCCACTTCGGCAATACGCCCGGCACCTTTGGTGATGACCATAAAGTTGATGATAACCAGAATGACGAAAACGACGATACCGATGGCAAAGCTGCCACCCACCAGAAAATGCCCGAAGGCGTCAACGACCTGACCCGCAGCGCCGTCGCCAGTGTGACCGTACATCAGGATCACACGGGTGGACGCGATGTTTAAGGCCAGACGCAGCAAAGTTGAAAACAGCAATACCGTCGGGAACGCGGAGAATTCCAGCGTATTTTGCGTAAACATTGCCACCATTAATATCATCAGCGACAGCACAATATTAAAGGTAAACAGTAAATCCAGAACGAACGTCGGTAAGGGCAAAATCATCATCGACAATATGGTCAGGATTAAAATCGGTCCTGCCAGAATCTGCCATTGCGTCTGTTTAAAATCCGGTAAACGTAATTTGGTGGCTAAATTGGCCATCACTCTTGACTCTCTTGTGCAAAGTCCAGTGCAGCAGGCACCGGAAGGTTCTCAGGTTTTTGGGGAAGCGTGCCGGTGCCTTTTTTCCAGCGTTTCAGGCCGTAAACCCAGGCCAGAACTTCTGCGACAGCGCCATATAATTCTGTTGGAATTTGTTCTCCGATTTCACAATGCCGGTATAACGCACGGGCCAGCGGAGGTGCTTCCAGCATCGGAATTCCGTGCTTTGCGCCTTCTTCCCGGATGCGTAATGCAATTTCACCCGCTCCTTTGGCGAGCAGGGTGGGAGCGCCCGTTCCTCCCTCTTTGTAGCAAAGGGCGATGGAATAGTGCGTCGGGTTGTTGACGATGACGTCGGCCTCTGGAATATCGGCCATCATTCGCTGGCGGGCTGCATTGCGCTGAAGTTGTTTGATACGCCCTTTGATGTGCGGATCCCCTTCATGCTGTTTGAATTCGTCCCGTATTTCCTGGCGGCTCATGCGTAACTTTTTCAAATTACTCATGATCTGATAGAAAACGTCGTAACCCACCAGAGGGATCAGCGCCAGGATCACCACCAGCAGCGCGTTGGATATCAGGGATCGCGTATCTCCCAGGGCGATCGCAACCGGTTCAGAGATAAGCTGGATCATGTGCGTCTTATTGCTCATGAGGTAGATGGCGCAGGCCGCTCCCACCAGCGTGACCTTCAGCACACTTTTTAACAGTTCCGACAGGACCTGCATGGAAAACATGCGTTTGAATCCTGAGAGAGGATTCAAACGCTTGAGATCCACCTTCAGCGATTTACCGCTGAAGTTCAGCCCACCTAACAACAACGGCGAAGCCAGGCCGGTAATGAACAGGCCGAGCAGGATCGGCAAAACGGAAAGAACGCCCATCCTTAATAAGTCCCCAACGCGCAACAGCATCATTTTGGTATCGAGAACCAGCATCCGGTCAAACGTCAGTCCGTTATGCAGCAACAGATTGAGTTTTCCGGCGAGATGCGTTCCTCCTAACAGAATCAACATCCAGCCGATCAGTAACATCAGCAATGAGGTCAGTTCTTTGGAGCGAGGAATTTGCCCGTCTTCACGGGCTTTGGATAGCCTGTGGGGCGTGGGTTCCTCGGTTTTTTCTACATCACTTTCCTGAGACATGGGTTCTGCTGGATCTTAGGCCGTAAGTTCTGGCTGGTATAAATAAAAGGGAGAAAGTCACTGCGCAGTTGCCTCAGAAACCCAACGTTTCCAGCAGGTCATCAACCTGATCTTGTGAAGCGACGACACCTGCAACGGACTGATTGATTTGTGGCCCATTTTTCAGGCTTTCAGAAGGTGCGGCGACCAGTGATTGCGCCCCCGGCATGTTTTCCACCAGTACCTGAATCAGCTCATGCTCGACGTTTTCAATCAGTTTCATCATGTTCTGAATCACCTGACCGGTCAGATCCTGAAAATCCTGCGCCATCATGATTTCCATCAGTTGCTGATTGGTCTGGCTGGCAATTTTGGGCGCGGTATCCAGAAACTCACGGGTATCAGCAACCAGTTCGCGGGCCTGGGATAATTCTACCGGCTCTGCAAACCAGGCATCCCAGCGCGTTTTCAGTTCGGTGGATTGCTCACTCAGACCATCCTGTAACGGGCGCGCAATTTCGACACATGTCAGGGCGCGATCTGCGGCCTGAGAGGTTTTGCCCACTACATAATTGAGGCGATCGCGGGTGTCCGGAATCGCCTCAGCAACATCCATGATGGCGCGATCCAGACCCAGATTTGCCACGCTGTCACGTAAGAGGCGGGTGAGCTGACCTATCCGTGAGAAAATTTCTCTGAAGTTATCTGCTGACTGCTGGTTCTGTGTTGTATTCATCCTTTACCACCCGAGCTTTTCGAAGATTTTATTGAGTTTCTCTTCCAGAATGGCAGCCGTGAAAGGCTTCACCACATAGCCATTTGCACCCGCCTGAGCGGCAGCGATGATGTTTTCTTTTTTCGCTTCAGCCGTCACCATCAGCACCGGAATGGTTTTCAGGGTGTCGTCTTTACGTATTTCAGACAGCAGCTGAAGCCCGTCGATATTGGGCATATTCCAGTCACTGATGACGAAATCGAATTTTGAGGCTCGCAGTTTGGTTAATGCATCGTGACCGTCTTCAGCCTCTTCAACATTTTTAAAGCCCAGATCCTGCAACAGGTTTCTCACAATGCGGCGCATGGTGGCGAAATCATCGATAACTAAAAAACGCAAATTATTGTCTGCCATACATCGTCCTTTTTTTTGAAAAAATGTTTTAAATACAATTCATTAAATGAAAACCGCAGCGAGGAAACAGCGTGACGGGAGATAAGATTAAATTCTGCGTGCCTGACCCACGACGCCGTTGAGAATGCGCTGGGTTATGTCATCCAGATCGACAATTTCGCAGACCGCTTCAAGACCTATGGCTTCGCGGGGCATGCCGAAGACCACGCAGGTTTTTTCACTCTGTGCCAGCGTATGTGCCCCCGCTGAACGCATGGCCAGCAGTCCCTGAGCCCCGTCGCTGCCCATGCCGGTTAAAATGGTCCCGACTGCGTTTCTTCCAGCGGATTTTGCTACTGAATTAAACAGGACATCGACCGAAGGACGATGGCGATTAACGGCAGGCAGCTGATTGATTTTTATATGGTAATTAGCCCCGCTGCGTATCAGTTCCATATGCATATCGCCGGGGGCAATATAAGCATGGCCGGGCAGCACCCGGTCGCCATCCTCGCCTTCTTTTACTTTGATCTGACAAAGATTATCCAGCCGCTCAGCGAAAGAGCGGGTGAATCCCGGCGGCATATGTTGCGCTATTACAATCCCCGGACAATTGAGCGGCATGGGAACCAGTACGCGGCGCAGAGCTTCAGTTCCGCCCGTTGACGAACCGATGGCAATAATTTTTTCACTTCCGACCAGCGGGCCGGAGATGATTTTAGGTACCTGACCCGGATTTTCGCGCCGATGAACCTGCGCTTGAGAAGCCATACGGATTTTGTCCGCGATAATTTCCGCGTAGTGCATCATGCCGTCTTTCAGGCCCATCTCGGGTTTGGTGACAAAATCCACCGCACCCAGTTCAAGCGCACTCAGTGTGATTTCCGATCCCCTACGGGTCAGCGATGACACCATGATGACGGGCATCGGGCGCAGCCGCATCAGGCGCTCCAGGAAGTCCAGACCATCCATTCGTGGCATTTCCACATCCAGCGTCAGAACATCGGGGTTAAATTGTTTGATCAAATCTCTGGCAATGATCGGGTCCGGTGCTGTCGCGACCATCTCCATATCGGGCTGGTGATTCACAATTTCACTCATAATGCTGCGAATAAGTGCGGAGTCATCGACACAAAGTACTCTTATCTTTTTCATCATTTCTCCCTGGCGAGGTAATACACTGACTGGCCACGCAGACGGAAAGGACTGTTCATCTTGCTAAAATGTTCAGAATGACCGGCGAATAAAATGCCACCAGGTTTGAGCATTGTTGCAAAGCGTTGCATCAGGTGTTCCTGAGTTTTTTGGTCGAAGTAAATCATCACATTTCGACAAAAAATCGCGTCAAAGGGAGCCGGGACATCCCATTTTGAATCCAGCAAATTGAGGTGCTGGTAGCGGATTTCTGCCAGCAGCTCTTTCCGTACTTTCACCAGATTCTCCTGTGCACCTGTTCCGCGCAGGAAATATTGGCGTTTTTGTTCGTCGGTTAAACTGTCGATATCGGCGAGTCTGTACACGCCGGTATTGGCTTTGTTTAAAACCTCCGTATCAATATCCGTCGCCCAGATACGGGGACCGGTGATACTGCGCCCCAGTGTTTGTTCCAGGGTCATGGCGATTGAGCAGGGTTCCTCACCTGTTGAGGCTGCTGTACACCACACGGTGTAATTAGGCCTACCCCTGGCATGTTCCGCCAAAATAGGAAAGTGGTAAGACTCCCGAAAAAACGACGTCAGATTGGTGGTCAGGGCATTGATAAAGGCCTGCCATTCCTGACTTTGCGGGTTGGCTTCCAGCCGTTTTACATAGTCGGTAAAACTGGTTAATTTCAGTTCCCTCAATCTGCGCGACAACCGGTTATAAACCATGTCACGCTTTTGGCTGTTTAAAACAATCCCTGCACGCTGATAAATCAGCTCACTGATTTTTTGTAAGTCTTTATCAGAAAGGTCTTCCTGAATACGCATATTTTAATTATTCAACTGTCACGGATAAAACATCATTCCCAAAGGGATAATACCGGTCATTTCTGCCCGCACTTTTACTGATAGACAAAGTTACTGATAGAAAAAACCACAGATAGAAATATTTTCTGGTGATTTCCTGAAATCCTGAGAAAAAGAGATATTCTCAGTGAGGACGCAAGATGACCAGCAGGCCATATTATTACGTAATGTCTTAACTTCTTTTAATTGCAGGCAATGTGTGAGGTAATAAAATAACGAATAATCAGACTGCCATACTCATGATTTCCTGGTAGGCACTGACCATTTTGTTACGTACCTGAATCCCCAGATTTAATGCCACTGAAGATTTCTGCATTGAGACCATCACGTCGTTAAGTCCGATGTCTGTCGCGCCGGTCATGTAGTCCTGAGCCTGCGTTTTCGCCTGGTTTTGGGCACTGCTGATACTGTTAATGCTGTCGAACAAGACATCCGAGAACTGTAACTTCTTGTCCGCACGTTGGCTTTCAGAAATAAAAGGTGAGGTTTTTGTTGCTGAAACCTGTTGTGCCTGGAAATTCATTTGTTCCAGAACGCCGTTAATCGATGGAATAGACATCAGTATTTCCTTTATATCGGCGTAATGACTTCTTCGCCGTTCCTTCTATTAGCATTTAATAACTGCAGCGTAACATAAGGTCAGCAAAATAAAATAATTCGAATAGCTGACAGAAACTTCAGCTTATTGATGCTTAAAAAAAACGCAATTAGAAGATAATACGCAGCTGGAAATAAGTCTGTGTATTTACTGCTTCGCTTTCTCTAATCCGTAACCGGAGTGCTGATTCGCAATAATACGCCGCATTGCGTCATTTATTTTTTTACAGGATTACGGCATGAATGCCACAACAAACGGTATCAAAAACAAAAATACAGCTAATCTGAAGGCAGTATTAGAACGTCTCCGCTCTAGTCCTAAAATTATTCTTGTTATCAGTGCTTCAGCGGCCATTTCAGTGATTATCGCTCTGGTCTTTTGGGCAAAATCCCCGGATTACCGGGTGTTGTACAGCAATATCAGCGAGCAGGATGGGGGGGCGATTGTGGCCCAACTGGCGCAGCTGAATGTGCCATACCGTTTTGAGGAACATGGCGGCGCCATTATGGTCCCGGAAGACAAGGTCTATGAAGCACGTCTGACCCTTGCACAGATGGGATTACCTAAAGGCGGCGCGGTGGGTTTTGAATTGCTCGATCAGGAAAAATTTGGTATCAGCCAGTTTAGCGAGCAGGTCAATTTCCAGCGGGCGCTGGAAGGCGAGCTTTCACGAACCATTGAAACTCTCGGATCGGTGCAGGGTGCGCGCGTACATCTTGCCATTCCTAAACCTTCGATGTTTGTTCGCGAGCAAAAGCAACCTTCTGCTGCGGTCACGGTGACGCTCAGTCAGGGACGTTCTCTTGATTCCGGGCAGGTCAGTGCGATCACTTATCTTGTGTCGAGCGCGGTTCCCGGCCTGAATGCGGATAACGTCACTATTGTCGATCAAAGCGGGCATCTGCTGACCCAAAGCGGTGGTCAGGCGATGCAGACCACTCAGCTTAAATACACCAGTGAAGTAGAAGCGGATTTCCAGCAGCGGATCCAGACGATTGTGGCGACCATTGTCGGGCGAAACAACGTCAAGGCCCAGGTCACAGCACAACTTGATTTTACCCAGCATGAGCAAACTGCCGAGCAATATCAGCCCAATACTTCGCCGGACAAAATGGCCATTCGCAGCCGTCAGACCAGTGACGCAGAACAGGGCAGCAAAAACGCCACAGGCGGTGTGCCAGGGGCATTGAGCAATCAGCCACCGGCACCGGCTACCACGCCAATCACCCAGCCCGCAGCTGCTAATAACACAGCGGCAAATGGCAATACTGCGAATAACCCTGCGGCTAACACGACGACAAACAATGCCGCAAACGGCAGTGCATCGACGACAGTCCTGACGCCGATGCCTTTCAATAACCGTAAGGACAATACCACTAACTATGAGCTGGACCGTACGCTGACGCACATCAAGCGCAGCACAGGTCGTATTGAAAGGCTTTCGGTCGCGGTAGTGGTGAATTATCTGCCGGGTAAAGAGGGCGATCCGGTCGCGTTAACCCCTGAGCAACTGGAGCAAATCAATGCTTTGGTGAAAGAAACAATGGGTTATTCCTCCGCGCGTGGTGACACTCTGAACATCGTCAATTCGCCTTTCAATACCGTGGAAGAAGACGTTACTCCGCCATTCTGGAAGCAGGACGGGTTCCTCAATCTCCTGATGGCTGCCGCACGTTATCTGCTGATCGCACTTGTCGCATGGTTCCTGTGGCGTAAAGCGGTGCAGCCGGCCTGGCTGAGAAATCAGGAACTGGTTTTACAGCGTCTTGAGCTGGAGAAGCAGGCGCGTCAGGCTGAAATTGATGCCAATACCCGTCGGGCTGAAAGTGGTGCCAGAGCTAAGGCAGAACAGCGCGTTGAAACGGAAATTAATACCCAGAGTCTGCGGGACCTGGCCGAGCAGGAACCACGAGTTATTGCTCTGGTGCTCCGTCAGTGGATGAACAAGGAGCTGAAGTCATAATGAATGCCCACGAGAAAAGTGCGATTGTCATGCTGACACTCGGTGACGGACTGGCGGCTGAAGTGTTCAAACACCTCAATACTCACGAAGTCAAAATGATCAGTAGTGCGATGGTCAATATGGGGGGATTTACCCATGAACAACTGGCGGCCGTGCTGAAAGAATTCCAGACGGATTCCAGCGAGTACGCTGCGCTGAGTCTTAATACCAATGATTATCTGCGCAGTGTACTGGTGAAAGCGCTTGGTGAAGAGCGGGCATCCAGTCTGCTTGAAGATCTTCTGGATTCGCAGCAAGGATCCAATGGTATTGAGACGCTCAACTTTATGGAGCCGCAGACGGTCTTTGATCTGATCCGTGATGAGCATCCGCAAATCATTGCCACCATTCTGGTTCACCTGAAACGAGGCCAGGCGGCGGACGTGCTGAGTAAATTCGACGACCGCGAGCGCAACGACATTATGCTGCGTATTGCGACGTTCGGCGGCGTTCAGCCTGCCGCATTGCAGGAACTGACCGAAGTCCTCAATAACCTTCTGCACGGTCAAAACCTCAAACGCAGCAAAATGGGCGGTGTTCGTCCTGCGGCTGAAATTCTTAACCTGATGAAAACGCAGCAGGAAGAAGCAGCGATTGAAGCGGTTCGCGAGTTCGACCAGGAGCTGGCGCAGAAAATCATCGACGAAATGTTCCTGTTCGAGAATCTGGTGGAAATCGAAGATCGCAGCATTCAGCGCATTCTTCAGGAAATCGAAAACGAATCGCTCATTGTGGCACTCAAGGGCGCCGACGGGGCGCTGCGCGACAAGTTCTTCCGCAATATGTCGCGTCGTCAGGCCGATATCATGATGGAAGATCTCGGTTCCCGCGGGCCGATCCGTATGTCGCAGGTGGAAGCGGAGCAGAAAAATATTCTGTTGATCGTCCGTCGTCTGGCAGAAACCGGTGAAGTTGTGATTGGAGGGACTGACGATGCCTACGTCTGATCGCGATCAACCGCTTAACTGGCAGGCGTGGCAACCGCAGAACTTACTGGATGATTTCAGCCAGCCTGAACAGGACATTATTGACACCCCGGGCGCTTATCAGTCCGACGAACTGCTACAGGCTGAGCTTTCCCGCATCCGTCAGCAGGCGGAGCAAAAAGGGTTCGCTCAGGGTCAGGCGCGTGGCGTTGAGGAGGGTAAAAAGCAGGGTTTTGAGGCCGGATTTACGCAGGGTCAACAGGAAGGTTTCGCGCAGGGGCTGGCTGAAGCCGGAGCTGAACAGCGCGAAACCGGTGAGCGTTTTGCACGTCTGCTGGGCGAGTTTAAAATTGCCCTCGATAATCTCGACAGTGTGATCCCCTCCCGTCTGGTTCAGCTATCCCTGACGGCTGCCCGTTCAATTCTGGGCAAAAATATTGTCTGTGATAACGACGTGTTGCTGGAGAAAATCCAGCAGCTGTTGCAGCAGGAAACGCTGTTTAAGGGTAAAGCTCAGCTGTGGGTCAATCCTGACGACATGACGCTGGTGCAGGAGAATGTGGGCAAATCGCTGGAAGCCATGGGCTGGGAGCTGCGTGCGGATGTTCAAATCCTGCCAGGTGGCTGCCGCATCACGTCGGAAGAGGGCGAATTCGATGCCACGATGAGCACCCGCTGGCAGGAATTGTGCGAGCTGAGTCGGGAGGATTACCCGGCATGACCCTGCGTCTGAAGAACTGGCTGGAAGCTATCGACCGAAAAGAGAAGCTGATCACTTCACTGCCGCCTTTCCGGCAATACGGTAAGTTAACCCGCGCGACAGGGCTGGTAATGGAAGCGGTGGGATTAAAGTTGCCCATTGGCACACTGTGTATCGTTGAGCGTCATTCCCGCGACGGGATCGATAAAGTCGAAAGTGAAGTCGTGGGCTTTAACGGTCAGATCCTGTATCTGATGCCACTGGAAAATGTTGACGGGATCCTGCCTGGCGCCCGTGTTTATTCACTGGAAACAGGTGCCAGTAAAGGCAAGCAATTGCCATTAGGCCCTGAACTGCTGGGGCGCGTTCTGGATGCCAGTGCCCGTCCTCTCGACGGATTGCCTGCGCCCGTGACCTTGCAGCACGGTTCTTTGTTTACCCAACCGGTAAATCCGTTGCAGCGTGATCCTATCAAACATGTTCTCGATGTGGGTGTGAGAGCGATCAACGGCTTACTGACAGTGGGACGAGGTCAGCGTATGGGGCTATTTGCCGGTTCCGGCGTGGGGAAAAGTGTGCTGCTTGGAATGATGGCTCGTTACACCAAAGCGGATGTCATTGTGGTCGGGCTGATTGGTGAGCGTGGCCGCGAAGTGAAGGACTTTATCGAGAACATTCTTGGTGAAGACGGACGTAAACGTTCGGTTGTCATCGCGGCACCGGCAGATGTTTCACCGATCCTGCGTATGCAGGGGGCGGTTTATGCCACCCGCATCGCTGAGGATTTCCGTGATCGCGGGCTGGATGTTTTGCTGATCATGGATTCCCTCACCCGTTATGCGATGGCGCAGCGTGAAATTGCTCTGGCCATCGGAGAACCTCCGGCAACCAAGGGTTATCCGCCTTCCGTATTTGCCAAACTGCCTGCGCTGGTTGAGCGGGCGGGTAACGGTGTGAAAGAAGGAGGGTCGATCACCGCGTTTTATACCGTGCTGACGGAAGGTGATGATCAGCAAGATCCGATCGCAGACTCTGCCCGTGCGATCCTCGACGGCCATATTGTTCTCTCACGCCGCCTGGCGGAGTCCGGACACTATCCGGCCATTGATATTGAAGCCTCCATCAGCCGTGCAATGACCGAACTCATTGAGCCGGTTCACTATAAAAAAGTACAAAACTTCAAACAGTTACTTTCTTCTTATCAACGTAATCGTGACCTCATCAGCGTGGGCGCTTATGCCGCAGGCTCGGATCCGTTGCTGGATAAAGCGATCCGTCTGTATCCGCAAATGGAAGCCTACTTACAGCAGGCCATCTATGAAAGCAGCGGTTACGAAGAGGCCGGTAATAACCTGGATAAGATTTTTTCTGACTAACCCAAAACCTGAGATGAGTAATTAATCATGGCGATCACCAGCCCGATGGATTTTCTTCGCGATCTTGCTGAGCAGACGCTGACGGATACCACCGCTGAATTAGGGAAAGTGCAGCAGGCGTATACGCAAGCCGCAACGCAGCTGGATCAGCTTGAAAATTTTGAACTGGAATACCAGCAACAGCTGCGCGCAACGGTATCGGGGAAAGGGATCCCGGTAGCTGACTTGCTTAACCGCCAGTCGTTCATTGATTCACTGGGAAATGTGGTTAAACAGCATGCAGGTCATGTGGCGAAATGTCAGAACTCCGTTGAACAGACTCTGCAGGCGTGGCGTCGCGACAAACAACGGCTGAACGCCTTTGAAACGTTAAAAACCCGCGCCGACGATGTCAGGACGCTTAAAGAGAATCGTCGGGAACAAAAATTAATGGACGAATTTGCGCAGCGCGCGTGTACGGGAAAACAAATCTTATGATCGTCAAAATAAACCCGGTCGTCAGTGGGTTGACGGCAAATAAAACCCCTGCGCCGGTTCAGGGAAGCGCAGATTTCGCCACATCGCTTGAGAATGCATTCCCCTCCGTGCCTAAAACCCCGGAAGAGGGAGGAAAAGGCACTCGCCCAATACCCGCTAAACCGGAGGAAGAAACCACCGAAAGAGATCCGCAGGAGGGGCTGGCTGAGGCTCCTCCTGTGGAGAGCTTTGTGGAAATGCCGGATGTGCAGATATCTGCCGAAGTGCCTTCATTTGTTGATCCAAAACAGCAGACCCTACAGCAACTGGTCACGCAAAATTCGCAGACTCCACCTACACCTGCGTTATCTGCCACCCCCCAAACCGTAGAAGCTGCCACCGGAAATGGAGCTGAACTGAGTGCCAGACCGCTAACGGAAGCCATCGTGCCACAGGATGCCGAAGGTCAGCGCAGCAGTTTCATGCTGCCTGAATCGATGAAACCGAAAGCCGCGGCACAGGCCCTTACTGCGACGGGAGAAGGTAAACCCGGGACTGATAAAGTGGCAACAGAACAGCACACGGCTTTTTTATCACAGTTGAAGCCGGGTGAGAGGATGCCTGAAGAGGCCGGGGCAGTAAAACCGGATGCGACCACGGCTCATCCATTGATCGCTGAACAACGAGTTACACCAGTGGCTGATGTGGGAATTCGTCCGCACATTGCGGCGGCCATCGAGCAGGTGGTTTCTCAGACACCGGTGAACTCGACCTCACAGCCGGCACTTAATCAGGCATTGGGAACACCGGCCTGGCAGCAGGCATTGAGTCAGCAGCTTTCCTATTTCTCCCGCAACGGTATTCACAATGCTGAACTGCGTTTACATCCTGAAGAACTGGGCTCGCTGCAAATTAATTTGCGGCTGAACAACAATCAGGCTCAGCTGCACTTTGTGGCGGAAAACCACCAGGTACGTGCAGCGCTTGAGGCCGCAATGCCTCAGTTACGCACCTCGCTGGCAGAATCAGGCGTTAATCTCGGTGAAAGCAGCGTGGGGGCCGATACGTCATCATCCTGGGCTGGTTCTTCTCAATCGGACAGGCCCTCCAGTCACTCCTCTGGCGGAGAAGACCCCGGCGAGCATAGCTCTGCCTCTGAAGAGCAGGCACCCGTCAGAACCAATACGCTTCATTATTCTAACGGTATAAATACATTTGCCTGACAATATTTATCATCGAACGAATTACCAACAGTAATTTCATTTCTTTCATGAATTGTGATGGCGTCCGACTGTAATAGAATGCTCTACTAATTGGAGCGTCTTTAATTGTCCGGTCAGCGGATAGTTTTATAACAGGGTTTAGCAGGTAATGACCAAGAAAAATCAAAAAAACAGCGGGGGCGGGAAAAAAATCTCACTGGCTATTTTATGTATGATGTTAATTGCCGCCGGAGCCTGTGCTTTAGCGGGTTATACTTTTTATGAAATGAAGAATCTTAAGGCGGGCGTTGCGGCTGAGAATACTTCCTTGTTAGTAAAATCAGAACCCGCGGTGCCGGTCTATGTTCCGATGGACACTTTTACCGTCAGTATGCAACCTACACCATCAAGCGCAGACCGTGTTTTATATGTCGGATTAACATTACGTGTCCGGGATGATAATTCTAAGAAAATCGTTGAGCAGTTTTTACCTGAAGTCAGAAGTCGTTTATTTATTTTATTAGCACATCAGACGGCTGAAAACTTATCGACCGATGAAGGTAAGCATCAGTTAATTGAAAAAATTAAAAGTACTGTCAGCAAACCACTCGCGCCTGACCACAGTGCGGTAGTGACTGATGTATTATTCAACGCATTTATCATACGGTAATTTCTATGTCTGACAGTATATTATCGCAGGCTGAAATTGACCGCCTGTTAAACGGCGGCAGCAACATGGAAAATGAAAGTGTTGCCAGCAATACGGTACAAGATGGGGGCGTGAAACCTTACGATCCTAATACTCAGCGTCGTGTGGTTCGTGAGCGCTTACATTCGTTGGAAATTATCAATGAACGTTTTGCGCGCCAATTCCGCATGGGGTTGTTTAATCTTCTTCGCCGCAGCCCGGATATCACTGCCGGAAATATTAAAATACAACCTTATCATGAGTTTGCCAGAAATCTCCCGGTGCCGACTAACCTGAATCTGGTTCACATGAATCCGCTTCGCGGCACGGCATTGTTTGTTTTCTCACCTAATCTGGTCTTTATGGCCGTGGATAATTTGTTTGGCGGTGACGGGCGTTTTCCGACCAAAGCCGACGGGCGCGAATTCACACCAACAGAACAACGGGTCATTAACCGCATGCTGACGATGGCACTTGAGGCTTATGATTTTGCCTGGAGTTCTATTTTCAAACTGCATACGGAATATGTTCGTGCTGAAATACAGGTTAAGTTCACTAATATTACTTCTTCACCTAATGATATCGTAGTGACCACGCCTTTTTATGTCGAAATTGGCCCGCACCGCGGTGAATTCGATATTTGCATTCCGTTTAGCATTATCGAACCTTTACGCGAATTACTGACGAACCCGCCGATGGAGAACTCCAAGCAGGAAGATCAGCAATGGCGTAATACGCTGGCTTCTCAGGTGAGGGATACTGAACTTGAGCTGGTAGCGAATTTCTCTGATATCTCAACCCGCCTTTCTCAGGTTATGAAAATGCAGAAAGGGGATATTATTCCCATTGATAAGAAAGAGAGTATTGAAGCTCGTGTCGATGGTGTTCCGGTATTTTCGGGTAAATATGGTTGTGTCAATAACCAGTATGCTTTGAAAGTCGAGCAGATGATGAATCCTGCTCTCTTATCTTTAAAAAAGGAGTAATTCCCCAATGAGTGACACCACACCTTCGTCTGGTGCTGATAAGCAATCCATCGATAATCTTTGGGGTGAAGCGATGAGTGAACAACAAGCCGCGGATAATACCTTCGGTAAAGAAAATCTGGTGACGAATTTTTCCGAGGATTTGAATCTAATCCTCGATATACCGGTCAAGATGACGGTGGAATTAGGTCGCACCAAAATGACGATTAAAGAATTATTGCGTCTGAGTCAGGGATCCGTAGTTTCACTGGAAGGCCTGGCAGGCGAACCGCTGGATATTTTGATTAATGGCTACCTGATTGCCCAGGGAGAAGTGGTGGTGGTATCCGATAAATTTGGTGTCCGTATCACCGATATTATTACACCTTCCGAGCGGATGTATCGCCTGAGTCGATGATGAATAACCAGACCCAGACTCACATCCCGGTTAACGCACAATCTGCAATGCCGGGCTCAGTGTTGATGAATGTCGGCGGCGCGCTGGCGCTGATTTTACTGATTATCGCGGCCTGTGCCTGGGTTGCTCGCCGTGCCGGTTTCGCCCGGCGTTTACCGGCAGGTAATCAGATGATGTCTGTCGTGGCGAGCCATTCACTCGGCCAGCGTGAGAGAGTGATCGTGGTTGATATGAACGGCAAAAGATTACTGCTCGGTGTAACGTCCACCCAGATCAACTGTCTGGCGACGTTTGATGCACCTGAGATTAACGGGAATACTCCCGCGGCAGGTACGCCGGCCTCTTTCCAATCTACCCTGATGAATTTGTTGAAAAAACGTACCGTGGAGTTCCCAAAATGAATCCCTGTCCACGACAACGCGCTTCTGTCTGGATGTACTCAGGTGGTTTCATTTTGTTGTTTATCTGCCTGATGCTGCCAACGCAGATCGCCTTTGCGGCGAACAGCGACATGATGATCACCCGTTCCACGGATGGCGAGAACTGGTCATTGCCGGTGCAAACGCTGGTGCTGTTGACGTCACTGACGTTTTTGCCTGCCGTGCTTCTGATGATGACCGGTTTTACGCGGATCATCATCGTATTGGGGCTGTTGCGAAATGCGCTGGGTACACCTTCCACACCCCCGAATCAGGTTTTACTCGGTCTGGCGTTATTTCTGACGTTCTACGTAATGTCTCCGGTTTTTAATCAGATCTATCAGGACGCATGGCAACCTTTGTCAGAAGACAAAATCAGCATGGAAACAGCACTGGAAAGGGGAGTGCAACCGCTGCGCACATTTATGCTGGAACAGACACGCGAAAGTGATCTTGCTTTGTATACGAGAATGGCGAAGGAAGATAATTTTCAAACGCCGGCAGATGTCCCAATGCGTATCCTGTTGCCCGCCTTCGTGACCAGCGAGTTGAAAACCGGCTTCCAGATAGGCTTTACGGTCTTTATTCCATTTTTGATTATTGACCTGGTTGTGGCGAGCGTTTTGATGGCGCTCGGTATGATGATGGTACCGCCTGCCACGATTTCGCTGCCTTTCAAGCTCATGTTATTTGTTCTGGTTGATGGCTGGCAGCTGCTGATGGGTTCACTGGCACAGAGTTTCTTTAGTTAAAGGACTGAATATGACACCGGAAAGTGTAATGGCCCTGGGATTTCAGGCGATTAAAGTCGGATTGATGATAGCCGCACCTTTGTTGTTTGCTGCTTTGTTTACCGGTCTCATCGTCAGTATTTTGCAAGCATCCACTCAAATAAATGAAATGACGTTATCGTTCATTCCAAAAATTCTGACTATTGTTGGCGTGGGTATTCTTCTCGGTCCCTGGATGATGAATCTCTTTCTGGATTATACACGGACACTCTTTACCAATATTCCCTACGTCATTGGATAGACATGCTGAATCTGTCAATTTCCAGTCTCTATGAAATAATTAATCAGTTCTTCTGGCCTGCTTTGAGGGTACTGGCTTTATTCTCCACCGCACCAATTTTTAATGAAAAAAGCATTGGTAAAAAAGCGAAGATCGGAATGGCGGTGATTATTGCCATGCTGATCGGTCAAAATCTTCCTGAAAGTAATGTTAAAATATTTTCCATAGCGGCTCTTTGGGTAGGCGCTCAGCAATTTATTATTGGGGCAGCGATGGGGCTCACTGTACAATTGATATTTGTCGCTGTGCGCAATGCGGGTGAGATCATTGGTCTGCAAATGGGACTGTCATTTGCGACATTCTTTGATCCGGCGGCTGGCGGGAATATGCCGGTGATCGCCAGGATATTAAACTTATTGGTCACATTATTATTTCTGACCTTCAATGGTCACTTATGGATGCTGCATATACTGGCCGACAGTTTTATATTATTGCCTGTAAGTACTAACCCGCTAAATGCCGACGGTTTTTTGGCTATCACGCATGCTGCCGGGCTGATTTTTAAATCTGGACTTATGCTGGGTTTACCCATTATTACCCTGTTGCTGATATTAAATCTGACACTCGGATTACTCAACCGGCTGACACCACAGCTCTCCATTTTTGTCGTGGGATTCCCGTTAACGCTGAGTATTGGCATGATCGCAATGTCATTAATTATGTACACGCTGGCACCATTTTTTGAGAATATGATGGCTGATATTTTCGACCAGCTGGAAAATATCATCATTATGTTTGCCTGATTTATCACCTTCATGAATTAATTTAATTTCGATTTTGTCATCTTTTCACGCAATAGATGACGGCGGATAAATGTTAAAATATTTTCGTACCATTATTGTATATCAACAAGCCATGTCTGCACGGAGCGTGCGCTAGACATTTTATAGATAACAAGGCCTATATTGTGAAATCCTTTTATTCATCTTTCCAGACTTCTCCGGCGGGCATTAATACCACTGCCGTGTTTTACGGTATTCATGGTGCTCATCCGGGGCGCGCACAAGTGCTGGAGTTAGGATGTGGAAAAGGAATTCACCTTATCCGCCAGGCTGCCATGTACCCTCAGAGTACTTTTGTGGGTATCGATCTCGATCCTGATAATATTGAACAGGGAAAGCAGCGTATTTCTGAATGTGCAATTGATAATGTATTCCTTTATTCGCTGGGATTAGCGGATTTACTTTCTATCGATCCGGGGAAATTTGACTACATCATTATCCATGAAATATTCAGCTTACTCGATGAGAGTACCCGTGAGTCTCTGCTGAGCTATTGTGAGCAGCATTTAACGCCCTGTGGGATCGTCGCAGTAAAGTGGAATACCTTACCTGGTGCGCAGGTTACGGATACATTACGTGAAGCGATTGCCCTGCATGGCCATGCTGCACAGAACGAAGAAGAGAGAATTTCCGCAGCTAAAGCGATGCTGGCTTATATGGATATGGCACATACCGACGGTGACCTCAAAAGACATATTACACAGGCGCTGACCCTCTCTGATGCTGAACTGGCAGTACGTTATATTTATAATAAAAATGATGCCTGTTATTTTTCTGAGTTTAACCAGCGTGTTGAACAATCCCACTTATGCTATGTAGGGGACATTTCTGCGCAATCCGAAATGGCTGCCCATTACGGTAAAGATGTAGAGCTGGTACATAAAGCCGCCACCGGTGTTTTCCATAAAATTGCCTCACAGCAATACCTTGATTTTGCCGTCAACCGGCAGATTCGTTTTAGCTTGCTGATTTCAAAAAATCACGCTGATCAAATTCGCCAGGCTCCGTTGATCGATAATATCGATAAGCTTCACTGGGCTGGAAATTACCAGCGTCGTATTGAAGCGAATATTTTCTATAATCGTCAGGGTGAGTCTTTGTCTTCGGATAACGATTTGTTATGCCGCATTCTGGATGTCATCGGCGACTGCTGGCCACTGAGCGTCAGTACGGCACAGATTATCCAAAATACTTACCAGCCTGAAGAAGTTGAAGGACAGGAAGTACATGCTCAGCAGGTCGTCGCAACGCTGAAAGCTTTATTTTTGAAAAATGTCCCCGGACTTTATATCAGTTTGAATCAATCACCTTATAACCATGCTACGTCAGGGAATCTCAAGTTAATCGAGAAGGTGACCGAATCGCGCTGGACCGGTGATAATGATATTGAATTACTGAACGGGTGGGGAGAATCTGCATTACTCACGTATGATGAATTCAGATACATTTCATCTGGTTTGAAAATTACTGATGAGTATGAGTATCTGCTCGCGCTTGAATTGGTAAGTAAGGGGTTATTAACGGGATCAGATATTGCCTGGATACGACTCTATCAGCAATCAATGGCATTACAGGACATTGATATTGCACGACGCCGGATCTCAAGTCTGATGTTGTTTTCAAACAGTATCCGGAATGGAGGATTCAAAAAAGATCACGTCAGCGATAAAAAGCATCTTCAGAAGAAATCCGATGTTCTTGATCTGAGAGCCTTGGGGAAAATGAAATCTCTCTTTGTGTACGGAAATGTGAAAGAGTCGCACGCCCTGTTAGAGGAGTTAATTGAAAAATACCCTGACAGCATCACTCTGCTTCGCGATGCCGCCTCAATATATCAGCAGATGAGTCATTTTGATGACGCATTGAAATGCCATACCCTCGGGCTTGCCCGCGACTCAACTGATTTTAATTTTTACAGCGGACTGGCACAGTGTCTTTCAAAGAAAAGTGATCTGTTTTATCCCAAAAGAGTGGCGCAAGATCTTGTGCGAAAGTATCCGGCAAAAGCTGAAGCATGGGATGTGTTGGGCATTATTTATAATGATGTTCGTAATAGCCTTAGATACGAAATCTGCGCGCGCAAAGCGGTAGAGTTAGATACAAACAATGCCGTATATCTGATAAAACTTGGTAATGTACTGAGTGAAAGAAACAAAATGCGTGAAGCCCGTGAGTTTCTTAAAAAAGGTGTGCAACTCTCGGAATCAACGAACAGTTATTTTCCTGGCTACAGTAATATGCTGTTTGTATTTCTGCATGATCATCTTTTCTCACAGGAAGAAATATTTTCTGAACATGAAATGTATGGTCTGAAACTGACGCAATGGGCTAACAATATAACACTTAAAAAATCCCCTGGTGCTGCAGTGAAGGGCCGTACGCGTTTGCGTGTTGGTTTTGTTTCTGGTGATTTCAGAAATCATCCGGTCAGTAACTTTATTTATCCAATTTTGGGTTCAATTGATAAATCCCGATTTGATATTATTGGTTATAACGCTTCACCCAATAATGATAATCACACCCGATTGTATGAAGCATTAGCTACCCGCTGGCATGAGATTCAGTCGCTTAGCCATATTGAACTGGCCACCCTTATCGTTGAAGATGAAATTGATATTCTTATCGATTTGTCGGGGCATACGGCTTATAACCGGTTACCCGCCTTTGGGCTGAAACCTGCACCGGTTCAGATGTCATGGGTAGGTTATCCCGGCACTACCGGGATAAAAGAAATGGATTATTATGTTATTGACGCCAATTTTGCACCGCCGGGTGTTCTGGATAGTCAGTTTACTGAAAAATTAGCCTATTTGCCTGTGGCTAAAAAATTTGAACCTTCTGATTTGATGGGAGCAATCAGCCCGCTTCCCGCTCTCGACAATGGATATATTACGTTTGGCAGTTTTAACCGGCCGCAGAAGTTAACGGGGGCTGTATTAGATTGCTGGGCGAAAATTCTAATACATTTACCAAAGGCAAAATTGCTGCTTGCCTCGATGAGTGATCAGGAAATGATGACTCATTTCAGCGGGGAATTAGAGAAGCGAGGTGTTCAAAGAAACCAAATTATTACACGTCTTAAAGTCGGTTTTGTAGAATATTTAATGATGCATAATGAAGTCGATGTTCTTCTGGATACCTTCCCGTATTCTGGAGGAACAACGGTTTGTCATGCTTATGGTATGGGAGTGCCAACACTTGCCTGTGCTGGTGAGACTATTGTCGCTCGTCAGTCTGCCGCATTAATGGGACATCTGGGGCTCAATGATTTCATCGCTACTAGCGAAGACGAATATATTGAAAAAGCCATCGCTTTCGATAAGCAATACGAATACCTCAATACAGTACGGTTAACAATGCCTGACCGTCTGAAAGAAATAGAGCAGCGTGTCGAAAGACCTTCATGGTATTTCGAGAAAATGCTCGAAAAAGCATGGAAACAGTATGAGAAAGGACTGCCGCCGGAATCTATTATTTTGTCGGAATTATAATTTATATGCCGTTTTTTTGCGGCGATAATTTGGTTATTAGTCAATTATCAGGTAATTGTTGTCATGGAAAAAAACATATTTGTCACTCGTCCTTTATTACCTCCGCTCGAGGAATTTATTCCTTATCTGGAAAATATCTGGGAAAGTCAGCATTTGACTAACGGGGGCCCGTATCACCAGCAGCTTGAAAAAGAACTGGCAGACTATCTGGGTGTGGAACATCTGTGTTTGTTTTCCAATGGCACGCTTGCTTTGCTGACCGCTTTTCAGGTGCTGGGTGTTACCGGTGAAGTGATCACTACGCCATATTCTTTTGTCGCTACGGCACATTCATTACTCTGGAATGGCCTTACGCCCGTATTTGTCGATACGGATCCCAATACGTTTAATCTTGATGCGGATAAGCTTGAGCAGGCGATCACACCGGCGACAACAGCCATTCTCCCCGTCCATTGTTATGGCATCCCCTGTAACACCCGCAAAATCGAAGAACTGGCGGATGCTTACGGGCTTAAGGTTATCTACGATGCCGCCCACGCTTTTGGTGTTAAACAAAATGGCGTCAGCGTCCTGCGTCAGGGCGACCTTTCTATTTTGAGTTTCCACGCCACCAAAGTGTTCAATACGATTGAGGGAGGTGCCATTATCTGTCACGACGTCAAAATGAAACAACGCATCGACTATCTGAAAAATTTTGGTTTCGTCAATGAAACCACCGTGGTCGCGGCGGGTATTAATGGCAAGATGAATGAATTACAAGCCGCCTACGGGCTTCTTCAGTTGCAACATATTAACAAGGCGCTCGACGACCGTGGCAGATTATATCGCCATTACAATACGCTGCTCGCGGATATTCCGGGGATTTCGTTGATTTCGGTTCCGGATGATGTGACCTGGAATTATGCGTATTACCCGATCATGGTTAATGAGGATTTTGCTCTCACCCGTGATGAGCTTTATGAATTACTTAAAGAAAATCACATTATGGCGCGGCGCTATTTTTATCCATTAATCAGCAGCTTCTTTATGTATAAATTTGCTGAAAGCGCGAAGAAAGAAAATCTGCCCGTTGCGCACCAGTTGGCTGACAAGGTGATTTGCTTGCCGTTATATCCAGGACTTGAAGAGGACGTGCAGCATAGAATAGCCGGGCTGATTCAGCTGGCCAGCGTTTACCCGCCTTTTCCTGTCGTTGCCTCGTTGTAACCCATGTCGCCTCGTTGTAAAGACGGCGATTTTCAGTTTTTTCGGCTCTGATAATGCTCTACCATGTCGGCACCTCTTTTATTGCATGGTTACGGATATCCGATGCGCCACCTGGCAGTCATTCTTCCCCTGGTTCTTACACTTTCTGCATGTAGCAGTAACAAACCCGCGCCTCAGCCTGAAGGGCCGCGTAATCCTTTCTCCGATGGAAGAAATGCCAGCGCCAATACGGTGCCCGGCGGCGGTTTTCTGCTTCAGCCTGAGCATACCGGTGCGGTTCAGACCGGTGATTTTGCCTATGATCCGGCCATGAATCAGTTTGTCGATAAAATGGTGCGCGAGCACGGCTTTGACCGTCAGCAGCTGCATGACGTTTTGTCGCAAACCAAACGTCTGGGATTTGTATTGCGGCTGATGGACCAACAGGCGCCGTCTGGCCCGCCATCGACGGTACCGAATGGCGCATGGAACCGTTATCGCAGTAAATTCATTACACCGGATAACGTGCAGAATGGCGTGGTGTTCTGGAATCAGTATCAGGATGCGTTACAGCGTGCGGAGCAGGTGTACGGCGTGCCGTCGGAAATCATCGTCGGTATTATTGGCGTGGAAACCCGCTGGGGACGCGTGATGGGCAAAACCCGCATTATCGATGCGCTGGCGACCTTGTCCTTTGCCTATCCGCGTCGCGCAGAGTATTTCTCCGGGGAACTTGAAACGTTCCTGCTGATGTCCCGTCGTGAAGGGGATGACCCGCTGAGTCTGCGTGGTTCCTTCGCGGGCGCAATGGGCTATGGCCAGTTTATGCCGTCCTCTTATAAAGACTACGCCGTGGACTTTAACGGCGACGGTCACGCCAATCTGTGGGATCCGATTGATGCTATCGGCAGCGTTGCCAACTATTTTAAAGCTCATGGCTGGACCAAAGGCGCGCCGATTGCGGTACCGGCAGCCGGGCAGGCCCCATTGCTTGAGAACGGCTTCAAAACCAAATATCCGTTGTATACCCTGAAAGCAGCAGGGCTGAGCCCGTTAGGATCGCTGGGCAACTATCAGGAAGCGAGTCTGCTGCGCCTCGATATGGGCACCAATTATCAGTACTGGTACGGGCTGCCTAACTTCTACACCATCACCCGATACAACCACAGCGTGCATTACGCGATGGCGGTATGGCAGTTGGGTGAGGCGGTGAAAGCCGCTCGCTGACGCCGGTTCATTCCACTTTAACGAGGGTCGCAGATTGCGGCCCTTCTTTTTATTTCGTCCCAATTCTGAATACATCGCGCAAAACGCTTCGACGGGACTCACAGACCGGAAGAGAAATGCTAACATCGGGTCAGTTTCAGATGACCCGCCGGGAGGGAATATGGACGAAAAACGTTTGCATGAACTGAGTGTGGAAATCGGAGCAGCGCTGAAAGCGCAGGGGTTGTGGATCACTTGTGCAGAGTCCTGCACCGGGGGCCTGATTGCCAAAGCGATTACGGACATTGCCGGAAGCTCCGCCTGGTTTGATCGCGGATTTGTCACTTACAGCAATGCATCTAAGCATGAATTGCTGGGCGTATCCGAAAGCACGCTTGAGGAATATGGCGCGGTGAGCGAGCAGGTGGTGCATGAAATGGCGCAGGGCGTGTTGCACGCTGCGGGCGCTGATGTGGCCGTTTCGGTGAGCGGCATTGCCGGACCTGACGGCGGTTCTGCGGAAAAACCTGTCGGCACGGTCTGGTTTGGGTTTGCCGGAAAAGACGGGCGCGTTCTGACTGCTAAACAGCAGTTTTCCGGCGATCGTGAAGCAGTTCGTTTGCAAGCTGCTGTTTTTTCGCTACAAACTGCACTACGTGAGTTTATTAAAAATTAGGCTTGATACTGTATGAGCATACAGTATAATTACTGCCAATTACCTGTACATAAATTATATTCAGTGATGCGGGCGGGATGTTCCCCTGTATCAGACGAGGAGTAAAAATGGCTATTGATGAGAACAAGCAAAAAGCGTTAGCTGCAGCACTGGGCCAGATTGAAAAGCAATTCGGTAAAGGCTCCATCATGCGTCTGGGTGAAGATCGCTCCATGGACGTAGAAACGATCTCTACCGGCTCTTTGTCTCTGGATATCGCGTTAGGTGCCGGCGGTTTGCCAATGGGTCGTATTGTTGAAATCTACGGGCCAGAATCTTCCGGTAAAACCACACTGACCCTTCAGGTTATTGCTGCTGCACAGCGCGAAGGCAAAACCTGTGCGTTCATCGATGCAGAACACGCACTGGACCCGATCTACGCTAAAAAACTGGGCGTGGATATCGACAACCTGCTGTGTTCTCAGCCAGATACCGGCGAACAGGCTCTGGAAATCTGTGATGCACTGACCCGTTCAGGCGCGGTTGACGTAATTATCGTTGACTCCGTAGCTGCACTGACGCCGAAAGCTGAAATCGAAGGCGAAATTGGTGACTCTCACATGGGCCTCGCGGCACGTATGATGAGCCAGGCGATGCGTAAGCTGGCCGGTAACCTGAAAAACGCCAACACTCTGCTCATCTTCATCAACCAGATCCGTATGAAAATCGGTGTGATGTTCGGTAACCCGGAAACCACCACCGGTGGTAACGCACTGAAATTCTACGCTTCTGTGCGTCTGGATATCCGTCGTATTGGCGCTATCAAAGAAGGTGATGTGGTTGTCGGTAGCGAAACGCGTGTGAAAGTGGTGAAGAACAAAATCGCTGCACCATTTAAACAAGCTGAATTCCAGATCATGTATGGCGAAGGCATCAACATCAACGGTGAACTGATCGACCTGGGCGTTAAGCACAAACTGGTCGAGAAAGCCGGCGCATGGTACAGCTACAACGGTGAGAAAATTGGTCAGGGTAAAGCGAACTCTTGCAACTTCCTGAAAGAAAACCCGAAAGTTGCTGCTGAACTGGACAAAAAACTGCGTGACATGCTGCTGAGCGGCACCGGTGAACTGAGTGTTGCGACCACAGCGGAAGACGCTGACGACAACATGGAAACCAGCGAAGAGTTTTAATTTCGCGGTTGTCTGACAAAGACATTTGAAAGTCAGGGAACTTTGTCCGTTACTTTCAAAAGTCGCTAAAATGCCAGTCTGGTTTCCAGACTGGCATTTTGCATATAAGGGGAAACGTTATGCCCGATGAAAAAGCGCCGAACGAAAAAGTCATCGATCTGAAAAAGCTGCTGGAAGAGGTAGCACAGAATAGTGAATCCACGCTGTTTGAACCCCAGAAAAAAGACGGCGACGCAGCAAAAATCAATACGCTGATAAACCGCGCAATGCGTCTGCTTGCTCAGCGCGACCATGGCGAAACAGAACTGCGCCGCAAGTTGCTCATTCCTCCGATGCCTTTTGTTAAACCTCAGAATAAAAAAAGTAGCTGGTCTTCGCGAAAAAAACCGGCGCAAAATGACTTCTCCGAAGAAGAGATCGTAAGAGCCAAACCAGAGCCGCGACCGGTGCCGGAGGAAATTCCTGAGGAGCATGTGCAGGCAGTCATCGACTACTGTTATCAGCATCAGTGGCTCGATGATGTCAAATTTGCCAGCCGCTATATTTCCGGCCGCAGTAATAAAGGTTACGGCGCGCAGCGCATACGTTCGGAATTACTGCAAAAAGGTGTCGATAAAGAAATCATCACTGTTGCACTGGAAAACACAGATGTGGACTGGTGTGCTCTGGCACGAGATCTGGCGGTCAGAAAATTTGGAGAAAATTTACCGACTGACTGGAAAGAAAAATCAAAAGTTCTGCGTTATTTGCTCTATCGGGGCTTCTTTCAGGAAGAAATACAGTCTATTTATCGCGATTTTGACGATTGACCGCATACGGTATTTTACTTCCCCGCGCAGAAATTTTATCTTATCCGCACTTTTTCGTTCGTGAGCTGTACAGATTGCTGCCATATGCAGCGTTATCCGGCTCAAGAGCCGTTCTTCCAGCATGATTCCGGGATATTTATGAGCAAGAGCACCGCTGAGATCCGTCAAGCGTTTCTCGATTTCTTCCATAGTAAGGGACACAACATTGTTTCAAGCAGTTCGCTTGTCCCGACAAACGATCCGACACTGTTGTTTACCAATGCCGGGATGAACCAATTTAAAGACGTTTTCCTCGGTCTGGATAAGCGCGATTACAACCGCGCAACCACGTCCCAGCGCTGTGTCCGTGCAGGCGGTAAACACAATGACCTCGAAAACGTCGGTTATACCGCACGTCACCACACCTTCTTCGAAATGCTGGGCAACTTCAGCTTCGGCGATTACTTCAAGCACGATGCCATCAACTACGCCTGGGAATTACTGACCGGCGAAAACTGGTTCAATCTGCCGAAAGAAAAGCTGTGGGTCACCGTCTATGAGACTGATGACGAAGCGTTTGAGATTTGGGAAAAAGAAGTCGGCGTTCCAAAAGAACGCATTATCCGCATTGGCGATAACAAAGGCGGCGCATTCGCTTCTGACAACTTCTGGCAGATGGGCGATACCGGTCCTTGCGGTCCTTGTACCGAGATTTTCTACGATCATGGCGATCACATCTGGGGCGGTCCTCCGGGTTCTGCTGAGGAAGATGGCGACCGTTACATCGAAATCTGGAACCTG
This sequence comes from Rahnella bruchi, assembly GCF_003614975.1. GTDB lineage: Bacteria > Pseudomonadota > Gammaproteobacteria > Enterobacterales > Enterobacteriaceae > Rahnella > Rahnella bruchi. Next base: position 39,260 of record NZ_QZWI01000013.1, on the reverse strand, counting down.
GTGTTCATGCAGTTCAATCGTCAGGCTGACGGCACCATGCTGCCGTTGCCAAAACCATCCGTAGATACCGGGATGGGGCTTGAGCGTATCACTGCGGTTATGCAGCATGTGAACTCAAACTACGACATCGATTTGTTCCAGAAACTGATCGCTGCGGTGGCGGAAGTCACCGGCGCGACCGACCTGACCAACAAGTCACTGCGTGTTATTGCCGACCATATCCGTTCCTGCGCATTCCTGATTGCAGACGGCGTGATCCCATCGAATGAAAACCGTGGCTATGTGCTGCGCCGTATCATTCGTCGTGCGATCCGCCACGGCAACATGCTGGGCGCGAAAGACACGTTCTTCTACAAACTGGTTGCTCCACTGATTGAAGTGATGGGGCCGGCGGCGGCAGAACTGAAAGAACAGCAGGCAATGGTTGAGCAACTGCTGAAAACCGAAGAAGAGCAGTTTGCCCGTACTCTGGAGCGCGGTCTGGCGTTGCTGGATGAAGAGTTGTCTGCTCTGAAAGGCGACACTCTGGACGGCGAAATTGCTTTCCGTCTCTATGACACCTTTGGTTTCCCGCTGGATCTGACGGCTGATGTTTGCCGTGAGCGAAATCTGAAAGTTGACGAAGCCGGTTTTGAGAAAGCGATGGAAGTTCAGCGTCGTCGCGCGCGTGAGTCCAGCGGTTTCAGCGCAGACTACAACAGCATGGTTCGTGTTGACGGTGTGACTCAGTTCTCCGGTTACGAACATCTGCAACGCCAGTCCAAAGTGGTGGCGCTGTTTGTTGACGGTCAGCCAGTGAATGATATCAAGCCGGGCGTTAACGCTATCGTGGTGCTGGATGACACGCCATTTTATGGCGAATCCGGTGGTCAGGTTGGAGATAAAGGCATCCTGAAAACGGCATCAGGCGTCTTCTCAGTGTCTGATACCCAGAAATACGGTAAAGCGATTGGCCATCAGGGTTCCCTGAATGCTGGTGAGCTGAGCATCGGCGACAGCGTTGAAGCTGAAGTGGATGTGGCGCGCCGTGATCGTATCCGTCTGAATCACTCCGCCACTCACTTGCTGCATGCAGCGCTGCGTCAGGTGCTGGGTAAACATGTGGCTCAGAAAGGTTCTCTGGTTAATGACAACTATCTGCGTTTCGACTTCTCTCATTTTGAAGCGATGAAACCAGAAGAGATCCGTCAGGTCGAAGACCTGGTGAATGCACAGATCCGTCGTAATCTGCCAATCCAGACCACCATCATGGATCTGGAAGAGGCTAAAGAAAAAGGCGCGATGGCGCTGTTTGGTGAGAAATACGAAGACAGCGTTCGTGTTCTGACCATGGGTGATTTCTCCACCGAACTGTGTGGTGGTACTCACGCCAGCCGTACCGGCGATATCGGCCTGTTCCGTATTCAGAGTGAATCCGGTACCGCAGCAGGTGTCCGTCGTATTGAAGGGATCACCGGTGAGAACGCGATTCATGCCCTGCATCAACAAAGTGATTTGCTGCAGGATGTTGCGCATCTGGTGAAAGGCGATGTGAACAGCATCACCGATAAAATCCGTTCACTGATTGAGCGTTCACGTGTGCTGGAAAAAGAGCTTCAGCAAGTGAAAGGTCAGCAAGCTGCGCAGGAAAGTGCTTCACTGTCCAGCCAGACGAAAGAAGTGAAAGGCGTTAAGCTGTTGGTTCGTCAGCTGGATAACGTAGAGCCTAAAATTCTGCGTACGATGGTTGACGATCTGAAAAACCAGCTGGGTTCTGTAATTATTGTTCTGGCAACCATCGCTGATGACAAAGTCAGCCTGATTGCAGGTGTCACGAAAGATCTGACCGATCGCGTTAAAGCCGGTGAGCTGATTGCTTCTGTAGCACAGCAGGTCGGTGGCAAGGGCGGTGGTCGTCCTGATATGGCACAGGCAGGTGGCAGCGACGTGCAGGCATTGCCTGCTGCTCTGGCGACGGTTGAAGCCTGGGTTGAAGCTAAGCTGTAATAAGAAATAAATAGCTAACCCTGAAAACGCCATAATCTATTGTGCTGTATGGCGTTTTCAGTCTTAATGGCGGTGTGAGCTTCGCGATTAAAGTCGCGACAATGACGATATCGGCTAAACTTAAAGTACTCATGGCTGAAGTTGCAGGCTGCTTACATTTTATGTAGGGGTCATGGCTTACGTTTTACCCGCTTATGATCGATAATGGCCGGGAAACTGAGAGACCCGACTCTTTTAATTATTCAAGGAGCAAAGAATGCTTATTCTAACTCGCCGAGTTGGTGAAACCCTCATGATTGGCGATGAGGTTACTGTTACCGTTTTAGGTGTTAAAGGTAATCAGGTGCGCATTGGTGTGAATGCGCCGAAAGAGGTCTCTGTTCACCGTGAAGAGATTTATCAGCGTATTCAGGCTGAGAAGTCTCAACAGACGAGTTACTGATTTACGAAGCGTCTCGCTAATGGCGAGGCGCTGATCCTCTTTTCTGCGCGTTATCGATTTTTCCTCCCTTATTTTCCTGTGTTTTTCGTTTTTGATTTCCTCCTGCTTAACGCATCCGATTTGTCATTTACTAAAAATGAAGACGTTTTTTGTGCATCTGGCCTCTGTTTTTGTGTTCAAACTGCTCAGGTTGCGCGTGAAATGTCCAAACGGGTGATTGTTAGGAAAAAAGGGTTTGACTTATAAGGGCCAGAAAGTAATATGTGCGCCACGCAGTGCCGATGAGCTTAAACAAAGTTAGTCAGCACACTCGCAAGAGGCGTATGGTGAGGTGGCCGAGAGGCTGAAGGCGCTCCCCTGCTAAGGGAGTATGCGGTCAAAAGCTGCATCCGGGGTTCGAATCCCCGCCTCACCGCCATTTAAAATGCACCCATAGCTCAGCTGGATAGAGTACTCGGCTACGAACCGAGCGGTCGGAAGTTCGAATCTTCCTGGGTGCACCATATTTTGTGTATGTTGAAGCAATGATAGGACTCTATATTGCATTCAGCATGCAGATAGCACGAAGGAAGATAACGTTGCCTTAGCAACGGCCCGCAGAGCGAGGCGTTAGCCGAGTAATCTTCCTGGATGCACCATTCTTTCTCTTAGTATTTTCCGAAAAAAACTCAGCACGACCCCAATGCACCCATAGCTCAGCTGGATAGAGTACTCGGCTACGAACCGAGCGGTCGGAAGTTCGAATCTTCCTGGGTGCACCATATTTTGTGTATGTTGAAGCAATGATAGGACTCTATATTGCATTCAGCATGCAGATAGCACGAAGGAAGATAACGTTGCCTTAGCAACGGCCCGCAGAGCGAGGCGTTAGCCGAGTAATCTTCCTGGATGCACCATTCTTTCTCTTAGTATTTTCCGAAAAAAACTCAGCACGACCCCAATGCACCCATAGCTCAGCTGGATAGAGTACTCGGCTACGAACCGAGCGGTCGGAAGTTCGAATCTTCCTGGGTGCACCATATTCCAAACATGTTGCAGCGACGACTTTCATATAGAGTCCTCCGGCATGCAGGTAGCACGAAGGAAGATAACGTTGCTTTAGCAACGGCCCGCAGGGCGAGGCCCGCTGAGTAATCTTGCTGGGTGCACCCTATTAGAAAAACCCGCTTCGGCGGGTTTTTTGCTTTCTGCATTTTACCTCCTGATTTTACCTCTTCCTTTTCATTTCCCTGATTTTTCCTACGTGTTCGGATGTGCTGTAGGTGTGGACAAAATGCGACTTTCGAAAGACTTTGCGATAAAGTAGTTTTCCTGTTTTTTCGTGATCATGGAGCTTTCGATGTACGATCGATACGAAGGACTAATATTTGATATGGATGGCACCATATTAGATACCGAACCGACGCACCGTAAGGCCTGGCATCAGGTATTGACCAAATACAGTATGCAGTTTGATGTCGAATCCATGGTTGCTCTGAACGGTTCTCCGACCTGGCACATCGCCAAGTTTGTGATCGACAGTAATAATGTCGAGATGGATCCCCATCTTCTGGCGGCTGAGAAGACGGCAGCGGTGCAGGAAATGTTGCTTGATACCGTCCGTCCGTTGCCGCTGATTGATGTCGTGAAGGCCTATCATGGCCGCCGGCCAATGGCAGTGGGTACGGGCAGTGAGCACTGGATGGCGGATGCCCTGTTGCGGCATTTAGGCTTGCGTGATTGCTTCGATGCGATTGTGGGCGCCAATGACGTTCAGAACCACAAGCCTGCGCCTGACACATTTTTGCGTTGCGCTGAGTTAATCGGCGTACCTCCCGAAAAATGCGTTGTCTTTGAAGATGCAGATTTCGGTATTGAGGCGGCGAAACGCGCCAATATGGCATTTGTGGACGTGCGTACGCTGTGAGCAGCGCCGTGGCGCTGGCTTCCTTATTCGGCAGCAGCTTTTTAAGTGCCACACTTTTGCCTGGAAATTCAGAAGTTTTATTAGTGGCTTTATTGTCAGCTGGCAGTGCAATGCCAGCGGCACTGGTTTTGTCTGCAACTGTTGGCAATACCTTAGGTGGCATAACCAACGTCATCATCGGACGCTTTCTGCCGCAGCTTAAACCTCAGCGTGGACTCCACGTTGCACAGGGTTGGTTGAAGCGCTTTGGGCCGGCCGCTTTATTGCTGAGCTGGTTACCGGTGATAGGTGATGTGTTGTGCGTGTTAGCAGGTTGGCTGCGAATGCCGTGGGGGCCTGTAGTCTTTTTCATGTGTATTGGAAAAGCAGTGCGTTACATCCTTTTGACTTTTGTAACGCTGGAGGGGCTCTCATGGTTCAGTTAGATTGGTATCAGCTATCAATTATGGTCACATCTATGCAGACTCAGTATGCTTGCAAATTAATGGTTTCACCGAACGGGAGGTCAATTTGATCCCGGATGTATCTCAGGCGCTTTCCTGGCTGGAAGCCCACCCTCAGGCATTAAAAGGTATTCGTCGCGGTATTGAGCGTGAAACGCTGCGGGTTAATCCCGATGGCTCATTAGCGACAACCGGTCATCCGGAAGCTTTAGGTGCGGCACTGACGCATCGCTGGATAACCACCGATTTTGCTGAAGCCTTATTAGAATTTATTACGCCCGTCGATGACAATATCGAGCATCTGATGGCGTTCCTGCGTGACATCCATCGTCACGTGGCCCGTGAGCTCGGTGACGAGCGTATGTGGCCATTCAGCATGCCGTGCTTTATCGAATCCGGACAGGATATCGAGCTGGCACAATACGGTTCCTCTAACGCCGGGCGCTTTAAAACGCTTTATCGTGAGGGTCTTAAAAACCGTTATGGCGCGTTGATGCAGGTTATTTCCGGCATCCATTACAACTTCTCGTTGCCGCTGACGTTCTGGCAGGAAAAGCTGGGTGTGACCGATGTTGAAAGCGGCAAAGAGGCGATTTCTGCGGGTTATTTCAAACTCATCCGCAACTATTACCGTTTTGGCTGGGTGATCCCTTATCTGTTCGGGGCCTCGCCTGCCATCTGTTCTTCATTCCTGAAAGGGCGTGAAACAGATTTGCCGTTTGAATATACCGAAGCGGGATTGTGCTATCTGCCGTATGCAACATCGCTGCGTCTGAGTGATTTGGGTTACACCAATAAGTCACAAAGCAATCTGGGCATTACCTTTAACGACCTGAGTACATACGTTCAGGGCGTTAAAAAGGCCATTCGCACACCCTCTGCTGAATATGCAGAAATGGGGCTGCAAAAGGACGGTAAATATCTGCAACTGAACACCAATGTGTTACAGATTGAGAACGAACTTTATGCGCCAATCCGTCCTAAGCGCGTCACCAAATCCGGTGAAACACCTTCTGATGCGCTGATGCGCAGCGGGATTGAATACATTGAGGTCCGTTCTCTGGACGTCAATCCGTTCTCGCCGGTGGGTATTGATGCCACTCAGGCGCGTTTCCTGGATCTGTTTTTGGTATGGTGTGCTTTAGCCGATGCGCCGGAAATGAACAGTGATGAGCTGCTCTGCACGCGTAAAAACTGGAACCGGGTGATCCTTGAAGGGCGCAAACCGGGCCAGACCATTGGTATCGGGTGTAACGATGAACGTCAGCCGTTAGCCAAAGTGGGCAATGGGTTGTTTGCTGATTTGAACCGTGTGGCTCAGGTCATGGATAACCAAAACGGCGATACCCTTTATCAGGATGTCTGCAAGGAACTGGTTGCGGCGTTTGATGACCCTGAACTAACGTACTCGGCGCGTATCCTGAAAGATCTGAAACAGCAGGGCGTCGGTAATCTCGGGCTGGAACTGGCGGAGAAGTATCGTCAGATGTTGGTCAGTGAGCCACTGGAAGTTCTGGATGCCAGCGCATTAATGGCTGAGCAGGACGGCTCGTGGCAGCGTCAGCGCGCACTGGAAGCGGCGGATAAGCTAAGCTTTGAAGAATACCTGGCTGCGAATGCAGGCAGTAGCGTTGAATAGAAAGTAGCGTTGGGTAGAAAAGAAAAAGGCCACAATCAATGTGGCCAAATAAACATCTCTGTTTACAGGGATGATGATAACAAATGCGCGTCTTTCACTAATTAAGACCCGCATGCTGGGAAAAGGTTTCCTGAGTTCGTAAAAAAAATTAAATTTATTTAGGAGAGGTGACGATATGCCACTGTTGGATAGCTTTACCGTAGACCATACCCGTATGGCAGCACCTGCTGTTCGCGTCGCAAAAACCATGCATACCCCACACGGGGACACTATTACTGTGTTCGATCTGCGCTTCTGCCGCCCGAACATTGAAGTGATGCCTGAGCGTGGTATCCATACTCTTGAGCACCTGTTTGCAGGGTTCATGCGTAATCACCTGAACGGGAGCGGTGTTGAGATTATCGATATTTCTCCGATGGGTTGCCGCACAGGTTTCTATATGAGCCTGATCGGTGTGCCGGAAGAGCAACGCGTGGCGGATGCCTGGAAAGCGGCGATGGCGGATGTTCTGAAGGTAAAAGAACAGCGTCAGATCCCTGAGCTGAATGAATATCAGTGTGGTACTTTCGAGATGCATTCCCTGAAAGAAGCGCAGGAAATCGCGCAGCACATCATCGATCACGACGTTGTGGTAAACCATAACGATGAACTGGCTCTGCCAAAAGAAAAATTGTCCGAGTTGCACATCTAGTTTTAAGTGTGCAGATGAAAAAAAAGACGCGATATTCGCGTCTTTTTTTATGAATGAAATTCAGGGTGTTAGTGCTGATTGACGGTATTTTTTAGAGGCTGTAACGGACGCACCTGAACCTGTTTGATCATATTGTCCTGTACGTCCAGCACCTCAACTTCGTAGTCTTCAATGCGCAAACTGATCCCGATATTGGGGATTTCTTCCAGCACTTCCAGCAGCATACCGTTAATGGTGCGCGCGCCGTCTTCCGGCAGATGCCAGTTAAACGCTTTGTTCAGCTCGCGCACGTTGGCGCTGCCTTCAATCAGCACGGAACCGTCGCTTTGCGGGGTAACTTCTTCGGCAAGCGTCGGTGACATCGACGTGGTGAAATCGCCGACGATCTCTTCGAGGATATCTTCGACTGTCACCAGCCCCTGAATATCACCGTATTCATCCACCACGATGCCCACTTTCTTTTTATTCCGCTGGAATTTCACCAGCTGAATGTTCAGCGGCGTACCTTCCGGGATGTAATAAATCTCATCGGCGGCACGCAGCAAATTTTCTTTAGTGAACTCTTTCTTCTCCGTCATCAGGCGGTAGGCTTCGCGCAGGCGCAGCATACCAATCGCATCGTCGAGTGAATCACGATAAAGCACGATGCGGCCATGAGGTGAGTGCGTCAGCTGGCGGATGATGGATTTCCAGTCGTCGTTGATATCAATTCCGACGATTTCATTGCGCGGCACCATGATGTCATCCACGGACACTTTTTCCAGGTCCAGCACCGAAAGCAGCATGTCCTGATTACGACGGGAGATATTCGAACGTGACTCGTTAACGATGGTACGCAGCTCTTCTTTACTTACCGCGTCGCTGAGGCCGGTTGTGGTTTGGATGCCAAACATCCTCATCAGCAAACGCGAGAGACTGTTCAGGATCCACACCAGTGGCATCATGATTTTTTGCAGCGGACGTAGCAAAATACTGCTCGGGAACGCGATGCGTTCAGGATTCAGTGCGGCAAATGTTTTTGGCAGTACTTCTGCGAACAGCAGTACGACAAACGTCAGCACACCGGTAGCAATCGCCACACCGGCATCACCGTACAGACGGATGCCCACAATTGTTGCCAGAGCGGAAGCAAGGATGTTGACCAGGTTGTTGCCGATGAGCACAAGGCTAATCAGTTGGTCCGGGCGTTTTAACAGCTTTTCGACGCGGCGTGCCCCGCGGTTACCCTGTTTGGCCAGGTGACGTAACCGGTAACGGTTGAGTGTCATCATACCGGTTTCGGAGGCTGAAAAATAAGCCGAAACCACCACCATGATGATCAATGTGATGATCAGGGTTGTTGTCGAGACGTGCTCCAACGGGTATTCCTTTTAATTAATGAACCATGATTTGCTGGATCAGGCGGCTGCCGAAATAGGCAAGAGTAAGCAGGATGGCGCCCGCCATGCTGAACCATACCACGCGACGGCCACGCCAGCCTTCGTGATAGTGGCCCCACAACAGGACGATATAAACGAACCATGCCAGTATCGATAAGACGGCTTTGTCGATATTCTCCGGGCTGAACAAGTTGTTCAGATACAGTAGTCCGGTGCACAGCGTTAGCGTCAGTAAGATGACGCCAATCTGGGTGATGTGAAACAGCTTACGCTCAATGCTCATCAGCGGCGGCATGTCGGCTGTAAACGTCAGGCGCTTATTCTTCAGCTGATAATCAAGCCACGCCAGTTGCAGGGCGTAAAGCGCAGCTATCATCAGCGTAGCATAAGAGAATAAAGCCAGACCAATGTGTACCAGCAGGCCTTTGCTTTCTTCCAGATGCGTGATGAATTCGCCCGGAAGGAAAGTGACGAACGCCAAATTGATCAGCGAGAAGCTGTAAACAATCGGCAACACAAACCAGCCTCGGTTACGTGATGCCACGATGGTCATCACCGTACCGATGATTAAACTGACCACTGAGCCGATGTTGACCAGGCTGAGATTCTGACCGGTGCTGACATCGAAAATGCGTTGTTGTAATGCCACAGCGTGGCAGACAAGCGCCACCACAACAGAAATCAGTGCTAAACGCCGGTATGCGCTGTTCTTCCGGATAATGCTCGGAATGATCAGTGCAAGGCTGAGCAGATAGGCCAACATGGCGACGAGAGCAAAAACTGACATAGCGTTTCAGTAGCATCGAAAAGTGAATGAGAACCGCAGTATAACGTTACCCGCGTCACGCTCCAACCTATCTGAGATGCCAAAGCAGAGATCGTCCGCGCTTCGTGTTATAATCCCGCAATTACGTCGCAAAAGCGGCCTGTCATAACGTTGAGCATGAGACGATGTTTGAGAATTTAAGCGATCGATTGTCGCGCACACTGCGCAATATCAGCGGCCGCGGGCGGCTGACCGAAGAAAATATTAAAGAAACATTACGTGAAGTGCGTATGGCGTTACTGGAAGCGGACGTAGCGCTTCCTGTCGTTCGTGATTTCATTAACCGGGTGAAAGAGAGCGCTGTTGGCGTTGAGGTCAATAAGAGCCTTACACCAGGTCAGGAATTCGTCAAAATTGTCCAGAAGGAACTGGAAACTGCGATGGGCGAGGCTAACACCGAGCTTAATTTAGCGGCGCAGCCTCCGGCTGTGGTTCTGATGGCGGGTTTACAAGGTGCCGGTAAAACGACCAGCGTCGGTAAACTGGCGAAATTCCTGAAAGAGAAGAAAAAGAAAAAAGTGCTGGTGGTGTCTGCCGACGTTTATCGCCCTGCGGCGATCAAACAGCTGGAAACCCTGGCGCAGCAAGTAGAAGTGGATTTCTTCGCGTCTGACGCGCAGGAAAAGCCGGTTGATATCGTTACCCGCGCCCTGCAACAGGCCAAACTGAAATTCTACGACGTTCTGATTGTCGATACCGCTGGCCGTTTACACGTCGACGAAGCGATGATGGACGAAATCAAACAGGTTCATGCCGCGATTAATCCGGTTGAAACCCTGTTTGTGGTCGATGCCATGACCGGTCAGGATGCTGCGAATACCGCCAAAGCGTTTAACGAAGCGCTGCCGCTGACCGGTGTTATCCTGACCAAAGTCGACGGTGACGCCCGTGGCGGTGCTGCACTGTCGATTCGCCACATCACCGGCAAACCGATTAAATTCCTGGGTATGGGTGAAAAAACCGATGCTCTGGAGCCGTTCCATCCGGATCGTATCGCTTCGCGTATTCTGGGTATGGGCGACGTTCTCTCTCTTATCGAAGACATTGAGAGCAAAGTTGACCGTGCACAGGCCGAGAAGTTGGCCAGCAAACTCAAGAAAGGCGACGGCTTCGACCTGACCGATTTCCTCGAGCAGCTCAAGCAAATGCGTAATATGGGCGGTATGGCGAGTATGATGAGTAAACTGCCGGGTGTCGGTCAGTTGCCGGATAACGTCAAATCCCAGATGGATGACAAAGTGCTGGTGCGGATGGAAGCGATCATCAACTCGATGACGCATAAAGAACGCGCCAAGCCAGAAATTATTAAAGGTTCCCGTAAACGCCGCATCGCGGTGGGTTCCGGCATGCAGGTGCAGGACGTCAACCGCTTACTTAAGCAGTTCGACGATATGCAGCGCATGATGAAGAAAATGAAGAATGGCGGCATGGCGAAAATGATGCGTGGCATGAAAGGTATGATGCCACCAGGTTTTCCGGGCCGTTAATCGACATCACTGTCTATATATCAGCCACATAGGCGGCTCATGCAAATTGCGGGCTAAGCTATCTACGCTTTAGATTGCTTTTTGCGCCAAAATGAGTAAAATTTTCGGGCTTTTTATATTGCAACCAGACCCCGTTCCCCGATGGGGTCTGGTTGTTTTATTAACTAAAGAGGATGTTATGGTAACAATTCGTTTAGCACGTGGCGGCGCAAAAAAGCGTCCGTTTTATCAAGTAGTAGTGACCGACAGCCGCAACGCTCGTGACGGTCGTTTCATCGAACGCGTAGGTTTCTTCAACCCATTGGCTTCTGGCCAGGCTGAAGGTCTGCGTCTGGACCTGGATCGTGTTGCCCATTGGGTAGATCTGGGTGCAACCGTTTCTGATCGCGTTTCTGCGCTGATCAAAGACGCTAAGAAAGCAGCTTAATCTGTCGCGGTGGTGGCAATGAGCAAGCAATCCAATCCAGTGGTACCCGCTGAGCCGTTAGTACTCGGCAAAATGGGTTCAACATACGGCATTCGTGGTTGGCTCAGAGTGTTTTCATCCACCGAAGACGCTGAAAGCATCTTCGACTACCAGCCCTGGTTTATCCAGCGTGCAGGTAAGTGGCAAGTTGTCGAGCTGGAAGGCTGGAAACGCCACACTCAGGACCTGATCATCAAAGTCAAAGGCGTTGATGACCGGGATGCTGCGAATCTTCTGACTAATTGCGAAATTGTCGTCGATTCAAAGCAACTGCCTCCACTGGAAGACGGTGACTACTACTGGAAAGACCTTTTTGGTTGCCAGGTAGTGACAACTTCCGGTTACGAACTGGGCAAAATCATCGATATGATGGAAACCGGTTCTAACGATGTGATGGTAGTTAAAGCCAACCTGAAAGATGCCTTCGGACTCAAGGAGCGGTTGATTCCGTTCCTCGATGGGCAGGTTATCAAGAAAGTCGATCTCGCTACTCGCACTGTTGAAGTAGATTGGGATCCTGGTTTTTGACCTCCGTAGTGTTTATTCACGTAAACAAGGTCTGGTTGAGCGGTCAAACATTTGGAAGGGGTAGGCTATGTGGATTGGTATAATTAGCCTGTTTCCTGAAATGTTCCGCGCAATTACGGATTACGGGGTAACTGGCCGGGCAGTTAAGAATGGCCTGTTGAGCGTAAATTGCTGGAGTCCTCGTGACTTCGCATACGATCGACATCGTACCGTGGATGAGCGCCCTTATGGCGGTGGTCCCGGAATGCTGATGATGGTGCAACCCTTGCGGGAAGCGATTCATGCAGCAAAAGCAGCGGCAGGCGAAGGTGTGAAAGTGATTTATCTTTCACCTCAGGGTCGCAAACTGGATCAAACCGGTGTTTGCGAACTGGCGGCTCATCAGAAGATCATTCTGGTTTGTGGCCGTTATGAAGGGATTGATGAGCGCATAATCAAAACCGAAATTGATGAAGAATGGTCAATTGGCGATTATGTTCTCAGCGGTGGAGAGTTGCCCGCAATGACTCTGATTGATTCAGTATCCCGCTTTATACCGGGTGTTCTGGGTCGTCAGGCTTCAGCAGAAGAAGATTCTTTCGCTGACGGATTGTTGGATTGCCCCCACTATACCCGCCCTGAAGTGTTGGAAGGCATGGAGGTACCGCCGGTTTTACTGTCGGGAAACCACGCTGATATACGTCGCTGGCGCCTGAAACAGTCGCTGGGTCGAACCTGGCTTAGAAGACCTGAACTTCTGGAAAACCTAGCTCTGACTGACGAGCAAGAGGTGTTGCTGAGAGAGTTCCAAAAGGAACATCGGCTCAGTCAACAAAACTATGAAGGGAACGCCAAAGCGTAACGCGAGGCCGTCCCGATATATCAGTTTACCTAGGGTAAGAGACATATTATGAGCAATATCATTAAACAAATCGAACAAGAGCAGATGAAGCAAGACGTACCTGCATTCCGTCCAGGTGATTCCCTGGAAATTAAGGTATGGGTCGTTGAAGGTTCTAAAAAGCGTCTGCAGGCATTCGAGGGCGTGGTTATCGCTATTCGTAACCGCGGTCTGCACTCTGCATTCACTGTTCGCAAAATTTCTAACGGCGAAGGTGTTGAGCGTGTATTCCAGACTCACTCCCCAGTAATCGACAGCATTACTGTTAAACGTCGTGGTGCCGTTCGTAAAGCTAAACTGTACTACCTGCGTGAGCGTACTGGTAAGTCTGCACGTATCAAAGAACGTCTGGGCTAAGGTATCGCTAACGCGACATCTACTAGTTAATATAGAACAAGGGGTTAGCCATCGGCTAACCCCTTTTTTTGTCTCAGTGGCGATAAAATGATTACGCCGCGGCAGGCTGCGACCCCGGTTTTGAGATAACCCGGGCGACAGACTCGTGCGTGGCAAACGTGCAGCTGCACTCAATATTCTGACACTGATGATAGCGTTCTTTCGTTGATTCACTCAGATAACGGCTTGAACGTGTATGGGCGACCTTTCCACAAAGCGGGCAATGCATCATAAAAACCTCCGGCATGACAGGTAAGCGATGAGGTTATTATGAAACTCATAACTTGCAAAAGCAAGTTATGATTGTGATATTGAAGACAGGTAAGTGATATCTGCGATGTAGGGCTTCAGGTTCAATGTGGTAATAAAACCTTTCTGATTAATTTCATGCAGCAAAGAATCAATCACCCAGCGCTGACTGTCGATCACGTCTTTGAAGCCTTGCACATTCACCGGTGCCTGTGCGCTGAGATCTGCGCGCCCCAGTGCCAGGCGGATACTGAAAGAGGCAGCATCTTTCTGAATCTGAGTAAAAACGGAATCCGCCGCACGCCGTGCAGTCTCTTCATCAGGAAATATTTTGCTCAGCTCAAAGGGATTGGTCCCGGCTCCCGCTATATAGCTGGGAGGCTGAGCTTGTTTGCCTTCTGCGGGCGAGCGTTTAAGCGCAACATTGCTGGTGGTCGCGGTTTTAAGGTCATGCCATTGCGCTTTCACGCCGTCATAGGCCTTTTTGTCTATCATCTGATAGTTGTGATTATCGCCATCACTGCGCACGAGTGTTTTCCATGGGATAGCCTGCCCGGATGCGGTGCGGCCGGTGCCCGCTTTAAAAAACAAGATTGAACCGTTTTTGACAGTCACCTGGGCGCCATAGCTTTGCGCCAGTCGGGTGAGAAAGTAGCTGTCCGTTTCGCTGGTCTGGTCGATATGCGGGATAACAATACTATCCAGCTCCTGGGGGATAACCGGCAAATCTAATTTATTGCGGCTGGAAATGATTCTGACAATTGCACCAAGCGTGTAATCGTCATAAGACTGGCTGAGTTTCGTCGTAAACGAACTGCGAAAATCTGCGCTGCGAGCAGTGACCGCGATAGTGTCCGGCGAACCTGCATAAACCACCGTATCTACAGTGAAATAGCCGCAGTCATAAAGCGCCTGTTGCGACCATCCCAAATGCAGATGCAAAATGGCGCCGCGAACCGGCATTTGCAGTTGCCCGTCGCTGTCGTCGAAAGTTAAATTTAATGTGTCTGCGGTAAAACCGCTGTTATCCGTGACGGATAAACTGATGATCCGATCCGAGATGTTTTCTTCCAGCACCTTATTTTTTATCGCCAGGGTGAATACGGGCGCGATGCGAGCGCCACCGGGTAACTGAAGGTCAGTAAGCATGATCAGACTCCGCTCGCGAAATTGCTGATGGTTGAACTTGCTTTGTTATACAAACCTTCAGCTTGCGTCAGCAGGTCGCCGAACATGGCAGCCTGCGACTCATCGACGCGAGTAAGATTGAGCGTAAAATTGATACTTCGCGCCTGACCGCTGGAATTAAACTCAGCATTGTCATTGGCAATATTTTTGATGATAAACATGCCATAAATCGTGCCGCTGCCTTCAATCAGCGGCCATGCACGCCCGGAATCGGCCATGCTTTGCAGCGCCTGCAGATAGCGAATTCCACCGGTAACTTCAGGCAACAGTTGCCCTTTAAGGGTCATGGTCTCTTCACCCAACCCGAGAAATTGCGAAACCGGGCGCTGTCCAAACCGGGTATTAGTGCCCCAGCCATAATTCACCTGACGGGACGTGCTCTGATAGGGCAGCGTGCTCAATTTGAACACGAATAAACCCAGCGACATCATCATGAGTAAATCCCTCCGTTGTCGTACTGGCTGAGAAGATTGTTGGTATTGTTCCATTTCTGCTGGTTTAACGAATCTTCAATCCAGGTTCTGATCTGGTTATGATCCGTTTCCGGCGTTGCGGTAAAGCTTAAGTTCACGGACGTTGCGCGGTTATCCGTAAGGTTGTTCGCTACAGAGGTTTTCGCAGGCTGATACAGGCTCAGCGTGCCGCCTGTAGGAGAAATACTCTCAACCGGTGGAACAGGAATATCCTGGCGTTCAGCTGAATCGTCGCCGCCAAAAAGTGAATCCCATCCTTTCTTAGCCCAGCTGAAGACTTCACCGATTTGAGAAACCGCTCTGTTCAGGGAGGCAAGAATCTCGCCGATTACTTCGCCGACTTGTTTGCCGATATCGGTGAAACCGCTCAGGGTACTTTGTGTGAATTGAATAGGTTCAAATAAATCCGTTATCCAGCCCAGTGCGGTTCTGAAAGGCGCGAAGGCGTCACCTACCGGCCCGACGACTGAGGAAAATCCTTCAATGACACCGCCGACAAAAGCGCTGATCGGCTCCCAAAGTTGCACAACAGCAATACCGATCCCGGCTAACAGTGCGATGACGGGCAGTAACGGAAGTCCGATGGCGGCAAAAGCGGTGGCGATAACGCCGCCGGTGCCGGTAAAAATCGTTCCCAGCAGACCTGCTCCCGCCATCAGCATATTGATGCCGCCCAGAACCGGCGCAATGGTCATGCCGAGCATGCCGATCCCACCGATAATTCCCGTGATACCTAATGCCAGACCGAGCAGGGAATTTACCAGCACCGGATTATCAGTGATCCAGGTGTTGATGGTGCCCAGCCAGCTGGTGGCTGTTTGCGTGAGCTCTCGCAGGGCGGCGCTTTGTCCGTCGAAAAGATTGATACGGATAGTGTTCCAGGTGGCAAAAAGTTTCGTGATATCGCCGTCAAGGTTGTCGCCTTTAACAGTCACCGCCATTTGGGCTGTGGGCGTGGCGCCATTCAGTGCCGCCGGTGTCTGCGCCAGAACCTGCTCGGCATTCATTCCGGTTTTCGCGAGTGCCTGCTGTTTGGCGACAACGTCCGCAGGTGAATGGCCGGAAGCGGCCATCGATAGACTTTGCTTACGTAAAGCCGCAACGTGCGGATCGTCATTTTTCAGTCCGAGAACCGACTGCACATCTGCCAGTCCGGCTTCCAGTTCGGCACCCGGTTTAAGAAAGTTTTGCGCCAGCGCCAGTTTCGGTTGTGCAAAGGACAGGGCAGACGAGCTGATATTTTTTAACTGACCGATTTTCAGTTCGCGATTTTTAACCTGTTGTCCGATCTCAAGCCCTCTTTGTTCCATTTGTTGCGGGCGTTGCTGACCCAGCTTTTCTGCCGACTGGCTCGACACCGCTTTTTTCAGGCCGGAAAATGCCTGTGTTTCAGTCTCGCTATCGGGAGCGAAAAGCGACGTTTCAAACTGATGGGAAACGTCAGTGATGTCTTCTGAAACGACGCTGAAGAAAGTCTTACCGGGCAGCTCCAGCAGGTTTTTCCTGACCCTGTCTGTTTCGGCTCTGAAGGCGGCCAGATCCTGATTAATTTTTTCGAGAGTATCGGGTAATTGTTCGAGATTACTCATCTGTTTTTACTCCGCTGCGTTGCAGTGCCTTATGTCGCCAGTTCAGCAGATCGGTGAGTGACATGCCGTCCATCTCGGACGGCGGCCAGTGAAATATCACCGCGATATCTGCCATCAGGTCATCCACGGTGAGGCGGGGTGCAATCCTTACACCACCGGTTTCGGCGATAAAAAACCAATCACCTTGCCTGCGAGCGCAATCAGATCCGGCAGCTCCAGGCGTGAGCACTCTTCTTTAGTCAGGTTCGGATAGGTGATGCGCGGCAAAATGGTGATCAGCGCGTCCACATCTGCGTTCGCGAGTGCCGCAAGACCAATACCGCGCAGGCTACCGGCGGTCGGTTTTGTCACCTGAATTTCTGTTATTTCCGTATCGCCGCGTTTGAGCGGAACGTCGAGAGACACGGTGTTATCGTTGATGTCAGTCGTATTCATGTGCTTTCCTGTTTAAGTCGGGAGTGAAGCCGGCAAGGGCTGCCGGCTTTGGGGGGAATTACAGACCTAGCGCGGTACGATGCTCTGCCAGACGATCAACACCGTTGACGACCTCGACCATGTTGACGGTGTCGATCTCAATCAGTTCTTTGCCATCAATAGTCAGTTTGAAGTACGTGCACTGGGTGGTGACTTTGGTTTCAGTGTCTTCACCCTGTTTGTATTCGCCGAAATCAAACTCTTTGTGACGGCCGCGCATCATCACTTCGACGGCAGAGACATCGCCCGTATCATCACGTTGAAGCGAACCGGCAAAACGTAGCGGGATATCCGACGTGCTGCCCCATTGCTGCAGAACCAACTCATCCAGACCGCCGATGGACCATTCCAGCGTCAGTGCATCGTCATCCAGACCGAAGTCCACCGCCACCGAACCGCTCATGCCGCCGCCACGGTAGTTTTGCAGTTTGCGGGTGAGTTTCGGCAGAGTCAGCGAAGAGACCAGTCCGAGGTAGCTGTTCCCGTCATTAAACAGGTTCAGGTATTTCAATTTCTTAGGAAGTGCCATGAGTCATTGTCTCCTTAGCTGTTAATGGACGCGGCAAAGTTCACCAGATAAGAGTCGGTGATACGCTGGCGCAGGGTCAGATCTTCCAGTGGAGGAACTGGCGTGTAGTCGTAATCGATATACAGTTTGCCGGCTTTCAGGGTTTCCGCCGTATTCGCGGTTTCGTCGTACCAGCAGTCGCCATCAATGATGTAACCCGCTGATTTCATTTCTCGCATTTTGGCTTTGATGCCATCGATCATGTCGCGAACCAGCGTCGGGGTCATCGGCTTATCGACCGCCCACATATGCGCTTCGGCCATGGTGTCTGCCAGAACCTGCGCGGTACGGGTGTAGTTCTCAAACAGGAACAGCGTGTCATCGCTGCAGGTGCGGTTACCCCAGAAACGGAATCCGTCTTTACGTACCAGGGTGGTGACACAGGCTTCGTTCAGCAGATCGGCGTCAGTGCCGGTCGCCTGCAAATCCCAGAAGACGCTGGCAGAAAGACCTGTCACACCGTTAACGCCGACGTTTGACAGCGTTTTATGCCAGCCGGTGTCCTGGTCGATTTTGGCGCGTAAGCCCAGAGCGCGGGCTGTCGCGTAAGCGATATCAGACTGGCTGGTGGTGGTATTCCAGTTTACAAAGTCCGGCCAGATCAGCATCAGTTCGCGCTGGCTGAAGTTGTCGCGATATTTAATCGCATCGGAAATGGTTTTGGCGCCATATACGCTGACATAACCAAAGGCACGCAGTTGCTGGCAAACGCCTGCCAGCGCGGTTGCGACCGCCTGATTATCCAGGCCAGGAACACCGAGAATGCGGGGTTTTACACCAAGCTCAGCCTGCGCAGAAAGCAGCGCTTTCATGCCGGTGTAACGGCCATTAGCATCAGAGCCACCAATGATATTGCTGGTGGTTTCGGCCTCATCTTCGCCGGTGGCAACGCGTACCACGACCGTGACCGGTTTACACTGGTCAGCAATCGCCAGGAGCGCAGCGCGCAACGTGCCGCTGGTGCCGGCTTTACCGCTGGCGGCCAGAACGTCGGTGACCAGAACCGGAGTATTCAAAGGGAAAACGGTCGCATCCGCATTTTCTGCGGTACAAACCATGCCGATAATTGCTGTGGAAACGGTAGAAATAACGCGGGTGCCGTCGTTGATTTCGACAACACGTACGCCGTGATGATAATCAGCCATCAGGTTGACTCTCTCTGTTGTGGGTGGTGAAGCAAGGATGCCGGTTCGCAACAGAAAGCGCATTTCATCAGGGGCGTGGGGGCGGTGGCACAACAGCGGGGGAAATCAGATAATAAAAAAGCCCCCGAAGGGGCTGAAATCAGGCCGGAATTTCGGGCCAGGGGATGTCTGGGGCTGTTGAAATATCCAACCGGTTCAGAGCGACACGGTAGGTTTTCCAGGCTTTGAGAAGCAGCCGCTCCGATTCTGATGCAATATTAAGATCGACGGAGTCTTGCATCGGAAAAATTGCATTTGCAGCAAATGCTAATTTAGTAGCAAGTATATCCTGCGCTATAAGAATAAATTGTTCCCGGGTTAAAGCTTGAGGTGCGGATAGCGACGGACGTCCTTCACTGTCCTTTGTTATTATTTGCCCTTTTTTTTGTCCGGCAAAAAGAGCGTAATAATCGTCATCACTTACAGGAATACCATCATCTGGCCAGCCTTCAGGGGATGCTTCATAGGCTGACTTTAAAGATGAGGGATAAAATCCGCAATTTTTAGAACTGAAATAATAATTGCTAATCATTAATACCCCGCCACTATGAATGCCCAAGTTCCACTGCAATTGGTTGTATGAAGCTTGATTTGATTATTCCCCACAGGTGTAGCTGTCCACCAACTGCTAGAGTCCTTGCCACCGGTACCAGTATAGGATCCACTGATTGCAATTATTCCCGTTGGGAAAGTCGCAGGCAGAGTAATAGTCACATCTGGATTAGTACTAGAATTAGAGTTAATGCCACCTATAGACTGCAAGAACACCTGACCGTTTGAATGCGAGTAATAAGCGGAATAATTTCCGGTTCGAGTAACACCTGATGGTGGTGGGTTGTTAGGGCTATAAACCCGTTGCCCTGCCTCACTCAGTGTTCCTGATGTGTTAAGATTACCGTTACCAGAGATGACAACTTGACCTGTTTGTACCGAGTTATTTGTATTTACTATGCGAAAGTTAAAACCTCCATAACCATCGCCCTTATTATTTACAAAATTTGATTCTCCCTGCCCGTTACTTTCATTCCAGCCAATATATGTGCCTTGCCTTAAACCTGGATTCGGTGCTCCATTTACACCTAAGAATTGTGCACTTACATAACCGGATACATTTCCTCCAGTAGACGGATAGGCACCAACTTCCTCTGAGGTCGGAGGGTTGCTCCCCGTATAAATAACACCTTGATTGACATTGTCCACGGTCGCATAAAGTTTATCGCCTTTACCCCAGTCAATATAAATCTTGTGGTTATTTATGTAATTTAATCCACCGCCAGCCTGGACTGACTGATAATTGCCTACATTTCCGAGTCCAATGTTAGATGCATTCAGCGAGATATCCGCCGTCCCATCAAACGCTACTCCCGCAATTTTCCTTGCTGTCGCCAGCTTAGTTGCTGCAACAGCAGTTCCGCCTGAGGCTAAGCGCCCGTTAGCATTATCATTCGCAGATTTTGCCAGGTCGTAAGACGTTTTTAGCGCTTTCGGAGTTGCCGCCAAAATTTCACTGTTGCTGTCCACCGCGCTGCTCAGCTGAACGAAACCTTTCGCGGTCAGCGTACCGTCGGGGTGACGTCGTGAGGCTTCGTGTTCTGCCAGCAGATTGTTAACGTATTCTTCGGTCGCAATAATCAGGGTGTCATCAATGGTCAGGCTGACCGCATCTGTATCTGTGACGGTTAATACCATGCGCAGTGTTTGTGTCCTGCCGGAACCTTCCTCAAGCGTGGGTTTGTAGCTGTCGGCCATGTTACTGACGGCAATCAGTTCGCCTTCTGCGGAAAATAGCCCCATTTCACGCATCCAGAAACCGCCGACTTCTGCCGGGATAATGGCTTCGGCAATGATCCAGTTGGCATTTTTGTTGTCGATTTTGAGAGAGTTTAGCTTCAGACGGTAGGTTTCATTGACCAGTGTCGTCTGACCCACAGCAGGTTCAGTTGCGCTGCCATTACCGTCTCCGACGGCAAGTTGGGTGATATTGACGTCTTTTCCGCTTTCGATGGCTGACGCAATACGCGCCTGCCCGAGAGTGGTGACGACGGATTTAAATTTGCTCATAAGATCCCTTATCAGTCCGGATAAACAGTGAGTATTTCTGCGTCATACATTGCCGCCGCCAGATAGACGGTGCCGGGAATATCCTGAGTAATCGTTAGTCCGATCAGATGACGGCTGGCGGGTTTCGCATCATCAATCAGGCGCTCCATTTCTTCGTACATGGCTTCATCAATTCCGGAATCGAGAACGCCGATATCGAGTTTGAATGTGCCTGGCGGGTCATTAGTTTCCCACCATTCGGTGACGTTAATGACATACCCGAGAGGCTCGACCACGCGTTTGATGGCGCTGATGGTTCCTTTATGCTGATGGATGAACCAGGCAGACTGAATCACGCTGCGTTTTGTTGCCGTTGGCCATTCGCTGTCCCAGCGATCAACAGAAAGTGCCCATGCCAGATAAGGCAAAAATTTGGCCGGGCAGGTTTGCGGATTCCATAACGTTTTCAGCGGAACATCCACACGCGCCAGTTCAGCGCAGGCTTCTGCGGCTGCCAGTTCCAGTGAGGATGAACCGCTGGGCAGCAACCTGTTACTCATCGGAGCCTCCGACGGTAATTACGTAATTAGTGCAGTAAGAGGCTTGCGTGCTGTCGAGCACAATATCGGCGGCCGGTTTAGCAAGTTCCACTCGCTGGACACCTTCAACGTGCAATGCGGCATAGATTGCGGAAAGCCGGATATCACGCCCGAGGCGGTGCTGATCGCTGATGTAAGATTTCAGCTTTTCTTCAGCAGCCAGGGTGATGGGTTCAGACTCTGGCCCCGGATACAGATATAGCGTGGCATCAATTTCATACGGCACCACACTGGCCGACTGAATCAGAACCCGGTCGGCAACGGGCCGGACATTTTCGTCGTTCAGCGCGATACGGACTTTGGTTAATAAATCTTCAGGAGCGATGCCATTAGCCTCACGTGACAGCACAGAAATGGTGACATTCGCGGGAGACGGGCTGATAACCGAAATATCTGCTACCCGTCCATCGGCGGAAAGGCCGTGGAATTCGTACGAACCGGAAGGGCCAGCGACGCTCATTCCTTCAAAGGCCTGCGGAATACGCGTGCGAAAGTCAGCGTCGCTTTCCATGACTGCTGGGACTGGCGGTACTTTGGTGTTATCCGCTGGCGTCAGCACCAGACGTTGTACGCCATTGTTCGCCGCCAGCTGATCCAAATCACTGCCCGTCGCATAGGCCACCATCACAGCGCGGGCAGATTCGTTAACGCGCTGGCGCAGGATCAGTTCGCGGTAAGCGTTCTCCTGCAACAGTTTGACCAGCGGTTCGGATTCCAGCGTCAGAGTCCTGCTGACCGCCTCTTGCTGGTCGGCAGGATAGAGCGAAATCAGCGTCGTTTTACGTTCTTGAAGCAGGGTTTCATAATCCAGTTGTTCGACCACATCGGGGGCCGGTAACTGGCTCAAGTCGATTGTTGCCATAAGTGTCAGCTCACAGGAATATTCAGGGAAAAATCCGTCGCCGTATCGTTACGGCTTCCGGTCAGTTCAATCACCATCTTGCCGTCATAACCGGTGTCGAAAGTGATAGCTGTCAGTGAAACGCGGGGTTCCCACTGCAACAGGGCGGTGTAGCACACGGCCATCATCTGTAGCTGCAGCGCGCCGTTTTGCGGCTGGTCAATCAGCTCAGAAAGCAAAGAGCCGTAATTGCGGCGCATTACTCTGGAACCCACCGGCGTATTTAAAATGTCGCTGACGGACTGGCGGATGTGGTCGAGATCTTCGATGGCCAAACCGCTGTTTCTGTCCATCCCCAGGTATTTCGGGTTACTCATTGCGGGCCTCCTGTCTGACCACCGCCGGTCTGAACACCGCTGTGTCGGTGAGTGTGCACAACGATGCCGTTGGATGTCAGGCTGCCGCCGCTGTGGGTTAAGTTGCCGGTCAGTGTGCCGCCTTGTTTAACTTCAAGGGAGCCGGTGATCAGTTTGCTGGTGCAAACCACTTCCGGCGTATCGAGCGTAATGCGCGTGCTGGCGGTACAGCGGATTTCGGGTGCCGTGACCTCAACCTTCTGGGAGGCGTTAATCACGGCGGTTTTTATGCCTGTCACTTTCAGGGCGCTTTGTGCCGGTTCGTATTCAAAAACGGCGCCGTCCGGGAAGGCCAGATGAAGGGCGTCTGGCGAAGCTGATGGCGCGGGTGAGGCATCGGAGAATACCGCCGGTAAAACGAATGCAGTGTTCAGTTCTCCGCCCATCGAGAGCAGCAAAACCTGCTCACCGACGGAAGGCGCCCACCAGCTGCGCGTACGGCCAGCGCGGTGCGTCATCCACGGCAGCCAGGCCGTCACGTTGCTGCCCGTCAAGACGCGGCAACGGGCGTTGGTCAGATCCAGTTCTGAGACCTTACCGATGCGCACCAGATTGCCAATCAGCCGCATTATGTCGTTGAGTTGAAGAGTCGTATTCATGGGATAAAGGATGCCGTTTCAGAGGGTTGAGCGACAACCGGTGACCGTTCGGCCGCGGCTGACACAACAAGGTTTACCGGGTCATACCGTCCAGCTGCTGATCAGTTCTCCGTTGAGATAAACCTGACGTGGCAACGACACGTTCTCCGGCAGTGGCGGTTCAGGCAGATGAATGATGGTGCGCACATCTTCTTCCCCGGAAACCTGGACGCGCTCAGTCAGTTGCAGCGTCAGTACCAGGGTTTTCTCCTGCTGAGTAAAGGTGAAATCACTGGGCCGGTTTACCGCGTTCCCGAGAATTTCGGGCTGATTAACCTGCATCCAGTCGAGAATAACCACTACCATTTGGTCGACAAGTGCTTCGCTGAGAACTGCGTCATCCCTGACGGTCAGCGTCAGCGGATAACGATATTCAAATGAAAGTGAAGCGGCAGACGTCGCGACTATCTGGCCTGCGCCGGTGGCAATCACCAGTTTGTCCGGCGAGGCTGCGAGCAGCGGCACCTGTTCAATGAGCCGTTGCTGCAGCTGGATTGGTTTTTGCATGTTGTGCCTCCTGACACTTTTTAATGGCTTCAATTTGTAAGCCGCAGTCCGTCAGCGCTGATTCCAGCTGGAGAATGTCGGCACTCAGATCTTCATTTGTTACGGGTTTGCTGGTCGGTATCGGGCATGAGCTGACCGGTGGACAGCCAACGTAAATAATCGCTGGCGGAGCTGAAGGCGGGGCGCTGGTGCAGCCGGCTAATATCATCAGGCAGCCCGGTACCAGCCCACTGACGGGTTTGCAGATTTTCATGGAGGCTCCTCTGCCTTTGCTTTTCACGGTTTTGCATCACCTGGTTGGCGGTACTCAGGTCTTCGCGTAACGCCAGTTCAGCCTGCTCGCGCTGGCGCATTTGCTGATTCAGGGCAGTAATCAGCTGTTCCCGCTGTTGCAGCTGAACCGTCAGGGTGTCGCGTTGCAGCCCGACAATGTTGAGGTCGTGCTGTAATGAGCGATTGGAAAGCAACAGAATGGCGACCAGTAAAACCATCCCAGCCAGAAGTGTCGGTAACAGGCGCATTCAGACTCCTTTCAGGCAGACGGTTCGTTCATCATTTCGCCTGCGTTCCAGTCCGCGGTTACGTTCACCATTAACGAAAACCCAGCGCGGCAACTGGTCGCAGGCTTGTTGCCATTTTTGATGATTGATGAAAAACGCCAGCGTGGATTTACAGGCAGCACCGGTACCGACGTTAAAACTGAATGACACGACGGCATCAAAAACCGGCTGCGGCATCGTCACCGGCATACACTTTTTTACGGTGCGTTCTGTCTGCTGAATATCTGCCAGCAGGTTTTCCGCTGCCTGATGTTCGGTAATGGGCTGTGCCGGTTTAACGCCTGCCGTGTGGCCGATACCGCTGGTCCATACGCCGGCGCTGCACTGGTAGGGTTGCAACTGACAGCCTTCAAAATCAGTGATCAGCCGCAATCCGTCTTCCGACACCTGCAACGACAGGTAACCCGGCAATGCCGCCATCAGCCCCAAAACGACGGCGGCGCTACAGCGTTTAAGAGTTGAGATTTTCATAGGTGTCTTTGCTCAGACCACTGCGTACCAGCAACTGATAGCTTTTGCGCCGGTAATACCAGTTGATCAGAAACGTACCGACACCGACGGCTGAGCCGACCATAAAGGCGACATCCTGCGAGGTCATGCTGGCGAGCCAGGTCAGCGAGGTGGCAATAAAATAGGCGCAGCCGGAACTGATCCGTTCAGTATTCAGTCCCATAATTTGATCGCTTCCTGAACCGGTTGTTCTGCGATGTCAGGCAATTCGATGGCTGTGCCATGTGGTAATAACGGGCCTAAATCGGCGATGCCTTTATTGGCGGCGTAGACTTTTTCGACCACTGCGGCGGTGCGGTGGTAATAGCGCCAGCATAGGGAATCGAGGGTATCGCCCTGTTGTGCATAGACTTTCATGGGTTTTCTCCGCGAGTGAGTGAGGAAGTCAGTCGATGAGTTAAGTCTGCGCAATAGGGAACGGAGCGGCAATCTGGAAGGGATGTGAAACGACTGGCACAACAGAGAATCATACAAATCAGACAGGGAGATGGCGGGGCGCTTTGTCCGGATAAAAACCGGTCGGGCAAGCGCCAACAGTGTTGATTACTACCGCCGCAGGATCTGGCAATCAGTGAGCGTCGTCAGTACTCCCGTTGTAGCAGACCGCGGCCTGATTTTCGTCAGTCAGCGCCTGGCTGGCCAGCTCTGAGATAAGCGACATTACGACCAGAAATTCTTTTGGATTGCATTGTGCCGTCTGCGATATGTCTGCGATCAATTGTATCCTGGACAACGTTAGCTGTTGTTTAGTCAGGTTTTCCATTTTCTCCCCTCGCCAGATACTGTGTTTATATACAGTATTCTTTAATTGATCTAATACGTCAACACTCAGGCCATTTTAAAAAATATAATTGCTTGAATTTATGTATGAATTTTTATTGGCACGGTTTTTGTGGTGACTACGGATTATCTCCGTCGGAAGGCGATCCACAGTTATTGACAGAACTCCAAGGCAGGCGAGTCGCCTGCCTTTCTGCTGAAGAAGGCCGGTGACGGACTATTCGCCACTGTTCGGTATGTGTCAGGAAAATAAGCGAGGCGCCAAGGTGCGGGGCGTAAATGCCGACCACTTTGTTACGGGGCTCACCGTAGGCATTCGTTTCCCCACTGATCTGGCGTGCAACGCGAACCGTTTGCTCTTTTCGCGGAATATGTATGCCGCCCTGCGCCTGAATATAACCGGCAAAATCCCCCTGGTCGGCGGCGCTGCGAACTTGCTCAACCTGTATATCAAAACGGTGGCTCAGGCTCTGCTCCCTGATCCGTCTGCATTCCCGCCAGGCCCCTACCGACGGGATGCCAATCGCGTGAAACTGCGGGATCCGCCATGTCGATGCCCAGGAAGTCACCGCCGTGGCGACATCTGTCAGTAAGCGGCCGGAGTCAAAATCCGTTTCGCCATCCAGAGCGTAACCATCAATGTTCTTGGCGACATATTTCGCGATATATCCGGCCGCACCGCCACGGTTGAGCGGTTTGCAATTGAAGCGTGAATCCGCAGCTCCCGGTTCGTCGGGGTCTTCTTCCAGAGCATAACGGCGCATAACCTCGGTCACTTTCTGCTGCTGTTCCGGTGGCGTGAATAACATCATGTGCCAGTGCGGCGTACCGTCGTGATGCGGTTCGACGACGCGCACACCGTACACTTTGAGGTTCCGGTCTTTAAAGGTGGTGCGGATTTTTGCCCAGACGGCGACCAGATAGCGCTGCGCATCTTTAGGATTAAAAGCGTGCTGATCCCATTTCTTATTAAAAAGAGGAGAGGATCCGGCACCGGTGGTTTTCAGCGGATGATATTTTGAAGGCGTGGTCAGGGTGATAAACAGGCCGCAATCGCGCTGCTGGTCAGCGACATCTTCGACACCCGCGATCAGCGTCATCAGCTCCATACGGCGAAGTTTGGGGTTAGAAATGCTGGCTAATACGGTCTCCAGCAGGCTCAGAGTCTCGCCGGATTCGACATTTTCGAGCTGGCATTGCTTCAGGTAATTAATGGCGGATAAGCGGCGTGATACCACATCACGGATGGCATTTTTGCTGGCGTAAGGCGATGTTGCGCGGCTGACATAACCACAGGCAATCATCAGGGCCTCGCGCCACAAACGCTGCTTTGAACGTAACTGTTTTTCCCACCAGTCGCCGCTGACCAGCCGTGAAATGCTGGCGACGGCAGAATGCGCGGTCATGCGGTCTTTTTTCCACGCCTGCCAGTAAAGGGGCTGCACGCGGCACGACAGCGCCATCGCCGCGATATGCCCGTAAATCTCGCGCTGCGTGCTGTCCTGCAATAATACGTCGGGATCTTCAGGCCGGCTTTGCAGCCAGCGTTCGCAGTGATATTCAAAGGCATCTTGCATATGCACAGCCAGCTTGCTGGCCAGTCTTTTCAGACTGTCATCATTAAGGTCAGGCAGACGGTTAAAGATTTCTTCTTCCGGGAGTAGTTTTTGCGAGATCTGACGATTCAGTCTATTCCGTGCATTCACTTGCTGAATACGCGGCCACAAACGTTGTGTAAAAAACGTCATCAGAAAATTAACTGCCGCTCGAACTCCTTTGGTTTCGAGCAAAAAAGTATACCGCTGGTGTAACGGCGCACGCAGACAACGGGGCAGCGTCGTCAGACGGGAAAGGGCGGTTTGCTGGCGCAGACAGAAATCATGGGTAAGAGGCTTCTCCAGCGGACTGTTTAGCGCAGGGCGCGCGGCATTCCACCACCATTTGCCTGTGAAAGATTGCCCGGAAGTCCTGTCAAAAACCGGTAAGGGCGGTGGAGAACTTTGGGTGAATATATTCTCTGACATAAACGTTTTCCGAAAATAAGAATATAGAATTCCTTCCGGAAATAATGTTATTTCCAGCGTGGAGGTGAGTTTGAACGATGCTAATTCGAGGGTTTATACGGGGCGATAATTCTTTCTTTTAATTTCCACTATTTCCTGGCATTCAATGCATCGCTGTACACCGGGAATGATTTTTCTGCGTAGCTGTGCAATGGGAGTATCACAATCCACACAGACGAAGGCTGACGGCGCAGGCTGCGTGCGGATTGCCTGCGAGATCTGCGCTTCGAGAATTTTTAACTGATATTCCTGTGATTCATCTATCCAGTCTGCCATCAGTAAAGTTCTCCTTTAAATATTGCCGTGAAATGGCGAAGTGATAATAATGCCTGCGTTATTTTCATTTTTTCCTCATCATTTAATTGTGAATAGGTCATTAAGCTATGATGGCGTTTAAGACCGGCATGAAAACATAATGTGAGTTTCCATTTATCACCGGCCTGATCAAAAATAACCTCAGCCGGATTGTTAGTCTGAGCGAAATAGATTTTCTTCAGATGAGCAATATGGCGCAGTCCGGTCTGGCGCTGCTGCTCTGTTCCTAAAAACATCGCGTCTCCTTATTTCTCCACGGCGCCGTAAATTTGGTATCATGGTCGCCTGTCGGTACATTACATAATCAATCTAAACTTGCATTTGCGAGTTGTCAAGATGACATTTACAGATTCAGGGGTTTTCGCCAGATGCAATTAGATGAACTTGAAGGTGGAAAAGCTGTTCTGACGCGGATGCTTCAGGCTTACGGCTTTAGCATGCAGAAGGAACTGGGGGATCTGTACGGTTTGTCATCTGGAACGATAAGTACCTGGGTACGAAGAGATTACTTCCCCGGCGATGTGGTCGTGGCGTGTGCGCTGGACACCGGTGTCTCATTACGCTGGCTGGCGACAGGGAAAGGTAACATGCAGGATTCGGCTCTTTCAGGTGCGGCAGCGTCCGGTGATATCCGCCAGCTTAAAAAGTTGAGATTACGCGGCGGTGCGCTGGAAGAAGAAGGTGTCTGGTCTGTTGATCCTTCGCTGCTTGATGGCTCGCTGACTCAGCCGGCTTATGTCGTTAAAGGTCATCATTCCTGGATTATCGATCTGGGCAGCACGCATCCGGGCAATGGACGCTGGTTGCTGGATATCGATGGTGATCTGGATATTTATGATGTGGCCCGTATTCCCGGTAACCGCCTGAGCGTCACGCGTCAGGAAAGTCATTTCGAATGCGGCGTGGATGAAGTGGCTGCTTTAGGGCAGGTATTTATTACTCTGGATCGTAACCTGTAAATTTCGTTTCCTCGGCAGCACCCTGCTGCTGAGGGCATTTTGTGCCCCATCCTTTTCCCCTTGTCCTGAATTCCCGTGTCTTTCCCTGCTCACCCGTATGTAACATTTACGGTACACGTCCTTTGGCTGACACGCTCTAATTGTAAACTTAACTTTCCATTAAATGCATGATGGTGGTATATTGGTAATGTTTAGTTTACAACTAAGGCTTGATAAGTTTACGTGCTGTGTTAATGTTGTCCGCAGATGCCTCAGTGGCAGCCCATTTTCCTTATAGCGGAACACGATCATGCAAAAAGACGCCCTGAATAATGTTCACATCACTGCTGAACAAATCCTTATCACTCCTGAAGAGCTGAAAAACCGTTTTCCATTGAGCGTCAGCGATGAAAACAGCATTTCAGAAGCACGCAAAACCATCGCCGATATTGTCCATGGTCGTGACCCTCGTCTTCTGGTGGTATGTGGTCCTTGTTCTATTCATGACGTTGATGCAGCGCTCGATTACGCGCGTCACCTGAAAACACTGGCTGCTGAATTGAGCGACCGTTTATACATCGTGATGCGTGTTTACTTTGAAAAACCGCGCACCACTGTTGGCTGGAAAGGGCTGATTAACGATCCGCACATGGACGGTACGTTTGATGTGGAAGCGGGTCTGCACATTGCCCGTGATTTGCTGCTGCAGCTGGTTGGCATGGGTTTGCCGCTGGCAACAGAAGCGCTGGATCCGAACAGCCCGCAATACTTAGGCGATCTGTTCAGCTGGTCAGCAATCGGCGCGCGTACTACCGAATCTCAGACTCACCGTGAAATGGCATCTGGCCTTTCAATGCCGGTCGGCTTCAAAAACGGCACTGACGGCAGCCTGGGTACGGCGATCAACGCCATGCGTGCCGCTGAAATGGCTCACCGTTTTGTTGGCATCAATCAGGCCGGGCAGGTTTGTCTGTTGCAGACTCAGGGTAACCCGGACGGGCATGTGATTTTGCGTGGCGGTAAAACTCCAAATTACAGCGAGCAGGACGTTCAGGCTTGTGAAAAACAGATGACCGGCGCGGGACTCCGTCCTTCCTTGATGATAGATTGCAGTCACGGTAACTCAAACAAAGACTATCGTCGCCAGCCTGTTGTGGCTCAGTCTGTCATCGATCAGATTAAAGCCGGTAACCGCTCTATCACGGGGCTGATGCTGGAAAGTCATCTGAACGAAGGCAGCCAGTCTTCTGAACAACCACGTTCAGAAATGAAATACGGTGTGTCTGTTACGGATGCATGTATTAACTGGGAAACAACTGAAGACCTGCTGCGTAAGATGCATCAGGAACTGGGCGATGCGCTGGCGGCACGAATCGCAGGAGAGTAAGTTTTTATGGTGGCAGAACTTAACGCGCTACGCGATCAGATCGACGACGTTGATAAAGCGTTGTTAGATCTCTTATCACGGCGTCTTGCGCTGGTGGCTGAAGTCGGGGAAGTGAAAAGCCGTTATGGTTTACCGATTTATGTGCCTGAACGTGAAGCCGCGATGCTAGCTTCACGACGTCAGGAAGCGCAAAACCTCGGTGTTCCGCCGGACCTGATTGAAGACGTATTGCGCCGCGTGATGCGTGAGTCCTACTCAAGCGAAAACGACAAAGGCTTCAAAACGTTGCATCCGGCGTTGCGTCCGGTGGTGATTATCGGCGGCAACGGGCAGATGGGGCGTCTCTTCACCCGTTTGCTGGAGCTTTCCGGTTACCAGGTGAAAGTGCTGGAACAGGAAGACTGGCCGCAGGCAGAAACATTGCTTGGCGATGCCGGAATGGTGATTGTCAGCGTGCCAATCCACCTGACCGAAGAAGTGATCGCTCGTCTGCCGAAGTTGCAGGATGACTGTATTCTGGTGGATCTGGCGTCGGTAAAAAACCGTCCTTTGCAGGCGATGCTGGCAGTGCATGAAGGCCCGGTTCTTGGTCTGCATCCGATGTTTGGTCCTGATGTCAGCAGCCTGGCAAAACAGGTTGTGGTGTACTGTGATGGCCGAGAACCACAGGCGTATCAGTGGCTGCTTGAGCAGTTGCAGGTTTGGGGCGCACGGCTGCATAAAATCAGTGCCGTTGAGCATGACCAGAATATGGCGTTCATTCAGGCGCTGCGCCACTTCGCGACATTTGCTTACGGTTTGCATTTGTCTGAAGAGAACGTGCAAATTGAGCAGTTACTGGCGTTGTCTTCCCCGATTTACCGTCTCGAACTGGCGATGGTCGGACGACTGTTTGCGCAGGATCCACAGCTTTATGCTGACATTATTATGTCTTCAGAAAGTAATCTGGCGCTGATCAAACGTTACTATCAGCGTTTTGGTGACGCGCTTGCTCTGCTGGAAAGCGGTGATAAACAGGCCTTTATCGATAAATTCAGAAAGGTTGAACACTGGTTTGGCGATTATGCGCCACGCTTCCTGAAAGAGAGTGGTGCGTTGTTGAGACAGGCTAACGATAACCGTAAGTAAGTTATCCGGAAATGAGAAAAGGGCGCTGCCATTGTGTGCAGCGCCTTTTTTGTTTGCGAAGTTACAGATCGACAGAGACGACGTTTTCGCTTGGATAACAGCCGAGCACTTTCAGAGAGCGAGTGATAGGAGCCAGATCCTTCAGTGCCTTTTTCATCTCCTCTGAGCGCAGGTTGGCCTGCACATCGATATAAAACATCTCTTCCCACGGATTGCCGTTAATCGGGCGAGACTCCAGTTTGGTCATAATAATGCCCTGCTCGCGCAGCACCAGGAGCGCATTTACCAGCGCGCCTGCCTGCTGGCCGGTCGCCATAATCAGCGTGGTTTTGGCCGGAACCTGATCCGTCACTTCAATCGCTTTGCGTGCCAGAATAATAAAGCGGGTGATGTTTTCCTGCTGGTTCGCCAGATTATGTTCCAGCACCTGCAGTTTATACAGCGCGCCACCGGCTTCGCTGCCCAGCGCTGCCACATGCGGAGAATTGGCGGCTGCCACTTTCTCCATCGCCGCCGCAGTGCTTTCGCAATATTCAATCTTCCAGTGAGGGAAACGGTTGATGAACTGGCTGCATTGCTGGAAAGGCTGCGGATGGCTGTAAACCGTCTGAATCTGGGACAAATCAGTGTCTGTCGCGACCAGCACGCAATGATTGATAGGATTGGTCAGCTCGCCAACAATCGACAGGCTGGTGTGTTGCAGCAGATCGTAGACGTCATTGATTGAGCCGGAGCTGGTATTTTCAATTGGCAATACTGCGTAATCGGCCTGACCGGTTTCTACCTGAGAGAAGATATCCTGGAATTTCTGGCAGCCACACTCGATGAACTGTTCGAAATGTCGGGCGGCAAACTGGCGCGCAGCAAGATGTGAATAGGAACCTTTCGGGCCGAGGAAGGCGATACGGGCGGAATCGGAAGGGGTTTTATTCAGATGTTGCTGGAGGAGAGCCTGCTGGGTCAGAACGGAATCTTCAATGATCAGCTGATAAACACGGGTGATGTAATGACCGTCCAGCCCCTGTTTTTTTCCTTCCTGAATCAGTGCGTTAATCAGTTCAATTTCACGTTCTTTGTCGCGGATAGGGCGATGAGAGTGCATTTTGGATTGCGCGACTTCAATGGCCATCGTGCGTCGCTCTGCCAGCAGGGCCAGCAGTTTCAGGTCTAATGCGCTGATGCGTTCGCGCAGAGCCAGTAATGAGTTCTCGGTCATGTTATTACCCTTTTAGATGTTCTTTCTTTCAGCAAAATGTATAAAGCGCAGGCATAAAAAAAGCCCCCTTTTCAGGAGGCTTTGTTGTTCGTCTTCGCATTCATTCTTTCGCGACGAAACGCCTCCCAATCAGGGGAAGGTAAAAAAGAATGCGAAGAAAAACAGACGGGCGTTCATGTATGCGTTGTTTCCATAAGTTTGAGCAGAGTCTTAAAGTAACCGCTGGGTTTTCCCTGTGTCAATAAAATTTCCTCAGGATACAAAAAACGCGCTCCTGTGAGCGCGTTGTGAACTGCCTTTCCGATAAGCCGGTTATTCCTCTTCCTGCACCGGTTCCAGATTGAGTTCTTTGACGCCGGATTCTGCACGGCGGGCTTCACCTTTGTGTTGCGCTTTGTTGAGCTGACGCTCAAGTTTACTGGTCATTTCGTTAATCGCAGCGTACATATCATCATGCGTAGCGCTGGCAACCAGTTTTCCATTTGGTGTACTGATGGTCGCATCGGCGACAAATCCCTGAGGTTCTTTCGACAGGATTATGTGCGGGTTAATGAGCTGAGTTTGCCATTTATCCAGTTTTTTCAGACGGCCTTCGATGTGTTCACGAATCGCGGCGGTGATGTCCATTTGTTTGCTGGTAATGTTGACTGTCATATGACTTACCTCTCTTATTTCCGTCTCCGATGAATCCAACATACCAGCCTTTTTTATGAAATGCCTGCCCAAAACCACGGTTTTTTGTCACTTTTTGTCAACTTTGAAGTTTATGTGACGCAGGGTAATTAATGGCGGGAAAGGCCTTGAGACTTCGCTCAGGAGCGGGCATGATTGATGGGATCAGTGCATTATCTTCTGCGGTTTTCAGCCTGTCTTTTCCCTCATCACGTTAACTTTTCTCTGACTTTTCCTGAATCAAAGCCAAAAAAAACGGCAGCCTGAGCTACCGTTTGTGTATACGGACATTTTAAAATTATGCTGCGTTATTAGCCGCAATAATTTTCGCCACTTTATCAGCCTGGTTGTTCAGCTGCAGTTCACGATAGGCACTTTCCATCAACGGCAGCGCGTCATTTGTCGCTTTCGTATCCGGGTAATCTTTCAGCATTTGCTCAACACGGTTAACAACAGCGACGTAAGCACCGCGTTTAGTGTAGTATTGCACCACTGACAGCTCGTATTTCGCCAAACGATCTTTCAGGAATACCAAACGTTTAGTCGCGTCAGTGGCGTACTGGCTGTTTGGATACGTGTGGATCAGCTGGCTGAAATCGCGGAATGCTGCACGTGCATGCTGCGGATCACGGTCTGAACGATCAACACCGAAGAATCCTTGCAGCGCACTGTCATCCAACGCCATATCCGTTAAACCACGCATATACATGACGTAGTCAATGTTTGGATGGGTTGGGTTCAGACGCATAAAGCGATCAATAGAAGCCTGAGCCATAGGCAAGTCAGCAGACTTGTAATAGGCATAAATCAGATCTAACTGAACTTGCTGCGAGTAAGGCCCAAACGGATAGCGGTTATCCAGCGCTTCTAATTGCGCAATCGCGCCTTTAAAGTTACCGTCCTGCAGCTTTTGCTGGGCAGTGGCATAAAGGACGTTAGGCGGGTTATCGGGAACCGTTTCTTTGGAACTGGAGCAACCGACCAGCGCCAGGCTCAACGTGGCTGCTGCCACCAGATATTTCACACGCGTCATGACGTTTTGATTATCCTCAGGTGTTATTCTGGGAGACTGTCCGTTAAGCTCCCGACAAAGACCAGCTACAATAGCACATTATTTTAAACGGCATCGCCGTGAAAACCCAACGTTAACCAAGAAGCTGCATATGGCACAACAAGTACAACTCACCGCAACGGTGGCCGAATCTCAACTCGGTCAACGGTTAGATCAGGCTTTGGCCGAATTGTTCCCTGATTATTCAAGATCCCGCATAAAAGATTGGATCCTTGAAGACAGGGTCACGGTCAACGGCAAAAAAGTGACCAAACCAAAAGAAAAAGTGTTGGGTGGCGAGGCTATCGCAATCGATGCGCAAATTGAAGAAGAAGCGCGTTGGCTGCCACAAGATATCCCTTTAGATATCGTTTATGAAGATAACGATATTTTAGTCATCAATAAACCCCGCGATCTGGTTGTTCATCCGGGCGCCGGTAATCCTGATGGCACGGTACTGAATGCATTGCTGCATTATTATCCGGCAATCATTGATGTTCCGCGCTGCGGCATAGTCCACCGTCTCGATAAAGATACCACGGGTCTGATGGTCGTCGCGAAGTCAGTCCCTGCGCAAACGCATCTGGTGACTGCACTTCAGGCTCGCGAAATTACCCGTGAATATGAAGCCGTCGCTATTGGTACAATGACGGCAGGCGGCACAGTGAATGAGCCGATTGCGCGCCATTCCACCAAGCGTACGCATATGGCGGTTCACCCGACGGGTAAACCAGCGACCACGCACTATCGCATTATGGAGCATTTCCGTGCTCATACGCGTCTGCGTCTGCGTCTGGAATCTGGCCGTACACACCAGATCCGTGTTCATATGGCACACATCAATCATCCTTTGTTGGGCGATCAGCTTTATGGTGGCCGTCCGCGTCTGCCGAAAGGCGCTTCCGAAGCATTTATCAACATGCTGCGCGGTTTTGATCGTCAGGCTCTTCATGCGACCATGCTGCGTCTTTATCATCCGGTAACCGGTATTCAGATGGAATGGCATGCGCCACTTCCTCAGGATATGGTTGACCTGATCACGGCGCTCAAAGCGGATACCGAAGAGTTCAAGGACCAGATGAACTGGTAATGAGCGCGTTAATTCAGCCTCAGTGGCCGCAACCGGCATCGGTGCGGTCATGTGCAACAACCCGCGAAGGAGGCGTCAGTTTGCCTCCTTACGGCGCGCTAAACCTCGGCAGCCACGTCGGGGATTCTCCTGAACATGTTGCTTTGAACCGTCAGCGGTTAATCGAGCTGGGCGGTCTGCCCGCTGCGCCACACTGGCTGGAACAGGTTCATGGCACCGACGTAGTTCATTTATCATCGCAAACTGCCGCTATTCCTCCACTGATTGCCGATGCGGCCTATACCCGCGAGCCGGATGTTGTCTGTGCAGCAATGACAGCGGACTGCCTGCCGGTACTGTTTTGCAGTAAATACGGCGATGAAGTGGCAGCAGCGCATGCGGGCTGGCGGGGATTGCGCGCAGGCGTGTTGGAAAATACGGTTGCGTGTTTTGATGCCGCTCCCGCAGATATCATGGCGTGGATGGGACCGGCAATCGGCCCTGCACATTTTGAAGTCGGCGTGGAAGTACGCGAAGCCTTTATGGCGGTGAACAGTAATGCATCCGTTGCTTTTGCCCCTGCGGGCACCAAATTTATGGCCGACATATACCAGTTAGCCAGATTGCGTTTACAGGCCGCCGGTATTACTGCCATTTATGGCGGTGAGTATTGCACTGTGACTGACAGCAACAAATTTTACTCTTACCGGCGTGACGGGGTGACCGGACGGCTGGCAAGTTTAATTTGGCTGATATAACCTATCGAATCAAGACGATCCATCGCGCATAACAGCAGTCCTCTAATATACTGTCAAGATAACCTTGAAAATGTGAGGGTTGACCTCATCTAATCTCCAGTAGCAATTTTGTTCAGTATTGGAGGTGTTATGCGTCTGGATCGTCTTACCAGCAAATTCCAGCTTGCCCTCGCGGATGCTCAGTCACTCGCGCTCGGGCGCGACAATCAATTTATCGAACCTGTTCACCTGATGAGCGCTTTGCTGACTCAGGAAGGCGGGACCGTTCGTCCTTTATTAACTGCGGCTGGGGTAGATACCCAGAAACTGCGCACGGACGTTGATCAGGCTTTGGGGCGTTTGCCGCAAGTTGAAGGTACCGGTGGTGATGTTCAACCATCTAATGAACTGGTACGTGTTTTAAATCTTTGTGACAAATTGGCACAGCAACGTGCCGATACCTTTATCTCTTCAGAACTCTTTGTTCTGGCAGTGATGAAAGACCGCGGCTCTTTAACCGACGTGTTAAAAGCCTGTGGTGCAACGGCCGAAAAAATTACTGCGGCTATCGATCAAATGCGTGGAGGTGAGAAAGTGGATGACCAGAATGCCGAAGACCAACGTCAGGCATTGAAAAAATTCACTATCGATCTGACCGAACGTGCCGAGCAGGGCAAACTGGATCCGGTCATTGGTCGTGATGAAGAAATTCGCCGGACCATTCAGGTTCTGCAACGTCGTACCAAAAATAACCCTGTGCTCATTGGTGAGCCTGGTGTCGGCAAAACCGCGATTGCCGAAGGTCTGGCCCAGCGCATCATTAATGGCGAAGTGCCGGAAGGCCTGAAAAATAAACGTGTGCTTTCATTAGATATGGGCGCGCTGGTAGCCGGTGCTAAATATCGCGGTGAATTTGAAGAACGTCTGAAAGGGCTCCTGAGCGATCTGGCTAAACAGGAAGGCAACGTCATTCTGTTTATCGACGAATTGCACACCATGGTTGGTGCGGGTAAAGCCGATGGCGCGATGGATGCCGGGAATATGCTAAAACCGGCTCTGGCGCGTGGCGAGCTTCACTGCGTGGGTGCGACGACATTAAATGAATATCGTCAGTTTATAGAGAAGGATGCGGCGTTAGAGCGTCGTTTCCAGAAAGTGTTTGTTGCCGAGCCTTCTGTTGAGGACACCATCGCGATTTTGCGTGGTCTGAAAGAGCGCTATGAGCTGCATCACCATGTCCAGATTACTGACCCGGCTATCGTGGCGGCGGCAACGTTGTCACACCGTTATATCTCGGATCGTCAGTTGCCGGATAAAGCGATCGACCTTATAGATGAAGCAGCATCAAGTATTCGTATGCAGATGGACTCTAAACCGGAGTCTTTGGATCGCCTCGAGCGTCGCATTATCCAGCTCAAACTGGAACAACAGGCGCTGAAGAAAGAGTCTGATGACGCCAGTGTGAAACGTCTTGAGATGCTGGAAACCGAGCTGAACCAGAAAGAGCGTGAATATTCTGAGCTGGAAGAGGAGTGGAAAGCAGAGAAAGCTTCCCTGACCGGCACCCAGAATATTAAAGCAGAGCTTGAGCAGGCGAAGATTACGCTTGAGCAGGCCCGCCGCGTTGGCGATCTGGGTCGTATGTCAGAATTGCAGTACGGGAAAATCCCTGAACTGGAGAAACAACTGGCAGCCGCGACTCAGGCAGAAGGTAAAACCATGAAGCTGTTGCGTAACCGTGTGACAGATGTGGAAATTGCCGACGTGCTGGCGCGCTGGACCGGTATTCCGGTAGCACGCATGCTGGAAAGTGAACGTGAAAAACTGCTGCGTATGGAAGAAGAACTGCACAACCGCGTGATTGGTCAGAACGAAGCGGTAGAAGCGGTATCGAACGCTATTCGTCGTAGCCGTGCAGGACTGTCGGATCCAAACCGTCCGATCGGGTCATTCCTGTTCCTCGGTCCGACCGGTGTGGGTAAAACAGAGTTGTGTAAAGCGCTGGCGACATTCCTGTTTAACAGCGATGACGCGATGGTCCGTATCGATATGTCAGAGTTTATGGAGAAACACTCCGTTTCACGTCTGGTCGGTGCGCCTCCGGGTTATGTGGGCTATGAAGAAGGTGGCTATCTGACCGAAGCGGTTCGTCGTCGTCCTTATTCTGTCATCTTGTTAGATGAAGTAGAGAAGGCGCACCCGGATGTGTTCAACATCTTATTACAGGTGCTGGATGACGGTCGCTTAACAGACGGACAGGGCAGAACGGTCGACTTCCGCAATACGGTGGTCATCATGACCTCTAACCTGGGTTCTGACATTATTCAGCAGCACTTCGGTGAGGCTACGTATTCACAGATGAAAGATTCGGTTATGGAAGTGGTCACGCACAGCTTCCGTCCGGAATTCATCAACCGTATAGATGAAGTTGTCGTGTTCCATCCGCTGGGTCATGCGCATATTAAAAATATCGCTAAGATTCAGCTGGAACGTTTATATAAACGTCTGGAAGAACATGGCTACTCGGCAACGCTGACCGATGCGGCTCTGGAGCTGCTGGGCAATACCGGGTTCGATCCGGTTTATGGTGCGCGTCCGTTGAAACGTGCCATCCAGCAAGAGATTGAGAACCCGCTGGCTCAGCAAATCTTGTCGGGCAAGCTGATCCCTGGCAAGCCAATTACTGTTGATGTGGAAAATGATCACATCGTCGCAAGACAGTAATTAGCTTTTCGAGAAACTAAAACGGGCTTCGGAGCACTCCGGAGCCCGTTTTTTATGCATTCTTTGTTCGTTATTAATTCACTTGATGAATTTATGGGCGGTTGGAAAGAAAAGTGAAATTAGCCCTTGCGGCCTGCTGAGAACTCCCTATAATGCCGCTCCATCGACAGGGAACAACGTGAACAACATCACGAAGTAACCGGGTCGGAAAGATTAAAAACAGCGGCAACCGAATGAAATAAACGGTTGACACTGAATGAGGAAAGCGTAATATA
>NZ_QZWI01000012.1 GCF_003614975.1 Rahnella bruchi | reverse complement strand
ATAGCCTTTTGAACGTTGCGCAGCAACGGCCCGAAGGGTGAGCCACGAAGTGGATCATCAACTGCCAGGCATCAAATTAGTAGAAAGCCCTGTACTGACGTACAGGGCTTTTTGCTATGGGAAATTTGGTGGTTTTTGTTCGTTATTTGTCCTGCCATCAGGAACTTATTGCCTTGTTGCGGTCTGCCAGAACTTCTGTCAGTTATGCGTCAGATGATAAGCACTATAGCCGACAGCGGCACCTGCAATATCCCAGCTAAAATCTTTCCAGCTCCACCCACTCCCGCCATCACGACTGTCATAGAGTTCTTTGGCTGCGCCGAGGCTCACTGAAAACAACAGTCCGAATGACCGGTTGCGTGCTTCACTCCATCCCTGATGATCGCCATAGGCTGTACTCGCGGCGGCCAACACGGCAGAGCCTACGAAGTGTTCGGCCTTGTCTTTGCCTGTCCATTGATCATTCGCGAAATGCGTACACCCGCTGCATCCTGCTATCAGGACAATGCAAAGCGGCCTGATAGCGAAAGATAACTTCTGAGTCATAAGGAAGAATTCCGGATAAAAAAAAGCCCGATCACGATGATCAGGCTTTCAGTATAGCCAATTACAGAATTCGGCTGATGAGTCTGTCGATTCTTATCCGCCGTAAGCGCCGGAT
Organism: Rahnella bruchi; assembly: GCF_003614975.1. GTDB lineage: Bacteria > Pseudomonadota > Gammaproteobacteria > Enterobacterales > Enterobacteriaceae > Rahnella > Rahnella bruchi. The sequence continues at coordinate 164,259 of NZ_QZWI01000012.1, read as the reverse complement.
AAGCTTACGAACTTTGACCGGATAATTAGGAATACTTTCCAGTTCCATATAATGTGAAACCACGTGCGTATGCTGCCGAATTTCTTCCAGCTCTTTATTGCGCTCAACGGCCATTTCTTTATGCGGATCGTGGATCAGGATGGCATTCTCAAGATCCAGACGCCAGGCGCGGGGATTCAGGTTATTACCGGTAATCAGTTGCCAGCGGTCATCCACCCAGATGCCTTTCAGGTGATAACTGTTTTCGCCGTCTTTCCACAGACGGACAATCAACTGTCCGCTGTCAACGAAACGCTGTAAACGACTCAGGAATCGACGCAGATTAATCTCATACAAATAGGGTAAGGCGCCGATGATTTTGAATGGCTGATCCTGCGGAATATAGAAATCGTTCGCGGTTTTATCACCCACGATAATTTCCACCTGCTTACCACGGCGCAGAAGATGAATAATGTTGCGCGCCAGCATCGCAGGCATATTAAAGTACGGTGTACATAGCGTCAGCTTATGATCCGTGCTGGCCATAAGATGATGGATAGTCCGGTTAAGCTCATTTTGTTTGCCCAGACCAACGATTGGCGTGACGGCCAGTTCATCGTTACCGGCGTTGTCTTTAAAGTGATAGCCACTGGTACGCAGGGTCTGGCGGAACTGACGTGTTTCGTTCTTAATCTCAATGCTTTTTGGGCGATCTTCACGATCGAGCCGCTGCACGGCAGCTGCCGTCAGGATCGACTTCTTCATAAAGTCGATCATCGTGTTGGCCAGCGCGTTATTCGTCAGCAGCTGATACCGGTCATAACGATATTTTTCATGACGATGTAGGTAAACGTCATTAAGACTCGCACCGCTGTAAATGACCTGATCATCGATAACAAAGCCTTTGAGGTGCAAAACGCCCAAGGCTTCACGGGTATTTACAGGTACGCCATAGACCGGCACAGAAAGCCCGGGGCGCTCTTTCGCCATACGACAATACCAGTCAGCATTGGTATTTGCCGCCGCAGCGCCGATACGACCACGCTGAGCGCGGTGCCAGTCAACCAGCACGCAAATCTCCAGCTCAGGGCATCGCTGCTTGGCATCATACAACGCCGACAGTACATCGCGACCGCCATCATCGTTCTCAAGATAGAGCGCGACCAGATAAATCCGTTGGGTGGCGTTAGAGATGGCTTCGAGCAGCGTCGTACGGAAATCTGTCGGACAGTAGAGCGTTTTTACAGCATCAACTGTTTGGGGGAGTTTTGGCAGTTGAGCAAGGTGTTGTTGATGTTTATTACGTTTAAATTTTGACAACATCACAGTGCGCTTCTTCTCTCTTCATGTAATGGCTTTAGCGGCACAAACAGATACAGGTGACCGCACAATCGGTCGATAATACCATTAGTCCTGTCTGATGTGCGCAACTTTTGCCTGTTCATCGCGCAGGCTCACGGTTTTCTGCTACAAAATTCGGGTCTTTTCCAGCGTCAGGGAGAGGTTCACAATACCGTCCTGAATCTGAATGTCGACGTCAAACCCCAGCTTTCTGGCCAGCGTAATCATGCCGCGATTGTTAGGCATGGTTATTCCGGTCAGACGTTGCAGCCCGTGCTCTGCGGCGTAATTGATCATCTTATCCAGCAGGCGTCTTCCGAGTCCTAAACCTTTCAGGTCAGAGCGAACCAGAACCGAGAATTCGGCGTCAGTATTATCGGGATCTGAAACCGCTCTGGTGACACCAATAATTTCACTTTTATCATTCACATTATGAATGGCCACGAACGCCATTTCGCGGTCATAGTCGATTTGCGTCATATTCGCTAAATCTTCATGCGTGAATTCGTTGATCTCACTGAAATAACGATAGTAGAGATCTTCCTTCGTGACTTTGAGGATAAACGCTTTAAGCAGCGGTTCATCTTCCGGGAGTATCGGACGGAACAGTGCCAGCGACCCGTCTTTCAGTATAACGCGCTCTTCCAGTTCACGCGGATAAGGACGGATTGCCAGTCGTGAAGGTGCACCGGGCTGCTGCGCCGAAAGCTGCATTGAGACATCGAGCAGGCTGAGTTCATTGCCGGAAACCAGCAAAGGATGAATATCCAGCCGTTCTATTTCTGGGCAATCGATAATCAGGTTAGACACATTCACCAGCAGCTGACTGAGTGCCGGGATATCGAGGGGATGCAGCGCATTGCGACCGCGAATTTTGCCACTCTTGAGTGCCTGAACCACCTGATATCGCGCCAGCGTCATGTTCAGCGGCGGCAGGGAAATCGCTGCCTGTCTTTCCGGAAGCCAGTCAGTACCGCCCTCGGCCAGCATAATCAGCGGGCCAAATACCGGATCCTGTTCGACCACCACGCGAAGTTCCTGTGATCCTGGCCGGTTGGCCATGGTTTGCACCAGCAGTCCCTGAATTCTCGCTTGCGGAAATGCCTGTCTGGCGCGGTCAAATATCGCATTCGCGGCCTGTTCCACTTCACTGGCGGTGCGAAGATATAACATCACTCCCTGTACTTCAGAATTGTGCGGGATGTCAGGAGAACGCAGTTTCAGCGCCACCGGATAGCCTACCTGACTGGCGATATTCACTGCTTCAACGCTGTCGCTGGCTATCCATGTTGGCAGCACATTCATTCCGTACGCCTGCAAAATTGCTCGCACCTCATGGGTATCGAGCTGCGTGGTGCCTTCCGCTAATGTCCGGGCAATCAGCCGGTGCGCCTGATCGGTGTTTTGTTCAAGGTCTGCCGGCAGTGCCGGCGTTTCTTTTAGCTGCTTCTGGTTCCTGCGATATTCCACCATGTGCATAAACGCCGTCACCGTACCTTCCGGCGTGCGGTAAGTCGGGATCCCAGCTTCAGTGAAGAGTTTACGGGCTTCCTGCGACGAGAATTCTCCACACCAGTTGGTCAGCAAAGTGATGTATTTACCTCGCGGATGCTGACGAACAGCTGCTATCAGCTGACTGGCTGTCAGGGTGCCGTGCGCAGCAGCGCTTGGGGCGTGGATCACCAGCAGTGCGTCATAATCCGTGCTGTCGAGCAGAGCGGTCATTACTGCCTGATATAGTTTTGGTGTGGCATCGTCGCGTAAATCTAACGGATTGGCGGCGGTAATCGCTTCTGGCAAAACAGCACTCAGGGCGTGACGGGTTTCCTCACTGAGTTTCGCCAGTTTGCCGTTACGCGAAAGCAACTGATCCAACGCCATTGCAGCAGGGGCTGCGCCGTTACTGATGATAAGTAAGCGCTCACCACGCAACGGGCGCATATGGCTCAGCGTTTCGACAGCTGAAAAAAGCTCATGAGTATCCTGCACACGCAGCAAACCGGCGCGCTGGATAGCCGCATCATAGGCTGCATCCAGACTTAGCGGGCTGTTGAGCAATTGCTGGGCTTGTCCGCTGCGGCCACTTTTGATCACCAGAATCGGTTTATTGCGCGAGGCACTGCGTGAGGCGGAAAGAAAGCGCCGCGCATCGCTGATGTGTTCGAGGTAAAGAAGGATGGCGCTGGTTTTGCTATCGCGCGCAAGAAAGTCGAGCAGGTCATCGACATCAATATCCAGGCTATCACCCAGTGAAACGAAATAAGAAAAGCCCACGGCACGCTGTTGCGCCCAGTCGAGAATGGTATTGGCGACGGCCGCTGATTGCGAAATAAATGCCAGTTTACCAGGCAGGATGGGCACCGGCGAAAAGCTGGCATTCAGTTTTTGCCATGGAGCGAGAATACCGAGACTGTTTGGCCCGAGTAAACGCATCGAAAAGCGATGGGCACAGGTTTTGAGTTCAGCGAATTGCTGAGGTTTTGAGGAAAGCACAATCACTGTTTTACAGCCACGCTCGCCAAGTTGTTCCAGCAAGGCGAGATTGCGGTCAGCATGGGTGCAAAGAATGGCCAGATCCGGCGACATCGGCAGGGTCGCGACATCCGGCCAGGTCAGAACACCACACACGGCGCGATAAGCGGGCGTGACCGGCAGCACCGGGCCATTAAATCCGCTGTCGAGAAGATTACGCATCATCAGATATCCGGCGCGGCCCGGTTTATTACTGGCACCAATCACCGCGATAGATTCAGGTCGTAGCAGGGCTTCTAGTCCGCGCTGGCTCATCAGAACTCCAATCAATCATCCTGAACTGATTCTAGAGGTTTTCTTCGTTCTTTGCTGTGAGCTGATGCACCGGATGATGGGGTTTTCCGGCCAGATATTGGGTACGGAAATGAGTGAAGTGCCGTGACAAACCCGCAGATGCCTCGAAATCACCGGCTTTTTCCAGCAACGCAGCAGCCACTTCTACAGTGCAATGCAGTTCCGGGCGCGAGGCTTCACGCAGGATATAGCCTGAGCTGGCGCTTACATCAAGGGAGAATACCGGCAGATTATCCAGATACGGGCTTTTGCGAAACATCTTGCGCGCTTCGTTCCATGTGCCGTCGAGCATAATGAATAAAGGCGGTTTACTGCCTGCCGGTACTTCAGTAAATACCTGACGCGGGGGGGTGGCAAAAGAAGCCGGGAAGACCACGTAAGCCTGACGATCGGGGTCGGCAATCGCCTCCAGCAACGCCGGATCAGTTTGCGTACGTGACCACAGAAACGCCTGTGTATCGGGCAGAACGTCTGCGATTAACCGGCCAGTATTGCTGGGTTTCATCGGTTCAGTGTCAAACATCACCAGACAAAAACGGCTGGCGGCCTGATGGATTTCGCGTGTGGCGCAGATGCAGTTACGTGTGGGTAACAGGCAGGTCTGACAGCGAATGGCCCTGGATCCGCGCGCAAGGAAAGGGCGGGTAGACTGGGCTAAGCGCTGCTCACGCAGGCGAAGAACGGCGTTGTCTGACATAGGCATTCCGGTTAACGAAAAACGGCTATTCTAATCACCCGGTCAGGACAGGCAAGTGGCAACTGCGAATAACAGAAAAAGGCCCGTACAGTATGGGCCTTCGGCAGGGCTTTATAACGGCTTCTGCGTTACAATGATTCATTGAGCCAGTTGTTGAATGGAGCCTTAGGCATCGCTCCGCTCAACATATCGACCATTTTGCCTTCATTAAATACCATAATGGTCGGAATACTGCGGATACGGAACCGCGCGCTCAGTTCAGGTTCTGCTTCGGTATTAACCTTAATGAAACGGATTTTACCGGCACGTTCCTGAGCCACATCTTCAAAAATTGGCGCGAAGTTTACGCAAGGGCCACACCACGGCGCCCAGAAATCGATGACAACCGGCAAATCATCTTGCAGGTATTTGTCCAGGGTCGCGGCGGTCGCGTGAACCACATCGCCTTCAAAAAGTGCATGACCGCAGCGGCCGCATTTTGCGCCGTCGTCGATACGATCCTCAGGCAGGCGGTTGGTGGCCTGACATGATGAACAAACCGTATTCATAAAATAGCCTCTACATTGCTTAACGTGAGAAGGGTATCAACCACAAACTCGTTTTCACCCTTAAAAACGGTTAATAAAACGGCTGATATGTTACTTGTATGTTGTAAGTATGCGGGCGACACCTCACGTAAACAACGTGGTTTATTCAATGAATACGATAGTTTTAAGCTTTTGGTCCAAAGCCTGTGGCTTAGCTCACAGACATCAGGTAATCTTCGCGCCCTGCGCGTAGGTGGAGAGAAAAATGAACGATTCATTCAGTGGCAAGAACGGCAAAGTCAAAGTGATGTACGTCCGTAGTGACGACGACGGCGATAACCGCAATAACGATAAACGTCCTTCCAACAATAAAGGACGTCCGGGCGATAAACCTCGCCAGGGTTCCCGTCCAGACGATGCCCGCCGCAATGAGCGTCGTAGCAGCGATTCCCGTGGTGATTCCCGTGGCCCGGCTCCGCGTCGCGGCGACGATCGCCCGCGCCGTCCGGCTCGTGATGACGATGGCCCGTACTCTTCGCCGTGGAAAACGGTTTCACGTGCACCGGCAGATGAATCTGTTCCGGATCACGGTGGTATCAGCGGCAAAAGCTTTATCGATCCTGAACAGCTGCGTCGTCAGCGCCAGGAAGAAACCCGCGTGTATGGCGAAAATGCCTGTCAGGCGCTGTTCGCCAGCCGTCCGGACGCTATCGTCCGTGCATGGTTTGTTCAGTCGGTGACACCGCGTTTTCGTGAAGCACTGCGCTGGATGGCGGCAAACCGCAAAGCCTATCATGTGGTTGAAGATGAAGAGCTGGCGAAAGCGTCCGGCACCGAACACCACGGCGGCGTATGTTTCCTGATTAAAAAACGTCAGGGCTTGGATGCGGAAACCTATCTGCAATCTGCACCGGCAAAAGACTGTGTGCTGGCGCTGGAAAACGTCGGTAACCCGCACAACCTCGGCGGTATCATGCGTTCTTGTGCGCACTTTGGTATCAACGGGATGATGGTTCAGGATCCGGCTCAGCTGGAATCTGGCGCGGCAGTCCGTACTGCTGAAGGCGGCGCGGAACACGTTAAAGCCATCAGTGCGGATAACTTCCTTGAAGTGCTGGAAACCTTCCGTAACGCGGGATACACCATCGTCACCACGTCCAGCCATAAAGGTACGGCGCTGGGTAAAGCAGTATTACCGGCCAAAATGGTGCTGGTGCTGGGTGAAGAAAGTGATGGTCTGTCTGACAGCGCATGGCAGCAGGGCGACCTGAGCGTATCTATCGGCGGTACCGGTAAAGTGGAAAGCCTTAACGTTTCCGTTGCGTCAGGTATTTTGCTGGCAGAATGGTGGCGTCAGAACCAGGCATAATCGCCGGTTATCGCCATAAAAAACGGACGCTTAATGCGTCCGTTTTGCTTTCCGGTATTCAGGAATTGCCTTAATCAGTGTGCACCACCGGCACCCCCACCACTGCTGAATGGCGGACGGGCGAACCAGATTAAAATAAGCAACACCAGGAACGCACCGCCAGACAACCAGAAGATTTCATTGGCAGAGATGATAAGTCCCTGGTTGGTGATTTCCCTCGCTATCCAGCCAGATGCCTGCTGATGGCTCATGCCCATACCTTCCAGTTGCTGATACGTCTGCGTCGCAGCCGGATTATACGGCGTGATGTTTTCCGTTAACTGCGAGTGGTGCAGCGATTCACGGTTTGACCACATGGTGGTGGTGATTGACGTACCAATCGAGCCTGCCAGCGTACGGATAAAGTTCGACAAACTGGATGCTGCCGCCATGCGTTCAGGCGGTAAACCTGAAAGAATAATGGTCGTCAGCGGCATGAAGAAGCAACCGACCGCGAAGCCCTGAATAAACTGCGGCCACGCCGACGCCCCAAAGTCCATCCCCGGTTCGAACGTATACGCACGCCAGAAGAAGCAGTAGGCATACATGATAAAGCTAAAGGTCACCAGCTTTCGCATATCCAGCCGATGCGCAAAGCGCCCGATAATCGGTGACATCAGAACTGGCAAAATACCCACTGGCGCGGACGCCAGACCGGCCCAGGTGGCGGTATACCCATAGACCTCTTGCAATAACTGCGGCAGCAAGACAATTGCGCCGAAATAGAGCATGTAGGCCAGACTGATACACAGCACACCTATGGTGAAGTTTCGTGATTTAAACAGCGACAGATCGACTATCGGGTGGTCATCGGTCAGCTCCCACACAACCAGGAAGCACAACGCGACCACCGCCACGGCCGCAAGTACGATAATTTCCGTAGAGTTAAACCAGTCGAGTTCTTTACCCCGATCGAGCATCACCTGCAATGCGCCAATGCCCAGTACCAGCAGCACTAACCCCACACTGTCGATAGGCCTGATCTGCGTTGCGGTTTCGCGTCCTTTCAGCGTTTTCAGCGTCAGAAATACCACCACAAGACCGATCGGCACGTTGATAAAGAAGATCCATCCCCAGTGATAGTTATCACTGATATAACCGCCCAGGATCGGCCCGCAAATCGGGGCGACGATCACCGTCATCGACCAGAGCGCGAGCGCGGTACTTCGCTTGGCGGGAGGATAGTTATTGAGTAACAGACTTTGTGAGAGGGGGATCAGTGGACCTGCCACCACGCCCTGTACTACACGGAAGAAGATCAGCATTTCCAGGCTGTTGGACATACCGCACAGCCATGATGCAATCGCAAACAGCACCGTGGACCACAGGAAGAGTTTGACCTCACCAATACGTTTTGCCAGCCAGCCAGTGATCGGGATCGAGATGGCGTTTGCCACCCCGAACGATGTGATAACCCAGGTGCCCTGTGAGTTTGAGGCACCAAGATTCCCGGCGATGGTCGGGATCGCCACGTTGGCGATCGTCGAATCCAGCACCTGCATAAAGGTGGCCATAGACAAAGCCACCGTCATCCAGGCCAGCGGGGCGCCTACCAGCGGTTTATTTGCCACGAAGGTCTCCGGAGATTTTAGCCTGCATTAGCATGGATAACGTCAGCAATGATGGCATTGACCGGTGCCAGATCTATCGTAAGAGCTGAAGTCTGATACAACGGTTCGGTACGGACTTTATCCGCCAGCACCAGACCATCACGGTTCTGAGTATCAACGGTTACCAGTGTTGATAAACCGATACGCAGCGGATGTTCTGCCACTTCCTGATCGTTGAGTTCGATACGAACGGGCAGGCGCTGAACAACTTTGATCCAGTTACCTGTCGCATTCTGAGCCGGTAAAAGCGAGAACGCGCCACCGGTGCCCATATCCATACCCACCACTTTGCCGTGATATTTCACATCATCGCCATACATATCGCTGACCACGGTCGCCATCTGGCCAATACGCATATTCGCCAGCTGGGTTTCTTTAAAGTTGGCATCGACCCAGATGTGATGCGCCGGAACCACTGCCATCAGAGACGTCGTGGGGCTGATTTGCTGGCCAATTTGTACAGCGCGGCGTGAAACGAAACCGTCAATCGGGCTGCGCACTTTGGTACGTTGCTGGGCGAGCCATGCGTCACGCACCTCTGCGGCGGCCTGCAGCACCTGCGGCTGTTTATTGACCGGCGTATCCAGAATCATTGCATGATTGGCGTTGTATTGCTGAACGGCGATGTCGTATTGCGCTTTCGCAGTATCGACGGCATCACGGGCGTGCTGGAGTTCTTCACGACCAATTGCATCGACATTACCCAGAACTACGCGGCGCTTGAGATCCGTCTGAGCCTGTTGCAGCTGCGTCTGGCGCAACGCGATATTGGCCTGATACTGCTTGCCGTTGATGATTAACTGATGCGTCTGACGCACGCTGTTCGCCAGCGCTGTTTTAGAGCGCTCGAAAGCCTGCTCTGCATCGGTTGGGTCAATAGTCACCAGCACGTCGCCTTTTTTCACAAAGTCGGTGCTGTCGAAGTTGACGTCGGTCACGCTGCCCGACACCTGCGCCATAATCTGCACCTGGTTACCTGCGATATAAGCATCGTCGGTAGACTCGAAATGACGCAGTACCAGCAGCCAGTAGAACAGGTAGGCGATGGCGATAATAATGAAAATCCCGGTTAACAAGAGCAAAGCGACTTTACGCGTTTTTTTCTTATTTTTCGGAGCTTGCGGCGTTGCCTGAGTTTCGGCATTTGCGCTCATGGTCTTCTCCACACTGAGTCTTTTATTATGATTTTTGGTCCGCGGCCGGGGCCTGATAGCCACCCCCAAGCGCACGGATGAGACTGATTTTTGCCTGCATCAACTGACTACTGGCGTTGAGTTGCACCTGTTGTTGTTGCAGGAGCGCTGACTGGCTGGTTAACAGCTCATCCCGTCCGATGACGCCAGCGTTGTATCTTGCATCCGAAACGCGATACACCTCATCAAGCGACTTAGCGGCAGAAGATGCCTGCTGCAATTGTTCCGCGCTGCTTTTCGAGACTGTAATGGCATCCGCAGTTTGCTGGATGGCGTTCAGGATGGTCTGGTTATATGACTCAACAGACTGGTCATATAACGCGGACTCTTCGCCCAGTTTGGATCGCAGTGCACCGGCGTGGAAAATCGGCAGCGAAATGGCTGGCGCGATATTCCATGCCTCACTGGCTGCAGACAGAATATTGGGGCTGGTGCCGCCGTAGTTGGTGGTCGTCAGACCGCCAAAAGCACTGATGGAAAGGCTTGGATAGAACTCTTTTTTCGCTGCACTGACCCGCTGGGAATAAGATTCCACCAGATCACGTTGTGCCGCGATGTCAGGGCGTTTACCCAGTAAATCCAGCGTCAGTTCCGCCTTCGGTGCCAGAGCCTCTGCCGGTGGCAGCGCCACGGCATGCAGCCCGTTCATGGCATCCGGACCACGACCCGCGAGCGCAGAAAGCTGATGTCTCAGCTGTTCAGTTTGCGATTTAAGGTTGATGATTTGCTGTTTGGCACTGTCAGCCTGAGCCTGGGTTTGTTGCGGAATTTCAATACCATAGACACCGGCTTTATATTGCGCTTTACGCAAATCCGCCAGACGCTGGTTGTTATCCACTTCATGTTGCAGAACATCCTGCAAAGCAAGATTGGCCTGCAACTGATAATAGGCTGACGCTACCGAACTGGTCAGCGTCAGAGCGGCTTCTGCCTGTTCAGCACGGGCGGAATCTACCTGTGCTTTCGCGGCATTTACCTGATTGCGGTATTTACCCCACCAGTCAAACTCATAGCTCAAATTCAGCCCGAGGCTGTTGCTGCTGTCGAAAATCGGCGCCTGGGGATAACTTGTCAGGAACGGCGGGATCGTGTTTTTTGCTACACGTTCGCGTCGTGTCGAGGCATTGAGATCCAAATACGGGCCATTGGCGGCATCGGCTTCACCCATGACGCTCTGTGCTTCGCGCACGCGAGCGGCTGCCTGACGCAATGACGGCGAGTTTTGCAACGTCGTGGTCATCAGGTTATCCAGTTGCGGGTCATTAAGACTGCGCCACCACTGAGGGCCGAGGGTCAGGGAGCTGACTTTTGCCTGCTGCAGATGAAGCTGTTGCGTATCCAGCAGCGACGACTGAGGAGCAATATTATTACTGGAGGCGCAACCGGCCAAAATCAAAACGGCAAACAGCGGCGTAAGCCTCCAGCGAGCTTGGAGTGACATGTGTAGTTTACCTGAACAGAAATTTAGAATTGTTGTAGCGCTGTTGCATCCATCTGATCAAGGCGAGTTAACAGCTTGCGGGTCAGGGTTTCTAACTGCTTCTGTTCATCAGCGTCTAAAGTTGACCAGAGTAAATGCAGACTCTTGTGTTGAGGCGGAAGTAACTTCTGGATAAAGGCTTCCCCATCAGCTGTCAGGTGCAAATGCAGACAACGGCGGTCATTATCGCTCTCACGACGTTCAATCCATCCGCGTTTTTCCAGCTCATCCGCAATACGGGTGGCGTTAGTTCGGGAAGAACCTAAAGCAGAGCTTAGCTCAGAAGGCTGAATACTGTGACTTTCCTGCGCATCAAGGGTGAGTAACGCCATAAACAGCGTTTCATTAATCCCTTGTGCCTTCAGCATCTTATTGCGATTTTCAAGCAATTTACTTTGCATGTGCATACACAAACGGGTCAGCAAAATTTCCTGATAAGGGAAATCTTTTTGCTTTTTGGCCCGGAAATTTAACATGTTTTCAATTGGCGCGAACGAACTGTCCATATGAGAAGCCTCATTAGTTACAGGTGACATAGTAACGATGGTAATTAATAATATCAATGTCATGAATCACCAATTCTTTAGCAATTAGTGTGATTCATAACTCCAGTGAATTATTCAATGTTTAATGTATTAGGCAGAGTTTGCTCTGTTGTTACTCTGCGGTAAAAAATGGTCTTCAGCCTGCGGTCATCAGCATCACCTTAAACACCAGTCCGTACACCAGGGCACCGGTGAGAGTGGCGATAATGATGCTTTTGGTTCGCCAGAAAATCAGCGCAAGCAGAACAAAACCGGCCAGCGAAGGCAGCAGTTTTTGCTGATCACGCAAAATTTCCGGTGTACTTGAAACCACCAGCAGCGCGCAGATAGATGCGATACCGATGCTGTCGAGCACGCGGGACAGAGGGCCGCTTTTCGGCCCGGTTTTCTGCCTTGCGCCCATGCGCAAAGGCAAATACCGGAACAGGTAATTCACGGTGCCGACGAGCAGACAAACCAGAATGACATTAGTGCTCATCTGAGGTTATCTCCGTGGCGGAAGGGGATTGAGGGCGTTGCAGCAAGGCGGCAACGCAGCCGGCGGCCAGACCGCAGCCGATAGCGGCAGGAATCGACCAGAACAGGAGTCCGCCCAGCGCACCGGCCAGCGATGCGACAAACACCATGCTTTGCTGGCGCTTAAACGCTGCGAGCAAAAAACTCAGAAAAAGAGCCGGTAACATAAAGCCGAGTGCGGCTTCGACGGCTGGAAAATTTTCCAGCGGCCCGTTACCAAACAGCGCACCCACTGCCGTGCCGAATACCCATGAAAGCCAGGATGAAAGCGCAATGCCGCACATCCAGTTTTCGCTCCAGCTGCGTTTATCGCGGATAAGTTTGGCGGTGGCAGCGGCGAAAACTTCATCTGTCAGGCCAAATGCCCAGAGTGCTGTTTTTTTGCCATTGAGTTTTCCGACCAGACGGTTACGCAGCGACGGACCGTACAGCACATGCCGCACATCCATTGCCATGACAGTCAGGGCAGAAATCCACAGTGACATTCCGGCGCTGAGCAGCGCGGTGATGACAAACTGGCTGGCGCCAGCATAGATAAGAATTGAAAACAGGAGACTTTCAGCTGGGGTGAATCCCAGTTTTACGGCACTAAGGCCAAATGCAAAAGCGATGGGCAGATAGCCAATGACAATGGGCAGGCTATCGGTAATACCTTGTGTGAAAGTTGAAACACGGACGGGGTCGGGTGCTTCGAGATCTGGGTTGCTTTGCATGGGTGTTTAAAACATTGTGAAACCGGATGAGTTCCGGCAAATAATTCATTGTGCAAACATTACCAGACTGTAAGTATTGTTAACACCCTTTGGTTCAAATAAATTTCCAATATGATTATTCGCAAGCTAATCAGGAGGGGTGATGGTTCCCTCCTGATGTAGTTCCGTACGTTATTACGCCAACTTATGTTTATATCCCTTCATCCAGACCAGTAAATTCAATACACACATGATGGTACCTGCCGCCGACACCCCATACCAGCCCGCGGCCTGATAGGCCGAAGCAGACACCAGTGAACCTACTGCACCGCCAATAAAGTATGTCGTCATGTAACCCGCAGTCAGGCGGTTTCGTGCTTCCGGCATGGTTTTATAGATAACACTTTGGTTGGTAATGTGAACGCCCTGAACCGAAAGGTCCAAAACGATAATGCCGATAATCAGCGAAATCACCGAATGCTGACCCCAGGCAATCGCAGCCCACGAAAGCAGTAACAGGATCAGTCCCGCCGTGGTGGTCAGGTGCGCTTTCCCCTTATCTGCCAGATGTCCGGCGCGGGTAGCCGCCAGCGCGCCAGCCGCACCCACCAGCCCGAACAGCCCGATCACCGCTTCGGAATAATTGTACGCCGGGCCTGCCAGCAGGAACGCCATTGACGTCCACAAAATACTGAAGTTAGCGAAACAAAACATGCCGATCAGCGCGCGCGTGCGTAAAACCGGCGTGTGAATGAACAGCGTGAAGATGGATTTCAGCAGCTGCGGATAATTCAGGTCGGTATGTTGCTGGTGTTTCGGCAGCTTGCGCCACAAGACCAGGGCCATCACGATCATCAGTGCGCTCGCCACCCAGTAAACGGTGCGCCAGCCGCCCAGCGACGCCAGCAGACCAGCGACAGTACGCGCCAGCAGAATGCCCAGCAGCAGCCCGGACATAATCAGTCCGACCACTTTACCGCGACGTTCCGGTTCCGCGAGCGTCGCGGCCAGCGGCACCAAAATTTGCGCTACGACGGAGAACAACCCGGTCAGCGCTGTACCGACCAGCATGATGGTCAGCGTGGGCGCCATAGCGGTGATCAGTAATCCCGCAGCGGAAAGCAGCGTCATCAGCACGATTAAACCGCGACGTTCGAACATATCGCCAAGCGGCACGATAAACATCAGCCCGCAGGCATAACCCAGCTGTGCCACGGTGACGATGAATCCGGCCTGATTGACAGAAAGATCAAACGCGCGTGCGATGGTTTCCAGCAGCGGCTGCGGGTAATAGTTACTGGCGACGGCAAGCCCGGTGGCAACTGCCATCAGAATAATCAGCGCCGGGCTGAGGGGGGAATGCGTTGTAGTTTTTTTCATAATCAGAATAAATGGATCTTATTGAAGGAGCAGGGAAATGCGTAAAACGATTATCGTTTGAGTTGAAATATTAAACCAATGAATAGTTTTTATGGCAACTAGTTGATTTTGCAATAGCGTTTTTTTTATACAGACCCCACAAAAAAAACGGGCGAAGATTGCTCTCCGCCCGCTGGTCTTACAGAGTTTGTGCCGTGTTATTTCGCAGCAGCCATCGATTCTTTAATCCAGCCATCGAACACTTCCTGGTGGGCTTTGATCCAGCCGTCAGTCTGTGCGCTGATATCCGCTTCTGAATTATGACCGGCGTGCATGGCAGCGTTCTGCGCATTGATGTCTTTCAAAGGCAGTTTCATGATGGCAAACAGTTTCGCCGCTGCCGGGTTTTTCTCAGTCCAGGCCCGGTTCGCTACGATACGCATAGTACTGACCGGGAAACCATAGTTCTTGCCATTTGGCAGCTCAGTGTTGGGGTTTTTCTCGCCCGGCACCACGGAGAATGGCACCTGCAACCACACAACATCTTTGCCCGGCACCATAATGCTGCTCACCCAGTACGGCGTCCACGTGTAATAAAACACAGGCTTGCCTTCTTTGTAGCGCGTAATGGTGTCAGCGATCATCGCAGCATAGTTACCCTGATTGTTGGTCACGGTATCTTCCAGACCGTAAGCTTTCAGCTGTTCATTCAGCACCGCCTCACAACCCCAGCCCGGTGTACAACCGGTCAGATCGGCTTTACCGTCACCGTTGGTATCAAAAATTTTTGCCAGTTTCGGGTCTTTCAGCTGAGCGACATTGGTAATGTGATATTTATCGGCGGTTTTCTTATCAATAAGCCAGCCTTGTGCCGCGCCGGTGATATACGTGCCTTCGCGGTAAAAGACCTTATCGCCACCGGCTGCTTTGTACATTTCATCATGCAGCGGCGTCCAGTTAACGGCGGTAAAGGTTGCATCACCGGCAGCCATGGTGGTGTAGCCTACGTTGTAATCGACTTCGCGAATCGGCAGAACGTCGTAGCCCAGTTTTTCCAGCGCTTTATTTACCAGCTCAGTCTGGAAGGTTTCTTCGCTGATGCTGCTTTGAATTGGCGTAACTTTAATGCCTTTACCCGGCAGATCGGCGGCGAAAGTAGAAGCTGTGGCAAATGTAGTGAGAGCGACGAGCGCCCAGAGTCCTGTCTTTTTCATAAATTCCTCAGATTTTATCTTTGATTATTTTTTTGCTGCGGCAGCGGCAGCTTCTTTGATCCAGCCATCGAAGGTCGCCTGATGCGCCTTGATCCAGCCGTCGACGTGTTGCTGAATATCCTCGGAAGAAGATTCACCCTCGTGCATCCGCAAGTTCTGCGCATTCACATCAGCCAGTGGCAATTTCATAATGGCAAACAGCTTCGCAGCCGCCGGGTTTTGCTCAGCCCAGGCTTTATTCGCCACGATATGTTCGTTATTGACCGGGAAACCGTAGTTTTTACCGTTCGGCAGCGTGGTATCGAGATCTTTCAATGAACCTGGATTGGCGGAGAAAGGCACGGTCAGCCAGACCACATCTTTGCCAGGTTTCATCTCGTTACTGACCCAGTAAGGCGTCCAGGTGTAATACAGCACCGGTTTACCAGATTTATAGCGGGTGAGGGTATCGGCGATAATGGCCGAATAGTTGCCCTCGTTTTGCGTCACGGTATCCGTCAGGCCGTAGGCTTTAAGCTGCGTGCTAATTACGGAGCCGCATACCCAGCCTGGATTACAGCCCGCCATGTCGGCTTTGCCATCGCCGTCGGCGTCGAACAATTTGGCGATTTTCGGATCTTTCAGCTGCGACAAATCGTGGATGTGATATTTGTCTGCGGTTTTCTTGTCGATCAGATAACCCTGCGCCGCACCGCCGATAAACGTACCTTCACGGTAGAATTTCTGATCGCCACCGGCTGAGGCATACATGTCTTTTTGCAGCGGATCCCAGTTCACCGCCATGAACGTCGAATCACCACTGGCGATGGCGGTATACGCCACGTTGTAGTCGACTTCGCCGGTTTGCTGAACGTCGTAGCCCAGTTTTTGCAGCGCACGGTTAACCAGTTCGGTCTGGAATGTTTCTTCTGCGATAGTGCTTTGCAACGGTTTGACGACCACGCCTTTGCCCGGTAAATCGGCAGCGAAAGCGGCGGGTGTCGCAATGGATAATGCGAGGATGAGTGCTTTTTTCTGAGTTGTGCGCATGGTGAACCCTTATTCTTGCTTGTGAATACGTAAGAGTGGACTGCGTTGTTTCAGTGTATTGAGAGTTCCCGGCAGCGAACTGCCGGGAAAAGTGCAGTATGAATTAGGCTTTTTTAACGAAAGGCTTCATCACCAGACCGACAGGGCCGCGGGTGAACCAGCGGTGACCGCCTTTACTGCGGCTGTCGCGACCCATCGACTGGGTAAGACGGTCGAGGATAATGGCGAGGATGACGATACCTGCACCACCGACTGACGCCAGGCCCATGTCCAGACGACCGATACCGCGCAGAACCATCTGACCCAGGCCACCGACTGCAATCATCGAGGCGATAACCACCATCGACAGCGCCAGCATCAGTGTCTGGTTAATACCCGCCATAATGGTCGGCATCGCCAGCGGCAGCTGAACTTTAAACAGCAGCTGGCTCGGGCTTGAACCAAAGGATTTGGCAGCTTCGATCAGGTCATCTGGTACCTGATTGATACCCAGAATGGTCAGACGCACGACTGGCGGCAGGGCGAAGATGATCGTTACCACCACGCCCGGCACGTTCCCGATACCAAACAGCATCACAATCGGCACCAGATACACAAACGCCGGAGTGGTCTGCATGGCATCAAGCAATGGCCTGATAATTTTGGCGGCCCTCTGACTACGGGCCAGCCATATGCCGAGCGGCAAGCCTATCAAAATACAGAAGAACAGCGAGGTCAGTACCAGCGCCAGCGTCACCATCGCTTGTGACCATGCGCCGATAGCACCGATCAGAACCAGTGAAACCAGCGTAGCGGCACCCATACCGAAACCGGCCATCTGCCAGGCGATCAGCGCGAACACCAGGATCGCCAGCGGGGCAGGCAGGGATTCCAGACCATGCTGGAAACCGCTCAGTACGAAATCGACCGGCACACGGATCCCCTGGAATACCGGGCGGAAGTTGGTAACCAGCCAGTCGATCCCGTGGGTGACCCAATGGTCGAGCGGGATCAGCGTGTTGTGGAACGGATCGAGAATATTAAAATGCTGATGATGTTCAGGCGCGACAGCCAGCCAGTCATTGGCCTGTGCAGCGGCATGGTGTGCGGTGTCCGGAGCGCTGGTCGCGGCATCGCTGGCGCCCCCCCACGGATCACTGCTTGCCGCTGCGTTTGCCGCGGCATCGGGCTGAGCCGCAACAGCGCCACTGGCGTTATCGGCACCCCACGGGTCGACGGACGCGTCGGGAACCTGCGCCTGAGCGGCCTGTGCGTGCTGAACAATGGTGTTATGTATGCTTGAAAGACTCATTCGTTACCCCCTTCTTTATCCAGAGCCTGAAGCAACATGGCTTTGGAAATAATGCCGATATAGTTATTGTCCTCATTGACGACCGGCACGGCGCAAGGCGCGGCGGCGACATGAGAAATCAGTTCGCTGAGTGGCATATCTGCCTGCACCGCAGCCGGAGATTCCAGCAGGGCGCTTTCCAGCGTCAGATTGGCTTTCAGCGCAGCTTTCAGGGATTCAATCGACACAACGCCGATGAATTTCTGTCCACGTTCAAGCACATAACCATATTCGCGGTCTTCATCTTCGAGCAGCTTAAGGGCGGCACGCGGACCAAAACCGGGGGTTTTACGTATAAGCGCGCCACGACGGCGGGCAATGTCTTTGGCACTAAATACCTGGCTGATATCGACGCCACGGAAGAAGGTGCGCACATAGTCGTTGGCCGGATTATTCAGAATGTCTTCCGGCGTACCGACCTGCACCACTTCGCCGCCCTGCATAATGGCGATGCGATCGCCGATGCGCATGGCTTCGTCGAGATCATGGGAAATAAACACGATGGTGCGCTGATGCTGAGCCTGAAGCTTCACCAGCTCATCCTGCATCTCGGTACGAATTAATGGGTCAAGCGCCGAGAAGGCTTCATCCATCAGCAGAATGTCAGGGTTGTTGGCCATCGCACGGGCAAGACCCACACGCTGACGCATACCGCCCGATAATTCATCAGGATAAGATTTGGCATAGTTTTCCAGCCCGACCTGACGCAACGCGTCAATCGCTTTTTCATTGCGCTCTTCGACCGGGACACCGGCCAGTTCCATACCAAACGCGGTGTTATTCAACACGGTCAGGTGTGGCATCAGCGCAAAGGACTGAAATACCATACTGATTTTACTGCGGCGCACCTGGCGCAATTTTGACTCTGAGATTTTGGCGATATCTTCGCCGTCGATCAGGACTTCGCCACGGGTGGGCTCTATCAGACGATTGAGAAGGCGTACCATGGTGGATTTACCAGAACCGGATAACCCCATGATGACGAAAATCTCGCCTTCTTCAATGGCCAGACTGGCATTCTTTACGCCAAGTGAAAGACCGGTTTTCTCAAAAATTTCTTCTTTACCCTTGCCTGCGTCAATCATCTTGAAAGCGCGATCAGGGTTCTCGCCAAATACCTTATAAAGATTCTTTACTTCGATTTTAATTGCCATGCAATGTGCATTCCTTGGATATAAATAGCCGTATCGGCTCGATATCTAGTTTTTGTGTTGGACCGTATAGGATTTTGCCTGTAACAAAATAGTGAACGCTTTATACCCTAACACATAGAGATTCTGAGACAAGTCTCAATGTTTCCGGGGAATAATCATGATTGTGTTTCTGGTGGCGTATTTATCTGTATTTGCAGTGTTTAATTTAGATCAGTTAGCACTGACATTTAATGACAAATTATCCTGCCCGAAAATTTCAGCGCAGAACTAATTCCCCAACCGATTATTTTGTTAAAAATATATATAATTTGTTGTTTTCATTAAAGATAATGTCTTTTGTTTTTGTGGGGTTATAAGGGGCGGTAATTGCGTGATTTATATGGGGTTAATGTGTTTTGCTCAGTGCTTATTTACATGTGTAAATAGAGATTTCAGATTCGACTGAACGCGGAGAATTTACCGCTTGTCTGAAAGATGAGTGCTCAGTGAAATAATGACCTGAACCAGTGGGATCTGCGGGAAATTCGCCGGTGATAACACCGGCAGAATGTGCGAAATGCGTCACGCAAAATGGCCAAAATTCGGCCTCAGGATACGGATTTTTCTTGGTCTGCTATTTTGCGATATAAGCGTCTCGGATGACCGATATTTCCGTACTGCATTTCGACACCGATAAAGCCAATTTCCACACAATATTCCAGATAACGACGGCCTGTTGTTTTGCTGATCCCGACTTCCTCAACCACCTCTTCAACAGACCAGCTGACGTCAGGTTTCGCGGTAAATACGCGCTGAACCAGTTCGAGTGTATTCGGTTCGATGCCTTTGGCGGAAGGGGCTGCCGGCGTATCGCTGGCGGGCAGATTGAACAGCTTATCCAGCGCCCGCTGATCCACCACTTTCACATTACGCAGCGTTTGTACCAGCTGCATAAAACGTTCCAGTGAGCTTTGCAGGCGGTGGAAAGATACCGGTTTGATTATGTAGTCGAACGCGCCGCTGCGCATTGCATGACTACAGGTTTGCATATCGCTGGCGGCGGTAATGAAAATCACCGAGCAATCGAAGCTTTTCAGCAGCGGGCTGTCGATGAGATCCACACCCTGACCGTCCGGTAAAAAGTTATCGAGCAGAATCAGCCGTGGCTCATGCAGGCGCAGCAATGAGCGTGCCTGTTCCAGCGTGGCGGCGATACCCACGACACGCAGATTGAAATTTTGCTCGATAAAATCGCGGTGCAGGCCGGCCAGATGCGGCTCGTCTTCCACAATCACGACATCGAGAGCGCTACTGTTATTCATGATTCTTTCCTGTTAGAGCATCTGCCGGAGTCGGTATAAAGACTGAAAATATCGTACCTTGCGGCGTGTTGTCTGAGATTTCGATGCTGCCCCCGGCCTGACGGACATATCCGGCCACCAGATAAAGCCCGATACCGTGTTCGGCGCCGGTCGTCTCATAGCCACTTGAGGGCTTGCTTGTCACGCCCTGTTCAAACAGATGGGGTTTCAGGGCATCGTCCACGCCGCTGCCCTGATCGGCGACTTCAATCAGCAGCTCCTGGTTTCTGTCGGAAATATACAGTTCGACCGGCGCAGTAGGCGTCGGCGCTTTCAGCGTGGCGTCCACGGCATTATCCAGCAGATTACCCACTACCGACATCAGCTCAGTTTCAGTAATCGTTGCCGGAATACGGGTTAACTGGCAGGCGGGGTCGAAACTCAGCTCCACGCCTTTTTCGCGCGCGCTGACGTATTTACCCAGCAGCAACCCGCACAGCGCCGGGGAGGTGAAGCGTGTCGAGACGAAATCCAGCACCGCCTGGGCACCTTCAGACTGCGCCTGAATATAGTGCATTGCATCGTCGTAGCGCTGCATTTGCAGCAACCCCGCCAGCGTGGCAGTCCAATTCAGCTGTTCATGGCGCATGATGCGCAGATTGTCCGCGTAACGTTTCACCTGGCTCAGCTGACTGCTCAGCGTATTAATGTCGTTTTTATCGCGGAAACTGAACACCCAGCCGCTTTCCTTGCCCGGTTCAAGCTCGATCGGCACGCGGTTGACGATCACCTGTCTTTGGTTAAGCACCGTAATCTGATCATGCTGGCTGTTATTTTCACTGACGCCACTTTGCGTAAAGAAGCTAGGTGGGATTTGTAACACCTCCGCCAGCGATTTACCCAGCAGTTCATTTTCGGGCTGATGGATATCGAGTAACTCACGTGCGGCACGGTTGATGGAAATCAGCTGCTTCTGCGCATTAATCGCAAATACGCCTTCATACATGGCTTCCAGCAAGGCTTTTTGCTGGCGAACCAGAAGGGCAATATCTTTTGGCTCCAGCCAGAACATCTGCTTTTTAACGTTGCGGGTAAACATCCATGAAAAAATAAACAGCAGTAATAAAAGAAGTAAACCGTATAAACCAACCTGCGCCAGGCGGTGGCCGTTAATGTTATCAATATATGAGGTGAGGTAGCCGACGGAAACAATACCGATGACCTGATTATTCTCATCAAGGATCGGCGCTTTACTGCGTAACGAAACGCCGATGCCGCCTTGTCTGATGGAAATAATGGTTTTACCGGCCAGCACCTCTGCGTTATCACCGCCAATCATCGGCAGATCGATACGCTGCGGAGATTCGGAATGATAAAGATGCAGCTCGTGGGTATCCCCGATCACGATATAACTGGCATCGCTTTTATCGCGCAGTGGCTGGATAAGTCTGGCGATCCCGGCGATATCCCGGGCCTGAACCTTCTGTGCCAGCCCTGGCATCAGTGCGATTTCACTGGCCTGAACGCGTGCGCGCTGGCCGAGGTCATGGTGCAACTGACGGTCGATAATATGAAATAAAATCGCGCCCAGCAGCACCAGCAACAGGCAGGAAAATACCACCAGAGATAAAAAGAGTTTTACCTGAAAAGGCATTCGGAGTTTCATTCGGTCTGCGGCCACATCAACGTAAAGACACACATTGAATAAGCGTACCATGGGCCAACAGTGGCGGTAATCGGATAAAGACAGAGTTGTGAACAGGCAATATAAATAGCGATGAATTCACTCAATAATTATAAGGGTAATAGGGCGTTTTACTACAAATCTGATAATCCTTATAAATCAAATAACATTAACTCCATAAACACCATAACAACCTTAATCCCTGCGATTTTAATTTGAACAAACTCACATCCTGCTGACCTGCTGTTTTCTTATGCTCAGAACATCAATAAGAAAAGTATTTATAAGAAAGAGGCAATGTCATGAGCACAACCGACGATTCCTACATCGCAGTCAAAGAAAAGAAAGCTTCCGGCCTCTCAGCCAGGCAAAAATGGTGGCACATTCTCGATAACTACAAGATTGGTATTATCCCGCTGCCTTTCTTCCTGCTGGCGGGTGTGCTGATCCTGCTCGACTGCCTGAACGGCAAACTGCCTAGCGATATCGTGGTGATGGTCGCCACGCTGGCCTTCTTCGGTTTTGCCTGCGGAGAATTGGGTAAACGCTTACCGGTAGTGGGCAAACTCGGCGCGGCAGCGATTTGCGCCACCTTTATTCCTTCGGCGATGGTGCATTACGGGCTGTTGCCGGACGTGGTCGTTGATTCCACGGTCAAATTCTATAAATCCACCAATATTCTCTACCTTTATATCTGCTGCATTATTGTCGGCAGCATCATGAGCATGAATCGTCAGGTACTGATCCAGGGTTTTATGCGCATTTTCGTACCGATGCTTTGCGGCGAAGTTGTCGGGATGATCGCCGGTATGGCGATGGGCACCGTTTTAGGGCTACCGCCGATGCAAACCTTCTTCTTCCTGATCCTGCCGATCATGGCCGGTGGCGTGGGTGAAGGCGCGATCCCGCTGTCGATGGGCTACGCGACCATTCTGCATATGGAGCAGGGCGTGGCACTGGGACGTATTTTGCCAATCGTCATGCTGGGGGGGCTGACGGCGATAGTGCTGGCGGGTGTGCTCAATCAGCTCGGTAAACGCTACCCGCATCTGACCGGCGAAGGTCAGCTGATGCCGTCCAAAAAAGGTGAACTGGGCAGTGGCACTGACGAATTCGAAGGTAATCCTGGCGTGAATGCACTGGCCTGTGGCGCGCTGCTGGCGATCCTGTTGTACATGGTCGGGATGCTAGGACAAAAATGGATCGGTTTGCCTGCACCGGTCGGTATGTTATTCGCGGCGGTGCTGGTAAAACTGGCGAACGGCGTTTCACCGACTATTCAGCACGGTTCGATGACGGTGTACAAATTCTTCCGTACCGCAGTAACCTATCCGGTGCTGTTCGCGGTGGGCGTGGCGATTACGCCGTGGCAGGAACTGATTAATGCTTTTACTGTCCCGAACCTGCTGGTGATCGTGACCACGGTGCTGGCGCTGGTGGGCACCGGTTTTTACGTCGGCAAGAAAATCGGTATGCATCCGATTGATGTGGCGATTGTTTCCTGCTGCCAGAGCGGGCAGGGCGGCACCGGTGATGTCGCGATCCTCACTTCGGGTAACCGTATGACCCTGATGCCTTTTGCACAAATTGCTACCCGTATCGGTGGTGCCATCAACGTTTCTGTCGGGCTGTTTGTTCTGGCAAAGTTCTTCTCCTGAGTTCTCCTCTCATTTGCACCAACCCCTTATACCAAAGGGGTTGGTTTAACAGACAAAATTGTTTTCGGTCTAATTTTGGACACACTGCAGGCTGGTTATTTTTTGTTTCGTGGTTATTATTTACGCACTCAAAGATGAGTCACCTGCACCGTCAGCGGGTTCTCTGTATGGATTAATGGTATTTTCGTTAAAAGAAGTCGCGCATGTTCTGTATTAAAATATTCCTCCCTGTATTACTGATTATTGCTCCGGCACTCTTTAGCACCAATTCCTTTGCTTTTGATATGCCAAAGGAATTCGCGTCTATGAATCATCATAAGTTCTCCCACGAAGAGCTTTTTAATGTAAAAGAATCACCGGTATATGAAGACGGTAATGGCAACGCAAAAACGATCAAAGCTTCCTTACTGTCAGAATATTCAAACTGGAAAGGCACGCATTATCGTCTGGGGGGCACTACCCACAAAGGTGTGGATTGTTCAGCGCTGATGCAGCATATCTTCAATGCTTCCCTGCACCAGCAGTTGCCCCGAACGACGTTCCAGCAGATAAAGAACGGGCAGAAGATCAGCATAAATGATCTCAAACCCGGTGATCTGGTCTTTTTCAAAACATCGTCGCGCGATCGTCATGTCGGTGTTTACGTGGGTGATAATCAGTTTATTCACGCATCAAAAATTGAAGGTGTGACTATTTCTTCATTAGATAATCAGTACTGGATTAATCATTATGAAACGGCGCGACGTTTAGAATTAATGAGTTAAAATAAAGCATACAATCACGGGCGAATTAGTCTTTGTAATTCGCCCGTGATAATTTATGGATAATATATCGCTTATTTATCCGAAGATGCCTGCCACAGATTTAATTCGCCATCCGCCACATGTTTATCAATCGCCGTCAGTTCTTCTGCGGTAAAACGCAGGTTTTCCAGCGCCTTCACGTTTTCATCCAGTTGTTCCGGACGGCTGGCACCGATCAGCACCGACGTCACACGGTTATCCTTCAGCAGCCAGCTGAGTGCCATCTGCGCCATTGTCTGCCCGCGCTGTTGCGCCATTTCATTGAGCAAACGCAGACTGTTCAGATTCTCTTCTGACAGCATTTTGGCATTCAGGCCGCGTACTTTGTTCCCTTCAACCTGCATACGCGAACCGTCCGGAATACCGTTAAGGTATTTGCCGGTGAGCAAACCCTGCGCCAGCGGTGTGAACGCAATACATCCCACGCCATTTTGTTCCAGCGTGTCCAGCAGGCCACTTTTATCGACCCAGCGGTTCAGCAGATTATAAGAAGGCTGATGGATAAGTAGCGGTACTTTCAGCTCGCGCAGCAGTTCCGCCATTTTCTGCGTACGTTCCGGCGAATAAGAGGAAATCCCGACATACAACGCCTTGCCGCTTTGCACGGCATACGCCAGCGCCGCAGCGGTTTCTTCCATTGGCGTTTCTTCATCCACACGATGCGAATAGAAGATATCGACGTAATCCAGCCCCATGCGTTGCAGGCTTTGATCGAGACTCGCCAGCAAATATTTGCGCGAACTGCCGGAGCCATACGGGCCCGGCCACATATCGTAACCGGCTTTCGTGGAGATGATCAGTTCATCGCGGTACGGGGCGAAATCCTGCTTCAGCAGACGGCCAAAATTCTCTTCGGCAGATCCCGGAGGGGGGCCGTAGTTATTTGCCAGATCAAAATGGGTGATGCCTAAATCAAAGGCTTTTTGCAGCAAGCCGCGCTGGGATTCCAGCTGGCTGACATGGCCGAAGCTGTGCCAGAGACCGAGAGACAGTGCAGGGAGTTTTAAACCGCTCTGACCACAGCGGCGAAATTGCATGGTTTCATAGCGGGAGGGTGAGGCCGTGTAGGGCATGATGTTTCCTTTTTCTGATAGCGTAGGGTTTTGAAACACTGTTTCTATACTAACGCTGAGAAAAATAACGGCAACTTCAGAAAGTGGCATTTATTTAACTCCCTCCCCTGCGCAGGGGAGGGAGTTTTTAGAAATCCCAGTCCTCGTCTTCGGTGTTAACGGCTTTGCCGATCACATACGACGATCCGGATCCTGAGAAGAAGTCGTGGTTTTCGTCGGCATTTGGCGATAATGCAGAAAGGATCGCCGGATTAACATCCGCCATGCTGGCCGGGAACAGGGCTTCGTAGCCGAGGTTCATCAGCGCTTTGTTGGCGTTGTAATGCAGGAATTTCTTCACGTCTTCGCTCCAGCCCACGCCGTCGTACAATTCTTCGGTGTAGCGGATCTCGTTATCGTACAAGTCCTGAATCAGATCAAACGCCTGCTCTTTGATCTGACGCTGACGTTCTTCGCTTTCCAGTGCCAGCGCTTTCTGGAATTTATAGCCGATGTAATAGCCGTGAACCGCCTCATCGCGGATGATCAGTCGGATCAAATCGGCGGTGTTGGTCAGTTTGGCGCGGCTCGACCAGTACATCGGCAGATAGAAGCCGGAGTAAAACAGGAACGATTCGAGGAACACGCTGGCAACTTTCTTCATCAGCGGATCTTCACCGTCGTAATACGACAAAATGATCGCCGCTTTATTTTGCAGCGCGACGTTTTCCTCGCTCCAGCGGTAAGCCTCGTCCACGTCTACGGTGGCGCACAACGTCGAAAAAATCGAGCTGTAAGAACGCGCATGCACCGCTTCCATAAAGCAGATATTCGAGTAAACCGCTTCCTCATGCGGTGTCACCGCATCTTTCATCAGCGTGGGTGCGCCGGCTACGTTTTGCACGGTATCAAGCAGCGTCAGGCCGGTAAATACCCTGATTGTTAGCTGTTTTTCTTGTGCGCTCAGCGTCGCCCAGGAAGGAATATCGTTCGACAGCGGTACCTTTTCCGGCAGCCAGAAATTCGACGTCAGGCGGTTCCACACCTCGAGGTCTTTATCGTCCTGGATTTTATTCCAGTTGATGGCTTTACTGACCGGTTGCGGCACTAACAATTGTTTTACTGCGCTCATCTTTTAAGTCCTTTCAATCGGTTACAGCGTGCAGGAAACGCAGCCCTGAACTTCGGTGCCTTCCAGCGCCATCTGGCGCAGACGGATGTAATAAATGGTTTTGATACCTTTGCGCCAGGCGTAAATCTGCGCTTTGTTGATATCGCGCGTGGTGGCGGTATCGCGGAAAAACAGCGTCAGCGACAACCCCTGATCGACGTGCTGTGTGGCTTCGGCGTAGGTATCAATGATTTTTTCCGGGCCGATTTCGTAGGCATCCTGGTAGTAATCCAGATTGTCGTTGGTCATAAACGCTGCCGGATAATACACACGACCAATTTTTCCCTCTTTGCGGATTTCTACGCGGGACACAATCGGGTGAATACTCGACGTCGAATTATTGATGTAAGAAATAGAACCTGTCGGCGGCACCGCCTGTAAATTCTGGTTATACAGGCCATGCTGCATCACCGAGTCTTTCAGCGCCGCCCAGTCTGCGGGGGTCGGAAGAGTTATTCCGGCGTCAGCAAACAGTTCGCGCACGCGTTCGGTTTTCGGCTGCCATTTCGCGGCCAATGCGTCATCGACATATTTGTCGAAATAGACGCCGCTGGCATAGGTGGAATCTTTAAACCCTTTAAATGACTGCTGGCGCTCGATGGCGATCTGGTTTGAGGCGCGGATGGCGTGGAAAGCCACCGTACAGAAATAGATATTGGTGAAATCCAGACCTTCTGCGGAACCGTAGTAAATCCGTTCGCGACACAGATAACCGTGCAAATTCATCTGACCCAGGCCGATGGCGTGCGAATCCTGATTACCCTGATCAATAGACGGCACCGAGCGGATGTTACTCATGTCAGACACCGCGGTCAGCGCGCGGACCGCCATTTCGACGGTATTGCCGAAGTCCGGCGAATCCATCGCTGAAGCGATATTCAGTGAGCCGAGATTGCAGGAAATGTCTTTGCCAATTTCCTGATAAGACAGGTCTTCGCCGTAGATTGTCGGCGAATTCACCTGCAAAATCTCCGAACACAGGTTGCTCATGTTGATGCGACCTTTGATCGGATTGGCGCGGTTAACCGTATCTTCAAACATCATGTACGGATAGCCGGATTCGAACTGAATTTCCGCCAGCACCTGGAAGAATTCACGCGCGTTGATTTTGCTTTTGTGAATGCGCTTGTCATTCACCATCTCACGGTATTTCTCGCTGATGCTGATTTCAGACATCGGCACGCCATACACTTTCTCGACGTGATACGGCGAGAACAGATACATCTCTTCGTTGTTCTTCGCCAGTTCGAACGTGATGTCTGGAATAACCACACCCAGCGACAGCGTTTTAATACGGATTTTCTCGTCGGCGTTTTCGCGTTTGGTATCGAGGAAACGCAGAATATCCGGGTGATGGGCGTTCAGATAGACCGCGCCTGCGCCCTGACGCGCGCCCAGCTGATTGGCGTAAGAAAACGCATCTTCCAGCATTTTCATAATCGGAATCACGCCGGAAGACTGGTTTTCAATACGCTTAATCGGCGCGCCCACTTCACGGATGTTGGTGAGCATAAACGCTACGCCGCCGCCGCGTTTGGAAAGCTGCAACGCCGAGTTCACCGAGCGTCCGATGGATTCCATATTGTCTTCGATGCGCAGCAAAAAGCAGGAGACCAGCTCGCCGCGCTGTTTTTTGCCGCAGTTGAGGAACGTCGGCGTAGCAGGCTGGAAGCGGCCTGAGATAATCTCATCGACAAAATGACTGGCGAGCTGAATATCGCCGCGTGCCAGCGTCATCGCCACCATGCAGACGCGATCTTCATAACGTTCGAGGTAACGTTTGCCATCGAAAGTTTTCAGCGTGTAGCTGGTGTAATACTTGAACGCGCCCAGGAAAGTCTGGAAGCGGAATTTTTTGGCGTAAGCCTGTTTGAATAACGCCTTAATATCGTCAAAAGCGTACTGGTCCAGCACAGTGGCTTCGTAATAGCCTTCTTCAACCAGATAACGCAGTTTTTCCGCCAGATTATGGAAGAACACGGTGTTCTGATTGACGTGTTGCAGGAAGTATTGGCGCGCGGCCAGGCGGTCTTTATCAAACTGGATCTGCCCGTCAGCGTCGAACAGATTCAGCATCGCGTTAAGCGCGTGATAGTCCGGGCTGCTGGTACCGGGGTCGGTGATTGCTAGTTCTGTCGCTGCCAAAATTCTGTTACTCCCTGTCTGACCTTTGCAACGTCTTCCGGCGTTCCCAGCAATTCAAAACGGTACAGGTAAGGCACCTGACACTTCTGGGAAATAATATCGCCGGCAATACAATACGCTGCGCCGAAGTTGGTGTTTCCTGCGGCGATAACGCCGCGGATGAGTGAACGGTTATGTTCATCGTTGAGAAAACGGATCACTTGTGTCGGTACCGCGCCTTTGGCCGATCCGCCGCCATAGCTCGGCACCACCAAAATGTACGGTGTGTCGACGCGCAA
Source organism: Rahnella bruchi (assembly GCF_003614975.1). Taxonomy (GTDB): domain Bacteria; phylum Pseudomonadota; class Gammaproteobacteria; order Enterobacterales; family Enterobacteriaceae; genus Rahnella; species Rahnella bruchi. Next base: position 135,288 of record NZ_QZWI01000012.1, on the reverse strand, counting down.
TTTTTCGGGCTGACGATCTTTCGGGATGCGGATCGCCGGCAAACCTGTTCTGCCGACGAAGCGATGGGTGTTTTCTGAACTGCTGGAAAAATAGACCAACGGATTCATCCGCCGGGCCTCAGAACGCGTTCTGAAGCTGGCGCAGGGCGCTGATTTTGTCCGGACGGAAACCAGACCAGTGGTCGTCACCGGCCACAATCACCGGAACCTGCTGATACCCCATCGCCCGAACCTGCCCGAGAGCCTGCTCATCTTGTGTTAAATCCACAACATCGTAAGCGATGCCTTGTTTATCTAATGCACGGTAAGTCGCGTTGCACTGGACACAGTCTGGTTTACTGTAAATAATAATGCTCATGATTCGTATTTCCATCTGGTATGAAATCAGAGACCATTTTTGCCTGCCCGCTGTGCGGCTGATTCAGCCAGGGGAGAGGCGCGAGAGTCGGTGCCATCGTGGCGTCCCGATGCACTGAATACTAGATGTGGTGATTAAAATTTTCAACCACACAATATGTAGATTTTCTAAATTTGCTTATTGCAAAAACGACAAAGCCCGCAGGAAGCGGGCTGGAGAGGGAAAACTTTTTTCGGTATGTTTTTTGAGCAGTGAGATTACTGGCGCATGCCTACCGCAAGACGGTTAAACGCATTCATTATGCCGATTGCGAACGTCAGTTCCGAGATTTCCACGTCGCTGAATTGTGCTTTCAGGGGCTCAAATGCATTATCCGGTGCGCCGGTTGTTGCCACCAGCGTCAGGGATTCTGCCCATGCCAGCGCCGCGCGTTCACGTTCGGAATACGCGTGGCTGACCTGCCAGCCCGCCAGCTGATCCAGTTTGGTTTGCGCGACATCCATTTTGCGCAGTGCTTTGGAATGCATATCCAGGCAATAGGCGCAGCCGTTAATTTGCGACACACGCAGGAATGCCAGTTCGATAATCACGTTATCCAGCGGACCGTTTTCCAGCGCGCCAAGCGCCGCTTTCATCGGTTCCATCACGGAAGAAGACAAAGAATAATAAGGCAGGCGAAGTGCAGTCATGATGATTTCCTTTGGGATTTTTGGAGTTAACAACGACGCACGGTGCGCCTCAATGACCGCTACTTTACGCCTCACATGGTCTATACTACAGGGCCATAAAATACATATTTAAACAGGTCATGATGCGCGGCTTCAGTCTTTCCTTTCAGCTCGATCCCCGGCACAAAGAACCGCTTTACCGTCAGATTTATCAGCGGGTAAAACAGGCGATCATGGCCGGTCAGCTTAAACGCGACAGCCGCGTACCGTCGGTGCGGGCACTGGCCAGTGAACTCGGCGTGGCGCGCGCAACGGTGGAAAACGCTTACGGCCTGCTGATGGCGGAAGGATTTCTGCAAAGTCGCGGGCAGGCCGGAACAGTGGTCAGCGCCCCGGAGAGTTTATCCGTCCCCGCGCCAAAACCGATCAGGAAAGACGCCACGCGTAAACCCATCAACCCGATGCTGCCCTCTGTTTCTTCTTTGCCTTTCCAGCTCGGGCTTCCTGCGCTGGATGAATTCCCCCGCGCTATCTGGTCGCGCATAGTCTCGAGACAAATCCGCCACACCAGCATGAACGATCTCGGTCATCCGCCGCTTGCGGGCACTGACGGATTGCGTAGTGTGGTCGCGCGTTATCTGCAACTTTCCCGCGGATTTACCTGCCGTCCCGAACAGATTTTTATCTGCGGCGGTTACGCGCCGGTTCTGGATTTGATTATCGGCAGCCTGTTGCAGCCCGGCGACGGTGTCTGGCTGGAAGACCCCGGTTATCCGGTGACGCAGGCGTTTTTCCGCGCGGCAGGTGCGGTTGCCATGGCGGTGAACGTGGATGATGAAGGCATGAATGTTCCGCAGGCGGTGAAGCAATTTCCTGACGCACGATTTGCCGTCGTAACGCCCGCGCACCAAAGCCCGACCGGCGTCACCATGAGCTTATCGCGACGCATGGCGTTGCTGGACTGGGCGGCGAAACAGCAGGCCTGGATTATCGAAGATGACTATGACAGCGAATTCCGTTATCACGGCCAGCCGCTGCCTTCTCTAAAAAGTCTGGATACGCAGGGAAGGGTGATTTATGCAGGGACATTCAGCAAAGTGATGTTTCCGGCGTTGCGCTGCGGCTATGTGGTGGTGCCAGAAAGTCTGGTGGATAAAATCGAGGCATATTGCCCGCTGCGGATTTGCGGCACGCCGCCTCTGGTGCAAAGCAGCATTGCGGAATTTATCGAACAGGGGCATTTCTACCGGCATCTTAAAAGAATGCGTCAGCTCTATGCACAGCGGCGTGGCTTTCTCGAACAGGCGCTGACGGCGCAGTTTTCGCCGGACGTATTGCGGGTGAATCAGCAAGTCGGCGGGATACAGTTATCCGCCAGCCTGAACAAAAATCTGGATGACGCGCTGATCGCCAAAAATGCGCGCGAACGGGGTCTTGCGGTACAAGCGCTTTCTGACTGGCAGGTTGAGCGAACTGAGCGTGACGATGCGTTGCGCCCGAACGGACTGCTGATGGGATTTCCCAATATTGGCACTCAGGAACAGGCAAACCAACTTGCCGCGCGACTGGAAGAAGTGATTTCAGAGAGCCAGAAATAGAAAACGGAGCCCGAAGGCTCCGTCGTCTTTTTAGCAATTGTGCGGCAATGAGGGAGCCACACGGATGTTTCAGCTTTTTAAGCCATATTCCCGACACAGGAGTGAAACATCACAAATTGCCTTTCAGGTTATCGACGTCCAAGCAGGACACCGATAACAATACCGATTGCTGCACCGGCACCTACGCCGTACCACGGATTATCTTTCACATAATCGTTGGCTGTAGCCGCCGCATCACGTGCCTGCTGACTGATTTTGTCGGTGTTAAAACGTGCACGGGTATCGCGCAGAACACCCTGAGCTTTGCTGCGGATTTTATCCAATTCGTCCCTGGATTTATCACCTGCAGACTGAAGCACTTCATCCAGCGTGTCCGCCAGCAGGGTTACGTCCTGATTAATATTTTTTTCTACTTTATCTGTTTTCTTAAACATTCCGTCTCTCCTTGTGTGACTGTTGGATTAAGCATAGACCATAATGTTGTACCGGATGGTTCTTTAAGGACAAAGGACTGCGAATATCGGGCATTTCAGGCCATGACGCTGTGGTAACAAGTCAGGCGGGACGCGGGATGGCGTGACGCGGCTCAGATTTCTCTGCAAAACAAAATTCACGTTACAGCCAATAACATTTTTAGCCCGTTTTGAGGCTGAAACCTGTTTATACTGTTGATTCCACTCTCAGTGATCTCATTTTTCGGGTCCGCCCATGTCTTTAAGTACGCTTCGTTCTAACGCTCTGCTCAATAAACGCATTTTGTCGTTCATGCTGTTTACCTTCGTGGTCTATCTGACCATCGGCTTACCGCTCGCCGTTTTGCCGGGCTTTGTGCATAACACGCTGGGTTATAACTCCGTGCTGGCCGGGCTGGTGATCAGCGTCCAGTATTTCTCGACCCTGATAAGCCGTCCGCACGCAGGGCGTTACGCCGACCTGCTGGGCCCGAAACGGGTGGTGATTTTTGGTCTGATCTGCTGCGGGATGAGCGGCGTGTTTTATGCGATCGCTTTCTGGTTTGCCGCTTATCCGCTGGTGAGCTTGCTGCTGCTTTGTCTGGCGCGCGTTTTCTTAGGCGTTGGCGAAAGCTTCGGCAGCACCGGAACCACCTTATGGGGCATTGGTGCAGTTGGCGCAAAACATACGGCACGGGTGATTTCCTGGAACGGCGTGGCTACCTATGGCGCGATGGCCGTCGGTGCGCCGCTCGGTGTATTGCTCAACCACGCTTACGGGCTGATGGGCGTCGCGGTTCTGATTATGGTGGCTGCGGTGTTTGCCGCCATTCTGGCCTGCATGAAAGCGGCCATTTCCGTCACTGCAGGTAAACGTATCGCCTTTAAAGCGGTGGTCGGACGCATCTGGCTTTACGGACTGGGACTCGGTTTTGGCACTATCGGGTTCGGCGTTATCGCCACCTTTATCACGTTGTATTACGCGGACAAAGGCTGGAGCGGGGCAGCGTTCACGCTCACCTTATTCAGCCTCGGATTCGTAGGCGCTCGTCTGGTCTTCGGCAACATGATCAACCGGTTTGGCGGCCTGCGGGTCTCGCTGGTGTCATTCGTGTTTGAGATCGCGGGACTGCTGATGATCTGGCTGGGGCACGATCCGCTGTCAGTCCAGTTTGGCGCGTTCCTTACCGGATCCGGTTTTTCCCTTATTTTCCCGGCGCTGGGCGTGGAGGCCGTGAAACAGGTGCCGCCGCAAAATCAGGGCACGGCGCTGGGCTTATATTCTGCATTTTTAGATCTCGGGCTGGGGATCACCGGCCCGGTCGCCGGGTTGATTATTTCGCATCTGGGCACGCCGTCTATTTATCTGGCCGCGGCGTTTATGGTGGTGATTGCCTGGCTGCTGACCCTCAAAATATGGCTGCAAACGTCGCGTCAGACAAAGGCTGAATAACCTTTATAGCTGTGCGGATGATGTGTTTAGATAAATCCTAAATACGCCAAAATTCGGGATAAACACATTGTCTGGCAGAGTTATTGCGGTAAGGTCGCCTTGCGGTTAAAGAAGCGAGGAGCAACCATGTATTTACGGCCAGATGAAGTGGCACGCGTTTTAGAAACATCAGGTTTTGAACGCGATTTTATTGATGATAAAGCTTACGGCTATCGCCGTGGCGAGCATTATGTGTATGTAAACCGGGAAGCGCGGTTTGGCCGGACTGCCCTGGTAATACACCCGGCGCTGAAAGAGCGCAGTGAGCGATTTGCCGAACCGACGGCATCTTTTCGCAGCAGTGATGCGTACAAGAATTTCCCGCTGGATGTTTCCAGCGACAACGAAACCTATTATGGAATTTGCCACGGTTTCAGTTCACGTCAGATTCTGGCGAGCTATCTGGATAACGTCTTCAGATAATCACGCACTTATTTATGACAAAAGAAAGCCGCTGATTCAGCGGCTTTTTTGCGTTTAAACCAGGTGGATCTGGTTATAAGTCTGATTGTAGTCGCGGCGAAACTGCGCCAGTTCAAAAGGTTCGATATCCAGTTCCGCAAAATAAAACAGCGCCAGTTCGGCGTGTTCGCTGCTCAGTTGTGGCGGCAGATGGGCGCGCACCAGAATATTACGCCAGCGGACGATATTTTCTTCAGAGGCATCTTTAATAAATGTCTGATAAATAAACACAACGTAGGCTGCTTTGCGGATCTCTTCAGCGTAGCCACCGCTTATGGAGCGGATAAACATCTGGCTCTGTCGTTTGCCCATTTCCAGCAGCATGGAATCAATATAAACCGGTTTAATTTTCAACAGACTGGCGAGAGATGCATTCGCTTTGCGGGTGTCTGCCGTCATAAACCAATAACCCACAATAAAAACCACAACAATTGCAGCAAGCATAATCCATATCATTCTGGACTCTGGCCTCCGGCCTTTTCTGGCGTGATGTGAAAGGTGCATGCAACACCCGATGTGGGGAGTTTATCTGCTAATGACAGGAAATACGTGATGGAGTGACAAAGAATTTGTGCCTGCCTCGCAGAATGTCATTGTAAGGTCATGGGATATTGATTTAATCAGGCTGAAAGGGCATGAACTTTTAAAGGAGTGACGGATGGCCAGAAACATTGAAATTAAAGCCAGGATTGATGATTTTTCAGCGATGCATGAAAAACTGGCGCTGCTTGCCGACGGATTGCCGGACATCATTGAGCAGGACGATACTTTTTTTATCTGCCCGCACGGGCGTCTTAAATTACGCACTTTTTCGCCCGTTCTGGGTGAGCTGATTTTCTATCAGCGCCCGGATAAGGCGGGTCCGAAAACCAGTTTCTACCAGCTGACTGAAACCCAGGATCCCGACAGCCTGCGTGAAACGCTGACGCTTGCTTACGGCACCGCGGGTCGCGTCATCAAGCAGCGGACGTTATTCATGACCAGCCAGACCCGTTTGCATCTCGACCGGGTAAAACATCTGGGTGATTATCTTGAGTTTGAAGTAGTGCTGGATGAGGATGAAACGCCGGAGCAGGGCATTGCGATTGCTGAGGATTTACTGGAGAAGTTAGGTATCGGGCGGCAGGAGCTGGTCGATCAGGCTTATGTCGATTTGCTCAATGCTAAAGGCAAACACCATCAGGATTAAGTGAGTCATCACCGCCTTGCGGGTTGAAGGCGGTGATGTCAGTTACTGTTACTTCGTTTCTTCCAGTGAATACGGCAATGGCTGAATGCTCAGCTGGCTGGTGGCGTCGTCACGCACGCGCAAATTCGCGTCGGCATCCAGATCGTTATTCAGCACAGCCTGAACCCAAACCGTGCCGTCGCTGAGCTGCACGGCTGCCAGAACGGTACCGGTTCGACGCCAGTTTTCCCCGAGCTGCAATTCAAGATCGTCTGCCGGAGCGGGCACTTTGCTCGCCTTGCCGGACAACCAGTAAAGCGCACGTTTATTGGCACCACGGTATTTTGCTCGCGCCACCATTTCCTGCCCTGCGTAGCAACCCTTGGTAAAACTGATGCCGTCGAGCGCCTGAATGTTGGTCGCCTGAGGAATAAACTGCACGGCGTTTGGCGTATCGATCACCGGGAAACCGGCTTCGATATCCAGTGCCAGCCATTGCTGGCTGTCATTGCGCTGCGCCTGCTCGCCTAATTCTTCGACCACCTGACGGGCTTTTTCCGGACTGGTCACAATCAGATAACGTTCTGCTGGCAGGGAGAAATGCAGCAGGGTGGTTTCATCCTGTTGCACGACTTGTTGCTCCGCCGTTGGTAATGTCGAAAAGAGACCCGTCAGGGCGGCGCTGGCCTGGAAGCCCGCCACACCAAGCAAGACGACGTCGTCATCAGCCGTGAACGTCACTTTGGAGAACACCGCATATTTCTTCATTTCGGTTAACTGAGTGTCGCGCAAATTACGACGCTCAATAAATGCCATGCCGTCTCCGCGCTTGAACAGACGAAGGTTGCTCCACATTTTTCCTTTCGCGTCACAATGCGCGCAAAGAACGTGGCTGTCGGCTGCCAGCGCATCAACATCCACAGTGACCTGACCTTGCAGGTACTTCATGGTGTCCGCGCCGGTCATGGTCGCCAGCGCCCAGTCTTCCAGAGAGATCAACGTCAACGGCAGATGAGAGGACGCTGAAGGTTTTTGCGGTGGAAAGGGAAATTCGTTAGCCATTTTCTAATCCCGGTCAATGAAATGTGACTGATGACTCATGGTAAAAGAGCCCACCCGCTTTGAAAACAGTTATTGGTGCCTTTTACGGGATGTCTTCCAGAGAATGTAAAACACCTGACAGGTTTACAGCTGGTTTTACGGCACATCACGTAGATTGACAAAACAGGGCACTGAAAAATTACGTCGCATGACGCGCCGCTGTTAGAATCATCGCAGACATAAAGAAACTCACGTTCTGTATCCCAACAAAGAGCCTTGTTATGGAAAGCAAAAATCAACTGGATATTAATAACCGTTCCCGAGTTCACTGGGCCTGCCGCCGTGGTATGCGCGAGCTGGATATTTCGATCATGCCGTTTTTCGAGCATGAATATGATTCGCTAAGCTTGGCCGATAAAGAGGTGTTTGTCCGCCTGCTGACCTGTGATGACCCTGATTTATTTAACTGGCTGATGAATCACGGCGAGCCGAACGATACCGAATTACAACGCATGGTCGCGCTTATTCAGACGCGAAACAAAGCTCGTGGCCCTGTGGCGATGTGACCTGAGGGTGTCCTGGCGCAGTCAGCTTTTCTCACTGGGATGTTACGGTACGGTGATGCTGCTGATTTTGCTGGCACCCTGGCCTGCGGGTTACTGGCCTGTCTGGATGACGTTGTTATTGCTGGTGCTGTTTGAATGTATCCGCAGTCAGCGTCGTATCACGGCGCGTACCGGTGAAATTGTTCTGACTGATGATCACCGTCTTTTATGGCGCGGTCATGAATGGCAGATTAAACAACCAGTGTGGATGATAAGCCACGGCGCATTGCTTTCACTGCGTCGACAGAAACTCAAAGGCGGTCTGGCGCAGGCAATGCGCAGCAGAAGGCAGCGTTTGTGGCTGGCTTCGGACAGTATGAGTCAGGAAGAGTGGCGGCATTTGCGCCAGATACTGCTGAACAGTCATCCGCAAAGCCCGGCAGAACCGGGCTGATATTTGCGGCTAACACATCGGTAGCGAAGCGTTACAGCAGGGCGTCCATTTCCAGCAGGATTTGCTCGCACCACTGTTGCAGGCGTTCTTCGGTGAGATCAAACTGATTCACATCGTCGAGTGCCAGCCCGACGAAATGTTTGCCATCGGCGCTTAGCGGTTTCGGGCTGGTAAATTCAAAGCCTTCCGTCGGCCAGAATCCGATAAAGCGAACACCCAGCGGCACCAGCTGATGGTAAAGCATACCGAGCGCGTCGAGGAACCACTCGCCGTAGCCGAGCTGGTCACCCATACCGTACATGGCAACAATTTTGCCGCGTAATTTAAGCTTAGGAAGTTGATTCCAGACGGCTTCCCAGTCTTCCTGAATTTCACCGAAATCCCATGTCGGGATGCCGAGGATCAGGATGCTGTAGTCTTCCATCACATCAGGATCAACATCTTTAATGTTGTGCAAATCAACCAGTTCTTCGCCCAGAATGTCGCGAATTTTCTCCGCAGCCATTTCGGTGTAGCAGGTGCTGGAACCGTAGAAAAGTCCAATTTTCATGCTTGTTGCCATAACGTCATAAGTATACGAATGGCAGGCAGTGTAGCAGATTTGGATGCATGAAAGGCATAATGGCTGGCGCAGTATGTGCTCAGGAAACAGGAGTCGGAATGCCAAAACAAGAGAATGTGAACACTCAGGACGTTACCTCTGAGCAGGCTTTGCAGGCAGTGAATCAGGCCGATCAGGGTCTGACAGAGCAGTTTCTGGATATGCTGTGGATTGAGCGAAATCTCGCTGAAAATACGCTCTCGTCCTACCGGCAGGACCTCAAAACGCTGCTGGGCTGGCTGCATCACAATAAGACTGATTTACTGCATGTCAGCGCGGAGGATTTGCAATCTTTCCTCTCCGAGCGGATCGAGGGTGGATATAAAGCCACCAGCTCAGCGCGTCTGCTCAGTGCGATGCGCCGTCTGTTCCAGTATATGAACCGCGAATCAGTGCGTCAGGATGATCCGACAGCATTACTGTCTTCGCCAAAATTACCGCAGCGGCTGCCGAAAGATCTCAGTGAAGCCCAGGTCGATGCGCTGCTGGCTTCGCCAAGCGTGGATGTTCCCCTGGAACTGCGCGATAAAGCGATGCTCGAACTGCTGTATGCCACCGGTTTGCGTGTTTCCGAGCTGGTTGGGCTGACGCTCAGTGACCTGAGTCTGCGACAGGGCGTGGTGCGCGTTATCGGTAAAGGGAACAAAGAACGTCTGGTGCCGATGGGCGAGGAAGCGGTGTACTGGATCGAGAATTATTTCGAGCACGGCAGGCCGTGGCTGCTCAACGGACAGTCGCTGGATATCGTCTTTCCGAGTAACCGCGCGCAGCAAATGACGCGTCAGACCTTCTGGCATCGTATCAAACACTATGCGATCCTTGCCGGTATTGATGCGGAACGTTTGTCACCCCACGTTCTGCGCCACGCCTTCGCCACCCACTTACTGAACCACGGTGCGGATCTGCGCGTGGTGCAAATGTTGTTAGGTCACAGTGATTTATCAACCACTCAAATTTATACCCATGTAGCGACTGAACGACTCAAACAGCTACATCAACAACATCATCCCCGTGCGTAACAGGCCGGAGAGAAAGGACGACATGATGAAAAAAGGTTTACTGCTGCTGACATTCCTGACTGCGTGTATGAGTTCCGCGGTCCATGCTGATGATGCAGCAATCAAAGCCACGCTGGGCAAACTGGGTATGAACAATGCCGAGGTACAGTCTACGCCGGTGAAAGGGCTGAGCGCCGTTTCCACCGACAGCGGTACGATTTATATCACCGAAGATGGCAAGCATGTTTTGCAGGGGCCGATGTATGACGTCAGCGGCAGCCATCCGGTCAACGTGACCAACAAAGCGCTGGTGAAAAAGCTCGATGCGCTGCAAAACGAAATGATTATCTACAAAGCCAAAAACGAAAAGCATGTGATTACGGTGTTCACTGACATCACCTGCGGCTATTGCCACAAATTGCACCAGCAGATGCAGGACTACAACGATCTGGGAATCACAGTGCGCTATCTGGCCTTCCCGCGTCAGGGGCTGAATTCCCAGACTGAGAAAGATATGCAATCAATCTGGTGTACCGGCAACCGTAAAACCAATTTTGATGCGGCGATGCGCGGCGATGCAATCACACCGGCGACCTGTGCCACCAGCATTGCAAAACACTTTGAACTGGGCGTTCAGTTCGGCGTTACCGGCACTCCGGCTGTGGTGCTGGAAGACGGTACTTTGATCCCGGGCTATCAGCCGCCAAAAGAAATGGCTGCCATGCTCGATCAGCAGGATCCTTCACATAAAACGGGTGGTTGATTTTTCGTGACCTTGCAGACTCAACTTCGCCGCCGTGAGGCAGCGACTGGCGTGGAACTTCCCGCCGATCTTTCCCCTTTGTTGCGCCGTTTGTATCTCGCCCGCGGGGTGAAAGAAAGTCAGGAGCTTGAGCGCAGTGTGCGCGGAATGCTGCCTTATCAGCAACTTGACGGCATTGATGCTGCGGTCGCGCTGTTGCAAAAAGCACTGGCTGAGCGTCTGCGCATTATTATCGTTGGCGATTTTGATGCCGATGGCGCAACCAGTACCGCGCTCACCTTGCTCTCGCTGCGCAGCATGGGCTGCGGGAATCTGGACTATCTGGTGCCAAACCGTTTTGAAGACGGCTACGGCCTCAGCCCAGAAGTGGTTGAACAGGCGGCGTCGCGCGGTGCGGAGCTGATTCTGACCGTCGACAACGGCATTTCCTCTCACGCGGGCGTCACGCTGGCCCACGAAAAAGGCATTAAGGTACTGGTCACCGACCACCACTTGCCGGGCGAAACCTTGCCCGATGCCGAAGCGATTATTAACCCGAACCTGGTCGGCTGCGAGTTCCCGTCAAAATCGCTGGCAGGCGTCGGGGTAGCGTTCTATCTGATGCTGGCGCTGCGCAGTGCTTTACGTGACAGCGGCTGGTTTGAGCAAAATGGTCTGGCTATTCCTAATCTGGCGGAACATCTGGATCTGGTCGCGCTGGGTACGGTGGCGGATGTCGTTCCACTCGATGCCAACAACCGCATCATGGTGTATCAGGGGCTGAACCGTATCCGTGCCGGTAAATGCCGGGCAGGGATCCGCGCGCTGCTGGAAGTGGCGGGGCGCGAAGCCCGCACATTGTGCGCCAGTGATTTAGGTTTTGCGCTCGGGCCACGGCTCAACGCCGCCGGTCGTCTTGATGATATGTCGGTCGGCGTGGCGCTGTTACTCAGTGAAGACATTGGTCAGGCTCGTGCACTGGCCAGTGATCTGGATGCGCTGAACCAGACCCGCCGCGAGATAGAGCAGGGGATGCAGGTTGAAGCGCTGGCGCTGTGCGACAAACTCGAGCGCAGCACTGATGCACTGCCTTTCGGTCTGGCGATGTACCATCCGGAATGGCATCAGGGCGTGGTCGGTATTCTGGCATCACGTCTGAAAGAGCGCTTTAACCGGCCAGTGATTGCGTTTGCTCCCGCGGGTGCTGGCATTCTGAAAGGCTCCGGTCGTTCGATAGCCGGTTTGCATATGCGTGATGCGCTGGAACGCCTCGATACGCTTAATCCTGGGCTGATGATGAAATTCGGCGGGCATGCAATGGCTGCCGGTTTGTCGCTGGAAGAAAGCAAGTTCGACGAGTTTCGCGACAAGTTTGCCGAACTGGTAGGTGAATGGCTGGATCCTTCGTATCTGGAAGGTGTGGTCTGGTCAGATGGCGAGCTTTCTGCCCGTGAGCTGACCATCGATACGGCTGAAATGTTGCGCGACGGTGGCCCCTGGGGGCAGGCGTTCCCGGAACCGACGTTCGACGGTACGTTCCGCATCCTGCAACAGAAACTGCTCAAAGAGCGTCATCTCAAGCTGATGATAGAACCTGTCGGCGGCGGTCCGCTGCTTGACGGTATCGCATTTAACATTGATCCGACGTTCTGGCCGGACAGCAGTATCCGCGAAGTACAGCTGGCATACCGGCTGGATATCAATGAATTTCGGGGAAATCGCAGCGTTCAGTTGATCATCGAGCATTTATGGCCGAAATAAGCGATTTTTGCCCGCAATAAACCCTGCAAAAAAATGGCTCCTTGCTATAAAAACACCGCTAATTCCGTTAGAATCTGCGGTTCGAATGGCATTGGGCCAACTCCGAATCTAACGTAAGACGCGAAAAATCATGTTTGAAATTAATCCGGTTAAAAACCGCATTCAGGACCTGTCCGAGCGGACAGTCGTTCTTCGGGGGTATCTTTGACTATGATGCCAAGAAAGAACGCCTCGAAGAAGTAAACGCCGAGCTGGAACAGCCGGACGTGTGGAACGAGCCAGAACGCGCACAGGCGCTGGGCAAAGAACGTTCCTCGCTGGAAGCTATTGTTGAAACCATCGATGAGTTATTGCAGGGCGCGGAAGATGTGACCGGCCTGCTGGAACTGGCTATTGAAGCCGACGATGAAGATACTTTCAACGAAACGGTTGCAGAACTTGATGCACTGACCGTCAAGCTGGAACAGCTGGAATTCCGCCGCATGTTCTCCGGTGAATACGACAGCGCGAGCTGCTATCTCGATATCCAGGCCGGTTCCGGTGGTACGGAAGCGCAGGACTGGGCGAGCATGCTGCTGCGTATGTATTTGCGCTGGGCAGAAGCCAAGGGTTTCAAAACAGAAGTTATCGAAGAATCTGACGGTGAAGTAGCAGGACTTAAATCTGCGACCATCAAGATCATCGGCGATTATGCGTTCGGCTGGCTGCGTACTGAAACCGGCGTTCATCGCCTGGTGCGTAAAAGCCCGTTCGACTCCGGTGGTCGTCGCCATACGTCTTTCAGTTCCGCGTTTGTTTATCCGGAAGTGGATGACGATATCGAAATCGAAATTAACCCTGCCGACCTGCGTATCGACGTATACCGCGCGTCCGGTGCGGGTGGCCAGCACGTCAACAAAACGGAATCTGCGGTACGTATTACCCACCTTCCGACCAACATTGTGACTCAGTGTCAGAACGACCGCTCCCAGCATAAAAATAAAGATCAGGCCATGAAGCAGATGCGTGCGAAGCTTTATGAGTATGAGATGCAAAAGAAAAATGCGGACAAACAGCAGCTGGAAGACAACAAGTCTGACATCGGCTGGGGCAGCCAGATTCGTTCTTACGTGCTGGACGATTCCCGTATCAAAGACTTACGCACGGGCGTTGAAACGCGAAATACGCAGGCCGTACTGGATGGCGACCTGGATAAATTCATTGAGGCAAGTTTGAAAGCCGGGTTATGAGGAACCAAAATGTCTGAGCAACAACCAGCAGCGCAAAGTGCAGAAACCGTACCAGATCTTAACAACGAGCTGAAATCTCGTCGTGAGAAGCTGGCTTTACTGCGCGAATCCGGTATCGCTTTCCCTAACGATTTCCGTCGTGACAGCATCTCTGATGAATTGCATGCGAAATATGGCGAAAAGACCAACGAAGAACTGGAAGCATTAAACATCGAAGTCACCGTCGGTGGCCGTATGATGACCCGCCGTATCATGGGCAAGGCGTCTTTCGTGACCCTGCAAGATGTCGGCGGTCGTATCCAGCTTTACGTTTCGCGTGATGACCTGGCAGAAGGCATCTACAACGAGCAATTCAAAAAATGGGATCTGGGCGATATCCTGGGTGCAACCGGTAAGCTGTTCAAAACTAAGACCGGCGAACTGTCGATCCATTGTTCTGAACTGCGTCTGCTGACTAAAGCACTGCGTCCGTTGCCGGATAAATTCCACGGCTTGCAGGATCAGGAAGCGCGTTACCGTCAGCGTTATCTCGACCTGATCGCTAACGACGATTCCCGTAAAACCTTCAAGATCCGTTCTCAGATCATGTCTGGTATCCGCAGCTTCATGGTGGAAAACGGCTTCATGGAAGTCGAAACCCCGATGATGCAGGTGATCCCTGGCGGTGCAGCGGCGCGTCCGTTCATCACTCACCACAATGCGCTCGACATCGATATGTACCTGCGTATTGCGCCAGAACTGTATCTGAAACGTCTGGTTGTGGGTGGTTTTGACCGCGTATTCGAAATCAACCGTAACTTCCGTAACGAAGGCGTTTCTCCGCGTCATAATCCAGAGTTCACCATGATGGAACTCTACATGGCGTACGCGGATTACAAAGATCTGATCGTTCTGACCGAAACTCTGTTCCGCACTCTGACCGAATCCGTTCTGGGCAGCAGCGTTGTGCAGTACGGCGACCAGACTTTCGATTTCGGTAAGCCTTTCGCCAAGCTGACCATGCGTGAAGCGATCTGCAAATACCGTCCGGAAACTAACGTTGCAGATCTCGACGATCTGGCTAAAGCGACCGCTATCGCAGAATCTATCGGTATCAAAATCGAGAAGAGCTGGGGTCTGGGCCGTATCGTTACCGAGATCTTCGAAGAAACCGCTGAAGCGCAGCTGATCCAGCCGACCTTCATTACTGAGTACCCGGCTGAAGTTTCTCCGCTGGCGCGCCGTAATGACGACAATCCTGAAATCACTGACCGTTTTGAATTCTTCATCGGTGGTCGTGAAATCGGTAACGGTTTCTCTGAGCTCAATGATGCGCAGGACCAGGCGCAGCGCTTTGCTGACCAGGTTTCTGCGAAAGATGCAGGCGACGACGAAGCGATGTTCTTCGATGAAGACTACGTGACAGCGCTGGAACACGGCCTGCCACCGACTGCTGGCCTGGGCATTGGTATCGACCGTATGGTTATGCTGTTCACCAACAGCCACACCATCCGCGACGTTATCTTGTTCCCGGCGATGCGTCCGCAGACACAAAAATAAGTTTCTTCAGAAACAACAAAAGGGCGCTCCGGCGCCCTTTTTCATGCCGCAGATCACGCCGCACGCTAACTGCTTAAAACTCCAGCGCTTATCCGCAATCACGCCTTGCTACGTTGTCGTAACCGGTTATAATGCCAGTCGCACACCGATGCGGGTGTAGTTCAATGGTAGAACGGCAGCTTCCCAAGCTGCATACGAGGGTTCGATTCCCTTCACCCGCTCCAAAACTTTCTTCTCTGCACTTATTCAACATCCTACAAAAATCATTCCCGATGCCTGCTGATCCGTATTTCCCTGTACGGTATTTTTGCATGTCTGAAACTTGGTCTCAGAGCAAAAAATCAATACAAATCAGCCCTCTCACCTGCGAAGGGGAGAGGGCTGATTCACATAACGCTTTGCAAACTCGTTTTAAAGCAAGCCGCAGTTACTTGTTTTTCACCTGCAAGCCACGCGGTAGATTGTTGTTATCCACCTGCGGTAAACCGGTAGAGGCAGAAGAGGTGAGCAAGCCGGTCTCAACGTAGTTTTGCAGTTTCTCGCGGGTATCGGTGATATCCAGGTTACGCATGGTCAGCTGGCCGATACGGTCATCAGGTGAGAATACGGAATCACCTTTTTCCATGGTCAGGCGCTCTGGTTTGTAGGTCAGATTCTCAGAGACCGTATTCATGATGGTGTAGTCGTTGCCGCGACGCAGTTCCAGAGTCACTTCGCCGGTGATTTCGCTGGCGACCCAACGCTGAGCGGAGTCGCGCAGCATCAGAGCCTGTGGATCAAACCAGCGACCCTGGTACAGGAGACGGCCCAGCACACGGCCATTCGCATGATATTGCTCGATGGTGTCTTCGTTATGGATACCGGTCAGCAGACGCTCGTAAGCGATGTGCAGCAGCGCCATTCCCGGAGCTTCGTAAATCCCACGGCTTTTGGCTTCGATAATACGGTTTTCAATCTGGTCGCTCATGCCCAAACCGTGACGGCCACCGATGCGGTTGGCTTCCATCATCAGCTCAACGCTGTCGTCAAAGGTTACGCCATTCAGCGCAACCGGATAACCACGCTCAAATCGGATAGAGACTTCTTCCGCTTTCACGACGACATTTTCGTCCCAGAATTTCACGCCCATAATCGGGTTAACGATTTTGACGCCGGAATCGAGGAATTCCAGATCCTTGGCTTCGTGGGTGGCGCCCAGCATGTTGGAGTCAGTGGAGTAAGCTTTCTCGGTCGACATTTTGTAGTCGAAACCAGACTGAATCATGAATTCAGACATCTCATGACGGCCACCCAATTCATCAATAAAGTCGGTATCCAGCCACGGTTTATAAATCTTCAGTTCAGCATTGGTCAGCAAACCGTAACGATAGAAACGCTCGATATCGTTACCTTTGTAAGTGCTGCCGTCACCCCAGATATTCACGCCATCTTCTTTCATCGCGGCAACCAGCATAGTACCGGTCACGGCACGGCCCAGCGGCGTAGTGTTGAAATAAGTCACACCGGCAGTGGTGTTGTGGAACGCGCCACACTGAATGGCGGCGATGCCTTCGGCAACCAGCTGTTTGCGACAATCAATCAGGCGAGCTTTCTCTGCACCGTATTCCATCGCTTTACGCGGAATGGCATCGTAATCTTCTTCATCAGGTTGACCCAGGTTGGCCGTGTAGGCATAAGGGATGGCGCCTTTTTTCTGCATCCACAGCAGCGCTGCGCTGGTGTCCAGACCGCCGGAGAACGCGATACCCACACGCTGATTGATAGGAAGGTGCTTGAGAATAGTTGTCATCGATAAAATCCTGTATGAATTAGGGCTGTCTGCTAAAGGTTTCAATGCCTATATTGATAACGCAAAACCGGGGTCAGGTAAAAGATATTTTGCATATTCATGTGCATTTTATTGCATAATTATACAAAAGTCATGCCTGCACAGTCGTGTTTCATTCAAAATATCTTCGCGTTTTAATGTGGCATCTGTCGCCGCCAAAATCCACCCCTGACTTGCCATTCCCAAAGCCATAATGACTCTTCCGCTTACAGAAGTTATCAAGGAGTGAGAATGAAAGTTTCAGCGCGCAATCAGCTATCCGGCACGGTTTCAGAAATTGTGGAAGGTGCGGTAAACGACGAAGTGGTGTTAGCACTCGATACGGGCGAAAGCCTGGTGACAGTCGTCACGAAAAACAGCGTGAAAACTCTGGGTCTGGTAGTGGGTAAAAAGGCCATCGCTATTATCAAAGCGCCGTGGGTGGTGCTGGCCTCGCCCGACTGCGGTCTGAATTTCTCTGCCCGCAATCAGTTCATCGGCAAAATTGACGATGTGAATCTTGGCGCGGTGAACTCCTCGGTGAGCATTACCTCCGATAAAGGCCTGGCGCTGACCGCGATGGTCACTAACGACAGTGTGAATGAACTGAGCCTGAAACCGGGCGATGCCATTCTGGCGCTGGTCAAAGCCTCCAGCGTGATTTTAGCGACACAAAAATAATGAAGGCACGGCCAGATTTATCGTGTGGTGTGGAGTCTGGCCGGGTTTCATCAAAGCTGCGGGCATTTAATCTGACCGATAGCCTTTTCATAATCTCTGTTATTATTTTTCTCGAGCGCGGTTTTCGCGTTACGTATCAAATCTTTATTATCTTTTGACAGCAAAATTTTATTTGCCCAGTCATCATCAGAGACTTTCTTTTCAGGCTGGCACTTTTCTTTGGTATCACGGACAAGTTGCTGTTTATTCTTACCAAATTCCAGACTCTGAAAAGCGGAATCTGCGAGAGCAATCCCTGGCATAGACATAATAATAATAAGAGGTAGTGCGCGAACAATATTCATTGTGATACCACCTGCATCCGGTTGTTAATAAAGAGGATATAACGACTATATGTTCAATGCCGGTATTACGCAAACCCGAGCGGGGAGCACGGCCGCCAACCTCACATCCCCTCCAGCGGCAACACATCCAGCGGTTTCACTTCCCTGAGCACAAACGACGTTTGCATCTCTTTGATGCCCGGCAGGCGGCGTACCACTTCCATTGCGAAGCTGGAAAAACTGTCGAGATCTTTCGCTACCACCTGCAACAGAAAATCGGCATCACCGGCAATCGCGTAGCAGGCGATCACCGCAGGCAATGCGCCAACTTCCTGTTCGAAACGTTGCGCATCTTCCTCGCTGTGACTGTCGATTTTGACCCGGATAAAAGCCAGCAACCCCAGACCGATTTTTTTCCGGTCAATAACCGCCTGATAGCCGGTGATCACGCCGTTGTCTTCCAGTTGTTTGGTGCGCCGCCAGCAGGGAGAAGCTGCCATACCGACCTTATCTGCGAGCTCCTGATTGGTCATGCGCCCCGAGGTCTGAAGCTGCTTCAGAATGCGAAAATCTGCCGCTGAAATTTCGGATGTGGACATAATCTGCCTTTTTGAAGTGATTTCTAGAAAGGGATAACCAGATTAGTGCATTTTACACCGTTAAAAGAAAGCACCTTTCAGCCGCCGCTCATTATCATGGTTCTCTTACTGATGAACGAAAGGGCGCATAAATGACAGAGACACTCCGGGTGGCAATTATCCTCAATCCTGAGCTTCCGACGGGATTACTGGCAAATACGGCGGGCGTGATTGGTATCGGATTAGCGGCAAACTTCCCGATGCTGGCAGGCATTTCGCTGACTGATGCGCAGGGCGTCACGACAGATTCTATATCGAAATACCCGCTGCCCATTCTTCAGGCAACGCCTGATCACATTAAGGCACTGATGTTTAAAGCGCTGGATGCCGCAGGCGAGCGCAGCGTGGTGCCGTTCCCGTCTTTTGCGCGCACCATGCATCAGTTTGAGCAGTATGAAATGACGTTTCCGCTAAGAGATTTGTACGATGAAGTGCTGGATGGCGTGGGGCTGGTCGGCGCGGAAAAATGGATAAAATCACTGACGGGAAATTTGAAGTTATTGCGCTAGTGAGCTGAATCCTCAGGTATAAAAAAACCGGCAAAAGCCGGTTTTTCTTTATCATCAACCCGATATCAGTTCGTTACTTTCAGCTGCGGATAGCGTTTGAAAATCGTCAGACACCAGACGAACGCGACGCAGCCAATCAGGCCACCGGCGTAGCCGACGTTGCTCATTTCCAGATGCAGACTGACCTGATTGCCGAGAAGCGCGCCCGCGCCGATACCGATGTTGTAGATACCCGAAAGCAGCGCCATCGAGACATCTGTGGCGTCCGTCGCCAGCGCCAGTACGCGCACCTGCATCGCCAGGCCAATAATCATCATCGCCAGTCCCCAGATTACACAAAGGATGGAAATGCTGACCGGGTTCATGACCGCGACAAACAGTAGCAACATGCTGAGCGTGACCATCAGGATCGGGCCGCTGAGCATGGCCGCCGGGAAGCGGTTGCCCAGCACACTAAATGCAATACTGCCGAGAATCCCCGCGCCGCCGAAAATCAGCAGCAGGAAGGTGGTGAAGTTTTCACCCATATTGGCGACAGTCTGAATAAAGGGTTCGATGTAACTGTACGCCGTATAGTGAGCAGTCACTATCAGTGCGGTCAGCACATACATACCGACCAGCGCAGGGCGGCGGAACAGCATCGGCACGCTTTTCAGCGAACCGGTATGCTCACTCGGTAACGGCGGCAACAATCTGATGAGGCAAATCAGCGTCAGCAGCGCGACAACGCCGATACTCATAAAGGTGGTGCGCCAGCCAAGATATTGACCAATCAGGCGGCCAAGCGGCAGACCGAGCACCATCGCCAGCGCGGTGCCGGTCGCCAGCATACTGAGCGCCTGTGTTTTTTTACCGGCAGGTGCCACGCGAATGGCCAGCGAGGCGGTAATCGACCAGAAAATCGCATGAGCCAGGGCGATACCGACGCGTGAGGCGACCAGACTCCAGAAATCCCAGGCCACGACCGAGAGAATATGGCTGGCGATGAATATCACAAAGATGACGATCAGTAAGCGCTTTCGCTCGACATTGCGGGTCAGCAGCATCAGCGGCAATGACATCAGCGCCACTACCCACGCGTAGATAGTCAGCATCAGCCCGACCTGTGCGGTCTGCATGTTGAAACTGGCGGCGATGTCAGAAAGTAATCCGACGGGCACGAATTCAGTGGTGTTGAAGATGAACGCGGCAATAGCCATCATCACAACGCGGAGCCAGGCTGTCCTGCGCGAAACGGTATCTGAGTGCATTGAAATTTATGACTTATAAGAAGAGGTGGAAATCAGGCCTCTGTCTGGCAGACGCCTGTTGAGCGCATAGTGTGTTTTATTTGTTCTAAAAATGAAACAGAAAATTGGCCTAACAGATAAATGTTTAGACGACAATTTTAGTTATGGAAACTGCGACGCTGATCACTTACTGCTTTGCATCATGCCAGCACCAGTGCCACGGCTCATAAATAAAGCCCCACGGGTTATTCAGCGGGAAGGACATAACGAAACCAAAGCGGGCTGCGTGAGTTTGCAGCCACTGAAAAGCCTCGGTTTCGCCAAAAACGCCGGTCACTTCGTCGCAGCCGGGGGTATTGATATCCACCGCGCAACCGGTGTGGTGCTCGCTGCATCCGGGCGGTGCCAGCGAGGTGAAAAACTCTTGCGGCGTGATGCCAGCTTCCTGTTTAGCGCGGATCAGCCCGGCCTGATAATCCAGACTGCGGAAAGCAGAGACCAGATAAATGCCCACCCCGTCGGCAGTCGCCTGCAGTTTCATCTGATGCCAGGCGGCAGCGGCGGGGGAGATCAGCCGGTAAACTTTGCCGGTTTCAGCATCAGTTTCTGTCTCCTCCAGTAAGTGCTCACTTACCTCTTCAAAATAGGGCAGCGTACGATGGGCAATGACCCGCGGATCGATGCCCAGATCAAGCAATAACCGGTCGGTTCTGGCTTTCAGCGCGGCCTGATTCATGCCTGTTCGTTTCCCGGACGGGCAATCACGTCATTCATGGCTTCCGTCATGGCTTTACCCGCCGTGCGCATCGACTGCTGATAGCGTGCGGAGGCCGCAACAAAGGCATTCAGCAGCTGCGTATCCTGCGGATGTTGCTGATATTCCGGATGCCACTGCACGCCAAGGCAGAAATCATACTCCTCACACTCAATGCCTTCGATAACGCCGTCCGGCGCATAAGCATTCACGATGCAACCGGGGCCCACCGATTTCACCGCCTGATGGTGCGAGCTGTTAACCTCGTAATGGTCGCGATCGACGCAGCGGCTGAGCAGCGAACCTTCCACTATCTCTACCGGATGACGGGCGCGCTTTTTGCCGCCCGCGTTTTCAGTATCAACGGTCGTGCTATGTTCAAGGGCGTCGGGGAGTGCATCGGGAATGTGCTGATGCAACGTGCCACCGGTTAAAACGGCAAGCAGCTGCTGACCGCCGCAGATCCCCAGCAGCGGCATATTGCGCTGCATGGCACCTTTAACGATGGCTTTTTCGAATTCGGTGCGAGCGGGTTTCAGGCGAACTTGATCGCTGGTCTGTTGCTCATTAAAGAGTTCAGGCGGCACATCAAACGCGCCGCCGGTGACCACAATGCCGTCACACATAGAGAGATATTCATCCGCCAGTTCAGCGTGATGAGGCAAAGCCAGCGGCACCGCACCGAGCTCTGCCAGACTGTTCATATAGTTCTGACGCAGGGCATACCAGGGAAAATCGGCGTAGCCACCAGCTTCCTCGCTGTCCAGTGTTACCCCAATCACTGGTCTGGATTGAAATTTTGTCTGCATTCGACTGAGTTCCTGCATGAAGATGAAAAACAATCAGAAAATGCACCATATCAAGCCGTGGTCGGAGCAAACAATATAAATTATCAATACTTCTAATTTTCAGGATTTAGCTCTGGTTTTCTCACCGGTTAAGGTGAACGGACAGAGGGTTTTTCACGCTAAGCCTGCGTTTTCCTGACAAAATTCCGGGACAGACTGACACTTCCTGATGCTTTTCTGTCGTCGTCTTCAATATTCATTCTCATTTAGTTCTTAACATTAGCAGGCCGGAAAGGATAAATTAGCGGGTATCATTCATCCTGCTGAATGAAATATAAATTCTTAATTGCTAACAAAATCTTTACGTTGTCCTAAAAACAGCCATCGAAGCTTTTAGGGATAATGTATTTTTGACTGATATTGAAAATCTCTGGTTGAAGGTCATTTTTCAGCTGTTTTCTCCTCATTAATACTGCGAAACCAAGAAATCTATGCTGCCGACTGCCTCGTCTCGTTCCAAAAAACGCACTTTCGTGTGGGTTATCGTCGCCATTATCGTTGCTGCGATCCTGGTCTGGTTCTTTGCTTTCCACCAGAGTGCCTCTGATCCTGCTGCTCATAAGAAGCCGGGACGTGGCGGCATGCGCGCGATGCGCGGGCAGATGATGGCCGGAATGGCAACGCCGGTGCAGGCCGGAAAAGCCACGCAGGCCGATGTGCCGGTCTATCTGCGCGCGCTGGGTACCGTGGTGGCCAATGCGACAGTCACCGTGACCAGCCGGGTGGATGGTCAGCTGATGAAGGTGTATTTCACCGAAGGGCAGAAAGTCGAGCAGGGGCAGTTGCTGGCGCAAATTGACCCGCGCAGCTATCAGGCGACGCTTGAACAGTATCAGGGCGACCTGGCACAGAATCAGGCGCTGGCGAAAAGCGCGGAGCTGACGCTGGCGCGTTACCGTAAACTGTATGCACAGGATTCCCTTGCGCGTCAGGATCTGGAAAGCCAGATCGCCACCGCCGGTCAGTACGCCGGTGCTGTGAAAGCCGATCAGGCGCAAATCGCTGCCGCCAAACTCAACCTCGAGTTCGCCAAAATTACCGCACCGGTCAGCGGCCATGTCGGTCTGCGTCTGGTAGATCCGGGCAATATGGTGACCAGCAGTTCCACCACCGGCATTGTCACGATCACTCAGACCCAGCCGATTGCCGTAACGTTCAGCGTGCCGCAAAGTAATCTGCAAACTCTGCTCAAAGCGCTGCGCGGCGGCAATCAGTTACCGACCACCGCTTTTGATCAGGGCGGCAGTGAAGTGCTCGGCCAGGGCAAACTGCAATTTATCAGCAACGAAATTGATACCAGCACCGGCAGCATCAAGCTGAAAGCGCTGTTCGATAATGCCGATGAAAAACTCTACCCGAACCAGTTTGTGAACGCCCGCTTGCAAGTGGCGACGCTGAAAGACGCTACGGTGGTCCCGGCGGCAGCATTGCAGCTGAGCAGCGATGGCAATTTTGTCTATGTGGTGAACGCCGACAGCACCATTGAGCGGCGCAGTGTGAAATCCGGCCCGGACTTTGGTGACGCTCAGGTGGCGATCCTGTCAGGGGTGAAACCGGGTGAGCAGGTGGTGACCACCGGGATCGACCGCCTGAACAACGGCACGAAAGTGGAGATTGTGACGCCAAATTCTGGCGAAGCTTCGGCAGCGGGCGGTTATTCCAAAGAGCGCCAGCAGAGCGGCGGAGTGGATAAAGCCACAACAGGCGCTGACAAAACTGCTGTCGCCCCTGATGCAGCCCCAAATAAAGCCGGTAAAGACAGCGGGTCTAAATGAATCCTTCACGCCTCTTTATACTCCGGCCGGTCGCGACCATTCTGCTGATGGTCGCCGTGCTGTTGTCGGGGGTTTTCGCCTACAACATGCTTTCGACCTCGGCGCTGCCGCAGGTCGATTATCCGACCATTCAGGTGACGACGTTGTATCCGGGAGCGAGTCCGGATGTGATGGCGTCGGGCATTACCGCACCGCTTGAGCGTCAGCTCGGGCAGATGGCGGGGCTGAGCCAGATGTATTCCACCAGCGCCAGCGGTTCTTCCATTATCACGCTGAAATTCTCGCTGGATTTGTCCCTCGACGTAGCGGAGCAGGAAGTGCAGGCGGCTATCAATGCCGCCGACAGCCTGCTGCCGAACGATTTACCGAATCCGCCGACGTATAAAAAAGTGAACCCGGCGGATGCTGCGGTGCTGACGCTGGCGGCGACCTCTGAATCGCTGCCACTGACCAAAGTTCAGGATCTGGTGAATACCCGCGTGGCACTGAAACTGTCGCAGATTTCCGGCGTCGGTATGGTCACGCTGGCGGGCGGTCATCAGCCTGCGGTTCGCGTGCAGGTCGATCCGCGTAAACTGGCGGCGCACAATCTCAGTCTGGAAACCATCAATACGCTGATCGGGAACAGCAACGTCAACGGTTCGAAAGGCGGTTTCGATGGCCCGAATCATTCGATAACTATTGATGCCAATGATCAGCTGCGCACCGCCGATGAGTACGGCAACCTGATCGTCAATTACGAAAACGGGGCGGCATTGCGTCTGCGCGATGTGGCGACGCTTTCTGAAGCGCCTGAAAACCAGTACCTGTCAGCCTGGGCGAACAAACAACCGGCGATCATTATCAGTGTGCAGCGTCAGCCTGGCGCCAACGTAATTCAGGTGGTGGATGCGATTAAAGCGCAGCTGCCGAAATTGCAGGAAGCGCTGCCGGAATCGGTCAAAATCAGCGTGATTTCCGACCGTACGCAAACCATCCGTGCCTCGATCAGTGACGTCCAATTCGAACTGCTTCTCTCTATCGCGCTGGTAGTCATGGTCACCTTCCTGTTCCTGCGCAATGTCGCCGCGACGCTTATTCCAAGCGTTGCCGTGCCGCTCTCGCTGGTCGGCACCTTTGGCGTGATGTATCTCTGCGGTTTCAGTCTTAACAACCTCTCGCTGATGGCGCTGACTATCGCCACCGGTTTTGTTATCGATGACGCCATCGTGGTGGTCGAGAATATTTCGCGGCGGCTGGAGGAGGGTGAAACCCCGATGCAGGCGGCCCTGAAAGGCTCGCAGCAAATCGGCTTCACCATTATTTCCCTGACGTTCTCGCTGATTGCCGTGCTGATCCCGCTGTTGTTTATGGGGGATGTGGTCGGGCGGTTGTTCCGCGAATTCGCCATTACGCTGGCGGTCTCGATTCTGGTGTCGATGGTGGTTTCGCTGACGCTCACCCCGATGCTGTGCGCTTATCTGCTGCGCCATACGCCGGAAGAAAAACAGAGCAAGTTTTACCGCAAAGGCGGCGAGTTCTTCGACAAAATGATCGCCGGTTACGACCGCATGCTGATCGTGGTGCTTAATCACCAGAAACTCACTTTGCTGGTCGCCGCGGCCACCTTAGTATTCACAGCGCTGCTGTATGTGATTGTACCCAAAGGCTTCTTCCCGTCGCAGGATACCGGGATGATCCAGGGGATCACCCAGGCGTCGCAGGACGTATCCTTCAGTGAAATGGGGCGTCGCCAGCAACTGCTGACTGCCGCCATTTTGCAGGATCCGGATGTGGAAAGTGTCTCTTCCACCATCGGTGTGGATGGCAATAACACCAGCCTGAACAGCGGTCGTTTGCAGATCAGCCTGAAATCCTTTGATGAACGCAGCGAGCGCGCACCGGCGATCATTGCGCGTCTGCAACAGGAAACGGCAAATGTGCCGGGCATCGAACTTTACATGCAGGCTTCGCAGGACCTGACCGTTGACGATCAGGTGACGCCGAGCCAGTACCAGTTCACCCTCGATGATTCTGACAGTGAAAATCTGGTGGAGTGGACGCCAAAACTGATTGAAAAACTCAGTGCTCAGCCGGAGTTCAGCGAAGTGGTCAGCAACCTGCAAAATCAGGGGCAGATTGCTTACGTCGAACTGGACAGAGACGCCGCCGCCCGTTACGGCATAACCGCTTCTGACGTGGATACCGCGCTGTACAACGCATTCGGCCAACGGCTGGTTTCCACCATCTTTACGCAGGCCAACCAGTACCGCGTGGTGCTGGAAGTGGCGCCGCAGTTCCAGCAGTCACCGGCCTCTTTTGATGACGTCTATCTGGCGACTAACAACAGTTCGTCGACCAGCGGCACGGCGGCGACCACCACCACCAGCACGTCCACGACGTCCGACAGCGGTAACCCGACCACCAATTCCGGTGCGACCAACGGCATGATCAAACTGACGTCGATCGCCAAAATCCACATGCGTACCGGCGCACTGTTACAGGCGCGCCTCAATCAGTTCCCGGCGGTGACCATCTCCTTTAACCTCAAAGACGGGTATTCGCTGGAACAGGCGCAGCAGGCCATTAAAACTACCGTGGCCGATATCGCCATGCCGGACAGCATCACCCTGCGCTATCAGGGCGCAGCGGCCTCGTTTGAAAGCGCCACCGGCAACACGCTGTGGCTGATCCTTGCCGCGCTGCTGACCATGTATGTGGTGCTCGGCATTCTGTACGAAAGCTTTATTCATCCGGTGACCATTCTTTCCACGCTCCCGTCGGCGGCGGTGGGGGCGTTACTGTCGCTCATTTTCGCTGGAACCGAGTTCAGTCTGATCGCGCTGATCGGGGTGATCCTGCTGATCGGTATCGTGAAAAAGAACGCCATCATGATGATCGACTTTGCGCTGGATGCGGAAAACAAACAGGGGCTTTCGCCGCGCGAGGCCATTCATCAGGCCTGTTTACTGCGTTTTCGTCCGATCATGATGACCACGATGGCCGCGCTGCTGGGCGCACTGCCGCTGATGCTGGCCAGCGGATCCGGCGCGGAACTGCGCCAGCCGCTGGGGCTGGTGATTGTCGGCGGTCTGATTTTCAGTCAGATCCTGACACTGTTCTCCACCCCGGTGATCTACCTGATGTTTGACCGGCTTTCTCACCGCCTTAATCCGCGTCATCGCCGTTCAGCGAAGCAGGCGGAATAAATGAATATTTCGCGTTTCTTCATTTTCCGTCCGGTCGCCACGATGCTGCTGACGCTGGCGATACTCCTGCTCGGTTTGCTCGGGTATCGCCTGCTGCCGGTTGCGCCGCTGCCGCAGGTGGATTTCCCGACCATTCTGGTCAGCGCCAGTCTGCCCGGTGCCAGCCCCGAAACCATGGCGGCAACGGTGGCGACGCCACTGGAAAGGGCGCTCGGGCAAATCGCCGGTGTGTCGGAAATGACCTCGCGCAGTTCGCAGAGTTCGACCAGCGTCATTTTGCAGTTCGATCTGGATCGCGACATCAACGGTGCAGCCCGCGACGTGCAGGCGGCGATCAACGCTTCCCGTGCGTTACTGCCGAGCAGCATGCCGTCGCTGCCGACTTATCGTAAAGCCAACCCGTCGGATGCGCCGATCATCATGCTGGCGCTGACGTCGGCCACGCGCAGCAAAGGCGAACTTTACGATATCGCCTCGAGCCAGCTGCAACAGAAAATCGCGCAGGTGAACGGCGTCGGGCAGGTTTCTCTGGTGGGTTCTGCGCTGCCGGGCGTGCGCATCGATTTACGTCCGGAAGCGGTGACGTCTTACGGCATCTCCCTCGACACTATTCGCACCGCCATCGCTGACAGCACCAGTAACCTGCCAAAAGGGCTGCTGCAAGGCTCAGATCAGTCGTGGATGATTGAGGGTAACGGTCAGCAAAGTACCGCCGCGCAGTACAAAACGCTGATCGTCACCTATATCAACGGCTCGGCTATTCGCCTGAGCGATATCGCCAATGTGTATGATTCGGTCGAAGACAAATACAACGTCGGTTATTACAACAGTACGCCGTCGGTGATGATTGGCGTGACGCGCCAGGCTGGCGCGAACATGCTGGAAACTATCGAAGCGATCAAAGCCGCGCTGCCGCTGATGAAAGAAAGTCTGCCCGGCGACGTGCAGCTCAATCTGGCGCTCGACCGTTCGCCTAACGTTTCTGCTTCCCTGCGTGACACCGAAATGACGCTGCTGGAAGCCACGCTGCTGGTGATCGCGGTGGTGTTTGTGTTCCTGCGTAACTGGAACGCAGTGCTGATCCCCGCCGTGGCGCTGCCGGTTTCCCTGATCGGCACCTGCGCGGTGATGTATCTGCTCGGCTACAGCCTGGATAACCTCTCGCTGATGGCGCTGATTATCTCCACCGGTTTTGTGGTCGATGACGCCATCGTGGTGCTGGAAAATATTACGCGGCATATTGAGGAAGGGCTGGGGCCGGTGCGGGCGGCGTTGAAAGGCGCGCAGGAAGTCAGTTTTACCGTGCTCTCAATGACGCTTTCTCTGATCGCGGTCTTCATTCCGATCCTGCTGATGGGCAGTATCGTCGGACGTCTGTTCCGTGAGTTTGCGGTCACGCTCAGCGTATCGCTGATCATCTCCATGCTGGTGTCGCTGAGCCTGACGCCGATGCTGTGCGCGCGTTTCCTTAAGCGCAAGCCGCCGGTGGAAAAACGTCAGCCACGCATTTACCGCATGATTGAACGCGGCCTGAACAACCTGCTGGCGGCATATTCCGCCGCGCTCGGCTGGGTGATGCGCCATCAGCTGATCACGCTGGTCGGCCTGTTCCTGACGATCCTGCTTAATTTTTATCTTTATACCGTGGTCGAAAAAGGCTTCTTCCCGGATCAGGACACCGGCATGCTGATGGGCATGCTGCGTGCGGATCAGAACACGTCGTTCCAGTCGATCCAGCCGCAGGTGCTGAAATACAGTAAGATCATTCAGGACGATCCGGCGGTGGATGCCGTGATGAGTTCGGCGGGCAGCGGCGGTTTTGGATCACGTAACACCGCAACGTTCTTCGTACGTCTGAAAGATTTCGACAAACGCACTGCGACGGCTAATCAGGTCGCCAACCGTCTGATGATGGCGACCGGCAAAGAACCGGGCGCGCAGCTGTTCCTGATGGCCGCGCAAGATCTGCATATCGGCGGACGCAGCGCCAATGCGCAGTATCAGTACAGCCTGCAATCTGACGATCTTTCCGTGCTGCGTGAATGGGCGCCGAAAGTGCAGAAAGCGCTGGCAAAATTGCCGCAACTGACCGGTGTGGATTCCGATGCGCAGACCGGCGGTCAGGAGATCATGCTTAATATCGACCGGGATCGCGCGACTCAGCTCGGCGTGAACGTGAAAATGATCGACACGCTGCTTAATAACTCCTTTAGCCAGCGGCAGGTAGCCACCATTTACAAAACGCTGAACCAGTATCACGTGGTGATGAATCTGACGTCTGACTACACCAGTAATCCCGATGTCCTGCATCAGCTGTATGTCGTAACTGATTCCGGTAATCAGGTGCCGCTGTCGGCTTTCGCCACGTTCAGCGGAGCCAATGCGCCGCTGTCGGTTTCCCATCAGGGGCAGACGGCGACCACGACCATTGCGTTTAACCTTGCCGACGGTTATGCGCTGGAAGATGCGCAGGCCGCACTGAAAACGACGATGGCGCAGATTGGTTTGCCGGATACCGTGCATGGCAGTTATGCCGGTACCGCACAGGCGTTTCAGGCACTGGCCAGCTCTATGCCGTGGCTGATTCTGGCGGCGCTGGCGGCGGTCTATATTGTGCTCGGCGTGCTGTATGAAAGTTATATTCATCCGCTGACGATTCTTTCCACGCTGCCGTCCGCCGGGCTTGGCGCGCTGTTGCTGATGCTGGTGACGGGGACGCAACTGACGGTGATCGCACTGATCGGGATCCTGCTACTGATCGGCATCGTGAAAAAGAATGCGATCATGATGATCGACTTCGCACTCGACGCCGAAAGGCGGCTCGGCCTGACGCCGCAACAGGCGATCACCCAGGCGTGTCTGATGCGTTTTCGCCCGATCCTGATGACCACGCTGGCCGCGTTCTTCGGCGCATTGCCACTGGCGCTGGGCAGCGGAGGCGACGCGGATCTGCGCAGTCCGCTGGGGCTGGCGATTGCAGGCGGATTGGCGCTGAGTCAGATCCTGACCTTATTCACCACGCCGGTCGTTTACCTGTATATGGATCGCACCAGCCGCGCAACGCATCGTCTGTGGCACCGCCTGCGTCCTAACGCGACGCCTCCGGAGGCCAGTTCTCATGACTGATCACACTGAAACTCATTACCCTGAAGCGAATCTGATGACTCTGCAAAAAACACGTTCTATGGTGTTCCGTCTTGCTCCGCTGGCGCTGGCACTTCTGGTCAGCGCCTGTACTGTCGGCCCTGATTACCAGCGGCCGGACGTTGCTATGCCCACGGCATTTAAAGAGGCCAAAGGCTGGACGGCGGCGATCCCGAAAGACAATCAGCCCAGAGGCGAATGGTGGTCAGTGTATCAGGATCCTGAGCTCTCATCGTTGCTGACGCAGGTGCAGATTTCCAACCAGAACGTCGCGCAGTACGCCGCGCAATATCGTCAGGCGCAAGCGCTGGTGACGCAGGCGCGTTCCGACTTATATCCTTCTGTGGATGCAACGGCTGGCAGCACGCGCAGCGGTACCTCGACGTCCGCCACTAACAAACAAACAGCAGAACTGAGTGCCAGCTGGGAGCTGGATCTATGGGGCAAACTGCGCCGTACGGCAGAAGAACAGGACGCCAGCGCGCAGGCCAGCAAGGCCGATCTGGCTGATGCGACGCTCAGTGCGCAATCCGAACTGGCGCAGGATTATTTCCAGCTGCGGGTGATGGATCAGCAAATTGCGTTATATAAGCAAAGTATCGATGCCTATCAGCGTTACCTGACGGTGATCCAGAATCAGTACGAAGGAGGTAACACCTCACGCGCCACGCTGGCACAGGCGCAGACTCAGCTGGAAAGCACTAAAGCTTCGGCGCTGGATCTTCAATGGCAGCGCGCCCAACTGGAGCATGCTATCGCCGTGCTGATCGGCAAACCACCGGCGCAGTTCAGCCTCGCCGCACGCGACGTCAAACTAAACCTGCCTGCGATGCCGGATGCGATTCCGTCGCAGCTGTTGCAGCGCCGTCCTGATATTGCCGCTGCCGAACGCACCATGGCCTCATCCAACGCCGCAGTCGGTGTGGCAACTGCCGCGTACTATCCGGATCTGACCCTGAGCGCCAGC
Source organism: Rahnella bruchi (assembly GCF_003614975.1). Classification (GTDB taxonomy): domain Bacteria; phylum Pseudomonadota; class Gammaproteobacteria; order Enterobacterales; family Enterobacteriaceae; genus Rahnella; species Rahnella bruchi. Next base: position 104,317 of record NZ_QZWI01000012.1, on the reverse strand, counting down.
GGCGGTTTCGCCAGCTCCGCATTCCATAATTTGTTCTCGTTGCCGAACCGCGTCTGGTCTTTAGGCCCCGAACTCAGCCAGACGGTACTGGATTTCGGGTCCACGCGCGGCAAAGTGGCGCAGGCCGAAGCCGCGTATGACGCCGACGTCGCCGGCTATCGCCAGAGCGTGTTAACCGCGATGCAGGAAGTGGAAGATTATCTGGTCGAACTGCATACGCTGGACAGCGAACGTGTCGCCCGTCAGAACGCCGCCGATTCCGCCAAAGAATCCGCGCGCGTCACCAACAACCAGTATCAGGCCGGGATGATCGATTATCTGGATGTCGCCACAACCGAGAACACCAGTCTGACGCAACAGCAAAGCGTCCTGTCACTGGTCAGCACCCAGATGGTCACCAGCGTCAAGCTGATCGCCGCGCTGGGCGGCGGCTGGAACGGAGATGTGGGTAAGTAGGAGAGTTTGAATGATCTCTACACCAAGGAGGTAAACAAGAAAATAGTTTCTGGCCAAATTGATTATGGCCTGTAGGTTTATATTGATGCGGGAAATTATTGTTTTCATTAATTCGTTTAAATTAGTGTAAGTCGATTTACTCAAGGCGGAGTAAAAATATGAAAATAGCTATACCCGCTTACTTATGGCTTAAAGATGATGGTGGCGCTCCAAAAGATCACTTCTGGTTAAAGCCAGGTGTAGGTTATGCGAAAAGAACGGGTTCTTAAGAAACGCAATTTTTTGGTTCCTGCACTCTTTGCGTTTGTGATGATCGCATGAGTCATTCACTTTCTTACATATTCATTCGATAACGGAAGTTATCAAGCAAACATACATCTGGACGCTTCACCTTATTAAAATAAACGCGGTGGGGGCTTTGATTTACTTATTTTTTCACTCATAAAACATCTAAATAGTTTAACGGGCTTAATATAAATAATTAGCCGGTGTGACGGCAGGCGAAAATGCGTGAATATTAAGATATTGGAATGATGGCCGCAGAAAAGGTGCGGGAAAAATATTATCGCCGTATTTGCAGATACATTCAGTACAGCTCCTCCTCCTGCCAAGGGGGAGGTTGAGTGTGGGTATTCAAGACAAGTCGGTGGTGGCATGTTCAACGATTCAAAACAGAAAGAATTACGCAAAGGTCTGCGAGGAAATCTCACTTATCCAGAGTTTGTTTTATGGCAGGCGATTCGTTGCAAAACGCTGGGTGTTAAATTTCGCCGTCAGCATGGGATCGGGCGCTACATTGTGGATTTTTACGCCCCGGAAATTTCGCTTGTTGTTGAGCTTGATGGTGAAAGTCATTTCAGTGAGAAAGGGATGGCAGCGGATAAAATCAGAACGGAGTTTCTTTGTGATTCGGGAATGAAAGTTATCCGGTTTACGAATCTTCAGGTTATGCAGGAATTACCTGAAATTCTTGAACATTTGCGATGTGAAATTGCACAACGGAAGACAATGTTAACTTTCTGATTTTATTTGTAAAACCCCCTCCCAACCTCCCCCTTCGCAGGAGGAGGAGTTAAAAGCCCGATCGGCTCCGCCTCTGTTGCAGGGGTTGGAGTAGAAACTGGGTCAGCTCCCTCCCCTGCGAAGGGGAGGGTTGGGGTGGGGTATTAATGGCTACGCGGAGTAAAAATTCCCACCAAAATAATTTTTTATCAGTATTTAGTCAGCTATCTCTTCAATATTACATTTCATCTTATCTATCAATAACTTGATTATCCTCCCTTAGCGTTTATCCCGTTTTGGGATAATTCTTCTGCCGGTTTACTCTTCCTGCGTAGACGTTTTATTTACTCATCACTCAGGAAAGGATCCTCCATGAACAAATCACAGAATCATACCGACTGGCATCAGGCAGACATCATTGCGGCATTGCGTAAACGGGGTACGACGCTGGCAGCGGTATCGCGCAGTGTGGGATTGAGTTCATCGACGTTATCGAATGCGCTGTCGCGGTCGTGGTCGAAGGGGATAAGGTGATTGCACAGGCGCTGGATGTGCATCCGAGCGTGATCTGGCCGAGCCGTTATTTTGATGCGCGGGGGGAGCTGGTGGAGAAAGTTCTACGTGGGAATAAGCTGACGCAACAGGCGGTTCGAGAAATGAAGAATCAGAAGGGTATGTTCACGGCGGATAGTATTGAACAACTTAAAAACAGTCTGCGCTGGTGAGTCTGTTCTCTTAAACAAAAACGCCGACTTCCGCCGGCGTTTCCATTCACTCAAAACCTTACTCCTTCCATCCCCCGCCCAACGCCTTATACAAACTGATGTCCTGATTCAGTTGGGCAAGCTGGGTGGTGATCAGCGTTTGCTGGGCGGAGTACAGGGAGCGTTGCGCGACCAGTACGCTCAGATAGTTGTCGACACCGCCTTTGAAGCGCATCTGCGAAAGATCGTAGTTGCGCTGGTTGGCGTCGGCGTCCTGCTGGCGGGCCAGCAGTTCGTCTTTGTAGGTCGCCTGACCGGCTAAGCCGTCGGACACTTCTTTGAACGCCGTCTGAATCGCTTTTTCATAGTTGGCGACGTCAATTTTTTTGGTGTCCCTGGCGATGTCGAGGTTGGCCTGATTCACGCCGCCGTCGAAGATCGGGATATTGATTGAAGGCATAAATGACCACGCGCCGGTGCCGCCGTCGAATAGTTTGCTCAGGCTGCCGCTTTCTGAACCGGCGGTGCCGGTCAGCGTGATGCTCGGGAAGAACGCCGCACGCGCCGCGCCGATGTTAGCGTTAGCCGCTTTCAGCGTATGTTCCGCCGCGATGATATCCGGACGACGGGTCAGCAGGTCAGATGGCAAACCGGCCGGTGTCTGCGGGAATTTCCAGTTCTGTTGCAGGGTGGCGTTGGCCAGCAGACTCTGCGGAATAGTTGTTCCGACCAGCAAGGTCAGCGCGTTCACATCCTGTCGAACCTGGCGGGTGTACTGCGCAATATCGGCCTGTGCTGCGCGCACCGTGGTTTCGGCCTGCACCAGATCCTGCGAGGTGCTGATGCCGGAATCGTAACTGCGTCTGGTCAGTTCGTAGGATTTGTTCTGGCTGTTGGCGGTGTTAATCGCCAGCTTCAGCAGATCGTTATCCGCCGCCAGACTCAGGTATCCGGAAGCGACTTCAGACACCAGCGAGATTTGCGTCGCGCGCTGCGTCGCCTCTGTCGCGAGATACGTTTCCAGCCCCTGATCACGCAGACTGCGCACGCGACCAAACAGGTCAACTTCATAAGATGTCACACCCAGATTGGCGCTGTATTGCTGATACGTCACCGGCCCGGTGTTTTGCGTCGAATACAGTCCGCCCGGCAGATGCTGGTTGGTTTCACCGGCGCTGGCGTCGAGTGTCGGCAGCAGGGCCGCGCGGTCAATCTGGAAAGCGGCGCGTGCAGTATCAACGTTTAACGCCGCGACCCGAAGGTCGCGGTTGTTCTTCAGGGACAGGTCAATCAGCTGGTTCATCGCCGGTTCATTGAAGAATGCTTTCCAGCCGATATCCTCTGCGGCGCCGGTTTTGGCACCGTCCCAGTTGCTGGCGACCGGTAACGCAGGGCGCTGATAATGCGGTTCCATCGTACAGCCCGCCAGCAGGGTGAGTGAAAACGCGCCGATAAGTGACAGCGCGAAATGCGGTTTATTCATGGTGTGTTGCCTCAGACGCAGGAAGCGCTTTTTCTTGTTTTTTCGATTTTCGGGTGAACAGATTCACAATCGTGACGTAGAACATCGGCACGAAGAAAATCGCGAGGAAGGTCGCCGTAATCATCCCGCCGACCACGGCGGTACCGATGGAGTGCTGGCTGCCCGCGCCCGCGCCGCTGGAAATCGTCAGCGGGAAGACGCCGAGGATAAAGGCCATTGAGGTCATGATGATTGGCCGGATACGCAGCTTGGCCGCTTCGATAGCCGCTTCCGTCACCGACATTCCTTCGTTCTCATGCAGCTCTTTGGCAAACTCGACAATCAATATGGCGTTTTTCGCCGCCAGCCCGACGGTGGTTAACAGGCCGACCTGGAAGAAGACGTCATTCGACAACCCGCGCAGCAGCACGGCGCCGATGGTGCCTAAGATCCCCAGCGGAACTACCAGCATGACCGAAAACGGAATCGACCAGCTCTCATACAGCGCCGCCAGGCACAGGAACACCACGATCATCGACAGGCTATAAAGCGCCGGGGTTTGTGATCCGGAAAGTTTTTCTTCATAGCTCAGGCCGTGCCATGCCACTTTGTAGCCCGGTGGCAGTTTGGCCGCGATTTCCATGACTGCTTCGTTGGCGTCGCCCGAGCTGTAGCCCGGTGCCGGTGCGCCCATCAGCTCGACGGAAGACACACCGTTGAAACGCTCGTAACGCGGTGAGCCGTACACCCATTTACCGCTGCCGAAGGCGCTCCACGGCACCATATCGCCGCTGGAATTACGGAAATACCAGTTGTTCAGATCTTCCGGCGTGACGCGGGAAGCCGCCTTGCCCTGGATATAAACGCGCTTAACGCGGTTGTTGTACATGAACTGATTCACGTAGGCCGAACCCCAGGCCGCCGACAACGTATTATTGATGTCGTCGAGGCTCAGACCCAGCGCCTGCGCGCGTTCATCGTCAATTTCAAGCTGATATTGCGGCTCATCTTCCATTCCGTTCGGACGTACAGCGGTCAGACGTTTGTCCTGTGAGGCCATTTGCAGAAACTGATTACGCGCTGCCATCAGGGCTGCGTGACCCTTGCCGTTGGTGTCTTGCAGGAAGAAGTCGAAACCGGTGGCGTTACCCAGTTCCATCACCGCGGGCGGAACGAAAGCAAACACGCGGGCGTCTTTGATGGTGGCGAAATGCGCCATCGCACGCCCGGCCAGCGCCTGAACTTTCTGCGCAGCGTCCGGACGTTTCGCCCAGGTTTTCAGCTGCACGAAAGCGATACCGACGTTTTGACCACGTCCGGCAAAGCTGAAACCGTTAGCGGTGAACACCGAGGAGACAATGCCGCCTTCCTGGGACATCAGGTATTCACGCACGTTGTCCAGCACCTGCTGGGTGCGCTCCGCCGAGGCGTTGGCAGGCAGGGTGGCCTGAACCAGCATCACGCCCTGATCTTCATCCGGCAGAAAAGTGGTCGGCACGCGGGTGAACATAAACCCGGTGGCGATCACGATCAGCAAATAGATGCACATGAACAGACGGCGGCGGGAGATAACTGTTCCGACGGCGCGGGTGTAGCGCATCGCGCCTTTGTCGAAGTTACGGTTGAACCAGCCTGCGAACCCTTTCTGCGATTTTTCCTCGTCGTTGTGTCTGATGATGGTGGCACACAGCGCCGGGGTGAAAATCAGCGCCATCAGTACCGAAAGCGCCATCGCAGAAACGATGGTGATGGAGAACTGACGGTAGATAATCCCGGTCGAACCGCCGAAGAACGCCATCGGCACTAATACGGCTGAGAGCACCAGCGCGATACCAAACAGCGCGCCCTGAATTTGCTTCATCGATTTGATGGTGGCTTCTTTCGGCGACAGCTTATCTTCCGTCATCACACGTTCGACGTTTTCCACCACTACGATGGCGTCATCCACCAGCAGGCCGATGGCCAGCACCATGCCGAACATCGTCAGGGTGTTAATGGAATACCCCGCAGCCGCCAGAATACCGAAAGTACCGAGCAGAACGACTGGCACCACCAGCGTGGTAACCAGTGTCGCGCGCAGGTTTTGCAGGAACAGCAACATCACGCAGAACACCAGCACGATGGCTTCGATCAGTGTTTTCACCACTTCTTCAATGGACGCGCTAACCACCGGCGCGGTCTGGTATGGGAACTCCACTTTCACGCCAGCTGGCAGGGAATCTTCCAGCCCGGCAACGGTGGCTTTCACCGCTTTGTCGGTATCCAGTACGTTCGCGCCGCTCGCCAGACGCAGGGCGATAGCGGTAGACGGTCTGCCGTTAAAGGTGGAGGAAATCGAATAACTTTCCGGCCCCAGATCCACATTCCCGACATCACTCAGACGCACCTGAGAACCGTCGGCATTCACTTTCAGCAGCACGTTTTTGAACTGATTAATGCTGTCGAAACGGGTTTTCCCGATGATGGTGGCGCTGACTTTACTGTCTTTGACCGTCGGCAGACCGCCGAGGGAACCGGAGGACACCTGCACGTTTTGCGCTTCAATCGCCGCGCTGACATCACTTGGGATCAGCTGATATTTATACAGTTTTGCCGGATCGAGCCAGATACGCATTGCGTACTCTGAACCGAGCACCAGAAAGTCACCGACGCCTTTGGTACGCACGATCGGATCTTCCAGTTTAGTGACCAGCAGGTTACTCAGATCCGAGTTACTCATTTTGCCATCGGTCGAAATCAGGCTGACCAGCAGCATGAAGTTGGCCTGATATTTGGCAATGCGTATCCCCTGATTGACCACTTCGGTCGGCAACTGCGACTCGGCCAGTGAGACTTTGTTCTGCACCTGAACCTGCGCGATATCCGGGTTAGTTCCCTGATCGAAGGTGGCAATAATAGTGGCGCTGCCGTCGCTGTTACTTTGCGATTCGATGTAGCGCAGGTTATCCAGCCCGTTCAGTTGCTGTTCGATGACCTGAACCACGGTGTTCTGCGCCGTTTCCGCCGAGGCACCCGGATAAGTGACGCTGACGGAAATCGCCGGAGGCGCGATATTCGGGTACTGGTTTATCGGCAGTTTCATAATCGACAGCGCACCGGCGATCATGATGACGATGGCGACAACCCAGGCGAATATGGGGCGGTTAATAAAGAAAGTAGACATTCAGCTCACCTATTGCGCGGAGGGATCGGTCATCGCGAGATTAGCCTGTTCGGCAGGGGCGCTGGCTTTGCGCTCGGTGGCGTTCACTTTGGCGCCAGGCCTGGCGTTCTGTAAGCCGTCGGTGATGACTTTGTCGCCATCATTGAGCCCCTGATTCACTAACCAGTTGCCGTTCATCATCTGACCGGTGGTGACCGAACGTTGCTCAACGGTGTTATCGGCTTTCACCACATACACATACGGCGCGCCTTTCACGTCATGCATGATGGCTTCCTGCGGCACCAGAATGCCTTTATCATCAACGCCTTGTTGCAGCTGTGCATGAACAAACATGCCCGGTAGCAACTCGTCGTGCGGGTTAGGGAAGGAGGCGCGCAGGGTCACGGAACCGGTACTTTGCGAGACGGTGACTTCAGAGAATTCCAGCTTGCCCGGCAGGGCATATTTGCTGCCATCTTCCAGCGTCAGGGTGGCCTGTGCAGCGTTGTCCCCGGCGGATTGCAATTTGCCGGACGCCAGCGCACGGCGCAGTCTAAGCAGATCCTGCGAGGATTCGTTCACATCGACATAAATAGGATCCAGCTGGTCGATGGTGGTCAGATACGCCGTCTGGCCGCTGGTCACCAGCGCACCTTCGGTGTAGAGCGAACGGCCAATGTGGCCGGAAATCGGCGCGTAGACCTTGGTGTATTGCAGATTCACGCGGGCGGTTTCGACATCCGCAGCGGCTTCGCGCTCGGCGGCGACTGCATCGTCATATTGCTGGCGGCTGACGGCCTGTGCATCAACCAGCGGTTTGTAACGGCGGGCGGTGGCATCGGCGCTTTTCCAGGTCGCCATCGCGCGATCGAATGCGGCCTGATAGGTCGAAGGATCAATCTGGTAAAGCTGCTGACCCGCTTTGACTTCGCTGCCTTCCACAAACAGACGTTTTAGGATCACGCCGTTCACCTGAGGACGGACTTCGGCGCTGCGCACGGCCGTGGTACGGCCCGGTAGGCTGGTAGTGAGGGCAACGGGCTGGCTGTGTAAAGTGACGACATTGACCGCAGGTGCCTGGACCGCCGGAGATGCAGAACCGGCGGAACCGTCACATGCCGAAAGCAGTACAACTGTACTGACAGAAAGAAACTTCAGGCGCATAGAATTCACTCTTTTTGGAAGATTGAGAATAACCATTCTCAACAAGTCCTCCACTATACGAGAGCGCCAGAGTTCCCTGTGTAAGGATATTGTCATCAGCCATGAGTCGATGTTTCGAAATATGAAGAAAATGTTGCCGTATAATCCATTGAAATTATAGGGTTTTAAACTTTTTGTGCAGTGGTAAATGGTAGAGAAGTCGTTACTTAGCAAACTAATTTATAGTTCTTAAGAATGATAACCAGTTAAATATTCTAAAAGTGAATGAATTGTTGGTGGTTAGAAAAGTGTGATGCAGATCAAACAATTTTATACATTTTAACCTGCTGCTTACCAGAAAAGGCTGAAGGATCGCGGCAACTGCCGTTACCTTAAGGGCCGAGAGCGAGCAGTTCTCCTATTTGCTTGTTGCCAGCCGTTCTGAACGATGGTCAGTCGCAACCCCCGTGCCCACAGTCCGATGTGGGCTTTTTTTTGGCTGCTATCCCAATCCGCTTTTCCCCCACAAAACTGTGATCCCTTTCATACTCCTGACTGCTATGTCTATACAACTATACATTCTGTGACTTAACTCAATTAACGGCTTATTTTTAGCCAGCTAATTGAGGGACGACAGATGATAAAACTTGGCAGCAAGGTGCATGATCTGGGCAAGGCCCTGATGACGCCTATCTCGGTGATTGCCGCCGCCGGTATTTTCTTAGGGCTGGCGGCGGCGTTGCAGAATCCGGCCGTCACCGGTGAAGCCTTCACGCAGATGAAAACACTGCAACTGGTGATCGGGTTTATCCGCCAGGTTTCCGGCGCGTTGTTCGCCAATCTTCCGCTGTTCTTTGCCGTCGCTACCGCGATGGGGCTGGCCAATGCAGAGAAAGCCACGGCGGCTTTTTCCGCCGTGATCGGCTTTGTCGGGTTGCATGTCGGGGTTAACTACAGCCTGCTGGCACAGGGGATTACGCCGGACACCATAACCGTCGCCAAACTCACGGCAAAAGGCATGACGGAAAGTGATGCGATGATTTACGCCGCCGAGTTCACCAATACGCTGGGGATTTTCACCTACAACATGAGCGTGCTGGGCGGGGTATTGGTCGGCTTAATTACCATGTGGTTGCATAACCGCTTTTACACCATCGTGTTACCGACCGCTGTGGCCTTTTTCGGCGGACGCCGCTTCGTGCCGATCATCACCATCCTGGTGCTGCCGATCGTCGGTGTGCTGATGTCGCTGATCTGGCCGACGGTCGCGCTGGGGATCCAGTGGATTGGTGAATTGATCGGACGCACCGGCGAGATCGGCACCTTTATATATGCCACGTCGGAGCGCTTGCTGATCCCGACCGGTTTACATCACATCATTAATGAAACGGTGCGTTTCACGCCGATTGGCGGGGTAACGACGGTGGATAATCAGAGCATTGTCGGTGCGCTGAATATCTTCAATGCCGCGCTGGCGAATCCTGGCATGATCCCGGATGCGGTGACGCAGCAGGCGACGCGTTTCCTGGCGCAGGGCAAAATTCCGGTGATGATGTTTGGCTTACCGGCGGCGGCGCTGGCGATGTATCACTGCGCCAGACCGGAACATAAGGGCCGCGTAAAAGCGCTGATGCTGGCGGGCGGGCTGGCATCGTTTACCACCGGCATCACCGAGCCGCTGGAGTTCTGCTTTATCTTCGTCTCGCCGGTGCTGTATATCCTGCACGCGGTGCTGACCGGCCTGTCATTTGTGCTGATGCAGATGCTGCATGTGATGATCGGTAACGTACAGGGCGGGGCGATCGACTTCCTGATCTTCGGTGTGCTTGGCGGCAGCAAAACGCACTGGTGGTATCCGCTGATCCTCGGGATTATCTACGCGCCTGTTTATTACTTCAGTTTCCGCTGGGTTATCTTGCGCATGCAGATCAAAACGCCGGGGCGCGAGGATGAAAACGATGCTGAAGAACGCGCGAAACCTGCGCAGGGAACCGGAGAGAAAACCAAAAATATCATTATCGGACTGGGCGGTGAGGGAAATATTACGGCGGTCGATTGCTGCTTTACCCGTCTGCGCGTGAAGGTCAAAGATATGGCGCAGGTGCAGGACGGAACGTTAATGAAAACCGGCGCAGCGGGGGTCAAGAAGATAACAGACACCGATGTGCATGTGATTTATGGCCCGCAGGTTGAGCAGGTAGCGAATCTGGTGAAAGCTGAGCTGTCGGGCATTGCCTGACGGCAGTTAACCTTTGACTTTGGCATGGACGCTGAAGCCATAGTTTTTCTGGTTGTAATAGACATCCGACACTTCAAACAGCGAACCGTCAGTGAAAGAAACCACCGCGTGCGAGTGCAACACCGGCTGGTCTCGTGACAGATTCAGCGCGAGGCGGATTTCGTTGGAAGGCAGTTCGGCGGAAATCAGTTTTGTGCTTCCCGCAGGCTGAAAACCTTTGGAACGGATATAGGCATATTTCGAGGCGGTCATGGCGGCGCGGTTAATATCCGGAAAATTATCGGCGCGCATCCAGCATTGTTCATACACAAACGGCTCGTCGCCCAGCAGACGCAGGCGGATCATAAAATACACGTCCGTGCCGGCAGGGATATTCAGCTCAAGGGCGATATCCTCGCTGACCGGTATCCGGCGAAATTCCAGCACCTGATTTTCAATCCGCTGGTTATTTTCCTGCGCGACTTCGCTGGCGGTGAGATGCCGGTCGAGCGGTAAGATGATTTTTTGCTGTTTCGGCGGTTCGACCACAAAAGTACCGCGTCCGCGAAATCGCGCCACACGCCCCTGACGGACCAGATAATCCACAGCTTTGCGCGCGGTCATGCGCGATACGCCGCAGATTTCGCAGAGTGCCGCTTCGGTTGGGATCGGATCGCCAGGTTTGATTTCCCCCGCGCTGATTTTTTCAGTCAGTTGCTGCTCAATTTGCAGGTAAAGCGGGGTGAATGAGTTCTTATCTATCTTCATTAAAGATAACCTCCGATCCCTTGAGAATTTCACTTAAGAATAATTGTATAGTCGGCTATACAAATCAGCCAGCCACCCTGTTGATTTTCTGTCCAAAATGGGTTTCAGCACACAAAAAAGAAAGGTTGCTGACATCAGCAACCTTTCTTCATTTTTCAGCCACTTCGCAGCGGCTTCAGTCGTTATTCAGGCAGCAGCGCGCTGGACGTAAATCCACACGGACCGTTTTCCTGATTTTTGAATCGCCAGCAGTGCTGATGATATTTCGCCACGGTATTTCGGTGCGCGACGCTGATAACCGACGTCTGCGGCAATTCGCTCAGCAGCAGAGCGTATACCTGTTGCTCGGTTTCGTCATCCAGCGCGCTGGTGGCTTCGTCGAGGAACAGCGTGTCCGGCTGGATCAGCAGAGCGCGGGCGAAGGAAAGACGTTGCTGTTCACCCGGAGACAGGCGCTGGCTCCAGTTGGCGTAATCATCAAGGATTTCAACCGAGGCCAGATGCGGCAGGCGGCACTGTTCCAGAACCTGTTGCAGGCGTTCATCGGTATATTCACGGCTGGCATCAGGATAACTCAGCGCGTCACGCAGGGTGCCAATCGGGATATAGCTGCGCTGCGGCAGGAACAGATAACGCTTACCTTCCGCCAGGGCGATATTACCGGAGCCATAAGGCCAGATACCGGCAATGGCACGCAGCAGAGTCGATTTACCACAGCCCGAAGGACCGGCAATCAATACGCGTTCACCCGGTTTCATCGATGCAGACACATCACAGAACAGCGGATTACCGTTTGGCAGATTCAGCGTGAGTTTATCGAGTTGCAGGGCGTGTTCGCTGCTCTGACCGACTTTGATCCCGCGTGGCTGCGCATTGACCTGATCGATAGCGGCGTTGAAACCGGCAAGACGGTTAACCGTGGCTTTCCAGTTGGCCAGATCGGTAAAGGCATCGATAAACCAGGACAACGCCCCCTGTACCTGTCCGAATGCGGAGGCGATTTGCATCAGGGCACCCATCTGGATTGCACCGGCGAAATAGCGCGGGGAAGCCACCAGAATCGGGAAGATATTGGCAAACTGTGCGTAAAAGTTGGACGCTACGTTCAGGCGACGGGTCACACGCATGATTGACCACCAGTTGGTTTTGATGGATTCAAACTTGCCGGTCAGCTGGTCGTGCTCGTTTTTCTCACCGTGATACAGGGCGATCGCATCGCTGTTTTCGCGGATACGGATCAGGCCAAAACGGAAGTTCGCCTCGAACCATTCCTGATTAAACCCGAGTTTTACCAGCGGCTTACCGATATACCAGATAATGAAGGAACCGACGGCGGCGTACAGCAACGCGAACCACAGCATGTAGCCGGGGATTTCAAAGTGATGTCCCGCCAGCATGAAGTTCAGCGGGCCACTGATCGACCACAGAATAAACACGAACGAGAACAGCGTCACCACGCTCGACAACAGCCCGAGCACCAGAGAAAGAGTCCCGCTGGTCAGGGCATTCAGGTCATCTGAAATACGCTGATCGGGGTTATCCACCTGATGCTGATACTCCGTGTAATAATAGGCGTGATTGGTCAGCCACTTCTCCATATACTCTTCGGTCATCCAGCGCCGCCAGCTCATTTGCAGGCCCTGCGTCAGATACACTCTGTAGATGGCAATCACGATGAACAGTAGCGCCAGCCAGGTAAATTTCCACAGCTGCGCTTTGAATACCGGATAGTTTCTGTTTTGCAGCGCGTCATAAAACACGCGGTTCCATTCGTTAAACTGCACGCTGAGATACACGCCAGCCAGCGAAAGGATGATGATAGTGGTCAACATGCCCCAGGCTCGCCACTTTTCTTCTGAGCGCCAGTAAGGCTTAATTAACTGCCAGACGGCGCCCCATTGCGCCGATTTCCCAGGTTTTTTAGTCATAATAGCCATGTGTAATCGATATGTTGTGAAGCCAATCATCCCAGAATGAGTGGCTCAGTGCGATAGGGCAATGAGCCACTTGTAAGGATGTTTTTCCAGCACGAAGCTCTGTAGACCACAAAAGTAGAAGGATGTTTGATGAAAGTCGCAGTGAATTTACTGTTGGTGGCAGGATGTTTTGCCAGTGCTCAGGCGCTGGCCCAGATTGATGAACCTGATATTGATGCGGATTGCGTAAAAACGGGCATTTATGCTGCTGCCGGGAAAGTCGCGTATCAGCAGGGAGATCTCGCCAACGCGCGTGAAATTTTCCGTAATCAGGTCGCCTGGAGCGAGTTTTGCCACAAGCCGCAGGATCAGATAGCGACTGCATACAACAACATTGCGCTGACCTACATAAAGCAGGGTGATTATCTGAAAGCCAAAGCCTGGCTGATGCTGGCACCTGCTGACAAAAAATCACAACACAACCTCGGTCTGATCCAGTCAAAACTCGAGGCAATACCGCAGGCTGAGAGTCCGGCAGGCATTTACTGGCAATATGCCGGTTTTGGCAGCTGGAATATTCTGGAAGTGAAAGGCGAGGAAGCGCAGTTCAAAATCGATTTCAGTGGCCTGTATATGGGGCAGATGTCTCTGTATTACGGCCCGAATACCGGCGAGTTTTCGGTGGTGACGGCAATCAAAGATAATCACGCGATTTACCACGAAGCCGATGACGCCTCTGCCGGTAGCGGCGAGTGCAGTGTGGACATGAATTTCGACCCGCAGAATGTGAAGCTGCATACCACCGGCGACTGTGGTTTTGGTCACAACGTACAGGCCGAAGGCGGATTTGTGCGGGTAGCGCAGTAAATTTGAATAAGAGCAAACCGGGCCAATTGGGTTGGTTTGTGCTCCCTCCCCTTCGAAGGGGAGGGAGCCGAAGGGATCTGTTTCTACGCCTGAGGATCTACCACATAAGGACCGAAGCAGTTGTCTTCAGGATCGCTTTGGAAGAACATCAGAATCAGATTGAAGACCGGGCACAGCACCCACCAGCCGCTGTATCCTGCATCGTGATTACGACGCACGGCTAATGCCAGGCTGGGAAGGAAAATGAATAATGAGTAAAGCAAAGACGTTAAATATTCATCACCAAACATCATGGCAATAATACTCACACCAATTGAAATAAGAATATTGAATAACACGAACCACCAATACTCTCTTCTTTGTGCTCGCCCAGAAAAGTTAGCGTAATTTTTAATTGCCTTCAAATACCAATTCATAATAATCCTTTATATAAAGTTAATTCAGGCTCACCTCTGTGTATGACAGAGTCCGTATGCCTGGAAGTGGAGAGGGATGTGATCCGGCAGAAGTCTAATATGAGGGGCTTGCGGGTTCAATTTTTAATTAACAGGTTGTTATTTCTGAATAATTACTTTTCAGTTCTTTTTGGAAACCAGCAAGGGTAAGTGCGTGATAAATATTAATACGTTTGTTTTTTCATTTTTTTAAAATAAAAATCAGCGGGGAGTAATTCCGCCGCTTTGATTGGCTAATTATTTATAAATAATATCTATTAAAGCCACTGCATTTCGCCCTTCAATACTTTCGCGCTCAGTTCTAATGACGAATCATCCTTAAGTTGCGGCCCCCAGAAAGCCACTTTTCGGTCTTTAGTGGCATTGATCTGATCCACCGTCGCCTGCGTAGCCACCACTTTTGCTTGCGGGAAGGCGGCGCGGATCGCATCCAGCCCGAAGTAGAAATCAGGGTCTGACAGGCTGATGTAAACCGTGGTCAGTTTTTTGCCGCTCGCTTTGATCATCTCCACCCGTTTTTCAGCGTCATGGCGCTGGAACTGCGCGTCGATCAATACCGCTTTTATCGCATTTTCTGCAATGTATTGTTATGTAAAGACTAATCCTGGTGCCGGGTGTTTTTCAGGCAGTGAGGGCACAGACTGCGTCTGGTCAAAAGTGTGATCAACGTGGTATTTAAGCCAATCCGGCGTAATGCCGGAGCCTTTACTCATAACTAAAAATATCCGGAGTTTTTATGCCTGTCGCACTCCTGGCACTGGCGCTCAGCGCGTTTGCCATCGGTACCACCGAATTCGTCATTATGGGGTTGCTCCCCAACGTGGCGGGGGATCTGAATGTCAGTATTCCTTCTGCAGGCTGGTTAATCAGCGGATATGCACTGGGCGTGGCGATCGGCGCACCGATCATGGCTGTGCTGACGGCAAAACTGCCGCGCAAGAAAACCCTGCTGCTGCTGATGAGCATCTTTATTTTCGGCAACGTAATGTGCGCGCTGTCGTACAGCTACGGTTTCCTGATGCTGGCGCGCGTGATCACGGCACTGTGTCATGGCGCCTTCTTCGGGATTGGCGCGGTGGTAGCCGCCAGTCTGGTGGCACCGAATCGTCGTGCTTCGGCGGTGGCGCTGATGTTCACCGGTCTGACGCTGGCAAACGTGCTGGGCGTTCCGCTCGGGACTGCGCTCGGTCAGGCGATGGGCTGGCGCTCAACGTTCTGGGTTGTGGCGATTATTGGCGTGGCCTCGCTGTTTGCGTTGTATAAAAAGCTGCCGGATAAGAAAGAAGAAGAACCGACCGATCTGCGCAAGGAAATCCGCGCGCTGCGCAGTCTTGGATTGTGGCTGTCGTTGTCGATCACCATTTTCTTTTCGGCGGCGATGTTCGCGCTGTTCACCTATATCGCGCCAATCCTGACGCAAATCACCGGTGTGTCTGAGCATGGCGTCAGCTGGACGCTGCTGCTGATTGGCCTCGGACTGACCATCGGTAACGTGCTTGGCGGGCGACTGGCGGACTGGCGTCTGGGCATTTCGCTGACTATGACTTTCCTGATGATCGCGATATTCTCCGTGCTGTTCAGCTACACCAGTGTTCATCTGGTGGCCGCCGAAATCACGCTGTTTATCTGGGCGATGGTGAATTTTGCCGCAGTGCCTGCGTTGCAGGTAAATGTCGTGACTTACGGCAAAAATGCGCCAAATCTGGTTTCCACGCTGAATATTGCCGCCTTTAACGTCGGTAACGCACTGGGTGCGTGGGTTGGCGGAGCAGTGATTGAACGCGGAATGGGGCTGAGCACCGTGCCTCTGGCGGCGGGCGGACTGGGCGCAATCGGCTTCGTGCTATGCGTGATCACTTTCCGTCGTGCGGCGAAGAAAGCGGTAAAAGTAGCGGCGTAATCCAGCTACTGAACATTGTAAAGGCCACGCGGAATTGCTCCCGCCTGGCCTTTTTTGTTTCTGTTCAGCGCATCAGTGCGACTTTCAGGCGTTGTGCAAAACGTTGCGCCTGCTGATGGCAGTGCTCAGCAAACGTGGTGACCAGTGCAGAAGCGGGGCGGTGCAGCGGCCGGATCAGGCTGACGGTGAACGGAACCGCGATGCTGAATTCCCTTAATACGACGCCGTTCTCGCTGTTATTAACTGAATAGTCCAACGCTGTCAGCGGATTGACGATGGAGACGCCCGCGCCTTCGCGCACCATGCTGCACACCGATGCGGCGCTGTGCGTTTCCATCACCAGCCGCCGATTCACCTGTTGTTCGGTGAACAGCGCATCGAGTAACTGCCGGTAACTGTCGGTCGCCGACAGGCTGATAAAATTCAGGCCGCTGAAATCCTGTGGCGTGAGACACCGCTTCGCCGCCAGCGGATGTCCTGCGGGCAGCACGCACACTTCGTTCAGCGTCAGCAGGGTCTGGCGCTCGGTTCCGGCAGGGGTCTGGGTGTTTTCCGTCAACCCTAAATCATGGCGCTGCGCTGAGAGCCATTCTTCCAGCAGCGGCGATTCCTGCGGCACAATATTAAAACTGACGTCGGGATAGCGGTCGAGAAACGGCTTACATACCGCAGGCAGCAATGACTGGCTGAACACCGGCAGGCAGGCGATCGACAACTGCGCCTGCTCGAACTGGCGGATGCCTTGTGCCGCGCTGACGATCCTCTCGAGACCGTAATACGAACGCTGCACTTCCTCAAACAACCGCAAACCCTGAACGGTGGGGTACAAACGCCCGCGCAGGCGTTCGAACAATTGCAAATCCAGCAACTTTTCACAACGCGCCAGTTCGCGGCTGACCGTCGGCTGCGAGGTATTAAGCAATGCGGCGGCTTCGGTCAGGTTGCCGGTAGTCATTACCGCATGAAAAATTTCGATATGGCGCAGGGAAATCGCAGGCATGAATTTATCCGGTGAACGGTAGGGGTAATCCATATCATAAATGAATAGACTGACCTGAAATAGATATTTTATCCCC
Source organism: Rahnella bruchi (assembly GCF_003614975.1). GTDB lineage: Bacteria > Pseudomonadota > Gammaproteobacteria > Enterobacterales > Enterobacteriaceae > Rahnella > Rahnella bruchi. Next base: position 87,208 of record NZ_QZWI01000012.1, on the reverse strand, counting down.
GGTCTGTCACGCGGCATACTGGGGGAAATATGACTGAATTCACCTGACGGAAAATCTTATGCCCCGCGCTCTGAACGACATGTCTACCGCGCTTAATGCCGAAAATTTACTGGCTCTGCCGCAACAATTTGGCTGCCCTGTGTGGGCGTATGACGCCGAGATTATCAAAACGCGCATCGCGCAGTTGCGTCAGTTTGACGTTATCCGTTTTGCTCAAAAAGCCTGTTCCAATATTCACATCCTGCGCCTGATGCGTGAACAGGGCGTGAAGGTCGATTCTGTTTCGCTGGGCGAAATTGAACGTGCGCTGGTCGCCGGTTTTATTCCCGGTCGCGAAGACAGTGAAATTGTATTCACTGCCGACGTGCTGGATCAGCCAACGCTGGAACGCGTAACGGCGCTGGATATTCCGGTGAATGCCGGTTCCATCGATATGCTCAGCCAGATTGGCCAGCATAAAGCCGGACATCCGGTGTGGTTGCGGGTGAATCCGGGCTTCGGTCACGGGCACAGCCAGAAAACCAATACCGGCGGCGAAAACAGTAAACACGGGATCTGGTATGCCGATTTGCCACAGGCGCTGGCGGAAATTGCCCGTTATGAGCTGAAACTGGTCGGCATTCATATGCATATCGGTTCCGGCGTGGATTACGGTCATCTGGAGCAGGTTTGCGATGCGATGGTGCGTCAGGTAATTGAAACCGGACAAGATATTGAAGCGATTTCTGCCGGTGGGGGTCTGTCGATCCCTTATCATTTCGAAGAAGAATCTATTGATACCGGCCACTATTTTGGCCTGTGGAACCGTGCGCGCGAACAAATCGCCGCGCATCTGGGGCATGAAATCAAACTGGAAATCGAACCTGGACGCTTCCTGGTGGCAGAATCCGGCGTGCTGGTGGCGCAGATCCGCGCAGTCAAAGACATGGGCAATCGTCACTTTGTGCTGTGCGATGCGGGCTTTAATGACCTGATGCGTCCGGCGATGTACGGCAGCTATCACCATATTTCGCTGTTGCCAGTGGATGGTCGTGATGTCAGCGGGCAGCCGCTGACTGATTCTGTGATTGCCGGACCGCTGTGTGAATCCGGCGACGTGTTTACACAGCAGGCAGGCGGCGGAGTAGAAACCTTCCCGTTGCCGCCGGTACAAATCGGCGATTATCTGGTGTTCCACGATACCGGTGCGTACGGCGCATCCATGTCATCCAACTACAACACCCGACCGCTGTTGCCGGAAGTGTTGTTTGAGAATGGCGTGCCGAGGTTGATTCGTCGTCGTCAGACGGTGGAAGAGTTAATTGCTTTAGAACTGTAATCTTTGCTCCTGAAGATCAGCGACGGTCTGCTCTGCTCCTCCCCCTGCGAAGGGGGAGGCTGGGAGGGGGTTTTAAATACAAAGCAATGAGTTAAAGCACACGTTGAATTTAGTTTTTGACCTTAATACCCCACCCCAACCCTCCCCTTCGCAGGGGAGGGAGCAGATCGCGTTGCCTTAACTCCTTCGCAAAGCAGGGAGATTACTTATCAAACATCTCTTTTCTCAGTAACACGATTTCTTCTGCCAGATCACGGCACAGCATCGCGTCGGCCTGTTCCCATTCTTTTTTACGTGCGTGCTGAATGGCCATCATCGCCCGTTATGAGCTGAAACTGGTGGGCATTCATATGCATATCGGTTCCGGCGTGGATTACGGTCATCTGGAGCAGGTTTGCGATGCGATGGTGCGTCAGGTAATTGAAACCGGACAAGATATTGAGGCGATTTCTGCCGGGGGGGGCTGTCGATCCCTTATCATTTCGAAGAAGAATCTATTGATACCGGCCACTATTTTGGCCTGTGGAACCGTGCGCGCGAACAAATCGCCGCGCATCTGGGGCATGAAATCAAACTGGAAATCGAACCCGGACGCTTCCTGGTGGCAGAATCCGGCGTGCTGGTGGCGCAGATCCGCGCAGTCAAAGACATGGGCAATCGTCACTTTGTGCTGTGCGATGCGGGCTTTAATGACCTGATGCGTCCGGCGATGTACGGCAGCTATCACCATATTTCGCTGTTGCCAGTGGATGGTCGTGATGTCAGCGGGCAGCCGCTGACTGATTCTGTGATTGTCGGACCGCTGTGTGAATCCGGCGACGTGTTTACACAGCAGGCAGGCGGCGGAGTAGAAACCTTCCCGTTGCCGCCGGTACAAATCGGCGATTATCTGGTGTTCCACGATACCGGTGCGTACGGCGCATCCATGTCATCCAACTACAACACCCGACCGCTGTTGCCGGAAGTGTTGTTTGAGAATGGCGTGCCGAGGTTGATTCGTCGTCGTCAGACGGTGGAAGAGTTAATTGCTTTAGAACTGTAATCTTTGCTCCTGAAGATCAGCGACGATCTGCTCTGCTCCTCCCCCTGCGAAGGGGGAGGCTGGGAGGGGGTTTTAAATACAAAGCAATGAGTTAAAGCACACGTTGAATTTAGTTTTTGACCTTAATACCCCACCCCAGCCCTCCCCTTCGCAGGGGAGGGAGCAGATCGCGTTGCCTTAACTCCTTCGCAAAGCAGGGAGATTACTTATCAAACATCTCTTTTCTCAGTAACACGATCTCTTCTGCCAGATCACGGCACAGCATCGCGGTCATCAGATGATCCTGTGAGTGCACCATGATCAGATTCACCGGGATTTTGCCCACGCCTTCATCCAGCCCAATCAGTTGTGTCTGCACTTTGTGCGCGACACGCGCCGCGTCGTCCGAGGCTTTCAGCATCGCGTCGGCCTGTTCCCATTCTTTTTTACGTGCGTGCTGAATGGCCATCATCGCGTTAGATCGTGCTTCTCCGGCGTTGATCAATAACTCCATCACCGTTTGTTCCAGATCGAATTCCATCGAAAACTCCAAATTGGTATACCAGAAAAGTGTGAATTCATCATATTGGAATTCCAATATTCACATGTGAGAACGCTGTCACAGAAATTAATTCGTATTCCGCTATTTTTTGGCATGCCACATTACGCAAAGATCGCCGAAAAGTGGCCGACAGGATAATTAACAGAACCGGATTCTGACTCAGCTTCGGGCGACACCTTTAATCCTCATTCAATATAAAAAGGTGAAGACGAAACCAACACCTGTGAAGTATAGAAAAAAGAAAATGAGGTGCTGTCATGTCACTGAAAGACCGTTTTATCGATTCTCTCGGGGGATTCGCCAATACCTTTAATAGCCTCAGATACATCATGGCTATTAAGGCTTCTTTTATCACATTAATGCCGGTCATTATCGTGGGGGCATTCTCAGTTTTAATTTCTAATATGGTGATGGATCCGAAAAACGGATTAGCTCACTTCGAAATGTTCGCCTGGCTGGCGACGCTCAAACCGATCATGAGCAGTATTAACTACGCTACGCTCAGTTTTCTGACCATCGGCGCCGTCTTTTTAATTGGTATTGAACTCGGCAAAATTAACGGCTCGCGTTCATTATTTCCAGGCCTGCTGGCGGTGATTTGTTTTATTGCCGTCACGCCGACTACCGTCGATATGATGGTGAATGGCCAGATGCAGGAAGTGAAAGATGTGCTCGCCAAACAATTCTCCGATACCAAAAGTCTGTTCCTCGGCATGTTTATTGCCATTCTTGCGGTCGAGATTTATTCCCGTCTCGAGCGGATAAACAGCCTGCGCATTAAAATGCCGGAAAGCGTGCCGCCTAACGTGTCGGCGTCTTTCTCGGCACTGATCCCGGCCATTATTACCGTGGTGCTCGTCGCGACATTCGGCTTTGTTTTCCATCGCGTCACCGGCATGTATTTGTACGACGCGGTGTATCAGGTCATTCAGCGTCCGCTGGAATCGGTGATGCAAAGCCTGCCGGGCATCCTGCTGCTGATGTTTGTTGCGCAGCTGTTCTGGGTGATCGGTATTCACGGCAACCAGATGATTAAACCGATTCGTGAACCGCTGCTTCTCGGCGCGATCATGGTCAACATGACGGCATTTGAGCAGGGCCATGAAGTGCCGAATATCATCACCATGCCGTTCTGGGATGTGTATATGAGCATCGGCGGTTCAGGTTGCACCATCGGTTTGCTGCTGGCAGTAATGGTCGCCACCCGCCGTAAAGAGATGCGTGAAATCGCCAAACTTTCTCTCGGGCCAGGTTTTTTCAATATCAATGAACCGGTGATTTTCGGCATGCCGATCATGCTCAACCCGATTCTGGCGATCCCGTTCATCATCACACCTCTGATCACCGGCACTATCGGTTATTTTGCAACGAGCCTTGGATTTGCCGGGCGCGCCGTGGTGATGGTGCCGTGGACTACGCCGCCGATTATCAACGCCTGGTTATCGACTGCCGGTTCCATGGGCGCGGTCATCACCCAGCTGGGCTGCATTGTGGTGGCGGTGCTGATTTATCTGCCGTTCGTGAAAGTGGCCGCACGTCGTGCCGAACAGGCGCAGCGTGAAGCCATGCAACAGAGCCAGAAGCAGGCCGCCACGGCGTAAACCATTTGGAAAAGAGGGACGTTATGAGCAAGGTTTCAATCGCCATTCCTGACGGATTTATTCTCGGTGCTGCGGCTTCTGCGTGGCAGACCGAAGGCTGGAGCGGCAAAAAAGACGGGCAGGATTCGTATCTGGATCTCTGGTACAAAAATAATCGCCACGTCTGGCACAACGGCTACGGCCCGGCGAAAGCCACCGATTTTATCAACCGCTATAAAGAAGATGTGGCGCTGATGAAAGCCAGCGGGCTGACGCATTACCGCACATCGGTTAACTGGTCGCGCTTTTTCACGGACTACGAGCTGGGTACGGTGGATGAAGAGTATGCAGCGTACATCGACGATTATCTTGATGAGATGAAACGTAATGGCATCGAACCGATGCTGTGTCTGGAACATTACGAATTACCGGCATTCCTGATCGAAAAATACGATGGCTGGAGCTCGAAAAAAGTCGTCGAGTTATTCGTCCTGTACGCAGAAAAAGTCTTCGAACGCTATGCCGGAAAAGTCAGCCGCTGGTTTACTTTTAACGAACCGGTTGTGGTGCAAACCCGTGTGTATCTGGATGCGATCCGCTGGCCGTTCGAGCAAAACACCGCGAAATGGATGCAGTGGAATCATCACAAAGTGCTGGCAACCGCCAAAGTCGTCGAGCTGTTTTATCGCAAAGGATATAACGCGTCGGGCACCGTCGGGGTGATTTTAAATCCGGAAGTGACTTACGCCCGTTCGTCGGCGGAGCACGATCAAAAGGCGGCGCATTTATACGACTTATTCTATAACCGCGTATTTCTGGATCCGATGATCAAAGGGGAATATCCGCAGGAACTGCTGGATTTACTGGAAAAGCACGGCGTGCATTTCGATTATTCAGAATCCGAACTGGCAATAATTCGCAATAACACCGTAGATGAAGTGGGTATTAACCTTTATTACCCGCACCGCGTCAAAGCGCCATCCCGTGAGTGGAATAAAGAGACGCCGTTTCATCCGGCGTATTACTACGAACATTTCGAACTGCCCGGACGCCGGATGAATAAATCGCGAGGCTGGGAAATTTATCCAAAAATCATTTATGACATGGCGATGCGCATTAAAACGGAATACGGAAATATTTCGTGGTTTGTGGCTGAGAATGGTATGGGTATCGAAAATGAAGGTCAGTTCCGCGATACGAACAGCGGGGAAATTCAGGACGACTATCGAATTGAATTTGTTGCTGAGCATCTTTACTGGACATTAAAGGCGCGGGAAGAGGGCGCAAATTGTCAGGGATATATGCTCTGGGCCTTTACCGATAATGTTTCGCCAATGAACGCCTTTAAAAACCGTTACGGTCTGGTTGAGATTGATCTTGATAACAACCGTGATCGCCGTCAGAAGAAATCATCGCACTGGTTTAAATCCCTCAGTGAACATGGTGTCTTGTCTTTAACGCTCGATGACCAGGAAAAATAACCTAAGGAAATTCTATGAAACGACTCGTTTTAGCCTGTTCGGCAGGGATGTCCACGTCACTGGTGGTCACCAAAATGGAAAAAGAAGCCGCCGCGCGGGGTCTGGAATTCAAGATTTACGCCATTCCTGAAAACAATCTGCGTGATGAGCTCGATGCCTATGGCCGCGACATTGTGGCTGTTCTGCTCGGTCCGCAGGTGCGCTTTAAACTGGCAGAAAACAAAAAGTTAACCGATGAGCACGGGATCCCGATCGCGGTCATAGACATGATGGCCTATGGAACTTTAAACGGCGCAAAAGTGCTGGATCAGGCGTTATCTCTGATACAGTAACATCCGGTCTTTATGTTTTATGCATCAGGGTGATTGTGTGGAAAAAGGTGTGGCTTCGCAGGACAGAAAACAGTATCAGGAAATCGGGCACGACCTGCGTGAGCAAATCAAGCAAGGGCATTTCGCCGTAGGATCCCGCCTGCCGCCAGAGCGTAATATGGCGGAAACCTACGGTGTCAGCCGGACGATTGTGCGCGAAGCCTTACTGATGCTGGAACTGGAAGGCACGGTGGATATCCGTCAGGGTTCCGGCGTGTACGTGATCCGCATTCCTTCTCAGGAAGAAGGCGAAGACGAACTGATGTACCAGGGGCAAATTGGCCCCTTTGAAATCTTACAGGCGCGGCAGTTGCTCGAAAGCAATATCGCCGCGTTTGCCGCCAAAATGGCCACCAAAGCAGATATCGAAAATCTGCGTCGTACGCTAGAGCAGGAACAAATCGCCATCGTGGCCAACGATGAAAGTGGTGATAACGACAAGCTGTTTCATCTGCTGATTGCTGGCGCGACACAAAACCAGATGCTGCTCGATTCGGTGAAAAACATCTGGATGCATCGCGATTCCAGTCCGTTGTGGAAACAGTTACACAGTCATATCGCCACCCGCGGTTACCGCCTGAAATGGCTGGCTGATCATCAGAATATTTTAGCCGCACTGCGCCGCCGTGACGTGATGGGCTCTTATCAGGCGATGTGGCAACACATGGAAAACGTCAAAAATACGCTGATGGAACTGTCGGATGTTGATGCGCCGGAGTTTGACGGTTATCTGTTTGAATCCGTGCCGATTTTTCAGGGCAAACTGGTCTGAATCTGATGGAAATCATTAACCTCACCGAAAGGCCGGAATTTGCTGAAGCGGTGATCGACTGGCAATGGCAGGCATTTGGCAGCGAAAACAGCCGCGAATTCTTCTCAAGCGTGGTGAAGAGCTGTCTGAACGGTGCGGATTTGCCGCAAACATTTATCGCACTGGATGGCGAAAAACTGGCGGGCACGGTGGGATTGTGGCGCTGTGACCTGATCAGCCGTCAGGATCTCACGCCCTGGCTGGCGGCATTATACGTGGATGAACCCTATCGTTCGCGCGGGCTGGGGCAGCAGCTACAGGAATTTGTGCTGGAACAGAGCCGCCGCAGCGGCTTTCGTGAAGTGTATCTCTATGCCGAATTTACCGGCTATTACGAGCGTTTTGGCTGGAACTACATCGGCGACGCGCTGGATTATCCGGACAAGCCGGTCCGCGTGTATCACCAGTCGCTCTAAGTGTTTGACGGGCTGCTCACCGAATGACGGCGTACCAGCGTCGGGCTGAACATGTGGGTGGTTTCCGGCAGCGGCTGACCGTTTGCCAGCGCTAACGCCAGCTGCGCCGCCTGATTTGCCATCGCGACGACCGGATAACGTACCGTGGTCAGACGCGGGCGCAGGTAGCGCGAAATCAGCACATCATCAAAACCAATCAGCGAAATTTCACCCGGCACATCAATGCTGTTATCGCTTAATACCGATAATGCACCGGCGGCCATCGGATCGTTATAGCAAGTCACCGCAGTAAATCCTTTACCTAATCCAAGTAAATCCGCCATGGCTTTTTCGCCACCGATTTCATCCGGCTCTGCGTAAGCGATCAGTTTGTCATCTACAGGAATATTGTGTTCCGTCAGCGCATCGATATAACCCTGCAAACGGTCGCTGGCATCGGAAATGCCGTGATTGGAACATAAAATCGCGATGCGCTGATGTCCGGCCTGGATTAAATGGCGGGTTGCCAGCCAAGAGCCGTAGCGATCATCAAGCGCGATACAGCGCTGCTCGAAACCCGGTAATGTACGGTTAATCAGCACCATGCCGGGAATTTGCTGCATCAGGCTGGTCAGCTCATCTTCCGGCAGCATTTTGGCGTGAACCACTAACGCGGCGCAGCGGTGGCGGATTAACTGCTCAATGGCCTGACGTTCTTTCTCAACGTTATGGTAGCCGTTACCAATCAGCAGGAAGTTGCCCGTGGCGTAGGCCACCTGTTCAACTGCTTTCACCATTGCGCCGAAAAACGGATCAGAAACGTCGGCCACGATCAGCCCCAGCGTTTCGGTCGCCTGCTGGGCGAGGGCGCGGGCGTTGGCATTCGGATGATATTGCAGATGTTGCATGGCGTTCTGTACGGCTTCCCGCGAGCTGTCGCTGGCTTTCGGAGAATGGTTTATTACGCGTGAAACGGTCGCAACCGATACGCCTGCCAGTTTTGCTACATCCTTAATCGTCGCCATAACACTTCCGTTTTCCGTGAGGGTAATCGTTTACACCGCCAGTTTTGCGGAAAAGCACGGCGGCTGCAAGGATGCTGATCGCAACTTTGGGATGTAAGCGTGATGTAACGGGAAAAATACCTGAAGGTTTAGCGCCCCCTTTGCGAGGGAGGAGGCGCGAGAGATTTCGCAGGGAAACGATTTCTAGCGTACACGTCATCCCAGTTTCATTCTGACTAAACCCTTCCTTCCTCCTTAATCCACTGCATAAAATCATCGATAAACACTCTTGTTTTAAGCGGCAGCAGTTTCGTTGGAAGGGTGATGGCGTAGGCGTTGCGCGGCAAAGGATTTTCCACCCGCCATTCAGGCAACACCCGATGCAACTGACCATCAGCGATATACCGGTTGGCGATGAAAGTGGGGATCAGCGCAATGCCGACACCCTGCAAGATGGCATCAATCATGGCGTCGCTGTTATTGATCATCAACCGTGGGACCAGCGTAATACTCTCCATGATGTCATTGTGCCAAAAACGCCAGACACCGCGAAATTGCCGTTCATCCGGGGAAAAAATATTGTGTCTGGTGAGCGCCGCCGGGAATTCCGGTAGCACCTGGTCGTAATCCGCAGCACACACCAATACGTAATCGATAGGCATCAGGGCGCGGGCGACCCTATTCTCCGGCGGACTTTCGGTGATGCGCAGTGCCAGATCGCAGGCGTCCTGCGTCAGATTCGTGATCCGATCGGTCAGCGACAGCTCGACGTTGATTTCAGGATAGCGGCGTAAAAATGCGGGCAGAAAAGGAGTGAGCAGGATCTTACCCAGTGTGACTGGCGCGGTTACCCGCAAAACACCCTGAGGGGTATCGCTGAAGCTATCTGCCTGGGAGAAAAGTGTCTGCGTAGCCGACAGTACCGTCAGTGCTTGTTGGTAAATTTCCAGCCCGACCTCGGTGATGGCGACGGAGCGGGTCGAGCGGGTAAATAACACCACATTGAGGCGCTTCTCCAGCCGGTCAATCATCCTGCTCACCGAAGAAGGTGCCAGCGAAGTCTCCCGTCCTGCCGCAGAAAAACTTCCTTTTTCAACCACCTGGATAAAAACGGACAAACTGGGAAGCAGTTCGGCTAACTCATTTGTGCTTTTCACGCATAGCTCTTTTGTTTCTGGAATATCTATCCAAATTATCATCAGGCCGTATGATGTTCAACAAAGGCATTTTTTGGTGTGAATTTGACATAATAGTCAATTTATTTAATGGGTTAGCTATGTTAAATCAAATGGTTATTGAAAGGAAAGCAACGATATGAACAATGATCGTTTTGGATTAAAACGGTTCGTCTTTTCCCGCTTTGCCGGATCACTGTGCGATCAGTTTCTGCTGTTTGCGGTTCCGCTGGCGATTTTGAAAGCGACCGGTTCTTTAACCTTTTCCTCGCTGGCATTCGTGATTGAATGGCTGCCGCGTATTCTGTTTTTCCCGCTGTCAGGTTTTCTGGCGGACCGTATCAAGCCCCGTTTTATCTTCTTTAATGTGGAAGCCGGACGCTGCGTGTTAATGGTGGTCGCTTTCCTGACTCTGATCTTTCATCCCGGCGCCACATTCCCGGTGCTGGCGGTTATGATGGCGCTGCTGTCGGTGGCTTATGTCCTGAACTTTGTCGCCACCGAGGCGCTGTTACCGCGCCATATCCCCGCAGAGAGGCTGCCGAAAGCCCATTCCATGTTACAGGGTGTCGACCAGACCACGCAGGTTCTCGGCCCTGCTCTGGCAGTGGCCATTTCGGTCTATGGTGGCGTCGGGGCGATTTTAGCCTGTGCCGCCGTGCTGTTTGCTGTCTCTGCCATCAATTATCTGTTCCTCGAAACGCATGACCTTGAAGTGGCAGAGAAGATGAGTCTGCGTTCGATTGTGCAATCCAACATTACGGCGATTCAGGTGCTTAAGCAGAATAAAATCCTGCTGCATCTGTGTGCACTGACCTGGGTCGTGAACCTGGTTTACGGTGCGGCGCTGGTGGTGAGTGCGGCGGTGATCCTCAAAGAGTTTCATCTGCCTGAGAGTTACTTTGGCGTATTACAGACCTCGGCAGCGCTTGTCACCATCGTGACGTTTTTCTTTGTGCCGCGAATTGCCAAACGCTTTGGGCTTTCCACGCTCGGGACCCTGTCATTTTGCGGCATGATATTGTCGGGCGCTCTGATGTCGCTTTCACTCGATTACGCAATGTATCTGGCAGGTTACGCATTACTGATGGCATTTGACGGTGCATTCAGCGTCTATCTGCGCACCTTACGCAGCCAGATCATTCCACAGAAACATCTGGGGAAAACCATGGGGCTGATTGGCCTGATGAATATGTGTTCGGTACCCGTGAGCGGTCTGGCGGTGACCGCATTGGCAGGCAGCTTTATGCCGTTGCAAATCATCGCCATTATTCTGGTTTTTGCGCTGATATCAGGACTGATGTTGGTCGTCATTGGCCGCCGTGCCTTCGGCTACCATAGTTGGTTACCGCCGGTCATCGCGCAGCCGCAGCCCTGAAACGATCATCTCTTGCCGGACTATAAATAATGGGGATCAGATCCCCTTTTCTGTTTATTCATATTTGTGCTTTGAGTTTTTCCTCTGGTGAATGTTATTTTGGACGCTGCTCACTTGCACACAACGCATAATAAAAATCCCACCAGAGAAAAACATGTCTATTAAACGCTATCCGCAACTGGCTCACTGGGGCGCGTACACCGCCGTGGTGGAAGATGGCCGGTTGATCCGCTGCGAACCTTATAAAGCAGATGCCGATCCTTCGCCTTTACTCGATTCCATTGCGCCGCTGGTCTATTCCGACAAACGTATTCGTAAACCGGCGGTGCGCCGCTCGTGGCTGAAAAAGCGTGAAAACAGCGATCGCTCGCTGCGTGGCCGTGAAGATTTTGTCGAAGTGGACTGGGATCTGGCGCTGGATCTGGTGGCTGAAGAGAACAAACGTGTCCGCGATCGCTACGGCGCTTCCGGCATTTTTAACGGCTCTTACGGCTGGTCATCTGCCGGACGTCTGCATCATGCCCGTTCTCTGGTTCGCCGTTTTTATTTCACCGGTGGCGGTGGTGTAGATCAGCAGGGTAACTACAGCTGGGGCTCGGCGCAGTTCTTCTTGCCTTATGTGATCGGGACTTTTACCCCGCTGACCGGGCGCGTGACCTCATGGCCGAGCGTGGTGGAACATGCCGATATTCTCGTTGCCTTTGGTGGCCTGGCGCTGAAAAATTCGCAGGTGGCTTCCGGCGGTGCGGTGGAACATACGCTGAAACCGGCGCTGGAACGGCTGGCGAAGAAAGGTACCCGCGTCATTAATATCAGTCCGATGCGCGACGACTGTCCGGAGTTTGTCAATGCCGAGTGGATCCCGATCCGCCCGAATACGGACGCCGCACTGATGATGGCGGTGGCGTATGAAATTCAGCGCAAAGAAGCGCAGGACAACGCGTTTCTTGCCAATCACTGTGTGGGTTATCCGCAACTGGCTGCTTATCTGCGCGGCGAAACCGACGGTATTGCGAAAACCCCTGACTGGGCGAGCCACATTACAGGTGTTCCGGCAGAGCGAATCGCGCGTCTGGCAGACGACCTGATTGGCGTGCGCAGTTTTATTACCTGTTCCTATTCCGTACAGCGCGCCCACCGTGGCGAGCAGCCTTACTGGATGATGATCGCCATTTCCGCCATGCTCGGGCAGGTCGGTTTGCCGGGCGGCGGCTTCTCGTTTGGTCACGGTTCGATGAACAGCGTCGGGAATCCGCGTTATGACACGCCGGGGCCAGCCGTCAGCGCCGGGCCGAATCCTTGCGGTTTGTCGATTCCGGTGGCGCGCATCAGCGACATGTTACTCAATCCCGGTCAGCCGTATGAATTCCAGGGTGAGACGCTAAATTATCCGGATATTCATCTGGTGCACTGGGCGGGCGGAAATCCGTTCCATCATCATCAGCAGCTTAACCGTCTGGTGGAAGGCTGGCAGAAGCCGGATACCGTGATTGTGCAGGATAACGTCTGGACGGCTGCGGCGCAGATGGCGGATATCGTGCTGCCCGCAACCACCTCGCTGGAACGTAACGATATCGGTGGTTCGTCACGTGACCGTTTCGTGCTGGCGATGCATCAGGCAATTGCGCCTCAGCATCAGGCGCGTAACGATTTTGATATTTTTGCGGACATTGCCGAGCGCCTCGGTTATCGCGAGCAGTTCACGCAGGGGCGTAATGAAGATCAGTGGTTGCGCCATATTTATCGCCAGTGCGGCGAAGCGCAGAAAGGCACCGGCGTCGAATGGCCGGACTTCGAAACCTTCTGGGAGCGTGGCTTTGTTGAGTTGCCGATGCCGGAAAAAGACTACGTTTTCTTCGAAGAATTTCGCAAAAGCCCGCGCGCTAATCCGTTAGGGACGCACAGCGGTAAAATCGAACTTTTCTCCGAAATCATCGCCGGTTACGGTTATAAAGATTTCGCGCCGCATCCGGAATGGCAGCCGCCGGTCGAATGGCTGGGTGCCGAAAGCGCCAAAGAATGGCCGTTGCACCTGATTTCCATTCAGCCGAAAGATCGCCTGCACAGCCAGCTTGATCAGTCGCCGCTGGCGCAGTCGAACAAAACCGCCGGCAAGGAAACGTTGTTTATGCATCCGGAAGATGCGGGCAGCCGTCAGCTGAAAAACGGCGACCGGGTGAAAGTGCATAATGCGCGCGGCAGCTGTCTGGCAGGTGTTTCGCTTAACGACGGGATCACGCGTGGCGTAGTGCTGATGTCCACCGGTGCCTGGTTTGATCCGGGCTTTGGCGGCAAATGGCAGGAAACCGAGCAGGCGGGAAACCCGAATGTGCTGACGCTGGATATCGGCACCTCACGTCTGACGCAGGGGCCAAATGCGATGAGTTGTTTAGTCGAGGTCCAAAGTATTTAAGGTAGTTTTTAAATGGTTAGCCCGATTTAAGAAAAATCGGGCTGATTTTCACCACTCGTTACACTTTGCGGAATTATGTTTCGATTGCCTGCTGGCTGTGGTTCGTACAAAACAGCTAAATTGAACGTCCCAGAGGTATTGATTGGTGAATCATCAACGTGCTCTGCATGTTGATACCGATTAAATTTGCACCAACCTACGCGGATGCGTAGGTTTTTTTTTGCCTCAATTTCTGCACGCATCTAAGCAACCTCCTAAACTCTCTCTGACTGGCGTCTTTTACAACGGCTTATAGTATGCTGTTTCCCCAACCTTTTTCTTTCAAGATCAGGGATGACACATAAGGAGATGGCAAATATGTATAACTTTCTTTTCGCCGCTTTCAGATGGCTTTTCCGTCTGATGTTCCGGGTCACAGTGACCCCGGCGAAAAATAATTATGATTACCCGCGTTTAATCCTCACGCCGAACCATGTCTCGTTTATCGACGGCATGCTGCTGGTACTTTTCCTGCCGATCAAACCGGTTTTCGCGGTCTATTCCAATATTACGGATACCTGGTTTATGCGCTGGCTGAAGCCTTACGTGGACTTTATGCCGCTGGATCCGACCAAACCAATGGCGATCAAGCACCTGATCCGCGAAGTGGAAAAGGGACGTCCGGTGATTGTGTTCCCGGAGGGCCGCATTACGGTAACCGGTTCATTAATGAAGATTTACGACGGCGCGGCCTTTGTGGCGGCGAAGTCTCAGGCGACAGTGATCCCGGTGCGCATTGATGGCGCGGAATATACGCCATTCGGGCGCCTGTTCGGCAGCTTCAAGCTCCGCTGGTTCCCGAAAGTCACCATCAATTTGCTACCGGCGACGACGATCCCGATGCCGGATGCGCCGCGTTCCCGCGATCGCCGTGTGCTGGCCGGTGAGCAACTGCATAAAATTATGATGCAGGCGCGTATGGAAACCCGCGAACCGGAAACTTTATATCAGGCGTTGCTGTCCGCGCAGACCCGTTATGGCCGCCGTAAACCGTGCATCGCCGATATCGCGTTCAAAGAAGATTCTTATCAGGGGCTGCTGAAAAAATGCCTCGGTGTAAGCCGTATCCTGCAACGCTTTACCCGTGAAGGTGAGCACGTCGGCATGCTGCTGCCGAACGCCACGATCATGGCGGCAGCGCTGTTTGGCGCATCGATGCGTAACCGTATTCCTGCGTTGCTCAATTACACCGCCGGCGCGAAAGGGCTGCAAAGCGCGATGAAAGCGGCGCAGATCAAAACCATCGTGACGTCCCGGCAGTTCCTTGAGAAAGGCAAACTGACGCATCTGCCGGAAAATGTGCCGGAGGCGAACTGGGTCTATCTGGAAGATCTGAAAGATACGGTGACCACTCAGGATAAGCTGTGGATCCTGTTCCATCTGATTTTCCCGCGTCGTGCGATGTTGCCGCAAAAGCCTGATGATGCGGCGCTGGTGCTGTTTACCTCCGGCTCGGAAGGCAATCCAAAAGGCGTGGTGCATTCACACGCCAGCCTGATGGCGAACGTTGAGCAAATCCGTACCGTCGCAGACTTCACGCCGCGTGACCGCTTTATGTCGTCGCTGCCGCTGTTCCATGCATTTGGACTGACCGTCGGATTGCTGACGCCGCTGATGACCGGCGCACGTGTATTTTTATATCCAAGCCCGCTGCATTACCGCATCGTGCCGGAACTGGTGTATGACCAGAACTGTACCGTGCTGTTTGGCACCTCCACGTTCCTGGCCAATTATGCCCGCTTTGCCCATCCGTATGATTTCGCCCGCCTGCGTTATGTGGTGGCTGGCGCGGAGAAACTGGCCGAGAGCACCAAGGAAATCTGGCAAAACAAATTTGGTATCCGCATTCTGGAAGGCTACGGCGTGACCGAGTGCGCGCCGGTGGTGGCGATCAACGTGCCGATGGCGACTAAAGTGAACACCGTCGGCAAGATTTTGCCGGGGATGGAATCCCGCCTGATTACCGTGCCGGGTATTGAAGAGGGCGGTCGTCTGCAACTGCGTGGCCCGAACATCATGAAGGGCTATCTGCGCGTCGAAAATCCCGGCGTTCTGGAAACCCCGCAGGCTGAAAATGCCGCTGGTGAAATGCAGGCCGGCTGGTACGACACCGGCGATATCGTCACGCTGGATGAGAAAGGTTTCTGCGCCATTCGTGGCCGTGTGAAGCGTTTTGCCAAACTGGCAGGTGAAATGGTGTCACTGGAAAGCGTCGAGCAACTGGCCATCAAAGCTTCACCGGACAAACAGCATGCGGCGACGTCGCGCAGTGATGCCAGCAAAGGCGAGGCGCTGGTGCTGTTTACTACCGATGCAGAATTGCGTCGCGATGCACTGAGCAAAGCCGCCCGCGAACTGGGGCTGCCGGAACTGGCGGTGCCGCGTGATATCCGTGCCGTTAAAGCGTTACCGTTGCTTGGCAGTGGTAAACCCGATTTTGTGACCCTACGCCAGATGGCAGAAAACCCGGAGAGTGAGGCATGAGTCAGCCTTCAACGGCGGCCGCAGGGCCGCTGATGTCTAAAAGTATGTCTGCGGTAATCGTGGCGCAGTTCCTGTCGGCTTTCGGTGATAATGCTCTGTTGTTCGCGGCGCTGGCGCTGATCAAACAGCAGCTTTATCCCGACTGGAGCCAGCCCGTTTTACAAATGGCGTTTGTGGCGACGTACATTATCCTCGCGCCGTTTGTCGGTCAGTTCGCTGACAGCTTCTCCAAAGGCCGCGTAATGATGGTCGCTAACCTGCTGAAACTGGCGGGTGCCGCGGTGATTTGCGCGGGCATGAATCCGTTCCTCGGTTATACGCTGGTCGGTATTGGCGCGGCGGCGTATTCACCGGCGAAATACGGCATTCTCGGTGAAATCGCCAGTGGCGAACAGCTGGTGAAAGCCAACGGCCTGATGGAGGCTTCCACCATAGCGGCGATCCTGCTGGGTTCAGTGGCCGGTGGCGCACTGGCCGACTGGAGCATTCTGGCGGCGCTCGGTATCTGCGTGCTGGCCTACGGCGCGGCGGTTGCGGCAAACTGGTTTATTCCAAAATTGAATCCGGCACGACCGGGACAGTCGTGGAATCCGGCAAAAATGAGCCGGACATTTTTCGCTGCCTGTAAAACCTTGTGGCAGGATGGCGAAACGCGCTTCTCCCTGGTCGGTACCAGCTTGTTCTGGGGCGCAGGCGTGACGCTGCGTTTCCTGCTGGTGCTGTGGGTGCCGGTGGCGCTGGGCATTACCGATAACAAAACGCCCACGCTGCTGAATGCGATGGTCGCTATCGGGATCGTGTTTGGTGCGGGCGCTGCGGCGAAATTAATCCGTCTGGAAACCGTGAAGCGCTGCCTGCCTGCCGGTGTCGCTATCGGTATCGCGGTGGTGTTATTTGCGCTGCAAACCAGCATGCTGAGCTCTTATATCGTTCTGGTCGTCGTGGGGATTTTGGGTGGCTTCTTCGTGGTGCCGCTGAACGCCCTGTTGCAGCATCGCGGTAAAATTTCCGTCGGTGCGGGTAATGCGATTGCCGTACAGAATCTCGGTGAAAACACCGCCATGCTGCTGATGCTGGGCCTGTATTCGCTGGTGGTAATGGCAGGCGCACCGGTCGTGGCGATTGGCATCGGATTTGGTGTGGTCTTCGCGCTGGCGATTACCGGATTGTGGATCTGGAAGAATATGCAGAAACGCCGTCTGGCGTGAAGGTTTTTATCAAAAGAAAAGGGCGCTGAGCGCCCTTTTTTATGGCCTGTTACCGGAGCTTACGGCGCAGGAATGGTGAAGCGCTTGTGGATATTTTCCAGGTCAGTGAGGATTTCTTCATCGAGCGTCAGATCCTGACTGTCGATGTTGATCTTCAGCTGTTCCATTGTCGTCGCGCCGAGCAGTGTGCTGGCCACGAACGGTTGCTGACGCACAAAGGCCAGCGCCATCTGCGAAGGATCCAGATTGCGTTTCTTCGCCAGCGCCACATATTCGGCAATCGCCGCTTCTGCCTGCGGTGAAGAGTAACGGGTGAAACGGCTGAACAGCGTATTACGCGCACCGGCCGGTTTCGCACCGTTCAGGTATTTGCCGCTCAGCGTACCGAATGCCAGGCTGGAATACGCCAGCAGTTCGACGCCTTCGTGCTGGCTGATTTCTGACAAACCGATTTCAAAGCTGCGGTTCAGCAGGCTGTACGGGTTTTGAATGGAAACAATACGCGGCAGATCGTGTTTCTCTGCCAGTTGCAGGTAACGCATCACGCCCCACGGGGTTTCGTTGGAAACACCGATGTAGCGGATTTTACCGGCGCGTACCTGTTCATTCAGCGCTTCAAGCGTTTCCAGCAAGGTCACCGGAGACTGTTCTTCGGTGTACTGATAACTCAGTTTGCCAAAGAAGTTGGTCTGACGCTGCGGCCAGTGCAGCTGGTACAAGTCCAGATAATCTGTGTTCAGACGCTTCAGGCTGGCATCCAGCGCTGCGCGGATATTTTTACGATCCAGCATCTGGCCCGGTCGGATAGCGTTGTCATTACCACGCGAAGGTCCGGCAACTTTACTCGCCAGAATAATCTTCTCACGGTTGCCACGCGCTTTGAGCCAGCTGCCGATATAACTTTCTGTCAGCCCCTGCGTCTCAGGACGCGGCGGAACGGGGTACATTTCAGCGGTATCAATCAGATTGATGCCTGCTGAAACGGCGTAATCGAGCTGCTGATGGGCGTCGGCTTCGCTGTTTTGTTCACCAAAAGTCATGGTGCCAAGTCCCAGTAAGCTCACTTCTAAAGAACTGTGGGGTATACGGTGATATTGCATTGCCGGTTTTCCTTTATATCTGAGAATGTCAGGCTAATGAAAAAGCGCCTCAGCTGACTATATACAAGGGAATCATCAGGGGGAAGTGGCAGAGAGTGCCGGTAATCTGAGCAGGACGGGGGAAGAGCAAAAGAGCCGGTAAAAACCGGCTCTCATCGGACAGGGTTCAGCCCTGATTTAACGCTTCATGACCTGACTGACGTTGTCGTTGTTGATCTGGCGTTCATTGCCTTGTTCATCAGTATAGCTCAGCAAACCGGTGGATTTATCCAGCTTTGGCTTGCCATCGGTCAGGATCATGCTGCCGTCTTTGGTCGAGATGACGTAATCACTGGCGCAACCTGCCAGGGTAAAAACCAGCATTGCAGCACCGGCCATCATCAATGTTTTCTTCATCATTATTATCATTCCTTTTATGCACAACAAGAGTGTCAGATTTTAGCGTAGCAAAAGGTTTCAAAAGTAGCAGAAAAGGTGATTAAAATTTTCTAAATACGGCGATCAAAGCAAAAAGTGCCTGGCCAGCAGCGCCGCGGTAAAACGTTTCTTTAGGTAAAAACCGCGTGGCAGCGTCAGGATCGGTTGCCCGAATTCGCCGATGGCTTCAGTAAGCGCTTTACTGTTTGCGGCTTTTGGCCGGATTTGCAAAAACTCGCCATGACGGGCCGTAATTGTTTCTACTTTGCCGAGCACAATCAAATCCATCAGCTCTTCCCAGTCCTGACGCAGCTGTTCATCTTCTTCATGCGAAGGCTGCCACAATAAAGGTGCGCCAATATGCCGCTCTGCCAGCGGGATCTGACGTTCGCCTTCGACGGGTATCCATAATACCCGCGCCAGCTTATGGCGCACATGGCTGTTTTCCCAGGTTACACCGCTGTTGCCGGTCAACGGCGCGACGCAGACAAAGGTGGTTTCCAGCGGTCTGCCACGTGAATCAACCGGAATAGTTTTCAGCTCAATACCGATGTCAGCGAAATCCTGCTCAGGTTTACTGCCGGCTATCGCACCAAGATAAACTTCCAGCAACATACCGACCCAGCCTTTCTCCCGCTTAAGATTTTCCGGAATAGGCAGTCCCGCATGCTCAGCCAGCTCGCCCAGCGTGTGACCCGCCAGCGATTGCGCGCGTTGCAGCAGCTCCTGTTCGTGGTGGGGCGGTGTGGTGGCAGGTAAAGGAATAGACATAAAAAACAACGCTCAATTAAATGATTAATTTTTGTACTGCTTTGTGCAGGCACAATGAATAAAAAATTATCCCTGTGGAGCAATGAAATAATAGCATGATTTGCCTTAGGTTTTTTTCGGCTTTCTGTTCTCTTCAGTTCACATTTGATTAGGTTGATCACCTGTTGAAGGCGACAATAAACAGGATCTCCCCCCTACTTATCCACAGATTTCTTGGATAACCCTGCCTCTGAACGATCACTGGTTCGATTTACAGGCTTGACGGAAGGGGTTTTATCCAATTTTTGCTTTGATCACGTCAACTTTTAAACGATCGCTGTGGATAAAAACGACATTGGTGGATCTTTCACCAGGTCACTGCGTGTTGTGAGATAACTCTCATTTTTGACCGTGGGATAACTTGATTAATCGCATTTACTGTTTTGATTTATAGCGATTTTATTTGCTCTCTCTTTCTCAATCAAAATTAGTTCAGGAGAGTTTTACCCCGCTTACTCTTAAGTTCTTCACATACCTATCCACAGAAAAAGTGAATAAAATCCGGAGTGTTTCCCCAAATCTGTTTATAACTTTGAGAATATCGGTAAGTTATCCCATTTTTATTCATGCTCATCGGCATTAACCAGTGGTTTACCGCCTGTTGGTAGTATGAAACAATCAGAACATCTATGATTTTAAGCTATTGAGGTAGTCCGGTGATCGATGATGATGGCTACCGCCCGAATGTTGGTATCGTAATCTGTGACAAGCAGGGTCAGGTATTGTGGGCCAGACGTTACGGTCAGCACTCCTGGCAGTTTCCGCAAGGGGGCATAAACCCCGGTGAAACCGCTGAGCAGGCCATGTACCGCGAGCTGTTTGAGGAAGTGGGGCTTGGCCGTAAAGATGTACGTATTCTGGCTTCGACCCGTAACTGGTTACGTTATAAATTGCCAAAACGTTTGGTGCGTTGGGACACAAAGCCGGTTTGTATCGGCCAAAAGCAAAAATGGTTCTTGCTGCAACTGATGTGTAACGATGCTGATATCAATATGCAGCGTAGCAGTACGCCTGAATTTGATGGCTGGCGTTGGGTGAGTTTCTGGTATCCGGTTCGTCAGGTGGTTTCTTTTAAACGCGATGTTTACCGCCGCGTCATGAAAGAGTTCTCCACCACGATTATGCCGATGCAGGAAGTTTCCCTTCCCAAGACATCGCCCGCTTATCGTCGTAAAAGAGGCTAAGTCACGAAGAGATGCTCACGCGTTTGCGAGAAATTGTTGAAAAGGTAGCAATGGCGTCCAGCCTTAATGATGCGCTGGATGTACTGGTCAATGAAACCTGCCTGGCGATGGACACCGAAGTGTGTTCCGTCTATCTCGCTGACAATGACCGACGTTGTTATTACCTGATGGCGACGCGAGGTTTGAAAAAACCTCGCGGGCGGACTATTACCCTGGCGTTTGATCAGGGGATAGTCGGTCTGGTAGGGCGTCTGGCCGAGCCTATTAACCTTGCCGATGCGCAGAGCCACCCCAGCTTCAAATATATTCCTGCCGTAAAAGAAGATCTTTTCCGATCCTTTTTAGGTGTGCCGATCATCCACCGGCGTCAGTTACTTGGCGTGCTGGTTATTCAGCAACGCGAACACCGCCAGTTCGATGAAAGTGAAGAGTCATTTTTGGTCACGCTGGCGACGCAGCTGGCTGCGATCCTTTCTCAGGCACAACTGAATGTGCTTTACGGACGCTTTCGTCAGACCCGTGTCCGCGCGCTTGCGGCTTCGCCGGGTGTGGCGATTGGTATCGGCTGGCAGGACAGCTCGCAGCCTTCGCTCGAGCATGTTTATATGGCGTCCACGCTGGATACGGTGCGTGAACGTGAACGCCTGACGCGCGCACTGGAAGATGCCGGTGCCGAATTCCGGCGTTTCAGTAAACGTTTTAGCGCCAGCGCGCAGAAAGAAAGCGCCGCGATTTTCGATCTCTATTCCCACTTACTTAACGATGCGCGTCTCAAGCGCGAATTGTTCGCCCAGATTGATCAGGGTGCAGTGGCGGAATGGGCGGTCAAAAAGGTGGTTGAAGAGTTTGCCGCTCAGTTTGCCAGCTTACAGGATACCTACCTACGCGAGCGCGGCAGCGACCTACGTGCGCTGGGCCAGCGACTGGTCTTCCATCTCGACGATACCATTCAGGGCAATACTCAGTGGCCTGAGCGCTTTATTCTGGTCGCCGATGAGCTGACCGCCACATTGCTGGCTGAAGTGCCGCAAGACCGGCTGGCCGGTGTCGTGGTTCGCGACGGTGCGGCCAACTCCCACGCGGCGATTCTGGTGCGGGCAATGGGCGTACCGACCATCATGGGCGCCGATATTCAGCCTGCGCTGCTCAGCCAGCGGCAGCTGATTGTTGATGGCTATCGCGGTGAGTTGCTCATTGATCCGGAACCCGTGCTGGTCACGGAATACAAGCGTCTGATCAGCGAAGAAATGGAGCTGAGCCAGAAAGCTGAAGATGACGTTGAGCAGCCCGCCGCGCTGAAAAGCGGCGAACGGGTGAAAGTGATGCTCAATGCCGGTCTGAGTGCGGATCACGAAAAACTTTTCGGCAGCCGCGTCGATGGCGTCGGGCTGTACCGCACTGAAATACCGTTCATGTTGCAAAGCGGCTTCCCTTCCGAAGAAGAACAGGTCGCGCAATATCAGGGCATGTTGCAATTGTTCCCGCAAAAGCCGGTGACACTGCGCACGCTGGATATTGGGTCTGATAAACAACTTCCGTATATGCCAATCAGCGAGGAGAACCCTTGTCTGGGATGGCGTGGCATCCGCATTACCCTCGACCAGCCGGAAATTTTCCTGATTCAGGTGCGCGCGATGCTGCGTGCGAATGCGGCGACCGGTAATCTCGGCATTCTGCTGCCCATGGTAACCAGTCTTGAAGAGATTGATGAGGCGCGTCGTTTAATCGACCGTGCAGGACGGGAAGTGGAGGAACAACTCGGTTACGAGCTTCCGCGCACACGTCTTGGCGTTATGATTGAAGTCCCTTCAATGGTCTTTATGCTGCCTGCGCTGGCTGGAAGGGTAGAATTTATTTCCGTCGGCACTAACGATTTAACGCAATATCTGCTGGCGGTTGATCGCAATAACACCCGCGTTGCCGGGCTTTATGACAGCCTGCATCCGGCAATGCTGCGCGTGCTCAAGCAGATAATTACCAGTGCAGAAGTCGCCGGACTGGATGTCAGTTTGTGTGGAGAAATGGCGGGCGATCCGATGGGGGCATTACTGCTTACTGGTATGGGGTTCCGTAATCTCAGCATGAACGGACGCAGTGTCGCCCGTGTAAAATACCTGTTGCGCCGTATCGAATTGAACGATGCCGAAGAACTTGCCGGACGCGTATTACAGGCGCATTTCACCACGGACGTGCGTCATATGACCGCCGCGTTTATGGAAAGACGTGGGTTGGGTGGTCTGATCCGCGGCGGTAAATAAGCGCCGGACTTCGCATTCGCTGCCCTGTTACTCTCATCCTGATCGCAATCTGGCGCAGGATGAGAAGATTTTTTACAGAACTTTTCCAGCGGCTTAGCCCCGGAAAACCTTCCGGCTATGCTACTATTCGCTCCCTGCTGGCCCCTGACCGGGCAATAATGATAAACAATTTGTGGTGATAGATGAGCAACAGCTATCTGGCGTTTCCCCAGTTTGACCCGGTGATTTTCTCAATCGGACCGGTATCTCTTCACTGGTACGGACTGATGTATCTGGTCGGTTTTGTCTTCGCAATGTGGCTGGCTGTACGCCGTGCCAACAAGCCAGGCAGCGGCTGGACCAAAGACGAAGTTGAAAACCTGTTGTACGCAGGTTTCCTCGGTGTCTTCCTCGGTGGTCGTATCGGTTACGTATTCTTCTACAACCTGCCTCTATTCCTCGAAAATCCACTCTATCTTTTCAAAGTGTGGGACGGCGGTATGTCCTTCCACGGCGGCCTGATTGGCGTGATCGTGGTCATGCTGATTTTTGCGCGTCGCACCAAACGCAACTTCTTCCAGGTTTCCGATTTTATCGCACCGCTGATCCCGTTTGGTCTGGGCGCAGGCCGTCTCGGCAACTTTATCAATGGTGAACTCTGGGGTCGCGTAACCACGGATGTGCCATGGGCGATGCTGTTCCCAGGTTCGCGTCAGGAAGATATCGCGATTGCCGCCGCTGACCCGAAATGGCAGCCGCTGCTGAACCAGTACGGCGTGCTTCCGCGCCATCCTTCCCAGCTGTATGAACTGCTGCTCGAAGGTATTGTACTGTTTATCATCCTGAACGTATTTATTCGTAAATCTCGCCCGATGGGCGCGGTATCAGGCTTGTTCCTGATCGGTTATGGCTTATTCCGCATCATCGTTGAACACTTCCGCCAGCCGGATGCACAGCTCGGCCTGTTTGACGGGATCATCAGCATGGGACAGGTTCTGTCCATCCCAATGGTCGTTATTGGCCTGATTATGATGGTCTGGGCATATCGCCGTCCGCAGAAACAATTGTCGTGAGGTAACATGAAACAGTATCTGGATTTAATGCAGAAAGTGCTCGATGAGGGCACCCCTAAAGCCGACCGTACCGGTACTGGCACGTTGTCGATTTTTGGTCATCAGATGCGTTTCAACTTGCAGGAAGGTTTTCCGCTGGTCACCACCAAACGCTGTCATTTGCGCTCAATCATTCATGAACTCCTTTGGTTCCTGAAGGGTGAAACTAACATCGCTTATCTGCGTGAAAACAATGTCAGCATCTGGGACGAGTGGGCCGATGAAAACGGCGACCTCGGTCCGGTATATGGCAAGCAGTGGCGTGCCTGGGGCGCGGCTGACGGCAAGCAAGTTGACCAGCTGGCGAATGTTGTCGAGCAACTGAAAAAAGACCCTGACTCACGTCGTATTATCGTGTCAGCATGGAACGTCGGCGAGCTGGATCAGATGGCACTGGCGCCGTGCCACGCTTTCTTCCAGTTCTATGTAGCGGACGGGAAACTGTCCTGCCAGCTGTATCAGCGTTCATGCGATATCTTCCTCGGTCTGCCGTTTAACATTGCCAGCTACGCGCTGCTGGTACATATGATGGCGCAACAATGCGACCTCGAAGTGGGTGACTTTGTCTGGACGGGTGGCGATACCCATCTGT
The DNA here is from genome assembly GCF_003614975.1 of Rahnella bruchi. Classification (GTDB taxonomy): domain Bacteria; phylum Pseudomonadota; class Gammaproteobacteria; order Enterobacterales; family Enterobacteriaceae; genus Rahnella; species Rahnella bruchi. The sequence goes on along the minus strand of NZ_QZWI01000012.1, from coordinate 62,516 downwards.
ACAGCAACCACATGGAGCAGACACATCTGCAACTGACGCGTGAACCCCGCGCATTGCCAAAACTTGTCATCAAGCGCAAGCCGGCCTCCCTGTTTGATTACAACTTCGAAGATTTCGAGATTGAAGGGTACGATCCGCACCCGGCAATCAAAGCACCTGTCGCTATCTGATCCTTCGTTGTCTGCCGCCTGACGCACCTGTCAGGCGGTCATTTCTCTTGTATCCAGCTTTTACCCTCTGCCGCACTTTGTACGCCATTTCCTGAATATTCCAACTCCGATTTAAAGCCAAATGCTATTCCTGCGAGACGTCACGCAACATTTTTGTTGTGTGCATTATGTTGCGCTAATTGTTCCGGAGACATGCCGTAAAAAACCACTTTGCCGGTAGCAGAACAAATTTAACCGCCTACCCTGACGGCATGAAGACAAACAACATGATTGCAACCAGGTGCAAAGGGGAACGCGGGATGTCACTGATAGAAATGATGGTTGTGGTGGCTTTGGTCGCCATATGCACATTGTGGGGAACGCAAAGCTGGCGCGGTTACCAGCAGGCAATCAGGCTTGAACAACACGCCCAGCGTCTTCGATTGTATCTTTATGGTGTTCAGTCTGAGGCCAATAATTACAATCTTTCAGCGGTATTGTGGGCAATTGGTGGCAAAGACGGATGTGTCGGTTACGGCCCGCGCCCTTCTGATTGTCACAATGCTACCGGTAAAATCTTTGTCACAGAGGAACATGACATTGAGTTGTCCGGTCTCGCCGACAAATCAATGGGATTCTACGGGCTGCGAAATGCCGCGATGGCAGGGCGCTTAACGTTAAAAAATTCAGCGGGTAGTTTGCGTCTCGTACTTTCAGCAAGAGGGCGACTGCGGATATGCAGCGAAGACAAACCATTGCTGGGGATTAGCCTGTGCCAGTAGCCTCTCGCGGATTCACACTGCCGGAAATCATGATTGCGATGAGTATCGGCAGCATGCTGATGCTCAGCGCTGCGCAAATTTATCCACTGATGCGTCAGAGAAGCCAGAGCCTGGGAAGGCACTATCAGCTAGACCAGCTATTGCATCAGACTGTTTTTGCTATCGCCAAAGATCTCCGGCGTGCCGGTTTTTGTAATGGCAGTTGCGAGGGTAAACCGGTCATTGTGGGGCATGCCGGGGGAGAACCGGAAGGCTCCTGTGTCATCATCCTTTATGACCTGAATCGCAATGGCCGGTGGGAAAAGCCCGGTACAGCAGATTCGGAATATTTTGGTTACCGCTTACGGCAGGGGGGATTTGAGATCCAGCGGGGAGCGGCAGATTGCGGCAGTTCAGGTTGGGAGAAACTGCTCGATCCCTCTGAAGTCAGTGTCATGAACTTCAGCGTAAAAGAATCCTCCGCAGAAGCTTCCGGCGGATTGTATTCGCTGCAACTTGAAGCTCGCTGGAGCAATAACCCTACTGTCCACCGGAAAGTGGCGGAAATGGTGGCAGGGCGCTCGTTATGACTGAGGCAAAGAAGGTCGACAGTCTCTTTAGGCAAAAGGGAAGTGCCATGATATTGAGCATCATGGTGATGATGGGGCTGGCATTAATTGCCCTCAGTTCATTGCAACAGCAGCTTTCTGCCGGCCTGGCGCTGACCTCTAATCAGCACCGTTTTGTTATCGCCTGGGAAAATGCGTCTTCTGCCTTAGCCTGGGGCATTAGTCAGCCTTGGAAGGCTTTTAGTGATGCCCGCTGGCAGTGTCAGGACGTACCGGCAATGCTCATTTCCTCCGATGGCGGCAGGGTTTGTGTTCGCGCTTCACTCCGACAGGATGTCTATGTTCTTCGCGCAGAAGGAACCACGGGCGAAGGTAAGGCAACTGTGAAATTGTTTCAGCAAGCCAGCATGAAAAAACAGGCGGACGGAAAACTGAGTTTTTCACCGCTGAAACAGGGATGGCTGGACTTTTGTCCGGAGGCAGATGAGCAGGTTTGCAATGACTGATGACGGTACCGGGCAACAGGGTTTCAGCCTGCCCGAAGCGCTGATCGCAATGCTATTGCTGTCTGTATCCCTTCTCGGGCTGATGAATTACTACCAGTCGCTGACCTATGGTTTTATGCGCCAGTGGCAGACTCAGGAAGCATGGACAGAAGCACATTCTCAGCTCGAAGCGCACGCTGCGAGCGGGAAGGGGACAGAGCCTCTGGCGGAAAACTGGAATTATCAGTTTTCGGGGGTTTCCGCGTGTCAGTTATGCCAGCGGGTACAGGTAATCGTGCAAACGCCCGCAAAATATCAGGCAGTATTGCATCGGCTGGAATGCAAATTTGCACCCTGAAAAAGAGAGTAAAAGCCTACACGTGAGAAGCAAAAATACCGTCAAGCTGCTTGCAATGGTGTTTTAACAGCTTAGAGTGGTTTAACTAAGTGATTTTTACCTATTGGTAGGATTTGGCTTTATGGCTAAAACGTGACGGAACACAGGAAGAAAGTCCCGATTCGGTTTTTTTCACAACTATCCTGTTTCTGCGGGGTCTGAACAGACTCAACTGCTCAAAACAGCTTGTTGAGGTTCATCTGTTATTGAACCGCGTATTTATTGCCCGTGTGGCACGTTTATTTGATTGAGGGAGAGTGGCAATGTTAAAACAGGTTACCCGAATTTCCGGGTTACTGTTGTTATTGACCTTTTGGGCCCCTGTTGTTTCGAGTGCAGCCGACTGGCAGCCTTATGCACAAGCTATCAATAAAAGTCAGAACGACCCGCGTCAGTATCAGGCCATCAAACTGGCCAATGACATGACCGTCTTGCTGGTATCTGACCCTCAAGCCCCCAAGTCACTCGCTGCACTGGCTATTCCCGTGGGTTCGCTGGAAGACCCTGATTCTCAGTTAGGTCTGGCCCACTATACCGAACACATGTTGCTGATGGGCTCGAAGAAATACCCTCAACCGGAAAGCCTCTCGGAGTTTCTCAAAAAGCATGGTGGCAGCCATAACGGCAGTACGGCTTCATACCGCACGGCTTTTTATCTGGAAGTCGAAAATGATGCCCTGCCTGAAGCGGTAGACCGTCTTTCCGATGCCATTGGCGAACCATTACTAGATCCCGCCAACGGCGACCGGGAGCGAAATGCAGTGAACGCAGAGCTGACCATGGCGCGCTCGCGTGACGGCATGCGAATGGCGCAGGTGCGTGCAGAAACCTTAAATCCTGAGCATCCTGCAGCCCGTTTTGCGGGGGGAAATCTGGATACGCTAAAAGATAAACCCGGCAGTAAGCTGCACGATCAACTGACGGCTTTTTATCACCGCTATTATTCCGCTAACCTGATGGTCGGTGTGATTTACAGCAACAAGTCTTTACCGGAACTGGCAGAGCTGGCCTCAACCACCTTCGGGCAGATAGCTAATCATCACGCCGTGGTTCCACCGATTACGGTGCCCACTTTAACCGCTGAACAGAAAGGAGAGTTCATCCATTTTGTTCCTGCCCAGCCTCGCAAAGAATTACGTATTGAGTTTGCCATTGATAACAATAGTGCAGATTTTCGTAGTAAAACAGACACCTATATTAGCTATCTGATTGGCAACCGTAGTCCGAATACACTCTCCGACTGGCTACAAAAACAAGGTTATGCCGACGGGATCAGCGCCGGTGCGGATCCGATGGTTAACCGTAATATGGGCGTCTTCAATATCTCGGTTTCACTGACGGAGAAGGGACTTGCACAGCGTGATACCGTGATTGCCGCCATATTTAACTATCTCAACGAGATGCGCTCTAAGGGTATTGATAAGCCTTATTTCGATGAAATTGCGCATGTGATGGCGCTTGATTACCGGTATCCGGCATTAACGCGGGATATGGATTATGTCGAATGGCTGGTCGATACCATGCTGCGTGTGCCAGTTGAGCATGTTCTCGACTCGCCTTATCTGACGGATCAGTACGACCCTAAAGCCATTGAATCCCGTCTGGATGAAATGACGCCGCAAAATGCACGGTACTGGATAATCAGTCCAAATGAGCCGCACAATAAAATGGCTTATTTCGTGAATGCACCTTATGAGGTCGATAAAGTGCCGCCTCAGACTTATGAGCAATGGAAAACTCTTGGACAGAGTATTTCATTGTCCTTGCCGGCACTGAATCCTTATATCCCGAAGTCACTTGCGCTGGTGAGCAAAGATTCTAAGGCCACAAAACCTGAACTGCTGGTGGACGATAAAGGTTTGCGGGTGTTCTACATGCCCAGCAGATACTTTGCTGATGAGCCAAAAGCCAATGTGACCGTTTCTTTCCGCAACGACCAGGCGCTGAGTACGGCAAAAAATCAGGTGCTATATGGTCTGACGGATTATCTGACCGGTGTGGCTTTTGATCAGCTGAGCTATCAGGCCTCTATTGGCGGTATCACATTCGGGACATCACCGGACAATGGCCTGCAATTTACTGCCACAGGTTTTACCGAGTGTCTGCCTGATCTGCTGGCGGCGCTGGTAGATAACTATCCAGATTTTAAACCGACGCAGGAACAACTGGATCAGGCGAAATCCTGGTATCTCGAACGTCTGGCTTCAGCAGATAAAGGAAAAGCATTTGAGCTGGCATTACAGCCCGTTCAGTTGCTCTCCCGTGTGCCTTATACCGAACGCAGTGAGCGCGAAAAACTGGTTTCCGCTATCACACTTGAAGACGTGAATGCCTACCGTGAGCAACTGGTCCATCATGCCGCCGTCGAAATGATGGTTGTCGGTAACATGACTGCCGGTCAGGTTAAAGCCATGTCGCAACAGATTATGCAAAAGCTCGGCGCCCACGGTGACAAATGGTGGCGGGGTGAACAGGCGCAGGTGACTGAGCCGGTTAAAGCCAATATTCAGCGTGTCGGTACCAGTTCTGATTCCGCGCTGGCTGCTGTTTATGTGCCAACAGGCTACGATGAAGTGCAAAGTATGGGATACAGCGCGCTGCTCGGTCAGATTATTCAACCATGGTTCTACAGCCAGCTGCGCACTCAGGAGCAACTGGGATACGCTGTCTTTGCTTTCCCAATTCCTGTCGGAAAACAGTGGGGTATCGGTTTCCTGCTGCAAAGCAACAGCAAGCAACCGGACTATCTGTATCAGCGTTATCTGGCATTTTATCCGCAAGCCGAAAAGCGCCTGCGTGAAATGAAGGATGCTGAATTCCTGCAGTATAAGCAGGGGCTGGTCAATGAAATGCAGCAAAACCCGCAAACGCTGGATGAGGAAGCTGACAGATTCGGTAATGATTTCAGTCGCGGGAATCCGCAATTTGATACCAGGGCGAATGTCATTCGCGTGATTGCAGGTCTGACACAAACCCAGCTGGCGGATTACTTCCAGAAAGCAGTGATTAAACAGGAAGGGCTGGCGATGTTGTCTCAGGTTTCGGGCAATGACAGCAAAACTCCGCAATATGCCGCACCGGAAGGCTTCAAAACCTGGCCGGATACATCAACATTGCAGAAGACGCTGGGATCCAAATCCGCGGAATAACCGGCAAACCATAGAAAACAAAAAGGACGCATTTGCGTCCATTTTGTTTTCTGCAATTCACCGTTCAACGGGTAACATTACAGCTCAGAAATCAGAATTTTGGAACGACGCTGATAGTTGTACATTTCCTGTTTCTGAATCGGCAGCACGTCGACTTCTGCCGGTTTAAAACCGCGCTCCTGGAACCAGTGTATGCTGCGCGTTGTCAGGACGAATAGACGGTTAAGCCCCATCATTTTTGCCTGACTGGCTACACGCTGTAGCAACATCTCACCGCGTGAAGAACTGCGGTAGTCCGGATGAACGGCCACGCAGGCCATTTCGCCAATCCCTTCGTCATGGAACGGATAAAGCGCGGCGCAGGCAATCGTGAGGTTATCCCGTTCGATAATGGTAAATTTATCGATCTCCATCTCCAGCTGTTCGCGGGAACGGCGCACCAGAATACCCTGTTGCTCCAGTGGACGGATCAGTTCAAGAATTCCCCCGATATCATTAATGGTGGCGCGACGCACTTGCTCAGCACTCTCCATAACGATTTGCGTACCAATGCCATCGCGGGAGAACAATTCCTGAACCAGCGCACCGTCCTCCTGATAACTGATCAGGTGGCTACGACGAACACCACTGCGGCAGGCTTTCACCGCACCACGAAGGAAGCGAACGGTGCCGGAAAGATAATCGCCACTGGATTCCATCTGATCAATTCTTTCCTGCGCATCATTCGGGAATAATTCGGAAATGATATTACCTTCCTCATTGATGACCCCTTGGGAAGAACAGAAACCGATCATTTTCTCGGCCTTAAGCTTAATCGCCATCTGCGTGGCCACTTCTTCTGATGTCAGATTGAAGCTTTCACCGGTGACGGAAACGGCAACCGGACCGAGCAACACAATGGCATTGCTGTCGAGCTGGCGATGAATCGCCTCCTCGTCGATGCGACGAATACGTCCGCTGTGGCAGTAATCGATGCCGTCATCCACCCCCAGCGGCTGGGCGATAATAAAGTTACCGCTGACCACGTTGATGTGCGCGCCTTGCAGCGGCGTATTATTCAGACTCATCGACAGTCGTGCAGTGATATCGAGCTGTAAAAGCCCGGCAGCCTGCTTGACCAGTTCAAGAGAACGGGCGTCGGTGACACGGATGTTTTTATGGTAAATCGGTTCGTAATTGTGCTCAGCAAGGTTCGCATCAATCTGCGGGCGGGCACCATAAACGACCACCAGACGAATGCCTAAGCTGTGTAACAGCCCGATATCATTGACGATATTGCTGAAGTTTTCATGTTCAATGGCTTCTCCACCGAGCATGACAACGAAAGTTTTGCCACGGTGAGCATTGATATAGGGAACTGAGTGGCGAAATCCCTGAACCAGTTCAGTACTACGTTCCTTCACGGCAAAACCTCATTTGAATTTTTATTCGTAATTTTTGTATTTTTATTCTTTTAGGGGCGTGTGGCAAGTAAGAAATCTCTGTTTTTGAATTAACAATGATTACAAACCGTCAACAAATTGATAAATATAATAAATGTTTGGGAATGACATGCGGGATTTGATTCGTTAGAATTCGCAAACTGATTTTTTTATCACCTGTTTTTTACTTTTAGATATTTTTGAGACTGCATGACTGACGATATTCACAATCCCGGACGACGACGCCTTCTTCAAACCGTAGCTGCCTCCTGGATGCTGAGTGTGAGTAAAGTGGGTTTTGCCGCCAGCTCACAGGTTATCGCGGTACGCATCTGGCCTTCCTCGACGTATACCCGCATTACTCTCGAATCCAGTACTCCCTTAAAATATAAGCAGTTTCTGCTCAGTTCCCCGCCACGGGTGGTGATTGATATCGAGGGTGTTCATCTCAACAGCGTGCTCAAGGGCCTCGGTGAGAAAGTTCAGCAAAGTGACCCCTATATCCGTCAGGCTCGGGTAGGGCAGTTCGATACCAAGACGGTCCGCATGGTGCTGGAACTGAAACGAGCCATTAGTCCGCATGTCTTCACGCTGAAACCGGTCGCTGAATTCCATAACCGGCTGGTGGTCGATCTCTACCCGGAAGAAGGGGAGGTCAGTGCACAGGACGATCCATTGCTGGCGTTGCTGGAAGATTATAATCGCGGGGATGTGGCGAGAACGCTGCCGCCGGAAACAAAGAAAGACGGGCAGGCAGGGCGCAGCAGGCCGCTGGTGATCATGCTCGATCCCGGCCATGGCGGTGAAGATCCGGGCGCAATAGGTAAGTATAAAACGCGTGAGAAAGATGTGGTGTTGCAGATTGGCCGCAGGTTACAGAAGCTGATTGCGCGCGAGCCCAATATGAAAGCACATATGACACGTAATGAAGATGTCTTTATTCCGCTGAAAGTCCGAGTGGCGAAGGCGCGAAAGCTGCGGGCTGATCTCTTTATCTCCATTCATGCGGATGCATTTACCAGCCGGGCAGCCAAAGGCTCATCTGTTTTTGCCTTATCAACCAAGGGCGCTACCAGTTCAGCGGCGCGTTTTCTGGCACAAACCCAGAATGAATCTGACCTGATAGGGGGCGTCAGTAAAAGCGGCGACCGTTATCTCGATCATACGATGTTTGATCTGGTTCAGACCGCGACCATCAGTGACAGCCTGAAATTCGGTAAAGAAGTGCTGACGCGAATGGGCAAGATTAACCATCTGCACAAAAACAAAGTCGATCAGGCGGGATTCGCGGTGCTGAAAGCGCCAGATATTCCCTCGATTCTGGTCGAGACCGCGTTTATCAGTAATATCAATGAAGAGAAAAAACTTCGTACGGCACATTTTCAACAGCAGGTGGCCGAATCGATTCTGGCGGGTATCAGGGCGTATTTCGCTCAGGGCGGAATGTCTGCGAGGGGATGAGTCAGGTGTAACACGGGAAGTTCATTCCCGTTGTTTAGCGGAATCCAGATACAAAAAAACACCCGTTAAGGTGTCTGATGTTTTACTTTACAGCTTAATTGTACTGATTTTTAGTAGTTGGTTGCGGGGGCCGGATTTGAACCGACGACCTTCGGGTTATGAGCCCGACGAGCTACCAGGCTGCTCCACCCCGCGTCCGATGGAGGCGAACTATACTCCCCATGAGATTTCGTGCAACCCTTTTTTTTATTTATTCAAATAAAGCACTTAGTTGCTGATTTTTTATCCGTAAAATCGCCGTTTGATGCCCAATTTGGCTCAGCACACTTTTTTCGGCTATGGCAATTCCTTTCTGATAGGCCGTTTGTTATCGTTTCGCCAGTCATTTTCCTGAAAGTAAGAGAGCGCGGCAATAATGAAAGGACGTTGGAGTAAATATCTGCTGGGTGGTCTGGTGATAGCGGTACTGGCGGGATGTTCCTCGCGACCAACCGACCGTGGCCAACAGTATAAAGATGGTCGTCTGGATAATGCGCTTGAATACGTCAATGAGCCGAATGCGACAGGCAAACCGGTCAATGCGTTGGATTACTCTAATCAGGTTGCCGCAGTTCAAATTGCCTCTTCTTCTTTATATGGTCGTAATAACACGACATTCCAGGCCGTCGAACAATGGTTACGTTCCGGCGCGGATACCCGCAACCTGAGCCAGTACGGCATCAGTGCCTATCAGATGGAAGGAGCCGATAATTTCGGTAACGTGCAGCTGACCGGCTATTACACGCCGGTTGTGCAGGCACGTTATACCCGTCAGGGTGAATTCCAGTATCCGCTATACCGTATGCCGCCAAAACGAGGCCGTCTGCCTGACCGCGCTTCTATTTACTCAGGTGCGCTGAGCGATAACTACGTAATTGCCTGGACCAACTCCCTGATGGATAACTTCATGATGGAAGTGCAGGGCAGCGGGTATGTCGATTACGGCGATGGTCGCCCGTTCATGTTCTTTGGTTATGCAGGCAAAAATGGTCATGCTTACCGCAGTATCGGCAAAGTGCTGATCGACCGTGGCGAAGTCGCGCGTGAAAACATGTCGATGCAGGCTATCCGTCAGTGGGCCGATACGCACAGCGCCGCTGAAGTCCGCGAGCTGCTGGAACAAAACCCGTCATTTGTCTTCTTTAAACCGGAACCTTTCGCCCCGGTTCGTGGCGCAAGCGGTGTTCCGCTGATCGCCAAAGCGTCTGTGGCATCCGACCGTTCGCTGATCCCGGCGGGTACAACTTTGCTGGCCGAAGTGCCGGAGCTTAACGATAAAGGTAAGTTTACCGGTAAATATCATATGCGTCTGATGGTAGCACTGGATGTCGGCGGTGCGATTAAAGGGCAACATTTCGATATGTATCAGGGGATTGGGACTGATGCCGGTCATGCAGCAGGATATTATAATCACTACGGACGCGTCTGGGTGTTAAAATCAGCGCAGAATGGCAAGCCGCTGTTCACGGCGTACGCACCATCCAACTAGATTTCGACACAACGCACTGAGGTTTATCGTTTCATGACAGCTACTTACTCCGACGCTTATCAGCAACGTTTTGGTGGAACTGCCCGGCTTTATGGTCAGCAGTCGCTGGAGCTGTTTTCGCAGGCGCATGTCTGTGTGATTGGTATTGGCGGTGTGGGCTCATGGGCGGCGGAAGCGCTGGCGCGAACCGGCATTGGCGCGATCACGCTGATTGATATGGATGATGTGTGTGTCACTAACACCAATCGCCAGATCCATGCGTTACGTGAAAATGTCGGGCAGGCGAAAACGGAAATCATGGCGCAGCGCATTCTGGCGATTAATCCGGAGTGTAAAGTCACCTGCATTGATGATTTTGTTACGCCCGACAATGTGGCTGAAATGCTCAACCAGGGTTTCAGCTATGTGATTGATGCCATCGACAGCGTGCGGCCAAAAGCCGCTCTGCTGGCATATTGCCGTCGTTATAAGATCCCGGTAGTGACGACGGGCGGTGCGGGCGGCCAAATCGATCCGACGCAGATTGCTGTCGTGGATCTGGCAAAAACCATTCAGGATCCGCTGGCGGCGAAACTGCGTGAGCGTTTGAAAAATGATTTTAACGTGGTGAAAAACAGTAAAGGTAAGCTCGGGATAGATTGTGTATTTTCCAGCGAACCGCTGATGTATCCTCAGGCAGATGGCTCAGTGTGCGCCTCGCGGGCAACAGCCGAAGGCCCGAAACGGATGGATTGTGCATCTGGCTTTGGTGCGGCGACGATGGTTACCGCGACGTTTGGTTTTGTCGCGGTATCACATGTACTGAAGAAAATGATGGCGAAAGCACAGCGTCAGGCTCAGGCTGCCTGACGGGCAAGAGTGATGACGCCTTCTGCCAGCGCATTCAGTCCGCTCGAGCGGCTGGTGCTGAGCTGCTCACGCAATCCCAACACGTCAAACAGCGCCAGCGGATCACGCTTTAAGATCTCGTCTGGCGTTTTGCCTTCTACTGCCGTCAGCAATACGGCCAGCAACCCTTTCACGATGCGACCTTCACTGTCGCCATAGAAATGCATCGTCCCGTTCTCTGCTTTTTCTGCGCCCAGCCAGACCCGATTTTCGCACCCAGACAGCTCATTTTCAGGCGTTTTCAACGCGTTATCCAGCGTCGGCAGGGATTTAGCGAGCAGAATTAACTGGCGATAGCGGTCTTCCCACTGACGGAACGACGCGAATTTTTCGGTCAGTGAAGCTTCAGTGATCTCGTGGCCGAAAGGATGTGGTGCTGACATGATATTCCCCAAACAATGAATTAATCGGCTAACAAATCGAGGGCATATTTTACCGCACCGACCAGCCGCGTAACGTCCTGTTCATTATTATACGGTGCAAATGAGGCGCGTAATGTTCCGCTGATGCCCAGAGCATCCATCAGTGGCTGAGCGCAATGCTGCCCGGCGCGCAAGGCAATCGCCTGTTCGGCCAGTAACGCCACCAGATCACTGTGATGTACACCGGTGATATCGAATGCCAAAACAGAAGAATTCTGGCAGCGGAAACTGCGGAAACCTTCAATCTGCGCCAGCTGTTCTTCAGCCAGTGTCGCCAGGTGTTGGGTGTACTTCTCTGCGGCTTGCAGATCGAAATTTTTCAGCCAGTTCAGTGCAGCAGACATCCCGATCACACCGGCAATATTCGGCGTTCCTGCTTCGAAACGATGGGGAACAGCCTGAGGCGTGAAATTCGTCATAGAAGCCTGCGTCAGCATTTTCCCGCCACCCTGCCATGGCGACATACCTTCAAGTAATTCAGTTTTGCCATACAGCACGCCGATGCCGGTCGGTCCGTAAAGCTTGTGGCCGGAGAAAGCATAAAAATCGATATCGAGTCGTTGCACATCGGGCGGGCAATGCACCACGCCTTGTGCGCCATCGATAAGAACGGGTGTGCCATTTGCGTGTGCCTGTTCAACGGCGTGGGCAATATCGGGCATGGCGCCGGTCACGTTAGACATTTGCGTTAGCGCCAGAAGGCGTGTTTTGCCGTTCAGAAGGGTGGGAAGGGCGACGATATCCGGAACGCCGTATTGATCTACCGGCAGCGTGACAACGTGCGCCTGACACTGTTGTGCCACTATCAGCCATGGAATCAGGTTCGCGTGATGTTCAGCCTGACTGACGATAATCTCATCACCCGGTTGCAGGCGCGGACGCAGCCAGCTTTGTGCCACCAGATTTATCGATTCGGTAGTTCCCCGCGTCCAGACGATATTTTCGCTTCGCGGCGCATTAATCCATTGTGCCATCTGAACTCTGGCCTGCTCATATTCATCCGTCAGCGTTTGTGCCGCGCGATGCTGGCTGCGGTGGACGGTTGCGCCTTCCTGTGCATAGAAATTCACGGTAGCGTCAATCACTTCCTGCGGCTTGAGTGCCGTGGCAGCGCTGTCTAGATAGCATTGCCCCTGAGACAACGCAGGAAAGTGCTGGCGGAAACCGGCGGGGTTAAAGTCAGTCATACGAAATCAGATCCTTCGGCCTGAGTTAAAAAATGCAGGTTTTTTGTAACACAAGCCGCTTATTCATTTTAGGAATGGTTACCTGGAAATTTATCAGAGGTTTGTTATGCTGAATTACGAAGACTAGACGCATTAGCCTGGAGTCTAACCAGGTATTTAAAGCATTTTAATCTGCAAGGAGTCTATGATGAAGAAGATCGCCGCCGTAATTTCAGCTGCACTGCTGACGACAACACTTGCCGCCTGTTCGAGCAACTACGTGATGCATACCAACGATGGCCGTACCATTGTTGCTGAGGGCAAACCTAGCACGGACAGTGATACCGGTATGATCAGTTATACCGATGCGTATGGCAACAAGCAGCAGATCAATAAATCTGAAGTTAAAGAAATGGCAGAAGGGAACTGATCCCTCAGGTAACCTCCCTGATTCTTTGAATCCGGGGTAACCTCACGTTCCGCTTTATGTCAAAACCGGCTCTTCTTGCGATGAGGCCGGTTTTGTCACATTATGCGCCCGCATAATGCTGCCCCCGCCCGAACTTGCCATGAAAAACAGGCAAAAAAAAGCACCGCAATTAGCGGTGCTGAAAAATCACTTTGGACAGACAGGGTAATGTACAGGAAGTGAAAAGTTTGTAGCATTCAAGCTACGTGTCCGGATTGCCAGACAATTGCAAACACAACATCACAACCACAAGCCAAAAGTATTTCAGCATCCTCATACCAATCTACTTTTCGTTCCGGCTCAGGAAGTGGCGCCACTATAGGTTTTTGCCTGTACATCCTCAACGGACAAATTATAATGTCTCGGATTAAAAAAACTAATATCTAAACCCGCGGACAGGCGCTCCGCTTACCGGCGAATAAGAAGTATTCATTCTATGTCAAAACGTTTACCGCCTTTGAATTCTCTGCGTGTATTTGATGCCGCAGCGCGACACCTTAGTTTTACTAAGGCTGCCGAAGAATTGTTCGTCACGCAGGCCGCTGTTAGCCACCAGATCAAGTCACTTGAGGACTTTTTAGGGTTAAAACTGTTTCGCAGACGTAATCGCTCATTGTTACTGACCGAAGAAGGGCAGAGCTATTATCTGGATATTAAGGAGATATTCTCATCCCTGAATGAGGCGACACGTAAACTTCAGGCGCGAAGTGCGAAAGGGGCTCTGACGGTGAGTTTGCCTCCAAGCTTTGCGATTCAATGGCTGGTACCAAGATTGTCTGGCTTTAACTCAGCTTATCCGGGCATAGATGTGCGTATCCAGGCTGTGGACCGTGAAGAAGACAAATTGTCAGACGATGTAGACGTGGCGATTTTCCACGGTCGGGGTAACTGGCCGGGGCTTCGTGCCGAGCGTTTATATGCTGAATATTTACTTCCGGTTTGTTCTCCTTCTTTACTGATGAGTGATAATCCGCTGAAGGAACCGGCAGATTTAAGCCACCACACTTTGCTGCACGATGCTTCACGCCGCGACTGGCTGGCCTACACCAAACAGCTTGGGCTACAGCAGATCAATGTTCAGCAGGGACCCATTTTCAGCCACAGCGCGATGGTGGTTCAGGCCGCGGTTCACGGACAGGGCATTGCGCTGGTGAATAATGTGATGGCGCAGACAGAAATTGAGGCCGGACGCCTGGTGTGTCCGTTCAGTGAAATTTTGATCAGTAAAAATGCTTTTTATCTGGTTTGTCATGACAGTCAGGCAGAACTGGGTAAAATAGCCGCCTTTCGTCAGTGGATCCTCGCGCGTGCAGCCAGCGAGCAGGAAAAACTGCGCTTTCGTTTCGATCAGGCCTGAGGCCGGGTTTCTGGGGATAGAACGTCCTGGGGCTGCTTATCAGACTGATTACTTGGGATTTTCATCGGCAAATAACGATAACAGGTAACGCATAATGACCAGTCGTTCAATGTTGATCTTCGCCGCGATCAGCGGTTTTATCTACGTTGCTTTCGGTGCCTTTGGTGCACATGTGTTGAGTCAGTCACTCGGCGAAGCGGAAATGGCGTGGATCCACACCGGGTTAACGTATCAAAGTATTCATACGCTGGCGGTGATGATTTTAGGTGTTGCGATGCAGCGCCAGCGTAATGTGTGGTTCTACTGGAGTAGCGCCTTTTTAGCGCTGGGAACCGTGTTGTTCAGCGGCAGCCTTTATTGTCTGGCGCTGTCGCATCTCCGTTTATTTGTTTTTGTAACTCCGATTGGCGGTACCTTGTTTCTGGTCGGTTGGATTTTGATGTTGATCGGCGCACTGCGCCTGAAGAAAAAGGCCGAACGCCATGAATAAAGTTGCTCTCTACTGCCGTCAGGGTTTTGAAAAAGAATGCGCAGCAGAAATTACCGACAAAGCCGCAAAGATGGAAATCTTCGGTTTTGCCCGCGTCAAAGAAAACAGCGGTTATGTGCTGTTTGAATGCTATCAGCCGGATGATGCTGACAAGATTGCGAAGAATTTGCCGTTCCGTGAGCTGATTTTTGCCCGTCAGTTAATTGTCGTCGGCGAATTGCTCAAAGATTTACCGCCGGAAGATCGCGTTTCGCCGATCGTTGGCATGGTTCAGAACGTGATCACCAACGGTGGTGAACTTCGTGTCGAAGTGCCGGATACTAATGAAAGCAAAGAACTGACTAAGTTCTGTCGCAAACTGACGGTGCCGCTGCGCTCAGCGATGCGTGAATGCAAGGTGCTGGGTAAGAAAGAGAACGCACTGCGTCCTGTGGTGCATGTGTTCTTTATCGCGCCGGGTTGTTGCTACGTGGGGTATTCCTACAGCAATAACAACTCACCTTTCTATATGGGTATTCCGCGCCTCAAGTTCCCGTCCGAAGCGCCAAGCCGTTCGACGCTGAAACTCGAAGAAGCTTTCCACGTGTTTATTCCTGCGGATGAGTGGGATGAACGTCTGGCAAGCGGTATGTACGCGGTCGATTTGGGCGCGTGCCCGGGCGGCTGGACGTATCAGCTGACACAACGCAGCATGATGGTCACGGCTATCGATAACGGCCCGATGGCGCCAAGCCTGATGGAAACCGGTCAGGTAATACACCTGCGTGAAGACGGCTTCCGTTACAAATCCACCAGTACCAAAAACTACTGGCTGGTGTGTGACATGGTAGAAAAACCGGCGAAAGTGGCTGCGCTGATGTGTGACTGGCTGGTCAACGGCTGGTGTCGCGAGGCGATTTTCAACCTGAAGTTACCGATGAAAAAGCGTTACGAAGAAGTGTCTAACATTCTTGAGCGTATCGACGAACGTCTGAAAGAAAATGGTGTGAACGCGGAGATCTTCGCGAAACAGCTTTATCATGACCGTGAAGAAGTCACCGTGCATATCCGCCGTTTCTGGTCAGCTATTGGCGGGCGTCGCGATGAGCGTGATCGCTGATACTCTTCATACTTCGAGTTGCTGATGCGTTGGCTGCATGCGCTCACCCGAATCACTTACTCATGTAAGCTCATCGGGATTCACTGACTTGCCGCCGTCCTGCATCTTGAACTATTTTGAGTATCTGATAATGGCGTTTCTTAATAAGAAGCGCCTTTTTTACACCCATTTTATGGCAGGCGCAGTTGCTGTAAATTGCCGTCCAGCACGACATCGGTTTGCAGCGTTGAAACCCGTTTGCAGATATAAGCCTGTTCACGATGCACCTCCAGCTTATGCCGCCATTTTTCCGGGACACCTTCCAGATTATCGTAAAGTTCATCCAGCGATCCGGTCTGCGTCAGTAACGTGACAGCTGTCTTCGGGCCTATCCCCGGCACACCCGGAATTTTACTGCTGCTGATCCCCGCCAGACCCCAGTAATCAGTCAGTTGCTGCGGCAGAACACCAAAGGTTTGCTGCACAAAAGGCATATCCAGCCAGCGTTTCTGGAAGTAATCGCGGATCTGAACATTTGGTGCCAGCAGCTGGCAGTAACCTTTGTCGGTTGAAACAATGGTGACCTGATGCCCGCCGGACGATACTTTCGCCGCCAGCGTGGCCGCCAGGTCATCCGCTTCGTTGCCCGCCGAATGCCAGCAGGCGATGCCCTGCGCTTCGAAACCGGCTTTCAGACTGGGCATTTCCGCGAATAAGTTTTCCGGCATCGGTGTGCGCCCGGCTTTGTAGTCAGGCAGACACTGATGACGCCAGCTGTCTGCGCGGTCATCTTCGTCAAACACGGCAACGGCGTGCGTGGGCTGAGTATGCTGAATCAGCTGTGCGATGGCGTTCTGACAGGTGATAAGGCAGGGCGAACCCTGAACCGCATGAATCCGGCGGATCAGGTTCAGGGCATCGATAATCAGCAGATGTATAGCCATGATAATCTCCATAATAAAGGCGACTCGCGTCGCCCTTAGATCTGCTTAGAAACGTGACCGAGGGATCAGGCACAAATCTCATAACAAGGAATGTACGCGCTGCCCGGCAATTTCATGCGGTGCTGAGCGACGAACCCTTGCAGCAGGCTGTCCATTTTCTTCATTAATGCCGGATCGCCGTGCAACTTGAAGCGACCATGTTTTTCGATGGCGTGGATCCCAAACTCTTTCACGTTACCGGCCACAATTCCCGAGAAGGCACGGCGCAGTGCGGCGGCCAGTTCCTGCGGTGGCTGATTCGGATAAAGGTTCAGGTTCGCCATGTTTTCATGGCTTGGCTCGAACGGATGCTGCAAATCTGGCGCGATGCGAATCGACCAGTTAAAGCTGTACGCATCGCCGCTGTTACGGCGGTTTTCTTTCACCAACGGCATGGCGCGTTTCATCTGGCGGGCCACTTCTGTCGGATCGTCGATGATGATGGTATAGAACTTACAGGCATCTTCACCGAGCGTTTCTTTAATGAACGCATCGAGAACGTGGAAGTAATCTGCGCTTTCTTTCGGACCGGTCAGGATCAGCGGTAGTACCTGATCGCTGTTTTCCGGATCCATCAGGATCCCCAGCAGATACAGTAATTCTTCTGCAGTGCCTACGCCGCCCGGGAAGATAATGATCCCGTGGGCAATACGTACGAATGCCTCAAGGCGTTTTTCGATATCCGGCATGATGATCAGTTCGTTGACCAGTGGGTTAGGCGGCTCAGCGGCAATGATGGAAGGTTCGGTCATACCGATAAAACGGCCTGATTTGTAGCGCTGCTGCGCGTGACCGACGGCGGCACCTTTCATCGGGGCTTCCATCGCACCCGGACCACAGCCGGTGCAAATGTTCAGTTCGCGCAAACCCAGTTGGCTGCCGACGTTGCGGGCGTACTGGTATTCGATTTCATTGATTGAATGCCCGCCCCAGCACACGACCATGTTCGGATCTTCATCCAGATGCAGGGCACGGGCGTTACGTAAGATAGAAAATACCAGGTTGGTCAGGTGTGCTGAATTTTCGGTATTCAGGGTCTGATAACGACCGGCGCTATCGATTTGCCCGCTGACGAAGAGAATGTCACGTAGCACGGCAAAAAGATTGGCCTGCAATGAACGGATGATCCGTCCATCCACAAACGCATCCTCAGGTGGATTCACCAGCTCGAGTTTAACGCCACGCTCCCGGCGCAGCACGTTGATATCAAAGCTTTCGTAACGTTCGAGAAGTTCTTTACTGCTGTCAGTCTGGCTGCCGCTATTAAGGACGGCCAGTGAACAATTTCGGAAAAGGCGGTAGAGGTCGCTGCTCGCAGTACGTTTGAGCATGTCGACTTCCAGCTGCGACAACAAATCCATTGAGCCTAACGGGCTGATATGTGTAATCAAAGTTGCTCCTTGACACCAACGGGTGCAGTGATTCTTTCTGCTACCTGATTGCGGCGCATGATTTTGGGATCATGTTTTTTGCGCCGTATGCAATTTAACAGTAACCCTGTCATCAGGCTTTTACCAATGCTGACAGAGCGTTAGCTCAGTTCTTGAGCAACGTCTCGCATTATTGTCTGACAAGTCGGGCTGTTGCAGGTTCAAACGTGAAGTTGGATCTCCACGGATTGATATCCAGCCCGCCGCGACGTGTATAACGGGCGTACACGGCAAGTTTTTCCGGCTGGCAGAAACGCAGCAGATCATTGAAGATCCGCTCGACGCATTGTTCGTGGAATTCGTTGTGATGACGGAAAGACACCAGATAGCGGAGCAGGGCTTCACGGTCGATTTTTGGCCCGCGATAGTGGATCTGTACTGAACCCCAGTCTGGCTGATGGGTGATCAGACAGTTGGATTTCAGAAGATGACTCACCAGCGATTCTTCAACAATTTCCTCACCTTTGGCATCGGCCAGATAATCAGTGCTGAATTCGTAGCTGTCGATGGCAATATCCTGCTCATCAATACAAACGCCATCGAAACGTCCTACCGGCGAGCCTTCTATTTCAGACAGGCGACTCACAGTGACCGTCACGTCACCCTGCGCACAGTCGCTCAGGTCGCGTGTTAAGGTTTCCTGCACCGATTCCCAGTCAGGGAACACGGTCTGGTTGAAACTGTTCAGATAGAGTTTGAAACTTTTGGATTCGATCAGGTTCTGACTATTAGCATTCAGGCTGATTTCGCCCACGGCAACCTGCGGCAATCCCTTCGCGTTGAGCCAGGACAGTTCATACAGCGTCCAGATATCTGCGCCATGAAACGGTAAGTTATCCGGATACAGGCCAAGTGGCTCACGGTTCATGCTGCGTGGAACGGCCTGTAATAAAGACGCATCATAATGGTCAACGTAAGCCGTACTTTTGCCCAGCGTCAGTTGCGCCAGAGCCGGGTTATCCTGATATGAGGACATGCTGTCACCTTGCTTAGAGATAGGTACAATAGAGAATAGCCACCAGTTTAACCCAGCCTTACCGGAAGATGAGAGAATTATGGAGTCTGAAGTTTCTGTAGCATTGCGTGAATTTACTCAGCGTTTTGTCGATCTCTGGCAACAGGAAACCGGCATGCCGCCCTCCAGCGAAGCCCTGTTTGGGGTCGATTCGCCGTGCGTGGTGAAGACGGAAGAAGATAAGGTGTACTGGCTGACCCAGACATTCAGCCCACAGGCGACTCTGGAAAATGTCGAACGCGCGATGGAATTACAGCTTCGTCCCGAAGCGCATGAGTTCTATACCACGCAGTTCGCCGGAGATATGACCGCCAGCTGGCAGGGCAATGCGCTGACATTATTGCAGGTGTGGAGCCCGGAAGATTTCACCCGTTTGCAGGAAAATCTGATTGGTCATCTGGTTACGCAAAAGCGTCTGAAACTGACCCCAACGATTTTTCTGGCGACCACAGATTCCGAGCTGGATCTGGTTTCGTTGTGTAATGTGACGGGCAATGTTGTGCTGGAACAGTTCGGTAGTAAAAAAAGAACTCTACTCTCGCCATCGTTGTCAGAATTCCTTACAATGCTGACCGCTGTTTACCCCGCCTGATAGTAATGTCGATGTACCCCATCCCGCAGAGCACAAATGGCTCACAAGCGTGTGAGAGATCTCTCACAAAGGCTGTAAGAGATCTCGTTAATTTGGCTTAGTTATTTGTTTTAAATTAATTCAAAGTTATTTTAAATCAACGGCTTTGTGCATTATTTCATGGTGAGGCGGCTTACACCCCCCGATTTTGGCTTACAGCCTGTCTTGTCCGGAAGGGCAAAATCAACGATTCTAGTCGTGCACCAAGGAAGCATGAGACAGAACATCAGGATGATGGCTGAATCATAAAAGAAGGGGACGGCTCAGGAAGAGTCAGGACGGCATCGGATTATGCCAGGATGTTTCAGGACGAAACCAGGGACACCTCCAGGACGGAGAAGAGAGCTCACAAAGGAAGCTGAGCGGGTCACAGATGACCAAGGGATATCAGTCAGGATGATTTAGGACAGACCGTCAGGATGAAAGTTGGACGATGCCAAGGACAGCCGGTTAGGATAACCGCAGGAAAAGTTTTCAGGGATTGAGCAGGGAGCACTCAGGTAGCTGGATTGCTATAAAACGAACCGGGGGCACTGTGTAAACAGTGCCCCCAACTTTTTGTCTGAACCTTTTGTCGTAGTGCCTGATCAGTCTGGTAACAGAAGGCGCTCCGCGATATCCGAAGCGCCTCTCATTCAGCCTATTGCCCCTAAGACATCATCCTGCCCCTGTTTTTTCGGTAGCAGGAACAGGGTAGCGAAGATATCCAGCAGATAAATCGCGGCCAGCAGTGTTATCGCTGCGGTAAATGAAACCTGCGCCACCAGCATCCCGATCACCAGCGGGCCAAAACCCCCCACGCCACGTCCGAGATTAAATAACAGATTCTGCGCCGTCGCCCTGACGCGAACCGGATAAAGATCGGAAATCAATCCACCGTAACCGCCAATCATGCCATTCACAAACATGCCCATCAGCGCGCCCGCGAACAACATCAGGGTAGGATCGGTAAGCTGCGCATAACACACCACCATAATGACGGCGCCAACCTGATAAATCAGGAAGATTTTCCAGCGCGGGAAACGGTCAGAAAGCATGCCGAACAGCCAGATCCCAAATGTCATCCCCACGACAGTGACCGCCGTCCACAGGCCGGATTTGGTCAGCGAGAAGCCGAAGTTTTTCGACAGATAACTCGGCATCCAGATCATCAGCCCGTAATAGCCAAAGTTCTGTACCGAACACAGGATCAGAATGCCAATACTGGCTTTGGTCGTGGCTCTGTCACGGAACAACAATTTGATGCGGCTGAAAAGTGAGCCATCATTATTGCTTGCCGTCTGTTTAACAAAGGCTTCCGGCTCGCCCATTGTGCGGCGGATAAGGAAAGAGGCCAGTGCAGGCAGCAGTCCGACCAGGAACATGCCGCGCCAGCCGATAACGCCGAGCAGCAACGGGGTAAGAAATGCTGCCATTAACACACCCAGCTGCCAGCCCATGCCGACGTACGCTGAGGCGCGGTTACGTTTTTCAGCGGGCCAGGCTTCCGCGATCAGCGCCATACCAATACCGAATTCACCGCCCAGTCCGACACCGGCCAGCGTGCGGTAAATCAGTAAATCCCAGTAACCCTGCGCGAAAGCGCACAAACCGGTGAACAGGGAGAACATCAGAATGGTGAAGGTCAGTACGCGGATGCGGCCAAAACGATCGCTGATTGGCCCGAAAATCACGCCGCCCAGTACGGCACCTATCAACGTCCAGGTGACCAGCGAGCCACTTTGTGAGGATGACAAACCAAATTCGCTGGTGATAGCGGGGAGCATGAAGCCGAGGATCAGTAAATCAAAGCCGTCCATAGCGTAGCCGGTGACGGAGGCCAGCATAGCTTTTGCCGGTGTTGCGTGTGCTTTTTGAGGATGTTGTGCGGACATTTTTACACATCTGTGAAGAAAAAAGTGGCGGTAGTTTGCCCGTATCGGGCGTTTATCGCCACCCCGAAAAACTTATGGCTGGATTGATAAATTGGATACGATGCAGAAAGTTGGGGCATCAGTCCTTCAATGTTATGCTTTGCGCCCCCAGGCGGAGGCTGCCAGGGGCCATGAACGAAGAGAGTTATTGATGAATACAGAAAACCAGGTACGCGAGATTTTAGAAGATATCGAGCAGGTCATGCGTGATGATAAATTGTGGCACGCTACGCCGCCGGAAGCGGAAGCCTTTGAAAGCAAAGAGCCGTTTTCCGTAGATACCATGTCGGCTGAACAATGGCTGCAATGGGTGCTGGTTCCGCGCATGTACGCGTTACTTGAAGCACAATCGCCATTGCCCACCCGTTTTGCTATCACCCCCTATTTTGAAGTGGCGATGCCTGAAGCACTCCGTTTGCTGACTCAGCTGCAACGCCTCGACGATTTGCTGAACATAGAAGACTGACATGCTGGAAATTTTGTATCAGGACGAACATCTGATCGCAGTGAATAAACCTGCGGGCATGCTGGTTCATCGCAGCTGGCTGGACCGCCATGAAACGGTGTTTGTGATGCAGACATTGCGTGATCAGATTGGTCAGCATGTGTTTACGGTTCACCGGCTGGACAAGCCGACGTCCGGCGTTTTGCTGCTGGCGCTGTCCAGTGAGGTGGCGCGTTTGCTGTCGCAGCAGTTCGAAAATAATCAGATGAGCAAGGTGTATCACGCCGTGGTTCGCGGGTATGTGCCACAAGACGGCACTCTCGATTATGCGCTGACCGAAGAGCTGGATAAAATCGCCGATAAGTTTGCGAATCCGGACAAAGCGCCACAACCTGCTGTCACCCATTATCGCGTCGTCGCACAGGTCGAAATGCCGGTGGCTGTCGGGCGCTACGACACCGCGCGCTACAGCCTGATGGAACTGAAACCGGAAACTGGCCGTAAGCATCAGTTGCGCCGTCATATGTCGCATTTGCGCCATCCGATTATCGGTGACAGCGCGCACGGCGATTTAAAGCAAAACCGCGGCATGACCGAACACTTCGGCTGTTCCGGACTGATGCTGCACGCCAGCCATATGCAATTGCCGCATCCGGTGACCGGAGAACCGCTTTCATTGAATGCGCGCTGGGATGGCCGCTGGCAAAATGTAGTGACACAGTTTGGCTGGCAGGGAAAAATCCCTGAGCTTGAAAGGGTTGAGTTTGCAGAAACTTGCGGTCAGGATAGTCCACAAATTTAAGTCCTTTGATTGAAATATTGGCATCACACAGGAGTGAAACCCATGGCAGAAGTCGGAATTTTTGTCGGTACGGTATACGGCAATGCGTTACTGGTAGCAGAAGAAGCGGAAACCGTGCTGAAAGGCCAGGGCCATGAGGTCAAATTGTTCGAAGAAGGCACGCTGGAAGCCTGGCAATATTACCGTCATCACTTTGTCCTGATTGTGACGTCAACCACCGGTCAGGGCGATTTGCCTGACAGTATTGCGCCTTTGTATACCGCTATCCGCGACACTGTCGGTTATCAGCCTGAACTGCGCTACGGTGTGATTGCGCTTGGCGATATCAGCTACGATCATTTTTGTGGCGGCGGCCATAAGCTGGATGATTTGTTGCAGGAGCAGGGCGCGTCACGGATCGGCGAAATGCTGGAAATCGATGCGATGGAAACTGCCGAACCGGAAACGGTCGCTGTGCCATGGGTGGAAAAATGGGGTCAGTTGCTTAAATAAAGCCACACTTCGTGTCTTTCTCCGTGCAATAAAAAAGGTCAGGCAAATGCCTGACCTTTTTACTTTCTTAATCTTCTGAACGTGATTAATCAGCGACCGCTGGTCAGTTTTTCCAGATCGGATTCAATTTCAGTAATCTTATTCGCCACAACGGATTCCAGGTGACGCAGGTCATCAAGAATTTTACGCTTCAGATCCACTTCAACCTGATCGCGCTGACAGATTTGGTCCAGCTCATCAATCACATAGCGCAGGTTAGGGCTGATTTCATGAATTTCTTTGTAACCTTGCCCCGCGTTATCGGCGACGATAGTTTTGCGCTGGCGTGGATATTTAAATTTCACGCTTTTAGCAAAAAACTCACCTTTGTCTCTGCGGAAGTAGATCTTCAGAATGTCGTTATTGGCCTCCTGACGCAGGCTGTAACGATCAATATCGTCGGGATTATTAATGCCCAGGCTTTTCAGATTGTCATACATAGCGCCACCTTCGTTTAGGAGAAAATCAGAGTGTCATGATGAACTGAACGGCGGCTTTAATCATTGATTAATTGCACAGTTTGCCGTTTAGAAGATAAAAAAATAGCGGGTTATTTTTTAACAATACCCGCTATTTTAAGTTTAGTCGATTGTACGCAATAACTCATTCAGGCCGGTTTTGCCCAGAGTTTTCGCATCCACTTTCTTGACGATCACCGCGCAGTACAGGCTGTATTTACCGTCTTTAGAAGGCAGGTTGCCGGAAACAACAACGGAGCCCGCCGGTACGCGGCCATAATGCACTTCGCCAGTTTCGCGGTCATAAATTTTGGTGCTCTGGCCGATGTAAACGCCCATAGAAATCACAGAGCCTTCTTCAACGATTACGCCTTCAACGATTTCTGAACGCGCGCCGATAAAGCAGTTGTCTTCGATGATAGTCGGGTTGGCCTGCAAGGGCTCCAGAACGCCGCCGATACCCACGCCGCCAGAGAGGTGAACGTTTTTACCGATCTGCGCGCAGGAACCTACGGTCGCCCAGGTATCAACCATAGTGCCTTCATCAACGTAAGCGCCGATGTTGACGTAAGAAGGCATCAGCACGGTATTTCGTGCAATGAATGCGCCTTTACGCACGGCAGCAGGTGGCACTACGCGGAAACCTTCACGCTGGAAACGCGCTTCATCGTAGTCAGCGAATTTCATTGGCACTTTATCGAAGTAACGGCTTTCACCGCCTTCCATTACCTGGTTGTCGTTGATTCTGAACGAGAGCAGTACCGCTTTCTTCAGCCACTGATGCGTCACCCATTCGCCATCAATCTTCTCAGCAACGCGCAATTCGCCGCTGTCGATTTTGTTGATAACCTGAGTGATGGCGTCGCGCGTTACGCTGTCAACGTTAGCCGGGGTGATATCTGCACGGCGCTCGAAGGCTTGTTCAATAACGGTTTGTAGTTGCTGCATCCTGTTCTCTTTCCTGAATTGGTTTTAAAAGATAGTGGTACTTGTATCACATTTTATCGCCAGGGTTGAGTGCCTCAGTTAATCGGCGTGTGATTTCCTGACGAGTTTGCTTATCCAGCGCGCGTCGCTCACCGTTGGCCAGAATAAATAAGTCTTCTACGCGTTCGCCGATGGTCGAGATGCGTGCACCATGCAGTGACAGCCCGAGATCAGAGAACACTTCCCCCACGCGGGCCAACAGACCGGGCTGATCGAGCGCTACCAGTTCCATATACGTGCGGCGGTCAGTATGCGTCGGCAGAAAACTGACTTCGGTCTGCACGCTGAAATGACGCAGCTTTGACGAAGGACGTCGTGCGCGCGGCGGCTGATAGGCCTGCGTCATTGACTGTTCCAGCGCATATCTGATGGCTTCGTGCCGGTCCTGTGCCAGCGGGCTGCCGTCGGGTTCCAGCACAATGAAGGTATCCATCGCCATGCCGTCGCGATTCGTGAAAATCTGCGCGTCATGAATGCTCAGGTTACGTCGGTCGAGCTCACCGGCGACGGTAGCAAACAGATACGGGCGGTCCGGGCTCCAGATAAATATCTCGGTACCGCCGCGCGTCGCCTGACGGCTGACCAGTACCAGCGGTTTGGTGGAGTCATGCTCAAGCAGATGTCTGGCATGCCACGCCAGCTGATTCGGCGAGTGGCGCAGAAAATAATCCGCGCGGCAGCGACTCCAGATGCGGTGCAGCGCCTCCTCATCAATATTGTCCATGCGCAGCAACGCCAGTGCCTGCAAACGGTGATGGCGCACGCGCTCACGCAGATCCGGCGTGTTCTGCATGCCGCGACGCAGTTGTTTTTCAGTAGCGAAATACAGCTCGCGTATCAGGCTCTGTTTCCAGCTGTTCCAAAGGGTTTCGTTCGTGGCGCAGATATCGGCGACGGTCAGGCTGACCAGATAGCGCAAACGGACTTCGGTCTGCATTTCCGCCGCGAATTGTTGGATCTCGTTAGGATCCTGAATATCGCGGCGCTGGGCTGTGACAGACATCAGCAGATGGCAGCGGACCAGCCACGCGACCAGCTGGGTTTCGCGGGAATTCAGCCCGTGCAGTTCGGCAAACTCCAGCACATCCTGCGCACCCAGAATAGAGTGATCGCCGCCACGGCCTTTGGCGATATCGTGGAACAGAGCGGCCATCAGCAACAGTTCAGGCTGTGGCAGGCGCGGGTATAATTCGACACATAAAGGATGCTTTGGCCGCGTCTCTTCATGAGCAAAACTTTCCAGTTTTTGCAGCACGCGGATGGTGTGTTCATCGACCGTATAAGCGTGGAACAAGTCGAACTGCATCTGCCCGACGATTTGCCCCCATTGCGGCATATACGCCCACAACACGCTATGGCGGTGCATCGGCACCAGCGCCCGTGAAACGGCGCCCGGATGGCGCAGAATCGACATAAACATTTCGCGTGCCTGCGGGATCATACACAGCGGCTCTTTGAGATGGCGGCGGGCATGGCGCAGCAGACGCACCGTCGTTGAATAAATCCCTTTGATCTCGCGGTGACGCACCATCAGATGGAACATGCTGATGATAGTTTCCGGACGGTTATCGAACAGGGATTCGTCACGCAAATCGATAAGATCGCCGCGTAACTGAAAATGCTCATCCAGCGGGCGCGGTTTTTCATTCGGGCCAATCGCCAGAATCGCTTCGTCGAACAACTGCAATAACATCTGATTCAGCTCGCCGACCCGACGGGTCATGCGATAGAAATCTTTCATCATGCGTTCGACCGGCTGATTGCCTTCGCCCTGATACTGTAACAACTGCGCCACGCTTTGCTGACGGTCGAACAGCAGACGGTTGTCGTATCTCGGCAGAACCAGATGCAGGGCGAAACGGATACGCCACAGGAAGCTCTGACATTCCAGCAGCTCGTTGCGCTCGGCTTTGGTCAGGAAGCCGAAGGCCACCATTTCATCGAGCGATGTGGCGCCAAAATGGCGGCGGGCAACCCAAAGAATTGTGTGGATATCGCGCAGGCCGCCGGGGCTGCTTTTGATGTCGGGTTCAAGGTTATAGCTGGTGCCGTGATAACGCTGATGGCGCTCATTCTGCTCGGCAATTTTTGCGCGGAAGAAGTTCGGTGAAGGCCAGAACCCGTCGCTGAAAATGTGTTTCTGCATACTGAGAAACAGCGCGACATCGCCGCAAATCAGGCGGGATTCGATAAGGTTGGTGGCGACGGTTAAATCGGCCAGGCCTTCAAGCAGGCACTCTTCCAGGGTCCGGACGCTGTGGCCGACTTCCAGTTTGAGATCCCACAGAAGGGTGATCAGTTCGCCAATCCGCAACGCCTGCTCGTCGTTGAGGCGTTTCTGACTCAGGACCAGCACGTCGATATCGGATAAAGGATGCAGCTCGCCGCGCCCGTAGCCGCCGACGGCCACCATCGCGGTTTCAGGAATATTGTCGAACCCGTAGAACGTCCACAGACGTTGCAGCAGCTGGTCGATGTAATGCGCCCGCGCATCCACCAGTTCTTCCGCCCGTTGCCCGGCATTGAAGGCGTCCGCCAGCCATACCTGAAACACTTCCATATGCTGTTTGAGGCTCTGACGGTTTAAATCGTCATCCGGATAGACAGAAGGGGAGGCTGGTTGTGGCGGGAAACTACGGGTGAGATCCTGCGTGGTTTCTGGTTGCAGGCTCTTTTCAGCCGGAAAATTTTCAATCATGGGTGCGCAGCCCTACACGTGAGAGACCAATAAACGTGAAAGATAAAAAAACCGGCTTTCGCCGGTTTGATTCACAGATTTATACCCTCTCCGCAGAGCGGGCGACTGTTAGTCGTGCGTCAGGATAGCCGGGATGGTGTCATCCTTACGCAGCGTCATAATTTCACAACCGTTATCTGTCACCACAATAGTATGCTCGTACTGAGCCGACAAGCTGCGATCTTTAGTTTTTACTGTCCAGCCGTCTTTCATGGTGCGGATACGGAAATCGCCGGCGTTGACCATCGGTTCAACGGTGAAAGCCATGCCAGCCTGTAAAACCACGCCGCCGTCATCCGCATCGTAATGCAGAACCTGAGGTTCTTCGTGGAAACCTTCGCCGATACCGTGGCCACAGTATTCGCGAACAACAGAGAATTTCTCAGCTTCGACGAATTTCTGGATCTCTTTACCCAGCGTACGCAGGCGGATACCCGGTTTGATCATGCGCAGCGCGATATACAAGCTTTCCTGCGTGATGCGGCAAAGACGTTCGCCCAGAATAGTCGGTTTGCCCGCGATGAACATCTTTGAAGTATCACCGTGGAAACCGTCTTTGATCACGGTGACATCGATGTTGACGATATCGCCATCTTTCAGGATTTTGTCTTCACTCGGAATACCGTGGCACACCACTTCGTTAATCGAGATACAGACAGATTTCGGAAAGCCGTGGTAATCCAGGCAGGCAGAAACTGCTTTTTGTTTGTTCACGATGTGATCGGCGCAAATGCGGTCCAGTTCACCGGTGCTCACGCCAGGTTTGACGAAAGGCTCAATGATTTCCAGCACTTCGGCAGCCAGACGGCCAGCTACGCGCATTTTTTCGATGTCTTCAGGGGTTTTGATTGAAATAGCCATGTGTTGTCCTGCAGGTTCTGTGCATCAGGTGTGCTTTATTTCTACACCGATGTCGTCAATAATTAGCTGTGGCTTATGGTATCAGCCCTGATATTTGCTGCCAAACTATCATTTTCCGCTAAGCAATTCGGTGAACAAAAGTTGCTGTCCGGCCGTTATTTATGATATAAAGCGCGCCGGCAATCCGCTCTGGGTCTTACGACTCAAAGGGATTAAAGCCAAAATCACTCATTGTGTACTTATTAACGTAAGTAATAACACACACGTATCGACACATACGCCGGGGTGCCTTGGGAATTCGTTCTTCGGGGTCGGTTGTATGGGATACGTGGAGGCATAACCCCAACTACTTAATAGAGGTTTTATCATGGCAACTGTTTCCATGCGCGACATGCTCAAGGCCGGTGTTCACTTCGGTCACCAAACCCGTTACTGGAACCCGAAAATGAAGCCATTCATCTTCGGCGCTCGTAACAAGGTTCACATCATCAACCTTGAGAAAACTGTTCCAATGTTCAACGAAGCTCTGGCTGAGTTGCAGAAGATCTCCTCCCGTAAAGGTAAGATCCTGTTCGTTGGTACTAAACGCGCAGCAAGCGAAGCGGTAAAAGAAGCTGCACACAACTGCGACCAGTTCTTCGTGAACCATCGCTGGTTGGGCGGCATGCTGACTAACTGGAAAACCGTTCGTCAGTCCATCAAACGTTTGAAAGATCTGGAAGTTCAGTCTCAGGACGGTACTTTCGAGAAGCTGACCAAGAAAGAGGCGCTGATGCGCACTCGTGAACTGGCTAAGCTGGAAAACAGCCTGGGTGGTATCAAGGATATGGGTGGTCTTCCTGATGCTCTGTTCGTAATCGACGCTGATCACGAACACATTGCAATCAAAGAAGCTAACAACCTGGGTATCCCGGTATTCTCCATTGTTGATACCAACTCCGATCCGGATGGCGTTGACTTTGTTATCCCTGGTAACGATGACGCAATCCGTGCAGTAAATCTGTACCTGAGCGCTGTTGCTGCCACTGTCCGTGAAGGCCGTTCGCAAGATCTGGCTGTTCAGGCAGAAGAAAGCTTCGTAGAAGCTGAATAATAAGGCAAGCTCAGCAGAGCCCTTATTAACCAGGTATTGAAATATGTTGGTTAGGGGGCCTTTATTGGCCCCCTTTGCTTATCTTAAATGCGAGAAATATCTCACCGCAAAAAGCCTTTTTGCACTGAGATAATCGAGGAAAATACAATGGCTGATATTACCGCTGCCCTGGTAAAAGAACTGCGCGAACGTACTGGCGCTGGCATGATGGATTGTAAGAAAGCTCTGGTTGAAGCTAACGGCGACATCGAGCTGGCAATCGAAAATATGCGTAAATCTGGCGCGATCAAAGCGGCGAAAAAAGCAGGCAACGTAGCTGCTGACGGCGTGATCAAAACCAAAATCGAAGGCAACTTCGGCGTGATTCTGGAAGTTAACTGCCAGACTGACTTCGTTGCTAAAGATGCTGGTTTCCAGGCTTTCGCTGACAAAGTGCTGGATGCTGCTGTTGCAGGCAAAGTGACTGACGTTGACGTTCTGAAAGCTCAGTTCGAAGAAGAGCGTATTCAGCTGGTTGCTAAAATCGGTGAGAACATCAACATTCGTCGCGTTCAAATCCTTGAAGGCGATGTGCTGGGTAGCTACCTGCACGGCGCACGTATCGGTGTTCTGATCGCAGCTACTGGCGCAGACGAAGAACTGGTTAAGCAAATTGCTATGCACGTTGCAGCAAGCAAACCAGAATTCGTTAAGCCTGAAGATGTGTCTGCTGAAGTGGTAGAAAAAGAGTACCAGGTTCAGCTGGACATCGCGATGCAGTCTGGCAAGCCGAAAGAAATTGCAGAGAAAATGGTTGAAGGCCGCATGAAGAAATTCACCGGCGAAGTTTCTCTGACAGGTCAGCCTTTCGTTATCGATCCAAGCAAAACTGTTGGTCAGGTTCTGAAAGAACACAACGCTGACGTGACTAACTTCATCCGCTTTGAAGTGGGCGAAGGTATCGAGAAAGTTGAGACTGACTTTGCTGCTGAAGTTGCAGCAATGACTAAACAGTCTTAATCAGTACCTGATACACCCTAAAATGGAACCGCTGCGAAAGGGCGGTTCCGTTTTATCCAGCCCCAAATTCCTATTACATTGTGCGTAAAGTCATTCTGACAGCGCTATGATGTAAAGACCGACTATCCATTAAGACACATTGCTTCTAGGACAGACACCATGGCTACCAATGCGAAACCCGTTTATCAACGTATCCTGCTTAAACTCAGTGGCGAAGCCCTGCAGGGCAGTGAAGGTTTTGGTATCGACGCGAGTGTATTAGATCGTATGGCTCAGGAAGTGAAAGAGCTGGTCGAACTCGGCATTCAGGTAGGCGTTGTGATCGGCGGCGGTAACCTGTTCCGTGGCGCGGGCCTCGCACAGGCGGGCATGAATCGTGTTGTAGGCGACCATATGGGTATGCTGGCGACTGTCATGAACGGCCTGGCAATGCGTGATGCATTACACCGCGCCTATGTTAACGCACGTCTGATGTCTGCAATCCCTTTGAACGGTGTTTGTGATAATTACAGCTGGGCTGAAGCTATCAGCTTGCTGCGTCATAACCGTGTGGTGATTTTCTCCGCCGGTACCGGCAACCCTTTCTTTACCACTGACTCAGCAGCCTGCCTGCGCGGTATCGAAATCGAAGCTGATGTGGTATTAAAAGCCACCAAAGTTGACGGCGTGTATTCCGCTGACCCGGTGAAAAATCCGGAAGCGACGCTGTACGAAAGACTGACCTATCAGGAAGTGCTGGAACAGGAATTGAAAGTGATGGATCTGGCGGCCTTTACGCTGGCCCGCGATCACAATCTGCCAATTCGTGTTTTCAACATGAATAAGCCTGGCGCACTGCGTCGCGTGGTGATGGGTGAAAATGAAGGGACGCTGATTTCTAAAGCGGAGTGATCCTTCACAATTGAACATTGTGTTCAGCCAGCCTCTGCTGGCATGAGTATTCACGGACTATACTGATGTTATGGTCTGCCAGGTAACCCGCTTTCAAAGGTTAACAACGTGATTAACGAAATCAAAAAAGACGCTGAAATTCGTATGGAAAAATGCGTTGAAGCATTCAAAACCCATATCAGCAAAATCCGCACCGGCCGTGCATCACCAGGCATCCTGGATGGCATCATGGTGGAATACTACGGTTCATCCACACCTTTACGCCAGCTGGCGCAGGTGACAGTGGAAGATTCCCGTACTCTGGCTATCTCCGTGTTTGACCGTTCAATCAGCGCAGCTGTGGAAAAAGCGATCATGACCTCTGATTTGGGTCTGAACCCATCATCAGCAGGTGCGACAATCCGCGTTCCTCTGCCAGCACTGACCGAAGAACGTCGTAAAGACCTGATCAAGGTTGTACGTGGCGAAGCAGAGCAGGGCCGTGTGTCCGTGCGTAACGTTCGCCGTGATGCGAACGATAAAACCAAAGCACTGTTGAAAGATAAAGAAATCAGCGAAGACGAAGATCGCCGTTCTCAGGACGATATCCAGAAACTGACTGATATTTTCATCAAGAAAATCGACGTCGCTCTGACTGAGAAAGAAGCCGAGCTGATGGAGTTCTGATACAGCTTTAGCTTCCTCCCAAGCGCCGCAATTGCGGCGCTTTGTTTTTTGCGGGCTTTAAATCTTTTACCGGTTTGCACAATCTCATAGACAAGCCAGATAAGAGGTTTCAGACTGTGCACTTTCCGAATTTACGAGCGCTATCCCGGGCATTTTCATGAAACAAATGACTATTCTTGGTTCGACAGGGTCTGTCGGCACCAGCACGCTTTCCGTTGTCAGGTCTAATCCTGACAATTTCACTGTTAAAGCACTGGTTGCAGGGCGCAATGTTGACGTTATGGCGCAGCAGTGTCTTGAATTTCAGCCTGCTTACGCTTCCATGGCGGATGAAGCTTCTGCCCGTGCGCTGAGAGTCATTCTGGCTGAACAGGGATGCCGTACCGAAGTGCTTTCAGGCACTGATGCGGCCATCGAATTGGCGGCTCTTGATGATGTCGATCAGGTGATGTCGGCTATTGTGGGTGCTGCGGGCTTGTTACCGACACTCGCCGCTGTCCGCGCCGGTAAACAAGTGCTTCTGGCAAACAAAGAATCGCTGGTCACCTGCGGGCGTATCTTTATGGATGCCGTGCGCCAAAGCCAGTCCCAGCTTCTGCCCATCGACAGCGAACACAATGCGATTTTCCAGAGCCTGCCAGAAACTGTTCAAAAACAGCTGGGTTTTGCTTCTCTCGAAGAACACGGAATTTCCCGTATTATCCTGACCGGCTCCGGCGGTCCCTTCCGCGAACTCCCTTTGGAACAGTTTAGTGATGTGACGCCTGACCAGGCCTGTGCTCATCCAAACTGGTCGATGGGTCGCAAAATTTCCGTTGATTCAGCCACCATGATGAATAAAGGCCTTGAGTACATTGAGGCTCGCTGGCTGTTTAATGCCTCTGCAGCAGAAATGGAAGTCATCATTCATCCGCAATCGGTGATCCACTCAATGGTCCGTTATTGCGACGGGAGCGTGCTGGCTCAGCTGGGATCGCCGGATATGCGCACGCCAATTGCACATGCGATGGCCTATCCGCAACGCGTGAAGACTGAAGTGGAAGCGCTGGATTTCTGCAAAATGGGGGCGATGACTTTCAGTGCGCCAGATTATGCGCGCTATCCCTGCCTGCAACTTGCCATTGAAGCCAGTAATACCGGACAGGCAGCCACCACGGCACTGAATGCAGCTAACGAAATATCTGTCGCCGCTTTCCTCAAGGGTGAACTGCGCTTTACTGACATTGCATCCCTTAACCGTGAGGTCATGGAGCAAATGGTAAGTGGGGAACCCGATTCTGTTGAGGAAGTGTTGCAGATTGACGCATTGGCGAGAGTGCGTGCGAAAGATAAACTTCGTACTTTTGCGGTGTAGGCCTGTTTTAGTACTTATGCAGCAGTTTGTTAGCATCACACTGAGATGGTATAGTCTGCGCCACACTGGCAGCAGATTTGGCTTTTCAGAGACTGAATGTTACAGGTGGAATCGGTGAGCTGTCAGTTAAGCCGTGCCTGAAAGGGAGACACGGCTTTTTTGCGCGTGTAGTCGCAACAGCGACAAATAGGTGCAGCGCCAGCTGGCTGTTCTGGTGTATGCCTGAAGAGAGTTTTGCCAGCCGGAAAGCCGCTGTGTTCTGATAAAAGGAAATGAGTACGCGTTATGTCCCTCGAAAATCAACAGATGTCTGATATGTGTTGCTCTCAACCTCGCCATGTTGCCATTATCATGGACGGTAACGGACGCTGGGCAAAACGTCAGGGTAAAATGAGGGTATTTGGTCATAAAGCGGGAGTGAAGTCAGTGCGCAAAGCTGTGAGTTTTGCTGCCAGTCATCACCTCGATGCGCTCACGCTTTATGCCTTTAGTAGTGAAAACTGGAATCGCCCGGCTCAGGAAGTTTCCGCACTTATGGAACTGTTCGTGCGTGCCCTGGACAGTGAAGTCAAAAGCCTGCACAAACATAATGTCAGGCTGCGGATCATTGGCGATGTCAGTCGTTTTAGTGCTCGTCTGCAGGAACGTATTCGTCGTTCAGAAACACTTACTCAAAATAATGACGGTTTGACGCTCAACATCGCTGCGAATTACGGTGGCCGATGGGATATTATTCAAGGCGTTAAGACACTGGCAGGTCAGGTAGAAGCCGGTACACTGCGGGCGGAGCAAATTACAGAAGAGTTGCTGAATTCAGCGATCTGTATGAGCGAACTGGCACCCGTCGATTTGGTGATCAGAACCGGTGGGGAACATAGGATCAGTAATTTCCTGTTGTGGCAAATTGCCTATGCAGAGTTGTATTTTACCGATGTCCTCTGGCCTGATTTTGATGAAAATACCTTCGAAGGTGCGCTGACTGCTTTTGCACAACGCGAGCGCCGCTTCGGGGGGACTACACCTATCGGCGCTGATGCGTCCTAGGGAGAACATTTGCTGAAGTATCGCATTATCACAGCTCTGATTTTAATACCGATTGTTATTGCAGCACTCTTTTTGCTTCCACCGGTAGGTTTCGCCATCGTCACATTAGTCGTGTGCATGCTGGCGGCGTGGGAGTGGGGGCAACTGGCGGGTTTTGCAACACGTAATCAGCGTATCTGGCTGGCCATACTCTGTGGTTTTCTGTTGGCCGCCATGTTGCTGAGCATACCGGCTTATCAGCAAAGTGTGCATCTGATGCAGGTTAGCGGTTCTTTGTGGGCCGGACTTGCCTGGTGGTGCGTCGCGCTGCTGTTAGTGGTGGGATATCCGGCTTCGGCAGGATTCTGGCGGCATTCCCGCATATTGCGGGTAGTATTCGGTGTGCTGACGATTGTGCCATTTTTCTGGGGCATGATTGCATTGCGCCAATACGGCTATGCAGAGAATCATCACACTGGCGCATGGTGGTTGTTGTATGTGATGCTACTCGTCTGGGGTGCTGACTCCGGCGCGTATCTGTTTGGTAAATTATTTGGTAAGCACAAGCTGGCACCGAAAGTTTCTCCGGGAAAAACCTGGGAAGGGTTTGCCGGTGGGCTTTTGACTTCAGCCCTGATAGCCTGGTTGTTTGGTCGTTATGCACCGTTAACTGTGCAGCCATCAATCTTGCTGATTTGCTCCGTTGTCGCTGCACTGGCTTCTGTGCTGGGCGACCTGACGGAAAGTATGTTCAAACGCGAGGCAGGTATCAAAGACAGTGGTCATATGATCCCTGGCCACGGTGGAATACTTGACCGTATCGATAGCCTGACGGCTGCGGTGCCTGTATTTGCCTGTCTGATGCTGTTAGTGTATTAATCCGTCGCAGACGGTGAAGTTTCTAAGGAATAGTTAGACATATGATGAACATACTCTGGAGCCTGGCCGCCTTTATCGTCGCATTGGGGGTGCTTATCACCGTGCACGAGTTCGGCCATTTCTGGGTTGCTCGTCGTTGTGGTGTGCGTGTTGAACGCTTCT
This sequence comes from Rahnella bruchi, assembly GCF_003614975.1. GTDB lineage: Bacteria > Pseudomonadota > Gammaproteobacteria > Enterobacterales > Enterobacteriaceae > Rahnella > Rahnella bruchi. The sequence goes on along the minus strand of NZ_QZWI01000012.1, from coordinate 26,866 downwards.
CTGTCGGTTTTGGTCGTGCGCTATGGCGCAGAACTGACCAGCAGGGAACCGAGTATGTACTGGCCATTATTCCTCTCGGCGGCTACGTCAAAATGCTCGACGAACGTGTCGAAGCCGTTGCGCCTGAATTTCGTCATCAATCTTTCAATAACAAAAAGGTCTGGCAACGTGCAGCTATCATCAGTGCCGGGCCGATTGCCAATTTCATTTTTGCCATTTTTGCCTACTGGCTGGTCTTCGTTATCGGCGTGCCCAGTGTGCGGCCTGTCATCGCGAATATCACTGCTAATTCAATCGCTGCCCAATCGAATATTTCATCCGGAATGGAACTAAAGTCTGTTGCGGGTATCGAAACGCCTGATTGGGAATCAGTTCGTATGGCGTTGATGGGCGAAATTGGTGATGACCAAACGACCGTAGGTGTTGCGCAATTTGGCTCATCTCAGGTGGTTGAGAAAACTCTGGATTTGCGCCAATGGCAGTTTGATCCTGAAAAGCAGGATCCGGTTGTCTCTCTGGGTATGATTCCCAGAGGTCCGCAGATAGAATCTGTTCTGCAGGAAGTGCAGCCTGATTCAGCTGCCCAAAAGGCGGGTTTGCAAGCCGGAGACAGGATCGTTAAAGTCGATGGTCAGATTCTGGAAAGTTGGCAGTCGTTTGTCATACAGGTCCGGGATAATCCGGGTAAACCTATTGCGCTGGAAGTCGAGCGGAGTGGGGATCCTGTCGCTTTAACATTAACGCCGGACACGAAGTCCGCAGGCAAAGGCAAAATACAGGGTTTTGCTGGCGTGGTACCGAAAGTGATACCACTGCCTGACGAATTTAAAACAATCCGTCAGTATGGTCCGTTTGTGGCGTTTTATGAGGCCGGGGATAAAACCTGGCAACTGATGAAACTCACTGTGAGCATGCTGGGTAAGTTAATTACCGGAGATGTGAAGCTGAACAATCTGAGTGGCCCAATATCCATCGCACAGGGCGCAGGAATGTCAGCAGAGTATGGTTTGGTGTCTTACCTCACGTTTTTGGCACTTATCAGTGTCAATCTGGGGATCATCAACCTCTTCCCATTACCGGTATTAGATGGTGGACACCTGCTTTTTCTCGCAATAGAAAAGCTAAAAGGTGGGCCAGTTTCCGAGCGAGTTCAGGACTTCAGTTACCGCATTGGTTCAGTTTTGCTGGTGTTGTTGATGGGGCTTGCACTTTTCAATGATTTCTCCCGTCTTTAAGACCGGAGATTAGGTTAGGAAGAACGCATAACAACGATGGCGATCAAAAAGTTGCTCATAGCGTCGCTGCTGTTTGGCAGCGCCACCGTATACGGTGCAGACGGTTTCGTAGTGAAAGATATTCATTTCGAAGGCCTGCAGCGAGTTGCCGTCGGTGCGGCGTTACTCAATATGCCGGTTCGCGTCGGTGATACGGTTACTGACGATGATATCAGTAACACCATTCGTGCATTGTTTGCCACTGGCAACTTTGAGGACGTTCGCGTCCTGCGTGATGGTGATTCACTGATTGTTCAGGTCAAAGAACGCCCAACCATTGCCAGCATCACTTTCTCCGGTAACAAATCGGTAAAAGATGACATGCTCAAGCAAAACCTGGAAGCCTCTGGCGTCCGTGTTGGCGAAGCACTTGACCGCACCACCATCGGCAGTATCGAGAAAGGTCTCGAAGACTTCTATTACAGCGTGGGTAAATACAGTGCGTCGGTAAAAGCGGTTGTGACCCCTTTACCGCGTAACCGTGTTGACCTGAAACTGGTCTTTACCGAAGGTGTTTCTGCCAAAATTCAGCAGATCAACATCGTAGGTAACCATGCCTTTACGACTGATGAGCTGATCTCACGCTTCCAGCTGCGTGATGAAGTGCCATGGTGGAACGTCGTCGGCGACCGTAAATATCAGAAACAAAAGCTCGCGGGTGACCTTGAAACCCTGCGCAGTTTCTATCTGGATCGCGGTTATGCCCGTTTCAATATTGATTCGACGCAGGTCAGCCTGACGCCGGACAAAAAAGGCATCTACATCACGCTGAACATTACAGAAGGTGAGCAATACAAACTTTCTGGCGTGGATGTGACTGGCAGCATGGCGGGTCACTCGGCAGAAGTTCAAAGCCTGACTAAAATTGATAAAGGCGAGCTGTATAACGGCGCCAAAGTCACCAAAATGGAAAACGACATCAAACAGATGTTGGGGCGTTATGGTTACGCTTATCCACGTGTGACAACACAGCCAGAAATTAATGATGCAGACAAAACCGTTAAGCTGCACATCAACGTTGATGCGGGCAACCGTTTCTACGTGCGTCATATCCGCTTTGAAGGTAATGACACCAGTAAAGACAGCGTACTGCGCCGTGAAATGCGTCAGATGGAAGGTGCCTGGTTAGGCAACGATCTGGTCGATAAAGGCAAAGAGCGTCTGAACCGTCTGGGCTACTTCGAAACTGTGGATGTTGATACGCAACGTGTTCCGGGTTCACCGGATCAGGTTGATGTGGTCTACAAAGTGAAAGAACGTAACACCGGTACTTTCAACTTTGGCGTAGGCTACGGTACAGAAAGTGGTGTCAGCTTCCAGGTCGGTGTCCAGCAGGACAACTGGCTGGGAACGGGTAACTCTGTCGGCATCAGCGGTACCAAGAACGATTACCAGACGTACGCGGAATTCACCATCACTGATCCATACTTCACCGTTGACGGCGTAAGTTTGGGTGGTCGTATCTTCTATAACGACTTTAAAGCTGATGATGCGGATCTCTCCAGTTATACCAACAGAAGTTATGGTATTGGCGGGAACCTGGGCTTCCCGATTAATGAGAACAACTCATTACGTCTGGGTCTGGATTACGTCCATAACGATCTTTCCAATATGGAACCACAGATTGCTATGTTCCGTTATCTGAACTCTGTTGGCCTGCAACCTGCTGTAACGACCAGCGACAATGCAGATGCAGACTTCAGCGCGGATGACTTCTTCGTGAATCTGGGTTGGGGTTATAACAACCTTGACCGTGGCTACTTCCCGACTTCGGGGACTAAAGCCAGCCTGAACGGTAAAGTGACTGTGCCGGGCTCAGATAACGAATATTACAAAATTACATTTGATTCAACCAGTTACTTGCCACTGAATCAGGATCGTGATTGGGTGCTGATGGGCCGTGCGCGTGCAGGTTACGCAGATGGTCTGGGCGGTAAAGAAGTACCGTTCTACGATAACTTCTATGCCGGTGGTTCAAGCAGTGTTCGTGGTTTCCAGTCGAACACTATTGGTCCTAAAGCAGCGTATTACAAATGTACTACTGCTAATACCTCCTACAACACTTGTCCGATTGATAATTCGGATGATGCAGTCGGTGGTAACGCAATGGCGGTACTGAGTGCGGAACTGATTGTTCCTACCCCGTTCGTCAGCGAGAAATACGCGAACTCACTGCGTACTTCCCTGTTTGTGGACAGTGGTACAGTATGGGATACCGGTTGGGAAAATACCCCTGAGTCTCAGGCAGCGGGCGTTCCTGACTACAGTAAACCAGGCAACATTCGTGTTTCTTCAGGTATTGCATTGCAGTGGATGTCTCCACTGGGACCATTGGTCTTCTCCTATGCACAACCGATTAAGAAATATGAAGGCGATAAGGCAGAACAGTTCCAGTTTAACATTGGTAAAACCTGGTAACGTACTGCCTGGGCAGAATTTGTTCAGCAGAATCGCAAAGGCCAGATGCTGAATTTGATACACGGGTTTCGGCCCGTGTATTGTTTTCTTATCGGGTGTTTTGTGTAATTTACTGTGCCATCTGGCACAAACGGGTGATGGAAGGAGTTTATAGTGAAAAAGTGGTTATATGCCGCAGGCCTCGGTTTAGTTATGGCTTCTTCAGCTAGCGTTCAGGCTGCTGATAAAATTGCTATCGTTAACGTAGCAAGCATTTTCCAACAAATGCCTGCTCGTGAAGCAGTAGCAAAACAGCTGGAAAACGAGTTCAAAAGCCGTGCGACAGATTTGCAATCTCAGGAACGTGATCTGCAAACCAAAATGCAACGTCTGCAACGTGATGGCTCTACAATGAAAGCCAGCGATCGTTCAAAACTTGAAAAAGACGTTATGGCTCAACGCGAAGCTTTCTCTGCTAAAGCGCAGCAGTTCGAGCAAGATAACCGTCGTCGCCAGGCTGAAGAACGTAACAAAATCCTGAGCCGTATCCAGGATGCTGTGAAATCTGTAGCCAGCAAAGAAGGTTATGATGTTGTTATCGATGCAAACGCCATTGCGTATGCAAATAATGACAAAGATATTACTGCTGATGTGCTGAAACAGGTTAAATAAACATGTCTTCAATTCGACTGGCTGATCTCGCACAGCAGTTGGATGCACAATTGCACGGTGATGGCGAAATTGCCATCACCGGCGTTGCTTCAATGCATTCCGCACACTCTGAGCAAATCACGTTTTTATCAAACAGCCGTTACCGTGAACAGTTGGCTTCCTGCAATGCAGGTGCCGTAGTGTTGACGGAAGCGGATCTGCCATTTTGCCCTACAGCGGCATTAGTGGTTAAAAACCCTTACCTGACGTACGCGCGTATGGCGCAGTTGCTGGATACTACTCCGGCGCCGGCACAAGACATTGCTGCGAGTGCAGTGATTTCTGACAGTGCAACTTTAGGTAAGAATGTCTCGGTTGGCGCAAATGCAGTCATCGAATCCGGCGTTGTACTGGGTGACAATGTTGTTATCGGTGCAGGCTGCTTTATCGGTAAAGAAGCGAAAATAGGCGCAGGAACCCGAGTTTGGGCCAACGTTTCTATCTACCATCGCGTGGAAATTGGCGAACAATGCCTGATTCAGTCCGGGACAGTGATTGGCGCTGATGGCTTTGGTTATGCTAACGATCGCGGCAACTGGATTAAAATTCCTCAGCTCGGCACCGTCATTATCGGTGATCGTGTTGAAATTGGCGCCTGTACCACCATCGACCGTGGCGCGCTGGATGACACCATTATCAACAACGGCGTTATCATTGATAACCAATGTCAGATTGCACACAACGTCGTGATTGGAGACAATACGGCGGTTGCCGGTGGTGTTATCATGGCCGGTAGTCTGAAAATCGGACGCTACTGTCAGATCGGCGGAGCCAGTGTTATCAACGGTCACATGGAGATTTGTGACCAGGCTGTCGTTACGGGAATGGGAATGGTAATGCGACCAATCACCGAACCTGGGGTATACTCCTCCGGTATCCCGTTACAACCGAATAAAGTTTGGCGTAAAACGGCTGCATTGGTAATGAATATTGACGAGATGAATAAGCGCTTGAAAGCTGTCGAGCGTAAAATCGAAAAAGATTAATTACCACCTACGGTGCTGCTTTGTGTTCCCTTTGTTGAGTGAACCTGCGACATACGTTCCTATTTGCGGCCTGCCTGATGACCTTCTTTTGGGGTCTGGCAGGCCGTGTTATTGATGCCATCAGTTTTTATAGACAGGAAGAGTATTTTGACTACTGACACTCATACTCTGCGTATTGAAGAGATACTGGATTTATTGCCACACCGTTACCCATTCTTGCTGGTTGACCGCGTGCTGGACTTTGAGAAAGGGAAATTTTTGCGCGCCGTGAAAAACGTTTCTTTTAACGAACCGTTCTTCCAGGGGCACTTCCCGGGTAAACCTATTTTCCCAGGCGTTTTAATTCTGGAAGCGATGGCTCAGGCCACCGGCATTCTGGCGTTCAAAAGTGTAGGAAAACTGGAACCGGGCGAATTGTATTATTTTGCAGCAATCGACGATGCACGCTTTAAACGTCCGGTCTTGCCGGGTGACCAGATGGTTCTGGAAGTTGAATTCATTAAAGAGCGTCGTGGCGTTGCTCGTTTCAAAGGTGTCGCGAAAGTAGATGGTGAGATTGCTTGCGAGGCATCAATGATGTGCGCCCGTCGCCGGGAGTCTTAATACATGATTGATAAAACCGCCTTTATTCATCCAAGCGCTATTGTTGAAGACGGTGCCGTAATCGGTGCCGGAGTCCATATCGGTCCTTTCTGCTACGTGGGATCCCAGGTAGAAATTGGTGAAGGTACTGAGCTTAAATCACACGTAGTGATTAATGGTGTGACCAAAATTGGCCGCGATAACCGTATTTTTCAGTTCGTTTCCATTGGTGAAATTAACCAGGATCTGAAATATGCCGGTGAACCAACACGCGTTGAGGTCGGCGATCGCAACAATATTCGTGAGAGCGTTACCATTCATCGTGGTACCGTTCAGGGCGGTGGTCTGACAAAAGTAGGCAGCGATAACCTGTTGATGGTTAACGCACATATTGCCCACGATTGCGTCATTGGTAATCGCTGTATTTTGGCGAACAATGCGACCCTGGGTGGTCACGTCGAAATTGATGACTTCGCGATCATTGGCGGTATGACGGCGGTACATCAGTTCTGTATTATCGGCGCGCATGTCATGGTGGGTGGATGTTCCGGGGTAGCTCAGGACGTTCCTCCGTTTGTGATTGCGCAAGGTAACCACGCGACACCATTCGGTATCAATATCGAAGGGCTTAAGCGTCGTGGTTTTGAAAAAGCCGATCTGCATGCGATTCGCAATGCCTATAAGTTACTGTATCGCAGTGGTAAAACGCTGGAAGAAGCCCAACCGGAAATCGCTGCAATTGCCGCTGAATTCCCGAAAGCTAAACCCTTCAGTGATTTCTTTGCCCGCTCAACGCGCGGCATTATTCGCTGATCTGCGCTACGGAAAATAATGCAAAAGCCTGTTCTGACAATTGGTCTGGTGGCCGGTGAAACGTCCGGTGATATTCTTGGCGCCGGGTTGATTCGAGCCTTGAAAAAGCATCATCCTGATGCCCGTTTTGTGGGTGTTGCAGGTCCGCTGATGCAAGCGGAAGGATGCGAAGCCTGGTACGAAATGGAAGAACTGGCGGTAATGGGCGTGGTAGAAGTTCTTGAACGACTACCACGCCTGTTGAAAATCCGTAAAGATCTGACCCAACGCTTTAGCGAACTCAAACCTGATGTGTTTGTGGGCATAGATGCTCCGGACTTTAACATCACGCTGGAAGGTCGCTTAAAGCAGCGCGGCATTCGCACGATTCATTATGTCAGCCCGTCTGTCTGGGCGTGGCGACAAAAACGTGTTTTCAAAATCGGCAAGGCGACAGATTTAGTTCTGGCATTCCTGCCTTTTGAAAAAGCGTTCTATGACAAATTCAATGTCCCCTGTCGTTTCATTGGCCACACTATGGCTGATGCCATGCCGTTGCATCCTGATAAACAGGCAGCACGTCTGGCGCTGGGGATACCAGATGATGTTCACTGCCTGGCGCTACTGCCGGGAAGCCGCCATGCGGAAGTGGAAATGCTCAGTGCGGATTTCCTGAAAACCGCGTTGCAGTTGCGTGAAACTTATCCTGATTTGCACATCGTGGTACCCCTGGTGAACGCGAAACGTCGCGAGCAGTTCGAGCGGATCAAGGCTGAAATTGCGCCTGATTTGCCCGCTCACTTGCTCGATGGCCAAGGCCGGGAAGCAATGATTGCCAGTGATGCGGCTTTGCTGGCATCCGGGACGGCAGCACTGGAATGTATGCTGGCTAAATGTCCGATGGTAGTGGGCTATCGCATGAAGCCGTTCACTTTCTGGCTGGCTGAGCGTCTGGTGAAAACGCCGTATGTTTCATTGCCAAACTTGCTGGCAAGACGGGAAATTGTCACCGAATTACTGCAAACCGAATGTGTGCCTGAGAAGCTTTCTGCTGCTTTGTTGCCTTTACTGGCCGGCGGCGAGAAAAGCCATGCGCTGCGTGAGACGTTCCTTGAACTGCATGAAAGTATCCGCCGCGACGCAGATGAACAGGCTGCTCAGGCCGTCATGGAGCTGGCAAACCGATGAGTGATTTATTTATCTATCCACAGGCCGTATGTATTGCGGGTGTGGATGAAGTGGGTCGCGGCCCGTTAGTGGGCGCTGTGGTAACAGCCGCGGTGATCCTCGATCCGGCCAATCCGATTAAAGGCCTGGCGGATTCTAAAAAACTGTCTGAAAAGCGCCGTGAGGCGTTATACATCGAAATTAAAGAGAAAGCGCTGGCCTGGAGTCTCGGGCGTGCTGAACCACATGAAATCGATGAACTGAATATTCTGCATGCCACTATGCTGGCCATGCAAAGAGCGGTTGCCGGATTGGGTATCACGCCTGATATGGTGCTGATCGATGGCAACCGCTGCCCTAAACTTCCGATGGCGTCACAGGCGGTGGTGAAAGGGGACAGCAAAGTCGCTGAAATCAGCGCGGCTTCAATTCTGGCTAAAGTCACCCGCGATCGTGAAATGGTTGAACTGGATCTTCAGTTCCCTGAATATGGTTTTGCGAAGCACAAAGGCTACCCGACGCCGGTGCATCTCGAAAGCCTTGCCCGCCTTGGCGCCACAGCACATCACCGTCGAAGTTTCTCTCCGGTGAAACGCGCGCTCGGGCTGGCATAACGCGTCACTTGTTCCTGCCCCGTTTTGCGGGGTATACAACCCTTAATTCACTCATTTCTGGACTCTGGATATGGCCGAACCTCGTTTTATTCATCTGCGTGTACATAGCGACTATTCCATGGTGGATGGGCTCGCGAAAGTGGGCCCGCTGGTGAAATGCGCAGCGTCACTCGGCATGCCCGCTCTGGCGATTACTGATTTCACTAATCTGTGCGGACTGGTTAAATTTTATGGTGCCGCGCACGGTGCCGGCATTAAGCCGATTATCGGCGCAGACCTGAATGTTCAGAGTGACATCCTCGGCGATGAGCTGGCGCAGCTGACTGTTCTGGCGATGAATAATCAGGGCTATCAAAATCTGACGTTGCTCATCTCCAGAGCCTATCAGCGCGGTTATGGCGCTGCCGGACCCATTGTCGACCTCGAATGGCTGGCAGAGCTGAACGAAGGTCTGATCCTGCTTTCCGGCGCGAGAATGGGCGACGTCGGTAAGTTCCTGACCCGCGGCAATGATTTGCAGGTGAATCAGTGTCTGGATTTCTACCAGCAATATTTCCCTGACCGCTACTACCTGGAATTAATCCGCACCGGTCGTGCAGAAGAAGAAAACTATCTTCATGCTGCCGTGGCGCTGGCGACAGAGCGTGGTTTGCCGGTTGTGGCCACTAACGACGTACGTTTTATGGTGCCGACCGATTTTGATGCCCATGAAATCCGCGTCGCAATCCACGACGGTTTTACCCTCGACGATCCCAAACGTCCGCGCAATTACACTTCGCAGCAATATATGCGCAGTGAAGACGAAATGTGTGAACTGTTTGAAGATGTTCCCGAAGCCCTGCAAAACAGCGTGGAAATCGCCAAGCGCTGTAACGTGACCATCCGGCTGGGCGAATATTTCCTGCCTCAATTCCCGACCGGCGATATGACCACGGAAGATTTCCTGGTCGAAAAATCAAAAATCGGTCTGGAAGAGCGTCTCGAGTTTTTATTCCCTGATCCGCAAGTACGTGCTCAAAAACGTGCTGAATACGACGAACGTCTGGATATCGAACTCGGCGTTATCAACCAGATGGGATTCCCTGGATACTTCCTGATCGTAATGGAATTCATCCAGTGGTCGAAAGATAACAGCGTGCCGGTTGGACCGGGACGTGGTTCCGGTGCAGGTTCTCTGGTGGCGTATGCGCTGAAAATCACCGATCTGGACCCGCTCGAGTTTGACCTGCTGTTCGAACGTTTCCTTAACCCTGAACGTGTTTCCATGCCCGACTTTGACGTCGACTTCTGCATGGAAAAGCGTGACCGGGTTATCGATCACGTTTCTGAAATGTACGGTCGTGAAGCGGTTTCGCAGATCATCACTTTCGGTACGATGGCCGCTAAAGCGGTTATCCGCGATGTAGGACGCGTCCTCGGTCACCCGTATGGTTTCGTTGACCGCATTTCAAAATTGGTGCCACCGGATCCGGGGATGACGCTGGAAAAAGCGTTTGCCGCAGAACCTCAGTTGCCAGAAATTTACGAGGCTGACGAGGAAGTTAAGTCACTGATCGACATGGCCCGTCAGCTGGAAGGTGTCACCCGTAATGCCGGTAAACACGCCGGTGGGGTGGTCATTGCGCCAACCAAAATTACTGACTTCGCACCGCTTTATTGTGATGCAGAAGGTAACCACCCGGTTACACAGTTCGATAAAAACGACGTGGAATATGCCGGGCTGGTGAAGTTTGACTTCCTCGGCCTGCGTACGCTGACCATCATCGACTGGGCGCTGGCAATGATTAACGCCCGCCGCGAGAAATCCGGTGAGCCGCCTCTGGATATCGCGGCCATCCCTCTCGATGACAAGAAAAGCTTCGACATGCTGCAACGCTCGGAAACCACTGCGGTATTCCAGCTTGAATCGCGCGGCATGAAAGATTTGATCAAACGTCTGAAGCCCGACAGTTTCGAAGACATGATCGCTCTGGTGGCGCTGTTCCGTCCGGGGCCGTTGCAGTCAGGCATGGTAGATAACTTTATCGACCGTAAGCATGGTCGCGAAGAAATTTCCTATCCGGATATCCAGTGGCAGCATGAATCCCTGAAACCTGTACTGGAGCCGACTTACGGCATCATCCTGTACCAGGAACAGGTCATGCAGATTGCGCAGGTTCTGGCGGGTTATTCGCTCGGTGGCGCAGACATGCTTCGTCGTGCGATGGGTAAGAAAAACCCGGTTGAAATGGCCAAACAGCGCGGCGGATTTGAAGATGGTGCGAAATCTCGCGGTATCGACGGCGAACTGGCGATTAAAATCTTCGATCTGGTAGAGAAGTTCGCCGGTTACGGTTTTAACAAATCTCACTCAGCGGCCTATGCTTTAGTGTCGTATCAGACGCTGTGGCTGAAAGCGCACTATCCGGCAGAATTCATGGCGGCGGTAATGACCGCGGATATGGATAACACCGAGAAAGTGGTCGGTCTGGTCGATGAATGCTGGCGTATGGGGCTGAAAATACTGCCGCCTGATATCAACAGCGGCCTGTATCATTTCCACGTGAACGACGAAGGTGAAATCGTTTACGGTATTGGCGCAATCAAAGGTGTGGGCGAAGGTCCGATTGAAGCCATTATTGAGGCGCGTAATGAGGGCGGCTATTTCAAAGAGCTGTTTGATCTCTGCGCGCGTGCTGATGTCAAAAAACTGAACAAACGTATTCTCGAAAAACTGATCATGTCCGGTGCTTTTGACCGTCTCGGGCCGCACCGTGCCGCACTGATGAGCTCTCTGCCGGACGCACTGAAAGCCGCTGATCAACATGCTAAAGCTGAAGCGATTGGTCAGGTGGATATGTTTGGCGTTCTGGCCGAAGCGCCGGAGCAGGTCGAAAAATCCTACGCGAATGTGATGCAGTGGCCGGAACAAACGGTGCTTGATGGCGAACGTGAAACGCTTGGGTTATATCTGACCGGCCATCCGATCACACAGTATTTGAAAGAAATCGAGCGTTATGGCGGCGGACAGCGCCTGAAAGATATGCACCCGACGGAACGGGGCAAAATGACCGTTGCAGTGGGACTGGTGCTCGCTGCACGCGTCATGGTCACCAAGCGCGGTAACCGCATTGGGATCTGTACACTGGATGACCGCTCAGGTCGTCTGGAAGTCATGTTGTTCACCGAAGCATTGGAAAAATTTCAGCATTTATTGGAAAAAGACCGTATCCTTATCGCCACAGGACAGGTCAGCTTTGATGACTTCAGTGGCGGGCTTAAAATGATGGCCCGCGATGTAATGGACATCAGTGAAGCACGGGAAAAATATGCTCGCGGTCTTGCTATATCGCTGACTGACAGGCAAATTGATGACCAGCTTTTGAACCGTCTCCGCCAATCGTTGGAACCTCATCGATCGGGGACGATACCAGTGCATCTGTATTACCAACGAGAAAACGCAAGAGCCCGGCTACGATTCGGGGCGTCATGGCGTGTTACGCCAACGGACAAACTGTTGCTGGATTTGCGAGGCCTGGTCGGTAGTGAGCAGGTGGAACTGGAATTTGACTAAAATAGGAATGCTATGAGTCTGAATTTTCTTGATTTTGAACAGCCGATTGCGGAACTGGAAGCGAAAATTGACTCGCTGACTGCAGTCAGCCGTCAAGACGAAAAATTAGATATTAATCTGGACGAGGAAGTTGCACGCTTGCGCGAAAAGAGCGTTGAACTGACCCGTAAGATTTTCTCTGATCTGGGTGCCTGGCAAATTGCCCAACTGGCGCGCCATCCTCGTCGCCCTTATACCCTGGATTACATCAAACATATCTTTACTGATTTTGATGAACTGGCGGGTGATCGTGCCTATGCAGACGATAAAGCTATCGTTGGCGGTATCGCCCGTTTAGGTGAACGTGCCGTGATGATCATTGGTCATCAGAAAGGTCGTGAAACCAAAGAGAAAATTCGTCGTAACTTCGGTATGCCTGCGCCGGAAGGGTATCGCAAAGCGTTACGCCTGATGGAAATGGCAGAACGCTTCAAACTGCCAATCATTACCTTTATCGACACTCCGGGTGCTTATCCTGGTGTTGGCGCTGAAGAACGTGGACAGTCTGAAGCTATCGCCCGTAACCTGCGTGAAATGTCTCGCCTGAATGTTCCGGTTATCTGCACCGTTATCGGTGAAGGTGGTTCCGGCGGTGCACTGGCGATTGGCGTTGGCGACAAAGTTAACATGCTGCAATACAGCACCTATTCGGTAATTTCACCGGAAGGTTGTGCTTCTATCTTGTGGAAGAGCGCGGATAAGGCTCCTCTGGCTGCGGAAGCAATGGGTATTGTTGCACCGCGTCTGAAAGAGCTGAAACTGATCGACTCCGTTATTCCGGAGCCTTTGGGTGGCGCTCACCGCAATGTCGAAGCCATGGCGGCTTCTCTGCGTGCACAACTGGAAGCTGATCTCAGCGATCTGGATGTTCTCAGCACGGAAGAATTGCGCAACCGTCGTTATCAGCGTCTGATGACTTACGGCTACTGCTAATTTGCGAGTGATTTCGAAAAGGCCATGCTTATGCATGGCCTTTTTTATTGGCGTTTTTACTGCTCAGACTTTCCTGCAATCTTAAAATCCTATGTTTTGCCCCAAACTCATCAGCAAGGGGTACACAGCAGGGACCAACCGTGTTTCTATTAATACCTGAGAGAAAAATAACAGAAGGATTTGTCAGATGAATATTATCGCTATCATGCGCCCGGAAGGGGCTTACTATAAAGAGGAACCAATCCGCGAACTGGATAGCGCACTGACGCTTCTTGGGTTTCAGATAATTTATCCGCGTGACCGGGCTGACTTACTCAAACTCATCGAAAATAATGCCCGGATCTGCGGCGCGATTTTCGACTGGGATCAACACAGCGAAGAGCTGTGTACAGAAATTAACGAGCTGAATGAATATCTGCCGCTTTATGCATTTATCAATACGCATTCGACGCTGGACGTTGACGTCAATGAAATGCGTATGGTGCTGTATTTCTTTGAATATGCGCTGAGTGCGGCCGACGATATCGCTAAACGCGTCCGCCAGTACACCGATGAATACATCGACACGATTACGCCACCCCTGACGAAAGCGTTATTCACCTATGTGGAAGAAGGTAAATACACCTTTTGTACGCCGGGGCATATGGCCGGTACGGCCTTTTTGAAAAGTCCGGTCGGAACGCTGTTCTATGATTTTTTCGGAGCCAAAACGCTGAAAGCGGATGTGTCGATTTCAGTCACCGAGCTGGGTTCTCTGCTCGATCATACCGGCCCGCATCTGGAAGCCGAAGAATATATCGCGAGAACTTTCGGCTCTGAGCAGAGTTATATCGTCACCAACGGGACTTCGACCGCCAACAAAATAGTCGGCATGTATGCAGCGCCTGCCGGAAGTACGGTGCTCATTGACCGCAATTGTCATAAATCACTCGCACATCTGATGATGATGACCAATATCGTGCCGGTCTATTTGCGCCCGAACCGCAACGCTTACGGCATTCTTGGCGGGATCCCGCAGCGTGAATTTACCCGCGAGAGCATCGAAGAAAAGATTGCCCAAACCGCGAATGCGAGCTGGCCGGTTCACGCCGTCATTACTAATTCCACTTATGATGGCCTGTTGTATAACACCGATTACATTAAAAATACTCTGGATGTTCCATCGATTCACTTCGATTCTGCATGGGTGCCGTATACCAACTTCCATCCTATTTACGATGGCAAAAGCGGAATGAGCGGCGAACGGATCCCTGGTAAAGTCATTTACGAAACGCAGTCGACGCACAAATTGCTGGCGGCTTTCTCGCAGGCTTCGATGATCCACATTAAAGGTGATTACAACGAGAGCACCTTTAATGAAGCCTATATGATGCATACCACGACGTCGCCGAACTACGGCATTGTCGCCTCAGCGGAAACCGCGGCGGCGATGCTGCGCGGAAATCCCGGACGGCGCCTGATCAACCGCTCAGTGGAACGTGCATTGCATTTTCGCAAGGAGATCCAGAGGCTTCGTGAAGAAACTGACGGCTGGTTCTTCGATATCTGGCAGCCTGAACATATTGATGAAGCGGAATGCTGGCCGCTGGATCCGGATCAAAACTGGCACGGTTTTGCTAATGCTGATGCCGATCATATGTATCTGGATCCGATCAAAGTGACCATCCTGACACCCGGCATGAACGAAATGGGTAAACTGGAAGAAGAGGGGATACCGGCGGCGTTGGTGGCGAAATTCCTCGATGAACGCGGCGTGGTGGTGGAAAAAACCGGGCCGTACAATCTGCTTTTTCTGTTCAGTATCGGCATTGATAAAACCAAATCCATGAGCCTTATGCGCGGTCTGACTGATTTCAAACGCAGTTACGATCTCAATCTGCGGGTCAAGAATATGCTGCCAGATCTCTATGCGGAAGATCCTGATTTCTATCGTAATATGCGTATTCATGATCTGGCGCAGGGGATCCACAAACTGATCGTCCGTCATGACCTGCCGCGTTTAATGCTGGAAGCGTTTGATGTGCTGCCGGAAATGAAAATGACACCGTATGAAATGTTTCAGCATCAGGTTCGCGGGCACATCGATGAATGTGATATTGATGAGCTGATCGGCAAAGTATCCGCCAACATGATCCTGCCTTACCCGCCGGGCGTGCCAGTGGTGATGCCGGGAGAGATGATCACCGAGGAAAGCCGCGCGGTGCTCGATTTTCTGATTATGTTGTGCTCAATAGGCGAGCGTTATCCCGGCTTTGAAACTGATATTCATGGAACGCGTCTCACAGAAGACGGGCGCTATCTGGTGAAAATCTTAAAACTTCCGGAAGCGCAGTAACAAACAGCCCTCTTCGTGAGGGCTTTTTATTGACGATTCCGGACAGCCTGAGTAACGTTCACCACAGAAATCAACAGGACATGACTATGCTTAATCTTCGCCAGATCCACCACATCGCTATTATTGGTTCTGATTATCAGGCCAGCAAACACTTCTACTGCGACATTCTCGGGTTCACGTTGCAGGGCGAATTTTACCGGGAAGAGCGTGATTCCTGGAAAGCCGATCTGGCGCTGAACGGCCAATACACCATTGAACTGTTCAGCTTCCCGCAGCCACCGAAACGACCAAGCCGCCCGGAAGCCTGTGGGTTGCGTCATCTGGCGTTCAATGTGGATGATATCGAACAGTCAATTTCAGTGCTCACTGCGTCGGGTGTTTTCTGTGAGCCAGTAAGAATCGATCCGTATACCGGTAAAAAATTCACTTTCTTTAACGACCCTGATGGCTTGCCGCTGGAATTGTACGAATCCTGATCATTCTATGAACTCAAAAACTGCCACGACATTTCTGACCGAACATTTGCGCCATAAAATCGGTGACGCACGAAAACTTTGTGTGGCTTTCAGCGGCGGGCTGGATTCATCTGTTCTGTTGGCCGGGCTGGCAGAGCTACGTGATACCACACTGCCGGAAATTGAACTGCGTGCGCTGCATATTCATCACGGGTTAAGTCAGTTTGCCGATGACTGGCTGGCGCATTGCCAGGCATTTTGTCTTCAGCGGAACATCCCTTTTTCCGCCGTAAAGGTACGGGTGGATGCACAAAACGGCGGTATAGAAGCTGCCGCTAGAACGGCGCGGTATCAGGTATTTTCAGACCATCTGGCTGAGAACGAAATCTTACTGACAGCGCAGCATCTCAACGATCAGTGTGAAACTTTTATGCTGGCGCTTAAGCGTGGCAGCGGTCCGGCGGGCCTTTCGGCGATGAGCGCGGACAGTTCAGCGCACGGTTATCGTTTGTTGCGTCCTCTGCTCGATCTTACACGTGAGCGGCTTGAAGAATTCGCGGCTCAGTTTCAGCTCAGCTGGATTGAAGATGACAGTAACGGTGATGCCCGCTTTGATCGCAACTTCCTGCGGCTGGGGATTCTGCCCGTAATGTATGATCGCTGGCCGCACTTTGCTCATGCTGCTGCCCGCAGCGCATTGCTTTGCGCGGAGCAGGAGGCGTTGCTGGATGAGTTGCTCAGTGAGTCGCTCACAGCGTTGACTGACGAGCAGGGCAGTTTATCAGTCGAGGGTCTGAAGGAGTTTTCAGCCGTCAGACGTTCTGCATTATTGCGCCGTTGGCTGGCTTTGCTCGGTGAAAAAATGCCTTCGCGCGAGCAGTTGCATAGAGTCTGGGATGAAGTGGCATTAAGTCGTGAAGATGCACAGGCCCGGTTAGTACTGGGGGATAGGGTAGTCAGGCGTTTTCGCCAGCGTCTGTATTTATTACCGGAATACCAGCCCCTGAAAGATCAGATTATCAACTGGGATCCGTGCGAAAAATTAATGCTGCCGGACGGACTCGGGTTTCTGGAAATTGATATTGATCCCCGCACACAAGCGGATGGCTGTCTGATCCGCCAGCCTCATGCTGATGAGAAGGTCACCGTACGTTTTCAGGCGCAGGGATCTATTGAAAAGGTCGGACGGGATCGTGCGCGTCAGGCGAAAAAACTTTGGTTGGAACTCGGTGTCCCGCCGTGGCAGCGGGATCGGATCCCACTGATTTATTACAATGATCAACTGATGGCAGCACCGGGATGGTTTATCACCCGCCAGGCCCTGACTCAAAATAACGAAGCGCAATGGCGGATCCTATGGTCCGTGGCGTAATAACAGATAAATTATTATTGGGCGGTTTTCATGTGTCCGGGGAGTGGGGATGTTGGTTGTGATGAGAAGTGTGGCAGGAATAGCGGCCCTTATGCTGTTCAGTTTACCGGCACTGGCTGGCGGAAACGTGGCTGACGGGCAGTCAAAATCAGCCAGTTGCGCGGCGTGTCATGGCGCAAAGGGACAGGCCATTAATTCTGTTTACCCTAATCTGGCCGGGCAAAATGCAGATTATCTGGCACTTTCGCTACATGCTTATAAGAAAGGGGAAAGAAGCGGTGGACAGGCAGGGGTAATGCAGGCATTCAGTTCATCATTGTCCGATCAGGATATCAGTGATTTATCGGCGTATTACGCCAGTCTCAAGCCGCTGGACTGAAGGGCTCAGAAATGCAAACGGGCAATCCTGAGATTGCCCGTGAGGTAAATTGAGGGTTGTTTCTGCTATTCAGCGCTGACAACTACCGTGCCAATTTCCGGATGGCTAAAGCTTTCTATGTGATCTAAACGAAGATCCCGTTGTTCGCCGTTCGCCTCAACCACCAGATATTCCACTTTTTTACGCATTAACAGATCGTTGGCTTTCGCCTCAACAATTTCTCCGCTACGCATCTTCAACGTCAAAACAAGGTGATGCTGGCAGGCGAGCTCGAGATTATCGTAGTCATCGCAATTGATGGGTTGGTACTCATCATTCATCGACATAATCGCTCACCAATAAGTTAGCGGCGGCATAGGCCGCCTGGTCCCTAACGGAAGACGGAAGTTCAGTGTTTGCTGCCACTTCGTCCAATGCTTTCAATACACAGCCCAACGCATCGGGCACATATCCGAGATCGCCACTTGCGATTTCAGAATATCTACGGCGTACCAACTCACAGTATTGTTGCATAAGTTCTCCCTAAAAAGCGTATCCCTCTGAGGAAAGCGCAGAAAGATAAGCTCTCAGTATTTAACGACTATAGCACAGGAGAGTGTGAGTTATTAGCCGCCCTGTAAAGGTAAATCGTTTGCGTAAAGCCATTATTGAGGATGACCATCGGGGGAAAACTGGTCGCGGCAGGACGCTTTCAAGTACACTGTGCGTCTATTATCAAGGGGTTTACCATGGCGTTAAAAGCAACCATTTATAAAGCAGCAGTCAATATCGCCGATATGGACCGCAATTTCTTTCATGACGCTAACCTGACACTGGCGCAGCATCCTTCAGAAACAGAACAACGCATGATGCTGCGTTTGCTGGCATGGATTTATCATGCTGACGAAAGGCTGGTGTTTACTCGCGGACTAAGCGCGGAAGATGAGCCGGAAATCTGGCGTAAGAATGACCACAATGGTATCGAGTTATGGGTCGAATTGGGATTACCTGATGAGAAGCGTCTGAAAAAGGCCTGTAACCAATCGCGCGAAGTTGTCCTTTATGCGTATGGTGAGCGTGCTGCGAAAGTCTGGTGGTCGCAAATCGAGGGCAAAGTCAGAGGTTTTGAGAATCTGCGCATCCGTTATATAGAAGATGAGTTACTGACGCAGCTGACCGCTTTCGGCAGCCGTACGATGAATTTACAGGCGACGTTACAGGACGGAACTATTTGGCTTTCTGATGCTCAGAGTAATTTGGAAATTCATTTTTCTGAATGGAAAGAGTCTGTTGTGAAAGAAACCAGGTAATCAACGTGCTAATCCTTTCCGGAAAAATGGAAATACCCGACAGCGAAATCGAATTAACGGCGATACGCGCTCAGGGGAATGGCGGCCAGAACGTCAATAAAACCTCAACGGCCATTCATTTACGCTTTGATATTAAAGCGTCGAGTTTGCCAGAATATTACAAAGAGCGTTTACTGGCGTTCAATCATCATTCTGTTACCGCTGACGGCTGGGTCATAATCAAGGCCCAGGAGTACCGGAGCCAAGAGATGAATCGCGAAGCGGCACTGGCCCGGCTTGGGGCATTGATTTCACAGGCGATGGTGGTAGAAAAACCGCGTCGGGCAACGAAACCGACCCGCGGGTCTAAAATTCGGCGGGTAGAAAGTAAAGTTCGCAAGGGTGCGACGAAAGCATTGCGGGGCAAGATACGTTAGCCCTAAATTCGTGCTGCAGGACAATTTTTATCGCAGCACTGTGGAATAGCAGTAGGGGAGAAACTGTGAAAAAAATCATTATTGGAGCAGTGCTGGCGCTCGGGGCGTTATCATTGTTCGGCTGTCATACCGCCGCATTTAATCATGAAAAACCTTTGCAGGCGATGCAGCAGAGTTACAGCGGCGTGTTGCCCTGTGCGGATTGCAGCGGCCTGAAAACGTCACTTTTCCTGCAACAGGACGGAACATATATCCTGCAGGAAATCTATCAGGGAAGTAAAGACGGCGATCAGACGTTCGCCAGTTACGGGCGCTGGGCGCGGACTGCCGATAAACTGGTGCTGACGGGTAACGATGGTGAGAAACGCTATTTCCATCCGAAAGATGAAAATTTGGAAATGCTGGATATGAGCGGTGAGCCTGTTACTTCTCAGTTCAATTATACCCTCAAGCCGGTGCAGCAAAGTTTGCCTAAGACGCCGATGGCACTGACCGGAATGATGCAATACAGCGCTGATGCGGCGTCATTCAAAGATTGTACAACCGGTAAAGTGTTCCCGATGTCGGCAAATAAATCACTGGAAGAAGGTTATCTTGCGGCGCGTAAAGCACCCAATCAGCTGGTCTTCCTTTCCATGGATGGCCATTTCATGACGGAGCCATCAATGGAAGAAGGGCAGATACAAAACGCCGTGGTGGCGGATAAAAACGTTAAGTTTGACGTAAACAAATCCTGTCCTTAAAGCCAGAGCGGACTGAACTGCATAAACTGAATTGCACAAACAAAAATGCCCGCATTAAGCGGGCATTTTTTATGGCAAACAATCGTTAGCCGATCTTAACGCGGGATCTGGCTCAGCAAATATTCAACGATATCGCTTTGTTTGATCATCTGTTTTTCACCAGAGCGACGGTTTTTGTATTCCAGCTCTTCAGCATCCAGATTACGATCACCAATCACTACGTGATGCGGAACACCGATCAGTTCCATATCAGCAAACATGACGCCCGGACGCTCTTTGCGATCGTCGAGGATCACATCGATACCGTGTGAACGCAGTTCTTTGTACAACGCTTCTGCTGCATCTTTCACGCGGAAAGATTTTTGCATGTTCATTGGCAGAATCGCGACCTGGAAGGGAGCAATAGCATCCGGCCAGATAATGCCACGAGCATCATGGTTTTGTTCAATTGCCGCAGCGACCACACGGGTCACGCCGATACCATAACAACCCATGGTCATTACCTGATTACGGCCATCTTCGCCCTGAACGGTCGCATTCATCGCTTCTGAGTATTTGGTGCCCAGCTGGAAGATGTGACCGACTTCGATACCACGTTTGATAACCAACGTACCCTGGCCATCCGGGCTTGGATCGCCATTAACAACATTACGAATATCCGCCACTTCTGGCAGCGCAGCATCGCGATCCCAGTTAATACCAAAGTAATGCTTACCGTCGATGTTAGCACCTGCGCTGAAATCGCTCATGGCGGCAACAGTACGGTCAGCGACAACTGGCATCGGCAGATTTACCGGACCGAGAGAGCCCGGGCCAGCCGGCACGATTTCACGAATTTCAGCTTCTGTCGCAAACGTCAGTGGTGTAGCAACTTGTGGCAGCTTTTCCGCTTTGATTTCGTTCAGCTCATGATCACCACGAACCAGCAGGGCAACCAGTTTATGGCCGCTTTCTGCGGTTGCATGAACCATCAGGGTCTTAACGGTTTGTTCAACCGGAACCTGGAACTGTTCAGTCAGTTCAGCGATGGTTTTGGCATTTGGCGTTTCAACAACACGCATTTCTTCGGTTGCTGCCGCGCGCGCAGTGGCCGGAGCTAGGGCTTCAGCGAACTCGATGTTAGCCGCGAAATCAGAAGAATCAGAGAACACTACATCATCTTCGCCGCTCTGTGCCAGAACCTGGAATTCATGTGAAGCGCTGCCGCCGATAGAGCCGGTATCCGCTAAAACTGCACGGAAATCCAACCCCATACGGCTGAAGATCTGGCTGTAGGCTGCGTACATTGCATCGTAAGTTTCCTGCAAGGATTCCTGCGTCGTGTGGAACGAGTAGGCATCTTTCATCAGGAATTCACGGGAACGCATCACGCCAAAACGCGGACGAACTTCGTCACGGAATTTGGTCTGGATCTGGAAGAAGTTCAGCGGCAATTGTTTGTATGAGCTGACTTCATTACGGATCAAATCGGTAATAACTTCTTCGTGGGTCGGGCCAAGAACGAATGGGCGATCGCCACGGTCAACAAAACGCAGCAACTCCGGACCATATTGTTCCCAACGTCCGCTCTCCTGCCATAAATCGGCGGGCTGAACTACCGGCATCGACACTTCAATGGCGTTCGCGTTGTTCATTTCTTCGCGTACGATGTTTTCAACTTTCTTGAGAACACGTAAGCCGGTCGGCAGCCAGGTATACAGACCTGAGGCCAGTTTACGGATCATCCCCGCACGCAGCATCAGCTGATGGCTGATCACTTCCGCGTCGGCTGGCGTCTCTTTCAGTGTAGAGAGCAGATATTGAGTAGTACGCATGATGTTGTTGGTTCCGTTAGCACTGCAAATTGCAATCAGGCTGCCATTGGCAGCCAAAACGTGAAAAGTGATTTAGTTTACCAGCGAGTTGCTGTTGTCAAAAGAGACGCAGAGGAAATTTAGTCTTTGTCGAGGGACAATACCTGATTCAGAGAGCCCGTCACCCGCCAGCGAACATTAAACTCCAGCAGGCGAACGGCGTAATCCCGCTCGGCGGCTTCTCCCTTACGGTAGGCCGGTCGGGGGTCCTGACCTAAAACCTGTGTAATAAAACGGCGCAGATGCGGATATTGCCTCGCATGTTCTGCCAGCTGCTGTTCAGCCTGTGGCAAAAATTCTACCGGCATATTGGCCTCCGGCGCATGCTGGGCAAATCCGGCACGCGCTTGAGGATGGCTTTCCGCAAAGGGAAGATAAGGTTTAATATCCACGACAGGCGTGCCATCCACCAAATCCAGACTGCCCAGTTGCAGAATGACATTTTGTCCCTGACAGCGGATCCCTTTAAGCTCAATCAGAGACATCCCAAGCGGATTTGGCCTGAAGGTTGAACGGGTCGCAAATACCCCGGTACGCGTATTTCCGCCCAGACGTGGCGGACGAACGGTCGGACGCCAGCCGCCTTCCATCGTCTGATGAAAAATGAACATCACCCATATATGACTGAAGTCTTCCAGCCCGCGAACGGCTTCGGGCTGGTTGTAAGGCGCGTGCAGATGTAATTCACCGCCACCATCCTCAATCAGACCGGGCTGGCGCGGAACAGCAAACTTCTCTTTATAGGGCGAATGAATCGTCCCTATTTGCTCAAAAGAAAATGAGGTCATTTAAACGTGACGTTGAGGGCAGAACCCTGACAAATCGCCTGCTGGAAACATCCCGGCACACCGCTGATGATCTGGCACTGGTGCAGTAATACTGCGTTGGCCTTCATATAAGATGCGCGGGTCAGCATTCTTTTGCGCGCGGCAGCGAGGCTTGGTGGTGCATCATTTTGATCGCCCTGGCAGGATTCGCCGGAGACTTCGCCTAAATCACGGAAAGGGCTACCAACCAGTGCTTCAGCGTCTTTATAGAGTTTAACCGGGGCAGGGCGTACCGGAGCCGGTTTAGCTTTAACGGGTTTTGGCTCTTCTTTAACAACGGGTGCAGGAGGGGTTGGCTGTGGATGTTTCGTCATAGAGCAACCCGCCAGCAAGAGCGCCGACAAACAGAGAGGTAAAGCACGCATGGTATATCCTCTGCTTTTTAATATGTTTACAGGAAAGAATGTGGCGTTATTGAACCAAGGTATTGAGGAAATAACAAGGCGGGCATATGCCCGCCTTGAATTTATTTATGAAAGTAATATTTACAGCGTAATTGTCAGGACGAAATCTTCATCCCTGACAGCAACGGATTACCAGCCTTTGACTGCGCCGCCGTTGAAGATTTTGTTCGCTGCAGCGTTAACTTCATCAGACTGGTAAGCCTGAACGAATTTCTTCACGTTTTCAGCGTCTTTGTTATCTTCACGGGCAACGATCAGATTCACGTACGGAGATTCTTTATCTTCTACAAAGATGCCGTCTTTCTCTGGAGTCAGGTTGATCTGGCTCGCGTAAGTGGTGTTGATCACAGCCAGAGCGATTTTCGCATCATCCAGTGAACGTGGCAGCTGTGGTGCTTCCAGCTCAACCAGTTTCAGGTTTTTAGGGTTCTCAGTCACATCCAGAACGGTTGGCAGCAGACCAACACCCTCTTTCAGTTTAATCAGCCCGACTTTTTGCAGCAGCAGTAATGAACGACCGAGGTTAGTCGGGTCGTTTGGCAGAGCAACCTGGTCGCCATCTTTCAGCTCATCTACAGATTTGATTTTCTTAGAGTAACCGGCGATTGGATAAACGAAGGTGTTACCGACCGGAACCAGTTTGTAGCCACGATCTTTGATCTGCTGATCCAGGTAAGGCTTGTGCTGGAAGGCGTTAACGTCGATATCGCCTTTGCTCAGCGCTTCGTTAGGTAATACGTAATCGTTGAAAGTCACCAGTTCAACATCAAGACCGTATTTCTCTTTCGCTACTTTCTGAGCTACTTCAGCAACTTGTTGTTCAGAACCGACAATTACACCCACTTTGATGTGGTTTGGATCTTGTTCTTTTGGTCCGCAACCGACTAATGCCAGCGATCCCAGAAGCGCGCCGACAACGGCAATGGATTTGAATTTGTTAGACATGTCCTTTCCTCAATAAACGGATATAAATCATTCACAGTGTAGCTATTACAGCTGCTATTTCTTATTTATGTGTGACTGCTTTTACGATGCGGTCGCCACAAAATTGAATTAAATACACCAAAACCACTAACAGGACTAATACCGTATTCATCACAGTTGCGTCGTAACCGATATAACCGTACTGATAACCGATTTGTCCCAAACCACCGGCGCCGACAGCGCCACCCATAGCAGAATAGCCTACGAGTGTGATCAATGTGATGGTCGCTGCATTGACCAGACCCGGCAGAGCTTCCGGCAACAAGATTTTACGGATGATCTGCATCGGTGTTGCACCCATCGCGCGGGAAGCTTCCACCAGACCGCTTGGAATTTCCAGCAGGGCATTCTCAACCATACGGGCAATAAACGGAGCCGCACCGACAGTCAGCGGAACAATCGCGGCCTGCAGACCGATAGAGGTACCGACAATCAGACGGGTGAACGGGATCATCCACACCAGCAAGATAATAAAAGGAATAGAACGGAAAATATTCACCAGCGCTGACATCACGCGGTAGACGTTTTTATTCTCTGCAATCTGACCAGGACGCGTCACATACAGCAGGACGCCAAAAGGCAAGCCCAGTACAAAACCAAAAAAGCCAGAGGTCAGCGTCATAATGACAGTTTCCCAGATACCCCGGCCCATTAACCACATCATTGCCTCAGACATAACCGAGTACCTCTACTTTCACCTGATTCTCATGCAGGAACTGAATAGCTGCCTGAGTGTTTTCTTCTGAACCGTGCATTTCTGTCAGCATAATCCCGAACTTCACGCCGCCGGCATAATCCATCTGAGCACTGATAATGTTGTTATTAATGTCAAAGCGACGTACGACTTCTGAAAGCAGCGGCGCATCGACCGACTGACCGGTAAATTCCAAACGCAGTAAAGGCACGCGTTCTGCTTCTGGTTGCGGCACCATACGCATGGCGTAATCTTCAGGGATATCCAGGTGTAATGTGGACTGAATGAATTGCTGAGCCAGCGGAGTTTTCGGATGAGAGAACATCTCGCTTACTTTATCCTGCTCAATCAGTTTACCGTCGCTGATGACTGCAACCTGATCGCAAATGCGTTTTACGACGTCCATCTCATGGGTAATAAGCAGGATGGTTAATCCAAGACGACGGTTGATGTCCTTCAGCAGCTCAAGAATGGCGCGGGTAGTGGCCGGGTCCAGCGCGCTGGTGGCTTCATCACATAGCAACACTTTCGGATTGCTGGCCAATGCGCGGGCAATGGCCACACGTTGTTTCTGCCCGCCGGAAAGATTCGCCGGGTAAGCGTCATGTTTATCTTCCAGACCCACCAGACTCAGAAGTTCAGAAACGCGCTTTTTGATTTCAGCCGAAGACTGATTGTCCAGTTCCAGTGGCAACGCGACATTGCCGAATACGGTGCGCGATGAAAGCAAATTAAAGTGCTGAAAGATCATACCAATCTGGCGACGTGCGCGGGTCAGCTCTTTTTCAGAAAAAGATATCAAATCCTGACCATCAACCAATACCTGGCCTTCCGTCGGGCGTTCCAGCAAGTTGACGCAGCGTATCAGAGTACTTTTCCCTGCGCCGGATGAGCCGATGACGCCATAAATTTGTCCGGCAGGGACGTGAAGACTCACGTCAGAGAGCGCGACTATCTGGCGCGAACCCTGCTGGAAAACCTTGGTGATGTTTGAAAGTTTAATCATATTATTTTTTATTCTGTCTTTTTGCCGTGACGTGGTGAAATTAACTCTTCGGGGATCGTCCCCGTAGCATGTCGTGGATGCTAAGGCGTCTAGACGTCTAAGTCAACCAGGTTAGCATTCTCACAGGCAGTGAAAACATGCGATACTCACGCCATTAATCAGGCATCAGGAGCAAATTCGTGGCACAACCTGTTTCAGCAATCTTTCTCGACCGTGATGGTACTTTGAATGTCGATCACGGCTATGTACATGAAATCGATAACTTCCAGTTTATCGAAGGCGTCATTGACGCCTGTCTTAAATTAAAAGAAATGGGCTTTTTGCTGGTACTGGTGACCAATCAGTCCGGTATTGCACGCGGTAAGTTTACTGAAGATCAGTTTATGACGCTGACCGAATGGATGGACTGGTCTTTGGCTGACCGTGGTGTCGACCTCGACGGCATCTACTTCTGTCCTCACCATCCGGAAGGCACCGTTAAGGAGTTTACCCAGGTTTGTGATTGCCGTAAGCCACTGCCGGGTATGTTTCTAACAGCTAAAGAAGAGCTGAATATTGATATGGCTTCTTCTTATATGGTGGGCGATAAACTTGAAGACATGCAGGCGGCCACTGCGGCGGGTGTCGGGCATAAGATTTTAGTGCGCACTGGTAAGCCGGTTACCGAACAAAGTGAAAGTGCAGCTGACGCAGTGCTGGAAAGCCTTGCTGCTTTGCCTTCCTTTATAGCAAAAGCGTAAAAATAAGGGTCTTTGGATAAAAAAACGGCAAACGAAATAAAACTGTATTTATTCGCTTGCCATTAAAATCTAACTCCCTATAATGCCGCTCCATCGACAGGGAACAACGTGAACAACATCACGAAGTAACCGGGTCGGAAAGATTAAAAACAGCGGCAACCGAATGAAATAAACGGTTGACACTGAATGAGGAAAGCGTAATATACGCCACCTCGAGTTAGCAAGCGAAATCGCGTAACTCACTGCTCTTTAACAATTTATCAGACAATCTGTGTGGGCACTCACAAGACGATATCAGCCACCTCGGTGGCAAAAAATATC
>NZ_QZWI01000011.1 GCF_003614975.1 Rahnella bruchi | reverse complement strand
TTACTGCCCATCGAGGCCAGTGTAAGTCCGTCATAAAGGCGGTTGCAGCCTAAGAAGTGGGAAGCCACGCCGTTTACGGCGGGGAGCAGTCACACATACCACTATCCTCTATGTATTCGGTATCTTTTCAGGTGCTGCGCGCAAGGCACGGTCTGACCGACCCGTTCCCCTTACGTGAGCTACTTACTGGTTTACGCCTGCGTGCGGGGATGTGCAATTGTTAGCCACGGTCATTAACTCATAGAATTCAAATAGGTAGCAACGTACATTTACGCAAATAATTCAGAAACGTACTGAAATGGAAAATACCCGGGATAGAAAGATGAGCCATACAGATGTCATTGCTTTTCGCGAGCGCCTGAGCGCGCTTGTTAGCTCGTTACAAATTGCACCACAGGTCGCAGAAAATCAGGTGATTGACCGGATGGCGTTAAACTTTCGGAAACTGCTTAACTTTTTTGCAGAGGATGTTGCACGCACAGAGCAGGCCTTTTTGTTACCACCGCAGGCACAGGAAACGCAGCGATTATTATGTGACCTGATGGCTGAGAATCTGGTAGTCAGTCAGCGAAATAAACTGTTTCGTGAAGATATTTCAGCCGTGCTGATGGCGCAGTGTTTTACCGGCATTCTGGTGCAACTGGCACAGACGCCCGGTGATCCGAAAGTGCATCATGAGAACAGTCTTGCCTGCGCCAAACTGTTCTGTGAAGGCGTCTGGCCCGGAAAGTGTTAGTTCAAAACCTCATAAAGAAAGCATAAATCGTTGGTTCTGTTTGCAGAAAGAAAAGGGTTAACTGAGTTCATTCCAGCAGAAGATACTGTCTGCTACGAGTCTGAAAAGCTTGTTCCAAAAAAGCTTTAAACAGAAAGCCGTGAATAACCGGAGGCCTGTATGTCAACGACTGCACAAAAATCTGAACACCGCTCGTTATGGCAGCGCATTACTCAACGTAATCCGCGCAACCACACTGAAGAAATGGCGCAGGACACATCGCGTCTGCTGGAAAGTTTTCTGGCAACGGGTTGTCTGTACGGTATCGATGTGGGGAACAGTGACCCGGCCTGGTTTCGCCGCTCCTGATCGCTACACACGCTTAATGCGCTTCAGCTACTGGAACGAGCTGTGCGACTAACATTACTTTCTCCTGATAGTGCTTGTTGTACCCTCAATAGCGGGTGTTGTGATTGTGCCTGGCACAGTGTCAGCTTCCGTTATGAAGGTTGTTGTGGAAAGTCTCTCTGACCTCGTCGTAGAAATTTTAGTTCTCTCTCAATTGTTGAGCCCATAACTTTCGCCGGTTATGGGTTTTTTTATGCAAAAAAAAGCCCCGCAGACAGGCGGGGCGAAAAAATTAAAGCCGCTAACAGGGGTCACGGCATGACTCGTGTAAATAAAACCAAGGAAGGGTAAATTGAATTCCGGTGATAATGCCAGGATCCGGAAATTAAATTATCACAATAATTTGTCTCGCGATAAATATAAATTTTATATGTATTTTAATTTGATATTCACGACAGGTATTAAAATACCACACTGAAATAATTAGCAATAAATAATAAACACAAAAAGGATAATTTATCTTCTTAACCACGGAACTATTTAGGTAGTATTAATACGAGTTCGGACCCATTGATAATGTATATATAAAAAATTTAAACATTCAATTAAATGATAAAGGAATGACGTCATGAAATTAAAAGCACTGGCCCTTATTATTCCAGCATTACTGGTAGCAGGCGTTGCTCATTCAGCAGAAGTTTATAACAAAGACGGCAATAAACTGGATCTGTACGGTAAAGTTGATGGCTTACATTATTTTTCTGATGACGCTGGCAAAGATGGCGATCAGACTTATGTCCGTGTTGGCTTCAAAGGTGAAACCCAAATTACTGACCAGCTGACCGGTTACGGTCAATGGGAATACAACGTTCAGGCAAACGGTGCAGAAAACAGCGGTACCAGTGGCAATGCAACTCGTCTGGGCTTTGCAGGTCTGAAATTCGGCGACTACGGTTCATTCGATTACGGTCGTAACTATGGCGTAGTATACGACGTTGAAGCCTGGACCGACATGCTGCCAGAGTTCGGTGGCGACAGCTACACTACTGCTGATAACTTCATGGTTGGCCGAACCAATGGCGTAGCGACTTACCGCAACTCCGACTTCTTCGGTGAAGTGAAAGGTCTGAACTTTGCACTGCAATATCAGGGTGCTAATGACGGTAACGTGAGCGGCGAAGGCACCAATAACAGCGGCACTCACGGTGTTCGTAATCAAAATGGTGACGGTTATGCCTTGTCTACTACTTATGACTTCGGCATGGGCGTTAGCGTAGGGGGTGCCTATGCATCATCCGACCGTACTAATGACCAAATTAATTACACCAACGCAGATGGCGATAAAGCCGACGTCTGGACTCTTGGTGCAAAATATGATGCGAACAATGTCTATTTAGCGACCATGTATTCTGAAACCCGTAATATGACTGCTTACGGTGATGGTTCTAACGTTGCAAATAAAACTCAGAACTTTGAAGTTACCGCACAATACCAGTTCGATTTCGGTCTGCGCCCTGAAGTTTCTTACCTGCAATCTAAAGGTAAGGACCTGAACGAAAACACCAGCCGTGCAGATAATGATCACGATCTGGTTAAATATGTTTCTGTTGGTGCAACCTACAGCTTCAACAAAAATATGTCCACTTACGTTGATTACAAAATCAACCTGCTGGACAACGATGAAGATTTCTACAAAGACAACGGTATTTCTACCGATGACATCGTAGCAGTGGGTCTGGTTTACCAGTTCTAATTACCCGACTTAAAACCGGCAACAACAATATTAAAGCCCATCTCCGGATGGGTTTTTTATATATTTCAAATTAATTGTCGACAGCTTGTTAAGATTATATTGGAAATATTAATCGTTTTTTCCTGCCAGACGAAGTGTCTGACCGAACACGGCAAAGACCACAAGCTTCAAATGGGTACTAACGATCGGTTTTTGCTGATTGATCGTTTTAACCGATCGATGAATGTCATGTTATATTTTGGTTAAGTAATGGATGCTGTTTTCGTTTAAAAACCCTGCAATTCCTTGCCTGATCCTGCTGCGTTTTCTTACAAGCGCTTGAATTTAAAGAGGTGAAAAGGGGATTGGCAGAGGGCTAATATTTAAGCAATTTGTGCTCTACATGATTGAAATCTATTGATAAATCACATGTACAATCTGCAAGGTTTTTGTTATATTATTGACCAGATCACGGACAGGTTAATTCCTCTGTGATACGGTGTTTTACCTAAGACTTGGTTTCTCAGGACAATGACATGTTAGATTATCGCTTTCCGACAGCTATGCAGATGGTGTTTTGTATCGCTCAGTCCCAAAAGGCTGATCAGCGCTGCACCAGTGCGATTTTAGCAACGGGTCTGGAAGCCAACTCCAGTTTTATCCGCAAGCTGATGGTGCCGCTGACGCAACACGGCATTATCGTTTCCACCCTTGGCCGCACCGGCTCGATCACACTTGGTCGTCCCGCAGAAGAAATTTCCCTGCGTGATATTTATTGCGCGGTGATAGAAGACAAGCGCCTGTGGGCCGCTCGTCCTGATGTTCCTGCCCGTTGTGTTGTCAGCGCCAATGCGTGTACGTATTTCAAAAATATCGTCAACGAAGCAGAAGAAGCCTCTTTTCAGGTTCTGGCGCGCCACACGGTCGCAGATGCTTTGGCGGAATTCGAGCGCGGTGGCAAATACAAATGCACCAAGGACTTAGCAGCGGAATACGCAGACAGTTCGCTCTGCTCTAAATAGCGTTCAGCCAGTTTTTATTAGAAATCTCAGAAAAAGCACATAAAAAAGCCGGGATAATCTCCCGGCTTTTTGCATTCTGATTTTCAGATCACACTGTTTGTGTTTCCAGTACCGCTTTCTTACGGGTTACCAGCTTACGCAGCGCCACATAGAATACCGGCGTCAGGAACAGACCGAACAGCGTCACACCCAGCATTCCGGAGAACACGGTGATACCGGTAACGCCTCGCACTTCTGCACCAGCCCCGTGCCCCAGAATAAGCGGAATAGTCCCTGCAATAAACGCAATCGAGGTCATCACGATAGGGCGCAGACGCAGACGACAGGCCTCCAGAGCCGACTCAATAATCCCTTTACCCTGCATTTCCAGCTCACGGGCGAATTCGACAATAAGAATCGCGTTCTTACAGGCCAGTCCCATCAGCACCACCAGTCCGACCTGCACGAAGACGTTGTTATCGCCACCGGTCAGCCACACGCCAAACAGCGCAGACAGCATGGTCATCGGAACAATCAGAATGACCGCCAGCGGCAGTGTCCAGCTTTCATACAAGGCCGCCAGCACCAGGAACGCCAGCAATACCGACATCGGGAATACAATCAGCGCCGCGTTACCCTGCGTGGACTGCTGATAACTCAGATCCGTCCATTCGATGTTCATTCCGTTCGGCAGCAGGTTTTTAGACATCGCGGTCAGCTCCGTCATCGCCTGCGCAGAAGACAACACGCGCGGATCAGCGTCACCAATCAGGTCGGCCGCAGGGTAACCGTTATAGCGGATCACCGGATCAGGCCCGTATGTGGTCGTGATATTCAGCATGCTGCCAATCGGCACCATTTCGCCTTTATCGTTACGCGTACGCAGATTGGCGATATCTTCAACGCTGTCACGGAACTGGCCATCGGCCTGCGCCATCACTTTCCAGGTACGGCCAAAACGGTTGAAGTCATTGATATACGACGAACCGAGATACACCTGCAATGTGCTGAACAGGTCGTCAAGCGACACCCCCTGAGCTTTGGCCTTATCGCGGTCGATATGCGCGTCAAGCTGAGGTACGTTGGCCTGATAAGACGAGATCGGATAACCCATGCCAGGCGTTTGCATAATCGCACCGGACATCGTGTTGATCGCTGTCTGTAATGCACCATAACCCAGACCTGCACGATCCTGCACATACAGGGAATAGCCGGAACCCTGACCCAATCCGAGAATTGGCGGTGGCATAATCGAGAAGGCAAAGCCTTCCTGAATCTGCGAGATCTTGGCGTTGATTTCAGCGTTAATCTCCGCCGCGGTACGGGTACGTTCGCTCAGGGGTTTGAGCGCGAAGAACACCGTGCCGGTATTTGGCGTATTGGTGAACTGCAACGCATTCAGGCCGGGAAACGCAACCGCATCAATCACACCGTCGGTGCTCAGTCCCATCGCGCTGATTTTGCGTATCACCGCATCCGTACGCGACAGCGAAGCCCCTTCAGGCATCTTCACACCGGCGATCAGATACAATTTATCCTGCGTCGGGATAAAACCACCCGGCACCGCTTTGAACATAAACGCCGCCGCACATAACAGCAGAACATAGACACCGAATACGGCACCACGACGCCCCAGCGTTTTCGATACCGCACTCTGATAACGATGTGAGCTGGCATTGAAGAACCGGTTGAACGGACGGAAAACCCAGCCAAACAGACGGTCGATTAAGCGCGATGGCATATCTTTTGGCGCACCATGCGCTTTCAGCAACAGCGCCGCCAGCGCAGGGGAGAGCGTCAGTGAGTTGATGGCAGAAATCACGGTAGAAATCGCGATAGTCACCGCAAACTGCTTGTAGAACTGGCCGGTTACGCCGGAGAGAAACGCCATCGGCACAAACACCGCACACAGCACCAGCGCAATCGCAATGATGGGGCCGGAAACTTCCCGCATCGCCTGATGCGCCGCTTCTCTCGGTGCCAGCCCTTCTTCGATATTTCGCTCGACGTTTTCTACCACCACAATGGCGTCATCGACGACTATCCCTATCGCCAGCACCAATCCGAACAAGCTGAGGGTATTGAGCGAGAATCCGAGCAAATACAGAATACTGAACGTCCCGATAACCGAAATCGGTACCGCCAGCAGCGGGATGATCGACGCACGCCAGGTTTGCAGGAACAAAATAACAACCAGCACCACCAGCACCACGGCTTCAAGCAGCGTATGAACCACGGCACTGATCGAATCACGCACAAACACCGTCGGGTCATACGGCGCACGCCAGGTCATGCCTTCCGGGAAGCGGGTAGCCAGCTCAGTCATCTTGGCGCGCACAGCGTCTGACAAATCAATGGCGTTAGCGCCCGGTGACTGGAAGATACCAATACCCACGGCATCTTTATTGTTCAGCTGTGAACGCAGCGCATAACTGCCGGATCCCATTTCGATACGTGCGACATCCCGCAGACGGACAATTTCGCCATTATCACCGCTTTTCAGGATGATTTTGCCGAACTCGTCTTCGTCTTTCAGACGTCCCTGGGCATTGATGGACAGCAGATAATCGCTGTCTTTTGGCATCGGTTCTGCGCCAAGCTGACCGGCAGAAACCTGCACGTTCTGCTCCTGCATGGCTTTCACCACGTCGGAAGCGGTCAGACCACGAGCCGCAACTTTGTTCGGATCAAGCCAGACGCGCATAGCATATTCGCCAGCACCAAAAATCTGGATCTGCCCGACACCCGGCAAACGCGCCAGCTCGTCTTTCACTTTAAGCGTGGCGTAGTTGCTCAGATACAGCGAATCATACTTGCCGGAAGGGGAAACCAGGTGCACCACCAGCGTTAACGTCGGCGATTGCTTCTGAGTAGTTACCCCCTGACGGCGCACATCTTCCGGAAGACGTGCTTCCGCCTGTGCCACACGGTTTTGCACCTGCACCTGTGCCTGATCCGGATCGGTGCCCGGGCGGAAAGTCACCGTTGTCACCAGCACGCCATCAGAACCGGCGACAGATTTCATGTACACCATATTTTCGACGCCGTTGATGGCTTCTTCCAGCGGCGTCGCCACGGTTTCAGCGATCACTTTCGGGTTGGCACCCGGATATTCGGCGCGTACCTGCACGCTTGGCGGCACGACATTAGGATATTCACTGACCGGCAGCAGCGGGATCGCAATGGCGCCGGTAACCAAAATCAAAATCGACAAAACAGCCGCAAATATAGGCCGGTCGATGAAAAAACGGGAAAAGTCCATGAGTCAGGATTCTCTTTTATTGAACGGCAGCAGGAGAAGGAGCGGCGACATTGGCGGCCATGCTGACGGTTTTGGCATTCACCGGCATTCCCGGCATAAAGACTTTCTGCACGCCATCAATGATCACGCGGTCACCGGCTTCCAGGCCTTTTTGCACAATGCGCAAACCGCCGGACATCCTGCCGACTTCCACATCTCTGCGCTGGGCCTTACCGTCTTTATCGACCACATAAACAAACTTGCGATCCTGATCGGTCAGCACCGCTTTATCATCCACCAGCATGGCACTGAACTGCGCGCTGCCCGGCATCTGAACACGGGCAAATAATCCCGGCGTGAAAGTGCGGTCGCGATTATCGAGCAGGGCGCGCATGCGGATGGTGCCGGTACCGGAATTGAGCTGGTTATCGGTGAAATCCACCACACCCTGATGCGGATAACCGTTTTCGCCGACTAATCCCACGTGAACCGGCAGGCGATTCTGCGGGTTATCATTGAATTTGCCTTCGCGGGCCAGCGCCTGATAACGCAGGAAAGTGCCTTCATCGACGTCGAAATAGACATACACCGTGTCGAGCGAAACCAGCGTCGTCAGCACACTGGCACTGTCACCGGTGGTCACCAGATTTCCTGATGTGATCATCGCACGGCTGGCGCGGCCATCAATCGGCGAAATCACGCGGGTGAAATCAAGATTCAGCTGCGCCATATCCAGCTGTGCCTGAGCGGCCAGTACATCAGACTGCGCCTGAGATGCCGCCGAACGTCGCTGTTCGGCGATTTCTTTCGATACTGCCTGAGTGCCCATCAGTGCTTCGGTACGCCCGGATTCACTTCTCGCCAGGCTGGCCTGATTACGCGCACGAACCAGTTCTGCCTGAGCCTGCTCCTGTGCGGCGCGGTAAGTGCGGTCATCAATGGTGAATAACACCTGACCCTTTTTCACTTCCTGACCTTCCTGATAATTCACCTTATCAATGTAACCGGACACCCGCGGGCGCAGTTGTACACTTTGCACCGCTTCCACACGTCCGTTGAATGCATCCCACTGGCTTATCGATTTAATCAAAACATCTGCGGCACTGACCTGCGGGGCAGGAGGAGCCGAATTTTGTGCAACGCTGTTATCACACCCGGCAAGCAGGGCAACCATCAGCGCGATCCCTGAAAGGCGCAACGTCAAATGCGAGCCACCGGAGCGGCCGCGTGCAACAACCTGTGTTTTTTGCAGGTTCATCATTATTTTTATTTCCAGTGAGTAAGTGCTGTCAGGCAATACACCGGCCTGTCCGCCGGGTAACGTCCTTTGCCTGATCTGACTTTTTTGGGACTTGTGCCGTTCATCAGCACAATTATGTATCAAATACTGATACAATTGATTCGAGGGGATTGTAGGGATGCGCCTACTAAAGTGCAAGAATTACTGTTACACTTTCTGTGCTATTTTACAGAACGTTTACTTCGGGGTGGGAGACTATCCAGTAATGGAAAATTAAATGCAATAGTAAAACTTGCATTTAACCTAAAACTAGGTCAGTTTATAAAAAGACGAGTCGCCCTCGGGGCGCACAAACAAAAAAATAAGCAGGAGATGGCCCATGAGAACCGAGGATTTCATTCACGACCTGATCGACTGGATCGATCACAATCTGGAAGAGCGACTGGATATTAAAACCGTTGCCAAACGTGCAGGCTATTCACGCTGGTATCTTCAGCGGATGTTCAAAGAGCACACCGGTTTACCGATGGGTGAGTACATTCGTGAGAAAAAACTGAAGAAATCTGCGGATATGCTGGCCAGCAGCGGCGAACCGATTGTCAGCGTGGCGATTTCGCTGGGATTTGACTCACAACAGTCTTTCACCCGCAGTTTTAAACGTCAATTTGGTCAGACACCGGGTGACTGGCGCCGCGGCCTGAATATGGCCACAGAATGTCAGGGCTGCCTGCACTAAAAACACTTCCGCTTATCCCGTAAGCGTGTACCGCTGGCCCGGCTTCCTGCCGGGCAGTGAACTCTGTTAAATCCCCGTCCCATATTCTCTCTTTGTCTTTCCCACAACCTTTTCGTTGCGACTTCTTCGGCATTTTCCCCTCATTTTATGACGTGTTTTTCAGGCATCCGCGCAGCGGTATTCCTCAGGACGTGATCAACCCAACAAAAAACAACACCGAAGTTTATATAAATTGAAATGATGTTTCATTTTGTTGAGTTGAACAACGTTTCTCGCTAAACTCCTTCCATGACTCAGGCGCCGGGCAAAGCCCGACAACCAAAAATCCTACGGAAAAGCGCATTCGCCTCCGTTTTATGAAAAGGAAACATCATGATTCTGGATAATTTTTCTCTGAAGGGAAAAGTCGCGGTCGTCACCGGCTGCGATACCGGTTTAGGGCAGGGCATGGCCATTGGTCTGGCTGAAGCAGGCTGTGATATTGTCGGCATCAACATTGTTGAACCCGCTGAAACCATCGAGCGCGTCGGCGCGACAGGACGTCGTTTCCTGAGCCTGACCGCGGATCTCAGCGATACCAAAGTTATCCCCGCGCTGCTCGAACGCGCCGTGGCAGAAATGGGGCATATCGATATTCTGGTCAATAACGCCGGGATCATCCGCCGTGAAGACGCCATTGAGTTCAGCGAAAAGAACTGGGATGACGTCATGAACCTGAACATCAAATCGGTGTTCTTCATGGCTCAGGCGGTGGCAAAACAATTTATCGCGCAGGGCACCGGCGGCAAAATCATTAACATTGCGTCAATGCTTTCTTATCAGGGCGGTATCCGTGTCCCTTCTTACACCGCATCAAAAAGTGCCGTGATGGGCGTCACCCGCCTGCTGGCGAATGAATGGGCGAAACACAATATCAACGTGAACGCCATTGCGCCGGGATACATGGCCACCAACAACACCCAGCAACTTCGTGCCGATGAAGCGCGCAGCGAAGAAATTCTGGGCCGAATCCCTGCCGGTCGCTGGGGCTTGCCATCCGATCTGATGGGGCCGGTTGTGTTCCTGTCTTCTCCGGCATCCGACTATATTAATGGCTACACAATTGCCGTTGACGGCGGCTGGCTGGCGCGTTAATCACGCCAAATTTTGCTGAATAATCACCGACAGCAGCGTGTAAAACCGCTGCCCAAAGAGGAAATCTCATGAAAATTGCATTGATGATGGAAAACAGTCAGGCCGCGAAAAACGCGATTATCCTGAAAGAGTTGAACGCGGTAGCATCTGAGAAAGAATATCCGGTGTACAACGTGGGCATGTCTGATGAGCAGGATCATCACCTGACTTACATCCATCTGGGCATCATGGCCAGCATTCTGCTCAACTCCAAAGCGGTTGATTTTGTTGTCGCAGGCTGCGGCACCGGGCAGGGCGCGCTGATGTCGCTGAATATTCATCCGGGCGTTAACTGCGGTTACTGCATTGATCCGGCGGATGCTTTCCTGTTCGCGCAGATCAACAACGGCAACGCATTATCACTGCCATTCGCCAAAGGTTTCGGCTGGGGCGCAGAACTCAACGTGCGATTCATCTTCGAGAAAGCCTTTACCGGCGAGAAAGGCCAGGGCTATCCGGCAGATCGTAAAGAACCTCAGGTGCGCAATGCCGGTATCCTGAATCAGGTGAAAGCCGCCGTAGTGAAAGAAAACTACCTGGATACGCTGCGTGCTATCGATCCTGAACTGGTGAAAACCGCTGTGACCGGTGAACGTTTCCAGAAATGTTTCTTCGAGAACTGCCAGAACAAAGAAATCGAAAACTTCGTGCGTGAAATCCTCGCGTAAGATTTCGTTTTCAGACGACAAAAAAACCGGTGCTCATGTGGCACCGGTTTTTTTATGGGTTAAAGGAAATCCTGCCGTTGTGGGGTGAAGGTATCCAGCAACACCCCTTTTTCCAGACATACGCAGCCGTGCATGATGTACGGCTTTTTATACAGTGTATCGCCCGCGCTCACTTCGTGAGTTTCCTCACCGATAGTAAATTTAAAGCGACCGGACAGCACATACGTCAGTTGCTCATGCACATGGTTATGCATCGGCCCGACCGCGCCTTCCTCAAAATACACTTCAACAGCCATCATGCTGCCGTCATGCGCCAGAACACGACGGCTTACACCGTCGCCCAAATCCTGTAAGGGGATCTCTTTTTTAAATACAAACATCGGTTAGTCCTTTCTTAACGAGCTGAGCAGCGCATCCGGAATTTCTGCCAGATACAACGCAGGCAGGCCTTCATAATCAGTGGTAAACAACACGTGACGATCGTCGGGTGAGAAAGAAGGGTGCGGATGTGTCACCTGACGGTCGCCATCGAGCACGCGCCATGAGCTGTTATGTGCAGCAAGCGGGGCATGCCGGCGGGTACGGGCATCAAAAATATACAGCCACGGATCGTTTTCAATCGTATGACTGGCGGTATCTTTCACATCTACCGGCGTACCGGAACCGTCGCCGACCAGCAGTGTCCCGTTTTCATTGCTCATCAGATGCGAACACGCGGGCATGGTCATCAGACAAATATCTTCACCGGTTTGCGGATCAAAGCAGCGGATATGTCGGTCATGCTGGCCCTTCAGGTAAGACACATACATCAGCGCGGAGCCGTCCGGCACCCAGAATTCATGCGTGCAGCTTTCACCCGGCGCATGTTCTTTCACCTTGCGCACATCGCTGCCGTCTTCATTCACCAGCCACATGCGCGCATCCACCAGGTCGTGCGGACCTTCATGGCAAAACGCGACGGTATTGTCGTCAAATGGCCGGTAAATCGGGTGTCCGAGCCATTCATTTTTTTCATGTATTACGCGCGATTTGCCGTTGATCAGATCCACGCGCAGCAGGCGGCAGTGCGGATTACTGTGATAAAACTCCTGGAAAATCTTCCAGTCAGATAACGGCGTCCAGTCTTCACGACTGATTTCAATACCCACCAGACTGGTGCATTCGCTGTTCGCCACCCATGTGCCGTATCCGACCCAATCTTCCGGCACCGTATAAACGGTTTTTTCGCTGAAATCAGCCAGTTTTACCCGCTGCAAACTACGCTCATTTTTCACGTAATACAGGAACTGATCGTCCGGAGAAAGGAAGCCGCCGAAGGTGTTGTCACCTTTTCCTTCAGTCAGCTGAACCGCCTTCTGCGTTTTCAGATCCAGCAGATAGTAATTGCGGTTGCCCTCAAATTCACCGGCAAACAACAGCTTAGCGCCGTTGCGGGTAAAACATTTCTGATAGAAATAGTTACGGTGGCAAAGCACATCGGGCGGCGTCAGACGCGTTACGCGTGCGCCGGTTTGTGCGTCCTGAACGGTGTGGAAATTGAATTGAATCTGAGAACCTTTCGCCATGATTCACCTCATAAGTGGCAATAAAATCAGCCGTGTTTAGGCTTTCCTTTCTTAATTGAAATGCAATTTCATTAAATTGAAAACACATTACCACTTACGGATGTTTACTGGCGGCGGCGGCTGCCAAAAATGCAACATTGATCACATTTTTCCCTTCTGTAAAAAACATTCTATAATGTCATAGTTTCGTAAATAACATTTGATACCCAATATTGATTAAGGGTACTGAACAAATACCTCACGCTTTACACAGTGAAGTTATGTAATAAAAGGGATGTACATGATTAGATTGAGAAAGAAACGCGTTAAACCGATGCATATCAACGACATTACTATCATTGACGATTCCAAGCTTAAGAAGGCTATCACCGCCGCTGCGTTAGGTAACGCGATGGAATGGTTCGACTTCGGTGTGTATGGTTTTGTCGCTTTCGCACTGGGTCAGGTGTTCTTCCCAGGCGCTGATCCGGGCATTCAGATGATTGCCGCTCTGGCGACCTTCTCCGTTCCATTCCTCGTCAGGCCTCTGGGCGGCCTGTTCTTTGGCGCGTTGGGCGATAAGTTTGGCCGTCAGAAAGTGTTATCCGTCACCATCATTATTATGTCGGTCAGTACCTTCTGTATCGGTCTGATCCCCGGTTACGCCACCATCGGTATCTGGGCGCCGATTTTGCTGTTACTGGCCAAACTGGCGCAGGGCTTCTCGGTCGGGGGTGAATATACCGGCGCAGCAATTTTCGTCGCGGAATACTCGCCTGACAGAAAACGTGGCTTCCTCGGCAGCTGGCTGGACTTCGGCTCTATCGCCGGTTTTATCCTCGGCGCGGGCGTGGTTGTCCTGATTTCCAGCATTGTCGGTGAGACCAACTTCCTCGAATGGGGCTGGCGTATACCGTTCTTCATCGCCGCACCGCTGGGCCTGATCGGTATCTACCTGCGCCATGCGCTGGAAGAAACCCCGACATTCCAGCAGCACGTCGATAAAATCGACAGCGATTCCCGTAAAGACATTGCCGAGCCGCCGAAAGTCTCTTTCCGTGAAATTCTGACCAAGCAATGGAAACCGCTGATCGTTTGCGTCGGGATGGTCATCGCCACGAACGTCACTTACTACATGTTGCTGACGTACATGCCGAGCTACCTGTCGCACAGCCTGCATTATTCTGAAGACCACGGTGTGCTGATCATCATCGCGATTATGGTCGGTATGCTGTTCGTTCAGCCGTTCATGGGCTTGCTGAGTGACCGCTTTGGTCGTAAACCCTTTGTGATCATCGGCAGTATCGGCCTGTTTATCCTGGCGATCCCGTGCTTCATTCTGATTAACAGCGGAGTGGTCGGGCTTATCTTCGCCGGACTTCTGATCCTCGCGGTACTGCTGAACTGCTTCATCGGCGTCATGGCCTCAACGTTACCGGCAATGTTCCCGACGCATATCCGCTACAGCGCGCTGGCGATTGCGTTTAACATCTCCGTGCTGATCGCCGGTCTGACACCGACTATCGCCGCCTGGCTGGTAGAAGCCACAGGTAACCTGTATATGCCTGCTTACTACCTGATGGTCGTGGCGATCATCGGACTGGTCACCGGTATCTTCATGAAAGAAACCGCCAACCGACCGCTGAAAGGCGCGACACCGGCCGCGTCGGATCGTGCAGAAGCGAAAGAAATTCTTCAGGAACATCACGACAATATCGAACAAAAAATCGAAGATATTGATGCGCAGATTGTTGAACTTGAAGCCAAAAGAAAGAACCTGATTGCGCAGCATCCTGATATCGACTGATCATAATCCCGCGTAATCTCAAGCCGGTCATTTCGCTGACCGGCTTTTTTTTACCTCTTTTTCCACCCGTTACCGCATTTTTCCCGTTCCTGCTCCATACTTCATTTCCCGGTCATCTGAATGGAAATCCTGTATGCAGAATCCTACGTTGTTTCAGTTCTTCCACTGGTATTACCCGGACGGTGGCCAGCTCTGGCCGGAAGTCGCAGAAAAAGCCGAGTGGCTGGCGCAAACCGGTATCACCGCCGCCTGGTTGCCGCCAGCGTATAAAGGGGATTCCGGCGGGTATTCGGTCGGCTATGACACCTATGATTTATTTGATTTAGGTGAGTTTGAACAAAAGGGTAGCCGTGCGACGAAATATGGCGACAAAGAGGGTTTACTCGCCGCCATAGAAGCGCTGAAATCCAACGGACTGGGCGTGATCCTCGACGTAGTGCTCAATCATAAAATGGGCGCGGATGAGAAAGAACGCGTGCAGGTCAATCGCGTCAATATTGATAATCGCGAAGAAATCAGTGACGACATCATTGAGGCCGACGCCTGGACGCGCTTTATCTTCGCCGCCCGCAACGGCCAGTATTCAAAATTCATCTGGGATTATCACTGCTTCAGCGGTGTCGATCACATTGAAAATCCCGATGAACAGGGCATCTTCAAAATCATCAATGATTACACCGGCGGCGGCTGGAACGACCAGGTTGATGACGAATTCGGTAACTACGATTACCTGATGGGCGCCAACGTCGATTTTCGCAACAACGCGGTCAGCGAGGAACTCAAATACTGGGCTCGCTGGCTGCTGGACCAAACCGGCTGCACCGGATTTCGTCTCGATGCCGTCAAACACATTCCTGCATGGTTTTATAAAGACTGGATAGACCATGTCCAGAACGAGGCACAAGACCCGATTTATATCGTGGCGGAATACTGGTCGCACGACGTTCCGACACTGCAAAATTACATCGGGCAGGTCGAAGGTAAAACCATGCTTTTCGATGCGCCATTGCAGCTGAATTTCCATCACGCTTCTAAGCAGGGCGCGGATTACAACCTCAGCCAGATTTTCGACAATACGCTGGTAGCCGCCGATCCGGCCCACGCCGTCACGCTGGTGGCTAACCACGACACCCAGCCGTTACAATCCCTTGAAGCGCCAATTGAACCCTGGTTTAAACCGCTGGCCTATGCGCTGATCTTACTGCGCGAACAGGGCGTGCCGATTGTCTTTTACCCGGACTTGTGCGGTGCGAATTACGAAGATGAGGGCGATGACGGCAACAGTTATACCATCGACATGCCGGTGATCCCCGGACTGGAAACCTTAATTAAAGCGCGGCAAACCCATGCGTGGGGTGCTCAGACTGATTATTTCGATCACCCGAATTGTCTGGCATTCAGCCGCAGCGGAACCGCCGAACATCCGGGTTGCATCGTCGTGATGTCAAACAGCGAAGCCGGAGAAAAAGCTATCGAACTGGGCGATAACTTCGGGCATAAAAAATGGCATGACCTGCTGGGTCACCGCGATGAAATCATTGAAACTGACGAGAAAGGATCGGCAGTATTCTTTTGCGCGCCGGGCAGTGTGAGCGTGTGGGTACTGACGGAGTAACGGGGGGCAGGAAGAAAGCAAAGGCTCGCTGTGACGGGCCTTTGATCCTCTGAACGAACATCCGTTAGATAATAAAAATCTTAAAAGCAAATAGATTTTTTGTGTAAAAGTAGACCCGAAAAAATGTTGAGCACTGACTGTAAGCGAGTAATATTGGTCGCAAGCCTGCAAATGGACAACAGGCGCCATTAATTATCTTAATAAGCTGAAATCCGTCATGTTGAATATTATTTTTGATGACCCGAATATGGCCTATCGGTACGGTATGGAAAATTTTCTTACGCAGATATTTTATCTTGAAAAGAAAATTCCCGTACAGATATCTGATCTGACTGAACAAAACCTACCTGCTGCA
This sequence comes from Rahnella bruchi, assembly GCF_003614975.1. Taxonomy (GTDB): domain Bacteria; phylum Pseudomonadota; class Gammaproteobacteria; order Enterobacterales; family Enterobacteriaceae; genus Rahnella; species Rahnella bruchi. Next base: position 151,652 of record NZ_QZWI01000011.1, on the reverse strand, counting down.
AATATTATCGTTAAAAGATTCAGTGCCGGAGAAAGTACGATTTGCCAGCCGTTATTTCAACAGCGTAATAAGCACAGTCTGATTATCGCCGTTTACGACTGCCGGACAGCGCCATTTGTTACTGACCTGCCTCCATGTATTACTAATATTATTTTTATTAACCGCAAAAGTTCGCTGGAGCGCATCAGAAAACGGGTGATCAGCGGCTGGGCAAACCACACCACGGGGGTTCCCGACCAGCTGCCGCGCGATTGCGCTAACTGCAAACAGCCAAAGCTGTCTGCGAAAGAGGCGAGCGTCGCCACGCTGATCCATGCGGGTAATGATGTGCAAGATATCGCCCGGAAATTGCATATGGCAGAAAAATCCGTCAGCGTACATAAAAGAAAAATCATGGCGAAATTCAACCTGATATCGGATTCTGAATTACTCAGCTGCCTGAGATTCATTAAAAATAAAATATTCTGAAACCAAACATTAAAAGCCGGAAGATTTCTTCCGGCCTGTGTTTTCATATTGCCAAAATAAAATCAGGCAATAGTCACTTTTTTATCCAGATAAACATCCTGAACAGCATTTATTAAAGCCACGCCGTCTTTCATGGATTTCTTAAAGGCTTTACGCCCCAGTATCAGTCCCATACCCCCGGCGCGCTTATTAATCACTGCGGTACGCACGGACTCCTGAATATCATTTTCCCCGGCTGCGCCCCCGGAATTAATTAAACCGGCACGCCCCATATAACAGTTTGCCAGCTGATAACGCACCAGATCGACAGGGTGATCGGTTGTCAGTTTGGAGTACACGCGTTCATCGGTATAACCAAACTTCACGGCTTTATAGCCGCCGTTATTCTCCGCCATCTTCTGTTTCACGATATCCGCGCCAATGGTCGCGGCCAGATGGTTGGCTTGTCCGGTGAGATCGGCGCTGGAATGATAATCCTTACCATCTTTAACAAACGCCGGATTGCGCAGATACGCCCACAGAACAGTCACCATTCCCAGTTCATGCGCCCGCTCGAAGGCAGCAGAAATTTCCTCAATCTGGCGGCGTGATTCTTCCGAACCAAAATAAATCGTCGCACCTACGGCCTGCGCGCCAAGATTAAATGCCTGCTCTACGCTGGCATACAACGTCTGGTCATACTGCGTCGGATAACTCAGGGTTTCGTTGTGATTGAGTTTGACCAGGAACGGAATTTTGTGGGCATAACGGCGCGAAACTGACGCCAGAACACCGTAGGTTGATGCCACGCAGTTACAGCCGGCTTCGATCGCCAGTTCGACAATATTTTTAGGATCGAAGTACAGGGGATTCGCAGCAAAAGAAGCGCCAGCAGAGTGCTCAACGCCCTGATCCACCGGCAGAATAGACAGATAACCCGTTTTGCCTAAGCGCCCGGTGTTATACAAATTTTGCATGGCGGCCAGCACGCGGGGAGAACGGTTATTGTCGATCATCACGCGGTCAACGAAATCGCTGCCGGGAAGATAAAGCTGGTCTGCGGTGATAGTGGAACATTGGTGCTGAAGCAGTGAATCGGCTTCTTTGCCTAGTAACTTAGCGATATCAGTCATATGGACTCCTTTTCGGCTCTTTGCGGCGCTTAACGAACGCGCAGAGCAGTGAATGAAATTTCCTGACCCCATACTTATAGTCGCCTTACCGGCATTTTGTGTAACTCAGATTGCTCTTTTGCAGTAACCGGTCACCCATAACGCCCGAAAGAAAAACCGGAACATCAGCGTGATGTTCCGGTTTTTTCATTACTCAGTTTGCCGCTTTCAATGCCTTCAGCAATCGCGCCAGACTGTCGCGTTGTGATGCCGGGATTTCACCGCCCGCGGCGTCCCCCGTATTACGCATGATGCTTTCCTGCAAACCGACCAGCCAGTCGTAGATATAAAACGCGGTGGAATTGGTCGGCGTGGTCGAAAGTTTGGTCAGGCGCTGGGATGACTTCCAGCTCGCGACGCTTTTCTTCGGTTTGGCGAAGATCTTATGGCCTTTATTAATACGACTTTCCGGGCGTTCGGCTTCCGGCTGTTTTTCAAAGCCCAGCCAGGCCACAAAATCACCCAGCACGGTCAGCGCTCGGGAAACCTGCCGGTCAGCATGATGTTCATGTTCCCGCGCACCCGCCGGTAATTCGCTGCCCAGCGACCGCACCAGCGCCTCGCTCATATTGAGACGGAAACTGGCGGTGATCAGTTCTTCCATCAGTAATTCGACCGTCGGTTTCGCCACACCTAACAGCGCGATCAGGGGCTCGTTTTCCGGCAAACTGCGCAGATGGTTTATCCAGTAACGCTGCACCTGACGGGCAAACGTGGTGCCGTCGTCAGGTTTTGACTGCCACACAGGCGCGTCCTGCTGTTCAGCAAAGAGATCAATATCGATGCCGATACCAAAGCTTTCCGCGCCCGTTTCATCCTGAGTGGCGGTTTGCGCAGGCTGTCCGGTATGTTCCAGATAAATACGGTGTAACTCATCGCGGCCCGGCAACAGTTTTTCAAGTAACTCGCCGTGAACGCCGGTACGGGTTTGCAGCGCTTTAATCACCGTTTGTACCGTCCGCTGTTTCTGCTGCGGATCAGCCACTTCGCCTTCCTGATACCAGCGCCCGAGCAGGTTATCCGCCAGTTCGCGATGCAGTTCATCACGCAATTCACTCAGACGGTTCAGCCGCACATCAGGGCGGATTTCTGCCACCAGATAATCCGCCATGCGTTGCAGACCACGCTCGTCCATCGCCAGCAGTGCGCCCCAGGCATCGCCCGGATTGCCCACATGACGCTGAACGGCTTCGTCGAAATGCACTGACTGCGTCATCCGCCGGTCAAACGGCGTCAGCACCCAGACCAGCCCCGGTTTACGGCGGCTGCGCACCTGGGTGTTTTCACCGTGCATTTCTTTGACCCAATGCTCCAGCGTCCGGCCCACGGCAACCACATCGTCACGTTTATCCGCAGCGGTGCAGACCATCAGCATGTTCATCTCATGGCGGTCGGTGTAACGTTCCGGCAGATAAGCAACTTTGGCACGAAACAGCGGGCTGATATCGTCGTCGCTGTCATCATCCTCAGCGGTGCCGCACCCCGGTAAATCCAGTAAATCAAACTGTTCGAATAAGGCTTCACGTGGCGGAGAAAGCAGGGGGATCTGCACTTCAGACGCCAGTAGGGTGAGCTCTTCAAGTGACAACGTCACAGGCGCTATCACCGAACCATCAAATTCCGGGCAGACAGAAATTTCGACATCGAAGGCCGGAGACTGACTGAAAATGCCGTCTGCCGGTTGCATCGCGTCATCGACCAGAACGCTGAGCGGAGCCAGCAGACTCTTTGCCCCGCCCAGATGTTGAAGCGTGTGCGCGTAATGGCGGTACGCCGTGGTCAGCGCGGGCACGTTGCCCCACAGGATGGAGAACAACCGCGCACGATCATCAACGTTCAGATACGGCGCAAGATTTACCGCAACCGGCCAGAAATGCGCATTGAGGTGACGGAACCGGCGAGCATCGAGACGGATCATCGAGTCCCACAAACCCATCATCTGCTCGCTGCTGAAACCTTCAACCGGCTCCGGCTGGCGATGCATCATCAGTTTATTCAGATGCTCAGTGATCTGCTGCGTATCAGGCACGTGATACTGGCTGTCCGGCCCGAAGGCGCGGATAACGATACGGGCCAGATCCGGCTCATTGAGTAACAACACGCGAACGGGGAACGCACGGTCGCGCACATCGGACTGGCGCGTGAAACGGGTTGCCAGTCGCGCAGTGCGGTTGCCAGGATTGATTTGCGTCAGATAATCCAGCGTCACGCCACCCAGACGGGTTTCTAACCGGCCATAATTCCCCGCGGCCAGCGAGCAGATAAGATAGGATTTCCCCGCCTGAGAATGACCGTAAAAGCCCAGCGCAGGAGGCAGTTCGCAGGCCAGCGCCAGACGTTGCGCTTTGTCGCGGCAGCGCTTTAACTGCAAATTCAGCCGGTCGGCTTCGAGATCCAGACGCGGTGCCTGAACGCGGGTTTTCTCCACCCAGTTCAGCGCATCGCCAATAGTATCGGACGCGGCGGCAAACTGACGTTGCAGCACATTCGTGGTCAGTGCCTGCGCCGGAAGGGGTGTTGCTGTTGTGCTGGTTGTCATGAGACGAATACGCTCCCACTGTCGATCCAGTAATGGCTTTCGCCCAGTGTATTTAGCCGCAGACGCAGGTGATGGACCGGCACTTTAGTGCCGTTATCCAGAACCGCGCTGGCAATATCAAAAAATTCCGGCGTCGGGTGATCTTCGCCTTTTTTCACTGCAAGTTTCACCCGCAGCACGCTGTCACCCGCCACTTTCCGCGCAAGTTCGGGCTCTGCAATCGACAAGGTATACAGCGGAGACGCAGGCCAGCGGTCATTTTCCAGCTGACGGAAGCCCAGACAAATAGCACCGCGAATACGGAAACTGGCCCCGCCGTCGAGTTTGTAATCATGGGCATCGAGGTCGATCTCGCTGTAACAGACGTTCTCGCCGGTCAGCGCCTGATTGCCATCGAGCATGCCCAGATAACGCACCGTCGAATACGGCTGGAAATCACCGGCTTTGAAGTAGAAGCCCGGCAGACGCAGATCCAGCGCCAGCAGGCACAGCATCGCGCCGACAGCCGCCGTTGATTTCGGGTTGTCGATGCGTCCGAGTTTGTTAAACGGATACCAGCCGCTGGTGTGATAACCGTCCAGCGATAACATGCGGTTAATCGGCAGCGGTTGCAGATGGCGGAACAGCGCCTGAATGCCAGGGAAGCGCGAAGGGCGGCCGGTCAGCAGCAAAACGTCGCAGTCATGCAGCGACACCACTTCGCACAGTGAACGCAGATTCTGCGTAATGCTCATCCGGTTAGATAAAAACTCGCCGTGCAGTTTGCTGAGTTTGAGTACCAGCGGGGTTTGCAGAATATCAAAGACCGCAGAACCAGCAGGCAGTACGCGCTGAATTTCCGTGTGCAGATAATCGAGCACTTTTTGCGTCGGTGCCTGTTCCAGCAATTCACCAAACGGCGCGTCGATTTCCGCGTGCGTATCAAGGGGATCAAAGCGTTCATACACTTCCAGCACGGCGTGCGCCAGCGGAATGAAAATTTGCAGCGTGCTTTGCTGGCGCAGCGTGGCGTGCCCGTCCATGCGGCCTTCACTGCCGAACAGACGAGTCATCAGTCCGTCGGGATTTGCCAGACCGGCTTTTTTCAGCGCCGCGTGCAGCGCTGGCAGAATGTAGAGCTGAATGACGTCGAGCAGGATATCGTCGCCCGCCACTTTAAAGCCCTCGCGGAACAACAGACGCGGGGTGATTTTGACGTTATTCCCCATCCCGTCGTCAAGCCAGTATTGGGTGATCGCCAGATCGGTGGTTCCGCCGCCGATATCAATCGAGGCGATACGCAACGTTTTACCGACTGGCTCGTCATCCGCCAGTTCGCGGTCAGGACGCGCCATGCTGGCAAAGAATTCACCGGTATGCCCGCCGAAATTCACCTGCGTTTCGTTATACAGATAGACCATTTGTCCGCAGGTCGCTTCGTCCCATTCCATCTGTACATCCGGCACCGGCATCAGGCTTTTCGCCTTGCCAGCCGGATTTTTGAAGCCGTCATCAGACGGATGCCAGCCCATGGATTTCCACACCAGACCAATCGCTTCCTGCATACGGCGACGGAAAATTTCACGCTCCGGTTTCGGCATCGCCGAAGGAAGGGTCAGAATAATATTGCGTAACTGACGCGGGGCGGAAGATCGCAGCATTTTAGTCCGCTGCGCCGGGCTGTTGATTTGCATCAGCGCCTGCGCCAGCAGTTCCGACAACATCAGCGTCATGACGGAACTGCGGCTGTAGTGCGCCGAAAATACCGGCAGACGATCTTCAGCGGGTAAATCAGACAGCGGTTGTCCTTCATCGTTAATCAGAAACGTCAGCGGCATGGCCGCCGCAACCGGCTCAGTCACAGCACCGTGACCGCCCTGACTGAAACGCCAGCCTGGCGCATAACTGTCTTCATCCCACAAATAACGGCGCGGGCTGGAAATACCGGTCGATCCTTCAGTGCCTTCGCGCAGCAATGCCAGACGGCTGGCCTCACGACCGGCACGCAGAATCGACGGCCAGATGAACGCATCATCACGGCCACTTTCTGCGGAGAAGTTAGGTTTACCGAAACGCGCCTGTGCGAATTCCACCCGGCTTTCGAACAGTTCGTTATAGAGAAAATGCGGCTGAGAAAGGTCGCGCAGTTGCAGTTCGCTGGTTTGTTTCAGACCGTCGGTTTCTCCCACGTGATCTTCAACCAGAATGCCACAGGTATGTGAGTTACCGACATCGAGGATCAGATCTACGTTGATCGCCGGTTCCTGCAAGGTGGCACCGCCGATTTTCAGCTCCGGGATGCCCAGCTGGCTGCCGAGCATTTCCAGTAAATTCAGGTAGTGCGCCTGATATTCAAACTCGCGCAGGGCCACTTTGATGTTGCGCGCTTCACGTTGTTCACGAATGGCGGACTGTTCGGTAAAGACTTCACGCAGCCAGCCGTCAACCCAGGTCTGGTCGAGGAAATCCGGCAGTTCGTCGTTATGCCACGCCAGCGCGAAACTGATGCCGTTTTTCACGTCATCGGATGTCGGCGCGAGCTGGGTGTGTTCGTCATCGCCTTCCACCACGCGGGTATCGAAAGCAATCACCACGCGGTGCGTGCTGCCGTCGGCTTCCGGTGTATCGAGCTGACGGATTTGCACCCGTGCCCAGTTATCGGGACCCGCCATGAAAGTGCGCGGTGGATTAAAGCGCAAAAAAGGCAACGGCAGCCAGATTTGATCCAGCAGTTTCAGTGACTGTTCTAGCGGGAAACTGAACTCAGGACGCACCACTTCCGGCGCACCACCGTCGGTTGCCGGTAAAAAATGACGACCATTTTGCGGATTATAATCCAGACGCAACAGCGGGCCGTTGGCACTTTTACGCACAAATTTGGCAGGCAGTTCGAGATCCCAAACCGGCTTCAGCGCGAAGTCGAGAAACTGAATGCCGCTGTCGCGGATCAACGTAATCTTTTGTTTAAAATCAGTAATGGTTGCCAGCATGGTCTTATTTCCCTTCGCGCTTAATCGTCATTGGGTAAACCGTGTCGCCGTTGTAACGGCCCTGACACACGGCAGCGCCAGTTGCGCCCTGGGTACAGCTGATTTCCGGCATCTGATAGCGGGAACCGTCACTGCATTTCGCTTTATAGCGGCTGTTAATGACCAGATTCCCCGACTGCATCAGCCCGGCATTGACCGGCGCGCGACAGGTTACCCCGGCACCATAGGTGATTTTCACCGTGCCCTGACCTTGTTTGAACTGATAACGCAGCACCGGCGGCTTGCCGGTAACCGGATCTTTGATTTCAACGATGCCGCTCCAGTTACCGTTGAGGAATTTTGTTGAGCCGATTTTTACTGCATCCGGCGGCATGACCAGCGCGTTTTTACTGACCGGCGCAGGAGCAGGTTCCGGCACTACCGGCGTTTTCTCGACTTCCGCAACCGGAGCCGGAGAAGGCACCACTACAGCTGCAGGGGCCACCGGTAACGGCGCAGCTTCCGGGGCTTTCACTTCCGGCGCTTTTGGCGGCTCAGCGACCGGCGGCGGGGCGATGGCCACCGGCTCAGCGGCCGGAGCGGGTTTTGGTGTGTCAGTTTTAGCTATTTCCACTTTCGGCGCAGGCGTGCGTGAATACAACCAGCCCGCCGCCGAACCGGCCACTACCAGCGCGGCGACAGGCAGTGCCCAGAGCAGCGGGGATTTTTTGCGGCGCACTGCCGCAACCGGTTCAGGGATTACTGCTTCCTGTTCAGCGGCGCGCGCTTCGATGGTTTTTATCACCCGTACTGGCGGCTCTTGTGCGACTACAGGCTCGGGCGCTTTAACTCTTTCAGCGGCCAGCGAAAGAGTCGGTAAGGGTTCATCTGCTTTGAGCGTATTGCGCAGCGCGGCAAAAGGTTCAGCATTGGCGGTGCTGTCTAAGGTGACAAATCCCCAGAACGTCAGAACAGGCTGACCGCCGACCAGATACACGTGGTTCTGATCCGGAAAACGGAAGGCTTTATCCAGTAACGCACCAAAGAACTGGCTGGCGGATTTTTCGGAGGATTTTGCTGCTTTGCTGATTTGCGACACAACATCGAGGCAGTTTTCCAGCTGGCGCAAGGCCGAAGCGCGGGCCGCGTCAGTCGCTGCCGCCCAGGAAACCACTTTGCCTTCGCGTGGCGAATACCAGTCGAGGCGATCACCGGCCTCATTGAGTTGAGGAATTGCCAGACAATCTGCGATTGCAGGTTGTTTACGCAGGCGTAAGGTTTCCCGTAATTGCAGGGCTGATGCGTAAACCGGCTGCCCGCTTTCGCCCAGCGCAAGGATGTCGTTGAGACTGCCACTGCGTAAAAATGATTTTGCCACGCCTGAATAGCCTTTAGTGGTTTTGCTCCGCGCCAGCGCGCAGGCAGAAAAGGTTCATGATGCTGCCACCTTAAGCGATTTAAGCGAAATCAAACGGGGGAATAAGGGTCAAAAAGGGTGGCTGTTTATGGCGTGGAGGCAGAAGAGAGAAATGACGGCGGGACAGGTGCCCGCCATCGCGTTCAGGCGCGCAAATCCAGTTCATCGAGAACCCGCGCCAGTCGCTGACGTTCATCTCCGGCGACAGACTGAAGCGGCAACGGCAGACAGGGCGCCTGTACCAGGCCGAGAATTTCTGCGGCAGCTGCTACCACGCGCAGGCTGCCGTGCTGGCGGAACAATTCCCAGAGCGGTTCCAGTTGTGCCGATAAATCCTGTGCAGTTTGGATATTTCCGCTTTGCGCCGCACGTGTAATGGCCACCGGAATTTCCGGGAACAATCCGGCAATCACTGAATACCAGACATCCCCGCCTTGCGTCAGAACCGTGGCAGCGGCCAGATCGCCTGCCGCGCCGAGCGTGATATGCGCGGGAACCAGCCGCCGGATTTCAGCCAGACGTTTTTGCGTCGCCGACGGGTCAGCAGACAAACCGGGGATTTTGATGCTCGCAACGTGGGGCAATTGCGCGATACGCCCATAAAGCTCATCGGTGAAATCGAAATGTGTGGTGGCCGGATTATCGTAAACACACAATGGCACGGAAAGATGACGCGTCACCGTTTCATACAGCGTGAAAACTTCGTCACTGGTGAGCTTCTGATAAGACACAGGCGCCAGTAAAACAGCACTCACGCCCGCCCGCTGGGCATCTTCTGCCAGATGCAGCACGTCAGAAGTGCGCACTGACCCGATACTGACCATCACCGGAATGCCATCAGCGTGTTCTACCGCCAGCCGCGCCACGCGGTCGCGCTCACTGTGTTTGAGATAGGCGTAACTGCCCGTCGAACCCAGCGCCCCGATGGAATCCACACCCGCACTGACCAGCCGTTCTATCAGTCTGACAAAGGATTTTTCATCAATGCCTTTTTCAGTCAGCGGTGTAAGAGGAAATGCACTTAATCCTTTGAACATCGGGGGCTCCCAACAGGGTTAATTAACACGACTCATCATAGTGAAGTTATTCATTTTTTGCCCGAAACCGTCGAGCCTGCATCCGGTTTCAGCCGCAACATATCCAGCCAGCCGATCAGCGTCAGAATGGCTATCACGATAAAGGCAATTTTAAAGCTCATGCCCGGCACATCATCCCAGTGGAACAACGTGATCAGCTGTTCTCCGAGCCTTGTTCCCAGGGCGCCTACAGTGATCCCAAGTCCGACTGAAAGCTGTAACACCGTGCTGAACAACGTATTGGCATCGGCCATCTGCTTTTGCGGCACGTCCGAAAACGCCAGCGTGCTGATGCCGGTAAACTGCATTGAACGGCTTAAGCCCCCGAGGAACAGCAGCAACATCACCAGCCAGTCCGGCGTGCCGGGCGTCATAAAGGCGCAAAACAGCAGGGAGAAAACGCTGAGTAATCCGTTAACGACCAGCACCGGACGAAAACCGAAACGGCGGATAAGCGGCGTGGTAGCCGGTTTCATCGCCAGATTACCGGCAAATACCGCCAGCACTAACAAACCGGCATGGAAAGGATCCATCCCAAATCCGACCTGCAACATCAGCGGCAGCAGAAAAGGCACCGCACTGATGGTCACGCGAAACAGCGAACCGCCGCCCATACAGATGCGAAACGTCGGGATCACCATTGAACCCAGATGAACCATCGGCGAAGGGTCGCGGTAAAGATGGCGGACCGCCAGAACCGAAAGTACCACACCGGCCACCAGCAGCAGCGCGGCGGTGGTCCACAGAATATGATCCTGGCTGATCAGCTCAAGCCCCGTCACCAGCGACAGCATCGCCAGTCCGGTGAGCAGAAAGCCCGGTTTATCAAAATGCTTCGGTTCTGTGGGTTTTTCTTGCGGAAACAGCCGCCACGCCAGGATCATGGCAATAATCCCAAGCGGCACGTTGATATAAAATATCCAGTGCCACGATGCGTAATGGGTGATGAATCCGCCGAGCGGTGGCCCGAGGATAGGTGCCACCAGTGCAGGCCAGGTCAGCGTGGCGATGGCTTTGATAAGTTGCGGTTTTGGCGTGGTTTTCAGCACCGTCAGACGCCCGACCGGCACCATCAGCGCACCGCCAATCCCCTGAATAATTCGCAGAATGATAAATTCACTGACGCTGGTCGCCATCGCACAAAACAGCGACGCCAGCGTGAAGACCGCGAGGGCAAAGGTGAACACGTTGCGGGCACCAAAACGTTCTGCCGCCCAGCCGCTGGCCGGGATCAACACTGCCAGCGTCAGCATATAGGCGCTCATCCCCGCATTTAGATCGACCGCCGAAACCCCGAATGAAAGCGCCATTTGCGGCAGTGCGGTGGCAATCACCGTTCCGTCGATAAACTCCATAAAAAATGCAGCAGCAACCAATAAAGCAATAACGGAGATCCCGGAACTGACGGCGGAATCTCCCTGCGGATGTTCTGACGCATCCGATTTACTCTGGCTCATTGTCTTCTGTCCTGGAAAAAACAGCATCGCTGCAAGGCGCAGCAAAAGATAGATGATAAGTATTTAACCTATCACACAACTTTGGCCGGGTTATAGATCCGGCGAGGATCAAAAAGAGCGATTTTCCTTTCAGCGGATCGCAGTAAAAGAGTCGTCCTGCAACTGACAGGCAAAATCACTCACATCTTCCTGCAGACATAACCCGACATCCGATGCAAAACCGCGACGTTTGAGTTCACGCGCCGAGCCGCAATCTGCCAGTTCTGCCAGTGTCAGGTTTTGATAAACGGCGCGGGCCGCGCGGGCTTCTGCCGACAAACGACGGTGCGAAAGACGTGAAACCAGCCCGCCAGCGGCAGCTAAGTCTTCCAGCGCCGGGCGCAGAGCGTTGTCCGGCCACTTTTCACCGGCGGGCACGATCAGAATGTGGCGATATTTTTCACAGACACGGGCGGTCGCCGTCAGATTGCGAAAACAGGCCGTGAAAATCGCCGCCTTGTGCGCTTTGGCCTGGAAGGTCAGAGCCGATCCGTTCGGCGAAGGCAAAACGAGCCGCGTTCCGGCAGTCATGTCCAGCAAAGAGCAGGGGGAAAGGGTAAAACCTGGCCCCTGAAAACGCCGGTCAAACTGCGCGCATACGGCATTATTTTCTGCGGCAAACTGCTGCGCGCTGGCATCTTTCCAGGGATAAGGGAAAATTACGCCGCCGCGTTCATTAGCCACGCTCACGCAGGTGGAAAACGACATCACGTCGATAATCACGATACAGTCCGCTTCTGCGGCCAGATGCTCAATGGCTGGTGCGCCCCATTCCACGCGAACATCAAATTCAGCCTGTGAAAAATCCGTCATGAAAGCGTCCTGTTCAGAATATAAAAGCAAGAAAAAGCAGGTTAATCCGCCAGCGAATTCACTACACTGATTAACACGAATTTAACGTTGATAATAACATTACTAAAACAAGGCAATAGCCAATGTTCAATAGGGGACGTAAATGAAAGCGGGAGATTTTTGCCGTCTGTTACTGCTTGCGGCGATCTGGGGCGGCAGTTTTCTGTTTATGCGGGTGGCGTCTCCGGCTTTCGGAGCCATCAATACGGCGTTTTTACGCGTGTTGTTCGGCTTTATCGGGCTGGTGGTTATTCTGGCCGTAATGCGAACACCGCGTGATTATCAGCAAAAATTCGGCAGCTCATTACTGCTCGGGGTGATCAACTCCGGTTTGCCTTTCCTGATGTATTGCCTGGCGGCTCGCTGGTTACCGGCGGGCTACTCAGCGATCCTCAACGCAACCACGCCGCTGATGGGCGTGGTGATGGGAGGTCTGTTCTTCCACGAAGCCGTGACGCTCAAAAAAGCGCTTGGCGTGCTGGTTGGCCTGTTTGGTATTACCCTGCTGACCACCACAGGCAGTGCGGAATCAGTGCCGCAACTTCTGGCGGGCGTGATTGCGTGTCTGGTGGCGACGGGCTGTTACGCGGTGGCCGGTTTCCTGACCCGCCGCTGGATAACTGAACGCGGCGGATTAGATCCGAAACTGGTCGCCACCGGCAGCCAGCTGGGCGCTACGCTGTTCCTGTTGCCGTTTTTCCTCTACGCCTCAGCAACCGAAGTACCGGTTCACTGGGCGCAGCCGCTGGTCTGGCTTTGCGTGCTGGCGGTCGGCCTTATCTGCACAGCGTGGGCGTATATCCTGTATTTCCGCCTGATTGCCGATATCGGCCCGCTGCGCAGCATGACGGTCACGTTCCTGATCCCGCCTTTCGGTATTCTGTGGGGTTATCTGCTGCTCAATGAAACGCTGTCAGAAGGCTTCTTCGCCGGCGGAATACTGATCTGCGTGGCGGTCTGGCTGGTTCTCAGCCCGGCACAAAAGCGGGCGGGTAAGGCCAAAATGAGCGCACCTGAAAGTAAATAGGTTGAATCAAATGATTTCAGGTGCGGGCAAAACATCAGCCGAGATATTCGATAATCGATAAACCGCCGTTGTAGTCGGTGCTGTAGATAATCCCTTGTGCGTCGACAAACACGTCGCAGGACTGGATCACCTGCGGTCTGCCCGGACGTTTATCCATCATGGTGGCAGGCGCGGCAGGGACCAGCGCTCCGGTTTCTTTCGGCTGATAAGGATTGCTGATGTCGTAGGCGCGCACTCCGGCATTCTGGTACGTGGCGAAAATCAGCGTCGAACTGACAAAGCTTCCGGGCCGGTTTTCGTGCAAATTATGCGGGCCGAAATGCGCGCCTTTGCTGACGTAATCCCGTTCATCCGGCTGCGGGAAAGTCGAAATACTCACCGGATTCGACGGCTCGCGCACATCGAACAGCCAGATCAGTTTCTCGCCATCTTCCTGATTATCCAGCACTGCTTCATCGAGCACGACCAGCAAATCGCGGTCCGGCAGCGGAAGTGCAGTATGCGTACCTCCGCCAAAAGGCGGGCTCCAGTTACGATGCGAAATCAGCTGCGGCGCGCTGCGATCCTTAATATCCAGCAGCGTCAGACCACCATCGCGCCAGCTGGCGTAAGCGGTATCACCGCTGATAATCGCGTGATGCAGTGCATAGCGTTTGCCTTGCGGCCAGTCCGGTGTTTCTCCGCCTGCGGTGTGCATGCCTGGCAACCACCAGCGTCCGGCAACCTGCGGATTGCGCGGGTCAGCCAGATCGATAGTCAGAAAAATGTAATCGCTGTAGCCGTCAATCAGCGCAGAGACGTATGCCCAGCGCCCGCCGACGTACCAGATGCGATGCACGCCGATACCTTCCAGCCCGAGAAAACCGATCTCTTTTGGTTGATCGGGCACCGAAATATCGAAGATACGTACACCGGCGCTCCAGCCGCGCTGCTGCGTGCCTTGGACCGTGTCGCTGACAGAACGGGTGTAATACACTTTTTCATCAGCAAAACGCACGTCGGCGAACAAATCACGCGCGTTGATCACCAGCAGTAAATCGTCGTGCGCCTGTAAATGTACGTTCCATGTGCCCGGCGGCGCAGAGATAAAACCGGCGGCGCGCGGATTTTTCGGGTCACGCACATCCACAATAGAAAAGCCCTGCGACACCATATGGCCGATGTAGGCATAACCACGGTGAACCATCACCTGCACGCCGTCCGGTTTGCCGCCCTGATCGCTGTGGCCGATCAGCCGCATATTGCGGCTGTATTCCGGCGTCGGGAGAGTGTGTGTTGTCATCTTCCGCCCTTATTTTTTGTGTTGTGCTTCAAGGGTGGCGAACCACGGCGCAATAAAATCATCAGATTTGCCCCAGCCTGGAATGACTTTCGCCAGTGATGCGACGTTGACTGCATCCGGATTACTGATCAGCAGCGCCTGTGGAATGGCCGCCGCTTTAAATTCATAGCTGGCAGGCGTTTTCTCACCGGCAATTTTGTTCGCGACAAGACGCAGGTTGATCGCGCCAATCAGTTTCGGATCGACTGCCACGCTGACTTTCCACGGGCTGTTCGCCTCGCGCATCAGGCCGATATCCTGATTTGAAATATCAATGCTGTAGAGTTTGATCTCGGTACGGCCATTCTCCTGCAAGGCTTTGTACGCGCCCTGACTGAACGCGTCCCAGGTTCCCCAGATTGCATCGATTTTGCCTTTCGGGTATTTCGCCAGCAGCGCGCCGACTTTATTGGCGGTATCCCCCTGAACGTCAGAAGAGACCGCCCCGACAGATTCCAGCTCATGAATACCCGGATTGGCGGCTAAGATTTTTTTGTACGCATCCTGACGGCGTTCCATCGGCGGGAAACCGGCGACCCAAAGTTTGACGATATTGGCTTTGCCGTTGAAATCTTTAATCAGCTGCCCGACGGAAAGATCGGTGAGAGACGCGTCGTCCTGCTGGGTCACGGTTACACCGGGAATATCGCCGTTGACCGCGGTATCAAATACCGACACCGCAATGCCGCTGGCGGTGATGCGCTTGAGCAATTCGGTGGAATAAGGGTCACGCCCTTGCGACAAAATGATGCCATCGTATTTCTGGCTGATGGCCTGATTCACGAAGTCCTGGAATTTGGCGTCATCGCCGTTACTGAGAAAGGTATTTACCTGAAAGCCCAGTTTGCGGCCTTCCTGAATGGCACCGGACACAAACTGCGTGGTGTTGTCATCGGAGCCCAGATTGCGGATCACCGCGATACGCACCGGGCCTTTATGTTCACTGATGGCTTTCGGAACCGACGCGGACTCTGCGGCAACGGCGGTGAAAGAGGGAAAAACGGAGAGCAAACTTAACGCCAGTAACGACGAGGAAAACAGTTTCATGGTTATTACCCTGTGTGGTTAATCATCATTTTAACGAGAGGACAATTCATGACAGGCCTTGTTCAGGCTCTTATATTGAGTTAATGAATTGATTGCCCGAGTTTTGATGACCCGCGAATGAATGGCAACGAACGAAAAGGCATAAGTTAATGCCAAAGATTATTAGCCATCCGGATGTCCGGGCGTAGGATGATAACAGCTTCTAAATTAAGGACTTCCCCATGAGTGAGACAGATATCCGCGTGGTAACCGGCCCCGCTAACTATTTTTCGTTCCCCGGCGCCATCGACCGGCTGAGCGACTTCTACACACCGGCGCAGCTGGATAAAGCGCTGTGGATTTATGGCGAGCACGCCTTAGTGGCCGCACAGGATTATCTGCCGGAAGCCTTTACCGCTTCACAGGCAAAGCGGGTTCTGTTTAAAGCGCATTGCAGCGAAACCGAAGTGCAGCGCATTGCCGATATCGGCGGGAACGACCGTCTGGTGGTCATTGGCATCGGCGGTGGTGCTGTGCTGGATACCGCCAAAGTGGTGGCGCGTCGCCTCGGTTTACCGGTTGTGGCGATCCCAACCATTGCCGCGACCTGTGCAGCCTGGACGCCGCTGTCTGTCTGGTACAACGACGAAGGGCAGGCGCTGCGCTATGAAATTTTCAACGACGCCAACCATCTGGTACTGGTCGAGCCGCGCATTATATTGCGTGCGCCGAAAGAATATCTGCTGGCCGGCATCGGCGATACGCTGGCGAAATGGTACGAAGCCGTGGTGCTCAGCCCGCAGCCGGAAAAACTGCCATTAACGGTACAACTCGGCCTGAATACCGCGCTGACTATTCGTGATGTATTGCTTAATGAAAGCGAAGCAGCGTTGCAGGCGCAGGACGATAACCAGCTGACGCAGTCGTTCCTCAACGTGCTGGACGCGATTATTGCGGGTGGCGGTTTAGTCGGTGGGCTGGGCGATCGTTATACGCGTATCGCGGCGGCGCATTCAGTTCACAACGGCCTGACCGCTTTGCCGCAAACCGATGCCTTCCTGCACGGCACAAAAGTGGCGTATGGCATTCTGGTGCAAAGCGCGTTGCTCAATCAGCCTGAAGTCGTACAGCAACTGACCGCATTGTATAAAGTGCTGGACTTGCCGGTCAGTCTGGCGCAATTGCAGGTGGATATTCACGACGGGCAACAGATGTCGCGCCTGATTGAACGCACATTACAAGCCGGAGAATCCATCCATTTGTTGCCGGGAAATCCGAATGCGGAACAGCTGCGTCTGGCATTTGAATTTGTCGAGAATAAATAGTCATCCGCTATTTTATTATATTCATAAACATAACCCGGCATGCGCCGGGTTTTTCTTTATCTTTTGACTTAACGACCGGATTATTTAAAAAGACTGAAGATAATCAATATAGCCTTTAGCACTGCGTTCTAATTCCTCCGGCACAATATCAAACTCTGCACCATAGAAAGCATAGAATGGCAGATAATTGGCCTCAACATATTTAGCGGTCATTTGGAAAGGCAAAAGTATTTCCTGCATGGAATGAAGATAACGTCCTTCAGGGGCACAATCCACTTCCTTAACCCCAGCGCTGACGGCCACTGCAAACTTGCGCCCTCTGAGCTTGTGCCCGCTGGCGGAGCCGTATGCCCAGCCGTAGGTAAATACTTCATCCAGCCATTGTTTCAGCAGCGGTGGACAGTTAAACCAGTACACCGGAAATTGCAGCACAATATTGTCATGCTGCTCAATTAACTGCTGTTCCTTCTGAACATCAATTACGCCGTCAGGATAAGCCTGATAAATCTGATGCACGGTAAATAAGTCAGGGTGTTTTTCTAATTCCTCTACCCACCTTTTATTGGCCACGGAGTTATTGATATTTGGATGCGTAACGATAATGAGCGTTTTCAAGTAAAAGCCTCTCAATTTTTATATGAATCGTAATTTGAATCGTTAAATAAATAAGGTCATGTCCCGTTGATGTTTGCATCATAGGCAGCTTTAATTTAAAGTACAATACTGTCATTTGTGATATGTACTATACAAAAGGATAGTGTCATGAACGAAGAAGTTATAAATGAAACGGTTATAAACGAAACGGTTAATGCCTGCGTACTTCAGGAAGATACGGGATTTGCCTACACGCTTTCGCTGGTCAGCGGAAAATATAAAATGGTCATCCTCTATTCTCTGACCGGCGCCACGCCCGTGGTGCGTTTCAATGAACTCAAACGCCGTCTGGGGAAAATTTCCTTCAGAACACTCAGCCTGACGCTGAAAGAGCTGGAAAGTGACGGCCTGATCATCAGAAATGAATACCCGCAAATTCCGCCCAAGGTGGAGTACAGCCTGTCAGCGCGCGGCCAGTCGCTGATCCCGGTGTTAGATATGATGTGCGAGTGGGGAACTGTTCACAGCAATGATCCTCTGTAACCCCTTACTAAAGATAAGAAAAAAATTTGTGGAGGAATAAAGGAGAAAGCGTAAGCATTGTGTAAACTAAACGGCAGCTAAACGCTCTTCATTTTCCTGCTGAATTGGGTTCTCTTTAAATCCACGTTGTAAAGATGTTTAAAAATCGGGTGATACCGTGATTATTTCAGGCAGCGGAAACCGATCATGGAACACTCACCCCTTAACGAAACCGAATCCCTCAGCGGCACCTTTTCCTCGGGACAAATCGCCGCTGAAGAAACAATCAAAAAAAGCAGCGGATTCAGCTTGTTTATGGATCTGCTGAGCGGCGCACGTGTGCCTGATAACTTGTGGCGCGACCGCATGTTCCGCGTGAAATACGCCGTCCGTACGTTGTTGCATCCGCTCGATACCCTGAAAGTGCTTAACAAAATGGCCAGCGAACCGGTCTGGCATGAAGCATTCAGCGTGCAGACTAAATTGCCGAGCAAAATTCACAAACCTTATCTGTATCTCGGTCTGCCTTCTGCCGGGCGCGCCGACGCGCTGGTCGACCACTACGAGTTTGTGAGGAACCTCGAAAACGTTCAGATGCGTAACACCTTCCTCAGCGAAAAGGGCAACACCGTTACACAGTTCACCGGTAAAGACGGCGAAGCTTTCAGCGTGGTGCTGGGGTCAATCGGTAAATCTGAGCGCGAAGGCGAAGCCAATATGTTCTTGTATATGGAAGATACGTTGCTGGCGGCGCTGACCTTCAGCATTGTGCAACGTCCGGAAGGTCCGACGCTGATCGTTGGAGGATTCCAGGGCGCACACCGCTCAACGCCACATGACGTCATTAAGCAGGCAACAAAATCCTGCTACGGTTTGTTCCCGAAACGCCTGCTGCTGGAAACCCTGCAACGCGTCGCGGCTGAAACCGGCGTTCAGCGCATTCTGGCGGTAAGCGATACCGGCCACGTGTTCCGCAGCCTGCGCTACCGTCACCGTAAGAAAAACGTGTTTGTCGCCAGCTATAACGAATTCTGGGATTCCATCAGCGCCACACCCTATTCCTCTGCACTGTACGACGTGCCGCTGGAGTTGCCGCGCAAACCGATGGAAGAGATTGCCAGTAAGAAACGTTCTGAATATCGAAAGCGTTATACACTGCTCGATGAACTGCATGAAAGCACCGCGACGCTGCTGAAAAGCGGACCGCACGCCACTGCGCAATAAAACGACTCGCTGTAGCAGGCACCAGGGCCAGGGAATGGCCTTATTTGTCTGAATTTGAACGCCATAGCCATAATGGCTCCCGTCAGATGCATGACCTTCACGGAAAATTCCCGTCTAAAACTCTCATCCTGCCTGAACTTAACCCACGGTTTCATAGGCCATAGTTTTCTAATCATTCGGTTTCAAACCAATTCATTCCCAATAGTCGCGCAAATTGTGTATTAATTATGAATGATATTGTTACACGTATCTCAAAACTGACCGTTCATTCGACCACTCCTGTGTCAAATGTGAACTAATTCACATCTATTCATTCGCCCCGCCTATATAAAACGCCATATCCATAAAATCGAAACACCGGTTCAGATTTTTAAAACACTCTCGGGCGGGAATACTATGAACGCAGAAAAACCAATTCTTTTCAGACACCAGTTGGCGTATGGCGGCGGGAACTTACTGGGCAGCGGGGCGCTGGCAATTGCCGGTATTTGGTTGCTCTATTTCTACACCACCTTTTGCGGCCTGACGCTGTTACAGGCATCGGCCATCTTCTCTGTTGCCAGCATCATAGATGCTATCAGTAATCCGCTGATGGGTTATCTTTCTGATAATTTTGGCAAAACGCGCCTCGGCAAACGTTTCGGACGCCGTCGATTCTTTATCCTGCTCGGCGTACCGCTGATGATGTTCTACCCGCTGTTATGGGTCGAAGGCTTCGGATTCTGGTATTACCTTTCCACGTATGTGCTGTTCGAACTGATTTACACCTCGGTGATGGTGCCTTATGAAACACTGGCCACCGAAATGACCACCGATTTTTCGGCCCGTTCCAAACTGACCGGCTACAAAGCGATTTTCGGCAAAGTGGCGAACTTTCTGGCGGCGTTCATTCCTGGTCAGTTCATCCTGATTTACGGCAAAGATTCCGCGCAGCCGTTCTTCTTTACCGCGCTGACCTACGGCGTGATCCTGTGTATCGCCATCGGTCTGTTATATCTTTCTTCCTGGGAACGTCCGGTGGAAGAAACCACGCCGGTGGATGAGAAGAAAATGACGCTGGGTAAAACCATGCTGACGCTGGTGCGCGACATGAAATCTACCTTCCACCTGCGCGTATTCCGTAAACATCTGGGGATGTATCTGTGCGGTTTCGGCGCGGAATGGCTGTTCGCCTCAGTATTCACCTATTTCATTATCTTCGTGCTGCAATATGATCCGACAATGGTCGCCGGGCTGAGCAGTCTGAACTCAATCCTGCAACTGTTCTCTACCGCCATTTTCATCGGAATTTGTGTGAAACACGGCTTCAGCAAGCCTTACATTCTGGCGCTCGGCATCGTCGTATTCTCGGTCGCCTGCTACAGCCTGCTGCACTTGCTGCATCTGCCGCAGCAGTATGCGACCGTCGCCATGCTGACGATCACCGTGGTCTTTGGTATCGGTACCGGCGGCGTCTATTACATTCCGTGGACCGTTTACACCTTCCTGGCGGATATTGATGAAGCCTTTACCGGCCGTCGCCGCGAGGGAATTTACGCGGGTGCAATGACCTTCTCCGGTAAGCTGATGCGCTCGGTGATTGTCTTTGTGATGGGCGCGATTTTAAGCTTCTACGGTTTCCAGTCTAAATCCCATACTCAGCCTGAAAGTGCGGTGACGGCGATTGCGCTGGTGTTCTTCATCGGCGTAATTGCTCTGGCGCTGATGGCGATGGTCTTCAGTCACCAGATGAAACTGAACCGCAAAACGCACTTAGTGGTGCTGGGCGAAGTGGCGCGTATCAAAGCGGGCGGGGCAATCAGCGAGATCCAGCCGGACGTTCGTGCGGTGATGGAAGAACTGATCGGCTATCCGTATGAAGAATGCTGGGGCAACAGCAAAGTCTGCCGCAAAATCTTCGACACTCCCGCTGTGGACGTTGACGCCTCTAAACCGATGGTCAGCGCCACGCAAAAACCGTAACCCCTGATTTAACTCTGCTTTTTATCACTTTACCGACTGGCCGGGACACCGGCCAGCGACCCCTCACGTTTTCAGGATAAGAACGATTATGCGGGCATCAAAATTTGTTATTGCCGCGCTTTCCCTCGGAATGAGCGCACAAAGCATCGCCGCTGCATTGCCCGACGTCAGCAAACTGGTCTGGCACAGCATCACTTTCGGTCAGTCAACCGACGTCAATTTCGCCACCAACGTTTTGCCACAAAAAATCGGTATGAACGAAACCCGGCTCGCAGACGGGAAACCCGTACCTGCAACCGGCACATTGCTCACCACGCCGTTTACGCTGGAAAGCCGTGGCGGCAAGGTCGGTAACAGTCACGATGGCCTGACCTATTTCTATACACGATTACCGGCTGACGTGAATTTCCGCCTTGAGGCTGATTTCACCCTCAACCAGTTCGGGCCGGAAAACGGCGCAAAACCGGCAGGGCAGGAAGGTGCGGGATTACTGGTACGCGACATTCTCGGTACGCCGCGTGAACCGGTAACCAAACCCGGCATTGAAGAGTTACCGGCCGCTTCCAACATGGTGATGAACAGCGTAATAACCACCGGTGATAAGTCGCCAGTGCTGGCGCTGATTGCCCGTCAGGGCGTGCAGCAACCGTGGGGAAATACCGGTATCAGTATCATGCGTGAAAGTTATCAGCCGCTGACCACGCCCGCGCATTTTTCACTGCGCCTGACCCGAACCGACAGCGGTTTTGATGTCGCTTACGCCCCGCAGGGCAGCGACCAGTGGGTCAGCCATTCCGTTCCGGGCGCTGACCGCGTAACGCAGCTGGATAAAACCGGTTACTACATCGGGTTTTTCGCGTCACGCAATGCCAGTATCACCGTGGAAAACGCCAGGCTGACGCTGGATGAGGCGCATACACAGCCTTCAGGGCTTTACGTGACACCGTCACTGAATGCGCGCATTGAAATGATGTCATCGCCGGTGATCACCCGGCGCGACAGCGTGATTCAGTTGCGCACTAACGGCGACGGCCGGTTACAGATTGAGCAGGATGGCAGGCCTTTGCTGCGTCAGATCGCCGTTCGCGGCGGCGAGGTCGTCACCGTGCCATTCCACGCGCAGCATCCGGTCACACCGTTGCAGCTCACCTTTACGCCGGATAACGGAAAACCTGTCATGCAGGAATTCCCGCTGAAAATGGCGCTGGTCAGCAATCCCGATGAATTGCACGTGTCGCCGCAGGGTGAGGCCGGTAACGACGGTTCCGCACAACATCCGCTGGATTTCGCCAGCGCAGTCAATTTGTTAGCGCCGGGCGGTACGTTGTGGCTGGCGGAAGGTGAATATCCGGCAGGCGTGATACCGGCCACCGCCAGCGGCACGGAGAAAAACCCCAAAATGCTGCGCGCGCAGGGCGATAACGTGGTGTTTAACGGGCTGAAACTCGACGCCAGCTTCTGGAATATTCAGGGGATTACCGTCACGCAAAAAAGCTTCCACATTGCCGGCAGCTACAACCATATCGACCGCGTGAAAGCGCATCACGCCGACGATACCGGCATCTGGGTCGCCTCACCGGACGGTATAGGCCGGGCGCTGTGGGCCAGCCATAACCTGATCAGTAATTCAGAATCCTGGGGGAATCAGGATCCGGGGCGCAAAAACGCTGACGGATTCGCGGTAAAAATGCGCGTCGGCGAAGGTAACCGGCTGGTGAATTGCTATTCGCACGACAACATCGACGACGGCTTTGACTTATTCAACAAGATTGAGGACGGTCCGAACGGCAGCGTGACGATTGAAAACAGCCTGTCGGTTCATAACGGCAGCAACGGTTTCAAACTCGGCGGCGAAGGATTACCGGTGGCACACGTCATCCGAGACAGTGTGGCAGTCGAAAACGGCATGGACGGTTTCACCGACAACTTTAACCCTGGCGCGCTCAGCGTTGAAGGTAACCGCGCGGTGGACAACAAACGCTTCAACTTCCTGTTCCGCCCGTCGCCTTACACTACGGCAGACAAGCAAGGCACCTTCAAAGACAATCTTTCCCTGCGCACTTCGCCGGGGAAATATGACGATGCCGTCACCGGCAATGTGGATGACAGTAATTATTTTTATACTAACCACAAAACAGTGAATAAACAGAATATAGAAGTTCAGCCCGGAGATTTTATTTCTTTGCGGCTGCCGGATCCGATAACCCGTCTTTCTGACGGCGGATTTAATTACGCTGACTTTCTGAAGAAAAAATGATTGCAGCGCTGTTAAAAAGAAACACCCATTTAAAATAATATTACTCAATATCTCTGGGATTTATAAAAATGAAAAAGTGCAGACTGATACTCTGCGGCTTACTGCTGGCCAGCGCCAGCAGCCACGCCGTGACGATTGACCTTCGCCATGAATGGCTGGACGACAGTAAACAACATAAAGACCGCGCGATGGTATCGCACCGTTTTGCCAACGGATTTGGTTTCTCGCTGGAAGCCAAATGGAAGTCTGGTGGAGACAATCCTAATAAACCTTTTAATAATCTGGTAGATAATGGTACAGAGAGCACTATAAGCTATCAGTACAAGATTACGCCAAAGGTGTTTGTCCAGCCAGGTTTTACACTGGAATCCAGTTCAGACAGCAGTATCTATAAACCGTTTTTAACCGCGGGATATACATTCGACAGCGGCATCTATTTTAACGCCCGTTACCGTTATGAATATACGCGATATACCAAAGATAATACCGATGACCGTAAGACCAACCGTGGTGAAATATGGTTAGGTTATCGTGTCGCCGACTGGCGGTTTGAATATAACTACATTTATAAGCACAGCGATCAGATTCTTTACGATAATGATAAATGGGATTACGAGCAGGATCTGAAAGTTGCCTACAATATTAATAAACAATGGACTCCTTATGCGCAAATCGGCAATGTGTCGGTCAGAAAAACCACCGATGAAAGACAGACACGCTTCCGCTTAGGGATCCAATATAATTTCTGACAGATAGTTTCTGATCCCTCAGGCTCATAGTATTACTCCACGCCGGTCACATCTTTGGCCGGCGTTTCCCGTTTTGAGAGTTTGCGCCCGTTCAAAATTCTGCTCACTGCGGATGTGGTTTGGACAAGGTTCAGTTAGTCTTTGGCATTCATACAAGTGATGAAATCTTGTACATAATTAACCCCTATGATGAAACGGAATTTATGCCTGCTATCACCTCGCTGAAAAAACACTCTGCGTTACTTTCCTTAGCCTTTCTGCTGCCCGCGATCCTGACGGTCAACACTGTCCGCGCTTCAGATGAAATCGCTTTCTGGAACATGCCACAATTTGGCGGGAATAGCTTTAACCGGCTGCCACCTGACAGCGCTTATTTCACCGCACTCCACGGATATGGCGCAACCTGGGTGCGGCTTTCATATGACAAATGGCAACCCGCCGGGCGGGATTTTCTGCTCGGTGATGCCAGCGATTATCAGGGACTGGTTCCGCAGGATCTGGCCACGCTGAAGGCCGCCCTCGGCCGTGCCCATACCGCAGGTCTGAAAGTGGTGATCACGCCTTTATCGTTACCGGGAATGCGCTGGTCGCAAAATAACAATAATCAGTTCGACGGACGGCTCTGGCAGGACAAAACCTACTGGCAACAGAGCGCGGCATTCTGGCATGATCTGGCTAAAGCACTGAAAGATTCTCCCGGCGTAGCCGCCTATAACCTCATTAATGAGCCTGCGCCGGAGAAGCAGGGCGGGCTGGCGGAACATGCTTCTGCTGCCGACATGCAGCGCTGGTATCAGCAACATCAGGGCACCGCACGTGACCTTCCGGCATTTTATCAGATGCTCATTAAAGCCATCCGCGAAGTGGATCCGCGGACGCCCATAATGCTGGACAGCGGCTGGTATGCCGCCGCAGACAGTTTCGCTTACTGGCCGAAAGCGTCAGAGGATCAACGTGTGCTTTACAGCTTCCACATGTATGAGCCCTACGAAGCCATGGGCGGGCCAAATCTGAAACGCGCGAAACCTTATCAGTATCCGGGAGACGTGCCGTTCGGTGGCAAAAAGGGGATGTGGAACGCTCAGCGGGTAGCAGACTATCTTCAACAGCCTTTTGACTGGGCGAAAAAGCAGGGGATCCCGTCCAACCGGATGGTTGCCGGGGAATTCGGGTGCATCCGTTTACTCAATGGCTGCCGGCAGTATCTCAACGACGTGCTGACTGTGCTGGATAAAAATCAGGCGCATTGGGCGTTTTACAGTTTCCGTGAAGACAGCTGGGATGCCATGGATTACGAACTGGGGAAAAGCAAAGTTCCGTGGTCTTACTGGCAGGCTATTGAACAAAAAAAACCTGACCGGCTCAAACGTCATTCCACACCGGAATTTGAACCTGTCAGTTGCCGCCTTGAGGCAAATAAACCTCACCAGTAAATAACAGGGTATTGAGGTTCGTTTATATTTGGGAATTAACCTCTCTCAAATATAAACGAACGGTTTTAATCTGATTTTGCGGGTTGACAATAATAGGCGCTCTGGGTAAATTGCACGAGCCGGAAGTAGCGGCCTTTATTAACTTTACATAAGAGACTAATGGACACTGTAACCAGTAGCTTGCCGGATGACGCTGAAATAGCGCGCCGGAACAGTAAACATAAAATCGATTGTGATCATTTCATCGTTTGGGTGTGCCTCGCCAGAGCCTGATGCTCTCGTGTAATCCCACCTCAACCTGAATGTCACGGTCCCGAGGTGTGTTATGAAGTTCAAATCTACCCTTTTTTCTGATGTCAAAACAGTGACATCCACTTTGCGTGTCCGCCCGTCCCGCGACCGGACGCTGGCTGCGCGCAAAAAAGACTCTGCATCTGTTTTTTCTTCTAAAATCAACAAACTGAATCACCGCGTCACGACGTGGCGGGTCAGTCCTGTCACCGGTCAGCTGGAACAACGCTGCATCGTTTCTGACAGCGAAGAACCTCAAAGTCGGGTTTCCCTTCACTGATTCAACGCAAGCATTACGCTGCGCTGAACATCGTCTTGACGCATGCCTGATGGCAATTGTCTTTTTATTATTGCCACCCTAAAAAGTGACGTAATAAAAAAACCCGCCGGTTATGCATCATTAAAAGACACACAATCAATTTCACTCTGTTTATTCACTTTTTAATTAAAGGAAAATAAACGGCGGGGAATTCTGCGCAAAAAATAATTAAATACCGATCACTGAAATAACGTAAAGGGATCCTGCTGTCTGAAATTAACAGACTGCGGATTTCACCTGGTCGTTATCCGGTGACAGGAGCATCACCATGACTGCACATAACCAAAACATCGCAGAAAGAAAAAAACAGGCGCTCTCCATGCGCGCCGCTCAGGAAGCCAATAATGGGGTGGAAGTCACCCTCATCAATGTCAGTTCGAGCCGCGAAGGCCTGACGCATCAAAGTGCGGCCCAGCGTCTGGAAAAACAAGGGTACAACGAAGTGGCTCACGACAAGCCGCCTCACATGCTGGTTCAGCTGGTTAAAGCTTTCAATAATCCGTTTATTTATGTGCTCACCGTGCTGGCAATTATCAGCTTCTTTACCGATTACTGGTTGCCGCTGCGTGCGGGGGAAGAAACCGATCTGACGTCGGTTTATATCATCGGCGCGATGGTCGGTCTGAGCGGGCTGGTGCGTTTCTGGCAGGAATATCGCTCTGCCAAATCCGCCGAAGCGCTGAAAGCAATGGTCCGCACGACGGCCACCGTGTTACGTCGTGAACTACCAGGTAAAGAGGGCAAACTGTGTGAGATCCCGATGCGCCAGCTGGTGGTGGGCGACATCGTGCAACTTTATGCCGGGGATATGATCCCGGCGGATGTCCGGCTGCTGGAATCGCGGGATCTGTTTATCAGTCAGGCCGTGCTGACCGGCGAAGCGTTGCCGGTCGAAAAGTACGACACGCTGGGCAACGTCGCCCAAAAATCAGCGGATGAAAGCGGGGCGGAAAACGAGAATCTGCTGGATATCCCGAACATCTGCTTTATGGGCACCAATGTAGTCAGCGGCACGGCATTAGCGGTGGTGGTCGCCACAGGCCCGCGCACCTATTTCGGTTCGCTGGCAAAAGCCATTGTCGGCACCCGCGCGCAGACGGCCTTTGACCGCGGCGTGAACAGCGTCAGCTGGTTGCTGATCCGCTTCATGCTGGTGATGGTGCCGGTCGTGTTCCTGATCAACGGCATCATGAAAGGTGAGTGGTGGGACGCGCTGCTGTTCGCGGTGGCGGTTGCCGTCGGTCTGACGCCTGAAATGCTGCCCATGATCGTCAGCGCCAATCTGGCGAAAGGTGCGATGGCAATGGCGAAGCGCAAGGTGGTGGTGAAACGCCTGAATGCTATCCAGAACCTCGGTGCAATGGACGTGTTATGTACCGATAAAACCGGCACGCTGACGCAGGATAAAATCATCCTTGAGCACCATATCAACACGCACGGCAAGAAAGACGCCTCGGTGCTGGAACTGGCGTGGCTGAACAGCTACCACCAGAGCGGCATCAAAAATCTGATGGATCAGGCGGTTATCTGGTTTTCTGATAACACGCCAGGCTTTGTGAAACCACAGGGTTACAGCAAGGTCGATGAAATGCCGTTCGATTTCGTGCGCCGTCGTTTGTCCGTGGTCGTTAAAGACCGCAACGCAAACCATCTGCTGGTGTGTAAAGGCGCGGTGGAAGAAATGCTGAGCATTTCCACGCATATCAGCGAAAACGACAATGTGGTGGAACTGACCGAAGCGCGGCGCGATGCGTTGCTGGCGATGTCGAATGAGTACAACAAAGACGGTTTCCGCGTGCTGGTGGTCGCGACCCGCGAAATCCGTCGCGCAGAAACCAAAAAGCAGTATGGCACTGCCGATGAGCACGACCTGATTATTCACGGATTCCTGACCTTCCTGGATCCGCCAAAAGAAACTGCCGGTCCGGCGATTGCCGCGATGCGCGATATCGGCGTCACCGTGAAAGTGCTCACCGGCGATAACGCGGTGGTGACCAGCCGCATCTGCCGTCAGGTCGGGCTGGAGCCGGGTGAGCCGCTGCTGGGGCCGCAGATTGAACGTCTGGATGACGTGTCGCTGCGTGAACTGGTCGAGGAGCGCACGGTCTTTGCGAAACTCACGCCGCTGCAAAAATCCCGCGTACTGAAAGCTTTGCAGGCCAACGGGCATACGGTCGGATTTTTGGGGGACGGGATTAACGATGCGCCTGCGCTGCGCGATGCCGACGTCGGGATTTCCGTCGACAGCGGCACCGATATCGCCAAGGAATCCGCCGATATCATCCTGCTCGAAAAAAGCCTGATGGTGCTGGAAGAGGGCGTGCTGAAAGGGCGCGAGACGTTCGGCAATATCATGAAGTATCTGAACATGACCGCCAGCTCGAACTTCGGCAACGTGTTCTCGGTACTGGTCGCCAGCGCGTTTATTCCGTTCCTGCCAATGCTGGCTATCCAACTGCTGCTGCAAAACCTGATGTACGACATCTCCCAGCTGGCGCTGCCGTGGGACAAAATCGACAAAGAGTTCCTGAAAAAACCGCGCAAGTGGGACGCTAAAAACATCGGTCGTTTCATGGTGTGGATTGGCCCGACCTCGTCGATTTTCGATATGACCACTTTTGCGCTGATGTGGTACGTGTTCAGCGCCAACAGTGAACATATGCAGACGCTGTTCCAGTCCGGCTGGTTCGTGGAAGGCTTGCTGTCGCAGACACTGGTGGTTCACATGCTGCGCACCCAGAAAATTCCGTTCATTCAGAGCACCGCCGCCTGGCCGGTGATGCTGATGACCGGTCTGGTGATGGCGATTGGGATTTACGTGCCGTTTTCGCCGCTCGGTCCGGTAGTCGGTTTGCAGGCGCTGCCGTGGGAATACTTCCCGTGGCTGGCCGGTACGCTGCTCGCTTACTGCTGCGTGGCGCAGGGCATGAAGACCTTCTATATCCGCCGCTTCAAACAGTGGTTCTGATCCGCTGATCACAGGTGCCGCAGCTAATCGCGGCACCTGCTTTTATCGTGACTTTGCTGTTGGTAACGGTTTTTACACCACAAAAACAACCCTGAAAAAGGGGACACTCTTATGATTATGACCACTCAATCCGGAACCACACTGCTTATCCATCTGGCAGGCGCCATTGCGCTGCTGCTGTGGGGTTCTCACATGATTTCAACTGCGCTCCAGCGCGGATTTGGTACACCGCTGCGTCACTGGATGGGGCGACATCTCACCAACCGCTGGATGGCGCTGTTCGCCGGTATCGGCATAACCGGCCTGTTGCAAAGCAGCACTGCGGTCAGCCTGATGGCGACCTCATTTACTGCCGCCGGAACACTGAGTCTGGCACCCGCGCTGGCGGTTATGCTCGGCGCGAATATCGGCTCGACGCTGGTGGTTCAGCTAATGAGTTTCAACACCGAAATTGCCGTTCCTTTGCTGATACTGAGCGGGTTCGTGGTGTTCAAACGTCGTGACCATTCCGGTTTTGAAAGTGCGGGCTGCGCGCTGATAGGGCTCGGCCAGATGCTGCTGGGGCTCGGCATGCTCAGCGCCACGCTGGGACATATCGAAACCACGCCGGTATTTCACGCCGTGATGCAGGGGCTGGAGGGCGATACGCTGATTGCGCTAATGGTCGCCATTATTCTCACGCTGATTTGTCATTCCAGCGTGGCGGTTATTTTGCTGATCGCCTCGCTTGCCGCTACCGGCGTGATGACCCCGGTCACTGCGATGGTGCTGGTGCTGGGCGCAAATATCGGCGGGGCGTTGCCGCCGCTGCTGAATGCCGGTTCAGCGGTAGCGCGCCGTCTGCCGCTGGGGAATCTGCTGGTGCGTGGCGCGGGATGCGTGGTGGCACTCGCGCTGATGCCGCTGCTGGGCAAACTGGCTGCCGGTCTTTCGCTGACCACGCCGCAGCTGGTGGTGATGTTCCATACTGCGTTCAGCGCCATTCTTGCGGTGATGTTTATCGGTTTGACCGGCCCGCTGGCGCGCGCACTGGAACGTTTTTTCCCGGAAGAAGAACGGCCGGCAGATCCGGGAATGCCGATGTATCTCGACGAAGCGGGGCTGGGTATTGCCTATATCGGGCTGTCCAATTCCGTGCGCGAATCGCTGCGCGTTGCCGATATGCTCAACGTCATGTTAGAGCGCCTGCGTGCGCTGTTTGTCGCGCCGGATCCGCTGAAGGCTGGCGAAATCCGTCAGGCCGACCACTCCCTCGACGAGCTGAGTGCGGCGATCCGTGCGTATCTGGCGGATATCGGGCAGGAAGGGCTAAGCGATTCCGATGCCGACCGGGCGCAGGAGATCCTGATGTTTGTCATCAACATTGAACACGCAGGCGACATTCTTTCCAGCAGCCTGACGCAGCTGGCGACCCGCCGTGCGCGCCGTGGCGAGCTGTTCAGCGAGTTCGAGCTGCAAAATATCGGCCTGCTGCACACGGAAATCCTGACGAGCCTGCGTCTGGCGATCACCGCATTCCTTGGCGAGGATTTACCGGCTGCACATCAGCTGGTGGCGCGTAAAGAAGTCGTGCG
Source organism: Rahnella bruchi (assembly GCF_003614975.1). Taxonomy (GTDB): domain Bacteria; phylum Pseudomonadota; class Gammaproteobacteria; order Enterobacterales; family Enterobacteriaceae; genus Rahnella; species Rahnella bruchi. The sequence goes on along the minus strand of NZ_QZWI01000011.1, from coordinate 121,113 downwards.
CCAGATAGAAGCCACTGCCAGCCGCGAGCATTTCAGAAAGCTGCGTGACGATAAGAATGCCTGGGCGGAATCCGGGGATATCTTCCAGCGGGTGTTGCGCGATTACCGGCGCGTGCATCATCACATCGCCGCCGTCGCTTATCCGGTGATTGACCGTCTGAGTGAGGAAGACATCATCACCGACGAAACCGGTGCAGAAGCCTGAATGCTCAACAATAAATGGCCATCATAAGAAGAAAAAGAGGGGAAGCTGATGAGGGTTCTGATTTGCGCAGGGCGCTTTTATGCCGATATACATACGGTGACACGGGTGCTGGATTTATATGTTCAATCACAAACCGTCAGCGTGATTATTCACGGCGGCCATCAGTCGCTTGGGGGAATAATTGAACGCTGGGCGCGCGGCGTAAATGTCCACGTCGTGCGCTATCCGGCCAACTGGTCATTGCACGGTAAATACGCGGAAATTCGCCGCATTTTCTTTATGTTTGAAGACAGCAGACCGGATGTGGTGCTGGCTTTTTCAGGCGGAGAAGACACGGCGCAGTGTGTTGCGCTGGCGAACAGGAGGGGGATCAAAGTGATTGATATCGGACAATATCTTAACGAGTGACATTGTCACTTTATCGGGGGGTTTCTGAAGTTTATTTCAATGCAGACCGGCACCGGCGGGCTTGTGGATAAATCTGATAATCCCGCCGGTGCTCTGATAAGGGGCTATATTTGTTTATTCGAAATTTGTTTACTCGAAATTCGAAAATAAAAAACAAGAAAACGCCCGAAGGTTTTCAGCGCAATGATGCGTTGTGTCGTAACTTATCAGCAGGAGAACTACTTTGACCTCAGAAATTCAGGAAAACACCTCCGAAACACCGCTACTTCCGCACCCGGACAGTCAACAATACGCCTTCTTTTTCGATGTCGATGGCACCCTCGCCGAAATCTGCGATGAGCCCGACGCCGTGACCATTCCGTCCGACGTCCGCCAGCATTTGCAGACGTTGTTTGCTGCGTCCTCCGGCGCGCTGGCGCTGATTTCCGGCCGTCCGGTTGAACAACTGGATCAGCTGGTCACGCCGTTAATTCTGCCCGCAGCGGGTGTCCACGGCGCAGAAATGCGCGATGGCGCGGGACAATTTCACCGCGTGACGTTACCGGCGCAGATGGCAAAAGACGTTGAAGAAACGCTCGCCGCCGGGATGCAAAAACTTCCCGGCACGTTGCTGGAAATCAAAGGAATGGCCTTCGCGCTGCATTACCGTCAGGCGATGCTCCATCAGCAGCACGTTCTCGAACTGGCGGAATCGGTGGTGGCGAAACACCCTGAGCTGGTGCTCCAGCCCGGGAAATGCGTCATTGAAATCAAGCCGCGCGGCAAAGACAAAGGCGCGGCGATTTATGATTTTATGCAGCAACCGCCGTTTGCAGGACGTGTGCCGGTGTTTGTCGGTGACGATCTGACCGACGAAAAGGGCTTTGAAGTCGTCAACGCGATGAATGGCATTTCCGTTAAAGTTGGCGAAGGTTCAAGCCTGGCGCAGTACCGTGTTAAAACCGTTCACGACGTTTACCGCTGGATAGATGCGTTACAACGTCACACACTCACTGTTAACAAGGAGTCTGAATTATGAGCCGCCTGGTTGTTGTTTCTAACCGTATTGCTATTCCTGACGGGTCGAAGTCCGCAGGCGGGCTGGCCGTGGGGATCCTTGACGCACTGAAAAATACTTCCGGCCTGTGGTTTGGCTGGAACGGCGAAATCAGCGAGATTTCCGGCGAAGACGACCAGGATGAGCTGAGTGTGGTCGAAGATGACGGCATCACTTATGCCTCGGTGCCGCTGGATCAGAACGATTACGACCTCTATTACTGCCAGTTTTCCAATGCCGTACTCTGGCCAGCGCTGCATTACCGCACCGATCTGGTCGATTTCCAGCGTGAAGCCTGGGACGGCTACTGTCGCGTCAATGACCTGCTGGCGAAAAGATTACAGCCGCTGATTAAAGACGACGATATTCTGTGGATCCACGATTACCACCTGCTGCCATTCGCCGCCGCGTTACGCAAGCTGGGCGTGAAAAACCGCATCGGTTTCTTCCTGCATATTCCGTTCCCGACGCCGGAAATCTTCAACGCCGTACCGACGCACGATGAGCTTATCAAAATGATGAGCGAATACGATCTGCTCGGTTTCCAGACTGAAAGCGACCGTCAGGCGTTTCTGGATAATCTGAGTCAGCTGACGTCGCTGGAACAGACGGATTCCGGCACGCATCAGGCGTTTGGCAATACGTTTACGACCGGCGTGTATCCGATCAGCATTGCGCCAGAAAGTATCAAAGAGATGGCGGAAGGGCCGCTGCCACCGAAAATGGCGGCCATTGAACGCGAACTTCGCGAAGCGCAAAATATTATTTCCTGCGAACGTCTTGATTACACCAAAGGACTGCCGGAGCGTTTTCTGGCCTTTGAAGCGTTGCTGGAAAAATTCCCGCAGCATCGCGGCAAAGTGCGTTATACCCAGATTGCGCCGACCTCGCGCGGCGATGTGCAGGCGTATCAGGAACTGCGTCATCAGCTGGAAACCGAAGTCGGGCGCATCAACGGTAAATACGGCAGCATGAATCAGACGCCGCTGTTTTATCTCAATCAGCATTTCCAGCGCAGTCTGCTGATGAAATTGTTCCGCCTGACCGATGTCGGGCTGGTGACGCCGCTGCGTGACGGCATGAATCTGGTGGCGAAAGAATATGTCGCGGCACAGGATCCGGCAGACCCCGGTGTGCTGGTACTTTCGCAATTCGCAGGGGCGGCGAATGAACTGACGTCAGCATTGATTGTCAATCCTTATGACCGTGATGACGTGGCGGCGGCGCTGGATAAAGCCCTGACCATGCCCCTGGCCGAACGTCAGGCGCGTTACAACGACATGATGGCCGTGCTGACTAAAAATGATATCGCGAACTGGGGTGAAACCTATTTGCGCGATCTGCACAATCTGACGCTGCACGGCCGGCAATAAAACGCCGTCGTTCGCTGTCTCAATGTTTAAAGCCCTCAAACCAAAAGGCTGTAGCTTATGCTAAATGAGAAACACCAGACGAAGGAGATCGCAGCACTGGAAGGCGAAGAGTTTCGTCTGAGCGAACTCGAGCCTATTGAGCTGATCCTTGACCGGATGATGGACGCCGAACCGGAACCGGAGATGATCGAAGGGCTGCCGCCTTCCGATGCTTTAACGCCGGCTGACCGTTATATGGAACTGTTCACCAGCGTTCAGTCTTCGCAATTGTTTGCCGACAGCAAAACCTTTCCCGATTGCCCGCCCAAAATGGATCCGCTGGATATCCTGCTGCGTTACCGGCGGATCAAAAACCATCCGGGCTTTAACCTGAAACGCTTTGTCGAGGCGCATTTCTGGCTGCCGGAACCGCACGGTGATGAATACGTGTCTGATCCCGGTGATTCGCTTAAACAGCACATCGACAAACTCTGGCCGGTGCTGACGCGCCAGCCGGAAGACCACGTGTCCTGGTCGTCACTTTTGCCCCTTCCACAGGCTTACGTGGTACCCGGCGGGCGTTTTGGCGAAACCTACTATTGGGATTCGTACTTCACCATGCTGGGCCTGGCGGAAAGTGGTCGTAACGATTTGCTGCGCACCATGGCCGATAATTTTGCGTGGATGATCGAGATTTACGGGCATATCCCTAACGGTAACCGCACTTATTATCTCAGCCGCTCGCAGCCGCCGGTCTTTGCGCTGATGGTCGAACTGTTTGAAGAGGACGGCGTGCGCGGCGCGCGTCGTTATCTTGATCATCTGAAAATGGAATATGAATTCTGGATGGACGGTGCCGATTCACTGGCGCCCAATCAGGCTTACCGCCATGCGGTGTGTCTGCCTGACGGCACGTTGCTCAACCGTTACTGGGATGACAGGGACACGCCGCGTGATGAGTCCTGGCGCGAAGATGTGGAAACCGCGAAGCACTCGAGTCGTCCCGCCAATGAAGTATATCGAGACCTGCGCGCCGGTGCCGAATCCGGTTGGGATTACTCCTCGCGCTGGCTGCGTGATGGCCACCGGCTGGCCAGTATCCGCACCACGCAGTTTATTCCCATCGACCTGAACGCGTTTTTATTCAAACTGGAAAGCGCCATTGCTAATATTTCCGGGCTGAATAACGACCGGGCAACCGAAGCGGAATTCCGGCAAAAAGCGGAAAACCGACGCGAAGCCATCAACCGCTACTTGTGGGATGAAACCGAAGGGTGCTTCCGTGATTACGACTGGCACCGTCAGCAGCTGGCGCTGTTTTCAGCCGCCAGCGTGGTGCCGCTGTACGTCGGACTGGCCACACACCATCAGGCCGTGCGTATTGCACAAGCAGTACAGTCACGCCTGCTGACACCGGGTGGGCTGATGACCACTGAATACGAAACCGGCGAACAGTGGGATAAACCTAACGGCTGGGCGCCGCTGCAATGGATGGCAATTCAGGGGTTCAAGCTGTATGGCAACGACGCACTGGGCGACCAGATTGCCCGCAGCTGGCTGAAAACTGTGAATCAGTTTTATCAGCAAAATCATAAACTCATCGAGAAATACCACATTTCCGGTGGTGCGCCGCGTGAAGGTGGCGGCGGGGAATACCCGTTACAGGACGGCTTCGGCTGGACCAACGGCGTTGTGCGCCGCCTGATAGGTTTATACGGCGAAAACTACGACTGATACGCTTTTTCATCACCACTCTGACCCTGCTCCACCAGCCAGTCTTCAAAGGCTTGGTGGAGCAGGGTTTTCTGTACACCGACCGGTGTCAGAGCGAAATACTGACAAGGCGCGACGGTGATTTCCGGGAATAGCGGCACCAGATTTCCGCGACTGATTTCCGCCGATAACGTACTGACCGGCCCCAGCCCGACACCCATCCCTTCCAGCATCGCATGCAACGAAACGTGAAAATGGTCATACCGGCGAAAACCGCTGACCGGTGCTTTACCAAGCCCTGCGGCTGCCAGCCACAAATTCCAGTGACCGGGACGCGTCAGCGTTTCAATACGCAGACAATTCAGCACATCTTCTGGTTTTTTAATCGTCAAACGGCTGAGCAGTGCGGGTGAGGCCATCAGGCAATGAGTATCACCAAGAAAGGGGATTGCCGAATACTGCGTGGCGCTGAGTTCACGGCGGATCAGCAGATCGTAATGCCCGACAATGTGCAGCTGTTCGGTATTGGCGGTCGAAATCTGTAAGTTGGCTGCCGGAAAGCGGGCGTAAAAATCATCGAGCCGCGGCAGCAGCCATTTCAGGCTCATGGTAGTTGGCACGCTGACGTTGAAGACATTATTGCGCCCGCCGTTGCCGTAGCGCAGGGCGATATCAGACAGCGTATCAAACGCGCTGCCCAGTTCCCGCGCCAGCGTCAGGGCATAAGGCGTCGGCACCCGCCGTTGTCCTTCCTTTGTGAATAAATTCACGCCAAACCATTTCTCCACCACCTGAATGTGGCGGCTGACCGCGCCGTGCGTGATGCAAAGCTCCTGCGCTGCGGCGGTATAACTGCCCGCGTGGCAGGCCACAAAAAAGGCGCGCAGCGCCGTCAGCGGGGGAAGTGCGTGCATGAATTCTCCTTTTACTCACCATTATGTGACTTTTTATCACGGGTCATGCCCGCAGCCCAGCGCTAACATCGCCGCTATCACTTATCAGCAAAGGAGAGGCAACGTGTTATATGCGGTTATTGCCATTACGGGCATTCTTGCGGGCATTATCAGCGGCATGGTGGGCACCGGCAGTTCGATTATTTTACTGCCCGCACTGGCCTGGACGTTCGGGCCAAAAACCGCCATCCCGGTGATGGCCGTTGCCGCGATTGTCGGCAATATTTCCCGCGTGCTGCTGTGGCGTAAAGACATCAATCTGAAAGCGTTCTTTCTGTATTCCGTGCCCGGTATTCCGGCAGCCGTGCTGGGCGCGAATACCCTGTGGGTGATGCCCGCGCGGCTCTCGGATATCTGCATCGGCCTGTTCTTTTTTTTGCTGATCCCTCTGCGCCACTTTGCAAAAACCAAAGCGCTGCCCCTCACCGGCCTGCAACTGGCGCTGGCGGGCGCACTGACCGGATTTCTGACCGGCGTGGTGTTCTCAACCGGCCCGCTGACCATTCCCATTTTCGCCGGTTACGGACTGGTGAAAGGCGCATTGCTCTCGACCGAAGCGGCGGCCTCCTTTGCGATTTACTTCGCCAAAGCCTCGACCTTTAGTGCCATTGGTGCAATGCCGTGGCATGTGCTGGTCAGCGGTTTACTGGTTGGCGGGACGTTGGTGGCCGGCATGCTAATCGGTAAAAAGTGGGTCGTCCGTATTTCAGATAACGCATTCAACCGGCTGATCGATGTGATGCTTCTGGTGGCGGGCGCGTCGCTGCTGCGGGATGCGTTTTTCTGAGAGGTTTTTGGCGTCAGAGAAAACATCCGCACAGCAATTTTGTTCAAGATTTTCCAAAACAGAGTCGGTATACAGAAACCTCTTTTCCAGAAATACGTCATTCCGGTACAGTAATCCCCATGCAAGAACAGGCAAATTATTATCATCTGGCCGAATTTAACGGGCTGGAGATGCTTAACGCGCGATACCGTGAACAATGTTTTTCGCGTCACGTCCATGAAACGTTTTGCATCTTACTGATCGAAAACGGCGCGCAACGGTTTTACCGCAGCGGCGGTGAACACTGCGCGCCACAGGGTCATATCGTGTTGGTCAATCCCGATGAAGTGCATACCGGACAGGCCGGCACCGACACAGGCTGGGCGTACCGCGCCATTTATCCGCATCCTTCGCTGATGCAGGCGTTGTCCCGCGATGTGCTGAGTATCAACGGCGAAATCCCGTGGTTTGCGCAGCCGGTGGTGTATGACCCCGGTCTGGCGCGGCAGCTACAGTTCACCTTTGACGTGCTGATGCAGCCGGGCGATAAGCTGTTCAAGGAAAGCATGCTGATGTCGACGATGACCTGGCTGGTGATGCGCCACTGTTCATCGCCTGTCACGCCGCGCCCGCTGAGCGGTGCCGAAGCACAGGTTCTGCGTATCAGAGACTTACTTAACGATTGTCCTGAAGCCGATTTCGGCCTGACAGAACTGGCTGAAGCCGCGGGGCTGAGCACCTGGCATTTTCTGCGTCAGTTTAAGAAAGTGGTCGGATTATCGCCGCATTCCTGGCTGATTCAGGCGCGGTTACGTAAGGCCAAAGCCTGTCTGCTCGGCGGCGTGCCTATCGGAGAAACAGCGTTGCTGGCCGGATTTGCCGATCAAAGCCATCTCAACCGCCATTTCAAACGGGCGATTGGCGTCACGCCCGGTCAGTTCGTGAAAGCGCATAAAATTTTCTGACCGGCAGCAATCTCATTCAAGACCTGAATTTCCCGCCCGCCTACAGTAGCCGTTCAATCCATTACGGCTTACTTTAAACATGACTCTTTCCAAAAATCTGACCGGCCGCAGCGGTTTTTTGTACGGCATGGTCGCCATGCTGCCGCTGTGTCTGTCGGTTATCCCGTGGGGAATTCTGGCCGGTTCGATGGCGGTGCAGTCCGGCCTGACGTTTTCGCAAAGCCTCGGGATGTCGGCAATTATATACGCCGGAGCCGCGCAGCTGGTGACGCTGGCGATGCTGATGTCCGGTGCCAGTCTGCCGGTGATCGTGGTGTCGGTTTTCTTTCTCACCGCGCAACACTTTTTGTACGGCCTGACGCTGAGAAAACCTGTTTCCGCCTTCGCGGCGCGCCTGCGCATTCCGGTGGGATTTCTGCTGACAGACGAACTGTTCGCACTCAGCGCATCGCATAAAGAGCGCCATCCTCTGACGCCCGGATTTATGATTGGCGCGGGGCTGACTTTTTATCTGTGCTGGGTGTTGTGCAGTCTGGCAGGCATTGTGATGGCGTCGTCAGTGCCTGATCTGGCGCGTTTTCACCTCGATTTTTCCATCATCGCGACATTTGCCTCGCTGGTAGTGCCGATGATTAACCGGCCTGCGGTCCTGGCGGGTGTATGCAGTTCACTGGGCTTATCGATGCTGTTCACCGCGCTGCATTTCTCCGGCGCGATCATCATTGCCGGACTGTCAGGCATGGCGGTTTCACTGATTATTGCGCGGATGTGCGGGGAAAACGAATGAGCTGGACACTGCTTTTGACGTTGGCGGGCGTGGTGTTTTTCAACCGTTATGTATTTCTTGAGCCACGTCTGCCGGTGCGCTTACCGGCATTCGTCAATCAGGCGCTGAAATACGCCGCCCCGTGTTTACTGACCGCAATTTGCGGCCCGATTATCGTGGCTGAAAACGGCGCACTGCGCGCCTTTCCCGATAATCCGTATTTTTGGGGAACCGTCTTCAGCGTGATGTTCGCGCTGTTTATCAGAAATACGGTGGTAGTGGTAATTCTGAGCATGGTGATGTTTTATCTGGTGGGTTCAGTGCTCGCCTGAAACATCCCTTAAGGTCTGGGGTATTTAGCGCGTTTTAATTCCCGGTAATTCTTCGGAAAAACGCGCCGTAATCGCATCACGTTCGTAGCCCTGCCGCTCAGTCAGAGTGTGGTAGAGCTCCGGACGCCTGCCTGCCATCCAACGTCTTCCGGTACTCATCGGAATGAGCGAAAGATCCAGTTCAGCACTCACCATCGCGTCTGCCGCCGCCCAGGTTTCTTTAACGATGCGGCCATAGGGGTCGATGATCATCGCGTTACCGGTGCGGACTTCATCGTCATCTGCGCCCACGCCATTGCTGAACAAGATAAACATACCATTATCGTGCGCCCGTGAAGGCAGCCAGCGCAACAGCCATTCACGACCACTGGCGCCTTTAAAGGCTGCGGTGATTTCCTCCTGGCGCGTGGCGCGTTGTTCCCATAATTCCAGCGGAATGGGTTTCATGCCATAAGGGCTGCGGGAATTTGTGCCGCCGGTCTGATGCGGTGCCAGTAAAATGTCTGCACCCAGCAGCGCCGTCGCCCGCGCGTTTTCCACCAGATTGTTATCCCAGCAAATCAGGATCCCCACTTTCACGCCCCACGGCGTATCAAACACGGTATACGCATCACCGCAACTGATAGAAGGATGTTCAAACGCGTGCATTTTGCGGTGTGTATAAACAGATCCGTCAGGCATACAGGCAGCGTAGGCGTTGTAAAGACGCCCGTCATCGCCGCGTTCGATAAAACCGGCACCAATCAGCATCTGATGTTTCACAGCCAGTTTGCGGATAAGGCGCACGGAGGAACCAGTTTCCACAGATTCGGCCAGCGCCGCCACACCGTCGTTATCCAGTTTCGGCACATGCCAGTAGCCGCTGATACACATTTCCGGAAACGCCAGGATCTGCACGCCGTTAATTGCCGCCTGCTGAATAAAACCTTCCATCATCATCAGGTTATATTTTTTGTTTCCGGCCTGATGCTGAAACTGCACTACCGCCGTTTTAATCGTTGCCGTCATGGTTATTCTCCGTAGCGTTAAGGGGGGAAACTGATCTGGTATCAGAGCTGGTATTAGAGCAATGCGGCTGATAACTTTATAATGAATAGTTTTCTTATTGTGATAACCAAACGGAATGTAAAAATGAATACGCGTTTGCTCAAAGCGTTTGTCACGCTGGCACAGGAAGGGAATTACGCCGCGGCGGCAAATCAGCTTTCCATCTCGCAGCCGGCGTTGACCAAGCAGATCAGTTTGCTGGAATTCACCCTTAACGTGACGCTGTTTGACCGCGGTCGCCACGGCACGGTGCTCACGCCGGGAGGACGACGCCTTTTACCGGAAGCGGAGAAAGTGCTGCGGCAAATGACAGCTTTTATGCAGCACGCCGGTCAGGTGGAAAAGGGCGGAGAAGGGTTGCTTGCGGCGGGGTTCGGTTTGTCGGCGTTTACCTTTGCGCCGCAGTGCATCGCCAGATTCAGGGCAGTGTACCCCGGCGTGGATATCACGCTGGAGGATCTGCCTTCCGCTGTGCAATACGACATGCTGCAAAGCGGGGAATTACAGATTGGATTTGTCCGCGTGCCACCCGCTGCGCCGCTGAGTTATCACGCCTTGTTCGAAGATGAACTGGTGTTTGTGGTACCGGCTGACAACGGCACGACGGTGGCTGGCTGGTTGAAACAGAAACCGCTGCTGCGTTTATACCCCGATCGCGGACGCGGGCTGAATACGCAAACTGACCGCTTTCTGGATGAAAACCAGCTGTACACGTCCTCTGTGCAACAGTCCGAAGATATCCAGACGATTGTCGCGCTGGTTGTGGCCGGAGTCGGCGTGGCGCTGCTGCCCAAAAGCGTCATGCACATTGCGTCGCCCGGCCTGAAAACGCTGCAGCTGAGCGGCAAAGCCACCCGCTGGCTGGTCGGGATCGCCTGGGATCCGCGCAGTGCAGATTTAATCCGCGATAACTTTGTACGGATAGTGACGGAGATGGCAGACGTTGGCTGAAAACAATCAAATCTTTCACCAGCCGTGATCAGTCTTTCTTCTGGTAAATCCCCGGACGGGTGATCACCCAGGTGTAATTGGGTTCGTTGACCGGCGTATAGCCAAACTTTTCGTACAGCCACGGTGCCGTTGAAGTAAAGAGCGCCATCCTGCGCAGTCTGGCGGTGACCGGATGCGACTGGACACATTCAATCAGCCAGGCTCCCAGATTTTTCCCCTGATATTCTTCCAGCACGTACACATCGCACAGGTACGCAAAGGTGGCGTAATCGGTGATGAACCGGGCATAACCGATCTGTTTTTCACCGTCGAACAAACTGAAATTCAGGCTGTTTTCGGCGCCATCGCTCACCGTTTGTTCGTCAATGCCCGGTGCCCAGCTTGAGCGGGTCAGATAGGCGTGGACGGCAGGAATATCCACCTGATTTATATCGGTGGTGATCAGATAGGGGTCTTTAGTCCAGCGGCATACGTCTTTCAGATTGGTCACAGGTTTCTCTCAGTTTCATTGTTCAGATTAATAGTAAAACGGGCTGTTTTACCTTAGCCGCTAAACCTACGAAATTCACGTCATGTCATGCATTTACCTGCACATACGCAGTAAACATATCGGCCAGCGCATCTGCGTAGATTTTTATTTCATCACCCGTGCGGGGACTGGCAGAAAAATCCCTGCCGACAGCGCTGAGCGTGGTGGAAATCAGATCCCGCGCCAGCGCGCGCTTGTCTTCGGCGAGTTCCGGCAAAACTTCACGCATAAAATCGTTAAACACGCTTTCTCCCGCCGCCCGTGCCTCGCGGGCCTGAGGCGCATCGCGATAGAGCGGGGCGGCATCATCGAGCGCACCGCGCATCTGCGCTTCCTCGCATTCTGAACGGATAAATTCATGCACCAGCGTGTGCAGTCGCACCAGCGGCGGCTGCGTGGTGTCAGCAAGAATGGTGCGCAGCATATCGGTGGTCTGCCGCCATTCATCATTTTGCAGCCGAAACAGGATCGCCGCTTTATTAGGGAAATACTGATACAGGGAACCGATGCTGATCCCGGCTCTTTCGGCCACGCGCCCGGTGGTAAACCGGGTCGCGCCTTCCTTAGCTAAAACCTGAGTGGCAGCTTCCAGAATGGTGGCGACCAGCTCCGCAGAACGGGACTGCTTGGGCTCTTTTCGCGAGGAAACCTGCGGGGTCTGGCGGTTTGTCATGGGCGCGTTTTTCCTGTCAGAGAATGCGAATAGTGAATGCGAGGAAATCATCGCATAATTTTTAACGCGATGAATCCCTCGCATTTTAGTCAAGCACGCCGATGTGCTCAATCTGATACAGGAAACTTTTAAGATGACTATCAGCACACTGATGACGACAAAAAATACCCTGTCCAGCGCCCCGATGGCGCCTTTACTTGACCGCCTGTTCAGCGAAGCCAGCACGGCGACCGGTTTTAATTTCTCGCAGATCCCAGAAAGCGATACCACGCGCATGATGCACAGCAAAACGGAATATCTGGATTTGTACGGTTTGCTGAAGGACATGTGGCTGCCGGTTTCCCGCGATACCGGCAAACTGCTTTACATGCTGACCCGCAGTTCTAAGGCAACGTCGGTGGTGGAATTCGGCACCTCATTTGGCCTGTCGACACTCCATCTGGCCGCCGCTCTGCGTGATAATGGCGGTGGCCGGTTGATCACCAGCGAGTTCGAACCGGCGAAAGTCGCGAAAGCCCGTGAGCATTTGCAGGAAGGCGGCGTGGCAGATTTAGTGGAAGTCCGCGCCGGGGATGCGCTGCAAACGCTGGCGGTTAATCTGCCAGAGACAATCGACCTGCTGGTGCTCGACGGTGCCAAAGCGCTGTATGACGACATTCTACAACTGCTCGAAAGCCGTTTCCGGCCGGGCACGCTGATTGTCGCGGACGACGCCAGTTATAATCAGGTGTATCTGGACCACGTGCGGTCACCTGCAAACGGCTATCTTTCCGTGGCTTTTGGCGATGATGTGGAAGTGTCAGTCCGTCTGGGTTAAATGAGTAGTAAAACTTTGACACTGCGCGTTGTAAAATGGCGGCTGAATGCGGTATCCTGCATTCATCATTTTACATACTGTATGTAAATACAGTATCAGGAGCGAATCATGGCTGTTGAAACAAAGTTTGTTGTCGTCAGAAAAGGTGAAGAAAAAATGACTTTTGCCAATAAGAAAGAAGCGGACGCTTACGACAAAATGCTCGATATGGCAGATGCTTTTACCGACTGGCTGTTGCAGAGCGAACTGGAAATTGATGAATCGCTGGCAGAAAACATTGCCCTTCGCCTGGCTGAGCAAAAAGATACCGTTCAGCACATCTTGCGCACCAGCAAGCTGCCGGAAGAAGAAACAGCGAAAGCCCCTGTCGTGCAGACTGAAGAACCGGTTGTGACTGAAGCCGTGATTGAAGAAGAATCAGCGGAAGAAATTACTGAAGAAATCGCAGCTGCGCCAGCCCCTAAAAAGGCGCGTGCTGTTAAAGCGGCCTGATCCGCTTTCTGCTCTTTATAAAAAAACCGGCTTATCAGGCCGGTTTTTTGTTGTCCTGCAGGAAGCAAAAAACGCTTATTTGTGTTGTTTAGCGAACTCTTCTTTGGCTTTCTTCAGTTGCTGCTGGAAAGCGTCGTTGGTATGCAGCGTAGCTACAACGGCAGAACCGACGATACGCGCCGCATCCACATCACTCTGCCAGTGGTATCCGCAAATCACGCGGCTCTGGCCTAAATCATAACCGCGCTGAAGGATCTGATCCTGACGTTGCGGGTTGATTTCAGTCAGCACTAATGCCGTCGCCCAGCCGATAGAAGTATGACCGGAAGGATAAGAGCCGTTTTTAGAAAGCTTATCCTGCTCCGTGGTGTTACACGTTGGGACGCCGTAGAACGCAAACGGGCGGATACGCATGTACTTCTCTTTTGCACCACGCGTCGCAAGATCCCCTGCATCTTCAATCATATTGGTCAGCAGTTTGTGTAGCTCCGGCGTGTCTTTGGCGGTGATTGGCGAACCAAACGCGCCGGAGAAGGCATTCGCCACACCGCCACCGCTCAGGTTCGCATCTTCAGCTGCCTGCTTGCCGCGTTCGGTTGAACGCAACAGACGACCCTGTTCATACATCGCCTGATCATTAAGGAATGCAATGCTGCCCACCGCCGGTGGTGGTGGCAACAGGGTCAGGCTGTTGATGGCCTGATCGTTCTTTAAATAGTAGAGGTCCGGTTTGGTGGTGGCATCGTTGCCGGTCAGGGCAAACGCATTAAATGAAACAAGTCCCGCGAGGCAAAAAGTAGTCAGTCTTTTCATGTCAGCTTCCTTACATGCAGCTATTTTATTTTCATTACGAAATCACTTTCGTAACATTTCCCAACGTTGGGTAGTAAAACAAAATATGTGACAGAAAGTTGGTATGAGATCTCAAAACGGGAAATTGATAGAAAGCATGAATGCTTTACGGCTAAAAAGTGGGCTTTTTGATGGAATGCTGTAATGCGCGACGAAATTTGGTACAACATTTTCTTCGCCCATCCGTCCCGTCCTCCGACATAAGGAGATTGCCATGTCAGATAAATTATCCGCTCAATGCCATTGTGGTGCCGTCGCGTTTAAGGTCGCACTGACCGACGGGTTTAATGGCGTGCTGCGCTGCAACTGCTCATTTTGCCGTATGCGCGGCGCGGTAGTGGTTACAGCGGGTGAAATTGAAATCACCCAAGGCAAGGATAAGCTGACGGAATACCGCTTTAATACCGGCGAAGCAGTACACTTTTTCTGCTCAGTGTGTGGCATTTATACCTTCCACCAACGGCGCTCCAATCCTGAGTGTTATGGCGTCAATGTCGCCTGTATCGAAAGCTTCTCGCCCTTCGATTTTTCACCCGTGCCGGTCAGCGATGGCATCAACCATCCTAAAGATGGCGGGAAGGGCGGCGTGGCCGGTTATATCATCTACGAATCCACATCCTCCCAACCCAAAAACTAAAAACGATTTCTGACGCATAAGGAAACGCAATGAACTCCGAAACGGCTTACGCACTGACCTCTGTTCCGGCACCGGCCATTTACCGGCAAGTGCCCACATCGGTATTGTCCGACGACACCATGAAATCCCGCCTGAACAGTATCCTGAGCGCCATGCAGAGCGAGGGTTTATCGTCGCTGGTGATTTATGCCGATAAAGAACACGGCGGTAATTTCGAATATCTTTCAGGTTTTATCCCGCGTTTTGAAGAAGCGTTGCTGGTAGTCAACGCCGACGGCAAACTGACTTACATTATGGGCAACGAAAACCTGAAACTGGTGCCGCACGCCCGTAACAGTGGAACCTGTCTGCATGCCCCGGTGTTTTCCCTGCCAAATCAGCCAATGAAACACCCTCAGCCGCTGGAAAATCTGCTGGCGACGGCGGGAGTGCAAGTATCACAGACCACCGGCGTCGCGGGCTGGAAGTTGTTCCGTTTAGATCCCGAATCCGATAAATACAGCTTTGATGTTCCGGCGTTTATTCTGGATGCCGTGCGTATTGCAGCCGGAGGCAAAGAAAACGTGGTGAACGCCACCGGCCTGTTTATCGCGCCAGAAAATGGCTCGAGGTGCATTAATAACGCCAATGAAGTCGCGTTTTATGAGTACGGCGCAAATCTGGCGTCGTCCTGTCTGCTGGGCGCACTCGACGCGATTGCACCCGGTAAAACTGAGAAGGAAATCGGTCAGTTGCTGGCGGGTGACGGTCAGCAGAATAATGTGATTATGATTGCCGCGACCGGTGACCGGTTTGCTCACGCGAATCTTTATCCCTCGGACAAAATCATCCGTCACGGTGACAAATTCTCACTGACCGTCGGCTACAAAGGGGGATTATCGAGCCGGGCCGCCTACGTCGTTGCCAGTGAGGATGAATTACCGGCAGACGTCGCGGACTGGCTGCCACGTCTGGCGATCCCTTATTATCATACGGTCGTGACCTGGCTGGAAAATCTGCATATCGGCATGCGTGGCGGCGATTTATACCGCTTAGTGCAAGAAACGCTTGAGCAGAAAACCTGGAACTGGCATCTCAATCCGGGGCATCTGGTCGCCGATGAGGAATGGCTGTGTTCACCGGTTTATCCGGATTCCGACGTGCCGCTGTCGAGCGGGATGCTGTTGCAGATAGATATTATCCCGTCGCTGCCCGGTTACGGCGGCAGCAGCATAGAGGATACCGTGGCGCTGGCAGATGAGAGGTTGCGCCGTGAGCTGGAAAGAGAGTATCCGCAGGTGTGGCAAAGGATGGTGGCGCGCAAAAAATACCTGGCTGAAGTCCTAAAAATCCGCCTTTCTGACGATGTGATTGTGCTTTCAAATACCGTGGGTTATCTGCGCCCGTTTTTACTCGATAAAACACGTGCGCTGGTGAAGGCCTGAAAGAAAGGGGGGGCAATGGCCTCCCCTGAACATGACGTCATCCGGCAGAGACCGGACTCAACCTCAAACTGTCAGACCGCTAACCATTTTTTCGCGTCCGCTTTCATTTTCGCTTCCAGTTCACTGCCACGGGTCGCAAATACGCGGCTAAGCGGGAAACCACTTTGTTCCAGCAGGTAAGCCAGCGCGGCATATTCACGGGGATATTTGGCGGCAATGCTGCTGTCAATTTCAACCGGCCCCAGCGGGAAGGTGAACGTGCCCATATCGTAGACGCTCTGACGGTGGAACAGTTTCCACTGGCCGTCTCTTTTTTCGGCCAGATCGTAGAAACGGTTGTGGCATTCACAGCCAACATTGAGTTTTACATTTTCAGCGATGATCATCGCATTGGTTTCAAGGATTGCTTTGTCGCCACGCTCGTTAAAGGTGACGACGGGTGCGCCAATCATGTGTTTCGTGCGCAAATCTGAAGCGCCCATGCGCATGGAACCATCGACAAAACCGCTCGCCAGCCCCTCATACCAGGTAATTTCAATGGTGCCGTCCGGATGGAACAGATTACGTAACTGTTCCCATTCAGCCAGGTCACGATGCATCCAGCCATTCATAAGGTCGTTCAGCGCCTGACGGTCTTGCAGTTGTTGGGTTTGCATTGGTTATTTCCTTTTACGTTGATGTGTTCAGTTTGGTCAAGAACCACGTTAAACTCAAATATATAGATTTGACTGAACAATCATTTTTAATGATGAATGAGGCAGTAATGGAACTCCGACACTTACGTTATTTCGTGGCTGTGGCAGAAGAAGGGCATTTTGGGCGCGCCGCCGAGCGACTCAATATCGTTCAGCCTGCGCTGAGCATGCAGATTAAAGCGCTGGAAACGGAGCTGGGCGGCCCGCTGTTTATCCGCACCAGCCGCCGTGTCGAGCTCACCGAAGCCGGAATACTGTTACTGGCCGAAGCCCGGCTGACGCTGGAACAGGTGGAACATACCCGTCTGGCCGTTGAACGCGCGATGCGCGGTGAGACAGGGCGCGTGCGGGTCGGATTTGCCGGAAACGCCATTTTCAGCGGTAAAATGATTGCCGATATACGTCGTTTTCGTAAAACCCATCCGGATGCAGAAATTATAATTCAGGAAATTGCGCCGCAGCAGCAGGTGGAAGCGATCCTCGCCGGACGCATTGATATCGGCTATACGCCCGATAACAGCACGACTGCGGATCCGCAAATCAGGGTACAGAAGGCCGGAAACTGGGAAATCATGATTGCCCTGTGTGACGATCATCTTCTTGCCGCGCATCCGCAACTCACGGTTGACATGCTCGCCGGTCAGCCGCTGGTGTTGTATGACGCGCACGATACCCATGAAAATCTGACGGTGGTTCTGGCGCAACAGCTGGGGGACAGCTTTCGCGTGGCACACCGGTCAAACAGCACGCTGAGCGTTCTGGCCATTGCCGCCGCCGGACTGGGGTTGGCGCTGATCCCCGCGCCCGTGCAACAGGTGAATATTCCCGGACTGGTTTACCGCAGCCTGAATGCACTAGAACTGACGGCGAATCTGGTGATGATCAGCCGCATGCAGGAACCGGGTAATGCGGTGACCGCATATTTGGCGATGGCAAACGTTAAAAGCTGAACCCTTGCCGTGAACGGTTATTTAATCTTTTTACCGTCCTGATTTACCACTTGCTCACCGTCTTCTTTGGTAAATGCTCCTTTCTGGGGATCTGGCAAAATGTCCAGCACCACTTCAGACGGGCGACACAGGCGTGTTCCCAATGGCGTCACCACAATCGGGCGGTTAATCAGAATGGGTTGCTGCAACATGAAACTCATCAGTTGCTCGTCGGTGAAGATATCCTCAGCCAGTCCCAGTTGTTCATAAGGCTCAACGTTCTTACGCAGCAACTCCCGTGCGGTAATCCCCATATCTGCAATCAGCTTAGCCAGTTCCTCGCGGGCTGGCGGCGTTTCCAGATACAAAATAACGGCCGGCTCAGTGCCGCTGTTGCGGATCATTTCCAGCGTATTACGGGACGTGCCGCAGGCCGGGTTGTGATAGATAGTCATCTTGCTCATATGGTATCTCATTAGAAAGTGACAGAGAGCCGCAACGCCAGCGCGGCCAGAGTGACGAATAGAACAGGAATAGTCATGACCATGCCCACCCGAAAGTAATATCCCCAAGTGATTTTGATATTTTTCTGCGACAAAACATGCAGCCACAGCAAAGTTGCCAGACTGCCAATCGGTGTAATTTTGGGCCCAAGATCGCTGCCTATCACATTGGCGTAAATCAGTGCCTGCCTGATGACGCCGGTCGCGGTGCTGCCATCAACAGACAGTGCGCCGATAAGAACCGTGGGCATATTGTTCATCACCGATGACAGAAAAGCCGAGAGGAAACCCGTTCCCAGAGTGGCTACCCATAATCCCTGATCTGAGAGATGATTTAACAGGGAGGAAAGATAGTGGGTCAGTCCGGCGTTGCGCAACCCGTAGACCACCAGATACATGCCCAGCGAGAAAATCACGATTTGCCACGGCGCGCCACGTATCACTTTACCGGTGTTAATGGCATGCCCTTTCTTTGCAACAGCCAGCAGAAGCAGGGCGCCAGCAGCGGCAACCAGACTGACCGGCACGCCCAGCGGCTCCAGAGCAAAAAATCCCACCAGCAGTAAAACCAGAACCACCCAGCCGGTTTTAAAGGTTCCGGTATCACGGATAGCGGCTTTCGGCTCTTTCAACAGCGCCACATCGTAAAAAGCAGGAATATCTTTGCGGAAAAACAGGTGCAACATCAACAATGTTGCCGCGATAGCCGCCAGATTGACCGGCACCATTACGGCGGCATATTCAGAGAATCCGAGTTTAAAGAAATCCGCGGACACGATATTGACCAGATTCGAGACAATCAGCGGCAGACTGGCAGCATCGGCAATAAACCCTGCGGCCATAACAAAAGCTAACGTTGCCCGCTGACTGAATCCGAGCGCCAGCAACATCGCAATAACGATGGGCGTCAGAATAAGCGCGGCACCATCATTAGCGAATAACGCAGCGACCATCGCGCCAAGCAGAACAATCCAGGTAAAGAGTAGTCGCCCCCGGCCATTGCCGAGGCGGGCAACATGCAGTGCCGCCCACTCAAAAAAACCTGATTCATCGAGCAACAGACTGATGATGATCACGGCGATAAAGGTCGCGGTCGCATTCCAGACAATCTGCCAGACAATCGGAATATCAGCCAGATGAACGACACCTGTCAGCAATGCCAGGCCTGCGCCCAGAGAAGCACTCCAGCCAATCCCCAGTCCCCGTGGTTGCCAGATAACCAGTATCAGAGTGAATACAAAAATGGTCCCTGCAAGTAACATCACAAACCCTCTTACACATTCATTTAAATGCATGTGTTTCTACAAGCTCAACAAGTAGCGGACGATGCGTTATCAAGTTTTTTGCGCACATTTTCTCTTTCACAATTCCACGCTGAATCAATAATGGCCGCAGCCCATGCAGGCATATGAGGTGACAACCGGTAATGCACCCATTTCCCTTCACGCCGGTCGATTACCAGTTCAGCCTCACGCAACATCGCCATGTGGCGTGATATTTTGGGCTGAGATTCTTCCGTTGCTGCACAGATATCGCAGACACACAACTCGCCGAATTCACGCAGCAGCATCACGATGGCCGAACGGGTTTCATCGGAAAGCAGTTTGAAAAGCTGAACTGGCTGTAGCATACATAACCTCGACATGAATTATTTATACATATGCTATTCCATATATGTTAGGTTTTAAAGCATAACTTACGAATCGGAGAATATTTATGACGCAGTTACCTGCAATCGAACCGGAATGCTTTGATGAGGCTATTGCCAGCAAACTTCAGCAGGGTGATGCAACCCAGCCGCGCATTCTGATCCTCTACGGATCAGTACGGGAACGCTCCTACAGCCGTTTTGCAGCTGAAGAAGCTGGGCGATTACTGACAGAAATGGGCGCAGAAGTGAAAATCTTTAATCCTTCCGGTTTGCCGCTGCCAGATGATGCGCCGGAAAGCCATCCCAAAGTGCTCGAGCTTCGTGATCTGGTCCGGTGGTGTGACGGAATGGTGTGGAGTTCTCCGGAAAGACATGGTGCCATGAGTTCAGTCATGAAGGCCCAGATCGACTGGATACCGTTGAGC
The DNA here is from genome assembly GCF_003614975.1 of Rahnella bruchi. Taxonomy (GTDB): domain Bacteria; phylum Pseudomonadota; class Gammaproteobacteria; order Enterobacterales; family Enterobacteriaceae; genus Rahnella; species Rahnella bruchi. The sequence goes on along the minus strand of NZ_QZWI01000011.1, from coordinate 100,992 downwards.
GAAGGCGCAGTGCGTCCGTCACAGGGAAAAACGCTGGCCGTAATGCAGGTGAGTGGCGGGTCGCAATCATTCAATACGGTAAACCAGATGCGGATACTGGGTCGCTGGATGCGGATGTTCACTATTCCCAATCAATCATCAGTGCCAAAGGCATGGCAGGAATTTGACGATGAAGGGCACATGAAACCTTCGGCCTGGTACGACAGGATTGTGGATGTCACCGAGGAGTTGTTCAAAATTACATTGCTTCTGAAAGGCCACACCGCGTTTTTGGCCGACCGTTACAGCGAAAGGAAGGAAAGCCATCAGGCACTTTCTGAACGGGTTAATCAGGAAAAGATCTGAGTGGCTTGCATGCCTTAGGTCCCCGGTTTTCAAACCTGTGATGGTCACAACCGTCAATCTGGATCAGCTCGCCGGTACAGGGACGGCGGTAACGGGGCTGATGAATTTTTGGGCGGGGGTCGTCTGCAGGGGATCCAGAGTCCGGCTTTTATCATGAGGCGTCTGATGGTTTCCTTGCCAAGGATCAGACCATGAACGTCCTCGAGCTTTTCCCGTGCTAAAAGCCCTTGAAGCCTCGCTGGGCGGTCCGTTGCTGATTCGCACCAGTCGTCGGGTCGAACTGGTCGACGCCGGTAAGCATTTGCAGGCCGAAGCCATGCGTACATTGGAGCATATGGAGCATTATGAGTACCGGGAGGGTTATAATAGGGGGATGAATATAAATGGGATAGGAGCGAACAGGAAATAACAGAATAATTTCCTGCTATAAAATAATTAGTTCAAGCTGGATTTAGTGTTTTTATTAATCCAGTCAATTGCACCTGGAGTGCGAATCCAAGGTTTTATATTATTATTCACGTAAAAAATGGCTTCATCCATTCCACCTAACGTAATATATCCACTGTTAGACTTGGGCTGTAATCTGCACTTCGATAACAAGCCGGGGATGTGTCTATTAGAATTAATCGCAGCTTTAGCGATATCATCGGCATCTGGGGATAACTGCCGGTAGGCGAGGAGGGCGCGTGTATACTGAAGAAACGGGCGCATATCACCTGAATAATCATCCAGTAGCAAGGTCAGGTCATCCACCATTTCGAGTTCAAGGTAATAGTTCGCTAATAAATGACGAATCCCTTGGTTATCGCTAGGGTTGAGCTTAAGCATTTCGCGGTAATGAGCCATGGCCGGGTAGAAATTACCTGACTTCCATAAAGCATCAGCAAAAGCTGCTTTTGCTCTCATATATGGACGTGTTTCGACAAAACCCCAGAAATTGCCCGCGAATTCCTGAAAATCTTCGCCAAGTGCGATACTGGCAGCGTACAAAGCCGTTTCCAGATTACCAATTTTTGACTCAGGAGGCTCTTCAGATACCTCGCAGTAGAATGAATATGCGTCAGCACAAAGTGGGGATTTCTTGATAGCTTTTCTGATGAGTTTCAGCACAACTTCCAGGTCATCAGTTTCCCAGGCATCGAACATAAACTCCTGAGCCACAGCCAGATCCTGCTGTAATTGCTCGGAACTGACCGCATTTTTATATAAATCAACGCGCTTTTTAGTCGGGAATTTAATCATCTCAAGTATCCTTTTGGGTGCTACCCGGTACTTTGCAGCACTGATGGTCGATTCTACCGCTTTGAACTTGCCACAAACAAGCTCGGGTCTACCAGAACGAGGTTGATAGCCCGGATCTGTTCCTGGGCGTGCACCTGAGCCTTACGGCTGGGCGATTTTTTGCTTCCGGCTGTCGAGTCCTTCAGCTCCAGAAACTCGGGGTGCGGACGATTACTTGGACTCTCGGGAGAGAGTTAATGCATTCATATGAGGACAGGGTTCGGGCTGTTGAACTCTATTATCGATATGGCAAAAAAGCCTCTATGGTCATCAGAGAATTGGGATATCCATCCATGAAACAGCTCGGTCGCTGGGTGCGAATTTATGAAGAAACTGGCGACTTACCAAAAGGATTAAAATCGAGACAGCGATACTCACAGGCGCAAAAAATTGCTGCTGTGGAACATTACCTGACGCATGGTGGTTGTCTGGCGTTTACTCGGCGAGCCATCGGCTATCCCAGCGACGTATTACTTTAACGTTGGATTGAAGAAATATATCCAAACCGGCGCCCTCTGATTGTCCGCTCAAATACAAATAAATGCTTCAGTCAGGAAGAAAGAGCTCAAGCCGTCCGTGAGCTCTGCAACCGAAGCGGAATCGCCCTTAAAGTTGCTCAAAACATAGGCGTGAGCGTCCCGGTCCTGTACAAATGGAAGAAAGACCTGCTCGACGATGAGGCTTATCGATCCATGCGAAGACGTAAAACATCAACTCAGAATAAAAACCAGGATGCATTGCTTGATGAAATCACGCGGCTTAAACAGCAGGTTCATCAGTTGCAGCTTGAACGCGATATCCTGACAAAAGCGAATGAACTGATAAAAAAAGACATGGGCATCAGCGTCCTGACCCTGAAGAACAGGGAGAAAACCCAGATCGCTGATGCCCTTAAGGAAATCTATTCCGTCGCTGAACTGCTCTGTGTTCTGAAGCTTGCCCGGAGTTGCTATTTTTATCACAAAGCGAGCCAGCGTCTGAATGATAAGTACGCGGAAATACGCATAGCCATGGCAAAGATCTTTGAAGGAAATTATCGCTGCTATGGATACCGGCGTCTGCACGCGACGCTCCGAGAGAACAAGCTCTGCATCTCTGAAAAGGTTGTCCGCAGGCTAATGACTGAGGAGCAACTCGTCGTTAAGCGAGCCAGGCAACGACGATACAGCTCTTACTGCGGAGAAATAGGGCCGGCACCTGAAAATCTCCTTGCCAGAAATTTTCGATCCTGCAGCCCAAATGAGAAGTGGCTGACTGATATTGCTGAGTTCCACCTGCCAGCGGGCAAGGTCTATCTGTCGCCCGTAATCGACTGTTTTGATGGCAAAGTGGTGAGCTGGTCGATAGGAACACGTCCGGACGCAAAACTGGTGAATTGCATGCTCGACGACGCGCTCGATACGCTCAGAGAAAATGAAAAACCGGTGATACACAGCGACAGAGGCGGCCATTATCGATGGCCGGGTTGGTTGGATCGTATTAATGCATCGGGTCTTAAAAGGTCCATGTCGCGCAAAGGTTGCTCGTCGGATAACGCGGCGTGTGAAGGCTTCTTCGGGCGGGTCAAAAATGAAATGTATTATGGCAGAAACTGGGCGAGCACGACGCAGGAAGAATTTATCTGCTTTCTGGACAGGTACATACGCTGGTATAACGAGAAGCGAATTAAATTATCATTGGGTGCAATGAGTCCGGTGAAGTACCGGCAGCATCTGGGGATCACAACATAACCAGTCCAACAAAACATCCGCATCTCCTAAGCGGACATCTCAATTTAGCTACTACACATTCGGTGCGCATAATCATGATTATGTTAAATTGAATGCATCAATCAATGAGTTCATCATTCATACCCCATCCCACCAATCGCATATTGACTCATTCAGTATTGATTCAGTCGTATTGGCTGGCACAATGACCAACTCATAACTACCCTGAATAATCCGTACAGGATTGTATAAATCCAGAATAAATCACTGACAATCAAAGGCCCCCTATGAGCGAAGTAAAAATTGTTGCCACACTGACCCCGTTGCCCGAATTTATCGACACTATTAGAGATGCCGCATTGGCAATGGTTACTCCAACGCATCGTGAAGCAGGATGCTTGCAATATGATCTGCATGAAAGTCATGCTGTACCCGATGTACGTAACCTCGAAAATAAAGGTAAGGTGTCATTCGTATTTATCGAACGCTGGAAGTCTGAAGAAGATTTGAAAAAACACGTGGCAATGCCTTACCACGATGATTTTCTCGATATCCTGAACGGTAAACTGGAAACCCTAAACGTTCAGCGTCTAACACAGCTGTAATAATTCGCGCATCATTCACATCCCCTGTACAAAAATTCGACGCATTACCTGAACCAGGCATAAAAAAGGCAGCGACGGAAATCCCGATGCTGCCCTGATAGTCTTTATCGCATCACATCAGAACGCATAATTCGCGCTGACCGACACACTGCGCGGTTCGCCGTAAACGGCGTAGTCACTGAGCCACGAGTAATAGGTGCGGTCAAACAGGTTGTTGATGTTGGCCTGAACCGACAACTGTTTTGTCACCTGATAACGGGTGAACAGATCGACAATCGCCGTGCTGCCCTCTGATACCCGTTGAGTCTCGCCGTCTGGCCCGGTTGCATCCTGGAAGGTGCGGTTTTGCCAGTTCACGCCGCCGCCGACTGTCAGATCCGGCATCATCGGCAACTGGTATCGACTGAACAGTTTCAGCTGGGTCTGTGGCATATTGCTGTTCAGGCGGCTGCCGGTGTCGTCTTTCGCCACATAACGCGTCGCACCGAAGGTCATTTGCAGATTGTCAGTGACTGCGCCACTCAACTCAAACTCAGCCCCTTTGCTCACTGTACCATTTGCCGCAACGTATGCCTGCTCGCTGGAACCGTTGACGTGATCGCTGCCATCGGCCTGGGGGACATTATCCTGCTCAATGCGGAACACCGCGAGTGAGGCGTTTAGACGACCGTCCATCCATGCCGATTTCAGGCCAGTTTCGTAGTTTTTACCCGTAGTCGGTGACAGATAATGGCCGTTGATATCGCGGTCTGTCTGCGGCTGGAAGATGGAGGTGTAACTGGCGTAAGCCGACCAGGTATCGTTGATGTCATACACCAGCCCGCCGTAGGGCGTCATGTTGTTCTTCTGCATGTTGCCGCTGCTGCCGTTGCTGGTCCACTCTGTGTAACGCGCACCGACGATCAGCGAAAGTGGGTCAGCCAGCGAGAAGCGTGTAGCAAAATAGCCCGCTTTCTGACGAACCACATCGTCGGCGTTCAGGTACCAGTCGCCCCACTCCGGCTCGCTGACGCTGCCGTCCCAGCTGTTGCCAAAGCTGCCAATGGCGTCGCTGTCAATGGCCCCATCGGAACTGTAAGTCTGGTTATGCTGGCGGCTGTAGCTAAGCCCGGCGACCATCTGATGCTGACGACCAAAGAGTTCAAACGGCCCGGTGGCATAGGTATCCACCGAATCCACTTTGCGCGTGCCACGGTCTTTACTGCCAAAACCGCTCAGCCCTTCGCCGGTGGTGTGATCCGGGAAATCCATCAGATACAGCAGCTTATCGTTGAATGTTTGCTCGCCATGCGTGCCGTTGACCCGCCATGTCCAGCCGTTATCAAAGTCGTGTTTTACGTTGGCAAACACTTTACGTGACTGAATGGCGTAATTCGTCCAGTCGGCGGAGGTATTGGTGGTGCGGTCGTAATGGGTCCGCGAGCCGTCGGTGTACCAGGTAGGCAGGCCGCCCCAAGTCGGATTTCCGGTGTTGGTTTCCTGATAATCATAACCGAGGGACACCGTGGTGTTGTCAGTCACATCGGCGTCGACTACGCCGTAGAAGAATTTTTTACGCTTGTGATAACGATCCAACCAGCTGTCCTGATCCTGATAGCCCGCCACGATCCGTCCGCGCACTGAACCTTCCTGATTCAGAGGGCCGGAAGCATCCAGCACATAACGTTGTTTGTTCCAGCTGCCATAGCTGGCACTGATATCGCCGGTAAATTCTTTGCTGTCAGCATGCTTACGCACCATATTTACCGACGCCGCCGGATTACCTGCGCCGGTCATCAGACCGGTTGCACCACGCACCACTTCGATACGGTCATAAATCGCCGTGTCTTCCGCTGCATCGCCAAAGTTCCAGGTGTCGCTGACGGACGAAGGAATATCGTCATAGGTGTAATTGTTGATGTAAAAGCCACGGGAAAAATAGGATACGCGTTCGCTGTCGATCACTTCCGTGGAGATGCCCGTGGTGTTGTCGAGCACATCGCCGACCGATTGCAGAGCCTGATCCTGCATACGCTGTCGCGTGATCACACTGACCGACTGCGGAATATCGCGCGGGGTCAGGTTAATTTTGGTGCCTGCGGTCGTCGTTTTAACCGCATAATCCTGCTTGTCACTGCTGGCGTCGGTAGGCGAGCCTTCGATCACCATATCCTTCGAGTCACCGGACGTTGCGGTATTTGCCGCGCTGTTGGTTTCCGCCGCCCAAACGGGATTGATCGCTACAATAATAACCAAAGCCAGTGATGAAACGGTAAAGACTTTTCTTACATCCGTTGCGCAAAACTCCGCGACTTTTCCCCTGCCAGTAAAGGACATAACGCATTCTCGTAAAATTTTTTGAGGACGCGACACTGTTTCTATTTTTATTTTTTACAAGAACAGTTCGCAATGAGAACGAGAATAGTAATTATTAACATTGTTATTGTCGTGAGGAGGTTAATTTTTATTGCGTAACAAATTATTAATGTGAGTCGTAATCAGGAATGGGAGGGACTCGTCAGCACCCGAAGGCATGTTTCAGACTATTCTGTGACCGCATCGATGCCCATCCGCCTGATGTCTTCTACCCTTAAGTGTTCCACATAAGGAGACGCTATGAGACGAATCATGCTGGCCCTCACCCTGCTTATCGCGGGTACCGCCACCGCCGAAGACACCACGGCGCAACACACTCCCGCCACCTATATCAATATCCTCTGCAGTTCCGCGCTTAATAAACCTGACGGTTCGGCGGATTATTTCCGTAATCGGATCAAGGATGTGTCAACGCAGTCGCAGTCACCTTCAGCGATAAACAGAACGGAATTTGATGAGGATGAAGCCGATAAGGTGATTGAAACCTGGACGTCGCTCAGCAAGGCTGAACGCGAAAAAGTGACGACACAGCAGCAATGTCAGGACACGCTGAGCAAACGCTATCAGGCCGGATAAAGGTGGGTTATTGATAAAGGAATGCGGCTCCCTGTCCGCATTCCATGAGAAAGATTTTACTGCGCCTTACTGACGCGCCAGACCACGTTGCCCGCATCGTCCGCAATCAGAACGCCACCCTGCTTATCCATTGCCAGCCCGACCGGAAGACCGCGAACCTGTTTCTGATCGTCAGTCAGGAAACCCGTCACGACCGGCTGCGGGAGTCCCACCGGTTTACCGTTTTCGAATTTCACCCACATCACCTGATAACCGTTCAGTGGTTTACGGTTCCAGCTGCCGTGTTCACTGACGAACGCGCCGTCGCGATATTGCGGCATATTATCGCCGGTATAGAACAGCAGTCCGAGCGGAGCAACGTGGGAACTGATGGCGTAGTCCGGCTTGATGGCTTTCTCCACCAGATCCGGACGCGGCGGTTTCACCCGTTCGTCCACATGCTGCCCGTAATAGCTGTAGGGCCAGCCGTAGAAACCGTGTTCCTGTACCGACGTCATGTAATCCGGCACCAGATCAGAACCAATTTCATCGCGCTCATTCACTACCGCCCAGAGTTTTCCACTCTGCGGTTCCCATTGTAAGCCGGTCGGATTACGTAAACCGCTGGCATAAATCCGGCTGGATCCGGTTGCGGCATCCACTTCAAGCACTGCCGCGCGCCGGTCTTCAGCCCCGATACCATTTTCAGTGATGTTACTGTTGGAACCGACGCCGACATACAGTTTGCTGCCATCCGGGCTCGCCAGCAGGGATTTTGTCCAGTGATGGTTAATCGGACCGCCCGGCAATTGCGTGACCACTTCGCCCGGCGCGGTGATCTGCGTTTCGCCGGTCCGATACGGATACTTTATCAGGCTGTCCGCGCTCGCGACCCACAGTGTGTTCCCCGTCAGCTGAATGCCAAAGGGTGAATTGATATTGGGGATAAACGTATGTTTTTCCCACTTGCCATCAGTATTACGCAGCAACGTGATACGGTTCCCGCCCTCGCCGCCTTTGCCTGATGACTTTTGAACCAGGCCCATAATCAGCTCTTTCGGGCGGAAAATGAGTTTTTTCGCCGGACCGTTTGATTCTGCAACCAGCACATCGTTATTGGGCAGAACGTACACCTGACGCGGATGTTTCAGCCCTTCTGCAATTTTCTCGATTTTCAGCCCGTCGGCGACTTTAGGCATTTCACCGTTTTTCCAGGGAATACCTTCCGGCACTTTCATCGGTGGCATCAGAAAGTTTTGCGCTTTTGGCAGTTCAGGATCTGCCCCGGTCTGTTTTTTCGGATCAATCTGCGAACTGTCGTCGCAACTGCTGAGCAGCGCCGCCAGTACGCAGGCGGATAACAGCCGTTGATAATTTTTCATCGCATTGTCCCTCCTGCAACCGGCAGGCGAAATGCCAGCTGAACATTGCCCAGTAAAAGAAGCACCACCACCAGTGTGGAAAGAATAACGCCAGCAGGAACCACCGCATAAGCATCACGGCTGTGAATAAAAGCATTGAAAATCGCCAGTACCACCGCCACGAGATTCAGCCAAAAATGCAGTTTCAGCGCGCTGTCAGAAACGGATTTCGGCCCCGTCCATACCTGAAAAAGATTAATCAGTCGTGGAATAACAGCGATGATCAGCCCAAGTACAATCAGCCAGTTCGCCGCATCGGTCCACATGGTGATAAAGGTTTTCATATAGAGGATGTCGAAAATCCAGGCAGCGACAAAGAACCCCAGAGGAATGGGATTTAACAGTTCGTACAGCGCCGTTGCAACTCCACGGCGTGCCGAATTCGGATGCGTTTGCATGTCTTTCTCCTTTGACTAATCCGGAGCTGTCAGCGCCAGAAAATGGCACCACAGCCAACAGGTGTACCTGTAATAGATTAGTAAAGTTGAAGAATACTGCCGAAGTGATTGTCACAAAGGAGGATTGCGCGCCCTGTCAGGTAAACGTCATGGCCCAGGTAATAACGCCCGCCACGACGGTGGTAAAAGTCAGGGCAACAAGAAAAAGAATGTCAGTTATCTTCTCCAAAACGGGGTTACGCCGCTGTTTGCGCGTTCTTAACGTCCAGTAAGACATGATGGTGGTGGCCAGATAGAGGATTGCGTTGACCGCCAGCAGATCATCACCCAGCGTGCCTTCGCGCCGCAGCGTGGTGATCACCTGAAAAATCCCGATAACGGTGATACATACGCCGACCATTCCGGCTGACGCGGTAAAGATATGCACGCAAATATCTTCATCTAACCGGGCATTGTTTTTCGTTCTGAGCATGGCCGTTTCGCCCCGCTGAAAAATGGTGTCTTTCAGCTATCAGCGTAGCCTGTCTTCGGGGCGTTGCACGGCTCGGACAACGGTTCACATCACGAGAAGTTTTCCAGCACAGAAAGAAACGTATGCCGGTCGCCGTGGCCTTCGGTTAAACGTACCCGCCCTTCGATGTCGGCAAGATGACTGTCCATCAGTTGCTGCGCTTTGGTCAGGTCTTTTTCTTTGATAGCCGCCACAATCATACGGTGATGATCTGCACCGCAATCATCTTTATGATCTTCTTCATACAAAGACATCACCAGTGAAAGGCGCGCAACAATCTTCGCCAGCATTTCGGTCAGCACCGGATTTCCGGCGATTTCCGCCAGAACGATATGAAATTTGCCGGAAAGCACGGTTTTCGATTTTTCATCGCCATGATGATGTATGTGCTCTTCCTCGTCCGCCAGTTTTTCCAGCGCTTCAAGCTGTTCTGTCGTAGCACGCTCCACGACCAGTTCGAGCAACAGAGCCTCAATTTTACGGCGTGCCTCAAACAGGTTTCGGGCCTGTTCAATGCCAGGTTCCGCGACAAACGTGCCACGATTTCGTTTACGTTCCAGCAGATGATCGCTTTCCAGCACGCCCAGTGCGCCGCGCACCACAGTGCGGCTGACGCCAAAGTGTTCGGCAATCGCCTCTTCAAGAATTTTTGTGCCTGGCTTTAACGCACCTTCCCCGATGGCGGCCGCCAGCGTGGCGCGGATCCGCTCGGAAACATCGTCGTTATTATCAGCCGAACTGGCCGCGACCGGCGCTGTCCTGGCGCTTTGCGTGCGCGTTTTCTTCATCATTTTCTCCAGGTTAACTCTCAGTCATACACCTTTATTCAAACTATTTGCCTCATGACAAATTGTCCGGATACGCTCAGGTTAATTATCCCGATAAGAATCTTTCTGCGCAAACACTGAATAAGGGTTCAGGTTATTTGCACAGAAGTTCTTCAGCTCATTATTATGCCTTTCCGCTCGCAGATAGCGCGGATATAGCGTGCCGAGTCCTGAATAAACCGGGTAGCTTCCTGCAAGCCATAAGACTGGTTTTCATAGGTCGGATAACCGTATTGCGCACTTTCAAATTCTTCCCAGTCCGGGATTTCACCTGCAGCCACACGTTTTTCACCTTCATCAATCATAGTGAAATAGGCTTCCAGCTCCGCCGCATTCAGATCCGGATGACCAGCACGCCAGCGCGGATCGTCAATCTGAATACACTGGCGCGGATTGGGCTGGCGGCGTTTATCATCCGTGGACTGGTTGATTTCCAGCGACAAATTCAGGTCAGGATTCGCCTTAGCGAGAATCGGCAAAATAGCACTGAAATCAACCACACCTTGTCCGCAGGCGCGCGGCTGAAAATCCAGACCGCCGGGTGCACGTCCGACCCAGGCATCTTTTATGTGAGTCTGGCGGATATAAGGCGCCAGCCGTTGCGCCGCCATCACCGGATGTTCCCCGCGCTGCAACATATTGGCGGTATCCAGCACCGCGCCGACACAATCTTCCCCCACTCTTTCAATCAGGCGCAAGATCTCAAAAGAGGTGATTTCATCATGCGTTTCAATATTCATATGGACGCCATGAGCCCGCGCTACAGGCGCCAGCTTGAGCAGCACGTTGCCGATGCCCTGCAATTGTTCATCCCAGCTGACATCGGTTCGAAAACGATCTACCGCCAGACGTCCCCGGTACTCTCCTTTAAAATTTCCGGGCGAAACCCACATCTCGCGACACCCAATCGCCGCGCTGGCTTCTATCATTCGGGTGAAACCCGCAATAATGTCGCCCTCTCCAATCGCCCGTAATTCCGGGGCTTCTGCGCTGCAATAAGGGTTTATTTTGCCCAGACCACTTTCCAGATACAGACCTAAATCGTCCGCTTTGGCGCGAATCTCCCGCAGCATTCCTGCATCCAGCGTCGGGCTCATATCTAATACTGTGCTGAAAAATATGCCTTCCAGCCCCAGTTCCTTTACATAGTCGAGGCTGCCCAATGGCCCGCGCTTTTTTACTTCAGGCAGTTTCTGCCCGTCGATGCCTAATTTCATACAGTGCTCCGGAGTCGTGTGCTGCCAAAAAGTGGGTGCAAATTCTGGCTGAGTCGTTGAAATATGAATGTTGCAAATCATATGCCAGTGCAAACACATAACCAAAAAAACTCTTTAATTACGTTAAATATCATTAATTTAATTACAACCACTAACATTCGAAAGGATATTCGAATATTATTTCGCATTAAAATATCAACATTCGCACCAAAATGGTTAATACAATGCACCATAATGGCGTATCTGCAATGCTACAAGATATGCGAATATCACGGTTTATTTTTTTAACCATCTGCGTGCGAATACATAAATAAGGATTTAAACATTATCTTTCAATGAGTTAAAATATGATCTGTCTGGCTTACTCCATTCTGGCACGCTGCTTGCTTTTTCATCTTCAAGCACACGACTCAGATCCGGGAAGCCTTATGTCAGACATGCAAAACACCACTGAAAGCAAACGCCTGAACGTTCAGGGCCTGACTCACAGTTACGGTGGAAAGAACGCCATCAGTGATGTGTCATTTTCAATTGAAGCGGGCGAAATTGTTGCGTTGCTGGGGCCGAGCGGCTGTGGAAAATCAACCGTACTGCGGGCTATCGCAGGGCTTATTCAGCCGAAGAACGGAAAGATCGTGCTGGGTAATCAAGATCTGGCAGATGTTTCAGCAAGAGGACGTGGGATCGGCATGGTGTTCCAGAACTATGCGTTATTCCCGCATCTGACCGTGGCCGAGAACATCGCCTATCCGCTGGCCTGCCAGCAGATTTCCCGTGCAGCACGTAAACAGCGTGTGGAGGAAATGCTGTCACTGGTCAGGCTCAATGATTTTGGCAACCGCCTGCCGCGTGAATTATCCGGGGGACAGCAGCAACGTGTTGCCGTCGCCCGCGCTATCGCCGGTCGTCCTTCTCTCCTGCTGCTTGATGAACCCTTCGGCGCACTGGATCGCGCGTTGCGTTTCGATCTTCAGGTCGAACTGCTGCATCTGCAAAAAACGCTCGGTATCACCACGCTTATCGTCACCCACGATCAGGAGGAAGCACAAAGTCTGGCGAACCGTCTGGTGCTGATGAATAAAGGCAACGTCGAACAAATCGATACGCCGATGACGGTATATGACCGTCCCAAAACGCTGTTCGTGAATACCTTTATCGGGCAGGCCAATCTTCTGCACGGCACGGTACTGCGTTTTGAACTCGATACCACTGTGATCGGCCTGCCGGATAACCGGCTGCTTCGCCTGCCGCGCCGTCTGAATTTCACTCCGGGTTCCCGGGTCACTATTACCTTCCGTCCGGAAGAAGTCCGTTTAACCGCACTGCCGGGAGAAAACACCCAACCGGCGCGGATGACGGTTTCAGTGCCGCTCGGACCTTCGCTGGTCCATGAGCTGGTTCTCGAGGACGGAACCAGTTTGCGCGCATCTGAGGTCAGAGGCCCGTCGACCTTTATCCCGGAACCCGGAGCACAACTTTTTGCAGAAATTGATACCGCAAGGTGTCATGCCTTTCCGGCTGAACCGGAATTCATCAGTGAATAAACAGAGGTGAACTTTATGAAAGACTTTGAAATCAGTCGTCGCCGGTTCGGTTATCTCATGGCGGGCGTCGCGGCCTCCACAATGCTGCCCTTCCCGTTACGCGCTGCCAGTCCGGCGGCCAGCGGCAGCGCGGTCGCGGCCACTTTCCCCGGAAACTGGGAAGACGCTTATCGCAACGTGCTTACGCCGGTACTGAAAAAGGAAGGCTTTGATCTGACCATCGCGCCTGCTATGGCACAGGATCAGCTGGCTAAAATCATGGCCAGCCCCGGCAATCCGCCTTACGACACGTTGCTGATGTCGCCAGGACAAATGACGATTGCGATTCAGAACGATCTTATTCAGAAAATTGACCCGTCCAGACTTAAAAACTGGCACCTGCTTGACCCGTCATTCCAGGGCGAATACGGCCCGACCGTGACCGTAGAAGTGAACGGTATTGCCTATAATCCGGATCTGGTGCCGCGTCCAAAAGGGTACCGCGATTTGTTTGAAAATCCGGCCTACAAAGGGCTGGTGTCATGGACCGGTTTTGCCTCGAATACCGCCGTGATGGCCTACACCGAAATCGCCAAAATTTACGGCAAAGGTCCTGCGGATATGGCGGCGGTATTTAAACTTTTCAGAGAACATCCCGAGCAACTCAAAGGCGTGGTGGACAGCACTAACCATCAGATGACGCTGTTCCAGCAAGGAGAAATCGCGGTGTTCATGTGCAGCACCAGCAACGTGGCGCGCCTGAAAAGCCTTGGTCTGAATGCAGAGTTTGTGCATCCGGAAAGCGGATCACCGGCCGCACCGGTCAATATTCATCTGACCAAAGGCAGCAAGAATCTGGACGCCGCTTACGCCTATATGGATGCCGCCATTTCTCAATCCGCGCAGCAGCAGCTTGAACTGCCGCCGACCGAGATGTTCCCGACCAACAAAAACGTGGCACTGACTCCGGCGATTTCCGCGTATGTCACCCGCGAACAGCTTAAAACGCTGGTTTATCCGGACTGGGCTGAAATAAACAAAAACCGTGATGACTGGATCCGCCAGTTCGACACTCTGGTTGCAGGCTGAGGTGAAATGATGAAGCAGAGCGGCTTCCCTTACGTCGTACCGATGTTATTGCTTTCCGTGGCATTTTTTGCGACGCCACTTGCCGTCCTGGTCGGTTTCAGCTTCACCGGACACGGCGGAGCAACGCTGGATCATTACGCCCGTTTCTTCGGGGATGCGTTCAATTTTCGCGTATTGATCAACACCGCGCGTCTCGGTATCGAAACCGTTATCGGCACCACTCTGCTGGGCATTCCGATTGCCCTGCTTTACTGGCATGGCGGACGCAATCTTCGGCAGATCCTGATTTTCCTGACCCTGATCCCAATGCTGACCAGCAACGTAGTCCGCACGTTTGCCTGGATAGTGATCCTCGGGCGTCAGGGGCCGATCAGCGAGGCGCTGATGTCTATGGGCATTACCGGGATGCCGACCAGCCTGATGTTTACCGAACTCGGGCTGGTGATGGCAATGTGTCAGATTGACCTGCCGCTAATCATTTTGCCGCTGATTGCCATTCTTTCCCGGACGCCGTATCAGCTCACCGAAGCGGCACAGGTGTCGGGCGCCGGCCCGTGGCGCATTCTGGTCACCGTACTGCTGCCGCTGATGTTGCCGGGTTTACTGGCGGGGTGGATCCTGGTGTTTGCCAGTACCAGCAGCTCTTTCGTCACTCAGGCGGTGATCGGCGGCGCGCGAAATGTGTATGTTCCGCAACTGATTTATCGCGAAGTCGGCACGCTGTTCGACTGGCCGCTGGCCTCGGCAATCGCCGTGGTTCTGTTGCTTTCCACGGGCTGCCTGCTGGTGGCGCTCACCATGATTTCACGCCACAGGAGACTGGTCGGCCATGCGTAAACAATACGAAAATCCGCTTCCGGCGCTGCTCTATAAACTGTTTGTGTATGGCTTCGGCACGTTGTGTGTCATCTATCTGGTGGCACCGATTGTTATCGCCCTGATGATGTCATTTACCTCCGGTCAGACACTGAAATATCCGCCGCAGGGCTTTTCCCTGCGCTGGTACGAAGCGTTGCTGGACCCGGTTCGTTCAGCCACAGAACAGACCGCGGCGTGGAACTCGCTGAAAATCGCCGGTCTGGCAGTGCTCGGCGCCCTGCTGTTTGCGGTGCCCGCGACCATCGGTATGACCCGTATGAAACGCAGCAGCGTCAGCACCATCGAACCGCTGCTGCTTGCTCCGCTGGTTTTGCCCAGTCTGGTTTATGGACTGGCGGCGCTGATTGTGGCGAATTTTATCGGCTTTCAGCCGTCGCTGTGGCTCACGGTGATCGGGCATGTGGTGGTGTTCGGCCCGCTGATGTACCGCGCGGCGTCGGTGGTCGCACAGGGGATCAACCCTTCACTGGCGGAAGCTTCCACAACTATGGGCGCCAGCTGGTTTATGACCCTGCGCCGCGTCACGTTACCGCTGTTATTACCGGGGATCCTGGCCGGTGCGTTCCTGGTATTTATCCAGTCACTCGACAACGTTTCGGTTTCACTGTTCCTTGCGGACGCGAAAACCACGGTACTTCCTCTGCGCATGTTCGCGCTGATTGAAGAATCGCTCGATGTGCGTGTGGCCGCTATTTCCGGGATCCTCATTGCCGTGACGTTGCTCGGCCTGCTGGTTGCCCGGCGGGTTCTTGCGCCACGCCCCGTACCTGAAAACTCATAACTCACTGACTCATTTTTGACGTAAGGAACACCCTATGAACACTCATCCGACGATGGCCAAAGGCTCCCGTATCGGACATTTACTGGCAGATTTCCAGCCAGATTTCGATTTCATCGCCCCGCTTCCTTTACCGGTTGAAGAGTTCGAAGAACGTCTGCGTAAAATACGCCGTCAGGCTGTCGAAGCCGGACACGACGCGATTGTGGTTCACGCCGGCAGCGTCGGCTGGTTCCATGCATCCAATGCGTACCTGCGTTATATCTGCGACTGGATGCGCGAAGGCGTGCTGATTATCCCCACCGATTCGGACCAGCCGCTGGTACTGCTCTCATTCTTTACCCAATCGGTGTTGTTGCCACCCGGCGGTGAACCGGTGCTGGTGGATGAAATCTGGCAAATCGGGCCGATCGGGCGCGAATACTCCGACCGTCCGGGGGATTCCGTGATTAAAACAGCGGAGAAATGCGCGCAGATACTGGCCCGCTTCGGGCTGACTGCGGCACAGATTGGCAAGATTGGCGACCGGACATCCCTGACATTTTGGGCTGCGCTTGAAACACTGACGCCAAAATGCAAATTCGTGGCTGATAACGCCATTGTGGATCGCCTGCAAAAGGTGCGTTCACCACGCGAAATTGCATTATTCCGTGGCGCGGCGCAGATGATCAGTCTCGGGACGCAGGCCGCCTATCATGTCACCAGACCGGGTGTGACAGACCATGAAATCTACGCAGCGTTTTCTTTTGCTCAGCTGGCTGCCGGCGGCGAAACCGGCGACGGTTATCAGATTGGTATCAATGAGTTTGGTACCCATTGCGGCAAACCCTACGGGCATGTGGTGCGTCCCGGTGATCTGATTAACCTGTATATTTCCAACGTAACCTGCCGGGGCTATACCGCGCAAACGGCCAGAATGATTGCCGTCGGTGATATCACGCCACATCAGGAAGACGTGCTCGCCGCCTGTACCGAAGGGGTAAAACGCGCTGAGAAGCTGATCCGACCGGGCGCGCTGATGCGCGATATTAACAATGCCGCCTTCGGCCCGATGATTGAACGCGGCATGCTGACTTCACCTGAGGCGAGGACGATGCCGTATAACTGGGCACCGATGCCGGACGGGGACGCGCGGCTGATCCCGCATCAGTATGTGCAGGATATCGACTGGGAAGCGCAGGGGCGCAAGCTGATGCATGTGTATCCGGCGACGCATGGCCCGCACAATCCTAACCTCGGGCATTCCGTTGGTATGGCTGGCGCACAGAACAGTTTTAATATTTCATCACATAACTATGACCGGCTGGAAGAAGGCATGGTGTTTGTCCTGCATACCCAATGGCTTGAGCCACTGTCGGCGGGCTGTAATATCGGTGATTGTTACGTTGTCACTAAAGACGGTTTTGAAAATCTGAGCCACCATACGCCGCTTGAAACCCACCGTATCGCCGCAGGGAACTGATATGACCCGACCTTCTTCACATACTCATTTTGATTTTGCACAGCTGACGGAACGTGAACGTTATAAAATTCTCATCGGCACCGTGATCCCGCGCCCTGTCGCGCTGGTCACGACTGTCAGTAAAGACGGCGTACCGAATGCCGGACCGTTCAGCTTTTTCAATGTGCTGACGCATGACCCGGCGATTGTGGCGATCGGCGTCGAGAATTATGCTGATATGCGCTTTAAGGACACTGCGCGTAACATCCGTGAAACCGGCGAGTTTACGGTTCACATCGTAGACGATGCGCTGGTCAGGCAGATGGAAATCTGTGCCATAAAATTCGGGCCAGAGGTCGATGAACTTAAAGAAGCCGGGCTGGATACTACACCGGGGCTGATGGTCAGAAGCCCGCGTATTCTTGCGGCCCCTGCGGCGCTGGAATGCCGTCGTCACACCACGCTTGAGGTGGGACCGGCGCGGGAGATTATTCTCGGTGAAGTGCTGGGGGTTTATGTGCGAAGCGATGCGGTTGACTCATCGAATCTGCATATCGACCAGCAGATGATGGACGCTGTCGGAAGAATGGGTGGCCATACTTACACCCGAACGCGCGACCAGTTCGATATTAAGACGCTGACACCGGAGGAATGGGCAGCCAGGGGATGATAAAATCAGATATCAAAATCATTCATTCGGGACGGACTGCCGGGGAAATTATCGTAGGACCCGCTGATGTAGGTGCCTTCTTTAAAGATGATGACTTCATCGACTCTGACTGGATGAGAGCAAACGGCACAGACAATAGAATTTACCTGTTCAGCGAAAGGGGTATTCGCGCTGGCGACAAAGCGGTCTGAGCCGCATTGCTCGCAGACAATCCTGATATCTGGCATGTGATGAGTCCGGCATTAAGAAGTAATCATTAACTTAAATATAGCATAATTAGATTATTCTCATTGTTGATAGTTATTTCCAGTAATTTCAAGCAGAAAGTCGCCTTTTTTAACCGCATCCTGCAAAAAAATCCCAAAAAAAAGCCCGCTCGAAGGCGGGCAATCACAGACGGACACAAGGATTAAATGCAGTGGTTATCTGTAGCGTGGTACAGATGAATCAATCATAGCTTCCTTTACGTTGTCCGCGAGGTGACTTTGGTGGAGTGATGAAAAATAGGAATATTCCGCAGAGTTATCCCCTCAAACCACGACGCCACCGGCAGACTCTACCGGTGCTTTCTGAGTGTTAAAGCGTGCCGGTACCGCCGTCGGAGCACCAGACCTGACCGGAGGCATAGCTGCTTTCCTGCGAGGCCAGCGTGACATACATCGCGGCAATTTCCGCCGGTTGCCCCGGACGTTTCAGCGGTGCCTGCTCACCGAACTTCTCGACTTTTTCCTGCGGCTGACCACCACTAATCTGTAACGCCGTCCAGTAAGGCCCCGGTGCCACCGAATTTACTCTGATGCCATCCGGCGCCAGCTGTTTGGCAAGCCCTTTGGTGAACGCCACAATAGACGCCTTGGTCTGGGAGTAATCGAGCAGATTGTCGCTCGGTAAAAATGCCTGAACCGAGGATGTATTAATGATCGACCCACCGCGCGGGATGAATGCCAGCGCCGCTTTGGTTATCCAGAACATTGCATAGACGTTAGTTTTAAACGTGGCGTCAAAGGCTTCTGTCGTCAGATCCTTAATCGAATCGCAAAACTGCTGACGACCGGCATTATTGACCAGCAGATCCAGTCCCCCGAGCTTCTCTTCGGCTTCTTTCACCAGTTGCTGACAGAATTTCTCATCGCGGATATCGCCGGGGATGGCGACGACCTTCAGCCCTTCACTCCAGAGTAAATCCACCACTTCTTTCGCGTCCGGCTCTTCATCAGGCAGATAGTTGATCGCCACCTGCGCGCCCTCTCTGGCGAATGCTATCGCCACCGCACGACCTATACCGGAGTCACCACCGGTGATCAGAGCCTTACGCCCTTTCAGCCGGCCGCTGCCTTTATACGTTTTCTCACCGTGATCGGGCACCGGTTTCATTTTGCCAGCCAGTCCCGGAAACGGCTGTTTCTGGTGTTCAAACGGCGGCGTCGGGTATGCGTCCACATGAGGGGCATTGAGTGATTCGGGAATCGTTTTGTGATTGCTCATAAACATTCCTTATTTGAAAAATGAGTGAACTTTAAGGCTAGAAGAAATCGTGGCCTCCACATGCACTAACGGACAGTTCTGAAATCATTTGCATTTCGACACAAAAAAACGCCCCGCCATCAGGACACTTTCTCGTTATTATCCTGTCCTACAGAAAAAGCACAGGCTTTGGCTTTATGACTCATACAACGGACTGGCAGCATATCACCGAAGCACGCATTAAGTTGATGGTTTTAAACGGGATAATCTATGCGTCATTCTAAAATTGTTTTGTTATCTGCCCTGGTTGTTTCTTCATTGTTACCTCTGGCTAATACTGCGTTTGCTGCGTCAAACTCGCATGAAATCAAATCGTTCTACGATGATTCCAAACTCTACGCGATTGGTGACCAGGTTCCGGCGCTGTACCGCACCAAGCCTTACGAAATCGTCGGCTGGCAGGAACGTCATTTACCTGCACCGGATGCAGGCAGCCACTGGACTTACATCGGCGGCAGCTACGCGCTGATCACCGATACCGACGGCAAAATCCTCAAAGCTGAAAACGGCGACATCTACTTCCAGTAATCCGGAAACGAATTACACAGATAAGGCCTGAAGAGATTCAGGCCTTTTTTATTGGCGCGTCCGTAGCGCCTGACTCACTTTTGAAAGTATTAAATAGCGGAAGTATCAGACAAATAGACATATCATTATGCGTGAACAGGGTTGGTTCACGCAGTGTTCAGCACAATGACGCCGGACGAACAACGCGAACTGTCAGAAATCACCAATGAGCATTTGGCTCTTTTCCGGGGCTCCCATGAGCGACACGCAGCAACGCCATCCCGTGCGCAAGCACCCCATGAAACTCAGCACCTCAGTCATTCTGATGGTCAGCGCGGTGATTGCCTCCGTGTTGCTGGTCGTGCATATGCTTTATTTTGTGCAGGTCAGCGACACCACCCGTGACGGCGTAAAAGATAAGGCGCTGGCTGTCGCCCGCACGATGGCGGACTTGCCGGAAACCAAACGCGCCCTGCTTCTGCCGCCTGACAGCAATATCATTCAGCCGATCGCCAGTTCGGTACAAAAGCGCAACGACCTGCTGTTTATCGTGGTCACCAATATGGACGGCATCCGTTATTCGCATCCGAATGCCGATGTGATCAGTCATCATTTTATCGGTGATGACATTAATCCGGCGCTGCTCGGCAAAGAGAACGTCTCGATTAATAAGGGCACGCTCGACGAAGCGCTGCGCGTTTTCACGCCAGTCTACGACAACAATCATAAGCAAATCGGCGTGGTCGCCATCGGGATTTCGCTGGTCAAAGTCACCGAACAAATTAACAAAAGCCGCTGGAGCATTCTGTGGACGGTGCTGTTCGGCATGATTGTCGGCGCGCTGGGCACGTACTGTCTGGTGCGCATGCTCAAACGCATTCTGTTCGGGCTGGAACCTTATGAAATTTCGACGCTGTTCGAACAGCGTCAGGCGATGTTGCAGTCGATCAAAGAAGGTGTGATCGCCGTAGACGATCTGGCGCATGTCACATTGATCAACCAGACTGCCCGCCAGATATTTCAGGAAACCGCCAGAGACGTGACGCCGGATGAAAACACCTTGCCGCTGATCGCTAATCTGCGGGATGTGGTGAATACCGGTATTCCGCGCCGCGACGAAGAGATCAATTTCAAAGGCCGTTTACTGCTCAGCAACACGGTGCCGGTGCGCAATAACGGCGTTATTATCGGCGCCATCTGTACCTTCAGGGATAAAACCGAGGTCAGCCAGTTAATGCAGCGCCTGAGCGGCATGGTAAACTATGCGGATTCGTTGCGGGAACGGTCGCACGAATTCATGAATAAGCTGCATGTGATCCTCGGATTGCTGCACATGAAAAGTTATGCTCAGCTTGAGGATTACATCCTCAAAACCGCCAATAACTATCAGGCGGAAATCGGTTCCCTGCTGCTGAAAATTAAGTCTCCGGTCATTGCCGGTTTCCTGCTGAGCAAGATTAACCGAGCCTCTGATACGCGCCATCTGCTGACGCTCAGCGATGACAGCCTGCTGCCGGACAACAATAATGAAGATCAGGTCGCGGCGCTGATCACCGTGTTGGGTAATCTGATTGAAAATGCGCTGGATGCGCTCGGTGAGCAACCTGATGGCGAAGTCAGCGTGCTGCTGCACTATCAGAACGGGCAGCTGGCGTGCATCGTAAGCGACGATGGTCCGGGTATTCAGCCGGAAAATATTGAAACCATTTTTGAAAAAGGGGTGTCGTCGAAAGGCGACCAGCGTGGCATGGGCCTGTTCCTGGCTAAACAGCAGGTCGAAAGCCTGGGCGGTTCGGTTAATGTCGAATCCGAGCCCGACGTTTACACCCAATTTTTTGTACAACTTCCCTGGGATGCGGAGAGGACAAGTTCTTGATCAATGTGCTGATAGTTGATGACGACGCCATGGTAGCAGAGCTGAACCGCTGTTATGTTGGCCAGATAGAAGGCTTCACGTGCTGCGGCACGGCGTCGACGCTGCAACAGGCGAAAGATCTGGTTCTGAATTCAGAGCTGTCTATCGACCTGATTTTGCTCGACGTGTATATGCAGCAGGATAACGGGCTGGATTTACTGCCTGAACTGCGCAACGCGCGGCGCCCCATCGACGTGATTGTGATTTCGTCTGCCGCTGATGCCCAAACCATCAAAAAGTCGCTGAATTACGGCGTGGTGGATTATCTGATTAAGCCGTTCCAGTTTTCCCGTTTTGAGGAAGCGCTGACCGGCTGGCAGCAGAAAAAAACGCTGATGGATAATCAGCAATATTACGAGCAGTCAGATGTGGACCGGCTGATCCACGGCAGTAATCCTGCCGCAGTGGATACCAAAAAGCTACCGAAAGGCTTAACGCAGCAGACATTACGCACGCTGTGTCAGTGGATTGATGCCCATCCGACCATGGAATTTTCCACGGATGAACTGGCCAGTTCGGTGAATATCTCGCGGGTATCATGCCGTAAATACCTGATCTGGCTGGCGCAGATGAACATTCTTTTCACCAGCATTCATTACGGCGTGACCGGTCGTCCGGTTTACCGCTACCGTTTGCAGGCCGATCACTATTCGCTGTTAAAGCAGTACTGTCAGTAAATCGGGTCAGTAAGTCGTGATCCGGTAACTGTCATCCAGCGGCGTGAAAGCAAACTGCCGCTGTGATGACAAAATAATCTGCCCGTCGCGGGTGACAAATACCGCTTCGATGTGCGGAATTTGCTTCAGATATTCCAGACTTTTCTCCACGCCCATTCCGTACAGCAGCGTCGTCCAGATATCCCCGTCTATCGAATCTTCAGAAATAATGGTCACGCTGAGCAGTTCGTTATCCAGCGGGTAGCCGGTTTTCGGATCGAGAATGTGATGATAACGGTGGCCGTCCAGCTCGAAATAACGTTCGTAAATACCGGAAGTGACCACTGATTTACCGGTGACGTTGATCACGCCAATCAGTTCATCCGGCGAAGCAAATGGTTTTTTCAGGCCAATCGCCCACGCCCCTTCAGCACCCGCACCGAGCGTTTGCACGTTACCGCCCAGATTGATCAACGCGTTTTCAACCTGCTGATCCCGCAGATAATCACGCACCACGTCCGCGATATACCCTTTGGCAATCGCGCCGAGATCGATTTCCATTCCTGCCTGTTGCAGAAACACCGAACGGGTGTGTTCATCGAGGATCACGTCTTCGGGATTTGTCAGCGACAACAGCGTCTGTAAATCCTGCGCGGCAGGAATGCTGTGCCCGCTGAAACCGATTTTCCAGCGCTTAACCAGCGGGCCGATAGTGAAATTGAAACTGCTGTCTGGCAGGCAACTGATGGCTTTTGCGCGACGGATTAATTCAAATACCGGCTCGCTGACGGTGACAGGGTCACGTCCGGCGGCATGGTTAATCGCCATAATATCGGAATGCGGGCGATTCACCGTGAAGGTGCTTTCCTGCAATTTGATCAGCCTGAAAACGCCAGACGCCAGACTCTCGTTATGTTCAAACAGCTTGAGAAGAATGGGCGAGCCCATCAAAACAGCGGAATAAGCATAAATACGGGAGTCTGGCGTCATTGTATTACCTTGCGTGATAACGGTTACCGCATCGCGAATTTCGCGGCGTTCTGTCCTGCAAGGATACCGAAGATAATGATATCTGCAACGGCGTTACCGCCGATACGGTTACCACCGTGGATACCCCCGACCACTTCGCCCGCCGCAAATGCGCCGCCGAGCACCTGTTGCTGCGCATCCAGCACGCAGGTTTCAGTGTTGATTGTCACGCCGCCCATCGTATGGTGTACGCCCGGCGCGATACGGATGGCGTAAAACGGCCCCTGATTGATCGGGTGGCGCAGCGCGGTACGGCGGCCAAACTCGGCGTCATCTTGTTTATCCACAGCCACGTTGTAGCTTTCGAGCGTGGCGAGGAAGGCGTCTGAGTTCATTTCCAGTTTAGCCGCCAGTTCGCGTGGCGAGTTGCCGCTGATAACAAACCCTTTGGCAATGTATTCGTCAGCCGCTTTGTTGTTCAGGCGAACCTGTTCATCAAACACCACGTAAGCAAATTTCTCCGGCAGCGCGATGATGTTCGCTGACACTTTGTCGCGGGTTTCCATTTCATTGAAGAAGCGTTTGCCCGCCTGACTGACCAGAATCGCACCACCGCCACGAATAGCTTCGGAGATCAGATAAGATGTGGTCTGTTCCACGGTCGGGTGGATCTGAATTTCGCCCATATCGACGGTTCCTGCGCCGATGTTTTGCAAAATGGCGATACCGCTGCCAGTCGCGCCTTTATGGTTAGTGGTGACAAAGCCATCCAGCTCAGGGCGGTATTTCACGACCATATCGCGGTTGGCGCTGAAACCGCCGGTGGCGACAATCACGCTTTTCGCGTTAACCACCTGCACTTCGTTTTCATCATTGAGCAGATTCACGCCCTGAACCGCGCCTTCTGCATAACGGATTTCAGTCACAGAGGTGTCGAGCATCACGTCGATATTGCGTTTGTTGAGATTTTTCACCAGACCGCTTATCAGGAAGCCGCCCACTGCACTGCGGTCCGCCGGACGGTGAGTACGGTCGATGCTCATCCCGCCGGTAATGGTGATATCGCTCAGTTCAATGTTGTGTGCTGCCAGCCATTCCACCGCCTGTGGCGCACGCTCAATGAACTCTTTCAGCAACACGGTATTGTTTTTGAACTGGCCGCCTTTCAGGGTTTCCTGATAGAACAGTTCTTTACTGTCTTCAATACCTTTCAGCTTTTGGAAACGGGTTTCTGCGGCGTTCATACCAACCGACGCTTTAATGGTGTTACCGCCGATGGTCGACATTTTCTCGACGATCAGGACTTTCGCCCCTTCGTCACACGCCTGAATCGCTGCCGCCAGACCTGCACCGCCGCTGCCGACAACCACAACATCATAGTTCTGTGGCTCATTCAGGCTGCCGCCCTCTTCCAGCAACTGCGCTTTGCAGGATTTTGCGATGGCTTTGGACACCGCTTTTTTAACCGCTTCACTCTGTTCTGTCGCGCCGGTCACCGCATCCACGTGCGGGCTGTTGGCGTCCAGAATACGGGTACGGATAATTTCAAAACTGGTGGTGAATTCCACATCCAGATCCGCCCCCGCTTCCAGCGCGATATCGGCAATACGGTCGGTTTCCAGACTGACGCTTACCGCCAGCTCACGCGCAGGATCCTGCACTTTTTCCTGGAACACACCGGCTTTGAATTTCTTCGAGGTCATGCTCATATCGCGGATCATCGCGTCCACCAGCGAGAAGCGCCACAGCGGTTCAGGGATGGTCAGCGCTTCGCGTTGCGTGCTGTCGATAAACAGGTCGAGTTTCTGATCGGCAGCGATACGGTCAGTCCAGTCCGGATAAGCGATACACGCTTTACCGATGGCGACCATGTCATAGCCGTGTTCCAGCGCCAGATCCGCATCAGATTTGTTGACGATACCGCCCACGCCCATCACCGGGATTTTTGCCAGTGTGTCCGAACGCATCGCAACATATTTGTCGATCAGCGGCGTCGGATCCGTGGTATCGACAATGGAAGGTCGCAGCGAGTAACCGAGGGAGAAATGCAGGTAATCCAGACCGCGCGCCGCCAGCTGTTCCAGCAGATACATAGTGTCGGCAAAACGGATGCCCGGTTCTTCCAGCTCTTCCGGCGAGAAGCGGTAACCGATAATGAAAGAATCATCGGCGTATTTCTTCGCCATCTTATGTGTAATTTCGAGCACTTCCAGCGGGAAGCGGGCACGGTTTTCGCGGCTGCCGCCCCATTTATCGTCACGCTGGTTGGAATTCGGGGAGAAGAATTGCTGGATGAGATAGGTATTGGCACCGTGGATTTCTACACCGTCAAAACCGGCTTCAATCGCGCGACGCACGCCTTCGCCGAATTTGGCGATCATGCCGTCAACGTCTTCAGCGGTCAGTGCCACCGGTGTGGCGGCACCTTCACGCGGAGCCGCCAGCGCACTTGGTGCGACAGGCTGCTGGCCGCCAATCAGTTTCGGCTCGCTCATGCGCCCGCCGTGATAAATCTGTAATACGGCTTTAGAACCCTGAGATTTCACAGCGGAGGCGATTTTCGCCAGTCCGTCTACTTTGGCGTCATTGTCGATACCGATAGCGCCAGGGAAAGCCAGGCCACGGTCATCCACAAAACAGCATTCAACAATAACAGTCCCGATGCTGCCGGCGCGGGCGCGGTAATATTCGACCAGTTCGCCGGTCACGGTGCCGTCATAAAAGCCGGTGCAGGTGGTCATTGGCGCCATCAGAATGCGATTTTTCAGCACAGTACCATTGGGTAAAGTAAACGGGCTTAATAGCAGATCGTTGTTGCTCATAATAGTGACTCCAAACTTTAAGGTTTTAAATCTGAATTCGTCACCGGCGCGCTATTTTGTGAAGCGTGATGAAATGTTTATTTATTATTCGTTGTATTATTTCAGAGCCGGAATCATGCTTATTAATATAGTTTTATTTTTACTTTCTAAACCTCTTACATTAGTTAATTAACTATTTATCTATTAACTTAATGCCTGTTATATTAAAATTATGTTAACGGGTAAATTAAATAATCACATTACTGTAAACTCCCGGCGTAATTGTATTTAACTGATGAGAATATTATTACATCCTCCGGGCCTTATCCTTTTGCAGTTCACGAACTTCAGCCGCTGGCAAGTGGCGGAGGACGGCCAGAGGATCACTCGCTGTTGCAGCATCTTACTGTGAATGACTCTCATTTGGCCTACTCCTTTTTTGCTTATCTACTCCTCACAGACTCTGTGCAGGAGATAGCCGCCCCAAATTACGTCTTAATTAATCTGACAAAGCCTGCCCTTTTGTTTTATTCCATTTAAAAACTATTCAGCCCCGTATTTTGTTGATCAAGATCAACAGTTAAAAATAGGGAAATCGCATTATATAAACATTGCCTCCCTCTTACTGGGAATAAGAGTTACCTGACAAAAATAACAATAACGAGGCAATTAACATGCCACTATTGAATAACTAAAAAAATGATTAAGTAACTAAAAAAACCAAACAACATTTTACCTATGCATCATCACAATATTCCTAACTACCTAAGATAAATATTATGAGCGAAATAACAAAAACTGCGGTGAAAGAGCCAGCGAAAAAAGCCGAACCCGGCAAAAAAAATCGCTGGATCTTCTTGGCACTTCCGGTGCTGGTGTCCGTGCTATTGCTGCTGGTTCCGGTTCCTGCTGGGCTTGAACCTTATGCATGGCATTTCTTCGCCATCTTCGTGGGCGTCATTGTTGGTCTGATCTTCGAGCCATTACCGGGTGCCGTTATCGGCCTCACCGGTGTGGTGATTATCGCCCTGTTCAGCCAGTGGTTGTTGTTCAGCCCGGCTGAGCTGGCGGATCCTAAATTCAAAACCGCAGCACAGGCCTTTAAATGGGCGGTCAGTGGTTTTGGTAACTCAACCGTCTGGTTAATCTTCGGTGCGTTCATGTTTGCCGCCGGCTACGATAAAACCCAGTTTGGCCGCCGTCTGGCGCTGATCCTGGTGAAATATCTGGGTCGCCGCAGCCTGACGCTCGGTTACGCCATCACCTTTGCGGACCTGTTGCTGGCACCGTTCACGCCTTCCAACACTGCGCGCAGCGGCGGCACAATATACCCGATCATTGCTAACCTGCCCCCGTTGTACGGCTCAAAACCTAACGACCCGAGTGCCCGTAAAATCGGTTCTTATCTGATGTGGGTGGCGATCACCGCAGCCTGTATCACCAGTTCCATGTTCCTTTCCGCACTGGCACCTAACCTGCTGGCGCTGGGCATCGTGAACAGCGTAACCGGTATCAACATTTCGTGGGGCACGTGGTTCATCGCCTTCCTGCCGGTCGGTCTGTTACTTCTGCTGACCATGCCGCTGCTGGCGTACTGGTTCTATCCGCCGGAAGTGAAAATCAATGACGAAGTGCCGCGCTGGGCGACCGCTGAGCTGGCGAAACTGGGCAAAATGTCCCGTCATGAAATTCTGCTGCTGGTCTTCGTGTGCTGTGCGCTGGCGATGTGGATTTTCGCTGCAAGCTTCATTGAACCGGCGATGGCCGCTCTGCTGGTTGTGGTGCTGATGCTGTGGACCGGTGTTCTGAACTGGAACGATATCACCAGCAACAAACCAGCCTGGAACACCTTTGCCTGGTTCGCCACGCTGGTGGCACTGGCTGACGGCTTGTCCCGCACCGGTTTCATCGCATGGCTGGGTAAAGAAGGCGCTGCGCTGATGGGCGGAATCTCCCCGGGTGCGGCGACCATTGCCCTGCTGCTGGCGTTCTACCTGCTGCATTACCTGTTTGCCAGCACCACGGCGCACACCACCGCGCTTTTACCGGCTATGCTGACTATTGGTGCCGCCATTCCGGGTATTAATATGCAGGTATTCTGCCTGCTGATGGTGACCTCTCTGGGTGTTATGGGGATCATCACGCCATACGGTACCGGCCCAAGCCCGATTTATTACGGCAGCGGTTATCTGCCAACCAAAGATTACTGGCGTCTCGGAACTATCTTTGGTGCCATCTTCCTGATTGCTTTACTGGTGATCGGTTATCCGTGGATGATGATGATGTTCTGATTGTGGCGATAAAATCACCCACAAAGCATTAACAGAGCATTTACTGAAATAAAACATAGAAACCCCGTTGCCAGCCTGTGTACTTGGCTGGCAACATACAGAACGAATATAAACGTCGCCCCGAATACCTCTGCAATACCGAGTCAACAGTCCCGTCCGTGGCGGCAAAAACGGAAAAAGTGAGAAAACAATGTCGAACAAACCGTTCTATTATCAAAATCCCTTCCCCGTTTCTAAAGATGACACCGAATATTACCTGCTGACCAAAGATCACGTTTCTGTCAGCAATTTTGACGGCGAAGAAGTATTAAAAGTGGAACCCCAGGCGCTGACCCTTCTGGCACAGCAGGCGTTCCACGATGCCTCTTTCATGCTGCGCCCTGCGCATCAGCAACAAGTGGCGTCCATTCTTCACGACCCTGAATCGAGCGAAAACGACAAATATGTTGCGCTGCAATTCCTGCGCAACTCTGAAATCGCGGCCAAAGGCATTCTGCCAACCTGTCAGGACACCGGCACCGCGATCATCATGGGCAAAAAAGGCCAGCGCGTGTGGACCGGCGGCGGCGACGAAGCCAGCCTGTCTCAGGGCGTGTACAACACCTTCATTGAAGATAACCTGCGCTATTCTCAGAATGCCGCGCTGGATATGTATAAAGAAGTGAATACCGGCACCAACCTGCCTGCACAAATCGACCTCTACAGCGTGGACGGCGACGAGTATAAATTCCTGTGCATCGCCAAAGGCGGCGGTTCTGCCAACAAAACCTACCTGTATCAGGAAACCAAAGCGCTGATCACACCGGCTAAGCTGAAAGATTATCTGGTTGAGAAAATGCGCACGCTGGGCACCGCTGCCTGTCCGCCGTACCACATCGCGTTCGTCATTGGCGGGACTTCCGCTGAGGCGACGCTGAAAACCGTGAAACTGGCTTCCACCCATTACTACGACGGTCTGCCTACAGAAGGTAACGAACACGGTCAGGCGTTCCGCGATGTAAATCTGGAACAGGAATTGCTGGTCGAGGCCAACAACCTCGGTCTGGGCGCACAGTTCGGTGGCAAATACTTTGCCCACGATATCCGCGTCGTGCGTCTGCCACGTCACGGCGCGTCATGTCCGGTCGGTATGGGCGTTTCGTGCTCCGCAGACCGTAACATCAAAGCCAAAATCAACCGCGACGGTATCTGGATCGAAAAACTGGAAGAAAATCCGGGCAAGTACATTCCTGAAGCATTGCGTCAGCAGGGCGAAGCCGGTGTGGTGAAGGTTGACCTGAACCGTCCGATGAAAGAAATCCTCGCACAGCTTTCTGAATATCCGGTGTCTACCCGCCTGTCCCTGAGCGGTACGATCATCGTGGGCCGTGACATCGCGCACGCCAAACTGAAAGAGCGTCTGGATAACGGCGAAGGTTTGCCGCAGTACATCAAAGATCACCCGATCTACTACGCAGGTCCGGCGAAAACGCCTGAAGGTTATGCTTCCGGATCTCTGGGACCGACCACCGCAGGACGCATGGATTCCTATGTGGATCTTCTGCAATCCAACGGCGGCAGCATGATCATGCTGGCCAAAGGCAACCGCAGCCAGCAAGTCACCGACGCGTGCCACAAACACGGTGGTTTCTATCTGGGCAGTATCGGCGGCCCGGCAGCGGTTCTGGCTCAGCAAAGCATCAAGAGCCTGGAATGCGTGGAATATCCTGAACTGGGTATGGAAGCCATCTGGAAAATCGAAGTCGAAGACTTCCCGGCGTTCATCCTGGTGGATGACAAAGGCAACGATTTCTTCCAGCAAATCCATGCCAGCACCTGCGCAAAATGCGTGAAGTAATCATTCCCTGAAAGACAAAAGGCCTGCCAGAAATGGCGGGCCTTTTTTTCGGGCAATAAATCCGTGCTGCGGTAGTAACGCTTTAACGAATGGTCACTCGCTCAAAGCATCCTGCGCTGCTTTAAGTTCCTGCTTCGCGCTTTCATGCTTAGCCTGCTGCCTGGCAATTTTCTTAGCGCTGCCGCTCGCCTGGGCTTCGCGCAGATCGGCTTCGCGCTCTGTCACCTTGCTCTGCTTCTCTCGCACCTTTTCCTGACGCTCTGCGGTCAGGTTGGCATTCGTGCAATGCTCTTCAATTTCACTCAGGGCTTTTTTGAGCCCGCTTGTTTGCGCGCTGTTGCCGTGAGCTTCAGCATATTCAATTTGCTGCGTCACTTCGGCGTGTTTAGCATTTGCCCTGTAAATCCTCGCCCAGTCGGACGGGGATATAAGGGGTGCTAATCAGGGGTTTTCTGCGATTCAACATACGCTTTCAGTGTTTCAATTATTGCTCCGCCAGCGCTACAGGCAAAGTAGGAACTATGGCGGCGGGACTCGTCGTTACTGCCCATCGAGGCCAGTGTAAGTCCGTCATAAAGGCGGTTGCAGCCTAAGAAGTGGGAAGCCTCGCCGTTTACGGCGGGGAGCAGTCACCGGCACAACCGGTTAATGCCTCAGATGCATAAGCTGAACTTTGCGCCATCAGGAGTGCGGTGAAGAGAATACGAAATTTCATTCCGGAACCTTTTTTAAACATTAATGTTTGAACACGTTATCGATAGCGACCTGAGCGCATTGTTCATCCAGATTACCTCCGGGTGCGCCACCGACTCCGACGGCACCGATCACCTGATCACCGTCGCGCAGTGGCAGTCCACCGGCCAGCAACAGGAAGCCAGGAATATCGCGCATGTTGGCAGCACCGGCATTCGACTGCGCCGCTTCCATCACTTTTCCTGACGCATTTTTGGTACTGAGTGCGGTAAACGCCTTCATCCGGCTCGCTTCAATCGTATGCGGGCCTGCATTATCCATACGCTGCAACGCTTTTATGTTGCCGCCGCGATCAAGCACCGTGACACTGACGTTATAATGTTGGGTGGCACAGGACTGAATCACAGCGGATGCCAGCTGATTAGCTTGTTCTAAAGAAAGGTTTTTTTCGGTCAATGTCGCCGCCTGTAAAGGTAATGCGCATACGCTGGCCAGTAGGGTGAAAACGGAGAGTGTCTTTTTCATTTTAGGGATCCTGCTATCAGTAAGAGCCTTTATTTTGCAGAATCCCGTGGGGGCGCACTATTGGGTTAATTACCCCTTTTGCCTGGTAGTTTTACGAGGTTGTGACAATATTTGTAGCCTGGCATACTCCCAGACGACTGGCGCAAGGCTGTTTACCTCCAGCCTGGCAAAGATGGAGGCGCGGTGCGCTTCTGCGGTGCGGGGTGATAATGAGAGGGCGCGGGCGATTTCCTTAGCACTATGCCCTTCTACCAGCAATGACAGGACTTCGCGTTCACGCGGGGTAAGCTGTGCAAACTTGCTTTCCAGCCCCTGCAATTCCTTTTGCTGTGCAGCCCGCAGGTCACTTTCCGTCAGTGCTTCGCTGATACAGTCAATGAGTGCGTTGTTATCCAGCGGCTTGGTGAAGAACTCCCAGGCACCATGCTGAAATGCACGTCTGCAAAGATCAATAGTACCGTGTCCGGTCATCAGTATGACGGGCAACAACGGATATTGCCGGGAGGTTTCCTCAAGCCAACTCAGCCCGCTTTTACCGGGCATACGGATATCCAGCAGCAGACAGCCTGCGGATGTCGGGCTGACATCAGTGTCCTCTTCGAACGCCGTAATGCCACTAAAGCTCCTGACCTTCCAGCCCAGCGTTTGTAATACAAAACTCAGAGATTCCCTGATCGAGGCATCATCATCAATCAACCATATTTGTGGCGTTGTCATTTCGGCTCTCCTGTCTGAAATTGCAACTGTATACATGCCCCGCCGTCCGCATGATTCGACAGCGTGATCTTCCCATTCATTCTTAACACGAGCGTTTCTGCCAACGTCCCCCCCAGCCCAATGCCGT
Organism: Rahnella bruchi; assembly: GCF_003614975.1. Taxonomy (GTDB): domain Bacteria; phylum Pseudomonadota; class Gammaproteobacteria; order Enterobacterales; family Enterobacteriaceae; genus Rahnella; species Rahnella bruchi. The sequence continues at coordinate 68,826 of NZ_QZWI01000011.1, read as the reverse complement.
CGTTACGTGTGGTGAAAAATGGCATCAGGGCGTGCTCAAGCGCCTCTTTAGAAAATCCCGTACCGCCATCGGTCAGGGTCACTAAAACATGGTTGCCCTCTGTGCGACATCGGATCTGAACCCATCCTTTCTTCTGTTGATTCTGAGCCTGTATCGCGTTGCTTAACAGATTATGCAGCACCTGCTCGAGCCATAGTGGGTCAGCATTCACTACGATCGGATGCGGGCCGAAATGACGTTGAATCATGATATTCCCTTCACGGATCTCCCTGGCCAGCAAGTCCTCAACACGCAACCATGTCTGCTTCACGTCGACGGCATCTAACACGACTTCGCGTTGCTCAAGATGTTCTCGAAAACGCTGTAAAAGCAATGCAATACGCTGGGTTTGTTCCAAAGCTTTGTCAAGAGCGTCAGGTAACAGAGCCAGATCCCCCTTAGCAAGGAGAAGCCGGGCACCCTGAAGCCAGTTCATTATAGCCGTCAGCGGTTGGTTAATTTCGTGGACCATACCGGTGGTAATTTCGCCCAACGCATTCAGACGGGAATCCTGATAGAACTGTGCGCGACGATCCGCCTGTCGCTGGCGTTGAAACTGATGAAGCAAAAGTGACAATGCGGTGGCCAGAATTGCCAGTAATAATGCTGGCCAGACTTTGATTGCCTGCCATTGAGGCGACGCGCTGGCGGTCAGCGTGAACGGTTGGATCTCTTGTGTAAAGGTCGCCGACCAGTGCCAGAGCCCACGCACCTTGGACGAACCGACAGAAAACAGCACAGTATTTTGCCAGTTAAGCGTGAGGCGATGAAAAGGTTGATGCTGCAACGCCGCCGCGACGACGGGTTGTAAATCCACCAGTTCACGCACCTTCTGCCAGCGATTATTGAGCCAATAGCGTCCCTTGCCATCCGGGGTGATTCGATGGTCCATCCCAGTGCTATCAGGGAGTGATTCTATGGCCACGATTTGGGGAAACTTGTGATTGAGTTCTGCCGCATTGCTGCCGGGTGAAATCAGTGGCAATACCGCAGCGTTCTGGGTGAGACGATAGGCAACCTGTTGTTCCACGTATTCAAAAGCACGGTTAAATTTTTGCCATTGTTGGCACAGCTGCACACTCGTGGGAATAATCAGAGCCATCAGCATCAGGATGGTCCACATCAACAAGCTGCGTCTTATCACTGGAACGGTCACGCAAAGATCCTCTGGTTTATCGGATGAAAAGCCTGACCATACTGGCAGGAGGGTTGCCTCCTTTCTAGCCTGTGTTTTGGTTCTGATGGCCCCAAACGTCGTTATAGCTCCGCTTTGCCCGGATTATCAAATCCGACGCGCCCGACAAACGGCAGGCGCAGCGCCGGGTTTTTCACATCAATACCCAGATTAAGCCCCAGCACGTTGACTTCCAGGCCTTCTTCCACGCCAAGCGTGACGCCGAGAACGCCGAGGAATGACACCTGAACGCCACGTCCTGAAGGCGGCAAACCAATCGGATTGGTGATCCCCCGGTAATCTTTACCAATCGCATTCGACGGCATATCCAGTTCAAGTTCCGGCACTTCGCGGCCAATATGCGCCATAAACGTATTACTGTTTGGCCCCGGCCAGGCGTGATAAGTATGCGGATAAGGATAGCTTTTAATGGCGGCTTCTATTTTTGGGATCATCAATTGCGCCTGTGCGCCACGGTGATCAACCAACACTCTTGGCTGCGAACCAAACCAGTAGCCATCGGGAATGGCGTAATTGCGGCGAACCACGTTGGTACTGCCCCAGCTAATAACGTCATAACGGGTAAACTCAGTTTCCCCTTCCCGCTTAAAAATAATCCACGGATGCACGGCGACCAGCCCGCGCCAGCCATAAGTCGGTGCGGCATAAATCTGCACAATGGCGGTACTTTTGAGTTTTGCCGGATCCGGTGCGATCCCGGCGGAATCCCGTCGCGCCGTAGACCAGCTTTGCCCTGCGGGTTCTTCACGGGTCTGCGAGGCTTTGGCGTAGCTGTATCCGAAAGACAGCAGTAAAACGAGGACAAACCCGAGGCTAAACCATTTAAAGGCGATCATGCTTTTTATCCCTTTACACTCTGTATGAGCGAACAACAATACTTCACGTGTGACAGGGATGACAATAAAAATGCGGGAAGGCGATTGCGCAGTGAATTAGAAAAAAGCACGACGATATTCTTAATTACCCTTCTCCATGCCAATATACTGACAGAAATATTCTGCCAGTATATTTTGATGGGCAAATTCACAAATAAAACTAAAGGATCACAGAGCTGACATTTACCCGTTCATGCGGATTACCACGAACACTGGCGTCGTAAGTGATCTCAACAAATTGTGCCCCCCGGAGAGTGCCCAGGACATTAGTACAGGAATATTGAATATTCCCACCCTGCAGGCCTGTGATAACGACATTCATAGGTTGTGCTGTCATCTGATGTATTTGATTTGCCCCATGTGCTGAAGCCTGAACCAGTGTGATTGTTGTCATGAGAAACCTACCTTATTGAGTAACCAGATAAAATCACCCTGCCTGCTGGCAGGAAATATTTAAACCGGGCATTACGAAAAGCCATTTAACGTATATCTTCGCATAACAAATAAATCAAACGGCCAGATGGCCTATACCAGATAACTTTCCAAGTGAATTCATAAAAATAGGGTTAATTTAATTATTTCCGGTTTGAAAATAGCGAAAATAAAATAACCAATTAAATAACGACACTATAATTTTCATGTCACTCATCCGGTGGCCTGATTTATTTATTCATCCCTGTTATCACAGCATGAGGTGTTATATGACTGACCCAGCAAAAACCGTGCAAGTCATCAAAGATTCTATTGATGCCGCAGATAAAGCGTTAGATCTATATAATAAAGTCCTGGACCAGGTTATCCCCTGGAATACTTTCCAAAAGACTGTCGAAGAATTAAGTCGCTTTAAAGATGATTATTCTCAAAAAAGTTCTGTTCTGGTCGGTGAAGTCAAAACGTTACTGATGACGAGTCAGGACAAATACTTCACCGCCACTCAGTCTGTTTATGAGTGGTGCGGAATGAGCACTCAGTTGCTGCAGGCTTATCTGGCCCTGTTTAAGGAGTACAACGAGCAGAAAGCCGAAGCGCAAAAAGCCATACTGATCAAGGTACTGGACGATGGCATCACTAAAATGGATGCCGCGCAAAAATCTCTGGGAGAAAGTTCGCTGAGTTTCAATGAGGCCTCAGGAAAGCTGCTGCAACTTGATAGCCAGCTCTCGAACGACTTTAACGAGAAGAGCGAATATTTCGAAAATCAGGTAAGTAAACTACGCAAAGAAGCCTACGCTGGTGCGGCAGCCGGGCTGGTTCTCGGGCCTTTCGGATTGCTGATTTCTTATTCGATTGCCAGCGGTGTGGTGGAAGGGAAAATGATCCCCGAGCTCAGGAAAAAACTGGAATCAGTGAAAAAATTCTTCACCGATCTTTCCGCGCAGGTGAAAAAAGCCAATACCAGTATTGATGAAACAAAAGTCAAACTGACCAATGAAATCTCTGTTATCGGAGAAATGAAGTCGAATACCAAAGCCACCCGTTTCTTTGTCGAATATAACGACCTGATGCTGGATGCGCTGAAAACTTCAGCAGAGAAACTGATCACTCAGTGCGAAGAATATCAGAAGCGTCATGGCAAGAAATAAGTGCTGATAGGGGGAGATACAGGCCGTTCCGGTTTCCGGCGCGGCCTGATTTCTCGTATTACTCAGGCACTGGCACGTGCAATAAAGCGCCAGCCCATCATCAGTCGCTCTGCAGGCGTTTCGGGATTATCTATTTTTCGAAGCAACAACGACACGGCCTGACGACCGATATCACGCGAAGGCTGTTCAATGGTGGACAGCTGCGGCGATACCATTTCCGCCAGTTCCGTACCGTCAAAACCTATCACCGCGATATCCTGCGGGACTTTCATTCCCGCGTCATCAATGGCACGCATTGCGCCTGCCGCCAGCGTATCGGAAACCGCAAACACCGCATCGGGTTTTAGGGTGGCTCGCAGTAAATTCTCCATCGCCGCCTTGCCCGCGTGAAAACTCAGTTCGCTGGCATATTCAATGGCTTCAAAGTCGTTTCCCTGCTGGCTGAGCACGCTTTTATAGCCGCGCTCACGCAACTGAGCATATTTGTAACTCAGATCGTGATTAATGAGAGCTACGCGTTTGCATCCGCGTTCAAGCAGGTGCCGGATGGCGAATTCCGAGGCGTCAGTGTCGTTGATCCCGACACAGGAAACGTCACCGGCGTCGGCGTATTCGGCGCACTGCACCCACGGAGTCTGGCCAATCATGGTGCTCAGATCCGGCAATCTGGAGAACGCATCCATCGTAATGATGCCGTCCACCATTTTACCCGAGAGCAACCCGAGGCTCGATTTAGAGCGTTCGATATCAGAACCCGAGTTGCACAGAAGAATGCGATAACCGTTCATCTCCGCTTCTTCTTCAATACCTTTCACCACGTCGGCGCAGAACGGGTTCGCAATGTTGGAAACCATCACCAGAATCATTGAGCTTCGGGAGGTTCTCAGCTGGCGGGCTAACAGATTAGGCTGATAGTTGCTTTCCTTGATGGCTTCCAGCACGCGTTCGCGGTTTTTGCTTTTTACGGAGTCACTGTTGTTCAGCACACGGGAAACCGTCGCTACCGAGACACCAGCCAGTTTGGCAATTTTCTGAATGGACATAACGACAACACATCCTGCGGTCAGCTATTTTTTTCAGAGGCTATCACAGTTTACCGGCGGCATGAATTAAAGCCCGAGCATCCGCCGGGCGCTGGCCCGGTCGTTTTCACCGGCAGCAAAATCATCGAACGCGCGGTCAGCAACGGGAATGATATTACGGCGGATAAATTCAGCCCCTTCACGTGCGCCGGTTTCCCCGTCTTTCAGGCAGCATTCCCACTCCAGCACCGCCCATCCGTCGTAATCGTATTGCGCAAGCTTGCTGAAAATCCCTTTAAAATTGATATCGCCATCCCCCGGCGAACGGAAACGTCCGGCACGGTCGGCCCAGTTCTGGTAACCGCCGTAAACACCGCTGCGGCCGCTGGCGGCGAATTCGGCATCCTTCACGTGGAAAGCTTTAATGCGCGCATGGTAACGGTCGATAAACGCCAGATAGTCCATATGTTGCAGGCGCAGATGGCTTGGGTCGAAAAGAATATTGCAGCGCGGATGGTGATTCACCTGCGCCAGAAAATGTTCAAACGTCGCACCGTCATGCAAGTCTTCACCCGGATGTATTTCAAAACAAACGTCCACGCCATGCGCATCGAAACAGTCGAGAACCGGCAGCCAGCGTTGCGCCAGTTCCTGAAAAGCTTCCTCTAACAAAACCTGATTATGCGGCGGCCACGGATAAAAGTACGGCCATGCCAGTGAACCGGAAAACGTCGCGTGCGCTTTCAGCCCCAGTTTTTGCGAGGCAGATGCCGCCTGTTTTAAGGCATTGATTGCCCATGCCTGCCGTGCCGTCGGATCACCGCGCACCGCCTCCGGTGCAAAGCCGTCAAACGCCAGATCATAAGCCGGATGAACAGCAATAAGCTGCCCTTCCAGATGCGTGGAAAGTTCGCTTATCACCAGTCCGTGACCCGCCAGCATCCCGGTGATTTCGTCACAATAGGCCTGGCTGGTGGCAGCCTTTTGCAGATCAAAAATGTGCGGATGATTACAAGGTACCTGCAACGCTTTATAACCGAGCGAGGCGGCCCATCCGGCCAGCCCCTCTAAGGTATTAAACGGCGGTTCCGATCCGATGAATTGGGACAAAAAAATGCCCGGTCCTTTAATCGTTTTCATTGCAACTCCAAAAGAAATCAGACTTTCTCACTTTCCTGATAACGGAATGAGAAGAGGAAAATTAACGCAATCACCGCCGCTGACATCGCCGGGATCCACCAGAACGTTATCCACGCCTGCGGCAGCGTTTGCCCTGCAACCAGATAGTTGTAAAGCGCGCCGGAAATCTGCGAGCCCAGCAACATACCGATACCGTAAGTGAACATCACGATCATGCTCTGCGCCTGGCCTTTAACCTTTGCCCCGGCAACGCGGTCGGTATAAATAAAACCGACGACAAAGAAGAAGTCATAACACACGCCGTGCAGCAGGATACCGAGATACAGCAGGAACCGGCCTTCTTCGCTGACGCCCAGCGCAAAGAAGGCATAGCGCACAAACCAGGCCAGCATGCCGATCAGCAGCATGTACTTTACGCCCAGGCGCCGGAACAGCAGCGGAATGACCAGCATAAAGAAGATTTCTGACATCTGGCCGAACGACATCGCGGTACTGACATCACCTATCCCGACGTCCGCCAGATACGATGCGGTGTAAGCATAGTAAGTACCGAGAGGCACTGAAATCAGCATGGCGCACAGGGAGAACACGAAAAAGTGACGTGTTTTAAGTAACGCAAAGGCATCGGCACACAGCAAATCGCGTAACGCAACCGGCTGTCCTTTGGCGGGCGCTGGCGTATGCGGCAGGGTCAGGCTGTAAACCGCCAGCACCACGGAACACATCGCTGCCACCCAGAATATATTTACGCTGGCCGACACGCCGGTAACACCGATGAAGATCCCCGCCACAATCCACCCAATGGTGCCGAACACGCGCACGACCGGAAAACTTTTATCGATATTTTTCAGGCTGTGAAAAGCAATATTGTTGGTCAGCGCCAGCGTCGGCATATAACAAAGGGTGTAACCGAACAGCAGGGTTATCAGCAGCGTGCCGTTTTCGCTGATTAATGCCTGCGGAACAAACCAGAGGATCGCTGCCCCCGCCAGATGCATCACCGCCATCACTTTTTGCGACGGGAAAAATCGGTCCACCAGCATCCCCAGCACAAACGGCGACAAAATTGAGGCAATCGGCCCTGCCGAAAAAGCATCCCCGATCAGCAACGACATATTGTGATTAGCCATCACCAGCCCCAGCGTCACCGACCAGCTGCCCCAGATGAAGAATTGCAGAAACATCATCAGCGATAACCGCGGAACCAGAAGCCGGTATTGCACATGACTTTTTTCACTACTTTCTGATGATGACATCATTTTAGCCTCGCATAAAGTAATCGATTACAAATATCACCTTCAAAAAGTAATCGATTACAAAATAATTATCCTGTGACTTGTCTTAGTTTTGGGAGTTCAGTCACGATAACTTCCGCTATAAGCGTTTGGGTTAAAAATTCGGCAGGGAAAATCAGACTCCAGCCCATTGTTGTCGGCATGTTGCACCGTCATACTGCCATTAACACGAAACAGATTTACGGAATTAAAGAAAACAATAAACTGATGTTAACGCATTGATTACAAAAGGATGAATATGACTGACTCTAAGAAAGCATTGATCATCGGCGCATCGCGCGGTATCGGTTTGGGTGTGGTGGACGTACTGACAAAACGCGGCTGGCAGGTGACAGCGACGACGCGTGATGCCGTTCCGGCAAAAGCCCCCGCCTCTGTTGAATGGGTAAAACTGGACATCAATAAATCCGAAGCGCGGGAAGCGGTAAAAGACGCGCTCTCCGCCAGCCATTTTGATCTGATTTTTGTGAATGCAGGCGTGTTTGGTCCGGATCACCAGGATATTCATCAGGCCAGCGATGAAGAAATCATTCAGCTGTTTTTGACTAACGCCATCTCCCCTGTCCGTTGCGCCGCACAATTGTTGCCGCTGTTAAACCACCGCACCGGCGTGCTGGCATTGATGACGTCTGAACTTTCCAGCCTCAATGAGAACGAAGTGGCGACATATCCGCTTTATTCTGCCAGCAAAGCCGCGCTGAATATGCTGACGCGTGGTTTGCAGGAACAGACAGAAAAACAGGAAGTGACGCTGCTTTCCGTGCATCCGGGCTGGGTGCAAACCGACATGGGTGGTGAAAATGCCACCCTGACCATTGAAGAAAGTTCGACCGGCATTGTCGATCAGTTCGAAGCGTTATCGGGTAAAGGCGGCCATCACTTCGTGGAATATTCCGGTCGTAAACTGCGCTGGTAAGTCTTTGCAGATAATTTTTTTGCGGACAATTCTTTTCAGTTTGAACAATAACGACCTCACCGGAGGTCGTTTTTTTTTGCTCAAACCTGACTCATACCGCCGTCGATGCACAGTTCGGCTCCGGTGATGTAGCTGCTTTCATCTGATGCAAGGAAAAGCGCAGCTGCCGCCACTTCTTCCGGTTTTCCCAAACGTCCCAGCGGGATAAGTGCAGTCAGCGTTTTCCTGACTTCATCAGAAACATCATCAAACATTGGCGTATCAATCGGGCCGGGGCTGAGCGTATTAACCCGTATCCCTTTGCCCGAAAGTTCACGTGTCCAGGTGCGAGAATAGGAACGCACTGCAGCCTTGGACGCGCCATAAACGCCATAACCGGCTGTGCCGATAAAACCGGCAATTGAGCCAATCATTACAATGGACCCGCCTTCGGACATCAGTTCAACTGCCGCCTGCACGGTAAACAATGTGGCGCGGACATTGATCCCGAAAATGTGATCGAAGTGTTCTGCCGAAATCGCTTCCAACGGCGCATATTCCGAAATTCCTGAATTCGGCACCAGGATATCCAGCCTGCCTTTGCGGGTTTTTACCGTCTCAAAAAGGCGTGCTAAATCGTCTGGCTTTGTGACATCTCCCTGTACTGCTTCTGCGTTTTCCCCCAGCACTGACAGCGCCTCGTCCAGTTGCGCCTGACGTCGTCCCATAATGAAAACATACGCACCTTCACTGACAAAACGCTGTGCTATCGCAAAACCGATACCGCTGTTACCGCCGGTGATCACGGCGACCTTACCCTGAAGTTTCTGCATTTTTGTACCCTTTCGTGTTGGTCGGTGTTTGACCAAAGAAGATACATTGCGTATATCTACTGTCAATTACGCACCTTGTGTAGCGCAGATATACCAGAGGAAACCTCATGCCTGATTCTCCCGAAAAAATATTGTCAGATATCAATGCCACGCGGCCCATTCTTGAACAAATTGCCAACAAATGGTCAGTGCTGATCCTCTGTGTTTTATGCACTGAACCGTCGCGTTTTAACGCCATAAAACGCCGGCTTGACCCCATCACCCATAAAGCCCTGACCGAGGCTTTGCGAAGGCTGGAAAGGAACGGGCTGATCCACCGGCGGGTGATCACCTCCTCTCCGGTAGCGGTGGAATATTCAATTACGCCGCTTGGCCGCACACTTCAACATCCGTTTACTGCGCTGGTGGCCTGGTCAACAGCACACGGCAGCCGTCTGGCAGAAGCCCAGAAGGAATATGACGAGCGGGTTATCCCGGTGTGAAGGATTTGCTTCGCTTGCCAGTATGACATTCGTATGCCACCATTAGGAAATTAACGTTTCCTAATGGTGGCGGCTTTTATGCACACTTCAGCACCTAAAGAGCGCGGACGTCCGCGTGAGTTCGACACCGGTCTGGCGCTCGATAATGCCATGACGGTATTTCGTGAAAAAGGCTTCCATGCCGCTTCAGTGAGCGAACTCGGTCAGGCGATGAACCTGACGGCGGGCAGCATCTACAAAGCTTTTACCGATAAACGCACCCTGTTTCTCAACGTGTTTGAACGCTACACCTCGCTGCGCAATGCTCAGCTGCGCCAGCAGATTGAGAGAGTCACGACCGGGCGCGAACGCATTGCCGAAGTGCTGCGCTTTTACCTTCAGTCCGCGCATGAAATTGAAGGCCGCCGGGGTTGTCTGGTTGTCGCGGGAACGGTTGAATTACTGACCTTCGATGACGAAGTCGCCGCGCTGGTTCGTCAGGCAATTACCCGCAATAAAGCATTTCTGATCTCACTTATCGAACAGGGGCAACTTGACGGTTCGGTCTCAGCCGTAATTGATGCAGAAGCCGCGTCAACGCTGATGCTCTACATCGTGCTGGGAATGCGTGTCGCGGGGAAAGTAGAGAATAATCATTCCGCCAGCGCCACGCTTGAACTGGCATTAAAAATCCTCGACTAAAAATTTTTTTCCATTTAGGAAATACTCATTTCCTAATAAATATTAAAGGAGAAACACCATGACTCATAGTCTGCCTTCCGTTCCGGTAACCACCGCGCCCTTCAGTACGCCTGATGCCACACTTGCCGGATTTCATCATCATTACGCCACCGTTGACGGCGTACGAATGCATTACGTGTGTGGCGGAAATCAGGACGGCGAAGCTCTGCTGCTGTTGGCCGGTTTTCCGCAGAGCTGGTTTGCATGGCGTCATGTCATGCAGGAATTGAAGGAGCATTTCTGGCTGGTGGCACCTGATTTACCGGGTCAGGGGGATTCCGACCGGCCAGAAACCGGTTACGACACGCAGAGTCTGGCGCAGAAAACTCACGGGCTGATGCAAACTCTCGGTCACACAAGCTATTTTCTGGTCGCCCACGATGTCGGTGCCTGGGTGGCTTATCCGTATGCGGCGCTGTACCGGACTGAGGTAAAACGCCTGGCGCTGCTTGATGCCGGTATCCCAGGAATTACCCTGCCGGATGCGCTGCCGGTCACGCCGGATAAATCATGGAAGACCTGGCACTTTGCGTTCCACACTCTTCCCGATCTGCCCGAAGCGCTGATTTCTGGCAATGAACGCATTTATCTGGACTGGTTTCTGCGCAGCAAAACCGCAGCGCCGGATGCTTTTACCGATGAGGACATCAGCGAGTATTTACGCGTATTCCTCAAAAGCGGCGGGCTGCGTGCCGGGCTGGCGTATTACCGTTCCGTCATGGTTTCCGCTGAGCAAAACCGTGAGCTGAACAGTCAGGGAAAATTACAGGTGCCGTTGCTGGCAGTGAGTGCCGATCAGGGGTCTATCCCGGATATGGCCGTGCCACTGCGTGCTTTCGCCGAAAACGTGACCGGAATTATTATCGCCAACAGCGGTCATTTTATTCCCGAGGAGCAACCGCAGGCGCTTGCCCGCGAACTGCACAATTTCTTCACAATGTGATATGCAGATTTGTTGAATTTTTTATGGTAAAACGGCCCGTCAGATTGTTTGTTAATTATTTGCATCCACAATAATTGCCGGGCTAACTTGTCGCATGCGACCAGCAGACACGGCAGCTTTCATTTTTCAGGGATTTGTCATGTCTTCTTCTTCCGTTAATCCGGATTCGCTGTTAGCACACCGCTCGTTTGTGGCGTTCTGGATAGCCCGCGCGGCGTCCAGCTTTGGTTTCCAGATGCTTTCCATTGTGGTGAGCTGGCAAATCTACTCGATTACCGGAAGGGCGTTTGATCTGGGGCTGATCGGTCTGGTGCAGTTTTTCCCTTCTGTCGCACTGGCGCTGGTCGCCGGTCACGTGGCAGATCAGTTTGACCGCCGTCGTGTGGTACTGATCGGACAAATCGCCGAATGGGTGGCGATTGCCGCGCTGGCTTATTTGTCGCTGACGCATCACGTTAACGAAGTCATTATCCTCGGCCTGATCTTTATCATTTCGACCGCCAAGGCCATGGAAGCGCCGTCGCTGCAATCGATGCTTCCGGCGCTGGTGCCGCCGCATTTACTGGCACGGGCGATGGCCGCCAACAGCGTTTCAGGCCAGGCGGCGTCTATGGTTGGCCCTGCGCTCGGCGGTTTTTTGTATGTCGCGGGAGCGGGCGTCGCTTACTCGGTCTGCGCCTGCCTCTATCTGCTGTCGATTGTGATGGTCAGCCGTTTACGTTATGAACAGGCACCGCCACGCCGGGTGCCCGCGACGTTTAAAACTCTGTTCGCCGGGATCAGCTTTATCCGCGCCCGTCCGGATGTGCTGGGCGTAATTTCTCTCGACTTGTTTGCGGTTCTGCTCGGCGGTGCAACCGCCCTGCTGCCCATTTTTGCCCACGACATTCTGCATACCGGCCCTTGGGGATTGGGTTTATTACGCGGTGCACCGGCGGTCGGCGGATTAATTGTCGGTTTCTGGCTGAGTCACCGTGCGCTGACACGTAACGTCGGGATGACCATGTTTGCCGCTGTGGCCGGTTTCGGCGCAGCCACGCTGGTGTTCGCATTTTCCACCTCGCTGTGGCTATCAATGCTGGTCCTGTTTGCACTCGGCGGATTCGATATGATCAGCATGGTCATTCGCGGCGCGCTGGTGCAGCTCGACACGCCGGACGATATGCGCGGACGCGTCAGCGCGGTTAACTCCATCTTCATCAACACCTCGAACCAGCTCGGCGAATTTGAATCCGGCCTGCTGGCGGCCTGGGTCGGCGCAGTCCCCGCGGCAGCCATTGGTGGCATCGGAACGCTGGTTGTCGTCGGCTTATGGATGACCTGGTTCCCCGGTCTGCGTAAACGACAGAAACTGGAAAATGAAGTCGTGGAAGCGTAAAGGCAGTAAGGGGAATTTTGTAACTGGAACAATTCAGAATTCCCCAATATAATCAGCTCATTCATTCACCAACGTTATACATAAGGAGGATCCCCATGCTGACCCGTGAATGGTTTTTATATTCACCTGTCTTTGGCGATCGTCGCTGCTCAGGCGTTTCCGGCTCCGTGCCGCGATAACCTGTCTGAGCGAAGCTAACTGACAAACTGAGTTCTTCCCTCCGGCTTACCGGTTATCGTCGGCGTTATTGACGAGAGGCATTTTTTTGCCCGAAAACCTGAGTAAGCATCATGACTTTACTGTCTGCACAATCTGTATCTTTCGATAATTCCTTCGGCCCTTTGCTGGCTGAGATTTCCTTCGGCCTGAAAAAAGGCGACCGCATCGGCCTTATCGGCCACAACGGCTGCGGCAAAAGTACCCTGCTGAAAATCCTCAGCGGCGAACTGGCGGCAACATCCGGCAGCGTTACGCTGGCGAACCAGTGCCTGATGGCCCGCGTCGAACAACATCTGCCTGAAGCACTGAACCATCACACCCTGCTGGAATCTGTTCTGAATCATCTGCCGCCGGGTCTTCATCAGCCAGAACTGTGGCAGGCGCAGGTGCTCCTTTCCACGCTGGGGTTCGATGAATCCGCCTGGCAACTGACGGCCGGCACGCTGAGCGGCGGGCAACACACCCGCCTGCTGCTGGCCCGCGCGCTGATCCGCCAGCCCGATTTACTGCTGCTCGATGAGCCCAGCAACCATCTGGATTTACCGACGCTGTTATGGCTGGAGCAGTTTCTGAAAAACTGGAACGGCAGTTTCGTGCTGGTTTCTCACGACCGCAGCCTGCTCGACAATGTGACCAACAGCACGTGGATCCTGCGCGACAAAACCCTGCAATTTATTCGCCTGCCATGCACGCAGGCACGTCACGCGCTGGAGGAAAAAGACACCTCCGACGCCCTGCGCAGAAAAACGGAACAAAAGGAGATCGACCGCGTCACCAAAAGCGCCAAACGTCTGGCGCTGTGGGGCAGCGTTTACGATAACGAAGGGCTGGCGCGCAAGGCCAAGCAAATGGAAAAGCAGGTCGACCGGCTGAAGGATGATCAGACCGAAGTCACCGCCGGTAACCAGTGGAAACTTAAGCTTAGCGGCGAAGCGCTGGCGGCTGACCGGGTTCTGGCGCTTTCAGGTTTGCAGGTTCGCCCGGCGCCTGATGCCCCGGTCCTGTTCACGCTGGATGATATGCGCATCAAAAGCGGTGACCGTATCGCGCTGGTCGGGCGCAACGGTTGCGGAAAATCTTCCCTGTTGCAGACGTTGTGGAACGCCTTCAGCCAGACGGAGTCACTCCCGACCGGTGTGACTTTCCATCCACGCGTGCGTGTGGGTTATTACGATCAGAATCAGCATCAGTTACAGGATGATGATTCTCTGGGTGACGCGCTGTCGAACTTTGCGCCGCTGACGGAAGAGCAGCGGAAAATGGCACTGATTGGCGCAGGATTCCCGTTTATCCGTCATCAGCAAAAAGTGAGTACGCTCAGCGGCGGAGAACGTTCCCGGCTGTTGTTTATCGGGCTGACGCTGGCAAATTACTCGTTACTGCTGCTGGATGAACCGACCAACCATCTGGATCTGGAAGGCAAAGAGGAGCTGGCGGAAACGCTGAAAACCTTCAGTGGCGCGGTGCTCTTAGTTTCGCACGACCGGACGCTCATCGAACAAAGCTGTAACCGGTTCTGGCTGGTGGATGAACAACGGCTGGAGGAATGGCATACCATCGCGCCGGTTTACACTGTGCTGGCGGGTTCTCCTCCCCCTGCTGAACCCCTCTCACCACCAGGCCAGTCCGACGTTGCGGTTACAGAAGTCACAGAAGAAGAGCAACTGCTGGCGGAACTGGTGGAATTGGAACACCGCCTGGCAGAGGATGTGGCGCGCAAACCAAAGCATCAGAAACCTGAACTGCAACGTGAGTGGCAAACGCAAATTGCCCGACTGAGTACATTGTTAAGTCTTGATTAACTGCTGATTATTCATTCAATGGCCTCAGGGACGGGGCCTATATTTATAAATAAACGGAAAGTTTATTTGCTGGCTGTACGTTTTCACGAACATTGTATGTTAAAAAATAGTATTCGATTTTCATCTGAACCCTGCGTTCCTGTCTTCCGCCGGAGAGACTATGTTTAACGTTTTACGTGCTGAACCCAAAACTACCTTTGAATATGGGCCGTTTCGTATCCGTCGTATGCGACCGGGACAAATCCAGCCTGAGAAAAACGATGACGCGTTCGGCCCTCTGAGCGTTATCGATCACGCCACGCTTGAGCAAGGCACGCTGGTGAAAATGCATGAGCATAACAACGACGAAATCCTCAGCTATATGTGGCGCGGTTCGATGGTGCATGAAGATTCAGCCGGGAACCGCGTTCCTCTTTCTCCGAAGCAACTGATGATGATGAATGCCGGTGAAAGCTTCTGGCATGAGGAATCGACGCCGCTGGTATCGGCAGAAATGTTGCAGATCTTTATCCGTCCGCGCACGGCAAATCTGGAGGGTCGCGTGCAGTTTATGGCACGCCCTGACGGCATAAAAAGCAATGAGTGGACGCTGCTGGCTGCGCCGGAAGGCATTGAGTCCCCGCTGGAAATCCGCCAGGCGGTATATGTTTATGACATCCGCATGGATGACAACACCACCACCGAAATTCCTTCATATGCGGGATTTGCTCAGTGGTTATATGTAATGGATGGCGAAATCAGCGTGGGTGATGTCACGCTTTCTAAAGGTGACGCCATCAGTGATGAGGATAGCGGTTTAACTGCTGCGACTGCGGGCAAAGACACGACACTGGTGTGTTTTCTGGTGTGCCTGGGCGCACAAGCGATTCTCGAAGGCACTATCAGCGGGAAATAATAAGAAGCAAGCTGTAGAAATGAAAAAGCCCCAGTCGTTAAACCGGGGCTTTTAAGGTACTATCAAATTAATATTTAACATTCATCAACTTAATTACGTGTACTGCTCAGATAAAGCAACTTCTTAAGATGTACATATTTTCACAGGATATATTTTTGAATCTGGGTAACGCTATCCTCCTATAACATTGTGGAATAACATCGGTATCCTGTTGATTTCATCTATACCGGTTTTCAGGCGGGATAAATGAGTACATCACCCTCGCGATATATACTCTTTGATGCGTGGCCTTACTCTCGTCGCGACATTCTCGATTTCATACTTACGTACCCAAATCGCGAACATTACTCTAACTAACAAGGCGTTACATCATCGCGTTTTAGTCCACATCATGCGATTGCACAGCTTTACTGCGTGGCCTTAAAGCATCATCTCACGGACTTTCAATTAACGTCCGGTGTTGAATCACCCATACTAAAATACTTCGTAGCCTTTATCGCATCTCATTATTGGCAAGTTTATCAACTTGCTAAATGCACCGCGAAATAAAAATTTCTTTTCACTTCTCTCTGGTGCTGAGTTCTAATCTACTCGCTATATGTTGTGTGTCAACCCTGTATTTTCGAACAGGGTTTTTTATTCTTTAAAGATAAGAAACTGTAATGAAATCTGTGAGCTGCGCCTAAGATATCGGGCATGCTATTAACCTGAAAATTGCACAATGATAATATTTTGTACACATTTCCAGTGTTATTTCCCTGTGTCACTTCCTGAATGCCCTGCTCAGCTTCTGAATCTGCGATTTTGTATCAGCAAACTAGTTCAGCAGTGTACAAGACACTTCATTTGCACTATATTGCCGCGCTTAAGACCAAAATCGCAGCACAAAACAGCGATTCATGATCAATATTCAACTCATTTCTTTTTCAGCCATTCTTTCGACGAATTCTGATAAAAGCCACGCGAGGATACGCACTATGGCGACGCTTTCCGTAACCGCCCCGCAACGTTCAGTACTGGGCGGCGCAATGATTATTGGTGGAACGATCATCGGCGCGGGGATGTTTTCCCTGCCGGTGGTGATGTCCGGCGCCTGGTTTTTCTGGTCAGTGGCCGCACTGATTTTCACCTGGTTTTGCATGCTGCATTCCGGCCTGATGATCCTTGAAGCAAACCTTAACTATCCGGTGGGATCGAGTTTCAATACGGTGACCGGCGATCTGCTGGGTAAGCACTGGAACCGGCTGAATGGCATCACTATTGCGTTCGTTTTATACATTCTGACTTACGCTTATATCTCCGCCAGCGGTTCGGTTATCCAGCATACTTTGCGCGAAATGTCGGTGAGTTTTTCTCCCCGCCTTGGCGGTCTGCTGACCGCACTGGTCGTGGCCTTTATCGTCTGGCTGAGCACCCGGGCAGTGAGCCGTATGACCGCTATCGTGCTCGGCGCAAAAATCATCGCCTTTTTCCTGACATTCGGCAGCCTGCTGTGGCATGTGAAACCGGTGAATCTGCTTAACAGCGTCGAGATCAACCCGAGCTATATGCCTTATGTGCTGGCGACGCTGCCCTTCTGTCTGGCGTCATTTGGCTATCACGGCAATGTGCCGAGCCTGATGAAGTACTACGGCAAAAATCCGCAGATCATCAAAAAATGTCTGCTGCTGGGTACGCTGATGGCGCTCGGGTTGTATATCATCTGGATGCTGGGGACGATGGGCAACATTCCGCGTCCGGAATTTATCGGTATCGCCGAGCGTGGCGGCAACATTGACGTGCTGGTGCAGTCGCTGAGTCAGATCCTCAACAGTGCCGGTCTGGATTTGCTGCTGACTATTTTCTCCAACTTTGCGGTTGCCTGTTCATTCTTAGGGGTAACGCTGGGCCTGTTTGATTATCTGGCCGACCTGTTTACATTCAGCGACAGCCGCACGGGTCGCTTCAAAACGGCGCTGGTCACCTTTGTTCCGCCGATTATCGGTGGAGTGATTTATCCCGACGGTTTCATTTATGCGATTGGTTTTGCCGGTCTTGCAGCGACCGTCTGGGCGGTGATTGTTCCGGCGCTGATGGCGCGTGCATCGCGTCAGCGTTTTGGCAGCCCGCTGTACCGCGTGTGGGGCGGCAATAAAATGATCGTACTGGTGCTGCTGTTCGGCGTGCTCAATGCAGTGGTACATATTTTGTCGAGCGTGAATTTACTGCCGGTATATCGTTAAAGGCCGCCTTGCTTCTGTTCTTCGGCACCACCATATCGGTAAATGACAGCAACGCTGAATGACTGAAACCAGAGGTGATAGATGAACGTGTTGATATTTGGGGCCAGCGGTATGGTCGGACAAGGTGTGCTGCGCGAGTCTCTGGCAGCTCCGGATGTGGAAAGTGTGACCGTGGTCGGGCGGTCGCCGCTGGCGCTGGAAAACCCGCGACTTCATCAGCAAATCTGGCCGGATCTGATGGCAGAAGAGCGCATTGCCACGCTGCCTGATAACGCCGATGCCTGTTTCTTTTGCCTCGGCGTCTCCTCAGCGGGAATGACGGAAGCCCAATATTCCAGACTGACGTATGACCTGACGCTGGATATCGCGTCAGCGTTAGTGAAAAAGAATCCGGCGATGACTTTTATCTATGTTTCCGGTGCAGGCACCGACAGTTCTGAACAAGGGAAAAGCATGTGGGCGCGGGTGAAAGGCCGGACCGAAAATGCCCTGCTGAAACTCGGTTTCGCCAACGTTTTCCTTTTACGTCCAGGCGTCATTCAGCCATTACACGGAGCGCAATCCAAAACCCGCAGTTACCGGATACTGTACACCGTGATGGCTCCGCTGTTGCCGTTGCTGCGTAAGGGGTTCCCTGATTCAGTGCTGAGTACTCAAATTATCGGCAACGCCATGCTCAATGCTGTGCGTCAGGGGTATCCGAAAGCGATACTTGAAACGGCGGACATTGCCCGTCTGGGGCGCTGAGAACCCGAAACATATTAAAAAAATCCCCTGCCAGCCAGGGGATTTTTTTCACGTTCGTTTCACATTAACGGCTCAGATCCCCGCTTAATCCCGGCCCGGCAGAGGGCACCAGCACCCGCGTTTTACCATAGACAATGGTCAGAATCGCCGGAACGGTAAACGCCACCGCAATCGCCAGCACTTCATAAATCATTTTCGAATCCGGGCCGCTGAATAATCCCAGCTCAAACACGTTCAGGACCGGCAGGAAACTGTAAGTTTTCACGCCCAGCAGACCGGTTATCGCGCCACCCAGTGCCGCGCCTACGCTGCCGAACACAAACAGCATTTTGTATTTCAGATTCACGCCGTAAAGCGCGGGCTCGGTAATCCCAAAGAAAGCAGAGACGGAAGCCGAAATCGCAATCTGCTTATCACGGATATTGCGGGCAATGAAAATCGCCCCGAACGCCGCACCAAACTGCCCCATCACGGCGGACATAAACATCGCCATAATCGTGTCGTAACCGTTGACCTGAATGTTGATCAGCGCCAGCGGAATAATGCCCCAGTGAACGCCGAACACCACGAATATCTGCCCGATCCCCGCCAGTAAGGCCCCGGAAATCACCGGACTCAGGTTGTACAGCCAGGCATAGCCGCTGGCGATCCCCACACCGATATAATCAGCCACCGGCCCGATGACGGTAAAGACCACAAAGCCGCAGATAATCAACGACAGACACGGCACAAAGACCAGCGCGGCAATTTCAGGAATGACCTTTTTCAGCCAGCGTTCGACATAACTCAGGAACAGTACCGCGAAGACCGCCGGGATCACCGCGCCGCCATAAATTTTAACGTTCAGCGCCAGTCCCATAAAGTGAAATGCGCCGGGAATACCGGGGTCGGTCAGCGGAAATATCATTGCCGCAGTCAGCGCCAGCGCGGTGAATTTGTTCGCCCTGAAACGCTCGGCGGCCGTCACAGCGATGAACAACGGCAGCATGACAAACACGCCGCTGGCAAGTGCGTTGAACACAGTAAAAACGTAAGAATGGGGATCCACCAGATTCAGGGTTTGCAGCAGCACCACAATCCCTTTGACCACCCCGACACCGGCCAGCACGCCGATGTACGGCGTGAAAATGGCCGACAGCGTCGCCAGTAAACGATTGATCAGAGACCCCTGAGTCATCGCACCCGGTTCTGCGGCAGACTGCCCGCCAAGAGAGGCCTGGATCGCCGCAAAGACCTGCTCTACTTTTGGGCCAATCACAATCTGAAACTGACCGGGATTCTCCACCAGTTTTACGACTTCAGACAGCTTGTACAGTGCCTCTTTTTTCACTTTCCCGGCGTCTTTTAGCGTGAAGCGTAAGCGGGTTGCGCAATGTGTCAGGTGTTGTATGTTTTCTGATCCCCCCACGTTTTCAATAATCTGCGGGGCAAGCTGACTGAATGTAGCCATGATGATTCCTCAGTTTCAAGGTTAGAACGCAGGTGTTGAACTCAGACGAAGTCGCCCGGTTTTGTTTTACTTTTGACGGCGACGCCAAAGTCGGTAAAGATGCGTTGTGGCAGGTTATTACCTTTCGCTTCAGCAATATGATGAGCGAGGATCTGGAACGGGATCACCATCAGCAGCGGCGCAATGAATTCATCCACCGGCGCGTTGATGGCCAGTGTGCGCGGATCATCGCTTTGGCCGAGTTTCAGCGTGTAAACATAATCCGTGTACTTTTGCTCGTAGGCTTTCAGCAGCAGCAATCTTTCCCGCGCAACGCCGGGCGTGTCGATAAAGAACATCCGATGGCTGGCATTCACCTCAAAATACGGACCGTGCATGAACGCTTCTAATTCCACGCCCTGGGAAGGCACGCGAACGGTCTCCGCGAACTTGGTCTCCATTTCTTTAATCACCCCGACAGCCGGACCATAACCAATGGCGGTAAAACGCGGCGAACCGGTCAGTTCTTCCTGCCATTCTTTAAAGAAAGTTTCTGTGGCAGAAATAACGTCAGGAATACAACTCACGGCAGCAGTTAATTTATCCAGTTCAGCCCTTTCCTGTTCTGAACTGATGAGCCCGTTAATTCTGGCGGTATAAACACCCAGTAACATAAATTTAAATATAGTGGCGATATATCCTTTGGTGACATATCCCACTTTCTCTTCACCTATTTCAAGATCAATAACATGGTCAACGGTTGTGGCTAATTCACTCTTTAAATTCCCGGTCATGCCGTAGGTCGTTACCGAATAACTTTCGCGGATATATTTAATGGCATTCAGCGTGGAGGTACTTTCCCCACTTTGCGAAACTCCGATGACAATGCGCACCGATTCGTCGAACTTTTCGTAATGCTGGAAATGGAAAGGTTCCACGACGCTTATCCGCACCCCCGTCAGTTTCTCAACGTAAAACTTGGCGCTCAAAATGGCATTGATGCTGGAGCCTGTTGCCATCACCAGCCAGTTGGCAGGGTCAGTTATCACCGGTAAATCATTAGGATAACGGGAAATAATCCCTGCGAGCGTCGCCTGTTCTTCCTGGATGTAAGTCATCATGGTCGGTTTCATCTGGTTCTCCTCTAGGTTAAAACCTGAAAACGTTTTCAGGTTTTAACCTAGAGGAGGACAGGGTACGTTGTCAACGGACTTGTCAGCAATTGTGGGCGGGATCAAAAAATATCATTTCGGGGAAAAGCAGGATACTAAAAATGACTCAGGGCGTAATACGAGGAAGTATTACGCCCTGAGTGAAAATGGATAACAGAAGAATAAACTACGCTGACTCACCGCTGATCAGGTGAAGAGGAATTTTTACCGGCGGTATTTTCTGCTCATTATTTTCAAGCAATAACATCAGCCGCGACATCACTTCCCTGCCAATGAGTTTATTCTGGTGGTCGACCGTCGTAATACGGGGAATATAATATTCACTGCCGGGAAAATATTCACAACTGGCTACCGCAATATCCTGAGGAACATTGAGATGATTGTCTTTCAGCGCGCGGATAGCGCCTTTGGCAACATGGTCATTAATACACACCAGCGCCTGAGGCAGCGGTTTATTCAGAGCCAGTAATTGCTCTATGGCCTGATATCCATGTTCAGAATAGAAGTTATTTTCGATAATAAATTCATCGGTCACGGTTAAGTTTTCACGCTCCAGCGTCTGGCGAAAAGAAGCGACACGCTGACGCGTGATATACACATTTTTAGAGCCACCGATAAAGCCAATCTGCTGATAATTCTGGCCGATCAGATGTCGCGTCACCCGCTCCACGCAGCCGGTCTGGTCGCGCTCAATGCAGGAATAATCAATCCCGTCCAGTTCGCGCCCCACCACCACCACCGGAACCGTGGCGCACAAATGCGTTAACGCCTGAAGGTAAGGTCCGGGCACGTCGTTATAATCGATATTGCCGCCAAGAATAATCACGCCATCGATCTGACTGTCGGTTATGGAACTGAAAATGTTTTCTTCAGAAATGATGTCTGTGCTGGATGACGACTTATTTGCCGATTGCGTATCATAAAGCGTGACCTTATAACCCGCCTGCAAACTTTCGTGCTCAATCTGCGTGACCAGCATGACGAAATAAGGATTGCTGATATCAGAAACAATGATCGCAAGCGTCCGGGTTTTCTTGGAAATCATGCCGCGCGCCAGCAAATTCGGGCTGAAATTATTCTCCTGAATAACCTTCTCCACCCGGCTGCGGGTTTTGTCAGACACCCAGTTATTTTTATTCAGCACCCTGGAAACGGTGGTGATCGACACGTTCGCCAGTTCAGCGATATCCTTGATTGTCAGCGTTTTTTTCATTTTTTCCCTTCCCTATTTCCGGTTCATACTAAGGCAACGGAAACTGGGATGCAAAGAGACGGATCACAGGGTTTTCTGATAAAACGCCAGCACCGCACGGGGCGCAAAAGTGAAGATGACGTAATCCCGGCCATTAAGAGTAAATTCACCCGATTCCGTCATCGGATAGTGGCGATGAATAAGCAACGACTTGTGATTTTCCTTATCCACAAACGCCACGCCGAGTGCGAAATCCGCCTGCAACGTCCGGCAGATGTGCAGCAACAGTTGAGTCAGAATGCCCTTACCGCGATATCCCTTTCTGACACTGACCGGTCCGTAGAGAAAAATCTTCTCAGCTTTGGCGACACCGCTTTCCCGTACTTTCTGATAAGCCGCCAGCGCAGGGCCGTTTTTCGCCACCCCCCCCGGCGAAGTCATGGCAAGGCCGGAAATCAATGAGTTTCCGGCGTCACGGCTGACAAAGATTCCGCTTTCCGACTGAATAGCCGCAAGTTTCTCCGCTGCCAACGTCCCCTGGGTAAACCCTTCAGTTTCCCTCTGCTCCGCCGTCAGGTTATCGCCTTTCGAGGCATTTAAAATGCTGAGAATTTGCTGAATATCGCTGCTGTCAGATCGGGTGATGTCCATTTTTGCGCCTGTAAGGAGTCAGTGCAGTAAAGATTAGTCCAGTTTCGTATTGGCGTTCAGCGGTTCGCCGGTGGCGTAGAACTGACCGCCAGCGATGTAATGCAGGCTGCGCTGTGAAGGATCGGCATCTTCGAAATGCCAGTGGCCGTCTTTGAAAACACGGGTATCCGCCCAGGCTCCGACGATTTCGCCGATAAACAGGTCATGCGCTTGCTGGTTATGTGGCTCAGGGATCAGCTTACAGGCCAGCCAGGCGGTACACCCGGCGACGAATGGCAGATCACCGTGGCCTTGCATGCGAAACAGTTCTGCGCCGCAATGCTGTAATTTATCCGGGTCGGTTCTGAGCGTTCTGTTACCCAAATCATAAGTCATTTGCAGCTGCGCCACGGTCGGCACCTGAATGACAAAATAACCGCTTTGCTCAATCAGCTCACGGGTTCTGGCTATTTTATCCAGCACCACAGTCAGTTTTGCCGGTCTGAAATCCAGCCCGCACACCCACGAGGCTGACATCACGTTGTCCGTACCCTTGTGATGGGCGGAAACCAGCGCCGTCGTGCCGTGATTTATCAGGCGGTACGCTTTTTCCAGTTCTACCGGTGCAAATTGTTGGGTCATCAGAATCTCTCAGAAAAGTGAATGCAATGCGCAGAATGACAAACCTGCCGCACTGACACTATGCATTTGGTGCCGACTGACGGGATTTTAGCGGTTTGCGTAAAAGGTGAATGGCTAATGCCAGCAGGAAAAGCATAGCCTGAATCAGCACAATCGCCGGACCGGTGGCGGCATCGATATAAAAACTGATAAAAGTGCCGGACACGGCGGCAATAAGTGACGCCGTCACGGCAACCATGGTCATTTTCGGCAGCGTTTTACACAACAAAAACGCCGTAATGCCGGGGGTTATCAGCATTGCGACCACCAGTACCACGCCCACGGCCTGCAATGCCGCCACAATGGTCAGCGCCAGCATACACAGCAACGCGTAGTGATAAAAACGCACAGGCAGCCCGACCACTTTTGCCTGCACCGGATCGAAACAGAACAGCATCAGGTCTTTGAATTTGATGATAATCGCCAGCGTCACCACCAGCGCGATGATTAGCGTTTGCAGCATCTCACTGTCAGTCACGCCCAGCACATTGCCGAACAAAATATGACTGAGATGCTGCTCGGTATTTACACGGGAAAACAGCACCAGACCGGCCGCAAACATGCCGGAAAAGACAATGCCCATCACCGAATCTTCTTTGACCCGGCAATGCTCTTTGATAAACCCGGTCGCCACCGCGCAAAAAAGACCGGAGCCAAACGCGCCAATCACCAGCGGGATCCCCGCCACATAGGCCAGCACCACACCGGGTAATACCGCGTGTGAAATTGCATCGCCCATCAGCGACCAGCCTTTGAGCACCAGAAAACAGGAAAATATCGCGCAGACAATACTCGTCGCCATCGCGGTCAGCAGCGCACGCTGCATAAAGTCGAAGCTCATTGGCTCCATCAGCACATCAAACCAGGTCATCATGCGCGGCTCCGCCGTTTGATACGCACATGACTGGTCAGCCAGCCGTGTTTTGGCGCGAATAAAAACGCCAGCAGGAAGACTGTGGTTTGCAGACAAACGATGACACCGCCGGTGGCGCCATCCAGGTAATAGCTCAGCCATGCCCCCGCCGCGCTGGTCAGCGCGCCGATAATCACCGAAATGATCAGGACATGTGAGAAGCGGTCGGAAAGCAGATAGGCGGTCGCCCCCGGCGTGATCACCATCGCAATCACTAAAATTGCGCCGACGGTTTGGAGCGCCGCCACACTGCACGCGCTGAATATCGTGAAGAAAATAATTTTGAGTCGCAGCGGAGAAAGTCCGACTGAAACCGCATGGGCTTCGTCAAAAAATACCGCCAGCAGGTCGCGCCAGATAACGCAAAGCACCAGCAGGGAAACGCCGACAATAATCTGCACCTGCAAAATATCGGCGTCATCGATACCTAAAATATTCCCGAACAGAATCGACTGCACATTCACCGAGGTCGGGTTGAGTGAAACCAGCAACAATCCCAGGGCAAAAAAAGTGGAGAACACGAAGCCGATGATCGCGTCTTCACGCAGCTTAGTGAAATGACGCAACAGCGTCATGGAAAGCGCGGCCAGAATACCGGTACCGAATGCACCGATGGCATAAGGAAAACCCAGCGCGTACGCCCCCGCCACACCCGGCACCACCGAATGCGACAGCGCGTCACCCATCAGCGACCAACCTTTGAGCATCAGATACGCCGATAAAAATGCGCACACCGCGCCAACCCCGGCGCTCACCCAGATGGCTTTCACCATGTAGTTGTACTGGAATGGCTCTAGCAGCAGCTCCGTCATATCGCCCGCCTCACCGGCTCTTGCGGTACTAAATAACCGATATTTCTCAGTGCGCCGCCAAAGGTGTTTTCGAGATTCTGATGCGTAAAAGTGGTTTCAAGCGCACCGGCCGCGATGACCGTACGGTTGATCAGCACCACGCGGTCACAGAAATCCGGCACGCTGGCGATGTTATGTGTCGAAACCAAAATCAGGTGTCCTTCTTCGCGCAACTGAAGCAGAAGTTCAATAATGGCGTTCTCGGTTTTGATATCCACACCGGTAAACGGCTCGTCAAGCAACATGACCCGCCCTTGCTGTGCCAGCGCCCGTGCCAGAAAAACACGTTTTTTCTGTCCGCCGGAAAGCTCACCAATCTGTCGGTGCGCCAGGTCGGTCAGGCCGACACGCGCCAGTGCCGACACAACCTGTTTTTTGTCCTCTGCCGACGGGATCCGCAAAAACGACATTTTGCCGTAGCGCCCCATCATCACCACATCACGCACCAGCACCGGAAAATTCCAGTCCACGTCTTCCGATTGAGGTACGTAAGCGATGAGGTTCTGTTTAAGGGCTTTCGCCACGTTCATGCCGTCCAGCATCACGCTGCCGTGCGTCGGACGGATGATCCCCATAATGGTTTTAAACAGGGTGGATTTTCCGCTGCCATTCACGCCGAGCAGCGCGCAGATCGAACCGCCGCGCAGGGTAAACGAGGCATTTTCAATCGCGGTATGACCGTTGTTATAGGTCACCGAAATATCGTCAACGTTGAGATGCAACGCGGCCTCACTCATTGTCCGAATCCTTCTGCGATGGTGCCGACGGTGACTTTCAGGAGATCGATATACGTCGGAACCGGTCCGTCAGCGGCTGACAACGAATCGACAAACAGCACGCCGCCGTATTTCGCGCCGGTTTCCTTACTGACCTGTTTTGCCGGTTTGTCTGAAATCGTGCTTTCACTGAATACCACCGGGATATTTTGCTGGCGCACCAGGTCGATGATTTTTTTCACCTGCTGCGGCGTGCCTTGTTCTTCGGCGTTGATCGGCCACAGATAGGCTTCTTTCAGGTCGTAATCCTTTGCCAGATAACTGAACGCGCCTTCACTGGTCACTAACCAGCGCTGCCCGGCCGGGATTTTTGCCAGCCGCTCACGCAGCGGCGCATCCAGCTGGCTGATTTTTTGCGCGTAATCTTTGGCGTTACGATCATAAATGGCGGCATTTTCAGGATCGTATTTCACCAGCGCGGCGCGGATATTTTCGACATACACCAGCGCGTTTTTAGCCGACATCCACGCGTGCGGATTCGGATTCCCCAGATACGGCCCTTCCTGAATAGGCAGCGGCGTAATGCCGTCCGTAACCGTCACCGAAGGCACATGTTTGATGTTGGCGAAGAAGCGCCCGAACCAGCGTTCAAGATTAAATCCGTTCCAGAGAATGAGATCGGCAGACTGCGTTTTCACGATATCCCGTGGCGTGGGCTGATAGTCGTGGATCTCCGCGCCAGGTTTGGTGATCGACTCTACGGTCGCGGCGTCACCGGCGACGTTCTGTGCGATATCCTGGATCACCGTGAAAGTGGTCACCACTTTAAACTTTTTCTTGTCCTGATTTGCAGTCTGGCCTGCCGCCTGCGCATTGCCGGTGATCAGCGCGACTATCATGCCGACCAGCATCAGCCGCAAGCGAAACGGCGAATGGCTGAATAAATTTAAGATGTCTCGTCCCTTTTCCATGAAATCTCTCCTGTCATTCCGCGCATCAAATGGCGGTTTATTATTCAGATATAGCACAGGCTATACTCCATAGCCAAGGCAAAGTTTTCATAAATTGGTAGATATGTGGACTTGGTTTACAATGCGAGGGTTGCTGCGGTGAGCGCAGCTGCGGTGGAAAACCGTTGAGCAAGAAAGAGGCAGGCGTAGTGAAAGATAAAAAAATGAATCCATTACTGGATGTGGAAGAACACGCGCAAGGTTTCTTACAGGTGCGCGAGGCGCATCGCCGGGAATTAATGGATGATTACGTTGAGCTGATTTCAGATCTCATTCACGAATTTGGCGAAGCGCGGCAGGTCGATCTGGCTGCGCGTCTGGGTGTGTCCCAGCCGACGGTGGCCAAGACCCTGAAACGCCTGGCCAATGCCGGACTGGTCCATCAGCTGCCTTATCGCGGAACCTTCCTGACGCCGGAAGGTGAGAAACTGGCCGCGGAAAACCGTGAACGTCATAACGTGGTCGAAGCATTCTTCATCGCGCTAGGCATCAGCGCCGAAACCGCTCGCCTGGATGCCGAAGGTGTGGAGCATCATGTCAGCGATGAAACGCTCGAAGCTTTTCGACGCTTTACGGCAAGCCGTAAATAACACCGCAATGGTGAATTTTTAGATTTTCCGCCCGGGGCTGCTGCGGCAAAACCGGGTCTGAAACGTCAATGTCCCCGACGCTAAACCCCCGGACGTAAACAAACGTTTGTTGCTGAATTTTTTGGTCACAATTGCTGCCACAGCCTTGTCGAATCCCCCCTAATCTCCCGCCAACCTTTTAGCCACAACCGGCGTATCGTTATCCTCAGGAGTGGTGGATTTTTATCACTTCGGACATCCGGTCAATGTGCTTCGAGGTCGTTATGAAAAGGCTGTTGTTGTTGATGCTTGCTGCCGGCGCGCTGATGTCGGCCAGTCCTGCGTCGTTCGCCTACGGTTATTATGGTCATGGTTACTACGGTCACGGCTACGGTCACGGTTATTACCATGGCGGCTATTATCGCGGAGGCTGGTATGGGCCAAACGTGGTCATTGGTATTCCTCCGCCGGTCTATTACGGGCCACCTGCTGTCATTTATGCTGCGCCGCCACAGCCGCAAACGTATGTCGAGAAACCACCGGTGTATGCGTATTACTGCCGTAATCCGGCGGGATATTACCCGCAAGTCCCGGCCTGCCCGCATGGCTGGATGAAAGTGGTCGCAGGCCCACGTTAACAGGCGATATAAGTCATGAACAGGTTTACTCCGGTGGCGGTACTCGCCTTAGCCGCAGCTTTGTCCGGCTGCGTTTCTCCTCCAACCCGGCCAGATGTGATGGTATTACCCGGCACGGGAAAGGATTATCAACAGTTTCAGATGGATGAAATGTCATGCCGCAATGCGGCCTATGGCAATGTGAGCGGCGGCGCACAAACCGCCAGTAATAATGCCGCCGGTACTGCAGCAGCAGGCACGGTCGTTGGCGCGGCCGCCGGAGCATTGATCGGTGCAGCGTCGCATCAGGCCGGACCGGACGCGCTGATTGGTGCAGGCAGTGGTTTGCTGATTGGCAGCGCGATGGGCAGTAATAATGCGGGTGCCAGCAGCGGCGATTTGCAGGATCAGTACGATACGGTCTACACACAATGTATGTACGCCAAAGGCAATAAAGTACCGGTAGACGCCAGCTACGGTGACAGTTCAGATCAGCCACCGCAGTCGCCGGTTCCACCGGATTACTCTCCTTCCCAGCCCGGTAACAGTGACGTTCCGCCAGACTACGTGCCATAAAGCTCTTTGCACAATGCTAAAAAAGGCTGCCGTTTTATGCGGCAGCCTTTTCGTTTTAATGGATATTAAACCGCTTATGCGAACGGCGCGCGACCGTTCAGCACGTCATCAATCACTTTCAGCACACCCTCATCACGGTTGGATGGCGCAACGTATTTCGCAGCGGCTTTCGCCGGTGCCGACGCATTTTCCATCGCAAAACCGTAACCGGCGTAACTGAGCATTTCCAGGTCGTTACCGCTGTCGCCAAACGCCAGCACTTCGTCATCACGGATCCCGTAGATTTGCTGGATTTTTTGCAGACCGCAGGCTTTGTGATTCCCGCTGATGATCAGATCCACAGAGCCATGACCGCTGGTCACCGGCGCAACTATCCCGCCAAGATTCGCGTTAACTTCACCCATCAGCGGATACACATCGTCTTCCACATAGCTCAGTGCAAATTTGAAAATCGTATCGTCGATTTCTTCGTAATGTTGCACTTTGGTCAGGCGGTGATAGTAACGGCGCATGCGGCTGATGAAGTCCTCATCTGTGCCAGCCAGCACATACGCGCCTTTGCGGCCACAAACGATGGTGTTGATGCCAGGCGTCCGGCTTATCCAGTTCAGCACCTGTGTGACCTGTTCAGATTTGAGCTCGCCGCAGTAAATTTCCTGTTCCTTATCGACCACATACCCGCCGCCTTCTGCGACATAAGCAATTTGTGTATCAAGGTCATCAAAGAAGGATTTCAGCTGGTAATACTGGTTGCCGCTCGCCACCACAAATTTAATGTCACGTTGCAAAAGTTGCTGATATTGCTCACGAAAGCGGGCTTTATTGTATTCGTGCTGCGGATTGAGAAACGTTCCATCCATGTCTACGGCGATAAGTTTTACGGCCATTACTGCTCCTTACAGAGTCGGATTCTAAATCAATCAGGGTAAAAGATGGCTGGCGGTTTTTACGCGCCAGCTGGCAAATTTGCCACTCAGTTATAAATCATTGGACTTTGAAAACAATCAATACTTCAGTTTGTATGCGCCAAGCGTGATAACCAGAAACGCCACAGCGACCGCTGAAAAGGCGACATACAGACTGGAAAGATGGGCAATAAAACCGATCAGCGCCGGGCCACCCAGCACGCCGAGGTAGCCGAGTGTGGCGACCATTGCTACCGCCATATTTACCGGCATCACTTTTTCCTGACCGGCCAGCGTGATCAGCACCGGCACAATATTCGCGGCGCCAATCCCGACCAGCGCAAATCCGCACAACGGCAGGATCCAGCCAGGCAATAACACCACCATCAGATAACCGGCGATACCCAGAATGCCGCCGATTATCAGAATACGTTTACGCCCCAGCGCGCTGACAATCGCGTCACCGGTCATGCGCATCAGCGACATCGCCACGGCAAAGACCGCAAAGCCCCAGCCAGCATGTTCAAGCGCCAGACCGCGATCTTGCGTCAGGAATACGCCGCCCCAGTCCAGCACCGCGCCTTCGGCCATAAAACAAATCATCGCCATTACGGCCATCAGCATCAGACGGAAATTCGGTCTGGCCTTCTGCTGTCCTTCCTCTGGTTCTTCATGTGCGCCAAACGGCAGCAGTCCCCGAAAGGAATATGCCGTTACTACGACGACCAGCACGACGGCAAAAAATGTGCTGCCGAGCGGCGTGATACCGGCGCTGAGCAGCAACGCGCCGCCACCGGCTCCGGCGATCCCGCCCACGCTCCACAGACAATGAAAGCCGGACATTAGCGGTTTATCCGCCGCCTGTTCCACCAGCGTGCCCTGCACATTGACGGCAACATCCGCCAGCCCAATCCCCATGCCGAAAATAAACAGGCTGAGCGCCAGCAGCCAGATGTCACTGAAAACGGCCAGAAGCGGCAACATCAGACAGTATAAAATCACCGCCGCGACGATCACCGCACGACAGCCGAACTTGCCGATAATCCGTCCTGAAACGAGCATCGACAGCAGCGAACCGGCACCGAGACACAACAGCAGTAACCCGAGATCGCCCGCCTCTGAATGCGTGCGCAACTGAGCGTACGGAACCAGCGCTGCCCACAGCCCCATCGCCATACCGGTAACAAAAAAGATCGCCCGCGTCGCCACACGCCGGACAGGACTTCCGGCATGAATACCGGTGCGCTCTATTTCAGATGACAGTGACATCAGGTTCTCCCGCAAGGTGAAGTTAGTTATTAAAAGTCTTTTAATAAGTCCGCAGTATAAGGCCGCATTAAACAAAGTCAACCGGCGTTATTCACCAAATGCGATGTGTAAATTGTAGTTGCTGAGCGTCAGTTCTGTGATGCCTTGCAGATAATCCTGACGCATCGACGGGCGGTAAGTCAGCTGCGGCATATGCTGCGCGGGAATGTGCCGCTGACAAAGCGTGGTCAGTTCAGGCAGCAGCGCTTCGCTGATTTTCGGGCCGGAAAGCGCAATGGTGGCCGGATTGATAATCGCGGTCAGCGAGACAATCACCTTCGCCATTTCTTCAGCGACCGGCAGTTTATCCAGTCCTTCAAACGGCAGATTTGAGACTTCTCCGGCAAACTGGCTGGCACCCTGTAATACCTGACCGTTAATCACCATGCCGCACCCCAGACAAGGCACCTCCGGCTTAAAAAGATACGCCACCGGCGCGGTGATACCTGTACAACTGCTGCGGTAAAAACCCCACGCGGTATAGTTCATGTCGTTATCCGCCTGAACATAAATTCCGAACCGTTCACGCAGTTGCTGCTCGACCGCCACACCGGCAAATGCACTGATATCACAGGTCGCCACGGTTCCCTTCACCACTACGCCCGGCAGACCAATGCCCAGCGCTTTAATGTCAGGATAATCGGCGATCAGGCTGCCAATTTGCTGATAAAACCTCGCCAGCGACAGCGGTAAAAAACGGATTTCACCCTGCGCCAGACTTTCACCGGTGGCTGAGTTTACTGACCAGACAATCTGCGCGGCGGCGTCACTGCCCTGCGCGTAAATGCTGAGCACTGAGAAATAATCCGGATTATACGCATAGCGTTGTGCCGGTCGTCCGCCGCGTGAGACTTCCATTTCCAGCGCCAGCACTTCCCGCCGCTGGCTCAGGTCATTGAGCACCGCGCCGCAGGTGGCGATACTCAGACCTGTGGCCCCCGCCAGTTCCGCCTTCGTCGCCGATCCCAGTGATTTCAACGCATTCGTCACCAACACGACATTGTTTATTTTCATTTCACGGGTGGTACGGTTTGAAGGAATGATCATGGTGCCTCGGGAATGCGGGTAAGAATTGGGGTAATTTAGCACAAAGTGGCCGGCTGGAGAGATCGTTGATTTTCAGGTGGACCAACCTGCATACAAGTCACAAGCTGGCCTGTTTTTTAATAATTAAAGGCAAGAAACACGTCTTTTAACCATATTCCGAGAATAATCTGACCGGTAAAACATCTCTCAGCGTCGGATGGATATTTCTCAATTTCCTGTCCTCCGGGGGTTGATAATGCCCGCTGTTGTTTGACCAGTGAATCATCCTGCCATTCACTATTGTTGTTTCTCCGGCATATAATGCCGTAGCGCCATTCGATACGGTGGTATGTCCCTCTACAGTATTGCTGAGAGAACAAAATATAATGTCTGGATGTTGCTCTTTAATGACGAAAGTATAATGCCCATGCGCCATCTGGCTTACCGAATCGGCTCTTAAAATATCACCTACTCGATTCACCGGGATGGTCATATACCGGGATTGCGCATGATCCAGCGTTAACTTCAGCCGCAGATCTGAATTGGGCGGGAATTGCGGTTGCAATCCTCCCCACAGGCGAGTCGGTACCGGCAGGTAGAAGGTGTTGATTAACGTGTCAGCAAATTCATCAGGGAGATTATTAGGTAAAGGCATTAGCGCCTGTCCCAGGAATCGCTGTAGATCAGATTGCCATCATGGTGTTTCCACGTGATTTTTTCGTAACGGAGCTCCACTGTTTCCATGTGGTTTTGCAATCTGGCCGCGGGGGTTTTGTAGTTGTGCATGAAAGGGGAAATCGACACGACGTGAACATTCTCCATTAACATATTGAAATACTCTTCTTCCTGCCCGGCATCACTTATCCGGTACCACTTCAGTTCGGCTGATTTTAACTGGATACCTTCAGAGACTGCCTTATAAAGGAATGGTGATGAGGTATCAAACTCTTTTTCAAATCGCAAAGGTGAGTGGACCCTGTTACCCATGATTTTCCCTGAATGCCCGTCAACCGGAAGATACATTCCGTGACTAAAACTGATCACCTCCACACTTCCTTCACGTCCGTTAACGTCGACAGAGCCTTTTATATCCGCGCCACCATCATCTTTCAGCCATATATATCAAGGAATAGCCATTTTAAACGTCCTTTTATTTAATAAATGAGAATTCATAATGCCATTATTTAAATAAAACAAAAGACGCCTAAATCCTGTGTGCATATTTACTGCTCAGTGGTATTGATGCCATGAATTATGAATGATTAAATAGTAATCCTGGCTAATCTCAGAGTTTAAAATACACTTACTCCTCCTTGTATTTGGTTATTTTCGAGGTATCTATGATTTCTCACATCTGTATCGGCGTTAATGATTTCAGGCGGGCTTTTACTTTCTATTCAGCAGTGATGGCAGAACTGGGTCATGTACTTAAGTTTTGCGACGAGGAAAAACCCTGGGCGGCGTGGATGGCACCTGGCGCGCCAAGGCCGTTGTTTGTTATCGGCCAGCCTCATGACTACGGAACAGCCAGTGCGGGAAACGGTCAGATGGTGGCATTACTGGCAGAGCGGCGCGATACCGTGGACCGGATCTACCAGTTCGCGATGGCAAACGGCGCGACAGATGAAGGCGCACCGGGACTACGTCCGCATTATCATGCGGATTACTACGGTGCCTATTTTCGGGATGCCGACGGCAATAAGCTGTGTATTTGTTGTCATCATCCTGAGTCCCTTTCGCCCCTTTAGCCGAAGTTTTGTACCCACCTGCCCAGCTCATTTTCGGCTACGCCTTCGTGATGCCCGTCAGTGAAACAGGCGCCGGTCACCGGTTCAGGGAGATCCGGGAAGTGATAGACCGCGTTCACGCACGACGGGCCGCCGCCTGAATGACCGGCTGAGCGCCCGGCGTTCCCCATTGCGCCGCTCATCAGTCCCAGCGCGTATCCGCATTCTGTCCACGGACGCCCTTCGAGGGCTCCACCTAGCGGAATTGTCGCCTGCATTTCTGCCAGCGATGCTGCACTCAGAAGTTTACCGTTGAATAATCCGTGCAACAGTCTGGCGGCGTCCTGTACATTCCCCGCCAGACAGCCGTGATACACCCAGCCCGGATGGTATTTTCCGGCAGCTTCGCAGTGAAGTTGGGCAAATTCTTCGCGCGTGGTCACAGGCGCGATGCTGGCCAGCCCGAGCGGTGTCGTGACGATATCTGCCACCAGTTGCGCGAAACTCAGCCCGGATGCCGCTTCAATGTGTTCGCGTGCCAGCATGTAGCCGATATTGGAATAAGACCATCCCGCACCCGGCGCAAACAGCATGCCTTTGGCTAAAGCGACACTGAGTAATTTTTCGCGCGACCAGGGGTTTTCTCCTGCATCGACGGCTTCGTGATAAGTTTTCAGCGCGCCATAATCCGGCAAACCGGCGGTATGATTGAGCAATTGCCGCAGCGTGTAAGCCCCGCCATCTGTGCAGCTATCCAGATCCACAACCCTACTTTCACAGAGTTTCAACGCGCAAATGGCGATCACGGTTTTCGTGAAGCTCCAGTAAGGGAAACGCGCGCTTAAATCGCCTTCTCCCCTTTCTTCGCCGGAGGCTGAAATACAATAAGAATGGAAATTCTGCATGGCGGACCCCATCGCATCAAAGAAAACGGGCGCTGATTAAAGCGCCCGCCGTATCACAATACTTTACTCAAAAACTCGCGGGTTCGCGGGTTTTCCGGTGCAGTAAACAGTTGCGCCGGTGGCCCCTGTTCCTGAATCACACCCTGATCGATAAACACCACGCGGTCGGCCACCTCACGGGCGAAGCCCATTTCGTGCGTCACGATCACCATCGTCATGCCTTCGAGTGCCAGCTGTTTCATGACTGCCAGCACTTCGCCGACCAGTTCCGGATCCAGCGCAGAGGTGGGTTCATCGAAAAGAATGATCGAAGGTTCCATTGCCAGCGCACGGGCAATCGCCACGCGCTGTTGCTGACCGCCGGATAAACTGGAAGGCCAGGCATCGATTTTGTCGATCAGCCCGACTTTTTGCAGCAGCTTTTCGGCACGCATTACCGCTTCGGCTTTCGATAAACCTTTCAGTGACATCGGCGCCATAATCAGGTTTTCCAGCACCGTCATGTGCGGGAACAGATTAAAGCGCTGGAAGACCATACCGACGCCGGAACGCAGCGTGTTCAGGTTGGTTTTCGGATCGTGCACCGCAAAACCGTTCACCACCACTTCGCCACCGTTGGGCTTTTCCAGCGCATTCAGACAACGCAGAAAGGTACTTTTACCGGAGCCGGAAGGCCCGATGATGCACACCACTTCTTTCTCTGCGATGTCACAGGAAATACCGCGCAACACGTGGGTTTCGCCAAACTGTTTCTGTAAGTCCTTAACGTGAATCACTTTTGCCAAACCTCTTTTCCATGTGTTGTACGAGTAGCGAGAGCAGGAAAGTCAGAACCCAGTAAACCAGTGAAATGGTCAGGTAGGGTTCCCAGTAGGTGGCGTATGCGCCGGAAACGGTACGCGCGGCATACGCCAGATCAGCAAGGCCAATCGCTGAAGCCAGCGAGGAATCTTTCACAATCGCGATGGCGTTATTACCGAGCGGCGGCAGAATTCGGCGAAACGCCTGTGGCAGGATAACCTTGCGCATCGTTTTGCCCCAGCCCATTCCCAGCGCGCGGGAAGCTTCCATCTGACCGTTGTCGATAGACTGAATACCGGCACGGAAAATCTCGGAAACATAGGCTCCGGCGTTGAGGGTGATCGCCACCACGCAGGATAAGAATGCGCCGTAATCAGAGCGCAGTGCGCGGGCAAAATCCGAAGACATCAGGCCGTTCACCACTAAAATGCCGTCACGCGGATTAATAAACAGCGGCACTAAGGCAAAGTGAACCACCATAATCTGCACAAACAGTGGCGTCCCACGAAAGGCACTGACGTAAATACGCACCGGCCATTGCACGGCAAAACGCAAAACGTGTTTCCATGGGCCGTCGTCGGCGCGGGCCATCCGTCCGAGCCCCAGCAGCAGGCCCCAGGTGGTGCCTAAAATCACACAAATAATGGTGCATTTGATGGTCATCAGTGCGCCCTGCACAAACAGCGGCGCATATTCTGAGATTATCTCCCAGCGAAATCCGGTCATACCTGTCCTTGTTAAGGGGCGTTTTACCGCCCCTGCTTCACGTTGTTCTGGTTGGGAATATTACTCAGCTGGAAGTGTCGGTACGTTCTTATCAAACCAGGTTTCGTAGATTTTAGCGTAAGTGCCGTCAGCCACGATTTTCTTCAGACCGGCGTTGATTTTACCCAGCAGCTCGGTGTTATCTTTGGCGACGGCAATACCGAAATACTGACGTTCGAATTTCGCGTCCGGTACCAGTTTCAGCGCTTTTTCAGGATGAGATTTGATGTAGTACTTCACCACGCCCACGTCACCGACAGCCGCGCCGATACCGTCTTCAGCCAGTTCCTGCAACATCAGCGGGGTGTTATCAAAGCGTTTGATATCAGTGCTATTCTTGCCCAGTTCATTGGAGACCACAATGTCGCCGGTGCTCGAGTTCACCACGCCGACTTTCTGGCCTTTCAGGGCGGCCACGGAATCCACTTTGGAATCTTCAGGCACCACGATGGACTGTTCTGCCGGGAAATACGGCGCGGAGAAAGCCACCATCGCTTTACGTTTATCGGTAATGGTGATGCCGGAAATAATGATGTCACGGTCACCGGAATTCAGGGTCGCAAAAATCCCTTCCCACGGCGTGTTAACCAGTTTGATGTCAAAATCTTCGGCTTTGGCGATGGCCTTGATGATGTCGATATCAAAACCTTCCAGCTGTTTCTGGCTGTTTTCATATTCGAACGGACGGTATGTTCCGCCGGAACCGACGACGTACGTGGTCTGCGCGGCATAAGCAGATGTGATTAACGAAGAAAGCAGGCACCCGGTGAAAATTAACGACTTAAGCATGGTCACTCCCGTTTGATTGTTATTTTATGCAATTAATTTGCATAAAAATACACAAATTGCCGAAGTGCTTCAACTGAAAGTTGTCGCTTACAAGACATTTTGAACATCTGTTCCAAATGCCTGTTTCAGCCTGTCGATAAACAAACGCGTTTTGAAATTAACGTGTTTCGCGGTGGGCGTAATGGCATGTAAAGGCAATGCCGGGCAAGTGTAAGCAGGCAATACCGGCACCAGTGTTCCCTCCGCCAGCGCTCTGGCGAAAACGAAATCAGGGCCATACACAATACCCGTACCGCACAACGCCACGTCGAGCATCACGGCGGTATTATTCGCCAGAAAACGGCAGCGGCAGTCCAGCGAAACAGGCTGGCCCTGTTCATTGACAAAACTCCAGGGCTGCGCCGTGACCGCGCCGATATAACCGAGCAGCTGATGTGTTTGCAAGTCTGAGGGTCTTTCCGGCATTCCCGCTTTTGCCAGATAGCCTGGCGAAGCGCAGGCCATCAGGCGATAGTCAGTTATCTTACGGGCAACCAGATCCGAATCCGGCAACGTTCCGATCCTGACGGCAATATCGACGCCCTCTTCAACCAGACTGACAAAGCGATCCTGCAACTGCAAAGCGACCTCTATTTCAGGAAAATCCGCCATAAATTTCGCGATAACTGGCCCAAGATACATTGAGCCAAACGTGACAGGCGCGGCAATGCGCAATGCGCCACGCGGCGTAGTTTGCCGATCAGCGGCTTCTTCATTAGCTTGTTCCAGCGCCTCGAGAATATGTTTGCTGCGAACGAAATACGCCTGCCCCGCATCGGTCAGGTTCAGTTTGTGCGTGGTGCGCTCAATCAACCTGACCGAAAGTGACTTTTCCAGCGTGGAAAGATACCGACCCGCCATGACGGCAGAAAGACCGAAACGCCTTCCCGCAGCAGCTATGCTGCCTTCTTCGACGGCACTTACAAACACCGACAAGCTCATAAAACGATCCATGACGCCTCACTTTGTATGTACTTTGAGTTAATACACTACAGATAATTTAGCCTGTTCAACACTTTAATGTCACAGGAGAAAATAGTCATAAAGCGGCTGACTTCCGGACGCAACTTCAAAGAGAATAACTCATGAAAATGTTAATCAACGGCATCAATCTGAACGTTAACGACACACAAAAAGGTGAAACGGCGCTGATATTTCAGCATTTCTGGGGCGGGTCTTCGCGCACCTGGGATGACGTGGTGGCGCGACTACGTGACACATTCCGCTGTATCACGTTGGATGCCCGCGGCGCGGGAGGATCTGACGCGCCCGCAAAAGGTTACCGGGTGCAGGACCATGCAGATGATGTCCGGGGTGTGATCGCCGCGCTCGGGCTGAAACGCTATGTTCTGGTCGGGCACTCGATGGGCGGTAAAGCGGCGCAGTTGCTGGCGTCAGAACGTCCGCTGGGACTGGAAGGTCTGGTGCTGGTCGCATCGTCACCGCTGTCACCGATGAATTTTCCGCAGGAACAACGCGAGCAAATGAAAAGTACGTATGCCAGCCGTGAAGCCGTTATCTGGACGTTGGAAAATGTACTCACCGGTACCCCGGTTGCAACTGTCCAACGTGAACAGCTGATCGCCGATGCGCTGCGAATGAGCCCGCAGGCGATCAGCGGATGGACTGACACCGGCATGGCAGAAGATCTTCACCACCACGCCGCACAGATCAACGTGCCGGTAGCGATTGTGGCGGGGGAACTGGACCGTGTTGATCCTATTGACGTCGTGAAGGCGCACATCATTGCGAGCTATCCTTCTGCGGATGTACATTTTCTGGCCGGGTTTGGACATTTATTACCGGTCGAAGCGCCAGAGCAAGTGGCGGCGATCGTCCGGGATTTTGTCACCAAAACGGCTCAACGCAGACAGCAGACTCCTCCGAGTTCCCTGTAAGAGCGTTCATCTCTTCCGTGGGATCGGGTATATTGGAACGCAGATCACAAAAATCCCTTAAAGGAAGACGTCGCATTATGAGTTATCGCTTCACCCTGGCTGCTGTGGCAGCCGTTTTAGCCCTGACAGGATGCGCAAAAACGAAAACCGCCGACCAGGCACCGGCTTTCGATTTTGGCTCGACGCGCCTGACCGTAGCGCACGTCCCGACGAAAACCGATGATGGCACTAAACTGTATGTCACCATCGATGACAAAGATGCCGGTGCGCTGGGAACCGGCGAAAGCCTGGAAGTCCAGCTTCCGGAAGGTAAACATAAAGTCGGCGGCTATGCCCGTTCACTGATTGGCCGCGTCACCATCGCGCCGGTCGACGTGGCGACATCGCGCGATGTCGTCAGCCATGTGACCTATTCTGTGGCGAATCTCAAACCGACGTTCCTGGTTCGCGCATCAACGCCGGTACCGAAACCGAAGTCAGAATCGATTCCGGCAGAACCGGTTCCGACGCTGCCGAAAGACATTGAAGCACCGGCAACTGCCGAACAGTCGCAGGCTTCAGCTGCACCGGCCACCGCAGCAACGCAAGCGGCTCCGGCGACGCAAACTGTTGCACCGGCAGCCACTCAGCAGACGTCTGCAACCGTTGCAACGTCGACAACGACCGCAACACCTGCAACACCTGCGACCCAGCCGACGCAAACCGTTACGCCTGCGACACCGGCAGCCACTCAGCAGACACAAACTGCCGCGCCAGCCACGCAGACACCAGCCGTTACCGAGCTGACGCCAACCACTTCGTCGCAAACCTCACAAGCGACGCAGGGTTCGACCACGCCGGATATCACTGACCTGACTTCCGCGCCGCAAGCGTAATTTACTTCCCCGCCGCACAGGCGGGGAAAGTCCTCAGAATTTCACCACCGCACCCAGTTCAATCACCCTGTTCGGCGGAATATGATAATGCTCAGGCGCACGCAAAGAGTTGCGCTGCAAAACCTGAAACAGTTTCCCGCGCGCTTTTAAGTACCACGGCCGGGGTTCGCCCAGCGTAAACGTATCCCGTGACATAAAGAACGACGTCTCATTCATCGTACATTTCAGCCCTTCCAGCCCGCAGCGGTAGAGAATATCCGTCACATTCGGCGTTTCCCGCCAGCCATAACTGGCAATGACCCGCCAGAATGCCGGTGAGAGCTGTTCAATCGTCACCCTTTTCACATTATGAACGTACGGCACGTCCTCAGTCACCACCGTCAGCAGCACCACACGCTCGTGCAAAATTTTGTTGTGCTTAAGATTATGCAGCAGCACCAGCGGTACTTCATATTGCCCGCGAGACATGACCACCGCCGTGCCCGGCACGCGTTTCGGCGGCGCTTTTTCCAGTGAGGCGATAAGCGCCTCAAGCGCTTCCGGATCCTGTCGCAGGCGGCGCA
Organism: Rahnella bruchi; assembly: GCF_003614975.1. Taxonomy (GTDB): domain Bacteria; phylum Pseudomonadota; class Gammaproteobacteria; order Enterobacterales; family Enterobacteriaceae; genus Rahnella; species Rahnella bruchi. Next base: position 28,584 of record NZ_QZWI01000011.1, on the reverse strand, counting down.
GCAGGCGCGAACGCTCGGTTTTCCAGGTGAGCATAATCAGCAGAATGGTCACCCCGATGGCTACCGGCAGCCAGCCGCCGGAGAACAGTTTGGTTAAGTTCGCGGCAAACAGCGGCACGTCAATCAGCAGCAGCGCCGCCATCATCAGCCCGCCAGCCCAGGTTTTCCATCCCCAGTTTTTGACCATCACAATGCCAATCAGTACCGACGTAATCACCATTGTGCCGGTGACCACAATCCCGTAGGCCGACGCCAGATTGCTGGAATGTTTAAAGCTGACGATGGCAATCAGCACTGCGAAATACAGCAGCCAGTTGACCACCGGAATGTAAATCTGGCCGGATTCTTCGTCAGAGGTGTAGATGATGCGCATCGGCGGCAGATAGCCCATACGCACGGCCTGGCGCGTCAGGGAGAACACGCCGGAAATCACCGCCTGCGAGGCAATCACCGTCGCCAGCGTGGCCAGGATCAGCAGCGGGATCAGCGCCCAGCCGGGAGCGAGCAGGAAAAACGGATTCACAATGGCTTCGGGTTTACTGAGCAGCAACGCGCCCTGCCCGAAGTAATTCATCACCAGCGAAGGCCCGACCAGGACAAACCAGGCAATGCGGATCGGTTTTTTACCGAAATGCCCCATGTCGGCATACAGCGCTTCGCCGCCGGTCACCGACAGCACTACCATGCCAAGCGCGAAGAACGATACGGTTTTAAATTCCACAAAGAAATGCAGTGCCCAGTACGGATTCAGCGCCTGTAATACATCGGGATTGCGCATAATGCCGCTGATCCCCAGTGCGCCGATGGTGATAAACCACAGCACCATGACCGGGGCAAAGATTTTCCCCACGCTGCCGGTGCCATTTTTCTGAATGAAAAACAGCAGCGTCAGAACGGCAATCGAAAATGGAATGATAAACCGGTCGAGCGAAGGCTCAATAATCTCCAGCCCTTCAATCGCCGAAAGTACCGAAATGGCGGGCGTGATCACCCCGTCACCATAGAAAAAGCTGCCGCCCACCAGCCCGATAAACATAATCGCCGGGATCCAGCGCGGGTTAATATTACGAATGGCCAGCGACATCAGGGTCAAAATACCGCCCTCGCCGTCGTTATCTGCGCGCATCACGAAGCTGATGTATTTCACCGACACCACCAGCATCAGAAGCCAGAATATCAGCGACAGAAAGCCGAATAACGCACTTTGGGTCACGGCGATACCCGCTTGACCGGTCAGGCATTCGCGCAGGGTATACAGCGGGCTGGTACCGATATCGCCATAGACGACACCAATACACGCCACGGTTACAGTCAGCAGTGATGATTTATTTTTTGTATGCTTCATGAATGGCTTCGCAATCTCCCGGTACGACATGTGTCGCCCCATTCACAGAGTATAGTCGCTACATTTACTTCATTTCATTAACAAACTGTTATCTTTTACAGCCGGAAATTCAGGAAGCTGAAGGGAGCGAGTGGGAACAATCGGAGAGTGATAACGGAGGGTTAAAACGAAGGATTAAAACGGGCGACATGATGCCGCCCGAAAGGTTTAGCGCAGGGGAAATTACCGCAGACGAAGCGTCTGCCCTTTTTCAGCGGATTCCTGCCCGAGCTCGATTAACTCCATCACCGCAATGGCGTCAGCCGCGGTCACCGGATTCTGCCCTTTACCCTGAATGGCTTCGGCGATGGCATGATAATAAGCCGGATAGTTACCCGGTAATGTCGGGCAGACAGACGTCGTCATCTGATCGCCTTCGGCCAGCGTCAGTACGCCATCACGCGCGTCATGCCCCCAGTTTTCCGCAGGCGGACGTGCGCCCGCTTTCAGATTATCTTCCTGTGGATCCAGACCATATTTCACGTAACTTCCGCGCAGGCCGTGTACCTGGAAACGTGCAGATTCTGCCGCCACCAGCATGCTGCCGTGCAGTACGACGCGACGCTGCGGATAAGACAGCACGGCGTGGAAGTAATCGGTGGTCTGACCGCCGGGACGCAGTTCTGCCATATCCACCTGAATCGACGACGGCGCACCAAACAACTGCAAAGCCTGGTCGATAATGTGCGGCCCAAGATCGTACCAGATACCGCTGCCAGCCCCTTTCATCTCGCGCCAGCGCTGACGAACTTCGGGACGGAAGCGGTCAAAATGCGATTCCAGATAACTCACTTCACCCAGCGTTCCGTCGGCAATCAGTTTTTTCAGCGTCAGGAAATCGCTGTCCCAGCGGCGGTTATGGAATACAGAAAGCAGCAGGCCTTTGGATTTAGCCAGCGCATCAAGCTCTTTAGCCTGTGACAGTGTCACGGTAAAAGGCTTATCGACGATCACATGTTTTCCGGCATTGAGTGCGGCCTGCGCCAGCGGGAAATGCGTATCGTTAGGTGTCGGGATCACAACAAGATCTAGCGTCGGATCATCGAACAAACTCTGCGGATCCGCCACTACCTGCATTCCCGGCCAGTCGGCGTGTACTTTGGTGGCATCACTGCTCGATACTGCCGCCAGTTCCATTTCAGACGTTCCCGCAATCAGCGGGGCATGAAACGTTTTGCTGGCGAAACCGTAGCCTACCAGCCCGACCCGAATTTTTTCACTCATCATCTGTCCTCTTTTGAAATCACCTTTTCGTAAGATTGTAATCGATTACTTTACGCAAAGTAAAAGCGTTCCTGAGGTAAAAGGCACACGGCGTCACTGCTGCCACGCACAAAAATAAATTCTCCCGCCGATCAGCCAATTACTCTTTTCTGCCACTGACGGGCTTGATCCGTACCCCACCGGCGTGAATACTGTATATAAAACCAGTATCACGAGAAATGAGCATGATTTTGAATATCCCCGCAGAACATCTGCAAAAAATTACCCTGCCGTTATTCCTGGATCGTGTGCCTTGCGGCTTTCCTTCTCCGGCGCAGGATTACGTGGAATCACGGATCGATCTGAACAAGTTGCTGATCGCCCATCCCAGCGCGACCTATTTTATCCGTGTCTCCGGCCATTCGATGAGCGATGCTAACGTCAACGAAGGCGATTTACTGGTGGTGGACAGCGCCCTGACGGCGGTTGACGGCGATATCGTGGTAGCGGCGGTGGACGGTGAATTCACAGTGAAGAAACTGCGGACGCATCCGGTGCTCCAGCTGGTACCGATGAATCCGAACTATTCCCCGATCACTTTTCAGGATGAAGAATCGCTGGAGATATTTGGTGTGGTGACATTTATCGTCTACGCCGCGCGGTGAGGGAGAGCGAGCCTTTGCAGGTGGGATTTGCACAATAATAGCGGCTCGCGATAAATCGTTATGATGATTGATGTTTTTCATTCCTGCCGCTGCCATTTTCAGCAATTCGCGGGCATTTCAATCAAATATAGCCTGTGCTAACATTCTTAACCTATACTATAACACATTGAATATTATGGTTTTTTTATTTTAAGTTCTGTGGCAAACTGCGCGCATCTTTTAATAAACAGCCTTTTTCTTCCCGAAGGCCTGACTGGTCCGTTTATGCAACTTTATACTATCCTCATTCTGGCGTTTGGCATGTCCATGGATGCCTTCGCTGCGGCCATCGGAAAAGGCGCAGCGCTGCACCGTCCGCCATTGAAAGAGGCAATACGTACCGGACTTATTTTTGGTGTGATTGAAGCGATTACACCGGTGATCGGCTGGGGTATTGGTCTGGCGGCCAGTCAGTTTATTATGAGCTGGGATCACTGGGTCGCCTTCACCCTGCTGCTGATCCTCGGTATCCGCATGATTGTGCAAGCCTTTAAAAAAGACACCGCAGAAATGACCGAAGCACCGCGCCGTCACGGTTTCTGGCTGCTGGTCACCACCGCTGTCGCCACCAGTCTCGATGCCATGGCCGTCGGCGTGGGTCTGGCGTTCCTTCAGGTGAATATTCTGGTGATGGCACTGACGATTGGCGCGGCCACCACTATCATGGCAACGTCCGGTATGCTGCTGGGCCGTTTTCTCGGCGCAGCGATTGGCAAGTGGGCGGAGATCCTCGGTGGCGTGGTGCTGATTGGCATCGGCACCTCAATTCTGGTCGAGCATCTTGGCCTGCTTGGCTAAGCGAAAACGCTCTGTGCAGTGGCGTTATCTGAAACTCCACTGCACGCTGATAACAAATACCGAAGGGATAATAATCCCGCTTTCAACGCCAAAATAATCAGTGAAGTTGTATTGAATGGCGTGATAAATATACGGCGAGAAGCCAATGCCGGTGACTTTCTTGAAATCAGCATAAGAGCCATCGTCACCGCAGTGTTTGAAGGCATCGAAAAAGAACTCGCCGGTGTAGCCGTACACACCTTTGAACACCCAACCCGTGTTGCCCTCCACCCAGTCGCGGCGCATCCCGATGGCAATACAGCGGTCGTCGAAGCTGTTTTTCATCGTACCGACTAACACGCTATATTTTGAATCCTCTGAGAATTTTCTTTCGACCGAGTAGAAATCATTATCAAATTTCTCGGTATATTGCCCGTGGTTACCGGTCAGATGATAAACGAAGGAACCGGTGTTAATCGAATATAAGTTTAATGGATCCGCCTGACCCGCAGGAAGAGCAAGTAATAACGGCAGGCCTAAAATACCGGAAATTTTTTTGAGCACGTCAGCCACCGCCTTAATGAAAAAACATCAGTGGGCAATCGAACAGCATCAGCCAGAATTTGAGTATAGACGCAGGGAATAAAAAGAATATCTGAAGAAAATCCGAATACTATTTTCGATATATAAGGAGGGTTTACCACATTGAAAAAAACTATTTATCTCAGACCTTTACCGGAAACTCCACTGAATGCTGGTTGCAAAAATGTCAGGCGCAATGATCCCCGCTTCAACGCCGAAGAAAGTGGTCGGGTTGTACTGGATCGCGTGGTAGATGTAAGGCGAAAAACCTATGCCGGTGACTTTTTTAAAATCATGATATGAACCGTGATTGCCGCAATCGCTGAATGCTTTTGCAAAGAATTCTCCCGTGTACGCATAGACCCCTTTCACCCTCCATTTGGCGTTGAGTTCCATCAAGTCCCTTCTCATACCCACCGACAGGCAGCGATCGTTAAAGCTGTTTTTCATCGTGCCTACCAGCAGACTGTTCTTCGATTCCGGAGAGAATTTACGTTCGACAGAGAAGAACTTATTCTTGAAAATTTCGTTGTAGTCCCCTACGTTCCCCGTCATATGGTAAACAAAAGATCCGGTATTGATGGAGTATAAACTCAGTTCACTGGCCTCATTTTTAGCCGCTGCCGGTCCGGTAAAAACCAGAGCTAATAAAAGACTCATTCGGTTAAACATACGCATCAGAATACAGCTAAGACCTCAGATAATTTATTGATTCACCGGTATTCATGGTCATAATCCCAGTAAGCAATACGTTATTTAATATCCCTTCAAACTTTCATAAAGGATATTTTTAATACTATTATTCTGAATCAGGCAATCTAAATAAGGCTTAAACAAGCCCGGTCTATGTCTTTATTACTGTAAATGTTATTTATGATTTTTGGATAAATATATCCGGCATGAGTAATTGTCGTGGATTATTTTGCGTTTGTGTTAAAAATTTGCAGGCAGATGACGGGCCGCTGAATTAAAGCCCGGCACCCAGATTGAAATATAACGCCTGTTCGTTGTCGCTGAATGCCACGTCAATGCCGGTATAAAGCCCGAACTGGCTTGCAATCAGATAACGAAAACCACCGCCCCACGCCACTTCGGTTTGCTGATATAAACTCCCTGCCGTTTTACCTGCGCTCCCCGCACCGGTAAACGCCTGCACTATCCAGCGCGGCGTGACCTGCCACTCCAGCTGGGTCTGCACCGTGCTGACATAATCCCCCTGATACCGGTAACGGGAAATCCCGCGCAAATTGATGTAGGGCCTTGCCATTGGCGGAAGGTGTTTGTCATGGCGCGACAGCGACTGATAATTCCCGGCCACCACCAGCGTAAAATCAGTGCCCAGCGGGTAGAAATAGCGCCCGTCAATATTGAGCAGGTCATAGCGGTAATCGCCGCTGAGAAAATGCGTGTAGAACTGGTATTCGCCGGTCAGAGACAGGCCGTTACGGGGATAAAACAAGTTATCAGTAGAATCATATTCGGCCACCAGCCCCACGCCGGAAGTGGTGCTCGATTCCCCCAGCACCTGCTTAAAGACGCGGTTTACCACGGGATTATCATCTGCGGAGATTTGCATATGGGCATAAAACTGAGAAACACCGACGAATATTGGCGATCCGGCGACGCGAAACTGAAGTTTCTGCATTCCACCGTAGCCGCGCGTGGTGGTATTTACGCTTCTGCCATTTCCAAACCCGGCGATATCGCCGGAATAAATATCCAGATTGATATCGGCATAACCGGCAGCGCCCAGATAACGGATGCTGTCGTCATTCCAGGTATGGCGATGGCCGCCACCGGCAAACCAGGTGCCATTTTGTGTCCCACCGCCGCCCAGCGCACTCATCGCCGCCGGAACGTGAGGCTTAAGCGGATCGGCGTTTTTATCCTCGTCGGTATCATGCAAAAACAACCCAAATAATCCGCCGCCGTAACCGACCGCAGGTTCAGTGATCACCACAGGAACAGGCAGAAAACTGTAAGGATTTTCCCGCAAATAATTGCTCATATCCGGCATAGTATCTGTCGGGTCAATCTGTCCGGCAGCACTGGTTTGCGATATTCCCGCCAGAAACAGCAACAGCCCGTTCCGGCTTAACTTCGCGATCCTTAATAACATAGCCGCCCCCGCTGCAATTATTTATTCAGTTTCTGCAACTGGATCTGGTCGGCATATTTCGCCTTTTCCGCCAGTGCCGGGAATTGTGAAGGCTCATAGAAATGCTCCGGCGGTTTAAGCCCGCGCATATCATTACCGGTATAAATTTGCAGTTGTCCAAGCTGAGACAGCGTATATCCCGCCACTTTTTCAGGCATTGTGAGTTGATAAGGCGCGGTGCGCTCGAAAGGCACCGGCGTCGGATAGCGGGTTTCGCTCAAATCATAATTGCGGTTCAGCACCAGAAATTTGTCCGGCACGCGACGTTTGCTGTTCCACCAGTCACCGTCAATTTCATGAAACTTTTGCCCGGTTTCCGCCTCACTGACGGCCCCCAGTTTGACCAGTACGTCACGCAACGCGACATCCATCGCGGCATTATATTTCGCGGTCGTTCCAGCGTTACCTTGCAGGATCACGTTAATCGCCAGCCGTGCGCCGAGCAGATTGGAATACAAATCTTCCGGTGAAAAGGCCGACACTTCTTCGGAGAAACCCGCCACTGACTGAAAGCCGTACCACTGGGCAATTTCATGCCATTGCGCCAGCTGGAATGCCAGATGCCCCGCCAGCCAGGCGGCTAGCGTATAACGCTCAGCCGGAGAGGACGGCGGCGTAAAGTGTTTGAGCTGAATGCGCCGCAGCCCCAGTTCCTCGCTGTAAAACAGACGCCAGTCACTGCCGAGCCGCGGATAAATCCGGGTGAACAGGTAGAAAGTATTATCCGCCGTATCACGGACATGGGCGATATCAATGAACCCGCCACGATGGCTGTAAATCAGCCCGCTTTTTTCCTCACTCAGCCCCGCGATATTTTTCACTGCGGCAAAGCGGCTGTCGTTGTAATGATGTTTTCCCAGCGTTGCGACCGTCAGCACATTGCCGATTTGATAAAACGGCACCGGCACCCCAATGGCGCGGACGTGCAGATCATAGCCAAATGCGCAGCACGGCCGCAGCGATTCAGGCGCAGCCAGATGTTTCGCAACCGTTCCCACGCGGGATGCCGATTCCACCGGCAAAATTTGTGCGTCCGGTGCGTGTGCATGTGAAATTTGTGCATGGCTCAATGCCGCCATGCCGAGCAATAAGGCCCGCAAAATCCTGATTCTCAAAAGGCCTCCGCAATCTGAAAATAGAATCCGGCGCTGTCGCGACCAAATCCGAGATCCAGACGAATATTCATGTCGGGCTTCACTTCGAAGCGGTAACCCGCTCCGGCGTTAGGCAATATTGGATGGGAAGTCAGATCCCCCGGTTTGTCGCCCAGCGCCCCCGCCCCCAGCCACACGACATAACCATTACGCCAGTTGAGTTTTTTACGGTATTCCAGCTGGGTGCTGACCACGTCTTTATCGCGATATTGCCCCTGATAGTAGCCACGCAGACGGCGATCATCGCCGGCCATAGAAAGCCGGTCCCACGGCACGTCGCCCTGGGTAAAACGTCCCCAAAGATCAAAGGCCAGAACCTCGCTGTCGCTGAGTGGCTGGTAATGGTTGTACTGCAACTGCAACGCGGTGAAATGCGTGTCTGAACCTGTCGCCGGATCGAAAACGCTGTATTCAGCGCTGAAAAACTGACCATGCTGCGGGCGGGTGATCACATCACGGGTATCGTAATTCACCGCCACACTGCCGCCGGAGCTGAGCGAGTTTTTATCCGCACCGTAGCGTGTGAATAAATCATTCTGGTGCGGATCATCCACATCGGCATGAATGGTCGAGAAATCCCAGCCCACGCCGCCATAAAAATTGTCCGCCAGCCGGTAGAAGATTTGCGGATGCAGACGCAACGTATTCTCGGTGTATTTCATTTCATCCCCCTGCGCCGCGTTATAGCCGATGCCCCAGAAACCGGTAGGGATTTTAGCCAGCGAGCCATCCATAAACAGCCGCCACTGATCGTCACGAAAAAAAGTGTAATTGGTCATTCCCAGCCCCAGCGCACCGCTGCTGCTGACAAATCCGGTAAAGGAAATCGATGAGTTTTGCGTCACTTTATCTTCAGGACTGACACGAAAAACGCCCGCCACGGCGGTGCCGAGCCCAAGTTTCAGCTCAGGCGTGTAAAACGGCCCCGGCAGCACACTCCAGTTCACGCCTTTGCTGGCATCAAAGTGGTTATCCGCACCGAGTTTATTAAGAAAGCCGTCGATCTCCTCACGCGACAGAACTTCGGCGTTCAGAGGCGACGCCATCAGGGTCAGTAATCCCGCCAGCAATAATCCAGACTTGTTCATCAGAAACGGTATTCACCCGCCAGAAAGAAACTGTTGCGGTCGTTGAATCCAATTTCTGACAGCACGTTAAAGTTTTGCGTGATTTCATATTGCGCGCCGACCAGCATATTCCACGGCGAATTGAGATGCTGTTTGACGTCAAAACGCCCGTCATCGTCCTGATTGACGGTCGAAATCAACGGCTGAAGTTCGGCAGGCATATGCAAGTCGGAAAGCTTGCCTTTAAATTCCTGCTGCACGTCCTGATACATACTGCCGACCCACAGACTCAGGTGCGAAGGCCCGGCCACGCCCGGCAGAGTAAATCGATACCCCACGCGAGGTGACACTGTCACTGCCGAAATGCTGCCGTCGAGGATGTCAAAATCCGTGCGGGTATAGTTGGTATCGACCAGCGTAAACCAGTTGCCATACCCCCCCGCCAGGGTGAAGCCGGTGCCAATGGTTCTGCCCTGAAAATCGAGTGTAAAATCAATATCTTTCAAATCACCGCTGCGGTTCAGATTATGCACTGACGAAGCGATAACACGGTCAAGACCGGTGTATCGCGACGGATCCGCATCCACCGAAACATTCGACACCGATGAACCTTTGGTGTACCCGAGCAACCCGTAGACATTCAGGAAAGGGAACACCCACATATCGAGGCGCAGGTTTTCCGTCTGGCTGCGTTCGCGGGTTTTAGCGACATCAATATTAAACATGTCGGAAGGGATCGGGTGCGCGCCCAGTTTCAGGCCGGAGAAGGTAATGCTGTCGACATCGACGTTCTGGCGCATGTTCATGTAGCTGAGATTGACGCCAAACGGCAGCGGAATGGAATAGCCGCGCGCACGCGCCTCATCGCCCCAGATAGGAAAAGTGTGACCATCGGAACTGGCATCTTGCGGCTCAGTCATTTCTGCCATCGCCTGTGGTGCCCACCACAAACAGACCACTATCAGAAGTTTTTGCGTCCCGCTGAACTTGTTCATGTTAATTTCCGCCCTTTCGCTCACATCATGAGCAGAGAACAATCCTGTAGCAGGAATGCGTTATTTCGTCTGAACGTCTGGAAAAATGGTTTTCCAGTCCGTTTTCATACTGACCACCGGCCAGCCTTTTTTCGCTGCTTCATCGAGCCCTTTATCCAGCCGGCCAAAACTCGACTGGCGGTCGTAGGCGTATTCGCGGGCAGCGTCATCATGATGCACATACAGCACCAGATGCGGACCCGTGCCGGAAGCAACATATTGCAGCATCGGCAGGTCGCCGTCGGAGTTACCAAACGCCATCAGGGGCATCCGCCCGATATAACGGTTGATCGCCACCGGTTTGTTTTCAGCATCATCAATAAAATTAATGACGCCCTGTTTAATCAACTGCGCATGACCGTTTTTGTCGATTTCAAATTTTACTTTATCGGTAGAGCCAATCACCTGTTCCGGCGGAATACCGTAGGTTTTTTCTGCCCACGGACGCATAAAATCAGTGCCACCGCCGGACACAATGTAAGTTTTGAAGCCGTTTTCCCGCAGATAACTCAGCAGTTCCAGCATGGGCTGGAAAACCAGTTCGGTGTAAGGGCGTTTGAAACGCGGATCACGGGCTGTTTCCAGCCAGGCCGAGACGTTCTTTTTGAATGCTTCTGTGGTCAGCCCGGCATCTGCGGCATGTTCAATCGCCATCAGCCCCTGATCGCCGGTTGCCGCCACGGCTTTCATGTCGTTTTCCAGAATGCCTTTAAATGGCTGCTGGTTTTTCCATTCAGGATGCTGAGGTGCCAGTACCCTGATGCGATCCATCAGGTAAACCAGCTGCACGTAAGCGGGTTGTTCGGTCCACAGAGTACCGTCATTGTCAAAGACCGCAATGCGTTCTTCCGGTTTAACGTAATCAGCGCCGCCTTCCAGTGTCACTTTTTGCACAAAATCGGTGATTTTGGTTTTAGTCGCTGAGTCATTCCAGGAAGGTAAAACCGTGGCTGCAAATACCTGCTGACAGGCAAGAGAAATAAACAGGAGAACCGCGACAAGCAAACCCGGAATTCTTCTGTCACGAACGGCAATACAGCCAGAATTTATCATCTCAATATCCTGCAAAATTAGTAAGAAACGTGTTTTTTCATTGGGATGGTACATCGGTAAAGGCTAGTCAGTAAGTGAAATTATTTCTAGCAAACAGAAATATCTTTTTATTATTTGTTATCTGAGATTTGCAATTAATGAATTCCTTTCCTACTTGTTAGAAGAGCATAACGGGGCAGCACTCGAACTGACATCACAGGCGGAATATGAAAAGACTTACATTATTGATAAGTGGAATTTTATTTTCTGCCAGCCCGCAGGCAGCGGGATTATACCTTTATGAAATCGGTACCGAGGATACCGGGCTGGCCGGTGCAGGGCAGGCCGCGCGGGCGCAGGATGCCTCCACGCTGATGTCCAACCCAGCGGGAATGACCGAACTTCCCGACCATATGCTGACCGGCGGAATACAGGCGCTGTATGGCCATACGCCCTATTCTCTCGATGATAATTCCGCGCTGAAAGGTAAAAGTCCCGGCAATACCATCGGCTGGTTTCCGGGTTCCAATATGTTTTACGCACAGCGCCTGAATGACTCAGTTTCCGCCGGGATCGGACTCTATGGGAACTATGGTCTGGGACTGGATTTTGGCGACTGGGCGGCTGATCGTCTTATCAAGAAAAGCACGCTTATCGGCTTAACCCTCAGCCCGGCGCTGGCCTGGAAAGTCAATGAGCGCCTCTCCTGGGGTGTTGGTTTAGGGATTAATTACGGTTTTCTTTCGCTGACCCGTGAGGTGGATGGCGACGATAAAAAACAAAACGATCATGACTGGGCGCTCAATTTCCGTACCGGTATTTTATTCAAAGCCACTGAAAACACCCGTATTGGCCTCAATTATGCCAGTAAAACACAATACCATTTCAGCATTGATGCCAAAGCCCGTTTCCCTCAGATTAATAACGCTGAATACACCTTACCGCTTGCGGCACAAGTGAATACACCCGACCAGCTCATGCTGAGCGTGGTGCATGACATCAATAAACGCTGGTCGGTGATGGGCGATTTAGGCTGGCAGAACTGGAGCGAATACGGCAGCAATCAGATTTACACCGGCAACAATCCGCTTGAACGTGAAAATAAATTGCAGGATACCTGGCATACGGCGTTAGGGGCGCAGTTCCGCCCGAATGATACCTGGCGGTTAAATGCCGGTGTCGCCTATGACAGCAGTTTTTATAAATCGCAGGATGATACTTCGCTGACTACGCCTTCCGGCGCAGCGTGGCGTTTCGGCACCGGGGCGCAATATCAGCTGACCCCAGCCAGTAACGTCGGGGTGGCGTTTGAGTATCTGACCATGGAGTCATCGAGGGTCAAAACGCCACTCATTAAAGGAGAATATCAGGATCCTTCCCTGTACTTTTTCAGCATGAATTACAGCTATAAATTTTGAGCCTGACTCCGCCGTGTTGATGACAATATCAGGCGGAGAAATCTGAATCCCCCACAGTACCTTTTCAAAAAGTCAGCGCCCTGGGAAAATTAATATGAATTGTTTAATTTAAAATTAAACAAGTTAAATCATTGCCTATTTCCAAAATAAGGCATGATCGGCAGCTCATAAATCAAAGGATTAATTTTTCATTTCATCAATTGAAACGTCATTATTACCTTTTAATTCAAAATGTAATGAAAAAACTCAAAACTTGACTATACTCAATTTGACTTAATCCCTGCCCCTAATGAACGGAGTGACCACCATGGTTGACAAAGTATCTTTCAGGCGAACGATTGTTGCCAGCATGCTCGCACTGATATCAAGTGCTGCGGCAGCAGCGACTCCCCAGCCTGCAGCGGGATCGCCCGAAAATGCCCCCAAACAAGACAGCTCTAAACCGAATATTGTTGTAATTTTCGGCGATGACATTGGTTACTGGAATTTAAGTACCTATAACCAGGGAATGCTGGGTTATAAAACGCCAAACATTGACAGTATTGCCAATGAAGGTGCGAAGTTCACGTCTTACTACGCTGAGCAAAGTTCTACTGCCGGGCGTTCTTCGTTCATTACCGGACAGATGCCTTTCCGTACCGGCATGAGTAAAGTGGGTATGCCAGGCGCACCGCAAGGGTTGCAGAAAGAAGACCCGACCATTGCCAATATTCTTAAACAACTGGGGTACGCCACCGGTCAGTTTGGTAAAAACCACCTCGGCGACCGCGACGAATTCCTGCCTACCGCCCATGGATTTGATGAGTTCTTCGGTAATCTTTATCACCTGAATGCGGAAGAAGAACCGGAAAACCCTGACTATCCGAAAGACCCGGCCTTCCGTAAACAATTTGGCCCGCGCGGCGTGATTAAAAGCTCTGCTGACGGCAAAATAGAGGATACCGGCCCGCTGACCATCAAACGTATGGGCACAGTGGATGAAGAAACTCTGGCAGCAAATAACGACTTTATGGAACGCCAGACCAAAGCCGGTAAGCCATTCTTCACCTGGTTTAACACCACCCGCATGCACAACAAAACTCACCTGAAAGACGCCAGCATTGGTGTCACCGGGCTGGGCACCTATGCCGACGGCATGGTTGAGCATGACAAGATGATCGGTGAAGTGTTGCAGAAGATTAAAGATCTGGGCATCGAAGACAATACCATCGTGCTTTACACCACGGATAACGGCCCGATGACCGCGACCTGGCCGGATGGCGGTATCACGCCATTCCGGGGCGAGAAAAATACCGGCTGGGAAGGCGGCTTCCGCGTTCCTGCGATGATCCGCTGGCCGGGACATATCAAACCGGGCACGATTATTAACGATATCTTCGGCAGTAATGACTGGTTCCCGACGCTGATTGCTGCGGCCGGTACGCCAGATATCAAACAACAGTTGCTGAAAGGCTACAAAACGCCGTCCATCACCTACAAAGTGCATCTCGACGGTTATAACCAGCTCGATTTCATTCAGGGCAAAGGCGAAGACCCGCGTAAGGAATTCTTCTACTGGAGCGATGACGGCGACCTGCTGGCTATCCGTTACGGACGCTGGAAAGCGCACTTCATGATCCAGGAACATACGGGTCTGGATCTGTGGCGTTATCCGTTCACCAAACTGCGTGCACCGATGATCTTCGATCTGGCAGTAGATCCGCTTGAAAAAGGCTCCGACGGTATGGGTTATCAAACCTGGTTCTACGACCGTCTGTTCCTGATGGGCGGCGCGCAGAAATACGTTCAAGAAATGCTGGATACCTTTAAAGAATTCCCGCCACGTCAGAAACCGGGCTCATTCACGATTTCCGATGCGGCAGCGATGATTGAACAGGGCGCCAACGCGAATAACTAATACACGTCCTATGCCGGGCAGGCGACTGCCCGGCATTCCATTCAGGAGGCGCGATGAAGTACAGCACCACATTGCCTGTTAAAGCACTCCCGTCAGCTGAAAAATATGATGGCAAAGGCCCTGAATATAAGCGACGTTTCCACGTAATGGCCAAACCTTCCGGCTCAACCTGTAATCTCGATTGCACCTACTGTTTTTACCTGAGTAAAGAAGATCTGCTGCACCAGGATCGTCACACCGGCATGAGTGATGAAGTGCTGGAGAATTTTATCCGCCAGTACATTGACGGTCAGGACGGTGAGCAGGTGGTGTTCTCCTGGCAAGGCGGGGAACCGACGTTAATGGGTTTGGAATTTTTTCAGAAAGTCGTGAAATTCCAGAAGCAGTACAAGAAGCCCGGTCAGCGTATCGAAAACGACTTACAAACCAACGGCGTGCTGATTAACGATAAGTGGGCCGAATTCCTCAAAGAACATCATTTCCTGGTGGGCATCTCCATTGATGGCCCGCGGGAACTTCATGACCGCTACCGCGTCACGCGCAGCGGCAAACCGACTTTCGACAAAGTGATGCAGGGCGTCGCGGCACTGAAAAAATACAAAGTGCCCTTTAACGCACTGGTGACGGTCAACCGCACCAACGCCCGTTTTCCGCTGGAAGTATACCGTTTCATGACCCGTGAACTGGGCGCAACCTACGTCCAGTTTAATCCGTGCGTCGAACCGGTCGATTTCAAAGTCACCGCCCCGCAGTTCTGGCGTGATGAGACCATCCCTGTGACCGGCTCCCGCCGCGCAAAACCGGGCGATCTCGATTCTGTCGTCACCGACTGGTCGGTAGATCCCAATGACTGGGGCACCTTCCTGATTGCGGTGTTTGAAGAATGGGTGAACAACGATCTGGGCCGCGTTCAGGTCAATCTGTTTGAAACTGCCGTTGCGCAGACCATGGGATTGCCCGCGCAGATTTGTACCGCGTCGGAATTTTGTGGCAAAGGGCTCGCTGTAGAGAAAAACGGGGATACTTATTCCTGCGATCACTACGTCTATCCGGAATATCAGATCGGTAATATCGCCGATACTGAGCTTTCTCATATGGCCTTTTCCGAGCGGCAGAAAGCGTTCGGTATGGGGAAAAAAGATACCCTGCCCGCTTACTGCAAAGCCTGCCCGTATCTGAAACTGTGCTGGGGTGAATGCCCGAAAAACCGCATCGTGCGCGCACCGGATGGCGAAGCCGGGCTGAACTATCTCTGCCCCGGTATCAAAGCCTTCTTTAATTACGCCGAACCGATGCTGGTAGGGATTGCCACGCTGGTTAAACGTGACTTCTCAGGATTGAAGCGATGACAAACAGAGAAAAACTGTTGCAGCTTGAGCAGCGGATGAATGAACAGGTGATCGGCCAGCAATCGCTGGTGCGTATGTTGCTGGTGGCCTTGCTGTGTGACGGACATGTATTGCTCGAAGGTTTGCCTGGTCTGGCTAAAACCCGTGCCGTTCGTGAACTTGCCCGGCACGTGGAAGGTGAGTTCAGCCGCATTCAGTTCACGCCGGATTTGCTGCCTTCTGACATTACCGGCAGTGAGATTTATCAGCAGCACGCCACGCGCGAAGAAGAGCAGTTCCGTTTTCGTCCGGGGCCGGTATTCGGCAACATTATTCTGGCCGATGAGATCAACCGTGCTTCCGCCAGGGTGCAGTCAGCCTTGTTAGAAGCCATGGAAGAACGCCATGTGACGGTTGCGGGGAAAACCTGGCCGTTGCCCGGCGTGTTTATGGTGCTGGCGACGCAAAACCCAGTGGATCAGGAAGGCACCTGGCCCCTGCCGGAAGCGCAGCTTGACCGCTTTCTGATGAAAGTGCTGGTGGATTATCCGTCGCGCGAAAACGAGCAAAAAGTGATGCAACTGGTGCGCGCCGAACAGCAACAGAAATACCTGCATACAGGGTCAGAACCAGCGGCGGCTGAACCCGAAAGCCTGATGCTGACTCAACAGGATATTGCCACCTGCTGGCAGGAAATCTCTGCGATTTATGTGGCACCGGTGGTGGAAACGTACATCGTGAATCTGGTGGAAATGACCCGCCATCCGCAGGGTGTCAGCGACACATTGGCCAGCTATATTACCTTTGGTGCCAGTCCGCGCGGCACGCTGGCGCTTGACCGGTGCGGGCGCGCGCTGGCCTGGCTGGAAGGCCGCGACGCCGTGCTCCCCGAAGATATCCGCCTTGTCGCTCCTGCTGTATTGCGCCACCGGCTGATGCTCAGTTATCAGGCCAATGCCGATAACTGTTCGCCGGACGACGTCGTTCGTATGTTGCTCGATGCCGTGGTGGCCTGATGGAAAACCCGCTGACGATTGACCGCAACACGCTCATGGCGCTGGCCGGTGAAGCGAAATTGCTGTCAAATCCACCGGGACAAATTTCGCCCGGCGCACTGGCGGGTGAACGCGTTTCCCGCCAGCAAGGGCGCGGTCTGAATTTCGACAGCTTGCGGCGTTATCAGGCCGGTGACGATGTTCGCCTGATCGACTGGCAGGCTACAGCCCGCCTGCGTACACCATGGATCCGCCTGTATAACGAAGAACGTGAGCGCCCGGTCTTTATTGTCGTCGACCAGCGCCTCGACATGTTTTTCGCCACCCGTGGACAGACCAAATCGGCGGTGGCAGCCAAAATTGCCGGATTACTGGCGTGGCGCAGCTGGCACGACGGTGACCGGCTGGGCAGCGCCGTGTTCAGCGATACGAATTACACGCTGCAAAAATGCCGCCCGCCAGCGTCAAATCTCAATCTTATGCTGGATGATTTGCTGGCCTATAACCAGCAACTGGCGCAGCAATATCCGGCAGAACCAGCCACGACCTTATCCCTGGCGTCTGTATTACAACACGCGCGACAACTGATCCCGGCGGGTTCATGGGTGGCGGTGATCAGTGACTTTCATGATCTGGATGCTCAAAGCGAAGCGCTGCTGGCCGCACTGAGGCGGCGCAGTGAAGTCAGCGCATTTGTGATCCTCGACGATCTGCACAGGCGCCTGCCCTCCTCGGGTAATCTGGCCGCACGCTATCGCGGACATGAGGCGGCATTCTCCCTGTCAGGCGTGCTGCGCGATGAGATACAACAAAGCATCACCACCCGTCTCGGCGCGCAGGAGAAAAAGCTGACAAGGCTGGGGATCCGCGTGAATCAGATTGTGGTAACACAGGATTTAATCCGGCAGATGCAAAGGGGGCTTTAAATGCTGGAAAAGGGATTTAGTGTACCGGATTTGTTCCAGCCCGCGTTGCCCGGACGGTTTTCGTGGTTTCCTCTTCCTCCCGGCTGGTATGTTCTGGCGGCTCTGCTCGCTGCAATCCTGCTGATCTTCCTGTTTTATCGTCTCGCCCGCTGGCGGCGTAATCTCTGGCGGCGCCAGGCACTGGCCGCGTTACGACAACCGCAGGACGCCGACGGCTGGCTGGAACTTATTAAACGCATTCTGCTGATGCATCAGCCCCGTGACGTCGTCAGTCAGTGGCTGACACCGGAGCAACTGCTGCAACAAGTGGCGATTGACGCGGATTTGCGTCAGCAACTCAGCGACCGGTATTGCCAGCCGGATAACGCGCTGGACGCTAAGCAAAATGCCCGTCTGCAATCACAGTTAACACACTGGCTGGAGAAACTGCCTGATGTCTGAGTTTCTGAGCCGCCTCGATTTCGCCTGGCCGTGGGCCGCGTTACTGATCTTTCTGCCACTGCTTAGCCGCTACTTTCTGCCTCAGGACAACGAGGTCAAAGAGCGCGTGCGCGTGCCTTTCCTGCCTGAGCTCATTGATGAAGTTAAACTCAACAGCCAGCCGGTTCGCAGCAGCAAACTGAGCGGCGTTTTGTTCTGGATTATCTGGATCCTGCTGGTTACCGCTCTCGCCCGCCCGGAATACCTGACCCCGCCACAGCATATTCAGAAACCGATGCGCGACGTGGTGCTGATTCTGGATGTCTCCGGTTCGATGGCAAAAAATGATGTCGAAGGCGGCATAACCCGTTTGCAGGCCGTGCAGGATTCTGTGAGGAAATTTGTGGCGCAGCGAAAATCAGACCGCATCGGTCTGGTGATTTTTGCCAGCCACGCCTGGCCTTTCGCGCCGGTCAGTGAAGATAAACAGGCCTTGCAAACGCGGATCAATCAGCTGGCACCGGGCATGATCGGCCAGCAGACGGCGATTGGTGATGCGCTCGGCGTGGCCGTTAAACTGCTCGACACCACTGCAAACAAAGACGCCAGCAAACTGGCAATATTGCTCACCGACGGCAACGACACCGCCTCGCAACTTGCGCCACCGCTCGCCGCGCAACTGGCGGTTTCTCACCACGTTCAGGTGCACACCATTGCTTTCGGCGATGTTACCCGCACCGGCGACGATAAGGTTGATCTGCCGCTGTTACAGGACATCGCACGTATTACCGGCGGGAAATCCTGGACGGCCAGCAACTCAGGTGCTTCGCTCGACAGCGTATGGCAGGAAATCGACGCGATTACACCGGTTCAGGTGAAATCCATCGGCTGGTCATGGCATATACCGCTGTTCCAGTGGCCGTTGCTGCTGGCGCTCGCGCTGCTGCTTCTCATTAATCTGGGGCGATATTTCAGGGAGAAAACCGCATGAGTGATTTCCATTTTATCTACCCGTGGCGTTTGCTCGGTTTATTGCTCTGCGCCCTGCTCTGGTTTATCAGCACGCGCGAACGCAGCGCCTGGCACCAGATTATGGATAAACCTTTCGCCAAAGCGCTCATCATCGGGCAGCAAAACCGCCTGACCCGCGCCCTGCCGTGGTTGTTTGCACTGGGGGTGATAGCCCTTTCCGGCCCGACCTGGCAACGGGAATTACCCGCAGCCCTGACGCCGCAAAGTGACATGATGGTTATCCTGCAACAGGATCCGGCGATGATGGCGCAGGATCTGGCCCCCAGCCGTCATCAGCGTATGCAAAGCAAAATTATGGATCTGATGACGCAATCTCCGGGCACCCGTTTCGGGCTGGTGGTGTATAACGCACAAGCCTGGCTGACTACCCCGCTGACGCAGGATCCGGCATTTTATTCGCTGTTCCTGCACGCCCAGACGCCGTCACTTTTGCCGGAAGGCCAGGGTTCCGGCCTGCGGGAAGCGGTCGCACTGGCGCAGAAAAACATGCCCGCCACCGCGGATGCCCCGCGTAATCTGCTGCTGATCGCTGATTCTCTCACTGCTGAAGATGCGCGCTGGCTTGCCGGGTCAAAACTTCCCCTTCAGATATGGGTGCCCGGTACTGCCCGTGGCGGTGCATTACCCCAAGCCTATGACGGGCGCGGCATCGATACACGACTCAATGTTCAGCGGTTCAGTCAGACCCGTGACAGCGGTGTGCCGGTAACACTGGTGACCAGCGATGACAGTGATATTTCGGTGATCGCGAGCCATATCCGCCAGTCAGTGACCGCGCAGAATAATGCCCGCGCTGACCTGCACTGGAAAAACAGCGGTTTCTGGCTGGTCATACCGTTACTGTTGTTGCTGCTGTTTTGCCGACGTCAGCTGATCTGCTGGCTGGTCGTGGCGCTCCCGCTGATGCTGTATCTGCCGCAAAGTCAGGCCAGCTGGCGCGATGCATGGATAAGCCCTGATATGCAGGGGCAACGGGCGTTTGATAAAGGACAATATTCCCAGGCGGCAGAACGTTTTCAGGATCCCCTCTGGCAGGGCATTGCCTGGTATCGTGCCGGGAATTTTGTCGCGGCCACCTCTGCGTTTCGCCAGTCGCCACCCACTGCCGATGTTTTGCTGTGGACGGGCAACAGTTACGCGCAGCAAAAAATGTGGCAGCAGGCGATCAACAGTTACGACCAGGCGCTGAGTCTGCATCCCGGCTGGAAGATGGCACAGGACAACCGCGCTAAAATCGCACAAATCATCATGACACTACGCCAGCAGGAACGTGACCGGCAGGCCGCACAGGGTAAAGAAAAGGACTATAAGCCCGATGATATCAAATACGATCTGAAGAAAAATCAGGGCGTAAATCAGAAGGATATTTTGCCCGCTGCCAGTGCGGATCCGCAGGTCGGCCAGTGGTACGACAATCTGGATGTTTCCCCGGCCGGACTGCTGGAAAATCTCTACCGCTCACATCAGGGGGAAACGCCATGAAAGGTCTGTTGCTGATCCTGCTGCTGATAGTTTTACCCGCGCGCGCCGCCATGGACATCACCCGCGAACTGGTCGCGCCCGACCATGTCGTACCGGGGCAACCGGTGCGCGTGGCCGTCACGTTCTGGACAGATACCTGGTTTAATCCGCCGCCGGAATGGCCCGCCTTCGTGATAGAAAACGGATCATTACTGACCACGCCGTTACCTAATCAGCTGCTCAGCCGCCGCAAAGACGGCGCCAGCTGGAGCGGTATCCGCCTTGAACGGCAGGTGATGGCCTGGGATCAGGGCACGCTGCGCTTTCCGGCAACGGAAGTGACGCTGACCTCTCCCGGCCAGCCACCAGTGACAGTGTCACTCCCTGCTATTGAAAAACCGGTCAACTGGCCACAGGACACCAAACAACCCGACCGCTTTTTACCTGCCAGCCAGTTGACACTGAGCCAGAAAATCACCCAATTCCACGCCGCCGATGACAAACAGCTGCATGCTGGTGATGTGATTGAACGGGCGGTGACCGTGAAAGCCCGAGGAATTGTGGCGAACCAGATCCCCCTAGTGCTTTACGCCATTCCGGGTACGCAAACACAAAGTCTGCCTGCGCAGAGCCAGTTGCTTACAGAGGGGCGCGGCGATGTTGACGGCGCAGAGCGCACGGAACGGCTGCGTTATCTGCCTTCACAGGCGGGCACCGTCACGCTGCCACCCGTACAGCTCAGATGGTGGGATACTGACCATCAGCAATGGCAACTGGCAAAACTGCCGGGAGCCACATTTCACATCGCCGCAGCGCGGGGTGCAGGCAGTGAGTCCGTACTACGCGGCAGCACCGGAGAGGAAAAATGGCATATTATCCTGCCAGCCGTCGCTGGCGTGATCCTCGCGGTCATCCTGTGGTTCAGCAGACACCCGATCGCCCGTGGCGCACGGTATCTGCATCGCCGCTGGCATCGTTTCTGGCATCCTGTTCCGCTGAGCGAGCTGACACCCGGTCGTCACATTCACAATGCCATCGCCGGCAATACAGCCAGCAAGAGAGCGACATAAACCCGTGCATGCAAAAGATCGGGAACCGCAGGAATACATAGGTCACAGCACAGCGCCACGGGAACGGAAAGCGGATTCCCGACGTAAATTATCTTCCCGCACAAAATCAATGAACGCCTGCAAAGGCGCGGGGATCAGGCGGCGGTCGTTGTAATACAGCCACGGGCCGGAGAACGACAGCCACCACGGTTGCAAGATGGGCTCGAGTTTTCCGCTGGTGATGGCGGGCCGCAGCCACTCTTCGAACAGATAAATAATCCCCGTCCCTGCGATCGCCGCTTCCACCGCCAGATCGACCGCACCACCGACGCTGACCACCAGCGGACCGCTTACCTGTACGCTGAGCGTTTCACCTTCGCGCTCGAATTCCCAGTCGGGCATGATGCCGCTGGCATAGCGCCCGCGCAGGCAGCGGTGTGGGATCAAATCCCGCGGATGCGACGGTCTGCCGTATTCATTAAGATAATCCGGCGACGCCGCCGCGGCGTAGCGCTGCATACGCGGGCCAATGGGGATCGCCACCATGTCCTGCTCCAGCCGTTCGTCATAACGGATACCGGCATCACAGCCATCACGAAACACATCCTGTACATTACTTTCGGCAATGATTTCCAGCTGAATGTCGGGAAAGCGCCGCAAAAACTCCGGCACCAGCGCAGGTAAAACCAGCCGCGTGGCGCTGACCGGCACATTCAGGCGCAGTACGCCGCCCGGCGTGTGGCGGTAACGGTTGAGCGCATCCAGTGCCGCATTCACCTCATTCATGGCGGGCAGCAGCCGCTCAATCAGTGCTTTGCCAGCTTCGGTCAGCACCACAGTACGCGTGGTACGATGAAATAACCGGATGCCCAGTTGCTGTTCGGCGCGACGTACCGCGTCACTCAGCCGGGACGCATTGCTGCCGGTGACCCGCGCCGCCTCGCGAAATCCACCGGCTTTCGCCACCTCAACTACCGCGTGCAACAGGGCGATATCCATCGACATTGTGCGTAACCTCGTACAGTTTGTCCTGATTTCACCGGATAGTTGCACAGCCAGCGCACCGCTACAATCAATGAACACTTATAAAGGAGAGTCCCATGTCACAACCTTCAATGACTTATCGTCTCGGCGACCGCGAAGTATCACGTTTAGGTTACGGTGCCATGCAGCTGGCGGGGCCGGGTGTTTTTGGTCCGGTAAAAGATGAAGCTCGCGCGAT
This sequence comes from Rahnella bruchi, assembly GCF_003614975.1. GTDB lineage: Bacteria > Pseudomonadota > Gammaproteobacteria > Enterobacterales > Enterobacteriaceae > Rahnella > Rahnella bruchi. The sequence goes on along the minus strand of NZ_QZWI01000011.1, from coordinate 5,741 downwards.
TCAGGTATTGCGCGATGCCGTGGCATGCGGCGTGAATCATATTGATACCAGTGATTTTTACGGCCCGCACGAAACCAATAAGCTGATTAAAAAAGCCCTGCATCCTTACACTGACGATCTGTGCATCGTCACCAAAGTTGGTGCGCGTCGTGATGAAAAAGGTGGCTGGTTAACGGCTTTCACCCCGCAGGAACTGGTCAGCGCGGTGGAAGACAACCTGCGTAATCTGGGGCTTGAGGCAATGGAAGTGGTGAACCTGCGCAGTATGCTGGATATTCATCAGCCGAAAGAAGGATCACTGGAACCGCAGCTGGAGGCGATGATCAAGCTGAAAGAACGCGGTCTGGTCCGCCATATTGGTCTGAGTAATGTCACGGCGAAACAGGTGGAGGACGCGCAAAAACTGACGCCGATTGCCTGCGTGCAGAATATGTATAACCTGGCCAACCGCCATGACGATGCGCTGGTGGACACACTGGCAGAACAGGGCATCGCCTACGTGCCCTTCTTCCCGCTCGGCGGATTTTCCCCGTTGCAATCCACGCAACTCGATGAAGTTGCTGCGGAACTGCAAGCCACGCCGATGCAGGTCGCGCTGGCCTGGCTGCTCCGCCGTTCACCGAATATTTTGCTGATCCCCGGCACGTCATCGCCGGAACATTTGCAGGAGAATCTGGCCAGTGCGCGTCTGAATTTATCGGATGAAGTGATGGAAAAACTGAACGCAATGAACTGATACCGTTGTGAACTGGGTCCTCAGAAATGAGGACTCAGTATTGTAAATTCAGCATTGCACTTACTGCCTGCGCTTCCACTCATCGGCCACATCGCCCAGAGTTTTAGGGATCTCATTGCGGATCCAGGCCATAAAATCACGATCGAACCGGAACTCTTCCCCGCACTGCTCAGTCATAAAACGCCGGACATTTTGGGTGTTCTTGTAATCTTTATCCACGAGCGTGGTACGTGTCAGTAATGCGCTGTGCCAGTCAATTTTCATCTTTCCTGCTCCGGTAAATGCCCATGCGGATAACGTCATTAAGCTTAAATGAGCCGGCCGCCCTTTTCTATACCGTCACAAAACAGCGAATTAATGACTCAGGTCGCCATATACAGCGCAAATATGTAGGACGAAGTGCGCCTGGGAAAGCGGATCCGCGCAGTATTTTTTGTCACTGCATTAGACATCGGATTATCAGAGATGATATTGATATCATTACTAAAATAGCAGAAAACGGCGGCGAAATTGCGCGTATACCAATGAGTATTTATTCCTGCGTCAACGAACGTTCGGCGCTGAATTCAAAGGTCAGAGCTTTTATTGAGTTTTTAGAGGCGGGGATTTAAGGGCTCGTAAACCCTGTAGATCTCAGATATCACCTGCATCGTTGCGTCTTCCACCGTTCCTTCATTACGGCATAATATCCAGCCGTGACTGGCAACTTCCCGCTCGAAAGCGTGGGTACAAGCGACATGTTCTTCCAGCTTATGAATTACCGTACTGTCCAGCCCGCGCGACCGGGACGCCGCCCTCGCCCATGAAATTTCAGGCGCAGTCACAACCCCGACATGCAGGTCTGGCGTTCGCACGTTTCGGTCAATGTTAAGCTGTAAAATCTCTGCAAACGGCACCATCCGGCGAAATGCGGCATCCGATGGATACCAGCGATCCATCAGGATAATGCTGTCCGGTGGTTGTTGAGTCAGTACATGCCGGGAAATCCAGGCACGACTGTCGGCCAGGCGCTCACAAATCTCCTGTTCCAAATCCAGGCCGGGATTTCTGGCGAACTGGTTAACGAGAGCCATTGTTTGCCCCCTGAAGGGATCACTTTTTTTCTCGCTAAGTCGGATCACCTTCTTATTATCAGCCCTGAGTACTTTGGCAATGGCCTCCAGCAGGGTGGTTTTACCGGCCCCTTTTGGCCCGTCCAGAGAAACAAACAATGGACGACTCATTCTTTAAATGACGATGGAGAAACGGTTTTTGTAAAGCTTGTCGCTGGCAAAAGCATCTTTCTTCTCATATCTGACAATCTATGCGGTGTAGTTTAAGGGAACCGCCGCAAAAACGGAAAAATAACAGGGAAGCCTGTTTTACAGGCTGATGGGAGTTGACGGTCTGCTTTGAGCGAGAAGCGGAAGTACGCATTTTATCTCTCAGTTGATTGAGGAATTACTAACTGGGCATAAAAATCAGCCATACAAATAAAACAGGTATTCTGAGCGTGCCATGAATTTTGGGGGGAAGCGGGTATCTGAATTCGATGTAAAGTATATTGTGTCTTTGCACCTTACATTTCGTGTTTAAAGAGGGATTATGAATAATAAAATTATCGTGGGTGTGTTGCTTGCATGCGTTTCCGGTAGTGTTTTTAGTGAACCTTTACAAGAAGATAGTCAACCTATATCGCTGAAATTAAGTGATAATTCTTTGAAAGAGGTAAATACCTGCGAAGATTTTATCGCGCTTCGCCGTGCGGGTAAGACGGTGACCGACTTGCCTAATTTACCCGACCGTTTTGCTGATATGGCTAGAAGATCATTGACTAATTGTTATCTCACGACCTACGCCAAAGATCATGGATTGACAGAAATTAAACCGGTTCCAAAAAAACCTACGCTTAAAGAAATAGTCGATCATTTCCCTGCCTCAGCAGCTATTGCGATCAGCAATGAAGAAGTCGCTAAAGTGAAATCACTTTACCAAAATAAAACCATACGACAGAAAGAACCGGATTTGAAACCTGATAGTAAGGGGCGCATGGTTTCTGCGAAATCTGCTGGGGGGTACATGATAAATAATCACCAAACCTTCAAGGATAAAGACGGAAAGATCATTGATTACATCACACTGGTTAAGTTTGTAACCCAAGGTACATGGGCTGTGTCTACGACTTACGAGATTATTTCCAAAAATGATCCTGTTTGGAAAATTCAGGAGATTAATGAAAACTCCCCACTTTGATGAGGAAAGGCGCTGATGAGTGCCTTTTTCTTATTAATGACCTGAAAGTACATCATTGAAATTGCGTGCAGTATCGGCGTTTCTAATATCACCAACTTGTATACGATGCGATTCATGTGCCGCCGTCGCCCAGTCACCCCGATTTACCGCCGCATTAAATTTTGGAAATTCATTGCTTAAGCGCGGAATTCCCAGGTTAAATCCCATATCCACTAGTCCAGTTTTAGCGCTATCGCTAAAGTGATCATAGTTTGCATACAAACCTCGCAAACCAGTCTCAGTCGTTTTGACATCCGAAATACAGGTTTGGATAGCAACGTCATTGCTGAGATGCACGGCAGCACGGGTGTCTGGGTGCTCCAAAATTTGATTATAGCCATTTCTAATATCAGTGCTTGTAGCCGCGACTTCAACATTGTTGCTGTCACCGTGCCCCAATGACTGAGATGCGTTTTGGTAAATCGCAGGCTTAAAGCCGCATCAACACTGTTTCGCTCCTGGCACAAATCGGCCTGAGAAGGTGTGACATCAGTAATAAGCAAAAAAGCTGACATCTTTTCGTATCTCAATGAAAAAATATGTTCAGCGTTCTTTCTCATCAACCCAGGCAATGAGATCGGCGAGCCTATTCTCAGAAAACACGGCTATTCCATGTTCAGTGAGCAGAGACGCTGCGACTCCCATGCCTGACTTACGTTGGCCGCTAAATGAACCGTCATAGATGAATTGGCTACCACATGTTGGACTGCCGTCGGTTAACAGCGCAGCGGTACAACCTGACTCCCGAGCAGTACGTAGTGCCAACCAGGCGGCAAGCTGGTAGTGCTCAGTGACATCCTGCCCCGTAATTTCAAGTATTCTGATCTGCGCCTTCATTACGTCTTTACCATCAGTAGAAACAATCTCAGCTGGGGGACGTGGAATTGGCAACCCGGCGGCCAGTTCAGGACAATGGATCACAAGACGCTGTTCTTTCTGCCAGCGCTGCAACTGATCGGTCATTTGTGCTTTATCGCTTCCGTCATAGCGCACTTTGAACCCCACCAGGCAAGCACTGACCAGTATTTTATTTATCATCGTTATCGTATATCTGGGCAAATGAATGCTTCGATTATAACACCTTCGCTTTTTACATAAACTTAGCTGTGGCAGCGCAACAGGCGGCTAAGAGCGAAGAGCGGAAGCCAAATTGCTTTCCTTTGCGGGTCAGGGGGTGCTAACAAAACTCGGCAACATTCAGGAAACATTATTGTTGAATCCGGTAAATCTCAGTGCTAAAACAAAAGAGAAGTTTTTTCCGACTCGTTGTGTTTCCTGTTCCTGATACCCAACCCATAAGAGAAAGTCAGAAAATGAATAAGTCAGTTCATACAGCGACAACCGTTACCACCACCGGAACTTTCGGCGGCGTGGGCGTATCTGTGACTGGCTCCTGACAAAACAGACTCTGACTCCCCGCCAAACCGGACGGGGAAGAAAATTTCTCCGTTCATGACTTACTGAATGGAGATACATCATGATTTCATCTGAAAACGCGCTTTTAGTTATCGATATGCAGCAGGGACTTTTCCGTGGCCCCGCCTCACCGTATTTTGCAGACAGGGTTCTGTCTAACATCTGCTTGCTGATTGAAAAAGCGAGGCAGGCTAATGTGCCCGTATTTTTTGCCCGCCACACCGGACCTGATGATTCTCACTTCTCTGAGCAAAGTCCGTTGACACAACTGATACCCGAAATGAATGTGTACGCTGAGCACGATGTCGTGTTTATCAAAAAGCACCCCAACTGTTTCCGGGATACGAACCTGCAGCATCAGCTCAGCCAGCGAGGCATTAAGGAACTGGTTATCGCCGGGATGAAAACAGAATTCTGTGTGGACACTACCTGCCGCGCAGCATCGGAACTGGGATTCAGGACCGTGCTGATTTCAGATGCGCACACGACAATGGATAACAATTACCTGTCCGCAAATGAAATCATCAACCACCACAACGTCACACTAGCTGGCCCGTTTGTGTTGCTCGCGACAGCCGCTGACTGGGCCTTTCACTCTGAGAAATGAGTTGGGACTGAGAGCCGCCCTCAGGGCGGCTAAGGTGTTTAAAGTCCGCTTCTGGCATACAGCAGACAAACACGTGACGCTGAAGGTCTGCTGAGAGCGAGAAGCGGACATACAAGAAGAGGGAGGCTAGCTGATCCCAATAATTAGTTTTTAAGTTACGAGGCATGCTAATTGGAAAATACGCCATAAAGTGACTTCCGATGGTATGGTTACATTTTTACCACTAAAAGAGGAAACACTAATGATTGTAAGGACCTGGCACGGTTGTGTTCCACTAAAACATGCTGAAGCTTTTGCGAAACACCTTGAGAAAACAGGTGTAGAGCATTCAAAGAGCATATCTGGGAACATAGGCGCTTGTGTGCGTAGAGAAACCCAGGGTGGCTGGGAGCATTTTTTTCTGGCTACTTACTGGCAAGATCTACAATCGGTTAAGACATTTGCCGGAGAAAGCTATCACGTAGCTGTGACTTACCCAGATGACGAAGAATTTGAACTACTTTCCGATCCCTACGTATTCCAGCATGTAGTGGAAAACGTTGCGCCGCTATAGCTTCGTTTCCGGGATAACCTGTCGGTTACCCGAATTTTGTATAATATCCAAACTCATTCAACGTGCTGAGGTCTGCTCTTAGCACACAGCAGACAAAACACCTGACGCTGAAGGTCTGACGAGAGCGAGGAGCCGACCTTTCATTCATGGCGGCTATA
>NZ_QZWI01000010.1 GCF_003614975.1 Rahnella bruchi | reverse complement strand
GCCCGCTGACACCGGCAACCGCTCTCCGGTTCCGGTCACGCCGTGGCATACGGGCACAGCAGCCAAACCGGTCGAAACGCTTGTCACCACCGTCACCCCCGAAGCAGACATGGACGGGTTGCAGGACTTTATCTACTGGCGTCCTGATGCGGCAGGAACAGGCGTTGATCCTATATATGTAATGTTCAACAACCCGCGATATATGCCGGGCAAAGTTAGCGGAAAAGGAGATATTGTCGGAGAAGGTTGGTTAAATATAGCAAGCCAAAAGCTGGGTGCACCTATTCCTAGGCAGATTGCTGACAAATTGCACGGCCGCGAATTTTCGAATTTTGATGCGTTCCGCAAGGCTTTCTGGCAGGAGGTGAGTAAAGATCCAGCATTAAACAAGCAATTTAACCCCGGTAATAAAAAACGTATGAGCCAAGGATTGGCTCCGCGGACTAGGTATAAAGATACAGTTGGTGGACGTCGCTCATTTGAACTTCACCATGACAAACCAATCAGTCAGGACGGTGGTGTCTATGATATGGACAACCTCCGTATCACCACGCCGAAGCGCCATATTGATATCCACAGAGGACAGTAAAAATGGAACATAAATACAGCATTAGTGATTACTCTGAAACAGAGTTCAAAAAGCTTATTGAAGCTATCATCAATTGTGAGGGTGATGAAAAAACGCAGGATGATAACCTCGAAAACTTTATCAGTGTTATTGGGCACCCTAGTGGTTCTGATCTGATTTATTACCCGGAAGGCAATAATGATGGGAGTCCTGAAGCTGTTATCAAAGAAGTGAAAGAGTGGCGCACCATAAACGGCAAGCCAGGTTTCAGGAAAGCCTAATCACCAAAATCTCTTACTTTTTCAGCCCGGCTTAAAGCCGGGCTTCTTTTTTGCACTGTTGCAAAGATAATGCTCCCGCAGGCGAGCGGGCACAGACCACCCTGGATTTACAACAGGTGCTGGCCTTGGAGAATGACCGGCTGACGCTCAGGCTGTTAAAAACGGGGGAAGGCAGTTTGCCCGGAACGGTGCCGGTGCTGAAGGCCGTACGGGATGAGACAACGGGCCTGGACCGTATCACGGTGCCCGCGGTCGGAGGACTGCCGCCCCGGACCGTCCTGATTAATCCTGTGCCTGTCCCGGTGTCGCCCGCTGACACCGGCAACCGCTCCCCGGTTCCGGTCACTCCGTGGCATACGGGGACAGAGGTGAAGCCGGTGGATACGCTGGTCACCACCGTCACCCCCGAAGCAGACATGGCCGGTTTGCAGGACTTCATCTACTGGCGTCTGGATGCGGCGGGTACGGGCGTCGAGCCGGTGTACGTGATGTTCAGCAACCCCTACGGCGAGACCAATGCGAAGGGTAAATACAGCGGACGTGATTACAACACCGACAAGGCCGGCGGTCCCATTCAGAACCTTGACTGGAGAAGTGCCAGCATTGATCGCGCCGGGATAGATAAGGTGAAGCTGCATACGGGGCGTTTTGAACAGACACCTGAAAACAAAGTAATGAACGACCGTCTGGAGAAAATATTGAATGGAGAAATGGAAACCACCGATACCGATAAACGATTTTATACTCATGAAATTAGAGAACTGGAACGTTATCGAGCGCTCAATGTAACTGATGGACTTTCACCTGAAGATAATGGGGCTACTTGGAATAATGCTCATACAGCGACGCTAGAAGACTATTAGTTAAGCAGCGACCGTTCTCTGTTATATACCCCAGAAGCCATAAAAGCCGGTGGCGAATAAACTTATAGGTGATATTTATGACAAATTTTAAGCAACTTTTTGAACATGAAACAATCCAAGACATAGTTTTATTTTTGTCAGGTCGAAATGAAGAAGGGATTGCCCATCCACGATTGGATGGGTATACAACAACGTTCAGTAATGGTCTTATTTCAACTATAGAACTTATCAAAATAGTGAAAATAATGAGTGAGCAAGGACTCATCTCATCTAATAAGAAAGGAGGCTACAAAAAAGGTCCCCTCTGGAAAGCACCCAAATTTGTGACCGAGAAAAAATACGGCATCAAATAATTATTAACATTTCCTGATAATTATGTTTTAACCACTGCCAGTAGACGAAAGTTTGCTGGCAGTGATTTCTAAGGCGGATTGTCGGACTTGACCTACTATTCGCAGCGCCTAAACGCAACATCAAAAAAATACCTATAAAGAGAATATATTATGGGCTTGAAAATTAATTTACCTGGTTTGATAAAGTGAATGAAGATTTCGTTGGGGAGGAATATTCTCCCGACTTAGGGGACGATGATACCATCATTGAAGAGACTGTTAGTCCACAGGAAAACATCATCAACAACGGTGGTTTTAATGTTATTCCTGCCTGGGTGCCCTACCTACAGAAATATCTGATCCATAAAATCGAGCCTGATAAATACGATTACCAGGTGTCTTTTGATTACCGCGATCAGTGGTAATTGACGAACATGACCTGTCAAACGTCATTCTGATGGATGGCGTTTTCTTATTCTGGAGTCCGAAGAATGAAATGAAAGGGAGAACAGTGATAACCACCTCCATTTTATACTAATAAAATCAATGATATGAACTTCGAGCCCATCGCGAAAATTCAGTATACCGTTCTGCGCTGAATGAGTTATTGGTTTTGCTGATATTGCAAAACCATGTCGCACGTAGCGGCTGAAAACGTCAGTCTTACCGCGCAATGAATTTTGAACGAACATCCCGGGAGCACCAGAATGCTGAACTGCGATCCGGGCAGTGTCGCCCATTTCGGCGCATCTAACTTACCTGATTCACGATCTTTTCCTTATAAAAAAGCCCGCATAGGGCCGGGCCGGAAAAACGTCAGCATTTACCCAGAACTCTTCAACGCAGACGTAATTGATCGCGTGGCGGTAGTGAGTGAAGGTGATATACAGTTCGCCACTCAGCCCCTGTTTCATGCCGGGATAAGAGACCATGCGATCTTATCCTATTTTTTGATCGGCAAGAATGGAATATTCGTACATGCAATTGATAAATATCAATATTTTTTTAACATGCATTTTAAATACATGTTTATGTGGGAATGCATGATTTAAAGTGCTTTAATACTCGCAGACCCGACCCTGTTTGCTGAGGAGGCACTATGCTTCGTATCCCACAATATTTTACTCATACACGTTCAACCCCATTTTGGAACAAAGACACCGCTCCCAAGCCCCTGTTTACACATCATAATACTAAGGAAGGTGTGTATGGCCGTTTATCGGTCATGCAAGGTGCTGTGAAGTATTTTGGCTTCCCTAATGGCGAAGCCACAGAGCCCGATATGGAAATCATTATTACAGCGGGCACTTTCGGTATATCGCCTCCGCAGAAATGGCACCGTATCGAGCTGCTGACAAATGACACCTATTTCAATATCGATTTCTTTGCGGATCCTCAAGTTCAGCTGGAAGGTTCCGGTCTAGGGACAGTTGTAAATACGCATAAGGACTGAATATGTCAGACAGCACAAAGGCAGGTCACACCTTTTTAGCCAGTCTGGGGAAAACCCGTTTACGCCCGGGGGGTAAAGAAGCCACCGAATGGCTCATGTCTCATGCCAATTTAACCGTAGATTCTAAGGTTCTCGAGGTGGCCTGCAATAGAGGGACAACCTCCCTTGAACTGGCTTCACGCTTCGGTTGTCACGTTTATGCTATTGATATGGATAAAGGCGCGTTGCGGGTTGCCCAGGCCAATATCCACGCAGCCGGATTGAGCAAAAAAATTCAACTCATCGAGGCCAACGCCACGCGCTTACCCTTCCCAGATAACACTTTTGATGTTGTCATCAACGAGGCTATGTTGACGATGTACGCAGATAAAGCCAAAACAAAGCTGGTCCGGGAATATTGCAGGGTATTGAAACATGGCGGCCTATTGCTCACCCACGATATTATGCTGACGAATGAAACACTCAGTCAAACTGCCGATGACGACTTGCAAGAAGTCGTGAAATCGAATGTTAGCCCGATGAGAAAGCAGGAGTGGGAGGCGTTGTTTCTGAAGGCGGGTTTTGTCTCCGTTCAAACACAACATGGTGCGATGTCTCTTATGTCACCACGAGGGCTCATCAGAGATGAAGGATTTTTACGGGCTGTCAGAATTGTTTGTAATGGGCTGAAGAACCGTGAAAACCGTGCGCGTTTTCTGGGCATGTTCCGCTTTTTCCGCGCACAGCGTCAGAAGTTGAATTACATAACCTGTTGCTCACAGAAGAAATAAGATGATGTGTCCTGTCAGATATATGGCGACGCAAGTTAATCGCAGGGCTCCCCTTCTCATCCTGATTAAAATGAATCAAGAGCTCTGTGATTATTCTCATCCTACTACAGCATTTTATTAACAGTAATTCTATATATATGTATCATCAGATTCTAATATAGGCATACATTCACCTATTTATTATTAATAACTACCATTAATACATCGCCTGCTATTGGTCAACGCTGATGCTTTACTCTTTTATGTCAATATACAGTAAACCAAATGAATTTTTAAGCACGTCTGATTTTTCTGAGGAATAAAATACAGAGAGTTTTATGAGTCATAAGCTATTACTCAATATGCATTAACATATTGACGTAGATCTTCCCATCCAGAACAGGAGTCGGAAAGAATGAGGCATTATATCCCCGTAAACTTTAGTCAACTCCGGGCAAGAGCATGTTGGGATCAACCTTCCACACCCCAGGCCCCTCCAGGACGATACCATTCTGAAGCAGGCATATATGTAGGCCTTTCTGTCATGTCTGGGGCAATAAAATACGCATGCTTTTCTGATGAAGACACCTTGATCCCTGCCGATGAACGCGAGATTTTAGCCGGTACTTTTGACGACATCCCTCCCGAAACCTGGCATACGATTACGCCCATGACTGAGTACAGTTTACTCCATCTCGATTTTTTCGGTCTGAACAGGCAATAAGCGATGAAACCGATCGTGATCCCTCCCTATTACGTTCATACCCGAAGTACCCCCTTCTGGACAAGAGACACCGCCCCGCCGGCTATCTGGTCCCGACATCTTGATAAAGGTACCCGGCAAGGCGTCTATCCACGTCTTTGCGTGATGCGGGGTGTGATTCGTTATTGCGCTTTTGCTAATAAAGACAGCTCTGTACCTTCCGAGACGCTGACAATGAGTGCAGGTCAGTTTGGTATTTTTCCCCCTGAGACCTGGCATTGCATCGAAGCGTTGAGTCAGGATGTTTTGTTTAACGTCGATTTTTTTGTTGATCCGCAGATACTGCTTGAGGAATAAAAAATGGAAATAGCTGTAGAGAACAGAGGCTACACCCTCTCCGCGACTGAGCGAAAAACGCAGGTCACTGCGGAAAAAGTATTTTTGAAACCGATGTCACTCTATATATCAGGCATAGCGAGTAAGGCCGTGGCGGAGCTGGTGGACAGTTTAGGGCCCGCTGAGGCCTGTACGCTAACTGTTACCAATAATAATAATGGTATTTCAGTCGATAGAAATTTTTCTACGCAGACTCTGCTGACCACACCAGCAGTGGCTGCTGAAGCTGTTAAAGAACTCATTAATATCGTACGCGGTTATGATGAGGAGGAAGATAATAACGTGTGTGGTTGGTAAGATTTCGAGATACAGGTACACATCGGAACATCAACGGTTGGGGGCATTGACTCCCTCACCGAGGAAAAACATAACTTTGCATTTAACCCAGCACCAAACCGCAGTTGCCCTGCCCCCCGTTGATTAGCACACCGCAATTTAAGTAATGCCATGATCCGTGTTTAGAACAGCTACCAACTTCCGCACCTCACTCACAGCGGACCGTTGACTCAGTTAGCTTGTCCGTTCGAGTTGCTGAGCATTATTACTGGGCAAGTTTCACCTGTACGGGAAATAAATGATGTCTGTCAGAACGCGGGATAGTGGTAAAAGGGTTTTTTATTCAACGTTTTTGATTATGGGTATAGTCTCGTGATTTCATTTCAATCACAGATTTCCAATAAAAAGGGATTGAGAAAATGGCGAACATTATGTTTCGCCACGGAACAATAAGATGCATATCTCTCTTCAATTCCATCTAACCATCGGTATTCCTATCTTCTGATGCTTTAGATCCCTGCCAAGACACCCGGATCGCCCGACCGCCAGACATTATCAACAGTGATACGCTTTATCAGCCATTTGGTATCAAGCCTGACTAGCTCAACGTCATAGCGGTTTTTCATTAAATAATGTCTTGATGCATCTGACTTTGGTACATGCTGCGCTTCAACCAATGCGTCAATTCTCGCTTTATCTCCGTCGAACGTTACGCAGGGATTACTTACTGAATGCGTTGTAAACACTGACTGAAGAGAGTGCATCAGCGCAGAAACAATCGTTTCTTTTCCTTCAAGAACGGGATATTCAAAACCCGCTTTTGCAGCGGCCGGCCTGAAATCAGAAACCGCATCTGAGGTGAATATTGCACTAATAAGTTCAGGATCTTTCTGGTCTATACCCGCAGCGTACCTGTACAGAGATTCAATTATTGCAAGCTTATTCTCAGTTGATGTGTGGATGTTTGTAGACATGATGTACTCCTTTTAACTGGAGTTTTTATAGTATACATCGGATACTTAGTGTCAATCAGGCACTTATATTCAACCAGGTATCCCGAGGTAAACCGAATGTCGAATGAATTAAAGGCAATAACAAAACAGGACAGTCCAACAGATTTAATGTGCGAGGAGCAAATCTCCAGCAGATTATTGCTGGATCAAATTACTGATAAATGGTCTATCTTAATTCTTTCTGTACTCTGTAAAGAACCTTTGCGTTTCAATGAAATAAAAAGAAATATAAACGGGATAACCCAAAAATCGCTGACGCAGTGTTTGCGTCGTCTTGAACGCAACGGCATTGTCAGCCGACGAGTTATTCCCTCATCTCAGGTTGGCGTTGAGTACAGTATTACGCCTTTAGGTCGCACACTTGAAACGCCTTTTCAGGCTTTATTTAACTGGACAGTTAAATACAGCACAGCCGTCGCATACGCTCAGTCCGAATTTGACGCGCGAAACCCTGAATGATCCTTTGGGACCCAGCAAACAGGTTTTAAGAACATGATGTTATTTCCTCCGTTCAATACTTTTCAGGTCTGCTGACGGCGTCCGGCCAAACTGGCGGGCATATTCACGACTGAACTGTGTGAGGCTCTGATAGCCAACAGAAAAGGCAATAGCGGTAATGCTTGAATCTGAAGTGGAAAGCCTGAGCCGGGCCTGCATCAGGCGCATTCTTTTCTGATACTGAACAGGACTGAGTGATGTCACTGCGCGGAAGTGTCGATGAAAAGCAGAGACACTCAGTGCGGACATTTCTGCCAATTCAACAACACGTATGCTCTGCATGTAGTTTTGTTTTAGCCAGTTAATCACTTTGTGGATCCGTGCCAAATGCGTTTCGGGCGTTGCAATGTCCCGCAGCATCCAGCCCAGCGGTCCCTGCAGCACCCGGAACAGGATTTCGCGCTCATACGCCGGAGCCAGAGCCGCAACCTCATCTGGTCTGTCAATCAGACTGAGCATTCTGACCCAGGCGTCCAGGAGTTCCGGGGTAACGGGGGCGACAGAAAAACCCGCGTTGTAAAGAGAACGCGAGACAGAATCAGGCAAACCGGCCAGTAAATCGGCAAGAATTTCCGGCTCAGGAGTCAGGCTGACAGCCAGATAGGGCGCAAGGGTATGCTCATCGGCAAAGACCTGCCCCACTGCGGGTAAATCCACCGACATCACAAAGTATGTCGCGGGATCATATTGCAGCGTTCGGTCACCGACCGTCATGCTTTTAGAACCTGTCAGAATAAGGTTGATCATCGGCTCATAAACCGCAGACAGGCGATGTTCAGGGATTTCTCCCTGCACCATTGCAACCCGTGGAATGCCGGTTTCGGTACGCTGATTACCCGCGCCGGATGCGAGCTCTCGTAACTTCTGTAATTGTTTTTCCATCCCCAATTGATATCACGTGGCTGTAAGCACAACAAGAGAAAGGCAGGATTAGGCAAATAGCGAAGAGGATCGCATCAGCCTTACGCCCTGCAAAAGCGTAACCTCTGTTCAGTCAACACTCACTTGCAGAGGCTAATATGAAAAATGTTTTGATTACCGGCGGCAGCCGGGGCATCGGTGCAAGCACCGCCCTGAAATGTGCCCAGCTCGGTTATCGCGTCATACTGACCTGGAACAGCCAGTCTGAAGCTGCCGCCAGTGTGGTTGAACGTATTGAGGCGGAAGGTGGCGAAGCCATTGCGTTGCAGCTGGACGTTGGAAATAGCAGTTCTTTCAATCATTTTCGTGCTGAACTTGAACAGGTGATGCATTCCCGCTGGGAAGATGGCGGTCTGGATGGTCTGGTGAATAATGCCGGATATGGACTTTTTAACCCGATTGAAACCGTCACAGAGAACCAGTTCGACGGTCTGATGAATGTTCATCTGAAGGGACCTTTCTTTCTGACCCAGACGCTACTGCCCCTGCTGCGCCGCGATGCGTGCATCATCAACATGACGAGCGCCACCACGCGAGTTGCCACGTTAGGCGTTGCCCCTTACGCTGCCTTTAAAGGGGGACTTGAAGTTCTGACCCGCTATATGGCTAAGGAGTTTGGGGAACGGAATATCCGGGTAAATGCCGTCTCGCCGGGTGCAATCCGGACTGAACTGGGAGGGGGACTGAACGAGGAGTTTGAAAATCTGCTTGCCTCACAAACGGCACTGGGCCGGGTCGGTGAACCGGATGAGGTTGCGCGCGTCATCGCCTCTTTACTTTCTCCCGATGGCGGCTGGATCAATGCTCAGACGATTGAAGTCGCGGGCGGATATAACATCTGATTTCAGGAGCACTCTATGCTTGATCATCTCTTTCTTTCCGTCAGTGACGTTGACCGTTCAGTCAGCTTCTATGCACGCGTATTACCCGTACTTGGTATCTCTGCCCGTCACGATTATGACGGTAAAGAGGGACCTGCCGGACATCCCGACCTTAAAGGATTTGGTTCTAACGGAAAAATATTCTTCTGGTTGCGTCAGGGAACGGTGTGCCCTGATGCCATCCACGTAGGCTTCGCAGGCGATTCCGAATCCGCTGTCAATCAGGCTTACGCCGCGGCCCTGTCGACGGGTGCCATCGTGATTCATCCCCCCGGCCCACAACTTCATTATGATCCCCGCTACTACGCGGCGCAGGTCAGGGACCCCGATGGCTACAGCCTGGAATTTGTTTATAAAAGCTGGCAGCACGGTAAGTAAGACCGTGATGACGAATTCATATGCGTTCAGAACCATAATGAACCCTTCACTTTTAGGTACAGAAACTTCATGAAAAGCATCATGATTTACGGCGCAACCGGTTACACAGGCGGTCTGATAACTGCTCATGCTCTGGCTTGCGGCGTCCCGCTTATTTTAGCGGGACGAGACGAAAAAAAACTCGCCGCGATGGCCGCAGAGTTAGAGATCCCTTATCGGACCTTCTCTCTTGCAGATGCAGAAACAGTCAATGCGGCGCTTGAGGATGTTGCCGTTGTGCTGAACTGTGCCGGACCGTTTATGTACACAGCCAATGCTTTGATGGGGGCGGCTGTGAACAGTAAAACACATTATCTGGATGTTGCTGCTGAACCCGACAGCTACAGGCTTGCTGAGGTCCTAGATGCTGATGCAGCGGCGGCAGGTGTGATGCTCCTGCCGGGATGTGGTGGCAGTGTGGCTATGCTGGGTTGCCTGGCAGCCCATGCGGCAGAGCGGATATCAGCCCCAAAAAAAATCGCCCTTGCTTTGAATGTCGCCGGGCCGATGTCGCGAGGGTCCGCCATCAGCGCGACTGAAAATCTCTCGCCGCAGTGTCTGAAACGTTCAAACGGCAGAGTAATACCTCAGGAACCTACCCAAACAAGACATTTTGATTTTGGCGTTGGGCCCGTAGAGTGTTTCCCGGTAACCCTACCAGACCTAACAACGGTATGGATGACCACAAACATTCCAGACATTGAGACTTTTGTGCATCTCAGCGGCACAGAATTTCCACAAGGGGATCTGTCACTTTTAGCGGATGGCCCAACAGAACAGGAACGCCTGAATAACCGATATCAGGCTGTGGCTGAGGTCGTCAATGCGGAGGGCGAAGTTGTGCGGATGTTACTCGAAACAGTGAATGGCTACAGTTTTACCGCCATGGCCGCAGCGGAAGCAGCGCGAAGAGTGCTGGCGGGAGAAGCAAAACCAGGTTTTCAGACGCCCGCAGGTTTATTTGGGAAACATTTCGCGGAAACCATTGCCGATACGCGGATCACTGAGATTTAAATATCCTGTCCAGAATCACTGCAGGGGCCAAGGAATGTTGGCCCATTTAAAATGTCCTGGTTTCAAATCCTCTAATATTTTGATGGCTTTTGTATCCCTGAGCCTTAGCACTTCACATAACCTTTTTTGATTAACAGCTTCCCCCACGGGATCCTCTGTGTCCGCAGTTCGCTCATAGCTGCCCTTGATCTTTGCATTGGGCTGCTTCGTGAGCATAACGGTAAAGTTGCATTGGCAGAAAGCGACCTGTGGTTGTGTTCAGATGGCTTCTCGTTCGGCTGTGATGACGACAGAAAAGGTTCGCACTGGACTGCTGCGACAGAGAAGCCATAGGGTGGGCACTACTACAGGTGGTTACGACTTCAGCACGTTACAGGATGTGATATTGGGTGCAATAGAAAAGCTATTCGGTAATCAGTTAGTGGAAAAATCATTCGAGTCGCTGAAGGACAACGGTTCTGCTGATGTGGTGCAGTAAACCAGCAGATGTGCGACGTAATACTTTATCCATTATATAACAATATCTTACATACAAAACCGTCTGAATAAAGCGGGGCAAGCTCATAGGGATGTCACCAAAATGATCATACTTGTCTATTTTGGTAACTCTTAGTAATACGACCCCAGTATATTATCTCAACTGCAACTGCTTCATTATATGAAGCAAAAATTCATTTCAATTTTGATTCATCTCGCTATTCCAACAGTCCATCTCATCTCCCGAGATCTAATCAATATACTCGTCCTATACCTATTAAAAAGTCGTACCAAGACTGAGCCCCTACCTACCCTCGGGAGTTGATATGGACAATACAGAGACCCAATACGCCACAGACTACAGCGGGGCGAGAGAAAAAGTGCCAGCCCGGCGCACAGCTAAAATCATGCTGTCGGCCGGTATCGGTCATTTTATTGAATGGTTTGATTTTGGACTTTACGGAACATTAGCCACCATTATCGCGAGCAATTTTTTTGCCAGTAGCGACCCGGCAATTGCACTGCTTAAATCCTTTGCTGTTTTCGGTTCTGGCTTCTTGATGCGACCGCTTGGCGGGCTGTTCTTTGGCTCGATGGGCGATCGTCTCGGACGGCGTAAAGTGCTGGTCACGGTCATTGTGATCACGTCAATTTCGACCTTTATAATGGGACTTTTACCCACCTGGCACCAGGTAGGCATAATCGCGCCAGTCTTACTGGTATTCACCCGTCTGATACAAGGGTTTGCCGCCGGTGGCGAAAGCTCTGGCGTGATTACTTATCTTGCGGAAAGCGCACAGCCCCACCGCAGAGCCACCTTGACCTGTTGGAGTGAAAACTTCAGTTTTTTGGCCTTTGTCTGCGGTTCCGGGTTGGTTCTTTTACTCACCCATACCTTAGGTGAGGAAGTGATGAACGACTGGGGATGGCGCATTCCGTTTCTGCTGGCAGCACCATTAGGTCTGGGTGGCCTGTATATGCGCCGTAACATGGAGGACTCCGCTGAGTTTCATAAACTTAAAGCCGCAGGAAAGATTGAAAAATCACCTTTGCGCACATCTCTTTCAACCTCGATGTCTGCCCTTCTGTTCTGCACAGGATTTGTGATTGTTAAAGCGGTAAGTAGCTGGGTTCTGCAATCTTTTATGCCCGGTTATCTCTCCACCTATTTGCATTACAGCCGTACCGACTCCTATTTAATTACCACCCTCGGGCTGCTCAGCGTCGCCATTTGTATGCCACTCACCGGCTATCTATCTGATCGTTGGGGACGCAGGCCACTGATGCTGATGGGATGTGGCGGATTCATGTTACTGACTTACCCGGCAATGCTGGTGATGAGCCAGGGATCAGTTGGCTCGTCCATTGCGGCGATGAGCATGCTCGGCGTCTTTGTCGCAATGTTTAATGGGGGTTGCGGCGCAGCTATGGTCGAACTGTTCCCGACCGCAATTCGTTACGGCAGTATTGCCATCGCCTATAACCTGACTGTCGCTGTCTTTGGCGGTGTAACACCATTGGCTTCAGCAAGCCTTATCACCCTAACCGGTGACCCCTTATCCCCTGCATGGTATGTGATGATCACTGCCGCAATCTCGTTTATCGCCGTCTGGTTTGCTAAAGAAACCGCTGGAAAAATTTTGGATTAATGTGCCCAGGAGTCGCAATGAAGATAAGCCATATTGAATGTTTCCCGCTGAAAATTACGCCACAACAAGCCTATCTTGGAGGGAGTGTTGAAGGTCACAACAGCGATTATTACTATCGCCCGGAGTATCGCTGTGTCTATTCGCGAAAAATGGAAACGTGCCTGGTTAAGATCACGACCAATGAAGGGTATGTCGGTTGGGGAGAGGCGCTGGCACCGGTAGTACCTCAGGTGATCGCCGAAGTAATTAACCATCTTTTTGCCCCGTTACTGATTGGCCAGTCGCCGTTCGCCAGTGGGGTACTGAACTCTAAAATGTACGATGCCATGCGCGACCGTGGCCATATTACTGGCTATCACATTGATGCTATCGCCGCGGTGGATATTGCCTTGTGGGATCTGAAAGGCAAGATCCTGCAACTCCCGGTCTATCAATTACTCGGCGGCGCTTATCGCGAGACAATTCCTTGCTATGTCTCTGGGTTGCCCGAACCCGATCTGCCTGCCCGCTGTCATCTGGCGAAGCAATGGCAAAACAAAGGTTTTAATGCCTTCAAACTGGCGTTGGGCTATGGGGTACGGGAAGACATCGAAAATGTGAGCGGGATTCGTGAAACGTTGGGCAACGACGCTAATATTTTTCTCGATGCCCACTGGAATTACAGTGTGGCGCAAGCCGCTGAATTGGCAGCTGCCTTGCATCCATTAGGAGTCGGTTTCCTTGAAGCCCCGCTCCTGCCTGAAGATATTGCGGGTCACCGTGAATTGCGGGCGAAAAGTCCCGTCGCTATCGCGATCGGAGAAACCGAGCGCACTCGCTATCAGTTTAAGCCGTTCATCGAGCAACGCGCTGCCGATATTCTGCAACCAGACGTTGGCCGTACCGGCATCAGTGAAATGATGCACATTGCTTCCATGGCTGAAGCCTGGAATCTACAGGTTGCGCCTCATCTTAGCGTCGGCTTAGGTCCCTGCATTGCCGCTTCAATCCAGGTTGCGGCCGCGATCCCTAACCTCTTTATGCTGGAGTACCAGCCGCCGGTTTTTGCCATTGCTAATCAGCTACTCACCACACCACTGGTGTGTGAGCAGGGACATTACCAAAGACCTGAAGGCCACGGTCTGGGTATTGAAATTAATGAAGAACGTGTTCGTGAATATGACATGGGGGCAACATGTTAAAGGGTAATGTGCCAATTCTGGCAACGGCATTTGATAAGCTAGGTAACGTTGATTTTACTTCAATTGAAAAACTGGTGCGGTTCTTGTTGAGCCAGGGTATTGACGGCCTGGCGCTGTTTGGCAATGCCTCAGAAGGCTATGCGCTAACCAGTGGAGAGAAAGAAGCGCTATTCCATTGTGTAAA
The DNA here is from genome assembly GCF_003614975.1 of Rahnella bruchi. GTDB lineage: Bacteria > Pseudomonadota > Gammaproteobacteria > Enterobacterales > Enterobacteriaceae > Rahnella > Rahnella bruchi. The sequence continues at coordinate 170,660 of NZ_QZWI01000010.1, read as the reverse complement.
ACGACTGACCGGAAGCTTGCCGCTGGTCGCTGCTGCGGGAGGAGCCAGCTCAGCCGTTGCCATCGAGGATATTAATCGCGTTAAGCAATGGGGCGCTCAGGTGGCGATGGTCAACCCACCCTCAGTGGTTAAACCCGGCCCGGATGAGATTTTCCATTTTTATCGCGACATCTGTCATGCCTGCGATATAGAAATAATGATCCAGGATGCGCCGATGATGACCGGGGTGACGATACCGGTCACCACGCTGGTCAAGCTCTGCCAGGCGTTTGCCGCAATCAAATACATTAAAGTTGAACAACCGCCGACCACTCTCAAAATCACAGCGCTCAAAAATGCCCTCGGTGATAGCGTCGGCTTGTTTGGTGGGCTCAATGCCGGCTTCTTATATGAAGAGCTTCGCCGCGGCGTGATTGGCACCATGCCTGCCTGCGAGTTTCCCGATGTGATCAATGCCATTCTGCGGGCCTTTGCGCGCAATGAACAGGAAGCACAGGCGCAATTTTATCGCTATCTTCCCTTCCTGCGTTATGGGGTTCAACCGGGTATTGGCGTAGCCATCCACAAAACCGTTTTGCATAAAGCTGGCATTTTTGCCACGGACTACGTTCGCGAACCGGCAAAACCAATAGATGATATCACACGGGATGAACTGCAAAATCTCACTGCTGCATTGCCACTGGCAGTCTTCGGAGCGAGCCAATGAACTACATTGCCGTAGATTGGGGTACCAGTAATTTCCGCGCGCTGAGTGTACGTAATGGCGTCGTCACACGCATGGTTGAAGACACGTGCGGGGTGGGAAAATGCCAGCGCGAGCAGTTGCCTGATATTCTGCGCCAGCAATTGCTGCGCCTAAAGGATGCTTGGGACGCACAGCTCCCTGTTATTCTGTGTGGCATGATTGGCAGTAATATCGGCATTGCCGATGCCGGATACCTGGAGCTGCCACTCAGTTTTGCCGCCTTACTTGGCAAAGGTCGCGAGCTTAAGGGTGTACTCTCCAATCCCCTCACTTTGCGCCCGGGTATATGCGACCGCCGCGTTAATGAAGTGTGCCGGGGTGAGGAGATGCAACTCGCGGGCGCATTAACGTTAACCGATGCCAGCCGCTTCGCCGCCGTGGGGACGCACAGTAAATGGATAACCGTTGATCGCTCGAAACAGCAGGTTGAGAGCTTACGCACCCTCATGACCGGTGAACTTTATCATTTCGTTGTTAACCATTCAGTGGTGGGTAAAGGTCTGCCCGAACAAATCGATTCCACGTCGGCATTTATCGACGGGGTCAACACTGCGCAATCTTTTGATTACCCTGCCAGTGATATTATTACCGAGCTATTTCGTAGCCGCGGGCGATATATTCTTGGTGCCATAGAGCCACGCCATGCCGCAAGCTACCTTTCAGGTTTACTGATTGGCTACGAAATCCTGACCGGGCAGCAAGAGAGTGAAAGTATCTGCTTTATCGGCAATCGCACCTTGTTGTCACTGTATCGCCAGGCCTGCGATGTGCTATCTGTCAGTTGCACCACCCTTGAAGCTGAAACCACAATCATTGCCGGACTGAATGAGGTTTTTCGCGATGATCAATAGTGCAAAAGTCGTCGCCATTCTGCGGGGGATCACCGCAGAGGAGGCGATAGAACATGTCGCCTGTCTGCTGGAATATGGCATCAATACGGTGGAGATCACCACCAACTCCCCAGGCTGGGATCAGAGTGTGCAACAGATTAGTCACCAGTTTGGCGAACGGGTGCGAGTGGGAGCCGGGACGGTGCTCACGCCTGAGCAGGTAGAAACCAGTGCCTTACGCGGAGCAGGATTTATTTTAACGCCCAATCTTGATTTCCGTGTTGTCACTGCGGCAAAGCGTCATGGTCTGGATATCTGTGCCGGCGTTTTTACCAGTAGCGAAATATTCTCGGCCTGTGAGATGGGAGTGGATGTGCTGAAAATTTTCCCTGCTGCGGCGCTGCCGGTTAACTATCCCCAATTGATCAAGGGCCCGCTGTCACAAGCAAGCCACTTCTGCGCAGTGGGTGGTGTTGATATTGAAAATGCATCCGATTATTTACAGTATTACGACAGCGTAGGAATTGGTTCTGCACTCTACCGTTGTGGGCAAAGTGTGGCGACTACGGCTGAACGCTGCCAGCAGTTACTACAGAATGGGAAATGATTCTCTACTGATTTTCTGTGCTGCAGTCATTAAAAATTGGCGAAAACTATCAATATTGAGTTTGTCACCCTGAATATTAGACAATGCTATGGCTGCTTGCATGCCAGGAATAATACAGGCCAGTCGGTAATCTGTCTGGCTGTATACTTTTTCAAATACCTGATGTCGCCTTGCCTCTTGTATATCATTTTTCAACAAATTGTGGTCATGGACTCCAATACGAGCGACTATTTCTTCATCACTCATGGCAGAGAGTAGTTTGATGCCAATGACTGAATCATGAATCGGATAGGACTCGTAATTTCCGATAGCACGGGCGATACTTTTCCCACCACGGGTATGGATTAAATACGTCACATTCTTCCCGCTTAATATACCAACAACAATAGAAACAGAGTGACTACCAATTTCCTCTAGCATTCCCAACACTGCGCTATAAAAGGTTGAGTTATGTATCGCACGGGCAGAGAGCTGGTGGATACCCATCCCTAGGCTATATTTTTTTCGTTTATCTTGCTCCACCATCTCCAGTGACAATAAAGTCTGCATCAACCGAGTGACTTTTGCTGAATCCAATTCCAAAGTCCGCCCCATCTCCCTGATACCTAAAGCACGATTTCCGGAGGACAATAATTTCAAACAACGAAATGCATCATAAACTGTGTTGTTCATCTCATACCTCAATAATGGGAAGTGATATTTATCTCCCCCATTTAAACGGTGCTAAATAGCCTCGAACAATAGTAGATCACTTAGAGGGAACTCAGCCCGGATTGTGCGATCTGATTAATCGCCAAAAAGAAACAAACCACCAACCGGACTGAGAGATGCCGATCATAGCAGCTATCCCTGATGAAGAACGACTGTTGATGCGTTAAGAAGCACAGCAAACCCTCGATAAAAATCATGCCGGACATCTCATTGCCATGCTGATGCTGCATCAGGGAATGACGGTCACCGACGTCGCCAGAATACTTTGCGCCGCCCGTTAATCCGTTGGAGGGTGGATAAATTGGTTTACCCAGTGTGCAGTCATGCCCCGTCCTTCCGACCTTTGGCATTGAGAAAGTTGCGGATCGTGTCGCGCCTGGCACGTTTCAGTTGTTGCAGACTGGGCCAGCGTGTAATCAGCTCACACAATAGTAAGCTACTCCGATGTGAGAACCACTCCAAGGGCTGAGGATAATACTGTTTATGTGTGTTGATTATCCGGTTCACAAAACGGCGTTTATCTTCAACCAGCTGACGGCGCTGCTCAACCAGTTGCTGGAGTAACTTAACTTAGAGGTAACCTAGAACGAAGACCGGGCGAAGGTGGGGCGAAAAAATGACGAGAGTTATCAAGTTGCGCGTAAAACCTCGCCCTTTATGAACTGCACCCCATAAATTGCACCTTACTCAGTTAGTGTCCAACTTTTGGGGTGCAGTTCATTTAGGGCGTGGAGTATGTCAAACGTAATCAATCACTTTGATTTCATCCGCGCGCTTCGTGTCGCCACGATGGTGAGGTTTGGCCTTGTGCCATATCGTTCTCACTTGCCTGTCACTAAGCAAATACTTTTAGTTTATCCACACGCTCTTTCATCACATAAAAGGGTTGCATTCATTCCATTGCGCGTAGGCAGATTTTGTTTCTTTTCTATTGTGCCTGAGACAGGTGAACGCTGAAATTTGTGTTCAAATCGCATGGGTGATGAAGAACATTCGTTATAGTGGTTGCCACTGTTCCAACCGTGTTCGAAGACGCTCGACAACCGTCCTTTGCGCCTCATAGATTGCCTTAGCACTTCTTTCAGCCTCCCATAACTCTCCCATCATTTGCTCATGAAGACTATCGTATTCCGTATTTTCATCCGGATCTTCAATTTCCTTTTCAATAGCTAGGTGTAAAGCCAGTCTTGCGTCTTGGTATGACTGATAACATTTCTCGAGTACAGCTTCGGCGACTACCCTATGTTTTTCCACTTCTTCTTTAGTCATATTCACTACCCCTTATCATTAACTCATTAAATACACGGACTCGCTGTACATGTGAATGGTGCAACCTATTTTCACAGCGGGGTGATTGTCTGGATACGGAATTTCCGCCAAACTGCCCCGCCCCATAATGACAAATAAATGCTGTCCCAATTTCAATGAGGGTGCGTGGCATACTGAATCAATTTGGACAATCCCCCTGTTGAAAGAATACGTCTAATGAAAGCAAACCGTTTGAAAGCGAAAAAGTGTTGAAACTGCGTATTCTCGAAACGTTAATCCCACGTCAATATCACCCTATTTCAAAAACAACGCATCGCACAATTCGGGATCCCACTCACTGTCATCGAACATAATTTTATTAACGCAATGTTTTTGTGTTTCATGAAAATGAAAGGTCACCCCGTCGATATTCAGTAAAGCAGTCATTAATTTTTGCGAAATTTCCTCGCCGTTTATATCCGGTAAAATAAGGGTGAGTGCATCATGCAAAGAAAGCGATTTAGCCTCCGTGAACGGAACCTTGTAATGAGTGAAAAGGTATGAGGCTAAGGCATTTCTGCCATAAAGAATAAACCTGTGCTCATCCATTTTCTGTTTGTAAGCAAATAAGATAAGGTCTAATTTAAATATCATCAGCGTCCGGTGAGAAATGCAAGCCTTCACGTCCTGGTCTGAATTGACCTTTTCGGAGATGCCCACTGAGTGTTTGACATTTTTATGCACTTGTTCAAAAAGCGTTGCCATGTCTGTCATCGAAATGCCCATAGGTTACGTCCTCTTGCTCATTAGCGTCTCAATCCTTCGCACTTACGCAGGAAAGAGAGGGGATAAAATCTGTCATCGCGTTGACTTCGGCTTCCATACCCACGCCTCATTCATCATCGATAACGACACAGACCGAGTTCGCTGGGCCATGAACGCCGATCACCTTAATAAGTTCAATATCTGAGGTGCAGCTTGGGCCGCTGATAATATTGATGCAGGACGGCAGGACTAAGCCCAGTTCCACCATCGCATCGAGCCGAGCAGCCAACTGGGCAACCGACGGGATAAGTGCGCTTTTTCTTACGATAAACAGCGTCGTTTCAGGTAACAGGCTTAAGCTACGGCTCTGTCGCGGCGAGGAAAAAAGCACCACACTTCCTGACTCTGCCAGCCCGTACTCGGCATAGACAATGCCCGTCCTGGCATTGCGCGCGTTACGGGTGTTCTTATTACCTTCAGAAGGTGACTGAACAGCAATATGGTGCGTCGGTTGAAGAATTGAGCGAAAGTCAGGCAGCCCGCTCCCGTCCATGTCTGCTAGCACCACCGGTGTCCCATATTCCCGGCATAGGTCAGCCACCAGCCCCGTGAGCAGCGCTGAGGTTGTGACACAGTTACGGTTACCGGCCTGTTCTGAGCGAATTAAAAATAAAGCAAGCAGGTCCTCCGCGGTCATCCCGGTCAGGCGAGTTTCCGGCAACCGGTTCACCGGCTCAGGTCGGGAAGCGGGCACGGTGCGCAGGGGGCGCCCGAGCTGCGATGCCAGATGGGACAGGAATGCTATTTTTTCAGTCATTTTTGCGCTCCTTTTGATGATCGCGAAACCAGCTCCGGAAGCTTTCCCCGTCGCCGGTCGGGAGATCCCTTGTCCGGGTCCATTCACGGAGTACCCCGATATTCAAGGGAGCACGCCCCTTGCGGATAAACCAATGCGCCATTGGCGCCCCGGCCACCATCCCTATTTTCCAAAGGCTCGGATGACTATTGAGGAAGCTGAATGCCTTAATGGCCATCCGTTCGCTCGTTGGCGGGATATGCTGTTTGACCATTTCCTCACGGTGTTTACGGATTAAGGCTGAGAGGGGGATCTTGACCGGGCAAACGGCATCGCACGCGGTACACAGCGAACAGAGGTGTGGGAGGAAGCTGAAATCCTGATACCCTTCAAGCAGTGGGGTGAGTACGGCACCCACGGGGCCGGGATAAATCGACGCGTACCCCTGACCGCCAATATGTCGATATGCAGGACAGGTATTCATGCAGGCACCGCAACGAATACACCGCAGAATGTCATTAAACGCGGAACCAAGCACTGCTGAGCGCCCATTGTCTACGACGACCAGATGGAATTCTTCCGGACCGTCACTCTCATCGGTTTGACGAGGGCCGGTTAACCAGGTGTTGTAGCCTGTCAGCCTGAGGCCCACGGCGTTGCGCGCCAGCAGGGTTATCATGATATCGACATCCCGGAATTCGGGGACGATCCGTTCCATCCCCATCACCGCTATATGAGTCTTTGGCAGAGTCGTACACAGACGCGCATTGCCCTCGTTGGTGACAAGACAGACGGAGCCGCTTTCTGCCACGGCAAAATTACACCCTGTGATCCCAATATCGGCTTTAAAAAACTCACCCCGGATAAATGTCCGAACGAAGCGGGTCATCTCTTCCGGCGTTTCAGAGCCTTCATAACCCAGTCGGTCATGAAAAAGCTGCCTGATTTGGTGCCGGTCTTTATGAATGGCAGGCACGACAACGTGTGAGGGCGCATCTCGGGCCACTTGCAAAATGTATTCCGCAAGATCGGTTTCGGTTACCTGGATGCCTTCGGCGGCAAAGGCATCATTAAGACCGATCTCTTCTGTGACCATAGATTTGGCTTTAACGACGGTTTTGGCCTGTTTCTCGCGGGCAACCCCAAGGATATAGTCCGTTGCCTCTTCTTTCGTTTTTGCAAAAAAGATATGCCCGCCGTGATGCGTCACGTTCTCAGACAACTGCTAAAGAAGAGCATCCAGATTCTCCAAAACGTAATGACGTAGCTGCGCCGCCCTGTCCCGCCAGCTTTGGGTATCCCCCAGTTCATCGAGTACTCTCTGCCTGTTGGCACTGATGGTATCCTGAGCATTGGCGATAGCAGTCTGCATGCCGGCGTCTTCCACCTGACGCCGGATGAGGGTTTCATAAGGTAAATGACTGGTTTTTACCGACATGCTTTCTCCTCGCAAGACATCAACGCCTCGGCAATGTGCATGACTCTGACCGAGTGCCCTTCTCGGGCCAACCGCCCGCCAATATTCATCAGACAGCTGATATCAGCCCCAATGAGAAAATCCGGTTTTGCGGCCATAATGTGGCTGACCTTCTCTTTCACCATCTCCCCCGACACATCCGCCATCTTGACCGAGAAAGTGCCACCAAAACCGCAGCAGGTCTCTGCGTGTGATAAGGGGAGTAGCTCGAGTCCCTGGATGTGGTTAAGCAGGATCAGGGGTTCCTCCCTGATCCCCATTTTGCGAAACAAGCTGCAGGAAGGATGGTAAACGGCGCGCCCCTGAAGGCGTGCGCCCACATCCTGTATTGCCAGGTCATTGACGATGAACGAGGTTAGATCCCGCATTCGCGCGGCCACACGCCTGGCTCTTGCCGCCCAGTCAGGTTCGCCGGCAAGGTAGTTCGGGTAACTTTTTATGGCATAGGCACACGAACCTGCGGGCGAGACGATGGGAAATTCATTCTCCTCGAGCGCGCAAATAAGCGACTTGATAGCGGGAATGAATTCCCGTGTATAACCACTGTTAAGCGCCGGTTGCCCGCAGCATCCTTGCTTGTCGGGGAAATGGACATGACAGCCCAACTTTTCAAGCAAGAGCACACAATCTCGGGACGTCCGGAACTTGAGTACATCACCTAAGCAGGTGACATAGAAATTGACATTCATCCTTCCCTCCTCAGGAAGACAACGGGGGCAGTCGGTATGGGTTTCCCCCAACGGATTACATTAATTTTCTCTCACCCGAGGAAACGCGCACTCTTAACGTGGGCCTTACTGACCCTGTTATTTGCACATCGCATCGATTCTGATTACGCGTAGCCACACAGAGGAGTTTAAAGTGCATCCATTTCCGTAATCCGGTCGCTCATGAAATTGAATATTTCCTGGGCATTTATCGCCTCTAATAAAATTTGGCGAAACTTATCATCAATGATCTGACACATGAGCTCGTTTATAATGTGCAGATGTAAGCGCCGCGCCCCTTTTTCAGGAATAAAAATGGCACAGACGAGTTTTATCAGGCCCGAATCGTGACCTTCCCAATTTATCGATTTGGGCAACCTTATAAACATGACACCGGACTCTTTTACGTTGGCTGTTTTCACGTGAGGCATGGCAATTTTCCCATCAAATCCTGTGTGGTATTCATTTTCTCTTGTCCACAGATCTGCTTCTAATGCCGCTGCATCCTCAGTCCATCCTTGTTTTTCGGCTTGCACAGCCAGAAACCGAAATATAGCTTCCTTACCCGAGAAGTTTTTATCCAGAAAAATCGTCTCTTTACCTAAAAACATACCGTGATCCTCACAGTCCTCATCCGCGACATGTGCATCTTTTATAAAAGAAAACCCAAAAAAATATTGGAGGGTTAAAATTATCTATACATCATGGGGTTACATAATAAGACGCGTTATCTCCCACCTATCTTCGGCAATTTCCATACCCACCACCAGGCGGCGATAATGTTCAAAATCTTATGACTCCATGCAGGTGAAATAAGTGATCCAGGTAACACCTGAATGAATATCACACTTTCTTTCATTTTCATTATGGAATTACCCGCCTTCGCTAAGTCAATTGAATCATATTGTAAAATTGTGCAGAAGTTCCATCTTTTAGATAGTCAAGGCCGATAATCGAAACAGTTTGTCTTTATATAATAATACCTGCGGTTAATTTAATGACAATAATCCCACACCCTTTCCTCTCATCTTATTAGGAGGCTTAACTTAAATTTAAACGCATTCTCAACAGAGCTTTTATTTTAAATAAAAAATCATCAACTGTGATTGATGTCTCATATGCCTTTTCATTTTTAATTGGCAGAAATAATGACGTCTACAGAATGATTCAGTCGTGTTAGCCCTTATTCATGAACTGCAGGGAAAAGATTTTACATTCAACCTTTTTTATTAACTTTCACTTCATCTCTTTATTTCATTAGGCACATTTTTACAGAGAAGGATTAAGCAATGGTCCATTCAAAATACATGAAACGCTACGCCCCCCTGGTATTAGTGATCACGACCGGTGTCCTCGCCGACGGTGCCTCAATGGCGGCAGATAACGAAACGCCTTTACAGGCCGCGCCGGCATATACCGCCACCCAGACGAAAGGGGAGACAGTCTGGAGTGATGCCGATACGTCAGTCGGTGTACTGGGCTCGGTCCGTATGTTTGGGAAAACGGATTCGAAACACTCTCAAAAGCATGACATTCAAAACAACGACTCCCGGCTAGGGGTAGCGGTACGTCATAATTTTGATTTCAACGGCGGAGACAGTTTTTCATTAGGCTATTATGAAACCGGCATTCATGGATTAGATTCCGCCACGGATGACCAGGGCAACGATGTCTACACCCGCCAGGCTTATGCCGGTTTAGGGAGTGATGAATACGGTATTGTCACCTTTGGTAAGCAATACGCACCGACCGACTGGGCGCTGGGGGTTGATACCACCTATGCGTGGGGCGGCAAGGGTAAACACAACACCGCCGGCATGTCGACCGACATCATTAACTCTGCCGCGATTTATTATTACAGCGATGACCATCTCACCCTCGGCTTGATGGGACAAGGAAACGATACGGTAGACAGTATTGGTTTTGCTGACTACGGTGACGGTCCGAAATTACATGATGCCTATCGCGACGGTTCTGCGAATGTCCATGGGGGGGCGGCGCTTGGCGGGCAATATCTTTGGGATAATGGGATCTCTGTATCAGGCGCGGTGGCTTATAACAATTACACCGTCAATAGCGGCACGGTGACGGATTGCACGTTAGTCAGCAGCGGGCATTGCTATGTCTATACCGATCACGACGGTGCCTCGTATGACGGGAATACCTACTCGGTAGGGGCCACCACCAAATACACGGCGAACGTTGGCGATCATGCCTGGTCTAACGGCGCCCAGGTTACCTGGTATGTTAATAAAGTTAATGATGTAAAGGCCGCAACGCTCGGCAGCTATCGACATAACCAAACAACCAGCAACGCCCAGGAAACCCTCCTTGGCCTTGAGTATAATTCTCAGTTCAAGATCACCCCGGAATGGGGCGTGTATGCAGATTACAGTTGGTTAAAAGGGGGAGACGCAATGGAAGGGCAGCATTTCGAATCTGCCGTTTTCGGTACCGATTATTGGTTAGGTAAAAATGCGGTGACCTATGTTGAGTACGGTTACGAAAAAGCATGGGGTAACGACAATAAAGACTGGAACACCGATGACCATTTGACGGCTGTTGGCCTGCGTATCTTCATCTAATAAGCCAAAAATTTTCATTCCCCTCCCGTCATTGCCTGTTTTCGGCATGTCGCCCGCGACAACGAAGGCAGGCAAATCATGAAAGAGACACGACGCCAGCCGGTGGTTGATATCGCGTTGAACCACTCTATACGTACCCTGTCCCGTACATACCTTTTATGACCCAAACGCTCTGCGTACCCTCTCCCCAGGATTGAGCGTGATCGCGCCCTACGCTGCCTTTATCGGACAACCAGAAGAAGATCTTAAGCCGCGAAGTCATGTCATACACGCAGGATTTCCTTCACAAAATGGATGAAGTCAACAACTAACTTGTTTTTAGTGCGTGATGACCAGACCAGCGACAGCGTGGTCAGCGTGGGTTCTCCTTCAAGTTGACAATATGTCACGTTGGGGATTTTCACGGTGCTCTGTGTTTGCGGCACCAATGTCACCCCCATGCCCATGGAGACCATGCCAATTGCGGTTGAAACATCCTGCGTCAGCTTCACGCCTTGGGGGGTAAATCCGGCCTGAAAACACGCATCCAATGTAGACCACCCTAATCCTACGCCGGGAGGATCTTGCTGAATGAAGAAAGGGTCTGACGAGAGTGAGGCAAGTGGGATCGTGCCGTTTTGAGCCAACCTATGATCCTCAGGCAGCACGGCAATGAGTGGACAGGTAGAAATCGTGCAATACTTTAAGTGTTCATGTTGTGATATGGGCATTCTCACCACGGCGACATCGAGGAGATTATCTACTAGCAGTGCTATTTGGTCACAGACGTTGTGCTCTTCCAAAATTAATTTTACATTCCCAAATTCTTTTTTATAACCTTGTATCAGCACCGACAAAACAGGATCGGTAATAGAGGAACCCACATAGCCTAGTTTGAGGATCCCATGTTCTCCTGCCTGTAAACCTCGCGCTACGTCTTTAACGTTTTTATAGTTTTTAATTAACAACCGTACTGGCTCCAGCAATTGCCTCCCTTCATCTGTCAGGGCGACCTGCCTGTTTGTTCTTTTAAATAGCTGTATTTTAAGTTCACTTTCCATTCCTTTAATATATTGACTTAACGCAGGCTGAGTAATATTCAACTTTTGTGCGGAAATTCCAAAATGCAACTCTTCAGCAAGCACAGAGAACGAGATTAAGTGCCTGTATTCCATACTATTACCCTCTTAAAAAGCGACGATAAAGAACTCTTATCAATCACACGTAAAAGATTATTATCCTTATGCAAACAAAGAATTTACAGTCCAAGTGGATGTTATTAAGCATACAGGCAACCTCTCTCTATAAATATATATTTACCTGTTTCGTTTTTCATTCATTTAACACAAAAGGAAAAACTAATGAATATTAGCCCGAAACCTGTAACAGATTTACGTTCCGCACTGGACTTACTCAGTCAATATGAAAATGAAGTGATTTCCACGGATGAACCGGTTGATCCTATTGCAGAGCTCTCAGGGATATATCGTTATGTTGGGGCGCATGGGACATGTAAGCGGCCAACAAAGCTGGGTCCTGCTATGATATTTAATAATATTAAAGGCTATACCGATATGCGCGTGCTGATAGGGCTGCTTTCCTCCCGCAAACGGGTATCTCGTATGCTGGGCACCACCCCGGAAAAGCTGGCTTTTGCGCTGCGTGATTCAGTGGCTCATCCCATCCCCCCTGTCGTTATTGCGCCGCAGGATGCCAAGTGCCAGGAGGTGGTTCACCTCGCAAGCGATCCGGACTTTGATATTTTAAAACTTCTGCCCGCCCCGACCAATACCCCAGAAGATGCCGGTCCTTATTTCACCTTGGGAATGTGCTACGGGGCTGACCCAGATACCGGTGAGCACGACGTGACCATCCACCGCCTATGTGTACAGAGCAAAGACGAAATCACCATGTATTTTGTACCGGGTCGTCATCTTGATGTCTTCCGTCAGAAATATGAGTCCCGCAATCAACCTATGCCTATCTCCATCAGTATTGGCGTGGATCCGGCGATTGAAATTGCGGCCTGTTTCGAACCGCCAACAACGCCGCTGGGATTCGATGAATTGTCCATCGCCGGTGCACTCCGGGGGCAGGCGGTAGAGCTCTCTCAATGCGTCAGCGTGAACGCCCGCGCGATCGCCAATGCTGAGGTGGTCATTGAAGGTGAATTACTGCCAAATGTCCGCATACGGGAAGACCAGAACACCAATACAGGCAAAGCCATGCCTGAATTCCCGGGGTACACAGGCGAAGCCAAGGCCGAATTGCCGGTCATTAAGGTAAAAGCGATCACCCACCGCCAACACCCTATTTTACAGACCTGCATTGGCCCAAGTGATGAGCATACCAACATGGCGGGGATCCCGACGGAAGCATCCATTCTTTCCATGGTTGAACGTGCACTGCCAGGATTTGTGCAGAACGTCCACTGCCCTTCTCCAGGCACGGGCAAATACCTGGCTGTCATTCAGGTCAAGAAAAGCACCATGAATGATGAGGGTCGCCAGCGCCAGGCTGCATTACTCGCCTTCTCCGCATTTTCAGAGCTCAAACACGTGATCCTGGTGGATGAAGACATTGAGATCTTTGATATGAACGACGTGATGTGGGCGATGACCACACGATATCAGGGTGACGTGAGTACGATTTTCATTCCTGGCGTACGTTGCCATCCACTTGATCCGTCTTCAGATCCGGCCTTCAGTCCTTCCATCAGAGCACATGGCATTGCCTGCAAAGCGATCTTTGACTGTACCGTGCCGTTTGCGATGAAAGGCAGCTTCCACCGTAGCGAGTTTCTTGAAGTGGATGTGGACAGGTTCATTCCGGGCTTTTCAGACAGTAAGGGGGGCTGATGAGGGTCGTTGTCGGCATTAGCGGTGCCTCGGGTTTTCGGTACGGGGTGGAAGTGCTCCGCCTGCTGCGTCAGATGCATGTTGAAAGCCATCTGGTGATTTCCGCTGCCGGGCACATAAATCGGGAGCATGAAACCCCCTTAAGTGAGGAAGACGTCAATGCCCTCGCCGATGTGGTGTACTCCAATACAGACATCGGGTGTGCCATAGCGAGCGGGTCTTTCCAAACGATGGGTATGATCATCGCGCCCTGCTCCATGCACTCGCTGGCGGCGATTGCCAACGGGATCACACCCAACCTGCTGACCAGAGCGGCTGATGTCATTCTGAAAGAAAGACGCAAGTTGGTGCTCATGGTGCGAGAAACGCCCCTTCACATGGGTCATATTCGTAACATGTTACACGTGACAGAGGCGGGGGGGATCATTTTCCCCCCTGTTCCTGCCCTGTATGCCAAACCACAGAGTGTTGACGAAATCATACGCCACAGTGCGGCACGCGCGCTTAGCCTTTTGAATGTTGAGTGCGAGGGCATGCCACGCTGGGGGAAAGATATTTCATTGAGTCAAAAGGATAAAATAATATGATCATCGGTCCCTTTATCAATGGTTCTGCCGTGCTCATCGGAGGGGGGGTAGGCGCAGTACTGGGCACGCGATTACCTGAACGGTTGCGCGTCTCCATGCCTCTCATGTTTGGTGTGGCATCGATGTGCATGGGTGTGATCCTGGTGATGAAAGTCAGTCACATGCCCGTAATGGTGCTTTCCATCATTCTTGGCGCACTGATAGGTGAATTAATTTATCTCGAAAAAGGCATTGCCATTCTGGGCGGAAAGGCACGGGGCATCGCGTCGGTGTTTTCGAAATCGAGCGCAGGCGAATCGGATGAAAAATTTCTGCAAAGCTATGTGGCGATCATCGTGCTGTTTTGTGCCAGCGGAACGGGTATTTTCGGTTCGATGCATGAAGGGATGACCGGTGATGCCAGTGTACTCATTGCAAAATCCTTTCTCGATTTGTTCACCGCCGGTATCTTTGCTACGACCCTGGGTGTAGCGGTGTCGTTAATCTGTGTCCCTCAATTGATCATTCAGTTAGTGCTGGCCTACGGGGCCATCTTTATTCTTCCCTTTACCTCACCGGAAATGCAGGCGGACTTCTCAGCCGTGGGCGGGGTATTGATGGTGGCCACTGGTTTTCGTATTTGCGGCATCAAGGTGTTCCCCGTGGCAAATATGCTGCCCGCTCTGGTTCTTGCGATGCCCATTTCGCATATCTGGAGTAGCGTATTTTAAGCACAACAGGCGGGTCGCCGTCATTGTGCCCTGTTCCTTTTCTAAGGGTGGAGGAGAATTTTTACCCTCACAAACACATCTTGTGTAAGGGGGGTGACGTCACTCGCCAGGAAGCTTTGCCATCAGCAGATAGCGGGCTTCCTGGCGGTTGCTTTCCTAAGCTAGGTAGTGGCGACAAAACGCCGTCAATTCACCACTTTTTTCCCTTCCCGTGCAAGCTTCACCGCGGCCTGAAGCTCGCCCTCTGACGGATAGCCCGGTATGACCGTGATGGTGTTCACATCTCCACCTACCACCGGCATCACGAGTACGGCGGGCGTCCCGCTAAACCCGACCTTGTGTGAGAGTATGTCGTTTCTTTCCAGTACGGCGTCCACGTCCTTCGCTTTCTTAGTGTTGAGCTTCACTTCCGAGCTCACTTTGCGGATATCGGCTGTCGTCAGTTCTCCTTCCGTGTGCCCAATAGCAAACAGGCCATGGTAGTAATCCAGATAGGCATTTTGCCCCTTTTGATACCAGATTTGCAGCCCGGTTCGTGCCGCTTCGACAGAAGCCGGCCAGCGCGCCCCCAATATCGGCCATTCCTTAAACGCGACGCGGACATCAGGGTTAGACTTCATCACTCTGTCGATTTCATAAGACAATCGGTGGCTCCAGACAGACTGATAATCAAAGAATGTCACCACGACCACTTTTGCATCCGCAGGTCCATAGGATGGGGTATCGGGGTCGGCAGTCAGCTCGGTATAATTTTCGAACGCCGCCTGCGCCATCGCCACTTTTCGTTGCGCCGCCTGCTGTGCCTGCAGTGTCTCCCCCGCCTTGACCAGAATTTCAGGGTGCGCAACCAGGTAGTCGGACATGATTTTTTCAATCTCGGCCTGCTGTGAGGCAGTAAATTTGTTCGCTGCAACAGGACATGGTGTCTTCCCTTCAGCCTTTGCGACGTCCTCAGAAGGATAAATCACGGCGCCCGCGGCAGGTGCAGGTGCAGGTGCAGGTGCAGGTGCAGGATGACTGACGTTCTTCTCCGGCGTGACTGAAAGCGGGCTACCCGACGCTGTATGCCGCGGTTATTCATTCCCCTCCAGTAAAACTCTTTACCCTCGGTCAGCTTCGCCATCGTCGTGTTGGTACACAGCGAGGTGCCCGTCCAGCGCACCACGTCACGCATGGATTTCACCTTAAGACCGCACCGCCAGAACTCGCTGTCTTTCATCACAAACACCACCTTGAGCAACTGTGTTGTTTCCATCAGGAATCCCCCCTGCCCGAGCGGCGTCCAGGACGCCACATTCAGCGGGATCCCGCCCTCCAGGGGGCGGCTGGCACTGTCGAGCATTCTGCCCAGCCAGGTGTAATGGGTGGTGATGCCGACATCGCGGCGGTACATTCTCCCCGGTTGCATGAACACAGAACGCGTGCCGGCACCGCGATTAATTGCGCTGCCCGCCCCTTCGGTGACGCCCACGGATTCGGTCACCCTTAGCGTGCTTTCCCGAAAACCGGGTACGGTAAAGAGGGCCCGGCTGTTTCCCCTGACATCCGCCTGACCACTGCCGTCCACGGCGACATTCACTCTTGCTCCTTCACCCTCATCCTCTGGTGTATCAACGCCGACGGTAAAAGCTGAGGATGGCGTGCCATCTCCCCAGCGTCCCCAGTAAAATCCGCCCTGACCGAGCGCCACTGACGAACTGTAATTCCCGCTCGTGCTAAGGGAATGACCACCGTAATCCCGGTTCCAGGCATCGCTTACCGTCAGTGAACCATTTCCCAATTGTCCGCCAGAGCGGGCATAGGCCGATAAGGTAGACGAGTCGGTATTGATCCCACTCACGGCGGCACCGAGTTCGTTTTCTCCGCCTTCATCCAGGTAACGACTGTACGCCATGTTGTATCCCAGCCGGTCCTCGTCGCGTTTGCTATGCTGCCAGCTCGCCCCTAAGGAAGAGGTACTGTGTCTGCCATTGATACCGTTGTTTCCATTAAACGACATGTTCATGCTCAGAAATATCCCCTTGTCCTTGGCGGTGTATCCCGTGTTGTTACGGACGAATGCGTTGAGGTTGCTGTTGATATTGATGCCCGCCACTGAGAAATACCGGCTGACACCGGCCTGCCACGTTTGGCTCCTATAGCGAGAAAAGTAGATCCTGTCCCAAGGTGCGCCGTCACGAACGCCCTCGTCGTCGACGGGCAGCTGGTTACGATAGACATACCGCCCCTGGTTATTTTCCAGGGAGTAGCCTAAGTTGAGATACCACTGATGGACGGGGACGGAGAACGTCAGGCTGGTGCTTTCGCTGCAACCGCTGTAGCTTCCGTAATGCTGACTGTCGCCTGAGCTATCACAGTCCGGGGCCATCATCGCCGAACGATAAAAGCTCAGGGAAAAGCCGTCACTGTAAGTCACTTGCTGCATATTCCCGCGTGAGCCATCACTGCCGTAGAGGAAGCTGGCCCGGGAGGTGAGCAAACCGTCCAGCGGGCCACTGCTGAAACCATGGCTCCAGTCGGCGGCTGCCTCATAATACTGAACGTCTTTTAAGAGGGTGCTGCCAAGTGTCAGTGACAGCCCGGTGGATAGCGGGATCCTGACACCTCCCTGGATGACAGGCGGGTTACCATCGCGTTGATAGCCCTCTTCCGTGTCCAGGCGTCCCCCCTGGAGAAACCACTCAAACGTATTCTGTTGCGGGTCACCCGTCCCGGTATAGGGTACCGTCTGCGTTCTGACCAGCTGGTTACTTTCATAAATCCTGAGCGTGACAGTGTAACTGCCCGTCGGAAAGGCGCGCGTATCGAGTTTCTGCATGCCCGCCTTAAGATAAAAAGAGGACAACAGCTGACCATTGCGGTACGCATCGACACGTGAGTCTGTCGATAAGAAGACCGTGACGGGGGTTCCCCGTGAAACCTGACTTTGGTTAACCCAGGCTTGGGTTGAGCCTGTTCTTAGCCCTTGGATCCGGCCAATAGGCAATAAGCTCAGATTGATATTGCCGCCTGCGTTACTGAAGATGTCACGGGAATCCATGACACCGCCCTGCACGTACATGCGTTTGAGGAAGTCCTGCCGGAAATACGCGTTATTCACCTGCGCATGTTGCTGGCTTTCCGTGCGATAACGCTGCCCCTGCCACAACCAGTCAAGGTTCGCATAGCCATTTTGTGTGACCCCCAGCGTGCCATTACCCTGGACCGAGGCGGACTGAAAGTCCTGGTCAGCGACAAAGTTAAGATTTTGCTGGTGAATAAGGGCCCGGCTGCTTTCAGGGGTAGCCTGATAATATATGTCGGGGATTTGTTCACGAGGAAGATAATGCGCAGGCAGAAAGAGACTGAGCTTTGCATTGTTTTCATCATAAATCACGGCCACCGTTTTGGTAGCGATAAAGTCACACCCTTCGGTTTTCCCGGTCGTCTTGCATGACAAATTGTCATTACGCTTAAGCGGCGCACGAAGGGACATGGCCAGCAGCCTCGCAAGTGCCGGGTCGTTATTATACTTTTCCTTGATGACTGCCATCAGATCGTCCGGTTTCTGGAATGTGACGTTGTCCAGATCGACTTTGAGCTGAAACAATCCCATCGGTTCACCGTATAAGGAAACATCCAGCCACAGCTGCTGCCCCCGAGCCAAATCTTCAAAACCCGGCGGAACGTTTACGCCAGCATGTGCATTGGCCGCTATGCCCGCTAACACCAAAGCGGCTAAGACTGATAAACACGGACCTCTCCTGAAGCTATACATCCCTGTGGTCTCCCAAAAATACAGGCGGAAAGATCCCCGCCTGTATGGATAAAACGTGAAATGGAATAAATTATTACGGCGTTGGAGTGGTCGCCTGGGAGACGATAATGCTGACCAGACCGCTGTACTTGCCTTGTTCTGTCACCACTTCACGCGTGGTCTGGGAGATGACCAGTGGCATGACACGTGAACCATTCGCAATACCGGATGGGAAGGTTGACGCATATTCAAACGTGGTGGCCGTCGTGCCAAGCGGCTTTCCGTCAAGCGAGACGCTGAGCGGAATATTCTTGGTTGCATCTGGAGAAGTCAGAAGCGGATTTGATGCCAATGCCACGGTGAGGTTTTTATCTGTGGAGTTTGACCACAGCTTAATTTGTTTATTGATCGGATCCAGACCGCGCCCTGGCTTATAAAGCATCGGCAGGGTATCTGGCAAAGCCGTACCATCGCCACCGGTAATAGACACTGTCGGGTCAATATCGGCGACAACAGTAATATCGGCCTGGAAGGCATTTGCGGCAAAAGCGGTCAGCATAGCGGCAGAGCAAAGTGCCATTGTTGGCAACATTTTCATGGTATTTTTCCTTAGTAGAGTCGTGCTAATTTCCCTTTCTCCGAAAGGGGGTTATTTCACCTGCGTGGCAGGTAATTCGATTTCCTGGTTGCTATTTTTTATCCAATCAAAATATTTAATCCGATAGGTCTTGCCGGCAGTCAAAATCATTTTTGGCAGATGAACCTCCGTGCCTGGATAAATTGTGGCTTTCAGGGTTTTCCAAACACAGTTATTACCCGAGGTACATGTCCCGAACTCTTTAATAGGTACGCGTACGGTTCCCTCATTAATAATGACGTCAGAGGCAGGCTTATATTTCAAGCTTACCCAGGGGTTGACCGGGGCGACATGAATGAGCGCTCCCCAGACCACACTGACCCCCACATCGGCGGAGCTGTGCACGGGCTCGCTTGTTTGACTATGCCCATCGAAAACCTCTTCTGACACACTTTCGAAATAGACGCGCCAGGTGGCTTCTTTTGTAGGTGGAAAAAGAGAGACCAGTCTGACAATCCGCTCTCCACCGGGTGTCAGGGCCAATTTTTGAGGTGTGACAACCAGGGCACTTTGGTCGGCAACGCCGGCCGGAATTTCCTTTTCATTCTTTGTCCCGGGTTCGGTAATCTTTTTCACCGTGATCCGAATAAACTGAACCTTATCGTCCTGAGACATCACCCTAATTTGTGCAGAACCCGTTTCCCCAACAGCCGTTTCCATCGGATAAACCGTCATGCCTGCGGACGCTGAAAAAGCTGAAATAGAGGCAGCGCCAACGATTAACTTAAGAAGATAACGTATTGATGGAATATTCTTCATTTTTCTATCCATGATTGAAAAAGCTTTAATAGAATATATTACTCAATTAAATAATTAATGAATTTCACACATTCTTCAAAAAAAAGAATGCTTTCCGGAAAAATTAATTAGCCCATACTGATAGGCAAAAATAAAATAATTACAATAAAAAGACAACGCGTGGCCGCATTGATTAAAATCAATGAGTCGATTTTAAAAAACAATATTCAAACACGCATTATAAAGGCGCGTACTTACTCCATCCAACATAAACCATTGGGGTATGCCTCTCTGAATGTCCATTATAGAGAGATGCTTCCCAGCAGATCAATTGTAGGTTTGCTACCCATTACAAGTTATATAACAGTGAAAGTTTTCGAATATTCCGCACGCCCATTTTTTCCATACAGTTATGGTAGTAGCTGTATATTGTTTTAGGCGAAAGACCTAAAGTATAGGCAATCTCATGAGCCTTTAACCCCAATAAATACCCCTTCAGCACAGATCTTTCACGCACAGACAATTTCTCATCACGATATCCTGACTGTCGACGGTTAAAATGCCCCTCACCATTTTCAGCCAGGATCGCTCCCTGCGTATTACGAACGGTATCATTGTCATAAATCACGCTTATTCGGCAGGAAAAGAGTCGAGAAATAAGTTCCTCTCGAATACGTTGCTTGTCTTCCAAAAAAATGACGAGATGGTTTATCTGCAAATCACAAAGTTGAAGAAAAATGAGCAACCAGGAGGCCAGGTCCTGAGCATTGGGTGGACAAAAAATAACAAGCCCATGGCTACTTTTTCGAACCCCCACAATGCCGCGAATTTTATTCTGTTTATCAATGTCACATACATTCAGCAGCCTGCCTTTTTCAAAAGCATAGGTTCCTGCCAGTAAATAAACACCGTAGTTATGAAGGCTACGTCTTCCTATAAAAGTTACTTTCTCGTCCATAAAACCTACATCTCCTGAATGTAATGGATATACCTGCTTTGATTCCATACCTTCACTTTTATAGTTTATCTCTGTGTAAGACTTTTCCCTCTCACACCCAGAAAAGCCAAATCTGTAAGGAGTGGTGCTACGAGGTAAATACCAAAAAGCTAATTCTCATATCACCATTCAATCTTATTCCCTTCACAAACAGACGATAAACCGTATTACTCATTTCGATGTTGAGATACTACAACATGAAATATGAATTGATCAACATAAACGATCGTTATTTGAAATATGATAGGCACAGGCTATCATTATCGATCTATCGATCGATAATGACAATGCGAATGATTATCATTTATTGATCTAGATCAATGAAATATTTATGTGTTTGAATTTTAAGGATTAATTAACAATTATCTAAGTTTTCATATTGAAAAGTCCAGTAAATACATGTTTCAGGCAGGCAGATATTGGCTGGTTTATTGCGCATTCAGCACCCTTTTCCAGCGGCCACTCACGCAGAAGTCGACGAGTGGGGAGGTGATCACTTCGCGTGTTATTAGGTTGTAAAAATGAAAGCAATTTACTCAGGTTTCTTTTGGTGTATGGCAGACAGTGGAGGTAGGCAGGGAATATCAGCAACAGGATGAATAAAATATTTCAACGGTAAAAGAATCAGCACTCTTTTGGTCAAAACAAGATTGTCAATTATCAGCTGGGAGCTGCTTGCTAACCGCTCGAAGTGAGACATAATCCTCCAGGCAATAATTGCTTTTTGGGTATGGCATTGTTGAATACCCCTCATCGTTTGCATATTGAGGGATTCCGTTTTGTCAGGGCTTATGACGATAAAATTATTCAGAAGCTGCTGCGCCTGATGGTTTTTTATAGGATCCGCGGAATGGGCCAATACTTCGGCGTAGCCTATTCTGGCGACAACGTTTCTTGGGTCTAATTGATAGGCAGACGCAAATGCCTCGGATGCAGTGTCAAAATCATTGAGCGCGATGCCCACCTGCCCTAAAGAAATCCAGCAATTTAATTGTGTGGGATGGGTATGTAGACGTTCTTTGAGATCGGTTCTAAGTTCGACCAAATCATCACGTGTCTGCGGTGCTCCCCCAGGGATAATGACCCGATGGAAAGCCGCTGTGGCGTGTGACGCAATCATATTGGTTTTTTTTCTGCTGATCGAACACCCTAACCACAAAATAATGATGACGAAGATAACGACATAACGATAAAACATGGTATCTCCGTGCAAAAAGGAGGGGATGTTTCAAAAAGCCATCACGTTTTATTGATTTTGATATCTCATGTGGCATTTCTCAGCCATAAATCAGTTACTGCATCCAAGAAAAAGTCCTCACCGTGATCCGAAAATTCATGTCTACATTGTTTTAATGAAGTTGTTAAAAAATTACTTTTCTGCGGGCCTGGTTAACTATTTCTGTGGCCTTTGTGTCAAAAAAGTCATCCATTTAAGGGCGGAAATCTCCGCCCCTTCTTCGATGGTTGTGTTCTGATTCACCCACTATCGAAATGGTAGGTTTCAGCAGGGAGTGACAATTTGAGTACTGGCATAAATAAAAAGCATAAGGTCCGTTATTGGTTTTACCGTGTGAATGGTTAACCTCATTATGCGGGTTTGATAGTGCATTTTTATTAACGTGGAACGGTCAAGCCTCCCATCGTCCCTCTTGAAAAGACCACCTGCCAGAGTTGAATATCACGAGCGCGAAAGGCACCGGCGCAGGAGTTTAAATAATAAACAAACATACGTTTAAATCTTTCTGAGTAGTTATCTTCAATGGTATTCCATGACGCTAAAAAACGCTCACACCATGCCATTAATGTTTTATCATAGTCCTGACCGAAATTATGAACGTCCTCCGTCACAAAATGCCGTTCACTTGCCGCGGCAATATGAGCAAGAGAAGGTAAACATCCATTTGGGAAGATATACTTGTTGATCCAGGGATCGACATTGAAATCGGTTTTGTTTGCGCCAATGGTATGCAATAAGAAGATGCCCTCAGGTTTCAAATTTCTGTTTACGACATCGAAATACGTTGCATAGTTTTTAGGCCCCACGTGCTCGAACATCCCGACAGAGACAATGCGGTCGAATTTTCTGTCAAGTTCCCTGTAATCCTGCAAAAGGATTTCAACATCCAGACTGGAGCAACGCGTTTGGGCCATTTTTTGTTGTTCTGCTGATATCGTAATTCCTGTCACTTTGGCGCCATAATGTTCAGCCGCGTATGCGGCAAGCCCACCCCAGCCGCAACCGATATCCAGTAGGCTCATTCCTGGTTTTAGTTTTAACTTTTCACAAATCAGCTTCAATTTGTTCTGCTGGGCCTGGTAGACATTTTCTGCATTCTTCCAATAACCGCAGGAGTATTGCATCCAGGGGTCGAGCATGAGACAGAAAAGATCATTACCGAGATCATAATGTTCTTTACCTACTTTCAACGCCCCTTTTTTGGACTGGAAATTGATGAATCGTGCGCCTGCAACACGAATAATGTCCTTCAAATTTTCAGGCACACGGGATTGCAAATCAGCATTGATGATTTTTGTAAAAAAGACATCTAATTGGGAGCACTCCCACCAGCCATCCATATAGCTTTCACCCAGACCCAGAGAACCTTTTTTTAACACGCGCTTATAAAATTTTGGATTTTTAACATGAATATCGTAGGGTTTATCCCCGTCAATCTCGATACCCGCTTCATTAAGAAGCTCCCGGCAGATTCTTTGCCATTGATTAAAGTCCTTCGGTAAAATCATCTTCTTCTTCATGCGCGTGCCTTTTAATATATTACGTTATACAAAATCATGAATTTCTTTTGCAATTATAGATAAAATCTCGTGAGCGCTGGGTGAGGTGTTGTATTTCCTTTGCGCTGACCCCTTGATGAAGCAATTGGATTATTTTATCTTTATCTTCTGCGATGTTTTTATATCTATCAGGAAAGATCTTTAAACCTTCTCTCTGCCTGGCGGCTTTTTTATCAATGATGGTTGAAAGGCGTTTTAAGTGGATTAACGCCAACTCTCTCTCATACTGGCTAAATGTTTGGCCCAGAGAAATTTCCTGCCAGACTAATATTGCTCGTCGAAATAGCCCTTTCCTCTCCAGCACGCTGGCTTTTTGTTTAAGAATGGATAAGTCATTCATATAGGCAACCTCATAAATTTCACCAAAAAAATTAATTCTAATAATGGCAGTTTTACAAGTATTACATTTAAAAAAGTTAAAACCCGGTTATAGCTTCTCCGTATCAAAAAGCCTGTTTATTCACTTACCACAAAACGCCAACGTATATAATCATAAGACCAGTTAAAGAGTAGTGTGTAGGGAAGAAACACAAATATTAACCCTATTTCAACCATGAAAGCCTTTACTAAAGATAACTGGAGCAGGAACATCGCAACAGGGGTGAGGGAAAGAACAAGTACGAGTTCAAAAATCACGGCATGCAAAATCCTCACGATAAAGCTTCTTTCGAATAAGTAATGTTTTTGAATTGCATCAAAACACTTATTAAACACGTAGTTCCAAACTGTTGCAGTGACCGCAGAGGTCACAGATAGTTTGCCGGATTGTAATATAGACACCTTAAGGAGGCTTGAAAGAAAGAGAGCGATGACAACATTCCCCAGCAATTCAAAAAGAACGGCATGAAAAACCCTCTCGGCTGTACTCTTATTCAATTCCACTTTCATCTTACCCGACTCCAACGTAACGCAAATATCCGGACCAGAACCATTCTTGCTCATCAATGTAATGAATGCACCATCATTTCAATTCTTCCCCGAAGATGCAGCCAGTAATGGATCCCGTTGAAATACTTATGAAGCCTGGCCGCGGATATATCATCGCTGACCTCTCTGTACACAGGATGAAAACGAAGTAAACAGTAAGGAATGTGTTTAACGGGTACATTTAGGGAATTAACTAAACGCATATCCCCCCTTTGCTGCCCCACCGTTATTTTCCGTACCCTACAGACCTCGCCCCGCCCGAGTCCGCAATCTTCCCTGGTGTCACCCACGCTCATGTTGAGCAAGACATCGTCGAGGACTTTGATCTGATCAGAGAAACTATTGCCAGGCGTACAAACGACAAACAGACAGGGTTCAACTGCGAGAGCCGTCATATTTGAAAAAATAGATAACAAAGATATGCCGGCTAAAAGATACTTACTCATTAACAAGCCACATGAAAAACCATTGCCTCAACACACGTTTAAACCATTACAAAATGCTCGCTTATTCATTGCCTTCATTAGCTTGCGGATAACATCGCGGCAAAACCTGCACCTACTGCTGCAGTAAATACGACCGCAGCAACGACCACTGTCGTGGCCACTCCCGTGCCGACAGCGGCGGCAGTTTTCCCTTTCGAGATGTCCTTGCGCTTAAGTGAGGCAAGGTCCGACAAATTAATCACAAGCCCCTTGTCACTGATGAGGGTCTGAGGGGTGGTTTTCTTGACTGTCAGTGTGCCGCTTGATCCGTTTTGCAACTCATATTGCACGACATCCCCGTTGTAAAGTGGCGGATCAATTTTGTAATAGGTATAAGGCGTGGATGTCGGGTTTGAAACCTCCGGCAACTGCTGCTTACTCAGGTGCAGAGCATTATAACTGGAGCAGCCGGACAGGGTCAGAGCGGCGATAATAATAGTTGAATATAACGTCGTGAATTTCATAATATCTCTTACTTAGTAAAAATAAACTTTGTATGTAAATACCCAGAAGCGTAAAAAGATTGCAGAACCCATCACGCACTTAACTTCAAATTTTTTTAGCATCATTTCGGCTAAAGACGACTTCCCACATATTTAACTTCCTGGCCCGCAAAAAACCGGCACAGGAGCATAAATAATAATCAAGCATTCGCTTAAACTTGGGTGAGTAATGATGTCTCAATTCAGGCCAAGCAGTGTTTACTCTTTTTTCCCAGGCCATAAATGTCTTATCATAATCCTCTCCCAAATTAATCCAGTCTTCAATGTGAAGATACAGTTGGGTAGAATGAATGATTTGCTCCCCTGAGGGTAAACATCCTCCTGGAAAGATATACTTGTTAATCCATGGGCCGATATGGTTAACCAACTGACCACTGCCGATACTTTGCAAAAGGAAAAGTCCATCTGGCCTCAGGCAATTAGCGACCCATTCAAAAAAAGTCTGGTAGCTCTTCAGACCGATATTCTGAAGCGTGCCCAGAGCAATAATGCGGTCAAATTGGTCATCAAATGGGTCGCGGAAATCTCCCAACATGATGGTTACATTAAGTCCTTCACATCGTGCTTGAGCTATTTTCTGCTGCTCTGTTGAATCAGTTATCCCTTCCACATAGACGTCATAATGGCGCGCCA
This sequence comes from Rahnella bruchi, assembly GCF_003614975.1. Taxonomy (GTDB): domain Bacteria; phylum Pseudomonadota; class Gammaproteobacteria; order Enterobacterales; family Enterobacteriaceae; genus Rahnella; species Rahnella bruchi. The sequence goes on along the minus strand of NZ_QZWI01000010.1, from coordinate 144,603 downwards.
TGTACTCAGCCGTCCCTCCCCAGCCGCACCCAATATCTAATACACGCATACCCGGCGTTAACTGAAGCTTTTCGCACATCATATCTAATTTGGCCGTTTGAGCTTCGTTTAAGCAAGAGGCCTGACGCCAGCAACCACACGAATACTGCATATAAGAATCGAGCATGACGGCAAAAATATCACCCCCGATTTCATAGTCGTTGTGGCCCCGTTTAAAATTGCTCTCATCAGATCTGATACTTAACAGTTTGGCACTAAAGAACTTCAAAATATCGTGTAAATGCGTGGGCAAAGCTTCGTCTAATTGTCCGGAAAGGAACTTATAGACAAATATATCCAGGCGTTCACATTCCCACCAGCCATCCATATAGCTTTCACCCAACCCCAAAAGACCTTGCTGCATAATGCACTTGAAGAAGCCTGGGTGGCATATTTTGATATCCCAAGGTCGACTACCCTCTATCTGGATATCTGCCTGCTCAAGAAAGGCTTTACCCATGAGATACTGTGAGTCATGCTGACTCTCTTGCGCAATTGAATAAATACCTTTCAAAATTTTTCCGATTATTCAAGAATTTGTTTCTATAAAGGCTGATGCTTTTCTTCGACCATGACATTTCATGCGAATTATTATTATCTATAATCACGGCATATGTATTATTATAAGAGGCCAATCTATATCGATAAGCAGTCTATGAAAGATGTTCTTGGGAAATGAGCAATGAAAACCTTCACAAACCGAAATTGGCTTTCACCAGAGCACTATTCAATGTCTAAGGGACCCCGCCCTGTTCATTTTCGCTCTTATTTAATTGAGTCAAACACCTGTGTGTCACCTCATTTGCATGAATTTGCACAGTTTCATTTTGCGCGGAAGGGGAATATGCGTCTGGAAACTGCTGATAATTGTTGGATTGTTCCCTCACATTACGGTATCTGGATCCCCGCTTATATGGAACATGCCGTATGGGCGATGGATGATGTTTTCCTGGAAAGTTTGGATATTGAAACGGAACTTTTAGACGAGACTATCTCCATGTGCCAGGCGGTCACGATCAGTGATGTGGCAAAAGAGCTGATACACCATGCCTCAGAAACTATTCCTGCGTTGTACGACGAGCATGGCAAAGACGGGAAACTGGTCAGTGTACTACTGGATATCATTTTCAATTTACCACAAGTGGACTTTGTGCTTCCCTGGCCGAAAAATCCTGCCCTGAATGAGATGTGTCGTACCATCCTGGAATCACCCGGCGCAGAACATTACATCGAAATTTGGTCCGCCAAAGTGGGAATGTCCACCCGTAACTTTTCCCGAAAATTTAAAACTGAAACAGGATTATCTTTCAGTCTCTGGAAGCAAAAGATGCGCATTTTTGAGTCAGTGATTATGCTCAAGCAGAATAAAAGTGTTACCACTATTGCCCTTGAAATGGGCTATTCAAGCACAGCCGCCTTTAGCTATTCCTTTAAAACCATATTAGGTGTGGCTCCTACCGAGTACGCAGGGCAGAGTTAAACGTGGTCTGAAAATGACCGGCAGAAACACCAGGGTGGTCAACGCACCCTGGTGACCTACTCGGCAGTCTCTGATATTTAGGACGACATCCCGCTGATATGAAAATACGAAAATGCGCCATAGCCTGGGGCTGAATTCTCCGTCGCTGAGGCTGCAAAAATGCCAATTTTCGCGCCGACCCACTTTCCTGCCGAGGCTGAAAATGGGGGACTGATACCCTTCCACACATCCCTGTCATCTTGCCGGAATGCAAAGTGACAAACTCCGCGTGGAAAAATTTCTGCCTTGAGAAATACCGGCTTAACTTCTTTCAACGTTTCCAATAGGATCCTTTTCTGGCTCAGCACACCCTTATCGCTCATCCATCCGAAATCGAATACCAGCACCCTGGCCTCCTCCTGCTGACATACAGAAACTGCACCATACCTTTCGCCATAGACAATCAAACCACTTTGTTCGCCAGTATGGTGGAAATGCGGTTCAAGACGCGTTATCGCGGTAAAAGCCGGCGCAGAGAACTTTTGCAATAAAAGTTGCGGTGTATCATACAAACCTCGCGGCCCCAGAAGACAGCACGTGAGTTGCAATCCCATGGGGGATGAAACCCTCCAGTTATCTTGCGGATTCGCCTGCCATTGCCACTGCAGGCCATACTCACCCTTTAAGAAGTCATCCGAGGTCTGGGGAATGCAGGGGGTTACGGGTAAATGGATAGCGGGTTTTTGATGAATCATTACCGGCTGCCCGAGCCCTTCACGATTGATATTTTCCCCGATTTCGGGCCATCCATCTTCCCGCCAGCGCATGGGTTGCAGATGCACAATACGCCCCGCATGCGCAGCTTCCTGAAAATGCATAAACCAGCATTCCCCGTTTTTGAGCTCTACCCATCCACCCTGATGCGGACCGTTCACTTTTGAGTTGCCCTGATGCAGCACATCACGTGCCTCATAGGGACCGGTGATGTGACGCGACCGTAATACCGTCTGCCAGCCGCTTTCTACGCCCCCAGCAGGCGCAAAAATGTAATACCACTCATGGCGCCGGTACACTTTGGGGCCTTCAAGTGTCGGGTGCGAGATGGTGCCATCAAAGAGGATCCTGCCTTCATCCAGAAGAGATGTCGCATCGGGAGCCATTTCGCAAAGCTGCAACTGATGTTTGATACCGGAACGGCTGTAGGCGAACGCATGGACCAGCCAGGCGCGGCCATTGTCATCCCAAAACGGACAGGGATCGATCCAACCTTTCACGGCTTTAATACAATGCGGCTCGCTCCACTCTTTCGTCGGATCCTGTGCAAAAGACATAAAAATGCCTTCGTCCGGCATGCTGTAAAATACCCAGAACAGACCGTTATGATAACGAATGCTGGGTGCCCAAATCCCTTTACCCGGCTGAACCTGGTCGTAGTGCACATTATTGATTCGTGGCACGACGTGATTCACAAGGGTCCAATTGACCAGGTCTTTAGAATGCAGGACCGGTAGCCCCGGAATATGGTTAAAACTGGAGGCCACCATGTACACATCGTTCTCCACACAAACAATATCCGGGTCTGAATAGTCTGCATACAGAACAGGGTTCTGGTATAACCCCTCGCCGCAGTCCGGTACCCATCCGGATGTGCTGATTAGTTCCATACAGTTTTCCTCCTTCATTTAACGGCCATCACTGGTGCAAGACCTCCGGCGTTGTTTTCTTGCTCACGGCTGATTTCTGCACTTCGAGAAGCCAAATCGGTTTGAATTTTCTTCATGGTCGTATCATCAAGTTTGTAGAAACGTGCAAGGAAATAGAGGATCAGATACGAAATGGAAGGGCCGACCGTCAGCAGGCCAATGATGCCTGTCGTCGCCAGCGCGGTTTGTGTTTCCGCCCCGGCATGATAGCCAAACCAGCCGAGTGAGAACCCGACAAAAGCGCCAGCAAAGGCCATGCCCAGTTTTAATGCGAACAAGTTGCCTGAAAATGAGAGGCCCGTGATACGTCTTCCCGTTTTCCATTCACCATAGTCTGCCGCATTAGCCATCATGTTCCATTTAAAGGGCTGATACATTTGGTGTAAAAAACCAATGATGAAGTACAGGGGGAAAATCACGGGAAGAAATTTTGGTGGTACAAAGAACATCACACCTCCTGCCACGACCAGCAACAGGTTAATACTTTTAAACATCCCCAACGTGCTGAAACGTTTGGCAAAATAGCCTGCCGCCATCGCCCCAAAAATCGTCCCGACGACGCTGGTGGTGATAAAGGTACTTTTCATCGCTGTGCCACTCACCACGCTTTGCCCCTTATCCAGCATCAGGTACGTTGCGTAATACAGCGTTGCAGAACTGCGCATTACACCCGCCATGCTGGAGAAAAAGGTAATAATCGCAACGATGCGCCACTGGTCATTCCCCAGCAGATTTTTCAGGTCACTGAGTACCGACGCCTCGCGGGTATCTTCAGCAGTAATTCGCTCTTTGGTGAAACAAAAACAAAACACCAGCATGCATATGGCGATGGCCCCCATCACCGCCATTGTGGCCTGATAACCGGCCTGGAGGTTTTCTTTACCAAAATAGTCCACCAGCCACAGTGTCCCGACAGAGACCAGTAATCCTGCCAGTGATGAAATGGTAAAACGATACGATTGTGCCGACAGTCGGTCTTTATCATCACTCGTGATGACGCCGCCCAGGGCGCAGTAAGGAATATTGATAAAGGTGTAACACAGCATGAGCAGCGAATAGGTAATATAGGCGTAAAGCAGCTTGCCGGAGTGCCCGAAGTCAGGCGTGGTAAAGGTCATGACCGCCAATACTGCATAAGGGATGGCAAACCAAATCAGCCAGGGGCGAAAATGTCCCCATCGTGTTTTCACGCGATCGGCAACGATCCCGGTTAGCGGATCGCTGACCGCATCAAGAATGCGCGTCACCAGAAACATGACCCCGACGGCGGCGGCAGAAATTCCGTAAATGTCGGTATAAAAGTAAGTAAGAAACATCGTGACGGAAGAATAAACGATGCCGCATGCGGCATCCCCCATACCAAAACCCAGTTTTTCGATAAAAGTCAATTTCTTAACGTCAGCCATACTCTGACTCCATACCATTAGGTAGAACAGCTTTTCGGAATTGGTATATTAACTTTTGGCGAGTGCGTAAAATTTAACCATATTTGATTTGTGGTTTATGAAATTTTACAACTGGGAGGCCAGTCACAATGAGGGGAAGTGAAGGAATGACGACGTGTTGGGGTCAGGTCTACTGCATGTCTTAAGATATCCGACGCCTGGAGGGACTCTTTCAGTCACGCCTTTGCAGCCATCGATCTAACCTGCGAAAAACCCGGCGTATTCGGGCATAATTTCATTATCTTGTAATTTAAAATGATAGGGACAGATATGTCGAAAATGGATGATTTTATAAACAAATTCAATATTCAACCCCAGGGGAAAATCGTTTTCCAGGTAACCGATGAGTATGGGGACATCATCGTCGCAGACACAGACGATTATCGGATCCTGCGGTTTGAAGGCATTAATGAACAGAGCAAAATGTCCAAACAAGACGTTAACGTGCCTGTCCATAATTACAGTAAGGCCATGCTGATGGCGACGGCTTTTACGCCTGCGCAGACCGTCCTTCTCCTCGGGCTTGGCGGCGGTGCTTTACTGCGAGCACTTTATTTTCTTAATGAGCAACTCGCCTTCGACGCGGTGGAGTTGAGACCGCGAGTGTTATCCGTGGCACGTGACTGGTTTACGTTGCCCGAGTCGGGAAAAATCGCTTATCACCTTGAAGATGCAGAACATTATTTACGCCGACAACATCTGCCTCGCTACGACCTTATTTTCTCAGATTTGTATTCAGCCTTTTCGATGGAACCTCGTCAGGGCACTGAAACTTTTCTGAGATTGTGTCTGAATAAGCTCAGTGATCAGGGCTGGCTGGTCCTGAATTATTACGAAATCCCCAAGGTTGGAAGTGTAATGTATTGCGCATTGCGCGAAGTATTTGATGAGGTACTTTATTGCCGCGTGCCGAGTGGAAATGTCGTCATATATGCAGCCCAACAACCTCACCCGCAAACGGTAAGCGAAAGAAGAGTTGAGGCAAAATCGCTGTTATCCCGTCTTGGCTGTGTTACCGAGTCGGATGACCTTTCCCTAAACATCACCTCTCTCTTCGAATCGTTGCCTCGTGATGGTTCTTCATTCGACTCAGTCCGATTAAATTGAGGGGCGCAGGTTTCGGTTTGACAACATGTCCTTAAGGTTCAGGATTGAGGGACGTTTTTAGAAGATGATATAACCCGTTAAGCTGCTGAAAATCCACACTGACCGAAGCACAACCTGACAAACGATGTGCTGTCGCCATCTTGTCACCATGAAACTTTTCAGCCCCTTCTTGTTTCAACTATTTCGTGCCCAAATCATGGAAATGGGGGAAATTAGAAATAAGGGAAAGTGGCGGACGCATTAGGCAATAATGAAGAAACAGGACCTTCAATCATCCGGTTTTATGCATTTCGATGATCAGCCATCGTTTTCACCTATCACTTCGCTACGTGACAAGCCCTGAGCATATAAAGGTCAAACAGAAGGGAAACGCAGAGGTAAATGATGCGGGAAATGACTAAAGCGAAAAAATGGCACAGGAAGTGTCAGATAGCACATGCTAACTGCTGAAGCAAAGACTCCCCTTTTACGGTTCTCAACCCGCAACTTACGCAAAAATACCGATTTCCGTCCGCGCGCGAGATGTGACTATTTTACTGCTCGTAGCTGAGTGCAGAAAGGACAGTTGCACCCGGGTACGGGTGTGGCTGCACATGTCCCCAAGGGACTTAACTGAGAGTCCGCATGTTTTACACTATAGAATTCGCTGGTGATACGGTCTTCAACATTTCTGACTTGAGCAGAAGACAATGTTGAATCCTGAGTAATCCGGGACTGGAAGGCATGGGCATTAAGCGAACCTAAAGCCACTGATGCAGCAATGATGTGAGACACTTTCATAAGACCGCCTCCTTTAACCGAACACTTCAACAAAGGGTTTAAGCTCAAGATACTGCACTAAAAGCGAACAAAATGTAAGGGGCCACCCTGCCATATTGAAGGGTTAAGCTCGCGCTTATCGTACCCAGTTCCCAAAATGCCTTTGCTGCCTACCCTTAGAAGTGAAATTGTCCATTCCGTCTTGCACCACCACCAGATACCCGTCACCGCCGGCATTCCCCGAAGCGAAGTCAGGGGCATCTCACTGGTGTTAAAGATATTTCGTGATCGTTTTAAATTCACTCAGCGCGCCATCCTGTTCGGGATGATCGGTATGGAGCACTGTTTCAAGACAGTGGTCCAGATGATCATGTATTAATGTACGTTTCGCATTCGTTATCGCTTTTTCTACGGCATGCAACTGTTGGGCAATGTCCAAACAGGGTTTTTCATCCTCGAGCATTTGAATGGTGCTTTTCAGATGGCCTGCGGCACGCTTAAGTCGTTTAATGATATCGGGGTGGGACGTATGTACAGTCATACGGGATCCTGTTTGGTCTGAGAGATTAAGGGTTTTATTTCAATGACTTTGGCCATGACGTATGTTCATCATCAATGACAAAGTTATGTTCATGAAACTTTTGCTGGTGGGTTTCGGGGTCTCTATGGCTGTGTAATTGCGAGGCAATTTCATGCTCTGGTCGCCAAATGATAACCGCAATAAGTAGTGAAGTAACGGCGACCAGGGATAATGCAATAAATGAAGCCTGGATACTAAATTCGGCCCCAATCCATCCGGCCAGCGGATATGTCAGCAGCCAGCACGAGTGTGATAATGCGAACTGGGCTGCAAATAACGCCGGCCGGTCTTCCGAAGTGGAAGAGCGCCGTAAAAGACGTCCGCTGGGTGTCTGAGATAAGGAATAGCCCACGCCCAGCAAAAACCAAAGAGCAAGAAGCATCGTGTAGCTAGTGAGTAAGACACCTAATCCAAGTCCCGCCACCAGGATGACTGTCCCCACCAGCATAGGTGTTCGGTCACTCATATTATCGAGTAAGCGTGGTAACAGTAATGCCGCGATAATTGAACCCAGGCCAAAAACGGCCAGCGCGATCGCCGTTGAACGCTGTGTAAGGCCGAAATCTGCTTGAATCAGTACGACGGTGTTAACAATGACCATGGCGCTCGCTGCTGCAACCGCCATATTCAGCGCCAATAATCCCCGTAATCGTGGCGTTTTAAGGAAAATGCGCATGCCCCGGGTCGTTCTCTCGTAAATACATCGTTTCACAGCTGACACCTGCATTCTGGGCAACGTGACTGAGACAACAAGGGCGGCAGATGCGAGGAAGCCAATGGCGGTTCCCGCAAACAGATTATGAAAGCTCATGAGGGTCAATAGTGCGGCGGCAAGCATGGGACTGATGACACTTTCCAGATCATAGGCGAGACGGGATAGTGAGAGCGCCTGCGTGTACTCACGTTCATTTGGCAAAATGTCTGGAATGGTGGCCTGAAAGGTCGGTGTAAATGCTGCCGATGCCGACTGAAGAATAAAAATCAGAATATAGATTTCCCAGATCTGAGTGACAAAAGGCAGTGAAATTGCGACCGCGGCTCGAATCAAGTCTAACGTGACCAGCAAGGTGCGGCGGGGAAATTTGTCCACAAAAGCGGCGGAGATGGGCGCAACCAAAATATAAGCACTCATTTTGATTGCCAGGGCAGTTCCCAATACGGCGCCCGCTCTTTCTCCTGCCAGATTGTAAGCTAATAACCCCAATGCGACAGTAGCTAACCCCGTGCCGATAAGGGCGATAACCTGTGCCAGAAACAGGTGACGATACACACGATGATAAAGAATACTTAGCATGCGTTTTCCTCAATTATGAGCAGACAACATCCCCCCTGGGGGGATATGAAAAGCATAAGGAAGGGGAAAGACTCTGGCAAGCGATATCCTAAGGGGGAGGATAGGAAGCTGATTTCATATGTCCGGATAATGCGCATCACGAAGGATATTCTTAACATTTAGCGAGACCACTGTTCAGTGAGGAGGCCAGGTAACAGGGGTTGGTTAGATACCCCCCAACGTTCAATAATCATACTGATATGACCGACTCATTAGCTGCATTTTCATGCTCTCAAAGCTTACGTCGCTTAATATGTCTCTTAATAGATACACTTTGGCAGCTTCTCACCATACTTCATGAACGTTATTTGTAATACTCAACACAAATACGCGCCCATTTATAAAATGGACTTATTAAAATGAGATGCGCAACCTATTAATTAGAACGAATATCGGAGAGCGCAATCAGTAAATATTTTATACTTGTCCTGATGGGAGTTTCTAATTATTAACTTATTTATAACAGGTAACTCAAAACAACCCAAAACTGATATTGCTAACATGATACCTATAGATAAAAAAGACACTTAAACATCATTTTTCTTGATATCCGAAAAGACAGCGGGCATCAGACATGAATCAAAAGCTATTGATAATCCCAAATTTTCTCTTAAAAGATGGCGAGCACTCTCGTCAGAAGAATATATTCTGGCTACAGAGCGTGTTGGGTCGTCTCGTTTTTATATCTAGAAAATGAATTAATTATTTGAGGACTTTATATGACACAACAACTTTTTACCTCGGAGTCAGTATCAGAGGGACATCCCGATAAAATAGCAGATCAGGTATCTGATGCTATTCTCGATGCGATTATTGCGCAGGATCCCAAAGCGCATGTCGCCTGCGAGACGATGATAAAAACAGGTATGGTGTTAGTAGGAGGGGAAATTACCACCGACACCTGGGTTGATATTGAAAGTATTGTACGTCGAACCATCAATAATATTGGTTATAACCATTCCGATACAGGGTTTGATGCAAATACTTGTGCCGTCTTAAACGCCATTGGGAAACAGTCACCGGATATCAACCAAGGCATAAATCATGACAATGCCAGGAATCAAGGGGCTGGAGATCAAGGCCTGATGTTCGGTTATGCCTCTAATGAGACGGATGTGCTCATGCCTGCTCCTATTACCTACGCCCATCGACTAATGGCCCGCCAGGCGCAGGTCCGTAAAAGTGGTGTTTTACCTTGGTTAAGACCGGATGCAAAAAGCCAGGTCACCTTTGTTTATGAAAACGGAAAGATCGTAGGTATTGATACCGTGGTTATCTCCACCCAACACAATGAAAGTATTTCTCAGCCCGACCTGCACGAAGGCGTAATGGAAGAAATCATCAAACCTGTGTTGCCAGAGGAATGGCTTACCCGAAGTACCAAGTACTTTATAAATCCCACCGGGCGATTTGTCATAGGGGGACCGATGGGAGATTGCGGTCTGACCGGGCGTAAAATCATTGTGGATACTTATGGTGGCATGGCCCGTCATGGCGGTGGAGCATTCTCCGGAAAAGATCCTTCAAAAGTAGACAGGTCAGCGGCTTACGTGGCGCGCTATGTGGCGAAAAATATTGTTGCCGCGGGCCTTGCCGACCGCTGTGAAATTCAGATTTCTTATGCGATAGGCGTTGCTGAACCCACCTCCATTATGGTGGAAACCTTTGGCACAGGAAAATTGGACGATGAGAAGCTCATCATGCTGATTCGTGAATTCTTCGATTTACGCCCCTATGGATTGATCCGCGCCTTGAACCTGTTACGTCCTATTTATCAACAAACAGCGGCATACGGACATTTTGGACGGGACATCTTCAGTTGGGAACAGACAGACAAAGCCGAGTTATTACGTTGTTTCTTATGAAGAAAATGGCACGCGATATTGAGTTGCGTTTCTGTGCCCTGAAGTCCTTAGCACACCGCGAGTAAAGACCGCAGGGCATTAAGATCTAACAAACTCTAACAAACATTGTCAGGTGATGGGGAGTTACAGGAAGAAAAGCGATTCATTCACCCTCCCTACCTAGTACTCCCCTACCGTTCAGCGTCAACACGTTTTGAGGGTTAATAATCGCGTCAGTGCAGTGGCAATATTTATTCATTAAAGAAATTGCAGCGCTGGGCTGATTTCTGAGTATCGGGATGGGGTTACGTCGGCTAAGGCGGCAAAGACGAACACCTTTATCGCCGTCTTAGTCGCCTTTAAAGCCAAAACTCATCATGATGTTTTTCTTCCTCATCGTGAGGTAGTGGCAGAATTAAAACCTTACTTGCAAAATGTTGACTGAAAATATGCTTCCTTAAGGATCCGCCAGCCAGGTTGACCCTTTTTAAAATACCGTTTTTATCACGGGGGAATGCAGCCTACAATTTGCCTTCGCTACCGCAGATGCGTATTTTTTCCAGAACGACTTTACGCATCGCCTCCTTACCCGGGGTAATATATTTACGAGGGTCATTCGCCTCTGGATGTTCAGTAAAGTAATCTTTTACCGCATCGGCAAAAGCAATTTTCAGGTCTGTGGCCACATTCACTTTGCATATCCCGAGTTCTATCGCCTCATGTACCATGTGTTCCGGAATACCCGATGCGCCATGTAATACCAGTGGAACGTCTACGACCTTACGAACTTGTGCTAAACGGGCAAAATCAAGATGCGGCTCCCCGTGATATAGCCCATGCGCGGAGCCAATTGCCACGGCCAAAGAATCAATCCCGGTACGTTCGACAAAAAGGCGCGCTGAAGTGGGGTCGGTAAAGAAGCTGTCTGCACTGTCGACATTCAGGTCGTCCTCTTGGCCGCCGAGTCGCCCCAGCTCGGCTTCCACACTGACGTCATATCTTTGGCATAAACGCACCACCTCTGACACTTTGCGAATGTTGTCTTCAAACGCGCAATGTGAACCATCGATCATTACCGAGCGCACCCCAGCCGTGACTTTTGTGCGGATATCGTCTAACTCTTCATGATGATCCAGGTGCAATGCCAACGGCAAGTTGTGCTGATGAGCGGCTTACGGGTCTGTCGATATCTGATAAATACCATCCGGCGGCAATGGCTGTACCGACCGTTGCGGCTACCAGGCTCAACCACAGAAGTTGTTTACGTTTAACGAGGCTATTGATATTCATCAATCCGTTTCCTCGGAGCTCGTGACATAGAGTTGCAGGCGCCCACCCGGCAAAATCTGCGCCATGGGTTCGGCGAACATCACGGCGCGAGTAGTGGGTTGAAAGAAATTATCTTCTTCAATGGGTTTCGGATGGGGCAGCAAATTGGTCAGCGTGTAGCGAACGATTTTAAGATGATGGCCTACCCAAGCTTTTTCAGGCACCGCCTGCAAACCCTCTGGTACTGAGATGCTTTCATTTCTGACGGAAACGGACTGGTAACCTTGTGCAAGGGAGCCATTGCGTACTGCTCTATTGAGCATAACCAGTACGGACTGATAGGGTGCTGACTCTTCCCAAACTTTTGCGTCCTCCTCTGCCCTAACCCGTTTATTGACCAGCTCAATCGTGCAGCCTGCCCCTGCGTGAGGGCGAGCCTGTATTGAGATGTTGAGTCCCCGCTGAGTTTCAATTATGAAGGTAAAAGGTTTTTTCTTGAGTGTGGAGAGCACCACGCCACCGCTGTCAGTTTTTTCTTCACGGGTCAGTTCACCGTCCAGGCTGTTAATGGCGATCACGCGGTCGCCTGCCACGCGCAACAGGTTGGGATCGGTATTACTGACAACCAGACTGACCTGCCCCCCGTTATTCAATGGCACAAGAGTGGGAGATACGCTCACCGCAGCAGAGAATGCACCACAAGGGCCAAGAGACAAGGCCACTGCGACACACCGCCCCCACTTATCACTTTTCATGTTCAACCTCCCCAAAACGTGACAGCCAAGTGATCCCATCTTCACGCTTAAGTTCCAGAACATAATGTTTCAACTCCGTATACGGTTGGGAATTTCCAATCCAAGTTTTAAGCTCCCCTCGGATATCGACCCGATTGCTGGCAGGGAACACTTTTACACTGGTTTGATAAAACGCAGAGTTGACGTTATTGGCTTTAATGCGCTTTGCATCTTCAGCGAGTGTCACTTTCAGTTCGTTTTGGGCGGCGGGTTTCACGAAAGCCAATAACACGGCGTGCGACGCTTCCACGGTTTCCGGGGTGACATTCAGGCGTAAGGCAATAAAGGACAATGCCAGTTGTTGCAGATATGACGCATCGGACTGATTTTGAGAGACCGCAAACGGCGCATCAAATAACATGGGCGTTACGGCGACTTTTTGTTCATTCTGCAAGCGATGGTTATTTGTCCCCTGAATAATGTTTGTCACAAGGCTCAGTAATAAAAATACGCCCATACAGGTAAACCCGATGGCTAACACGCGGTGTGTACTCAGGCGGGCACGGTGCTCCATGTTCACTCCTTGAAAAGTTACTTAACCCATTGCCGAAAGCAGGAGTCTGGGACGCTGTGGAATACACCTCTTAACATGGCCGTTGGCATATACCAGTAAATTAAATCGCGCAGCCAGGTACTGCCCCGCCCTTTTTTAAGTCTTTTGACTGCCCAGAACGACAATATTGCCGCCCCCAAACCAAAAAGTTGTTTACCGGTAAGCAGCCCCCAACCAAGACAGGTTGCGGTGGGTAAAAGCTCATCGAGATAGAGTCCGAACCAGCGAGTCTGATTGCTCAATGTCGCAGGGAAACGGTATTTTTTGAGTTCGCCGTCCGTCATACGCATTTTCCTCACTAATAGCCGGCTACGGACATGCCGATAGCAATAAAGACCGACAAAATGGCAAAGCCCGCGAGGAATTTTACGTTTTTGGTCATCATGTACATGATGGCACCGACCAGGACCTCGGCCAGAACGACCCATTTAACAATGCTTGAGTCACTGCCAAATGTGGCCTTCACGGACGCATCACCCGATTGCATTAAGTCCTTACCGGCACCGGCCGCAATGACCACATCGGGAAAAAATGCTGCCAGAACGGCGGCAGGCAGAAGGGTTTTCATGGCAATAAGTGATTTTTTCAGAAGAAATAAACGGGGATAAGAATAACGTGTGTTTTCCGATACCGCTGTGGCTTGAACCTTTAAAGAGGTGTTCATAATAACGCCCTCAACTCTCTGAATTATTATTGATAATGGATGATCTATTTAGCATGATGGCCGTTGAGTTTAGGATTTAGCATTTCCTCCGCATATTCCGAGTTATAGAAATCAGGAAACCTTTCCAGATGGTCTTTAAGCCTGAGGGCCATCTCATTAGACTTACTTCGACCACTTCGATTTTTAGCATTAATAAGGCGGGTATTGGTAACGTCATCTAATCTGACCATTACCGCATTACCTAATGCAGGTCGCGAATTCCTCTGAACCAAATTTTGTCACTCCCTTTCCCTTGCTCATTATCAAAATAATCCCATCCTGCTCGTAAAAAGACAATGACAGGGCATCATGAGTTTTATAACAACTTCCTTACATGCTTTTTAATTAATTGCGCCACATTTTTAGATATAGTGATATTTTGCCCACTCGCAAAGGTTGAGATGATGAGTTCATCCCTTAAATTGGTATTAAAAGATGCATGGATATCTGAAATAATATTTCTTGATGTCCCCGGTGAGATAGAAAGAATTTTCGAGATAGACTCGTGACTCAGACCTGACACATGGAGATTATGTACATTCCAGTGATTAAGACCACAGCGTTCGCGAAAGTCCATCACCAAACTTTCCATTCGCTTATAGGAAAAGCGTCCTAAGCAGATCGCATTCTGCCGGTGTTTTATTTTATTAAAATGCCACATGCACAATAACTCCCTGTGAACTGAAAGTATCTGAAAATGCACACTCCAGTTTTCGCCTACGATATTCACCGAATCTAAAAGCGTCATCATTTCAATATGGCTTAACGTTTCCAGCTCTGCCCGGGACAGTGCATAACTTATTTCCTGCGGCAGATGAGAAAACCATTCAGCGGGGGTATTGTGATTTTTCAGTAATTCGTTTTCAAAATACTCATTATGCAGGACAAACATGCCATTATTATTATGAATACAAACAGGATAAGATAAATAGTTTATGGCTTCCTTCAGGCAATTCAGTGAGTCAGTTTGGTGAAATGATAACGAGTGATCCCGTTCTCGTGCATATGCACACATAAAAACCGCCCTTTACAATCAGAGGAGAGTGTCAAAACATAAGGGACGCAGCATGTTTTTCGACCTGATCAAATGGGGTGAGCCTATCGACACGTCATTCAGAAGCCGTGACCCAAGACCCTGCCCAGTTTTTTTGACGATGTATTTCTGCCGAGCGCTTGGAGAAACTCGTTCAGTAGGTGGTCTATTCATCAAGCTCTTCGGCAGGAAATAAACCAGAAATAATTTCATGTACATCATCAATAATTTTAGGCACCATCGTTCTATATTCGAATTTAGGAATATTCGCTACATGTGGGCTCAGCGAATTTATGCCAAGCAGTTTCGACATCGCAAATTGTGTTTTCAAAACATTCTCAAGAAGTATTTTGTTATACGCCATTTGATTAAAATCAGAGGCTTTCCTTGTCATTTGCGCGTCATACACCCTCAGGCCGAGTTCAATTAACATCGCCGTGATACTTGAACAGCTAACATCTTTCTCTCTTGCCCCTTCGGCTCTTCTCTTTTCGACAATAAGGTTTATCTTTTCGGTCACTTCATCGCTGACATACGCTTGTATTCTGGCCATGATTAAATATCCCCTCATTTCAAATCAATTGCACTGACCTTAATAGGCTACTTATCTTTCATCTTGGAATATGACTCTAGGTTCAACTCGAAAACAGTTACACGTTAAATACAACTCAACGGACGGGTTATTACATGACTTAACCCTAGAGTCAAGCTTTCACAAATTACTGATTTTGAAAATTCGATTCACCACTAACTCTTGTTAGCCTCTGCCACAACTTGGCATAGAGTCTCTGGCAAGTCAGAATAACGTATCACAATGCAAGTGAGCGCAATATCTCATAATTAACCCATTGAAAATTAGCAGTAACCACTAAGATAATCATTTTGCGTGGGGTGTGAAACCACTCGAGCTGGGAAATATATTCCAAAATTTTTGACATCTTCGTTGGATTTATGAATTACCGCGCTTGGCAACCCATGGGAAAAATTGTAAGGATCAGGCACAGCCTGAAGAAAGGAAAATAAGAATGCGTTGTGTATTATTATGCTTTACCTTTTTGACCAGCATGAACGTCTACGCCACGGATTGTTTTGACAGGGCAGGCAGGGATTACCATATTGACCCTGATCTACTTCGTGCAATCGCGCTGCGCGAATCATCAATGAAGCCCCATGCCATTAATTTCGTCGGTCCGGATAATTACGCCATCGGTGAGATGCAGATCCACTCTCATAACTTTTTCTCTTTATCACAGCTTGGGATCACCCCCTATGCTTTATATAATAACGAATGTCTGAATATTTACACGGGCGCTTATTATCTGGCTATTGCCTTTAACCGATGGGGGGTGAATTGGAATTCTGTCGGTGCTTATAACGCAGGATTTAAAAAGAATAGAGCGCAGGCCAAAATACGCTTCAATTATGCGGCCAAAGTCTATGCCACTTATACCGTAATTAAGCATGAAAAAAGTATCATATCGCCCCCAGTAAATTTAGGGCCTCATTAACATACTCCCTGTCCTTCAGGGTGAGGACTATATCAATCCCCCACAGATCTCGGACATCTACAGGTCACAGCATGGCGCATCTAATAAGGAAAATTTTATCGAACAGGAGCCACAATTAAAAGAAACGTCTGAATATATTTCGGACATCTTAAACGAACAAAACTAACGAACTTGATGAAGTTTTTCGCGAATACAACAGGATGCAAAATTCAAATACCCTTTCCGATGGAGATCCGCAATGACAACAATCCGTTCAGTAAAATTTATCCCTTCCTGAGAGGAACGTGAAATTGTCGGCGTAACTTAAATGGGTCGTTGCTACGCCTTCTTAAATCAGACGTGCGTTAACGACAGGGTATGCGGCGCGCGGCGACAGTCTGGGTGACGAGCGCACAGCCGACGAAATCATTGTTAGGCCCGAGATCCTACTGCAGTTGGCGGGCCAGCACCCTATCCCTGGACACAGCGGTGAGCCTCCCCGCGCACTGTTCCAGTTTGCTGCCAGTATCATCGCGTGCATTCTGGCAATCGTTAATACTTCTCTACTGGTCATATCATGTCATCCGCCTTTGCAAAAACAGGAGAATGATGAGTCTCCGCACTTCCTCGGTTAGCGTATGCCCCGCTTTCGCGGGGCATACGGCTCCAGGTGTCAGCATCAGAACGGTAGATCATCAAAATCTACGGCATGCGGCGATTGTCCTGTGGGAGTGGTTTGCACCGGAAGATTGCCTTTGGATGCCTGAGGGGTTTTTGCCACTGGTTGTGCCATCCGAGTCGCCAGCGCGGATGCCTGACTGTCCGACGGGCGGCCGCCCTGTCGGAGATCGCTCAGCACCTGCAGCGTACCGCGCGATTTGACGATGACTTCCGTGGTGTCATGCTCGACGCCGAGCTCATCCTGCCATTTGCGTGTTTGCAATTGCCCTTCGATATACACTTTTGCCCCCTTGGTCAGGTAGACACTGGCCACCTCAGCCAGCTTGCCGAACACTACCACGCGGTGCCATTCTGTCTTCTCTTTTTGCTCACCGGTCGCTTTGTCACGCCAATGCTCAGAGGTGACCAGAGAAAGGTTAGCGACCGCCCCGCCCTTAGGCATGTAGCGAACGACAGGTGCTTTCCCCAGATTGCCGATCAACAACACTTTGTTTACGCCACGTTCTGCCATGATTTATCTCCTTCATTCATCTGTTTTGCAGCCCATATCTTCTGTTAGATTCTGGAGCCGCGGTGTTGAAGTTTTGTGGTATCCGGCTTCAGGCCAGCCCGGTTTTGTCATATCTCCTGCTGAGTTCCTTCGCCGCGTGGGCGCCTGAAACACGGACGAGGTAAACCGTCCAGGGCGGATACAAAAGTTTTTGCCTGCAAAAAGTTTTGGGGGAGTTCATATACCCTGGAGGAGGAGACCGCGACTGTGTTTTCTTCAGCCCCGGCGAGAGGGACTTAGCGGGAGAGCACATCATGGTGGACGGAGCAGATACCTTCGCAACGACGACGAGCGGCACCGAATCGTGGTTGCGCAAAAGCGGCCTGAAGCCCTGCGCAGGCCAGTGAATGCGGCGTGGCCATCGGCCGCTGCTAGCATTAAGGGCGTCAGGGATGGAAGCCCGCAGGGCCAAGACAGCGCGCTGGCTCGGTGCACGACAGCCCGTCCCGTCAGGGGACACCAGGACGTAAATAGCGAAGCCACAAACGACAACGCGAGAAAAAACCGTCAGTAAATAAGAAAAAGATGCACAGAACATACCCGCCCGGACCTGCGAAAAGGCAGGTTGAACGAAAACCAAACGGGCGGCAGCATAATGACAAGTCGCGCGAGAGCGCGGCGTTGTGCCGGTGATAAGGGGATGTCAGACTCGAGGATAAAGAACCGTTCACTGGTGGGAGATGACATGGGTAGGAGGTCAGTGAACGGTTAAATGGGTACAGATTGCATTATTATTATAGTGAATCTCTATAGCGAGAGAAGCACCTATGCTTGATCATAAAACGCTCGCACTCAAAGTTTTGGTGCAGATCCTGATCACAACTCTGGCAATTATGACGTTATCGCCTTAACTAAAAATTCAGTCCCCTTCCGCTCGCTACGCGCATCCAAGACATCTAAAAAAAGACCGATACCACGGGTGGCTGCCAGGCATACATGCGAACGAACGTTAGAGGGAACAGACCCTACCCGCTTTAGTGGGCAGGGTGAATGAAGGTAACCGGTTAACAAGACACGATTAAGATTTGTCGCTCGCTGGCACAAAAACTCACCTTAAGATGTCTTGCCCTTCGCGGCCCCCTTCTTTTGTTATCCGTATCAGAAGATATTCAGAAGATTCAGTTCACTCTGGGATAGGTCCTAAGTAAAAAGTATTACTGTCACTGCCGCTCGAGTAAGCAGTACTCACGTGCTGATGATGTTCAGCAGGGTTTTTCCTTGGATTAAAATGGAATGAAGTCACAGAGCAGCCCGTGGTCAATCCGGCCGGCAAGGCCGCCTGAGTCCACATCAAATTACTGAACGTTAAATACCCCACTTATCCGAGATGCCGAAAGTACCGAACCGGCGATGATGCTAAAAAAAGGCCGCGCTGAGCAATGTGCCCACGACGGCCTTGCTGCACGACAACCTATAAATCGTTAAACGATCCCAGGCGAAATCTGCGTTCTGTAATGGCGTACTTCAACGTTTCTGAGGTCAGCACATCCAGCTCCGCCAGACGCGGATAGCAATATTTACTCCCCAGAATCGTGTTATCAATAAATGAAGGATGCGTCATGATTTCCACAGAACGGTCGCCGCGCAGTGTCGCGTTGTCCAGAGTATGCAGAAACAGCGCTTCTGAAATCGCATCACCATAGAACGAGCTGTCGAAACCGTCGGTACTTTTCACGCCACACAGCGCAATTTCACCTTTGCGGATTTCGTCGCGGTCAATACGCACCGGAATGCCCTTTTCTTTCGCAAAAGCTTCCACTATCGGGAAAATTGCCGCGAACATATGCACGTGGTGATGACTGTCGATATGTGTCGGCGCTTTGCCAAACAATTCGATAAAACGACCATACTGACACTCCAGCTCATGGGCGATTTCATCCAGCGGCAAGGTTCCGGCCTCGGCCATTTCCCAGATCCATTTCCCCAGTTCGCCCTCACGGGTCAGGTTTGGCATGGGCGAAAGCGGACGGCCTAACGTCAATACAAAGTGCATCCCGACGCCCAGCTGCGGACAGGCTTTGCTGAGTGCCGCAGCATGTTCAATGCCCTGCGCATTCATCATCGCGGTGGTGGATCGCACCACGCCGTGAGTAAACGCCTCAATGATCCCGTAGTTTTGCGCCTTGCAGAGCCCGAAATCGTCCGCATTCACAATCAGTAATTTATCCATAAACACCCCTGTCGGAGCGCCTTCCCTTACGGGAAGGCGGCGGGTTATTTTAACGCGGCAATGGTTTTTGCAAAATTCGGCAGCAGTTTTTCATGTGCCAGCAACATTTCGCGCGCCAGTATTTCGGCATCTTTATCGGAATGGATCAGCGGGCTGAGGTTCATCGCCAGCAGCACATCATTGAGCTCACCGCTGATGGCAGCATTGCTCGCGGCAATCTCAAAACCTTTGATGGTGTAGATAAGCCCCAACACTTTTTCATCGAAATGCGTAATGCGCGGATGCGGTTTCGCGCCGTCACGCCCGATAGTACAGGTCATTTCGACCGCCCAGTCCGCCGGAATATTATCAATATGCCCGTTGTGCGGGAAGTTGACGTACTGCTCAGTTTGCTTGTCATTGTAAATCGCGCTGATCACTTCACAGGCCGCATCGGAATAATAAGCTCCGCCGCGCAGCTCAAGCTCTTTGGGCTTCACGTTGAGGTCTGGATTTTTGTACAAGTCGAACAGCTGTTTCTCGACTTTCTGCACAACGGTGGCACGCGCGCCGCCTTTGTAGAATTCACCCATTTCAATCGCCAGCATCTCTTTCTGCTTAAAGTAGTACAGCAGGTAAGAACACGGCAGCAGGTTCAGCGAGCGGATCAGGCCTTCGCTGAACGGCAGGTCGAAGATGTTTTTCACCGAACCGGCGGTAAGTGTACCCGACGCCACGCCGTCGAGCAGTTCAGCAAAGCGTGATTCGCCGTTCACGATGACATCTTTGATGAACACCATGTGGTTCAGACCAAACAGGTCGATGGACAAATCGTCCTGCGGAGTCAGTTTCAGCACATCCTGAATGAACATTTTCATGCCGACAGGAATGTTGCAGACGCCAATAAATTTTTTGAATTGGGTGTGACGGAATACCGCCTCAGTGACCATACCGGCCGGGTTGGTGAAGTTGATCACCCAGGCGTCCGGGCAGATCTCTTCGACATCTTTAATGATGTCAAAAATCACCGGAATAGTGCGCAGCCCTTTAAACAAGCCACCTGCCCCGTTGGTTTCCTGCCCCAGATAACCGTGGCTCAGCGGAATACGTTCATCGAGCTCACGCGCTTTTAACTGGCCGACGCGCAGCTGCGTGGTGACGAAATCGGCATCCACCAGCGCTTCGCGGCGGTTCAGCGTTTTATGCATCACAATCGGCACACCGGCGCGTTCCACCATACGCTGGCAAAGGTTAAAAATAATGTCCTGCTTCTCTTTTCCGCCTTCGACATCCACCAGCCATAATTCAGTAATTGGCAGCTCGTCGTAACGCTTAATAAAGCCTTCCAGTAATTCCGGGGTATAGCTGCTCCCGCCACCAATAGTGACGACTTTCAGTTTCTTACTCATAGGAACTCCCGTGCAATAATCATGCACTGCAAATTAAGACAGAAATATTATTGAATGATCCGGTATTAATTAATGCTGCATAACTTCTTCCGGTAATGGTTCGGCGTAAAAGAAGTCAGCTTTTTAAAGTTTTTAATAAACATACTCGGGCTGCTGTAACCGGATTCAAATGCAATATCCGTGACCGAGTAGTTGGTGATCTCCAGCTGTTTCTTGGCAAAATCAATGCGGATTTCATTAATAATCTGCATCGGCGTTTTACCGTAATGTCGCTGCGTCGCGCGGGTCAGGTATTCCTGCGATTTTCCGGAAAGCTCGACCATATTCGATAATGCTTTATCACCAAACCGCGCTTTATCATGCATTTTCTCAATGGCCGATTTCAGCCAGCCGGGAATATCAGGAGTGACTTCAGATTCCGGGTGATGACGTAACCGGTTAACGATATAAAACGTCACCATTTCCAGAAATTCATTGAACTCACCGTTACGAAAATTCAGTGAGGCAATGACAGACTCAATATAAGTCAGGAATTCCGTCTTTATCTGATACACCTGCGAGGCAACAAAGTGGGCAGGTAATAAAGATAAATAATGCTGTTCGAAAAACGCCTTACTGATCCCGACATTTAAAATCCGCGTGGCACCGAATTCATAAAAGCTTTGATGATTGGAACCCAGCGGGATGAAAACGAAATCGCCACGTTCTAACAACACCCGTTTACCGTTAACGTTTTGGAAATACCTGCCGGTCAGGACAAGGGTGAACTCGTAGTAGTCGTGCTCATGCAGCCCGGAGATGCTCTCTACCTTATTGTAGATAAACATGTGGAAATTCTGACCGTCGAAGAGTTGATTTTCGCGCGCTGTCTTGATTTCCATACTCAGTACCGATGGCTGCATGATGGTTCCCTACGTTATTTTATTTTCTCATGAAGCTCAATGAGTTCTGCAATCAGTTCACGGGCCAGCATGGACGTCATCAGGTGATCCTGCGCGTGAACCAGCACCAGGCTGACTTTGGTTTTGCCTTCGCCCTGATCTTCTTCAATCAGTTTGGTCTGTATCAGATGCGCTTCGTTGAGCGCCATTCTCGATTGCGCCATGACCGCACGCGCCTGCTCAAAATCGCCTTCTTTGGCTTTTTTCAGTGCTGAATACGCCAGGCTGCGGGCTTGTCCGGAGTTAATGATTAACCCCATCACCACTTCTTCGAGATCCTGCATTTCGCTTTCGGTATCCACAATGCTGTCTAAATCCATCATCTTTATCTCTCCGTGATTTGCCGGGTAGCGGCAGGCAGATTGCCCTGCCGCTACCCGTTCAGATTAAAATTTCAGTGCTGCGGCAATGTCTTCTTCGCTTTCTTCTTCCTCGATAATCGCCTGCGCTTTGTTCGACAGGATAACGAATGGCATATAAACCAGTGTGGCGATACCGAGGTTGAACAGGGCCACGAAAAGGGCGGCGATGCTGCCGTTACTGTTAAAGAATGCGCCCAGACCGGTCGGCATGGTCCACGGCGCAAGGTTGGTCACCGGTGGAATAATCCCCATGCTGTAAGCCGCCAGTGTAATCGCGGCCAGTATCGGCTGAACCAGTACGAACGGGATAAACATCACCGGGTTCATAATAATCGGCAGACCGAACAGGATAGGCTCGTTAATCTGGAAGATGCCGGAAGGCAGTGCCAGCTTGGCCACCTGGCGGTGATCTGCACGGCGTGATGCGATAAAGATGGCGATAATCAGACCCAGCGTCGCCCCGGAACCGCCCAGCAGGATATAAGAATCCAGCATCGGTTTGGCCCAGAAGTGGAAGGTTTTACCGGCATCAATCGCCGCACTGACAGAGCCGTATTCGGTATACAACGCGATGTTTTCCAGCGCCCACGGGGTCATGATGCCGTTGTCCAGCGCGGTCAGCGCCAGTGAACCATGCACACCGAAGAACCACAGGAGGGAGTTGAAAATCACATACGCCCAGCCCACTACGCTGCCCATAGCCGCCAGAGGTTTGGAAATAGAATCCATAATAATCTGGTGGAAGTTATGACCGTACAGTCCCAGCAACCAGGAAATGACCCCGAAGAAGAACAGAATAATAAAGCCCGGAATTAATGCGGAGAAGGAACGGGAAACCGACGTGGGAACGCTTGCGGGTAACGTAATCACCCAGTTTCTGCGAATAACAAAGGTAAACATTTCGGCGACAACCAGACCGATTATCATGCCGGAAATAATATTCGCGCCACCTAACCAGTTTGCACCGACCGCATAGGCTTCACCCACGCTATAAGGGGTGACGGTCATGAAAGCAGCAACGGCTAATAAGCCTGCGGAAAGCGAATCGACTTTTCGCTCTTCCGCTAATGCCATCCCTATAAAGAAGGGCGCCATCAGCGACATAATACCCAATGTGCCGTTGTAGACATTAATACCAATCGTTTTTAATCCGGCCAGCGTTTCAATGGTTGACGGATCCAACCGCACGCCTAAAGAATAAAAGAAAGAACCGGCACCGAAGTTCAGGAATACGTTATTAATTAATACGAACATGGCGCCCGCCAGGGTCAGCGGCATTAATTTTATAAAACCATTTTTAATGGCATTAATATGCGGCTGCTTACCTATTTTGACGGCAAAAGGAAGAAGTATCTTTTCAAGTGAATCAATGGCTTTGCTCATTGGTATTTTCCTTTAATGCCGCCATCCGGCGGCCAGGGTATGAAATTCGCTCTTTGACTGGAGTTCTCTTTGACTTAAACATTTCAATATAAAGACGTTCAATTTAACAATAAGGAAAAATAAGATTACTGCGCTGCTGCTTTTTTGATCGCAGCCACTGCTGCTTTCAGTACACCTAATCCATCAATTTTGCCGTAGAGGGCAGAATCGATCACTTCAACCGGTTTACCCGGCAATACCTTTTTGATTTCGTCGAGCATGTAGGCAATTTGCGGCCCGAGTAAAACCACATCGGCGGCAGAGCCTTTTTCGGCAGCCAGTGTTTCAGGAAATGCTTCGATAATGACCGGTACTTCGTATTTCTCGGCCTGGATTTTCATTTTAGAAACCAGCAACGAGGTAGACATTCCGGCGGAACAAAACAAATAAATGACTTTCTTTTCCATGATGAAACCCTCATATCCCGGATAAATTACAGCGCAGACAACGGTTCCTGGTTAACCCATCAGAATGTTTCCAAAACCCACTGATGAATCTGACCTGTTGTCTCTGCTTGAGTCGAGTATACGGCATCGCTTTGGCAGGGGATAATTCTTAACTAACCGAAATTGTCTCTCCTTGACCAGCCCCTATGACTCCCTTCACGTTTTGGGCAAATAATTCGCGGGAATAAATAAGATTTCGTCGGGCCACGACGCAACAATGAATTAACACTTAACCCTACCTTTGCCTGTTCTGTTATGAGAAACTGACAATGTTTGCGCAAACATTCTCGTATCGGCCACCCGGATATCAGTGAACAACGTTTTGAATAATAAAATAAAATCACAAAAAGGCCGTTCCCGTACGGCTACGCTCGAAGATGTCGCACAGGCTGCCGGACTTTCTCCGATGACAGTCAGCCGCGCCTTAAATAATCCTAAAGTTGTGCGCCCCGCAACGATTGCCCGCGTGATGGAAGCGGTCAACAGCACCGGATACATTCCGAATATGCTGGCAGGCGGACTGGCGACCAGCCGCACCAAACTCATTGCCGTCGTCGTGCCGCAGATAAACAACAATATGTTTGTCGATACCGTACAGGCGATCAGTGACCAGCTGGCGGCGCGCGGCTATCACATGTTGCTGTGTATTGTCGGCTACGAGCCGGAAGACGAAACCGATATTGTCTCGACGCTGCTTTCCCGCCGGCCGGATGGCATCGTGCTGACCGGTATTCATCACACGTCAGAGCTGAAAAGAATCATCCTGAACGCCAATATTCCGGTGGTTGAGATTTGGGATCTGACGCCGACGCCGATTGATATGCTCATTGGCTTCTCGCACGAAAAAGTGGGCAATGCTATCGGTGAATACTTCGCCGCGAAAGGGTTTACGCATTTTGGCTTTATCTGCGCCTCAGATCGCCGCGCGATGGTACGTAAAAACGGGGCGATCAGCGTATTGCGGGTAATTCCTGAGCACGACATAAAAGAAGTGATTGTCTCACGCCCCGCGAATATGGAAGTCGGACGCCAGGCACTGCGCCAGTTGCTTGAGAGCGGGCACCGGTTCGACGCCATCATTTGCAGCTCCGACACCCTGGCCCAGGGCGCCATTATGGAAGCTGAAGCGCATGGCTTACGAGTCCCCGATGATTTCTCGGTGATCGGTTTTGCGGATCTGAATTTTGCTGCACACAACCGCCCTGCCATTACCACCGTCTGCGTGGATAAATGGGATTTAGGCATCAGGGCTGCGGATATGCTGGCGGATAAGATTGAAGGCATCGCGGTTGCAGAGCCGATTGTGGATATGGGATACCGGCTTGTTATCAGGGAATCAGCCTGATGGCTTTTGTCGACTCTCCGTGCGAAGGAGGGCATTTTGAAACTGCCCCGGCGTCTTTCCAAAGCGTTGCCGGAAGACGTCGATATAAGCACTGACATTGCTGTAACCACTTCTTAACGCCACCTCGCTAACCGGCAAGCCGACAAGCACCCATTGTAATGAAGTGACAACTTTTGCCTGCTGTCTCCACTGGCTAAAACTGAGGCCGGTTTGTTGAGTAAACAAACGACTCAGGCTGCGAACGCTGAGCCCCCATTGTTGGGCAAGCTGTGTCTGGTCCAGCGCGCATGCCGGGTTTTTCAGTAATTCATTCGCGACATTACGAGCCCGGCGATCGACGGGCAACGTCAACTGAAGCGGCAAGTCAGGACCTCCGGCAATTTCAAAGCCTAATAATTTGAGAAGATGACGTTGATATTCCGTAGGGGAAGAAAAATCACCTTCCCGGCACAGGCGTTCCAAAATTGCCATCACGAAGGCATCTGCCCCATAGACCCCCGGATGAGTGGGAAACGATGAGCAGAAACCTGGTTCAAGGTAAAGGCTTTGACCTTTCACGCCTGCCGGAACCCAGGCCCTGTGGCTGACATCAGCGGGAAACCATCCCAGTGATCCCGGTGTGACAGTCCACTGTACTGACGTCGTTTCAATGACAAGAATGCCATGACTCAACCAGTACAGCTGACCGGATGCGTGTTTATGCCAGGGCGTCGAATGCAGACTGTCGTAGTCGAATTTTTCAATCTTCATCTTATGGCCGATTAACCGTATATCTTGTCCAGATACGGATAATAGCCTCATCCACTCTTCCCGTACTCTTTCTGCTCTCAAAATGGAGGAACCGATGAAAAAGACAACTCAGACAGTCATTGATGCACTGCAAAACGTGGTCTGCAGCCCGGAACACAGCGAGCATGAAATTGCCCTTTACTTTGATCCGGGCTATCAGCAGGTGGTCGATGGTCACCAGCTCGATTACCGCAAATTTATTGAGCATATGGCGCTGCTTAAATCACACACCACAAAAATAAACATCTCTGTACTGTCTGCCGTCACGGAAGATCAGACGGTGTTTACACACCATCATGTCAAGGCAGCAAAAATTCAGGGTGAACACTGTGAATTTGAAGTTTTTGCCCGCTTCACGTTGTCATCTGGAAAGATCATCCGCTGCGAAGAACTCACCCGGATGATTCACGGCACATCAGGCGACCGCGATCTTGGGGGCAGACATTAACGGTCCCCCACTCTTTGCTTAGAGGTGGGGACCACCACCCGATAACCAGGCTTAATTGATACGTTACCCGCCAGCTGTGCCGGTGAAAATTCGAGAACAATATTCTCCTCCTGGACGCCCAGCAGGCTGGTTTTTCCCATATCCGGCAGCGACATCAGACTGCGGCTGATATCATCGACCTTGTCACGAAGCTCACGCGGCGTGAAACCTTCTGCAGTAAAGCCATAAAGGGTGCCGAAGGTGTCATCAAATTCGTCATCCACCGATGGGCCCCGCACACCCGCGGGCAGTGACGGCGCGATATCCTGCATCTTTTTGCGTACTTGATACCAGATACCCGCGACCTCTGAAGGCGGCGTGTCATCGCGAAGATTGATGAAAATGACCGATTGCCCGGCGTGCGTTTCGCTTTGCACAAAATCAAGATAAGGCGTTTCCTGCAGTTTTTTCTCCAGCGTATCGGTGACCAGATTAACCGTATCCTCCACGCTTGCCCCCGGCCAGCTGGCAGACACCACGGCAGTTTTAATGGTAAACGCCGGATCTTCATTACGGGGGAGTTGCTCATATCGCACTGACAGCGGCCTCGTTAGCCACATTGTCCTTCAGCCGGACGCTGATGCTGGTCAGTACCGGTGTACCTGCCATTCGGTACATTACTGTACTGTAGGGCATCCACACGGTAATACGGTTAGGTGCATAACTACGGTTATTGCTCTTAGCGATGCCCACAACGCGAGCAGGAACGGAACCGAGGAATACAATTTGCCCCAGCGCCTTTAACCCCGCCTCATCAAATAACGCTATGCGGGCGTTTTCATCGATGATCACTTCCTGCAGGGCGTTACGATCGTCCCTGAACGTTGCCCCCTGCAAAATCTCGATGCCATTAACGCGGAAGTGATCTCGCCCAACGCCATTGATTGAGGCGGTTGCGGATTTTCCGCGAAAACGAATGGTGTCTGAGACACTGACTTCCGGGCTTACGCTGTCGATAAACCCCTGCTTCGCCAGTGCTGCAGCATCTGCAGGCACCAGAGTACGAATGCTTTCGGCGCTGTCGTCGAAGAAATCGCTCCCGGGGTAAATGCTCACCACGTTGGTGCCCAGATCTTTAATATTCTCCAGCGTCCGCTGCTTCGCGCCTTCACCGAGCGCCACCACTGTGACCACGGCAGCGATGCCGAAAATAATTCCGGTCATGGTCAAGGTTGTGCGTAAACGATGTGCGTTCATCGCTTTCAGCGCCATTCCCAGCGATTCACGTGTACGATCGAGAAAACTTTGCCAACGACTTTGCCGGGTCCTGTTGGGAGGCGGCAGTTTTTCCGTAGTGGTCAAGCGACTGCCGCTGTCTGAGATAATTTCGCCGTCGCGCAGTTCGATAATCCGCTGAGCATGTTGCGCCACCTTCATATCGTGGGTCACTATCACCACGGTATGACCCCGCTGGTGAAGTTCGCTGAGGATGGCCAGCACTTCCTGCCCTGACTGTGAATCCAGCGCACCGGTCGGTTCGTCCGCCAGAATGATCTCTCCGCCATTAATCAGCGAGCGGGCAATACTGACGCGCTGTTGCTGACCGCCGGATAGTTCACCGGGTTTATGATGCTCCCGCCCTTCCAGCCCCAGCCTGCCCAGCAGTGCTGCGGCTCGCAGCCGACGCTGGTCACGTCCGCTGTTGGCGTAAATGGCAGGGATCTCAACATTGCCCAGTGCGCTGAGGTCTGGCATCAAATGATAGCGCTGGAAGATAAAACCGATATGTTCCCGGCGTATTCTTGCAAGCTCATCCGGTGAAAGCTTTGCGGCATTTTGCCCGCCAATGTAATAATCCCCGCTGTCGGGGACATCAAGGCAACCCATGATGTTCATCAGGGTCGATTTACCCGACCCCGAGGCGCCGATAATCGCCACCAGTTCACCTGCTGCGATCGTCAGACTCACCTCTTTGAGGACGGTAAGCGTCTGGCCACCATTACGGTAGGTACGGTTAATACCGTTAAGCTCAATAATATTACTCACAGCACGAACCCTTCCCCGGGTGCTTTTTCACCTGGCTGCGACAGCACCACCTTTTCCCCGACTTTAACGCCATCAAGGATCTCAATATCCACGCTGTTGGTTATTCCGGTTTTTACCTGTCGGGTTTCAAGCTTGCCGTTATTTGTCAAAATCTGCACCTGCTGCTCATTCCCGTCTGCTTTATGCACCGCCTGAATGGGCACCAGAAGCGTATTTTTACCTTCGCCGGCAAGCAGCGTGACCTGAGCAGTCATGGCAATTCGCAGCCGGTTTTCCGGATTGGGCACGTCCAGCAGCGCGTTGTAGTAGACGGACGCATTCGAGGTGCCTGAGCCTGATGCCGAACCGCTGCTGGCAAGGGTGTCGTCTTTCATTACCGATTCCGGCGCCAGTTCAACGGTGCGCAGTATCGCGTCATACTCTTTGTCCGGTTCCGAGAAAATGGTGAAGCGCGCTTTTTGGCCAATGAAAATACGGGTGATATCGGCCTCAGAGATCTGAGCCTTAATGGTCATCACATCCAGTCGGGCAAGCTTGATAATCGTCGGTGCACTTTGGCTGGAGTTCACCGTCTGCCCTTGCTGGGTCACCACTGCGATAACGATGCCGTCCATCGGCGCGACGACACGTGTGTAGCTCAGGTCGACCTTTTTCTTATCCACCTCGATCTGCGCCTGCACGAGGCGCGCATTGAGTGACAGTAGCTCCGCACGCGTGGTCGCCAGCGTGGCTTCTGCGGACTCAAAATCTTCACGTGAGCTGGCTTCTTGGTTAAGCATCTGCCGCTGCCGTTTGAAACGGAGTTCAGCCTGTTTTAAGAGCGCCTGCTTGGCTTGCAGATCGGCTTTGACCACGTTGAGTGCGGCTTCGGCGGTGCGCAAATCATTACGCTGCGGCACATCGTCAATGTCTGCTATCGGCTGCCCTTTAGTAACTCGATCGCCAGGCTTCACTTTCAGTGATTTTACCTGGCCTGAGACCTGAGCACCGACATTAACGCGCTCAATCGCATCGATTCGCCCGGTAGCCAGTACGGAATTTTCAATATCCCCTTTACGTACCGGAGCCGTGACATACTCCGGGACTGGCGCGCTGCGCAGGAACAACAAGGAGACGGTGATAAGAACTGTAAGCATCACCGCAGCAAAAATGGCGACGCGACGTGAAGGGAGTTTCATTAACATTGTGCGGGTTTTCCATAACGTTAAAACGCAGTGATCTCAGGTATCATTTTGCCCCGCTGAGTCTGTACTGGAGTTAAACACGGGGTGTAGCCGTAGTTGCATACACCTCTCTGCGACTCGAGGCATTCATTTTTAGAGATCTTCCAAAATACTGAAAAAGCCATTTTAGGGGCCGCCCGGCGATAATCCCAGCTCTTTGAGCACCGGCAGATGACTATTGCGAAGTCTGATGACGTCGGCCGAATCATCAAAAATGTCTATCGCGATAGCGGAATTTTACAGAACCCGTAGAATGAAAGTTATTACAATTAGAGATATGTCATTAATTTTATGAATCCAAGCCATTATGAAGTTTATTCGGATTAAATAGTATGAATTCATATACGATAGCATTCTTCACAAGCACACCCACCTTACCTATTATCGAATTGCAGTAACCTAGTCGATACATTTCCAAATCATTAATAGAATTCAGAAAAAATACACAGCAATACGTACTTAACTGCAGCAGTTTCACCCCTCTCATCTATTGTCATTCAAGGATTCACTTTCTACATTCCATTTAACCAACTTAATTCAAAAAAAATAAGGCAACTCAAGATGCAATAACATTTTTGAATCATGGGGTGCGGAGTGTGGTTTTGTTTCCATTCTAACCGGACATCTCTTTTTAAGAATTTTCGTATCAAGTTGATTCGGAATCCCGAAACTCGTATTGGTAAAGCTAACGGTATTCCGAACAAGAAAACTAGGAAGCCAATTATGTCTTCTTAATTGACAGAAAATTGACCAATATCATGAATGAAATAAAATAATTCCGCATATACTTTTATTTATCGCACACGAATTGCTTATAACAATAACATAAAGAGTTACATGATTATAAAAACTTAATCCAGTCCGAAGGATGTGTTGTTATTTTTAAAAATAATAGAAAAGGCATTTAAAAAATATAATTAATTTAAAAAAATACAGGCAAAGGGGAAGCGCCTCTAACATAATTAAGTTTATATAAAAAGACAGTGTCTAAAGGTAATCAGTAGAGCTTTTACTTAAAGCTTAACAACCCCATGAATTCACGCTTTAATTTTTAATCCAAATATTCAATTTTCATGGGTCAATCAAACATTAAATTTTGGAGGGAGCACAATGAAAGGTTGAAAAATGTTCATTTTTAATGAATACCTTATTTGGTACTGATTTTAGATGTAAATCGTTGTGATATGTATAGCTTGAATACATAACACTCATTACAAAATTAACGCTTAAGCTATCAAAAACACTATGAAAAAGTCCGCACCCTGTACATTTACTTCCATCAACCATCAAATACACTATGCGATGAGTTTTATTGGTGGGGGGGTTGAAGTTATTAGTTTTATATTTTTGTTCAAAGCATTAATAGGATTTATGACATCCAATTTGATATTCGGAATAAACACTTTCGCTAATGGAAAGTTTGACTATATTTCATTATATCATATTGGCATTGTTGTTATCTGGATGTTAATTGCAGCAATTCATCAGTTATGCATGATTAAATTCACGAACTTCAGAAAGAGGACGCCTTGGCATGGGTATGCCATTTCATTAACTATAAATTGCTTTTTATTAGCATCCTTTATTCTCATAGGGCAATACATGCTAACATCTGGAGTCTTAGGTAGCCTGCCAACCCCGTCAATAACACCTCTTATAATAATTGGCCTTATGTTTATGTATATCCAAAACTACTTAATTAAAAGCGGGGGAACAAACTATCCAACGACGACATCTGTCGTGACTACTGTGTATGTTCTAATGACGACAAGCCTCGTGAATTACTTGAATCATAATATTTCAAAATCAGAGCGGCAGGCCTCACTTAGAGAAGGCTTACATTATTTGCTTGTTCTTATCCACTTCTCAGCAGGAGCATATATCACTGCGAAATTAAGTTCGCACTTTGGATTTTATAGCTTATTTCTGATGTTGTTCATTCTTATTGCAGTAACAATGAACACATGGTTCACTCACAGCCGTTTTCTTTGCTCAAGCAGTGATGAAAATTCAAACGACAAAGCCATTTAAATGAAATAATCGATGCCAGCGTTCAAGATTTGTAAAGGATCTTTAGAAAAAAAACTGGCATCGTCTAAAATATTAAATATTTAGTCGCATTTGTTATTACCTCGAATAGAGAAAATAACAAAGAAATTTCACAACCTCGCACCCTTGGCAATATTCTGTTCATCCGTAATTTTGGACAGGGTTCTTCCAACCGGCTTCAGTATTTGAGTACGCATTCAATTAATTATACTATTACCTTCATGCTTATCCTTTCTACAACCCGTCATAAATTGTGAGATTATATGAGAACGTTTCCTTGAGGGACGGGAATCAAAATACTATTTAGGTCCATAGCTGATCATTATCCTGGCATGACTCAACTGGTTGAATCGGTGATTATTCATGTCTTCATTGCGGCTGTGCCACTTAAATCTGTCAATAATCTTAAATCTACATCGTCAGACCATCCTCACAGATCAGAGATTTGGTCAATGCCTTAAACGAAATGCATCGCTCAACTCAGATTCGAGTCATCGTACAGCGCGGCGGCAAGAGCCTTGTCACCTGTGCTTATGACGTCGTCATTCTCTTTCCCCCAGGCCATTAACTATAAAAACCGGATCACATGCTTTTGACATTCTCCCCACCCTAAAGGAAGGGGCTTCCCGCGAAAAGCCCTGGTGATTAACGCGAAATCCTTCAGGAGACAATAGCTACCCAGTGCGACGATAATCAACATCGTTATGCTCTAAGGCAAATTCGGTGATAGGGACTCATCAATGTGCATTCGGCATTGTGCCTGCGAGCATAGTTCTATAGAGACCATCCCGGGAACCTGGAGACACAGCGGTTCGACAGAATGTCCACATGACGCAATGCCTTTTCCACACTTCTGGTCTTTCTTCTCATGTACAAGGAGTTTTTTTTTCGAGCTGTGCATACAATATATGATGCCACAATAACTGAGGCCATTACTGACTAAAAGAACATAGGTGGGGTATTGGTAGAATTAGCAGCGCAAAGCCTCAAAAATGAAGACTAAATTGATTTATGAGAGGTTAGAGGTTTCTATCAGTAAGCGTCGTAAAACCCCTTCCTTTTTGTACTGAACCAGAAACAACAGGCAAGATCAAAATGAAAGTATTGGCGTTAAGAAGGGAGTTCTCACAGGGAGACAGGAGCAATATGTGCAGATACTCAATAAATTAGGATGGGGCGAACAGGTTCGCCCCATGATACTCATGGCTATCAGCTGTTTTTATATAACTGATAATATTCGCTAGCCATTTTCTTCAACATGCGCCCAATTTGGGCATATTGATATTCGTTAAGGTTCGCTAAAGACACGCGACCTGATGGATGTTGGCTACCAAAACCTTTACCCGGCAAGAGCACGATCCCTGTTTCCGAGGCAATGCGGAAAAACAGCTCATTATGCGAGAAGTTATTGCGTAACCACTGGGCAAAGTCTGCATCAAACAATTCGGTGGCGATGCTTTCTAAATCCAACAAGGTGTAATAGTCAACAGAGTACGGATCTTGTGGGATAGATACACCAAGTTCGCGATAAAGGGTGCACTGACGTTTACGGATAACTTTCTTCAGTACATTTTTGTAGAGATCATCTTCATCCATTAGCGCAAACAGTGAAAACATCACCATCTGAATCTGCTGGGGTAGTGAAAGACCCGCAGTATGGTTGAGGGCGACCGCACGGCTATCGGCTACTAATCGGTCGATAAAGTGCAGCTCTTCCACATTAGTAATAATTGACGTGTAACGTCGATTTAACTGCTCCTTCATTTCCGCAGATAAGTTTTTCAGTTTTTCATCGAGTACATTATGTTTATGGATCGCTATGGTACCCAGACGCCAACCGGTAGCACCAAAGTATTTTGAAAATGAATAGACGAGAATCGTATTGTGCGGACAAACTGCAAAGAGAGATTTAAAGTCATCAGCAAAAGTACCGTAAACATCGTCGGTAAGAATAATAAGATCCTTTCGGTCATTATCAACAATGCCCTTGATTGTATCCAAACAGCGGTCGTCGAGTTTAACCGAAGCAGGGTTGCTTGGGTTAACACAGAAGAAAACTTTAATCGCAGGATCTTTTAACTTCTCAAGTTCAGCGTCAGTATATTGCCAGTTATTCTCTGCATAAGAATTGATCTCTACAATTTCAAGACCGTACTCTTCAAGTTCTGGAATTTCAATATAGGGAGTAAAGACTGGCATTCCGATGGCCACTTTGTCACCCTTTTTGACAAGGTTATTCTCTTTGAGTGAATCGAATATATACGCCATCGCAGCTGTACCACCTTCAACGGCAAAAACTTCAATATCATCAGTTGAAGCATCGCTTCCTGACATTTCACGCAGTAGATAATGACGAACTATTTGTTCACTGATTTTTAACATACGTGAAGGAACGGGATAATTACAACCCAGGATGCCTTCTACAAGTTCTTGAAGATAACCTTGCGCAGATAAGCCGAGCTGATCTTTAACATAGCTTATGGTACTGCGTAGGAAGTTAACTTCTGGAAGGTGTCCATTTTCGTTAGTAAAACGTTCGAAACGGTCCATCATTCCTTCACCATCTGGAATGCCACCAATGTCTTGCTTCATATAGGAATAAGAAAGCTCAGATTCACTGGTAGCAAATAAACCTAGCTGAAAGAAAGCTCGGCGTGGCAACGTGGCCAAAAAGTTAGGATTACCACGGCCCGCATTTAACATGGTGTGATTTTTATCGCTTGAAGCGTGCTGGATAAGCTCATCTTTAAGTTCAAATGGGCTAAGTTGAGCAAGTTTTTTTAAATCAGTCATAATATAGTCTCTCTATAGTCAAACAAGTGCAACAATTAATGGGCCTAATAATGTTAAGAAAACATTAGCCAGAGCGTAAGTGATCGCGAATGGAACTGTAGGTACTGAATTTCCTGCCTTTACCAATATTTCACCAAATGCTGGATTGGCACTTCGCGTACCCGATAACGCACCGGCGAAGATTGCGGTATTGTCATAACGTAAAATATATTTACCCACCAACATCGTTATGATTAAAGGAATGATGGTCACCACCACACCAATAAAGAATATTGAGATACCACTGTGTGCTATTGTATGTATGGCTTGTTGACCAGACTGAAGGCCAACGACGGCGACAAATCCTGCTAGTCCGAGATCTTTCAATAGGCCAGATGCTGCTGTGGGCATATTCCCCATCACCATATGACGGGTGCGATACCAACCGAAAATCAAACCAGAAAATAGAGCCCCCCCCCCTGCACCTAGGGTTAATGGAATCGCACCAATATGAACAACAGCCAACCCAATTAATAAACCAACGGCTACACCGATACCGTGATAAATAAAATCAGTTTTCTCACTGACCGCGATGACAGGACCAATTTCTTGAGCGAGACGTAGAATATCTTCATTCAACCCATAGACAGTAACAACATCACCGGCCTTAATGGTCGTAGAACTTGAAAGAGGGACCCGTTGCTGTCCTCTTGTAAGATTTAAGAAATAGATGCCATGTCGTAGAGCCTTACTGGTAGTTTGTAGTTGCGAGATGGTTTTGTTTGCATAAATTTTGTTAGAAATGATGATATCCCGGGTGACTACAACCATTTCCATCCCGTCAGTATCGGTCGTTTCTGGACCAATTAGTTCATCGAGATGAACCATGCCAGCCCGTCTACCCACAATTAACAAAATATCTTCATTTTCCAAAACTAAATGGGAGCTTATGCCTAGAATGTCCCCACGACGTTTTATTCTTTCAACAGTAATTTTCCCGGCCGATGCACAATCTTCAATTTGCGAAACAGTTTTACCCGCAGCGTTAGCAACTTTAAAGACGCGTCCAACCAAATCGGGAAGTGCTGGTGTTTCACCTGGTTCGTATTTTTTTTGCCCACTTAATAAAGCCGCTTCGGCTTTAATGGCATCCTCACGCAATCCACGGCGCATAAACCATGGGAGAATGTTGACACAAATAATGATGGCCCCTAGGGAGCCGAAGATATAGGTGACCGCATAACCAATGGCTACATTTGACTGTAAGTGTTGAGAGATGTCTGGCGCTAAGCCTAATTTATCTATAGCTGAACTGGCTGTGCCAATAATCGCCGACTGAGTAAGTGCGCCTGCAGCGATGCCCGCTGCGGTACCTTTGTCGAGATCAAACATTCTGGCTAAGATTACAACGGTCACTAAACCGCTGATGGCTAATACGACTGCAAGAACAATCTCCTTAATGGTTTTAAGACCCAGTGAACTGAAAAACTGTGGGCCACTTTCAAAACCAACAGCATAAATAAACAGTGCGAACAATACGCCTTTGATACCATCATCAATCGTCACGCCAAACTGGCTTAAAATGACTGAAATGACTAACGCACCTGCTACACCACCTAATTGAAACTTGCCAAACTTAAATTTTCCAATCCATGTGCCTAGTGCGAGCGCAATGAATAGCGCTATCTCGGGGCTCAAATGGAAGATTGAGTGTATAAAATTCACGACCTATAATTCCTCATGAAGAATAAAGTATAGATTGAATTCACTTATCCAAAAAGGATAAATGAAGATTCTGGTTCCACGTCAATAATATTACTTAGCACAATTCAACCCTATGGTTACTCTGCGCTTTAGGAGGCTGAATTATATTGCTCGCATAGAGCGAAAAATAATGACACAGATCAATCAAAACACTCTGATTTAATATTATTAGATTTAATAATTAAAAGTTTCCGGATTCCCGAAAGATATTAGCAGCAATAATTCGGGAAACCGGAAATTTGGGCTTTATGTTTATTTTTTTCAGAACAAATAATTGTATAGAGAATATTCTAAACCACCTGTTCTTTTATACGCAGGTAGTGAGCATG
Source organism: Rahnella bruchi (assembly GCF_003614975.1). GTDB lineage: Bacteria > Pseudomonadota > Gammaproteobacteria > Enterobacterales > Enterobacteriaceae > Rahnella > Rahnella bruchi. Next base: position 107,791 of record NZ_QZWI01000010.1, on the reverse strand, counting down.
GCCAGTTGTATGCTATAATTTCATAAGGCTACATTACATACGATCTATCGATACCCAACATGGGTTTGATCATCGAACGATTTGTTGAGGTTCCATGAGGCGTATCCTTTCGACATTTTCAGAGTCTCTCTTTCTAAAGAGGTCCATCAATCTTCGTCAAGCTCTGATTGTACTAATAATGATAATCATTACCTATTTTTCTTCTGCTGGGATTCTTATTTACACTGAGCTTAAACATCAAATTGATTTTTTGAGTTATCAACTCAATCAAAAAAGCCTTGAGTTGAAACTTCGGGTAAAGCGATACGAGTTTATTCCCTATTCACTTTCGCTTGATGACAAGATCACGCATTTCCTCCTTAAACCCAAGAAAACCAGTAAAGAACAGGAAACGTTGAGCTATTATCTGCATTCAATACAGCAAAATACAGGAGCATTGGCGGTCTATCTTCTTGATGATCAAGCATCTGTTGTTGCGGCCAGTGATATTGGCACCACGGCTAGTGCGATAGGGAAAAATTTATCATATCGTCCCTATTTTAAAGATGCAAAACAGGGTGAGACCTTGGGTTATTATGCTGTCGGGACCACGAATTCAGTTTCCGGCTACTATCAGGCGCATGGCATTTTCGTTGAAGGGGTTAAAATTGGAGTCATTGTAGTTAAGATCAACTTGAATGAGTATCTTAACAATCGCACCGTTGGATACCAGACCGTTTTACTGGACAGAGACAAGATTGTTGCCTGTTCTTCTAATCCTGAGTGGTTCTATCATGCACTAAAGACATTACCTGAATCAGAGAGCAATAAAATCAACCTGGAAAAAAGGTATTACAACAACAATATCAAATATCCTGAAGTCAAGCATAAAATGTTCCTTGGCGACAAAGCAGGGATAATTCATTTCAAAAAAAAGTATTTTATTTATACTTATCAATGCATCCCTGAATTCAAAATGGTAATAGCCACCCTACTACCTCTAGAAGCAGTTATAATGAATACGCTTCCTGATTCGATTATTATAAACTTGATTTTTATTTTAATTGTAATTTTGGTATTTATCACAAAACAAAGAAATCAGATTTCTAAACTTAAGATTGAAAAACAACAGGTACTCGAGCACCAAAACGAAAAACTGGAATTTTTAATCGCTGAAAGAACAAAAGAGCTAGAAAATAAAAGCATATTCCTCGAGATGGAAATCCAAGAACGGATTAACACTGAAACTATTTTGAGAAACACCCAAAATGAACTGCTACATAATGAAAAGCTTGCCGTTATAGGACAATTGTCGGCCGGCTTGGCTCATGAAATCAATCAGCCATTATCAGCCATTAGCATGATGTCCGCTAACACATTAAAATTTATGGATATCGGTGATATGGATGAGGCGAGAGAAAATATCAAGCGTATTTTACGGTCTGTTGATTTTATTGGTCAACTCAGTAATCAGCTTAGAACTTTCTCCAGAACGGGAGATGATACCGTAAACCCTGTATCGATAAAGATTAGCATTGATAATGCAATGCTGCTTCTGAGTCATAGGTTTAAAAAAATAGGTTGCGCATTGGTCAAAGCTCCCCAAGACGTTTGGTGTATGTGTAATCATCTAAGACTTGAACAAGTACTGGTAAACCTCATCAGTAACGCCCTTGATGCTGTCATGGTTAATGATCATGACCGAGTCATTTATGTCAGGGCGTTTATTGAGGGGAATTATGCCATCATAGAAATTGAAGATAGCGGTCCAGGTATCCCTGCAGAGATCAACGAGTCAATATTTGAACCCTTCTTTACTACCAAGAAGAATCATGGTTTAGGATTAGGATTGGCCATCTCTGCCGATATCATCAAGTCTTACCATGGTACCTTACGCGCAAGTAATGGTGAGCGCGGTGCATGTTTTACCTTACGCCTACCAGTGGCAAAAAATCATAGTAAGGAGTGAAATGATGAATAACGTCGATGTTCTGGTAATAGAAGATGATTTGGATGTTCAGCTTGGCTGTGTCCAGGCTTTGAAACTTGAGAAAATTCATGCAGTGGGAGTTGGTTCAGTAGAAGATGCTCGCTATTTTCTTCCGGCTTTGCGCCATCATGGTGTCATTGTGACAGATATGCAATTACCTGGCATGAGTGGTTTTGCCTTTCAGAAAAGTTTTAATCAGACTGACCGAGATGTACCTATCATCATTATTACCGGTCATGGTGATATCGAAACCGCCGTCGAGGCAATGCATAATGGTGCCTACGATTTTCTTCAAAAACCCTTTAGCCCTCAACAACTCACGAATATCGTCAGACGAGCACTCGATAAACGTAGATTGACCGATGAAAATCGCCAGCTCCGCCGCAGACTTATAGATGCCAGTGTGCTGGAGAGCCGCATAATAGGTAACTCGGTAGCCATTACAGAAGTAAGAGAAAAAATAAAAGATGTGGCAACGATACCCGCAAATATCATGATTTATGGCGAGACGGGAACAGGAAAGGAGTTGGTTGCTAAATGTATCCATGATCTCAGTGAACGAACCGGTCCTTTTGTCGCACTAAATTGTGGCGGAGTACCCGAACACTTATTTGATAGCGAGATATTCGGCCATGATTCAGGTGCATTTCTTGGTGCTTCCAAACAACGTATTGGTAAAATTGAGTATGCCGATAAAGGAACGCTGTTCCTCGACGAAATCGAGAGTATGCCATTAAATTTACAGATTAAATTACTGCGTGTTTTGCAAGAAAGGTGTTTTGAACGTTTAGGCTCTAATCAATCCTTGGCGATAGACATAAGAATCATCACGGCAGGGAAAAGCAATCTTCAGGAGCTGGTCAACGCAGGACAGTTTCGTTCAGATCTCCACTTTAGGCTAAGCGTAATTAATATTGAAATGCCACCATTACGTGAAAGAATAGAGGACATCCCCCTGCTTTTCAGCCTCTTTGTCCATCAGGCTGCATTATCGTTTGGTCGTAATATTCCAGAAATTAACCGCTCCTTTTTGCACGTGCTGATGTCAAAACAATGGCCGGGAAATGTGAGGGAATTGCGTAATCAAGCGGAAAGATTTGTACTTGGCCTACAGGACGTTAAAAGTGAAGATTGTATTGGAAAGTCCCTTGCAGATATTGTCGATAGTTTTGAGCGCAGTATAATACTCGATGAGCTTAATCAACACGATGGAAATTTAACCAAAACGGCTGATGCGCTAAATATAGCCAAAAGCACGCTTTTTGATAAAATCAAAAAATACTCTTTACATGAATGAATCTCTTTAATTGTCGATCACTGAATGCCACCTAGGCACTCCTGTTGTTCTGAGTTAAGCATATCACCTCTGTACAGGTGGCCAAACTCAGTAAATCTCTTCAATCGGCCAAAAGAAGTTTCAGTGATTCATGACGTCCCGGACGGTCAGACGACGTTTACAAGCCATCATGTCAACATTACGAAAATTTAGAATGAACATTATGCATTTACAGTTATTGAAGGCGTTACGTTGGCATCTGAAAAGCTCATCTGTTGTAAAAAATGCTCCCGAATGAGAGGAGGCACATCCGGCGACCGCGGTTTTGGGCCGCTGTTTAACTCTCCCCTCTCTTTGCATGAGGATGAGGTTGAGGTTGTAAAAGAATCCCGGGATCTCGCGATATCGTCGTTTTCCTGAGTCGGGGAATTGGAAAATCAGCCAATATCATTTTCTACGCCGTAGATATACTCTTTGCTCGAGAATTAACTTCCCAGGTTTTCGGATCTTCTTTGATAATTCTCTTTTAATATATCGAACTAAAAAACCTGTTACTTCGCATTGAAAATATACTCATAAAAAATCCTCATCGTAATAGGGATCGTATTGATATTTTGCAATGCTTTGATAAAAAGAGTTTCTATTACCTAGCTGTAATTTAATTATCAGTCGATGACGACTGGCATAAAATGCTTTCGTAGTGATTTTCAACCGTTCAACGGATTCATGCATAGTGAGACCATCAAATATACACATCATCGCGTCATTCTCGCGTTTTGAAAGATTTTGCTTAACTTTATAATTACACCGTGAATTATCGACAACAAGACAAATTAGAACATCATCCAAACTACTGCACTTGTCGATAAAAATAATATTTTTTAGTGATTTGAGAGCATAGTAATCCAGGTCATTGGAGATGAATGCAAAAATCTTTTTCCCATGGAGTACGTATTTTTTAACCAAGGAATAATCCGTAGTTTCGATATCTATGATGTAAAAATTTTGTCTAAGTAATTCCCCCCTTAATAACCTGCTAAAACACAAGTTGAAATAATAATTATTAGATATTACCGAATCAGAACAACACATACATCCCTCTACGCAAAGCTTACATAATCATTGCCGTAAGATTTACATACTTCATGAACAAAAAGTATCAGAGCAGGATGCAGACTTTGTCAGGTTTTCCCTACAGAAGTAATCGTGTTGTTGAATAAATTCTACCTCAAGCCGACAAGGTTAAATTAAAATTTCATCAATGCCTGCTCATTTCTTGCAGGACGAAGGGCAATGAATCACGAAGGGATGGATTGACAACGCCGCTATGGTCTAACCCGATATAACGGTGCACCTCGGCGCGCGTTCCCGCATGCTTGATATCTTGTGCAAACTTGACCTGCATATCAGTGGGTACATTCACGTCTTCATCACCTATACCAATAAAAACCGCATGATTAATCTTCAACGTTGGATAAACGAGATCAGGTAGAAGATTTGACAAGACATTATAAATATCTGGTTTAACGGTATTCTCCATGCTCAGTCTCTTCACTAAAACTTGCTCTGTTTGTTGATGAATACACTGTGTTAACGCGTCTTTTAATAAGGGTAAAGCAACCGGTAGAAAATAATTCATTGCGTCAAGTCCGGGGGTTCGGTTTGCCGCAGAATGATACATATAGAAAATATAGGGGATCTTTGGATCACCGCTCGCTGGGCTTTCACGAGGTGAGGTCAACAGACTTTTAACGGCTGACATGTCTTGCGGAAAATAAGGGGTGCCAGTGAGCACGGTAGCGACGATATTGAGCGAGGGTGCGTAGGTGGGTTGATACCCAGCACTTGAAAAGGCAGCATGTGCGCCCTGTGACTGCCCAACCAGTACCAGTTTATTTTGCAGAGGGAATGAGGTAATGGCTGCATTTGCCGCATCCAGAGTACTCCAGGCTTCACTACGTGCGTGGAGATAATGATGCAAGCCTTTTGACCCCAATCCGGCATAATCGGGGGCTACGACGGCAAATCCTAAGGAAAGCCAAGTATTGAGATACTGACTGTCACGGGCCGTGCGCGCATTAAGTGAAGGAGCGCAATCATGAGCCACCCCAACAGTACCGTGCATCCAAACAACGACAGGCCAGCCAACTGAAGGCGCGACGCCCCTAGGTATAAAGACAGCCGCACTGTCCACGCGTGGAGTGATACCGTCAATACCGTCGACAGAGGGATACTCGATACGATACTGCTCCGCAGCCTCAATGAGACCCCGGCTTTCAGGAAGACGTGTTTGCCAAATCATCTCACCGCCCCTACCCGTTAACTGAGCGAAGGCAATCGGGCAAAAGAGCCAAATAAAAATCCCCCACCAGCGTACAGGCTTCATAAAACATAACATTTCAAAGCGTCCAGGTTAACAGAGTGTGATCAGGCATCTGGTTCACCTGGATGACTTAAACGAAGTTTTTAATATTTAAGACTGTGCACTACACTTCCACCGCCCGTTGTATTGCATCAGCGAGAGGGGCAATGCTTGCCGTTGCTGCCCGAAGTTGATGCTCAATGCTTTGACCATCATTAGCATCTGCAAGTGTGGCTTTAATTAATTCAAGTGCAGTGTTGACGGCAATAACGCGCTGTTTTTGGATTTCAGATGTTTCATGAGGGAAATAATTTTCTAACATACAGCCTCCTTGTTGTGTGTTGCTTTCTTACCTGCAATGCAAGGTTATCTTAGTTCTTCTTTCCTTAACCAACCTTAAATGAAACTCAGTAGACTCTCTTTGATGTATCATCTTTTCTTTAAGACACATACTCACATTAAAGTGTTGGGTATTACATGCCCTTTATTGATTACCTTTGTAGGGATAAGACTACATACTCAGGACGCGGCACTCATATACCTTATCGATAGAAAATTATATCCTGATCACAAATCTGATATTAGTGTTCAGGAGAGCATTACGTGATTCTACGGCCTCCCGAACAGATATGTATTGAAAATACACTAATCAACGGCTTCTTTTTACTCATTGGATATGTGCATGCTTTATCAAACTCATATAAAATCTGCTCTTGTTTTTCTTACTATACTCTCGCCATTCACGCATGCCTCCGAATTCAAATCTGGCCAAGAATATCAGGTCATCTCGCATAACGTGCCCTGGATGCCGGACACGGTAGAATTCTTTTCGTTCTACTGCCGCCCATGTTATCTATTCAATTATGAATACCATATCGGTAAAACCGTAAGCCAGAATATGCCTGAGAATACCCATTTTGTGAAATATCACGTTAGCAGCATGGGCAGCCTCGGCAATGAGTTAACCGAAGCCTGGGCAGTTGCAATGGTGCTAGGGATTGAGGATAAAATTGAGAAACCTCTCTTTGATGGCATCCAGAAAAACCACTCCGTCACTAACGCCAAAGATATTGAATATATCTTCAACATGGCTGGGGTCAGTACAGAATCTTATGAAAATGTTAAAAACACCTTGCCTGTGAAGTCCCTTATTTATAAACAGAATGAAGCCGCTAAAGAACTGCGGGTTAACAGTACCCCGTCTGTGTATGTGTCGGGAAAATACTTTATCAACAATGGTGGCGTCGGGATATCTGTCGGTAATAGTGTCGAAAATTACACTGCAAGGTTCTCTTCATTGGTGAATTACCTCTTAATTACAAAACCGTAACCTTCTACATTTTCCTTGAAATCTTGCTGTCATATTGTCTCAACGTGTAGATAAGTATTGATAATCAGACTTGTCTACGCATTGAGCAATCATCAGGACAGCAATGATATTTTTATCCTCCCTCGTTTGATAGCCTCTTCATCACGCTCTCTATTTTCGCCAACACCACATGAAGCTGCTTGACCAACGTTGTAAAGTATTTCTTAATCTCATCAGGATCATTTTTGTCGATGGCTTTGTATTTCTCAAGTTGGTTGCAAAGCGCCTCTTCATTGAGTATCTGAGCTGTTCCGGAAAGGCGGTGAATCTTTTTGGCAATCACCTCGGGGTCTTCTTCTACGCGTGCTTGACGTAGTGTCTGGAGGTCAAATAAAACATCTGCTTGAGCTTGCCGCAAAAATTCGTAATAGGCTGCTCTGTCTTTGCCGAACAGTTCATTTAAGGCGGGAAATTCTTCCCGCTGCCGGCGTACTGGGCAGTTGAGAAGCAGCTCATTTAACTTTTGCAACCCGAGAGGCTTGAAGGACAGGTCATTCATGCCGGCCTCAATACACCGTCTTCTTTCACTTTCCTGAGCATGAGCGGTAAGGCCGATAATGACTGCCTGGTTATCAAATTTACGAACCGCACTGACAAGTTCGGCGCCGCTCATCTTGGGCATATCGAGATCGGTTATGATCAGATCATAAGAAGTATATTTGATCGCGGCTAATGCCTCCTTCCCATCACCGGCTTCTTCAGCCAGATATCCTAAGATCATCAGCTGTTTTTTCAAAAGCAGTCTGTTATTGAGATTGTCATCAACGATTAATATAGTCAAATCACTCTGCTTTACCGCGCAGGGACAGCATTCTTCTTGTGGCAACTCATACGTTCTGTTCACTCTAAACTTCACCGGGAGCATCAGCGTAAACGTGCTCCCGACGTTAGGTTCGGAAGAGACCTCGAGCTTACCTCCCATCATGTCGCTGAGATGGCGACAAATGGATAACCCTAGCCCCGACCCTGTCAACTTGTTGCCAGACTCCGTCTGACTGAAGGGTAAAAACAGTTTATTTTGTTCTGCGCATGAAATACCCACACCTGAATCGGTCACTGCGACCACCAGCATGGCATGCTCTACGTCCAGATACTCGATCCGGCTGGTGACGCAGACAGATCCTTTTTCCGTAAATTTGACGGCATTACTCAGCAGATTGACCATGATCTGACGCAGGGGTTGTGGGGCAAGGTAATATTCAAACGTATCATCGAGTGGTTCAGGGCATGACAACTGGATTTGTTTCTGTTCAACCAACCCATCAAACATATGGGTTATATGCTCAAACATGAACCCCAATGTCAGCCATTGATTGTTGATCGTGTAGTTTCCAGACTCAATTTTCTCAATATCAATGACATCCCCGACAACATCAAGCAATCCAAACGCGACCGAATAAGCCAGTCCGAAATCGTCGTCGTGTGCGTATTTGTGTTTTAAGATCTCAAGAAATCCCATCACTGCGCTCACAGGTGTCCTTATTTCGTGGCTCATTCTGGCGAGGAAAAGTCGTTTTGCCTCATTTGCACGAATAGCATTTTCTTTTTCCGACTGCAGACAATGCAGTAATTTTTTATACTCCGTCATATCTTGCCAGCCGCAAATAAAGGTTGTGGTTGACTCACCGTTCCGCCTGAAAGGCACAAACCAATGCTGTACATCCCGCGTTTGCCCACGAAGACCGAGTAGAAGTTCAGTCGTGACAACTACATGAGGAAGCAGACCAGCCTGAAGATGATTTTTAATTTGCGTAAACACCTCAAAAAGGGGATGACTGACGGAAATGGTATCAGTGGCGAAATGGGATCCTATGGAATGTATGTAAGCGGCATTAGACCTTAATATCTGTCCATTAAGGTCGACCATATACAGGGGAAAAGGAAGTAAGTTAGAGAGTTCATGGCTGTAGTTGAGTTGGTCTAAAAGATGTCTTTCAAATACCTTTCTTTTACGCACTTCACGTTGTAGGTATACAGCCCAGACCAGACTGCTTGCGATGAGCAGTAACAAAAAAGCCGAAACACCGTAAAATTCCCTACGATAAAGATTCCAAGTATTAATACCTGGGTCTGTAACACGGTTCCACTTATCAACCGAATAGAAAATTTGTTTTGAGGGCACGCTTTCTAACACTTTGTTGATGATAGCTTGCAACTCAGGTTTATTTTTATTGATGGCAAAGGCGATATTTGCCGGGGGAGCGTCGGGGATATCGGCGTAAGTCATTGCTCCCCGGAAATAGTGGTCTATAAAAAATCGTGCTGTGACTTTATTCGCAACGGCGATATCTGCTTTATTCTCAATCAGATAAGTCAATGCCTGAGTTGAGCTACCGACAGGAACAAATATTGCCTGTGGGTATTTTTTTTGTAAAAAACGAAATAATGCGAAGTGATTAGGTACAGCGATTCTGGTAAGTTTTGCATTGCCAGGCTGGGTTCTTTTATTATGTCGGGATATAAAAACGTAGGGTACTGAAAGATAACTGTTCGAAAAAAGGGCGACCTTCTCTCTCTCAGGGGTTGCCGTAGCAGCCGGGATTACTTCCCATTGACCATTTTTTATCCTATCGGCCATGTCATTTTCAGTATTCACATAATCCACATCAAATTTCAGGCCCGTTTTCAGTGAAATTAGCTGAATAAGGTCACCCGCCACGCCGTTAATATCCTCAGTGGTACTCATCATGGTTAAGGGAGCATAATAAGGGTTAGCTAAAATCTTAATGGTAGGATTCTTTTGTACCCATTGTTTTTCTTTCTCTGTGAGAGGCATTTCACCGGCTGTCAGCAGCAACTTATTGGTATCTAGCCAATAATCGAGGAGATTATTTTTTTGTCTTAATGACAGACGATGGCAAAAATCACTGACTTTAGCGTATAAGGAGGTGTTATGAGAATTGATAAGAAAATACTTTACAGATGCCTGCTTTTCCCACGCTTTTTTTATTTCAAGAGTATGTGAGAAATCATTGGTAAGGTAATACCCTGCATCAAGGTTATTACCAATATACATATCACTCTCTCCGCGTTCGACGGAACTCAATGCAGAATAAATGTTACTAAATCTTTTCACACAAGCTTGGGGGTAGGTCTTTTTGATGAAGTCAGTGTATACGGGATCGGATAATGTGGCGATCCTTTCATTCCCCCTCTCCTCCGGCAAGGATACCAGATGTTGCATGTTGGTAACGGCAACCATCTGCGTTTTTAATATCGGTATTCCTTGATAGGGGGTCTTTTTCGCACGAGAGATTTTTTCAGATGAGTCAGAAAATGATGTCAAAATAATATCTGCCTCTCCATTTACTAATGCTGTCAGTGCCAGTTCCCTGCTGTCATATATTTTGATTTTGCTTCTTACATTCAGGTGATGTGTTAAAAGTGAAATATATTCAGCATCGAGTCCACGAAAGGCACCATAATTATCGAGAAAACTCGAGGGCATCGACAGTGGTCGGTAAACTCCTACAGTCAGCGAACCAGGGTTAAGCGGTTCCGCTGAAACAGACGGCATGAAATCCAGTTCACTTTTTAATGTCACCTCATTTCCGGCAAATGTTATCCCTGTCCAAAATGCACAGAAAATAAAAATCCAGGGCAGAATATTTTTCATATCAAGTTATATTATTTCTGGCTGCAAAATTCACCAACTCAATTAATGAGCTGCAATCGAGTTTTTGCATCAATCGAAATTTATAAGTGCTCACAGTTTTAACATTAATTTTCATGGTTTGTGCCATTGTACCAATGCTCATCCCTTTCAAGAGATAATGCAATACCCTAACCTCTTGCTCTGATAAGCTTTCAATCTTCGTTTCTTCTGAAGATATATGTCCGACAAAACTATTCAATATGAAGGGGAAATAACTGTATCCATTTCTGGCCGCGTTAATTGCGCCGATGATATTATCTATGCCATTCTTTTTGCTGACAAAACCATTCGCTCCTGTTGCCAGACACTTTTTGCCGTAGAAGACATCATTTTTAGCTGAAAAAGCAATAAGGATACTGTCAAGCCCAGCGAGTCTGGCAGACCCAATCACTTCCAGGCCACTGATCCCGGGCATATCGATATCAATAATGGCAATGTCTGGCCTCATCTTCAGCAGTTGCCCAAGTCCCTCCTCGCCCTGTCCACACTTATTTATCACATCTATACCATTTTTATTGAGCAACGTTTCCAATGCCAACATTGCCATAGGGTGATCGTCGATTATGATGGCCGTGTCGATGCGTGTGGAATGGGCATTCCCCCTACCCCGCAGCGTGCATTTACTCTCTGTACTCTCATTCATTTGTGACATATTCAGTCCGGATTATTACGGCAACCTTTTGGCAGCATTCCCAACGCACGCAGACTTTATTCCGTAGGCGCTTGCGCGTTAAAAAGGTTTACAGTTGGGAGCATCATTTGCTGATACAGTTCCCTTTCATTTATTTCATCGATATCCTGAGATCTAGGTATTTCTTCCTCAACAAGAACCTCCGTCTGGCAGGTAATACACGGTGCCTGAGCTTCAGCTTGGTCAACCTCGATTGGAGGGGCTGATGCAGCATCTTCTCCTTTGCCCAGCCCACGACTCGTTAATGCTTGGATGCTTTCTTGCGCTAAAACATCTCCTTGATGTGCAGCCAACGTGAGCCATTCGAGTGCAAGGGCATAATCCCGCGGTCCGCCTTCACCTTCTCCAAGCATAATGCCCAGACTATATTGAGACAGCATATGGCCGCCTTCGGCTGCTTTGCGTAACCATATCCGTGCCTTTTCCGGAGACATATCGACATCCTTACCCTCTCTGTATGCAATCCCCAGCCGATATTGTTCTTCCGGTGTACCCTGCTCGGCGGCAGCGCTAAACCACTTTTCGGCCTCTGCCTGGTTTTTTTGAACACCCAGGCCATTGCTGTACATCACGCCGAGATTGAACTGCGCGTCTTTGTAGCCACTGTTTGCAGCCCGAATAAACCAACGAAAGGCTCGTTGATAATCCTGCAAATTTGCACTCCCATCCGCGCTCAGCACCCCAAGATTGTAGGCAGCTTCTGCATCTCCTTGTTTTGCCGCTTCCATCAACCAGCGCTGCGCCAGTTCGAGGTTACGCGTTTCTCCCTTGCCGGAGGCATACATGACGCCCAGCCTGACCTGCGCACGCACATCTCCGTTTGAAGCCGCAGACTGTTCATCTGTTCGCAACGTTTCTGCGTTGACTGACAATGTCGGGAGGAGAAAGAAGACGGTAAGCCACCCCATCACTACGATTTTCTTTTTCATTACTTTTCTCTCTAATAACAATAGGGTGGAAACTGTTAATCCGTTATTGCTTCACAGGGATCGTGACATCATTCGCCATACGAAAACCGTATCGGCTTAAAGGCGTCAGCTTTAGCGCTTTCACAATTCCTTCCACATTCACAGTTTTTACCTCGCCAGAACGAAGATAGAACTGGCCGATCCCATGCCCTTTACCATCCGGTAATGTTGTGAAATTAGGCGACATACGAATGACCTGTTGTCCCTTGTTGGTAAGGGTTAACTGGTTACCGGTTTGCTTGACCGACATGTTTTCCCAAGGTTTCTGACTCTCAACCATTCCTTCAGGGATCACCAACATCGCGACTTCCTGACGTATAGGCATCTTAGTGACATTTTGTTTCGCCGCGCCTACCCCCTGAAATGAAGCTTTGAGCAGCAATTCATGCGGGACCGCGGTACCTTTTTTGAGTACAAAGTTAATTTGCTGACTTTCCTCAGGTTCAATACGGATGATAGGGGGAGAGACCAAGATATCTTTAGCAATAGGTTGGTCGCCTGGAATGTCCTCTACCTGCGTGGACAATAAGATAGGCTCCTTCGACATGTTCTTCACACTAAAGACCTTACGGCCATCGCCGGCATCGAGGATCACGGTCATTGTTTCCAGTTGGAAACTGGCATGAACAACAGGCGTAGCCAGAAGGGTGGCGAGGGCAAAAATCACTTTTCCGGCATGGCGTTTAGTTTGTTGCACTGCATAAAACGGATTAAACATGAAAACTCCAGGGGTTGGTTTACTTACAATACGCATCGGCTTCTTCGTAAAGCGCGTTAGGGTCAAAATATTCAGGAACTTTAAAACTCAGACGGCAATCACTCTGGTTGGGAATACGAAGAAAGAGCTGTTTATCAATTTGATCGTTACTTAACATTAGATTGCCCTTACCCATCACTACTCCGGCGAGCACACCTTGCTTATCCAGCGCGCTCGCACCTGTAGGGGCCATTTCACCATTGAGCATCTTGACGGTGAGGAGAAGTTGCTTGACCACGGCGGCTTTGATTTCGCGTGTGATGACCGTCCCCCGGGAAACAGCGACGTCAAAGGAGGTACTTCCCAGGCGAACATTTAGCGGCAAGTCTTTCGTGTTAAGCTGTATGGTGGTTTTCTTGTTCACCGGCATTGAGGGTATCGCTGCCGTGCCAAAATGATTGGTGATGGTTGTGCCGCTGCCCATGGCACTCACTCTTACGCCGGGCTGTCCGGGCACACTCACAATCCCAAAAGTGTCGCTGAGGGCATAAGGAGACGTGGCGAATAATCCGTCGGCATACGCGGTGGCGCCTGAAGCAGAGAACATCATGGATCGGGAACTGTCATCCCCCCACGTTCCGTTGGCAGATAACTGGCTGTAAGCAGTTGTTGCCCGTACTGAACCGTTAAGACGACTTTGATCCCCATTATGACTGGCACCCACAGAGTAGCCCCAGAGGTCATCCGGATTATGAGAAAAGGTGGTAGTGTAGTTATTTTCACCCTGATATCGCTGCATCTGGCTGCTCAGGGAGGAGCGTCGTCCAAGCGGCACTGACGCACTCAGGAACACACGATTATCCCTGTCACTGGCGGCCTGGAAACTGAGATTCATGGTGACAAGACCAAATTTTCGACCGTAGCTGAGGGTATGCAACAGGGTGGCCTGTTTCTCGCCGTAAAACTGGTTGTAACCAAGCCCATATCCAAATCGTCCCCACACTGCATCAGCCCAACTAAGGGAGAGGGACGTCGAGGTCGAAATACCGGTATCCTGTGTTTGCCAGTTCTGCACCTCTTCTGTCTGAGGTTTAGGCTCACTGCGTTGCAACGACGACTCAAGCGTTGGATATTGCGCACTGCGCATCAGCGTGGTGAGTCCCAGAGAGATTGATCCGAAAGCCAGCCCCACACCCGTGTCTACCTGCAACCCTTGCTCATCGCGGCTCCTGGCCCCCGTCATCCCCACTCCAACGGTTACAGGGCGATCCCCTGACCAGTAAAGATTGATCCGGCTACCCGCGGCCTGATAGAGGCTAGAGAGTTGGGTTCCGCCTGAGAACTGCGCGCCCCCAACAGAGATGTCCCCTTCACCACTGACAAACAGCGGTTTATCGCTATCGTTTCCGCTGCTTCGGTCACGATAGGTTCCTAGCGCAAACTGATAGCTGAGGGGGCCTCTTGCATTTTTGTTAAGCGTTGAGGTATTGACCTGGAATCGTTGCGTCTGGCCATCATTTTGCAAAATGCTCACATCAAGCGGCTGTCCGCTTGTGACACCATTTATGCGATCCAACTGAAATGGACCGGCTGAGACTAAGGTGCGGTATAGCAGACGCCCGTTCTGACTCACTTCGACCGTCGAGGGGGCTTGTGTCAGTCCGGTTATAGGCACTAACAAACGCCCCCCATCTTGTGAGGCAGCGTCGCTAAAGAGCTGCAAACCATTGAGCGGGGTGCCCCCAAACTGGGCTCCCTGCGTATTAATCTGCCCCATCTCCAGAATCGCTTTTAAGGGTTCAATAGCACGGCTTAGGGTCGTCTCGTTGAATTCGTATTTAGAGCTGTCGTTACCCGATGTAAAGCTGCTGTTGTTTCGCAAGACCCAGTTGCGCAGGTTCATCCCCGTTTCAAACTGTCCCTGATAGAACTGCTGCGAATCACGGTTTTGCATACGCATGCCGTAGACACGGTAATTGTTGAGCAGAGCAAATCCACCTGAGGTGAGGTTGCTACCACGTAATTCATCGTCAAAAGCCTCTTCCGGCACGACAACATCAATGCTGAACCTGGCTGGATGGGGCGTGATACGTGCCTCTGGGATCAGCGTATTCAACGCGACACATCCTGGCCCTTGAGGTACAGCTTTTAAACGTAACAGTTTCAGCAGTTCAGGTGTGGCGCAGACCTGGCCGTGGTCGCCCGTGGTAATGGTGGTGGAATAATTACCAGCACCGTTGACATTCATCACGACGTCATGCTGACCGGGATAAAATTGATTGCCGTTTTTGAAAAATTGAGCGACTTCTGGGCCATAACCCAGAGACTTCAGGGAATCCAGATCAAAATCAACTACACCAGTAGATTTGTTGACGGTGTCAATTTCACTTGACCGCGCAGCCGTCGCCCCTGACAGGGCAATCAGAATTCCGATAACGAGCGGAGAATAACGCATAATAAAGACCTGCCAGATTCCTTCCGGAGGAAATTAGCTTTCGCCACATCCAGAATAATTACTAATGAATAATCAAATACCAAAAGAGAAAATCATCTCCGCCTGACCATTAAGCTCAGCCCCATTAACCAAAGGACCATTGGTAAACTGCAAACTATTTAACAAAGGAGATACTGTAATATCAGCAAAAAATAATTTCCCATTGCTGGCTTCACCATTGCTTTCCGTCCATCCATAATATTTTTCGGTTGAGACATCCCATTTGGCGGCGGGTACCCCGGGGACGGACGCATCGCTGGTTTCATAGACCTTGGCGGATTTACCATCAATACTGGCATTGCTCAGAGTGATTTGATATTGCCCCAGATAACCTCGCCCGTTGACCATACCCAGGCCAAATTGGGTACTGTCTCCTGCTGGTGCACTGTTACTCTGGATATCTCGCACCTGAAGAATAAGCGTTGTCGGTGCGTCACACACGACTGCCCACCGTCTTGTCATCGGCGGTAGCGATGTGGTTTGCTGCAGGTGAAACTGACTAGCATGAAGCTGTGCGTAAGCATATTCTCCCCCATCCGGGGCCTGAATATCACAAGAGGGTGCGGCTTGTATCTCAATGGGCGGGATCTCCATTTGAGCAACACTTCGCGCTTTGGCGTTTGAAGATGTCCCGATGACTAAAAGAGTCAAAAGAATTTGCACAGACCAGCGATAACTGAAATGACATATTAATTTAAAGGTAATCATGTATATTGACCTGCGTTTTACTCAGCGACAGAGGGTAAGGTCGCGTGACTCACGTCGGAGAAATAAATAGCGTTATTCTTGTACGAATTATCTGGAAGGGATAATACTCTTATAAGACTTACATCCTATGAGAATGCCATTTCAATTCGGTAAGGGATTTCCTACTCATGTAGGAAATCACAACATATTGGGAGATTAATTCTTATTAAACACCGAAATTAAAGGTCAACATGACATTGCTGGTATAGTCAATACCGTCTGAAATATCAACACTCTGCTTTTCAAGTTCATCTTTGGATAAGATATATGTAGCGCTCCAACCATAGTTTTTTATTGTAATATTATTTATTGATGCCGAGAACTCTTTTGCCGAAATCAAGTCAAGATTAGATGGATCCACAAATTTTTGCTGTGTTTTAGTCCAGCCGATGGTAGCGTCTTTTACTATGTATATCCCGGAATTCCACGTACCATTATCATTAGTACCATCATTGGCCCGGGAGAGATAAGCTTCTTTACCATCTGCCTTTATTTTAGACCACATATATGATATGCCACCGATAGTTTTATCAGGAGCGTTTACATCTACCAGATTGAACGCAGTAGCGCTCACGTTAATATTCATCCCCGGAGGCTGAATAAAAGGATTTTGATAAGTATCCGTCGCCTTAAAGGTCAGATAGGTTGCAGCATCACAATCTACGGTTAGCGTATTAGTGACTCTAGGCAGGCCGTTATACCCCGCTGACTGAGGAATCACCGAGGGAGATACTGCACCCAGGTTATAAATCAAATCCGCCTGGTCACCGCCGTTCACCGTACAGGTTGGCGGCTTGATGTCGCCGTTGATTTTCAAATTCGCCACCGGCGCCGCCGTCACGCTTGCACTGGCCAGCACGGAGGCCACTAAAATCCCAAGGGTTTGCTTATTCATATTGCTTCCATCATCGTGTTTATTATCAAATTAACCCGCCCTCTCAGGCAGGTTCGCAAGAATGACAGGCTTAGACACCGAAGGCGAACGTCAGCACCGCGTGGCCGTCCAGCTGTGCCGTGCCGTCGCTGCTCTTCATGTCCGCGTTGAGCGTAGGCTGTACTGCGAAGTCAGCGGCAAACACCTGAGCGGCGGCCAGTGTGTCTTTGTCAGTCGCCCAGGACACCGTCTGCGTTTTATCGATAACGCCACTGGTCGCGTAAGTGCTGCCCACCAGCACGCCGACTGATGTATCCGCGGCACTTTCATTCGCTTTGACCGTCGCATTTTCCATGGTCACTTTGTAAAAACCGACCTTGGTGTCGTCGCCATACAGACCCAGACCAAAGTTGGTATTACCTGCGGTCAGCTCGGTACCCGCGCGCTCATCGGTGGCGTTGAAAGCCAGATAGGTCTGTGCGTCACAGACCACCTGAATATTTTGCGACTGCGGTGCCATAGTCAGGTTGCCACTCGCCGGGAACAGACCCGGAGAGACATCAAAGGTGTACAGCACGTCGGCTTCATCTACGCCGTTAACCGTACAGGTCGGCGGCGTGATGCTGCCGGTGACTTTGAGGTTAGCAACCGGTGCGGCAAAGGCAGAGCTGGCAACGGCGGTCAGGGCGAGGGCTAACAGGGATTTCTTCAACATGGGGTTTATCTCACTAAGTGTAAAAGGCACGCGCCTCCTCCGTCCTGGAGGAAACTTCAATCCGCCGAAAAGGGCGACGGTAAGCCGCGCATAATAGAGAGAGGGAAAGCAGACAGATATCAGAGGGTATTTACAGACAGCAAAATAATGACCTACACCCGTAATCCGGAAAGCATTAGAAAACTTAAATAAGTTAGGAGAAGATCAGAATAATCCCCCCTTCCGATAATCAGCGAGTGTTAGAAATTCTGTGTCATTCCAGTAAAATCCCGACAAAAAGGAATGACACATGCCCCAGCCCTTCGATTTCGATAAAACCCTGAAAGCACTTCAGGATGGTCAGGCACTGACCGGAAAAGATGGCATCTTGACGTCATTAATCAAACAGTTAACTGAGGCCGCTCTCGCTGCCTAACTGGACTCTCATCTCGCTCAGGATGTTGCCGCTAACCGTAAAAATGCTTCGTCGAAAAAGACACTAAAAACATCCACCGGTACCTTTGAACTCACCACGCCACGCCCGCGATCGTAATGGTACTTTTGAGCCTCAACTGGTCAAAAAGCATCAAACTACGCTTTCCGATGAGATTGAGTGCAACATTATCCGCATGTTTGCATTGGGCATGAGTTACAAGGATATCAGCCAGGAAATTGAAGACCTGTATGCTTTCAGTGTCTCCAGAGCCACAATCAGCGCCGTCACCGATAAAGTTATTCCTGAGCTGAAACAATGGCAGCAACGCCCTCTTGAGGCGGTTTATCCCTTTGTCTGGCTGGATGCCATTCACTATAAAATCCGCGAAGACGGGCGCTACCAGAGCAAAGCCTTATACACCGTCCTTGCGCTGAATATGGAAGGCAAGAAAGAGGTACTGGGTCTGTATCTGTCTGAAAACGAGGGGGCTAACTTCTGGCTGTCAGTGGTGACCGATTTACAAAACCGTGGCCTGAACGACATTCTGATTGCCTGTGTGGATGGTCTGACGGGGTTCCCGGAAGCGATAAACAGTATTTACCCGGATACCGAAGTCCAGCTCTGCGTTATCCATCAGATCCGCAATTCGATTAAATATATCGCCTCAAAACACCATAAGGCGTTCATGGCCGATCTTAAGCCCGTTTATCGGGCCGTATCGAAAGAAGCAGCAGAAACGGCACTGGATGTGCTGGAGGTTAAGTGGAGCCAGCAGTACCCAGTAGTCATCCCGTCATGGCGAAGAAAATGGGAGGATTTGTCACATTACTTCCGCTATCCTGCGACGATCCGTAAGGTGATTTACACAACGAATGCGATTGAATCGGTACACAGGCAGTTCAGGAAGCTGACGAAAAATAAAGGGGCATTCCCCAATGAAAACAGTCTGTTGAAGCTACTTTATCTGGGGTTAATGAATGCGCAGAAAAAATGGACAATGCCGATCCAGAGCTGGAATTTGACATTGTCCCAATTGGCGATTTATTTTGAAGGCCGCCTCGATAAAGTGATGACGTTGTAATGAGCTTTTAACGTGACACAGAATTATGAACGCTCTCGATAATCAGAAGGGAGAGGCACAAACTCATTGTCTATGCTTATTACACGCCGAAGTTAAATGTCAGCATAGTATTCCCCGTGTAATCAAGGCCCTCGGAAAGATCGACACCTTGTTTGACTAATTCATCTTTGGATAACAGATAGGTATCCTGTAATCCTGAGTGAGTTACGGCAGAGTTGACAATATTCGCTGAGAATACTTTGGCAGAGACCAACTCCAATTCTGCAGGCGCAACATATTTTTGTTGATTTGTTGTCCATCCGTTCGTCGCATCTTTTACCATTATCGTCGCTCCAGCCCAGACACCATCGTCTTCTACGCCATCATTTGCACGAGAAATGCTTACAGTCTTTCCATCTGCGGTAGGTTTTGTCCACACGTAACTGACACCACCCACGGTCTTCTCCGGAGAGTTGGCATCGACAAGATTAAAGTTGATAGTTTTGAGGTTTGGGGCCATCCACGGCGCCTGAATCAAGGGGTTTTGGTAAGTGTCCGTCGCCTTAAAGGTTAGGTACGTGGCCGCGTCACAGGTTACTGTCAACTTATTAGACAATGCGGGTAGGCCGTTATAGCCTTTTGATTGCGGGATAACCGACGGCGACACTGCACCCAGGTTATACACCAAATCCGCCTGGTCACCGCCGTTCACCGTACAGGTCGGCGGCTTGATGTCCCCGTTGATTTTCAAATTCGCCACCGGTGCCGCCGTCACGCTTGCACTGGCCAGCACGGAGGCCACTAAAATCCCAAGGGTTTGCTTATTCATATTGCTTCCATCATCGTGTTTATTATCAAATTAACCCGCCCTCTCAGGCAGGTTCGCAAGAATGACAGGCTTAGACACCGAAGGCGAACGTCAGCACCGCGTGGCCGTCCAGCTGTGCCGTGCCGTCGCTGCTCTTCATGTCCGCGTTGAGCGTAGGCTGTACTGCGAAGTCAGCGGCAAACACCTGAGCGGCGGCCAGTGTGTCTTTGTCAGTCGCCCAGGACACCGTCTGCGTTTTATCGATAACGCCACTGGTCGCGTAAGTGCTGCCCACCAGCACGCCGACTGATGTATCCGCGGCACTTTCATTCGCTTTGACCGTCGCATTTTCCATGGTCACTTTGTAAAAACCGACCTTGGTGTCGTCGCCATACAGACCCAGACCAAAGTTGGTATTACCTGCGGTCAGCTCGGTACCCGCGCGCTCATCGGTGGCGTTGAAAGCCAGATAGGTCTGTGCGTCACAGACCACCTGAATATTTTGCGACTGCGGTGCCATAGTCAGGTTGCCACTCGCCGGGAACAGACCCGGAGAGACATCAAAGGTGTACAGCACGTCGGCTTCATCTACGCCGTTAACCGTACAGGTCGGCGGCGTGATGCTGCCGGTGACTTTGAGGTTAGCAACCGGTGCGGCAAAGGCAGAGCTGGCAACGGCGGTCAGGGCGAGGGCTAACAGGGATTTCTTCAACATGGGGTTTATCTCACTAAGTGTAAAAGGCACGCGCCTCCTCCGTCCTGGAGGAAACTTCAATCCGCCGAAAAGAGCGACGGTAAGCCCCGCATAATAGAGAGAGATATAACAGACAGATATCGGAGGGTATTTACAGACAGCAAAATAATGACCTACAGGCGTAGGCTGACACATAAAATAATGAAACAAACCAATAGGTAAATTTATGAAGAATGGGTACTGATTTCGTTTATAACTTTCATAACTACTCTTTCTAACGTATCAAACTGACTTATCACAACGTCAGTCTTTGAATTGTATACCGCCATAGATTCAAAAAATAAAGCTGCGTCTATAATAGGTTTAATATTAAGCAACTGTGCGGCACCATAAATCTTATGGGTAGCTTGTCGGAGTGCGTGGAGGTCAAGGGTTTCAACAGCTGACTTCGCTGCAGCAATATCCTTTAAGGTTTCGCTTTGGAATGTTATCAGTATCTTATTGACTAAATTAGGGTCCTTTGGCGAATTTTCTAAGATTAAAGACATATCAAAATAGTCATCAAGATCCCTTGGAGATAATGAGAAAGATAACTCTTCAATGGAATTTATTAATAACCTTCTGCTAATGGGCTTAAACAAACATTTATCCATTCCGGCCTCGAGACAGGATTGAGTATCATGGGCTTGTACGCTGGCCGTTAATCCCCAAATCGCCATTGAACTGTTGAACTTGCGGATTTCACGCGTAAGTTCGAGGCCATTCAGTCCCGGCATATGCAGATCGGTAATGAGTAAGTCGTAATGTCTGCGCTTCACCTTGCGCAATGCATCTTCGCCATCAACAGCGGTTTCAACATGATAGTTGTTCTCGTCCAGCTGACGTTCTAATAATATCCGATTGGTAGGGTGATCGTCGGCAATCAAAATATTAACCAACAGATGGGAATTTTTGCCCTCTTCGCCCTCCACTTTAGGTTCAAAGTGGGTATGCCTGATCGCAACGGGAAATGATAACTCGACGTGTGTTCCCTGACCCTTAACGCTTTCAAAAATAATGTTTCCTGACATCATGGAGATGAGCTTTTTGCAAATGACCAGCCCCAATCCTGAACCACTACTTTTTGTGCCATTTACTGCCCGCTGATATTTTTTAAACAGCTTTTCCTGCTCGCTGTCAGAAACGCCACATCCTGTATCAGAAACTGAAATACTTAATCGAAATTTATCTGAGGATTCAGTTATGATGTTTGACACAATTTCAACACTTCCAGTATCTGTGAATTTTACAGCATTGCTTAAAATATTACTGTAAATTTGCCTGAATGCCTGAGGGTCAATAAATAAATCACTCTCACCATTAAATCCATGCTTTAAATTCAATGAGATATTTTTCATTTTTGCTTCGGCTTCAAACGAACGTGTCGTCTCATTAATCAACTGAAAGAGGTCAACCCATTGGGGTTCAACTGAGTAATTTCCGCTTTCAATCTTATCCATATCAAGTACATCCCCTATCAATCCAAGTAGCGATCGCGCGGATGTGTAAGCAAGGGCCAAGGCTTCAGTACTTTCAGATTTAGTCAGGCGTCGGTTGGTTAATAATTCAAGAAATCCTATAACTGAACTTACAGGCGTTCTGATTTCATGGCTCATGTAGGCTAAAAATTGACTCTTTGCTTGAGTGGCGTGTATCGCTTTATTTCTTTCAGCTTCCAGCTCGGCGATAAGATGTTTTGACTCAGTCACATCCTCCCATCCGCAGATATAAAAATCATCCTGTGCAACTAAGTGTCGGCAAGCGGCAATCCAGTGTGAAACCTGTCTCGTTTCCTCACCCTGGTGTATAACCATTTCTTGCGTCACCATTTTTTCGTTGATATCGCTGAGAATAAAATGTTGTAATTGTAAAAAAACTTCATGTAATGGGGATTGGTCATCGGTTAATGTATGGGGGACTACTCGCTTAGTGCGTTCTGTAAAAAAGAGCCTAAAGGATTCATTGTAACTAAGGATCTCCCCGCGCTGGCTTACCAGATAGACGGGTAAAGGCATAGAGTCTGTTAATGTCTGCCTAAACTTCAGAAGATTTTCTAAATGCTGCTGGTGCTTTATCTTCCTTCTGATATTCTTTTGTAAAAATACCCACCCTGTTAGCCCAATGATAAACAGCGACAATGATATAAAAACAAGAAAATAGATTTCTTTTTTATACAACTCCCATGTGGATATTCTTATCTCAGGAGTTTGCAACCATTTTTCCGTAATCCTTGAAATCTCGCTTTCCGGAATGTTATTTAACACCTTGTTTAATATACTTTTAAATACCATGTTATTCTGTGGAAAAGCGAAACTTATAGACGCATCACTTATATCGGGTAAAACTGAATAATATAATATATCAACATAGTAATGCTCAATCATAAAACGAGCCGTAAGTTCGGTAGTTACTACTGCATCAAGCTTACCTTCAGCAACCGATTGTAGTGATGAACTGGAATTATCGACAGTGACCCACTGAACCTCGGGATAACGGTTCCTCAGTTCTGCTTCCTGTGCGTAATGTGAAGGCATACCCACCTTCATCTTACGTTCTAAGTTTTTTATTTTTAACGTTGCTTTATCTAACTTCGAAACAAACACCACAGGCGAAGTAAGAATTGTATCAGTAAATGTAATATGCTCATTGCGGAATTCATTAAATGAGGCAGCCAGTATGAGGCTATTATTTTTCATCTCTGCATCTTTATATAGTTGCTCGTTAGAGCTCACATCAATGATATCAAAATCAATACCGGTTTGCAGATGGACAATATTGAGGATATCGCCCATTATCCCTCTGACGGCCCCATTATCATCCAATAATGTAAAAGGAGGGAAGTATGGATTTACCAGCACTGAGAATTTTTTATTTTGTTTTATCCAATTCAACTCTTCCATTGTAAAACGGCAATTTTTTTGTGTAAAAAAGCAGATATCAACACCGATCCAGTTTCTTAGAATTTGGGTTCTGATATCACTGCTTAATGATGTAATAAAGCGCTCAATCAATCTTGCCAGAAGAGGTTGATCGTTTTTTGAAATAAAGTAGGTTTCTGCCACCGGCTCCCGATAATTTTTTATTAAATTTAGAGAATTTGGAAAAGACTTAGACATAAATGCGGCTGTTATTAAACCATTCCCAAAGAAATAGTCTGTTTCATTACTATCTACTTCTGACATTGCCTGATAATAACTTTTGAAGGATGTTATTTTTGCATTCGGAAACTGTTCTTTAATGAAATTATCAGAAGGACTATTACCTGCTCTGGCGATGCTCACATGATGATTGCTGCCAGAGGGAAGCATGGTGTTTTTTTTTGAGGAAATGAGCGCTGGAGAACTGCTTAGAATGGGCGATGATGTGAGATATTTTTCCTTTCCCACCTTCATCTCTGTAAAAGATGAAAGCACCATGTCGGCTTGATTACTTTCCAATGCAGCAAGTGCCTTTTCTTGCGTAGGATATTCATGAATAATGACCTTCAGTTTCAGTGACTTTTCCATAAGATGGAAATAATCTGCCAATATACCCTGAGCACGTGAAGATGAATCTTTGGAAAGTAACGTTGAGATTTCAAAAGGAGAAGTAGCAATTATAAGATTCTTTTTATGCTCAACCCAACGTGATTCTTCTTCATTGAGCTCAACCTTGTTTGCATAAGTTAAATTGCTATTTTTTATTTGACTGTAGGATTCATATATACCGTCAGCATAAGCATTTGACAGTACCATTAATAATAAAATGGATAAAATGTTTAGCACAATGCGCATCGCTTTACCCGACATTATTATGAGTAGAGAAAGCAAAGAGATCTATCAGTGATTTACAATCTAACTTTTCTAACAACCTTTTCTTATAGGTGCTGACTGTTTTGTTACTGAGTTTCATTTTTTCCGCAATCGTATTGTTATCTGCACCCTGGAGAATATAAAGTAACACATTGAATTCCTGAAGTGACAACGAGTCTAGCTTTTTCTCATCTGACGTCCATTTCCCAACATATTGTCCTAAAAATAACGGAAAATAGCTGTAGCCATTTTGTGCAGCAGTAACGGCAGCCATGAGGTTGCTCAGCCCTTCTTTTTTACTGACAAAACCACTTGCACCCGCTTCTGAACTGCGTCTGCTGTAAAACCGTTCATTTTTCGACGACACTACAATGATAATACCTTCATACCCTCTCTTTCTCAGGCGTTCCAGTATCTCCATGCCATTTACAACAGGTATATCTATATCTATTACCACCAGATCAGGATCAGTCGATTCTACCGCAAGCACCGCAACCTCACCGTCCTCCAACTCTCTGATGACCGTAATCTCGTTGTTTTCCAACAAATTTTTAATAGCGATACGAGCCAGAGGGTGGTCGTCAATAACAATTGCTTTCATAGTTATACCAAGAATCCCTTTTCAACAACTTACGTTTGTACACGGAGTATGCAGGATGATTTCTAAATGTAACTAATACAGGTTGGTGAATTTTCTTTTTTTCCAAATATATACATGCAATTGAAACCCGTTCCCATTTGTTAAAAATGTTAGCTAACATTTACAACATAAAATAACAGGCCTTTCCCTGGCGTAATTATATTGATCTAAATTAAGACAGTGAAATCGGGGAATTAACTTTGATAATTAATGCTAATTTAATGTGGGCTTTATCAAATTAAAATGATTTTAATCTGTTGTTTTTAAACAATTTTAAAGCGAGGCACATCCTAAAACCTACTGCGGAAATAATCCGCCGCACAGTTCATGTGGAATTTATTCATTTATTTTGGATGTAGCGGTGATATTATAAATTTGTACCCAAAAATAATAATAATTAACCCAAACTTAACATCAGGCATGTGAGAGTCGTAATTCTATGCTCCTTCAAAAAAAAACAACCCGTCGCAAGTTTTTACTTGGGTCGCTGATGGCGTTGCCTGTCGGCACCATCATGATGAAAGGACTGTCAGCGGCACAAGCTGCGGAAATGGCGGCTCCGGATTTACTCGATTATAAACCGATCTTTTTCAGCGCCGAGGAGTGGCAGTTTATTATGGCCGCTGCTGACCGTCTGATCCCCGCAGGCGGTAAAGGCAAAGCGCCGGGCGCGCTGGAAACCAACGTGCCGATTTTTATCGATCAGCAAATGCACGGCGATTTCGGTGAAGAAATTTACATGCAGGGCCCGTTCAACGTGCATGCTCCGGCGACGATGGGATATCAGATCCCTTTCCGTCCGCAGCAAATCTACAAAACCGGCATTCGCATCGCGAACAGCTGGTGTCAGCAAAATCATCAGAAAGCCTTCCATGAGCTGAACGATCAGGACAAAGACGACGTTCTGACACAGCTTCAGAAAAACGGCATCAAATTTGCGGATGCAGGCGAAGAAAATCTCGTCGCTTCGCAATTCTTCAGCGAGCTGCTTTCAGATACCAAACACGGTTATCTGGCAGATCCGATCTATGGCGGAAACAAAGGGATGAAGGCGTGGATTGCCATCGGATTCCCCGGCGCACGTGCCAGTTTCACCGAATGGGTTAAGCAGCACAACGTCCCGTATCCGCTGGGGCCTGTGAGCCTGCAGGGCGCGCGTGCCTGAGTGCCTCGCCCTATTCCCCTTTTCTGATGACTGACAGGATTTAAGATGGCAAAAGTAACGAAACCAGAAGTCGACGTCGTTGTCGTCGGCCTCGGCTGGGCTGGCTCGCTGATGAGTATCGAGCTGGCAATGGCAGGCCTGACCGTTCGCGCGCTCGAACGCGGCGGCGATCGCGGCTACGAAGAATTTGCATACCCGAAACCGGCGGACGAGTACGCCTACGCGGTGCGCAACAAAGTCATGGCGACCCCGGCTGAAGCGGCGGTCACCGTGCGATACAACATGAGTGAAACCGCCCTGCCCACCCGTAAATGGGGCGCGTTTGCGCCGGGTACGGGCGTGGGCGGTTCCGGTCTGCACTGGACGGCGGTTCTGATCCGCCCGACGCCAACCGATTTAAAACTCAAAACTTACGCCGATGAAGCGTACAAGCCGGGTATCTTGCAGGAAGACATGCGGATCATGGATTTCCCGTTCACCTGGGATGAAATCGAGCCGTATTACACCAAGTTTGAGCACATCTGCGGCCAGTCCGGCAAAACCGGCAACCTGCGCGGCCAGATTATGGAAGGCGGTGACCCGTTCGAAGGGCCGCGTTCCGAGCCGTATCCGCTGCCAGCGCTGGAAGATACGCTCAACAGCAGCATGTTTGCCGAAGTCACCAAAAAGATGGGCTATCACCCGTTCCCGAACCCGTCTGCCTGCGTGTCCCGCGCCTGGACCAACCCGTATGGCAACCAGATCGCACCCTGTAACTACTGCGGTTATTGCAGTAAATATCCGTGCCTGAACTACTCGAAAGCCTCGCCGCAAACTGCCGTAATGGACGCACTGAAACGCATGGATAACTTCTCCTATGAAGTCCACGCCAACGTGCTGAAAGTCGAGTTGCACGATGATAAGAAAACCGCCAAAGGCGTGATCTACATGGATGCAGACGGCAACGAATGCTTCCAGCCGGCAAAAATCGTGGTACTGAGCAGCTTCCAGTTCTGTAACGTGCGCCTGATGCTGCTGTCCGGCATCGGCAAACCATACAACCCGATCACCGAAGAAGGCGTGATTGGCCGTAACTACGCGTTCCTGAGCAACGGCGGCTCGACGCTGTTCTTCAAAGATAAAAACTTCAACCCGTTCGCCACCGCGGGCGCCACCGGCCAGATGTTTAACGACATCTCTCCGGGCAACTTTGATGGCCCTTCTTTAGGGTTCATCGGCGGCGCGAAAATCCACAGTTCTCAGGCCACCGGCACGCCAATCAGCACCTCGCTGCCAAAAGGCACGCCTGCGTGGGGCACAGGCTGGAAAGAAGGGATGGAAGAATGGTACGGCCATTCGATGAAAATCAGCATCACCACCACCTGCCAGTCGTATCGCGACATTTATCTGGATCTTGATCCGAACTACAAAGATGAATATGGCTATCCGCTGCTGCGCATGACTTTCGACTGGAAACAGAACGAGCTCAAATTGCAGCAATACCTGAAAGGCATCGTCGGCAATATCACCAAAGAGCTGAACCCGGACAGCTACAGCGAAAGCTTCCTGCCGATGGACGCGCACTTTGACCTGACCAAGTACGTTTCCACGCACAACGTGGGCGGTGCGGTGATGGGCGATAACCCGAAAACCTCGGCGCTGAACAAGTTCCTGCAAAGCTGGGATGTGCATAACGTCTTTGTGCCGGGAGGAAACGCGTTCCCGCAAAACTTCCAGGCCAACCCGACCGATACCATCGGCGCGATTACCCTGATGGCGGCGCAGGCGATTAAAGATCAGTACCTGAAAAACCCTGGTCCACTGGTTCAGGCATAAGCGGAGATGAACAGGATGAAACTCAAAAGTTTATTTATCGCTAACGCCTTGCTGCTCGGTGCGGGTTTTATGGCGAATGCGCAGGCAGACACGAATGTACAGCCTGACAACGCAGCGCTGATCAAACAGGGTGAATATGTGGCGCGTCTGGGCGACTGCGGCGCGTGTCATACGGTGGCGGGAAAACCGGCGTTTTCCGGCGGACTGGCGATCAATTCGAATCTGGGCACTATTTATTC
Organism: Rahnella bruchi; assembly: GCF_003614975.1. GTDB lineage: Bacteria > Pseudomonadota > Gammaproteobacteria > Enterobacterales > Enterobacteriaceae > Rahnella > Rahnella bruchi. The sequence goes on along the minus strand of NZ_QZWI01000010.1, from coordinate 79,308 downwards.
GACCAACATCACACCGGATAAGGACCATGGCATTGGTGGTTACACCGAAGCGCAGTTCTCCGATGCGGTGCGAAAAGGTGTTCTGCCGGACGGTACCCGTTTATATCCGGCGATGCCTTATCCGGATTACGCCAAAATCAATGATGAAGATATGCATGCGCTCTACGTTTACTTTATGCAGGGCGTAAAACCGAGCGCGGAACAACCGCCGGAAACGGATCTGAGTTTCCCGTTCAGCCAGCGCTGGGGGATGCGTTTCTGGAACTGGGCGTTCGCGTCTGATAAGCCCTTCCAGCCCATCGGCGGCGCTTCTGAGCAGGTCAACCGTGGCGCGTATCTTGTGGAGAGTCTCGGTCACTGTGGCAGCTGCCATACACCGCGCGGTTTCGGCATGAACGAAAAAGCGCTCGACAGCAGCGACTCTGATTTCCTGGCGGGCGGCAGCCTGAATAACTGGGATGTGCCTTCCCTGCGCGGCGTCGCGCACTGGAATGAGCAGGAAATCGTCGATTATCTGGGCAAAGGACGTAATGACAAAGCGGCGGTGGGCGGCGAAATGACGTCTGTGGTGGAAAACAGTACCGCTCACATGACCGATGATGACCTCAAAGCCATCGCGGCGTACATCAAATTCCTGGGTGGCAACCCGCCGGTTCCGGCAGAGGACACGCAAAAAGCCAGCGCGACCGAAGCCAAACTGACCGCGGCGAAAAACCTCAGCGAAGGCGAGCGTTTGTATCTGGATAACTGCGGAGCCTGCCACTTTGTGACCGGCAAAGGCGCACCGGGCGTGTTCCCGCAGCTGGATCAGGCAACGATTGTGAATGCGAAAGACCCGACCGGGTTGATCCACACCATCCTCGCGGGCGCACAGCAACCGTCCACCGCACGCGCACCGTCCACACTGGCGATGCCGGGCTTTGCAAACCGTCTGACTGACGAAGAAGCGGCGCAATTGTCGACCTTCATCCGTCAGGGCTGGGGCAACAACGCACCGGCAGTCACGGCGAAAGACGTCAGCGAAGTCAGAAAAACCCTGACGAAGTAATCAGTCTTGCAGGCTCAAACGGCTTTCCTCGCGGAAGGCCGTTTTTATATGCGTGCTCAGGCGGCGGGGGTTTCATGCAAATGGCGCCACAGAATTTTCCCTTGTGCATCCACCTCGAATATCACCGTGGAATAACGCAGCGTTTCCGGCTGTCCGGGCAACTGCTGGCGTTCCTGATACGCGACGACCGCACCTTTTTCACTCTCAGTAATCACCACCGGCTTTTCGACTTCAATATTCAGCCCGCTTTTCGCGCCTCGCTGCGCCCGGAAAAAAGCACGCAAGCCCGGATAGTCCAGCCGGTGACCGGTGATCGTTACCATCGAATAGGCCGGACTAAACCGCGCCAGCAGATCGTCACACGTTTGTTCAGCCGCTTGCGCATCAGAAAACCAGCGCTGAATTAACACATGCGCATCAAACACTTCTTTCACAAAACGATTCATTTTCTTTCCTGTTAACGACTCTGTTGATTGAGTTCCTGCACAATTTCACGGCCCGGCAACCGCAGGCACAGCATGACCGGAACAATAACGCTGGCGGCGGCAAAAATGAACGCCAGGCGGAAGGCCGATTGCGGGGCGTAAATCTGCAAAATATTGAGCATCACGCTGACCAGCGTCACGCCAAGACAAAAACTCAGCTGGCGGTTGATGTTCCAGAGCGCACTGGCATCCGCCAGTTTCTGTGTCTGAACATGTAAGAACGCGCCACTTTGCGCCGTGCTGCTGCACAAACTGCTGCCCGCTCCCATCAGCGTGAACGCGGCGACCGCCAGCCAAGGCTGTGCGGGAAACCCGCTGAGCAGCGCCAGCAAGCCAATACCTGCGCCCTGGATCAGGCAGCCCGGAATAAAGAGCGCCCGCGGCCCGATGCGGTTAAACATTTTGCCGGTAAAACTGATGGCGGCAAACGATGCCAGCGACCACGGCAACATCAGCCCGCCCGACTGCGCCGCCGAAAAGTGATGTTCATTTTGCAGATACAGCATGGCAATCAGGCTGACGCCGGTAAACACGCCGGGAATGCATTGATAAACCAGCATGCCGGTGCGCAACAGCGGATCTTTCATTAACGTCAGCTCCAGCAAAGGCCGCGTGCTTTTTTGCGATCTCCGCACAAACATCGTCATGAGCCCTGCGCCCGCCAGCAATAATGCGCCACCGCTCAGCCATTCGCGGCTTTCACCCAGAGACGTCAGCCCCCATAACACCAGCGCCAGCCCGCCGTTGAGCAGCGCAAATCCCTTCACATCGAACCTTTCTGCCGGTTCCCGCGGGGTTTGTGGCAGCCAGCAAAACGCCAGAACCCAGGCCAGCAGCGCCAGAGGCAGGCTGGCAACAAATACCCAGCGCCAGCTGAAACTGTCCACGATAATGCCGCCGATGGCCGGAGAAAGTGCCGGTGCCAGCAGCCCGACCAGCATGATCACCGCCGACAGTCTGGCGCGCTCATGGCTGCGGTAAAGCGCATACGTCAGCGTCTGACCGAGCGGGATCAGCAATCCGCCGCCCAGCCCCTGCACAATGCGCCAGCCAATCAGCGTGGTCAGATTTGTGGCGCTGGCCGCACCGAGTGAGGCGAACATAAAAATCGTCAGCGACAAAATAAACACCCGTCGCGCACCGAACCGACCGGCCAGACCGCGGCTGAGCGGGATAACCAGCGTCAGCCCGAGAATATATCCCGTGCTGACCCATGCCAGCGCGCTGACCGGCGCAGTAAACTGCCGCGCGATACCGGGATACGCCACGTTGGCGATAAACATGTTGATCAGATCAACGAAAAAACCGAGCAAATATACTGCGGCAACCCGCGCCCTGTGACTCATCTGCACTCATCCACGATCCGTTAAGGCAGGCAATGTAGCGGAGAACTTCTCAGGGATAAACGGGCGCGGAGCAGTTACACTGTCAAAATAATTTTGACAATCAAGGCGCAGGAAATGCTGAATTTACAGCGGCTGGAGATTTTCGTCGCGGTGGTTAACGCAGGCAGCTTTACCGGCGCGGCGGCTTTGCTCGGGCTGACCAAAGCAGTCGTCAGTTTCAACGTCAAACAGCTGGAAAGCGAAACCGGCGTCGCGTTGCTGACACGCAGCACACGACGGCTGGCGCTGACTGAATCGGGCGAACGCTTTTATCAGCGTTGCCAGGATTTATTGCAGGAAGCCGAAGCGGTGCTGGACGATGTGCGCCGCGATCACGGCGGCCTGAGCGGACAGTTGCGCATCACCAGCACGCCAGAATACGGTGCGCGCGTGGTGGTTCCGGCGCTGGCGGCGTTTTCCGCACTGCATCCGCAACTGCGTATTCAGCACGTTGCCTCTTCTAATCACGATGACCTGATTGCCGGACGCTTTGATCTGGCGATCCGCCTCGGACAGTTAGCCGATTCCAGCCATCATGCCGCCACGCTGGGAAATTTTGAAATCCTGCCGGTGGCCTCGGCGGCGTACTTGCAGCGTTCGGGAAATATTCAAACGCCGGAACAGCTGGCTCAGGCCTCATGGATTGCCCACAGCCGTCTGCCGCTGCCGATGAGCTGGCCGGTGACCAATACCCGTGGAGAAAAGATCCCCTTTCGAGTTGCTTCGCCTCCGGCCGTGACCGCCGACAGCGCGTCGGCGTTGTTAGCTTTCGCGCTTGCGGGAGCGGGTGTCGCCCTGCTGCCGGACTGGCTGGTGCAACCGGAAATCGACGCACAGCGTTTATGCCATTTGCTGCCCGATCACCGTTTCCCACCTCAGGGCATTTTCGCGCTGTATCCCAACACCCGTCATGTGCCGGAGAAGGTAAGACGGTTTATTGATTTTTTGCAAAAACAGATGGCGGAGTGAGCATCATCTGAATAATCAATAGGAGATAATTTTGAGAATGCGGCCTGCCCGGCCATTTCCATCGACAGGTCTGAACGATGTGTCGATGATATAAACATATCGCGCCAACATGTCGATGGAATGCGATTTCATCGACATGTTGACGCTGTATTACATTACGTTTGGTGACTGATTTCTTTTCCAGTGGCAGATATATTGGCACAGTTTCCCGCTCAGACTAAGCTCTACAACAGCTAACAGAAGGAAAACACTGACTATGATCCTTGAAACATCGCGGTTGCTGTTGCGGCCTGTTGAGGCTGAAGATATCTTTTCTCTTTTTGCAATTTACGGCGATCCGCAAACTAACCTGTTTAATCCGCGCGGTCCGCTCAAAGATATGGCGGCGGCGCAGGAAAAACTGAACGGTTGGTTACAGGCATGGCCGGATCACGGCTTCGGCCATTGGGCGATAACACGTAGTCACAAGCCTGAGGAAATTATCGGTTTTGGTGGATTGGGCGTTCGCGAAGGCTACGAAAATCACCGGGTGTTTCTTGGCTATCGTTTTGCGACCGGCGCCTGGGGAAAAGGGCTGGCAACGGAATTTGCCAGCGCATCGCTGAATGCCGGTTTTGAGAAACTGGGCATTGATCGGATCTCCGCCACCGTGCGCGAAAACCATCTGGCTTCGCAGCGCGTGCTGGAGAAAATCGGCATGCAAAAAGTCGGTTTTGAAGGTGATCCGGTACATGGCGTAGGCAGTTACCTTTACCGGCAGACAGATCACCGCACAACCCGCTGATCGTCAAAATCCGCAGGCGGCCAGCGCGTCAACGTCGCCTGCGGTTATCAACGCCAGATTTTTGGAAATTTTATCTGCTGGCCAGTTCCACCAGGCAATCTGCTCCAGGCAGGCGATGGTCTCAGGGTCGAATCGGTGCCGGATGACTTTAGCCGGATTGCCTCCCACAATGGCATACGCCGGAACATCGCCGGTGACCACCGATTTCGACGAAACAATGGCGCCGTTCCCGACCTGAACGCCCGGCATAAACAAGGCTTCATAGCCAATCCAGACATCATTTCCGATCACCGTATCGCCTTTATAAGGCAGGTCTTCTGCGGCGGGCATCACCTTTTCCCAACCGTTGCCAAAAATCTGAAACGGATAAGTCGAAATGCCAGACAGCATGTGATTGGCCCCGTTCATGATGAATTTCACTCCGCGGGCCAGCGCACAGAACTTTCCAATCACCAGCTTATCGCCAATAAACGGAAAGTGATAAAGCACATTGCGCTCGAAATCTTCTGAATCGACCGGGTCGTCATAGTAGGTGTAGTCGCCAATAATAATATTGGGATTGCTGACGGTGTTCTTGATGAAGCAGACCTGAGGAAACCCCTCCATCGGATGCTTGTTATCGGGTGACGGGCCAGACATGTTATCTCCTTATATCAATGACCAGAGGGTGCATGGCGCTGACCCCACTAAGAGTCATGGTGCGCACACCCTATTTTAGAGGATAATCGCGGGTATACGATTCACTTTTCAGGAAACCAGCGAATGACACAGCAACTCGCACCAGAAGACTATTACACCGAAAAATACGGTCTGACCCGTACCCATTCCGAAATTCTCAACGCGGTAAAATATGTTAAGCCGGGTAAAGCGCTGGATTTAGGTTGTGGCAGCGGACGTAACTCACTGTATCTCAACCTGAAAGGCTTTGATGTCACCGGCTGGGACAACAATGCGATGAGCGTCGCAAAAGTGCATGAGATTATTGCCGCAGAATCCCTGCAAAATATCGACATCAGCGAGCAGGATCTGAACACGCACCGTTTTACCGGCGAATACGATTTTATCTTTTCAACGGTGGTGATGATGTTCCTGCAACGTGACAGCATCCCGCACATTATTAAAGACATGCACGCTGCAACGAAAACCGGAGGCTATAACCTGATTGTCGCCGCGATGGACAGTCCCGATTATCCGTGTCAGTTGCCCTTCCCGTTCACCTTCCAGCCGGAAGAATTACGTGATTATTACCGTGGCTGGGAAATCGTGAAGTACAACGAAGACGTCGGCGAATTGCATAAACGTGACGAAAATGGTGACCGTTATAAACTCCGTTTTGCGACACTGCTGGCGAAAAAGATCTGATAGCCCTTGTGAGGCTGGTGCGGCATTCGCCAGCCTTTCTGTTTTCATCCAATATCCACCCCTGTATTCCTTCAGAACTGACTGACCGTACAATGTCATCATTCTTGCCAGAATGTGGGCGGAGTGTGATAATACGGCGCGTCATTTCAGACAAAAGTCGAGTAAAAACAAATCATTAAGGTTTTAGTGGCGGTGCTCATACTTCATTATGAAGTCTTGCGGGCATCGTTTTCGTTTTTATACATCAACGCCGGCAGCGGCTGCATTCAGAGAGTTGTATGAACTGGGACATCATGAAGTGGTTGATCGGTATTTATCTGGGCTGTTTTTTAGGCCTGCTTAAAATGGCTTACTCCGATCCTAAGTTTTATCTCGAATACATTGACAGAAAATTCAGCTACGTCTGTTATACGTGCTTAATTGGTTTCAGCGCTTTCTGGTGTGGCCTGTATTTCGCCAGGGGATATGTCATTGACAATATTGATTTAATTTCAGAGCAGCTGACATTAATTGATAAAGAATATAATTATCTCACTTCATATTTGCTCACTATTATAACTGGGGCGGGAATATCCTTTGCAGCCAGCATTTTATTTATTGATATCGCCCGGAAAAAGATTGCCTCGACCACTGCGGAATAAAGAGTTCTGATTTTCGATCAGCAGGGAATGGAAAATTCCCTGCTGTTATCATTGTTGTATTCAGTGTTTTATCATCACGTGCCGGATAGCCGTGTAATCTTCCAGCCCGTACATCGACATATCTTTGCCATAGCCGGATTGTTTTTGTCCGCCGTGCGGCATCTCGCTGACCAGCATGAAGTGCGTGTTCACCCAGGTACAGCCGTATTGCAGGCGGGCGCTGAGGCGATGGGCGCGACCGATGTTCTGCGTCCAGACGGATGAGGCCAGCCCGTAGTTTGACTCGTTGGCCCAATCGAGAACCTGTTCTTCAGTGTCGAATTCGGTGATGCTGACCACCGGGCCGAATACTTCACGCTGTACGATTTCATCTTCCTGACGCGCACCGGCCAGCACGGTAGGCTGAAAATAGTAGCCTTCGCCGCGCACGCGTTCACCGCCGGTGACAACCTGAATATGCGCCTGCTGTTTGGCGCGTTGCACGAAACCTTCCACACGTTCTAAATGCGCCGCAGAGACTAACGGTCCCATCTCTGCGTTTTCGTCCGTTCCGAGTTTAATCGTTGAAACCGCCTCGCCCAGCGCTTTCACCAGTTGCGCGTACACGCCTTTTTGTACGTAGAGTCGGCAGGCTGCGGTGCAGTCTTGTCCGGCATTGTAGAAACCGAACGTGCGCACGCCTTCCACCACCTGACCGATATCCGCGTCATCGAATACAATCACCGGCGCTTTGCCGCCAAGTTCCATATGCGTGCGTTTGATGCCGCTGGTGGCCTGCGCGACAATTTTCTCGCCAGTGGCGACTGAGCCGGTCAGGGAGATCATCCGCACTTTATCGTGATGCGTCAGCGCATTACCGACTGTCTGTCCGTCGCCGAACAACACATTCAGCACACCTGCCGGGAATAAATCCTGCGCCAGTTCGCCCAGTTTCAGCGCCGTCAGCGGTGTGATCTCGGAAGGCTTAATCACCACGCAGTTGCCCGCCGCCAGCGCCGGAGCAATTTTCCAGGCGGCCATCATCAGCGGGTAATTCCACGGCGCGATAGAGGCAATCACCCCCAGCGGATCACGGCGGATCATCGAAGTATGTCCGGTCAGATACTCGCCGCTGGCCAGCCCGTTCAGACAGCGGCTGGCACCGGCAAAGTAGCGAAATACATCGGCTACCGCCGGGATTTCATCCCCCAGCGCCAGATGAAGAGGTTTGCCGCAGTTCAGCGATTCGAGTTGCGCGAGCGCTTCGGCGTTAGCTTCGATGCGGTCAGCCAGCGCCAGCAAAAGTTCGGAACGGGTTTTCGGCGTGGTCTGTCCCCAGTCGGTAAAAGCGCGATGCGCCTGATCGACGGCCTGTTTGGTCTGCTGCTCGCTGGCCTGCGCCAGACGCACAATTTCCTGCCCGTTATGCGGGTTGTAAACCGGCAACGACGTCCCTTCTCCGGCAACCAGCTCACCATTAATCAGCATATTCGTTTGCATTATTTTTCCTTATTATTTGCCGTCACCGGCCACATCAGACCCGTTTCTTGTCAGATACCACGCGCCCAGGATCGGGATCATGGTCAGTACCATCAGGCACAGCGCTACCACGTTAGTGACCGGTACTTCGCGCGGACGTCCCAGCTGATTGAGCAGCCAGATAGGCAGCGTGCGCTCGTGTCCGGCGGTGAACGTAGTGACGATGATTTCGTCGAAAGACAGCGCAAACGCCAGCATTCCGCCCGCCAGTAGCGCAGTGCTGAGGTTGGGTAAAATGATGTAGCGGAAGGTCTGCCAGCCGTCCGCGCCTAAATCCATCGAGGCTTCAATCAGGCTGTGGGTGATGCGCCGGAACCGCGCGATCACGTTGTTATAAACAATCACCATGCAGAACGTGGCGTGACCGATAACGATGGTCAGCATGCCCGGCTCGATTTGCGCCGCATGAAATGCGTTAAGCAGCGCCAGACCGGTGATGATCCCCGGTAAGGCAATCGGCAGCATGAACAGTAAAGTGATGCTGTTTTTGCCGTAGAAATTGCGCCGGTACAATGCCGCTGCCGCCAGCGTGCCGAGCACCATCGCAATCACCGTGGCGTAACAGGCGATTTGCACCGAAAGCCAGATGGCGTCGAGGATGTCATGCCGTCCGGCCGCCACCGCAAACCAGTGCAGCGTGAAGCCTTTCGGCGGAAAACTGAACGCCGCGTCTTCAGTGTTAAAGGCGTATACCGCGATGATGAGCAGCGGGAAATGCAGGAATACCAGCCCGCCCCACGCGGAAAGTTTGAGTAACCAGGGTGCGCGTTTAGAGTGCATCGAAAGCTCCCAGTCGTTTAACCATCGACAGATAAACAGCAATCAGCACAATCGGCACCAGCGTGAACGCCGCCGCCATCGGCATGTTGCCAATCGACCCCTGCTGGGAATACACCATATTGCCGATGTAATACCCCGGAGGCCCCACCAATTGCGGGATGATGTAATCGCCAAGCGTCAGGGAGAAGGTGAAAATCGAACCGGCCGCAATGCCCGGCACCGACAGCGGAAAGATGACATAACGCAGCGTCTGCCAGGGTTTTGCGCCTAAGTCTTCAGATGCCTGGATCAGCGACGGTGGCAGACGTTCCAGCGCCGCCTGAATCGGCAATATCATGAACGGCAGCCAGATGTAGACGAACACCCAGAAGCGACCAATCCCCGACGTTGACAGCGTATTGCCGCCGATGCCCGGCAAACTCAGCATCGCCGCGAGCAGCGGTTCCAGCCCGAGATGTTCCAGGAACCATTGCAGCACGCCGCCTTTGGAAAGCAGCAACGTCCACGCATAGGCTTTGACGATGTAACTCGCCCACATCGGCAACATGATCGCGACATAGAAGAAGGCTTTTTTCTTGCCCGTAATGTAGCGCGCCATGTAATAAGCGATCGGAAACGCCAGCACCGCGCTGAAAAACGACACCAGCAGCGCCATACTCACCGTGCGGATAATGATGTCAGCGTTCACCGGATCGAACAGCGCGCGCAGATTTGCGGTGGTCAGCGTCGACGACACCGTCATGGTGAAATCGTCGAAGGTATACAAACCCTGCCACAGCAGCGCAAACAGTGAGCCTAAATAGATGGCACCGAACCACAACAGTGGCGGAACCAGCAGCAGCGCCAGATAAAATCCGGGGCGATGATGCAGAAAGGTGATCAGCGCCCGGCCACGCCGCGCCCGCTTCTCATAAGGAGTCATACTGATATCCATCGTTTAACCCTCAAGCAGCGCCACCATAGCGTCACGATCCCAGCATGCCACCACCGGCTGGCCGGTCTGGAAGCGCGTTTGCTGGCTGGCCGCCAGATTATTCGGTTCACTGACAAACAGCCGCTCGCCGCCGTCCAGCGCCAGTTCGTAGCGCGTCGCCGCTCCCTGAAAATGGATATCTTTCAGAATAGCGCTGACCTGCACGACATTGCTGTCGGCTTGGGGTTGTGGTGTCAGGCGGATATGTTCAGGACGAATCGAACGGCTGCCGGAAAGCCCGGTGAGCCTGAGGGAGAGATCTGAATTGAGCACATTGGCTGTACCGACAAACTGCGCGACAAACGCCGTGCGCGGATTGAGGTACAGCTCGCGCGGTGAATCCACCTGCTCGATGCGCCCGTTATTAAACACCGCCACGCGGTCTGACATCGACAACGCTTCACTCTGATCGTGAGTGACGAAAATAAAGGTAATACCCAGTTCGCGTTGCAGTTTTTTCAGCTCCCCCTGCATCTGCTCCCGCAGTTTGAGATCGAGCGCACCGAGTGGTTCATCAAGCAGCAAAACGCTGGGCTGATTGACCAGCGCCCGCGCCAGAGCCACGCGCTGACGCTGACCGCCGGATAAAAATGCCGGCTTGCGTGCCGCAGTAAACCCGAGCGCCACCCGCTCAAGGGCTTCCATCGCGCGGATATTGCGCTCCTTTTTGCCCACGCCTTTCACCATCAGGCCATACGCGACGTTCTCCAGCACGGTCATGTGCGGAAACAGCGCATAATCCTGAAAGACGGTATTCACATCCCGCTCATACGGCGCGAGCTTTGTGGCCTCTTTACCATGAATGCGGATGGAACCGGATGACAGCGTTTCAAACCCGGCAATCAGGCGCAGGCAGGTGGTTTTCCCCGAGCCCGAAGGCCCGAGCATCGAAAAGAACTCGCCGTCCTGAATATCGATAGACACATTATCGACGGCTTTAGTTTCCCCGAATATTCGGGAAACATTGATAAATTGTACGGCGGGCATAGTTCGCTCCCGGTTTCAAAGTTTTCACTGGAATAAGCAAAGGATGCCGCGTATTAACGGCCGCCCATGATGGCGATATAGTCTTGAGTCCATTTACTGTATGGAACGAACTTGCCGCCTTCGGACTGTGGCGTTTTCCAGAATGAAATCGACGTAAATTTATCGAAACCGTTGGTCTGACAGCCTTCTGCACCGAGCAACGGGCTGGCTTTACATCCTGCCGGAACAGCGGGCACGGAACCAAACCAGGCGGCGACGTCGCCCTGCACTTTCGGCTCAAGCGACCAGTTCATCCACTGATAGGCACAGTTCGGATGTTCGGAATCCGCCGCTAACATGGTGGTATCCGCCCAGCCGGTGACGCCTTCTTTCGGGAATACGGTGGCGATTGGTTGTTTTTCGCCTTTCAGCGAGTTGGCCTGATACGGCCATGAGGAGCTGGCGACCACGCCTTCGTTTTTGAAATCGCTCATCTGCACCGACGCATCGTGCCAGTAGCGGTGGATCAGCGGATGCTGGGCGCGCAGTAGTTTCAGCACAGCCTGATACTGGGTGTCGTTGAGCTGATACGGGTCTTCGATTTTGAGATCCGGCTGCGTGCTTTTCAGGTACAGCGCGGCGTCAGCAATGGCAATCGGACCGTCATACGCCTGAACGCGTCCCTGATTCGGTTTACCATCCGGCAGATTTTGCGGCACGAAAATCACCGCCCAGCTGTCCGGCGGCGTCGGGAACGTTTTAGTGTTGTACATCAGCAGGTTCGGCCCCCACTGGTACGGCGTACCGTAAACTTTGCCGCCGACATTGAACCATGCGCCTTTCGTCAGGCGCGGGTCGACGTTCTTCCAGTTCGGGATCAGCGCAGGATTAATAGGCTGCACGCGTTTACCGTAAATCAGACGCAGCGACGCATCACCGGACGCCGTCACCAGGTCATAGCCGCCTTTCGCCATCAGGCTGACCATTTCATCGGACGTCGCTGCGGTTTTTACATTCACCTTGCAACTGGTTTGCTTTTCAAACTGCGTCACCCAGTCGTAATTTTTGTCGCTCTCGCCGCGCTCGATATAACCCGGCCACGCGACAATATTTAACTGGCCTTCGCCTTTGCCAATACTGGTGGGTGCGTCTGCGGCCAGCGCGCTATTTAAGAAACTCAGCAGGCCCAAACAAATTGCAGATAAAGCGTAAACACCGTTGTTCTTATTCATCGCTTACTCCTGTCCTGTCGTCGTAAATGTTGTTTTTAGAATTGAGGTTTGAACTTCGCCATGATGTGTCTGACTACGCTGTAGTCCTGTAAGGAATAACTGGAAAGATCGTTACCGTAGCCGGAGCGTTTGAGTCCGCCGTGCGGCATTTCACTGACCAGAGAAAAGTGGGTGTTAATCCACGTGGTGCCATATTGCAGATGCGAGGAAATCTGCATGGCGAGGTCGATATTTTGTGTCCAGACTGACGATGCCAGCCCGTATTCGGATTCGTTGGCCCAGCTGACGACCTGTTCGAGCGAGTCAAAACGCGTGACGCTGACCACCGGCCCGAACACTTCGCGCTGCACGATTTCATCAGTTTGCAGGCAGCCCGCCAGCAGCGTCGGCTGATAGTAAAAACCGGAGCCGGAATGCGACGCCGCGCCGGTAATGCGCTCGATATGCGGCTGGCTCAGTGCCCGTTCGACAAAGCTGGACACGCGGTCGCGCTGTCGGCTGCTTATCAGCGGCCCCATAAAGTTTTCGCTGTCGTTCTTTTTGGCAAACGGCAGCTGCGCCACGGCGTCGCCCAGTCTTTCCACCAGACGCTCATAAATTCCGGCCTGCGCATATACGCGACAGGCGGAGGTGCAATCCTGTCCGGCGTTGTAATAACCCCAGGTGCTGACGGCGTGAACCACATCGTCGATATCCGCGTCATTACACACAATCACCGGCGCTTTGCCGCCCAGTTCAAGATGGGTGCGTTTCACAGTTTTCACGGCGGCCTGCAAAATCCGCTGACCGGTGACGATATCGCCGGTCAGGGAAATCAGACGAACGTGAGAATGGCTGACCAGTGCGTTGCCGACACCTTCGCCGCTGCCGGTGATCACGTTAAGAACGCCCGGCGGCAGGATGTCCTGCAGGGCAGGCAGTAAGGCAAGAATGGTCAGCGGAGTATGTTCGGAAGGTTTGAAAACGACGGTGTTTCCGGCAGCCAGCGCCGGGGCGATTTTCCACGCTGACATCATCAGCGGGTAATTCCACGGCGCGATAGAAGCGACCACGCCCAGCGGATCACGGCGCACCATCGAGGTATGACCGGGCAGATATTCACCGGACAACTGACCCTGCTGACACCGGACAGCTCCGGCGAAAAAACGGAACACATCCACGGCTGCAGGCAGGTCGTCATTCAGCGCCTGATACAGCGGTTTACCGCAGTTCAGGGCTTCAAGACGCGCCAGCTGCGGCGCCTGCCTTTCAATAGCATCGGCAATCCGCAACAGGAGAGTGGCACGTTCGGCGGGAGTGGTACGTGACCAGCGGGTAAACGCCTGACTGGCAGCATTCACCGCCATATTCACCTGTGCCAGTGACGTTTCCGCCACTTCTGCAATCACCTCTCCGCTGGCGGGATTAAAAATACTTTGCGTTGCGCCCTCGCCGTGCAGAAGGTCGCCGTTGATTGCGTGTTTATCAGAGAAAATGGCAACAAATTCTGCATCCGACATCGTACTGCCCCTCAGAGAAGTCAGTCACCATCAATTAACAAAAATGTTATTAGCTAGTAACAAAACTGCTAATTCACATTAGGTAATTTCTCTGAGGGCAACAAATAGCAATTACTGAAGGCTGCGTTCGGAAAAAACGAATGCTCCGGTTATGACGGCTTTCTCTTGGCGCTGTTTTCACGGGCAATCGTCAGGAAAGGCGTCACCAGTTCTGGCCGCGCACTACCGCGACGCCATGCCAGTCCGATATCCAGAGGCTCGATAGAATCTTCCAGCTTGCTGGCTTCAATCATATTTCCTTCCAGTGACCAGGCGCGGTACGCCATGTCCGGCTGCACGGATACGCCCAGCCCGGCAGCCACCAGACTGCGCACCGCCTCCGTTGACGCGGTTTTCATCGCAATATTAGGCTTCAGCCCGGCACGCGCCCACAGCCGCTGCGCATGTTTTTCCATCTCATCCACGTTGAGCTGGATCAGCGGTTCATTCGCAATATCCGCCAGAGAAATGCTTTCACGTTCAAGCAAAGGATGCAGCGGCGGCAGCCAAAGGCGGTACGAAGAATGCGTCAGCACCTCGGTTTGCAGCGCATCGCGGTCTTCCAGATTTGAGAGGATCAGCACCCCAATGTCTATTTCGCCGCTAACCAGCAGATGTTCGATGTACTGGCGTTCATCCTCCACCACTTTGACGTCGACATTCGGGTAATAGGCGTTGAATTGCTTGAGTAAATCCACCAGAAAGTATCCGGCCACCAGGCTGGTCACGCCCAGCGTCAGCTGACCGGTGACATTTTCGGTACCCATTTGCAGGCTGCGTTTGGCGTTATCGACGGTGGCGAGAATAAGATAGGACTGGCGTAAAAACTGATGCCCCTGATGGGTCAGCGTCATCCCTTTGGGGTGGCGGTCAAAAAGACGCGCCTCCGTTTCCGTCTCAAGTTGCTGAATCGCCTGAGTCAGCGAGGACTGTGAAACAAAAGAGGCCTGGGCAGCAGCGGATATCGATCCGGTCTCGGCAACGGCAATAAAATGGCGGATCTGGCGCAGCGTCAGCATAACGACTCTCTCATCGCATTAAAAAACCGAATCCTTAGCGTCAGCATTCGGTTTTAGGGAATGATCAAGTAATGGCAGAGGGCGGATTTTTGTCAAACCGGGGACAGGCGTTTTGCGAGGCATACCGGAGAATGGGAAACTTACTTTGCAAGCAGTCTTTAAAAGAACTATATTTAGACCGTAAAACTTGGCGGAGAAATTAAACATGCAAATACAGACTATCAGCTTCGTAAAGAAGCATGCTGCTGTACTTGATTTATCACAACCGATACTGGTCACTCAGAATGGTGAACCGGCTTACGTGATTGAATCCTTTGAAGACAGACAAAAAAGGGATGAAACCATTGCTTTACTCAAGCTGCTTACACTGGCAGAAAATGATAAAGCAGAGGGCCGGACATTCACGAGAGAACAGTTGTTAGCAGATCTTGCCAGATGAACCTCTCATCTGATCTGCTGATTATTGGGATCAATTTATGTCTGCGACGAAAAGTAAAATCACGATTGAGTACCTGCAAACTGTAAAGTTGTCTATTGATGAAATTGCGTCGTTCCAGACCTCACAGGGAAACGATGCGCTAAAAATCATCAACGCAGTGTTGGATGAGTTTGAAGCAAAAGTGAAAGTTTTTCCTTTATCCTGCCCGGTTGCACCCGATCTCGCCGCGCTGGGTATCATCAAATTTCGCGAATGTAATACATTGAATGGTTACCGCATCATTTATACCTATGATGAATCGGCAAACCTTATCTCCGTGTACGTGCTTCTTTCGCAGCGGCAAAATGTTCAGGAACTGTTGTTTAAAAAGTTGATCATGGGCTAACAACAGAAAAGCCACGCAAACTTCGCGTGGCTTTCAGATTCAAAATTTCAGGCTTTCATCAATTTTCAAGCTGATACGTCAGCGTGATTTCTGCTTTCAGTACCTGAGATACCGGGCAACCGGCTTTGGCTTTTTTGATGATTTCGTCGAATGTGTCTTTATCGATCCCCGGCAGTTTTACTTTGCTGTCGAGCGCGATTTTGGTGATCGCAAAGCCGCCATCCACTTTATCCAGTGAAACGTCTGCGACGGTATCGATACTTTCAGGAGTGTGACCCGCTTCACCGAGCATCAGCGAAAGAGCCATCGAGAAGCAGGCAGAATGCGCTGCTGCTATTAATTCTTCCGGGTTCGTTCCGGGTTTTCCTTCAAAACGGGTGTTGAAACCATAAGGCTGTTCCTTCAGCGCGCCGCTTTCAGAAGAGATGTGACCTTTACCGTGTTTGATGTCACCTTCCCAATGCGCCTGCCCTTTCTTATGAATGGTCATGTTTTCCTCCGGTTTGTATTACATTAACTTTAAGTATAGCTTCAGATCGGTGTTTCGCGAGGTTGGCCGGGCTATGCGGCCTGCGGACACGTTTTTCCATCATTACAACGTCATTGAAAACAGAGGAAAAAACATGTTTAACCCCCAAGATATCGTTCAGTCCAAGACCGGCGGCCCGAAACTGGTCGTGCAACGTGTTGAAGGCGACACCCTGTGGTGTACGCGTCAGGACGAGTTCGGTGCAAAGGAAATTGAAGTGAAAGCAGATACCGTGAGCCTGTATCAGGAAGAAGGCGATTTCGGCGTTTGCTGAGTCTAACTTCGCAGAAACAAAAAATCCTGAGATTTTAGAATCTCAGGATTCAATAATCATTAATACTTATCTACGTATTACCAGCCTTTTACTGCATCGCCATGATAGATGGCATCTGCCGCTTTGACGGTGGCGTCAGTCTGATAAGCTTCCACCAGTTCCTTCACCGCCTGACTGTCTTTGTTATCTTCACGCGCCACAATGATGTTCACGTAAGGTGAATCTTTGTCTTCCACAAAGAGTCCGTTTTTACCTGGCGTCAGCCCGATCTGGCCTGAATACGTCGTATTGATGATCGCCAGCTCGATTTTGTTATCGTCAATCGCGCGGGTCAGCTGAGGCGCTTCGATTTCAACAATCTTCAGATGCTTTGGATTTTCGATAATATCCAGCGACGTCGGCAACAGACCCACGCCCTCTTTCAGTTTGATCAGCCCGACTTTTTGCAGCAGCAACAGCGAGCGGCCAAGATTTGTCGGATCGTTAGGCACCGCCACCTGTGCGCCGTCACTCAGCTGATCGATGGATTTAATTTTGCGGGAATATCCAGCGATCGGATAAACGAAGGTTTTCCCCACTTCCGCCAGCTTGTAACCGCGTTCTTTGATTTGTTTATCCAGATAAGGACGGTGCTGGAAGGCGTTAACGTCGATATCACCGCTGCTCAGCGCGGAATTCGGCAATACAAAATCGTTGAACGTCACCACGTCGACATCCAGATTGTATTTGTCTTTGGCGGTTTTTTTGATGGTTTCCCACATCTGCTGATCGATACCTGCACTGATCCCGACCTTGATGTGATTCTCATTGGATTTCTGATCACAAGCGCTCAGCGCCAGTGCGCCCGCCAGAGATAATGCCAGAACGGATAGTTTTAATAAGGTGCGCATAAAGGTTTACTCTTTCCGTGAATAAATATTCAAGTTGAAACAAACTGTTAAGCCGACAGTGTTTCAAATCGATTCCCGATCGGCAAATACGAAAATGAAATAACCTAATGCAAAAAACCAGAAAAAATTAAAGCCCGCACTATGCAGGCTTTGGAAAAGAAGAATTTTCAAATGTGGAAAGATTTCCTGATCGTTATCCGATCACTGCGTCGAACCATGCAAGGTAACGGGCTGCGGGCGTGACAGGAAAATCGTAATGCCCGCCAGCAATGTCAGCACGCCGCCGAGCAGGAAAGCACTGCTGACGCCGGAATTGTCAGCCAGGATCCCGCCAAACAACGCGCCCAGCGCCAGCGAGGTCTGAAAGACACACACCAGCAACGCCGAACCGGTTTCGAAAAGCGCAGGCGATGCCTGATACGTCCAGATATTCAGACACACCGGCAGTGCGCCAAACGCTAATCCCCACAAGATCACCAGCGCACAGGCCAGCGCTAACGGCACCTGAAACAGTGACAACACCAGCACCGATACGCTGAGCAGCAGCATATTGAGCATGAACGCTCTCTTCACGCCGAATTCACGCACGCTGATTTCAGTCGTCAGCGTTCCCACCAGACCCGCGACGCCATAACCCATCAGCAGCAACGAGATGTCACTGGCAGAAAGATGCAGATTGAAGCGCAGCCACGGCTCAAGATAGGTATAAGCCGCGAAATGACCGCCCGCCATGAAGATGCCGATGATCAGCGCGTAACGTATCCCCGCCACTTTGGTGACGCCCAGCATGGCACGCAGGCCTATAGATTGCTGCGCGGGCAACGAAGGCAGCGCCAGCCATTGCAACACGAAGAATACCAGCGCCAGCACCGCGTTCAGGGTAAACGCCATGCGCCAGCCAAACAGGTCGCCAATAAACGCGCCCGCCGGAACCCCCGCGACGGTGCCGACCGCCACGCCTGCGGTGATCAGGGAAATCGCCCGTGCGCCCTGCTCTTCCGACACCAGCCGTCGCCCGGACGGAATGGCAAACGACCAGAAGCCGCCCACGCCGATGCCCAGAATGATGCGTCCGATCAGCAGAATGTTGAAAGTCTGCGCCATCACGGCGATTCCGTTGGCCACAATCACCGTCGCGGAGAGCAACAGCAGCAGGTTGCGTCGGTCCATTTTGCGGGCGAACAACATGATCAGCGGCGCAGAAATCGCCGCCACCAAACCGGGCAACATCACCGCCAGCCCGGCATGACCTTCAGTGACACCCAGAGATTGCGCGATTGGCGAAAGCAATCCGATCGGCAGAAATTCAGTATTAACCAGCGCGAACGTGCCGCAGGCGAGTGAGAAAACCGCCAGCCAGCGGCGGAAAGCAGAGGTTTCTGGCCGGGTGTCCAGCGATGAGCACTCAGTCATTATTTATTATCCTTATACTTAGCAAGGTGAATTATTTCAAAACGGTAGAATCATCGTAATAAACGTGATCACTATCACAGGGTCAAGGCATTTTCATAATGACTGTTAGGGTAATTCTTATCCGTTACGCAGCTAAGCCAGTTCCCGCCTGCCATGCGGGCTACAGAGGCGCGCAGAGTCTCAAACGAAAAAGGCACATACAGATAACTCGATCAGAAAATGTCTCCACATATAAGTATGTTGTAACTAATGTAAGCGCCACCATAAAACCGGCGGATATGGCCGGTAATCATCATTTGGCAGGGCGATAAATCACACGCGGCGTAGACCGGTTAGTGCGTCACTGATTTTGAGTAGAGCTGAATAATCATGATGCCGATGGCGATACAGGCCATACCAATCAGCGCGGGGATATCCAGTCGTTGTTTGTAGATGAAAAATGACAGGGTCGATACCAGGAAAATCCCCATACCCGCCCAGATGGCATAGGCGATGCCGATATTCATGACTTTTACGACCTGAGAAAGCCCATAAAATGAAATCGCATAACCCACGACCACAATGATACTGGGGAATAATCGGGTAAAACCGTCAGACGCTTTCATCATTGAGGTAGCCAGTGTTTCTGCGCATATCGAAACGGCAAGAATAAGATAGATTTTGTACATAACACCTTCTGATTTGAAAAAGAAAAGACGCCAGCTTTAAAGTTTATACTCTCCTGCGTTCCCGGCCTGCCTTCTTCGAGGTTTTCGCTGACAGAGGTAAAACCCTCTCTGTTGGATCCATTTGTTCTACGCTTTAGCTACAACTCAGTGCTTTGAATCTAATCGCGAGGTCGCTTTGTCCCCTGCTAAATTCTATTTACAGCTGCTGTTATGGTGCGCGCTCTACTTTTCTCTCGGGTATATCTCTTTGTTTCTTGATGATCCCCTGAGCCAGGTTTCATTTGTCTGGTTTCCCGCTGGCCTTGCGGTGGCGGCATTTTTGTTAACACCACGCAGGTTCTGGCCTCCTCTGTTTTTAGGTTTGTTTATCGTACGGACGCTGCTGGACGTCACGATGCGGCACTCGCTGGAAACCTCGCTGGTGCATTCGATGATTTCACTGGGCAACGATTTTGCGATTGCGTGGCTCGTGCGGCGCTTCAGACGTCCGGATGACATGCAGGTCAACGTGCTGATCTGGCTGGCTGCCACGGTGGTAATAAGCGCAGTCGCCGCGGCTGCAGGCGCGGGATGGGTGTTGTATCGTCACAATATCAATTTTGTTCAGACGCTGTGGATCTGGTGGTCGGCGAATGTGGTCGGCACCATTTTGCTGACCACCATTATCATGGGATTGTTCTGGAAACCGGAACCCTTAGTTTTACGTAAATGCCTGACCGGTGGCGGATTATGGATAGGGTTATGTCTTTGCGCCGCGTGGGTTTTCAGTCAACCTTTTGATGATGCGCGTAGCGAAGCGTTGCATTTTATCCTGGCCTGCATCCCGGTCATGATCATGATCGCCATCCCGATTGCCAGCGGTAACCGTCTTGGTGCACTGGCCTTTCTCAGTTTCAGCACGATTGTTATTTATTGCTCCTGGCACCGTCTTGGCCCGCTGTTTATTCCGGGCTTACGGTCAGGAGAACCGCTGCTGCTGGCGCAATGCTATCTC
This sequence comes from Rahnella bruchi, assembly GCF_003614975.1. Taxonomy (GTDB): domain Bacteria; phylum Pseudomonadota; class Gammaproteobacteria; order Enterobacterales; family Enterobacteriaceae; genus Rahnella; species Rahnella bruchi. The sequence continues at coordinate 59,016 of NZ_QZWI01000010.1, read as the reverse complement.
TCCGGCACCGCTTTGCTGCTAAATTTTGTGTATGTGCTTAAGCGGAATGTGCCGGGTATGGCGTCCTCTTATTATCTGATCCCTCAAAGCGGGCGTCTGACCTGGGACCAGACGTCGGTTACGCCTCTTACGCAACATCTTCTGAAGATTCATCATGCGGATGAGCTGCTGGCGCTGCTTTCGCCGGACGACGCAAAACGAATGCGCGCGCGCTGGGAAACCATCAGCCACGGCGGCATGGTCACAGACACTTTCTCTTTCCTGATCCAGCTCTCGCCGAAAATAAAAATACAGCTTCAGGAAACGAAACTGACAGGCCTGCCGCAACCGGAAGGTGTGGTCATTATTGGCTCCTGGTCAGAAGAATTGCCCAACCGGGGCTTCACCCGAACAGTCAGGGAGGCGTAAGCGATGCTGCAACTTGCACTGTTACTGATGGGTGCCAATTTTGTGCGTAAATCTGCGCCGGTTCTGGCCATTATGGGCGTGTTATGGAGCGGGCTGGGCGTGATTGTCTTTATGGATGGTCTGGAAGGAATGCGCTACTTCCCTTTTCATGTTTTCGGTCTGATCCTGCTGGCAGAAAGCCTGGTGACGCTTTTTCTGGCCGGGAGTGCGTCCGGCGCGAAAAAGTCAGTCTTCTATTTTAAGGGCGGCATATTTTGCTTTATTGCGGTGTTGATCCTGTCAGGTCGCGAGAGCAGTAATCTGCTGCTGGCCATTTTATTTGGTTTCGCGTTTTTCATTACCGGTCTTTTTGTCATGGCGTCAGCCTGGGTGGTGCGGTATGACCGCTGGCGTCAGGTCTTTTTCAGCGGTGTTGCTCAGCTGATTTTTGCCCTGTTTCTGTTTTTGCCCTATCCCACCCATCACCACGGCACCATTTCACAGTTTGTCGGCATGATCATGATCCTCGGTGGGATCCAATGTATTCCACTGGCATACCGCGCTTTTAAAATGCGCGACGGCGTTACGCTTTCCGCCATGATGGCACCTCCCGGTCTGATCCCCGTTATTGCGTTGCCAGCGGCCATTGCCCGCGCCGAAGGTTCCCTCATTGTGCATATCTGGACACCGGAAGGCTCGGCGGCGAACTCGCCGGTACCGCGCCCGGTGTTCAACCGTTATATCGCAGCAGTAGATGTGCATGGCGTAATTTCAACCGGCCATGCCGCGCTGGAGATGCCCCCGGAACTCTATATCAGCCTTTATCCGGCAGCAGACATCGACCGCTCCCCCGCTGAGTTTTTCAATACCCTGAAAGCCATTCAGGAAAACAACGTGCCGGGGCTTTATCAGAAGAGCTACATCAGCGAGGCGGCGGGCTGGTGTGAATCAGACCGTAAAATTGTGTTCAGTGATTTTAATGCGCAGGCGTTACAGCAATTCTGGGAAAGCTATCGCCAGCTGGTGATTTATAACCTGACCTGGCGAAATTGCTCCAGCAGCGTGGCCTACGGGCTGGAAGCCGCGCTGGAGGGCGTTATTTCCCGACACGGAGGCTGGTGGCGTTTCCTGAAATTATTTTTTATGCCTGAATTGTGGATTGCTGCCCAGCTGCGAAAACGCGCGACGACGATGGCCTGGACACCGGGGCTGATGCTCGATTATGCGCGGGCATTACACGCGCTGGTGCATCCGGTCCGGCATTCGTGGTTTACACGCTGGCGGCAAAGGGATAAATCGCCACTTTAGTTGCACGATTACAGCTGCACGAAATGCCCGTCACTGACTTCACGGTAATGGCGCGCAGGCGGCTGATAGATCGCCGCGCGCAGCGGGCTGGCGAGTTCTTCGGGTACCACGGTGCGTTTGCGGTGAACATCCGGATCGGGTACCGGCACGGCGGCCAGCAGTTTGCGGGTATAGGTGTGCTGCGGGTTCTGGAAGATGTCTGCGCGGGAACCGATTTCCACGATTTCACCCAGATACATCACCGCCACGCGGTGGCTGATGCGCTCGACGACGGCCATATCGTGCGAGATAAACAGGTACGCCAGCCCGAGTTCCTGCTGGAGATCGAGCATCAGATTGATCACCTGCGCTTTCACTGACACATCCAGCGCTGAAACCGCTTCGTCGGCGATGATCATTTTCGGCTCCAGCGCCAGCGCGCGGGCAATACAGATGCGCTGGCGCTGTCCGCCGGAGAACTGATGCGGGAATCGCGTCGCCATATTGCTTTGTAATCCCACCTGTTCCAGCAGTTGCGCCACGCGGCGCTTCGCGCTTTCGGCATTGTGCAGTCCGAGGCTTATCATCGGTTCGGTAATCGCCTGACCGATGCGCATTCTCGGGTTCAGGCTTTCGTACGGATCCTGAAAAATCATCTGCGCCTGGGTGCGGATCTCCGCCAGCCGCGCACTGTCTGCGCGGCGGATATCCTGCCCGGCAATCAGCACTTCGCCGGAAGTCGCTTCGGTCAGGCGTAAAATCGTACGTCCGGTGGTGGATTTTCCGCAGCCGGATTCGCCTACCAGCGACAGCGTTTCGCCCGGTTGCAGGCTGAACGACAGGTCTTCGACCGCATGCACGCGGGCAGAAACACGTCGCAGCAGGCCGGATTTCACATCAAAACGTGTCACCAGATTTTTAACGTCCAACACCGGCAGCCCTGCGCGCAGCGTATCGACTGATTCCGCCACCGGCTGCGGTTCGCCGGTTTGCATGTCGGTGAGCGGGAAGCGTTTCGGCAGCGCCACGCCGTTCATTGCGCCGAGTCGCGGCACGGCTGAAAGCAGCGCCCGCGTATAAGGGTGTCGGGGAAGATGGAAGATTTCCCGCGTGGTGGCCTGCTCCACCGCTTCGCCACGGTGCATTACCAGGGTGCGATCCGCCACTTCCGCCACCACGCCCATATCGTGCGTAATGAACAGAACCGACATGCCCTCTTCTTCCTGCAACGATTTAATCAGTCCCAGAATTTGCGCCTGAATGGTCACATCCAGCGCCGTTGTGGGTTCGTCAGCAATCAGCAAACGGGGATTACAGGCCAGCGCGATGGCAATCACCACGCGCTGACGCATGCCACCGGAAAAGCTCAGCGGATACTCGTTAAGCCGCGAGGTGGCGGCCGGAATACGCACTTTTTCCAGCAGGCGCACCGCTTCAGCGCGGGCGGTTTTATCGTCCATGCCCCGATGGCGTTTAAGTACTTCGGTAATCTGCACACCGATTTTCAGCACCGGATTCAGGCTGGTCATTGGCTCCTGAAAAATCATACCTATGCGGTTTCCGCGAATGCTTTGCATCTGCGCACGGTTCAGGCTGAGTAATTCCTGGCCGTCAAACTGGATACTGCCTGAATAGCGGGTCTGCTTTTCATCCAGCAAACGCATCACGGACATCGCCGTCACACTTTTGCCGGAACCGGATTCGCCCACCAGCGCCAGCGTTTCTTTAGGGCCAATGGAGAAGGAAAGATCCCGCACTACGTTCAGCCATTCACCGTCCACGGAAAACGCGGTATTCAGCTTATCGACCTGTAAAACCGGGTTATGCATCATCAATCCTTATTTCGCGGGTTGAGGATGTCGCGCAGCGCGTCACCGACTAAGTTGATGGCGACGATCAGCACCAGCAGCGTGATACCGGGGAAGAAACTTATCCAGTAATCGCCGGACATCAGATAATCAAACCCGTTGGCGATCAGCAGGCCGAGTGAAGGTTCGGTAACCGGCAGCCCGATACCCAGAAATGACAAGGTGGCTTCGAGCATGATGGCGTAAGCAATGCGCATGGTCGCCACCACAATCAGCGGGGGAAGGCAGTTGGGCAAAATATGACGGAACAGAATACGCGGGTTAGACAGTGCCATGCTGCGGGCGGCATCCACATAACTGCGGCGGCGTTCGAGCAGCGCCGAGCCACGAATGGTGCGTGCGTAATACGCCCATTGCGTGACTACCAGTGCCAGAATAATTTTATCGACGCCCTGCCCGAGCACCGCCAGTAAAATCAGCGCGATCAGAATCGGCGGAAAGCTCAGCTGGATATCAACAATGCGCATGATCAGCGCATCTGTTTTGCCACCCACGTAGGCGCTGATAAGCCCCAGAGCCGCGCCAATGGTCAGCGCAATCACCGCGCTGGAAACCCCGACCAGAAGGCTGGTGCGCGTGCCATACAAAATCGCGCTGAGTAAATCGCGTCCCTGATCGTCGGTGCCCAGCCAGTAAATCATGCCACTCAGGCTGGCGGTGCCCGGCTTCAGGCGACCATCCATGATATCAAGCTGCGATAAATCGTACGGATTTTGCGGGGAAATCCACGGCGCCAGCACGGAGAACAGAATGGCGATACCTAAAATGATCAGGCCACACAGAGAGAATTTATCGCGCAGCAGCGCGCGCACGGTGTGGTAAAACGCTGAATGCGGTTTGCCCTGAACGGTGCTGCGCGAGTGAACGGATCCAGACGACATCAGTTTTCGCCCCCCAGCCGGACGCGCGGATCCACCAGCACGTACAGCACGTCCACCAGCAGGTTAATCAGGCTGAACATCACCACAGTTATCATCAGGTACGCCAGGATCACCGGGCGATCCAGCACGGCGATAGAATCAATGATCAGCTTGCCCATTCCCGGCCAGGCGTAAATGGTTTCTGTGACCACGGCAAACGCGATAAGCGAACCGAGCTCCAGGCCGATAACGGTAATCAGCGGGATCAGAGTGTTTTTCAGGACGTGAACCAGCACGATGCGGCTTTCCGAAAGCCCTTTGGCGCGGGCAAAACGGATGAAATCCTGTTGCAGGCATTCGAGCACACCGGCGCGCGTCAGACGGATGATCAGCGAGATTTTAAACAACGCCAGATTGAACGCGGGGAGGATGAGATGCGCGAGACCGTCGGCGGTAAACAGGCTGACCGGCACGCCGAAAACGTCCACGGTAGCACCCCGTCCGGAGGCCGGAAGCACGCCGAGTTTGACGCTGAACAGCATGATCATCATCAGACCAATCCAGAACGTCGGCAGGCTGAAACCTAAAATTGAGACGGTCATGATCGACTTCGATAACCAGCCGTCAGGGCGCAGACCGGCATACACGCCGAGCGGAATACCAATCACCAGCGCCAGCACAAACGCCACCAGCGCCAGTTCGAGCGTGGCGGGCATACGCTGAAAAATCAGGTGCAGCGCGGGCTGGTTGTAGATAAAGGAGTTGCCCATATCACCGTGCAGGGCGTTGACCACGAACAGGCCATATTGCTCCCACACCGGTTTATCTAGGCCAAAGGACTGGATCACATTCAGGCGTTCAGCGGGTGTCGCGGTGGTGCTGAGCAGTAAATCCACCGGATTACCGACCAGATACACACCACCAAAAACCAGCAATGACATCACCAGCAACGTCAGGAATGTCTGTCCGAATCGCCCGAGCAGGTAACGGCTCATGCCTGAACGTCGCCGGAGGGGTTGCCATATCGCGAGAAAACGCGGCGCAACAGACTGAAGAAGCCGTATTCATCCACTTTTTGCATAACCGTGGCGTTAGGTGGCGTCGCCAGTTTGTTCCAGAAATCCGCGTAGGTGTAACCCGCCGTTTTACCGGAAATTTCCACGCCCACGCGGGCGGGCTGACCTTCAAACAGGCCGGGTTGCAGCAGCCATGCGACGGTGGTGGCGTCATGTACCGGCCCGCCTTCGCGACCAAAACGGTTGAGGTCGCTGCGATCAAACGCATTGAGCAGCGCGGCGACAGATTCGCCAGGTAAGCCGCCATCCTGTTTCAGCGCCTCAATATCATCTTTGCTGATCAGCGCCTGGAAGGTCATATCCAGCGGCATGATGATAAGCGGTACCCCGCTGCTAAAGACTTTCTCGGCGGCATGCGGGTCGGCATACACGTTGAATTCTGCCCACGGCACGCGGTGCCCGAGCGCGGTAAACGCGCAGCTCATGGTGACGATGTGTCTGATACCGCGCGCGACGTCCGGATGCATTCCTAACGCCAGCGCGATATTGGTCATCGGGCCAATCACACAAACGGTGATCGGGTCGTTATCTTCGGCGGCCTGTCGTAACGTGCGCACCAGAAAATCCACCGCGTGTTCAGCCTGCGGTTGCAGGTCAGAATCCGGCACCAGTTCATTTTTGAATGCGCCGATGTGCGCATATTTGCCATAAACCTGCTCGCGCACCAGCGGGCCGGGTGCGCCGGCAAAAACCGGTATTGTCTTGCCGGACAACGCCACAATCTTGCAGGCGTTGCGCACCGTATCTTTCAGCGCCACATTTCCGGCGACCACGGTCATGCCGAGCACGTCCAGTTCCGGTGACGCCAGAGCCAGCCAGATGGCGATGGCGTCATCAACGCCGGGGTCAGTATCAATAATGATGCGCTGGCTCATAAGATTATTTTCCGGCATAACGTGAAAGCAGTTCGTAAAACAGTGCGAAGACTTTGTTTGCATCCACGCGCGTGACGATATCAACGTTAGGGGTTTGCCCCGACTTACCGTACCAGTCGGCAACGGTTTGCCCCATACACAGTTCGCTGTCATGTTCGACAAACACCCGCGCTTTTTCGGTGCCAAACAGTTCCGGCGCCAGCACGTAAGCAATCACCAGCGGATCGTGCAACGGCCCGCCGCGCGAACCGTAACGACGTACGTCGTTGCGATCCCAGAACGCCATTAATTCGCCAAGCTGTGCGGAAATACGTCCGGAGACTTTGACGAATCTCGCCACGTGTTCCGGCGTCAGGATCACCTCATGCGTGGCATCGAGCGGCAAAACGGTGATGTGTAGATTCGAGGAAAATACAATGTGCGCGGCGTGAGGATCGGCCAGCATATTGAATTCGGAGGTCATGGTGCGGTTTCCGGCTTCACGATAAGCCCCGCCCATTAACACCACGCGACCGATACCGGCGGCGATGTCAGGTTTCATGCGCAGTGCGGTCGCCAGATTGGTCAGCGGTCCGAGCACGCACAGCGTCAGCGGCTGACTGCTGGCAATCGCCTGTTCGCAGCTGTTGATCAGAAAGTTAACGGCATGGAGAGATTCAGCGGATTTTTGCGGCGCAGGAAAGGCGGTATTGCCCAGGCCGTTTTCCCCGTGGAACTGACCGTGGATTGGTGCGCGCAGCATCGGCTGATGACAACCGGCGAACACCGGAATATCCAGCCGGTAACCCAGCTCGGCGATTTGCAGCGCGTTGCGGGTCGTATTCGCCAGCGGCTGGTTGCCGCAGACCGTGCAGATGCCGAGAATGTTCAGCTGCGGCGCGACGAACGCGCTGAGCAACGCAATGGCATCGTCAATACCCGGATCGCAGTCAATGATAACCGGCAGGGTTTTCACAGCGCCCCCACGGAACGTAAAACTTCAGCGATTTCATCACGCGCCGCTTCGTTCAGAGGCACCTGCGGCGCCAGTGGATCGCCCACCGCAAAGCCCTGTAATTGCAGCGCGGCTTTGATACAACCGGCAATCGAATATTTGGCGAAGATTTCGTTGATGCGCCACAGCGGACGCTGCAACTCCATCGCTTTTTTCCAGTCGCCCTGCTTCGCGGCTTCATACAGCGCCAGACTTTGTTTCGGCACAATACACGCCGGACCGGCCATCCAGCCCACGCCGCCAATCAGCATCACACACGCGGGAATATGCGCCGACGCCGCAAACACCTGCATCCGCCCCTGCGTGCGCTCAATGATCGACAGCAACCGGCCAGTATTGGTCGACGCATCTTTAATATAGTTAATGTTTTCCACGTGACTCAGGCGCTCAATCACCGGCAGGCTGAGATCAGAACGCTGGAACTGCGGATTGGTGTACAGCACGACCGGCAGTTTTCCGGCAGCGGTCGCAATAGCACGAAAATAGTCTTCGACACCCTGATCGGGCACCGGGAAATACGCTTCGAGGATCGCCAGAATACCGTCGACACCCAGAGCGGCGTAGCGAGCGGTTTGCGCGACAGCGTCCTGAATGGTGGTGGCTGCAACCCCGGCGATTACCGGAACGCGGCCTCGAGCGGCTTCGACGACGGTTTTCACTATCTCCGTACGTTGCTCTGCATTGAGATAAGCGAACTCACCTGTGCTTCCGAGCGGCGTCAGACCATGCACGCCGCTGTTAATCAGATGTTCGACCAGCGCGGTTAACACTGGTTTGTCTATCTGGCCGCCATCAGTGACCGGCGAAACCAGATAGGGATACACACCGCTAAAAGAAGTCATAGCTTCTCTCTCTTTTAGTAAACTACTACCTTAGTACAGCCCTGGTGTTGGTGCTGTATTCCCGCCTTGGTTCGGTTCGCACTCTGCGCTGATTTATTGTTTCTCATGCACAAAGTACGGCAACGTGTAGCCGTCGGAGCGGCCAACGTAGGTATAAGGTGTTTTCATCGCCCAGGTGTATGAAAGGAACAGCAACGGAATGGTGCCTTCGTCTTTCATGGCAATCTCTGTGGCCTGCTGCAACAGCTTTTCACGCTGAACGTCGTCGAGAGTTTCCCGCGCTTTTGCCAGCGTTTTATCAAATTCAGGATTGGAATAACGTCCGCGGTTTCCCTGTCCGCCATTTGGCCCGAAGGTTTCCAGCAACGGCCCGAGCACACCGGACGCTTCACCGGTTTCAATCGCCGCGCCGCCCATAATCAGGCTGAAATCGCGTTTGGATGCACGCGAGAAATACACGCTGCCCGGCATGGTCACAACGTCAGTTTTAATGCCCACGCGGCTGAACATCTGTCCAAGCGCCTGCGCGATTTTAGAATCATTCGGATAACGGTCGTTCGACGCATGGAACGTCAGCGTGAAACCGTCCGGATAACCGGCCTGCGCCAGCAACTGTTTGGCTTTCGCCGGGTCATAAACCGCTGCGGGTATTGAAGGCGTATAACCAAAATACCCAGCCGGAACCAACTGCGACGCCGGTACGCCCTGCCCGTCCATGATGCGATCCACAATCGACTGACGGTTTATCGCCAGCGACATCGCTTCACGCACTTCGCGTTTTTTCAGCGGATTGCTGCCATCCGGCCCTTTGGCGAATGGCGACACATCGCGATCCTGATCCGGGTGCAAATACAGAATGCGGTTACCGGCCACGGATTCCAGATGCAGGCTGGTTTGTTTGCCCAGATCCCGTCCGTCTGCCGTCGGCACGCTTTCAATCATATCCACGTCGCCGGAACGCATCGCCGCCACGCGGGCACTCGGGTTTTTGAACACACGCAGCGTGACCTTATCCCACTGCGCTTTTCCGCCCCAGTACTGGTCGTTACGCGCCAGCACCACGTTATCGTCCGGCGTCCAGCTGACAAATTTGAACGGGCCGGTGCCGATCACGTCTTTCCCTTCATTGAGGGTTTGTGATCCGACCGTTTCAAGACGCGCAGGCAAAATCGCGACACGGCTTAAGTTGTTCAGTAATAAAGGTGTTGGCGCTTTGGTGATAATTCTCACCGTTAAAGGATTCACTTCAGTGACATCAGCGATGTCATTCACGTACGGCGTATAGGCGCTCGGGCTGTTTTTCGAGGCCAGCGCCACGCGTTTCACGCTGGCAACCACGTCTTTGGCGGTGAAATCGCTGCCGTCGTGGAATTTCACGCCGGGACGCAGGGCAAATTCCCAGGTCGTGTCGTTGATAACTTTCCACGACACCGCGAGTGCAGGCGTAATGTGTTGTTTTTCGTCCTGATTAACCAGGCCGTCAAAGATATTGCGTGCCATGGCGCTGTTGGCACCACCGACATAAAATTGCGGATCCATCGAAGTCGTTGAAGCGGCCAGACCGATTTTCAGATCAGCAGCCTGTGCAGAAGCTGTATTAAAAACGAAAAGCGTGGCCAGTGCTGAGGAAAGCACTCCTGCCAGAACGGACTTTCTCATGCATTTAACCCTTAATTTTTTTAGATTTTCAGGCAATGTGTATCAGATCGTAAATTGGAGTCTAGGGGGTGGACTTCTGAATTGAAAATTGTATTTTGTGTTACATCCATAAACAAATGTTATGGATTCTGAGGATATATTATGAAAATTAATCCCCGTCAGGTCGAAGCTTTTCACAAAGTGATCCTGACAGGTAGCATTACCGCAGCCGCGAATATGATGAACATCACCCAGCCTGCGGTCAGCCGGCTGATCCGCGACTTTGAATATGCGGTGGATCTGAAGCTTTTTGACCGCGACGGACGCGGGCTGATCGCGCGTGACGATGCGATCAAGCTGTATCGCGAAGTCGAGCGTTTATACCTCGGACTTGAACATATTTCACATATCGCCGACGAAATCCGTCATTCCAAAGGCAGCGTTTTGCGTATCGGTTCAGTGGCGGCGTTATCGGCGCTGTGCGTCGAGCATATCCTCCCGCCGCTGATTGAGCAGATTTCTGATATCTCGTTGTTTTTGGACATTGAAAGTACGACGCATATCACCGATGTCGTCACCAGCAATCAGTACGACGTCGGATTTATTTTCGGCAAGCCGGACGTGAAAGGTCTGGAAGCGGAAATGCTGGCACGGGCGAACGCCGTTGCCGTGATGTCGCCACGCCATCCGCTGGCGAAACAAGACGTGGTGACTGCGATGGATCTGACGCGTTATCGCCCTATTATTCCGGGGCGCAAAACGCCGCTGCGTGAACAGCTCGATCAGGTGATGAGCCGTCTCGACTTATATCTGAACAACCCAATCGAAACATCTCTCAATAACTGCTGTGTGATGGCCGGGAATAATCTGGGCGTCGGCGTGGTTGATTTCATTACCGCGCGTAGCCATAAAAGTGATCTGGTGCTCAAACCCTTTACACCGAATATCAGCATCGCCTATCTCGCCGTTTTCCCGCCGCAAATTCCGAAAAGCCGTCTGGTGGAACACATCACCAAAGAAATGAAGACGTTAATCGAAGGCTATCTGTAAAACACCCCGTCAGGTTCGCCGATTTCGTACCAATGAGTCCGAAATGTTACATTTCAGTCTTTATGACCAAAAATGTGCGGACAGTTGGTGCGATCTGTTAGATGAAAAACATATATATATTTATAAAAAAATAAAAATAATGAATAACATACTTTATTTTATTCTTTAAAATCAATGTGTAAAAAATACCTGCATAAATAATAATCTAATCTATAATAATTTACCTAATTTCAAACTCTTCGTTACACATTCACAACCTCGATGAGAAGTATTACTATTTGCGCGAAATTGTTCTATTTGGTTCATTTAGTGGCGGGTGGTCGTTAAGTGTTACCAGCTTTTCATTAGCAGTTCTCTACAACCTATTTCTACAAACCAATGCAGTGAGATAAATCATGCCAACAACAAATAACAAGTGGACGTGGCTCCTCTGGTTACTGAGTGCGCTGATGGTCGTCATCGGCCTGACACTCGGTATCGGTGGTGCGTACCTGGCCACATTAGGAGGAAGCGTTTACTTCCTGCTGATGGGTCTGGCGCTCATCGTTTCCGCCGTTTTGATTTTTAAAGGTAAGCCTTCCGGCGCATGGCTTTATGCCGTGGCCTTTGTGCTTTCTATTATCTGGGCCGTCTGGGACGCAGGCTTTACGTTCTGGCCGCTGTTCTCCCGCCTGTTCACGTTCGGCGTTCTGGCTTTCCTGGTCGCACTGGCTTATCCGCTGCTGAAAGCACGTGCGGGTCTGGTGGCACGTAAAGGGCCAAGCTTCTCGCTGGCGGCGGTTCTGGCCGTTGCGCTGATTGCCGCTTTCGGCAACACCTTCGTGCCGACGCCAATCATCAGCGCCGACAACGATCAGGTGCCGGTGAAACCGGTAGATAAAGGTGCAGAGCAGAAGAACTGGGAAAACTGGGGTAACACCACCGCAGGCGACCGTTTTGCTGCATTGGATCAGATCAACAAAACCAACGTCGATAAACTTCAGGTTGCGTGGACGGCTCATACCGGCGATATCCCGCAGAGTAACGGCTCCGGCGCTGAAGATCAGAACACCCCGCTGCAGGTGGCCGACAAGCTGTTTGTGTGTACCGCTTACAGCAAAGTGATCGCCCTGAATGTGGATGACGGTAAAAAGCTGTGGTCTTATGACTCCAACTCTACCGCGCCTAACTGGCAGCGTTGCCGTGGTCTGGGCTATTACGAGAATAGCAGCGCAGCGCCACAGGCTCCGGCAGCACAGCCAGTTGCCATTCCTGCGGCTGAACCGGCCACGCCAAACGCCGCTTCAGAAGCTGCCGCGCCTGCAACCGATGCCCCGCAAGCGCCTGCTGCCACCGGCGGTACTGTCAGCGGAACCTGCGAACGTCGTCTGTTCCTGCCAACCATTGATGCGCGTCTGATCGCCATCAACGCCGACACCGGCAAGCCTTGCGCTGATTTCGGTGACAACGGCGTGGTGGATCTGAAAGTCGGCATGGGTGAAGTCAAACCAGGCTACTACCAGCAAACCTCTACCCCGCTGGTCGCGGGTAATGTGGTGGTTGTGGGTGGTCGCGTGGCAGATAACTTCTCCACCGGCGAACCTCCGGGCGTGGTTCGTGCATTCGACGTGCACACCGGCGCGCTGGTGTGGGCATGGGATCCGGGTAATCCGAACATCACCAAACTGCCACCGGAAGGTGAAACCTACACCCGTGGTACGCCGAACGTCTGGTCAGCCATGTCATACGATCCAAAACTGGGTCTGATTTACATGCCAACCGGTAACGCGACGCCAGACTTCTTCGGCGGCACGCGTACAGAGCTTGATGACAAATACAGTTCTTCTGTTGTCGCGGTAGACGTGGCCACCGGTAAAGTCCGCTGGACTTTCCAGACCACGCATCACGACCTGTGGGACTTCGACCTGCCGTCTCAGCCGCTGCTGTATGATCTGCCGGACGGTAAAGGTGGCAGCACGCCGGTTCTGGTGCAGACCTCCAAACAGGGCATGATCTTCATGCTGAACCGCGAAACCGGTCAGCCGGTTGCGAAAGTCGAAAACCGCGAAGTACCGCAGGGCAACGTTCCTGGCGAACGCTACTCTAAAACTCAGCCTTTCTCTGTCGGCATGCCAAACATCGGCAACCAGACGCTGAAAGAATCTGATATGTGGGGCGCAACGCCGATGGATCAGCTGCTGTGCCGCATCGAGTTTAAAGGTATGCGTCACCAGGGCGTTTACACGCCTCCGGGTCTGGATCGTTCCCTGCAATTCCCGGGTTCTCTGGGCGGTATGAACTGGGGCAGCGTGTCGGTTGACCCGAACAACGCCATCATGTTCGTGAATGATATGCGTCTGGGTCTGGCGAACTACATGGTTCCGCGTGCACAGGTTCCGACCGGCGCGAGCGGCATCGAGATGGGTATGGTGCCGATGGACGGTACGCCTTACGGCGCAGTCCGCGAGCGTTTCCTGTCTCCGCTGGGCATCCCTTGCCAGAAACCCCCGTTCGGTACCATGTCTGCGGTTAACCTGAAAACCGGTAAAATTGTCTGGCAGGTTCCTGTCGGTACAGTGAAAGACACCGGTCCGCTGGGCATCAAAATGCGTATGCCAATGGAAGTCGGTATGCCAACGCTGGGCGCGAGCCTGTCAACGCAATCCGGCCTGCTGTTCTTCGCCGGTACGCAGGATTTCTATCTGCGTGCGTTTGATACTGCAACCGGTAAAGAAATCTGGAAATCCCGTCTGCCTGTCGGCAGTCAATCTGGCCCGATGACTTACGTTTCCCCGAAAACCGGTAAACAGTACATCATCATCAGCGCCGGTGGCGCACGTCAGTCCGCAGAACGCGGCGACTACGTGATCGCCTACGCACTGCCTGACGAGAAATAAGATTTTGCAGTAAATGACAAAGCCCGCCGGGGTAAACCGGCGGGCTTTTTTGTGGGTGGTATTTACAGGTTAAGCCTGTGCTTGAAGTCTTACCCGTTGCTGCTCCATCCCTGTAAATATGGCATCAGCCAGTTCAGGGGGAAATGAAGCAGGCAGCTGCCTCGTGACATTTTCAATAACGACCGGCGTGAGTTCGATGATCTCATCAATAATGGTTTCAATTTGTCTTCTCCCTAATCCACTTTGCTCTCCCTGCTTAATCCAGTGTCTGCGCTGAATCTTATTAATCAGGTAATAATTGTTACTCCCCCGGACAGCCATTGCCAGCTTACATTTCTGCCACGCTATCTTATTGTTCCCATGCCCGATGACCGGCCACGCTGACAAAATGTCATACAGTGGCGTCATGTGATAACGATTTTGAGGAAGGTGCGCGATACTGAAATTTTTCGCATGGCCGTCGGTAGCAGCCATCAACCAGAAAATTATCTGTGCCTTGAAAAACTGATACTGATCTTGCTGAGCCTGCTCAGACCGGCTCAGGATTTCCATAATATCCGAGATCCCCGGGCCACCATCTGACTGGTACTTCCGCAAGGGTGAAACGCCCATGGCCTGACACATATCCTCCTGCGGCAGACGGATCCACCATGCCTCGTCTGAAGAAAGCTTTCGGTCAAAACGTTCGACGATCAACGCTTTCTGATCTTCAAATTGTCCAATGTGCGTTTTAGCAACTGGCACTCCATACTGCTCAAGGATCAGGGCACAAAGCCATTCATTTTCAACGGACGTACTCATGTCCGCCTGCATGTTGCCCACCAGACCCAGTGGTAATTTGAAAATGTGCGTAGTTGGCGTATTTCCTTCCGGCAGGCACCACTGATGGTTGTGCCATAACAGCGCCGTTTTTTCCTGTGCTCCCGCGATAGATAATCGCAGATCTTCATCCTGATCGTGTTGACCCGGCAGAACCACCGCCGTGTTGCGCAGCATACCGGCAATTTCCGGCTCCGAAAGCGGACGCTGGCGGATGGTGAATATCCCTGTGGGTTGATCTTCGACCTGCAGCAGCTGGATTGCTCCAACGCAGTCCCGACCCAGTTCAGTAAGCAAGTCAAAAGGTTCAAGGCTTTCAGCATGATAACGTACCGCCAGGCGCCTGCGGATCCCTTCGCTGTCGGGCAATAAATTGTCAAAATAATCACGAACCACATTGCCGCGATGCACTTGATTGCCCGGCGTGAACGGCAGGGAAAGCGACAAAGGTCGCCCTTGTTGGTCTTCTGTCCATTCGGGCGAATACTGTAAACGATCCTCGCCTTTTTGCTTTTCCCAGTACCCCACAGGAATACCGTTCATCCATATCGCTAAACGCTGCTGCGCACGACGCATATCATCACCATTGTTCCTTTCTGGCGGGCGTACTTAAATAATCCGGCTTAATTTCCTCCATAGAGGGTTTTTCAGGATCGGATTGTGAAGAAAACACCATCTCAATACCTAACACATTAAATACTCTAAACAGCCGGTCAAGGCTGGCAGCAGCAGGGTTCGCCTCCAGCCGGGCATATGTCTGCTGAGTCACTCCCAGTTTTTCTGACACATCCTTTTGCGTCAGACCTTTTTCTTTACGGAACCCCACCAGTAGCGGGCGTAGCTGGTTAAGGGTTTTTAACGGATAGACTGTATTCATTATTTCGGCTCTGGTATCAGGGGTCTTATACAGATTATAGGCTGTATTTGTTACATTACACCCTAAAGGCTGTAAAAGTAAAATACAGCCTAAAAGCTGTTAACGCTCAATACAGCTTAAACGCTGTAATTTGCCCACTGCCGCCCGTCATGCTCAAATAGCTCTTTCACGCACGGATGAAACCCCATGAAAAAAAGCGAATTTATCGCACAGGATTTACTGAGCAAGATTTACCAGAACAGCGGATCGCTGCCGGAAAAGTTGCCGCCGGAGCGCCAGCTGGCGGAAGAATATGGGGTTTCGCGGTTCACGGTGCGCAAGGCGCTGGAAAAACTGGTGAGTATCGGTGCGGTGCATATCGTGCAGGGGTCCGGCATATACATTAATACGGGTGTCAGCAGTAATCCGCTGATCTACAATTCGGTGACTGAGAAGAAATTCGCTGAAATCAGTTTCAAAATGCTGGAATTACACAAGCGCCGGCCAGATAAAGAGGAACAGCAGGTGTTCGGTTTATGCGCCGACGATTTTATCTGGGCGTTCACCCGTTTACGGCGGATTAACCTGCGCAATGTGCAGATTGAATATTCCCGAATGCCTGCAGAAGTGTTTGCCGATCTGAATCAGAAAACCATTGAGCATTCCATCCAGCAATATGTGCTGAGCAAAGGCTATGCGATTTCGCATTCCCTCACCCGTTATCAGGCCGTCACGATCAATAAAGAACAGGCGCAAACGCTCGGCTGCAAAAAAGGCATCGCCGCCATGCATATCACCAACAGAGGTATTTTGCAGGGCGGCAAGGTTTATGCGTTCAGCGATATTGTCGATATCGACTATTCCTGCACCTACGTCATCCCGTTTAATCAGGACAATCTGGCTTTCCGCCAGACGTAAGCGCGTTACGGCGTGTGGATCACGCCATCCGGCAGGCGGCTTTGCGTCCATTCATGCGGCCGGTAAACCACCGGAAACTCTTCCGCCATCTGACTGTTAAAGCCCACGCCAATCCCTGCTTCTTCACCTGGATAAAAATAGCCGTTCTCAGGCTTCTGCGCGCCGGGGAAGACCTGTTGCGTGTTGGCCGGATACGCCACAAATTCCTGAATAGCCGCATTGTGCAGATGAATATTCAGATGTGTATTTACCGCTGCACCAATCGGCGTCATGTCCGGCGGGCAATGCCAGGCCAGACGCACACCAAAACTCTGGCAGAAATGCGCCAGTTTTAATGCCGGTGTAATACCGCCGATTTGCGAAACGTGGCAGCGGATGAAGTCGATCCGTCGGTTAATGATCAGATCTTTCCATTCTGCAGGATTATTAAATAACTCGCCGGTCGCCAGCGGAACGGCGGTCTGACTGCGGATCTGCGCCAGCCACTCGTTCTGATCCGGCGGCAGAATGTCTTCAATAAAGTAAGGCCTGTACTGTTCCACCGCTTTAGCGAACTGCACCGCCTGTTGCGGGAACAGCCGTTCGTGCACGTCGTGCAGAATATGGAACTGATTGCCGTATTTTTCACGCAACGCTTTGAACATCGCCAGCGTGTTGTCGATGTACTGATCCTGATCGTAATACGCGCCCGATGTCGGTTCGCGTGTGCTGTGAAAATCCTGCGCATTGCCGCCGTAAAAGCCCAGCTGGCAGCGGATATGGCGATAACCTTCGCCCAGTAAACGGTCCACTTCGCCGTACAGTTCTTCGAGCGTTTCGCCCGCTGCATGACTGTACGCCGTTACCGCATCTTTAGATTTACCGCCGAACAGGTGATACAGCGGCATATTCGCCAGCTTGCCTTTGATATCCCACAGCGCCATATCGATGCCCGCGATAGCGTTGTTGATCACCGGCCCGTTTCGCCAGTAAGCATTCACCATCATCATCTGCCACAAGTCTTCGATGTGATTGGCATCGCGCCCCATCAGCAGCGGTTTGAGATATTCATCCACCATCAGTTTGACGGCCAGCGGGCGCTGCTGGAACGTCGCGCAGCCCAGCCCGAAAACGCCACGGTCAGTTTCAATTCTGACCACCACTAAATTATGACGATCGGGACGTGTAATCTGGCATTCGATATTTGTAATCAGCACTGGCTGCATGATAAATCCTTTATAAAAACCGTGATCCCTTTTCACAAAAAAGGCGGCGGGAATATTCGTATTGGGGTTATTTCACCGTATTTTCATCCTGCTTGTAAACCTAAAATTCAGGCTTTTATTTTGGTATAAAAGCACGCCTGATTAGCCGTTAAAAACAGACCAATTTAGCGATGACCCGCTAAATTAGCGCCTTGAACTGAAGTTTTGTGATGGGGATCCTGTTTTATTGGTTTGTTTTTGAAAACCGCCCTCATTACACTCCCAGTCATTCAAATAAAGAAAAATTCAATTTCCGTCGCGGGGTTCAGGGTGAATACAGAAATAATACAGTCGGTCATTAAACTGGTCGGTGGCGCAGGAAATATTAATAAAGTTTGGCATTGTATGACCCGTCTGCGTTTTGATTTACGTGACGAAAATAAAGTGGCCTGGGAAGAAATTAAAAATCTGCCCGGCGTACTTGGCGCGCAAAGTCAGAGCGGACAGGTGCAGATCATTATCGGTCCGAAGGTGAATATCTGGTACGAAGCCATCGTGTCACAACTGGAACCGGTCTGCGGGAACAACGCCGGATCAACAGGAAATGTCTCCACAAAAGGACGAAAAAGTCTGGTCTCGATGTTCATGGATACCGTTTCCGGCGTGTTCGGCCCGATCGTTCCGGCCATTGCTGGCGCGGGGATGATCAAAGGTTTGCTGGCAGGATTAATCGCACTGAAGGTGGTCTCAGCCAAAAGTGAAACAGTGATGATCATCGATTTGATCGCCAGCGGTGTGTTTTACTTTTTGCCATTTTTCCTCGCGGTTTCTGCGGCGAAGATCTTCAAAACCAATGAATATCTGGCCGCAGCCGTTGCTGCCTGTCTGATGTACCCGACGCTGATGGACGCCGCGAAAGCGCTCGCCAGCCATACGGCCGGTGCGCCTGACGTGTTGTATTTTATGCAAGTACTGCCGGTGTCTGTTTTCAACTATTCGGCCAGCGTCATTCCGGTGATTTTCTCGGTGCTGGCGCTGAGTTACATCCACCGCTGGGTAGATAGATTCATGCCGGACGTGCTGAAAACCGTCTTTACGCCGACGCTGACCTTATTTATCGCCGCGCTGGTTTCACTGACGTTGATTGGTCCGGCGGGAATTTATCTCGGCAAACTGCTGGCGTTTGGCATTCAGGGATTGTTTGACGTGTCTGCGGTATTTGCCGGATTTATTGTCGGCGCGATCCGCCCGGTGGCGATCCTCACCGGTATGCACCACGCGATGACGCCGATTGCATTGCAGAACTTTACCGATCAGGGCTGGGACATGCTGATGCCGATGATGTTTATGGCCAACATGGCGATAGCCGGTTCGACGTTTGCGATTTACTTCCACGTCAAAACCCGCGAGCAGAAATCCGTGGTGCTGTCTGCGGCGATTTCGGGGCTGTTGGGGATCACTGAACCGGCGCTGTTCGGCGTGCTGACACGCTACAAAAAAGCGTTTATCGCCACCACCATCAGCAGTTCTGTGGCGTCTGCGTTTATCGCTTTCTTCGGGGTGCGGTTATACGGCTATATTCTGTCGAGCATTTTCAGCCTGCCCGCCTATATCGGCCCGTATTTCATCTACATTGTGATGGGTGTGGTGCTTTCGCTGGGGCTGTCATTTACGCTGACGTATCTGATGGTTGTCAAAAATAAAGGCACCGAACAAACGGTGCCTCTGGTTAATCAGACGCGCTGAGGTTTATCAGGCCGCTGTCTTTGAACGCGAAATCTCAGACAGCGGTGCATTCTGGATCCGATTGGTCAGACGACCGATATTTTCAATTTCCACTTCAATCTTGTCATTCTCATGCAGGAACAACGGCGGAACGCGGGTCTTACCGACGCCGCCCGGTGAACCGGTCATGATCACATCGCCCGGTGAAAGCTGAGTAAAGGTGCTGATATAGGCGATCATCTGCGGGATAGTGTGGATCATACTGGCAGTCGTATCGTCCTGCACCAGCCGGTCGTTCAGCCAGGTTTTGATGCTCAGGTTTTGCGGGTCGCCCACTTCATCCGGCGTTACCATCCACGGACCGAATGCGCCTGTCGACGGCCAATTTTTCCCGGCGGTATACCATTTATGCTGCCAGTCGCGCACCGAGCCATCCATATAGCAGCTGTAACCGGCGACAAAATCGAGCGCGTCATCCGCTGAAATATTGCGGCCCGTGCGGCCGATAATAATGGCCAGTTCACCTTCATAATCAAACTGCTCAGAAGAAGCCGGTTTGATGATAGTGCCGTTGTGGCCGACCTGTGAATCGGCAAAACGGACAAACAGCGTTGGCGCGTCGCTGGTTTCGTTAAATTCTCTGCGTTTTTCTGCGTAGTTCATGCCGACGCCGAAGATTTTTCCCGGACGGTCGATAACCGGCAGGAAACTGATGTCATTCAGCTGAAGATCCGCTGGCAGCTCAAGGTAGCGTTGCAGTTCCGAAAGTGAATGGCGTGCCATGAATTCGTTAATATCGCGGCATCCTGAGTGACTGCCGACGTCGACAATCCCCTCTTCTTTATAGATGCCGAAGCTTTTGGTGTGGTCTTTGCTGATGGTGAAATTAACAATTTTCATAGATGCACTTAGATTCTTATTTTACTTAAAACAGGTAAATTCGCTGGCGTTCGTGTTGCAAAAACGGCTTGCCCGTCGCAACGTCGGCGTGATTATTGACCCTGCCTCTCATGCCTTCTACTATATTTTATTACCGAATTGATGAATTTTAGGAATCTATGTTAAATAACAGAGATTTAGACTACTTCGTGACGGCTGCACAGTTAATGAATTTGAGACTTGCGTCACAAAATTTAAATATAACTCAGCCTGCACTTTCTAAATCTATCACCCGTTTAGAGAAAGAACTGAAGATAAAACTGTTCAAACGGGCAGGACGAGGACTCGAACTGACCGAAGCGGGACGGGTGCTTTATCAGCGCGGTCTGGCGTTGCAAAGTTCCTATCTGGAAATTGGCGAGATAATGAATGAACTGAGCAGCGGCGCGGGCGGGATCGTGCGCGTGGGTGTCTCCGGTTCAGCAACGCAATTCCTGCTGCCTGAAATCTGCAAAATGCTGCAATCGCAGGTACCGAACATGAAATTAGAAATCCAGATCGGCATGAACGATGTGCTTTTTGCCCTGCTGGAACGTCATGCTATCGATGTGATCATCGGGCCGCTGGTCAATTATGACAGCCCGGTGGTGCAGTTACCGGTGACCGCCGACCGGGTGATCGTGGCAGCCTCACGCGACCATCCTCTGGCCGGTAAGCCCGCAAGCCTGCGCGAACTCAGCCGTTATGGCTGGATCTTACCGGCGAAAACCGTCTCGATGCGCCAGTGGCTGGATAAAATGTTCTATGAAAATCATTGCTCGCCGCCGGATGTAAAAGTGGAAATCAGTTCGCTGGCATCGGTGCCGGGCCTGATTGCGAAAAGCGGATTGCTGAGTTTTTTGTCAGAAAACATTCTGGTGGAAGAAGAATTTTTGTCGCGGCTGATCCGTATTGATAACGATCAGTTAGTGATGGAGCGTCGGGTCGGGATCACCTGGCTGGAAGGTGCGTTTCTTTCACCCGCGACGCAGAAAGTGATCGACGTGACGAAAAGCGTCGGGCAGAAAATGCAGATGGAAGCCCGCCGGATCCTCGAAGACTGAATACCGGCGGGTGCGGATTTACATCCGCTTTTCTTTATACAAGGTGGCAGGCCACGCGGTGACCGTTTTCCACTTCACGTAACAGCGGAATTTCCGCCCGGCAACGTGCAATGGCGTACGGGCAGCGGGTGTGGAAACGACAACCGGCGGGTGGTTTTGACGGATCCGGTATTTCCCCGCTGACCATCGCCACCGGTTCGCTGTCAGGATCGAGCGTAGGTACTGCCGCCAGCAACGCCTGCGTGTAAGGATGCAAGGGCCGCTCAAACAGCACATCACGGCTGGCGGTTTCCACCAGCTGACCGAGATACATCACCGCCACGTCATCACAAAGATGTTCCACGACGCCCAGATCATGCGAGATAAACAAAAACGTCACGCCGTGATCGTCACGCAAATCTGAGAACAGATTGATGATCTGCGCCTGAATGGACACATCCAGCGCGGAAATAGGCTCATCCGCAATGATAAATTCCGGTTGCAGGATCAGCGCACGGGCAATGCCAATACGCTGGCGCTGGCCGCCGGAAAATTCGTGCGGGAAGCGGTTGTAATGCAGCGGCGAAAGGCCGCAGATTTTCATCACTTCCAGCACTTTTTCCCGTAGCTCAGCGCGCGAACATAACTGATGTTCAAGCATCGCCTCGCCGATGGCGTCACCGACTCGGATACGCGGGTTCAGCGAACTGTAGGGATCCTGAAACACCAGCTGGATTTTCGGACGCAACGCTTTCAGCTGTTTAGGCCTGAGGGCATGAAGATCTTCGCCGCGAAACTTCACGCTGCCCGCGGTTTTGTCATACAGCCCCAGCAGCGTGCGTCCTACCGTGGTTTTGCCGCTGCCCGATTCACCGACCAGACCAAAAATCGTGCCTTTGCGGATGTTAAAACTGACGCCATCCACGGCGCGCAGCTGGCCGGTTTCCTGACCGAATACGCCGTCGCGGATCGGGAAATATTTTTTCAGCCCGTCGACTTCAATCAGATATTCCGCACTCATGGTTGCAGCTCCGTATCTTTACTCTCTTGCGCCGTCGTTAATCCGCTGTAGAAACAGGCAGCCTGACGGTGTTTTCCTTCGAGCGGTGGGATCCCTTCGCGGCAACGGTCAGTGGCGCGCGAGCAGCGATCGGTAAATGCGCAGTAAGGCGGTAATGCTGCCAGGCTGGGCACTTGTCCGGGAATGGAATATAAGCGGCGGCGGCGTTCACCCGCGGTCGGACGTGACGCAATCAGCCCCTGAGTATAAGGATGCAGCGGATTGCGCAGCACATCGGCGGTCGCGCCCTGCTCGACAATTTTACCGGCGTACATTACGACGACGTGATCCGCCATCTGGGCAATCACGCCTAAATCGTGGGTGATCAGCATCAGCGCCATGTGGTTTTGGTGCGCCTGGTCACGCAGCAAACGCAGGATTTGCGCCTGAACGGTAACATCGAGCGCGGTGGTCGGTTCGTCTGCAATCAGCAGCTGTGGCTTACAACTCAGCGCCATCGCAATCATGATGCGCTGCAACATGCCGCCGGAAAGCTGGTGCGGATAACTGGTCATCAGGCTTTCCGCGCGCGCCAGCCCCACGTCAGTAATCATCTGCGTTGCATGCGCCCACGCCGATTTCGGTGATTCACCGCGATGGCGGATCAGCGGTTCAACCAGTTGTTCACCAATCGTCAGCACCGGATTTAGCGCGGTCATCGGTTCCTGAAAGATCATCGCCAGCTGATTACCGCGCAAATCGGCCATTTGTGACGAACGCAGCTTCAGTAAATCACGCCCCTGAAACAGGATTTCTCCGCCATCAATGCGGGCAGCCTGTGGCGGCAACAGCCCCATCAGTGACATCGCCGTGACGCTTTTTCCGCATCCTGATTCGCCGACAACCCCGACAGTCTGCCCGGCCTGAATGTCGAACGTGACATCCTGCACCGCGCGCACGCGACCTTCATCGCTGGCAAAAGACAGCGAAAGCTGGTTAAAACGGATCAAGGGTTCAGTCATTTTTTGCTCCGTTTCATTTTTGGATCGAGCGCATCGCGCAGGCCGTCGCCCAGCACGTTAATCGCAATTACCGTAATAAAGATCGCCACGCCCGGCGGCATCCATAACCACGGTCGGCGCTGGAAGTCGATCAGGCTGTTGGCGGCATCCATCATATTTCCCCATGACGGCGTTGGCGGTACCACACCTAGTCCCAGATAACTGAGCGCAGATTCACTGAGAATGGCATTCGCCACCGCCATCGTCGCCATCACTACCAGAATGGGTACGGTATTCGGCAGTAAATGCCCGAACAGACGGCGGCGCGACGACAGGCCGAGCACTTTTGTCGCCAGCATGAAATCACGCTCGCGCAATGAAAGGATCTGCCCGCGAACCAGACGCGCCAGCTTCGGCCATTCCAGAAGACTGAGCATGACGATCACCATGTACACACGGGAATCCGGCGAAAAATCCAGCTCAGACAGCATCGCGCCCATCACGATCAACAGCGGCAGACTCGGAATGGTCATCACCAGATCGGCAAAGCGCATGATGATTTTGTCGGTGATGTCCCCGACATAACCGGATACTGCCCCCATCAGATAACCGAGCGTCACGGAAAGCAACATGGTCAGCATGCCGATAATCAGCGAGATGCGACCGGCCAGTAGCAGCCGCGTATACACGTCACGTCCGAGAAAATCGGTGCCCAGCCAGTGCTCCACATTGGGTGCTTTGTTGATCATCAGCGCGTCGGTCGCATCATCACGCCACGGCGAATAGTAAGGGCCCACTATGCACCAGACCGCCATGACAACGAGTAAAATGAGGCAGAACATCGCCAGACGGTTCTGACGTAAAGCACGCCAGGCCTGTAACCAGGGTGACGGTGTCACTTGTGCCAGTGCAGGGATCTGTGCTTCACGTAATCGCCGGTTAGTAGAAAATAAAGAGCCAAACATCACGACCTCACACGAATACGCGGATCAGCCCACGCATAAAGCACATCAGCAATCAGGTTGCCAAGAATGGTTAACACCGCCAGAAACAACGTGAAACCCATCAGAACCGGATAATCACGTGCAGCCAGCGAATCAATGTGAATATGCCCTGCTCCCGGCCAGTTAAAGACTTTTTCGGTAATCAGCGCCCCGGAAAACAGCCCCGGCAGCTCAAACCCTAGCAATGTGATTATCGGCAACAGCGCATTTCGCAGCGCATGTTTCAGGATGACTGTGCGCTCACGCAGCCCTTTAGCGCGGGCAGTACGGATGAAATCCATGCGCACGACGTCCAGCATGCTGGCGCGGAAATAGCGTGTCAGGCTGCCTGCCTGCAACATCACCAGCGCCACCACCGGCAATACCAAATGCGCAGCCACCTGCATCACCCACGCCCAGCCCGTTGCATCGCTGCCGGTATTGGTCATGCCGCCCACCGGCAACCAGTGTAGGTCCACAGCGAACCATTTGATCAGCAGCAGACAAAGGAAGAAGGTCGGAAAGGACATCGCCGCGAATATCACAATACTCACCACGTGATCAAACAATGAATAGGGTTTCATCGCCGAGACAATGCCGACCGCCAGCGCGATCCCCCAGTACAACACCATTGCAATGGTGGCGAGCAGGAAGGAGTTCCAGATGTACTGATTCAGCAACTGACTGACGGGTATCTGATATTGCAGCGAAAAGCCGAGATCGCCGCGCAGCAGATTGCCCAGCCAATGCAGATAACGGCTGAGCAGCGGTTGATCGAGTCCATAGAGCGCTTTAAGTTCGGCGGCGCGCTGAGCGGTCAGGGTGATATTTCCGTCGATGAAATCGCCCGGCGTTTTGGCAAACAGCATGAAAATGAGCAGTGAAGCGAGGAACAGCATCGGGATGGTTTGCAGCAAACGACGCAGAATAAAATTTCTCATGACTTTCCCAAGGCCGCCGCACCGGCAAAAGTGCGGCGGCAATGTGGTTGAACGGGATTATTTTACGATTTTGACGTCCGGCAGACTGCCGGTCAGACCGTTGTAAATATCCGGTTTAAACCCCGTCACACGGGCGCTGCTGGCGGAAAGGATTTTACGGTTACCGAGCAGGATCACCGGCGGATCGTTGGCCAGTACTTTGTACAGTTCGTGGTAGATCGGCTTCCGTTTTTCAATATCCAGCGTCGCGTTGCCTTCATTGATCAGTTTGTCGACTTCAGGGTTGTTATAGCCAGACTCCGTGGATTCTGTGCTGTAATAATCCCAGACGCCATCGTGCGGATCGTTGAGCGTGCTGGTGCTGAAGGACGCCAGATCGTAATTCCCGGCCTTGCGTTGTGACATCAGCGCGTTAAAGTCCACAACTTGTGGTTTCAGCAGCACGCCGATTTTCTGGTAGTTCTCTTTCGCAATCGGGATCAGCGCATCGTTCAGCACTTTTTTGCTGACCAGCAGCGTCAGTTCCAGACGTTTACCGTCTTTTACACGGATCCCGTCGCTGCCCGCTTTCCACCCTGCTTCATCCAGCAGCTTATTTGCCTGCGCCGGATCGAATTTGTACGGGTTCACGCCTTCAGTGTTATACGCCCAGGAAATCGGCGCGATCGGCTCGATCGCTACTGAGCCGTAGCCCTGATAAACCACGTCGATCAATTTCTGACGATCCAGGCCGTAAATCAGCGCCTGACGGACTTTGACATCCTGCAATGCAGGCCGTCTTACGTTGAACTCAATCTTGCTGTAATCGCTGGAACCGTACAGGTTGATGTTGGCAAAGCCGAGCATTTTCAGCTGTTCGATATCATCCGGGCGCGAAGTGAATGCGTCGTAATCGGTGTCACCGGTCTGGAACAGCTGGAAGTTAGTCGACGGATTGGTCACGCGATAGATAAAGCGCGGGGTCGGCGGTACTCCACGATAATAGTTGGCATTGGCGTGGAAACGGATCTCCTGCCCCGGAATATATTTGTCATACACATACGGGCCATTGCCCAGTGGTTTACCGTGCAGCGTGCGCAGGTAATCAAGATTTCCGCGTGAATAGCCTTTGCCGTAATACGCTTTCGACAGCACCGGCCCGCCAATTTTCTGCAACGTCGTCGCACCCGGCTGTGTGGTGGTGACCTGCAACGTCAGCGGGTCGATCACTTTCAGGCCGCTGATGCTGTCAGCCTTACCCTGCTTATACTCATCACCACCGGCAATGTGTGCCAGTGTGATGTCCGTGTCGCCGTCGTATTTCGGGTCATACAACACGGTCAGCGTGAATGCGACATCTTCTGCCGTCAGCGGAGAGCCATCACTGAACTTCAGATCGTGGCGCAGTTTGATGGTGTAAGTTTTGCCATCAGGGCTGACGGTCCAGCTTTCTGCCAGACCAGGGACCAGTTTACCCTGGCTGTCCCAGTCAATCAGACGGGCGAAAATCACGTTAGTGACGTTTTCATCCCAGCCGTTAACGAAAAAGTAAGGGTTAAAAATACCCTGAGGTTCTGAGATCCCGGCGATCACCGTATCGGTGCGCAGTTTCGCCGCAGCAGGAACCTGGCTGGCATCGGTTGCCGGTGTGATGCCTTCTTTTAAGACATCATCAGCGTAAGCAAAAGAGGACAACATTACCGCGCTGGCCAGTAATGCGATTTTGAAAGAGGCAGTGCGGCGCACGCGTTGTCCAGCTGGCGCGAAGGAAGAACGTAATAACGTAGCCAAAAGAGATCCCTCATCTGTAAGGAGTGCAAACGGTTTACAAAACATGACAAAGAGTAAGGACGCCGTTTGGCCTTGTCTAACAACGAAAAAATATGGCTTATAGCTGTTAGTTATTTCTTAATGCCCAAAAAACCTCTTCGAACAATCAAGTTAAATTCGATAAATTTGTCATGTTATTTTTTGATTAATTAAGCCATTTTTTAGCTATACCCATCACTGATGACGATGAAATGTCGGTGCACTGGTGCAGGGCGGTAATCAAAGAATATGCACGGCGCATGGTGTAAGTACTCACTTACATCCTAGGTCTTATTTACAGTAGAAACTGGCATCCGTCCTGGAGTATACGTCTCGCGTGATCCCTTTTTGTAACCTATGCCTTATCACTTTCGATTCAGTCCGCTGAAAAAGCCGCCAAAACGGCTAATGTGGAAAGATTACCTGATCACACCCAGTAAGTACTCACTAACACCGTAAGCCCTATAACATAAGAGAACTGCTGAGAAACCACATATCTTTTCCAGATGCCGGTCAATAAAAAACGGCATATCTTACTATCGATACGCCGTTCAAGTTTGGGTCGGAAACCAGGTTTTCAGGCCGCGGCTTTTTTGCTGCGAGAACTGACTTCAGAGAGAATTTCTTTTTGTTTATTCTTCTCGCCAATCATCTTGTACCAGCCTGATAGCTTGCGCAGATCCGGCAACGTGGCCTTTTCCTCGACATCGTAGGAGCTTAATTTATCGAGATACTCTTCAAAGATTGCAATGCAACGTCGTGCCCACTCCCCTTCGAGAGCGGACCCTGCAACAGCACGCGGACGCCGTGGTAAACGCGGACGCAACGGCTTGCTGGCTTCTGGAGCCGATTCATCCA
This sequence comes from Rahnella bruchi, assembly GCF_003614975.1. Taxonomy (GTDB): domain Bacteria; phylum Pseudomonadota; class Gammaproteobacteria; order Enterobacterales; family Enterobacteriaceae; genus Rahnella; species Rahnella bruchi. The sequence continues at coordinate 31,229 of NZ_QZWI01000010.1, read as the reverse complement.
CATAGGCAAATTTGATAGATACTACGGTTCTGCCCTGCTTTACCGGTTCCCAGACGACAGAGATGTCGGTATTGGCGTTGATCCGGTTGATCGTCGGCTCAAGCAGCTTCTGACGGAAGTCACGATAGTCCTCGTATTTGCCCGCCAAACCGGCCTTCTCGCGCATCCAGTTAAGATCCAGCGTCACTTCAATGGCTTTGCCGCTGCGTCGCCCGTAGAGGTTCTTGGCTTTGATTAGCCAGCCATACAGGCGCACGGAAAACGGGGTATCAAGTTTCGCTATGTTAGCGAAATTGAGTTTGGTGAAAGATTCTTTAAGTTCATAGAGATACGGCGCAACGTCCTGCCCGAATCTCAGCACAACCGCGCTGTGATCATCACTGCTGACGTATTCCAGACGCGAGAACCAGGAGAGCTGCACAGTACGTACCTTGCCGGTTTTCACATCAGGTTTGTAGATGGTGACCGGTTTTTTCATCAGACTTTCAGCTGCTTCGCGTAACTGGCGGTGGCTGCTTGTCGGGTTTACCCCGTAGATCCGCTGATAATCCTGAGGGAAAAGTCGATAAAGCGTATCCGGTTGCGGTTTCCTGCTATCAATTTGAGCCAGCGCGAGGTTAAGCAAGCGCATTTCATCCAGAGTGACGCTGTATGCGCCTTCAAGAAGATCGTTCCCCTGAACTACTGTGAGTTTATTCAGTTCCATGTAGCAGGATCCATAAGTGGAAAGAAGGTAAATTATTCCACATAAAAAATGCTGCCGTAAAGTAAAAACAAAAGTTATTTATTATATTAAAATCATATAGATAAATGATGATCAAAAAAAACAGATCAGGAAAATTCTCCACATAAGGATTTCCAGCGCATCAGGGATCCTTTTTTTAACATGCTGGATCGACCACACTTTTACAGGAAATTTCTCCACATATTCCTTCAGGGATCTTTAATCTGCCGGACAGGCATTTGAGCCCCTCATCACTGCCAGTGATCAGATAATTCCTCCACATTAGAGGTGTGGTTGAGTGTTTAATCGTCAATTTCAGCAGTGTGACCTCCTTCTCATTTCTTTTTCTAGCCTCGTTCTTGTCTAGGGAGGGATCATCAGGAAAACTTTCCACATATAGCAGACAGTGGGATCAGAAAATGTCTCCACATTAGCGCCACAGCGGGAGGGAGATCAGGAAATGATTCCACATAAGGCCAGCGATCACTTTGCAGAAAATCTTTCCACATATGGATGACTCCGGGATCAGGAAATCTTTCCACTTAACAGGATTGCTCTATTTTGTGAGTACCTATTAGCCTTTGCAAATTGCCATCAGGATCAGGAAAAAGCTCCACATATAGGCATGTGACAACGTCACCAAATTAATAACACGTTGATTTTTATCACTACTTCTCTGATCCCATTAAGAATTTCTCATTTCTAGATCAGATAATGTTTCCACATATACCCTTTAAGGGATCAGGAAAAATCTCCACATAACCGTTTTGCATCCTGCGATCAGCCCTTTCCTGAGCTGTTCCATAGGTGTTCAGGGATCACTTTTGTCTGTTAGTGACATCACGTGACGCTGTCACAGGAAATTCTTCCACATATCTCTGTTTCCTATGGGATCAGGAAATGTTTCCACTTATAAGAAAAGTCTGTGATGACAGTATGTTAGTCATTAAACTGGTCATTACGAGGTGAAGAGCGGGTTATCGCGTAAAATATCCACAGAAAATCCTTCCACGTACATAATGATCTGATCTCTAAAGAAATTATCCACAGAAAAAGACTCTACATTGACCATGAAAAGGATCCACATCAAACATGAAGGATCTCCACCTCGGGCAGGAAATCACTCCACAATGAGTGTTCTAACCTCATGATAATAATAAGTAAAAACCCTCCCTAAAGAGAAAGATCTAAACTTATAAAATAAACAAAACATTATTTGATCTTGGGATCTGATAACAACGGAGAGAAAGCTTCAGGAAGGAGCTGATTAGGGTTTAGGGCAGACAGTGCAAGGGTTACAGACTAGATGCAGTCAGAAACGGGCCTGTAAGACCCGATCCTGCCAGCGATCATAATATTAAGCGCGTTCGTTGTGGATGAGCCAGGCTTGGATCAATTCTGTCAGAACGTCTTTCATTTCGCGATCTTGCAGGAAACAGCTGGTTTTGAACCGACGATGCAGTTCTTCATCGATATTAGTCTGTAATTTTTTCACCGATGCAGGTGGTTTTGCTACAGCGTCCAGTGCTGTGGTCAGTTGTCTGTGCTGGCCAAGTTTCATTTTCATTTCAGCAACTCCGTGATTTCTCTGGTCATAATTTCAATTTCACCCTTCGCATTCCCGTCCGTTGTATCGAAAACGGTGCCACCATCCATCATGGTTCGGATGTAAACCTGGCGTTGGGTCGTACCGGTACGCAGTGCAGGAACACCCGTATCGGCAATGGATACTTTTAATACTTCAAGCATTTTAGCTGAAGCCACTTTTTTGGTGATCAGAAAGCGCGCAATTACTGGTTGCAGGTTTTCGCGAGCTTCCACAACGGCCAAAATAGCGCCACAAGCGGCAAAATCTAATGGTGACGGTGTTACGGGGATCAGAACTAAATCGCTGACCATCACTGCTGCGGATGAAATGGCTGAAATTGCAGCGGCTCCATCAATCACTACGTAATCGTATTCTTTCAGTTGCTTGCGTACGGTATAGACTTCTTTTTCTGAAGCTGCTTCTGCCAGGTCGAACTGACATTTACTTTCGTCGTACCAGTTGCTGATGCTTCCCTGCGGATCAGTATCAACCATCACCACTTTATGGCCTTGTCTCGCCAGACAAGTTGCTATGTTTATTGATGTCGTGGTTTTCCCTACTCCGCCCTTCCCGTTTAGGAAGGAAATAATTTTCGCTGCCATGACAACCTCTTGATGAAGCGTTCAGTGAAGATAACAGGATTCCAAAATCATAAGATTTTAGGATTCATATAGTTTGTAATCTTAGGATTATGGGATTTACTAATCCATGAATCACAGGATTGAGATACTACTATAAAGTTTGCATCCGGAGATTTCAATATCTAAGGATTATAGAATTTCATTATCCCATGATTACAGGATTCAGTAAGGTTGAGTTGATTTGGTATCTCACCATCTGAGATATCCTGTTTTATTAATTTGAGGATTCTATACGGTGAAGATTGTATGATTTGAGGATTACAGAATCTTCAGATTAAGGTTTAACAAACATTTATGAGGGTTAGTGTACATCCTCCAATCTGCTGATTATTAAATCTCTAAATCTCTAAATCTCTAAATCTCTAAATCTCTGAATTTTAGGAATGCTGGATTCTGATGCCATCCTTTAACTGATATGTCTGTGAAATAAAAATGTATGGACAAGATTAGCCGTACATTTAAAATCTCACCATCTCACCATCTCACCATCTCACCATCTCACCATCTCACCATCTCACCATCTCACCATCTCACCATCTCAACATCTCAACATCTCAACATCTCAACATCTCAACATCTCAACATCTCAACATCTCAACATCTCAACATCTCAACATTCTGCGCTCCGGAGATGGCAATGCCACCATCACGGAATTATGGGATTCTAAAAGTGTCAGGATTATAGGATTTATTTACTGAATCCCAGGGGTCTACGCCTAATGGGATTCTATGATTCTGACCTTACACAATCTCAACAGGCGATGTGAACGCATTATAGGATTATGAAATCTTGTAATCCTTAAATCCTTTTACAGAGAGTGGCGCAGTGAATGTGATTTCAGGATTATAAGATTTAATCTTGGAATAAGATTATGTGATTATGTAATCATTGTATTAATATCAATGAGTTAAATGATGAATAATTGAGGGGGTAAGGATTGTGTAATCTCAGGATTTCAAAAGAATCTTAAGATTGTATGGTCAACTGACAAATTTTCAGGATGATAGGATTCTGGAATCGGGAGCTGTGATGATATGAACCGGAGATCATGAGAGTGATTCTGGGATTATAGGATGTCCATCCTGGGGTTCTGTGAGGTCAGGATTAGGATTTAAGAATTATAGGATTACAGGATTGATGTTTACAAATCTTAGGATTTTTAGATTACATGATTAAAGGATTGTGGGATTTAGTAATCCAATCTTGTGATTCAAAGATTCCAGGATTGTGGGATTAAAAGATTAGTGGTTGATCACAGGATGTTGAGATGTTTGGATTTAGTGATTGCAAACTCCTGAGATTAAGTGATTCTGTAATCACAAAATCACAAAATCACAAAATCACAAAATCACAAAATCACAAAATCACAAAATCACAGATTCTCATTTTCGTAGTGAACCCTCTAATTGCAACCTGCGTTTCAGGCAACGGACGATATGTCCGAATGCGATTTCTATTTCTTCCTCAGGGACACAAGCATACCCAAGCAATAATCCTCGCCGCGGGGCAGGGCGCGAGTAATAAGCTGAAAGTGGGCGTGCAAGGATGTTCAACAGTTCAAGCTCTGCACACAAAGCAACGTCATCAACAGAATCTGGCAAGGAAAGAATAAGATGCAATCCAGCGTTACTGCCCTCACTTAGATATTCGGGGCCAAGTTCCTCTTCAATGAGACGTGTTAGCGCATTTCTGCGCTTGCCGTAGATCAGACGCATTTTGCGGATATGCGCTGCGTAGTGTCCTTCGCGAATAAATTCGGCAAGGGTTAGTTGTGTCAACCCGTTCCCGCCACGGTATAACTCCGAGTGTGCGATTTTTAAGCGTGACGCCAGCGTGCGGGGTAGAACAACGTAACTGATTCGCATCGCCGGGTATAACGTTTTGCTGAATGTTCCGATATAAATTACCGGTGCATCGCTGCTTAGCCCCTGCAATGCCGGAATCGGGCTGCCCGAATAACGGAACTCACTGTCGTAATCATCCTCAATCACCCAACTGCCTTGCCCGCTGGCCAGCGCCAGAATTTTTTGACGACGCGCCAGACTCATGACCGATCCGAGCGGATAGTGATGTGAAGGTGTCACACAAATGAGTTTAGGTACTCGAAAATTTTCTGTATTAGCGGAAAAATCGTCAGGCGGAGCCATACCATTTTCATCTACCAGTACCGGCTGGATATCCACGCCATTGATGGTCAGCACATTACGGATCCCCCAGTAACTCGGTTCCTCGATCCATGCGACATCGCCAGGGTCACACAACATTTTCGCCAGTAAATCCAGGGCCTGATGTGTACCTGATGTGATAAGGATTTGTTCAGCCGTGCAATCGACAGAACGTGCAATACGCAGATAATCCGCCAGTGCTTGTTGCAGCTCCGGGCATCCGCCGTGGCGAGAATAGGTAAGGAACTCAGGGTGCAGATGCCGGCTCAACCGGTTCTGAAGTTTGCGCCAGATATCATGCGGAAACTTTTTGACGTCAGGCACACCCGGCATAAATGCGCCCCATTGTTGCGAAGCAACGCCTGTGCGCTTCAGTAGCCGGACGCCGCGTTCTGAAAGTACAACATGGCTGAGAACCGGCGTGCAATGATGGACAGCGTTATCAGCAATCACACCATCTTTGGGTAAATCTGATGTGACGAAGGTTCCACTTCCGGTACGGGTCTGAATGTAACCCTCTGCCTGCAATTGGTCATACGACGCCAGCACAGTATTTCGCGAAATGGCCAGCTCTTTAGCCAGGTCACGCGAAGCAGGTAAACGGCTGCCGGGCATGATACTGCCGTCGAAAATAGCCTGCTGCAACGCCTGATAAACGCGCTTATTTAGTGTACCTGCAGAACTGTCTGCCAGGCGCTGTGAAATGAGGTCAGAAAGCAGTGAACGCAAAGTGGTACCTAAAAATAATTAAAAGTGGTTCTAGATTATAGAGCCGCTGGCGGGATAAAAAACAAGAACGGATTGCTATTTCGACAAATTGTTCACCTTGCAATCGGCAATCTACAACATCAACCTTCATGCAGGAGCGAAAGATGAGTCACAGTGAACTGGAAAAACGCCGTAAAGAAGCGACCCCAAGAGGTGTTGGCGTAATGTGTGATTTCTACGCGGCGAAGGCAGAGAACGCCACGCTGTGGGATGAGCAAGGACGGGAATACATTGATTTCACTGCCGGGATTGCCGTGTTAAACACAGGTCATCGTCACCCAAAAATTGTTGAAGCGATCCGCAAACAGCTCGATCTTTTCACGCATACGGCCTATCAGATTGTTCCTTATGCCAGCTTTATAAGCCTGGCCGAGCGCATCAATGCAATTTCTCCGGTCAATGGCAAAGCCAAAACGACATTCTTCAGTACCGGCGCGGAAGCGGTCGAAAACGCGGTGAAAATTGCCCGCGCTGCAACCGGTCGCCCCGGGATTCTGACTTTCTCCGGCGCGTTCCACGGCCGTACGCTGCTGACTATGGCGCTGACGGGCAAAGTAGTTCCTTACAAAGTCGGTTTCGGGCCTTTTCCTGCCTCCGTTTTTCACGCGCAATATCCGAACGCGGTTCATGGCGTTACGACTGAAATGGCGCTGGAGAGCATCGAACGTATTTTCCGCAGCGACATAAGTCCGCAACAGGTAGCAGCGATTTTGTATGAACCGGTGCAGGGGGAGGGCGGTTTCAACATCGCGCCTGAAGATTTCGTGAAGGGATTACGTGAAATTTGCGACCGTCACGGCATTGTCATGATTGCTGACGAGGTGCAGACCGGTTTTGCCCGTACCGGCAAAATGTTTGCCTCAGATTATTATCCGGATGCAAAACCTGACATCGTTACGATGGCGAAAAGTCTCGGCGGCGGGATACCGATTTCCGGTGTGTCAGGTCTCGCTGAACTGATGGATGCGCCTGAGCCGGGCGGTCTGGGCGGAACTTATGCCGGTAATCCGCTGGCGGTGGCATCGGCCCTTGCCGTGCTCGACATCATCGAAGAAGAAAAATTGTGCGACCGCGCCAGCCGTTTAGGGGCAGAGCTGGTGGAAGTGCTGGAGAAAGCCAAAGCGACATGTCCGGCGCTGGTCGATGTCCGTGCTCGTGGTTCGATGGTGGCGGCTGAATTTAACGACCCGGCCACCGGCAAACCTTCCGCTGAGCTGACAAAACACTATCTGCGTAAAGCGCTGGATGCCGGTTTGCTGATGCTCAGCTGCGGTGTACACGGTAACGTGATCCGCTTCCTTTATCCGCTGACCATTCCTGATGCCCAGTTCAAAGACGCACTGGCGATTTTATCCCGCGTTCTGGCTGACTGAGGCAATTTATGCAACTGAAACATCAAAGTCTTTTACGCCAGCAATGCCTGATCAATGGCGAATGGTATGACAGCGAAAGCGGCGAATTCGAAGAGGTGATTAATCCGGCAACCGGTGCAGTCATCGGCTGCGTTCCGCAAATCACCACGGCGCAAACGGCACAGGCTATTGTGTATGCCGAACAGGCGCAGCGGGGCTGGAAGGAAAAAACCGCAAAACAGCGTGCCGCGCTGATGCAGAAATGGGCGCAGCTGATGCTGGAACACGCCGACGACTTAGCAGCGATACTGACAGCAGAACAGGGCAAACCGCTGGCGGAAGCAAAGGGTGAAATTGTCTACGCCGCTTCCTTTATCGAATGGTTTGCCGAAGAAGCCAAACGCGTAGAGGGCAGCGTTCTGGCTCCGGTTCAGGCATCGCAACGAATGCTGATTCTGAAACAACCGATCGGCGTATGCGCGGCGATCACCCCATGGAATTTCCCGGCAGCGATGATCACCCGAAAAGCCGCACCGGCACTGGCTGCGGGCTGCTCGATGATCGTCAAACCTGCGGAACAAACTCCGCTCAGTGCGTTAGCGCTCGGTCAACTGGCGATGGAAGCCGGTATTCCGGCAGGCGTATTGCAGGTGATCACTGGTTCAGCGCAGGCCACCGGTAAAGTGCTGTGTGACAGTCCGGTTGTGCGCAAACTGAGCTTTACCGGATCAACAGAAGTGGGCCGGATCCTGATGGCGCAAAGTGCGCCGACGGTGAAGAAGCTCTCGCTGGAACTGGGCGGTAACGCGCCATTTATCGTGTTCGATGACGCCAATCTCGAACGTGCTGTAGCCGGGGTCATGGCCTCTAAGTTTCGTAACAGCGGACAAACCTGCGTCTGCGCTAACCGGATTTATGTCCAGGAGGGCATTTATCCGGCACTTATCGCCAGACTGGTCGAAGAAGTGGAAAAGCTCCGCGTGGGCGACGGTACAAAAGCCGGCATCACACAGGGGCCGCTTATCGACCAGGCAGCGGTCAGCAAAGTGAAGGAGCATATAGAAGACGCGTTATCGCAGGGGGCCACCTTACTGACCGGCGGTCAGCCGGATGCGTTGGGCGGCTCTTTCTTCCAGCCGACGGTTATCGGGAATGTCACTTCTGCGATGAAATTTGCTCGTGAAGAAACGTTCGGACCGGTGGCGCCCGTATTTAGTTTTACCGATGAAGCGCAGGTCGTGGCGATGGCAAACGACACTGAATTTGGCCTTGCGGCATACATTTTTACCCGCGACGCAGCGCGCCAGTGGCGGGTTCCGGAAGCGCTGGAATACGGCATGGTGGGGATTAACACCGGTTTGATTTCAAATGAAGTCGCGCCTTTCGGTGGCATCAAACAATCCGGTCTGGGACGTGAAGGCTCAAGTTACGGTATGGACGATTACCTGGAAATGAAATATCTGTGCATTGAGCTGGGTGAATAACGGAGTCGGAATGTGTTTTCCTGGTGGGTCAGGGTAAATCCATAACCTCCAGCAGATATATTCTGCGTGAAACATATTCCAGAACTTTGTCACGCTGCTCTGCAGGCATATGACTTTCATTGTAAGTATCGATGATGAGCTGGTGGCTTCTTATTACGTTAAGTAACCATTTTCGTACAAGTTGATTTTGGATCCCGATCCCTTCCCCCAGGGAGACAAAATCAGCGCCGGTATACTCACCGTAAGGCGAGTCAAGGCCAGGGGCACTTTCCTGATCGTTTTCTTCCCTTTCGAGGAGTGGCAAAGCGAGATATTCACCAAAGGCTGTGGGGTAAGGAACAACACTGATAAAGTCATAAACGGGAGCGAGCGAAGGCGGGGCATTTTGGGGAAGTAAAATGCCAAAATTGCGCAGATGAAAATCATTATTTCCAAGTACATAGGCATAAACGATACGTAGGAAAATATCGCGTTTATTCGTCAGACTATTGCCCAGGTTATCCAGCAAAAAACGGGCGGCCCTTTGATAACTTACCGCTTTTTTATCGTCGATAGACCCGTATTTATCGCTGATGCCCATCGCACCGTCGAGTTGCTCCTGATGCATGCGGTCATCACCTGTCTGCCCGCGGTCATATCTTCTTATCACGTAGGCAAGCTCACTCTGTTGGTCTCTCTCCTCTTTGCTGAACCTGACGAGGCCGAAAGGAGGAACAATGAATTTAAGGCGAGCCATTACAGACATTGTCGCGTGTTCATTTTCGGCAAGATGAGGATACTCTTCAGGAGAAGGTTTCAGAATATACGTCCCGCCGTTGCTCACCACCCGAAATTCATTATCCTCAATGGCTAACGATAATTTAGGTTGGTAACCCGATATGCTCATGCCTTTCTGACGTTGAGGTTGTTCCTGTATAAACTGTCTGCGTGTAAACGGTAAATCCGGCATCATCCCGGGATTTTGTAGTAAGTGTTTGATGCCTTTTGTGGAATATCCGGTCTCGATTTCGGCACCCTTCAACTGGCTTAAATTGATCAGACAGTGTTCTGAATTCATGATTTTTTCTCTTTAATCACGATGGCACCCAGCAAATCGTCACCGTTATGCATGAGTAGGCCGAATAAGTCCCTGGAGTCGATTTTCTGGATTTCAGAGTAGCGCTTGCGCAACCATCCTTCGGGAGCCAGTCCTTTGAAGAAAGGATGCAAGTCCTCACTTATGTAAGGTTCTGCTCTGACCGGCATGCTTATGGATAGGGCGGGACCCATGTAGGCGGCGCCATATGAAAACTCATACTTACTTTCACGCTCAGTTAATATTCCGGCCACTTCGTCGTACAACCACACCTCTAGTTTTCGAGCCATACTTTTATCCCAAGCTCTTTAAGTAATGCATTGAGATTGAGGGTTTTTGAACCCGCTGGGTCTGCAATCATTCTTTTAAATGTCGATAAAGAAATGCCAATTTGCAGAGCCATTTCTTCATAGGTAATGTTTTGCTGTTTCATTTTTTGAATGATGAGTGGTGTCAGTTTGGATGGTTCAAAAGGGAAACGCTGAAACGCGCTTAAACGTTCGATGAATAACTGCTTCTCATTTTCGGAAAGCTGAGAAAGTAAAATTTCTACGTTTCTGGGGGTCATATTTGACACGATCAGACTCATTTGGTGAGAAATTAAACAAGGTATCTCATTATAAGCTGCAAAGTGTCATATTTGAACCATTTGGTTGTTAAAGATGCAGTTTCGGCAAAATCATTAAGAAATTAGTCATTAAAAGGTCAAATATGACACTTTATCGTTAGCCTGTTTTACCGGCCAGACGAGAGCCTGACCGGTAAAATGATTACATCGCGCGCTTAACTTCCCGCTTCCTGCGGTGCCGGTTCATCCTGTAAATGCTTTTTGAAGTGTTTTTCAATCTGCTCTAACGTTTTTCCCTGTGTTTCCGGTGCGAAGATGATCGCGAAAATCCCCCCTGCGACACCGATGGCGGCAAAGCAGAAGAAGGACATCGTCAGTCCGATGGTATCCAGCATGATCGGGAACATAAAGGCGATGGAGAAGTTGGTCATCTGCATAGCAAAGACTGATACGCCGTTAGCCATGCCCCGGATGCGCATCGGGAACATTTCCGACAGCAGCAGCCAGGTCACCGGCGACAGCGCACCCTGCTGGAAGCACAGGAAAATCAGCATACCGCCTAATACCAGATAGCTGCGAACTGCATCTGGATGGCCGTTCACCGTTTCCGGCATCAGCCAGGTTACCAGTCCGATGGCCAGAAGCGTCAGCGTACAACCAATCTGACCGGTCAGCAGCAGCGGACGGCGGCCGAAACGGCTGAGAAGCATGATGCCCACGAACGTCATGATCACTGAAATGACCCCGTTGGCGATAGTTGCCATCAGAGACGCATTCGTGCTTAACCCTGTGGCCTGCAACATGGTCGGCGCGTAGAACATGATGGTATTCACGCCGGAGAGTTGTTGAAGCATGGCGATACCAATTCCCAGAAATACTAGGCGTTTCATCCAGACGGAAATCGTTTTCTGGCGGCGGGAATGCTTCTCGCTTTTGGAACTCATGGAACTGCGGATCTCGCTCAGTTCTTTCTCAACTCTGCCTGCTTTACGCGTGCGTTCCAGCACATCACGTGCTTCACGATAGCGGCCATGCATCGCGTACCAGCGCGGCGTGTCAGGCAGGAATAACATACCGACCCACAAAATCACCGCCGGAACACAGGCAACGCCCAGCATCCATCGCCAGGTGGTTTCGCCGCCCCAGACTTCGTTAATGGCCGCGTTACTGGTGTAAGCAATCAGTTGGCCGGAGACGATCATCAGTTCCTGCAAGGTGACGAACTGCCAGCGGCGGTTAGAAGGCACGATTTCGGCGATATAAATCGGCACAATCGCTGCTGCGCCACCGACGGCCAGACCGAGAATAAAGCGGAACATAATCATCAGCACGACGTTGGGTGCCATAGCGCAACCCAGCGAACCGGCCATAAATATTATTGCCATCACCAGAATAATTTTTTTTCGCCCGAACCGGTCAGCGACCCGTCCCGCAAAGATCGCACCGATGGCAGAACCCAGTATCAGGAAACTGGTGACCATCCCGGTCGTTACCGACGTCAGATGCAGATCGTGCTTCATGAACAGCAGCGCGCCTGCAATTACCCCTGTATCGTAGCCAAACAATAAACCACCGAGGGTGGCAATAAACGCAATTACTTTTACCAGCGGTTCGGTCGGCGGTGGCGTTTTCTTCGCCTCGCTTTCCTGCCCGCTGTTGAGTTTCTGAGTCACAAGTGCTCCCTGTATTTCATTATTGTTGTCATGTTTTGTGTGATGTATATCACACAAGCTCTAAATCTAACTCATGTTGAGGATTTTGGTAGGCAGCAGGGAAAATTAGTCTTGGATTACAACGCAGATACTAAAATTTCGGAAAATACTGAATGCGGCGCAGGAGTGAGGCGGGAAGTGCATTACACTTTCCCGAAGAGGATATCGCGGTTCGTTTTTATCCGCTCGGGTAAAATAAGCGCTGTATTTGCTTCAGAGAAGTCTGTTTACGATGGGATAAAGCAGCAGGTTTTGCCTGAAACGGCGCAAACCTATATTCTATCGGCCAATTTACTGAGACAGTTGCAATGAGGTCTATATGATTATCAAACCACGCATCCGTGGCTTTATCTGTGTTACTGCCCATCCGGAAGGTTGCAAGGCGAACGTTAAAGAACAAATCGACTACGTTACCGCGCAAGGCAAAATCGAAGGCGGTCCGAAAAAAGTTCTGGTGATCGGCGCATCTACCGGTTACGGCCTCGCTGCCCGCATCTCAGCTGCTTTCGGTTCTGACGCAGCAACGCTGGGCATCTTCTTTGAACGTCCGGGCGATGAATCTAAAACTGCTACCGCAGGCTGGTACAACTCCGCTGCCTTCGAAGAATTTGCGGACGCAAAAGGTCTGTACGCAAAAAGCATCAACGGCGACGCGTTCTCTGATGAAGTGAAGCAAAAGACCATTGAGCTGATCAAACAAGATTTAGGTCAGGTTGATCTGGTGGTTTACAGCCTGGCAGCGCCGCGCCGTACCCATCCGAAAACCGGTGAAGTGTTCAACTCCACCCTGAAACCAATCGGTAAGCAAGTCACTATTCGCGGCATCAATACCGACAAAGAAACCATCAACGAAACCACGCTGGAACCGGCTTCTCCTGAAGAAATCGCGGGCACTGTAGCGGTCATGGGCGGCGAAGACTGGCAGATGTGGATTGATGACCTGAAAGCCGCCGGTGTGCTGGCTAACGGCGCGAAAACCACGGCGTTCACCTACCTGGGTGAAGAAGTGACGCAGGACATCTACTGGAACGGTTCAATCGGTGAAGCGAAGAAGGATCTGGACAAACGCGTTCTGGATATCCGCAGCTCACTGGCCACTCAGGGCGGCGACGCACGTGTTTCCGTACTGAAAGCCGTTGTGACGCAGGCGAGTTCTGCCATCCCTGTGATGCCGCTGTATCTTTCCCTGCTGTTCAAAGTGATGAAAGAGAAGGGCACGCACGAAGGTTGTATCGAGCAGGTTTATGGTCTGTACAAAGACAGCCTGTATGGCGCTGAACCGCTGGTCGATAACGAAGGCCGTCTGCGCGCTGACCTGAAAGAAATCGCGCCGGAAGTACAGGCAGAAGTCGGCAAGCTGTGGGATGAAGTCACCAACGATAACATCGCTGAACTGACTGATTTCGCGGGTTACAAAAGCGAGTTCATGCGTCTGTTCGGCTTCGGCCTGAACGGCGTTGATTACGCTGCCGAGACCAATCCAGACGTGAAAATCAAACATCTGATCCAGATGTAATTTGGTTTTACGTTAAGCGATTGCTAAACCCCGCATTTGCCGAAAGGTGGGTGTGGGGCTTTTTTATTGGAAGTGGAGTATAACGCATTGATTTATTGGCTATAGCCAATCAGCTGCTCCCCATTGATCCCGATATGGCAAGGTGAGTTATGTAACCATGGTTGAGCTCTCGCTCATAGCAGCCCTGATGACCACTCTGCCTATCGGCTTGCTGTGAGTGGAAATTGGCCTTTTTAGCTACCCTGCGGTCGGCCTTCATTTCAACACGTTTTTTCGAAAGCTCCAGCAAGCGGCAGTCGATAGTGTCACGAACGACCCACAAGCCTTACATTTTGATAGTTTTCACTAAAGATCCCTTTTCATCCCAGCGGTAACCAACAGCTTCACGCCTCGCTGGATGAGGTTAGGTTTAGGCTGGTATCGCGATGCTGCCGGGGTACTTTTTAAAGCCGCCCAAAGTTCACGTCTATTTTGGGTATCAGTTGTATTGATGCGAATACAGTGGCTACCTTCATAATATAAAGCAGTCGATAACAATCATTCTGTTTCCTTTAATGTGTCCCATAGGACACATTAATGGAATGTATTCTTTTTAAGTATCCGAGGGGATAATTAGTGTGTTTGATTTTTATCCTTAACATTGGCCCTCGTGAGATAATTTATGAGCTCATATGAAGATTGCATCCGAGATGCTGAAAATGTCAGGCGCACATAAACAAGCCGCCTAGATTGGCGGCTTGTTTGTTATTTAATTCCCGGCTGACGCAGGATGTGCATGGGCTGCTGCTGGCTTACCGTGAACATGCATTCATTCATGCGTTTATACACACCTTCCAACCTTGCATAGTATTGCTTATTCCATTCCTTTCGACGTTCTTCTTCAGCTTTAACAACATAATTGTTATTGTTAAGCGGTAACCAAAGGCTGGTTTCGTTGTGATAAACCGCTTTCATGTGGTTTATTTCACCAATGCAAACTGGGCGAACGAGTCTGGAAAAATCATCCTCACTCAAGCCGTAGATTCTAAAGAACATCAGCGCCCCATCACGCTTATCCTGGGCCTCAGAGTCAGCACTAGACATATTCAATCTTGGCTGAATGTCAGGCATCTGTTTGATGTTGTCATAAACAGCTTTCTCATAAGGATGAGACAGATTGAACGTGGTCACTGTGTCATTGCTATCGGTCAACTTTGCCAAAGAATGATTATTAGGTGATGAGCTTGATTCTGTTGCTGCACTAGTTGGATTTTGTTTTACATCGAAATGCGAACCGATACCCATCAGGAGGAAAAACGACACAAAAGATATGACGTAGGATGTAGCAGACGCCCTGAATTTTCCTCGCCCTTTTGCAAGCGAGTTCTTGCGGGACTTTTTGAAGATGACAATTGCAACGGTTGTGCACACGACAAAGATTACGAAATTCATGATCCCTCATTGGATAAACAGACCTGTGAATAGTCGTTATCCTCTTATTTACGATTTGCTTTAGCTCCTTTCAAAAGAAGTCGTGATATGTAAGGACCCTTTTTAACGTGACTGCCCAATGTTTATGGCTCAGAACTAGCTTTGACCGTACTGGTTGACTTGAAAAATTACATACAAGGGAAAAAATTAGCCGACATGAATATTCATTGTTCGAAGGGAATTATCAATATATTTCCATTCATGAAAACGGAGTCTGAATGGAATAGGATTTTGGGTCATGGTCAAAAGGGCGAGGTTTTACGCGCAACTTGATAAATACAGGAACTACTTCGCAGAGCGAGATGGCTCCGTACAGACGTTGATGTTTGAGCCCGCAAACGCATCGAATACGGGCATAGCCTTTGGAAACGCGCTACGGGTTGACCCATTCATCCACTCAGCCAACAGCGTGCTCGCGTCACACAAGTGTTGTAAGTAGACGCTCTAGTTCAGCCCGTTCCTGCGCCTTCAGTCGCGTCAGGCGCTTCTCGAAGCTTGAAGACAGCGCCATCGTTGCTGCGTCGAGTGCGCATCTGCCTTCTGAAGTTAACACCAACCGGTGTCGGCGCAGGTCACCCTCATCGATCTCGCGTCGAACGAATTTTTTTGCAACTAGGTTGCGCAAATAAACTGTCACGCTGGCCTTTGGCAACATTAAACGTTTGGCAAGTTCGGCCGGATAGCGGCACGGTTCAATTTCGCCAAGTACAAAAAATTCCTTCGTTTCCAGCCCGAGCGATGCAAGTTGTTCGGCGCATTCGTTCATAACGAGGCTGAGCACTCGGTGGTTCAGAGCCCAGATGTTCGCAGCATCACTCATCCATCCCGCCCGTCTTTATTTATAGTACATGACTGAAATTGTTTAAACATATTCTAGTTCCATATTGTACTATGTTATCTTCAATAGTATTTTACTTGGGAAACACCATTATGAACACCGTCCAATGCCGGTCCACCACATTTGCGCGTGACACTTTTGCCATCGCCGCCTACCTGTACATGCCTCCCACTGGGGATCCCTTGAAGCGCTATCCCGCGCTTGTCATCACCGGGCCTGGTAGCAGCGTCAAGGAGCAGATCGCCGCCAACTACGCGCGCGCGCTGGCAGCGCGGGGGTTCATCGTTCTAACGTTCGACCCTGCCTATCAAGGTGCGAGTTCCGGCCAGCCACGTGATCTGGAAAGTCCGGCGGCCCGTATCGCCGATCTGCGCGCTGCCGTCGATTTCCTGATTAGGCAAAACCAGGTTGACGACGGGCGTATTGGCATGTTGGGCGTTTGCGCTGGCGGCGGTTACGCAGCAGCCGGAACGATGATTGACCATCGCGTAAAGGCCTTGGGGGTCGTGGTACCTAGCGATATCGGCAATGCTTTTCGAAAAATGGTTGCAGCAGATGACGGCCTCAGCCGCCTCCTGGAAACCATCGCCGCGCAAGCGATAAACGAAGCCCACGGCACTGCGCCGGTACTGCATCAATGGATCCCTGATACGTTGTCCGAGGCCACCGCAGCGGGTATAGCGGACATCGATATGCTGCAGGCTATCACTTACTACCGAACCGAGCGTGGACAACACGTGAACTCCACTAATCGCCGCCATTACTTGAGTGATGCGTTGATTCTTGGCTTCGATGCTTTCCATCTGGCGGAAACTCTGCTCACGCAGCCGGTGCAAGTTATCGTTGCAGGAAACTCGGCGGGGACAACCGGCTCATTTGAAGACGGTTACCGACTCGCTGGGTTGGCTCGAGCTGCGCAACCGGTCATTGAAATCGCAGGCGCGCGCCATTATCAGATGTACGACGTCCCGGAGTACGTCGATCAGGCAGTGGAACACCTTGACCAGTTTTTCACACGTCAGTGGGAAGTCACGCACCGTTAGCGCGAATAGAGAAAGATGCAGGCCCCATGCATTCTTGCCTCGTTGATAGAAAGGCAATTTCCGTCGGATCCTTTCCTCTACTCCCGTGGCAACCAATGTTAGCCACGGAAATGAAGGATTTTTTGCTTAAATTGTATCGTTTAGCATAGGGTTCAGATGAGAAAATAAGAAATTCATCAGCATCTTGATGAAGCGTTGGTCAAACAGGCACATTTATAGGCAGACTATTATGGTTAAAAAAACCACGTCAGAGCAGCGTCGTGAACTCGGTGCTTTCCTTGTAAGCCGGCGCGCACGTCTTAATCCTCAGGACTTCGGCATGCAACAGGGTACTCGCCGTACACCCGGTTTACGTCGTGAAGAAGTCGCCGTCTTGGCTGGGGTCAGTGTGAGTTGGTATACCTGGCTTGAGCAGGGGAGAGAGATTAAACCTTCGGCAGATGCACTCCAGCGTATAGCCAAAGTTCTAAAACTTAACCGAATTGAGTCATCCCATCTTTTTGCCCTTTCACCGCGCGAAGAGCCGGTACCACATTCCCTTGAGAATGGCGTGAGTGATGGACTGGAAAGGTTAGTGCGCGCTATCGATCCCATTCCGGCCTATGTGAGAAATGCCCGACTTGATATTCTTGCCTGGAATGATGCTATTGCTGATTTGTTTATTGATTATGGTTCGCTGCAACCTCATGAGCGTAATACGTTGCGCCTGCTGTTTCTTTATAGGCCATATCGCACCCAGATCCTGGATTGGGAGCAGATGGCTCGAGGGATGATCTCCGTTTTCCGCGCATCACGCGCCCATGCTCAGGACAAAAAGCCTTTTGACCATCTCATTGAAGAACTCTCTGAAAAAAGCCCGGAATTCAAAGAGTGGTGGCTGGATACGGAAGTGAAAGGTATGGGGGAGGGGAGCAAGCGGATTTTGCATCCTACTTCCGGACATATTGAATTTACCTATGTCGCTCTTACGCCAGAGGGAAGACCCGACCTTTCTCTGGTGACCTATATTCCCCGTCACGTTGCCTATGACTCCCAGTCATAGGATAACAAGACGCCTTCCAGGGATGATTCGATCTGCCTAAACTGAATTTTATCGAAGCACACAACGTGCTTCTCTTAAACCGTTTATGAGGCAAAAACTATGTCATCCCAACATGTCACACAGAATACGCTTTCTCTTGATGTCGCGACTTCACGTAATCCTGCGACGGACGAGTTGATCGCGACTTATGCATTCCAAACGGCAGACGAAGTAGAAAGCATGCTGGCAGGTAATAACGCGGCTTTTCGCCTGTGGCGTGCTACTCCCATGCCGAAACGCGTAGAAGCTTATCGTCGTTTATCAGCGATTCTGCGCGAACGCTCAGAAAATTTGGCAGGGATCATCACCGCTGAAATGGGGAAAACACTGGCAGCAGCCCGTGCAGAAGTTGAGAAGTGTGCAGCGACAATTGATTGGATTGCCAGCAATGGCCCGGCAATCCTCGCAGATGAACCTGTTTCTGTCGAAAATGACGACCAGGTACATGTCTCCTATCTGCCGATTGGCTCAATTTTGGCCGTCATGCCCTGGAACTTCCCTTTATGGCAGGTCATTCGCGCTTCGGGCCCAATTATGCTGTCGGGTAACGGTTTTATCCTCAAGCACGCGCCCAATGTGATGGGCTCTGCCTATGCTTTGCAGGATGCTTATGAGAGTGCGGGCTTCCCTAAAGGTTTATTCGCCAATCTTATTGCTGATAACGAAACTGTTGCAGAAGTGATTGAGGATGATCGCATTGCCGCAGTGACATTGACGGGGAGTATGCGGGCGGGGTCTGCCGTATCGGCGATTGCAGGCAAAGCATTGAAAAAAAGCTTGCTTGAGCTGGGTGGATCAGACGCATTTATCGTGCTCGCTGACGCCAATATTGATTTGGCTGTTACCGCGGGTGTTGAAGCGCGATTCCAAAATGCGGGCCAGGTGTGCTTAGCCGCGAAACGGTTTATTTTGGAAAAACCCATCGCGGAGGAATTCACCCAAAAATTCATCGCGGCCGTCAGACAGTTGAAGGTTGGCGATCCGCTGGACCCGCAAAATAGGATCGGGCCCATGGCGCGAAAAGATTTGCGTGAAGAATTACATCATCAAGTAGAACGAACTCTCGCAGCCGGCGCGACACGTCTTCTTGGGGGGTATAAAATCGCGGGCCCTGGTAACTTCTATGAGCCTACCGTATTGGGCGAAGTGGGCCCGGGAATGGCTGCATTTGATGAGGAAACCTTCGGCCCTGTTGCAACTATTACTGTCGCAGATGACATTGAGCATGCTATTGAGCTGGCAAATACCAGCGATTACGGCTTAGGGGGCAATCTTTGGACCCGCGACGTTTCCCGTGCCCAGCGAATCGCGCGGCGTTTAGAAACAGGAGGGGTATTCATCAACGGATTTTCTGCCACGAATGCACGCATCCCGGTTGGCGGTGTGAAAAAGAGTGGGTATGGTCGCGAGCTCTCCCACTTCGGCCTGCGTGAATTCACAAATGCTCAGGCAGTATGGGCAAAAATAGTTAACTAAGTGCATCATCGACAGGAGGAAAACTCAGTTGAATAAGCATTAATATTAGTGCGTTATGTTATCGGAACAGGCACCCGCTATATGAAAGTGCTCTGGCACGAAAAAGATGAAAAGTTTTATTAATTATCTCTAGACGACCGGTCTATTATGAGTTGGCTTACACACATGGCAACGGCGACTAGGCGACATAGCACGACAGCCGTTCCGGCAGAATGAAACAGCACGCAGAGTTGGCCGGAATAACAGGCACAGGTGAAACGTTTTTATTTAAGAACAATATAGACGACTGGTCTAATTCAACTATCGATATGAAATACAGGAGAGTAGTGATGAAAATTCTGATGGTCTTAACTTCACACGACAAACTGGGTGACACCGGCCGCCAAACCGGCTTCTGGCTGGAAGAGCTGGCTGCGCCTTACTACGCCTTCAAAGACGCCGGCGCGGAAATTACGCTGGCTTCACCGAAAGGCGGTAACCCGCCGTTAGACCCAAAAAGTAATGAGCCTGACTTCCAGACCGAACAGACCCACCGCTTCGAGGCAGACGCAGAAGCTACAGCGCACCTGGCGTCAACGGTTCGCCTCGACAGCGTTTCACAAGCTGATTACGACGCCGTTTTTTATCCGGGTGGTCACGGCCCTCTGTGGGACCTGGCCGAAGATAAAAACTCCATCGCCCTTATCGAAGCCTTCCTGGCCGCAAACAAACACGTAGCACTGGTCTGCCATGCGCCTGGCGTGCTGCGCCATGTCAAAACCCCGGAGGGAAAACCGCTGGTAGAAGGCCGTAAGGTCACCGGTTTTACCAACAGTGAAGAGGACGCCGTGGGCCTGACGCAGATTGTGCCTTTCCTGGTAGAAGACGATTTGATTGCCAAAGGCGGGATTTACTCGAAAGGAGCGGACTGGAGTTCTTATGTTGTTACTGACGGCCTGCTGATCACCGGGCAAAACCCAACCTCCTCTACCGAGGCGGCAGAAGAACTGATTAAACAGCTGGGTGCATAACGGTTAATCACGTGAGGAGGGAGTTCTTTAAGCCCTCCCCACTGAGCAAATCTGGACAACATTACACACCTGAATGTCCGTCCGCTGGCCTGTAAGGCAGGGAGCCAGGATGTCAGGGTATTAACTAAAAAAATGACAATTGAAGGAAATACATCATGTTTAAAAAATCATTGACCACGCTGGCTTTAAGCCTGGTTCTGTCTGTTTATGCCCAGTCTTCAATGGCTGCGCCGGTAAAAAACATCGTTCTGGTACATGGCGCTTTTGTTGATGGTTCAGGTTGGGATCCGGTGGCTCGCATTCTGAATAAAGCAGGCTACAACGTGTCGATTGTTCAGGAGCCGCAAACCTCGCTGGCTGATGATGTCGCTGCGACTCGACGCGTTCTGGCATTACAAAGTGGTAAATCACTGCTGGTTGGCCATAGCTACGCCGGAATGATCATCAGTGACGCGGGAAATGACCCCTCTGTTGCAGGTCTGGTTTACATCGCAGCGTTCCAGCCGGAGCAAGGTGACTCATTGCTGAGTCTGGCCAAAAAATATCCGCCAGCCGCTCAGTCAATTACTGAAACGCCAGATCACTTCCTTTATATCAAACCGGAAAATTTCCACGCTGACTTTGCAGCTGACTTGCCCGTCAAAGAGACAAATCTGTTGGCGCACTCTCAACTCATGCCTGCAGTAGCGGCATTCACTGCCCCGGCAGGCGTTCCGGCATGGAAAACGAAGCCAAGCTGGGCCGTCGTGGCGACGCAGGATCGTGCTATTAATCCAGAACTGGAGCGCTTCATGGCTAAACGCGCGCACAGCACCGTCACTGAATTGAAAGGCAACCATGCCATTTACGCATCGCAGCCTGAAAAAATTGCGGCGGTGATCGAAAAAGCGGCACAAAGTTTATCTCAGTAAACATCAGTTAAATGCTTTCTAGGCCAGTCATTCTTTCAATGACTGCCCAGTGTAAAAATCAATATACGAAGAAAAATACTTTTAAATCAAATGCTCCGCCCATGAGGCGTCGCCAACAGAAAAGAGAATAAAGAGATGAAAACTATTCAGGTGAAAGACGGTTCTAAGATTGCATATAAAGACTTTGGCAAGGGACAAACCATTATTTTTTCCCACGGCTGGCCATTATCGAGTGATGCATGGGACGCGCAAATGTTGTTCTTCGGTCAGCAGGGGTTCCGTGTCATCGCTCATGACCGCCGCAGCCATGGCAACTCGAGTCAGACGTGGGACGGCAATGATATGGATACCTACGCTGAAGATTTATCATCACTCATCGAGCAGTTAGATCTCCACGACGTTGTTCTGGTTGGACACTCGACCGGCGGTGGTGAAGTCGCACGCTATATCGGTACGTATGGCTCGGCGCGCGTCAGCAAAGCCGTACTTATCGGCGCAGTACCGCCGGTTATGCTGCAAAGTGAGAAAAATCCTAGCGGTCTGCCTATGGAAGTGTTTGATGGCATCCGTGCTGCGGTCGAAAAAGACCGTTCTCAGTTCTACAAGGATTTGACCACGCCATTTTTCAACTATAACCGTTCGTCAGAGACGCCTTCAGAGGGTGTGAGAGAAAGCTTCTGGCTTCAGGGCATGCGGGGTGGGATCAAAGGTCAATATGACTGTATCAAACAGTTCTCCGAGGTTGATTTCACCGATGACCTTAAGAAAATCGATGTGCCAACCCTGATCATGCATGGTGATGACGATCAGATCGTTCCGCTGGCCGACTCTGCCATTCTGTCCGCGCAACTTGTCAAAGATGCACAGCTCAAAGTCTATGCAGGATTTGGCCACGGGATGACAATCACCCAAGCCGGGACGATTAATGAAGACCTGCTGCGATTCATTGAAGAGTAATGGGATAAGGGACATGCAAGGTCCCCATTTATACTTGTCTCCCAGGGCATTGAACGAATTTTTTAAATGAATTCAGTGCCTAAAAATATACCCACTTACCTACGTGTAAAGTGTACTTAAAAATAATGTAATGAGGATATGATCATGAAAAACGTAACTAAAGCCTTCACCGTAATGGTACTCACTGCCGCTTCTTTTGCCACTGTTGCCGCGACGGAAGTCAACGCTGTACCCGTGAAGGGGCAAAGTATTGGGGTGATCAACGCTTCAGCTGTAGGAAGCAATTTGAGCGACCTGCAGGACAAACTGGCGGCGAAAGCGACTGAACATGGTGCAACGTCTTACCGTATTATTTCAGCCGGTGGCGATAACCATCTGTACGGTACTGCTGAAATCTACAAATAAGCGTTAGCACACTGGAATAGTTTTAACTTACCTATAGACGACTGGTCTAGTTCTTGGTAAATTAAACATATGAATACGACAACTCAACTACATAGCAATGAAATCCGCGAGCACATTCTGGCGACAGGCCAGCGTATTATGGCGGGTAAAGGATTTTCTGCGGTCGGATTGAACGAAATACTCAAAGATGCTGGTGTGCCTAAAGGCTCTTTCTATCATTACTTTAGTTCGAAAGAAGCTTTTGGCGCAGACATGCTGGCACACTATTTTGATGATTATCTCGCCGATATCGACAGGACACTGGGCCAGCCAGGTCTCAATATGGCTCAGCGACTGATGAACTACTGGCAGCAGTGGCGTGAATCTCAGTCGTTCTCTGACTGTCAGGGGAAGTGTCTTGCCGTGAAATTAGGCGCTGAAGTTGCCGATCTTTCGGACACGATGCGCTTAACGCTAGAGGCAGGCACTTCAGGGATAATCTCGCGTCTGGCACAAGCGTTAGAAACGGGTGTAGCCGAGGGGTCTCTCACTATTGACGATACACCTCGCACCGTGGCA
Organism: Rahnella bruchi; assembly: GCF_003614975.1. Lineage (GTDB taxonomy): Bacteria > Pseudomonadota > Gammaproteobacteria > Enterobacterales > Enterobacteriaceae > Rahnella > Rahnella bruchi. Next base: position 7,886 of record NZ_QZWI01000010.1, on the reverse strand, counting down.
GAAAGTCTCTACCAGCTTTGGGTAGGTGCAAGCGTCATGGTCAAGATTGTTCGAAATACTGGCCCGTTTGATTCAGCGCTGCTCACGACAAGAAAAATTATTCATATTACCCCCTAGCAAGGGGGTACTCAGTATAGAGCCGTTTTTTGTACTCAATTAATATACGACCGGTCTAATATTTACCACCTAATTAGACGACTGGTCTAATTCAACTATCGCTTTGAAATGCAGGAGAGTAGTGATGAAAATTCTGATGGTCTTAACCTCACACGACAAACTGGGTAACACCGGCCGCCAAACCGGCTTCTGGCTGGAAGAGCTGGCTGCGCCTTACTACGCCTTCAAAGACGCCGGCGCGGAAATTACGCTGGCTTCACCGAAAGGCGGTAACCCGCCGTTAGACCCAAAAAGTAATGAGCCTGACTTCCAGACCGAACAAACCCACCGCTTCGAGGCAGACGCAGAAGCTACAGCGCACCTGGCGTCAACGGTTCGCCTCGACAGCGTTTCACAAGCTGATTACGACGCCGTTTTTTATCCGGGTGGTCACGGCCCTCTGTGGGACCTTGCCGAAGATAAACACTCCGTCGCCCTTATCGAAGCCTTCCTGGCCGCAAACAAACACGTAGCACTGGTCTGCCACGCGCCTGGCGTGCTGCGCCATGTCAAAACCCCGGAGGGAAAACCCCTGGTAGAAGGCCGTAAGGTCACCGGTTTTACCAACAGCGAAGAGGAAGCCGTGGGCCTGACGCAGATTGTGCCTTTCCTGGTAGAAGACGAGCTGATTGCCAAAGGCGGCATTTACTCGAAAGGGGCGGACTGGAGTTCTTATGTGGTCAGCGATGGCTTACTCATCACCGGGCAAAACCCAACGTCCTCGGCAGCAACGGCGGCCCAGCTGATTAAGCAGCTGGGTGCATAACTGTTGACGAAGTGAAGGTGACAGGATGCCCACCTGTCACCTCTTACGATGATCACTCATGGAAAATCCTTATGAATCATAAAGCCTTATTCGAGCCAACTCAGCTTGGTCCTTATACCCTTAAAAATCGCATTGTATTCCCCCCACTGACGCGCCAAAGAAGTGAACAACCCGGTAATGTGCCCACCGACCTCATGGCCGAATATTACCGCCAACGCGCGGGTGCAGGTTTCATGATCACTGAAGGTACTCAGATTGAGCCTCGTGGACAAGGTTATGCCTGGACACCGGGAATTTATACTGAGCAACACATTGAGGGGTGGAAAAAAGTGACCCGCGCGGTACATGCCGAAGGGGGGATTATTTTTGCCCAACTTTGGCATGTGGGACGCGTTTCTCATTCCGCACTGCAACCAGAAGAAAGTGCCCCCGTGGCTCCTTCAGCGATTCATGCTGAACAAGCAAAGGCTTTTATTGAAACGGGGTCAGGTACGGGCACCTTGGTTACCCCTTCAATTCCTCGCGAACTGACCCGGTCAGAAATTAAAGACCTCGTTAATTTATATGCCCAGGCGGCGAAAAATGCCATCAGTGCAGGTTTTGATGGGGTCGAGATCCATGCTGCGAATGGTTATTTGGTTAATCAGTTCATTTCAGAGCATGCAAACCAGCGTAAGGATGAATACGGCGGTTCTGTTGAAAATCGACTGCGGTTTCTTGATGAAATTGTTCAGGCTATCACTCATGCAATAGGGCCAAATCGTCTGGGCGTTCGCTTCACGCCTTTATTTTCAAGCACAGATGAAGACCGCGTCTATATCGGCCTGGTTGAAAGTGATCCGCATAAGACCTACGTCGAAGCGGTAAAAATCCTGGAAAACGCGGGTGTTGCCTATGTGTCCATAGCCGAAGCCGACTGGGAAAATGCCCCCGACTTACCCGAAGCGTTCCGCCGTGAGATCCGCGCGATATTCAGTGGACGCATCATCTATGCCGGTCGATACACACCAGAACGTGGAGCCCGGATGGTCGAGGAGCAGTTGGCTGATCTCATCGCATTTGGTCGTCCATTTATCGCCAACCCTGATCTCCCTGAACGCATAGCGAACGGTTGGGCATATAACGATCTTAATGCCGCCACGCTGTATGGCGGGACGGGTGAAGGTTTTACTGATTATCCGGTTTACAACGCGCAGCGTTAACAAATTCAAGGGACATATCATGAACAATGGCATAGAGAATAAAGTGATTTTAATCACCGGCGGTAATACAGGGATTGGGGCTGAGGTTGCTCGGCTCCTTGCCAGTCGTGGTGCTAAGGTTGCAATCGCAGCACGCAGACAATCTAAAACAGAGGAAGTCATCGAGGAAATTACCCGCGGCGGTGGGGATGTCAGAGGTTATTTGCTCGATGTTACTGATAAGCATCAAGTTGAGTCCGTCGTTTCAGCCGTTATCAGAGATTTTGGTAGACTTGACGTTCTCATTAACAATGCCGGTCTGATGCCCATCCGCCCGATGTCAGAGGTCAATACTGACGAATGGGACGCGATGATTGATGTCAACTTGAAAGGCACGCTTTATGGTATCGCCGCAGTGTTGCCTCGCTTCCTGGCACAAGAAAGTGGGCACATCATTAATCTGAGTTCAGTCGCAGGTATTAAGGTATTTGCACCCGGCGGTACGGTCTATTCGGGCACGAAATTTGCCGTGAGGGCAATTTCAGAAGGTTTAAGGCAAGAGGTTGGAGATAAAGTCCGCGTGACGTCAATTGAGCCCGGCGCAGTAGAAAGCGATCTGAAATACTCTACATCCGGCACGGCATCAGAAAATGTTTTGGAGTTTTATAAACAGGCTATACCTGCAGCATCTGTTGCCCGCGCAATTGCTTTTGCCATTGAACAACCGGCAGATGTTGATATTAATGAAATTGTTCTACGGCCGACTCGTCAAGAGTTCTAACCCAGATTGGCTCCTCTGTTGACGACTGAAAGCAGCAACGTGACCGAGCTCTAACTCCACACAATCTCCGGGTGTTCGGGTCGCCGCTTTTCACTGTGGCCACGTAGTGTTCTGAGGTGAGCGTATCACCTCTGTTCAGGTGGCCAAATTCAGTAAACCACTTCAATATGTCACTATGCGACTGGCTGCGTGTGCCGGATTGAATGTTGCGCCTGTTCTTTTAGAAGTAATTGCAAGCGATAGATTGGCAGCGTATATTTGATGCAATCCAACAAAAATGTTTGTACTCAGGTAACGTCAAATGTCTCCATCAATCGTTAAGTCAGAACAACATGCCCGCTATGACAGAGTGGCAAAAGAAGTTCTACGCGGTGATCGCGAGTACAAACCTGCGCCGAAATCACGCTACAGTGTCTCTTCAAAATTCTCGTCTAAGCAGCCAGTTAGCTTTGCTTGATTAGGAATACTGCGGCAAAATGAACCATCATTCAATGATGGTTTTTTTATGTCTGAAAATGAAGCAATTCCCCCATTCGAACAAGCCTATCTTCTGAATACTCAGCTCATCGCTAGCGGTGACCAGCTGCGTGACGCCGTGATCACGGTCGGCGGCCAGGCGGTACAATATTGGGTTTCCTATTTCCATGACCAGTATGGTGACGAGCTGCCGGATGAGCGACTGGTCACCTCCATCGACGTAGATTATTCAGCGAACAAACATGATGTAAATGCCATTGCACATGCCCTACACGTTGATGTTTCATTGAACGCTAACGGAAATCCCCCCTCGGTCGCACGGTTCTTGCTGATAGACAGCAAGACGAAAGAAATTAAGCAGGTTGATGGCAGATATTTTTCTGACCCGGAAGATCCTGAAATCGCTAATACCGTGGATGTAATTGACTGGCCAGCCGGTTTTGAATTGGGTGACTTCAGCGATAAAAAACTCTTGTTAAATACAGAACCGTTTTTAATCGCCCTGGGTGATACTGAAGAACCGGTGATGCATGACAAGGTGAGGGTGCTTAACCCCATCGCCTGCATAAAATCACGTTTTGCCAATTTGAAAATTTTGCGGCGGCGGCGAGACGTTGAACTCGCAAGGATCAATGCATTAAAAATCCCGTGCTTTTTCTTTATCCTGGAAATGTTCGACCAGCGTCCCTTCAGGGAGGCAAGAGACCATTTTATGAATCTCTATGCTTTAGCATGGGACGAAAAATATCTTCCTTTTCAGACTGCGACCCACGATGCCAAACACAATATTTCTCTGTTGGCCATACTCGAGAAAGTGCATGAGTATCTGGTTGCCCACATTGATGACTTTGATGTCCCCGAGGATTTCGTTCACAAAGACCTGCCGAACCGGCTCAGGCAACTGAGTGAACGCGTTGAACGTTATGTTATTTTAGGAAACAGGTTCAAACAAAATCAGTAAAAAAGGGCAGTCAATAATATGACTGCCCTTATTATTATTGTGAGTTAGCAAGGGGCTTGGCGGTTTACGAAAGCGCTTTAGGGCATAGCCTTTGCGCGACAACATCAGAAATAGCCAGATATCTGGCGGGGTAGATTTCCCGCATTGCATCATCGCCAGCTTGGCCTGCTCAACGTCATACCCAAAGTTCACCTGGTGTTGGCCAGCGACATCGAACAGGAACAGCTTGGTTTAGGGGGTCGAGGTCCAATGAAGTAAAAAACCACGCTAAGAGGTTAATTCATTGTTTGTATTTATATTTAACGGTCTTAACTCGCCCTTGAAAATAGCTTCTGGTAACGAAAACGCATAATGTCCCAGCATATTTATATGGCCATATATCAGCGGCGATAATCTTGCCAGGTGCTCCTCCATAGGAGTTTCCCCCGAATTGCGAGGATGTGACAACGCCTCCTGAATGTAAAGTGTATTCCATAGCAAAACCGCACTGGTCACCATGCTCAGAGCACCCAGTTGATCTTTGGAGTGCCCCCGAGCCTGTAGACAAGTCTGACCTATATTTTGAGATACAAGGAACTGTCTACGGAATCGAGGGCACTCCATAAAATCCTATTGGGATAGGTTCTAAGAAATGCTAATTGAGTTACAGCGATGCGCCGCCGCAAATTATTAATTGCTGACCGGTGATCGCAGCAGCAGAAGGAGAGAGTAAATAACAGACTAAATCGGCGACTTCTTGTGGCTGTATAAACCGTCCAATCGGCGGTAATTTTGGAGGAGAACTTTGTCGTTGCGGGTTATCCAGCATCGGGGTTTGCGTCGCGCCGGGGGCCACAATATTGACGGTAATGCCGCGCGGTGCCAGCTCTGCTGCCCAGCTGCGCGCCATACCGGTCATGGCGGATTTGGTCGCCACATACTGGCTGCGACCGGCAACACCCGATGACGTCCTGCTGCCGAGCAACACGATGCGCCCGCCGTCCGGCATATTTTCCACCAGCCGGTCGGCAAGCACTTCTGCCACGCCGATGTGCAGTCTCCATAACGCCTCGCTGGCCTGCGGATCCAACTGCCCGAGCGGTGCCGCTTTCATCATGCCTGCGGCGTGGATCACGGCATCCACCTGAGGCAGTGTTTCCAGCACTGCTGTCAGTTTTGCCGTGTCGGTGATATCAAGCGGCACTGCGTGAAAGTGAGGGTGTTGAAAGCTCACTTCGCGGCGCGCCAGACCGGTCACCGTCCAGCCCTGCGCCAGCAATGTCAGGCACACCGTTTCACCAATACCTGAGCTGCAACCTGTCACCAGCGCGTGTTTAAGCGGTGTATTGCTCATGGCTTACTCCTTTAACGCTGATGCCGGCACTTTGAACACCGCTTTACGCACCACTGCAGGATGTGTGGTGCAACACAATGCACGATGCGGCTCGCCAGGCGCGAACGTCACAAAGTCACCGCTGCGAAGCAATATCTCATTGGCCAGCTCGGGATTGTCGAGAATATACAGATCGGGCTTGCGCTCTACCGCAGATTGTCCGGTAGCATTTTGGGTATCAAATCCAATGATTTCTTCTCCTTCCAGCACCACCTGAATATCCAGCCATTCGCGATGAAATTCCGTATGGCGCTCTGCGGCGGGCGATGTATTCGCATTACCGATACTGCAAAACCATTCCGCTCCCGGTGGCTGAAAACGTCCATCTTCCCGCGCGCAAAGTGCTTCCAGTGAACATTCCGGCCGCATCAAAATTCTGAGCAGTGCAGCGGGCAGCGTAGCCAGTTCCAGCGCGCCTAAATTACCTGTGATCATGAGGGTCTCCTTAATAAAAAAGCCCGCACTGGGCGGGCCGGATAAGCGTCAGCCTTTCACCCAGGATTCTTCGACGCAGACGTATTTGATTGCCTGCCGGTAGTAGGTGAAGGCGATGTGTAATTCTCCTTTCACCCCTTGTTTGATGCTGGGATAAGAGAACTCGCGGTTGAGTTTTTGCTGCGAGTTATTGGTCATGCAGTAGCCGTCGCCGGTTTCCAGATTGCGCAGGTAAGGCCATGAACGGCCCCCGTCTTCGGAAATCGCCAGCGTCATCGGTGCGCGCGGTGCACCCCAGAATGCCGTGCGGGCACCGGTTACGGCTGTTGTTTCAACGCGCACATCGTCTTCCTCATCTTCAATTTCGTCATACAGTGATTCCCGGCGTTCGCTGGCATCCGCAGCACTCAGGTTATTGAACACCAGCGCCAGATGCCCGTTGGCGAGCGTTGTCACCTGAATCGACGAGTTGTTGTTAGGCAACGCGGTCGGCTGCGGCGCGCTCCAGCTGTTACCTCCATCCACGGAACGGCTCTGGTAGATGAAATCCGCCCAGCGGCTGCGGTACAACGCCAGCAGGCTGCCGTCGTGCAGCGGCGTGATATTCATGTGCACGCAGCCAGTGCTTTCCGGTACCGCAACGTCACGCCAGTTTTTTCCCTTATCGCTGGAAATTTTAACGGCGCTGTCATCATTGTTGCCGACCCATTTTTCACCCGGCTGTGTGCGGCAGTAAAACACCGGCAGCAGCCAGTCGCCATTGGCCAGTACAGTCACCGGCTGACGGATAAAGGTGCCGGGTTCCCTGAGCAGTGTGCCGATGTCTCCCCAGCTTTTGCCCAGATCCTGAGACTGGCGAAAACGCACAATCGCGGTGTCCTGATTGCCGGATTTCTGCGCGGTGTACATCAGCCACAGCACATTATCCGGGTCGAGGAATAGCACCGGATTTTGCTCCGAACGGCTGGCATCTTCAGAAAGTTTCACCGGCTGACTCCAGATTTTCGCACCTTTTTCCAGTCGTGAAAGATAGATGGAGATGTCCGCGATACCTTCCTGTGTACCGGCAAACCAGGTGCATAACAGGCTGCCATCGGGCAAAGGCAGCAGATTGGCGGCATGGTTTTGCGGGCAATCTGACGGCAGCATAGCGTCACGGCGCGCGGCGTCATGTTCGGCGGTGTGCACTTTACCGCTGCGTTCGACGGTTAGCGTTTCAGTGGTCATCTTAAGGCTCCAGACTTTTGAATAAGGTGTGCATTTTTACTTTTTACTGCGCGCTGGGGGATCAGCCGGTCAATCACCATAATGATGGCCGGTGTGACCAGCGCAATATACATATTGTTGATACCAAACGGATCGCCGAGCAGATACCAGACGGAAGTCACCACGCAGGCACCGATCAGGCCGGCGTTGGCCCCGCGCGCACTTTTAAAGAACGGCAGGTAGAATGCCATTACCGCCACCACGGAAATCGACAGGCGGATGGCGCGGGTGAAGAACGACAGTTTCAGCACTTCCGGCACCAGCAGCACGAAAATCAGCGGCAGGAAACCAATCAGCAGCGACAGCCAGCGGGTCATTTTAAACTCGCGTTCAGGCGTCGGGTTGCGGTAAGGCACGTAAAAATCTTTCACAATCAGCGAGGCAATCGCCAGTGCAACGGTACTGACGCTGACGAAAATCGATGCCACCAGCGAGGTGGTCACCAGACCCGCCAGCCACGGATTCATATCCTGAATAAAGATTGGCAGGGC
>NZ_QZWI01000009.1 GCF_003614975.1 Rahnella bruchi | reverse complement strand
GAATAGCTCAGTTGGTAGAGCACGACCTTGCCAAGGTCGGGGTCGCGAGTTCGAGTCTCGTTTCCCGCTCCAAATTTCTTCTTCGATATAAAATCATTTCTTTATGCCTTTCTGGTGCATATTTCGTGCGCGAATGAAACAATCATTACACGGTTTGTATTATTTTTTTAAACAGACTTATCCACAGGTTTAGTTGTTTTTTTACACTGTCTGTTTTTTGCGCTTGCCATATTGCCAAAATCTAACTAATTGATTTAAATAAAAATGAATTTATAACGAAACGTTATGACGATCTCTTGCTCTTTTTTTTGCACTTGATTGGCAAAGCATTTTTATTTTTATGCACAGAAAATTATGCAATACGGATCATAGTCTTCAGGGAAAAGTTATGCATCCCTTGGCAAACCTTTTTCCACCGCACGGATCAGCCGTTTCTGCTGTAATGTTTGCACTTCGACACGATGTTCCTTTCTTCTTTCTACCTGTTGCGCGATAGCCCAGCTGATATGTTCATCCAGCAGCGTATTTTCCCCTTCACGCGAATGCAGAGAATCCATCACTTCCTGCGAGTAGGGCGCGTTGCCCAACGCCACCGCAATATTGCGCAGCCAGCGCAAATGTCCGATACGTCGTATCGGCGACCCTTCTGTAATGCGTAAAAACTTCTCTTCCGTCCAGCCAAATAAAGCAATCAGCTCCGGCGCATGCAGTGCGGCGCGCGGGCTAAAGTCTTCTTCATCAGTGAGTTGCGAATAACGGTTCCATGGGCAGATCAGCTGGCAGTCATCGCAGCCGTAGATGCGGTTACCCATCAGAGGCCGAAATTCTTCCGGTATCGCGCCTTCCAGTTCGATAGTCAGATAGGAAATACAGCGCCGGGCATCAACGGTATAAGGCGCGACGATGGCACCGGTCGGGCAAGTGGTGATGCAGGCCACGCACTTTCCGCACTTTTCTTCCTGCGGCTGATCGACAGGTAGCGGTAAATCAATCAGCAGTTCGCCGAGAAAGAACCACGAACCGGATTCACGGTTAAGAATAAGTGAGTGTTTACCAACCCAGCCAAGACCGGCTTTCGCTGCCAGCGGGCGTTCCATGACCGGTGCGGAATCAACAAAAGGTCGGAAGGTGACATTCTGGTCAGCATGTTCAGTGCAGTGCGCCTGGATCATGTCGCCCAGTTTTTTTAACCGCTGGCGCAACACTTTGTGATAGTCGCGCCCCAGGGCATATCGGCTGACGTAACCGAGTTGCGGATTATTCAGGGTTTTGGCAAAGGCGGCTTTGGCGGGCAGATAGTTCATGCGCACGCTGATCACCCGCAACGTGCCGGGCAATAATTCATGCGGACGGGCGCGTAGCAAGCCGTGGCGTGCCATCCAGTCCATCTCGCCATGATATTGTTTATCAAGCCAGTCTTGCAGTTGGGGCTCTTCGACAGATAAGTCTGTATCGCAGATGCCAACCTGCTGGAAGCCTAGCGATTGGCCCCATTGCTTGATATGTTGAGCCAGTTGAACGAGATCGAGAGGGAGTGTCATGACGAACCAACGTGAAAAACGAAACGAGGCGAGTTTACCACATTCCGTGTTTTCTGCTGACTGGCTGCGACAAGCTGAGCGTCAGGCCGCGCAGGAAACGGGGATTTCTCTGTTTACGCTGATGCAACGTGCGGCAAAAGCCGCGTTTTTGCTGGCGCAGCGTGAGTTTCCGCAAACGCGTCACTGGCTGATTTTATGTGGTCACGGCAATAACGGCGGCGACGGTTTCGAAATCGCCCGTCTGGCGAAAACCGCCGGAATACGCGTCACCCTGCTGGCCGTGGAAGGCAATAAACCCTTGCCGGAAGAGGCAGAGACGGCGCGACAGGGCTGGCTGAAAGGCGGCGGAGCTGTCAGTGCAGCCGAATCCGCGTGGCCGCACGACACCGATTTGATTATCGATGGTTTGCTTGGCACCGGTTTATCCTCTGCGCCGCGCGCACCTTATGATTCCCTGATTGCTGCCATTAATTCGGCGTCTTTGCCTGTCATCTCTCTAGATATTCCTTCGGGTCTTGATGCGCAGACCGGTCAGACAGCGGGGAAGGCGGTACACGCCACGCACACCGTCAGTTTCATTGCCCTGAAACCCGGTTTACTGACCGGTCAGGCGCGCGATTACACCGGCAAATTACATTGTGATGCGCTTGGGCTGGAAAGCTGGCTGAGTGGGCATGTTGCGGCATTGCAGCGGCTTGACGCTTCGCAGCTTAGTCAATGGTTGCATCCGCGCCGCCCGTGTTCTCATAAAGGTGAGCACGGACGTTTGCTGGTGGTGGGCGGCGATACAGGATTTGCCGGTGCGATCCGTATGGCGTCGGAAGCGGCTTTGCGTACTGGTGCCGGACTGGTGCGAGTACTCACTCACAAAGAGCATGCCGGTCCCTTACTGACGGCCAGACCTGAGCTGATGGTGCAGGAACTGAGCGCAGAATCACTTGATGAAGGGCTTGAATGGGCGGATGTACTCGTCATCGGCCCCGGTTTAGGCCAGAAAGAATGGGGTAAACAGGCAGTGGATCGCGCGGCAAAGTGGGATAAACCGGCCTTATGGGATGCTGATGCGCTTAACCTGCTGGCAATCAATCCACGGAAACGGCAAAATCGCGTACTGACGCCTCATCCTGGCGAAGCCGCCCGTTTACTCGGTTGCAGCGTGAAGGATATTGAGAGTGACCGCTTACTTTCGGCGCAAAAACTCGCGGCGCATTATGGCGGCGTGGTGGTGCTAAAAGGTGCAGGCAGCCTGATTGCCAGTGAACAGGGTGAAATGGCAGTGGCGGATGTCGGCAATGCCGGAATGGCATCCGGCGGTATGGGCGACGTGCTTTCTGGTATCATTGGCGGATTGCTGGCTCAGAAACTCAATGTATTTGATGCAGCCTGCGCGGGTTCAGTCGTACATGGCGCTGCCGCAGACGAAATTGCCCACCGGCAGGGAACGCGCGGAATGCTGGCAACTGATCTTTTAGCGGTGATTGCCCCGTTAGTTAATCCAGACCTGAAGAAATAGATATCACTGAATGAATCAACTTAATATCTCTTTACCCGACGAAGCGGCAACGCTGCAACTAGGTGCTTCTCTGGCGAAAGCCTGCGAAGGCTCAACGGTTATCCATCTTTATGGCGACCTGGGAGCCGGTAAAACAACCTTTAGCCGGGGATTTCTTCAGGCATTGGGGCATCAGGGCAATGTGAAAAGCCCGACTTACACCCTGGTTGAGCCTTATCAGCTGGAAACGATTGCCGTCTATCATTTTGATTTATACCGTCTTGCTGATCCGGAAGAGCTGGAGTTTATGGGGATCCGCGATTATTTCGCACAAGACGCCATTTGTCTGGTCGAATGGCCGCAGCAGGGCGCTGGCGTGTTACCCGAACCGGATATTGAACTGACGCTGGATTATTCCCAGACCGGGCGCACCGCGACGCTGGTGGCGGTTTCTGATTCTGGCATAAATTTGCTGCATCGTGTTCAACAGCAAGGATGATCACGCGATGAATTTACGTTTTACCTCTCTGTTTACTTCAGCGGCGATGTTGCTATCGACGCTGATGTTGTCTGCCGTGCTGGCATCGCCGGTTTTTGCGGCGGGTATGAAAAACATCAATGTTTCCAACGGGCAGACGCAGTCGACAGTCACGATTACGTTTGACGGTTCGCCGGATTACTCGTTTTTCCCGCTGCATAATCCTGAACGTGTGGTGATGGATATCCGCCAGGACGGCGTGATGAAAGGGTTGCCGCTCAATTTCAATGGTCAGAATCTGGTGACGCGTGTGCGTGCCAGTACGCCACCCAATGCACAAAGTCAGCGCCTGGTGTTTGAACTGAATCAGAAAGTCAGAACCAACGCGACGAAACAAAAAGACGGCAGCCAGTATACGGTCGTGCTGACTATGAATGCCTCTGCGCCCGCGCCGCGCCGAACTGCGCCGGTTGTAACGGCCACCAATACGCCTTCGCCTAATGCAGGCAAAACGGTCACTCCGTCCTCTAAATCTAATCCGTTTACCAACGATCAGACTAAAGTGGTTTCCACGACTGTCGCACCGGATAACTCGCGTTCCTCAACCGTCAGTACCAGTGACAGCAAAATCATTGTCGCGATTGATGCCGGTCACGGCGGACAGGATCCCGGTGCTATCGGCGCGGGCGGCCTGAAAGAAAAGAATGTCACCATCGCTATCGCCCGCAAATTACAGGCGATTCTGAATGCTGATCCGATGTTCCAGCCGGTATTAACCCGTGACGGCGATTACTTTATTTCTGTGATGGGACGTTCAGACGTCGCGCGTAAGAAAAATGCCAACGTTCTGGTTTCCATTCACGCCGATGCCGCGCCAAGCCGCAGCGCGCGTGGTGCATCGGTCTGGGTATTGTCGAACCGCCGTGCGAACAGCGAAATGGGTAACTGGCTGGAGCAGCACGAGAAGCAATCCGAACTGCTCGGCGGCGCGGGTGATGTGCTGGCGAATACTGCATCCGACCCGTATCTGAGTCAGGCCGTGCTCGATTTGCAGTTCGGGCATTCACAACGCGTAGGTTACGACGTCGCAACCCGCGTTCTGCGTGAACTGCGCTCCGTCGGCTCGTTGCATAAAGCGAAACCGGAGCACGCCAGTCTGGGCGTATTACGTTCGCCGGATATTCCTTCATTGCTGGTGGAAACCGGCTTTATCAGTAACTCAACTGAGGAGCGGCTGCTGGGCAGCAGCGCGTACCAGGATAAAATTGCGAGGGCCATTCACATCGGTCTGCGTAATTATTTCCAGTCGCATCCGATACAAAACGGCCCAAAGGTCGAAAACCGCCCGCTGCTGGCCTCATCAGCAGCGGCGGCAGCAGACAATAGCGCGGCAGCCAGCACCACCCGTCAGCCGGGGCCGATTGAAGTGACCGCCGGTGCAGCCGGTGCCACGCAGATCCATAAAGTGACCCGCGGCGAAACACTGACCGGTATCGCGAACAGCTACGGCACGACCAATGCGGCGCTACGTGACCTTAATAAATTGAAAAAAGACGGGGTTTGGGTCGGCCAGAGATTGAAAGTGCCCGCGGGCACCCGCACATCTTCCGGAACAACGGCAAAAGCCTCGAAGAAACCGGCAAAACATAAAGTGAAACGTGGTGATACGTTGTCGGCAATCGCGAGTAAATATGGTGTCAGTATGAATGACATTAAAACCGCAAATCACATGAAGTCTGGCGAGGTACAGCTCGGCCAAACCTTAACTATTCCACAGACTTAAGGGCGGTTTATAATCGCCTGCCACAGGAGCCGCTATGCCGATCAAGGTACTGCCGCCGCAACTTGCTAACCAGATAGCAGCGGGCGAAGTTGTCGAAAGGCCGGCTTCCGTGGTGAAAGAGCTGGTGGAAAATAGCCTTGATGCGGGCGCAACGCGCATCGATATTGATATCGATCGTGGTGGTGCCAAACTTATCCGCATTCGCGATAACGGCTGTGGGATTGGCAAAGACGATCTGGCTCTGGCACTGGCGCGTCATGCCACCAGTAAGATTACCTGTCTTGACGATCTCGAAGCTATTCTCAGTCTCGGCTTTCGCGGCGAAGCACTGGCAAGCATCAGCTCGGTTTCGCGCCTTATCCTGACATCGCGCACGGCTGAACAAAATGAAGCCTGGCAGGCCTACGCCGAAGGGCGCGATATGGCGGTCACCGTCAAACCGGCGGCGCATCCGCAGGGCTCAACCGTGGAAGTGCTGGATTTGTTCTACAACACCCCCGCCCGCCGTAAATTCATGCGCACCGAGAAAACCGAATTTACTCATATTGATGAAGTCGTCCGCCGGATTGCGCTGGCGCGCTTTGACGTTTCCGTCAATCTCAGTCACAACGGCAAACTCATTCGTCAGTATCGCGCGGTCAAAGATCCTTCGCAGTTTTCCCGCCGTCTGGCGAGTATTTGCAGCCCGACGTTTGTCGAGCACGCGCTGGAAGTGGAGTGGAGTCACGGCGATTTGGCGATACGCGGTTGGGTGGCGGATCCGGCCGGTTCACGCAACCTGACGGACATGCAGTATTGCTACGTGAATAACCGCATGATGAAAGATCGCCTGATAAATCACGCGATCCGCCAGGCGTATCAGGATCAGCTGAAAGACGATCAGCAGCCCGCGTATGTTTTGTATCTGGATGTCGATCCGCATCAGGTGGATGTGAATGTGCATCCAGCCAAACATGAAGTGCGTTTCCACCAGTCTCGGCTGGTGCATGATTTTATTTATCAGGCCGTGATGTCCGTATTACAGCAGGCGGGGGCGCCTGTGCTGGATGAACCGCAGTTACAGGAAGATACGCCGCGCTGGCAGCAGGAAAACCGCCAGGCCGCGGGCGGAAACCATTTCTCGCAACCGGCAGAACGCCAATCACCATCAGTGCGTGAACGTGAAAACAGTAAGCCGCGTGAAAATGTGTTTCCTGAAACGGCACGTGCCAGCCAGCCACGCGAGCCTGCTTTTCGCAGCAATGAACCGTCTTATAATCCTTCTGAAAGCAAGGCTTACGGGCGATTGTTGCAGTCGGCATCTGAGTCGTTTTCATTGCAAGAACCCGCGCCGGTCGCGGCACAGCCCGCTAAGCCTGCTGCACCTGCGGCCCGTACACTGGCGGAACCGGCACTGGAATCACACAGCCAGAGTTTTGGGCGTGTACTGACGGTCTGTTCGGCGGAATATGCATTGCTTGAGCGCGGCAAACAGTTGGTGTTGCTGTCATTGCCGGTGGCCGATCGCTGGCTGAAATGGGCGCAGCTGACGCCTGGGGATGAAGGGTTACGCCCACAGCCGCTTTTGATCCCGCTGAAACTGAATGTGAGTAAAGAAGAGGCCGCTGTGATGGCGCGGCATCAGACGATGTTGCAGCATTTTGGCTTAGAAATGCTCAATGAGTCGCATCGTGTGACGGTTCGCGCGGTACCTTTACCATTACGCCAACAAAATTTACAAAAGTTGATACCTGATCTGTTAGGTTACCTTGCTGTTCAGCAGGAGGTGACTTCTGATGCGGTAGCCATGTGGTTTGCCCGCCACTGTGGCTGCGAGCACGAGATATGGACGATTTCACAAGCCATACAATTACTCACGGATGTTGAGCGTCTTTGCCCGCAGTTGGTGAAATCGCCCCCGTCCGGACTTCTGCAACCTCTTGATTTACAGCCCGCGCTGGCGGCTTTTAAGCATGACTGATTCTGAAAAAAACTCCGCACCCCCGGCGATTTTTATTATGGGGCCGACCGCATCCGGTAAAACGGCACTGGCGATGTCGCTGATAAACCATCTTCCTGTTGAGTTAGTCAGCGTGGACTCTGCTTTAATCTATCGTGGGATGGATATCGGTACAGCCAAGCCGACGGCGGAAGAACTGGCGCAGGCACCGCACCGCCTGATCGATATTCTGGATCCGGCTCAGGCTTATTCCGCCGCTGATTTTCGTCGCGACGCATTACGCGAAATGGCGGAAATAACCTCACGCAATAAGATCCCGTTATTGGTAGGTGGGACTATGCTTTATTTCAAGGCATTGCTTGAAGGACTTTCCCCGTTGCCACCGGCTGACCCTGAGGTTCGTGAACGTATCGAAAAGCAGGCGGGGGAGCAGGGTTGGGAGGCACTTCATGACCAATTGCGCGAGATAGATCCGGTGGCGGCAATGCGAATTCATCCGAATGATCCGCAGAGACTGTCCAGAGCACTGGAAGTTTTTTTTATTTCGGGTAAAACTTTAACGGAACTGACTAAAATTTCGGGTGAAACATTGCCCTATCGCGTTCATCAGTTTGCGATTGCACCGACCCGCCGTGAATTATTACATGCGCGGATCGAGGAACGTTTTAGTCAGATGTTGTCCAATGGTTTTGAAGACGAAGTCAAGACGCTGATAGCTCGGGGCGATTTGCATACCGATTTGCCTTCTATTCGCTGTGTAGGCTATCGCCAGATGTGGTCATATTTATCTGGTGAATTCGATTACGATGAAATGGTTTATCGTGGTGTTTGCGCGACACGACAGCTGGCCAAACGTCAGATGACTTGGTTGCGGGGTTGGGAGGGTGTCGAATGGCTCGATTCTGAGAAGCCAGAAGAGGCCTTAAACCGTGTAATTCAGGTTGTTAGTGCATAGGTTGGGTGATTGTGTACAATTGATGAGTACTCAGCGCGCAAATTTTTTATGTGATTTATTTTCGAGCCGATAGGCTCAAAGTTACAAACAACAAACTAATAAGGAAAAGATAGAATGGCTAAGGGGCAATCTTTGCAAGATCCGTTCCTGAACGCATTGCGTCGTGAACGTGTTCCGGTTTCTATTTACTTGGTGAATGGTATTAAGCTGCAAGGCCAGATTGAGTCTTTTGACCAGTTTGTCATTCTGTTAAAAAATACGGTAAGCCAGATGGTGTATAAACACGCTATCTCCACCGTAGTGCCTTCCCGCCCGGTGTCACACCATAGCAATAATCCAGGTTCGGGCAGCACCAACAATTACCACCAAGGTAGTACTCCGTCTGCGCAACAGCCGCAGCAGGAAAACGATGACGCTGAATAAAGCGCAACGTTGGTCAACCACGAAGGGGTTCATAAGTATTCCGATTATGCTTATGTACCCCCGGCTGGCGAATTTTTCCCAAATGAGAGGTCGCAAGCTTGTTTGACCGTTATGAAGCCGGTGAGCAGGCCGTACTGGTTCATATCTATTTCTCGCGAGACAAAGACACGGAAGACCTGAGCGAATTTGAATCGCTGGTTTCTTCTGCAGGTGTAGAGGCGTTGCAAGTCGTCACCGGGAGCCGTAAGGCACCGCACCCAAAATACTTTGTCGGTGAAGGAAAGGCCCAAGAAATCGCAGATGCCGTCAAAGCAACGGGCGCCTCTGTCATCCTGTTTGATCACGCCTTGTCCCCCGGCCAGGAAAGAAACCTGGAAGCCTTATGCGAATGTCGCGTTGTCGACCGCACCGGATTGATATTAGATATTTTTGCCCAGCGGGCCCGAACACACGAAGGTAAGTTACAAGTAGAACTGGCGCAATTACGCCACATTGCTACCCGACTGGTTCGCGGCTGGACGCACCTTGAACGACAGGGCGGCGGTATTGGCGCACGTGGTCCGGGTGAAACCCAGCTCGAAACTGACCGCCGTTTACTGCGCGACAGAATTACTTTAATCCTCAGCCGTCTTGAAAAAGTGGCTAAGCAGCGTGAACAGGGTCGCCGTTCACGCGTTCGTGCGGATATTCCGACGGTGTCTTTGGTTGGATATACCAACGCCGGGAAGTCCACACTCTTTAATCGTATTACTCAGGCCGATGTGTATGTGGCCAATCAGTTGTTTGCTACGCTCGATCCTACGCTGCGCCGCATTATGGTGGCAGATGTCGGGGAAACAGTTTTGGCGGACACCGTAGGGTTTATTCGTCACCTGCCCCATGATTTGGTTGCGGCCTTTAAAGCAACGTTGCAGGAAACCCGACAGGCATCTCTGTTATTACATGTTATTGATGCATCTGACATCCGTGTTCAGGAGAATATTGACGCGGTGAATACGGTGCTGGCAGAGATCGAAGCAGATGAAATTCCTGCGCTGTTAGTGATGAATAAAATAGATATGCTGGATGATTTTGTCCCGCGTATCGACCGCAATGAGGAGAATTTGCCTGTCAGAGTTTGGCTCTCAGCCGTGACAGGTGAAGGCATTCCGTTGCTTTTTCAGGCATTAACGGAGCGACTCTCTGGCGAAATCGCGCAGCATGAATTGTGTTTGCCGCCGGAAGCAGGCCGCCTTCGTAGCCGTTTTTACCAGCTTCAGGCAATTGAAAAAGAATGGATTGAAGAGGATGGCAGTATTGGTCTGATGGTGCGAATGCCCATCGTTGACTGGCGCCGCCTCTGCAAACAAGAGCAGGAACTGGAAAGCTATGTCCGCAACCAGAGCCTGTCTGATTTGGCCTGAAGAACACCAATCATAGAATAATGGAGCTATAACATGGCGTGGAATCAGCCCGGTAATAACGGACAGGACCGCGACCCCTGGGGCAGCAGCAATAATAATAGCGGCAACTCTGGTGGAAATTCTGGTGGAAATAATGACAACAAGGGCGGCCGCAATCAGGGGCCACCTGATCTGGATGATATCTTCCGTAAGCTCAGCAAAAAGCTGGGTGGTTTCGGTGGAAAAGGTTCAGGCAACAATAATAACAACGGCAGCAACAATAACGGTACGCCAACCGGTTCCGGTCATGGAATGAGTGGCACCCGGATTGCCGGCATCGCGGTCGCAGCGGTGGTGGTTATCTGGGCTGCAACAGGTTTCTATACCATTAAAGAAGCCGAACGTGGCGTTGTGACCCGTTTTGGTAAGTTCAGCCATCTGGTTGAGCCGGGCCTGAACTGGAAACCGACCTTCATCGACCAGGTCCGCGCAGTAAACGTAGAATCGGTACGTGAGCTTGCTGCATCTGGCGTGATGCTGACCTCTGACGAAAACGTGGTGCGCGTTGAAATGAACGTACAGTACCGCGTGACGGATCCTGAAGCCTATCTGTTCAGCGTCGCCAACCCTGACGACAGCCTGAGCCAGGCAACGGACAGCGCATTACGTGGCGTTATCGGTAAATACACGATGGATAAAATCCTGACTGAAGGCCGTACCACCGTGCGCAGCGATACCCAACGTGTACTGGAAGAAACCATTCGTCCGTACAAAATGGGTATCACCATTCAGGACGTCAACTTCCAGACCGCGCGTCCGCCGGAAGAAGTGAAAGCTTCCTTCGATAACGCGATCGCTGCCCGTGAAAGAGAGCAACAGTCTATTCGTGAAGCAGAAGCTTACGCGAACCAGATCCAGCCTCTGGCAAACGGTGAAGCACAACGCTTACTGGAAGACGCAAAAGCCTATAAAGACCGTACTGTTCTGGAAGCACAGGGTGAAGTTGCCCGTTTCTCCAAACTGTTACCTGAATATAAAGCCGCGCCGGAAATCACCCGTGAGCGTCTCTATATTGAAACCATGGAAAAAGTCCTCAGTCACACCCGTAAAGTTCTGGTGAGTGACAAAGGGAATAACCTGATGGTATTACCGCTGGATCAGATGCTGCGTGGCGGCAATGCAGCAGCCAATGACACCAGCAAAAATGATGAATCAGGTTTGTTGCCTTCCGTTCCGGGTTTAACCAGCAGTAATGGCAAAAGCAATGCCGGTACCAGCAGTTCCCGTTCGTCTGGCAGTGTCATGGATCAGCGCCGTGCAAACGCACAGCGTGACGATACACTTCGCGTAGGGAGAGAATAACAATGCGTAAGTCATTTTTACTTATCGTCGTTGTGGTGCTGGTGGCGCTTTATGCTTCACTGTTTGTCGTTCAGGAAGGTCAGCGCGGGATCGTGCTGCGTTTCGGTAAAGTCCTGCGTGACAGCGATAACAAACCGCTGGTGTATGCACCGGGCCTGCATTTTAAAGTTCCATTTGTGGAATCCATTAAAATGCTCGACGCGCGTATTCAGACTATGGATAACCAGGCTGACCGCTTCGTGACCAGCGAGAAGAAAGACTTAATCGTCGATTCTTACCTGAAATGGCGTATCAGTGATTTCAGCCGCTACTACCTGGCAACAGGCGGTGGTGATGTTTCTCAGGCTGAAATTCTGCTGAAACGTAAATTCAGTGACCGTCTGCGTTCTGAAATTGGTCGTCTGGATGTGAAAGACATCGTGACCGATTCCCGTGGTCGTCTGACGCTGGACGTCCGTGATGCGCTGAACACCGGTAGCGTAGGTGATGAGCCAGAAGCGACGACAGAAGCTGATGATGCGATTGCCTCTGCGGCCAAACGTGTTGAGCAGGAAACTAAAGGCAAACAGCCTGCGGTGAACCCGAACAGCATGGCGGCGCTGGGTATTCAGGTTGTCGATGTCCGTCTGAAACAAATCAACTTGCCGGAAGAAGTGTCCAGCGCGATTTACGATCGTATGCGTGCTGAGCGTAATGCGGTTGCATTGCGTCACATTTCTCAGGGTAAAGAAGAAGCGACCAAGATTCAGGCAGCGGCGGATTACGAGAGAACCCGTACCGTGGCTGAAGCGGAACGTACAGCCCGTATCACGCGCGGTGAAGGTGATGCCGAAGCGGCGAAACTGTTTGCTGATGCATTCAGTCAGGATCCTGACTTCTACGCATTCATTCGTAGCCTGCGTGCTTACGAGGCGAGCTTCAAGAGCGGTAACGACGTCATGGTGTTGAGCCCTGACAGCGATTTCTTCCGCTTCATGAAGTCACCTGACCAAAAGACCAAATAATTGCTGATGCAATTTCCAAAAGGCCCTTCAGGGGCCTTTTGTCTTTTCTGAAACCGGTATAATTTTCCGCAAGGGAAGCACTGAGACACTCAACATGAATTCGACAATTTGGCTGGCGCTGGCGTTAGTTTTGGTTCTTGAAGGTCTGGGGCCAATGCTTTACCCCAAAACATGGAGAAAAATGATCCTCTCACTGGCGAATCTTCCGGACTCCGTTTTACGGCGTTTTGGCGGGGGACTTGTGGTGGCAGGCTTCGTTATTTACTACATGTTGCGTAGTCGTCTGGGTGGCTGAGAGTTTGTTACAACCCTGGTGTCACGTCTTGCTGAGACGCGTAGCACGCAATTAAAATTTTTCCCGCAAACGTGTGCTAAAAGTGCTGGAAAGCACAGAGTGAGATGTTAGAATCCTTTTTTAAGCAACCTGGTGATTCTTGAGATGGGTAAGAACGTCGTCGTACTCGGCACTCAATGGGGTGATGAAGGGAAAGGCAAGGTCGTAGACCTGCTTACTGAACGGGCTAAATATGTTGTGCGCTATCAGGGCGGTCACAACGCCGGTCACACTCTGGTTATCAACGGTGAAAAAACCGTTCTTCATTTAATTCCTTCTGGCATTCTGCGTGAAAACGTGACCAGCATCATCGGCAACGGTGTTGTTCTGGCTCCTGACGCGTTGATGAAAGAAATGGGCGAACTTGAAGCTCGTGGCATCCCTGTACGCGAACGTCTGTTACTGTCTGAAGCTTGCCCGCTGATCCTGCCTTACCATGTCGCTCTGGACATGGCGCGCGAAAAAGCGCGTGGCGATAAAGCGATCGGCACTACCGGTCGTGGTATCGGCCCGGCTTATGAAGATAAAGTTGCCCGTCGCGGTCTGCGCGTAGGTGACCTCTTCAATAAAGAAACTTTCGCTATCAAGCTGAAAGAAATCATCGATTACCATAACTTCCAGCTGGTTAACTACTACAAAGTAGAAGCCGTTGATTTCCAGAAAACGTTAGATGATGTGATGGCTATCGCCGACATCCTGACGGCGATGGTTGTTGACGTCTCTGAGCTGCTGGATGGCGCGCGTAAGCGTGGCGATCTGATCATGTTCGAAGGCGCGCAAGGCACGCTTCTTGACATCGACCACGGGACTTATCCGTACGTGACTTCTTCCAACACCACAGCTGGCGGCGTTGCTACCGGTTCAGGTATTGGTCCACGTTACGTTGATTATGTTCTGGGTATCGTTAAAGCCTACTCCACCCGCGTGGGTGCAGGTCCGTTCCCAACTGAACTGTTCGACGAAACCGGCGAGTTCCTGCGCAAGCAAGGTAACGAGTTTGGCGCGACCACTGGCCGTAGCCGTCGTTGTGGCTGGCTGGACATCGTGGCTGTCCGTCGTTCTGTGCAGATCAACTCCCTGTCTGGTTTCTGTCTGACCAAACTGGACGTGCTGGACGGTCTGAAAGAAGTGAAGCTGTGTATCGGTTACCGTATGCCTGATGGCCGCGAAATGACCACCACTCCGCTGGCTGCTGAAGGCTGGGAAGGTATCGAGCCAATCTACGAAATCATGCCAGGCTGGACCGAAACCACCTTCGGCGTGAAAGAAGTAGAAAACTTGCCGCAGGCAGCGCTGAACTACATCAAGCGCATTGAAGAGCTGACAGAAGTGCCGGTTGATATTATCTCTACTGGCCCGGATCGTAGCGAAACCATGATCCTGCGCGACCCGTTTGACGCATAACAGCCTGAGCTGATTGCGTAAAAACGTCATAACCGGGCAAAACTGCCCGGTTTATTTTTTTCTGAATCCCTTCTCTTGTGTACTTTCCATAAACCATCCACTATCTAAATGATTAGCTGCAAAGTTCGCGGCTGGTTTATCATCAAAGTGTCATAATAAACAATCATCTTCACCCTGTTGTCATTGCTGACGTGGAAAGACCGGGTAAATAGCTACCCAGAGGTATGTGTGCAGTTAACGAGTTTTACTGATTATGGTTTGAGAGCATTGATTTATATGGCGTCGTTGCCAGAGGATCAGATGACCAACATTTCGCAGGTCACCGAGGTTTACGGTGTATCGCGCAACCACATGGTGAAAATCATTAATCAGTTGAGCCGTGTTGGCCTGGTGACTGCCGTTCGGGGAAAGAACGGGGGTATAAAACTGGGCAAGCCCGCAGAGACCATTCGCATTGGCGACGTGGTGCGCGAACTGGAACCTCTCACGCTGGTCAATTGCGCCAGCGACTTTTGTCACATCACGCCAGCATGCCGGCTAAAACAAGTGCTGCACACTGCTGTAGAACATTTCCTTGATGAGCTGAATCAGTACACTCTGGCCGATATGGTCAAAGATAATTCAACGCTCTACAAATTATTGCTTGTTGAATGAAAGACTTTCAACAAACTGCTGATGACAACGGAGGAACCGCTATGTCACAAGATCCATTCCTGGAACGAGAAGCAGAAAAATACGAATCACCTATTCCCAGCCGTGAATTTATCCTGGAACACCTCGCGAAACGCGAAACTCCAGCCAGCCGGGAAGAGATCGGTAACGAACTGAATCTGTCCGGAGAAGAAGCGCTGGAAGCCCTGCGCCGTCGTCTGCGCGCGATGGAACGTGATGGCCAGTTAGTCTTTACCCGCCGCCAGTGCTACGCGCTGCCGGAGCGTCTGGACCTGCTGAAAGGCACGGTTATTGGTCATCGCGATGGTTACGGTTTCCTGCGCCTCGAAGGCGTGAAGAAAGATGATGTGTATCTTTCTGCTGAACAAATGAAAATGTGTATCCACGGCGACGTGGTACTGGCACAACCGGTCGGAACCGACCGTAAAGGCCGCCGCGAAGCGCGCATCGTGCGTGTATTGGTGCCGAAAACCAGCCAGATTGTTGGCCGTTACTTTACTGATGCCGGTGCCGGTTTTGTGGTGCCTGACGACAGCCGTCTGAGTTTTGACATCCTGATCCCGGCCGACGCCATTAACGGCGCGCGCATGGGCTACATGGTTGTGGTCGAGCTGACACAGCGTCCGACGCGACGTACCAAAGCGGTCGGCAAAATTGTTGAAGTCCTCGGCGACAAAATGGGAACCAGCATGGCGGTAGATATCGCGCTGCGCACCCATGAAATCCCGCACGTCTGGCCGCCACAGGTTCTGAAACAGGTCGAAGACCTGAGCGAACAGGTACCGGAAGAAGCGAAAAAGGGCCGTGTCGATTTACGCAGTTTGCCGCTGGTCACCATTGATGGTGAAGATGCGCGCGACTTCGATGATGCGGTGTATTGCGAGAAAAAACGCGGTGGTGGCTGGCGCCTGTGGGTGGCAATCGCCGACGTGAGCTATTACGTCCGCCACGGCACCGCGCTGGACGATGAAGCGCGCAGCCGTGCGACTTCCGTTTACTTCCCGTCGCAGGTTGTCCCGATGCTGCCGGAAGTGCTGTCCAATGGCCTGTGTTCCCTGAATCCGCAGGTAGACCGCCTGTGTATGGTCTGCGAGATGACTATCTCTGCGCAGGGCAAGCTGACCAGCTCTAAATTCTACGAAGCAGTGATGAGCTCTCACGCGCGTCTGACGTACAACAAAGTCTGGCGCATCATCGAAGGCGATCCGGAACTGCGCGAGCAATATTCGCCGCTGGTGAAGCACCTGCTTGAGCTGCACACCATGTACAAAATGCTGGATCAAGCGCGCGCAGAACGTGGCGGTATCGCGTTCGAAACTGAAGAAGCGAAATTCATCTTTAATGCTGAGCGCCGTATCGAACGTGTCGAACCGACCGTGCGTAACGATGCCCATAAACTGATTGAAGAGTGCATGATCCTGGCGAACATCGCCGCCGCGCGTTTTGTTGAAAAACATAACGAACCGGCGCTGTTCCGTGTGCATGACCGTCCGAGCGATGATCACATCTCCGCGCTGAAAAGCGTGCTGGGTGAGCTGGGTCTGGTGATGGGCGGCGGCATGAAGCCTGAGCCGAAAGATTATGCTCAGATCATGGATGAACTGGCCGATCGCCCTGACCGTGAAATGCTGCAAACCATGCTGTTGCGTTCAATGAAACAGGCGATTTACGATCCGGAAAACCGTGGCCACTTCGGTCTGGCGCTGGGATCTTATGGTCACTTCACATCACCAATCCGCCGCTATCCGGATCTGGCGCTTCACCGTGCTATCAAATATCTGCTGGCGAAAGAGCACGGCACGCTGAAAGATCGCTGGACGCCTACCGGTGGCTGGCACAGTGATTACGAAGATATGTTGCAGCTCGGCGAGCATTGTTCGATGGCAGAACGCCGTGCGGACGAAGCGACCCGTAATGTGGCGGACTGGCTGAAGTGTGACTTCATGCAAGATCACGTCGGAGAGGTATTTACCGGCACTATCGCCAGCGTCACCGGCTTTGGTTTCTTCGTACGCCTCAACGATCTGTTCATCGACGGTCTGGTGCATGTGTCTTCACTCGACAACGATTATTACCGTTACGACAACATCGGCCAGCGTCTGGTTGGCGAGTCTTCCGGTTCGGTTTACCGCCTTGGTGATACCGTTGAAATCCGCGTTGAAGCCGTACATATGGACGAACGTAAAATCGATTTCGCACTGGTTTCCAGCACCCGCAAAGCCCGCGGTGAAGGCAAAACTGCACGCGATCGCGCTAAAAAAGGCGGCGAACGCTCCATGCGTTCCGCGGCACCGGCTAATGCTGGCCGACGTCGCACCGGTAAGAAAAATGTGAACTTTGAGCCGGACAGCGCATTCCGCAAAGATGACGCGAAACCTGCCAAGCCGAAGAAAGAGAAAGCGGTAGGCGCGGTCGGTAAAGACGGCAAGCCGAAGAAAGCTAAGAAGCCTTCTGATAAAACAGCAAAAATTGCTGCGGCAACCAAAGCCAAACGTACGAAGAAAAAGTCAGCAGAAAGCTAAGCCAGACGGGTGATTATTCTGTGATAGAATCGCCCGCAATTACTGTTAATTAAATTGCGGACAGCTTGCTGTCCGCAAGTCTATTTTAAAGAGCATCATGAGCGAAATTATTTACGGTATCCATTCCGTTAAAGCCTTACTCGATAACGACCCGCAACGCTTTCTGGAAGTCTTCATCCTGAAAGGTCGTGACGATAAACGCCTGAAACCGCTGATCGACGAGCTGGAAGCCAGCGGTATCGTGATCCAGGTGGCGAGCCGTCAGTGGCTGGATGATAAATCCGAGGGTGCCGTGCATCAGGGCATTATCGCGCGCGTGCGCGAAGGCCGTCAGTATCAGGAAAACGATCTGCCTGCGCTGCTGGAAAGCCTCGATTGTCCGTTCCTGCTGGTGCTGGATGGCGTTACCGATCCGCACAACCTGGGCGCTTGTTTGCGTACTGCGGATGCCGCCGGTGTTCACGCCGTGATCGTCCCGCGTGACCGTTCTGCCAAACTGAATGCTACGGCGAAGAAAGTCGCCAGTGGCGCTGCTGAAAACGTGCCACTGATCAACGTGACCAATCTGGCGCGTACCCTGCGCGTATTGCAGGAACATAATGTCTGGATCGTCGGTACTGCCGGTGAAGCCGATCACGACCTGTTCCAGAGTAAAATGACCGGCCCGATGGCGCTGGTGATGGGTGCAGAAGGCGAAGGTATGCGCCGACTGACCCGCGAACATTGCGACGAACTGATCAGCATCCCAATGGCTGGGAGCGTGTCTTCCCTGAACGTTTCTGTTGCAACCGGTGTTTGCCTTTTCGAAGCGGTACGTCAGCGCGGCCTGAAGAAAAGCTGATTTCTGCTTATTCAGTCGCTGATTAAAACGGGAGCCTTCGGGCTCCCGTTTGCATTTCTGCCTTTGTGATCCGCCCGCCTGTTAATTCCCCGATTTTTACCATACTTAGGCCATGTCCTTTTGAAAGGGAGCAGGCGATGAACTGGGAAACACATCGGGTTTTTAATCAGCCCAAGCCACTGAGTAACAGTAATTTATTCCTATCTGATACACCGCTGCGCGAAGCGGTCTCCCGTCAGCAGGCTGGCTGGGATGCCGATGTGCTGGCGTCGCTGGGGCAACAGCTGGGTTCTGCGGAATCGCTGGAACTGGGAAGGCTGGCGAATACCAATCCACCCGAACTTTTGCGTTATGACTCCTGCGGTGAGCGTCTCGATGACGTGCGTTTTCATCCTGCCTGGCATTTGCTGATGCAGGGGCTGATCGCTAACCGGGTGCATAATTTGCCGTGGCAAGAAGATGCGCGTATTGGTTCGTCTGTAGCCCGTGCGGCGCGTTTTATTCTTCACGGTCAGGTTGAAGCGGGAACCTTATGTCCGGTGACCATGACGTTTGGCGCGATCCCGTTGCTGCAAAAAACTCTGCCGCCGGAATTCAGCGGCTGGCTGAAACCGCTGTTATCCGATCGTTATGACCCGCATCTGCAATCAGGCGACCAGAAGAAAGGCGTGCTGATTGGTATGGGCATGACCGAGAAACAGGGTGGCTCCGATGTACTCAGTAACACTACGCGGGCGACGGCGCTGGAAGGCCGTGGTAGCGGAAAGCCTTATCATCTGCTCGGCCATAAATGGTTTTTCTCCGTACCACAAAGCGATGCCCATCTGGTGCTGGCGCAGGCTGATGGTGGACTTTCGTGCTTCTTTATGCCACGGGTTCTGCCCGATGGAACGCGTAATTTAATTCGCATCGAACGTCTGAAAGACAAACTGGGCAACCGCTCGAACGCCAGCAGCGAAGTAGAGTTTCAGAATGCGACCGGCTGGCTGCTGGGCGAAGAAGGCGAGGGTATCCGTCATATCCTGAAAATGGGCGGCCATACGCGCTTTGATTGCGCGCTGGGCAGCCACGCCATGATGCGCCGGGCGCTGTCGGTTGCGTTGTACCACGCCTTTCAGAGGCAGGTTTTTGGTAAGCCTCTCATCGAACAACCGCTGATGCGACAAACGCTCAGCCGCATGGCGCTGCTGCTGGAAGGGCAAACGATGGTACTGATGCGTCTGGCGGCGGCGACCGGCGCACAGGACAATCCGGCAGAACAGCTGCTCTGCCGGTTGCTGACACCTGCCGCCAAGTTTGAGGTGTGCCGTCAGGGAATGCCTTTTGTAGCTGAGGCGATGGAAGCGTTGGGGGGGATGGGGTATTGCGAAGACAGCGAGCTGCCACGCATTTACCGTGAAATGCCCGTCAACAGTATCTGGGAAGGATCGGGTAATGTGATGTGTCTGGATGTACTGCGCACGCTCAAAAAGCTGCCCGCCAGCGGCGAAATGCTGCAACAGGTGTTGTATCAGGCGCGCGGCCAAAACCGCATATTTGATCGTGCATCCCGCCAGTTTTTACAACGCCTGCGTACAGCAGAAGAACCTCATGGGCGCTGGCTGACCGGTCAGCTGTTCAACCTGATGACGGCAACACAGATGCTGGAATTTGCTTCGCCGCCCGTCGCAGACGCCTGGTGCAGAATGGTGCTCGATTCGCGCGGCGAAACGTTATTGCCTGAACGTTTATGCCAGCAGTTGCTCAACCGCGCGATCGGCGCTGAATGATCAGCGGTATAACGTTGCCTGCGAATACCAGCGGCCGGGAATAATGGTTTCACTGTTAAACATGATCACGTAGTAATGCGCGCCAGCGGCATCGGCTTTACGCTGAATTTCGGCTTCAACATCCATCGGGCTGCCCATCACATCCGCGGTAATACTGCCTATTTTGGTCAGTGTGGATGTCTGCGCTCGGGTAATTTCCTGCGCTTTGGCCGTCACGGCAGGTGGTGCAACCGGCGTGGTTTGCATCAGATTACTGCAACCGCTTAGCGCAGCCAGTAAAAGCAGCGCAGCGGGGATTCGGAGGGATTTCATCGTGATATCCGGTAAAGGGGCGATAGTCTGAGTGTAGCCCTTTCACCGGTCTGCTGGCGAGTGCGCACGGTGTTAATTGCCGCGCGATCCACGTTTTACCGTTCGGAAATTTTAAAGACGCTGACCAGCTGGGAGAGGTGACGCCCTTGCTCGCTGAGTGCCGCCGCGGTTTGCTGTGAATTTTCCACCAGTGTGGCGTTTTCCTGCGTCGCTTTCCCAATCTGCATAATGGCAATATTCACCTGCGAAATACCGGAAGACTGTTCGTGTGATGCCACGTCGATATCGCTCATCAGCACTTTCACCTGACGGATCCCCTGCAAAATGTCGCTCATATTCGCCTGCGTTTTGGCGGCACTCTGGTGTCCGTCTTCAACTTTGCTCAGGGAGTCGGCGACCAGCGTTTCGATCTCTTTCACCGCATTGGAACTACGCTGCGCCAGGGCCCGGACTTCCGAGGCGACAACCGCAAAGCCACGGCCATGTTCACCGGCTCTGGCGGCTTCTACCGCGGCGTTGAGCGCAAGAATATTGGTCTGGAAGGCGATACCTTCGATAACTGTGGTGATATCCGCAATGCGCGTTGAGGCGTGCTTAATGGCCTCCATACTTTCAACCGACTGATTCACCGCATCGGCACCGACGGTAGCGGCTTTGTCGGTCTGCTGCACCAGCTGAGTCGCCTGCGTGGCGTTGTCTGCCGTATTTTGTACGGTGGCGGTGATCTGCTCCATGCTGGCTGACGTTTCTTCGAGACTGCTGGCCTGCGTGCCAATCTGCTGATTGATCTGCTCGCTGTCATGCGCCAGTCCCTGGGTGTTGAGCATGATTTCCGACGAAACCTGGCGTACCTCTCCGACAATTTTCTCCAGCCCGTGGCCGATACCGTCGATCGCATGCATCAGGGCACCAATTTCATCGATACGCCGGGTTTCAGCCCGCGCGCGCAGGTCACCGCTGGCATATTGTTGGGCGATATGTACCACGTCGCTGAGCGGGCGGCTGACCAGTTTGCGCGTCAGCCAGATGAACAGCGCTGCAAAACAGGCCAGCGCCAGCAGGCTTATCAGCAGGAAATGATTGCGGGTGTTGTTCACCTGCTCCATCAGGCTGTCTTTATCAGTGCTGCCGACGACCACCCAGTGCCAGGCGGGTACATTCGCATACACCATAAATTGCTGGTGATGGCTGGCAGTATCGGTGTATTCATGCTGACCGTTCGGTTGCGCCATCACCTGTTGCAGCTCTCCTTCAGGCCAGGCAGGCGTTTTCCCTTCGTCTGTCGCATGTACCAGATATTTACCGAGATCTTTCCCCGGCGCACTGTTGAGCACAAAGAAATACCCCTGTTCACCAATCCGCTTGGAAAGTATTTTGGACCGCATGTCGGCGTATTCTTTAGTGATATCCACACCCACGAACAAAATGCCAATCACGCTGCCCTGTGCGTCGCGCACCGGCTGATATTTGGTGATGTATTTTTTGCCGAACAATGTCGCCAGACCGCTGAAGGATTGTCCGGTCATAATCTGCGCGTAGGCCGGACTGGTATTGTCGAGCAGAGTCCCGATGGCGCGGTTGCCATCCTGCTTTTTCAGCGAGGTGGTCACGCGAATAAAATCATCGCCGCGGCGTGCGAATACCGTAGAAATTGCGCCGGTGCGGGCCAGAAAATCATCGGGGATTTTACTGTCGAGATTCAGCGGTGTGCCGCCTGCTTTAATCACCGGCGAGGACTGTTCGCCGACCATCACCGGACTGGCAGTATCGAGTTCGAAATTCTCTGGCAGAAAATGGCTGAACAGTCGCGTATAGCTATCCACCTCGGCATTCAGGCTGGCGTTGTACATTTCAATCATGTCGACCACGCCGGTCACCTGTTCGGAAATGGCATTGACGGCGAGCTCATTCACCTGTTTACCGGCGGAGTGAGTCAGTGACAAAGTGAAAATAATAAATAACGAACCGACCAGCAAAGAGGCGATGCTGGCCAGTTTTGCGCCAATGCTCCAGCTGCGAAATGCGCGTTTTGATGACGTTTTCATGGGATTTTTCCGTTAGCTTCTGATAGCGCACTAACGGCGGAAAACGGGAAAGGATTAATGATCAAATGTAACTGTTTATTTCAATATAAATTGATCCAAATCAAGGAAATAAACATAAATATGTGAATTTGAATTAAGGGCAATGCTCAGAAAAAAGAGAACTGAGTATAACGGGTTATAATTTATACGAAAAAGGGAGTGGTCGCCGGTTCCCAGACCCGTAGAATGTCAGAATACAGTGAGGCCATAATTTTTCTAAACGTGCAGGGGAATACACGATGGTAGAGATGTATGAAGAAAACGTTGAAGGCATCCAGGTGATCCACGCCGTACCCGCCGGACAGTACCAGCAACAGCTGCCGACGATTTTTTTCTATCATGGTTTTCTGTCGTCCAAAGAAATTTATTCCTATTTCGGCTATACGCTGGCCCAGGTGGGCTTTCGCGTGATCCTACCTGATGCATTAATGCATGGTGCCCGCGCAGAAAAAGACGATGCCAGAACTGTGGCGAATTTCTGGGGCATTTTACAAAACAACATTGATGAGCTGGCTGTACTGAAAGACGTGTTTGTCGGGCGCGGTCTGGCGGATCCGTTGCGTTTAGGCGTCGGCGGAGTGTCGATGGGGGGAATGACCACCATGGCGGCGCTGGTGAAATTTCCGTGGGTGAAAGCGGCGGCGAACCTGATGGGGTCGGGCTATTTCGCCCGTTTATCGAATCATCTATTCCCGGCTTTCAACGCGGGCGGTATCGTGCAGCGTGACGTATTTGAACGCGAAGTCGCGCCTCTACTGAGTCTGGATATTGGCGGAAAAACGGCGTTAATCGCCGATATTCCCTTGTTTGTCTGGCATGGCGAAGAAGATGATGTGGTGCCTTTTGCTGAAAGCCAGCGGTTGCGTGAGGAACTGGCAGACAGCGGCGCAGATACCCATCTGACGTTCATAGCAGAGCCCGGTGCGAAGCATAAAGTTTCGGTTCATGCGCTGAAAGAAGCCACCGCATTCTTCGCTGCAAAGCTGTAGAGAAATTAATCTGCCTTTCTCCTTGAGTTTCCCACAGGCTGTACATATAATTGCGCGTCATTTTTTCGACCGCACACAAACACGTTCCTTGCTTCCATGGGCCGCGGTTGACCCTGACAGGAGGCTGAATAATCCGTAAGGAGCAATTCGATGCGTCATTACGAAATCGTTTTTATGGTTCACCCTGACCAAAGCGAACAGGTTCCGGGCATGATCGAGCGTTACAGTGCAGTAATCACTAACGCTGCTGGTCAGATTCACCGTCTGGAAGACTGGGGCCGCCGTCAACTGGCTTACCCGATCAACAAACTGCACAAAGCTCACTACGTTCTTCTGAACGTTGAAGCTCCGCAGGAAGCGATCGATGAGCTGGAAACTAACTTCCGCTTCAACGACGCCGTTATCCGTAGCATGGTTATGCGTACTAAACACGCGGTAACTGAAGCATCTCCAATGGTTAAAGCAAAAGACGAGCGTCGTGATCGCCGCGAAGACTTTGCTGAAGCTAACGATGATGCTGAAGCTGGGGATTCTGAAGAGTAATTGCCGTGACGGCGAATCGTCTGGTGTTGTCCGGCACAGTGTGCAAGACCCCCATTCGTAAAGTCAGTCCTTCGGGCATTCCACACTGCCAGTTTGTGCTAGAGCACAAATCCTCGCAGCAGGAAGCCGGATTTAACCGACAAGCATGGTGCAGAATGCCCGTGGTTGTCAGTGGACAAGCGTCACAAGCATTAACTCACAGTTTAACGGTCGGCACGCAACTCACTGTTACCGGATTCATTAGCTGCCATCAAGGGCGCAATGGACTGAATAAAGTGGTGTTACATGCCGAGCAGATTGATTTGATAGATACTGGAGACTAGCCTAATGGCACGTTATTTCCGTCGTCGCAAGTTCTGCCGTTTCACCGCGGAAGGCGTTGTAGAGATTGATTACAAAGACATCGCTACACTGAAAAACTACATTACCGAAAGCGGTAAAATTGTCCCGAGCCGTATTACCGGTACTCGTGCAAAATACCAGCGTCAGCTCGCTCGTTGCATCAAGCGCGCTCGCTACCTTTCATTGTTGCCATACACTGATCGTCATCAGTAATCGGCACTGTCTATTAACGACTTTGAGAGGATAAAGTAATGCAAGTTATTCTGCTTGATAAAGTAGCAAACCTGGGCAGCCTGGGTGATCAAGTTAACGTTAAAGCGGGCTACGCTCGTAACTTCCTGGTACCACAGGGCAAAGCTGTTCCTGCTACCAAGAAAAACGTTGAGTTCTTCGAAGCACGTCGTGCAGAACTGGAAGCCAAACTGGCTGACGTTCTGAACGCTGCTGAAGCTCGCGCAACTAAAATCAACGAACTCGGTTCAGTAACCATCGCGTCTAAATCAGGCGACGAAGGCAAACTGTTCGGCTCTATCGGTACTCGCGATATCGCTGATGCAGTAACTGCTGCTGGCGTTGAAGTTGCTAAAAGCGAAGTTCGTTTGCCGAATGGCGTTCTGCGTACCACTGGTGAACACGAAGTTGAGTTCCAGGTACACAGCGACGTATTCGCTAAACTGAACGTAGTTGTGGTTGCTGAAGCGTAATAGCGCTGAAGTTAACCTGTGAAACGCCGGCCATGTGCCGGCGTTTTGCTTTTCTGCGTTTGGGAAACGCAGAGATAAGGCGTTGTTTGCAACAGTGATCAGTTACTGCGCTGGAAACTGCCGTCTGGCTGACGCGTAAATGTCACCGTGACGTTTTGCTCTGTCGTCACCTGCAAAGCAGTGACCACACCCTGTGCGTCACGTTGAATCTTCACTTCCTGACCGGTTTTTAGCGTACTCAGCGGCTTGTCCGCGCCTTCAACCCTTGCCATCGAAAACACATCATTGACCGCCAGATTGTTATCGCGAAACAACTGCGCCAGTGTCTGACCAGATTGCACCTGATAGCTGCGCCATGCGCCGCTGTTGTCATTACTTTGCGGCTGAACCGGATCCGGCTGCGCCATCTGCGTGGTACGACCCTGATCATTACGCAAATCCGCTTGCATCGGAATGCTGGCAGGCTGTTGCGGCTGCGAAGGGGCATAGGTATTTTCAGGCGTATAAGGCCACAGCAGTGCCAGAAGGATCACCAGCACCGCAAGAATAATGCCGCGACGATGCGCATAAGGCAGTGGCGACATCCAGTTAAAATCGTCACTCAGATGCCAGACTTTAGTGAACAGCGTTTTGCCCCGGCTTGCCGCTGGCTTTTCAGTTTCAGCGGCGACGCTTTCCTGAATTTCGCTTTCACTTTCGCTCTGTGCTGTCGTGTCTCGCAATGGCCTTTTCATAATGGCAATCCAGGATCTCAACATGGGTTGGTAAATACGGATGGCTTTCCTTCTCCTGGGCGGGATTCTGCCCATGACGACCTCTCTTGTTAACTGACGCAATTTCTACTGGCTGTTGCTGCCTAGTATAGCTGTTTAACTGCTTGATGCGGAAAGGGACAAAGCACAAATATCACCCAAACGACAGGTTAAATGGCGTCAAATACGAAAAATTTCCCGAAAAGGGGAAGGAACTGCGCCTGCTGTCATGTTGCCTCACAGAGGATTTTACCCAAAAGCGTTGCACTGCTATGCTGCGCCTTCGACATTTTTAAGAGCTAAGGAAATTTCATGACTACCCCTTCATTTGACAGCGTAGAAGCGCAGGCAAGTTACGGTATCGGCCTGCAGGTCGGTCAACAGTTGCAAGAATCAGGTTTGCAGGGCTTAGAGCCTGACGCACTGCTGGCAGGCTTACGCGACGCGCTGGAAGGGAATACGCCAGCCGTTCCTGTTGATGTGGTTCACCGCGCACTGCGTGAAGTCCACGAACGTGCTGACGCTGTCCGTCGTGAACGTCAGGAAGCACTGGCTGTTCAGGGTCAGGAATTCCTGGCTGCAAATGCACAGCGCGAAGGCGTGAGCAGCACCGAGTCTGGTCTGCAATTCTCTGTTATCACTCAGGGCGAAGGCACCATCCCGGGGCGTCAGGATCGTGTACGCGTTCACTACACCGGTAAACTGATCGACGGTACCGTGTTCGACAGCTCCGTACAGCGTGGCGAGCCAGCTGAATTCCCTGTTAACGGTGTGATCGCAGGTTGGATCGAAGCACTGACTCTGATGCCAGTCGGTTCTAAGTGGGAGCTTTACATCCCTCATAACCTGGCTTATGGCGAACGTGGTGCGGGTGCTTCCATCCCTCCATACAGCGCGCTTATCTTCGAAGTTGAGCTGCTGGAAATTCTGTAATTCTCTTTAGAATACAGAAATGAAAAGGGCGCGTATGCGCCCTTTTTTACGTCTGAATCTCTGTTTATTTTTGCAAATCGACCTGATAAATTTCGAAACCGACAGCGTCCGGGCCTTTGGCCGTCATCGGATACTGAGCGTGGGTTTTGATAAAGGTTGCGGCTTTATCGCCAGGCGACGTTTCGAAACGAATATCGAGAGGCTGCGAAGCTTTGATTGGGGCCAGCTTCCAGTTGTTATCCGCGGTCGGGGTAACCGCACCGGCTTTTTTGGTTTCAGCGCTGATATACGCCGCCACGACTGAACGGTTTTCATCCGGTGATGCGAAAGCAATATGCTTATCGCCGGTGCCTGCGAATTTACCCCCGTATGCACGGTAGTTATTCGTGACGACCAGGAACGTCGCTTTCAGATCAATCGGGTTACCGTTGTAGGTCAGATTTTTGATGCGTTCGGCATCTTTATTGATCAGCGTACATTCGCCGTCGAATTTCGCTGGCTGACTGACATCAATCTGATAATTCACGCCGTCGATCACGTCAAAGTTATAAGTACGGAAACCGTCCCAGTTAATCAGCGACTGCGGTTTAGTGCTGTTCACATCAATCTGATTAAACTGCCCGGCGGAGCATTCCAGCCAGTCTTTCACTTCCTGCCCGGTGACTTTCATGACCACCAGCGTGTTCGGATACAGATACAAGTCTGCCGCATTACGGAAGGTCAGATCACCTTTTTCCACTTCCACAAAGCTGGCCGGATCGTTTTTACGCCCACCGACTTTGAACGGCGCTGCCGCAGATAGTACCGGCAAATCGGCTAAATCCGGATCGCCCTGAATGAAATGCTCGGTATAGGCCTTTTGCGCGTTATTGACGATTTGTACCGTCGGGTCGTCCTGAACCAGTGCCAGATAGCTGTACATGTTGTCGTTAGATTTGCCGATCGGCTTGCTGACAAACTCGCGCGTGGCATCATGTGACGGTGCCAGAACTTTGACTAAATCCTGATCTTCTGCCGCCAGCGATTTTTTATGCTCTTTGTCGTAAATCGGGCGCGCTTCGGCTTTGGCCGTTTCAACTTTCCAGTGGCCGCCATCGTTACTGAGCACCATATCGACGACGCCCAGATGGTCGCCCCACATGCCCGGCATCACAGCAGGAACGCCATTGAGCGTGCCTTGTTTGATGTCCGCCCCTTTGATGTTGGCAAATTCCTCACTCGGGAAAACAGCATGCGCATGGCCGAACATAATCGCGTCGATGCCTTTTACCTGACTCAGGTAATAGACCGAGTTCTCTGCCATGGTTTTGTACGGGTCACCGGACAGACCTGAGTGCGGAATGGCGACAATAATGTCGGCGCCTTGTTTGCGCATTTCCGGGATCCACTTTTTAGCGGTTTCAGTAATATCAGCGACGGTGACTTTGCCCTGCAAGTTGGCTTTGTCCCAGACCATGATTTGCGGCGGCACAAAACCGATATACCCGATGCGCAGATTATGGGTTTTGCCGTCGCGGTCTTTCACGGAGTTGTCGGTGATAAGGAACGGAGTGAACAGCGGTTTTCCGGTTTTATCGTCAATGACGTTGGCATTCACATAAGGGAATTTCGCCCCGGCCAGTGCTTTTTTCAGATAATCCAGACCGTAGTTAAATTCGTGGTTGCCCAGGTTACCCACCGCGTAATTAAGCGTGTTCATCGCCAGATACACCGGATGAACATCGCCCTGTTTCAGGCCTTTAGCCGCCATATAATCGCCCAGCGGGCTGCCCTGAATGATGTCGCCGTTATCGACTAATACGGAGTTGGTGACTTCGTTACGCGCCGCGTGGATCAGGCTGGCGGTACGCACCAGTCCAAACTTATCGGTCGGTTTATCTTTGTAGTAATCGAAGTCCATCATGTTGCTGTGAAGATCCGTGGTTTCCATGATGCGCAGATCCACCTGTGACGCCTGAACGGATGCGGCCGTCAGTGTCGCCAGCAGGGATAACGTCAGATGACGCTTATTCATTGCCTTGCCTCCAGAGAAAGGGATGATGCCCGGAAAAGAAAAACCGGATATGTATCTCAAAATTCGCTGAGAATGTAACCAGTTGTCATAAATAAATGTGAGATGTAACGGTTTTATGCGGCTTTAGCATTACGGGATGGCTATTCCGGGCAAAAAAAACTAGGCTTGAGAAATGAGAATCAAAGCATTGAGGTAAAAGATGTTAGAGAAAATTTGTCAGTTAGCGCGCGAAGCGGGTGATGCGATCATGGCGGTGTACGACGGCGAGCAGCCGCTGGATGCGCGTCATAAACAGGATGATTCGCCGGTGACTGCCGCCGATATCGCAGCACATAACGTGATTAAAGCGGGCCTGAAAAATCTGGATCCGCAAACACCAATGCTGTCAGAAGAAGATCCACAAAGCTGGAGCGAACGTCAGAACTGGACGCGCTACTGGCTGGTCGATCCGCTTGATGGCACCAAAGAATTCCTCAAGCGTAACGGCGAATTCACGGTGAATATCGCTCTGATAGAAGACGGTATTCCGGTGCTCGGCGTGGTGTATGTGCCGGTAACCAAAGTGATGTACAGCGCAGCGGAAGGTAAAGCCTGGAAGGAAGAGCAGGGCGCGCGTCAGCAGATTGAAGTGAAAGAGGCGCATCCGCCGCTGGTGGTTGTCAGCCGTTCGCATTTCAGCAACGACCCTGAATTGCAGGATTATCTGGCACAGCTGGGCGAGCATCAGACGGTGGCGATTGGTTCGTCGCTGAAATTTTGTCTGGTTGCGGAAGGTGCTGCGCAGTTGTATCCGCGCTTCGGGCCAACCAACATTTGGGATACCGGTGCGGGCCATGCGGTTGCGCTGGCGGCGGGTGCGCAAGTGCATGACTGGCAAGGTCAGACCCTGACCTACACGCCACGCGAATCCTTCCTGAATCCGGGCTTCCGGGTCTCTCTGTTCTGATGCAAAACCCCGGTTTTGCGACCGGGTTTTTGACGCTCTATTCTTTGACCAGCTGATCCACCAGCGTAATTACCTGCTGAATTTCCTGCGGCGATAACTGACCGTCTTTGGCGAATTTGATTACCCCGTTTTTATCCAGAACCACCACCGCTGAACTTTCCGGTTGCAGTTC
Organism: Rahnella bruchi; assembly: GCF_003614975.1. Classification (GTDB taxonomy): domain Bacteria; phylum Pseudomonadota; class Gammaproteobacteria; order Enterobacterales; family Enterobacteriaceae; genus Rahnella; species Rahnella bruchi. The sequence continues at coordinate 174,525 of NZ_QZWI01000009.1, read as the reverse complement.
CCATGCTTTTTTCACCACGCCGTCGCTGTCGACAATCACCTGCGACCACGGGAATTCACGTTTGCCGCTTTCAATGCTTTTACGCACAAACATACCGGTGCCGATAATGGCGTCGTCAGTATTGACGATAGTGGTGGTCTGATAGCGGTCATGCGGCAGATTCGCGGCCCGGATAGCGGTGATCAGCGGTTCGTTCAGGGCTTTGGCACTGCTTCTGCCCGCCATATGCTGGACGATGCGGACTTTTCCCGGCAGTTTTGCAGCATTCCATTTGCTGTAACTGAAGCTGTCATTGACGTCATTCAGTTCGCCTTTGTCGTCTACACCGACCGGAGTCAGGCGCTGACCCAGATTAAAATTATGGGCGGAAGCAAAAAACGAAAATGTCACAAAAGTGATCACAAAAAGACTTCTTAAAAGCATAGATTCTCCGGGGCACAAAAGAACGGTTCAGCCAATCATAGGATCGCTGAAGTGGTCTGTCCTGTTGTAATGTTAAATTTGTGTTGCTGGTTACAAAATTGCCACATAAAGCAGGGTTATACTGCATCAGAACGTCAGGACTTAAGACAATACTGAAAAGCAATGTAAAAGCAGTTAAATCCACTGGCAATACCTGACTGCCCTGCTATGTTATAGGTCTCTTCACTGCAATACACTTTTCTGTACCGGTATCTGTCGCCTTGCGACGTGGCCGTTACATGCAGTGATTTAACGGAGAACAATAGAAAAATGAGAATCTTCCAGCGTTACAATCCGATGAAAGTCGCAAAGTACGTTAAGACACTGTTTCGTGGACGTTTATATATCAAGGACGTCGGCGCATTCGAATTCGACCAAGGCAAGATCTTGTTGCCTAAGGTACGTGATAAGCGCCACTTTAGCGTGATGTCTGAAGTTAACCGTCAGGTTACGCATTTACAGACAGAAATGGGTTAAAGCCCCGCGTGTTGTCGCTGCCAATTTTGCAGCATGCGCAAAAAAAAACGGCCCCCGATGGGGCCGTTAGTGTTTTCAGAATCTGAGAAGTGTTTACTGAGGAACAGTTTACTGAGCCTGAGCCTTCTGCTCATCTTTAATTTCCTGCGGCGTCTTAGGCAGCAGCGGGGTAGCAGGCTGATCGATAATACGCGTGACCAGTAGCTGATCAATCTTGTAGCTGTCGATATCCACCACTTCAAATTTGTATCCTGAGAATTTCACGAAGTCCGTACGTTTCGGGATTTTACGCAACATAAACATCATGAAGCCGCCGATGGTTTCATAGTTGCCGGACTGCGGGAATTCTTCGATGTGCAACACGCGCATCACATCTTCGATTGGCGTACCGCCTTCAATCAGCCATGAATGCTCATCACGGGCCACAATCTGTTCTTCCATGCCCTGACCGACCAGATCGCCCATCAGCGTCGTCATCACGTCATTGAGCGTGATAATACCGACCACCAGCGCATATTCGTTGAGGATAACCGCAAAGTCTTCGCCCGCGGCTTTGAAGCTTTCCAGCGCTTCAGAAAGCGTCAGCGTATCGGGTACGATCAGCGCATTGCGGATTTGCACACCGCTGCTCAGCATTAAGCTCTGATTGCCCAGCACGCGGTTCAGTAAGTCTTTGGAATCGACATATCCCACGACCTGATCAATATGACCGTCGCAGACCAGGAATTTCGAATGCGGATGAGTGGCGATTTTCTCTTTAATGCTTTCTTCGCTTTCCCGCAGATCAAAATAAATCACACTTTCACGCGAAGTCATGGAAGAGGGTACGGTACGCGATTCGAGTTCAAAGACGTTTTCAATCAGTTCATGTTCCTGCTTACGCAGTACACCCGCCAGCGCGCCGGCTTCAAACACGGCGTAAATATCGTCGGACGTAATGTCGTCATTACGTACCATCGGCAGTTTGAACAGGCGGAAAATCATGTTCGCCATTCCGTTGAAGAACCACACCATCGGGCGGCAAATCATCAGGCAGAAACGCATCGGGTTGACTATACGGACGGCAACCGACTCAGGTGAAATCATACCGATGCGCTTCGGTGTGAGGTCAGCAAACAGGATGAACAGGCTGGTGACCAGGACGAAGGAACAGATAAAGCTGACTTGATCCGCCAGTTCTGGCGACATGAAGCGAATAAAGAATGTCTGAAACGCAGGAGAGAATGCGGCATCACCCACGATACCCCCGAGGATGGCGACGGCATTCAGGCCAATCTGCACCACGGTAAAGAACAGGCCAGGCGTTTCCTGTAATTTCATTACTCGGGAGGCATTGACGTTTCCTTCGTCTGCCAACTGTTTAAGCTTTATTTTGCGGGAAGCGGCCAGCGATATCTCAGACAGCGAGAAAAAGGCACTGATCGCGATAAGTAAAAGAATCAGTAAAATACTGTTTAACATAATCTATCCGTTTAACACCGGGCTGAACCGGCAGGGAAAGGCACTCATTATTTTTGTTGCTTAAATGAACATCATTTTATTAGAACGACTAAAAAGCTGTTCAGAAGAAAAAAGCGTAAGGATGAAAAACAAAGATAATCGCCAGAAATAGTTTTAAAGGGCCACATTTGTGACCCGCATAGTATAGCAGCAGCACTGAGACTGCCGCCAGCGCTTAAAAATGCCGCATTATTGGGGCGGCAGACAAACGCCAATTCCACCTAATCCGCAGTAACCTTCCGGGTTTTTAAACAGGTATTGCTGATGTTCGTCTTCGGCATAATAGAACGGCAGGGCTTCAGTGATTTCAGTGGTGATGGTGCGCTTATCGTTCGCTTCGTCCATCGCCTGCTGGAAACTTGCCAGACTTGCCAGCGCCAGATCTTGCTGTTCTGCGCTCAGCACGTATAACCCTGAGCGATATTGTGTGCCGATATCTCCGCCCTGACGCATGCCCTGGGCCGGGTCGTGGTTTTCCCAAAAAATCTGCAACAGCTTCGCATAGCTGATTACCGCCGGATCAAACACCACGCGCACCACTTCTGCATGCGCGGTCTGGCCGGTACAGACTTCACGGTAGGTTGGATTGGGGGTGAAACCGCCGCTGTAACCGGCTGCTGTGCTATAAACCCCTTCCTGCTGCCAGAACAAACGCTCTACGCCCCAGAAGCAGCCCATCGCAAAAATCGCGACTTCCATGTTGTCAGGAACATTCGTCATTGAATGCTCATTCACTGCATGAATGGTCGCCACCGGCATAGGGGTTGTACGGCCAGGTAACGCATCTGCCTGATTTACAGACTGCGTTTTATCGGTAAGTTGCACCACGGAAAACTCCAGTTGTTGCTTAAATAAACAAGGTTTGTAACAAAGGGGTCTTAAGAATAACCATGACCACAGGTTAGTGTTAGTTGTATCTGATTGCGTCTTTGCACACAATACGGGGAACGTTGCTTAGTCGTTGAACATTTTCATGGGATTAGCACTAAACTGCTTACTTCTAAATGTATAAGGATGAATCTGCCAAGACGAGCAGATATTCTCCGGCGGGCATCTGATATTTTAACAGGACAGTAAAATTAGCAGGAGTGCGTGTGCCACGATATCGTGAACTGGGTTTGTTATTGGTAATGCTGGCCCCCTCACTTTCCATGGCAGCGAAGGTGCGTTTGCAGCTGGAAGGCCTGGATGGCGATTTGGAAAAGAACGTCCGCGTTCGATTATCTTCTATTCAAAGCGACGAAGTCGGTGCTAATGGCCGGTTTCGTGCGCGTGTCAGTGCTGCGATCCAACAGGGTTTAAGGCCGCTGGGGTATTATTCCCCGACTATCGATTTTGATTATCGCGAGACACCCCCACCGGGACGTCCGGTTCTTATTGCTAAAGTCACCCCAGGAACACCGGTGAAAATCGCCGGCACCAGCGTGGTGATTGAAGGGCAGGCAGATAAAGATAATGAATTCGAACAGCTGAAAAAGCGTGATGTGCCTGCTGTCGGGACGATTTTAAACCACGGGACTTACGACAATTTCAAAAGCTCGCTGACCGGGATTGCACTGCGTAAAGGCTATTTCGATGCCAACATGCGCAAGAGCCAGCTGGGCGTCATTGAAGATGAACATAAAGCGTTCTGGGATATCCAGTTCGATAGCGGCGAGCGTTACCGTTTCGGCGATGTCCATTATCAGGGATCACAGATCCGCGACGAGTATCTGCAAAATCTGGTGCCATTCCATAAGGGTGATTATTACACCACGGCGCAACTGGCCGAGCTTAACCGCCGCCTGTCTGCGACCGGCTGGTTTAACTCTGTTGTCGTGTCTCCAGATTTTACTGATGCCAAAGCCACAAAAACGCTGCCTCTGAATGCCGTGGTGTCGCCGCGTACTGAAAACACGATTGAAACCGGAGTGGGGTATTCGACCGACGTTGGGCCGCGTGTCACTGCCAATTGGAAAAAGCCGTGGATAAATGACCGTGGGCAAAGTTTTGAAACGTCTACCACGCTTTCCGCGCCAGAGCAGTCGCTGGACTTCACCTATAAAATCCCGCTGCTGAAATCGCCTCTTGAGCAATATTATCTGCTGCAGGGGGGCTTCAAACGTGAAGATCTCAACGACACCAAATCTGACTCGACGCTTCTGACGGCTTCGCGGTACTGGGATCTCTCAAGCGGCTGGCAGCATGCTGTGAATCTGCGCTGGAGCCTCGACCACTTTACGCAGGGTAGCGTGACCAACACCACTATGCTGATTTATCCGGGTGTGAGCCTCAACCGTACGCGTCAGCGCGGTGGCCTGATGCCGACCTGGGGCGATTCTCAGCGCTATTCTCTTGATGTGTCCAATACCACCTGGGGTTCTGACGTCGATTTCGCCGTGGTTCAGGCACAAAACGTTTGGATCCGCACGCTGGCGGATAAACACCGTTTTGTGTTTCGCGGCAATCTCGGCTGGATTGAAACCAATGATTTTGAACGCGTACCGCCGTCCCTGCGTTTCTTCGCCGGTGGCGACCGCAGTATTCGCGGCTACAAATACAAATCTATTTCTCCGCGTGATGACGAAGGCAAGCTGACCGGTGCGTCCTATCTTGGCACCGGCTCTGTGGAATATCAGTACAACGTGACTGGGAAATGGTGGGGCGCAGTGTTTGTCGATTCCGGTGAAGCGGTTAATGACATTACAAAGAGTGACTTTAAAACCGGCGCGGGTGTGGGTGTGCGCTGGGCTTCACCTATCGGCCCGGTGAAATTAGATGTTGCCGCACCTGTAGGCGACAAAGATGAGCATGGAATGCAGTTTTACATCGGCTTGGGTCCGGAATTATGAGTTTATTTAAGAAAATCTGTCTGGGTTTCCTGATCTTCCTGGTGCTGTTAATCAGCCTGGTAGCTTTCCTGGTAGGAACGCAAACCGGTCTGCATCTGATGATTAACGGCGCAAACCGCTTCGTGCCGGGGCTGAATATCGCCAGTACGGAAGGTGGATGGCGCGACCTGACGCTCAAAGGCGTGCATTACGAGATGCCTGGCGTGGATGTGAAAGCCGGAGAGTTTCATCTTTCCCTCGATTTCTCCTGCCTGAAAAATAGCGCGCTGTGCGTCAATGCGCTGCGGGTAAAAGACGTCAACGTGGTGGTGAACACCAAAGAGATGACGCCTGCTGCGGTTCAACCGGAACCTGAAACCAGCGAGCCGCTGACTAATCTCAGCACGCCGTATCCGATCACACTGCGTTTGCTGACGCTGGATAACATCAATATTACTCTCGATGATCGCGCTATTTCGCTGGCGTCATTCCGCACGGGCGCACACTGGGAAGGCCGCGCTATTCAGCTGATGCCAACGCATATCGGCGGATTGCTAATCGCGTTACCGAAAACGCCGGTTAATCCGCTGCCGGAAGTAGTGCAGGCTGCGCAGGATAAAGCTGTAGAGAAAGCGACGGGCAAGCCTGCTGAACCGCCAGTCGTGGTGCCGGAAAAACCGCTGGGCGAAACATTGCAGGAGCTGTTTGCCAAACCGCTGCTGCCTGAATTACCCGATTTCCGTTTGCCGGTTGATCTGGATATTCAGCAAATCCTCGGTGAAAACCTGCGTCTGACCGGTGACACTGATGTGCTGATCACCCGTTTTGAACTGAAGGCCAGCACGCAGAATCAGCAGGTTAAGCTGGATAAATTAATGGTTCGCTCTGCTCAGGGTTCGGTAGATGGCGCAGGGCAAGCGACGCTCAATCAAAACTGGCCGGTAGATCTGACGATTAACACCGCAGTGAATATCGATCCGCTGAAGGGCGAGAAGATCAAACTGAAAGTCGGTGGCGGATTGCGCGACAAGCTGGATGTCGGCCTTAATCTTTCCGGTCCGGTTCGTGCGCAACTGGCGCTTCAGACTCAGCTGGCAGAAGCTGGTCTGCCTCTTGATTTGAAACTCACCAGTGACGCGCTGCAATGGCCGCTGACCGGTACGCCGCAATATCAGGTAAAAGGTTTCAAACTTAATTTGAGCGGCAAAGCGACGGATTACGCGCTGTCGATGCGCTCAGATTTCAAAGGCGATCAGATCCCACCGGCTACATTGACCCTCGACGGTAAAGGTAACGTGGAGCAGTTTAAACTGACGCTGCTGCGTCTGGCTGCACTCGAAGGAAATACCGATCTGACCGGCGTGGTGGACTGGAGTAAAGCCATCAGCTGGAACAGCGAACTGAAACTGACCGGTATTAATACTGCAAAACAGTATCCCGACTGGCCGGCAAAATTGCAGGGCAAGATCACCACCCGCGGCAGCCTGTACGGCGGCACGTGGCAAATGCAGGTGCCAGTGCTGGATCTGACCGGCAACGTGAAGCAAAACGCTGTCAGGGCGCAGGGTAACGTGCGCGGAAACAGCTATGGTCAGTGGGATATTCCGCAACTGCACCTTGAACTTGGCCGTAATAATCTGGATGTGAAAGGCACACTTGGCGATACCTGGAATCTCGACGCCAAAGTGGATGCACCGCATCTGGATGGCGCATTGCCGGGATTGGGCGGCGTAGTGAAAGGGATGCTACAACTGCGCGGCGAGCTCAAGGCACCGAAGCTGCTGGCGGATCTGACCGCAACCGGTCTGAAATGGCAGGCACTGACTGTGCGTCGTGTGAATATCAAAGGCGATGTCAGTTCGACTGATCAGATCCAGGGCAATCTTGCCGTGCGGGTTCAGCAGCTTAAGCAGGATGCGCTGGATATCACCGATATCAATCTCGATGCCAAAGGTAACGAGAAACATCATGAGCTGACGCTGAAAGTGGACGGAAAGCCGGTGTCCGGCCGTCTGGCGCTGAGCGGGAGTTTTGACCGCGCGACCGAAGAGTGGAAAGGCAGTATCACCAACACCTTGTTCGATACGCCGGTCGGGCAGTGGCGTCTCAACCGTTCCATTGCGCTGGATTACTTCAATAAAGAGCAACGTATCACTGTTGGTCCGCACTGCTGGCAAAATCCGAACGCAGATTTGTGTGTGCCGAAAACCATTGATGCCGGTGCCAGCGGGCAGGCGAGCGTAGTGCTCAACCGGTTTGACCTGGCGATGATCAAACCTTTCCTGACTGATGATACGCAGCTGAGCGGGACGTTCAGTGGTAAAGCTGATGTGAGCTGGAAAGCTGCGGGCGGCCTGCCACAGGCCAGCGTTTCGCTGGTGGGCAAAGGTGTGAAAGTTCAGCAACTGGTGCAGGGCAGTCCGCTGCCGGTCGCTTTCGATACGCTGAACCTGAATGCCCGGCTGGACAATGGCCGTGCAAATCTCGACTGGTTAATCAGGATAACCAATAACGGTCAACTTGATGGCAGCATCCAGATTGCCGATCCGCAGGGCAAACGTAATCTCAGCGGCAACGTGAATATTGCCCGTATTTCTATGGCCTTGCTGCAACCTGCGCTGATGGATGGCGAGAAAGCTTCAGGTATTCTCAACGCCAATCTGCGTCTCGGTGGTAACGCGCAGAAACCACTGGTGTTCGGTAAACTGGCGCTGACCGGTGTCGATTTCGATGCGCAATTTATGCCGTTTGATATCACCGACGCTAATATCGGCATTAATTTCAATGGCATGTCATCCGTCATGGAAGGGGTGATTAAAACTGCACAGGGCCAGCTGGAACTGAATGGTAACGCCGACTGGAGCGAAATTAATGCCTGGCGCGCGCGTATCGCGGCCCGTGGCAATAAAGTGCGGGTTTCCGTGCCGCCGATGGTGCGTCTGGACGTTTCACCGGATTTAGTGTTTGATGCCACACCGCAGCTGTTCTCGCTTAACGGAACCGTTGATATTCCCTGGGCGCGTATTACGGTACAGGAATTGCCGGAAAGCGCGGTCGGAGTCTCTTCGGATGAAGTGATGCTTAACGATCAGCGTCAGCCGATTGCGCCGGCTTCAACGTCAATTCCGATCAACAGCAATCTGATGGTGAATATCGGCAAAGATGTCCGCCTCGATGCCTTTGGCCTGAAAGCCCGCCTGGAAGGTGCACTGAAAGTGGCGCAGGACAGCCGCGGATTGGGACTGAACGGACAGATTAATATTCCATCCGGGCGTTTCCATGCTTACGGTCAGGATCTGATAGTGCGTAAAGGCCAGTTACTGTTCTCCGGTCCGGCCGACCAGCCGTTGCTGAATCTGGAAGCCATCCGTAACCCGGAAGCGACAGAAAATGACGTGATAGCAGGTTTGAGAGTGACCGGTGAGGCTGATGCGCCTAAACTTGAAATATTCTCAGATCCTGCAATGTCGCAGCAGGAAGCCTTGTCCTACCTGCTTCGCGGGCAGGGATTAGACAATTCTGGTGGCGACAGTGGCGCTATGACTTCCGCTCTTATCGGGTTAGGGGTTGCGCAAAGTGGTAAACTTGTGGGTAAAATCGGCGAGGCATTCGGGGTCAGCAATCTGGCGCTGGATACTCAGGGCGTGGGAGACAGTTCTCAGGTCGTGGTCAGTGGTTATGTTTTACCGGGATTACAGGTGAAATATGGTGTCGGGATATTTGACTCGCTGGCGACTCTGACTCTGCGCTACCGGTTGATGCCGAAGCTTTACCTGCAGGCAGTATCAGGCATCGATCAGGCATTGGATTTGCTCTATCAATTTGAGTTTTAATTCATGTGACTTTTACTATACGAATATAAACATGCGAATAATTGTTTACGGTAGTCTGCGACGCAAGCAAGGCAACAGTCATTGGATGACGAATGCTCAATGGTTGGGTGACCATGAGCTGGAAGGGTATGCCCTGTATAATCTGGGCCACTATCCTGCTGTTATTCCAGGGGAAGGCAAAGTCTATTGCGAAGTTTACCGCATTAACTCGTCAATCATGGCTGAGTTGGATGAGCTGAAAAGTAACACCAAGGATTACCGCCGTGAGCTGATTTCGACACCTTATGGAAGCGCCTGGATTTACCTCTATATTCGCTCACTGGACGGTGTGCCGAGAATAGAAGGTGGAGACTGGGTGAAGCGTAATGAAGCCGTCAGTGAGTAATCTGAGCAAGGTCGTCTAAAAATAATCGTTGTCTGACAACGCTTAATACATAAAAAAACACCGCCATCTGGCGGTGTTTTTTTTATTCAAACGGCAGTAATTCAAACAGCTGAAGGCTTATTTGTTTTTAGCACGTTCGAAAGAAGTCACGATTTCAGCTTTTGCTGCAGCAGCGTCAGCCCAACCGTCAACTTTTACCCATTTGCCTTTTTCCAGCGCTTTGTATTGCTCGAAGAAGTGGGTGATCTGGCCGCGCAGCAGTTCTGGCAGGTCGTTCACATCTTTGATGTGATCGTATTCTTTGCTCAGTTTGGTGTGCGGAACAGCAACCAGTTTCGCATCTTCACCGGCTTCGTCGGTCATTTTCAGCATACCGACAGGGCGGCAGCGGATCACAGAACCTGGTTGCAGCGGGTATGGAGTCGGAACCAGAACGTCAACCGGGTCGCCATCCAGAGACAGAGTGTGGTTGATGTAACCGTAGTTGCACGGATAGAACATCGCTGTAGACATGAAACGGTCTACAAACAGCGCGCCGGTATCTTTATCCACTTCGTACTTGATAGGATCTGCATTTGCAGGGATTTCGATAACGACATAGATATCTTCTGGCAGTTCTTTGCCCGCCGGGACATTCAGTAAGCTCATGGTTGGTTTCCTTCGTTGAACCAGGAATAGAGTGCCGCACATTATAGCCAACTCTCCCGCGAATTCCCGCCCTTTTCGTCAGAACCTCTTAGCGTATTTTCCGGCACGACCTGCTGCGAAGAGGCAGCAAAATCTTCTCCGGTGGCAGTAAAATTCACTCTTCCGGTGCTTTACCGCGTAACTGCCTGTTTTTACATTTCTTATCAAGATATTTAGTCCGTTGCCGATAACAATATTCAAACAAAAAGTCAGGAATCACCTGATCCCTACCTCACCGGAAGTATCTCTTTTCACCTGAATAGCTGGATAACATCGTATGTTGAATAAGTTGAGCGTAAAAGCCGGTCTGATCGGTTTGCTGGTATTTATGACGTTGATTTTATTGCTGGTTAGCGTGCTGGGTACCAACGCTATCAGGCAAAGTGCCACTTCCCTGCAAAAGATTAATCAGCTTCAGGGCGATGAACTCGGTTCACTGGCCGACAGCTACAGTTTCTCGCTGCGTACCCGTGTCGCCAGCGGTGTGGCTGTACGTCAGCTGGAAATTGGCATGATGGATGATGCTAAAACGACTGCCGACCGCATTGCCGGTTATATCAAACAGGCTGATACCGATCTGGCGAAATTTGTCAGTATTCAAGATGAAACTCAGCAGGGCAGAGATTTATCCGACGCCGTGAAGAAAACCTACGACGCCTATAAAGCTAACGGTTTAGTACCGCTTCTGGCTGCGCTTCAGGCGCAAAGTGCGGACGGTTATTACGATGTGCTGGAAAACAAAATCACCCCTTACAGCAATGCTTATGACAAAGCGCTGGCAGATTTTCGCGCTTATGCGGTTGATAACACCAGCAAGCGCATCGAACAGGCGCGCGCCAACGCACGTATCCAGCTGACAGTGATTGTGGCGGCGTTCATCATCGCGCTGATAATCGCGGTACTGGCCTGGTTTGCCTTGCAGAAAATCATTATGCATCCGCTAAATTTCTCTATCGCTCAGCTGGAATACATCGCCAAAGGCGATCTGACTCATGACATCGATGATTCCCGCAATAATGAGATGGGACGTCTGCTGAAAGCGATGAAACAAATGCAGGATTCGCTGGTTGAATCGGTAGGGCGCGTGCGCGATGCCGGAAATCAGATTGATGTGGGTTCCCGTGAACTGGCTGCCGGTAACGTACATCTGGCGCAGCGTACGGAAGAATCCGCCGCGTCGCTCGAGGAAACCGCCGCGAGCATGGAACAGCTGACATCGACCGTGCGTATGAATGCTGCGAATTCCGAACAGGCAAACCAGCTGGCACAAAGCGTATCGGTTATTGCCGGTAAGGGCAGCGAAGTCGTCCATCGGGTTATGGATAAAATGCAGGGGATTACCGACAGCTCAAAACGCATCGGCGACATTATTACCGTTATCGACGGCATTGCATTCCAGACCAATATTCTGGCGCTGAATGCCGCCGTCGAAGCAGCGAGAGCGGGCGAGCAGGGGCGAGGTTTTGCGGTGGTAGCCGGCGAAGTGCGCAGTCTGGCGCAACGCAGTGCGCAATCTGCCAAAGAAATCAAAGAGTTGATTGTTGATTCTGAGAGCCGCGTTTCTGAAGGGTCGGATATGGTGAAATCAGCCGCTGATACGATGCTGGAAATCTCCAGCGAAGTGACACGCGTGACCAGCCTGATGCGCGAGATTTCTATCGCCACCACCGAGCAGACCCACGGAATAGAACAGGTGAACGTGGCGATTACCCAGATGGATCAGGTGGCACAGCAAAATGCGGCGCTGGTAGAACAGGCGACGGCGGCGACGCGTTCTCTGGAAGAGCAGGCGCAGTTGCTGGCTGAAAGCATGGCGGTCTTTAAACTCAACCGTGCCGGTCAGTTCTGATTTCTGATTGTCGGGCTGAATAAAGAAAAGGTGGCTGAGAAGCCACCTTTTTACGTTTAGTTTTTGTATCGGGAGGAATGCAAGGTTACACAGGTATCACGTTCATTCTCAGATGATTTTTTTGAGGCAAGTATGATTATTCATCCGGGAATTGAGCGATAAAGCGTTCTGCATCCTCCACCATCGAGGTGTTACCAACAAAAAACGGCGCACGTTCATGCAGTTTCTGCGGAACGATATCCAGAATACGATTTTTCCCGTCACTGGCTTTGCCACCCGCCTGCTCCGCAAGGAAAGCTATCGGGTTGCATTCATACAGCAAACGCAGTTTTCCGTTCGGATGGCTGGCGGTGCTTGGGTAAATATAAATGCCGCCTTTCAGCAGGTTACGGTGGAAGTCTGCAACCAGCGAGCCGATATAACGTGAAGTGTAAGGGCGTTGCGTGGCTTCATCCTGCTCCTGGCAATACTTGATGTATTTTTTAACGCCAAGAGGGAACTTGATGTAGTTACCTTCGTTGATAGAGTACATGTTGCCTTTTTTAGGGAAACAGACTTTTTCGTGAGAGAGGCAGAATACACCGAGAGAAGGATCGTAAGTAAAGGCATGAACACCCGCACCAGTGGTGTACACCAGCATGGTAGAAGAACCATACACCACGTAACCTGCGGCTACCTGACGATTCCCCGGTTGCAGGAAATCAGCTTCAGTAACAGACTGACCCAGCGGGGTGGTACGACGGTAAATTGAGAAGATGGTACCGACGGAGACGTTAACGTCGATATTGGAGGAACCATCCAGCGGATCCATCAAAATCACGTACTTTGCATTTTCAGCGCGTTCGCCCTCGAAAATAACAATTTCGTCTTCTTCTTCTGACGCGATACCGGCAATTTCACCGCGCGCCTTCATGGCTGCTTTTAGTTTTTCATTTGCGTACAGATCGAGTTTCATCTGCACTTCACCCTGCACATTCTCTGCACCACTGGTGCCCAGAATATCAACCAGACCCGCTTTGTTGATGTCGCGGTGAATGATTTTGGCGCCGAGTTTTATTGCTGAAAGCAACGCTGTCAGTTCACCTGTTGCATGTGGAAAATCCTGCTGCTTTTCAACAATAAATTCGCCTAACGTTTTCATGACACTTTCCCTGAATCGAGGATAGATAACGGTACGTTAATAAAAATTTCACAAGAGCGGAGGCAGTTTAGCCCAAATATATGGACGAATCATAGGCAAATCCATTTCTTCTGGAGGAATCTGAGCGGTAGAATAGCGGCTGACTTAAAGGCATCAATGGAAAATATATGCGCATTCATATTCTTGGGATTTGCGGCACGTTTATGGGCGGGCTGGCGATGCTGGCACGTGCTCAGGGGCATCAGGTCACCGGTTCGGACGACAACGTTTATCCACCGATGAGTACGCTTCTGGAAAATCAGGGGATCGAACTGATCCAGGGTTATGATCCTGCACAGCTCGACCCGCAACCTGACCTGGTCATTATCGGTAACGCGATGACGCGTGGTAACCCGTGCGTCGAGGCCGTGCTGGAACAGGGGATCCCTTATGTTTCAGGGCCACAATGGCTGCATGATCACGTTCTTCCTGGGCGCTGGGTTATTGCTGTAGCGGGTACACACGGCAAAACGACGACGGCGGGAATGGTTACGTGGATCCTCGAAGCCTGTGGCTATGAGCCGGGCTACGTTATTGGCGGCGTGCCGGGGAACTTCGACGTATCTGCGCGTCTGGGTAACAGCCCGTTTATGGTGCTGGAAGCAGACGAATACGACTGTGCGTTCTTTGATAAACGATCCAAATTCGTTCATTACAGTCCGCGTACTTTGGTACTTAATAATCTTGAGTTCGATCACGCTGATATCTTCGACGACCTTAGGGCCATTCAGAAGCAGTTCCACCATCTGGTACGTCTGGTGCCGGGCAAAGGCAAAATTATCCTGCCTGAAAACGACACACCGCTGAAACAAGTGTTGGCGATGGGCTGCTGGAGTGAACAGGAGTTTGCCGGTGAAACTGAAAATTGTGCATGGGATGCGAAAAAACTGACGCCAGACGCCAGCGCTTTCGAAGTGTATCTGCACGGCGAAGTGGTCGGTCAGGTCAACTGGAATCTGGTTGGCGAACACAACATGCATAACGGTCTGATGGCGATTGCGGCTGCCCGTCATGTTGGCGTTAAACCGGAAGATGCCTGCAAAGCGTTGGGTGAATTTATCAATGCCCGTCGCCGCCTGGAGCTTCGCGGTGTCGAAAATGGTGTGAGCGTATACGACGATTTCGCTCACCACCCGACAGCCATTCTGGCCACGCTTTCTGCTTTACGCAGCAAGGTTGGCGGGACTGCGCGCATTCTTGCGGTGCTCGAACCTCGCTCAAACACCATGAAAATGGGGATGAGTAAGAATGAACTGGCGCCGTCACTGGGTCGTGCTGATGAGGTCTTCCTGTTACAGCCGCAGCATATTCCGTGGCAGGTAGCTGAAGTGGCTGAACATTGCGTTCAGCCCGCACACTGGAGCGCAGATGTGGATTCACTGGTGGATATGGTTATCAAGGCTTCTCAGCCGGGCGACCATATTCTGGTGATGAGCAACGGTGGTTTTGGTGGCATTCACGGCAAGCTGCTGACGGCACTGGCAGCCAAAGCCCAGGCGGCGCAACAGCTGTAAAACCGTCGGTTGATGGATACAGGCACAGCTCCGGCTGTGCTTTTTTTTGTCTGTCGCCCACGTGAAAGACACAAGATTCAGGCAAAAAAAAGCCCTCAAAATTGAGGGCCAAAGGGTGTCGTCGGACAGGACGACGAGGGTATCGTTAGCCGGAGAGCGAGGCAGTGGCAGTGTCAGCTCTCCTTCCAGCCTCAACAGCGCAGTGTATTTTCGCTGTATTTCTTCAAACGGTGGCTGTTGAAACCCGGTAACGCTAATTCAAAAATACTCAAACAGTGGCTTTGTATCAGGGACTTACTCAGAAATCTTACTGGTAGATTTCTGCGGTAGCATGATAAGCGCCGTCGTTATGGGCTTCTATCACGCGGAAAGATTTAGCACCTTTACTGTCGGCTTTATCAGACAGTTGCTGGCGGATATCGGTCGGAACACCATCAACGCCGCTGACGCTGATCATACCCATAGGCTGTAAATTTTCGGCCTGCTGATTGGTCACCAACTGAGCGGCTGATGCGCCGAAAGAAACAGCTGATAACAGGCTAAGGGCGGCAATAGTAGTAATGATTTTCATGATAATTTCCTGATTTCACTGACGTTGTTGGATTATTTCGATAGCAACGTCGATTGAGGTCTGGATTCATCAGAACTGTTATATCGGGTTCGGGAGTGCGTAAAGCCTGCGGGAACGCTGATGATGCAGTGACAAATCCGTCTTAATGCGCATTGCGCGGGCCCGAGTCATTCAGGCCCCTTCGCTTCGGTTACCTGAACTTACTGGTAAATTTCAGCGGTAGCGTGGTAGTTACCTTCTTCACGAACTTCGATAACACGGAATGCTTTAGCGCCTTTGGCATCGGCTTTATCAGACAGCGCCTGACGGATATCCGAAGGTGCGCCGGCGACGCCGCTCACGCTGATCATACCGGTTGATTGCAGATTTGAAGCTTGTTCCTGAGTGACAGGTTGTGCTGCAAAAACGCCAAATGACAGAGCAGAAAGAATGCTTAATGTTGCGATTGTAGTTTTAACTTTCATGATTTTAACCTCGTCGATTTTTATGTTTTCATTATCCGGTGCTTCACACTACGGAAATGAGTATACATCTAATAACTGTAAATATTAATAGTTTGCTAATAGTTATTTGGGTTTCTATGTGCGCCCTATATGTATTTTTAATAACTAAAAAGAATAAAAAACGTATAAAAAGTCATCTTTTTGAGTTAATTTTCCTTAAAATCAATAAATTGAGTGAATTTGACTCTTTGTGCTTATTTTTGCAGTGAATCACATCATTGAAATGTTTCTGTGACGTGTTTGTGGTGCTTGTTAAGGGAATTAACAATGAATGCGGCGGGAAGGGAGCAAGACCCAGGCAGCGAAAGATGGGTTCTTACGAAAAAGCGGGCATGAATTGGAAAGTTGAATTAAGGATGAGGTCAGAAAAAGTGTTCTTCTGACCTCAGGCAGAGAAAAGGCGCTGTGGTAAGTTCAAAATGAGCCGGATTTACAGTTCCTGCTCAAACAAACTGAGTATCGCGTCATGCAGTTGCTTAACGCTAAAGCCGCGTGCCGGTGTCGTGAAGATGGTGTCATCGCCAGCAATTGTGCCGAGGATCCCTTCGGATTTACCCAGAGAGTCGAGCAAGCGGGCAATCAGCTGTGCAGCGCCCGGACTGGTGCGGATAACAACGACAGCGTCGTTATAATCAATATCGAGTACCAGATTCTTCAGCGGGCTGGTGGTGGTGGGTACGCCAATCTCAGCGGGCAGGCAGTACACCATTTCCATCTTGGCGTTACGGGTCCTGACAGCACCAAACTTGGTCAGCATTCGGGAGACTTTTGACTGATTGATATTTTCGAAACCGTCCTCCTGGAGTGCGACCACAATTTCGCCCTGAGAACTAAATTTCTCTTCCTTCAACAACGCCTTGAAGGCTTTGATCAAATCTTCCTGTTTTGCAGGATTACGCATTTTGCACCCTGGTCTCTGTATCATAGTTGTGATTATTATGCAGATATTTGAATTTTTATGCAACAACACAAAGAGACGTAGATCCCGAATTATGCATCCGGCAAGGATTGCCGGCATTATGAGAGAAATAGAGAGGTAATGAATATGCCGAAATTGTGCATTACCGGGAAATGAAACCTTTATTACGCTCTTTATCTGATGATCTCGATTCAGCTCTCAACCTTGGAGCGAATTTAACCATTTATTAACCTGGTGCGTTTTGTGGTGCTACTTTTAATGAGTAGCTTTCCGATAAAAAGTCATAAAAGACCGGAAAATGTCGTCGTGAACGTATTTTTTTACTTTCTAAACGACCAACCTCAGTTTCTCTGCAGGTGAGCAATTGTTTTTAACAGCGTAAGTGATTAATGTCACACTAAAATAATTTCACGACACTTATAAGTTAATGATAAAAAAGGAGTATAGGATGAAAGTTGCAGTTCTCGGTGCTGCGGGCGGTATCGGTCAAGCCCTCGCGCTTCTGCTCAAGACCCAGCTACCTTCCGGTTCCGAACTCTCATTATATGATATCGCTCCGGTCACTCCGGGTGTCGCTGTCGATCTCAGCCATATCCCCACCGCAGTCAAAATTAAAGGTTTTTGCGGCGAAGATGCGAAACCCGCTTTAGTGGGTGCGGACATCGTTCTGATTTCTGCCGGAGTTGCCCGTAAGCCTGGCATGGACCGTTCTGATCTGTTCAATGTTAACGCGGGGATTGTTCGTAATCTTATCCAGCAAGTCGCCAGCACCTGCCCGAAAGCCTGCATAGGGATCATCACTAATCCAGTCAATACGACAGTAGCGATTGCGGCAGAAGTACTGAAAAATGCAGGGGTGTACGACAAAAACAAACTGTTTGGTGTTACAACGCTGGACACCATCCGCTCCAATACATTTGTTGCTGAGCTCAAGGGCAAGCAGCCTGAAGATATTGAAGTACCGGTTATCGGCGGGCACTCAGGTGTGACTATCCTTCCTTTATTATCCCAGCTTTCTGAGGTCACTTTCAGTGACAGTGAAACTGAAGCACTGACTAAGCGCATTCAGAACGCCGGTACGGAAGTTGTAGAGGCTAAAGCGGGTGGCGGTTCTGCCACGCTTTCTATGGGACAGGCCGCAGCACGCTTCGGGCTTTCTCTGGTACGTGCCTTACAAGGTGAAAGCAATGTGGTTGAATGTGCTTATGTAGAAGGTAATGGCGAACATGCCCGTTTCTTCGCGCAGCCTGTTCTTCTGGGTAAAGAAGGCATAGCCGAGCTCATCAGCATCGGCAAGCTCAGTGCTTTTGAGCAGCAATCTCTGGACTCAATGTTGGATATCCTGCGTAAAGATATCGAGTTAGGTGAGCAGTTTATCAATAACTAAGCCAGCGAGTAAAAACCGCCAGAGCGATCCGGCGGTTTTTTGCTTTCTGAAGCTCTGATTTTACGCGCGTGTGTCAGTAGCGGGACGGCAACGACGCTCAATTATCTTTAATGTCTTCGTATCAAAGTAACGACTGGGCCAGATGAGTGACGGATGAATGCCCAGCGCATTGGCAATCAGTAACTCCCCCTTTGGCCAGGGTCTTGATAGCGCGTTTGACAGTGTGGAGGAGCTTAACCCTGCAGAACGTGACACCGCTGCCAGCGTTGTACCTTTTTTACGAAGCGCTGCAATGATATCCGCCTGATGCCAGTCTTCATTATTTGTTGTCATGATTTTTCCTCATGGGTTGAACAGATTATAAGAAGCTATAAAAATCTATCGCATAAAATATATATTCTTCGATGGCTCATTATAATTTTAGTTTGTCTCATCAATGTTTCCTAATAATTAGTTATTCTCTTATTTCGAAAATACATTCTTATTATCATTAAAACAAACAAGTAATTTAAGTTTGCTTTTTGTGATTCACCTCGGTTTTTAGTGATTTTGTTGAAAACATTTAATGAGGATGCGTTATTGAAATGTTGTTATTTCTAGCAATTGCATAAATATTCGTAATGCTTAAGTATTTTTAATGCGTGTAAAGTAATTGCTTAACAAGTGAATAATAGTATTCAGTAAAATGCTTTTTACATAAGTTATTGTTATACTTGGTTTATATTTGCGATGCGTATGTCTGCAAAGAGTTTGCTTTCATAACTTTCTGAAAAAGTCTTTTTTATGGGAAAGAGCCGCTCTTGATGAATATAATTCATGGAAACTTTTCAAAGCATCAGTAGACGCATTCTGAAAAATTGAATATCTTCTTTTCTTTAAATACCTGTATTCCTAAATGACTCGTGTTAATACCATCTTTAAAATAAACACTCACTAGCCAGGAAGGACATCATGATTAATTTTCTGTCATGAATGTATAACAACAACTTTTCTTATTCTTATATAAGAAATACAAGGAATGTTATGAAAAAAGAGTGGTTTGCTGCAAAGGAATTGACCGGAAAAGAAGGCCTTCCAACCTCAACTCAAGGCGTACATGGGATGGCTCGCAGATTATGCTGGGTTAAGCGCCGCAGGCGGGGAGTACAGGGGCGGGCGGTGGAATATCACATAGACAGTTTACCGGGTAGTGCAGTGGCGAGTCTGGCCATGAACGAACACTCAGCAGAGTATGTTTATACCTCTCATCAGGATCCTCTGGCGATTTGGATTGAAAGTTATAAACAACTGAGAGAACCGGAACGTGAAACGATGATTTCTTTTATCGTACGGGAAGGTGTGGCGGAAATGCTTAACAGGTTACGTAAACCCGAAGAGATTTAATCGCAAAATACCCACCATCCCTGCCAGCAGGCAGAGATGGTGGGATATATTCAGAAATCGCGTTTTACAGACATATGCGCCAGACCTTCGAGTGCAGCCCGATATTCTGATTCAGGAAGAACCTGAAGTGCCTGTATAGCCTTATCGGCTTCTTCTTCAGCACGCTGACGTGTATAGGTCAGTGAGCCCCACTGATGCATCGCGGCAAGAACAGGTTCCAGCAAATGACGTCCGTTACCTTCTTCGATAGCGTTTCGGATCATGGCCGATTGTTCAGCATTGCCATGTTTCATCGCATGAAGAAGCGGTAACGTCGGTTTGCCTTCATCAAGATCATCACCGGTGTTTTTGCCCAGCGTTTCACCATCAGCGTCATAATCGAGCAAATCATCAATCAGCTGGAAAGCGGTACCGAGATAACGGCCGTAATCCTGTAACGCTTTAATTTGCTCATCATTTCCGCCAGCCAGCATGGCAGAAGATTGTGAGGCCGCCTCAAACAGACGTGCCGTCTTGCTGTAGATAACCTGCATGTAGCTTTCTTCGGTGATGTCCGGATCATTGCAGTTGATGAGTTGCTGGACTTCACCTTCTGCAATCACATTCACCGCTTTTGCCATCAGCGCCAGAACCGGAAGCGATTCCAGATCTGTCATCATCTGAAATGCCCGGGTGTAGATAAAATCACCGACCAGCACGCTGGCTGCATTACCAAATGCGGCATTAGCCGTAGCTTTACCACGACGCATGTCAGATTCATCCACAACATCGTCATGTAAGAGTGTGGCTGTGTGAATAAACTCAATCAGGGCGGCGACTTTTACGTGTTTATCGCCCTCGTAGGATAGTGCTTTGGCTGCCAGTACTGCTATCATCGGACGAATGCGTTTGCCGCCGCCACTGATGATGTAATATCCCAGTTGATTGATGAGAGAAACCTCTGAATTCAACTGTTCAAGTATGGATGCGTTGACTGCAGCCATGTCGTCCTGGGTAAGATCAATAATCTGTTCTAGGTTCATTGTGTTTTTTCGGCTGTTGTTCTCTTCACCGCAATGAGATCTGGCTCACATTGGCACATGGCGCTAACTGTAAAGGGGATTGTACTTGAAAAACAGTGTAGATAAATGCTATCGAAAGAACTGCGCTTTTTTTCTTCTTTTGTAGGCATTGTGCTCTTGTCTTATGCTGATTTTTTGCGTAGAATTCGCGCCCTATTGTGAATATTTATAGCGCCCTCTGGACTATACAAAGTTGAGTGCGCGGAAAGCGGAGTTTTATATGTACGCGGTTTTCCAAAGTGGTGGTAAACAACACCGTGTCAGCGAAGGTCAGACTATTCGTCTGGAGAAGCTGGACGTTGCAACTGGCGAAGCTATCGAATTCGATCAGGTTCTGATGATTGCAAACGGTGAAGAAATCAACATCGGCCTGCCTTTAGTTGCTGGCGGTGTAATTAAAGCTGAAGTCGTTGCTCACGGTCGTGGCGAAAAGGTCAAAATCGTTAAGTTTCGTCGTCGTAAACACTATCGTAAGCAGCAGGGCCACCGTCAGTGGTTCACTGACGTTAAAATCACCGGCATCAGCGCTTAAGATTAGGAGAGCGGAACAATGGCACACAAAAAGGCTGGCGGCTCCACACGTAACGGTCGCGATTCAGAAGCTAAACGTCTGGGCGTAAAACGCTTTGGCGGCGAAGCAGTACTGGCAGGCAGCATCATCGTTCGTCAGCGCGGCACCAAATTCCACGCTGGTATCAACGTGGGTTGCGGCAAGGACCACACTCTGTTTGCTTTGGCTGACGGTAAAGTCAAGTTCGAAGTTAAAGGCCCGAAAAACCGTAAGTACATCAGCATCGAAGCTGAATAAGTTTTTCGCGTCTTAGTAAATAGATGTAAGCCCCGCAATTCGTTGCGGGGCTTTTTACATTCTGGTTAGCCCATTTTGGCGGGATATGGACACGAAATCACAGGCTCCTGTAGGGATTATGTTGGCGCTGATCACCGCCATGAGCTGGGGATCTTTGCCCATCGCCATGAAGCAGGTTTTAGTGGTGATGGATCCCTTTACCGTGGTTTGGTATCGGTTTTCGATGGCCGCTATTGTGTTGGGGTGTATTCTTGCCGCGAGACGCAGATTGCCGCCAAAAGCGATTTTCACCCAGCCACGGTGGCTGGTTTTAGTCCTGATTGCCACCTGCGGATTGCTGGGGAATTTTGTTCTTTTTAGTTCGTCCCTGCAATTTCTCAGCCCGACGGCCTCGCAGGTTATCGGTCAGCTTTCTCCGGTCGGAATGATGGTGGCCAGCGTGATCATCCTGAAAGAAAGGATGCGTGTTACGCAGGTCATTGGCGCCAGTATGTTAATCTTTGGGCTGATATTATTCTTTAATACCAGCCTGATTGAAATTTTTACCCGTCTGACGGATTACACCTTGGGTGTGATTTTTGGCGTCGGGGCAGCAATGGTTTGGGTGATCTATGGCGTGGCGCAAAAGGTATTGCTTCGTCAACTGGCTTCACCGCAAATCCTGTTTTTGCTGTACACTTTATGTTCTATCGCATTGCTCCCGCTGGCCAGCCCGGCGGTGCTTTCACAGCTCAGCGGCTGGCAGTTTGCCTGTCTGTTGTTTTGCGGCGCGAATACCTTAGTAGGATATGGCGCCTTAGCGGAAGCGATGGCGAGATGGCAGGCGGCTCAGGTAAGTGCTCTTGTGACACTGACCCCGTTGTTTACCCTGCTATTTTCAGATTTATTGGCACTTGCCTGGCCTGACTTTTTTGCTGCACCAGTGCTTAATTTCATTGGTTATCTTGGGGCATTTGTGGTGGTGGCGGGTGCAATGTTTTCCGCAATTGGCCATCGTTGGTGGCCACGTCGGACAGAGCAAAACCTGGTAGCTAAACTCTAGCTGCCCGGCGAATGATTTACGGAGACGGTACAAATGAAGTTTGTTGATGAAGCCACGATTCTGGTTGTGGCCGGTGATGGCGGTAACGGGTGCGTCAGCTTCCGCCGCGAAAAATACATTCCACGTGGCGGCCCTGATGGCGGCGACGGTGGCGATGGCGGCGATGTTTACCTGGTTGCTGATGAGAACCTCAATACGCTGATCGATTTCCGCTTTGTGAAATCTTATCGTGCTGAGCGCGGTACTAACGGTCAGAGCAGCGACTGTACCGGTAAGCGCGGGAAAGATATCACCATTAAAGTGCCTGTCGGAACACGTGTTCTCGACCAAAGCACCGGTGAAGTTCTGGCAGACATGACCCATAATGGTCAGGTTAATATGGTCGCGAAAGGCGGTTTCCACGGGCTGGGTAATACCCGCTTTAAATCTTCCGTGAACCGTTCACCACGTCAGAAAACGATGGGCACCAAAGGTGAAGAGCGCGATATCGCACTCGAACTGATGTTGCTGGCTGACGTTGGTATGCTGGGCCTGCCAAATGCGGGTAAATCTACTTTTATTCGCTCAGTCTCTGCGGC
This sequence comes from Rahnella bruchi, assembly GCF_003614975.1. Taxonomy (GTDB): domain Bacteria; phylum Pseudomonadota; class Gammaproteobacteria; order Enterobacterales; family Enterobacteriaceae; genus Rahnella; species Rahnella bruchi. The sequence continues at coordinate 151,576 of NZ_QZWI01000009.1, read as the reverse complement.
GAAACCTAAAGTTGCTGACTATCCGTTTACCACGCTCGTACCGAGCCTGGGCGTTGTCCGTATGGATCACGAGCAGAGCTTTGTGGTTGCCGACATTCCAGGATTGATTGAAGGGGCATCTGAAGGCGCAGGTCTGGGTATTCGCTTCCTGAAGCACCTTGAGCGTTGTCGTGTTCTGTTGCACCTGATCGACATCGCGCCGATCGATGAATCTGATCCGATCGAAAATGCGAAAGTCATCATCAATGAGTTGAAGCAATACAACGCCAAGCTGGCTGAGAAGCCGCGCTGGTTAGTATTCAACAAAGTTGATCTGATCGAAAAAGAAGAAGCGGAAACTCGTGCAAAAGCGATCGCCGATGCATTGGGCTGGGAAGGTAATTACTATCTGATCTCCGCTGCAAACCGCGAAGGCGTGAATGCGCTGTGCTGGGATGTGATGAAATTCATCAACGAAAATCCTAAGCACATGGCAATCGAAGTTGCTGCGCCAGAGAAAGTTGAGTTCATGTGGGATGACTATCATCGTGAACAACTTGCTGAAGTGGAAGCAGAAGCTGACGACGACTGGGATGATGACTGGGATGAAGATGACGACGAAGGCGTCGAAATCATTTACGAACGTTAATCCCGAGTATTAGCGTCCCGTCGCTGAAAAAAGGCTGCCTCTGGCAGCCTTTTTCATTTTAATCGCATGGTGATAAAAGAGCGTATTAACGGGCGTCAGGTGCTAGCGTCAGGGAGCTTTGTAATGCGACATCCGGTAACCAGCATTGGGCGCAGAGTCCGGTGTTGCCGGTGCGGTTACGCAACGTCAGGGTGCCACCATGCAGATGTGCAATCCTGACCACGATATTCAGTCCCAGACCGCTCCCGCCATAACGTTGATCACTGCGTTTAAATGCCTGTGTCAGTTCGCTGGCTTTGGTTTCATCAATGCCCGGACCCGCATCATCTATCTGTATCAGGAAGCCATTATCTTTCGGCGCAATTGTAATAGTGATACCGCTATTTTCCGGACTATAACGGTAAGCGTTCTCGACCAGATTTCGCACCATTAATCGCAGCAGCACTGCGTCGCCCTGAATCTCAGCGCGGGCAGGTAACTGGATGCTCAGTTTCTGCGCACGTTCATCCAACATTTCGCGTAACTCTTCTTCGAGTGGCTTAATGACGTTGCGGATGAGATCCACCTGCTGGTATTCGCCTTTCGCAAAATTCTGTCCGGCACGAGCCAGCATCAGCAATTGTTCTATGGTGTGCATCAGCAGGTCGATACGGCTTATCAGCGTATCGCTGCCTTCCACGCCATTTTTGTGCATGATTTCCAGATGTAATCGTACGCCAGCCAGAGGAGTGCGCAGCTCATGTGCCGCGTCAGCAGTGAATAATCGTTCCTGCTGGATGGTATTGGAGAGACGGGAAAATAGCTGGTTAAGCGCATTGGTGACCGCTACGACTTCCCTTATTTCGCTGTTGAGCGGCAAAGGAGAGAGGTTATCGGCGGATCGAGTTTCCAGGCGTTTTTGCAACTGATTGAGCGGGCGGATAATCCAGCTAATTGCCCAGAAGGACAGAATCAGTGTAATGCTCATCATCAGCAGAGAGGGAGCGATGAGCGAAGCGATGGCTTCTGCTATTTCTCTCTCAACATGGGCATTTCGTGTTTTTGCAGAAATTGTGTCATTAACCAACAGGTTAATTTGCTCCTGGCTTTCATGCCAGAGCCAGAAAACGCTGGTGAGCTGGGTGACGAATAATATCAGTGCCAGCATAACCAGCAGGCGGCGACGCATACTGGTCATTGTAGGATTTCCAGCCGGTAGCCAATGCCACGCACGGTACGAATGACTTCTTTACCGAGCTTACGACGCAGATTGTGAACATGAACCTCAAGCGTATTGGAACCAAGATCATCCTGCCAGGTGTAAAGATCCTGCTGAAGTAATTCCCTGTTTACGGTTTGCCCTGCACGCATCATCAGACGTGACAAAATCGCGAACTCTTTGGGGGTGACTTCTACCGGATTGTTATCAAGATATGCCTGCTGAGAGGATAAGTTGATTTTCAGGTTGCCCACTGAAATCTGATTGTCGCTTTGTCCCTGATAGCGACGGATAAGCGCCCTGACGCGGGCCTGCAATTCGACCAGCGCAAAAGGTTTAATGAGATAATCGTCGGCGCCAGCATCGAGGCCGTCAACGCGATCTTCCAGTGAATCACGGGCGGTAAGGATAAGGACTGGGAGAGCGATGTTCTGACGTCGCCACTGACGTAGCAACGTCGCGCCATCTTTGTCTGGCAATCCTAAATCCAGGATCACCAGACTGTACTGGCTCGCTTGAATCAGGCTCTGCGCCTCGGCCGCCGTTGAAGCGCAGTCGCAGGCATAATTTTCACCGGTTAGTGCCAGCATCAACCCCTGCCGTAAAAGTTCGTCATCTTCAACAATCAGCAGTTTCATCGTCTGGCACTTCTCCGTAGTTAATTATTTTGGTAGATATCCCTGTAGAGACGGCTTTCAAAGCGCACCAGAGGAGCCCGTCGTGTGCGTTGATCTTCAGGCGGGACTGCATAGCCAGAGAGGAACTGTACAAAGGCCATTCGCTGTCCGCTGGCTGTCGTAATAAAGCCAGCAAGGTTGTACACGCCAGACAGGGAACCGGTTTTCGCCGACACTTTTCCGTCAACGCCTGCTTCATGAAGACCACCGCGATATTGCAAGGTTCCGTCATGGCCCGCTAATGGCAGCATTGAGATAAAGTCTAACTCTTTATCGTGCTGAGCGATGTATTGCAGCACCTGCATCATAGTGGCGGGTGACAGCAAGTCATGGCGGGAAAGACCGGAGCCATCGACCTGGATAGAGTTACCTAAATCCACGCCTGCTTTTTGGCGCAAAATTTGACGGACAGCATCTGAACCAGCACGCCACGTTCCCGGCACGCCAAAACGCTGATGACCAATAGTACGAAATACCGTATCGGCGATCATGTTGTCTGATTTTTTCAACATCTGATGCAGCAGGTCATGCAACGGCACCGACTGGGTTTGTGCCAGAACGGTGCCAGCCGGTGTCGGCTGAGTCTGACGCTTCAACGTGCCATCAATCTGAATGTCAGCCTGCAACAGCTCATCTTTCAGTATAGCGCCGGCGTAACTGGCGCCATCCTGAATAGCAAACGCCAGCGGCAAAGGCTCGCTGCGTTGCGTCAGACAGCCAGTGAGGGTATAGCGATTGAATTCACCGGGTACAACGTCCAGTTCACAATACTGTGCATCCGGAGAACCTTTCGCCAGAGTGCGCACTTCGCTGAACATATGCACCGGATAGTATGAAGCCACGCGGATAAATGCGTTTTCGTCAGGCTTCGGTGCGCTATAGAGCGAGACGGAGAAACAGTTTCTGTCGACAATAGCTGCTGCCGGCGGAGCGCTAAAACATTGTGTAATATCGTTCCACGGCCATCCCGGCGCTTTATCATGGCTGGCAAAAACAGAGGTATTGATGACCACATCGCCGGTAATTTCTTTGACGCCCTGTTTTTTCAATACGGCGACCATATTCCGAATATTCTGACGTTTTAAAGTCGGATCGCCGGAAAAACGAGCAACCAAATCACCCTTTAATACGCCATCAGAAACGGAACCCGGTGTTTCAAGTGTGGTGGTAAAGCGAAAATCAGGCCCCAGTTGCAGCAAAGCGGCCAGCGCGGTCAGGATTTTCATGGTACTGGCGGGAAGGGCCATTTGAGTACCGTGATAGTCTATAGCAGGCGCAGGCGCGCCAATTTTCTGTACCAGCACAGCCAGATTCGTGCCATCAGGCAGATATTCTGTGTAATTTTCGATCTGAGCCGCATTTGTATTCAGTACAAACGCGCATGCTAATCCACTGACAATTCGTAAAAAACGCATTATTTTGAGTAAAGGCTCTGGGTAAGGGCGGGATAATGTGGTGCCATACTACGATGCTACGAACCAAGGCGCAACGTGGCTGAAAGTAAACGATGATCCTCAAGGAACTCTACGTTAAAATACGAATCAAATTGCAAAATGAATCCTGGCCTGGTGGCAACTCCGGGTGAGGTTTTTTTTGTTTTTCGCCAGAGAGTCGGTCAGAAGAGCTGGCTTAATTTCTTACCTGATTCAATCAGGACGGTGTTTACCGAAAGGACCAAGTTAGAGGTAATGAAGATATGAAACCGATTCCGATGACATTGCGTGGCGCAGAAAGATTACGTGAAGAACTGGACCACCTTAAAGGTGTCCGTCGTCCGAAAATCATTGCTGATATCGCGACCGCACGTGAGCACGGCGATTTAAAAGAGAATGCTGAATACCATGCTGCGCGTGAGCAGCAGGGTTTTTGTGAAGGGCGTATCCAGGAAATCGAAGCTAAGCTTTCGAATGCTCAGGTTATTGATGTGACCAAAATGCCAGCGACTGGCCGCGTGATTTTTGGTGCCACAGTAACTGTAATGAACCTGGACACCGAAGAAGAACAGAAATACCGCATTGTGGGTGATGACGAAGCTGATTTTAAGCAGAACCTCATTTCTGTTAATTCCCCGATTGCACGTGGTTTGATCGGTAAAGAACAGGATGACGTTGTGGTCATCAAAACGCCTGGCGGTGATGTTGAGTTTGAAGTATTGAAGGTCGAATACCTCTAAAATCTGCATTAAAAAGGGCGAAACGTGAAGTTTCGCCCTGTCATTCTCACATTCATGCAGTGAATTGCTTCACAGTAAATTGAAAACTAAAGTAAAAAGGCCTGCTGAGACCTTCCCCTGAACGTGATTTCGTGGCACCTTTCCGAAAATCTACAGCGCTTTTCGTTAAACCTTAATGGATTAACGCGGTAAGATAATTTTGCGGTCTTCGGTGGAAGGGCGATAAAGTACCAGCATATTGCCGATGACTTGCACATTACACGCCTTGGTTTCACGCACAATCGCGTCTACGATCAAGGTCTTCGTCTCACGTTCTTCTGCCGCGACTTTTACCTTGATCAGTTCGTGATGTTGCAGTGCCTGTTCGATTTCGGCCAACACACCTTCTGTCAGGCCGTTGTTGCCCAGCATAACAACCGGTTTCAGTGGATGTGCCAGACCTTTCAGGTACTGTTTTTGTTTATTGTTAAGATTCATCGTCTTTTTTGCTTAAGTTGGGATTGAAAACGGGTCATTCTACCGCCATCTCATGTATATGACCAACCCGGACTGCTTCGGGAAGGCAATTATACTGACTTAGCCATAGACGTCATGATGCTAACAGCTTGTTCCAAAGGCTCTAACTCAGGGTGGTTGGACAACTATATGGTTACTAAATAATGTCTAATAAGAAGCGTTCTGCAAGTTCCAGTCGCTGGTTGCAGGAACACTTTAGCGATAAATATGTGCTACAAGCACAGAAAAAAGGGCTGCGCTCCCGTGCCTGGTTTAAACTTGATGAAATACAGCAAAGCGATAAGCTGTTTAAACAAGGTATGACGGTGGTCGATTTAGGTGCAGCTCCGGGCGGTTGGTCACAGTTCGTGGCTACGCAAATCGGTAGCAAAGGGCGCATTATTGCTCTTGACCTTTTACCTATGGATCCTATTGTTGGAGTCGACTTCCTTCAGGGGGATTTTCGTGATGAATTAGTTCTCAAAGCGTTGCTTGAACGCGTGGGAGAAAACAAAGTTCAGGTGGTCATGTCCGACATGGCGCCTAATATGAGCGGTACTCCGGCAGTCGATATTCCAAAATCGATGTATCTGGTTGAATTAGCATTGGATATGTGTCGGGATGTATTAGCACCAGGCGGAAGTTTCCTGGTGAAGGTGTTTCAGGGAGATGGCTTTGATGAATACCTGCGGGAAATTCGCTCCCTGTTTACGAAGGTGAAGATTCGTAAGCCAGACGCTTCCCGAGCACGTTCGCGAGAAGTGTACATCGTAGCGACAGGGCGGAAACTGTAGTTCCCTAACGCTGTTTGTTAACACAGTTGTAATATGAGGTTAATCCCTTGAGTGACATGGCGAAGAACCTGATCCTCTGGTTAGTCATCGCGGTTGTATTGATGTCTGTATTTCAGAGTTTTGGTCCCAGCGAATCTAATGGCAGTAAGGTAGATTACACTACCTTTACAACCGAAGTGGCCCAAGACCAGGTCCGTGAAGTACGTATCAATGGACGTGCGATTGACGTTATCAAAAAAGACAGCAGCAAATACACAACCTATATTCCGGTTAATGATCCTAAATTGCTGGATACGCTGCTGAGCAAAAACGTGAAAGTTGTTGGTGAACCGCCTGAACAGCAGAGTTTCCTGGCGACTATCTTCATTTCATGGTTCCCGATGCTGCTTCTGATTGGCGTCTGGATATTCTTTATGCGACAGATGCAGGGCGGCGGTGGCAAAGGGGCAATGTCCTTTGGTAAAAGCAAAGCCCGCATGCTGACGGAAGACCAAATCAAAACCACGTTTGCTGACGTTGCAGGTTGTGACGAAGCGAAGGAAGAGGTGAGCGAGCTGGTAGATTACCTGCGCGAGCCAAGCCGTTTCCAGAAACTGGGCGGTAAAATTCCTAAAGGCGTTCTGATGGTCGGTCCTCCGGGTACCGGTAAAACGTTGCTGGCGAAAGCGATCGCCGGCGAAGCCAAAGTGCCATTCTTTACGATTTCCGGTTCTGACTTCGTAGAAATGTTCGTGGGTGTCGGTGCATCTCGTGTGCGTGACATGTTCGAACAGGCGAAGAAAGCCGCTCCATGTATCATCTTTATCGATGAAATCGACGCCGTTGGCCGTCAGCGTGGTGCAGGTTTAGGTGGTGGTCACGATGAACGTGAACAGACACTGAACCAGATGTTGGTTGAGATGGATGGCTTCGAAGGTAACGAAGGGATCATTGTGATCGCAGCAACCAACCGTCCGGACGTTCTTGACCCGGCATTGCTGCGTCCGGGCCGTTTCGACCGTCAGGTTGTTGTAGGCTTGCCAGACGTACGTGGTCGTGAACAGATCCTTAAAGTTCACATGCGTCGCGTTCCGCTGGCTACTGACGTTGATGCGTCTGTGATTGCCCGTGGTACACCTGGCTTCTCAGGTGCTGACCTGGCTAACCTGGTCAACGAAGCTGCATTGTTCTCTGCACGTGGTAACAAACGTGTGGTGTCGATGGTTGAGTTCGAAAAAGCCAAAGACAAAATCATGATGGGTGCTGAGCGCCGTTCCATGGTGATGACTGAATCGCAGAAAGAGTCCACCGCATATCATGAAGCAGGCCATGCCATCATCGGTCGTCTGGTTCCTGAACATGACCCTGTGCATAAAGTGACCATTATTCCTCGTGGCCGGGCACTCGGTGTGACCTTCTTCCTGCCTGAAGGCGATGCTATCAGTGCCAGCCGTCAGAAGCTCGAAAGCCAGATTTCTACCTTGTACGGTGGCCGTCTTGCTGAAGAGATCATCTACGGTGTGGAAAAAGTGTCAACCGGTGCGTCAAACGACATCAAGGTTGCCACTTCTATTGCCCGTAACATGGTTACGCAGTGGGGCTTCTCAGAGAAATTAGGTCCGTTGCTGTATGCGGAAGAAGAAGGCGAAGTCTTCCTCGGTCGTTCAGTCGCGAAAGCCAAACATATGTCTGATGAAACTGCCCGCATCATCGATCAGGAAGTGAAATCTCTGGTTGAACGTAACTACATTCGTGCGCGTACGCTGTTGATGGAAAACATGGATATCCTTCATTCAATGAAAGATGCCCTGATGAAGTACGAAACCATTGATGCGCCACAAATTGATGACCTGATGAACCGTACAGAAGTTCGCCCGCCAGCTGGCTGGGATGATGCTAACGGTAAAAACGGCAGCAGCAATTCTAACGACGGCGGTGCTCCAAAAGCGCCAACGCCAGTTGACGAACCTCGTACGCCAAATCCTGGCAACACGATGTTTGAGCAATTCAGCGGCAAATAAGCAGCGAGTTAGAAAATAACGCAGATAACACTCAACCCCGGGCTTGCCCGGGGTTTTTTATGCGTGCATTCTTTGCATCGGAATTTGAAACTGCCTCTACGAATGATCAGAAGGGACATGATTTATGCACCTCACAGCCAGAGAGTCGACACTGGATCTCACTTTTCCCCAGGTGATGGGGATCCTGAATGTTACCCCGGATTCTTTTTCTGATGGCGGGCGACACAACACGCTGGATCTTGCGCTGCGGCACGCTCAGGCGATGGTCGATGCCGGGGCGACAATCCTGGATATCGGCGGCGAATCAACGCGTCCGGGCGCCACAGAAGTCAGCGAAGAGGAAGAGCTGGCCCGTGTGGTGCCGGTCGTAGAAGCGATTGCCCGACGTTTTGATGTCTGGATCTCCGTGGATACCTCGAAAGCGTCGGTTATCCGCGAAGCAGCAAATGCCGGTATGCATCTGATTAACGATATTCGTTCACTTCAGGAGCCGGGAGCATTGCAGGCTGCCGCAGAAACGGGATTACCCGTTTGTCTGATGCACATGCAAGGCGACCCGAAAACCATGCAGCATGCCCCGCATTACGACAATGTCGTTGCGCAGGTAGACCAGTATTTTGTCGAGCAAATTGCACGTTGTGTGAATGCCGGTATTCCGAAAAACAAATTGCTGCTCGACCCGGGCTTCGGTTTCGGTAAAAATTTAGAACATAACTACCAGTTACTCGCCAGGCTGGCTGAGTTCCATCACTTCGGGTTGCCACTTCTGGTGGGAATGTCGAGGAAATCTATGGTAGGGCAGTTACTGCATGTGTCACCGGAGAAACGTGTGACGGGCAGTGTTGCCTGCGCTGTGATTGCTGCTATGCAGGGAGCTCAGATAGTTCGCGTACATGATGTTAAAGAAACCGTCGAAGCGATGCGTATCGTGGAAGCGACACTTTCTGCAAGGGATAAAAATTAATTATGAGCAACCGTAAATACTTTGGTACTGATGGCATTCGCGGAAAAGTAGGTGACAGCCCGATTACTCCTGATTTCGTTCTTAAACTGGGCTGGGCTGCTGGCAAAGTATTGGCGCGTCATGGTTCTGGCAAAGTGATTATCGGTAAAGATACCCGCATTTCCGGCTATATGCTGGAGTCGGCTCTGGAAGCCGGTCTGGCGGCAGCGGGGCTGTCTGCTTCTTTTACCGGCCCGATGCCAACACCTGCGGTTGCGTATCTGACCCGTACTTTCCGTGCGGAAGCCGGAATTGTGATTTCTGCGTCGCATAACCCGTTTTACGATAACGGCATAAAATTCTTCACTATTGACGGCACAAAGTTGCCAGACGAAGTGGAAGAAGCCATTGAAGCTGAGCTTGAAAAACCGCTGACCTGCGTTGAATCAGCCGCGTTGGGTAAAGCCAGCCGTATCGTGGATGCTGCCGGGCGTTATATCGAATTCTGTAAAGGGACATTCCCGAGCGAACTGAGTCTGAACGGGCTTAAAATTGTTGTCGATTGTGCCAACGGCGCGACCTACCACATTGCTCCAAGCGTTCTGCGTGAACTGGGTGCAAAAGTGATAACCATCGGCTGCGACCCTGATGGGATGAATATTAACGAAGAATGTGGTGCGACAGACGTCCGCCAGTTACAGCAACGCGTTCTGGCAGAAAAAGCCCATGTCGGACTGGCATTTGATGGCGACGGCGATCGTCTGATTATGGTCGACCATGAAGGCAATAAAGTGGATGGAGACCAGATCCTCTACATCATTGCACGTGAAGGTCTGCGTCAGGGCCAGCTCAAAGGCGGCGCCGTTGGCACCCTGATGAGCAATATGGGTCTGGAACTGGCATTAAAACAGCTGGGTATTCCATTCACCCGCGCGAAAGTGGGCGACCGTTACGTGCTGGAAAAAATGCAGGAAAAAGGGTGGCGCATTGGTGCTGAAAACTCAGGCCATATCATCCTGCTGGACAAAACTACCACCGGTGACGGCATTGTGGCCGGTTTGCAAGTGCTCACCGCCATGGTTCGCAATCACATGAGCTTGCATGATCTGTGCAGCGGTATGAAATTGCTTCCGCAGATCCTGATTAACGTCCGTTTCGCCGGAGAACATGATCCGCTGGAATCCGACGAAGTTAAGCTGGTGACGGCCGAGGTTGAAAAACAGTTAGCTGGCCGCGGCCGGGTACTGTTGCGTAAATCAGGCACCGAACCTCTGCTGCGTGTCATGGTAGAGGGTGAAGATGCGGAACTGGTGGAAAGACTGGCCAACCGCATTGCAGACGCGGTAAAAGCAGTCAAAGCGTAACCCGATAAAAAACGGTGAATTTTCGAGATATGCGTGGCTGAGGATCGTCCTGTCAGCCACTTTTCTGCCAATTTGCCGTTTTTTTCCGCAAACGAACAGTTTGGTGAAAATTGCCCTTGCGCGGCAATACGGCTTTGGTTAGTATTCACACCCGCTTCAGTGGGTCCTTGAATGACCTGCTAAATGGTGAGAAGCAATTGGCATGCGGTGAACCCGCGAGGATACAGGTACTACTATGTACGACGCTCTTCTGGTGATTTTCCTTATCGTAGCAATCGGGCTTGTTGCTCTGGTTATGCTGCAGCAAGGTAAAGGCGCTGATATGGGAGCCTCTTTCGGAGCAGGTGCTTCTGGCACATTGTTCGGTTCGAGTGGTTCCGGTAACTTCATGACCCGTATGACCGGCATCTTGGCAGCACTGTTCTTTATCATTAGTTTGATTCTCGGGAACATGAGCACCAATAAAAGCCAAAAAGGTAGTGAGTGGGAAAACCTGAGTCAGCCAGCGAAAACTGAGCAGACCACTGCACCGGCAGCTCCAGCAGCGCCTAACAGTGACGTTCCTCACTAAGCAGTAACCTTCTTATCGCAAGAAGTGAAAGGTTTTAAACAGTGGCTCGTACTTGGACAGTACAAGCGATTGTGAAAAAAAAGAGTGCCGAGGTGGTGGAATTGGTAGACACGCTACCTTGAGGTGGTAGTGCCCGAATGGGCTTACGGGTTCAAGTCCCGTCCTCGGTACCAATCTTTATGATAATTTGCTTTTTAGCGATTATCGGCGTAGTATTTGCCACGTTTTCGGACGCGGGGTGGAGCAGCCTGGTAGCTCGTCGGGCTCATAACCCGAAGGTCGTCGGTTCAAATCCGGCCCCCGCAACCACTTTCCCTAAGTGTTTATTTCAAATAGACTTTCAGTGTCTACCTGTGATGTTCTGCAGTTCCAATTTGAAAGCTTCTATTTGAAATAACACTTCGCGAAAGTTGTACCGAAGCCGCTATGCGGCGAATAGGGTCCAGTTGCATAAAGCCCCGATTTATCGGGGTTTTTTGTTATTTGGCAACAGAATCACTGGGCTATTTAGCCCTTTTTTTATGTCTTGGGGGTGGGCTTGTCCACATTAGAACAAAAATTAACAGAGCTGATTACAGCACCAGTCGAGGCACTTGGCTTTGAGCTGGTGGGCATCGAGTTCGTTCGGGCTCGCCAATCGACGTTGCGCATCTATATTGATAGTGACGCCGGGATCAATGTTGATGATTGTGCTGATGTCAGCCACCAGGTGAGCGCTGTGCTGGACGTTGAAGATCCAGTCACCGTCGCCTACAACCTGGAAGTTTCCTCTCCAGGCCTTGATCGTCCTATGTTCACCGCTGAACATTATCAACGTTTCCTGGGTGATGAAGTCAGCATTGTTCTGCGTATGGCAGTGCAGAATCGTCGCAAATGGCAGGGCATTATTAAGGCTGTCGAAGGCGAAATGATCACGGTGACAGTGGAAGGGAAAGATGAAGTGTTCGCACTGAGCAACATCCAGAAAGCGAACCTGGTACCCCACTTTTAAAGAGTTTGGAAGAGGCAACTAGGATGAACAAAGAGATTCTGGCTGTTGTAGAAGCAGTTTCTAATGAAAAATCCCTCCCGCGCGAGAAGATTTTTGAAGCGCTGGAAATTGCATTATCAACGGCGACCAAGAAAAAATACGAGCAGGAAATCGAAGTCCGCGTCAGCATTGACCGCAAAACAGGTGACTTCGATACCTTCCGTCGCTGGGTGGCAGTCAACGAAGTGACTCAGCCGACCCGCGAAATCACCCTCGAAGCTGCACAATACGAAGATCCGTCAATCGACCTGGGCGGATATATTGAAGATCAAATCGAGTCGGTCACATTTGACCGCATCACCACGCAAACTGCTAAGCAAGTTATCGTACAGAAAGTACGCGAAGCAGAGCGCGCGATGGTAGTTGATCAATTCCGTGAGCAGCAAGGTGAGATCGTCACCGGCGTGGTTAAGAAAGTTAACCGTGACAGCATCGCTCTGGATTTAGGCAGCAACGCTGAAGCCGTTATTCTGCGTGAAGATATGCTTCCGCGTGAAAACTTCCGCTCCGGCGACCGTATTCGCGGCGTTCTGTATGATGTTCGCCCTGAAGCTCGCGGTGCCCAGCTGTTCGTCAGCCGTTCACGTAACGAGATGCTTATTGAGCTGTTCCGCATCGAAGTGCCTGAAATTGGCGAAGAGTTGATCGAAATTAAAGCGGCAGCCCGTGATCCTGGCTCCCGTGCGAAAATTGCAGTAAAAACTAACGACAAACGTATCGACCCGGTCGGTGCTTGTGTCGGTATGCGTGGTGCACGCGTTCAGGCTGTTTCCAGTGAACTGGGCGGTGAACGTATCGATATCATCCTTTGGGATGACAATCCTGCGCAATTCGTAATTAACGCAATGGCACCGGCAGATGTCGCTTCCATCGTTGTTGATGAAGATAAATGCACCATGGATATCGCCGTTGAAGCCAGCAATCTGGCACAGGCGATTGGCCGTAATGGCCAGAACGTGCGTTTGGCCTCCCAATTGTTGAAACAGCATCGTGGTGATGACAAGTGGGAACTGAACGTGATGACAGCAGACGACCTGCAAGCCAAACATCAGGCTGAGGCACACGCTGCGATTGCTACCTTTACCAAATACCTGGCCATCGATGAAGATTTCGCCACGGTGCTGGTAGAAGAAGGTTTCTCAACGCTTGAAGAACTGGCTTACGTGCCAGTCAACGAACTGCTTGAAATCGACGGCCTGGATGAAGACACCGTGGATGCGCTGCGCGAACGTGCGAAAGAAGCGCTGACCACACTGGCTTTAGCTCAGGAAGAAAGTCTCGGTGACAAAAAGCCTGCTGACGATCTGCTTAACCTGGCGGGTCTGGAACGTAGCATGGCGTTTAAACTGGCTGCACAAGGGGTTTGTACGCTGGAAGATCTTGCCGAGCAGGGTGTCGACGATCTGGCTGATATTGAAGGTCTTACAGACGAGCAGGCTGGTGAACTTATCATGGCCGCGCGCAATATCTGCTGGTTTGGCGACAACGCGTAATAAACTGTAGCAGGAAGGAACAGCATGACAGATGTAACTGTAAAATCGCTGGCGGCAGAGATTGAGACTCCGGTAGATCGCCTGGTACAGCAATTTGCTGATGCAGGGATCTCGAAGTCCGAAGCTGACTCTGTGACCCAGCAAGAAAAAGAAACATTATTGGCGCACCTGAATGGCGGAAATGCCGGTGCGACAAACAAACTGACGTTACAACGCAAAACGCGTAGTACACTGAATATTCCGAGCACCGGCGGGAAGAGTAAATCGGTGCAAATCGAGGTCCGCAAGAAACGCACTTATGTTAAACGTGATATGACCGAGGCAGAAGTTGCCCAGGCCGAAGCGGAAGAGCAGGCGAAGCGTGACGCGGAAGAACAGGCACAGCGTGCAGCAGCAGAGCAAGCCCAGCGCGAAGCTCAGGAAAAAGCCAAACGCGCCGCCGAAGAGCAAGCTAAACGTGAGGCCGCTGATAAAGCTAAGCGTGATGCAGCGGAAAAAGATAAAGTGACGAATCAACATACTGACGAAGTAACTAAACCAGCTCAGGCAGAGAAAGCACGCCGTGAAGCTGAAGCCGCAGAGCTGAAACGCAAAACGGAAGAAGAAGCCCAGCGTAAGATCGAAGAAAACGCCAAGCGCATCGCAGAAGAGGCCCGTAAAATGGCTGACTCTGGTGTCTGGACTGAAGCTGCCGCACCAAGCGAATCAGAATCTGCTGACTACCATGTCACCACTTCTACCCATGCTCGTGCTGCTGAAGACGAAAATGACGCCAAAGTTGAAGGCGAACGTCGTACACGTACCCGTGGTGGAAAAGCGACCAAACAGAAAAAAGGCAACAAGCTGTCCGAATCTAAAGCGGATCGCGAAGAAGCCCGTGCTGTTGGCCGTAACGGTAAAGGTAAGCGTAAGCCAAGCACCTTACAGCAGAGCTTTAACAAGCCTGTTGTTGCAGTGAACCGCGATGTTGTAGTGGGTGAAACCATTACTGTTGCTGAGCTGGCAAATAAAATGGCAGTTAAAGGTTCTCAGGTCATCAAAACTATGATGAAACTGGGCGCCATGGCCACCATCAACCAGGTTATTGATCAGGAAACTGCTCAACTGGTTGCGGAAGAAATGGGCCATAAAGTTATCCTGCGTCGTGAAAACGAGCTGGAAGAAGCGCTGATGAGCGATCGTGATACGGGTGCGTCTGCTGCTGCTGAGCCTCGTGCTCCGGTTGTGACCATCATGGGCCACGTTGACCACGGTAAAACCTCCCTGCTTGACTACATTCGCTCAACGAAAGTTGCTGCGGGCGAAGCCGGCGGTATTACCCAGCACATCGGTGCGTACCACGTCGAAACTGAAAACGGCATGATCACCTTCCTGGATACACCGGGACACGCCGCATTTACATCAATGCGTGCTCGTGGTGCTCAGGCAACGGATATCGTTGTTCTGGTTGTTTCAGCAGATGATGGCGTGATGCCACAAACCATCGAAGCCGTACAGCATGCGAAAGCTGCTGGCGTGCCAATCGTGGTTGCAGTGAACAAAATTGATAAGCCAGACTCTGATCCGGATCGCGTTCGTACTGAACTTTCTCAGTACGGCGTTATGCCAGAAGAGTGGGGCGGCGAATCTCAGTTCATCCACGTTTCTGCGAAAGTCGGTACCGGTATCGATGATCTGTTGCAGGCTATCCTGTTGCAAGCCGAAGTTCTGGAACTGAAAGCCGTTCGCACGGGTATGGCAAGTGGCGTTGTGATCGAGTCCTTCCTGGACAAAGGTCGTGGCCCGGTTGCCACCGTTCTGGTTCAGGAAGGTACTCTGAACAAAGGCGACATCATTCTGTGTGGCTTCGAATACGGCCGTGTCCGTGCGATGCGTGACGAAATGGGTCGTGACATTACGTCTGCGGGTCCTTCTATCCCTGTCGAAGTTCTGGGTCTGTCCAGCGTTCCGGCTGCGGGTGATGAAGTGACCGTCGTTCGTGACGAGAAGAAAGCCCGTGAAGTTGCTCTGTATCGTCAGGGTAAATTCCGTGAAGTGAAACTGGCTCGTCAGCAGAAATCTAAACTGGAAAACATGTTCGCGAACATGACTGAAGGCGAAGTTTCTGAACTGAACATCGTTCTGAAATCTGACGTTCAGGGTTCTTGCGAAGCGATTTCCGATGCGTTGCAGAATCTGTCTACTGACGAAGTTAAAGTTAAAATCGTCGGTATGGGTGTCGGTGGTATCACCGAGACTGACGCAACACTGGCCGCTGCTTCCAACGCGATCATCCTGGGCTTCAACGTCCGTGCAGATGCTTCTGCCCGCCGTGTCGTAGAAAACGAAAGCCTGGATCTGCGTTACTACTCCGTTATCTATAACCTGATTGATGAAGTCAAACAGGCGATGAGCGGTATGTTGGCGCCAGAGTACAAACAGCAAATCATCGGCCTGGCTGAAGTTCGTGACGTGTTCAAGTCACCGAAATTCGGCGCTATTGCAGGTTGTATGGTGACTGAGGGTATGATCAAGCGTAACAACCCAATCCGTGTACTGCGTGAAAACGTGGTGATCTACGAAGGCGAACTGGAATCCCTACGTCGCTTCAAAGATGACGTTGCAGAAGTTCGTAACGGCATGGAATGTGGTATCGGCGTTAAGAACTACAACGATGTACGTACTGGCGATGTGATCGAAGTCTTCGAAATCATCGAGATCAAACGTACTATCGCTTAACGTTTGCGAAGTAGCTGATATCCAGATGGGGGCCTTGCGCCCCCTTATTTGTCTGGAGCAAGTGAGGAGAAAAGCATCATGGCAAAAGAATTTAGCCGTACTCAGCGCGTCTCTCAGGAGATGCAAAAAGAAATCGCCATCATCTTACAGCGTGAAGTCAAAGACCCGCGCGTAGGCATGGCGACAGTTTCAGGCGTTGAAGTTTCACGTGACCTGGCTTATGCCAAAGTGTTCGTGACCTTCCTGGACGTGCTGACCACTGAAAATCACGATCCTGATCGTGTTAAGAATGGCATCAAAGCTTTGCAGGACGCGTCAGGTTTCATCCGTACGCTGATCGGTAAAGCGATGCGTTTGCGTGTAGTACCAGAACTGACTTTCGCTTACGACAACTCCTTGGTTGAAGGTATGCGTATGTCGAACCTGGTGACCAACGTCGTGAAAAACGATGCTGAACGTCGTTCAGCTGCAGGCGATGACGAGGAAGCATAATGAGTCGCCCACGTCGCCGCGGCCGTGATATACACGGCGTTCTGCTACTGGACAAATCTTTAGGCTTGTCTTCTAACGATGCCCTGCAAAAGGTTAAACGCCTTTACAACGCTAACCGGGCAGGACATACCGGCGCGCTCGACCCTTTAGCCACCGGCATGTTGCCGTTGTGCTTAGGCGAAGCGACCAAGTTTTCCCGGTTCCTGCTCGATTCTGACAAGCGTTATCGCGTGATTGCCCGTATGGGACAACGCACCGATACGTCAGATGCTGAAGGTGCCATCATTTCTGAACGTGAAATGACGTTCAGTCAGCAGCAACTAGACGATGCACTCGACAGTTTCCGTGGTGAAACCCGTCAGATCCCTTCCATGTATTCCGCGCTGAAATATGAAGGGAAAAAACTGTATGAGTACGCACGTCAGGGCATCGAAGTTCCGCGAGAATCGCGAAGCATTACCGTGTATGAACTCAGGTTCATCCGCTGGGAAGGTTTCGAGGTTGAATTAGAAATCCACTGCTCAAAAGGCACTTATATCCGCACGATTGTGGATGATCTGGGTGAAAAATTGGGCTGTGGTGCGCACGTCACATATTTGCGCCGTTTGCAGGTCGCAACTTATCCGTCTGAGCGTATGGTCACTATGGAGAAACTCCATGAGCTGATCGCTCAGGCAGAAGAGCAGGGCATTGAGCCACGCTTACTGCTGGATCCGTTGTTGTTGCCTATGGACAGTGCGTGTGAAGACTTCCCGGAAGTGAACCTGCTGCCTGTCGTCGCCGGATACGTTAAACAGGGCCAACCTGTTCAGGCGTCTGGTGCACCACTCAGTGGCATGGTTCGCATCACTGAAGGCGAAGAACGTAAGTTTATCGGTGTGGGCGAAATTGATGACGATGGACGCATTGCGCCGCGTCGTCTGGTCGTCGAATACACGGATTAAGCGCTTTCTGCTCACCTTGCGATCATATATAGCAAAGGGTAGAATAGCCCAGCTTATGCATTGGGTTGCTGAATTAGAGATCGGCACCCGTTTAATTATCTATAATATTTTGGAGTAAGATTATGTCTCTAAGCGTTGAAGCTAAAGCTCAAATCGTTTCCGACTTCGGTCGTGGCACTAACGACAGTGGTTCTACCGAAGTTCAGGTTGCTCTGCTGACTGCTCAAATTAACCATCTGCAAGGTCACTTTGCAGAGCACAAAAAAGATCACCACAGCCGTCGTGGTCTGCTGCGTATGGTTTCTCAGCGTCGTAAACTGCTGGACTACCTGAAGCGTAAAGATGTAGCACGTTACACCAGCCTGATCGAACGTCTGGGTCTGCGTCGCTAATCAAGCGAGTTTCAGTGTAAAGGGGCCAATAGGCCCCTTTATTCTAGGAAGCAACGCCAAATCAGGGTACTGTATGGCTGTTGTTTCTGTTGTTATTCTAAGTACATGAACTTCCGTTACAGATGTTTTCGCGCGGCTAATGAGAGACTTTATTACCACAATGCCAGGTATATAAGGATTGTCATTAGTCGCGAGAATGTAGTGAGAAGCTCGGATATTTATCGGCGTGAACTGCTGTCATAACAGCTGCGCGTCATACAAAAGGATATTACATTGCTTAATCCGACTATTCGTAAATTCCAATACGGCCAGCACACCGTTACGCTGGAAACCGGCATGATGGCTCGTCAGGCAACTGCAGCTGTTATGGTTAGCATGGACGACACCGCGGTATTCGTTACCGTTGTTGGCCAGAAAAAAGCTAAACCAGGTCAGAGCTTCTTCCCGCTGACTGTTAACTATCAGGAGCGTACTTACGCTGCTGGTCGTATCCCGGGCAGCTTCTTCCGTCGTGAAGGCCGTCCAAGCGAAGGCGAAACTCTGACTTCACGTCTGATTGACCGCCCGATCCGTCCTCTGTTCCCGGACTCCTTCCTGAATGAAGTTCAGGTTATCGCGACTGTGGTTTCCCTGAACCCACAAGTTAACCCTGACATCGTTGCGCTGATCGGTGCGTCTGCTGCCCTGAGCCTGTCTGGTATTCCATTCAACGGCCCAATCGGTGCTGCACGCGTTGGTTACATCAACGACCAGTATGTTCTGAACCCAACCGCAGATGAGCTGAAAACAAGCCGTCTGGACCTGGTTGTTGCGGGTACTCAGGGCGCTGTTCTGATGGTTGAATCTGAAGCAGAAGTTCTGAGCGAAGATCAAATGCTGGGCGCGGTCGTATTCGGCCACGAACAACAACAAATTGTTATCGATAACATCAACTCATTGGTTGCTGAAGCTGGCAAACCAAAATGGGACTGGCAGCCAGAAGTGGTTAACGCTGAGCTGCACGCTCGTGTGGCTGCACTGTCTGAATCCCGTCTGGGTGATGCGTATCTGATCACCGAGAAACAAGAGCGTTACAACCAGATTAACGTCATCAAATCTGACGTGGTTCAGGCTCTGCAAGCTGAAGATGAATCTCTGGACGCTGGCGAAATCTCTGACATTCTGGGCAGCATCGAGAAGAACGTGGTTCGTAGCCGTGTTCTGCGTGGCGAGCCGCGTATCGATGGTCGCGAAAAAGACATGATCCGTGGTCTGGATGTGCGTACTGGCGTTCTGCCACGTACTCACGGTTCAGCGCTGTTCACCCGTGGTGAAACTCAGGCACTGGTTACTGCAACTCTGGGTACTGCCCGTGATGCACAGAACCTGGATGAGCTGATGGGCGAGAAGACTGACAGCTTCCTGTTCCACTACAACTTCCCTCCGTACTCTGTTGGTGAGACAGGTATGGTAGGTTCGCCAAAACGTCGTGAGATTGGCCATGGACGTCTTGCTAAACGTGGCGTGCTGGCAATGATGCCAAAACCAGAGGACTTCCCGTACACCGTACGTGTGGTTTCTGAAATCACTGAATCCAATGGTTCATCTTCAATGGCTTCTGTTTGTGGCGCATCTCTGGCCCTGATGGATGCAGGCGTGCCAATTAAAGCCGCTGTTGCGGGTATCGCAATGGGCCTGGTTAAAGAAGGCGAAAGCTTTATCGTTCTGTCCGACATTCTGGGTGACGAAGATCACCTGGGCGACATGGACTTTAAAGTGGCCGGTAGTCGCGACGGTATCACCGCGCTGCAGATGGACATTAAAATCGAAGGTATCACCCGCGAAATCATGCAGGTGGCTCTGAACCAGGCTAAGGGTGCGCGTCTGCACATTCTGGGCGTGATGGAACAGGCTATCAGCACCCCACGTGGCGATATCTCTCAGTTTGCTCCACGTATCCACACCATCAAGATCAGCCCGGACAAGATCAAGGACGTGATCGGTAAAGGTGGTTCAGTAATCCGTGCGCTGACTGAAGAAACCGGCACCACTATTGAAATCGAAGATGACGGTACTGTGAAAATCGCAGCAACCGACGGCGAGAAAGCGAAATACGCTATCCGTCGTATCGAAGAGATCACTGCTGAAATCGAAGTTGGCCGTATCTATCAGGGTAAAGTGACCCGTATCGTAGACTTTGGTGCGTTTGTTGCCATCGGCGGCGGTAAAGAAGGTCTGGTGCACATTTCTCAAATCGCTGACAAGCGTGTAGAGAAAGTGACTGATTACCTGCAGATGGGTCAGGAAGTGCCGGTTAAGGTTCTCGAAGTTGACCGTCAGGGTCGTGTGCGTCTGAGCATCAAAGAAGCTACTGCACCTTCTCAGGACGAAACAACTGAGCAACCTGCAGCAGAATAATCTGTAACAGAAGTTTTACAGCTCCTTTCCAGCTGGAAGGGAGCTGTTCGTCTCATGAACACAGGATGCGTTCGTGTTAAGCAAGCGGATGACAGGATGTTCATCCAATGTTTGTCTCCGGGAGTAGAAATGAAGCCTTTCTTGCGCTGGTGTTATGTTGCGACAGCACTTATGTTGGCAGGATGCAGCAACCATGATTGGCGTAAAAATGAAGTTCTGGCGATTCCGTTGCAGCCGACGTTGCAGCAGGAAGTCATCCTGGCACGCATGGAACAAATACTTGCCAGTCGGTCATTAACCGATGATGAGAGAGCACAGCTATTATATGAGCGCGGTGTGCTGTATGATAGTCTCGGGCTAAGAGCACTGGCGCGAAATGATTTTTCACAAGCGCTGTCTATTCGTCCTGATATGCCAGAAGTTTTTAACTACCTGGGGATTTACCTAACGCAGGCAGGCAATTTCGATGCTGCCTATGAAGCGTTTGATTCTGTACTAGAGCTTGATCCAACTTACAACTACGCGCGTTTGAACCGAGGTATCGCACTGTATTACGGTGGCCGATTCTCGTTAGCGCAGGATGATCTGCAGGCGTTTTATCGAGACGATCCAAATGATCCCTTCCGTTCGTTATGGCTTTATCTTGCGGAGCGAGAAATCAATCCGAAGAATGCCGAGGTAGCGCTCCAGGAGCGTTATGACAAAGCGGACAGAGGGCAATGGGGATGGAATATCGTCGAATTCTACCTGGGCAAAATCAGCGAATCTACGCTGATGGAACGCCTCAAGGCAGAAGCAACGGATAACACTTCGCTCGCTGAGCATCTCAGTGAAACTGACTTCTATTTAGGTAAGCATTACCTAAGTCTGGGGGACAAGAACAGCGCCGCGGCACTGTTCAAACTGACGGTAGCTAACAACGTTCATAACTTTGTTGAGCACCGCTATGCATTGTTGGAATTGGCGCTTTTGGGCCATGAGCAAGACGACCTATCAGAATCGGACCAGCAATAGCTGACGACACCAATCAGCCTTTTTAATCATGGTATTTACCATTTTTAAGCGCCTTAACGGGCGAGGGTTGCTTTGTTCGTTTTATAATCTAATTTGAGCCGGTTCACACTTTTCAATGAAAATGACTGAAAATTTTCTCGACGAGTTATGTAGACTGGCTGCCATTATTAATGAGGCACGTGTACATGACTACTGAGCTTGAAACCTCTTTTGCTGACCTGGGGCTGTCTGCTCCGATTATTTCTGCCCTGACTGATTTGGGCTACGAAAAACCTTCACCAATCCAGGCTGAGTGTATTCCTCACCTGTTAAATGGCCGCGACGTTCTGGGTATGGCTCAGACAGGTTCCGGTAAAACAGCTGCGTTCTCCTTACCGCTGCTGCATAACATTGATGCTTCACTGAAAGCACCACAAATTCTTGTTCTGGCACCTACCCGCGAACTGGCGGTTCAGGTTGCTGAAGCAATGACCGATTTCTCTAAACACATGCATGGCGTGAATGTGGTAGCCCTTTACGGCGGCCAGCGCTATGACGTTCAGCTGCGCGCACTGCGTCAGGGACCACAAGTTGTTGTCGGTACCCCAGGTCGTCTGCTGGACCACCTGAAACGCGGCACCCTGAACCTCTCTAACCTGAGCGGCCTGGTGCTGGACGAAGCTGATGAAATGCTGCGTATGGGCTTCATCGAAGACGTCGAAACTATCATGGCGCAGATCCCGGCTGAACATCAGACCGCGCTGTTCTCTGCCACCATGCCAGAAGCAATCCGTCGTATTACCCGTCGCTTCATGAAAGACCCACAGGAAGTACGTATCCAGTCAAGCGTGACTACCCGTCCTGACATCAGCCAGAGCTACTGGTCTGTGTACGGTCTGCGTAAAAACGAAGCGCTGGTACGTTTCCTTGAAGCTGAAGATTTTGATGCGGCGATCATCTTCGTTCGTACCAAAAACGCGACGCTGGAAGTGGCCGAAGCTCTGGAACGTAGCGGCTACAGCAGCGCTGCACTGAACGGTGATATGAACCAGGCGCTGCGTGAGCAGACTCTGGAACGTCTGAAAGATGGCCGTCTGGACATTCTGATCGCAACCGACGTGGCAGCACGTGGTCTCGATGTAGAACGTATCAGCTTGGTTGTTAACTACGACATCCCGATGGACTCAGAATCTTACGTTCACCGTATCGGCCGTACCGGTCGTGCTGGCCGTGCGGGTCGCGCATTACTGTTCGTTGAGAACCGTGAGCGTCGTCTGCTGCGCAACATTGAACGCACCATGAAGCTGACCATTCCAGAAGTTGAAATCCCAACTGCAGAAGTTCTGGGCGAACGTCGTCTGGCTAAATTCGCAGCGAAAGTTCAGCAACAACTGGAAAGCAGCGATCTGGATCAGTACCGTGGTCTGCTGGCGAAACTGCAACCTGCAGAAGAGCTGGACATCGAAACACTGGCTGCGGCACTGCTGAAAATGGCACAGGGCGAACGTCCTCTGATCGTTGCAGCGGATCCGGTCTTCAAAAGCCGTCCACCACGTCGTGAATTCGAAGATCGTGCTGACCGCGGTGATCGTGGCGATCGTCGTGATCGTCCGGCTCGTAGCAACGATCGTCCTGCACGTGATGGCGACAGCCCACGTCGTGAGCGTCGTGACGCTGGCGAAATGGAACTGTATCGCATCGAAGTGGGTCGTGATGATGGCGTTGAAGTTCGTCATATCGTTGGCGCTATCGCTAACGAAGGCGACATCAGCAGCCGTTACATCGGTAACATCAAGCTGTTCGGTACGCACTCCACTATCGAACTGCCAAAAGGTATGCCGGGCGAGATCCTGTCTCACTTCACCCGTACGCGTATCCTGAACAAACCGATGAACATGCAGCTGATCGGTGATGCAGTGCCACAGGCTCCGCGTCGTGATCGTCCGGCTGGTGCTGGCGGTGAGCGTCGTGGTAACGGTGCTCCGCGTCCTTTCAACGGTGATCGTCCAGCGGGTGCAGGTGGCGAACGTCGTGGTAACGGTGCTCCACGTTCTTTCAACGGTGATCGTCGTGAAGGTTCTTCAGCAGCTGGCGACCGTCGTCCGCCAAGCCGCGCACCACGTCGTACTACTGACGCATAATCTGAATTCAGTTTACTGAACACCAGATAATAAAAAACCAGCTTCCGGGCTGGTTTTTTTATGCCTGCGATTTAGGTCGCCGGTCAGCTGATGCGCTGTTCTTTAACCAGATCGCCATGAAGCTGAGAGACAATTTCGAATGAATGCAAACGAGCCTGATGATCAAAAATCTGGCCGTTGATCATCAGTTCATCGGCTTCAGTTTCACGCAGAATATTTTGCAGGCCCTGACGCACCGTTGCTTTATTGCCGACTACCGACATGCGCAGCGCATTATCCACACCAAAGCGTTCCTGAGCTGACCACAGGCTCTCGATGTTATCGACCGGCGCAGGGAGTTTACCCGGCATTCCCCGGCGCAGATTAATGAACTGTTGCTGATTGGAGGTAAACATCCGGCGCGCTTCTTCGTCGGTATCAGCAGCAATTGCGTTAATGCACACCATTGCGTGCGGTTTTTCGAGCTGTGCAGAAGGCTGGAATTTACTGCGGTAAATTGCCAGTGCCTGATACAACATGTCCGGTGCGAAATGCGAAGCAAAGGCAAAGGGCAGACCCAGTGCCGCCGCCAGCTGAGCGCTGTAAAGGCTCGATCCCAGTAACCAGATCGGCACATGCAAACCTTGTCCCGGTACGGCCTGAACCGCCTGCTGCGGCTGAACGTCACCGAAATACATCTGCAATTCCTGCACATCCTGCGGGAAATTATCGATTTCACCGGAAAGATGACGGCGCAGCGCGATCATGGTGCGCTGATCCGTACCCGGTGCACGACCCAGACCCAAATCTACGCGGTCTGGATACAGCGTAGCCAGCGTGCCGAACTGTTCAGCAATCACCAGCGGCGAGTGGTTTGGCAGCATTACACCGCCGGAGCCCACGCGGATCGTTTTCGTCCCGCCCGCGATATAACCCAGCAGCACAGAGGTCGCCGCACTGGCGATACCGGTCATATTGTGATGCTCTGCCATCCAGTAACGCTGATAGCCCCACTTCTCGGCGTGCTGTGCCAGTTCAAGTGAACACTGGAATGCCCGGGCCGGATCGGCACCCTGCGGAACTGGTGCCAGATCGAGCACGGAAAGGGGAACGGTGTTTTTCTCAGACATAATCACGGCTCACTCATCAAAGGAAAGAGGGGAGAACGCATTCACTCCGCTCATAATTAGAACGAGTATTACCCAATAAGGACTGATTGAATACGGCATTTGTGCCCTTAATTGCCGTTAAAACATCCTTAAAATCGATTTAAATAACTTAAATTATAGTTTCAATGAATATGTTGTTTTGTGTTAAACAGTCTTTGTTCATCCCGCTATGATTTGACAGAAGCGCACTCGCGCCTTTCAGTACAGGCGTTGGCAGGAAGGGACAATTATGGAAAGGAGAACCAAAGCCGATGATAAATACAGGCAAACAAAAAGGATGTAGCACCGATGAGTAAACGAATATTATTGACCCTGCTGCTGGTTGCTGCGGCGGTTTCTCTGGCGGTGCTGTTTCGTGCGCACAATCAGGATTTGCTGTTACAGGGCGAAGTCGATGCACCGGAAGTGATTGTGGCGTCGAAGTCCAAAGGCCGCGTGATTGAACGTCATGTTGAACGCGGCGACGATGTGAAAACCGGGCAATTGCTGATAACCCTCGACAGCCCGGAAATGATGGCACAGTTGCGTGCCGCAGAAGCCGCCCGCGATCAGGCCAAAGCCCAGCTTGATCTCTCCGTTAATGGTACCCGCGAAGAAAGTATCCGCAATCTGAAAGCCACCCTGGCGCAATCTCAGGCGGAATATGTCAACGCCCGTGACCTCTATAACCGTAACGCCAAAGTGGCGGCGAAAGGGTTTATTTCAGCGTCTGATTTAGAAGATTCCCGTCGCGCGCGCGACAGCGCCTATGCACAAGTTCTCGTTGCCAAAGCCAATCTTGATGAAGGTGTGAATGGCGATCGTGTCGAGCAGCGCGAAAGCTACGCCGCGCAACTGCGTCAGGCGGAAGAAGACTTACTGGAAATCAAAGCACAAACCGATGACTTACAGGTTAAAGCGCCGGTCGATGGTGAAGTGGGGCCGATTCCGGTGGAGGTCGGTGAGCTGGAAAGTGCGTCAAGCCCGCTGCTGACGTTAGTCCGCCTGCCCGATGCTTATTTCGTCTTTAACCTGCGGGAAGATATTCTGGCTGGCGTGCGCAAAGGCGACAAAGTGCAGATGCGCGTTCCTGCGCTGAACAACCAGATGATCGAAGCTGAAGTTCGCTATATCGCGCCGCTCGGTGACTATGCGACCAAACGTGCTACGCGTGCGACCGGGGATTTCGATTTAAAAACGTTTGAAGTGCGTCTCTACCCGGCGAAACCGGTGCCCGGATTGCGTCAGGGCATGAGTGCGTTATGGCAATGGAAAGCGAAGTGAAGCCGGTCAAAGCGCCCCACAGTGAAAGGGCAAAAGCCGCATGGCGCTGTTTCAGCCGTGCTTTTACCCGTGAAGTGAATCACGCCTTTCGCAAACCGGTAATTCACTGGCTGTGCTGGATTTTTCCATTACTGTTGTTTGGCCTGATCAGCAGCAACTTTTCCGAGGGGACTTTGCTGGATTTGCCGGTATCAGTGGTTGATAACGATCACAGCTCATTATCCAAAACGTTGACCCGTAAACTGGATGCCGGTTCACATGCTCATGTGCAGGCTTTCGATGGCGGTTTACCCGAAGCGGAATACCGCCTGCGCACCGCACAGGATTATGCGCTGTTGTATATCCCCAATGATTTTGAAGCTGATGTTCTCGCCGGAAAGCAGCCCAGTGTTGTGTTGTATTACAACGCGTTATTCTACGGTGCCGGCTTGTATTCGACGCAGGATTTCAGCGGGCTTATCACCGAACTCAATACCCGCTATCGTTCGATCATTGCGACTGAAATTGGCAAAACGCTGCCGTCGTTGGCCAGCGTCGATCTGTCCTATGGCAGCCTGTTCAACGCCAGCGGCAGTTACATTTATTACCAGCAATTTGCGGCGACCATTCACCTGCTGCAACTGTTCACCGTGACCTGCATGATCTACGTGATGGCGCGCAGCCAGGCGTTGCTCAGTGCGCCGTCATTTACCCTGGCGCTGCTCGGCAAACTTGCCCCGTACACGTTATGTTTCACCACGTTGCTGATGGTGGAAATCGCGATGCTGGTCGGGTTCTTCGACGCCCGCGTCAGCGGTAATCCTTTGTATATGATGGTGATAGGCTTCTTCTATGTGATCGCCGCGCAAAGCCTCGGGCTGCTACTGTTCACCTTCACAAAAACCACTATTACTGCTTACACCATGATGGGGATTTTCGTCAGTATCGCGCTGACTTTCTCCGGAATGGCGGTACCGGTGCTGTCGATGCCACTGCCTGCGCGCATTATTTCCGGCATCGAACCGCTCAGTTATGCACTGGCCGCGATGTTTGACGTCTTTCTGCGTGAAGTCTCGGTGCGCGGCATTCTGATGGTGTGCTGCATCCTGCTTATTTATCCGCTGCTGACCAGCCTGCTGGTGCGCAAGCGCCTGTATATGCGGATGAAACGACAGGAGTCAGGCCAATGACCCGTCGTGAATGGTTTAAAACCTGGTGGGGGACATTCCGCAAAGTGCTGACCGGTTTGCTCGACAAGCCAATGTGGATGATGTTGCTCCTTTCACTTTGCGTGATGAGCATGGTCTATGCGAACCGCACGGTGTGGGATTTGCCGGTGGCGGTGGTCGATCAGGACCACAGCTCGGCCAGCCGAATGCTGACCCGTCAGCTGGATGCCACCTCTAAAGTGGCGACGGTGGCCTACGACAGCCTTGCGCAGGCTGAACACGACCTGGCGCTGCGTAAGTTATTCGCGGTGATCATCATGCCTGTGGATCTTGAGAAGAAGATCCTCGCCGGGCAAAACATTGTGATCCCGGTGTACGGCGATGCGACCAACCGGCTGGCGAACGGTCAGATCCAGCAGGACGTGCTCGCGGCGTATCAGGCGATCCTCACGCAATACAACACGGATCTGCTGCTCAGCAGCGGCTTCAGTGAGCGACAGGCCAGCGTGGTGCTCTCGCCTATCATCGGTCAGTCGCTGGATGTCTTTAACCCCGGCATTAGCTTTGCTGCGATTATTTTCCCCGGCCTGCTGGTGATGTTATTGCAGCACTCATTACTGATCGCCAGCGTGCGTGTCAGCATTGTGCTTAACAGCGGTCCTTCAGGTAAACCGGCGATCCCGGCGTTTCTGGGCGGCATTTCGGCGCTGATCCCGGTCTGGCTGTTTCTGTCGATCGTCTTGTTTGTGTTGTGGCCGTGGGTGCTGGGCTACCGGCAAACGGCCAGCATTCCTGAAATCCTGTTGCTGACTTTCCCGTTCCTGCTGGCGGTCCTGGGACTGGGAAAACTGGTGACGGAATGCCTGCGCAGCGTCGAGCTGATTTACCTGACGCTGGCCTTTATCACCACGCCGGTCTTCTATATCTCCGGCACCATCTGGCCGTTACAGGCGATGCCCGCCTGGGTCAGGGGCATTTCGTCTATGCTGCCTTCAACCTGGGCGACCAAAGCCATTGCCGGGGTCAATCAGATGGGATTGCCGTTCAAAGACGTGGGTGGCGATATTTTGATGCTGCTGATTTTGTGCATTTTTTACACTTTTATCGGCATTGCAGTGGGGATGCTGCGCGATGGCGTCAGGCTCAGAGCGATGTTCAGGCCGAAGCCGCGAAATTCGTGATTAAAAAAGGGAGATGACCGTAAAGTCCTCTCCCTTTTTACTGCGACACGCTCAGTCAGGGGCGCAGTTCAAGCCCGGCGACGCGCTGCCAGTAGCCGTTACAGTCGGCTTTATCGGTAAGCGTCAGTGGCTGCAAACCGCGTTCATTATTGCGAAACGCTTCCAGCGTGGCGAGGGTACCTTTCGCTTCCGGCGACAGACGCACGATATCCACTAATCCCTGCATCGACACCAACTCATTGCCGAGGTTATAGCAGTAGCCACTCTGCGTCTGAATGCCGTTGAGGACGAACACCTGCTGATTTTCCTGCGACAACATTTTGCGGCCCTGCGGATAACTGATGCAGCAGGTTTCGCATTCGTCTTTCGCGCGGTTTTCAGAACGTGCCGTGAAGCAGCGTGCGGAATAGGCCAGCGGTAAGTGTCCGTAAGACAGCACTTCGACTTCAAATTTATCGCGGATACCCAGCTCATCGCACTGGTTCAGGAGATTCACCAGCCAGTCGCGGGAAAGCTCGACCGGCATACACCAGCGCACCATGCCTTGTTTCTGCAAAAGTTTTAGCGTAACGGCGTTATAGCAGTTCAGCGCGTGACCGACGACAAACGGCAGATTGCGTTCTGCCGCCATGTTCACGGCACCAAAATCGTTGGCTTCCAGCAGAAACTCGCCGTTCTCCACATAGCGTTTGAGTTCGTTGAGTTCAGACGGTGCCTGCAACAACGCCAGCGTGGAGATCACCACCTGCTTTCCGGATGCCGCCAGCTGACGCGCGACCTCCATCCAGTCATTCACTTTCATCTCCCGGCGCTTGGTACAGACGTTTTCACCGAGATAAATGATATCCGCACTGCTGGTCGCAGCGGCCTGATAAAAATCTTCAACCTGCGCTTTCGGCCAGTAGTAAAGGATGGCCCCTAAAGAATATTTCATCATCGTCTCTTCGATTACTGCCACTTGCGGTGATAGGCACCAAGCGTGGTTTGGGTACCTTCAGACATGGAACCCAGCGTTTTCATCCACGCGTCGTCGGTTTTGAAGTTTTGCGGATCCGCTATGCAGCGGTCGATTGCCGCACGCCATACGCGAGCCACCTGACTGACATATGCCGGGCTGCGCTGACGTCCTTCGATTTTTACCGAGGCAATATTGGCTGCGAATAATTCCGGCAATAACTCCAGCGTATTCAGACTGGTCGGTTCTTCCAGCGCATGATATTTCGCGCCATCCACCAGATAACGGCCTTTGCATAACGTCGGATAACCGGCGTTTTCGCCTTCGTCATAACGGTCAATCAGCACATCATTCAGACGCGATTCCATACCCTGAGCCGTTTGCTGCCAGCGGACAAAACGCGCCGGTGAGCAGGCACCGACGGTATTCGGAGATTCACCGGTCAGATAGGAAGAAAGATAACAGCGGCCTTCGGCCATGATGCACAGACTGCCAAAGGCAAACACTTCCAGCGGGACGACCGTTGTACGGGAAAGCTGGCGCACCTGATGCATTGAAAGCACGCGCGGCAAAACAACGCGGGCAACATCAAAGTTACGTTTATAAAAACGGATCGCTTCGTCGTTGGTGGCCGAGGCCTGCACCGACACATGCCGCTCAACGTGAGGATATTTGTTCGCAGCGTAATCGAGCATGGCGATATCGGCCAGGATCAGCGCATCTGCGCCGAGCTGTGCGGCCATATCTACCGCGCGTTCCCAGCGCGGATAGCCGTCAGGATGCGCAAAGGTATTGATGGCAATATGCAATTTACGGCGGTGACGGTGGACGTAATCCGCCGCCTCCTGCAATTTTTTATCCGTGAAATTCAGACCGGCGAAATGGCGCGCATTGGTGTCATCTTTCAGGCCGATATACACCGCGTCGGCGCCATTATCGATCGCCGCTTTCAACGCAGGTAAATTCCCTGCCGGGCAAAGTAGCTCCATTCTCGTTCCTTACTGCAACCGGCCAGCCAGAGCTGAGGTTGGTGGGTGATGAAAAGCCAGTTGCCGACGTCATTCATTCATCAGTCAGGGCTTTGATTGGCGAACTATTTTAGAGAAGCTATGGATGCAATATTTTGATTTGAGGCAGTTTCTGCGGCGTTGGAGGGCATACAACCCTCGGGGAGGTTGTACGTGATGTTTTTCTGTTGCAGTATTTATTGATGTAGACCGCTGAACGTTCCCGGCAATGTGTCAAAATAGGCGTTATAACTGCCTTAAAACTTGCCGAAAAGTTACCGAAAGGAGTAGTGCCAGTGTTGCAAAAACTACGTGCACGTATGGTCCGTCAGGGACCATCCCTGTTAAGTGTGCCTTTGAAATTCACGCCTTTTGCGTTGCAACGGCAGGTTTTGCAACAGGTACTGAGCTGGCAGTTTCGTCAGGCGCTGGCCGACGGAGAGCTGGATTTCCTTGAAGGCCGCTGGTTGAAAATTGACGTCAGCGATCTCAACCTGACCTGGCTGATGTCGGTGGAAGAGGGCAAACTGGTGATCGCCGGGAGCGGGGAAGCCGATGTCAGCTTCAGCGGAAATGCTAATGACCTGATCCTGATCGCTGCCCGCAAAGAAGATCCCGACACGTTATTCTTCCAGCGCCGTCTGCGTATTGAAGGTGATACCGAACTGGGCTTGTATGTGAAGAATCTGATGGATTCTATCGATCTCGATACTATGCCGCTCCTGCTAAAAAATGGCCTGCTGCGCCTGGCCGATTTTGTCGAAGCGGGTCTGCAAGAGGACCGTGAGCCGCAAGCTCCGGTAGCTGAACCATGTTAATTCGTACTGAAATTCCGGTAGATGCCGCGGGCATTGACCGCTTGTTACGCGCCTCATTCCCGACAGGTGCAGAAGCCGATCTGGTGCAGGAACTGCGCGAAGACGGCCTGCTGACGCTGGGTGTTGTCGCCACCGATGATGAAGGTGGTGTGGTGGGTTACGTCGCGTTTTGTCCTGTCGATATTCAGGGCGAAGACCGCAACTGGGTCGGGCTGGCACCGCTGGCAGTGGAAGAATCGCTGCGCTGTCAGGGGATAGGTCAAAAACTGGTTTATGAAGGGTTAGATTCCCTGAATGAATTCAGCTATGCCGCTGTTGTGGTATTAGGCGACCCGGCCTACTACAGCCGTTTCGGCTTCAAACCCGCAGCCGCTCATGACCTGCATTGCCGCTGGCCGAACTGTGAGGCCGCATTCCAGCTTTTCACCTTATCCGATGAAGCACTAAACGATGCCAGCGGAGAAGTCGTTTTCCCGTCGGCATTTAATCGTTTCTGATTTTACTCAGCGACAGCTCATCTTCTTCAGATACAACAAAGGCCGGTTCCCGGCCTTTTTCATTTCCCGCTGACTGTTAAATCCAGATAACTTTCCAGACATTGTGGTGCGCTGCGAACCAGCAACTCTTTCTGCACTTTACTCAGCTTTTTGACTTTAATTTCCAGCTTTGATGCCAGCGAGCGGTCGCCTGCCGGACAGTGAAAGGCCAGCGTCAGCTCGCCTTTTCCCCGCAGCGATTTCGCTCCTTTTCCGGTCTGATGCTGCCCGAGACGTCGCACCACGTCGGTCGTGATGCCGGTATAAAGCATCCCGGTCGGGGTTCGCAGCATGTATAAAAACCAGTGGGATGTGGCGGACATAAGCTCTGGGTGTCAGGAATATTTTGTGTCAGTTTACCTGAAAGGCACAATAGAGTGAGGCAAAACATCGACATGGGGCGGTAAACTGGGACAAACGAAAATAAGGCGCATGTGATGAATAACCCCGATGATCTGAAACATATTCTGAAGTTTCTGAATAAACACCATGTGCTGGCGCTGTGTGCTGTTGCAGAGGGCGAAATGTGGAGCGCTAACTGTTTTTATGTCACCGATGCGCAAAGCATGACGCTGTATTTCATGACCGAAATGAAAACCCTGCACGGTACGCTGATGGCTAAATCACCCCACATTGTCGGTACGATTGCTCCGCATCCGAAAACCATTGCGCTGATCAAAGGCATTCAGTATCGCGGCGAAGCCACCGTTCTTGGCGGTGAGGAAGAGGCCCATGCGCGGCATCTGTACTGCAAACATTTTCCGGTCGCCATCGCCATGAAAGCGCCGGTCTGGGCGCTGAAACTCAGTCACATTAAAATGACCGATAACGCGCTGGGATTTGGCAAGAAACTGCTGTGGGACAGGGAAGTCTGAAAAGAAGTGGCCCCTTGCGCAGAAGGGGCACAGGGTTTACGCCGCCAGGATTTTCAGGGATTCGCGATTAAAGGCAGGCAAATCATCCGGCGTCCGGCTTGTGACCAGAGTGTTCTGGTCAACCACGACCTCTTTGTCAAAAAACTCAGCCCCGGCATTTTTAACATCCACAACCACCGGTTTGACCGTCGTGAGTTTCCGGCCACGCACGACATCAGCATTAATCAGTAACTGCGGGCCGTGGCATATGGCGAAAATCGGTTTGCCGCTTTTGGCGAAAGCCCGCGTGAACTCGACAAACCGGTCGTCACCGCGCAGGGTGTCCGGCGAATGTCCGCCCGGTAAAAGCAGGGCATCAAAGTCGGCAACCTTCACATCATCAATAGATTTATCGATGGTGACCTTCGCCTTACCTTGTTTGCCTTTGATGACGTTACCGGCTTTGTTTTCAATAGTAATGACCTGATGACCGGCCTTTTTATAGGCCTCTGCAGGTGAGGTGAATTCGGAATCCTCAAATTCATCAGTGATGAGTACCGCTATCTTCTTGCTCATGGTTCCTCCTGCTGAGAATGTGTCGTTCGTCATACATTCTTAAGCCTAGAAGCCACGGGCTGGTGGATCAAACTGGATTTGTCCGAGTCTGCTGAGGTAACAGGAACTGTCTTATAGCGTGATATTTACATTCAGGTAACACTTCAAATATCTGTTCATGACTTAGGTTTCAGAAAGCCATGTTTTCAGAAACCCATGTTTCAGAGCCGCTGTGCGAAAGCCGTTTTTTAAAAGGAAGTGATATGGCAAAAGTTCTTCTGCTGGGAGGAAGTGGCCTGATCGGGCGTGAACTCTTACGCCTGTTGCAACTCGATCCGCGTGTCAGCCGTATCGTGGCACCGAGCCGCCGTCCGCTGCTGCCCGGGAATAAGTTGTTTAACCCCCTGGGCGACAATCTTACGTCACTGGTGGTCGCACTCGATGAGCCAATAGATTTACTGTTTTGCTGTCTGGGCACCACGCGAAAACAGGCAGGCAGCGCGCAGGCCTTCAGGGCGGTGGATTACGACCTGGTGGTGGATTGTGCGAAGGCGGCACGCGAACTCGGCGCACGTCATTGTCTGGCCGTCAGTGCTAACGGAGCCGACGCGCGTTCGCGTTTACTCTATAACCGGACCAAGGGCGAAATGGAACTGGCGCTGATGCAACAGGGATGGCCGTTGCTGACATTAGTCCGTCCTTCATTGCTGGTCGGGAAGCGTCATCCGCCGCGTCTGCTGGAACAACTCAGTGCGCCGTTGTTTAAAATGCTGCCGGGGAAATGGAAAGCGATTGATTCGGATTTGGTGGCTAAAGCGTTGCAGGAGCAGGCATTTAATGCCGGATTAGGCGGCATCACGGTGCTGGAATCCAATGAGATTGCCGCCAGTATCGAAGATCTTTAATTCGCGTGATCCGCTGAACCGGATCCTTGTGATAAGGTATCAGGCAAAAAACGCGAATTTTCGTCCCCTCAGCTCTCCCTCCTGACGCAGACCTGATCTTTACAGATATTTTTCTGCAAAAACGCGCAGATCCCTGAAGTCCGGCATCCTTTTCTTCAGCGTCTCATGATCCCAGTCCCACCAGCGGCTGGCTTCGATCCGCCCGATCATAGTGTCATCAAAGCGCATGCCGATCTTTTTCGCCGCCACGCCGGCAACGATCGAATAAGGCTCAACGTCTTTCGTTACCACGGCGGAAGTGCCGATCACTGCGCCGTTGCCGACCGTGACATGATGCTCACGCCGCCAGTCGAAAAATACCTGATCGTCTTCCCCTAAACCGTAGACAGAACTGCGGTAGGTGAAATGGTGCTGAGCCACGCGCTGATAAGTCGGATGGTTGCCGGGATTGATCCGCACGTAAGTCGCGATCGAAACAAATTTCCCGATCGTGGCGTAGAAGATCTGATTATTTCCGGCGGTATAAGAGTAATCACCGATCTGCGATTCTTCGATGATCGCGTTGTCCGCAATATGCACGTACTGACCCAGCGTTGACTGATTCAGCTCGACCTGCTGACCGATTTTTGGCCGTGAATAATCCTGCTCGTCAGCCAGCGAAAACGGGTGAATGATGTTTGTCATAAAATCGCTCATGATGAAGTGACGGGATAAATAAACGCACTGACAGGCAATGCAAGAATGGCCAGCAGATGCTGTAACGTCTCGTGCAAAGCACCGTCATTGTTCAGCCGGTGACAGGCTGCGGGCAACGCACTTTCATACTCTCTGGCGCGTTGAAGACGGCAGGCTATTTGCGCTGTATCTTCACGTCCGCGACGCATCAGTCGCTCAGTCAGCACCGTTTCTGAAACCTGTAAACAGACCGGTACCAGTCGCTGACCATAACGCTGCCGGGCTTTTTCCAGATGCGCACGCGAGCCGTTCACCACCGCGTGACAACCGAGCTGCATCCAGGTGTCTATCTCAATACCCACGGCGTACCGGCACTGGTGAGCGTGCCAGTCCATTGCGAATAAACCGTGCTGGCGACGCTGAATAAATTCGGCTTCACTCAGCGCAATATGGTTTTCGGAACCGGCATCCGCAGGGCGCGTAATATAACGATGCGCGACGGCGACATCGGCGGGCAAATGCTGGCGCAGCGCGTCCAGAAGACTGTCTTTGCCAGAACCCGAAGCGCCCATCAGATAGAGTAAACGACTCATTTCTTCTCCTTACTGAGCAAGACGCTCATCCCCTCAGAACACCTGAATGCCCTGACGCCAGACGTTTTGCACAAAGTAGTGATCGCCATGCGCGCGCGCCAGAACCAGATCCGCGCGTTTGCCTTCGGCGATCTCCCCGCGATCTTTCAGGCCCAGTGCGTTAGCCGGATTACGCGTTACCAGTTTCACCGCCTGTGCCAGGCTGAACGCATTGCCCTCATCATTGGCAATACGGAACACCGCATCGAGCAGGCTGGCCGGATAATAGTCAGAGGACAAAATGTCCAGCAGGCCGAGTGAGGCCAAATGGTGCGCCGCCACGTTCCCGGAATGCGAACCGCCGCGCACGATATTCGGCGCGCCCATCAGTACCTGCAAACCGCTGTGATGCGAGGCGCGAGCGGCTTCTTCGGTTGTCGGGAATTCGGCGATCACGCTGCCGAGCGCCAGTGATTCTTCGACGTGTGCTGCCGTAGCATCGTCATGGCTGGCCAGCGAAATATTGCGCTCGCGGCAATGTGCGGCAATCGCCTCACGGTTTGGCTGCGCCCAGCGACGGGAGAGGGCGATTTGTTCTTCCTGAAAATCGTCCATCTGCTCATCGTTCATATGGTATTTGCCCTGATAATACTCACGATATTTCTGCGGCGTGGCGAACTGGCGCTGACCCGGTGAATGGTCCATCAGCGAAACCAGTGACAATACTGATGTATCCATCAGCTTCTCAAACAGCGGCAGCGTGGTCTCGTGCGGCAGTTCGCAGCGCAGATGCAGACGGTGTTCGGCGCGGTTTAGTCCGGCGTTCTGACTGTTCACAATCGCGTCGATCATCTTTTGCAAATTATCCAGACGATGGCCGCCGTCGCGCACGTCACCGACCGCGACGGCGTCCAGCACGGTAGTGATCCCGCTGGCGACCATCAGCGCATCGTGGCTGCTCATGGCGGAGTGCGCAGGCCAGTCAACTTTTGGCCGTGGCGTGAAAAACTTATCCAGATTATCCGTGTGCAGTTCGATAAATCCCGGCAGCAGCCAGCCGCCCTGCGCATCCAGCGCCTGCGGCAGCTGACTGCGGCTATCAGCAAAGGCGCTGATCACGCCGTTTTGCATCTCAAGCGACCCTTCAACCACCTGATCATCGAGCACCAGTCTGACGTTATTTATGATCATACGGACATCTCCGGAGCCGTTTCCGGACTCATTTCATACAACCTGTCGGCAACGCGTTCGCGCACATCTTCATCATGAAAAATCCCGACCACCGCCGCACCGCGCGCCTTGGCTTGCTCAATCAGCGTGACGACGGCGGCACGGTTGGTGCTGTCTAGAGAGGCGGTCGGTTCATCGAGCAACAGCACCGGATAATCGACCACGAAACCGCGCGCGATATTCACGCGCTGCTGTTCGCCACCGGAAAACGTCGATGGCGCAAGATGCCACAGACGTTCCGGCACATTAAGATGGCGCAGCAAGGCGCTGGCGCGGGCTTCGCTTTGAGCTTTATCAACACCCAGTTCCAGCAGCGGTTGCATCACCAGATTCAGCGCACTGATGCGCGGAATAACGCGCAGAAACTGGCTGACCCAGCCGACCGTATGGCGGCGAACGGCCAGAATGTCACGCGCTTCGGCGCTGACCATATCAATCTGCTGGCCCTGATGTTCGACCCAAATTTTGCCGCTGTCAGGCAGATAGTTGCCATACAAAGAGCGCAGCAAGGTGGATTTCCCGCTGCCGGAATGGCCGTGCAGCACCACGCATTCCCCGGCATCCACCGTCAGGCTGGCATGACTGAAAACCGGCAATCTGGCGCTGTTCTGGTTATGCAAAACAAAAGTTTTACTGAGATTTTCGACCCTGAGCTTCGTCGTCATTTTGGTCACTCTTTCTCTGAAATTAGGTTAGGAAAGCACGGAAGAAACGAGCAGCTGCGTATAAGGATGATGCGGATCGTCGAGCACGCGGTCGGTTAAACCACTCTCCACTACATGACCCTGTTTCATCACCAGCAGACGGTGCGCAAGCAGGCGGGCGACGCCCAGATCATGGGTGACAATCACCACCGCCAGCTGCATTTCCACCACCAGTGTGCGCAGCAGATCCAGTAGACGTGCCTGAACCGAGACGTCGAGGCCGCCGGTCGGTTCATCCATAAACACCAGGCGCGGATGTGTCACCAGATTGCGGGCGATTTGCAGACGCTGCTGCATACCACCGGAAAACGTCGTAGGCAGGTCATCGATGCGCGAAACCGGGATTTCGACATCTTCCAGCCACTGACTGGCTTTCTGACGGATATCGCCGTAATGCCTTTCGCCCACAGCCATCAGGCGCTCGCCAATATTGCCGCCCGCAGAAACCTGACGGCGCAGGCCGTCCATCGGATGCTGATGGACCACGCCCCAGTCGGTGCGCAGCAGGCGACGACGGTCACTTTCTGCCATGTCATACAGCGACTGCGCCGGTGACTGGCCATTGTTGTAGATGACCTGACCTTCCTGCGGGGCGAGACGGGCTGAAATTGA
Organism: Rahnella bruchi; assembly: GCF_003614975.1. Classification (GTDB taxonomy): domain Bacteria; phylum Pseudomonadota; class Gammaproteobacteria; order Enterobacterales; family Enterobacteriaceae; genus Rahnella; species Rahnella bruchi. Next base: position 113,970 of record NZ_QZWI01000009.1, on the reverse strand, counting down.
CTGTAACAGCGTGGTTTTACCCGAGCCGGATTCCCCGACGATGCCCAGCACTTCACCCGGATACAGGTTGAATGACACATCGCTGAAGCCTTTGCCCGGCGCATAAAGATGGGTCAGGTTATTCACCGACAGCAGCGGTTCGGCGGCGAGATTTAAAGGAGTGGTCATCAGCGGTTAACCTCGTTGGAAGCCTGTTGCTCAACCTGCTGAGCACAAAAATCGGTGTCGGAGCACACGAACATGCGGTTGCCCTGATCGTCGAGCACCACTTCGTCGAGATAGCTGTGGTGTGAGCCGCAAATAGCGCAGGGCTCATCCCATTGCTGGACGGTGAACGGGTGATCGTCAAAATCCAGACTTTCGACTTTGGTGAACGGCGGCAGGGCGTAAATACGTTTTTCGCGTCCGGCACCGAACAGTTGCAATGCAGGCATCATGTTCATTTTCGGGTTATCAAATTTCGGGATTGGCGACGGATCCATCACGTAGCGGTCATTCACTTTTACCGGATAGGCGTAAGTGGTGGCGATATGGCCGAAGCGCGCGATGTCCTCGTAAAGTTTCACCTGCATCACGCCGTACTCTTCCAGCGCGTGCATTTTGCGGGTTTCGGTTTCACGCGGTTCGATAAAGCGCAGTGGTTCCGGGATCGGCACCTGAAAAATAAGGATCTGATCTTCCTGCAACGGTGTTTCGGGAATGCGGTGACGTGTCTGGATCAGACTGGCTTCAATGGTTTTCTCGGTGGTTTTTACCCCCGCGACGCTCTGGAAGAATTTGCGGATCGACACGGCATTGGTCGTGTCATCAGCGCCCTGGTCGATCACTTTCAGCACATCTTTTTCGCCGATCACGCTGGCAGTCAGCTGGATCCCGCCAGTGCCCCACCCATAAGGCATCGGCATTTCCCGGCCAGCGAAAGGAACCTGATAACCAGGGATCGCTACGGCTTTGAGGATCCCGCGGCGGATCATGCGTTTCGTTTGCTCGTCGAGATAACCGTGGTTGTAGCCCGACAGGGTTTGGGCGGCATTATTATTCATGGGTATGATCCTGTTCTTTCGCGGCGCGCAGGCGTTTAAGCAACTCCAGTTCGGCCTGGAAATCGACGTAGTGGGGCAGTTTGAGATGCGAGACAAAACCGGCGGCTTCAACGTTATCGGCATGCGACAGGACGAATTCTTCATCCTGCGCCGGACTGCTGATCTGCTCGTTGTATTCGCGGGTTTGCAGCGCGCGATCGACCAGTGACATCGACATCGCCTTGCGTTCGGCGCGACCAAATACCAGCCCGTAGCCCCGGGTAAAGTGCGGCGGCTTATCTTCCGGGTCGACAAAACCGTTCACCATTTCGCATTCGGTCAGCAGGATTTCACCAATATCAATCGCAAAACCCAGTTCTTCCGGTACGATTTCAACAGTCAGCCAGCCGGTACGAATTTCACCGGCGAACGGGTGGTTACGCCCGTAACCGCGCTGTGTGGAATAACTCAGCGACAGCAAAAAACCTTCGTCACCGCGCACCAGTTGTTGCAGGCGTGCCGCGCGGGAAGCCGGAAACACCGGCGGCGTGCGGGTGATATCTTCCGGCTCGGTACCATCATCTTCTTCACGAACTGCCAGCTGCTGATGGGTCAGTAAATCAAATACATGACCGCAATTTTCCGGCTGCGGTTCATCGGCAATCGGCGTGAACGGCGCTTCGCCTTCAGCCAGCAGCGCGAAATCCAGCAGACGGTGGGTGTAATCGTACGTCGGGCCGAGCACTTGTCCGCCCGGCAAGTCTTTATAAATGGCGGAAATGCGGCGTTCGAGGCGCATCGCCTGAGTGTTCAGCGGTTCGCTGAGTGCCAGACGCGGCAGCGTGGTGCGGTATGCCCGCAGCAGGAAAATCGCTTCAACCAGGTCACCGCCGGATTGCTTGATTGCCAGCGCGGCCAGCTCGCGGTCGTAAATTCCGCCTTCACTCATCACGCGGTCAACGGCCAGACCCAGTTGTTGTTCAATCTGTTCGCAAGCAAGTTCATTCACATCGGTATTGCCGCGGCGTTCATGCGCCAGCAGCTGATGGGCAGCGGCAATCGCCTTCTCACCCCCTTTAACGGCGACGTACATCAGCACACCTCCACGCGCGTGGTGCGCGGTACGGCAATCAGCTCTTCGCCGCAGGTGAACATAAAGTCCAGACCCAGCGGGAAACGGTGAGGGCGGTTAATCAGATAATCACGGACACAATCAGGCAGCTGCGGGGAAATCATGCGGCTGCTCTCAATGCCGGGACCGCGCAGACGCAGCGGCGTACCGCCGGTCAGGTTTTCCAGCTGAACAATCACACTGGTGGCCAGTTCCGGGGACATTTCATCACCGCACGGAAACGCCAGCAGGGTTGCGCTGTCCAGTGCCGGATCGGCCAGCGCAAAGCTTACGGCGGAGGGGTCATCGGTCAGCACCGCACCGGTATGAAAGCGCAGATTCTTACGCAGGATTTCATCGTTAAGTGAAGCGCTCAGCCACAGCGGGGTGTCCTGATCGATAAGGGTCAGCAGCACGCAGGCACTGGCGGAGTCTAAAGCGCCGAAGCCTGGCATGGCAGGCAACTGCACGCTGACGCCGGGTTCGCTTAACGCTTTGAGAATACGACGGAAACTGTACTGCGCGTCAGCAACCGGATTTTGAAAACTGGCAACAAGTGACATGAATTATTCTCCGCGAACCAGGGTAAAGAAATCGACGCGGCTGGAAGCCACTTCACGGGCGCGTTGCTGACGGCGTTCCTGTTGCAGTGCGGCCAGCGGCGCGATCACGCGTTTATGCAGCAGCTCATTCATGCCCTGCATTTGCAGCAAGGCATCGATGACTGCACAAAGTTCGGCGTGAGGTTTATTGCGTCCGCTGGCGTAGCTGTAGCCGTAAACACCGCCATCTAACTGAATGACGGCGCGGGTGACAGTCATATCACCCATCACAAAGCGTTTTCCGGTGCCGCCCATCCGTCCCTGAAGCTGGGTCAGACCGGTTTCGGCAGCACGGATGCGCTCAAACTGCGGAGATAAATTCAGCGGTTGCCAGTGGGCGAGCAGTTCATCGGGACGGCTGTGAGCCAGTACCGACATCCAGCGCTGGCGGGTTTGCAGGTGATCCATTCAGTGCTCCATGGTGAGTTCGATCATGTCGGCGCGCGTCAGGCTGACGGAATATTCCGCCACCGTATCGCTGCCTTCACAAATATTCAGGGTGCGGACACACAGCAGCGGTGCCTGCGGAACGATTTCGAGTAACTTGCTCTCTTTTGCCAGCGCTCGGCGGGCATTGATGCGGGTCGTGCGGCGGCTGAGCTTTTGCTTAATTTCTTCGCGGATAAAATCGTGCAGCGAGCCGTTGTGGAAGTTTTGCAGCGCAGGCCACCAGTCGAGATCGGGCAAATAGTGGTCAATCACACAGACCGGCACGCCGTTAACGCGCCGCAATGTGCGCAGGTGGATCACCGTGTCACCTTCCTGACGCGACAGCGCCGCCGCAACGTGATCGGTCGCCGGACGCAATACTGCCAGCAAACGCTCGCTGGTCGGGTGACTGCCCTGATCCAGCAAGTTCTGGCTGAACCGCGCCTGTGAGTGCAGCGGATAATCGTAAGGGCGCATCAGCACCAGCGTGCCAATCCCCTGACGACGTTGCAGCCAGCCGCGATCTACCAGTTCATCCACCGCACGGCGCAGCGTATGGCGATTTACCTGAAAACGTTCAGCAAGCTGTTGTTCCGGCGGCAGATAGTCGCCGCAGCGATAACCGCTACGCAGTTCCTGTTCCAGTTCGGCAGCGATTTGCTGATACACCGTGGTATGACTGGTCGGATGTCTAGATAAGTTCATCACAATGAATACCTCGCACGGGATAAACGGGCAGTGGCAGGTGAAATTTTAAAGCGGTCTGAAAGGGTCATGATGCAAACCTCAGTGTGGCGTTGGCATCATCTTGGGCGTGCTAAATGACAATTGGGTGAAGGTCTGGTTGCAGGAAAATGAAGAGTTGGAAGACGTCTCGCAGGAATTAACCGGGGTGATTTACGCAATCCTGGTGAGGATGACGATCTCTCCGCCTAAAAAAAGTGCCTGTTACTTAAAGTTCAGCACAAACATTATGTGCTGATGACACATATTCCCGGCGGGATCCCGCCTCAGGAAATTGGCGATCAGGTCAGGCAGCCCGATGGCGAAATCTATGAAGTGAAAATGCGTTTGATTTTTTATTGAATGGAATCTGAGAGAGGTGAGGGGAATGATTTCCCCTCTGAATGGAGTCTATCGCAAATAATGAATCACCTGATTACCGCTGCCGCGCCAGATAAGTGCAGGGTCTTTCAGTTCCTGCACGAATTTCCCGTCGACCAGCACGTTGATTAATGCAGTCACTTCCTGCTGTTCCGCGCTCAGTTCATCCAGTGTATAACCGGTCCACATCCAGACATCTTTGCCCGGACATTCCGCCTGCACGCGCAGCAACAGCTGGCGCACGGCGGAAAGATTCTGCGGATGCAGCGGGTCGCCACCGGAAAGCGTTAAGCCCTGACGCGGGATCACGGTGTTTTGCAGATCGGCGATAATGCGGTTTTCGTCTTCCTGCGTAAACGGTTTGCCGGAATCCAGCCGCCAGGTGCTTTTGTTATAGCACCCGCGGCATTCGTGGACGCAGCCGGAAACGAACAGCACACAGCGCGTTCCCGGCCCGTTGACCACATCTATCGGGTAATACTGATGGAAATTCACAGAATTATCCCAGCTGACCGTTACCCAGATGTTTGATCCGGCGCTTCACTTCTTCCTGCTTACCGGCGTTAAACGGACGGGCATCCGGACTGCCGAGATAACCGCATACGCGGCGGGTGACTGACACGCGGGAAGGCTCGTGATTGCCGCATTTCGGGCAGGTGAAACCTTTGCTGGTACACTCGAATTCACCGGTATAGCCGCAGTCGTAACACTCGTCGATTGGCGTGTTGGTGCCGTAATAAGGCACGCGGGTGTAACTGTAATCCCACACATCTTCCAGCGCTTTCAGGTTGTGCTGGAGGTTCGGATATTCGCCATAGCAGATGAAACCGCCGTTGCTCAGTGGCGGATAGGGTGCTTCGAAGTCGAGCTTTTCGTACGGGTTTACTTTCTTCTCGACGTCGAGATGGAAGCTGTTGGTGTAATATCCTTTGTCGGTGACACCCGCCACCAGACCGAACTCGGCTTTGTCCAGACGACAGAAACGGTCGCACAGGTTTTCGCTCGGCGTGCTGTACAGACTAAAACCGTAACCCGTTTCGTCTTTCCAGCTTTCAGTTGCTGCTTTCAGACGGGCGACAATCGCCTCGGCTTTATCGCGAAGCTGGCTGGCGTCGAACACGTGGGTCTGGTCGCCGAACAGCGCATTAATGGTTTCATGCACGCCGATGTAACCGAGTGAAATCGATGCTCGGCCATTTTTGAAGATGCCGGAAATATCGTCGTCAGCTTTCAGGCGCACACCGCACGCCCCTTCCATATACAGGATGGGGGCCACACGGGCTTTGATGCCTTCCAGACGTGCGATGCGGGTCATCAGCGCTTTCTTTGCCAGCAGCAGGCGTTCGTCGAGCAGCTTCCAGAATGCGTCTTCGTCGCGGTTTGCTTCCAGCGCAATACGCGGCAGGTTCAGGCTGATCACGCCGATATTATTGCGACCTTCGTGGATCATCTCGCCGTTCTCTTCATACACGCCCAGGAAGCTGCGGCAGCCCATCGGCGTTTTGAAAGACCCGGTGACTTTCACCACCTGATCGTAATTGAGAATGTCCGGATACATGCGCTTGCTGGCGCATTCCAGAGCCAGTTGCTTGATGTCGTAGTTGGCATCGCCAGCCTTGTGATTCAGGCCATCGCGGATAGCAAACACCAGTTTCGGGAACACGGCAGTTTTGCGGTTTTTACCCAGACCGGCAATGCGGTTACGCAGGATGGATTGCTGGATCAGGCGTGATTCCCAAGACGTTCCGAGGCCAAAACCAAAAGTAACAAACGGTGTCTGGCCGTTGGCGGTATGCAGCGTGTTGACTTCATATTCCAGTGACTGAAACGCGTCATAACACTCTTTCTCAGTACGGTTGTGGGCAAACGCTTCAGCATCGGCAATCTGCCACTCTTCGGCAGTCTGGCGATGTTTATTGAAACTGGCGGTGACGAACGGTGCCAGCACTTCATCAATACGGTTAATGGTGGTGCCGCCATAAATATGGCTGGCGACCTGCGCGATAATCTGTGCGGTAACAGCCGTAGCGGTGGAAATAGACTTGGGTGTGTCAATTTCCGCATTCCCCATTTTGAAACCGTGATTGAGCATGCCTTTAAGGTCGATCAGCATACAGTTGAACATCGGGAAAAACGGAGAGTAATCGAGGTCATGATAATGGATTTCGCCGCGCTCATGCGCCAGCACCACGTCACGCGGTAAAATATGCTGTTTGGCGTAATGCTTGGCGACGATACCTGCCAGTAAATCACGCTGCGTCGGGATCACTTTGCTGTCTTTGTTGGCATTTTCGTTGAGCAGCGCCATATTGCTTTGCTCAACCAGACCGCGGATTTCCTGATTCAGGCGACCGCGCATTTCGCGTTTCACATCGCGATCGTGGCGGTATTCGATATAGGCACGTGCCAGCTTTTTATGCGGACCCGCCATCAGCTGATTTTCAACCGCATCCTGAATGTCATGGATATCAACACGAGCCTGATCTTGCAGACTTTCAGCCACCACGCGGGCAACCTGCGCGCAATAATCCACGCTGTCGATACCGGCGGCAGCGGCAGCGCGTTGCACGGCTTGTTTAATCAGAACTTCATCGAAAGGGACCTGACAACCATCCCGCTTGATCACGACGGGCTGCATTTGGGTAGATTTTGCGGGAACGGTTTCCAGTCTTTCTGCCTTCACAATGACACTCCTTTTGGGCGGATCCCGCACTCCACAAGGCTTGCAGGCCGGTTGTGTGGGTTTTGCGTTAAACCGCTACATGTTGGGTTGGGCGTGTACTATACACACTAGATGTAGGATCTGCGCGAGCGTTAATTCTCACTTTATTGACCTGAAACAAAGATTATTTTCAGCGGAAGAATAGATGACCAAATGTAAATTCTGGCCTGAATTTTGCGTGTTGTTTTATAAGGAGATGCATAAAAAATAATCGGGCCAGCGACGAGTGTGACTGACCCGACAGAACAGAAATTTCAGATTATCAGGTGAGTTGCCAGAGGCACTCATATGGACGAAGGATGCCAGAAGTGGCGGGTGAGTCGTAATTGCTCAGCAGCGTATTACCGGAGAATTCCGTATGCGAAAAAGCCTGATCCTGCGCGCTCAGATTTGCCACCACGCGCAGGGTTTTGCCTTTCGCCGTTCGCGTATAGCCCCAGAGCTGCGGATGTTCCGGCAGTAAATCCTGATAATCACCATCAGTCAGCACCGGCAGCGTTTTGCGCAGCGCGATCAGTTGCTGATAGAGATAAAACACCGAGTTTTTATCCGCCAGCGCCTGTTCAGTATTAATTTCCTGCGCGTTATGGCTGACAGAAATCCACGGCGTGCCGGTGGTAAATCCGGCCTGTTCCCCGGCGTTCCACTGCATCGGTGTGCGGCTGTTATCGCGTGATTTTTTTGCCAGAATACGCAATAGTTCTTCGTTGCTGCGACCATCGGATTTCAGCTCGGCAAACATATTCAGGCTTTCCACATCGCGGTATTGCTCGAGATGTTTGAAGCCCGGATTAGTCATGCCGATTTCCTCGCCCTGATAGATATACGGCGTACCCTGTAAACCGTGCAGCACCATCGCCAGCATTTTAGCTGACGTTGTGCGCAGTTCCCCTTCATCACCAAAGCGCGACACAATGCGCGGCTGATCGTGATTACACCAGAACAGGGCGTTCCAGGCGTGACCGTGCATTCCCTGCTGCCAGTCGCGGAAAATCTGTTTGAGTTGCACGAAATCCGGCGGCGCGTCTGTCCATTTTTCGCCGTCCGGATAATCGACTTTCAGGTGATGGAAGTTAAACGTCATCGACAGTTCGCTGCCATCATTGGCAGCGTAACGGCGGCAATGTTCCAGTTTAGTTGAAGACATTTCGCCGACGGTCATCAGTCCGAGCGGTTTGAAAACATCGCGGCTGAATTCCTGCAAAAACTCGTGAATGCGCGGGCCGTCGGTGTAAAAACGGCGGCCATCACCGGCATCGTCGGAAGGGAAATCCTGCTGTTTTGATACCAGATTAATGACGTCCAGCCGCAGCCCGTCGACACCTTTATCTGCCCAGAACTGACAGACTTTTTTCAGCGCTTCCCGCACCGGCGGGTATTCCCAGTTGAGATCGGCCTGTTCGGTCGCGAACAGATGCAGATAATACTGGCCGCTGGTTTCATGCCATTGCCAGGCGCCACCCCCGAATTTAGAACGCCAGTTATTCGGCGGTCCGCCTCCGGTGGCGCTGTCGCGCCAGATATAAAACGGGCGGAACGCACTGCCCGGATCCTGTGACTGACGGAACCATTCATGGTGCGTCGAAGTGTGATTAAACACCATATCCATCACAATGCGGATGCCGCGCTGATGTGCTTCTGCGGTCAGCCGCTCGAAGTCTTCGAGCGTGCCGTAAGCCGGATCAATCGCACAGTAATCGGCCACGTCGTAGCCGTTATCAATCTGTGGCGACAGATACATCGGCGTCAGCCACAGGGCATCGACGCCCAGCGTTTTCAGGTAATCCAGACGCTGCGTGATGCCGTTGATATCACCGGTGCCGCTGCCCGTGGTGTCCTGAAAACTCTTTGGATAAATCTGGTAAATCACGCCGTTTTTCCACCACGGCAATTCGCTGCTCATTCCATTTTCCTTCTTGAATGTCTTACACCACAGCCAGTTCACCACGGCGGGCTTTGCGCTGATAAACCAGCACGGTCAGGGTAATCGGCACCACAATCGCCACCAGCATCGCCAGCGCGTAAATACTCCAGAACTGCGGTTTGATGGACAAAATACCCGGCAATCCGCCGACGCCGATGCCGTTAGCCGTGACGTGGAAAAGACCGCAAATCAGACCGGCAAACGCCGAGCCTGTCATCGCGCACAGCATCGGGAAGCGGTATTTCAGGTTGATCCCGTACATCGCCGGTTCGGTGACGCCGAGGAAGGCGGAAATTGCCGCAGGCACGGAAATCTCCCGCTCGTTGTGCTTACGGCTGACGATAATCACGCCGACGACTGCGGCAGCCTGAGCAATGTTGGACAGGGCAATCAGCGGCCAGACCGGGGTGCCGCCGGTGCTCTGCACCATTTGCATATCGATGGCGAGCGTCGTCTGATGCACGCCGGTGATGACCAGCGGTGCGTAGAGGAAACCAAACAGCGCGGCACCCACCGGCGCGAGGCTGCCGGTCATGACGAATTTCACCGCGAAGGCCACGCCGTCGCCAATCATGCGGCCAAACGGCCCGATCAGTGTGTGCGCCAGGAACACGGCAATAATCAGTGAAGTGACGGGGACAATGACCAGATACAGGTAATTAGGCACGATACGTTTCAGGCCATTTTCTATCATCGCCAGCGCCATACCGGCGAGAACGGAAGGTATAACCTGCGCCTGATAACCGACTTTTTCGATGGTGAACCAGCCAAAATTCCATACCTCAGGAATTTGTTGTCCGAGGTTGTAGGAGTTCATCAGTTGCGGAGAAACCAGCGTGATGCCGAGCACGATCCCGAGGATTTCGGTACCGCCCATTTTTCTGACCGTTGACCAGCACACCGCCACCGGCAGGAACATAAACACCGCTTCGCCGAGCAGCCACAGGAAGTCGTAAATGGACTGCCACAGCGGATGCATCTGCGCCAGCGTCTGGCCGCCGCTCATCGGGATTTCACCGATAACGTTGCGGAAACCGAGGATCAAACCGCCGCTGATCAGTGCCGGTAACAGCGGGAAGAAGATTTCCGCAAAGTGAGAAATGCTGCGCTCGAACCAGCTCATATTCTGGCGTGCGGCAACCTTCGCCTGCTCTTTACCGGCAGCACTCTTGCCGGTGCTGGCGATCAGGACTTTATAGTAATCATCCACCTCTGGCCCGATAACCACCTGAAACTGTCCGGCGTTGGTGAAACAGCCTTTAACCATCGGCAGGGCTTCGAGGCCTTTCGGGTCGGCTTTGGACGGATCATTGAGGACAAAACGAAGACGCGTAATGCAGTGAGTCACCATGGCGATGTTGTCGCTGCCGCCAACGAGGGCGATCAGCTGATCAACATCCTGTTGCTTAACTTTGCTCATAGGGAAGGCCTGTGATTTTGCGTAAGTGTGTAGGGTACGGTTCAAGCATAGCGAAGGCGGTGGGAACTTGTCCGGGAACGTTCCCGGTTTTGCCGGGACGATCACAAAGTTTCTGCTTTTCAGAAAAGCAGAGGGCATAAGCAGCGGAGATCAGGCGGAGAGTTTTCCCGGAATAATGCGCTGTTGCAGGGGAGCCGAATCGTTGAGTTGCGCCAGCAACTGCTTAGCCGCCGCTTCACCGCCTTCACCGTAGCCGAGCTCAACCGAAAGAGACTCCGGGAAGAGGAAGCGTAACAGGGGATTGTTGCCGATACCGCACACCTGCACGCCGGTAATTTGCTGCTGTTGCAGGTATTTTTGTGCGCCAATGGCGATGGTATCGGAGGCGCAAATCACCGCCTGGACGTTGCTTTTCAGTAATTGCGGGATCAGCTCGAAACCGCTCTGATAGGTAAGCTCGCCCAGCGCCATGTGCGCTGTCAGTCCCTGTTCCTGACAGAATGCCTGATAGGCTTCGCTGCGCCGCTGGCCGGTAGTGGTGTCCTGTGGAGAGACGCCGATAAAACCTATTTCACGCAGATTCTGTGCCAGGAGTTTTTGCATCAGCAAATGCACCGCGCCCGCATCGTCATAGCAAACAGAGGACAGCCCTGGTATATCTCGCGCCAGCATCACCAGTTTATCCTGCCACGGTGTCAGCATCTGCGCCGATAAACCGGTAAAACCAAACAACACCACGCCGTCGATATTACGCTGTTTCAGCACCTGCAAATGCTCTTTAACCCGCTCGGCGCTGAATTGGCTTTCCAGCACAATCGGATCGTAACCCTGCTGATAAAACAGCGGCAGCATGGCGCGTACAGCCTGATTCTCCGACGGAGAATCGAGACGGGAAACAATAATCGCCACGATTTTATCGCTGAATCCGCGCATCGCCCGCGCCGATTTCGACGGGCTGAAATGTTGCTGCTCAATCACCTGCAATACGCGTTCCCGGGTTTGCGGGCTGACATTGCCTTCGTTATTCAAAACGCGGGAAACCGTGGATTTTCCGACGCCGCTCAGGCGCGCAATGTCATTTATGGTCAGGCGATTTTGCATAGTTATTTTGTATGATTAAGTTTGATCAGGTTTAAGTTCGGTTGCAGTAAACAGGTCTATAATTCGCGAAAAATACGCCTGAGGCGTAGTTTACAGCTCTACCCTAACGGATTTTTATACCCGATGCGTATGAATTTCCAGACCGTTCCTTACCGGAGGTGAAAACCCATGGAACCCGACCCCAACTCTGTAGGTCCGTTGTGATCCGGTAAGCACCCGCTTTTTGCTGCTGCTTACCGTGACGTTAAAAGTTATCAGGTAAGCGGTGGTGCGCGTCTCTTCGTTCGCCCCTGTTTTGTTACAACCCTTTTGCCATGTCTGCGGCAGTTTTGCCGTGGGCGCAATAAGGTGCGAATGATGTTCAAAAATTTCACTTCCCGGCTGCTCACTGCGCTCAGCCGTAACTTACCGCGCCGTTTAGTTCGTCGCGATCCGATGCTCGAAAATGTGCCAGGCCGCGCCGCGCAGGCGATTCCTGCGGCGATGGCGGCGCATTGTCAGGCTTGCGCCCGTGCGACAGAAGATCAGCTTTACCTGCAATTTGCCAGCCATCCTGAAGGGCTGACCACGCAGGAAGCCGACGCTATTCGCGAAGTTTCCGGCCTCAATCAGACCGACGATCAGCAGCCAGCGCCTTGGTGGCTGCACTTGTGGCACTGCTACCGTAATCCGTTCAACCTGCTGCTGACCGTGCTGGGTCTGGTGTCTTACGCGACCGATGACCTCACGGCGGCACTGGTGATTGGTGCGATGGTGTTGATATCCACTTTCATGCACTTCATTCAGGAAGCGCGCTCCAATAAAGCCGCCGATGCGCTCAAAGCGATGGTCAGCAACACCGCCACCGTGCTGCGCAGTGACGCGCAAAGCGGGCGCAGCGAAACGGTGGAAATCGCGATCAGCCAGCTGGTGCCGGGCGATTTGATCAAGCTTTCTGCGGGGGATATGATCCCGGCAGATTTACGCATTCTCTCCGCCAAGGATCTTTTTATCAGCCAGGCGGCGCTGACCGGCGAATCCCTGCCGGTAGAAAAACATGCCTGCGAGAAAAAACCGATTGCGGCTGATCCGCTCGAACTGAATACCCTGTGTTTTATGGGCACCAACGTGGTCAGCGGCACGGCAATCGCGATGGTGATCGCCACCGGCAGCAAAACCTGGTTCGGTCAGCTGGCTGAACGCGTGGTGCAGGAAGATACCCAACCGAATGCGTTCCAGGCCGGGATCAGCAAAGTCAGCTGGCTGCTGATCCGCTTTATGATGGTGATGACGCCGGTGGTACTGGTGATCAACGGCTACACCAAAGGCGACTGGTGGGAAGCGGCGCTGTTTGCGCTTTCCGTGGCCGTGGGCCTGACGCCTGAAATGCTGCCGATGATTGTGACCTCGACGCTGGCAAAAGGCGCGGTGAAACTTTCCCGCCAGAAAGTGATCGTCAAACGTTTGGACGCTATCCAGAACTTCGGCGCGATGGATATTCTCTGTACCGATAAAACCGGCACGCTGACGCAGGATAAAATCGTGCTCGAGCGCCACACCGATGTGCTCGGCGTGACCAGTGATGACGTGCTGCATCTGGCGTGGCTGAACAGCCATTATCAGACCGGCCTGAAAAACCTGCTGGATGTTGCCGTGCTCGAAGCAGGCGATGCCGGTCCGGCGCATAACTCTCTGAAAGTGGACGAGATCCCGTTTGATTTCGACCGCCGCCGTATGTCCGTAGTGGTGGCCGAAAACGACAAGAACCACCGCCTGATCTGCAAAGGCGCGCTGGAAGAAATGCTGTCGATTTGTACGCTGGTGCAGCTCAACGGTGAGATTGTGCCGCTGACCGATGTGCTGCTCGGGCGTATCCGCCGCATTACAGATGACCTGAATCAGCAGGGGCTGCGCGTGGTGGCCGTGGCGCATAAAGTGATGCCTTCGCGCACGCAGGGTTACGGTGTGACCGATGAATCCAGCCTGATTCTGGCCGGATATATCGCGTTCCTCGATCCGCCAAAAGAGAGCACCGCACCGGCGCTGGAAGCGCTGCAACGTAAAGGCGTCACCGTTAAAATCCTCACCGGTGATAACCCGCTGGTGGCGCGTAAAGTCTGCAAAGATGTCGGATTACACGCGGAAACGGTGCTGATCGGCAGCGATATCGATGCGCTGGATGATGTACAGCTGTTGCACGTCGCCCGCGAAACCACGGTGTTTGCCAAACTCACGCCAATGCACAAAGAGCGCATCGTGCGCGTGCTGCGTGGCGAAGGGCATGTGGTTGGTTTCATGGGCGACGGCATTAATGATGCACCGGCGCTGCGCGCGGCAGATATTGGCATTTCCGTGGATTCTGCGGTGGATATCGCCAAAGAAGCGGCTGACATTATTCTGCTGGAAAAAAGTCTGATGGTGCTGGAGCAGGGCGTGACAGAAGGGCGCAGAACCTTCGCCAACATGCTGAAATACATCAAAATGACCGCCAGCTCCAACTTCGGGAACGTGTTCAGCGTGCTGGTTGCCAGCGCCTTCCTGCCGTTCCTGCCGATGTTGCCGCTGCATCTGCTTATCCAGAACCTGATTTACGATGTGTCTCAGGTGGCGATCCCGTTTGATAACGTCGATGAAGAACAGCTGGCAAAACCACAGCGCTGGAACGCCGGGGATATCGGCCGTTTTATGGTGTTCTTCGGGCCGATCAGCTCCGTATTCGACATTCTGACCTTCAGCCTGATGTGGTGGGTCTTTAAAGCCAATACCGTTGAAGCGCAGACGTTGTTCCAGTCCGGCTGGTTCATCGAAGGGCTGCTGTCGCAGACGCTGATTGTACATATGATCCGCACCCGCAAAGTGCCGTTCATCCAGAGCCGTGCGTCCTGGCCGCTGTGCATTATGACGCTGATGGTGGTTGTCACCGGTATCGCCCTGATTTATTCGCCGGTTGCCGGATTCCTGCAATTGCAGCCGCTGCCGCTGAGCTATTTCCCGTGGCTGATTGCGATTCTGGCGGGCTATATGGTGCTGACTCAGTGCGTGAAAGGCTGGTTCGTGCGTCGTTACGGCTGGCAGTAATCGGGGCGCATTCACCATAAAGGCGGTGATTGTTAACTCAGTCACCGCCTTTTTTATATCCAGCAGCTATAGTTATTCCTTTAGATTCAGCGGGCTAAGATGGCGCGCTTTTTTACTCTGAGGAATTTCACCGATGTCATTGCCCTTGCGCCGTACCCTTCTGGCTTCATCCCTGCTGCTGTGTGTTTCCGCTTTTGCCGCTCCGGCCGGTAATTTGCCGCTGATGCCGTGGCCGCAGCAGGTGGATATCACGTCACCTGCCGGTAAATTTGTTCTCAATGATGCGTTAAAGATTCAGGTCAAAGGCGATGCGCTGATGCCTGAAGTTAACCACTGGCGCGAACGTCTGGCGCAGCAAACCGGCTGGTATCTGCTGGCGCAAAACACCGAAACAGTCAGCGGTCAGGCGGCTATTACCCTCAATATTCAGAACAAAGTCGATGCGCAGCCGATGCCGGACAGCGACGAAAGTTATCAACTGGAGGTGACGCCGAATGGCGCAACGCTGACCGCCAGCACCCGTTTTGGCGCAATGCGCGGTATGGAAACGCTGTTGCAGCTGGTGCAGAACGATGGCGAAAATACTTTTATTCCACTGGTCAGCATTCACGATCAGCCGCGCTTTGCCTGGCGCGGCGTGCTGCTTGATTCTGCCCGTCATTTCCTGCCGGTGACTGATATCAAACGCCAGCTCGACGGTATGGCGGCGGCGAAACTCAACGTGCTTCACTGGCATCTGAGCGACGATCAGGGCTGGCGCTTCGAATCGCAGAAATATCCCAAATTGCAGGAACTGGCCAGCGACGGGCAGTTTTATACCGTCGCGCAGATGAAAGACGTGGTGGCTTATGCCACGGAACGCGGGATCCGCGTGGTGCCGGAAATCGATATGCCGGGTCATGCGTCGGCAATAGCGGTCGCGTATCCCGAACTGCTCAGCGCGCCGGGGCCGTACAAAATGGAACGCTCCTGGGGCGTACACGAGCCGACGCTCGATCCGACCAATGAAAAAGTGTATGCCTTTGCTGATGCCATCGTCGGCGAACTGACGCAGATCTTCCCCGATCCCTATCTGCATATCGGCGGTGATGAAGTGGACGCTACGCAGTGGAAAACCTCGAAACCTGTCCAGGCGTTTATGAAAGAGAAGGGCATCGCTGATACTCACGCATTGCAGGCTTATTTCAACACCCGTTTGCAAACCATCCTGCACAAGCACCAGCGCAAAATGGTCGGTTGGGACGAGATCTTCCATCCGGATCTGCCGCATGACATTGTGATCCAGTCCTGGCAGGGGCCGGATTCTCTCGGTGCCAGCGCGCAGAAGGGCTATCAGGGTATTTTATCCACCGGTTTCTACCTCGATCAGCCACACAGCGCGGCCTATCACTACCGTAACGAAATTCTGCCGCAGCCTCTGGGTGTGGATCAGAATGTGGCCGAAGGCGAACAAGCCCAGAGCTGGTCATTCAACATGCCGCGCCTGAAAGGCAAACCCGTAGACGGCTGCTTTACGCTGATTGAGAGCAAAGACGGCTGGCGCGGATTTATCGATTTCACCGGCAAAACGCGGCGCGCGGTGCGTGATATTGTCTGGCACAACGACGGGCGCGTGAGTTTTGCGGTCGATACGTGGATGGGCGATACACGCCCGGTGCTGAGCCTGAAAGACGGCAAAACTGACGGCTATTTCATTATTGGCAATGCCCGCTATCCGGTCACCGGCACCAGGCTGAGTGCGGTTCCGGACGGGCTGCCACCGGTGGTGCCTGATGCAGAAGGCATGAAAAATATTCTCGGTGGCGAAGCGGCGCTGTGGCAGGAAAATATTACGTCGCAGATTTTGGATCTGAAACTGTGGCCGCGCGGTTTTGTGGTTGCCGAGCGGTTGTGGTCAGCGCAGGACGTGAAAGACACCGGCAATATGTATCAGCGACTGGCGAAAATCGACGCCTGGTCGGTGGTCTCTGTCGGGCTGCAACAGCATGTGGAAACGGCGCGGCTGATGACGCGACTGGCCAACAGCACGGATATCGCGTCGCTGCTCAGCTTCTCGACGGCGCTCGAACCGGCGCAGTATTACACCCGTCAGCACATCAAATTCCAGGCCGGACATTATACGCAGTCCGAGCCGCTGAACCGTCTGGCCGATGCGCTACCGGCAGAAAGCAACGCGGTGCGTGAGTTTGCTGCGCAGATGAACACGCTGGTGCAGGATCCGAAAAATGCGCAGGCGGCGCAGTCCTTGCGTGAGCAACTGGAAAGCTGGCAGCGCAGCGCAGAGCAGGTGAAACCCGTACTGGCGCAAAATTACGTGCTGAAACCGTTGCAGCCGGTGGCGGAGCAGTTAGGTGATTTGTCTTCACAGGGGCTGGCATGGCTGGAGAAACTGCAAAAAGGTGAAACCCTGACAGCGCAGGAACGCCAGCAGGCGCAGGCTACACTGGATGACGCGGCAAAAGTGCAGGATGAACTGGTGATCGCGGTGGTGTATCCGCTGGAACAATTACTGGCCGGTCTTAAAGCCACGCAGTAACGGAGAGAGAAAACACCGGGCGGCAGTTTGCGCCCGGTGTTTCGTGGATCAGGCTTTCTGACAGGCCGCGGCGGTAAACAGCACGTCAGTGGATGAGTTCAGCGCGGTTTCGGCAGAATCCTGCAAAATACCGATGATGAAGCCCACCGCGACCACCTGCATGGCGATGTCATTGGGAATACCAAACAGGCCGCACGCCATCGGGATCAGCAACAGTGAACCGCCTGCCACGCCGGAAGCGCCGCAGGCACAGATTGCCGCCATCACACTCAGCAGCAATGCCGTCAGGATATCCACTTCAATCCCAAGTGTATTGACCGCCGCAAGAGTCAACACCGTGATGGTGATCGCCGCTCCGGCCATATTGATGGTGGCACCCAGCGGAATCGAGACGGAATAAGTATCTTCATCCAGCCCCAGTTTGCGGCAAAGATTCATATTGACCGGAATGTTAGCTGCCGAACTGCGGGTGAAGAAGGCGGTGACACCGCTTTCACGCAGGCAGGCGAAGACCAGCGGATAAGGATTCCGGCGGGTTTTGAAAAACACGATCAGTGGGTTGAACACCAGTGCGACCAATAACATACAGCCAATCAGTACGACCAGCAGGTGCGCATAATTGTAAAGCGCGCTGAAACCGCTGGTCGCCAGCGTTTCTGACACCAGGCCGAAAATCCCCAGCGGCGCGAAACGGATAACCACACGGACAATTTTGGTGACGGCGACAGAGACATCGGTGACCAGCATTTTGGTGGTATCTGCCGCCTGACGCAGGGCCAGCCCAAGACCAATCGCCCACGCCAGAATGCCGATGTAGTTGGCATCAATCAGCGCCCGGAAAGGATTGGACACGATGCTCATAATCAGTCCTTTCAGTACTTCTGCGATCCCCCCCGGCGGCGTGATTTCGACGTCAACCATTTTCAGAACCAGCGTTGAAGGGAAGATAAAGCTGACAACCACGGCAATCAGCGCTGCCGAAAAAGTGCCGAAAAGATACAGAAACAGGATCGGGCCCAGCGACGTTTTACGGCCTTTCGGATGATTGGCGATGGATGCGGTAACCAGTACTAACACCAGCAGCGGAGCAACCGCTTTCAGCGCGCCCACAAACAAACTGCCGAGAAGACCCGCGGTTTGAGCGGCTTCAGGCGCCAGGGCGGCGAGGGCGATACCCGCGATGAGGCCGACCAGAATTTGCATCACCAGACTGCCACTGAGGAAGCGTTTCAGAAATGACGACGAGGATTGTGATTGCATTATTTTTCCTTTTTTATGTGTAATTGCCACTCTTGTCCTGAGTGGTAACGCAGGAGACTAGCAGAATTTAGCTCAAAAAATAACGGACACTCATGAGTGTCCGTTTGAAAGTATTAATCTGCGAGCGATGCCCGCTTATTTTCGGGATTTTGCGAGATCAGCCCGGCGGTTCACCCAGGTGTTAATTAACAGAGTGATGATCAGGATAGAAGCGATCACACCCAGCGAAATCCCCACCGGAATGTGGAACACATCGAGCAGCAGCATTTTGATGCCGATGAAAATCAGAATCACTGCCAGACCGTATTTCAGCATCGAGAAACGTTCCGCCACGCCTGCCAGCAGGAAGTACATTGCGCGCAGGCCGAGGATTGCGAACAGGTTAGACGTCAGCACGATGAACGGGTCGGTGGTCACGGCGAAAATTGCCGGAATACTGTCGACCGCGAAAATCACGTCGCTCAGTTCCACCATAATCAGCACCAGCAGCAACGGGGTAGCAAACAGGATCCCGTTACGGCGCACGAAGAATTTCTCGCCCTGCAAATCGTCGGTCATACGCATTTTACTGCGCAGCCAGCGGATCATCGGTTTTTCGCCCACTTCGCCGTCGTCTTCTTTCGCCAGCGCCATTTTGATACCGGTGAACAGCAGGAATGCGCCGAACACGTACAGGATCCAGCTGAATTGCCCCACCAGCCAGCTGCCGGCGAAAATCATACCGGTACGCAGGACGATGGCACCGAGCACGCCATAGACCAGCACACGGCGTTGCAGGTTAGCCGGAATAGAGAAGTAGCTGAACAGGATCAGCCAGACGAAGACGTTATCCACGGCCAGCGCTTTTTCCAGCAGATAGCCAGTCAGGAACATCGTTGCCTTGGCATCGGCGACTTCACGGCCAAACTCGCCGTTGAGGTACCACCAAAAGCCGAAGTTAAACAGCAGCGACAGGCCTATCCACACCAGCGACCACATCGCAGCACTTTTCATGCTCATGGTTTGCGCGCCTTTGCGGCCCTGCAACAGCAGGTCGAAAGCGAGCATAATTATCACTACCACGGCAAAAGAGCCCCATAACATCGGGTTGCCAACGGAGTTCATCATTGCGGTATCCTCGAAAAACATCAAAAAAAAACGGCCAGCGTCGGAAGACGTTAGCCGCTCATTTTTTGAGCTGTGAGCAAACCTCGCCTTCCGGCAAGGTCTCACTTACAAAGATATGTCTTCATCTTGTGAAATCATATCTTTGCCCCGGTAACCGGGTGGCTGAGACGGCGCTAAGCGCGGGTCCAGACACCGTAATGACGATTATCCGACGAAGAAGTTACTCCCCTTTGCATCTCGCAAATTAATGCAAAATGTGTCGAATGTCAAACATTCAGAAACATTATGGGTCATTATCCCGCCAGTGCCTGACGCTTGCCGAGTGCGGCGACGAAGGAGAGCAGCAGCCCCTGACTGAGCGGGGTTTCACTAAGTTGCTGAGCCTGATGAGCAAAATCCACGCGTTCATCTTCGGCAATGGAGGCCAGCCACGATAAATACGTTTTCATCACCGCAAGACTAAATTCAGGGTGAAACTGCGTGCTGACAGCATTCGGTCCGTATCGCAGGATCTGATGCGGGTCATGCAGTGTTTTCGCCAGCACTGTTGCCGTAGCGGGTGGCGTAATGACGGTTTGAAGATGGATCAGATTCGCCGCGAACTGTGCCGGAAGTTGCGACACCAGCGGATCCAAATGCCCGGCAGGCGTCAGCGTCACTTCGTGCGTGCCGACTTCAATGCCTTGCGGATGGTAATCCACTTCGCCGCCGAGTGCGTATGCCATCAGCTGATGGCCATAACAGGCACCGAACATCGGTAATTCTTGCAACATGCCCAGACGTACCCAGTCCGCCGCTTCTTCGCTCCACGCCAGATGTTCAGTCACCATGCTGCGCGAACCGGTAATGATCGCGCCGCAATAGTTTTCCGGCGGCAGCGGGCGTTCACCCGCCTGCAAATCCACAATGACCACCTGCTGCGCGTCGATATCACCCTGACGGATAAACATTTGCGGGAAGTTATCATGCGCGCGGCGGATAGGCTCAGGCGCGTGACCGGTCTGTAAAATCAACAGCGGCTTCTGGCTGGGTGCAATCATCTGTTACTCCCGAACGATGGATAATTTTTTACGGATAATCAGGACTGGCTGTCTGCCGGGAACACCACGCCGGTCTGGCGACGGATTTCCGTCAGCACTTTGGCGGTGATGCGTGAGACTTCCAGCCCCGGATGCGCGACAAACTGGCTGTCGACCAGAATCGCAAAAGTTTCTGCTTCATACAGCATGGTGTTGATGTGCTGAGGCTGCGTCAGATCCAGTTTCTGGCTGCCGCGTGGCGTCAGGCTGAGCGTCTGGCATTCAGACAGTTTTTCCATCTGCAAGGTGCCGTCTTCGCCCTGAATTTCGCTCGGAAGATGCGAATCGCTGATTTTGGAATGGTTGATAACGACTTCGAAATCATCTGCATAGGTCAATACCACTGTGCCCTGACCGTCGACGCCGCTTTCCAGTAACGTCGCGGTGGCTTTTACCGATTCCGGTTCACCAAACAGCGAAATGGCGCTGGCCAGGCAGTAATAACCGATATCCATAATCGAGCCATTGGAGAAGGCCGGGTTGAAGGTATTCGGGTTTTCTCCAGCCAGATAACGCGGATAACGTGATGAATACTGGCAGTAATTCAGAATGGCTTTACGCAGTTTACCAATGCGATTGAGCGCGCCTTTCATGTGCAGGAAATTCGGCAAATACGCGGTTTTGAACGCCTCGAACAGCACCACATTATTTTCTTTCGCGCGGGCGATCAGGCTTTCGGCTTCACGCAGATTGGACGTCAGCGGTTTTTCGCTAATCACGTGTTTTTTATGGCTAAGGAACAGCAGGGACTGCGGGTAATGTAATGAATTCGGACTGGCAATATAGACGGCATCAATCAGGTCAGATGCGGCCATTTCTTCCAGTGAATCAAAATAGTGCTCAACCGGATAATCCTCGCCCAGCTTTTTAGCGCCTTCCAGCGTGCGGGAGTAAATCG
Organism: Rahnella bruchi; assembly: GCF_003614975.1. Lineage (GTDB taxonomy): Bacteria > Pseudomonadota > Gammaproteobacteria > Enterobacterales > Enterobacteriaceae > Rahnella > Rahnella bruchi. Next base: position 92,598 of record NZ_QZWI01000009.1, on the reverse strand, counting down.
CGGTCAGTTTCATTTTTCCGCTTTCGTGTGCGGCATCAATAAAACGCTGGGTTATCCAGTTAGTACCCACAACACCAAAACGAATCATGAGAAATCCCTATAGTTAATTATTATTGGTACAACTTACCGAATATTTCCAGATGCGTCAGGTACATGCGCGTATCGAATTCTAACTGATGATAGTCGGGCGTCATATGACAGCAAAGGCTATAGAATGCTTTGTTGTGTTCTTTTTCTTTCAGGTGCGCGAGTTCATGCACCACGATCATTTTCAGAAACGCTTCCGGCGCGCTTTTAAACACCGTCGCGACGCGGATTTCCGCTTTGGCTTTCAGCTTGCCGCCCTGAATGCGGGAAATCGCCGTATGCAGGCCCAGAGCATGCTTCATCACGTGGATTTTATTGTCGTAAGCGACTTTGCTTAAAGGCGACGAGCTGCGCAAAAACTGGTTTTTCAGGTCCAGCGTATACTGATAGAGCGATTTGTCAGTGGTCAGCTCGTGCGGTTCGGGGTATCGCGTCAGCAACACTTTACCTAAACGTTCCTGTTCGATTAACTGGCGCACCTGAGCCTGAAGATTCTCGGGATAGCCTTGCAGATAGGTCAATTCAGGCATAACTGTTTGCTTTGTCTCTTATTGCCGGGAAAAAGATGCCATACCGGTAAGCGGGGTTTTCGTTATGATCGCGCCGATCCGGCAGATAAACCCCTTTTTAACTGAAAAAACGTTTTACTGATAGACCAAATTAAGGGATAAACAGCGCAAATTGAATATTGAGGAGGGCTAATGAGCCAATTCGAAACCGAAACAGGTGGTCAGTTATTGCAACTGCGTCTGGAACGTTATCCGCTGGAAGAAGCGGCAACGCAGTTGCAGGCATGGGAAGCGGCTGATGAATATCTGCTGCAAAACCTGAACACCGACGCGCTCAACGGCCGTCCGTTGCTAATTTTCAACGATGCTTTTGGCACGCTGGCCTGCGCATTGCAGTCACACAATCCAACCAGCATTAATGATTCCTTCATGAGCCAGCTGGCGATGCGCCATAACCTGCGCCTCAACGGTTTTGACGAAGACAGCGTGGCGGCGCAAAGCAGCCTGGTGCCGTTGCCGATCAATCCGGGTCTGGTCATCATCAAAGTGCCAAAAACGCTGGCACTGCTTGAACAGCAACTGCTGGCGCTGCGTGAAGTGGTCACGCCGGACACGCAGATTATCGCTGGCGCGAAAGCCCGCGATATCCATACCTCCACGTTGCAGTTGTTTGAGAAAATTCTCGGACCGACCAAAACCAGTCTGGCGTGGAAAAAAGCCCGCCTGATCCATTGTGAAGCCACCTTGCCTGCGCAAATCGCTGAGCCGGTGATTTCCGAATGGGCGCTCGATGACAGCGAATTCCGTATTTCTAACCACGCGAACGTGTTCTCACGCAGCGGTCTGGATATCGGCGCGCGTTTCTTCATGCAACATCTGCCGGAAGGGATTGAAGGGCGCATGGCAGATCTGGGTTGTGGTAACGGCGTGATCGGTATGACCGCGCTGGCGCTGAATCCGGATGCCGAAATGCTGTTCGTCGATGAATCCTATATGGCCGTGGAATCGAGCCGTATTAACGTCGAAAACAATTTGCCGCAGGATATCAGCCGCTCTCATTTCGAAGTGAACAACATGCTGGCGGGTGTGGAACGCGAAACGCTGCACGCCGTGCTGTGTAACCCGCCGTTCCATCAGGGCACCGTGGTCAGCGATGACACCGCGTGGCGCATGTTCTGCGACGCCAAACGTTGCCTGCAAACCGGTGGCGAACTGCGCATCGTCGGCAACCGTCATCTGGACTACTACCAGAAATTGCGTCGTCTGTTTGGTAACTGCACCACCATCGCCACTAACCAGAAATTCGTGATCCTGCGCGCTGTGAAAACGGCATCGCATCACTGATTGCTGCATCAGCACTGACGTGCGCAAATGAAAAGCCGCTTATCGCGGCTTTTTTTTCGTCTGCGTTTCCTCATGCAATGTTCAGATTTTCAGCGCCAGCCGTGTACCCTGATCGATAGCGCGGCGTGCGTCGAGTTCAACGGCGACGTCTGCGCCGCCAATCAGGTGTACGGTTTTACCGGCATCCTGCAACGGCTGGAACAGCGCGCGCTGCGGTTCCTGTCCGGCACAGACAATCACGTTATCCACTTCCAGACACACCGGTTCGCCGTTCATGATCAGATGCAAACCCGCATCGTCGATGCGTTCGTAGCTCACGCCACTTTGCATCTTCACGCCACGGTGCAGCAGACTGGCGCGGTGGATCCAGCCGGTGGTTTTCCCCAGTCCCGCACCGACTTTGGTAGTTTTGCGTTGCAGCAGAACGATGTCCCGCGCGGCCGGTTCCGGCTGTGGCCCGGTTGGCGCCAGACCACCGCGGTGCGTGAGGCTTTGATCAATTCCCCATTCGTGACTGAAGGCTTGAGTACTCAGGCTTGAAGATATGCCTTTATGCACCAGATATTCGGCGGTATCAAAACCGATGCCGCCCGCGCCAATAATCGCCACACGCTGGCCGACCGGTTTTTTGTCGCGCAGCACGTCGAGATAGGTCAGTACGCTCGGGTGATCAATTCCAGCAATGTCCGGCAGACGCGGCGAAATACCGCAGGCGAGGATCACTTCGTCATAGCCCGTTAACTGGCTGGCGGTGACGGTTTCACCGAGGCGCAGCGTCACGCCCAGCAAGGTCAGCTGGCGCGAGTAATAACGCAGCGTCTGATAAAACTCTTCTTTGCCGGGGATCTGTTTGGCGACATTAAATTGTCCGCCGATTTCATTGTGGGCATCAAATAACGTGACGTGATGTCCGCGGCTGGCGGCGGTGGTGGCAAATGCCAGTCCGGCCGGACCGGAGCCGACGACCGCCAGCCGTTTGGTGATTTCTGCGCGGGTAACCGGCAACTGAGTTTCGCGGCAGGCGCGCGGATTCACCAGACAGGAAGTGACTTCGCCAGCGAATATCTGATCCAGACAGGCCTGATTACAGCCGATGCAGGTATTGATCTCGTCAGCCCGTCCCTGTGCCGCCTTTTCGACAAATGCCGGATCGGCGAGGAAAGGCCGCGCCATCGACACCATATCAGCACAGCCTTCGGCGAGAATTTTCTCTGCCACGTCCGGATCGTTAATGCGGTTGGTGGTGATGAGTGGGATCCCGACTTTGCCCATCAGTTTTTGTGTTACCCAGCTGAATGCCGCGCGGGGCACCATCGTGGCAATCGTCGGAATACGTGCCTCATGCCAGCCAATGCCGGTGTTGATAATGCTTGCACCAGCCTGTTCGATACGTTGCGCCAGATGTTCCACTTCATGCCAGTCAGAGCCTTCTTCGACCAAATCCAGCATTGATAAGCGATAAATAATAATGAATTCCCGCCCGCAGGTTTCGCGCACGCGGCGTACCGCTTCTGTGGCAAAACGCATCCGGTTTTCAGCGGAACCGCCCCAGCTGTCAGTACGCTGGTTGGTGCGCGCGGTGAGAAACTGATTTATCAGATAACCTTCAGAGCCCATGATTTCCACACCGTCGTAGCCAGACTCTTTCGCAAGTTGTGCGCAGCGGGCGAAATCTGACAGTGTGGATTCGATTTCTTCTTCGCTCAGGGCATGAGGCGTAAAGCGGTTGATCGGTGCCTGAAGGGCGGAGGGCGCGACGGGATGGGGCTGATAGCTGTAGCGGCCAGCATGAAGAATTTGCAGCGCAATTTTGCCACCCGCGGCATGAACGGCTTCAGTCACCACGCGGTGATGGGTGATGTGTTCCTGTTCGGCGAGTATTGATCCGCCCTGATAAACCACGCCCTGCGCGTTAGGGGAAATACCGCCAGTCACAATCAGTCCTACGCCTGCTGCCGCGCGTTCGGCATAAAAGGCCGCCAGACGTTCAGGGCCGTCCTCCAGTTCTTCAAGCCCGGTGTGCATAGAGCCCATCAGCACGCGATTTTTCAGTTGTGTAAAACCTAAATCCAGCGGCGCCAGCAGGTGCGGATAAAACAGCGAAGCGCGTTCAGTCATGGAATTCTCTTAAGTGGTCGGAGGAGATGAATTCAATTTAGCGGGTGGCAGAGCAATTGGAAAGTCAGCGTGCGATGACTGTGATACGTATCACTATGAGGAATTCCCTTAGAGTTAATTAACTATTACGCATATTATTAATTGTTGAACATTAATTATGTTGGGTTATTTTTGCGGGAGGCTGGCCGCCCGGCACAGCAGGTAAAATAATTATTTCTTTGTTTTTACACAATATTAATTAGTTGCAGGTTGTTTATTTTTAACCTTTTTTTATTAATTAAATGCGTTTAGGATTATTTTTATAAAACAATCTCGAATCGATTCAGTTCGGGTTAGAGCTGGACTAGGCTGGAGCTGCTTCACCCTAAAAATTCATTTCTAACCTGGATATATACTATGAATCTTATTGACCATACAGCCTGCCGCCCGTTTACCGAAGCCGGGCATTTGTCCCAGATCGCAGCCTATTATGAAGAAGGCCGTAATGTCATGTGGATGATGCTCAGGTCTTATCCACGTCCATGTTTTAATCAGGAGCTCATTGAGGACATCATGACGCTGACCTATGCCGCTAAGGCGTCGGGGCTGCGTTTCGATTTTTGGGTCACCGGTTCTTTGGTTCCCAATATGTACAATGTGGGAGGTGATCTGAGTTTCTTTGTCGACTCCATCGTCAATAATAAGCGCGAAGCGTTGCGGTCCTACGCCAGAGCCTGTGTGGATTGCGTTCATGCCGCGGCGCGCGGATTTGATGTGGGGGCGATAAGCTTGTCGATGATTGAAGGAACGGCGTTGGGCGGCGGATTCGAAGCGGCGCTCGCGCATCATTACGTACTGGCACAAAACACGGCACGGATGGGATTTCCTGAAATCGCGTTTAACCTCTTTCCGGGTATGGGCGGTTATTCGCTGGTATCGCGCAAAGCGGGGATGAAACTGGCGGAGGAACTGATTTCCACCGGTGAGTCTCATACTGCGGAATGGTTCGAGAGCCGCGGTCTGGTGGATGTGCTGTTCCAGCCGGGTGAGGGGTTTAACGCCACGCGTACCTTTATGGATGTGCTGCGGCCAAAACTCAACGGGATCCGCGCGATGATCCGTGCACGCCAGCGTGTACTGCAACTTTCACGTTCCGAGCTTATGGATATTACGGAGGATTGGGTGGACGCTGCGTTTACGCTGGAGGAGAAAGATCTGAGTTATATGGAACGTCTGGTCATGCTGCAAAACCGGTATACGGCATCACTGCGTAAAACCGGCTAGCAGCGGGCAGAAATGGCCCGTCACTGGCGCTATTTCTGTTTTGCTTTATGTTTAAAAACATTGGGTGAAGCAACCATTTTTTCCTCAAGCCAGTGCTCGAGTTCTTTTGCGGGCATTGGCCTGGCGTAAAGAAATCCTTGTTTGCTGTCCACACCAATTTCGTCGATTAGCTTTTCTTCCTCAGCCGTTTCCACACCTTCCGCCACCACGGTCAGTTGCAGGGTTTTGGCCACCGCCACAATCGCCCGTACCAGCGCCTGCGAAACCGGATTGTCATTGATCCCACGGACAAAACTTTGATCCAGCTTGATGCAGTCGAGCGGAATTCGCGCCAGCTGAGAAAGGGAAGAATAGCCGGTGCCGAAATCATCCAGATGCACCTGCGCGCCGAGTTTATGCAGCTGGTTAATCATGGTGACAGCCGCTCCTTCGTCTTCCACCAGACAGCTTTCTGTCAGTTCAAAATCGAGCAAACAACCTTTCATACCGGCTTTTTTCATGGCGTCAGACAGCGTCGTGATAAACGAACCGTTATTCAGCTGACGTCCGGAAAGGTTCACGGCCACGCGCAGATTCAGACCTTTTTTCTGCCATTCGGTTGCCTGGCGGGTGGCGGTTTCAATTACCCATTTGCCGATGGGGGTGATCAGACCAGATTCTTCGGCATAAGGGATAAAACTTTGCGGCTGGATCAGGCCGCGTTCCGGCGAATTCCAGCGCAGCAGCGCTTCCACACTTTGCACGGTGCCATAAAGTGACACTTTCGGCTGATAATGCAAAACCAGCTGATCTTTTTCCGCCAGTGCTTTGCGTAAATGCGTATCCAGCCACATGTATTCTGAGGCTTTTTCATTCATATCCGGCGAGAAAATACAGTGCGCATTTTTGCCTTTTTCTTTCGCCACATACATGGCGGTATCGGCGTTTTGCAACAACGTATCGCCGTCAATGCCGTGTTCAGGGCAAATAGCGATGCCGCCGGAACAGCCGGTATAGACTTCAATGAGGCCAATACGAAATGGCAGACTCAGGCGGCGCAGCACGCGCTGACTCAGTGCTTCGAGCGTACACAGTTCTGCCTGAGTACTCAGAATAATGAATTCATCGCCGCCGAGGCGCGCGAGCTTATCGTTAGGCGACAGGCAATCCTGAATGGCATCTGACACCGCCCGCAGCAGGTGATCGCCAAACATATGGCCGTAAGCATCGTTCACCTTTTTGAAGTTATCCAGATCCAGATAAATCAGTCCGACTTTGTTTTCACCGCGCTCGAGAAGGGCTTGAGCCAGCGATTCCTGCAACGCGTTACGGTTAGCGAAACCGGTAACCAAATCGGTGTTGGCCAGCACGCGCAGGCGTTCCTGCGCCTTGCGCTCGTCAGTGATGTCGGAACCGGAACAGATCAGATATTTTTGTTGTTTGCCGCTGCCGCTGTGGACGAATTTATTGCGAAAGAGGAACAGCCGCTGGCCTTTAACCGTATTGATCCAGCGTTCTACTTCGTAGGATTGCTGATGCTGAAAAAAACCGTTGATGTTCTGGCGTGACGCCAGACCTTCTTCCATCGACATGAAAAGATCATAAGCACTGCGGCCAATGACGTCTTCTTCGCGCAGGCCGGTATATTCTTCGCTCAGCCGGTTAAAACGGTGAATTTTTCCCTCCTGATCGATAATCACAATCACGGAGTTGGCTTCGGAAACTACCTGTTCAGCGAAAGTCAGACCGACTTCAAGGTCGTGCGCGACGGATTCTGTATCCTGATACGCCGATGCGGTACCTGCCCAGGCTTTACTGTCGATTTTCCGGCCAACAAGATACAGGCGTACAGGGGAGCCGAACAGAGTGATGTCCAGTGTGAAACTTGAGGTGATCCCGGTCAGTTGCCTGATTTTTCCCGCCTGCCATTGGGTCAGGGAGATAGCCACATTTACGACGCCCTTTTCTGCGGACAGCTCCAGTGCATTGCTGTCTGAACCCACTCGCCAGTATGGGCGGGGCGTACCAAAATGCAGGTACAGGATGGAGGCATCTTGAGAATCGACCATGAATGTTTCTCCGAAAAGAACGCTATACGCCGCCAGTGTGGCGACATGGCGACAGTCAGCACAGACGGAGTTTACTCTGCTCAGCACACCCGCACCGCTCCGCAATTAGCGGATACAGAGCAGGGAGGCGTAACGCATTGAATTTAAGGTTAGCAACTGTCAGTTATATATCCAGTCACCGGACAGAAATTACTGCTCAGAACAGGCGGGTTCCGTTGCCGGAATTCCGCCTGAGAGAGAAAGTGCTGACTGTATTCCGGGTCTGCTTTCAGACCCGAAAAGTTATTTCAGCAGGAAGCTGGTTTTCTTCACGTCCTGAGAATCTAATCCCACGAATACGTTGAATTTTCCGGGTTCAGATGCCCATTTCAGCTTGTCATTGTAAAAACGTAAATCTCTTTCGTTGACAGTAAAGGTCACGACTTTCTCTTCACCCGGTTGCAGGGTGATTTTCTCAAAGTTCTTCAGCTCTTTAACAGGACGACTGATAGAGGCCGTGACATCCTGCAGATACAACTGGACGATGGTGGCGCCACTGACTTTACCGGTGTTTTTCACCGTCACACTGGCCGTCAGCGGATTTTTAGCATCCATAGTGGTTGATGAAAGGCTCACGTCAGACACGCTAAAACTGGTGTAGCTCAGGCCATAACCAAACGGGAACAACGGACCGTTGGTGATATCGAAATATCGGGTGGTGTATTTATCCGGATGCTGCGGATTAAACGGACGACCGGTATTCAGCACACTGTTATACAGTGGAATTTGTCCGACCGAGCGCGGGAAGGTCATCGGCAATTTGCCTGACGGGTTGTAATCGCCAAACAGAACGTCCGCAATGGCGTGACCGCCTTCGGTGCCACTGAACCAGGTTTCCAGCATGGCATCGGCGGTGTCGTTTTCCCACGTCAGTGTCAGAGGGCGGCCATTCATCAGTACGATAACCAGCGGTTTACCAGTGGCTTTCAGGGCTTTGAGCAGGTCGCGCTGACTTTGCGGAATACTGATGTCAGAACGGCTGGAGGCTTCGTGCGCCATGCCTTGTGCTTCGCCGACTACGGCAACCACGACGTCAGATTTTTCAGCTGTTTTTACTGCTTCGTCGATCATGTCCTGCGGTTTACGCGGGTCGTTGATGACCTGCTTATCGTAGGAGTTGAGGAAGTCGACCATCCCCTGATCATTGGTGATGTTCGCACCGCGTGCATATAACAATGTGCCTTTATCGCCGAGGACATCTTTCATCCCTTGCAACACGGTCACGGCCTGAGCCGCTTTACCGGCGGCAGACCAGCTGCCCATCACATCGCGTTTGCTGTCGGCCAGCGGGCCAATCACGGCGATGGTGCCTTTTTTCTGTAACGGCAACGTCTCGTTGGTGTTTTTCAGCAAGACGAGGGAGGTGCGCGCTACTTCGCGGGCTTCGGTGCGGTGCAGACGACTTTCGGCATTGGTGTCCGCCGGGTCACTCGACGGCGGGCCTAAATGACGATATTCATCCACAAATAATCCCATGTCCCATTTCGCGGCCAGAACGTCACGCACGGCACGGTCAATATCCTGCTGACTCACCAGACCGTCGGCGAGCAATCCTTTCAGGTATTTACCGTACATGTTGTCGGCCATGTCCATATCGACACCCGCCTTCAGTGCCATTGCGGCAGCCTGACGATCATCTTCGGCCACGCCGTGTTTAACCAGACCGCCGATGGCGCCGTGGTCGCTCACTGTCAGGCCTTTAAACTGCCAGTCATCACGAAGAATATCTTTCAGCAACCAGGTATTTGAGGTCGCAGGAATGCCGTTAACACTGTTGAGCGCAATCATCACGCCACCGGCACCGGCATCAACGGCCGCTTTGTACGGTGGCATGTAATCATTGAACATGCGGGTCAGGCTCATGTCCACGGTGTTGTATTCGCGACCGCCTTCAACAGCGCCGTACAGCGCATAGTGTTTGACGTTAGCCATTACAGCATCAGGTGCGGAGGGGTCTTTCCCCTGATAACCCGTCACCATTTCATGCGCGAGGCGGGAGGTCAGATAGGTGTCTTCGCCAAAGCCTTCGGAGACACGGCCCCAGCGCGGATCACGGGTAATATCGACCATCGGTGAGAAGGTCATATTCAGACCATCAGCTGCAGTTTCCAGTGCTGAAATACGTGCGCTGGTGGCGACGGCCTGCATATCCCAGCTGGCGGCAAGGCCCAGGCTGATAGGGAAAATAGTGCGCTGACCATGCACCACGTCATAGGCATAAAACGGGGGTATTTTCAGGCGGCTTTCTTTCACCTGATCCTGCATACGTCGAATATCTGGCTTTGTGACTGTATTAAACACGCCACCGACTTTGCCGGCGCGGATGTCAGCCATAATGGCTTCTTTCTGGTAATCCGGCCCCACAGTGACCAGATTCAGCTGACCAATTTTTTCATCAATGGTCATTTTTTTCATCAGGTCAGCAATAAACGCATTGCGCTCTTTTACCTGATCCTGGGGGATGCCCGTCGTTTCGACGGCGAGCGAAGAAGCAGAACTTACCAGTAACACTAACGCGCCAAGCACGTGATGCGTATTCATCGGAATTCCTTCAGCCATAAGCAGGGGTGCCAAATCAGTGAAAATTCAGCAGCCTGAAGCAAAAAAAGCAATGATCATTCTAAGAAAAGTATGGGTGAGAATCTAATACGACCCTTCAACTATTAGCAATGAATAGTTTATACCCTGCGCACAATATCGTTTTACATTGCGGAACATACTGCAATTTACAGGTAATAAGAAACTCACGTACAAAAAGACCTCAGATACGCCACGCATTTTTTTAAATTTAGGATTAAGTGATATGCCGGTGAGTAAATAATCAGCAAGTCAGGCCTGTGAGGCTTTACTGAGGCAATAAAAAAGGCAGAACGGGATGTTCTGCCTTTTAAAATCTGGAATAACCCGTCAGGAAATCGGATTAATAGTAGTAAGACATATCGGTGGGTGTTTTGCTCATCACATCAAAAAACACGTCTTTGGTATTTGCCCAGAATTGTGCGACGGCGGCGGCATCGTAATTCATGCCCATCAGGCTCATTACGAAGAAACAAGTCACAGTCAGACCGAGGCCGCTGCAAACGAAAGCCATGGTATTGCGGCTGGACTGGCGGCAAACAATATTGAGCTGGCTGGTGCAGAACATCAAAAAGGCGCTCAGCAATTCCCAGCGCATCATGACAATCCCGGCAGTTAACGTACCCATCGATAAAATCCTTAATCACTACAGCCATTTGCGCGAAGTTAAAATCAGCCGGAGGCTGCTACAACAGGTTGGCAATGGGCTTTACTGAAGAAATGGTGAAATACAATAATGTGATGAAGGTCACATTATATCACCGGATTTTATTTTTGAGCAAAATATGTTCGCTAATGAAAAATAGGCATAACACATCAACTTATTTTGATGATGTGTTATGAAAAGAGAGAAAAGTCTGAACGCAAGGGCGCGGTGACTTACGGGTGAATCACGCGCCGTAGCCCATGACCTGCAACAAATGCTGTGCCTGCTGAACGGCTTCCTGACGGTGCGCGACGCCCAGTTTCTGGTACAAATTGCGGATGTGCGTTTTGATGGTGGTGGACGCGACATCAAGTTCACCGGCGATCTGGTCATTGCTGTAGCCGGAGTAAATCAGCCCGAGAACTTGCCATTCGCGCTGAGTCAGCGGACTGGTGCGGATCAGTTCCGGCACCTGCGGGTGAGTCAGCAGTTTGTTGACGAACCCTTCGTCAAAGTGTGCGAATTTATGGCGATGGTGCTGGTTAATTTCACGCAAGATCTGCTGGGCACGACGTTGTTCCAGCTCCGGCAGTAAATTAAGTTGCAGCAACTGGCGCAACTGCTGCGCCATCATTTCCCCTTCGATCACAAAATGACTGACGAAACCCGTACGGTTAGCCAGCCCCAGCGCTTCAATCAATACCCGCTGCGCATCATTTTTACGGCCGGTGTGCCAGTAAAGCAGATTACTGAGCAGCAGATTGCGGTTCAGATCACTGGTCAGACGCAACTGACGGGCATTCTGATTCAGCTCATCGAGCACCACTTCGGCTTCATCAAACTGTTCCAGCAAAATCTGCACGCGGGCGATATTGCGCCACTGGCCTTGCTGGAAATGGTTGTCCGCCATATCGGGTTTACGCGCATGTTGCAGCCACTGCCGCGCGGCAGTTTTATCGCCGATCATCTGCCAGTAAATCACCCGTGGCTTGTCGGTATTGGTCAGCCAGTCGATATGATACTGACCGGTTTTGAGCAGGCTTTCACAACGTTGCAGGTGATGATGTGCATTGTCGAGCTGACCGCGGGCGAGGGAGCATTTCGCCAGCATCGCCAGACACTGCAACTGCTGCTGCGGCTGGAAGTTGGTCAGCACGTCCAGGCCCTGACGGGCGGCGTCTTCGGCATCATCAAGGCGTGACCACGACCACAGCAATTGCGAGCGCAGGCGCAGTAAAAATTCGTGCAACGGCAGCTGTTCGAGATGCTGTTCCCGGACCAGTTCAAAGGCGCGATCCTGCATCTCAAAAGCAGCCTGCAAAAAGCCCTGAGCAATCAGAATTTCACTCTGTTGCAGCAGCGCCCATAACGCGTAGTGATAGGCCTCGTAGCGGCGGGCAATCTGTTCGGTTTGTTGCATCAGCGGCAGCGCGCGGGTCAGGTCGCCTTTGCAATGCTGGATTTCGCCGGTGACCGATGTCGCCACGATGCGGCTGTAATAGCTGTCATAAGGCAGATACTTCAGGGCGTCAGCTGCCAGTTTTTCCGCCTCATCCTGACGACCATCGTTGATCGCCACCTGCGCCCGCAGGGCATCAAATTCCGCCGCGAGTTCCTGTTCCATGACGATATTACGCTGCTGCATTTCGCTTTCCGCGCGCACCAGCAAGGCTTCCACTTCGGTATAACGGTGCTGACTTTGCGCCAGCCATGCCTGCAACAGCACCAGTTTCGGGTTCTGGATCAGCCGGTCGTAAGGCAACGCCGCCAGACATTCTTCCAGCAACGCCAGTTCGCTCTGATTGAACAGCGCCCAGGCGTGTTGCAGCAGAATATCGCGCAGCATATTGATGTCTTCTGCGCCCAGGGCATGATGAATCGCTTCGGCAGGGAACCCCTGAGCCAGCCAGCCTTCGGCAGCGGCACGGTGAATAGCCGGAAGTTCCGTCGATAATTCCCACTGACAGCGCTGGCGGAGGAAAGTCGCAAATAGCGGGTGGAAGTTAAACCACTCGCCGGTGTCATCCATGCGGTGAATGAATAGCCCCTGACGTTCCAGTTCCTCGAGTCGCTGCTGGCCGTTTTCGCTGCCGGTCAGACGTACAATTAATGCATCGTTCATTGAACGCAGCAAAGAGCAGCGCAGCAAGAAGTCTCTCGTCGGCGCATCCACACGATCCAGAACCTCATCCACCAGATATTCTGAAAGATGGCTGGCATTGAGTCCGGCGAGTTTGCGGGCGGACTGCTGTGTAGACTGCTGAGAAGAAGTGGTGGACTGACGTGCGGATAATGCGATCAGCTGGAGCGCCGTCGCCCAGCCCGCCACTTCGTCGCACAAACGGCCACTGTCGGCCTGATCGATAGGGTCTTTCAGCCGGTTGTGGAAAAATTGCTGTGTTTCCGGATGCGTAAATGCCAGATGCCTGGCGTTAAGTTCCAGCAGCTGATCGCGCACACGCATATTAGCGATACCCAGCGGCGGCAGGGTGCGGGAAAGCACCACCAGCGACATATTTTCCGGCTGATGACGCAGGAAAAAACGCATTCCTTCATGAATAGCGTCGTTTGAAATCAGATGATAATCGTCGATAACCAGCAGCAGCGGACGGTGCCAGTCGGAAAGCTCCACAAACAGCTGAGCAAACAGCGCCGATAAACTGGCGTACTGGTGTTTCTGACTCAGCACTTCGCTTTTGACACAATGACCGCCGCAGGCCTGCTGTATGGCAGCAATGAGATAGCTGGCAAAACGCTCCGGCTGGTTGTCACTTTCATCCAGTGAATACCAGCCCAGATCGCTTTTGCCCGCCGCCCAATGCGCGACCAGCGTCGTTTTCCCATAGCCCGCCGGACTGGCGACCAGGGTCAGACGATAATTTGGCGCAGTCGAGAGCTTCGTCAGCAGACGATCGCGAACCACTGTATTTTGCTGCCGCACCGGGCGGCTCAATTTCGACGGGATCAGCATTTTTTTCGATTCTTTTGACGGTAGTCAGGGGGCGTAATAATTATTTCGCAGCGTGTAATTAATCACTTTTTCTAAAGTCCTCCTTTGAAACATTGATTGCAAGAATGTTACGTTTTTACATGCCGTTAAGTTGCTCTGCATCACACTTCTAAATACAAATTTTCAGAGCTTCCCCCTGATCTCCCGTCTCCTCCGGCTACGCCCCGTTTCTCCTCCCTGCCTAATCTTTAGCAGGATGATGCCGCTCACAGGCACAAGCGTCAGCATAGTGATAATCAACATCAGACTTCCCTACAAATTCCCGGATAAAGAGGCATGTGATGCAGGTGACTTTGGATAAGACGCAGTTTTTAGCCGCGCTAAAACGCCAGTGGCAGGGATTCGGTTTGCAACAGGCACAGGATATGACACCGCATCAGTGGTGGCAGGCCACCAGCGCTGCGCTTTCCGAACAACTGAGCGCGCAGCCCGCGCCAAAAACGACGAAACAGCCGCAACGGCATGTTAACTATATTTCGATGGAGTTCCTGATCGGGCGCCTGACCGCGAATAACCTGATCAATCTCGGCTGGTATGAAACCGTCAGCCAGGCGCTGAAAGAGCAGGGCGTTGAGCTGGCCGATGTGCTGGAACAGGAAACCGATCCGGCGCTGGGTAATGGCGGATTAGGGCGTCTGGCAGCCTGTTTTCTCGATTCAATGGCGACCGTCGGACAACCGGCGACCGGCTATGGCCTGAATTATCAGTACGGTTTATTCCGCCAGTCTTTCAGCGAAGGCAAACAGCAGGAAGCGCCGGATAACTGGCATCGCGAAAGCTATCCGTGGTTCAGTCACAACAGCTCGCTGTCCGTCGATGTCGCCTTTGGTGGCAAACTGACGAAGGGCGAAAATGGCGAAGAACAGTGGCATCCGGCGTTCACCCTGCGCGGTGAAGCCTGGGATCTGCCGGTGGTCGGCTACAAAAATGGCGTCACTCAGCCGCTGCGTTTGTGGCAGGCGACCGACGTACATCCGTTTGATCTGACCCTGTTCAACGACGGTGAATTCCTTAAAGCCGAGCAAAAAGGCATTGATGCAGCGAAGCTCACCAAAGTGTTGTATCCGAATGACAACCACGATGCCGGTAAACGCCTGCGCCTGATGCAACAGTATTTCCAGTGTGCCTGTTCGGTCGGCGACATCCTGCGCCGTCATCATTTCCTGGGGCGCAAAATTCAGGATTTGCCGAAATTTGAAGTCATTCAGCTTAACGATACACACCCGACCATTGCCATTCCGGAACTGCTGCGTATTTTGCTCGACGAGCATCAGCTGGACTGGGACGCCGCCTGGGCAATCACCAGCCAGACCTTTGCGTATACCAACCACACGCTGATGCCGGAAGCGCTGGAATGCTGGGACGAAAAACTGGTGCGCAGCCTGTTGCCGCGCCATTTCTCGCTGATCAAAGCCATTAACGCCCGCTTCAAAAAAGTGGTCGAAAAACAGTGGCCTGGCGATAAAGCGGTATGGGAAAAACTGTCTGTTCACCAGAATAAACAAGTCCGCATGGCCAATCTTTGCGTGGTCAGCGGTTTCGCGGTGAACGGCGTGGCGGCGCTGCACTCCGAACTGGTGGTGAAAGATCTGTTCCCGGAATATCACCAGCTGTGGCCAAACAAATTCCATAACGTCACCAACGGTATCACGCCGCGCCGCTGGCTCAAGCAGTGCAATCCGGCACTGTCTTCGCTGATTGATGAGACGCTGAAAACCGAGTGGGTCAATGATCTTGATGTCCTGAAAGGACTGGAAAGTTACGCAGACAATGAAAAATTCCGTCAGCGTTATCAGTCGATTAAGCGCGAGAACAAAATCAAACTGGCGCACTACGTGAAACAGGTGATGGGGCTGACGCTTAAACCGGACGCGATTTTCGACGTCCAGATCAAACGCCTGCACGAATACAAACGCCAGCACCTCAACCTGCTGCACATTCTGTCGTTGTATCGCCAGCTGCGCGATACCCCGGAAATGGACATGGTGCCGCGCGTATTCCTGTTCGGCGCAAAAGCGGCACCGGGTTATTACCTGGCGAAAAACATAATCTATGCCATTAATAAAGTGGCGGAGAAAGTGAATAACGATCCGCTGGTGCGTGATCGCATCAAAGTGGTGTTTATTCCGGATTACCGCGTCTCTGTCGCCGAACTCATGATCCCGGCCGCAGACGTTTCCGAGCAGATTTCCACTGCCGGGAAAGAAGCCTCCGGCACCGGCAACATGAAGCTGGCGCTGAACGGCGCGCTGACTGTCGGCACGCTCGACGGCGCGAATGTCGAAATTGCCGAAGAAGTCGGGGAAGACAATATCTTCATCTTCGGGAATACCGTCGATCAGGTCAAAGCGTTGCAGGCCAAAGGTTACGATCCGCTGAAGATCCGCAAGAAAGACAAGCATCTGGATAAGATCCTTAAAGAACTGGAAAACGGCTTCTTCAGCGATGGCGACAAACAGGCGTTCAGCCTGATGCTCGACAGTCTGCTGGGCGGCGGCGACCCGTATCTGGTGCTGGCAGACTTTGCCGATTATTGCGCTGCGCAGCAAAAAGTTGATGTTCTTTACCGCGACCAGGACGACTGGACGCGCAAAACTATTCTCAACACTGCCCGTGTTGGGATGTTCAGTTCCGACCGCTCGATCCGCGATTACCAGCAGCGGATCTGGCAGGCGAAACGTTAAGGAGCCCGCATGGAGAACAAAGCACTGGAGCAGGCCGCCAGGGAGGCGGGTATTTCCTCTGGTTTTATTAATGCGCACGGTAAGCAGCAGGCGATTGCTCCACAAACCAAGCGTGAACTGTTAGCGGCAATGGGCTGGGTGGCAGAAAGCCACCCGGTTGTGACGCCGGTGCCGTCGGTGAAAGTATTCATCAGCGGTAGCCGTCTGGCATTGCCGGTCGGCGGTGAAGGCGAATATACCTGGACTCTGAGACTTGAAAGCGGTGCGACGCAGCACGGGCGCATCAGTAGCAAAATGACGCTGGCGCTGCCGGGCAAAATTCCTGCCGGTTATCATCAGCTGACGTTGACACAGGATGCGCAGCAGTGGGATTGCCGGGTGATTGTCGCCCCTAAACGCTGTTATGAACCTGATGCGCTGCTGGCTGGTAAAAAGCTGTGGGGCGCGTGCGTGCAACTTTATACGCTGCGCTCGGAAAATAACTGGGGCATCGGCGATTTCGGCGATCTCAGTTTGTTGCTGAAAAACGTCGCCGGGCGCGGCGGTGCGTTTGTCGGGCTGAACCCGATCCACGCGCTGTATCCGGCTAATCCGGTGGCGGCCAGCCCGTACAGTCCGTCATCCCGCCGCTGGCTGAACGTAATTTATATCGACGTCAGCGCTGTTGACGATTTCAGACTGAGCGATGCTGCGCAACAGTGGTGGCATCAGCCGCTGACACAGCAACGGTTGCAGGCCGTTCGTGCCAGCGACTGGGTAGATTACGGCGAAGTGATGCCGCTGAAACTCGAAGGTTTACGGCTGGCTTATACGCAATTCCTGAAGCGTAAAACGCAGGATCCGCAGGTGAAATCGCTGGCAGCCTTCGTAAAGCAGGGCGGCGAGAGTTTGTATTTGCAGGCGGCATTTGACGCGTTATACGAACATCTGGCGAAAGAAACGGATGTCGCCCTCGGCTGGAACCGCTGGCCGGAGCAATATCATGATGCCCGTGGCCCGGCAGTGCGTGCGTTCTGCGAGCAACATGCGCAGGATGTGGAGTTCTATCTGTGGCTGCAATGGTTGGCCGAAACGCAGTTCACACAGTGTTATCACACCAGCCAGCAACACGACATGCCGATGGGTCTTTACCGTGACCTGGCAGTGGGTGTGGTGGAAGGTGGCTCGGAAACCTGGGGTGACGGCGAGTTGTACTGCCTGAAAGCCTCGGTTGGCGCACCGCCTGATATCCTCGGACCGCTCGGTCAGAACTGGGATCTGCGCCCGATGGATCCGCATGTGATGGTAAAGCGGGGCTATCAGCCGTTTATCGATCTGCTGCGATCCAACATGACCAGCTGTGGCGCGTTGCGTATTGATCACGTCATGACGTTATTGCGTTTGTGGTGGATCCCTGCGGGTGAAACGGCGGATAAGGGTGCGTATGTGCAATATCCGGTGGACGATCTTCTTGCCATTTTAGCGCTGGAAAGTCAGCGTCACCGTTGCATGGTGATTGGTGAGGATCTGGGGACCGTGCCGGTCGAGATTGTCAGTAAGCTGCGTGAAGGCGGCGTGTACTCCTACAAAGTGCTGTATTTCGAGCGTGATGAGGAAAACAACTTCCGCGCGCCGCAGTCGTATCCGGTTCAGGCGATGGCGACCATCACTACGCATGATCTGCCGACGCTGCGCGGCTACTGGCAAAGTGACGATCTGGCGCTGGGTAAATCGCTGGGATTGTATCGTGATGAAGAAGTGCTTCAGGAGCTTTACGCCGACCGCGCCCGTGCGCGCCAGGGGCTGCTCGACGGCCTGCATCATTACGACTGCATCCCAAAGAAAACCGGACGCAAAGCGGCACTGATGGAGATGACGCCGGTGCTCAACCGCGGGCTGCAACGCTATGTTGCTGACAGCGCCTGCGCCTTACTCGGCTTGCAACCCGAAGACTGGCTCGACATGGACGCACCGGTCAACGTGCCCGGCACCAGCGATGAATATCCAAACTGGCGCCGTAAATTGTCCACATCTCTCGAAGAGATGTTCGCCGATGAGCAGGTGAACAAGTTGATTAAAGACCTCGATAAACGCCGCCGGAAAGTGTCGGTGAGCTGAGGTTGAGATTGGATGTGAAAAAGGGAGTGCTGCCTCAGGGAGTGCTCCCTTTGTTCAAAACGCTGCATTATTCCTGTTCAAGTGAGAACGGATTCAGAAACTGTCTTCCCCAAAGAAGATTGCGGTCAACTTCGTTAAGCTGAGCCTCATCGCATACTGAGGTCCAGTTATCCTCTATCACATTGATCTGATGCTCAAAAATTTCCCGAGCTTCGTTTTGCGACAGTAAGAAAGAATGAGCGACACTCAGGCAGGTTTTGAGGCGACTGAGATTATTACCTCCTGAAATCAACATGGCCTGAGAGGCTTCGTTATCGGCTCTTCCTTGCGGACAAATATCGTAAGCCGGTGTCAGGCTTAACATTTTTCCATCCCAGAATGCCGCATGGTTCCGGGCATGATCGTCGGTATTGCCACAAAGGATGTTAAAAACCAGTCGAGAAAATAATTCTTTAGTGCTGTTTTTGGGTTCAGAGAAACGATGCCGGATGATCTCTGCAAATTCTTCGTAGCTGGCATAGCGCGCCATCATGTCATCAAGACCAAATAAAGTCAGGGCAGATACCATGCATTTCCTGGACCAGCCGTGTTCTTTTTTCAGCCTGTCAAAGCGTTGAATAAGCAATACGTCTTTATTCGCGGCACGGGCCATTTTGACTTTTGCGACGTTGAGCCCGGCGAGGGACGCAAGTCGCATAGCGATAAATTCCGCTTTTACCACGCTGTAGAGATCGGTAGTTGAGGAGAATTTTGCCACATATTTACAACCCTGATCCTCTATCAATGCCTTAGGTCGTGCGCCACCGATAGAGCTGCCATGAAAAAGTGCCTGATCCAGTTCAGGAGTGAGCGAAATCCCTTTTTCGACACGTTCTGCCGATTGAAGCAGTTCTTCCAGACTGACATTACTGGCTGAACGTGAAACGTATTCCGTCGCTGATCGCTGGAAATCCAGAGCGCCGATGCGGTCAGAGCCAGATTCCAGTAAATACGTGAGTTCATCTAATATTGCGGTATCTGTAGATGCGCCTTTTTGCCCCAGCTTTCTGTTAATGATTACCCGACGCCCCCAGGCGTCAGGTGCTGCATCGCGCAGGCATCCATAGAAATTTAGCCCTTTGGGTACGGGTAATCGTCCTGCTTTTAAAGGCAATTCAGGTTCGTAAATTGGAATGGCAGCCCGCTTGTCATTGCGACGTTCGAGATAGCTTTTACCGTAATTAAATTCGATATCTTTGCCGTCAGATACCATTTTCCCCGCAACAATGGGGTGTGTTTCACCCGGAAGCCAAATCCAGACAAAAGCCTCAGTGTCCTTACTCTTAGAAGTCATCGTCTATTTCCTTATGTGCTTTACGAACCGATTTTGGCATGAGCGCCAGTCTGTCTTCAGTTTGTCTGAGATGGCGTGAAACTGAATTTTCGTCCGCATCGAATAATCTGACACCGACAATAACGGCTACTTCAAAGACTGCCCCTATTTCACATTTGAGATCACCTTTCTCAATGCGCTGCACTAACCCTCTGGAAACGCCGGCGCGTTCTGCCACTTCCTGAACGGTCAGTTTATTCTCCAGACGTGCAGTTCGAATTAATCCGCTGAACAGTGAAGCTGCTTCACGGGTGTATCGGGAATAGGTACGCACTCTTGGGTTCGTCATGGTATGTCTATGCTCATTATGAAATTCGTCGAAAATTTGACTACATTTCATCCAGTGAAATGCTAGGCCTGTGACTTAGGATTGTCAATTCTAATGCTCTTTATATGAATCATAATATCCTATTATGATTCATATAAAGAGCATTACTTGTCACCTGTATGTTTCCCATTACATAAAAAAAGGCGGCTTATTCAGCCGCCCAAGACACAGGGAATTGATCAAGTACTACAAAGCGCATTAGCCTTACATTTAACCTTTCACACCGCCTGCCGTTAAGCCGCCGACCAGCCAGCGTTGGGCAATCAGGAACACCGCTGTGATCGGGATGGCGGACAATATTGCTGCTGCCGCGAAATCGCCCCACAGATAGTTTTGCGGGTTGAGATATTGCTGCATCCCGACAGCCAGGGTATAGCTGTTCACATCACGCAGCAGTAACGACGCCACCGGCACTTCGGTGATGGCCGCGATGAACGACAGAATAAATACCACCGCCAGAATCGGCACCGACAGCGGCAGAAGCACCAGACGGAATGCCTGCCACGGGGTGGCACCATCCAGTGCGGCGGCTTCTTCCAGCGAACCGTCGATAGTTTCGAAATAGCCTTTGATCGTCCAGACGTGCAGCGCGATGCCGCCCATATAAGCAAATATTACGCCGCCGTGAGTGTTCAGCCCGAGGAACGGCACGTACATGCCGAGGCGGTCGAACAGGGCGTACAACGCTACCAGCGAAAGGACGGCCGGGAACATCTGAAAGATCAACATCCCTTTGAGCAGTGAGCTTTTACCGCGGAATTTCATGCGGGCAAAGGCGTAGGCGCAGGTGGTGGATAGCGCGACGATCCCGACAGCGGTGATCCCGGCGATCTTGATCGAGTTCCACAACCACAACATCACCGGGAACGGCGGCGGCGTGATACTGCCGTCGCTGTTGGTGACAGCAATGCCAAGCGCCAGTTTCCAGTGATCCCACGAGACCTGATCTGGGATCAGGCTGCCGGTGGCGAAGTTACCCGGACGCAGCGAGATGGCGAATACCATCAGCAGCGGGAACAGGATCAGTGCCAGAAAGCACAGCAGCAACAGATGCGTCACCAGCAATCTGAGTTTCTGCGACTTAGGTTTAACCATGGGCATTTTCTGTTTCTCCTCAGTCGAATTTCATGCGTGAAGCTTTCAGGTTCACGATAGCCAGCGCGCCGACCAGCAGGAAGATCAGCGTGGCAATCGCCGCCGCCAGACCGAAGTCCTGTCCGCCGCCGCCTTCGAAGGCAATACGGTAGGTGTAGCTGACCAGTAAATCGGTGTGACCGGCTGGCGTTGTGGTGCCTAACATGTCCGGTCCGCCGTTGGTCAGCAGCTGGATCAGCACGAAGTTATTAAAGTTAAAGGCAAAACTGGCGATCATCAGCGGCGTCAGCGGCTTGACCAAAAGCGGCAGCGTGATGCGAAAGAAGTTTTGCATCGGCGTAGCGCCGTCCATTGCCGACGCCTCATAAAGGTCATCCGGAATGGCTTTCAGCAGTCCCATACACAGGATCATCATGTACGGATAACCGAGCCAGGTGTTGACGATAATGATCATGCTTTTAGCGGTCCACGGATCACTAAACCACGCCGGTTTGATGCCAAACAACGCGCTGAGCATCAGGTTGATTTCACCAAAGCTCTGGTTGAATAACCCTTTGAAGATCAGTATCGAAATAAAGGCCGGAACCGCGTAGGGCAGGATAAGCAGGATGCGGTAAGCCGCTTTGCCTTTCAGTTCTTCCCACTGCACCACACAGGCCAGCACCATGCCGACGGCAACGGTCAGGATGACGGTCAGCAGGGCAAAAATAACAGTCCAGACGAAAATCGACAGGAAGGGTTTCTGGATCCCTTCGTCATGCAGTACCCGCAGGAAATTTCCCCAGCCGATACCAACGGTAAAACCGGGACTGAGCTGTTCGGCTTGCCATTCACCCTGTGCGTTGACCGCCTGGTAGAAGCCGGTATCCGTGTTCGGGCGATAGATTGTGCCGGTTTCTACGTTAGTCAGCTGCTTTTCATCGTCGCCCAGTTTGTACAGCGGCTGGGTGCCGGAGAACTGGCGCAGAGAACTCATGCGCAGTATTTCACCGTCGGGTAATTTTGCGGAGATCTGACCCAGCGCCGCGCGGTTTTGTGTCACCACGCGTAATCCGGCTTTTTCAGCGGAAGGAGCGGTCTGCGGGAGCATATCCAGCGTTTGCGGCGCGGAGGCATTGAAAGCAAAAGGCGCAGAAACCAGCGTCTCGCTGTTATCCGCAGAACTCAGAGCCAGCTGCCATTTGTCCCCGGCCGACTCTTTACCCGCAGGGAATAGTGCGAAATTCAGCGCCTTTCCGCCCTGGAACTGACGGTCCATCAGCACTGACTGCGCGCGTTCAAACGTCAGCTGGTTAGTGCTGCTGTAATTCGTGAAGGCAATCGCGATGGTGCAGACCAGCGGGAACAGCACAAATAACGACATTCCGGCGAGGCCAGGATAGACATAACGCCATGAATAGGCACGGCGGTTGCCATAAATGTATAACCCGACGCCGGAGAGGATCAGGGTCAGAACGGCAAAAAGGTATTCGCCCTGCGCATACATCAGCACGATCAGATAACCGGTAAAGCAGGCGAGCAGGGCGATGATCAGCCATTTGAACGCATTGCTGAACGGCCGTTTTTTGGCTCTTGGCATAAGGACAATCCTTGTGGTGGCGGTGCGGAACCTGTGAGTCCCGCACCGTTCATTGAGCTAATGCTTCGGCATTACTTGGTAATGCGTGTTTCTACGTCTTTCAGTGCTTGCGGAACAGTCTGACGGCCATTCACCGCGTTGATGATGGCACTGCGTTCTGCGTACCAGAAGGCGCTCATCTGCGGGATATTAGGCATGATTTCGCCGTTTTTGGAGTTAGCCATGGTAGCGGCGATGCGCGGGTCTTTTTCCAGTTGTTCCTGATACGTTTTCAGCGCCACAGCACCCAGCGGTTTATCTTTGTTGACCACTGCCAGACCTTCGTCGGTGATCAGATAGTTTTCCAGGAACTCTTTCGCCAGTTCTTTGTTCGGGCTGGCGGCGTTGATACCGGCAGTCAGCACGCCGACGAACGGTTTAGACGGCTTGCCGTGGAAGCTTGGCAGTAAGGTCACGCCGTAGTTGATTTTGCTCTTATCGAGGTTGGACCATGCCCACGGGCCGTCGATGGTCATCGCGGTCTGGCCTTTGTTGAACGCAGCTTCGGCGATGGAATAATCGGTATCAGCGTTGATGTGTTTGTTTTTCACCAGATCGATGATGAATTGCAGACCAGCCTGAGAACCCGCGTTATTCACGCCGGTGTCTTTGATGTTGTATTTGCCGTTTTCATATTTGAAGGCATAACCGCCGTCAGCAGCGATGATTGGCCAGGTGAAGTACGGTTCCTGCAAGTTCCACATGATGGCGCTCTTGCCTTTGGCGCGCAGCTCTTTATCCAGCGCCGGGATTTCTTCCCAGGTTTTTGGCGCTTCTTTAATGATGTCTTTGTTATAAATCAGTGACAGTGCTTCGACCGCGACCGGATAGCCAATCAGCTTGCCGTTGTAGGTCACTGCGTCCCAGGTGAACGGGAACAGTTTGTCTTTGAAGGCCTTATCCGGGCTGATTTCAGCCAGCAGGCCCGATTGTGCGTAACCGCCAAAACGGTCGTGCGCCCAGAAGATAATGTCAGGGCCGTCGCCGGTGGCCGCCACTTGCGGGTATTTTTCTTCCAGCTTGTCCGGATGTTCTACCGTGACTTTAATGCCGGTGTCTTTCTCAAACTTCTTACCGACTTCCGCCAGGCCGTTATAGCCTTTGTCACCGTTGATCCAGATGACCAGCTTTCCTTCTTCTATTTTGGCAAATGCGGAAGATGACAACACCAGCGTAGCCAGCGCTGAGAGTGCCAGTGTTTGTTTAACAATCTTTTTAATGCTGAGAGTCATAATCCAATCCTTTTTATTTCCTGTGAGGAGTCGGTTTTCTGTCGTCGGAGACGGGAAAAGACAGGGTACGACGCCAGTGTGGATTCAACCCGACAACGCTTCATCATCCCCCCCTCTACGCCCCCGCCTCTCAGAATGTGATCCCGCCAACACTCTCAGGCGTTATGTGGTTCATCACTCAAAAATATGCGTCGTTTTTTGCCATTCAGATCACGAATTTGATTTTTGATGTGAACTTTCATCCGGTTGCGCAAAAACGTCATCCTCCCTGCTCCTCCCCCATGAAAAACTTTGTTACGGATGATTACGCTTAGCCGCTATTCCTTCACTCTTCGTTGCATTGAGTTTTCTCGCTGGCAGCAAGTACAGGAGTTCAGGATGGCGAGCGTTTCCCTTAACAGCGTGTACAAAGCCTTCGGTGAAACCGTGATTTCCAGCGACATCAATCTGGAAATCGAAGAGGGCGAGTTCGTGGTCTTTGTCGGGCCATCCGGCTGCGGCAAATCAACCCTGCTGCGCATGATTGCCGGTCTGGAAGACATCACTTCCGGCGAACTGAAAATTGGCGATAAACGCATGAACGAAGTGCCGCCCGCAGACCGCGGTATCGGCATGGTGTTTCAGTCTTATGCGCTTTATCCGCACCTGTCGGTGGCAGAAAACATGTCTTTTGGCCTGAAGCTGGCCGGAGCAAAGAAAGCCGAAATCAATCAGCGGGTGAATCAGGTTTCTGAAGTCTTGCAGCTGGCGCACCTGCTTGACCGTCGTCCGAAAGCCCTTTCCGGCGGACAACGTCAGCGCGTGGCGATTGGCCGTACGCTGGTCGCAGAACCGACGGTGTTCCTGCTTGATGAACCGCTTTCCAATCTGGATGCCGCGCTGCGAGTGCAGATGCGTATTGAGATTTCACGCCTTCATAAGCGCCTGAAACGTACCATGATTTACGTGACCCACGATCAGGTCGAAGCGATGACGCTGGCCGACAAAATCGTGGTACTCGATGCCGGACATATCGCTCAGGTCGGTAAGCCGCTCGAGCTGTATCACTATCCTGCCAACCGTTTTGTCGCCGGTTTTATCGGCTCTCCAAAAATGAATTTCCTGCCGGTGAAAGTCACCGGTGCAGAACCTGCACGTGTGCAGGTCGAGTTGCCAAACCGCCAGCAAGTCTGGCTGCCTGTCGAAGGTACCGACGTGATAGTCGGCAGCAACCTGTCGCTGGGTATCCGCCCTGAACATCTTCTGCCAAGCGACGTCGCTGAAGTGACGCTTTCCGGTGAAGTGCAGGTCGTCGAGCAACTGGGTAACGAAACACAGATCCACATCCAAATTCCGGCAATTCGTCAGAACCTGGTGTACCGCCAGAACGACGTGGTGCTGGTAGAAGAAGGTGCAACATTCGCCATCGGGTTGCCACCACACCGTTGCCATCTGTTCCGCGAGGACGGAACTGCATGTCGCCGGTTACATCCCGAATCTGGTGTTTGAAAGCACGCGATCCCCTACAGGAGAAAATGATGATTACAATGCGTAGTTCTTCCCTGGCGCTGGCAGTGGCTGCCGGAATCCTTTCTACACAAGCAATGGCAGTTGATTTTACCGGTTATGCCCGTTCGGGCATCGGCTGGACTGGCAGCGGCGGCGAACAGCAATGTTTCAAAGCGACAGGCGCTGACAGTAAATACCGTCTTGGTAACGAATGTGAAACCTATGCTGAGTTAAAACTCGGTCAGGAAGTGTGGAAAGAAGGGGATAAGAGCTTCTACTTCGACACCAACGTGGCGTATTCCGTATCACAACAGAACGACTGGGAGTCAACCGATCCGGCTTTCCGCGAAGCAAACGTGAAGGGTAAGAACCTGATCGAATGGCTGCCGGGCTCCACCATCTGGGCGGGTAAGCGTTTCTACCAACGTCATGACGTTCACATGATCGACTTCTACTACTGGGATATTTCTGGTCCTGGTGCGGGTCTGGAAGATGTGGATCTGGGCTTCGGTAAACTGTCTCTGGCAGCGACCCGTAACACCGAAAGCGGCGGCTCATACGGCTATATCGCCGATCAGCGTAACGAAGTGCCGACGTCCAACGACGTGTTCGACGTTCGTTTAGCAGGCCTGCAAACTAACCCAGGCGGTGTGCTGGAGTTAGGTGTGGATTACGGTCGTGCCAATGCGCGTGACGGTTATTCCTTCGCAGACAATGCGACCAAAGATGGTTTCCTGGTTACTGCGGAACATACGCAAAGCATCTACAACGGATACAACAAATTCGTACTGCAATACGCATCTGACTCCATGACCGATCCGGGCCAGGGCGCAGCGAACGGCCACTCTAACGGTGCAGCCATCGACAACAACGGCAGCATGATCCGCGTTCTCGACCACGGTGCCATCGACTTCAACGATACCTGGAGCCTGATGTATGTGGCGATGTATCAGGATGTTGACCGTGATAACAATAACGGGACAACCTGGTACACAGTAGGTGTGCGTCCGATGTATAAATGGACCCCGATCATGAGCACCTTGCTGGAAGTCGGTTACGACAACGTGAAATCCCAGCGCACCGGCGACAAAAACGGTCAGTACAAAGTCACCCTGGCGCAACAATGGCAGGCTGGCGACAGCATCTGGTCACGTCCGGCCATCCGTGTGTTTGCAACCTACGCAAACTGGGATGAAAAATGGGGCTACGACACTGACAGCGGCGCAAATAATGGCTTAGCAATGAACGACACCAGCACCCGTACCTTCAGCCGTGGTAATGACGATGAGGTTACATTCGGTGCCCAGATGGAAATCTGGTGGTAAATTTTTCCTTCCTCCTTCGCGCTGCCGATGCGTTGGCTGCGCGTCCTCGCCCCGGTCACGTAGTGGTCTACGCTCCCGGGGACTTGGACGCTTGCCGCCTTCCGGCAACCCGAAAGAGTTTGGAAAAATGGCAATGTAAGCTTTAAAAAAATCGCAGTAAAGAAGATGTGCTGGCTGGCGGAATGCCAACGGTAGCCGCCAGCCTTCATGGTGATTTCAAAGGAAACAATAATGAAAAAGAATCTGCTGTCACTGTGTCTGTCGCTGAGCCTGCTGGCTGCTGCACCTGCGGTCGTGAATGCGGCGCAGAATGATGCGAATACCGCTCCGGCGATTTCCAGCCAGACCTTACGCAACCTTTCATGGACGCCGCTGGTTCCGCCAGTGACGCAGGATGTGACGCTCGGGACTTCCAGCGCACAGATTAATCAGGGGCAAATTCAGGGTGCCGTCGGGGCATTCGCGTTGCCAGCCGACCGTGGTTCACTTGAAATTACGCTGACCAGTATCGCGACCGGTAAAACCGTGTATGCGCCAAATGTTCTGGTGCTGGATGAGCAGATGCGTCCGGCAGCCTTTTATCCTTCCAGCTATTTCCCGTATCAGAAACCGGGCATCGTCTCCAGCGACCGTCTGGAAGGCACGCTGAAACTGACACCGGCACTGGGTCAGAAACAAATTTATTTGCTGGTTTACACCACCCGTCAGGATCTTTCAGAGACCACGCAGATGGTGAATCCGGCTAAAGCCTTTGCGGCTGGCGTGGGTAATGCGGTGCCGGATATCCCGGATCCGATTGCCCGTCACACCCCAACCGGCACGCTGAGCCTGAAAGTGACTGCTGAGCAGAAAACCGGAAACGTGATGATTGGTCAAATCTTCCCGTCATCCGCACCGGCAGCGGCTGCGCCAGTGGTTGTCGGCAGCACCCAGGCAACAGCGCCTGCGGCAGCTCCGGCAAAACCGTCTGAGCCAATGCTCAGCGATTCCGAAACCTATTTCAACGACGCGATCAAGAAAGCGGTGAAAGCAGGGGACGTGGATAAGGCTCTGAAACTGCTGGATGAAGCCGAACGTCTGGGCTCGAAAACTGCCCGTAAGACCTTTATTGAAAGCGTGAAGCACTAAGTTCTTTAGCTCCTCCCCTGCAAAGTGGAGGAGCTAAACCTCTCCCTTTCTCTTTCCCCTTTCTATTTGTTACCCTGTTGTTAATTCATTCAGCGGGGGATTTATGGCGTCTGCAAACTGGGTCGATTTATCGAAAGATAAAGACAGCGGGATCGAGACGATCCACGCGCATTTTGAAGGCCATGCGTACGATCCTCACTGGCACGACAGCTATTTAGTCGGCATCACCCAATCCGGTTTGCAGCAGTTCAGCTGCCGTCGTCAGAAACATCAGAGCCTGCCGGGCAAAATTTTCATGCTGGAGCCGGGCGAAATCCACGACGGCGATGCAGTACAGCCGGGCGGCTTTACTTATCAGATGTTGTATCTCGATCCGCACTGGCTGAGTCGCGAACTGGCGGCGCGGCGCGATTCCCTTTCATGTGCCGGTGATCCGAGTTTCGAAAATACCTTAGCGCAGGATCCGCAGCTGGCGCAGGCGACGTCGCTGGCCTTTCTGGCACTGCATGGCAAAGAGCTGCGTATCGTACGCCAGACCGCGCTCGACGGATTACTCAGCGCGCTGGGCGGACATCTCACCTGGCAACCGCCACAGCATGAGAAGTTTACGCCATGGTCGCGCGTGGCGCTCCAGGCGCGGGAATACCTGCACGCCCATCTGCATGAAGATATCGGACTTGAGCAGCTGGCAGCGGCGACCGGCGAGAGCCGTTTTGTGATCAGCCGGGCGTTTAAAGCCGAATTTGGATTGCCGCCCCACGCGTATCTTATTCAGCTGAAACTGACCCGTGCGCGGGAAGGGCTGGCGCTCGGACGCACGCCGGCAGCTGTGGCGGCAGATTTAGGATTTGCCGATCAGAGTCATCTCGGGCGCTGGTTCCGACGCGCTTACCAGCTCACGCCGGCACATTACCGGCGGCTGTGCACAAATCTTCCAGATTGAGAAAAAGTGACGGGTTAAGCTCTGATTTTAACTGAACCGGAGCCTGTAATAATGAATACGCCTGCCACTATTTTATCTTCGCCGCCTGAACGCTGCGTAATTATCATCAACCAGCAACTTGCCGCCGGACACGCCGCTAATGCTGCCGCGGTTCTGGCGCTGACGCTCGGACAACGCCATCCGGCGCTGGTGGGCGCGCCGCTGATTGACGCCGATAACCGCGAGCATCCGGGGCTTATCCCGATTGGCATCAGCGTGTTAGTGGCCGACAGTGAACAACTGACGCAACTGCATCAGCATCTGCTCAATGACGACGACATGGACGGCATTATTTTCCCGGTCGAAGGGCAGCAAACCACCGACTATGCGGCGTTTCGTGAAGCGGTTTCAGTGGTGCCGACAGATAGCCTGCAACTGCTGGGGATCGCGCTGGCAGGAAATAAGAAAGTGGTTCGCAAGCTGACCGGAAAACTGGGGCTGCTGGGCTGATACCTGTCATTTAACCGTCACATTTCTTCTCTATTCTCCTGATATTCAAACTAATATCAGGAGTTTCACTGTGCGTAAGTCCCTCGTCGCTCTGCTGCTTTTCACTCTGGGTTCCACCTTTGCTGTACAGGCTGCGGATGAAGCCAAACCGTTTATTAGCAGTCAGGAACTGGATCTGACCAAATACCTGCCTGCGCCGCCGGCGGATGATTCTGCTCAGACCAAAGCTGAACTCAAAGAATTACTGGAAATTCAGGCGACCCGTACACCAGAGCAGGAAAAAGCAGCGATTGCCGATGCACAAGAAAACGTATGGCGTTTTGCCGATGTAATGGGCGCGGATTTTGATGCCGCAAAACTGCCAAAAACCGCAGCACTGTTCGAGCGGATTGTGGCGACAGAAGACGTGGTGGACGATCACGCCAAGAAAGCCTTTAACCGCCCGCGTCCTTATATGCTGGATGAACAAATTCATCCGCTGCTGAAAAAATCGAAATCCGGTTCATGGCCTTCCGGTCATTCCACCATCGGCTATCTGATGGCGACCGTCCTCGGTGAAATGGTGCCGGAAAAACGCAACGAGCTGTTCACCCGTGCCGCCGGTTACGCTGAAAACCGACTGGTGGCCGGTTTCCATTACCGTTCTGATACCGTGATGAGCCGCACCGGTGCTGCACTGATTGCGCAGAAAATGGAAGAGCAGCCTGATTTCAAAACGGAATTCGACGCAGCAAAAGCAGAATTGCGTGCGCAGCTCGGCCTGAAATAATTTTCGTCAGTTCCTGCCTTTCCGGTAAAGTATTGGGCGTAAAAATCGCAAAGGAAGGGACTGATGGAATTCAAATTTAAACGCATGGCATCACCGGTCGGATTGCTCACGCTGGCGGCAAAAGGCGACAAACTGACGGCGATTTTGTGGGAGTGCGAAATCGACGGCCGGGTAAAACTGGGCGAAATGGTGGAAGACCCGGCATTTCCGATCCTGATTAAAGCCGAACAACAGCTGAACGAATATTTTGCTGGTAAGCGTACCCGTTTTGAGCTGGATCTCGATTTTACCGGCACTGAATTTCAGAAAGAAGTGTGGGCCGCATTACTGGAAATTCCCTTTGGAGAAACTAGAAGCTACGCTGAAATTGCCCGTCGTATCGGACGCCCGAAAGCCGTGCGCGCCGTGGGTGCCGCTAATGGCCGCAATCCTATTTCGATTGTGGCGCCCTGCCATCGGGTGATTGGCTCCTCCGGCAAACTCACCGGTTTTGCTGGCGGCCTGGACAACAAAGCGTTGTTACTCAGGCTGGAAGGGCGCAAATCCTAGGGTTTTTATCGGATAAATAAATCACTTGATGTCCGCTTGTGAGTCGATGCATAGTCAAAAAATAAGCAGTAAATAAAAAAAGACAACATCACTTACAGACGGAGTTTTAAATCAATGGATCAGATTCAATCCCTCGAACAATTCTTATCCTCAGTGCATCAACGCGACCCGCATCAGGTCGAGTTTTCCCAGGCCGTACGCGAAGTTATGACCACGCTATGGCCTTTCCTCGAACAAAATCCGCAATACCGTCGTTCCGCTTTACTTGAACGTCTGGTGGAGCCGGAGCGTGTGATTCAGTTTCGCATCGCGTGGGTGAATGACAAAAATCAGGTGCAGGTGAACCGTGGCTGGCGCGTGCAGTTCAGCTCGGCCATTGGCCCGTATAAAGGCGGGATGCGCTTCCATCCGTCAGTCAATTTGTCGATTCTCAAATTCCTCGGATTTGAGCAAACCTTCAAGAACGCGCTGACGACGTTGCCGATGGGCGGCGGAAAGGGTGGCAGTGATTTCAATCCGAAGGGCAAAAGTGAAGGCGAGATCATGCGTTTTTGTCAGGCATTGATGCTGGAACTTTACCGTCATCTCGGACCGGATACCGATGTGCCAGCGGGTGATATCGGCGTCGGCGGACGGGAAGTCGGGTATATGGCGGGCATGATGAAAAAGCTTTCCAACAATACCGCCAGCGTTTTCACCGGAAAAGGGCTGTCGTTTGGCGGCAGTCTGATCCGCCCTGAAGCCACCGGTTATGGCCTGATATATTTCACCGAATCGATGCTCAAACGTCATGGTCTGGATTTCGAAGGCATGCGTGTGGCGGTGTCCGGTTCCGGTAACGTGGCGCAATACGCGATTGAAAAAGCCATGTCTCTGGGCGCGCGGGTTATCACTGCATCTGATTCTAACGGTACCGTTGTGGACGAAGCTGGCTTCACAACAGAAAAACTGGCGCTGCTGACGGAAATTAAAGCCAGCCGTGACGGACGTGTGGCGGATTACGCGCAAAAACTGGGGCTGACGTATCTTGAAGGCCAGCAGCCGTGGAGCGTGCCGGTAGACATCGCGCTGCCTTGTGCGACACAAAATGAACTGGATGCGGCTGCGGCACGCGTGCTGATTGCCAATGGCGTGAAAGCGGTCGCCGAGGGCGCGAATATGCCAACCACGATTGAAGCGACCGATTTGTTCACCGACGCGGGCGTGCTGTTCGCACCGGGCAAAGCGGCGAATGCGGGTGGCGTGGCGACATCCGGGCTGGAGATGGCGCAGAATGCCGCACGTCTGAGCTGGAAAGCAGAAGAAGTGGATTCACGTTTGCGCCACATCATGCTGGATATTCACCAGTCGTGCGTGGAGTACGGCGGCGAAAGCCAGCAGACGCAGTATGTGCGTGGTGCAAATATCGCCGGCTTCGTGAAAGTCGCCGATGCCATGCTGGCGCAGGGCGTGCTGTAAACCCGAGGCGTCACTTTATCGCCATTCTGGCTTTACCAACAAAAAAGCCACTTCTTTCGAAGTGGCTTAATCGTTTGTATCTGAAACTAAAATTTGGTGGCCCTTGCTGGACTTGAACCAGCGACCAAGCGATTATGAGAAATGTGTAAATCATAGATTAACTATGTTTATTTACATATAACAATAAGTTACATAGTCAGTATTGGTCAGTATTCGTTAGTATTCCTAAGTTTTTGCGACATTTTTGCGACATTTTAAGTTATTCTTGATCGGGTATCAGCCTCGTCAGCTTAGTCGGGGGTTGGCTGAAATCCGGCCACTTATTTAAGTAAATATTCGTCTGCGAATGATACCTACGTGTATAGCATTCAAGCCAATACCTTTCCTGTGAGTTCATTTCGCTTTTAATTATAAGCTTTGCGATATCTTTCAGCTCAGAGTTTGTTATAAATTCTAATTGATATAATATTTCTTGGAAAACCTTCACTTCATCTTCAAATAAATCAAGTCTCAAAGTACTTGCTTTAATTGAGGATTCCCATACTTCTTCCTCATCACTCGGCCTATGTAAGGTCAAGTAAGAAGCTATGTGAGATGTTAGCCAGGAAAAAAATTGTTCTCTATCTGGTTGTATGTTTTTGTTTTTTGTAATTGTTTTATCAAGAAGATTGCAAAGAATTTTAATATCATCGATAATTTTTTCACGTCTTAGATGTTCCAATTGGTCGTTGTTAAATTTTTTCATCTCGTTATAGGTAATTATTAACACTACTGCGCTAATAAGACCGAAAACGGAGCTGTATATTCCGCCAATAAATGAACCGAATGCTCCCCAAGATTGATTGTCGTGTGAAAGAGATTTATTAAAGATAGAAAAGTAGAGACCCATAGGGACTAATGTGAGAACTGAAATTACTATTATGGCTATAATAATTTTTTTATTCATTGTGTTTCGCCAATGGATTAAGTTTGAGTGCGTCATCAAAATGTTCTGGTGCGAAATGCGAATATCTCATTGTCATTTTAATATCAGTGTGTCCTAGTATTCTTTGTAATACTAAAATATTGCCACCATTCATCATGAAATGACTAGCAAAGGTGTGTCGTAATACATGTGATAATTGTCCGTCCGGTAGTAAGATGTCTGTTCGATTTAAAGCCGAGCGGAAAGCATAATAACAAGGCTTAAATAAAAGTCCTGATTTTTTCTTAGGAAATAAATTAGCTAATTCATTGCTAATTGGAACTGTTCTATTCTTCTTTCCTTTCGTTTTTGTAAAGGTGATGCGGTTATCTGATACTTGAGATGCATGCAATCCTTCCGCCTCACTCCAACGCGCACCTGTTGATAAGCAAACTTTTACAATTGTCTCTAAGTCTTTTGCGCTACTGTTTCTGCATTCCTCTAAAAGGTTTGTGATTTGATCTTGAGTGAGAAAGGCCATTTCACTTTCTTCAGTACGAAAGGCTCTGACATTTTCTAATGGGTTTGGTAGTGGCCATTCACCTAAGCGCCGAAGTTCATTAAAGGCAGCGCGAAAATAGGCCAACTCTAAATTTATAGTTCGTGGCGTAATTTTTGAAATACGTTTGGTTCTGGAAAATTCACCAGATAAACGCTTTGCCCTATATGCTGAAAAAAGCTGCGCATTAAACTCAGTAGCAAGTGGGTTTCCCATACATTCTGAAGCCCACTCCATTGTATCAAGCCTTCTCTGGCCGTCCTTTAAAGTGGTGCCATGCTGTTCATACCAAAGTTTGGCAATTTCTTTTAAGCGCCTGGTTTCTTTTTTTTCACCATTCCAGGGGGTGTTCTGTGCTTTCTCTAATGTATAACGTTCGAAAGCAAGAGCCTCGCCTTTGGTGCTAAATTTCTTACGAATGCGTTTACCGCGTTTACCGGCACTGCGGTTCTCAGTATAAAAATCGGCTTCCCATTGGCCATTTTCAAGCTTTCTTACTGGCATGGTTATTTACACGTCATAACAACGCGGCCGAACACTGTTATGTCATCTAGGTTGCAATCAAAAGCCATGCCTACACCACTAACCCGAACTCTTTTCACCGGGACTCTTGTCAGTGTTCTGATGCTTACCTTTCCTTCAATATCTACCAGCCACTCACCATCATAAATCTCAGGGAATTTTTGCTCGACGATGAATTGTGTTGAGCCATCAATAACGCAGATCGGATCTTCTGGTATCTGAGTACCAGGAAGGAACAGAACTTTATCGAACAGTAAATAGCCTGACTCATACAGTTGGCCTTCTATTAGCTTTTTGCGAGGGAATCGCATGATGTCCAATTCGCTGTCTTCAAATTTCTTGCCTTGGCCAGTAGCAAGCCACTCAAGATTTGCACCTGTCTCGGCAACGCAACGCACAACGATATCTGCAGGAAATCCGCCGCGCTTATAACGTCCCGCCAAACTGCTCGAAGCTATACCAAGATGTTCAGCCAGTAAAATTTTGGAACCAAATCCATAGGCATCTAAAACGCGATCCAATACTGGGGCGCTCTCGCCGTCAAAGTTGAAGATAAATTTAGACATGATCTCACGAAGGATAACCGCCCAAAAAGCTACAAAAATATTGATTTGTAGTTTTTTGCGAGTTAACCTAGCTCCGTTTTGTAGTTATTAACGATTATTGACGGATATTGCCGTATCCAATCAAAACAGGAGTTTGCCTTATGCGCCCAAATATTACAATTGTCATCCCCGAACCTTACTTACCTCTCGCTGAATATTGCCGTCGTACCGGTATGGCCGTCGAAACTGCTCGTAATCTAATCGAGTATGGGAAGCTACCAATTAAGCCAAAAGGTTTACAAAAGAAAGGCTTAATAGAAATTAATATGGCAGCCCTTACTGTCCAGGCTTTGAGTGAATGCGACATTGCGCTTTCTGCGTAATAACTTGCCCAGATTAGGGGAAAGCGACAATGTTTGATTATCAAACCTCTATACATCCACACCTTGAAACGGCTTGCCGCCGTTTTTCTCTGGCTCACAATCTTACTGAGGTTGCTGCGGTTATGGGCGTCTCAGCCCAGGTGTTACGCAACAAACTGAATCCAGACCAGCCACACCGTTTAACTCTGCAAGAGCTGATCACGCTTACCGATATCACCGACGACTCAACGGTATTGGACGGCTTATTGGCACAGCTGAAATGCCTGCCTGCTGTACCGATGAATGAAGCAAAGCCAGATAATTTATCGTTGCACACCTTGAGTGCCACGGCCGCAATCGGCGTTATTGCCGGTGAAACCATATCCGCTGCGCCTATGACGCAACTCCGTAGAAACGCCATTTTAGACCGAGCCAATCAGGCGATCCGCGATCTGTCTTTGCTCGTTGTGTCTGTTGAGTCGCGTTTTCACACCACGCCGCTGCTGGCTTCCGCAATGGACGTAATAAGTTCATGCGGCGTCATGCCCGGCCTGAATTGAGGCTAACCGGGCTTAAATAACTGCTGTCGCCAGCTGCCTGGCCAACACCGTAAACCCACGGATGAACCGGCAGCACCGAACAGGTTAATGCGCTCATATCTGCCGGGATGCTCAATGTTGCCTTACGCCACATTTTCCGGCACCTCCGGCCAGGTGATTTCCGGCGCAGTGGACAAATCCAGGCGATTAAGTGCAACACGAAATTTTTTCCAGACCTTCAAACTTGCCAGCTCGCTATCTGTCGCATCATCCAGATCAACGGCGTCCTGCAACGGGGCAATAGCGGCAGTGGCCAGATTCAATAAATCCGTTTTACGCTGCTCTGCCACTTCGACGGCAAAGAGTTCAACCCGGATAAACTTTGCGGCCTGGTAACGGTATGTCTGTACCCCAATATCCTGAGGCAATTTCTTTGGCGAAACTTCATAGACGCTTACGCCTTCGCACAGGGTGAGAAAGTTGGGATTATCTGACCAGGTAGTGATAAATCCATCCTGTCCCACTGCAATAAAAGCATTTTTCCCTTTCCATTGCGCATCGCGCAACGTGTACCAATCCACGCCGTTTTCATCTTCAAAATAGAGAACGGGGATCGCCAAACCTTCCTCAAAAACTTGCTTAGAGATTTTGATATTTTTAAACGTAATCATATTAGTTACCCACCTGCCGCCAGCTTCCGCTAGCCGTTCGCACCATTAAAGCGCGGTAATATTTTCCCATCATTCGGCAATCACCCATATCCGGGCGGATATTTAGCCCCGTCATGAAACAACCCGTTGGCGCTTCCCAAACTTGTTGTGCTACCCACGCCGCGCAATAAGGCCACCGGCCAGGCATTGCAGAAAACGCCGTTTCAGCGTCAGGTTGAAAGCAGTTATCCAGAGCTGGCCAGCGGCTTGCACCTGCCACAGTTCGCCAGGGTGGAAGCGCCAAGCGAGGATGTGAGCAACGGAAACATTGCCGATCCATTCAGGCCGCGCTATGCCGTGGACTTGCAGCTGTTAGACGCAGACGGCAACCCCGCAAAAGATACGCCGCTTTATCCGGCCGTGCCGCTGCCGCTACCAATGGCGGGCGGTGAGTCCGGGATGTTTCAGTTTCCCCCGGCTGGCACGCTGGTAGAAGTCGGGTTTAATGGTGGTCGCGCCGATAAGCCGTTTGTGCGCCAAACCCTTTCCCAGGGCAACAGCCTGCCCGCCGTGAAACCTGGCGAGCAGCTGCAACAGCAGCGTGATGGAGTATCGCAGCGGGTGACGGTGGCGGGCGATTGGGAACGCCAGACTGATCAGGTTATACGCGAAACCTCAATGAGCCGGATTGTCACGGCCGATGATGAAACACGCACGTTGGTGGCCAGGGAAACCACGGTACAGGCCACGGATAAAACCACGGTGCTGGGCAAAACCACCTTACTGGCCGGTGCAATTCAACAAATTGCCCAGGGAGATTACAGCCTGGCCACGCAGGCCAATTATGTGGCCAGTGTCCAGGGCGATGCGGAAACCAACGTGATTGGCCAGCTGATTGAAAAGGTCGGAATGTTACGCAGCAGTGTGGCCGGTGTGCGTCAGGAAGTTATTGCGCCGGTGGTATGGATTGGGAGTCAGTCGGTTAACGTGTGCCAACTGATGCTTGATACCCTGGATGTGGTAAAGCAGCTGGCACAACTGACGGCCGCGCATACTCACAACAATACCGGTACGCCGTTGAATGCCCTGGCCATTACCGACACTGGCACCAAAGCCACCACGCTAAAAGAGAAATACGATCCGGTTATTGGATAGCCATTTCATACAGACCAAAGCCCGCCGCGTGCGGGTT
Source organism: Rahnella bruchi (assembly GCF_003614975.1). Lineage (GTDB taxonomy): Bacteria > Pseudomonadota > Gammaproteobacteria > Enterobacterales > Enterobacteriaceae > Rahnella > Rahnella bruchi. The sequence continues at coordinate 55,109 of NZ_QZWI01000009.1, read as the reverse complement.
TTTTATTGCCCGCAGATTACCCGCCTCAATCGCACGCAGTGCCGCGCAACTTTGCATTCAACGCCCAGAACCCTTTCAAAACGATCAAGCCGCCTGTGTGAGCCAGTGCAGCCGTGCGCCCACGAAACAAAGCAAGACCAGACGGAAATTGCACTACACCGCACCCGCCTGCGCTTTTTGCGTCAGTATTTTTTTTCAGTTTTGAAATTCTACAAACCACACCGCCAGCCCGCGTCGTGTTTGGGGTTTTGCCGTCATTCCCAAACTGAAAAGATTGAAAAGAATTTCAGTAAATTTCAGTTTTCTAGGGATTGGATCAAAGTTTGTATTTTGTAAGGTGTTGATTATAAAGAATTAAAATTATTTTTTTGCATATAGTGAAAAAATATACTTTCCCTTAAGGAAACCTAATTGTATGAAGAATCTAGTTATTTTATAAATGCTTCTTTTCAAACTATCATCAAAGGATGAGTCTTTTTTGTTGCAATGCTGCAAGTAGTACGTTTTTATTTGACGTATAAACGTTAATCCCTGGCACGGTGGTATAATCCCCGTCGTCAGTAACTATGTTTAATATTCCGGAGTTGAGCATGCTCTCGTGAATCATGAGATCATAACCATCTAATGAATTTGAAGGCATTTTTGTTACACAATTATCGGTAATGTTTTCACAAATATTAATTTCAATTTGTTCTGCAAGACTCTCAACTTGAAGCCATGAAGTCTCTACTTCCTTAATTGCAGCAAGTCTTTGCACAGAGAATAAATGACGGAAATCTTTAGTGGATATTGTTTTATTAATTACTTTTCCGTGAATTTCTCTTTCTGATTTTTCTATTATATGAGCTAATTCGGCTAGTGTTAACCCAGAATGATAGAGTTTAGAATTGTTATTCAAAGCTGAGTTAATAAATTGATTATAAATGTGTAAATAAGACCTCCCTTGAGGGATTCCTTTGGAGTAGGTTAGCCAAAACCATACATTAGTATCCACAAAGAAATTATCTTTATCTTTCGGAATGTAATTATTTATATCAATGACATTAGATAATATTGTTCCAGAGAATGCCATTAGTCTGACTCCTTGGCTTGTTGTTCAAGAATCTCGTCCACTATTTTCTTATAGTCTACATCAGAGTTGAACCTATTTACATTTTCAATAACTCGTTCAATAATTGAGTGCCCAACAGGTTCTAGGTTCTCAAGGTGTAATGATTCTCGTATTTCCTTCTCAGAGAAATTACTAAACAACTGGCCTATACTATAATTAAAAAATGGCGAGGCAAACATTCTAACATTGGAGAAATCCAATATAACTTCACTCTTGCTATCTAGCAGCGAAGAAATTTTATCGAAGAGTTTTTGTCCATCATCTTTCAATATACATCTTGGGCCGATGAACTCTTTTATTAATATACGCATTATTATTTCCCTGATTCTGAAGTGAGTCTATAATACTTCTCATCACAGACTAATGTAATGTTCAGTATAGTACCTTTAAAGAAAAATGGTAAGGTTTTAAATTCATCACCAGAGCTATCCATCTTTACATAAGCATTATGACTATAAAGTTCTAATTTTCCGTTATTCACTCGAACAAGTTCTTTTAGTAAGTGTAAACCTAAACCTCTCGGTATTCCTTTTGCCGTGGCTGTGGTATTACCACTTACACAAGCCCATCTTAAGCAAGATTCAGCTGTTAAAGATGCTGCTCTTGAATCTGAAGATAGATACTCTCGAACGTTATGTGGTATTCCGACGCCGAAGTCGACGACAGATAACACAAGCTCATTTCTCCCATAGAAATGCTGGCCACAAGAATATACACCTATTAATGAATTAGAGTGTTCAAAAGAGTTAGCGTATATCTCCCAGACTTTACCTGCAATCGCATCTCTAAGCTCTTCACTAACTTTCACCCAACCTTTACCGATCCAATTTTGTGTTAAATAATCAAGTATAGAGTTTGCATCCTCCCTGGGATCCTCTCTATATGGAATTGCATGGCCTAAATAGCCAGGGGTGCCATGGCCAAGTTTGCTGCAAAAAGTATTTTGTGTAAGTGAAGCTTTTACCTTTTCTTGGAAGGAAGTCCAATCAATGAATACAGTTACCCCCTTTCTCTGAAGAGAGCGAACGGTTCCGCCAAGGAAAGCAACAGCGTTTGGCCTTAAGAAACGACAATAAGTGAAAACAAAGAGAACCTGTTGCGTTGTAGAGCTCATTACTTGCTCAAAAATCATAAACAAGCGTGAGAAATCACTTTCTGTATCGTTTAGCGTAGGAACCATGATGGTAAGGCCTGTTCTCGAATCGAACATGTTTCTTCCTGATACGATTTTCGATAGGTCAATATCGCATAGTTTACCAAGGTTTCAAACAGACAGAGCTTACAAATCCCATAAGTTGTAGAGGTGCCGCTTTACAAATGTAAGAGCTTGTGCGACGAATTTGCGACATCAACGGCATAAACAAAAAAGCCACTTTTCAATAAAGTGGCTTAAATGCATGATTTTAAATATAAAATTTGGTGGCCCTTGCTGGACTTGAACCAGCGACCAAGCGATTATGAGTCGCGTGCTCTAACCAACTGAGCTAAAGGGCCAAGGTGCAGGATTATACGGTAAATATTGCTTACAGGTCTACATGTGTTCGGTTTGTATGCGCGTTTTGTGCACAGTTCTAGCACGTTGTGTTCGCAGACTTTTTTACTGATAACTCGAACAAATACGTCTCAGGAAAACAATATGATTTCAGATATCCTTGCTGAGGATCTTCAGGTCGTGTTCTGCGGCATTAATCCCGGCCTTTCATCTGCCCATAAAGGCTACCCTTTTGCTAATGGCAGTAATCGTTTCTGGAAAGTCATTCATCAGGCGGGTTTTACCGGGCGTCAGTTAGCGCCACAGGATTGGCAGCAGTTAAAGGATTTCGGTTGCGGTATCACGGCACTGGTGGCCCGTCCGACGGTGGCTGCAAGCGAACTGATGCGTGATGAACTGCGCGATGGCGGTGAAGTGTTAAAAGAGAAGATTTTACGCTATCAGCCGCGTGCGTTAGCGATTTTAGGTAAGCAGGCTTTCAGTAAAGCGTTTGGAGTAAACAAGGTGAACTGGGGCTACCAGACGTTGAAAATCGGTGAAACGCAGATCTGGGTATTACCCAATCCCAGCGGGCTGAACCGCGCGACGTTAGAAGAGCTGGTTGCGGCTTATCGCGAGCTTTATGACGCGCTGCATTCCTGAATGCCTTAACTCAGCAGAATAAAAAAGCCCCGCCATTTCCAGAGAAAGGCGGGGCTTTTTATTGGCTAACAGCCTGAGGGCGATTAATCGTCCAGGAAGCTGCGCAGCACTTCGGAGCGGCTTGGGTGGCGCAGTTTACGCAACGCTTTCGCTTCGATCTGACGGATACGTTCACGGGTAACGTCGAACTGTTTGCCCACTTCTTCCAGAGTGTGGTCAGTGTTCATGTCGATACCGAAACGCATACGCAGAACTTTCGCTTCACGTGCGGTCAGGCCAGCCAGAACGTCATGCGTTGCAGAACGCAGGCTTTCAGACGTTGCAGAATCCAGTGGCAGTTCGAGAGTCGTATCCTCGATGAAATCACCCAGATGCGAATCTTCATCGTCGCCGATTGGCGTTTCCATGGAGATTGGCTCTTTAGCAATTTTCAGCACTTTACGGATTTTGTCTTCCGGCATCAGCATACGCTCAGCCAGTTCTTCCGGCGTCGGCTCACGGCCCATCTCTTGCAGCATCTGACGGGAGATACGGTTGAGTTTGTTGATTGTCTCAATCATATGCACCGGGATACGGATGGTACGTGCCTGGTCGGCGATGGAGCGGGTGATAGCCTGACGGATCCACCAGGTCGCATAAGTTGAGAACTTATAACCACGGCGATATTCAAACTTATCAACGGCTTTCATCAGGCCGATGTTACCTTCCTGGATCAAGTCAAGGAACTGCAAACCACGGTTGGTGTATTTCTTCGCGATAGAAATAACCAGACGTAAGTTTGCTTCAACCATCTCTTTCTTCGCGCGACGGGCTTTCGCTTCGCCGATCGACATGCGACGGTTGATGTCTTTAACCTGTTCGATAGTCAGGCCAGTTTCTTCTTCGATCTGACGCAGTTTCATCAGGCCGCGTTGTACGTCTTCGGTGACTTCTTTCAGCTTCTCAGACCATGGTTTACCCATTGCCAGAGCCGCATCGAACCAGGTATCGCTGGTTTCGTTACCGGCGAACAGATTGACGAAGTTTTTCTTCGGCATTTTGCACTGTTCAACGCACACTTTCATGATCAGACGTTCCTGAGTACGAACGCGATCCATCATGGAACGCATGCTGTTAACCAGGAAATCGAACTGTTTTGGCACTAAACGGAACTGTTTGAACACATCGGACAGCTTCAGGATTTCTTCTGCTGCGCTCTTGTGACTACGGCCGTTTTTCTTGATGACCAGACGCGTCGCTTCATGCTGTTCACGCAGTTCTGTGAACTTCTGGCGAGCCAGTTCAGGGTCGATGCTGTTGTCGTCTTCAGCGTCGTCATCTTCATCTTCGTCTTCGTTATCATCATTCTGCTCTTCCGTGGTCAGTTCAGAACCCACGTGAGTCGCAGTTGGTGCGATTTCTTCTTCAGCGTTCGGGTCAACAAAACCGGTGATCAGGTCAGACAGACGAACTTCGCCAGCTTCCACACGGTCATATTGCTCTAACAAATAAGTGATAGCTTCAGGATATTCAGCAACGGAACACTGAACCTGATTGATACCGTCTTCGATACGTTTGGCGATGTCGATTTCGCCTTCACGGGTCAGTAACTCAACGGTACCCATTTCGCGCATATACATACGCACAGGGTCGGTGGTACGGCCAATTTCGGATTCAACGCTGGAAAGTACCTGCGCCGCCGCTTCTGCAGCGTCTTCGTCGGTATCAGGGCGATTTTCGGCCAGCATTAAATCATCGGCGTCCGGAGCTTCTTCAAGTACCTGGATGCCCATGTCGTTAATCATCTGGATGATGTCTTCGATCTGGTCGGAATCGACGATATCTTCCGGCAGATGGTCATTGACCTCAGCATAGGTCAGATAGCCTTGCTCCTTACCACGGGTGACAAGTAGCTTAAGCTGTGACTGCGGGTTTTGCTCCATAAGACGGTATCCACACTTCAGAGTATTTGGGTTGGTGTCGGTCGGGTAACATCGCCAACAATAACGTTAGGGGCGTTTATTGTGCCGCGGCCCACCAGGGCGGCTCTGCGCAGGGCCGTGCCCCGCTTTATATCGGCACTTAAGCCGTGTTTTCTGTTTTACCCGTCATACTTCGAGCCGCAGGTGCGTTGGCTGCCTCCCTGTAACTCGAATTATTTCGGGTAATTATATGTTCTTGTTATGAAAATTAACTCTTTCTCGCTAATACCTGATTCAGGGAACTGACTTCGGTGCGTTCCTCTGGACTCAGGCCATGCGTCCTGGCTTTTGCAATCAAGGTTTCAAGCCGTTGCTCTAAAATCGAGTCATACAGGCTGGCTAACGTGGCACGAAATTCCTCTTCGACCATGTCCTCTACGATCATGTGGTTCCATGTCGCCAGAGTTTCAAGTTGTTGGTAGAACTTATTATCGCGATAAAGTTCCAGTAACTGGCCTGTCGTCAGCCCCGGCTGGGCTAAGCAAGTGGTGACTAACTCGCTGAACAGATCCAATCCTGGCTGCTTCGCTTGCTCCAAACCTTGCAGCGAGGGTATAAGTGTAGCCAGTTGTGGATTTTGTACCAGTAACCCTATAAGTATACGCATGGTTGTGCGTTTTAGCTGGGGCACCTGATAGACATTGCTACTTTCCGCCTGTTTAGGCATCAGCTTTTCCAGCTGGCTGTCATCCAAAATCCCGAGCTTATTCCCTAACTGCTGACGCAAATACATCCGTAACGTTTCGCCGGGTACCTGGCGGATCAGCGGCAATGCCAGCATGCTCAATTTGGTGCGCCCGTCAGGGCTGCTCAAATCAACCTGTGGCATCAGCGAATCAAACAGGAAAGTGGAAAGCGGCATCGCCTGCTCCATTCTTTGTTCGAACGCTTCTTTGCCTTCTTTACGTACCAGCGTGTCCGGATCTTCGCCGTCGGGTAAAAACATAAAACGCAGCTGACGGCCATCATTGAGATAGGGCAGTGCTGTTTCCAGCGCACGCCACGCGGCTTCACGTCCCGCCCGGTCGCCGTCATAACAACAAACGATGTTATCGGTGCTGCGGAACATCAGCTGAATATGATCAGCGGTCGTGGACGTCCCCAGTGAGGCAACGGCGTAATCAATGCCGAACTGCGCCAGTGCAACGACATCCATATACCCTTCAACGACCAGTAAACGCGCCGGCGTCGGGTGCTTTAACTGTGCTTCATACAGACCATATAACTGGCGGCCTTTATGGAAAATTTCGGTTTCCGGTGAGTTGAGGTATTTGGGCGTACCGTCGCCCAAAACCCTGCCGCCAAAGGCAATCACGCGGCCACGTTTATCACGAATAGGAAACATCACCCGTTCGCGGAAACGATCATAGCTACGGCCATTGTCATTGGTGACCAACATACCGGCGTCAATCAGAGACGCTTTATCATCGGCATTTTTGCCGAAACGCTTTAATGCGTTGTCCCAACCCGGTGGGGCGAAACCAATAGCGAAATGGCTGATGACGTCTTCACTTAAACCACGCCGGGCAAGATATTCCTTTGCGGGGACACCAGCAGGCTGTTTAAGTGATTGCTGATAGAACTCGCTGAGCGGTGCCATCAACTGGTAGAGGCTTTGACGCTGATGACGCTCCATCTGGCTTGGACCGGTGCCTGCTTCGTACGGCACTTCCAGACCCTGCATTGTCGCCAGTTCCTCAATGCTTTCGACAAACTCAAGCCTGTCATAGTTCATCAGGAAATCGACGGCATTGCCGTGGGCACCACAGCCGAAACAGTGATAAAACTGCTTATCGCCATTTACGGTAAATGAGGGTGTTTTCTCATGGTGGAAAGGGCAGCACGCGTGATAGTTTTTACCCTGTTTCTTGAGCTTTACACGTGCGTCGATCAAATCGACGATATCGATGCGAGCCAGCAAGTCATTGATAAATACGCGCGGAATTCTCCCAGCCATAAGCCCCTTACTCACTAGCCTATAAACGAGAACAAGCCGCGCATTCCTTTCGGAAAGCACGGCCTTCGTATGCTACTACGCAGTCTGCGCGTTCTTAATATTGCAAATCACGCGATTTGGGGTTGCCCCCGAAGATTAATACAGACGAGTGCGACGTGCGTTTTCGCGAGCCAGTTTCTTGGCGTGGCGTTTTACTGCAGATGCTTTAGCGCGTTTACGTTCGGTAGTCGGTTTTTCATAGAATTCACGACGACGAACTTCTGCCAGAACACCTGCTTTTTCGCAGGAACGCTTGAAGCGACGCAGAGCTACGTCGAACGGCTCGTTTTCACGTACTTTAATTACAGGCATGTGCCTCTCACCTCGATAAAATCGGTTTGTTTGCTGATGTTGTACCAGCACATTTCAAAATGGTGCGGAATTTTACTCCAATTCGCCTCGTCTTGTAAAGCATAACGGCAAATTGAAACAGGCGCCTTCTGCAACATTGTGCGCTCGCTTTTGCGTCGGGCGGCGATTATATACCAATCAATCGAAATTGCTCGACATTAATTGGCTTATGAAGCAAGGAATTCCCACGCCGGTGCAGCACCCGCAGAGCCTTGTGTGCTAAACTGCGCGCCGCGAGTTAGCGCCAAACTATGATGGAAAGAGTGATGCGAGTACTGGGTATTGAAACGTCCTGCGATGAAACCGGAATTGCAGTTTATGACAGCGAAACCGGTTTGTTAGCCAACCAACTGTATAGTCAGGTAAAACTGCATGCAGATTACGGCGGCGTGGTGCCTGAACTGGCCTCGCGTGACCATGTGCGTAAAACAATCCCTTTGATTCAGGCCGCGCTGAAAGAAGCCGGGCTGACCGCTCAGGATATCGACGGCGTGGCGTACACCGCCGGTCCGGGCCTGGTCGGCGCATTGCTGGTCGGCGCGACTATCGGACGTTCTCTGGCGTTTGCCTGGGATGTGCCTGCTGTGCCTGTTCATCATATGGAAGGCCACTTGCTGGCACCGATGCTTGAAGATAATCCGCCCGACTTCCCGTTTGTGGCGCTGCTGGTTTCCGGCGGACACACGCAGCTCATCAGCGTTACGGGTATCGGCGAGTACACATTACTGGGTGAATCCATTGATGATGCCGCCGGTGAAGCTTTTGATAAAACGGCTAAACTGCTGGGTCTGGATTATCCGGGCGGCCCGCTGCTGTCAAAAATGGCGGCTCAGGGTGTTGCCGGTCGTTTTACGTTCCCGCGCCCGATGACTGACCGTCCTGGGCTGGATTTCAGCTTCTCCGGCCTCAAAACCTTCGCCGCTAATACCATTCGCGGTAATGACAGCGACCCGCAGACGCATGCTGACATTGCCCGTGCATTTGAAGATGCTGTTGTCGATACGCTGGCCATTAAATGCAAACGCGCACTGGATCAGACCGGTTTTAAACAGCTGGTAATGGCCGGTGGCGTGAGCGCCAACCGTACTTTACGCGCTAAACTTGAAGAAGTGATGACCAAACGCGGCGGTAAGGTGTTCTATGCGCGTCCTGAATTTTGTACCGATAATGGTGCGATGATCGCCTACGCGGGTATGGTGCGGTTAAAAACCGGCGCTACGCCTGATCTCGGCGTGACCGTACGTCCGCGCTGGCCTCTCGCTGAGCTACCGCCAGTCTGAGTGGGTCTCCTGACGCCTTGTCTCACACCCGCTCAGTCAGGCTGGCTGTGCTGAAAAAATGCATAAAAAAACGACCCGCTTGAGGTCGTTTTTAATGGCTGAAATCTGAGCTTATCTGCTATTCGGCTTTATCTTCTTTCGCCGCTTTGCGTTTCTTCTTCAGCTTATCCCAGATTTTTCCTTCCTGACCGCGCCACAGACGCTGAATATTGTCATGATGACGCAACAATATGAGGCAGGAAAGCATGGCGACCGGGAAGGTGAATTCAGGTTTGAACCACCAGACGTAAAAAGGTGCGATCAGTGCGCTGACAATCGCGCCCAGCGAAGAATATCCACTCAGCAGCACGGTCAGCAGCCATGTCCCCATCATCAGGCCGGTTAAGTCCCAGCCGATAGGTGCGATAGCACCGAAAGCCGTGGCAACGCCTTTGCCGCCTTTGAAGCGGAAGAATACCGGGTAGATGTGACCCAGGCAGGCTGCGATGGCAGTCAGCCCAAGGTACATCGGCGGAATATTCAGGCGATAGGCCAGCCAGACAGGCAGCATCCCTTTAAGAATATCGAAGATGAGAACAGACGCTGCGGCCAGACGACCACCCAGGCGCAGCACATTCGTGGCACCGGGGTTGCCAGAGCCTGCTGTGCGCGGATCCGGTAACCGGGCTACCCGGCAGACCAGAATCGCACTGGAAATCGAGCCGCAGAGGTAGGCGAAAATAATCATTCCAAGCGCGGTAGCACTCATAAAGCAGTTCCGTCTAATAAGGGTCGTTTTAATCGCAACATCCATGGATAATACGCATTTTCTGCTGGAAGTGGTATCCGGCTGGGCCAAAAACAGAGAATCACGTGATGGATATCGTATTTATTGAGCAACTAAATGTAATCACCACGATTGGCGCTTACGACTGGGAACAGACCATTAAACAGAAACTGGTGTTCGATATCGAAATGGCCTGGGATAACCGCAAATCCGCCGCCAGCGACGATGTGAATGATTGTTTAAGCTATGCTGACGTCAGTGATGCGGTGATCGAACATGTGGCATCGCAAAATTTCGCGCTGGTAGAGCGTGTTGCCGAAGAGGTGGCGGCATTGCTTCTGGCCCGTTTTAATTCGCCGTGGGTGCGGATTAAGCTCAGTAAGCCCGGCGCGGTGGCTCAGGCATCCAATGTCGGCGTAATTATTGAGCGTGGAAAACGTTTTTAATCCTTCAATGGATACAATTTAAGAAATGCTTGTCTATTTAATGTCATATAGAAGCGTTAAAAGGAAAGTCCGGAGAACCGGGCTTCCTTTAATGAAGCGGCTCAGCGTGATGCCGCTTTTTTGTTGTCTGTACTTTGAGCATGTTTTCCCATTAGCGGAAATTTCATAGGGTAGGGTGCGATAATGATCGTCGAAAGTCATTCGTTGCTTGTAGCAGCAATTTTGGGTGTTGTTGAAGGGTTGACTGAATTTTTACCGGTTTCATCTACCGGCCATCTGATCATCGCGGGAAATCTACTTGGCTTTACCGGAGATACCTCGAAGTCATTTGAAGTGGTCATCCAGCTGGGATCGATTCTGGCTGTGGTGGTGATGTTCTGGCGTCGTTTGTTTGGCATGATCGGCCTGCACTTCGGCAAGCCGCCTGTTCATGAGGGCACGGGTAACCGCCGTCTGAATTTATTGCATATTATTTTAGGGATGATCCCGGCCACGATCCTGGGCTTACTGCTGCATTCGCAGATCAAGTCCCTGTTTGAGCCAAAATTTGTGATGTATGCACTGGTCGTCGGCGGCGTTTTGCTGATTGCAGCCGAACTGCTGAAACCGAAAAAACCGCGTGCAGAAGGGGTGGATGACATCACTTATCTGCAAGCATTTATGATCGGTGTTTTCCAGTGTCTGGCGCTCTGGCCAGGATTCTCCCGTTCAGGTGCGACCATCAGCGGCGGGATGTTAATGGGTATCAGCCGTTTTGCAGCGTCTGAGTTCTCTTTCCTGCTGGCGGTGCCGATGATGATGGGTGCGACGGCGCTGGACTTGTATAAGAGTTACAGCTTCCTGACGATGGCTGATTTACCGATGTTCGCCACCGGTTTTATCTGCGCATTTATCGTTGCCCTGATTGCCATCAAAACCTTCCTGGCGGTGATTAAGCGTATTTCCTTTATTCCGTTTGCCATCTATCGGTTCTTTGTTGCGATCGCAGTTTACTTCGTATTCATCGCCTGATTATTGCTTCCCGCAAGCGATAAAAAAGCCCCGCAGGTTATTCACCGTGCGGGGCTTTTTTTTATGAAGCTTTTTACGAATCGAAAAACTGAAACCAAAGGCAGCGTTTAAATCGTCACGTCCTGCGTTTGTTTCCAGTCCGCTAATGCTTGTGTACGACGTTTTTTCAGCTCATCGCGGATCTCAATCCCCTGAAAACCGGCATCGAGCACTTCTTTATTGGTGATGCTGTTCGCCACTTTAAAGGCTTCGCGCAGGTAATCACCTTGCGGATAAGGATTGTTTTCAAAGGTGGTACGTCCGCGCGCATCCGCTTCGCTGGTCATAATCATCTGCTCCAGTCGCTGCGGTTTACGCCACACATCGATCGTGTCGAACAGTTTTAACAGGGTTTCCGGGCGCAATTTATTCACTGTGTGGATAAGATCATGGAACTCCGCCACCAGCTTCGCTAAATCGCGGATATGCGTCGGGACTTTCAGACGCTGGCAAATATTTTCCACCAGTTTCACACCTGCCGGACCGTGGCCGTGATGGGCAGGCCAGAATTGCGGCGGGGTCAGCGCCTTGCCTAAATCATGGCAAAGCGCAGAGAAACGCACATCCACTTCGGGCGTCAGCGTGCTGGCGATTTTCAATGTCATCAGCGTATGAATGCCGGTATCAATTTCCGGATGCCATTTCTCCGGAGCCGGAACGCCAAACAGCGCATCGATTTCCGGAAACAGAACTTTGAGCGCACCGCAGTCACGCAGCACCTGGAAATACACCTGCGGATCCTGCGTCTGCAAGGCTTTCTCGGTTTCTTTCCAGACACGTTCAGGCGTCAGGGCTTCGAGCTCACCGCTTTGCGCCATGTGCTGCATCAACGCCTGAGTTTCAGGGGCGACGGTAAAACCTAAATGGGCAAAACGCGCGGCAAAGCGGGCAACACGCAACACGCGCAACGGATCTTCACCGAAGGCGTCAGAGACATGGCGCAGAAGACGTTGTTCGATATCGCGCTGACCGTGATAGGGGTCGAAAAGCGTCCCATCTTCACTTTTGGCGATGGCATTGATGGTCAGGTCACGGCGCATCAAATCCTGTTCCAGCGTGACATCGGGTGCGGCGTAGCAGGTAAACCCGTTATAGCCGGAACCTGATTTTCGCTCGGTGCGGGCCAGGGCATATTCATCACGGGTACGCGGATGCAGGAAGACCGGGAAATCTTTGCCGACCTGCTGATAGCCATTTTCGAGCATGTATTCAGGCGTTGCGCCCACCACTACCCAATCGTGTTCAGACACAGGCAGGTTTAATAAACTGTCTCGGACTGCGCCGCCGACCAGGTAAATCTCCACGCGATAACTCCTGAAATAAGGCTAAGGGACTCTTTCTTCATCATAGCAAAGTTGCGATGAAGATTTCCTGATTGATGGAAACACGAAAAGGCACCAATGTGCCTTAACGGATTAAAATGTCTAAACAGGATTGATCAGGAGGTAGAGCTGTCAGCTCATCCAGCGATCTTTCTTTCTGCGACGTGGGATCAGATGCGGCAACAACAGGCCCAGAACCAGACCCACGCCAGCAACGCCGCCGCCGTACATAAACCATTGCAGAATAATGGTTCTTTGTTTGTCGTCGAGCTGAACGTTTACGGCATCAACTTTCTTCTTCGCCACAATCAGCTGATTTTTCAGATCCTGATTTTCTTTCTTCAGGCCATTGATAATCCCGTCGCTGGAAGAAACCTTGCTCTGCATTTCCGCAGTACGCTGGTTCCAGCTGGAATCAATATTGGTCAGCTTGTCAGTCAGCGTTTTCACCTGTTGCTCCAGATCCGGAACGCGGGTACGCAGGCTCGGCACATTGCTTAACTGATCCAGTGGGATCCAGGCCGTTTTACCTTTTGAATCAACAATCTCACCGTATTTAGTACTGTCGTTGACGCTGCGCAGGGTGACTTCTTCACCGGCATTCAGGGTGCCAACAATGCGATACTGATTACCCGGACCACTGTGGATATAGGTGATCAAATCGTCGGAGATATAGCGCTTCTCATCAGCGTGAGCGCCCCATGTGATGCTTAAACCAAGCAAAGCGAAACCAATTAGGCGTAATTTCTGCATTATTTCATCGTTTCTTTGTGAATTTAGGGAACGTGAAGTGTGGATCCGTTTTATCGGGATACGTCTTCCGGCAACCGCCTCAGTCCGGCCATTGCTTTTATAAATGTACTAAAAGTTTGGATACCGATAGTAAGGGCAACAGTGTGACGACGCAATGTATAAACCGGAATGAGAACTATCTTACAATCCCGCAACATGCGGCTTGCGCGCAGTGGTTATGATAGAATTGCAGCGACGCGTTTATCCCTTTTGGCAGCAAAGAATCGGTGTGAAGACTCCTATGACCGTAGAAATAGAATTAAAATTTATCGCCACCCCGGCCGCAATCGCCGAATTACCTTCGCAACTCGCTGGTTTTAACAGCGTGCACACCGCGCCTTCGAAACTGACCAACATCTATTTTGAGACTGCGGAAAACTATTTACGTTCGCATGATATTGGCCTGCGTATCCGTGGTTTCGACGATCAGTACGAAATGACCATCAAAACCGGCGGGAAAGTGGTGGGCGGACTGCATCAGCGCCCTGAATACAATGTCGAGCTGAAAAAGCCGGTATTGAAGCTCAGCGCCTTCCCGAAAGATATCTGGCCGGAAGGTTGTAAGCCTGCCGCACTGCAAAAAGAACTGGCTCCGCTGTTCCGTACCGATTTCACCCGTGAGAAGTGGGTGATCACTTACGGCGAAAGCGAGATCGAACTGGGCCTGGATCAGGGCGAAGTGGTGGCCGGTGAGCTTTCTGAAGCACTGGCAGAAGTTGAACTGGAGTTGAAAAAAGGCAATACCGCCGATCTGCTGGCGCTGGCGGCTGAAATCGGAGCACATGGCGGTTTACGTCAGGGCGGATTCAGCAAGGCAGCCCGCGGCTATCATCTGGCGAAAGGCAATCCTGCACGGGAAATCAAACCTTTGCCGGTATTCAAAGCCCTGCCAAAAGCGACGCTTGAGCAGGCGATGTCTGCCATGTTCGAACTGGCGCTGGATCACTGGCAATATCACGAAGAACTGTGGGTCCGTGGCGATAAAACGGCGCGTCTGACGGTATTACAGGCGGTAGAAACCGTGCGTCAGGTTCTGGTGCTGTTTGGCGGCCTGGTACCGCGTAAAGCCTCTTCTGAACTGCGTACATTACTGACCGATCTGGTGCCCGTGCTGGAACAGAAATCTGCTGATGCACAGGAAATTTGTTACAGCGCCAGCTATCTGAAATGCAAGTTAGTGCTTACTTCCTGGCTGGCGACTTCAGGCTGGACGCCATTCATCGATGATAAATCTGCGAAAAAACTGGAAGGTTCTTTCAAGCGCTTTGCCGACATCATGCTGGGCCGCACCGCAGCGGATTTAAAAGAGGCGTTCGCACAGCCGCTGACCGAAGAAGGCTATCGCGACCAGCTGGCACGTCTGAAGCGTCAGATTATTACCTTCCATCTGCTGGCCGGTGCATACCCTGAGAAAGACGTTGCCGCGTACATTGCCGGCTGGGTCGAGCTGCAACAGGCTATCGTTCAGCAACAGCATGCCTGGGAGGATTCAGCCCGTTCCCACGCGGTGATGATGGATGCGTTCTGGTTAAACGGGCAACCACGTTAATTGACTGATAAGCCTGGGCAAATTGTCCGGGCTTTTTTTTGCAAGGAATCCGATTTCATGTTGCCACTCTCTTCTGTTTTGCAACGTCATGCTCAGAGTCTGCTTGAGCGCTGGCGTGAACATCCTGAAAATCTCCCGCTTCCCGATGATCAACAACTGGCCGTACTCACCAGCAGTGAATTCGTTACGGACAGCCTGCTGGCGTTTGGGCAGTGGTGGCATGAAATCAATGAAACTCCCCCTCAGTCCCAGGAGTGGCAGCTATATCGTCCCTGGCTGGAAGAAGCACTGGCCGGTGTAACGGATGAAAACGGGCTGATGAAAGCGCTGCGCCTGTTCCGCCGCCGTATTCTGACCCGCATTGCCTGGTCGCAATCCGCGCAAACCAGTGAAGCCAAAGATACACTTCACCAGCTGAGCGAACTGGCTGAACTGCTGATCGTCAGCGCCAGAGACTGGCTGTACGACGCCTGTTGTCGTGAATTTGGTACACCGATGAATGCGGCAGGCGAACCGCAGAGAATGCTGATCCTCGGTATGGGCAAACTCGGCGGCGGGGAGCTGAATTTCTCTTCCGACATCGACCTTATTTTTGCCTATCCGGAAAACGGCCAGACCCGTGGCGGACGTCGCGAACTGGATAATGCCCAGTTCTTCACCCGCCTCGGACAGCGGCTGATCAAGGCGTTGGATCAGCCGACTATCGACGGTTTTGTTTACCGTGTGGATATGCGTTTGCGCCCGTTCGGCGACAGCGGTCCGCTGGTGATGAGTTTCCCGGCGCTGGAAGATTATTACCAGGAGCAGGGGCGTGACTGGGAACGCTACGCGATGGTGAAAGCGCGCCTGATGGGCGGCGCGGAAGATATCAGCAGTCAGGAACTGCGCAAAATGCTGATGCCGTTTGTCTTTCGTCGTTACATCGATTTCAGCGTGATCCAGTCATTACGCAATATGAAAGGAATGATCGCGCGTGAAGTCCGCCGCCGCGGATTGAAAGACAACATCAAACTCGGCGCTGGCGGTATCCGCGAGATTGAATTTATTGTTCAGGTTTTCCAGCTGATCCGTGGCGGACGTGAACCGGCGCTGCAATTGCGTGCATTGTTGCCGACGTTGCAGGCGCTGGAGAATCTGGGGTTGCTGCCGGTCGAGCAGGTGCTGCAACTGCGCACCAGTTATCTGTTCCTGCGTCGGCTGGAAAACCTGTTGCAGGCCATTTCCGATGAGCAGACACAAACCTTACCTTCTGACGAACTGAATCAGGCTCGTCTGGCCTGGGGAATGGATTATGCCGGCTGGCCACAGCTTCTGGATGCAGTGAATGCTCACATGCAGGCCGTGCGCGCGGTATTTAACGATCTGATTGGGGATGACTCTCCGGAGGCAGAAGACGATCAGCAACAGGCGCAGTTCAGCAGTTTGTGGATTGACGCGCTGGAACCTGCCGAACTGGCGCCACTGGTTCCCCTGCTCAATGAAAACGCGCAGCGCCATGTCTTGCAGCAAATTGCCGAATTCCGCAGGGACGTCGATAAACGCACCATCGGACCGCGTGGGCGCGAGCAACTGGATTTACTGATGCCGCGCCTGCTGGCGCAGGTGTGTACCTACAAAAATGCCGACGTGACACTTCAGCGCCTGATGCAACTGCTGCTGAACATCGTCACGCGTACCACTTATATCGAGCTGCTGGTGGAATATCCCGGTGCGCTCAAACAGTTAATCCGCCTGTGTGCTGCGTCCCCGATGGTCGCGACGCAGCTGGCCCGTCATCCGCTATTGCTCGATGAGTTACTTGATCCGCGCACGTTGTATCAGCCGATTGAACTGACCGCCTACCGCGATGAACTGCGCCAGTATCTGATGCGCGTGCCGACAGAAGATGAAGAGCAGCAGCTTGAAGCTGTGCGTCAGTTTAAGCAGGCCCAGCATCTGCGCATCGCTGCCGGGGATATTTCCGGCGCATTGCCGGTGATGAAAGTCAGTGATCATTTGACCTATCTCGCCGAAGCGATTCTCGACGTTGTGGTGCAGCAGGCGTGGGAACAGATGGTCGTAAAATACGGCCAGCCAGCGCATCTTCAGCACCGCGAAGGGCGTGGTTTTGCCGTCATTGGTTACGGCAAACTTGGCGGCTGGGAACTGGGCTACAGTTCCGATCTGGATCTGGTTTTCCTGCTTGATTGCGCACCGGAAGTCATGACCGACGGAGAGCGGGTCATTGACGGGCGTCAGTTTTATCTGCGGCTGGCGCAACGCATTATGCATCTGTTCAGCACGCGAACATCATCCGGCATTTTGTATGAAGTCGATGCGCGTCTGCGGCCTTCGGGTGCTTCCGGCATGCTGGTCAGCACCATTGAAGCGTTTGCGGATTATCAGGCCAATGAGGCCTGGACGTGGGAGCATCAGGCGCTGGTCCGTGCACGCGTGGTCTATGGTGACCCGCAGCTGACGCAGCAGTTTAACGCCACGCGCCGCGATATTTTGTGCCGCCAGCGTGATGACGAAGGGTTGCGCAAAGAAGTGCGTGAAATGCGGGAGAAAATGTATGCGCATCTGGGCAGTAAAAAAGCTGACCAGTTTGATCTGAAAACCGATCCGGGCGGCATCACTGATATTGAATTCATTGCACAATATCTGGTCTTACGCTTTGCTCACGACGAGCCAAAGCTGACCCGCTGGTCCGATAATGTGAGGATTTTCGAGCTGATGGCGCAATACGACATCATGCCGGAGGAAGAGGCGCGAAATCTGACGCAGGCTTATGTCACGCTGCGTGATGAAATCCATCACCTCGCCTTGCAGGAACACAGCGGAAAAGTGGCCGCAGAATGCTTTGCGACGGAGCGTACGCAAATCCGCGCCAGCTGGGCGAACTGGCTGGGCTAAGGGTTTTTATTCGGGTAACAGGCGCTTGTGATATTATCCGGCGCATTGTGTTTACCCGATTTGATTTATCTGTTTTGGAGTCTTGGGATGAAAGTGACTTTGCCTGATTTCCACCGTGCCGGTGTGCTGGTGGTCGGTGACGTAATGTTAGACCGCTACTGGTATGGCCCGACTAACCGGATTTCGCCTGAAGCGCCGGTACCGGTCGTGAAGGTGAATACTATCGAGGAACGGCCTGGCGGCGCGGCAAACGTGGCGATGAACATTTCGTCTCTCGGTGCTTCTTCGCGTCTCATCGGCCTGACAGGTGTGGATGACGCGGCACGTGCGCTGAGCGAACGTCTGGCGGAAGTGAAAGTAAACTGCGATTTTGTGGCGTTGCCGACTCATCCGACTATCACCAAACTGCGCATTTTGTCCCGTAATCAGCAACTGATCCGCCTCGACTTTGAAGAAGGTTTTGAAGGTGTTGATCTCCAGCCGATGCTGACCAAAATCGAGCAGGCGTTACCGCAAAGCGGTGCGCTGGTGCTTTCCGACTACGCCAAAGGCGCGCTGACAGAAGTTCAGAAGATGATCCAGCTGGCGAGAAAAGCCGGTGTGCCGGTGCTGGTGGATCCTAAAGGTTCTGACTTTGAACGTTATCGTGGTGCGACGTTGCTGACGCCAAATCTGTCCGAATTCGAAGCCGTTGTCGGTCGCTGTAAAAACGAAGATGAAATCGTCACGCGCGGTATGCAGCTGATTGCTGATTTCGAGCTTTCTGCGTTGCTGGTCACCCGTTCCGAGCACGGCATGACCTTATTGCAGCCGGGCAAAGCGCCTTTCCATATGCCCACGCAGGCGCAGGAAGTGTATGACGTGACCGGTGCCGGTGACACGGTGATCGGTACGCTGGCAGCGGCTCTGGCAGCCGGGAATACGCTGGAAGAGTCCTGCTTCCTGGCCAATGCCGCCGCCGGTGTGGTGGTCGGTAAACTCGGTACGTCTACCGTTTCTCCGGTTGAGCTGGAAAACGCCATCGGCGGGCGTTCGGACGTCGGTTTTGGCGTGATGAATGAAGAACAGCTGAAAGCGGCTGTGGCGATGGCGCGTCAGCGTGGCGAAAAAGTCGTGATGACCAACGGCATCTTCGACATCCTGCATGCAGGACACGTTTCTTATCTGGCCAATGCCCGCAAACTGGGCGACCGTCTGATTGTTGCGGTCAACAGCGATGCCTCGACCAAACGTCTTAAAGGCGAAACCCGTCCGGTGAATGCGCTGCAAAACCGCATGATCGTGCTGGGTGCGCTGGGTGCAGTCGACTGGGTCGTTTCTTTCGAAGAGGATACGCCACAGCGTTTGATCGCCGGGATCCTGCCTGATTTGCTGGTCAAAGGCGGCGACTATAAGCCTGAGCAAATTGCCGGTAGTGAGGAAGTCTGGGCGAATGGCGGTGAAGTGCGCGTACTGAATTTTGAAGATGGTTTATCTACCACCAAAATCATCAATCAGATCAAAGCGCAGGACTGATTTAACACCGGCTGTTTTCATGAAAGGGCTTATCTGATAAGCCCTTTTTCTTTTTGATTATTTCGTCAATAGCACAAAACGGAAGTGACTTTGTTGTGAGCGGGTTAACGTTGTGAGCGGATTAAAACAGGAATTAAGCCTGGCGCAGGGTGTCGGGTTGTTATCCACTTCGTTGCTGGGAACCGGTGTTTTTGCCGTGCCTGCGCTTGCGGCACAACTGGCGCAAAACGATAGCCTGTGGGCGTGGCCGGTGCTTATCCTGCTGGTGTTTCCCATCGCTATCGGCTTCGCCGCGCTGGGAAGGCATTTCCCCAGCGCAGGCGGCGCGGCGCATTTTGTTGGGAAAGCATTCGGTCCGCATATGGCGCGCGTCACCGGCTGGCTGTTTCTGTCAGTTATACCGGTCGGCTTACCGGCCGCGCTGCATATCGCCGCCGGTTTCTGGCAGGCGGCATTTGGCTGGAGCAGTGAAAATCTTCTGCTGGTACAGCTCGCAACGTTGCTGGTTATCTGGTTTTTGGGCACACGCAGTGCCGGTTCGAGCGCCAATATACAGACGCTGATTGCTCTGCTGGTGATCGCGCTGGTGATTGCCATCTGGTGGAAAGGCGGAATTTCCCTGCCTGAAATTCCGTTACCTGCGATACGTGACGTTTCACCCTCAAACCTGTTTGATGCGCTGGCGGTCATGTTCTGGTGCTTTGTCGGCCTGGAAGCTTTTGCTCATCTGGCGACAGAATTCCGCAATCCGAAACGGGATTTCCCCCGTGCTCTGCTGATCGGCATGCTGGTGGCGGGCGCTGTTTACTGGGGTTGTACTGTCGCGGTGCTGAAATTCCATGCGTGGGGAGAAAGGCGGGAAGCGGGGGCTTCGCTACCTGGCATCGTCGTGCAACTGTTCGGACAAAAAGCGCTGTGGGTGGCCTGTATCATCGGCTATCTGGCGTGTTTTGCCAGCGTGAATATTTACACCCAAAGTTTTGCCCGGCTGGTGTGGTCGCAGGCTCAGCTCAAGCCGCAAAGTAAGCTGGCACAGCTATCCTCTCAGCAGGTGCCGGTCGCTGCGCTGAATCTGGTGGTCGGCAGCTGTATGTTGTTTACCCTGCTGATTTACTGGCTGCATTTGCCGCTGGGGGCACTGATCACTTACGCCAACGGTATTTTCATCCTGATCTACCTGCTTTGTATGCTGGCGGGTACGCGGATCCTGAAAGGGCGTTCAAAATGGATGGCGATGCTGGGTGCGGTATTGTGCTGCGGATTGCTGGCGATGGTCGGCTGGAAAGCGCTGTACGCGGTGGTGGTGTTTGCGGCGTTATCGCTGCTGTTGCCCCGCGCTAAAGCGGTAATTAGCGCCAGATAACTGCATGAGTTCACAGTAAAAAGGCCTCCTTAGCAGGCCTTTTCTGTTTCTGGATCGACTTCTGCGCTCAGCGACAGTCAGGCCGGATCTTGCGGTTTTACCGCTTCAGTCTGTTTGGCTTCCAGCGCCGCGAGACGTTGTTCCAGTACGGCCAGCTTTTCGCGGGTGCGCAGTAAAACCTGCGTCTGAACGTCAAACTCTTCGCGATTGACTAAATCCATACGGCTGAACTGCGCCTGTAATACCTGACGGATTTTCTTTTCGGCATCTTCACCAAACTCACGGATCCCTTTAGGCATAGATTCGTGAACCTGGCGGGCAATTTGTTCAATTTTTTTCGGGTCAATCATGATTATTCCTTTTCTCGAAGGAGGTGCTTTCCCTTAGTGTAATCGCTGACGCCGTTTCTATAAACCATCAGTGGCACTAATTGGCCAATCCGCAGGATTGCTCTGCTCATTTATTGGCGCTATAGTTGCTTTGCTTATTCTCAGGGCGGGGTGAAAGTCCCCACCGGCGGTAAACCACGGAATATCGGAAGAGTCATAATCCTTCCATGTGGAAGCCCGCGAGCGCTCAATCCTTCGGGGTTAGAGGTCAGCAGATCCGGTGTAATTCCGGGGCCGACGGTTAAAGTCCGGATGGGAGAGAGTAACGATTCAAGCCGGGCATATTATTGCCCGCTGCGTTATTTTTTATAACTGTAGCACGCCATGCGGCTGCCGCAGCTAGCCTCCTCAAGACGCCCTGATTCTGGTAATCCACATACAGAACATGAGGTTATTTTTACCATGAATCAGACCCTACTTTCCGAATTCGGTACATCAGCTGAACGTGTTGAGCGTGCACTTGACGCCATGCGTAACGGTGTTGGTGTGTTGGTACTGGATGACGAAGATCGTGAAAACGAAGGCGATTTAATCTTTGCCGCTGAAAACATGACCGTTGAGCAAATGGCGCTGACGATTCGCCACGGCAGCGGAATTGTGTGCCTCACCATGAACGAAGACAGCCGTAAAAAGCTGGACTTGCCGATGATGGTTGAGAACAACTCCAGCCCGTTCCAGACCCCTTTCACCGTGACGATTGAAGCGGTTGAAGGTGTGACCACTGGTGTTTCTGCTGCTGACCGCATCACGACTATCCGTGCGGCAATCAAAGACGGCGCAAAACCTTCTGACCTGAACCGCCCAGGGCATATCTTCCCGCTGCGCGCACAGGCAGGTGGTGTTCTGACCCGCGGCGGTCACACAGAAGCCTCTATTGATCTGGCGACACTGGCAGGCCTGAAGCCCTTCGGCGTGCTGTGTGAACTGACCAATGATGATGGCAGCATGGCGCATGCGCCGGAAGTGATCGTCTTTGCCCGTCAGCATAATATGCCGGTTGTTACCATCGCCGATCTGGTGGCTTACCGTCAGGCGCAGACCCGTCAGGCAAGCTGAATGACCGGTAGTGCGTAGACCTATCGTGCGTAACAGAAAGGCCGCTTATGCGGCCTTTTGCTTTTGAATCCTGCAATTTGTCTTAAGCGTAATTTCCCTGCTTCTTCTTTTGATTTGTCTCATCAAATTTATTGAACATCTCCTTCATGGTTATCCGGCTGTAACCCGTAATCAAAAAGAGTACCGTAATGAAATCACGCGGAGGCCGCTTTTCGGCCCGCTCACTTTTATCTGCGGTAAGGAATTTATGATGACAACCCAACGTATGCCCGCACTTTTCTTAGGCCACGGTAGCCCGATGAACGTGCTGGAAGACAACATTTATACCCGTGCCTGGCATGCGCTGGGCGAATCATTACCACGGCCAAAAGCGATTCTGGCGGTTTCTGCTCACTGGTTCACTCGCGGAACCGCAGTGACGGCGATGGAAAAACCGCGCACCATTCACGACTTTGGCGGTTTTCCGCAGGCGCTGTTTGATAAACGTTATCCGGCTCCGGGTTCACCGGCTCTGGCGAAACGGGTTCAGGAATTGCTCAGTCCGGTGAATGTGATGGCTGACACCAGCGAGTGGGGTTTTGACCACGGTACATGGGGCGTGCTGATCAAGATGTATCCGGACGCCGATATCCCGGTGATTCAGCTGAGCATTGACGGTACGCAGCCGCCGGAATATCACTATGAGTTAGGTAAGAAACTGGCGGTTCTGCGTGACGAAGGCGTGATGATTGTCGCCAGCGGGAACGTGGTGCATAACCTGCGCATGGTGAAATGGGACGGCAACGGCGAGCCGTATCCGTGGGCGATTGCCTTCGAGAAATATGTCAAAGATAACCTGAGCTGGAAGGGCGAGGCGAAAGATCATCCTCTGGTGAAGTTTATGGAACATGAGGGCGGTGCGCTATCGAATCCGTCTCCGGATCACTATCTGCCATTGCTGTATGTTTTAGGCGCGTGGGATGGTGCGGAGCCAATTACTCAGCCGACTGATGGGATCGTAATGGGATCGCTTTCTATGCTTTCTGTTCAGGTAGGATAAAACATTAAAACAAAAGGATAATGAATTTCTTCATTATCCTTTTTTACGCGGTTTATCCGACAATCGTATGCGGATAGAAACGTGACAGATCCTGCGTGATCAACGCTTTATCTTCGCGTATGCCGATACCGCAAGGTTGATCATTCACCAGCCAGCTGCCGATCAGAGTATAGCTGCCTTCAAATACCGGCAACGGATGGAACTGTTGCACGATCATGCCTTCAGCGCCATACGGGCCTTCTACGCTCGCCACTTCCTGGCCTTTTTCGATGACCTTGATGTTAGCGCCTTCGCGTGAGAACAGCGGTTTCACGACGTAGTGATCGAGTTCCGGATGCGCATCTTCGGCGAAATAGGCCGGTAGCAGATTGGGGTGATCCGGGAACATTTCCCACAACAGCGGAAGCAGCGCTTTATTCGACAGAATGGCCTTCCAGGCAGGTTCCAGCCAGCGTACACCGGCATCTTCCAGCTTGGTGGCGAACACTTCGCGGAACATGAATTCCCACGGATACAGCTTGAACAGATTAGAGATCACCTGATTCTGCGTGTCTGTGAATTGCCCGCGCTCTCCCAGACCGATTTCTTCAATAAACAGGAACTCGCTGGCCAGTTCGGCTTCCAGCGCGCAGTCTTGCAAATATTGCACAGTACCGCGATCTTCTTCGGTGTCCTGACAGCAGGCGATGTGCAGCAGAGAAAAACCATGTTCGTTTTTCAGCTCGGCAAAACGCTCGATCAGTTTTTCCTGCAAACTGTTGAACTGGTCAGCATCCTGAGTCAGGTTGCCCGCCGCGATTTGATCTTCCAGCCACAGCCACTGGAAAAAGGCCGCTTCATACAAAGAGGTCGGTGTATCGGCGTTATTTTCCAGCAACTTAGGCGGATTGATTCCGTCGTAAGCCAGGTCCAGACGTGAATACAGCGAAGGTTGATTTGTCCGCCACGAACTGCGGACAAATTCCCATACGTGTTTCGGGATCTGGAATTTCGCCATCAGCTTGTCGTCATTCACCACGCGCTCAACCACTTTCAGGCACATCTGGTGAATGTCAGCGGTGGCGTCTTCAATCTCTTCAATCTGCGCCAGCGTGAACTGGTAATACGCATCTTCACACCAGTACGGCTCGCCATACATGGTGTGAAAATTGAAGCCAAACTCCGTGGCTTTTTCGCGCCAGTCCGGGCGCTCGTTAATGGCTAAACGTTTCATCGGTCTCTCTTAGCCACCCATGCTGCGGCCAGGGCTGCGTGTCGCGGCGGAAGAGCTGCGTTGCATCGAGGTTTGTTTGGCAACACTGTCGCCAAAACCGCCACGGGTGATGGTGTTGGTGACTGCAGGTTTTGGCGCCATCGCGGTGCGCGGTACGTTCATGGTGCGGCCACCGGCGGTTGCCGGTCCGTAGTTTTTACCGGTCGCATCAACGAATTTACCGTTAGCCGGGCTGGCCGGATTTTTTGAACTGAACAGTGGCTGCTGCGCGTAGCCGCCGCCGCTCATCATACGGCCCATCATGTAACCGGCCATCAGTGGCATCCACATGCTGCCACCGCTGCTCTGGTTTTCAGCTGTCGCAACACCTGCCTGAGCAGGAGCCTGAGTACATTGGCCTTCGCCAAATTCAGCAATACAGTCTTCACGGCTGGCATATTTCGGCGCAGTTTTTGCCGCTTCCTGTTTGGCTGCATCGTAGGCGGCGACACATTGTGCGCTACCTGACGGATTGGCTTTCGAGCAGTCATCCGCGTTCTGATACAGAGAAACTGTTTCGTCGGTTTTCTCGCAGCCGGCCAGCATAAAGACCGCACTGACTGCCAGAGCGACAGGAGTGATCCGAGAGCTACGCCATGATTTACGGAAGGTAGCTAAGTTGACTTGTTGTGTCCGTTTCATCGTTCTTATCCCATGTGTAGGGCTTTTTCGCCCTTTCCCAGTAGGGCCTAAGAATAGGGGAAAGTTGGTTAATGTTAAAGCAGCGACAGGCAATTGTTACGAGACTTTACAGAGCGGCGTGATACAGGCAAAAAAAAGCAGCCTTTTCAGGCTGCTTTAGTCGAAAATCGGGACGCTTTTCAGGATCAGTTCTGGAAAGGATTACCGCTTTTCTTGGTGGTGTTCGCAGAGGTCGTTGCACTGGCTTTTTGAGCGCGTGGTGCAGGTGCTGCTGCGGTTTTGTTACCGTAACCGTCTGCTGCTGCATCCTGATCCGGCGTTTCCGGCGCAACCTGATCAGGCGCAGTCGGAACCGGTTTGCCCAGTGCACCGTTCAGTGCCAGCAAATCGCTTTCGTTCAATGTACCCAGCGCTGATTTAATATTCAGCTGGTTGATCAGGTAGGTGTAACGTGCGCTGGAAAGCTGTTGTTTGGCGTTATACAACGTGGTGGTCGCATCCAGCACATCAACGATAGTACGGGTACCTACCTGATAGCCGGCTTCCATCGCATCTAAAGAACTCTGAGCAGAAACAACGGCTTGTTTATAAGCGTTGATGCTGCTGATGGAGGCAGAGATGTTATTGAAGGAAGAACGAACGGTCTGAACAACGCTGCGATGCGCGCTTTCCAGCTGTTCGCTGGCACCGACGAAGCTGTACTGAGCTTGTTTGACCTGAGAGGTCACTGAGCCGCCGCTGTACAGTGGCAGGGAGAAGCTCAGACCAATTTTGTTCTGGCCTGCGTCAGCATCATTGTAGCTGCTACCGTTACCGGTTTTGTCGCCGTGATATTTGGTATTGCTGATGCCGGTAGAGGCGGTCAGGTCCACCGTTGGCATGTGGCCGGTTTCCGCATAACGGATTTGCTCACGTGCCAGATCTTGTGACAGACGTGCAGACAGCAAGCTCAGGTTGCGGCTTTCAGCTTCTTTCAACAAGGTCGCGACCGGTTGCGGACGCGTAGTGTTGAAATTGTCGACATTCAAGGAAGACAGTTGCGGATAATACATACCGGTAACCTGACGCAGGGATTCCAGTGCGTTATCCAGGTTATTACGGGCAGTCACTTCGTTGGCCAATACGGTGTCGTATTGTGAACGGGCGTTCTGCACATCGGTAATTGCGACCAGACCCACATTAAAACGCTGAGTGGTTTGATCCAACTGGCGGTAAATAGCCTGTTTCTGCGCTTCGGTATAAGAGAGTGAATCGATCGCACTCAAAACGTTGAAATATGCCGTCGCAGAATTCAGGATCAAAGATTGTTGATCAGTCTGATAAGACACATCCTGAATACCCGCAGTTTTTTCCTGCAAGGTCAGGGCGCGCCATTTTGACATATCGAAAATGGTCTGCGTTAATTGCAGACTGGCACTGCCAACATCGCTGTTAACGCCATTCGCATCACGGTAGCCATTGGTATAATTGTAATCCGCACCCAAACCGAGTTGCGGTAATAAAGGACTGCGGCTTTCGTTGATTTTTTCGAATGCAGCATCCCGGTCAGCAGCAGATTTGCGCAGGTCCGGGTTACTTGTCCTGGCTTGCTGATAGACCTGCATCAGGTTTTCGGCCTGGCTTATCGTACTGAAGCCGCCCAGGCTGAGTCCGATGAGAAGGGGGAGCAGTTTCTTCATTTGCATTCCTTGTTGTGCAGCAATGTTGTTATGTATGGTGGCGCTGTCAAATTACCAATAGACGCGGATTCTAGCAGAGTCAGGCTAACGGGTTGGTTGGCTTAACGTGCCTTCCCGACTGAATGAGCCTAAATCTATCACAAACAACCTTGATTATTATTAACGCATTTTCATCAAATTGACCTCAAAGGGCGATAAATTACCTTTAAGAGGGATAAGGAAACATTCCATGTCTTCATTTAAACGGTCACCGGTTACTTTCGGCAAAGATGATGTAGAAATTATTGCACGTGAGACGCGATATAAAGGTTTTTTTTCTATTATTGCATATCGGTTTCGCCATCGGCTGTTTAATGGGGAAATGAGCGGTGAAGTTGTGCGCGAAGTTTTCGAGCGTGGACATGCGGCGGTACTCTTACCTTATGATCCGAAAAGGGATGAAGTGGTGCTTATCGAGCAGATCCGTATCCCGGCACTGGATTCCAGTGATACCCCTTGGCTTCTGGAGATGGTCGCCGGTATCATTGAAGAGGGCGAGACAGTCGAAGATGTCGCCCGCCGCGAAGCACTCGAAGAAGCGAACATAGTGGTGAAGCGCTGCAAACCGGCTCTGAATTACCTGGCAAGTCCGGGTGGAACCAGCGAGCGCCTTTCTATTATGGTTGGTGAAGTCGATGCCACGACGGCAGAAGGAATTCACGGTCTGGAAGCAGAGAATGAAGACATCCGGGTACATGTGGTGAGCCGAGAACAGGCCTACCGCTGGGTGGAAGAAGGAGCGATAGACAATGCGGCGTCAGTGATTGCCCTGCAATGGCTGCAGCTGCACCATGAATCCCTGAGAAAAGAGTGGGCCAACGAATGATTAAGCGCTATACGCCTGATTTCCCTGAAATGATGAGATTGTGCGAAACCAACTTTGCACAATTGCGCCGTTTAATGCCACGCACCGACGAGCCCGGTGAAACTGTGACATATCAGGTAAGTAGCGCCACGTATCGCCTGACGATCCTCGAATCAACGCGTTATACCACGCTGGTGGAAATCAAACAGACGGCACCGGCCGTCAGTTACTGGAGTCTGCCTTCGCTCACTGTTCGCCTGTATCACGATGCGATGGTGGCCGAAGTGTGTGCAAGTCAGCAGATCTTTCGCTTCAAAGCACGCTATGATTACCCGAATAAAAAGTTGCATCAGCGTGATGAAAAGCATCAAATTAACCAGTTCCTGGCGGACTGGCTGCGTTATTGCCTTGCGCATGGAGCGATGGCAATTCCGGTTTGTTAGACAGACTTCAACAACAAAGGAAACGATTTGGAAAGCCTGTTTACACTGCCTTTGGTGAATGGGGCCAAAGTCAGGATTCTACAGATTACTGATACCCATCTATTTGCCGGTGAAGATGAAACGTTGTTAGGCGTGAATACGTTTAACAGCTATCGCGCAGTGCTGGATGCCATCAAAGCACAGCAGCGTGAAGTGGATATCATCGCCGCAACAGGTGACCTTGCTCAGGATCAGTCGCTGGAAGCCTACCATCAGTTTGCCCGCGGCATTTGTGAGCTCACCGCTCCCTGTGTCTGGCTGCCCGGCAATCATGATTTTCAACCTGCGATGTTTGATGCGCTGCAAGATGCCGGTATCAACCCTTCCAAGCACGTACTTCTGGGCGAACACTGGCAGATCGTTCTGCTTGATACCCAGGTATTTGGCGTGCCACACGGTGAACTGAGCGAATATCAGCTGGAGTGGCTGGAACGTTGCCTGAAGGCTTACCCGGATCGTTTTACGTTGCTGATGCTCCATCACCATCCGTTGCCTTCCGGCTGTACGTGGCTGGATCAGCACAGCCTGCGCAACGCACATATGCTGGCGAACAAGCTGGTGAATTACCCGAAAGTGAATACGCTTTTGTGCGGACATATTCATCAGGAACTGGATCTCGACTGGTATGGCCGTCGTCTCTATGCGACGCCCTCGACCTGTGTGCAGTTCAAACCGCATTGTACTAATTTTACGATTGATACCGTTGCGCCGGGCTGGCGCTATCTTGATTTGTATCCGGATGGCCGTGTGGAGACTGAAGTCTTCCGTCTGGAAACCAGCGAGTTTCATCCTGACACGGAGTCGGACGGCTACGAATGAATACCTTACTTTACCTGCACGGATTCAACAGTTCACCGAACTCAGCAAAAGCCACGTCATTAAAAAACTGGCTGGCGGTCAATTATCCTCATATTGATATGGTGATCCCGCAACTTCCGCCTTATCCGGCAGATGCGGCTGAGCAACTGGAAACGCTGGTTATCCAAAATGCCGGTAAAAAACTGGGTATTGTCGGCTCCTCCCTCGGCGGATATTACGCCACCTGGTTGTCGCAATGTTTTGCCGTGCCCGCGGTGGTGGTGAACCCCGCCGTGAAGCCGTATGAGCTACTGATCGACTTCCTCGGGCAAAACGAGAACCCCTACACCGGACAGCAATATGTGTTAGAGTCACGCCACGTTTACGATCTGAAAGTGATGCAGGTCGAACCGCTGGAGTCACCGGATTTACTCTGGTTACTGCAGCAAACGGGCGATGAAATTCTCGATTACCGTCAGGCTGTGGCGTATTACACCACCTGTCGCCAGACGGTCGAACCCGAAGGAAATCATGCGTTTGTCGGCTTTGAGCGTTATTTTTCGCCGATTGTAGATTTCCTTGAGCTGGCCGCAGACTAACATCGTCAGGGTGATTTTATCCCCGGATTTATCGCGTCTGCTTGCTGCCAGTGCTGATACCCGCCCAAATACTGTATCGTTAGCCCACAAACCTATGAGCCACGAATAATCAACGATGAGCCAATCAACTTATAACGCGGATTCCATAGAGGTCCTCAGCGGACTTGAACCGGTGCGCCGCCGTCCGGGCATGTATACCGATACTACCCGGCCAAACCATCTCGGCCAGGAAGTTATTGATAACAGCGTCGATGAGGCATTAGCCGGTCACGCGAAACGCATCGAAGTCATCCTTCACGAAGACCAGTCTCTTGAAGTCATCGATGATGGCCGTGGTATGCCCGTGGATATCCACGCGGAAGAAGGCGTCCCGGCAGTCGAACTGATTTTCTGCCGTCTGCATGCAGGCGGTAAATTCTCGAATAAAAACTACCAATTCTCCGGCGGTCTGCACGGCGTGGGGATTTCGGTGGTCAACGCCTTATCTAAACGCGTCGAAGTTGCGGTAAAACGCGGCGGCGAAGTGTATGAAATGGCGTTTGAAAACGGCGATAAAGTGCAGGATTTACACGTCACTGGCACCTGCGGTAAACGCAACACCGGGACCAGCGTACATTTCTGGCCGGACGGCAGCTTCTTCGACAGCCCGCGTTTTTCGGTCAGCCGCCTCAGCCATTTGCTGAAAGCCAAAGCTGTACTGTGTCCCGGCGTAGAAATTCTGTTCAAAGACAAAGTGAATAATACCGAGCAACGCTGGTGTTATGAAGACGGTCTGACTGACTACCTGATGGAAGCGGTTAATGGCCTGATTACTCTGCCTGAAAAAGCGTTTGTCGGTAATTTCGCCGGTGATACTGAAGCGGTCGACTGGGCGCTCTTGTGGCTGCCGGAAGGCGGCGAACTGCTGACCGAAAGTTACGTCAACCTGATCCCGACGATGCAGGGCGGTACGCACGTTAACGGTCTGCGTCAGGGGCTGCTCGACGCCATGCGTGAGTTCTGCGAATTCCGCAATATCCTGCCGCGCGGCGTGAAGCTTTCGGCAGAAGATATCTGGGAACGCTGCGCCTATGTGCTGTCAGTGAAAATGCAGGATCCGCAATTCGCCGGTCAGACTAAAGAACGTCTCTCTTCGCGCCAGTGTGCGGCATTTGTTTCCGGAGTGGTGAAAGATGCGTTCAGCCTGTGGCTGAACCAGAACGTTCAGGCGGCAGAACAGCTGGCTGAACTGTGCATTTCCAGCGCTCAGCGTCGTCTGCGGGCGGCGAAGAAAGTTGTGCGTAAGAAACTGACCAGCGGCCCTGCGCTGCCGGGCAAACTGGCGGACTGTACGTCGCAGGATCTGAACATGACCGAACTGTTCCTGGTGGAAGGGGATTCCGCTGGCGGTTCAGCCAAACAGGCGCGTGACCGTGAATATCAGGCGATCATGCCGCTCAAAGGTAAGATCTTAAATACCTGGGAAGTCTCTTCTGATGAAGTGCTGGCCTCGCAGGAAGTGCATGACATTTCTGTGGCGATCGGTATCGATCCGGACAGCGAAGATCTGACCCAGCTGCGATACGGTAAAGTCTGTATCCTTGCGGATGCGGACTCCGACGGCTTACACATCGCCACGCTGCTGTGCGCGCTGTTTGTCCGTCATTTCCGTTCCCTGGTGCGTGGCGGTCATGTGTACGTGGCGATGCCGCCTTTGTACCGTATCGATCTGGGCAAAGAAGTGTTCTACGCGCTGGACGAGCAGGAAAAAGAAGGCGTGCTGGATCAGCTGAAACGCAAGAAAGGCAAACCGAACGTACAGCGCTTTAAAGGTCTGGGTGAAATGAACCCGTTACAGCTGCGCGAAACGACGCTGGATCCGAATACCCGTCGTCTGGTGCAGCTGACTATCGATGAAGATGATATCGATCAGACGCTGCGCATGATGGATATGTTGCTGGCCAAGAAGCGTTCTGAAGATCGCCGTAACTGGTTGCAGGAAAAAGGCGACACCGCCGAACTGGACGTCTGATCCTTTCGCCGTCGCTATAAAAAAATGCCGGACGCTTTGCAGCTCCGGCATTTTTATTTTTGAAAATCGGTGTTTTAGAAATGAATCAGAAAATCACGCTTTCTCAATAATATGGATCACCACATCCAGCACGTCGGCTTTGATGTTTTCGCGGTGTTTGTCCATATGTTCAGCCTGCTGATGCGCTTCAAGATGCGCCAGGCTTTCCCAGTCTTCCAGCATAAAGATGGAATCAGGTACCGTTTTACGCCACGGGATCTGACCGTTGAAATCAACGTAAGGCTCATAACGGTGACAGCCTTTTTCAGCGAGAACGCTTGGCAGCAGTGCCGTGATTTTTTCCATAACCGAATCGCGACGGCCTGGTTTTACTTTGATTTCAGCAATAACAGTGATCATAAAAACCTCTTTCCCAGGTGACCTTCAACCTTAAGCCTGACCGAATACATTTTCAAGGTGAGCACGGTAGCGTGCAAAATCACCTTCCACATCGGGCTGTTTAATTACGTCGTTACACATAAAGGTTGGCAGGGTATCAAGACCGATAAACTGGTTAGCTTTATGCTGCGCCAGATATACGCCGTCGACGCCGACGCCGTGGAAGAACTGCTCTTTATCTTCGAACGCTTCCAGCGGAGCATTCCAGGTGACGGAAAGCATGTAGCATTTACCCTCCAGCAGGCCGCCGGAACCGTATTTTTTCGAGTCGTCAGAACGGGTACGTCCATCGCTGGCGTACAGTTTGCCGTGACCTTCGGTGAACACTTCATCAACATATTTTTTCAGCGTCCAGGGCATCCCCATCCACCAGCCCGGTTGCTGATAAATGATGGCATCCGCCCACAGATAGCTTTCAATTTCGGTCTGCACGTCGTAACCGTCTTCCAGCACGGTGACTCGCACGTCGTGGCCTTTGTCACGCAGGAAGCTGGTGGCGACTTCAGTCAGGCTGTTATTCAGCGCGCCTTTAGAGTGGGCAAATGTTTTGCCGGCATTGATAATCAGGATATTGCTCATGGATTTCCCTTAAATAGAATTCTGGTGGTCAGGCTGTTGTCACGTAGTGTACTTAACTCTGCACCGCAGAAAAATGTGATATAGCGCACAAGACTATTGACTCAGATGCAATAATCGAAGAATCGACACGACAATTTAATCCTTCTTTTGTGAAAAAATGGCTGAAAAAAGAACCATAAACACAGCAACTGTGACAGCCATACGGCAGATGATGTACTATCGCGAACATCATTGCCCTGCGAAAGCCGCCTGTGTGCGCCTGCGGGTGCAAGCTTCCTTAATTTCCAAAACGATAACGCCACGGGTCTGAGGATTAAACATCAATGAGCGAAATGACTCATGACGGAACAGAGCGTTTAGCACTGCACACGTTTACTGAGAACGCCTATCTCAACTACTCCATGTACGTCATCATGGACCGCGCGCTGCCGTTTATCGGTGACGGGCTCAAGCCGGTACAGCGTCGTATTATTTATGCGATGTCCGAGCTCGGCCTGAGTAATAACGCCAAATTCAAAAAATCCGCACGTACCGTCGGTGACGTGCTGGGTAAATACCATCCGCACGGCGACAGCGCCTGTTACGAAGCGATGGTACTGATGGCACAGCCATTCTCTTACCGTTATCCGCTGGTCGACGGGCAAGGGAACTGGGGGGCGCCGGATGATCCGAAATCCTTCGCCGCGATGCGTTATACCGAATCGCGCCTGTCAAAATATGCCGACGTTCTGTTACGTGAATTAGGGCAGGGAACGGTCGATTACGTGCCGAACTTTGACGGCACCATGCAGGAGCCGAAAATGCTGCCTGCGCGTCTGCCGAATATTCTGCTCAACGGCACCACCGGTATTGCGGTCGGGATGGCGACGGATATTCCGCCGCATAACATCCGTGAAGTGGCTGCCGCGGCGGTCGCACTGCTGGAAAAACCGAACAGTTCGCTGGAAGATTTGCTGGAATTCGTTCAGGGGCCAGATTTCCCGACCGAAGCCGAAATCATTACGCCACGCAATGAAATCCGCAAAATGTACGAATCGGGCAAAGGCTCGGTGCGTATGCGGGCGGTCTGGCATAAAGAAGACGGCAGCGCGGTGATCACCGCCTTACCTCATCAGGTTTCCGGCGCAAAAGTGCTGGAGCAAATTGCCAACCAGATGCGTGCCAAAAAACTGCCGATGGTCGAAGATCTGCGTGACGAATCCGATCACGAGAACCCGACGCGTCTGGTGGTAGTGCCGCGCTCTAACCGTATCGATCTCGATCAGGTGATGAATCATCTGTTTGCGACCACCGATCTGGAACGCAGCTACCGCATCAACATGAATATGATCGGCCTCGATCACCGTCCGCAGGTGAAAGGGCTGCTGGAAATTCTGACGGAATGGCTGGCTTATCGTCGTGATACCGTACGCCGTCGTCTGAATTACCGCCTCGATAAGGTCCTGAAACGCCTGCATATCCTCGAAGGTTTGCTGACTGCGTTCCTTAATATCGATGAAGTCATTCACATCATCCGTACGGAAGATGAGCCGAAACCGGTGCTGATGCAGCGTTTCGAGCTGTCAGATACTCAGGCAGAAGCTATCCTTGAGTTGAAATTACGTCATTTGGCGAAACTCGAAGAAACCAAAATTCGCGGCGAGCAGGATGAGCTGGCGAAAGAGCGCGATCAGTTGCAGGCGCTTCTGGCATCCGAACGCAAACTCAGCACGCTTATCCGCAAGGAAATTCTGGCTGATGCCGAAGCCTTTGGTGACGAACGCCGTTCGCCGATCACTGAACGCGAAGAAGCCAAGGCGATGAGCGAGCACGATTTCATTCCGTCCGAGCCGGTCACGATTGTGTTGTCCGAATCTGGCTGGGTGCGCAGTGCTAAAGGTCATGACATTGACGCTTCCGGCCTCAGCTACAAAGCCGGTGACAGTTTCCGTGCCGCAGCGAAAGGTAAGAGCAATCAGCCCGTGGTGTTTATGGACTCCACGGGCCGCAGTTATGCGCTCGATCCGACCACACTGCCATCGGCGCGTGGTCAGGGTGAACCGCTGACCGGTAAACTGACGCCGCCGCCGGGCGCAACCATTGAACATGTTCTGATGGCTGCCGACGATCAGAAGTTACTGATGGCTTCCGATGCAGGTTACGGTTTCGTTTGTACCTTCAATGATTTAGTGGCCAGGAACCGTGCCGGTAAAGCGATGATCTCCCTGCCGGAAAATGCGAAAGCTTTCCAGCCAATGGAGCTTCATGGCAGCGATGACATGTTGCTGTCGATTACTGCTGCGGGCCGTATGCTGATGTTCCCGGTGGCTGACTTGCCGCAGTTGTCGAAAGGCAAAGGTAACAAAATTGTTTCAATCCCTTCTGCGCAGGCAGCAAGCGGAGAAGATAAACTGACGTGGTTACTGGTGCTGCCACCGCAAACGTCAATTATCCTGCACGTGGGTAAACGTAAGCTGGTTCTGCGTCCGGAAGATTTGCAGAAATTCCGCGCTGAACGTGGCCGTAAAGGAACCCTTCTGCCACGTGGTCTGCAACGTATTGATCGGGTTGAAGTCGACGCACCTGCACGTACCACGGGTGGCGACAGCGAAGAATAAGATCGCTGTTGACCCCATAAAGTCAGGGCACATTTGTGCCCTGAACTCTTTTTGAGGGAAAGCAGTGGCCTGAGACTGTTGTGCAGTGCAAAGATTTTACATTTGTATCAATAAAACCGTTGTGCCGTGTTGAATGAGGCTTGAGAATAGTTCACCGCACAGGGAACGAGATTGCACAGGTTTCTTACCGGCTTCGGCTGTAGTTTTAAGAGGATGTTATGTTATTTATTTTGCGTCTGATTATCGTGGTGGTTTACTCGATTCTGGTCTCTGTTTTTGGTTGCATCTACTGCCTTTTCAGCCCGCGTAACCCGAAACATGTGTCGACGTTCGGCAAATTGTTTGGTCGTTTGGCGCCGGTATTGGGTCTTCGCGTCGAAAAACGTATTCCTGCCGATGCAGTGAATAACGGCAACTGCATTTATATTGCCAACCATCAGAACAATTACGACATGGTGACGGCGTCGTCCGTTGTCATGCCAGGAACGGTGACCGTCGGCAAGAAAAGTCTGGTGTGGATCCCGTTCTTTGGTCAGCTCTACTGGCTGACGGGTAACCTGCTGATTGACCGTGATAACCGTGCCAAAGCGCACGGCACGATTTCTCAGGTGGTGAGTCAGATTAAGAAAAAGAATCTGTCGATCTGGATGTTCCCGGAAGGAACCCGCAGCCGTGGCCGTGGCCTGATGCCATTCAAAACCGGTGCTTTCCATGCGGCCATTGCCGCCGGCGTGCCGATTGTGCCGATTTGCGTATCGAATACCAGCAACAAGGTGAAGTTAAATCGCTGGTCAAACGGCCTGGTGATTGTCGAAATACTGCCGCCAATCGACACCAGCGGTTATACCAAAGAACGCCTGCGTGAATTGTCTGAGCATTGTCGTCAGATTATGGCGGATAAAATCGCTGAGCTGGATGCCGAAGTTGCTCAGCGCGAAGCTGCCGCAAAAAAATAAAATTCAGTTGATACCACTTTTCCCGCTGCCATTGATGGCGGCGGATTCTACACAGTTCCTGATTTTGTTTTCATGGAGAAGATATGTCACTCAGTCGTCGCTCGTTCCTGCAAGCCTCCGGCGTGGCCCTTGCCGCAGGTGCTCTGCCATTAAAAGCAGAAGCGAGTGGTTCGCAACCTGCATTGCCTGTTCCGCCATTGCTCGAATCGCGTCGCGGACAACCGCTGTTTCTGACTTTGCAGGCTGCTCACTGGTCATTCCTGGG
The DNA here is from genome assembly GCF_003614975.1 of Rahnella bruchi. Classification (GTDB taxonomy): domain Bacteria; phylum Pseudomonadota; class Gammaproteobacteria; order Enterobacterales; family Enterobacteriaceae; genus Rahnella; species Rahnella bruchi. The sequence continues at coordinate 18,952 of NZ_QZWI01000009.1, read as the reverse complement.
TGGCGCAAAAGCGCCGGTCTGGGGCATCAATGGCATGTATCTTGGCCCGACGGTCAAAGTGCACAGCGGTGATGACGTCAAACTGATTTACAGCAACCGTCTGGCAGAACCTGTATCAATGACCGTCAGCGGTCTGCTTGAACCGGGAACCTTAACCGGCGGGGCCGCGCGTCTGATGCAGCCTGGTGTTGACTGGTCCCCGGTGTTACCTATTCGTCAGGCGGCCGCGACTTGCTGGTATCACGCTAACACGCCAAACCGTATGGCGCCGCACGTCTATAACGGCCTGGCGGGGATGTGGATTGTTGAAGATGAAGTCAGCAAGAGCCTGCCATTACCGAATCATTACGGCGTGGATGATTTCCCGATTATCATTCAGGACAAGCGCCTGGATGGGTTTGGCGTACCGCAATACGACACACCGGCTTCCGGTGGTTTCTTTGGCGATACGATGCTGGTCAATGGCGTGCAGAGCCCGTTCGTTGAGGTTTCGCGCGGCTGGGTTCGTCTGCGTTTACTGAATGCGTCGAATGCGCGCCGCTACGAACTGAGCATGACCGATAACCGAGCGTTCCACGTCGTCGGTTCTGATCTTGGTTTCCTGCCTGCGCCGATGACGGTGAAACGTCTTTCCCTCGGACCGGGTGAACGCCGCGAAGTGCTGGTGGATATGTCGCAGGGCGAAGAAGTGTCGATCACCGCCGGTGAAGCGGCAGGGGTGATGGACAGACTACGTGGCCTGTTCGAGCCTTCAAGCATTCTGGTATCAACTATCGTGCTGACGCTGAAACCAACCGGCCTGCTGCCGCTGGTGACAGACAATCTGCCAATGCGTTTACTGGCAGATCAGATCCTGAGCGGTAACGTTGTCCGTACCCGTGACCTGCGCTTAGGCGACAGTGAACCGGGGATTAACGGCGCGCAGTGGGACATTAACCGTATCGATCTTACGGCGCAGCAAGGCACGTGGGAACGCTGGACGGTGCATGCGGATATGCCGCAGACGTTCCATGTTGAAGGCGTTTCCTTCCTGGTGAAAAGCGTCAATGGCGCCGCACCGCTGGTGGAAGATGCCGGATTCAAAGACACGGTGTGGGTGGACGGAGACGTCGAACTGCTGGTGTATTTCAACCAGCCTTCCTATGAGCACTTCCCGTTCGTTTACCGCAGTGGCGCGCTGGAACTGGCTGATCGCGGTTCTGCGGCCAATATGCTGGTGCAGCCTTCGATGTAATCGTATATCGCCCAATAAAAAACCCGCCGCGGCGGGTTTTTGTTTTATGACGGTACTGAATATCTTACAGACCCTTTTCCGGATCAGGACCCAGACGGTGCTCTTTATCCAGCTTGGTGACTTCCGCCAGCTCTTCCTTCTCCAGTTTGAAATCAAACACGTCGAAGTTTTCGCGGATACGTTTTGGTGTCACCGATTTAGGGATAACAATCAGGCCGTTATCCAGGTGCCAGCGGATGACAATCTGCGCCGGCGTCTTGTCATATTTCTCGGCCAGTTTCTGGATCAGTGGCTGATCAAACACGCCTTCGCCGCCCTGTGCCAGCGGGCTCCAGGATTCGGTGGCAATGGTGTGTGTGGCGTTCCACGCGTGCAGCTGGCGCTGTTGCATCAGTGGATGAAGCTCAATCTGATTCACCACCGGGAAAATACCGGTTTCATCTTTCAGCTTCTGCAAATGTTGCAGCGGGAAATTACATACCCCGATGCTTTTCGCCAGACCTTCTTCTTTCAGTTTCAGCAGGGCTTTCCAGGCATCCACGTAATGCCCCTGAGCCGGCTGCGGCCAGTGAATGAGATAGAGATCGACATAATCGGTTCTCAGCTTTTTAAGACTGGTTTCCAGCGCCTGTGGGGCGTTTAACTGATCGTCGTTCCACAATTTGGTGGTGATAAACAGCTCTTCGCGCGGAACCAGATTGGCGGCAATCGCTTCACCGACGCCTTCCTCATTCTTGTAGATGGCGGCGGTATCAATATGACGATAACCGGTTTCAATCGCCGTTTTGACTGCGCTGGTGGCTTCCTGATTACTGGCTTTCCATACGCCAAGTCCTAACTGAGGCATCAGGTTGCCATCGTGAAGTTTAATGATGGGTTGCGTTGCCATGAGTTTCTCCTTTCAGGGCAAAGTACCCGCCATAAAGCACGGGTACTGTGTAGGGATTGACGTTAAGTCTAGTAAACGAAACGGCATCTTGCTGAGCAGGCTACCTATATTCAGACAGGAAAGAGGCTTAAGCGTTCATATCCAGCACCACGCGGTAGCGCGCTTTCCCTTCGTGCAGATGCTCCACGGCATCATTGATTTTGCTCAGCGGGAAATGCTCAACTTGCGGCGTGATGTCATGACGGGCACAAAACGCCAGCATGTCGGCCAGACGCGAAGGTGAGCCGGTCGGTGAACCGGACACTTCAGCCTGTTTGCTGATTAGCGCCATCACATGCAGCGGTACCGCTTCCGGCACCACGCCGACAAAGTGCAGACGGCCTTTTGGTGCCAGTGCGCCGATAATGGCGTCCCAGTCCAGCGAGGCATTGGCGGTCACCATGATGAAATCCAGCTGACCGGCAATTTTCTTCAGTTCATCGCTGTCACGGGTAGCGATAACGCGGTGCGCACCGAGTGAGATAGCTTCGTCACGTTTCGCCAGAGAAGAGGTAAACGCAGTGACTTCACAGCCCCAGGCGTTCAGGAAGCGCAGCGCCATGTGGCCCAGGCCGCCGATGCCAATTACGCCAACGCGGTGAGTCGGCAGCACGCCAAATTGCAACAGCGGATTGAAGACGGTGATCCCGCCGCAGAACAACGGGCCGGCGCTGGTGATGTCCACGCCTTCCGGCAGCGGAATAGCCCATGCCCAGTGGCTACGGATCTTGTCCGCGAAACCGCCGTGATGGCCGATGATGGTCGCTTCCACATCATGACAAAGATGCTGATCGCCGGACATACACGGGTGACAGTGCATACAGCTGCCACGGTTCCAGCCCACGCCCACAATTTGGCCCACTTTCAGCCCTTTGTTCTGCGCATGATTGCCAATTTTAACGATTTTACCGACCACTTCATGGCCCGGTACAAAGGGATATTGGGTAATGCCCCAGTCGTTATTCAGCATGGATAAATCGGAATGGCAGACGCCGCAGTAATCAATGGCGACTTCGATTTCTTCATCCCCAATCGGCCCTGCGTCGAAAGCAAACGCCTCGAGTGGCTGGTTCGGGCCGGTAGCGGCCCAGGCGTTAAAGGTGTTTTCAGCAGCAACAGGTGCAGACATAAAATCCTCCGAACTATCGGGTTAGATGAATAATGAGTAAAAATAAGGAGTTATCAGAAAATATAACCGATGACCGGAACGCCGATCATGATTTGCGAATGAAAAGTGCGTTCATACAGACTAGCAGTTCATCGCATTTATGCAGGTGTGTCCCCCTGCGGAAGGCGACATTAACTGTAAGAGAAAATTGGCAGCGGCATGATGCCCATTCCTGCCAGAGTCTTGCCTGTTTCTGCTTGTCTCTGTAGGAACACAGGGGGTTATGGCAGAATCATTGCCAGTTTAATGAATAAGTGGAGCGGAACGATGGAAAACGTGAACAGTCTGTGCGCCCGTATGGCAGCCAGAGTTGCACAACTGAGCGGAGATAAGAACCTCGTGCCGTCAGCAGTCCCGCAGGTGACGCTGATGTACACCACGCGTTACCATCCGCGCCAGCCGGTTTTGTACAATCCCGGCATTGTGATCCTTTTTCAGGGGCGAAAAGTCGGTTATCTGGGCAAGAAAACCTTCTCTTACGATCCGCACAATTACCTGATGCTGACCGTGCCATTGCCTTTCGAATGTGAAACCTTCAGTAGCCCCGAAGAGCCTCTGGCCGGTATCCAGATCAGCATTGATAACCTGATGTTGCAGGATCTGCTGATGGATATGGGTGACGAAAGCGTAATGCGTCAGAAAGAATCCTCAACAGGCATCAACTCCGGTGTGCTGGATGACGATATCCTCTGCGCGACAGAGCGCCTGCTGGATGTGATGGATAAGCCATTGCACGCCCGCATTCTGGGGCCGAAAATTATCCGTGAAATCCTGTTCTTTATTCTGACCAGTGAGAACGGCGGGGCGCTCCAGGCGCTGGTTAACCGTCATACGCATTTCAGCCAGATTGCCAAATCCCTGCGCCGGATTGAAGCGCAGTACGCTGACAATCTCAGTGTGGAAACGTTGGCCAGTGAAGTGAATATGAGCATTTCGGCGTTTCACCATAATTTCAAAGCGGTGACCAGTACCTCACCGTTGCAGTATCTGAAAACCTACCGCCTGCACCGCGCACGTACATTGATGATTTATGATGGTGTGAAAGCCAGCGTGGCGGCTTTACAGGTCGGATATGAAAGCGCGTCCCAGTTCAGCCGGGAGTTCAAACGCTATTTTGGCGTAACGCCGAGTGACGAAATGGCGCGACTGCGCGAAGGGAGTTCCGGCGTTCTGGCGTTAGCTGACGGGGCTTTTAAGGCCTGAGCCGGTCTGTTCCGAAACGGTTCAGAAACGACATTTCCGTTTCTTCCAGATAACCAGCAATGCGCCTGCAAGACCGACGACCAGCAGCAGAACCGGTAAAATCATCAGCCCCGCCATGACCTGATCTTCATGGCGTTTAACTATCGGAATGTGGCTCAGTGCGAAGCCCAGAGAAATCACCACGCCGACCCACAATATCGCGCTCAGCCAGTTAAAGAACTGAAAACGGGCATTGTTGAGCCCGGAAATCCCCGCCATTGTCGGCAACAATGTCCGAACGAAAGCCAGAAAACGGCCCACCAGCAGCGCCATCAGTCCGTGCTGAATAAACATCTGATGTGCACGCTGATGATAATGCGCCGGGAGTTGCAGCAGCCAGCCTTTAACCAGTTTGGTGTGGCCGAGCCACCGCCCCTGAATATAGCTCAGCCAGCAGCCCAGGCTCGCCGCCGTGACCAGAATAATCAGAGTAGGAATGAAGCTCATCACGCCTTTGGCGATGAGCGCGCCGGTCAGCAGCAGCAGGCTGTCACCGGGCAGGAACGAGGCGGGCAGTAAGCCGTTTTCAAGAAACAACGTGGCAAACAGGACGGCATAAATGACCCAGAGGAGATTCGGGTCGGCGAGCATACTGAAATCATGCTGCCAGAGAGCATGAAAAATGTCGCAAAGAACTGCCATATTCTGTCCTGTTTCTGTTCATTAAAAACTGTCACTTGCCAGTGTAACGCGGATCAATGCCGGATATGTTGATCTGAGGACACTGTAAAAAGACAGAAGGCTCCGGCATCAGTCGCCCGGAGCTATAGATAGCTTACAGATTATTATCATTTTGCGAATGAATATCCGCCGGTTACCTTACCGATATGCGCGGTATGTCGCAATCTCTGTGGCTTATGCGGACGCAATCCGTTCAAAAGCCGTTGAAAGATCGGCAATCAGATCTTCACAGTTTTCCAGCCCGATATGCAGACGCACCAGCGTGCCGGTAAAATCGACGGTTTCCGCCGGTCGAATAGCCTGAATTTCTTCCGGCTGATTGGCCAGCACCAGTGACTCAAAACCGCCCCACGAATACGCCATACTGAAATGCTCGAAATGATCGAGATAGTCAGAAAGCTGCTGTTTGCTCAGACGCTGTTTCAGCACGAAAGAGAACAGGCCGCAGCTGCCGGTGAAATCCCGCTTCCAGAATTCATGCCCTTTGCTGCCAGGCAATGCCGGATGATTAACCACCGCCACTTCCGGGCGCTCTGCCAGCCACTGCGCGATACGGATGCTGCTTTCTGCATGCTGTTTCAGGCGCACGCCCATGGTGCGCAGCCCGCGACTCGCCACATAAGCGGTATCGGCATCGACCATTTGCCCCATCAGGTAAGAATGCTCACGCAACTGGGCCCAACAACGTTCATTTGAAACGGCGGTGCCAATCATCGCATCCGAATGACCGACGATGTATTTGGTGCCCGCCTGAATAGAAATATCGATATCAAATTCCAGCGCTTTAAACAGAATACCTGCCGCCCATGTGTTGTCGATCATGATGACAACTTCCGGGTTCACTGCGCGTACGGCTTTGACCATCGCCGGAATATCCGGCACTTCCATGGTGATGGAGCCCGGCGATTCCAGGAACACCACTTTGGTGTCCGGTTGCATCAGTGAGCCCAGTTCAGCGCCGATATTGGCCGGAAAATAGGTGGTGGAAACGCCGAGTTTCTTCAGCACTTTTTCGCAGAAATCTTGTGTCGGTTCGTAAGCAGAACCGGCCACCAGAATGTGGTCACCGCTGCTGACGAATGACAGCACGGCATTGCTGACCGCCGCCGCGCCGCAAGGGTATAGCGCGCAGCCTGCGCCGCCTTCCAGTTCAACCATCGCTTCCTGCAATGAGAAATGTGTCAGGGTGCCGCGACGTCCGTAAAACAGCTCGCCGTTGGCACGGTTGGCGGTAGCATGTTTTTTATCTGCCACAGTTTCAAACACCAAAGATGACGCGCGCTGGATCACCGCATTCACCGACCCTTGCGTGTATTTTTTGTCACGTCCGGCGCTGACCAATGCAGTTTCAATTTTTTTAGACGACATAATCCTTATTTCACCCTGTTGTGTTGCGCGGCACTCTCTGGCATCCGCTGATATGTCATTAACTTAACATGATGAATTTATGGGATCAGACTTTTGGGGGATGAATGAAAAAATTTCAGCCAACTCTGCCCGTTTGAACATAAAAAAAGCCCGTCATCACGACGGGCAAGGGAGAAATACGGCCTGGCGTCAGCCTGTATAGACGCCGAAGAGTTTGGGCAGGAACAGCGAAATGGTCGGGATGTAGGTCACGAGCATCAGCACCACGAACAGCACGCAGTAGAACGGCAGCATCGCTTTCACTACTTTCTCGATACTCTGCTTACTGACCGCACTGGCCACAAATAGCACTGAGCCAACCGGTGGTGTGATCAGGCCAATTCCCAGATTCACCAGCATGATCATGCCGAAATGCACCGGATCAATGCCGAGCGACAACACCACGGGTAACAGCACCGGTGTGAGGATCAAAATGATCGGTGCCATATCCATCAGCGTGCCGATCACCAGCAGCATGATGTTGATACACATGAGGATCACGTACTTGTTGTCTGAGATCGAGGTGAAGAACCCGGTGATCCGCATCGGCAGCTGCATGTAGGTCATCACCGCGCCAAAGCTGGCGGCAAAGCCAATCAGGATCATGACGATGCTGACGGTTTTGACCGTGCGGTACATCAGCTTAGGCAGTTCGCTCCATTTGTAATCACGGTAGATAAACATGGTCACAAAAAACGACCACAGGCAGGCGATGGCCGCGGATTCCGTTGCGGTGAACACGCCGCTGAGAATGCCGCCCATGATGATGACGACCGTCATCAGCCCCCACAGGGTGTCGATGAAAATCTTCAGTGCCTGACGGAAGGGCACGCGTTCCCCTTTCGGATAGCCGCGTTTGTGCGCAAATACTACGCACATCACCATCAGCGTCAGGCTGAGCAGTAAACCAGGCAAAATACCGGCGATGAACAGCGCGGCAATCGACACGGTGCCGCCGGTTGCCAGTGAATAAATCACCGAGTTGTGGCTCGGCGGCGTCAGAATGGCCTGCACGGATCCGCTGGCGGTGACCGCCGCTGCAAAGTCGCGCGGATAACCTTTCTTCTCCATTTCCGGGATCATCACTGATCCAATCGACGCAGTATCTGCCACCGAAGAGCCTGAAATCGCACCAAAAAAAGTCGAGGCTACAATGTTGACCAGCGACAGTCCGCCGCGAATAAATCCGACAAATATGTAGGCAAAACTGACCAGCCGGCGGGCGATCCCTCCCTCAGCCATGATCGCACCCGCCAGAATAAAGAACGGGATCGCCAGCAGTGAAAACTTGTTCACGCCGTTGGTCAGCTGGATCATCAGCGCTTCGAACGGCAAATCAATCCACCAGGCACCGGCCAGCGCGCTCAGCCCGACGGCATAGGCGACCGGTACGCCAATCGCCAGCATGACAGCCAGCGTTAACAGCAAAATTACGGCATCCATATCAGGCTCCCGGTCAGGCGTCAGAATTGCCCAGCATCACCACAGGACGCTGATGCTGCGGTCCGGCAATGATCTGCTCAATGATGAATAACAGCGTCAGCGCAGAACCTACCGGCAACGGCAGATAGGTTTGTCCGGCGGTTAGTAGCGGGAATTCCGCCACCGGCTGTTGCCAGAGCTCGCTGCACAATTGCAGGCTGTACCAGAAAATAAATACGCTTATCGCCAGCATCATCAGGTCAGAAAGCAGTGCGGCGAATTTTTTCAGGGCAGGCGGTAAACGGTCAGTGACCATGGCGACCACAATATGTGAACCTGCGCGGTAACTTACGGCGGCGCCGATAAAGGTGAACGTCACCATGCACAGAATGGCGATCGGCTCCGGCCATGAAAGGGCGCTGTTCATCACGTAACGGGCGAAGATCCCGACCGGGATCACCGCCACCATCAGCAGGAGCGCGATCCCGGCGAACCACATTGCGCAGCGGTATAGAATGTCCATCAGGGTGTGATAACTCGAAACCATAAATCCCCCGGCGAAAGATCATAAAGAGGCAGCCCGCAGGCTGCCGTTATCAGGCTTTACTTAACGTCAGCGATTTGTTGCATCAGTTCCTGATGGTCTTTGCCGAATTCATCACGGACAGATTGCGTAGCTTTGACATAGGTCGCAGGGTCGATTTCATAGAATTTCACGCCGCCTGCTTTCATTGTCGCCAGCGCTTTCTCGTTATAAGTTTTCCACAGTTCGCGCTGCTCATCCTGTGCTTCTTTCGCCAGTTTGAGGATCAACTGCTGATCTTCCGGTTTCAGCTTGTCCCATTTCACTTTTGAATACAGGAACAGCTCAGGAATGATGAAGTGGCGGCTGTAGGTGTAGTTTTTCACCACCGGCAGATAGTTGTGGGCGACAAACGTCGGCGGGTTGTTTTCGGTGCCATCGATAACGCCTGTTTGCATGCCGCTGAACACTTCACTGACACCCATCGCTACCGGGTTTGCGCCCATGGCTTTCAGCGTTGCTAATGCAATCGGGCTGCCCTGCACGCGGATTTTCATGCCGTGCAGATCTTCCGGTTTTACCACTGGCTCTTTGGTAATCAGATTACGCGTGCCGCCATCCATCCAGCCGAGGAACACCAGTCGGGAATTCGGATTGTTAGTGATCTTGTCGCCGATCTCTTTACCAATCTGACCGTCGAGCACTTTGTGCATGTGGTCTTCGTCGCGGAATATATAGGGCAGGGTGAAGACGTTAATCTCCGGCAAAATCGAAGCGACCGGCGTCATTGACACACGGATGATATCCAGCGCACCGAGCTGTGCCTGCTCAATTTCTTGCTTTTCATCACCCAGAACACCCCCCGGGAAGGTTTTGATTTCGAGGCGTCCGTCCGTTTGTTTTTGCAGCTTTTCGCCCATGTGCTGAACGGCGACGACGTTCGGATAACCTTGCGGATGCACGTCGGCGGCTTTCAGCGTTTGTGCGGATACGCCGTGGGTAAATAAAAGGGTCGCGGAACTCAGGCAAAGGCTGAGAAGTGCTTTTTGCATTTTCATCAGTTTGTCTCCAGGGTACAGGGTAAGGGAAAGATAAATGAGAGCAAATGTCGATCTGGGCGGACGAAAAGGTTCGGCCTGATCATTATGGAAAATTTCTAAATAAGCTTTTAAATTATAGGGATACAGGACGTGCCGGTGCGCGGTCTTCGCCAGTAGAAGCACCTTACCTTATTTCCTACTGTGCGGTATTTGAGCGTTATCACAAACTCATAACAAATGTAAAAAGCTGTTACTTAATATTTAAAACGCTGTTTTGTCTTTGGTAATGAAGTTCAGATAATTGATTTACTGCGTGATTTTTTTAGAAAGTGTGACGGAGGTAAAATTGTTCAAGCCTTGTGCAAACAAGAAAAACCTTGTCATCTGTCAATGACACGGCAGCCTCCAGGCGCGACAATGTAAATAATAATGAGAACGACTATCAATTAGGGCTTTTTCTTTGATATCATTCGGCGTTATTCATTCCTTCTATACACTGATTCTGGCTGGAGGCGACGCGTGAAAACGGCTCGCAATAAGATGAAAGAGGCGACCTCATTACTGATGTCGTTAATGTTGGTTGCTGGTCTGAGCGGCAACGCCATGGCAGCACCGGCGACGCCGGCTGGACAAGCCGTTACTTCTGCAGCAGCTCAACCGGCAGCGGCTGACAATCCTGCACTGGCCTCTGGCGATGCAACGTCCGCACCGGTTATGCAACCGGTACCTGCCGAAGCGACCCCTGTCATTCCAACCGATTTGTCTGTTATGGGCATGTATCATCACGCAGATGTCGTGGTGAAAACCGTTATGATCGGCCTGCTGCTGGCTTCAGTGGTGACCTGGGCGTTGCTGTTCAGCAAAGGCGCAGAAGTATTCACCGGTAAGCGCCGCATGCGCCGTGAGTTTGATGCGCTGTCTTCCGTCCGTACGCTGGATGAAGCCGCTGAACAAGCCGAAAGCTTCGCTGCCAGTAGCATCAGCGCGCAGATGATCCGCGATGCACAGAACGAACTCGAATTGTCTGCCGGTTCCACCGACAACAACGGCATCAAAGAACGTACCGGCTTCCGCCTTGAGCGCCGCGTCAGCGCCGCGGGCCGTTACATGGGCCGTGGCAACGGTATTCTGGCGACCATCGGGGCAATTTCTCCGTTCGTCGGCCTGTTCGGAACAGTCTGGGGCATCATGAACAGCTTCATCGGTATCGCGCAGACGCAAACCACTAACCTGGCCGTCGTGGCGCCGGGTATCGCAGAAGCCTTGCTGGCGACCGCTGTAGGTCTGATTGCCGCTATTCCTGCGGTGGTTATCTACAATATTTTCGCCCGTACCATTACGTCTTACCGTCATCAGGTTGGCGATGTGGCGGCGCAGATTATTCTGTTGCAGGGTCGTGATTTGGATCTGGCTGCCAGCGAAGGCGATGCGCCACGCGGTCAGACAGGTCAGTTACGCGTAGGGTAAGAGCAGATTATGGCTATTCGGTTAAACGACGATATCGACGAAAGCGGTGAAATGCATGACATCAACGTCACGCCTTTCATCGACGTTATGCTGGTGTTGCTGATCATCTTCATGGTGGCAGCGCCGCTGGCGACCGTAGATGTGCGGGTGGATTTACCGGCCTCCACGGCGAAACCACAGCCGCGTCCGGAGAAACCGATTTTCCTGTCGGTGAAAGCAGATAAACAGCTTTTCCTTGGTGATACGCCAGTGAATAGCGACAATCTGACCGCGATGCTGGATCAACGTACTCAGGGCAACAAGCAGAGTACGATTTTCTTCCGAGCGGATAAGACGGTGGATTACGAAACGCTGATGAAAGTGATGGATAACCTGCGTAAAGCGGGTTACCTGAAAGTCGGACTGGTCGGCGCCGAACAAACCGGTGCCGCCGCGGCGCAGTAGGTTTTGTCAGCTCGGAAGTACACCAAAGGCCAGCGCTGCTGGCCTTTTTGCTTTTTTGGAAATAGCTTTGCCCGATTACCGCCTACAGTTTCTTCGCAACTTTGCCCGCATCCATATCGCAGCGCATATGATCCCAGCCCTGATAGTTTTTCACTTCAGGTACGTGATCGGGTAAATCCTGCCAGTTGGTTTTCAGTATCTGGGTAGTTCCTTCCAGTCCTAGTTTGGTCATATAAACCATTCCCCAGGCTTCACCTGGATATTGAGCTTCAAGAACCTGCACTTTGCCATTTTCCAACCTGTAAGGAATACCCGGCCCACCGGGAAGAATGCGCGGGTCTTCAAAAGGTTTTGACGAGGTATAGAGACTGTGTTTTGTTTGTAAGAAACCCTGGTCGTTAATCACGGTTACGGACAGAACATCATCGTAGTACGGAGCGTTATCCCCGTTAGGTTCATTGGGACCAGGAGACATGGAGGCGCTACCCAATTCCCAGGTTTGCCCATAGTCTTTAGACACTTTGAAACCTCCCATGACTGTTCCCCATCCCGGTATCGCAATATAGCGCGCTGAAGGATGCATAAATTTATGGGTAAAAATGTGGTAAAACTGGCTCACAGGTTCAGTATGGATACCCCTTATAGTATCGGTGTACCAAAGTTCACCTTCACAATCATATCCTTTCAGTTCCAGATAACGATGATCGTCAAAACGGTAGATTACCTGCGTTGGGGGCTGTTGTGATCTGGCCTGGCATCCGGTGATTGCCAGCGTCAACATCAATGCTGTTAATCCTTTCATAGTCTTCCCTGTTATAACTTTGAGTCAGCTAGCGGTTTAGGCATATCCCATTGCAGGTTATCTACTTCCTGATTATGGATTTCCGGATAGCGGGCTTGTTTGACAGTGGTGCTGTTGAAAAACTGGTTTACTACATCCTTGGGTAAAACTTCTTCGGGTTTATTCATAAACCATTTTGTTTGTGTTTCATCGAGTTTCCCTGTCAGGTAATACCCTTTCGCAAATTTGTTCCCATTCTGCGGGTCACGCCAGTCCGCCCGATGCAGCAATGCTTCCCAGAATTTCCCGTCCTGAAAATCAAAAGACTCACATTGACCAATAGCCAGATCAAACGCCATGGCATGCGAAGGTGTAGGCTCACTCATCACGATGGATGAATGCTGGCTATAGGCAACAGGATCAGTTTCCATCCATTCCTTTTCCAGTTCTTCACGCCTCGTCAAAACGTTTTATCCATTTTATACTGGCCTCCACAGCATCAATTGGCTTTGGTAGTTTTAAAAAGGGACGACGATAGTTTTCAAATCTTATTGGCTTAGTTAAACGAGCGACACTTTTATAGCGCTCTGGGATAAAATTTTCATATGTATCACCTAATTGAGGAATAGGGCCCGCTATAATAATTACTCCTCCCTCATAAGAATGAACCCTACACTTCTCACCCAATTTAGCATGAATAACACCTATGCCACCTAACTCTGCAACAATATCATCCCCTAAAATCGTCAACCAATTAACGCCTTTAATACGATTGTGGACATTTTTACAGCTCAAACTAAATATTACCGTATCTTGATGATCTACTCCTGGGTGACGTTGTAATAATGGCCATGTCCATTTTGCTAACGGCTCACTGTTTGGCGCGTAAGCGAAACAAAATCCCGCTGAGCCATGAGAGGGTTTTAATCTTTCACACCACTGTAATGTCATTGCAAATAACGTTTCGAAATTGTTTTCACCGTGTGTATTACAGACTGACATTGATGCATTTATCGCTGATAATTCTTGCGATTCAAATTTTTCCCCCAAGCATGAAATCTGCCAGGGGGTAGCATCAACCGGATCGCCTTCATATTTCCGGTTGTCATAGTAGACATTCATTCCATAGCCATAATGGGGAGAGATTTTTTCAAGAGCACTATGCCAACGAGGAACGGGATCCCCTTTAATTTTAGATATTCTTGTCGCGTTAGGTAATACGTATGTATTCAGCTGATCTTTGAAGTTGAGATAATATTTCTCGATGCAGATTAAGAAATCTTGGTACATACTAATATTACCATCCTCATTTTTTGGTGTAATAAATAGTTCCACACCTAAGGCAAAGCAAGCTTCTATAGATTTGTTACCCATGACAGCTATCGAATCTAATTTTTCTAATTCTAAATCTGGAATTTTAATATTTTTCTGATTCATTGATAGATCCTTAAATTAAAAACTCATTGAAGCAGTCTGTGCACTCACCGCAGACCAGACTACTATGTCACCCACTGGACCATCGAACGGGCATATACTGGCTGCCACGCCGAGAATAACAAGGCCACCCAAGGCAAAATAACTCGCGGTGGAATTTTTCTTTTCGGATTCAGGTGCCGGTGCAGATATCACTTCGGTTTCTTTTTTATTGTTTGGACATTTTTTAGGCCAATCAGAGCACTTTTCAACGAAAAATGTTTTGTAATTCCCATCTAACTTTTCGGCCATTCTCTCATAATCCTTTAGCCGATTTCTTTCGATACTATCATTTGGGAACTTAACATCAATTAATCTGATAGGCTCACCACTACTCCCCAACTCAATAATATCCATTCTCCTGCCACCTTTAGGCGTATAAAGCCTGGCGCTTGGGCAATCTCCATTTTTTTGACCATATTAAATTTCCCTCAGGGTCAAAATGAACCTCCGTCCAAATATTACTTTCAGGTTTCGGATATCTACCAGCATATTTTCCGTTTCTAAGTTTATCTTCAAGGCAGGTTTGGTAGTGAACGTACTTTCCATTTGGATTATTTTTTGACTTCAAGCGATTGCAATGTTCTTCGTAACACTCTTTGGCTTTTTTACAAATCTCGTCTTCCAGATCATCTTCTGGCAATTCCGATTGACATAGCCCCGCCATATTCACCGTATTTCGGTGATTCATAAACATCTTATCTGTCAGGCGGCATGCGGGTTTGCCTTCAAAGAACACATCAAATGAATGGCTAATCCAGTCGGCTTCCGCTTTGTTTGTACCGGATTTAACGCCGCCCATTGAACCTGATTCATCATAAATACTGCGGGCAAATTTTGAGCCGAAATTAGCAATCGTGTTGCCGCCGTCGGCAAATACGCTGCTGGTGCCGTTGGTTAAATCGGCGGAATAGGCTTCGTTTTCATAGGGTACAGGCACTGCATCCGGAGGTGTTTTACAGACATCAGGCAATGTGTTGTGAGTGACCCCGCCGCTGCCTTTATGACATAGCGTTAATCCATTAATATTAATCGTTATCATACTGTTCCATTCCCTGGGTTATTGGCTTAAGCATCACTGCACAGCGTTGATGATCGTCTGAACTGGACAACACTAAAGTGCATTTCCCATTGATTTTATCGTGGTCTGATTTTATCTGCCACGCTGCCAATGCCAGATGGGTGACTATGCTGGCGCAGCCTAAATCACCGCTGGCCAGTACCGGTGCAATACGCTGGAAATCGTCACTGAGAAAGCTACCTAAGCGCGAAAGGGTAAAACCGTATTCATCAAAGCGATAAATCTCACCATTCACATCGGTGAAAAGATGCGAAATTGTATTGATATCGGCTTGTTTTATCGCCTCACGGGCGGCAGCACTCAGCCCTAGTCCGAGACAGGGCTGGTCATCGTCATGTAAAACAGGTTCTTCAGCTGCGGCAACGCCTGGCAAAGCGCACCAGCAAGAAAAGGATTTTGTCGGGGCTAATATCAGTACTGCAGCACCTTCACCGGGAATACGACCATAGGGATTTATGCGAGGTTCGCCTTTATAAAGACTATGGCTGCCGTGTAACAGTCTTTGTTCTTCGAGCCATATCAGCGTTTCAGGCTTTAACCAACTCTCAACCGCGACGAGAATATCCAAAGTTAATTTGGTGTCATGTAGTTGCAACTGACGGATCTGAAGCAATGCATTCCCGGCTTGTGCATGATTGCCCCGCAGTACATTAACTTGCTGACAGTCGGGTAAATGCGCTGATAGGGATGCTGTAAGCACCAGGTCCAGCGCGGAATGAACTCCGGGTCTGTCAGCCGGGGGCAAAACAAGCCAAAGCCTTGTTGGAAGACTTATCAGGTCTCCCGCTGATAACAGCGCATCTTGCATCGCGTTGTCTGCAAGCACCTGCCAGCGGGAAATATCAAAAGCCAATTCACGCTGCGGGAAATAGCTGGCTTTCACGGGTATCCCGCATCGATCTGTAACAAAAGTAAGCTTACGGGAAAGAGAAAACTGCGTTCTGACGGCGATATCAGCGAGTGCCAGTGTCGGGCCCGAAGGAAATGAACAGCCAGCAGCGATAATTCCAAGACTCATGATAGCTGCTCCCATTCTGTGAAGCGGGTTGGGAGAACCGGTGGATGCACATTCAGACGTTTCTTTTCAGTAATTGTCGTGACATCCAACATGTTGACCTTCCGGTGGCAGGGGAGCGCGGTATGCCATACCACACTGAGTCGTGGGTAATCCGGCTCAATAATGACTGTATGTATCTTCGCCCTGTGCATGCTGACAGTGCCGTCGATGAACTGAGTTCTGAAACTGAAGGAAATTTTGGGAATTGCGAAACTGAGAATATTTGATGAGCTGAACGATGGTGGTGTAAGGTTCGCCAGTGTAACGATCTCGTTTCCTCGCAATTGACCTGCGGCATACTGTGGCGGAGGTGCGACCTGCCAAAAACGCGGGTCAAAATCTTTGGGAGTTAAAGGGGAGCGGGTTTCCTGCCAGTACTTATCATAAGTTCCTGCATGACAAACGCGTCCCGGCCACTGGCGGGGCACGGCACCAAAGCCCGGATATCCTGAGTCTGATAAGAATTCAATCTGTGGAAGTCGTGATTGACCTTTTTCCGGGTTTTCATCTACAGCTATTCCGAGAGGATTGTAAATACCTTCCCCAGAAAAAGGCCCCTGCGCCATGTAGGAATACCCTAAAGGTATTTTCAGGAGTTTTGAGCTGGCATCGTAAGAATCGCCATTCCAGATACGCTGACCGCTTATGCGTGCAAGGCGGCATATTCCGGATAATTTCATACCTATAAATAGTCTGTTCACAGGGTTGTTATTAGGTGCCCAGGCATGGCCATTGAGTATGATATCAGTAGAGTCTTTTTCTGGTCCTAAATCTGTTTCATATAATATTTCTTCGCTGTCAGGAAACATCACAATGCCATTATTAACCGGTAGCGGTGAGGTTAATTGAGTTGAACCGTCAGCAAGAATGTCATAGGTTGCTTTTATCGCCACGACCCAAACTTCGGCCCCGTTAACATCTCTGTACCATCCACGTTCTGCACTGTAAGGGGTTTCATTTTTTAGGCTCCACATCCTGTGTTCCTTAGTTAATATCAATACGCCCGCCAGACAGGCGATTAACACCTTCTGCATCGCTGAGGATATAGTCGCCTTTCAACACAATTTTGCCGTTGGGGTAAAGAGTGATGCTTGATTTTCCGCAGCTGAGAGTAATTTTCTTTTCCGAAGAAATAATAACTTCATCAGCAACTTTACTTGTCGCGTTATCATTTTGTGTAACTGGTCTGTCTTTGGTGCCTAGCATATTTTTTGCATCCTTATTTTCCCGATACTCATATCAGAAAATACGAAGAAAAGAGGGGGTGTAGAGAGTGCTGACTTCTTGTTTCAGGTATTGCAAACGAGCAATAGCCAGAGGATGCAGCGCAAGTAAACCACGTTGTAAAACTGAACGCTGTCCTGCAATTGTCGCAGGATATCCGCCGGTATAAGCAGACGATTTTTCAAAGTCGCAGGAGTTGACTCCCCACCATTGCTCAAAGGCAGGTTTATCTGGCCAGCTGAGATCTTCGTCGGCCTCATTTTCTGGGATCGTGCCATCCTGAGCCAGGTGTGAGGAGGATTCAGGAAGCAGCGATGGCTTATGCCAGCCAGCCTGTTCCGGGCTCATTCCGGTAATCATAACGATAGAGGCAGCGCTCAGGCGGGCATAGTCCGGTGAATCGAGATATTCACTGAGTATGGGAATGTTTTCTGACATACCCGATATTCCCAAAGCGCTGAGATACAGACGCCGGTTAGATGATTTCTGACTCAGCACATGAAGACAATGCGATGGTGAATAACCGGTATTGAGAAGGTATAACCGTACTGCTCTTTCACGGATTTCATCGTTATTACATTGAATAAGCCGGAGAAGTAACGCCTCAATAGAAATATCCTGACAGGGTAAGTGGCGTACCAAAATTGTTTGTAATGCCTCCAGGCTTATCTGAAAGTCTGGAGAGTTTGCGAGTTGAGTGACCAGAGAAAAGTAGTCTGGATGCCGTTGCTGATGAAGTGCATAAATTAACCCCGGAACTGCCCCCGGCAAGACTGTGAGTTTGTCAATTTCACTCTCTGTTAATGCAGGTGCTTGTGGTAGTCCAATTTTCTGGTAGGCAGCAATAACCCGGAAAAGTGGATTGATAAATAGGCGTTCCCAGAGCGGAGACTTTACGGGAGCCCATGCAATAAGAGGATTAATTACGGGCAGTAAATGTGGCATTACCTGCATTAGTCCCAGGCATCCCTCCAGCAATTGAATATTACCCGAATGGAATGCGAAGAGACCTATTGCAAATACATCGCCACGACTTAATGGTGATTCGAGTTGCGTCTCAAAGTAAGAATACGCGTCATTTTTAAGATAAAGCAAACCTGAGAGATAAGTTTGTAATCTCCTGTCCCACTGAATCAAATCATCAGTATTGTGATGATAGGAGCGCAGAAGACTATTACGACGACGATAATCCAGCGATAGCATATCTGCATATTGCTCTGCGAGCAGCGGGGCGACACCGGTCTTGAGATTAATCATCAGTTAATATTGACCTTACCTGAGACTTGTTTGATGTCTTTTTCACCATTGAGCAGGATTTTTACCCCATTCAGGGTAACCGTTCCATCCTTCTTCATGGTCAGCAGACATTCGCCGACTTTGATGGTGAGACTGTCCTTTACCGTCAGCGTGTAGTTTTCGCCGATGGTAATTACCTGAGATTTTTTGACATTTTGTGTATCGGCCCCTGTAACATCACTGCTCTGGTCGTTGCCGACTTGGGCGTGTCTATCATTCGTCACATCGAGATATTGGTCATTACCGATTGTGGTGCGGTGGTCATGCGCAACGTCAAGCTTTTGGTCATTGCCCACTGAGACCTGACGATCATTTGTCACCGTCGTTTTCTGGTCATGTCCGGCGGCTTTCTCTTTACCGACCGTCACCGTCTGTCCTTTACCTATCGTCTCCGTGTGGTCAACCGTCACATCCGTCATCCGGTTATTTAGCACCTTCGTCTTCATGTCTTTCTGAGCATGGATCGACAGCAGTTCCTGTGCGG
>NZ_QZWI01000008.1 GCF_003614975.1 Rahnella bruchi | reverse complement strand
ATCTCCTCAGGGGACATAATCAGTATGTCGGAAGATCTCTAAAAGTGAATGGGCCGTTTTGACGGGGTACTTACAGATTCAATTGGGAACAAAGCGCAGATCGCGCATTGGATCAGATAATGGTTTATGAGTTGTCTCCTATAATCCCCAGAAAGCATTTTAAACTGTGGAGAATACGTTATTAGCATGTTACAACCCATTGAGGTTTTCGAATGAAATACATTATAGGTTCATCTTTTTATAATCTATTACAGTACGGCAATGAAATTGAGTTATATATCAAAGAGAATGATATGACATCAATTGAATTTCGGGTGAATACTAATCTGAAAGAATATGTATCAGTTCTGTTTTTCCAAAAAAACTTTATGGCACTTTCAGCCGCCTTGTTTTTAATGATGATTTCATGGTTATTCATTCTCTTTACTGCACTACAAGGAATAAATACAAAAGAATCACCCGGGCTCTATTTTGGTCTATACATGGCATTTGCGATGACGTATGGGTTTATATATATTAGCTCGGTTTTTCTACTAGCACGAGGGATAACCATTGGGCTAAAAATAATTTACTACACCTTTAACTTTATTGTAGTGATAGCAGTGGGGTTTTCATTATTATATCTGTATACTTTTTTATACTTTGAAGAAACTCAAATTTCCAACATTATTTTTTTCTTTCTGATAACAATACCTCTCTTGTTAACACGCTTAATTTTAAATACAAAGTTGATTGAAACGGCGTTAGTATGAGCGATCAATGAACGGGCAAGAAAAGCTTACTTAAAACTGATGATTAAAAATTACCAGAGTCCGCGTAAAATAAGAAAACTGCGGGTTGGGTAAACAACTCTCACTCCTCATGACAATCATTTTTAGCCGGAGCATTCCTTACCCTGCTGATTTCTGCATAAAAAAAGGCTGCTCAATTCAGCAGCCGTTTTGTTTCGGATTCAGAAAGAATCAATGACGTTTCCCGTCATCATCTTCATCAACGAAATCTTCGTCTTCGCCTTCCTCACCTTCTTCGTCGTCATCGCCTTCGAAGTAAGTGCCCCAGCCGTCGTAATTGACACCGTTGGCTTCGGCCAGGTTCATCAGTTGCTCAACCTGAGTGTCGATCAGTTCCGCATTCAGCGCGATTTCGCTGATGACGTCGCAGCACATCACAACAGAACCGTCTTCAACTTCCAGTTCTTCCGGGTCAGTGACTTCGTAACCCAGTTTGAAAGCTTCGACGGCTGCTTTCTCCAGAACTTCAAATTTCTCTGAAGATAAATGGTGTTCGATGGTGTAAAGCGCGTCAGGATCACTGCCATCATCCAGCAGTTCTTCGATGATTAAGCGAGTCTCTTCACGTTGTTCTTCCAGCAATTCACGGTTTGCCATATCTCTGTCCTCAATCAATGTGACGTTTGTACGCTATTTTCACACACCGCAGGGCGCGTCTCCACTATAAACGACAAAGTTTTTAATGTGGGGTTGTATTTGCATATTCATCCAGTTAAATTGAATTTTAATTCAATCCGAAATGCTTACGCGCTATGGAGCGACATCATGAGTTTGTTGAGTAAACGTCATTTTCTCAGGTTACTGGATTTTACCCCGTCAGAGATTTCGTCACTGCTGAAACTCTCCGCAGAATTAAAAGCCGCTAAGAAGAACGGCACTGAAAAAGCCAGCCTGCAAGGCAAAAACATCGCGCTCATCTTCGAAAAAGACTCGACCCGTACCCGATGCTCTTTCGAAGTTGCCGCTTACGATCAGGGGGCTAAAGTCACCTATCTCGGCCCAAGTGGCAGCCAGATTGGCCATAAGGAATCAATGAAAGATACCGCCCGCGTTCTCGGACGGATGTACGACGGTATTCAATATCGTGGTTTCGGCCAGGATAAAGTGGAAGTTCTGGCGCAATATGCCGGTGTGCCGGTCTGGAATGGCTTAACTAACGAATTCCACCCGACGCAGTTGCTGGCGGATCTGCTCACCATGCAGGAGCATTTGCCGGGCCAGCCTCTCAAAGGCATGCGTCTGGCGTATCTGGGCGATGCCCGCAACAATATGGGCAATTCGCTGCTGGAAGCCGCTGCGTTATGCGGTCTGGATTTACGTCTGGTAGCACCTTCTGCCTGCTGGCCGGAAGCTGAACTGGTCGCCACCTGCCAGCATCTGGCAAAAGAAAATGGCGGTAACATTACCCTGACGGAAGATATCGCGACCGGCGTGAAGGATGCCGACTTCCTCTATACCGATGTATGGGTTTCCATGGGTGAGCCGAAAGAAGTCTGGAAAGAGCGCATTAACCTGCTGCGTCCTTATCAGGTGAACAGTGCAATGCTGGCCCTGACCGGCAATCCGCAGGTGAAATTTCTGCATTGCCTGCCGGCGTTCCATGACGACCAGACTACACTCGGCAAGCAAATGGCCGAAGAATACGGGCTGCAAGGCGGCATGGAAGTGACGGATGAAGTCTTTGAATCGAGCTACAGCGTGGTGTTCGATCAGGCTGAAAACCGCCTGCACACCATCAAAGCGGTAATGGTCGCCACACTCGGCAACGACTGATTTCTGCCCGACGTGCGGCAAGGATGAACTTCCTGCACGTCGCCATCTTTACATCGTTTTGCACTTTATCCCGCCCGTTCCCCTCAGAAGACCTCATTTTCAACTACCCTTTTTAGAGCGCTTTGGTTTTAACCTGTTCAATAGAAAAAACAGAAACGCAGTAAGAAGGAACCGATATGAGCTCAGTTAATCTTGAGTATGTCCTGCGCCTCGAAAGCCTGTTAAGCAGGATTTACCCCAGGGAACACATCGCCGACCTGCTGAAAAAAATCCTGCATCTCGCCGACAAATGGAATTACGGCAAACACCGCACCACCGACTGGGTGGATGGCACCAACATCTATCTGATTACGTATGGGGATAATATCCGTCACGGCGAACAACCGCCGCTGGCGACGCTTAATCACTTTGCCAATACCTATCTGCGCGAAATCATCAGCGACATCCATATTCTGCCGATGTATCCGTACAGTTCCGATGACGGCTTCAGCGTGATCGACTACCGGCGGATCGACGAACATCTGGGCGGATGGTCAGATATTCATCACCTTTCGGCCAATTTCAACCTGATGTTTGACTGCGTGATCAACCACATTTCCCGCTCCAGCGAATGGATGAAGGGCTATCTGCACGACGATCCTTATTACAAAGATTACTTTATTGCCTCGAACCCGGAGCTGGATTACAGCCGTGTTGTGCGTCCGCGCGCTTCGCCGCTGCTGACACCGTTTATCAAACCCGACGGCAACGAGTTATACCTGTGGACGACGTTCAGTGAAGATCAGGTCGATATTAATTTCAAAAACCCGCAAGTGCTGCTGGAAAGCATCGATGTACTGTTGCAATACGCCGCCAGCGGCGGGCAGTCGATCCGTCTCGATGCGATTGGTTATATCTGGAAGGAAGTCGGGACGCGCTGCATTCACATGCCGCAGGCGCATAACATCATAAAAGTGTGGCGGACGATTCTGGATGAAGTGATCCCCGGTACGCGGATCATCACCGAAACTAACGTGCCACATCACGAAAATATCAGTTATTTCGGTGAAGGCGACGAGGCGCACATGGTGTATCAGTTCCCGCTGCCGCCGCTCACACTGCACGCCTTTTTGCGGCAGGACACCACCACGCTCACGCAATGGGCGCAAAGCCTGAATGCGGAAGCGCGCTATCCCGACACGACTTATTTCAACTTTCTGGCCAGCCACGACGGCATTGGTTTACGCCCGACGGAAACGTTCCTTAGCGATGACGAACGCAAATACATGGCCCAGGAAACCCTGCGCAAAGAAGGCCGGGTTTCCTATAAAGACAACGGCGACGGCACACATTCGCCTTACGAGCTGAACATCAATTACCTGAGCGCACTGACCAATCCTGAGGATAATGACGAACTGAAAGCCCGTAAGTTTCTGGCCGCACAGGCGCTGCTGCTGTCATTTATCGGCGTACCGGCGATTTATATCCACAGCCTGCTCGGCAGCGAGAACGATCTCGAAGGAATGCATCAGTCGGGGATTAACCGCCGTATTAATCGTAAAAAACTCGAGCTGGAGAAAGTCGAGGCAGAGCTGGAGAAAAAAGACAGTCTGAGTGGCCGCGTTTTTTACGGTTTACAGACGCTGATCAAACACCGTCGAGAACACCCGGCATTTTCGCCGCAGGCGGGTCAGCGCGTTTTTGATTTGGGCAAATCGCTGTTCGCAATGGAACGTTATGATCCGAAAACGGAAGACAGGATCAGCTGCGTATTCAATATCAGCGATCATTCGCAGGTGCTGAAACTGGCGGTGGAAGGCAAAGACCTGATTGGCGGGGAAGTGTTTAACGGCCAGATGCGACTCCAGCCGTGGCAGGTGGTGTGGATCAAACACAAACTCAAAGCGCCGGAACGTCTCGGCAGACTGCGTCGCTGGCGGATGAAGCTCATCAAACGCACCAAGCGCTACACAATCAGCATTAAGCGGACAATGCGCTGACGTTCATTTTCACGACGGCTTTACGCACATTCGCCGGTTCGCCGACGGCGCACAGCGGTTTATGCACTTCGCCCGGATAAAACACCACGAAATCACCGGCCTGCATGATCATGGTTTTTTCCTGCTCACCGGCGGCCAGAAATGCGATGTCTTTATCTTCCAGCCAGTCGGTATCGACATAACCCGCCGGTAAGTTGCTGAATGTCATGCCTTCGGTGCCATTAAGGATAATCTGGATGTCCAAATTACGGGCGTGGAATTCGGCGCGGCGGTCGGCCTGTGGCGCAGTAGAATCATTGGAAATCAGCACAAAAACGTCATTGCCACGGATATCATGCTTGCCCAACGGCGTGTCTGGCGTGATGTGTTTTTTAACATATTCAATTGCCTCGCGCAGTTCAGCGGGCAGATAAGGCACTAAATGCAGTTGATGGATATTGCCGGTTATCATGGTTTTCCCTTCGCTAACGTGAAAATGAAATAGTGTTTCAATGTCTTCCCATGATAATGCACCCAAAGGCCACGCCCTTTGATCCAGTTAACAGTTTTTACCTTCGTTTTACGTCATACCAATCGTTAGCCTGCCGGTCATTTTTCCGCTTGATGTCGTCAGAGACGCGCGTATAATGCGCCACAATTTGCCGGGAGAACCCATGAACAATTGCCACGTTTTGTGCTCAGATGATCGACCAAACACCGTGCCATCAGGCAGCCCGCTGCCGTTGTTCTTCCGTGGTATTACCGTTTTACTGAAAGCCCCTCATTGAGGGGCTTTTTTTTGTCCGGAATTTGAGTGCCCCACTTTTTACGCGTTAAGAACAGGAGAATGACTATGGCCAATCCGCTGTATCAGAAAGACATCATTTCAATCAACGATCTCAGCCGCGGGGAGCTGGAACTGGTGCTCGACACCGCTGCCAGCCTGAAAGCCAATCCGCAGCCGGAATTGCTGAAACACAAAGTGATCGCCAGTTGTTTCTTCGAAGCTTCAACCCGTACGCGTTTATCGTTTGAAACGTCGATGCACCGTCTGGGCGCCTCGGTGGTCGGTTTCTCCGACAGCAGCAATACGTCGCTCGGTAAAAAAGGTGAGACCTTGGCCGACACCATTTCGGTCATCAGCACCTACGTAGATGCGATTGTGATGCGCCACCCGCAGGAAGGCGCGGCGCGTCTGGCGACAGAATTCTCCGGTGGTATTCCGGTACTGAACGCCGGCGACGGTGCTAATCAGCATCCGACGCAAACCTTGCTGGACTTATTCACCATTCAGGAAACGCAGGGGCGTCTCGATAACATTAAAATCGCCATGGTTGGCGACCTGAAATATGGCCGCACGGTACATTCCCTGGCACAGGCGCTGGCGAAATTTAACGGCAACCGCTTCTACTTCATCGCGCCAGATGCGCTCGCAATGCCGGGCTATATTCTGGCGTTACTGGAGGAGAAAGGCATCGAGTACAGTCTGCACAGCAGCATTGATGAAGTGGTGTCAGAAATCGATATTCTGTACATGACCCGCGTGCAGAAAGAGCGTCTGGATCCTTCGGAATACGCCAACGTGAAAGCGCAGTTTGTCCTGCGCGCCGCCGATCTGACGAACGCTCAGCCGCACCTGAAAGTGCTGCATCCGCTGCCACGTATCGATGAAATTACGCCAGACGTCGATAAAACGCCTTACGCCTGGTATTTCCAGCAGGCCGGTAACGGGATTTTTGCGCGTCAGGCTTTGCTGGCGCTGGTTCTGAACGCAGACACTGCACAGTAAACTTGAGGAGAAAACGAACATGACTCACGACAATAAACTTCAGGTTGAAGCGATTAAGTGTGGCACGGTCATCGACCATATTCCGGCGCAAGTCGGGTTTAAACTGCTGTCGCTGTTCAAGCTTACCCAGACAGAACAACGTGTGACCGTTGGCCTGAATCTGCCTTCCGGCGAGCTGGGCCGCAAAGATATTATCAAAATTGAAAACACCTTCCTCACAGATGAACAGGTCAATCAGCTGGCGGTGTATGCCCCGCGTGCGACAGTGAACCGCATCGACAATTATGACGTAGTGAAAAAGCTGATGCCGACGCTGCCGGATCGCATTGTCGGCGTTCTGCGCTGTCCGAACGGCAACTGCATCAGCCGTTTTGAACCGGTGGATTCCAGCTTTGCAGTAAAACAGCGCGCAGACGGCGTGCACCTGAAATGCAAATATTGCGAGAAAGAGTTTGAGCATCAGGTGGTGCTGAATAACGACTGAGCGATTATACTGGCGCACATCTCGTTCCCAATCACTCATAATCAGGAGACATTATGTCCCGCGAAATCAGCACTGAAAACGCCCCTGCCGCTATCGGTCCTTACGTTCAGGGCGTGGATCTGGGCAGCATGATCATTACTTCCGGCCAGATCCCTGTGGATCCTAAAACCGGCACGGTTGCCGACGATATCGCTGCGCAGGCGCGTCAGTCACTGGAAAACGTACAAGCAATCGTTGAAGCCGCTGGCCTGAAAGTTTCAGACATCGTGAAAACCACCGTTTTCGTGAAAGATCTGAATGACTTCGCCACCGTTAACGCCACTTACGAAGCGTTCTTCACTGAACATAAAGCTCCGTTCCCGGCGCGTTCTTGCGTTGAAGTTGCCCGTCTGCCAAAAGACGTGAAAATCGAAATCGAAGCCATCGCCATTCGCCGCTAATACGCGTCAGCGATGCACCAGACCAGCCTGCGGGCTGGTTTTTTTTGCCCCATTTTCAGGCAAAGAAACCCATTTCCGCTCTATAATTAAGCAGACCTGCCTCATTTCCCCTGATTTTCTGCCCGTTTTGCACGCTGGCACACTTTATGCCTGATCTTCATTGTTATTGAACGATTCAATTGCAGCCCGTCCAGTTTGTGAGGTGATGATGATCAAGATTGACCTTTCCGATTCACCCTTTTTTGATGAGATGTTAATGGCTGAAGGGAAACACCGCAGCCATTATCAGGCCTACTGGCAGTGGTTGCAGCAAGCCGATCAACAGGCAGTTCAGCGCAAAAAAGAAGAAGCCGCGCTGTTGTTCCATCGGGTGGGAATTACCTTTAACGTCTACGGCGAAGACGACGGTGCGGAACGCCTGATCCCGTTCGACAGCGTGCCGCGTATTATTCCGGCCAGCGAATGGCAGATGCTCGACCAGGGGATCCGCCAGCGGGTTCAGGCTCTGAATGCTTTTCTGCATGATATTTATCACGACCAGAAGATCCTCAAAGCCGGGATCGTCCCCGCCGAGCAGGTGCTGGCCAACGATCAGTATCAGCCCTGCATGCAGGGTATCGATCTGCACCGCGATACTTACGCCCACATTGCCGGAACCGACATGGTGCGTGGCGGCGATGGCGAATATTACGTGCTGGAAGATAACCTGCGCACGCCTTCCGGTGTTTCTTACATGATGGAAAACCGCAAAATGATGATGCGGTTATACCCCGAACTGTTTGCCGAGCAGCGTATCGCGCCGGTGTCCCGCTACCCTTCCCACTTACTGCAAACGCTGCGTGAAAGCACACCGGTCAATGATCCGACCGTAGTGGTGCTGACGCCTGGTCGCTTTAACAGCGCGTATTTCGAGCACAGTTTCCTCGCACAGCAAATGGGCGTGGAACTGGTAGAAAGCGTCGATTTGTTCGTCAAAGACGGCGCGGTGTTTATGCGCACTACCGCCGGCCCCTGCAAAATTGATGTGATTTACCGGCGCATTGACGATGCGTTCCTCGATCCGCTGGCGTTCCGCGCCGATTCTATGCTCGGCGTTCCCGGCCTGCTTTCGGTGTATCGCGCCGGTGGAGTAGTGCTGGCGAATGCGATCGGCACCGGCGTGGCGGATGACAAATCGATCTACCCGTATGTGCCGGAGATGATCCGCTACTATCTGGCCGAAGATCCGATCCTCAATAACGTGCCAACCTGGCAATGCCGCAAAGAAAGTGACCTGTCTTTCGTACTGGCAAATCTGGAAAAAATGGTGGTGAAGGAGGTTCATGGCGCGGGCGGTTACGGCATGCTGATTGGCCCGACGGCCAGCAAAGCCGAAATTGAACGCTTTCGCGAATTACTGCGTGCCCGCCCTGAAAACTACATCGCACAGGAAACACTGGCGCTTTCCACCTGCCCGACGTTTGTCGGCAACGGACTGGCACCACGCCATATCGACCTGCGGCCTTTCGCGCTGACCGGTGCGGAAATCCGCCTGGTGCCGGGCGGATTAACCCGCGTGGCGCTGGCAGAAGGCTCACTGGTAGTGAATTCATCGCAGGGTGGCGGTACCAAAGACACCTGGGTACTGGAAGAAAATCCGACGGAGGATGACGCATGCTAAGCAGAACAGCCAGCGAACTGTACTGGATGGCGCGTTATCTGGAACGCGCTGAGAATATCGCCCGCCTCCTGGACGTGACCAACAAGCTGTCGATGATGTCGATTCGCGATGTGAATGCACGCGATGAAAACAATGATTTGCTGGTGCCGCTGACCATGACCGGCACCCGGACACTTTTCAACGAACACTACCCGCAGGAAACGATGAGCAATTTGCTCAACTTTTTTGCGCTGGACAGTTTCAACCACAGCAGCATTTTCAGCTGTCTGCAAATGGCCTGGAACAATGCGCACGCGGTGCGCGGCAGCCTGTCATCTGAAGTCTGGGAAAGCATTAATGCCACCTGGATTGAGATGAAACTGATCCGCCGTCAGGGCGTCGGTTCTGCCGGGGCGGACTCTTTCTTCGACTGGGTTAAGGAGCGCTCACATCTCTTCCGTGGCGCGATGTTTGGCACCTTGCTACGCAGCGATGCGCAGAACTTTATCCGCCTCGGGACCATGCTGGAACGCGCAGACAGCACCGCGCGCCTACTGGATGCCAAAAATCAGCTGCTGAATGCCGATGAAGATCCGGTACGTGAGTACTACCGGATGGACACTTTACTGCGCGCCGTCAGCGCCCGCGAAGCGTTCCATACCTTGTACAAGCAGCAGCTCAGTCAGAAGCGCATCGCGGAACTGCTGGTTCTGCGTCGCGAATTACCGCGCTCGTTGCTTTCCTGTATCGAAATCATGGCCGAACAGCTGGAGGAAATAGGCGGAACTGCGGGCAATCTGCCCCGCCGCCGCGTCCATACCCTTCACGCTCAGCTTCGTTTCACCGAAATGGAAGAGATCGTTGAGATGGGCCTCAGCCCCTGGTTAATGCAGTTCCTTGATCAGACCAATGCCATCGCTGAGAGCATTCATCAAACCTATCTGGAGGCTCAATAATGAAACTGAATGTCACGCATCAGACGCATTACAGCTATGCGCAACAGGTTAAACACAGCACGCAATATCTGCGCCTTACGCCGCAGGATTCCAGCCATCAGAAGATATTGTCATGGGATTTGACGTTGCCGGAATACGCCACCCGTACGCTGGATGCTTACGGCAATGTGCTGCATGTTCTGACGCTCGATCAGCCCCATCAGGCGATAACGATTGTCGCCAATGGTGTAGTCGAGATTGAAGACAATAGGGAAGATGACAATACCGGACATCTTTCGCCGCTGGTCTTCTTGCGTACCAGCCCGCTGACGCAAGCCGACGGGGCGATCCGGGATTTCGCCAGCCGTTATTACCGCCCGCAGGCGCAGCACGAGAGTCTGTGTAATCTGATGGGCGAACTGCTGCTGAAAATGCCTTACAGCCCCGGCAGCACAACGGTTAAAGATAGCGCGTCGCAGGCTTTTTCGGCGCAAACCGGCGTATGTCAGGATCATACCCACGTTTTCCTCGCCTGTTGCCGCAGTCTGGGCATTCCGGCGCGCTACGTCAGCGGCTATCTTTATTCGGAAGATTCAACGCATGTGGCAATGCACGCCTGGGCTGAAGCCTGGTTGGATGACCGCTGGCAGAGCTTTGATGTCACCAACAACACCTGCAAACCGAATCAGCATTTGAAACTGGCTATCGGCATAGATTATCTTGATGCATGCCCGGTTCGCGGTATCCGGTTGGGTGGAGGCAGCGAAGACATGCGCACTGTCGCGGCGGTTGCCATGCTCGACGTACCCCAATAATCCTGACGCCTGAGGAAGATTTTTTATGACTTACTGTGTGGCCATGCGCTTGTCCTCTGGCCTGGTGTTTGTATCAGATTCCCGCACCAATGCCGGAGTGGACCATATTTCCACCTTCCGTAAACTGCATGTCTTTCATCAAAGCGATGAACGCGTGCTGGTGATCCAGAGTGCCGGGAATCTGGCGACCACACAAAGCATTATCAGCCTGCTGCACCGCCGTTGCGTAGACGATGAGCGGGAAAACCTGCTGAACGTGAAGTCGCTGTATGACGCGGCCAGCCTGCTGGGTGAAACAGTACGGGAAGTGATTGCCCGTGACAGCGGCGCGAATCAGGGTGGAAACACCGATTTCAGCTGTAATCTGCTGCTTGGCGGTCAGATAAAAGGGGAAGGCCTGCGGCTGTTCCACATTTATCCGCAGGGGAATTTCATCGAAGCTACGCATGACACACCGTATTTCCAGATTGGCGAAAGTAAGTACGGCAAGCCGATTATTGACCGCGTGCTGAACTACGACACGGCGCTGGATCAGGCGATGCAATGCGCGCTAATTTCAATGGATTCTACGCTGCGCAGCAATCTTTCCGTCGGTCTGCCGCTGGACGTGATGACCTATCCGACGGACAGCTTCAGTGCAGCGCAACAGCACCGGATCACTGAAACGCACCCGTATTTCGACATGATCCGCAAAGGCTGGGGCGAAGGCTTGCTGAGCATTTTCGGCCAGCTGCCGCCGTTGAAATTAGACGAGTAAATCCGCTTCAGGCGGAGTGGCCCCTCACTCCGCTGCTTTATTTTCATCCATCTTCTGAACGATCTTTTTCTCGACCTCAAACGGATCGATGCCACGCAGTTGCAGGCGGCGAAAACGGATGATGTTAAAACCGTTCATTATCAGAAAACTGCCTTCAATAAGCGAGCCACCGATCGAACCAAGCCAGATATTATGCGCCACCCAGCAGCAGGTTGAGCACCACATAATGCAGCGCGTGGTCAGCCCGCTGGTGCGAAACAGCGCCCAGGTACTGACGACCGTTGCGCCAACCGGTAATAATTCCACCCAGTAATGTGCGCGGCTGAGCCCTAACACCAGTGTCAGGACGATGAAAATCACCATAATCCACTGGTTACGGGTACGCAGGGAAATCAGCGTGCGCAGTGAGTTAAGCAACGCGCTCATGCCCGCTGGTGCTGCACCCATCATCAGAAAATGCACGCCGATAATGGCGCTGTAGGCAGAAAGTTGTTGTTTAAAGCGGCGGTCGCTTCGGTTGAAAAACATCGTGATGCCGACCATAAAGGCCACAACACCAACTGACTGGGCCAACCAGTAATAGGTCATTTGTCCGGGATCTCATCCGTGGAGGATTTTCGTGTAAATCACGTGGGGATTACGTCGATTTTTTTAAATAAAAAAACGGCGCCTCATGACTGAAACGCCGTTTCATTCTAACGACAATCCTGACCGGTTACAATGTGACGCCGCTTTTGAAGATCGCTAATTCGCGGAAATCGTTGATTTCGTTTTTGGCTTTGCGGCCATCAGCAATCGCCACGATCAGATCCACAAACTCACCCAGCAGATGATCCATACTCACATCGTGGATCAGTTGCCCTGCATCGAAATCGATCCAGTGCGGTTTTTTCGCCGCCAGTTCGCTGTTCGTCGCCAGTTTCACCGTCGGGACAAAACCACCGTAAGGCGTACCGCGTCCGGTACTGAACAGCACCATGTGACAACCGGCACCCGCCAGCGCACTGGTTGCAACGGCGTCGTTACCCGGCGCACTCAGCAAGTTCAGGCCAGGCGTGGTCAGGCGTTCGCCGTATTTCAGCACATCCATTACCGGGCTTTGACCCGCTTTTTGCGTGCAGCCCAGGGATTTCTCTTCCAGCGTGGTGATACCACCGGCTTTGTTACCCGGAGACGGGTTCTCGTAAATCGGCTGATTATGCTCGATGAAGTACTGTTTGAAATCGTTCACCATGTGAACCGTTTTCTCAAACGTGCCTTCATCGCGGCAACGGCTCATCAGAATACGCTCCGCACCAAACATTTCAGGCACTTCGGTCAGTACGGAAGTGCCGCCGTTGGCGATCACGTAGTCGGAGAAGCGTCCCAGCAGCGGGTTAGCGGTAATGCCTGACAGGCCATCAGAGCCGCCACATTCCAGCCCGAATTTCAGCTCACTGAGTTTGCCCGGAACACGTTTATCGTCACGCATCACGGCATACAGTTCACGCAGACGTTCCAGACCGGCTTCCACTTCGTCATCGAATTTTTGCAGCGTCATAAAACGCACGCGCTCTTCGTCAACTTCACCCAGCGTTTCACGAAATACATCCACCTGATTGTTTTCACAACCCAGGCCGATCACCAGCACGGCACCCGCATTCGGGTGACGTACCATGTTTTGCAGCATGGTACGGGTGTTGACATGATCATCGCCCAGTTGCGAACAACCAAACGGGTGCGTGAACAGGTAAACGCCGTCGATACCTTCTGCGTCATTAGTTTCCTTCAGGAAACGTGACTGGATCTGGCGCGCGATACCGTTGACGCAGCCAACGGTCGGGATCAGCCACAGTTCGTTACGGATCCCGACCTGCCCGTTATTACGGCGGAAAATCTGCACGTCACGATCCGCCATCTGTTCCGGCACGATGGCGAAATCTGGCTGATACTGGTATTCATCCAGATCGCTGAGATTGGTTTTGCCGTTTTGTGAATGGATATGCACACCCGGCTCGATCGCGGCCAGCGCATGACCAATCGGCAGGCCGTATTTCACAATATTTTCCCCGGACGCGATCGGTTTCAGGGCAAATTTGTGACCACGTGCCACAGGCTGAGCCAGAACCACGGAATATCCGCCCGCTTCCACCTGCTCGCCCGCCTCGATATCGCGCAAAGCCACAGCGACGTTATCAGCGGTATGAATTTGAATGATACTTTGCATAGTTGCTCTCTTAGCTGTAAGCCGCCAACGCATCACGCATGCCGCGATCTTCAATCGCCTGCAATTGCTCGGTCACTTTCACCGTCAGACCCGGCACGGTATTCAGGTCGCGTCCCCAGTGTTCTTCATCTGCCAGCACGGTTTCCACCAGGCCGATTAACGGCAGGCTGCCGTTACGCACATCACTCCACAGTTCGGAGAAACGGCTCAGCCAGTGTGCATCGTCCTGTAGCGGATACATCTCACCGTCACGCTCACCCCGGTAAAACGCCAGTAACGCCGCCAGCGCAAAGGTCAGGCGCGGAGGCAGAAGCTGATTCTTTTCCTGGCTCGCCAGCAGCTGCGGCAAAATGCGCGTGCGGTATTTGGTCATACCGTTCAGGGCAATCGACAGCAGCTGATGCTGGATGAACGGATTGCGGAAACGGCTGAGCACCGCCTGCGCGAAAGACGTCAGTTCATCCTGCGGTAAATCCAGCACCGGCGAGATTTCCTCGGCGATAGCCAGTTCGACAAAGCGGCTGATTTGCGGGTCATTCATCGATTCGCCCACAGTATTCAGTCCTGCCAGGAACGCCACCGGCACCAGCGCGGTATGGGCGCCATTAAGGATCGCCACTTTGCGTTCTTTATACGGCTTGATGTCATCAACCAGACGGATATTCAGCGGCAGTTTGTCCAGACGCAATTCCTGAGCCAGACTTTTCGGCCCCTGAATGACAAACAGATAGAAGTGTTCGGCGCTGTCAAAGAAGCTGTCCTGATAGCCAAGTTCTTCCTGCAGACTGTCGACTTCGCTGCGCGGATAACCGGTCACAATGCGGTCCACCAGCGTTGAGCAGAACGTATTGCTGTTTTCCAGCCACTGCGTGAATGCCGCAGGCAACGCCCAAAGCTGTGCGTAACGCAGCACCAGCTCACGCAATGCTTTGCCGTTGTAATCAATCAGTTCGCATGGCAGCAGAACCCAGCCTTTATCAGCAGCACCGGCGAAATGGGTAAAACGCTCAAAC
Source organism: Rahnella bruchi (assembly GCF_003614975.1). Lineage (GTDB taxonomy): Bacteria > Pseudomonadota > Gammaproteobacteria > Enterobacterales > Enterobacteriaceae > Rahnella > Rahnella bruchi. The sequence continues at coordinate 191,598 of NZ_QZWI01000008.1, read as the reverse complement.
AGCAAACGGGTCAGTTTGGCCGGGAAGCTGGCCGGGGGCGCATCTTCCAGACGGTCGCTCTCGACGAAGCTGATACCGGCTTCAGTCGTATTAGAGAACACGAAGCGAATATTCGGGTCGCGGGCAAGCGCCAGATAGTCATCAAACTGATGATAGATATTAATTTCGCGGTTAACGGAACGGATGATGCGGGTATCACGCACCGTTTCACCCTGCTCGTTCAGACCGCTGATGATGGTGGTGTACAGACCATCCTGTGTACTCAGTGAAGGTGGAAAATCAGTATCAATTGGGCGGATAACCACAATACCCGCATCGAGATCGGTATGTTCATTCAGCAAGTCGATTTGCCAGTCAACAAACGCCCGCAGGAAGTTACCCTCACCAAACTGGATAATTTTGTCCGGGTGCTGACGGCCAGGGAAGTCACGGCGATTTAACCTTTGCATCTCACATTCACCTTAATTTGCTCAGACTCCGGTCTTTGAGGGCGGGATAACGCCCTGTGGCCGTCGTTCATTGTTGGAATAATTATCTGTTATTTCAGTATTTATTTTCAGGAGCGCAGGAACCTGCGCTCCTTCAGACGTTTTAATTCAGTTCAATCTGGAAATATTGCTTCGCGTTATCGAAGCAGATGTTTTTCACCATGTTACCCAGCAATTCGATATCTGCCGGCGCTTCGCCATCTTCTACCCAGCGGCCAATCATCTGGCACAGGATGCGACGGAAATATTCATGACGCGTATAAGACAGGAAGCTGCGGCTGTCAGTCAGCATGCCAACGAAGCGGCTCAGTAAGCCCAGATTGGCAAGCTGTGTCATCTGACGTTGCATGCCGTCTTTCTGGTCATTAAACCACCATCCGGAACCGAACTGCATTTTGCCCGGCATCCCTTCACCCTGGAAATTACCGACCATAGTGCCGATCACTTCGTTATCACGCGGGTTCAGGCAGTAAAGAATGGTTTTTGGCAGGCCACCGGCCAGACCCTGTGCACCCAGCAGTTTTGACAGTGGTTCTGCCAGTGGCTGGTCGTTAATGGAGTCGAAACCTACGTCTGCGCCGATCAGCTGGAACATGCGGGTGTTGTTATTGCGCAGCGCGCCAATGTGGTATTGCTGTACCCATTCACGACGCTGATATTCAGAAGCCAGATACAGCAGAACGCCGGTTTTGAACTGAGCAATTTCCTGCGTAGTTGGTGTTTCACCGTTCAGACGACGGGACAGAATGCCGTCCAGCGTCGCATCATCCGCTTCGCCGTAAACCACGACGTCAAGCGCGTGATCAGACACTTTGCAACCGTGCGCGGCAAAGTGATCCATACGTTTTTTCAGGGCATCACGCAGATCGCTGAAGCGGGTGATGGAAACATCCGACGCGGCTTCCAGCTTTTTCATGTAATCCACGAAAGTCGCGGCTTCAATATTGAACGCTTTGTCCGGGCGCCAGCTTGGCAGCACTTTGATATCAAAGCCTGAATCTTGTGCGACCGCTTTATGGTGTTCCAGAGAATCGATCGGATCGTCAGTGGTACCGACCATTTTCACGTTCATCTGTTTCATGATGCCGCGGGCAGAGAAGTTATCCTGCGCCAGCAATTCATTACCGCGTTCCCAGATTTCGCCTGCTGTAGAAGGAGAAAGCAGTTTGCCTGTGATACCGAACGGACGGCGCAGCTCGAGGTGCGTCCAGTGGTACAGCGGATTACCGATAGTGTGAGGAACCGTTGCAGCCCAGGCGTCAAACTTCTCGCGGTCGCTGGCATCGCCGGTACACATACGCTCAGGCACGCCGTTGGTACGCATCGCGCGCCATTTGTAGTGATCCCCTTTCAGCCAAATTTCATACAGGTTTTTGAATTTGTAGTCCTGCGCAATCAGCTCAGGCGGCAAATGGCAGTGGTAGTCAAAAATTGGCTCATCTTTCGCATAGTCGTGATACAGGCGACGTGCGAATTCTGTGTCGAGAAGGAAGTCTTCCGTTAAAAACTGCGCCATCTTAGGTTCCTCATCATGAATTCTGTAGAGTTATCACTCAATGGTGCGAAGTTATCACACCAATTTAGATTGTCGTCCAGCTCTTTTTAGGGGTATGCACCCGCAGAGACCGACGTTCCAGGCCCGAAAATCAACACTAACTCTCTGTTAAATAATAACGTTGAAGCTTTAATACTCTGGGTCTTATTATCCTCACAATCACAGTGTGATTTTGTGATGTCACTCAAACTTTAAATCTGTATGACAAGTTAATTCGTACCAAATGTGACAAAACGATTTTGGCACCTTTTTACGCCTCTCCCGTTTTCTCACTGTGCGTTGCACCGTCCCGCCAGCCCGCTGTACAGGCCTCTGTGATAAAACTTCTTATCTGCAAGGCACTTTATCAGTCAATTCAGAACAAATTATCCTGTTCATTAACTGTTCACATCAGATGTAATCACTTCGTGAAGTTGTCACACCAATTACGTTTCTATAATTCTTTCATGTTTGTTAATCCGCCAATGAAAAGTGTGAAGCACGTCAAGCTAATTACGACTTTCATTGTAAAATCAAGTAAATAACCGTGAAGTTAAAAAACTTAAGTAACCACACAATATAAATGTGGTTTTGTGATGTCATTCAAATTTTAAATCTGTATGACAAGTTATCTTTGCTTCGCCCGGACAAGAGCGTCAGAGATTACCTGCCACGTCCTTTCGCTGTTGCCCGGGCAAATCACTTCCCAGGCTCAATCAGACCATGGCGAAGCATTTATTCTGGTGTCCAGGACGTTCATCGGATCATTACGCACAAATAACAATAACGCAGTGCGTAAAGCATCGGGCAGCTCCCAGTGAAATCTTCTGGCGGCGTGATACCCGGAAAACGTTAAGGAAAGCCAGAACCCCACGCTTACTGAGGTGGTGCGAAATACGCCCTGACAGCCTGTCGCTGTCATCGCCGGATTATTTACTGGGAGAGAGTTAAATGGCTAAGATTAAAGGGTTACGCTGGTACATGATCGCGCTGGTTACATGCGGCACGATCCTGGGTTATCTGACACGTAACGCCATTGCCGCCGCAGCGCCAACGCTGATGAGCCAGTTGAACATCAGCACACAGCAATATTCTTATATTATCGCCGCGTATTCCGCCTGCTATACCCTGATGCAGCCGGTGGCCGGTTACGTTCTTGACGTGATGGGCACCAAAGTCGGTTACGCGATGTTTGCCATTATGTGGGCCGTCTTCTGTATGGCGACTGCACTGGCCAGCAGCTGGGGTGGTCTGGCTATCGCCCGCGGCGCTGTCGGTATGGCTGAAGCCGCGATGATCCCTGCCGGCCTGAAAGCCAGCAGCGAATGGTTCCCGGCTAAAGAGCGTTCTATTGCCGTCGGTTACTTCAACGTCGGTTCCTCTATCGGCGGGATGATTGCGCCACCCCTGGTCGTCTGGTGCATCGTGATGCACAGCTGGCAGCTGGCCTTCATCATTACCGGCGCGTTAAGCATGGTATGGGCTCTGAGCTGGCTGGTGTTCTATAAGCATCCTAAAGATCAGAAAAAACTCAGCCCTGAAGAACGTGAGTACATTCTGGAAGGTCAGGAAGCACAGCACCAGACCGACAACGGCAAGAAAATGTCTGCCTGGCAGATCCTGCGTAACCGCCAGTTCTGGGGCATCGCGCTGCCACGTTTCCTGGCTGAACCTGCCTGGGGGACCTTCAACGCATGGATCCCGCTGTTCATGTTCAAAGTGTATGGTTTTAACCTGAAAGAAATCGCGATGTTTGCCTGGATGCCGATGCTGTTCGCTGACCTCGGCTGTATCCTCGGCGGTTATCTGCCACCGTTATTCCAGAAGTACTTCAAAGTTAACCTGATCGTTTCCCGTAAAATGGTCGTGACCATGGGTGCGGTTCTGATGATTGGCCCTGGCATGATCGGCCTGTTCACCAGCCCTTACGCCGCTATCGCCCTACTGTGTGTGGGTGGCTTTGCTCACCAGTCACTGTCCGGTGCGCTGATCACCTTGTCTTCTGACGTGTTCGGTCGTAACGAAGTGGCGACAGCCAACGGTCTGACCGGTATGGCAGCCTGGATGGCAAGTACCATGTTCGCCCTGGTGGTGGGTGCACTGGCCGATACCATTGGTTTCAGCCCGCTGTTTGCAGCGCTTGCGGTCTTCGACCTGCTGGGCGCCATCATCATCTGGACCGTTCTGCAAAACCGGTCCGCCGCAGAAGTGGCTCCGGCTGCACTTAAAACCGCAAAAGCCTGATCACCAGCACGACAGCCCGGTAACTCTTTTACCGGGCTTTGCTGTTTTCTGACATTTCTCCAAAACCTTTCTGTCCAATGCACGGTGCAACAGCCTTTCGTAAATCGTATACTGGTACTTGTATAATAAGTTCACAGGTCTGTCCGACATTTACTTCTTACAGGTTTCACTACTTTAAAGAGCACTCATATGGAATCCACAGACACCAGACGCCTCTACCAACAACTGGCTGCCACGCTCAAGGAACGGATCGAAACGGGTTTGTATCCGGTTGGCGAGAAGTTACCGGCCGAACGTCTGATTTCCGATGAAATGGATGTCAGCCGCACCGTGGTGCGTGAAGCGATTATCATGCTTGAAGTGGAAGGTTACGTGGAAGTGCGTAAAGGGTCGGGCATTCATGTCATGTCCAACCAGCAGCGCCATCTTGTCGTGCCGGATTGTGGAAGTGAGTTTGGAACCTCCGGTCCGTTTGAGCTTTTGCAGGCCCGTCAACTGATTGAAAGTAACATCGCTGAATTCGCTGCGACCCAGGTGACAAAACAAGACATCATGCGTCTGATGGAAATTCAGGAACATGCCCGGCAGGAAGATCGTTTTCGTGATTCTGAGTGGGATTTGAAATTCCACGTGCAGGTTGCACAGGCGACGCAAAACAGCGCACTGGCGACCATTGTTGAGAAGATGTGGAGCCAGCGGTTACACAACCCATACTGGCGAAAACTGCATGAGCATATCGATGAGAAATCGATTGAAAGCTGGTGTGAGGATCATGACCTGATCCTCAAAGCGCTGATCCGCCGTGATCCGCATGCCGCGAAACTGGCGATGTGGCAGCATCTGGAAAACACCAAACAAATGCTTTTCCGCGCGACCAGTGATGATTTCGAGTTCAATGTAGACCGTTATCTGTACTCAGAAAACCCGGTCGTTCATCTCGATCCCCCTTTACTCAACACCAAATAATTCCCTTTAAGGCAGGTTAATTCCCCCAACCTGCCGTTTTACTCTCTCTGCCCTCTCTCCCGCTGAACCTGTCAGGCACTGTCGAGTAGTGTCAGCCAATGTAAAACCCTTTCCCAAACGCGCTTCAGACTTAAATGATCGGTCTCAACGCGCTATATTTACCTGTCTGAGTTATTGGTATTTTGTTACAGTTAGACCACTTTTTTTACCCGTTTGTGCCGCGTTTCAGAAAGCAAAATGGCGCGTAAATACAATGGGATCAGAAATAACAGCATCGGAAACAACGGTTACAGAAATAAAGAACCGGCCAGGGACTTGGCTAACCTATCAGCCCGGCAGGCAGCGTCGAGACAATTTCTCCGCTGATGCCTTCGCTGACTCACTGAAAATGATGGAGTTTCACACGACAGATGGAAATTATCAGCTCACTCATCGATGCCCTCTGGCAACAAGATTATAAAACTCTCGCGGACCCTTCGCTGGTCTGGGCGCTGTACCTGATTTTATTCATGATCATTTTTCTGGAAAACGGCCTGCTTCCTGCGGCTTTTTTGCCCGGTGACAGCCTCCTGATCCTGGTCGGAGTATTGATTGCCAAAGACGCCATGAACTTCCCGTTAACGCTTTTCCTGCTTACGAGTGCCGCCAGTCTCGGTTGCTGGCTCAGTTACGCACAGGGAAAATGGCTGGGAAATACACGAATAGTTCAAAGCTGGCTGGCACATCTTCCCGTGCATTATCACGAACGCGCACATGCGCTTTTCCATAAACACGGCCTTTCGGCGCTGTTAGTTGGCCGTTTTCTGGCATTTGTCCGCACACTCCTGCCAACGATTGCCGGTCTGTCAGGCCTGAGCAACAGTCGATTTCAGTTTTTCAACTGGGTCAGCGGACTGTTGTGGATCCTGATCCTGACTTCGCTGGGGTATTTCCTCGGGAAAACTCCGCTGTTCCTCAAGTATGAGGATCAGGTCATGAATTGCCTGATGCTGTTGCCGGTGCTGTTATTAATCGGCGGTCTGGTGGGGTCAATCTGGGTGTTGTGGCGGAAAAAACATGCTGATCGCCAGAACAAAGGTAAGAGCGCATCATGAGCCAGAGGCTGAAAAGCCGGTCATTTTTCTGGCCGGGAATGCTCATGTTAGTGGCGATCGTAGCCATGTTCGGCCTGGCATTATCGCGCCTGCCGGTACCTGCCAGCGCGCTGCAAATCCGTCCTGCCAGAACCGGGACGTCGTTGCCTGACGGTTTTTATGTATATCAGAGCCTCAGCCAGCGGGGAATCCACATCAAAAGTATCACGCCGCTCAATGACGGGCTGGTGGTTCAGCTTGATTCTGCATCTCAGCGCAAACTGGCAGAAGAAGCCTTGCAGGACATTCTGCCGCCAGGATTTATGATTCAGTTCTACGAACCGCCAACCGCGAAAGCGTGGATCCATAAACTGGACCGCGACCGTCTGAAGTTTGGATAACCTGATACTTAAGATTCGTCTCAGTTATCCATACATTCACCGATGACATGATTCCTAAGTTATTTATTCACAAAACGCATCAACAAATGGAATTAAGTGCCAAACTCACTTAACTGTCAAAAGGAAAACCGACGATGAAACTCACTTTATCTGCCCTCACGCTTGTCCCGACATTATTCTTCGCTACTACCGCGTTTGCTGCGTCCCAGCCGGAAAGCTGCATGACCAAGCAACACGAAATCCAAAAGCAAATCGAAGAAGCCCGTGCGCACAATAATCAGAACCGCGTTGACGGTCTGGAAAAGGCGCTGCGTGAGAACAAAGCACATTGTACCGATGCGGGTTTAAAAGCCGAAAAGCAGAAAAATATTGAAGAAAAACGTGAAAAAGTTGCGGAACGTGAGCAGGAACTGAAAGAAGCTCAGGCGAAAGGCGACCATGACAAAGTCATCAAAAAGCAGCAGAAATTGGATGAAGCGAAGTCTGAACTGAAAGAAGCTGAAGGCAAATAATTGTCTCTGTCAGGGTCGATTTCCGGAGATCGATTTACCGCGATATAGCGGATTTTTCAGGGTTTCTGCGGGTCTAAACAGATTATTCGCATTTGCGATCACCCGAATATCCGCTATGTTAAAAGTTCGAATCAGTTAACGTATGGAGTGACTTACACATGGCTAGTAATACATCAGAACAACTGCGCGCTGAACTCAAGTCATTGGCGGACACCCTGGAAGAAGTTCTCCAGACCTCTACCGATAAGCCGAAAGCTGAACTCGATAAACTGCGTGGCAAAGCAGAATCTCTGCTCAAAGATACCCGCGAACGTCTGGGCGATACGGGCGATAAGATTGCCTACCAGACCAAAGAAATTGCCGGCAAAGCTGACGATTACGTACATGAAAAACCCTGGACTGGCGTCGGTATTGGTGCCGCAGTCGGCGTTGTCATTGGCGTTCTGTTAGCCCGCCGCTAATTATGGCAGAGCCAATCAAACCTGCACCACAAGGACCGGGTAAAGGGCTGTTTGACATTGTTTCCCGTATCGCCACTGTCGTGGTGAGTATTGTTGAAACACGTGTCAGACTGGCTGTTGTTGAGCTGGAAGAGGAAAAGGCCAATATTTTCCAATTGCTGCTCATGGCCGGTATTACCCTGATATTTACCGCTTTTGGTCTTATGAGTTTGCTGGTGGTTCTCTTCTGGGCCATCGATCCCGCCTATCGTCTTACGGCAATAGCGACGACAACGGGCGTATTGTTGCTTCTGGCAGTGATCCTCGGTGCGATGACGCTGGCGAAAGCCAAACGTTCCACCCTGCTCAGCCTCACCCGCAAGCAACTGGACGTCGACCGCGCCCTGCTGGAAAAGGATGACGAGCAATGAGTATTCCGGACCGCGCTATCGAAAAAGTCAGGCTGCTGCGCAAAATTGAGCGTCAGCGTGGCGAGCTTTCTCAGGCCGGTTCTGACTGGCTGGAGGCCACCGCAAAAGTCGATCATTACTGGGTAAAACTGGTGGATATGCGTAAATATCTGGTCGTGGGCTCAAGCCTGCTGGCAGTTTACGGTATCCGCCATCCCAGTGCGATCGTCCGCTGGTCACGGCGCGCTTTTGGTATCTGGGGCACCGTCAGGTTGTTCCGTAAGACCATCGGCAACAAATAGCCTCAACCTCCTCCTGTTAAAAGGGCTGATTGGAAAACAATCAGCCCTTTTCTTTTTGAATAACAATCCCTCAGCTGTTCAATTAATTTGAAGCATTCCAACAGTTTTACTTGCTAACAAAGCGCAACCATCCGACTTATTATCTCGTCATCAACTGATGCGGTAACGGCATGAAACATTTTCTGACCGGGCCGATAACACTTTTAGCCCCCTTTGGGCATATCAATCTGGAGTAGAAAATGAACAAGTTACAAGACACCGCTTTGCTGGTTGCACGTATTCTGATGCCAATCCTGTTTATCGTTGCAGGCTGGGGCAAAATTAACGGTTACACCGCGACTGCCGGTTACATGACCTCAATGGGCGTGCCAAGCTTCTTCCTGCCATTGACCATCCTGTTAGAATTTGGCGGCGGTCTGGCGATTCTGTTTGGTTTCTTCACCCGTACTACGGCGCTGATCACTGCAATCTTTACCATTCTGACTGCGCTGATCTTCCACACTGATTTCGCACAGGGCGTGAACCAGATGATGTTCATGAAAAACCTGTCCATCGCCGGTGGTTTCTTCGTACTGTTCGCATCCGGTCCGGGCGCATTCAGCATCGACCGCCTGATCAAGAAAAACTGGTAATTGCCCCGGCACCAGGGAGCAGCAACCAAGCTATAATTAAATAAGACAAAAAAGTAACCTGCAGGGCGATGTGATTTATCACCTCGCCCTTTTTCACATTTATTGGAGGAAATATGGGACAACTAGTGAATGGCGTTTGGCAGGACACCTGGTACGACACCAAGTCGACCGGTGGTCATTTCAAACGTTCAGCAGCGCAGTTTCGTAACTGGATAACGCCAGATGGCGCGCCGGGCGAGCATGGTGTGGGTGGTTTTGCCGCAGAGCGCGACCGCTACCATCTGTATGTTTCCCTGGCATGTCCGTGGGCACACCGCACATTATTGATGCGGACACTGAAAGGACTGGACGATATTATTCCTGTCTCGGTCGTTCATCCGCTGATGCTGGAGCATGGCTGGACTTTCGGCACTGATTTTCCGGCGGCGACCGGCGATGATTTGTATCATCTGAATTATGCGTATGAAATCTATCTGCGGGCGCAGAACGATTATACCGGTCGCGTCACTGTGCCTATTCTGTGGGATAAAAAACAGCAGACCATCGTCAGCAATGAATCCGCCGATATCATCCGTATGTTTAACACCGCGTTTGATGCCGTGGGTGCCAAAGCCGGGGATTATTATCCGCCGTCATTACGTCCGGCGATTGATGAGGTTAATGAGTGGGTGTATCCGCAAATCAATAATGGCGTTTATAAAGCGGGTTTTGCCACGTCTCAGGACGCTTATGATGAAGCAGTTGATGGTGTTTTCTCGGCACTTGACCGGGCCGAGGAATTGCTGAGTCAGCACCGTTATCTGACCGGCAACCAGCTGACCGAAGCCGATCTTCGACTGTGGACCACACTGGTGCGGTTTGATCCAGTGTACGTCACGCACTTCAAGTGCGATCGTCACCGCATCAGCGATTATCCGAATCTGTACGGTTTCCTGCGCGATATCTACCAGATGCCGGGCATTCGTGACACGGTGGATTTTGCACATATCCGTAATCACTATTACCGCAGCCACGCGACCATCAATCCTTACGGGATTATTTCGACCGGACCGGCACAGGATTTAGAGTCTGATCACGGCCGCGACAAACGCTTCTGATCTTTTTGTTCCTTCCCCTTTCACAAGGGGAAGAACTTATGACTTCGCTTCCCGCGTCGCCAGTAATTTTGGAATTTCACGCAGGAACCAGGCTTTTGCCTCGCCCATGCTGTCGCGGCGCCAGGCCATGATGATATCCGTCTCACGGTTATATTCCGCGCTGACCACCCGCAGACGCCCTTCCTCGATGTCTTTCTCAACCATCGGATAAGGCATCGTCGCCACGCCTAATCCTGCCAGCAACGCCTTGCGTTTTTCTTCAATCGTACTCACGGTCAGACGCTGTTGTTTATCCAGCAGCTGAACGGTGAGCACCGGTCGTTCACGGGCGGTATCGGCCACCGCAATCCCGCGGTATTTCACCCGGCTCACATCAGATAACGGTTCGGCTTCCTGATGGATCGGGTGATCCGGTGCGGCCACATAAACACTGACAAGTTTATACAGCTTACGGCTGTTAATTTCGGTAGAGGAACGAAAATGCATATCGGGCGCGATCACAATATCTGCACGCCCCTGCTCCAGACGTTCCCACGCCCCTGCCAGCACTTCGGTAATCAGCGAAACCTGGGTATTGGCTTTCAGCGCCAGTTTTTCAATCAGCGGGAATAACTGTGCGGCTGGTGATAAGGCTTCACAAACGATGGTGATGTGGGTTTCCCAGCCGCGTGCTAAGGCTTCAGCATCGACGGTCAGCTTATCGGCCGCTTCCAGTAAAACCCGCCCGCGTTCGAGCAACATACGGCCAACATTGGTGAATTTTGTCCGATGACCTGAACGGTCAAATAACACAACGTCCAGCTCTTCCTCCAGCTTCTGCATGGTGTAGCTCAGTGCAGACGGGACGCGGCCCAGCTCGTCGGCAGCAGCGGCAAAACTGCCCCGGCGGTCAATAGCATCCATGACCCGTAAGGCTTCCAGTGTGAGTGCGCGATCCTTAGCCATTCTCTTCTCTTTCAGGAAATTTGAATATAGCGATCAGATTAACTGGCTAACAATCGCACGTCCAGACGCTTACCATTTATACATCGAAATTTTTAAGAGAGGCGACCGCCATGATCACCAGCAGAACGGCAAAAGAGTGCGGTACCGCTGACTTTGGCTGGCTCCAGGCACGGTATACATTTTCCTTTGGCCATTACTTTGATCCCAAACTGATGGGCTATGCGTCACTGCGCGTACTGAATCAGGAAGTGCTGGCGCCGGGTGCCAGTTTCCAGCCACGCACCTATCCGCGGGTTGATGTCCTGAATATCGTCCTGCAAGGTGCCGCGGAATATCGCGACAGCGCAGGCAACAGCATCCGGGCGCAAGCCGGTGAAGCGGCATTATTATCAACACAGCCCAATGTCAGTTACAGCGAACTGAACATCAGCGTCAGTCAGCCGCTGACACGGATGCAGCTGTGGCTTGATGCCTGCCCCGAGCATGAAAATGCACTCACGCAGAAAATGACGCTGCCGGACACCAGGCATTTCCTGCTGGCGTCACCGGACGGTGAAAATGGCAGCCTGCAACTGCGGCAAAACGTGTGGATCCATCATCTCGATTTAGAGGAGGGTGAGAAAATCACGCTGCCGGTGCGCGGACCGCGTGCCTATTTGCAATCAATTCACGGGCAAATAGATGCACAGGGTTCGGTCAGCCGTGAGCTTCAAAAGCTGGCCTGTGGCGATGGCGCATTCATCCATCAGGAAAACAGTCTGGTAGTTTCGGCCATTACGCCATTGCGGGCGCTGCTGATTGATATGCCGGTGTGAATTTTTTGGAAAGAGTTCCAGGATAATAGAAAGACGAAAGCCCGCGTAGTGTTAGCTACGCGGGCTTCCTTTTGACGAGGGAGTTGACCGTTAAGCCGGGTTCTGTCGTGGACAGTCATTCGTCTAGGCCAGCAATCGCTCACTGGCTCAAGCAGCCTACCCGGGTTCAGTACGGGCCGTACCATGTGAACCCCTATTTGGCCTTGCTCCGGGTGGAGTTTACCATGCCACGAACTGTTGCCAGCCGCGCGGTGCGCTCTTACCGCACCCTTTCACCCTTACCTGATCCCGCTTGCGCGGGCCATCGGCGGTTTGCTCTCTGTTGCACTTGTCGTAAGCTCGCGCTTCCCAGGCGTTACCTGGCACCCTGCCCTATGGAGCCCGGACTTTCCTCCCCTCCTTCTGTCTCCCCCGAAAGGGACGGCAAAGAAGCGGCGACTGTCTGGTCAACTCCGCGGCGGATGATAGGGTATTACGCCCTATTTGTCACCCTCTTGCTCATCAAGCGCGTATTTATACAACGCATTCTTCTTCACACCGTGGATTTCCGCGGCCAGCGCGGCGGCTTTTTTCAGTGGCAATTCTTTTTGCAACAGCGCCAGAGTACGCAGTGCTTCTGCCGGTAAGGCTTCGGTGTCGATTTTATGGCCTTCAACAATCAACACCATTTCACCACGCCGGCGTGTTTCCACTTCCTGCACCCAGGCCAGAAGTTCGCCCACCGGCGCACCGTGAATATTTTCCCAGGTTTTGGTCAGCTCACGCGCCAGCACCACATAACGCTGCGGCCCCCACACTTCGACCATATCCTGTAAGCTGTCGAGCAGGCGGTGAGTAGATTCGTAGAAAATCAGCGTTCTCGGTTCTTCGATTAACGCCTGCAACGTATCTTTGCGTGATTTAGTTTTGGCTGGCAGAAATCCTTCGTAACAGAAACGGTCGGAAGGCAAACCGGCGGCGCACAACGCGGTGATTGCCGCACAGGCACCCGGTAACGGCACCACGCGAATACCCGCCTCACGACAACGACGCACCAGGTGATAACCGGGGTCATTGATCAGCGGCGTACCGGCATCGGATACCAGCGCGATGGTCTGTCCTTCCTGCAATTTCGCCAGTAAATGCTCGGCTTTCTGCTGTTCATTATGATCATGCAGCGGAAACATTTTGGCGGTGATTGCGAAATGATGCAGCAGCAATCCGGTGTGGCGGGTGTCTTCTGCGGCAATCAAATCTACACTGTTCAGTACGGCCAGCGCGCGTTGGGTAATATCCCCTAAATTGCCAATTGGCGTCGGTACGATATACAGCGTTGAGGCAGAAATATCTGCTTGATCGTCTTGATTCATTGTTTCATCCGGATTGCCGATTTAATATTGAGCATCTTGAAAAAACATCACTGGAAACTGAATGCCTTCCTCAATGACCTTTCGTACCCGTTCGGGACGTTTACTCCCTGCCATTATTGTGGCGATGCTTCTCGCCAGCTGTTCCGGTCAGGCGCCACAAGCACCCACTGAAAGTGTCCAGGGCGCAGCGTCCGGCAGCTCTGACTATTATCTGCAACAGGCACAGCAAAGCGGTGATGATAACAAGGCTGACTGGCAATTGCTTGCAGTGCGTGCCCTGATACGCGAAGGCAAAGTGCCTCAGGCGGCGGAACAACTGGCTAAAGTGCCGCAAAATCTGACCGCCGCACAAACACGCGAACAGCAACTGACCAGCGCGGAAGTGCAGGTAGCCCAGAAAAATTATCAGGCCGCTGCCACCAGTCTGAGCCAGATAGACCCAGGCAATCTGACCAACGATCAGAAAGCGCGTTACTATCAGGCGCAAATCGATGCCAGTCAGGGACGCACCAGCCTCGGGCTGATCCGCGCGTACATCGCTCAGGAACCGCTGGTGCAGGGCAAACTGCATCAGGACAACATTGACCAGACCTGGACAGCGCTGACGCAAATGTCCGCGCAGGACGTCAACAGCATTGTGATTAATGCCGACGAAAACACCTTGCAGGGATGGCTGGATTTACTGAGTGTCTGGCAGAGCAACAAGCAGGATCCTGATCTGCTGAAAGCCGGGATCAAAGACTGGCAGCGTCGTTATCCGGTGAACCCGGCAGCGAAAACCCTGCCGACACAGCTGAACAATGTGCTGAATTTCCAGCCTGCCTCCACCGGCAAAATTGCGCTTTTCCTGCCGATGAGCGGCCCTGCGCAGGTTTACGGGAATGCAATTTCGCAAGGTTTCAACGCGGCAATGAACGGTCAGCTAAGCCAGCCAGCCCCGCAAGCGACGCCTGCTGACCCGAATACACAAACGCAGCCACCGGCAGATCCGAACGCAGCGGTGAGTACTTCCGCACCGGATGCCAGCCAGCCGCAGACCGATCCCGCTCAGGCACAGCCTGTTGCAACGCCAGCAGTGACAGCGCCTGTCGCCAGCAGCAATGCGCAGGTGAAAGTGTATGACACCAATGGTCAGCCGCTGGCCGCGCTTCTGACACAGGCTCAGCAAGATGGCGCCACGCTGGTTGTCGGCCCGCTGCTCAAAGATCAGGTCAACGAACTCTCTTCAGATCAGACTCCGCTGAATGTTTTAGCGCTTAATCAGCCAGAAACTGAGAAAAACAGCCCGAATATCTGTTACTTTGCGCTCTCGCCGGAAGACGAAGCGCAGGACGCCGCGCGCCACATGTGGGCGGAGCAAAAACGTATGCCGCTGTTACTGGTTCCGCGAGGCAACTTTGGTGACCGTATCGCGCAGGCTTTTGCTAACGAATGGCAAAAACTGGGTGGCCAGACCGTGCTGAAACAAGGTCTCGGCTCAGCCGGCGAATTACGTTCTTCTATCGGCAGTGGTATCCGTCTGACCGGTACACCGGTTATCGCCACCGATGCAGCCGCACCGGCACAATCGCAGGGCGTCACTATTGGTGGGATCACCATTCCGGCTCCGCCAACCGATGCGCAGATTACTCAGGGCAGCTCCGGCGGCGCAGTGGATTCCGTTTATGTTGTGGCAACGCAAAGTGAACTGACACTGATTAAACCGATGTTGGATCTGGCCGTAAATGGCCGCGTGCATCCTTCCGTTTACGCCAGTTCCCGCAGCTATCAGGCAGGTGCAGGTCCGGATTATCGTCTGGAAATGGAAGGCGTGCAGTTCAGCGATATTCCATTGCTGGCGGGTGTCAACCCGGCGCTGATGCAGCAGGCCGCTGCAAAATTCGGTAACGACTACTCGCTGGTTCGCCTCTACGCGATGGGGATTGATGCCTGGAGTCTGGCGAATCACTTCTCGCAGATGCGCACATTGCCTGGCTTCCAGGTTTCCGGCAGCACTGGCGACCTGAGCGCCAATGAGAATTGCGTTATTCATCGCAAACTGCCGTGGCTGCAATACCGCCAGGGTTCGCTGGTGCCGGTTTCTTCATAAGAGAAACCTGACCGCGCCGCTGAGCCGGGAATGCTCAGCCATGGCAGGTACAGGGACGTACTAATGAACAATTTTTTGTCTAAGACGCGGGCATGTGGCGATAAGTACGAAGCCTTTGCCCGACGTTATCTTGAAAGAGCCGGGTTAATCTTCGTGGCCGCCAACGTGGCCTGCCGCGCAGGTGAAATTGACCTTATCATGCGTGACCAGCAAACCTGGGTGTTTGTAGAAGTCCGCTACCGGCGTAACGCTGATTTTGGCGGTGCGGCGGCCAGCGTGACAGTTCAAAAACAGCAGCGCCTGTTACGCGCGGCGTCTTTCTGGCTTGCAGGAAAGAATGCAAGCTTTGACACATCATCTTGCCGTTTTGATGTATTAGCTATCACCGGCAGCCAGATAGAATGGCTGCGTGATGCATTCAATGCGGAATAAATATTACGACGACTGACTGGACGAAAACCCGTGCTGGATAGAATCAAAGTCTGCTTTACAGAAAGTATCCAAACTCAGATTGCAGCGGCAGAAGCCTTGCCTGACGCGATTTCGCGCGCCGCGATGACGCTGGTGCAATCGCTGCTCAACGGCAATAAGATTCTGTGCTGCGGCAACGGCACTTCTGCGGCGAATGCTCAGCATTTTTCCGCCAGTCTGATTAATCGTTTTGAAACTGAACGTCCGAGCCTTCCTGCAATCTCACTATGTGCAGATAACATTGTGCTGACCGCGATTGCGAATGATCGCTTGCATGATGAAATCTATGCCAAACAGGTGCGCGCCTTAGGTCAGGCGGGTGATGTTCTGCTGGCTATTTCGACCCGCGGCAACAGCCGTGATATTGTCAAAGCCGTTGAAGCAGCGGTAACCCGCGATATGACGATTGTCGCTTTGACGGGTTATGACGGCGGTGAACTGGCGGGTTTACTGGGCCCACACGATGTTGAGATTCGTATTCCCTCTCATCGCAGCGCCCGTATTCAGGAAATGCATATGCTCACAGTGAACTGCCTCTGTGACCTGATAGATAATACGCTGTTCCCACACCAGGACGATTAAGGAGATCCAATGAAGGCGAGTCCTCTCTTTGCTGTATTGTTAAGCGCCCTTCTTTTACAAGGCTGTGTTGCAGCAGCTGTGGTTGGCGTGGCCGGCGTGGCCACTAAAACGACCACTGACCCGCGTACCGTGGGTACTCAGGTTGATGACAGCACTCTGGAAGCCCGTGTTTCCAACGCTATCAGTAAAGACAAACAGCTGAAAGATGAAGCCCGTATTGTGGCTACTGCCTATCAGGGTAAAGTCCTGCTGACCGGTCAGACACCAACACCTGACATGGCCGCCCGCGCCAAACAGATTGCTGTGGGTGTAGACGGTGCGACAGAAGTGTATAACGAGATCCGTACAGGCAAGCCAGTCAGCATGGGCACCGCGTCAACGGATACATGGATCACTACCAAAGTCCGCTCTCAGTTACTGACCAGCGATTCTGTGAAATCCTCTAACGTGAAAGTCACCACTGAAAACGGTGAAGTCTTCCTGCTGGGTCTGGTCACTCAGGAAGAAGGTAAATCGGCGGCTGGCATTGCGGCTGGCGTCAGCGGCGTTAAACACGTCACAACGGCGTTCACTTACGTTAAATAATTAAGATTCAGCCCGCTACAACGAAAAAGGACAGCTTCCGGGCTGTCCTTTTTTATTTCGCAAAAACGTCGGCTGCTAATGAAGTTTATGCTCTTGCAGGAAAGACTCACCGCCAAGCTGACTCATCTGGCGAAGTATCCATTGCTGGCGACGCAGTACATAAGCGGAAGGAGCATTCACCTTGAACAGATGAGGATTAGGTAACACCGCCGCCAGCAAGGCCGCCTGAGAGGCGGTAAGACGACTGGCTGGTTTGTGGAAGAAATGCTGTGAAGCCTGTTCCACACCAAATACGCCGTCACCAAATTCCACGATATTCAGATATACCGTCAGAATGCGGCGTTTAGTCCAAACTGTTTCGATTCCGACTGTCAGCCCCGCTTCCAGCCCTTTTCTCACCCAGCTGCGCCCGTCCCAAAGGAACAAATTCTTGGCAGTTTGCTGGGATAACGTCGAGGCACCGCGCATTTTGCCGCCATCTTTGTCCAGAACGGACTGGATAGCATCCACATCAAAACCCCAGTGCTCCGGGAATTTTTGATCTTCAGCGGCCATCACCGCGAGCGCCATTGGTGAGGAAATTTCACTCATCGGTACCCAGTCGGAATGTGCGACGTAGCCAAAATCACCGGTCAGCCAGGCTGAAACCTGCCGCTCCACCATGACTGCGGAGAAAGGTACCGGTAGAAATGAAAAAAGAAGAATGCCCGCTACCCATAAGCAGAGTAACAGTATCAGCGCACGTTTCAGCCACAATACTGGTCTGCGCAAGTGACCCTTTCGAGTAATTTTATTCATTTAGCGTTTTCCACAACACATCCGACCATCTAATCAATCTCAATAATAACCCGCAAGATCAGGCTAGCGAAATGTACAGCAACATTGCTAACAATTGAGCAATATGAATGAAACTTTTGCTTACATCCAGAGCGGAAAATTCCGATTTCCTCACTGCCATCAAGGGGTTCCGTCAAAGGACCTGAAATTCTTACTTTTTTCATGCCGGTGAATTTTTAAACGAAAAAGTAAAATATTTGTGAATGGAGCCATAATCAATGCGTAAGCATTTCTTATGAGTTGCGATTGGAAAAGTGAATAAATTCTCATCGATTATTCCGTCGCAACCGACCTCCTAAGTCAAATCCGGCTCCTGTAAACCATAAAAAATCAGTAGCGTGTACATCTTTTTGTCAGACAAAAAGCGCAGTTACCTAAGTGAAATTTTTTCATTTAAAATAAATTTCAGATCTCTTTTCGCCCCTGAAAGGCCATTTTGCTAAAAATCATGCATAAACGATGAATTACAGTAACTTGCCAGTGATTTTGCGGTTTATAGAACCGGTTTCATAGCCGTATATGTTTTAAAACCACTGGCTACATAGCTTGTGATTGTTCACTTCGATAAGCAAAATTGCATGTCGCCAATACAACATCAACATGCTTCATTTGTATTCTGTCAAAAATCCTGCGATAAAGGCTTGATGTTTTGTATAGACAAAGACTAATCTACATCACAGTTTTTAATGAATGTTGTAACAGTTCTGCTTATATTTGTTATGTTGATTGCTACAGGATGTATTAGACTTTAAGACTGAATTCCAAGACCTGCGAAAACCGAACCCTAAAAACTATCGTGGGTTACCTCTTTCCCTGGTGTTGGCGCAGTATTCGCGCACCCCGGCCTCGGCTGGGGTTATTTTTTTTCAGCGTTTGCAGTCCAGTCGCGTAAAACTTTGATGTCATTACGCCATTCGGCCTTCAGCTCATCAATCCATTCCTGAACGTTGTCCCACCATGCCGGCAGTGTCGGGGTCTGGATCTGTTGCGCCAGTTGCTGCAAATGCTTCAGTCCAACGGAACCCGCAGCGCCTTTGATTTTGTGCCCTTCTTCTGCAATGCCTTTTTGGTCACGCGCCGTCATGTTGGAATCAAGCACCGCCAGATAACCCGGCATCATCTTTTCAAACATGTCTGCACTTTGATAAATCAGTTTCGCGCCAACCAGATCGATGTACTGCTCAAGCATGGCGGTATCAAGCAACGATTCGCTGTCTTTCATCACTACAGGCTCCTTTTCAGAAACGGAAACTTCAGGCTGATGATCCCAAAACTGCTGAATCATCGCAGTCAGCGCGGAAACAGACAGCGGCTTGCTCAGCACGTCGTCCATTCCTGCATCAAGGTATTCTTTTTTGTCTTTAAGTACGTTTGCCGTCAGCGCAATCAGCGGCGGCAGATGTTTACCGGCGTAATCAGTGCGTAACTTGCGGGCGATATCCAGCCCGGTCATGTCAGGCAACTGAATATCCAGCAACACCAGATCAAACTCGTCAGGATCAAACATCTCCAGCGCATCGTGCCCGTTCATCGCCACTTCGACGCTGTTACCCAGCTTCTCCAGTACCGAACGTGCCACGATGACGTTCAGCTCGATATCTTCAACCAGCAGCACATGCAGCGCAGGCAGAGGCATATCTTCTTCTTCGTCGACCTGTTCGTCTGGTGCATCCAGTTTAGGCGCGCGCACGGTAAGCGTGAAGCTGGAACCCTGCCCCGGTACGCTGCTGACGGTAATGTCGCCGCCCATCGTCTGTGCCAGACGTTTTGATACCGCCAGGCCGATGCCCGTACCGGTCGCTGGTTTGCCGCCATTCTGGTCTTTCACCTGGTAATACATGGCGAAAATTTTGTCCTGTTCGTCCTGCGGGATCCCCATTCCGGAATCGCGCACCACAAAACGCAGCATGTCGTTTGGTTCGTAATGCACGCTCAGGACAATTTCCCCTTCACGGGTGAACTTGACCGCATTGCCAATCAGATTCCACAGGATCTGACGCAAACGTGTACCGTCGGTGGTAATACTGCGTGGCAGTGGCAGATCCGGTTCCATCACGAATTTCAGCCCTTTCGGCTGTGCCAGCAGGCCGGAAAGGTTTTCCAGGTCTGACAGGAATTCAGTGAAATCAACCGGCTGATTATCAAGCTGCACTTTGCGGCGCTCGATTTTGTCCATTTCGATAATGTCGTTGAAGATATTGCCGAGCGTGATCGCGCTGACGTGAATGGTTTTCAGATAGCTGTGCTGTTCTTTATCCAGCTCAGTATCGAGCAGAATGCGGCTCAGCCCGACAATACCGTTAAGCGGCGTACGCAGCTCATGGCTGATGGTGGAGATAAAGGTGGTTTTCTCCCGGCTGGCATTCTCTAACGCGTCCTGATAACGCTTACGCTCGGTAATATCGCGCCCAAAGCCCATCAGACCATGTCGTTTGCCAATCCGGTCATAGAACGGCACTTTACGCAGTTCAAAGCAGGCTTTGCGCCCGTCCGGATACACCAGCCATTGTTCGTAAGTCAGGGAAACGTTGTGGCGGAACACTTTCTCGTCGGTTTCAACCACTTTTTCGGCGATGTCCGGGGTATAAACATCGTCAGGTGTCAGGCCGATCAGCTGTTTTTCACTTTTACCGGTCAGCAATTCCATCGCACGGTTACAGCCCGAGAACTCTTTGTCTTCGTTACGGTAATAGACCAGATCCGGCGAGGCATCGAGGAAAGAGCGTAATAATGCAGATTGCTGGCTCAGTTCGATCTGCGCCTGTTCGCGGTGCTGCATTTCCAGTTTCAGTTTATCGACCACGGCCAGACGCGCTTCTTCCGCTTTCACACGATCGGCGATTTCCTGATTCAGCTGAGTGATGTTGTCTTTGAGTTGCTGATTCAGTTCGAGGTCGCGATGGCGCATTTCTTCCAGCTTATCGACCAGCCGCGCTAAACGTTGGCGCGACTCTTCAAGCTGCTCGACCACCACCGACAGGAAGTACACCGCCCAGGGCGTAATCAGCAAACCAAAGAAGATGGAACGAACGACGTCGATACTTTCAACCTGCCCGCGCAGGAGCATGGTGACTGCCATCTGGACGATCATGGCCAGTACCACCAGCGCAGACGCCAGTAGCAGTGAGAATCTCACTAACCCCAGCTTGACCATCAGATCGACATAATACTGCGCTAAAACCCGGATTTGCTTCATAACGGTTCCCTTAAAACGAAGACGCCTGAATCATACCGCAAAACCTCCCCTGCGTGATGGCAGGGTCATCATTGAGCATGAAGTTTGTGAGATGCACCGTACAAGGGCTGGTCATGGTGCAATGCAGGAAATAAGGGCAGAGTTATTGACTATTTTGCAGGGTGATATTATTAATATCGGCCGGCTTTATCAGGCTGATAAAGTTGCCAAATGCCGTGTGGCTAACATCTTTTCCTTCAATCCTCCGAATTCTTTCTCTCTCGGCGCCTTTCGCGCAGGCATAACTATTCATTATTACTGCAAATAAAGTCATTCGCGGCAATATGAATAATTCTTATTACAAACATCACTCAGACACATTATTACTATCAGGTTAAAAACAGTGACAAACCGCATGCCCGCAGAGTTTTCCAGTATAAAATACTGGTAAATAACCACCTGCCAGCACGGTGCGGAGATCTGAAGCTTTTCCTATAGTGAGTCAGCTCACACTTTAGACGCTTTACCACACCGACATTATGCCATTAAAAAGGCTAATTAATTAATATATATCAATTAGTTAAACTCTTTTATATCACTTTTAATATAAGTTAATCCGCCATTTGACCTGATGGTGCTTTCTCGCTAAGTTGGGAGTCCGCTGGAAGCAATCTCGACGAGTGAGCAACTCGTCATATTTATGCAGTAATTGAAGACTCCCTCATTAAAACAAGTCAACCACCACTTGTGAGAACCATCACGAGAGGCCTTTGACGGAGATGTCCGGGCAATCAACGCACCGCAAGAGTGCGCGAAATTGCGGACAAACTCTGTGAATAAGACCGCTCGCGATTGGTGTGAGAGTCTCGCAGAGCCTGGGGAGGTTCACGTTATGTTGTACGATAAATCCCAAGAGAGGGACAACTGTGGTTTCGGCCTGATCGCCCATATAGAAGGCGAACCTAGCCATAAGGTCGTGCGTACGGCAATTCACGCACTGGCCCGTATGCAACACCGTGGCGCGATCCTTGCTGACGGCAAGACCGGCGACGGCTGTGGCCTTCATCTGCAAAAACCTGACCGCTTCTTCCGCATGATTGCCGAAGAACGTGGCTGGCGTCTGGCGAAAAACTACGCCGTGGGCATGCTGTTCCTCAGCAAAGATGAAAAAGAAGCTGAAGCGAGCCGCCGCATTGTAGAAGAAGAATTGCAAAACGAGACGCTGTCCGTGGTGGGCTGGCGTGACGTTCCGACCAATCCGGACGTACTCGGTGAAATCGCACTTTCCTCCCTGCCTCGTATCGAACAAATTTTTGTCAACGCGCCTGCCGGATGGCGTCCGCGTGACATGGAGCGCCGCCTTTACATGGCGCGCCGCCGCATTGAGAAACGCATTCAGGATAAAGATTTCTATGTGTGCAGCTTCTCCAACGTGGTCACGATCTATAAAGGCCTGTGTATGCCTGCGGATCTGCCACGTTTCTATTTAGACCTGGCTGACCTGCGTCTGGAATCAGCAATTTGCCTGTTCCACCAGCGTTTCTCGACCAACACCGTTCCGCGCTGGCAGCTGGCTCAGCCTTTCCGCTATCTGGCGCACAACGGCGAAATCAACACCATCACCGGTAACCGCCAGTGGGCGCGTGCCCGTGCGTATAAATTCAAAACGCCGTTGATCCCGGATCTGCAAGACGCTTCGCCTTTCGTGAACGAAACCGGCTCTGATTCCAGTTCGCTGGATAACATGCTGGAACTGTTCCTGGCTGGCGGGATGGATTTGCTGCGCGCCATGCGTTTGCTGGTTCCGCCAGCCTGGCAGCAGAACCCGGATATGGACGACGATCTGCGCGCGTTCTTCGACTTCAACTCCATGCACATGGAGCCGTGGGACGGTCCCGCCGGTATCGTGATGTCAGATGGCCGTTATGCCGCCTGTAACCTTGACCGTAACGGTCTGCGCCCGGCGCGTTATGTCATCACCAAAGATAAGCTGATCACCTGCGCATCTGAAGTCGGGATCTGGGATTACCAGCCTGATGAAGTGGTCGAAAAAGGTCGCGTCGGACCGGGCGAACTGATGGTAATCGACACCCGCAGCGGCAAGATCCACCACTCAGCGGAAACCGATAACGACCTGAAAGGCCGCCATCCTTATAAACAATGGATGGAGAAAAACGTTCAGCGTCTGGTGCCGTTCGAAGACCTGCCGGAAGATCAGGTCGGCAGCCGCGAGATGGAAGACACCTTACTGGAAACGTTCCAGAAACAGTTCGGCTACAGCAGCGAAGAACTCGATCAAATCATCCGTGTACTGGGTGAAAACGGTCAGGAAGCCGTCGGCTCAATGGGCGATGACACGCCATTCGCCGTGCTTTCCAGCCGTCCGCGTATTGTTTATGACTACTTCCGTCAGCAGTTTGCGCAGGTCACCAACCCGCCAATCGATCCGCTGCGTGAAGCCCACGTGATGTCCCTGGCGACCAGCATTGGCCGCGAGATGAACGTGTTCTGCGAAGCCGAAGGCCAGGCGCACCGTCTGAGCTTCAAATCGCCAATCCTGCTGTGGTCTGACTTTAAACAGCTCACCACACTCGACAGCAAACACTATCGCGCTGAAACGCTGGACCTGACTTACGATCCGGCAGAACAAAATATGGAGCAGTTCGTCCAGAAACTCTGTGACGAAGGCGAACAGAAAGTGCGTAACGGCGCGGTTCTGCTGGTGCTGTCTGACCGCAATATCGCCCCAAACCGCCTGCCGTTGCCTGCACCTATGGCCGTCGGCGCGCTGCAACTGCGTCTGGTGGAGAAAAGCCTGCGCTGCGATGCCAACATCATTGTTGAAACCGCCAGCGCCCGCGACCCGCACCATTTCGCCGTACTGATTGGTTTCGGTGCCACTGCGGTTTACCCGTATCTGGCCTACGAAACGCTGGCCAAACTCGTCGACACTCAGGTTATCGAGAAGAAATACCGTGAAGTGATGCTGAACTACCGTAACGGCATCAATAAAGGCCTGTACAAGATCATGTCCAAAATGGGCATCTCGACGGTCGCCTCTTACCGCTGCTCCAAACTGTTTGAAGCGGTCGGTCTGGCTAAGGATCTGTGCAACACCTGCTTCAACGGCGTGGTCAGCCGCATCGGCGGTGCCGGTTACAGCGATTTCGAACAGGATTTGCTGAACCTGTCCAAACGCGCGTGGCTGAAACGCAAAACACTGGATCAGGGCGGCCTGCTGAAATTTGTCCACGGTGGCGAATATCACTCTTACAACCCGGACGTGGTCACGACCCTGCAAACCGCAGTGAACAGCGGTGATTACGACGATTATAAAAAGTACGCCAAACTGGTTAACGAACGTCCGGTCGCTACACTGCGTGACCTGCTGAAAGTGACACCAAAAGGTCAGCCGATCCCTGTGGATCAGGTTGAACCGGCGGAAGGTTTGTATACCCGCTTCGATACGGCAGCGATGTCTATCGGTGCGTTGAGCCCGGAAGCCCACGAATCTCTGGCTGAAGCGATGAACAGCATCGGTGGTCGTTCGAACTCCGGCGAAGGCGGCGAAGATCCTGCGCGTTACGGCACCAATAAAGTGTCCCGTATCAAACAGGTCGCTTCTGGCCGTTTCGGTGTGACTCCGGCGTATCTGGTCAATGCTGATGTTATTCAGATCAAAGTCGCACAGGGTGCAAAACCAGGTGAAGGCGGTCAGCTGCCGGGTGACAAAGTGACGCCGTACATCGCGAAACTGCGTTATTCGGTGCCGGGTGTCACTCTGATTTCTCCACCGCCGCACCACGATATTTATTCTATCGAAGATCTGGCACAGCTGATTTTCGACCTGAAACAGGTCAACCCGAAAGCGATGATTTCGGTGAAACTGGTTTCTGAACCGGGCGTAGGTACTATCGCTGTCGGCGTGGCGAAAGCCTATGCGGACCTTATCACTATCGCTGGCTACGATGGCGGCACCGGTGCTAGCCCGCTATCCTCGGTGAAATATGCCGGTTGTCCGTGGGAACTGGGTCTGGTGGAAACACAACAGGCACTGGTCGCCAACGGCCTGCGTCATAAAATCCGTCTGCAGGTGGATGGCGGTCTGAAAACCGGTCTCGACATCATCAAGGCTGCGATTCTGGGTGCAGAAAGCTTCGGTTTCGGTACCGGACCGATGGTTGCACTCGGCTGTAAATACCTGCGTATTTGTCACCTGAACAACTGCGCAACAGGCGTGGCAACTCAGGACGACAAACTGCGTCGTAACCATTATCACGGCCTGCCAGAACGTGTGACGAACTACTTCAAGTTCATCACTCAGGAAACCCGTGAAATCATGGCCGAACTGGGCGTCAGCCAGCTGGTAGACCTGATTGGTCGCACCGACCTGCTGACTGAGCTGGACGGTTTCACTGCCAAGCAAAACAATCTTGACCTCTCTGCGATGCTGGCGACTGCCACACCGCATGAAGGCAAAGCGGTGTACTGCACCGAAAGCAACCCGGCGTTTGATAAGGGTCAGCTGAACAAAGACATTCTGGAGCAGGCTGCTCCGCACATTGAGTCCAAGCAGAGCAAAGCGTTCTACTTTGATATCCGCAACACTGACCGCTCTGTCGGCGCAATGTTGTCCGGTGCGATTGCAGAGAAACATGGCGATCAGGGTATGGCAGCCGATCCGGTGCGCATTAACTTCAACGGTACCGCAGGCCAGAGCTTCGGCGTCTGGAACGCAGGCGGCGTTGATTTGATGCTGACCGGCGACGCGAACGACTATGTGGGCAAAGGTATGGCCGGTGGCCGTATTGCTATCCGCCCGCCAATCGGCTCAGCGTTCCGCAGCCACGAAGCCAGCATCATCGGTAACACCTGTCTGTACGGCGCAACCGGCGGCAAGTTATTTGCAGCGGGTCGTGCGGGCGAACGTTTCGCGGTGCGTAACTCCGGTGCTATCACCGTCGTCGAAGGCATCGGCGATAACGGTTGTGAATACATGACGGGCGGCATTGTTTGTGTGCTGGGTCGTACCGGCGTCAACTTCGGCGCAGGCATGACCGGGGGTTTCGCGTACGTTCTTGATGAAGATGGCGAATTCCGCAAACGCGTTAACCCGGAACTTGTTGAAGTCCTGGAAGTGGCCGAACTGGCCATCCATGAAGAGCATCTGCGCGGTTTGATCATCGAACACGTACAGTTGACCGCCTCGGCTCGTGGTGAAGAAATTTTGGCGAACTGGCCGGAATGGGCATCCAAATTTGCCCTGGTAAAACCGAAGTCCAGTGATGTCAAAGCATTGTTGGGTCACCGTAGTCGTTCCGCAGCTGAGCTGCGGGTACAAGCGCAGTAAGAGGTTAAGATGAGTCAAAACGTTTATCAATTTGTCGACTTACAGCGTGTTGATCCGCCTAAAAAAGCGCTGAAGATCCGTAAAATTGAGTTTGTGGAAATTTACGAGCCGTTCTCAGCAACTCAGGCTGCATCGCAGGCAGACCGCTGTCTGTCCTGTGGTAACCCTTACTGCGAATGGAAATGCCCGGTTCATAACTACATTCCGAACTGGCTGAAGCTGGCGAACGAAGGTCGCATCATGGAAGCCGCCGACCTCGCGCACCAGACCAACAGCCTGCCGGAAGTCTGCGGACGCGTCTGCCCGCAGGACAGACTGTGCGAAGGCTCCTGCACCCTGAACGATGAGTTCGGTGCGGTGACCATCGGTAACATCGAGCGCTATATCAACGATAAAGCGATCGAGATGGGCTGGCGTCCGGATATGTCTCACGTGCACCCAACCGGTAAACGTGTGGCGATCATCGGCGCAGGTCCGGCAGGTCTGGCCTGTGCTGACGTTCTGACTCGTAACGGTGTGAAAGCGGTGGTTTACGATCGCCATCCGGAAATCGGCGGCCTGCTGACTTTCGGTATCCCAGCCTTCAAGCTGGAAAAATCGGTGATGACCAAGCGTCGCGAAATCTTCACTGAGATGGGTATCGAATTCCAGCTGAATATCGAAGTCGGCAAAGACATCACCATTGATGCGCTGCTGGCAGAATACGATTCTGTATTCCTCGGCGTCGGGACATATCAGTCCATGCGCGGTGGCTTGCTGAATGAAGATGCGCCGGGCGTTTACGATGCCCTGCCGTTCCTCATCGCCAACACCAAGCAACTGATGGGCTACGATGACAGCCAGGAAGAGCCTTTTGTGACGATGGATAAAAAGCGCGTCGTGGTACTGGGCGGTGGTGACACCGCGATGGACTGCGTGCGGACTTCAATCCGTCAGGGTGCAACCCATGTGACCTGTGCGTACCGTCGTGATGAAGAAAACATGCCGGGTTCACGTCGTGAAGTGAAGAATGCGCGCGAAGAAGGTGTGGATTTCAAATTCAACCTGCAACCGCTGAGCATCGAACTGAACGACTCAGGCCGCGTGTGTGGCGTACGTATGGCGCGTACCGAACTGGGCGCACCGGATGCACATGGCCGTCGTCGTGCTGAAATCGTGGCCGGTTCCGAACATGTGATGGAAGCTGATGCTGTCGTCATGGCGTTTGGTTTCCGCCCTCACAAAATGGAATGGCTGGCGGCCCACGACGTTGAGCTGGACTCTCAGGGACGCATCCTTGCCCCTGAAGGCAGCGACAACGCCTTCCAGACCAGCAACCCGAAAATCTTCGCCGGTGGCGATGCGGTTCGCGGTTCTGATCTGGTGGTCACGGCGATTGCCGAAGGTCGTAAAGCGGCAGAAGGCATCATGAACTTCCTCGAAGTCTGATCCGCTTTGTGATGAAAACGGGGCTGTCAGCAATGACAGCCCCGTTGTTTTTTTAACAGAACCTGATCTACAACGTCATATCCTGTGCCAGTAACGCCGCCCCGCGCAAACCCGCGTCATGCTGATATTTTGCCCTGAAAAGCGGCACGCGGCACACCTGCGGTTCCTCATCCAGAAATGTTCTGACCTGCGCTAAATAACCATCGGCCAGCCCCATACTGCCGCCCATCACCACGCACTGACAATCGGTCGCCACTTTGATATCCGCGACTAAACGCGCCAGCACGCTGGCAGAACGCAGTATCAGTTCCGCTGCCTGCCGATGCCCTGCCGCCGCATGAGCAAAAATTTGTTTTGCCGTGCAACCGGCTAAATCACCGTGCGCTGCGCTGGCAATACCACGCCCGGATGCTATCGCTTCAACGCAACCGGTTCTTCCGCAACCACATTTCGGCCCGAGCGGATCAGCCAGCGTATGACCGAAATGCCCTGCCAGCCCTTCAGTACCTGTGAGCAGCTTTGCGTTACTGACCATTCCGCCGCCTACGCCGGTCGAAACGGTGAGAAAGACCATATTCGTAATATCAGCTGAAAGTGCGTGATACTCAGCCCAGGCGGCCGCCTGTGCGTCATTTACCGCCATACACGGCAATTGCGTCAGACGCGAAATCACATCGACCAGAGGAAAATGGCTAAGACCGCCGAGATTATCCGGATTGAGTGCAGTGAGAACGCCATGCCTGATGATCCCGGTAGAAGCAATGGCGACCCGCTGCGCCTGTGGAAACAACGGGGCGACCAGTTCCGCCAGCGCAGCCTGCAAGGCATCCGGTGTTTTGCTCGCGGGCGTAGGCATTTCCCGCCGTTGGGTGAGAGTTAACGCGCTGTCTGCCAGCGCCGCCGCCAGTTTGGTTCCGCCAATATCGATCACCAGCGTGATCATTTCGCGACCTTTACAATCTCATCCCGAAACCACTGACAGACATGTTCCAGACGGGTAATGGCAGAACCAACCGTCACTGCCCATGCGCCGTTTTGCATCGCCTGAGCTGCCAGCGCCGGCGAGTTATAGCGCCCTTCTGCAATCACGCGGCATCCTTCATCACTGAGCACTTTCACTAAATCAAAATCCGGCTCCTGTGGCGTTTGTGCAGTGGTATAACCGGATAACGTGGTGCCGATGATATCGCTCCCCATCCGGTGACATTTGAGGCCGTCTTCCTGCGAGGAACAATCGGCCATTGCCAGCAACTTATGTTGGTGAATTCGTGCCAGTAATTCCGCCACCGGCACCGGCCTTTCGCGCTCAGTGCCATCAACCGCAATGATGCTGGCTCCCGCCGCAGCCAGTGCATCCACGTCTTCAAGAAAAGGCGTAATACGCACCGGCGAATCAGGCAGATCGCGTTTGAGAATGCCGATGATGGGCACTGACACCCGTGCATGTGTGGCTTTAAGGTTCTCAATACCTTCAATGCGCAATGCCACCGCACCGGCCTGTTGTGCGGCCAATGCCATCGCGGCCACAATCTCAGGCTTATCCAGCGGACTGCCAGGGACCGGCTGACAGGACACAATCAGTCCGCCAGCCTCTGTAATCTGTGTATCCAGTTTTTCAAGCAATGACATAGGAACTCCCTGCAAAAATCAGTTTCTGACCAATCCGTTTTTAGGATTTTCTGGCTTCGCTTTCTTCAATGCCCCGCTGAAAGGCTTGCCGTCAATGGTGTCATGCGTGCGTAAGGCATCAGGATGAACCCAGCGCTGAATGCGCGACGGCATATCCAGCCCGATGAGCAGGATCACCACAAACGTCAGCCCGAACGACAGTGACGCCAGCGCGGTGCCAAGATCCAAACGCTGGGCAATCGCTATTCCGATAACCGGTGCCAGTGCGCCACCCAGTGCGCCGACGTTATAGGTAAAACCCAACCCTGCCGCGCGCTGTTCGGTATCGAAATAGCCACCAATCAGTTTAGGCAAAATGCCAGAGATCCCCTGACCTAACATTTGTTGCAGGAATAACAGTAATCCCAACACCCAGATATTTCCGCCGCCGATAGCAAATACCGGAATAATAAGCAGCTGCGAGGCCAGCAGGCTGTACACGTACGCTTTGCGCGTTCCCAGCCAGTCGCCGAGGAAACCACCCACGCAGCAACCGACCGCCGCGCCAAAGCCGCTGAAGAACAGCACGTGCGCCACCAGCGTCGGCGAATAGGCCAGTTCGGTTTTTAAGTAAGTCGGTAACAGCGCCTGAATCGGCCAGGAGTACAGAAAGGCAAAGAAGACGACGACCATCAGCGTGACGCCGGTGGGCCAGCGTTTACCGCTGCCCTGCACCATAAAGCTGATGAAGATAGCGGCGCAAACCAGCCCCAGAATCGCAATCACCGCAGCGCTGCCCACCTCACCGGTGAAACAGAAATACAACGCAGTGGCGGCAACTATCGTCGTCCCAATATTGATAACCCGATGCTTGCCGCGGTACAGAATATCCACCATGGTTTTGACCGGTTTCTTGTGGGCAAACTTCGTCTGCCAGTCTTCCGCTTCCGGAATATTTTTACGCAGCCAAAGAGCGAAAATAATCGGTAAGATGCCGATGAAAAACAGTGCGCGCCAGCCCCAGACCGGCACCACCACGCTGTAAACCTGGGCGGCAATCACGGCACCCACCGAGAAGCCGGAAATCAGGAATCCGCTGGCTTTATTACGTAAATGCTTTGGCCAGCTTTCGATGACATAGGTGGCACTCGAGCCGTATTCACCCGCCATGCCCATGCCGATAATCAGACGAGCGAGGAACATCACCGTGAAGTTGGGAGCAAAACCGCAGGCGAGCGTCCCGACAGAAAACAGCACGATACTGGTGATCATCGCCAGTTTGCGGCCATAACGATCGCCCATCGCGCCAAGCAATAATCCGCCAAACCAGCGGGAAATAAACGCCGCAGAAATCAGACTCGCCGCCTGAACGCCGGTCAGGTCGAACTCACTTTTAATTTCTGTCAGCACTAATGCGATCAGGACAAAATCAAAACCATCCAAAAGGTAGCCAATCCAGGCGGCCGAAAATGCTTTCCATTGCGGTTTAGTCAAATGGCGAAACCATGAGATCTGTCGAGCATTGTTACGCATAAATCACCCCCGGGCGGATGAGCATTAATCCACCCTTTGGTCAGGACTGATAGAGAACGGGTGATGCCGGACATCCCGGCATCCGGATTCAGAAGGTGCCACGCTCCGCCTGAAGCTGCGCGGCCAGTGCCTTAAGGGCAGGCAGATATTGTTCATCTACCGGCGCGAAAGGTTTTCGGCACAACGGCACGGCAACGATATCCATGTAATGCAGAATCGTTTTCAGTCCGCGGAACACGCCCGTTTTGATCAGCAGATCAATGACCTTGTTGCATTCACTTTGCAGGTGCATGGCGCGCTGTACGTCTCCTTCCTGCACAGCTTTTTTGATGGCCATATAACGCCAGCCCATCACGTTGTACGTGCTGCCAATGCCCCCATCCGCTCCTGCCAGCAAGCCGGATGCAAAGATTTCGTCGTAACCGTTGTAGAGCACTAAATCCGGATGCGCACGGCGGATTTTTTCCATTTCATACAAATCACCGGACGTTTGTTTAAGCGCGCCCACGCCGGGCATTTTGATCAATGTTTCGATCTGATCCAGCGTCAGTTTCACACCGCTGAGTGCCGGGATGTTGTAAACCACCATCGGCAGGCCTTCGGCAGA
The DNA here is from genome assembly GCF_003614975.1 of Rahnella bruchi. Lineage (GTDB taxonomy): Bacteria > Pseudomonadota > Gammaproteobacteria > Enterobacterales > Enterobacteriaceae > Rahnella > Rahnella bruchi. The sequence continues at coordinate 160,125 of NZ_QZWI01000008.1, read as the reverse complement.
ATCCGTGACCGCGCGGTAGTGGTCGCAGTGTTCATTAAAGCTGAAAGGATAGTAGAAAGGTGTCACTGCGGAGACAGCGTCAAAACCATAACGGTGCGCAGCAGCGGCAAGCGTCTGGCTTTCACGGGTGCTGATAGCACCGACATGTGCGATTAACGTCACCTTCCCTTTCGCTTCTTCCGCCACGATTTCCAGTACCTGCTCACGCTCCTGCTGGCTTTGTAAAAAAGCCTCGCCGGTAGAACCGCCGACATACAGGCCATCGATCCCCTGTTCGATATTGAAACGCACCAGACGGCGCAGACTGTCGGTATCTACTTGCTGTTGCTGATTAAAAGGAGTGAGCAGTGCCGGCATCACACCCCGCAGATTTTGTTTCATAAACGCATCCTGGTTATTGGGTTTTTGGGTAAATTCGATATACCTTTATACCTGTTATACCAGACCAAAAAACAAACACAATACAACTGAAAGCTCAGAGTGTGATCTTGTGCATACGAAATAGTTATGGATGATCAGAGGCGATCAAAAGGAATGTGGGGAAGATCTCAGTCCAGAATGGATTATTTCTTCGATCCGCGCTTAGGCTTTGCCGCGTAATACGCTGCGAACACACTTTTCAGATGAGCTTTCAGTGCCCCATCCGCGGCATCAGGATCACGCGCCCGGATAGCATTGTAGATTTCGATGTGCTGCTGATAGCTGACGTTGTTATGCGCGTGCAGCTCTTCCTGAGGGACGGAAGGACGAGCCGCAATCAGCCAGTCCAGCAGGGCAACATGTACCACCATGAAGATAGGATTGGCCGGGATTTCAGCCAACTCGCGATGGAATTCGATATCAGAGCGGATGAAGAGATCGTTGTCATCGAGCGACTGGCTGTTCATTTCCAGCGCTTTGCCAAGACGTTCAATCTGAGCGTCGGTAGCAAACTCAGCGGCGTAACGCACCAGGCTGGATTCGAAAAACATCCGCAGCTGTTCGAAATGGGCAATCCCTTCAGGACGCGCCAGAAAGTCTGTTGCCACACCCGACAGCTCGCTGATGATAGTTTCAGCCGAAGGACGGGATACGCGGGCGCGCTCGCCGTTGCTTATCTGCACCAGCCCTTTGCGTTTGAGCGCCGCCAGCGCTTCACGCACCGAAGGACGGCCAACATTGAAGAAAGTCATCAGCTCACGCTCTGACGGCAGTTGCTCACCTTCGGCGAATTCACGCCTGCGGATCATCTGCTCCAGCTCTTCTTCCACCATCTCTGAAAGCTTTTTGCGTGCGAGCGGACGGCGGCGCATTGCATGCCCAAAGGTGTCACTGGTCTCTGCCGGTTGTTCGTCGAATGTGCTCATAGCGTCGGGATCAGACCCTGATTAATAGAAGGTGTGAGAATGATTTTTTGAATGATAACACAGCAAATCTGCACAGGCGAAAGGAGAGACTTGCAGATTCAGGGCAATAAAAAACCCCGCGTAACAACGCAGGGTTTAAGCGTGAAGCCGGGTTGAGTCGGGTTGTTATTTCACAACGCGCAATGCCGGGCGACCACCGCGTGGCGGAGTCGGCGGCTCATCATCCGGGTCTTCTTCAGCCACATCCGGCAAATCGCCATCAATGACTGACATGGTCGGCTCTGTCGGCCCATCCGCGCTCAGATCGCCGTCAAAGGCGCCTTCAGCTTCATAAGCAGGTTCAGGTTCGAACATGGTACCGGCACCGTTTTCGCGGGCGTAAATCGCCAGCACAGCAGCAATCGGTACAAACACGTTACGCGGTACGCCACCAAAGCGGGCGTTAAAGCGTACATCATCGTTACCCAGTTCGAGATTGCCGACAGCACGCGGCGCAACGTTCAGAACGATTTGTCCGTCACGCGCAAACTCCATCGGCACCATCACGCCAGGCATCGTCACGTCAACCACCAGATGCGGGGTTAACTGGTTGTCGAGCAACCAGTCATAAAAAGCCCGCAGCAGATAGGGGCGACGCGGAGACATGTCGGTCATCTCCATACCTTAACCTCGGGTATGCAAACGCATTTCGCGCTCTGCTTCGGTCAGGGAAGCCAGGAAAGCATCACGTTCGAAGACGCGGGTCATGTAGACTTTCAGCTCTTTAGAACCGGCACCTGACAGCTCAATGCCCAGCTGTGGCAAACGCCAAAGCAGCGGAGCCAGGTAGCAATCGACCAGGCTGAACTCTTCGCTTTTGAAGTAAGGCATATACGAGAAGATTGGCGCAATCGCCAGCAGCTCTTCACGCAGTTGCTTACGCGCAGCATCGGCTTCAGTTGCAGAACCTTGTTCGATTTGACGCATCAGAGAATACCAGTCATTTTCGATGCGGTGCATCATCAGACGGCTTTCACCACGGGCAACCGGATAAACCGGCATCAGCGGTGGATGCGGGAAACGCTCATCAAGATATTCCATGATGATACGGGATTCGAACAGGGTCAGTTCACGATCAACCAGCGTCGGTACGGTGCGGTAAGGGTTGAGGTCAATAAGATCCTGCGGCAGGTGATCCATCTCAACCTGCTCGATCTCGACACTGACACCTTTTTCCGCCAGTACGATACGTACTTGATGGCTAAAAATGTCGGTCGGGCCGGAAAACAGCGTCATTACCGAACGTTTGTTGGCAGCGACAGCCATGAAAACCTCCAAGTTTATCTAGAAAAATACAGCGAGTTATCGCCAGCCTGCAGTTTTTGTCCCGTAGTTTCATAGACAACCATCGGCAAGGCGAACCCAGCCAGGAAGCGCGGCAACGTCAACTGCTCGGCGAATAGACACAAAAGTGTGTGATAGTTTACCAGATTTTACGCGGGCTGTGGTGGACGGTGAGACGATTTCGTGGCGAATTGTGTGTCAGGAGATCATTTCCCCTGCGATTGCTGAAAAAAGACATAAAAAAACCCGGTGAAGCACCGGGTTTTTGACGCTGATTTTCGTGCCGAAGCACTGAGCTGCAAAGCAGCAGAAAATTAACGTTTGGAGAACTGAGGACGACGACGTGCTTTACGCAGGCCGACTTTCTTACGTTCAACCTGACGAGCATCACGAGTAACGAAGCCAGCTTTACGCAGTTCGCCACGAAGATTTTCGTCATATTCCATCAGTGCACGGGTAATACCGTGACGGATAGCACCAGCTTGACCGGAGATACCACCACCTTTAACAGTGATGTACAGGTCAAATTTCTCAACCATGTCGACCAGTTCCAGTGGTTGACGAACTACCATGCGGGCAGTTTCACGACCAAAGTACTGTTCCAGGCTACGCTGGTTAATTACGATGTTACCACTACCCGGTTTGATGAAAACACGAGCGGCGGAGCTTTTGCGGCGACCAGTGCCGTAGTATTGATTTTCAGCCATTGCCTATAATCCCGAATTAAATGTCAAGAACTTGCGGTTGTTGCGCCGCATGAGTGTGCTCGTTACCCGCGTAAACTTTCATTTTACGGTACATTGCACGACCCAACGGGCCCTTTGGCAACATGCCTTTAACCGCGAGCTCGATCACGCGTTCAGGACGGCGAGCGATCATCTCTTCAAAGGTCGCTTGCTTGATACCACCGATGTGGCCGGTGTGATGGTAATAAATCTTGTCGTTACGCTTGTTGCCGGTTACAGCAACTTTTTCTGCGTTCAGAACGATGATGTAATCACCAGTATCAACGTGCGGAGTGTATTCCGCTTTATGTTTGCCACGCAGACGGCGAGCCAGTTCAGTGGCCAGGCGACCTAAGGTCTTGCCGGTAGCGTCAACTACGAACCAGTCACGTTGTACGGTTTCCGGTTTAGCTGTAAAAGTTTTCATTAAAAGCTTACCCAATTAAAGTTACACGTTGGCGAACACCCGAACGCTTACTTGTTTATAAAATAAGTATTTGAGGTTCACACGACCATCGTCCAGCAAACCTACCCCTTCGAATAGCCAATGCTGGCACTTATAAAGTTTCGGGAAAAAAACTTTGTAGTAACGTGGGGTCGCAAGATTATAGAGAAGTCTCCTGCAAAGATCGAACCCTTTTTCGACGAAAAGGAAGATTTCCTCCAGGACAGCAGAAGGGTTCGCCATGCAGGATGTACTGCGTGTTCTTATAACACGAATAGAACAAAAAATAATCAGTTAAAAATCACGGCAGATGCGGTCGCTTGAGGTATTCCTCACTTTGCATTTCCTGGAGTCGTGACAGGCAGCGCTGATACTCGAATTTCAGCCGTTCGCCCTGATATATCTCAAACATCGGCGCCGAGGCAGAAACGACCAGTTTGACGTGACGTTCATAGAACTCATCCACCAGCGCCAGAAAACGTCGCGCCGCATTTTCATTGTCCGCCTTCATCACCGGCACATTGTGCAGCAGCACGCTGTGATAGATTTTTGACAGCGCAATGTAATCGAGCTGGCTGCGAGCCTCTTCGCATAACGTATGGAATTCTATCGCCAGCACCCCGTCAACGGCAGCAATCGCCCGCATCGGGCGGTGATTCACTTCCAGCGTGACAGCCTCAGTACCGGCATCACCGCTGTGATTACCGGTCAGTTTTCCCAGCATACTTTGCATGGCTGTCGTCGTTTCGCCGTCCGCAGGAGCAAGCCATAAATTTGCCTGAGTCAGCGTACGCAGGCGGTAATCAATCCCTGCATCCACATTCAGTACATCGCAATACTGTTTAATCAGATCGATAGCCGGCAGGAAGCGCGCGCGTTGCAGCCCGTTACGGTACAGCGAATCAGGCGGAATGTTAGATGTGGCGATTAAGGTGATGCCACGGGCAAAAAGCGCCTGCAACAACGTGGCCAGCAACATCGCATCGGTGATATCCGAGACAAAAAACTCATCGAAACACAGAACGTCAGTTTCAGCTTTGAAACGGTCAGCAATCACTTCCAGCGGATCTTCCTGTCCCTGAAGCTGAGTCAGCTCTTCGTGAACGCGCAACATAAAACGATGAAAGTGCAGACGAAGTTTGCGCTCTCCCGGCAAACTGTGGAAAAACAAATCCATCAGCCAGGTTTTGCCGCGCCCTACTCCGCCCCACATATATAAGCCTTGAACCGGACGTTGCGTGGTTTTTGGTGCACTTTTGCCAAAGAGTCGCCCGATCAAGCCACCGCGGCTGGCCGAAGTCGAAGATTCCGCCGCCGGACGGGAAGATAATGCCTGATAAATAGCGTCGAGCTGGGCAACAGCTTGCTTCTGAACCGCGTCCGGCTGGAACTCGCCAGCATCAACGGCATTCTGATACACGAAAAGTGGTGATTTGGGTTGCATCTTAATTAACGTCCCTGAGAAAAAAATTTTAAGTTTTTCACGTCGTTTAGCCGCTTTTTTGCGGTGGGTTCGCCGCTTTTCCCGGCTGTCTGCGTACGAAAAAACCATCAGACGGCAGCGATTTTCCCGGCAGGATTCCACTCTGACAAGGTTAACGGTTATAGTGGAGCTATTGCATGACGAATGCGTGTGACAATTACGTTAAAACCATTGTGTAAAAAAGTTAAGTCATAAAAGTTACGTGAAAAAGCCCTGCGGGACAACGAAGTCAAAATAGGAGTCATTATGACCTGGGAGTATGCACTCATTGGATTAGTGGTCGGTATCGCGATTGGTGCGGTAGCGATGCGCTTTGGTAATCGTAAATTACGTGATCAACAAGTCATGAAAAACGAACTGGAGAAAAGCAAAGCCGAACTCGACGAATACCGTCAGGAGCTGGTGGGGCATTTTGCCCGCAGCGCAGAGTTGCTTGATAACATGGCGACGGATTACCGTCAGCTTTATCAGCATATGGCGAAGAGCTCCAACAATCTGCTGCCTGATATGCCAGATCAGGATAATCCGTTCAACTATCGCCTGACCGGTTCAGAAGCCGATAACGATCAGGTGCCGGTACAGATGCCACGTGATTATTCTGATGGCGCATCTGGTCTGCTGCGCGGCGAGCGTCCGGTTCGTAAATAACAGACGTTCCTGACCTGCATGACAATCGTTGTGCAGACGTATTTACGGCACATGTTCCGTGCATGTGCCGTTCTCCAGACCCTTCCCGTGCAGTGAATCATCGTTCTATTGTCCATAACTGACGTCCCTTACAGAAAGCGAGAGAGTTATCGTGATGAAGAAAAAGTCATTTTTGCTCAGTGTGTTAGCTGTTAGCCTTGGATTAACTTTCGCTTCTGCGCCTATGGCGAATGCTGCTTTACCGACACAAGTTCAGGGACAACCTTTGCCAAGCCTGGCGCCAATGCTGGAGAAAGTGCTGCCAGCTGTCGTGGGCGTTCAGGTTTCCGGCACCCAGCCGCCAAGTGCGGATGTGCCACCGGAATACAAATTCTTCTTTGGTCAGCAGGATCCGGAACCCAATCCGGGACCACAGCCGTTTGAAGGTCTGGGCTCGGGCGTGATCATTGATGCCGCTAAAGGGTACGTTCTCACCAACAATCATGTGGTGAATAACGCCGACAAAATCAGCGTACAGCTCAACGATGGCCGCGAATATAAAGCCAAGCTCATCGGAAAAGACGATCAGTCTGACATCGCCGTCATCCAGCTGATCGATGCTAAAAATCTCACACAAATCACCATGGCTGATTCAGATAATCTGCGCGTGGGCGATTTCGCTGTCGCCGTCGGTAATCCGTTCGGACTCGGCCAGACCGTGACGTCCGGCATTGTGTCCGCACTCGGTCGCAGCGGACTCAATCTTGAAGGACTGGAAAACTTTATTCAGACAGATGCGTCAATTAACCGCGGCAACTCCGGTGGCGCTCTGCTCGATCTGAAAGGTGAACTGATTGGTATCAACACCGCCATAATTTCTTCTCAGGGTGGCAGCGTCGGTATCGGTTTTGCCATTCCGGCGAACATGGCGAAAAATCTTAGCCATCAGCTGATTGAATTCGGCGAAGTGAAACGTGGCCTGCTGGGGATCCGCGGCAGTGAAATGACGCCGGAACTGGCAGAGGCATTTAAACTCGACAGCCAGCGTGGCGCTTTCGTCAATGAAGTGCTGCCTGATTCAGCCGCAGCAAAAGCCGGGATTAAATCCGGTGACGTGCTGGTCACCCTTCAGGGTAAAAAGCTGAGCAGCTTTGCAGAATTACGCGCAAAAGTCGGCACCGCCGGTCCTGGCATCACCATGCAGATTGGTTTGCTGCGTGATGGCAAACCAATGACGGTCAGTGTCACGCTGGATAAAAGTCCGGCCGTGGAAGTCAGCATTGAGAAACTCAATCCTGCATTGCAGGGTGTGACGCTCAGTGATCCGGCAGATAAAAACGCCAAAGGCGTACATGTCGATGATGTGAAGAAAGGCGCCCCAGCCGATCAGATAGGTCTGCAAAAAGACGACGTGATTATCGGTGTCAACCGCGAGCCGCTCGAAAATCTGGCTGCCTTCCGTAAAATACTGGAAAGCAAACCAGACCTGATTGCGCTGAGCATTGTGCGTAAAGGGCAAAATATCTACTTATTCATGCCGTAAAGGGTTGAAAATCGGACGCAGGTGCTGCTGCGTCCGATTAAGTCATGCTATTCTTCAGACACTTTTCATCTCGCATCCCATACACCCATGTTTGTTAAGTTATTGAGATCCGCTGTTATCGGCCTGATTGTTGCTGGCATTTTGCTGGCGGCGGTACCTATGCTGCGTAAAAACATCACAGACCCGCTGTTCGAACGCAATTTCACCCAAACCAGCGCAGAGCCTGTCAGCTATAACTCGGGCGTCCGTCACGCCGCGCCTGCCGTCGTGAACGTTTATAACCGAAACATGGGCAACAGTTCGCAAAACGAACTGGCCATCCGCACGCTGGGTTCCGGCGTTATCATGAATGACAACGGCTATATCCTGACCAACAAACACGTCATTAATAATGCTGACCAGATCATCGTCGCTTTACAGGATGGTCGCGTATTTGAAGCCTTACTGGTGGGCTCTGACAGCCTGACTGATCTGGCTGTACTCAAAATTAATGCCGGTAATCTGCCGGTGATCCCGATTAATTCCCACCGTACTCCGCATGTCGGTGACGTCGTGATGGCGATAGGTAACCCGTATAATCTCGGGCAAACCGTCACACAGGGCATCATCAGCGCCACCGGTCGTATTGGTCTGAGCCCTTCAGGCCGCCAGAACTTCCTGCAAACGGATGCCTCCATCAACCAGGGGAACTCCGGCGGTGCGCTGGTGAACTCACTGGGTGAGCTGATGGGGATTAACACGTTGTCGTTTGACCAGAGTAATGATGGCGCAACACCCGAAGGCATTGGCTTTGCGATCCCGACAGCGCTGGCAACAAAGGTGATGGGCAAGCTTATCCGTGATGGTCGCGTTATTCGTGGTTATATCGGTATCAGCGGCCGCGAGGTTTCTCCTCTGCACGGGCCGAACAGCGGGCTGGATCGCATTCAGGGGATTGTGGTTAACGAAGTCACCCCGAACGGTCCGGCGGCGAATGCGGGTATGCAGGTACGGGATGTGATTGTTAACGTGAACAATAAACCGGCTGTCTCCGCGATTGAGACAATGGATCAGGTGGCAGAAGTTCGCCCTGGTACGGTAATCCCGGTTGAGATCATCCGCGACGGTCAGCAGCTGACCCTGCAGGTCACCGTGCAGGAATATCCTGATCACTGACAGCCGCTGAATCATACAAAGCAAAAAGCCGGAAAGGTCTCCCCTTCCGGCTTTTTTATTGCGTCAGGCTTAACAAATTACTCGCCTTTAAAACGCTCAATTTTGGCACCCAGCTGACGCAATTTATCTTCGATGCGCTCATAGCCACGATCGATGTGATAAATACGGTCAACGACGGTCACGCCTTCTGCGATACAACCCGCCAGAACCAGACTTGCGGAAGCACGTAAATCGGTGGCCATCACCTGAGCGCCAGACAGTTTTTCAACGCCATGACAAATCAGAGTGCTGCCTTCGATTTCCGCGTGAGCGCCCATACGGATCAGCTCAGGAATATGCATGAAACGGTTTTCGAAGATAGTTTCGGTGATAACACCGGTACCTTCAGCCACCAGATTCAGCAGGCTGAACTGTGCCTGCATGTCAGTCGGGAAGCCCGGATGCGGCGCAGTACGGAAGGTCACCGCTTTAGCGCGCTTGCCATGCATGTCGAGACTGATCCAGTCTTCGCCCACTTCGATTTCTGCACCGGCCTCACGCAGTTTAGCCAGAACGGCATCCAGCGTATCAGGACGGGCTTCACGGCAGACAATTTTGCCACCGGAAATTGCCGCCGCCACCAGGAAAGTCCCGGTTTCGATACGGTCTGGAACCACACGGTAAACACCGCCACCCAGACGTGCGACGCCTTCGATGGTGATTTTGTCGGTGCCCGCACCATTAATTTTCGCGCCCAGCGTATTCAGGAAATTGGCGGTATCGACAATTTCCGGCTCACGCGCGGCGTTTTCAATAATGGTGGTGCCCTCAGCCAGTGTTGCGGCACTCATGATGGTCACGGTCGCGCCAACGCTGACCTTGTCCATCACGATGTGTGCGCCTTTCAGACGACCGTCAACGGACGCCTTCACGTAGCCTTCTTCCAGCACGATAGTCGCGCCCAACTGCTCCAGACCAGTGATGTGCAGGTCAACAGGTCGTGCGCCGATAGCACAGCCGCCCGGCAGAGAGACTTCGCCGCGACCAAAACGCGCCACCAGCGGGCCCAGCGCCCAGATGGAAGCACGCATGGTTTTCACCAGATCGTATGGCGCGCAAAACTCGTTTACCGCGCTGGCATCCACAAATACCGAACCGTTGCGTTCGATTTTGGTGCCCAGCTGGCTCAGCAGTTTGATAGTGGTATCGATATCTTTCAGGTGAGGAACGTTCTGGAGTTCAACAGGTTCTTCAGCAAGCAGTGCGGCAAACAAAATAGGAAGTGCTGCATTTTTTGCACCAGAGATAATGACTTCGCCGCTCAGACGAGTCCCACCCTGTACACGAAATTTATCCATTATGACTGCTCTCTATTCATTAATACGACAGGTCAGATACGAGGAAGCTGCCGGAACTCCGGCAGTCTTATAAACCGCTCAGTTTACGGTCACGCGCCCATTCTTCAGGGGTATAAGCCTTGATAGACAGTGCGTGGATTCGGTTGTCGGCGATGTATTCCATCAGCGGGGCGTAAACGGTCTGCTGTTTTTTCACGCGGCTCATGCCATCAAACATCGCACCAACGACAATGGCCTGAAAATGACTGCCATCGCCAGTAATGTGGGCTTCGTCCAGTGCCAATGCGTTCATCAGCACGTCTTTAATTTCACTCGTTTCCATAGGGGATCTATTCTTCTAAAGAATCATAACAGCCCGATATCTTATAGGGATCGGCGCAATTCTTAAACCACGAAAAAGCCCCTGAGCAAGAGTTTCGCACAGGGGCTTTGCAGAGAGTCAGGCGACGGCAGGCATTCAGCCGCCTAACTTACCGGAACTGCTGGCTTATTTGCTCAGGCTGCCGGAATGATGTCCTGAAGATTGTAGAGCGCAATCAGAGTATTCAGCCTGTCGGTAATACCGGCAACCGTCAGAACAACACCCTGCTGGCTGGCTTCCTCACGCAAATGCACTAACAGCGCCAGACCGGAAGAGTCCACCCGCTCCAGCCCGGAAACATCCAGACAGGTAATCCCGGACATCAGCTTTTTACGCGCATCCCAGAAAGGGACCAGCGTTTCGCGATCCAGTTCACCGTGCAACGTCAGTCGCGGCGGCTGCGATTCCCAGCGCAATGCTTCACTCATTTTTTATCCAGAGTAATCGGTTCTGCGGCAGCTTGTTTCAGACGCGCAGTCAGACCATCAATCCCTTTCTGACGCAGGATATCCGCCCATTCGTTTTGCTTGGTCGAAATCATGCTGACGCCTTCGGCGATCATGTCGTAAGCCTGCCACTCACCGGTACGGCTGTTTTTACGCCACTGGAAATCCAGACGCACAGGCGGACGACCGTTCGGATCGGTAATAGTCACGCGGATAGCAATGATGTCTTTATCTGCGTAAGACTGTTCCGGCTGCACGGTGTAGTTCTGGCCGTTGTACATCGCCAGTGCCTGCCCGTAAGCCTGTTGCAGGTATTCAGAGAACGCCGCGAAGTAGGCATCACGCTGCGCAGGGGTCGCCTGTTGATAGTAGCGGCCTAACACCAGCGCCCCGGCGTATTTGATCTGCACGTACGGCAGCAGTTCATCGCGAACGATCTGGCGCAGATAGTTAGGATCCTGCTTGATTTTCGGCTGTTCGGTTTTGAGACGGGTGAAGGTTTTGTTCGCCGCTTCATTCATCACGCTGTACGGGTTGGTTTTATCAACCGCAGCATTGGCCAGCGGAGCCATAACCACCAGCAGTGCGGCGATCACTAAACGTTTAAACATAATCATTTCCTCTTTGATGGAGAATCCGTAGTAACAAGTTCTTAATGAGCGGCCGGTTGCGGTGCTGTATCAGCGTCAGGCGCAGGGGCAGAATTGCCCGCGGGTGCTGCGGTTGCAGAACCTGCATCCGGATCCGCTTTACCGTCGCCGCTCTTATAAAGGAACTGGCCAATCAGGTCTTCGAGAACCAGCGCTGATTTGGTGTCCTGAATGACGCCACCGTTTTTAAGGATAGTCGTTCCCATGTCAGGGTCTTCAAAACCAATGTTCAGCGCCAGGAATTGCTCACCCAGTAAACCCGAAGTACGGATAGCCAGCGTACTGGTGCTCGGGATCTGGTTGTATTTTTGGTCAATGTCCATTTCCACGCGTGGAGAATAGTTCTTATCCAGCGTAATGCTGCTGACGCGGCCAATCACCACGCCGCCAACTTTTACCGGAGAGCCGCTTTTCAGGCCACCGATATTGTCGAAATCAGCTGAGATACGATAGGTCGGATCTGAGCCAATAGAACGGATGTCGGCCACTTTCAGACACAGGAATAACACCGCAATCAGTGCGATGATTAAAAATGCGCCTACCCAGATTTCACTCTTTTTCGTTTGCATGGTTTAATTTCCAAACATCAGTGCTGTCAGCACAAAATCCAATCCCAGCACCGCCAGTGACGAATGCACCACAGTACGTGTCGTTGCCCGGCTAATCCCTTCGGACGTCGGTATCGCATCATAGCCATTGAACAACGCAATCCAGGTCACTGTGATAGCGAAAACAAGGCTCTTAATCAGACAGTTAAGCAGGTCAGTCCGCCAGTCTACGGAAGTTTGCATTGCTGACCAGAAGAAACCACTGTCGATCCCTTTCCAGTCCACGCCGACCAGCGAGCCACCCCAGATCCCGACCGCGACAAAAATCGCCGTCAGCAGAGGCATGGAAATCAAACCGGCCCAGAAACGCGGTGCCACAACGCGGCGCAACGGATCGATAGCCATCATTTCCAGACTGGAAATTTGCTCAGTGGCTTTCATCAAACCCAGCTCAGCGGTCAGCGCAGAACCTGCACGACCGGCAAACAGTAATGCTGTCACCACCGGACCCAGCTCTCGCAGCAGGGAAAGCGCCACCATCATGCCGAGGCTGGCCTCAGCACTGTAGGTAGTTAAAATCAGGTATCCCTGTAAGCCCAGCACCATGCCGATAAACAGGCCGGAAACGAGGATGATCAGCAGGGAAAGCACGCCAACGCTGTAAAGCTGCTTGATCAGCAGCGGCCATTGTTTGGCAAATTGAGGCTTACCGACCAACGCCCGAAAGAGCATCAAACCGGCACGGCCAAAAGACACGCAGGTGTTTATTCCGCGGCGCCCGACAGAGGCTAAAGCCCTATTTATTTTCAAAACAAGGTACATGAATAAAGAACTCCATCATCCGAGCAGCTCGGTTTTGTAATCACCAGCTGGGAAACGGAAAGGCACCGGTCCGTCGGCAATACCGTCGAGGAACTGGCGAACTCGCGGGTCTGGGTTATTTTGCAATTCCTCTGGTGTACCTTCAGCAATGACATGCTGCGCTGCAACAATATACGCATAATCCGCAATACTGAGTACTTCAGGTACATCATGAGAGACAACGATACACGTCACGCCCAGCGCATGGTTAAGTTCATCGATAAGTTTAACCAGCACGCCCATCGTGATCGGGTCCTGCCCCACAAAAGGCTCATCGAACATGATAAGTTCCGGATCAAGCGCGATAGCACGCGCCAGCGCCACACGACGCGCCATCCCGCCAGACAACTCAGCAGGCATCAGGTCGCCAGCGCCGCGTAAACCTACCGCTTCGAGTTTCATGGTCACAGTGCTGCGCAGCAGTTCTTCGGGTAATTTGCTGTGCTCACGCAACGGGAATGCCACATTCTCGAACACAGTCAGGTCAGTAAACAATGCACCGGACTGAAACAACATGCTCATTTTCTTACGGGATTCGTACAACTTACGGCGTGACAACGTCGGAATGTTATCGCCGTCGAACCAGATTTCCCCGCTGTCTGGCGAGAGTTGCCCGCCGATCAGGCGCAGCAAGGTGGTTTTACCGATCCCCGAAGGCCCCATAATGGCGGTGACTTTGCCGCGTGGCACGGTCATATTGATCTCTTCGAAAATGGGACGATCGCCGCGCACGAAGCTCATGCCCTTGATCTCAACCAGATTCGATTCGCTTTGACTCATTCAGTTTATCCCTTCGGAATGCTTTCGCTAAGAATACGTCTGACCCTGATGGGGTGTCGTATAACTTTGGTATTTTTACAAAAACTTACCTCGGTTTCGTTACCAAAGTTGCCATCGATTTACTTTTCCGCCACAGACGGTCAAAATCGATGAATTACCATTTTAAATTAAAAGCCTTCATCGTCTAACATACAGGAACCTGCTGGCCTTGTTTTCAGAGAAAATGTCGCCTTAGCTCATGTTGACGAAGGAATCGCCTGCCTGCAAAGGCAACGAACCTCGCATTATACCCAATAAAGGATGTTTCATGCTTCTCGCTATCGTACTGATGATTGTCGGCTTGTTACTGTTAGTTTACGCCGCCGATCGTCTGGTGTACGGAGCCGCAGTGTTGGCACGCTCAATAGGCATACCTCCGCTGGTGATTGGCATGACCGTCGTCGGCGTCGGAATATCTCTTCCTGAACTGGTGGTTTCTACCACAGCCGCCATCAATGATCAGATGGATTTGGCCGTCGGAAACGCAATTGGTTCGAATATCATTAATATTCTTCTGATTTTGGGCGGTGCAGCCCTGATTCATCCACTTTCCGTTCGTTCTGATATATTACGCCGCGAACTCCCATTATTGTTACTGGTCACGGCACTCTGTGGTTTTGTGTTAAGTGACGGAGAACTCAGCCGGTTTGATGGCGTTCTGCTGCTGGCCAGTGCCGCCGTGTTTATGATGCTGGTGATAAAAATCGCCCGCGCGGCAGAAAAAGAAGGGCTGGATACGCTGACGTACGAGCAGATGTCCGAACTTCCTCAGGACAGCAGCAACACCGTGGCGTTTCTGTGGCTGGCGCTGGGCTTTATCATCATGCCACTGGCGTCGGGCATGATTGTCGATAACAGTACAGTGATAGCCCGTTACTTTGGCGTCAGCGAACTGGTGATTGGCCTGACGGTCATCGCCATCGGCACCAGCCTGCCGGAACTGGCAACGTTTATCGCCGGAGCGATTAAAGGCGAAGATGATATCGCACTGGGCAATATCATTGGCGCGAATATTTTTAATACCTGTCTGGTGCTGGGATTACCCGCGCTGGTTGCGCCAGGCTCGTTTAACCCGGACGCGTTTCACCGCGATTACTGGGTCATGCTGGCAGTCAGTATCGTGCTTTCCGGGTTGTGCCTGATGCGTAAACACCGTATCGGTCATCTCGCCGGCGCACTGCTACTGTGTGGATTTATCGCCTATATGGCAGTGCTGTTCCTCTTACCGGACAGCATTGCCTTCTGAACTTTGTCAGGAACTGACTATGGCTAACTTTACCTTCGCCTCCGACTTTGATTTTCAGGCTGTCGGGCGTGATGTGCTGAAAACAGAACGTGAAGGACTTGAGCAGTTAGATCAATACATTAACGGCGATTTTACCCGTGCCTGCGAAAAAATCTTCGCCTGCAACGGCAAAGTCGTCGTCATGGGCATGGGTAAATCCGGCCACATTGGCCGTAAGATGGCCGCGACCTTTGCCAGCACAGGTACACCGGCATTCTTTGTCCATCCGGGTGAAGCCAGCCACGGTGATCTGGGCATGGTGTCGAAACAGGACGTTGTGATCCTGATTTCCAATTCCGGCGAAGCACACGAAATTCTCGGGCTGATCCCGGTACTCAAGCGCCTGGACATCACGCTTATCTGCATGACGTCTAATCCGGAAAGTACCATGGGTAAAGCCGCCGATGTACATCTTTGCGTCAAAGTGCCAAAAGAGGCCTGCCCGCTGGGTCTGGCACCGACCAGCAGCACCACGGCGGTGTTGGTCATGGGCGATGCGCTGGCGGTAGCACTGCTGGAAGCCCGTGGTTTCACGCCTGAAGATTTCGCCCTTTCCCATCCGGGCGGAGCACTGGGTCGCAAGCTCTTACTGCGCGTGAGCGATATTATGCATACGGGTAACGAAATTCCGCATGTCAGCCGTGACGCCTCTTTGCGTGACGCGTTGCTGGAAATCACCCGTAAGAATCTGGGTATGACGGTTATCTGCAACGATTTGATGAGAATCGAAGGGATCTTTACCGATGGTGATTTACGCCGCATCTTCGATATGGGCGTTAACATCAATGAAGCCTCGATTGCCGAGGTCATGACGACCGGCGGCATCCGCGTCCGCCCTTCTCTCCTGGCGGTGGATGCGTTGAATTTAATGCAGGAAAAAAACATAACCTGCGTGATGGTTGCTGATGGTGACCAGTTACTGGGTGTGTTACATATGCACGACATGCTGCGCGCTGGCGTAGTTTAATTGAGGAAATCTCTGAATGAGTAATAGCGCAGCCCTGGTGGAGACTTGCTACGGTCCAGTCAGCACGCAAGTGCTTGAACGGGCGAAAGCTATCCGCCTGCTGATTTGCGATGTAGATGGCGTGATGTCTGATGGCTTGATCTACATGGGAAATCAGGGAGAAGAGCTGAAAAGTTTTAACGTTCGCGACGGTTATGGTATCCGCTGCCTGCTGACTTCTGACATTGAGGTCGCGATTATTACAGGCCGCAATGCGAAATTACTGGAAGATCGCGCTAAAACCCTCGGTATACGCCACTTGTATCAGGGGCAATCGGATAAGCTTTTGGCCTTCCGCGAACTGTTAGATACACTGTCTTTGCGGGCCGACGAAGTGGCCTACATCGGTGATGACCTGATTGACTGGCCAGTGATGGCTGAAGTCGGTCTTTCAGTCGCTGTTCAGGACGCGCATCCCATCCTGTTGCCGAAGGCGCATTATGTCACCCGCATTGCCGGCGGACGTGGTGCAGTACGCGAATTGTGCGATTTGATTTTACTGGCACAGGGTAAGCTGGAGGACGCCAAAGGGCTCTCGATATGAGTAAAACAAGACTTTGGATTATTCTGGCGCTGACGGTTATCGTTCTGGTGCTGCTCGGCTTATCAATGTCTGACAACAACGATAAAGTCCAGCCGGAAGTCAACGATCAGGATCCGACCTATCAGAGCTCCCACACCGTCACGATGGTGTACGATCCGCTGGGCAGCCTGACGTATAAACTGGTTTCAGATCAGGTGAAGTATTACACCACTGATCAGGTGACATGGTTTACCAATCCGGTAGCGACCATGTACGACAAGAATAAAGTTCCGACGTGGGTGCTGCATTCTGACAAGGCCAAGCTGACTCAGGATAAAATGCTCTATCTTTACGGGCATGTGCAGGCAGACAGCCTGACACCAGACACGTCACAGTTGCAAAGAATCAAAACGGACAATGCACGGGTTAACCTGACGACACAGGACGTTGCCTCAGACGATGAAGTAACGCTTTATGGCACAGGTTTTACATCTAACGGCATGAAAATGCGTGGTAATCTGCGTGATAAAACAGCAGAGCTGATCGAAAAGGTAACGACCTCTTATGAAATTCAAAGCAAAAAACAAAATCCGTAATCTCCTGATCGTCAGCTCATTGTTAGCCGTCAGCGTGCCGGCATTCGCCTTAAAAGATGACACGACCAAACCGATCACCATTGATTCGGCTAATCAGGCGCTGGACGTTAATACCAATACCGCGACCTTTACCGGTAACGTGGTAGTCAACCAGGGCACTATCCAGGTTAAAGCGGACAAAGTTGTCGTCATTCGCCCGCAAGGTGTTTCCGGCAAAGAAGTGGTTGAAGGCTACGGTAATCCGGTAACGTTCTATCAGATGCAGGACAACGGCAAGCCGGTAAAAGGCCATGCGCAGAAAGTCCGCTATGAAGTAGAAAACGATCTGGTGACGCTGACCGGCAACGCTTACCTTGAACAGCTCGACAGCAATGTCAAAGGCGACCGTATTACTTATCTGGTGCAGAAACAGCAGATGGAAGCTTTCAGTGATAAAGGCAACCGTGTGACGACCGTTCTGGTTCCTTCGCAGCTGCAACAGAAAACACCCGCAGCGGCTGGCCAGCCGACCAAAAAGAGTAACTGATTTTTATGGCTAAATTAATCGCAGAGAATCTGGCAAAAGCCTACAAAGGCCGCAAGGTCGTTGAAGATGTCAGCCTGATGGTAAACTCCGGCGAAATCGTCGGGTTATTAGGGCCAAACGGGGCGGGTAAAACCACAACGTTTTACATGGTCGTCGGCATTGTGCAGCGTGATGCGGGCCGTATTATCGTCGATGATGAAGACATCAGCCTGTTGCCATTGCACACCCGCGCGCGTCGCGGCATTGGCTATCTTCCTCAGGAAGCCTCCATTTTCCGCCGCCTCAGCGTGTTTGATAACCTGATGGCCGTGTTGCAGATCCGCGACGATCTGAACAAAGAACAGCGTAACGATCGCGCTAATGAACTGATGGAAGAGTTCCATATTTCTCATTTGCGCGATAACCTCGGTCAGTCACTGTCCGGTGGTGAACGCCGTCGTGTTGAAATCGCCCGTGCGCTGGCGGCGAACCCTAAATTCATTCTGCTGGATGAACCGTTCGCCGGTGTTGACCCGATTTCAGTTATCGACATCAAAAAAATCATTGAGCATTTGCGTGACAGCGGCCTCGGCGTACTGATCACTGACCATAACGTTCGCGAAACGCTCGACGTGTGTGAACGCGCTTACATCGTCAGTCAGGGGAAATTGATCGCCCACGGCACGCCAGCCGATATTCTTGCTGATGAACAAGTTAAACGCGTTTATCTTGGTGAAGAATTCCGTCTGTGATCTGTGCCGCCGGAACCGTGCCTGTTGCGCCTTAAACTGAAACAGGCCGTCTCTGACAGAAGTGTTGCCGTATTCACTCATCAACGGAAATAAAGCCAAGATATGAAGCAAGGTTTGCAACTCAGACTCAGCCAACAACTGGCAATGACTCCACAGTTACAACAGGCCATCCGCCTGTTGCAATTGTCCACGCTCGAGCTCCAACAGGAGATCCAACTCGCGCTGGAGAGCAACCCTCTGCTGGAACAAACAGACCTTCATGAAGAAATCGACTCCGTAGAAGTCACCGACAGCGAAGGGTTAGACACCCGCGAAGCGCTCGAGCAAAAAGATATGCCCGAAGAGTTGCCGCTGGATGCGACCTGGGATGAAATCTATACCGCTGGCACGCCTTCAGGCACCGGTAACGATTACAGCGATGACGAGCTGCCGATTTATCAGGGCGAGACCACCCAGACACTTCAGGATTACCTGATGTGGCAAGTCGAGCTGACCCCGTTTACTGATACTGACGCAGCCATTGCGACGTCTATTGTGGATGCAGTGGATGACACCGGTTATCTGACCATTTCCCTTGACGACATCCTGGAAAGTATCGGGGATGAAGACGTCACGATGGATGAAGTGGAAGCCGTTCTGAAACGCGTACAGCGTTTTGACCCAGTGGGCGTGGCTGCGCGCGACCTGCGCGATTGTCTGCTTATCCAACTTTCCCAGTATGTTACTGATACGCCTTTCATCACCGAAGCCCGTCTTATCATCAGCGAACATCTCGATTTGCTGGCGAACCATGATTTCCGCGCACTTATGCGATCAACCCGGTTAAAAGAAGATACACTGAAAGGAGCGATGCTCCTGATCCAGTCTCTTGATCCGCGTCCGGGCCAGTCGATTAACACCGGCGAATCTGAATACGTCATCCCGGATGTGCTGGTGCGAAAAGTCTCAGGTGTCTGGACGGTAGAACTCAATTCCGACAGCATTCCGCGTCTGAAGATTAACCAGCAGTACGCCGCGATGGGAAATTCCTCACGCAGCGACAGCGACGGGCAATTTATCCGCAGCAATCTGCAGGAAGCCAAGTGGTTAATCAAAAGCCTGGAAAGCCGTAACGACACGCTGTTGAAAGTCACCCGTTGCATTGTTGAGCAGCAGCAGGCGTTCTTTGAACTGGGTGAAGAATTTATGAAACCTATGGTGCTGGCCGATATCGCCAGCGCCGTAGAAATGCACGAATCGACGATATCCCGCGTGACGACGCAGAAGTTCCTGCACAGCCCGCGTGGCATTTTCGAACTGAAGTATTTCTTTTCCAGCCATGTCAGTACAGACAGCGGCGGCGAGGCATCGTCTACCGCGATCCGGGCGCTGGTGAAGAAATTAATCGCAGCGGAGAATCCTGTAAAACCGCTCAGTGACAGTAAGTTAGCGACCCTGCTTTCCGATCAGGGAATTATGGTTGCCCGCCGAACTGTCGCCAAATACCGAGAGTCTTTGTCCATCCCGCCCTCAAACCAACGTAAACAGTTAGTTTGACCTCAACAGAGAAGGAAGACATTATGCAGCTCAACATTACCGGACATCACATTGAGATCACGGATCCCCTGAGAGAATTCATCACGTCGAAGCTGGCCAAGCTTGAGCAGTATTTCGACAGGATTAATCAGGTGTATGTGGTGTTGAGCGTGGAAAAGGTGCAAAAAGTTGCGGAAGCGACTTTGCATGTGAATGGAGGCGAGTTACATGCCACCTCGGAACATCAGGATATGTACGCAGCGATTGACGGACTGGTTGATAAACTGGCCCGCCAGCTGAATAAACATAAAGACAAACTGAAACAGCACTGACATTCATGTAGCCAACCCTGTGCTACAAACCTTCGGGCATCGGCTTGTGACCTTCGGGAAACGAGCCGATATAGCTTTAAGGGTGAAACAGCGCAAAAGTGAAAGATGACATGATCAACGATATAGCAATGCAATTAACGTCGGTGCTCAATGCCGAATGCACCAAAAGCGGCGTTCATTGCGCCAGCAAAAAACGCGCACTGGAAATCATCAGCGAACTGGCCGCTAAGCAACTGAATTTGTCGCCACAGGTGATTTTCGACGCCATTTTGACCCGTGAACGTATGGGCAGCACCGGGATCGGTGCCGGGATCGCCATCCCGCACGGTAAGCTGGAAGAAGATACTTTACGTGCAGTCGGGGTGTTCATTCAGCTGGAACAACCTATCGCTTTTGATGCCATCGATAATCAGCCGGTAGACTTACTTTTTGCCTTGCTGGTGCCGGCGGATCAATGTAAAACCCATTTACATACATTATCTTTGGTGGCTAAGAAATTAGCTGATAAAACAGTGTGCCGCCGCCTGCGAGGCGCGCAAAGTGACGAAGAACTGTTCCAGATAATGACTGAAAACGAATAAATTGCTGATTCCCGGTACGGTGCCGGGAAAATGAATTCTGAACACTGAATGCCAGGGGAGTGACACCATGGTGCTGATGATTGTCAGCGGCCGTTCCGGTTCCGGGAAGTCGGTTGCCCTAAGGGCATTAGAAGACATGGGTTTTTACTGTGTGGATAACCTGCCGGTGGTGTTATTGCCGCAGCTTGCCCAAACCCTCGTTGAACGTAATACGTCAGCGGCCGTCAGCATCGACGTGCGTAACATGCCGGAAACCCCGGAAGTTTATGAATACGCGATGTCCCAGTTGCCTGAGAGCTTCTCTCCGCAGCTGCTGTTTCTAGATGCTGACCGCAATACGCTGATCCGCCGCTACAGCGACACCCGTCGTCTGCACCCGCTTTCCAGCAAAAACCTTTCTCTCGAAAGTGCCATTGATGAAGAAGCCGACCTGCTCGAGCCTCTGCGTTCTTCCGCCGATCTCATCATCGACACGTCCGAAATGTCCGTTCATGAGCTGGCAGAAATGCTGCGTACCCGTCTGCTGGGTAAACGTGAACGTGAACTGACGATGGTCTTCGAATCCTTTGGTTTTAAACACGGCATTCCGATTGATGCGGATTATGTCTTCGACGTGCGTTTCCTGCCGAACCCGCACTGGGATCCGAAACTGCGTCCGATGACCGGCCTCGACAAACCGGTAGCGGCGTTCCTCGACCGTCATACCGAAGTACATAACTTTATCTACCAGACCCGCAGTTATCTCGAACAGTGGCTGCCGATGCTGGAAACCAATAACCGCAGCTATCTGACCGTCGCCATTGGCTGTACCGGCGGTAAACACCGTTCGGTGTATATCGCAGAGCAACTGGCCGACTATTTCCGTTCCCGCGGGAAGAATGTGCAATCCCGCCATCGTACGCTGGAAAAACGTAAATCATGACGGTAAAACAAACGGTAGAAATCAAAAACCGGTTAGGGATGCATGCCCGTCCGGCGATGAAGTTGTTTGAACTGGTGCAGAGCTTTGAGTCAGAAGTGATGCTGCGTAACGGCACAGGCATTGAAGCAGAAGCCAGCAGCGTGATCGCGCTGCTGATGCTCGATTCCCCGAAAGGTCAGAAAATCGAGATCGAAGCCACAGGGCCTGATGAAGAACAGGCTCTCACCGCCGTCGTAAATCTGATTAATTCAGGTTTTGACGAAGACTGAGAATTAGCGCACTGTTTAAGCCGTACTAAATGCGGCTTAAGCAGTCTATAGCAATGGCCTTGAAGCTCTCAAAGTTTTCACTGCTCAGCAAACGGCTCATTGAGCGGTCCCGCACAAACGTCACAAACAAATCGTAAATCGCCATCGCCTCTTCGTAATCCGCCTTACTGATCGCCAGCAGGAATATCACGTGCGCCGTTTCCCCTTCGCCCCAGGGAATACCCTGCGGTGAGAGCAGCGTGATCACCACGGTTTTCTTCGCCAGCAGACCCAGCGAGTGCGGCAGCGCAATCCCTTCGCCCAACATGGTCGAGACTATCTCCTCGCGCTCCACCACTGACGGATAAAACGCCTGATCGACATACCCTTCTTCTTCAAGCTGCGAGCACACGTGGCGGAACAATTCAGCCTGCGTCATCGGCTCGTTGACGATCATGAAGTGTTTTTCGTCGAAGAATTTTTCCAGCATATAAGGACGCGTTCGGTCGACCAGCACCAGCTTGCCGAGCTGTTCCATCTGGTATTCGGTCGGAAACGGCGACAGCACCACTACCGGCTTATTTTTCTCGGTAATGCGCGCATTGGAGATAATAAAATCTTCGTCGATATGCTCCAGCTGCTCGTAATCGCGTAGCGAAACCACCTGCTTCATCACCAGTTGCGGGTACTTGCGGTTAATCTGCGCCTGGATCATACGGATGGTTGAATTACCGGTGTCACACACCAGCATCACCTGCGGATGGCGCTGGTAGCCGATGTTGTAATGCCGCTCGAGCCCGACGCCGATATGCAGCACCAGAAAGCCAATCTCGTTTTCACTCAGCGTATACGGCGTGTACTTTCCCCAGCTGGAGACTGCCGCCAGTGTGACGTCATACGCCATCGGGTAATGCTGTTTGATGTTATTCAGCAGCGGATTAGGGATGTTTATCTGATACTTCACCCGCGTAATCATGGTCTTGATATGCGTAAGCAGGTCGGCGCGCAGCTGCTTATCACCTTGTAAATCATAGTTATAGTGCGCGTTGATATACGACAGAATGTAATCGACCAGCGATTCGTCGTCGTCGGCATTAATATCCGTCGGTAAAATTTGCTGCACGCGACGCGCGGCGATGTTCACCCGCAGATAAGCTTCTTCAGAGGCCGGAATTTCTTTGCCGACCAGATTCCTCAGCTCGGCCGCCAGCCGCACGGAAACCTGTTTCACTGCCGGATCCCCGTCTTCGGCATCAAAATCCGTCAGAGGATATCCGCCGGTAATGCGTTTGATAGCCACTGCGCAGTAAAGGATCAGATATTGCTCGCCTTCATCCGTCAGCTGAATAGAAGACTGCGTCAGTACCTGATGCATCAGCCGCGTCAGCGGCACCAGCGCTTCCGGCTCCAGACTTTCCGCCTTCAGCAGCGGATTAGCCTGCTCTTCCGCATCAAGCTGAAACAGCAGATCGGTCAGACAGGCGCGGATAGCCAGCTCCGCCCCGAAGAGTTTCATGCCGTAGCGCGGCTTGGTTTCGATATTCAGGTGATAGCGAGCCAGATGCTCCCTCACCTCAGCCATATCATTTTGCAGGGTTCCCCGGCTGACAAACCATTCATCGGCCAGATCTTCCAGCTTTAATGAAAAAGCTGAGGTCAAAAAGCGGATCAGCAACGTTTTCACCCGCTCAGCGGCAGTGCGCGGCGTCGGATTTGGCTTGCGTTGCGTTGACTGCTGTAACGTTGAGAAAAGCGTCTGATCGTCAATGCGCAGCTGATACCCGCTGCCACGACTGTGAACAAATGTCGCGCCGAAGTCAGCGATAATTTCGTTCAGCGCAGTGATATCCGCACGCACTGTGCGCGTTGAGACCGACAGGCGTTTTGCCAGCTCATCCTGAGGAAGGGTTTCGGTTTGCAGCGCATCAAACAATTGCGCCAGACGTTGATTGGGAAATCTCACCATTGTTCTTCCATATTATTGCGGATACGCCCTCTGCGCAGTCACCGGATGAGGTTTCTACGCAAAGGGTTTGGTTCTGATGCAGGACGCTGTCAGGGCACAATCACCATCTGTGACGGGCTGCCCACAGCCACATAATCATCAACGAATGACAGTTTGCCGTTTTCGCCAGATACCTTGAATCTGGTGATGTTATCGCTTCGTTGATTCAATGCGTAAATATATTTGCCATCCGGTGACAAAGTGAGCGTTCTTGGATAGTCGCCGCGCGTCCAGGTTTCTTCACTCCAGGTCATCGCGCCTTCGCCGGTCACATTAATCTGCGCGATGCTGTTATGCAGGCGGTTCGCCACATACAGATGCTTGCCGTCTTTGCTCAGCACAATGCCTGCGGCAAAGTTGGTGCCTTTGAAACCGGCTGGCAGCGATGACAGGCTATGCAACTCCGTTAGCGTGCCTTTTGCGGCGTCAAAACGATAACTGGTCAGCGTCGAGGCTTCTTCGTTGATCAGGAAAACCACTTTGCCGTTTGGATGGAATACAAAATGGCGCGGTCCGGCGCCTTGCGAAGAGGCTTTAATAAATGGCGGAACGTTGGCTTCCAGCGCGCCTGTTTCACTATTGAGCTTCCACTGGTAAATCCGGTCCAGCCCCAGATCGGTGGAGAACACGAATTTGCCGGAAGGATCGGTGGCAACCATATGCGCGTGCGGCCCGTTGTGATCGCTGATGGCAAAACTGCCTTCCGCCGCCGCTGCCGGTTTGCCTGCACCCGCCGGACCGGAATCCTGCTGACTGTTGCTGGCTTCACTCAATTTTCCGCTGGCATCGACCGGGAAGATTGCCACCACGCCGCTGATGTAGTTCGCCACCAGCAGATGATCACCTTTTGGCGTCAGCGACAAATACACCGGCCCTGCGCCCTGTGAATCCACCTGATTCATCAGCGTCAGGCTGCCGTCTTCTGGCGCAATACGGTAGGCCGCCACAGCGCCATGTTTGCCGCCGTTGTAATTATCTATTTCACTGCCGATAAACAGGGTTTTTCCATCGTGGCTGAGCACCATCTGCGCCTGATTGGGCAACTGGCTGGCGAGTGTTTTATCACTCAGCGCGCCGGTTTTCGGATCGAATTTAAAGCGGTAGACACCTTCCCCGTTCGGGTTGTAGGTGCCGACGTAAGCAAAATGTGGAGTCGTCGAAGTCATTGTTTTTTCTGCTGCATAAAGCGGCATGGCAGAAACTGCCAGCATCGCGGAGGTTAAACCTGAAATCAGAAACCAGTTTCTCATACATTTCCTCAGAATTTGGGATATCAGACAAACGAGAGAACCCTGCATCCGCTCAGTGACTGTGGCATACAGGGTGTTTAACCGCGCAGACGGCTTACCGCGCAGGAAAGGTCAGAACCTTCAGCCCACCAGCTTTTTGACGCTGGCCAGCAGGGTTTTCACATCTTCAGGACGGGTGTTGCCCGATGCGCTGTCGATGATTGAGCTGTAGATATGCGGGATGATTTTGGTCACACCGGCCGCCAGCGCGATTTCCATAATCGGCTCGAAGTTTTCCAAATCGATACCGCCGGTCGGCTCCAGCCAGAAATCCTGTTCCGCGCAGGCACGGGCTACCGCAGCGAACTCGTCACGGGTTTTCAGACCGCCCATCGGGAAATACTTCACCGAGCTGCCGCCCATGTCTTTGAGCAGCGCAATGGCGGTTTCTACCGGCACAATGGCGTCAGCAGAGGCAGAGCTCAGCGGCCCGGTATTGATTTTCACAAAGCCGACTTTACCGGTCGGTGAAATCAGACCGTTGACCACACTGTCGTTTTGCCCAAGCATTCCACGGCTGGTGCCCACACCGGTAAAGACCTGATTCACGTGCTGCGGCTGAACCTGTGCAGAAATCTGGCTGACCATCAGCGACTGACGCGGATCGCCCGCGCCAAGGCCTACTGACAACGCGTTTTCAATCAGTGCGGCATACTCTTTCATGTCCGCCACCGCGCTCGCGACGTCCGGATAATTTTTGGAAAGCACACCCACCAGAACATGACCTTCTGCTGCTTCATAGATGTCACGGGCATTGTCTTTCGAACCCGCCAGCACATTCAGGCACACACGATCACGGTAAAAATTCGGGGTCAGCTTCATGCTTTCTCTCCACTAAAAAGTTGTTTAAAACGTTCTGCAACGATGGCGAGTTGCGGCGGTGTCACGCTGCGCACATCGACTTCAATCTTGCCTTCGTTGGCGCGGTAGCCACGGAAATAAATGGCGATGTCGCCGTTTTTCATGGCGTCTACAATGGCCTTGGTTTTCCAGCCAAGTACCGCTTCATCAAAAGTAATTTCCGTACGCGCGATATCGCGTCCGGCGCTGTCCCAGACCACGCGGCCTGTTACGCCGTTGATTTCATTCAGACTGGCGATAAATGGCGTCATCTTGTCGACCATTTCCTGCCCGGTCGTTTTAGGCAACGTGATGTAGCTTTCGATAGCCTGCGTCAGACCAAGAATGCCTTCCTTACCGACTTTCATCGCACGGCCAATACCGCCCGATTGCAGTTTCACCCATTCCACGTACTGTTTTTTGCCAAGCACCAGACCACTGGTCGGCCCTTCGATGGCTTTCGCGCCGCTGTAAATCACCAGATCCGCGCCCATCTCGTAATAGCAGGTCAGGTCTTCTTCTGCGGCAGCATCGACAATCAGCGGCAGATTATTCGCCCGCGCCACTTCGGCGGCTTCCTCAACCGACAGAATGCTTTTTTGCACGCTGTGATGCGATTTGATGTAAAGAATGGCCGCCGTGCGCGGCGTGATGCAGGCAGCAAGCTGCGCGGCAGAACATTCGTTGGCGTAACCGGCTTCCACCACTTTGCCGCCGCCCATCGTGACCATCGTCGCTACCGGCGCGCCGAAGTTCACGTTATGGCCTTTTGGCAACACAATATCGTGCGGAACTTCCAGCGGCGCGGCGTGCAGGTTTTCCCGCAACCAGGCGTCGTCTTTGACGATCACTGCCGCAACTGACTGCGCGATCCCGGCGGAAGCGCAGGAAACGACCACCGCGTTTTCGACGTTCAGCAGTTTAGCGATGTAAGCGCCGGTTTTGTTCACCAGATCTTTCATCTCAAAGAAATGATTCAGTCCGGTGTTCACCACCGCAGCCACTTCTTCACGCGGTGTCGACACACCCAGAATCGTCATGCGGCCTGAAGCATTAATCACTTGTTTTAACTGGTACTTTTCATACAAAGATTGTTCAGAAGACATGAGCAGATTTCCCTTCTTCAGTTAACAGGGTGATGCCCGCGACCACAGCGGCCAGAGGCACCAGCAAACTTTCGCCCTTCACGGACTGTCCTTCGGAATCAACAAACACCTGCGGCGCAAAACGCTGCTCGAACAGGGTCAGATCGGCGTCAGCGCCCACTTCCAGCCGGCCTTTGGCAGGCAGGCGCAGCGCGTCAGCCGCCTGAGACGTGACACAATCAATCACTTGTGTCAGCGTCATACCCACGCTAAAGAATTTCGACATCACCGTTGCCAGGCTATGCACCGGCCCGTTCATACGGTTACGGCAGTAAATATCGGAGCTGATGGTGTGCGGCAAAATGCCTTGTCTGATAGCCAGCTCCGCCACTTCAAAACTGAAACTCGCGGTGCCGTGACCGACATCCAGCAGCACGCCGCGGCTCAGCGCACGTTTAATGGAATCGCGCAGCACGCCTTGTGGCGAGAGAATGCGGTTCGGTTTGCCGTTATAGCAGTGAGTGATGATGTCGCCCGATGTCAGTAAATCCGCAATTTCATCGAGATTCGGCGGGTTGTTGCCGATATGCACCATCAGCGGCAGGTCGTCGTTTTCCTGCTGAATTTCTTTGGCCCGCACCAGTGGCTTGATGCCGTTCTGGCCGACCACGCTGCTGCTCATGCGCGCTTTGATACCAATGATAAAACCGGGATTTCGCGCGATGGCGTCACGCACACCGACTTTGTCGATCTGCGACATATCCGCCAGTTCGTTCTGCGTGACAATGCCGGTGCGGGCGATATTGAGAAACGCGTAGACGTTGGTTTTCGCCGTACGGGTTATCTGATAGAAGTCGTCGACATCATTCGCGCCGGTACTTCCGGCATCCGCCACGGTGGTGACACCACAGGCCACGCCAATCAGGTCGGCATCGTCATGATAAATCGGCGATTTGGGGTAACAGTGAACGTGGGAGTCGATCCAGCCAGCGCTGGCGTAAACCTTGCCCTGAAGATCAAGAGTCTGGCGGGCAGTCGCATCGGCTGCCAGGGTACCAAAGGCGGCGAATTTGCCGTCCTGAATTGCGATATCAGTCAGGCTGCCGTCTGTGCGCTTTGCCCTTCGGATGATTAAGTCATACATACGACGTTCTCCATAATCTCGGGCGTCAGGAGTGTTCCCGACGCCCTTATACTGCTTATGTACTGCTGTGCTACTGCACTGCTGTTCTTACAGTGAAACCGGGAAGATGGCACCCAGGAGCATGGCACCGAGGATCGCCCCACCGGTGATTGGCTTCTGCCACAGATAAAAACCCAGTGCGCCGAGCAACGATCCCAGACCGATAGGAATCGATGCCGCCATTGCTGACAGGATAATCAACGGCCCGAGGAAACGGCCAGATGCATTACCCGCACCCATCATCACGTCAGCGCCGTAGGTCGAGTTGCTCTGGTTGATGGTGAATTTACGTGCCAGAACGATGAGGTAACCCACGGCTAATCCGAGGATCAGGCCGGTCACCAGTGAAGCTGCGAAGTTCGCCACCGGGAAGATAATCCCTGCGCCGAGCAGCAGCGCCGGGACCCCCAGACCGATACCTGTCTGGATTGCACCGCCGATATCAAGAATACCGACCAGTGAGCCTTCGATGATGCGGGCAAACAGGAAGCTGGCACCGAAGGCCGCTACTGCGCCATACACACCGGTATCCATGCCGGAACGCAACATCGACACAAATGCCACTTCGTTAAATGCGCCGATGCCGTACAGGTAATACATGTGTGTCCCGGCAAAAACGCCAGAGGACAACAGTCCAACAAAAATCGGGAACGACCACTCGGCGTACCAGAAACCACGTTTGGCTTGTTCTTCCATTATCATGCTCCCTTACTTACCGCTGAGTGAATTGTGAATGCCGTTCAGCCATGTCGGGACATCCAGCATGAATGACTGCAACAGTTTGACGTCGAAACCACGGAAGAAACCGCTGAGGACGAACAGCGCGATAATCGCCGCCATCATCACTTTGGTGACGTGGTTCCAGCCGCTTTCTTCGACGCCTTTGCCGATCAGGATACCCAGCACCAGACCTGGTACGGCGTTACCCATAATCATCTGCGCCAGACCGCCAAAGATGGTGGCCCAGAAACCGGAACGACGTCCTGCATCGATAGCTGCCAGCCAGAAGATCACCGGCATAACGGTGTTCACCAGAAGGTTAGCCGCAGGCACCAGCACTTTGATGGCGGTGACCTGTAACGCCGGAGGAACGGCTGATGCGGTGGTGTTAAGGAACGCCACCACAATCATGCCGATGATGCCGCCGGCAATCGCCATCTTGCGCGGATCATGCATGGTTTCAGCGACATTGCGGTTTTTGAACATCAGCGCCGCGGTAGCCCAGTGAGGGATGATGCGGTGGTCGACGTCCTGCGTGAAAGAACCTGCTGCAACAGAAGATGCCCAGGCGTTAAAGAAGAAGCCCAGACCAAATGAGAAATGCGAAGCTGGATCGCCTTCACAGGAGTTTAATTCCCCAAGAGTACGAAAAGCCCCCATCCCTTGCACGGTAGGCGCATGGAACATACGTGCGGCACCCGCACCTACGCCCACACCAACCAGTCCGCCGATAATAAGCGACTTAAATAAAATAATTAAAAACATCAGTATATCCTTGTCATTTATAGCTAACGTTTTTATTTCGTGACAAAAACTACCTGTTCCGTATTAATAACAGTCAGGTTGACGATAATGTCTAGCGCCACGTAATAAGTCTTTCTTTCCCTGGCCAGAAAAAAGAACAGAAACTTTTCTCTTTTAACTGACTCTTCTGCCTTTATTACCTTGACGTCCTGCGGTTCAATTCGCAGCAAGACATTACTGGCAGAAGATTTGAGAATCGTTCTCTGAACCTGACTCAGTGCGGAAGAAAAGGCGGCAGCCTTATTTTCGCCTTTTCCTTCAACCCGAACCGTCGTGGTTAATTGCTGCTTCATTACGCCTGACCATACTTCTTGTTATAAGCTTCGACCAGACGCTGACCCAGTTCTTCTTTATCCATAAATCCGAACCCTAATACCAGACAGCCTTCGTTGATTGCCGTGACGCCTTCATCCACTGAACGCATCCCGTACTTGGCTTTATATCCATATTTGTTTTGTGCGGTAATCGCACCTGCGCCGCCACTGCCACAGAAGGAAATACCTAAGCTGGCACCTTCTGCTTTCATCACGTCGCCGAGTTTCATATCCGCTGCCATACCTGGGACAACAATGGCTTTTCCGCCAGCCGCTTCCACGCCTGCCGCTACTTTCTGGCCTTTACCTAAACGGTCGCCGATCACTACTAATACTTGTCCCATAATTCACATCTCCAGATTAATTAATTCGCTGTATTCTAAAAAAGTTATTTCGGCTCGTTGTCTCTTGCGACTTCAAAATGTACCGAGAGCAAATACGCCTCCTCAATCGGTAAATTTCCGAACCAGCTGACCACTTCCTCTGCCATTTGCATGGACCCGGCAGATATTTCATCAAATAAATCTTTCTCAACTTCAGGTAACGGCTCGCCGGTTATGGAGCGTAATACCATGGCTTTTACGTGAGACGTTAACATCTGCAACTGAACATCTGTGGTGTAGATATTCTTTGCGCTTTGCATCGTCTGAATATCTTTTAAAACTTGCTCTGTTATCGCCGGGGCATCATTCAATTCAATCCGCCCGATTCCGTTCACAGATGCGATTGCGTTATTCACTCGCGATTACCTCTCTCCTTACCTGACTCACTATTTCAGCCGTTTATTTCGTCTGTCTTTACCCTAACCCTGGGGAGATTTCCTGTGTAGTGGGTCTTTTTCCAGTTCAAAGTGGAAATACGATGAGCTGAGCAGATCCAATTCGCAAAACGAAAAGTTAAGTCGCCATATCACTGAATATTGCCGTCTGTAGCAGCGTATTTCACTGGTAATCGGAATTTTCGCAATGCGGATTAATTCCCTCACAACGCTTTCATTTCCGCTTAAGAGTGCCTAGTATCAAAGAACACATGCAAATCACTGACACCCCTGCGGCTTACCCGCGGGGGTGTTATTTTTTGCCGACCGGCACCCCACTCGCATGAAGCGTGTGATGCAAAAGGAACCATGGAGAATGTTATGAGTAAACCGACACTGATCATCAATGAACTTGACGCAGAACGCCTGGACACACTGCTGGCGCAACCGGCGTTTGCGAGCAGCCCGGTCGCCGACGCACTGAATGAAGAGTTGGATCGCGCTGAGATTTTGCCTCCCGAGCAAATCCCGGCCGACGTGGTTACGATGAACAGCAAGGTTCGCTTTACTGAAGGTAAAGAAGGCGAAGAACACATCCGCACGCTGGTCTATCCGGCTGCGCTGAAAGACAGCAACGAGCAGCTGTCTGTGATGGCCCCGCTGGGAGCGGCTTTGCTTGGACTGCGCGTAGGTGGAAGCATCACGTGGGAAATGCCGAATGGCGAGGAAAGCCACATCACCGTGCTGGAATTGTTGTTTCAGCCGGAGGCGGCAGGGGAACTGAGAAGTTAAGATTTTTTTGCAGAGGCCGCTGCAATGGCGGCTTTACTAAAGACCGAGAACGTTTCGGTTTCTCAATCGCAGTGATCGCTTAACGCGCTGCCCCGAAACCGCCCAAGAGAGGGAAGTGCTTTCCCTCTCTTGGATCTTTCCCCGCTTTTTTACTGCGCGCTATCGCAGGCTCGATGGACATGTTCCATGGCAACAGTGAGTGGCGCAAAATGTCATCGCTGCGCGATTCCCTCATTTCAGGCTTCGAGCCTCAGGTCTCGAACCATTCATTCGGTGCCATTTTTGAGCACGCCATTAAGCTTATTTGAAAGATGAAAACAATCTGCCGTTGAATTTAAGATCGTGCGGGCGATTCAGAAATCTTGCTGAGCGAGAGGTTCGAGACCAGAGGCTCGAAACCCGAGAGAAGGCACCGCGCAGCGGCAAGATTTCCAGCCTGTCGCGGTGGTATCTGAAACATAGTCAGCGAGCGGAGCGCGCAGTTTAAGACGTGGAGATTCCAAAGAGGGCTCGTCTTAGCCCTCTTTGGTCGGTTTCGGTGCGAAAGGTCGAGTGTTCACTGCGATTGAGAAACCGAAATTTTCACCGCTCTCAGCGCTCTAAGTATTGAGAAACCGCCTAAGCAGCAGCCATCTGCTTACTTAAATTTCTTATGGTTCTCGTTCCGCGTCGCTTTAAACCCTTCGGCTTCTTTCTTCGCTTCATCTACCTTGCCCGCTTTGGCTAAAGCGGAAGCTTTATCAATCTGGCCGATCAGCGTATCCAACCCTTTGTGGTAATCCTGCATTTCCGGGCTGTCCGGCGCTTTGCCTTTCAGCTTCGGTGGGGTAGCTTTTTTCGCATCTTCCGCCGCGGCTTTCATGTTTGCCAGACCCGTGGTCAGTTCGGCCTGATCGCTGGTTTTCAGCACTTTGCTGTAGTTATCAGAAATCGTGTCCATGTCAGATTCTAAATCTGCCGCCAGTGCCACCGTGCTGCTTCCCAGCATTGCGACTACCGCTAACGCCATCAGTTGTTTACGCATAATCTTTCTCTCTATTGTTATTTATTTGTTAGATAAAACGACATTGCTTGTAAGGCTTTATAAAAATAGGCCGGGAGAGGGAAAAACGGGATGAATTTTTTGTAAAGAATGGTGGCAGGTGGAAAGCAGCGACCGGGCGATCGCTGCTTTATTGCGGATTATTCTCCGGCAATTTTCATCGCAGGTAACAGTACGGAACCACACTGAATGTTGCTGCGGGTTTCAATATCGCTGCCGATGGCGACCATATTGCGCCACATGTCTTTCAGATTACCGGCGATAGTGATTTCACTTACCGGATACTGAATCTCGCCGTTTTCGACCCAGAAACCTGCCGCCCCGCGTGAGTAATCACCGGTCACACCGCTGACGCCCTGCCCCATCAGCTCAGTCACCACCAGGCCTTTGTCAAGCTTGCGCAGCATGCCGGCAAAATCATCACCCTGACCGGCGATGCGCCAGTTGTGGATACCACCCGCATGACCTGTGGTTTGCAGGCCGAGTTTGCGGGCGGAATAGCAGGTCATCAGCCAGTTTTGCAGAATGCCGTCTTTGACGATATCGCGGCGCTCAGTGCGGACACCTTCGCTGTCGAACGGTGTTGAAGCCAGCCCTTGTAGCAGGTGCGGATGTTCTTCAATGGTCAGCCACTCTGGCAGAATTTGTTTGCCGAGGCTGTCGAGCAGGAAAGAGGATTTACGGTAAATGCTGCCGCCGCTGATCGCGCCGACCAGATGGCCAAACAGGCCAGTCGCCACTTCGGAAGCGAACAATACCGGAGCCTGCATGGTTGGCAGCTTACGGGGTGCCAGACGTGAAAGCGTGCGCCGCGCGCACTCAGCACCCACCCATTCAGGATCTTTCAGGTCACTCATTTTACGGGCAATGGAATAGGCATAATCGCGTTCCATGTCGCCTTCGTGTTCGGCAATTACTGAAGCGGAAATTGAATGACGCGTCGAGCAATAGCTTTGCAGCATGCCGTGGCTGTTACCGAATACGCGGATACCGTAATGGCTGTTGAAGCTGCCGCCTTCAGTATTGGTGATGCGTTTGTCGGCCTGCAATGCGGCTTGTTCTGCACGGGCGGCCAGCTCAATACTGCGATCCGGATCCAGCTCTTCCGGGTGGAATAAATCCAGATCAGGTGCCTCGAACGCCAGCATCTCTTTATCGGCCACGCCCGCGAACGGATCCGGCGAAGTGTAACGGGCGATATCCAGCGCGGCCTGTACGGTGCGGGAAATGGCGTCCGGGCTTAAATCGGTAGAAGACGCGCTGCCTTTACGGTTCTGATAATAAATGGTGATGCCCAGTGCGCCGTCGCTGTTAAATTCCACGTTCTCGACTTCGCCAAAACGGGTACTGACGCCGATACCGGTGGTTTTGCTGACCGCCACTTCTGCGGCATCTGAACCCGCTTTCGCCAGTTCCAGAGCCTGAGATACGGCCTGTTCCAGAGTTTTACGCTGCTGCGCTACTTGATTCACTACGTTCATCGGCATGTCATCGCTTATGAGATAAAAGGGATTGTTCTACACTGGTATTGAGAAACTTATACCTTTGAGTCTAACAGAGACTCGCCACAATTTCGCATTCACTCCGGCGTTGTTATGCCCAAAGTTGCAACAGAACATGGATGTATGCCGCATAACCCTGCATAATGCCGCCAAAGCAATAAAGCACAATCAAACTGACAGGATTACCTCGTTAAGAGGAAGCGCCCATGACAAAGAAAATTGACGACTGGCACGATGACGTTCCCGAGACCAACGAGAACGAAGATGAAGAAGAAATCATCTGGGTCAGTAAAAGTGAAATCAAACGTGACGCCGAGGCGCTGAAAGATCTCGGTGCAGAAATGGTGGATCTGGGTAAAAACTCGCTGGACAAGCTGCCGCTGGATGAAGATCTGCGTGCTGCTATCGACTTATGCCAGAAGATCAAGAAAGAAGGCCGTCGTCGTCAGATGCAGCTGATCGGTAAAATGCTGCGTTCCCGCGATGTGGAGCCGATTGAAACCGCGCTGGATAAGCTGAAAAACCGCCACAACCAGCAGGTTTCGCTGTTCCATAAACTGGAAATGCTGCGTGACCGTCTGGTTGAGGAAGGTGATGATGCTGTGCCAACCGTGCTGGATCTGTATCCGGAAGCTGACCGCCAGCAACTGCGTGCGCTGATCCGCAACG
The DNA here is from genome assembly GCF_003614975.1 of Rahnella bruchi. Lineage (GTDB taxonomy): Bacteria > Pseudomonadota > Gammaproteobacteria > Enterobacterales > Enterobacteriaceae > Rahnella > Rahnella bruchi. The sequence continues at coordinate 125,189 of NZ_QZWI01000008.1, read as the reverse complement.
CACAGAAAGAGAAAGCGGCGAACAAACCGCCAAAATCTTACCGCCAGATTTTCCAGTATCTGCGCGAACTGGCTGAAGGCCAGGACTAAAAAAAACAAAAACCCGCCCTTTTACTTAACAAAATCGGCGGGTTTTTTCTTTTCAGCCTTTCGCTTTCGCAACCGGCTTATCCAGCAGATTCAGCCGCAGATCGCCTTCCAGCTCTTCTTCTGCTTCTTCAAACAGCAAAATCAGTGCGCCGAAACGCCGCTTACGGCTGGCATTCAGATTAATAAAATCAATCTCCACCGGCAGCGCAATTCCGCCTGTTACCTCATCCCAGAGTGCGTCCAGATTCGCGCCAAAACTGTCGGTCAGTTCAAACTGACGGACAAACTCGGCATAGAATGCGGGTAAATCCGGGATATGATTAAAATCGAAGCTCATTTTATTCATCGACATTACTCCACCCGAACGAAGTTCTGATAATGGTCTTTACTGACGTAAATCAGCCCGTCGCTGGCAAACAGCACGCGGTCAGCGCCACGGCGACCACAGCGATAATTGATATCTGCCTCGCGCCATACCCGTTTACTGGCCGATGGCAGACGACCTTCCCGGTTTGAGAACCGGTCGCCGCCAATAGCCTTGCCCGGCAGCACATCACACAAGTTACCTGAGCGCGCGTCCCAACCTGCTGCACGCGCCTTTTTCTTGGTAATGTAATTGTCAGGCAGTCTGTGATTCTGGCGCAAATAGCTCACCACGGCTTGTTCATCCGTGCCCGCAACGATTGTGCCCTGCTTGTATGTCGATTTTGCGACAACATGCCCGGCCACCCCGGACAGCCCCAAAGTTACCGCGACTGCCATCATCATTTTGCGCGAACGCAGCCAGTTAAATGCCTTCATTGACGTCCTTTGTAGAGTCCTTTGTAAATAAGCCAGAAATCATCTGTTCCTGTTTATTGTTTCTTAAAACACGGCATCTGGAAAGCGAGCTTACAGATTTCCTAAATGCAGCGTTTTCACCTGTAAGTACTCTTCCAGCCCCAGCACTGAACCCTCACGCCCCAGACCGGACTCTTTCACACCGCCAAATGGCGCGGCTTCATTGGAAATCGCACACTCGTTAATGCCGATCATCCCGCTTTCAATGGCATCCGCGACGCGGAAAATACGCTGCAGATTCTGGCTGTAGAAATAGGCTGCCAGCCCGAACGGGGTATCGTTGGCGCGTTTAATCACTTCCTCTTCCGTTTTGAAACGGAAACAGGCCGCCAGCGGGCCGAAAGTTTCTTCATGCGCGACTTTCATGTCGTCGGTCGCATTGATAATCACCGTCGGCTGGAAGAAGTTCCCGCCCAGCTTGTGACGCTGACCACCCTCCACCAGTTTCGCGCCCTTTTCCAGCGCGTCCTTAACATGCTCTTCTACTTTTTCCAGCCCTTTGATATCAATCAGCGGCCCGACAATCACGCCTTCATCCATGCCGTTGCCCACTTTCAGCTTGCGCACTTCTTCCACCAGACGCGATGTGAACGCCTCGTATACGCCCTCCTGCACATAGATTCTGTTGATACACACGCAGACCTGGCCGGTATTACGGAATTTACAGGTGATCGCCCCTTTTACCGCCGCCTCGATATCTGCATCATCAAAGACGATGTACGGTGCGTTGCCACCGAGTTCCATCGACACTTTTTTCATGGTATCAGCGCTGTTACGCACCAGCGTTTTGCCGATAGCAGTCGAGCCGGTAAAGGAGACTTTGCGCACCGCTTCGCTTGCCATAATCACTTCGCTGATGGCGCTCGTATCACCCGCCACGCCGTTGATCACACCATCCGGCACACCGGCGTCTTTTGCCAGCTGCAACAGAGCAAACGCCGAAAGCGGCGTATTACTGGCGGGTTTAATCAGCCCGGTACACCCTGCTGCCAGCGCCGGGCCAAGTTTGCGGGTCAGCATTGCCAGCGGGAAATTCCACGGTGTAATGGCGGCTACGACACCAACCGGTTCACGGGTCGCGAGAATGCGCGAGCCGGATTTTGCCGGCGGGATAATTTCTCCGTTGGCACGTTTGGCTTCCTCACTGAACCATTGCAGATAGCTGGCGGCGTAATCGACTTCGCCCAGCGCCTCTTTCAGCGGTTTGCCCTGCTCCGCCACCATCAGTTCGCCGAGGAACTGTTTGTTCTCAAGCATCAGTTCATACCAGCGGTGCAAAATTTCAGAACGTTCTTTTGCCGTCGTTTTACGCCATGCAGGGAAAGCATCACTGGCGGCTTTGACCGCAGCTTCTGTTTCCGCTTTTCCGGCCCTGGCGACTTTTGCGACCCGATCGCCGGTCGCGGGATCCAGCACATCAAAGGTGTCTTTCGCTTCGAGCCATTTTCCGCCAACAAAATAGCCGGTCTTGAACAAAGGATGTGCGGAGAGTTTATGAATATGGGCTGACATGAAGATCCTCCTGATTTAAGCCGTTTTAAGCGATCTGTGAAATAAGTATAGCGGCTTGAAAGGAAGCGTCTGTCAGACAGCACTGAGAGACACAGATCGCAAAGTGAATTGTCATACGTTCACAATCCTTCTACCTCTCAGTAAACTGCGATGAATCCCACCCTATTTTTTACAAAGGAAGAAGGCATGTCGACGCGCGAAAAAATGAATATCGGTGAACTCTATACAGATATGGGCGAAGGACTGCCGGAGGAACGCTGCGCCGGAAAAGAGCGCGTGTATGATTTCAATCTGACCCGTCCGTCAGAAGAAGAAAAGCGTCAGCAACTGCTCAAAGCAATGATGGGAAGTTTGGGCAAGTCCTGCTGGATAGAGCCGCCACTGCGTGTTGCATATGGCACGCATATTCACATCGGCAATCACTTTTACGCCAACTTCAATCTCACCGTGGTGGATGACGCGACCGTCACCATTGGCGATAACGTGATGATCGCGCCTAACGTCACACTGGCAACCGCCGGTCATCCGATCGATCCGGAAATCCGCGCCACCGGACAACAGTTCTCCCTGCCGATCGTCATCGAAGATAACGTCTGGCTGGGCATGGGTGTGATGGTGAATCCGGGCGTGGTCATCGGGCGTAACAGCGTGATTGGCGCGGGCAGCGTGGTGACCAAATCCATTCCCGCCGATGTGGTGGCAGCGGGCGTCCCTTGTCGTGTATTACGACCGATCACAGCTGCTGACCGTGAAACGTTCATGAAATAATACCCGGACATTAGCGATAAAAAAGGCCGGTGTGTTTAAACACCGGCCTTTGTTTTCAGGGCTGTTACGCCAGAAACGAATGCTGATAACGATGGAGCATATCGGTCAGACGCCGCACCGGCTCGGTCACTTTCAGTGGCGCGTCGTAATCGATCAGTTTTTGCTGATACTCGCTCAGCTCTTTCAGCAGACGTTGATAATAATAAGTCCGCTTGCCCTCGGCCGATGCCGAAACCACGTGATCTGCCGTATTACGGATTTTTTTATGGAACGCCGACAGCTCATCATTCACCGGTACTTCGGCGAGTTTCATACGCTGGTGGGCGATAATCAGCATCAGCGCCAGACGGTATTTGCCGATGTCATTCGGGAACATTACCAGCAGCTGATTGAGCTGATGATAAAGCGCTGGCAGATGGTTTTCACGACGACGGTACGCCTTGGTGGTCAGCGCCGATACCGCACTGCTCATAAAGCGGTTCAGCAGTGTGCGGCCAGTTTTATCACGGGACTTATCGCGAATAATCAATAATACCGCCATCGCTATCACCGTACCAATCGCCTGCCCCAGCGCGTTGTCGAGAAACGACGTCACGTTGAATTTCATCGGATTGCTGAGCACCAGAATATTGATCGTGCCGGCCAGCAAACCAAGCATACCGAGACGGCGTTTGGTCACTTCGATACCAATAAAGAAGGTGAAAATCCCCAGCATCAGACACAGCAGGAACAAACTCTGCTGCGTCGCGGGCATGATCAGCATAAACATCATTGAGCCAACCGGGATCGCCAGCAACATACCGACGATAAAGTCCATCGCCATACCTTTCGGATTCGGGGTGCGCATCGCGAGCGAAGTCACTACGGCGATGATAATCACGCAACCACTGGCCGACGTCCAGCCGGTCCACAACCACATCAGGCAACCAATCGCCGTCGCGGTAAACGTGCGCAGGCCGTTGATCAGTGCATGATGCCGCTCCGCTGAAACCGGACGAACCACCACTTCACTTTCCAGCACGCCGCTTTCAATGCTGCTGATGCTGCTGTTAGTCTGAATCCCTTTCATCAACAACAGCGCGCGGGTTCCGGCTCCGGTCCAGGCGCTGAGCGTCACCAGTACATTATCACTGTGCGTACCGGTAATAATCTGGCGCAACTGTTTCAGGCGGCGATGAACATCCGCAACGGTTTCTGCCGGTTCTGCAAAGAGTGCTCTGAGTTCAGGAGAAACCCTTTCCGGCGTATCCTGCATGATCAGGTACGTTTCGCAGGCCTGAGTGATCATACTCAGCGAGGTGCTATGCAGGGCTTTCAGACGCTGGTTACAACGCTGCCAGCGCGAGGATTCCATCATCAGGCTGCCGCGCATCCCGTTCAGCGCAGTGGTGCTTTTCACCAGATTATTCCAGGACTTATCGATGTCTTCCTTCGTCCCGATATTCACGCAAATCCGCATCAGTGCAAACTGATCCAACATCAGCTGACTGACGGCGCGGTCGATATCTTTTTTGATAGAACGGGGAGAAAACAGCAGGTCGGCCACAATGGCGCAGCAAATTCCGATAACGATTTCACTGCAACGTTCAACGGCAAACTGCGGAGCCTGCAATGGCGCACTGGCGGAAGTCACCACAATAATCAGCGCGGTATATCCCGCAAGCCCCAGCGCATAGGAGTTTTCAATGCGTACCAGCGAAGACCACCAGGTACAGACCCCCGCCCAGATACAGCACAAAAGTAGCATCACGACCGGCGCACGGGCGGTGGAAATAACAATCGCCAGCGCAGCGAGACAGCCGATAAAAGTGCCGATAACACGCAGAAAACCACGGTGACGAATAGCACCGGCAAAGGGCTCACCACCCGCCACCAGCGCCGGGCCGGAGGTCACGATGGCGGCGGTCATCGCTGACCAGCGCGGTGTCTCGAGTTGCAGATAGAACCCGAGGACCAGAGCGCCGAGGATCGCGAACGTCAGCTTGCAGGCAAAACGTATGCGCGGGATAAGTACGCTATTCATCTTTCGGGCCTTAGCCAAACTCTCTCAGGCGATGCAGGAGACGAAGGAACGGAGAACCTTCATCTTGTTTACGGTCATGCTGGCCCGTGATAACCACGGTCGCAGTCGTCCCTGCCGGATAAGGATGTTGTTGGTCTTCATCATCAAGCAGAATTTTCACCGGTACACGCTGCGCCAGACGCACCCACTCGAGGTTGCTGTCAATCGTCGCCAGACCGTTAGTCGCCGCAGACGAAGAACTGTTAGTAACGGCAGCGGCTACGCTGTCGACAGTACCGTGCATGATGCGGTTGCTGCCCAGCGGAGTGATTTCCGCACGATCGCCTTTTTTCAGCCCCGGCAGTTTGGTTTCTTCCAGATAGGCGAGAATGTAGAAGGAATTTTTCTTCACCAGAGCCACGGCGGTTGAACCACGGTTGATGTAGTTTCCCGGATGCACGGTGAGGTTAGTGACCCAGCCGTCAGCAGGCGCGACAACCACAGTACGTTCAAGATCCAACACCGCCAGATCGCGTGCCGCCTGTGCTTTTGCCAGCTGATGTTCAGCGGTTTGCAGTACGTTGTTGGCCTGATCAATTTCTTCCTGAGACATGGCCTGCACGCCCAGTTTTACACGGCGTCCGGCTTCACGTTTTTTCTCAGCGGCCAGTGCCTGGTAATACGCGACGTCAGCATTTGCTTCATCCAGCGCCTGTTGATAACGAGGCTGGTCGATTTTGAACAACACCTGACCTTTCTTCACCAGCTGGTTATCGATCACCGGCACATCGGTAATCAGACCGGTGACATCGGGAGCGATAGACACCACGTCAGCGGTAAATTTGGCATCACGGGTCCACGGAGATTCGGTATAGAACGCCCAGGCTTTGAAAATTGCGATGACAGCCAGCACGACCAGAATCAACGTTATTGCATAACGTATTATTTTTATAGAGAAATTTTTCACAACGCCCTCAAACGAACAAGCAGGAGATCAGGTAGAAAAGACAGCAGTACAAAGCTGTGTTGAACAACGCCGGATGCCAGACAAAGTCATAAATACCGGTTGGCTGTAATACACGTCGCAGCAGGAAAAATACGACCAGCGCCAGCAGTATTTCAAAAAACACCGGAGGAAACGACAATCCGAAAATCACCATTACCGGAAGCAAACTCATCAAAAAATCCTTACATTATCACCAGGAACGGTATTACGACGGTCAGTTTAGCCACGGGTGAACGCTCTTTTCCCGCGCGCACATTATTCATTATTTTAGGCAACACCACGCGCACCCGGAGATAAATAATTCACTGGGAAATGCGAAACGAAGTTGTGGAGTTGCCAGGGAAGTGTGCGAAGGTAAGCATTATGTCAGGAAAACAGAAACCTGAGTTTTATCGCCCGGAAGGGTATATTAGCGTGCTTATTATCAAGTAATCAACATTCTGTGATCTAAATCACTTTTAAGCCAGAGTTAACAATGGACCGATTAAAACGCATGTCGATTTTCGCTCAGGTGGTAGAAAGCGGTTCTTTTACTGCCGCTGCACGACGCCTCGACATGAGCGTTTCCGCCATCAGCCAGACGATTTCAAAACTAGAAAATGATTTACAAATCAAACTATTAAACCGAAGCACGCGCAGCATTGGTCTGACAGAAGCGGGTAAGATTTACTATCAGGGATGCAGGAAAATGCTGCACGATGTCCGCGAAGTGCATGAACAATTGTATGCCTTCAACAATACCCCGACCGGGACATTGCGCATCGGCAGTTCATCAACAATGGCACAAAATGTTCTTGCTGCAATGACCGCGGAAATGCTCAGCGAATACCCTGGCCTTACGGTGAATCTGGTGACGGGTATTCCGGCACCGGATCTTATTGCTGACGGGCTGGACGTGGTGATCCGCGTCGGCGCGTTGCAGGATTCCAGCTTGTTCTGCACACGTTTAGGCTCAATGCCGATGGTGGTCTGCGCGGCACGCAGTTATTTGGCTCAGCACGGCACCCCGGAAAAACCGGCGGATATGGTGAATTTCTCATGGCTGGAATACAGCGTCCGTCCCGACAGTGAGTTTGAGCTTATCGCGCCCGAAGGGATTTCCACCCGCATTACGCCGCAAGGTCGCTTTGTCACCAATGATTCGCAAACCATGATCCGCTGGCTAAAAGCCGGTGTGGGTATCGCCTATGTTCCGCTGATGTGGGTCATCGAGGAAATTAACGCAGGAGAAGTTGAGATATTGTTCAGAAGCTACCAGTCCGACCCAAGACCGGTCTACGCGCTGTATACCGAAAAGGACAAATTGCCGCTGAAAGTGCAGGTCTGCATTGATTATCTGACAGATTATTTCAAACTGGTGAGTAAGGTGTATCAGGGATACCGGCAGGGGAAAAAGGGAATGCAGTGGGGTCAGTAGCAAATCAAAACCTCCCCTTATGAAAGGGGAGGTAATTAAGGTTTAAGCAGTACCACCCACAGTCAGATTATCCAGTTTCAGGGTGGGTTGACCGACCCCGACTGGCAGGCTCTGGCCTTCTTTGCCGCACACGCCGACACCTTTATCGAGTGCCAGATCGTTGCCGACCATGGAAATCTGTTGCATCGCTTCAATACCCGAGCCAATCAACGTCGCGCCTTTCACCGGTTTGGTGATGCGGCCTTTTTCGATCAGATAGGCTTCAGAAGTAGAGAACACAAATTTACCCGAGGTGATATCCACCTGGCCGCCGCCGAAGTTTGGCGCATACAGGCCATACTCCACGCTGCTGATGATGTCTTCCGGCGTGGATTTCCCGGCCAGCATGTAGGTATTGGTCATACGCGGCATTGGCAGATGCGCATAAGACTCGCGGCGGCCGTTACCTGTCGGTGCAACGCCCATCAGGCGCGCATTCAGTTTGTCCTGCATATAGCCTTTCAGCACACCGTTCTCGATCAGCATGTTGTACTGACCCGGCACACCTTCATCGTCAATCGCCAGCGAGCCGCGCAGATTCGGAATAGTGCCGTCGTCCACCACGGTACACAGTTCTGACGCCACCAGTTTGCCCATCTGACCGCTGAAGACCGACGTGCCGCGACGGTTAAAATCACCTTCCAGACCGTGTCCGACCGCTTCGTGCAGCAGCACGCCCGGCCAGCCTGCGCCCAGCACTACCGGCATACCGCCAGCGGGTGCGGCAACAGCGGTCAGATTCAGCAGGGCCATGCGCACGGCGTCACGGGCAAACGCTTCGGCACGCACTTCGCCGTTAACGGTTTCAAGGAAGTAATCATAGCCGACACGACCACCGCCGCCGCTTGAGCCACGCTCACGACGTCCGTCCTGTTCGACCAGAACGCTAACGGATAAACGCACCAGCGGACGGATATCCGCTGCCAGCGTGCCATCGGTCGCCGCAACCAGCACGGTTTCGTATACGCCGGTAATACTGGCGCTGACTTCCTGCACGCGCTTATCTGCCGCGCGGGCGATTTTGTCTACACGGTGCAGCAGTTCAATCTTCGCTTCACGTGGCAGGCTTTGCAGCGGATCCAGTGGAGAATAAAGAGATTTGTACGCAATTTCGCCCAGCGTATGCGCTTTGCCATTACCCTGCTCGCGGACAATGCTGCGGGCCGCTGTCGCGCTCAGGTTCAGGGCATTCAACGTAATCTGGTCGGCGTAAGCGAAACCGGTTTTTTCACCGCTGACCGCACGGACGCCGACGCCCTGATCGATATTGTAAGAACCATCTTTGATGATGCTGTCTTCGATAACCCAGGCTTCGTGGAAACTGGACTGGAAAAAGAGATCGGCATAATCAAGGCGACGTTCAGACAACTGGCCTAAAACGGAAAACAAATCCTGATGACTCAGATTATTAGCAGTTAGTAACTGCTCACTGACTAAGGCCAGACTCATAGATGTTCACTCTCTTTTAAGACGAAAATCCGGCGGGCTGAACGTCAAAAAAACGTCAACCCGCCGGACAATCCATTGTTACAAGGTTAATAACAGCCTAACACAGCCCGAACGAGGTTTCCTGCCACCTTCGCGGTGATGTTACTGAGCGGCTGCGGCTTTCGGGTGTTCTGCTGGTTTGCGAAGAATTTCGTTGATGTGCGGATCCGCAATGGTGCCGTCAATCTGATAGCGGATCAGAGAAATTTTATTCCAAAGTGGCGCCAGCACTTTACTGGCCGCAAATACCGCCACACCGACCACCGGGTTAATAACAAAGGCCGTTGCCACGCCGACGGTAGCAGAGATTTCCGGTGCGATAACGGCTTCCAGATCAAGGCGTTGATTCACAAAGTTTACCTGACCGGTAATGGCAATATCCGCTTCCAGACCATCAATCAGCAGATCATCAGTGTGCATAACACCGTCTTTGATCCATGCCGTCGATTTGATGGAGTCGAAATAGAATCCCTGACCGAAGGTGTCACTGAAATCGAGACGCAGTTTGCGCAGCAAGGCGTCGAAACTGACCAGACGCAGCAACTGTCCCGCTCGTCCGGTGCCGACATCAGCGATCTCACCTTTACCTAAGGTGTTCTTCAGCGTGCCGTTAAGCGTACTGATATCCGGTTTCCACGGCACAGATTTCCAGTGCAGATCGAAGTTGATGTCGAATGGCGCGCCTTTCAGCGGCGTGGTGACACCAAAGAATGACATGGCCTGATCGATATTTTTACCCGTCAGCTTCCCTTTCAGACCGGTATTTTCGCCTTCGGCGTTCTGCTTCCAGTCGCCCTGAACATTAAGCCGCGCGACGCCGGTGTCGATGAGGCCATTGCGCAGCATCAGCTGATCGCCCTCAGGCGTGAGATCGGCATTCACTTTGCGGAAGTTTTGTCCGAGGAACCAGCAGGCTTCGCAACGCAGTTGCAGCGCAGGCCAGTTAGCAAAGGAAATCTTACTGGTGGCAAACGGGTTTCCGCCCGACTGACCGCTGCTGGCGACATCGGCCACGGTCCATTGCGGATTGAAATACACATATTTCACGTTCGCCAGCCACGGACCGTTGTCATTCATATTCAACTGGCCGTCAATTTCTTTGCCTTTGGCGATGATTTCCATCCCCTGATGTCCCTGTACCGACGTCAGGGTCAGGTCATTCCATACCTGTCCGCCCAGTGTCAGCGCAGGCGTGGTGAGGGTTATCTGATGCGGGAAGCTGAAACCTGCCAGTTTGCTGCCGGTGCTCTGCGTCGCTTTATCCGGCGAAAGCAAGCCCAGCCAGTTTTCACCATCCAGCGGCGGCAAGTTTAACGTCAGGCTGCTGTCTGCCGGTAATGGCGGCGTTTTCTTCGCATTGGCTTGCCATGAAGCGCGATCCAGCTTCAGCTGTTTGCCCAGCAGCCAGCGGCTGTTAAAGCGGTCTTTCCCGGCCAGCACGCCTTCCAGATTGAAGCTGTGCAGATCGCCTTTCACATTGACCACCAGCGGCATGGTATGTCCGGACTTTTTGCTAAGCGGGTCCGGTAAGTGACTGCTCACATCTTTCAGATCGGCGTTCACATCGACGGTATAAGTCGGGGTGCCTTTGTGGGGCAGTGTAATATTTACATCGCCTTTCCATGGTGTGCCGCCAGAAATTTTGCTGGCTGCCGCTGCCGGCATACCAGGGATTTTCGCCAGCTGCCAGTTGGCATCCAGACCGACCTGAACTTTAAAGTCATTCGCCAGTTCCTGCGTACTGAACATCACGTTCACCGGCTGACCGAACCATTCACCGGTAAGACGGTTACTTTGCAGATTGCCGTTGTCATAACTGAACTGACCACTGAGATGGCTGATTTTGCTGTCCAGCGGTTTAATAAACAGACTGTTGTCATTCAACGTCACACCGCCTGAAGCGCGAACCCTCTCTCCATCCAGTGGAATATCCAGATGTAAGCGACCATTCACTTCGCCGCCAATCTGCAATTCCTGTAGCGCCGAGCCCAGCGAATCATGCAACGGTGTCCCCATGAAGTAATCGCCGATTTCTTTGCCCTGCCCACGCAAATCTGAATCGATAAACAAGCGTTCCTTCAGGTAATCAGGAATATTGGCGACCACATTATTGCCATCAACATTACCCAGTTTGGTATGCGCGGCTTTCATAAACAGGCCGTCATTGAGGAAGTCGAGGTCGATATCCAGATTGGTGAGCGCTGGCCAGCCCGGCTGGAATTCGAATGTTGAGTGGCGCAGTGGAACCCACACTTCAAACTGCCCTTCGTTCTTTTTGAACGGGAAATCATGCGGATTACCGTTGAACGTCAGCGTAGCGTTATCGACCTGACCGGCCTGAATAGCACCACTCAGATAATCCACCAGATGCTTGCCCATCAGCGGCTCAGGGAAATAGCGCCACGCCTGACCGGCGTCATATAAACGGATACCTGCAAGAATATTCAGCCACGGCTGGCCTTCTGTTGGCTGGTGGTAACGGAAATCCCCCTTCGCCCACAGCGCGTTGGCTTTAACATCGACATCTTTACCGGACAGTGCCCAGCCGTCCTTACCGTTAGTCCAGTTAAAGGTGCCGGTTGCTGCACCGATTTCCAGCGGAGCACGGAACATTTCGCCATAAGGTAAAACGCTGTCTTTGAGATTGACTGCCAGCTGACCGCCGGCCACGCTACCTTTAAGGCTGCCGCTAAAATGGTTTACGCCCGGAAGGAGTTCCCAGCGCTGCCAGCTGACATCGTGCCAGCTGGCATCGAAACGGGTCTGGTCCAGCTGCTTGAGCGGAATATCCAGCGCGAGGCGATCGACATTCCCGGCAGGTTTTAAATCCTGCCAGCGTTCCAGCAAGGCCGGTGTCAGGAATGAAATCGCCGGGATCACCGGCCCTAAGCGCTCCAGTTGCAGATTTGTACCGCGGATGCGCAACTCTTCGCTCTGCGAGGGGCCGAGGAAATCAGTATTTTCAGGAAGATAAAGCGCTTCGAGGCGACCTTTTGGCCACGCCACACCGTCAGTTTTCAGGTTCAGTTGCTGCGTTCCAATCTGCCAGCCACTTCCCTGACGGCTGCCGTGCAACGCCAGATTATCAACATCGAGACGGTGTTCATCGGCACCGGTTTTCCAGGTGGCGAACCCGGTTTTCAACAGCGCATCACCAGCATAAATATCGCCGTTGTGCACTGTCAGCCAGGCGGCAAGGCTGAAGTTAGCACTTTCCAGACCGGTGTTGCTGCGCAGCCAACGGCTGAACCAAGGTTTCATATCTATATCATCGGCTTGCAGATATATTTTGCCGTTATTGAGCAAACCGTTTGAGTCATTGAGATCCATACGTAGCTGGACAACGCCGTGCTGGCCGTTAAAGCTCGAAAGGCTGAGCTGCCCTTCGGCGCGGTGGCGATTGCGGGTGTTCAGCCAGGTCAGCTGGGGAATATCGAATTCCGCACGCGGACCGGAAGGCGTAGGGAAGGTAATGCGGCTGTTGCGCAGGTCAAAATGGTCGACCTGACGCAGAAAAATATCGCTGGCACGACCGGGCTTGATGCCGCTGCCTTTATTAGCATGGCCACCGAGGGGGGTATTTAAATCCAGTTGCAGGTTATAGAAGGTGAGATCGCGAAACTGCCAGCGAAAATGCAGGAGTGATTGCCAGACGTCCAGCGCCATGGTGATGCGCTGAACCCGCCATCTGGCATCCGGCATTGTGACCTCAAGGCCACGGACTTCCATGATCGGGCCAAACGTTTTCCAGCTGGCGCTGATTTGCGACAGTTCGATGGGTACGCCGGTGACCGCCTCTACTTTCCCGACCAGTTGATCCTGAAAGCGGCTAAGCTGCGGCAATGCCAGCCGCAAGCCACTGATCACCAAAGCCACTATCACGACAAGGGTTGCGCTGGTGGTTAATAAAATACCGGGCAGTCGCCTCAAACCTCTCTCCTTGTTTTCCATTCCATGCTGGTTTTCAACCGCACAGACGGCAATGGAAACCCTGAACAACCAGATGCTTTAAGCCAGTCATCCGCAGATCACATCATAACGACGTCGAACTGTTCCTGACTGTAGAGCGGCTCAATTTGCACTTTTACCTGTTTGCCGACGAAGATTTCTACTTCAGCCAGTGCATGGGATTCTTCTCCCTTGAGGGCTTCACCCACGGCAGCAGACGCGTAAACCAGGAAACGGTCAGAATCGTAAGCATGATGCACGCGTACAATTTCACGCAAAATTTCATAGCAGACGGTTTCAACGGTTTTTACCGTACCGCGTGCATGACAGGTCGGACAATCGCTGCACAGTACATGCTCGACGCTTTCACGCGTGCGCTTACGGGTCATTTCCACCAGTCCGAGCGCTGAGAAACCGTGAATACCAGTCTTCACACGGTCTTTCGACAATGCCTGCTCCAGGCTGTGCAACACGCGACGGCGGTGATCTTCATTCGACATATCAATGAAGTCGATGATGATAATGCCGCCGAGATTACGCAGACGCAACTGACGGGCAATGGCCTGTGTCGCTTCAGTATTGGTGTTGAAAATAGTGTCTTCAAGATTACGATGGCCGACAAATGCGCCGGTGTTAATGTCCACCGTCGTCATCGCTTCGGTCTGATCGATAATCAGGTAGCCACCGGATTTGAGTTCCACCTTGCGCTCAAGCGCCCGCTGGATTTCATTCTCGACATCGAACAAATCGAAAATAGGCTGCTTGCCGCTGTAATGTTCCAGCTTGCTGGTCATTTCAGGCATGTATTCGCCGGTGAACTCCACCAGCAATTCGTACGTCAGACGGGAATCAACGCGGATCCTGTCCAGCGCTTCACCGGCAAAATCTCGTAAAACACGGTGCGCCAGCGCCAGCTCACCATATAACTTGCACTTGGTTTTGTTGCGACGCTTGCGCTCCATCACCTTGGTCCACAAGCGTTTCAGGTAGGCAGCATCCTGCTTGAGTTCTTCTTCGCCCACGCCTTCGGCGGCGGTACGAATAATGTAACCGCCGTGCTCGTCACAATACTCTGAGACGATGCGCTTGAGACGATCACGTTCCGCTTCACTTTCAATACGCTGCGATACGCCAACGTGCGAAGCTCCGGGCATGAACACCAGATAGCGGGAAGGCAAGGTAATATCGGTCGTCAGCCGCGCGCCTTTGGTACCCAGCGGATCTTTCACCACCTGCACCATCAGATCCTGACCCTGATGCACCAGTTCTGCGATATCACGAACATGGAAATTTTTCTGCTCATCACGCGCGACACACTCGGTGTGAGGCATGATGTCTGAAGCATGCAAAAATGCTGCTTTTTCAAGGCCGATATCGACAAATGCTGCCTGCATACCCGGCAGAACACGGCTGATACGTCCTTTATAAATGTTGCCGGCAATCCCGCGTTTGGTCTCACGCTCAATATGGATTTCCTGCAGAATGCCACCGTCAATGTAGGCCACGCGGGTTTCAGACGGGGTGACATTGACCAGTAATTCAGCTGTCATGTTTTCTCCTAAGCTCGCGTAATGCAGAAAATTCATTTAGCAGTTCCTGAGTTTCCACCAGAGGAAGACCCACAACTGCATAGTAACTGCCGCGAATTTCTCGGACGAAACAACCGCCCTTTCCCTGAATACCATAAGCGCCCGCTTTATCCATGGGCTCACCGCTCAGAATATAGTGTGCAATGTCGTCGGAGGATAGTGAACGGAAGGTGACATCGGTCACAACCAACGTATTGAGGCAATCCCGCCGGTCGGCAAACGCAATCGCGGTCATCACCTGATGCTGTTTTCCAGACAATGCTTTAAGCATAACAGCGGCTTGCGCTTCGTCACGTGGCTTTTCCAACACTTTACCGTCAAGTACCACAATGGTATCTGCGCCTAGCACCGGCAAATCCTCTGCTGCTACCGCCACACCGGCCTGCGCCTTCTCTTTCGCCAGCCGCAGAACATAGTCTTGCGGTACTTCATCGGGCTGACGCTCTTCGGCCACATCCGTAGACAGGCGCTCGAAAGGCAGTTCCAGCAAAGTGAGTAATTCACGGCGGCGCGGCGACCCGGAGGCCAGATAAAGTGCGGTCATAACATCCTCATTGCACGGCAAACTGACGACGAATTTTACGCATCAGCAGGAACAGCCATGGCCACAGAATACCGTCAACCACACTACTCCAGAAAACTTCAGGCCGGAACGAAACGTTAACCACCAGGAATTCACCCCAGAACACCATCACGTCCACGGCCAGTGAAAGCACCATGACAATTAGCGCCTGTTGCCAGAGCGCCAGATTACGGAATAACTGGAATTTGAACGCGACCAGATAGGCGGTGATGGCAAATGCCAGCGCACGGATACCCAGCGTTGAGCCCAGGATAAGATCCATGATGAAGCCAACAACAAAACCGGTACCCACGTTGACGCGATGCGGTAACGCCATCACCCAGTAAATCAGGATCAGCATCAGCCATGATGGCCTGAACATGTAAATCTGTTCTGGCCACGGCATTACCTGCAGCAGCATGGCTATTAAGAAGGATAGCCAAATAATCCAACGCCCGTGGCTCCGGTAACTGTTCATCGTGTCGCTCCCTGAACAGCAGGCGTGCTGACAGGCGCGGTCACCGTGCCGGTAGCCGGTGGCGGAACCGGTGCCGGAGGCCCCATATCACCCGGAGGTGGCAGAACTTGTGGCATCATCTGCATCAGACGTTCATTAGCAACGCGATGGACTTCATCCGGCGGCAGCGGGTGTTCGCCATTACGGTCAGACCCCCACAGGAGCAGTAGATAGCGCAGACGTTGCAGACCAGCGGTCGGGCGCGCCTGAATCACGGTATAAGCACGCTGGTTATCCACTTTGACAGAAGACACCACACCCACCGGATACCCTTCAGGGAATCTTCCACCAAGACCGGATGTGACCAGCACATCGCCGACACGAATATCGGTATTGCTTGGCAGATGCTCAAGCTGTAAGTCATCGGCACATCCGCTACCGGCAGCAATCACGCGGATGTCGTTACGCAGTACCTGGATGGGTAATGCGTGCGAAGCATCACAAATCAGTAATACGCGGCTGGTCAGTGCGGCAACGGCAACAACCTGGCCAACAACGCCTTTGTCGCTGATGACCGGCTGACCAATATACACACCGCTGTTGCTGCCTTTGTCGATCACCACCTGATCACTGTAAGGATCATTACTGGTAGACAGAACCTGCGTCACCATTTTGTGCTCGTCCTGACGCAACGGTGATCCCAGCAGTTCGCGCAGACGGGCGTTTTCTTGTTTGTATTGGCCAAGCATCATCAGATCGCTATTTTTCAGCAACAGTTCCTGACGAAGAGCGCGGTTTTCGAGCTCCATCTGACCACGAGTGGCAAATGTAGAAGAGACCTGATCTAAGAATTCACGCGGGGCATTGGACAAAAAATAGAAGGGACTGACGGCAGTATCCATATAGGTGCGAATTTTAACAAACGTACCTATTTTACTGTCGGCAACAATCAAGACAATGGCCGTGAGAATAGCCAAAAAAAGTCGCAGTTGCAGGGAAGGTCCCCTGCTAAAAATTGGCTTCATAAAATATGCGAGTTCCTCGGCAACAGAAGGTTTCAGCCAGTCGAAGTAAAGACTTCCCCTGACAGAAAAGGCGGCAATCTCATGGGATAGACAAAACACCGGCAAAGCGTTTATCGCTCGGCCAGTGTTTGCACGGATCCACATTGAACACTGCACACTTCACGTTGCAGGTTTTACCTGACGGACAACCACCTTCCTGGGCAGACTGATTTTGTTAACTACGACAAAGCCTGCTTACAGCAAGCCCTGTCCAAAACCACAAGTCTTCGCTCAGATTACTCTTCGCTGAATAAGTCGCCGCCGTGCATGTCGATCATTTCTAATGCTTTACCACCGCCGCGGGCTACACAAGTCAGCGGGTCTTCTGCGACGACAACCGGAATACCGGTTTCTTCCATCAGCAGACGATCAAGGTTACGCAGTAATGCGCCACCGCCGGTCAACACCATGCCGCGTTCGGAAATATCAGAGGCCAGCTCTGGCGGACACTGTTCCAGTGCAACCATCACCGCGCTGACGATACCAGTCAGTGGCTCCTGCAAGGCTTCCAGAATTTCGTTGGAGTTCAGCGTGAAACCACGTGGAACACCTTCAGCCAGATTACGGCCACGAACTTCGATTTCGTGCACTTCATCGCCCGGATACGCAGAACCGATGCTGTGCTTGATACGTTCGGCAGTCGCTTCACCAATCAGTGAACCGTAGTTACGACGCACGTAGTTAATGATAGCTTCGTCGAAACGGTCACCACCAATACGAACAGAAGAAGAGTAGACGACACCGTTCAGGGAGATCACCGCAACTTCAGTCGTACCACCACCGATATCCACCACCATTGAACCGGTCGCTTCAGATACTGGCAGGCCTGCACCGATTGCCGCAGCCATCGGTTCTTCAATCAGGAACACTTCACGAGCGCCTGCGCCTTGCGCAGATTCACGGATAGCGCGGCGTTCAACTTGCGTTGCACCGACTGGCACACACACCAGCACGCGCGGACTTGGGCGCATGAAGCTGTTGCTGTGAACTTGCTTAATAAAGTGTTGCAGCATTTTCTCAGTCACGAAGAAGTCAGCGATAACGCCGTCTTTCATTGGACGAATAGCTGCGATATTGCCGGGAGTACGCCCCAGCATCTGTTTTGCGTCGTGACCAACAGCAGCGACGCTTTTAGGTGAACCAGCACGATCCTGACGAATAGCCACTACAGATGGCTCATTCAGCACGATGCCTTGTCCTTTTACATAGATAAGGGTATTGGCGGTACCCAGGTCGATGGACAAGTCGTTGGAAAACATGCCACGAAATTTCTTAAACATAACGAAAGGATAATCCTGCAAGCTGGGGGCGAAAAATAAAATCCGCCTACTTTACCAACCACGCGAAGCAGCGACAAGGCGCAAAAACGTCCTGCTTCCGTGAAAATTGTCAGCGATGTCGCCATTCACTTGTTGTTACTTTTTGAGGCTGATGGCACTGCGATATAATTCTGTATCGCAGGCTCGGTTTACCTCGGGCAGGCACCCAGGCGAAGTAGCAACACCGCACATAAATTCTTACACTTTTACCGAAATTTTCCGCTTATCTGCGGCCTGATAACAAGCACCGGAGGCCAGGCAAGGGAGTCGGTCAAAAGCTGGCTCATTCTACGTTAAATAATCCCATAACGGTCACTTAAACATCGCGGTTATGTGAATATTTTTTACCGACCGGTTCAACAGGCTCCGGTACAGCAAATAAATCGCCCTGACCGCCGTGGATCCCGCTTTTCAACAGGACTGCCCATTCCTCTTTTGTCCTCACTCCGGAGGCAAAAACCAGGGCCTGAGTTCCTTCACACGCACTGAGCAAACTTTGTACAAAAAGCTGATTTTCAACCCTTTTATCAATATCACGCACTAACCCTGGGTGAAGCTTGACTCTCTCCACCGGGAAAGTTTTCAGATAAGAGGTACTGACGACCGACAAACCCGCCTGCGTAACGGCCAAACGACAACCTAAACCCTGCAATAATCTGATCGCCGGACGCAGTCGGTCGGTATGTTGACAGAGATCTGCCTCTGCAAGTTCAATCAAAATTCGATTTCGTTGTGTTCTTTCGCACTGAAGCAACGTATCGCGCAGCCAGCGAACAAACGAGCGCTGCAATAATGAATCAACCGTCAGGTGAAATGCCAACGTTTCATTCGGCCAGCGGTTAAGTAACGGAATAATCTGACTTAACATCACCCGATCAAAGCTTTGTGACAGGCCAAACTGCACCACCAGAGGAATAAATTCGGCAGCCAGCAGCTCCTGTTCTCCGTCAAAGACGCGGCGCTGTATTTCCCGATGGTCGGGTTTGCCGCCTTTTGAGAATGAAGGTTTCTGATATAAACGCGGGCCACCGCGCGCCAGGGTATTTTCCAGCAAAGTACGCCAGCGAACGCTTCCCCGGCCCTTTTCCGGCACATTTTTATCGTAGATAAACCAGCTGTTACTTCCCTGAAAAGCCGCATGACGTGTAGCCTGCTCGACCATATCCATCACCTGATCCGGCGTTTGTCCGAAACGGTAGGCGCTGATGCCAATGTACATCAACGCGTCGCGGTCGATCAGCGAAGACGTCGGCAACACGCCCAGTGCATTAACCAGCTGTGCCGCCATGACTTCCGCTTCTTTCAGGGTACGGTGCGGTAGCAGTACGGCAAAATCACTATGGAAATAGCGCGCCAGCAAGGCATCAACATGGCGCATGACAAACGTCGACAATAAATTCACCATCGCCGAGCGTAATTCATCCACCACCGCCTGACCGTGGGTTTCGCGCATCAGATCGAAATCAGGTAAACGCAGCAGCATCACCACGCCATGCGCACCCTTTTCTTCCAGCTGCGTGGCGAGCTGGTTATCAAAGAACAGACGGTTACTCAGCCCGGTTTGTGCATCCTGCTGGGCATACGCGCGGATCAGCGTGTCCACGCGGCTACGTTGTTCACGGGCTTCATTAAGGTCCGTCAGCAAAACATCGATGGCACTACTGGCAGAATGCGGCCATTCGCCAACATCACCGGTCAGTCCCTCGCGTTCACCGCGTAAAATCCGCACCGCGCGGTCTTCCAGTTTTTCCACGCCGTCAGTCTCCTGACGCAGCCAGCGGAAACTGAGCAGCAGCATGACTAGCATCACCACAATGGCGAGTCCGATAGCAAACGTAGAGCGCAGGGAACGGATATAAGTGCTGACGGGATCGATATACGACATTTGCAGAGACATCGAATGGTTCTGCATCAGCGGATAAGTTGCCGTGTAATACTCAGGCATTACGCTGTCCCAGGAGCGGTGCATATTGGGACTTTCGTGATACTCATAAACGGTGGTGTTATTGAGTTTAACTTCAATATCAGTGATATCGAGCATGCGCATCGCCTGCGGCAACCAGCGCTGGGCTTCTGCGGGGGTATGAGTCAGAAGCGCCTGATCATACGTCGTCGCCAGAGCCTTAAGATGCTGCTCGGTACTTTGTTTATTGAGATAAAGAAAACTGAAAGTGACGCCCAGCAACATCAACAGCATTGCCAGCGCGACTAACATCGAAATCAGTGCCGATAGTCTGGTAGTAAATCGCATCCCTGTGCCTTACTCGCTACGGTTAGATGAACACAAACCCGTTGACTGAGCCTGCTGCGTAAAAACGCCGCTACTATAAAACAGAACAAGGGGGCGGCTGGAGAAATTTACGAAACAGACTTAATCGGATGTTTCTTCATTTCTGTCGCATCAGGCACCCTTTCATTCCTTTATCTGACTGAAAAATGCCCTTTGCATACATTGATAGCATAGCAACGCAAAAAACAATCAATTCAGAATTCTTATAGAAATGGTCAAAATGAGCCAAAGGCATTTTTTTTTAAATTCGGTATTTGAAGAGTTCATCTCGCAAAACCCCCCGTTTCACGCCATGCTCTGTCTATAACCATAAAAATGAATCATATAAAACAGAATGCCGGAGAATGCTATGTTCAAACCCCGCAAACTCACTGAAGCCGATGTCACACCCGAAGATATTTTCCATGACCGGCGCAAAGTCTTACAGGCACTGGGGATCAGTGCAGCGGCGCTTGCCATCCCGCAAAACGCCAGGGCTGACCTGCTTTCCTGGTTTAAAGGCCACGACCGGCCACCTGCGCCTGCAGGCAAACCGCTCGATTTCACTAAACCTGCTGCCTACCAGAATGATCTGCCGCTGACGCCGGAAGATAAAGTTTCCGGCTATAACAATTTCTATGAATTCGGGCTCGATAAAGCCGATCCGGCAGCCAATGCCGGGCAACTGGTCACATCACCGTGGAAAATCACCATTGATGGCGAGGTCGGCAAGCCGATGACGCTGGATATGGATGACATCATGAAGCGCTTCCCGCTTGAGCAGCGTATCTACAGGATGCGTTGCGTCGAAGCCTGGTCGATGGTGGTGCCCTGGGTCGGCTTCCAGCTCAGTGAAATCCTCAAACTCGCCGAACCGACCAGCAATGCGCGTTATGTCGCGTTTACGACCTTATATGACCCGGAACATATGCCCGGTCAGAAAGACCGGTTTATCGGCGGCGGGCTCAATTACCCCTATGTCGAAGGGTTACGTATAGATGAAGCGATGAACCCGCTGGCGATGATGACGGTCGGAGTTTATGGCAAAGCCCTTCCCCCTCAGAACGGGGCACCCATCCGTCTGACCATTCCCTGGAAGTATGGCTTCAAGGGGATTAAATCCATTGTGAATATCAAATTCACCAAAGATGAACCGCCGACGACCTGGAACCAGATTGCCTCAAATGAATACGGATTTTACGCCAACGTGAACCCGCATGTTGACCACCCACGCTGGTCGCAGGCAACGGAGCGATTTATCGGTTCGGGCGGATTGCTCGACGTGCAGCGCCAGCCAACCCTGCTGTTCAATGGTTATGCCGAGCAGGTGGCGTCGATGTATCACGGTATGGATTTGCGTAAGTTCTATTAAGGAAGGGGAAGTTTCATCTATGCGTCGTTTAAGCCCTGCAAACATTACCTGGCTGAAGGTGATCATCTACCTTTGCGCCGTTTTACCCTTTCTCTGGATTATTCTTTCGATTAATCAGGGCTGGTTTAGTGCCGATCCGGCCAAGGATATTCAGCACTTTACCGGTAGGATGACTCTGAAATTTTTACTGGTCACTCTGCTGGTCACGCCTGTCGCGCGTTACGGTAAACAGCCACTGCTGATCCGCACCCGCCGTTTGCTGGGTTTATGGTGTTTCGCATGGGGTACGCTGCATCTTCTCAGCTATTCTTTCCTCGAACTAGGCATCAATAATCTGCGTCTGCTGGGCAGTGAACTGATTTCACGCCCGTATCTCACGCTGGGGATCATCTGTTGGATTCTCCTGCTGGCACTGGCCTGTACTTCAACACTGTGGGCACAGCGTAAAATGGGGGCAAAATGGCAGAAGTTGCACAACTTCATTTATCTGATCGCGGTTCTTGCACCGATCCATTACCTTTGGTCGGTAAAAGTGTTATCCCCGCAACCCGTCATTTACGCGTTACTGGCACTCATCTTGCTGGCATTTCGCTATAAAAAATTCCGCCAGTGGCTGCGTTAAGCTGCGGAACTTTTATGTGTTCTGCCCCTCAAAATTTCGGCAATCACCCTCACATTCACCTGGCGAGGGTTGATTATCTTCGCTGATAAGACCAGTATTTAGCTGCGAATTGCCACGATATCATTATAATGCCCGACCTCATGCCGAAGAGACGGGACGATTTGCCGCGAAATAGGTGACAAATCGGTGACATCAGGGTATTTTCTACAATCTTTGTCTAATTGCCGGAGATAGGCTCACAATGGCGCATAAGTTTGACATTTTGCTACTAAACGGTCCTAACCTGAATTTGCTAGGGACCCGTGAGCCTGAGACGTACGGACACACCACGCTCAACGATATTGTTAAAGGTTTGGAAATTCAGGCTGCTGCTGCTGATGTAGCACTCAGCCATCTGCAATCCAACGCAGAACATGTCCTGATTGAACGCATTCATCAGGCACGCGGAAACGTCGATTTTATTCTGATCAATCCCGCGGCCTTTACCCATACCAGCGTGGCGCTGCGCGATGCATTACTGGGGGTTTCGATTCCGTTTATCGAGATCCATCTGTCGAATGTACATGCCCGTGAAGCGTTCCGGCATCATTCCTATCTTTCCGACATCGCAGTGGGCGTTATTTGCGGACTTGGCGCAGATGGCTACCACTTTGCATTACAGGCAGCGGTTAACCGCTTGTCAAAAACCCACTAATTTCTACGCAAAAAGAGTACGGAATCACACCCATGGATATTCGTAAAATCAAAAAACTGATCGAACTGGTTGAAGAATCAGGCATTTCTGAACTGGAAATTTCTGAAGGCGAAGAATCAGTACGTATCAGCCGTGCTGCACCTGCGCAGGCTTATCCTATGATGCAACAGGCTTATGCGATGCCTGTACAACAGCCAGGTCTGGCTGCTGCGGTCGCGCCAGCTGCTGCACCAGCAGAAGCGGCTCCAGCTGCAATCAGTGGCCATATCGTTCGCTCACCGATGGTAGGTACCTTCTACCGTACGCCAAGCCCGGACGCTAAAGCCTTCATCGAAGTGGGTCAGAAAGTGAACGCCGGCGATACTCTGTGTATCGTTGAAGCGATGAAAATGATGAACCAAATCGAAGCAGACAAATCCGGTGTTGTTAAAGCAATTCTGGTAGAAAGCGGCCAACCGGTTGAATTCGACGAGCCGCTGGTCGTCATCGAATAACGAGGCGTACCATGGTAGATAAAATTGTTATCGCGAACCGCGGCGAAATTGCCCTGCGTATTTTGCGTGCCTGTAAAGAAATGGGCATCAAAACCGTTGCTGTGCACTCCACCGCTGATCGTGACCTGAAACACGTGCTGCTGGCAGACGAAACCGTCTGTATCGGTCCTGCACCTTCAGTAAAAAGCTATCTGAACATCCCTGCCATTATCGCTGCGGCAGAAATCACTGGCGCGGTGGCTATTCATCCGGGCTATGGTTTCCTGTCCGAGAATGCCGATTTTGCAGAGCAGGTTGAGCGTTCTGGTTTTATCTTCATCGGCCCGAAAGCTGAAACTATCCGCCTGATGGGTGACAAAGTTTCTGCGATCCAGGCGATGAAAGCGGCTGGCGTACCTTGCGTACCTGGCTCAGACGGCCCGCTGGGCGACGACATGGATCAAAACCGTGGCTTCGCTAAACGCATCGGCTATCCGGTCATCATCAAAGCCTCTGGCGGCGGCGGTGGTCGTGGTATGCGCGTTGTACGCAGCGACAAAGACCTCGAGCAGTCCATCAACATGACCCGTGCGGAAGCCAAAGCGGCTTTCAACAACGACATGGTTTACATGGAAAAATACCTGGAAAATCCACGTCACGTGGAAATTCAGGTACTGGCTGACGGTCAGGGCAACGCAGTTTATCTGGCAGAACGTGACTGCTCCATGCAGCGTCGTCACCAGAAAGTCGTGGAAGAAGCGCCGGCACCAGGCATCACTGAAGAACTGCGTCGTTTCATCGGCGAACGTTGTTCAAAAGCCTGTGTGGATATCGGCTACCGTGGCGCCGGGACTTTTGAGTTCCTGTACGAAAACGGTGAGTTCTTCTTCATCGAAATGAACACCCGTATCCAGGTTGAGCATCCGGTTACCGAGATGATCACGGGTGTGGATTTGATCAAAGAGCAGCTGCGCATTGCGTCCGGCCAGCCATTGTCGATCAAACAGAGCGAAGTGAAAGTCAAAGGCCATGCGGTGGAATGCCGTATTAACGCGGAAGACCCTAACACCTTCCTGCCGAGCCCAGGCAAAATCACTCGTTTCCACGCACCTGGCGGCTTCGGTGTTCGTTGGGAATCGCACATTTACGCAGGCTACACTGTGCCTCCGTACTACGATTCCATGATTGGTAAACTGATCACTTACGGCGAAACCCGTGAAGTGGCCATTGCCCGCATGAAAAATGCGCTGGCAGAACTGATCATCGACGGCATCAAAACCAACATTGAACTGCAAATGCGTATTATGGACGACGAGAACTTCCAGCATGGTGGGACCAACATCCACTATCTGGAGAAAAAACTCGGTTTGCAGGAAAAATAATAAGACCGTACCGTCGCGTACATTCTTATCAAGGCCGGATATTCCGGCCTTTTTTTCATTTATGGGGAGGGGGAAATGGATAAACGTTTCTTACAAGCCAACCGTGAAGCCCGCTGGGCGTTTGGGCTGACGATTGCTTATCTGCTGGCATGGAGTGTTGCCGCTTATATTCCTGATGATAAACAGGGCATTACCGGGTTGCCGCATTGGTTTGAAATGGCGTGCCTGCTGGTTCCACTGATTTTCGTGCTTTTAAGCTGGCTGATGGTCCGTGTGATTTTCCGCGATATTCCGCTGGAGGACAGTGATGAAGACTGAAGTTCTGCTGCCACTTATCGCCTATCTGCTGCTGGTATTCGGCCTGTCTGTGTATGCCTACACACGCCGCCAACAGGGCAACTTCCTCACCGAGTATTTTCTTGGCAATCGCTCAATGGGCGGCTTCGTGCTGGCCATGACCCTGACCGCCACCTATATCAGCGCCAGTTCTTTTATCGGCGGTCCAGGCGCGGCCTATAAATTTGGCCTCGGCTGGGTATTGCTGGCGATGATCCAGCTGCCTGCGGTCTGGTTGTCGCTGGGGGTTCTGGGTAAGAAATTTGCCATTCTGGCCCGGCGCTACAACGCCGTCACACTCAACGATATGTTGTTTGCCCGCTATCAGAGCCGTCTGCTGGTCTGGCTGGCAAGCCTGAGCCTTCTGGTCGCATTTCTGGGCGCTATGACCGTCCAGTTCATCGGCGGCGCACGCCTGCTGGAAACGGCTGCCGGAATTCCTTACGACACCGGTCTGCTGATTTTCGGCATCAGTATCGCGTTGTATACGGCGTTTGGCGGTTTTCGTGCCAGCGTACTCAACGATGCCATGCAAGGGCTGGTAATGCTGCTGGGTACCATTTTGCTGCTGGTGGGCGTCATTCATGCCGCGGGCGGTCTGCACAGCGCAGTCGATAAGCTTCAGCAGATTGATCCGAAACTGGTGTCGGTTCACGGCGGAGGTGACGTTCTTTCTCTGCCGTTTATGGCTTCTTTCTGGATTCTGGTGTGCTTTGGCGTAATTGGTCTGCCGCATACTGCCGTGCGTTGTATCTCTTATAAAGACAGCAAAGCGGTGCATCGCGGCATTGTGCTGGGTACGATTGTAGTTGCCATTCTGATGTTCGGTATGCATCTGGCCGGTGCGCTCGGGCGCGCTGTTTTACCGGATCTTAAAATACCCGATCAGGTGATCCCGACGCTGATGATCACCGTGCTGCCTCCTTATGCCGCCGGTATTTTCCTTGCCGCGCCAATGGCCGCGATTATGTCGACCATCAACGCGCAGCTTTTGCAGTCATCAGCGACTATCGTTAAAGACTTATACCTGGGCGTTAAACCGGAACAGCTTAGCAATGAACGCAAATTAAAACGCTTCTCAAGCTGGGCCACGTTTGTGCTCGGATTACTGGTTCTGCTGGCCGCCTGGCGTCCGCCGGAAATGATTATCTGGCTGAATTTGCTGGCCTTTGGTGGACTGGAAGCGGTATTCCTGTGGCCACTGGTGCTCGGATTGTATTGGGAGCGCGCTAACGCTACCGGGGCGCTGAGCTCCATGATTGTTGGCGGCGTTTGTTATACCCTGCTCGCCAGTATCGACCTGCATATTGGCGGTCTGCATCCGATTGTGCCGTCGCTGTCGCTGAGCCTGCTGGCGTTTTATGTAGGCAATAAATTTGGCAGACAGCCACAAGAAACCGTACTCAAGCCGTCCTGATCGGGCGGCACTGATTTTACAGATTGTTAAGAAGAGAATGGCTATGCCTTGGATCCAACTGAAAATTAATACTACCGGTAACGACGCGGAAACGCTGAGCGACGCGCTTATCGAAAGTGGCGCTGTGTCTGTGACTTTCCAGGACACGCACGATAATCCGGTCTTCGAACCCCTGCCGGGCGAAACTCTGTTGTGGGGCGATACCGACGCCATCGGCCTGTATGATGCAGAAACCGACATGGAAGAAGTGATCGCCATACTGGAAAACGAACCGCTGCTGGGCAAAGGTTTCGTGCACAAAATCGAACAACTGGAAGACAAAGACTGGGAACGCGAATGGATGGATAACTTCCACCCGATGCGTTTTGGCGAGCGTCTGTGGATTTGCCCAAGCTGGCGCGATGTCCCGGACCCAACTGCGGTCAATGTGATGCTCGATCCGGGTCTGGCGTTTGGTACCGGCACCCACCCGACCACCGCGATGTGCCTGCAATGGCTCGACAGCCTGGATCTGACGGATAAGACCGTGATCGACTTCGGTTGCGGTTCGGGCATTCTGGCGATCGCAGCATTGAAACTTGGTGCAAAACACGTGGTCGGGATCGACATCGATCCGCAAGCGATCCAGGCCAGCCGTGATAATGCCGAGCGTAACGGCGTTTCAGAGCGTCTGTCACTGTATCTGCCGAAAGATCAGCCCGAGAACCTGTCAGCCGACGTGGTCGTCGCTAACATCCTTGCCGGCCCTCTGCGCGAGCTGGCGCCGCTGATTGGCGTCCTGCCTGTCGCGGGTGGTCATCTGGGTCTGTCCGGCGTACTGGCAAGCCAGGCGCAAAGCGTCGCGGATGCATACAAAGATAAATTCGAGCTGGACCCGGTTGCCGAAAAAGAAGAATGGTGTCGCATAACGGGCGTTAAAAAGGCCTGATTTGCAGCCTCCCGCTTTTTCTGTTTTTGCAGAAAGAGCGGGATCTCCACCCAAAATCCATTTCTGGCCCTCTCACACATTTCACCTGCCCCAAAAAACCCTTACACTTCGCGAGGTTTTTATCACTCCATAAATGAAAGGGATATCTCGTGAAAGGAACAATACTGTTTGCCGCAATGGCCGCACTGATGCTGTCAGTTTCCGCACATACCGCCTTAGCCAACGAAGCGCCACACTGGTCCTACGATGGCGATGCCGCTCCGCAAAACTGGTCGAAACTCAGCCCTGATTTCCACCTGTGTGAGCAAGGCAAAAATCAGTCTCCGATTGATATTAAAGATGCGTTGCAGGTGCACCCCCATCCTCTCAAGGTCAGCTATGAGTTACCGCCGGTGAATGTCATCAACAATGGCCACAGCGTGCAGGTGAATGTTCAGCAGGGTGATTTTGTCACGCTGGACGGGGAGAAATTCGTCCTCCAGCAATTCCATTTCCATTCCCCGAGCGAAAATACCCTCAATGGAAAATCCTTCCCGATGGAAGCGCATTTTGTTCATCTGAATAAAAGCGGAGAAATCGCGGTCGTTGCTGTGATGTTTGAAACCGGCAAAGCCAATCCTGAAGTGGAAAAAATCTGGCAGCAGATGCCAGAACATATTGGAGAAACCCTCGCGCTGAAAGATAAGGTCAGTCTCAAAGGTCTGCTGCCCAAAGATATGACGCATTACCGATTCAGCGGTTCTCTGACCACTCCGCCATGTTCTGAAGGCGTTCGCTGGCTGGTGTTAAAACAACCTGTGACCCTCTCTGAAGCGCAACTGGAAAAATTCCAGCACTCGATGCAACATGCAAACAATCGTCCCGTACAGGACCTTCACGGCCGCACGATTGTCGCTGAGTAATCCTTCCTGACATCAGAGGCACGGAATTTAACGCCGCTGCCTCTTTTCCATTGTTTCTGAAACTGACCTACGCTTACTAAAAATAAGTCACTTTTTAACCAAAAGACGATCTGCGTCACGGAATTTTGTGGTTGTTGCTGCTTAAAACGTCAACCCTGCCCTTAGATTCAACTGATATAACAGGGTGTTTCAGAGAGATATTAGGAATTTGCTTAAGCGCACAATTTGACCACCATCACATAACCCGATGTAAAACCAAGATAAATAATTGAGTTGTGCTGAATTACACCGTTGGCAAGGGATTTTCTTATCGAGTTGCTCAAAGTTTGGCCTTTCATATCGCAACGAAAATGCGTAATATACGCGCCCTTGCGGACATCAGTATGGTCATTCCTAGTTCATGCGCATCGGACACCACCAGCTTACAAATTGCCTGATTGCGGCCCCAATGGCCGGTATCACTGACCGACCCTTTCGTGCCTTATGTCATGCGATGGGGGCTGGAATGGCAGTATCTGAAATGCTCTCCTCCAATCCGGAGGTGTGGCGGACGGATAAGTCACGTTTGCGCATGGTACATAACGATGAACCGGGGATCCGCGCCGTGCAAATTGCCGGTTGTGACCCCGAAGATATGGCGGCTGCTGCACGAATTAACGTGGAAAGCGGTGCGCAAATCATTGATATCAATATGGGCTGCCCGGCCAAGAAAGTGAACCGCAAACTGGCAGGTTCTGCATTACTGCAGTATCCGGATTTGGTTAAACAAATCCTCACTACCGTTGTGAATGCGGTAGATGTGCCAGTCACGTTGAAAATTCGTACTGGTTGGGCACCGGAACACCGTAACTGTGTACAAATTGCCCAATTGGCTGAAGACTGTGGAATTCAGGCCCTGACTATTCATGGCCGAACCCGTGCCTGCCTCTTCAATGGAGAAGCAGAGTACGACAGTATTCGGACAGTTAAGCAGAGTGTTTCCATTCCGATTATCGCGAATGGCGACATAACTGACCCGCATAAAGCCAGAGCGGTGCTCGACTACACCGGAGCTGATGCTCTGATGATAGGACGTGCCGCTCAGGGGAGACCCTGGATCTTCCGGGAAATCCAGCACTATCTGGACACAGGGGAACTGTTACCGCCACCGCCTTTGGGTGAGGTACAGCGCTTGTTAATAGGGCACGTACGGGAATTGCACGACTTTTACGGTCAAGGCAAGGGATTCCGTATCGCCCGTAAGCATGTTTCCTGGTATCTCCAGGAGCATGCCCCGAGTGACCAGTTTCGGCGCTCCTTCAACGCCATAGAGGATGCCAGCGAACAGCTGGAGGCGTTGGAAGCATATTTCGAAAATCTTGCGTAACAAAAAAGAGCTGACAGAACTATGTTCGAACAACGCGTGAATTCTGACGTACTGACCGTTTCTACCGTTAATTCTCAGGATCAGGTAACCCAAAAACCCCTGCGTGACTCGGTAAAACAAGCACTTAAGGGCTATTTTGCTCAATTGAATGGTCAGGACGTGAATGACCTGTATGAGTTGGTATTGGCTGAAGTTGAACAGCCACTGTTAGACATGGTGATGCAGTACACCCGTGGCAACCAGACTCGTGCGGCCCTGATGATGGGTATCAACCGCGGTACGCTGCGTAAGAAATTGAAAAAATACGGCATGAACTGATACTAATCAGTCGATGTCTTAAAAAGGCGCTTTCCGCAAGGAGGGCGCCTTTTTGTTTTCTGCTTTACCAGCAGACCTTTAGCTGAAAATTTGCTCAAAACCTAACCCAGATCAACCCAAATGAGAATAATTCTCCCCTCTGTTTAGCAATTAAGAATTACTTTAGAGAGACAATAAATACGTCTCCCGGAGTCACCATGATGAAGCCACTCTATCTTCGTTTTACCGCCGCGCTGAACAAACCTGATCTGGCCATTTTGCTATTACGCATCACATACGGTCTGCTGATTTTCCATGGCTGGCATAAACTTCACGACGGGCTGGGCGGCATTCAGGGCATGCTGGCGGGTTATGGCATTCCGGCGTTTGTCGCCTATGGCGTAATCATCGGTGAGGTTATCGCCCCGGTCATGATGATGTTGGGGATATTCACCCGCCTCGCCGCTCTGTCTGCAGCAGCGACGATGGTCGTGGCCTGGCTGATGGTCGGCATCCACCATACTTTCGCATTATCACCGGTCGGTGCCTGGGCCATTGAAGACATCGTGTATTACTTCATGGCAGCCATCGTGATTGCTCTGTACGGAAGTGGCCGTTATTCCATAATGAGCAACCCGCTGTACCGCTGATATTACGTTTCAGCATGTCTGATTCGTCGGACATGCTGATACCGCATACCGGCCATTTTAGTTTCCAAAACCTAATCTCTTCTTTGCGTAGCGTTTTCATTCACCCGTCCAAAACTGGACGTAAATAAACGGTAAATAGTGCGTTTATCGGACAATTACCCCCTCCGGTTAGATCAACCAGCATGTTATACTCTACGTAAGGTCGTACTCGCCGCTCAACGCCTACGGACAGCCCTTCAGCTTCGCGATCCCGCCTTTTAACAGTGTCTTGATAGAGTAAAAATTGCGTCAACTTGTGTCTTTTCAAAAACGTTTGCCGACACACGCTGTCCCACTCTTTGTAAGACAATCCGTATCGCGACTGAGGCATCTCCTTACGCGTTACACCGGTTTTTTATGCAGATGATTAGGCTTTTATGACTTCTCCTCGCTTTCGTGCTTCATTTTTACATCCACGCTACTGGCTGACCTGGTTTGGCCTGGGCGTCCTGTTCCTGTTAGTTCAGCTCCCTTATCCGGTGTTAAATCGTCTGGGGATCTGGCTTGGCCGAACGTCGATGCGTTTCCTTAAGCGCCGTGTGTCGATTACCCGCCGCAACCTGCAATTGTGCTTCCCGGAATTGCCTTCTGATCAGGTTGAAGCACGCATCATCAGCAACTTCGAATCTCTCGGCATGGGCTTACTGGAAACCGGTATGGCCTGGTTCTGGTCAGATGCCCGTGTGAAACGCTGGTTTGACGTTAGCGGCCTGCACAATCTGAAAAAAGCGCAGGAAAACAAACAAGGCGTACTGGTGATCGGCGTGCATTTCATGTCGCTGGAACTGGGTGGCCGTGCGATGGGCTTATGTCAGCCGATGATGGCGATGTACCGTCCGCACAACAATAAAGCGATGGAATTCGTGCAGACCTGGGGGCGTATGCGCTCCAACAAGGCCATGCTCGATCGCAAAGATTTACGCGGTATGGTTCACGCGCTGAAAAAAGGCGAAGCGGTCTGGTTTGCACCGGATCAGGACTACGGCCCGCGAGGCAGCGTCTTTGCACCTTTATTCGCGGTTGATCAGGCTGCAACGACCAGTGGCACCTTCATGCTGGCGCGTCTGGCGAAACCTGCGCTGGTCACTGTGGTACTGGTAAGAAAAGCCCTCGGTAAAGGCTATGAACTGGTGATCCAGCCGCAGTTGCAGGATTACCCGATTGATGACGAAATGGCCGCTGCGGCGTACATGAATCGCGTGATCGAGAAAGAAATTATGCGTGCGCCAGACCAGTACCTCTGGCTGCACCGCCGCTTTAAAACCCGTCCGGCAGGAACGCCTTCTCTTTATTGATAAGTGCCAGACGTGATAAAACAGAAGCCCGATGCAATGCGCCGGGCTTTTTCATTGAACGCATCCATAAGAGATTTGTAATTTTCATGGCTAAAAAACCTGACGCGACACCTTCCATCTTTGACCATCTCAAGGAGGAAGACAGTTTTGACCTCTGGGGACGTTCCGGCCTCAGCACAGCACTGAATAAAGCCAGGCCCAAGGCACCGGACAACGAGCAGATTGCCGCCGCGCGTAAGCTCATCAAAGGCAATGCCGACAAAGGCGAATGATGTGTAAGCGTCGCCTGACAGAAACCCACTTCATGTGGGTTTTTTAATGGCTTTTATCTGCGTAAATGAGCTGATGAAAATAATTCTCACGACAGATTAATCGCTTTTCTGTAACCTCTATTTTTACCTGCCCTGGAGAGAAGTGATGAAAACCTCTGTTCGTCTGGCGCTGGTCGGAGACTACCACTGCGCGATCACGGCCCACCAAGCTATCCCCCTTGCTATCGACCTTGCAGCACAACACTTCAGCACTGAAATTCACGCCGACTGGCTCGCAACCGACAACATTACCCCTGAAATTTTGCAAAACTACGACGCTTTCTGGTGTGTTCCCGGCAGCCCGTATCGCTCAACCGAAGGTGCCCTGAGCGCTATCCGTTTTGCCCGCGAAAACCGTAAACCTTTCCTCGGTACCTGCGGGGGTTTTCAGCATGCGATCATTGAATATGCCCGCAATGTGATGGACTGGCAGGATGCCGGGCATGGCGAAACCGACACTGAAGGCCGGCTGGTGATCAGCGCCCTGACGTGCGAAATGGTGGAAGTTAAAAACGCCATCACCTTTATCCCGGACAGCCTGGCAGCACGCGCCTATGGCCGGCTGGAGGTCGAAGAGGGTTATCACTGCCGTTACGGCATAAATCCCGCTTTTCAGACCGCATTGGAAGCGCAACCATTGCAGATGATAGGGCACGATGCCACGGGCGAAGTTCGCGCCATCGAACTGCCCGGCCATCCGTTTTTTGTCGCGACGCTGTTCCAGCCGGAGCGCGCCGCATTAAAAGGTCAGCTTCCGCCGCTGGTGGCTGCACTGATAAAGTCCCTTCTCTGAGCCTGTCTGTTTCTGAATATCTCTCAGGCCATCTGGTCTGAGAGATTTACTCATCGTTTTGCCTCATTTTTTTTCCAAATATGACACCGTATTTCCCTTCCCTTCAAAGACCGCGATCTGCACTCCAATATTGAAATAATCCGCACCCTTTTAAAGCAGCCACATTGACCGCGCACTTAAACAGGGCAATAAGTCTTATAACGCCCGTCAATGTTACTGTGCAATTCCAGTGCGTGACTTGATTGATGAGGCGTTTTTCATGTTGGCACTCCCTTTGCAATGACAGGTGCAGAGGGCGTTGCCCCATAAACAGACAGGGTGCTCCGGCACTCACACAATAATAATTTTCAGTTTTGTCTCACAGGACGCTTTATGAAAAAAATATTGCTCTCAACGCTGATTGCCGCAGCAAGCTTCGTGACACTGGCTGGTCAGGCTCATGCAGGTACCACTCTGGATGCAGTTAAAAAGAAAGGATTTGTTCAGTGCGGCATCAGTGACGGCCTCCCAGGCTTCTCTTATGCGGATTCTAAAGGCAAATTCACCGGTATCGACGTTGATGTCTGCCGCGCGGTGGCAGCAGCTGTTTTTGGTGATTCTGAAAAAGTGAAATACACCCCGCTGACGGCAAAAGAGCGTTTCACCGCCCTGCAGTCCGGCGAAGTAGACATCCTGTCCCGTAACACCACCTGGACCTCTTCCCGCGACGCGGGCATGGGGATGATTTTCGCTGGCGTAAACTATTACGACGGCATCGGCTTCCTGACCCACAAGAAAGCAGGCCTGAAAAGTGCTAAAGAGCTTGATGGCGCAACGGTCTGTTTGCAGGCGGGTACCGACACTGAGCTAAATGTCGCAGACTACTTCAAAGCCAACAAAATGACTTACACCCCGGTGACCTTCGACCGTTCAGACGAAAGCGCCAAAGCGCTGGACTCAGGCCGTTGTGACACCCTGGCATCTGACCAGTCTCAGCTGTACGCACTGCGTATCAAACTGGGCAAACCGGATGATTTCGTGGTTCTGCCGGAAGTTATCTCTAAAGAACCTCTGGGTCCGGTAGTTCGCCGTGGTGACGAAGACTGGCTGGCTATCGTGCGCTGGTCCCTGTTCGCCATGCTGAACGCCGAAGAAATGGGCGTGACCTCTGCCAACGTCGATCAGCTGGCGGCAAACCCGACCACGCCTGATATGAGCAACCTGCTGGGTAAAACCGGGACTTACGGCGCTGATCTGAAAGTGCCGAATGACTGGGTAGTGAAAATCGTTAAACAGGTCGGCAACTACGGCGAAAGCTTCGAGCGAAACGTCGGCCAGGGCAGCGAGCTGAAAATTAAACGTGGTCAGAACGCATTGTGGAATAAAGGCGGGATCCAGTACGCGCCACCTGTCCGTTAAATACCCTTTCTACAAGACGTTGAAAAGTGTTTAAGGAAGCTGATGCACCGGTCGTTCCCCGGTGCATCACTTCCATTGTTTTACCTGCAGGTCGAGGTTTTTATGTCGCAACGCCCAACCGGAAAAGTCTCGTTGTCGCTGACCAACCCAGCTGTACGAGCCTGGATTTACCAAATTTTCGCGGTGGTGTTGCTGGTAGCCTGTCTGGGTTACCTGCTCCACAACACCATTACCAATCTGACTACACGAGGGATCACCTCGGGATTTGCTTTTCTTGAAAAAGGTGCCGGTTTCGGCATTGTTCAGCATCTCATTGACTACCAGGAAGGCGACACTTACGCCCGCGTATTTGTTATCGGTCTGCTGAATACCCTGCTGGTTTCCGCACTCTGTATCGTTTTTGCCTCCATTCTCGGGTTCATTATCGGCTTAGGACGTCTTTCCGATAACTGGTTGATCCGTAAAGTCTCGACGGTGTATATCGAGACGTTCCGTAACATTCCACCCCTGTTACAAATCTTCTTCTGGTACTTCGCGGTACTGCGCAACTTACCGGGTCCTCGCCAGAGCCTGAACGCGTTTGATCTGGCTTTTGTCAGTAACCGCGGCCTGTATCTGCCGTCGCCGGAACTGGCCCCCGGCAGTCTGGCGGGTTTTATCGCTCTGCTGCTGGCGATATTTGGCATTATCGCGCTGCAACGTTATAACCATTTCCGCCAGATCCACACCGGACGCGTCTGGCATATTTGGCCGTGGGCGGTTGTTATGCTGGTGGTGTTTCCGGCGCTGGCGCACCTGATTTTCGGGCCTGCGCTGCACTGGGATGTTCCTGCGCTGCGCGGTTTTAACTTCCGCGGCGGCATGGTGCTGATCCCGGAACTGGCGGCGTTAACGCTGGCACTGTCGGTCTATACCTCAACGTTTATCGCTGAAGTGATCCGCTCCGGCATTCAGTCTGTTTCGCACGGTCAGCATGAAGCCGCCCGCTCGCTGGGGCTGCCGAATCCGGTCACGCTGAGACAGGTGATTTTGCCGCAGGCGATGCGGGTGATCATTCCGCCGCTGACCAGCCAGTACCTCAACATCGTGAAAAACTCCTCACTGGCGGCCGCTATCGGTTATCCGGATATGGTGTCGCTGTTTGCCGGTACCGTGCTCAATCAGACCGGTCAGGCGATTGAAACCATTGCGATTACCATGTCGGTTTACCTGATCATCAGCCTGGTGATTTCGTTCCTGATGAATATCTACAACCGGCGTATCGCGCTGGTCGAGCGTTAAGGGAAACCCATGACGATGACAACACTTCCTCCCGGAGTCAGAGCCGTGAAGCCCGGTACGCCACTGGGTACCGCGGTGCTC
Organism: Rahnella bruchi; assembly: GCF_003614975.1. Lineage (GTDB taxonomy): Bacteria > Pseudomonadota > Gammaproteobacteria > Enterobacterales > Enterobacteriaceae > Rahnella > Rahnella bruchi. The sequence goes on along the minus strand of NZ_QZWI01000008.1, from coordinate 89,183 downwards.
TGGGCGCGCAAAAATCTGTTCTCCAGCTGGTTTAACAGTCTGCTGACGCTGTTTTGTCTATGGCTGATGTGGCTGGTGATCCCTCCGCTGCTGAACTGGGTAATTTTCCAGGCCAACTGGGTCGGTACTGCGCGAACTGACTGCACCAAAGCCGGTGCCTGCTGGGTGTTTATCCATGCCCGCTTCGGCCAGTTTATGTATGGCTTATACCCGTTTGATCAGCGCTGGCGCATTAACCTCACGCTGATTATCGGACTGCTCACGCTGGCACCCATTTTCTTTAAAGCGATGCCGCGCCGCGGACGGTATATCGCCTGCTGGATGGTGCTGTTCCCGATTTTCACCTGGTTCATGCTGTACGGCGGATTCTTTGGCCTGAGTCGCGTCGAAACCCGCCAGTGGGGTGGCCTGACGCTGACGCTGATTATCGCTGCCGTCGGTATCGCCGGGGCATTACCGCTGGGCATTATGCTGGCGCTGGCGCGCCGTTCACGTCTGCCGATCGTGCGCATTCTCTCGGTGGTATTTATCGAGTTCTGGCGCGGTGTGCCGCTGATTACCGTGTTGTTTATGTCCTCGGTGATGCTGCCGCTGTTTATGACCGAAGGGACGAGTATCGACAAACTGGTGCGTGCGCTGGTGGGTGTGGTGCTGTTCCAGTCGGCGTATGTCGCCGAAGTGGTGCGCGGCGGCTTACAGGCGCTGCCGAAAGGCCAGACCGAAGCCGCCGAATCTCTGGCACTGGGTTACTGGAAAACGCAGGGATTAGTGATTTTGCCGCAGGCGCTGAAAATGGTGATACCGGGTCTGGTCAACACCATCATCGCGTTGTTCAAGGATACCAGTCTGGTGATCATCATCGGCCTGTTTGACCTGTTCAGCAGCGTACAGCAAGCCACCGTCGATCCGGAATGGCTCGGCATGTCGACTGAAGGCTACGTCTTCGCCGCCGCCGTCTACTGGATTTTCTGTTTTAGCATGTCGCGTTATAGCCAGCATCTGGAAAGACGCTTTCACACCGGACGTTCCGCACACTGAGGTAAACCATGAGCGACCATCAAGTCACTGAAAACCAAAATATGATGATCACGCTGGAAAACGTGAATAAGTGGTACGGACAATTCCACGTATTGAAAGACATCAATCTGAGCGTCAAACCGCGCGAGCGTATCGTGCTGTGCGGGCCTTCCGGCTCGGGTAAATCAACGACCATTCGTTGCATCAACCACCTGGAAGAACACCAGCAAGGGCGCATTGTGGTGGACGGCACCGAGCTGAACGACGACCTGCGTAACATCGAACGCGTGCGTACCGAAGTTGGCATGGTGTTCCAGCACTTCAATCTGTTCCCGCATCTGACCGTGTTGCAGAACTGCACCCTGGCACCGTGCTGGGTGCGTAAGATGCCGAAGAAAGAAGCCGAAGAACTGGCGATGCATTATCTGAAACGTGTACGTATCGCCGAACATGCGCATAAATTCCCCGGCCAGCTTTCCGGTGGTCAGCAACAACGTGTGGCCATCGCCCGCTCGCTGTGTATGAAGCCGAAAATCATGCTGTTTGATGAACCGACTTCGGCGCTTGATCCGGAAATGGTGAAAGAGGTGCTGGACACCATGATCACTCTGGCGGAAGAAGGCATGACCATGTTGTGTGTGACGCATGAAATGGGATTTGCGAGAACGGTAGCTGACCGGGTGATCTTTATGGATCGTGGGGAGATCGTGGAACAGGCACCGCCGCTGGAGTTCTTTGCGAATCCGAAGTCAGCAAGGACGCGGGAGTTCCTGGCACAGGTGATTCATTAAGTGGGTGCCGCAGCCTGACCGGCGTCTGAACGGTGTAGCTTTTAACTCCTCCTCCTGCGAAGGGGGAGGTTGGGAGGGGGTTTTGAATACAAAGCAATGAGTTAAAGCACACGTTGAATTTAGTTTTGACCTTAATACCCCACCCCAACCCTCCCCTTCGCAGGGGAGGGAGCCTTAATCATCACCACATCACCACCCCGATCATCGGCGCAATCACAACCGTCACCACTCCCGCCAGCATCATCACCAGACTCGATACCACGCCTTCTTCTGCGCCCAGCTCATACGCTCGCGCCGTGCCTGCACCGTGCGACGCCGCACCAAAACCAGCGCCTTTTGCCAGGCCGCTTTTCACCGCCAGACGCAAAAACAACATATCGCCGACCGCCATACCGAACACGCCTGTGATCACCACAAACAGCGCCACCAGATCAGGCTGACCGCCCATTTGCTTCGCTGCTGCCAGCGCGAACGGCGTGGTGATGGAACGCACCGCCAGACTGCGCTGGATTTCTTCGGGCAATGTCAGAATGCGTGCCAGCCAGACAGAGCTGCTGACAGCCACCACAATCGCGGTCAGCACACCCGCACTCAGTGACATCCAGTGACGCCGGATCACCGCCATATTCTCGTAAACCGGCACCGCAAAGGCGATGGTTGAAGGTCCGAGCAGCCACAGCAGCCAGTGCGTTTCGCCGATGTAATCCTGATACGACGTGTGCGTCAGCACCAGCAGCACCACCAGCACAATCGGCGTGAATACCAGCGGCATCAGCAGTAAAGTGCGCTTCTGGCGATAGAGTTTTTTATTGGCGTAATACAACCCGAGCGTGATGACAAAACACAAAATGCTGATGAGTAAATCAGTCACGGCTCGCCTTCCTCGCCGCCAGACGTTGTTCCAGCCGGTAAACTTTGTCCACTACCACCGCGGTCGCGCCCAGCGTCAGAATCGTGCTGACACCAATCACCAGAAAGATCTTCCAGCCTTCAATCATCAGCAACTGTGCGTAATTCACCACCGCGACGACGGCAGGCACGAAAAATAACAGCATCTCCGCCAGCAGCCAGCGCGAACCGGCTTTCACCCATTTCACCGGTAAAATGCGGAACATAATCAGCAGCAAAAGCATCAGCATCCCGACAATATTGGCCGGCAAAGGCAGATGTAACGCAGTAACCAGACGATCGGCAATAACGAATAACACCGCATACAGCACCACCTGAACGGGGATCTGACAGCGGGTCAGCAGGGACGGCGCTTTAGTGCGCAACGCCAACAACATGGGAACGACCTCGAAGGAGGGAAAAGTGTGAAAATGAAGTATACGCTGGCAGGAAACCGGTAAAGAAATGAATTAAAATCATAAAAATGATTCCAGTTTGGAATACTTTGTTACTTGCCGATCTGAACGGGAAAACATCAGCCCATGGACGTCCGTACCTTACGCTATTTTGTTGAAGTGGTTCGCCAGCAAAGCTTCACTCGCGCGGCGGAAAAGCTGTTTGTCACCCAGCCGACAATCAGCAAAATGCTGCGCCATCTGGAAGAAGAACTGGAATGCACGCTGATTATTCGTGAAGGACGGCGTTTGCGTCTGACCGACAGCGGACAGGCGCTTTATCAGCGCGGACTGAATATTCTCGAAGAATTCCGCCAGCTGGAAGCCGAACTGGAAGACATCAACTCGCTGAAATCGGGTCATTTACGTCTGGGCATTCCACCCATGGTCGGCACACAAATCGCGCCACTGATCGGCAGTTTCCGCCAGCAATATCCCGGCATTGAACTGATTATCTCTGAGTTTGGCGGCCTGACGGTGCAACAGGCGGTGATCTCCGGCGAGCTGGATCTGGCGCTGACCGCCCTGCCCGCCGATGCGGTGCCATCCATCGCCTCAATTTTGTTGTTCAGCCATCCGCTGTGCGTGGTAGTGCCGCGCACGTCGCACTGGCTGAACCGTACGCGCATCGGGATAAGCGATCTGGCTGATGAAAGCATTCTGATTTATAACGAAGATTTTGCACTGTATCGCCAGCTGATGGATGCGTTTTCCGCCCATGGTTTCACACCCAAAATTGCCGCACGCAGCGGTCAGTGGGATTTCTTAGCCGCGATGGTGCAAACCGGCATGGGCGTGGCGATTCTGCCGGAGCCAATCTGCCAGCGACTGGATAAAAACGCGCTGATGTGGCTGCCGCTGGATCCGCTGATGCCGTGGCAGCTTGGCCTTATCTGGCATCAGGGTAGCTACCTTTCGCACAGCGCGCAGGCGTGGATCACGCTGTGCCGCGACTACTGGAAATAGCTGCCAATAAAAAACCGCGAGCCCCTTTCAGCGCACGCGGTTTTATCATTCCCGGCAGAAATCAGACCTCTTTTTCAACCAGCAACGCTTCAAGCAGATCCAAGTCATGCAGCAATTTTTGCAGCGTTTCGTTGCTGATTTTCTGCGTGGCGCGCAGATGATACAGCTCACCACGTTCAGCACGCAGCGCGGTCAGACGGAAGCGGCGCTCGAGGTTTTCCAGCTTCAGCGCGGTTTCCATGTCATCGCGGTTGGCCGTGCGCCGCCGCAGTGTCCCGATCACCCGTGAGCTGATTTCCCTCAGCGTTTGCTCATCAATGTTTTCTTCAGTATCCGCCGCCAGACGCTCTTCCATCTTATGCAGGCTCTCTATCGCCACTTCCGCCGCGATGGATTTCGCCATGCGTTCTTCTTCGCGATACGTCGTACCGTCAGCCACCACCACGCCCCTGAGCAGGAACGGCAAGGCAATCACGCCCGCAATCAGGGAGAACAGAATGACGCCGGTCGCCAGGAATACCAGCTGATAGCGTGACGGGAACGCAGAACCATCGGCGAGGAATAACGGAATCGACAGCACACCGGCAAGGGTAATCGCCCCGCGCACACCGGCAAAAGAAGCCACCCACAATTCACGCGTACTGTAACTGCCAAACAGCAATGGTTTCTTTTTCAAAAAACGGTTGCTGAAATTCTTCATCACCCACAGCCAGACAAAACGCAGGATCAGCAGCGCAAAATAGATAATCCCGACGTCAGCGAACAAATGCCACGTCACGATTGAGGGGTCATGCGTCGCCTGATCAATCGAATTTTCCAGAATGCCCGGCAATTGCAGGCCCAGCATGATGAACACCATGCCGTTGAACACAAACTCGAGCATCGCCCAGACACTGTTAGCACGCAGGCGCATCGCCAGTGGTGCGTTACGGATAATGCCTGACTGGCTGATGGTCATACCGGCAGCCACGGCGGCCAGAATGCCGGAAACACCGATGTGTTCTGCAATCAGATACGACGCGAACGGCAGCAGCAGCAGAAAGACGATTTGCGTCGCCGGATCATCACCGCTCCAGCGGCTCATGATGCGCAGCGATTTACTGTACAGCCAGGTCACCGCCACGCCGGCCATCAGACCGCCAATCGCCACTTTAAGGAATTCGACTGTTGCTCCGCCGACGGTGAAAATCATGGTGCCCATCGCCACAGCGATAGCGAATTTCAGGGAGACCAGGCCGGACGCGTCATTCATCAACGCTTCACCTTCCAGCACGCCCATGATCGACTTCGGAATACGGCCCTTACCGACAATCCCGCCCAATGCCACGGCATCGGTCGGCGAAAGCACCGCCGCCAGCGCAAACGCGGCCACCAATGGAATATCCGGCACCATCATATAAATCAGATAACCGATACCGACGACGGTGAGTAACACCAGCACCAGCGCCAGCCCGAGAATTTCGCGACCGTGGTGGAGGAATTCACGGGTCGGGGTTTTCCAGCCATCGGCAAACAGCAATGGCGGGATGAACAGAACGAGAAACAGTTCCGGATCGAAGTCCACATGCAGGCCAAAATTGGGCCACGCCAGTAAAGCACCGACGGCAATCTGCATTAATGGAAGAGGAACCTGAAACGGTAACATTCTGGTGACGACACCGGAGAGCGACACCACCAGAATCAAAATCAGAATGGTAAAGAATATTTCCATGCTTTCCTTAGACTCTTGTTTTTATGAATTTCAGCCAGACGCAGGTGAGTGAGTCCGGAGCGAACTAAGGAATAGTAGATCAAAAGGGGATGGGATTTAAATCAGTGCGTGCGGTTACAACTGTGGGATTTACTGCTCCTCCCCCTGCGAAGAGGGAGACCGGGAGGGGGTTTTAATGACAAAATCAATACCAAAGCACATCTCAACCTGTTGATTCGCCATTAATACCCCCCCACCCCTCCCCTTTGCAAGGGAGGGAGAGAACCAACAAATTAGATCGCCCATCCGCCCGCATAAAACACCACGAGCGCGACGGCGATGATCACTGTGCCCAGGTTCAGTTTGCGCCATTCGCCGGAGAAAATACGGCCAATCACCAGCGAGCTGAAACCAAGCATAATGCCGGTCACGATATTACAGGTCAGCACGATGAACACGGCGCACAGCAGGCCGGACATGGCGTCCACAAAATCGTTGAAATCCAGCTTGGTGACGTTGCTGAGCATCAGCAGGCCGACATACATCAGTGCCGGTGCGGTCGCGTAAGCAGGCACCAGATATGACAACGGCGACAGGAACAGCATCAGCAGAAACAGCACGCCGACGACTGTCGCGGTCAGGCCAGTTTTGCCGCCCGCCGCAGTACCGGCTGCCGATTCGATGTAAACCGCAGCCGGAGATGCGCCGACCAGTGAAGCAAAAATGCTGCTCACCGAGTCTGCGGTCAGGGCTTTGCCGCCGCTGATGATCTGGCCGTTTTCATCCAGCAGATTCGCCTGACCGGCGACCGCGCGAATGGTACCGGTGGCATCAAATACCGCCGTCATGACCAGCGCCAGAACGCTTGGCAATACGGCGGCTTTCAGTGCGCCCATAATGTCGAGGTCGAAAATCACCGATTTACCGTCAGCGCCTGCCAGAGAAGGCATCGCGAACAAACCCTGATATTTAACGGCAGGATCGAAAATCAGACCAATAATAGAAATCGCGATAATCACCAACAAAATGCCGCCGGGAACGCGCAGTTTCTCAAGGCCGAAAATCACCGCCAGTCCGAGCAGCGTCATGATCACCGGGAAAGACGTGAACGCGCCCAGTGCGACAGGTAAGCCGTCCAGCGGGTTTTTCACCACCAGGCCGACGCCGTTGGCCGCGATCAGCAACAGGAACAGGCCGATACCGATGCCGGTACCGTGCGCAACGCCGACCGGCAGATTGCGCAATATCCACGAACGAATGCCGGTCACCGAGATAATGGTGAACAATACCCCCATCAGGAATACTGCGCCGAGTGCAACCGGTACACTGATGTGCTGGCCAAGCACCAGACTAAAGGCGGTAAAGGCAGTCAGAGAAATAGCACAACCAATGGCCAGCGGCAGATTAGCCCACAGGCCCATCAGCAACGAGCCAAAACCGGCAACCAGACAGGTCGCGACAAACACGGCGCTTGGCGAAAAGCCCGCTTTGCCGAGCATTGACGGCACAACGATGACCGAATACACCATCGCCAGAAACGTTGTTAAGCCAGCGATCACTTCCTGGCGGACATTACTGCCACGCGCACTGATTTTGAAAAAAGCATCAAACGGGCCTTTTGGCGCAACGGCGCTGCCCGTCTGAGTGTGTTGACTCGACATGGAAAATCCTCTGAATGTCTCTACTGATTAGCCGGCGTGGTCATTATGAAACCGTTTCTGCACGTTCACTTCCTTATTTGTCGCCTGAAATCGCCGAAACAGGCGTCAGAACGGCAAAGCAAACGTTTAACTCGCATCGCGTATGGCGGGACAAAAATTAACGCAAACGATTATCCGGCCTTTACCACTCCCATTTCAACTCCGTTCGCCGACAATTTACCGTTGTCTGGTCAATAAAAACGCGGTTGTGTTGTAAATTTATCCGTCTGGCGGTTTGCTGTGCGGTATCGGTTGCGCACGAAGTTCATCTTCCAGGGATACAGAAGGGCAAATCAGGGTGAATGCACCATGACAAGACACAACCGTGCATAAGGAAAAATAACATGACGTTTATTAAGGGTTATTTTTTGATGGCGTTGACTGCGCGAATTACCGGCCACCAATAAACATCTCTGAATATAAAAAGGGAGGACGTTCCGGCGACGAAAATGCCAAAACGTTTCCCTTTAAATTTATCGGACACTTAAAAAGAACTAACGCAGGATATTCAAAGGGCCACCCGTTTCCAGTGCGCGCTGATAAGCCGGTCGGGCCGTAACATTAGAAAGCCATGCATTTATATGTGGGTATTTTCCAAGACCGGTACGGGCATTGACGGCTTCAATCGGGAAACTCATCTGAATGTCGGCGGCACTGAACTGGTAACCGGCAAAATAAGGATGGGTGGTCAGATGCTGCTCGAGATAATCCAGATGAGTATAAATCTGCTTATCGAGATAGTTTTTCTGCACGCCCTGCCCGATGGCACTGCCGATCGGGCGGATCAGCCACGGCATTGGCGGCTTTCCTAAGCGGCCAAAAATAAGCTTCATGACCAGCAACGGCATCAGCGAACCTTCCGCATAATGCATCCAGTAGCGGTACTGCTGGCGCTCGGCAAACGCCGACGGTTTCAGCGTGCCAGCCTCATCATAGATTTCCTGCAAATACTCGATAATGGCACCGGATTCCGCGAGGATCAGGCCGTTGTCTTCAAGTACCGGTGACTTGCCCAGAGGATGGATTTTCTTAAGCGATGCGGGTGCCAGCATGGTTTCAGCATCACGCTGATATCGTTGAATTTCATAGGGGACACTCAATTCTTCGAGCATCCATAAGATTCGCTGTGATCGGGAATTATCTAAATGATGAACTGTTAACATAAATGTCTTCTGCCCTTTGGTATTTAATTATTTGTTAACTATAGACAACGCTTTCGATGCCGGTATCACAATCGTTTTAAAAACCCTTGTTTTTATCCGGATTAATACCGTGAAAATCTTTTTATTTGATTAAAATCACTTACGGATTAATCTTAATTACACGAAAAAAATTATCGTAACTTCATTCGCCTTTAATAAATCTTAATGCCATTATCGCCGGATAAAAAATCAGCCCGTCGCTTTCGACTCTATGTTTGTGGAGCCTTACATGTTTTCCAGTAATTACAACAATGTGCTTGTCATGTTTTCGTTCATTGTTGCAATGCTTGCCTCTTATACCGCGCTTGATATGGCTGGCCGGGTTGCCACCACGGAGGGAAGGGCTTCCCGACTTTGGTTAATTGGTGGCGCCATTGCAATGGGCATTGGTATCTGGTCGATGCATTTCATCGGAATGCTGGCCTTTAATTCTTCTATGCCAATGGGTTACGACCCGGTTGTTACGCTGCTTTCCATGCTGATCGCGATTATTTCCTCGGCGTTTGCGCTCTGGCTGGTCTGCCTGCAAGAGTTGCCTCTGCGGCGTTTGCTGGCGGGCGCGTTACTGATGGGCGGCGGTATTGCAGCCATGCATTACACCGGCATGTCAGCGATGCTGATGATGCCGCCCATTGTTTATGACTTCCGCTGGGTCACGCTGTCCGTCGTGGTGGCGATTGTCGCCTCCGGCGCTGCGCTGTGGATGGCGTTCCATCTGCGCCAGCAGTCGCCGAATGTCCGTCTGTTGCGCATCAGTGCCGCCGTTGTAATGGGCACGGCGATTGTCGGTATGCACTACATCGGCATGGCTGCCGCCCAATTCCCGATGGACAGCCACAGCATGGCGGCGTTCAGCGGAGTCGATAACAACTGGCTGGCGCTGCTGGTGATAGTGGTCACGCTGGCTATTCTGGCGATCACGCTGATTATTTCTATTCTTGATGGCCGGATGCAGGCGCGCACGTCGATTCTGGCGTCGTCGCTGGCGCAGGCTAACCGCGAGCTGACTCAGCTGGCGCTGCATGACAATCTCACCCGTCTGCCGAACCGCCTGTTACTGGAAGACCGCCTCAGTCAGGCGTTTCAGAAAGCCTCGCGGGGAGAATCTCAGTTTGCGGTGCTGTTTTTGGATCTCGACGGATTCAAGGCTGTTAACGATGCTTTCGGGCACCACATTGGCGATCAGCTGTTAATTTCTGTCACCGAACGGCTGAAATCTCAGCTGCGCGCAGTTGACACGCTGGCCCGTCTGGGCGGCGATGAATTTGTCCTGCTGGTGGAAATCGCCGAGCCAACGGATGCTTCGCAGTTAGCCGATAAACTGGTGCATATGATCGCCCGTCCGTTTTACGTCTCCCGTTACGAACTGCTGGTTTCCGCCAGCGTCGGTATCGCGGTGTATCCGGGAGACGGCGAAAATGAGCGCGAGCTGATGCTCAATGCCGATGCGGCGATGTATCACACCAAAAACTCAGGCCGTAACGGACACAGCTTCTTCCAGCCTTCGATGAATGCCAACGCGCAAAACCAGCTACAGATGCTCAATGATTTGCGCCTCGCTATCGAGCACCACGAACTGCGACTGCATTATCAGCCGAAATTTATCGCGCCTTACGGGCCGGTCAGCGGTTTTGAGGCACTGCTGCGCTGGGAGCGTGACGGCAAAACCCTGAGCCCGGACGGGTTCCTGCCACTGGCAGAAAAAACCGGGCTGATTATTCCGATGGGTGAATGGGTGCTCAATGAAGCCTGCCGCCAGTTGCGCGAATGGCATCTGGAAGGACATACCACCTGGACGGTGGCGGTCAATCTGTCGACGCTGCAATTTGAACAGTCGAATCTGGTCGAAATGGTGATTGAGACCATTGAACGTCATCAGATCCCACCGGAAATGTTGACGCTGGAAGTCACCGAAACCACCGCAATGCGCAATCCGGACGTCAGCGTGGAAATTCTGGAGCGTCTGACCCAATTTGGCGTGAAGGCCTCGATTGACGATTTCGGTACCGGCTACTCCAGCCTGCTGTACCTGAAGCGTCTGCCGGCCAGCGAACTGAAAATCGACGGGGCATTTATTAATGACCTGATTGCGGGCAGCGAAGACGCCAGTATTGTTGCGGCTATTATCGCTCTGGGTCAGACCCTCAATCTGAAAGTGGTCGCCGAAGGCGTGGAAACGACCCAGCAGCAGGATTTCCTGACGCAACTGGGCTGCGACACGTTACAGGGCTATCTGTTGGGGCGTCCGATGACACCACAACAGATTGCCCAGCATCCCGATACCGACTGGGAACCCCAGCTCACCATCAAACAGAAAGCGTAATGACTCTCTGCTTTCGCTGTGCGGGACAACTGCGCAGCGAAAGCCATTCGAGGCATTTATTTCGGTTTACTTCGGTTCAAAGTCCGGCCATAACGGCGCGATGTCAGACATCAGATTTGGCGTTCCGGCCGCCACTGACATATGCCGGTAATTGTCAGTTCCGTCCGGCGTTTTCGCAAATTTCACCACGGTTTGCAGTCCGGCTTCCTGGCAAAGCACTGCGCCACCGGCAATGTCCCACAGCGTTGTGCGGCGTTGCAGATGTCCGTCGATAATGCCTTTAGCGGCAAACACCATGCCGATGGTCGTACAGCGATAGCAATGCACCGACCAGTTAGCGGCGCGGATCCCCTGATAAAATGCCGACGCTTCCTCCAGCTTATCGTCGGAACTGTCGCCGAGGGAAACCACCTGCACATCGCCAAAACGGTCATCACGGCGAAAAGGCTTACCGTTATGGAAAATCCCCTTTCCGGATTCTGCGGCAAACAGGTCGTTTAATACCGGCAGCGCGACAATGCCCATCACTGGCTTTTTGTTCTCCACCAGCCCGAGCGAGACTCCCCACAGCGGCGAACCGCGCAAAAAATTCGACGTGCCGTCAATGGGGTCGATCACCCAGCAGGATGCCTCTGTCAGCACGCCGCCCAGCTCCTCGCCGATAATGGCATCTTGCGGGAAATGTTCTGCCAGCTGACCACGAATGAACTTCTCGACCGCCACATCCGCCTCAGAAACGAAATCCTGCGTGCGTTTACTGCTGACCTCAATGGTCTCCCGGCGGTTAAAAAAACTCAGCGCCAGTTCAGCCGCCTGCGCCGCAATCTGGCTGGCAACGGTCAGACGCGCAGACATCATACTATTCGTCATCACAAATCCTGATTTTTCAGTCTGAAGGGTTTTCAGTTCCAAGGGACATTCACGCATATAGAATGCACCGGTTTTGATGAATAAAAAATGACAACGGGTCGCTTGCCAAAACTGCGTAAAACACTCTATATCTGTGTGCTTAACTTTTCTGCTTTTCGCCGGAGATTCCCATGCCTGATGCCGCCCACTGGATCCCATTCTTACTGATTTGCCTCGGACTGGTGTTAACCCCCGGCCCGAACATGATCTACCTGATTTCGCGTTCACTGTGTCAGGGGCCAAAAGCAGGCCTGATCTCACTCGGCGGTGTGGTGCTGGGATTTCTGTTTTATATGCTGTTCGCCGCGCTGGGTATTACCGCGCTGCTCATGGCGGTACCCTTCGCTTACGACACCCTGCGCATCGGCGGCGCGGCGTATCTGCTGTATATGGCATGGCAGGCGATAAAACCCGGCGGCCGCTCACCGTTTCAGGTTAAAAATCTGCCACGCGACAGCAATAAAAAACTCTTCAGCATGGGGCTGGTGACCAGCCTCCTGAATCCGAAAGTGGCTGTCCTGTATCTGACGTTACTGCCGCAGTTTCTCGTGCCGGGTCAGGGTCATGTGCTGACGCAGTCGCTGATCCTGGGCAGCTCGCAAATACTGATCAGTGCGACCGTTAACGCGCTGATCGCCCTGTCAGCAGGTTATATCGCCGTCTTCCTCGCGGGGCGCCCTTTGTGGATGGTGCTTCAGCGCTGGTTCATGGGCGCGGTTCTGGGCGGACTGGCAGTGCGTATGCTGCTCGAGGGCCGTAAATAACGTTCAATTTATACGAACGGTCCTTTATCACCGGTCATATTCACCTAGCGGTCAACGTTATATAATCCTCTGCACAACGAAACCAGAGGATTTATCCGTGCGCGCATTATCATCCCGCTTTTTACCTTCGGTCGCCCTGATCGGGCTTGCCCTGAGCTTTGTCTCCCCTTCTGCTTTGGCCTCACGCCAGATAACTGACCAGCTTGGCCGTCAGGTCACGATCCCCGATAAAGTTGACCGCGTGGTTGTTCTGCAACATCAGACCCTGAATCTGCTGGTTCAGCTCGATGCCACCAAAGATATCGTAGGCGTATTAAATAACTGGCAGAAACAGCTGGGCAGCGGTTATGTCCGCCTCGCGCCGGAACTTGCCAAAACGCCGGAAGTGGGCGACCTGACCAGTGTGAATCTGGAAAGCGTCGTCGCGCTTCATCCGCAGGTGGTTTTTGTCACCAACTATGCGCCGCAGGAAATGATCGACCAGATCAGCCAGGCCGGGATTGCAGTGGTCGCGATTTCACTGCGTGATGATCCCAAAGGCGAAGAACATAAGATGAATCCGGTGCTGCCTGATGAAGATAAGGCGTACAGCGAAGGGCTGAGGAAAGGCATCGCCCTGATTGGCGAAGTGGTTAATCACCCTAAACAGGCTCAGGAATTGATCGACTATACTTTTTCAGAGCGCAAACTGACCGCCGGGCGTCTGAAAGATATTCCGCCTGAACAGCGGATCCGCACGTACATGGCAAATCCAGACCTGACCACTTACGGTTCCGGTAAATATACCGGGCTGATGATGTCACATGCCGGTGCGATGAACGTGGCTGCCGCCACCGTGAAAGGCTTCAAACAGGTGGCGATGGAACAGGTGATCGCTTGGGATCCGCAGGTGATTTTTGTGCAGGACAGATATCCGGAAGTGGTCGGGCAGATCAACAGTGATCCGAAATGGCAAAGTATTGATGCCGTTAAAAATCATCGTGTTTATCTGATGCCGGAATACGCCAAGGCCTGGGGCTACCCGATGCCCGAAGCGTTGGCGATGGGTGAACTGTGGATGGCGAAAAAACTGTATCCGCAAAAATTCGCAGACATTGACATGCAAAAACAGGCAGACGCTTATTACCAGCGTTTCTACCGGACAGATTTTAAACCCGCGACAGACGCGGCGCGCGCGGGGAAATAACCTCATCCCCGGCGTTTATTGTTGAGGCAATGTGACAAGGAGACCTGATGACAAATTCAATCAAAGTGCTGGCCGCAGGTAGCCTGCGCCGGGCGTGGCAACCGTTGTGTGAGGCCTTTACGGAAAAAACCGGCACGAAAGTCAATGCGGAGTTCGGCCCTGCCGGGCTGTTACGTGAGCGCATCGAACAGGGTGAGAAAGCCGATCTGTTTGCTTCCGCCAATACTTCGCATCCGCTGGCTTTACAGCAGCATGGTAAAGCGCTGTCAGTGGACAATTTTTGCGGCAACAGCCTGTGTGTAACAGCGCGAAAAGTGCCGGAACTGGAAACGCTCAACTGGCTGAAGGTATTACTCGATTCGCGTTTCCGGCTGGCGACATCCACGCCAAAAAATGATCCTTCCGGCGACTATACCTGGCAGATGTTTGAAAATATTGAGCGTCGTCATCCGGGTGCCGGAGAAGCATTGCGCAATAAAGCCTTACGGCTGGTGGGCGGTGAGAAGTCAGCAAAAGTGCCGGAAGGCAAACTGGCGGCGGAATGGCTGATTTGCAGCGGGCAAGCAGATGTGTTTATCGGCTACACCAGTTATGCCACGCTGCTGCGGGAGAATGACGAGCTGGAAGTGTTCAATGTTCCGGCAGATTACAATGTCCGCGCCATCTACGCGCTGGCCACCTGCACCGAAAAAGGAAAACCGCTGGCAGAATTTATTCTTTCAGAAACCGGCCAGCATATTTTGCAGAACGCCGGTTTTTGCGGAAAACATTCGGTGATGCCGGAATAAACACTTAATGATCTAAATCGCGTTCCTTCATTGCCCGCTGACGATCATAATACTCATCTTCGGCGGCAATGATTTCGTCGAGCAGTGAATTCACATCTGCTTTATGCGTATCTTCGGCAAACAGGCCAGTCAGCGGTGACTCCGGTGTCAGTTTACCGTCTTCGTACAATGCCCAAATCTCTTTGGCATAGCGCGTTGCCAGCAACTGCGGCGCGAACTGACCATAATACTCAGTCATATTATTCACATCGCGCTCAAACATCGATTCGGCATGATTATTGGCTGCGGCATCCACGGCTTGCGGCAGGTCGATAATCACCGGCCCGTCGGCATCCATCAGCACGTTAAATTCTGACAAATCCCCGTGAACGATACCGGCGCAAAGCATACGCACGATATTACGGATCATGGTTCCAAAATCCGCAACCGCTTCTTCTTCGGTCAGGATGACATCACTGAGGCGCGGCGCGACGACTCCATCTGCGTCGGTGATGAGCTCCATCAGCAACACGCCATCGAGGCAAATGTAAGGCTGCGGCACACGCACACCGGCATTCGCCAGACGAAACAGTGCATCGACTTCCGCCGTCTGCCAGGACTCTTCCTGCTGCTTACGTCCGAACTTGGTGCCCTTTTGCATCGCACGCGCGTTGCGGCTGTTACGGACTTTACGACCTTCCTGATACTGCACGGCCTGTTTGAAGCTACGTTGCGTTGCTTCCTTATAAACTTTGGCACAACGGATATCTTCACCGCATAAAACGGTGTACACGTCGGCTTCTTTGCCACTTTTCAGTCGACGGACCACATCATCAATCAGGCCGTCATCCACCAGAGGTTGGATTCTATTTGGGATTTTCATGCAGCCTTGTACCTTATTTCAGCGCATGAGGGAATGACCTGCGCAATATTCCCTTCATTACACACCAGACACGCCGTTCGCGTCATCCTTTCTTGATCCTTATCGCTCACTGCCTTCAGGGGTACAGTTTAACGTAGTGGCGAAAGAGTGGATACTTTCTGCACACAGGTTATTGTCATTCTGCGTAAAAAAGAAGATGGACACTGCCGCTGTTTTCCCTCTCAACACCACCGCAGGAAATTTGACTTAAATATTTTATTTACACCTGATAATTATTTCTTACTGTAAATAAGTTCTGCCAGTTATTATATTTTAATGTCGCTGGAACTTTTTACGTGATGTGAACTTTCCGTACTGTTTAGTCTTCGTTTATTAAGGGCAGGGAACGGTATACGCTCCGTTTAGAATTGTGATGGTACTGTGCCGGTAATTTCCCGTTGCAGGTTGTCTATTATGAACACTCTATTAATTACCGGTGCTACTGGTTTTGTTGGCGGAGCTGTTGTTGAATATTTTCTGCGTCAGCAATTAACCACCAAAAATAAACTATTACTTTTAGTCAGGGCTGACGATAATGCGACGGGACTCGCCAGAATTATCGATAATTTAAAGAAATTTGAACTCAATGACGAACAGCTTTCCGCGCTGAGCGAAGCGTCAATATTAACCGGTGATTTAGCTGAACCGGCAAGTTTTATTCTGGATCCGCGTTTAGATAATGTCACCCATGTTATTAACTGTGCCGCCATTGCTTCATTCGGAAATAATCCGGCCATGTGGCGGGTGAATGTTGAAGGCTCGCTGGTCTTTGCCAAACGCATGGCGCAGGTCAAAGGGCTGAAAAGATTTGTTCATGTCGGCACGGCGATGGCCTCCATGCCCGATAAAGACAGCGTATTCTATGAAGGCATGCCGGATAACGAACAGAACGAAGACCTGGTGCAATACACCGCGTCCAAGCGTGCTATCGAAAATCTGGTGCGGGAAGAATGCCCGTCACTGCCGTTTGTCGTCGCACGTCCGTCGATTATCGTCGGTCATACTCAGCACGGCTGCCAGCCTTCGAGCAGCATTTTCTGGGTCTTTATGATGGCGATAAAACTGAAGAAATTTACCTGTACGCTCGACGATCAAGTGGATGTTATTCCGGTAGATTATTGCGCGATGGTACTGGCTAAATTATGTCTGGCGACCGAACTCAGCCATAATTTCTATCATATTTCTTCCGGCGAAGAGATGTGTACGCCCTTCCATGAAATTGATACGTCCGTAGCGAAAGCAAATAATGCCCCGCGTATTATCAGCGAGTATGAGCAGATCAGTTATCAGGAATTCACCGGCATCCGTAAGCAATTTAAAGATGTACTTGGCCCGTGTAATGACAAAATTATTCTGCGTGCTATTAAACTCTACGGCGGCTTTGCTCAGTTAAATGTGAAATTTGATAACTCACGCTTATTGAATATGGGCATTCCTAAACCTGCCGCGTTTAAAAGTTATATTGATAAATGTGTTTCCTCTACGCGGGGACAATCTATCAGTGAACTGATGCGGGTGGATTTTAAATAAATCCAGTTTCAGTGTGAAAAAGTAAAATGATTTAGACAAAAATGACGCAGCACAGGACATTGCTGCGTCATTTTTTTTACTCTCAGAATTTACACAAGACCGTTACGACCATACTGACGAAAACCTTCGCGCTGATTCAGCCGGTCATAATATGCCGTCACTGCCGGTAACGCCGGACGTGGCATCGGCGTCATCGACCAGCGGTTCACCGCCAGCCCGAGCGGAATATCTGCCAGGGTGAAATTATCCCCCAGCACATAATCGCCACTGCGCTGCAGCTGTTCTTCCAGCATCTGCATATGACGGTTCCATTCGCTGACACCGGCATCAATCAACGCCGGGTCCTGATGTTGCGGGCTATTGCGCGCCAGCGCCGGAAATGCATAACGCCAGGCGTTATTCAGCTCACCGGCCTGCCAGTCCATCCACTGTTCCGTCAGCGCACGACGTTTCGGGTCGGATGACAGCAAATCCTCACGCCCTTCCCGCGCCGCCAGATAGCGGCAAATCACGTTGGATTCCCACAGCACGAACTCGCCTTCCAGCACTACCGGCACCATCGCATTCGGATTCAGCGCTTTAAATTCCACGGTCTGCGTGGACTGAAAACCCACACCAAACTGCTCCTGCTCGTAATCCAGTCCCAGTTCGTGGCAGGTCCACAACACTTTGCGCACATTGATCGACGGTGATTTACCCAGAATCTTCAGCATGATGTCCCCTGTTAAGTGGAGCATAAATGGCGGGTCACGACGGACGAACAAAAATCCGCGTGGCCGAGCCGTGATAGGTGGTATCGGTTTTCACCACGAAACCGCATTTTTCCGCCAGACGAACAGAAGCCTGGTGCTCCGGTTCAATAATGCAGCATAGCTGACGATCCAGATTTTTTTCAGCCCAGCGGATCACCGCCTGCGCGGCTTCAGTGGCGTACCCTTTGCCATGAAACGCCGGTGAAACTACCCAGCCCATTTCTGCCATACCATTGAGCGATGGCGTAATGTCGCGCTGATAATCTGCCAGACCGATTTCACCGACAAAAGCCCCTTCTGCACCATCCGTTTTTTCGAACACAATCCAGTAACCGAAACCGAGCATCTGCCAGTGACCGGGATAACGCAGCAGGCGACTCCAGCTGGTTTCGCGACTCGAGGGTGTACCGCCGATATATTTCACCACAGCCGGATCGGCCCATTGCGCGGCAATATGTTCAAAATCATCAACCTGATGGGCACGTAATATCAGGCGTTCGGTTTCAATAACAGGCGCTTGGGTCAGCATAGTTTTCTCTGAATAAAGTGAATTTCCATTAACTTAGCACTGGAATTACACGGACCGGAAGAGGGGTTTTAACGGGAAATGAAAATCAGACAATAATGCCGCCGCGCATCGTCGGCAGCGCCCATTGCAGATGGGTGTAATTTTTGACCAGATGCGCCAGCAGCAGATTAGCCGCGCTGCTCAGCATCAGCTGATTGCTGTTTTCCTGCCACTGACCGCTGAGCAAAAAGTGGCGATACAACAGCGTAATCTGCGGATCTTCTTTGAACGTGCGTTCTTCCAGATCAATTGCCGCCGGACTGCGATCCCAGGTTTGCTCAACCAGATGGCGCAGATGCTCATCGGAACAATACAGATGTACAAACGACAAATCGTCGCGCACGTCCCAGCTCGACATGCTGCCTTTGGGCATCAGACAAAAGCGATCCGGCCCGCCGCCATTGCGCCAGCCGCCACGGGCTGGATGTGCTTTCCACTAATACTTACGCGATGTTCTACGGCACCGCAGTGATGGGCGCACTGAGTCTGGTGCAGGGCGCTTCTTTCGCCATTGACCTGACACCGAAATATCTTGGCTCGCTGGTCTATCTTTCGGTGTTTGGCTCGGTGCTGGCCTTCGGGATTTACTTCACGCTGGTCGGGCGTATCGGTGCCAGTCAGGCCGCCTACAGCACGCTGCTTTTCCCGCTGGTCGCGCTGACGGTTTCCACGTTTTATGAAGGTTATCAGTGGCACGCTAATGCGGTAATCGGGCTGGCACTGATCCTGCTCGGGAATCTGGTGATGTTCTGCCGCCCCTCGTGGCTGGAGATGTTTCGCAGAAAGGCGGTAGCGGGTTAAAGCGGGTTACCGGTACGTACAAAAAATCGCTCGACAGACCGGCTCCTCGTGTTGCATACCTGAAAGGCCGCATCCTGAGAGATGCGCGCCCTACAGAAAATAACGAGGAGAATAAAATGCCATTTGTACGTATTGATATGGTGGAAGGAAAACCCGAAACCTACCGCAAAACCGTCGGTGATGTGGTCTACGACGCCATGCGCTCCACGCTGAACGTGCCGGAAAACGACAAGTTTATTGTCATCTCCGAACACTCTCCGGCAGAAATGATGATTTCGCCGGACTATCTGGATATCCAGCGCAGCCCGAACTGCATCGTGATTCAGATAACCCTCAACACGGGCCGCACGACAGACATGAAAAAAGCGTTCTATCACGCCGTGGCCTACGGACTGCACGAAAAAGTCGGCTTACGCTTAGAAGACGTATTCATCAGCCTGGTCGAAGTGCCGAAAGAAAACTGGTCCTTCGGCAACGGTGAAGCCCAGTACGCGTGATCACAACCGCTTAAATAATCCCGCCATTCGCCTTCAGCGTCTGACCGTTGACCCATGCGCCATCAGGACCGGCGAGAAACGCGACGACGGAGGCGATATCTTCCGGCTGGCCGAGGCGTTCAAGCGGGGAAGTTTTGGCGATGGTTTCGACTAACTGATCCGATTTGCCGTTAAGGAATAAATCCGTTGCTGTCGGGCCGGGCGCAACGGTATTGACGGTTATCTGGCGGCCGCGCATTTCTTTGGTCAGCACGCGACTCAGCGCCTCGACAGCGGCTTTGGTCGCGGCATACACGCCGTACGTCGGCTGGTATAAACCGACGACAGTCGATGAGAAATTGATGATACGCCCACCGTTGTGCAGATGTTTCGCCGCTTCACGCAGCGTGTTGAAAGTGCCTTTCAGGTTGATGTCGATGAGGCGATCAAATGCCGCATCGTCGGTGTCGGCAATCGCCGAAAGCGTCATAATGCCCGCGTTATTCACCAGTACATCCACACCACCAAACGCCTGTTCTGCGCTGGCAAACATCCGGCTGACCGCGGCTGCGTCGCTGACATCCGCCTGCGCGCTGATGGCCTTGCCGCCTGCCTGCTCGATTTTACTGACCACCGCGTCGGCTTCTGCTGCACCGCGTGAATAGTTCACAATCACGGTAAATCCGTCGCGCGCCAGGCGTTCTGCGATGGCTGCGCCAATACCGCGTGATGCGCCGGTGACCAGCGCGACTTTCTGTTTGGATGAAGTCATGATGCGTTTCCTTTTTTCAGTGATTCGGATCTGTTGTCGATGAAGAAAGAGTAGCCGATTGACGCTGCCGGATAATTCCCTGATATTCGTTATCACTATCCGGAAAAAGCGAACAATCATTATGGATAAACTCGACAGCATGCAGCTGTTCACCCGCGTGGTGGAATTGCGCAGCTTTACGCAGGCCGCGCAAGCGCTGAACCTGAAACGTTCGACCGTCACTGACGCGATAAAGCAGCTGGAAACCCGGCTGAACATCCGGCTTTTGCAACGCACCACCCGTCACGTCAGCCCGACGCTGGATGGCGAAGCCTATTACCAGCGCTGTCTGCGCATTCTGGCGGATGTAGAAGATGCCGAAATGGCCTTTGCCGGTGCGCAGCCTAAAGGGCTGTTACGGGTAGATGTGCACGGCTCGATGGCGCGGCATTTTCTGCTGCCCGGCTTACCGGATTTTCTGGCGCAGTATCCTGACATTGAGTTTTACATGAGCGAAGGCGACCGGCTTGTGGATCTGGTGCGTGAAGGGATAGATTGCGTGATCCGCGCCGGAGAGCTGAAAGACAGCGATATGGTCGCGCGTGCGCTCGGTACGCTGCCTGAAATGACCTGCGCCAGCCCGGAGTATCTACGGCGTTTCGGCACACCCGCTACGCCGGACGATCTCGCTGGTCACCGGATGATTGGTTTCCGTTCCAGTGCCACCGGAGGCCTGTTGCCACTGGTTTTTCAGGCGCAGGGCAAAACGCGTGAAATTCTGCTGCCGACCAGTTTGTCGGTCAACGGCGCGGAAAGCATGAAAGAAGCGGCGCGGCGCGGAATGGGGATTATTCAGGTGCCGCACTACGGTCTTCTGGAGGATCTGGCGCAGGGAAGTCTGGTGCAAATCCTGGCGGATTATCCGGCCGGTTCGCTGCCGGTTTCCCTGCTGTATCCACGTAACCGTCAGCTTTCGCCACGCGTGCGGGTGTTTATCGACTGGATGGTGAAAGAGTTTGCGCGGCGGGATCCGCATCCGCTTACAGCGTGACACCCTGCAGGCGCAGCTGGCCGATATCCTGCAACGGCGGCGCGCCAAACGACCGGCGGTATTCGCGATTGAACTGTGACGGGCTTTCATAGCCGACACGAAACGCCGCCGTCGCCGCGTCGATATTCCCGCTCAGCAACAGGCGGCGCGCTTCGAGCAGGCGGATTTGTTTCTGGTATTGCAGCGGACTCATCACCGTCAGCGCTTTAAAACGGTGATGCAGATTGGAAACGCTCATGCCGACCGTTTTCGCCAGTTCGTCCATGCGCAGCGGATGAGCGAAATTAGCTTTGATCCACTGAATCGCCTCACTGACGCCCCTCCCCTGATAATATGACAGCAGATGCTGATAAAAATGACCGCCTTCCGGCGCGGTGATCAGCCGGTAAAAAATCTCTTTTTTCACCAGTTGTCCGAGCGCCTGCAAGTCCTGCGGAATATCCAGCATCGTCACCAGCCGTAAAAATGCATCCGCCAGAAAATCATCCGATTTCGCCACATAGGTCGCGCTGCCGGATTTAGGGATCAGCCGCTGATCGAGCTGCATGTCGATCATCAGATCCGCCATCTCTTTCAGATCCAGATCGATACGGATCCCCAGATACGGATGATCCTCTGATGCCTGCGTCACCTGCCCAGAAACCGGCATGTCGATGGCGGAAAACAGATAACTGCCCGCACCGTATTCCACCACGTCAGTGCCGATCAAAACCTTTTTCTGCCCCTGTAAAATCAGGCACATTGACGGTTCCAGCATGCCTTTATTGAGCGCGGTCGGATGGGTGAAACGGATAAAAGACAGCCACGGCAGCGCCGTCGGGCAGGAATTCTCTTCCGGCGGCAGAGGGGAAAAGGCGCGCAACACGCGCGCGCTCAGGGAAATCATGGACGTCATTGAAGTCATCGCGCCTCACTCATCGTCGATCAGGGTCTTCGGCTCAAGATACGCTTCCAGCCCGTAAGTGCCAAATTCGCGCCCTAAACCGGATTGTTTGAAGCCGCCAAACGGCGCATCCGGCTCGTCATACATGCCGTTGACGAACACCCGTCCGGCTATAATCTGCGCTGCCACTTCGCGCGCCTGCTGGCGGTTTTCCCCGCTGACATACGCCTGCAAGCCGTACACCGTATCGTTCGCCATCCGCACGGCTTCTTCGACAGTGCGGTAGGTCAGCACCGAAAGCACCGGTCCGAAAATCTCTTCGCGGGCGATGGTCATATCAGGCGTAACGTTCACGAAGACCGTCGGTTTGACGAAATAACCGCTGTCCAGTCCTTGCGGCCTGCCTTCGCCGCCGCACAGCAGTTCCGCCCCTTCTTCAATCCCCAGACGAATATAATTCTGCACGCGGGCGTATTGTTTTGCGGTCACCAGCGGACCGATTTGGATATCTGCCTGCATCGGATCGCCGACTTTTACATTCGCCACCGCCTGCAACAGATGCGTTTTCACTTCCTCCAGCCGTTCCTGCGGCACCAGCAGACGCGTTCCGGCGATGCATGCCTGACCGTTATTCATGGTGCCGACCGCCAGCGCCAGCGGAATGGCTTTTGCGAGGTCGGCATCCGGCAGCAAAATATTGGGCGACTTGCCGCCGAGTTCCAGCGTGACGCGTTTCAGGGTATCAACCGCGTCGCGGGCAATGGTTTTGCCGACCAGCGTCGAACCGGTAAACGAGATTTTGGCGATATCCGGATGACGGGTCATTTCGGCGCCCACCACATCGCCACGACCAGTGACGATATTAAATACGCCCACCGGTAATCCTGCGGCGTGCAGGCATTCGGTCAGCACCTGCGTTTGTCCCGCGCTCAGTTCGCTGGGCTTGATCACCACCGTGCTGCCCGCCGCCAGCGCGGTCGCCATTTTGTTGCAGATGAAACCGTAATTCGCATTCCACGGCGTAATCAGCCCGACTACGCCAAGCGGCTCCATCACCACTTTTGCCCGGCCAATGTGGTGCACAAAATCGTATTCATTGAGGAGTTTTATCGCCTGCAAAAAAGCACCGGAAGACCGCGCCACCGTGCCCTGCACCATCGCCAGCGAGCCGCCATATTCTGCACTCATTACCGCTTCCAGCTCATCCGCCCGCGCCAGTACGGCATCGTGCAGTTGCTGTAAATACTGAATGCGCTGTGCTTTTGAGGTGCGCGAAAAGGTTACGTACGCGGCTCTGGCGGCGGCAATCGCCTGGCGGGTATCAGTTTCATCAGCCAGACGAACCTGAGCCGTAACCTGTTCGGTCACAGGATTGATCAGGTCCATCACTTCATTGCCGTGCGGGGTGACGAATTCGCCGTTAATATAGATTTGATTAATCTGTTTCATGAATGCCTCCGATGAATGAGCTTTCATGCTAAGACTTGTGCGCAAATCTCAGATAGACCAATACTGTGCAAGCATTGCCTGATCCTGCTGTCGGGAAATAAATCAGAACGCTAATGATTGGGAGAAACCGATGACCACACCTGCTGTATTGCTGCATATCGGCGGCGAAGAAACGCGGGTTATCATCCGAAATGATGATAACGAAGATACAAATTTGCTCCTGACACTGGGCTCACAGCTGACGTCCGTCGGCTATTTCCGCCATTCGCCGCCGACGCCGGATGAAATGGAAACCGCCATTATGGTGGTCGAGGACGAAGTGATCCGCATCCGGCATGACATTCCGGCGGGCGCCAAATTATTCAGCACGGATAACGATATCCGCGCGCTGGCCCGTATTGCCGGTGAGGCAGAAAACGAAGTAATGATCCTATCGCTCGACGCCGTGGAACGCACTTTCGACCGTCTGGCGCTGGTGATAAATGGCCGTCCCGCACATTTCGAAGGGATCCCCGACGGCAATGATTTCGCCGCCACTTTATTGATTTTGCGCGAGTTTATGCATCATCTGCAATTTGACGAAATCGTGGTGAAAGGCACAAAGTTTGAAATATAAGCCTGCGATAAAGCCCTAAAAAACAGCCTCTGACGAGGCTATTTTCGTTTTATCTGCACTAATTAAGACCGGTTTTTCAACTGTGCAGGATCAGATTCCATCAGCACCAGACTGCTGAGATCCGGCAGTGTCTGATGATTCAGATAATCCTGGAATGACATCCGCGGCGCATTATTTTCCCAGGCTGATTGCAGCTTACCGAGCAGATCAGTGGTTTTCGACACGGATTCCGGTGTGGTGGTATCGGACTCCAGCGCGCCTTTCACATATTTCTGAATATGCGTTAAGTGGCTGGCCGACTGATCGACCGACGCACTGACCAGCGCCCCTTTGTGATACTGAACAGAGGTCGTGCTTTCTGACTTATCATCAATCTGGTAATACAGGTAATTCTGCGAGTTCCGGTCACTGGTCAGGTTCAGCTGTAGACCTGGTGTCAGCGACTGATGATAACTGGCGACCAGATGTGACTGCTGCTTCTGCGTGATATTACGATCCTGCGTACTGGTGCCAGTAATGGTGCTGGACTGCGAAAGCTGATAGGAGAACGTATCGGTTTCATCCGGGCGCATCGGATTGGTGGAATCGACAGGCGTTTGCGAAATGGACGCCGTAAAATCCGCCAGCCCGGTCATCATGTTTTTATCGGTTTTAGTCAGCGAGAAATACACCGGTTCAGAACCCCGGCTTTTATAGGTCGTTGCCGTATCGCCGTAATTGCTGTTCAGCGCGGTAAAGGCATCTTTGAACATCGCCATCAGCGAATCATCGGCACTGCCCCGATTGCCTGCGCTGTTGATCTGCTTCAGATAACTGTTCAGCGCCTGTTTCTGCTGGGTATCCGTACCCAGGAGCGCGCGTTTGCTCATGTCGACGCTGATATCTACCGTGCCGGCAATACCGGTGGATTTCACCGAGCGCGTACTGGCATCAGCATGGAAATCCAGCGTCTGGGTATTGGTGGTGCCGAGCGTGGCGTGTAAATCCACCGACGACAGCACCGAGCTGTCGAATTTTGTCAGGCCAGTCAGATCCAGCTTTGGCGGCTGCGCGGTCAGGCCATCAATCGCTTTCTGAAAACCTTCTGCCAGCCCGGCCAGTGCTTTGCGATCGGCATCGCTGAGCGTGCCTTTGCTGACATTCACCTGCACGCCCAGACCGTCATCATCACTGCCGAGCGTGATATCCACCAGCGCGCCGCTGGCAGTTTTAATGCTCAGGCTTATCTGGTTATCGGCTTTGGCATGAAGCTGATTTTGGGCGGCGACGTTGCCCGCTGAACTGGCTGATTGAGCTGAAGTTTGTTTCATCACCGATTGCGAGTAACTGCTGCTGTCAGTGGTAAAACGCTCAAGCAGCGCCGCACCGAGCCCGGTAAAACGCGCCGCGTTACCGGCATTGCTGAAGTTCGAGGCGAGCTTTGAAGACATCAGGTCGCCGGAAGAACGTTCCCAGACCAGTGCCGGTTTGGTGATGTTATAGACCGGCGACGGGGTGTCGGTCTGGCCGATCATCACCGAGGTGGATTGCGCCGAAACCTGCTGCTGACGGGTCGCAGAAGTGACCGCCGTCAGTGATTTTGTCGCCGTAACCAGCGTGTTGAGCGCCTGATTACCTGTCGCAGAGATAACTGTCATCCTGATGAGTCCCTATGTTTTATGCGTCACAGCGCCAGTGGATACCTTGATCCTTCTGATGCTATTTTCGGCAAAAACACAGGGAACTTTAAGGATATGTAAAAAGTTATTTCCTGCGAATAAAAAACTATTCCAGCGGCCCGCCCAGAATGGTTTCGCACATACCGGAAAGAATGCGTTCACCGGTTTCAGTTTTTAAATCTTCATACCATTGTTCAGTGACGGCCATTTCTTTGCCGTGGGTGACATCGCAGCGTTTACGCGCTTTCAGCACCAGATCCTTCACGCGATACGCGCGCTTTTCCTGATAACGTAGCAGCGCATCTTCAATGCCTAATGAATTGGTTTGCAGCATATTGGCCAGCACCACCGCATCTTCCATCGCCGCACAGCCACCCTGCCCGATATCCGGCGTGGTGCTGTGGCCGGAATCACCGAGCAATGCAATACGGCCTTTAACCAGTTGCATAAAGGGTTCGATGTCGTGAATTTCAACGCGGTTGGTGGTCTGCGGATCAATCTGACTGATCAATTTCTGCACCGGTTCTGCCCAGCCCGCAAAATAGCCCTGCAAATCGTCGCGCACGGTGGTGCGATCCTGCGGCAAACCTTTTGGCAGCGGCACATCAAAGAAGAAGTAGAAACGGTTGCCGCTCACCGGCATCAGCGAAACCCGTTTGCCTTCGCCGACAAACGTCGTCCATTGATCCGCAGGTGCAATGCTTTCGTCGATTTCCACCAGACCGTTCCAGTTAACGTAACCGGCGTAGCGGCGCTCCGTGGCATAGCCCAGAACGTGCTGGCGGATAATAGAATGGGTGCCGTCGGCAGCGATCAGCAAATCGCCGGTCGCAGAGGTGCCGTCGTCAAACCAGGCGGTGACGCTGTCGGCGGAATCTTCAACGTGTGTGACGCGTTTGCCAAACTGCACCTGATCGCGGCCATAGGTATCAAGCAGCATCGACTGAAGTTCCGCGCGCGCTACCGGATACGGCTGCTCGCCGACGCTTTGGATCAGCGGATCCATGCTGAAACGCGTCATGGTCTGACCCTGCTGATATTCTTTGTAGGCCATAAAACGCATGTTGCCACCCAGTTGGCGCAGCGCGTCTTTCATACCCAGATAGTTCAGGCACTTCACGCCATTTGGCCAGATCGAAATCGCCGCGCCCACCGGTTTGATCTCCTTCACCGCCTCGTATACAGCCGTTTCGATACCAAAACGCTTCAGCGCAATCGCCGCACACGTACCGCCAATACCGCCACCAATCACGATCGCTTTCATATTTTTCTCCCCTGAGTCATACAGGAGAAAAGCAATTTCTGTACCAGAAAGACATTTTGCCGCCGAAGCCTTGTATACAATCTTAAGTGAAATCAGAAACTGCCGGAGCGCGGGAGAAATGCCCTAAAACGAGGCGTTCTTTTGGAGCAGGAGGCGCGAAATCCCCACGCAATGAGTCAGTGTGGTGCGCGGGCCTGAAGGTTGGTACTCTGGGTAGTATTGATATTTCGAATACATTAAACATAAGTATTTATAAAATGAATCGCTATCCGATGTTCAGCCCGCAGCAGTTACTCAGTTTTGTCGCCGTATGCGAAACCGGCAGTTTTACCCGCGCCGCCGACCGCGTTTATCTGTCGCAATCGACCGTCAGCCAGCAGATCCGCAGGCTGGAAGAAGCGCTGGGCAAGCCGCTGCTGGAACGCACTTCCCATCAGGTGCAGCTCACCGAAGAAGGCGAACGGCTGCTCGGCTATGCGCGGCGCATCATTGCGCTCAATGGTGAAGCACACGATGCACTGAGCGACCAGTGGCCGGACGGCGTGGTGCGTCTCGGCGTGCCGGAAGATTTTGCGGCAGCGACCACAACGCTGCTGGCGCAGTTCAGCCGCGCCCATCCGCAGATCCGCCTCGACGTCACCAGCGGCCTGAGCCACGAACTGCGCCGCGCCTGGCAACAGGACATGCTGGACATCATTCTGGTGAAGCAGCTGACCGGCGAGAAAGCCAATGCCTCGCGTCCCGAGCCGATGCTGTGGCTCGACAGCGCCGCGTTTCCGGCATTTGAACGGGATCCGATCCCGCTGGTACTGTTTCCGCTCAACGGCTTATACCGCGAAGAATTGTGTCATGCGCTGGATTCCCTCGGGCGCAGCTGGCGCATCAGTTACAGCAGCGCCAGCCTCGCCGCGCTGGTCGCTGCCAGTGCCGCAGGACTGGGGGTGACATTATTACCGGCCAGCTGCCGTCTGCCGGAACACCGGATTTTAGGTGCGGAAAGCGGATTGCCTCAGATTGATAACGTCGAACTGGCGCTGTTTTACCGCCCCGATGCGACGCCAGCACAAATCGCACTGGCCGGAAAATTAAAGGATTTTTGCCAGCTCAGTTAGGCATTAGGTTTCCCACTGACAGGCAGTGGGAAAAATCGCAGCCGGAACCGGCGATATCTTTTAGGGTGAAAGGGAAGCAGCATCCTCCCGCATCATGATTAAGGAATTCGACGTGCAAAATCCTCAGCAACAAAGCCGCAGAAACTTTCTCTCTCATAGCGCCAGAATCACCGCCACCGGCGCACTGCTCACCGCAGGGATGGCCTCCGGCTTCGCATCGGCCTCGCCGTTTAAAGCAGGCGCAATGAACGAAAAATGTGACGATGCCAGCCAGATCAACGCCATTTCTGCTCCGCACTACCAGCTGCGTAATGTCCGGCTGGAAGAGGGTTTTGAGCGCGAAGGCGATATCGTTATTGCCACGAAAACCGGGTTGTACAATCTGGAGATCAACAACGGAAAAATTGTTGCGATCCAGCCAGCAAAAGATGCACCGGCCACTACGTTGCCTGCCTTTGATGCGCGGGGATTACTTCTGCTGCCCGCCACGCGTGACATGCATATCCACCTCGACAAGACCTTCTACGGTGGCAAATGGGAAGCGCCGCGCCCGCGTAAAGGCAAAACTATCATGGACATGATTGCCCGCGAACAGGTGCTGATCCCGCAACTGTTACCGACGTCAGTAGAACACGCCGAAGCAATCATCGGCCTGCTGCATTCCAAAGGTACGACCGGGGCGCGCAGTCATTGCAATATCGACCCGGTCAGCGGCCTGAAAAGCCTGGAGCATCTGAAACTCGCACTGGAAAAACATCAGCAGGATTTCAGCTGTGAAATCGTGGCGTTCCCGCAGCACGGATTACTGCATTCGAAAGTCGACGGCCTGATGCGCGAAGCGATGCAAATGGGCGTGCAGTACGTCGGCGGGCTGGATCCGACTAATGTGGACGGCGCGATGGAAAAATCCCTCGACGCAATGTTCCAGATTGCACTGGATACCCAGAAAGGCGTGGATATTCATCTGCATGAAACCACACCCGCAGGTATTGCGGCGGTGAAATACATGATTCAGACCGTGGAGAAAAACCCGCAGCTGAAAGGCAAAGTGACGCTCAGCCACGGTTTCGCGCTGGCGATGATGCAGGGTGCAGAACTTGAAGAAGTGATCGCCGGACTTTCCGAGCAGCAGTTCACCGTCGCCTCCACCATTCCGCTGGGCAAACTGAACATGCCGCTGCCGCAGCTCAGCCAGAATGGTGTTTTCGTGATGACCGGCACCGACAGCGTGATCGACCACTGGTCGCCGTTTGGCACCGGCAGCATGCTGGAAAAAGCCAGTCTCTACGCCCAGCTCTACGGCAACTCCGACGAATTTGGCCTGACGCGCTCCCTTGCTATCGCCACCGGCAACGTCCTTCCACTCGATGACAGCGGCAAACGCCAGTGGCCCGCAGTGAACGATAACGCAGAGATGATCCTGGTCGACGCCAGCTGTTCCGCCGAAGCGGTCGCGCGGGTGTCAGACGTGAAAGCGACGTTCCATCAGGGCAGATTAGTGTTTGGTGCTGTGGGGAAAGTGTGAGGGGTCAGAGATCCCTGAATGCCGGACAGCAAAAAGCCCCTTTCGGGGCTTTTTGTTTTTCTGACACGATGTCTGACATTGATGCCCGAAGGCAACCCATCAGAACGGGATATCGTCGTCGAAATCCATTGGGGGTTCGTTGTTCTGTGCTGGCGCGTTGTTCTGCGCAGCCGGACGAGCCTGCTGGCCGCCGCTGAACTGGTTGCCGCCTTGTGGCTGCTGAGGCTGACCCCAACTGCCCTGCTGGCCGCCTGCGGATGGCTGACCGCCACCTGCTGGAGCGCCGCCGCCGGCACGACCGCCGAGCATCTGCATGGTGCCACCCACGTTAACGACGACTTCGGTGGTGTATTTTTCAACGCCAGCCTGATCGGTCCATTTACGGGTTTGCAGTGCACCTTCGATGTAAACCTGAGAACCTTTCTTCAGGTATTCACCCGCGACTTCCGCTAATTTGCCGAACAACACCACACGGTGCCATTCCGTTTTTTCTTTCTGCTCGCCGGTGGCTTTGTCACGCCAGCTTTCAGAGGTTGCCAGAGTGATATTGGCAACCGCGCCGCCGTTAGGCATGTAGCGGACTTCCGGGTCTTGTCCCAGATTACCGACGAGAATAACTTTGTTTACGCCTCTGCTGGCCATGTGGATTCTCCTGATGATGTATGTCGTGGTTGAAACCACAATCCGAGGTGTGGAAGGTCACACTTTGCAGCATTATAACCATAAAACGATACCTTCGTACCATGGATGTCTGAGGATGCGGCATTCTTTCCAGATTGTTCAGCAAACATTCCATTGTTACATCGAGTACTGGATATACATTCAGGTTTTGGGGTGGCATGGGCTGTGATTTGTGTCATAATTGCGCGTTACGTTCTTCTCTGTGCCCGATTCGATGGCTGGCGCGAAGCTGTATTTCACGACGGTCACCGGCACGGTGAGCTATCAAGTTAAACCGGGAATGATGAATGGATAAGATCGAAGTTCGGGGCGCACGCACCCATAATCTCAAGAATATCAACCTGATTATCCCGCGCGACAAACTGATTGTTGTCACCGGCTTATCCGGTTCAGGCAAGTCCTCTCTGGCGTTCGATACGCTGTACGCCGAAGGCCAGCGCCGCTATGTCGAGTCGCTGTCTGCCTACGCACGCCAATTTTTATCCTTAATGGAAAAACCGGACGTCGACCATATTGAAGGTCTGTCTCCGGCGATTTCGATTGAGCAAAAATCAACGTCGCATAACCCGCGTTCTACCGTCGGGACGATCACCGAAATCCACGACTACCTGCGTCTGCTGTTTGCCCGCGTAGGCGAGCCGCGCTGCCCGGATCATAATATTCCGCTGTCAGCCCAGACCGTCAGCCAGATGGTGGATAACGTGCTGGCGCAGCCGGAAGGTCAGCGCCTGATGTTGCTGGCGACTATCGTTAAAGATCGCAAAGGCGAGCACACCAAGACGCTGGAAAACCTGGCGTCGCAGGGCTATATCCGCGCGCGTATCGACGGCGAAGTCTGTGACTTATCGGATCCGCCGAAACTGGAATTGCAGAAAAAGCACACCATTGAAGTGGTCGTTGACCGCTTTAAAGTGCGTGATGATCTGGCGCAGCGTCTGGCGGAATCGTTTGAAACCGCGCTTGAGCTTTCCGGCGGTACCGCCGTGGTCGCCGATATGGATGATCCGAAAGCCGATGAGATGCTGTTCTCTGCCAACTTCGCCTGTCCGGTGTGTGGCTACAGCATGCGCGAGCTTGAGCCGCGTATGTTCTCGTTCAACAACCCGGCCGGTGCCTGTCCGACCTGTGACGGGCTGGGCGTGCAGCAGTTCTTCGACCCTGAACGTGTGGTGCAAAACCCTGAGCTTTCTCTGGCAGGTGGCGCGATCCGCGGCTGGGATCGCCGTAACTTCTATTACTTCCAGATGCTGCGCTCTCTTGGCGAGCATTATGATTTCGACGTGGAAGCGCCGTTTAATGACCTGAGCAGTGACGTGCAACACGCCATCCTGCACGGTTCCGGCAAAACCACCATTGAATTCAAATACATCAACGATCGCGGTGATACGTCTATCCGTCGCCATCCGTTTGAAGGCGTGCTGCACAATATGGAACGCCGTTATAAAGAAACGGAATCCAGCGCGGTACGTGAAGAACTGTCCAAATACATCAGCAACCGTCCGTGTACTTCATGTCGTGGCACCCGCCTGCGTGAAGAAGCGCGCAACGTGTTTGTCGAAGAAACCACGCTGCCGGAAATCTCTGATTTCAGCATCGGCCATGCGATGGATTTCTTCCGCAATATGAAACTCAGCGGCCAGCGCGCCAAAATTGCTGAGAAAGTGCTGAAAGAGATTGGCGATCGCCTGAAATTCCTGGTGAACGTCGGCCTGAATTACCTCTCACTGTCCCGTTCTGCGGAAACGCTGTCTGGCGGTGAAGCTCAGCGTATCCGTCTGGCGAGCCAGATTGGTGCCGGTCTGGTGGGCGTGATGTACGTGCTGGATGAGCCGTCTATCGGCCTGCATCAGCGCGACAACGAACGTCTGCTGGAAACCCTGATCCACCTGCGTGATCTGGGCAATACCGTGATTGTGGTTGAGCACGACGAAGACGCGATCCGCGCCGCTGACCATATTATTGATATCGGTCCGGGAGCTGGCGTTCATGGCGGCGAAGTGGTGGCTGAAGGCACCGCAGAAGACATCATGGCGACGGAAAATTCACTGACCGGCCAGTTCCTCAGCGGTAAACGTGAAATTTCTGTACCGGCGCAGCGTGTTCCTGCGGATGCGGCTAAAGTGCTGAAACTTTCCGGCGCGAAAGGCAACAACCTGAAAGACGTGACGCTGACGCTGCCGGTAGGCCTGTTTACCTGCATCACCGGTGTGTCCGGTTCAGGTAAATCGACGCTGATTAACGACACGCTATTCCCGCTGGCACAGCGCGAGCTGAACGGCGCGACGATTGCCGAAGCGGCTCCGTATCGCGAAATCGAAGGTCTGGGACATTTCGATAAAGTCATCGATATCGATCAGAGCCCGATTGGCCGTACGCCACGTTCTAACCCGGCGACTTACACCGGCATTTTCACCCCGGTTCGCGAACTGTTTGCCGGTGTACCGGAATCCCGTTCACGCGGTTATACGCCGGGACGTTTCAGTTTCAACGTCAAAGGCGGACGCTGCGAAGCCTGTCAGGGCGACGGCGTGATCAAAGTCGAAATGCACTTCCTGCCGGATATTTATGTGCCATGCGATCAGTGCAAAGGCAAACGCTATAACCGCGAAACGCTGGAAATTAAATACAAAGGCAAGAGCATCCACGAAGTACTGGAAATGACCATTGAAGAAGCACGTGGTTTCTTCGATGCCGTTCCTGCCCTTGCGCGTAAATTGCAGACGCTGATCGACGTCGGTCTGACTTATATCAGCCTCGGCCAGTCGGCGACCACGCTGTCCGGCGGTGAAGCGCAGCGCGTGAAACTGGCGCGTGAGCTGTCCAAACGCGGTACCGGTCAGACGCTGTATATTCTCGACGAACCGACTACCGGCCTGCACTTTGCCGATATTCAGCAACTGCTGGAAGTACTGCATCAGTTACGCGATCAGGGCAACACCATCGTGGTGATTGAACACAACCTGGACGTGATAAAAACCGCGGACTGGATTGTCGATCTCGGACCGGAAGGCGGTGCGGGGGGTGGTCAGATTCTGGTAGCCGGCACACCGGAAACCGTCGCGGAGTGCAAAGAATCGCACACCGCCCGCTTCCTGAAACCGTTGCTGGAACGCCACAGCCAGCAAGCGAAGAAAAGCGCTTAACGAAAGGTTAAAGCGCCGATCAGCTCCTCCCCTTCGCAGGGGGAGGAGCTAACTTTTCTACATTGCGGTTCAAACTTACTTAAAGATCTTCTGCACAAACTCCGCGTAAGCCGGACGCCAGACGTCCATTTCGTGACCGAGATTCGGGTATTCGTGGTAATCGAATTTAATCCTCTTCTCTTCCAGCTCAGATTTCAGTCCGGCAATGTCTTTGCCCGTCACCACATCTTTTTCACCCACCACTAAAGTAAAGTTTTTCAGCTGGGCGTTTATTTTATCCGGTTCTGCGAAGCGTTTTTCGACGTCGGCATTCGGGACAGTCGTGGTAGTGACACCGCTTAACGTCGCCAGCCAGCCGAACTGATCGAGATGCGTCATGCCGCTGATCAGCGTCTGATAACCGCCTTGTGAAAGCCCGGCCAGTGCGCGTCCGGCGGCGTCATCGCGTACACGGAAAGTTTTGGAAATCAGCGGGATGATGTCGCCGGTCAGCTCTTTATCCGCCGCCGCGGCATTGCGCGGATAAAACTCCTTGCGGCGATCTTTGGTGACGTAATCTTCCGGCACCACGCCTTTGGCGTCAGTTTCGGTATCAGGAATAACCACTAACATTGGCGCGATTTTTTTCTCCGCCAGCAAGTTATCCATGATTTGCGGAATACGCCCCTGATCCAGCGCCGAGCGGCCTGTATCACCAAAGCCGTGGTAGAAATAGAGCACCGGCAGCGGTTGTGACGCATCGGTATAACCCGGCGGTGTCCATACCGCGACCTGACGCTCGGAATTCAGCGCGGCGGAATGATAAGTCAGCGTGCGGACTTCGCCGTGCGGTACGTTTTTCACATCCAGAATACTGCCCGGCACCAGGATCAGGCTGGTATTCACCTGACGTTGCGGCTTGGGCATCGCGCTGCCCGGATCGGCAATGCGTAAGCCATCAACATTGAAGAAATATTCGTAAAGATTCGGTTTCTGCGCATCCGACGTCCAGCTCCAGACGCCTTTATCGTCCTTCTTCATCTGATGCGGAATGTAAGTTACCGGCGTCGCACCGGTCACCACGTCGACGTGTTCGGCAGTCGGCGCATACAGCCGGTAAGTGATCGTTAAATCAGGATTTACCGCCGTGATGTAGTTTTTGGCAGGCACCGACGCGTCAGCATCTTGCGGCAAACTCTGCGCAGAGACAGTCATGGAGATCGGCGCGCTGAGCGCCAGTATCAAAAGCGTGGCAAGATTCAGCCGGTTACGGGTCATCATCCTTTCCTTCTGGGTTGGCGTGAGCAAACGGACAACCTGTCCTGAAGTAACTCACTGTTTTTGCACAACTCTCAGAGTAGGTTATTTTTACCGCAAGCGAGCGTGATCCGCGTCACTGTTCTGAGGATGCACTGAGGGCATGAAGCTGGGGCAGCACGCTCAGACGCTGATAAGCGAAATCCCAGAATGTCCTGACCTTTCGCGGCATCTGCTGCACCTGTTGCGCCACCAGTTGAACCGGCAGTGGCAGCGGTTCGAAATCCGCCAGAAGTCTTACCATGCTGCCCGCCTGTAAATCGTCGCTCACCTGATAAGACAACAAGCGCGCAATCCCCTGCCCGCTGCGCACCGCCAGAAGCTGCGATTCGACGTCATTAGAAAGCAAACGCGGCGACAGCCGGACGCGCAGGTCGTCCTCATGCGGCCCGAAACGCCATTCACGGATTTGCGTGCGCAGCGTGCCCATCACCGTCTGATGCGAAGCCAGTTCAGACGGATGCTGCGGCTCGCCGTGTAACGCCAGATACGCCGGGCTAGAGACCAGTACGCGGGTGACTTCTGCCACCTTACGCGCGACTTTACCTGAGTCTTCCTGATGCCCGATACGCACCGCCAGATCTAACCCTTCGTCGATCAGATCCAGATTCCGGTCGTTTAGCATCATTTCGATTTGCATGTCAGGATGCTGCGCCAGAAATTCCATCACCAGCGGCGCAATGTGTTTACGGCCAAACTGCACCGGCGCGGTGATACGCAACAGACCACTGAGCTGAGTTTCTGCTGTGTCCTCTACCGCATCCTGATACTGACTGAGTAAAATTCGCGCCTTTTCTGCCAGCCGGGCGCCCGCTTCGGTCGGAGCCAGGCTGCGGGTGGTGCGCTCGACCAGCCTCGCGCCGAAGCGATGTTCCAGCGAAGCAATGGCGCGGGTGATTGCCGGTGGCGAACGATGAAGTTTACGGGCAGCTTCCGCCAGGCTGCCATACTGAAGTACAGCGACAAAAATCGCCATTTCATCCAAACGATCCATAGATTCTTCCACAAGGTGAAACACTCAATTTCAATCTTCGTGGATCACAATCATTTAGCGCAAGAGTAATCTTGACGTCAGACACATAAAGGAGACAACCCATGCCCGCCATCCAACTTTACAGCACACCGCTTTCCGGCCACTGCCACCGCGTGACCTTGCTGCTGAATATGCTAAATCTGCCGTTTGAAGCCACGGAAGCCGGTGCCGACGTGCGCCAGACAGAAGAATTTGCGCGGCTCAATCCGCTGCGCCAGATCCCCGTTCTTATCGACGGTGAACACGTGCTCACCGACAGCAACGCGATTCTGGTGTATCTGGTAAAGCGCTATGCGCCCGACAGCCACTGGTTGCCGGAAGATCCGCTGAAGGCCGCTGAGGTGCAGAAATGGTTATCCCGTGCCGCCGGGGAAGTGCGTTTCGGTCCGGCGTCTGCGCGTATGGTCAAACAGTTTTCTGCGCCGGAAGCCTATGAAAACGCCCTGAAGATTTCAGCAAGATTCTTGCCGCAGCTGGACAAGCATCTGGAAAATCGTGAGTTTCTGGCAACGGATCGCGCCACCATTGCCGATCTGGCCTGTTACAGCTACGTGGCGACCGCACCGGAAGGCGGCGTTTCCCTGACCGGTTATCCGTCTATTCAGCGCTGGCTTGCACGGATTGAAGGTCTGCCCGGTTTTACGCCGCTTCCTGCGTTACCTTTGCCTGAAATTGTGGGGTAAACACGATGAGAAACCCTTTCCATGCGGACGAAATCCTGGCTCAGGACATGGCAGGGTTTGACGTCGAAGCACACGGCATCCGTGAAGCGATGCCGGAACAGCATCGGTTGTTTTTTGCCGCGCTGCCCTATTTGTTTATCTCCACGCTGGATGAAAACGGCTGGCCGGTGGCGACACTGCTGACCGGACCCGCCGGGTTTATCCGCACGCCGGATGATACGCATTTGCGGGTGAATGCCCCAAGGCGGGCGGACGATCCGGCGCTGGCCGCCTTACAACCGGGAAAACAGATTGGCGGGCTGGGGATCGACTTTTCCAACCGGCGGCGTAACCGGGTGAACGGCAGGATCGGACGCATTGATAAAAACCGGATCGAGATCGTCGTCGATCAGAGTTTTGGCAATTGTCCGCAGTACATTCAGATCCGCAAATTGACGGATACGCCGGTCACCTTACCGCTGCCTCCGCGGGAAGATATGACGGAGCCGGATGCCGACGCGCGCGCACTGATTGCGCGTTCAGATACATTTTTCATCGCCAGTCACGCGCATGGCGGCGCGGATGTGTCGCATCGCGGCGGTCAGCCGGGATTTGCACATCTGGTGGGTAACCGGCTGTGGGTACCGGATTTTCGCGGCAACAGGTACATGAATACGCTGGGAAATTTACTGGCAGAACCGCGTGCAGCGCTGCTGTTTATGGATTTCGACAACGGCGATATTTTGCATCTGCAGGGACATACACAGGTCCACTGGCAGCCGGAAGCGTTTCCCGGCCCGGCAGGTGCGGAACGCTACTGGAGTCTGGATATCACCCGCGTGTGGCGCTTTCGCGCCGCATTGCCGTGGCGTGCAGCCTCACCGGATTTCTCACCCGCGACGCTGAAAACCGGCCACTGGTCAGGCGATCAGATGCCAATTTCCTGACGGCGATGTTCCTCTAAGCCGGAGACAACCATCTGATAAGAACTGTCGATCAGGGAATAAAATTGAGAATCCGGCAAGCTGCCGTCGAGAACCACAGTATTCCAGTGCGCTTTATTGAGATTCTTACCCGGAAGAATACAGGTATGTTCGGCACGTAACTTGCCTGCCATGCCCGTGCTGGTTTTCAGCGAAACCGCTTCATGTCCCTGGCAATCGCAGAACATGGCGAACATCACCCCGCCCACTTTTATCTGATTTGCACCGAGCTGATTTTGGGTACTTTGTTCTGCTCCGGGTTTTCCCATGCAATAGTCGAGCAATTCCGAACTGGTCATTTTGGTCTCTCTCCTTGTCTGATGATGACGATCCCGCGAACCGAAATCGTCTATTTAGTGTGCAGCAACATCGCGAAAAAGAAAGGTAGAAGATCGCAAATACAAAAAAGGCCGACATTTCTGTCAGCCCTAAACAACGCTTAATCCCCTAAATAATTCGGGCTGAAGCAAGGTGTAAGCTCACTCACCCCGAAGTATGACGGGGATTTACTGCACGGCCGCGAAGGCCTCGGCCACCTGTTTCACATTATGGTGATTCAGGCCAGCCATGCACACGCGACCGCTGAGGATCAGGTATACACCGAACTCTTCACGCAGACGAACCACCTGCGCTTCGCTGAAACCGGTGTAGCTGAACATCCCGCGCTGTTGCAGCAGGTAGTCAAAATTGCGGCCCGGCAAGGCGGTTTTCAGGCTGTCGACCAGCGTGTGGCGCATCTCCAGAATACGGGTACGCATTTTCTCGACTTCTGCTTTCCATTGCGCGTTCAGGGTGCTGTCACTCAGGACTTTCGCCACCACTTTCGCACCAAAATTCGGCGGACTGGAGTAGTTACGGCGCACGGTCGCTTTCAGCTGGCCCAGTACGCGGCCTGCGGCTTCACTGTCTTCACAGACCACAGACAATCCGCCGACGCGCTCGCCATACAGGGAGAAAATTTTCGAGAAGGAGTTGCTGACGAAGCAGTTCACGCCCGCTGCCGCCATCGCGCGGATGGCGTAAGCGTCGTCATCAATGCCTGCGCCAAAGCCCTGATAGGCGATATCGAGGAACGGGATCAGCTCGCGCTGTTTGGTGACTTCAATCACCTGATCCCACTGTGCTGGCGTCAGGTCAGAACCCGTCGGGTTATGACAGCACGGGTGCAGCAGCACGATGCTTTGCGCCGGTAAGGTTTTCAGGCGTTCGATCATCGCGGTGAAATTCACACCCAGTGTTTCTGCGTCAAAGTACGGATAAGTATGCACTTTGAAGCCAGCGCCGCCAAAGATAGCCACGTGGTTTTCCCAGGTCGGGTCACTCACATAAACTTCTGAATTCGGGAAATAAAACTTCAGGAAATCTGCACCCACTTTCAGCGCGCCGGACCCGCCGACGGTCTGAATCGTCGCGATACGCTGTTGTTTGAGCGCCGGATGATCGGCACCAAACAGCAGTTCCTGAATGCCTGCACGGTATGCCGGCAGACCTTCCATTGGCAGATACACTGACGCGGCCTGCGGCCCGGCGTTCAGCTGGTTTTCTGCATTTTCCACCGCAGCCAGTTGCGGAATAATACCCTGCTCGTCGTAATAAAGACCGATGCTCAGGTTTACCTTATCTTGTCTCGGATCGGTCTTGAAACTTTCCATCAGCGACAAAATCGGGTCACCGGCATAGGCATCGACATGTTGGAACACGGTATACATCTCCTTGGTTTGGTTAAGTAGCGCGGCGATCAGCCCCCGGTAGCCCGGTGCATCGCGACTGTTTCACAGACTATCAAAGTTCGTTAAAAAAGATGACAACTATGTTGTCATTTGTCGGGCATTTTTTGTGCGGTGATCCGCGCATCAATACGCCTGGCAATATGGTGCTCGCGGAATTTCTCAATAATAAAATCGACGAACACCCGGGTCTTGGCCGGGAGCAGCTTATGTGTCGGAAAATACAGGAAAACAGCCCCCGCCTCTGCATACCATTCAGGAAGTACCCTCACCAGTTTTCCACTTTCCAGCGCAGGGAGAAGATCCGGCATATTGGCCATCACCATTCCCAGCCCCATTTCAGCCGCACGGCAACAGGCTTCGGGTTCATTAAACGTCATCCGCACGGGTAAATTCACCGGTGCCTCCTGCCCCGAAGCATTACGCAGCATGTAGTTGCGTATCCGTCCGGTTTGCGGCGAACGGATGCGGATACCTGCGCTTCGCGCCAGATCTTCCGGCTCCAGAAACGGTGGGTGCTGGCTCAGATAACCCGGTGACGCCGCCAGCACGGCATGTATCGGTGCCAGTTCCCGCGCCACAATCCCCTGCGGTAAATCGAATCCACCGCCGATAGCGGCATCAAAACGCTCACCGATCAGATCTATTTTCCGGTTATCGAATTCCCAGTCAGGCTCGATATCCGGATAACGGGTCAGAAACTCGACCAGCAACGGCAGGATAAAATGCATGCCAAAAAAAGTGCCCATACTGACTTTCAGCGTGCCGGAAGGACGCTCCGTTGAGGTGGAAAGTCCCTGCATCGCCATTTTTACTGCCGTCAGCCCGCCACGCACTTCCTGAAGAAATCGCTCACCGGCTTCCGTCAGCATCAGCTTGCGTGTACTACGCTGAAACAGGCGCACGCCAAGTTGTGTTTCCAGCGTCGTCACATTTTTCCCTACCGCCGCCGAGGTCAGCCCGAGTTGTCGCGCAGCCGCTGAAAAGCTGCCGGTATCCGCGCTGATGACAAAGCAATCAAGATGAACAAGCATCCGTTTACTCCGATTTCAAACTGTTAGTTTGAAATGATTATAGCGTTTACCGGCTAGTTCACCGGACGGATCAGGTGAATACTCGGTTCACCAACCCGATTAACTTCATCATCCGGAGCAACAGAAAATGACCACACAACACTCACTGCAAGGTAAAGCCGCTTTTGTACAGGGCGGTTCACGCGGCATCGGCGCCGCCATCGTTAAACGTCTGGCCAGCGAAGGTGCCAGCGTGGCATTCACCTATGTCTCCTCTGAAGACAAAGCGCAGGCGCTGGTAAAAAGTATTGAAGCCGGTGGCGGTAAAGCGCTGGCAATTAAAGCCGACAGCGCCGATGAAAACAGCGTTCGCACCGCCATCGACAGCGCGGCGAAAACGTTCGGCAAAATCGATATTCTGGTGAATAACGCCGGTGTACTGGCTTTTGGCGAAATCGATGCCCTGACAATAGATGATTTCGACCGGTCCATTGCAATCAACGTGCGCAGCGTATTCGTCGCCAGTCAGCAGGCTGCACGCCACATGCCCGACGGCGGGCGCATCATCACCATCGGCAGCGTCAACGCCGACCGCATGCCCTTCCAGGGCGGCGCGGTGTATGCCATGAGTAAATCCGCTATCGTCGGCCTGACCAAAGGTCTGGCACGCGATTTAGGCCCGCGCGGCATTACTGTAAATAACGTGCAACCCGGCCCGGTGGATACGGATATGAACCCGGCAGACGGCGAAATGGCGGAGGGTATGCGTTCCTACATGGCGCTCAACCGCTATGGTAAAGACAGCGAAATCGCCAGCTTTGTTGCCTATCTTTCCGGCCCTGAAGCGGGTTACATCACCGGTGCGAACCTGACAATTGACGGCGGCTTCGGCGCGTAATTTATACCGATGCACAGACAAAAATGGCGCAGGGTTCATATCCCAGCGCCATTTTTTTATCTGTGTTTTCAGACGCTGTAGCGCCCCGGACGGTGATTCATCGCAATAATCAGATTGACGATGACAGCGCCCAGCACCGAGGCAATCAGCATTTCGTAACTCACCACGAACAGCGACGCCAGCACGATGCAACAATCCACGCCCATTTGCAGCTTACCGGCGCGGATACCGTATTTATCCTGCAGAAACAGCGCCAGAATGTTTACGCCGCCGAGGCTGGCTTTATGGCGGAACAACACAATGAAGCCGATGCCCATAATCACATTGGCAAACAACGTGGCGTAGAACGGCTGAAGATGAT
The DNA here is from genome assembly GCF_003614975.1 of Rahnella bruchi. Taxonomy (GTDB): domain Bacteria; phylum Pseudomonadota; class Gammaproteobacteria; order Enterobacterales; family Enterobacteriaceae; genus Rahnella; species Rahnella bruchi. The sequence goes on along the minus strand of NZ_QZWI01000008.1, from coordinate 47,370 downwards.
CGAAATGCACAAACAGCGGATGCAGATCGGAGAATACAGAAACCAGCGCGACCGCGGCGAAAGTTTTCAGCGTGAACGGCAAACCCATACGGCGGAAAGAGAGGTAATAGAAAGGTAAGTTAATGATAAAGAAGGCGGTACCAAACGAAATTTGCGTCACGTAATGCGCCAGAAATGCCATTCCGGCGGTGCCACCGGTCAATGCCCCGACCTGACGCAACATCACCACACCAAAAGAGACCATCAGCGTACCGATAACGATCGCCAGCGCATCTTCCACCAGCGTATGCCCGATGCGCGGCTGTTCAACCGGCTGTTTGATGTTGTCAACACTTGCCATAATTCCCCATACCCCAAAATAATAATACTAAAGACTGATTTTGAGATAATTAATGAGAATATGAATTAAGGCAATATTCACGCACAGAATTTGCATTAAAAATCGAAAATAAGATTTTATGACGCGTTAATTATTCTTTACATGCACAGAGCGCGCATAGTAATTCAAAATAATGCACCATTAAAGTGATTCTGCACCAACATAAATCACCATAACAGTGCGCACGAAATACAGGCTTATATTTCTCAGCCCGGCGTTAATAATCCGTTCTCTTTTAATCGGTTAAGTACTACCGACGTTTTCACATGGGCCACACTTTTATGCACTGACAGGATTTGGCTGATCAACGTGCTTAAACCCGCTAAATCTTTCACGGCCACCTTCAGCAAATAATCGGCATCACCGGTCGTTTTATAGGCATCGATGATAGCAGCCACTTCCCCCAGCATGCTGTGAAAAGCCTCAACCTGTGCAGGCAAATGGTTGATAAGTCTCACTTCAATTAAGCCTATCATCCCTAAGCCAAGCGCTTCCGGTGCCAGACGTGCGTGATAACCGAGGATTAACTGAGCCTGCTCCAGACCAATCCGGCGACGTGAACATTGCGAGGCTGACAGCCCGACCAGTTCGCTTAATTCCTGGTTGGTCAGTCTTCCGTTGGCTTGTAATAAGGTCAGAATTTTCAGGTCATAATCATCAACGCTATACATGGCACCTTTCCTGTCGTTTTAATTTTTATGTTTCGAATTCTTATTGCAAAGACTATACCGGTTAAATACTTATCGGCTGTTTTTTCTTATACTTGCGCATGATTTAAACTCAAGGAAAGAATAATGAAAAAAGTACTCTACTCTCTCGCCTTACTGTCTGCTTTGCCCGCTTTCGCAAAGGCGGATACCACGTCTTCCCATCTTGAGCGCGTATTACAAAAAGGCTCGCTGAATGTCTGCACTACCGGCGACTATAAACCGTATACGTTTTTGAAAGAAAATGGGGAATATGAAGGTATTGATATCGCGATGGCGCAATCACTGGCGGCAAGTCTGGATGTAAAAGTGAACTGGGTGCCGGTCACCTGGAAATCACTGCCGGACGAAATGAGCGCAGGTCATTGTGATATCGCGATGGGCGGGATTTCCGTCACGCTGAAGCGCCAGCAGAAAGCCTGGTTCGCTAACATGCTGGATCAGGACGGAAAAATCCCACTGGTGCGCTGCGAAAATGTGCGTCAGTACCAGACCGTTGAACAGCTGAACCGGCCATCCGTGCGCCTGATTGAACCGGCGGGCGGCACCAATGAAGCCTTTGTTCACAGTCATTTGCCAAAAGGCACGCTGGCGCTGAGCGATAACGTGACCATCTTCCAGAAGCTGGTGGATAAAAAAGCCGATGTGATGATTACGGATGCATCAGAAGCGCTGTATCAGCAGAAGCATTATCCGAAGCTGTGTGCAGTGAACCCGAAAAAGCCGCTGCAATATGGCGAGAAGGCCTACATGCTGCCGCGTGATGACGTGAGCTGGAAGATGTATGTCGACCAGTGGCTGCACCTGAGTAAAGCCACCGGCGAATATCAGAAGATTGTCAGCCAGTGGCTGGCAGTGAAGAAGTAAGAATTAGCCGTTGATATAAAGGCGGGCAACGCGCTCGCTGAGCTGAGTAATCAGTTCATACGCACTGATACCGGTTGCCTGCGCAATGCGCTCAGCCGGTAACTTCTCGCCCCAGAAAATTACTTCATCGCCGACCTTATCTGTCGCTTGCGGCCCCAAATCGACGGTGATCATGTCCATAGACACGCGCCCGGCAATCGGCACTTCGCGGCCATTGACCAGCACCGGCGTGCCGTTCGGCGCACTGCGCGGATAACCGTCGCCATACCCCATCGCTACGACGCCCAAACGAGTATCACGGTCACTGACCCATGTGCTGCCGTAACCGACCGGTTCACCGGCGAAATGGTCACGCACGGCGATCAGGCTTGAGGTCAGCGTCATTGCCGGTTGCAGCCCGAAATCGCTGGCTGTGCCGGTTTCCATTGGCGACACACCGTACAAAATAATGCCAGGACGGACCAGATTCATATGCGATTCCGGCCACAGCAAAATGCCGCCGGAGGCCGCGATCGATTTCTGCCCAGGCTTGCCGTCGGCAAACGCGTTAAAGCTGTTCAGCTGCTTTGGTGTGGCATCGCTTTCCGGTTCATCGGCGCGGCAGAAATGGCTCATCATATTGACCGGCTGTATGACATTTTTGCAAGCACACAGGCGCTGATAAAACGCCTCTGCCTGCGCAGGGTGAACGCCCAAACGGTGCATGCCGGTATCGATTTTCAGCCACACGTTCAGCGGACGCTCGAGGTGAGCGTTTTCCAGCGCTTCCAGCTGTTCAATACTATGAATGGCGGTATCGAGCTGATGTTCAGTCAGCAAGGGTAATTCGCTGGCAGAGAAAAAACCTTCGAGCAGAAGAACAGGTTTCACGATACCGGCTTTGCGCAGTGTCAGCGCCTCACTGAGCCGGGAAACACCGTAATAGTCGGCGTCCTGCAGACTGTGCACCGTCTCTAACAGACCATGCCCATAAGCGTTTGCTTTCACTACCGCAACCAGACGGCTTTGTGGCGCCAGATGACGCACCCGTTGCAGATTGTGTCGCAGAGCGCGGCGATCGATGACAGCCGTAGCCGCTTTCATTTTGAGTCCTTTGCATGAAATTGAGAGTTTCTGACAGCGGGACTGAGAACCAAACCCCACCTAACCTCCCCTTGTGAAAGGGGAGGGATAAATTCAAAACAGGGAAATTAATCTTCGTCGTATTGCGGGCCGCCGTAATTATCAAATCGCGACCACTGACCGTTAAAGGTCAGGCGGACAGTACCGATCGGACCGTTACGTTGTTTACCGAGGATGATTTGCGCGATGCCTTTTTCTTCACTGTTATCGTGATAAACCTCGTCACGATAGATGAACATGATTAAGTCGGCATCCTGCTCGATGGAGCCGGATTCACGTAAGTCGGAGTTGACCGGGCGCTTATCGGCACGCTGCTCCAGGCTTCGGTTCAGCTGCGACAGCGCCACTACCGGCACCTGCAATTCTTTCGCCAGTGCTTTCAGCGAGCGGGAGATTTCGGCAATTTCCAGCGTACGGTTATCAGACAGCGCCGGAACGCGCATCAGCTGGAGGTAGTCGATCATGATCAGGCTCAGGCCGCCGTGCTCGCGGAAGATACGTCGCGCACGCGAACGGACTTCGGTTGGCGTCAGACCGGATGAGTCATCGATATACATGTTACGTTTTTCCAGCAGAATGCCCATGGTGCTGGAAATTCGCGCCCAGTCTTCATCATCAAGCTGACCGGTACGGATTTTTGTCTGGTCGACGCGGGATAGCGACGCCAGCATACGCATCATGATCTGGTCACCGGGCATTTCCAGACTGAAGATTAAGACCGGTTTATCCTGCATCATCGCCGCGTTTTCGGCGAGGTTCATCGCAAATGTGGTTTTACCCATCGACGGACGTGCCGCCACAATGATGAGGTCTGATTTTTGCAGACCGGCGGTTTTCTTATCGAGATCCGCATAGCCGGTGGACACACCGGTCACGCCGTCGTGCGGACGCTGGAACAATTCTTCGATACGGGAAACGGTGCTTTCCAGAATGCGGTCGATACTTTTCGGGCCTTCGTCTTTACTGGCGCGGCTTTCGGCAATCTGGAATACGCGGGATTCGGCTAAATCCAAGAGGTCTTCGCTGCTGCGGCCCTGCGGATCATAACCCGCATCGGCAATTTCATTGGCAACGGAAATCATTTCACGAACGACGGCGCGTTCACGCACAATGTCGGCATAAGCACCGATGTTCGCCGCACTTGGGGTGTTTTTCGAGAGTTCGGCCAGATAGGCGAAACCGCCGACGGAATCCAGATCGCCTTTTTGTTCCAGAGATTCAGAAAGCGTAATCAGGTCGATCGGTTTGCTCATTTCCAGCAAACGCTGCATTTCGGTGAAAATCAGGCGATGCGGGCGGCTGAAGAAGTCATTGCTGACCACGCGCTCGGCGACGTTATCCCAGCGTTCGTTGTCCAGCATCAGCCCGCCCAGAACGGATTGTTCAGCTTCCAGCGAATGCGGCGGAAGTTTCAATCCTTCCATCTGGCGATCGCGGTTTTCGTTCTGTTGATTGGTCGGTTTTTTTGCTGCCATCTGTGGATTAGTTCCTGCTCTAAGCGCCTGTTTTATGAGCGTCGGGTTTCCAAAATTCGGAGCCAGACTCGCGCGACAGTATAAACCATTTCAAAAGGGTATTAACCCTTAGTGCCGAAAATCTGGATTGTCTCGGACATTTAGCCTAGGGTTGAAATCAGACTCCATCACGAGGGAAAAACATGGCAAAGCGCATTCAGTTTTCTGAGACAGGCACACCTGATGTACTGCAATACGTTGATTATCAGCCACAAGATCCGCAGGCAGGCGAAGTTCAGGTCGAGAATAAAGCCATCGGTATCAACTATATCGATACCTACGTGCGCAGCGGTTTGTATGCGCCCGCCAGTTTTCCGGCCGGTTTAGGGACCGAAGCGGCGGGGATTGTCAGTAAAGTCGGCAGCGGCGTGGCCGGTATTAAACCGGGCGACCGCGTGGTGTATGCACAATCGGCGCTCGGCGCTTACAGCGAATTCCATAACGTGCCGCAGGAAAAAATCGCCCTGTTGCCGGACGCCATCAGTTTTGAACAGGCGGCGGCCTCCTTCCTTAAGGGGCTGACGGTTTACTATTTACTGCGCCAGACCCACGAAGTGCAGGCAGGCGAAACCATTCTTTTCCATGCTGCCGCCGGTGGCGTGGGCCTGATCGCCTGCCAGTGGGCAAAAGCGCTGGGCGTGAAGCTGATCGGGACTGTCGGTTCTGATGAAAAAGCCGAACGCGCTAAACAGGCCGGTGCCTGGGCAACGATTAATTATCAGAAAGAAGATATCGCGACCCGCGTGGCGGAACTGACCAACGGCGAAAAAGTCGGGGTGGTTTACGATTCAGTGGGTAAAGATACCTTCGAAAAATCGCTGAACAGTCTGAAACGCCGCGGTTTACTGGTCAGTTTCGGCAACGCTTCCGGCCCGGTAAAAGGCGTGGATCTGGCGATCCTCAATCAGAAAGGTTCGCTGTTCGTCACGCGCCCTTCCCTGAATGGCTACGTAACTAACCGCGAAGAACTGGCGCAGGCGAGCAACGAGTTGTTCTCCCTGATTGCCAGTGGCGCGATAAAAGTGGATGTCAGCGAAGCGCAGAAATTCCCGCTCTCAGAAGCCAGACGCGCGCATCAAACGCTGGAAAGCCGCGTGACGCAGGGCTCGAGCCTGCTCATCCCATAAATGCAAAAAAGGCTTTCACTGATGTGAAAGCCTTTTTTACTGCCTGACTCAGACGACCTCTGATTTCAGACGGGTACTGCTGTAGGGTACTGCCGGGTAAATCCACAGGGCGATGTCACTTATGCGACTATTGTGTGCCTCAGCGGACTTGATGAATTCGTTTTGCGATACGTTAATCAGCAATGCATTCCATCCTAACAGTCACCCATGTTAAAAAATATGATTTATGCACTTTGACCGCACATTCTGACCCAGCCTGTGATCGCTAGCACATAAGCAAAAGTTATCGCTGCAACGGTTACATTTTTTTGTGCTCAAAAGACCAGCGTTAATCACCTGCATTTCATGCAGTTACGAAAACCAATTATTGGCAGCAGAAATTACGGCAAACGGCGGCGGCGATATTTTGGCTGGTCCGGCTTAATGAATGCCCGGTAAATCCACACCGCGACCACAGCCAAAATCAGCCATGGCAACATTTTTATAACAATTGCCAGGAACCCACCCAACATCATCACAGCAAATGCGACGATCAGCGCAGCGACCATGCCCAGCAGAGAAATACCGGTCAGCATCAGCATAAAGAAAAAACCAAGCACGAAGAGAATTTCCAGCATCGGGTGCTCCTTAATAAGCCATGTGCAAAAAGACGTGATGTCAGAACACGCGTTAACTATTACAAGATACGTGCCAGTATGACGGAGGGAATAATTGATTGAATGGTAAGGAAAAAATAATTCGCAGGCACAAATGGCCTGCAAAAATATAGTAAATTTGACTAACAGATAGTGAGTTTGCTCACTCTGTTATTAAGCCTGAGTGGCAGTTTCCTGCTGCTGAGCGACCATCTGCAAAGCCTGTTCAACAACATCGATGCCCGCGCCTGCTTTATGTGCGTTTTCACTCAGGTGACGACGGAACTGACGCGCGCCCGGCACGCCCTGGAACAGACCAAGAATATGACGCGTAATGTGGCCCAGATAGGTGCCTTTGCTCAGCTCCGCCTCGATATACGGATACAGCGCGCGGATAATATCAGGCCCGGTTTTCAGCGGCGCGTCGGAGCCAAACAGCTCGCGATCCACGTTCAGCAACAGACCCGGATTCTGGTAAGCTTCGCGACCGACCATGACGCCATCCATAAATTGGAGATGCGTTTTGGCCTCTTCGAGCGTTTTAATGCCGCCGTTGATCGCCATCGTCAGCTGCGGGAAATCACGCTTAAGCTGATACACACGCGGGTAATCCAGCGGCGGAATCTCACGGTTTTCTTTCGGGCTGAGGCCGGAAAGCCAGGCTTTGCGCGCATGGATAATGAAAGTATCACAGCCGCCGTTTTCTGAAACCTGACGGATAAAATCGCACAGGAATTCATAGCTGTCCTGCTCGTCAATACCGATGCGCGTTTTGACCGTGACCGGAATCGAGACCACATCGCGCATGGCTTTGATGCAGTCAGCCACCAGGGACGCCTGCCCCATCAGACAGGCACCAAACATGCCGTTCTGCACGCGATCCGACGGACAACCGACGTTGAGGTTAATTTCGTCATAACCCCGTTCTTCTGCCAGTTTCGCGCAATGCGCAAGGTCAGCCGGATTACTGCCGCCAAGCTGCAAGGACACCGGATGCTCAGCGTCGCCAAACCCGAGATAATCCCCTTTGCCGTGAATAATGGCACCGGTGGTCACCATTTCGGTATACAACAACGTCTGGCCGGTCATCAGCCGGTGAAAATGGCGACAGTGGCGATCGGTCCAGTCGAGCATCGGCGCAACGGAAAAACGCTGGGCGGAAAACGGAGTGGTTTGGGGCATTGCGTGTTGAGTTTCTGACATCGGCCTGACATTCGCTGAAGGGGTTCGTGGCGCTCCCTCCGGCGTAACGCCAGAGGGAAGGTAATCGCTGATTATACCACAGAACAAAGATTCGGCATCTTGCGGGGTTTAGTGGCTTTCAGACATCGCCGCTTTTTCGGCTCTCCGCTCGGCGTCAGTGCGGCTGAGACGTTGTTCCAGCACTTCGAGCGTCACCCCGCGGGTTTCCGGCACTTTGCACTGGATGAAAATCCAACCCGCCAGACAGATAACGGCGTAGATGAAGAAACTGCCCGCTGCGCCCAGAGCCGCGTTCATCAGCGGGAAAGTGTAGGTCAGCAGGAAACAGGCGACCCACAATGCCAGCGTGCCCACCGCCATCGCATTACCGCGCACCCGGTTAGGGAAGATTTCAGACAGCAACACCCAGGTCACCGGCGCCAGCGTCATAGCATAAATGGCGATAGCCACCAGTACCAGCAGCAACACCGGTAACCCCGTGACACCCAATGAGTAAGACAGCCCGATCAGAATATAAATGATCGTCAGCCCCGCAGAACCCAGCTGCATCAGGCGACGGCGGCCAATTCTATCCACCAGCGGCAGCGCCAGTAAGGTGAAAATCAGGTTGATGAGGCCGGTGGCGACTATCGATTTCAGGGTGTCGTTGATATCAAATCCCGCCGAGGCAAAAATCTCCTGGGCGTAGTTGAAGATCACGTTAATACCGCACCATTGCTGGAAAACCGCCAGCACAATCCCCATCAGAATGACCGGTCTGACGCGCGGTTCCCACAACGCAGAGAACGGCACTTTCTGGTTTTCCGAGCCCAGCGAGCGGCGAATATCTGCCAGCGTAACGCGGGCATATTCCACGGAACCAATACGTTGCAGGACTTTTTCCGCCTGCGGATAACGGTTAGCTTTCGCCAGCCAGCGCGGGGATTCCGGCACCACGAACATCATGATCAGGAAGATGGCGGCCGGAATAGCTTCGGCACCAAACATATAACGCCAGCCGGTCTGACCGTTCCAGCTCTGTAAAATATCCGCCTGCACAGCGGCAGAAGCGACCGGTTCGGCAATCATCAGATTGATAAGCTGTGCGGCCAGCACACCGAGCACAATTGTCAGCTGATTCACGGCCACAAAGCGCCCGCGCTTTTCTGCCGGACTGATTTCAGCGATATAAACCGGTGCCAGTGCGGATGCCAGGCCAATCCCGACACCGCCGACAATTCGCCAGAACACAAAGCTGTCAAAGCTGAACGCCAGCGCCGTACCCACACCCGATGCGGTGAAGAGTACCGCGGCGATAATCAGGGGGAGGCGACGCCCGTAACGGTCGGACAGTGAGCCAGAACCCGCCGCGCCCAGCACACATCCGAGCAACGCGGAGCTCATCGCCCAGCCGGACATCGCCGCATCGGTTATCCCGAAATACGCTTCGTAGAAGGGTTTGGCCCCGCCGATCACCACCCAGTCATAGCCGAACAATAAGCCGCCGCAGGCAGCCACCAGACAAATCATCCACACGTAGGGCATATTCAAAGCTTTTGAGTCAGACATAAGCATTCCTCATTCCGGGATGTTAATCGTCGCGCTGTGCAGCGACATTTGCTGTGTCAGAGATTCGCCGGGAGATAACACCCGCAGCGCGCCCCCATGCGACAAATGGTGATCATTTGCCGCATGGGTCATGGGTTCAAAGCAGAAGAAATCATGCTGATAGCCGGGGTCGTAACGGCTGTCGGATATAAACAGGAAAAACACCGGACAGTCCGGAGACGTGGTCAGCCGCAGCTTATGGCCGGATTCTGGCCAGATAATCTCTGCCTTACCCTCCCAGCCGGAAAAACCGTTATTCACCCAGCGGCAGGGAAGCGGCTGAGGTGTGCAGAAGTCCAGGCCAGCAGGCAGTGGGTTATGATGTTTGCCCGCCAGCCACTGCGCGTCTTCCTGCCAGTAACCGGACGCCTTTGCCTGAAGACGGGTGGTTTTACTGAGCGGGAAGAACGGGTGCCATCCCAGGCCGAAAGGCAGAGGTTCAGCACCCTGATTGGTGATGCACAAGCTGATATCCAGCCGGTTATCGTGCAAAGAAAAATGCTGCTCCGCGCGATAGCAGTAACTGTCGCTGTGATGCGTAAATGCCAGCGTCAGCGCGTCCTCACTTTGAAAAATGCATTGCCAGTTTCCCAGCCAGCCATCGCCATGCAGATAATGCGCGTCCCCGGTATTGGGCGGCAGAGTGTAATGGCGGCCTTCAAAATCAAAAGCATTACCTTTCAGTCGGTTACCAAAGGGGAGAAGAGGAAAACATGCCGACTGTGCGGCAGGCGTATCCTCACTCAGTACTGACGGGCGCAGCAGGGGGACATTGCCGTTCGCCCGCTTAGCCAGCAGTTGCAGAATGGTGCCGCCAAAAGGCGACACGGTCAGTGCAAGGTGATGATTTTCCAGAGAATACAGTGGCATCTTTCTCTTCCCCTTTATTCAGTAATCCGGCAACTGCGAGAAGAGATGGGCTTTAGCACAGGAAGGATCCAGCGCAAAGATTTGCTGCAACACATCGGTGAAAGCCTCATTTTCCAGACCACGCAGGGCCAGTGCTTTCACCAGCAAACAGTGAATGCGATGCTCTTTCTGACGATCGCCGGTCAGCACGACTAAATCCGGCAATGACACCGCGAAGAAATCAGCCTGCACAGGCTGGTCCGCTGCGCGCTCCGCCCATTCCAGCATTTGTCGGAAGACCTGACGGCTCTGCTCCACATCGTTAAGTTTGCGCAGCGCCATGCCCTGATAGAACAAATAATCTACCGGCTGATCGTTGTAATAGCGGCGCTCACCAATCCCTTTATCGCCCGCCGCCGCGCGCTCAAACCACGCCTGCGCCTGTTTATGCTGCTGAAGTTTTTGCGCACAAATGCCCAGCCAGAAGCAGATATCATTATCCGTTTGCCCGACCAGCCGCCCTTCACTGAGGTTTTGCGGATATTCCAGTGCGGACAACAGCTGCGCCTGTGCGGCAACCACATCCCCGGTGCCGAGAGATTCAAACGCCAGCAGCTGTTTGTTCAAAAGATACTGACCGGTGATGCGCCCCTCACCGCCTTCCCACGGATGGAATTTCCGGTCGGCCAGCAGCGCCTGCGCTGCCTGTCGCTGCCCGCACTGGTTGTATAAACTGAGAAGTTCAGCCGTCAGGTCGTCACGCTGTGTGGCGACGGACAGCACTTTTTCCAGCCGCGCCAGACGGATTTGCGGCGCTACGCCGGTCAGACGGTTAAGCAGGTCGGATTCAAATAACAGCCGGGCATCCTGGGGCTGCAACCGGCACGCTTCTTCCAGACAGCGGTGCGCTTTTTCGGCATCCTGCTGATGGTTCCACGCTTCAATCCCCAACCCGCGCCATGCATCCGCAAAGTCCGGTTCCAGTACCAGACAACGTTGCCAGCAGGCCACCGCCGTTTGTGAATTACCTTTGCTGTAATGGAAAGAAGCCAGTAAATGCAGGGCAAACGCGTCATCAGGGAAAGCCTCAAGCATGCGGACTTCCGCCAGCCACTGCGGGAAACGGACATGCTGCGGGAAAGCATTTCGAGCAGCCAGACACAATGCCTCGCGGCCATCCTTTTGCAGGGAAGCCTGCAAATACAGCGGCAGCGTTTCCTGGCTTTTCAGAACATTTAGCGCTTCCAGTGCCAGCGCATCCAGTCCGCAACCGGTCAGCTGACCAGCAATATTCATGGCGTTTTCGCCTCGCTGGCCGGTGACATGTCGCAGTTGCGCTGCCGATTTCTCATCAGGCAACAGGTGATAACGCAGGAAATGCAGAAGGTAATGCAGCGGGTAGCGTTGTAAATTGTCTTCGATATACGTCGGGGCGTCCTGCTCCGTCAGGCACAGCAACGTGGCTTTCAGACCGATCAGGCCATAATGATTCGCCTGTGCCGCCAGTCCCTGCTCACAGAAACTCAACGCCTGAGGATACTGCTCCCGCCGTGTGGCTATCCGCGCCAGCCCGAAGTAGCCACCGGATTTGGCGTTGCCGCTCCAGACGGCGCGATAATAACTGTCAAAAGCCGCGTCAAAATCGCCGGTCTGCTCAAGCACATTTGCACGAACAAGACTCGCCAGGCCGCATTGCGGATTCTTATTCAACCGGTGTGCCCGGCTCAGCGCCGTATCAGCAAAAGTCAGCGCCTGAGTAAAACTCGCCTGATTGTAGCTGAGCGTAGCCAGCGCCAGATTGCAGCGATAATCCAGCGCGTCCAGTTCCACACCACGCCGGTAATAATTCACCGCTCCCTGACTGGCGTGATTGTATTGCTCAAGGTGCTGGCCGATAAACCAGGCTTCATCCGCAGAAGTGATCTCCTGCGCGGGCAACGGTGCGCTGGCCGGCGACGGTAACGGCGTCTCACTGGCCTGATGTTCCAGATAGGACAACAACTCTTTCCCCTGCTCATCCAGTAAGCGCAGACGCAGACGCGGCGGTAATTCATCGTTCAGCTCACCCTGAAGCACGTCGCCCGGCTGCAAAGTCATGTCCTTTTCCAGCAACATTTGCGTGCCATCTTCAGAAGTGATCCTGATTTGCGCGGCCTGCAACGGGCTGACCGCATAAACGCCCCACACCAGTTTCTGCCCGTGACGTTCAAGTTTGATCACTGCCTGCTCTGAGGCATTCTGTACCGTGCCCAGGTCGCTGTATGGCAGGAAGTTTTGCACGAAACACTTCTCTTCATAAGCATCCAGCCAGGTGAAATCCGGCTGATTGTCGGTGAATACGCCGGTCATCAGCTCAATATAAGGCCCGTTGTTATCGGTGAGATTGCGATCCCACGCGCGACCAAAATCGCAGTTTCCCCACGTCCACTGCTTTTTGCCCGGCGACACATGATGGTCGGCGATATGCAGCAATCCGCCCTGCTGTTCATGGTCATAAGCACCCACGAAGTCGTAGTCAGATTTGTCGGCCATGTAGGACGTCGGGACGGGAATGTTTTTGTAGCGCGAAATATCCACACCCGCCGAATAATCCACTTTGTAGTAGGTGCTGGTCGCTATCGGGAAGGAAGAAACATCACGTTTACCGTGATCGAAAACGGCGGTGACATCCGGCGGGAATACGCTCTGATGACCGTCTCCGCCGGTGACTGCCGGATTGGCCCACCACAGGAAATGGCGCGGCGTCGGGTTGCCGTTGTAAATTTTGGCGCTGATTTCCAGCAACGCCTTATCGGGATAAAGGGTAAAACCGGTCATTACCTGCAAACCACGCATCGGTTCCACTTCGCCCATCCACACGGTCTGTGCGCCATTTTCATGTGCCTGCACGGTGAAATCCACCGGCATAAAAGTGGTCGGACGGTGATGCTGCGGCCAGTTAAATTCGATACCGCCGGAAATCCACGGCCCCAGTAAACCGACCAGCGCGGGTTTCACGACCTCGTTGTAATAGACAAAATCACGCTGTTTTATTTTGTCCCAGGCACGGTGGACACGCCCCCCCAGCTCCGGTAACAACATGATTTTAAGGAAATCATTTTCCAGAAACAGCGCCTGATAGGTTTTCATAACCTTTTCACCGGTCAGCGTATCTGTCACGCCGTACGGATACACCGCACCGGAAGAGCCCTGATACACCCGATGTGCCAGAAACATCGGGTGCGTATCCTGTTTTCCTGTCAGCCAGGTCGGGAGTTCGACCGCTTCCTGCCAGACTTTTACCGCTGTGCTCATGATTTCCCCTCAGTACGCCGGATCGAAATATCAATTTCGAGATTCTACGCAGCGTACTGACGCGGGAGATTTGCTACGGTCACGCAATTCAGTCAACGAGGTTTAGTAAATGTCGGTAATCGGATTGAATAACCTGCGGCTACGTCAGTTCAATAAACAGGTGCTGATGACGTTGCTGTATCGCGAGAAAAATGCCAGTAAGTCCACGCTGGCCAGACTTTCGCGTCTGTCGATCCCGGCCATCAGCAAGATCCTCGACGATCTGCAAAGTAATGACTTAATCATCCACAGTCCGGTCAATTTACACTCGCGGGGTCTTGGCGGCGGAAGTTACCAGATAGCCACTGACGGCAGCGCCGTGCTGTGCCTGAATATCACGCCTTACCGCATCGAAAGTATTCTGGTCAGCAGGCTGGTCCTGCCGCTGAGTGACTATCAGATGACGGAGATTTCAGTCAAAACGCCGCAAGCCCTGCTGGCACAAATCGAAGCCTGCTTTCATCAGTACAAAAAAAACTATCCCGGCCTGAAAATCCGGCTGGCACTGGCGATCCACGGGCAGGTCAATCCGACCACCGGCGTATCACAGCGTATGCCGCAGGCGCCCTGGACGGGTGAAATTGAGATTAAGTATCTGCTGGAAGAAAAGCTGCAAACTGACATCCTGATGGACAATGATTGCATCATGCTGGCGCTGGCGGAGAAATGGCAAAATACCAATTATCATCAGGATTTTTGTGTGATTAATGTCGATTACGGTATCGGCTCTTCCTTCGTGATTAACCAGCAAATTTATCGCGGTAATCTGTTTGGCAGCGGACAAATCGGCCATACCATCATTGATCCCCACGGCGACCGGTGCGCCTGCGGACGGTATGGTTGCCTCGAAACCCTGGCCTCATTGTCAGCATTAAAGAAAAAGGCCCGTCAGCTGGAGCCCGCGGATCCGACCAGACGAACGCCATCTACACAGGAGCTGATCGACCGCTATCATCAGGGCGAAAGCGCCATTTGCCAGCAGGTGATGGAAGGTGCCCGCGCACTGGGACTGAGTCTGTATAACTTCCTCAACATTTTGAATATCAATCACATTTATCTTTATGGCCGCAGTTGCGGTTTTGGCGATGCGTGGCTGAAAACTGTCTGCGGGCAAAGCGGCCTCAATCCCTTCGACCGTACCGATCATGTCAAAACCCAGGCGACGCATATCGCACCGGGAACGCTGAGCCGGGAACAGCAAATTATGGGCATAGGGTATTTGTATGTTGAAAAGGCGCTGGACGCGATGGCGGACTGAATGGCGCATAATTCGTCGTTTTAACGCAAGCATGGTAAAATCAACAATGGTCGCATGATGTGACCTATCAATCCCAATCTGCGCTCAGAGAACGTTGCTATGACCCTGAATAATCCGGAAAAATTACTTTCGCAAGCTGAAGAACTTTGCCAGCAGCGCAATGTTCGCCTTACCCCACAGCGGCTGGAAGTACTGCGCCTGATGGCGCAACAACCCGGTGCCATCAGCGCCTATGATTTACTGGATTTATTGCGTGTGAGTGAACCGCAGGCGAAACCTCCGACTGTTTATCGCGCGCTGGATTTTCTGCTGGAACAAGGGTTTATCCATCGTGTGGAATCGGCTAACAGCTACGTGCTTTGCCATCATTTTGAAGAACCGAGCCACACATCGGCGCTGTTTATCTGCGACCGCTGCGGACTGGTGACGGAAAAAACCACTGACGGTATTGAAGAACGTCTGGCGAAACTGGCAGCGGAATCAGGATTTGAACTTCGGCATTCTGTGGTAGAAGCCCACGGTTTATGCGGTGAGTGTAAAGTTGTAGAGACGTGCGAAAGCCACGATCACTGCGATCATGACCACAGTATTGTGGTGAAAAAACGCTAAGGGATTTAGTGTTTGGGCGGGGAATTTTTTGGAAGTTAGACATTCCGACATAAAGTTGGGTACATCCATGTACCCGTATCCTGAAGCGTTCCGGGTAGGAGCAGCTAATTCTCAGGATACGTCACTGAAACGCGAGGGGGAGTCGCGTATTACCAGTGATATTTGTTGCTGGTTTCCCATTCCTTGAGCTCTTTCTCGGCCTGATCTTTCTGATAGCCGTAACGCTCCTGAATTTTACCAACCAACTGATCACGCTTACCCTCAACTACTGTCAGGTCGTCATCGGTCAGTTTGCCCCATTTTTCTTTCACTTTCCCTTTGAACTGCTTCCAGTTACCGTCGGCTTGGTCCTTATTCATAAAATATCTCCTGTTACCTTGGGTTTATGGAGCTGCGTTTTGTTCTGGCAGCTCGTCCTTAACACTTCTAAGGTTAGTAGAGAATCTGGATTAATCCTCCCCCGACAGGGATTAAAACCACTATTAGGATTAATCCAAAGCAGGAAATAACGGCAACAGGGAATTTATCTCTTTGATAAAACACTGCGAACTCAGTGTCCCGGAGAGGAAAACCACGTATCACGCTGCCAGTAACGACGCCAAATCCAGCCCAGTGAAATTCCCCTCAACCCGAGGAAAACGGTCAGCGCCAGCCACAACGCGTGGTTTCCGAGCACCGGCAAGGTCAGAAGCGTCAGCCCGTAACCGAGCGCAGCGACCACCATACTGTTGCGCATTTCCCGCCCGCGCGTTGCGCCGATAAACATACCGTCGAGCAGATAACACCAGACAGCCACCAGCGGCAGTACAATCTGCCAGCCAAGATAATGGTCAGCCAGTTCTCGTAATTCGGGGAGTGACGTCAGCGCATTAATAATAGTCTCGCCTGCCAGGGCATAAATCAGCGCAAAAGCCAGTGCTACCAGTCCTGCCTGACGGCACGCGGCATGCCATACATTCAGCAGTTTTTCCCGGTTACGCGCGCCAAATGCTTCACCGGAATGGGCTTCGATGGCATAAGCAAAGCCGTCAAGTGCGAACGCGGTAAAGGTCAGCAGGTTCATCAACACAGCGTTGACGGCCACAATGTGGCTGCCCAGCCGCGCACCCAGCACGGTCAGCGAAGCAAAGCACAGCTGCAACAGCAATGAGCGCAGCATGATGTCGCGGTTAAGCCCGAGCAGACGGCGCAGATTACCGCGCCAGGCAGAGGTGATTTCTGTGCCGGTGATACCGCGTCGTTTCATCACACGCCAGACAAAATACAGCCCGATGAATAACGTGAAATACTCCGCACTGGCAGTTGCCATCGCCGCACCGCGCACGTTTAGTCCCAGCCCCATCACCAGCCAGATATCCAGAATAATGTTCAGCAGGTTTCCGACAATCAGCAAAATCACTGGCCCGCGAATATATTGGATACCCAGCAGCCAGCCGAGGATAACCAGATTCGCCAGCGAGGCAGGCGCACTGTACCAGCGGATTTCGATAAACAGCCGCGCCTGCTCAAGCACCGACTGACTGCCACCGACGACATGAAATGCCAGCTCCATCAGCGGATGGCGGAACAATAAGATGACAACCCCCGCCAGTACCGCCAGCAAAAAGGGCTGCACGAAAGCGCGCGCCAGCAGCTGATTATCTTTCGCGCCCAGCGCCTGTGCGGTCATGCCGGTAGTGCTCATGCGCAGAAACAACAGCATCATGAAGAGGAAAGTGGTGATCATCGAACCGACGGCCACGCCACCGAGATAATCCGCGCTGTCGAGATGACCGATCACTGCCGTATCCACCAGGCCAAGAAGTGGCACCGTGATATTGGAAAATATCATCGGCAATGCCAGCGTCCAGAGTGCTTTATCGGCGGGACTTAAAAAGGTGTTTTTGAATGCTTGTCGCAGGGAATGATGTTGCATAGAGAATCTCATGCCGGAGCTTCAGGATATGCCTGGAAATGACATCGCCCCGAAAGGGGCGACGAGATGAAACGTTAAAGCTTAGCGGTATGTCAGAGGCGGCTAACGAACTGCAAATCAACAAGTTGACCGAGTAATTCGAGTTGCGGGAGGGCGGCAAGTAAGAGAGTCCCGATGAGCTGACAAGAGTCAGTGATTCGGGTGAACGCACACAGCCAACGCATCTGCATCTCGAAGTACGAAGGTTAAATCCAGTCGCCGTTGCGGATGACGCCTACCGCCAGCCCTTCAATGCTGAAATTCTGTTCGCGCAAGTCCACCACGATCGGCTGGAATTCGCTATTCTCAGGCAATAACTGCACTACGCTGCCCTGCTTTTTCAGGCGCTTCACGGTGACTTCGTCATCGATGCGGGCCACGACAACCTGGCCATTACGCACGTCCTGAGTTTTATGCACGGCCAGCAAATCACCGTCGAGGATACCGATATCACGCATCGACATGCCGCTGACGCGCAGCAGGAAATCGGCACTCGGCTTGAACATCGCCGGATCAACCTGGTAATGGCCTTCGATATGTTGCTGAGCCAGCAGGGGTTCACCGGCGGCAACGCGGCCGATCAGCGGTAAACCTTCTTCTTCTTCCATCAGCAAACGGATACCACGAGATGCACCGGAAACGATCTCGATAACGCCTTTACGTGCCAGCGCTTTCAGGTGCTCTTCCGCCGCATTGGGGGAACGGAAACCCAGACGCGATGCAATCTCTGCGCGGGTCGGTGGCATACCGGTGGTGGAGATATGATCGCGAATAAGGTCGTAGACCTCTTGTTGTCTGGTCGTTAAAGCTTTCATTCCGCCCCCTGGTTGTTTATACAGTCGTGCTGTGAGTATATACAGCTAAACGGTCAATGAAAACCTAAGATTGAATAAAAACAGGGCATAACGGTGATTCCTGGAATACAGATTCCAGATCAGAACCATCGCGGCCAAAAGATACTGACCCAGACAAAAATCGCCAATATGATGGTCAGAAGCACGGCAGCAGAGCCGATATCTTTTGCGCGTCCTGAAAGCTCGTGGAATTCAGAACCAATACGGTCAATCGCACATTCCACCGCACTGTTAAGCAATTCGGTGACGCAAACCAGTACGACGGACCCAATCAGCAGAATGCGTTCGACTGTACTGACATCAAACCAGAAAGATAACAAAATTAGCGGGATAGCGACGCTGGCTTCCTGTCGAAAAGCCGCTTCGTTTTGCCATGCCGCTTTTAATCCTTTCCAGGAATATCCGGCCGCTTTATAAATTCGGGTAAATCCAGTGACTTGGTTCGCCATTTGGGGTACTGATCCTTGAAGGGTTATCCTTAGAAGTGTGCCGTATTTTAGCTTTTATATGACCACAGATCTCCACGGATCTTTCTGGTATCCTTGCGGCGAAATTGCTAACAAGAGGCTTCACGTTTTTATGTCAGGTTGGCGTAGACTTTATTACACATTATTGAATTTACCACTCTCATTGCTGGTAAAGAGCAAGGTCATACCTTCAGATCCGGTTAGCGAGTTGCATTTAGACCCGACGCGACCGATTTTGTACGTATTACCTTATAATTCCAAGGCAGATTTGCTGACGTTGCGTGCGCAATGTTTGGCCCAGAATCTGCCCGATCCCCTCATTCCGCTGGAAATTGACGGAACCCTGCTGCCAAGCCATGTATTCATCGCTGAAGGCCCGCGCGTATTCTCGTATTACACGCCGAAGCAGGAATCCGTAAAACTGTTCCACGACTATCTGGATTTGCACCGTAACAATCCGGATTTAGACATTCAGATGCTGCCGGTGTCCGTGATGTTTGGCCGTGCGCCGGGCCGTGAAGGTCAGGATGATACGCCGCATCTGCGCGTGCTGAATGGCATTCAGAAATTCTTCGCCGTGCTGTGGCTCGGACGTGACAGTTTTGTTCGTTTCTCCAACACCGTTTCCCTGCGTTATATGGCGACGGAGCACGGCACCGACAAAACCATTGCCCAGAAACTGGCCCGCGTGGCGCGTATGCATTTCTCCCGTCAGCGTCTGGCGGCAGTCGGCCCACGTCTTCCTGCCCGTCAGGATTTATTCAATAAATTGCTGGCTTCCAAAGCCATCGAAAAAGCGATTGAAGACGAAGCCCGCAGCAAGAAAATTTCCCACGAAAAAGCCCAGCAAAATGCTATCGCACTGATGGAAGAAATCGCGGCGAACTTCTCTTATGAAGCCGTACGTCTTTCAGACCGCGTGCTGAGCTGGACGTGGAACCGTTTATATAAAGGCATCAACGTTAATAATGCTGAGCGCGTTCGTCAGCTGGCGCTTGATGGTCAGGAAATTGTGTATGTGCCCTGCCACCGCAGCCACATGGACTACCTGCTGCTCTCTTACGTGCTCTATCACCAGGGGCTGGTGCCGCCGCATATCGCTGCCGGTATCAACCTGAACTTCTGGCCAGCTGGCCCGATTTTCCGACGTCTGGGCGCGTTCTTCATCCGCCGTACCTTTAAAGGCAACAAGCTGTATTCCACCGTTTTCCGCGAATATCTGGGCGAATTGTTCAGCCGCGGTTATTCGGTCGAATACTTTGTCGAAGGGGGTCGTTCACGAACCGGGCGTCTGCTGGAACCGAAAACCGGTACGCTGGCGATGACCATTCAGGCCATGCTGCGCGGCGGTTCACGTCCGATTACGTTAGTGCCGATTTACATTGGTTATGAGCACGTAATGGAAGTGGGGACTTACGCCAAAGAATTACGCGGCGCGACCAAAGAGAAAGAAAGCCTGACGCAAATGCTGAACGGGCTGCGCAAGCTGCGCAACCTCGGTCAGGGCTATGTGAACTTCGGTGAGCCGCTGCACCTGACCACTTACCTGAACCAGAATGTGCCGACCTGGCGTGAAGCGATTGACCCGATTGAAGCGCAACGTCCGAGCTGGCTGACGCCAACGGTGCAGGATTTGGCCGGGCAGATCATGGTGCGTATCAACAACTCAGCGGCGGCTAACGCCATGAACCTGTGTTGTACGGCGCTGCTGGCTTCGCGTCAGCGTTCACTGACCCGTGAACAACTCATTGAACAAATCGACTGCTATCTGCAATTGCTGCGCAATGTGCCGTATAACGCCGATTCGACGGTACCTGATCTGAGCGCAGCTCAGTTGCTCGATCACGCACTGAACATGAATAAGTTCCAGGTTGAGAAAGACAACATTGGCGACATCATCGTTCTGCCGCGCGAGCAGGCTGTTCTGATGACGTATTACCGCAACAACATCCATCACATGCTGGTGTTACCGTCGCTGATTTCCAGCATTGTCATGCATCACCGTCAGGTCACCCGCGCAGAATTACTGCGTCAGGTAGAGCTGATTTATCCGATGCTCAAAGCTGAACTGTTCATGCACTTTGATAAGTCAGAACTGCCTCAGGTGTTGGATGTCCTGACGCTGGAACTGGCACGTCAGCAAATCATTCATCTGGAAGATGATGAACTGACGCTGAACCCGGCGCGGATCCGCACGTTACAGCTGCTGGCGGCAGGTGTGCGTGAAACGCTGCAACGCTACGCGATTACCTTCTCGCTGCTCACTAATAATCCAAGCATCAACCGTGGTGCGCTGGAAAAAGAGAGCCGGATTATGGCGCAGCGTTTGTCCGTGTTGCACGGTATCAATGCGCCTGAATTCTTCGACAAAGCGGTGTTCTCAACGCTGGTCGGCACATTACGCGCTGAAGGTTATATCAGCGACAGTGGTGATGCGATTCAGGAACAAACGCGTGAGATTTACATCATGCTCAGCGATTTGATGACGCCGGATATCAAGCTCACCATTGAAAGTGCGGGCATGCCTTCTGAGCTGCCGCAAGCAACTGAGCCACCGGCTGAGCCAAAAATGGATGTGCGCGATACCGATCATTAACCGGCATTCGTTGCGCCAGCCATAAAGTTGCGCCAGCCATCAGGCGGCAAAAACAAAACGCCCGGACTTTTGACAGAGTCCGGGCGTTTTTTATGGGGGCTGAATCAGTTCAGAAACTCTTACAACGTGAAGGCTGACAGGCTCATCAGGATGCCAAGGAACAGCACCAGCCCGACATAGTTGTTCTGGCGGAAAGCCAGGAAACAGGCATCACGATCACGTTTCGCAATCAGCTTCTGCTGATGCACAAACAGTGCAGCGGCCAGCAGCAGCGACCAGTAGAACGGCGCGCCAAGTTGCGATAGATGACCGACAATGCCCATCAGCACTAACGTCGCCACTTGCAGCAGACCGATAATCAGCGTGTCAAAACGACCGAACAGAATCGCTGTCGATTTCACGCCGATCTTCAAATCGTCGTCACGATCGACCATTGCATATTGCGTGTCGTATGCCACCGTCCAGCAGATATTGGCGGCAAACATCAGCCAGCAGCTGAGCGGTACGCTTTCGCTTACCGCCGCGTAAGCCATCGGAATAGCCCAGCCAAACGCAGCGCCTAACACCACCTGTGGCAGATGGCTGACCCGTTTCATAAACGGATAAATCCATGCCAGCGCCAGCCCGGCCAGAGACAGCAAAATCGTCATGCGGTTGAGCAGCAGAACCAGCAGGAAGGATACCAGCACCAGCCCGACGAAAAGCATTTTCGCCTGCTTACCGGAAATGGCACCGCTCGGCAGCGGACGATTCGCGGTACGTTTTACATGGCCGTCAAATTTACGATCGGCGTAGTCGTTCACCACGCAACCGGCTGCACGCATAAAGAACACGCCAAGCACGAAAACCAGCAAAATTTTTGCCGAAGGCAGTCCGCCACCGGCGACCCACAACGCCCATAATGTGGGCCACAGCAGCAGCAGCGAGCCGATAGGCTTATCAATACGCATCAGGCGGCAGTAATCACGCCATGTTCCCTGAGTCATATTTCCTGACACTCTCTGTTCTCCTTGTTGATTCGTCTGACTCATTGCTGCCCCACCCTATTTTGCGGGCGATGCAACGGCGAGTCCGGCAGGAAAATTTCAGTCAGCAACAGCGGTTTATCTGAGAGCCGCAGACGGGAACGACGCGCCCATAAATCGCCCTGTTCACTCTGCAGTTGCCCTAAATGGATGTAATCGCGGGTCAGGTTATTACCGCTAAACAGATAGCGTCCGAGCGGTACGGTGCCCAGATCTACCAATGCCAGATCCGGCCCGGTCAGCGTTTCCTCAGGAATGATCGTGCGACCCAGCAACCAGGGTTCGGCATCCCCAAACAGTACGATTTCGCGGATCCAGTAACGGGCACTTTCCGGCAACTGCTGCGCTTCACTTTCACCCAGTTCATCGCGGCTGACAAAACATTCATTTTGCGGCTTCACGGTGACGGTAACACCCTGCTTTTCAAACCGGCGGGTCATGGATCCCATTTCCATCAGCCAGTCAGCCACATCCGCAGGCACCTGCGAGGGATCGTCAAACCAGTAGATCGGGGATTGTTCAGGGGAATGGGAATCAGACATCAACGGCTCCGTAATGAAGGTATTCATACCTCCAATGAATTATCTGCCCCGCATTCTAGCGCATGAATGCGGGTCAGTAATGGCCTGTTTTATTCGCGGCGAAGACGTTCGCTGTTGGCAAGGAACAGCGTCACGACCAGCACGAGGATGGCGCAGGCGTAAACCAGTGTGTCATAAGGACTTTTGTGGTCGACGATAATCAGACGGATAATCGCGGTAATGCCGATGTAAATAAAATAGCGCAGCGGGAAGTGATAACCCGAGGAAAAATATTTGATAATCAGCGCAATAAACTCGAAATAGAGGAAGTAAATCACAATCCCCTCTATCAGCAGATACGACGAAGACTGGTCGTTATTAACGAACAACACCATGGCCAAATGATAGGTTTCGCGCCCGATAAAAATCATCAGGATCGCGGCCAGTCCCAATAAGAAAACGTTCAAGATTCGCTGCATAATGACGGATATCATCATTGCGCGTTTTGATCCTGCCATGTGATCTACATCCCACTTTTGTTATGAATACCCGCAGAATACCACAGAGTCAGCACCGGCAAAGCGCCATTAAAAAGGGCCAGCCGGTGAAGGCTAACCCTTTTATTTTGGCGTAGTAAATACCTTAATGCCCTAAATCATTCGGGCTGGACCAACGTAACCAACGCTGAAACAGTCTGAAGAATGACGAGGGATTAGCGCCAGTTTTTGAAGCGGTTAATCAGACCGTTCGTGGAGCTGTCGTGGCCGGTAACATCTTTATCGCCATCCAGCTCTGGCAGGATACGGTTTGCCAGCTGTTTACCCAGTTCCACACCCCATTGGTCGAAAGTGTAGATGTTGAGGATTGCGCCCTGAGTAAAGATTTTGTGCTCGTACATCGCAATCAACGCACCCAGGCTGTAAGGCGTGATTTCACGCAGCAGGATGGAGTTAGTCGGACGGTTACCTTCAAACACTTTGAAGGGAGCGACGTGTTTCACGTCTTCCGGTTTTTTACCCTGATCGGCGAATTCTTTCTCGACGACATCCAGAGATTTACCGAACGCCAGCGCTTCTGTCTGTGCGAAGAAGTTAGACAGCAGTTTCGCGTGGTGATCGCTCAGCGGGTTATGGCTGATGGCCGGAGCGATGAAGTCACAAGGGATGATTTTGGTTCCCTGGTGAATCAGCTGATAAAACGCGTGCTGACCGTTGGTACCTGGTTCACCCCAGATGATCGGGCCAGTCTGGTAATCCACCGGGTTGCCGTTACGGTCAACGAACTTACCGTTAGATTCCATGTTGCCTTGCTGGAAGTAAGCAGCAAAACGGTGCATGTACTGGTCGTATGGCAGGATAGCTTCGGTTTCAGTACCGTAGAAATCGTTGTACCAGATACCGATCAGCGCCAGCAGAACCGGCAGGTTTTTCTCAGCCGGTGTATTGGCGAAGTGTTTATCCATCGCATGTGCGCCGCTCAGCAGCTGTTCGAAGTTATCGAAACCAACAGACAAGGCGATGGACAGACCAATTGCAGACCACAGTGAATAACGACCGCCGACCCAGTCCCAGAACTCGAACATGTTGTCGGTATCGATACCAAATTCGCTCACTGCTTTACCGTTGGTAGACAGCGCCGCGAAGTGTTTCGCCACGTGTTTGTCGTCGCCTGCGGTTTTCAGGAACCAGTCACGCGCGCTGTGGGCGTTGGTCATGGTTTCCTGGGTGGTGAAGGTTTTTGATGCAACCAGGAACAGGGTCGTTTCCGGAGACAAATCTTTCAGCGTTTCGGCAATGTGCGTGCCATCCACGTTGGAGACAAAATGCATATTCAGGTGGTTTTTGTACGGACGCAGCGCCTCGGTCACCATGAACGGGCCGAGGTCTGAACCGCCGATACCGATGTTCACCACATCAGTGATGGCTTTACCGGTATAACCTTTCCACTCGCCGCCGATAACGCGTTCGGTGAAGCCTTTGATTTTCGCCAGAACGGCATTCACTTCCGGCATCACATCTTTGCCGTCCACGACGATTGGCGTGTTGCTGCGGTTACGCAGGGCAACGTGCAGCACGGCACGGTCTTCTGTGCGGTTGATCTTCTCGCCAGAGAACATCGATTTGATTGCGCCCTGAAGGTCGGTCTCTTTTGCCAGCGCCTGCAGTTTGTCCAGCGTCTCGGTAGTGATACGGTTTTTGGAGAAATCGACCAGCATCTGGTCTTCAAACGTGGCAGAGAACTTGGAGAAACGATCACCATCTTCAGCAAACAGATGGCTAATCTGCACATCTTTCATCTTGTCGAAATGCTGCTGCAGGGCTTGCCAGGCAGCGGTCTGAGTTGGATTGATATTTTTCATAGCAATGCTCTTAGGCTGAGAATAAATATGAGGTAACTGTCCCGATTGTATCCTGAACTTCCCGAGATGAGATGCCTTTTCTTGCGATAGGCCAGATCTGCCAAATCACAATGACAGAGAACAATATTAGATGAGAATCGTTCAAAATGTGGCGCATGGGCTGCGAGACCGTTGACAGACGCGCCATAACCCGTTATTCCTAAGCACCTAACTCGCGCGCATGTCGCGTGAGCCAGAAGAGGCGCGTCGCCCAGGAAGTGTATCGGAGGAGCCGAATCCTACGAAGGTACATCAGGGGGAGCGACGCCGAGGTCTGAAGCCCGCGGCAGGCATATGATCGACTACAGGGGCTGAATCCCCTGGGTTGTCACCGGGCATCCGCGAGGATGTCGACAAGGTGGGGCGCTTCTGGGTGTATCGTAGCATCTCTACGTCTGCCCCCTTCCCGCTCTCCCCTTGTGCCAATTCTTATAGAATTATGGAATAGATGGCCGTCTGGTATGACGACCCTGACATGAGGTTTTACATGAATTACGCAGCATCCCGCAACGCCAACCCGCAGCCTCTGGGCAACGTTATCGTCGCCAAATTCGGCGGTACCAGCGTAGCGGATTTCGACGCCATGAATCGCAGTGCAGATATCGTTCTGTCGCGCCCTGAAGTGCGTCTGGTTGTTCTCTCCGCCTCTGCGGGCGTCACCAATTTATTAGTCGAGCTGGCCGAAGGCAAAGAAGCTGAGCGCCGGGCGTTTCTGCTTGATGAAATTCGCCGTATCCAGAATGCCATTATTGACCGTCTGGATGATCCGACGGTGATCCGCGAAGAGCTGGCCCGCATGCTGGAAAACATCGCCATGCTGTCCGAAGCTGCCAGCCTCGCGACATCAACGGCACTGACCGACGAACTGGTCAGCCACGGCGAACTGATGTCCACCCTGTTGTTTGTTGAAATTATCCGCCAGCGCAATGTGCCGGTGGAATGGTTTGACGTGCGTAAAATCATGCGCACTAACGATCGTTTCGGTCGTGCAGAACCGGACACGCAGGCACTGAGCGAGCTCACCGTTTCGCAGCTGCAACCGCGCCTGCAGGACGCGCTGGTTATCACGCAAGGCTTTATCGGTTCAGAAAGCAAAGGCCGCACCACCACGCTTGGCCGTGGCGGCAGCGATTACACGGCAGCCCTACTGGGCGAAGCACTGAGCGCTGTACGTGTGGATATCTGGACTGACGTACCGGGAATTTACACCACTGACCCGCGTCTGGTGCCGGCAGCAAAACGCATTGATCGTATCGCTTTTGAAGAAGCCGCTGAAATGGCGACATTTGGCGCGAAAGTTTTACATCCGGCCACGTTATTGCCTGCGGTACGCCGCGGTATTCCGGTGTTTGTCGGCTCGAGCAAAGATCCGTCGGGCGGCGGCACTTTAGTCTGTGATACCACTAATAATCCGCCGCTGTTTCGTGCGATAGCGCTGCGCCGCAGACAAACGCTGGTCACGCTGCACAGCCTGAGCATGTTGCATTCGCGCGGTTTCCTCGCCGAAGTGTTTGGCATTCTGGCGCGTCACAGCATTTCCGTGGATCTCATCACTACCTCAGAAGTCAGCGTGGCGCTGACGCTGGATACCACCGGTTCCACCTCTTCTGATGCCAGCCTGCTGACCACTTCGCTGCTGACCGAATTATCCTCACTGTGTCGCGTGGAAGTAGAAGAAAATCTGGCGCTGGTCGCCATCATCGGCAACAAATTGTCGCAGGCTTGCGGCGTCGGTAAAGAGGTTTTCGGCGTACTGGATCCGTTCAATATCCGCATGATTTGCTACGGCGCAAGCAGCTACAACCTGTGTTTCCTGGTGCCGGGCAACGATGCCGATCAGGTCGTTAAAACTCTACACCGCAACCTATTCGAATAATTACGGGCGCGGTATCTGTGAAGACCGGGCCATGTGCCCGGTCTTTTTTTGTCTGTACTTTTGCAAAACAACAAAGACAAGGATCATCCTCAATGTTAGCCAAAATAACCCGCCTGTTCCCGCTGTGGGCCGTGCTGTTATCCGTCGCGGCCTATTATTCGCCCGGCACGTTCACCCCGATCGGCCCGTATGTTTCCACGCTACTGATGCTGATAATGTTTGCGATGGGCGTCACCCTCGAATTCGGTGATTTCAAGCGCGTTCTGTCGCGTCCGGGCCCCGTAGCCGCCGCCACTTTCCTGCATTATCTGGTGATGCCGCTGGCCGCCTGGGTGCTGGCAAAACTCTTCCATATGCCTGCGGATTTATCGGCGGGTATGATTTTAGTGGGCAGCGTCGCCAGCGGCACTGCTTCTAACGTCATGATTTATCTTGCCAAAGGCGACGTTGCGCTTTCCGTGACGGTTTCTGCCGTCTCCACGCTGGTCGGCGTTTTCGCCACGCCGTTGCTGACGCGTTTGTATGTCGATACGCATATCAAAGTGGATGTGGAAGGCATGCTGCTGAGCATTTTGCAGATTGTGGTCATCCCGATTTTAGCCGGTCTGATTATTCATCATCTGTTCACGAAAACGGTGAAACGCATCGAACCGCTGCTGCCGCTGTTCTCGATGGTGTGCATCGTGGCAATTATCAGCGCCGTAGTGGCGGGCAGTCAGGGCTTTATTGGTTCCGTCGGCCTTATCGTGATTGTGGCGGTGATCTTGCACAACGGCATCGGCCTGCTGAGCGGTTACTGGGGTGGGAAGCTGTTTGGTTTTGACGAAACCACCTGCCGCACGCTGGCGATGGAAGTCGGTATGCAGAACTCCGGGTTAGCCGCGACGCTCGGGAAAATTTATTTCACCCCGCTGGCCGCGCTGCCGGGCGCATTGTTCTCGGTCTGGCACAATCTGTCAGGCTCGTTGCTGGCCGGTTACTGGTCCGGTAAACCGGTAAAAAAAGACTGATTTCAGACAGTTGAAAGAACAAAAAAACGGGTGCTTTCTTAGCACCCGTTTTTTTACTCATGAAAGCGGAAATTAAACCCGTTTCATATCGTCATTCGGTTCACGCATTTCATCTTCCTGCTCATCCTGATCCAGCACGTTATACGCCACTGCACAGAACAAAGAATTCAGGCGCTTCATGTCACCCAGCAACCCGAGATGCAGCGAACTGGTTTCGATGCTTTGCACGTTATGCTGATGCAAACGGTCCACGTGGGCGTGAGCATAACGCCGGTCAAGAATACGGAAACGATGCTTGGAACGGCGCAAACGCCGTGCGCTGGTCAGGTCGTTCGACAAAAATACGCCCAAACTCAGACGTAAATTATCCAGCAATTTCTCATGCAGGGCTTCCAACTCCACCAGACCTTCCGGTGAAAATGCACGGCGCGTGGCGTGAGATTTGGCGGTGATATCGCCTGTCATGCGCTCGATAATGTCACCGGCCTGTTCCAGATTCAGCGCCATCTCAATGATTTCAGCCCAGCGGCGCGAATCATCCTCACCCAGACCTTCTTTATTGATTTGCGCCAGATACAGTTTGATGGCGGTATACAGCACATCGACGTCGTCATCGAGACGTCGTACCTCGCGATCTTGTGCCAGTTTGCCATGCATGACTTCGCGATTGAGGATCAGCATATGTTCCACCACATCCCCCATACGCAGAGTTTCGCGGGCGGCATTAGAAAGCGCCAGCGTCGGGGTATCAATCGCGCTGACGTCCAGATGGCGCGGACGTAAACGCGGATCATCTTCTGGCACATCGGCAATCATCAGCTGACAAATTTTGGCCATCGGCGCGGTGAGTGGCACCATCGCCAGACAACGGATCAGGTTGTAGAACATGTGAAAATAAATCACCAGCTCTTCATCCGGAATGCCCAGACGCGCCAGCTGATTCGAAAGCGGTCCGATAAATGGCAGCACAATCACTAAACCAATCAGTTTGAACAGCGTACTGCCGAGCGCTACACGGCGACCGGCGGCGTTCATTTTGCTGGCGTTGATCATCGCCAGCAACCCGCTGCCGAGGTTGGCACCAATCACCAGACATAAGGAGACTTTGAGCGAGATAACGCCGGTCGCTGCGAGGGTGGCGGTCAGTAAAACCGCTGCCAGACTGGAATAACTGATGATGGCAAACACTGCGCCGGTCAGCGCATCGAGCAGCACGTCACCGGTCAGGGATGAGAACAGCACTTTCACGCCGGATGCCTGCATAATCGGCGTCGCGGCGCCCACAATCAGTTCCAGTGCCAGCAAAATCAGGCCAAGCCCAATACAGACACGCCCCATTTGTCCGGCGCGCGTTTGCTTACGGCTGAGGAAGAAGGCCACGCCGACGAAAATCAGCAGCGGGGAAAGCCAGGAGAGATCGAAAGTCAGGATACGCGCCATCACGGCGGTACCGACATCAGCGCCGAGAATAATCACCAGCGCCGGTGCCAGCGCAACCAGCCCTTGCGAGACAAAGGACGTGACCAGCAGCGCCGTCGCATTACTGCTTTGTACCAGTGCGGTCACGCCAATACCGGCGACGAACGCCAGCGGTTTTTTCTCAACACTGTTACTCAGAACACGGCGCAGATTGGCACCAAAAACACGCATGATGCCGGTACGCACGATGTGCGTACCCCATACGAGCAAAGAAATAGCAGACAACAGATGCAAAAGGGTTAACACGAAAAAACAGCTCCATTAACGCCAGGCATAGACCGGCCATCCTGCCTGCCGGGCGTGCTGGAGCAGGATGGCGTCCGGATTCACGGCCACCGGCTGACCCACTCGGGTCAGTAAGGGCAGATCATTATGGGAATCCGAATAGAAACTGGCTTGTTGCAGCAGGGAATCGTCCTGATTGATGAGTTCGAGTAGACGCGAAACTTTGCCCTCCCGATACGTCATCGTCCCCTGCGTGGCGCCGGTAAAGCGCCCGTCTTTAATTTCCACACCAATCGCCAGTGTTTCCTCGACTCCGAGGAAGCGGGCAATCGGCTGCACCAGATGCTCGCCGGATGCGGAAATAATCACCGTCCGGTCGCCCTGTGCGCGGTGAGAGGCCAGACACTCACGCGCCTGCGCATAAATGCGCGGTGCAATAATATTCTGAACATAACCGGTGACCATCGCCGCAACATCACTTTCGCTGCGTCCGGTAAGCGGCACCAAAGTACACCGCATGTACTCCTGCATATCCATCTTACCCACGGCATATTGTTGCATCAGCGCAGCATCTTGTTGCAGGAAAGCCTGCTCATCTGCCACCCAGCCATTCGCCACCATGTAGGCAGACCAAAGACTGGAACAGTCGCCGCTAATCAGGGTTTCATCGAGATCAAACAGCGCCAGTTTCATGCAACTTCCCGTAACGTAACAAGATCTAACTGTAGACCAATATCGCTGCCATCGGCGCGAAGTGAGGCCACAGAACGGTTTAAGACATCCACAGAAAGCTCAACACCGTGCGCTAAAACACGATAGCGCACCACGTTGCCAAGCAGGCTGTGGCTAAGAATTTTAGCCGGAATGCCTTCAGTCAACTCGCATATCGTTACCGACTCTGGCCGGATGGCGACGCGACCCGTGTAAGTCATACCAGTCAGCGCCATAGCCTGTTCAGAACTCAGCAAGTTGTAGCTGCCGATAAAACCTGCTGCAAAAGCATCCACCGGTTCAGTATACAGGGTTTCGGCATCGGCATTTTGGACGATTTGTCCTTTGTTCATCAGTACAATCCGGTCTGACATGGTCAGCGCCTCTTCCTGATCGTGAGTCACGAAAATTGCGGTCAGGTTCATTTCGCGCTGAATACGGCGAATTTGCTCGCGCAGATGTTTACGAATACGGGCATCGAGCGCGGAAAGCGGCTCATCGAGCAGGAGCAGTCGCGGCTGCGTCACCAGCGAGCGTGCCAGCGCCACACGCTGACACTGTCCACCCGAAAGCTGATGCGGATAACGTTTGGCGTAATCGTTCATTTCCACCAGCTCCAGTACTTCGCCGACGCGGCGATGCAGCTCGGAAGCCGGTATCTTCTGCATTTTCAAACCAAACGCGACATTGGCTTCCACTGTCATATTCGGGAACAACGCGTAGCTCTGAAAGACCATGCCAATCCCACGCTGCTGTGGCGGCAGGGGCACAATATCCTGCCCCTGGATCAGGATTTTGCCGCTGTCGACGGAAGTCAGCCCGGCAAGACAGCGCAACAGCGTGGATTTTCCGCAGCCGCTTGGCCCCAGCAACGTGACGAACTCGCCCTCTTCTGCCGAGAAATCAATGTTGTTGAAAATCTGCGTCGGACCGTAAGACTTGTTGAGTTGAGTGACCTGCAAATACGACATAATCAGCTCTTTCCTTTGTTCAGCATGTTCGCCACCCAGGTGAAAATCAGGACGACCATGAAATAGGAGATGACCAATGCGCTGGTGAAATGGCCGCTGCCATTGCGCATGTTATAGAGATAAACCTGCACCGTTTCATAACGGCTGCCGGCCAGCAGATTAGCGAACACGAACTCCCCGATGAGGAAGGAGAACGAAAGCAATACGGCAATCATTCCGCCCTTGCGCAAGTTCGGTAAAACCACCAGCAGCGCGGCTTTCCAGGTGCTGGCACCGAGAAGATGCGCCGCATCCATCAGATCACGCAGATTAATGGCCTGCATGTTGTTAGAGATGGCGCGATAGATAAACGGCAAGGCGATGGTGAAGTAACAGCCGATCAGGATCCACGGCGTACCGGTCAGAGCCAGCGGTTCAGCAGAATAGAGCTGCATCAGCCCCACCGAAGACACCACCGGCGGCACGGCGAACGGCAGTAAGATCAGGATATTCATGAGTGCGTCGAGCTTCGGAAAATAGTAAGCAATCACAAACATCAATGGCAAGATCAGCACCAGCGACAGGAAAAGCGTGCCGAAACACACCAGCAGCGAGTGCCAGAGTGCAATAAGGAAACGCGGATCGCTCCACAGTTCCACCAGCCATTTGAGCGTAAAACCGCTCGGCAAAATGGTGGCCCCCCATTCCAGCACCAGCGCATACACCAGCGTAGCCAGCAGCGGCAACATCAGGACAAGCAGTAATACCCAGATCACCACACGGTGGTAAATTGCTTCAGACCGCGACATCTTACGTTCCTTTTTCCGGCAATCAGCTGCGCTGACTGAGATAACTTTTACGCAATAGCCACTGATGGACAAGCGTGATAAAGGCCATCAACACCACCAGTAACATCGCCAGCGCGCTGCCCATGTTCGGATCGAGAGAAATATCCCCCGACACCAGCGCCGCAATACGCACCGGCACCACATTGAAATTGCCGGTGGTCAGCGCGTAGACCGTGGCGTACGCGCCCAGTGCGTTTGCGAGCAAAATTACAAAAGTACCCAGCAGGGCCGGGAACAGAACCGGCATGCCGATATAACGCCAGTAACTCCAGCGGCCAGCGCCGAGCAATGCTGCCGATTCTCGCCAGTCTTCGCGCAGTGCATCAAACGCGGGGTACATCAGCAATACGCCAAGCGGGATCTGGAAATAGGTGTAGAGAACAATCAGCCCGTTTTTCGAATACAAATCGAAGTGCTCCATCAGCCCATATTTGCGCAGCAGCAACGTCAGACAACCGTTCAGGCCAAGCAGGATGACAAAAGCAAATGCCAGCGGGACGCCCGCGAAGTTGCTGGTCATGTTGGTGAACGACATGACGAAATCATGAAGTTTTGTCGGTCCTAGCTGGCGAAGTGAGTAACTGCCCACTAACGCGATAACCAAACCGTATAAACTCGACCAGATGGAGATATCCAGCGAGAAACGCATGGCCTGTAAATAAAACGGAGAAGTCAGAATGTCGCTGTAATTGCCCATTCCCCAGGCTTCGTAGGTTTCGCTGTAAAAGCTGCTCACCGCAATCCAGGCCAGAGGCGCCAGCTGAAATGCGATGAAAAATACCAGAAACGGCAACATAAACAGCGCTGCAATCCACTTAGCTTTCATCGGTTATCCTTTAAAAGTGACGGGATTCAGGCCAGTAATGCCGCGCAATGTGGCTTGTCGTGGGCAATATTGAGTATCTGACAAACGGTTCCGCACAGCTCAGTTTGCAACGGTGCGGCATCTTTAAAACTGAACGCGCTGCCGAATACAAACAGCGGCACCTGACGCTCTTCCGGCAAAATACCGCCGTGGCTGCGGTCATCGTTCATGCCGTGGTCGGCGGTCACAATCACCTGATAACCGGCATCCAGCCAGTCGCCCAGATAGCGCGAAAGTATGCCGTCAGCCGTCCGCGCTTTATTGCGATATTGCGGCGTGGACAGGCCAAATTTATGACCCGCGTCATCGATATTCATCGGGTGGATCACCAGGAAATCAGGATTGTGGCGACGGCGAAGGCTTTCAGCGTCGTCGAACAAATGTGAGTCAGGGTAGGCGTCATCGTAATAAAAATGACCGTGCTGAATGGCCAGCGATTCATCGCTGGTATGACGGTCACGCGGCGGGTCAAACGGCGTGCGGTTATACAACTCGCTGACCCAGTGATACGCCGCTGCGGCCGTGGTCAGGCCTGCATCACGGGCATAGTGGAAAATACTGCGTTGTGTCGATAACCGGTCAACGTGGTTATGCACAATGCCACTCATCACCGGCGTGATACCGGTGAGAATGCATTCATAAAGCGGCCGGGACAGCGATGGCAGTTCGCATTCCAGTTGATACAAGCGGCCGCGTCCTGCGGCACACTGGGCCTGTAAATAACCCATTGCGTCTTTGGCGACCTGATAATTCAGACCGTCGAGTACTACCAGAATGCTCTTCATTACGCGTATGCCTTTCGTCTCAAACAGGTGTTGTAATTGAACCAATGCTTTCGCTGTCCGGTTTTTCTTATAAATTTTTAAAGGATTACTGCTGCATGTTGATCATGACGTTTTCCTGCCACATACGAGGCAAGGTTTTGGCGCTCTTATCCCATGCAGCCGGATCGGCAATCGGGTGAGCATTTTTGTATTCGCTGGATGGCAGCAGTTTGGCTTTTGCATCCTCTGGCAGAGTGATGTGATCAGCACGAATTGGGCGGGCGTAACCCTGCGCTAAGTTAATCTGACCGGCATCTGAGAAGATGTATTCACGCGCCAGTTTGGCGGCGTTCGGGTGCTTGGCGAATTTGTTGATGATGGTGGTATAGCCGGAAGTGATGGAACCATCAGAAGGGATCACTACGTCAAAGCGGGTTTTATCAATTTTGTCGCGATAGCTCAGTCCGTTGAAGTCCCAGACCACGCCGACCTGCACTTCACCTTTTTCCAGAGAAGCGATGACCGGGTTAGTCAGGCTCAGACGCCCTGCTTTCGCCAGTTTGCCGAAATATTCCAGGCCTGGTTTCAGATCCTTTTCATTCCCGCCCATCGCATAGGTTGCCGCCAGTACGCCGTTCGCTGCCTGCGCCGCGGTACTCACATCACCGATGGTCACTTTGTATTTGCTGTTCAGCAGGTCGGCCCAGCTGTGCGGCTCATCTTTGACCTGGGATTTATCAATGATGAACGCGATAGTGCCGGTGTAAGCGAGTGCCCACATACCGTCTTTATCTTTAGCCCAATCAGGCACCTGATCCCAGGTGGTGGGTTTATATGGCTGAGTGACGCCTTTCGACACCGCGACCGGGCCAAAAGCCGCCCCCACATCACCAATATCAGCGCTGGCATTGTCTTTTTCAGCGAGGAATTTCGCGATTTCCTGCGCGGAGCTCATATCTGTATCGCTGTGTTTCAGCGCGTATTTGGTATTCAGATCACTCCAGGTGGCCTTCCAGTTTGCCCAGTCATCAGGCATACCGACGCTGTTTACGGTCCCTTCGGCTTGCGCCGCTTTGAGGAGTGCAGCAGGAGGTTCAGCGGCAAATGCCGGTGAAGCGGAGAGGACAAGCGCGCTGGTTAACACAGAAGCGAACAACTGTTTCATAACGGATGCTCCGGATGGTAGTGTGTGTGAAGTGCTGGTCTAGTCCAGCAAGAACCAAGCCAATCTAACGCTCAATTGTGATAATTATATGTCAGCGTGAAAAAGCAGCAGTTTTAAGCTTATAGCTGTTAACAAGCGCACATTATTTACACGACAAAGGGTCAGATTGGTGCAAAAACGCACTGAAATGAGGCTTGCTGACCGATGAGTGAATCGCAGACCACCCTTGCTGTCATCTGCAAGGCACTGAGCGAAAGTATTGCGGCCGGGGTATTTTCTGCAAAGGGAAGGCTGCCTTCTGAGCGGGCGTTAAGTGAACAATTTTCCACCACCCGAATCACATTACGGGAAGCATTAAGCCAGCTCGAGGCGCAGGGGTTGATCTACCGGGAGGTACGCCGGGGCTGGTTTGTTTCCCCGCCGCGCATTGTCTACAACCCGCTGCAAAGAAGTCACTTTCACGCGATGGCGAAAGATCAGGGACGTCATGCGCAAACCGAAGTCATTGATGCGAAAAACTGCGTAGCCAGTGAAACGGTCAGCCAGAAGTTACTGTTGCCGCCAGAGAGTGAGGTGATTTGTATCCGCAGGTTGCGTTATATCGACAAGCGCCCGGTGCTGTATGTCGAGCATTACCTTAATCCGCTGTATTTTCAGGGCATTCTCGATGCGGATCTCACGACATCTCTGACAGATTTATATGCTTCCCGCTATGACATTCATTACGGGCGCGTGCGGTTTGATATGGTGCCGACGCTACTGCCAGAAGAAGCGTCGCGTGCGTTGAGAGTCACTTCCGGCAGTCCGGCGCTGTTTATCACGCGTATTAACCGTGACCAGCACGGCCGGGTCATCGACTGCGATCTGGAGTACTGGCGCTATGACGCGCTGCACATTGATGTGGAAGTGAATTGATTCAAGTGGAAAAACACACCGATGGGATACCCTAAATCATTCGAGATGAATTAAGGCGGCAACTGAATGAACCCCAGGAGCTTACTGAAGTAAGTGACTGGGGTTCGTGATGGCAGCCAACGCAGAGTCAACTTGAAGGATGACGGGTATTAGTCGGCGTCGTAACCTAAGTTAGGCGCCAGCCAGCGTTCAACTTCGCCAATTGGCATATTTTTACGCGCAGCGTAATCTTCGACCTGATCGCGCTGAATCTGCGCCACGGCGAAGTATTTGCTGTCAGGATGGCTGAAATACCAGCCGGATACCGCAGCGCCCGGCCACATCGCAAAAGATTCGGTCAGTTGCATACCGGTGTTAGTCTCAACATCAAGCAGCTTCCAGATCTGGCCTTTTTCCGTGTGCTCAGGACAGGCCGGATAACCCGGAGCCGGGCGAATTCCCTGATAATTCTCGCGGATGAGTTCTTCGTTGCTCAGATTCTCTGTGGGCGCAAAACCCCAGTAAACCTTACGCACTTTCTCATGCAGATATTCCGCGAAGGCCTCGGCAAGACGGTCTGCCAGCGCCTTGATCATGATTTTATTGTAGTCATCATGCTGCTTGTCATACGCCTCAGCCAGCGCGTCTTCTTCCAGCCCGCCGGTGACGGCGAACGCGCCCATGTAATCTTTTTTACCGCTCGATTTCGGCGCGACAAAGTCCGCCAGACAATAGTTGGCGAAATCTGTTTTTTCCGTTTGCTGACGCAGATGGTGGCTGACCACCAGCACGTCTTCACGACGTTCATCGCTGTAGATTTCGATGTCATCGCCTTTACGGTTCGCAGGGAACAATCCGACGACGCCACGCGGGTTCAGTAACTTCTCTGCGGAGAGTTTATCAAGCAGGTCATTGGCATCCTGGAACAGGCGCTTCGCTTCTTCGCCGACCACTTCATCTTCAAGAATGCGCGGATATTTACCTGCCAGCGACCAGGTCATGAAGAACGGCGTCCAGTCGATGTAATTACGCAGCGTTTCAATGCTGGCTTCCACTTTCTGAATGCCCAGCCGATGGGCAACGGGCGGCGTGTAATCGTCCCAGTCGATAGTGGTAGCGTTATCGCGGGCCACTTCGAGACTGACCGGCGGTGTGCGCGGCTTTTTACGTGCATGCTGGATGCGAACGGTGTCGTACTCTTTGCGCGTACGTTCGATAAACGCGTCACGCTGCTCTTTTGACAGCAACGCAGAAACCACGCCGACAGAGCGCGAGGCATTTTGTACGTAGCAGGTCACGCCACTGTAGTTTTGTTCGATTTTAACGGCGGTATGGGCTTTAGACGTGGTCGCGCCGCCAATCAGCAAGGGCATGGTAAAGCCACGTCGCTCCATCTCTTTCGCCACGTTGACCATTTCATCGAGCGACGGCGTAATCAGCCCCGAAAGCCCGATGATATCGACGTTTTCTTCAATGGCAGTTTTGAGAATTTTGTCGGTCGGCACCATTACACCGAGATCGATAATCTCGTAGTTATTACATTGCAGCACCACGCCGACGATGTTTTTGCCGATGTCATGCACGTCGCCTTTTACCGTTGCGAGCAGGATTTTACCATTGGTCTGGCCCTTTTCCTTGCTCGCTTCAATGTACGGCTCCAGATAGGCCACAGCCTGTTTCATTACACGCGCGGATTTCACCACCTGCGGCAGGAACATTTTACCGGCACCAAACAGGTCACCGACGACGTTCATACCATCCATCAGCGGGCCTTCTATCACTTCGATAGGACGTGCAGCCAGCTGACGGCACTCTTCAGTATCCAGTTCGATAAATTCGGTAATGCCTTTCACCAGCGAGTATTCGAGGCGTTTTTTGACTTCCCAGCTGCGCCATTCCGCCTGCTGTTTATTCGCTTCGCCATCGTCCTTGCTGCCACGGTATTTTTCGGCAAGTTCGAGCAGACGTTCGGTACCATCGTCGCGGCGGTTGAGGATCACGTCTTCAACGGCGTCGCGCAGTTCAGCCGGTAAGTCATCATAAATCGCCAGCTGACCGGCGTTGACGATACCCATATCCATACCATTGCGGATGGCGTGATACAGGAACACAGCGTGAATGGCTTCGCGCACCGGTTCGTTACCGCGGAACGAGAATGAAACGTTGGAAACACCACCGGAGATTAGCGCGTGCGGCAGTTGCGCTTTGATATCGGCGCAAGCTTCGATGAAATCGACAGCGTAGTTATTATGTTCTTCAATACCAGTGGCGACCGCGAAAATATTCGGGTCAAAAATAATGTCTTCCGGCGGGAAGCCGACTTTTTCCGTCAGCAATTTGTAGGCACGGCGGCAGATTTCAATTTTGCGAGCGCGGGTATCCGCCTGTCCGGTTTCATCGAATGCCATAACCACAACGGCTGCCCCGTAGCGGCGCACCAGGCGGGCGTGATGCAGGAAGGCTTCCTCACCCTCTTTCATCGAAATGGAGTTAACGATGCCTTTGCCCTGAATGCATTTCAGGCCTTTTTCGATGACATCCCATTTGGAGGAGTCGATCATGATTGGCACACGGGCGATATCTGGCTCACCGGCAATCAGACTGAGGAAACGTACCATCGCCGCTTCGGCGTCGAGCATCCCTTCATCCATGTTGATGTCGATGATCTGCGCGCCACTTTCAACCTGCTGGCGGGCAACGGCCAGCGCTTCAGAATACTTCTCTTCTTTGATCAGTCGCTTAAAGCGCGCAGAACCGGTGACGTTGGTCCGTTCGCCGACGTTCACAAACAGCGTCTGAGGATCAATGGTCAGCGGTTCCAGCCCCGCCAGACGGCAGGCAACAGGAAGGGTCGGTAATGCACGCGGCGGCACACCTTCGACGGCTTTCACCATCGCCGCAATATGCGCAGGCGTAGTACCACAGCAACCACCAACAATATTCAGGAAGCCCGAGCGCGCCCATTCGGCAATGTGCTCAGCCATTTCTTTGGCTTCCAGATCGTATTCACCGAAGGCGTTAGGCAGACCGGCGTTCGGGTGAGCCGTGACATAACATTCTGCAATGCGCGACAATTCAGCGACATACTGACGCAATTCATCCGGGCCCAGGGCGCAGTTCAGGCCGAAAGTGAGCGGTTTGACGTGGCGCAGCGAGTTATAAAAAGCTTCTGTGGTCTGGCCGGACAAGGTTCGGCCAGAAGCATCGGTAATCGTCCCAGAGACCATCACTGGCAATACGATACCCATCGCTTCAAACTCGCTTTCTACAGCGAATGTGGCGGCTTTGGCGTTAAGTGTGTCGAATACGGTTTCGATCATGATGAGATCTGCGCCGCCCTCAATCAGCGCGCGGGTCGATTCGCGGTAGGCTTCTACCAGCTGATCGAAAGACACATTACGGAACGCAGGATCGTTAACGTCAGGCGAAATCGACGCCGTGCGGTTGGTCGGGCCCAAAACCCCGGCGACATAGCGGGGTTTATCCGGCGTACGGTCGGTCCATTCATCGGCGCACTGACGGGCCAGCCGCGCGGCCTCATAGTTAATTTCAGCCGACAGCGATTCCATATGGTAATCAGCCATCGCAATCGTGGTGGAGTTGAAAGTGTTGGTTTCAAGGATATCGGCGCCAGCAGCAAGATAACCGTTATGGATCTCGACGATCACTTCTGGCTTTGAGAGCACCAGGAGATCGTTGTTGCCTTTCAGATCGCTTTCCCAGTCAGCAAAACGTTCGCCGCGGTAATCCTCCTCTTCCAGACGATAGCTTTGAATCATGGTGCCCATGCCGCCATCCAGAACCAAAATGCGCTCTGCCAGCTGCTTATGTAGCGCTTCAACTCGATTAGTCACTTTCACCTCATCACCCATCACGCACACCCGGCAAATTGTTCATTCATGCACCGGAAATTATGGTCAACATCCTAACATACCTTCCTCAGCCAAAAGCCCGCGCTGACGTGAGACTTTTTCAATTCGGGAAGACATCCCGCAAATGCAGTGCAACACATCGGATGAGCGCAAAGGCAGGTTGCGATCCATACTGTAAAAACGAAAACCAATTCCAAAAATGACTTTTCTTCGCCAGATTTTGGCGCATCTTACAAGGAACAGGCTCATGGCAACGTCCGTATCGGCTCCGGCCAAACGTGCTAAGAAAACCAAAGCCGCTGCCGCAACAGGCAGCGCCGCGACCGGGCAAGTTCAGTCTCTGACACGTGGCCTTAAGTTGCTGGAATATATTGCTGAAGCACAGGGCAGCGTTGCGCTGACCGATCTGGCTCAGCAGGCGGGTTTACCTAATTCCACTACCCATCGGCTGCTGACAACCATGCAGCAGCAGGGGTTTGTGCGTCAGGTCGGTGATCTGGGCCTGTGGACCATTGGTTCGCACGCTTTTGTTGTCGGCAGCAGTTTCCTTCAGAGCCGGAATTTACTGGCGATGGTGCACCCGATGTTGCGCCGTCTGATGGAAGAATCCGGCGAGACCGTGAATCTGGCGGTGCTGGATCACAGTGATTATCAGGCGATCATTATCGATCAGGTACAGTGTAATGCGCTGATGAGAATGTCAGCGCCGATTGGCGGAAAATTACCGATGCATGCGTCGGGTGCCGGTAAAGCATTTCTTTCGACATTACCGGAGGAACGACTGGTGAAGATGCTGCACAAGATTGGCCTGCACAGTTATACGCCGCTGACAAAGACGTCTCCGGCGAACCTGAAACAGGAGCTGGCGGATACGCGTAAACGTGGCTATGCCTTTGATGATGAAGAACATGCGCTCGGCCTGCGTTGCGTGGCGACCTGCATTTATGATGAGCATAACGACGCGTACGCAGCCATTTCCATTTCGGGTCCGATCTCGCGGATCACCGATGACCGGGTGACGGAGTTGGGTGCGCTGGTGATCCACGCGGCAAAAGAAATTACACAGGCATACGGCGGCGGGAAACACTGACAGAGGCGCTGAAATCCCGCCGGAGTGTGGCGGGATGATTACGCGCTTTAGCGGCGGCTAAAGCGCTGGGAACGGCGATAAGCAAAGACATCTTCGACATGTCCTTCGCTGATCCGCTGCTGCAAACTACGCCAGTAGCCAGCGCTGAACAGGTCGTCGTGTAGCGTTTCGAAGATCTGAGCGAGACGTTTGTCACTGCACAAGAAATGGCGAAATTCTTCCGGAAAAACATCACCCGGCGCAATGCTGTACCAGGGCTCACTGGCCAGTTCATCCTCCGGATAGCGCGGCGCAGGGATATCGCGGAAATTCACTTCGGTCATATAGCAGATTTCATCGTAGTCATAAAACACCACGCGGCCATGGCGGGTCACGCCAAAGTTCTTAAACAACATATCGCCGGGAAAGATATTCGCCGCGGCCAGTTGTTTGATGGCATTACCGTATTCTTCAATCACATCATGCAGCTGCGTATCATTGGCCTGCTCCAGATATAAGTTCAGAGGCGTCATACGTCGTTCTATATACAGATGGCGAAGCGCAATGCTGTCACCCAAGTCTTCGATTTTAGCAGGCACTTCGCGTCGCAATTCGGCCATCAGTTCCGGGCTGATATTTTTCTTCGGCAGAACAAAATGTTCGAATTCCTGAGTGTCCGCCATCCGCCCTACGCGGTCATGCTCTTTCACTAACTGATAGCAGGCCATGACCTGCGCTTCAGTAACTTCTTTCTGCGGGGCAAAATTATCTTTTATGACTTTGAAAACACGGTCACTATCCGCCAGGGTGAACACCAGCATGACCATACCTTTGACGCCTGGCGCAATAATAAAAGACGCGT
This sequence comes from Rahnella bruchi, assembly GCF_003614975.1. Classification (GTDB taxonomy): domain Bacteria; phylum Pseudomonadota; class Gammaproteobacteria; order Enterobacterales; family Enterobacteriaceae; genus Rahnella; species Rahnella bruchi. Next base: position 5,775 of record NZ_QZWI01000008.1, on the reverse strand, counting down.
CAGTTTGCGCCATAAAACGCAGGTGCTCGCGGTAACACTCTGTTTTTGCATGCTTCTGGCAGCCGATAGCGCTGTAAAGTTCAGCGGTGGTTTTCGCCGGTAAAATCTCGCGTAACCATTCCACCAGCGCGCCAGGCTGAGGGGCATAGACCATGAAATACGAACGGGCAAAACCGAAAACGATACTGGCGTCGCTGCCATCGGTCAGGCAGGCATCAACAAACAGCTGGCTCTGATGGCTCAGATGGACCGGCAATAACAAGGGAAATACCTGCGAACCCGAGCGGATTTTTCCGATGATCCACGCGGCCTTATTGCGATAAAAAATTTCGGTAGCGATCTCAATATCAGCACTCGCCAGCCAATCTGTTGGAAAACGCTGCTGCAACGCCGTAGCAATATAATCAACGTCGCGGTTCGCATCTTCCCACGGTAAACGCACTGGCAGATCATCAAGCACTTTTGATAATACTGCGATCAGATTGCCCTGAACCGGATATTGACGTGACAAGGGGCGGGAGCAAATTTGTGGTCGCCGGGCAGACTGTTCACTGAAAATAAACAGTTTGTCGGCCGTCAGATCACGATGTTTAAATATCCTGCAATAGACTGAATTAAAGAAACTTTCGGCAATTTCAGCCCGGGGATAATCCGGCAGTAATTCGGAGTAACATTCCTTTATGCGGATCAGGAATGCGGCATCATAAAAATGCTGCCCGGTGATACATTTAAGCTGAGCAACGACCAGTCCGACATGGTGATCATACAAATGAATACGTTGCTTCATTGCCGCCTGTACCGCCGGCCAGCTGGCATTTTCAAAGCGTTGCTGCGCCCCCGCTGTCACCTCGAGAAAGCGGCCATATTGAGCGTCGAATCCCTGCAAAATAGTCTGCGCAATCAACAGCTCTATACGCATAGAGGCACCTCCATAAGGGAAAAAGCCCGGATTTCGCCGGGCCAGCAGAAAATCAGTGCGATGTGGAGGAGAATTGCTGTTCTTCAGTAGAGCCGGTCAGCGCGGTCACCGAAGATCGTCCGCCCTGAATGATGTTGGTCACTTTGTCGAAATAACCGGTTCCCACTTCCTGCTGATGCGAAGCGAAAGTATAGCCACGGCTGACCGCTGCAAATTCCGGCTCCTGTACTTTCTCAACGTAGTGTTTCATCCCTTCGCCTTGTGCGTAAGCATGAGCCAGGTCGAACATGTTGAACCACATGCTGTGAATGCCAGCCAGTGTGATGAACTGGTATTGGTAGCCCATTCCGGCCAGCTGTTCCTGGAAACTGGCGATGGTTTTATCGTCGAGATTTTTCTTCCAGTTAAATGATGGCGAACAGTTGTAGGCCAGCAGTTTGCCGGGGAATTTTGCATGGATAGCCTCGGCAAAACGCTGCGCCAGTTTGAGGTCAGGCGTAGACGTCTCACACCACACCACGTCAGCATAAGGTGCGTAAGCCAGCCCGCGGCTGATAGCCTGTTCAATACCCGCATGCGTTCTGTAGAAACCCTCATGTGTTCTCTCGCCGGTAATAAACTGACTGTCATAAGGGTCGCAATCGGATGTCAGTAAATCTGCGGCATCAGCATCGGTACGCGCTACCAGAAGCGTCGGTACACCGAGAACATCAGCGGCAAGGCGCGCGGAAACCAGCTTCTGCACCGCTTCCTGTGTCGGCACCAGAACTTTGCCACCCATATGTCCGCACTTTTTCACGGCAGCAAGCTGATCTTCAAAATGAACCGCAGCAGCACCCGCTTCAATCATGGATTTCATCAACTCAAACGCATTAAGTACGCCACCAAAACCGGCTTCCGCGTCAGCCACAATCGGCAGGAAATAATCGGTATACCCCTGCTGACCAGGCTCAATGTTATTCGCCCATTGGATCTGATCCGCGCGGCGGAAGGTGTTGTTAATGCGCGCGACCACTTCAGGCACCGAATTCACCGGATATAACGATTGATCGGGATACATACTGGAAGCCGTATTGGCATCGGCAGCCACTTGCCACCCGGACAGATAAATAGCTTCAATCCCGGCTTTCGCCTGCTGTAAAGCCTGCCCGCCGGTCAGGGCACCAAGGCAATTCACATAGCCTTTTCGTGAAGCGCCGTGCAGTAAATTCCACAGGCGGGCTGCGCCATGCTGGGCCAGAGTGCATTCCGGGTTTACTGAGCCACGCAGGCTGATCACTTCTGCCGCGGTGTAAGGTCGGGTGATATTTTTCCAGCGCGGCTGGCTCCAGGTTTCTTCAAGCTGCTGAATTTGCTGAGTACGGGTCGTTTTCATGGCAAATGCTCCGGTCTTTTTATGTGTAGGATAAGAAAACTCAGGCCAGCAGCTGATAGCCCGGCAGTGTCAGGAAGTCGATCAGTTCATCCTGTGTGGTGATTTTTTCCATCAATGCGGCGGCTTGTGTGAAACGACCAGCGCTGAAACGCTGTTCTCCCAGTTCCTGCTGGATCACGAGAATTTCTTCGTTGAGCATGCGGCGGAACAGCGGTTTTGTGACCGGTTGACCGTCATTGAGCGCTTTGCCATGGTGGATCCACTGCCAGATCGACGTGCGGGAGATTTCTGCGGTAGCAGCATCTTCCATCAGCCCGTAAATCGGTACGCAACCATTACCGGAGATCCAGGCCTCAATGTATTGCACTGCCACACGAATATTGGCGCGCATGCCTTCTTCGGTGCGTTCACCGGGACATGGTTCGAGCAATTGTTTGCCGGTGATTTCAGCATCTTCTTCGCGTAACACGTTGAGCTGGTTTGAGCGGGTTCCCAGCGCCTTATCGAACACTTCGAGTACTGTATCCGCCAAACCCGGATGCGCAATCCAGGTACCATCATGTCCGTTATTCGCTTCCAGCTCTTTGTCGGTACGGACTTTGTTCAGCACCCATTCGTTGCGTTTAACGTCTTTGCTGGGGATAAATGCCGCCATGCCCCCCATCGCAAATGCGCCACGGCGGTGACAGGTTTTGATCAACAGACGCGAATACGCACTGAGGAACGGCTGAGTCATAGTGACGGACTGACGATCGGGCAAAACACGATCGGAGTGGTTCTTCAACGTTTTGATATAGCTAAAGATATAATCCCAGCGGCCGCAGTTCAGGCCAACGATGTGATCCCGCAGGTGATAAAGGATTTCATCCATCTGGAAAACAGCAGGCAAGGTTTCAATCAGCACTGTGGCTTTTATGGTGCCACGGGATAATCCGGCGTATTCCTCAGTAAAGCTGAAGACCTGGCTCCACCAGTCGGCTTCATGATAAGACTGCATTTTTGGCAGGTAGAAATAGGGCCCACTCCCTTTAGCCAGCAAGGCGCGGTGGTTATGGAAAAAGTACAAAGCAAAATCAAACAGTGAACCGGGTATGCCCTCGCCCTGCCAGGTCACATGCTTTTCAGGCAAATGCAGACCACGTACGCGGCAAATCAATACTGCCGGATCGGGTTTGAGCTGATAAATCTTTCCAGATTCATTGGTGTGGCTGATAGTCCCGTTCACCGCATCGCGTAAATTGATTTGCCCTTCGATGACTTTCTGCCAGTCCGGAGCCAGCGAATCCTCAAAATCCGCCATAAACACTTTTACATTGGCATTCAGCGCATTGATCACCATCTTGCGTTCGACAGGACCCGTGATTTCTACGCGACGGTCTAACAAATCAGCAGGGATCCCGCGTATTTTCCAGTCTGCATTTTTTATGGAATGAGTTTCCGAAATAAAATCAGGCAGCACGCCCTGATCTATTTTCTGCTGCACGGCAATCCGATCGGCCAGTAAACGGTTACGCAGCGGGGTAAAACGCACGACCAGTTCGGACAAAAAATCCACGGCCTCTTCGGTCAGAATTTGCGCTTCGTTCTCACCAAAACGACGCGTGAAGCCAAGCTGACTGCGGGTAAGTTGCTCTGACATCGCTTTTCTCCTGATTTATCTGCTTAATCTGCCAGACCGCTTCACTGAACAGATGCTGTTACGGTTGAAAAAACACCGGAGATGCCCTCATGATCCTGAGGCCATTTATCTCTGGTCATTTATTGCCCGACAGATTTAAGCGTAATCATGATTTTCATAAAATCAAAAACGATTTCCATTTTATTTTTAAAATTAAAAAGTATTATTTTTAATCAATAAGATAGAAAGAAATTATTTTTCCATAAAATGGTAATGAGTTTCGAACAGAAGAGGATGCGTTTAGAAGGCAAGGGTCCGACAAAAGGATCACGGGGATAAAAGGAGTGTAAACAGACGACCGGCAAGATCGTCTGCTCAAATATTAAAAAGAGAGTTACTCGAGGGTTGGATTCATCTGGCGCAGATCAAACGGCGTGATCTGATAAACGTAATAATTCAGCCAGTTAGTGAACAGCAGGTGTCCGTGACTCCGCCAGGTTGCCTTCGGTGAAAGCTCGGCGTTATCCTGCGGGAAATAGTTGTAAGGCATTTCCGGCGATAAACCCGCCGCCACATCGCGCAGATACTCACCTGCCAACGTTCCTGCATCGTATTCAGGATGCCCGGTGACAAAGGCCATGCGTTTATCTTTCGTGGCAAAGAGGTAGGCTCCTGCCTCCTCAGATTCAGCGAAAATATCCAGATCAGTATACTGGCGGAGCACATCAGCCGGAAAATCGGCATAACGGGAATGAGGTGCCAGAAAGCTTTCATCAAATCCACGCGTGAGTAATGCCAGCGGTTGTAGCGTCTGATGAGGGTAAACCCCTGAAAGCTTCGCGTCGCGGGTCATTTTTGGCAGCCCATAAAGCACATTCAATGCAGCCTGGACTGCCCAGCAAACAAACAGTGTCGATGTCACATGCTCTTTCGCCCAGTGAATGACACGTTCAATTTCGGGCCAGTATGCCACGTCGCAAAAATCGACTAATCCCAGAGGCGCACCGGTGACGATCAGGCCGTCATAGTTGTCATGCTGAATGTCTTCAAAGTCACAATAAAAGTTATTCAGGTGCTCAGCGGGGGTGTTTTTGGATTCGCGGCTATCAATGCGCAGCAGCTGCACATCAATCTGCAGAGGAGAGTTCGAAAGCAGCCGTAAAAACTGATTTTCTGTCTCAATTTTCTTCGGCATCAGGTTAAGAACCAGCACCTTAAGAGGACGGATCTCCTGCGTTTTCGCACGTGATGACGTCATGACAAAGACGTTCTCATGGCGCAAGAAATTCACGGCTGGTAGTTCATCTGGAACCCGGATCGGCATAACAACTTCCTCACTGCATCCATTTATACGTTTAGACTTCTAGACCCCCGAAGATAACGGGTTTTGATTAAGATGTCGAGCGTGCAAGTGGTAAGTGAAAATGTTTCAGCTTCAGTTATTAATTCAGAGGTTTTAGTTATAAAGGATGGGAAATGAGGGGAAAGTCGCGATAAAGAACTCGGGTTAAATCGGCCGATATACGAAATTCCGAACAGGTTTCGAACGTATTTTGAACAAAAACCACCAAATTATACATAGCAAAAAGCCCTGTACGTCAGTACAGGGCTTTCCACTTATTTGATGCCTGGCAGTTGATGATCCACTTCGTGGCTCACCCTTCGGGCCGTTGCTGCGCAACGTTCAAAAGGCTATGCCTTTTGTCCTGCTCTCTTCTCGTGTAGCCAACCACCTGATAGCAATAAAGACAAAAGCCCCGTACTTTCGTACGGGGCTTTTGTCTTTATTTGATGCCTGGCAGTTCCCTACTCTCGCATGGGGAGACCCCACACTACCATCGGCGCTACGGCGTTTCACTTCTG
>NZ_QZWI01000007.1 GCF_003614975.1 Rahnella bruchi | reverse complement strand
TTGTACAAACAGAATGGATGAAAGCGGCTATTTTAAAAAAATCTAAAAAAATAAACGATAAAAAAATACATGTAATAAAGCCAAATATAAATATTGTCTATTTCAGCAGTGATTTCGAGAATGTAGTACCAGAACAAATAAGTATAATATATCCAGCGACTCCTCTTTTTTATAAAAATCATGCTGTCATTCTAGAAGCGCTGGCACAGCTAAAGAATACAAATCTTATCAATCAATTAAAGTTTCTCGTTACTTTTGATGAAAATCCAGCGAGTGAATTTACTAGCTTAGTTCGGAAATATAATTTACACGATAACGTTGTATATTTAGGTAGATTATCACAGGAAGAACTGTTCAAAAAATATAGTAGTTCTACTGCAGTGGTCTTTCCTAGTTATCTGGAATCCTTTGGGTTACCTCTTGCTGAAGCGGCTACATTAGGCAAGAAAATAATATGCAGTGATTTACCATACACCAGAGAAGTGTTAGGGAATTACCAGAATGTAAGTTATGTCAACTATAAAGATGCTAATGAGTGGAGTCGCGAAATATATTCAATTATAGAAAAAGGCAAAATGCCTAAACTTGATATAACTGAATATAGTTACATTCAATCAACGTCTTGGGTAGATTTTTTTAAATTAATTTGATAGAGAATACATAATGTTCAAAGATAAAATTTTACTTATTACAGGCGGTACAGGCTCATTTGGTAATGCTGTATTAAAAAGGTTTTTAAACACTGATATTAAAGAAATTAGAATTTTTAGCCGGGACGAGAAAAAACAAGATGATATGCGGAAAAAATATTCTCATCCTAAGTTAAAATTCTACATAGGAGATGTTCGAGATTATAACAGTGTGCTTTCGGCCACTCGCGGAGTTGATTTTATTTATCATGCTGCAGCACTAAAACAAGTGCCATCCTGCGAATTCTATCCGATGGAAGCAGTCAAAACCAATATTATTGGTACTGACAATGTATTAGAAGCGGCAATAACTAATAAAGTAAAACGCATAGTTTGCTTGAGTACAGATAAAGCAGTTTATCCTATTAATGCCATGGGGACTTCTAAGGCAATGATGGAAAAAGTTATCATAGGCAAATCGCGAAATGTGCCAGAGGAAACAACTATTTGTGCGACGAGATATGGTAATGTAATGGCTTCCCGAGGTTCTGTAATCCCACTATTTATTCAGCAAATTAAGGCTGGTAAAGCAATCACGATCACCGACCCAACCATGACAAGATTCATGATGACCTTGGATGACGCTGTAGACCTTGTACTGCATGCCTTTGAATTTGGTAACAATGGCGATATTTTTGTACAAAAAGCTCCCGCGGCTACAATTGAAACATTAGCCAAGGCTATCTTAGTAGTAACAAAAGAAGAAAAGCATCCAATTAATGTAATCGGCACCAGGCATGGAGAAAAGGTTTTTGAAGTATTATGCAGCCGAGAGGAAATGTTAGTAGCAGAAGATCAGGGGGATTATTATCGGATCCCGGCAGATAATCGAGATCTCAATTATGGGAAATATTTTGAGATTGGAAACAAGAACATCGATTCTCTTGAGGATTATAATTCGCATAATACACAAAGACTTGATGTCGATGGCATGATTTCTCTTTTACGAAAACTTGAATACATTAATAAAATTGAAGCTGGTGTAGAGGCGAATCCAGATGAATAAACATAAAATACTTGTTATAGGTGCCAATGGAATGCTGGGAGCAAGCATTTACAGATACTATAATAGTAAGAATGAATATGAAGTCTTGGGAACCGTACGCTCTGATGTAATTAAGACAAACTTAAATGAATTAGGCTTTACTCAAATTGTCAGTGATATTGACGTGAGAAATGAAAACTCCATTTCTGAACTGATTTCACAATTTAAACCCAATTTTGTATTTAACTGTGTTGGCATTATTAAACAACTTGCTGATTCCAAAAAACCCATTCTTGCGATTAAAATTAATGCGCTATTCCCACACGAACTCGCAGCAATTTGCACTGCAAATAAAAGTAAATTAATACATTTTTCTACAGACTGCGTTTTTAGCGGAGACAAAGGAAATTATAAAGAAATAGAAAATCCAGATGCTTTGGATTTATATGGTCGCTCAAAATTTTTAGGTGAAGTGGATTATGACGGACACATCACCTTGAGAACATCAATAATTGGTCATGAAATCAATACTCAGCATAGCCTGGTTGACTGGTTTTTGGCTCAAAATAATAGGGTTGATGGGTATTTAAACGCTATTTTCTCAGGTATGCCTACATGCTATATAGCAGAGTTAGTTGAAAAATACGTAATAACTAACGCAAGTTTAAGTGGTTTATATCATCTGAGTGTTGAACCAATAGACAAGCTTTCTTTGTTAGAACTGATTAGAGATACGTACGAGAAGGAAATAACTATTGACCCACATAAAGATCTTGTCATTGACAGAAGTCTAGATTCTGACAAATTCAGAAAAGCAACGGGCTTTATACCTTTACCCTGGACCCAACTGATTAGGAAAATGAATGATGAATACAATCAATACTTCAAATAATAAGAAAATTAAAATTGTCACAGTAGTTGGTACCAGGCCAGAAATCATTCGTTTATCTCGTATTATCGCAATTCTAGATGAATTTACAGATCATGTATTGGTTCATACAGGTCAGAATTATGACTATGAGTTAAATGAAGTATTCTTTTCCGATTTGGGTATCAGAAAGCCGGACTACTTTTTAGAAGCGGCGGGCTTGAATGCTGCTGAAACGATTGGTAAGGTAATAATTGAATCTGATAAGGTGTTTGAAGAAATTAAGCCAGAAGCTTTACTGATTCTTGGCGATACAAATAGTGCTTTAGTATCAATCGCTGCAAAAAGAAAAAAAATCCCAATTTTTCATATGGAAGCTGGTAACCGCTGCTTTGACTACAGGGTTCCTGAAGAGATAAACAGAAAAATAGTTGATCATATTGCTGACATCAATTTAACGTATAGCGAAATAGCAAGGGAGTACTTATTAAGAGAAGGGATTCCAGCTGACCAAATCATTAAAACTGGTAGCCCGATGCGCGAGGTGTTGGATTATTATAGGGATGGGATAAAATCTTCTGATATATTAAATAAATTAAATCTAAAATCAGGCGAATATTTCCTTATTAGTTCTCATCGTGAGGAAAATGTTGACTCACCTGATAAATTGGAAAAATTAATCGACATACTTAATACATTGTCAGTTACTTACAATATACCTATTATTGTATCTACACATCCTAGAACCCGAAAAAAAATAGATTCTTTAAAACTATCTGTAAAAACAAACGTTCAATTTTTGAAACCATTTGGTTTTCTTGACTATGTTAAGCTTCAACAAGACTCTAAGGCTGTTTTATCTGACAGTGGCACAATAACTGAAGAATCATCTATTTTGAATTTCCCCGCGTTAAATCTTAGAGAAGTACATGAGAGGCCTGAAGGTTTTGAAGAGGCAGCAGTCATGTTTGTGGGTCTTGATTTGGAGCGAGTCCTCCAGGGGTTATCAATTCTCGAAACTCAGAAAAGAGGTAGTGAGGAAAGAGAATTAAGAATGGTTGCTGATTATCAGATTGACAACGTATCACTGAAAATCTTGCGCATTATTATGAGCTATACCAATTTTGTTAATCAAAAAGTTTGGAAGAAGGATTAAATGCGGCTTGTTTTGATTTGTGACGATTATTTGCCATTTAGCACCAGGGTTAGTGCGAAGATGATGCATGAGCTTGCTTTAGCCTTAAAGCAAAGTGGCCATGACCCTATTGTCATTTGCCCTAATGATCAAAATAATCAAGAATCTCTTACTATTCTTAACATCGATGGTATTAAGGTCTATAAATTTAAAAGTGGGCCAATAAAAGATATTCCCAAAATAAAGCGCGCTATTAATGAAACTCTACTTTCAATTAATGCTTGGAAATCGGCTTCGAAAATAATCAATGAGAACCGTGTTGATGGTGTTGTCTATTATTCACCATCTATATTCTTCGGTGGGTTTGTAAAGAAAATTAAACGCGTTTGGTCTTGCCCATCCTATTTAATTTTGAGAGATCTTTTTCCTCAATGGGCAATTGATGAAGGGATTATTAGTAATAATTCTTTCATTGCTAAATATTTTCGTTTCTTTGAACATAAGAATTATGCTGCGGCCGATCATATTGGGCTTATGTCGCTAAAGAATCTTCAGTTATTTGAATCCCTCCACCCAGGCCACAAATGTGAGGTTTTCCGTAATTGGGCAGATGTTAGTCCAGTCATAAAAAACTCCCACAATTTTGTTTCTGTAAGGGAAAAGCTTTATCTTCAGGATAAAATTATTTTCTTCTATGGAGGAAATATTGGGCATGCCCAAGATATGGGCAATTTGATGAGATTGGTAAAAAGAATGAGCGCTTATGAAAAAGCCCATTTCTTGTTTGTTGGTCAGGGAGATGAAGTTAATTTAATTAATTCTTTAGCAAAGGAATGGAAGTTAGAAAACTTTACTTATTTGCCTTCGGTTAATCAGGACGAGTTTAAAAATATTCTTACTGAAGTGGATATAGGCTTGTTTTCATTGTCCGCTAACCATACTGCTCATAACTTCCCTGGTAAATTATTAGGTTATATGGTTGAGTCTTTACCAATCTTAGGAAGCGTTAATAAAGGAAATGATCTTCTTGATTTAGTAAATGATAACGAAGCTGGCTTCATTCATTTTAATGGTGAAGATGAAAATCTCTATTCCTCTGCTGAGAAACTTTATTTTGATGAATCTTTACGTCGTAAAATTGGCGAAAATGCTAAGCAATTATTGATCAATCAATTTTCAGTTAATTCTGCAGCTAAGCATATTGAAAAGTGCCTGGGGGCTTTTAATGAGAACACTTGATAGACAGTTTATAGACGAACTGTACCGGCAGGCCGTGATTTCAGAAAGAAAACGGTCACATCATTTGTTGCATCAATCTCATCAGGACAAAGTTCAGCGTTTACTCATTGCCTTAGTCAAAGGAAGTTATGTTGAGCCTCACTTTCATGAGCTTCCTCATCAATGGGAAATGTTTAGCGTGACGGAGGGATGTATTAAGGTTTGTATTCATGATGTATCGGGTAAAATCATCGATGAATTCCTAGCGGGGCCTGCCCAAAAAACCGGGTTGGTAGAATTTGCTCCCAATGAAATTCATAGTGTGGAATGCGTCTCCGATCAGGCATTGATGCTTGAGATAAAAGAAGGACCTTTTGATCCTAATTTTGCCAAGTCTTTTCCTCAATGGTAGCAAAATACTGATTCATTTTTGGTCAGCTCTGCCATTAGGTTATTTAATATATATTTGTGTAGAGCTTTTTACATATGTTTTTAGCTTAAGTCTTGAATGATAATCCCTGCAAGACCTACGCTGAGATTACTTGTAACAAAGATCCGCCTGAAATCCGTCGTCTTTTGGAAACGCATTTTGTGATCGCTGCGATAGGTTCCCCCTCGATCATTCTCATGTACAATACCTATGTTCATTTGTATAGCTCAGCGCAGATAAACTCACTTTAAACAGGTGTTTAGACTAAAAACTGAGCGTTCAACTATTACAGACAGGAGTTGCTAATGTCCAAACAACAGATCGGCGTTGTCGGTATGGCGGTCATGGGCCGTAACCTCGCGCTTAACATTGAAAGCCGTGGTTATTCCGTTTCCATTTTTAACCGTTCTGGCGACAAGACTGATGAAGTCATCGCTGAAAACCCGGGTAAAAATCTTGTTCCGCACTACACCGTCGAAGAGTTTGTTGACTCGCTGGAAAAACCTCGTCGTATCTTGCTGATGGTGAAAGCCGGTGAAGCAACTGATAAAACCATCGCATCCCTGACTCCGCACCTGGATAAAGGCGATATCCTCATCGATGGCGGTAACACTTATTATAAAGATACCATTCGTCGTAACCGCGAACTTTCCGAGCAGGGCTTCAACTTCATCGGTACTGGTGTATCCGGTGGTGAAGAGGGCGCACTGAAAGGCCCATCCATCATGCCTGGTGGTCAGAAAGAAGCGTACGCACTGGTTGCCCCAATTCTTGAGAAAATCGCTGCTCGTGCTGAAGATGGCGATGCTTGTGTAGCTTACATCGGTGCAGATGGCGCAGGGCATTACGTGAAGATGGTTCATAACGGTATCGAATACGGCGACATGCAGTTGATCGCAGAAGCGTATTCCCTGCTGAAACAGTCCCTGAACCTGAGCAACGAAGAACTGGCAACCACTTTCGCTGAGTGGAACAAAGGCGAGCTGAGCAGCTACCTGATCGACATCACCAAAGATATCTTCACTAAGAAAGACGAAGAAGGTAAATACCTGGTCGATGTGATTCTGGACGAAGCAGCGAACAAAGGTACCGGTAAATGGACCAGCCAGAGCTCTCTGGATCTCGGCGAGCCACTGACCCTGATCACTGAGTCTGTTTTTGCCCGTTACCTGTCTTCCCTGAAAGACCAGCGTGTTGCGGCTTCTAAAGTGTTGTCTGGCCCGGCTGTTAAATCTTTCTCTGGCGACAAAGCAGAGTTCATTGAGAAAGTACGTCGTGCTCTGTATCTGGGTAAACTCGTTTCTTACGCGCAGGGTTTCTCACAGCTTAAAGCGGCATCAGATGAGAACAACTGGGACCTGAACTACGGCGAAATCGCGAAGATCTTCCGTGCGGGTTGCATCATCCGTGCACAATTCCTGCAAAAAATTACCGATGCGTATGCTGAAAATGCTTCCATCGCGAACCTGCTGCTGGCTCCGTACTTTAAAAACATCGCTGATGAATACCAGCAAGCGCTGCGTGATGTCGTGTCCTATGCTGTTCAGAACGGTATCCCGACACCGACCTTCTCCGCTGCGATCAACTACTATGACAGCTACCGTTCTGCGGTTCTGCCAGCTAACCTGATCCAGGCACAGCGTGACTACTTCGGTGCACATACCTACAAACGTACCGATAAAGATGGCGTTTTCCATACCGAGTGGATGGATTAATCAGCGTTAACTAAAATATTAACGCCCCGCAGAGGGGCGTTTTTTTTGACCGTGATCTTTTCCCTTAAATTCCCAAGTGGTTTTTTCAGGGAATTCTTACGAAAATCATTGCTTATAATCCCAATTTTCTCTGGAAACCTGTCTATAATCGACAGGCACATATCACTGACCAAATGTGACTGTTTTTCTCTAGGGTAATCATGAATCAAGATAACAAAATGACCAATAACCTGTCTTCGAAACCAAATGAAGAAATTGACCTCATCGACGTCCTTTTGCAGTTGTGGCGTGGTAAAATAGTAATCTTTACAGTTATGGTTTTGACAATTATTCTGGCGGTTGTCTACTTGTCTGTGGCTAAACAGAAATGGACTTCAGATGCCATTGTTACTTACCCCGATTCGGGACAAGTTGCAAACTACAACAACGCCATGAGCGTACTTTATAGTCAGAATCCCGCAAACGCCCCAACCGTTGTCGATGTTCAGCAACGTTTTTTCGGCCGATTTAATGCTTCCATTTCTGCGTTATCTGAACAACTTGGCAATCAGGTTGATCCGGAAAAGCTGGTTATAGCTCCGGCTGTTAAAGATCAACCGGTTCCCCTCAAAATCAGTTATACCGCGAAGACTGCTGGAGAGGCGCAAAAGACCCTCACTACTTACATACAGCAAATTAACAAGCGAGTCGTGACTGAGTTAGATAATGACTTGCAGAGTAGTATTAACTCTAAAATTGATGACCTCAAAGAGGACTTAGCTACCCAAGAGAAGGTTGCTCAGGAAAAGAAAGACCTTCGTTTGAAAATGTTAAATCAGTCATTGTTGGTTGCTCAACAAGCTAATATTAAAGATACTCTGGTTCAGCAGGCGGAAACGCTCTCCGAAGACACTCTTTTTGTTTTGGGTAGCAACGCACTCTCTGCCACCATTAAAAATGAAGCGACGCGACCTTTACCACTTGATGCTTCTTATTATCAGGCTCGTCAGACATTGTTAGCCATTAGTGCGCTAAAATCTAAACCAGACTCAACCTATGCGCTTCGCTACGTCATGAAGCCTGATCTGCCAGTACACAGAGATAGCCCTAAGAAAGTATTAATTTTACTCATTGGTGCGATTATGGGTATTGTTGTGGGCTCCCTGATTGTGCTGGGACGGAACATGGTAAAAAGTTATTCACCGCGTAACTGATAAATAGCCATTACTAAAAAGCCGCCAATGCTCTTCAGCAAAGGCGGCTTTTTTGTATCCCGAATCTGGCGTTACTTCTTATGACGTTGACGCAAATTGTCGATCACTGCACTCAGATTTAAATCCTGATCCTGCAACAATACCAGGAGGTGATACATAAGATCCGAGGCTTCATTCTTCAGTTCAAAGCGGTCATTGACCGTGGCGGCCAGTGCGGTTTCCACGCCTTCTTCACCGACTTTCTGCGCGATACGTTTGGTGCCGCTGGCGTACAGTTTTGCAGTATAAGAGCTATCCGGATCGGCTGTTTTGCGTGACGCCAGCAGTTCTTCCAGCTGATATAAAAACGCCCAGTCGGTTTCGGCAGGGTGGAAGCAGCTGTTATTGCCTTTATGACAGGTCGGGCCAACAGGATTAACCAGGACCAGCAGCGTGTCGTTATCACAATCTGGTGTGATGCTGACCACATTCAGATAGTTTTCTGACGTTTCGCCTTTAGTCCACAGACGTTCTTTGGTACGCGAATAAAAGGTGACTTTCCCGGAAGACTGGGTAACGCTCAGCGCTTCCTGATTCATATAACCGAGCATCAGTACTTCACCCGATACCGCATGCTGGATGATGGCTGGCATCAGATTGTCCACTTTTGCCCAGTCCAGCTGGTTAATCTGTTCACTGGTCAGCAGACCGGTTTTTACGTCCTGATTACTCACAAGCGGATCTCCACACCATTTTCGGCTAAATAGCTTTTCAGCTCGCCAATATTAATAATTTGTTTGTGGAACACGGAGGCGGCCAGTGCACCGTCAACCCGTGCTTCACGGAATGCATCAAGGAAGTGAGGCATCGTGCCAGCGCCGCCGGAGGCGATTAACGGAACATGACACACTTCGCGGATCATTTTGAGCTGCGCAAGGTCATAACCGTTACGCACGCCATCCTGATTCATCATGTTCAGAACGATTTCACCTGCGCCGCGTTCCTGCACTTCCTTCACCCAGTCAATTGTCTGCCAGGTGGTGACTTTGGTACGGGCTTCGTCGCCGGTAAACTGATGCACCTGATAGGTGCCGGTCGCAGCGTCGTGCCAGGTATCAATGCCAACTACGATGCACTGTACACCATACCGGTCGGCGAGGCGGCTGATCAATGTTGGGTCGGCCAGCGCAGGAGAATTAATAGAAATCTTATCCGCGCCAAACTGTAAAATCTGACTGGCATCTTCCAGGCTCTTAATCCCGCCCGCCACACAGAAGGGGATATCGATGACTTCTGCCACGCGTGATACCCAGCTTTTGTCCACAACACGCCCGTCGCTGGACGCCGTAATATCATAAAACACCAACTCATCCGCGCCTTCTTCGGCATAGCGCTTCGCTAATGGCACGATGTCACCGATGATTTCGTGATTGCGGAACTGCACGCCTTTCACAACCTGACCGTCTTTAACGTCGAGGCAGGGGATTATCCGTTTTGCCAGCATGAAATTGCCTCCGTCACATTGAATTTACCGTCGAGCAGTGCGCGCCCGACGATCACGCCTTGCACGCCGCTGTTACGCAAGGCCGCGATGTCGCTCAGGGAACCGATCCCGCCTGATGCCTGGAAAGCTATCTGCGGATAACGTGCAGTCACTTCACGATAAAGTTCTACGTTGGAACCCGCCAGCGTACCGTCACGGGAAATATCCGTGCACAATACATGCTTCAGACCGAACGGCAGATATTGCCCGACGACCTGTTCGAGCGTGGCGTTGGAATTTTCCTGCCAGCCACTGATGGCAACATTCTTGGTCCCCTCAGCGTCAATGCGCACATCCAGCGCCAGAACCAGCGCATCTGCCCCGAAACGGCTGAACCAGCCCTGAACCCTCTCGGGATCTTTTACCGCAGTCGAACCGACCACAACACGGGTTGCCCCGGCGCTGAGCAGAGCTTCAACATCTTGTTCGGTGCGGATACCGCCACCGACCTGCACCGGCACGGAAACGCCTGCCAGTAATTTAGTCAGCAGGGGGATCTGGCGGACTGCCGGATCTTTCGCGCCGGTCAGATCCACCAGATGCAGAACCTCTGCACCTTGTTGCTGATAATCCTGCAACCGTAGCAGCGGATCGTTGCCGTAGTCACGTTGCTGACCGTAATCGCCCTGATGCAAACGCACCACACTTCCTTCGATCAAATCTAAAGCGGGAATAATCATGCTGTTTACATCTCCAGAAAGTTTTTCAGCAACTGTGCGCCAGCGGCACCGGAGCGCTCGGGATGAAACTGCACGCCGAAGAAGTTGTCTTTTTGCACGGCGGCGCTGAAAGGCTCACCGTAAAGTGTCTGCGCGATGGTGTTTTCGCATACCGGCATGGCAAATCCATGAACAAAATAGAAGTAGGCGTTTTCATCAATACCGCGGAAAAGGTGACTGTCGGCATTGGCGATAACCTGATTCCAGCCCATGTGCGGCAGCGGTAAACCCCTATCCTGCATGCGTTTTACCGGTGTTTCGATAATGCCCAGCGTATCAATCCCACCATTTTCCTCACTGGAAGACGCCAGCAACTGCATGCCCAGACAAATACCCAGCACCGGTTGTGTGCAGGCTTTGATAAGGTCGATCAGCTCGCGTTGCTCAAGTTGTTCCATCGCGGCCTGAGCTGTTCCGACACCTGGCAAAAACAGTTTGTCAGCCTGCAACACAATTTCCGCTTCGCGGCTCACCGTCGGCTCATAGCCCAGGCGTTGCACCGCGTATTTCACGGAAGAGAGGTTGGCGCAGCCGGTATCAAGGATAACGACATTCATCACAGCACTCCTTTCGAACTCGGCAGGGTGTTGCCTTCCACGCGAATGGCCTGACGCAGCGTGCGGCCAAAGACTTTAAACAGGCTTTCGACACGGTGGTGATCGTTCTTGCCTTTGGTGCGCAGGTGCAGGGTACAGGCCATCGCGTAAGACAGTGAGCGGAAGAAGTGCTCGACCATTTCCGTGCTCAGGTCGCCGACACGCTGATAATTAAACTCAGCTTTATATTCCAGGTGCGGACGGCCTGAGATATCCAGCGCGCAGCGTGCCAGA
Source organism: Rahnella bruchi (assembly GCF_003614975.1). Classification (GTDB taxonomy): domain Bacteria; phylum Pseudomonadota; class Gammaproteobacteria; order Enterobacterales; family Enterobacteriaceae; genus Rahnella; species Rahnella bruchi. The sequence goes on along the minus strand of NZ_QZWI01000007.1, from coordinate 200,458 downwards.
CATTCATCCATTGGCAGAACGAATCCGAAACGCCCGATGCCGCGCTTATCCCCCAGCGCTTTATTCAGCGCTTCGCCTAATGCCAGAGCGGTGTCTTCGACAGTGTGGTGATCGTCGATATACAAATCGCCTTTCACTTCAATGTTCATACGAAAACCGCCATGAGTCGCAATCTGATCCAGCATATGGTCGAAGAAGCCGACGCCGGTGCGGATTTTGCTTTCGCCTTCGCGGTCCAGCCAGACATCCACATCAATCGCTGTTTCACGCGTCACGCGGTTCACTTTTGCGTGACGGTCACGTTTAGTCAGTTGGTCAGCAATTGCAGTCCAGTTCAGTGTATCGCGCTGATAACGCAGCCCGGCGATGCCCATATTAGCAGCCAGCTGGATATCGGTATCACGATCACCAATCACATAGCTATTAGCCGTGTCCAGCACGCCGCTTTCCAGATAACCGGCGACCAGTTTTGTTTTAGGTTTACGGCAATCGCAGTGATCTGCCGGCAGGTGAGGGCAGATCAGCACTTCATCAAAAACGATGCCCTGAGAGGTCAGGATTTGCATCATCAGGTTGTGCGGCGGGTCGAAGGTTTCCTGCGGGAAACTGGCGGTACCCAGACCGTCCTGGTTGGTGATCATCACCAGTTTGAATCCGGCATTTTGCAGTGCCAGCAGTGCCGGAATAACACCGGGCTCAAGAGCCAGTTTATCCAGACGATCCACCTGGAAATCTTCCGGTGGCTCAGAAATCAGCGTACCGTCGCGGTCGATAAACAGTGTTTTTTGCAATAACGGACTCTGGCTCACATGTGCTCCTTGCGGGGGCTATTTTGATTATCATTGATGGTCGTGGCGTTTGCGCCCGGCAATGGTTGCAGTGCGTCAATCACGCGTTGCAATTCACTGCGCGTACCAATCGTAATACGCAGGCAGCCGGAAAGCCCCGGTTGCTTGTTCTGGTCACGCAGGATAATGCCCTGATCCCAGAGGTTTTTAAATACTGAACTTGAAGCGGTGAAGCGGACCAGTACGTAGTTCGTGTCGCTCGCAAAGGCCTCTTCAACACAGTCGCATTTTTCCAGTTCTGCCAGCAACCATTCGCGGTTTTCAATCACTTCCGCCACGCGCTGGCGCATAACGGCCAGTCCTTCCGGGCTCAGCGCCTGGGCCGCGATATCGGCAACCGGCGTAGATAAAGGATAAGGCGCGATGACTTTCATTAATAAAGCAATCAGTTCACTGTTGGCGAGCGTAAAGCCGCAGCGTAAACCGGCAAGCGCGAAGGCTTTGGACAGCGTGCGCAAAATTGCCAGGTGCGGATATTCCTGCAACCAGCCGGAAACCGTTGCCTGCGGGCAGAATTCGATATACGCCTCATCGACCGCCACAATCGCGCGACCACGGGTCATTTCCAGTACGGCGCGGATTTCATCAGGGTCAATGATATTACCGGTCGGGTTATTCGGGCTGCACACATACACCAGTTTCACGCCGTCGAGGGCGGCTTCAATGGCAGGTATATCCAGAGACCAGTCGGCTTTCGCAGCCACTGTGCGGCCTTCAACGCCAATGGTTTCGGCACTCACGCTGTACATGCCATACGTTGGCGGACAATAAAGGATAGCGTCTTTGCCCGGTTCGCAGAAAGCGCGGATCAAAAGCTCGATGCCTTCGTCTGCGCCACGACTGACCAGCACCTGTTCCGGATCCACTCCGGCATAAGCTGCATAACGGTTGATGACCAGCGCAGGCTGACATTCCGGGTAACGGTTAAACGTTTGCTGTGTCAGTTCGAACTGTGGCGCGATGGCGTATTCGTTGGCATTCAGCCAGACATCACCATTTCCCCCCAGACGGCGGGCGGACTGATACGGTGTCAGTTCCTGCACATTCTTACGTGCCAGCGCCTGAACGCTGAGGTTGTTTTCGTTGCTCATCAGCGTTGCTCCTTTAAAGCATTCACGCGCAAAGTCACGGCATTTTTGTGTGCGGTCAGCTGTTCTGCCTGCGCCAGCGTTTCAATCGTATTCGCCAGACCCAGCAAACCTTCAGGCGTTAACTGCTGAACGGTCATACGTTTCTGGAAGTCGGCCAAACCGAGGCTGGAACAGGTCGCGGTGTAACCGTAAGTCGGTAAAACGTGGTTGGTACCGGAAGCGTAATCGCCCGCTGATTCCGGCGACCAGTCACCGAGAAATACCGAACCGGCGCTGGTGATGCTGTCGACAAGTTGTTCAGGTTCACGGGTCTGCAAAATTAAGTGCTCAGGCCCGTACGCATTGCTGATTTCGATGCATTGCGCGAGGTCTTTCGCCACAATCAGACGGCTGCTTGCCAGCGCCTGACGGGCGATTTCGCTGCGGGATAATGTCTGCAACTGACGTTCAACGGCTTCGCCAACGGCTTGTGCCATTTTTATGTCCGGTGTCAGCAAAATCACCTGAGAATCCGGGCCGTGTTCAGCCTGTGAAAGTAAATCAGAGGCCACGAAATCAGGTGTAGCGCCGCTGTCCGCAATCACCAGTACTTCGGAAGGCCCGGCAGGCATATCAATCGCCGCGCCGTCCAGACTCTGGCTAACCTGACGTTTGGCTTCTGTCACATAGGCATTGCCTGGCCCGAAGATTTTTGCCACACGCGGCACAGTTTCGGTGCCGAAAGCCAGCGCCGCAATCGCCTGCGCACCGCCAAGCTGATACACCTCTTCCACGCCACAAAGTCGCGCAGCATACAGAATTTCATCGGCAATCGGTGGCGGGGAACACAGCACCACTTTCTGGCATCCGGCGATACGTGCCGGAGTTGCCAGCATTAATACGGTGGAAACCAGCGGTGCAGAACCGCCCGGAATATACAGGCCCACGGACTGAATAGGACGTGTCAGTTGCTGACAACGCACGCCCGGCTGGGTTTCGATATCGACGACAGCCAGTTTTTGCGCCTGATGGAACGTATCGATATTGCGGACGGCATGAGCCATCGCCTGTTTAACGTCATCGCCCAAACGCGCGCAAGCGGCCTCGATTTGCTGTGCAGTGACGCGCAATTCCTGAACTTCAGTCTTATCAAAGCGGGCGCAAAACTCGCGCAGCGCACTGTCACCTTCACTGCGCACACGGCGCAGAATTTCACTGACAGATTCGGTAATACGGTCGGACGCCGAAATCGCCGGGCGTGTCAGCAGCTCGCGACGCTGTTGCTCGTCGCATTGCTGCCAGTCAATCGGGGTAGTGAACGCGTCAGGCTTCATGGCTTACTCCATCATTTTTTCGATTGGCAGAACCAGAATGGAGCTGGCGCCCAGCGCTTTCAGTTTCTCCATAGTTTCCCAGAACAGAGTTTCACTGCTGACCATGTGCATGGCCACGCGTTGCTGATCGCCTGCCAGTGGCAGAATGGTCGGACGTTCTGCACCCGGCAGCAGGGCCACGATTTCGTCCAGACGCTCACTTGGCGCGTGCAACATAATGTATTTGGATTCGCGAGCCTGAATAACGCCCTGAATACGGGTCATCATTTTGTCGATCAGCAGTTGCTTCTCCTGTGGCATTTCGCCGTCGCGCTGGATCAGACAGGCTTTTGAGCGGTAAATCACTTCCACCTCGCGCAGGCCGTTGGCTTCCAGCGTTGCGCCGGTCGACACCAGGTCACAAATCGCATCAGACAAACCAGCGCGGGGTGCGACTTCAACAGAGCCGTTCAGCAGGCAGGATTTGAAATCAACACCTTTTTTGTCGAGGTATTGCTTGAGCAGGTGCGGATAAGAGGTGGCGATACGCGCGTTTTGCAGACTTTGCGGGCCGGTGTATTCGGTGTCCAGCGGAGTCGCCAGTGACAGACGGCAGCCGCCGAAATCCAGCCGACGCAGCGTGAAGTAACGCGGGTCTTCGCCTTGTGCGCGACGGCTCAGCAGCTCTTCTTCCAGCACATTTTCGCCGATGATACCCAGATCAACCACGCCATCCATCACCAGTCCCGGGATATCGTCATCACGTACGCGCAAAATGTCGATGGGCATGTTTTCAGCGAAAGCGATGAGACGCTGTTCCTGAAGATTGATTTTAATGCCGCAGCGCGCCAGCAATTCGCGTGATTCATCGCTCAGGCGACCCGACTTCTGCATTGCTATCCGTAAACGTGTTTTATCCAGCATGATGACCTCAGTTTCTCAATTATTTATATAAATCGTTTTGTGTAAAATTCTTCAACTTCAATCCGTCAGGCCAAAAAAAAGCCCCCGGAAGAAATCTTCCGGGGGCTATCTCTGCGTTCTGCGCCACTGGAAGATCTAAACAGTCTCCCAGCACCAATCGCCTGAAAGACTAGTCAGGGTGATGGTGATGATGATGGTTAATCAGAACGTTTGTCATGTCAGTATCTCAATCGGGTGATTTAAATGCCGCGTGATCCAGGTTTGAGTCATTCGCCGCACATATCAAATTCGTTGCCAATAAAACTAAACTATCGGGCGGCAGCAGCGCAACCTTTTTTTCGGATGATGAGTTTTTCTTATCAGAGGAAGGGGTTTCATCTAAAAATTGAATGATCTGTTAACAGACCTGAAGAAAACCTTACGCAGACTGAACGGGGAAAAGGCGATATTTGCTAGTATAAAGGAAGATATCAGCAGTTGGTGATGTGATGCCAAATGCCTCTGAACAAACGGAGCAAAGTATGAAGAAGGTTTCGATTATCGGTCTGGGCTGGCTGGGAATGCCACTGGCGATGGCGCTGGCTTCAAAAGGTTACGATGTGGTGGGCAGCAAAACGACGCTCGATGGAGTGGACGCCGCAAGAATGGTGGGGATCGAATGCTTTCCGCTGGTTTTCGCGCCAGAAATGGAGTGCGAAGCGGAGGACCTTGATCGTCTGCTCAATGTTGATGCCCTGATTATCACTCTGCCTGCGCGCCGGACTGTAGAGGGAAGTGAACTTTATTTCCAGGCAGTGCAGCTTCTAACTGACAGCGCGCTGGCGCATAACGTGAAGCGGATTATTTTCACCAGTTCGACGTCAGTTTATGGAGAAGCAGAAGGCACTGTGCGTGAAGATTCACCTCTGGAGCCGGTAACAACGAGCGGCAAGGTCCTCAAAGAGCTGGAGAACTGGTTCCACGGATTGCCCAATACTTCGGTCGACGTGCTGCGACTGGCGGGTCTGGTGGGCGGAGACCGTCATCCTGGCCGTTTCATGGCGGGTAAAACACAGGTGAAAGGCGGACAGCACGGTGTCAATCTGGTGCATCAGGATGACGTTGTGGCGGCAATCGCATTACTGCTTAGCCGGCCAAAAGGAGGGCATACCTTCAACTTATGCGCGCCGAAACATCCGGCTAAAGCTGATTTCTATCCGGCACTGGCCAGACAGATGGGGCTGCAACCGCCAACATTTGCTGATGAAGCTTCAGCAGGAAAGGGCAAAATTGTAGATGGTGAGCGGATCTGTAAAGAACTCGGTTTTGAGTATCAGTATCCGGACCCGCGATCTATGCCTTTTTAATCGTTAAACGGTTTTTGGATAATAATAAGTTATGGCCTGCCTGAAATATCAGCAGGCCTTTTTTTAGTTTGCTGTATTAACGTTCAATGACAAATCAAATCGCTTTGAATGAAAGTAATCACTGTTCAACAGTATCCTGGAAACGTATTTCAGGAATAAGACAATTTAATGACCTTCACTTTTGCAGGCTATTCACTTATACCTGAAACCCTCTGCGCAAAAGTTGTGTTTTATTCGTATTTTGTACGTAAAAGCGAGTGAGTGCAGCTGGTCAGGTAATAAAAATCCTATTCTTAAGCTTTTAATTTACGCTTGCGCCACATAAACCACTTTTTTAACCCCAATCATTAAAGTTTTCATGAAGAGTTGCCGATACGTAAGCACGGCAAAAATCTGCTGTTTCATCACTTATCCTTATCAATCTGGTCTTATGACTGGATATCTCCTTTCGCGCTGTAATAAATTATTACAATCATTTTCTTTTTACTTTTGAAACCACGTGGTTGCTCACGATTTCGAAACAATCCGTACTTATTTTAAACACAATTCCTTAAGACAACTCCCCGAAAACCCCCGCCCTGACTGGGTTGTGCATAATTAGCACAATGATCATGCTATTTGAAATTAGCAGGATAAAAAACTACATGCACTATGATTAATTACTGCGTGTGCTAATCATTTGGCTTTAGGTGGTCTTTGTACAAAATGATCTAAAAAAGGCGAAAAAAGACAGTTTGAAGACAGCTTTTTAGACGGTTTTTTACTTTTGACTTAAATTTACGCAAATACTCACGATAAATTGCACTTTTGGAGTCAAAATAAATCACAAAAGTGTGATGCGCGTCACACTTTATTCAAAATTCGTCCACGACAAGATTGTATGTGTAAAGGGAACGGGGTTAGAGTTGCGTCGTAGTAAGATTATTCCTAATAATGTATGTAAAAGCGTTTCACTGAATGACACGCCATCACAGCAACGGACCCTGCCACTACATCAAAACTAAAGTGTTTCACTAATACTTAGCAGTGCAATTGTCACAATTAATTTAGTTTACATCAGGAACAACTTTGTATTGGCGGTGAAGTAAATACCGCGGGATAAATCTAATTGTCATCGTGAGATTTATTAAACAGCCAATGATCCAATTGTTTTGATAGTAAAAAATACTCCAGTCACGCCGGGTAAAACGCTCGCTGCATGGAATATGTCTATCAATCAGCCACCTTTAAAAGTGGCATCGGTAATGGGGTAGAACAGAATGTCCGAATTGCTTAAGCACATATATGATATCAACCTGTCATATTTACTGTTGGCGCAGCGTTTGATTAACGACGAAAAAGCCTCAGCTATGTTCCGGTTGGGAATTGATGACGTCATGGCAGAAACACTTGGCCAGCTTACGTTGCCGCAAATGGTAAAGCTTGCTGAAACGAACCAGCTTTTGTGCCAGTTTCGCTTTGATGACAGTAAAACAATAGAACGCCTGACACAGGAATCTCGGGTGGATGATTTACAGCAAATCCATACCGGTATTCTGTTGTCCAGCCATTTGCTTAAAGGTCTGGCTGCGAAAGATAGCGGCGCGATGAAGAAAAGGGCGTAGCTATGTCTGGGAAAGATGCGTCAACCAAACCGGCAGAAAAAAGTATCGTTCAGGAAGCGCGCGACATTCAGCTTGCCATGGAATTGATTACGCTGGGTGCCCGATTGCAGATGCTGGAAAGCGAAACGCAATTAAGTCGTGGCCGACTGATCAGACTGTACAAAGAACTGCGTGGAAGTCCTCCGCCGAAAGGAATGTTACCGTTCTCGACCGACTGGTTTATGACCTGGGAACAAAACATTCATTCTTCCATGTTTTACAACGCGTACTCTTTCCTCTTAAAGAGCGGACATTGTAATGGGGTGGAAGCGGTGATTAAGGCTTACCGTCTGTATCTCGAACAATGTCCGGAACAGCCAGGTGAAGCGCCGATCCTCGCGCTGACACGCGCGTGGACACTGGTCCGTTTTGTCGACAGCGGCATGTTGCAGCTCTCTGCCTGTAACTGCTGTGAAGGTTCATTTATTACCCATGCACACCAGCCCCGTCACGGGTTTGTTTGCAGTCTTTGCCAGCCCCCATCCCGAGCCGTAAAAAAACGTAAACTTTCCCCGCAGGTTGCCGATATAACATCTCAAGAGCTGGACGAACAGGTCAAGCGCGCTGTTTGAGATGGTTGGGTTGCAGTAAGTCTTTCTGAGCGGTGGTAACACCGCTCATCAATTTCCCCCGAACATCTCAGTCATTATCTGACATCTTTTATGCACGTTTTAGCGGCATAAATGTTGGCAAAAACATGGCTCGCGCTTTTCCTCGCCCTAAAACCACATCGAATTAAGGATTCATCGTGCTAGTGATAATAGGTTACATCGTGGTGTTGGGCTCAGTGTTCGGCGGTTTCATGCTCGTCGGCGGTGAACTGGGCGCGTTATACCAACCCGCAGAATTACTCATCATAGCCGGTGCAGGCATCGGTGCCTTTTTCGTGGGTAACAACGGTAAAGCGATTAAGTCCACACTGCGCGCGCTGCCTCAGCTGTTTCGCGCATCGAAATACAACAAAGCGTTGTATATGGATTTGATGGCGTTGCTGTACCGGTTGCTGGCGAAATCACGTCAACAGGGGATGCTGTCGCTGGAAAATGACATCGACAATCCCAACGAAAGCGATATTTTCGCTAATTATCCGCGCATCCTTGCCGATAAACATTTAGTCGAATACCTGACGGATTACCTGCGCCTGATGGTGAGCGGCAACATGAATGCTTTTGAAATTGAAGCATTGATGGATGAGGAAATCGAAACTTACGAGCACGAAAGCGAAGTCCCTGCTAACAGCCTGGCGCTGGTTGGCGACTCGCTGCCTGCCTTCGGTATCGTTGCTGCGGTTATGGGCATCGTTCATACCCTGGCCGCGGCGGACCGCCCGGCAGCAGAACTGGGTGCGTTGATTGCGCATGCGATGGTCGGAACCTTCCTCGGTATCCTTTTGGCGTACGGTTTTATTTCTCCGCTGGCCAGCGTCCTGCGCCAGAAAAGCGCGGAAAACGCCAAGATGATGCAGTGCATCAAAGTGACATTGCTTTCAAGTATCAATGGCTATGCGCCACAAATTGCCGTCGAGTTTGGCCGTAAGACGTTGTACACCTCTGAGCGTCCTTCCTTTATCGAACTGGAGGAGCACGTTCGCCAGGTTAAGTCGCCGGGTCAGAAACAAACTGAAGAAGAAAAAGTATGAAGCATCAGAGCCATCCAATCGTTGTTGTCCGCAAGAAAAAGAGTAAGCACGGCGGAGGGCATCACGGCGGTTCGTGGAAGATTGCTTACGCTGATTTTATGACAGCGATGATGGCTTTCTTCCTGGTGATGTGGCTGATTTCGATCTCCAGCCCTAAAGAACTGGTGCAAATTGCCGAATACTTTCGTACACCGCTGGCGGTGGCGATAACCGGCGGGCCGCGCAGCAGTGATGCAACCAGCCCGATCCCTGGCGGCGGGGAAGACCCGACCGTGCAGGATGGCGAAGTGCATAAAATGGATCAGTCACAGGGCGAGAGCAAACGCGAGGCCGGGGATTTACAACGGTTGCAGCAGAAACTTGAAGACATGCTGGCATCCGATCCGCGGCTCAAAGATTTGCGCCCGCATCTGATGATCAATCTGACCGAGCAGGGTCTGCGGATCCAGATTATTGATAGCAAAAATCGTCCGATGTTCCAGCTGGGCAGTGCGATTGTCGAGCCGTATATGCGCGATATTCTGCGCGCTATCGGGCCGGTACTGGATGATTTCCCGAACAAAATCAGCCTTGCCGGTCATACCGATGATATGCCGTATGCGCAGGGTGAACGCGGATACAGCAACTGGGAACTCTCGACAGATCGTGCGAATGCCTCACGTCGCGAAATGATTATCGGCGGACTCAGCGAAGGCAAAGTTCTGCGCGTGATGGGCATGGGATCCACTATGCAGTTAAAAAACCATCCTGCGGGCGACGCGATTAACCGGCGCATCAGCATTTTAGTTCTTAATAAACACGCTGAAGAAGCTATTGAACGAGAAAACAGCGAGGGCGAAGCGATCACGATCAGTGACGCAGGCGAACTGCAAAGACAAGTGCCGGGACGTCAGACGGCACCCGCGCTGGCGCCAAAAATGAGCCCGGCTCCGGCTGCACCAGCAGTACCTGATTCATCAGCAGCACCAGCACCATCACAAGTACAGGCACCATCAATAACCGGGATTGAGACGCAGACGCCAGTGACACCCTCGGCAGGCGCTCAACCTGCGACGGCAGCTCCGGCTGTCGCGGCAGGCACGGCACCTGCGACACATTAACAAGCCGCGATTCACAGCAGAGGTGATCACGTGAGCATGGATATTACTGATTTTTATCAGACATTTTTTGATGAAGCAGACGAGCTGCTGGCGGACATGGAACAACATCTGTTGTTACTTGATCCGCAGGCCCCGGATGTTGAGCAGCTCAATGCAATTTTTCGCGCAGCGCACTCAATCAAAGGCGGGGCAGCAACGTTTGGATTTACGGTTTTACAGGAAACGACTCACTTACTGGAAAACCTGCTCGACGGTGCACGTCGCGCTGAAATGAGCCTGAGCACCGACATCATCAACCTGTTTCTGGAAACAAAAGACATTATGCAGGAGCAACTCGACGCCTATAAATCTTCCCGGGATCCTGACGCAGAAAGCTTTGAGTATATCTGTGCAGCCCTGAGACAACTGGCCCTCGAAGCGCAAGAACAGCGCGAGCCTGCGGCAGATCTTCATCTAGTGGAAGACGAACTTGCCGTGGCAGCACCGGCACCTGTTGCCCAGACAGCGGGCAGTGGCGGTATGCGTGTACGTCTTTCCGGGCTGAAAACGCAGGAAGTCCCGGTGATGCTCGAAGAGCTGGGCAACCTGGGCGAAATCAAAGATCCGGTACAAACCGCAGACAGTGTGGAAGCTACGCTTATCACCACGGTGACCGAAGATGACATTATCGCCGTGCTCTGTTTTGTACTGGAACCGGAACAGATCAGTTTCACACAGGCGTCTGCTTCCGTACCTTCCGCTCCTGTTGCAGCCTCCGCTCCGGCAGTGACTGAAGCCGCGCCGGTCGCCGTGCGTCAGGCTCCGGTTCTGACTGCGGTTCCAGGCAGCGAACCGCCAAAAGCGCGCGCCCCTAAAGCGGCTGAATCTACCAGCATCCGTGTGGCCGTAGAGAAAGTGGATCAGCTGATTAACCTGGTCGGCGAACTGGTTATCACCCAGTCGATGCTGGCACAGCGTTCAGACCTGCTGGATCCGGTGGTGCACAGTGACCTGCTCAACAGCATGGGCCAACTGGAACGCAACGCCCGTGATTTGCAGGAATCGGTGATGTCGATTCGTATGATGCCAATGGAATTTGTCTTCAGTCGCTTCCCGCGTCTGGTGCGAGATCTGGCCAGCAAACTGAATAAGCAGATTGAACTGACATTGCTCGGCAGCTCCACCGAACTGGATAAGAGCCTGATCGAACGTATCATTGACCCGTTAACGCACCTGGTGCGTAACAGCCTCGACCACGGTGTGGAAACGCCGGAAGTGCGTCTTGCCAACGGCAAAGAACCGACCGGCAATCTGACGCTGTCCGCCGAACATCAGGGCGGCAACATCTGCATTGAAGTCATCGATGACGGCGCAGGTCTGAATCGCGAACGTATTCTGGCGAAAGCCGCGTCGCAGGGCATGAACGTCAGCGAAAACATGAGCGATGAAGAAGTCGGCATGCTGATTTTTGCTGCCGGGTTCTCGACCGCTGAGAAAGTCACGGATGTGTCAGGCCGAGGTGTCGGCATGGACGTGGTGAAACGTAACATTCAGGAAATGGGCGGTCATGTCGAAATCCATTCCCAGCAAGGGAAGGGCACGACCATCCGTATCCTGCTGCCGCTGACGCTGGCGATTCTCGACGGTATGTCCGTTAAAGTTGGCGAAGAGGTCTTCATACTTCCACTGAATGCGGTGATGGAATCACTGCAACCGCTGGCCGAAGACCTGCATCCGCTGGCCGGTGGCGAACGCGTTCTGCAGGTACGTGGTGAGTACCTGCCGTTGGTTGAACTCTACAACGTCTTTGACGTGAAAGATGCGAAAACAGAAGCGACTCAGGGCATCGTGGTGATCTTACAAAGCGCCGGACGCCGCTACGCCTTGCTGGTTGATCAACTTATTGGTCAGCACCAGGTGGTGGTGAAAAACCTGGAAAGTAACTATCGCAAAGTGCCGGGTATTTCCGCTGCCACCATTTTAGGCGACGGCAGCGTGGCGCTGATCGTTGATGTGTCTGCATTGCAGGCACTTAACCGCGACAAACTGGCAACGGGCGTATCTGCCGCATAACAAGCAAAGCTTCCGGCGACATTCATTGTCGCCGGGTGTGAAAACTCAGGCCAATTTAAAGATAAAAGCAAAGGTGAACAACATGGCAGGACTTGCAACCGTGTCTAAAATTGCGGGCGAAACAGTAGGTCAGGAATTTCTGATCTTTACTTTAGGCGACGAAGAATACGGCATTGATATCCTTAAAGTGCAGGAAATCCGCGGCTACGATCAGGTAACCCGCATCGCTAACACGCCTGCATTTATTAAAGGTGTCACCAACCTGCGTGGCGTTATCGTGCCAATCCTCGACTTGCGCGTGAAATTCGCTCAGGAAGATGTGATTTACAATGAAAACACCGTGGTGATCGTTCTGAACTTCGAAAACCGCGTGGTCGGTATTGTTGTTGATGGCGTATCCGATGTGCTGTCACTGAGTCAGGAACAGATCCGTCCGGCACCAGAATTCGCGGTAACCATGTCGACAGAATACCTGACCGGCCTCGGCTCGCTCGGCGACCGGATGCTGATCCTCGTGGACATCGAAAAACTGCTGAGCAGTGAAGAAATGGCACTGGTTGATAGCGTTACTAAGATTTGAGTCTTAAAGTCAAGATCCTGGGCTCGCCGCCCACACCAGTCCAGAGACCCGCACTCGCGCGGGCCTCTGGACTCCACGCTCTTTTTACTCCGCGCTGTCGCGGGTGCGACGGACATATTCTGTCAACACAGCGTGTGGCGCAAAATCTTGCCGCTCCGCGGTGCCTTCTCTCGGTCTTCGAGCCATAGGTCTCGAAGCCGCTCCGTTCAGCAAGATTTTTGAGCAAGCCAAAGTCGATCGAATAAAACCTTCGTTCTGTTTCTCTTACGTAAATTCAAAGGTGGAAGGGATGTAGCATTTCTCCTGCCCCTGCGAAGGGGAAGGCCGGGATGGGGTATTAATGCCATCTTCGAACTCACCCTCTTTTCTGCACTTTGTCTAACTCTTTGATTTTTATAAATCCTGTTACCCATCAAAAAAAGAGGGTATTTTTGCCCAAACAGGAATAATCTTTCGTAGTTCAACGCCAGAAACAGAAAACTGAACGGTTCACTGCCGTACAGGCAGCTTAGAAAATTGGTATAGGCCGATGCCTGTTGTTCTGGATGTTCACTGCCATACAGGCATCCCCGCCACCTATTTCATCCCACCAGATTTTTCCCAATAAACTCTTTCCGCCATTTAGTCGGGGTTGTTCCCAGCCGCTGACGGAAGTGGTGCCGCAGCGTTTCAGGTGATCCAAATCCTGCTTGTTCGGCTACGCGATCAACACTCAGTTTCCCGTTTTCCAGCAGGGCGCAGGCTTTTTCCAGCCTGACTCCCAGCATCCATTCGCCCGGCGTTGTGCCGGTGGCATCGTGAAAACGGCGCAAGAAAGTACGACGACTCATGCCTGCCTGTGTGGCGAGTTGCTCAATCACCAGCGGCGTATTGAGATGACTGCGCAAATCGTCCAGCATGGGGGCGAGCGTTTTGGTCTGATGACGCGGGACCGGTTGCTGGATAAGCTGCGCCTGATTTCCCTCGCGCAGCGGCGGTGTCACCATGCGGCGCGCCGTGCGGTTCGCAACTTCAATGCCGTAATCGCGTCGGATCAGATGCAGACACAAGTCGACGCCCGCCGCTCCCCCGGCAGAGGTGATGATGCTGCCTTCATCGACATATATCATGCCGTGCTCGACCTGAACGTTTGGAAATCTCTGCGCAAGTACATCGGTGCTGTTCCAGTGGGCGGTGGCGCGTTTGCCGTCCAGTAAACCGGCAGCGCCGAGCACGAAACTTCCCGCACAGATAGACACAATTCTCGTCCCGCTTTGATGCGCTTTTTGCAGTGCCGTAATCAGCCGTTCAGAAGCCGGTTCGTGGATGCTGCGCCAGCCGGGGATCACAATCGTTCCCGCGTCTTCCAGCAATTCCAGCCCACCATCAACCACCAGCCGGACACCGCCTTGTGCGCCAAAGGTTCCTTCTTCTGCTGACGCGACGGATAACTCGTAAAGCGGTTCTCCCGTCAGTTCATCGGCGCGACCAAAAGCTTCAACCGCAATGCCGAATTCAAAAGTGCACAGACATTCATAAGCCAGCAAAACCAGACGCCGGTTTTTCGGAGCATGGACAGAAGCCATCGCCGTCGTTTCAGCTTTAAGCATTAACATGAATCCTCATATTGGCATGATCTTGACGATACATGGCATCCGGCCTGATTTCTACAACGCGCGCAATCTTACATGCTGTCGTTCTCTGAACATTTGCAGGAATACGATATGAAGAACACCCTGGCACTGATGGCAGTTTGTCTGGCAGCCCTGATGTCCGGACTGGAAATCTCCAGCGTTCCGGTGATTTCGCCGGTACTTGAACAGCAGTTACATGCCAGCTTTCGTGAGCTGCAGTGGATTATGAATGCCTACACGCTGGCCTGTACGACGGTACTGATGGCAACCGGTACGCTGGCCGATCGTTATGGTCGCAAACGGGTATTTATTATCAGTATTGCCGCTTTCGGGTTGACCTCTCTGATGTGCGGTCTGGCGGGCAGCGCCGCCTGGCTGATTGCCGGACGCTTCCTGCAGGGACTGAGCGGCGGGGCAATGCTGACGTGTCTGATTGCGATTTTGTCGTCGCAATTCCCGCAAGGAAAAGCACGCAGTCAGGCATTTGCCGCATGGGGAATTACGTTCGGTTTCGGGCTGGGGTTTGGGCCGGTTATCGGCGGCATGTTGGTGACATGGATGAGCTGGCACTGGGTATTTCTGATCCACGTATTTATCGCCATCATCACGCTGATTCTGGCCCTGACCAACGTAGTGGAGTCAAGGGACATACAGGCGAAAAAGCTCGATGTGGGGGGGCTGCTGACGCTTTCTGCCACGGTGCTTGGCGCAACGTATCTGATCACGCAGGGAAGTGTTCTTGGCTGGAGCGGCACGCTGGCACGCATATTGTTGCTGCTGACTTTGCTAAGCGCATTGTTGTTTGTGGGGATAGAAAAACGGCATCCGCGCCCGATGTTTGATTTTTCAGTCTTTCGCATCCGGCCATTTTCCGGGGCGCTGATGGGGTCGGTTGGCATGAACTTCAGTTTCTGGCCACTGATGATTTATCTGCCGGTGTATTACCAGAGCGGGCTGGGCTATGACAGTTTTTCAACCGGCCTGGCATTACTGGCGTATACCTTGCCAACATTACTGTTGCCGCCGCTGGGTGAAAAGCTCACTTCACGGTTTGGTGCCGCACGTATTATTCCGTTGGGACTGTTTGCGATAGGAGCGGGGTTTATGCTGATGCAAATTGCGGTCAATTATCATCAAAGCCTGCTCCCCGGCGCATTACTGGCAGGCGCAGCGCTCGGCATGACCAACACTCCCGTCACCAATACGACAACGAGTTCGGTACCCGGCAGTCGCGCGGGCATGGCCTCGGGAATGGATATCAGTGCACGGCTGATTACGCTGGCTATCAACATTGCGCTGATGGGCAGTCTGCTTGTTACGGGTATAGCCGAAAGTTTGAAGAAAATAATACCTGGCGCGGCGGATCCTTATGCGCTGGCTGAGCGTATTGCCGGTGGAAGCGACGTGTCATTAGCGCATAGTCAGGTTGAACAGGTGCTGACAGAGGGATTTGCCGGAATTCTGATGTATGGCGGGATAGGTGTATGGATCCTCGCGCTGCTGAGTTATGGGTTGTTTAACGTAAGAGGGAGAGAACGAAAACTCGAAACCAATTGAAAAAAACGCCTTTCCCTGAAGGGCGTAAAATCGGCAACGATATCGATAAACTCAAAACCCTTTTCCAAATCGATAACACCACAGAATTACTTAAAGGCGTCGTGCTGACTATCCACAACGACCTGCTGGTAACCCTGACGCACAACGTATCGCGCTGTTGAAGCGTTTTGTCGCCACGGTTGCCTGCCCCCCGATTTCCCTGCGAAAAAATCCGATCCTCATCACATAAAGTTCCCGCACTTTCTGCCGATAACTGTTCCAGATAAATCCAATTCAAAAAGGAACAACATGTTTAACCGTATGAAAGTGGTCACGGGAATCGTGATCTTACTGGTGGTCTTCGGTGCTTTACAGTTGGTATCCGGAGGCTTGTTCTTTAAGTCTTTAAAGACAGATAAAGACAACTTCACGACTTCTCAGCAGATTCGTTTACAGCAGGCAGAATTCAATGCCAGCTGGATCTACCTGCTCCAGACCCGTAACACCTTAAACCGTGCGGGTATCCGTTTCATGCTCGACGCGAACCAGATGGGCAGCGGTGCCACGGTCAAAGAGCTGATTGATACGGCGACGAAAGATCTGCAAATCGCCGATCAGCATTTCGCCAATTATCAAAAAATCCCGGTAGATGCCAGCCAGAATCCACAGTACGCCGCGGATGCCAAAAAGCAGTATCAGGTGCTGCATGATGCGCTTTCTGAACTGATTGAGCTGATTGGTCTGGGGCGTATTAACGACTTCTTCGAACAACCTACGCAGCAATATCAGGACAACTTCGAAAAAGCGTTCGTGACCTATATCGACCAGAACGATCATCTCTACAACGATGCGGTGAAAGTGAGTGAAAACTCCTTCACGCATGCGATGTGGATGCTGGGTACGGTCCTGATTGTCTTACTGGTATTCATCATTCTGGCGTGGACCGGCGTGCAGCGCATCCTTATCCATCCTCTGAAAAATATCGTCGATACCATCCGCAAAATTGCAACCGGTGACCTCACGCACGAAATAGTCGTGAAAAGCCGTAATGAAATCGGCCAGCTTGCCGATAGTCTCAAGTACATGCAGGACGAACTGATCCGCACGGTATCCGGCGTACGTCACGGTGCCGATGCGATTTACAGTGGCGCGAGCGAAATCTCGGCGGGTAACAGTGATTTGTCTTCGCGTACCGAACAGCAGGCCTCTGCGTTGGAAGAAACTGCAGCCAGCATGGAGCAGCTGACCGCGACGGTGAAACAGAACGCCGAAAATGCCCGTCAGGCTAGCCAGCTGGCACTGAGCGCCTCAGAAACCGCGCAGAAGGGCGGCAAAGTGGTGGCTAACGTGGTTGATACCATGAATGACATCGCCAGCAGCTCGAAGAAAATCACCGACATTACCGGTGTTATCGACGGGATTGCCTTCCAGACCAACATTCTGGCGCTGAACGCCGCGGTCGAAGCCGCTCGTGCAGGCGAGCAGGGGCGTGGGTTTGCGGTCGTGGCCGGTGAAGTTCGTACCCTGGCGCAGCGCAGCGCGCAGGCAGCAAAAGAAATTAAAGGGCTGATTGATGATTCTGTCAGCCGCATTAATACCGGTTCAGTTCTGGCAGAAAGTGCTGGTGAAACTATGAATGACATGGTGAACGCCGTCACGCGTGTGACCGACATTATGGGCGAAATCACGTCGGCTTCTGATGAACAAAGCCGCGGGATCGAGCAGGTCGCACAAGCCATTACTGAAATGGATCGGGTGACGCAGCAGAACGCCTCACTGGTTGAAGAATCCGCTTCCGCTTCGGCGGCACTGGAAGAGCAGGCCAGCCTGCTGACGCAATCTGTGGCCGTGTTTACGCTGAGTCAGACCACAAATAACAACGTGCGTCAGAACCCGGCATCTTCGGCAAGACTGCCTCTGTTGACTCCGAACCTTTCAGGTTCTAAAGCCGGAAAAGGCGGAGCACAAAGTACAGATTTAACCGAAAACTGGGAAACCTTCTGAGCCACGTACATCGCATGCTTTATAGGCAAGATTGTGCCGGTCAGGGCCGGCACATAAAAGAGGTTATCCATGTTTAAGCACATCCGTGTGTCCACCTGCATGTTTTTGTTATTAGTCGTTTTTTTTGTGATGCAACTGGTGAGCAGCGGCTTGTCACTGTATACCGCCCACACGGATAAAACGAATTTTGAGCAGATATCCAACACCGCTGAGCAGCGTGATGCGCTCAGCCAGAGCTGGTCTTATCTGCTGCAAACCCGTAACACCCTGAACCGCGCGGCCACGCGTCTGGCACTGAAACAGCCTCAGGAAACTGTCACGCAACTGATGGCCGATGCGAAAAACAGCCTGAAAAGTGCTGAAGATTCTTACGCTGCATTCCTGGCTCTGCCGCGCAGAACTGAAAAGGCATCACAGCTGACCGCCGTTAACAAGGCCAGCTACGAAGCCCTGCACGGCATGTTGCAGGTGCTGATTGATTCGCTATCGCGTGGCGACATGGATGCGTTTCTCGCCAGCCCGACGCAAAAATATCAGGATCAGTTCCAGCAGGATGTCGGCAATTATGTCGCCTATGTCAGCGGTCGTTTCCAGCAGGCGCAGACCCAGACTGCGGCGTCTTATCAGAGTGTGATGATCAACACCACGGTAATCACCCTGTTGTTGCTGGCGCTGACAGCACTGGCGCTGATGGTTACCCGCCGGATCCTGTTCCGTCCGCTGACCACCATGCGTGCCCATTTTGACCGCATCGGCTCCGGCGATATCTCTGCGCCAATCGTCGTAGAAGGGCGCTATGAAATCAAAGTGATGCTCGAAAGCCTGCAACAAATGCAGACCTCGCTGGCAGAAACGGTGCGTACCGTTCGTCACGGGGCGGACACTATGTTTGCAGGCCTGAAAGGTATCGCAGCAGGCAACACCGATTTGTCTTCTCGTACCGAACAGCAGGCTTCGGCGCTGGAAGAAACGGCTGCCAGCATGGAACAGCTGACCGCCACGGTGAAACAGAATGCTGAGAACGCCCGTCAGGCAACTCAGCTGGCGCGTGATGCGTCGAATACCGCCGAAAAAGGCGGCGAACTGACCGGCAATGTGGTGAAAACCATGAATGACATTGCGGGCAGCTCGAAAAAAATCAGCGCAATTACCAGCGTCATTGATGGCATCGCATTCCAGACCAACATTCTGGCGCTGAACGCGGCTGTCGAAGCTGCCCGTGCGGGTGAGCAGGGCCGCGGATTTGCGGTTGTGGCCGGTGAAGTCCGCAGCCTTGCGCAGCGCAGTGCGCAGGCCGCCAAGGAAATTAAAGCGCTGATTGATGAGTCTGTCAGCCGCGTCAGCCAGGGTTCCGCGCTGGTGGAATCTGCCGGTAACACCATGGATGACATCGTTCGTGCCGTCACCCGCGTGACGGACATCATGGGTGAAATCGCCTCTGCGTCGGACGAACAGAGTCGCGGCATTGAGCAGGTTTCTATTGCCGTGACGCAGATGGATCAGGTGACACAGCAAAACGCCACGCTGGTTCAGCAGGCTGCCTCTTCCACACATACGCTGGAAGCTGAGTCTGAAAACCTGACCCGCGCGGTTTCGGTGTTCCGTCTTGCCACCGCCAATGGCGCATTGCCGCGCCATAACGGTCTGGCTCAGGGCTTTGCACCACGCCCGGTGGCTCAACCCGCGTTAATTGCAGCACCCGCGCGAGCAGGTTCTGCGGATAACTGGGAAACCTTCTGACAGGGTCGTCCGGATGAAGAGTCAGCGGATGAAGAGTAATTGGGTACCCGTAATACCACCTGTCCATTAATGGAGCTGCACCATGAATCAACCAGGCTCGCCAATGAGTGCTGATAACACTTCGATCATGGCTCAGATGATCCAGCGTTTACCGCTGTCAGATACCCATTTCCGCCGGATAAGTGAACTTATCTATCAGCGTGCGGGAATTGTACTGGCAGACCATAAGCGTGAAATGGTCTACAACCGCCTTGTCCGGCGGTTACGTATCCTCGGCCTGAATGACTTTGGCAGTTACATGGCGTTACTGGAAAGTGACAGCAACAGTCCGGAGTGGCAGGCATTTATTAATGCGCTGACTACCAACCTGACGGCGTTCTTTCGCGAAGCGCATCACTTTCCGATTCTGGCGGAACATGCCCGTTCACGCCCGAATAATTACAGTGTCTGGAGCACGGCGGCGTCGACCGGTGAGGAGCCTTATTCCATCGCCATGACGCTAAGCGAAGCGCTCGGTCCGCGCATGGCCAGCTGCCGTATTCAGGCCAGCGATATTGATACGCAGGTACTGGAGAAAGCCACGGCCGGTGTTTACCGGCTGGAAGAGCTGCGCACGCTCAGCCCGCAACAGTTACAGAAATTTTTCCTCAAAGGCACCGGCCCTCACAGCGGTCTGGTGCGGGTGCGTCCCGAGCTGGCGCAGATGGTGGCTTTCCAGCAACTGAATTTGCTGGCGAATCAGTGGCAGCTGAACGGTCCGTTTGATGCAATTTTCTGCCGTAATGTGATGATTTATTTCGATAAAGAAACACAGGAGAAAATTTTACGCCGATTTGTTCCGTTACTTAAACCGGGTGGCCTGATGTTTGCCGGACACTCCGAAAACTTCAGCCAAATCAGCCGGGAATTTTATTTGCGCGGCCAGACTGTCTACGGCCTCGCCAAGGAGAGGTAATGAATAAAATCAGAGTGTTGAGCGTCGATGATTCGGCGTTAATGCGTCAGCTGATGACTGAAATCATTAACAGCCATCCGGATATGGAAATGGTGGCGACCGCGCCGGATCCTCTGGTGGCGCGCGATCTCATCAAGAAATTCAATCCGGACGTGCTGACGCTGGATGTCGAAATGCCGCGCATGGACGGCCTGGATTTCCTGGAAAAGCTGATGCGTCTGCGCCCGATGCCGGTCGTTATGGTGTCGTCGCTGACCGGTAAAGGTTCAGAAATCACCCTGCGTGCGCTGGAACTGGGGGCGATTGATTTCGTTACCAAACCTCAGCTCGGGATCCGCGAAGGCATGCTGGCTTACAGCGAAATGATTGCCGACAAAATTCGCACCGCATCAAAAGCGCGTCTGAATAAAAGCGTGAATACCGAACAGCCGCGGATTCTCAGCCATACACCGTTGCTGAGCAGTGAAAAGCTGATTGCCATCGGGTCATCAACAGGTGGCACCGAGGCTATCCGCCACGTGCTGCAACCGCTGCCGCCGACGTGTCCGGCGTTGATGATTACACAACATATGCCACCGGGTTTTACCCGCTCGTTTGCGGAGCGTCTGAACAAGTTATGTCAGATAACCGTGAAAGAGGCCGAAGACGGCGAGCGCGTTTTGCCGGGGCATGCCTATATCGCACCGGGCGACCGGCATATGGAACTGGCGCGCAGCGGCGCCAACTATCAGGTTAAGTTGAACGACGGTCCGGCGGTGAATCGCCATCGCCCGTCGGTTGACGTGTTATTCCGTTCGGTGGCGCAGTTCGCCGGACGCAATGCCGTCGGGGTGATCCTGACGGGAATGGGCAATGACGGCGCCGCCGGCATGCTCGAGATGCACCGCGCAGGGGCTTACACCCTTGCACAAAACGAAGCCAGCTGTGTGGTTTTCGGTATGCCTCGTGAGGCTATCGCCACCGGCGGCGTAAACGAAGTGGTGGATCTTAGCCAAATCAGTCAGCGGATGCTGGCACAAATATCAGCCGGTCAGGCATTACGTATTTAATTTTTCAGCCTTGAGCTGGGTAGCAAACCTTAGGAGTAGATAAAACATGGCCGATCCAAATCTGAGATTCCTGGTAGTAGACGACTTCTCTACCATGCGTCGTATCGTACGCAACCTGCTGAAAGAGCTGGGCTTCAACAACGTTGAAGAAGCGGAAGACGGCGTTGATGCGCTAAACAAACTGCGTTCCGGCGGTTTTGACTTCGTGGTATCCGACTGGAACATGCCAAATATGGACGGTCTGGATCTGCTCAAAACCATCCGTGCTGATGGCGCACTGGCTAAATTACCGGTGCTGATGGTGACGGCAGAAGCGAAGAAAGAAAACATCGTTGCAGCCGCTCAGGCCGGTGCCAGTGGTTATGTTGTAAAACCATTTACCGCCGCCACGCTGGAAGAAAAGCTGGGCAAAATCTTCGAAAAACTGGGCATGTAGGAGCACACCTATGGCAGAGATACCAATGCCTGCAAATGATGCAGCAACCGCGGGCGATATTATCGCCCGCATTGGGCAACTGACCCGTATGTTGCGTGACAGTATGCGTGAACTTGGCCTGGATCAGGCCATTGCTCAGGCAGCCGAAGCGATCCCGGATGCCCGCGATCGTCTCGATTATGTGGTCACCATGACAGCGCAGGCCGCCGAGCGCGCCCTGAACTGTGTTGAAGCCGCGCAACCTCGTCAGAACAAACTTGAATCTGCCGCGAAGAAACTCGATAAGCGTTGGGATGAATGGTTTGAAAATCCGATTGAATTGTCGGATGCACGCGAACTGGTGACAGACACCCGCAGCTATCTGAAAGAAATCCCTGAGCACACCAGTTTCACCAATGCTCAGCTGATGGAAATCATGATGGCGCAGGACTTCCAGGATCTGACCGGTCAGGTGATCAAACGCATGATGACCGTGGTTCAGGAAATTGAAAATCAGCTGTTAATGGTGCTGATGGAAAATATCCCTGAACAACAGGTTAAGCAGAAACGCGAAACCGACAGCCTGCTCAACGGCCCGCAGCTTGACGCGAACGGCGTCGGCGTGGTCGCTTCACAAGAACAGGTAGACGACCTGCTGGACTCATTAGGTTTCTGATGTGTCCGGACGTGAGCAATAAGCACCTCTTCGTATCTTACTGAGGGGTGTTTTCCCTATCCGCAATTTCAATTCTGGTATTCATCTGCTGAATAGCCGCCTCTTTATATCGCTTTTCAATCCATCAGACTTCACCACTTTTGTCATGCTATCCCTGAAATTGTACCCGTTGTGTTTTGCACGCCGGGTAACTGCTGACAGGAACCGCCGGTGGCTGAAGAAAGCGATCTCGAAAAAAGTGAGGCCCCCACCGCACACAGGCTTGAAAAAGCACGTGAAGAAGGGCAAATCCCGCGTTCGCGCGAACTGACCTCCGTTCTGATGCTCGGGGGCGGTTTAACGCTGTTGTGGATGTCCGGCGAATCGATGGCGCGACAACTTGGCGTCATGATTTCTCAGGGGCTGAAATTCGATCACGGCATGGTCAGCGATGACCGTCAGGTTTTACAGCAGATGGCGACTTTACTTGGTCGCGCCGTCTGGGCGTTATTGCCGGTGATTGGCGGTCTGGTGCTGATCGCACTCGCGGCACCGTTACTGCTCGGCGGTCTGTTGTTCAGTGGCAAATCCTTTGAATTCAAATTCAGCCGCATGGATCCGATTGCCGGTTTCAAACGTTTATTTTCCGGACAGGTGCTGGCGGAGCTGCTGAAGGCCATCCTGAAAGCGTTACTGGTTGGCACCGTCGCCGGTTTGTATTTGTGGCATAAATGGCCGGACATGATGCGCCTTCTGGCGCAACCGACGATCCCAGCGCTCGGTGAAGCGCTGAATATGGTGGTGTTCTGCGGGCTGATGGTGGTACTCGGGCTGACGCCGATGGTCGGATTCGACGTGTTCTGGCAAATCTGGAGCAACCTGAAAAAGCTGCGCATGAGTAAGCAGGATATCCGCGACGAACATAAAAGTCAGGAAGGCGACCCGCACGTTAAGGGGCGTATTCGTCAGCAACAACGCGCCATGGCAAAACGCCGCATGATGGCCGATGTGCCGAAAGCCGACGTTATCGTCACCAACCCGACGCACTACGCGGTGGCGTTGCAGTACAGCGAAAACAAAATGAGTGCGCCGAAAGTTCTGGCGAAAGGTGCCGGAGAAGTGGCGCTGCGTATCAAAGAACTCGGTGCTGAACACAAAATTCCGATGCTGGAAGCGCCGCCTCTGGCGCGTGCACTTTACCGGCACAGTGACATTGGTCAGCAGATCCCGGCGGCACTATATGCAGCTGTGGCAGAAGTGCTGGCCTGGGTTTATCAGCTCAAACGCTGGAAGCGTGAAGGCGGACTGATCCCGAAAAAACCTCAACATTTGCCAGTGCCTGACGGCCTGGATTTTGCAGCAGGAGAGAGTGATACCCATGGCTAATCTGGCCGCGATACTGCGTTTACCCGCCAACTTTAAGTCCGGACAATGGCAGGTGCTGGCAGGTCCAATTCTTATCCTGATCATCCTGTCGATGATGGTGCTGCCGTTGCCACCGTTTATCCTCGACTTGCTGTTTACCTTCAACATCGCACTTTCCATCATGGTGCTGCTGGTGGCGATGTTCACCCAGCGTACTCTGGATTTCGCTGCTTTCCCGACCATTCTGCTGTTCTCAACCTTACTGCGGTTGTCGCTGAACGTGGCTTCGACGCGTGTGATCTTAATGGAAGGTCACACCGGCGGCGCGGCGGCAGGGCGGGTCATCGAAGCCTTCGGCCACTTCCTGGTCGGCGGCAACTTCGCCATCGGTATCGTGGTGTTTATTATCCTGGTGCTGATTAACTTCATGGTTATCACCAAAGGTGCCGGGCGTATCGCCGAAGTGGGCGCGCGTTTCGTACTCGACGGGATGCCCGGTAAACAGATGGCAATCGACGCGGATCTTAACGCCGGACTGATTGGTGAAGACGAAGCGAAAAAGCGCCGCAGCGAAGTCACGCAGGAAGCGGACTTCTATGGTTCGATGGACGGTGCGAGTAAATTTGTACGTGGTGACGCTGTTGCCGGTCTGATGATCATGATCATCAACGTCGTCGGCGGCCTGCTGGTTGGTGTATTGCAGCACGGTATGGATCTCGGTCATGCCGCTGAAAGTTACACCCTGCTGACCATCGGTGACGGTCTGGTCGCGCAGATCCCTGCGCTGGTTATCTCCACCGCTGCCGGTGTTATCGTGACGCGCGTCGGGACTAATGAAGACGTCGGCGAGCAAATGGTGACCCAGCTTTTCCGCAACCCGCGCGTGATGATGCTGAGTGCCGGTGTTCTGGGCTTACTCGGTATGGTTCCGGGGATGCCAAACCTGGTATTCCTGATGTTCACTGCCGGTCTGTTGGGGCTGGCGTGGTGGACACGCGGTCAGGAGCAGAAAAAACCTGCGGAGAAAGAAGACATTCCGGCTACGGCTGACAGCGGCAAACAGATGGTTGAAGCCAGCTGGCAGGACGTGCAGCTCGAAGACCCGCTGGGCATGGAAGTGGGTTACCGCCTGATCCCGATGGTGGATTTTGCTCAGAACGGTGAGCTGCTCGGACGTATCCGCAGCATCCGTAAGAAATTCGCGCAGGAAATGGGCTATCTGCCGCCGGTGATTCATATCCGCGACAACCTCGAATTACCGCCTGCGGGCTACCGTATTCTGATGAAAGGTGTGGAAATCGGCACCGGTACGGCACATCCGGGGCGCTGGATGGCGATTAACCCTGGCAGCGCGATTGGTGAACTGCCGGGCGAACCGACGGTGGATCCGGCATTCGGACTGGCGGCGGTGTGGATTGAACCGGCCATGCGCGAGCAGGCTCAAATTCAGGGCTTCACCGTGGTGGAAGCCAGTACCGTGGTCGCGACGCACCTCAATCACCTGATCAGCCTGCATGCCAGAGAACTGTTTGGCCGTCAGGAAACGCAGGAACTGATGGAGCGCGTTACCAAGGAAATGCCGAAGCTGACGGATGACTTCATTCCTGGCGTCATTTCCCTGACCAACATGCACAAGGTGTTGCAGAATTTGCTCGCGGAGCGGGTCTCGATCCGCGACATGCGTACCATCGTCGAAACACTGGCGGAGTACGCACCGAATCAGCCGGATCCGAACGAACTGACCTCCGTGGTCCGCGTGGCCCTGGGCAGGGCGATCACGCAGCAATGGTTCCCCGGCAATGGCGAAGTGCAGGTCATCGGCCTCGATACCTCGCTGGAACGTCTGCTGCTCCAGGCATTGCAAAGTGGTGGCGGCCTCGAGCCCGGTCTGGCAGACCGCTTGCTGACGCAATCTGAAGCCGCGTTGCAACGTCAGGATATGCTCGGCGCGCCGCCGGTTCTGTTGGTGAATCACGCGCTGCGTCCGCTGTTGTCGCGCTTCCTGCGCCGCTCGTTGCCAAATATCGTGGTGATGTCGAATCTGGAAATGACCGACAGCCGTCAGATCCGCATGACTGCTACCATCGGCGGCGAATAATATGCGCCGCGTGGTGATAATGCTGCTGGGCAGCCTGAGTCTGTCTGCGATGGCTGCAACAGGCTCATGGTCTGACACCCGCCACGGCGTCACGCTGCAAAATCGTGGCGTGATGATGTCATCGGCGGCACTGGCAGCGACGAATTCCGCACCGGTCAGACAGCGGACTTCTGCGACCATCACCAGCATCAGTTGGAAGGTTGAATTGCTCGGCGCAAGACCGGCGGGATTGCAGGTGCAGTTATGTAATACGCAGAATCACTGTGTTGCACTGGATGCCGAGGGCGGAATGACGAAATCATTTTATGGTCAGGCCGCGATTTCCCCGCTGAGATTTGTGTATTTCGTGCCCGGTGCGGGCGCGCTAAATACGCCGCTGCGGGTAGTCAGTAATCAGGTGATTGTGAACTATCAGTAAGGCAAGGCGCATTCCGGTGCGCCCCACACCCCATTCGTGTCATTCCCCATTCCCGCCTCTTAATCTATTTTCCTGAAATACATAGCGTTATTTCATGGTTCTGGCTGTGCCGCCGACACTCTACACTCGAAAAAATTGCCTTTTCACCTGTGGAGTATGACCTCAATGAAAGTCCGTGTTCCTTCCCTGTTATTTTTGCTCATGATGGCGGTCACCCGCGTGGACGCCGCAACGCCCGCCGATACGCTGGTGGTGGCCGGTTCGCTCGAAGGTATTATCAGCCTGGATCCGGCTGAAAGTTTTGAAACGGTCAGTTCCGGCAATCTGGTGAATCTGTATCAGCAACTGGTGGCTTCTGACCGCCAGCACCCGGATAAACTGGGTCCCGATGCTGCCGCCAGCTGGCAGCCGGGGCCGGACGGTCATAGCCTGATTTTCACCCTTAAACCCGGCCAGAAATTTGCCAGCGGCAATCCGCTGACCGCAGATGACGTCATTTACTCCTTTACCCGCGTGGTCAAACTCAATAAAAGCCCGTCATTTATTCTGGGAGAACTGGGTTGGACGCCGGAAAACGTCGACGGAAACCTGAAAAAACTGAGTGATGATAAGGTGCAGCTTAGCTGGCCTGCGGATATCGGCAGCGGCTTAGTGCTGAGTATCTTATCCGCGCCCGTCGCCGGAATAGTTGACAGCAAACTGCTGAAAGAACATGTCGAGCAGAACGATTTCGGTAACAGCTGGCTGCGTTCACGCTCGGCAGGAAGCGGTGCGTTTGAAGTGCGTAATTATGTGCCGCATGAAGCCTTAATCTTTAAACGTAATCAGAACGCTAAACCTTTAGCAAAACTGGAGAACGTACTCTTTAAAAACGTCGGCGACCCGTCCACCCGCCGGTTACTGGTGCTTAATGGTGATGCTGACGTGGCGTATGACCTGGGTGCAGACCAGTTCAGCTCGCTGCAAAAAGAGAAAGGCGTGCATGTGGCGCAGTTCCCGGCGGCAAAAGTGTTCTATCTGGCGTTTAACGTCGGCGACACCACACAACCGGCACTGGCGAATCCGGCGTTATGGGAAGCGGCACGCTGGCTGGTGGATTATCAGGGGATTTCGACTGATCTGCTCAAAGGGCAGTACGGCATCCATCAGACATTCCTGCCTGACGGTCTGGCCGGTGCGATTGACGACCAGCCATTCAAATACGATGTGGCGAAAGCCAAAACCATTCTCAGCAAAGGGGGGATCGCGCCGGGCACTAAAATTGATTTAATCGTCATTAACCAGCCGCCATATTCTGATATCGCGCAGGCATTACAGGCCAGTTTTGCTAAAGCCGACATCAATTTAGTCGTGCATCCGTTGGTGGAAAGCGATGTGCTGACCCGTATGCGGGCGCACAAATTCCAGTCCATCTTCACCTACTGGGGTGCGGATTATCTGGATCCGAATACCAACGCCAGCACTTTTGCGTATAACGTGCCGAATGGCCCGAAAACGCTGGCTCAGCGTATTCAGTGGGTTATTCCTGAAATCAGCAAACAGACGCGAGCCGCAGCCGCAGAATCCGATCCGGAAAAACGCAAAGCGCTGTATGCCGATTTACAACGTGAGCTGCAAAAAAGTTCGCCATTCGTGGTGGCGTTGCAAAGCAAATTGCTGGTGGCAATCCGTGACAACGTGAAGGGGGCGAGCCAGAACGTGGCGGGCAGTCAGCTGTATCTTGATACGGTGAGTAAGGAGTAACCTCCGGCCAGTCCCGATGGGTTCCGACATTCACATGCGCAGGGAGGACACTTGTCCTCCCTCTTTTATCGTGTAATTTCCGCTACTATTACTTCACCGCGATATCACTAAGACTCTCATGCACATCTCATCTGAAAAGCAGAAAACGTCATCTGAAGGGCATAAAACCGGGGCGCTGTGTTTCGCCGCGGGCGGGATGATTTATTTGCTGGCCGAAAATATCAGCGCGTCCGGCTGGCGCAGTCCGGCTTATTCCTGGCTGCATAATTACATCAGTGATTTGGGTATCGCGTCCTGCGATGCGACGCCTGACGGCAGAGATATTTGTTCGCCCCTGCACAATGTGATGAACGCCGGTTTCGCAGCAGAAGGCATATTATTTTTTCTGGCCTGCTGGTTATTACGTCCCGTTTTTAAAGGGCAGGGAGAACGCGCGTTTGTATTATTCGGTCTGCTGCATGGGCTCGGCGGCGTGATGATCGCTGCTTTTCACAGTGGCGGAGGAACGGGCGGAATTACGGTTCATCAGACCGGCGCAGTGCTGGCGATTGCGGGTGGAAATCTGTGTTTACTGTCGGCGGGATGGATAAAACGTCAGCAAGATGGCTGGCGGGGATTTGCGCTTCTGAGTCTGATTCTGGGCAGTCTCGGACTCATCAGCATGGTGACTATCTCGTTGGATGTTTTACCGGTCGGACTCATCGAGCGTCTTTCGGTCTACACCATCACCGGCTGGCAAATCGGCACCGGAATATGGCTCGGCAATAAAACCGAAAGGACTTGTTAAGCTTTCATTCGTAAAAATCGTGCTCCCTCCGCGATAATTTGCACAAGGAGCACGTCAGACTTAGCCGATCGTCATCAGGCTCGCGTTCCCGCCCGCCGCAGCGGTGTTCACGCTTAATGAACGCTCATGCAGCAGACGTTCCAGCAGGATGTTGTCCTCACCGCGTGCAAAACCCTGCACCGAGATAATCGCGCCGGAACGCTGGGCGATGGTCTGACACAGTTCGCGCAGCTGATCGGCGTCACCGTGATAAATCACCGCATCGAATACCGGTTCTGCATTCTGCCAGTCCTGAGTGAAATCAACGCGTTCCTGCACGGCTTTTGGCAGCAGGTTAAACAGATCACGTTGCAATGGCGCTTCCGGCCACATAATGCGGCAACCGGTGGCGGTAACTGCCGCCAGCTGAGTCAGCGCATCTTCCTGATTATCGGCCAGCGCCAGAACACGTTCGCGCGGGAGCAATGCGTAAGTGTTGCGCTCGCCGGTCGGCCCCGGCAGGGTACGCAATGTGCCGCCCTGACTGGTCTGAGCGAAACGCTCGCAAACTGCCACCAGCTCCTCGCGATGTTTCTGCTCCGTGGCCCATTTTTGCAGCGCGCGGTGCGGTGCCAGCAGGGCTTCACGCACGGACGTATCCAGCGGCAGTTCACTGTCCTGGCGCAGCAATGTTTGCTGCACGGCATCCTGCGGACGGCTGCTCAGCAGGCGATAAAGATACAGCGGGCCACCGGCTTTTGGTCCGGTCCCGGATAAACCTTCGCCACCGAACGGCTGCACACCAACCACCGCACCGACCATGTTGCGGTTCACGTACATATTACCGACGTGCGCCTGTTGCGTGACACGATGAATGGTTTCATCGATGCGGGTATGAATACCCAGCGTCAGGCCATAACCGGCCGCATTAATCTGACCGATCAGCTTATCCAGATCCTGACGGGCATAACGCACCACGTGCAACACCGGCCCGAAGATCTCTTTCTTCATCTCATCAAAGCTATCAAGTTCGATAAGCGTAGGTTTCACAAAAGTGCCGTGAGCCCATTCCTGCTGATCGGCGGTGAATTCCTGCGTCGCCTGATATACGGTGCGGCCTTTGGCGCGCATATCATCGATGTGTTTTTCGATGCCCGCTTTGGCTTCGGCGTCGATCACCGGCCCGATATCGGTACACAGGCGTTCAGGATTACCCATGCGACATTCCGCCATGGCACCGCGCAGCATTTGCAGCGTGTGATCGGCCACATCGTCCTGAATACACAACACGCGCAGGGCGGAACAACGCTGACCGGCACTGTCGAAAGCTGATGCGACCACATCCGTTACCACCTGTTCGGTCAGTGCGGAGGAATCGACAATCATCGCGTTCAAACCGCCGGTTTCCGCGATAAGCGGCGTCGGGCGCCCTTGCGGATCCAGACGTCCTGCTATATTGCGTTGCAGAATACCCGCAACATCCGTCGAGCCGGTAAACAGCACGCCACGCACGCGTTCGTCATTCACCAGCTGTGAACCGACCGTTTCACCCTGACCCGGCAGCAACTGCAATACGCCAGCCGGAACACCGGCTTCATGCAGAATACCCACGGCTAATGCCGCAATCAGCGGCGTTTGTTCCGCAGGTTTTGCCAGGACGCTGTTACCGGCGGCAAGCGCGGCAGCAATCTGACCGGTGAAAATGGCCAGCGGGAAGTTCCACGGGCTGATACACACCACCGGCCCTAGCGGACGGTGCGTGTCGTTGGCGAAATCTTCACGGATCTGACCGGCGTAATAATGCAGGAAGTCCACGGCTTCACGCACTTCGGCGATGGCGTTATTAAACGTCTTTCCGGCTTCGCGCACCAGCACGCCTAGAAGGTTTTGCAACTGCGCTTCCATCAATTCTGCACCGCGTTGCAGGATTGCGGCACGCTCTTCGGGAGGCGTCGCAAACCAGATAGCCCCGGCGGCGGCAGAAGCGTCCAGCGCACGGCTGATTTCAGCTTGCGTTGCTTCGCGGACATACCCGACGATATCGTTGCTTTGTGCCGGGTTAATCACCGGCAGGAACTCACCGTCGTCAGTCTGAGCATCAATAATCGGTTGTGCTTTTACCGGATGGGTGGCGCTTTGCAGCAGGGCGCTGGAAAGGGAAGCCAGACGGTGCTCGCTGGACATATCCAGACCGGAGGAATTCACGCGCTTGTCACCGTACAAGTTACGCGGCAGGGCGATACGCGGATGCGGCAATCCGACCTGACCTTCGCTGGCGGCCAGCGCTTCGACAGCCAGAACCGGATCGGCAACCAGTTCTTCGATTGGCAATGTGGCATCGGCGATACGGTTAACGAATGAGGTGTTCGCGCCGTTTTCCAGCAGGCGGCGGACCAGATATGCCAGCAGCGTTTCGTGCGTGCCGACCGGTGCATAAATACGGCAAGGGCGGTTCAGTTTTCCTTCGGAAATCTTGCCGACAACCTGCTCGTACAGCGGTTCACCCATGCCGTGCAGGCACTGGAACTCGTACTGACCGGGATAATAGTTATTGCCGGCCAGCTGATAAATAGCGGCAACGGTATGGGCATTATGCGTCGCGAACTGCGGGTAAATCAGGTTCGGCACCGCCAGCAGTTTGCGGGCGCAGGCCAGATAAGAAACGTCGGTGTAAACCTTGCGGGTATACACCGGATAATCTTCCAGTCCTTCCACCTGCGCGCGCTTGATTTCGCTGTCCCAGTACGCGCCTTTCACCAGACGGATCATCAGGCGACGGCGGCTGCGTTGCGCCAGATTAGTCAGGTAATCAATCACCATCGGGCAGCGCTTCTGGTAAGCCTGTATCACGAAACCGATGCCATTCCAGCCCGCCAGTTCCGGTTCGAAGCAGAGTTTTTCCAGCAGGTCGAGAGAGATTTCCAGACGATCCGCTTCTTCAGCGTCAATGTTAATGCCGATATCGTAACTGCGCGCCAGCAACGTCAGGGAAAGCAGGCGCGGGTATAATTCTTCCATCACACGTTCGTATTGCGCCCGGCTGTAACGCGGATGCAGGGCGGAAAGTTTGATGGAAATACCGGGGCCTTCATAAATCCCGCGACCATTAGAGGCTTTGCCGATCGCGTTGATCGCCTGCTGATACGACTGCAAATACGCCTGCGCATCTTTTTCGGTCAGCGCCGCTTCACCCAGCATGTCGTAGGAATAGCGGAACCCTTTTTCTTCGTGCTTGCGGGCGTTCGCCAGCGCTTCTGCGATGGTTTCGCCGGTCACGAACTGTTCACCCATCAGACGCATCGCCATATCGACGCCTTTGCGGATCAGCGGTTCGCCACTTTTACCGATAATACGGTTCAGAGATTTCGACAGGCTGGCTTCGTTATGTGTCGATACCAGTTTACCGGTGAACAGCAAACCCCATGTAGCGGCATTGACGAACAATGAAGGACTGCGGCCCAGATGTGAATGCCAGTTACCGTTGCTGATTTTGTCGCGGATTAATGCGTCACGCGTTGGTTTATCAGGAATACGCAGCAGCGCTTCGGCCAGACACATCAGCGCCACGCCTTCCTGCGAGGAAAGGGAGAACTCCTGCAACAGGCTTTGCACCATACCGGCGCGGCCATTTGCACTCTTCTGGTTACGCAGTTTAGTGGCGATATCAGCGGCCAGTTTCAGCGCAGCTTCGCCGAGCGGGGCCGGTAAACGAGCCTGCTCGAGCAGCATGGATACGGCTTCAGGCTCAGGGCGACGATAGGCGGCAGTAATAGCGGAACGGCTGACCGACTGCGGCAAAATCTGCTCGGCAAAATCAAGGAATGGCTGGTGCATTTCCTGAACCGCCGGTAATGCGGCATCTTCGCTTTCGCCAGCGGCAGCGCCGTTCAGCGCCGGAATTTCCGGCAGCGCATCGCCATTTTCCAGACGTTCCAGATAGGAAAAAATCGCCTGCTTAATCAGCCAGTGCGGCGTGCGGTCAATTTTGTGCGCCGCCTCTTTTAGCCTGTCGCGTGTGCCTTCATCCAGCTTCACGCCCATCGTTGTCATACCCATGCGCAACCACTCCATATGAAAAGGTTCAGGTGAATTCATTATCTTTATGGCAAGCAATATCTTCTATGTTGCAACCTTGTGCAACCCTGTTAATGCAGGAAGTATGCCTGATGTGATTTATCTGGCATTTTTAACAAACGGTGACGCCTGAAAAAGCAATTTTTAGCGGATAACACTACAGACAGGAGGGTTGTGGCGGGTGCAACTGACGAAGTTGCAACGTGCAACCCGGATACACGATAACTGTGATGAAGCGTGAGTTTTAGGTATCAAAATTGTTAAAACAATTGAAATGCCGCCGCTGCTGAACCAGTATCCGGCACGACAGGATTTTTGAACAACAGCCATGCTATTGACGCTGACGATTGACGCGAAAATATAAAAAATAGGGAGAGTAATGCTGAAACTACAGCCGGTTTCAGCCATCATCTCGCCCCGGCAGGTTTTTGGCAGTCCTTCAAGAGAAGGGCGTCAGGACAGACAGATGCCGGACAACATCGCAAATAAGAAGAAAGTGGAGAATGGAATGACAATGGGCACACCGATGCTGGTGACGTTTTGTGTTTATATTTTCGGGATGATTTTAATTGGGCTCATCGCGTATTTACGAACCAAAAACTTTGATGACTATATTCTGGGTGGACGCAGTTTAGGCAGCGTGGTTACGGCGCTTTCTGCCGGTGCTTCGGATATGAGCGGCTGGCTGTTAATGGGTTTACCGGGCGCGATTTTCATTTCCGGAATTTCCGAAAGCTGGATTGCGATTGGTCTGACGATCGGCGCTTACCTGAACTGGAAGCTGGTCGCAGGGCGGTTGCGTGTGCATACCGAAGCCAATAATAACGCGCTGACGCTACCGGATTACTTCACTCATCGTTTTGAAGATTCCAGCAAACTGCTGCGTATTATTTCCGCAATTGTGATTCTGGTGTTTTTCACCGTTTATTGTGCGTCCGGCATTGTTGCCGGTGCGCGTCTGTTTGAAAGCACCTTTGGCCTGACATACCAGACGGCACTGTGGGCCGGAGCGGCAGCGACTATCGTCTATACCTTTATTGGCGGTTTTCTGGCGGTCAGCTGGACGGATACTGTGCAGGCCAGTCTGATGATTTTCGCGTTGATCCTCACGCCGGTGATCGTCATCCTCGCGGTCGGTGGCATTGATACCTCTATGATGGTGATTCACGCTAAGAATCCTGAATACACCGACATGTTTAAAGGCATGAATCTGGTCGCGGTCTTGTCACTGCTGGGTTGGGGGCTGGGTTATTTTGGTCAGCCACACATTCTGGCGCGTTTCATGGCGGCTGATTCCCATCGCACCATTCGCAGCGCACGCCGGATCAGTATGACCTGGATGATTCTGTGTCTGGCAGGCACCGTCGGGGTGGGCTTCTTCGGGATTGCGTACTTCAGCAATAATCCGGGTGAAGCAGGTAACGTGACGCAAAACGGTGAGCGCGTATTTATCGAGCTGGCGAAAATCCTCTTCAACCCGTGGATTGCCGGTATTTTGCTGTCCGCCATTCTGGCGGCGGTGATGAGTACGCTCAGCTGCCAGTTGCTGGTGTGTTCGAGTGCGATCACGGAAGATTTGTACAAAGCGTTCCTGCGCAAAGGTGCAAGTCAGCGTGAGCTGGTATGGGTGGGTCGTCTGATGGTGCTGGTGGTTGCTCTGGTGGCGATTGCGCTGGCGGCAAATCCTGAGAACCGCGTGCTGGGTCTGGTGAGTTACGCGTGGGCTGGTTTCGGTGCGGCGTTTGGTCCGGTTATCCTGATTTCAGTCATGTGGAAACGCATGACACGCAACGGTGCGCTGGCAGGCATGATCGTCGGTGCGGTTACAGTTATCCTCTGGAAGCAATACGGCTGGACTGAGCTGTACGAAATCATTCCGGGCTTTATCTTTGCCTCGCTGGCTATCTGGATTGTCAGCCTGATGGGACGCAAACCTTCTGCTGCGGTGGAAGAACGCTTCATAACTGCGGAAGCGGAATATAACACTATCTGATAAACCTCTGTTCAGAGGTCGCACATAACGGGGTCGTCCTGACCCCGTTTCGCCGCATTTCCCGACACATTGCCAGCCAGTTTCTCACCTCAGAACGCTCCCGCCTGACTTTTTATACGCATTTGCGAAGACATCTTCAAAAAAGGAACGCTTACCTCTTGTATTTCTTTTTGCAAGAATGATAATCACTATCGTTTCTTTTTACTTTTCTTTACAGAGACCTTACAGTTTTTGCAGATCAACAGGGTCAGGAGTTTTCGCTATGTTCGTTCCGTTTCTCATTATGTTTCGCGAAGGGCTGGAAGCGGCGCTGATTGTCAGCCTGATCGCCAGCTATCTAAAACGGACGCAACGCGGGCAGTGGCTCGGTGTGGTCTGGATTGGCGTGTTCGTCGCGGCGGCGTTATGTCTGGCGCTGGGGCTTTTCATCAACGCCACTACCGGTGAATTTCCGCAAAAACAGCAGGAATTATTTGAAGGGATTGTCGCCGTGGTCGCGGTGTGCATTCTGACTTACATGGTGTTCTGGATGCGCAAAGTGTCCCGTTCAATCAAAGTGCATCTGGAAGGCGCGATTGATAATGCGCTGAATTCCGGGCGCGGGCAGGGCTGGGCGCTGGTGGCGATGGTGTTTTTTGCCGTCGCACGTGAAGGCCTGGAATCGGTGTTTTTCTTGCTGGCAGCCTTCCAGCAGGACGTGGGAATTGCCGCACCAATTGGCGCAATGCTCGGGCTGGGCGCCGCCATCGTGCTGGGTTTCCTTATCTACTACGGCGGTGTGAAACTGCATCTGGCCAAATTCTTCAAATGGACCAGCCTGTTTATCCTCTTTGTTGCAGCCGGTCTGGCAGCGGGCGCGATCCGCGCTTTCCACGAAGCGGGATTATGGAACGGTTTGCAGGATATCGCGTTTGATTTAAGCAATACGCTCTCCACGCATTCGCTGTTCGGCACCTTGCTGGAAGGGATGTTTGGTTATCAGGAAGCGCCAAGCGTCAGTGAAGTGCTGGTTTATTTCCTGTACCTGATCCCGGCGCTGTTCTTCTTTTTCCTGCCTCAGGGGAAATCCTCTGTGGCTGCCACGGCTTCTGCCGGGCAAAAAACACAACGTTAATTGTATAAACCTGTTTATCACTTTGCCTTTGCCATGGAGTTGTACATGCCACATTTTCGCCGTAAAGCTTTACAGATTGCACTGCTGTCTCTGCCGGCTTTTACGCTGAGCGCTAACGTACTGGCAGCCGACGTTCGTCAGGTCAAAATTACTGTGAACGATAAACAGTGTGAACCGATGGCGCTGAGTGTGCCGGCCGGTAAAACACAGTTTGTTATCCACAATGACAGCCAGAAAAACCTGGAATGGGAAATTCTGAAAGGCGTGATGGTGGTGGAAGAGCGTGAAAACGTTGCACCGGGCTTCACTCAGAAAATGACCGCCAATCTGGAGCCGGGCGAATATGACATGACCTGCGGCTTACTGAGCAATCCGAAAGGCAAACTGACCGTGACCGCAGAAGGCGCAGCGGCTTCCGCTAAGCCGGACGCGATGGCGCTGGTCGGGCCGATTGCTGAATATAAAGTGTATGTAACGCAGCAGGTTGCTGAACTGGTATCACACACCAAAGCCTTCACTGACGCGATTAAGAAAGGTGACCTGGCGAAAGCGCAGTCTCTGTACGCTTCGACCCGCGTTTACTATGAGCGCATCGAACCAATTGCTGAACTGTTCTCAGATCTGGATGGCAGCATCGATGCCCGTGAAGACGATTTCGAGAAAAAAGCAGAAGATCCTAACTTCACCGGTTTCCACCGTCTGGAGAAAATCCTCTTCGCCGATAAAACCACCAAAGGCGCAGAGCCATTCGCTGACAAGCTTTACACCGACACGGTCGATCTGCAAAAACGCATCACTGACCTGACTTTCCCACCGAGCAAAGTCGTCGGCGGCGCGGCAGGGCTTATCGAAGAAGTGGCAGCCAGCAAAATCAGCGGCGAAGAAGACCGTTACAGCCGCACTGACCTGTGGGATTTCCGCGCTAACCTCGACGGCGCGCAGAAAATCGTTAACCTGCTGCGTCCGCTGCTGGAAAAAGCCGACAAACCGCTGCTGGAAAAAATCGACGCAAACTTCAAAACTGTCGATACCCTGCTGGATAAATACAAAACCAAAGACGGCTATGAGAATTACGAAAAACTGTCCGATGCAGACCGTAACGCCATGAAAGGTCCGATCACCACGCTGGCCGAAGATCTGGCCAAACTGCGCGGTGTTTTAGGTCTGGATTAAATTCTTCAGCTCCCTCCCCTGCGAAGGGGAGGGTTGGGGTGGGGTATTAAAGCAGAATCAAAAAGTTGAAGTTGCTTTGATGAGGTCTTAGCCCTTAATACCCCCTCCCAGCCTCCGCCTTTGCAGGGGGAGGAGCGTTATACCGAGGCATAGCAATGAGTCACAAAAACAATAATCAAGATGACGTTTCCTCTTCCCGCCGTAGCTTGCTAAAAGGCGTGGGATTGTTAGGCGGGGCATTTGCCCTGGGCGGCGCAGCCACTGCGCAGGCTGAGAAAACACCCGGAGCAAAAAAAGAATACACGCCAGGCACCGTTTCTCCCGACGAACGCTGGGGAAAGCAGCCGTATTATGGTGAACATCAGGCAGGCATTTTAACGCCACAGCAGGCATCGATGATGCTGGTGTCATTTGATGTGCTGGCGACCAATAAAGCCGACCTCGAGCGTCTGTTCCGTCTTCTCGATACTCGTTTTGCTTTTCTGACCACCGGTGGCACCGCCCCATCACTTGATCCGAAATTCCCGCCGATGGATTCCGGGGTGATGGGGGCAGAAATTTACCCCGATAACCTGACGCTGACTCTCTCCGTTGGTGAATCTCTGTTTGATGAACGCTTCGGACTGGCGCCACACAAGCCGCTGAAATTAAGCCGCATGACGCGTTTCCCGAATGATTCACTCGACGCGAAGCTGTGTCACGGGGATCTGTCTTTGCAAATCTGCGCCAATAACAGCGACACCGTGGTTCACGCACTGCGTGACATCATTAAATACACGCCGGATTTGCTCAGCGTGCGCTGGCGTCGTGATGGTTTTATTTCTTCCCATGCCGCGCGCAGTCAGGGCAAAGAAACGCCGATTAATCTGCTGGGCTTTAAAGACGGCACGGCCAATCCCGATTCCAAAGACAAGCCGCTGATGGATAAAACCATCTGGGTGACGCCGGATCAGTCAGAACCGGTCTGGACAACAGGGGGCAGTTATCAGGTCACACGTCTGATCCCGTTCAAAGTGGAATTCTGGGACCGCACGCCGTTGCAGGAACAGCAATCCATTTTTGGCCGCCATAAAGCGACTGGCGCGCCACTGGGGATGGAAAAAGAGCACGATGTGCCCGATTACACCAAAGATCCCGAAGGCAAAGTGATCCCGCTGGATGCGCATATCCGTCTGGCCAATCCGCGCACTAAAGAAACCGATGACAACCTGATGCTGCGACGGGGTTACAGCTATTCGCTGGGCGTGACCAATTCCGGGCAACTGGAGATGGGGCTGATTTTTGTCTGTTATCAGCATGATCTGGAGAAAGGATTCCTGACGGTGCAAAAACGCCTGAACGGCGAGGCGCTGGAAGAATATATCCGGCCAAATGGCGGAGGTTTTTTCTTCACGCTGCCGGGCAATAAAGATGAGAGTCACTATCTCGGACAATCGTTAATCGAAGCCTGACCTTGCTGCTCCCCCTGCGAAGGGGGAGTCACAAAACCAGAATCCTTTTTACGCTTAGTAACGTAATTCACGTCCTGTTAATACTCCCCTTAACCCATAAAAATCTTCGTAATGTCATGATGATAAATCGCGAAAATGATTTATCACGTGCCTGCACTGAGATTGCTATGACCATCAACCATTCCCGCAGAAAACTGCTGATTTTCGGTATCGGACTGTCACTGACCGCGCCACGGCTTTATGCCGCCCAAAAGGCGGTACGCATCACGATGACGTCGGATGCCGGCCAGATCCACCTGGCATTACCGGCAGCCGATAAGCGTTGTCGTGTGTTTATGCTCAGCGCGCCGCAGCGGGTGGTTATCGATATGCCGATGACGTCGTTTCCCCCTGAACTGGAACATGCGCTGACCGTGGTGAGGCAGAAATTTCCGTGGGTGGCAGAAGCTCGCCTTGCTCATTTCAGCCCGGACGTGGCGCGTATTGTGTTACAGGTGAAAGGGAAACCGGTGATTACGCGCAGCGCGGAGAATGGCGTGCTGAACGTGTCGATTACAGAAAAGAGTGCCATGCAGGATGTACCGGAGACGATCCCGGTAACCACCACCACGCCGCGTGCAGAGAAACCCCTGCTGGTGATGATCGATCCCGGTCATGGCGGTAAGGATCCGGGGGCAATCGGCAATGAAGGCACTTACGAAAAGCATGTGGTATTGCATATCGCCAGACGACTGCAAACATTGCTGGATGAACAGCACGGTATTCACGCGGTGCTGACGCGTCAGGATGATGTTTTTATCCCGCTGTATCACCGCGTCAGTCTGGCGCATCAGCACGAAGCGGATCTGTTTATCTCCATTCACGCTGACGGATTCACTAACGATCAGGTGTCGGGCGCATCGGTTTTTGCGCTGTCTGAGCACGGCGCAGGCAGCGCGATGGCGCGGTATTTATCGCAAAGTGAAAACAGCGTCGATGTGCTGTACGACAATGATTTTAAGACTGACGATCAATACCTTAAAGAAACGCTGTTTGATCTCGATCAGCATGAAACCATTCACCGCAGCATGAATTTTGGCAGTCATCTGGCGGCAAATATTGTCAAAGTGCATCACATGCACAGCCCGCATCCGGAACAGGCCGGTTTCGCAGTGTTAAAATCGCCACGCATTCCCTCAGTGCTGGTGGAGACCTCTTTCATCACCAATAAACAGGAAGAGAAACTGCTCGGTGAGCCGGTCTTTCAGGAGAAAATGGCCCGTGCGCTGGCGGATGGGATTAACAGTTACTTCATCAATGAAAAGAAAAATAATCTGCTGAGCTGAGGAGAATTAAGCGCGCTTGCGGAGGATCTGAAAAAGATCCTGGTGATCCTATTGACGCCGGACACAAATTTTTTTACATTTTGGTAACGCAATTATTTCAGCTGTCATTATACTGAAATTATTAAGCGGTAGTTTTCACAAGGTGTACGGCAGGTGCCGTGAATAACACTGCGGGGAGCGCGAATGGTAAAGTCCATGTTTGGGCTGGTGATAGAAAATAACAAGCTTCACTCATTCACTCGTTGTTGTCGCTTAAAAGCAAACGAGGGCAAGGCTTCCGACTCTCCAATATTAACTCAACCATTTTCAGTTTATTCCTACCGTTTTCTACAGATGTTTTCATCCACGCTACAGCAACCCTGTTCTTTAACTGACCCCTTAAAACCTGCTCAATCTGATGCGAAACGCATTGGCTATTATTCTGGCAATTTCATTGTTTGGGTCAGCGGTTTGTCATTATTGACAATGCCTCCTTGTGAACAGAAAGCAGCCAAAAGATTATTACCTAATCGCTTTGGTCTATTTTCCTCTTCACGTTATTCATTGGCTCTACTTGGTCTAAAAGGAGACCAAAACCTCATTTGTTAGTGAAACATAATCGTGCGGGCATTATGCCTTAGCGTTAAGTGAATCAAACTGTAAGGTGCCACTATGGGAAGACAGAAAGCAGTGATCAAAGCTCGTCGTGAAGCAAAACGTGTCATTCGTAATGATTCACGCAGTCACCGCCAGCGCGAGGAAGAATCTGTGACGTCATTGGTACAGATGGGCGGTTTGGAATCGATCGGAATGGCTCGCGACAGTCGCGATACTTCCGTCATCGAAGCGCGTACTGAAGCTCAGGGTCATTACTTATCAGCCATAGAGAATAAGCAGTTAATTTTTGCCACTGGCGAAGCGGGCTGCGGCAAAACATTTATCAGTGCTGCGAAAGCGGCAGAGGCATTAATTCACAAAGAAATCGACAGAATTATTGTGACGCGTCCGGTATTGCAGGCCGATGAAGATCTCGGTTTCCTGCCCGGCGATATTTCTGAAAAGTTCGCGCCTTATTTCCGTCCGGTGTACGACATTCTATTACGTCGCCTGGGCTCATCATTCCTGCAATATTGCTTGCGACCGGAAATAGGCAAGGTCGAAATTGCGCCATTCGCTTATATGCGCGGGCGTACTTTTGAAAACGCTGTGGTTATTCTGGATGAAGCTCAGAATGTCACGGCCAGTCAGATGAAAATGTTCCTGACCCGTCTCGGTGAAAACGTGACGGTTATCGTTAACGGTGATATTACCCAGTGCGATTTACCACGCGGCGTAGTATCGGGGCTCAGCGATGCAATGTCCCGCTTCGAAGAAGACGAGATGATTGGCATCATTCAGTTTGGCAAAGAGGATTGCGTGCGTTCAGAACTGTGTAAACGTACTTTGCACGCCTACTCTTAATTCCCCTGTCTTAAACTAAGATTATGTTATAAAGGCCGCTCCACAGATGGGCGGCCTTTCTTTCTGTCAGTTCAGCTACGCTTAGACATTCTCAGATAATCCACAACTAAAACAGTCTTATAAAACACTCTGACTGATAACCGTTTTCATCTAGACTACTCGCTTCGCCTTCAGGCTATTTCATAAGGATGCATGATGCTCCGCCGTTTTTTCTCTTATTACGCGCCCTATAAAAAACTGTTTTTCCTCGATTTCGGCTGCGCGATTTTAGCCGGACTGCTGGAGCTCGGTTTTCCGATGGCGATCAAAACCTTCATCGATAAATTATTGCCCGCCCACGACTGGGTACTCATTATCGGCGCGACGGTCGGATTACTGCTCATTTACCTGTTTAATACCGCGCTGATGGCGATCGTTAACTACTGGGGCCACGCGCTGGGTGTCGGCATTGAAACCGATATGCGCCGTCAGGCTTTCAGCCATTTACAGAAACTCTCGTTCCGTTATTACGACAATACGAAAACTGGTCACATCATCACCCACGTGACGAAAGATCTCGAAGAAGTCGGCGAGGTGGCACACCACGGGCCGGAAGATGTCTTTATCGCAATAATGACGTTTATCGGGGCGTTCATTCTGATGGCGACAGTGCATGTGCAACTGGCGCTGATGACCATTATTATTGTGCCGGCCATGACCTGGATGGTGAGCCGTTATGGCGCGCAGATGACCGAAACCTGGCGCAGGCTTTTCGGGCAGGTGGGAAATTTCAACGCCCGCATCGAAGAAAGCATTGGCGGCATTCGTGTCGTGAAAGCTTTTGCCAACGAAGAACATGAGCAAAAACTTTTTGCGGCAGATAACGACAAATACCGCAGCACCAAGCTGAAAGCCTATCAGATCATGACCGCCAGCCTGACACTCAGCTATCTGAGTACGCGTCTGGTTCAGCTGATTGTGATGGTGGCCGGTACCTGGTACGTGATTAACGATCAGCTGACGTATGGCGGATTTGTCGGCTTCCTGCTGCTGGTGGAGGTCTTTTTCCGCCCGGTGGCAAAAATCAGTTCGGTGCTGGAAAGTTATCCGAAAGGCATCGCCGGTTTTAAACGTTTTACGCAACTTATCGATACCGCACCGGATATTGTCGACCGTCCCGGTGCGAAGGTGGTCAGCCATCTGCGCGGTGATATTCATTACGACAATGTGGTATTCGGTTATACCCCGGCCAGCAAAATTCTTAACGGCATCACGCTGTCGATTAATGCGGGCGAAACGCTGGCGTTTGTCGGGCCATCGGGTGCCGGGAAAACGACGCTATGTTCGCTGCTGCCGCGTTTTTACGATATCGACAGCGGCAGTATTACCATCGACGGTATTGATATCCGTGATATGACGCAAACCTCGCTGCGCCATAACATCGGCATTGTGCAGCAGGACGTGTTCCTGTTTGGCGGCACCATCCGCGAGAATATTGCTTACGGTAAACTGGGTGCCAGCGAAGAAGAAATCCGGCTGGCCGCCAGTCGTGCGCGCCTCGATGATGTGATCGACGGACTGCCGCTGGGGATGGAAACGGTTATCGGAGAGCGTGGCGTGAAGCTTTCCGGCGGGCAGAAACAGCGCCTGTCGATCGCGCGTATTTTTCTGAAAAACCCGCCCATCCTGATCCTCGACGAAGCGACGTCTGCGCTGGATACGGCGACGGAACAGGCGATTCAGCAGTCGCTGGCGGAGTTATCAGAAGGACGGACGACGCTGGTGATTGCTCACCGTCTGGCGACGATCCAGAATGCCGACCGCATTGTAGTGGTAGATAAAGAAGGCATTATGGAGCAGGGAACGCACGAATCGCTGCTGGCGCTTCAGGGACGTTATGCGCAGCTTCATGCGGCACAGTTTCGCTAAAAGCTGATATAAAAAATCCGGCATCTTGGTGCCGGATTTTTACCGATTTACGATTTACCAATCGCCAATAAGCAGAATTTACAGCACTTTCTCCAGAAAACGGCGGGTACGTGCATGACGTGGCCGGTCGAGCACCTGTGCCGCGCTGCCGGTTTCCACTATCGCGCCATCCACCATAAATACCACCTGATCGGCAACCTGACGCGCGAAGCCAATTTCATGCGTTACCACCACCAGCGTGACGCCTGACTGCGCCAGTTTCTTAATCACGTCCAGCACTTCGCCGACCAGTTCGGGATCCAGCGCTGACGTGGGTTCATCAAATAACATCACTTTCGGATTGAGCGCCAGCGCCCGTGCAATGGCGATGCGCTGTTGCTGCCCGCCTGACAAATGCCGCGGCCAGGCCTGCGCTTTTTCACGCAGCCCGACAGTGTCGAGCAGTTCATAGGCGCGGGCGATGGCCTGTTTGCGGCCCAACAATCCGTGAACCACCGGCGCTTCGATAATGTTGTCCAGCACGGTCATGTGCGGGAACAGATTGAAATTCTGGAACACATAGCCGACGTGCGTACGTTGCTTAAGAATGGCGCGCTCTTTCAGTTCATACAGCGTGTCGCCCTTGCGCCGGTAACCGATGTAATCGCCGTCAATCTGGATAAAACCTTCATCCACCCGTTCCAGATGATTAATGGTGCGCAGCAGCGTGGATTTTCCCGAGCCGGAAGGGCCGAGGATAACCGTTACCGTGCCCGGTTCGATGCTCAGACTGACGTTATCCAGCGCCTTGTGCGCGCCGTAATATTTACTCAGATTACTGATATCAATGCGCCCGACGGTCGCGGTGTGCGGTTTAAGCACAAACAGGGGTTCTGCGGGAGCATCAGCCGGGCGGTTAACGAATAAATCAAAGGCTTCGGACATAAGATTTTCCCTTTACTGAAGACGGGCGACGCGCCACTGACGCAGACGCTGCAACGGAGTGGGCGCGACCTGACGAACGGTGCCGCGGGAGAAATAACGCTCGACGTAATACTGCAAAAATGACAGCACGGTGGTGATCAGCAGATACCAGATGGTCGCCACCATCAGCAGCGGAATTACCTGCTGCGTGCGGTTATAAATCACCTGTACGGTGTAGAACAGTTCCGGCATCGACAGCACGTAAACAATCGATGTGCCTTTCGCCAGGCTTATCACTTCATTAAAACCGGTCGGCAGAATCGAGCGCAGCGCCTGCGGCAAAATAATGCGGAAGGTGCGACGGTAAGCCGGTAATCCCAGCGCAGCGGCGGCTTCATGCTGCCCGTGCTCAACGCCTAAAATCCCGCCACGGATAATTTCTGCGGTATAGGCAGACTGAACCAGCGAAAGACCAAGAACGGCAACCGAAAACTGATCCAGCAAATCAACGGTTGGCGTGCTGAAAAA
The DNA here is from genome assembly GCF_003614975.1 of Rahnella bruchi. Lineage (GTDB taxonomy): Bacteria > Pseudomonadota > Gammaproteobacteria > Enterobacterales > Enterobacteriaceae > Rahnella > Rahnella bruchi. Next base: position 155,677 of record NZ_QZWI01000007.1, on the reverse strand, counting down.
GGAGATATGCGTGAACGGAATGCCCAACGACAGATTGTCGTACAGGTAGGAAAAGTTGTAGAGGATGATCAATACCAGCAACAGCGGCAAAGAGCGGAACAGCCAGATATAGCCCCAGGCCAGCGCATTTAGTAAGTAAGATTTCGACAGGCGGGCGAGAGCCAGAGCGGTACCGAAAATCACGCCGAACACGGTTCCCAGCAGGGTGAGTAACAGCGTTTTTCCCAGACCCGATAAAATCACCGGATCAAAAAACCATTGCCGGAACACGCCCCATTCCCAGCGGGAATTTGTCGCAATCGACTGAATAATCCATAACAAAATAAACGCCGAAAAGACGGCACCGGCCAGCCGCCACGGATAACGCGCCGGCACCACTTTTAGCGGGGGATGATTCACGGATGAAGGGGCATTTTCGCTCATAGGCTTTCTCTTTCTGATTGCTGCTGATTACGACACCGGAACGTCGGCGGTCAGTTTTTTGGTAAACGGCAGACGCCCGTCATAAGGCGGTCGGGAATACACTTCCGGATCCAGCCGTGTGTCAAACTGCGGCTGATATCCATGAGACAGATACAAGCCGACAGCTTCCGGCTGACGGAAACCGGTAGTGAGGAACACCTGCCGGTAACCGTAAGCGGCGGCGCGGCGTTCCAGCTCATGCAAAATTTTCTGCGCCAGCCCCTGACGGCGCAGCGACCGGTCCGTCCAGATGCGTTTCAGCTCGGCGGTTTGTGCGTCGTACCGCTTATAAGCGCCCATCGCAATGGGCGCTCCGTTTCTCAGCAGAACGATGAACGCGCCGTCCGGGCGGGCAAATACGCTGTCATCCTCAGGTTCCTTACTGGCAAAATAATCGCCGTAGCGTTCACGGTATTCGCCGAACAAGCCCTGAATTACCGGCGCAATCAGCGGGTCTTCCGCTACGGTCTGGATAAATACGTCGTCGCTCATCGTGGCGTCCTCTGATTAATCGCCCAGTCCAGGCGGGTTAATTTCTGAATGATCGATTTTCTCAACGCTCTCGCCCCAGCGGTCCAGCACTTTGATATAAGCACCGCTGGCAATGGCGCTGTTGAGCGAGGCCTGCACGGCATCTACCAGTCCGTTGCCCTTTTTCAGCGTGACGGCGATATTGGCGGTTTTCGGCCAGCCGCCCGGCACGGTGCCGACCAGTTTGGTTTTACCTGTCAGCAGCGCTTTATACGCGCCGGTGACGTTCGGTCCGAAAGTGGCATCGGCACGACCGGACTGAATGGCCAGCGTGGCAGCGGCGTCATCGGTGACATATTGCGGTTTCAGCGCCGGTAATCCTTTGGCCTGATTCTCTTTGTCCCAGGCCAGCAACACGGCTTCCTGATTGGTGCCGGAACCGACGATGATGCGTTTACCGGCGATATCCGGCGCGGAAGTCATGGAGGTAATTTTGCTGTCACTTTTCACGTAAAAGCCCAGCGTATCCTGACGATAGGTCGCGAAATCAAATTTGGTTTTGCGGTCTTTAGTGACGGTAATGTTATAGATGGCCGCGTCGTATTTCCCGGAGGTCACACCCAGCGGCCAGTCTTCCCATGAGGCCGGAACCACTTTGAGTTTCAGGCCTAAACCGTCAGCCACCAGACGGGCGATGTCGGCTTCACTGCCAATCACGGTTTTGTTATCACGGGCGTACAAGCCGAACGGTGGGGCGCTGCCAAGCACCGCCAGCGCCACGGTAAGGGTGCCGGGTTCAACAAATTTAAAGTTAGCCGGGATTTTTGCCACGGCTTCCGGGCTTTTCGGTGTATTAACCGGCGTTTCATTGGCTACCAGATCAATACCCGGCGCGGCATAGGCCAGTGTTGAAAGACTTAATAAAGCGGCGATGCCCGTACTTTTTATGGCGGTGAATTTTACGCTATGTTTCATCATTATTATTTTTACCCTGCCTTCTTATTGTGTGGTGGCTTATTGTGTGGCGATACCGGTGAGATGACGCTTTCACTATTCCCGAGTGTTACAGGGATGTAAAACAACAAAATTAAATAATCAAAGAGAGAAAGTGGAAATACACACCGGTTTAAAAACTCACGAAAAACACCCGGAATTTCCGGGCGTCATGCATATAAAATTAAACGCTTTCGTTACTGTGAAATTAATTCATCCAGCGCCTTTTCAGCCAGTTGCTGAAAATATTCTGCTGCAGGATAAATAGCCGATTCGTCCGGATTAAATTGCGGATGGTGCAAACCAAAATCACTGGCGGAGCCGATGCTGACAAATGCACCCGGCACGTGATGCAGGTAAAACGCGAAATCTTCACCGCCCATTTGTGCCTGCGCAACTTCGGTTTTATAGCCAAATTCGTCCGCTGCTTTCAGGCTGAATTCGGCCCAGTGCGGCGTATTAACCACCGCCGGTGGCCCGCCAAACCAGTGTAATTCGGCTTTAGCGCCCAGCGCGTCGGCGACACCGGTAATCACTTTACGGATACGCTGCGGAATTTGTTCGCGGATTTCGCTGTTGTGCGTGCGCACCGTGCCTTCAAGTTCCACGGTTTGCGGCAACACGTTCCAGGTATTGCCGCCTTCAATACGGGTGACGCTGACCACCGCGGCCTCCTGGGCGCTGACATTGCGGCTGACCACGGTTTGCAGCGCGGTCACGATGTGGCTGGCGGTGACAATACTGTCGATGCCTTCTTCCGGATGCGCGGCGTGCGCACCTTTGCCGGTCACCGTTATCTGGAAGCGATCCACGTTGGCGTAGAACGCGCCGCCCTTGGTGGAGAAGGTCCCGACCGGTAATTCAGGCGCATTGTGCAGACCAAAAATAGCATCCACATTTTCCAGCGCCCCGGCTTTAATCAGCTGTGACGCACCGCCAAACCGTTCTTCAGCGGGCTGGAAAAACAGCCTTACACGCCCCGGTAGCTGATCTTCCCGCGCTTTGAGTAAATGCGCCGCGCCGAGGATCACCGAGGTATGGAAATCGTGGCCACAGGCATGCATTACGCCGGGCTGCTGTGAACTGAACGGCACGCCGGACGTTTCTTCTATCGGCAATGCGTCGATATCACCGCGCAACGCAACGACCGGACCTGTTTGCGGACCGATTTCCGCCACCACGCCGGTTTTTAATCCGAGGGATAAAATGCGGATCCCGGCGGCATTCAGCCACTGCGTGATTTTTTGCGTGGTCACAAATTCCTGATTAGATAATTCAGGATGCTGATGTAATTCACGGCGCCAGGCGATGAGTTGTTCTTCTAAACCCGATGTGTTTTTTTGTGCGATGTTTTTTGTTTCTTCGGCAAGTGAAATGCTCATGATGAAATAACCTTATTGTCTGAAATGGTTGTGACAGGAATAGTGCAGGTCATTTCATGCTAGCCAGACCGGAGAGAATAACTAAATACTCAGTCGCTATAATTTATAGTCGTTTTGCACAGCTCATTTTTGCAGACAACCGCATAGCAAAATACTGACTATAGAAACGTGTTTTTATTATTTAGCTTTGGTCGTATTTCGTGGAACTCTTTTTGTCACTATAGATTGAGAGCGTGACAGATAAAAAGGAATGTCCGGTGAATTACCGACTGAGTTTATTAGACCAAAGCCCGATTAACGAAGGACAGACTGCGGCGCAGGCACTGGAAGCGACGCTCACTTTTGCGCTTAAAGCCGAAGCGCTGGGTTATCACCGCCTGTGGGTATCAGAACATCACGACACCGATAGGCTGGCGGGCAGCTCGCCGGAAGTATTGATTGCCTGGCTGCTGGCACGGACATCCCGGCTGCGGATCGGCTCAGGTGGCGTGATGCTGCAACATTACAGCCCGTATAAAGTGGCTGAAAATTTCCATCTGCTGGCGTCGCTGGCGCCGGATCGCGTTGATATCGGTATCGGAAAAGCACCCGGCGGTTTGCCGCTTTCAACCAAAGCCCTGCGCGGTTATACGCAGGCGGATGCTGTTCCCGGATTTCCTGCACAGTTGCAGCAACTGACGCATTATCTGACTCATCTTGACGATCATCTGGCAGGCAATGAAGCGCGTGCGTTGCCGCGTCCGCCTGCCAGTCCTCAGCGATTTCTGCTGGGTGCCAGCCCGGAAAGCGCGCGGCTGGCGGCGTCGCTCGGCTGGAATTTTGTGTTTGCCGGGTTCATCAATACTTCGGAACAGGTGATGACCGAATCGGTGCTGGCTTATCACGAATATTCTGCCGGACAGGGGCAGGCACTGGTCAGCCTGGCGGTACTTGCGGCGCAAACCTGTGAGCAGGCAGAAGCGCTGGTGGCTGAACAACATAATTTTCGCGTCACCGTCGGCGATCGCCACGTCACGGTCGGTACCCGCGAACAGGCAGAAGCCTTTGTGAAACAGGCGGGCGCGACGCAATACCACATCGAACAACAGAAGCTCAGCGTTTTGCACGGTACGCCCGGCGATATCCATCAGCAGCTGCGCGATATTCAGCGCCGTCTGTGCGTGAATGAATTTGTGATCCATACCCCACTGACAGATGCCGCGGTGCGTCTGAAGTCCATCGAATTGCTGGCAGGCCAGCATTAAGGAAATTTCATGAGCCATTCAAGCCATTCAAAGAGTATTAAGCTGGGTCTGATGCTGCACGGTGCGGGCGGACATATGAATTCGTGGCGACATGAAAAAGCGCCTGCCGATGCCAGCGTGAATTTTCCGTATTTCCGCGATTTGGCTTTGCGCGCTGAAGCTGCCGGATTTGATTTTCTGTTTGTCGCCGACGGTCTGCACATCAACGAAAAATCGCTGCCGCACTTTCTCAACCGTTTCGAGCCGGTGGCGTTGCTGTCGGCGCTGGCATCTGCCACGCACAGCATCGGGCTGGCAGGAACTATTTCGACTTCTTACAGCGACCCGTTTACCGTGGCGCGTCAGCTGGCGTCCATCGACAATATCAGTCAGGGTCGCGCGGGCTGGAACGTGGTGACGTCGCCGCTGGCCGGTTCTGCGAAAAATTTCGGCAAAGATCATCCCGAGCACGCGCTGCGTTATCAGATTGCAGAAGAATATATCAACGTGGTGCAGGGGCTGTGGGATTCGTGGGAAGACGGTGCGTTTGTCCGTGACCGTGAGAGCGGCGTGTTTTTTGATGCCGCGAAGCTGCACAAACTCAATCATCAGGGACAATTCTTCTCGGTGGAGGGGCCGCTGAATATCCAGCGTTCGCCACAGGGACAGCCGGTGATTTTCCAGGCAGGGGCATCTGACGCCGGTATCGCGCTGGCAGGAAAATCAGCCGATGCAGTTTTCACTAACGCCCGCACGCTGGAAGAAGCGCAGGAGTACGCCGCAAAATTGCAGGCGCAGGTCGCGAAAAATGGACGTCATCCGGTGGGGATTTTCCCCGGCATCAGCCCGATAGTTGGCAAAACCGAAGAGGAAGCCGAGGCCAAATATCAGTATCTGCTTTCCCTGCTTTCGCTCGATGATGCGCTGGCGTATCTCGGACGCTTCTTCGATCATCATGATTTCAGCCAGTATCCGCCTGACGGCCCGTTCCCGGAACTGGGTGATTTAGGTCAGAACACTTTCCGTTCGACCACAGACAGCATCAAGAAACAAGCGAAAGACGAGAACCTGACGCTGCGTGAAGTGGCATATCAGACCACGCTGCCGCGCGGCGAATTCTTCGGCACGCCGGAACAGGTCGCAGACCAGCTGATCCGCTGGGTGGAAGAGGGCGGCGCAAGCGGCTTTATCATCAGCGGACCTGTACTGACGGAAGCGCTCGACGACATCACGCGGCTGGTTCTGCCGGTGCTGGCGGCGCGTGGATACTGGCATCCTTCAGAAGCGCAAACCCTGCGCGAACGGCTGGATATTCCTTTTAAAACCAACCGTTACAGCGTGCAGGAAACTCGCCGCGAGACAGTCAGCGAGAAATAGTTACAACATACTCATGCTGTTTAAAAGGCCCGCTCCGGTGACTCCGTGCGGGCCTTTTGCTTTGCAGGGAAGGTCGGGCAGAAACATGCGGGCTTGCCTGTGAAAATGATTCGGCGTAGGCTTTCTGCAATTAATAAACGACCGGTCTAAATTATGAATGCTGATCTGACTACTGACCCTGAAACGCTGAACAAGCCTCGACGCGGGCGTCCGCCGAGAACTGAACGCGAGTTTGCGGATACGCGCGAGGCGCTGATCCGCTCCGGGCTGGAAGTGATCACAGAGATGGGATATCTGTCGGCAGGCATCGAAACGGTGATTAAAAACATCGCCGTACCGAAAGGCTCGTTTTATCACTATTTCAAAAGTAAGCAGGATTTTGGCATGGCCGTACTGGATGCGTATGGCGCTTTCTTCGCTCACCGGCTGGATAAGTTCTTGCTGAACGTGACAATGTCACCTCTAAGTCGCATCGACGCTTTTGTACAGCATGCCGGACAGGGAATGGCAAAGTTTGGTTTCACCCGTGGCTGCCTGGTGGGGAACCTGTTACAGGAGTCCCCGTTGCTTCCTGAAGATTTCCCCGCAAAACTGATAGTCATCCTGGGCGAATGGGAAAGCCGGATTGCCACCTGCCTGCGGGAGGCCCAATCAGGCGGCGAAATCGGCACAACAATACCGCCTGAACAACTGTCGCAAATTTTCTGGTCTGGCTGGGAAGGCGCAGTAATGCGCGCAAAACTGTTCCGCTCCGCCGAACCGCTGGATCAGTTCTGGACTTATTTTCGCGGCAGTCTTCACTCATAAATTCAGCTTTCCCATAAACAGAAAAACAGCACCTGCAATCATTACGTCGGCAATCGCATGGCTGACGACAACACTAATTCAATCTCCTGAAATTAAAAGGGAAAAAAATGAAAGCATTGGTTCTCGAACAACAAGACAAAACCACTCTGGCCGAAGTGAAAGACATCTCGCTGCCCGAAATGGCTGAGGGTGATGTGCTGGTGGATATCAGCTGGTCAGGTCTGAATTACAAAGATGCGCTGGCGATCACCGGCAAGGGTAAAATTATCCGCCAGTTCCCGATGGTGCCGGGTATTGATTTCACCGGCCACGTGAAACGCAGTAACGACCCGCGTTTTTCCGCCGGACAAGCGGTGCTCCTCACCGGCTGGGGCGTGGGTGAAACCCACTGGGGCGGACTGGCGCAGCAGGCCTGCGTCAAGGGTGACTGGCTGGTCGCGCTGCCGGAAGCAATGCCTGCGCGCAACGCCATGATCATCGGCACCGCCGGTTTCACGGCGATGTTATGCGTGATGGCGCTGGAAGAGGCGGGCGTAACGCCGCAAAGTGGCACCGTCGTGGTGACCGGCGCCAGCGGTGGCGTCGGCAGCACTGCTGTAGCGTTGCTGCATACGCTTGGTTACACCGTTGCGGCTGTGACCGGGCGTGAATCCACCCATGATTACCTGCGCAAACTGGGCGCCAGCGAAATTCTCTCACGCGATGATTTTGCCGAAACGCGTCCGCTGGAAAAACAATTGTGGGCCGGTGCCATCGATACCGTTGGCGACAAGGTTCTGGCTAAAGTACTGGCGCAAACCAATTACGGCGGGTGCGTGGCGGCCTGCGGTCTGGCGGGCGGCTTTGGACTGCCGACCACCGTGATGCCGTTCATTCTGCGCAACGTGCGTTTGCAGGGCGTCGATTCCGTTTCTGTGCCTGCTGAACACCGTACGGCGGTGTGGGAACGGCTGGCCAGTACACTGCCTGAAAGCTTCTATCAGCAAGCCGCAACAGAAATCACGCTGGAGCAAGCGCCTGCTTACGCCGAAGATTTTCTGAATAATAAAATTCAGGGCAGAACGCTGGTGAAAATCGGCGGCTAATCCTGTTCAGACCCGGCATTTTCACAATGCCGGGTTGTCTTTCCTGCTCAATTTTCCCGCCGCTCTAAAGAATTGCACCGAACCAGCCGATAAATACAGTGTCCCTCTGAGAAAAAAAGAGAACGGAGTCCTTATTTTCCGAACGACGCACAGCGCAAACACCGATAAAAACGAATAACGACAGGCATGGGGAAAGTATGGATAATTTTCAGAAAGAAATTGATGAGAGAACCAATCTCACATCATCAAACCGGTTTGAGCTTTTGCTGTTCCGTCTTGGAACCTCGCCGGAAGACGAACAATCTGAACTCTTTGGTATCAACGTCTTTAAATTGCGCGAAATCGTGCCTATGCCGTCACTGACGAAAGCCGCAGGCATGTCATCGCCGATGATGGGCATGGCTAACATTCGCGGTGAAATTATTCCGGTGATTGATTTGCCCGCCGTGGTCGGCTGCGTGCCGAAAACCGGACTGAACATTTTGCTGGTCACGGAATATGCCCGCAGCACGCAGGCATTTGCCGTGGAATCTGTGGACGACATCGTGCGTCTGGAATGGAGCCAGGTGCTGGCCGCCGAATCCGGCGTGAAGAGCCGCAACATCACCAGTATCGCGCGTCTTGATACCGATAAATCCAGCACCCGTCTGGCGCTGGTGCTGGATGTCGAGCAGATCCTGCATGACATCATTCCGAACAGCAACATCGATATGGACAAGAAGAAAACCAGCGCGTTCAAGCTGAAACCGGGCACGGTAGCGATAGTTGCTGAAGACTCGAAAGTCGCGCGTCAGATGCTGGAAAAAGGCCTGAACATGATGGAAATCCCGGCGCAGATGCATGTGACCGGTCTGGAAGCCTGGAATAAAATCCGCAAAATGGCGGAAGAGTGCAAAGCAGAAGGGCGCCCAATCGCCGATAAAATTTCCTTCGTTCTCACCGATCTTGAAATGCCGGAAATGGACGGTTTCACCCTGACGCTGAACATCAAGCGCGATGAGTTCCTGAAAAATATCCCGGTGATTATCCACTCCTCCCTTTCCGGCAGCGCCAACGAAGATCACGTACGTAAAGTCGGTGCCGACGGATACGTGGCGAAATTTGAAATTAACGAACTGGAAGCGGCAATTCATAAAGCGCTGGATGCCAAGAAGATAGCGCACGTTTAACGGCTGCTGCTTTAAATAATACAAAATGGCCCGCATTTTCTGCGGGCTTTTTGATTGTCTGATTAATGCGCGTCGCCGCTTAATTCCTTACGGGCGCGTGCTTTCAGTACGTGCGTTGAAATCGCTGACTGGAACACTTTGAACATCAGACCATTAATAAAGGTGGTCAGGGTAAGAGTCAGAAAAGCAGATACCAGCCAGTCGGCAACAATGTAATTGCTGTTAATAATCAGCGGGTGATAAATCACCATGCCGGCAAAAACTACCCAGTGGCTGAAACAATAAAAACATTTAAACAGATGGCCGAGCGTATTATTTTTCTTTTCAATCCAGTTACGCATGGGCTCAAATAAATCTGCCTGCGTAATACTCATGGAAATACTGCTGGCGGCAAGGGCAATGATCAGGCAATTCCACAATGCGGAAAGCCCGTGTGCGATGTTTATATCCATACTGACCTCAGTTTTAAGTGTGTGGCGGGTTATTTAAGAATTCTGTACCGATCTCCTCGAGAGTTTGTTGTTTGAACTGACCGATGATCAGCTCATACGCCTGAGTGAATGCGCCATTCATGGTTCGGTTTACCCCCTGTTCGATTAGGCATTCTGGCGCGTGATTACGGTTACCGATAGCAAACAGAGAAGGGGAGCCCAGCGCCAGATAGACGTCATACAAGGTGATGGCATTCAACGCGCGCGCCAGCTTCCAGCCACCGTTATGGCCCTTTTCGGACGTAACAATATCGTGCTCGCGCAGTCCGGCCAGCATCTTACGCACCACGACAGGATTCGTGTCGAGGAAAGCCGCCAGCTGTTCCGACGTCAGCGGCACGCCAGCATCAGCCATATGCAGAAGGATGTGCAGCGTTGAAGAAAGTGAGTTGTTTGTTTTCATGTAACTTATAATGATACATGATATGTGGGGTGTCAAGTGCGGGGGATGAGATTTGCGGCGCTTAAGAAATAACCTTTTCGGTATTTTTAATAATACTATAATTGATTAATAACTCTGTCGATTTCAAAAGGGAATGCTATTATATAGAGAATGGATGAATATTCATAAATTTAAAAAAAGGTGAACATGACTGATAAAATGAGTGGGTATGTCTATATTCTGGAAGTCGCTGACATTGACTTGCCGGTGTGTAAGATTGGAATGACCACCAGAGATCCCATTTCCCGGTGTCATGAAATAAATAAAAGTTCAACTGGCGATTTTATTTGGGCTGTGGCTCACTTCATTTCTGTTGATGATTGCAAGGAACTTGAGAAATTAATTCATTATAAGTTAAGTCCATTACGTCAAAAGAGAAGAGAGTTCTTTAATTTGTGCGCGGATGATGCATACAAAGCTATAAAGTCTATTTTTGATTCTCAGAGTAATATTAAAATGATAGAAAGTATTGATCGCCAAACGTCGCCTCAGACAAAACTTCATCGAAAGAAAAATAATAGCAATTTTCCAAACAGACCTCGCTCTGAAGAGTATGCTGCTTTATTACAGACTTTTTGTGAGGTTTTAGAAATAAAAGGTAGACCTTTTGGCCAACTCAATAAGCCATTTTTTGGCATGAGTGATGGAAACGAGGGCGTCCAATGGAATATTGCCGTGCAACCAAAAAGCAATGAAATTTCTTTAGGGGTTAACCTTGAAGGGTTGATGTACAAAAACTGGCCAATATCTAAGCTTATTAAATCAGAGCTAAAAGCACCTGAATTGCCAAAAATAATAGAAGACTTAAAAACTTCAGATCAAATATTCCTGTCCTTTTGGCGCGATGCCTGGCAAGTAGCATCCAGACCTGAAATTAAAGAAAAATACATAGGCGGCAAACCATTTAAACTTAATGAATTGACAGAGGAAAAGTGGCGATGCATTTTAAATGAAGCGCTGGAGTGCCTGGATAAAGAACATGATTACCAGAGGCGTAGTAAGCAAAAGGTTACTTTGGTTAAGAAAGATGGTAAAAATATGACGCAATTTATGGCAGTCTCTCCTCACTTAACAATATGGTCACCATTAACTATTAATGAGAACATTGAAGTTTCGATTCGTAACAAGATCATCGAATTAAAGAGTATTCATAGTTGGATGAAGCAATTGAGCTAAGAATTAGACATATTATTGGGAATTGAATGTTCGATGTGTTATCTCGACTGACGTTTACACTTCGCTTAAAGCAATTGACTGCAGTCAAAGCACAAAAAGCCCGCCTAAGTTTCCCAAGGCGGGCTTTTCTAAATTTGGCTCCTCTGACTGGGATCGCCTTTGCCAGTAACTGGCTAATAAACAAGAAAATCCTGAATTCCCTTTCTGTCAAAACCACCAGAATGACCACCGATAGTTGCGGGTTCCATAAATCTGGTATGAGCGTTCCGCAGCATGAGTGAACATGACTATTTTACTCTCTGAAAATGAAGCGTAATTAGAGGTAACGTCGAAGGTGTTTATCCTATGTGAAACTGTGTGCAAAGAGGTTTAACTGTCGGCTGAGTGCCATAAGCGGACATGTCTAATTTCAGTTGTGCTCATTAATCTGGTTCACTGAACGAAGAACAAAACAGGTCGTTATTGAGCGTATTAATTTAGGCTTAAGCATCAGCTCTATTGCCCGAGAATTTAGTACTACCCGGCAAACCATACTTCGGATAAAGGCCGGATCCAAACTGTCATAAGACCGGCCTCTATTGGGCCAAGTTGTCAAAGGTGTTAGATTGATTTTACGTGTTTTGAAAACAGGTTCAGCTCGTTAATAATGCACTCAGGTTCTTCACTGAAAGGCATGTTGTTCAAATCTAAAACCCCATCATTTTTTTCAGGATTATCAGTTTGCAGGTCTGCAAACAGCAAAGTAAGATCCTGTTGTGCTTCTCCTTGTTCAGCCACCAGCTCGAACGTTTTATTTTTTGCCTCGTCGCTGGTCAGGGCACAGACCAGAACCTGGGCGATTTGCTCCCGGGATACCACACCATCTTCCGGTGTTCCTGCATGGCGACGATCTCCCTGAAGCATAACGATTCGGTGTTCATCATTATTGTTGTAATCAAACCAGCCGGGCCTGACGATGGTATAAGGGTGACCACTCGCCCTTACCAGACGCTCGGCACGTCTTTTCCAGTCATGCACCTCAGTGCGTTGATTCCAGGTGCTGAGTCGTTCAGTCACGCCAATCGTGGTCATTAGGCCGATACGAACAGGCGTATTCTTAAATATGCGTAAAATATTACGCACTCCGCCGTAATCTATCGCTCTGGCACCAATTCGCCCCTGGCCATCGGAACCGAGCGTGAAGATGATGGCATCAATATCTTTCGGTAATTCGGTGAGTGTTTCAGGCAATGAAACATCGCCGTAAAAAATATCTGTTTCCCGGGGAAGCAATTTTACTTTGCGTTTATTTCTGACTAGCGCCACGGGCTGATGGCCCATTTTGATAGCGGTATTGACGACATGAAGGCCAATACTTCCTGTCGCCCCTGCAACGAGTATTCTCATGATAAACCTACTGATAATTCAGACTTATTTTCGATACGGTCAGAATATCAATTATCATTAATGTCAGTAATGGGGCTAAAATGATTGTGTCTATGAACACCCTTCATGAGTGTGCGATGAAGGGAATGCCTCCATAAGGAAATCGCCGATGCTCAAAGAAAATTTCAACGAACTGCAAATCTTTCTTGTGGTGGCAAGGGAGCGAAGTTTTACCAAAGCAGCGGGCAAACTGGGCGTTTCTCAGTCTGCACTCAGCCACGCGATGAAGGCTCTGGAGGAAAGGCTGAATATCCGCCTCTTGACCCGCACGACCCGAAGCGTTGCCCCTACGGAAGCCGGTGAGCGAATTATTGCCTGCCTTGAACCCCGTATTGCCGATCTCGAGCAGGAACTGGAATCGCTGGTTCAGCTGAACGGCACTGCCTCAGGTAATATCCGTTTATCTGCCGGGGAGCATGCCGTGCGAAGTCTGGTATGGCCGAAGCTAAAACCCTTCCTCAGGGAATACCCGGAAATCAATGTTGAACTGGTCGTTGATAACGGCTTTGTCGATATTGTTGAGGGGCGTTTTGATGCCGGGATCCGTCTGGGGGAAAGCGTGGATAAAGACATGATTGCGGTAAGAATTGGGCCGGACATGAGAATGGCCGTCGTAGGAGCGCCGTCTTATTTCGCTGCAAACCCGGCCCCTGAAACGCCGCACGAGCTACAAAATCATCGGTGTATCAATATGCGCCTGCCGACAGCCGGTGGGCTTTACCACTGGGAGTTTGAGAAGGAAGGGAAACCGTTAAGGGTCAGAGTGGAAGGGCAGGTAACGTTTAATCTGCAGGCGGAAAGAATTGATGCGGCGTTATCCGGTTTTGGCATCGCCTGTATACCTGAAGACAGGGTGCAGGATTATATAAAGTCAGGAGAGCTTATTCAGGTTTTGCAGGACTGGTGCCCATCTTTCCCCGGATATTACCTCTACTACCCGAGCCGCAAGCAGCATCCGCCCGCTTTTGCGCTGATGATCGATGCACTTCGCTACCAGGAATAACGGGTCCCCCATTCGCAGAGGGCCCGTTCGAGTGTTAACGGCCCACGCGAGCCTGATGCTCAGGAGAGTAACGCTCGCCGACGATTTTAATCGTTTCAAGCGCCTGGGTTATCTGCCATGAGTCATCCTGCGAAAGAATGATGTCGGCAGCTCTCAGGTTTTCCTCCAGCCGATGTAGTTTGGTGGTGCCAGGGATAGGAACAATCCACGGCTTTTGTGCCAGCAACCATGCCAGCGCGATTTGTGCAGACGTCACGCCTTTCTCTGCCGCCAGTTCACCCAGCAATGAGACCAGCTTTTCATTGGCTTCAATCGCCTGCCCGGCGAAACGCGGTACGGTGCTGCGATAATCATCTTTCCCAAAAGTAGTTCCTGGCTTAATCGAGCCCGTCAGGAAGCCTTTGCCTAATGGGCTGAAGGGCACAAAACCAATACCCAGTTCCTCTAGCAACGGCAGGATCTCCTGCTCAGGCTCGCGCCACCACATTGAATATTCGCTTTGCAGGGCAGTGACAGGTTGTACGGCATGCGCACGACGAATGGTTTGCGCGCCCGCTTCGGACAGACCGAAATGTTTAACTTTACCTTCAGCGATCAGGTCCTTCACTGTTCCCGCAACATCTTCAATCGGGACGTCCGGATCGACACGGTGTTGATATAGCAGGTCAATGACATCAGTGTTAAGACGGCGTAATGATCCTTCCACCGCTTCACGGATATGCTCCGGACGGCTGTTTAAAATCTGCTGCTTGTTGTCGTCGCCAAAAGTAAAACCAAACTTGGTGGCGATGACTACGCGGTCACGAAATGGTTTTAAGGCTTCACCGACAACCTCTTCATTGAGGAAGGGGCCATACACTTCAGCGGTATCGAAGAAGGTGACGCCACGTTCAACCGCAGCGCGAATGAGCTCGATAGCCTGACGGGTATCGGTGGCCGGGCCATAGCCGTGGCTTAAACCCATGCAGCCGAGCCCAAGCGCGGAGACTTCGAGTCCGGATTGACCCAGATAACGTTTTTGCATTGAATGAATACCTCTTTTATCGTGACTTAAACATCCAGTTTGCGGCCAGTCAGCCATTCCACCATTGCCGGGTCACGGTGAGAGAAGAAGGCGCTGGTAGCGGTGTCGAGGGCGGCAATTTGCAGCATATCTTCAGCGCTGAGTTCAAAATCGAGTATGTTGATGTTCTCTTCCATGCGTTCTTTGCGCACCGATTTCGCCAGTGAAACAATGCCTCGCTGGAAGATCCAACGCAGTACCACCTGGCCCACGCTTTTGCCGTACTTCAGGCCAATTGCCGTTAACACGGGATGCTGGAACAGGCCATTTTTACCCTCAGCAAACGGTGCCCAGGCTTCCGGCTGAATGCCACGGCTTTGATTCCATGGAACGGCATGCAGCTGCTGGTTAAAGGGGTTAACTTCAATCTGGTTCACCGCAGGGGCGATTTTGTTGAAAGCGATAAGATCGGCCAGTCTGTCAGGATGGAAATTGCTGACGCCAATGGCGCGAATTTTTCCTGCCTTATGCAGTTCTTCCATGGCACGCCAGGCCCCATGGACATCACCGTAAGGCTGGTGAATCAGGTACAGGTCAACGTAATCAAGTTGCAGTCGATTCAAAGAGCGTTCGAACTGTGCTTTAGCGCCTTCGTAATTGGTATCCTGCAGCCACAGTTTGGTGGTGACAAAGAGTTCGTTACGGGCGATGCCGGTCTGTTTCAGAGCGTTCCCGACCTGGGTTTCATTCTGGTAGGACGCTGCGGTATCGATCAGGCGGTATCCTGTATCGATAGCGTCAATCACGGCTCTTTCGCATTCGGCGGCATCCGTCATCTGGAAGACACCAAAGCCCAGAAGGGGCATTTCTATACCGTTGTTCAGTTTTACAGTTTGCATGACGTTATCCTTCAGCTGTTGTGTAGGAAAAGCATAACGCAAAGTTATTTATTCTATTAGAGGGGGTAATTAACTAGGGTTTATTAGATGTATTCATTAATCTTTGGAGGGCTGACGCTCTGTTTTGTGAGCAAAGCAAACCGCCATATTCAACACTTTTTTTCGGCAGGATTAGGCCACTTTATTTTTTATAAAGATGATGTTTGTATTGAGCCTTCAATAATGAAGACTCAATACTGGCTCTTCCTATTGCAGGTCTTTTTCCTTCAGAAATTTACTCACCAAATCAGCAATCTGCATATTGTTGAGATCAGAGAATGGGAAGTGGGTATTCCCTTTGATTCCCATTTCAGGCAGATGCGTCACCGTCACATCCCCGCCATGCTTGTTCACCACGTCGCGCCACTCCCGAGCCATTGCAAGGCGTACGCGCCAGCTGTCCTGCGCGGGCATGGCGACAGGTTTATCCGGTATGTTATCGCCGTAAATAATCAGAATCGGGATTTTGGTCAGTGCCATAAACTGCTCCATCGGAACAGGCTCACCCTTCAGCGTGTCGAACGCGCTTGGCATAGGGGCAGGGAGTTCTTTTTCCGGGAAGACAAAGCTGCTGCCAGGCTCAAAGGCGACAATGGCTTTGACCTTGTCGTTTTTCATCGCCGTATACCAGCCTGGTCCGCCACCCTGAGAGTGGGTGAAGAGGATAGCGGGGCCGGATTTATCCACTACTGCGGATATCGCATCAGAGATGACATTGATATCAAACGGCCCGGTATTCGGGGTCATCTGACGGAAATACTGATTCAACGCTTCTTTGTCGTGAGAGAACTGAACGTCTTTAAAATACTCTGGCCATACGCCAACGCGGAACTGGTTGAACCACATCTGTTCATCCGGTTTAGGCGTAACAGTACCTTCTACAGTCGTGCGCCCGGCGCTGCCCCGGCGTGGCTGATCGACAAGATAGGTTGAGAATCCGCGACGCAGGAATATGTTCTGGAACCCTTCACGACCATCCGGGGTGCTTTCCCAGGTACGGGAGAACTGACCTGCGCCGTGCAGCATGACGATAGGGTATTTATGCGGATTCTCCGGGATTTGGTAGAACACAGACGCATGATCGCCATGGTAGGTTTGACCAGCTGAATCCAGCGGCTTTTTCGCGTCAAATGTTCCTGGTGCGGTGATGATAGTGCCACCAGCAGAAAAGCTTCCCTGTTCCTGAATAACCAGCGGCTCGGCATATACCGATTGAGCCACCAGGCCACCCGCCATTACGCAGGTGGCCAGCGTTTTTAAGATTGTCTTCAAGATTACATCCTCTGTTATGTTTGCCGTTCAATCATATCTGAGTTGTCAGCGTTAATTATTTAGCACCCCTGATTGCCCTTATTTGGCAGACTCATGAATGCGGACGATTAGCCGCGTATCGTCTCTAACCAACTGGTTACCGTTTCTGTAGTTCTTCGTTCCTGGTCGCATTCAATGACCAGCGGTTTTTCCCGGCGCGCAGTTGGGGCGAGACTGGCAAGGATGTCGTCGCTGTCTCCTTTACCGTAGCCACCGTGAGTAATGAAGGGGATAAGTAATTTGCCTGCAAGGTTGTGGCTGCTGAGAAATGTTTGCACTACAGGCGGCACGCTGGTCCCCCAGATTGGGAAGCCTAAATACAGGGTCTCGTAGCGTGCGATATCTGCGACGCTATTTTTTAATGCCGGTTTTACGCCTCGCTCACGCTCATTTTTCGCCTGTTCAACGGTCTGAAAATAGTCTTCCGGATAAGGCGTTGCCGGCTCGATTTCAAACAGATCGGTGTTCAGGCTGCGGTGAATGACGCCCGCAATCACCCGTGTATTTCCGCTGCGGGAAAAGTACGCCACCAGAACACGGCTTTTACCCTGCACGTTTGTGGTTCCGGTGGCTGCTGATGCCAAAGAAACGTTCGCCAGCGTCAGCCCGGCAAGTGCGGTGATTAACATTCTGCGGTTGGGATCATGCTCCATAACCCACTCCTAATTGTTTGCGAGCGCCTGCTGCAGCGCCTTTTCAGCCCGCGTTGCTGCATCACTTTCGCCATGTTCACGCAGAACCTGTGCCAGCTGGCGCAGCTGCGCTGCCGTCAGGCCGACCCGCATGCTTGCTCGGGTATGCGACAGCAATTGTGATTCAACGCCAGGTGTGGCCGCTAATGCGCCAACCGTTGCCAGCTCGCGGCTTTGCCAGTCGAGGTTATCACGGGCGAAAATGTCGCCGAAAAGATGCGTTTGCAGGAACTGGTTAATCACTGGGGCAAAATCAAACAGCGGGCCCTGGACGGGAGCGCCTGAGATTTTTGTCTGGTTTGCGGTACCGACACGGCGAAGTTCATCTCCGACAGGGATCGGGGCAACCGGTTCTTTACCCTCAACGTCTTTGATACCACGTTGTTTACGTGCTTCGACGACCTTCATCAGTTCACTAAGCGCATTCAGGCTACGGGGGAAGCCCGTATAGGCATAAAGCTGGACGAGAATCTCTTTGGTTTCGTTTATCGTGAGTCCTGCGTCAAGACCCTGATTCAGGGCGGCATTCAGCTTATTCATCTGACTGCTGGCCATCGATGCCGCAATCAACGGGATGGCCTGTTGGCTGGCTGAAAGCGTATCTGAAACCTTTTGTTCGTGGTTCATTTCTGAGGCTCCTTTATTGACGGGCGCAGCATGTGCGGCGAGACCAAAACCAAAGGTCAGCAGTACTGATGCCGCTAATGCTTTAATGGGCGTGGTATTGTTCATCTGTCACTAACTCCTTCCAGTTAACGCTTTTGCCATCCACAATCCCGGTTATCGCCAGATGCGTCATCGCGCTGCCGGGTGCCGCCCCGTGCCAGTGTTTGACCCCCGCCGGGCAAGAGACAACGTCACCGGCGCGGATAACCTGCACCGGCTGGCCTTCTTGCTGAGTGAGCCCAACACCCGAGGTCACAATCAGCCGCTGACCTGCCGGATGCGTATGCCAGGCGGAACGAGCGCCGGGTTCAAAGGTGACATAAGCCCCGGAAACATTGATGTCGTTATCCGGTTTGAAGAGAGGATCAACCCGGACGCGACCGGTAAAGTTCTCTGCTGGCCCATACACCGCGTTCTGACTTCCTGCGGAGGCGATATGGACAGCGGGATTTTGCTCCGCTGCCGAGGATGAAAATGTGCAGAGGGGCAGTAACAGCCCGAGGTAACGTAAATGTCCGATCATGCAAAGCGTCCTTATCAATAAAGAGGGGATTGCCTGCGATGATTCTATCTAGAGGGCGATGACGTCAGGCTGACGCCCCCCTGACAATTCTGTCAGTTAAACCGGGCCCCGGCTCAGCTCTGGATTGAGCGTTGCCCGCCGCTTTATCCGCTTGTATCGCAAAGGTGAGGCCAAATGTATTGATGCCATCTTCACTCCGCGCAAAGACATCTCCCCGGTGCATAATGGCGACGGCACGCACGATCGACAGGCCCAGCCCATGATGGGTATCACTCCTGGCCCGGGAGGTGTCAACGCGATAGAACCGCTCGAAAAGCCGGTGTAAGTGCTCTGGTGCTATTGGGTCGCCAGGGTTTGAAACTTCAACACAGGCCTGATGATCTTTTTCGCTTAACCGCACCATTACCCTGCTGTTGGAGGGTGAATGTCTTGCGCTGTTTTCCAGTAAATTAGCCAGTGAGCGGTGGAACAGTCGCCGGTCGATGTGCGCGGTGACATCGCCCTCAACATCCAGAGAGAGCTGTTTTTCAACAAAAGAGGGTTCAACATACTCCGCTGTTTTCAGGGTTTCTTCACGCAGGGACACCTGCGTAAGCTGGGAAGCATGTTCACCCGCGTGAGCATGAGACAGGAACAGCATGTCGTTAACAATAGACGTCATGCGTTCAAGTTCTTCCAGATTGGAACCCAATAACTCTTCCAGTTCATCATGCGAACGTCGGCGCGAGAGACCCAGTTGCGTCTGACCGATAAGGTTTGTCAGCGGGGTACGGAGTTCATGCGCAACATCGGCGTTAAAGCTTTCGAGCTGTCGCCAGGCGACCTCTTGCCGTTCCAGCACGCCATTAAAAGATGATGCTAACTGCTGTAATTCGTCAGGTAATGCTTCGGTATTCAGGCGCTGACCATGGTCCCCAGGAGCGAGTTGCCGGGCCTGTTTACTGAGCGCCCCAACGGGACGAAGACCGATCCTTGAAACGACGTATCCTAGTAAGGCGACAATCACGACGCCCAGTGCAGTAATGATCAGCAGTGTACGCGTGAACGCATCGAGCGTGCCCATGTACGGCGTGGAGTCGATGGCAACCACATAGCGCAGCTCAGGTCTTTCACCGTTGGCAGGGATGGTTTTCACTAACAGGAACAGCGAGCATGCGCCTTCCGATGCGCCGGGCACTTTATTAAAGCCTTCCTGCAAAGAAGACCACTGAACACCCACCGGTGGCGTTCCCCCCATGCTAAAACGCGGGTTATCGCTCACTATCCAGTAGCGAACGCGCTCACCTTCAGAATTGGTTAACACAGTGAATTTATTGGCCAGGGTAGACCAGCCGTCTGCCGAGGTTCGTGCGGTGATCCACGGACTCATTAATGATTCCCGGAACAGCAGTTCGTTATGCATCTGCTTTTGCAAAGAGTCATGTAAGGAGCTTCTGAGCAGGATGCCGATAACGGATACAATCAGCAGCGCGGAAAAGGCAAACATCAGCGCCAGATGAACGGAGATGGAACGCTCAGGCATGCTTATCCCCTTCATTTATTCGGACCGGACTTCGAGGACATACCCCATGCCACGGACGGTATGCAGTAGTTTGATATCGAACGGGGCATCCACTTTGGCTCGCAGACGTTTAATGGCGACTTCAACCACATTGGCATCGCTGTCAAAATTCATGTCCCATATCTGCTCAGCAATCATCATCTTTGACAGAATCTCACCCTGATGACGGGACATAAGACTCAGCAGGGAAAACTCTTTTGCGGTCAGTTCCAGTCGTGTTCCGGCGCGAAAAACGCGGCGAGCCAGTAAGTCGAGGTGCAGATCGTGAATTTGCAACTGGGTGATGTCAGCCCCATCCGTAGCGCGGCGGCGCACCAGTGCCTGAATGCGCGCCACCAGCTCAATAAGCGAAAAGGGTTTGGGAAGATAATCATCCGCGCCAAGGCGCAGCCCTTTGACGCGCTCGTCGACCGATCCCCGTGCAGAGAGCATCAGCACCGGCGTCTGTTTGACAGCCCGCACCCCCTCAAGAACCCGGTAGCCATCCATCCCCGGCAGCATGACATCCAGGATTATCGCGTCGTAGTCGAACTCCAGCGCGTAATGAAGACCTTCAGCGCCATCTGCAGAAACATCTACCGTAAATCCGGACTCACTCAACGCACGGTTGAGATAAGTTGACGTTTTTTCTTCATCTTCGACTAACAACAGGCGCATAACGGGACTTCCTCTTAACTTTTCATCGGTGCTTCAACATCGGAATAAACCTGCACGGCATCCGGCAGACGTTGACCCTGGATAGTGATGGCATCCAGTGAGCGGGTAAGCTCGGTCATTTCTGCCGCAGTCAGCGATATGCCGGTAGCCGCTGTGTTTTGCAGCATATGGTCTTTATTGGTGGTGCCAGGGATGGGAACTATCCAGGATTTACGGGCCAGGAGCCATGCCAGCGCAATCTGACCCGGCGCGGCATTTTTTCTTATCGCCCAGGTTTTCAGCAACTCAACGAGTTGTAAGTTGTGCGGGAGATTGTCGGGTGAAAATCGCGTTTCTATAGCACGTATATCACCGGCAGCGAACCGGGTATTCCCATCAATCCAGCCCGTTAAAAACTGCACGCCGAGTGGGCTCCATGGCACAAAGCCAATGCCCAGCTCTTCACATAGCGGAAGTACCTGCTTTTCAGGGCCGCGCCAGAGCATGGAGTATTCACTTTGTACGGCAGTAACGGGTAATGCCGCATGGGCGCGTCTCAGCGTATTGATACCCATTTCAGACAGACCCCAGTGCAGGACTTTCCCTTGATCCATCAAATCTTTCACCACACCGGCGACATCTTCGATCGGGATCTGCGGGTCAACCCGGTGCTGATACAGTAAATCGATACGATCGGTACGCAGGCGTTTGAGCATGTTTTCGACGACCTGTCTGATATGCTCCGGTCTGCTGTTAAGACCCGGCAGTCGCTTACCTGTCTGCTGGTCAATGTTCCAGCCAAACTTAGTGGCAATAACGATTTTGTCCCTGAATGGGGCGACGCTTTCCCCGAGAATTTTTTCGACTTCAAAGGGGCCGTAGGCTTCAGCAGCGTCGAAGAACGTTACCCCTTCATCAAAGGCCCGGTGGATAACATTGAGCATCTCGGGACGCCAGGGAACGGAGGTGTCGTATTTGCGACTCATGTTCTGCACGCCCAGACCGACGGCAGAAACTTCCAGCTTCCCGAGTTTACGTTTGCCCGGAGCCGCAGGGCGATGGCTGGTTTGTCTGGATGAATCGACCTGAGAGGATGGGCTCGCTGCCGATACGTGGGGGATCAGCGAGGCGGCGGCAATACCCGCCCCGGCGACTAATAGCTTGCGTCGCGCTGGCATTGTTGGGTCATTCTGGCTTTTCATTGATCGCTCCTTTTCTCAGAAATTGAACATGAATCACATTAAACGAGACCATTCTGCCTCCTGATTGCCAACATAAAGCTGACAGTTACCTGACAGCGTTGTCAGAAACAATTACCCATCTCAGTCCCATTCCTGACGAAAATGTTATTTCCCCGTCACGATGCTGACAGCCCTCTCTGCCTACTCTAAGCCTGCAAATTTGATTCCGCGAGCCTGCATAACCAGGCAAACACTCATCGGGAGAGAGCATGAAATTTACGCTTATCAGTGCAATGCTAATCACGGCAATGGCCGGAGCCACCTCAGTCAATGCGGCTGATTACAAAAAAAATCCATTCACACTGGCCTATGACGGTGCCATCACCGAGAACGTCAAAGGCAAGGTCAACATTCATCCGGTGAAATACGATCTGCATGGCATCCAGATTGCGGCGAATGTCTATACCCCTGCTAACTATGATCCTGCCAAAAAATATCCTACCGTGGTGGTCGCACATCCTAATGGTGGCGTAAAAGAGCAGGTCGCGGGTTTATATGCCCAGCGTCTCGCCGAGCAGGGCTACATCACGATTACCGCCGACGCGGCTTATCAGGGCGCTAGCGGTGGGATGCCGCGCAGCGTGGATAAACCCGCTAATCGCATCGAAGATGTCCACGGCATGGCTGACTACATCAGCCAGTATCCGGGGGTTGATACTTCCCGCCTCGGTCTGCTTGGCATTTGCGGTGGTGGCGGTTATTCACTTGTTGCTGCCGAGACGGACAAACGGTTCAAATCGATCGCAACCATCAGCATGTTTAATTCAGGTCTTGTGCGCCGCAATGGTATGCAGGATTCACAGTTGGATACTATCCAGCAGCGTCTTCAGCAGGCTTCTGACGCACGTGCTCAGGAAGCCGCCGGAGGAGAGGTGCTTTACTCCGGCGATGCCAACCTGACTGATGAACAGATTGCTAAATTACCTTTTGCCTTGTATCGCCAGGGCTACGAGTATTACTGGAAAACCCACGCCCATCCGAACTCTACGTTTAAATACACTACAAGCAGCCTGTTAGACTTGATGAGCTTTGACGTAACGGACCATATCAATCTCATCAATAAACCCCTGCTGATGATTGCTGGCACAAAAGCGGATACGCTCTATATGACTGAAGATGCGTTCGCGAAAGCCACCGGTACGAAGGACAAAGAACTGTTTCTGATCGAGGGCGCTACCCATATCGAGACGTATTGGGTACCTAAATACGTAGACCAGGCAATGCAAAAGTTAGACGTCTTCTTCGATAAGAATATTTAATCCGCATCTGTCGATACCCCGGCGGGTATCGACTTATCCAAAATTTATCGTTCAGATTAACGGAGTCGGGATGAAAGATAATTACGCCTGGTTAATAGCCACTATGAATGAAATTCATAAAATCATTCGGGCAGGGGACAGTTGTTTTTTACCTGAACAGTCAATGCCATCAAGGCGCTGGCTGCCGTAAACACCGCAATTATCCAGCCCATCGTCCATGGTGTGCCATCACTGAACAGGGCGAGAAGAAGTGAAGAGATGATGCCACTACCGTATTGTAATGCTCCCATTAGCGCCGACGCTGAGCCTGCAACATTAGGAACGGCGTCAAGTGCGCAAGCCGTGGATGTCGCCGCGATGATGCCATTCATGGAGAAGAACACGAACACTGCCCCGACAATCACGGTAATTCCACCGACACCCAGGCCGGTCGTGACTGCCAGCACTATTGCCGCAATAGTGGCGATGAATACGGCATTCCTGAGCAACGCTTCCAGTGGATAGCGGTGAACCAGGCGTCTGTTGACCATGCTCACTGCCATTAATCCCACAATGTTTACTGCAAACAGCCAACCGTAGTGCTGCGGATCTACGCCGAAGTACGTGATGTACACAAACGGAGAGCCCGTGATAAAGGCGTAGGCTGCAACGTAATAGAGCGTCAGGCATAGCGTAAAACGCATGTATTTGGCGTTGGTTAGCAAGGCATAGTAGTTGTGAAAGGCTCTGGTTACGGAGGCTTGCGAGCGTTTCTCAGCAGGTAATGTCTCCGGTAACCAGAATAAAGACATCAGCATTAATGTTCCGATAATCGCCAGCAGCCAGAAAATGGCATGCCACGAGGTGACTTTAATCATCTGCCCGCCGATCAGGGGCCCGGCAATCGGCGCGATGGCCATGATTATCATCAGGGTAGAAAGCATTTGTGCTGCACGAGTGCGGCTAAACAGGTCACGGATCATTGCTCGTGCCAGCATCGGCCCGGTACAGGCACCTAACGCCTGAAAAACACGCCAGAAGATAATTTGCACGATATCTGTTGATAATGCGCAGCCCACCGAGCCGATGATGAATAGGCCTAAACCGATAAACAGCGGCAGACGACGCCCGTAACGATCGCTAATCGGTCCCCAAATCAGTTGCGCAATGCAAAAGCCGATAAGGAACCCTGTGATCGTCAGCTCAGCATCACCCTGCAAATCTTTCGCCATGACGGGCATAGCCGGAAGATAGATGTCGGTTGATAAAGAGGTAACAGCCATCAGGGCGCTGAGAATGAGTAGAAATGATAGACCTGTATTGTTAGCTGTAGCTGACTGTGTACGTGTCTGTTGATTAAGCATGGTGATCCGTTGGACATGAAGAGATAAGGGCATATTAACGGGTTTAAGCTCGCTGATAATCACCGAGGGGAGGATAGGGACTATGAATAACATTCATTAATATTGGGAATTGCGAAGGCAGTGAAAAAATGATTTGAACAGGTGCTTATCTTAGGCCTTATGGGGAAGAATCGAGGTATCGTTTCAGGCACGATTTGTGATTGCAGACAAGGGCACGAATTATCAGATCATAAAACAGCATGCCTTCCTGACTAATCTAAGAAAAATTTCGTCATAAAGCCGTAGGTTAGTCTTAGCGTAGGATAAGTTCGGTTTTCCAAGCGGACTGCCTTGCTCACCGCTGATTAACACACCGCGATTTTAGTGATGCCATTATCAGTGGTTAGAACAGTTGCCAATTTCCGCTTTTCGCTCATAACCGCCGGTCAAAAAAGCCAAAAGCAAAAAGCCCGCTCAGGTTTCCCTGAGCGGGCTTCTCTAATTTGGCTCCTCTGACTGGACTCGAACCAGTGACATACGGATTAACAGTCCGCCGTTCTACCGACTGAACTACAGAGGAATCGTGTGAACGGGGCGCATGATAACGGGGGATTAAGTCGGGAGCAACGGTTTTTTTACTTCTGCGTTTCGATGGGAGACTTTTTGTTCAGGTTGTTAAAAAATAAGCAAAAATCACTCATGTCCATCAAATAAACTGAATCGCTTTGTTAAACAACTGATATTTATTCTCATCCTGAGTCGCGTAAAGTAAACGTATATTGCGCCAGACTTCAGAAGACCGGCTGGCACATCGCTTTGCGTACTTTGAGGATAAATTAACGATGAAAAAGATTGGGTTCTTATCATTTGGTCACTGGACGCCATCGCCTCAGTCGGGCACACGCTCGGCGGCGGATGCATTGCTGCAATCCATCGATCTGGCTGTTGCGGCGGAAGAACTGGGTGCGGACGGCGCGTATTTCCGTGTCCATCATTTTGCCCGTCAGCTGGGTTCGCCTTTCCCGCTGCTGGCGGCCATCGGCGCGAAGACCAGCAAGATTGAGATCGGCACCGGCGTTATTGATATGCGTTACGAAAATCCGCTGTATATGGCGGAAAGCGCCAGCGCGGCAGATCTGATTTCAGGCGGTCGTTTGCAGCTGGGTATCAGCCGGGGTTCGCCGGAACAGGTGATCGACGGCTGGCGCTATTTCGGTTATCAGCCCGCAGAAGGGGAGACGGAAGCGGAAATGGCGCGGCGTCACACTGAAGTGCTGCTGGATACGCTGCGCGGTGAAGGTTTTGCGAAACCGAATCCGCAACCGATGTTTCCAAATCCGCCGGGAATGCTGCGTCTTGAACCACATTCTGAAGGTTTACGTGAGCGTATCTGGTGGGGCGCGGGATCGAACGCCACCGCCGTATGGGCCGCGAAGCTGGGTATGAATCTGCAAAGCTCGACGCTGAAAGATGATGAAACAGGCGAGCCGTTCCATATTCAGCAGGCCAGACAAATCCGTGCTTATCGCGAAGCCTGGGCAGAAGCGGGACATACCCGCACTCCACGGGTATCGGTCAGTCGCAGTATTTTTGCCCTGATGGATGACCGAGACCGCGCCTATTTCGGCGGCAGCAGTAATGACGGCGATAAGGTCGGTTTCCTCGACGAGAAAACGCGCGCCATTTTCGGGCGCAGTTATGCGGCTTCTCCGGAGTTTCTGATCGAACAGCTTAAAAAGGATGAAGCGATTGCCGAAGCCGATACGTTATTGCTCACCGTGCCGAATCAGCTCGGCGTGGATTACAACGTGCATGTGATTGAATCGATACTTAAACACGTCGCGCCTGCTATGGGCTGGCGTGAATAATCTCTGAATAAATTTTTAAGAAATAAAAGCCTGTCTGAGGAGACTCAGTCGGGCTTTTTTCATTTTGAGACACTGACAGAGAAGCCTCTGCGATTAAGTGACTATTCTATATTCAGTGCTAAAAGTATTTTGGTGATAAAGCCCACAAAAATCGCGCGTAAGTCCCAAGGCAAAGTCTATCAAATACATAGGGTGATTCAGATGTGAGTTGTTCAAAACCGCGTATAGAGTAGCAATGAGACTACATAACAGGAGTGTGAGCATGAGCAGTTCTATTGATGAAGAAGCAAAAGACGCAAAGCCAATTGTTGAAGCAGACAGAGAAGCCGGTGCCGGTAAATGTCCATTCCATGAAGGAAACACCAATAAAGCCTCTGGCGGCGGGACAAATAACCGTGACTGGTGGCCAAACCAGCTCAGGGTTGACCTGCTGAATCAGCATTCAAATCGCTCAAACCCGTTGGGCGAAACGTTTGATTACCGCAAAGAATTCGCCAAATTAGATTACTCCGCATTAAAAGCCGACCTCAAAGGGGTGCTTACTGCTTCGCAGCCCTGGTGGCCGGCAGACTGGGGCAGCTACATCGGTCTGTTCATTCGTCTGGCGTGGCACAGTGCCGGAACTTATCGCTCCGTTGACGGGCGCGGCGGTTCAGGGCGCGGCCAGCAACGTTTCGCACCATTAAACTCCTGGCCGGATAACGTCAGTCTGGATAAAGCTCGCCGGCTGTTGTGGCCGGTGAAGCAAAAATACGGTCAGAAAATTTCCTGGGCCGATTTGTATATTCTGGCGGGTAACGTGGCGCTGGAAAACTCCGGTTTCCGCACCTTTGGTTTTGGTGCCGGGCGTGAAGATGTCTGGGAGCCGGATCAGGATATTAACTGGGGCGACGAAACCACCTGGCTGGAGCACCGTCATCCAGAAGAACTGGCGAAATCACCGCTGGGCGCAACGGAAATGGGGCTGATTTACGTCAACCCGGAAGGCCCGAATCACAGTGGTGATCCGGCTTCTGCGGCTCCGGCCATCCGCGCCACTTTCGGCAATATGGGCATGAACGATGAAGAGATCGTCGCGTTAATCGCCGGTGGTCACACGCTGGGGAAAACGCACGGGGCAGGCGATGCCAGCAACGTGGGCGTTGACCCTGAAACCGCACCGATTGAATCGCAGGGGCTGGGCTGGAAAAGCAGCCACGGATCCGGTGTCGGCGCGGATGCCATCACGTCCGGTCTGGAAGTGATCTGGTCACAGACGCCGACTCAGTGGAGCAACTACTTCTTCGAAAATCTGTTCAAATATGAGTGGGTGCAGACCCGCAGTCCGGCGGGTGCAATTCAGTTCGAAGCCGCCGATGCGCCGGATATTATTCCTGATCCGTTCGATACGTCGAAAAAACGCAAACCGACCATGCTGGTGACAGACCTTACGCTGCGTTTTGACCCTGAATTCGAGAAGATTTCCCGTCGTTTCCACGGCGATCCGCAGGCCTTTAACGAAGCTTTTGCCCGTGCATGGTACAAACTGACCCACCGCGATATGGGGCCGAAAGCCCGTTATATCGGACCGGAAGTGCCTAAAGAAGATTTAATCTGGCAGGATCCGTTGCCGGTTCCGGTGTATCACCCGACAGGGGCTGATATCGCGCAGCTGAAAGAGAAAATTGCTGCTTCTGGTCTGAGCGTCAGTGAGCTGGTCTCGGTGGCGTGGGCGTCGGCGTCTACCTTCCGTGGGGGTGATAAACGCGGGGGCGCGAACGGTGCGCGTCTGGCGTTGCGTCCGCAACGAGACTGGGACGTGAATGCCGTTGCAGCCCGTGCGCTGCCTGCTCTGGAATCTGTTCAGCAGTCATTGCAGAAAGTGTCTCTGGCGGATGTGATCGTGCTGGCCGGTGTGGTGGGTGTTGAAAAAGCAGCGAAAGCGGCTGGCGTTGATATTGAAGTACCATTCACGCCGGGTCGTGTGGATGCGCGTCAGGATCAGACGGATATTGAGTCGTTTGAATTGCTGAAACCGAAAGCGGATGGTTTTAGAAACTACCGTGGCGATACGGCGAATACCACGACTGAAAATCTGCTGATCGACAAGGCTCAGCAACTGACCCTGACCGTGCCGGAATTAACGGTACTGGTCGGCGGATTACGTGCGCTGGGTGCTAACTACGACGGCAGCAATCTGGGTGTTTTCTCGGAAAAAACCGGTGAGCTGAATGCAGATTTCTTCGCACATCTGCTGGATATGCGCACCGAATGGAAAGCGACAGACGGTTCCGGTGAGCGTTTCGAAGGTCGTGATCGCGTCAGCGGAGACGTCCGGTTCGCCGCCACACGTGCTGATCTGGTGTTTGGTTCGAATGCCATATTACGTGCCAATGCCGAGGTCTACGCCAGCAGTGACGCCAAAGAGAAGTTTGTGAAAGACTTTGTTGCCGCCTGGACCAAAGTGATGAATCTGGACAGATTCGAGCTTTGATCTGAACTGAACGTTTGAAAGCACAAAGCCCGCTTAAATCTTTTTAAGCGGGCTTTTTCGTTCAGTCAGCCAATAACAGGGGATTGTTATCTAATTCCAGCGTGTCGCGGACATCCCAGCCCCTGAGCTTGCCGGGGTTAAGTAACCCGTTGGGATCAAGGCATTTTTTGACGGAAACGACGTCGGGTTTTATTTCTCCCTGTTTGCCATCTTCTATTTTAAAGACATGAGGGTTATTTATTTTTACGTCATTATCACGGAAGGTAATCATTATTTCGTTCAATCTTTCTTCGGTGGAGTAACGTACTAACTGCAAGCCGCTGGCGGTTATATTTCCGTCATTGTCACGCAGGAATTCAATATGTGAAATAACTTCGTCGCCAAATATTTCAGCCATATCGATAATCTGCTGGCGATAATTCGTATAATTAAACGCTGTTTGCAAATAGGTCAGTGAACTGTCAATTTTCAGGGCGTGCAGCGTGGTGTGGTTCCAGCAATATTCCATCAGTGATGCATTGGCGTCGCGTGCTTCATCGGCAGACTGGCGTACTGCGCTGCGCCCGTGAAATTGTTCCAACAGAGAGGCGCAAAATCCTTCGCTTTCCTGTGCAATCACGCTGATGACCGCGTGCTGACTGGCCTGATAATGCCCGTTCAGATGGCTGAACCAGGAAGGGATCGGTGCAGCGAAAAGTGCCAACTGGCGTTTGACCAGCCCCGGCGAGCGGGCAAAGGCGTTGGCGTAATCCAGAGCGTCGGTGAAATCGTCGAAAACGTCCAGCCGCTCAATCCACTGATGAACCGGTGCCAGCGCCAGTTCGACTTCGAGCACAATACCGTTGCTCCCGTAAGCGTGATGCAGCAGCAGTGCCTGTGGGGCAGGAACGTGCAGAATGCGCGGCGTGGCTTCCATGGTCATGACTTTTACGCTGAGCACATTACCCGGCGCGCCGAGCGGCCCATAGTTGATAGAGCCGATGCCGCCAAAGCCGCCGCCGTACAGGCCACCAAGGCTGGCGAGCCGGTAAGTTGACGGCATGCAGCGCAGTTCCCATCCCGCCGGACGGGTGATGGTTTCAATATCGGCCAGACGGATCCCCGCCTGCGCGCGCACCACGCCGTTGCCCAGTTCGCACACCTGACTGAATCCGGTCATATCCACCAGAATTCCGCCTTCCAGCGGCACCAGTTGACCATAGTTACCGGTCGCGCCACCGCGCAAAATCAGCGGCAACTGATGCGCAACGCAGGCTTTCACCAGCAAAATCAGCTCTTCTTCACTGCGCGGTTTGACCACGGCGTCGGCCTGTTTGTCTTCCAGTTGCCGCTTCAGCACCGGACTGAACCAGTGAAAGTCGCGCGACAGGCGTTTCACTTTGGTCGCCTGCAAATTCCAGTCGAGATCAGGGAGTGCCTGGAGTATCAGGGCAAGCGCGAGTTGACGTTGTTCACTGTCCATATTTTTCTGCCTGAATTGAATGAGGTTAATGAGATTGCACGGCTTCGCTTTCGTGCCAGGCGCTCAGGGCGCGTCGAGAAATCCACGACATCACGCCAAATAAAGCGATGCCGGTGAGTGAAATGAGCAGCAGGGCAGCAAACATCAGCGGGATGTCCAGCTGATAGCCCGCCTGCAATATCTGGTACGCCAGACCGGTATTATTGCCACCGGTACCGGCCACAAATTCGGCAACCACCGCGCCAATCAGCGACAGGCCGCTGGAAATACGCAGCGCTCCAAAAAAATAGGGCAGCGCTGAAGGAATGCGTAAACGAATCAGGATTTGCAGACGGCTGGCGCGGTTGAGCTGGAAATAGCTCAGCAGTCCCGGCGACACACTGCGCAGCCCCTGCGTGGTGTTGGAAATAATCGGGAACACCGCCATCAGCGTCGAACACACCACCAGCGACAGCGTGGTGTCCTTGACCCAGATGATGATCAGCGGCGCGATGGCGACAATCGGTGTCACCTGTAAAAACACGATGTACGGGAACAACGCGGTTTCAACAAAGCGGTTTTGCACCAGCACAAAAGCCACGGCTGAGCCGATGACAATCGAGAGCAAAAACGAAATCAGGGTGATTTTCAGCGTGAACAGCAGCGACATCATCAGCGAACCGAGATTGGTCCACAGGCTGTTGAGCATGACTACCGGGGAGGGCACCAGAAACTGGGGGATTTTGAAATAGCTCACCCAGCCCTGCCACAGCAAAATCACCACAACGGCCACGACGGCCGGATAAAGCACTTTGCGAAAGGTCGGATTATTGATCCAGGGAGAAGACTTTTGAGTTTGCATAGCGTTACTCCATACCCGATTGGCTGGCTTGCAGCAGGCTGTCCTGCAACTGTTTCGCATAACGTGAAAACGCAGGACTGACGCGGAAATCTTCGCTGCGCGGGAAAGGCTCGGTGATGGCGATATCTTCCACCACGCGTCCCGGACGGGCAGCCATCATGATTACCCGCTGCGAGAGAAATACCGCTTCGTGAATCGAGTGCGTCACAAATACCACCGTCAGCCCCTGTTCACGCCACAGGCGCAGCAGATCGCTGTCGAGTTTGTTACGGGTGATTTCGTCGAGCGCGCCAAAGGGTTCGTCCATCAGCAGCAGTTTCGGTCGTGTCACCAGCCCGCGGGCAATTGACACACGCATCTGCATGCCGCCCGAAAGCTCACGCGGCAGGACGTGGGCAAATTTTCCCAGCCCGACCAGTTCCAGCGCCTCACTGACGCGGGTATTGGCTTCGGCGCGCGGTAGGCCCGCCAGATCCAGTGGTAAACGCACGTTATTTTGCACATTGCTCCATGGCATCAGTGTGGCTTCCTGGAACACGAAAGACAGCGGCACCTGCGTTTTTTCACGGCTGTCGCGACGCCACAGCACCAGCTTGCCGTCACTGGGCTCTGTCAGCCCGGCGACCATTTTTAACAGGGTACTTTTGCCACAGCCCGACGGGCCGAGCAACGTTACAAATTCTCCCTGATTGATGGTCAGATTGACCGGCAAAAGCGCGCGCGTGCCATTGCTGTAAATTTTCTCAGCCGACAGCACTTCGATGGCGGGTATCGGCGGAGGATTGGCTGAGCGGATATCGCTCATCACGGTCAGTTTGGGGGCTGAATTCATGGCATAACCTTCGCGTCTTTGATCATGTCGAGGGTGTAAGTCTGCTCAAACGGCACTTTATCCGCGTCGATCAGCTTGTTCTTCACCAGCATGTCCCAGGTCTTCTTCAGACGCGGTTCAGTGATGATACCAATACCGCCGGTCTGTGCGTCGCCGCCGGTGACCAGCTCATACTTTTTCATCTGCGCGATGCCGAAAGCTATTTGATCAGCCCCCATGCGCGGGTTGTCTTTGGTGATAAGCGCGTTGCCCGCGGTCGGGTCCTGCAAGTATTCCTTCCAGCCCTGCATCGACGCTTTCACAAATGCCGCCACTACCGCCGGGCGTTTTTTAACCGTGTCGGCCATGCAAATAATTGAATTGCCGTACGGCGGATAACCCCAGTCGCTGAGCATGTAGACGTAGAACGGTTTGCCGCCTTTTTCGACCGAGAAGGGCTCGGAAGTCACATAACCCTGCTGCACCAGATTATTGTCCGCGAGGAACGGCTGCACGCTGAAGGTATACGGTCGGATTTTGGCGCTGCCCAGCCCCAGCTCACTCTTCGCCCACGGCCAGAAAGAGGTGTAAGCCTCGGTGGCCAGCAGGAAGGTTTTGTCTTTCAGCTCCTGTCCTTTTTCCACTTTGTCGTGACTGATAAACACCGTCGGTGAATGCTGGAATACCGTCGCCACCGTCACCGCATGTACGCCAGCCTGCCAGGTTTCCAGCGCCTGACCGTTGTCGCCAAGCGTACAGTCAGCCTGTCCCGCAGCCATCAGTTGCATCACGTTAACCTGCGGGCCGCCCATCTTGATGCTGACGTCGAGACCGGCAGTTTTATACAGTCCTTTGGCCTGAGCGTCGTAAAAACCACCGTGCTCAGCCTGCGCGTACCAGTTGGTCAGGAAAGTGAATTTTTCTTCCGCCATCGTCGTGGTGGAAACCCCGGCCAGCAGCAGGGCCAGCAGGGTCAGAGTGGGTTTACGCCGTATTTTCATCGTAAGAATCCTTTATTTAGTGACAAAAGAAGACGAAGGAGGGGTGAAGCTGGTCTGCACAAAACCGTTCCAGTGGTGTTTTCCCCAGGTCGGTTCACTGCGGACTTTCCATTCCATCAGGTGGATTTCAGTGATGGCCTGCGCCCAGCTGGCGGCGAGGGAATCGAGGATCGCATGGCCCTGTTCGGCGGTTGCGCCGGTCGGGTCGCCGATGACGCCGCTCGGGCCAAAATCATAGGAAGCCCAGGCAGCCGCAGGGCGGCCTGATGAAAGTGTCGGGCAGGGAAATTCCGGCGGATAATTGGCGACCGCGTGTTCGATGTGGACGCATTCCGGTGCCAGCGCCAACATCACTGCCGTTTCGCTGTGACCCGCATGCATCGCCATTTTCTGCTCCTGCGCACTCAGGTACTGGTTTTCGACGTTAGCCACGCGGAACACGTCGTGCGGGATCATGATCATGTCGCCGTGGCGCAGGCGCATTTCCCGTGAGGCCATCTGCAACACCTGCGGCTGTCCGCCGTGACCGTTAATCATCAGCAGTTTGCGGAAACCGGCGCGGTACAGGGATTCGGCAATCTCAAGAACCGTCTGCAACAGCGTGTCGCCGGTCAGAGTCAGGGTGCCGGGGAAATTCAGATGTTCGTCTGATTTGCCGTATGTGACAGGGGGAATGGCGTAGGCCGGAATATCTTTTGACAGCCGCGCCAGTGCATGACCCGCCACGCCGGAGGAGATCACGCTGTCCACCGAACACGGCAGATGCGGGCCGTGCTGCTCAATTGCGCCGGTCGGCAGTACGATCACCGTATTGGCCTTATCGGGCAATGCCGCGATGGCCGTCCAGCTCAGGAAAGGGAGAAAACGATCTGCGGGAATATAGCCGTTAATCATGCTGTGCCTCGTGGTCGGACATTATTGGGTTAAGCGGGATTGCGGTAACCAGGCCGTGGCTTCCACTTCAATCAGGACGTCGGCGTTCGGCAGCATTTCACTGACCTGCACCACGGTAGAAACCGGCGGTTGTCCGGCGTAAAAGAGTTTTCTGACCCGGCTGTAATACGGGAAGTGATCGAGGTTGCGGAAGTACTGCACCAGCTTGATCACGTCGCTCATTTGCCCGCCAGCGTCCTCAATGGTGTGACGGATACTTTCGAGCACATACCAGCTCTGGGCGAGGATCGGCCCCTGTTTGGCGTCGGTGGAGAACTCACCCGTTTCGCCCAGCAACTGCCGCGCTTGCGCGGGGATATCCTGAAAACCGCGCACGATCGTTGCCGTCTGCGGGTTCACCGGAATGATGCCGGAGAGAAAGACAAAATCACCGGCACGACGCCAGGCGGCATATCTGGCGAGCGGTTTACCCGCTCCTGCTTCAAGACTCATGGGATAAATCCTCATTCCAGGTGCGTTGGTGGGTGAGCCTGCCATGATGGAACACCAGACGGGCTGCGCTGTTCAAAGGCCAAGTCAGGGGGTCACTGCCGGGAAAAATAACTAAACTGGCAGCGCTGCCAGCGGCGAGCGGCAGACCGGTCTGAGTATCACCGGTCAGTGCGGCGACATCGCAAATCAGCCGTGAATGCTGATCAAACAGGTTATCGAGCTGAAGCGCGAAAAGAGCGCAGCTCAGGGTATCCAGCGGGTCGTAACTGCCTGCGGGACAAAAGGCGTCCTGCACGTTATCGCAGCCCAGCAGTAGCGGAACGCCCGCCGCCTGTGCTTCTTTGAGCAGGGTAATCCCGCGCTGGCGTGGTGTGCGTCCGGTGACGGCATCCTGCAACAGCAGATTGGTCATCGGCAGGGCAATCAGCGTGACACGCTGTGCCGCCAGCAAACTCAGCACCTCCTGTGCCTGTTGTTCACTGCCACAAGCCAGCGCGCACCCGTGGCTGCAACAGATGTGGCCGCTGAATTTGTTCTCTGTCAGGTTATCAGCCAGCCAGCTCAGGCCGTGTGCCACCGGGGAAAGCTCTTCATCGATGTGCAGATCCAGATTCAGTTGCCAGCGTGACGCGCTGCGCATCAGATGAGTCATCGCTGCCGGATCCCAGTTGGACGAGTGGATAAATCCACCCAGCAGGCAGTCTTTTCCGCTTTCCGCGACCGTGCGTGCGATAAGGTCTGCGGCCTCTGCATCGGCGAAAAAGCTCAGTGGTGCCAGTGCTACACGCTCCAGCGTGACGCCCGGCATGGCAATATCAGCCAGTTCTCGCCAGGCCAGCGGGGGCGTGCCTTCGAACCAGTCAATATGAGTACGTAAACGGGTGACGCCATTGGCGGCTGCCAGGTCCAGTCCCTTGCGGGCACGCTGGCGAAGATCCTCTGCGGTCCAGTGCTGGCGGTCCTGATGCATTGTTTCAATGGCGGCCAGAAGGCCGGGTCGGGGAGGGCGGCTGCGACCAATAGTGAAGGTTTTGTCGAGATGCGCGTGAGGTTCTGTCAGCCCCGGCAATGCCAGCGCGCCGCATGCGTCCCACAGGTCTGTTTGTCCTGCTCGCGCGGGCTGCAACGAAGAAATTTTCCCCGCATCAAAACGCAGGTCTGCCATGAGCGGTTCGCCAGCCTGCAAGGGCCAGCCGGCGGGAAGCAACCATGCGGGGAGACGGACGTTGGCAATGCCATTAATCGCTGAGTCAGGTGTCGGCATGTTCATCTTAAGGCTCCGCGTTGGCATTACAGGTCGAGGACCAGAAGGGGGCTTTTGGAGCGTGAACAGCACAGCGTAATTTGCGTATTCTCCACTTTCTCTGCTTCGGTCAGCACACAGTCCCGGTGATCGGGAATGCCGTCGATGACGTCAGTAATACAGGAACCGCAAATACCCTGCTCGCACGACAGCATTATATCGACTCTGGCACTTAATAAGACTTCAGCAATGGACTGGTTCCGACCCACTAAATAACGTTGTCCGGTGGAGTTTAGCTGAATATAAAATGACTCACCGCCGGTATCATTATTCAGATTCGCATTACTGAACCGCTCATAAGATAATTGTTCTGCCTGCCAGTGATGTGTCTGCATTATTTCTTCAAGACGCTCGATAAAGCCGTCAGGGCCGCAGGCAATGACACGGGTATTTTCCTCCGGCTGGCATAAACTCAGCGGGGTGATGTGACGCAGGGAATCGTTTGCTTCGCTGCAATGTAAAATGACATTTTTCGCCAGCGCAGGCGCATTCAGACGCGCTGTAAACGCCGCTTTTGCCCGGTCAGAAAAATAATAATGCAGTTCAAATTCAGTCTGTTGCTGAGCCAGTTGTTCAGCCATCGCCAGCACCGGGGTGATGCCGATACCTCCGGCAAAAAGCAGATATTTTCCGGCGTCCGGTAGAGGAAAGTGATTTCGCGGGGCGGAGATGATGAGGTTATCGCCAGCGCTGAAATGATGATGAATAAAGTGCGATCCCCCTGTGGAATTCTCCGCCAGTTTTACGCAAATTTCATAATATTCTCCGCTGTGGTTTTCGGTGCAGAGAGAATACTGGCGCGGGCCGAGTTCAGGAATGAAAACGTCAATATGCGCTCCCGGTAAATAAGCAGGTAATACGCCTCCCTGCTGCGCAATAAGTTGCAGCGAAATATTCCCTGAACCATTTACCCCGATCGCCCTGATCGTGACAGGAATTAATCCGGCATCTTTCATCATCATTTACCGTATTTATTTTCAAGAGTTATTTAATAACAGGATTTCAATGCACCTGCCGCATA
The DNA here is from genome assembly GCF_003614975.1 of Rahnella bruchi. Classification (GTDB taxonomy): domain Bacteria; phylum Pseudomonadota; class Gammaproteobacteria; order Enterobacterales; family Enterobacteriaceae; genus Rahnella; species Rahnella bruchi. The sequence continues at coordinate 118,853 of NZ_QZWI01000007.1, read as the reverse complement.
ACCCGCTGTCATCACGCCGGAAACAGCGCAGGGCGGGCAATACCGGCAATGAAACGATTGTTCCCGTTGCAATGAAAGCTACGTTATTGTTATAAAACTGTTGCGTCCAGCGCTTTGATTCGCACATCCCGTTGCATAAAAGAGAGCACTCACCTATGTTCGCATTCTCCCGTTTTCTGCTGTACTTCACTGAGGTTGCCCGTCAGGGATCGTTTCGTAAGGCGTCCGAAACCCTGCATGTTGCCGCTTCGTCGATTGACCGGCAGATCCTGCGGGTTGAAAAAGAATTAGCCATGCCGCTGTTTGAACGGCATCCCACCGGGCTGCGGCTGACCGCGGCGGGCGAGTTGTTATTGCACTCGGCGAACAACTGGAAAAAGGATTTCTCCCGCGTCTGCGAACAGCTCGATGACCTGCGCGGCTTGCGGCGCGGGCATGTGCGGATCGCCACTATCGACGCCATTAACCGGCAGTTTTTCTCAGCGATGCTCAGGAAAGTGCATGCCGATTACCCGAATATCTCTTTCACACTGACCACCATGAACAACGTGGACATTCAGCAGGCGCTGATGTCCGGTGATGCCGACTTCGGGGTGATGCTGAACCCGCAAAGTTCCCGCGAGTTGCAGGTGCGCGCATTTGCTGAAATCGAACTGGGGATTGTCGTACCGAAAGGGCATCCGCTCGGCAACAGGAGCGGCGTGCGTTTTAATCAGTGCATGGAGTATCCGTTCATCCTGCCTGCTGCCCCCCTGATGCTGGCTGAGCCGGTGCAGGCGCTGATGAATATCAACGGCGACATGATCCACGAGGTGGCGGTGTCGAATAATATCCACATGATCCGCTCGCTGATAAAAGAGAAAATGGGCATCGGTATTCTGTGCTGGCTCGACATCATGGATGAAGTGGAAAGCGATGAGTTGCAGTTCATACCGCTGACCGATCCGCAGTTAAAGACCTTCACCCTCTCTCTGTGCGTTGCCCCTTCACGGCAACTTTCTCTGGCCGCCTCGATGATGCTCAAACAGCTGGAGATGTTATTCAGCAAGATCCAGACACCAGGGGGAAAGCGGCACTGACTTGCACTCATCTGGTGCACTGCGCTCCGTGGTGAATCAAAGGTTGCAGAGAGTGCACCCGTGAATTCCCCGACAGAGCGCAGGGAGAGCGGATCGGATAAGTTGGCATCTTTCTTGTATAGCTGACAGTGAGTATAAGCGGTCAGTGCAGGCAACTGCGCGGGACATTGCTCAGCAACCATTTCGCGGTTCATTTTGAGCCGGTCAGGGGGGCTGAGCCGCATTCGCTCATCCTCTCGCCGGCGATGATTAGGAGAGGAGCAATGAAATCAATTTCCCGCATTCCCCTGTCTTGCTGCGTGCTGAGCGCGCTGATTTCTGGTGTGGTTTCTCTGCCGGCACATGCCGATGAGAAAATCGCGCTACTGACATCCTGGTACGCGCAGGCGGAGCAGGGTGGCTATTATCAGGCACTGGCGACAGGCATTTATAAACGTTACGGGCTGGATGTCAGCATTCAGTCCGGCGGCCCGCAGGTTAACGGCATGCAGTTGCTGCTGGCAAAACGCGCCGACGTGATTATCGGTTATGACCTTCAGCTGCTCGAGTCAGTGCAGCGCGGGTTTCAGGCCAAAGCCATCGCCGCCCCTTTCCAGTTCGACCCGCAGGGTCTGCTGACACACGCTTCTGTCACTTCCCTCGATGGTCTGAAAGATAAAACCATTCTGGTTTCCAGCTCCGGGCAATCCACCTGGTGGCCGTGGCTTAAGGCGCGTTATCAGCTCAGCGACTCGCAGGTTCGTCCTTACACTTTCAATATCCAGCCCTTTGTCGCCGACGAGAACGTGGCGCAGCAAGCCTATGTCAGTTCTGAAGTGTTTCAGGCACAGAAGGCCGGGGTGAAATCCAATTTCTTCCTGTTTTCTGAGCACGGTTATCCCCCTTACGGCGGGATCCTGATCACCCGTCCTGACCTTATCAGCAGCAGAAAAGACGCGATGGCTAAGTTTGTGCAAGCGTCGATGGAAGGCTGGGTGAGTTATCTGCAAAATCCGGCGGCAGGCAACGCGCTGATCAAAAAGGATAACCCGAAGATGACTGATGATCTGCTGGCCTGGGGCGTTCAGCAAATCAAAGAACATCACCTGATTGACGGCGGCGATGCGGCGACCAAAGGCTGGGGCACCATGACGGAGGCCCGCTGGCAGAAAACCCGTGATTTTATGGTCAACGCTAAACTGCTGGATGCCGGTACCGACTGGAAACAGGCTTATACCACTGAATTTGTCGATCATATGCAGGTTAAACCCTGAGGAGCGTTGCGATGTCATCTGACTCATTGCTGATTAAAAATGCGCACGCGATCCTGACCGGCTTGCCCGGAGACGCCGCGCGCCACGCCGGGCCGGATATTCGCGTCTATGAGGGTGTCATTAAGGCGATTGGCTCCCTGACGGCGTTGCCCGGCGAGCGGCTAATTGATGCCTGCGACTGCGTGGTCTATCCCGCCTGGGTGAATACGCACCATCATCTGTTTCAGTCTTTACTCAAAGGCGAGCCACAGGGGCTGAACAAAAGCCTGACCGCGTGGTTAAGTGCAACGCCTTATCGCTTTCGCGGGACGTTTGATGAAGTCACCTTCCGGCTCGCGGTGCGTATCGGTCTGACCGAACTGTTACGTTCCGGCTGCGCCACGGTCGCTGACCATAACTATCTTTACTGGCCGGATATGCCTTTCGATACCTCGGAAATCCTGTTCAGTGAAGGGGAAGCGCTGGGAATGCGCATTGTGCTGTGTCGTGGGGGCGCAACGCAGGGGCGGGCGATTGAGAAAGATTTGCCGCAGGCGCTGCGTCCGGAGAACTTTGATCATTACATGGCGGATATGGAACGGCTGGTGGGCCGCTATCACGATCCGAAACCGACGTCACTGCGCCGCGTGGTGATGGCACCGACGACATTGCTGCATTCTGCACCCGGTCCGCAACTGCGCGAAATGGCGAAACTGGCGCGCAGTCTGGGGATCCGCCTGCACAGTCATCTTTCAGAAACGGTGGATTACCTCGATGCAGCACGCGCTAAGTTCGACATGACGCCGGTGCAGTTTTGCGCGGAACACGACTGGCTGGGCGATGACGTCTGGTTCGCGCATCTGGTGAAACTGCTGCCGCAGGAAATCACCATGCTGGGCCAGACCCGCACCGGCATTGCGCACTGTCCGCAAAGCAACGGGCGGCTGGGCAGCGGCATTGCCGATTTGCTGGCGCTGGAGCAGGCGGGCGTGCCGGTATCGCTGGGCGTGGACGGTGCGGCATCGAACGAAGCCGCCGACATGCAGAGCGAGGCACATGCCGCGTGGCTTTTGCAGCGAGCCAGAAAAGGCATGCTGGCTAAACCTCGCTACGACGGCGGCACGTTTGAAGGCGGCGGCGACGCAGCCTCTGTTGAAGACGTAGTGCGCTGGGGCAGCGCAGGCGGGGCGCAAATCCTCGGGCTGCAACAAAGCGGCACCGTGCAGGTCGGGATGCTGGCGGATATCGCCATTTACCGGCTGGACGACCCACGCTACTTCGGTCTGCATGACATGGCAATCGGCCCGGTGGCCTGCGGCGGGCGTGCCTCACTGAAAGCGCTGATGATTAATGGCCGCGTGATCGTCGAAAACGATGTCATCCCCGGTCTGGATCTGGAAGAAATGCGCCATCAGGCCATGTCCGCCGTCCGTACCCTGCAACAGCGCGCTGCGCGCTAACCCTGTTGATTAAGAAGGATAAAAACAATGACGCAATCTATTCAGACAGCTGGCTATGCACTGAAGGAACTGGAAAAAGAAGCAGGAATGGGCGCGATGGGCGAAGAGACGTTTGCCCGTGAAGTGCGTTGTATTGATTTATCAGATTTTGAGCAGCGTAAAAGTGAGATAGCCGACGAACTCTGGAGTGCAGCCGTCGAAATTGGTTTTTTCCAGGTCAGCAATCATGGCATTGCGCTGGGCGATATTCGTCAGGCTTTCAGCATGACCGAGAATTTCTTCGCGCTGCCCGATAACGTAAAGGCGCAATATCCACTGGCGCGTAACGCCGGTTGGGAGAATAAATCTCAGGTGCGTCCGTCGACCCGAACGCCAGATCAGAAGGAATCGTATCAGATTACCCGTCCGCTGATGGGCCCGCTGTGGCCGAGCGAACAGGAGCTGCCTGCGTTTAAAAACACCATGCTGAGCTTTGAATCGCAGTGCTGGCAGCTGGGCATGAAATTGCTTTCCTGCTTTGCGCTCAGGCTGGGCTTTCCTGAGCACTTTTTCGAGCAGGCACATAATCCGGATCAGCAAACCTATCAGAGCACGCTGCGCATGCTGCATTACTATGCCACGGAACAATCAGAGCAGGGGATGTGGCGGGCAGGCGCACATACCGATTTTGACTGCCTGACGCTGCTTTTCCAGCGTCCGGGACAGGGCGGATTGCAGGTATGTCCGGGTAAAGACAGCGAAAGCCAGCAGTGGACCAGCATCGAACCGCGCGAAGACGTGATCACCTGTAATATCGGTGACATGCTGATGCGCTGGAGCGACGATCAGCTGCCGTCAAATTTCCACCGTGTCAGAAGCCCGCTGCCCGGTGAATATCAGGGCGCGCGCTACAGCCTGGCGTTTTTCTGTCAGGCCAATAAAGACGTCGAAATTCTCGGGCCGCAGGCCAAATACCCTGCCATCAGCGCCGAGGACTATCTGCAACAGCGTATTCAGGCGAATTTCGCTAAAGGGTAAGCCACCCTAAAAAGCAAAAAGCCCGCCGAGTCATCTCAGGCGGGCTTTTTTTTCGGATACCGGTCAGGCGGTGGTATTGATATTGCGCCCGATGGCCGGATTAGCAGGTAACGAGGGAATTGAGTCAATCATACTGGTCACTGCAGTCTGCTGGTTATCCAGAGACTTTTTCAGCAGGATGTTATTCACCTGATTACTGGTATCCAGACTGTTCAGACTGGTTGCCAGCGACGCAATTTGCGATACATCCATTTTGCTCTCCTGTTCGGGATATCATAAAAGGAACGAAATAGGGCCGGAACCCGCCATTACATTGTTATCGGCATTTCAGGCAATACCTTGAGCAATAAATGACGCAAATAGCGTCGCCTGAGCACGAGTAAAGCAGCCTGAAGGGGAAAAGACCCGGTAGCCTGTATAGCCTGAGGAATTACGGTTATAATCACCGAAATTATTCAATGGATTCAGAAACGACGATGACAAAACTCACCTTGCAGGAACAGCTGCTGAAAGCGGGATTAGTAAGCAGCAAAAAATTGGCCAAAGTTGAGAGAACGGCGAAAAAGTCACGCGTTCAGGCGCGCGAAGCCAGGGCGGCTGTGGAAGAAAATAAAAAAGCGCAGCTCGAGCGCGATAAACAGCTGAGCGAAGAACAAAAGCAGGCAGCGCTATCTAAAGAGTATAAAGCTCAGGTGAAGCAGCTGATTGAAATGAACAAAATCGTCATTTCTAAAGGCAATATCGATTTTAACTTTACCGACGACAAGCTGATTAAGCGGATTGCCGTGGATAAAACCACTCAGGCGCAGCTGATCAGTGGGCGTCTGGCCATCGCGCGTCTGGTTTCTGAAAAGAGCGGCGAGAGCGAATACGCGATTATCCCTGCCATTGTGGCGGATAAAATCGCACAGCGTGATGCGAACAGCATTGTATTAAACAGCACACTGAGTCAGGAAGAGCAGGACGAAGACGATCCGTATGCAGATTTCAAAGTGCCAGACGATTTGATGTGGTAAAGCAAAAAGCCCGCTTAAGTTTCCTTAAGCGGGCTTTTCTAATTTGGCTCCTCTGACTGGGATCGCCTTTGCCAGTAACTGGCTAATAAACAAGAAAATCCTGAATTCCCTTTCTGTCAAAACCACCAGAATGACCACCGATAAGATTGTGTTGAGTAAAAGGAGTTTGGAGCCTTTATTGTATGTGGTGAACATTACTATGGCGTTCCCCCAAAAATAAGCGTAGCCAGGGAGTGGGTAACAATGGCCGCCGCCCATGGTACTTTACTCCGTCGAGGCTAATGCTTTTCATTGCACATCCGACTGTTATCGACAGAAAGCTACACTGACAGGAACATATAAAGGCCAAGAGACAAGCATTACGCCAAAGTATGTTTTTCCAACAAAATAGAATAGGGCGGAAACGTTAAACCGCCATCAGTCTACTCAGGGAGACAAACTCATCGGCATCAGGCATCTTCAACATCTGATTTTTTATTGCCTGAGAAATATCCTTAAGCATCGTTCTGGAGCGCACATCTAGGCAGTTGTTATAGGTAACGATGCGTGCCGATGGTATTTTCGGAAGACTGACAAAGTGACTGGCGTCCGTTAGCTCTTTCAGATCCGAAACTGTGAGCGCGGTTTCTGGTAAGGGGACAATCCCCAGCCCTGATTTTGCTGCCGCAATGATGGTATCCATTCCGCCGCCTTGGAAACTATCAAACCACGGGATTCGAGATTCAAGTAATAAGTCCAGAATGAGCTTCCTCATACGGCAAGATTCTCTTAAGGTAATAAGCGGGATTTTATCCTGTTTAAAAGCCAAAGTTGGAGAGCAATACCATCTATAGTTTTCACTCCTTAGATATTCACCGCCTTTTTTATCGCCATCCTGAGTGATAATTGCTATATCTAATTTTTTATTTTCGAGTGCGTACAGAACTTTGGAAGAGCTGTCTACTTTAACTTCAATCATAAGATCGGAATAAGTTTGTCTGATACTTTGAATCGTCTGCATGAGCGGGATATCCAGTACATGGTCGCTAATACCAATTTTGATATTTTGGATATTTTCACAGACGTTGAGCGTTGTTAACGCGCTGGCGTGGGCCACCATCAGGCTTTGAGCCCGGGAAAGGAACACTTCGCCCTGCGGCGAAAGGTAGATATGACGCGGCGTTCGGTGGAAAAGCGGATATCCAAGAATATTCTCAAGCTTTTGAATTTTAACGGTTACTCCTGACTGAGTGATGCAAAGTGACTCTGCTGCCAGGGTAAAGCTATTTAGCTCGGCAACTTTAAGAAAAGCCTCAACTGAATGCATATCAAGATATAAACCCATCACCATTTCCGTTCGTCATTACTGAAATCAATTTAATGAAATTGTATCATGTTTTTCATTTTGGTAAATATTGCTTATCGGAAAAATCCTGACGGAAATATGCGTACGAAAAAACGTCTGGCCGTAAAATTTGCCGAAAAAATCAACTTTCATCGGCCGGTCGTTTCGAGCGAAAAAGTCATTGAGCAGATAAAATAATTATTTATAAATGAGATGTTTTTTCATTCTTGACCTTCCAGGCAGCGTAAGTCGTCGCCAGGAGGAGTCAACGCTATGAATGTCTAATTCCAGCGACGGCAAAGAGTTTTTTATTAAATATATTCTGGTCATGGCGCTTTAAAACCATCATTTGGCTCCCGTATTAAGGACGGTAATTTGAACATCAGCAAAGAAAAAATTTTAATCATCGATTCAACGACTGAAAAGCATTTCAAAACAGCTATTGTCGAACAACAGATTTTGGCCGGACATGATGTTCAGTTACTGCATATTAGCCATGTAACTGAACTTCCTTTAAATCTTCTTTTAGAAGTCAATTATCTTATTATCTGGGCATGTGTCCCCGCCGTTAATTTCGATAAAGCATTTTTATCCAGTTTAAAAAATTGCCGAACCATTGTTAAAGCGGCGGTGGGTTTTGACAATATTGATATCTCTGCTGCTCGTGAGTTGGGCATTTCAGTGCTTAATATTCCGGATTATGGCACGGAGGAAGTTGCCGACCATACTTTGGCACTGCTGCTGGGCATTGCGAGAAAACTTGAAGAGATCCATATCCACGTCAAACAAGGTGGCTGGGATTGGGCAAGTGTCAAAAAGCTCTATCGCCTGCGTGGCCGTAAATTAGGCATTATCGGTTTTGGCCGTATCGGTGGTGCGGTTGCCAGAAGGGCGGCGGCGTTTGGTCTGAATGTACAGTTCTACGATCCCTATGCGGTCAGCGGGCTGGATAAAACGCATGGTGTCTTTCGCTGCGAATCTCTGCAAGAGCTTCTGACTAGCTCAGACATCATCTCCGTGAATGCGTCTTTAAACCGCACTTCTCACCATCTGTTGTCACACGCCGAATTCGACATGATGAAAAAGGGTGTTTTGCTGGTCAACACGGCGCGTGGCGGAATTATTGATTCTGACGCCCTTTTTTCAGCCATGAATTCAGGAAAAGTGGCGGCTGCTGGTCTGGACGTGCTGGAAAATGAACCCGACATTCCCGAAGGATTCAGAACGCTGGATAACGTGCTGCTGACCGCACACTCCGCTTTTTATACGGAGGAATCTTTTCTCGAAATGCGAACCAAATCCGCTGAACTGGTTCGACAAAAAATGAATGGGCTACCTGTCAGAAACTGCGTTAATGAAAATGCCGGCGAGCACTCTGTACCCTACTAAATACAAAGGTTATGAGCATGTCTAAAGATAATATGATTGAAATTAAGCAATTTGAAGAAGAAACCCGATTCTCTGAAAAAACCACGCCTTATTTAAGAGAGCTGATTAAGAAAAGTGTCGCAATCAGAGATATGTACGAGTTTAACCCAGAATATGAAACCTTGCCGGCTAATCTGGATGTGGATTTATTAAATGAAAAGACCTCGACACCGGTATTCGGCACGGTAAGAAAATATGATGGTCAGCTGCTGGTGTTGCTCTCTTATACCTGTGCGGCCAACTGTCGTTATTGCGAACGTCAGGATCGTGTCGGGGTAGGTCTGGACGTTGAAGGCAGACTTAAAATGTCTCAGATCGATGATATTGTTGAGTATATCGCCAATGATCCGACCATTTATGAAGTCATTGCCAGCGGGGGTGACCCTCTGACCAACCCGAAAGGATTGCAATACCTGTTTAACAAGTTGAAAGAAATCGAACATGTTAAGGTGGTGAGGATCCATACGCGTTATCCGTTACAAAACCCTGGCAAAGTACGTATGGAATTAATGGAAGAGTTGGCAAAAGCAAAACCAACGGTCTATTTAAGCCTGCATATTGATCACCCCGATGAGCTTCAGCCTGAAGTCATAGAGCTGATTCATGCATTTAGAAAAATGGGTTATGTGATGTTAACGCAGACCGTTTTCTTAAAAACCATCAACGATAATAAAGAAACACTTAAAACGCTGTTCCTGCGTTTATTCGAACTGGGTGTACGACCTTATTATATTTATCATGGTCAGGAAGTGACCTCAACGCGTCGCTTTGTTATGAGCCTGGAAGATGAAATGGCGATCATGACGCAATTACGTAATGAACTTTCCGGTCTGGCCTTCCCGCAGCATGTTATCGATATTCCCAGCGCATCCGGAAAAGTCGTTGTTCCCAGCGAACACTGGAATACCGACACCGCGACAGTGACTGATTTTTATGGCAAGACAGTAAACACTCACGACTGGTCAACGGTTATTAAGCAGGACTCACCGGAGTATTGTTAATATGAAAACATTTATCATTCTTCAAAATATTGTCACCTTTCGTGCTGACTGGAATAAATTAATCGACCGCGATCAGTTTTCGGTCTGTTTGCTTACCGGACATCAGGGATGGGGAAATCTGCCTGAAGATCAAAAAGTCTGTTTTGACGATATCAAAATTTGCGACCCTTTTACCGTCGACAATCTCGAGCAAGCTTGCCGCGATTTGTTCGCTGAGCGTCATATCAGCGATATGTCTGAAGTCAGCATCATCACTAATGACGAGTATTTCCTCGGCCATGCTGCCCGGTTGCGTGAAATATGGGGTGTTAAGGGCGCGACATTTGCGCAAATAGAGCCATTCATCAACAAGCTGCGTATGAAAGCGGTAATGGAAGCCGGGAACATAACTATTCCCAGGGTGCTGCCATTCTCACCGGCTGAGTATCAGCGTGAGCCGGAAAAATATTGCCAGCAGATTGAGAAGGCCGTGGGGTATCCCGTTTTTGCCAAGCAGATTGACTCGGCGGGGAGTGAGCTGATCGCTAAAATTGAGGATCCTGCCGCGTTACGCCGCTGGTGCAGTGATAACCGTGTCGTCGCAAACTATGAGCTCGATGAGTTTATCGAAGGGCGTCTTTACCATATCGACTCGCTGATTTTTAACGGCAAAATCGAAGAGATTTATATCTGCCAATACAGCTATCCGAATGCGGAATTCATTGAGGGCAAACCTATTGGTAGCCTGCCGGTGGAAAAAAATGACCCGTTGTATCAGCAGTTTTATGAATACAATCAAAGCGTATTTGATGCTCTGGGCTATGTGCCGGACGGGGCCACACACCTCGAAGCTTTCCTCACTCAGGATAACCGTATCGTATTTTTAGAGATTGCAGCACGGGCGCCTGGCGGTTGGATCCCACAAATGCATGCACTCTGCACCGGAAGTAATATTGAAGAGCAGCATTTTCGTTCACAAATGGGGCAGTGGCAGAAACCGGTGCCACAGCCCGAAACTTATGCCGCCTGGGTGTGGTATCCCCATCGGGAAGGGGAATGTGCCGACCTGACGAAAGACATCAATATCGCTAATGAATATAAAACGGTGTGGGAAGTGAAACAGGGTTCGCTGCTTGTTCGCCCGCAAAGTGTTCGCGACCGTATTGGCGGTATTCTGCTTTGGGGATCCACTTATTCGTCTCTGAAAGAAGATTATCAATGGCTGGTTGAACAATATATTCCTTATCAGTGTATGCAACAGGTCGGTAATGGGGTCACGGAATGAATGCATGGGGTATGTTGAGGTTATGGTGGCCAAGCGCAATCAGTATTAGCTTACTTAATCTGGAGTTACCGATTATTTCGGTCATTCTGTCTGCCTATAGTCTGCAGGCGTCCGGAGATTATGCCATAGCCTTAAGTACCTTTATGTTTGCCAATGCCTTTGTTTTTCCTTTGTGTGCAGTGGTTATCAAAATAAGAAAGAACAGGGAGGCGCTGATATTCGCCATGCTGCTGGCTGTCAGTGTCTTTGTTATATTAAATATTGCTGTCTCAATATTCAGTTCGAAGATGACGCCACATATTGTATTCATCACGCATTTCTTTTCACTCTCATTATTGGCCGTAGCCGTCAGGAGGTATTTGCAGGGATGCTGTATTTTGGAAGGAAAAACTGCACTAATGAGCCGGGCTTCTTTAGTGCGGGTGCTGGTCTCGGTCATCGGTTGTTTTACCTTGACCCGATTTCAGGTGCCTGTCGATATGGCGGCCATTGTGGCGCTGGTTTGCGGAGCATACACCGAGGCGGCCCTGTTGTTCATTATGGTACGCTGGCAGGGCATTCGTTTATATGACAGCACAGGTCATCACTATGCTGCGCTGTTAGCGCCGTACGTTTCGGCTTTCCTTATGTCAGCTTCATCACTGATGAGTAATATCATCGTTGTGATCTGTTTGGGGCAAGTCGCGGAAGGAGACACTGTTTTAAAATACTGGCCGCTGACCTTCGGGATGATATGTATTTCGATAGGCTCGGTGCTCGATATCGAAAGTATTCTGCTCAAGATACTGGGCCATCAGCCGCCGGGAAAATCACTATTCACATTTCTCAGCGTTCAGTGTCTGGTTGCGCCGGTGTTGTTTATATTACTGTGTGTCATTCTGGGTAGCTTTAATTTGTTTCCGGCAGGCAGTAAAGCGTTATATATGAATGCATATTTCTTTATCGCTATTATCGGTGTTTCGACACTGTGGATTGTCCGCGGATATTGTCGTTCTGTCCTGATGACGAATAACCGTCTTGGTGTGATTAATTTCAGTATCTTCACTGCGCTGGTGACGCCTGTTGCGGTCTTTTACCTCTTTCACATCGCTGATTATGGACTAATGCTTTCAGTGAGTATTTTTTCCTCTCTGATTGTGGTTGAACTGCTGTGTTATGGGGCTTATGGCCTTGTACGGGGAGTAAGCCGGCCACAGTGGGTGAAAAATTAGATAATTAAGGAATTCACTGTTGTTGTTGTCTGTACCCGGTGAATATATAAAATAAATATCAGTATTAAAAATGCGCCCCATTCGAGGGCCATTAATCATGTTTTTAAATTGAAGGCAAGGTGAGTAATAAAATGACAGCCGTAACGAAGTTTATCCCTTATACCCAACGTACTATCAGTAAAGCCCCTCAATGGGAAAAGTTCACTCCCGAAATGAAACATACCGTTGAGGTGCTGAGTCAGGTATTACCTTTTCGTGTCAATCAATATATTCTCGATGAACTTATTGACTGGGATAATATCCCCGATGACCCTATTTTTCGTCTGACCTTCCCGCATCGTGAAATGCTGAGGGAAAATGAATTTTCTCAGCTCAGTGATGCCCTTCGTCAGAATAAAGACGAAGCGACTTTGCAGACGATCATTAATAAGATCCGCCATCGCATGAATCCGCACCCGGCGGGCCAGCTTACACATAATGTTCCTATGCTCAATGGTGAGGCAGTGCAGGGGCTTCAGCACAAATACAAAGAGACCGTGCTATTTTTCCCTTCTGCGGGTCAAACGTGCCATGCTTATTGCACCTTTTGTTTCCGCTGGCCGCAGTTTGTGGGCATGGATGAACTTAAATTTGAGGCGCGGACTTCCGCACTGCTGGTTGAATATCTCAAGCGTCATCCTGAAGTTTCCGATGTATTAATCACCGGCGGCGATCCGATGATTATGAATGCGCGCGCTCTGGGTGAGTATATTCGTCCTCTGCTTATTCCTGAGCTTAGCCATATCAAGAATATTCGTATCGGTACAAAGTCGGTGGCTTACTGGCCGCAGCGCTATGTTACCGATAAAGACGCTGACGATGTATTACGCTTGTTTGAAGAGGTTGTGGCTGCGGGGAAAAATCTTGCGTTGATGGCGCACTATAATCACCCTCAGGAGATCCAGCCTGAAATAGCCCAGACTGCGCTGAAGCGTATTATTGCCACCGGTGCTACGGTGAGAATGCAATCTCCACTTATCCGCCATATTAATGAAGATCCAAAAGGGTGGGCGACCCTGTGGACAACCGGTGTACGTCTCGGCGCTATCCCTTATTACATGTTTGTCGAGCGGGATACCGGCCCCAACGAATATTTCGGGCTTCCTCTCTTTAAAGCCTGGGAAATATTCCAGCAAGCTTATCAGTCGGTATCCGGTTTGGCGAGGACGGTGCGCGGCCCTTCAATGAGTGCCTTCCCCGGTAAAGTCATGATTGATGGGATAACAGAAATCCGTGGCGAGAAAGTCTTTGCACTGCAATTTCTTCAGGCGCGTAATCCGGACTGGGTACGTCGGCCCTTCTTTGCCAAATATGACCCGCAGGCCTCGTGGCTGGACCATCTGCGACCTGCCTTTGGTGAGTCACATTTCTTTTTCGAAAATAAAGACAAAACCACGCCTTTCGAAGAAATGGCCAGAATCGTCACTGTATAAACTGCCCGGAATTAAAAATGATACCTGAATATGAAGTCTATGCGCTGCGCTACGCAGAGCATAAAAACCGGTCGCGTAATGAAAACTTTATTTCGCACGATGAACACGATAACAGTGATATGCCGCTGGATTTTTATTGCTGGTTAATTCGCCATGAAAATACCTTACTGATGGTGGATACCGGATTTAATCGCGAGCTGGCCGTGAAACGTAATCGACATTATTACGGTTCGCCAGAATCGCTGTTGCAAAAGCTGGATGTTGACGCAAACCGCATTGAAAAAGTTATTGTCACGCATATGCATTATGACCATATCGGCAATCTGAAGGCCTTTCCCAATGCCACGCTGTATATGCAGGAAAAAGAGCTGCATTACTGCACCGGCAGACACATGCTGCACCGCTATGTGAGAGCGCCTTATGATCCCGAGAATATTGCCAATGCGGTTTATCGTCTGCATGAAGGTAAAGTGCGCTATGTCGGCAGGCATGAGGAAATTTTACCGGGTATTAATACGCAGCTTGTGGGGGGGCACACCGCAGGGTTGCAAATTGTCACGGTAAATACAGCGCGTGGCAAAATTGTCCTGGCCAGCGATTCTGCGCATTACTGGCACCATGTCGATGCCTCAACACCGTTTCCAATCGTGATGGATATTCCCGACATGCTGGCGGCGCATAATACCATGAAGCAGCTTGTATCCGACCTTACCTGCATTATTCCCGGTCATGATCCGCAGGTGCGAACGTTATTCCCGCGCTTTAAGGGCGAAGAAAATATTGTACAACTCCACCTTCCGCCAGAAGGAGAGATCCGTGCGCGTTAATCATCTCGCTATTATTGGTTTTGGTCCTCGTGGCCTGAATGTCCTTGACCGTATTATTGAAAATGTCATTAACGATGATATTCAGGATCCTATTCACCTGCATATTATTAATCCGGGAAATCCGGGACAGGGGAGCCATTCGGCAGAACAACCTGAGCATTTATTGGTGAATACGGTCTCCTCGCAAATCACCTTGTTTGCAGGTAACAGCCAGGCATTGAAAGCCGGAGGCGAATCGTTTATTCAGTGGGCAAAAACGGCGGGTTACCGGCGTGATAACGATACCTTTACGCAAAATGGCGTCGGGGCAGAGCTGACGGATATGGAGTATTTGCCCCGATCGCTGCTGGGTGAATATCTCGCGGATTACTATCAGCGTTTGCTTAAGCTTTTACCGGAAAATATCACGATTACCGAATATCGTCAGTTTGCCGTGAACCTGACCAAAGACGAACGTTTTACAGTCACTCTGCAAGACGGAAAAAGTATTGCCTGTGATTTTGTTTTCCTGACCACCGGGCACGGATACCGTAAACCCACGCACAGCGATAGCCATTTTTCAGCATTTTGCGAGCGTCATCGTGATCGCAATCCGCTGCTGGCTTATCACGCTTCTCCCTATCCGGTTAAGCGGCTTGATACGCTTTCGGCAAAATGCCGGGTGCTTATTCAGGGATTCGGCCTGACGGCGCATGACGCGATTTCGGCGCTGACCCTCGGGCGCGGGGGACGCTATATCAAATCCGGTGACGGGCTTGAATATATCGCCTCGGGAAGGGAGCCGGAAATAGTGCTGTCCTCACGCCAGTGTCTGCCCTTTGCGGGTAGGGGTATTAATCAGAAGGGGTTAACCGGTCGTCATACCGGGCAATTTCTGACGCCTGCGATTGTAGAGGCGATCGCTGCCAGCAATATTGCCGAACGGAATTCAAAACAGATCGATTTCCAATCGCAGATATTGCCGCTCTTAATTAAAGAAATGGCTTATGCCTGGCAGTGCGCGCTGACGCAGACGCGGCTGGATCCGGACACATTTAGCGCCGACGAACATGTTGTTGCGCAGATTGAGCAGGTGCTCTGGCCGCTGCGCAACAGGACCTTTGATGACTACCCGTCCTGGTGCGAATTCTTCCTTAAGATGGTTAATCATGACCTGCAACAGGCTAAATCAGGCAATATGAACAGCCCGTTAAAGGCGGCGACCGATGTATTGCGCGATGTGCGGGAAGCCTTGCGCCGGGCGGTTGAATGGAACGGGCTGACACCAGAATCACACCGTTACTTTATCGAATCCTTTAATCCGATTATTAATCGCATCTCTTTCGGTCCTCCGCTGCGCAGAAACCAGGAGCTACTCGCCTTGTTTGCGGCCGGTGTCGTCACACTGGGTGGCGGTCCGGCGACCGGGATTGTTTGCGATGAAAGCCAGTCCCGCTTCGTCCTGCGCGGCCAGTTTACCCGGCAAAATTACCAGAGCCAGGTAGACGCCATTATTATCGCCAGACTCGACGCATATTCCCCTCTGACGGATGGCAGCGAGCTTACTCGTAATCTGCTCAGGAACGGACTCATGACGCCTTATATGAATGGCGATTATCATCCGGGGGGTATGGCGGTAGATAGCGAGCTGCATCCGATTAATGCCAGCGGAGTGGCCGACGAAAATCTTTGGGCGATCGGTTTCCCCGTCGAAGGTCCACATTACTATACCCACGCCTTGCCTCGCCCACATTTGCCCTCGCGACAGTTTGAGGATGCGAATATCAGCGTGAAGAGTTGCCTGCGCCGCCTCGTCCGTCAGGAATATCCGCTCACGACACCGGTGGAGGCATCAGCATGACTGAACAGTACGTCTTACAGCCGGGAAACTTGCGTTCATTCAGTCGCTATCTGGTGGATAACCAGCGGCCTCGCGAAGAGAGCGTCATCTGGAAGCAGTCATCTATTTTACAGGCTCTGCAAACTGAAAAATTCACCGCCCGTGGTGCACTGTTTCTTGAAAATCCCCATCGCGAGAAGCAGGGAGAAACCTTGCATGATCTGTCTGTCACCGTTCAGGTTATTCCTGCCGGCGACCGCACTACGCCACACTCTCACTCTTTCTGGCATCTGTACGTGGTGATATCCGGAAAGGGGGAACTGGTGCTGGATAATAAATCCCCGACGCCGTTGACCAACGGTGACGTTATATATGTGCCGGCATGGAGTGAGCATCAGTTTATTAATCAGGAGGATGAAAATCTGGTTTTGTATGTGATCCAGAATTTGCCGGGTATGGCAAAGCAGGGAACATTATTACGAAACGATGGAGATAAAACCTACTCGCCTCATTCGAAATAAATTACTTAATTATTAAAGGTATCATCATGGCTGAAATATCTTCGTCTCCGTCGCTGAGCGCATCAAAAGTAATGACGCACATCTTCTTGCCGTTTGCTTTCGGGCATTGCACGTCATTTCTGTTCAGGAATATTAATGCGGTATTAGCACCCTTTCTGATTTCGGCAATGTCGCTGTCGGCCGGGCAGCTCGGCATTTTATCCAGTGCGTATTTCTTCTCATTTTCTCTGGCGCAGTTGCCGGTCGGGCTGGCGCTTGATCGTTATGGTCCGAAACGTGTGCAGCTTACTCTGCTTGGCGTGGCGGTGGCAGGGGCGGTGCTGTTTGGTATCGGGCACAGCTTCACCACCTTATTGCTGGCGAGAATACTCATCGGGCTGGGGTTGGCGGCATGTTTTATGGGCTCAATTAAAGTGCTGTCATTTTGGGTGCCGGTACGCAAATTACCCTCGATTCATGGGTATCTCCTGGCGGCAGGCGGACTGGGCGCGATGTTGTCAACCTTGCCGGTTGCCTGGCTGGTAGGATTTATCTCCTGGCGGACGCTGTTTTTTGTCATGGCAGGCATCACGCTGATGGTGATGTTGGCCATCGCCTTGTGGGTACCGAAAGATCCTGTTGAACACAAAATGGTGAAGTGGCCGAGCCTCGCCTCATTGCTTGAGGTATATAAAGACCGGGCGTTTCGCAAAGTGATCAGCCTGTTGCTGCTCCCGCACACTGTCGCTTTTGGTTTGCAGGGACTGTGGATGGGGAAATGGTTGCAGGATGTCGGGCAGTACAGCATCGCGGAAACCTCCGTTTATCTTTTCATTGGCATGGGCGCGGTCGTGGTGGGGTCGTTGTCCGTGGGAGCGGTAACGCAATGGGCCGGAAAATTTAACATTAAACCGCTGGACGTGGGGGGGATCGGTATTGCGCTGTTTTTGGCCGTGCAGGTGCTCTGTGCATTAAATATCGTGCCTTTGCTTCCCGCATTGTCGATAGGTTTCACACTCATCGGCACCATCGCTGGTCTTGAATACACCATCGTCGCGCAAAATGTGTCACCGGCAATGACCGGCCGCGCGGCAACCTGTCTCAATCTGCTTATCTTGTTCGGTGCCTTTCTCACGCAAACGTTGTTCGGGGTGATCATTGGATTCTGGCCAATGGATGCCGCAGGTCATTATCCGCAAATAGCCTATCAGGCCGCGTTTGGTTTTATGATCCTCCTGCAGGCACCAGGCTTCTTCAAATGGCTCGTGGGTGTGATGAAGCGTGGTTCACTGAAGACGGCGGATGACAGCTTATGATCAGGCTCTATGGTTGCCGCACGTCGTCTGCGACGAACAGGGTACGCATTGCATTACGTTTAAAAGACATTAGCTATCAATATGTTGAGGTCGATTTACAACAGGGGGAGCATCTTACCTCCTCTTACCGCGAACTCAATGCACAAAGAAAGCTGCCGTTGTTAATGCATAACGGTCAGATATTGACGCAGTCACTGGCCATTATCGAATACCTGAACGATATCCATGCCGGGCACGACATACTGCCTCGCGATCCGCTGGAGCGGGCCACCTGCCGGAGTTTTGCCTCTCTGTTCGCGGCTGATTATCACCCGCTGATCACCCGTCGTGTGGCAGACAGACTGCGTGCGTCTGGCATGGCCGATACCGATATCAGTCAGTGGAAGCTGCATTGGCTGGACGAATCCCTGCAAGTGGCAGAAGAAACCTTGTCGCAGAGAGCCGTACACCACCCGTTTTGCTGTGGTGCTTCTCCTGTGATGGCGGATATATGTCTTTTTGCTCAGTGTGAGTCGGCGCGTAAACAGGGGATAGAACTGAGCCATCACAAGTTGCTCTTCGGTATTTATGCGTTGTGTTATGAGCTTGATGCTTTCCACGAGGTTCCCTAAAGAACATTGGACGCCGCCGGGTGGCGGGTTCAGAAAAATGGGCTTCAGAGTTGAGGCCAATATCTACAATAAACAGAGAAGTCAGAAATGAATACGTTTAAAAAAACAGCAGTGGCGATGGCATTTTTACTGGCAAACGGTGCAGCGCATGCTGCACAGGCAAAGAAAATCAGCGACCCGCTGAAATGGCCCGCACAGTGTGATGAAGTCAAGTTTTCTGACAGCGACCTGAGCCTGGACAGATTGCCAGATATGGATCCGCAGAAGGCCAGTCCGGAGCAGCTTGCAGCGATTAAAAAAATCAGTGCCGGACCGCGCGGTTGTATTTTCGGGCCGTTTTCGGTGTTACTGAGAAGCCCGGAATTACTGACGCGTGTTCAGATGCTGGGTGAGCACGTGCGTTTCACTTCCGAATTGCCTAAACGCATCCGTGAGTTCGCCATTCTGATTGCCGGACGCGAAATGCAATCGCCCTACGAGTGGTATATTCATGAGCCAATTGCCTTACGCTCAGGGGTGACCCGTGAAACCGCCGATGCCCTGGCGGCACAGCGCAGACCTCCGCATATGACCCACGATGAAGCCATTACCTATCAGTTTGTCACCGAACTTCATAAAACTCATATGGTGCAGGATGCCACCTATGACGCATTCAAAGCGCGTTTTGGAGAGTCAGGCGTGGTTGAGCTGACCGCGCTGGACAGTTATTTCGGGCTACTTGCCCAGGAACTTAACGTCGCGCGCACGGCAGCACCGGAAAATGTACAGCTTCCTTTCAACCCACACTGGAAATCATAAGGTTGCGCGATGTCACTTACTATTACTGAAGAGTGTATCTACTGTGATATTTGCCGTCCGGCGTGTCCTAACAGCGCGATTTCCGCAGGTGATGAATTTTATGTGATTAACCCGAACCTTTGCACGGAATGTGTGGGTCATTATGATGAACCACAATGTCAGCAAGTGTGTCCGGTGGAATGTATTCCGCTGTTACCCGAACTTGCCGAAAGCAAAGAAAAACTTTGGGAGAAATATACGCTAATCACCGGGTCAGTTGTTTCCTGATACAGAAGTCCTGACAAAAAATACGCCGGGGCGCAATGCCGGTCAGTTAAGCCTGACTGACTTTTTTATCCAATATCTGTGCTTTCCCGGTAAGAGAAATTGCCGTAAAGGAGGGAGATAATATCACGAAGCCCGCTAAAATTTACTTAGCGGGTTTTTCTAAATTTGGCTCTCTGACTGGGATCGGGTCAGTCGCCCGATGGTATGCGGGGTTGATATTCTGCGCCAGAAATTTACGGATACCATCACGCTGTCGACGAGCATCAGCCAAAGATACGTCGGGGTAGGCGCCTAAGCCAAGGAGAGATTCTTTACCGTTTTAGATACCAAAGACGCGAACCGCCGGGATTTACTAAGGGGTACAGGCCGTGTGAATCGGAAACTTTGAAGGGTTTTGCAGATGATTTTAAGTTGCGGATTTTTGAGTCGTTAAGAGACATTTGCGGGTCACTCCGTCATCGAACCAACTTGACCCCAAATCTGACCACCAAATTCTCCCGATGCGGAGGGAAAACTGAAAATGCATCGGGAAGACTTTTCACGCCAACTCATTGAATCGGAATCACATAAGGATTCGCAAAGCGGCATGAAAACAAGAATTTGGCTCCTCTGACTGGACTCGAACCAGTGACATACGGATTAACAGTCCGCCGTTCTACCGACTGAACTACAGAGGAATCGTGTGAACGGGGCGCATGATATCCAGAGGGCTGTGGAGTGTCAACGGCAAATTCTTTAAATGCGTCTGACTGGTCAGCAACTAATCAACACAGCCACAAACAATCGCTTTTCTGCCAGAGAAATGGGTTTAATCTCGTTTTCTAACAATCACAACGGTGTCCACGAAGTTGCCTTGCCAGCGGGTCCTGCTGATAAAAACGGGTAAAATGGCCGTATACCAGCGGAAAACGTTCTGAAAGCAGTTCTGGTGCACTAAAGAAATATTCAGACAGTACGGCAAAACACTCCGCCGGATCGGTTGCTGCGTAAGCATCCATACTGGCTGCTTCTTCGCCAACAGTATCAATTTCATCCTGCAAATTCTGCATCGCCGCCTGTAAATCATGCTCCCAGGCCACCACTTCACGCAGCGGAATCGGCGGAATACCGCTCACTTCGCCGCCGTTACGCATATCAAGTTTATGCGCGGCTTCGTGGATGATCAGGTTAAAACCGGAGTTATCAAACGAGTCTTCGATATCCTGCCAGTTCAGCACGATCGGCCCCTGATCCCAGCTCTGACCGGCGTGAATTTGCGAACCGGCATGAACCAGTCCGTTTTCATCCTGCCACGGCGCATCGACAACGAAAGGCGAAGGGTAGAGCAAAATTTCATGAAAACCATCGAGCCACGATGCACCGAGTTCCATCACCGGCAGCGCAAAAAGCAAAGCAATGCGTGCCTGCATTTGTTCAGTGAGCACGATACCCTGCAACGGAACCAGTCGTTTCTGCTGCAAAAGCTGGCTGGCTATCTGAACCAGACGCTGTTGCTCTTGCTCGTTCAGGGAGGATAACAGCGGGATATTCAGGGCGTCATTCCACGCTTCTGATTTCTCAATTTTCAGTTCATTCGCTTTCCACGGCCACTTAATCATCATCTTGCTCGCAAAGTGATCATTCAATTTATCAGCAGGGTTTTGCCTCAGACTACACCAATACAAGTAACTTCAACAAGTTAGCCGCGTATAGGGATAATTCTGAGTGGATGTTACACATCATGAGATTTTAAGCAAAACGCACACACGTCTAATCAGACGTAGCTCACGTTATTATTCTAGTCACTGAGCGCGTAATGCGCCCGCAACGTTGAGAAGCACGGCGGGCGCAGGGAAGGGTTAGTGCCGGATCCACTTTTCGATAAATTCTGATGGAGCAACAGGCTTTCCGAAAAAGTAGCCTTGCAGGTATTCGAGACGGTAGGGGGCGAGATAATCGACCTGTTTCTGTGTTTCGATACCTTCTGCCACGATGACCATTTGCAGGCGTTTGGCCAGATCAATAACGTTATCGACGATATGCCCGGCCAGCGCATCTGTGCCGATGCGGCCAATGAAACTCTGGTCGATTTTCAAAATGTCGATGTGGAATTTTTGCAGGTAAGCCAGGCTGGAGTGGCCGGTACCAAAGTCATCCATGGCAATCAGCACCCCCATCCGGCGCAGCGCTTTGAACAGGCTGTGGGTGATTTCTGAGGGCTCGATGAGCTCGCGTTCCGTCAGCTCCAGCACCAGATGGATCGGGTTTTCCCTGAAGGCGTCAATAAAGGCTTTGCAGTCTTCGATCAGTGTCAGGTCTTTGAAGTGGCTGGCACAAATATTGAACCCGAAATGGAAGTTTGCTGGCAATTCAGCGGCCAGCGGTCCGAACTGATCGCGCACCTGCGCCATCATCTGCCGCGTCATCGGCACAATCAGCCCGCTTTCTTCTGCCAGGGGAATAAACTGATAAGGAGGGATCAGCCCCAGTTGCGGGTGCTGCCAGCGCATCAGGACTTCGGCCCCGGTGATTTCATGATTCGTGCCATCCACCACCGGCTGCAAATAAGGAATGAATTGTTTTTTCTCCATTGCGTTTTTCAATGCAGAAACAGGGCCGCCTAAACGACCAAGCAGCGCATATGTCATGAAAGCAATGAAGATGCTGATCAGCGGGAACAAGATCAGACTGACGGTGGCGTAATCGAAAATATAACGCCAGTGATCGCTTTTGCGGATAACGAGCCGCATTTCATAAGGGTAAAATGAGGATTTCAGCGACATCTTTTCGCCATCTGGCCAGGTTTCAGAAGTATGAATTTTGCCCTGGCTGTCCATCCAGCGGTCGCCCACCTGTAGAATCAGATACGCATGAGTACTGAGCAATTGCAGAATATTATGCAGAAAATAACCATCGACCCCGACCAGTACGCCGCTGCCGTTGACGTCATGGCGATAGGCAATCAGTGGATGATCGGGTGTCACCACATTACCACTCATCAGCATCAGTTTTCCGCCGGTGTAATTGCTGGTCGAGATGGTGTCGTCCCGCTCACCGAATAAAGAGGCGCAATAAACAGTATGCTGCCGGTATAAATTGACGGTTCTCACGTTGGGCACTTTGGCGACTTGCCAGCGTAATGCCTGAATGGTCGCCTGATCACAAGGCGAGCCGATCAGATTTTCCACGGCGCCTGAGGCGATTGCGGCATTATCCAGCGTCATGTCCACCAGCCTTACGGATTGTTGCAGGCTGGCGCTGACGTCACGCCGTAATCCCTGCGTAGTTTGCCACGAAATAGCCACTATTCCGACCGCCGCGACCATCAGAAACGCAAGCAGTGAGAGGCAAATCCGGATATAAGGTCGGTTTAACCAGTTTGAGACCAAAGAAATATCCACCTGTGAGAGTCAGAGAAAGAAGTTTCATATTGTTAATATAACCTATAATACTGTTAACCCATGTTACAGCTGAATAAGAAGGTTAACTTCACGCCATTGATAAGCCAGTCTTTTGAAACAAATCATTAATGGGTCATTGTTGAACCCTATTCTGATTTTTTCAATTTTGTATTTATCTAATTTTGTAAGCGTATTATCCCGGTTTAGCGTATTGTACGGTAACTTATTACGCTATTAAGCGAAATTTTTGGTTTATAAATGCAGGGGTTTTGTATGTTTAGGAAATTATCGGCTGAGTTTATCGGTACTTTCGTTTTAGTCTTGGGTGGTTGTGGTAGCGCAGTTTTAGCAGCAGGCTTTCCCGAACTGGGCATTGGTTTTGCCGGTGTTGCATTAGCGTTTGGTCTGACTGTATTAACGATGGCGTTTGCTGTCGGCCATATTTCCGGCGGCCATTTTAATCCGGCAGTAACGCTGGGATTATTTGCCGGCGGACGTATTCCGGCCAGTGATGTCGTGCCTTATATTATTTCTCAGGTACTGGGTGGGATTGCTGCTGCGGCGGTGTTGTATGTCATTGCCAGCGGTCATGCTGGTTTTGATGCGACCGCGAGTGGTTTTGCATCCAACGGTTATGGTGAACATTCACCGGGTGGCTACAGCCTTGCAGCTGCGATGGTGTGTGAAGGTGTGCTGACGGCTATCTTCCTGATTGTTATCCATGGGGCGACGGACAAACGTGCACCGGCAGGTTTAGCGCCGATTGCCATTGGTCTGGCACTGACCCTTATCCACCTCATCAGTATTCCGGTGACTAACACGTCTGTTAACCCGGCGCGCAGCACTGCGGTAGCATTGTTCCAGGGAACCTGGGCTATCCATCAGCTGTGGATGTTCTGGCTGATGCCGATTGTGGGTGCCATCGTGGGCGGTCTGATTTACCGCTGTGTCCTGGAATCTAAAGACTAATTCAGTTCGTGCGGTTTCAGTTTTATCGGGTTTTCCTGGCGGCATAAAGTTTGTAGCATAAGACTTTATGCCGCCTGTCAGTTACCGACACCAGGACTATCCGATGCTTCCCCGTCTTAAAATACTTCTTTCTGCCGCTGTTTTCTCATTATCCATATCAGGTGCAGCGCTTGCCGCTGATGCGCCGAGCTACGGGCCGCAATTACAGGGCTTTGACTATCCTTTCCCGCTGAAACATTTCTCCTTTAATTCCCAGGGTGCGCAACTGCAAATGGGCTATCTCGATGTATCGCCGGTGGGTCGAAAAAATGGACAGACCGTGGTGCTGATGCATGGGAAAAACTTCTGTGCGGCGACGTGGGGCGACACCATTAAAGCGCTGGCGGGCAAAGGCTACAGAGTGATTGCGCCCGATCAGGTCGGATTTTGCTCATCGACCAAACCGCAACATTATCAGTACAGTTTTCAGCAACTGGCGATCAATACTCATGAATTGTTGAAAAGCCTGAAAATAACTAAAGCCGTGATTGTCGGGCATTCAACCGGCGGCATGCTGGCGACGCGTTACAGCCTGATGTTTGCTCCGGAAGTCTCAAAGCTGGTGATGGTAAATCCTATTGGTCTGGAAGACTGGAAAGCTAAAGGCGTGCCGTACCGCACGGTCGATCAGTGGTATACGCGTGAGCTGAATACTTCCGCCGACAGCATTAAGCAGTATGAACTGAAAACCTATTACGTGAATAAGTGGAAGCCGGAATATGACCGCTGGGTGGATATGCTGGCTGGGCTGAACAACGGGCCGGGGCATAAACTGGTAGCCTGGAACTCTGCGCTGATTTACGACATGATTTTCACGCAGCCGGTCTATTACGAATTCAAGAATCTGCGTGTGCCGACCACGCTGATGATCGGCACCGCCGACACCACTGCGATTGGCAGCGACATCGCGCCGCCAGCGGTAAAAGCCAAAATTGGTCACTACAATGTGCTGGGTAAACAGGTCGCGAAACTGATCCCCCATGCGAAGCTGATTGTATTCAAAGGTCTCGGCCATGCCCCGCAGATGGAAGAACCGGAGAAATTTAATGCGTCATTGCTGAAGACACTGTCGCGCTGATCCTTTAATTATTTATCTTCAAGCCATGAAAAACCGCAGCCTGACCGGGCTGCGTTTTTTTTCATCGGGATAAATCACTCTGCGGGATTTGCTGAAGTTAACGCAGATTGTCAGGGAAGTTCGCAGGCAGTTCGCTCGCAGCGCAGTCGATCACCGTATCGTTATCCGCACCACAATCACGCACGAATGTGATGGTTGCGAATTCGTCGATGATTTCTGTCGGATATGCCGGACCGGCATCGCGGTAAGCATTCATCAGCGGAATATGATCGTTCTGGAAGCAAACGGTTTTTTCCGGATTGTTGATAACCCACCGCGGGAAGAAAATAGTGCCGTGGAACACGTTATCGCCCAGATTAACAATCAGACTGACGTCAGTCCCGGTCGGTTCAGTCCAGGAAATTTTATAAACGTCTGACGCCACACGAACGATATAAGCCCGCTGATCTTTCACCCAACGGTTGCCCACAATGCCGCTGTGAATACGGTAATCCAGAGTCTGCGCGTTTTTGACGTAGATTTCATAATTCCAGCCGTTGTCATAGGTATAAACCACATGTTTGCCAACGAAACCGCTCAGGTCATGTTTATCAAAGTTGCTCATGGTAATGCTCCTTAACTCAGTGTTGGAATGAAACGTTTTGTTTCGATGAGAAGAAGTTTACTCGCTAAAAATTTGATTAAAAAATGCTAAATTTAGATTAAAACCATCTATTATTCCGATATGAATGCAGGTGAAAGGACAGGGTAAATGGCGCTACCAAGAACCACACTTGAGCAATGGGTGGTGTTACAAACGGTGATAGAGCAAGGCAGTTACGCGCAGGCCGCGACGGTGCTCAACCGCAGTCAGTCTTCTGTCAGCTATGCGCTGAGCGGACTACAGGAACGCATCGGTTTACCGTTGCTGGAGATCAATGGCAGGAAGGCCACGCTGACTGAACAGGGGCGCGCCTTACTGGCACAAGCAACGCCGCTGATTTCAGCGTTTTTACAGCTTGAACATCGGGCTGCCGGGCTGAAAGGGGGAGTGCGCACCGAACTGAGTCTGGTGGTCGACAGCGTGTTTCCCAAAAACAGGCTGTTCCGCGCACTGAAACACTTCCAGATGCAGTTTCCGGACACCCGCGTGCATCTGACCGAGATTTTACGCGGCGAAAGCCTGGAACAACTCAGCGAACAATCGGCTGATTTATATATCACTACGCTGGCACCGGAAAACGCCATTCTCGGACGCTTTCTGCTGGATGTGGATTTTGTGCCGGTGGCGAAAAGTGATCATCCGCTGCTGTCTTTGCCTGCTCCGCTGACTGCGCAGGATCTGGCACGTTTCCCGCTGATAAGCGTTGCTGACCGCCATGCGCCGCCGGAAGATAAGCATCCGGCTGGCACGGTGGCGCACTGGACATTCACAACCGTCGGAGCGGCACTGGAAGCGATCACGGTGGGCGTCGGTTACGGCTGGTTGCCGCTGGAAAGTGTGGATAAAGCGCTGGAAAACGGCCTGCTCAGCCGCCTGATATTGTCGGCAAGAACGATCCGGCAAACGTCGTTGTACATGATGCTCGATAATGAAACGCAGCGGTATGATCAGACAGTCAGCGCGCTGGCGAAAAGTATTCTGGAGGAGTGCGGTTTGCTGCCGTGAAATCCGGCAGCAAACCGTTTAAGAACCTCTGATGAGTTCAGTTCAGAGCAATTCAGTGAGACGCTTTACAGGCAGCAAGAATATCGAGCTGAGGATCATGCTCCGACGTCTGAACATTCATCGCGCTGAGCACAGTGTGGAACAGATTATCCTGTGAGACATCTTTGTCTGCCGCATTGGCTTTCAGGCATTGCATGTCGATGCCCTGCGCTTTTGCATAACCTTCGGACAGCCAGAACAACATCGGAACATGCGTCTGCTGAGCAGGCGCGACGCTGTAAGGTGTGCCGTGCAGATACAACCCGTTTTCGCCCAGTGATTCACCGTGGTCGGAAAGGTAAATCACCGCCACGTTATATTTATCCTGATACTGTTTCGCCTTTTCAATCACCTGCGACACCAGATAATCCGTGTAGAGCAGGGTATTGTCGTAGGTATTGACCAGCTGTTCCTGCGTGCAGTTTTCAATGTCGCTTCGCGGACAGTCAGGCGTGAACTTGCGAAATTGCGGCGGATAACGTTTGTAATACGTTGGCCCGTGGCTGCCAATCAGATGAAGGGCGATCAGGGTATTTTTGCCGTCGTTTTTAATATCACTATCAATATTTTGCATCAGCGCCATGTCGTAGCAGGTGTCGCCATCACAATATTTGCCGTCTTTTTGAGTATCGATGATCACGTTAGGCACGCGGTCACAGACACCTTTACAGCCTTCATCGTTATCTTTCCAGAAAACGGACACACCGGCTTTATGCAAAATATCCAGCAAACCTTCACTGTTACGGGCGCGGTTAGCGTCGTAGCTGGTGCGTTTCATATTCGAGAACATGCACGGCACGGAAATTGCCGTTGCGGTACCGCATGACGTCATTTTGCTGAAATTCACCACATCCGCAATGGCCTGTGTATATGGGTTGGTTGGTTTGTCATAACCATTCCACGACTGGTTTTGCGCCCGCGCGGTTTCACCCACGACCAGGAAGACCAGATTCGGTTTCTGACCGGGTTGTTGCACCAGTTTTGCATCGTCACCTATCGTCTGGAAAGGCATCTTCGGTGTGAAATAGCGGTGATTCATGTACTGGAATGCGCTGTACAGATAATTGGTCGGGACGATTTCCAGATTGAGTGTGCGGTTATTACGCCCGACTGACGCGTAATCTTTATAGAAAACTCCGGCGACCGACGCCACCACCAGCAGTGAGATCACCATCGACACCAGACGCACGCCGAGGCGACGCAGGCGGGTTTTCTCATAACTGACCGGTGTCAGGAATAACAGCACCGCAGGCAGGATGCCGGTAAAGACAAACCACAGCACCACTTTGAGATTGAGGTACGACGTCGCTTCAGACGATTGGGTCTCAATAATGTTTTCGATCATGCCGCGGTCGAAAACGACCTGAAAGGTCATCATCGCAAAACTGGCGAGGGCGCTGACCGGCAACACAATGATAAAGAAAGGCTTAAGCAACGGGCGGAAGCTGAACGGGGTGAAGACAAAGTTCAGCGCAGCAAACAGCACTACCGGGATCGTCAGGGCAAAGGCCAGATTATAAGCAGGTAACGCATGGAGAATGCGATAAAAGTGCAGCAAAATCGGCAGGTTGACGACAAAGGTAAAATACAACGTTAAGAGCAAGGTGAGCTTAAAATAGCTGATTTTTGGCAATAAATAGCGCAATGACAACTCCCAAAAGGGTAAGAAAAGCAAACGTAATGCGTAGCAAACATAACGTGTCTAGTTGGATGGTTAGCATAGTATTGGTTCAAGCTTAAGAAAGCCTTAATGGAATGTCATAAATGTTTAACGTGGGGGATTTTTAGAAAAGGTTCAGAAAATAAATAAAAAATAGTTGGCCTGTTTTCACCTCCTGAAGCCTTATCCTGTACGGTATAGTGAAATGTCGTTTAAATATAAACAGTTTCGTTTAAGCCTTTCTGAGTGCGTTTCCTTCCGCTCATTCTGACCTTTCCTGATTACTCCTGACACGTTTAATTCACCACTGGCGGCTTACCGGCTGACAGAAGGACGTTTGTGTTTATTTCATCTTCGGCCACCATTGCGGCCAGCAGTATCATCGAATCAGATGTCATTATCGGCCCGCGGGTAGTGATTGGGCCTTTTTGTATTATTTCCGCCGGTGTGAAAATCGGGGAAGGGACAATAATTTCTTCGCATGTGGTCATCAACGGGAACACGCAAATCGGGTCAGATAACCAGATTGGGATGGGTTCATCGATTGGCGAAATCAGTCAGGATCTGAAATATGCCGGAGAACCTGCCGGGCTGGAAATAGGCAACGGCAACAGGATCGGGTGTCATGCCACATTGCATCGGGGAACCGCACAGGGCGGAGGGATGACCCGAATTGGCGACGACAATCACCTGGGACGCGGTGTGCATATCGGACATGACTGTCAGGTAGGGAATGGCATTTTTATGGGCGAGAACAGCGGACTGGCCGGGCATGTAGAGCTTGGGAATGAAACGTACATTGATGCGATGTGTGCGGTCCATCAGTTTTGCATTATTGGCACGGGAGCCCGTCTGCTGGCCGGATCCTGCGTTGTGCAGGATGTCCCTCCTTATGTTCTGGCGGGGGGCAACCGTGCGTCGCCGCAGGGGATTAATGAACTGGCCAGCAGATTCATGCAGGCAGAACACGCTGAGCGGGAGGTGATCCGCTATCTGTATGACCTGCTGTATCACCAGCAGGCGGCGATCGAAAAAGTAAGGCTGGAGATCGGGCGTCTGAGCGTTGAATATCCGCTCCTGTGCCATTTCAATGAATTCTTCCTCCGTTCAGCGCGCGGGATTGTGCGCTAGCTATTCCTGATCAAACACTATTTCTGATCAAAAGCTGTTCACGAGCAATCCGGCGCTTCACGGAGGAAAAAGGGCTCAGGCCTCGAGTGCTAACAGTGCGAAAGTCGCCAGCCAGTGTTCGCCCATGTATGAACTGTCGAGATGATCCAGCGCGCTGTGCAAATGCGCTTCGGCGGTCTGGCGCAGCAGCGCAGTACGCGGATCACCGGCAGGCAACGCGCCCGCCAGAGAACGCTGGCACCACGCGCGGCTGAGATTGAGTCCGTCGAGATGGCCGATTTTGCCATCATTACGGTCAGTCACTGTCGCCGGGGTGAAAAGCGTTGCGGGCTGGCTGTGTGCCAGGTCAGGCAGGAAACGCCCGAACCAGGTCACAAAGGCCTCCGCAGGCAACACGCGGCGCATCAGCTCAGCTTCCATCAGCGAAGGTGAAAGGAATTCATCACCACCCGGCTCCCACGCCTGACAATGCACATCCTCCAGATGCCAGCGCAACGCCGTTTCCTCAATGGTCGACGCCAGTGCAGAGTGCTTAACACTGCGCGCATAATCGAGCGTCAGTGCCAGAGCGAAGGCCGTATTAAAATGGCTGCCGACGCGCAGCGGATAGGTGGCTTTCGGCAGAAAATCGGCAAAACTTTTCTCGAAGAAGCGACTCATCGGTGCCAGCGTTTTGGCCCATCCGGCGGCCTGCGGCAATGCCATTTCATGCAGTTGCTGTGTCAGGGCCAGAAACCATGCCCAGCCGTAAGGCCGTTCGAATCCGTTATGCTGTGGCTGTTGCAGATAAGCCATCTCCGCCGCGACATTTTCGGCGGTGAAATGCGCCGTGACCACGCTGACGATTTTTTCAGCTTCCGGCAGGTCAGGAAAACGGTCCAGCAGGCGCAATAACAGCCAGTAACCATGAACGCAAGAATGCCAGTCGTAGCTGCCGTAAAAAATCGGATGCAGCTCGCGCGGGGTCTGTGCATCCGCCGCGCTGCTCATGGCGTGCATAATTTTATTCGGATACTCGCGCGTTAAATGGTTCAGCGCCAGTGAAGCAAAACGGGACGCCATTTCCGGTGTCAGTTTCAATGTCGGTTGCGTTGTCATCTTTTCCCTTATCAGAAACGGAATACAAAGAGATACATAAAGGCGGTGTTGACCAGTAACAGCAATACGCCGGTTTTCCACTGCGCTTTGATCACGCCATTTTTGTCCTGCAATTCAAGCAAAGCCGCCGGAACAATGTTGAAATTGGCGGCCATTGGCGTCATCAGCGTTCCGCAAAAACCCGATAACATCCCGATCGCGCCCATGATGGCCGGATTTCCGCCGAGTTGGTTAACGATGAGCGGCAAACCGATACCGGCGGTCATGACCGGGAAGGCAGCGAAGCCGTTACCCATAATCATGGTGAACAGCGCCATTCCGAAGGTATAGGCGATAACAATCGCCAGCGGTGACCCCAGCGGGATGATGTTTTTCACCAGTTCCGACACCACATCGCCGACGCCTGCCAGCGCAAACAGTGCGCCCAGAGCGGCCAGCATCTGTGGCAAAATAGCCGCCCAGCCGACGGTATCCATCGTCTGTCCGCCAGCTTTAATTGCTTTGAACGGCGAATCGCGCAGCAGCAACAGCGCGACAATAAATGCCACCAGTGTGCCGATCACCAGCGAAATCAGCGTGACGTTTTTGGTTTCCACCAGCGGCGTGTATTTGAGTGTCAGGGTGCCAATCAGTGTCACAATGGGGATGAGCAGGGCAGGAATAAATAATTTATTCCCAAAACGCTTCGCACCCGCCTCACGTTTTTCCACCATTTGCGGTTGATCGTTATCGGTTTTACCTTTCCCGAGTTTTCCGGTACCGGCAATGACGGCCAGTAAAATCGCCATGCAGCCGGTGACGAAATGCGGTAACTCTGCGCCAAACAGGAACGTAATACCGTAAACGCCCCAGAACAGCGCGTTCACATAACGACGTGAATTGCTTTTATCGAGCAGGTTAAAGAAGGCGTAAGCGCAGAACATCAGTCCTGCGAGGATATATACAGTTTGTAAGGTGATCATTTTGCTGCGCTCCCATGTTGAACGTCAAAACGTTTAGCCAGTGAGCGGTCAAGCAACCACATACGAATAAAATGGATAATCAGCGCGGCAATTGCCGTCGGAATTGCCCAGACGGAAAGATGCAATGGCTCGACATTAATACCGTACTGCTCGAGAAAACCTTTGATCAGCAGAATGGACTGTACGGCGATGAAAATATCCTCACCGAAAAACACCGCAACGTTATCTGTAGCCGCCGCATGAGCGCGAATTTTTTGGCGCACATCATTGGGCAGGTCGCCGTATTTGGTGGTGGCAGCCGCTTCCGCCATGGGCGCAATCAGCGGGCGAACCATCTGGGCGTGGCCACCCAGGGAGTTGAGCCCCAGCGCGGCAGTCATCTGGCGCAGGAAGAAATACAACATCAGAACGCGTCCGGTGGTGGCGGCATGGACTTTGGAAATCAGATGCCGCGCCTGTTCCTTGAGACCACTGCGCTCAAGAATGGCAATGACCGGAAGCGTCAGCCAGATCAGGCCCATATAACGGTTATCGGTGAAGGCTTTGCCGAAAGCACTGATGATCTCAACGGTATGCATACCGCCCGCCAGTCCGGTAGAAATACCGGCCACCGTGACCACTAATAATGGATTAAACCGCAGTGCGAACCCCAGCACGACGATCGGAATACCAATTAAAACCCACATGGTGTGTCCCTCAATGATGTTGTGATTGTTTTATATTTTTGATGGTTCTCTGCCTGGTGAGTACACAGGTAATAACCCTGAGTAATTACATAGATCTAATTCGCATAAAAAATGCGTGAAGCGGAAAGTAACAAGCGTCATGAATGAACGCAAGATGCAAATAAATAGCGAAATATCTCAAAGCGGAGTGGTTAAACAAGGCCGGTAATTATTCTGGCAATATAAATAACTGACCGCAGATTTTAATCTGGTGTATCTGAGAGGTGAGGGGGGAAATAGCAGAATAATAAACCCGACAGTCAGGTCGGGTTTGAAGGGGATGCCGGGAAAAGAAAGCCGGTTATTCGTCGTCTTCGTCGCCGTAATATTTCAAGCCGAGTTTGATAAGCCCGCGCCCCTGCGACTTCCGGTGCAAGTTGCTGTCACGTAAGGAGTAAACACACCCGCAGTATTCCTGCTGATAAAAACGCTCGCGCTTGCTGATGTCAATCATTCGCGCCGAACCGCCTTTTTTACGCCAGTTATAATCCCAGTACACCATGCCCGGATAGGGCGCTGCCGCACGTTCGCCGCAGCCAGTAATTTGTTTCATATCTTTCCAGCGTGAAATACCCAGACAGCTGGTAATAGCACTGAAACCATTTTCCCAGGCATAAAGCGCCGTGCGTTCAAAACGCATATCAAAACACATGGTGCAACGCTCGCCCCGCTCAGGAGCATTCTCCATGCCTTTTGCGCGCTCAAACCAATTATCCGTGTCGTAATCCGCATCAATAAAAGGAATGCCATGTTGCTCGGCAAAACGCATATTCTCTTCTTTACGCAGCATATATTCTTTTTGCGGGTGAATATTCGGGTTGTAGAAATAGATTGTATAGTCGATACCCGATGCCTGAATGGCTTCCATCACTTCACCTGAACAGGGCGCGCAGCAAGAGTGCAGAAGTAATTTATCGTGACCTTCAGGAAGGGCGAGCATTTCACGGATTAATTCAGACATTGTTATTCACCAGAGCTTTTCACGAGAGTGACTCACACAGAATGTAGGAATTTCTTTATCTGTTATCAGGCACGATCATAGAGAACCCTGCGTGACTGTCAAAATTTTCTTGAGTGTTTATGCCGGAGGCGAATGGCAGGGCATTGTTCAGTGCTATGATAAGGACGATTGCAGGGCGCAGCCCGGTACACAGAGATTTTAAGGAAACAGGTAATGCAGATTATGAGATCGAATCAAATTCGCTGGCTCAGTGTGTTGATTGTGATGGGCGGGCTGTTGCTGATTCTTCCTCTCCATTTACTGGCATGTTTCATCGCCGGTTTTTTAGTGTTTGAACTCATCAACGCCCTGACACCTTACTTTCAGAAGATCATCAGCGGTGAACGCGCCCGCTGGGCGGTGGTTGCGGTCATCGGCACGCTGGTCGTCAGTTTCCTGACGCTGGCGATAGCAGGCATTGCAGATTTTCTGATGGAAGATATGAAAAACCCGGTGGCCTTTAATGCCATGGTGTCGCGGTTGCTGACCGACGCGCAGAGCCGTCTGTCGCCGGTGTTGCTGCATTATCTGCCCGCCAATATCGAAGAGTTACAGCGCAGTTTCCTGCAATGGTTACGCGAGCATATTGTGATGATTCAGGCCTTCGGCAAGAATGCAGCGCATGTTTTTCTGACAATGATTATCGGGATGATCCTTGGCGCAATTATTTCACTTCAGCAACCCAATCAGGGCGAACATCATGCGCCGCTGAAAAAGGAATTGTTGCAGCGCATGCGTTTGCTGGGTGAAGCGTTCCGCAATGTGGTATTCGCTCAGTTCCAGATTTCGCTGATCAACACCGTGCTGTCAGGTGTTTTTCTGTTCGGGATTTTACCGTTGTTCGGCATTCATCTGCCGCTGGCGAAAACGCTGGTGGTGGTGACGTTCGTGTGCGGACTGCTACCGGTGATCGGTAATCTTATTTCTAACACGCTGATTTTCATCGTCGGTCTTTCGCTTTCGTTATGGGTCGGGGCGCTGGTGCTGGCGTATCTGATCATCATTCATAAAGTGGAATACTTCCTGAATGCGCGCATTGTGGGCAGCCGTATCAAGGCGAAATCCTGGGAGGTTCTGCTGGCGATGCTGGTCTTTGAAGCGGCGTTTGGAATCCCCGGCGTCGTGGCGGCACCTATCTATTATGCCTATATGAAAAGCGAGCTGAAAGAAGCCGGTCTGGTTTAATCTTCCCCGAACAGTGGCGCATGAAATCTGAAGCGAACAGGTTTCTGGCGTTACTGTTTACTTCGTGTCCGTGACGCCACGCTGTTCACCAAATCTCCTCAAAAAAACAGATTCAGGCAAGCAATAGCGAGAATCGTTATATCTGTTTGTCATCTGAAACCTTCATAATTTCCTGGTGCCCGCAGTTTGTGCGGGCATGAAGTATTCCGTTTGCCTACCAGGAGAAAAAAATGACACTTAACGTTCGTGGTTTCGCTGCACATTCAGCGGATGCGCCTCTCGCGCCTCATAATTTTGTTCGCCGTGACCCGCGTGATACCGACGTTGTGATCGACATTCTGTACTGCGGTGTGTGTCACTCTGATATTCATCAGGCACGTAACGAATGGCATCAGAGCATTTATCCGATGGTTCCGGGCCATGAAATTATCGGTCGCGTTAAGCAAGTTGGCGCGAAAGTAACAGGCTTCAGCGTCGGCGATACCGTCGGTGTGGGTTGTATGGTTGATTCTTGTCAGCATTGTGAGTCCTGTGCAGAAAGCCTGGAACAGTACTGTGAAGAAGGCGCTACCATGACTTACAACAGCCATGATCGTCATGACAACATGATGACCTACGGCGGTTATTCTGAACAAATCGTTGTTTCAGAAAAATTCGTTCTGCGCGTTTCTGAAAAACTGGACATCAAATCTGCAGCACCGCTGCTGTGTGCTGGTATCACCACTTACTCTCCGCTCAAACACTGGAAAGTAGGAAAAGGCCATAAAGTGGCGATCGTCGGTTTAGGCGGCTTAGGTCACATGGGCCTGAAATTCGCTAAAGCCCTGGGCGCGGATGTGACGTTGTTTACCCGTTCCAAAGGCAAAGAGCAGGAAGCTTACCGTCTGGGCGCTGACCACGTGGTGTTGTCTACTGATGCAGAACAAATGGCCGCAGTGAAAAGCCACTTCGACTTCATCCTGGACACCGTACCGAATCCTCACGACCTGAATCCGTATCTGGAAACCCTCAAGCGCGATGGTACGCATATTCTGGTTGGCCTTATCGAGCCAATCGAACCTGCGCTGCACAGCGGCAAACTGGTGATGGGCCGCAAAACCGTGGCTGGCTCTCTGATCGGCGGTATCGCAGAAACGCAGGAAATGCTGGATTTCTGTGCTGAGCATGACATTTCCTGTGATGTGGAAATGATCGACATGCAGGATATCAACGGCGCTTACGAACGTATGCTGAAAAGCGATGTGAAATACCGCTTTGTTGTTGATATGGCTTCGCTGAAAAACGCCGGCTAACTCATACTGAGCAATGAATGACCGTTATTGCGCAAGAAATAACGTTTATTACGTGTTGTATCGAGATATTGGTTAAATAGCGACCTAATGCGTCTGTCCTGATAATTGAGTTAAATCAGCGGGGCAGGCGCATTGTGGCGAAATTTACTCTTTACACGTTTCTGTGACTTCTCGGCTTGAAAGCGCGGTGGTATCCTGCTGCCTTTCGCCGGGCGAAGGAAAACCAGTGGCTAAGAGTTTTGATGAACTCATCAGAGACATGGATCTGATGATTGAACATGTGGACAGGCTGAAAGACCTGCCGCCACGTGCAGCGCAACCAATCGCTGCGGACAAACCTGCGTACGATTCTTTCGGTGAGATTTTCGCCCTGAAAGCCGTGATGCGGGCTTTTATTTCTTCGGTCGACACCATTGTTAAAGTGCAGATTGCGAAGAAAGTCGAACAGGATATCGGCCATCTGGAGAATACTGTGCGGTCAATTGGCGGCGGCAGCGCTGACGCAGAAGACGTCGCACAAATTACGGCCTATGTCCGTCATGCAGTTTCAGAGCTCATGGATTAATCCGGCACGCTTTCAGCGCGCTGTACAAACGCCGGTCACTGGTCTTTTAAAGACAATATGTGACCGGCGTTTTTTTTGGACTTTCTAAGCCATAGGCGCGGCGGAAAAAAGCGTCTATTCTTGCCGTAACTCCTTTTGCCGGTGCCGTTTATGTCACAGGATTACCGCTATTTCGCGTCAGCAAGACGCAGATGTTATGCCCTTTTATTTGAGCACCGTACCCGCAGCGGCCGCCGGATGGAAACCTTCTGGATTGTCATCTCGCTGCTGAGCGTTCTGTTTTTGTTTATAGAGTCGAGCGCGACCGATCTCTTTCCCACTATTCCGGACATCCTGTACCGATTTGGCACGATAGAAGTGGCTTTCACCGTGCTGTTCACGGTGGAATACGTTCTGCGGGTGATCTCCTCACCGCGAAAAGTCCACTATCCGTTGAGCTTCTTCGGGTTTATAGACCTCTGTACGATTTTGCCGATGTACATCCTGTGGCTGATACCGTCACTCAGCGTGTCACCCGATCTGGTGGTGCTGGTGCGCCTGCTGAGGGTGCTGCGCGTATTGCGGGTGCTTAAGCTGCTGCGTTATATGAGTGACGCCGGAATTTTGTGGCGAAGCCTGATGCGCGCGCGACGTAAACTGGGCATCTTCTTCGGCTTTGTAGCGATAATCCTTTGCCTGTTCGGCGGGCTGATGTTCGCGGTAGAAGGGGGGAAGGACGGATTTACCTCATTGGGTGCCTCGGTCTACTGGGCGGTCGTGACGCTCACCACGGTCGGTTATGGTGATATTACTCCGCACACTGCTCTCGGGCGAATGCTGGCATCGGTGCTTATCCTGCTGGGGTATTCCATCATCGCCGTACCTACCGGGATCTTAACGGCTTATATGTCACAAGAATTGGAAAAAGGACGGGCAGCGCGTTCTTGTCAGATTTGTCTGCATTCCGGACATGAAATTGATGCAAAATTTTGCGCGCATTGCGGTACGGTCCTTGAGGCAGATACTTCACAACCTATTGAAAAATAGCCTGATGATTGGTTAATGATTGTACTGAATGGTACATATTTAGACTATTTTGAGAGTTTACCTCACCATTGCATTAAAAAGAGTTGCTATTAAAGGGCAGTCATGAGTTAATGCGTACCGGCCTGTGGTACAGACCTATTTATGCACGACATCCTGAGTAAAGTTGTTCCAATTTAAAGCGTTATCCATGATAACCCTGCTCTGACGAATTTCCTTCTTAGTGCCTCCATAAGTAACGACTGAAATCCGGCTATAACATGCCCATGGTGGCGAAATTTATTTTTAAAAGGTAATTCCTATGTCAATGATGAAAGGTCAGGTTAAGTGGTTTAACGAGTCTAAAGGCTTTGGCTTCATCACTCCTGCTGACGGCAGCAAAGATGTATTCGTACACTTCTCTGCAATCCAGGACCAAGGTTTCAAGACCCTGGCTGAAGGCCAGAACGTACAGTTCACTATCGAGAACGGTGCTAAAGGTCCGTCTGCGGCTAACGTTACCGCTATCTAATCTTGCTTTACCGCTGTTTCAGCGATAAACGTAAAGATAACAAAAACCCGCATGCGCGGGTTTTTTTACGTCTGTAGTTTATGGATCTCGTTTATGGATCGGGTTTGTGGCTCTGATTGTGTAGACAGTTCTGTGATGACTACTCCGCTGGGACGTGCTGGCAAAAGAGCAAAAAAAAGCCCGCATAGTGGCGGGCAAAAATATTTCTTATGACATTCATTGTTGTACTCCCTCGGGGGTGAGCACGCGCCAGTATAAAGGAAATGAAAGTCAGTATTCTGGCCGCAATATGTTAAGGAAATGCAAATTAGTGCCGCAGGGTTATTTTCTACTTTTCAGGCTAACTTTCCCCTCGCCACCTGCTTTTGTGTGGCTGTCTGTACTACAATAAACATAATTGAAAACCATGGGATAACCCGATGAAAGTTAATGATCTTGTGACAGTAAAAACCGACGGCGGACCGCGCCGGCCAGGTAAAGTATTAGCCGTAGAAGAATTTTATGAAGGCGTTATGTATCTGGTATCGCTGGAAGATTATCCGGCAGGCATCTGGTTCTTCAATGAAGGCGACACCAAAGACGGCACATTCGTTGAGCCGCGCGAAGAAACAGAATAGCCGTTACCTGCAAAATTCAGTCGGCATAAAAAACACCGGGGCAATGCCGCCGGTGTTTTTGTTTTTAAGGCCGTCCTTTACGGTGATGTTTCGGGATCAGAAAGTTTCCCAGCCAGGTTGTTCACTGGCCTGTTTGGATAAGCGCTTGTCCGGAACGGAAAGGGCGCGTGCCGGTGGCTGGCGGTGTGCAGGGGCTTTTTGAGCCGTGTTTTCAAGACGAAAAACTGCCACGGCCTGTGTAAGACGCGCCGCCTGTTCTTCCAGCGATGCCGCCGCAGCGGAGGCTTCCTGTACCAGCGAGGCGTTTTGCTGGGTGACGCCGTCCATTTCCGACACGGCCAGACTGACCTGACTGATCCCGCGGCTCTGCTCGTCAGAAGCAGAAGCGATTTCACCCATGATATCCGTGACATGACTGACGGCGGTGACGATTTCAGACATCGTATCGCCCGCGTCGCCGACCAGAATGCAGCCTTCGCCCACGTAATCGACTGATTCTTCAATCAGCGTTTCAATTTCTTTCGCAGCCTGCGCGCTTCTTTGCGCCAGACTACGCACTTCGCTGGCAACGACGGCAAATCCGCGTCCCTGTTCTCCTGCACGCGCGGCTTCAACCGCGGCGTTCAGCGCCAGAATATTGGTCTGGAAGGCAATGCTGTTAATCACGTTGGTGATTTCGGCAATTTTGGACGAGCTGCGGGAAATTTTGTCCATCGTCGTTACCACATCTTCCACGATGCTGCCGCCTTTTTGCGCTTTATGCGAGGCATCAGCGGCCAGTTTGCTGGCGTGGTGGGCATTTTCGGAGTTCTGCTTCACGGTCGCGGTCAGCTGCTCCATACTGGCGGCCGTTTGTTCCAGCGCAGCAGCCTGTTGCTCGGTACGTGAGGAAAGGTCGGTATTGCCGGAAGCGATTTCCGTCGACCCCTGATAAATCGACATGGCACCTTCGCGCACGGTCAGCACGGTGGATGCCAGAGACTGCTGCATCTGCTCAACATTGCTGCTCAGCACGCCAATTTCATTGCGACCGTTGCTCTGGCCCGGCTGCGTCAGGTCGCCCTCGGAGATTTTCTGAATACGCACCACCAGACGGTTCAGCGGATGAATGATTACTTTACGCATCACCAGATAAGTGATGAAGGTCAGCACCAGCGCCAGCAGGAAACTGCCTGCCATCAGGGTATAACCGAGAACAGCATTGCGCTGGGCTTTGTCATTAATGGCATTGGCGGTTTCGGTGCGATAGGCAATGGCAGCCAGTAACGGCGTATTGTTGGCCAGATCAAGGTTGCGCACGGTTTCCGCTTCCTGAGAAATGACTTCTTCAAAATGCGCCTGCTTTGCTGATTCCAGCATCGGCGCCATGCCTTTGGTCAGATATTCGTTGTAGGCTTTTTTCAGCGGTTCATCGAGCGCCAGATCCTTTTCCGTTTTATTCGGGCGGTTGATATAGCTTTCAAACGAAGACTGCGATTGTTTAATACGGCTGGCCGCGTCAGTCAGGTTCTGGTTGAAAACATCCTGATCACCGATACGGGCGGCAGCAGCGGCCTGGATCAGCAACAAACGTGCCGTACGCAAATGGTTAGAACTGTTCGAAAGCGCCAGACGAATTTGCAGTTCCTGCGTGGCATTGGCCAATGCGGCATTGCTTTGCTTAAGAAAGAAACTGGATGTGCCGATGGAAACGGCAAAAAGAAATAGGATCCCGGTGAGGATCAGGCTAATCAGGGTAATCAGTCGAATATTGCTGATGAAAGACGTTCTGGTATCTGAAAGGGTAGGAGTATCCATTTTATTTTATTCCGCTCTGTTGATCCTGCATACCGTCGGTTCCGGACGGTAAATAACAGCGATGTAGGCATTGCCAGCGGGCAAGTCCTGCCGTGACGAAAAGAAAACGCCATTAAGATTCATCGGCATTCGGGCGGAGGGATTCAGTTTATATTTGTGGGGCAGATCGCATTTTTGCAGATTAATTACGTTCGCTACAGGCTACGTTAAGACACAGCCTGTAGCGGGAACCAGGAAAGGGTTAATTCACGTAAATTCCATTGGTGAGTTGATCACACAAACGAACAACGTGATAAATAATATGCTTATTCGGTGATTTTATTTTCCGCTTAATATTTCCCTTATACGAAGACACCGTTTTTGTTTTGATTTGCAACTTATCAGATATTTCAATCGTTCCGTTACCCGACATCCACATTCTTAGCATGGCGGATTCTGAGCGGCTAAGCATCACCGGTCTGATATCCAGAGCCGCGCAACTGGCCGGATCCTGTGCCTGCGGGAGTGAAGGATGATTCAGTAACTGCCGGAGCGTTTCTGCCTTAATCGATTTCGAGGTGATAATCACGTTCTTACGAACAAAAATATATTCTTCAAAATGTATACGCGTACGCGACATGAAGATAAAAAATAACGTCTCCGGGCAGTCAGTAATCAGTTCGCCCAGTCGCTCTTTGTTCTGTGACTGAGACAACATGCAATCCTCATTTATAAACACCACAGAGGGATTGAGTCTGATGCATCCGGCGTGTAACTGGTCAAAATGGGTGGCGTAACTGATCTCCTGTTCACTGGTGAGTAATTGTTGCAACCCCAGACGGGTATACCGGCATGGATCCAAGATTATCGTTTGCATAGTAAGTCCTCTTAGGACGTCCTTGTTCTGCATAATGATTGGATTCTTTAGTGTCAGCAAAAAAGCGCAAAGAATGAGCGCTGACTCTACTTTTTGCATGAAAGATGGCGGCGTGGAAGTGTTATTTTCAGGCGTTCACAGGCAGGGAGGTTTTTGATTAATTTGGTTTATGTCAGGATTAACTTTGTAACTGAACAAAAAAAAGGAACTAATTCGGATTATTCTTAATGGTTGTAAGGACATAGAAGAAGTGCTAAACAATGGGCGTGTTACCGTAACACGATGTAACACTTCGCAAGGAGATGATGATGCTGCTTATGCTTAAAAACAATTCACGAATGAAAAATGGCAACAAAAGCGGACGCAGCGTGTCAGCGCTGCGTCACAGTGATTACCAGTAGGACTGCCAGCATTGCGTCAGGCGCGTCAGCGCTTCGACATAAAAATAATCGCCCCAGCTGCAACACTCATCCACGCCTTTGCCGCTTCCCATGTGATACACAGAATGCTTAAGCAGCCCGTCACAATCTTCTTGCTCACCGGCCAGATAATTCTCAGTCAGCGAATCCATAATACGCAGCGCCATTTCTTCGTAGCATGCGCGTTTGTCGTCGGTGGCGGGCAGCGTCGTCGCCAGACTGAGCAACCCGCACACTGCAATGGCTGCCGCTGAACTGTCGCGAACCGCATCGGTGCCCAGCAACGCTAAATCCCAGTGGCAGACATCATCTTCCGGCAGACGATTAAGGAAATAATGTGCCAGACAGCGAGACAACTCGACCTGTTCTTCATCACCGGTATAGCGATAACTGAGCAGGAATCCGTAAATGCCCCAGGCCTGACCGCGCGACCAGCAGGAGTCATCAGCGTAACCCTGATGAGTATTACCAAAACGTGGCTCGCCGGTCACGGTATCCATGTAATAGGTGTGATAAGTGGAAGCGTCCGGGCGCACGATATATTTCGCTGCCTGCTCCGCATGGGCGCGCGCGGCTTCGGCAAAGCGCGCCTCCCCGGTTTGCTCGCTCGCCCAGTACAGCAGAGGCAGGTTCATATTGCAGTCAATAATCATGCGTCCGGCCTGTTCCGGATCCTTTAAATCACCCCATGCCTGAATGATTTTAGCTTTGGTGTTAAAACGCTCCATCAGTGCCTCAGCGGCCAGCAGGGCAAATCCGCGCGCCTGACGATTACCGGTCAGTTTAAAGGCGCTGACGCAGGATAAACTGTAGAGAAAGCCGAGATCGTGCGTGGCCGTATCAATGCGGTTAGCGATGCGGTTGCCAAATGACGTCACCTGTTTTTCTGCCGCCAGCCGGTAACGGTCGTCGCCGGTCATCTCCCAGGCCAGCCACAGCTGACCGGTCCAGAAACTGGTGGTCCATTCCACATTGTCTGTCAGTTTGTAGTGGCCGTTTTCGCAGTTTTCTGACGGAAACTTATCGCCAAAATTATCCAGATTGCGGGAAATTTTACTAAGCACT
Organism: Rahnella bruchi; assembly: GCF_003614975.1. Lineage (GTDB taxonomy): Bacteria > Pseudomonadota > Gammaproteobacteria > Enterobacterales > Enterobacteriaceae > Rahnella > Rahnella bruchi. Next base: position 76,152 of record NZ_QZWI01000007.1, on the reverse strand, counting down.
ACCTGACGTGCCCGTTGTAATTTCTGCGCGAAAGCAATTCTGTCCAGCTGATTCAGTTCAACGGGCAATAACTTTTCTTTCGTGATGTTAAGCGTCATAACGTCTCCCTTTTGCAGAGCAATAAGTGTCTTTATTTCGGTGGATAGAGTTCAATAAATGGGTTTGTGTCGGTCACCGCTTCAGCGGCGCGAGTTCGCCGTTATTCTCAGCGGGTGTCACGGGTGCAGGCACGCCGGATCGCAGGCTGTGACAGGCCGACAAAGTGAAAGCGGAAATCAGCGTAAAGCACAGGGCAATGCCGCCCATCACCAGATAGGTGTGTTCGAAACCAATGCGATCGTAGAAGTAGCCGGCAGGCGGGGCGACCACAATCGAGCCGACATAGATCATCGCCTGATAACCCAGCAGATACATGGTGGCGTTGACACGTTTGCTGAAATGCTCAGCGATATATTTAAATACCGACACCAGCAGCAGGGCGATTTCCAGGCCGTAGAACGGTTTGATAATCGAGATAAGCAGCGGATCGTGGGTCAGCCCGGAAGCGATCAGGCGTAATCCCACCAGCGCACCGACAAACAGCAGGCCCTTCTTGGCCCCGAAATAGTTCACCAGGAAGGGGATCACCATCATCATCAGGAATTCCATGCCGGACTGTACGGTGCTCAGATATCCGTACCACGCGTTGCCTTGTTCTTTGGTGTCGAAGAAGGTGACGAAATAGCGCGAGAACTGTTGTTCGGCGACAAACATCATCCACGCCACGCCCGCCACATACATCGAGAACATCCAGAATTTGCGGTTTTTGAGCAGCAAAATAACGTCGCCGAACATGATTTTTTGCGAAGAAATGACGTCATTATTTTTGAGTTCTTCATCACCAATCTTCAGTGACAACAGCACCACTAACATCACCAGTGATGTGGCGCTGCTCAGACCGAAGTTCCAGGCCGGAGACAGATTAAACAGCACGCCGGAAAACGAGGCAGCCAGCGCCCAGCCCAGTGAGCCCCACATCCGCACCTGCCCGAATTCCATGTGATACAAACGGCTGAAACGGTCGGCGTAAGATTCTGACGCTGCCACACCGGCATACCAGCCGAGGCTCAGATACAGTGCGCCGACGATAATGCCGAGCATCAGATGGCTGTCCAGCAGCGGCTGATAGACGAAAATAAAGAACGGAGCCATCAGCGCGGAAACCAGCACGACAAAATAGAGCAGGGACTTGCTCATCCCGATTTTGTCCATGATGTAGCCATATACCGGCTTCATGATCACCGCGAACACGCCGTTGATGGCAAAGACCGTGCCGATACTGACGCTGTCCAGCCCGGCTTTTTGGCCGAGCCACAGGGCGTAGAGCCCGAAGCTCGAAGACCAGGTGAAGAAATACAGGAATATAAAGCTGCTCATTTTATAGTAAGCCGTTTTACTGGCAGTTTTTATGGCTTTCATAGTGACTCCTGAAACGGACTCTGACGGTTAATTCAACGAGATCTGGCCGCTGTGGCCGTTCGACTGCCAGCGCAGTTGCCCGCCATCGAGGCTGACTTCCGGCACGGATTTGTTGCTGATATCGGCTGTTGCAGACGCGCACACGGCGGTGATCAGCCAGTGAGAACCTGCGTTAAGGGTATTTTTCAGTACCGGTATAACAGCGGTTTCGGCAAACATAATGCTGCTGTTTGGCGGGGTAATCACCGCTTCGGCTACGCGCGCCGACAGACTTTCCAGGCTGACAATCCGGCTGATGCCGTTACGCGCGCAAACCGTCATGGCACGGCGATCACCGGTATATTCGGTTTGTGTGGCAGGCTCCTGAATGACGGCGAAACCGCCTTCGGCTGTATCAAGCGGGCGCTGGTTTTCAACATGGTGAACGCGTAAATGCCAGTCGCCGCAGGGAATGAGCCAGGTGCGCACGCAAACGTCGTGCCACGGCAGCCAGCGGGAATAAATCATTGATTCGGTGATCCGGGTTTCGGCGCAGTCGCGACGCCCGCGGAAATACCCGTCACCCTCTGAGAACATCAGCATCGAATCACAACCGGCATGTTTGAGTCCGTAGCGGCCCCTGTCGAGGGTAAAACCGAACTGGCTGGAATAAGCAAATTTGGTGTACTTGGCTTCGGTATTGACGAAGTTATTCAGCTCTAGCTGACCGGAAGTGAGCATCACTACGTGCTGACTTTCCCCGTCGCGGGTCAGGATCTGATTCGCGTGAGGAATACAGTGGGCGCGGGAAAGCTCCGGCAGCGGTGCTTCTTCAGCCTGCCAGAACGCATCGTCCTGTGGCAGTGCCAGCACCAGAAATAGTTTGCACGCCCAGTAAGGGGAGCCCGGCGCGTTATAGTCCTCGGCCATCACCAGATTGGGCGTGTGATAACCAATACTGAGCACGCCGTCACGGTCAAAAATCGGCTCTTTCAGCCAGTGGCGCAGATGGCGCAGAATTACCCCTTTGATGATGCCTGGCGTGAACACGTCCAGCTTGCTGTACGCGGCAGCGCTCCAGAAAGCGGCTTCGGCGAAGCGATAGGTCAGGCTGCGCCCGAAAGGTACAGCCGCGCCGCCGGCAGAGAACAGCGTAATGAAATCCTGTGCGAAGCGCTGAGCGCGTTCACGCAGCATGGCGGCACGTGGTGCATCCACATCGGCCATATTTTGTGCGTAAAGCAGCCCGTAATAATGAAACGCCATGGAAATGTAGTAATCACGCGGACGACCGGGGCCATCGGAATACCAGCCGTCACCGAGATAATAGCTTTCCATCAGCTCAAATCGGGCAGCCACGGCGGCCTGATCCCAGGGCAGGCCGGACTGCTTAAAGCCCATCTGCACCATGACCGGGAAGAAATTCCAGTTGTTATTGGGAATGGTCGCGTCGCGTCCCTGATTAAGCCAGTCCGCCAGATTTTGCTGTTCCTGCACAGTGAAGTGCTGCAACAACCGTTTGTTGAGCAGCGTGAGACCAACACCAAAAGCAGCCATTTCTACGCAACGCTGGTCGAAATCACGGATATTTCCCCAGTACTGCGGATGCTGCGGGTCGGTACCAAAGCGAATAGCATTAATATAGAAGGGCAGGTCCGCACATTCGCCGCCACCGGCGAGCAATGGGAAAATCCCCCACAGCATGCGCGACAGCGCTTCCATTTTGGCAATTTCTTTACCGTAATGCGTGGTGGTATTTCCGAGATCAATGCCGCTTTTACCTTCTTCGGTGTACGGCGACACTGCCGAGAGCATGTCATTGAGCAGTTGCTGCATATCGTTGCGGGTACGCAACGGATTATCGATGTTGACAATATTCAGGGTCATCAAAGCTCTCCCGGTGACTGAGTGGGAACCAAAAAATAAAGGTCTATTAATTTGAAATATTATTTCATTTCTCTGTTTCAGGAATGAAATATAGAGAAGTGACCCGCGCTGATTGTTAACTGCTTCACACAATGGCGTGATTTTTAAAATTGTGATTATTAAATGGCGGATAAAAGGGCTTAAATTATAAAAAGCTGACTGAAAATTGTGTTTTGTTGTCCTGGATAAAAATGACGCAGAAATGCATTATGAGGAACCCCAATGCCGGCATCTGATTATCTTGAACGTATTGCCCTTAACGAACGACAGGTTTCTTTTAACCGGATGAGCCGCGGAAGTGCCAATTATTTTCACTGGCATCAGTGCCTGGAATTACTTTTTGTTAGCCAGGGCTACGGCATTGTGATCGTCGATAATCAGCAATACACGCTGAGGCCGGGGCGGATGTTTGTCTTCCCGCCCTTCAAACTGCATAAAGTTTTTGTGGAAGCTGACGAGAAGAACGCCTATTTGCGCACCACCATTCATCTCGACCATCAGTTACTGGATGGATGTTTGCAATCCTTCCCGCAGCGTCGCAGACGATTTGCCAGTTTATGGGATGCCGACCGCGCCGCACCGATTTTCGATCTGAGCGAGCACGCCAGTCATATAGAAGTGATCCTCGAACAGTTCAATCAGTTACCCGAATCCCAGTCGAACCAGTGGGAAGAGATCACCATGCTCATCCTGCAACTGATGGTTTTTATGCCTGCAGAAGACGGGCAGCCGAAAACCATCAGCCGCACAACGGCTTCGAAAGTGATGCAATGGATTGAAGAAAATTACGTGCAGAAGTTTTCACTGGCAGCGCTTGCGGCGGCTCTCGGGCTTTCTGAAAGCTATATATCACGGGTATTCGGGCAGGAAACCGGGGGCTCGATTCAGGATTATCTCGCCACGCGGCGGGTGAAGCGCGCCTGCGAACTGCTGCGCTCAACCGACCATTCGGTCGAGGAAATTGGGTTGCAATGCGGCTTTTCAGACGCGCCGTATTTCATCACCCGTTTCAAGAAAATGATTGGCAAAACGCCGCTGCAATATCGCAAAGCGGCATTTTCATTGTTGTCTTAAGGGTGACCGGACCGCGTCAAACCTCATTTTCCCGACGAATCGGATTGCCAGCTGGCAGAGGCAGAACCGAGCGGTGATGCCGGTAGATGCCATTGCAGCAAGGTGTTTTCCAGCCAGACGGGCGCAAGTAAACGTCGTGCATTGCCCCAGACAGTGATTTCCTGTTCAGGTGAGAAGTCGGCCTGATGTGCGGATTCAGTCAGCGGTTCGTCGCTGACGGCTGTTGCACCGTTTTCCATCAGTTCCCGTGCGGTACGTGCTAGCGACAGGCGGGATTCGCTGCCCTGACCGTTTTCCATTCGTTGCGCTAAACCCTGCAAAACTGCTGCCGCCATCAGATAACCGGTGGTGTGATCGAGCGCCTGAACCGGTAAAGGCACCGGTTTATTACTGCCTGACAGTTTCATTCCCTGTTGTGCAATACCGCAACTCATCTGCACCAGACTGTCAAAGCCGCGCCGCTCGCGCCACGGCCCGCTCCAGCCATAGGCATTCAGACAAACATCCACCACACCCGGCGCGATAGCACGGCGCTGCTCGCTGCCATAGCCGAGTTTATGCAACGCACCGGCACGGTAGCCATGGACGATCACATCCGCATCGCGTAATAATTCTTCGAAACGATGACGGTCCTGCGGGTTATGCAGATTGAGCCGGGCGCAGTGTTTGCCTAATGTGAGGTCAGCTTCCTGACTGGTTTCATCCCAGCCGAAGGGATCGATACGCAGCACATCCGCGCCTAGTCCGGCCAGAAAACGTGTGGCGACGGGCCCGGCGATAATCCGAGTCAGGTCGAGAACTTTTATGCCTGCCAGCGGCTTTTCACGGGATAACGCCCACTCAGGTAGTGCCGTGGCAGGGGATAAAGAGCGCTGAAACAACGGCTCATTTTGCAGGGATTTCCCCTGCACATGCTGCTGCCATTCACCCGGGATGAGCATCTGCGCGGCGCATCCGCCCGCCTGAACCACGGCCTGTTCCAGTTCAGCCTTTTTCCACATTATTACCCGCTGTGCCAGGGCTTCGCGGTTTTGCGCCTTACCGAGCAGGGATTCCACCACTTTGCGATGCGCCGGAGCATTGGTATGCAGGCGGATCCAGCCATCAGCGGTGGCGTAATCCCCCGCCAGACTGTCCCACGCGGGCGGGATTTCCCAACCCTCTGGTTTTATACTGGTTTTACACCAAAGCGACGCAAGCCGCCGGTCGACTGTAACGGTTTCGTGTCCGCCGTGTTTAAGCGCCAGTAAACGCGTTAACGCCATCCCGGCTAATGCGACAGACGCGGTGATGAGCGGCGTAACCGGATAATAAGAGGTCAGATTTCCTGCGCCGTTAATATGAAGCGAGCAGGGAAGTGAAATCTCGCCGGTGAGCTGAGCGTACAACGCCCGTGCTTTTTGCTGGATAGGTTCATCTGACATGCGTTAACCTCAATATGTGAAGCATAGGAATTACAGAACAATAACAATTTAGCATGGCAGGGCTGGGATTGCTGATGGCAACGACATAATAATTTAATATCTTATTTTACTGCGAACTATGAGGTTAATAATTAACTAAGAAAATTTGTTTTAGCTTTTTGTCACAGTTTAACTAATGAATGGATGTTATATTCATCCGGCTTCATGCTTACTATGAATTATAAACATTAATATGACTTATGATTCGGGATGGAAATATTTTTTTGTAAAATATTAAACTTAAAGGAATAACCTTATGGCTAATGAAATCTATCTAACTCTAAATGGTAAAACTCAGGGGTTAATATCATCAGGATGCTCGTCGCTGGACTCTATTGGTAACAAAGCACAATTAGCCCATTTAGATCAGATCATGGTTTATGAATTAAGCCACTCGATTTCACGTGAACAGAATGCTGCACACCATCCGGTCATTATCACTAAACCGTTGGATAAGTCCTCCCCATTAATTGGGAAAGCAATTTCCGAAAATGAAGTTCTCACCTGTGATATTGACGTGTACCGCATAAATCAATTTGGTATTAACGAGCTATTTTATAAATTCAAGTTAACAGGTGCGAGAATTACCGATTTGCATATTTTGCTTCCGCATGTTCTTCACGATAGCCAAGGACAGCCACAGGAAGCCATTACTTTCTCCTATGAAACGATTACATGGGAACATGTTTCAGCGGGAACTAGTGCATATAGTTTATGGAATGACAGAGTGATGTAAAATTCAAATGCCTGACGGGTGAGCGGTTTATCACCTGTCAGGCCTGAAGTCCGGCACTTCTAGTCATCTATTCCAAGCTTATGTTCCAGATTAAATTTCTCGTGACTCTTATTCCAGGATTTAACTCCGGTGAGTGTGTAACACTGGTTTTCATCCTTAACATAGAAAACTCCGGTAAAAGCTCCACCAACAGCACAGTTATGATAAGAGGAGAAAGCAAATCCTAAGTTAACAAGCGGGCATGCCAGCAATACAGGGAAAAACATTAAAACGGTTATCGCTGTCATACGTAAAATGTACTTCTCTAATGCAGGGCTTGCCTTTTTATTTTTGGTGAAAAAGCAACTAACAAACAGAACTTCAAAATATACTGCCATAGGTATCGTGGTCAATATTGGGAAAACTCGCCAGTTGAAGTAAATGGCATCGCTGAACCTGAATAACAGCATGGCATCTACCAGGCAGAATTTATAAAGGAAAAAGAGTGTAACAGGAAAAATTAGTGTGAAAATGAGGATGACGATAAAATTCCTGATTGGCATCTAGCCTCCGAAGTGTAAAGATGAGTTAAAAGGCGAGTGGTGCATTAAATTCCACTTCTCAATTGAATTTCTTTCAGCTAAGCCATCTTTAATCATTTCCTTTAATTTTTCTGAAAGTTTCATATGCCGGTCAATAGTATCTAAGGAATAAGTGATGACAACACCGATAACTACTATCGCAACGATACCCAACGCAACAGGAATAACGACAGTTGTTGCTGCAGTAATTAACCATCCTCCTGCTAATGCCATTAATTTTGTCACGAAGACGATTGCAATAACTTTTGCCATATCCATGGTGATGTCGCCAATGAAATCCACAATGTTATACTCATCTTTGAATATTAACTCTATGGTTCTGTATGCAAGCGAAAACCAAATACTGAAGTGTATGCCCGAGATAATCCCAGAGTTTATTCCCGCTTTACCTATGCCTAATTCAAGCACCTGCGGGTTATTAATGGCATATCGGGTGCCTTTAAGGATCCTGCGGATACCTGCGCGGCCGGTAATTTTCACATATTCGACTCCTTTAATTTTGTAGAGGATTGCTTTAATGCCTAAACCCTTAAAATTGAAAACAAGTTTGTTAGAATCGTTATAATACGTTGTGAGGTTTTTGATGTTTTTGAGTCCGGTGTTGCCATCTTTTATATTTCCTGCGTATGTTGCGGTAGAATCAATTCCCGTGAGTAATTGATTCAGGACCGAGTCGGCCTCTTCAAGTGTCAGTAACATTAAATGTTGATTGTTTTTATTAAACGCGCTCTCCAACCCTATTGTGTCCTGTATATACTCATGTTTAGGTATAAGTTGATTAACAGGAACGTTGCCCCGTAGGTAATCACCAAAATACCCGGCCGCCGTTCCCCTGAGTTCATCTACCGGTACAGGGACTCCCAGTTCATCTTTCATTTGTTCTGACCTTATATTTCATTGATAAGGTCTTATGCTATTCGCATAGGAATACACATTATTGATCTCCGTCGTAGTATTAAAATTTAATCCAAATTAAATGCAATCATCAGGATAATGTATGAAATTAATATATTCACTTAACAGATAATAAATGTCTGTGGCGGTATTATTAATGATTCGTGTATATAATCCGAATTCAGTTTATCTCTTGAACATAGGATTTACCGGTGAGTCTTATCCCTACAGACGCCGGTGTTATATTGTCTGCTTGTCTGCCAGTTGAAGAATAGTAAGGCTCCGGTAACAGAATGCTCCTAAATTCGCCACGGCTTTATCATCAAATAGTGGCTGTAATTGTCACTGGAGTTTCCGTTTCCAAAAACCGTCTCAGCCCCTGCCATACACGGCATGTACTCAGTCATATACGCTAACTTTTTCAAGCAAAATATTAGCTGAATGCATTCAATTTCTTGTACTCGGCTTGTGAATTTTACGTTAGCCTTAGGGTCGAAAATTCAGAATACGCGGGGATTGCGTTTGTGTGACGAAGTCCCCAGATTTTTTGCCCAGTACAGGAAACGATTCTGGCATGGAACGAAGAGCATTTATTAAAGCATCTATGGCATTCGCCGCCTGGTGTGGTGTGCCGGCGATGTCCACATTGTTCACCCGTTCCGCAGAAGCGGCAGAGGCGAATGTGGCAGACGGCGGCGAATTGCCGTTTGATTTCAATGCGCTGAAAAAAATGGCGAAAGATTTGGCGGATAAGCCCTACGGTGGGGCTCCGCAGCCATTGCCGAAAACGCTGGCTGAACTGACGCCGCAGGCATACAACGCCATTCAGTACGATCATGCGCATTCACTGTGGAATGGTCTGCCAGACCGCCAGCTGGATGTGGAACTGTTCCACGTCGGTATGGGCTTTAAGCGCCGCGTGCGTATGTATTCTGTGGATCCGGTGAAACATCAGGCGCGTGAAATTCATTTCCGCCCGGAACTGTTCAACTATCACGACGCGGGAGTTGATACCAAACAGCTGGAAGGCTTCTCTAACCTCGGATTCGCCGGTTTTAAAGTCAACAAAGCGCCGGAACTGACGCGTCGCGACGTGGTTTCTTTCCTTGGTGCCAGCTATTTCCGTGCAGTGGATGATACCTATCAGTACGGCCTGTCAGCCCGCGGTGTGGCGGTGGATACCTTCACTGACCAGCCAGAAGAATTCCCGGATTTCACCGCGTTCTGGTTTGATACGCCGAAACCTGGCGATACCACGTTCACCGTTTATGCGTTGCTGGACGGCATGAGTATCACGGGTGCCTATAAATTCGTGATCCACTGCGAACCGACCCGGGTCGTCATGGAAATTGAAAACCACCTGCATGCCCGTGAAGACATCAAACAGTTGGGCATTTCTCCGATGACCAGTATGTTCAGCTGTGGCACCAGTGAACGTGGACGCTGCGATACTATCCATCCGCAAATTCACGACTCAGATCGTCTTGAAATGTGGACCGGTAACGGTGAATGGATTTGTCGTCCGCTGAACAACCCGCAACGTTTGCAGTTCAACGCTTTCAGCGATAACAGTCCGAAAGGTTTTGGCTTATTGCAGCTTGATCATGACTTCAATAATTATCAGGACGTGATTGGCTGGTATAACAAACGTCCGAGCCTGTGGGTCGAACCGGTCGGAGACTGGGGGAAGGGCGCTGTCAATCTGATGGAAATCCCGACGACAGGTGAAACGCTGGATAACGTGGTGTGCTTCTGGCAGCCGGAAAAACCGGTGAAATCCGGCGCTGAATTCAGCTTCAGTTACAAGCTGTACTGGAGTTCCGAGCCGCCACACCGCAGCCCGCTGGCCAACGTGCTGGCGACGCGTACCGGTATGGGTGGTTTCCCGGAAGGCTGGGCACCGGGCGAGAACTATCCGCAAGTCTGGGCGCGTCGTTTCGCCATTGACTTCATCGGTGGTGAGCTGAAAGCGTTTGCTGATAAAGGTATCGAACCGGTCATCAACGTCTCTCACGGTAAAATCAAAAACATCGAAATTCTGTATGTGCAGCCGTTCGATGGCTATCGCATTCTGTTCGACTGGTATCCGGACAGCGATTCTGTAGCTCCGGTTGAGCTGCGCATGTTCCTGCGCAACGGGCAGACCGCGTTGTCAGAAACCTGGCTGTATCAGTATTTCCCGCCAGCGCCGGAAAAACGCAAGTACATTGATGACCGCCAGATGACGAAGTAGTCCCTTAGTAAGACGTCATTCAACAAGACAAAAAGCCCCGATAATTCGGGGCTTTTGCTTTTTTACATTATCTTATTTTGCAGTTGAACCAGACACAGGATCTTGCAAAAAAACTTCAAAGGGTAAAGCAAGGGTAACGCACGGTACTCAACTGATGAAGGCCAAGATGGCAATCAAAACGCCTTCACCAGCATTCCGTTCTGCGGTTGTTGCTGAGGGTTTCTCAGCGCAGCGTCGAAAGATTTTTCGACCTCTTTCAACTGCTGTAAAAATTCATTTGGCGAAAAATCGTGTGGTTTGCTGCTCATGTAGGCAAGCGCCAGTTCTTTGGCGTTGTAGCGCTGAAAGTTATACATGCTGTTCCCTTATTAATGTCAGAAATATTAATGGAATGGCTAACAGCGAGCTGGCTAATGACCACTGCTTACGACGTGCTGCCAATGGAGTGAATTCTACGGGACTCGCTGATAAGTGAAAGTCGCTTTTATTGATGTATTCAATAGATAAAAGCTAACAGCGGAGTGTATAAATCTGGCGGGGGAATTATGCCAATTTATATAATCATTTAGAGGTATTAAATTGATGAAAAATAATTGCGCTTAATATTCTAAACATCCTCATTATTTGGAAAATTTCTTTGCAAGTCATGCTGTTAATCTGAATTAAAAGGGTTGGGCTTCGTGCAGTGCTGGAGTACTCTCAGCAGAGTCATTCACGTAAACATTATCAACGAAAAGAGGTTTTTATCATGAGTAAATTTATCTTCTCTTCGCCAAGGAAATACGTTCAGGGCAGCGGTGTTCTGGATGAATTAGGAGATTATCTGCCTGCACTGGGCGGAAAATCATTCCTGATAGCTGATGATGTCGTTTGGGGAATTATCGGGGAGCGCGTTAAAGCCTCACTGAAAAAAGCCAGCGTTGAATTCCATTATGAACGTTTTAACGGAGAAGCCTCCGCGAAAGAAATCACCCGTCTCGCCGCCATCGCCCACGATGCGGGAACGCAGGTGGTGGTCGGCCTCGGCGGCGGTAAAACGCTCGATACCGTGAAAGCGATTGCCGATGAACTGAAGCAAAACGTGGTGATTGTACCGACGGTGGCCTCTACCGATGCGCCATGCAGCGCGCTGTCTGTTATCTATTCAGATGATGGGGTGTTTGAATCTTACCGCTTCTACAACAAAAACCCGGATCTGGTGCTGGTCGATACTCACGTATGCGCACAAGCGCCGGTGCGTCTTTTCGCTTCGGGTATTGCCGATGGCCTGGCGACTTTTGTGGAAGCGCAGGCGGTTCTGCGTTCACATTCTCACTCAATGGTGGGCGGTGATCCGACGATTGCGGGTATGGCGATTGCTGAAGCCTGCGAGAAAACGCTGCTGACTTACGGCTACAGCGCTTATACCTCAGTTGAGCAGAAACTGGTGACGCCAGCGGTGGAAGCGGTGGTAGAAGCCAACACCTTGCTCTCCGGCCTCGGTTTCGAAAATGCCGGTCTGGCAGGCGCGCATGCCATCCACAACGGCTTTACGGCGATTTCCGGTGACATTCATCATCTGACCCACGGCGAAAAAGTGGCGTACGGCACGCTGACGCAAATGGTGCTGGAACAGCGTCCTGACGAAGAGATCGCGAAATACGTGCGTTTCTATCGTTCCATTAAAATGCCAACAACGCTGAAAGAAATGCATCTGGAAAACGAATCTTTCGCCAATCTGGTGAAAGTGGGTGCGCTGGCAGGCGGCGAGGGCGATACACTGGGTAACCTGAACCACAATCTTTCTGCTGAAGACGTGGCGAACGCCATTCTGGCTGTGGACGCATTCAGTAAATCCGTGAAGTAACAAATACGTAAAGTAGCAAAGTCGTAATGTCATTGCTGGCAGGTGCCTTCCGCAGAAGGGAGGCACCTGGTTTGACCGGTATTTACCCAAAGACCGCGTTGTACAAATTCCATTTTTTCAAATGGCCGACATAATGCAGCGGCTGAACCGGTACAAAAGAAGAGACATCTCCTTCGCGCATGTGCAACAAATCGGCAGGAGATACCCAAAGTGCGTCAGATGCGGTGAGCGGACTGCCCGCAAAATTAAAGGCTTCAATAACAAACTGGGAGCAGAAGAAAGTTTTCTGTATTTCCGGTGTGTTGCCTATCTGAATCGTCGCGAGGGTATCTATACAGGTGCTTCTTCCTTTTCCGAAAAATAGCGGTAGATCGCAAACTCTCCGCGTCAGGGTATAAGGCGCGATAATAATGATGCCTTTATAGTTATATTTCCTCCCCTGATTATTCTGAGAGAAAATTCTTAATTTCGCAGCTTGCAGTTCAGTTAATTTTTGGTTGCGTAAACTCACCATAGAATTGCTGTGAGTTAATGCGTCCTCCAGCGAAACAATCTGAACGCCATCCCCGACCGCTTCGGCGACTTCACCATTGCCCAGATAAACCGAGGCATGACTGACGCCCGTCATGCTAAATAGTCTGATACCCAGTGATGTCACGCCGGTCGATGATGAAAGAAGAATATCCCCTGGCTGAAGTTGCGCAGCATTAATTGTCACGGCGTCTTTATCTTCCAGAGTGGAAAGCCTTTGCATATGTAGGGTGGTTTTACTCACCGGGGGCTGTAATTGCTCCTGCTCTGCAATATTAGGCTGTGAACTGCAACCCGATAAAAAGAACGGGACGAACAGGAGAGCCTTCCTGATGGAATAAATCATATTTCCGCATCCTTGCTGGTAATGAAAATCCGGCCAATCGTTTATTTTTAAATTAATGCTGGCGCGATTCTATTCCATTGGAATTAATCGGGCAACAGAGTTATCAGATAAAATAAGGTAGCAGAGCATTTCTACTTTTTGATTTGTCATTATAACCCTCTCCCTACCTCCCTCTGCGATGAAGTGCCCCCGGCCCGCAGACAAATCATGCTTGTATTTTGAGCACAGGAGGAGGGCTTAACACCCTGACCGTCTTTATCCCGTCATCTCCCCATCATAAAAGCGTCATTTTAGCCCGATAGGTTATGCCCATCACGAGTCAGAGAGACATCGCAGGCATGAGCTATTTATCACTTCATCACATCCGGAAATCCTGGGGCAATAAAATAGCGCTTAACGACATCAGCTTTGATGTGGAAGAGGGTGATTTCATTGCGCTGCTGGGGCCTTCCGGTTGCGGTAAATCCACCATGCTGCGAACGATTGCCGGACTCGAATCCGCTGACAGTGGTGCGATTTATTTCCGGCAGTCTGACGTCACCGCGCTTACCCCGTCACAGCGCAAGCTTTCTATGGTGTTCCAGTCTTATGCACTTTTTCCTCACATGAACGTTCGCGAAAACCTGTTATTCGGGCTGCGGGCGCGCGGTGAGGATAAACGTCATTTTGCTGCGCGGTTACAGGAGGTCAGCAAACTGATGGAGCTGGAACCCTTGCTTGACCGGCTTCCTGCACAACTTTCCGGCGGACAGCAGCAGCGCGTGGCGCTGGGTCGGGCGGTAATTGCTAACAACAAGCTGTGCCTGATGGATGAACCGCTTTCCAATCTTGACGCCAAACTGCGCCAGAGCATGCGCCGTGAAATCCGCGCGATTCAGAAAAAGCTCGGTCTGACGATGGTGTACGTCACCCACGATCAGACTGAAGCAATGAGCATGGCCGACAAAATCATTCTGCTTAACGACGGTTGTATCGAGCAGCACGACACGCCGGACAATCTCTATAACAACCCGACCAGCATTTTTACCGCGCAATTCATCGGTGCGCCGCCGATGAACATTCTGCCGCTCGAATGCCGGGGGCATCATCATTATCTGTCTAATATGCCGGTGCCGGTGGTGGAAAATTTCCTGCAGGATGCCATCAGTCTGGGGCTGCGTGCAGAAGATATTCAGCTGATTTGCGCCGAAAACGCCAGCCTGACCGCGCAGGTGATAAGCCATGAATATATGGGTGCAGACACGCTGATCGCTTGCGCCTTATCCGGATATTCGCAACCACTGACCGTCAAAGTTGCCGGCATGAAACGCTACGCCGAAGGCCAGTACGTCGGGCTGCAATGGGCCACGGGTGCGCAATATTTTTTCTTCACAGCTGACGGAAAACGCTGCTATCAGGCGGAACAAGCCTGTCTGCGTTCAGATAACCGCGTCGCTGTGTAGCACTTGTTTTTGAGTCACTTTTATTCTTACAACGACTATTGCCGAAGGGAACATCATGTCTATTGCGCACCGTTTCTCACGTCTGACCACAGCGATGCTTTTAATCACCGGAACCTCAGCCTTTGCGGCGGATCCGGTGAAATTACAAATGTATTACCCGATCGCCGTGGGTGGGAAAATCAGCCATACCGTGGATACGTTGGTGGAAGATTTCCAGAAAACGCACCCGGATATCAGCATTCAGCCGGTGTATACCGGGGATTACGCGACGACCGTGACCAAGGCGCTGACCGCCTTCCGTGGTGGTAATGCGCCGCAGATTGCGGTGATCGGCGATATTGAAGCCTATTCGCTGATCGACGCGGGCGCGATTTTGCCTGTCAGTGACCTGGCGAATGATGCAGACGGCAAACAGTGGATCGACGGCTTTTATCCGGCCTTTATCCGCCATATTCAGAACAAGGTCTGGGGCATTCCGTTCCAGCGTTCAACCGTGGTGATGTACTGGAACAAACAGGCGTTTGAGAAAGCCGGACTGAATGGCGATACGCCGCCGGCTAACTGGCAGCAGGTGGTGGATTTCGGTAAGAAACTGGTGGTGCGTGACGGTAACGAAGTGAAACAGTGGGGGATAGAAATTCCTTCCACGCCAAATGGTTACTGGAACTTCCAGGGGATTGCTGCGACCAACGGCAGCCATCTGGATAACGGCAAAGGCACGGTGGTCACGTTCGATACGCCAGCCAACGTCGAAACGCTGCAATGGCTGACGGATTTATCACAAAAAGACGGCGTGTCACCAAAAGGCACCATTGCCTGGGGCACTACGCCACAGGATTTCATCGACGGCAAAACGGCGATGATGGTTACCACCACCGGCAACCTGACTACCGTGCGTGAAAACGCCAAATTCCCGTTTGGCGTGGCGATGCTCCCGGAGAAAACCCAGCGCGGCAGCCCTACCGGCGGCGGCAACCTGTACGTTTTCAAAAATACCACGCCTGAACAGCAGAAAGCCGCGATGGAATTTATCCGCTGGGTTTCTGCACCTGAGCAGGCCGCACGCTGGAGTATCGCGACGGGTTATGTCGCCACCTCGCCAGCCGCGTGGGAAACGCCGGTCATGCAGGATTACGTGAAACAGGTGCCGCAGGCGCTGGTGGCGCGTGAACAGCTTAAATATTCACAACCGGAGTTGTCGACGTATAACAGCGTGCAGATCCAGGAACTGCTTAACCACGCCATTGAAGCCGCCGTGACGCAGGCCAAAACGCCAGCAGACGCCTTGAGTTCCGCGCAGAAACAGGCCGACCGCCTGCTGAAACCTTACCAGTAAGGACCGGCATGAGCACATTGCACACCGTTGCACCGGCCGCCCGCACACGCGGGCTGTCTTTACAGCTTTATGGTTATCTTCTGCTGCTACCCGCGCTCTGTTTTCTGCTGCTTTTCACCCACTATCCAGCGCTGGCGACGGTGTGGGAAAGTCTGTTCAGCGCCGCGCGCAGCGGGCATGTCCCGCAGTTTGTCGGGCTGGATAATTACCGCGCACTGCTCGATGACGACATCTTTATGCTGTCGCTGCGCAATAACCTGCTTTACGCCGTGATCACCATTCCGCTGTCGGTGGTACTGGCGCTGATGATGGCGCTGGCGGTGAACCGGCGTCTGCGCGGTAACGCCATCACCCGAGCGGCGTTTTTCATCCCCTCGCTGCTGCCGATGGTGGCGATTGCCAATCTGTGGCTGTTTTTCTACACGCCACAACTCGGGTTGCTCAACAAACTGCTGGCGCTGTTTTCGCTGCCTGCGGTCAACTGGCTCGGCGAGCCCGGCACGGCGCTTTACAGCCTGATGGCAGTTTCCGTCTGGCGTGAGGCCGGATTTTTTATGATTTTTTATCTGGCTGCATTGCAGCAAATCGATCCACGACTGGCCGAAGCGGCAGAAATAGAAGGGGCGTCGCGGCGCTATTTTTTCTTTCGCGTGCAGTGGCCATTACTGATGCCGACCACGCTGTTTATCCTGATTAATGCCTCGATGAATGCTTTCCGGATTGTCGATCAGGTCATTGCCATGACTAACGGCGGGCCGAATAACAGCACCAGTTTATTGCTGTTTTACATCTACCGGACGGCGTTCAGTTACTGGGATTTACCGGCGGCTTCAGCCATGACCGTCGTATTGCTGGTGATCCTCGCTGCGATCGCGCTGATCAAATTTAATCTGCTGGATAAAAGGGCGCACTATCAGTGAATCGTTTTTCTCTCAGCCGTTTTTCCCTGAACCTCGCCATCTGGCTGGCTGCTTTACTGTGGTTTTTGCCGGTGCTGGTTTCACTATGGGTGGCTGTTCATCCGGCCTCCGCGCAGGGCAGTTTCTCGCTGTTTGCACCGCTGACTTTGCAGAATTTTATCCATGCCTGGAATGCGGCACCCTTTGCCCGCTACTTTCTCAACACTACTTTGCTGGTGCTGATGATTGTGGTCTGTCAGCTGATACTGGCGACGCTGGCGGCCTATGCGCTGGTGCGGTTTAAACTGAAAGCGGGCGGATTCATCTTCGCTCTGATCTTGCTACAGCTGATGATAAGCCCCGACGTTCTGATCCTGAATAACTACAAAACCATTGGCACGCTGGGGCTGCGCGATACGCTGGCAGGCATTGCGCTGCCGTATTTTGCCTCGGCCTTTGCCATTTTCCTGTTGCGGCAGACATTTAAAAGTATCCCGCTGGTGCTGGAAGAAGCCGCCATTGTGGAAGGTGCCAGCCGGTTTTATATCTTACGTAAAATCTATATTCCGCTGGCGAAACCGATTTACGTCGCTTTTGCGCTGGTATCCATCAGTTTCCACTGGAACGATTTTCTCTGGCCACTGGTTATCACCGATTCGGTGAAAGTGCGACCGGTTACCGTCGGGCTACAGCTGTTTTCAGCGCCGGAGCAGGGCGTGCAATGGGCGCTGATCAGCGCTGCGACGCTGATGACCGTACTGCCATTGCTGGTGCTGTTTCTTATCTTTCAGCGTCAGTTCGTCCAATCTTTTATGCGGGCAGGGATCCGATAAGAATCTGACAGGAGAATATTATGACCGTCACGACTTCATCCCCTTTGTTATCCGAACGACAGGCACAGGCGCTGGGCAATGTCAGTTCACTGTATCAGCCGCCAGAGGTTCATGATGCACTGGTAAACGGCGCGCGGCTGCGGTTCGGGCTGATTGCCGATCCGCAATATGCGGATGCGGATACTCATAAAATCCGTTATTACCGCAACAGCCTGAATAAACTGGCGACCGCCATCCATGAGCTGAATGATTTAAAACTCGATTTTGTCGTCACATTGGGTGACCTGGTGGACAGAGACTGGACAAGTTTTCAGGCAGTACTGAACCGTTACGAAGCCTTGCGTCATCCGCATGCAGTGCTTATCGGCAACCACGACGCGCAGGTGATTTCTGAACATCTGGGCGCGCAGAAACCGGCAATTGGCCTGCCGAAAAGTTATTATTCGTTCAGCCTGCCAGGCTATCGTTTTCTGGTTATCGATGGCAATGACGTCAGCCTGTACTGCAATCATGCTAACGGTGACGACCGCCAGCTTGCTGAATATATGCTGGAGGAACTGACCGAATGTCAGCAGTCGCAGGCGCAGCCATGGAACGGCGCGGTAGGGCGCAAGCAGCTGGAATGGATCGAACAGAATCTTCGCGAAGCCCGCGAACAGCGAGAAGTGCTGCTGGTTTTCGGACACTACCCGCTGACGCCGGTCAACAGCCATAACCTGTGGAATTGCGAGACGCTGGTCGAATTGCTGTGTCGCTATGACGTACGCGCCTATTTTGCCGGTCACGACCATCGCGGCGGTTACGACCGTGTCGGAAATACCGATTTTATTACGATGAAAGGAATGGTGGATGGCGAAAACAGTCTGCCATTTTCCTCGGTCACGCTGGCCGATGACGTCCTGACTGTTACGGGCTACGGGAC
Organism: Rahnella bruchi; assembly: GCF_003614975.1. Lineage (GTDB taxonomy): Bacteria > Pseudomonadota > Gammaproteobacteria > Enterobacterales > Enterobacteriaceae > Rahnella > Rahnella bruchi. The sequence continues at coordinate 57,653 of NZ_QZWI01000007.1, read as the reverse complement.
GGAGATCAGCCGGGTGCTGAGCCGCTGACCGGATTACAGACCGCCGCAAATAAAAAGGCTCACCGGAGTGAGCCTTGAAATTCGGGCATTTATGACCGGATCAGAGCAGATTAGGGCAGGCTGTGCCTTTCGCCAGCTGATCAATATTCATCAGCGTGGTTTCAGAAATACTGGTCAGCGCGTCGCTGGTCAGGAATGCCTGATGGCCGGTGAACAGCACGTTGTGGCATGAAGACAGACGGCGGAACACGTCGTCGAGGATCACTTCGTTGGAGTTATCCTCGAAGAACAGGTCGCGTTCGTTTTCGTAAACATCCATGCCCAGTGCGCCGATTTTTTGCTTTTTCAACGCATCAATGGCGGCGGTGGCATCCAGCAAAGCGCCACGACTGGTGTTGACGATCATCACACCGTCTTTCATTTTGGCGAACGCACCGGCATTGAGCATATGGTGGTTATCCGGCGTCAGCGGGCAGTGCAGCGAGATCACGTCAGATTCAGCGTATAAGGTATCCAGATCGACATATTCTGCGCCGAGTTCCAGCGCCAGCGGGCTCGGGTACGGATCGTATGCCAGAATGCGCATACCGAAACCTTTCAGGATCCGCATCGCCGCCACACCGATTTTACCGGTGCCGATGATTCCGGCGGTACGCTGGTACATATTAAAGCCGATCAGCCCTTCAAGAGAGAAGTTAGCCTCACGGGTGCGTTGATACGCACGATGAATGTGCCGGTTCAGACACATCATCATACCCACGGCATGTTCAGCGACCGCTTCGGGTGAGTAGGCAGGCACGCGTACGACTGAAATACCCAGCTCTTTTGCTGCTTCCAAATCAACATTATTAAAACCCGCGCAGCGCAGGGCCAGGGTTTTGATGCCGAGCGACGCCAGTTCCTGCAGGACTTCACGGCAGCCATCGTCATTAACGAAAAGACAAACTGCATCAGAACCTATCGCTGTTTTCGCCGTTTGCGGGGTCAGCAGAAAATCGAAAAACTCCAGTTCATAACCGTAATGCTGATTGACCAGTTCCAGATATTTCCGGTCGTAATTTTTAGTACTGTAGACAGCCACTTTCATGGTGTTTCTCCGCAGTGAGTTTGAATCTCTGGCGAAACCGTTTCCGGCTGTTTTATAAGGACTTAGCCCTTTCAGAAACAATTCGCAATATGCCACCAAACTAGCAGAGCGCGGCAGCGCAGACAATTTATCCTGTGCTATTTGTTACGCGGCAGATGGCATTCCTGCCATCAGTTGTTACGCTAATTATGATATCTTGCGGGCGGTTAGCACATTTAGTGAAGCATAAGACAAGGCAAGTCATGAGGAACGGACTGAAGAAAAGCGCGCAGATACTCCTGAGTATAGTGGTGATTGTCGCATTACTGATGTGGCTACTATGGAAAACAGTGCCGCGCTGGCTGCCGGTTGTGGCGGGTCACTGGCTCCCCGCGGGGACGCAACTGACGCTCAAAGGCGCGCCGCGCTGGGCTGATGGTGTGTTGCAAGTACCGGGCGTGACCTATGCCGCCGGAGACTGCCAGCTGGCGACCGCGCGCAATGCCCGCCTGAGTCGCCATGACGCACGCTGGGCGCTGAAGCTGGATGCTCTGAGTGTCGACACTGCCTGTCTGGCTAAAATGCCCAAAAGCGACAGTCAGCAGACGCGTTCGCTGGCCGATATTCAGCAGATGTTGCCGCCGGGGGATGTCAGCATCGATCATCTTTCCATCACACCCTGGCAGCGCTATGCCGGTAAATTACAGATAAGTAATGCAGGCGGCGCGCAGCATCTTTCATTCAATGGCGAATCTCTTAAGCTCGACGCGGTGCTTGATGGCACGCGCCAGTTGGCGATCCACTCTTTCAGTCTGACGCCTCCGGGCAGCGACCAGCCGGTCACGCTGAGCGGCAAACTGTTGTTGCCCGCAACGTTCGATACTCTTCCTGAATCCGGCGAACTGCATGCCGAAATGCAAACCGCGCAGGTGCCTGATCCGTTGGATATTCAGCTCAGCTGGCAGGCAACCGAAGGCGTACTCACGTTAGCGGAAAAAAACGCTCAGCAGCCGCTGCTGATGCTGCCATGGAAACTGAGCAACAACGTTTTACAGATCACACAGGGGCAGTGGCGCTGGCCGTATGGCACGCAATCGCTGACCGGTGGCGTGAATCTGACGCTCAGCGACTGGACACCGACGTTCGACCAAACCAATATCACGGCGCGTCTTAACGTGCTGACGCAGGGTCACAATGGTAAGGCGAACGTGGTGCTGACATTGGGGCCGGGGCGCGTCGGGCTGCTGGACAGTCAACTCGATTTCCGTCTCACCGGGCAGGCCAATCTCCAGACCACCTCTCTCAGTGCTTCGCTTCCCGGCCAGCTCAGCGGTTCGGTTCTGAATCCTACGCTTTCTCTGCACAGCGGTTCACTGCTGCGCGCGTGGGGGAAACCGACGCCGGAACTGACCATCAGCGATGCACGCTGGCCGCTGGCAGGTGTAAAAGTGTCTGCCGAAGGCGTCAGCGGGCCACTTCAGGCCATTCTTAAAGCGCGCCACAGCTTCTGGGGCGCGTTTGATTTACACCTCAGCGGCAAAGCGCTGGCGTTCTGGCCGGATATCGGACAGTGGAATTTCAACTACTGGGGCAATGGTCATTTGCCGCCGCTTAATGGCCGCTGGGATATGTCTGGGAAAGGCCAGTGGCATGACAATCTCATCAGCATTAATTCTCTCTCCACAGGTTTTGACCGGCTGCATTACGGCCTGGTGGATGTCGAAGCGCCGCGCCTGACACTGGAACATCCGCTGATGTGGAAACGTCCGCCGTCTTCACATTTTAAACCTCAGTATCCTGATTTACCGACCGAATTTAAGGGTGACGTTAAGCTGGTAGCGAAGAAAATTGCGCTGACAAATGGCGGATACCTGCCACCGGCTACGCTGGTCTTACAGCTCGACGGTGACAGCCCGAATCGTTTTACGATGCGCGGAATGCTCGATGCCAAACCGATTGGCCCGATCCGCCTCAATGGCCGCTGGGACGGCGAACGGTTACGCGGTGAAGGCTGGTGGCCAAAACAGCGACTGACCGCGTTCCAGACGTTGCTGACGCCAGATTTGAACATCAAACTGCGCGAAGGCACATTTTATGCACAGTCGGCATTCTCGGCGGCGCGCGAGCAGGGATTTGTGGCGGGTGGGCACTGGGTCGTGAAAAATGGCGGCCTGTGGATGAAAGACGGTGACCTGAGCGGGCTAGATTTCAGTCTTCCTTACCGCCTGCAGGATCAGGTCTGGCAGCTGGGCGTGAAAAAACCGGTGACGCTGCGTATTGGCGAAGTCAATAATCTGGTCAAAATGAAGAACGTGACGGCGGATTTGCAGGGGCATTATCCGTGGAGTGAAAAAATGCCGCTGACACTGAGTAATCTGGGGGTAGATGTTTTACGCGGGCGTCTGAGCCTTTCGGCACTGAGAATGCCGCAGCATGATGCCGCGGTGCTTAAACTCGAAAAAATCAATCTCAGCGAACTTTTCACGGCGCTCAAACCGAAACAACTGGCGATGTCTGGCGTGATTTATGGCGAGTTGCCGCTGTACGTGGATAATCCGCAGTGGATTATTCATGACGGCTGGATCAAAAACGACGGCGGCCTGACGCTGCGTCTCGACCCGCAATTTGCTGACGCCATGGCCAGCGGAAACTTTGCCAATAATATGGTGATTGGCCTGCTGCGTTATCTGGAAATCAGCCGTTCTGATGCAAAAGTCAGCCTGGATAACCTCGGTGTGCTGACCATGAAGGCCAGAGTTGACGGAGTGAATTACACCGATACGACCCGCGGCGGTGACAAAGAAAAACGCGAAATCGTGCTCAATTATTCCCATGAGGAAAACATGTATCAGCTTTGGCGCAGTTTGCGTTTTGGCGACAATCTTCAGGAATGGCTGCAACAGCAGATGTCTTTGCCAGCGAAGGCGCTGTCGAAAAGCCCGCCTGTTAATGGGCAGAAAAAAGATCCAACAGTGAGGAAGGAACAATGAAACTGCAAGTTGCAGGACTGTGCGTAGCACTCTGCACAGTGATGCTCAGCGGCTGCGTGCCACGCATTGAACTGGCTGCGCCGAAAGAGCCGATCACCATCAATATGAATGTAAAAATTGAACATGAAATTCATATCAAAGTGGATAAAGACGTCGAAGATCTGCTGAAAAATCAGAGCGATTTGTTCTAGGAGTCTGTATGTCTGGAATGTTTACCAAAACTATCAGCATCAAAAGAAGCAGCATCAAAAGAAGCAGCATCAAAAGAAGCAGCATCAAAAGAAGCAGCATCAAAAGAAGCAGCATCAAAAGAAGCAGCATCAAAAGAAGCAGCATCAAAAGAAGCAGCATCAAAAGAAGCAGTCTAATGTTACTGGCCGGGGGATTACTGTTTTGCAGTCAGGCGTTTGCCTTAACGCTCAATGAAGCGAAACAGCAGGGGCGCGTGGGTGAAACGCTCTCTGGCTATCTGGCATCGTTAAAACAGGATGCCGAATCTATTGCGCTGGCTAACCGCATAAACGATGCGAGAAAGCAGCAGTATCAGCAGGTGGCACAGGAAAATAATGTCAGCACAGACGACGTCGCAAAACTCGCCGGCCAGAAACTGGTCGCCAGAGCCGGAAAAGGCGAGTACGTGCGTGGCATTAACGGGCAGTGGTTGCAGAAATAAAAGTACGAATACTAGTTAATGGGGCAGGGAATTAATTCCGCCCCATGATTTATCCCTTCTGAATTTTCTTATTCTGATACTCATATCGCTTTTTCAAAACAGTTAACAGCGCACTTCTTAATTTCCTGATATAAGAATTATTAACAGAGTTAATATACATTAGTGTGATGAATGCTATTTCACAACTCGGTTAATTAATCAATAAATCAAAAGGAATTTGAGAATGGCAAATCTAATCTACGTTAAGATAATCGGGCAGAAACAGGGTTTAATTTCCGCAGGATGTTCAACCTATGACTCCGTAGGAAACAAATTTCAGAGCGCTCACCGGGATGAAATTATTGTGCTTCATTTTGATCACGAAATTGTGCGAAGTCAGAATGTAAAACACAGACCGGTGAGCTTTATTAAGCTGATTGATAAGTCGACGCCATTAATAGGAATGGCCATCGCCAGTAATGAAAAAATGGATTTGTTTTTTGATTTTTTCAGAACGTCTTCCGTCGGTGCTCAGGAAAAACATTTTACGGTAGAGGTCAGAGGGGCAACGATTGAACGACACAGCATCCGAGCGCCGCATTTACTGGATGCTCCGGATAAAGAGCCCGAAGAAATGATTTCAGTCGTCTATGAAACCGTCACATGGAAGCACCACACTGCGGGAACGTCCGGCTACAGCATATGGAGCGACACGATTTAATTCGGAAAAACAGGGAGTGTATTTATGGATGTTGTGGAAAGGCTGAAAATGGAAAAACTGACCCGGGGGGGCAGGTAAGAAGATTAACGATAGGCGAGATAGCACTCGCCCGTAAAGTCTTTGGCAGTTATATCGACTACAGCAGAGTGTGGATCCATTTAGGCAGTTATCTGCCATTTGGGTTGCAAAATGAATATGTAGCAATGACACCAGATGGTGAGCTCTATTTTCGAGGGGAGAATTATCAAGATGATTTTTCAACTGCAAGCCCTCCTCTCAGGCACCTATTCATCCATGAAATGACACATGTCTGGCAGTACCAAAATGGCATGTGGGTAAAGCTGAGAGGGAGTATGAGTTGGGCCGTTGATTATCATTATAATTTTGAAGGAAAAACAAGACTGAATGAATACTCAATGGAGCAACAAGCGTCCATAGTTGCCGATTATTTTTTTCTGGTGAATTTTGGAGAGTCTAAATGGTATTACAATCCGCATCGAAATTATAAGGGTGATGAATTAGATAGCGTATTATCATATTATAAATTAATCTTAACCGATTTCCCAAGTTACTGAAGGACTCAATAATGATAAAAAAAACTGTTGTTGTTTATTTGGCACTATCACTTTCCGGATGTTTTTTAGGGGACCATTTTACTCCTTCAGCTGATGCGGAGGCATCTTTTGTTGGCGGGGATTTTTGTCTGACGACTCCAGGACGAACAGAAAAACAAAAATTAATCGGTATGTCCGTTGAAAAAGTGGGGGAGTCACCGGGTTCTTCAACGTTTTTTAAAAGCGAAGATGAATATATCACAATAAAAAAAGACACTTGCATACCTACGTTTGGATATAAATTTGAAGTCGGAAGTGCTTATAATGTCTCTATATATTTAACTAAAGATCCGGAGCGGGATGAAAGTAATTTTTATACTAATAATTACACCACATCTTTTGTTATCTGGGAAACTAGTAAGAAAGATAAACGGATTTCATATCTTTAAATTTGCGTGATGAATTCATCAAAGGAATTGATAATGCTTAAAAAAATCACCCTTGTAGTGCTATCTTTCTCACTGTCAGGATGCATTTCAAGTTCTACGTCAACCATTCCCTCTGAAACACACGCCTTTTTTACCGGAGATGCACTTTGCCTGCTCACGCCGGGGCGAACGGAAAAACAAAAGCTTAAATCACTTCATATTGAACAATGGGGAGAACCGCCAGGTTTTACGCAGCAATTTAATAATGTAGAAGATTATAAAGTAATAAAAAAAGACACCTGCATGCCATTGTTCGGTTATAAGTTTGAAACAGGTTATGCTTATCATATTACTCTGGGCTTCACTGAGGATACTGACAGAGCCGCAAGTGATTATAGTCCGGATTATTATTCGGCATCGTTTATCGTCTGGGAAAGTAGCGATAAATCTAAGAACATAAGTTTTCAATAAATAAAAAAAGCGCGCCTCTCGGCGCGCAATCGTTTTATCACAACGTCATCTGAGCGGAGCGAACAGATTCTTAAGTGAATGGTTGCTCAGATTGTGATAACTGCAATTATGCGGCAGCCAGTTCTTTGATAGCGGCGTCGATGGCTGCTTTCGCATCAGTCTGTGCTTTAGTCGCCACTTCAGGACCGTATGCGATACCTTCAGCGTAAACGAATTCTACGTCGCTCATCCCCAGGAAGCCCAGGAACAGAGACAGATAAGGGGCAACCAGATCGCTTGGGGTGTCTTTATGGATACCACCACGGCTGGTCAGAACAATAACGCGTTTGCCTTTCACCAGGCCTTCAGGGCCTTTCTCGGTGTATTTGAACGTCACGCCTGCACGGGCAACCAGGTCGAAATAGGTTTTCAGCTGAGTCGGGATGTTGAAGTTGTACATTGGTGCAGCGATGACGATCACGTCGTGCGCCTGCAGTTCGTCGATCAGGGTGTTAGACAGCGCCAGTGCTTCTTCCTGACGTGGAGTCAGCGGAGCATCGGATGGACGCAGTGCGCCAACCAGTTCGCCATCTAATACTGGGATTGGGTTTGCGGCCAGGTCACGAACTGTCACGGTAGAACCGCTGTTTGCGGACTGATACTGTGCAACCAGGTAATCAGCCAGTTGGTTAGACTGAGAGAAGTTAGCCAGAATGCTTGATTTCAGAACGAGTACTTTGCTCATTAGTGAGTTCCTTAACTGTGTGGTACATAGGGTGTCGGTTTTTTTATAACCAGAACGCTCCCCGAATGGAACTTACTTTATTCAGAAAGCTTATGCAGTGATAGCGCAATATTTAGAGACCTTTCATCGATTTTTTTGAACAACTTGAAATCAAGTCACTGAATTACCCGTTTTCAGCATCTTCAATACCTTGTGTTAACATAGACGCAAGCAGGCAAGGCATGAACCTTCCTCATCACCCATTCAGATTCAGCAGGCGCAGAAGTACTGCCCTCCGGCTGACATGCAACAAGGAATTGTGAACGTGAAATCACCGCTCGCGGCATTATCGGCGCAATTAGACGGGCTGATGCTACGTGACCGGCAACGCCTGCAACGCCGTTTGCAGGGTGCCAGAAAGATTGATAAACCCGAAGCACTCGACGCGTTAAGTGCTGAAATCCAGACTGCCATCACCGAGAGCCTGAAAAAAGTCAGCGCCCGTGAAGCGTCACGGCCAAAAATCAGCTATCCGCAAAACCTGCCGGTCAGCCAGAAGAAAGAAGACATCTTTAACGCCATCCGTGACCATCAGGTGGTGATTGTGGCGGGTGAAACCGGCTCCGGTAAAACCACGCAGATCCCGAAAATCTGTATGGAACTCGGTCGCGGTATCAAAGGCGTCATTGGCCATACCCAGCCGCGTCGTCTGGCGGCGCGTACCGTCGCTAACCGTATTGCCGATGAGCTGGATACCACGCTCGGTAATACGGTCGGGTATAAAGTTCGCTTTAACGATCAGGTCAGTGAAAACACTCTCGTTAAACTGATGACCGACGGTATTCTGCTGGCGGAGATCCAGCAGGATCGCATGCTGATGCAATACGACACGCTGATCATCGATGAAGCGCATGAACGCAGCCTTAATATCGACTTTATCCTCGGTTATTTGCGTCAGCTGCTGCCAAAGCGTCCGGATCTGAAAGTCATTATTACCTCGGCGACTATCGATCCTCAGCGCTTCTCGCGCCATTTCAATAATGCACCGATCATTGAAGTCTCAGGCCGGACGTATCCGGTTGACGTACGTTATCGCCCGATTGTCGATGACGCCGACGATGTCGATCGCGATCAGTTGCAGGCAATTTTTGATGCGGTTGATGAGCTTGGCCGCGAAAGCATGGGCGACATCCTGATTTTCATGAGCGGTGAGCGTGAAATTCGTGATACCGCCGATGCGCTGAACCGTCTGGAACTGCCGCATACTGAGATTTTGCCGCTGTACGCACGTCTGTCGAACAGCGAGCAGAACCGCGTGTTCCAGTCGCATTCTGGCCGTCGTATCGTGCTGGCGACCAACGTTGCCGAAACCTCGCTGACCGTGCCGGGCATTAAATATGTGATTGACCCCGGTACCGCGCGCATCAGCCGCTACAGTTTCCGCACTAAAGTACAGCGTTTGCCGATTGAACCGGTATCCCAGGCGTCGGCCAACCAGCGTAAAGGGCGCTGCGGTCGTGTATCCGAAGGTATCTGTATCCGTCTTTATTCGGAACAGGATTTCCTGTCACGTCCGGAATTTACCGATCCTGAAATTCTGCGTACTAATCTGGCTTCCGTTATTTTGCAAATGACGTCGCTGGGGCTGGGCGATATCGGCGCATTCCCGTTTGTGGAAGCGCCGGATAAACGCAATATTCAGGACGGTGTGCGCCTTCTCGAAGAACTGAATGCCATTAATAATGCTGTCGATGGCCGTTATACGCTGACGCCGCTGGGCCGCCAGCTGGCGCAGTTGCCGGTGGATCCGCGTCTGGCGCGTATGGTGCTGGAAGCGCAGAAAAATGGCTGTATGCGGGAAGTGATGATCATCACTTCGGCGCTGTCGATTCAGGATCCGCGCGAACGTCCGATGGACAAACAGCAGGCGTCAGATGAAAAACATCGCCGTTTTGCCGACAAAGATTCCGATTTCCTGGCGTTCGTGAACCTGTGGGACCACCTGAAAGTGCAGCAGAAAGAGCTGTCGTCGGCGCAGTTTCGCAAGTTATGTCGCAGCGATTACCTTAATTATCTGCGCGTGCGTGAATGGCAGGACATCTATACCCAGCTGCGTCAGGTGGTGAAAGAACTCGGTCTGCCGGTGAACAGCGAACCGGCTGAATATCGTGAAGTTCACTGCTCGCTGCTGACCGGTTTGCTTTCGCATATCGGCCAGAAGGATGTGGATAAACAGGAGTATACCGGTGCACGCAATGCGCGCTTTGCCGTATTTCCGGGCTCCGGATTATTCAAAAAATCGCCTAAATGGGTGATGGTCGCCGAACTGGTGGAAACCAGCCGCCTGTGGGGACGCATTGCCGCACGTATCGAACCGGAATGGATTGAGCCGCTGGCACAGCATCTGGCGAAAAGCAGTTACAGCGAACCGCACTGGGAAAAAGCACAGGGCGCCGTAATGGCGACGGAAAAAGTCACGCTGTACGGCCTGCCGATCGTGGCTGCCCGTCGGGTGAACTACGGCACGATTGATCCCGTGGTGTCGCGCGAGCTGTTTATCCGTCATGCACTGGTCGAAGGCGACTGGCAGACGCGCCACGCGTTCTTCCGCGCTAATTTACGCCTGCGCACCGAAGTCGAGGAACTGGAACACAAATCCCGTCGCCGCGATATTCTGGTCGACGACGAAACGTTGTTCCTGTTCTACGAGCAACGCATCGGGCAGGAAGTCGTTTCTGCGCGTCATTTTGACACCTGGTGGAAAAAACAGCCGCAGGACAGCCTGAACTTTGAAAAAAGCATGCTGATAAAAGAGGGCGCGGGCAATATCAGCGCCCACGATTACCCGAATTTCTGGCATCAGGGCAATCTCAAACTGCGCGTCACTTACCAGTTTGAACCGGGTACGGACGCCGACGGCGTGACCGTGCATATTCCGCTGCCGCTGCTTAATCAGGTGACTGAAGAAGGTTTTGACTGGCAGATCCCTGGCATTCGTCGCGACCTGATTATGGCACTGATTAAATCGCTGCCAAAACCGGTTCGCCGCAATTTTGTCCCGGCACCGAATTACGCCGATGCTTTACTCGGGCGCATCAAACCGTTCGAAATGCCATTGCTCGATGCGATGGAAAAAGAGCTACGTAAGATGAGCGGCGTGACGGTGTCACGTGAAGACTGGCAGCTGGACCAGGTGCCCGATCATCTTAAAATGACCTTCCGCATCGTTGACGACAAAAATAAAACGCTGCGTGAAGGCAAAGACCTGCTGGCCCTGAAATCCGGTCTGAAAGAGCAGGTTCAGCAAACGCTTTCTGCGGTTGCAGATGACGGTATCGAGCAGCGCGATCTGCATGTCTGGAGCTTCGGGACTTTACCGGAACGCTATGAGCAAAAGCGCGGCGGCTATGAAGTGAAAGCATATCCTGCGATTGTCGATGAGAAAGACAGCGTGGCGATCCGCCTGTTTGACAGTGAGCTGGAACAGCAACAGGCGATGCTCGGCGGGATGCGGCGTTTGCTGTTGCTAAATATTCCTTCGCCGGTTAAATATCTGCACGAGAAGTTGCCGAATAAAGCCAAACTGGGGTTGTATTTTAACCCGTACGGCAAAGTACTGGACTTGATCGACGACTGCATTTCCTGCGGTATCGATAAACTGATCGCCGAATCCGGCGGGCTGGTGTGGCGTGAGGAAGATTTTGCGAAACTGCATGAGCATGTGCGTGCCAACCTCAATGATACGGTGGTACAGATTGCGATTCAGGTGGAGCAAATACTGACTACCGTTTTCAGCATCAACAAGCGGCTGAAAGGGCGGATAGATATCACCATGGCGCTGGCGCTTTCGGATATTAAAGCGCAAATGTCCGGACTGATTTATCGCGGTTTCGTGACGCAAAACGGCTGGAAACGTCTGCCGGATACCCTGCGGTATTTGCAGGCGATTGAACGCCGGATGGATAAACTGGCGATGGATCCGCACCGCGACCGTGCGCAGATGCTGAAAGTCGAAAACATCCAGAGACAATGGCAGCAGTGGTTTAACAAACTGCCGCCGGTTCGTCAGCAAAGTGAGGAAGTCAAAGAAGTGCGGTGGATGATTGAAGAACTGCGCGTCAGCTACTTCGCACAGCAACTCGGCACGCCATATCCTATCTCGGATAAACGCATTTTGCAGACCATGGAACAGCTGGTTTAACCGGTTGTCCACATTAAAAAACCGCCTTATACATTAAGGCGGTTTTTTTTATGCTCTGAAACGGTGAATTGAATACTTACTGTGCGGGTGCCGGAGAACTGCCGCTGATCACACCGGACGACAGGGTGTTCAGCGCGTCTCGAATTGCCGGAACTGCCAGCGCACGGTTGTCGGCCAGATACCTGTCCTGTGCGGCAGGCGCGGAACTTTGAATGGCAACCAGAGACCAGCCGTCAGCATTTTTAAGCAATAACGGCGAACCGCTGTCGCCTGGCAGCGTGTCGCAACGGTGCGATAATACGCCCGGTTGCGCCCAGCCCGTCACCAGGCAATCCTGATGCACGTATAAATCGTCGAGATGATCTTCCGGATAACCCGCCTGCGTCACTTTCCGGCCTTCCTGCTTGAGCACCGCAGTCAGATCGTCGCGTGAACCTTCCCACAGTGGCAGGGGTTTGATCGGCAGCGCCAGTTTTTCATCCGTCAGGCGGACCAGCGCGAAATCGAACGGAGCCGCTTTCGGCGGAACAATCCAGCCATCGCCATCGGCTTTAAGCTTCTTACCGAGTTTTGGATCCACCAGCGTTTGCAGGGCCGTTATCTGATAACGCCATTTTTGATTGTGGGAAATAAAACGCAGGGCAATCACTTTGTCGATTTTGCCCGGAGGCGCAAGAACACAGTGACCGGCAGTAAGGACCAGATGTTTGGAAATCAGGGTGGCGGTACATAAATTACCGCTTTCGGTTTCAATCTGTCCGATGGCTTGCCATGGCCAGCGCGCCGCTGCGGCGACCTGAGTTCGCTGATCGTGTCCGAAGAACAGGGCAGTTTTTTCTTTTAAGCTGATTGAAGGTGCGTCGCTGTCTGCGTCATCCGGAGAATCTGCATGAACAAGAGGACTGGCAGTAAAACAGAAAAAGCACAAAAAAAGCGGTAACGCGATGCGCATAACATTCTGACCTTGAAAACAGGGAGAACCCGATAACCAGTTATTATGGAACGATTATAGACGGTTATCTTTCGTGTTGGATAGATTTGTCTGATAACTCAATCTTTTGAGGAGATGACGGGCGTCATCCGGGATACTTCAGAAGTAGAAGAACAGGGTGATCAGACCGCAGAGGATCAGAGAGCACAGGGTGATTTCGAACAGGTAGCGGCGCAGCATCTTCCATCAGTACCTCAAGATAAAGAACCGGAGAAAAAAACACCCGGCGAACCGGGTGTTAAATCATCAGTCTTGATAATGGTGAGTAGATACGCTCACAAAGACGTCTTACTGACTACTTATGCTGCTGGAGTTGCTTTTGCAGCTGGTGCAGCTTTTTTAGCGTGTTTCACGTGTTTTTTAGCAGCCTGAGCTTTCTGGGCTACCGGTGCAGCTTTCTTAGCGTGTTTCACGTGTTTTTTAGCAGCCTGGGCTTTCTGCGCTACTGGTGCAGCTTTCTTAGCGTGTTTCACGTGTTTTTTAGCAGCCTGAGCTTTCTGCGCTACTGGTGCAGCTTTTTTAGCGTGTTTCACGTGTTTTTTAGCAGCCTGAGCTTTCTGAGCTACCGGTGCAGCTTTCTTAGCTGCTTTTTTGTGTTTCTTGGCAGCCTGAGCTTTCTGCACAGGTTTTTTATGTGCTTTATGCTTAGTTGCATGAGCCGGAGCAGCGGTAGTTGCTGTTGCAGCAGGTGCCGGAGTTGCAGTGGTTTCAGCAGCGAAAGCAACTGAAGACAGGCCCATTGCAGCGGCTACAACCAGAGCTAATACTTTTTTCATGTGTAATTCCTCAGAATCTTAGTTTAAGTGTCCACCCCACTGCGGGGCCGGTGAAAGAATAATAGGCGCGACGAACAGCGCTGTCCGTGAGTGATTGGTATCGGCGTGTAACGGTATGTACAAAGAGGGGGATTTTAAGAAAATCAGGGGATTACAGGTTGGGGCCGCGTGTGATCGGCCTTTGACTTCAACTTCAACTTCAACTGCAACTGCAACTTCAAAACCGTGGGCGTCGGCCCACACCGACCAGAGACCCGGTAACGCGCGGGCCTCTGGACTCCTCGCTCTTTCACTGCGCGCTATCGCAGGAACGACGGACATGTTCCGATGCCATTGTGTGTGGCGCAAAATGTCATCGCTACGCGATTCCCTCATTTCAGGCTTCGAGCCTCAGGTCTCGAACCGTTCACTCGGTGACATTTTTGAGCACGCCAATATGCTTATCTAAAAGATAAATCCATTCGGTTTTTGAATTTAAGATCGTGCGGGCGTTTCAGGAATCTTGCTGAACGGAGCGGCTTCGAGACCTGTGGCTCGAAGACCGAGAGAAGGCACCGCGCAGTAAAAGAGCCGGAGATTCTTAAGAGGCGCGGCGACAGGCGCCTCTTAAGGCCAGTTTGGGTGGCAACCCAAGGTGTTGACTTTGACCTTACGGCTCATGGTTGCCCGGCACCATCCCGTTTGCTTATGCCTAAATCACCCATCTATATCCTTTTTTGTTAGTGGCACCGCTGTCACCCCCTGTGCAATTCTCTGACTTACAAAAGAAAAACAGGTCTGTATTTGTTCGGAATACTCTATTTGAAAAATTAGGGCGCGAGCCCTCTGAAGACTATTCATAAGGAAAAACGATGGCTGTCATTAACGTTAATAAAACCAAAATTGCTGCGGGTCTGTTTCTGGCGCTCAGCACGATCTCTACTTTCGCCGCCCATGCAGATCAGCTGGCGGACATCAAAAAAGCCGGTGTGGTGAAAGTCGCGACTTTCGATTCCAATCCGCCGTTTGGTTCTGTGGATGCCAAAACGCATGACATCGTCGGTTATGACGTCGATTTCGCGAAGGCGCTGGCCAAAACGCTGGGCGTAAAATTGCAGCTGGTGCCGACCAATCCGGCCAACCGTATTCCGTTATTGCAGTCCGGCAAAGCGGATCTGATTGTGGCTGATATCACCATCACGCCGGAACGCGCGAAAGTGATCGACTTCTCCGTGCCGTATTTCGTCACCGGTCAGCAGTTCCTGATACCCGCGAATTCGCCGGATAAACTGGATGCTTACGCCACGGCGCGTATCGGCGCGGTGAAAGGCACCACTGGCGAGCAGGAATTGCATAACCGCTTCCCGCAATCGCGCGTGCTGTCTTATGACGATATTCCTCTGGCGCTTGCTGCACTGCGTAACGGCAATGTTCAGGCGATTACGCAGGACAGCACAATTCTGGCCGGTTTGCTGGACGGCGCGCCGGACAAAGCGAAATACAAAGTATTGCCTGAATTACTGAGCAAAGAAGAGATTGGCGTGGGCGTCAAAAAAGGCGAAACCAGCCTGCTGAAAGTGGTGAACGATGAGCTGCTGAATCTGGAGAAAAACGGTCAGGCGGTCAGCATTTATAACGTCTGGTTCGGCCCGCAGACAAAATCTCCACAACCGCGTCTGTTCAAAATCGAAGCCAAATAATCTGTTTTATGCAAGGTAATGCACATGCAGCAAGACACTTTCTCAACCGCAGCGACATCTGCGGTTTTTTCACATTCACCGGCCGGTAAAAATGCCGCTGTCGAATTCCGTCAGGTCAGTAAATCTTTCGGCCCGCATGAGGTGATCCGCAAAGTCGATTTACGCGTGGACAGCGGCGAAGTCGTGGCCGTTTGCGGGCCTTCCGGATCGGGGAAATCCACACTGATCCGCCTCATTAATCAGCTCGAATCCGCCAGCAGTGGCGAAATTCTTATCGACAGTCAGCCGACGCAAAACCTCAAAGGTGCCGCATTACGCCAGTTGCGCACGCACATCGGTTTCGTCTTCCAGCAGTTCAACCTTTATGCCCATCTCACCGCTGAGGAAAACGTCAGCCTGGCACTGATTAAAGTCCACGGCTGGAAGAAAAGTGTGGCGCGCGAAAAAGCGCGGGCGTTGCTGACGCGCGTCGGGCTGGGCGATAAGGCGCAGCATTATCCCGAGCAGCTTTCAGGCGGTCAGCAGCAGCGTGTGGCGATTGCACGGGCGCTGGTCACTGACCCGAAGATTATTTTGTTTGATGAACCGACCTCGGCGCTCGATCCGGAAATGATCGGCGAAGTCTTGCTGGTGATGCAGGAACTGGCGAAAAGCGGCATTACCATGATTGTGGTGACGCACGAAATGAGTTTTGCCCGTGAGATCGCCGACCGGGTGATTTTCATGGACGGCGGCGAAATTCTTGAACAGGCGCAGCCGGAAGATTTCTTCCTGCGGCCGCAGCATCCGCGCGCGCAGCGGTTTCTGCAAAAAGTCCTGTTTCCGCTGCATCCGCAGGCAGGAGCAGGGCTATGATCTGGCATCCCGACTGGGCTGGCGTGCTGACCGGCCAGCCTCTGCAATGGATTATCTCCGGCTTTCTCACCACGCTGTACGTCAGCATTGTTGGCAGCCTGCTCGCCACGCTCCTGACTGTGCTGCTGATTGCACTGCGCCTGAGTTCTTCGCGCATTGCCCGTGGCGCGGTGGCGGCGTTTGTCTCGGTTTTTCGCAACACGCCGCTGCTGGTGCAACTGCTGTTTTGGTATTTCGCCGCGTACGGCGCATTGCCGCAAAGCTGGCGTTTTTACATTGGCGACAACCATCCGTGGGCGACGTTTCCGGGCAACATTGCCTGGCTGACACCGGAATTCTTATGTGCCGCGTGGGGGTTGGCGCTGTTCACGGCGGCCTTTCTGGTGGAAGAAGTGCAGGCAGGGCTGAATTCCGTGCCCAAAGGCCAGACGGAAGCAGCGATTTCGCAGGGTTTCAGCCGTAAAACGTTGCTGCTAACCATCCTTTTACCGCAGTCGCTGACCAACGCATGGCAGCCGATCACCGGTCAGTATCTTAACCTGATGAAGCTTTCCTCGCTGGCGACGGGTATCGGTTTTTCGGAACTGACGTATCAGGTCAGCCAGATTGAAAGCTATAACGCGCATGCGTTTGAAGGCTTTGCGGTCGGCACGCTGTTGTATCTGGCGCTCGGACTGATCCTCGGCGGGGTGATGACGGCGTTGGGTCCGAAGCGCCCGCAGCACCGGCCACAGGTGGCACTGACGGAGGAAACCCGCGATGGAATTTGACTGGTCCGTTTTGCACGACAACTTCACGTATTTGCTGTGGGGACGGTTGGCCGACGGCGAGCCGGGTGGGGTATTACTCACCCTGATCATGGCGGCTTCAGCAGGGGTTTTGGCGTTGTTGCTGGGTGTCACGATGGCGGCGCTGGCGTGGCGTTTCGGCGGCTGGACGAGGAAAATCCTGTTTATCTGGGCGTCATTTATCCGTGGGATCCCGCTGATATTCGTCATTTTCTGGCTGTATTTCCTGCTGCCGGTGGTGTTTGGTGGTTCGATTCCCGGCCCGATGACGGTGATCCTGGCGCTGGCATGGTTTACTTCGGCTGCGGTGATGCATTCGACGCTGGCGGGTCTGGAAGCCTTGCCGCGCGGGCAAACTGAAGCGGGGATTGCGTCGGGGATGAGTGACAGCAAAGTGCTGTTGTTCGTGCTGCTGCCGCAGGCCTGGCCGAACCTGCTGCCGTCGTATCTCGGGTTGCTGATTTCCCTGGTCAAAGACACCTCGCTGGCGTTTATCGTCAACGTGCCCGAATTGACCACGGTGGCCGGACAGGTGAATAACCGGGTGCAAATTTACCCGGCGGAAATCTTCCTGCTGGTCGGGCTGATGTATTACCTGCTGTGCGCATCGCTGGCGGCGCTTGCCGGTAAAGCCTTACAGCGCCGCCGCAGTCTGCGAACATAAGCTTTGCGGACGTAAGCTCAATGACGGCAGTGCTTCAATCAGCTTTTTCGTCCACGGATGGGCGGGGCGGTGGAACACATCATCGACCTGTCCGTGTTCCACCACGCTGCCGTCTTTCATCACCATCACCCGGTCGGCCAGATGATGCACCACGCCTAAATCGTGTGAGATAAACAACAGCGCGGTGCGGTGTTCAGCCTGCATTTTTGCCAGCAAATCCAGCACCTGCGCCTGAACAGACACATCCAGCGCGCTCACCGGTTCATCGGCCACCAGCAACGCCGGATTCGGTGCAAAAGCGCGGGCAATCGCCACACGCTGACGCTGACCGCCGGACAGTTCGCGCGGATAACGGTGCAGAAAACTGTCGCCCAGCTGCACTTCATCCAGCAATTGACGGACGCGGTTGCGCCGTTCTTCGCCAAAAACACCCACGCTGTCGAGGCTTTCGCCAATAATCTTTTCCACGTTATAGCGCGGATCAAACGAACTCAGCGGATCCTGCGCAATCAGCTGGATGCCGCGACGTTGCAGCCTGCGCTGCGATTCGGGAACCTGACTCCAGCGTTGTCCCTGAATGTCGATAGTGCCGGATACCGGTTCGGTCAGCCCGAGGATCATCCGTGCCAGCGTGGTTTTCCCTGAGCCGGATTCGCCGACAATCCCCAGCGTTTCACCGGCAAACAGTTGCAGGCTGACGTGATTCACCACGGTTTTACCGGCGTATTCTTTACTGAGATTGTGGGCTTCCAGCACCGGACGGGTGATGGAAATATTGCGTGCAGGCAGCCGTTCGCCACGCTGGCCGGAAAGCTTCAGGCCGCGCATCGCGGGGCTGGGTACCGCTGCCAGCAACTGCTGCGTATAAGGATGTTCCGGCGCGGTCAGCAGTTTATCACCACGACCTTCTTCGACCACTTTGCCCTGATGCATCACCAGAATACGGTCGGCCAGCTGACCGACCACCGACAAATCGTGGCTGATCAGCAGCAGACTTTCGCCGTTGTCGCGCCGCTGTTGCAGCAGATCCAGGATCTGCTTTTGCACTGTCATATCCAGCGCAGTGGTCGGCTCATCGGCAATCAGCAAGCCGGGATTTCCCGCCAGCGCGGTGGCAATCAATACGCGCTGGCGCAAACCGCCGGAAAGCTGATGTGGATAGGCGTTCAGACGATGTTGTGCATCGGGAAATCCGACCGATTTCAGCGAGGAAATCACCTGTTCACTGAGTTGCTGCGGATCGGTTTTACTGCTGGCGGTCAGCGCATCGCGAAGCTGACGTCCGACCTGCCGCAGCGGATCAAGTGACACCAGCGCGTCCTGCAACACGTAGCCAATCTGGCTGCCGCGAATTTTACGCCAGCGTCTCTGACTGGCACCGAGCATGTCCTCGCCGCCAATAACAAAACGGTCGGCAGTAATCCGCGCTTTGGCATCCTGCAAGCCAAGCAGGCTGCGCGCAGTGACGGTTTTTCCTGAGCCAGATTCTCCGACAAACGCCACGGATTCCCCGCGACGCAATTGCAGATTCAGCCCGCTGACAGCGGCCTTTTCACCGTCTGCCGACGGAAAGAAAATCGACAGATTTTGGATATCAATAAACAATTCGCTGCTCATGGACGTTTTCCTTCAAAAGTGGCCTGCCAGTACCGCCCGACCGTGTTAACAGAAATCACGGTCAGGGTGATCGCCACACCCGGCCAGACGCCAATCCACCAGGCATTTCGCAGATAATTACGGCCTTCAGCCAGCATCAGCCCCCATTCGGCGGTTGGCGGCTGCGGCCCCATGCCGAGAAAACTCAGCCCGGCAGTACCGATAATCGCGGTGCCCAGCCCGAGCGTCGCCAGTGCGGGAACGTGCGCAATGGCGTGCGGAAGCACATGACGCCAGACCAGCACGTGACGCTTCAGCCCCAGCGTGCGCGCCTGTTCGACATAACCGGAAGACATCACCACGAAAGTCTGCGCCCGCACCACACGGGTGAAACGCGGCACCGACGCCACACCGAGCGCGAAAATAAGATTGGTGGTGCCGGGGCCGGTAAAGGCAATCAACATCAGCGCCAGCAGCAAATCCGGAAAGGCAGAAACCACGTCCACCGCGCGGCTGATCAGCTCATCCAGCGGCCCTTTGAACAAACCCGCCAGCAGGCCGAGCAAGCTGCCGATACTGACCGCCACCACCATTGCCGCCAGACTGATCAGCAGGGAATATCGGCTGCCATAAATAATGCGCGACAGCACGTCACGGCCCAGCTGATCGGTACCCAGCCAGTGAGTGGCGGAAGGCGCGAGCTGCGCGTTAACCGGATCGGCATTCAGCGGATCATAATGGGTGAGCAGAGCAGGGAAGATCACCGCCAGCAGCACCAGAAGTAAAAATCCAGAAGCCAGCAGAACACCGGCAGAAAAACGGCGTGTGACGCGCCCGGAAAGCAGAGTCTGACTCATGAGTTTTCCTCCCCGGCGGCGGGTGCGTCGCGCAGCCGCGGATCGATAAAGAGATACAAAATATCCACCAGCGTGCTGAGCACCACGTACACCAGCGCAGAGAAAATCGCGACGGCCAACACGACGGGCAAATCTTTCCCCAGCACCGCATCGACGGTAATTTTGCCCAGCCCCGGACGGCCAAAGACCTGTTCGGTGATCACCGCACCACTGAGCAGGCCACCAATCAACCAGCCGGTGAGGGTGACCGCAGGCAGCGCGGCGTGGCGCAAAGCATGGCGTAAACGGATAACGGTATTGCCTAAGCCCCAGGCGCGCAGCGTCAGAACAAATGGCTCATCGAGCGCATCTTCCAGCCCGCGTCGCAGCACCTGTGATACCACCGCGCCCTGAGCAAGACCCAGTGAAAACGCCGGTAGCACCAGCGATGAAAAGCTGCGGTCACCGGCCACCGGAAACCAGCGCAGGGTAAAGCTGAAGATAAACAGCAGCACGATGCCGAGCCAGAAAGAGGGCGTAGACGCCAGAATCAGCTCGACAGAGCCGGCAATCCGTTGCCCCCAGCGGCGGTGCGCGGTCGTTACCGCCATCAGCACGGCAAACACCAGGCTGACCACCAGCGCCAGTCCGGTGAGTTTCAGCGTCGGCCACAGTTGCGATAACACCAGCGAACTGACGTCGGTATTGAGCATGTACGAACGGCCAAAATCGCCGTGCAGCACGCGCCACAGATAATGCAGATATTGCAGATACAGCGGCTGATCCAGCCCCCATTCGGCGCGGATCGCCGCTTCAATCGCCGGGGTATGTACCTGTTCGCCCATCAGCAAACTGACGATATCGCCCGGCGCAAGGTAAACGCTGATAAATGACAGCGTGACCGCTGCCCACAGCACCAGCATGCCGGTGAGGATCCGCCGGGTGATCCGCCCGCGCCAGGAAGCTTTGGCCTTAGGCCGACGGGGAGAAATAAATGCAGTTTCAGCCGACATGTTCTGACTCCTTACTTCTGATTAATGCTTGCTCAGCCAGACGTCATAGGCATTTTCCGGCATTTGTTTGAATGGCCTGAAGCCGACACCGTGCACGTATGACGCCGCTGCAATCTGGTCCTCCGGCTCGTAAAGCGGGATCGCCAGCGCCTGCTGCAACACCACGAAATTCTGCAACTGACCATAGAACGTTTTGCGCTGTGCGTTATCCAGCGTCAGCGACGCCCCTTTGAGCAGCGGAATAATTTCCGGCGCATCGGTACGGCTGTAGTTGATCGAACCGCCACCATTCACCGGCAGATAATGGTTTTCAATATCGATGCCGTCGGTATCGGTATTCGAATTGGCAATCGAACCGAACTGGCCAGTTTTGCGCACTTCGGTATAGGTACCGGAATCGACATATCGGATTTTCAGATCCACGCCGAGCCGTTGACGTGCCTGCGCCTGTACCGCCTGCAACAGCACGTCGCGCTGGTCGCGCACGGTAGCCTGCGCCTGAATAATTTCGATGCTCAGCGGCTTGCCGTCTTTAGTGCGGATACCGTCTGCACCTTTGGTTTTCCAGCCAGCTTCGTCGAGCAGCTGATTAGCAAGCGTCGTGTTATTGCCGTATTTACCGCTCAGGCTGGCGTCATACAACGGATCGACCGGCGACGTAATGCCCCATACGCGTGTACGTTCGCCGCGATAAATCGACTGCAAAATCGGTGAAATATCCAGACCCTGTAAAATCGCCTGACGAACTTTAACGTCCTGCGTCGGGCCATATTTCACGTTGAGGAACAGCGAATACGGCGTACCGGTATTGAGCGCGTTCTGGTAAGTGAAATCAGGATTGTCTTTAAACTCACCGGCATCGTTGCCGGAAACGCCTTCAATCACATCGACCTGACCGGAAAGCAGTGCGCCAGTACGCACCGAGGATTCAGGCAGGAAACGGTACGTGATCCCTTCGAGATACGCCGGCCCCTGATGTTTCGCATTCGCCGACGCCCAGCGGTAATCCGGGTTACGCACATACTCAATCTGCTGGCCTTTCTCATAGCGTTTGAGAATAAACGGACCGGTTCCCGCGAGGTCGGTGCCGCCGGATTTCAGCTGCGGTGACGTCCAGGAGGAAGGCGAAATCAGCTTCAGGCCGGAAGCAAATGACAGGAACGGGCTGTATACGTCTTTCAGTGTAATGCTGACGGTGTGCCCGTCCGGCGTTTCGACGCTGGCAATTCGTCCGGCCAGCGCGCAAATACTCGACCCTGCGCAATACGTTGGATCCTGTGCATGACGAAAGTTTTCGGCGACAGCAGCGGCATTGAATTTCTCGCCGTTGGAGAATTTGACGTCATCGCGCAGGGTAAACGTGTAGGTTTTGCCGTCGTCCGACACCTGATAACCGGTCGCCAGCCACGGTATGTACGAGCCGTCCGGCTTGCGTGCTAACAGTGATTCATAGGCGACGCGCAGAATAAGCTCGGCTTTAGACTGACCGTTTAACTGCGGATTGAGCGTATTGGGTTCGGTTTCTACGCCCCACGTCAGATTTCCGCCTTGCTGCGGTTGTTCAGCGGCATACAGCGACTGGCCGCAAGAGAGCACTAACAGCGCGAGTGCAGAAAGAGAACGGACGTTAAAAGAGGATTTCATACATTTCCCGTCAGGTAATAAGCCATGAATTATTCGAATGAACTCAGTCAATAACACCGCTTTATTCCGCGCGGCTGAAGGGATTATTAATGTCAGGTTGCTAAGTTGTAAAATCACAATATTTGCTTACCAGCATCAATAAATGACTTAGTGAATTTCTGCGGTTTAAAGAAGGCGGCAAATACCGGCTTATCTCAATAGAGGGTAATAAAATGCTTTTTTGTTCGTGGTGTAATTAGCGCGGGTCTCTATTTTTAACGCAGACAGTTATGTGCAGATAAAGGAGATGAGATTGACGAATATATCCCGCAGACGCTTAAAAACCCTGGTCGGGGCAGGGAGTGTGATCCACGCGTCGAACGACACCCGCCGCCAGACCGGTATGTCCCGCGCCATCTCGCTGGCTAATATTGCAGAAAGAGAAAAAATTACCGGTTTGTTTACTGCCGATTTGTTGCAGGCTGACCCGGAAGGGCTGTCCGGTTCGACCGGCAGTCAGGATCCGTTGATTACGCTTGCCGCGCTGAGTCAGGTCACGTCACAAATCGGGCTGATTGCCACGGTGTCCACCACCTATCAGCACCCGTATAACCTGGCGCGGTTGATCGGCACGCTCGATCATGTCAGCGGCGGACGAGCGGGCTGGAACGCGGTAACGTCTTCGGTTGGCGAAGAGAATTTCGGTGACATTCAGCTCCCCGCGCCAGAGGTGCGCTACGCCAGAGCCACAGAATTTATCGAAGTGATAAACGCTTTATTCGATGCCAATCAGGCAGAAGCCGTGGTGCGTAACCAAAACGGCGGGGTGAATATCGATCCCCGCAAACTGCATCCGATCAATCATCGCGGGGATTTTTTCCGCGTTCAGGGCCCGCTGAACGTTCCGCCGCCGCCACAACACCGGCCGGTACAGTTTCAGGCCGGACAGTCGGAAGAGGGACTGAAACTTGGTGCGAAATACGCGGAAGTGATCTATACCTCGCAGCCCACGCTGGAGGATGCGAAAGCTTTTGTTGAGCGCGTTCATCATCACGCCGATGCCTTTGGACGCCATGAAAACCGGCCGCTTATCATGAATTCGTTCCATTCGATCATCGGTGAAAGTCCTTCCGACGTGGCACGCCGGTTGTTTGAAAAACACGAGCGAATTGACTATCAGCAGGGGCGTCTGAAAGTGGCGGATATGCTGGGCGGCGACATTGATTTGCGCGACGCCGCGCTGGATCAGCCCATCCCGCTGCGGCTGTTGCCTGACATCGAACAAATAAACCGCCGTCGCGGTCGTGCGGAAATATTCAAGCGTTTTGCCTTACAGGGACTGACGCTTCGCGAACTGATCGTGCAGGCCCAGGAAACCGGCCACTGGTTTGTCGCCGGTACGCCGGAACAACTCGCCAACGCCATCGAAGAACGCTACCGCGCCGGTGTGCTGGATGTGATTTCCTTGCACGGGTTGGGGCAGGCAGATCAGGAAGATTTGCTGATTAACGGTTTGCTGCCGGAGCTGCGCAAACGCGGGCTGATTGATACCGAGTATGGAGGGGGGGATTTCAGATCCAATCTTGGATTGGCATCCAAACTGCCGGGGGGCTAACGGTAATACTCTGGGTAAATTCAAGGTCGTGGGCGTCGGCCCACACCGACCAGAGACCCGGTAACGCGCGGGCCTATGGACTCCGCGCTGTCGCAGGCACGACGGACATGTTCCGGCGCAATTGTGAGTGGCGCAAAATGTCAATATGCTTATCTAAAGATAAATCCATTCCTTTTTTGAATTTAAGATCGTGCGGGCGGTTCAGAAATCTTGCTGAACGGAGCGGCTTCGAGACCAGTGGCTCGAAGACCGAGAGAAGGCACCGCGCAGCGGCAAGATTTCCAGCCTGTCGCAGTGATACCTGAAACATAGCCAGCGAGCGTTAGCGCGCAGTAAAAGAGCCGGAGATTCTTAAGAGGCGCGGCGACAGGCGCCTCTTAAGGCCAGTTTGGGTGGCAACCCAAGGTTTTAATCTTGGCCAAGCCAGTTTGGGTGGCAACCCAAGGTGTTGAACTTGATCCAAACCATGGTGGGCGGCGAGCCCACGGTGTTGACATTAATAGGTTGATTTTAGGCCGTCAGTGCATCGGAATGCACACCCTTAGCTGTGAATTGATTCTCCGGCTCCCGTAGCCCCAGATTCCCCCGCAGTGTCCCTGCCTCATATTCCGTCCGGTATAATCCCCGCGCCTGCAAAATCGGGATCACCCTGTCGATGAAATCGTCGAACGCCGTCGGGGTTCCTCCGCGGACGATAAAGCCGTCGGTCGCGCCCGAGGTGAACCAGTGTTCGAGACCGTCGGCGACGTTTTCTGCGGTGCCGAAGAACGTCGGGCGAGGGGTGGCGGCTTCCAGTGCGGCCTGGCGCAGTGTCAGGCCATGTTCGCGGGCGTTACGTTTGATTTCATCTGTGGTGCTGCGAAAACTGTTTTGCCCTAAATCACCGATGTCCGGGAACAGGGCATCTGGGTCGTATTGCGCAAAATCATGGTGTTCGAAATAGCGGCCAAGATAATCGAGTGCGCTTTCCAGCGTCACCAGCTGCGCGGTTTCCTGGTATTTACGCTCGGCATCGGCAGGCGAGTCGCCGATGATCACGCTGATGCCCTGGAAGACGCGGATGTCTTCGGCGTCGCGCCCGTTTTCCACCAGCTGGCGCTGAACGTCGAGTCGGAACGCTCGCGCCAGTTCCGGGGTTTCCTGACGGGTGTAAATGGCGTCAGCGGCTTCGGCGGCGAAGGCTTTGCCCTGTTCTGAAGCCCCGGCCTGAAAGACTATCGGGCGGCCCTGCGGCGAGCGGCCGACATTCAGCGGACCCTGCACCGAAAAGTATTTGCCGTGATGGTTGAGCGTATGCAGCTTCTGTGGCGCAAAAAACTGGCCGGTGGTTTTGTTGCGCACAAACGCGTCTTTTTCCCATGAATCCCACAGACCTTTCACCACGCTGACGTATTCGCTGGCGATACGGTAACGCTCATCATGTTCCGGATGCTTATCGCGGGAAAAGTTTTTCGCCGAGCCTTCCAGCGGTGAGGTCACCACGTTCCACCCCGCACGTCCACCGCTAAGATGATCGAGGCTGGCGAACTGGCGTGCGACGGTAAACGGCTCGCTGTAAGAGGTCGATAATGTCGCTACCAGCCCGATTTTTTGAGTGACCAGCGATAAAGCGGAAAGCAATGTGATCGGCTCAAAACGGTTGAGAAAATGCGGGATAGATTTTTCAGTAATATAAAGTCCGTCGGCGACAAATAAAAAATCAAACTTAGCCTGCTCGGCTCTCTGTGCTAATTGCTGGCAGAACTGAATGTTAATACTGGCATCCGACACGGCATCCGGATGACGCCATGCGGACATATTTCCGGATGCGCCCTGAATAATAGCACCCAGACGTAATTGTTTTTTCTGACTCATTATTTCATCCTTAAGATTATATTATTCAGCCGCCGTTAAGCCAGCGTGCGTAATTCAGCGATAGAGCGAACCAGCGGAGCCTGCTCCTGCGCGTCGAAAGCCTGCTGATTGAGGATTTTGCGCAGATATACCAGTTCCACACCCAGCGGATTGGTCGCCAGATGAAACGGCTCATAACCCCGTCGCTGATACAAAGCGGTCAGCCACGGGTGTTTCACCGCCGTCGCCAGATACACCGCCGGTGATTTCAGCGTGTCGCGCAGAAACGTTTCTTCGACGTAGCTGATAATTTCATGACCAAAACCTTGACCTTTGGCGTGTTCCGCCACCGCAAACCAGTGTACAAACGGCCACGGTGCAAGATGATTTTTCGCCGGTGTCCACAGAAAACGGGTGGTCAGCGTCGCGGTGAGCACGCCGTCATTTTCCAGCACGTAAGTGGTTTCATTGCGAATAACATCACGCACATCTTCAACGCTGGCGCGGGTAATAGTGAAATGAATGTTATGTTCCAGCAGCGGTTCGTAAGCCTTTTGCAAAAGGCTGTGCAGCGCTGCGGCTTCTGATTCCTGAGCGAGGCGGATCACATGGCTCATATTGCGTCCTTAAGCTAGCGCAACGCTGGTTGTTGCTAACAGTTCGAGGGAACGCAGGCGGGCGCTGGGTTGAGATACCGGCGTATCAATGATAAATTCTTCCACACCGTAGCGTGCCTGCAACGCATCCAGCTGCTGATGAACATCCTCACCGGTGCCGTAGATCACTTCAGACTGACGTTCTTCAATACGATGAGATTTGGCTTTTGACTGGCGCAGATAAGCCTCAACTTGTTCATGGCTGCCGACGTTAACGCTTTGTCCGTCGCTGGCGATAACGCGGTAGCGCTGCGTTTTATCCACCAGCCGTGCGGCCTGCCCGGTGGTATCGGCCACAATGACCGGCACAGCGAGAAGGGCCTGTTTGCCATGACTGTCGTGCGAATAAGCGGAAAGGGCGCTGGAAATATCACGCTCGTCGGCATTCAGATGCGCGGCAAAGACGAAATTCCAGCCGAGACTGGCGGCCAGACGGGCGCTTTGTTCGCTGGCGCCTAACAAGAATCGTGAAGCCGACTGAGGTGGCTGAGGCGTTGCAGAAAGTGCATCGGCGTCCTTCCCTCTGACGGGCACGGACAGCCAGTCGTCGAGCTGACGCAATTGTTCGGCAAAATCGCCCTTACGTGCGGGATCCACCGCGTATTGCAGCGCATGCGTCGAAAGCGGTAATCCCCCCGGCGCTTTGCCGATGCCGATATCCACGCGACCGGGGGCCAGTGACGCCAGCTGATTGAAGTTTTCAGCCACTTTATACGGGCTGTAATGTTGCAACATGACGCCGCCGGAACCGACCCGCAGGCGATGTGTATGCGCAAGGATCCAGGCGATCACGATTTCCGGAGAAGAGATCGCGAGTTTTTCAGTATTATGATGTTCCGCCAGCCAGAACCGGTGATATCCCCACTCTTCTGCTTTTCTGGCCAGTTCCAGCGTCCGCCGCAACGCCGCTGCGGCATCTTCATGCTCATCCAGCGGACTTTTTTCAAGCAAACTCAAACGGTATCCCATCGTTTTCCCTTATGTTCGCAACACATCGTTAACAGTGATTATTAAAGTCAGGGACAAACGATGTAAAACAACAATAGTTGCTATGGAGTTGCGGGAGATGGAATAGGAGGTGGGATTGGTGGCCACATGCGGGTTAAGGTCAAAATCAAGGTCGTGGGTTGCCACCCACACCGGCCTCAAGGGGCGCCTATCGCAGCCCCCCTTGAGAATCCCAGGCTCTTTTAACTGCGCGCTGTCGCAGGCCCGACGGACATATTCTGTTGCATCAGTGAGTGGCGCAAAATGTCATCGCTGCGCGATCCCCGAATTTCAGGTTTCGAGCCATAGGTCTCGAACCATTCATTCGGTGCCATTTTTGAGCACGCCAATCAACCTTTTTAAAAGATGAAAAACAGTCTGCCGTTGAATTTAAGATCGTGCGGGCTGCGAGCCCACGACCTTGATTTTGATTTTGAATTAAAGGCGCGAAACGTCACCCACCTGTCCCTCAAAGAAGGGCGCATTTTCTGCGCCCCCGGATAAACTGCTATTCAGGAGACGACGTTTTCTTATAGGCAGGTCTCAATGGCCTTTCAACAAATTCCATTGTGACAGCATTAAAGTAACGACTGGGCCAAATCGTGGAGGGAGGAACACCAATTGCCTGAGCGATCAGCAATTCGCCTTTTGGCCACGGGCGGGACAAAGCATTAGACAAAGTGGAAGAACCCAGACCTGCCGCACGGGATACCGCGGCCAGAGTGGTACCTTTTTTGCGCAGTGCCGCAATAATGTCGGCAGGGTGCCAGTCCTGAAAAGGAAAAGATATATTGGTTGGATAGTTTGTGGTCATTTCGCAGTTTCCGTTGCAAAGCGATAAATGGCTACCACGGGAGGTGCAAATCTCTATGGTGATAGCTCAGACGGAGTTTGCACTACCGGTCACAACGGATGCCGGCCAGTCCGAAGACTGCCCCCTCTGAGCCACCATTGATGCGTGCATATTACACGAATGAGTAATAAGCAACAGGTGTGCAAAGGCCTCGATATATAACGTAAAGCATATATATCGACGTTGTGATATCCGGGGTGCAAATCCCGGCTGCGGATTTTGCCGCAGCAATTCAACTATAGCGTAAATGAGTAGCGTAAACCAATCGCATAAGAGCTGGGTTAATATTGATTTACATAGAGATTTTATGCGTTCAGCTAAAAACAAAAAAGCCTCCCCATCAGGGGAGGCTGGAACTGTGGCAATCAGCGGGTCGGATGATTCACTTCGACCGGACGCAAATCAAACAGCAATACTTCTGCCTGATCCCCGTCGGTGAAAGTCAGTTTATCTTCCTGACGAACCCGCGCACCGTCGCCGGTTCTGAACTCAATACCGTTCACTTTGATGCTGCCGCGGGCCACGTGGATGTAGGCATAACGCTCCGGGTTAAGTTCTACTGTCGCCTGCTCCGCACCATCGAAGAAACCGGCATAAATCTTCATGTCCTGACGAACGGTCAGTGAGCCGTCGGTGCCTTGCGGTGAAACCACCAGACGGAATTTCCCGCGCTTATCGGCTTCGGCCACGGATACCTGCTGGTATCCCGGTTTGGTGCCGTTTTCCGCAGGTACAATCCAGATTTGCAGGAAATGCACGCCTTCGTCGCCGGAATTGTTGAACTCACTGTGCGTCACGCCGGAGCCTGCGCTCATCAGCTGCACATCACCGGGGACAATCACTGAGCCGGTACCCATTGAGTCTTTATGCGCCAGTGCGCCTTCCAGCACATAAGAAATGATTTCCATGTTGCTGTGTGGGTGTGCGCCAAAGCCGCGGCCTGCTGCGACCTGATCATCGTTGATGACCAGCAGGTCTGAGAAACCGACCTGTTTTGGATCCCAGTAACTGGCGAAAGAGAATGTGTGACGGGAATGCAACCAGCCGTGGTCACCTAAGCCGCGTTGTTCAGAGAGACGTTGTTCGATCATGGTGTACTCCTCAGTGTGTCAGGGAGGAAGTGCGTTTGCGCTTCCGATGAACAGAGAATACACGTAAACTAATTTACTCAACAATGAGGTGGTTTGACTATCACTGTCACGGTTTAGTTGACAATGGTGTGGCATTCAGAAGAGGGGAGAAAGTGATGCAGATTGAAGATCTTCGTATTTTTGTCGCGGTGATAAAAGCCGGAAGTTTCACTGCCGCTGCCGAACAGTTGTTGTTGTCGAAGCAATACGTCAGCCGCCGCATGGCTGCACTGGAAGCAGGACTCAACGCCCGTCTGCTCAACCGCAATACCCGCAAACTTTCGGTCACCGAATCCGGGCAGCTGTTTGCCGGGCATGCGCAGCGTATCCTCGACGATATCGAAGAAGCAGAGCGGGCGGTGTCGCAAAAGCGCCAGGTATTGCAGGGCTCGTATCGCCTGAGTATTCCGATGTCATTTGGTATCAGCCATCTTTCGCCGCTGATTGCCGAATTTCTCGGGCAACATCCGGCGATTCAGTTTCAGGTGGAGCTGGTGGACCGGTATGTTGATCTGATCGGGGAAGGATTCGATATCGCACTGCGTATCGGCAATCTGGCGGATTCTTCGCTGGTGGCGCGCCGTCTCGGTGAACTGAAGCGGGTGATCTGCTGTAGCCCGCAGTATCTGGAGCGCATGGGCACGCCGCAAACGCCGGAAGACCTGTTGCAGCATCAGTGTCTGCGTTATGGCCGCGAAGGCCAGACCGGCTGGGAGCTGGATCACAACGGCAAGCGCCGGTTATTCGAAGTGCGTGGCCCGATTGTGAGCAATAACGGCGAAGTGCTGCGCGATGCCGCCGTGGCCGGACTCGGGTTGGTGTTGCTGCCGGAATTTATCGTCGGTCCGGCGTTGCAGTACGGCGCGCTGGTGCGGGTGCTGGATGATTTTCACCCCGGCGCGCTGAGCCTGCATGCGATTTATCCGCAGCATCGTCAGCGCAGCGAAGTCACCCGCGTGTTTCTGGATTTTTTACAGGAACGTCTGAAAGCGCAGCGTGTCTCTGCGACATGAGCCGCTGTATTCCCGTCCCGGAAATTAACGCTGTCTCACACTTTTTTCGCCATCACACAAATATCCAGTATTTCGTAGGTTTTGCATCGTTTTTTCCTATAAAAACTGCCGTACTTTTATGTTACGCAAACGTTAACTGAAGGGGCGAGAAATGAACCATTCATCTGAACAGTACCTGGACGCACTGGGCGCCACACAACCGCTGACACAGGCGCAAGCCGACGAACTGGAGACCCGCGGTTACATTGTTATTCATAATGTTATCGATAAAGACTGGCTGGAAGATATGCGCACCGCCTTCGATTCTCTGGTGGAAAAAGAGGGCGATAATCTGGCGGTTGAACACCATCAGGAAGCCACAGCGACCCGCATCGCCAACATGATTAACAAAGGCACGGTGTGGGAAAAGGTGTGGTCGCATCCGCTGATCCTGTCTGTCTGCCATCATATTTTTCAGAGCGCGTTCAAGGTATCCAGCCTGAACGGTCGCGAAGCGCTGCACCACGGCGGACATCAGCCACTGCATGCGGACTGGAAAAAACCGCGCCCGGATTTCCCTAAGGTGCATCTGGTGAATGCTATCGTGGCGATTGACGATTTGAGCGCAGCCAACGGCGCACCGCGCATTATTCCGGGCACTCACCATCGACCAGAATTGCCGGAAGATGTGCTGGCCGATGTGGGGCTGCCGCATCCGGATGAAGTGGTGTTTGAGGCACCGGCAGGCAGCGTGATGATTTACAACGCGCACGCCTGGCATGGTGGCACCAATAACCAGACAGGCACACGCCGTCGCGTGTTGCACAGCCTTTATATTGATCGTGAGGATGCGCAGCAGCAGGATCAGCGCAAATGGCTGAAGCCTGAAACCGCCAGCCGCCTGACGCAGGCACAGAAATGGCTGCTCGATGTGCTCTGAATCGCATTAATCCTGAAAGCCCGACGCTGTGCGGGCTTTTATGTTTCCGGGCATTGAGCCCGCTCACACTCTCTGATTTCTGCTTCAGCCCGAAATTGTTACGGGTATGTTATTCTGAAAAGAAATCAATGAGAGAGTGCCATGCTGCCAGACGTGATAGAAACACTCTTCCGGTCGGTTTCCGGCAGCGATGCGTTCGCCATCCGGTTCCCCGATAATTCTCAGCCGCCGCCCGAACTGGCGTCGTTGGTCAGCTTCCCGCGTATTGAATTTGTGATTGAAGGCGAAGTGCGTGACCGCAGCGTGCTGGCCGACAAAGGTCTGTTACGCGAAGGCGACGCCCTTTATATTCCCGGCGGAAAATGGAACCTGACGCTCTGGCAGCGGCCCGCCATTTTACTCAGCATTCTGTTCAGTAAAGAAAAGCTCGGGTTCAGTTTGCAGTTCTGGGACGGGGAAAAATTTACCGGCACAGATAAGCAAAGCGTCCCGCGCCTCGGACCGCGCGTCGGGTCGTTTCTGTTGCAGGCCATGAATGAAATTGTCTCCAATCCGGACGATCAGCAAACCGCCCGCTGCGTGGTGGCGGGACTGCTGAGTCATTGCCAGGAACAGCTGGCTAACCGCGCGCAAATTCTCACCCGCAGCGGCGCGCTGTTTGAAGTGATCAAAAAGTACATCGAAGAAAATGCCTCGCTGCCGCTGACGCGGGAAAACGTCGCGAAGCGTTTTCACATTACGCCCAATTATCTTTCCCACCTGTTTCGCAAATCCGGCGATATCGGTTTCAGCGAATATCTCAATCATGTCCGGCTGGAAAGAGCGAAATTGCTGCTAAAAGGCTACGAGCTGAAAATTAAAGAAGTAGCGAACAGCTGCGGTTTTGTCGACAGTAACTATTTTTGCCGCGTTTTCAGGAAAAGTACCGCCCGTTCACCCTCACAATACCGCAGCCAGTGGCTGAGTCAGTTGCCGGAACGTAAATCCTAAGCATGCAGGTTGGCAGGATCAGGCAAGAAATAAAGAGAACTGTGGCTTGTTGCTGCGGGCTTTAAATCTATAGTAGATGGGTCATTAACGACTCAGGAGCTGACTGATGAAAACTGTTGGATTTGCGGCCTACGATCCTAAAAAACCGCTTGCCCCGTACGCCTTTGAGCGTCGCGGCCTGCGTGATAACGATGTGGCAATGGAAATTCTGTACTGCGGTGTCTGCCATTCAGATTTGCATACTGCGAGAAATGACTGGGGCTGGAGCTATTATCCGATTGTTCCCGGCCATGAGATTGTCGGACGCGTGACCCAAATTGGTAGTCAGGTCAGCCGTTACAAGATTGGCGATCATGTCGCGGTCGGTTGCATGGTGGACAGCTGTCAGGAATGCGACCAGTGTAAAAAAGGTGAAGAACAGCTGTGTCGTGAAGGGAATACCGGAACTTACGCCGGGTATGACCGTTTCACCAAAGAACCGACACAGGGCGGATATTCCAAGCATTTAGTGGTGCGCGAAGAGTTCTGTCTGCGTATGCCGGAAGGGTTAGACCTGTCCAAAGCTGCGCCGTTGCTGTGCGCCGGGATCACCACCTGGTCGCCGCTGAAAACCTGGAACGTCAAACCGGGCAGCCGTGTGGGCGTGATTGGTCTGGGCGGTCTGGGCCATATGGCGGTAAAACTGGCGGTCGGTCTGGGTGCGGATGTCACCGTGGTCAGCCGTTCGAATGCCAAAGAAGCCGATGCCCTGGCGCTGGGCGCGAACCGTTTGCTGGTCAGCGCGGACAGCGATGCCATGGCACAGTCACACGATCATTTCGATTTAATCATCGATACCGTGCCGGTAAAACATGACATCACGCCGTACCTGCCGTTGCTGGACGTGGACGGCACGCTGGTGCTGGTCGGGCAGGTCGGGCCGATGGACGAATTCAACACCGTTCCGTTGCTGCTGGGCCGTCGTCGCGTGGCCGGTTCACCTATCGGCGGGATCCGCGAAACTCAGGAAATGCTCGATTTCTGTGCCGAGAAAAACATTCTGCCGGATTGTGAAATGATCCTTATGGAAGAAATTAACGAAGCGTTTGAGCGTATGGAAAGAGCGGACGTGCGTTATCGTTTCGTGATTGATATGGCGTCTCTGGAAGCGCCTGCGGCAGTGTGACTGTCTGATTAACCACGCAGAAACAAAAATGGCTCCTTATTCAGGAGCCATTTTTTTATGCAGAAACTGGCAGGTGGGCGCGTTTTTTCAGCGGTACGGTGATAAAAATCAGGCACAGCACCACCAGCCCGATGCCCGTCCAGCCCAGTGCAGGCAGCCGCTCCCCGACGATCAGCACCGCGAATACCGCCGCGACGGCAGGTTCCAGCAAGGTGATGGTGGTCGCCATACTGGCCGGGATCCGCGCCAGCGCATAGCCGAAACAAACGTAGCCGACGAACATCGGGATCAGCGCCATATATGCGCCGACCGCGGCATTATTCCACGACGCCAGCAGTGGCGCGCCGGTGGCGAACAATACCGGCATCAGGAACACGCCGCCGAGCCCGAAAGTGGCGCCCATCGCGGCGCGTGAGCCGATCCCACGCTGCATCAAATGACGCGCCGCCCAGGAATAGAGGGCGTAAGTCAGACCGGCAATCAGCCCGAGTCCCATGCCTGCAATCACGCCGGAACTCTGACCGGTTGCCGCATGACCCGCACTTTCGGCCATGCACAGCAAAATCATCCCCGCAACGCCGATGGCAGCGCCGGTCATCCAGCGGCGCGACAGACGTTGCCCGTCGAGCGAATACTCAATCAGTGCCGATAACAGCGGGGCGGAACCGATAGAAATCACCGTGCCCACCGTGACACCAGCCAGGTGCATGGAAGCGTAAAACGCCAGCGGATAGATACCCACTGCCAGCGCGCCGGTCAGTAACATGCGCCAGTTTTGGCGAAATCTGTGACGGCTGGCAATAATGCCTCTGGCGGAAATCAGCGCCTGCAACAATCCACCCAGACCCATTGCCACCGCGCCGATGGCCAGCGGACTGACGTCGGGCGCAAAGGTCGCCGCGGTGCCGGTCGAACCCCATAACACGGAAGCGAACAGGACGGCGAGGATCCCTGTCATGCGCTCCCTGCGGGCGACCATCATGACGCCTCCATCATTTCAGCGGCCATTTCCATTGCCTGACGGACGCACTCGCCGTTGCCTTCCAGTCCGGCACGCGAAATTGCGCCTTCCAGCAGAAACGAGAAAT
Organism: Rahnella bruchi; assembly: GCF_003614975.1. GTDB lineage: Bacteria > Pseudomonadota > Gammaproteobacteria > Enterobacterales > Enterobacteriaceae > Rahnella > Rahnella bruchi. Next base: position 22,797 of record NZ_QZWI01000007.1, on the reverse strand, counting down.
GACGCGCCATCAGTTGCGCTTTAGCCAGATCAGCGGGGAACAGCTCAGCAAGATGCGCGCTCACGATCGCCTCCACCTGTTCTTTATGCCCGCGAACCGCCACCCGTCCTGGTGCACCGGCAGGCAGTTCAGCGGCGGCGTTGAGCAGGCCGCAGCCACGAAATCCGCGCTCGTAGGAAAACTCCGCGTGGTCGTCATAAGCCTGAAAAACGGCCAACACTTTCTCCTTCGGCGTGACCGCGTTTTCAAGTCTGCTGGCGTACAGTTGCAGCCATTCGTCATGCCGGATTTCAATGTACGTCGCCACCAGTTCAGCCTTAGATTCGAAGTTGTTATAGAGGCTTTTTTTCGCGACACCGGCTCTTTTGATAATGGCGTCAATGCCGGTGGCGGCGATGCCGTCGTTATAAAACAGCACCCTTGCCGCGCCCAGAAGGCGGTCGCGGGCGCTTTGTGGTGAAGAGTCTGATGTGGACATGGGTGTTCTCGTCGCAATGAATTTGCAGTAGGTATACCAGTCTACCTACTTCTTGTAAAGCCAGAGGGCGATAAGAAAAAGTGACGATTTTGCCCGTGCCTTTATTGTGGGAAAGGGACATAATCCGGCAAAAGCCGTGGAGAGACAGCAGGTTGGACTCATCCGGTGGGCAGCATTGTCGTTAACCTATGGAGAAAAATATGATGCATGAATGGCTGAACGCCTTACACCTTATTGCAGGCGTGTTGTGGACTGGCGGGTTGCTGGCACTGGCTTTGGTCAGCGTGGTGTTTCGCAGTGCGGGTTCAGGGACAGGCACAGATGAGAGGCTGCGGGCGCTGGCCGTCAGCGTGCAGAAATGGAACCGCTGTATCACGAGTCCGGCGATGATCCTGCTGTGGTTGGCGGGGATCTGGATGATTGTCAGTTACGGCCAGTTCCCGCACGCTTGGCTGCTGATCAAAATGGTCGTGGTGCTGGTGCTGTCCGCGCTGCATGGCCTGCTTTCTGGCAACTTACGTCGTCTGGCCAGCGGTCAGCCCGCCAAAGATTTTGCTCTGGTGCGCAAAGCCGGAAGCGTGATTGTCATTGGCGTAATCATCATCGGCATTATGGCTATCATCCGCCCTTTTTAATCCACTGATTTTATTCAGAGTGCAGCCAGACATCAGACCAGCGAATCCACGTGAAAGCGTGGATTTTTATGTAGGAAGGTACTGATTTTACATAGTGATTAATAGTCAGGTATGTTTTGTTACAATCTTGAATCTGGTGCAAGAATTTGCAGCGTATAAAATGGTGTTTTGAAAAACGCTGAGCTGTTGATTTAACGATGAAATGGTTAACAAAAAATGCGCTTTTGTTCTCAGTCAAAACCTGTATTGCGGCATTTTTAGCCTTATATATAGCCCTCGAACTCAATCTCGATAAACCGGCCTGGTCCATGGTGTCGGTGTACGTCATTTCACAGCTCTATTCGGCGTCCACGCTTTCCAAAGCCACGTACCGTTTTCTTGGCACCGTGCTGGGCGGCGTTTTTATCTTTCTGGTTTATCCGTTTACCGTCTCCGATCCGGTGCTTTTCAGCCTCAGCGTGTCGCTGTGGGTGGCGTTTTGTCTGTATCTTTCACTGCATGACCGCACGCCGAAAGGCTATGTTTTTATGCTGGCGGGTTACAGCGCGGCGATCATGGGATTTGCTGATGTCGATACTCCGATGTCGATCACTTATACGGTGATTTCGCGCGTCGAAGAAATTACCGTCGCGATTGTGTGCAGCACGCTGATCCACATGCTGGTGTTTCCGGTGCGCATGCGTAATTTGCTGGAGAACAGCGTCAATAACTGGTACGAAAGCGCCAAAAAGCTGTGCAATGAATTGTTGACCGTGACCGCCAAAGATCCGTTGCCGGAACGCGAACATATTCTGGTGCAGATGGCGAATTACCCGCTGAATGTGGAAACGTTGATCACCCACTGCGTGTTTGAAGGGGATTCCGCGCGCAGGCTGATCCGTTTAGTGATGGCGCAGTATCAGCACCTCTCGTATCTGATCCCCACGCTGACGGCCATTGAAAAGCGCCTTAATCTGCTGGCCGAACAGCAAATTGCGTTTCCTGATTTTGTCTCTGAGACCTTCAGTCAGTTCCTGTTGTGGCTGAACAGCGCTGAACTCAGCGGCAATGCAAAAGGCATTCAGGCAGAAATCCGTGCCTCGCAGGCCCGCATCAAAAATCTTTATGAAAGGGGTGAAATGACGCCGGAGGAAGGGCTGCTGTTCACCGGTCTGCTTGAGCGTTTGCAAAACTTTGTTCACATCACTGAATCCTATTACGGCGTAACCGAGCGGGTCACGCAGTTCAGCAAAGAGAAAAAGCGCAGCAAAATTAAACTGGGGCTCAGAAAGCATATTGATGAAGGGATGATCCTGCTTTCAGCGTTTTGCGCTTTCACCGCGACCATGATCGGTTGTTTGTTCTGGATAGGCACCGGCTGGCGCGACGGTGCTTCTGCGCCGATGATGGCGGCGGTTATCTGCTCATTCTTTGCCTCGCTCGACAGCCCGATTGCCTCGATGAAAGTGTTTCTGAAAGGGGTGCTGATCGCCATCGTGATCAGCGTGATTTATGCCGTTATCTTCATCCCGATGGCGAACACCTTTGAGGCATTGATTATCTGTCTGGCGCCGGGTCTTCTGGCGCTGGGGCTGGTGATTGCTAATCCTTCGACCAATTTTATCGGCCTGATAATCGCCACGCAGATCCCCGGTTTTATCGGTATGGGTCACGATTTTAAACCCGATGTGCTGGTGATTGTGAATGCGGCGATTTCGACAATTGTCGGGATTATGATTGCGCTGCTGACCACCGCGCTTATCCGTAACAAACGGCCTTCGTGGACTGCCAAACGTGCACTGCGTAAAGGCATTAAAGAGCTTTTGCAGTTCACCAGCGAAATCAAAATCAATGCTTCATCGCTGCGCGGACGTCAGCAATATGTCGCCAGCATGCTCGATAAAGTGAACATTATTTTGCCGCGTAACAAAGCGGATCCATCACCGAAGGTGGCGCTGGGCGGGAATCTGATCACCGAAATCTGGCTGGGTGTGAATTGCTATGATTTTTACGCCCGTCATCAGGACGTACTGAAAAATCATAACGTTGAGACCGAAGTGCTGATGTATGAGATTAATAATTACATCAAAAAGCGGCTGAAAAATATCTACATCGGGCCGCCGGATTCCTTGCTCCATGAGCTGAATCAGGCGCTGGTGAGGCTTGAAGCGTTATGCCGTGAGGATATCAAACTGTTCACGCCGCTGTTCCACCTGTTCAACATCCGTATGGCGTTGTATCCGACCGCGCGCTGGCCGGAGCTGGCGTAACCGGTAACGAAAAAAGCCCGCGGCGCTGTCCATTAAGGTGAATCAGCGGCGCGGATTTTTTATGCCTCGTTCTGCACCAGCGCAATCAGTGTGCAGGGAACCGGCGGAGTATTGCCGTCCTTAAGCACCACCAGCGTGTCGTTTTCACTCACGGCAAACAGAGGCAGCACGCCGCTGTTTTTCTCCAGATAATCTATCCAGCCAAAACTTTCACTGAGGTGGGTGGCTTTAATCACCGCGCCTTTGGCCAGTAAAGAGCTGAGTTTCGAATAGGTCGCATCGCTGCTGAACAGCACTTCGTGACGCTGAAAACGGCTGTTTTCCTGTGAGCGGGCGCCTTTGAGCGCAGGGCCGGAGCGTACGGCAAACACGTTTTCCCGCCCGAAAATATGGCCGAAATGATAGACCGCCAGCGCGTTCTGATGGCGGTTTGGCGAAAGCGCCAGCACCTGCGATACGCCGCTCAGATCGAGAAAATTCTCCGCATGTTCTGACCACGCATTGCCGTAATAGGCCGGAATACCGTCCATCCGCGCCTGCCGGTAATATTCCCAGCTGCTGTCGGTGAGGCGCACCGGAATGTCCTGCTTCATCAGCACTTTTGCCAGCACCCGCGCTACGCTGTTTGCACCGATAATCAGTACGCCGCGTGGCGTTTTCTGCTGTACCCGAAGCATGCGCGCAATTCCCCGGCTGGTCAGGCTTTGCAGTACCACGGTGCCGATGATAATGGCAAAGACCACCGTGACCAGTTTGTCGGCCTGAGGATAATTCATGCGTTGTAACGTCAGGGCGAACAGTGAACTGACTGCCGCAGCCACGATGCCACGGGGAGAAATCCAGCACAGCAGCAGGCGGTCGCGCCAGTGCAGGGAAGATCGCCACGTCGAGACCGCAATACACAGCGGTCGGGCGATAAACTGCACCACTAACAGCAGGCCAATCAGCGGCCAGCCCATTTCAATCAGCGCATGAATATCCAGTCGTGCCGCCAGAATAATGAATAACGCTGAAATCAGGATGGCCGAAAGTTCTTCCTTAAAGGCCAGAATGTCAGTGGTATCGACATCACGCATGTTCGCCAGCCAGATGCCCATCACTGTGACGGTCAGCATGCCGGATTCATCCGCCAGCGCGTTGGAAAGCCCGAAAGCGGTCAGCATCACCGCCAGAACGCCGAGGTTTTGCAGATACGCGGGGATCCACACACGGCGCAGCGCGACACCCAGCACGTAACCAAATACTGAGCCGAGAACCAGCCCTGCGGCGGCGGTTTCCCCGAGCGTCCAGATTAGATGCGTCAGCGATTCGGCATGTTCACGCAGGGTAATAAATTCAAACACCAGCAGGGTAAAAATCGCACCCACCGGGTCGATCACAATCCCTTCCCACCGCAGCACCTGGTTAATTGCCGCATTCGGACGCACTACGCGCATCAACGGCGCAATCACTGTCGGGCCGGTCACGACCGTTACTGCACCGACCAGCGCTGCCAGTTCCGGTTCAAACCCCAGCAGCCACCAGCAGGCGAGGCTGATGACAGCGAACGTCACCAGCATCCCGATGGTCACCAGATTTCGCACCACACCGCCGAGCCCGCGCACTTCATCCACGCGCAGCGTCAGAGCGCCTTCAAACAAAATGATGGCGACCGAAATGGATACCAGTGGAAACAGCAGATCCCCAAACAGGGCGTCAGGCTGAATGATGTGTGTCACTGGCCCGAGTACGACCCCCAGCAACAGTAAAGGCAATATGGCCGGGATTTTTAACAACCAGGCCAGCCACTGCGCCAGCAAGGATCCCAGTCCTATGATGACCAGCATCAGCGGGGCGGATAGCAGCATAATTTTTCCCTTTATTCATTTTAAATATGGCATTCAGGCGCAATGAACGCGAAGTCACTATTTCATCAGTAAAAAGTTGCGTTTTTGTAAGTGTAGCTTACCTTTATGTTAGGAATTCGTAAGTGAAATTTCAGAATATTTAAAATTAAGTTTGAGGTAAGGAAATATTACCTCGCTCCCTTTTGTTTTCTCTTGTTCAACTTGTTTGCGTTGCGCCTGACCACAACGGTCGCCTTATAAAATTCTCTTGATGGAACTGACTCATGAATAAGATCTATCGTCTGGTGTGGAGTGAAATCAGGTCTGCGTGGGTTGCCGCGCCTGAAACAACCAAAGGGCATCGCAAAGGATCCGGACGCACAAAATTAGCGGCGACTCTGGCACTGGCCCTGACGGCAGCGCCCGCTCTGGCGGATGATGTGAACTGGGCTGATGTTTATCCGACTTATAATTTTCCGCCGCTGACTAATTATGACATTTTGCGGGAAACGGGTTTTGCTTTCACTATTGATGGCGATACCGCCACCGCGACACACTACGCCGCCGGAACGACGCTCAATATTCTGGGGCCAATCCCAACGATTGCCGCGGGCACTGACGGCAGCGCCACGCAGTTACTGGTACGCAACGGGCTGATCGACAGCACAGGCACAGACGCGGATCCGGGGCGCATCACCGTGATCCAGGCGACTGACTCCAATAACGTCGTCACGCCGATTACCTCAGCCAATATCGATACTTTCAGCTATTCCACCAGTCAGGCGGTTCCGGAACAAAATCAGGAACTGAACGTAGTCGTACCGGGGCTGGATGGCAGTTATGCCGTCATCAAAGTTTATGATTCCTCGACCTTTTCTGCCCCCGGCACCTCACTGGTCGGTGATTTGCCACTGAACGTTTACGATCCGAACTCTTTCCATATTTACAATAATTTCGGTATCGCCAGCGTGGCCTCCACCGGCGGCACCGCGAATATTAATATCGGCGCAGACACCAGCGGCACCACGCCGATAGCTGCTGCGGCGAACACCCTCGAACTGCTGGCGAAAAACTCCACGCTGGCCAAAGCCGATGGCAGTGCCGGTGCAGCCAGCGCTGTGAACTGGCAGTCGGATAACTACGTGCATTTCGCACCGGCAGCGGTGATATCCAGTGATCTGCAAAATGAAACTGCGGTCAGTTCGCAATACAACGATTCGATTACGTTGCCGAACTATGTACTGGTGGCCGGAAGGGTCGTACAGGCCGGTTCAAGGACCTTTACCATTAACTCGGCGGCAGATATTGCCACCGTGAACGACTTCCTGCTGGGAACCAGCCGCGAAAATAGTCAGGTTCAGCTTTGGCTGACCGGCGGGGTGACGTTGCCGCCACAAAATGGCGGGGCGGTGATTGATTCACCGGTGATCGCGCAAAATACCTATAACGCCATCATTCAAAGTTTGCTCAGTGCCGAGCAGCAGAACCGCGTGGATCTGACCTATCACGTGTGGGATGACATGCTCGCTCACACCAATAACGCCACGCTGGCAACCGGCGAACTTAACGTAATATACGCCACAGGCGCGAACGCGACGGGCACCGTCACCAGCACCGGCAGTCTGGCCGTGGACGGGGCAACGGCGGTAATGCGTGGCGACAACGGCGCGATACTGACCAACGACGGCAACATCAATATCTGGCGCAGCAGCGGCTCCAGCCCGGCGGGCGTGGGGATGATGGCGACCGACGCCACCGCGACCAACAACGGCACCCTGAATGCCGGACTGTTCCTCGAAAAAGAGGGCACCAACCAGAATGTCAGCAATCAGGGCAGCATCGCCATGCAGGGACTGGGTGACAGCCAGTTATCTAACACCGGTTATATCAACGTTGCGCTGACCGATGGCACCACCGATGGTGCGACCGGTATGCAGGCGCAAGGCACCACCACCGCCACCAACAGCGGCAGCATTGCGGTGACAGGTAACACCCATAACGCTGACGGGCGCGCGAGCGGATACGGCGCGGATATCTCCGGCGCAGCGACGTTTACCAACACCACCGGCGGGAATATTTATGTCGGCACCGATCCGGTGACCGCCACCGCGGCACCTTCTGCGACCACTATGGTCGGCGGTGCGGTGCAGTCTGCCGGTGTCCGCACCAGCAGCACCGGTAACGTGACCAACGACGGTATCATCACGCTGGGTACGCTGACGCGAAATGCTGTCGGCATGCTGGTCAATGGCGGCACCGGCACGGTACTCAACAGCGGCACCATTAACGTGCTGGGGCAAATTTTGTCCAACGGTTCAGCAGCGCAAAACTACGGCTTATCCGCCACCGACACTACCAACGTCACCAATACCGGCATTATCCGTGTGTTTGGTGAAAACAACGTGGCGATCAACCTGCTGGCCAGAACGGCAACCGCCACCGTGAATTCCACCAGTGCAGGAACGATTACTGTCGGAGCGGCAGGCGATAATGGCGGCAGCGACAGTAACCCGTTCACCTACCGTAACTATGCCGTTTACGCTGAAGGGCTGAACGGTAATCAGGCGACTGCTACGGTTAATTCGGCGATAAACTTGCTGTCTGCCGGGGCGATTGGTGTTCATGCACGCGGACAGGCGACCATCAACGTAGGCACTAATGCGCTCCTGAATTTCGCTAACACCAATCAGATTGGTTATTACGCCTATGGCGAGAATGCCAAAATCAATCTGGGCAGTGCCATCATCAAAGACAACGGACAGGCGGGGTCTATCCTGTTTGCTATCGACCATGGCGCGCAGTTTGACGGTGACTCGGGCAACGCTGGCCCGTATCAGTTAACGGTGACGGGTGCCGGTTCTACCGGTGTATTTGCCAACGGACTTGATACCGGCGCAGACGGTCAGCCGGGCGGCGGCGATGACTCGCTGACCACGCTGGATACCGGACTAGCGACGATCCACGTCGGCGGGGAGAATGCGGTCGGGGTGAAAATCACCGGCGGCGCGACCGGCACCATCAATAACGGCGGCATTTTGCTTGAGCATAACGACGCCACCGCCGTGGTGGTCGATGGTCGTAACTATTCGATTGACGGCACCATCGGCAACAGTGCGGATGCGCTGGCGACCAATGTGCTTTCAAGAGCGGATATCGGCACCACTGCCAGCCAGAGCGGCATTAAAGGGTATGACATTTCCTGGCTGGGTACCGTGGACATCGAAAGCGACGGCACCAGCCTGGCGGGTAATAACAATATCGGGATTTACCTGCACGACGGCGGTATTGCCAACAATAACGCGCCAATCGACGTGAACGGCACTAACAATATCGGTGTGTACATTCAGGATAAAGGCACGCTGACCAATTTGCGTGACATCACGGTGACCGGTGCCGCAGGCAGCAATAACGTCGGGGTAAAAGTTCAGGGCGCAGGCGCGCAGGTCACGCAGCTCGGGAACGTGACGGCCAATGGCGGTCTGGCGGCAGTGCAGCTGGTGGGTAACGGTGCGTCTCTGGCGATAAGCGGAACGAATAACCATATTACCGCCAGCAACGGGGCAGACGGCATCCTGATGGATCTCGGATCTTCGTCCCTGACGGCAAGCAATACGCAAATTGATATCAGCGGTACCGGCGCGGGCATCAACAATAAGGCTGACACCTCGAATATTAACCTGACCGGCGTCACCATTAACGCGGCTGACGGCCCGGCAATCCGTACCGCCGTAACCTTCGATGCCGAGGGTTCCGGCAACCAGCTTAATGTGTCAGGCAGCGGCGCGGGCTTTGCGTTTGAACAGACTGACGGCAGCAATACGACCGGTAATCTGACTATCGGCACCGGTTACACCATTGATGTGACGGGCGCGAACGGTAACGGGATCCTGGCAAAAACCAACGGCAGCGTAACCTCCGGTGCGGATATCACTATGGGCGCAACCAGCGGCGCGGCGATATCCGCAGAAGATGCCAGCGCGGTGACCAATAACGGTAACATTCAAACCAGCAGTAACACCAACACATCAGTTCTCGCTACCAACGCGGGCGCGTTCACCAATAACGGCACGATTAATGCCACCGGTGCGCTCAATCCGCTGGCGCTGATCCGCATCAACGGCACGGCGGCCAACCGCACCCTTATCAACACCGGAACAATTACGGATGCCAGTCCGAACTCCGTCGTCATTGACGCCAGCGGTACAGCAAATAACACCGTCACCAATCAGGGGACGCTCAGCGCTGCCAGCAATACGGCGACCGCCTTACTGACTGGCAGCGGCAGTGACAACGTCACGCTTTCCGGCACGCAGGCGACCACCGGGCTGATCAATCTGGGCTCCGGCACCGATACCTTTACCTGGAACAGTGGCACGCTGAATGGCGCGGTGGATTTCACCGGTGCAGACGGTAACGATCGCGCCAATATCGGCGATGTGGATCTCACCACCACTTCCCACATTCTCAGTGAAGGCGGCAGCAACAGCACGCTGACGTTCACCAATACCCATGCGGGCGCAGGTTCAGCGCAGATTGGTTCGCTCGTGGCCGATGCGCTGCCGGTGACCAATATCGGCACCGGCTGGAGCACGCTGACGGTCACCGGAACCAGCGCCGATGTGCAGGTCGTGGATAATCTGCAACTTTCCGGCACACCGCTGATTCAGGTTACCGATGGCGGCACATTGCGCAGCAGTGACAACGTCACGGATGCCGCGCTTTCCAGCATCAACAATTACGACGTCAGCACCGACGGCGGAGATAGTCTGCTGGTGTTTAACGGCCTTTCTGCCACGCAAACTTATTCGGGCATTATCAGCGGCACCGGCGGACTGGAACGCACAGGTGGCGGCACCACTATTCTGACTGGTGAAAATACCTACACCGGTAATACGCTGATTGACAGCGGCGGCACGCTGCAACTTGGCAACGGCGGTGCGCCGGGCGCATTGTCTGAGCTGACCAATATTACTGATAACGGCGTGCTGAATATTAATCAGTCCGATACCGTTAATCTGGGCGGTGTGATCAGCGGAACCGGTGCGTTCTACCAGACCGGCAGCGGCACCACGCGGTTAAGCGGTGCGAATACCTATCAGGGCGTGACGCAGGTGAACGGCGGCACCTTGCTGGTGAACGGCAATCAGTCCGGTGCGACCGGCGCCACCACGGTGGCCAGCGGCACAACGCTTGGCGGGACCGGCACGATTGGCGGTGACGTGACATTTGCGGCAGATACCACGCTTTCACCGGGTGACGGCGGCGCGGGTACGCTGAACATCAACGGCAGTCTGAATCTTTCACCGACCACCAATAATAAATTCGAGCTGGGGCAGTTCACCACCGCAGGCGGTGCGCTGAATGACTTCGTGAATGTTGCCCAAAACCTGACGCTGGACGGACAACTGAATGTTACGGTTTCCGACGGCGGCAGCTTCCTGCCGGGGCTGTATCGCCTTTATAGCTATGGCGGCACGCTGACGAATAATGGTCTGGAAGTCACGACACTGCCACCGGGCAGCGACAGTACGTATGGCGTGCAGACATCGATCCCTAGTCAGGTCAACCTGGTGCTGAGTTCACCGCAAACCAGCTCCACGCTGCAATTCTGGGACGGCGATCTGCTTGGCAGCAACCACGGTGACGGCACCTCGGGTAACAATGAGGTCGATGGCGGCAATGGCGTCTGGCAATCCCGAGCGGTGGGCGATACCAACAACTGGACTACGTCCACCGGCTTTGGCAACAATCCGTGGAGCCAGGCATCCTTCGCAGTATTTCAGGGCACAGCAGGCACGGTCACGGTCAGTAACTTCTACAATCCGGTCACTGCGGCGGGGATACAGTTCGACAGCGACGGCTACGTGCTCAATGGCGATCCGCTGACGATGTTCCGTTCCACTAACCTCACACCGGTTTCGGCTTACCGGGATCAGGGCGAAACGGCGGCGGATGCGTACTTCATCATCCGCGTTGGCGCGGGCGGTGCCGGTGCCGGAGATACGGCTACCATCAACGCCAATCTCGTGACCGCCGGGCCGGGCAGTCAGGTTCTGAAACTGTTCAAATCTGATCCGGGCAGGCTGATCCTGACCGGTAATAACGCTTACGCCGGTGGGACTGAAATCTTCGGCGGTACGTTGAATGTTTCCTCCGACCAGAACCTCGGGATAGCGGGCACATCAATACTGATAAACAACAACTCGACGCTACAGATTGGCGATAACTTCACCACCGACCGTCTGATTTTCCTCAGTCGTCTTGGCGGTGGTCAGTTTGATTTGTATGGTCACACCTTCACGCCAACCGGCGTGATCGGCGGGCTGGGACAACTGACGGTGCTGGATTCTGCCGCCACAGCTAACAGCTTGCTGGAACTGAATCAGGCGAATACGTATCAGGGGCCGACCACCGTTACCGGCACTAACGGCGCAACCACCGTCGCTGTCGATGCCAATACCACCGGCGTGTTCGGCACGGCAAATAGCCTGATCACCGTTAACCAGCAAGGCACCGTCAATTTCAATAACGATGCGAACGCCGAAACCCACAGCTTTGCGCTCGACAGCGGCATTCTCACTTTCAATGACACCGCGTCGGCGGCAGACAGCATTATCAATGCCACCAACGGGGCGGCAGTCCGGCTGAACGATAATGCCAGCGGCGGCAACGGGCAGTTTACGCTGGCCTCCGGTACGCAGATGGATCTCAGCGGTCAGGCGGATGGCGGCAGTTCAGTCATCAACAACAGCGGGCTGGTGGCCTTTGCCGGTCAGTCAACCGCTGCGGGCAGCACCATCGCCAACAACGCAGGCGGCGTGGTCAATATCGCGGACGTCAGCGGCAGTACGTCAGTCGGTTCGCTTTCCGGTGCGGGGAATGTGGTGCTGGGCGCAGCGCAGCTGATTGAAGGTGCGCTCAATCTCAATGACAGCATCAGCGGCATTATCAGCGGCGTTAACGGCAGTCTTGCCAAAACCGGCACCGGTACGCTGACGCTGACCGGCGACAACAACTACACCGGCGCGACCGATGTTCAGCAGGGTGTATTGCTGGTCAACGGCAATCAGCAGGCGGCGACCGGCGCAGTCAGCGTGGTTTCAGGCGCAACGCTTGGCGGTAACGGCACGCTGGGCGGCAACGTCACCGTGGCGGATAACGGTCATCTGGCGGCGGGCGCGGATCTCAACAGCGTCGGTGTGCTGACCACGGGCGGGCTGACGCTGAATCAGAACTCGCAACTTGATTTCCAGTTCGGCCAGGCCTTCACCGCTGGCGGCAGTCTCAATGACCTGATTAACGTCAACGGTGACCTGAATCTGAACGGCAAACTGAATATCACCCAGACGCCGGGCGGGACGTTTGATGTCGGTATTTACCGTGTCATCAATTACACCGGCGCGCTGACGGATAATACGCTGGATATCGGTACGGCTCCGGCGGCTGCGGATGACATGTATGTGCAGACGTCGGTGGCTAATCAGGTCAACCTGGTGAATCGCACCGGCGTTATCTTGCGGTTCTGGGACGGCGCGGACAGCGCCAACAAAAACGACAGTCAGATCAACGGTGGCGACGGCATCTGGCAGAACAGCTCCGGCAATGACAACTGGTCAACCGATGTCACCAATCCGGACGGTCGTTTCAACGCTCCGTTCAGCAATAACTCCTTCGCGATTTTTGGCGGCGAGAAAGGCAATGTGACGGTAGATAACAGCCTTGGCGCGGTGATGATCAGCGGCGCGCAGTTTGCGACCGACGGATATGTGATTAACGACGGCGTGATCACCACCAGCACGGCGGACACGCAAATCCGCGTCGGCGACGGCACGGCGGAAGGCGCTAAGTATGTGGCGACCATCAATTCACAAATCGCGGGCAGCGGCGGCATTGATAAAACGGACGCCGGTACGTTAGTCCTCAACGGGGCGAACACCTACAGCGGCGGCACACAAATCACAGCCGGTACGTTGCAGGTTTCCGCGGACAACAACCTCGGTCAGTCCGGTACCGGGCTGGGCTTTAACGGCGGCACGCTGCTTTATGGCAGCGCCTTTGACACCAGCCGCGCCGTCAGCCTGCAAAATGGCGGCGGTACGGTGGACACCAACGGCAATAATGTGGCGATGAACGGTGTTCTCAGCGGCGACGGCGCGCTGACTAAAACCGGCAGCGGCACTTTAACGCTGAACAGCGACAACACCTATACCGGCGTCACCACCATCAGCGGGGGGAACCTTCAGTTAGGTAACGGCGGCGAACAGGGCAGCATCGTCGGCGATATCGTTGATAACGCCATCTTGCAGATTAATCGTTCTAATCTGCTGACTCTGCCGGGCGATATCTCGGGAACCGGTCAGGTCTGGCAACAGGGATCCGGCACCACGGTGCTGGGCGGCATTAATAGTTATTCCGGTATTACGCTGGTGCAAAGCGGCACCTTGCTGGCGAACGGCACCAATACCCTGAGCGCCAAATCCGACCATATCGTCAGCGCCGGTGCGTTGCTCGATACCGGTGGTAACAGCCAGACGGTGGGCTCGGTGATTAACCAGGGCACCATTAATCTGCGCGGCGGCGATGTCGGTTCAACGCTGACGGTTAACGGCGATTATGTAGGTATGAACGGTGTACTGAAAATTGCTGCTCAGCAGCACAGTCCGGGCGTAGCGGATCGTCTGGTGATCAACGGCGGGTCGGCGACGGGTGTCACCCGTCTGGATATCGATGTCAGTCAGCTCGGCGAGCAAACCACCGGTGACGGTATCACTGTGGTTGAAGCGTTGAACGGCGCGACGACCACCGCGCAAACCACTAAAGATGCCTTCACGCTGGGTGCCGACCATCTGGATGCGGGCGCATTCCAGTACCGTCTGTTTGCTGCCAACGCTCAGGGCGCGGGGGAAGACTGGTTCCTGCGGGCAAGTTACCGTCCTGAAGTGCCGGTATTCGACGGTCTGGCGAGTATGGCACGTCAGGCAGATCTCGCGGTGCTCGGCACGCTGCATCAGCGCGTCGGGGACGAAAAACCGTATAACGCCGCAACGCCGGAAGATCAGGAAGGACGTTTCTGGGCGCGGTATATTGCTCAGTCCACCCATCAGAGCCTTAACGATGCGACCTCTACCCAGTCAGATTCGCGGATGAACGGCATGCAGGCGGGTGTCGATTTGTATCAGGATCAGAGCTGGCGGGCAGGGGTGTACACCACGGTGCTGGATATCGATACCAACTATCAGGGCGCGAATTCCGGCGGTTATGGTCCGGCGGGTTACACCTCAGATACCGCGTTCTATCTGGGCGGTTACGCCACCTGGACGGCGGACAACGGATTCTACGTCGATAACGTGTTGCAGTACGGCAATCACAGTATTGATCTCACTATGCCGGGCAGTCATGACTCGCTGAGTCCGGATGGCAATACCTATATTGCGTCGGTCGAAGTGGGTAAACCGTATCAGCTGGGCGACAGCAGCTGGGCGCTGGAACCTCAGGCGCAGCTTATCTGGCAGCACAGTGATTTCGACAGCGTGATTATTCCGGGCGATGCCAAAACCCGTGCCTCGGTCAGCGCGGATGATGCGGTGATTGGTCGCCTGGGCGTGCGTCTGACCACGCAATACGACACCGAACACGGCACCGTGAAGCCGTATGTGCGGGTTAACTTGTGGCAGGAATTGTCAGACGGCAGCGACACCACCACCTATGTCAATACCAGCAACAACGCCGGTGAAACCTCACTGACGTCCGATCAGCGTTACAGCAGCACAGAAGTGGCGCTGGGTGCGACGTGGGCGGCGACCAGCGAAGTGCAGGCGTATACCGAAGTGGGTAAAAGCTACCAGAACGGCGGCTCGAAAAGTCAGATTTCCAATGACGTGAGCGGCACGGTCGGGATAAAAATCCGCTTCTGATGGCAGGGCAAGGATGCCCTCTGATTTTGTATTGCGTTGAGGGGATGAAAAATGCCCAACAAAAAGCCCGTATAAAAACGGGCTTTTTGTTTAATGCTTAAAGTTACTGCGACATCGCAGACTTATTTTTTCTTACTCATTTTTTCTTATAAACGTCGGCAGTGCCATGGATTTTGTTATTGGTGTTGCCTGAGGTTAATACGAAGACGTCGCCGCCTTTCTTATCAGCCTGCTTGGAAAGATCTTCGATTGCGCCAGACTGGGACGTTTTGTTCGAGGTGCTCACTGAGCCAAGTTTGGTGTACTGAGATTCTACTTTTTTAAACTCAGTTTTTTTCATCATCTGAGCGGAAAAAGCACTGAAAGAGATCAGGCCGGTCAGAGCTACTGCCACTACTACGCTAATTTTTTTCATGTATGCCTCAAATGTCAGAATCCCCATCACGGGAATAAACTGTGCTTGCCATAAGCGATTTTATAATTACCCTGTTGGTGACAAACCCTGCGGTAAAACAACGCTTTATCACTCACGTTAAGTAATAGACAAGGAAGTTAATAATTTCAAGGCTGAAAGAAAATATTTAACGCAAAGTGCGTTTTTTAGCTTTTTATGCTGCATGAGGAAAGTATGTTTTCACTCGATTCACTTGAAGCCCTCATCCGTGCGCACGGATTACTGATCATGACGCCGCTGGCCATCCTGGAAGGGCCGGTAGTGACGGTGATTGCCGGTTATTTTGCGCGTCTCGGCTATTTAAGTTTAACGGGGATTTTTGCCGTGGTGATGGCCGTGGAAGTGTTCGGGGATTTGCTGTTTTACTCGCTGGGGCGATGGGTTATCAGGCCGGACGGAACGCCACCCGGCTGGCTGTCGCGCCTCGGGCTGACGCAGGAGCGGCTGGAAAAAGTGGTGCGCAGTTTTGACCGCAAGGGCGGGCGCATGTTGGTGCTGGGTAAACTGACGCATTCCGCAGGCGCGCTGGTACTGACTGCTGCCGGTATGTCGCGCATGCCGCTGGCGCCGTTTCTGTTCTATAACATTGTGGCGGCCATTCCCAAAACCGGGGTTCTGCTGGGAGTGGGCTGGATGTCCGGCGATGTCCTCTCACAGGTGAACGACTGGCTTGCCTATGCGTCCCTCGGCGTGTTTATCCTGCTGGCCGTGCTGGGAGTTATCTGGCTGAAGTCTAAGCAATGATCATCGTAAGGGTGCTTTCCCGTAGCAATGAGCCCCGGCGTTTCAAAATGGGCAGGCCACAAGGAAGTGGCGGAATTTCAGATATTTTCAACTGGTTACAAAAAACGCACTTTTTACCACAAAATGTCATTTCTCACGCAATCTGTTGCAAATCCTCATACTCCATTCCTTCCCAGTTATGCGGCTAACTGATATCAATTATCATTAATAATTTGATAATGCTTCTTGTTGCTGGAGTTACCTTTGTTAGCCACCTTTATTATTGGTCTGCGTGAGGGCCTGGAAGCCGCGCTGATCGTCGGCATTATTGCGGCCTTTTTACGTAAAAATGGCAAAAGTCTTTTTGCGATGTGGGTCGGCGTCGTGCTGGCGCTGGTGCTCTCAGTGATTGTCGGCATTGCACTGGAAATGACAGAGCGCGCCTTGCCGCAGGCCAGTCAGGAAGGGATGGAGTCGGTGATCGGCGCAGTCGCCGTGTTCTTCGTGACCGGCATGATCATGTGGATGAACACCCACGCGCACAACATGAAAAAGGAGCTGGAAACCGACGCCGCTGAGGCTATCAGCCAGTCCAGTGCCTGGGCGCTGGCCAGCATGGCGTTTCTGGCGGTGCTGAAAGAAGGCTTTGAAACCAGTGTCTTTCTGCTGGCGACCTTCTCGGTGGCGCAGTCCGCGATGTGGGCTGCGGTCGGCGCAGTCATCGGCCTTGTGGTGGCGGTGATCATCGGCTGCGGTATTTATTTTGGCGGCATCCGCATTAATCTGTCGCGCTTCTTCCGCTTTACCGGCCTGTTCCTGATCCTGGTGGCGGGCGGTCTCATCATTACTTCTCTGCAAACCGCCCACGAAGCGGGCTGGCTGAATATCGGCCAGCAGCGTATTGCCGACTTGTCCTGGCTGGTTCCGCCGGGCACTATCCGTTCAGCGCTGATCACCGGCGTGCTGGGCATTCCGCCTGATCCGAATCAGATTCAGACTGTAGCCTGGGTGCTGTATATCGGCATTGTTTCGGTAATGGTGTACTGGCCTGCACACCGTCGTCCTGCACCGGAAAAAGCAGCGCGTCTGTCGCTGGCTTTCGCTGGTGTGATGGCACTCGCTGCGCTGGCGCTTTTCCTGTTTTATCCCTCGTTTACCCTGCAACTGCCGGGCAGCGCGCCGCTGGTGAGCAGCGCGGAGCAAACACCTGCCGGTCAGTTGCAACTTCTCGTCACCGCCGGTAACGGCTATCAGCTCAGTGTGCAATCCGCCGCTGGCAAGATAACCCAGATAGCGCTTGCGCCCGATGCCGCTATCCCCGGTGAACGCGCGGGTTTGCCAATACGCGAATGGAATATCAAAAAATCCGTGACCCCCTATGGTGCGCCGGACGAAGTGACGCTGGATCAGGTGGTGGCGCTTTACGGTAACCGTATCCCCATCGGCCTGAACCCGGCGATGCATCCGGGACCGTATCAGGCGCAGTGGACGGTGCATTGCAACGTTCAGGCGTCTGCTGCCGGGGACGCTTTACTCGACGCCAGCGGACAGGCCCAGGAAGTGATCACGCTTTCCGGCAGCGGCCTGCAATCGCCGCGCACGGTAACAGTACGCACGCCGACTGCCGATGTTTCTGCCTGCAACTGGCAGGTGAGCAGCGCGTATCTGCAGCATGTTTCTGACGTTCTGCAACAGAGACAAACTTATCAGGACACTTATCGTTTTTGGGCTTACATGCTGCCCGCTTTGCTGGCGGCACTGGCCCTGATTTTTGCTGTATCTGCACTGCGGGTTTTACTGAAATTCCGTCACGAACGGTCATCTGTTATCAGGGAATATGACCTGTCTTTCGGTTCCCAATCACACACCAATTTGCCTAAAAATAAAGGATAAGAAATTCATGCGTAAGAAGAATGTTAAGAAAAAAGAATCGCTGATGACCGCCGCGGGCCTGACGGCATTGCTGATGTTTTCGCTGGACGCGCCAGCCAGTGCTTCGCAGGCACCGGTGACTAACGGCGTTTCACAGGTGAATATCACCATGACCGGCGACAAGGGGGGCACCTGTGTGGTGGAACATAATTCGGCAAAAGCCGGACCGGTAACGTTTAACGTGGTCAATAAAACCGCGACGGCAATTACCGAGCTGGAACTGCTGAGCAACAACCGTATTCTGGGCGAAAAAGAGAACCTGGCTCCGGGGCTTCCTGCGGTTAAATTCACCCTGACGCTGGATGGCGGCAAATATCAGATTTACTGTCCGGGCGCAGAACATGAGATGGCTGACTTTACCGTGACCGGTAAAAGTGCCGCGCAACCCGCGGGCAGCACTGCGACGATTCTGGCGCAGGGCACCAAAGATTACGCTACTTACGTCAATGGCGTAGTGGATGCGATGGTCGTGGCGGTCAACCGCCTGAAAGCGGATATCGATGCCGGTGACCTGGCGACAGCCAAAGCGGATTACGCCAAAGCGCGTCCGTTCTATGAGCGTATCGAATCTGATGTCGACGGTTTTGTGCTGCCGGGCTTCAAGGCGACCGATAATTCCGGCAACCTCGATTATCTGATCGACATGCGTGGCTCAAATCTGGATCCGAAAGCGGGCTGGCACGGCTTCCACGCCATTGAGCGTGACCTGTTCGGTCAGGGAAAAATCACCCCTGAAACCAAACAGCTGGCGGCTGAATTGCAGAAAAACGTCGCGCAGCTGGATACGCTGACTAAAGCCCTGACGTACAAACCGGAAGATCTGGCCAACGGTGCCGCAGACCTGCTGGAAGAAGTGCAGAACACCAAAATCAACGGCGAAGAAGAAGCGTTCAGCCACTTTGACCTGGTGGATTTCGCTGGTAACGTCGAAGGCGCGCAACAGGCGTTTGCTTTCCTGCAACCGGGTCTGGAAAAAATCGATCCGGCGCTGACTAAGCAGGTTGCTGCGCAATTCACTGCTGTCCATACGCTGCTGGAAACCTACCGTGATACCAGCGTTCCCGGCGGATACAAATATTACACCGCTGAACTCAAAGCCTCTGATGCTGCGAAGCTGAGCCGTTCTATTCAGGCGTTGCAGGAACCTCTGTCTAAAATCGGTGAGAAAGTCGCGGCAAATAAGGGAGCCTGATAAATGAATGAACAACGCGAACCGGCCAGGGAGGCCGGTAAGTTTTCCCGCCGTGATTTACTCAAGGGTGCGGTAGCAGGTGCCAGCGCACTGGCGATCCCGACGGTCGCCCATGCGCATGGTCAGGCGGTGGCGGCGCATGACCCTGAAGACCGAATCGATCTGTCGCGGCAGTATCCGTTTTACGGTAACGGCGGGCAGGTGGGCGTCACCACGCCGCCACAGCGGCATATCATGTACATGACCTTTGACCTGACCACCACCAGCCGCCAGGATTTACAGGTGTTGCTGGCACGCTGGTCATCGGCAATTGCGCAGTTAATGAAAGGCGGCATTATCGGTCAGGTGGAACCGGCGCGCGACAGCGGCGTGGGCATGGATACCGGCGAAGCGATGGATCTCGGTCCGGCGTCACTGACCGTTACTGTCGGACTGGGACCGCGCGTTTTCACTGACACCTTCGGACTGGCAAAACAAAAACCGCAACTGATGCGCGAACTGATGCAATTGCCGAGTGACGATATGCAGCCGGAACTGACCGGCGGTGATCTCTCTTTGCAGGCCTGTGCTGACGATCCACAGGTGGCTTATCACGCCATCCGCGATTTAGCGCGTATCGCCAAAAGCACCGGCGCAGCAGCAACCCGCTGGACGGTGATGGGCTTTGGCCGCGCATCTGCCGGTAAAGGGCAGTCCACGCCGCGTAACCTGTTCGGCTTTAAAGACGGCACCCGCAACATCACCGAGAAAGCAGATTTTGACAAATATGTCTGGATCAAAGATGGCGGTCCGGCGTGGCAGCAGCAGGGCAGTTATCAGGTGGTGCGGAAAATCAAAATTCACATTGAAAGCTGGGATACTGACCGGGTTAGTGACCAGAATAATGTGTTCGGACGGCATAAGGTTTCCGGTGCGCCACTGACCGGTACCAAAGAGTTTGATACTCCTCAGTTCACCCAAAAAGATGCCGATGGCAATCTGGTGATCCCGGCGACTGCACATATCAGTCTGGCAGCGCATGAGAACAACGGCGGGATTAAAATCCTCCGCCGTTCTTATAACTACACCGACGGGCTAAATAACATGGCGCAACTTGATGCCGGACTGTTGTTTATCAGCTATCAGAAAGACCCGGCGCAGTTCGAAGCCTTGCAGACTAAACTCGGCGCATCCGACGCGCTTAACGAATACATCTCTCACATCGGTTCAGGGATCTTCTTCGTACCTCCGGCACCGAAAGAAGGGTCTTATATCGGGGCGGAGATGTTTGAGGCCTAGCCTTACGAAAACACTCGGTCATAGCGGCAAATGTCCGGTATGTGCCAGGGGCGGAAGTAGCTAACAACAGTCGGTGTCAATCATCGGGGAGCAGGTCACATATAAATAGTCAGATGGTTAGTTCAACCAAGTCATGAACTCCACGGTAGATGTGGATATGAGATTTAATGGGCTCGGAGTCGCTCTACTGCGTATTGGCAGCCATCCGCCTAAATCGGCTGAAAGTAACCTCTCATACCAATGATATTTTTGGTCATATCAAGCCAGACTAGTAATTTCCCCCCTGTTGCCGATACCATTAGTTCTCAGTCAATATATGAAGGAACATGTATGTACTTCGTTCGACCTGCAGTTCGCCCGCTTATTTTTCTGTCGCTCTTCCCTCTTGCTTTCTCTCAGGCTGCTGAAAAGCCCACATTGACAGGCGGCGGTACGAATCCCTTATCCATTGTCAGAATTCACGATCGTGTGAATTATATGGTGTCTCTGAACTTCAGCAACGGAAAGACAGCTCAGCAATGGCGTTCTGTTGACTGTAAACAGGGGAAGGCACAGCTTCTGTACATGGATTTATTGAATGACCAGGGCTATACCTCCACGCGCTCATACGGCAACAGCTATCTGCGATATGCACCGGCACAGGATGATAAGCAAATGACACCGGAGGATGTCCGTACGGTTTGTCAGCTCCCCATAAAAGAGGTCAGGTGGGAAAAGTTATCCGCCACGTCAGAGGTTGGCATCACCAATCTGGTCGATGTGAATAGTATTCAGCACACTGGCGATAACTTATCCGTGCACATGGGGTATGACATGGCAGATATCGTCTGGGAGCCGCCTTACGACGCGCCGCTGGTATTAAAGATTGAACACTACATATACAACTGCAAGACCCATCAGGGTAAGGCTGTTGCAGCGATGAACTTTGACAGCGAGGGGCGCGTGACGGACTCACTCATAACGGCTGACATTGTTCGCCGCCAAAGTAGCTTTGAAATCACCTCTCAGATGATGAAGCGTTTCAGGGAGTTCTGCGATTTACCCTCCGGGAAAAAATTTACTGCCGAAGGGCATTTTGTGCCTGCCGCGAATAAGCGGGCGTCAACGGTGATGGGGCCATCAATGCCCGACCTGAGCAATAATAATCCGCAGTGGCTGAAAAAATATCCTCTTACTGCTGCCATTGAGCATCAGGCTCAGTCATTGATTAAACCCTGGGCGCTTCCACGCTTCAAACAGGTTCGTTATACCGAAGTCAGCGCGCTCGCTAAGGTCGCCGTGCAGTTGGATGCGCAACCCGATGGTTACGTACGCAAGCTGGAAGATTACGGTATCTGGACGGTGCAACGGTTAACGCTGGCCAATCTGCTACAGCTTAAATACACCATGTCCATTAGCTCTGGGGCATCGTTGCTCAATAAATTACAGACGGATCTGCGCTTCCCGCTAGTCACAGGGCAACGTTATCAGGCGCAGTGGGAAAGTATTGACGCCGATAAGAAAGTCACGGCTTCCACATTACGATGTGAAGTGACAAACGAGGGCGATGCAAATACCCTTTCGCCGGTGTTCGGCGGGAAATATCTGTTAGTTGAGTGCAGTGCAACCAATGAGGGACAAGTGTCCAGCAGTGACAAACTAGCCTGGATCCAGGAGCTTAATATCTTCGTTCCAATCGCTATGCAGGTCGGTGATAAGCCTGAAACCCCGGTGAAACTGGAAAATGTCAGTGTGATCCGTTAATTAGCAGGCAGGCAAGCGCTCTCAGTAGAGACATACAAGATACAGGGGGCTGGCGATCAGCACCGGGCCAGAACGCGCCGGTTTGCCTGCTGCGCCATTCGGTAAACTCCGGCAGCGGAGGCTTTAACCTAATACGATTTACCGCAAGCGGAGTTTTTCAACTTGCTTTTTTACAGACTTCACAAGGATTAGGTGGAGTTAGAAAATGTCATTGCTGACATTAATCAAATGTCCGCTGTTCGCTCTCAGCAGACCTTCAACGTCAGGTGTTTGTCTACTGTGTGCCAAGAGCGGACGTTGTCGCTATAAATGATGAATTACGGGATCAGGCTGTGCAGAGAAAAAGCAATTAGCAACATCCCGCCCGCAATGT
>NZ_QZWI01000006.1 GCF_003614975.1 Rahnella bruchi | reverse complement strand
ACGCGCGCGGTCCCGAACTGGTTTAGCCAGGACTCCACGCTTTGCGCCGCCTTGCCGGTGGCACCGGAAGCGACCATACCTTTTAGCGCATCACTTGATGAATTTCCCGCAAGCATTGCACCGGATTGAGCGGCGAGCCCTGCCATTGAGGTATTACTCTCGGTATCCGAAGCTGTCGTCGTGTCTGAAGCTCCTCCCTGGCGGCTGGCAGAGGGTAACTTTTCATTTGCCGTTTTCTCAGACACCACAGGCGCCCTGGCTTCAGCGGCGGCGTCAAATGAAAAGGCGTAAATGCACATGGAAGAATAAGAAAACTGAAGGCCTATTTGTAATAAGCAAATTGCTTTTGAGACGCGCATTGTTTATTTCGCTCGATATTTATCATGAAAAAGGCGAAATAAACTGGGAAGGCAGATTTAGTTCGCGGAACCGCAGAAACTAAACGTTCAGTCCCGCGGCATCCACTTAATGATTATTTAAGAAAAAATAAACAGTAAAGATAATCCCATTTATTAATAATATATTATAATCACTTAGCTGCATTAAAAAGCAAATATAAAAAAGGGTTCATGT
Source organism: Rahnella bruchi (assembly GCF_003614975.1). Lineage (GTDB taxonomy): Bacteria > Pseudomonadota > Gammaproteobacteria > Enterobacterales > Enterobacteriaceae > Rahnella > Rahnella bruchi. Next base: position 214,678 of record NZ_QZWI01000006.1, on the reverse strand, counting down.
TGAACATGAACCCTTTTTACACCAGCCATGGGATCGGTCTGGTTATCTTCTATGATCCGCATCAGGCCGCAGCCTTCTTCAAATCACTGTCGTCAAGAAAGACGATTTAGACTGCGGTTTGGAAGATCACGCCGTCAGCTTTATCCGTATATTCACTCAGCTTGTCGAAGTTCAGATAACGGTAGGTATCTGCCGCTGTCTTATCCACTTCAGCCATGTAACCCAGGTATTCTTCCGGCGTTGGCAGACGTCCCAGCAGGGACGCAACAGCCGCCAGTTCAGCCGATGCCAGATAAACATTAGCACCGTTGCCCAGACGGTTCGGGAAGTTACGGGTAGAGGTGGAAACCACGGTAGAACCGTCGGCCACACGCGCCTGGTTACCCATGCACAGTGAACAACCTGGGATTTCTACACGCGCACCGCTCTTACCAAAGACGCTGTAATAGCCTTCTTCGGTCAGCTGAGCTGCATCCATTTTGGTCGGTGGCGCAACCCACAGACGGGTTGGCAACGCGCCTTTATGGCTGTCGAGAAGTTTACCTGCCGCACGGAAGTGACCAATGTTGGTCATGCACGAACCGATGAACACTTCGTCGATTTTGCTGTTCTGCACGGAAGACAACAGACGCGCATCATCCGGATCGTTCGGCGCACAAAGGATCGGCTCTTTGATGTCAGCCAGATCGATTTCGATGACCGCCGCGTATTCGGCATCGGCATCGGCTTCCAGCAGGTTCGGATTAGCCAGCCACTCTTCCATGCCCTTGATGCGGCGCTCGATGGTACGACGATCGCCGTAACCTTCAGAGATCATCCACTTCAGCAGCACGATGTTAGAGCTCAGGTATTCTTTGATTGGCGCCTGATCCAGTTTGATCGTACAACCTGCCGCTGAACGTTCTGCGGACGCATCCGCCAGTTCAAATGCCTGTTCTACTTTCAGTTCCGGCAGACCTTCGATTTCCAGAATACGGCCTGAGAAGAGGTTTTTCTTACCCTTCTTCTCAACGGTCAGATGACCTTCTTTGATCGCGTAGTAAGGGATCGCATGAACCAGATCACGCAGGGTGATACCCGGTTGCATTTTGCCTTTGAAACGCACCAGAACGGATTCCGGCATATCAAGAGGCATCACGCCGGTCGCCGCAGCAAACGCCACCAGACCGGAGCCCGCAGGGAAGGAAATCCCGATCGGGAAACGGGTATGGGAGTCACCGCCGGTACCGACTGTGTCCGGCAGCAGCATACGGTTCAGCCACGAGTGGATGATACCGTCGCCAGGGCGCAGTGAAACACCGCCGCGGTTCATGATGAAATCGGGCAGCGTGTGGTGTGTGGTCACGTCAACCGGCTTAGGATACGCAGCGGTATGACAGAATGACTGCATCACCAGATCGGCTGAGAAGCCCAGACAGGCCAGGTCTTTCAGCTCATCACGGGTCATAGGACCGGTGGTGTCCTGAGAACCCACTGACGTCATTTTTGGTTCGCAATATTCGTTCGGACGAATACCGGCAACGCCACAGGCGCGGCCAACCATTTTCTGCGCCAGCGAGAAACCTTTATTGCTTGCAGCAACTGGCTTAGCAATACGGAACACTTCGCTCTGAGGCAGTTTCAGTGACTCACGGGCTTTGGTGGTTAAACCACGGCCAATGATCAGCGGAATACGGCCACCCGCACGCACTTCGTCGAGCAGTACGTCGGTTTTCAGTTCGAAAGTGGCGATCACTGCGTTGGTTTCGTGGTTACGCACTTCGCCCTGGTACGGATAGATGTCGATAACATCGCCCATATTCAGGTCAGAAACGTCCACTTCGATCGGCAATGCACCGGCATCTTCCATGGTGTTGAAGAAGATTGGCGCGATTTTACCGCCGAGAACCACACCGCCGCCGCGTTTGTTCGGCACATGAGGAATATCATCGCCCATGAACCACAACACGGAGTTGGTGGCTGATTTACGTGAGGATCCAGTACCGACTACGTCACCAACGTAAGCCAGCGGGAAACCTTTTTTATTCAGTTCATCGATTTGCTTGATCGGACCGACGCTGCCAGGTTCATCCGGATGGATACCCTCGCGTTCGTTCTTCAGCATTGCCAGCGCGTGCAGCGGGATATCTGGACGGGACCAGGCATCCGGAGCCGGTGACAAATCATCGGTGTTGGTTTCGCCCGTCACTTTAAAGACAGTAACGGTGATTTTTTCAGCCAGCTGAGGGCGTGACAGATACCATTCGGCATCGGCCCATGACTGCAGAATTTTTTTCGCGTATTCGTTGCCGGCGTGTGCTTTTTCTTCCACATCGTAGAAGTTATCAAACATCAGCAGCGTGTGAGACAGCGCTTTGGCGGCAATAGGTGCCAGCGTTGTGCTCTCCAGTGCGTCGATCAGCGGATGAATGTTGTAACCGCCCTGCATGGTGCCCAGCAGTTCAACGGCTTTTTCAGGAGTGACCAACGGGGAGGTAGTTTCGCCTTTGGCGACTGCAGCCAGGAACCCGGCTTTAACATAGGCGGCTTCGTCGACGCCCGGTGGAACACGATTAATCAGCAGGTCTAACAGAGTATCTTCTTCGCCTTTCGGCGGATTTTTCAGGGACTCAACCAACGCTGCCATCTGTGAAGCATCAAGTGGCTTAGGGACGATGCCCTCTGCAGCACGCTCGGCTACGTGCTTACGGTATTCTTCTAGCACGACTTTCTCCTCGCTCTCATTGTCATTTATTATGCCTGGCTTCCCTCATCAGACCGGTAGTAATCCTGCAGGGACAGCGGAATATCGGATTGTCTGATGAGTCGGGGACACTGCGGGTATGATTGTTTCTTTGTCGGTTTACGACACATCCTGAACCGGAGCACAGTGTCCTTTAGCGCCGAAGCAGCATAGCAGGATTTTCAGGGGGTGTTAATCTGTTTACAAAAAAGCAACATTAAATTCTTGCTGAATCGTTAAGGACAAAATATTCCTTTCCGATATGCCGTTATGGCATCGGCTAACGCCTTGCGCAGCGGGCAGATACTGGCGTGCAGATAACATTTAAATGTTTAAGAATCTTCTATAACCCTATGCCAAACTTGATAGCATGAAGCAATGACCGGCCCTCTGACGAGAAACTTATCGAACATGAAGACGAACAGTAATATTCCACACAAAGGTAAAAAATCGCCACCGGGTCAAAAACCGTTAGAAGCCATCACACGCCTGGTTGACGCGTTTCTCCCGCACTCCTCCCCGGTGGTGTCAGACGACGCAAATACTCTTATCACCATGAATGCAGAAGACGGCCATCAGCAAATCATTTTGCTGTTAGAAGGCGAAATCAAAGTCTATCGATCTTCAGACAACTTGCTGTACGGCATCGCCACCGCGCCCGCAATTCTGGGGTTAATGACGTCTGAATACAGCAGTTCATCCTTTATTTTTAAAGGGAAAAAGGAAAGTAAGGTGAGTGCGCTGTCGCGCGAGACGGCTATCGACCTGATTGTCGATAATGAACTGGTGAGAGAGCTCATCGCTTACAGCACCAGCTTTACCGATTACCGCAGCTACCATTCCGACCTGATGATCAACCGCACTGCCTATGACATTATTTGCGGCCTGTTACAGGAAATGGAGCGCTTACCGGAAGAAATTCGCCGCAAAAACAGCATGGCAAATTTCATTCTGGAGCGTTCTAATTTAGCGCGCAGTGGCGTCATGAAGATTCTGGCGGATTTACGCGTAGGCGGTTATATCGATATCCAGAACGGAAAGCTGATTGCCATCAATAAGCGCCTGCCAGACGAATACTGATTTTTTTTGCATTGAGTTCAGGCTCTTCGGCACTGATTTCAGGCAAAAAAAACGGCCCCATAGGGCCGTTTTTACTTTCAACAGAAAGTCATTATCAGAAAGTTACTTCTTTTTCGCTTTCGGATTTGGCAGGTCAGTAATGCTGCCTTCGTAGATTTCTGCTGCCAGACCCACGGACTCGTGCAGAGTCGGGTGAGCATGGATGGTCAGCGCGATATCTTCTGCATCACAACCCATTTCGATAGCCAGACCGATTTCACCCAGCAGCTCGCCGCCGTTAGTACCGACAATCGCACCACCGATAACACGGTGAGATTCTTTGTCGAAGATCAGTTTGGTCATACCGTCTGCACAATCAGAAGCGATAGCACGGCCAGAAGCAGCCCACGGGAAGGTGGCGGTTTCGTAGCTGATGCCTTTTTCTTTCGCTTCTTTCTCAGTCAGACCAACCCAGGCAACTTCTGGCTCAGTGTAGGCAATGGATGGGATGACTTTCGGGTCGAAGTAGTGTTTCTTGCCGGAGATAACTTCGGCAGCCACGTGACCTTCGTGAACACCTTTGTGCGCCAGCATTGGCTGACCGACAATATCGCCGATTGCAAAGATGTGTGGCACGTTAGTGCGCATTTGTTTGTCGACGTGGATGAAACCACGATCGTCAACTTCGATGCCCGCAGCGCCCGCTTCCAGCAGTTTACCGTTGGGTACACGGCCGATAGCCACCAGCACGGCGTCATAACGCTGTGGTTCTGCAGGGGCTTTTTTGCCTTCCATTGTGACGTAGACGCCGTCTTCTTTGGCTTCTACCGCAGTCACTTTGGTTTCCAGCATCAGGTTGAATTGCTTGCTGATTTTCTTGGTGAAGACTTTCACCACGTCTTTGTCAGCCGCAGGAATAACCTGATCGAACATTTCTACCACGTCAATCTGAGAACCCAGCGCGTGGTAAACGGTACCCATTTCCAGACCGATGATACCGCCACCCATCACGAGCAGACGCTCAGGGACGGTTTTCAGTTCCAGCGCATCGGTAGAATCCCATACACGCGGGTCATCATGTGGAATGAACGGCAGTTTGATTGGACGGGAGCCCGCCGCAATGATGGCATTGTCGAAAGTGATGGTCGTAGGACCGTTTTCGCCTTCAACAACCAGAGTATTTGCGCCAGTAAATTTGCCCAAGCCGTTCACGACTTTGACTTTACGGCCTTTCGCCATACCTGCCAGACCACCGGTCAGCTGGTTGATGACTTTTTCTTTCCAGACACGAACTTTGTCGATGTCAGTTTTCGGCTCACCGAAAACAATACCGTGTTCTGCCAGTGCTTTTGCTTCAGAGATCACTTTCGCGACGTGCAGCAGAGCTTTAGAAGGGATACAACCTACGTTCAGGCACACGCCACCGAGGGTGGAATAACGCTCAACCAGAACGGTTTCAAGACCTAAATCAGCGCAACGGAAAGCAGCAGAATAGCCCGCAGGGCCAGCCCCAAGTACCACGACCTGAGTTTTAATTTCAGTACTCATCATGACCTCTTAATTTATGTCCGGCGGGTCTGACGTCATTTTTATGTCGCAACGCCCATCATCCACCGGGTCGTTCTATCCGCCCGCAGTTTACAAAATTGTTAACAAATTTGAAACAACAAACGGCATACGATTTGTGCTTAGCCCCGGAAAATCTCAAACAGCATGAAGAGATTATCAGAAAAAAGCCGGCCGATTGGCCGGCTTTTCGCTTACATCACCAGGCGGCGAATGTCAGACAACACGTTGTTGATGATGGTAATGAAGCGCGCACCATCGGCACCGTCAATGACACGGTGGTCGAAGGAGAGCGACATTGGCATCATCAGACGCGGTGTGAACTCTTTACCGTTCCAGACTGGCTCGATAGCAGACTTGGAAACACCGAGGATAGCCACTTCCGGCGCGTTGACGATTGGCGCGAAGTGGGTCGTCCCGATACCACCGAGGCTGGAGATAGTGAAGCAACCGCCCTGCATTTCGCCAGCAGTCAGTTTACCGTCACGGGCTTTCTTGGAGATAGCCATCAGCTCACGGGACAACTCGGCGATGCCTTTCTTGTTCACGTCTTTGAAGACCGGAACAACCAGACCGTTTGGCGTATCTACCGCCACACCGATGTTGATGTATTTTTTCAGCGTCAGTTTCTGACCATCTTCAGACAGTGAACTGTTGAAGCGTGGCATCTGCTCAAGCGCAGCGGCAACGGCTTTCATGATGAAGACGACCGGGGTGAATTTCACGTCCAGTTTGCGTTTAGCGGCTTCATCGTTCTGCTGTTTACGGAACGCTTCCAGCTCAGTGATATCGGTTTTGTCGAAGTGCGTAACGTGCGGGATCATCACCCAGTTACGGCTCAGGTTCGCACCAGAGATTTTCTGGATACGGCCCAGCTCAACTTCTTCAATCTCACCGAACTTGCTGAAGTCTACTTTCGGCCAAGGCAGCATGCCCGGCAGACCGCCACCCGTTGCTGCTGCCGGAGCGGCTTCAGCACGTTTGACTGCGTCTTTCACGTAAGTCTGAACGTCTTCGCGCAGGATACGACCTTTACGGCCAGTCCCTTTGACTTTCGCCAGATTAACGCCGAATTCACGGGCCAGACGACGGATAACCGGCGTGGCGTGAACGTAAGCGTCGTTCTCAGCGAATTCGCCTTTGCTCGCGGCTGAAGCAGCAGGGGCAGCCGCTTTCTGTTCCTGTTTCGCAGGTGCAGCCGCTTCTTCTTTCTTAGCCGCCGGAGCAGCAGGCGCAGCGCCTTCTACTTCGAAGACCATGATCAGAGAGCCGGTGCTGACTTTGTCGCCCGCAGCGATTTTGATTTCTTTCACGGTGCCCGCGAACGGTGCCGGGACTTCCATTGAAGCTTTATCGCCTTCAACGGTGATCAGTGACTGTTCTGCACTGATTTTATCGCCAACTTTAACCATGATTTCAGTGACTTCAACTTCGTCGCCACCGATATCTGGTACGTTCACTTCTTTGCTGCCGGTCTGAGCTGGAGCTGCTGGAGCCGCGTCTGATTTGGTTTCTGCTGCTGCGGCCGGTGCTGCTGCACCAGAACCTGCAACTTCGAAGACCATGATCAGAGAACCGGTGCTGACTTTGTCGCCCGCAGCGATTTTGATTTCTTTAACTTTGCCCGCGAACGGCGCAGGGACTTCCATAGAGGCTTTGTCGCCTTCTACGGTGATCAGCGATTGCTCAGCTGTCACGGTGTCGCCTACTTTTACCATGATTTCTGTGACTTCAACTTCGTCGCCACCGATATCAGGCACGTTCACTTCTTTGCTTTCGCTCGAAGCAGGCGCAGCGGCAGCGTTCTCTTGAACATTTGCTTCTGCTTTCGCTTCCTGTTTCGCGGGTGCTGCATCAGCAGCACCGTCGGCGGCTTCAAAGATCATAATCAGTTTGCCGGTCTCGACGGTATCGCCGACCGCAACTTTAATTTCTTTGACCACGCCAGCCTGTGGAGAAGGCACTTCCATAGAAGCTTTGTCGCCTTCAACGGTGATCAGCGATTGTTCAACTTCAACCTTATCGCCCACCTTCACCATAATTTCGGTGACTTCCACTGCATCTGCACCGATGTCCGGTACGTTAATTTCAATAGCCATCTGTCTTTACCTCTTATGCCAGACGCGGGTTAACTTTTTCAGGGTTGATATCGAATTTCTTAATGGCTTCTGCCACTACAGACGTTTCGATTTCACCGCGTTTAGCCAATTCACCCAGCGCAGCAACCACAACGTAGGAAGCATCCACCTCGAAGTGGTGACGCAGGTTTTCGCGGCTGTCTGAACGACCGAAGCCGTCTGTACCCAGTACGCGATAATCGCTGGCCGGAACGTAAGTACGAACCTGTTCAGCAAACAGTTTCATATAGTCGGTAGACGCAACCGCTGGCGCGTCGCTCATCACCTGGGCGATGTACGGAACGCGTGGCGTTTCGGTTGGGTGCAGCATGTTCCAGCGCTCACAGTCCTGACCGTCGCGGGCCAGTTCAGTGAAGGATGTCACGCTGTAAACGTCAGAACCTACGCCGTAGTCTTTGGACAGGATTTCAGCCGCTTCACGTACGTGACGCAGAATTGAACCGGAGCCCAGAAGCTGCACTTTACCTTTGCTACCTTCCAGAGTGTCTAACTTGTAGATACCCTTACGGATGCCTTCTTCCGCGCCTTCTGGCATGGCTGGCATATGGTAGTTTTCGTTCAGCGTAGTGATGTAGTAGTAGACGTTTTCCTGCGCATCGCCGTACATACGAACCAGACCATCATGCATGATGACAGCGACTTCGTAAGCGTAAGACGGATCGTAAGAAATACAGTTCGGGATAGTCAGAGACTGAATGTGGCTATGACCATCTTCGTGCTGCAAACCTTCGCCGTTCAGGGTAGTACGACCTGAAGTACCGCCGATCAGGAAGCCACGCGCCTGCTGGTCACCCGCTGCCCAGCACAGGTCGCCGATACGCTGGAAACCGAACATGGAGTAGTAGATGTAGAACGGGATCATTGGCAGATCATTGGTGCTGTAAGAAGTCGCTGCGGCGAGCCATGAAGAAGCGGCGCCCAGTTCGTTAATACCTTCCTGCAGGATCTGACCTTTCTCGTCTTCTTTATAGTAAGCAACCTGCTCACGGTCCTGCGGGGTATACTGCTGGCCGTTCGGGCTGTAAATACCAATCTGACGGAACAGACCTTCCATACCGAATGTACGCGCTTCGTCGGCGATGATCGGGACCAGACGGTCTTTAATAGAGTCGTTTTTCAGCATCACGTTCAGGGCACGGACGAAAGCGATAGTGGTAGAGATCTCTTTCTTCTGCTCTTCCAGCAGTTGTGAGAAGTCTTCCAGTTTCGGCATTTCCAGCTTCTGAGTGAAGTTTGGCAGACGAGTCGGCAGGTAGCCTTTCAGCGCAGCACGACGCTCATGCAGGTATTTGTATTCTGCAGAGTCTTTTTCCAGAGTGATGTACGGCAGTTTTTCCAGATTTTCATCGGCAACTGGCACGCTGAAACGATCACGGATATAGCGTACGCCATCCATGTTCATTTTTTTCACCTGGTGAGCAATGTTTTTACCTTCGGCAGCGTCGCCCATGCCATAACCTTTAATGGTATGCGCAAGGATAACGGTCGGCTGGCCTTTGGTGTTCTGTGCTTTGTTCAGTGCAGCGAAGACTTTCTTCGGATCATGACCGCCACGGTTCAGCGCCCAGATTTCGTCGTCGGTCATATCTTTGACCAGAGCGGCGGTTTCAGGGTATTTACCGAAGAAGTGTTCACGAACGTATTTGCCGTCGCGGGACTTGAAGGTCTGGTAGTCGCCATCAACGGTTTCGTTCATCAGCTGGATCAGTTTACCGCTGGTATCTTTACGCAGCAGCTCATCCCAACGGTTGCCCCAAATCACTTTGATCACGTTCCAGCCAGCGCCTGCAAAGATGCCGTCCAGTTCGTTGATGATTTTGCCGTTACCGGTTACCGGGCCATCAAGACGCTGTAAGTTACAGTTGATGATGAAGCACAGGTTGTCCAGTTTCTCACGGGTGGCGATGGTGATCGCACCTTTGGATTCTGGTTCGTCCATTTCACCGTCGCCCAGGAACGCGTAAACGCGCTGTGCGGAAGTGTCTTTCAGACCACGGTGTTCCAGATATTTCAGGAACTTAGCCTGATAGATAGCACCGATTGGGCCCAGACCCATGGAAACGGTCGGGAACTGCCAGAATTCTGGCATCAGTTTAGGGTGCGGATAAGAAGACAGACCTTTACCGTGAACTTCCTGACGGAAATTGTTCATCTGGTCTTCTGTCAGGCGGCCTTCAAGGAAAGCACGTGCGTAAACGCCCGGAGAGATGTGGCCCTGGAAGTAAACCAGATCGCCGCCGTCTTTTTCGTTGCGTGCGCGGAAGAAGTGGTTGAAACACACTTCGTACACGGTCGCAGAAGACTGGAAAGAAGCCATGTGGCCACCGAGTTCCAGGTCTTTCTTGGACGCACGCAGAACGGTCATGATGGCGTTCCAGCGGATAGCGGTACGAATGTTACGTTCCAGCTCCAGGTTACCTGGGTACTCAGGTTCGTCTTCAACAGCGATGGTATTGACGTAGTTACGGCTGGCTGCACCAGCAGCGACGCTCACGCCGCCCTTACGCGCTTCACTCAGAACCTGATCGATCAGGAACTGTGCACGCTCAACACCTTCTTCACGGATGACCGATTCGATCGCTTGTAGCCAGTCGCGAGTTTCGATCGGATCCACGTCATTATTTACACGTTCTGACATGGTGCTTTTCCTTATCTGTATCTAATACGTTGGTTTATCTGGAGCCTGTCTTCCTGCGCTCTTTCTAAAACGGTCTTGGTGATGAGAAAGCACACGAAGACAGGCCCGTCATGTAGTTGCCGTGAGCCCTCAAATGAAGGCTCTAAAAATTAACCCCGTGGGTTAACTTTCATCTTTTCGTTGCTGGAGCCGTCGTAAAGACCGATCCCGCCGGGTGTGTTCCCTGCTGAGATCCAGCAAAACTTCTTCAATGAACGCCAGGTGACGGTGAGATGCGGCACGCGCTATTTCTGGTTCCCGTGCAACAATCGCCTCGAAAATACTGGCGCGGTGGTTGCTAACCGTCGCCAACATTTCGCGGCGTGAGTATAGCAATTCAAAGTTCTGTCGAACGTTCTTCTCGAGCATCGGTCCCATACAGCGAACCAAATGCAGCAGCACGACATTATGCGCTGCTTCTGTTACAGCAACCTGATACTGCATCACCGCGTCGGCTTCTGCATCCAGGTCCCCGCTGTCTTGTGCAGTCTGAATGACCACATGACAATCGCGAATGCGCTGCAAATCTTCCTCTGTGCCACGAAGCGCCGCGTAATAGGCAGCGATCCCTTCAAGGGCATGGCGTGTTTCAAGGAGATCGAATTGTGATTCAGGATGGTCGGCCAGTAATTCGGCCAGCGGATCGCTCACGCTTTGCCAGAGATTACTTTGTACGAAAGTACCACCACCCTGACGGCGCAGGAGTAGCCCCTTCCCTTCCAGGCTTTGGATTGCCTCTCTGAGAGAAGGTCGCGATACATCAAACTGTTTGGCCAGTTCGCGCTCTGGCGGAAGCTTTTCCCCGGGTCTCAAAGTGCCTTCGAGGATCAGGAACTCAAGTTGCTGCTCGATCACATCGGATAACTTAGGCTGTCGGATTTTGCTGTAAGCCATATATGTGCTGTTCTCTGCGAGTAGCGACTCTGTAAGTTGCCGGAGTCAATTGGTAATACCAATTTAAAAAACGTGGCCGTAAAGTAACAAAGTATTCACCTTGTGTCCATATGGCTACCCAGTAAATGCGTCGACCCCGCACAATTTAACAAATTCTTATCATTTATCTTTTTTACCCAGCCGCAGATCACATTTTTTAGATCCTGAACAATTTTCCAGTCAATTTGGCTATTTGTTATGCAGATGATGCATAAACCCCGTGCAAACTTTTGCGCATACCACTATTCTTGGCCGAACGGTAGATGATGCTGCTTTTTAGGCACAATCCAGCCGTAAATAATTAAATACAAAAAGTGTAATTATCGCCTTACATTCTTTATAACACGCAGAATGTTATGGGTTTTGCCCCAATGACAGAGGACAGGTAAATGGTTGATCAACAACAAGGCGATGAGCTGAAGCGTGGTCTAAAAAACCGCCATATTCAGCTGATTGCACTAGGTGGGGCCGTCGGCACAGGGCTGTTTCTGGGCAGCGCTTCCGTCATTCAGTCTGCGGGGCCGGGGATTATTCTGGGTTACGCAATTGCAGGTTTTATTGCCTTTTTAATTATGCGCCAGTTAGGTGAAATGGTTGTTGAGGAGCCGGTTGCAGGCTCATTCAGCCACTTTGCTTATAAATACTGGGGTGGATTCGCGGGCTTTGCTTCCGGCTGGAACTACTGGGTTCTGTACGTGCTGGTGGCGATGGCAGAACTGACCGCAGTAGGTAAATATATTCAATTCTGGTATCCGGAGATCCCAACATGGGCTTCTGCGGCTGTATTTTTCGTGCTGATCAACGCCATCAACCTCACCAACGTTAAAGTTTTTGGTGAGATGGAATTCTGGTTTGCGATCATCAAAGTGGTTGCCGTTGTGGCGATGATTCTGTTCGGCGGCTGGTTACTGTTCAGCGATACCGCAGGTCCGCAGGCCACAGTACGTAACCTCTGGGAACAAGGAGGATTCCTGCCGCATGGTATGACCGGGCTGGTCATGATGATGGCCATCATCATGTTCTCGTTCGGTGGTCTGGAACTGGTCGGTATCACCGCCGCTGAAGCGGATAATCCGGAAATCAGCATTCCTAAAGCCACCAATCAGGTTATCTACCGCATTCTGATTTTCTATGTGGGCTCACTGGCCGTACTGCTTTCCCTGATGCCGTGGACCCGCGTCGGGCCAGACACCAGCCCGTTCGTCCTGATCTTCCATGAACTGGGTGATGCACTGGTTGCGAATGCTCTGAACGTGGTGATCCTGACTGCTGCCCTGTCCGTCTACAACAGCTGTGTTTACTGTAACAGCCGCATGTTGTTCGGTCTGGCACAGCAAGGCAACGCGCCAAAATCCCTGATGAAAGTCGACAAACGCGGCGTGCCGGTGGCTTCCATCCTCGTTTCTGCTGCCACTACCGCACTTTGCGTTCTGATTAACTATCTGATGCCGGGAGAAGCGTTTGGTCTGCTGATGGCACTGGTGGTTTCTGCACTGGTGATCAACTGGGCGATGATAAGCCTTGCGCACATGAAATTCCGTCAGGCTAAACGTCGTGAAGGCGTGGAACCTAAGTTCAAAGCGCTGCTGTATCCGGTGGGTAACTACATCTGTCTGCTGTTTATGGCGGCGATTCTGGTGATCATGGCTATGACCCCTGGCATGGCGATCTCCGTATGGCTGATCCCGGTCTGGCTTGTCGTTCTGGGCATCGGTTACTGGATCAAGAATCAGCAAAGCGGAAAATCCGTTAACGCTTAAGCAATAGTAATTGTTTAAAATTCTCAGACGCCCCGGCTAAATCACTTACCGGGGCGTCTTGTTATACAGGTCACACTTTTTCTGAGATGACCAAATCGTCCATCTTCACGACTCTTACCTCCTGACTCTTATTCCCTTCCTGAGCCAATACTCTGGGCTATCAAACAGTTTTTTAACAACTGTCCTTTTGACATCTATCCGGAGAGAACATCCATGAAGGAAGGCGCGCTGTCGTTCAAAGAGAAAGTGGCGTACGGCATGGGGGATGCAGGCTGTAATATGATTGGCGGCGCCATCATGCTGTTTCTTAATTATTTTTACACTGACGTTTTCGGTTTAGCACCGGCGCTGGTCGGCGTATTACTGCTTTCAGTACGCGTCATTGACGCCGTCACCGACCCGATCATGGGCGCGATTGCCGATCGCACGACCACCCGCTGGGGACGGTTCCGCCCGTATTTGTTATGGGTTTCGGTGCCGTATGTTCTTTTCAGCGTGCTGATGTTCACCACGCCAGAATGGAGCTATAACAGCAAGGTTATCTATGCTTTTGTCACCTACTTCCTGATGTCACTGACTTACACAGCCATTAACATTCCTTACTGTTCACTGGGGGGCGTAATTACTGCCGATCCGCATGAACGTGTGGCCTGTCAGTCTTACCGTTTCTTTATGGTTGGGATTGCCACACTGATCCTGTCATCGACTCTTCTGCCAATGGCGGATTTTTTCGGCGGCGCGGATAAAGCCAAGGGCTATCAGATGTCTATGGGCGTGATGGCGATCATCGCGCTGTTTATGTTCCTGTTCTGCTTCAGCTCGGTGAAAGAACGCATCCAGCCAGCGGTACCTTCTAAACACGCCCTGAAATCTGACCTGAAAGATGTATGGAAAAACGACCAGTGGGTGCGCATCCTGTTGCTGACATTCTGCAACGTCTGTCCGGGCTTCATCCGGATGGCAGCCACCATGTATTACGTCACCTGGGTTATGGAAAAGTCCACGTCGTTCGCCAGTATGTTTATCAGCCTGGGCGTAGTGGGCATGATGATCGGCAGCGCACTGGCAAAACCGCTGACCGATAAATACTGCAAACTGAAAGTGTTCTTCTGGGCCAACATCATCCTGACAATTTTCTCCTGCGGCTTCTATTTCCTCGATCCGCACGCCACAACGCTGATTCTGGTGGCGTACTTCATTCTGAACATCATGCACCAGCTCCCTTCCCCGCTGCACTGGTCGCTGATGGCCGATGTGGATGATTATGGCGAATGGAAAACCGGGAAACGCGTCACCGGTATCAGCTTCTCCGGCAACCTGTTCTTCCTCAAATGCGGGCTGGCGGTGGCGGGTGCGATGGTCGGCTTCCTGCTCTCCGCTTATGGCTACAATGCCGGAGCAACACAGCAAAGTGACCACGCAATCAACGGCATTGTGCTGTTGTTCACCATCATCCCAGGTGTGGGATATCTGATTACTGCCGGTGTGGTGCGTTTACTGAAAGTGGATCGCGAAACCATGCGCACCATTCAGGCTGATCTGGAAATTCGTCGCCGTAATTACCGCGAGCTGAATGAATATCACGACGCAAAAAATGCACAAGACGCGGATATCGCCAGCGTCTCACTGAACAGCAAGGAGCTGAAACATGAGTAATTACCCTAATCCGCTGATTGAGCAACGCGCAGACCCGCATATCTGGCTGCACAGCGACGGAAACTATTACTTTATCGCGTCGGTTCCTGAATATGACCGGCTGGAGATCCGCCGCTCGCCAACGCTGACCGGCCTTGCCAGCGCGCCAGCGACCGTCGTCTGGCATAAACCTGAAACCGGACCGATGAGCGCACTGATTTGGGCGCCGGAACTGCATTTTATTAACGATAAATGGGTTATCTATTACGCCGCTGCGCCGTCGCAGGAAATTGTGGACGGATTATTCCAGCACCGGATGTATGCGCTGGTGTGCGAAGAGGCCGATCCGCTTACGGGAAAATGGCAGGAGAAAGGCCGGATCCAGACGCCTATCGACAGCTTCTCCCTCGATGCCACGCATTTCGAACATCAGGGCAAAAGCTATTATCTGTGGGCGCAGAAAGACCCGGCAATTCGCGGAAACTCCAATCTGTATCTGGCTGAAATGGAAAACCCGTGGACGCTGAAATCGCCGCCAGTCTTGCTTACCAAACCTGAACTGGATTGGGAAATCATCGGTTTTTGGGTCAACGAAGGCCCGGCGGTGATCACCCATGGCGATAAGATTTTCATCACTTATTCCGCCAGCGCCACCGACGAGAATTACTGTATTGGTTTACTTTGGGCAGATCTCAGTAGCAATCTGATGGATCCGGCGAACTGGCATAAATCTCAGCATCCGGTGTTCACCACCCAGGCGCAGAACAAACAGTTCGGCCCTGGCCACAACAGCTTTACCCGCAACGAACAGGGCGAAGATGTACTGGTGTATCACGCGCGAAATTACACGGAAATAGAAGGTGATCCACTTTATGACCCTAACCGGCATACGCGCATAAAGACCCTTCGCTGGGATGAAAACGGGATGCCAGATTTCGGTGAACCCGCCGCCGATAACCGGCCGCTGACCTTGCAAAAACAGCGCGGATAAAAACAAAAAGCCCGAACATGAAAATGTGCCGGGCTTTTTTATTCGTGCTTTGTAGTGACCAGAGGTGCAGCAGAATCTCGTTAAATCAGCGTGCCGTAAATCGTCAGAAGCGCAACAACGACCAGAATAATCATCGTCACTTTGCGTGCCAGACTCACCGCAGCGCGTGGCGTTTGTACCGGATCGGTATGCGGATCACGTGCCAGCGAGAACTGCGCCAGACGGGTTAATACCTGATACTGTGACGAGTGAATATCACCAAGCGAAGCAAACCACGCCGGCAGCGCTTTCTCACCGTGGCCCAGCAGTGCATAAGCCACACCCGCCAGACGAACCGGGATCCAGTCCAGAATATGCAGCAGAGCATCAACGCCGGATTGCGCACGTTTTAAAGGCGGCATATGGCGCGCCAGCCAGGTCTGGTATCCGCGCAAGGCTGCATATCCGCCTAAAGCAACCGGGCCGAAGGGTCCGCACACCACAAACCAAAATAATGGCCCGAGATAGTAACGGTAGTTTATCCATAACAGCGCATTTTGCAGTTCCCGCAAGCGGGCTTCTTCCGTGCAATCCGTCGGCAGGCCATGGATTAACGCCAGTTCTTCAGCCATTTCTTTGCTGGCGTCAGCATCCCCCTGACGGGCGGACTTAAGATAAGCGCGATAATGCTTACGTTTAATTCCCGCGCCAATACACAGCAGACACAAAATCACCCATAAAATCAGCGTCGGTACGCCAAAGAAGATCCCCTGCAGTGCACGCAGTACGACCCAGATCACCGCCATCCAGATGACCATGATAGCCAGCGTTTTCACCAGGGAAGTCTGCCGCCCGCGGCGGAATATCACCTCGAACCGATGGTCCAGCTGCCAGTGTTCACCCAGTTTGAACAGCCGTTCCCAAGCCAGCACCAGCAGCAAAGTAAATAACGTCATCGATTGTCACTCTCTCTCAATACATCACATGCTCAACACACACCAGAGGCCGCGTTAACTCACTGGTCAGAAGAACTATTCTGCCCTACCGGCAGCGTTATCAGCTTGCGATAAAATGCCCAGTCAAATTCAGGGCCGGGATCGGTCTTACGCCCCGGAGCAATATCACTGTGTCCGGTAATGGCATCAAGATTAATGGGATAGTGCTTAATTAACAAATCAGTAACAGCAGCGAGACTGCGATATTGCGCGTCAGTAAAAGGCTCAAAATCAGTGCCCTCCAGCTCGATGCCAATGGAGAAATCATTGCAGCGTTCGCGCCCCTGCCAGATTGAAACACCTGCATGCCAGGCACGTTTATCAAAAGGAACGTATTGAACAATTTCGCCATCGCGCCGGATCAGGCAATGCGCAGCAACACGCAGCTGGTGGATGCCTTCAAAATAAGGATCGTCCTGCGGGTTCAGGGTGCCGGTAAAGAGTTGATCAATATAAGGACCGCCGAATTTTCCGGGCGGCAAACTGATGTTGTGGACAACCAGCAACGAGGGGATTTCATCGTCAGGACGGAGATCAAAATGGGGAGAAACGACCCGCCGGGCTTCGGCTATCCAGCCTTGTTCTAAGTGCATCAAAGACCTCAATGATGTGCTTGTGTGGTACTTATCACAGCAACAGGGTAGCATGTTTTTTTGTCCTTCTTATCCGCCATTTCGGAGTATTTGTATGTCTACCCGCAGCTACAGCCCTGAAAGTCGCCGCGCACAGTTACTCGAACGTATCCAGAATGATATTCCAACTCTTGTGACTCAAGCCCTGGGCGAAGACCTCGGCGGCGAAGCTAATGCTAACAATGATTTAACGGCGCAATTGTTACCGCAGGATAAAAACGCGACCGCCACAATCATCACCCGGGAACCTGGCATTTTTTGCGGGCAACGCTGGCTGGATGAAGTCTTTAAGCAACTGGCCGGGGACAAAATCACCGTCAGATGGCATGTTAAAGACGGCGACGCAGTTTCTGAAAACCAGACGTTATGCGAACTTTCCGGCTCCGCACGTATGTTGCTGACCGGCGAACGTACCGCGCTGAATTTTGTGCAAACGCTCTCCGGCGTGGCAACCGAAGTGAATCACTATGTGAAAATTCTGCAAGGCACAAAAACCAAGCTGCTGGACACCCGCAAAACTTTGCCGGGTCTGCGTACTGCATTGAAATATGCCGTGCTGTGCGGTGGCGGAAGCAATCACCGTCTGGGTCTGGCCGATGCGTTTCTTATTAAAGAAAACCACATCATTGCCTGTGGCTCAATTAAAGCGGCAGTCGAGCGCGCATTGTGGATCCATGCCGAGGTTCCTGTGGAAGTCGAAGTCGAATCCCTCGATGAACTTCAGCAGGCGCTGGATGCAAAAGCGGACATCATCATGCTCGATAACTTTACCGTACCGATGATGCGCGAAGGCGTGGCACTGACCGCCGGTCGCGCGCTGCTTGAAGTCTCCGGTAATGTTACGGAAACAACGCTGCGTGAGTTCGCAGAAACCGGCGTGGATTATATTTCCGTCGGTGCGCTGACTAAACATGTCAGAGCGATGGATCTCTCCATGCGCTTTAGCTGATTGCTGCGCTGTTGCCCCTGACTTCCTTTTCAGGGGCAACACGACTTCTTCCGGTCTATTTCATCTTGCCGCATTACCCTCGCATTCTCACGGCCTGACTGCCATCCCCTTTTTCATTTCATCATCATTCTTGCGGAGCATTACGCAAAAATTTTGCCGTCCTGAATAACATGCATATTTATCCTGGAAGACATCGCGTAGAAGCCAACAATGGGGCTGGAGTCCGGTGATATCTGCGTTTAGTTTGCTGCCAGAGCATTACCCCCGCAGTTTTACTTAACGGAGAACGCCATGCACCGGCAACAAGGATTTACCCTCATTGAACTGATGGTCGTGATCGCGATTATTGCGATCCTCAGCGCCATCGGCATACCCGCTTACCAGAGCTATATCCAGAAAGCCGCCATGACCGACATGCTGCAAACGATGGTGCCGTATAAAACCGGCGTCGAATTGTGTGTGATTGATGTCGGAACCCTGACGGGTTGCAACGCAGGCACTCAGGGGATCCCCGCTGCAACCAGCAGCCGTTATGTCAGCCAGGTACGCGTCAGCGCAGGCGTCATATCGCTCACCGGGCAACAGGCGCTCGATGGGCTCAGCGTCGTCATGACACCGGTGGTCGATAATCTGGCAGGGGGGATCGTCTGGAATCGCAGTTGCACGAACGCCGCCAATACTTCGATGGTTGATGCGTGCGAAAGCGTATTTCGTTTTGACAGTCAGGGAGCAACTCAATGACCGATACACCACTGACCACTGTTTCGCCGGTACATAGCGAAAGGCAGCAAAGTGAAGCTTCGCTTGAAGCCCTGTGCCAGCGATATAAAGCCGTCATTTTACATCGTGACCCGCAGACCCTTCGCGTTGCCTGTCATGAAAGCGAGGCGGACACGGAATCGCTGAGCAACGTGCTGCGTTTCGCCACCGGCTTGAAAGTCCAGCTTGAACGCTGGCCACAGGCGCGGCTGGAACAGGTAATGGAAAAAGACCCTTCCGGCTCGCAGCAAAATGCCGTGCAGGAGGAGCCAACCCCGTCAGTTTCCCATGACGAGAATGAACTTAGCGCCCAAAGTGAAGCCCCGGTCATTAATGTGCTTAACCAGATCCTCAGGCACGCTATTACCCGTCGCGCCTCGGATATTCACTTTGAACCTTTTGAGCACAGCTTCCGGGTTCGCGTCCGGATTGATGGCGTATTACAGGAAATCCCCGGCCCTGAGTTTTCGATGGCTGCCAGCGTATGCGCACGCCTGAAAATTATGGGGCAGCTCAACGTGGCAGAACGCAGATTGCCGCAGGACGGTCAGCTTTCAGTGATGCTGCAAAATCAGCGATACTCGATGCGGGTTTCGTCCCTGCCGACGCTGCACGGTGAAAAAATCGTGCTGCGGATACTCCATATGACACAGCAGGATCTGTCAATGTCACAGCTGGGGTTTACGCCACGCGATCTCGACTATTTCAAAGCAGCGCTTAAACATCCGCAGGGATTGATTCTGGTCACCGGCCCGACAGGCAGCGGAAAAACAGTGACGCTCTACAGCGGCCTGCGGCATCTGAACGCCATTACCCGAAATATCTGCAGCGTTGAGGATCCGATCGAAATTCCGGTCAGCGGCATTAATCAGACGCAGATCAACAGCAAAACGGATCTGAGTTTTGCCGGTGTCCTGCGGGCATTATTACGTCAGGATCCTGATGTGATTATGGTCGGTGAAATCCGGGATAAAGAAACTGCCGAGATTGCTGTAAAAGCGGCGCAGACCGGGCATATGGTGCTTTCTACTCTCCACACCAATTCCACCTGCGAGACGCTGACCCGTCTGAGACAAATGGGGATCGAAGGCTTTCATATAGCAGCCAGTTTACGTCTGGTCATCGCACAGCGACTGGTTCGAAAACTTTGCCCACATTGCCGCAAAGCACATATGGCACTGGTCGAAAAAGGCCCCGATGGGCACAGCAGCACAATGCCACTTTGGTTAGCCGCGGGATGCCATCAATGTTTTTCCGGCTACTACGGACGTACAGGGATTTACGAGACACTCAATATTACCCCCCGGTTGCAGCAGGCCCTGGTCTCGGGTGCGGGTGTGACTGAACTGAGTAAAATCGCCCGAGAGCAGGGACAGAAAACCTTGCAGGAAGCGGGAATGCTACTGGTCGAGCAAGGTATCACCTCACTTGAAGAACTCTACAGAGTTACCGGGGAAGACACCGGCTTATGAACGAAACCGGGGCTGTTTCTAAAAAGTGGCGACTTTATCAATGGCAGGCAGTCGATACGCTGGGAAGTATTCAGCAGGGAAATTGCATTGAAATAAATAAAGACAACATTTACCAGCAGCTCTTTGCCGCAGGTTTGCAGCCGGTGAGTATCAGGATGAAGCAACGCCTGAGAAGGCAATTTTGGAAAAATCAGGAGCGCGTCGCCTTTGTCAGACAACTGGCGACGCTTCTGCAGGCCGGTTTACCCCTGATGAATAGCCTGACGTTGCTGGGCAATGAGCATACGAAAGCAGCGTGGAACTGCGTGCTGCTGAACATCGCCAAAGGCGTCCGCGAGGGAAAACCTCTTTCAGAGATGCTGGGCCAGTATCCCGATACGTTTCCTGATATTTACCGGCAAATTATTTCGATAGGCGAGCTGACGGGTCAGCTGGACAGATGCTGTCTGCAACTGGCGACCCAGCAGGAACAACAGGCTGAATTGAGAAATAAGGTGAAAAAAGCTCTGCGTTATCCGCTGATCGTCAGCGCGATTGCCACTGTTGTTACCGTGCTGATGCTGACGCTGGTTCTGCCTGAGTTTGCGAAGATTTACGCTTCCTTTGATGCTAAGTTGCCGTGGTTTACTCAGATGCTAATCAACACTTCGGAAGCGTTGATCACGACAGGCCCGTGGATAGCAGGAGCACTTTTGCTTTGTTGTTTTGGATATCTGCAAAAAATGCATCCGCACATTCGCTGGAAACTGCGTGAGCAAAAACTTCTGCTCCGGTTGCCCCTGACTTCACGGCTGGTAACAGACAGCTGCCTCGGCCAAATTTTTCAAACACTGGCGATGACACAACAGGCAGGAATGACATTAATCGCAGGGCTGGCGGCGGCCTCTGCTTCTGTATCTAATTTGCATTTTCAGGCCGCACTGAACCAGATACGTGAGCAGATCATGCAAGGGATCCCCCTACACAAAGCGTTTGTTCAGTCACCGCTGTTTCCGACCTTATGCCATCAGCTGATTAAAATCGGTGAAGAATCAGGTTCTCTGGATGAGCTACTGCAAAAACTCGCGCACCTGCATAACCATAAAGCGAATTCACTGGCCGACACTTTGTCGCAAACCATTGAACCCGTGCTGATGGCAGTAATGGGGATCATTGTGGGCGGGCTGGTGATTGCAATGTATCTTCCGATATTCCAGCTGGGGTCGGTGATGGGATAGGAAAACGGATAAAGCAGAATGAAAAAAAACAGAAAGCGGCGAAAACGAGTCTCGCCGCATCAGAGATAACTGACTTATTTGCTGCCGAACAGGCGGTTTTCCTGCTCCGCTACGCGGATAAAGGTCGTACGTTTGGTCAGTTCTTTAAGACGCTCAGCACCGACATAAGTACAGGCTGAACGCAGGCCACCGAGGACATCACGTACGGTGTTTTCAACCGGACCACGCAGAGGTAATTTTACCGTTTTACCTTCTGCTGCACGGTATTCTGCAACACCGCCAACGTGACGTTTCATGGCAGACTCTGAGCTCATACCATAGAAAAGCATGAACTTTTCGCCATTCTCTTCGACGACGGTACCTTCACACTCTTCATGCGCAGCCAACATACCGCCGAGCATGACGAAATCAGCGCCGCCGCCGAAGGCTTTCGCCACATCACCAGGAACCGCGCAACCGCCGTCACTGACAATCTGACCGCCCAGACCGTGAGCGGCATCTGCACATTCAATTACCGCAGAAAGCTGCGGATAACCCACACCGGTTTTCACACGGGTTGTACATACCGATCCCGGCCCGATACCGACTTTAACGATATCAGCACCTGAAAGGATCAGTTCTTCAACCATTTCACCGGTGACCACGTTACCGGCGCAGATCACTTTATCCGGGCAGGCTTCACGTACGCGTTGCAGGAAACCGACAAAATGTTCGGAGTACCCGTTCGCGACATCCAGACAAACAAATTTCAGCAGCGGCGACAGAGCAAGGATTTGCAGAGTTTTGACGAAATCCGCTTCAGACGTTCCGGTAGAAACCATCACATTGCGCAGGACTGATTCATCCGCTGAAGTGATGAATGCCTGCCACTGTTCTACGGTGTAATGCTTATGCACCGCGGTCAGAAGACCGAAAGATGCCAGAACGGTCGCCATACGGAATGTTCCGACGGTGTCCATGTTCGCGGCAATAATCGGTGTGCCAGACCAGCTGATACCAGAGTGTTTGAATGTGAATGTGCGTTCCAGTTCAACTTCGGAACGGCTTTTGAGAGTAGAACGTTTAGGGCGGATGAGTACGTCTTTAAAACCTAACTTCAAATCTTCTTCAATGCGCATGACGGGTTTGTCCTGGTTTGGCGACGGGTCGCTAGGGTGTACAGCAAATTTTTAGACACCCTTTCCAGTGGTTTTATCATACACAGGAAAATGACAACGGCAAGATGGCTTTTGCAACTCACATCACAGACTTTTGATTGTGCTGCTGAATAATTTTCGCATGAAAAGCGGGACGACGACGGCTTGCACTTAATCACAATCTCTTTATCATTTACCTAACTAATTTTATCAGAGCATCAGCATGAGCTATATCGTTGCATTGACCGGAGGTATCGGTAGTGGAAAAAGTACCGTTGCCGAAAGTTTTGCCCGCCACGGTGTGAGCATTGTCGATGCTGATATTATTGCCCGTCAGGTGGTTGCGCCGGGGGAACCTGCGCTAAAACAGCTCCATCAACGATTTGGTAACGAAATTATTCTTGCGGATGGCTCACTGAACCGCCCGGCTCTGCGGGAGAAAATTTTTAGTTATCCGCCTGATAAAGAATGGGTTAACCAGTTACTGCACCCGATTATTCATGCCAGAACACAGCAGTTTTTTGCACAGGCTGATACGCCCTATGTGCTCTGGGTGGTGCCATTGCTTATCGAAAATGGATTACAGACGCGGGCAAATCGCGTACTGGTAGTGGATGTTGAGCCTCAGATCCAGCTTTCACGCACCATGCTTCGTGACGGCGTTAGTCGTCAGCAGGCTGAAAATATTATTGCTGCGCAGGTCACTCGTGAAAAGCGGCTGGCCTGTGCGGATGACATCATTGATAACAGCGGTGACCCGAAATCTATCGAACCGCATGTTGCCTTATTACATCGCCGCTATCTGGAATTTGCGGCATCAGTAAACAGACAGGATATTGCCAAGCATGACTGATGTAGCTGCAACCGTTCTTTTTGAACATCCACTGAATGAGAAGATGCGCACCTGGTTGCGTATCGAGTTTTTGTTGCAACAGATGCACTCTAATTCGCAAATCACTTCGATTGCTTCCGCCCTGTTATTTTTCCGAACCGCATCCGATTTGCTCGACGTTCTGGAACGTGGAGAAGTTCGTACTGATTTACTGAAGGAACTGGAACGCCAGCAACAAAAATTATCTCAGTGGAAAGACGTTCCCGGCGTGGATCTGTCTAGAATTGACGGACTGCGCACCGACCTCAAACAGTGTGCGACCGTGCTGATGAAAGCCCCGCGTATCGGACAGGCGCTGAAGGAAGATCGCCTGATTGCCCTGGTCCGTCAGCGTCTGAGTATTCCTGGTGGCTGCTGTAGTTTTGATCTGCCGACGCTGCATATCTGGCTGCATCTGGCTCAGTCCCTGCGTGACAGTGAAGTACAAAACTGGCTCGAAACGCTGGCTCCGCTGAATAACTCACTCACGATGGTTCTCGATCTGATCCGCCAGTCCGGCGCGTTTCGTAATCAGATCAGCCTGAATGGTTTTTTCCAGGACAACGCAGAAGGCGCAGATCTGTTACGATTGCGCCTCTCGATGGAAAACCAACTTTATCCGCAAGTATCCGGGCATAAAACCCGTTATGCCATTCGCTTTTTACCTCTGGACAGCGAACATGGCGTGGTTCCCGCGCGACTGAATTTTGAACTTGCCTGCTGCTAGGAGTTGCAAATGGATCCTGAAATTATTGAAGTAAATTGCCCGACTTGTCAGAAAATCGTGGTCTGGGGTGAACAAAGCCCATACCGCCCGTTTTGTTCCAAGCGCTGCCAGCTGATTGATCTCGGTGAATGGGCTGATGAAGAGAAACGCATCCCGAGCAAAGGGGATGTGAATGACCTGGACGACTGGAGTGAAGAAGAAATCTAGTCAGGAAAACGGGTAAGAAAAAGGGTATGAAAAAGGGGCTTTGGCCCCTTTTTGTATGGGTAATCGAATAACAGCCGCAATCAGTACTGATTATTTTTAAGGGCAGTAACGATGACTTCGTTAGCCGGGGGAAACTCTTCCGCCTTCAAATCAGACTGAGCAACCCAGCGCTTGGGCTGTCCTTCTTTGCCATACGGTTCACCCTGCCACTCTTCTACCATAAAGAAATACAAAGTGATGATACGGTCAGGGAAACGATGCTCCAGCGTTTTCAGTAAAACCGGAGCCTTCGCATCAATGCCAACTTCTTCCTGTAACTCGCGGATCACCGCCTGATCTGGCATTTCACCTGCTTCGATTTTTCCGCCGGGAAACTCCCAGAAACCTGCCATATGCGATGACGCATCACGCTGAGTAATAAAGATTTCTTTCTGAGTATTACGAATAATACCGACTGAGATATTCAGTTGTTTAAGCGTCACAGTATCCACCTATCCGCTGACTGCAAAGACTGTCCTGTACGAACTTTTAGACAAAAATAAAGGCGGTGATTAGCCGCCTTTAAGATTAACACGATGACTTAACCTGAGAGCTTACTTTTGCAGGCGGCCATGGCATTGTTTGTATTTCTTGCCGGAACCGCATGGGCAGAGATCGTTACGTCCCACTTTGCGTTCACCGGATGAAGCCAGACGTGCGGCTTCGGCCACTTCGATTTCCTGCTGATCCTGATGGCTCAGCTGCTGCTGACGCGCCAGACGCTCTGCTTCTTCACGACGCTGAAGCTCCATCGCTTCAACTTCTTCAGGCATACGTACCTGAACTTTGCTCAGCACGCTGACCACTTCATATTTCAGAGATTCCAGCATCGCAGCAAACATCGCGAAGGATTCACGTTTGTATTCCTGCTTAGGATCCTTTTGCGCGTAACCGCGTAAGTGGATGCCCTGACGCAGGTAATCCATTGCCGCCAGATGCTCTTTCCACAGGGAATCGAGGGTCTGCAACATCACACCTTTCTCGAAGTTACGCATCATTTCAGCGCCAACGACTTCTTCTTTACGGGCGTAAGATTCTTTCGCGAGCTCCATGATACGTTCGCGCAGGGTTTCTTCATGCAGTTCCGGCTCTTTATCCAGCCACTCAGAAATCGGCATTTCCAGCTCGAAATCGTTTTTCAGACGCTCTTCCAGACCTTTCACATCCCACATTTCTTCCAGAGACTGTGGTGGAATGTAGCTGTCGATAGTTGCTTTGAACACATCTTCACGGATGCTGGCGATGGTTTCGCTCACATCAGACACGTCCAGCAGTTCGTTACGCTGGCTGTAGATCGCACGACGCTGATCGCTCGCCACATCATCATATTCCAGCAATTGCTTACGAATATCGAAGTTACGGCTTTCAACTTTACGCTGAGCGTTGGCAATCGCTTTGGTCACCCAAGGGTGCTCAATCGCTTCGCCTGGTTTCATACCCAGTTTACGCATCATGCTTGATACGCGGTCAGAGGCGAAGATACGCATCAGGGCATCTTCCATAGACAGGTAGAAGCGGGATGAACCGGCATCACCCTGACGACCCGCACGGCCGCGCAGCTGGTTATCGATACGACGTGATTCGTGACGCTCAGTACCAATGATATGCAAACCACCTGAAGCCAGAACCGCGTCGTGGCGGATCTGCCAGGCTGCTTTAATTTCAGCGATTTTCTCGTCAGTCACTTCTTCGCCCAGGTTTTCAACTTCAACCTGCCAGCTGCCACCCAGTACGATATCGGTACCACGACCAGCCATATTGGTGGCGATGGTGACCGCGCTTGGCTGACCCGCCTGAGCAACAATGTCTGCTTCTTTGGCGTGGAATTTGGCGTTCAGTACGCTGTGCGCGATGCCCGCTTTAGTCAGTTCGTTAGAAACGACTTCTGATTTTTCAATCGAGATCGTACCGACCAGGACCGGCTGACCGTTCGCAGTACATTGACGGATATCTTCGATAATCGCGCCAATTTTTTCCATCTCCGTCATGTACACCAGGTCGGCCATATCTTTACGCACCATAGGGCGGTTAGTTGGCACAACAATGGTATCCAGTTTGTAGATAGAGCTGAATTCGAACGCTTCGGTGTCCGCAGTACCGGTCATACCGGCCAGTTTTTCGTACAGACGGAAGTAGTTCTGGAAGGTAATAGAAGCCAGTGTCTGGTTTTCGTTTTGAATTTCAACGCCTTCTTTGGCTTCCACAGCCTGATGCAGACCGTCAGACCAGCGACGACCTTGCATGGTACGACCGGTATGTTCATCGACGATAATAACTTCACCGTCTTTCACGATGTAATCGACATCACGGGTGAATAACACGTGTGCGCGCAGTGCCGCTGTCACGTGGTGCATCAGCATGATGTTAGTCGGGGAATACAGAGATTCACCTTCTTCCATGATGCCTGCTTCTACAAGCATTTCTTCAATCAGTACCAGACCACGTTCGGTCAGGTGAACCTGACGCGCTTTCTCATCCACGGAGAAGTGCCCTTCACCCTGGAAGGTGTCGGAATCTTCTTTTTCCTGACGGATCAGTTTAGGGATCAGTTTGTCCACGCGGGTGTACATTTCTGAGCTGTCTTCGGCCGGGCCGGAGATGATCAGCGGAGTACGTGCTTCATCGATCAGGATGGAGTCAACCTCATCCACCAGCGCGTAGTGGAGTTTACGCTGAACACGTTCTTCAGGGCTAAACGCCATGTTATCGCGCAGGTAGTCAAAGCCGTATTCGTTGTTTGTACCGTAAGTGATGTCAGCAGCGTAAGCAGCACGTTTAGCCGGTGAAGGCATACCAGGTAAGTTGATGCCGATGCTCAGGCCAAGGAATTCAAACAACGGACGGTTATTTTCGGCGTCACGCTGGGCTAAGTAGTCGTTGACGGTAACAACGTGAACGCCCTTACCGCTCAGTGCGTTCAGATAGGCTGGCAGCGTTGCGGTCAGCGTTTTACCTTCACCGGTACGCATTTCCGCGATGCAACGCTCGTTCAAGACCATACCGCCGAGCAACTGAACGTCAAAGTGACGCATTCCGAACACACGCTTACTGGACTCACGAACCACAGCAAAAGCTTCCGGGATCAGGGTTTCCAGTACTTCACCTTTTGCCAGACGCTCACGGAACTCATTGGTTTTCGCTTGCAGTTGCTCATCCGTCAACTTTTGAACTTCAGGTTCCATGCGGTTGATCAGGTCGACAACTTTACGCATACGACGAAGTGTACGATCGTTACGGCTACCAAAAACTTTGGTCAATAATTTGATTAACATTATGCTTAATATCTCTTGGAGGCCATGTAAACTGGCCACTAATTTATTGATTTATAGATAGAGTTTAAAATTACAGTCTGTTAAATCAGGGAGGTTGGGCCAGCACGAATGCCTTGCACCTGTGCTAACCACAGGCCAGTCTGGTGCGGTAAAGAGAAGGTTAGAAAAGGTTGTTGCGTCTGACGGATGATAACCGGTGGTTTGGATTCATGTGTCAGTAAAGCATTCAGAGTAACCAGCAAAGCCAGTTGCTGAACGTGTAAGGGTCCGGCTTCTTCAGCCACTACTTCCGGCGCGGCAACGGTGTAAACTACCTGCGGAGCGAGAGCAAAAGAGAGATGACGGATGACCGTGCGCAACGCATGTTGCTGCCAGTAATCCACACCGAAAGACGGGCGGCGATTCGCCTGGAGTAATGCAAGATTACTCAGCCCTGTACTCCCGATGTTAAGACGGTTTAGACTTGAGGACGTATTGGGAACCGCAGGCAGTTCCGTTTGCGACAGGTTCGTTGACACGCCAAGGCTCGCCGCGACCATCCCCAAAAGGAGATGCGGCCAAAAATACCTTCTGCCAAATTGTCGCCAACGATTTAGAATGCCAATCACAAGTTTACAATCCGCCGGAGCCCGTCATGCGCGATAGTCGCCCACAATTATTAGATATCCTGTTCGATGACGCATCTTCCACTGAGCAAAGCCCGCTGCGCATTGTTCAACAGCGTGCAGCGGCGTTATTAAAACTCAACCGCGCAGTGAAAGGTCTGTTACCGACGCCCATGCAACCATGGTGTCGTGTCGGTAATTATCGACAGGGTGTTTTAGTACTCGAGATTGCTAATGCCAGCTGGATGATGCGATTACGCTATGAACAACCTGCATTACTCTCTGCACTTCGAGCGCAAATTCTACCATCATTGTCATCAATCGACATCAGGATTAATCCTTCGCTTATGGCGAAAATGGAAAATGCCTCGCAGATTGCGATTAAAAATCAAGCGATCGCTTCTGAATCCATGCCGGTCAGACATTTGAGTGCGCAAAGTGCTGAGGAATTAAGAGAACTTGCGAGCCGTAGCCCGGAAAAACTGAGGAAGGCATTAGAACGACTGGCTGGGTTGGCCGGAGAGGGTGCCAAAACAACCAGTCGTAATAAGTAATACGAGTATCGATTACGCCAATACTGTGGAAGGTGCTTTAAAAGCCAGTGGCAATTCAGCCTCATCCTGGAAGGTAACTAATTCCCAGGCTTCCTGCTTAGCCAGTACCGCTTGCAATAACTTGTTGTTCAATGCGTGACCAGACTTGAATGCGGTAAACGCACCAATAATGTTATGTCCACACATGAACAGGTCACCGATAGCATCCAGCATTTTGTGACGAACGAACTCGTCTTCAAAACGCAGGCCATCTTCGTTAAGCACACGGTAATCATCCACAACGATAGCGCAATCAAAGCTGCCACCCAGGCACAAACCACGTGACTGCAGGTACTCGATATCACGCATGAAACCAAAAGTACGTGCGCGGCTAATTTGGCGAACAAATGCTTCAGCGGAGAAATTCATTTTGTAGCGCTGTGAGCTGGAATCAATCGCCGGGTGATTGAAGTCGATAGTGAAGTCCAGAGAAAAACCATTGAATGGTTTGAACTCAGCCCACTTATCACCGTCTTCGACACGCACGGTTTCTTTGATGCGCAAGAATTTCTTGGCGCTGTTCAGCTCTTCAATCCCTGCATCCATCAGCAGATAGACGAAAGGTGCAGCACTACCGTCCATAATCGGCACTTCAGGCGCATCGACTTCGATAACAATGTTATCAATGCCCAAGCCAGCTAATGCCGCATTAAGGTGTTCTACCGTAGAAATACGCACGTCATGCTCATTAACCAGACAAGTACAGAGCATGGTATCACGCACGGATTTTGCATCTGCCGGGAAATCAACCGGTGGATTCAAGTCAGTGCGACGATAGATGACCCCGGTATTTGCCGGTGCAGGACGCAGAGTCAGGGTGACTTTCTTGCCGGTATGTAAACCGACGCCCGTCGCCTGAACGATACGTTTTAATGTACGTTGTTTGATCATCGTTTTTATCTCGCAATGTTTATCCATCCAACCGACCTAAGCATACCTTAAGGTCGGCGGGACAGTTTAGCACAAAGAGCGGAGATCCTACAATTCGGACTAGTCTGCCTGCTTACGCAGGAAGGCCGGGATGTCCAGATAGTCGGGCTCTTTATTAGATTGCGCGCTTTGATCATTGACCACTTTAGCAGCGGGTTTTGTTTCCTGCGGCAGCGGAGACATCCCGTGCTGCTGATAACGATGATCCATCACTGGTTGGGCTGCCGGCTTGTTGGTCACCAAAGTGATCTCAGGACGTTTGTCCATGCCGATACCGGTCGCTACAACGGTGACGCGCAATTCGTCATTCATTTCCGGGTCAAGGGAAGTCCCGATAACCACGGTCGCGTTGTCAGAGGCGAAAGCACGGATAGTGTTACCCACAGTTTCGAACTCATCCAGACGCAGGTCGAAGCCAGCGGTGATGTTAACCAGAACGCCGCGAGCGCCTGACAGGTCGATATCTTCCAGCAACGGGCTGGAAATCGCCATTTCAGCTGCTTCTTCAGCACGGTCTTCACCACATGCCACGCCGGAGCCCATCATGGCATAACCCATTTCGGACATTACGGTGCGCACGTCAGCGAAGTCGACGTTCATCAGACCCGGACGGGTGATCAGCTCTGCGATACCCTGCACGGCGCCTTTGAGGACGTCGTTGGCCGCACCGAAAGCGTCCAGCAGAGAGATACCGCGACCCAGAACTTTTAACAGCTTATCGTTCGGGATAGTGATCAGGGAGTCCACATGTTTGGACAGTTCAGCGATACCCTGCTCCGCGAATGCCATGCGCTTTTTGCCCTCGAAATTGAAAGGCTTAGTCACAACAGCAACGGTCAGAATACCTAAATCTTTTGCTACTTCAGCAACCACTGGCGCTGCACCGGTACCGGTACCGCCGCCCATGCCCGCTGCGATAAAGACCATGTCAGCACCTTCAAGCGCAGCGCGCAGGGCTTCACGGTCTTCTTCTGCAGAATTGCGACCCACTTCCGGGTTCGCACCAGCACCCAGACCTTTGGTAATACCGCTACCGATCTGAATAGTCTGGCCTACTGCCGTTTTACGTAACGCCTGAGCGTCGGTGTTAACGGCGAAGAATTCAACACCTTCGATGCGCTCGCGCACCATGTGTTCGACAGCGTTGCCACCGCCACCGCCGACGCCGATGACTTTAATCACCGCGTCATTGGTCAGTTCCATAGGTTCAAACATAGTTTCTCTCCGTTTTGTGCCTGTCGCGTCGGGATCAAAAACCTTAACAGCATGATCCCGTTGTTAAACCATTAAAACTCTTTTCTCAGCCAGCTGTTGATTCGTTTGAACCAGTTGCCCACTGAGGCGCGTTTTTCCACTTCGGCCTCACCGCTCAGGTGAGACTCCTTCCCGTAGTGCAGCAGCCCTACAGCCGTTGAGTAGTAAGGTTCCTGCGCATAATCTGTCAGCCCGGTGATGTTCAGGGGTTGCCCGATACGCACCTGGGTATGGAATACCCGCTGCGCACAGGCTGCCAGACCATCAATTTGTGCTGCACCGCCTGTCAGAACAATACCAGCGGCCAGATGATGTTTTACGCCTTGCTGACGTAACTGCTCCTGCAATTGCAAAATTTCGTCGTTCACTAAATTCAGCAATTCTGTGTAGCGTGGCTCGATAACTTCAGCCAGTGTCTGACGTTGCAGACTGCGTGGTGGACGTCCACCTACGCTCGGCACTTCGACGTTCTCGTCTTTGCCGACAATCGATCCTAATGCACAACCGTGGCGAACTTTGATCGCTTCGGCGTCGGTCGGTGGTGTACCAAACGCATAAGCGATGTCGCTGGTGACCACGTTCCCTGCATAAGGGATGACCTTAGTATGACGTAGTGCGCCGCCGGTATAAACCGCGATATCCATGGTTCCACCACCAATATCGACCACACACACACCTAATTCACGTTCATCTTCGGTCAGAACGGCATAACTGGCTGCCAGACCGGCAAAAATAAGCTGGTCAACTTTTAAGCCGCAGCGTTCTACCGCTTTAACAATGTTCTTCGCCATATCGTTATGGCAGGTGATCAGGTGAACTTTGGCCTGCATACGCACGCCGGAAAGTCCCACCGGGTTTTTGATCCCTTCCTGATAATCAATGGCATATTCCTGAGGGATCACATGCAGAACCCGATGCTCGTCACGCACGCGTACTGATTTCGCAGTGTGCACAACGTTCTCTACATCTTCCTGCGTGACTTCCTCTTCTGAAATAGGAACCATCCCTATTTCATTCTGACAACTGATATGTTTACCAGACAAAGCAAGGTAAACAGAGGAAATCTGGCAATCAGCCATCAGTTCAGCCTGATCGATGGCGCGCTGAACGCATTTCACCACCGACTCCAGATCATTCACGCCACCCTTGTCCATGCCACGGGATGGGCAACTGCCCACGCCGATAATATTGACCATGCCATCGGGCAGAACTTCCCCCACCAATGCGGCGACCTTTGCCGTACCGATCTCCAGCCCAACTACCAGTTTTCTGTCCGTCGACTTGATCATTGTTGTTTAGCCTGTGCCTGATTCTGTTGCTGATTACTGTTTTGCTGGTCAATAAACTCTGGTGCCCAACCTACCGACGCACCGCTGTCATAACGTAAATCGACATAAGTGATGCGTTTCTTATCGGCCTCTGCCTGTTGCTGGAATCGCGGGTAGAGCTCGATAAAACGTTGTAAACGTCCCATCCGGTCATCTCTTCCTAATTCCAGCCGGACATCATTATCCAGAGTTAACTGCCACGAGTGACGCGCACTCATTGCCACTGCTTTCAACGTAAACTTACCGGCGGCCAGCGCCTGGCTCATTGTTTGAAAGCCCTGCAAAACATCCTGTTCGCTGCCTTCCGGACCGTAAAGCAACGGCATTTTTTGTTTGACCACACGCTCAGCGGGTATGCTGAATGATTTGCCATCGGCATCAACCATATGCAGATCATTCCAGTGTGCGACCGGCACATACTCCACCAGATGTATCTTCAATTCATTCGGCCATTGCTTACGGACGCTGACCTGTTTTATCCAGGGTAAACGCTCAATCTGCTGCTGAATGACGTTTACATCCTGCGTCATGAACGTTCCCGGAGCCCCTAAGGAGAGAATCGCCTGACGAATATCATCGTTGGTCGTGTAATGGCGTTCCCCGGTAACCACTAACTGGGACAACGGCAATCGGTTCGCATCCTGCATCCAGCCCACAACGGCCCACGCACTCCATAAAATCGTACCTACTACCAACAACAGAAACACGATCCCTGCCAGCTGGCCACCGTTACTGCGACGGCCGTTGTTTTCGACCGTCTCACGCTCTCGGGTATTCAGGGCGGCTTGAGACATATCAGTTCGCCAGTGCCAGAATACGGGAAACGAGCTGCGGGAAACTTAACCCCGCGTGTTTGGCTGCCATCGGCACCAGACTGTGACTGGTCATGCCCGGCGACGTATTCACTTCCAGCAGGTTAAAGCTGCCATCGCTGTCTTGCATCACGTCAACGCGTCCCCAGCCGCTGCAATCAAGCGCCTGATAGGCCTGCAATGCCAGCGCAGATAACTGTTGCTCCTGCTCCTGGCTTAAACCACTTGGGCAGAAATACTGCGTTTCATCAGACAGATATTTTGCCTGATAGTCATAAAATGTTCCGGCTGGCTGGATACGAATTGATGGCATCACTTCGTCACCCACGATGGCAACCGTATATTCCGGGCCGCTCAGCCATTTTTCGATCAGTACGTTATCGTCATGACGGAAGCCTTCCTGCAGGGCTGGCAGCAATTCTTTTTCAGTTGTCACTTTGCTCATGCCGACGCTGGAACCTTCGCGGCTCGGTTTAACGATCACCGGCAGACCTAATTCGGCGATTTTTGCCGCCAGAGCGCCCTGCCCTGCTTCTTCAATTTGTGAACAATGCAGTGCAACAAACGGTGCGACCGGTAAACCTAATGCCTGCCACACCAACTTGGTGCGGAATTTATCCATGGTCAGCGCAGACGCCATCACACCGCTGCCGGTATAAGGCAGGCCAATTTGTTCCAGCAAGCCCTGCAACGTACCGTCTTCGCCACCGCGCCCGTGCAGTGCGATAAAGACTTTGCCAAAGCCTTCTTGTTTAAGAAGCGCCACATTAAAAGTTTTGGTATCGATGCCGTGAGCATCAATGCCGGATTCACGTAAGCCAGCCAGCACCGCAGCGCCGGACTGTAATGACACATCGCGTTCTGCGGAAGTACCACCCAACAATACTGCTACTTTCTCAGACATGATGTTCTTCACCTTTCTTTACTGGTTGCAGCTTTTGATCCGCCAATTTACGGGCCACTCTGCCGACATTACCGGCACCCTGAACCAGAACTAAATCGTCACCTTCGAGGATCTGCGCCAGACTTTCCGGCACGGCTTCAATATCAGAAACCAAAATCGGATCCAGTTTCCCGCGCGCACGAATGGTGCGGCACAGTGAGCGGCTGTCTGCTCCCGGGATTGGCGCTTCTCCGGCCGGATACACATCCAGCATGATCAGCACATCAACCTGAGACAGTACATTCGCGAAATCGTCGTACAAATCACGGGTACGCGTGTAACGGTGCGGCTGGAAAATCATCACCAGACGCTTGTTCGCCCAGCCAGCGCGTGCCGCTTTGATCGTTGCATCTACTTCCGTCGGGTGATGACCGTAATCATCAACCAGCATCGCGCTACCGGTTTTGCCGTTAACGTTATCCAGCGCATATTCGCCCAGGAAATCGAAACGACGTCCTGTTCCCTGGAAACCTGCCAGTGCGCGAAGAATAGCGTCATCACAGATACCTTCGTCTGACGCAACGGCCACGGCGGCGGCGGCATTCAGGGCGTTATGACGGCCCGGCGCATTCAGCGTCACGCTGATGAGCGGCAAGTCCTGACGGCGGAGGGTAAAGTGCCCCTGCGCGCCGACCTGACGGTAATTTTCGATAATCACATCGGCGTCTTCGCTGAAACCGTAAGTCGTCATATGGCGGCCCACGCGCGGGATCAGCTCGCGGATCACCGGATCATCAATGCACATCACTGCTCGTCCGTAGAATGGCAGGTTATGCAGGAAATTAATGAACGTCTGCTTCAGGATTTCAAAGTCACCCTGATAGGTATCCATATGGTCCGCTTCGATGTTGGTCACAATGGCCACCATCGGTTGCAGATGCAGGAACGATGCATCGCTTTCATCTGCTTCGGCAATCAGAAAACGGCTGGAGCCCAGACGCGCATGTGTCCCCGCCGCTTTGACCAGTCCGCCGTTAACAAATGTCGGATCCAGACCGGCTTCGGCATAAATACTGGTGACCATCGCCGTGGTCGTCGTTTTGCCGTGCGTACCTGCCACGGCGATACCGTGACGAAAACGCATCAGCTCAGCGAGCATTTCCGCGCGGCGAATCACAGGTATTCGCGCTTCGCGTGCGGCAACGATTTCCGGGTTATCGGACGAAATCGCCGTCGATACTACGACCACGCTGGCATCAAGCACGTTCTCGGGGCGGTGATTAAAATAAATCGTCGCGCCCAGCGCCGTCAGTTGCTGCGTTACCGGGTTCGGTGCCAGGTCAGATCCACTGATCTGATAGCCTTCATTTGCCAACACTTCGGCGATACCACCCATGCCGGCACCACCGATGCCAACAAAGTGAATGTGCCGGACACGATGCATCTCGGGCACGAAGGTACGCAGTTTCGCCAATTGTTGTGTATTCACGTTTTTATTCACTATTTCAGGTTACTGATTAATCCGTTTCTTACGGCTGGGACCACATACTGCATGGCCCGTTCAATTTCATTTTTTGCTGGCGGCAACCACTTCTGCGGCTACACGCTCTGTCGCATCAGGAATAGCGGCTCCACGCGCGGCCTTTGCCATTTCCATCAGATGGGTTCTGTCCCATCCGGCCATCAGATCTGCGACGGCTGCGGCACTAAAATCTTTCTGCTCGATAATCTTTGCAGCACCCGCTTTTTCCAGCGGCAATGCGTTCCAGTACTGCTGACGGTCTTTATGCTGGAATGGCACAAAAATGGCCGGCAAACCTGCGGCAGCAATTTCACTGACCGTTAATGCGCCGGAGCGACAAACCACAACATCCGCCCAGGCATAAGCTGCTGCCATGTCATCAATAAATTCGGTGACCTTGTGCTGAGTCTGACCGGCTTTTTCGTAAGCCTGGATCACTGACTCCAGCGCACCTTTACCGACCTGATGCCACAGCGTAATTTTATCGCCCATCAGTGCCGCCACTTCCGGCATGCTCTGATTAAGAACCCGTGCGCCCTGACTGCCACCAATCACTAAAACCCTGATCGGGCCTTCTCGTCCGGCTAAGCGCGTTTCTGGTAATTCCAGCGCCAGCACATCGGTGCGCACCGGATTTCCCACCACATCAGCTTTCGGAAAAGCGCCGGGGAACGCCTGCAATACTTTGGTGGCAATGTGCGACAAACCTTTGTTGGTCATGCCCGCAATGCCATTTTGTTCGTGCAACACCACCGGAATACCCAGTGACCATGCTGCCAGACCGCCTGGGCCAGAAACGTATCCGCCCATGCCCAACACCACATCGGGTTGAAAGCGTTTCATGATGGCCTTCGCCTGACGCCACGCATGATATATGCGAATCGGGGCAGTGAGTTGCGCTTTCAGACCTTTCCCACGTAATCCTGAGATTTTAATGAAATCAATGTCGATGCCATGTTTCGGCACAAGATCCGCTTCCATCCGGTCTGCTGTACCCAGCCAGCGAACTTCCCAACCTTGCGCGATAAGGTGATGCGCCACTGCCAGCCCCGGGAACACATGCCCGCCGGTACCGCCAGCCATCACTATTAAACGCCGGGTATTGCCACTCATCGGGCACTCCTTACAAACGCCTGGGCTTTTGCCAGCCGCGTTTCAAAATCCACTCGCAGCAATAACACGATTGCCGTCGACATAATGATCAGGCTCGAACCACCGTAACTGATCAGCGGCAGCGTCAGACCTTTGGTCGGCAACATTCCCGCCGCAGCCCCGACATTTACCAGCGCCTGGAAGCTAAACCACACGCCGATGGAACAGGCCAAAAATCCGGAAAAACGCTGATCAATCTCAAGCGCACGACGCCCGATGGACATCGCGCGAAAAGCGACGAAGAATACCATCAACAGGGCCAAAACCACACCGAAATACCCCAGTTCCTCACCCAAAATGGAGAAGATAAAGTCGGTATGCGCTTCCGGTAAATATTCCAGTTTCTGCACTGAATTCCCTAAGCCCTGCCCCCAGAATTCACCACGGCCAAATGCCATCAGCGACTGGGTTAACTGGTAGCCGCTGCCAAACGGATCAGCCCACGGGTTCCAGAACGAAGTCACGCGGCGCATACGGTACGGTTCGGCAAGAACCAGCAGCACAACCGCAAACGCACCGGAACCGATAATGGCCAGGAACTGCCACATTTTCGCCCCCGCCAGGAACAACATCGCCAGCGTGGTGATAAACAGTACAACGACGGTACCCAGGTCAGGCTGAGCCAGCAGTAAAACGGCCAGCACGACCATGACGCCCATCGGCTTGCAAAAGCCCCAGAAGTTGCTGCGTACTTCCTCTACCTTGCGCACCAGATAACTGGCGAGATAGCAAAACAGCGACAACTTGGAGAACTCCGCAGGCTGAATACGCAACGGTCCGAGTGAAATCCAGCGCGATGCCCCGTTGACGGAACTGCCGACCACCAGAACCACCAGCAGCATCACTACCGAAAGCAACAGCAGAACGTTACTGTACTTCTGCCAGACGGCCATCGGCACCCGAAGCGTCACCAGCGATAAACCAAAAGCCAGACCAAGATAAATGGCGTCACGCTTAGCAAACAGGAACGGATCGTCTGCCAGACGCTGACCGATAGGCATGGAGGCAGACGTCACCATTACAAAACCCACGATCGCCAGGCCAAAGGTCAGCCACAACAAAGTCCGGTCGTACAGCACCAGCGTGACAGAATCGCTTTCCTTGATGCCCATCACCCAGTCATTAAATTTTCCGACGAGGCTCAGCCCCGGAATACGCAACCGCATCAGCCCAGCTCCTTCGCCAGCGCGGTAAAGACGTCACCACGTTGTTCAAAACTACGGAACTGATCCAGACTCGCACAAGCCGGAGATAACAGAACCATATCGCCGGAAGCTACATGCTTACTGATTTCGCGCATCGCCTGTTCCATCGTCTCAAACAGGGAGGAAACATCAGGGCGCAGCTCTGCAAGCTCAGCGCCATCACGACCAAAGCAATAAATACGCAGATTATCGCCCTGCAGATAACGCGTCAGTGGCGCGAAATCGGCAGATTTTCCATCGCCACCGAGCAAGAGATGTAGCGTTCCTTCAACCTGTAATCCGTTCAGCGCCGCTTCAGTGCTGCCCACGTTGGTGGCTTTAGAATCATTAATCCAGCGCACGCCGTTATGATGCCAGGCTATCTGGAAACGGTGAGCCAGACCGGTAAAGGTCGTCAGCGCTTTCAGGCTGGACGCATGAGGAATACCCACCGCATCCGCCAGCGCCAGAGCAGCCAGCGCATTGGTGTAGTTGTGACGGCCAGTCAGCGGCATTTCACTGGTGTTCAGCACTTTTTCGCCATGAACACGCAGCCAGATATCATCCTGCTGACGGGTCAGATGGTAATCACCCACATCGACACCAAAGCTCACACAACGTTTATCCGCGCCACGCACCGGCATAGTCAGTGCATCGTCCGCGTTAACCACACACAGCGCGGCGTTCTCATACACTTTCAGTTTTGCCGCACGGTATTGCTGCAAACCAAACGGATAGCGATCCATATGATCTTCCGTCACATTCAGAATGGTCGCCGCCGCCGCGTGCAAACTGTATGTGGTTTCAAGCTGGAAGCTGGAAAGCTCGAGCACAAACAGATCGTATTCATGGCCCAGCATGGTCAGCACCGGCAGGCCGATATTACCGCCCACGCCCACACGCCAGCCCGCGGCCTTCGCCATTTCACCTACCAGCATGGTGACGGTACTCTTACCGTTAGAACCGGTGATAGCGACAATTGGCGCCGTGGTTTCACGGCAAAACAGCTCGATATCACCCACAATTTCCGCACCAGCCTCAGCAGCAGCGCTGAGTGCCGGCGTCGCCAGCGCAACGCCTGGACTGGAAACGATTAAATCTGCATCCAGCAGCCAGTCTTCGTTGAGCGAACCCAGGTGACGCTCAATGTTATCCGCCAGTTTATCGAGTCCTGGCGGGCTGACGCGGGTATCAATGACACGCGGCATCACGCCCCGTGCAACAAAGAAATCAACACAAGACAGGCCGGTCAGACCCAGCCCGATGATGACCACTTTTTTACCCTGATAGTCAGCCATAATTACCGTACCTTCAGAGTCGCCAGGCCAATCAGCACCAGCATCAACGAAATAATCCAGAATCGCACGATGACGCGCGGTTCCGGCCAGCCTTTAAGTTCGTAGTGATGATGAATAGGCGCCATACGGAAAATGCGCTGTCCACGTAACTTAAAGGACCCAACCTGCAGAATGACCGACAGTGTTTCGACCACGAACACACCGCCCATAATCACCAGTAAGAATTCCTGACGCAGCAGCACGGCTATGGTACCCAGCGCTCCGCCCAGAGCCAGTGAACCGACGTCGCCCATGAATACTTGTGCCGGATAAGTGTTAAACCACAGGAACCCAAGCCCTGCACCGACAATCGCCGTACACACGATCACCAGTTCACCTGCGTGACGCAGGTAAGGGATGTGCAGATAACTGGCGAAATTCATGTTACCCGTCGCCCACGCCACCAGCGCAAAGCCCGCTGCCACGAAGACCGTTGGCATGATCGCCAGACCGTCCAGACCATCGGTCAGATTGACGGCATTACTGGTTCCCACGATGACGAAATAGCTCAGCAGGATGTACATCAGACCCAGCTGCGGCATGATGTCTTTAAAAAACGGTACTACCAGCTCGGTCGCTGGCGTGTCTTTACCAATCGCGTACATTGTGAAAGCGGCGGCCAGCGCGATGACCGACTGCCAGAAGTATTTCCAGCGGGCAATCAGGCCTTTGGTATCTTTACGGACCACTTTGCGGTAGTCATCGATAAAGCCCACGATGCCGTAGCCAATCAGAACAAACAGCACGCACCACACATACGGGTTGGACGGATACGCCCACATCAGTACGGAAATGGTAATGGATGCCAGAATCATCAGGCCGCCCATCGTTGGCGTACCGCGTTTACTGAAATGCGATTCAGGGCCGTCGTTACGGACAACCTGGCCGAAAGACATTTTTTGCAGACGGGCAATCATGCGGGGCCCGATCCACAGCGACAGGAATAAAGCGGTCAGCAGGCTGACAATGGCGCGAAACGTCAGATAGGAAAAGACGTTGAAGCCGGAATAATATTTGACCAAGTGTTCGGCCAGCCAAACTAACATGTTGCATTCTCCTGTAACGCGCGTACTACCTGCTCCATTGCGGCACTACGTGAACCTTTAATCAAAACGGTAATTACCGCGTGTTCGGACAGTAAGCTTGTTAAACGGGCCGTCAGGGCTGACTTATCCTCTAAATGCTCACCACATCCACTGACATCACTGATGATGCGGCTGTCATGGCCAATACTGAATACTTTGTCGATACCTGCGTCGCGGATGGCTTCGCCAACCTGACGATGACAGCTTTCACTTTCTGCGCCGAGCTCTGCCATATCGCCCACCGCCATTACGCGGTAGCCCGGCATTTCTGCCAGCACCTGTGCAGCGGCTGTCATGGAACCGACGTTAGCGTTGTAGCTGTCGTCGAGCAGAGTTTTACCTTCGCAAAGTGCTATCGGGAATAAACGCCCCTTAACGGATTGCAGAGTCGCCAGACCAGCACGCACGTTGTCCATTGAGGCACCGACAGACATTGCCAACGCAGCCGCAGCCAGAGCGTTAGCGATGTTGTGACGACCCGGAACCGGCAGCGAAACGTCAATGCTGCCCTGAGGAGAATGCAGGGTGAACGCGGTATTCAGCGGACTGATTTTGACATCCGTTGCACTGAAATCGATGTCTTGACCGAAAGTCGGGGAGAAACGCCAGACGGTTTTACCGTTAAGCTTATGCTGCCAGTTCGCCCAGTCGTTGTTATCGGCGTTAATCACGGCAATACCGTTATCCGGCAGGCCGTCGAAAATCTCACCTTTGGCACGGGCGACTCCGGCAAGAGAACCGAAACCTTCCAGGTGCGCGGCTGACAGATTATTCACCAGTGCCGTTTCAGGCTGTGCCAGCGCAGTGGTATAGGCGATTTCACCAGAATGATTTGCACCCATTTCGATAACTGCAAAATCATGTTCTGCGGTCAGGCGCAGCAAGGTGAGCGGAACGCCGATGTCGTTATTAAAGTTGCCCGCGGTATAAAGCACGTTGCCGCACTCACGCAAAATCGCCGCCGTCATCTCTTTCACAGAAGTCTTGCCAGAAGAACCGGTCAGACCCACAACGCGCGCAGGAACCTGCTGGCGCACCCAGCCTCCCAGTTGCCCTAGAGCGATGCGGGTATCAGCCACCACTAATTGAGGAGCATCCACCGGTAAGCGCTTACTCACCAGTAAAGCCCCTGCGCCGGCTTTTACGGCATCAGCAGCAAAGTCGTGGGCATCGAATTTTTCGCCTTTCAGCGCGATAAACAAACAGCCTTCGGTGATCTGACGGGTATCCGTCGTCACGCTGTCGATTTGAGTGTCTGTGCCGATGAGCTCAGCGTTGAGCGCATCGGCCAGAGTTTGCAGGGAAACGCGGATCATGCGATCACCCCCAGCAAACGGGCGACCGTGACGCGGTCGGAATAATCCAGACGCTGATTACCGACCAGCTGATAATCTTCATGCCCTTTACCGGCAATCAGCACCACGTCTTCTTCTTTTGCCTGCATAATCGCGCTGGTGACAGCTTCTGCACGACCATGAATTTCCTGTGCACGTCCGGCATCCAGCAGACCTGCCAGAATATCTGCGACGATAGCGCGAGGCTCTTCGCTGCGCGGATTGTCATCGGTGACGATCACGCGGTCGGCAAATTGCTCAGCAATACCGCCCATCAGCGGACGTTTGCCTTTATCGCGATCACCGCCGCAACCAAACACACACCACAGCGTCCCACGGCAATGCAGACGGGCAGCCGCCAGCGCTTTTTCCAGCGCGTCAGGCGTGTGGGCATAATCAACCACAGCGGTAGGTTTACCCGGTGCGTTGAACACTTCCATGCGACCGCAAACCGGTTGCAGCTGAGAAGCCGTTGCCAGTAGCTGCGCCAGCGGATAATCCAGAGAAAGCAGCGTTGCCAGCGCAACCAGCAGGTTGCTGACGTTAAACGCGCCCATCAGGCGACTGTCGAACTTACCTTCGCCCCAGCTTGAATCGATATTTACGGTGGCGCCGTTATCGTGATAATTCACGCTGCGCGCGACCAGCCAGCGGCCTTTCCAGCCTGCCGGAATTTTGTCTTCCATACTGACGGCGATAGCATCAGGAGTTTTCGCTAACCAGCGAGCCCCGACTTCGTCGTCAGCATTGATAATTTTTTGGCCGACCTGATGCGAGGAGAAAAGCTGCCATTTGGCATCTTCGTAACTCTGCATATCACCGTGATAATCAAGATGATCACGACTCAGGTTAGTGAATGCGGCAGCGGCAAACGGCAATGCGGCGACACGGTGCTGCACCAGCCCGTGGGAAGAAACTTCCATCGCGGCAAAAGTTGCGCCCTGTTTCACCAGAGAGGCAAGAATGTGCTGAACCTGCACGGCAGAACCGGTGGTGTTTTCCGCCGGAACTACGTTATCCAGCAAACCGTTACCCACGGTGCCCATCACAGCGCTGGTTTCGCCCAGTAACTGGCTCCACTGCGCCAGCAGCTGCGTGGTAGTGGTCTTGCCATTGGTGCCTGTAACGCCAACCAGACGTAATGCTTTGCCCGGTTGCTGGTAAAAACGTCCCGCAAGTTCTGACAGCAGGACGTTGAGATCTTCGAGATAAATGACCGGTACACCATGCATCTGGCAGACCGAACCATGCTCTTGCTCACCCTTTGCCTCGGCCACTACCGCAGCGACGCCCTGGGCAATTGCCTGGGGAATAAAACGACGCCCGTCACTGGTATGGCCTGAAATCGCGACAAACAGATCGCCAGCAGCCGCAACGCGGCTGTCCAGAATCATGTCTTTTAGCGCTACTGCCGGGGCATCACTCACCCAGGGCGCTAAGATGTCGCGCAAATTACGATCTGCCACCTGAAGCCTCTTTTTGATTATTCACTATGTCTGCGTTTTCATCGGCAGTCAGCGCATCCGGTTCAACGTTCATGGTGCGCAGTACGCCGCCCATGATGGCGCCAAACACCGGTGCGGAAACGGCCCCACCGTAATATTTCCCTGCTTGTGGATCGTTAATGACCACCACAAGCGCAAATCTTGGATTGCTTGCTGGCGCAACGCCTGCGGTATAGGCAATGTATTTGTTAACGTATTTACCGTCCGGACCGACTTTCTTCGCGGTACCAGTTTTAATCGCAATGCGGTAACCCTTGATGGCTGCTTTCACGCCACCGCCGCCAGGCAGTGCCACGCTTTCCATCATGTGTACGACGGTACGCACCAGCGGCTCTGGGAAAATACGTTCACCGGAGACCGGCGGATCAACTTTGGTAATCGACAATGGGCGATAAACGCCCATGCTGCCGATCGTTGCGTAGACTCGCGCTAGCTGGAGAGGTGTCACCATTAGCCCGTAGCCGAAAGAGAAGGTGGCCCTCTCTATGTCAGACCACCGTTGTTTTCTAGGGTATATGCCACTGCTTTCTCCAACCAGCCCCAAATTGGTCGGTTTTCCCAATCCGAATCGCGAGTAAGTATCTACCAGCTCAGCGGATGGCATCGATAACGCCAGTCGTGAAACACCGACGTTACTCGACTTCTGCAAGATGCCCGTCACGGAAAGCTCCGCATAACGCGCAACATCTTTAATCTCATGCCCATTGATCCGGTACGGCAGGGTATTCAGCACACTGTTTTCGCGCACCACGCCGTTTTTCAGCGCCGTCATCACCACCATCGGTTTCACTGTGGAACCCGGCTCAAAAATGTCAGTGATCGCACGGTTACGCATCACATCTTTCGGTGTATCTGGCATGTTGTTTGGGTTGTAGGACGGGCTGTTGGCCATCGCCAGGACTTCACCGGTCTGAACATCCACCAGCACTGCTGTACCAGATTCAGCTTTGTTAAACGCCACCGCGTTATTGAGTTCGCGGTAAACCAGCGCCTGTAAACGCTCATCAATGCTCAGCGCGAGGTTGTGCGCAGCCTGACTGTCGACGGTAGAGATATCTTCGATAACGCGACCGAAACGGTCTTTACGGATGGTTCGCTCACCCGGTTTACCGGTCAGCCAGCGGTCAAAACTCTTCTCAACGCCTTCAATGCCCTCACCGTCAATGTTGGTCACGCCGATAACGTGTGACGTCACCTGTCCGGCCGGATAGTAGCGGCGTGATTCCTGACGCAGGGAAATCCCAGGAAGTTTGAGCTTATGGACATATTCGCCAACGGCAGGGTTAACCTGACGTGCAAGATAAACGAAGCGTCCGTTTGGATTGGCGTTGATGCGGGCGGAAAGCTGGGGAAGTGGCATGTTCAGCGCATCAGCCAGCGCTTTCCATTTGGTATCAACGGTGATACCACCGCGATCGTTAATTTCTTTCGGGTCTGCCCAGATAGCATTGACCGGAACGCTGACCGCCAGAGGGCGGCCGGAACGATCGG
Source organism: Rahnella bruchi (assembly GCF_003614975.1). Taxonomy (GTDB): domain Bacteria; phylum Pseudomonadota; class Gammaproteobacteria; order Enterobacterales; family Enterobacteriaceae; genus Rahnella; species Rahnella bruchi. The sequence goes on along the minus strand of NZ_QZWI01000006.1, from coordinate 169,927 downwards.
TTATCATGCCACGTGAGGTCGGAATGGTTTGCACGCGCAGGGAACGCAGATCGCCTTCTCTCACCAGTTTGTCCGGATTAATTACCTGCAGATAAGCCACACGCAACATCAGGCCAACCAATGCCAGCAGGATACAGGCGCACAACAACGCAAAACGCCAGCTGATAAAGCTGGCTTGATCTTCTGGACGCTTTAACTTCGCGGTGCGTGTTGCTTTCATTAGCTGCCTGTATTCTCCGTGCGCATTTTAAGGCTGAACCACAATAATTTCTTGAGATGGATCAACGTGCTGCATCTGCAATTTCTCCGTTGCGATGCGTTCTACCCGGCTGTGGTCGCCGAGGGCGTTTTCTTCCAGGATCAGGTTGCGCCATTCGATATCCAGCGCATCCCTTTCCAGTACTAATTGTTCACGCTGAGCCGTCAGCAAACGCGTGCGGTGAGAGGTGGTAACGACTAAAACAGCACTGACCAAAACGGTGATCAGGAGAATCATTGGAATTTTACCGTTGCGAAGGATATCGCTGGCAATTACTCCCACTAATCCGTGGCGTTCGTTGCCAATCACGCTGTCGTTCTCTCAGCAAAACGCAGAACGGAACTGCGTGCTCGTGGGTTTTCCGCGACTTCCGCGTCAGAAGGCATCATTTTGCCGACGGATTTCAGTGAACGACCACCGAGCTCAGCGATCTGCGCTTCCGTCATCGGGATACCCGCTGGCACTTGCGCGCCACGACTGTGCTGGCGAATAAAACGCTTCACAATGCGGTCTTCCAGCGAGTGGAAACTGATGACCGATAAACGACCTTCAGGTGCCAGAATTTCCAGTGCGCCATCCAGCGCGCGTTCGATTTCTTCCAGCTCACTGTTGATGTAAATACGAATAGCCTGGAAGCTGCGCGTGGCCGGATGCTTATGCTTTTCACGAAACGGCGAGGCATTGGCGATCAGATCAGCCAGCTCTTTGGTCCGTGTCATCGGCAACTCACGGTTGCGTTCGACGATCGCGCGCGCAATGCGTTTGGCGAAACGTTCTTCACCAAACGTTTTCAGCACCCAGGCAATGTCTTCGGCTTCCGCTTTCATCAACCATTCAGCTGCTGAATAACCACGGGTAGGATCCATACGCATATCCAGAGGCCCGTCGCGCATAAATGAGAATCCACGCTCAGGATCGTCGAGCTGCGGAGAGGAAACGCCCAAGTCCAGTAAAACGCCGTCGATCTTGCCTTCCAGACCACGTTCACGCACATAATCGGCGAGATCGGAAAAAGGTCCGTGAACAATCGAAAAACGAGGATCATCAATGGATTCTGCGGCTTTGATCGCTTGTGGATCACGGTCAATTGCCAGCAAGCGTCCGTCCGGCCCAAGCTGGGACAGAATCAGACGTGAGTGGCCACCGCGGCCAAAAGTTCCGTCTATGTAAATGCCGTCCTGACGAATGTTGAGGCCATTAACGGCTTCATCCAGCAAAACGGAAGTGTGTTTGTAGTTTTCAACCATGCTTATAATGACAAGTCCTGTAATCGGTCAGTAAGAGGTTCCTGAGACGATTGTTCAGCGTCGATGTCTTCCTTAACTTGTTGATACCAGGTCTGTTCATCCCACAGCTCAAACTTATTGAACTGCCCAACCAGCATCACTTCTTTTGCGAGCCCGGCGTGCTGTCGCAATGTCGTTGCAATCAGCAGGCGCCCGGCGTTATCCATCTGACATTCACTGGCATGCCCGAGTAACAGGCGCTGAATACGGCGCTCAACGGGGTTCATGCTCGACAGACGGGACAATTTTTGTTCGATAACTTCCCACTCAGGGAGGGTGTAAAGGAGGAGACATGGGTGATGGAGGTCTATGGTGCAAACCATTTGACCTTGCGATTCTTCGCTCAGCAAATCCCGATAACGGGTGGGTACGGCAAGTCGCCCTTTGCTGTCGAGGTTAACCAACGTCGCGCCACGAAACATGACCGATCTACCCCTCTGTGACCCTTTTCACCACTTTCCCCCACAAATTCCCACAGAAAAGAGTTTACGGATGGTTTTAAAACCTTGTCAAGCCAGAGCAGAGGCGGTTTGGCAATATTTACGCAGGCACACGAAAATGCAGCGCAATGTTGTGAGGTGTTTTAGAGGTGGAATAGAAAATAACGTCATGATTAGTTGAAGAAATTTCGGAGGGTTAATAATTTCGTTTAAAAAAAAGCCAAACTGAACATTATTTAACTATTTATATTCTTCTGCTAACTAACTCTCATTTCTTAACCTGTTAGCCATGAGAAAAACCGATTTTACTTTTTTTCAGGCTATCACTGCTAAATCATCATCATTTTTAGTGCCAACCCGCATGACACATGCGTTCAAGGAATGTTAAAAACCATCCTAACAGACGCAAACACTGACTCTGGGAAATTAAGCGGGGAATTCTACAGCACTTTTGCAGGCAGCATTAACGTATTTTAGAAATTGATTGGCAGGTTTATATCAGCAAAAGAAAGGCGAAAATATTTGTTAATAATTCAGCAGGCTGAGAATGCTCCTAAATTACCCGCTGAACTTATATGGGAATTTTCACATTCGATTATCAGAACCGGTAAGCCCCATTATTCGTTCATTTTAAACGCGCTGCTGCCAAGGGGAGCGACGGGCAATCAGGATGAATACCCGTCAGGGATTTATTTTCGGCTCAGACGGCCACGACGGAACAGGTTACGACGGATACGGGTCAGCCCTGCTTTCGGTTTCCTGGGCTCATCAAGACAGGCCAGTACCAGTTCCAGCACGCGTTCAGCCACATCGCGGTGACGCTGTGCCACCGCCAGAACCGGACATTCGAGGAAATCGAGCAGCTCGTTATCGCCAAATGTGGCAATCACCAGATCGACCGGCAAACGCCCTTCCGTTTTCAACGTAACGTCCATCACGCCCTGCAAGAGTTGGAATGAGGTCGTAAATAACGCCTGCGGCATCGGATTGGTTTTCAGCCATTCGGCAAAAACGACAGCGGCCGATTCGCGATCGTACGCATTCGCATACAAATATTTTGGCTGACGGGGATCTTCAGCCCAGGCCTGACGGAATCCCTGTTCGCGCAGGAAGCTCACTGATAACTCCGGCAGTGCGCCAAGATAGAGTACCGATTCAGCCGGGAAAGTCCGCAACTCCTGCGCCAGCATCAGTGCGTCATCCTGATCGGCCCCGACCACGCTGATGAAATGCTCAGGATCAAGGGCGCGGTCGAGCGCAATGATCGGAAAATCATCGTTAGCCCAGCGCTGATAGAATGGGTGTTCCGGCGGCAAAGACGTGGAGATAATGATGGCATCAACCTGACGTTGCAGAAGGTGTTCAATGCAGCGCATTTCATTATCAGGCTGATCTTCAGAGCAAGCGATCAACAGCTGATAACCGCGCTGCCGGGCCTGACGCTCAAGGAAATTGGCAATTTTAGTATAGCTGGTGTTTTCCAGATCAGGGATCACCAGACCAATAGAGCGGGTACGTCCAGCGCGCAAACCTGCTGCCACCGCGTTCGGGTGATAGTTATGTTCCTTCACGACAGCCATGACTTTCTCGACTGTCTTATCGCTGACACGATACTGTTTCGCCTTGCCATTAATCACATAACTGGCAGTGGTACGCGAAACGCCCGCTAACCTCGCGATCTCATCCAGCTTCACTGAGCAAACCCCTTAATAAAGATAATGCTTTATCTAACCGCAGAAGCCCCTGCCGGGCAAGGTGTTTTACCGAATCGCTTCACCTGACCTGCAAAAAAGAAAGCCCGACGTCAACGTCGGGCTTTCAGTGAGCAGACAAATGTTACATCTTGCTGATTATTTACGCTTTAACGCATGATTTTATCGCCACGCGAAACACCGACTACGCCGGAGCGTGCCACTTCGACAATTTCAGCCACATCACGAATGCTGGCTAAAAAGGCGTCAAGTTTGTCACTGGTCCCTGCAAGCTGAACGGTGTAAAGCGTTGCCGTGACATCCACAATCTGCCCGCGGAAAATCTCGGTGGAACGTTTCACTTCTTCGCGGCCATAACCGGATGCCTGTACCTTCACCAGCATGATTTCACGCTCAACATGAGCGCCCTGCACCAGTTCAGTCACACGCAGCACGTCGACCAGCTTGTGCAGCTGCTTTTCGATTTGCTCAAGCACCTTGGCATCACCGACGGTCTGAATGGTCATGCGCGACAGGGTAGGATCGTCCGTCGGTGCTACGGTCAGGCTCTCAATGTTGTAGCCACGCTGAGAGAAAAGGCCGACTACGCGGGACAACGCGCCCGATTCGTTTTCCAGTAATACTGATAAAATCCGGCGCATGATCAGGTCCTCTCCGTTTTGCTTAACCACATTTCGTCCATCGCACCGCCACGGATGTGCATCGGGTAAACGTGTTCTGTTTCATCTATGCTGATATCCACAAATACCAGACGATTTTTCTGTTCCAGCGCCAGCGCCAGTTTGCTTTCCAGCTCATCCGGCGTGCGGATAGCAATACCCACGTGGCCGTAAGCTTCAGCCAGTTTCACAAAATCAGGCAGCGATTGCATATAGGACTGGGAATGGCGGCCAGAGTAAATCATATCCTGCCATTGCTTCACCATGCCGAGGTAACCGTTGTTCAGGTTCACCACGATCACCGGTAAATCGTATTGCAGCGCAGTCGACAGTTCCTGAATGTTCATCTGAATACTGCCGTCACCGGTTACGCAAATCACCGTTTCATCAGGCAGACCGAGTTTCACACCCAGCGCGGCAGGCAGGCCAAAGCCCATCGTGCCCAGACCGCCGGAGTTGATCCAGTGGCGCGGTTTGTCGAATTTGTAATACAGCGCAGCAAACATCTGATGCTGGCCGACGTCGGACGTCACATAGGCATCGCCTTTGGTCAGACGGTGCAATGTTTCGATAACCGCCTGAGGCTTGATGGTGCCGGTATTTTTGTCATAGCTCAGGCATTCACGCCCGCGCCAGTTTTCAATATTTTGCCACCAGTCGCGCAGCGCATCGAATTCCTGCTTCTCATCGCTTTGCGCCAGCAGTTCCAGCATCTGAACCAACGTTTGTTTCGCGTCGCCGACAATCGGGATATCCGCATTCACGGTTTTGGATATTGACGTCGGGTCGATATCGATGTGCATAACCGTCGCATTCGGGCAGTATTTCGCCAGATTGTTTGTAGTACGGTCGTCGAAACGGACACCCACGCCGAAAATCAAATCCGCGTTATGCATCGCCATATTGGCTTCATAAGTGCCGTGCATACCCAGCATACCCAGACTTTGACGATGAGTGCCAGGGAAAGCGCCAAGCCCCATCAGGGAACTGGTCACCGGCAGGTTCAGTTTCTCTGCCAGCTGGAGCAACTCAGCATCACACTCAGAATTAATCGCGCCACCGCCGACGTAAAGCACCGGTTTTTTAGCCGCCAGTAAGGTTTGCACGGCGCGTTTCATTTGCCCGCGATGACCTTGCACCGTCGGGTTGTAGGAGCGCATCGCAACCTGTTCAGGATAAGCGTAAGGCAGTTTGATCTGCGGATTTACCACGTCTTTTGGCAAGTCGACCACTACCGGACCAGGACGGCCGGTAGACGCCAGATAAAACGCTTTTTTCAGTACAGTCGGAATATCTTCCGCGCGTTTTACCAGAAAACTGTGTTTCACCACCGGGCGGGAGATCCCCACCATGTCGCATTCCTGGAACGCGTCATAACCAATGAGTGAACTGTGAACCTGGCCTGATAGCACCACCAGCGGAATGGAATCCATATAAGCCGTGGCAATACCGGTGATAGCATTGGTTGCGCCGGGACCGGAAGTCACCAGCACCACGCCCACGTCACCCGTGGCGCGCGCATAACCGTCAGCCATATGAACAGCACCCTGTTCATGTCTCACCAGCACATGATCTATCCCACCGACCGTATGCAGGGCATCATAGATATCCAACACCGCTCCGCCGGGATAACCGAATACGTGCTTAACGCCCTGGTCGATTAACGACCGGACGACCATCTCGGCTCCTGACAACATCTCCATGGTTTTGCCTCCAGGCTTTTTGCTTCTTCTATAGGATGACTTTTTATTTCAGCTAGCTGTTCTATCAGGCAACGACTTACGGGTAAATCGCTGAATTTTAGGACTTTCTATCGGGATTTAGAAACCCTGCTGTTCTTATTGGCGTTCATGAATCTAACTCAGTACCTTAGCGTCAGAATCTGAGTCAGGCAAACGCCAAAAAGGGTCAGGAAATGTCGTTATATCGGCTCGCACTGCCTTCATTCTTCTGTCCGACACAAAACACTGCCTGAGCGTAACAACCAGTCAGAAATATCAGGAAGGCCCGAAAAATTACAGTATTAAATTATGTCCGTGACTGACATAAAGATGAGGATGAACCGGCAAACATATGTTCGCCGGTGATTGTGCGGGGAAAACGGGAAAACAGTTCGGGAAGGAATTACTCGCGATACAGCTGGTCGATTTCTTTCTGGTAACGGCTGAAAATAATCTTGCGCCGCAACTTGAGCGTCGGCGTCAGCTCGCCGTCTTCCATCGTGAAGGGCTTGGTCAGCAGCACAAATTTTTTCACCTGCTCAAAACCGGCCAGTTCGTGCTGTACCTCACGAAGCTGATGCGCAAAAAGTGAAAGAATTTGCTCGTTTTTAACCAGCCCGGTGCGGTTGAGATAATCGATATGGTGATGCTGCGCGTAAGCATTGAGCACATCAAAATCAGGAACAATCAGCGCCGAAACAAAGTGACGCTCATCGGCGATAACCGCCGCCTGCTCAATGTAACGATCCTGTACCAGCGTGCCTTCGATGCGCTGCGGCGCGATGTATTTGCCGCCCGAGGTTTTCATCAGATCCTTCAGGCGTTCGGTGATAAACACATTGCCTTCTGCATCCATTTTCCCGGCATCGCCGGTTTTAAACCAGCCATCAGCCGTAAAACTGGCCGCCGTTTCCTCGGGCTTATTGAAATAACCGCGCAGCAATGTCGGGCCACGAACCTGGATCTCGTTCTCTTCGCCAATACGCACTTCAATCTCGGGCAACGCCGTACCGACTGAACCGAAGCGGAAATCATTCTCTTCCCAACAGGTGACGGTCGCGCACGTTTCGGTCAGGCCATAACCGTATTTGATTTTCAAACCGAGCGATTCGAAAAACAGAATGACATTGTCGTCCAGGCTGGCGCCCGCTGCCGGCAGAAAGCGTAAATTTCCGCCCAGCAGATTGCGCAGTTTTTTCAGCACCAGCTTATCGGCGATAAAGTGCGACACCAAAAGCCAGAAGGGATAACGCGCTTTACGACGCTCAGTCAGAAACTTCTCTTTACCCTGTGCAACCGCCCAATGGAACAATCGTTTTTTGATGGTTCCGGCGCGGGCCACTTTGTCGTGAATGGCGCTGAAGACTTTTTCATAGAAACGCGGAACGGCGCACATCACCGTCGGTTTAACAGCCTGTAACGCATCGCGCACCAGATCGGTTTCACGCAGGAAAACGTTCTGCGCACCGCTGTGCATGACGAAGAAACTCCAGGCGCGTTCAAAAACATGAGCCAACGGCAGGAAGCATAACGAAACATCACGGTCAGAAATGCTCAGGCGCTTCTCATGCTGCTTAAGCTGCGTCGCCATACTGACGTAATCCAGCATCACCCCTTTTGCCTCCCCCGTTGTTCCCGAGGTATAAATCAGCGTGAAGAGATCACTGAGTTGGCAGGCGTTAACCCGCGCCTCTCGTTCAGCCGCCAGAACGAGATCCTGAGGAACAATGCCTGAAACGTGCCGGGCAATGGGTACACCACGTAAATCAACATCGTTATCGAGCACAAAAATATGCTTCAGCTGCGGGCACAATTCACGCAACGCCACCGCCGCATCGTACTGACTCTGTCCGACAACAAACAAAATACGGATATCAGCGTCATTAAGCACATAGGCTGACTGCGCGGGCGTATTGGTCGCATACACGGGTACAGTGACAGCGCGTAACTGCAAAATCGCCAGATCTGTCATCGCCCAGGCGATGGAGTTATTCCCGCAAATGGCGATGCGCTCCTGAACACCTACGTTTTCCTGCAGTAAAATGTCGGACAGCGCATCGACTTTTTCCCCAAGCTCCCGCCAGGTGAGTGCGCTTTCTGCCACAGGCGACCATTCACGGAATGCGATATTTTCAGCACGGCTGATGACTTGCTGGCGAAAACGGGTGATCAGATGGTAGTCATTTAAGGTTGGATTCATTGAGCGTCTATACCGGCGTCCAGCGCAATCAGATAAAGGAGGGAGCTGACTGCATTGCTCTGTTACAAAGATTTAACGCAGTCTACCGGCAAACATTGCACGGTGAAATCAAATTGTAGAAGCAGAAATGCTCTTTTGGAAAAGCGGGAAGGGGATTTTAGAAATGAAAAAAACCTGCGTGGCTTTAACGAGGAGAAAAAACCATGCAGGATAAAAAACTACAAAGAAAACCATAACCAGCCATTTTTACTGTTGAGCGAAGCTCAGTAAAAATGGGATATATCAGCGCCCCCTTCTACAAGGAGAGAATGCATTGGCTTAATAACGACTTCATCCACATATTGCCTTTATCCTTACTGGAAGATTCGTGCCATGACAGATAGCAAGTCAGGCTATTCTTCATCCAGGGTAAAGGGATAACAGACAGATTTAATATTCCGGCGCTCGCTTGTGCCATCCAGCGCGGCACCAGCGCGACCATATCGGTTTTCGAAACAATTTCCATTACGCTGGAAAGATCTGTTCCCTGATAAGCAATCAGCGAATGCATTTCAGGGTCATCATAATAAGGTGAGCTGAATGAATAAAAACGGTCCAGCATCATTACCGCGTGCTTTTCTTTCAGATATTTCTCATCTGACATATACGGACTGATACGAGGGTGTTTTTGCGCAGCAACCAGGACCAGTTCATCATTAAATAACGCCTCATTACAAAAATCCGGGCGATCAAATTTACGATAGCTGATCATGAATTCAATATCCTGATAACGTAACTGGTGCTCTATATTGTCATTCACAATTGTTTGCAATTTAATGCTGACATCAGTCGATAAATTTTCGACCGCATTCAAAACATGTGAAGTCAGTCGTTTATCCAGCGGACTGCAAATCGCCACATTGAACTCACGAATACTCACGTTAGGATCGAAACCGGCTCCAGGGAGTTCGTTCATCACCAGTTGCAGAGCCTGCCGGATGGGGCCAAATAACTGGCGCGCACGCATGGTTGGCTGGATCCCGCGACCAAAGCGGACAAATAAATCATCATTGAACATGATTTTTAACCGGGCAACGGCATTACTCACCGCAGGTTGGGACATTCCCAACATATTGGCCGCACGAGTAATATTTTGTAATTGCATAACAGCATCAAATACCGTTAACAAATTCAAATCAACATTGCGAAGATGCGTATCCGCTTCCGCAGGTTTAGTTTGATTATCTGTGGTCAGATCAGACATTACATTTCCCATTCAAGATACCTCAACCTGCTTAAGACTGATTATCTTTAATTATTTGTTTTATTTAAAATGGCACCGGAATGAATTCTGACATACAGAAGACCGGCGGATAAACTCGGTACTTTAATGCGTTCTTAATTTCGGAAAGAAATTGGTTCTCATTTCCAATAATCAGAAAGTTAAATGCTATCTTCATTTCGCTAGGGTGAAACTGATGATATAGAACAATAAAATGTTTATAGAAACAACATGCGAAAAATGAATAATAAGTTAAGCCGCGCTAAATCATTCTCAACTTATTGTAATAAATAGCTTATTCCTCCTTACCTAGAAAGTTAATATCCATTTTTGGACTAATTTTTTCTCTTTACATCCTTCAGATGAGCAAAAATCTTCATTCCGGATACATTTAGCAAAGTAGTGTTTAATGCTAAATGAGATCAACTATCATTATTGCAATTTCCTGTTATTTCCACACAGTGAAGGTTGACATGCCGCGCACATTCCCGTATCACTTTAAGCACTGTTTGAACGAAGTCCGTTCTGACCACTCCATTACGAGAAGCTGAAAACACATGTTCATGATTACCCGTCTCCTAGGCCTACTACTCAACGCAGAAAATTTGCGCGGTAAGCCAGTGGGCGAAAATCAAAACTGATTTCAACTTCCACAGACAATAAACCCGCGCCGATGCGCGGGTTTTTTTTTACCTCCGCAGGGCGCGAAAATAAAAGCAGACAAGGAACAACCCATGAGCGAGCAAGTCATTATTTTCGATACCACGCTGCGTGACGGTGAACAGGCGTTACAGGCCAGCCTGAGTGTTAAAGAGAAGATTCAAATTGCAATGGCGCTGGAAAGAATGGGCGTTGACGTGATGGAAGTCGGTTTCCCTGTCTCGTCTCCCGGCGATTTCGAGTCTGTACAAACTATTGCGCGTCAGATTAAAAACAGCCGTGTTTGCGGTCTGGCTCGTTGCGTGGACGGTGATATCGACGCCGCTGCCGAGGCTTTACGCGTCGCAGAAGCTTTCCGCATCCACGTATTTCTGGCCACCTCTACCTTGCACATTGAATCCAAACTGAAGCGTTCGTTTGATCAGGTGCTGGAGATGGCAACGCATTCTGTGAAGCGTGCCCGTAACTATACCGATGACGTAGAATTCTCCTGCGAAGATGCCGGTCGTACACCGCTGGATAACCTGTGCCGCGTCGTTGAAGCCGCGATTAAAGCCGGGGCGACCACCATCAATATTCCTGACACCGTCGGTTACACCACCCCGGTTCAGTTCGGTGGCATCATCACGAATCTGTATGAACGTGTGCCTAACATTGATAAAGCGATTATTTCCGTTCACTGCCATGACGATTTGGGCATGGCAGTCGGTAACTCCATCGCCGCCATTCAGGCCGGTGCGCGACAGGTTGAAGGGACGCTGAACGGTATCGGCGAACGCGCCGGGAATACTGCCCTGGAAGAAGTGATCATGGCGATCCGCACCCGCAGCGACTACATGAACGTTCACACCAACATCAACCATAAAGAAATTTACCGCACCAGCCAGATTGTCAGCCAGATTACCAACATGCCGATCCCGGGCAATAAAGCGATTGTCGGCTCTAACGCCTTCGCACACTCCTCCGGTATTCATCAGGATGGCGTGCTGAAAAACCGCGAAAACTACGAAATCATGACCCCGGAATCTATCGGCCTGAATCAGGTGCAACTGAACCTGACTTCCCGCTCTGGTCGTGCTGCCGTTAAGCATCGTATGGAAGAAATGGGCTACAAAGAAGCCGATTACAACCTGGATCATCTGTATGCCGCTTTCCTGAAGCTGGCCGACAAAAAAGGGCAAGTTTTCGACTACGATTTAGAAGCACTGGTCTTCATTAATAAGCAGCAGGAAGAGCCTGAATTCTACCGTCTGGATAATTTCAGCGTGCAGTCCGGCTCCAAAATTACCGCTACTGCGTCAGTCAATCTGTCCTGCGGCGAAGAAATCATTACTGAAGCCGCCACCGGCAACGGTCCGGTTGATGCTGTGTATCAGGCCATCAACCGCATTACCGGCTATCAGATTGAACTGGTGAAATACCAGCTGAGCGCGAAAGGCCAGGGCCGTGATGCACTGGGTCAGGTGGACGTGGTCGTCTCCTTCAATGGTCGCCGTTTCCACGGTGTCGGTCTGGCGACGGACATCGTTGAATCTTCCGCGAAAGCGATGGTGCACGTACTGAATAACATCTGGCGCAGCAAACAAGTTGAGATCGAAAAACAACGTTTGCAGCAGGCAGGTCAGCAACACAACAACATTCAAAATAATCAGGAAACGGTGTGAACATGAGCAAGACCCATCATATTGCCGTCTTACCCGGAGACGGAATTGGCCCGGAAGTTATGGCCCAGGCATATAAAGTTCTGGAAGCAGTTCGTCAGCGTTTTGGCCTGAAGATCAGCACCAGCGAATACGATGTGGGTGGCGCAGCCATCGACAAACACGGCAGCCCGTTGCCGGAAGCGACCGTCGCCGGTTGCGAACAAGCTGATGCGATTCTGTTCGGCTCCGTCGGTGGCCCGAAATGGGAACATTTGCCGCCAAACGATCAGCCTGAGCGTGGCGCATTACTGCCACTGCGCAAACATTTTAAACTGTTCAGCAATCTGCGCCCTGCCCGTCTGTATCAGGGTCTGGAAGAATTCTGTCCGCTGCGTGCCGATATCGCCGCAAAAGGTTTCGATATTCTGTGCGTGCGCGAACTGACAGGCGGCATTTATTTCGGTCAGCCTAAAGGCCGCGAAGGTCAGGGCGCACATGAAAAAGCTTTTGATACCGAAGTGTATTACCGCTTTGAGATCGAACGTATCGCCCGTATCGCCTTTGAATCTGCGCGCAAACGCCGCAGCAAAGTGACGTCCATCGATAAAGCGAACGTCTTGCAGACCTCTATTATGTGGCGCGAAGTGGTTAACGAAATCGCCAAAGATTATCCTGATGTCAGCCTGAGTCACATGTACATCGATAACGCGACCATGCAGCTGATTAAAGATCCGTCCCAGTTTGACGTGCTGCTGTGTTCCAACCTGTTTGGCGACATCCTGTCCGACGAATGTGCGATGATCACCGGTTCGATGGGCATGTTGCCTTCTGCCAGCATGAACGAACAGGCATTTGGTCTGTTCGAACCTGCGGGTGGCTCTGCACCGGATATCGCTGGTAAAAACATCGCTAACCCAATTGCACAAATCCTGTCTGCCGCGCTGTTGCTGCGTTACAGCTTGGGTGCAGATGACGCGGCCAATGCCATTGAGCACGCCGTCAATAAAGTACTGGAAGCTGGCCATCGTACCGGCGATTTGGCTAACGGCCAGCAGGCACTGGGCACCAGTGAAATGGGCGATATCATTGCCCGCTTTGTGAAAGAAGGGGCATAACATGGCCAAGACTCTGTATCAAAAATTGTTTGATGCGCATGTGGTTTATGAAGCGCAAAACGAAACGCCATTGTTATACATCGACCGCCACCTGGTTCATGAAGTGACATCTCCGCAGGCATTCGACGGTCTGCGCGCGATGGGCCGTCAGGTGCGTCAGCCGGGTAAAACCTTTGCGACCATGGATCACAACGTATCCACACAAACCAAAGACATCAATGCGAGCGGCGAAATGGCGCGCATCCAGATGCAGGAATTAATCAAAAACTGTGCGGAATTCGGCGTGCAGTTGTATGACCTGAACCACCCGTATCAGGGCATTGTTCACGTCATCGGCCCTGAGCAGGGCATGACGTTGCCGGGTATGACCATTGTGTGCGGCGATTCCCATACCGCCACACACGGTGCGTTTGGTTCATTGGCCTTCGGTATTGGTACTTCAGAAGTGGAACACGTTCTGGCGACGCAAACCCTGAAACAGGGTCGTGCCAAAACGATGAAAATCGAAGTGACCGGCGATGCACCTGTGGGTATCACGGCGAAAGATATCGTTCTGGCGATCATAGGTAAAACCGGCAGTGCTGGTGGTACCGGTCACGTTGTAGAATTCTGCGGTAAAGCCATTGAGGCGCTGAGCATGGAAGGTCGTATGACTCTGTGCAACATGGCGATCGAAATGGGTGCGAAAGCCGGTCTGGTGGCTCCTGATGAAACCACATTTGCTTATCTGAAAGGCCGTCAGTTTGCGCCTAAAGATCAGAACTGGGACGAAGCAGTCGAATACTGGAAAACCCTGAAAACCGAAGATGGCGCGAAGTTTGACAGTATTGTCACGCTGGACGCGTCTGAAATCGCACCACAGGTCACCTGGGGTACCAATCCGGGTCAGGTAATGGCGGTGAATCAGACCATCCCAAATCCGGCCTCATTTGCGGATCCGGTAGAACGTGCGTCCGCTGAAAAAGCGCTGGCGTATATGGATTTGCAACCGGGCATTAAACTGACTGACGTCGCGATTGATAAAGTCTTTATCGGTTCCTGCACCAACTCCCGCATCGAAGATTTACGCGCTGCGGCAGCGATTGCCAAAGGCCGTAAAGTGGCGACCGGCGTGCAGGCGATTGTGGTTCCGGGGTCAGGCCCGGTAAAAGCGCAGGCGGAAGAAGAAGGTCTGGATAAGATCTTCATCGAAGCCGGTTTCGAATGGCGCCTGCCAGGCTGCTCGATGTGTCTGGCGATGAACAACGACCGTCTGGAACCGGGCGAGCGTTGCGCGTCCACCAGCAACCGTAACTTCGAAGGGCGTCAGGGCCGTGGCGGCCGTACCCATCTGGTCAGCCCGGCGATGGCGGCTGCGGCTGCGGTCACCGGCCGTTTCGCTGACATCCGTGAACTGAACTGAGGAAAACACCATGGCTAAATTTACCCAACACATCGGTCTGGTGGTTCCGCTGGATGCAGCTAACGTCGATACCGATGCCATTATCCCGAAACAGTTTTTGCAGAAAGTCACCCGCACCGGTTTCGGTCAGCATCTGTTTAACGACTGGCGTTTTCTGGACGATGCCGGTCAGGAACCTAACCCTGATTTCGTGCTGAATAAGCCGCGCTACAAAGGCGCGAGCATTTTACTGGCACGCGAAAACTTCGGTTGCGGCTCATCCCGTGAACATGCGCCGTGGGCGCTGACTGATTACGGTTTCCACGCCGTTATCGCGCCAAGCTTTGCCGATATCTTTTACGGCAACTCGTTCAACAATCAGTTACTGCCCATCACTCTGAGCGAAGCAGAAGTCGATGAATTGTTCGAGCTGGTGAAAAATAACGAAGGCATTCAGTTTGAAGTAGATCTGGAAGCGCAAACCGTCAAAGCCGGCGAGAAAAGCTATCCTTTCGTCATCGACAACTTCCGTCGTCATTGCATGATCAACGGCCTGGACAGCATCGGCCTGACCCTGCAACATGAAGGGAACATTTCCAGCTACGAGAAAAATCAGCCTGCTTTCATGGAGTGATTTCTGAGCTGTGAGCATAAAAAAACCCGCGGAATTCGCGGGTTTTTCTTTATCAAAATCAGATCAGACGTCTTTCACTTTATACATCAAACCCAGCGCCACAACCGCCAGCACGGTTGCCGCCCAGTACACCGGATAATGCCCGAAGTTTTCCACGATAAAGCCCTGTAACAGGCCTGCGCAAATCACACCGGTGGAGATACTGTTGGTGAACAGCGTGGTCGCTGAACCCGCCCTTCCCGGCATCAGATCCTGAAAATACAGCATCCCTATCCCGGCCACGATCCCGATGAAAATCGCGTTAAACAGTTGCAGGATCATCAGCGCCGCCTTGAACTGAAACGCCACCAGCCCGGCATAGAAAACGACACCACTCGCCACGGCATACAGCATCAGTTTGCGTTTACCGGTACGTTTCACCAGATAGCCCGCCAGCAACATCGCCGGAATTTCCAGCCCGGCGGCCGTCCCCATCAGCAGCCCTGCCAGCCCTTCCGGCAGGCCTAAATCACTGGTGATGTAGAGCGGCATATCAATGACATACATGATATTGCAGGTCCACATCAGCAGTGAAGAAAAGAACAGAAAACGCACATCTTTATTGCGCCAGGCGCTAACCGGCACCACTTTTTCATCCAACGGTTGTTCGAGGCGCGGCACAGACGGCAGGAAAAAGAAGATCATTAATATACTGCCGACAAACACCGCGGCGGCACTCAGATACATCGGCGTAAAGCCATAATTCAGCGCCAGCATAAAAGACAGCGGCGGGCCGAGCACCCAGGCCAGCGAGAGCATCGCACGCATCATCGAGCTGAACATCACCACTTCACTGGCAGAGCGATCCGCATGTTCACGGGCGAGTGCAAACAGCTGAGGCATCGACGCATTCCCTATCGCCGCCAGCAGCACACCGACGGTGATCAGCACCAGATAATCGCGACTGAAGGCAAACACCAGACTGTTGCCGAGCGCCATCAGGCAGCAAAACATCAGCAATTTGCGCCGGTCGCCTTTGTTATCCGAGCGGTTGGCCAGCAGGAAGCTGATCGCAATCCCGGCGATGGCGTTAACGGTATAAAAGAACCCCACCCACAGCGGACGGACTTTCACTTCGTTGGTCAGAAACAGACTGAGTGTCGGCGCCTGTAATGCGCCCGCCACGCCGCACAGCAAGGAGACCACCAGAAAGGTGACATAAATACGATTAAAACGAGGTTTTGGCATGACGTCGTCCCTGAGAAATGAAAGCAGATAGAGCAAGACAGACAGTGTAGCGAAGTTTCAGGCGGTTCTGGAAAATGAGCATAAAAAAACCAGTGAGTCGCCCCACTGGCTGGTGAAATTACACCATTACTCAGAAAATCGAATTTGTCCGGCACGTTGTGAAAATGATTACAGACGCTGGCGATATTCTTTTTCATCCACTGAATCGATATCCCACTGCGTGAGACGGGACAGAATATCCAGACGGTATTGCACAGGAACCCAGGACAGCCAGTCTGCATGATTTTTAGAGGCGTTCCTTTTGATAACTTCAAAGTAACGCTGATAGAAACGGGCATTCAGATTGCGTTTCATGCTGACCTCCGGTCGTTCACAACAAGCTTTCGTTGAGAAACAGTATCAGCGTAATATGAGGAAAGATAAATTGATGAAAACTGCCCACGGAGCTCCTCTTTTATGTCCTCGTCCCGTTTGCAACAACAGTTCATCCGCCTGTGGCAAAGCTGTCACGGTGAAGAAACCGAAACCACGTTACTGGCACTGTCGGAAGTTCTGAACTGCTCGCGAAGGCATATGCGATCCTTGCTCAGCACCATGCAGGAAAAGGGCTGGCTGATGTGGGATGCACAAGCCGGACGGGGGAAGCGATCGACCCTGAAATTTCTATATACCGGGCTGGCACTCCAGCAGCAGCGCGCCGAAGAGCTGCTGGAACAGGACCATATCGACCAGCTGGTGCAGCTGGTTGGCGACAAAACCATGGTGCGCCAGATGCTGCTCTCACAGCTGGGACGCAGCTTTCGCCAGGGCAAGCATATCCTGCGCGTTCTGTATTACCGCCCTCTTTTTAACCTGCTTCCCGGCACGATGCTGCGCCGGTCAGAAACCCATATTGCACGGCAAATTTTTAGCGGACTGACGCGCATAAATGAGGAAAATGGGGAAGCAGAAGGCGATTTAGCCCATCACTGGCAGGAAATTTCAGCGCTGCACTGGCGTTTCTATCTGCGTCCGGCCATTCATTTTCATCACGGGCGTGAGCTGGAGATGGCGGACATTATTGCCACTTTTACCCGGCTCAAAACGCATCCGCTTTTCGGTAACCTGTTATCGGTGGTATCGCCGACACCGAATGTCATTGATGTTCATCTGACGTCCCCCGACCACTGGCTGCCCTGGCTGCTGGGCAATGTCCACGCCATGATCCTGCCGCAGGAGTGGCAATCGCTGCCTGATTTTGCCCGCCATCCGGTAGGCACAGGTCCTTATGCGGTGGTGCGTAATCTGAAAACACAGCTGCGCATCCGCGCCTTTGACGATTACTTTGGCTTTCGGGCATTGATAGACGAAGTGAATATCTGGGTGTTACCGGAGCTGAGTGAAGAACTGGTGCATTCCGGCGTTCAGCTACAGGCTGATGAGTCCGGCAAAAGCGAACTGGAAAGCCGCCTCGAGGAAGGCTGTTATTTTCTTTTATTTGACCAACGTTCGCCGGTCGGCCAAAACAATGAAACCCGCCAGTGGCTGTGCGATTTACTCAATCCGATCGCCCTGCTCAACGCCGCCGAGCCGGTATATCAGCGCTACTGGTCTCCTGCCTATGGACTGCTGCCCCGCTGGCATCATATAGACCCGCAACCGCGCCCGGCAAAACCGGCAGGACTCAGCCAGGTGACGCTGACATTTTACGGCGAGCACTCCGAGCATGAGGCCATATGTAACACGCTGCGTCCGCTGATGGTGTCAGAGGGCATTGAGCTGATTGTTCAGATTGTTGACTATGCCGCCTGGCATCGCGGTGACGCGCAAAGTGACCTGTGGCTGGGGAGCGCCAATTTCACCCTGCCGCTGGAATTTTCCCTGTTTGCTCATTTTTATGAGCTGCCTCTGGCCAGACATTGCTTTAGCGATGAAATCAGCGAGGACGCTGCGCTTTGGCAGGAAGGGAAATTCTCGATGGCAAAATGGGGACAGAAACAAATCCACACTCATCAGATTCACCCGCTGTTCCATCACTGGTTAGTCTTACAGGGGCAACGCAGTATGCGCGGCGTGCGCATGAACACCCTCGGCTGGTTCGACTTTAAATCCGCCTGGTTTGCGCCACCGGACAGTTAATCGGACTATCGCATCGCGCCGTTAATCTCTAGAATGACATCCGTTCTCAACGGGGTGCCCGACTTGTTTAAGCAGCGATGTAAACGCCGCGTGCAAGTTTGGCTGAGATTTAGACTCGTCGAACCTGATCCGGTTGATACCGGCGGAGGGATTTGAGACTGCGCGATGCTTACTCAAAATCCTTTGCCCTTTCATTTTTTTGGAGCGCAAAGTTGAAAAAATTATTGTCCTGCCTGCTGTTACTTTCTGCACCTGCATTTGCTGCAAAACCTGTTCTGACGGTTTACACCTATGACTCTTTCTCTGCGGACTGGGGTCCCGGTCCGGCGATCAAAAAAGCCTTTGAAGCCCAGTGCGGCTGCGAGCTGAAATATGTCGCGCTGGAAGATGGCGTGTCTTTGCTTAACCGTCTGCGAATGGAAGGTAAAAACAGCAAAGCAGACGTCGTGCTGGGGCTGGACAACAACCTGTTGCAGGCTGCCGAACAAACCGGTTTATTCGCCAAAGCGCCGAAAACCGATGCCAAACTGACCGTGCCTGGCGGCTGGGATAACACCACTTTCGTGCCTTATGATTACGGTTATTTCGCCTTCGTCTATGACAAAAACAAACTGAAGAATCCGCCAAAAAGCCTCGATGAGCTGATCAACAGCGATCAAAACTGGAAAGTCATTTATGAGGATCCGCGTACCAGCACGCCGGGTCTGGGCCTGATGTTGTGGATGCAAAAAGTCTATGGCGATAAAGCACCACAGGCGTGGGAAAAACTGGCCAAGAAAACCGTGACTGTCACTAAAGGATGGAGTGAGGCTTACGGTTTATTCCTGAAAGGAGAAAGCGATCTGGTGCTGAGCTACACCACTTCTCCGGCGTACCACATCGTTGAAGAGAAGAAAAATAACTATGCCGCCGCTGACTTCACCGAAGGTCACTATATGCAGGTCGAAGTGGCAGGACAGCTGGCTAACAGCAAGCAACCAAAACTGGCCGAAGAATTCATGAAATTCGTCACCACCGAAGATTTCCAGAAAGTGATCCCAGCCGGCAACTGGATGTATCCGGTGGTGAACACACCGCTGCCTGACGCCTTTAAACAGCTGACCGTACCGGCGAAATCGCTGCAATACAGCGCGCAGGATGTCGCCACTCACCGCAGCCAGTGGATCCAGGCATGGCAGAACGCCGTCAGCCGTTGATCCCGCGCTGGTTGTGGCCGGGCGCAATTGCCTCGCTGCTGATGCTGCTGGTCGCGGCGCTGGCGTTAGGCTCACTCTGGCGTCATGCGCCAGAGATGAGCGGTGCCTCGCTGTGGCAGGATCCGTATCTCTGGCATGTGATCCGCTTTACCTTCTGGCAGGCGCTGCTTTCGGCACTCTGCTCGGTGCTGCCCGCCATCTGGCTTGCCCGCGCGCTGTTTCGTCGCCGCTTCCCAGGCCGTCAGCTGTTATTACGCTTGTGCGCAATGACGCTGGTTCTGCCGGTTCTGGTGGCGGTATTCGGCATTCTCAGCGTATACGGCAGACAGGGCTGGCTGGCGCAGATTTTAGGCTGGCTGGGCGTAAATTATCGTTTCTCGCCTTATGGTTTACAGGGCATTTTACTGGCCCACGTATTTTTCAATCTGCCACTGGCGACACGTCTGTTAGTGCAGGCGCTGGAAAATATCGCCGTCGAGCAGCGCCAGTTGGCTGCGCAGCTCGGGATGAATACCTGGCAGCAATTCCGCTTTGTGGAATGGCCTGCCCTCCGCCGTCAGATTTTCCCCGCTGCGGCCTTGATCTTCATGCTGTGTTTCGCCAGTTTCGCCACAGTGCTTTCGCTGGGCGGCGGACCGCAGGCCACCACCATTGAACTGGCGATTTATCAGGCGCTGAGTTACGACTACGATTTAAGCCGTGCGGCCACGCTGGCACTCGTCCAGCTGTTTTGTTGTCTGGCGCTGGTGTTGCTCAGTCAGAAACTCAGCCAGGCGCTGCCGGTCGGTCAGACACATTCTCAGCGCTGGCGAAATCCCGACGACTCCCTGCCGCGTCGTATTGGCGATGCGGTATTAATTGGTCTGGCATTGCTGCTGATCCTGCCGCCGTTACTCGCCGTGATGACTGACGGTATCAACCGGGCTGCGGTCGGTGTTTTGCAACAACCGCAGCTCTGGCAGGCGTTATGGACATCCGTGCGGATTGTATTGGGCAGCGGCGTATTGTGTGTGCTGCTGACGATGATGTTGCTATGGAGCAGCCGTGAACTGCGTTTGCGTCAGCGAAACGGCTGGGCACAGGCGATGGATCTCAGCGGCATGCTGATCCTTGCGATGCCCGGCATCGTGCTGGCCACCGGCTTTTTCCTGCTGCTCGGCGACACCACCGGATTGCCGCAATCGCCCTGGCCGTTGGTCATCATGACCAACGCGCTGATGGCGGTACCTTACGCGTTGAAGGTGCTGGATAACCCGATGCGCGACGTGGCGGAACGTTATAATCCGTTGTGTATTTCACTGGATATGCGCGGCTGGCAGCGGCTGCGCTGGGTGGAACTGAGCGCGCTGAAACGCCCGATTGCACAAGCGCTGGCGTTTGCCTGCGTGCTTTCACTGGGGGATTTTGGTGTCATCGCATTGTTCGGTAACGAGAACTTCCGCACCCTGCCGTTTTATTTGTATCAGCAGATCGGTTCCTATCGCAGCCAGGACGGTGCGGTAACGGCGCTGCTATTACTGCTGTTATGTTTCCTGTTATTCACCCTGATTGAGAAATTGCCGGGCCGCCATGCTGACGCTGAGTAAACTGACGTACCTGTACGAACATCTGCCGATGCGCTTCGATTTAAAGATTGAAGCCGGTGAGCGCGTGGCAATCCTTGGCCCGAGCGGCGCGGGGAAAAGTACCCTGCTTAGCCTGGTGGCGGGTTTTCTGGCACCGGTCAGCGGACAGATCTGGCTCGATGGTGCAGATCACAGTGCCACGGCTCCGGCCAAGCGTCCGG
Source organism: Rahnella bruchi (assembly GCF_003614975.1). Classification (GTDB taxonomy): domain Bacteria; phylum Pseudomonadota; class Gammaproteobacteria; order Enterobacterales; family Enterobacteriaceae; genus Rahnella; species Rahnella bruchi. The sequence continues at coordinate 148,629 of NZ_QZWI01000006.1, read as the reverse complement.
TGTCGATGCTGTTTCAGGAAAACAATCTGTTCTCGCATCTGACCGTTCGCCAGAACATGGGGCTGGGATTACATCCGGGGCTGAAACTTAGCGTGCAGCAAAAGCTGGAACTGGAAGAGATCGCCCAACAGGTCGGGCTGAGTGATTGCCTTGACCGCCTGCCGTCACAGCTTTCCGGCGGCCAGCGTCAGCGTGTCGCACTGGCACGCTGTCTGTTACGCAGTCAGCCAGTTTTACTGCTCGATGAGCCCTTTTCAGCGCTCGATCCGGCACTGCGCAGTGAGATGCTGACGTTACTGGATAAGATTTGCGTGCAGCGTAATCTCACGCTGCTGATGGTGTCACATAATCTGGACGATGCAGCACGGATTGCGCCGCGAACATTGCTGATTGTCGATGGCCGGATTTTCTACGACGGGCCGACTCAGGCGCTGGCCGACGGCAGTGCGCCGGAGGCCAGAGTATTGGGGATAGAGGTGTCAGAACCCGTCGTTTCTGAAAGTCCGCCGGAAATCAGCGGGTAATCACTTTCCAGAGTAAATGACCGTAAACCGGCAGCATCGGCTGCTGGTTCAGCATCACGAAACTGGCAATCGTCGCCAGCAGACTCAGAATACAAATCACGCGCAAACGCGGTAAAGGCAGCCATTTGGTCAGGGCGTCGGACGACCCTTTTCCGGCCCGGAACCAACGCCACGCCAGCCACGCCGTCAGCCAGATAAGCGCCACACAGAGCAATAACAGCCATTTAAAGACCGCGCTGTTGTGCCCTGCCGGAATATCAATCGCCACACCCGCCAGAATACCGGGCAGGAAATACACCGGAGGCCAGCAAATACAGCCGATGATGTTCGGGGGAGCAAATTTGTAAGGCGGCAGATTCAGCATACCCGCGACCATCGGCACCAGCGGGCGCGTCGGGCCGATAAAGCGCCCGATGATCACAGTGGCGAAGCTGTGTCTGTCCAGCGCGTAACCGGTTTTATCTAGCAATGACTGATAACGCTTGAGGAAACGCCACCGGTGCAGCGGTTCCTTGAAACCGCGGCCAATGAAATACGAAGCCCAGTCCCCAAGAAAACAGCCAATACCCGCCGCCAGCCACGCTTCGTATAACCCCACCTGACCGCTGCCGATCAGCGTGCCGAGCGTTGCCATCATCACCGTACCAGGCAGGATCAGTCCGACCAGCGCCAGCGACTCGAAGAAAGCCACCACAGCGACAATAATTAATGCGAAGCCCACCGACTGAGCGACCAGATGTTGTAGATAGGCTTCCATAAATTCCCAGAATTCAGTTACGCCTACGCCAATTGCGTAGAAAAATGAGACAAGTGTGAGTTTTCTGCATTCTCATTGTAGTAAATACATCAAGCGGCTGAATTGTCAGCGCATGAACTATTGCAGTCAACCGTGTAATTGTATGCGTATTTGGCAAAAACCTGAGACGTAGACAAAGACTGTATAAATAACCATACTCTGTCTTTGTATTTCATCTTTTATTTCACCTGTTCCGAGGCGCTTATTAACGCAAATTCCGTACCCTCACCTGCCCGAACCACTGACACGGCGCCGCGTCAGGGATTTGTGCTGACCCGCCACTGGCGCGACACGCCGCGGGGTACGGAGGTGGATTTATGGCTGGCAACAGACGACGGCCCGCAAAAAGTGCGCCTGCCGTTGCAGGAGTCGGTGGCGTTTATTCCCGCCGAACAGCGGCCACAGGCGGAGCGTATTCTCGCGGACGAAAAAAATATCAGTCTGCGTCCGCTTCCTTTGCAGGATTTCCATTCCCGTGCCGTTCTGGGCCTGTACTGCCCGCAACACCGGCAGTTGATGCGGATAGAAAAACTGCTGAAAGAAAACGGGGTTAATGTTTTCGAAGCGGATATCCGGCCACCGGAACGTTTCCTGATGGAACGCTACATCACCGCGCCGGTCTGGTTTAGCGGTAAAACCGCTTCAGATAAGTTGCTGCTCGACACCAAAATGAAGCCGGCGGAGGACTACCGTCCGCCACTGAAACTGTGTTCGCTGGATATAGAAACCAGCGGCAATGGCGAGTTGTATTGCATCGGGCTGGAAGGCTGCGGGCAGCGCCACGTTTATATGCTTGGCCCGCCCAACGGCGACCCTGACGCAGAGTTCGATTTCAATCTGGTTTACGTCGACAGCCGCCCGCAGTTGCTGGAAAAACTCAATGAGTGGCTGGCAGCTTACGATCCCGATGCCATTATTGGCTGGAGCGTGGTGCAGTTCGACCTGCGGGTTTTGCAAAAACACGCTGACCGCTACAAAATCCCGCTGAAATTCGGACGCGGCGGCGGCGAACTGGAATGGCGTGAGCACGGGTTTAAACAGGGACACTTTTTCGCTGCCGCCGCCGGTCGCCTGATCATTGACGGCATAGAAGCACTGAAATCCGCATTCTGGAACTTCAACTCTTTCAGTCTGGAATTCGTTTCGCAAAGTTTATTGGGCGAAGGCAAAGCCAGCGACAATCCTTATCAGCGGCTGGCCGAAATCGAGCAGCGTTTTCGTGAAGATAAACCGATGCTGGCACGCTATAACCTGAAAGACTGCGAGCTGGTGACGCGGATTTTTGCCAAAACCGAGCTGATGCCCTTTTTGCTCGAACGCGCCTCAGTGACAGGTCTTGCGGTAGATCGCAGCGGCGGTTCCGTCGCGGCGTTTACCCACCTTTATTTGCCCCGCATGCACCGCGCCGGTTACGTTGCGCCGAATCTTGGCGAATTGCAGGGCGAAATGAGCCCCGGCGGTTTTGTGATGGATTCGCGCCCCGGTTTGTATGATTCCGTGCTGGTGCTCGATTATAAAAGTCTGTATCCGTCGATTATCCGCACCTTTCTGATCGACCCGGTCGGGCTGGTCGCCGGACTGCAACAACCGGACGACGAACATTCGGTGCCGGGTTACCGCAATGCCCGCTTCTCGCGGGAAAAACATTGTCTGCCGGAAATTGTCCGCCAGATCTGGATGGGGCGCGAGGAAGCCAAAAAGCAAAAAAATAAACCGCTCTCACAGGCGCTGAAAATCATCATGAATGCCTTTTATGGCGTACTCGGCTCCAGCGGATGTCGTTTTTTTGATCCGCGTCTTGCGTCTTCGATCACGCTTCGTGGGCACGACATCATGCGCCAGACTCGCGAGCTGATTGAAGCCGAAGGCTATCAGGTGATTTACGGTGATACCGATTCCACTTTTGTCTGGCTGAACAAAGCCCATTCTCAGGAAGACGCCAGCGCGATTGGCCGCCATCTGGTTGAAAAGGTGAATGTCTGGTGGAAAGCACATCTGCAACAGGAATACGGACTGGAAAGCGCGCTGGAACTGGAATTTGAAACGCACTATCAGCGCTTTCTGATGCCTACCATCCGGGGTTCGGAAACCGGCAGCAAAAAACGTTACGCCGGACTGGTGAATGACGCCGAGGGCGAGCACATCGTTTATAAAGGACTGGAAACCGTACGCACCGACTGGACGCCACTGGCGCAGGAGTTCCAGCAGGAACTGTATCAGCGTATTTTCCACCGTAAGCCGTATCAGGATTACGTCCGCGATTATGTCGCGTGCACGCTCGGCGGTGAATTCGATGACAAACTGGTGTATCGCAAACGCCTGCGCCGAAAACTGAGTGACTACGAAAAAAATGTCCCGCCGCATGTTCGTGCGGCGAGGCTGGCTGATGACTATAATGTTCAGCATGGGCGCGCAAAGCAGTACCAGAACGGTGGCTGGATAAGTTATGTGATGACCACTTCCGGGCCTGAGCCGCTGGAGAACCGCCAGTCCCCCATCGATTACGATCATTACATAGAACGTCAGCTGGAGCCGGTTGCCGACGGTATTTTGCCTTTTCTGCACGATGACTTTGCTACACTGATTACAGGCCAGATGGGATTATTCTAAGCAAAAAAAGAATTGCTCTTTGATTCGCAGGTGACGAAAGGCTTACCTTCCTTTACCATAGCGCCCTTTCCCATTTCTGAAACATCCTCACACAGCGAACTATTCCGCGCCATCTGGCGGGGAAAGAAAACTATTGCCCGAGAAAGTTCGCGGGCTGAACAAGCATTGCGCAGTCGCCGTATATAGTGCAAACAACACAGAGAGAGATTATGCCGTTTACATTGGGTCAACGCTGGATAAGCGATACGGAAAGCGAATTAGGATTAGGGACCGTAGTAGCACTGGACGTGCGCATGGTTACTCTGCTTTTCCCCGCCACCGGTGAAAACCGTTTGTATGCCCGAAATGATTCCCCGATCACCCGTGTGATGTTCAATCCCGGTGACACCATCAGCAGTCATGAAGGCTGGCAGTTACAGGTTGAAGAAGTCGTTGAAGACAAAGGTCTGCTGACTTACATCGGCATCCGTCTGGACACCGAAGAAACCGGCGTCGCGATGCGTGAAGTGCTGCTCGACAGCAAGCTGACGTTCAGTAAACCACAGGACCGTCTGTTTGCCGGTCAGATTGATCGTATGGATCGCTTCGCTCTGCGTTTCCGTGCCCGTAAATATCAGCGCGAGCAGTTCCGCTTGGAATTCGGCGGCCTGCGCGGTATGCGTGCCAGCCTGATCCCGCACCAGTTGCACATCGCTTACGAAGTCGGTCAGCGCCATGCGCCGCGCGTTTTACTGGCCGATGAAGTGGGTCTGGGTAAAACCATTGAAGCGGGGATGATCATCCATCAGCAACTGCTTTCTGGCCGTGCCGAGCGCGTGCTGATCGTGGTGCCGGAAACACTGCAACACCAGTGGCTGGTGGAAATGCTGCGCCGTTTCAACCTGCGCTTCTCTCTGTTTGATGATGACCGTTACGCCGAATCCGTGCATGAGGCGACCAATCCATTTGATACCGAACAGCTGGTGATCTGCTCTCTGGACTTCGTGCGCCGCAATAAATCCCGTCTTGAGCAGTTGTCCGATGCGTCATGGGACATGCTGGTGGTCGATGAAGCGCACCACCTGGTGTGGAGCGAAGACGCGCCGAGCCGTGAATATCAGGTTATCGAGCAGCTTTCCCAGCAGATCCCGAGCGTTCTGTTGCTGACGGCAACGCCGGAACAGCTGGGTCAGGAGAGCCACTTTGCACGTCTGCGCCTGCTGGATCCGGATCGTTTCCATGATTACGAAGAATTTATCGAAGAACAGCAGCAATATCAGCCGGTGGCTGATGCCGTCACGCTGTTACTCAACAAAGAACCGCTGACGCCAGAAGCACTGGCTCTGCTGGGTGAAAGTGTTGGCAACGCCGATACCGATGCTCTGCTGACCGCCGCCAATAAAGGTGATGAAGCGGCGGCGAAACAGCTGGTTTCCATGCTGATGGACCGCCACGGCACCAGCCGCGTGTTGTTCCGTAACACCCGTAACGGTGTGAAAGGTTTCCCTGATCGTCATCTGCATGCGGTGAAACTGCCTCTGCCGACGCAGTATCAGACTGCGATTAAAGTTTCGGGCATTATGGGCGCGAAGAAAACCGCTGAAGCCCGTGCGCACGACATGCTGTATCCGGAGCAAATTTATCAGGAATTCGAAGGCGAGAACGCCACCTGGTGGAACTTTGATCCGCGCGTCGAATGGCTGCTCGGTTATCTGACCGCCAACCGCGACGAGAAAGTGCTGGTGATCTGCGCCAAAGCCGCCACTGCCTTACAGCTGGAGCAGGTTCTGCGTGAGCGCGAAGCGATCCGTGCCGCCGTGTTCCACGAAGGTTTGTCGATCATTGAACGTGACCGCGCCGCCGCTTACTTTGCATCTCAGGAAGAAGGCGCGCAGGTTCTGCTGTGTTCTGAAATCGGCTCCGAAGGCCGTAACTTCCAGTTCGCCAGCAAAATGGTGATGTTCGATCTGCCGTTTAATCCGGATCTTCTGGAACAGCGTATTGGTCGTCTGGATCGTATCGGTCAGCAAAATAATATCGACATTATGGTGCCTTACCTCGAACAGACCGCTCAGTCGGTGCTGGTTCGCTGGTTCCATGAAGGTCTGGACGCGTTCGAACACACCTGCCCGACCGGCCGTACCATTTATGACAGCGCCTACGAACAGCTGATTGCGTTTCTGGCGACGCCTGCCGAGCAGGCTGGTCTGGACGAGTTCATCCTTGAATGCCGCGCAAAACATGACGAGCTGAAAGAAAAGCTGGAAAATGGCCGCGACCGCCTGTTGGAGATGCATTCCAACGGAGGCGAGCGCGCGCAGCAACTGGCGAAAGAAATCGGCGAGCAGGATAACGATGTAAACCTGGTGAACTTTGCGCTGAACCTGTTTGATATCGTCGGCATTAATCAGGACGATCGCAGCGATAATCTGATCGTGCTGACGCCGTCAGATCACATGCTGGTGCCGGATTTCCCAGGTCTGCCGGAAGACGGCTGTACCGTGACGTTTGATCGTGAACAGGCACTGTCCCGTGAAGATACACAGTTTATCAGCTGGGAACATCCGATCGTGCGTAACGGCCTGGATCTGATCCTTTCCGGCGATACCGGCAGTTGTGCGGTGTCGATCCTGAAAAACAAATCGCTGCCGGTCGGTACGTTACTGGCTGAACTGGTTTACGTGGTGGAATGTCAGGCGCCGAAACATCTGCAACTGACCCGTTTCCTGCCACCGACACCGGTGCGTATGTTGATGGATCGCAAAGGCACCAACCTGGCGGCTCAGGTAGAATTTGAAAGCTTCAACCGTCAGCTGAACGCCATCAACCGTCATAACTCCAGCAAACTGGTGAATGCGGTGCAGCAGGACGTCCACGCCATGCTGCAACAGGCCGAAGCAGAAATCGCTGAGCAGGCACGCGCGCTGATTGAAGCGGCGAAAGTCGAAGCCGACGAGCAACTGACTCAGGAACTGGATCGCCTGAAAGCGCTGAAAGAAGTAAACCCAAACATTCGTGATGACGAACTGGAATCGGTAGACTCTAACCGTAAGCAGGTGCTGGCGAATCTGAACGATGCCAGCTGGCGTCTGGATGCTATCCGCCTTGTGGTGGTCAGCCATCAGTAAGCCCGACGGGATGCAGCCAGTCTGCATCCCTTCTTATCTTTAATCCGGACACAGACTGAAACCGCTATGAGCGAACATCAACCGACTATCCCTGAGCCTTCCAAAACCCGGCCGCTGGAGAATTATAATCCGCCGACCGATCCCTGGTTACAGGTGATTTTTCAGGATGAACACATCATGGTGGTGAATAAGCCAAGCGGACTGCTTTCGGTACCGGGCAAATTAGCCGAGCATCAGGACAGTCTGATGACACGCATTCAGCAGGAGTTTCCCGAAGCGGAATCTGTTCATCGTCTGGATATGTCCACCAGCGGCGTGATCGTAGTGGCACTCACTAAGGACGCAGAGCGCGAATTGAAACGTCAGTTCCGCGAGCGGGAAACCAAGAAAGTGTATATCGCACGGGTCTGGGGGCGGGTTGAAGAAGATTACGGCATTATCGATTTGCCGCTGATTTGTGATTATCCCAACCGGCCAAAACAGAAGGTCTGTCACGAAACCGGTAAAAAGGCGCTGACCCAGTATGAGGTCATGTCCTGGGATGAAGACGGGACTACGCGGGTGAAACTGCGTCCTATCACCGGCCGTTCACATCAGCTGCGCGTGCATCTTCTGGCGCTCGGTTATCCGATTCTGGGCGATAAATTCTATGCTCATCCGCAGGCGCTGGCGGCGGCGGACCGCCTACAGTTGCACGCTCAGGAATTATCCTTCTATCATCCGATCACTGATGCCCCGCTGGTGTTTAACTGCGAACCGGATTTCTGATATCCGTCAGAGTTAAAAATGAGCAAGAAAAAAGGCGCTGAACTCAGCGCCATTTATTTATTCGATTGTTTGTAAAGGCTGTGTCGGCTTACTTGAAACCTTTCTCACGCTTAATCAAATCATACGCAGCCTGAATTGCCTGCGCTTTTTCCTTCGCCATTTCCATCATTTCCGGCGGCAAGCCCTTCGCCACCAGTTTATCCGGATGATGCTCCCCCATCAGCTTGCGGTACGCACGCTTAATGGTCGTCGCGTCGTCAGTGGCATTCACACCCAGCACCTTGCAGGCATCCGCCAGTGTCGGGCCTTGCTGCGTCTGATGATAACCGCCGCGATAGGACTGACCGCCCTGCTGATGGCCGCCAAACTGCTGGCCGCCTTCCATCATGCGCAGGAACTGATCGAACTGCATCCGCGAAATTCCGAGCTCTTCGGCAATCACATACAGCACTTCACGTTCATTAGGATGCAATGAACCGTCGGCATATGCGGCCTGGATCTGAATTTCCAGAAAAGTCCGTATCAGGTCAAAACGACCAAAACACGCACTGCGCAATTCACGCATTTTTTCCCGCAAAGGATAATTGGCTTCTTTGCCGTCTCGGAAGGCGCGCTGCGCGGCTTCGCGTTGCTCGCCGTGCAATTGCATACGTTCCATGTAAAGACTGGCGATCTGAATATCTGCTTCGGTAACCCTGCCTTTTGATTTAGTCAGATTCCCCATCACTTCAAATGTGGTGCGGAAAAAGATGGTTTGACGTGTCTGCTGATCGGCAAAATAACCCCGGCGTTTCGCGGAACGCGCGGTATCAAACATATGCCCTATCAGCAACCCTGCAACAATTCCCCAGAAGCCTAAACCTGACCATAAGCCAAGGATAAGTCCGAGCAGTTTTCCCCAATACTGCATATACTCCTCAATTCGCCATGCCGTCGCTTAAAAATTGCTTTATCATAACCGGCATTTATCGTTGTGCCTAACGGCGGCAACGTAACAGGTGGGATTTAACACTAGCGCAACCATGATGAGTGAGATAGTCTCTGACCGTTTGCCGGCATGATGCCTCTGATGACGGAACACCATTTTACGTATGAAAAACAGACGTCTGAAAACACGCTTACCGACAATGCTGGCCGCAACAATCTGGTCAGTATTGTACAGTCACGGCGCAATGGCCGATCTCGCAGAACAATGTATGCTCGGCGTTCCGACCTATGACAAACCTTTGGTGCAGGGTGATCCTAACTCACTGCCTGTGACCATTAATGCCGATAAGGCGACGGGCAACTATCCCGACAGCGCATTGTTTAGCGGCAACGTTAACGTTGTTCAGGGTAACAGCACGCTGGACGCTGATCATGTTCAGCTCAATCAAATCGCCAATCCTAATCAGCCAACGCCAACCCGTACCGCCACAGCGACCGGGAACGTGCGTTATAACGATAATCAAATCAAGCTGAATGGCCCGAAAGGCTTTGCAAACCTGACCACGAAAGACACTGATGTTCAGGATGGTGATTATCAGATGGTTGGCCGTCAGGGACGGGGCCAGGCTGATAAGATGAAGCAGCGTGACAACAACCGCTACACCATCATGGACAACGGCACGTTCACGACCTGTCTGCCAGGCGATAACAGCTGGAGCGTGGTCGGTTCGGAAGTGATTCAGGACCGCCAGGAAGAAGTGGCAGAGATCTGGAACGCACGTTTCCATATCGGCCCGGTTCCGGTGTTCTACAGCCCGTATATGCAGTTACCGATTGGGAATAAGCGCCGTTCCGGTTTCCTTATCCCTAACGCCAAATACAGCAGCAACAATGGTTTCGGTGTGACGGTTCCTTATTACTGGAACATCGCCCCAAACTACGATGCCACGATCACGCCAAATTATATGAGCAACCGTGGTCTACAGCTGCAGAACGAATTCCGTTACCTGACCGTCGCCGGTGCAGGCCTGATGGAGTTCGATTATCTGGGTAATGATAAGCAGATCGACGATCAGTTCCTGAAGGATGAAGGCCGTACCAGTGACAACTCCACCAAACGCTGGATGTACTACTGGCGTCATTCGGGTGTTTACGATCAGGTATGGCGTTTTAACGTCGATTACACCAAGGTCAGTGACCCTTATTACTTCACCGATTTCGATTCGAAATACGGCTCAAGTACTGACGGCTATTCCACCCAGAAATTCAGCGTAGGTTACGCGAACGAAAACTGGGATGTCACGCTGGCAAGTAAACAGTTCCAGGTCTTCAGTGATTACGGTAACCAGAATGCTTACCGTGCCCAGCCACAGCTGGACATTAACTATTATAAAAACGATCTGGGTCCGTTCGACCTGCACCTGTACGGTCAGGCGGTGAAATTCACCAGTGTCAACCCGTCAAATCCTGAAGCCATCCGAACCCACTTCGAGCCAACGCTCAGCCTCCCGCTCAGTAATGGCTGGGGCAGCCTGGATAACGAAGTCAAGCTGATGGCTACCCACTATCAGCAGGATATCCCTGATAGTTATTACACTAATACCGCCAAACCACTTGATTTAAGATCATCTGTAAATCGCGTGATGCCTGAGTTTAAAACCGACGGCAAGATGGTGTTTGATCGCACGATGGACTGGAACAGTGATTACACCCAGACCCTCGAGCCGCGTGTGCAGTATCTGTACATTCCGTATCGTAACCAAAGCTCGATCAACACCTATGACTCCACGTTGCTTCAGTCCGACTACACCGGTCTGTTCCGCGATAAGAGCTACAGTGGCCTTGACCGCATTGCCTCTGCGAATCAGGTAGCGAGCGGTTTAACCACCCGTATTTATGACGAAAATCTGGAAGAGCGCTTCAACGCCTCTGCCGGACAGATTTATTACTTCCAGCCACCACGTACAGGTGATCAGTACAGCGTGCTGGATAAAAGTGATGACACCGGTAGCCTAGTTTGGGCGGGTGACAGTTATTACAAAATCAATAACTTCTGGGGCGTACGTGGCGGTGTGCAATATGACACCCGCCTGGATGCGCTGGCGCTCGGCGATGCGGTGCTTGAATATCGCGCTGACTCGGAAAGAATGATTCAGTTGAGCTACCGTTATGCCAGCCCGGAATATATTCAGGCTACGCTGCCTGATGTGAAAAACGCGGGGTATCAGGACGGTATTTCTCAGGTCGGCGGTATCGCCAGCTGGCCGATTGCCGACCGCTGGTCCATCGTCGGTGCATATTATTACGATACCAAAGCACAGCAGAGCGCAGATCAGTTGCTTGGCCTGCAGTACAATACCTGCTGCTGGGCGATCAATGTCGGTTACGAACGTAAGATTACCAACTACGACACGACCAAGTCCGAAAGTAAGTATGACAATAAGATTGGTTTCAATATTGAACTTAGAGGCCTGGGTAACAATCAAACCCTCGGAACAAAAGAAATGTTGGCCAGCGGCATACTGCCATATCAGCGAGCTTTCTAAGCCCGACGACACTTTTGAGTTCCCGTCCGCAGCCAGTTTCGCTCGGACGGGGCTGATTTAGTGAAGACACTACGAACTCAGTGAACTTGAAACCCGCGCTTGCGGATTAGACAAATGGAAAAAGTATGAAGAACTGGAGAACACTTCTCCTCGGCGTGACGCTTTGTGCCAGCACTGCGTTTGCTGCCCCTCAGGAAGTTGATAAAGTTGCTGCCGTCGTGAACAACGGCGTCGTATTGCAAAGTGACGTAGATAGTCTGTTTAACTCCGTCAAACAGCAGGCTCAGCAGGCGAAACAACAGTTGCCAGATGATGCAACGTTGCGTCACCAGATCCTCGACCGTTTGATCATGGATCAGATCCAGCTACAGATGGCGACCCGTATGGGGATCACGCCAACCGATCAGGATGTGGATAAAGCCATTGCCAGTATCGCCCAGCAGAACAACATTTCAGTTGATCAGCTTCGTAGTCGTCTGGCTTATGACGGTATGAACTACAACACCTACCGTGCGCAGATCCGCAAGGAAATGATCATCAGTGAAGTGCGTAACAGCGAAGTACGTCGTCGCGTCACTATCCTGCCTCAGGAAGTGGATCAGCTGTCCAAACAGGTAGCTGCGCAAAACGGCAGCGGTGCTGAATTCAACCTCAGCCATATCCTGTTGCCATTGCCAGAAAACCCAAGTCAGGATCAAGTTGATTCTGCAGAACAGCTGGCGAAAAAAATCGTCTCTGATCTGAACAATGGCGCGGATTTCGGCAAACTGGCGATCACCTATTCGGCTGACTCCCAGGCGCTGAAAGGCGGCAATATGGGTTGGGGCAAATTGCAGGAACTGCCTTCCCTGTTTGCACAGGCGTTAAGCACCGCGCAGAAAGGTCAGGTTATCGGCCCGATCCGTTCAGGCGTAGGCTTCCATATTCTGAAAGTGAACGATATCCGTGGCGATAACAAAACTGTTTCCGTAACCGAAGTACATGCCCGTCACATCCTGCTGAAACCTTCAGTGGTGATGACCGATGCACAGGCGCGTGCAAAACTGGAACAAGTGGCAGCCGATATTAAGAGCGGTAAAGCAACCTTCGCTGATGAAGCCAAACAGATTTCTCAGGATCCGGGTTCTGCCATTCAGGGCGGCGATTTAGGCTGGGCTTCAGCAGACATGTACGATCCGGCGTTCCGTGATGCACTGATGAACCTGAAAAAAGGCGAAATGAGCGCACCGGTCCACTCTTCGTTCGGCTGGCATCTGATCCAATTGATCGACACCCGTCAGGTTGACAAAACTGATGCAGCGCAAAAAGAACGTGCTTACCGAATGCTGTTCAACCGCAAATTTGCAGAAGAAGCGCAGACGTGGATGCAGGAACAACGTGCTGAAGCGTATGTGAAAATTATGGATGGTAATGGAAAATAATTCTTCCGTGACAAAATCTGTGGTCATCACCCCCGGCGAGCCAGCCGGGGTTGGGCCGGATCTGGTACTTGCTCTGGCTCAGCAGGCATGGCCTGTTGAGTTAGTGGTATGTGCCGATCCGGCCCTGCTACTTGAACGTGCTGAGAAACTGGGCCTGAGTATTCAGTTGCGTGAGTATCAGCAAGATCGCCAGCCGGAGCCTCAGGCTGCAGGCACACTGACCGTAATGCCGGTTAAGCTCGCGGTGCCTGTGACTGCCGGTAAGCTGGATGTCGCCAATGCGTCCTACGTGGTAGAGACACTGGCACGTGCCTGCGATGGTGCCATCAGCGGTGAATTCTCCGCACTAATTACCGGTCCCGTTCAAAAAAGTATTATCAACGATGCAGGTATTCCCTTCATCGGCCACACTGAATTCTTTGCCGACCGCAGCCATTGCAACCGCGTTGTGATGATGCTGGCAACCGAAGAATTGCGCGTGGCGCTGGCGACGACGCATTTGCCTTTACTGGCGGTGCCGGGTGCAATTACCCGAGATTGCCTGCACGAAGTCATCACCATTTTGCATCATGATCTGAAAACCAAATTTGGTATTACCGAGCCGCAAATTTATGTGTGTGGCCTGAATCCACATGCTGGCGAAGGTGGCCACATGGGGCACGAAGAGATCGACATTATCATTCCTGCACTGGACGAACTGCGCCAGCAAGGGATGAATCTCATCGGCCCGTTGCCCGCTGATACGTTATTCCAGCCTAAATATCTGCAACATGCCGATGCTGTTTTATCGATGTATCACGATCAGGGCCTTCCGGTGCTAAAATATCAGGGATTCGGTCGCGCAGTGAATATCACGCTCGGCCTGCCTTTTATCCGGACTTCCGTTGATCACGGTACCGCCCTTGAACTCGCCGCCACCGGCACCGCCGATGCGGGCAGTTTCAAGACAGCAATAAATCTCGCCATTCACATGGCAAATAACAGCAACGATAAATAACAACAATGAATAGTAGAGTCCACCAAGGTCACTTTGCCCGTAAACGTTTTGGGCAAAACTTCTTAACCGATCAGTTTGTTATCGACAGCATCGTATCGGCCATTCACCCTATGCCGGGCGAGGCTGTCGTTGAAATCGGTCCGGGTCTGGCGGCATTAACTGAGCCTGTCGCTTCACGCCTGGACAGCATGACGGTTATCGAACTCGACCGTGATCTGGCAACGCGTCTGGAAAATAACCCTAAGTATCAGGGCAAATTACGTGTCATTCAGTCTGACGCGATGAAAATCAATTTCGGCGAACTGTCTGAAGAACTCGGCCAGCCACTGCGCGTCTTTGGTAACCTGCCGTACAACATCTCTACGCCGCTGATGTTCCATTTGTTCACCTATACCAGCGCCATCAAAGACATGCACTTTATGTTGCAGAAGGAAGTGGTAAACCGTCTGGTTGCAGGCCCGAACAGCAAGGCGTATGGTCGTTTAACAGTGATGGCGCAATATTATTGCAACGTGATCCCGGTTCTGGAAGTTCCACCCGAATCCTTCACACCGGCACCTAAAGTGGAATCCGCTGTGGTACGTTTAGTGCCGCATGAAGTGATCCCGTATCCGGTACCGGACATTCGCGTTCTCAGCCGTCTGACCACCGATGCGTTCAACCAGCGTCGTAAAACAGTACGCAACAGCCTTGGCCACCTGTTCACACCTGAACAAATGACCGAACTGGGCTTAGATCTCAGCATGCGTGCTGAAAATATTTCTGTAGAGCAATACTGTAAACTGGCTAACTGGTTGTCTACACGACCTAAAACCCCGGAACCTCAGGAGTAGCGTTATGCTTAATTCGCCCCGCGTTTGTGTTCAGGTGCAAAGTATCTACGTTGAGTCACAGTCGATACCGGAAGAAGAACGTTTTGTCTTCGCTTACACCATCACCATCCGCAATCTGGGGCGTTTTAATGTGCAACTGCTTCGCCGTTACTGGCTGATTACCAACAGTAACGGCCGCCAGACTGAAGTCCAGGGCGAAGGGGTTATCGGTGAACAGCCGTTGATCCTGCCGGGCAATGAATTTCACTATACCAGCGGCGCGATTTTAGAAACGCCGCTGGGCACGATGGAAGGCCATTATGAAATGGTCGCACAAGACGGTGAAGCCTTCCGTGTGCCCGTTCCGGTCTTCCGCCTCGCCATCCCTACGCTGATAAATTAATCCTCATGTCGACATATCTTATTGGTGATGTTCACGGTTGCATCGATGAACTCAAGGCGCTATTGGCGCAGGTGGATTTTGATCCGCAAAATGATGTCCTGTGGTTAACAGGTGATCTGGTTGCACGCGGCCCGTCCTCCCTCGAAGTGCTGCGTTTTGTCAGCGGTTTGGGCGATTCGGTGCGCATGGTGCTCGGTAACCATGATTTGCATCTGCTGGCGGTTTACGCGGGTATCAGCTTTAACAAACCGAAAGATCGCATCACGCCCTTGCTTGAAGCCGAGGATGCTGATGAGCTCATCAACTGGCTGCGACGCCAGCCGGTGCTGCAGGTAGACGAGGATCTGAAGCTGGTTATGGCACATGCTGGCATCACGCCACAGTGGGATCTCGAAACGGCACAGATGTGTGCACGTGAAGTGGAATCTGTGCTGAGCAGCGATACCTATCCGCTGTTTCTGGATGCGATGTATGGCGATATGCCCAACAACTGGCATCCGGAGCTTTCCGGCCTGGCACGCCTGCGTTTCAGTACCAACGCTTTTACCCGTATGCGCTACTGTTTCCCTAACGGTCAGCTGGATATGATTTGCAAAGATGTGCCGGAAAGCGCGCCAAAGCCCCTCAAACCCTGGTTTGATATTCCTGGTCCCGTGCAGGAAGCGGGTTATAGCATTGCGTTTGGTCACTGGGCATCGCTGGAAGGAAAAGGCGCGCCGGAAGGCATCTATGCACTCGATACCGGCTGCTGCTGGGGTGGCGATCTGACAATGTTACGCTGGGAAGATAAAACCTACTTCACGCAACCGTCAAACCGTCACAGTGAAAAAGAGCATTCTGAGATCCCGAAAGCGATTTAGCTCAATCGCAGGCAATCAGATAGCAAAAAGGCACCTGCGAAGGGTGCCTTTTTATTGTCACATATCCCATGTGGCCATGGGATCAGGCGCGACGATCAAGAATTTCGAAGCAATAACCGTGCGAGTTTTGCTCATCCGCATCATGGAATTCGCTGAACGTGCTCTCCCAGTCATCCGGCTCGTAATCAGGGAAATGCGTGTCGCCTTCCACTTCTGCATCGATGTGAGTCAGATATAAACGGTTAGCTTTTGGCAGCATCTGTTCGTAGACGCGGCCTCCACCCATTACCATCACTTCTTCCACATCACCGGCAGCAGCCAGCGCAGCGTCAACAGACGTTACCCAGGTCACGCCTTCATGCTCGCCCGCTTTAGAGCTGATGACGATATTCAGCCGGCCAGGCAAAGGGCGTCCGATTGACTCAAACGTCTTGCGTCCCATGATGACAGGTTTGTTAAGCGTATTACGCTTGAACCAGGCCAGATCACCGGGTAAATGCCAAGGCATAGCGTTTTCCATGCCAATAACGCGATCGGTCGCCAGTGCGGCGATCAGGCTAATAATCATTGTGAAGCCCTGTGTAGAAAAGGAATTGGTGCGTGACCCGAAAAAAGAGCTGACACTATACGGAAAGCCCTATCAGCCGTCGATAGGAAGACCTGCGCTTTACAAAGATATAAGAGAGCTTTAACTCTGCCGGGATATTCCCCGTCAAAAGTACCAGCTCAGGCGGTAAAGGGCGGTCATAAGCAGGAAGCTTTCGCCCTAATCCAGTCGAAAATGCTGAACCCTATCTTTCCTGCTCGCATTGTTCATCCACGCTGTACAACAACCCTTACACACCGGGGCGTTTACGGTACAGATCATTATAGTTGCCTGCAAAAAAAGCAATAAGAGTGATTTAACTTGCCGGGGATTGGCGTATCATGCCGCCTTCTTTTGTTCTGAACATTGACGACGGTTATTTTCATGCTTGAAACCACCCTTTTTGTTGCCAGTATCGCCTTCCTCGGCATGCTTTCTCCCGGCCCTGACTTCTTTCTGGTCATCAAAAATGCAGCCCGCTATCCCCGCATGGCAGCACTCATGACGTCACTGGGTGTCATCTGCGGTGTGATCACGCACATGTCGTACTGCGTGGCCGGTCTGGCGGTGGTGATCACCACAACGCCGTGGTTGTTCGATTTGCTGAAATACGTTGGTGCGGCATACCTGATTTGGGTCGGCATTCAGGCGCTCTTCTCTCGCAGCAACAGCAAGATGAATCTCGACGGTCTGGAACCGCAGCAGGTGAAATTGCGTACAGCTTTCGTGCAAGGCTATCTGTGTAATCTGCTCAATCCTAAGGCAACGCTGTTCTTTCTGGCGATGTTCACTCAGGTTTTGCAGATCAACTCCACCGTCGGTGAAAAGCTGTGGTATGCCTCGATTATCGTCGGCCTGTCTGCAATCTGGTGGCCGTCACTGGCGTTACTGATCCAGAGCCCGCCAGTGCGTCGCGGTCTGGCAAAAGCGCAGAAAATTATCGATAAGCTGCTGGGTGGCGTACTGATTGGTTTAGGTATTAAAGTCGCGCTTAGCTAAGTTCAGAAAGAAAAAACCGGTGCATCAGGCACCGGCTTTCAGTTTTGAGTCTGTTTACCCCTTCGCTTCTATCACCTCATTCTCCGGGGCTTTTCCGTCAATACTGCCTCGCCAGCCCTGCTGCTGACCGGAAGCCAGACGCACCTGATCCTGCTCAATCGCCGCCGTCAGCATATCTTTCGCACGCTGCATACTGGCAATGCGGAATTCGGTATCTTCATAATTCTCGATAGTCGCTTCCAGCATTTTCAGGTTATAGCGGCGGAACAAATCGGCTTTCTCGCGTGCCTCATAGGCGTCCAGTCCCAGTGCTTCCAGAACGTCACGACCGACGCGCAAGGATCCTTCGAACAGTTCACGCTCAGGTGCTTCCACACCTAACTGACGCAGCTGATACCAGTGGTCAACGTCACGGGCACGGGCGATCACTTTAAGATTTGGGAAATGCTCTTTTGCCAGCGCCGTCAGCTGAAGGTTTGCTTCCACATCATCAATGGCATTAATCAGCACTTTAGCCTGCGCCGCACCTGCCGATTCCAGCAAATCAACGCGCGTGGCATCGCCGTAAAAGACTTTGGTGCCAAATTTACGCAGCGTCTCAATATGGTCCGGATCGTGATCCAAAACCACGGTATGTACATTATTCGCCAGTAACAGACGACCGGCAATCTGACCAAAGCGGCCGAAACCGGCGATAATTACCTGTGCATTTTCTTCATCGATGGTGTCCTGCGGACGATCATCTTTCGGCGCGTTGCGTTCAAGCCGCGCGGACAGTACCAGCAGCAGCGGCGTCACCGCCATGGAAAGCGCCACAGCCAGCGTCAGGGCTTTCGACCATTCCACCGGCAAGACACCTGCCATTTGCGCCGTGCTGAAAATCACGAAGGCAAATTCACTGCCCTGCCCGATTAAGATGGCAAACAGGCCACGCTGTTTTTTCGGCACACCCAGCCATGGCGCAATCAGCCACAGTAACGCGGCTTTGAGCGCCATAAACCCGACCAGTAATGTGGCAATCAAAAGCGGCTGATGGACCAGCGTGCCGAAGTCGATAGACATACCGACACCGATAAAGAACAGACCGAGGAGCAGTCCCTTGAACGGCTGAATATCGCTTTCCAGCGCGTGACGGTATTCTGAACTCGCCAGCAATACGCCCGCCAGAAACGCGCCCATTGCCATCGACATTCCGGCCATTTCCAGCAGGATACCGAACCCGAATACCAGAAACAGCGCAACGGCACTGAACACTTCGCGCATACCGGAACGTGCAACAAAGTGCAGCAAAGGCCGGGTGACATAGCGTCCGAGCAGAATAACCAGCACCAGCGCGCCCGCTACTTTTGCCGCCGAGAGACCAAAGCTCATGAGCGTGGTCGCTTCACCGGTGCTTGCCAGTAACGGGATCATCGCCACCAGTGGGATCGCAGCGATATCCTGGAACAGCAACACGGCAAACGAACTGCGCCCGATAGGTGAAGCTGTCAGACTGCGTTCACTCATCGCCTGCATGGCAATCGCCGTTGAGGACAACGCCAGCGTCAGGCCAATCAGCAGCGCGATTTTCCAGTCAAGGCCGAGGAAATAACAGAAGGCGCTAAGCACCACGCCACAGCCGACCATCTGGATGCTGCCGCCGCCAAATACCGAGGCGCGCATCGTCCACAACCGTTTTGGATCCAGCTCCAGCCCGATGACAAACAGCATCAGCACCACGCCGATTTCCGCAAAGGTCAGAATCGACTCTGCATCGGAGACCAGCTTCAGTCCCCACGGACCGATAATGCAGCCGGCAATCAGATAACCAAGCACAGATCCCAGCCCGAGTCTTACCGCAATCGGCACGAACAGCGCCGCGGAGCCAAGATAAATCAGCCCTTCGATCATCAGGTTATGGTTATCCAAAATCCACCTCCGGCGGGCAGCCTTCTTTCAGGCTCAGACAGGCAGTCAGGCGACGGCGATACTCTTCACCGGCCTCTTTCAGCGCCACTTCATCGCAAATGAAGGTGTTGTGTACGGCAAAATAGGGCAGCCAGTGCATACCGCAATAGATAGCAGTTGCCTGCAACGGCTGCGCCAGCACATCAAAATCAGGATGATCGCCCAGCTCAAAATGATGCTCGTTGCCACCGGTCGTCACTGCCCACAGACAATGTTTGCCGTTCAGCGCATTGCCTTCGTGACCGTAAGCCCAGCCGTGTTCGAGTACTTTGTCGATCCACAGCTTCATCAGCGGCGGCAGGCTGTACCATTGGATAGGATGCTGAAATACCACCAGATCCGCACGTTCAACCGCTTTCTGCTCAGCGGCAATATCGATATTAAAATCAGGATAAAGGTCATACAGCGAGCGCACTTCAACGTTGGGCAAATCGCTGACGGCCGCCAGTAATCCCTGGTTGGCCCGCGAATGGCGCGGATAAGGATGGGCGTAAATTATTAAAATCATGCAGGTCTCTTGTCTTATTAGCTTTACTTCAGCATACGCAATTTTAGGCTTTCTGGTAAAAGCTGAGCGTATAAAAAGAAAAGGCGCAGCTTTCGCCGCGCCTTTCATAAAGCAATTATGCCATTAGCCTTTGATTTTCGCGTGCATTTCCTGCACTGAAATCACCTGCTCGGTCGGGTCAGAAGACAGCGCCATCGCGGTGGCGAAACCACCGTTCAGGGTGGTGTCGTAATGCACTTTGTATTGCAGCGCACTGCGACGGATAAGCTTGGAGTCTTCAATCGCCTGACGGCCCGCCGTGGTATTCACGATATACACATATTCGCCGTTCTTGATACGGTCCTGAATATGCGGACGGCCTTCATGCACCTTGTTGACCAGACGCGGGTTAATCCCGGCCTCGCCCAGCACTACCGCTGTACCGTGGGTGGCATCCAGCTCGAAACCGCGTTTGAGCAATTTCGCGGCTAAGTCTACCACGCGGCCTTTGTCGCCTTCGCGGACAGACAACAGTGCGCGACCGGCTTTCTTCATGCCAGAGTTGCTGCCCAGCTGCGCTTTGGCAAAGGCTTCAGCGAAGGTGCGGCCGACGCCCATGACTTCACCGGTCGAACGCATTTCCGGCCCCAGAATCGGGTCAACACCAGGGAATTTGTTAAACGGCAGCACCACTTCTTTCACGGAGTAGTAAGGCGGGATAACTTCCTCAGTCACGCCCTGCTCTGCCAGCGTCTGACCCGCCATCACGCGCGCGGCAACTTTCGCCAGCGCGACACCGGTCGCTTTGGAAACAAACGGGACGGTACGTGCAGCACGCGGGTTAACTTCAATCAGGTAAACTTCGTTGTTCTTCACTGCAAACTGGACGTTCATCAGACCACGAACACTCAGTTCGAATGCCAGTTTCTCAACCTGCTGACGCATCACATCCTGAATTTCCTGGCTCAGCGTGTAGCAAGGCAGTGAACATGCAGAGTCACCGGAGTGAACGCCCGCCTGTTCGATGTGCTCCATGATGCCGCCAATCAGCACGCGTTCGCCGTCGCAGATAGCATCGACGTCAACTTCTACGGCGTCATCCAGGAAGCGGTCCAGCAGAACAGGTGCATCGTTGGAGACGCTGACGGCATTCTGGAAGTAACGGCGCAGGTCGATTTCGTCGTATACGATTTCCATCGCACGACCGCCCAGTACATAAGACGGGCGCACCACCAGCGGATAACCGATACCGACCGCTTTTTCAACAGCCTGTTCGATAGTCGCTACCGTGGCGTTAGCCGGTTGCTTCAGACCCAGACGGTTAACTGCCTGCTGGAAACGTTCGCGGTCTTCGGCACGGTCAATCGCGTCCGGGCTGGTGCCGATAATTGGCACGCCAGCGGCTTCAAGTTCACGCGCCAGTTTCAGCGGAGTCTGGCCGCCGTACTGAACAATCACGCCTTTCGGCTGTTCGATACGCACGATTTCCAGCACGTCTTCCAGTGTGACAGATTCGAAGTACAAACGGTCGGAAGTGTCGTAGTCGGTAGACACGGTTTCCGGGTTACAGTTAACCATGATGGTTTCGTAACCGTCTTCGCGCAGCGCCAGCGAGGCGTGTACGCAACAATAATCGAACTCGATACCCTGACCGATACGGTTTGGACCACCGCCCAGCACCATAATTTTTGGCTTGTCATTGGTCGGGTTAGATTCGCACTCTTCTTCATAGGTTGAGTACATGTACGCGGTATCAGTAGAAAACTCCGCGGCACAGGTATCCACACGTTTGTAGACCGGGTGCAGGTTGTATTTGTGGCGCAACTTGCGCACTTCGCTTTCAGATACGCCGACCAGTTTAGCCAGGCGCAAGTCTGCAAAGCCTTTGCGTTTGAGCATACGCAGATAATCATGGGTCAGAATGTTGAAGCCGCCTTCAGCCACTTCATTTTCCAGTTTCACCAGCTCTTCAATCTGCACCAGGAACCAGCGGTCCACGTTGGTCAGATTGAAGATACCGTCCACGGACATCCCGGCACGGAAAGCATCGGCGATGTACCAGATACGCTCAGCCCCGGCTTCTTTCAGCTCGCGACGGATTTTGGTCAGCGCTTCCGGGTCATCCAGGCTCACTTTAGGGTCAAAGCCGCTCGCGCCCACTTCCAGACCGCGCAACGCTTTTTGCAGGGATTCCTGCTGCGTGCGGCCAATCGCCATCACTTCACCGACAGATTTCATCTGTGTCGTCAGACGGTCGTTAGCACCGGCAAATTTCTCGAAGTTAAAGCGAGGGATTTTGGTCACTACGTAGTCGATAGAAGGTTCGAATGACGCCGGAGTTTTACCGCCGGTGATGTCGTTCATCAGTTCATCGAGGGTGTAACCCACCGCCAGTTTCGCCGCGACTTTAGCAATCGGGAAACCGGTCGCTTTAGAGGCCAGAGCGGAAGAGCGTGATACACGCGGGTTCATTTCGATAACAATCAGACGGCCATTTTTCGGATTTACCGAGAACTGGACGTTAGAACCACCGGTTTCTACGCCGATTTCACGCAGTACCGCCATCGAGGCGTTACGCATGATTTGGTATTCTTTGTCGGTCAGCGTCTGAGCAGGTGCCACGGTGATGGAGTCACCGGTGTGGATACCCATCGCATCGAAGTTTTCGATAGAGCAGACAATGATGCAGTTGTCGTTTTTATCACGCACCACTTCCATCTCGTACTCTTTCCAGCCAATCAGCGACTCATCAATCAGCAGCTCTTTGGTTGGGGAAAGATCCAGGCCGCGTTCGCAAATTTCTTCGAACTCTTCACGGTTATAGGCGATACCGCCACCGGTGCCGCCCATGGTGAATGATGGACGAATGATGCACGGGAAGCCTACGTCAGCGGCAACCGCCAGCGCTTCTTCCATGGTGTGTGCGATACCAGAACGCGCAGTGTCGAGACCGATTTTCTTCATCGCCACGTCGAAACGGCGACGGTCTTCCGCTTTATCAATCGCATCGGCAGTCGCACCAATCATGGTCACGCCGAATTCTTCCAGCACGCCCTGACGTTCCAGTTCCAGCGCACAGTTCAGTGCGGTCTGGCCGCCCATGGTTGGCAGCACAGCGTCCGGACGCTCTTTTTCGATAATCTTGCGCACCACTTCCCAGTGAATTGGCTCGATGTAAGTCGCATCGGCCATTTCAGGGTCAGTCATGATGGTCGCCGGGTTGGAGTTCACCAGAATGACGCGGTAACCCTCTTCACGCAGCGCCTTACACGCCTGCGCGCCTGAGTAGTCAAATTCACAAGCCTGGCCGATAACAATCGGGCCCGCGCCCAGGATCAGGATGCTTTTTATGTCTGTACGTTTTGGCATTTATTCTTGCTCCTGATTTATTTGCCTATAAGAGTGGCGTCGTTTTTATTTGTAGCGCGAAAAGCTTCAATCAGTTCAATGAAGTGGTCGAACAGCGGAGCCGCATCGTGCGGGCCCGGACTCGCTTCCGGATGGCCCTGGAAGCTAAATGCCGCTTTATCTGTGCGATGAATCCCCTGCACCGTGTGGTCAAACAGTGATTTGTGAGTCACACGCAGGTTAGCCGGCAGGCCGGTTTCATCAACCGCAAAACCATGGTTCTGCGCGGTGATCATTACAATATCTTTATCGATATCTTTTACCGGGTGGTTACCACCGTGGTGGCCGAGCTTCATTTTGACTGTCTTCGCGCCGCTGGCCAGAGCCAGTAACTGATGGCCGAGACAGATGCCGAATACCGGAATATCGGTTTCGAGGAAAGTTTTGATGGCCGCGATAGCATAATCGCAAGGCTCCGGGTCACCCGGACCATTGGACAGGAAGATGCCGTCCGGATTCATTTTCAGGACTTCTTCTGCCGGTGTTTGCGCCGGAACTACCGTCAGGCGGCAACCGCGATCAACCAGCATGCGCAGGATATTGCGTTTCGCGCCGTAGTCGTAGGCCACTACATGGAATGGCAACTCTTCAGATTTCTTCACTTCCGGCAGCTCGCCTTCCAGCGTCCAGCTGCCTTGTTGCCAGCTATAAGATTCTGTTGTGGTGACTTCTTTCGCCAGATCCATCCCTTTCAGCCCCGGGAATGCCTTGGCTTTTTGCAGCGCCAGTTCAGCATCCGGTGAATCGCCCGCGATGATGCAGCCGTTCTGTGCACCTTTTTCACGTAACAGGCGGGTCAGTTTGCGGGTATCAATATCGGCGATGGCAACGATGTTGTTGCGCTTGAGATAATCAGAGAGGTTTTCTTCACTACGGTAGTTGCTGGCAATCAGAGGTAAATCGCGAATGACCAGGCCTTGAGCGTGTACTGCGGAGGATTCTGCATCAGCGGCGTTGGTGCCGACATTACCGATATGGGGATAAGTGAGAGTGACAATCTGGCGGGAATAGGAAGGATCAGTGAGGATTTCTTGATAACCGGTCATCGACGTATTGAAGACCACTTCCCCCACTGCCGACCCTTCTGCCCCGATGGCCCGACCGTGGAATTGGGTTCCGTCTTCCAGAACCAATAGCGCTGACTTTATCAAAGCATCCTCCAAGAATAATAAATCACAATATCTGCATATTAATTCAGATAACCAGATCTAAATCAATGCAAAAATCGCTCCCAAAGCCAATTTTTGGCAAATTGCGCGCATTCTAATGATGGCAGTTACGTTTGTCTACCAAAAGCACCAATATTTCTATCCTTTTCGCACAACTCAGAGAAAAGGCTATATGACTGCCATAAAAATAGCGTCTAAGTGAGCATAGTAACCGTTTGCGGGGGAGGATGTCTGAAAAATGACGAGGAGAGCGGGATTATTGCAGAACGGAAGAGTTGTCACGAGCAAAAAACGAACAACCCGTCATGAAAAACCAGAGAAAACATCTAAAAAAAACCATCAGGCAATAAAATTAACACAATGCGTTATTTTTCAAATAAAAAGAGAAGGGCAATCAAGGAACTGCCCTTTTATCAAAAGATTATGACCAAAACAACCACATCACATCTAAATCATTTATTACAAATTATCTAATTCAAGCACATCACGCATGTCATAAAGACCAGTTTTATGCGAAGAAAGCCATTTACCGGCACGAACAGCGCCATTAGCGAAGGTCATACGGCTGGAAGCCTTGTGGGTAATCTCTACACGCTCACCGATATCCGCAAACATCGCGGTATGTTCACCAACGATATCGCCGGCACGAATAGTGGCAAAACCAATACTTTGTGGATCACGCTCACCGGTATGACCTTCACGGGCGTACACCGCGCAATCTTTGAGATCTCGTCCTAATGCACCCGCAATCGCTTCACCCATCGCCAGTGCTGTACCTGATGGTGCATCAACTTTATGACGGTGGTGCGCTTCCACGATTTCGATATCGGTGTAATCGCCCATGACTTTGGCCGCTTTTTCCAGCAACTTGAGGACAACATTCACGCCGACGCTGAAGTTGGCCGCAAAAACTACCGGAATAACCTCTGAAGCCTGCTTAATTGCAGCCTTACCGGCATCATCAAAGCCTGTAGTCCCGATAATCATACCTTTATGGTGTTTCTGGCAGAATTCAAGGTGGTTCAGGGTACCTTCCGGGCGGGTGAAGTCGATCAGGATATCGAAGTCATTCACCACAGCATCCAGGTTGTCATGCACTTTAATGCCCGCATTACCCACACCGGCCAGTTCGCCCGCATCGGCACCGACTAAGGAAGAGCCGGGACGTTCCAGCGCTGCGCCTAACACCACGCCATCGGCATCAGACACAGCCTGAATCAGCTGCCGGCCCATACGGCCTCCAGCGCCAACAATGGCCATGCGAATATCTGCGTTACTCATAATTACTCTCTTCTTATAGGGGTTCTGCCGCAAAACAGAATCAGGTTATCGGCCCCGCCATGAGGGAGCCAGAGAAATTGCCTCATAATTAGAAAATTATGATACAGGCCGGTTAATATCAGTAAAAGCCATCCGGTTTCAGGTTACTAAACGTAGAATTTTGTGTTAAACCGCAGGTGGAACTGGAACTTATCTGGCGAAATCCACTGCAAAGCCCGTAAACGCCCCATTCGCATAATCATGCAATATCGTGCATAAACTTTACGATTCAAACACCTCAGTCACCTTATTACCCGCATTCCTGATTTTACCACCGTCCTTCAGGGCACCGTCTGACAATATGTTATTCAGGATAAAAGCGAAGATGACGGCGATATCTGCAAGCGTTGATTCCTGCTCCTGGAATGGCAAATAAAACACCAATCACGGCTTTTCTTAGATCTGAAACATTAATTTTTTATTATATGTAGATAAATAATATTGATAAAACCAATGATTGTGGTAATAAATAGCAACCTAATTTTAACTGCAGAAATTTGATTTGAATGCAGTCGGAATAGGCAGCCTGGCTTCATATGGCGCGTCTTCACCCTCACCAGACAGTCATCCGTGAGGGGAAAAATAATAATACAGGGCCAATATTATTGCTGATTCTTTGTATCGGCATGTTGGCACAGGGACTTAATATGAAATTCAAACTAAACAAAGTCGCCCAAGCGACGACTGCAGGCCTTTTATTCGGCTTAGCCTCTTTCGCTTCACACGCAGAAATCACCCTGATTAAACAAGATCCGCAGCCAAACGATCCGCTGAGCCGCCTGCAATTCCAGGTTGGCGGGAGCATTCGTCCGCAGTGGCAATTCCAGAACGGCGTAAAAAACTATAAAACCAACGGTTTTGATGGCGGTACGCGTTTCCGTTTCTCCACTGATTATTATCTGTTTGATGATATCAGCTGGATCAACTACTACGAGCTGGGTGTCAATCTGCCGGCAATTACAGGCTGGGATAACCATTATGCGAAAGGGGCTCATAACACCACCCGTCGTATGCTCTATACCGGTCTGAAAAGCAAAACCTACGGTCAGCTGACCTTCGGCCAGCAAAACAGCGTTTATTACGATGTGGTCGGTGCGAAAACCGATATCTGGGACTACGACATGCTCGCTCAGGCACCAGGCAATGGTGTTAACGGCGACTACGATGGTTCTTACCGTTCCCGTAAGATGCTGAAATACAAAAACACCTTCGGTGATGCGGACGTTTATGCATCCTACCTGTTCGAAGACAGCGAACTGCTGACCGGCAAAAATGGCCTGCGTTACAAACGTAACGGCGGCGGTTCCGTCGGTGTGGATTACCACATCACCAAAGATCTGACGTGGGGTACTGCGTACAACTACACCGACGCAGAAATGAGAAATCCGGGCGACAACACCTCTAAAGACTACAACCAGAGCATTATCGGTACCGCACTGAGCTGGAAACCGGGCAACTGGACAGCCTCCTTCGGTGGCGGTTACTACCATGACTTCCTGACCACTGGCGTGAAAAATGAAGACCAGTTCTTCGCAGGTGATGCCTACGGTCTGGAATACTTCCTGGGCTACGCCTTCCCAATCAATCAGCTGGCCGTCAAAACCATCCAGCCATACTTCATGGGTGACCGTCTGACCTATGTGACTGGCCGTAATTACCAGCGTATTGATAACGGTCTGGGTGTGTCTTTCCAGCTCGACTACGGTTTCCGTGTTGATTACGAACACGTGTTCACATCCTCTACCGATAACCTCGGTGATATGAACCTGATCCGTCTGCGTTACGACTTCTAAGCCTTATCGACTGAACTTTAAGGGCCGGCTTTACGTCTTATTGACGGGCTGGCCCTTCCTTTTTACATCATTTCATCTATCCCGCGAACGCAAAGCCAGACTAGACTCATAGAGACAGCTGTCGCTATATTCACTTTGTAACCTGCAGGAGAGCTTTGCGATGTCAGCATTTTTCCGGTCCGACGTAACTGCCATTGGCGACTATCGAGCCGAATTGGGTGAAACTCCCGTCTGGTGCCAGCGCACACAATCTTTGCTTTGGGTCGATATTCTGGCTCAGCGCGTTCTGCGCTACTGGCCTGATACCAGGCAAACCGAAATTCATGAACTTCCCGCCCTCACCAGCGCCGTATTGCTGACTGAAAAGAGAAATCAGTTTTTGCTGGTTTCCGTTGATGGGATCCATCTCTACGATTACGAACAGAAATTCCGCCAGAAGCTTTGCGATTATCCTGGTGCAGAAGGCACACGTCCGAACGAAGCCGCTGTCGCGCCCGACGGTTCACTGTGGTTTGGCACGCTCGATATCAAAGAAGAGAAGGACAACGGCGAATGGTTCCGCTATGAAGCGGGTGATGAAAAGCCTGAAATGATGCTCGATGGTGTGGGTTGTACCAATACGCTGGTCTGGTATGAAGGCAAAGTCTGGTTCGCCGACAGTAAGAAAAAACGCTTCTTTTCCGCCAACGCCCGCCGGATCAATCCACTGAAAATATCCTGTTTTTCTTCGGGCGATAAAATCCCGGACGGCTCAGCACTGACGCAGAATGGCAGGCTGATCACTGCCTGCTGGGGTTCGAAATGTTTGCTGCGCCAGCAGATTAATCAGGGCGAATTATTGACGCTCGATACGCAACCGGTGCCGGTCACACAACCGAGTTGCTGCACATTTGGTGGTCCGGATATGACAGAGCTGTTTATTACGTCAGCTCGCAAAAATCTCGACGCACCGCATGCACTGGAGGGTGCTTTGCTACATGTAGAAACTACCACCGTCGGCGCACCGCAGAATTTGTTTAAACTTGAAAAACATTAATTCCGCCTGACTTCAGTCATAAAAAAACCGGCCACATTGAGCCGGTTTTTCATTTAAAGACGGGGATCAGTCGATCTGTTTTACATCAACGCGCAGCTCTTTCGGCACTTCGAACACGATATTTTCTTCGCGTCCTTCGATGTTGATCACATCAAGACCACCGAAAGTTTTCAGTTTGCTTATCACATCCTGCACCAGAATATCGGGTGCGGATGCGCCTGCCGTAACGCCAATGCTTTTCGCATCTTTCAGCCAGCTTTCCTGAATGTCTGCCGCCGAGTCGATGAGATAAGAAGGCACGCCGACACGCTGAGCAAGTTCCGCCAGACGATTGGAGTTCGACGAGTTCTTCGAACCCACCACCAGCACAACATCCGCACCATCCGCCAGCGTACGTACGGCTTCCTGACGGTTTGTGGTGGCGTAACAGATATCATCTTTGCGCGGCCCGACAATGTTCGGGAAACGGTCGCGCAGCGCATCAATGACCGCTGAGGTATCGTCTACCGACAATGTGGTTTGCGTCATAAAGCACAGGTTGTTTTCATCTTTCACCTGCAATTTATAAACATCTTCCGGCGCTTCAACCAGATACATGCCACCGTTCGGGTTGCTGTACTGGCCCATCGTGCCTTCCACTTCCGGATGTCCGGCATGACCAATCAAAATGGCTTCGGTGCCTTTACGACTGGCACGCGCCACTTCCATATGCACTTTGGTCACCAGCGGACAGGTCGCGTCAAACAACATTGTCAGATCACGCGCTTTCGCTTCTGCGCGTACTGCCTGAGAAACACCGTGGGCGGAGAAAATCAGGATTGACCCATCAGGCACTTCGCTGATTTGCTCAATAAAGACCGCCCCGCGCTGACGCAGGCTGTCGACCACATAGCGGTTGTGTACCACTTCGTGACGCACATAAATGGGTGCGCCGTAAATTTCCAGCGCACGCTCAACGATACTGATTGCGCGGTCAACGCCCGCACAAAACCCTCTCGGGTTAGCCAGCAATATCTGCATGTTTCCCCTCAAGTTCCGGGTCAATTTCCAGCACTTCAATATCGAAATCGATATGTTGCCCTGCCAGCGGATGGTTGAAATCTACAGTGATTGAATCTTCTGTCACTTCACGCACCACGCCAGGCATTTCGCTGCCATCACGGCCGCTGAATAACATAATGGTGCCGACATCCGGCACCCCAGTTTCCTGAAAATCACGGCGGGAGAAGAACTGAACCAGATCCGGGCTTTTGGTACCGAATGCAGATTCAGGAGCTAACGTGAATGCACGTTTATCTCCGACGTTCAGCCCTAACAGCTGATTTTCCAGCGCGTCAGACAAGCTGCTGTCGCCAAGGCGAAACAGCGCAGGTTTCCCATTAGCACGGGTCGATTCTGCCGTCGAGCCGTCTTCCAGCTTCAACGTAAAATGCACCAGCACGGCGCTGTCGTGTTTCACCTGTTGAGACATAATTCTTATCCTTTGCTCTTCGTGGCTTCATTCGGTTTAGCCAGAAAACCTTCCAGCACCACCATTGCCGCACCGACGCAAATAAAGCTGTCGGCAAGATTGAAGGTCGCGAAGTGCCAGTTACCGACATAGAAATCGATAAAGTCGACCACGAAACCGTGATACAGGCGGTCAAACAAGTTGCCCAATGCGCCACCAATAATCATGGCGAAGGCAATATTGTTCAGCTTTTGCTTCGCGTTGCCGCGGTACATCAGTACGACTAACGCTACCACGATAACCAATGCGATTAACGCGAAGAACCAGCGCTGCCAGCCGCCTTTATCTGCCAGGAAACTGAACGCAGCACCGTGATTCTGGGCGTAGAACAGATTTAAATACGGAATCAAAGGCATGGACTCACCGAGCTGGAAGTTTCCCATAATGAGAAACTTACTGCCCAGATCCACGATAATGACCACGACCGCCAGCCAGAGCCAGCGGAGTCCGGTGGAGCAAATCGATTTACTCATTATGCAAACTTACGCTCTTCGCCGTCGCCAGCGATGTTAGTGACACAACGGCCGCAGATCTCGCTGTGTTCCGCGTTCTGGCCGACGTCAGTAGTGTAATGCCAGCAGCGCGGACATTTGTCGCCTTCCGCTTTCGCCAGACCGATTTTCAGGCCTTTGAGCAATTCGCTTGGCACAGCGGCATCATCCGCTTCAGACAGAGCGGCAACTTTCGCACCTGAAGTCAGCAGCACGAAGCGCAGTTCGTTGCCCAGAGAACGCAGGTCAGTTGCCAGTGCATCATCAGCATACAGTGTGACCGCCGCTTCCAGAGAACCGCCCAGACGTTTATCAGCACGTGCCTGCTCGATCACTTTGTTCACTTCGCCACGGACTTTAAGCAGTTCATCCCAGAACGCATCGTTCATGGATTCGTTGCCTGCAAGACCAAACAAACCGTCATACCATTCTTCGGTAAAGACGAATTTCTCACGGTTGCCCGGCAGCTCAGCCCAGATTTCATCTGCGGTGAACGACATGATTGGCGCCATCCAGCGAACCAGTGCTTCGCTGATGTAGTACAGCGCAGTCTGACAGCTGCGGCGAGCAACGCTGTCGCTTTTCGCGGTGTACTGGCGATCTTTAATGATGTCCAGATAGAAGGAACCCATTTCGATCGAGCAGAACTGCATCAGGCGCTGAACCACACCGTGGAAATCATAGGCTTCATATGCGGCAATGATTTCATCCTGCGCGGCTTTCGCACGACCAACAGCCCAGCGATCCAGAACGACCATATCTTCCGGAGCCACGCTGTGCAGCGCCGGATCGAAACCGTTAAGGTTCGCCAGCAGGAAGCGCGCGGTATTACGGATGCGGCGATAAGAATCAGCAGCACGTTTGAGGATTTCGTCGGACACCGCGATTTCGCCGGTGTAATCCGTAGACGCCACCCACAGACGCAGGATGTCGCCACCCAGCTTGTTCATCACGTCTTGCGGCGCGATGGTGTTGCCGATGGATTTAGACATTTTGCGGCCCTGACCATCTACGGTGAAACCGTGCGTCAGAACTTGTTTGTAAGGCGCTTTGCCTTTCATTGCCGTCGAAATCATCAGAGAAGACATAAACCAGCCGCGATGCTGGTCAGAACCTTCCAGATACAAGTCCGGTGAATGGCCGTTGAACTCAGGACGCACATCCACAACGGAAGAATGCGTTGAACCGGAGTCAAACCACACGTCCAGCGTATCCGGCACTTTGACGTAATCAGCTGCTTCTGCACCCAGAATGTCTTCCGGATTCAGATCCCACCACGCCTGAATGCCATCCACTTCAACACGCCTGGCGACTTCTTCCATCAGCTCAAGGCTGCGCGGATGCAGTTGTTCGGTGTCTTTATGGACGAACAGAGACATCGGCACGCCCCACGTACGCTGACGGGAGATACACCAGTCAGGACGGTTAGCGACCATGTTTTCGATACGCGCCTGGCCCCAGTCAGGGATCCACTGCACGCCTTTGATCTCTTCCAGAGACTGCTGACGCAGGCCTTTCTGATCCATGCTGATGAACCATTGTGGCGTAGCGCGGAAGATGATCGGCGTTTTGTGACGCCAGCAGCACGGGTAGCTGTGCGTGATTTTCTCAACGTGCAGCAATGCGCCTTTTTCGCGCAGCAGCTCAACGATCAGGTCGTTGGCTTTAAAGACGAATTTACCATCAAGCGTCGGGTAAGTGCCTGGCAGGTAGCAGCCGTTCGGCCCTACCGGGTTCGCCACTTCCAGACCATATTTCTGGCCAATAACAAAGTCATCAGGACCGTGGCCTGGTGCGGTATGCACGGCACCGGTACCGGCATCGAGCGTCACGTGATCACCCATGATCGCCGGAACGTCGAAACCAAGGAACGGGTGTTTGAAGCGCAGAAGTTCGAGATCCGCACCTTTACACTCGCCCAGCACGGTCCATTCTGCGATACCGGCACGTTTCATCACGCTTTCAACCAGATCGGTTGCGAGGATCAGACACTGACCTTCAACCTGAACCAGCTGATAAGAAAACTCAGGATTGAGTGAAATGGCGCGGTTAGCAGGCATGGTCCACGGTGTGGTGGTCCAGATGACCAGAGAGACCGGGCCATTGAAAGCAGATACGCCAAACTTCGCAGCCACGGCGGCAGCGTCAGTCGCGTTGAACGCCACATCAATAGAAGGAGACGCTTTGTCGTAATACTCAACTTCTGCTTCCGCCAGTGATGAACCGCAATCTGTACACCAGTGAACCGGCTTAGCTCCTTTGTGCAGGTGGCCGTTACCGATGATTTTACCCAGCGCACGAATGATGTTGGCTTCAGTTTTGAAGTCCATAGTCAGATACGGATGATCCCAGTCGCCCAGTACGCCCAGACGGATGAAGTCTTTCTTCTGACCTTCAACCTGCTCTGCTGCATATTTACGGCAAGCTTCACGGAATTCTGCCGCCGTGACTTTCTCGCCCGGCTTGCCGATCAGTTGCTCGACTTTCAACTCGATTGGCAGACCATGACAGTCCCAGCCCGGAACATACGGCGCATCAAAGCCCGCCAGTCCTTTGGACTTAACGATCATGTCTTTAAGAATTTTGTTTACTGAGTGACCAATATGAATGCTGCCGTTCGCATACGGAGGGCCGTCATGCAGAATAAAGGTTTTTTTGCCTTTCTTGGCAGCACGAATAATCCCGTACAGATCCTGGTCATACCAATTTTTCAGCATGTCAGGTTCACGCTTGGCCAGATCGCCACGCATCGGGAACCCTGTTTCCGGCAAATTCAGGGTGTTCTTGTAGTCACTCATAGATTCTCGGTTCCGTTTTCGGCTGGATTCCAGGCTTTGTTACACGCCTGTCAGTACATGTTTAGCGCAGTGTCTTTAACCCGAAAAATTCCCGGGCCGTCACTTCATCGTTCGCAATCTGTTGCTTTAAAGCATCAAGCGAGGAGAAACGCTGTTCGTTGCGCAATTTAGCGCGGAGCACCACATCAATATGGTGCCCGTATAAATCTAATGTGGTGTCGAGAAGGTGCACTTCCAACTGCTTGCGCACGCCACCGACGGTCGGACGTATTCCGATATTCGCTACGCCCGGTAAAGGTTCAGGCCCGAGGCCTAAGACTTCCACAGCGTAAACACCGCGTACCGGAGAAACGACTCGCTTGAGCGGGACGTTCGCCGTCGGGAAACCAATGGTGCGTCCCAGCTTATCGCCGTGCACCACTCGCCCTGAGATACTGAACGGGTGGCCCAGTAAATTCTCGGCCAGCGCCAGATCATCGTCCCGCAATGCGTTACGGATAGCCGTGCTGCTGATGCGGTTCCCGCCTTCACGGAAAGTTTGCGTGCTGATCACTTCAAAGCCGTATTCTTCTCCGGCTTTCTGCAATAGATCAAAATCACCCAGGCGGCTGGCACCAAACCGGAAGTCATCCCCGACGGTCAGGAATTTAACGCCTAGTTTCTCAACCAGCAACTGAGAGATAAAGGCCTGCGCCATCTGGGCGGCGAACCGGGGTTCGAAACGCACACATAACAGATAATCAACGCCGCACTCTGCCAGATACTTGGCTTTGTCGCGCAAGCTGGTCAGTCGTGCAGGTGCTTTATCACCAGCAAACAGCTCCAGTGGCTGTGGCTCAAAAATCATTACCATCACCGGTAACCCCAGGCGTTGACCTTCCAGCTTAAGCTGTTCAATCAGGGCCTGATGGCCACGGTGTACACCATCAAAATTGCCAATAGTCAGCACACATCCATGATGACGTGCTCGAATATTGTGTATTCCGCGAATTAGCTCCATAGCTGGCTCAAATCCAATGCTGACTCATAACGATGGAAATCGGCGGATTATACCTTGTACAGCCTCCAAGGTTAACCAGCGATTAGCAGGATCTCACCATTCTCTCTTGCATACGGCAGATATTGCGGTTCAAATGGCGACGTGGCGATGAAAATCTTTCGTTGCATACAGGGAATGCGTGACTTTTCGCATAAACAAAGCGTTAATGGCCGTAGTGGGCAGTTTGTACACTCTCCTGTCGATTTTTCTCGCGAAAGACTGTATTCCGATGCCGGAAGCTGTTAAAATCCTGCGCCATCACAACGTAACAAGCGACGATCGAAGTTTACTCTTCAAAACGCCGCTTATTTGCACAAATCCGTTGACAAAAGAAGACCGAAAAGGCATATTCCTCGGCCTTTGAATTGTTCATCAATAGAAAAATATTTGGGAGTTGGCCTTGGCTAATATCAAATCAGCTAAGAAACGCGCCGTACAGTCAGAAAAACGCCGTAAGCACAACGCGAGCCGTCGTTCTATGATGCGTACCTTTATCAAGAAGGTATACGCGGCTATTGCAGCAGGCGACAAAGCTGCTGCACAAAACGCATTTAACGAAATGCAACCAATCGTGGACCGTCAGTCTTGCAAAGGCCTGATCCACAAAAACAAAGCAGCGCGTCATAAGTCAAATCTGACTGCGCAAATCAACGCAATGCAATAATCGCATTACGCTGAAATGCTTGATAAAAAAACCGGCTTACGCCGGTTTTTTATATCTGAAATTTGAGTCTCAACGCTAAAAGCTACACAAAAAGCGCCGTGAAATCGGTGTGACAAATCCGCTGAACCGAAGGGTGTTGGATCATACGCTCCGCAAAAATAACGTAGTACTCTTCCATAATCCCCTCCAGCCGCCCGACTTCTTCAATTTTTTCATCCTGAAATTCTGTCGATGAATAGATAGCAGGTGCGACAAAAATCGCATTATTGTTCATTCCAAAAGCTTTCATCAGCGCCGCATCATCAAACTCACCGAGAATATTGACGTTCAGCCCCTGCGTGTTAAACCAGTTAAGCAGCTTGCGTCCCAGCATCGACCGACGACCAGGGATCAGCAAAGGCCGTTGCTCGAGACAGGCAGGAAAACTCATACCTGCCATTGGCTGGCAGCAAAAGAAGCTGATCGGGCTTTCGCCCAGTTTGACGGAGAACAGTCCCTCCTGCTGCGTGGAGTCCACCGGGCAGTCAGACAAAATCATATCCAGCTTGTGCAGACTCAGTTGCTCAAGCAACATTTCGTGGGTCGATTCAAAACAGCGCAGGTGAATTTGCGCATTGTCCGGAACGGCCGCTTCCAGCACCCGGCTGACCAGTCGTTTCGATAACGCATCCGCTACGCCCACATCAAAAAGCAGGCTCGACTCTTTGCGGTAATTCACGATATCCAGCATTTCCTGGCTAAGCGTAAACATCTTATCGGCATAACGATAAACCAGCTGACCCAGCTCAGAAGGCACCAGACCGCGCCCCTGGCGTTTAAAAAGTTTGCCGCCCAGCCTTTCTTCGAGCGACTTAATCTGGCCGGTGATGGTCTGCGGTGTCAGATACAAAGCCTCTGCTGCTCCCACGACAGAACCTGATTTACACACGTGCCAGAAATAATACAAATGGTTGTAGTTAATATGAGGCATGGTATCAACATTTCCTGGAGTATGAAGTCAGCATCATGCTGCGCGGTTTCCCGCACAGCATGTGTATTAATGATGCGTTTTTTTCGGCAAAGCACGGCTCAGCATCAGGAAACCTACAACAGCTGAAGCCACGGAACCCATCAGAATGCCCATTTTTGCGTAAGTCAGCAGCGCCGGATCCAATGAGGCAAATGCCAGTGAACCGATGAAAATGGACATGGTGAAACCAATTCCGCAAAGCACTGACACCGCTGCAATCTGGCTAAACGTAATGCCGGATGGCATGCGGGTGAGACCCAGTTTCAGTGCCAGACCGCCAAAAAGAATGATGCCTAACGGTTTACCCAGCAGCAGCCCCGCCATGATACCCATCGGTAACATTGAGAACGCGCCGGCAGCCGTCACGCCATGCAACGAGATACCGGCATTGGCAAAAGCAAAAACAGGCAAAATGAACCAGGCAACGTACGGATGGATGCCGTGTTCCAGACGACGTGCCGGTGACGTTTTATTCTCTTTGGTTCTCAGCGGAATAAGGAACCCGAGAATAACCCCCGCCAGCGTCGCGTGAATCCCTGATTTCAGTACACACACCCAGAATACGGCGCCAATCAGCACATAAGGTGTCAGTTTGGTTACACCGCGCCAGTTCAGCCAGGCCAGTACCGCGATACACGCCGCAGATAATCCCAGTGCAACCATTGAAACATCGTGGCTGTAGAACAACGCGATGATAATGATCGCACCCAAATCATCAATGATGGCCAGCGCCAGCAGGAACACTTTCAGGCCGGTCGGTACGCGGGAACCCAGCAGTGCCATCACGCCCAGCGCAAAAGCAATATCCGTGGCCGCCGGAATGGCCCACCCCTGACGGGCGATTTCGTCACCGCCGTTAAACAGCAAATAGATCAGTGCCGGAACAATCATGCCACCGAGTGCGGCAATCGCCGGGAACAAAGCCTGTTCGCGGTTCGCCAGCGCGCCTTCGCATAGCTCACGCTTCACTTCCAGGCCAATCATCAGGAAAAACACCGCCATCAGGCCATCGTTAATCCACAGCAAAAGTGGTTTGTCGATCAGCAATTCAGAAAAACGTAGCGTAACCGGAATATCCAAAAAAGCCTGATACGCCCCCTGCAATGGGGTATTCGCCATAATAAGCGCCACGATAGCGGCAAGGATCAGTACGATACCGCCTGCGGCCTCTAAGCGTAAAAACTGACGAATGATGTTCGACATTCTGACTCTCCTGTAGAAAAACCGTGGCCCGAAAGGGAATGCCACAATGAATGCGCGAATTGTACGCAAAGAATCACCTCGTAAAAAGTCGATTATTTCTGGAGTATAGCTCGGTTTTTACGAATCATTCTATTTCACTGTTGTTCCATAAATTGTCATCAAAACCCATAAAAAAATCCCCGGAGCGCGAACCGCTGCCGGGGATTTTATCTGGCTTTCAGCCGCTGAAATCAGCGACAGATTAGCGGGTCAGATCATCAAAGAACTTTTTCACGCCATCCAGGAAGCTTTTAGAACGCGGGCTATTTTTCTCGCCTGATACGCCACCAAAGCTTTCTTCCAGATCACGCAGCAATTGCTTCTGCTTTTCGCTCAGGCTGACCGGCGTTTCCACTACCACGCGGCACATCAGGTCGCCCTGAGCACCACCGCGGACAGATTTCACACCGCGTCCACGCATACGGAACATCTTGCCCGTTTGCGTTTCGGCAGGGATCTTCAGGCTCACGCGTCCATCCAGCGTTGGCACTTCAATTTCGCCACCCAGTGCTGCCATGGCAAAGTTGATTGGCACTTCGCAGTACAGGTTGTTGCCTTCACGCTCAAAGATTTTGTGCGCTTTAACCTGAACCTGAACGTACAGATCGCCTGACGGAGCACCGTGCTCACCCGCTTCGCCTTCACCTTCCAGACGAATACGGTCGCCGGTATCCACACCCGCAGGAATTTTCACTGACAGGGTTTTGGAACGTTCTACGCGACCATGACCGTGACATTTGTTGCACGGATCTTTGATGACTTTACCGCGCCCCTGACAAGTCGGACATGCCTGCTGAACGGTGAAGAAGCCCTGACGCATCTGAACCTGGCCTGCGCCATGACAGGTCGGACAGGTGGTCGGAGAGCTACCCGCTTTCGCGCCGCTGCCGTGGCAGACGTCACATTCATCCAGTGTGGGGATGCGGATTTCTTTGGTGACACCACGAACGGCCTCTTCCAGAGTCAGATCCATGTTGTAACGCAGATCAGAACCCCGGCTGGCACGCTGACGGCGACCGCCGCCAAAGATGTCGCCAAAGACGTCACCAAAGATGTCGCTGAAATCTGCACCACCGCCGCCGTAGCCACCGCCGCCGCCCATGCCACCTTGTTCAAAGGCTGCATGGCCATACTGGTCGTAGGCCGCGCGTTTTTGCGCATCTGTCAGAATTTCATAAGCTTCTTTAATTTCTTTAAATTTTGCTTCGGAATCTTTATCGCCCTGATTGCGGTCAGGGTGATGTTTCATTGCCAGGCGCTTATAAGCCTTTTTGATTTCACGCTCATCCGCTGTTTTGGATACGCCTAAAATCTCGTAAAAATCTTGCTTCGCCATGCTTTAACCTACCCTCAACATGCGTGCACGGGCGTAGAGTTTCCTCGACGCCCGTGCTGGTTATCAGTAAAACTTCTTACTGTGCCCGCTTAAGGGCGATTATTTTTTGTCTTTCACTTCTTCGAATTCAGCGTCAACAACGTCGTCATCTTTCTGCGCGCTGTTATCGCCGCCTTCAGCCTGGCCTTGCTGCTGAGCCATTTCCATCAGTTTGCCGGAAACCTGTACCAGCGCCTGGATTTTCGCTTCGATGTCAGCCTTGTCTTCACCTTTAGCGGAAACTTCCAGTGCTTTCAGGGCTTCTTCTACTGCGGTTTTGTCTTCAGCTGGCAGTTTGTCGCCAGCTTCTTCCAGTTGCTTACGGGTACCGTGGATCAGGTGGTCCGCCTGGTTGCGGGTCTGAACCAGCTCTTCAAACTTACGGTCAGATTCAGCATTGGCTTCAGCATCGTTGACCATTTTCTGGATTTCTTCTTCGCTCAGACCAGAAGATGCCTTAATGGTGATCTTCTGCTCACGGTTGGTAACCTTGTCTTTTGCAGACACATGCAAGATACCATCGGCGTCAAGGTCGAAGGTGACTTCGATCTGTGCCTGACCGCGTGGCGCTGCCTGAATACCATCCAGGTTGAATTGACCCAGAGATTTGTTATCACTTGAACGCTTACGCTCACCCTGCAACACATGGATGGTTACTGCAGACTGGTTGTCTTCCGCAGTAGAGAACACCTGGCTGTGTTTAGTCGGGATGGTGGTGTTTTTGGTGATAAGCGGAGTCATCACGCTGCCCATAGTCTCGATACCCAGAGACAACGGAGTTACATCCAGCAGCAGAACGTCTTTCACGTCGCCTGCCAACACACCACCCTGAACTGCTGCACCGATTGCCACAGCTTCGTCCGGGTTCACGTCTTTACGTGGTTCTTTACCAAAGAATTCAGCCACTTTCTTCTGAACCATTGGCATACGGGTCTGACCACCCACCAGGATAACGTCCTGAATATCAGAAACTGACAGACCGGCGTCTTTCAGAGCCACTTTCAGTGGTTCGATACAACGGTTAACCAGGTCTTCTACCAAAGATTCCAGTTTTGCACGGGTCACTTTGATGTTCATGTGTTTAGGACCTGACGCATCAGCAGTGATGTACGGCAGGTTCACGTCAGTTTGCTGAGCAGAAGACAATTCGATCTTCGCTTTTTCAGCGGCTTCTTTCAGACGTTGCATCGCCAGTGGATCGTTACGCAGATCCATACCTTGTTCTTTCTTAAACTCTTCAACCAGATAGTTGATCATGCGGCTGTCGAAGTCTTCACCACCGAGGTGCGTGTCACCGTTGGTTGCCAGAACTTCGAAGGTTTTTTCGCCGTCAACTTCGTCGATTTCGATAATAGAGATATCGAAAGTACCACCACCGAGGTCGTAAACCGCGATAGTACGGTTACCGATTTCGCGATCCAGGCCGTAAGCCAGTGCCGCTGCGGTTGGTTCGTTGATGATACGTTTGACTTCCAGACCTGCGATACGGCCGGCGTCTTTGGTTGCCTGACGCTGAGCATCGTTGAAGTATGCAGGTACGGTGATAACAGCTTCAGTGACTGGTTCGCCCAGATAATCTTCAGCCGTTTTCTTCATTTTCTTCAACACTTCTGCAGAGATCTGCGGAGGTGCAATTTTTTGACCTTTAACGTCGATCCAGGCGTCGCCATTGTCAGCGCCTACGATCTGGTAAGGCATGATGCCTTTATCGCGTTGAACTTCTTCATCCTGGAAGCGACGGCCAATCAGGCGCTTGATCGCAAACAAGGTGTTCTGCGGGTTAGTCACAGCCTGACGCTTAGCCGGAGAACCTACCAGAGTCTCGCCATCTGCCGCATAAGCGATGATGGAAGGAGTGGTGCGGTCGCCTTCAGCATTCTCCAGTACACGAGCAGTCGTGCCATCCATGATAGCTACACAAGAGTTGGTGGTGCCCAGGTCGATCCCAATAATTTTACCCATCTAAAACGTCTCCACTTAAATTCATATTCGTTCAGGTTGCTACTGTATATGTGGCCGATCTTTTCGATTTCAACAGCCCCATTTAACGGATTTCCCGACGGTAACAACTGCGGTTGGGAATAAGATGGGGCCATGCTGCTCATCATCAAGGGGCAAAGTGAAAAAAAATCTTTAATTGCTGTTACGCCAGATCAATGTTTGCTGACGCAACCCTCCTTATGATGCCGCGCGCTTCCAAAAAGATATGTGGCCTTTTTACCCATTTCCAAGCGTTTCTTCCCCCGATTATCAATTAATAATAATTCCGATACAGAGGATCTATGCAAAGCAAACCCTTGGCAAACCCAGGCCCCCTCGGGCTGATGGGATTTGGTATGACCACTATCTTATTGAATTTACACAATGCAGGCTTTTTCCCTCTCACCGCTGTGATCGTGAGTATGGGCATTTTTTATGGTGGGCTGATTCAGATCCTCGCCGGGATGATGGAATTCAAAAAAGGGAACACATTCGGCACAACCGCGTTCACTTCATACGGCGCCTTCTGGCTGAGCCTGGTTGGCATCCTGATGCTGCCACGTATGGGCATGGCCGACGCCAGCAGCGAAAGTTTCCTGGGCGCATACCTCGGTCTGTGGGGTGTTTTCACTTTATTCATGTTCATTGGCACCCTGAAAGCAAACCGCGGTCTTCAGGTTGTTTTCGGCAGCCTGACGATTTTGTTCGCCCTGCTGTGCTACGGAAATATGACCGGGAATACAGCTGTTCTTCATTTTGCTGGCTTTGAAGGTATCTTCTGTGGCGCCAGCGCCATTTATCTGGCGATGGCGGAAGTGATAAACGAACAGTATGGCCGTACTGTTCTGCCTATCGGCGAGCCGAAAAATCATGCCACCCAGATTGATGCGGTCGTTGCATAACGCTCATGCCTGTGACAAAAAAACCCTGCATTGCAGGGTTTTTTTATGTGAGAAATAAACTTACTGGCCGGAAGCGGCACGTTCGGCAAACTTCGCTTCTTTCGCCGCTTCACTGTTCAGGTCATGGCTCAGATAAATTCCGGTCAGCAATCCAATTACAGAAAGCGCCAGCACATAATAAGCGGGAGCCATCGGCGTCAGGCGCATAATCAGCGTCACAAATACCGGTGTCAGGCCGCCAAAAATCGCGTAAGCCACATTGTATGAAAATGAAATGCCGGTAAAACGCACTTCCGCAGGGAAAGCCCTTACCATCACATACGGTACCGCACCGACCACGCCCACACTCAGTCCTGCCAGCGCGTACATACCCATCAGCACCGACGTATCAGCGGCCACCATGTGATAGAACGACCAGGTGCAAATGCCGAGAAACAAACTGCCGAAGATAAAGGTTTTGCTGGCACCCAGACGATCCACAATGCTGCCCGAGATAATACAACCGAGCATCAGTGCCACCGTGGCCAGACAGTTTGCCTGTAATGCTACTGCCGCCGGAATGCCAAACTGTTTCTGCAACCAGGTTGGCGTCATCAGAATAACCACCACGATGCCGGCGGAAAGCAGCCAGGTCATCAGCATCGAGACCACAATTTCTTTTTTATGATTAGCGACAACGGCTTTCAGAGGCAACTCTTCTGCCAGCGCCTTTTGCGCTTTCATCTCGATAAAGACCGGGGTTTCCTGTAACCAGCGGCGCAGGTACATAGCGATAAGACCAAAAATCCCGCCAATAAAGAAAGGAATACGCCAGCCATACTGGCTGATTGTTGCTGGCGTCATGCTGGTGTTAAGTAAAGTTGCCACCAGAGAACCGAGCAGGATCCCAAGCGTTAAACCAGCAGTCAGAGTTCCGCAGGCAAAACCAATGCGACTGCGCGGTACATGTTCCGCTACAAATACCCACGCACCCGGCACTTCACCGCCAATCGCCGCCCCCTGCAACACACGCATTAGCAACAACAGCAACGGTGCTGCAATGCCAATTGACGCGTATGTGGGTAACAAACCCATCGCCAGCGTCGGCAAGGCCATCAGCAGAATACTCAGACTGAACATGCGCTTACGTCCGACTAAATCGCCGAAATGCGCCATGATGATGCCGCCCAGCGGGCGTGCCAGATAACCGGCGGCGAAAATACCAAAGGTCTGAACCTGACGCAGCCAGTCGGGCATATTGGCTGGGAAGAAGAGATCGCCAATTACCGCAGCGAAAAAGACGAAAATGATAAAGTCGTAGAATTCCAGGGCGCCGCCCAATGCAGCCAGGGACAGCGTTTTGTAGTCCTGCCGGTTCAACCGGCGCGATTGTGCGTGTTGCATAGGGATACCGTCAGACACCAGAGTGAAAAATGGAAAAAGGTTTTGCCACCTCTTGTAAAGTAATCATTACTATAACGGCAAATAATTTTCACACCAGAGTGTCTGACGCGTAACTTCTCTAAATTTTGAAATCGAGGGGGATTCAGTTT
This sequence comes from Rahnella bruchi, assembly GCF_003614975.1. GTDB lineage: Bacteria > Pseudomonadota > Gammaproteobacteria > Enterobacterales > Enterobacteriaceae > Rahnella > Rahnella bruchi. Next base: position 105,571 of record NZ_QZWI01000006.1, on the reverse strand, counting down.
TTTGTATCGCGGCGGGCACTTTTTGGACGAAAAGCTGCTACCACGTGATCATGCGTTTCAACGTAAGGTCCATCGAGTAACTGGATACAATAAGGCACGCTGGCAAAAATACCGGAAACAATCACCTTACCGTCGGCATCTTTCAAACCCTCCAGGGTTTCCTGAATAGATTTCGGCTGACCGGGTAAATTGAGGATCAACGCCTGTTTACGTATCACTCCCACCTGACGCGATAAAATCGCCGTCGGCACAAAGTGCAGGCTAATCTGGCGCATCTGCTCCCCGAAACCCGGCATTTCGCGATCGGCAACAGCCAGCGTGGCATCCGGAGTGACATCGCGCCGCGCAGGGCCGGTTCCGCCGGTAGTCAGAACCAGATGACAGCCACTTTCATCGACCAGTTCGCTGATCGCCTGTTCAATCAGCGGCTGCTCATCAGGGATCAGTTTTGTTTCCAGTTTGTAGGGCGTAATAAGCGCTTTTTCCAGCCACTCTTCCAGCGCCGGAATGCCTTTATCCTGATAGACACCGTTTGACGCGCGATCCGACACTGACACCAGACCAATTCGCAATGTATTCATGCTATTTCTCCACAGCATTTTTCTTCGTAATTTGTCTCAGTATATCGGGAACAGGGCCTGGGTATTATCACAGTCACAAAAAAAGCGGCTGATTAGCCGCTTTAGTCGAAAACTGAGCGCTGATTACAGCAGATCAGAAATCATTTTTTCCAGTTTGCCCTGGTCGATAGCAAACTTACGGATGCCGTCAGCCAGTTTGTCGATAGCCATTGGATCCTGGTTGTGGTCCCAGTAGAACTGAGCTTCAGTCAGTGGCGCAGGACGTGGTTTGGTTTCGCCGGAGAAGGACAGTTTGCGCTCCAGCGGGCCTTCGCTTTCTGCCAGCTCTTTGAGCAGCGCAGGGGCGATTGTCAGACGGTCACAGCCAGCCAGTTCGATGATTTCGCCGATGTTACGGAAGCTTGCGCCCATCACGACAGTTTCATAGCCGTGTTGTTTGTAGTATTCGTAAATCTCGGTCACAGACACAACGCCCGGATCTTCATTCGGTGCGAACTCTTTCTTGTCGCCATTGGCTTTGTACCAGTCGAGGATACGGCCAACGAATGGAGAAATCAGGAACACGCCCGCTTCTGCACAAGCACGAGCCTGAGCGAAGGAGAACAGAAGGGTCAGGTTACAGTTGATACCTTCTTTTTCCAGTTTTTCCGCAGCGCGGATACCCTGCCAGGTGGAAGCCAGTTTGATCAGGATACGGTCGTTGGTGATACCCGCATCGTTGTAAAGTTTGATCAGACGTTTAGCTTTAGCCACGCTCGCGTCAGTGTCGTAAGACAGACGGGCATCAACTTCAGTAGAGATGCGGCCCGGTACCAGTTTCAGAATTTCCAGACCGATGTTTACTGCCAGTTTGTCAGCTGCATCAGTAATCTGCTGATCGTGATCGCTGCTCTGGTCACGTGCCCAGGCGATTGCTTCGTCGATCAGTTTACGGTATTCAGGAATTTGCGCAGCGCTGAGGATCAGTGACGGGTTGGTGGTCGCATCCTGCGGCTGGTACAACTTCATTGCCGCGATATCTCCGGTGTCAGCAACAACCTGAGTCATTTGGCGTAGGGAAGTCAGTTTATCGGTCATTTTGGCATATCTCATCGTTTGGACGTTTTCGTATAGGCATTTTCATGCCTTGCCTTTGGCTGATGATAACATGCAAAAAGCCACGCGCAAGGCGCTTCTAACGGCATGCTCGGCTACGAACATCTATGGATTTCTCACCTTCCAAAACACACAAATTCAGCCAAATTGCATATGTCACCGGTTAGATAAAAAAGGTATGTTAGCCCTCCAAAATGGTCATTGCCCTTAAGCCAATTAATAAAAACGATGAAGGGTAAATCAACCAAGGACAATTCATGAATGACTTGCTGGATTTTTTCGACACAATTCTCTGGAGTACGATCCTGATTTACCTGCTGTTTGGCAGCGGTATTTATCTCACTTTCCGTCTTGGTTTCATTCAGTTTCGCCGCCTTGGCCACCTCTTCTCTCCGTCCCTTTTCAAACGCAGTGCCGATCCCCGCGGAACGTCACCCTGGCGTGTACTTTGCCTGAGTCTGGCCTCGCGGATCGGTACCGGTAATCTGACCGGCGTGACGATTGCGATTGTGCTCGGCGGGCCGGGTGCCATTTTCTGGATGTGGATTATTACCGTCTTCAGCATGGCTACCGCGCTGATAGAAAACACGCTGGCCCAGATATATAAAGGCACCAGTGCGCGTAACAAATTTCGCGGTGGTCCGGCAGATTACATGGAGAAAGGTCTGGGAATGCGCTGGATGGGGATCCTGTTTTCCTTCCTGATGGTGATTTCCTGCGGCTTTATTTTCAGTGCGTTACAGGCAAATTCGATTGCGCAGGCCTCGTTTCATCTTCTGCATGTTCCGGTGCTGACCACTGCCTGTATTTTGTCGGCACTGGTAGCCACGCTGATTTTCGGTGGAATTCGCGCCGTCACCTGGCTGTCCAAATGGATGATCCCTCTGATGACTTTCGCCTATTTGCTGCTGGCCGTTTGGATCATTGGCCACCATGTCGAAAAACTTCCACAGGTGTTCGCACTGATTTTCAAAAGCGCTTTCGGGTTGCAGGAAGCTGCGTCCGGCGCACTGGCGTATGGCGTAACCCAGGCAATTACTCAGGGTATGCAGCGTGGAGCGTTCGCCAGTGAAGCCGGTGTTGGTTCATCGCCAAATGTGGCGGCAATGGCGGCAGTCAGCCATCCGGCGGCATCGGGATTTAACCAGATGCTGGCGGTATTGATAGATACAGTGGTGATTTGCACGGCCACTGCGCTGATTATTTTAACCTCCGGCGCACTGGATATTCCCGGAGAATCCACAGGGATTAGCCTGCTCCGCCTGGCCATAGACCCGACAATGCCCGGCTGGAGCTCGTTTGTCCTGGCGATACTGGTGTTCTCTTTTGCGTTTACCTCCATAGCCGGTAACTATGTCTATGCCGAAAACAATCTCAGTTTTGTTCATAGTGCCGCGCCGGTTAAATTGCTGATTTTCAGGCTTCTGGTGATTGCGATGGTTTTTGGCGGCTGCCTGATGGAACTTCAGATGCTTTGGAAACTGGCTGATATCTTCATGGCGCTGATGGCCATACTGAATCTCACCGCTTTGCTGCTGCTTTCCGGTATCGCGATAAAAGTGGTTAAGGATTACGAACGTCAGCGGCGGATGGGGAAAATACCGGTCTTTAATCCTGATCATTACCCTGAATTGCGCGGTCAGCTTGAACCGGGCGTGTGGGATAAAATGTCTTCGCCACGCTGATTTTCTACGCTTTTGCCTATTATTATCATGCCCCCATCGCAGTGACTTTTTTGCTACAGTATGGCAACGAAAATTTCTGAATTTGAACCGTCACTGACCAACGGACGAGATTATGCTGACCATTATTTCACCTGCTAAAACGCTCGATTACGAAAGCCCGCTTGCGACAACGCGCTATACACAACCGGAGCTGCTGGATAAATCCAGTCAGCTGATTACCGTGGCGCGCAAAATGTCCCCTGCGCAGATATCTTCACTGATGGGGATCAGCGATAAACTGGCTCATCTCAACGCCGAACGTTTCAATGACTGGCATCCGGATTTCAACCCGAAAAATGCCCGTCAGGCGCTTCTCGCCTTTAAAGGTGATGTGTATACCGGCCTGCAGGCGGAAGATTTCAGCGAAAAAGATTTCGATTTTGCCCAAAAACATCTGCGCATGTTGTCCGGTTTATACGGCCTGCTGCGCCCGCTGGATTTGATGATGCCTTATCGTCTGGAAATGGGGATCCGTCTGGAAAACCCTCAGGGCGCAAATCTGTATGCATTCTGGGGCGAGTTACTGACTGAAAAACTTAACCAGTTACTCAGCGAGCAAAAAAGCAAAGTGCTGGTGAATCTGGCGTCTGACGAATACTTCAAAGCAGTGAAACCGAAACTGCTGGATGGCGAAATCATCAAGCCGGTATTCCTCGACGAGAAGAACGGTAAATACAAAGTCATCAGCTTCTACGCCAAAAAAGCGCGTGGTCTGATGAGCCGCTTCATTATCAAAGAGCGTCTGGATAAGCCGAAACAGCTTCAGGATTTCAATCTGGAAGGTTACGAATTTGATGAATCACGTTCGCAGGGCAATGAGCTGGTATTTACCCGCCCTGAACGCTGATTGTACTGAGCTGTAACATAAAAAAGCCCTCACGAAGAGGGCTTTTGCATTTCTGAATCAGCGTTTTTATTCAGGCAGCGCCATCAGGAATGCACGCATTTCGCTGAAATCGGCCGGAAGATTGTGCGACAGCAAAGGCAGATCCGCGCGGTCAGCCAGTTCTTTTGGCAAACCGATGTCCTGATCCAAAATCGCTTCCACGCTTTCCTTAAATTTCGCCGGATGCGCAGTACCGATGAACAGGCCGAATTCACCCGGTTGCAGCTGATCACGCAGTACACGGTAAGCAATCGCCGCATGAGGTTCAGAGATATAACCGATATTCGCCAGCTCACGCATCGCGTCTTCGGTGGTGTCATCGCTGACCGCGCCAAAGCCCAGATCTTTCAGCTGCCAGGTCTTACGACGATACAGCTCTTCCACACGTGGCCAGTTATTTGGCTGGCTGACATCCATGGCGTTTGAAAGCGTCGCAACTGTTTTCTTCGGTTCCCATTCCCCGTTACTCAGGAAACGCGGCACCGTGTCGTTGGCATTGGTCGCAGCAATGAAACGTTTGACCGGCAGGCCGAGAGATCTCGCCAGCAGACCGGCCGTCAGGTCACCGAAGTTGCCGCTTGGCACGGAAATCACCAGCTGATTACGCGCTTCCTGTGGCAGCTGAGCGACCGCTTCAAAGTAGTAGCAGATCTGCGCCAGCAGACGGCTGATATTGATGGAGTTGGCCGAGTTCAGCTTCAGAGCGTGTTTCAGTTCTTCATCATCAAACGCCTGTTTGACCAGCGCCTGGCAGGCATCAAAGTCACCGTCGATAGCGACAGTATGAATGTTGCCGCCCAACGTACAGAACAGTTTTTCCTGCAGCGGACTGATTTTGCCGCGCGGATAAAGGATCACGACGCGCACATTTTTCAGACCATGGAAGGCGTGAGCCACTGCTGCGCCGGTATCGCCGGACGTTGCCGTCAGAATGGTCACCGGCTGGTCACCTGAAACCTGCGTCAGGATCTGCGCCATGAAGCGGCCACCGAAATCTTTAAACGCCAGGGTCGGGCCGTGGAACAGCTCCAGACAGGCAATATCATCTTCCACTTTGGCAACAGGCGCCGGGAAAGCAAACGCGTTTTTCACGCGCTGATGTAATTCTTCTTCCGGAATTTCATCGCCGATGAAAGCAGAAAGAATGCGGCTGCTGCGGGTGACGAAATCCAGTTCCAGCAAACGGTCGATTTCAGTCAGTTCAAATTCAGGCAGTTCCAGCGGGAAGAATAAACCCTGCTGTTTTCCAAGGCCTTGTTTGACGGCCTGAGCAAAGCTGACCTGCTCGTTGTGATCCTTCAGGTTGTACAGTTTCATTAGTTATCCCAATAAATTAACGAGTTATCCCAATACCCGCGCGCCCGCGGTATCAAGACGACAAATATGAACAAAGCCTTCGTCATTTTGCAGATAATGCGTCTGCAACCAGTCAGCCATACGTTTCGCTGTTGCGCTGTCATTACAAACTGCAAACAGCGTCGGACCGGAACCGGAAATCCCGCAAGCCAGTGCACCGATTTCTTCTGCGGCGCTGCGCGCTTCGGCAAAGCCCGGCAGCAGACGGGTGCGGTAAGGTTCAGCAATCACATCTTTCATCAGTTTTGCAGCCAGCGCAGGTTGCTGTGTGTGGCAGGCATGAATAAAGCCCGCCAGATAGCGACCGTGGCTGATGCAATCCTGACGGCGGTACTGCGCGGGTAAAATAGCACGCGCCTCTGCCGTCGAAACTTTGATGCCAGGATACGCCATCACCCACAGCCAGTCGTCAAAGCTTGGCACGTTCTGGCTGATGATATCGAGCTCTTCGAGCATCAGCTGTATGCCGCCCAGATAGCATGGCGCGACATTATCGAAATGCACACTGCCGGAAATACGCCCTTCCAGCTCGCCCATCAGCATCAGCATCTGGTTTTCATTCAGTGGTTTACCGCAAAATTCATTCATCGCCATCAGGCCTGCGACCACCGAACAGGCACTCGAACCTAATCCGGAACCGATTGGCATGTTTTTTTCCAGCGTCATCGCCACCGGAACTTCCTTGCCGATTTCCTGACAGAAACGCTGCCAGCACTGATAAACGATATTGTCTTCCATGCGGTCAGGCAGTTTGGAGACAAACTTGCCTTCGTTTTTCAGACTGAATTCTGTGGCCGCTTCAACAGAAACGCAGTCGCCCAGCAGCGTGCCATCTACCGGAGACACGGCCGCGCCCAGAACATCGAAGCCTACGCTGACGTTCCCGATTGAAGCCGGGGCATACACCTTAACCATATTAAACTCCTAACTTCCATGACAGCGTTCTCAAAAGATCGGCAAACACACCTGCCGCCGTCACATCATTCCCGGCACCGTAGCCACGCAGAACCAACGGCAACGGCTGATAATAGCGGCTGTAAAACGCCAGCGCATTCTCACCATTTTTTACTTTATATAGCGGGTCATTACCATCGACGGCGTCGATTTTTACCTTGCACTGACCGTCTTCGATAGCTCCGACATAACGCAATACTTTGCCTGCGGCAGTGGCTTCGGCGACGCGCTGAGCAAACTCCGCATCCAGTTCTGGCAAATGCGCGACAAATTCATTCACGTTTCCTTCGCTGTTGAAAGAAGCCGGTAAAACAGACTCCACATCGATATCTGACAACTCGAGTTTGTAACCCGCTTCACGGGCCAGAATCAGCAATTTACGCGCCACGTCCATACCGGAAAGGTCATCACGCGGGTCCGGTTCGGTATAGCCCATCTCCTTCGCCTGCAAGGTCGCGGCTGACAATGACATGCCTTCATCCAGCTTACCAAAGATGAAGGACAGCGAGCCGGAAAGGATACCGGAGAAACGCAGCAACTCATCACCGGCATTCAGCAGGTTTTGCAGGTTCTCGATAACTGGTAAACCCGCGCCGACGTTGGTGTCGTAAAGGAACTTACGGCGTGAACCATCCGCCGCTTTGCGCAGCTGATGGTAGTAATTCATCGACGAGGTGTTGGCCTTTTTGTTTGGCGTAACCACATGGAAACCGTCGGCGAGGAAATCAGCGTACTGATCGGCAACTTCCTGACTCGAGGTACAGTCAACGATCACCGGATTCAGCAAATGATATTCTTTCACCAGACGGATCAGACGCCCCAGATTCAGCGGCTCTTTCGCAGCCCCCAGTTCATCGCGCCAGGTATCGAGCGCAATGCCGTGAACATTGGTCAGCAATGCACGGGAGTTAGCGATACCGCAAACGCGCAGATCGATATGTTTGGTTTTCAGCCACTGCTGCTGGCGGCGGATCTGTTCGATCAACGCCCCGCCCACGCCGCCCACGCCGATCAGGAACACCTCGATCACCTGATCGGTGTTGAACAGCATCTGATGGCTCACGCGCACGCCTGTGGTGGCATCGTCATTATTAACGACAACGGAGATAGATCGTTCCGAAGAGCCCTGAGCAATCGCGACAATATTGATGTTGGCGCGGGCCAGAGCCGAGAAGAATTTCGCCGAGATACCGCGCAGGGTACGCATACCGTCGCCGACGACGGAGATCACCGCCAGCTTTTCCATGACGTCCAGCGGCTCAAGCAGGCCATCTTTCAGCTCAAGATAGAACTCATCTTCCAGCGCTTTACGCGCACGTTGCAGCTCGCTTTGCGGCACACAGAAACTGATGCTGTATTCGGAAGAAGACTGGGTGATCAACACAACAGAAATCCCTGAACGGGACATCACGGCAAATACGCGCGCGGCCATGCCGATCATCCCTTTCATTCCCGGACCGGAAACGTTGATCATCGCCATGTTATTCAGATTAGTGATGCCTTTTACCGGCGTGCTGTCATCAAGACTTTCGCTGCCAATCAGAGTCCCCGGCGCCTGCGGGTTAGTGGTGTTTTTAATCAGGCAAGGGATCTGGAACTGAGCAATCGGCAGGATGGTACGCGGGTGAAGGACTTTCGCGCCAAAATACGAAAGTTCCATCGCTTCCTGATACGACATGGATTTCAGCAAACGGGCATCCGGCACAGTGCGCGGATCACAGGTATAAACGCCGTCAACGTCAGTCCAGATTTCACAGCAGTCTGCGCGCAAACAGGCGGCCAGCACGGCGGCAGAATAGTCGGAACCATTACGGCCCAGCACGACCAGTTCGCCCTTTTCATTACCGGCAGTGAAACCGGCCATCAGCACAATGTGATCAGCGGGAATGGCGCTGGCAGCAATACGACGGGTGGATTCGTTGATATCCACGGTGGATTCGAGGTAATGCCCCTGAGCAAGCAGTTTTTCAACCGGATTGATGACGGTAACGCCAAACCCTTTTGCCAGAAATACCGCTTCCATGATGGCGATAGAAAGCTTCTCGCCACGACAGATAATGGATGCGTTCACGCTGTCAGGGCATTGGCCGAGCAGGGTAATACCATGCATCAGCTGTTTAAGCTGGGCGAATTCCTGATCGACAAACGCTTTCACTTTCGGCAAATCGAAGCCTGGCTGCGCGACTGCCAGACCGGTAATCAACTGACCAAAAATGTTTTCTGCATCGCTCATGATGGTCTGAATGTCCTGTCCGGCGACAGTTCGATCAATCATGGCAACCAGATAGTTGGTAATTTTGGCAGGCGCGGATAATACCGTTGCGACCTGTCCCTGACGCGCATTGCTTTCCATAATGTCCGCAACCCGCAAGAAGCGTTCTGCGTTTGCTACCGAGGTCCCGCCAAATTTCAACACTCGCATTTCTGGTTCTCTCCTCAAGCTCTCGTTTAAATGTAAAAAAAAAGCCCGCACTGGTTAGGTGCGGGCTTTTTTTCTTTTTCCTGTACGCGTCAGCCCGCCCCGTTACCTGTGGTATCGGTGGTGGTAATAATTGTTGTATTCAGGCTGATGATTCGCATTTTTATTTTCTGTCTGTCTTATGGTTTTACTCTGTCTGCCTCTATTAGCTAAAGCATAAGGCACCACAAGTCAATTTTTTTCTGTTTTTGACCGGTTAGTCACGGACAAAATCAACTGTAGAATTCTCTGCCATTAAAACCCTTTCCAGTACGATCACCAGCTCTGTGCTTATCATGCCGGATATCGAACTGTTCACGCAGAAAATCCCCTCACATCATGAGGTCAGCTTTTTTTCGATGTCATGCAGCAAAGTATGCAGCATCGCGGCGTCTCGCTGCTGCAAAAGACCGAGGCGCTGATGCAGCCAGTCGGCCAATTTCTGGTCATCTTCTGCCCCGACATTTTCCAGCAAACGTCCGACTCTGGCACGTAATGCTGAAAGCTGCCCCGCCTCGGCAGTCTCAGGTTTTACCGACGTGACCTGGTTCAGAGAAGAGAGCTGATAACAGAAAACCATCACTGCCTGCCCCAGATTGAGCGACGGGTAATCTGCCACCATCGGTACGCCGGTCAGTACATCCGCCAGCCCGAGTTCTTCATTCGTCAGACCCGAATCCTCACGACCAAACACCAGCGCAGCATGATTCACCCACTGGCTCTTTTCTTCGAGCTGCACCTGTAATTCCTGTGGCGTGTAGTAATAGTGAAATTTAGCCCGACTGCGGGCGGTCGTGGCAACGGTAAAATCTATGTCAGCCAGTGCTTGCGCCAGAGTATTGAAATGGAGCGCATTTTGCAGGATCTCCTGCGAACCATGCGCAACCCAGCCGGCTTCTGGCTTGAGATGTGCCTCGCTGTCCACAATACGCAACGATGCGAAACCCATGGTTTTCATTGCACGGGCTGCCGCACCGACATTTTCCGGGCGAGCCGGGGAAACTAAAATAATATGAAGTTGCATGTCGTGCCTTTGCAAAGGGGGGAAAGAAATTGCCGTCCGTATTTAAGCGATGAAATTTCACCCTGTTCCAAATCTATTCATAGCTTATATTCTTCACAAGAACTTAACAGTCGGCTCAATATATTCCTTTATTTTATCGGAAAACGTTACCCTGCAGGTAAAAAAGGTGCTGGCCTGATTAAGCCAGCATGAATGAAAAATTTATCATTATTTTTCATATGGATACATAATAAAGAATCATCACGATTTTGCATTTATCTTTCGATTCTTAATCATTTGCTGAATCGTGTACAATAAATGCCGAAATGTGACTCAAGCGTGCATTCTTGTAAGTGTTTTTCACTGTTCTGTTACCGTGCTACAATTGAACTTGATATATGTCAACAAACCGTAATTTTGTTGAGTGGTAATTTCGGCACTCGCTGTTATATTGCTGTTAATAGGGTTAGGATATGCGCCGCTTTAGGACCCCGTGGAACTGCAGAAAGTGGAATCCCTGACCGAGCTTGCGATGTTGTTGTCGTTGATGGAAATTGCATCGAGAACGCGTTTACGTACTTTAGTCATGTAACGAGTGAGATGTCCAAAAAGGCATCAAAATTCTTTGGGATAACAAGGACTTCTGTACTCCTATTTTCTATTTGTTGGCAATCTTAGGTAGCAATCATGCAGACCCCTCACATTCTGATCGTCGAAGACGAGTTAGTGACACGTAATACGTTAAAGAGCATTTTTGAAGCAGAAGGCTACATGGTACATGAAGCTAATGATGGCGCAGAAATGCACCACATTCTGTCTGAAAATGACATCAATCTGGTTATCATGGACATCAACCTGCCAGGCAAAAACGGCCTGCTGCTGGCACGCGAATTACGCGAACAAGCCAGTGTTGCTCTGATGTTCCTGACCGGCCGCGACAACGAAGTTGATAAGATTCTGGGTCTTGAAATCGGCGCTGATGATTACATCACTAAGCCGTTCAACCCGCGCGAACTGACTATCCGCGCACGCAACCTGCTTTCCCGCACCATGAATCTGGGCACGACCGGCGAAGAACGTCGTCTGGTTGAAAGCTACAAATTCAATGGCTGGGAACTCGATATCAACAGCCGTTCGCTGGTGAGCCCGCAGGGTGAGCAATACAAGTTACCGCGCAGCGAATTCCGCGCCATGCTGCACTTCTGCGAAAACCCGGGCAAGATCCAAACCCGTGGCGACCTGCTGAAGAAAATGACCGGCCGTGAGCTGAAGCCTCATGACCGTACCGTTGACGTCACCATCCGTCGCATCCGTAAACATTTCGAAGCGACGCCTGACACCCCTGAAATCATCGCCACCATTCACGGCGAAGGCTATCGTTTCTGCGGTGATCTGGAAGACTGATACAGCAGGTTGCCAACCGAACTGTATCCGGTAAGATAAAACGTCAAAGGCCAGCGAAAGCTGGCCTTTTGTTTTGTGTTAATTGTTGAGAACTCAGGTTGTTGAGAACTCAGGGAGCGGCATGCGCCCAAGGAATAATCGGCACAGCGCTGAGCGCATTTTTCGGTGAACCATCCACCACTTTATCGGAATAACTCAGGTAGATAAGCGCGTTACGTTTCTCATCATAAAAACGAACCACCTGCAGCTTTTTAAACACCAGCGATGTGCGCTTCTGAAAAACAACGATTCCCTTGTCTTTGCCTTGCTTAATCTTATCGCTCAGCTCAATCGGCCCCACCTGCTGACACGAAATCGCCGCATCGGCGGTATCTTCAGCCAGACCTAACCCCCCCTTAATGCCGCCGGTTTTCGCACGACTGATATAACAAGTTACATTTTTAATATCAGGATCATCAAAGGCCTCCACGACAATCTTATGGTCGGGGCCAAAGAGTTTGAAGACGGTATCGACCGAACCGATCTGCTCTGCATGCGCTGCCGTAGAACAAAAAGCAAACATCGAAAAAACAAAAATCCAACATCTATTCATTAAGTTACTCCACGTCATTAGCATGACGTTGTTTTCTAAAGAAACCCTACAGGGAAAGCGTGTATTCACACTTTCGGAATGAAATACTCTGTAACACAGTCAAATAGCACAGATAGCCAAAAAATTCTTAGGAAGTCTTATCGGTAAAAAGTTGTTATTATGCCGCCCATCATTCTGTGCATTTATCTTAGTTCAACGAGGACGATCTATGGATCAAGCAGGAATCATTCGTGACCTTCTTAGCTGGTTAGAAACCCATTTAGACCAGCCCTTGTCACTCGACAATGTTGCAGCCAAGGCCGGCTATTCCAAATGGCACCTGCAGCGCATGTTTAAAGATGTCACTAATAATGCTATTGGCGCTTATATCCGTGCCCGCCGCCTTTCTAAAGCGGCCGTCGCTTTGCGTCTCACCAGCCGCCCGATTTTAGATATCGCCCTTCAGTATCGTTTTGATTCACAACAAACATTTACCCGGGCATTCAAAAAACAATTTGCACAAACACCGGCACTGTATCGTCGTGCTGAAGACTGGCATTCGTTCGGGATTTGTCCGCCAATCCGTCTGGGTGCGTTTATTCTTCCCCAGCCTGAATATATCTCACTGCCGGAACAGCATCTTGTCGGGATGACACAAAGTTACGCCTGTACGCTGGAGCAAATCACCACGTACCGTAACGAGATGCGTCGTCATTTCTGGCGTCAGTATATTGGTGAAGCGAAAACGCTGCCGCCAATTCTTTATGGCCTGCACCATTCACGTCCAAGCCAGGAAAAAGATGACGAGCAGGAAGTATTGTACACGACCGCGCTGGAAGCTCAGCACTTGCCGGAAAACGTTGAAGGTCAGCCGATTGTATTGCAGCACGGCGAGTACGCCATGTTCCACTACAATGGCACTCCGGAGCATTTGCAGGAATTCATTCTGACGTTGTACAGCACGTGTCTGCCAACATTGAAACTGACCCGCAGAAAGGGACAGGATATCGAACGCTTTTATACGAATGGCCGTGCTCCTGGCACCGCGCCAACCGAAATACAGTGTGATTACCTGATCCCAATCCGCCGCTAACGCCTTCTGGCGTTAGCGTTGCAACTCGTCTAACGCGGGCAGTTCCAGATGTGAGACATCGCCCGCCGTTTCCACAATCCAGCCATTCGCCAGCCAGGCACTTTGCTGGTGATCGACACGCGAAAGTGAACAGTTGCGCAGGCGCAGACGACGTTCGGCATAAGCAGGCAGCCCGAGGATCGTACTGATCAGACAGCCCAGCGCAATGCCATGGCTGACCAGCAAAGGCTTACTTCCTTCAGGCAAAGCCAGGCAGCTGTCGAGCGCCGCACGCATACGCGCAGCCAGCTCCGTCATCGTTTCACCGTCAGGAATACGCCCTTGCGGTGAACCATCGACCATCTGCTTACGCCACACTTCTTCCTGATCCGTCAGGCCGTCCAGAATACGTTCTTCCAGCACGCCCATATGTAATTCGCGTAATCGCGGCTCGTTGATCACTTCACACCCGCAGGCATCAGCGATAATCTGCGCCGTGTGGCGGGTACGTCCTAAGTCACTGGTGATGACGTGAGTGATCCCTTCATTACGCACACGCTCAGCAACCTGACGAGCCTGATAAAGACCTTTAGCCGTCAGAGGGCTGTCTGATTGCCCCTGAATACGGCGTGCGGCATTCCATTCTGTTTCGCCATGACGGACGAGATATACCTGTAACATGAGTGTTTTCCGTTATACTGCGTGAAATTTGCTAAAGGATGCTAAAACTCTATGTACCATGTTGTCGCTGCAACCACTAACCCGGCAAAAATCAAAGCTATCGCCATGGCTTTTGAAGATATTTTCGGCGCTGAGGCATTCCGCATTGAAGGCGTTGACGTCGACAGTGGTGTTCCCAATCAACCCATCGGCAGTAATGAAACCCGTACCGGAGCGCGTCATCGCGTCATCGGCGCCCGCCAGGTTTGCCCCGAAGCAGACTTCTGGGTCGGTGTGGAAGCGGGTATCGAAGACAATATGACCTTCGCGTGGATGGTAATTGAGAATATGCACCAGCGTGGTGAATCCCGTTCAGCAAGTCTGATGTTACCTGAAATTATTTTACAAGGAATTAACCAGGGCAGCGAACTGGGAGATGAGATGGAAAAACTGACGGGTATCGTGGAAGTAAAACGTAAAGGCGGAGCTATCGGCGTCTTTACAGCGGGAAAATTGACCCGCACCAGCGTTTATCATCAGGCGCTGGTACTGGCTTTAGCGCCTTTTCATAATTCGGTATATCAGGTCAGAACCCAAACACACTAAAACATCCGACGGTAACGGACGCTTCAGTCGTCCGTTTTGTCTGTCAGCAGTTGCTCACTCAGCCATTCTTTGAGTTCCGCCGGTGCCGTTTTCAGCCCATTCGAACCACGGGTAATCGTGGCAATACCCGCACCCAGTTGGCTTTTCAGCTCACGCTGACTCAATTCTCCGCGCATCAGTTCCTGAATAATCCGCACCCGCGTACCCAGCGCCGCACGTTCGTCGGGCGTAAGCAGCAGTTGCAGCAAATCCTGATGCAGATTTTCAGCAAAAGATTGCTGCAGCAATGCCAGGAAGCATTGCCAGTCCTCATTGCCTTGTTGGGAAAGAGCAGGGTCATTGATTAGTCGTTGGGTCATAATGGCTGCCATACTATTAAACTAGTACAGCAGCTTATCATAAACGACGTGGGATCAGTAACGCCTCTGCCATTCGGCATCCGTCAAAATCTTGGCGGGTTGATGTAAAAAATAACGATAAAACGCATCGTATGCCAACACATTTTTAACATATCGCCGAGTTTCAGAGAAAGGGATGCTCTCGATAAACGCGACCGAATCCACCCTGCCCGCGCTGTTCCCCAGCCAGGTATTCACGCGTGAAGGACCGGCGTTATAAGCAGCGCTGGATAAAATACGGTTGCGGCCAAACATCTGATAGACATATTCCAGATAGTTGGTACCGATTATAATGTTCATCTGCGGATCTAAAAGCTGTCCCGGATTGCTGTAACCCTGCAAGCCAAACATGTCCACCGTATGTTGCGCGGTGGCAGGCATCACCTGCATCAAACCGGAAGCGCCCACTGGCGAACGGGCTTTCGGATTCCAGGCACTTTCCTGACGCGCAATCGCCATCGCATAGCTTTGGGTTATGCCTTTGTCGTTGGTCGCACGACGGAATTCATCCGGCCATGCCAGCGGGAAACGTTCTTCGAGGTAATCCCACAGCTTGCCGGTAATAGTGGCTTGTACGCTAAGATCCGGCCATTTTTGCTCGAATGCATATCGCGCCAGCGCAGACTGTTGGGACTCCGTGCGGCTGCTGACCAGATAACTCCATTCGGTACGGGCCAGATTGTCCATCTGCCAGTACATCAGCTCCCGCACACGCGCCACTGCTGGCAATTTCGCAATGCTGGGATCCGGTTTCGTCGCGACAGAAATCTGCATCGGATAAGTGACATTCAGCTTTTGCGCCGCCGCCATCGGGTAGAATCCCCGCCCTTTCATTAACGTGCGCAGCATCGCTTCGCCCTGCGAGCGCTGACCGTTGTCGATCATCACTGATGCACGCCAGTATTGCCATTCGTCCTGTTGCAGGGCATCCGACGGCAGCCGTTGCAGCCACTGGTTCAGCCCCTGACGATCGCCCGAGGCCAGTGCCATACGGATACGGCGTTCGACAAGCGTGGTGGAGTGACTGCGCAGAATGACGCTATCGCGCCATGCGGCCTGTTCCGGTGTGGCATCGCTGCCCATATAACGCCAGGCAACGGCCTCTTCCAGATCCAGCCGTTCGCTGTCACTCATCTTCTGCAAACGCGCGAGAACCGGGATCATCGAACGGGCATTCTCGGAATCATCACGGGCAAGCCGGCTGAACGTAATGCTGGTCGCATTACGGGTAAAATCAGTCGGTCCGACATTGCGTGCAAAGCTTTCAAGGGTATTCGGATTATTTTGCAGATCGATAAGCGCATCGCGCATGGTCTGATAATCCGGCGGCAACTGTTTGGCCAGATAGCTGACCAGATTAGTGTTACCGGCTTTCATTGCCAGCCCGATGCGTTGCAGCGTCGTCAGCGCAGTCTGATTTCCTGCACCCTGCCAGACGGAGAATAATTTGTCGCAGGTATTAGGCAGCGATGTACCGGTAAGCCAGATATCTTTCGCACCATCGAACGCCGTTTTCTGATCGCCAGTCGCCCATTTTGCGTAATAGTAGTTACAGCGCGCCGCTGCTGGTTTTGGCGGTTGCGGGCTGAATGAAAGCAAACTGTTCCAGTCCTGACGGCGCGCCAGTTCATTCACATAGCGGGCTGGCAGGGAACGTGCCGGTGGCAATGTCGGATTCGCTTTCACAAACGCGTTGACCTGTGCTGGTGTCGCATCGCCCAGATCCTGCGTCAGCTGGCGGTATTCCAGATAAGGATAAAGAGGATAGTCTTCCAGCGTCGGCATCAGCTGGCTGACAACGTCCATCTGATTATTATCCCACGCCTGTTTAATCTGCATATAGTGCTGGCGTTGCGCGTCCAGCGAGTCAGCGTTCGCCACGCCCGATGCCGTCACCAGCAATACGCTCAGTGCCAGAGAGTGCCATTTGTCCACCTTGACCATACTTACCTTTATCCTCACGGGTTGTGCCGAAACTGTTCTGCATTGTGTAGACAGCCACTACGCTAATCGATTCATATTTAAAATTGAAGCGATGCAGGGACAGCATCACAAACTTTACACAGTGTGGTGCAAGCGACCGGCAGTTACCAGACGGCGGCAGATCTATTTTCTGTCACAGAACGTAGAGGTATGAATAATGGTGGCGGACGTTATACCCGCAGATAATTAGCGGTTATTTAGTGCTAATTAGCAAATAGATAGCACACTTACAATTTAAAATAAAATAACCACACTGACAAAACTCAGCTTTATTTACATCACTTTACCCAGACATCTAATTCCTAAACAAACCTTAAATGACCCGTAAATAATACGCAAATTCATAATTTTTCTATGATATTGTTTTTAAACAATTTTTATTATTAATTACAGCATAAAAAAGTATTTTTTGGCTCAGATCAAATTTATTCCTACCTGATTAATTATTATCACACCCTATTGAAAAATTGTTTTAATGATATTCACTATTTCATCGTCAGGATTGAAATATTAATAACAGCCCAGTTCTTTGCTTATGGAAAAGTATATGACTCATTCAGCTTCATCTGTAAAAACGAATGCCAGCCCGTCCTCGTCTGCAGCAGCAGAAAACAAAAACTGGTATCAGATTAGTAGTAACGATGCGATGCAGCGTCTGGAAACCAGTGAAAATGGCCTGACGCGGCAGGAAGCCAGCGAGCGCCTGAAAAAATATGGCCCGAACGCCTTACCGGAAAAACAATCTAAAAGCGCCCTGATGCGTTTTCTGGCGCACTTCAATGATGTTCTGATTTACATCCTGCTCGCCGCCGCCGTGGTGACCGGCGCAATGGGACACTGGGTTGATACATTTGTGATCCTGGGCGTTGCCGTTATCAATGCGCTGATTGGTTTTCTGCAGGAGAACAGCGCAGAAAAATCCCTGAAAAGCATTCAGAATATGCTGTCCAGTCAGGCCGTCGTGATGCGTGACGGACAAGTTCAAACCCTCAATGCCGACCAGCTGGTGCCCGGCGATATCGTGCAACTGCGTCCCGGTGACAAAATCCCGGCTGACGTGCGTATCGTCAGCGCACACAATCTGCAGGTCGAAGAAGCTATCCTGACCGGCGAATCCACCGTCGTCATCAAAAACGCTCAGCTCATCGACGAAGAAGTCATGATCGGCGATCGCCATAATTTGCTGTTCTCCGGCACCATGGTAAGCGGCGGCACCGCCACCGGTGTGGTTTATGCCACCGGTCAGGACACCGAACTGGGTCACATCAGCCAGATGATGTCGGCGATTAAAGCGCAGCGCACCCCGTTGTTGCAGCAAATCGACAAACTGGGCAAAGGCATTTTCGCCCTGATCCTTCTGATGATGGCGTTCTTGTTTGTTTTCGCATTCATCCTGCGCGACATGCCGCTGGGCGAACTGCTGCTGTCGCTGATCAGTCTGGCCGTGGCGTCAGTCCCTGAGGGCTTACCGGCGATTATCTCAATTATTCTGTCGCTGGGCGTACAGTCGATGGCGCGTAATCACGCCATCATCCGCAAACTGCCGACCGTCGAAACGCTGGGCTCCATGACCGTCATTTGCTCGGATAAAACCGGCACGCTGACCATGAATGAAATGACCGTAAAAGCGGTGATTCTGGCAGACCGCGCTTACGATGTGGAAGGCGAAAGCTACCAGCCGAAAGGGCGCATCCTGGAAGAACTCTCGCAGCGCCAGGTGGATGTCATCAGTATGCCGGTGCTCAACACTTTCATCACTGTCGTGGATATTTGTAACGACAGCCAGCTGAATCAGGACGACAGAGGTCACTGGGGAATTACCGGCGGCCCGACGTCCGGCGCATTGAAAGTGCTGGCGGCGAAAGCCAATCTGCATACCGGTCAGGTTGAATCTCTGGATAAAATTCCGTTCGATTCCAAACACAAATACATGGCGACATTGCAACGGATTGGCGGCAAAACTCAGCTGTATGTGACCGGCGCCCCGGATGTGCTGTTCTCCCTAGCGACTGATGAACTGACGGAAAATGGCGTTCAGCCTTTCCGCCGCGAGTACTGGGAAGAAGAGATGGCGCGCTATGCCCGTCAGGGGCTGCGCATGGTGGCCGCCGCCATCAAAGATGAGCCGCAAATTGAGGGCGACCTGAACCACGACCACCTGCAACAAGGGCTGGTGTTCGCAGGTATTGCCGCCATGATGGATCCGCCGCGCCCTGAAGCCATTGATGCTATTGCGCAGTGTCAGCAGGCCGGGATCCGCGTGAAGATGATCACCGGTGACCATCAGGAAACTGCGATGGCTATCGGCAAAATGTTAGGCATCGGCAACAGCGGTGACTCCATTACCGGCTATCAGCTAGAGCATATGGATGACGCTGAGCTGGCCGTCGCCGCCAGCCAGTACGATATTTTCGCCCGCACCAGCCCTGAGCATAAATTACGTCTGGTGAAAGCCCTGCAGGAAACCGGCGAAGTGGTCGGCATGACCGGCGATGGCGTGAATGACGCGCCAGCGCTGAAACAGGCGGATGTCGGTATCGCCATGGGTATCAAAGGCACCGAAGTCACTAAAGAAGCCGCTGACATGGTACTGACTGATGACAACTTTGCGACCATCGCCAGCGCGGTGAAAGAAGGGCGTCGCGTATACGACAACCTGAAGAAAACCATTCTGTTCATCCTGCCGACAAACCTCGCGCAGGGGCTGCTGATTATTCTGGCGATTCTGGCCGGTGCGGTGATTCCGCTGACGCCTGTCCAGATCCTGTGGATGAACATGGCGACCTCCACCACGCTGTCCTTCGGTCTGGCCTTTGAGCCGGCAGAAAAAGGCATGATGCGCCGCCGCCCGCGCCCGCCGGGTCAGCACGTTCTCGACCTGCACGCCGTCTGGCGTATCGCTTTCGTCGGTATTCTGATTGCCTGCAGCGCCTTCGTTCTCGAAGCCTGGATGCAGCCGCAGGGCTACAGCAGCGATTTGATCCGCACCGTGCTGTTGCAGACGCTGGTTACCGCACAGTGGGTGTACATGTTTAACTGCCGCGTGATGGACCGCTTCCCGCTGAGCCGTGAAGTGTTCGTTAACAAAGGACTGTGGATTGTCTCCGGCGTGCTATTGCTCCTGCAACTGGCGCTGATTTATCTGCCGGTCATGAACTCTCTGTTCGGCACTGTGCCAATGCCGCTGAAATTCTGGGGTATCACCCTGATGGTCGGCGCGATGATCTTCGTGATTGTCGAAATTGAAAAATGGCTGGTTAACCGCTTTATCCGCAAGAAAGACTGAAACTGAAACTCTTGGCCGGGCTGCCTGTGGTAGCCCGGTTTTTAGCCTTTAAATAGTCACATTTCTGAAACTTTAGACGCCTTGGCGTTCAGTTCGTCTCAGAGATCACGCAAAACATCCCAATACCCTTCCAGCTGATTTACATCAATCTCACACCGCTTTATTACTCTCGCCAAGGGTATCCCTTTTCACAGCAATTGAGTTATGCCGCACTCCGGCAGCTTTAAAGGGATGGCCCCATCGCAATACGGTCAGTTTTATAAAAACGAGCCTCTCTGCTTCGCAGTTATACAGAGGCCAACAAACAGGTAACCCACAATGTCATCGCTCATTGTAGATAAGTGCTTTTACACACAGCTGGCATTGCATTCGCTCTTGCAACTTAACGGACAACACCAGAAAGACATTCTTTCGCTCAAGGACATCAACGAACTGCAAGCCGTATGCAATTCCCTGACGCCTGAAATCATCTTTGTGAATGAAGATTGTTTTACATCTGATGCGCCTTCCGGCCACGCCCTCAGGGGGGTGATCGACGCGCATCCCGGCACGCTTTTCTTTGTCTTTATCTCCAAAGAAAACCTGAATTATCAGAACTATGTGCCGATCCGTAAAAACATCATCATTTTGTCAAAATCCATCCGGACAACCACGATTTATCAGCTTATCGCTCACAACCTGCATCTGTCGCGGGTGGGTGAAACGGAACAAATGCTGGATCTTACGCCGGTCAGCCTGAGCCGGACGGAATCAAGCATTCTGAAAATGTGGATGTCCGGACTGAACACGGAAATTATTTCCCAACATCTGAACATCAAACAGAAAACTGTGGCCTCGCATAAAGGCAACATCAAGCGCAAGGTCAAGACACAGAATAAACAGGCTATATATCATGTTGTTAAGCTCACTGACATCCTGACTTCCGGCATGTTTGTGGGGCGTATTCAGCCATTACGTCCGGCCAGCGAACCGGATGAATTCACTGTTCCTTTCGGCTGAAAGCCTGCCCTCTTATCTGCAGCCAGCAACATTCTTGCCTTACTGTGAACCTGATGGTTGGGTACACGACTGAAACAAGCTAAACTTCGCAGTCGGAACCCTTATCAGTCATGCCGCAGTCAGGCGGGGCTGGCTTTAATTTGCCGCAGCGCCTGCCCTTCGCAGAAAGCGCGCGGCCCGCAGAAAGAGGCTCAAAACAACGTGGCTCAATACGTATATTCCATGCATCGCCTCGGCAAAATTGTTCCGCCGAAGCGTCATATTCTTAAGAACATCTCCCTGAGTTTCTTCCCTGGTGCCAAAATCGGTGTTCTGGGTCTGAACGGTTCAGGTAAATCCACCCTGCTGCGCATCATGGCCGGTATCGATACCGACATCGAAGGCGAAGCACGTCCGCAGCCTGATCTGAAAATCGGTTATCTGCCGCAGGAACCACAGCTGAACATGGAACACACCGTGCGTGAGTCCGTGGAAGAAGCCGTTTCTGAAGTCGTTGGCGCGTTAAAACGTCTTGATGAAGTCTATGCGCTGTACGCTGAGCCGGAAGCCGATTTCGACAAACTGGCCGCTGAACAGGGCCGTCTGGAAGAGATCATTCAGGCACATGATGGGCATAACCTGAACAGCCAACTGGAACGTGCTGCTGATGCGCTGCGTCTGCCAGACTGGGATGCGAAAGTCGCCACGTTGTCCGGTGGTGAACGCCGCCGTGTGGCTCTTTGCCGCCTGCTGCTGGAAAAACCAGACATGCTGCTGCTCGACGAACCGACCAACCACCTGGATGCAGAATCCGTGGCATGGCTGGAACGCTTCCTGCACGACTTCGAAGGTACCGTTGTGGCGATCACCCATGACCGTTACTTCCTCGATAACGTCGCCGGTTGGATCCTCGAGCTTGACCGCGGTGAAGGTATTCCGTGGGAAGGTAACTATTCCACATGGCTGGAACAGAAAGATGAACGTCTGGCGCAGGAAGCTTCTTCTGAAGCGGCCCGTCGTAAATCTATTGAGAAAGAGCTGGAGTGGGTTCGTCAGGGCGCGAAAGGCCGTCAGTCTAAAGGCAAGGCCCGTCTGGCTCGCTTTGAAGAGCTGAACAACACCGAATATCAGAAACGTAACGAAACCAACGAACTGTTCATTCCACCAGGTCCACGCCTGGGCGACAAAGTCGTCGAAGTGAAAAACCTGAGCAAGTCTTATGGTGATCGCGTTCTGATCGACGACCTGTCCTTCTCCGTACCGAAAGGCGCAATCGTCGGGATTATCGGTCCGAACGGTGCCGGTAAATCGACCCTGTTCCGCATGATGTCAGGCCAGGAAGAAGCTAACGGCGGCACCATCGAGCTGGGCGACACCGTGAAACTGGCGTCTGTGGATCAGTTCCGTGATTCTATGGACAACAGCAAAACCGTGTGGGAAGAAGTGTCTGGTGGTCAGGACATTATGCGTGTCGGCACCACTGAAATGCCAAGCCGTGCTTACGTTGGCCGCTTCAATTTTAAAGGTGTTGATCAGGGCAAACGCGTGGGCGAATTGTCCGGTGGTGAGCGTGGCCGTCTGCATCTGGCAAAACTGCTCCAGGTTGGCGGCAACATGTTGCTGCTCGATGAACCGACCAACGACCTCGACATCGAAACCCTGCGCGCACTGGAAAACGCCTTGCTGGAGTTCCCGGGCTGCGCGATGGTCATTTCCCATGACCGCTGGTTCCTCGACCGTATCGCGACCCACATCCTCGACTATCAGGATGAAGGTAAAGTCGAATTCTTCGAAGGTAACTTCACCGAATACGAAGAATACAAAAAACGTACTTTAGGTGCCGAAGCGTTAGAGCCGAAGCGCATCAAGTACAAAAAGATGATCAAGTAATCGTCTTTATAAAACAGCTAAGGCCCGGAAACGGGCCTTTTTTATATCTGCAATTTACTGAGACTTATCCCGCCAGCGCCTCGCTGTAACTCTTCGCAAAGCCATATTCCTCCAGCATAAAATCAATGAAACAGGCCAGCGCCGGTGAATTCAGTTTCCGCCCCGGATAAACCAGATACAGATCATTCCCTTCTGCTTCCCACTCCGGTAATACCCGTACCAGGGTTCCCTGTGCCACTTCGTCATGACATAAAAATGCCGGTAACAGCGTGATACCCGCGCCCGCCAGCGCGCATTCCCGCGCATACAACAAGTTGTCGGTGGTGTGCGCGGAGGGCAGCAGCCAGCGGTGATAGCTTTCACCATGATGCAGCACCCATTCCGACCAGGCCCGGTGTGCAATGCAGTGATGAGATGCCAGCTGTTGCGGCGTTTCAATTGCCGGATGCTGCGCCAGATACGCCGGTGACGCCAGCAGATAGCGCGGGCTGTGTCCCAGTTCGCGGCCAATCAGCGAAGAATCCTGCGGCTTACCGGTACGCAGCGCGATATCAAACCCTTCCTGCACCAGATCCACCATCGCATCTGAAACCGAGACTTCCAGTGACACATCGGGATAGCGCTTTTGAAATTCGACATTCACCCGCGCCAGCAGCGTTGCCCCCAATCCGGCAGGGCTGGTGATGCGCAGACGTCCGCTCGGGTTATCGCGCAGACGGCGGATCGCCAGCTCCGCCCGTTCGCTGGCCTGCATCATTTCCTGACAGTGGATCAGATAGCGTTCGCCGGCGAACGTCAGGTTCAGCTGGCGGGTGGTGCGGTTGAGTAACCGTATACCGACAGATTTTTCCAGCTGACTGATACGCTGACTGACGCTGGATTTGGGCAAACCGGCGCGGCTGGCGGCCTGGGTGAAACTGCCGCATTCCGCCACCAGCGCAAACAGCGCCATATCCTGTAATTGTTTAAACATGATTGTTCACCTGAGACGAACACTTTGTTAGTTATTGTCCATCTTATCAGCTTGTCGCACGAGGGCTAGACTGTCTGTATACCCGAAGCAATATATGGAGAAATTCTGATGTCTGTAAAAGCAATCGCAGTAAACCCGAAAGACCCGGCGCACTTTGTGGCTGTTGAATTACCACAGCCTGTCGCGAAAGATTACGATCTGCTGGTGGAAGTGAAAGCCGTGTCAGTTAACCCGGTTGATACTAAAGTACATAAAGGCGTGCAAAAAAGCGGTCTGGATGCACCTAAAGTGCTGGGCTGGGATGCCAGCGGTATCGTTAAATCGGTCGGCAGCGCGGTGAAAAATTTCAAAGCCGGTGATGAAGTCTGGTACGCAGGAGATATCACCCGCTCAGGCAGCAATGCGACTGAACAACTGATCGACTCGCGTATTGTTTCCCTCAAACCAAAAAGCCTGGACTGGGCGCAGGCCGCCGCTATGCCTCTGACCACGCTGACGGCCTGGGAATCGCTGTTCGAGCATCTCAAAATTCAGGAGGCTTCTGCAGATAAAACCCTGTTGATCATCGGCGGTGCCGGTGGCGTCGGATCGCTGGCGATCCCTTTTGCGTCGCTGCGCAGCAAAGTGAAAGTGATCGCGACAGCTTCCCGTCCCGAATCCGCACAATGGTGCCTGGATCGTGGTGCGGATCTGACCGTAAATTACAAAGATCTGAAAGGCGAACTGGCAAAACACGATATCAAACAGGTGGATTTCATTCTTTGCCTGAACGACACCGACGGTCACTGGGCAGCCATTACCGATCTGATCGCGCCGATGGGCCACATCTGTACCATTGTTGAAAACGAACATCCGCTGGATATGAACAAGCTGAAACTGAAAAGCGCCGCGCTGCACTGGGAACTGATGTATACCCGCAGCATGTTCACCACGCCGGATATTGCCGAACAGGGCGAGATCCTCAAACAAGTCGCCGCACTGGTCGACGAAGGGAAAGTACAAACGACGCTGAGCGAGACCCTTCACGGCCTGACCGTCGAAAGCATTGAAGCGGCACATGCCAAAGTGATCGACGGCCATATGCAGGGCAAAGTTGTCGTCGCGTTCTGATCCTGCCGGTCTGTCTGATCCTTTCACATAGAAATAAAAAAGCCCCGTCACTGTCATGGCGGGGCTTTTCTCATTCAGGCATTGCGTCAGTCAGGCGTGACGTCTATTCACCGTCATCCACTTTCTGCCATTTGGCGTCCGGGTCAAACGTCGTGAGCGCACGCGCTGCGGCATCGGTTTGCAGCCCGAGATCCTGCTGATAAATTTCGCCCCGCTGGTCGGTCATAAAACTGGTGACACCGGTATGGCCGTACACTGCTGGCCAGGCAATCAGCGCAAAGCCTTTGGTCATCTTGCCGTTTTCGATATAGCTGAAGGCACCGCCGCTGGCATTCGCCCCCTGCGACGTCAGAATGCGGTAATAATATCCGTGATAATCAGCCCCCGGCTGAGCATCGCCAAACGCAGGCCCCAGCGGGCTTGGCGCTTCGCCTTCTTTAACCGGCCAGTACAGGCCATCGTGCTGCCCTTCGGTGCTGATGAACCGCTGAGCGTATTCCCCTGCCGTTTGCTGATACTGGTGCTGGGCATCGGCATAAGCGGCCACCGCCTGAATGGCGGAAAGCTCATTACGACCTATCGTGCGGGTTTCAATTTCCGCCGCCCCGGCCACCATATCAAATGACCAGCCTTGCGCCGTCTGCTTCATCGGGATCGGCAACTGCCAGTTCTCCGTCCCGACATTCAGATGCGCAGTGTCGCCTTCGGTGGCAATCTTATGGCTGATTTTCCAGTCACGCAGGAAACGCGCAACTTCATCCGGATCGACATCTTTCTCAAGCAAATAAACCCGCCATTTATCGCCCAGAATCTTCTCCAACGCAGCGTCGTCATGGGTATTAATGGCTTTCACCAGCGCTTGCGCTGCCAGATCCGGACTGGTAAACATCTGCTGCGCGAAGCCAGTCAAAGGCAGTAATAACAAGCCTGCTGAAATCAACGTATTACGCAATGTCTTCATTTCCTTTCCTCGTCAATCTAGCGGCGATGCAAATGCACCGGCTCTGCGTTCGCAGGACGTGCATGCTGGAAATTCTGCATATGCTGGCGGCTCTGATTGCCACGCGCCTGCTGCTGTTGCCACGATGGCGCACGGCTTGAGTTCCCGCTGAACGCCGTGCTGCGTGAGGCATTATTTCCCTGATGGAAATTCTGCCTTTGCTGAGCGCCGTTGTGTTGATTCAGCGGCCCGCCGTTCTGATGCTGTAAAGTTTGCCGGTTCTGCGAGAGCGATTCATGATGCTGACTCTGCTGACGTCCGGAAACAGAATGGTTGCCGGGTGATGCAGCAGCCCGGCTGGCAGTGGCTGAATGTTGCTGCGGTCTGTGTTGCGGATTCACCTGATGATTGCTCATCACCGAGGCCGCCTGCTGACGACGTTGATCCAGCGTCTGATTCTGTACACCGCCGTTATTACGCCCGACCGCATTATTGCCGTTAAAACTGTGTGAGTTGCTGTCGTAACCACGAAAATTATTGCGCTGCGCCGCATTAGTCAGCGCCTGCTTTTGCGTGGCTCCGCTGAGGTTTGTCGCATGATTTGGCAGACCTGCGTTAAAGGCAGGATTATGCTGCCAGCCAGCAGTATTGCCAGAGCCCGGATGATTCACCACATTGCGGTTGTTGTTTCCGGAAATACGGTTGTAGTTGTTTACGTTCACATGGACATAATTATTTTGCGACCCGCCGCCGTGATGCCCGTCATCATGGTGATCGTCATGATGATCGTAATCATCGTGGTGGTCATAATCGTCGTGATGATGATCGTCATCCCAGTCGATGCTACCGAAAATCGCATACGTCGCCGCAACACCTACGCCAAAGCCAATGCCCGACGCCATGCCATTCACAAACTGTTCACCCGGCGGTGGCGGGAGATAAACCGGTGGGTAGGCAGGCGTCGGCCACGCACCGTAGACCACATTCGGGTTGTAGCTCGGCACATACACCACCTGCGGATCGGCGGATTCAATTACGATGGTTTGCTGTGCCGGAGCCCCCTTCACCACCGTTGTCGAAGCCGGTTTCGGTTTAACGGTTACCGTCTGCTGCGGAGTGCTTTTCAGCGCCCCGCTCTTTTGCGCCACTTCACGGAATTTCTGCACGGTATTCATGACGTCATCAGGTTGCGCCAGAAACGCATTTCCTAGATTTTGTACCCATGCCGGATCTTCTCCCATCAGCGCCAGAAGCTGCGGGAATGCCACCAGTGATTTCACACTCGGATCCCAGGGTTCGTTCGCGACCTGTGTCACTGCGGCGTCACCCTGACTTTGCGGATGGTCACGCGACCATTGCACGGCCTGAATCACGTTAGTCGGATAGGTCGAGGCCATCAGCACCTGCGAGAGCAGGCTGTCAGGATAGAGGGCGACAGGCGCGACCCACTGATCGAGCTGAGCCTGAGTAAAGGCTGGCGGCGTAACGGCCGCTGCCGGGACAGGTGCAGAAGCGGGCTCAGGCGTTGCCGGTACCGCTGCGGGGGCAGGGACCGCCGGAGGCGTGGTCTGGGTTGTGGTTTCTGCCTGACTGCTGACGGGAAGCCAGCCTTGCATAAACATGACACTGGCAAGAGCAAATGCGCCGGCACCGCACAGAACTGCGATACCCCAGGGCTTGAATGATAAATTCATTCGGATCACCTTAAAAAGCCTCAGCCGGATTGAGAGGCACAATGAATGAGTATAATCGGACAAATAAAACTCAACGGGCGCCACTGTATTTTTATTTCATGAATGGGATTTACACATAAAATGCGCAATAAAAATGACCAGAAAAGGAAATAACTCAATCACTTGATTAAAGAGGATATTTTATTTTCTGCTGTTACAAACGGAATTAGTAAATCTGAGAAGGGTTTTAATTATATGAATTCATTAATAATTATATGAAATACATAATCAATCAAACATTGGCGTGGTAAATAATAAAAAGCGCGTATTCAACGGAACACACGCTTTTTTAATTGCTGCCTTTTGATCAGCTGACCGGCGGCAAATTCAGACGGCTGGTATCTGCGGCCAGCATGTTCTGCACCAGTTCCACGCATTCAAGGAAACGCTGATCGTAATCTGAAGATTCAACGTGAACATAATCCACTTTGTTTTCTTTTAACATCTCGATGAGCAAATTCTGGAAAGACATCCGGTCAGCATTGCTGCCCAGACTGCGCAGTCCGTCGGCCACCCACGGCGTGTTGTTTTCCAGCAAAATCACCAGATCAAACCGGTATTCATCCATCAGCGCCTGCACGAACGGATGCTCACGCCCCTCATATTTTTTACAGAAAGCCTGAGTGGTCAGGAAATCCGTATCGATAAAGGCCACTTTATTGGC
The DNA here is from genome assembly GCF_003614975.1 of Rahnella bruchi. Classification (GTDB taxonomy): domain Bacteria; phylum Pseudomonadota; class Gammaproteobacteria; order Enterobacterales; family Enterobacteriaceae; genus Rahnella; species Rahnella bruchi. The sequence goes on along the minus strand of NZ_QZWI01000006.1, from coordinate 77,246 downwards.
GTATTTCACTGCAAAATCAATATACTGCGCCTGACCGAGCGCGATCTTATCGTAATCCGAATATTGCAGCGCCATTTCGTCACCGCCCAAATGCGAGAACACATAATCGCGGCCATATTCCCAGGCGCTGGTGGTGTTAAAAATGTTAGCCAGTTTATTCACCAGCGTAGATTTCCCGCTGGATTCTCCACCCAGCACTGCCACGGTTCGCACGAAGAACGGCTTCACTTCGGTCGGAATATAATCCCAGTAGCGGAACGGATCCTGGCGTATCTGACGACCGCTGATATTCATAAACGAACGTTTCGGGTCGATCAGCACCGTCTCAATACCGAGATGTTCACGGTACTGCGGTGCATCCGCTTCTTCGCTGGAATAAATGGTATTGGGTTCAATGCCTTTCTGGTCCATGAACTCTTTAATACCACGTCCCCAGACATCCCAGCCATGTGGATAGGGTTCCATCCCTTCTTCGTTAAAGGCATGAATACGAATGTTTTTCTGATATTTGAACGTCTGCAACAACCAGCGCAGTCGGTCGCTGACCGTTGGCTGCTGAGACATGGAACTGTTTTCAAACAACTCGCGATCGCGTGGCTCGTCATAGCCCATAATGATATGCAGTTCATCCACCTGGCTACAGGCGCGCTGGATCAGATAGATATGGCCGGTGTGCAGCGGATAAAACTTGCCGAACACCACGCCGATATTCTTTTCACGACGGGGAAACTCAAGATCAAGGAAGCGATGCAAAGCCTCCAGCTTCTGAGCGCTGGGACTTTTTATCTTTGCATTCAACAACTGACTGAGATAACCCTTGGTCATCCCGCTGGCCTCAGCCACCTGTTGCAGCGTGCGTCCCTGTTGTTTAATCGCGGTTTTTAGATAGTCGAACTGTGACATGCCTTGTCCCCAGGTTTGCTTTACTAAACAAAATAGCTAAACAAAAAATAGCACAAAGACAGCCCTTAATTACAGAGGAGAAAAGCTACAGAAGAGAACAGTTACCGCTTCAAACAATTATAAATCGTCGAGGATCGCCAGCGCATCGGCCAGTTTTTTGACGCCAAACACCTGCATCCCGGCCGGGACTTTCTTCGGCACGTTAGCATGCGGCACAATCGCGCGCTTAAAACCGTGTTTCGCCGCCTCAGTAATACGTTCCTGACCACTCGGCACGGGACGAATTTCGCCCGCCAGCCCGACTTCGCCAAACACCACTAAATCCTGCGGCAACGGACGGTCGCGCAGGCTGGAAACCAGAGAAAGCAGCAGCGCCAGGTCAGCGCTGGTTTCGGTGACTTTCACGCCGCCGACCACGTTGACGAACACATCCTGATCCGCCATCTGTAAGCCGCCGTGACGATGCAAAACAGCCAGCAAAATAGCCAGACGGTTCTGTTCAAGTCCCACCGCCACGCGACGCGGATTGCCCATCATCGACTGATCGACCAGCGCCTGCACCTCGACCAGCAACGGGCGCGTTCCTTCCCACAGCACCATCACGGAGCTGCCGGAAGTTATTTCATCACCACGGCTGAGGAATATCGCTGAAGGGTTGCTGACTTCGCGCAGTCCTTGCTCTGTCATGGCAAACACGCCCAGTTCATTGACCGCACCGAAACGGTTCTTGTGGCTGCGCAGTGTACGGAAACGGGAATCGGCATCGCCATCGAGCAAGACCGAACAGTCGATACAGTGTTCGAGTACTTTCGGGCCAGCCAGAGAGCCGTCTTTGGTCACATGGCCGACCATGACGATCGCCACGCCGCGCGTTTTGGCGAAACGGGTCAGATACGCCGCCGTTTCACGCACCTGCGCAACCGTACCCGGCGACGACTGGATATCCGCCATATGCATCACCTGAATGGAGTCGATCACCATCAGTTTTGGCTGCTCAACATCGGCAATTTCACAAATCTGCTCAATGCTGGTTTCCGACAACATATTCATGTTAGCCGTCGGTAAACCCAGACGGTGCGCACGCATCGCCACCTGCTGCAACGATTCTTCGCCGGTGACGTACAGGGTTTTCATGTTTTCGCTGAGGTGACACAGAATTTGCAGCAGCAGCGTACTTTTGCCGGCGCCTGGGTTACCGCCAATCAGGATCGCACTGCCGGGCACCACACCGCCGCCCAGCACGCGGTCGAATTCCTTGAAACCGGTGCTGAAACGCGGAAGTTCATCGAGGCTGATATCCGAGAGTTTCTGCACGCGACTGACGCCTGCATCCCCGGCATATCCGGTCAGACGCTCATTACGCGCCACAGTTGGGGAAGCCGCCAAACGGATTTCGGTAATGCTGTTCCAGGCCTGGCAGGCACTACACTGCCCTTGCCAGCGCGGATAATCTGCGCCACATTCATTACACACAAATGCACGTTTTGCTGCTTTTGCCACAACTTACCTCTTTGTATTTATTAGGATTGACTGCCACTGAGAATACAGAGTACACCCAAAAGATCCGCATGTCTGATACAGACCGAAGCCTGTTCATAGACTTTCGGCTTGGCGTGATACGCAATACCCAGACCGGCTACAGCCATCATTTTCAGATCATTCGCGCCGTCACCAATCGCAATGGTTTGTTCCTGAGAAATCCCCAGTTTTTCCGCCAGCTTCAGTAAGGTGTCTGCTTTGTATTGCGCGTCAACGATCGGGCCGATCACACGTCCGGTCAGTTTGCCGTCGCGGATTTCCAGCTCGTTCGCCGCAACATCAATCAGATTCAGCTTATCGCGCAAGTATTCGGCGTAATAGGTAAAGCCGCCGGAAGCGATGGCGACATGCCAGCCCGCTTCCTGCAGGCGCTGCACCATGACGGTCAGTCCCGGCATCAGCGGCAGGGTTTCGCGCACCTGCTCAAGAATGCCCGCGTCGGCGTCTTTCAGGGTCGCAACGCGCTGACGCAGACTGGCGGAGAAATCCAGTTCGCCACGCATCGCACGCTCGGTGACTTCCGCCACCTGTTCACCGACGCCCGCCAGTTTGGCAATTTCGTCGATGCATTCAATCTCAATCGCGGTAGAATCCATGTCCATTACCAGCAGGCCAGGCGTGCGAAGATAAGGCACTTTGCCGAGCTGAGTGACATCAAATTCAAAAGTTTCAGCCAGTTGCTGTGCGTCGGCAGTAAGCGAACCGGCAAGACGCACGACCTGATAACCTTCCACGGCCCAGGCGCTGACAATCACCAGAGCACGACCTAACCGGCGCTGAAACTGCGTAATGCTCGTTTTATCGAGTTTTCTACCGTAGAGCAGCCATCCGGTATGTCCGGCCCGGTAATCCAGCGGCATGACCTCGTCACCGCTCAATGAAAGGGGAAGTCCCGGCCATTGGTGGATCTCCGCAGGAAGATCGCAATAGGTCAGACTGTTTGGCATGATGGCTCCGGTAGATTTTTTTGTTAAAACGATAGTTAATAAAACAGCTAAAGAGGCAGAAGCAACGTCGATAAAAACAGGCATCAAGCTACCTTATCGTAGCCTCTTCTGGCAACATAAAGTCATCGAAAAACGCAAGGAAACAGAATGGCCAAGGCCAAACTAAAATTTCGCCTGCATCGCGCAGCTATCGTATTGATAAGTCTGGCGTTATTAGTCATTCTGATGCAAGGCGCATCCTATTTCAGTCTGGGACATCAACTGGCACGCTCAACGCAGGTGGAACAGCTTGCCCAGACGCTCGCCAGACAGGTGGCGTTTTCGCTTGCACCGCTGATGGACAGCAATAATGATGGCGCCGATATCGCACAAATTTCCACTATCTTGAGCCAGCTTACTGACGGAAGCCGCATTCTTGATGCCAGCGTTTATGAGTCGGATGGATCTCTGGTCGCCCATGCCGGCGAACAGGTGCCGGTGCGTGACAGATTGTCTCTTGATGGTAAACGCGCAGGCAGCTACTTCAATCATCAGATTGTGGTGCCTATCGAAGATAAAAATGGTCCGAGCGGATTTTTACGTATCACGCTGGACACGCACGTACTCGCGACAGAATCCAAACAGGTGGATAACACCACCAATCTGTTGCGTCTGATGATGCTCGCTGCGTTAGGTGTGGGCATTATTCTGGCGCGGACATTGTTGCAAGGGCGCCGTTCGCGCTGGCAGCAATCGCCGTTCCTGCTGACCGCCAGCAAGCCGTTGAAAGAAGATGATGAACAGGAAGAAGAGCCGGACGAGTTCGGCCCGCCACCGGTGCTGAACATTCCTGAGCCGGAATCCGAGGTCACGCCGGCCAAACCTGCGACCGAAGCACAAACTAAAGAAGCCGCACAAGCCGCTTACCGCAGCCTGAAACGCAGCCGGCCAAAGTGATTTAGGCCAGCCGCTGAATCAGCGATGTTAATTCTTCCACCTGCGCCAGCATTCCGCTGGCCAGCTGGCGGAATTCAACACTGATGGCAGTATCGCTTTCCACCTTCTGCCAGAATTCCCTCGCCCATCGTTGTGCGTTCAACCACTTTTCTTTCGACACCAAAGGATCGAGCGTCAAAGGCACAGTTTCACGGCGCATCGCACCAGCGTTGGTCGGTGCAAAGGCCATGGGCAGCATGTCGTACACTGGCGATATCGATAGAGCCTGCTTTAAAGGATCAATGGCAGGGTCGATAAACGACAGATTTCCCTGATGCATATCACTGTTGGCGATCAGTTTTCCGAAGGCATAAATCTGCTCAATAATGAATAGGAAAATGCATAGCAAAACGGGCGCCATTCAGCGCCCGTTTTAGTTTCTGCTATATATGTGCAGGATTTATTCTTTATCGCCCAGCAGAACGGATTCCAGCGCGATTTCGATCATGTCGTTGAAGGTCGTCTGACGTTCAGCAGCAGTGGTTTGTTCGTGCGTACGGATATGGTCGGAAACAGTACAGATGGTCAGCGCTTTTGCACCGAATTCTGCTGCTACGCCGTAGATACCAGCGGCTTCCATTTCCACACCCAGAATGCCGTATTTTTCCATCACGTCGAACATTTGCGGGTCCGGCGTGTAGAACAGATCAGCGGAGAAGATGTTACCCACGCGGGCATTGATGCCTTTGGCTTTCGCTGCGTCAGCAGCATTACGCACCATGTCGTAATCGGCGATAGCGGCGTAGTCGTGGTCTTTGAAACGCATGCGGTTAACTTTGGAATCGGTGCAGGCACCCATGCCGATCACGATATCACGCAGTTTGATGTCTGCACGAACAGCGCCGCAAGAACCCACGCGAATGATTTTTTTCACGCCGAATTCAGTGATCAGCTCTTTGGCATAAATTGAGCAGGAAGGAATGCCCATGCCGTGACCCATGACGGAAATTTTGCGGCCTTTGTAAGTGCCGGTGAAGCCCAACATGCCACGCACGTCGTTCACCTGCTTTACGTCCTGAAGGAAAGTTTCCGCGATGTGCTTGGCGCGCAGCGGATCGCCCGGCATCAGCACTACGTCAGCGAAGTCGCCCATTTCAGCATTAATATGTGGAGTTGCCATCTTCTTATTCCTTAATCAGCGAGGTGTCATATTCATCATAAAAAACGCGGCCAGTATCAGTGACTGGCCGCGTATGCAAAGCGTTATAGCATCGACTTACCGTAGTCCATCGGCGACAAATCGAAGTATTTGGCGACGGTCTGGCCGATGTCCGCGAAAGTCTCACGGTGGCCTAATGAGCCAGGTTTCACTTTCGGGCCATAGATTAATACCGGGATATGCTCACGAGTATGATCAGTGCCGCGCCATGTAGGGTCGCAACCGTGATCAGCGGTGAAGATAATGATGTCATCTTCTTTCACCAGATCCAGCAGTTCCGGCATACGGCGGTCGAACAACTCCAGTGCGGCAGCGTAGCCCGGCACATCACGGCGGTGGCCGTAAGAGGAGTCGAAATCAACAAAGTTGGTGAAGACAATCGTCTTGTCACCCGCATCTTTCATTTCTTTGATGGTCGCATCAAACAACGCATCCAGACCGGTGGCTTTCACTTTCTTAGTGATGCCAACCTGCGCGTAGATATCGGCGATTTTACCGACAGACACCACGTGGCCGTCTTTCTCATCAACCAGTTTTTTCAGAATGGTCGGTGCTGGTGGTTCAACCGCTAAGTCGTGACGGTTACCGGTACGCTCGAAGTTGCCAGCTTTGTCGCCGATGAACGGACGGGCAATCACGCGGCCAATGTTGTAGCCGCCCTCGGTCAGTTCTTCACGTGCGATTTCACACAGTTCGTACAGGCGATCGAGGCCGAAGGTTTCTTCGTGACAGGCAATCTGGAAGACGGAGTCAGCAGAAGTGTAGAAAATCGGCTTGCCGGTTTTCATGTGCTCTTCGCCCAAATCGTCCAGCACCACGGTACCGGAAGAATGGCAGTTACCGAGATAGCCCGGTAAATTGGCGCGCTCAACCAGCTTATCCAGCAGTTCCTGCGGGAAGCTGTTAGTGGTATCGCTGAAATAACCCCAGTCGAAAAGCACAGGCACACCGGCAATTTCCCAGTGACCTGACGGGGTGTCTTTACCGGATGAAAGTTCGCTGGCATAAGCATAGGCACCGGTAATTTCAGAATTACCGTCCATGCCGTCAGGAATTTTACCGGTAGATTCTTCTGCGGCTTTCGCCAGCCCAAGACGGGTCAGGTTAGGCAGATTCAGAGGACCTTTGCGGCCTTTGTCTGCATCGCCACGCGCACAGGCAGCCGCGATATGGCCCAATGTGTCAGAACCGGCATCGCCAAAGCGCTCGGCATCTTCACTGGCACCGATACCGAATGAGTCTAACACCATGATAAATGTACGTTTCATTTTGCTCTCCTGCGAATGGTTACGCATTGGGTCACGCGGAACTGCCGCGCACCTGATCACTCTTAAATGGGGGCGATTTAGCCTGAAATCAAGCTTTGCCGCTGATCCGGCGATATACCACCGGCGTGCTTTCCGGCGCTTTGTCACTCAGGACAATGGCCGCCCGCACTTCCTGCGCTGCCTGTTGCCAGGCCGCTTCACTGTTCGCATGGATCATCGCCAGTGGTTGACGGGTATCCACCTGCTGGCCAAGTTGCGCCATATGGGTCAGACCGACGCTGTAATCGATAGCATCGCTGGCACGGCGACGACCGCCACCCAGTGAAACCACCGCCATGCCGAGCGCGCGGGTATCCATCGCGCTGACAATGCCGTTAGTTTCGGCGTAAACCGGTTTGCTCAGCGTGGCCTGTTGTAGGTAATTATCGTAATTCTCGATGAAATCGGTCGGGCCTTTTTGCGCGGCAATCATGCGACCAAAGACTTCGGCGGCTTTACCGTTATCCAGCACTGCCTGCAATTTGCTGCGGGCTTCGGCGTCGTCTTTAGCCAGTCCGCCGGACAACAGCATTTCAACGCACAGCGCCATCGTGACTTCCAGCAGACGAGGATTGCGGTATTCACCGGTCAGGAAGCGCACGGCTTCGCGGACTTCAACGGCATTACCGGCACTCGATGCCAGCACCTGATTCATGTCGGTCAGCAGCGCCGTGGTTTTGCACCCCGCGCCATTCGCCACATCGACAATCGCCTGCGCCAGATCTTCTGACAGCTGATAAGTGGGCATAAATGCGCCGGAACCAACTTTAACGTCCATCACCAGCGCATCCAGACCTTCGGCAAGTTTCTTGGCGAGAATCGAGGCGGTGATCAGTGGAATAGAATCAACGGTTGCGGTGATATCGCGTGTGGCATAGAAGCGTTTATCCGCCGGTGCCAGTGAACTGGTCTGGCCGATAATCGCCACGCCGACATCCTGAATGATGCTGCGAAAACGGCTGTCATCCGGGAAAATATCAAAGCCAGGGATCGCTTCGAGTTTATCGAGCGTACCGCCGGTATGACCGAGACCACGGCCTGAAATCATCGGCACATAACCGCCGCACGCCGCCACCATCGGGCCAAGCATCAGGGAAGTCACGTCACCCACGCCGCCGGTCGAATGTTTATCGACGATCGGGCCGTTCAGGTTGAGGCTTTTCCAGTCGAGCACAGTCCCTGAATCACGCATCGCCATGGTCAGCGAAACACGTTCTTTCATGGTCATGTCGTTGAAATAGATAGTCATTGCCAGTGCGGCAATTTGTCCTTCAGAAACCTGGCTGTCACGAATACCGTTAATAAAGAAACGAATTTCTTCGTCGCTTAAAGGCTGACCGTCACGTTTTTTACGAATAATTTCTTGTGCGAGAAACAAGGTATCCCCCTGCCTGAGCTGAACGCTAAATGTGAACGCCAATACCGGACGCTGTAAAAGCGCCACGGCATCGGCATAACAACAGTGATTAGTAGCTGCTGGTGGCTTTCTGGCCAGCGTGACCCAATGTGGTCAGCAGGCTTGCCAGCAGGCTGGAAGCACCGAAACGGAAGTGACGTGCGTCAGCCCATTCGCGGCCCAGCAGGCGGTCAGCCAGTGCCAGATATTGCGCGGCATCTTCAGCGGTTTTCACACCACCGGCCGGTTTGAAACCGACGGTTTTTCCTACGCCCATCTCGGCAATCACGCTTATCATCAGCTCAGCGCTGTGCAAAGTGGCGTTTTCAGGCACTTTACCGGTAGAGGTTTTGATGAAGTCCGCGCCCGCTTTGATGGCGATTTCAGAGGCTTTGCGGATCAGCGCATCTTGCTTGAGTTCACCGGTTTCGATGATGACTTTCAGCAGGACGTTGGCGGCCGCACAGGCTTCTTTGCACTGTTTAACCATCTCAAAACCGACTTGCTCGTTACCGGCCATCAGCGCGCGGTAAGGGAATACCACGTCAACTTCATCGGCACCATAAGCAATCGCTGCACGGGTTTCTGCCAGTGCAATCTCAAGATCATCGTTGCCGTGCGGGAAGTTAGTCACCGTTGCAATACGGATATCAGGCGTGCCTTGCTCGCGCAGAGTTTTGCGGGCAACAGGAATAAAACGAGGATAAATACAGACAGCAGCGGTGTTACCTGCCGGGCTTTTCGCCTGGTGACAAAGCGCGATCACTTTTGCATCGGTGTCGTCTTCGTTCAGGGTAGTTAAATCCATCAGGTTCAGCGCACGTTGTGCTGCGGCGGTTAAATCGGTCATATAACTCTCCAACAATTTTCAATTCCAGCGACCGGCCAGAACTGAGCATACAGTCATGAATTCGCTCCGACGGATATCGACGGGTAATGAATTCTGCACGGTTGGCGAGCGGACTTGGTTCCTTGAAGATAGCGTGCGTAAGCGGCGTGTCGTGGCTTACGCGGCAACTGAGATCCTTCTCACCGCGCTTTGATTGGCTAACGCCAATTCGTTGTGACTATTTGAACACGTCACATCAGGTTCCTGTGTGCAGTATTTCACACAAAATGAAAACCGTTTGCAACGTTGCTTAGTGAAATGAGATCCGAATCACACTTCACTGGCGTTATGCTCAGTATTTGGTCCAGATAAGAGTGTATACCCGAATCATGACAAACGGAGTGCGCACGGATATACAGCGATCACCGACCGGCAATCTTGCGAGCAATGTTATAATAATAACATTTTAAAGAGAACATAAATTACACTTACTGAAAAAAGCCTTCATGAAAAGAGCATGCAAGGAGAAATTGAATGTTACTTAAATCACAAAAAGGCAAGAAAGAGAGATCACAAAGCAGATAAATTGAAGATACGGCGGGTATTTTCGAGCAATGCATCCGCAATCTGCCCTGGGGTTTCGCTGCGCAGGCTGCACAATATGTCGAACACGTTAACCGCACGCTCCGGACGATTAGCCTGCCCCTGAAAACCCTGCAATGGCATATCCGGCGCATCGGTTTCCAGCAGCAAGGAAGAAAGCGGTAATTGCGCCATCACCTGACGGGTTTTCTGCGCACGTTCATAGCTGATAGTGCCGCCCACGCCTATCGCAAAACCCAGTTTAATGAACGCCTGCGCCTGTGAAAGACTACCGGCAAAACCGTGTACCACACCGGTTGCAGGCAATTTTGCCTGACGTAACATTGCCGCCAGCTGATCGTGACTGCGCCGGGAATGCAAAATGACCGGCAAATTTTCACGCTTTGCCAGTGCGAACTGCGCTTTCAGCAGCCGTTGTTGCTGCTCAAATTGCGGCGCTTCCATGTATAAATCCAGCCCGATTTCTCCGACCGCGACCAGATGGGGATCCCGGTGGCTGAGCAGCGAATCCAGTAATTCGATGCAGCTGTCTTTATGATCTGCGATATAAAGAGGATGCAAACCCAGCGCGGCGTGCAGCTGCGGGAATTTTTTTGCCAGCGAAAGAACGTCACGAAAACGATCTGACGTGACCGACGGAACGATAATCTGCCGGACACCTGCATCTGCGGCAAGACGCAGGCTTTCAGCTTCCGTGCCAGTAAAAGGCGGAAAATCGAAATGACAGTGCGTATCGACGAAGATGTGACTCACAACTTATCGCCCTCGCTGGCGGGATAGCTTTCTGACGCACCGTTTTCTACCGGTGGCATATCAGACGTCACGCGTTTTGGTTGCGGGTCATGAACCACGTTGTCTTTAAACGCCGCCGGACGCACCACGCCACCGTCGGCGACCATGTCCGTCAGCACGGCGGGATCCAAAATGATTTGTTCGACCGTGCTGGTCGAGGCGGCCAGCGGAGTCACATTCTCAGGTTCGTCCTGCGGTACCACAATCCGCTGAGGGCGGCGGGTCACACGCGGTTCAATCTGCGGATAAGGTCGCTCATTTTCACGCGGCAACAGCCAGTGCGCCGCAGCTGACAGGAAATAGCGCCCGCAGCGACGACCAAGATGATAATCCTGATTCAGCGCAGGCAGACGGCTGCCCAGCGCATGGCTGGCTAAAGGTTTCGGCGGGAAAATTTCAAAAATACGCACATCATCCGGCGGATTCTCAATGAACTGCTGGATGCGGTGATAGCTTTCTTCGTGATGCTGCATCATGCGCACCAACTGTTGCAGGCTGCTTTCGCTCAGCCACTGCTCCATGCGTTTCATCCACTGCGGCGTATAGAACATCGCCGAGGGAACGGTGCGGATCACCACAATCGTATCTGCGCCACGGCGATAGGCTTCTTCAACCGGGATCGCATCGCTGATGCCGCCGTCCTGATAACTCACGCCATCAAGATCGACGCCCATGCGGTAAAACCCCGGAATGGCGCTGGAAGCTTTGATCACCGGCAGCCAGTTTTCACGCGTCGGGGCGAAGTAACTGGCCGTGTAATCATCACTGCGGCAGGCGCACATCAGGAATTCTCGGCCATCGATCAAAAGCTTTTCAGCGGTTTCCATCGACAGCGGCATATTTTTTGCGGTTTCGTCGACCAGCCAGTCGAGATCGATAAGATGACCGCCGCGCACAAAACGCAGAGGATTGAAAAAATCAGGGCTGGTGGTATAGCGGGTGATAACTCTTCTGGCGTAACCGGGTTGTCCGCAGACAAAAGCAGAGAGATTTTGTGCGCCGGCAGACGTGCCCAGATATAAATCGAAGGGATTGAAGCGTGCGCGCTGAAACTCATCCAGCACACCGGCTGTAAAAATGCCCCGCTGTCCACCGCCTTCGCACACCAGTGCTATTTTGCCAGGTGTATACGGTTTATACGCCAGGGGTTCTATGTTCCCCAGCGTGACAGGTATTCTGTATCCCAACGGGCTATCCTCACAAAATCGGCATCACAAATGGCCTCACTCAGCGGCCTTCATTTCTGAGCATACCTCGTCTTACCGATTTGCGTGAAATTCTTGCCGAATTTCGGGGATAAAATCGTTACGTCCTGTAAACGGCCAGATTGTGCACATAAAAGAATCGCCCCCTTCACTGAAGGGGGCGATGTCATTAATTAACACGTTATGGCATCAAATCATTGATGCGGTCAGAGTCGTTTACGACCTGTAAACAGGCTGACCAGGAACAGAATGATACCGACTACGAAGACGATTTTTGCAGCCCAGGCAGCTGTACCCGCCAAACCACCGAAACCGAGAGCCGCCGCGATTAACGCGATGATTAGAAAAATAATGCCCCAACGAAACATAAGCTTCTCCTTTACCCTATTTTCACTTTGCCAGTTTAAAAGGTGGTGCCCCGCTTCGGGCCGGACTCACTGTGAAACATCTGCCTTTCTGACACTTTATCTACCGGCCATATGCCGGGAACAAAAACTGCGTACATAATAAAGGTAGTCGAAAAATTAAAGTGTTAGAGCTTCAGCCACGATATTTTTTCCGAAATCAGGCAAATCTTATCCATCCCGAATACTCAGCGGGCAACACAAATATAGTTATGCGTTATTCAAAAGATGAGGCGCCCACCCTGGGGAGGGCACCTTTTACAACAGGTCTGGCAGAAAATCCTTACGGTGCGACTTTCAGGTCATTTTTGACGCTTTTCACGCCATCAACGGTTTTCGCAACGCTTTCAGCACGGTCAGACTGTGCCTGATCTTTCACTGCACCGGAGAGCTGTACCACACCGTCGGTGGTTTCAACTTTCACATTACGTGAAGGGACGATGTCATCAGCCAGCAGTTTGGCTTTCACAGAGGCAGTGGTGGCACTGTCGCCCGCATAGCCTTTCACGCTTTGATCTTTGCTGTCTTTAGTGTGCAGTTTGTCACTAACAGATTTCACACCTTCAACTTTGGTCGCTGCGGCAACAGCTTGTTCTGCTTCAGCCTGTGAGCCGACGAAGCCGCTCAGCGTTACCACACCTGCATTGGTGGTGACAGAAATGTCGCTGCTTTTGATGGCTTTATCATCCACCAGTGCACTTTTTACTTTCGCTGTGATGGCGCTGTCGCCCATGTAGTTATCAACTTTCTTCATGGAACTATCGATTTTTGCACCTGCGCTATCTGTAGTCGTCGTTGCCGCCAGAGCGCTGCCGCTCATCAGTGCGGTACCCAGTACTACGGCCATCATTGAATAGGCAAATTTAGAATTTTTCATCGATTTCTTCCTTTCGGTTTATGAGCCTTGATTACGACTCTTCACGTCACATTCTTGGTGACGCCTTCTAACAAATTGTATTGCTGCTGTTTTTACTTTCCATGTAGCAGAGTACATCGTTTTATTCTGGCTATTAATCGCCACACGATATAACTCTCTGTTACGTGACTTCAAAGCAGTGCTTTAAGCCGCCGTTTCCTGAACACACATTTAATATAGTCAAGAATGTTCAGATGTGTAGGAAGATCGTCGAATACGACACCTAATGCAGACAAGTCTTAGGATTTGAGAGGTTTCGTGCCCATTTTTCGGGCAAAACGATGATAAAACGAGCAGGTAGAAATGCGGGGTAAATACCTTTCCGCGGGAAAATGGCGAAAAAAAAGACGGCATACTTGCCGTCTTTCTGTTTCAAAACCGGATGATACGAAAATTAATGTTCGCGGGTTTTGCGGAATTTCACTTCAGGATAACGCTCTGAAGCCAGATTCAGGTTCACCATGGTCGGAGCGATGTAAGCCAGATTATCACCGCCATCAAGCGCCAGGTTGGTTTCATTCTTACGCTTAAATTCTTCGAATTTCTTCACGTCGCTGCATTCCACCCAACGGGCGGTCGAGACGTTCACAGATTCGTAAATCGCTTCGACGTTATATTCGCTTTTCAGACGCGCCACCACCACTTCAAACTGCAGCACACCTACCGCACCAACGATCAAATCGTTGTTTGAGATTGGACGGAAGACCTGTACCGCGCCTTCTTCTGAAAGCTGTACCAGACCTTTCAGCAGCTGTTTCTGTTTCAGCGGATCACGCAGGCGAATGCGACGGAACAGTTCAGGGGCAAAGTTAGGAATGCCGGTGAACTTCATGTTCTCACCCTGAGTAAAGGTGTCGCCAATCTGAATCGTACCGTGGTTGTGAAGACCGATGATATCGCCCGGATACGCTTCTTCAACGTGGGAACGGTCACCGGCCATAAAGGTCAGTGCGTCAGAGATCACCACATCTTTACCGGTACGTACCTGGCGCAGTTTCATGCCTTTTTCATATTTACCGGACACCACACGCATGAACGCCACGCGGTCACGGTGTTTCGGGTCCATGTTGGCCTGAATTTTAAACACGAAGCCGGTGAATTTCTCATCGTCGGCTTTCACTTCACGCAGGTCGGTTTTACGTGGCATCGGCGCAGGCGCCCAGTCCATCAGACCGTCCAGCATGTGGTCGACACCAAAGTTGCCCAAAGCGGTACCGAAGAACACCGGCGTCAGTTCGCCCTGCAGGAAAGCTTCATGATCGAATTCGTGTGATGCACCTTGCACCAGTTCCAGTTCATCACGCAATTGCGCGGCCAGATCTTCGCCGACAGCAGTGTCGAGCTCCGGATTATCCAGCCCCTTCACCACGCGAACTTCCTGAATGGTGTGACCTTTACCGGTCTGGTACAGATACACTTCGTCTTTATAAAGGTGGTAAACCCCTTTGAACAATTTACCGCAGCCGATCGGCCAGGTAATCGGAGAACAGGCTATTTTCAGCTCGCGCTCCACTTCGTCCATGACTTCCATCGGGTCGCGGATGTCACGGTCGAGTTTGTTCATGAAAGTCAGGATCGGCGTATCACGCAGACGGGTAACTTCCATCAGCTTACGCGTACGATCTTCGACACCTTTTGCGGCGTCGATCACCATCAGACAGCAGTCAACTGCGGTCAGGGTACGGTAAGTATCTTCGGAGAAGTCTTCGTGTCCCGGAGTGTCGAGCAGGTTAACCAGACACTGTTTGTAGGGGAACTGCATCACAGACGTGGTGATAGAGATACCACGTTGTTTTTCCATTTCCATCCAGTCGGATTTGGCGTGATGGCTGGAGCCACGGCCTTTTACCGTACCGGCGGTCTGAATAGCCTGTCCGAATAACAGAACTTTTTCAGTAATAGTCGTTTTACCGGCATCCGGGTGAGAGATGATGGCAAATGTGCGGCGCTTGGCCACTTCAAGGGCGTATTCACTTGGAGACATGTTTTTCACGTTTCTGCGGTTGGTCCGCCCTGCATAGGATTTAACATCACGTCAGAAGATGACGTCAGGCAAAGCGGTAATAAAAGTTATAGCCGGCTATTTTCACTGATTTAGACGGGATGGGCAATCAATGGTTTTTTTGTGCTCTATCCCAGCGGCAGCGCCATCATAATCGCGTCTTCACGGCCTTGTGCGGCGGGATAGTAATTGCGGCGGACAGAGAGTTCGTTGAAACCGAGGCTTTCATAGAGCGCAATGGCTTTGGCGTTTGAGGCGCGGACTTCCAGCCACAGCGTGAAAACATCTTTTTGCTCAAGCAGTTGGATCACTTCCTCAAGCAGCGTACGGCCTAAACCCTGACGCTGAAAAGCCGGATCGATGGCGATATTAAATAGCGTGGCTTCGTCGAGCACGATTTGAGTGATCGCAAAACCGGCCATCACTTCGCCCTGCATAATTTTGAGATTCAGATAACGCTCGCCCTGATTGCTGGCTAACGTATTTTCAGTCCACGGAAAGGCGTGACTGGCCTGCTCGATTTCAAAAGCGCGGGGTAGATCAGCGGTGGTCAGGATAGAAATGTTGTTCATTTTCACAGATCTGCTGCCAGAGCGCGCGTTTTGCGCTGGCGTCTTGATAGAGTTCGGCCAGGGCCGGACTGGATAACTGCGGGCCGGCGAGAGTCAGCGGTTCGCTTAACCCCAGTCGCCAGACATTGCAGCGGGTATCTTCAGGCAACATGGCGACCTGCTCCGGCGTCAGGCGATAAACCTGCTGTGAGCTCAGTGCCAGACTGCGTAAAACATCGGTGACCAGCGGATCATCTTCCGCAGGGGGAACATCTGCCACAATCAGCAGTTTGGTGTCAGCAGGCAGGCTGACCGCCACTTCGCCCTGTAAAACCGCAGGCCGGCGCAGCGTCCACTGGGTGATCCCCAGTTGCTGTAACAATGTGTCTCGTCTGGATGCCATGCCTGATTCCTGCCCGTTAAATACCGAAAAAGCCCGGCTATGCTAGCAAACACATCGAACATGCGCCAATAAACCTCTATAATCCCGCGTTCATTCCTGAGGAGCCTCACCCTGATGTCTGCATTAACTCCGGCCAGCGAAGTTATACTGCGCCATAGCGAAGAATTCGAAGGCCGCCGCGTATTGTTCGCCGGCGACTTACAAGACAATCTGCCTGCTGAAATTGACGCCGAAGAAGTCCGCGTCCACACCAATATGTACCATCACTGGCAGATGCTCAGTAAAAGTCTGGGCGAAAACGTTCAGTTTGGTTTGCTGGCTGACGCTGAGCTTATCGCCCCTTGCGATGTGCTGGTGTATTACTGGCCGAAAAGCAAACTGGAAGCCAAATTCCAACTGTTCAACTTACTTTCACAATTGCCGGTCGGCATTGATGTGTTTGTCATCGGTGAAAACCGCAGCGGCGTCCGCAGTGCGGAAACCACGCTGGAAGGCCTGTGTGAGCTAAGCAAAATCGACAGCGCGCGTCGCTGTGGTTTGTATCATGGTCGTCTGGAAAAGCAGCCTGAATTTGATGCGGATGGCTGGTGGGATCAGTACATGGTGGAAGAAGTGACCATCAAAACTCTGCCGGGCGTATTCAGCCGTGAAGGTCTGGACAGCGGAAGCCTGCTGCTGATCAACACATTCGAAGAGCCGGTGAAAGGCAAAGTGCTGGATGTAGCTTGTGGCTCCGGCGTGCTGGCCTCTGTGCTGGCCATGTACTCGCCGAAGATGAAAGTCACGCTCAGCGATGTGAGCGCAGCCGCTATCGAAGCCAGCCGCGCCACACTGGCGGCGAACGACCTGCCGGGCGAAGTGATCGCCAGCAACGTCTATTCCGACATTGCCGGTCGTTTTGACATCATCATCTCCAACCCGCCGTTCCACGAAGGTCTGCAAACCAGCCTGACTGCGGCTGAACAGCTGATCCGTGGCGCGGTAGGCCATCTGAACATTGGCGGCGAACTGCGCATTGTGGCTAACGCCTTCCTGCCCTATGCCGCCCTGCTCGATGACGCTTTCGGCAGCCATGAAGTGCTGGCACAAAACGGTCGCTTCAAGGTTTATAAAGCCGTCCGTGGCCGTCCGCCGCGCGATTTGAAAAAGAAAAAACGTTAATCAGTCAGACACTGAGGATGCGCATCATTTCTGCGTTGTAGCGGTCACCCGCTGCCGCGCGGAAAGGAAACACTGCTTCGATCGCCGCGATTTCGGCTTCACTCAGGGAGACATCAAGCGCGGCGATGTTTTCCTCAAGATAATGACGACGTTTGGTGCCAGGGATCGGCACCATGTTGTCGCCCCGCGAAAGTACCCACGCCAGCGCCAGCTGCGACGGTTTCACGCCTTTATCCTGCGCCAGCTCTGCGATTTTCTCCGCCAGTTGCAGATTCTTAGCAAAATTTTCGCCCTGAAAACGCGGGCTGTCACGACGGTAATCATCCGCATCCAGATCATCCACTGATCGGATTTGCCCGGTCAGGAAGCCACGCCCCAGCGGGCTGTAAGGCACAAAACCTATCCCCAGACGTTCACACGCCGGTAAAATCTCTGCTTCCACATCCCGCGACCAGAGCGAATATTCCGTCTGCAAGGCTGTCACCGGATGGATTTTATGCGCCCGCTCCAGAATGCTCACCGGCACTTCGCTCAGCCCGACGTAACGAATCTTTCCCTCACGCACCAGATCCGACAGCGCGCCCATGGTGTCTTCAACTGGCACAGTGGGATCCGAGCGATGCTGATAATAGAGATCGATAACATCAGTACCCAGACGCTTCAGGCTGCCTTCGACAGAATTGCGTACATAATCGGGATGTCCGTTTGTACCGCGCGCCTGCGGATTCGCCGGATCGCGCACAATACCGAACTTCGTGGCCAGAAAGACCTGATTGCGACGTCCTTTCAGAAAGCGTCCCAGCAGTTCTTCATTGGTATGCGGCCCGTAGATATCAGCGGTATCAAACATCGTAACGCCAAGCTCCAGCGCACGATCCAGCGTCGCCAGGGACTCTTTCTCATCAAGGCCGGTGGTATAGAAATCGCTCATGCCCATGCAGCCCAGTCCCAGCGCAGAGACCATCGGACCCTTTTTACCCAGCTGACGTTGTTTCATCGGATTTTCCTTTTTTGACTCAGAGAGGGAAGTAACGAAGTGAAGTGTGGTTGTTATGCCAGGAAAGATAAATCAGTGAAAACGTGCAACACTGTTCATAAATCGCAAACAATCAGCAGGAACGTTATGGATCAAATTCAGGCGATGAAAATTTTCATCCGGATTGCCGAACTCGAAAGTTTTAGCCGGGCAGCGGAAGATCTGAATCTGCCACGGGCGACGGTCAGCACGACACTCAAACGGCTGGAGCAAAAGCTCGGGGTCCGCCTGTTTCTGCGTACCACTCGGCAGGTCAAAATCACCGATGAAGGCAAAATTTACTACCAACGCTGTCTGCAACTGATCTCGGCGCTGGAAGAATCCGACACCTTGTTTGCTCATCACAAAAACCAGCCCGCAGGCGTGGTCCGCATCGATATGCCGCATTCTTTGGCTCGCGTGATGGTGATCCCTGCCTTGCAGACGTTTTATCAGCGTTATCCGCAAATCACCCTGAGTGTCAGCGCCAATGACAACGCCATCAATCTGCTCGATCAGAGTGTGGATTGTGTGGTGCGAGCCTGGCCGTCAGAAGATGACAATTTACAGTCGCGCCATCTGGCGGATTTGAAACAAATTACCTGCGCCTCTCCTGAGTATTTAGCGAAATTCGGTACACCGCAAACGCCGGAAAGTCTCGAGGGACATCAGGCTGTAGGCTACTTTTTTGCTCATCAGCGGGCAGATTCACATCTGGAATTCGTGACAGACGGAAAAGTCGAAAAGCGACAGCTGGCGAGCAAACTGACCGTCAGTGGCGCTGATGCCTATGTCGCCGCCGCAAAAGCCGGTTTCGGACTGATTCAGGCCTCAGAGCTGGCAATGGCGCAGGAGCTGGCACAGGGAGAACTGGTAGAGGTGTTGCATCAGCACCTTCCGCCGCCGATGCCGCTATACATTATGTATCCGCCCGGCCGTTTTCTCGCGCCGAGGATCCGTGTGCTGCTGGACTGGTTAATCACGCTGTTTACCCCCTCGGATCATCCGGCGAAACAGGATGCTATTATTGGAAAAATCGTTGATTAAACCATCGATTAACCTGAGGACTCTCTGACACACTGAACCATTCACGGTGAATATGCTGTTTTTTACATCAAACGTCCGAAATGGGGGAAATAACTATTGACGCCTGTGGGAAAATCTCTAGAATTCGCCCCCGTGGTTGTGTTACTTGCTGATGACATTCCGATGAATGCGTCAACACAGTAATCAATTGGAAGCGATGGTGGCGGAATTGGTAGACGCGCTAGCTTCAGGTGTTAGTGTCCTTTGGATGTGAGGGTTCGAGTCCCTCCCTTCGCACCACTCCGGTGATATAAATCGAATCAGCAGTAAGCAGAAATCATCTGTGCGAAGGTGGCGGAATTGGTAGACGCGCTAGCTTCAGGTGTTAGTGTTCTTACGGACGTGAGGGTTCAAGTCCCTCTCTTCGCACCACATGATTTTGCTCCTCAGCTTTACACTCCTGTATGACCTCTTTCGATTTCAAAAAGTAAAAAAGCCCTACAGCCTTGCTGTGTTTTTTATTTTTCATCCTGATTTCCTTTTATTTATGACGACTTCTTAAAGCAAACTAAAATTCAACGTTACCGCAGCCAGTCCGCCTGCCAGCGCCATAAACGACGGCAGCAGCATGTAATGACGCAAAGTGCGGTGAAACAGCATGACCAATGTTGCCAGCATTGCGACCACCACCAGCATCCGCAGCTGGTCGAGCGTCATATGCGTCAGCGCCAGCAAAGGCATTAGTGCACAGGGCAGCAACACACCCCAGCCACTGGTGAGACGCTTACCCAATATCCAGACAACCGCCCAGATCCCACATGCTATGACAATCGCCGGTATCATAACCCTGCTCCAAACGTTGATAATGAGAACCAATATCATATAGGATTTTTTCTCATTTACCACCTATTTGCAGTCGTCCCCTCCGTTAGGGTGACACCTGACGACAAAAGTGCTAATTTTGAAGCGGTAAAACAAATTAGCTCAAGCACCTATATTAAAATAGTTACGCTAATAACGACATTTATTGAATTCTAATAATTACCTATTAGAACTATTAGCCTGTCTGCATGCAATCTTGCTTAACCGAATAAGCACGCAGTATAAGGCGATATGACACTTTTTCTATTCAGACCAACACACGCTAAATAGAGTAAATTTGATGATATCTCATTCCTATGATGAGCTGCTGAAAAGCAAACATCGGCTGGCGATGTTGCTATTCTTTTTTTTAAATAGTGCCACTGCGCTATTTTCTATGGTTTATCCGCCAGAAGGCTCGTCCTCAATGCCTTTTCCACTGGTCCTGATTTGTGGCCTATGCTGCGCGGGATTAATATTTTCATTTTTCAGCAAGAAAAATTATTCTGCTCATCTGAATATGTGCTCCGTCATCGTCGGGCTGTTATGGGGATGGCAAATAGCCTTTCGTTTTGCTGAAATTGGTCAGACAGATAAAAATTATCTTCTGGTCAGTTTACTCAGTATATTCTTTATCAGTGCTATCGCTTTATCAGATAATTTTCTGGCTTTTTGTCTTCATGCAGTACCTTCGACTATTTGCGTCATCTTTTTAGACGATTTTCAACACGTCGGGCGTATCTTATTTACCATTTCCCTGCCGCTGATAGGTCTGTGGTTACACCATCTGATGCTCAAACGCAGCGATGAATTTACGCGCAGAATGGTGTCCAATCTGTACAGCGAGCGGGAGAAATTCAGCGACCTGAGTATGCTGGATCCGCTCACCGGCCTGTATAACCGTCGCGGGCTGCAAAACAAGCTGGAAACCTTGTTTAATCAGGCTTCCGGGCACTACGTCATGCTGCTGGATATCGACCATTTCAAAGCCTACAACGACAACTACGGCCATCATATGGGCGACCAGGCGCTGGTGCGCGTTTCAGCCGCTATACGCGATGCCGTCCGTTCCCGGGATGTGGTTGTCCGCTATGGCGGCGAGGAATTTCTGGTGCTGATGTCTAACGTCAAGCAGGAGCATGCGGTTCGCATGGCGGAACGCATCCAGAATAAAGTTCTCGGGCTGAATATTCAGCATTTGTTTAATGCGGAAGTCTCCACGCATGTCACGGTCAGTGCCGGACTCGCCGCACTTGAAGAAGGCGATTTTATTCGGGCTCTGGGTAAAGCTGATTCCTCACTGTATAACGCCAAAAACAGCGGACGTAATAAGATATTCTATGCCTGGGAAGAAGACAGAGACACGGATGACACTATCGAGGAAGTCATCGGGGAAAGAATGGCCTGAGGAATTGCTGAAAGTAACATTGATAACAGCGTTTTTATTGTATTTATTTCCCGCTTACATATTTATCACGGTCAGATAGTCATTATTAGTGCCGTACATTCATTTCTGCTGCATAACCATTCAACTTTCAGCCAGATTAACGATTCTGGCTGAAAGATAATCGCTTATTTATCATATTGAATGTTACTGAACGATGTTACCTTTTGATTTCACGAATTTGCTTAAATAATCTAAAACCGTCGAACGACCCCATCTTAATAAATTTGAATAAAGATAATCCTAAACTCCATTTTTAAATGTTTTGAACTTCCTGTCTGCTGCACCTACTCGCTCATTCCCTGCGCCAGCAAAACACGCTACTCTCTTGTTTTAACATGATTATTCTTTCCATTTCTTAATTTGTGAACTGACTCACCCCGACCTTTCGGCGAGTGCCAGCACTTATTTTCACGTGGCACTGACCGGAAGGTTGCTCCTCCGGACACTTCTTACACTAACGCCCAGCCGCAGCCCTGACTTCTGACGGATCAGCAGGGCGCGGCGTTTTTACTTATCTCTTCACCAGTACGTTTATCTACATAAAAAGGTCCGGTGTATGAACAATTCGATAGTTTTAGGGATTATCTGGCATCTGATAGGAGCGGCCAGCGCAGCTTGCTTCTATGCACCTTTCAAACAAGTCAAAAAATGGTCATGGGAAACCATGTGGTCGCTGGGCGGTTTCTTCTCGTGGATTATTCTTCCCTGGGTCGTCAGCTACATTTTACTCCCTGATTTCTGGGCATATTACGGTTCATTCAGTTTTGCGACGCTCCTTCCCATCTTCCTGTTCGGCGCAATGTGGGGCATCGGTAACATCAACTACGGCCTGACCATGCGCTATCTCGGCATGTCTTTAGGAATAGGGATTGCCATCGGCATCACCCTGATCATCGGCACGCTGATGACGCCCATCCTGCAAGGGAAAATTGACATGCTGTTCGGCACTGCCGGCGGTCAGCTGACGTTGCTCGGCGTCTTTGTCGCCGTGATTGGGGTAGGCGTGGTCAGTTACGCCGGTTATCTGAAAGAGAAAGCTCTCGGTATTAAGGCAGAAGAATTCAACCTGAAAAAAGGGCTGATCCTGGCCGTCATGTGCGGCGTTTTCTCTGCCGGGATGTCTTTCGCCATGAGTGCCGCAGTACCGATGCATGAGGCTGCACGGGCGTTGGGTATCGACCCGCTGTACGTCGCGCTGCCAAGCTATGTGGTTATTATGGGTGGCGGTGCCATCGTCAACCTTGGCTTCTGTTTTATCCGCCTCGCTACGCGTAAAAGCATCTCGCTCAGGGCAGATATGTCGGTCACGAAATCTCTGCTGCTCACCAACATCATGTTCTCGATAATTGCCGGTGTGATGTGGTATTTGCAATTCTTCTTCTACGCATGGGGCCACGCCAGCATTCCGATCAAATATGACTACATGAGCTGGATGCTGCATATGAGCTTCTACGTATTGTGCGGCGGGATTGTCGGGCTGATATTGAAAGAATGGACCGGCGTTGGCAAAAAGCCGGTCAGGATCCTGATCATTGGCGGTTTGGTTATCATTCTGGCGGCCAATATCGTCGGTCTGGGATTAGCGCTGTAACGCGTAAAACGCTTTAAAAGACAGTCCTTAAAAGACGGCAGAAATTATTCTGCCGTCATCAGTGACAAGGATGTTTTTCCTCCCTGTCCGACGAAACGATGCCGGTAATCACGCGGCGATACACCACAGGCGCGACTGAACACCACAGAGAAATAGTTACTGTCATCAAATCCGCACTCTGCCGCCACATCACTGATCGTCATGCTGCCATAGCGCAATAAACTCATTGCCCGGCACAGCCTTAGCTGTCGCAAATAATGGTTCACATTCATGCCGGTATGTTGTTTGAAGATCGAGCGTAAAGTGCGGGGATTTAGCTGGTGCTGTTGGCAAAAAGTCTCCAGATGGAAAGGTTCAGCGATATTTGCCCGCAGCGCCATCAGCAAAAGGTCCAGCTGATGGGCATCGGGTAAAGCCCCGCTGTCAGGCCGCTGGCGAAAACGCAGCAACAGCAACGCCAGCTGCATCAGCAACGCCTCACTCAGCTGAACGGAAAGTGGCTCGGATTTCATACATTCTTTGGCAAGCTCATCGACTTTGTCGCGCAGAACAGACATTCCGAGGGTACTCAGCCGCCAGTAACGTTGCTCCTGGCTGACGCCTTCCCCCGGCAGTAATTGTGACCAGTCAGCCGTCAGCCCAAAACGCTCACGACAAAACAGCACATTATCCAGCGCCAGTTCGTTGACCGATTCGTAACTGTGGCGATCCCGCGAATTAATATAGAACAGGTCGCCGCAGGTGATGGGATAAGGAATGTCGTTCCAGATATGCAGGCCGTTGCCGCGCCAGACAATCACCAGCTCGTCAAAATCATGATCGTGACTGGGAAAATCCGCCTGCGGGTGGCGCTCCGCCACCACCACCGAATTCATTCCCGTCAGAAAGAAGTCATTTTTAAAAAGTCTTAGCGACATAGCAACAATCTCATACCCGTTTGACGACAAAATAAACGAGGCGGATCAGGCAGGAAAACCCCGAAACCGCAAGAGGTGCCGCTTAACGTAACTGATCACGCATGAGTTTTGGCGACACCGAAAATTCCCGACGGAACTGCGTCGAGAAGTGGTTACTGTCACTGAATCCACAGGCGTAAGCGATATCCGTAATACTTTGATCGCTATGATGTAAACGACGGCGCGCCTCAAGTAAACGCAACCGGTTGAGATAACGCTGCGGTGTCATGCCGGTGTAATGCTTCATCTGACGGTGCAGGGTTCGCAGCGCCAGCGAAAAACGTTCTGCGGCTTCGGTCCAGTTAACATCCTCACTGTAATGTGACTGGAGCCATTGCAAAAGTTGATTGACCCTGTTTTCGGAGGTATCTCGCAATTGTGGCTGGAAACAATCCTGATAGAGCAGGATCAGCAGTTGTAAAAACAAACTTTCGCGCGTGGCGATATGCTCCATTTCCACACTGGCAGGCAAGGCTTCAAGTTGCGTGATGCAGTTCAGAACCTGTTGCATGACGCAGGGACTGAGCTGCCAGTGGATCTGCGACTGATAGTGATGTTCCTGCGGCAAAAAATGGCCGACGTCCTGAATAAACCTGAATGCCTTAGGCGAGCGGAATAACACATTGGTCAGGCGCAAATTATCCACATTTTCAAATAAATGGTGATCGCTGGCGCGGACAAAACAAACGGTCCCCGCCGTCAGCGTGTAAGGATTGTCATTAAAGATATGAACCCCTGATCCGCTCTCCACCAGCATAATCTCGTGAAAATCATGGTAATGCTCCGGGAATACGTCTTGCGGAAGACGCCGCTCAACCGTCACAGTCAGCTCAGGTGCCGCAAAATAATCATCACCCTTAAGTAACGTCATTTATCGCCTCCGGTTCAAAAAATCATCATACTTCGGGAAACAACCCTACCCTGTGCCCGACGTTCTTACCTTCAAACCACGGCATGAAAAACGTCATAAACGGTCATTTTTTCAAGATTGCCGCCACCATCATTCGGATCTGCGGCAAAGATCACAGTCACTTATCCCTCGTTACCTCTGCGTTGCAAAATTCGTTCAGACCAGCTTTGAGCCGATCTGTGATCTGCCTCGCATCTACCTTTTTGATGCTGCCATCCCGCCAAAACCGGTGGCAATCACCGGAAGGTGCCCCCGCAACACCTCCCCTACACTGGCCGCATACTCAACAAGGAATGGCCGCTATGAGAACTCACCATCTTGCCGCTATTGACCTCGGCGCTTCCAGCGGACGGGTGATGCTGGCGACGTTTACCCGTCAGGATCCGCAGCCGGAAGCGACACTGACGCTGAAAGAAATCCACCGTTTTCCTAATAATCTGACCCGCATTGACGGCCATGACACCTGGGATCTGGATGCGCTGGAGCAGCACATTCTCGAAGGGCTGAATCGCCTTGATGCTTCAGGTATTGAACTGGATGGGATCGGTATTGATACCTGGGGCGTGGATTACGTATTGCTCGATGAACAGGGCCAGCGGGTGGGTTTACCGGTGGCCTATCGCGACAACCGCACTGAAGGCGTGATGGCGCGGATGGAACAGCAGTTTGGCCGCGAGAGTCTCTATCAGAAAACCGGCATTCAGTTTATGCCGTTTAACACCCTTTATCAGTTACGGGCGCTGAGTGAACAACAACCTGAGATCGTCAGCCAGGCCGCGCATATGCTGATGATTCCGGACTACTTTATGTACCGCCTGACCGGAAAGCTGAACTGGGAATATACCAACGCCAGCACCACGCAAATGCTCAATATCTCTACCGGGAACTGGGATGAAGATCTGCTGAAACTGGCAGGCGTTCCCCGCCGGTGGCTGCAAAAACCTACACAACCAGGCAATTCACCGGGCTTGTGGCAAAGCCCGCGGGGCCGCAGTGTACCGGTTTTCAGCGTCGCCACGCACGACACTGCCAGCGCAGTTGTCGCCGCTCCGCTGACCGGCCCGAACAGCGCCTATCTCAGTTCCGGCACCTGGTCATTAATGGGCATCGAAAGCCCGAAAGCGTTCAATCACGCGCAGGCCTTACAAGACAACATTACCAATGAAGGCGGCATCAACGGCAGCTATCGCGTCCTGCGAAATATCATGGGGATGTGGCTTTTCCAGCGGGTGTGCCGAGAGCTGAATATTCAGAACCTGCCGTCATTAATAACGCTGGCTAAAAATATTGAGCCATTTACCTACCTAATCAACCCGAACGAAGACCGCTTTATCAATCCGGCTTCAATGGTGGATGCCATCCGGGAAGCCTGTCAGCAGGCTGGCGGGCCCGTGCCTGAATCAGCCGCCGAACTGGCGCGGTGCATTTTCGACAGCCTCGCGATGCTTTATCGCAGAATCGCCCTGCAACTGGCCGGTTTACAAGGCGCACCACTCGAAGATATTCACATCGTGGGCGGCGGTAGCCAGAACCAGTTCCTGAACCAGCTTTGCGCGGACGTCTGCCAGATCAACGTCAGCGCCGGACCGGTTGAAGCATCGACGCTCGGCAATATCGGCTGCCAGCTGATGGCCCTGAACGCCGTAAAAGATACCGCTGAATTTCGTCGCATCGTCGCCACGAACTTCGAGCAACACCATTACATTCCCCGTAACCACGCGGATTTCGCTATTCACTGGCGCCGTTTTCAGGCGCTATGTCACGCCAATGAGGAGCTCGCAGTATGACTTCATCTATCGACCACGCATGGACGCTTGCCAAAGAACGCTTTGCACAGTTGGGCATTGATGCCGAAGCCGCAATCAAACAACTCGATACCCTGCCCGTTTCTATTCATTGCTGGCAGGGGGATGACGTCGCGGGCTTTGAAAATCCGGAAGGCGGTCTGACCGGTGGCATTCAGGCGACCGGTAATTATCCCGGTAAAGCGCGAAATGCACAGCAGCTGCGAGCGGACTTAGAACTGGCCATTTCGATGATCCCCGGCCCTAACCGTCTGAACCTGCATGCTATTTATCTGGAATCCGATAAACCGGTGCCGCGTAATGAAATCGAACCTAAGCATTTCACCGGCTGGGTAGACTGGGCGAAGAAAAACAAACTGGGGCTGGATTTCAATCCGTCCTGCTTCTCCCACCCGATGAGTGCCGACGGCTTCACGCTTTCCAGCGCGAACCCGGAAGTACGTCAGTTCTGGATTGAGCATTGCCAGGCAAGTCGCCGCGTATCTGCTTCATTTGGTCGCGCGCTGGGCACGCCATCCGTAATGAACATCTGGGTGCCGGACGGCATGAAAGACGTCACCGTCGATCGTCTGGCTCCGCGTGAGCGCCTGATGAGTGCGCTGGACGAAGTGATTTCGGAGAAATTCGACCTTTCTGAACACATCGATGCGGTCGAAAGCAAACTGTTCGGCATCGGCTCAGAGAGCTATACCGTCGGCTCCAACGAGTTCTATCTGGGTTACGCCGCCAGCCGTGGTACCGCACTGTGCCTTGATGCCGGACACTTCCACCCGACTGAAGTGATTTCCGACAAAATCTCGGCCGCCATGTTGTATGTGCCACGCCTGCTGCTGCACGTCAGCCGTCCGGTGCGCTGGGACAGCGATCATGTGGTACTGCTGGACGATGAAACGCAGGCCATTGCCAGCGAAATCGTGCGTCACAACCTGTTTAACCGCGTTCATATCGGGTTGGATTTCTTTGATGCTTCGATCAACCGCATCGCTGCGTGGGTGATCGGCACCCGCAACATGAAAAAAGCGCTCCTTAAAGCCCTGCTGGAACCGACAGACTTACTGAAAAAGCTGGAAGTCGAAGGGGATTACACCGCCCGTCTGGCAATGCTGGAAGAGCAGAAATCCCTGCCGTGGCAGGCGGTATGGGATATGTATTGCCAGCGCCACGACGTACCAGTCGGCGGCCAGTGGCTCGACACCGTGCGCCATTACGAAACCAGCGTGTTAGCCAAACGCTAAGGTCAGACAAACGCTTAGGTTTTTATAACCTTTAGGTGGGCTGACAGCACGGAAGAAACGCATTCACTCTATTTGCAGGAAAGAACTGATGAAAACATTATTTAGCTCGTGGTTTGTGCAGGGCATGGTCAAAGCGACAACCGATATGTGGCTGAAAGGCTGGGATGAGCGCAACGGCGGAAACGTCAGCATGCGTCTGTTACCCGAAGACGTGGCGCCCTACAAAAATGATTTCTATGCCCAGCCGCGTCAGGTCGAACTGACGCAGCACGCGCCGGATCTGGCCAACGAATACTTCATCGTCACCGGCTCCGGTAAGTTCTTCCGTAACGTGCAACTGGCACCGTCAGAAGCACTGACCGTTATTCAGCTCGATGATAAAGGCGCCAGCTACAAAATTCTGTGGGGCCTGACCGCTGGCGGTCTGCCGACGTCAGAACTGGCATCGCATCTGCTATCACATGCCGTGCGTAAACGCGTCACAAACGGTCAGGATCGCGTGATCATGCATTGCCACGCCACTAACCTGATTGCGCTGACCTATGTGCTGGAACTCGACAGCGCCAAGATCACCCGCAAGCTGTGGGAATGCAGCACCGAATGTCTGGTGGTCTTCCCGGACGGTGTCGGTATCGTACCGTGGATGGTGCCAGGCACCGACGGCATTGGCGCCGCGACTTCTGATCAGATGCAACATCACAGCCTGGTGCTGTGGGCATTCCACGGCATTTTTGGCTGCGGCCCGACGCTGGATGACGCCTTCGGCCTGATTGACACCGCTGAAAAATCGGCAGAGATCCTGGTCAAAGTCATTTCCATGGGTGGCATGAAACAGACCATCCAGACCGACGAACTGATTGCCCTCGGCAAACGTTTTGAGGTCACGCCTTTCGAGGCAGCACTGAAAGCCTGATATAAAAAAACTGTCTGATAATTTTTTAACGGGGAGCAACGGATGCTCCCCGCTTAAGATCGGCGAAGACCACATACAGAACATCGCAGGGCACGGATCACATAACCTTTTCCGGAGTACAACGGGAAATTGAGAGGGATTTTTTTATGAGTTTTATGTTGGCCTTACCTAAAATCAGCCTTCACGGTCAGGGCGCTATCGAAGATATGGTCGCGATGCTGGCAACCCATCAGCACGGCAAAGCACTCATCGTCACCGACGGCCAGTTAGTCGAACTCGGCCTGCTCGACGGTTTATTCTCTGCACTCAAACAAGCCGGATTGCCCTACGCTCTCTACGGCGGCGTGGTGCCGAATCCAACCTCAGCCCATGTCGATGAAGGTTTTCGTCAGTATCAGGAAAATCACTGCGATTACCTGATCGCCTTCGGTGGCGGCAGCCCGATTGATACCGCCAAAGGCATCAAAATTCTGACCGCGAATCCGGGACCCGCAACAAACTATTCCGGTGTCGGCAAAGTGACGAAACCTGGCGTCTTTCTGGTGGCGATAAACACTACCGCAGGCACCGCCGCTGAACTCACCAGCAATGCGGTGATCATCGACAGCCAGCGTCATGTAAAAGAAGTGATCATTGATACCAATCTGATCCCGGATATTGCCGTCGACGATCCGTCGATTATGCTTAAGATCCCGGCAGGCATTACCGCTGCGACCGGTATGGATGCCCTGACGCACGCTATTGAAGCCTATGTTTCTGTCGGCGCGCATCCGCTGACTGATCCGACCGCGCTGGCCGCGATTTCCATGATCACCCAGTGGCTGCCAAAAGCCGTTGATCACGGGGATAATCTGGAAGCACGCGAAAAAATGGCGCAGGGACAATATCTGGCAGGCATGGCGTTTAACAGCGCCGGTCTGGGACTGGTTCATGCAATGGCGCATCAGCCGGGCGCAACACACAACCTGCCGCACGGCGTCTGTAATGCGATTTTGCTGCCTGTCGTCGAAGAGTTTAACCGCGCTTGCACCCCGCATCGTTTTGCTGATATCGCCCGCGCAATGGGCGTACATACACAGAGCATCAGCGAAACGCAGGCCAGCATCGCGGCGATTGATGCTATCCGAAAATTATCCGCCCGCGTGGGGATCCCTTCTGGTTTCAAAGAGTTGGGGATTAAAGAAGCCGATATTGAAGGATGGCTGGATAAAGCGCTGGCTGACCCGTGTGCACCCTGTAATCCGCGCACGCCAACGCGTGAAGAAGTGCGCGAGCTGTATCTGAAAGCGATGTAGTTTTTAAGCTTCCGCCTTTGTGAAGAGAATAAGCCGGTGTAATTTCTTTACTCCTCCCCCTGCGAAGGGGTGGGAGCAAAACCAACAGGAGAAAATATGATCCGTAAATCCTTCGTAATGCAGGTCAATCCCGATGCGCACGCGGAATATCAGCGCCGCCATACGCCTATCTGGCCGGAACTGGAAGAAACCCTGAAAGCACATGGTGCGCATCACTACAGCATTTTTCTCGATGAAAAACGCAATCTGCTGTTCGCTTATGTCGAGATCGAATCGGAAGAAAGGTGGAACGCGGTGGCAAAAACGGATATCTGCCAGCAATGGTGGAAGCATATGGCAGACGTAATGCCTGCCAATGCCGATAACAGCCCGGTGAGCAGTGAACTTAAACCGGTTTTTTACCTCGATTAGTTCTCTGCTGGCTGCCTTTTACTTGCGCGGCCGGTTTGCCTTTTCCCGCAGCAGGATTTTGTGCTCTGGACGCGGTAAAACGCGTCGTTGCCGGTTTATCTCTGGCTGAGCGCGACGGCGTAAACTTCGGATCAAAGCCGTCTGGCGGCACCAGACAGTCCGGGCGGATCCCAATGAGACGACGCATTCCCATTGCCGTCAGTGCCTCGCGGATCACCGGCCAGTTCACCGGATCATGATAGCGCAGCAGCGCTTTATGCAACCGCCGCTGACGATCGCCTTTCGGCACCACCACGTCTTCGCTTTTATAATCGACCTTACTGAGCGGGTTTTTCCCGCTGTAATACATCGTGGTCGCACTGGCGAGCGGTGACGGATAGAAGTTCTGCACCTGATCCAGACGGAAGCGGTTTTTCTTCAACCACAGCGCCAGATTGATCATATCTTCGGTGCGCGTGCCAGGGTGCGCGGAGATGAAATACGGGATCAGATACTGCTCTTTTCCGGCTTGTTTTGAGTAACTGTCAAACAGTTCCTTGAACCGGTAATAACTGCTCATGCCCGGCTTCATCATTTTAGAAAGCGGGCCGGTTTCGGTGTGTTCCGGCGCGATCTTCAGATAACCGCCAACATGATGTTCGGCCAGCTCTTTGATATAACGCGGATCTTCTACCGCCAGATCATACCTTACACCCGAAGCGATCAGGATTTTCTTGATACCTTTCAGGCTGCGCGTGCGGCGGTAAAGATTGATCGTCGGCTCATGGTTAGTGTCCATGTGCGTACATATTTCGGGATACACGCAGGATGCGCGGCGACAGCTTTGTTCCGCTTTTGGCGACTGACAGCGCAGCATATACATGTTGGCGGTCGGTCCCCCGAGATCGGAAATCACGCCAGTGAATCCCGGCACGCTGTCGCGGATCTCTTCGATTTCCCGAACGATCGACTCTTCCGAACGGCTCTGAATGATCCGCCCTTCGTGCTCGGTGATCGAACAGAACGCACACCCGCCGTAACAGCCACGCATGATATTGATCGAAAAACGGATCATGTCATACGCCGGAATAGTTGCTTTGCCGTAGGAAGGATGCGGTACGCGCTGGAATGGCAGGCCAAAAACCTCGTCCATCTCTTCAGTCGATAACGGGATCGCCGGTGGATTAATCCACACATAGCGATCACCATGCTTTTGCATCAGGGCGCGCGCGCAGCCGGGATTGGTTTCGTGATGCAAAATACGCGAGGTATGGGCGTACAGCACTTTGTCGCCTTTCACTTTTTCAAATGACGGCAGCAATACGTACGTTTTTTCCCACGGCTTAAGCTTTGGCGCACGCACGGTTACCGGTTGCGGAGCATCCGGTGCTGGCAATTCGCCTTCTGAACACGGCAAGTCTTCGCCATAAGGATTCATGATCGGCTCAATGCGACCCGGCTTATCCAGGCGCGTGGAATCGACACCACTCCAGCCGATCAGCGCCGTTCTGCGCATGACTGCGGTATTGCGCACGTCGTGAATATCAGTAATAGATTCGCCCGCCGCCAGACGGTGCGCC
The DNA here is from genome assembly GCF_003614975.1 of Rahnella bruchi. GTDB lineage: Bacteria > Pseudomonadota > Gammaproteobacteria > Enterobacterales > Enterobacteriaceae > Rahnella > Rahnella bruchi. The sequence continues at coordinate 45,130 of NZ_QZWI01000006.1, read as the reverse complement.
ACTTCCACCAGCGGCCTTTCACCGTTGCCGTAAATCAGCATATCGGCCTTGGAATCTACCAGCACCGAACGCCGCACGGTATCAGACCAGTAATCGTAATGCGCGATACGCCGCAGACTGGCTTCGATTCCGCCGAGTACAACTGGCACATCACTGAAGGCTTCCTTGCAGCGTTGCGTATAGACCAGCGTGGCGCGATCCGGACGTTTTCCGCCAACGTTACCCGGCGTATAGGCATCGTCATGGCGCAGTTTACGGTCTGCGGTATAACGGTTGATCATCGAATCCATATTGCCGGCGGTCACGCCATAAAACAGATTCGGTTTGCCAAGCCGCATGAAATCGTCTTTGTTGGTCCAGTCCGGCTGCGCGATGATCCCGACACGAAACCCCTGCGCTTCCAGCATTCTGCCAATGATCGCCATACCGAAACTCGGATGATCAACATACGCATCGCCAGTCACTACGATCACATCACAACTGTCCCAGCCCAGTTCATCCATTTCCGCCCGGCTCATCGGGAAAAACGGCGCAGTGCCGTAACATTCGGCCCAGTAGCGAGGGTAAGAAAACAGGGTGCGATCGGGTTGGATCAGGCTGATTGGCATAAAGAGGTTCTTCATCGGCGGCAAATAATTGGCCGCAAATTATACGGGTGGGAAGTAAGCTGGGGGCGGACAAATGACCAAAACTTGTTTTAGATCAATTTTGCTGTTTGCAATAAAAAGGCCCACCGGTTTCCCGGCAGGCCTTTTCGATTACTACGGGATGACTTATTTCTTAGCCAGCGCCTCAAACACTTTTTCGACTGCGACGGCACCCGGATCTTTAACACCTTTCAGGCTGTCGCTGCTGAGATAGGATGAGCGCCCGGCATTGGCTTTCTTCATGCCTGCCGTATCTTTTGCGCCTTTAGCAGCGGCTTTCGCGGCACCTTTCAGCGCATCTTTCTTACCTAGGGCTTCCAGTGCAGGCTGAAGTGCGTCGATCATCGTGCGATCGCCGAGATCGGCACCGCCGTAATGCTTCATGCGCTCCAGGCCGAACAACAGTGCTTTCGGTAATTTCTCCCCTTCGGCGACTTTCTTACCGGCAGCCGTGAAGAAGATCGACATCAACACGCCGCTCGATCCCCCCATCACGGTCGCCAGACGATCGCCCACCACGCCAAGAAGATCCGCAACATTGTTCAGCGGCAGCTTTTTGCCCTTGTTTTGCTTCTGAATGTCGCGCGCGCCGGTCGCAAATGTCGACCCGGTATCGCCGTCACCCACTTTGGCATCCAGTTTGTTCAGCTCATCTTCCAGACCAGAAAGTGTCTGCGTAATTGTTTCTACAATCTTCCCGACTTCAGCATTTGACGACGCTTTCACGGATTTTTTATCGCTGATGGCTTTCCCTTTTTTGGTCGCCAGTTTTTCCAGCTTAACCAGCGGATGCCAGCCGGCGGCCTCTACTTCGGCCAGCAGTGCCTCCTCAATTCCGCCCTTCAGCGCGATCACAGAAAGCGAAAATCCTTTCATATCCAGCGCACTGACCAGCGATGCCGGGCCGATGAGATAACGCACCGAACTGCCCAGCGCCGAATGCACGACTTCTTTGGTGATCTGGTTCATCTCAAGCGGTGAAACGCCGCCGAGGTTGTTGATAAGCACAGCCAGCTTGTCGCTCTTTTTCACGTGTTGCTGGAGCTTTTCGACCAGCGTATCCACCACTTTTTTACTGTTCTGGGTTTTCATCGTCGAGACGCCCGGCTCGCCGTGAATACCTAAGCCCAGCTCAACATGACCAGATTCGATACGCTGTTCTTCTTCATCTTCACCGCCACCCGGCAGGCTGCATCCCGCGGCTGCCACACCGATGCTGGCGGTGGCATCAATGGCCTGCTGCGCGATTTTGGTCACATCTTTGAGGGATTTCCCCTGCTCCGCCGCATAACCGGCAATTTTATGCACCAGCGCCGTACCTGCGATACCACGTGGCTGCTTGTTATCCGGCAGAGAAATGTCGTCTGATACCATCACCAGCTCAACGTCATAACCCATGCCTTTGGCTTTCTCGGCAGCCAGACCAAAGTTCAGGCGGTCGCCGGTGTAGTTTTTCACGATCAGCAGACAGCCCGCTTTACCGGTGACCGCCACAATGGCATTCAGCACTGCATCCACGCTCGGTGAGGCAAATACTTCGCCGCACACCGCAGCGGTGAGCATACCCTTACCGACAAAACCGACGTGCGCCGGTTCGTGGCCGGAGCCACCGCCGGAAATCAGGGCAACTTTTTTCTTATCCCAGTCGCGGCGAACCACCACGCGAATGGCCGGATCGACGTCCAGTTTTGCCAGATTTTTGTAGGGAGAGGTCAGGATCACCCCTTCTATAACATCGTTAATCAGAGACTTACGGTCATTCATAAAGAATTTAGACATGCCGGATCTTTCCTTTTAACTGTTTTCCAGGTGTTGTGAGGCAGCAAAAACATACCTCAGCGTAATGCAGGTATCTGAAAACATAGCACAGGACAAAAATCAGGAAGGAGACGAGAAAGGCGATTTCCCGCCTTTTTAGTCATATACGGCATCACTGGAATATCCTGAACCCTTCGGGCTGAATGAAAGCGGCTAATGCGGAGGCAGCCTGAAGGGTGCCGGGTATTAGTTACAGGCGAGAACTTTAATTGCCAGCCCGCCCGTCGAGGTTTCACGGTATTTCGAGTTCATGTCTTTGCCAGTTTCGTACATGGTTTCGATAACTTTATCGAGACACACGCGCGGCTCACTGGTACGACGCAGCGCCATACGTGAAGCATTCACTGCTTTCACCGCTGAAATGGCATTTCGCTCGATGCATGGCACCTGAACCTGTCCGGCCAGCGGATCACAGGTCAGCCCGAGGTGATGTTCCATCGCAATTTCCGCTGCCATAAACACCTGCGCGGTGCTGCCGCCCAGCAGTTCAGTCAGACCCGCTGCCGCCATAGAACACGCCACGCCCACTTCGCCCTGACAACCGACTTCTGCACCGGAAATCGAAGCGTTCATTTTAAACAAAATGCCGACCGCGCCGGACGCCAGGAAGAAACGGCTGTAAGAGTCCGGGCTGATCGGACGGATAAACTGATCGTAATACGTCAGAACTGCAGGAATGATTCCGCATGCGCCGTTAGTGGGTGCCGTCACAACACGTCCGCCTGCCGCGTTTTCTTCATTTACCGCCATGGCGAACATATTTATCCAGTCCACGACGCCCATCGGATCGACGTTGTTTTTATCCTGTGTGACCAGAATACGGCGCAGCGCCGCTGCACGACGGTTGATTTTCATCGGCCCCGGCAGCAGACCTTCGGTATGGATACCGCGCGTGATGCCTTCGCTCATCACGTTCCAGATTGCCGCAAAGTGATCGCTGATTTCTGTGCGGGTATGGTCCGCCAGCTCGTTTTGCAGCATAAGAGCCGACAATGAAAGGCCGGTGTCGGTACAGTGTTTTTGCAAATCACTGGCAGACCGGAACGGATACGGACGCACCACCGGGTTTTCATCCTGCATACCGAATTTGCTGGCTTCGACAATAAAGCCGCCACCAATGGAATAGTAGGTTTGCGTGTACAACAGCTCGTCGCCGTTGAATGCGCGGATGGTCATGCCGTTTTCGTGCAGCGGCAGATTATTGAAATGGAAATTCATGCCGGAACCCGCCGGAAAATCCACTTCTTTGGCGCCCTTGCCCAACATCAGTCGCCCGGACGTTTCCACCTGGCGGATAAACCCCGGGATCGCATCGATATCCACATCATCCGGCATATTGCCAGCCAGCCCCATAATGATCGCCAGATCGGTATGGTGACCTTTACCGGTTAACGATAAAGAGCCATAGACATCGACAGCCACGCGGGTGGTATCAGTAATATGGCCAGAAGAGATAAGTTCATCAGTGAATATTTTCCCGGCTTTCATCGGGCCAACAGTATGCGAACTGGAAGGACCAATACCAATTTTGAAAATATCGAAGACGCTGATCACGGTGGACACTCCATGTGAATAATATGACGGGCAAAAACACAGGATAAAAGTGAGCAGGAATATTCCCACTCACTTTATTACATTTTATTTTAACGTTTTAATAATTAACCAATCAGGCTAAATACGATGGCTGACATTGCAATCAGGCCCATAATAACCACAAACACGTTGCTGATGTGGCCGCTGTATTTCTTCATCGCCGGCACTTTGCGAATTGCATACATAGGCATCAGGAATAACAACATCGCAATAATCGGGCCACCCAGAGTTTCAATCATACCCAGAATACTTGGATTCAGAGTAGCGACTAACCAGGTGGTTAATAACATGAAGATGCCGGTATAACGGTTCAGCGTTGGCAGGGCAATCGTTTTGCCTTTTCCGCGCAGGGATTTAATCACCATACCGTTGAAACCTTCGCGCGCCCCCAGATAATGCCCGAGGAAAGATTTGGTAATCGCAATAAAGGCAATAAACGGTGCGATATATTCAATGACCGGGTTAGAGAAGTGGTTGGCTAAATAAGACAGAATAGACACGTTCTGAGATTTGGCTTCCATCAGGTCTGCCGGAGACAGGCTCAGCACGCAGCTGAAGACGAAGAACATCACGGTGATAACCATCATGATGTGGCTAAACGCCAGAATACGTGAACATTTTTTTTCAGCGTCATCGCCGTACTCTTTGCGTTTTGCGACAGCAAAAGAGGAGATAATCGGTGAATGGTTGAAGGAGAAGACCATCACCGGGATGACCAGCCACAACGTCATCAGCATGCCGTGGCCCACGCCATTGCCGGACAGCGAAACATTTTCAAAGACTGACGTATTCCAGTTAGGAATAAGGTACAGCGCCAGCGCCATCAGCACTGCGACAAACGGGAACACCAGAATACTCATCGCTTTTACGATCATATCCTGACCAAAATGCACCAGCGTCATTAAGCCCAGAATGAGGATCAATGACAGCAATGCGCGAGGTGGCGCATTCATATGCATCTGGTGAGTAATAAAGCTTTCAACCGTATTGGTGATCGCCACGCTGTAAACCAGCAGAATAGGATAGATGGCGAAGAAATAAAGCAGAGTAATTAATTTACCGGCTGAAATACCGAAATGCTCTTCCACGACTTCCGTAATATCTTCACCGGCGTTCTTTCCGGATAATACAAACCGGGTTAATCCGCGGTGAGCGAAGAATGTCATTGGAAAGGCGAGGATAGCCATGATGATTAATGGAATTAAACCACCGATACCAGCATTAATAGGGAGGAAAAGAACGCCTGCACCAATTGCCGTTCCATATAAACCTAACATCCACATGGTGTCTGTTTTACGCCAGGAGCTTACCGATTTTTTAGACAGTGTCCCGATTGTTGTATTATCCATGATTCCTCAGTACCTAATTATAAAAATAATTCCGTTTCCCCAGGAATGGTTGATGTTTTTTTACTGCACCCGTCATCAAAAAAACCACCCTGACGGATAAAACATACCATTAATGCGGGCATGATACCTATTGGCAGCATAAAAATCTGGGTAACAGCATAGCTTTGAGATCATGGTCACGAATATCTCTAAAACGCGGTCTGATATTCCTTTAAATTCCAAACTATTAACATTTTCTCTAATTTAAATTCATCAAATAGTGATTACGGTAACATTTATTTTTTGTGATATTTTGTTATGCCCGTGACTATTATTTAAATAACGGTTGAAATACCAGCAAGATGTTTTATTTATAGACTCATTGCCCATGCCTGGTCGCTCAATTATTAATCACATAAGAAATGAAATACTTTAGCATTCCTTCATAATGTGCCGTTTTTCTTCCTTGTGTAAAAAATACGGCACAAAGAGAGCCACATTGCAGCACGAAAATTTTTCCACTTACACTTTCGGAACTATTGCCGATAAAGTTATTCTTACGCCGCTGTAATAATTTCAACCGGAAGCAACACAGAGCGACTCAATGGGAAAAGCCCGATCAACTTTTTACCCACCAGCAAGGACATCCCTGCGCCGTTTTGTTAAGGCTGCGTATGGTGTTGCCCTGCTGATGATGCTGCTGGTCGCTCCGCTGACATCAGGTGTTGCTCAGGCAAGCGATCCGCAGGCGGATGCGGCTGTGGCACAGACCGTCAACGGTATTCTGAGCTACTCACGCTGGCCGGGTGCCACGCCTTCTTCCGCCTTGACGCTTTGCATCATCCCTCCCGTGAAATATGCCGCGCAACTCACCCCCGATGGCAGCGCATTCACCGGAAGACCACTCAAAGTCATGACGCTTCCTTTCGACAGCCCGTTGCTCATCTCAGAGTGCGACGCCATTTATTCCGGCAGCACGACAGCGGATCAGCAGGCGGATTTACATCAGCGTCTGGAAGGCCATGCCATTTTAACTATCGGTGAACAGGATGATGCCTGTGCATTACTGAACGCATTTTGTCTGGTGATGACGCCACTTCATACCGGATTCAAACTGAATCTGGACACGCTGTCCCGCAGCGGCGTGCGGGTTAATCCCGCCGTATTACAACTTGCCAGGGAAAAGGAGTGACCATGGAAAATAAAATTCCTGTTCCTGACGTTGAACAGTCTGGCCAGCGCCTGACGCTGAGCGCTGCACTGAACCGAATTCATGTAATTGTGATTTTAACGGCGATCGGACTCGCCGGTTTTCTGCTGACGCTGCTGGCATTAATCGCCCTGCGCTCGCACGCGGAAAGCAATCTGCAACTGACCGCGCGCGCTATCGGGTACACCACAGAAGCCGCGCTGGTCTTTAATGACCCGGCGGCGGCGCATGACTCGCTGGAATTTATCGCCCGCCGCGGCGATTTCGCGCAGGCAAAAATTCTGACTCCGGCGGGCGCGACCTTCACCGAGTGGCTACGTCCGGTGAACAGCAACTGGGAAAAACTTGGTCAGATAGTCGGTCATGTGGCGTTTCCGGAACCCGTCACGATACCGGTGGTGCATTCGGGCTCAGTCATCGGTACTGTATGGCTGGCGGGAAACGGCAGCAGCCTGATTGGTTTCCTGCTGGAAACCGTTCTTAGCCTGCTCGGCTGTCTGGTACTGACCGCGTTGGTTGCGCTGTATTTTTCCCGCCGGATGCAAAAAGGCATCGTCGATGCCCTTGGTCACATTACGCATGTTACCCATGAAGTCAGTGCTAACCGCTCGTTTAACCTGCGCGTTCCTTCTGCGCCGATTGCGGAGCTGCATACACTGAGCCAGGACTTCAACAGCCTGCTGACTGAGCTGGAAGCCTGGGAGAACCACATGAGGAATGAGAACGTCTCGCTGACGAAAAAAGCGTTGCACGACGGTCTGACCGGTCTGCATAATCGCGCGTTTTTCATTGATACCCTTAATCAGTGTTTCAATCCGATGCGCCCGCCGCTTTCGCTGGCGTTGCTGTTCATCGATGTTGATAATTTTAAGGAAATCAATGACTCACTCGGACATGCTGCCGGCGATCGGGTACTGATGGTGATTGGCGAACGGCTGGCGAAAACGCTGCGCAAAGGTGATGTGCTGGCACGTCTGGGCGGCGATGAGTTTGCCATCCTGCTTGAGCCGATGATTTCTACCGCCGAAGCGGTGGCATTTGCCGAGCGGATTGTCGAGATCATGAAAACGCCGGTCATTTTGCTTAACAACAAAACGCTGGATATCTCACTCAGTATTGGCATTGCACTTTCGCCCTCACAGGCAAACAGTACAAAAGAAATTCTGGAAAAGGCCGATGAGGCCATGTATCGCTCGAAGAAAATCTCTGGCAGTTGCTGGCATGTTTCTACAGGAATGCCACTTTCCGCTGCAATGAAAGACTAAAAGGAATTAATAACGATGAAGACCTGCAATACTTTTAAAACCTGGTATCAGTTCGCCGCTATGGGACTTTGCATTCTGCTCCTCGCCGCCTGTCAGGCCAAACCTGCTGGATTGACCCCGGAACAAATCGCGGTGCTGCAAAAAAATGGCTTCTCACAGACTGATGCGGGCTGGGAACTGGGGCTGGATGCCAAAGTTCTGTTTGGCAATAATCAGGACACGCTTTCCGCCGAAAGTAAGCAGTCGGTAGAAAAACTGGCGGGCGAACTTCTGCACGTTGGTCTGAATAAGGTCAATCTCGACGGCCATACCGATAATTACGGCGACGCCAGCTACAACAACGATCTTTCGCTGCGCCGTGCGAATACCGTTGCTGACGCCTTTGCCGATGCTGGCATGCCGCGCGCCAATATCCATACCCGCGGATTAGGCCAGAGCCAACCGGTCGCCAGCAATAAAACCCAGGCAGGACGCGCTCAGAACCGCCGCGTGTCTGTGATTATTGTGGTTTAACCGACAACAATCCCACCAGATGCAGCGCGGCCTCGCAATTATCTGTATTGCGCCAGGCCAGCGCGATTTGCGTCGTTAATGTCTGCCCTGCCAGGGCAGACACCTCACATTGGTTTCATCAATCTTACTCAGTGACGCTGGCGCGTAACCCAATCCTGTCGTCACGATATTCAGTGCCGAGGTAATTTGCGGACACTGCTGCCCTTAATGCGACAGCGTTTAAACATCAGCATAAGCCCCGTCGCCGTACCGGCGAATTACAGTGATACTACGCTGCTGATGGGACAACTGAAGATGGGAAGGATTTTTTTGAGAGGGGATACTGAGGCGCAAGAAAGCGCCTCTTAATATTGGCATTATTGATTTTTAAGATGCGTTTTGAGTTCTTCAATTGATAAGGCAGGTTTTTGCTTGTGCAACATAGAGTGACAATTGGGACAAACTGGCCGTAAGTCTTTCACGGGATCGACCTCATAGGCTTTCCCAATTTCACCCAATGGTTTGAGATGATGCACATGGATGAAGTTTTTACCTAAAGCACCGTAAAATTTCTCAAACTCAAATCCGCAAACTACACATTCGAATCCGTAATATTCGACACATTTCTGCCGAGCATGCGGGTCACGTTCGTAGGCATTAACCGTGATAGTTTTGACCGCGCCTTCAATAAACCTCTCTGGCTCTGAAATTTCTTCTGGTAGAGATGTGGTCATTGGTGTTTTTGAAAATGACCACACAACTTCAACAGGTTGAGTCTCTTTGATGACCTTCGGTGTTCCTAGCCCTGCAAAGGAAAAGGGTTCTCTATCATGTGAACGATAGAACACAAAAACTTCACTGCCCGTTGCAAGCAAGTTAATAATGGATTTTTGACCAATATGAGATTTTGATTTTCCATGCCATAACAAATCTTCGTCGATAAAATGATTGCCATGATCATCGCCAGTTCTCCCTGCGCCGCCGACGGTACAAAAAATAAAATACCGTCCTTCATATACGCGATACCCGGTAAGCCATTCCCCTTTTTGCTTCTCTACTGGTACTTCACAAATCCGATAAACATCTGCCCTTGTGTACTTTTCTCCTACTTTGAAATCGTAAGTCGGCATGTTCAATCCTTAGCGACTGCGCGCTATAAATAATTATTCCTAATAAGTTCTAGGAATTATTTTATCGATTGATCACCCGTATGAATATTAGAAAGGTGAATTATAGCGTTTCATCTCATTACGCCTCCTTTTCCAAGACATCTCGCAAAGCTTAAAACGGCTTAAAAATTCCTCTTACTGTATAAATTTCCACGTATTAGACTCTCTTCGCTGCGGCCAAATCCGCAGCCAGAATTAGCGTTCTGTCCCAGTTTGGTGCTATCAACTCTATGAAAATAGAGCAAATATGGTACGGTCTGCACTCACCCAAATTATGGTGGCTCAGACAGTGGCTTCTCACGAAGCACCGGATTCCAGACTGGCCGGAACGCTAACGCTGTTTGAGCTACCACCATCGGGATTAGCGTCTCTGAAGGTAGTTAATCAACTATCAGCTGGAGAACTAAAATGTCTAACCTTTACGGCAATACCCCGCTAGAACTGGAAGAAATCGTCGATCACTGTCGTGCGTTGTCTTATGCCATTGTCTCGTTGGATAATCCGCAGGCGAAAGACCTGCGCGGTTATATTCTGTGTGAACGGCTGGAAGTTCTGTATCAGACGTTGGAGATGCCGTTCAGTGATGACGACGTGATGGCTATAGAAGTGGCGGAAACGTTGACGCACTAAGCGGGTGTGCTGATGTAAAATAGCCAGCGCAAATGCGCTGGCCTGATGATCCACAAGGTGTGTGAATTAGAAATCGTAGAAGACGGTGACCCAGGTCTGGTCCGGTTCGTTGTCGGTAGAATGCGCCAGTGTGCGTTCCACATAGACAGACAAGCCGTAACCGATGGTAGTGCCTGCGCCCAGATAGACGTGGTTTGCGTGATATTCTTCGCCGCCTTTCAGTTGCAGGGAATCGGCTGCAACGTATGGCTGAATAGATTTCAGGAACGGTTTGTCGATATTAAAGGTATAACCGGCGAAGCCTTCCACACCATAGCCGCTGCCGGCAAAGTAATGATCGACAGGATTTTCACGCGTGCTCGGCACAAAATCTTTGTAATAACTGCCGGTACCGACGATGTACCAGTTATTCGGCTGCCAGGTTAATGCGGTACCAGAAAGCTGCTGGTGATAATCTTTTTCGTTATATTGATTATCTTTCACCGTGGCATCAGTCAGGCTATACGCTGCACTCCAGACTAAATCTTTGGTGATTTTGTAATCAAAACCTAAACCGCCCCCATTATTACGGCGATAATGTTGATCCTCACCCGCCTGAATCTCATCCTCAGGTAATAAGTAGTTGGCATATAACGTCACAGGACCAAAGTCATTGGTATATTTAATGCTGTTTTTTGGCTTATTCGCACCATCGTAATTGCCATTAATACCAATACCTGTGCCGCCTGCATGACCATCGTTATCCCATACGTCGCTTTTAATCCCGACGACAGAATAATAAATACCATACTGATGGCCATAGGTTAATGTCCCATAGCGGTCATCTTTAAAGCCTGCATATAACTGACGCTGCGTGTCGCGGCGGGAACCTTCTTCATAGTGGCCATCCATCCCCAGCAGGTGTGCCATGTCCACACCCAACTCATAGTAGGCAATGACGGAGGTGTCTTGCGTCAGTTTATAATCACCACGGAAGCGAAAGCGAGTGCCGCCATCGTGACCATTTTTATAATAACCAGGCTCTTCGCCGTTATTAAAAATCCACTCCGGACGAATGCTACCACCCACCTGTAAACTTAATGGTGCCAGCAAAGCATTACTCTGAGGATTTTTATCTAAAACAGTAATCTCGGCTTGCGCACTGCCCGATAACGCGGACAGCACGACGCCGCCAATGAATATTGACGCCTTTAAATTGCTCATTATTACCCTGTCTTTATTATTTATGTGATGTGTGTGCGGTCTTACGCCGCGTATAAATAATTAACATAGGTATGACGAGCTACAAAGTGAAAATTCAGAAGGTTCCTTATAAGGAAATTATATATACTGGATAATTAGCAGGCAATAACATTTTGATATGTAACTACGCGAAATATTTTGTGTATTAACGCTCAAATAAAAAACAATACGATAATAATATAAGCAATGGTCGACTTTTATGAAGGAGTAATTGAAATATTTCATAACAATTGCATTGTAAAATAGCATCAATAAGTAAATCATACCAGTGTGACTATTGCATCACGTGACAACCACTGAATATAATTATAAGTAATTTGAGTTAATTAAAAATCGTCAGAATAATATCTGGAAAATGCTGTTATTAACTAACCAATTTATTTCATTATCTCCTAAATTCGATTCTGGCGCACAAAATCTCCGTTTCTGTGACATAGATTTGCGAGGTATCTTCCAGTTCCGACAACAAACCACTGTAAATAAACACAGGTTATTTCATTGCTGCAAAAACAGGCATAGAGTTATCTGGCAGCGGCAATCACCCCGCCAGTAATGGGGGCCTCGACTCACTGACAATGGAATGATCTTCATGACTAATACTGAAAACAGCACGGCCTTCACAGCAAACTCTGTTACCGTTTTTCGTTCACTGATTGAGGGGCTGGATCTCAGCCACTTCGGGGAAGCGCAGCTTTATGACCTCAGCGCGCTGGCATCGGAGTCCGCTGGCGGATTATGTCAGGGATTACTGTGTCTGAGTGAAGGGCTTGAGAACTGCGAGGTTTTACCGCCTGAAGGGATTGCACAGGTCAGCGGCTATCTCAAAGCTTCAGCGCATCTGATCCCCGTGCTCTTTGAATTATGCGAACAGGCCAACAGCGGCCTGATGCGTATGAAAAAAATTACGGCTTATCCGATGAACTGACGTATGCCGCGATATCCCTCATGACCACCGCGCTGTCTGGCTGATCCCCGCCAGCTGGAAAAATCCGTGGATTACACCCAGATAGCGCTGCACGGTGCACTCAACGCCCTGTTCCGTCAGCCGGGAGAATAGCGCCTCGCCTTCGTCACATAAAGGATCGTATTCCGCAGTGATAATATGAACCGGCGGCATTCCGGCAAAGTCATCGCGTAACAAAGGGCTAACTTCAGGATGCATGAAGTCTGTTTGCGGAAAATAGGTTTCAAAACCGTTAAGCAAAGTGTCGCCGGTGAGCACGTAATCCTCACCATTGCGATTATGGCTGTCAGATGCAGCCGTCGCATCCTGCATCGGATATATCAGAACTAGTTGCTGCGGTAACCACTGCCTGGCATTTCTTAAACGCAGAGCAGTGATCAGTGCAATATCTCCGCCAGCGCTGTCGCCCATCAGCGTTATCCGTTCGGGCTCAATGCTAAGCCTAACAGCGTAATGCCGGATAAGGTTTGCCGCCTGTCCGGCATCGTCATGCGCAGCTGGATAGATGTGTTCAGGTGCCAGACGATACTGAACCGCTATCACCCGACAATCACTATAAAAGGCGAGCTGACGCAGCTGATTATCATGCGTGGCAAATCCACCGTTATATTGATGAGGTCTTAGCTGGCTGGAATATCCCGTTATGTAATTCGTTATCGCTGTGCTGGCTTCGCTAAAATTAGTGTATCCATTATCCGGCAGCTATTCTGTTTTCAGACTTCTAAAAAAACGTTCCATCGGGCTGTTATCCCAGTAATTCCCCCGGAGACTCAGGCTTTGCTTTAACTGATATCTCCACAGTAAATGTCTGAAATTCGTGCTGATATAATGGCTACGTTGATCCCAGTGATACAGTAAATTAGCGGGCTTTCCTCGCGCTTCCCAGGCCATGGAGAGCGCTTTCGCTGTAATTGCAGAGTCCGGGGAAAATGACATCGCCCAGCCAACCGGTTTACGGGAAAACAAATCGGGTACAACAGCCAGATAAGCCCAGCGTTTTCCCGTCCAGATATAAGTCACAGCACCGCACCAGACCTGATTAGGCTCGGTAACAGCAAACTGGCGATCCTGATAATTAGGGATCTCAATGTGTTCCTTTGACGCCTTCTTATAACGATGGCCAGGTTGCTGACAGCTGATCATATTGAGCGCTTTCATCAGCTTTGTCGCCCGCCAGCGGCTCAGTTTTATACCTTTGGTGGTGACCATCGCGGCAATGCTTCGCGCTCCTGCTGAGCCGTTACTTTCGCGATAAACTTCACGCACAAGGCTCAGTAATGCCACTCTCGTGACGTCAGGCTTCCTAGGCTGCCGCCAGTATTTATAACTGCTGCGACGAACCCCAAACCAGGAGGCCAAATTCAGTGTGCCACTACAAACAGCTCTACGGAAAAACCTTACCCGGACATGAGTGGATACGCCACTGCGTGACGCATCGCGAATGACCGCACTACCTTTGGCTGCAGATTGTCAGATCTTCGTATATCAGACAGTATTCGCTGAGCTTTCAGCCCGGTAAAAGTCATAAAGACCTTCTCTGGACGATACACCTCGCCGCTTGCAATGGTCGGTTTTACGTGTCGGATGTTAAGGATTATATCTACATCAGCAACACAGCCTCTATCACGCACCGGCCTGATTACTACGATGTTCGGGCGTTGAGCTATATCGAAGTGATTGAGGAAATCATCAGATTTGCAGAAAAGGAACAAAAAAAAATTAAGGTGTTTTTGTACAGGCATGCGCTCGTGGAAGCGCGTCACTTTTTGGGACTTTACCGGAAATGGGTTCCGAACACCTCTGGCATGAAAGCTAATTTCATAACTCAGATATCGCTGCATTGTTTATTTAAAGGAATAAGTAACATTAGTGATGCATTGTTCTTTATTAAGTTGATGAGAAAAATCTGGCTTTAGTGAAGGCGCGATCATTCCATTAATTAGCAAGCATCTAATCACTCAGACTTTTCACTAAAGAAAACTCTGAGTGATTAGCGAGAATCATCCTAATAAATCTCCACACCCTCCCTCATTAATAATTTCGTTACATTTTTCCGTGACCTAGTTTGCTTTAGTGCATCACTGACTTATGCTACTTTCTCATTTCGGGAACGGAAGATTTAAGACAATGGTGCGCTGTAAGTATTCTGTTGATGCAGAAAACTTAAACTCATTGATATATTCACACCATAAATACTTTATTATTGAATTATGACCATCAATTATCATCGCCTTCCACTGCTGCACTATGGATTGATAAGCAGGAAGAGCTTTAGGTAGTCATTGCTGTTTATATAACGTGATTTCCCGTTATTTGGTTTCAGTTTTGGTATTCACGCCCATGAGCGTTAAAAGGACTTAAACGATGAGCATTCAGGATTACATTCTTGCAGGCAGTAAATTACCGATCCATAACCACTACCAGTTAAGACTTAAACGGCTGGAATCTCAGCAGCCGGGCGTTGATATTTCGGTGCTCAAATTCAGCGGCAGCGAGGCCATCAGCGATATTCTGCGCTATGAGATTGAGTTTACCAGCGCGTTGAAAGACATTCCCGCTCAGCATATCATCAACTATACCGCCCTGTTCCTGATGTACCCCGACGGCAAGCCATGGGAATCGGTTAAGCCGCGCATCATCCCCGGTGTGATCACGCAGTTCCGCCAGTGCAGCACTTCTGCCGATGAAACCCGCTACGTCGCCACGCTGGAACACCGCGTCACCCGGTTAAATCAGGGCAGCAATAACGCGATTTACCAGAACGACAGCATCATCAGCATGACCGAAAACACTTTCCTGCGTTACAACATGGACCGGCTGGATTTTCGGTTTGCGCTCAATGATCAGTATCCGCTGAAAAAATTCATGATGCAGTTCGGTGAAAGTGAGTACGTCCACATTGCGCGCCGCCTGGCCGACAGCGGCATCTCGTACTTCTTCGAATATGACGAAGAGAACAACTGCGACGTGATGGTCCTGGCCGACCATTCTTACGCCTGGCCGGAACCGGTGGCTATCCCATTCCGTAACCCGGCGGGCATGTTCGACGGCGGCCTGGAATCAGTCTGGGACATGTCGGTCAGCCGTAAATCTATCCCGAAATCTGTCACGGTTAACGACGACTATTACCCCGCTGCGCAAAGCGATATGACCGGTACGACAGACACCAATCCTGACTATCCGGCGCTGGTTGGCGAAGATTACCGCTGGGGTGAGTACTATCCTGAGCCGGGCAAAGAATACAGCAGCGAACCCGGACAGGGCATGTGGTACGCCAGACGCCGTCAGGAACGTTACCTCAGTGAACAGATCGTCTTTGAGGGTAAGTCCAACTGCATGACGCTGCGTCCGGGGATGGTCATCACCACGCCCGGCAAAGACTGGCCGGAAGCGCCGGACGGCTTGCTTATTGTCTCCACGAACTCTAAAAACGTCGCCCGCGACACGGCGTACTTCGTCACCTTTACCGCGGTTCCGCGCAATACCCAGCATCCGTATCGCCCTGCTCTGCTGCCGTGGCCAACCGTCACCGGCACGCTGCCTGCCCGTATCTCCAGCGCACATCCGGATGAACCTTACGCGCACATCAACGCCGACGGTTTGTACCGTGCGCAGTTTGGCTTCGATCGCACCGAATGGCAGAAAGGCTTTGAGAGCTGCTGGCTGCGTCTGGCCAAACCGTATTCCGGTGATACCTACGGCTTCCATATGCCGCTGCTGGATTCCACCGGCGTGGCGATTGCCTTCGAGAACGGTGACGTTGACCGGCCTTATATCGCCTATGCGCTGCATGATTCAACGCATCCGGATCATGTAGCGTTACCGAATTACAAGCGAAACGTCATCCGCACTCCGGCTAATAACAAACTTCGATTAGACGATACGCGTGGCAAAGAACACATCAAGCTTTCCACACCGGCCAGCGGCAAAAGTCAGCTGAACCTCGGTGCGCTGGTCGACGATAAGCGTAAAGACCGCGGACATGGAGCAGAACTGCGTACCGATGACTGGGTGGCCGTTCGTGGCGGCAAGGGTGTGTTTATTTCCGCCGATGTACAGGCCTCCGCCGGAGGTCAGCAACTTGATATGCAACAGGCCAAAGCACTTCTTTCCAGTGCGATGGTAGAAATGCAGAGCCTGTCGACCAGTGCTCAGCAGGCCCAGGCATTAGCCGCCGACATCGATCGACAACAGACGCTGTTACAGCAGAAACTCGACAAACTTCAGCAGGCCGTTTTGCTTTTAAGCGCACCAAAAGGCGTAGGTATTGTCAGCGGTGACAGCATGCAGCTGTACGCGGAAGACAGCCTGACGCTGACCGCCGGTAAGCAGGTGGATATCGGCGCGACGAAGAAATTCACCGTCGCCGCCGGTGATCAAATCAGCCTCTACAGCCGTCAGGGAACCAAAATGTTTGCCGCCAAAGGCGACATCGACGTTCAGGCGCAGGGCGGGAAATTCACCACCTGGTCAACGGACGATACGCATATTGCCAGTGGGAAAAAAATGACGGTGACAGCACAGGACGAGCTGGTTCTGATCTGCGGCGGAGCCTACATCAAACTGAAAGGCGGTAACGTTGAAATTGGCGGGCCGGGGAAACTGCTGGTTAAAAATGGCGGCATCGTCAAGCAAGGCTCAGCCAGCATGCAGAGTGCGATGAAATCGTTCGAGCCGGAGAGCTTTGACGAGAAATTTATAATACGAAACGCATTAACTAAAGAACCTATTGCAAATAAAAATTACTCAATTTCAATGCCAGATGGGTCCACTATTTCTGGAATTACGGACGATTTTGGTTGTACCTCTTTAAATAGCTCCGAAATTATTGACAAGATGGTCGTCACTTTAATAAAAGGCCGGTGAGTGTTTAGCAATCGAATATGTGGATAATTTTTTATAAGGATAGAGAATGGGTGGTTTTGTTTATTTTTTATTAGGCCTGTATGCGATATTAATAGGTAGCGTAGTTACCTTGACGCTTTGGCTATGTATAAAGAAAATCCAATCCTTCGGGATGGCATTTCTGATATGGGGAACAGCAGTTATTATCACATATTTCATTATGTACATTCTTCAATCATATAGCATCCCAATAATCAGATAACAGTCAGTATGGAAATAATACAAACAATAGGGAGTTATCATGAAAGATAAAAATGAACCGACCAGGGACTTGGAATTGAAATATGATGACAATGGTCATCCATCTTGGACATCCTTCCCATCACACAAAAATGTGCAGGTGAGGGGAGCCTGTGATCTCCCTCCTCATTTACCTGGGCTGATCATCTTTGTTCATGGTGTGAACTCTACGGGTGAGTGGTATCAAAATGCTGAAATCGAAATATGTAATGGCTTGAATAATAGACTAAAATTAGATGGTACGGGTTTCGAGCTAAAGGAGAATATTTATGATACTGATGGCAGTATCGGGATAGATGGTAACGGTAATGCTACTATTTCTTCACTCTCCCCTCTGATTAAGAGGAACTCCACACCAAAAACACTCGGAAACTCACCTGTTATCCGATTTTATTGGGGGTATGCTTCAGAACCAGGAAAAGAAGATCAATATGTCATTCCTTTAGCCAACCTTGAAGGAAAAGATTATCACCAAATGAAACGCTCTGGAATAACTAGAGATGAGTTAAATAAAATAGCACCTTACTTTTTTGGGGGGGGACCATTTCAAAACGGGACAAATAACCTACATTCACTTTGGGGGAAAACTGGATTTAACGAAAATTTTGCCAAGATACCAGGTGCTAAATTGCAGTATGTTAACGGTGATGAAGACCGTTTATTAACTAATGCTCCTCCTCGAGAGTATTATGCACATGCGGCAAAACGATTAGCTGATCTGCTAGATTCTATCCGTAAAAAATATCCAAAAGATACCGTGAGTATTATCTCCCATAGCCAGGGAACGATGATTGCTCTTGCAGGTACGGCACTAGCAGACAAAGCTCCAGATACTTTATTTATTCTTAACTCACCATATGCAATGCATAATGCTCAAGCAAATGCTATTTCCTTACCTCCTGAGGAATGTATTTCTCCTTCGGGGCGTACCAGCACGCTTTCAGCTATCGTCGATAAAGTGGCGAAACAGGCGACTCATCTTTTCTCTTTGGGATATGAAGGTTTATGTGTAGGCCAGACAAGTGATAAGAAAAATTGGCGGCCTGATGTAGAAATATCTTCAGAAAATGAAGGGAGGCCTGGAAAAATAGCGGAACGGGACAATCACGGACGTACTTATATCTATTTCTGCCCTCACGACCGAGTCATGGGCTCATTGCCATTACGTTCTGTTGGCTGGCAAGGGTTGCCTAATGATGAAAAAGGAAATCAGCATCCATTGCTGACGAAACATTCAGGACATCTATTCCAGAGGATGCTAGCTCGCAGTACTCCCTGCGGTATTGATCCTGACACTCACACCGCCTTTGCCCATTTACCTGATGGAAAACCCTTCTGGGACGATGAGGGCGATAAATATCAAAGCGGCAGTGCCACTTACCCTAATCCACCTAAATGGCAGACAGTTTCGATCAACGCCGAACTGGTACCCAACCCTTTGCAACCCAGCGAGCTTGCCCATTTTGATGAAACTCGAGTTGGGCTTGAGCACGGACCAACTCAAAAAGACGGATGGGGTGAAATCAATCCGAAAACGGGCAAGAAAAACGATAATACCTATGACAATTATGTGGACCTATATCCTAACGCAGATGTTGTCATTGGATACGAATCCAGCGGAATGGTCAGGGTCCCAGTCACTAAGAAAGAAACTTTTGAACAAAAAGATGCCCGTTTACGCTCATATGTAGCGCAACCCACAGACCATAGTACCTTGCCAGGTAACGGCAAATTTATGTCTCGCGTTGTAGCTTATGATTTGCCGGTAGGATATTGCGAAGCCTCTTGGGACAAATCTTTTATGGCAGATCTTCGCCGTAATGCAGATTGGACCCAAGGCAATGATAATTACCTAAAAACAGGAGTTCCTGATTCAGTCCCTGAGCCTGGCATCATAAGCAGAGAAACGGATCTTGAAGAGATTATCCGCGTCAAAGCCAAGGAATATGGATATTAGAATGGGCAAAGTTGCAGTTGTACTGGGGGATCCCACTTCACATGGAGGCAAAGTTTCCTCGGCCTCATCCAGTTTTGAATTAGCAGGCAAGAAAGCCGCGTTACTTAACGACACGGTGACCTGTCCGGAGCACGGCACTAACCGTATCACTGAATGTGATGCTTCCGCTTATGTAGAAAATGGACGCGGGATCGTCTTGCACGGTTTCAAAACTGAATGCGGATGCGGCCGATATGCCTAAGGTTCTGTTTCCTGAAGAAACCCTGATACCGGGAATAAATCGCTTTGAACGCTTATGTCATGCCCTGCTTGATGAAATCGCCCCGACGCTGAATACCACGCTTAAAAATGAAGACGTGTCGGTTTATCTGCAAACTTCTGGCGAGATGGATGAGGCCGAACAGGATAAGCTGTACTCCGTTTTAGCTGAACGTTTCCCCGCTAAAAAATTCACTGTAGACCTGCTGCCTGACTCTTCGCTTTTTACCATCTGGAATGAGTCAGTCATTGTCTCCCGCCATCCCGTTTTGCTGCTCGCGATGCATTACCGAAAACCTGATGAAGCGCTGTCGGAAATTGCCACAGCGCTATTACTCGTCCCTCCATCACTGCTCAATGCCGCAGAGAGCAAAACGGCGACGCGTTTGTTCCGGGCAATGCCGGTCAAAACCGACCGGTTAGCTACCGAACTGACGGAACAGCGGGATATGCAGCAGCAACCGACAGAATCGATACGCCTTGTCTGGTTCAGCGGGCTGACAGACAGCGTGCGCCAAAAGCTCAGCACCCTGGTTTATGAACTCAGGCTACCACTGCGCGCATCTGCCCCCATGGGCGGCCTGCTGGACTTTGATAAAGACATTGACCAGTACGGTGCGCTTACGGGTGGGTTATTGATGGGGGCGGCCGCGCAGATGGTTGAACAGGGTCAGGGAGGTCAGTGGATTATCCACCATGACGGAAAAAATGCCTGGGCGATGGTCGTGGGTGCTCAGGAGCCGGTCATCAGCCAGCCAGCAGAGAATTTGCCACCGGCCCCGTATCCCGCGGGATGTGTCGCACTGAGTTTGCTGTTTAATTTCGTGCTGTTTTGGTGTGTTGGGGATGCATGGCCACACTGGCTATTTTCCGGGTGGGGATTCGCCACCATTGTCTTTTCACTGTTTATCACGTTGCCCGGAAGCGTTATTGCGCTGCGGACATTGGTCAGCAATATCCAGAAGCCTCAATTTATACAGGACGCAAATGCGTCACTCAGGGATTAGCGAATAATGTTCAAAGGGATTTTGCGCACTACCGGCATTGTGCTTCTGTTATTGATATTCGGGGTGATCATGTTTGTGATCATCGGGCAAGGCAGTCCTCTGTCACCTAAAACCGAAACCCCGCTCTTTTTGGTGATCGCATTTAGCCTGCTGGCGGTAACGGCAATACTGCTTTCAGCAATATCCTTTTCAGGCTCATCTGCCGAATATATTGCGCCGTTAAAACCAAACCCTGTTGAGCAGAATGAAACACCGAAGCAGCACCCGGTCATTGACTTCCCGCGGCTCAGAGCAAGTCTGAGAAAACGCTACGGCCTGCGCTGGAAACGCAAACTCCCCTGGCTGCTGGTGATGGGCAAAGTGACCGATGTTGAAGCGGTTGCGCCGGGACTGACTCAATCTGGCTGGATGACGGTCGGCAATACCCTGCTGTTATGGGGCGGGTCGCTGGCGGCGGGCGGTAACCTGGCAGACCTTCAGGCGTTGCGCCGTCTGCGTCCTCACGCCCCTGCTGATGCGCTGATCTGGGTCAGTCATGAGGCGCAATACACTCAGGTGGCGCAGGCAGATTCCGTGCTTCGTGGTTATGAAATCGTCCGCCAACGGCTGCGCTGGGAACTGCCGGTGTATCTGCTGGACCGGCGCGAACTGACCTGGCCGCAACCCGAACGGCCGGTGCAGCTGGTCGGTGTGTTCGGGAACAAAAGGCTGGCGCCGGAGTCTTTATCCTCTTCTGTCGATTCACTGCTCCCCGAACTTCGCGCGCAGGGCATGGCACAAATCAGCGGAAACCTGAGCCATGCGTTTTTGCTGCAACTGGCCAGTGATTTAAAAGCCCGCCTGACCTGCTGGACAGACGCCTTTAAACCCCTGCTAAACAGCTACCGGTCGGTGCCTCTTTACGGCGTGGCGTTTTCACCTGCGCTGACGTTACGGGCGTACAGCCCGCATGAACGCGCGGATTCTCCGGTCTGGCGGGAATTGTCTGCCGGTTTTCACCGCCGCGCCGGTCGTCCGGTTGGGGTAACGGCGCGAACAGTGGCGAAGTGGAGCGCCGCGACCGCGATGCTGGTATTGGCCATCGGTACAATTGTGTCCGGCATCAGTAATTACCGGCTGGTGACCGGCAGTGCGGAGCAGGTACAACAGGCGAAAACCTCGCCCTCGCCTGCCGTTTTGTCTTCGTTGCAACAGAGGGTGCAATCCTTACTGGCTCAGCAGGAACAGGGCACGCCGCTGTATCGCCGGTTTGGTCTCGACGTGACGGATTCGCTGCTTCCTGCCCTCTGGCCGGAATACTCGACGCTGGCCCACAGGCTTATCGTTCAACCGGCGCAGCGGCAGCTTATTGCGGCGCTGGTATCACCCACGCCGTCCTACGATGCCCTGAAAACCTACCTGATGCTGGCCCAGCCCGACAAAACCACCGGCGCAGAGGCGCAGCGCTATTTAACGCATAACCTGACGCCGTTGCTGAAAAACGTTGCGCCGCAGGATATCGCTTTTATAGCCGCGCAGTTTGCCCGGCATCCTGACTTGAAAATTGCCCCAGACAGCGCGGCTGTCACGCAGGCGCGGGCGGCCTTGCTGAATGCCATGAGTGGCGCGGACGCAGAGCAAAAACTTTATGGTTCCCTGATTTACCGCACCTCCCGTAACTTCGCGGATTTGTCGCTGACGCAGTTGCTCGACGGTCAGGAGACCGGCGGAATGTTCACCCTTGAGGCTGAAGTACCGGGCAGCTTTACCCGTCAGGCGTATGAAGGCGCAATCGCGCCGGAGATTGCCGCACTGGTCACCCAGCGGCAGGAACAGGTCGGTTGGGTACTGGCAGAGCCGGGGCATCCGGTGGAAGTCTCACTCTCCCCCGCCGCACTGGGTGAACGCTTAACGGCGCGCTATTTTGCCGAGTACGGCACCGCGTGGCAAAAAACGCTCAACCAGCTGAAGGCGCATACGGCGGCGAATCCGGCAGAGCAGCTGGCACTGGCTTCTGACGTCAGCCGGTCGCCACAGATAGCACTGATGAAACAGCTTGCCTGGCAGGGACTGGCAGGCAGCCCGAACGAACGACGCAATGCGCTGAACCCGGCCCTGCAGCCGGTGTTTGGCGGCATCGTCTCAATGGCGACCGGTGCCAGTAAAGGGAACGGTATTACACTGTCTGCCTGGAGGTCACAAACCGCAGGGCTGCGCGACAAGATGCGTAACCTGTCAGCGGCTACCGGCGGCACGGCGGCACTTTCGCAGTCGGTATTTCGCGGGACACAGATTGATAACGCGGTTTCAGAGTTACCCGCCCGTCTGCGTGTCCAGCTGGGCAGCGGCTGGCAACCGATGGCACAGGCGCTGTTTTTGGCGCCGCTCAGCCAGACATGGAAAGGCGTGATGACCACCGGCGTAAAAGGGATGGATGCACAGTGGCAGCAGGAGATTGTCGCGGTCTGGCACAAAGAATTCGATAACACCTTCCCGTTCAGCGACAGTCCGAAAGACGCGTCGCTGGCCGCGCTGAACGATTTTATCAATCCGCAGACCGGCCTGATTGCCGGTTTCATCCGCCAGCATCTGAACGGCGTGCTGGAATACAAAGACAACCGCTGGCAGAAGGCCGACAAAATGCCGCCGGGGCTGACGGTGAACGCCACGTTTCTCAGCAAGCTGAACCAGCTCGACCGCGTAGGTCACGCGCTTAACGACACGGGCTGGGGTTTTCGCTTCCGTCTTCAGGCGGGTACAGCGCGTGATGTGGTGCAGACCGAACTGAGTATAGACGGCCAGAAGCTGCTGTACTTTAACCAGATACCATTCTGGCAGGACATTCAGTGGCCGGGTGATACCTATGCCCCCGGTGCCTCGCTGCTGTGGACCAGCGTTCGCGCCGGTGCGCGACTGTATTTTGATACGCCGGGCACCTGGGCATTTTACCGGCTGCTGAAGAAGGCCAAAATTACGCAGGTGGACGACACGCATTAACAGGTGGTCTGGACCGCCGGTGACGGCCTGCCGCTCAATTACCGCCTGGCCTTTATCGCCGGTAACGATCCGGTCAGCCTGCTGAAACTTGATGGTTTCAGATTACCTACCACGATTTTCCGATAACGCAGGCACCGACATGGAAGACGATTTCTTAAAATATTTTGACGGCGAAATGCGCTATCTGAAGGAAGCCGGGCTGGAGTTTGCCAAAGAGTTCCCGGAGCTGGGACGTGCTTTAGGCCTGGACGGCACTCCGGTACCGCGCGATGACTCCGTCGAACGGCTGTTTCAGGGCTTTTCGCTGATGATGGCCAAGCTGCGACAGAAGATTGATGACGATATTCCCGAGCTCACTGAGCCTCTGCTCTCGCACCTGCTGCCGGTGATCAACCGCACGCTGCCCTCCACGGCAGTGGTCGAACTGACACCGGTCGCGCCGGAGCTGCACGTGCGCGAAGAGGTGTTGCCCGCGGAGAGCGATCTGTTAACCCAGCCACTGGGCAATGATCGTCAGCGCTGCGTCTACCGCACGACCCGCGACCTGACGGTGCATCCTTTTGCCCTTGATAGCGTCTCATTAATCACCCTGCCCGAAGGCCAGCAGGCGCTGAAACTGCGCTTTACCCTGCCCGCCCTCACTGAAATCCGCCGCGCCGACTGGCAGAACATCAGCCTGTATCTCAACGGCGACCGCGTGCTGCAGTCGGCGCTGTATCTGGCCCTCAGCCGCCAGGTGAAGCGGGTGAACGTGCGCTTCTGGCAGGCGTCGACAGAGCTGACGCCGGTGGACGTGCAGTTTTTGCCGCGCTGGCAGGCAGAAAACGACGTCTCAATCTGGCCGGAAAGCGACAGTCCGGCCCTGTGCGGCGAAGTGCGCCCGTGGCTTGAGTATTTCACTTCCCCCGAACGCTATTTCTTTATGCAACTGCGCGGGCTGGAAACCCTGACCTTTCCACCTGACACCACCTCCTTTGATATCGAGGTAACGCTCAGCGAACGCTGGCCGTACGATTTAGACGTGTCGCCGGACGCCATCCGCATGCACTGCGTGCCGGTGATCAACCTGTTCCGCCTGCTGGCCCAGCCGCTGTCCGTGACCACCGCGGTCAGTGATTACCGCCTGCGGCCACACCGCCTCAGCGACGGCCACACCGAAATCTACGCAGTCAATGACGTCATGGAAGTGACTGAGGACAACACTGAGTTCAGCTACGTGCCCTACAGCCAGTTCCGCCAGAAAGGGGGCATGCTGAAATACGCCAAAAACTGGCCCGACCGCTATTACCACACCCGCATGTACCGCGGAACGTCCGGACTGAACGAGACTATTTTAATGCTCGGAGGCCGTACGCACGAGGCGCAGAACGGCCTGAAAATGCGCCTGAACATGACCTGTACTAACGGCGCCTACCCGCGCATGGCGTTGCAGGAGAGCGTATTCGACGGTGAGACCTCCCTGGGTAATCTTGAGCTGAAGTGTGCCACCCGCTTGCGTCCCACTATGCCGCATTACCCGCCGACCGCTGAACTTTATCAGTGGCAGGTGCTGTCACTGCTGCATCCGCAGGCCATTGCCGGTCTGATGGAAATCGACACGCTGCGTCACGCGCTCAGCCTGCTGGACTGGACGCATGACCCGGACAACGCGCGCCGCAATGCGGGTATTACGCTTATTGAATACGCACCGTCGCATTACCCCGCAGAAGGCTGGCACGGCGTGGCTATCCGCGTAACGCTTGATGAACATCAGTTCTGTGGCCAGGGCGACGCCCTGCTGTTTTGCGAGATCCTGGAGCAGTTCTACACCCAGTACGCCGATATTCGCCGGTTCATTCAGCTGACGGTGACGCTCAGTCAGTCCGGGACACAATGGACATGGCCGGAACGCCGCCTGACGCGGGTGCTGTTCTGATGATGCCAGATGATTTTGATGACGATGCAAAAAAGAAAGAGAACGTCCTGAAGGCATTCTGGCGGGACAAGGAGGGGAACGACCGTGCGCATGCGTTTAACTTCTACCGGTTCTGCCAGCTGCTGGAAAAACAGCTCTCGGATAACAAACCGGTCGGCAGTACCTTCTCGCCGAAAGATGATGTGGTGCGTTTTCGTCCGCATCCGGGGATGCCGACAAAACGTCGCGCAGCCTGATGGCCCTGACCGGTATCACCGACAGCGGCGACGTGCCCGCCTCGCGTTTACTGGCCTTATTGCAGCCGCTGGTCAGAACCACCCGCACGGCGGAAGGTATTGTCAGCGTGATCCGCACGCAGGCACCCAACACGCAGGTCACCGTAAAACCGCACAAGGTCACGCGGATGCCCGCTGGAAAACGGGCAAGATTCTCGTTTTCAGAACAACAAAGGTTGGGCGACCATCTGGTTCTTGGCAGTCATACGGAGGACGCCAACTACTGCATCGGTGTGGAAATGTTTACCGAAGACACGGCAGAAGCCAAAGGCTGGCTGCCCGGCGGCCAACTGCGGGAGGACATGTTTACCCTACTGCGCGTCTATCTGGGCTGTGATTACGACGCCAGCCTGAAGTTGACCATCCCGATAGAATTGGCTCCACTGCCACGCCTGGGGGATCGTTCGTTGCTGATGGGGTATAACGTCGTAATGGGATTAAGGGAAGATAATCTGGATGACATGCCTGAGAAGGTGACGATGAAGTTGGGGCGGATAAGGGGCAAAAAAATGGATAAAAAAGCCGGTGATCATCGTTAAATAGAGTGAATGACATCCAAGAGCAAGAAAATCCGGATAGGTATTATTGACTATCTGTACCGAGTATTTTCGACGAGTTTATACAGTAGCCTTTATTTCCTCGAATATAATAAATACAAGGGCTATTTTCAGCCCTTGCATTTATTAAAGACTAATTATCCATTTGTCGCTCAAATGCTTGTGTGACTAATGACATAACGTAAGGTAAATCTTCTAGCTTCTCGAATCCGATCTCAACATCACCATTTCCCCATCGACCCAAACTGGTGACATCTTTGCATAATCCACGCGGATCATTAATTTCAGAAAATGGAATATTCAGTGAAAGACGCAGCCGCTTTGCTTGCGGTACAACATCCACAAAATTCACCTCAGCTTTATAAGCAATATAAAGCTTCAGGAAGACCTCTGTGACACAAGGGTCAAGGGCCAACGTTGCTTTACGGAACGCTTCAAACAACACCTGAACATGTTCTTTAGCCAGATAGGGATGGTCTTCAAAGCCATAAGTGAGGTTACTTTCACTCTTAGGCTGGTAATTTTTTAGAATATCATCGGGAAGATTGGCACTTGGCCAGACACTGCTTGCCTGCTCTGCCATTTTTTTTGCTCGGGCTATAATGGCTTCTTCACTCCATTTATCAAGAGACGAAAGCCCGTCATTCAGGCGTAAATGACTGTATTTGAAACCACCTTCCATGTCGCGCTTATCAGCAAATGAGCGATTGCTATACTCCGAGTTATAGCCCGTCAATGTCAGGTTACCCAGCGAATGACGCCATGTTTCCCATACCCGCTGCCATTCATCTCCTAGCTCAGCTCTCCATGCCGCGGGCACTTTCTCTGTTTGATTATCGCACTGCGGCATGATGTGTTCGATAGTGTATTCATCTAACGGGATCGGTTCTTTATGCTTATGATTTTCAAGCCTTCTGAGCCAATAGCTACGACTTCTGAAGTTGTAAAGATCGCGGGTCTGAATATCCCTCTTAAACTCCTCATCTGTCGGGAAACGACGATAAGATGGCAGCAACGTAAACGCAGCTTTAAGGCTCTCCAAATATTGGTTCTTATCAAAACTTTTACTCAACCCGGCAAAGGTTTTATTCATTGAGTTGGTTGGTATGGCACATACTGCGCGACGAAATACATAGCTTTCCATCAGGCGCAGGGCTTCGGCGAAGTCGCTTAGTTTCAGAATATCCAGCTGGTAGTCATCATACAGCTCCAGCATCAGCGGATATGCAACATCCATTCTCAATTCGCGAATATTATGAAATATATCCTTAAGGTGTTTATTTTTTTCAATACCTAACGCAATGGCACAATAGTAGATGGCATATTTATGTATATCAGCAACAGCAGATTCAACAGATTGACTATTGCGACGAAAGTACTGTTTAAACGCCTCATAAATGTCATCAATCTTAGGGATGTCACCGGTTTTTACTGTCAGGTAGTGACGCATGAAAGCATCGAATTGTTCGGAGTAAGCCTCCTGACCAAACAGAAGTTCCATTTTACGCCAGTGATCATTATACAACGTCGTTTGGCGCTCATTTTCCAGCCCCATGAGAATGTAATTGCGAATAAGATCGGCCTGGCTTAATTTTTTACCCGTTGAGTTCATGCTTTCAAATATAAGCTGAGGATTATCATGGTCGCGCTGGAGAGAGATATCCACCACGATTAATTTGCTGAGCCCTTTACAGACAGTCTCCAACAATTTTTCATTTTTTAGTTTATCTTTAAAGTATTCAAAGTTTTCCGTAACTCGTAAAGAGTAATTCTCAGGCTGAGATTTTCCATCGATAATTGCACGTAACGTCTCGTTATCCGTCTGCGACAGAATAAGTTTATATCGCTTCTCGCCTGACAATAAGGGGTTAGTCAAATAGAAACCACGTAACTGGGCTTGACTGAACCCTTCAATAATCTCTTGCTCGCCCACGGCTTCGGCTAAAGCAGCGATCAACAATGACACTGTCGTGACGCGCTGTTGGCCATCAATGATCAACAAGGGTGATTGAGACGTAACCGAGTAAAGCCCATTTTCGATATAAACCACGGAACCAATAAAGTGCCCTTGATTGTTCTCATCCAATCCACAACGGAGAATATCATCCCACAGCTGTTCACACTCTTTCAGGCTCCAGGAGTAAATACGCTGGTAGATCGGGATGACCAACTGAGGTGCAGTCTGCAGAAAGTTGAGCAACTTGGCTTCTTTAGCCTTCATCCTTTAATTTCCTTGTTAACTATCTGAATTACGAACGATGGCCATCATTTATCCATTGCGACAGATGACGCGAAAAATGATAAGGGAGATACCTTCCTGATTATCGCCTAAACGCCCTGCTGCCCGTCGGTCCAAAAACTCAAGCCCCTTTCAACATATCAAACACAACTCGCGCAAAACCTTTCGCAAGTTCTGGATTTGAGAGGTACTGCATCATCATCTCTTGTTGAGCATCACTGCTGTCCATCACTGCATCATCAATCGCTTTTGGGAAATCCCCCAGCATGGCTTGCTCACGGGTGTTATTGGCAATCTGCGTCATCACTGCCT
Organism: Rahnella bruchi; assembly: GCF_003614975.1. GTDB lineage: Bacteria > Pseudomonadota > Gammaproteobacteria > Enterobacterales > Enterobacteriaceae > Rahnella > Rahnella bruchi. Next base: position 16,131 of record NZ_QZWI01000006.1, on the reverse strand, counting down.
GGTTTTCCGATAACTTGTCGCGCACGGTAAAGGCATAGTTGATCATGTCTTTGTCGCTAAGGTTATCTGTAATAAACAGGTCGTTCAGGCGCGCCAAAATATTCGACAGGAACTCTTCTTTCTTATCCTTCGGCTTGGCTGTGCCAATGTCATTGCCCGGCTCGATTTTGTACTCTTCGGCATCTTCCTGAAGCTTGAGATGCTGCTCGTGGAGTTTTGATAAGCGGTAATGACTCATCTCCACGTTGCTTAAATCAATCTCGTCTTCTTCAATGCGCTGCTCGTGTAGTAACGGACGCAGATGGCGGGCAAAAAGGCTGAGTTTCTCCAGCTCCTTGTCATCGTACTCAACGATTTGCGACATAAACTCGTAGAAACGGACAAAGCTGCCGAGATCTTTCTTGAAGATATCCAGCTTGTCTTTCTCTTGTTTGCAGTCTTTGAAGCTGTTTTCCGCATTGGTGATCAGCACCACATCATTGGTTTTTTTGGTGCGTTCAAAGATCTCTTTTGCCAGTTTATAAGCCTCAACCGCAGAGCTATAGCGCTTCTTCCAGCGCTCAACGGCGGGCTTGCAGATATTGCTAATCGCGGCGTTTGATTTGTTTTTGGTGAAGAAGGCGTCACAGAATTGCTCGACTTCATTCCACTGGAAAATACCGCTGGTACGGAGTTTCTGGAACAACTCGAAGACTTTTTGCGGATCGCTGACATCCGTCAGTTCAGCCGTTTGATAGTAAGGCTGGAAGGCCCCAAGAATTTCTTCGGGTTCGTTGTAGAAATCGAGAACGAAAGTACCCGACTGCGCCTTGCCCGGATAAGTCCGGTTCAGACGAGATAACGTCTGTACGCACTCCACGCCACCCAGTTTTTTATCCACATACATGGCACACAACTTCGGTTGGTCAAAACCGGTCTGGAACTTATTCGCCACCAGCATTACCTGATAATCATCGCTATCGAAGGCTTTGCGCATATCCCGGCCTTTCAGCCCTGGGTTCATATTGGTTTCGGTAAACTTCTGATTCAGCAGTGCGAGGCTATTGTGGTCACTCTCCACAAATTCCACTTCACCAGAAAACGCGACCATGGCGTTAATCTTCTGGTAGTTGTTCTCCGCAATGTATTTATCAAACGCCAGTTTGTAGCGCACAGCCGCTTTGCGAGAACTGGTGACGACCATCGCCTTGGCCTGCCCGCCCAGTAAATGCATTACATGTTTGCGGTAGTGCTCAACAATCACTTTTACTTTTTGCGAGACGTTGTGTTCGTGCAGCACGACCCACTGGTTCAGTTTGATTTTGGCTTTCTTGCTGTCCACTTCCCGGTCAGGGTCGTCCAGTTTTTGCAGCAGCTTATACGCCACTTTGTAGTTGGTGTAGTTCTTCAGCACATCAAGAATAAAGCCTTCTTCGATGGCCTGGCGCATGGAGTAAGCGTGGAAGGCTTCCGGCTTGTTGGTTTTTGATGCGGGTTCCAGAGGATTAGGACGGCGGCCAAACAGCTCCAGCGTTTTGGCTTTTGGCGTGGCGGTAAACGCATAGTAGTTAAGATTACTGCTGTTTTTACGCGCCGCGATGGTGGCATCGAGGATATCTTCCGAAGACAACTCCACTTCCTCATCCGCTTCGTCTTTCATCAGCACTTCTTTGAGCTGACGTGCCGTAGAGCCGCTTTGCGAGGAGTGCGCTTCATCAGCGATAACCGCATATTTGCGCTGTTTGAGGCTGACACTGTTTTCGATAGCTTTTAGTACGAACGGGAAGGTCTGGATGGTAACAATAATAATTGGCTGTGAGTTCTCCAGCGCACTGGCGAGTTTTTCTGATTTTGAGCCATCGCCTTCTTTATTGTTAATGCGCCCGACCACACCATCTGCATGTTCAAACTGGTAAATCGTGTCCTGAAGCTGATCGTCCAGCACGGTACGGTCCGTAACTACAATCACTGAATGGAATTGTTTCTCGCCTTTCTCATCATAGAGACGGGAAAGCTGGTGGGCGGTCCAGGCGATAGAGTTAGATTTACCGGAACCGGCGCTGTGCTGAATCAGATATTTATGGCCAGTGCCTTCATCTGCGGCAGCGCTAATCAGTTTATTCACCACATCCCACTGATGGTAACGCGGGAAGATCAGGCTCTCTTTTTTAACTTTCAGCCCGTTCCAGTCCTCTTTCTCTTCGATTTGCAGATGCACAAAACTGGCAAGGATCTTCAGCAAGTTGTCCGGAAGCAGGACTTCATTCCACAAATAGCTGGTGGCGTATTCATTTTCATTCTCGGGGATTTCATTACCCGCGCCGCCTTCTTGGGTGCCTTTGTTAAACGGCAGGAAGAAGGTGTCATCCCCCGCCAGTTTGGTGGCCATAAACACTTCATACTGGCTGACGGCAAAATGCACCAGTGCGCCACGTTTGAAGGTGAGCAAAGGCTCAGGTTTGTTGGTTACCGGGTCTTTCGGCAAACGCGTTTTTTTATATTGTTTGATCGCGTTATGTACCGCTTGCTTGAACTCAGATTTCAGCTCAAGTGAGGCAATCGGCAAGCCATTGATAAACAGTACCAGATCGATGCGCCATTTCTTGGCTACTGAACCCGTTTCATCCAATGCCGCTTTGGTGGCATAAGGGCTGTAAACCAGTTCTGGCACCACACGGCAGATATTCTGTTTATAACGCGCCAAAGTTTCCGGGTTGAGATTGTGCTCAGGCTTAAACTGGCACAGCGAAAAACGCGCATTATGGCTTTTGATACCGTGGCGCAATACACCCAACGTGCCGTAAGTGCGCGACAGCTGGTCTGTGGCGTTGTTATCGGCTTTTTTAAGTTGGGCCACCAGCAAATCGAGGAAATGGCGCTCAGTATCGGTGGGGTAAATCTTAGCGAATTTTTCCCACTCCAGCGGCTGCGTGTTTTGCACAAAGGCGATGGCATCCTGCGAGAACAGAGCGCGTTCGCGGTCATAGCCGTCAGACTTGCCACGAATCCAACCTTTATCTTCCATCTGAGCAATCATTTCATCCTGGAAAATCAGCTCTTTGGTGGTATCCATACTCATGCGGTGACCTCCTGTGATACCTCGATATGACTGGTGTCTGATGCAACCCAATCGCGTACGTCGATTTTACCGGTGACGGCGGCGGAGATAAGGGCGGTGCGGCGTTCTTGCAACAAGGCAATAACAGAATCTGCTCGTTCTAGAAGAGTATCTATTTGCGGCAGATTACAACCTAAATAACTGACGATTTCTTTTTGCTCAGAAACTGGAGGAATCAGTACCATAAACTTTCTAACAATATCTGCATTCAGATTCATTTGACTTGTTTCATTACCGCCATCACGAATGGCATGATAGCCAGCAATAAAAAACAATCTTAAATATGCATTATATAATGTATTACTTGGAGAAATTGCCACACACGCTTGATTATAAGCAGCACTAATGTCTAATATTGCCACCCTTCCTCGTGTAATTCCCTGTCCATACATTGCCATTAATAACGTCCCAGGCGGAGATACGCGAACAGAAGTATTTTTCACAGCCTCGTAGGTTATTTTTTCTTCGGAAGAAGATATATTATCATAATTAACCTCTCCGGTTTTAATCCAGGCAATATCTCCATTCCAATATTTAGGGTTTGATCGGTCAGGTGTTGCTCCTGTATTGAGAGTGCTGTAATAACCCAAACTAGAAACATCCCAATGCTCTGGCACTTCCCCCAACCACTCAACACCAGAATCTTTCATCGGTACATCAGGGTTTAGCCCTTTGGTTACAGCATGGCTAATTACTGCCTGACGTTTTTCTTTTAGCAGTTCAATCAGTTGCTGCTGCTTCTCGATCAGATTATCGATTTTTGCAGTTTCGTAATCTAGGAAGGAAGCAATATGAGATTGTTCAGAAATAGAGGTCAACGGCAAATTAAGGGCACCAAATTGCTCATAGTTGATTGATTTACCGTCTCTCAAACTATCTGTTGATGACTGTAAAGCAGCAATAAAAGGTGCACATTTCAAAAGATATCGATAATAGTTATAACTAATCGGTTTGGTATTTTTAAGTACCGTGTATGCAGGGGAAACACATCCAGAATATTTGCTATGTTCAATGCCACCTTCAAAGCTACGCAGACTTATAACGAAATTATTTTCGTCCACATGTCGAAATGAGTCAGTACCTTTTAATGCCAGCATTACTTTCGAGTCATTCAATTTCATCATTAAGGACTGAGGAATCACCCCGTACTTTTGACTCGCAGCAAGTTGCTCATCATTATTGAGCGCAGGCGTACGAACACTTTGAAATATGCGCTTGCCAGTGAGGATATTCCAATGATCAGGAATCGCCCCCAGCCACTCAACCCCAGAATCCTTGTACTCCGGATAAGCCTTATATTTTGCCATCAGGAATGTACCTCCTGTAGCAATTTCATAATCTCGGCACTGACCGCATCCAGGTCGGCATCAATTTCTTCGAGCGGGCGTGGTGGCAGGTATTCATAGAAATGACGATTAAATGGAATTTCATAACCAACAATCCCCACTTCATTGTCCTTAGCATCGCGCTTATCGGCATTAATCCAGGCATCGTTAACGTGCGGCAGGACTTCGGCTTTAAAGTAGTTTTCAATCAGGTCACTGGTGGCAATGGCTGGGTTTAGCGGCACATTCTCGTTATCACGCAGATCGCCGTCCTGCTCGAATTCCACTACTTTGCCTTGGTATTCAAATGCACCGTACAACGGTTGGGCGGCTTCTTTCAGTACCTTTTTCACTACCGGTTCAGCGGCAGGGTTTTTAGTGGTGATGGCGTCGATAAATTGTTTATTCTCTTTGGTATCCAGCTTAACGCCTGCGGTTTTAATTGCGCCTTTGAGCGTGAGTTGGAACTCATTAAAGTCATTACTCACCCGCTCTTTGCCACCCGCTTTAGTACCCAACGCCGTCTGGATTTGCTGTGCCTTATTCATCAATGCACGTTGAGCCATCCAAAGTTTGCTGTCCAGCAAGTCTTTAATTTGCTTCTCTTTCAGCTCGGCAAATTCAGCTTTGATAATCGCGCGGGCTTCCACTTCGATATCGGTAAAGTCGCCGTAGTTATCGTCATTCCACTTTGCACCAAACTCTTCAAACAGGCGTTCCATCGGTGCATTCAGTGGTTTGGTGGCAAAGCGCAGAGTGGCAATAGCTTCATCGGTCACCTGTGCAGACAAACGCAGCGGACGCTCGATGGTCAGGCGGCGGTAGCCAAAATCAGTGCTGTTAAAGATTTTGCTGGCGAAGGTTTTCGGTGCTTCGGTTTTGGCGGTAGCAGACTGGCGACCACGGTTAGATTTTTGTTCAGGTGCTTTTTCAAGACCCAACTCTTCAAGAGAAGTCGCATCCACCACCTCAAACTCACCAAAGGTACGGGTGATAAGCTTGATGTCTTCCTCGCCCATCAGGTTACGTTTAGAACCTAAAGACTTACGCATCTTGCCGCACAGGTTGGTGCCGTCAATCAGCTGGACTTTGCCCTTACGCTCCGGTGCTTTCTTGTTCGACAGAATCCAGACGTAGGTGGCAATGCCGGTGTTATAGAACATGTCCGTTGGCAGCGCGACAATGCCTTCCAGCAAATCGGCTTCCAGAATGTAGCGGCGGATTTCGCTCTCACCGCTGCCCGCACCGCCGGTAAACAGTGGCGAACCGTTAAGGATAATCCCGATACGCCCGCCGTTGCTCACGGTACCATCCACATTGTGGTTATCGCGCATTTTGCTGATCAGGTGCATCAGGAACAGCAGCGAGCCGTCGGAAACACGCGGCAGGCCCGGGCCAAAGCGACCATTAAAGCCTTTCTGCGTATGTTCGTCGTTAATCTCACCCTCAATCTTCTTCCAGTCCACACCAAACGGTGGGTTAGAGAGCATGTAGTCGAACTGGTCTTGCGGTAACTGGTCGTTGGAAAGCGTGTTGCCCAGCTTGATGCGGCTGACATCCTGACCTTTGATCAGCATATCGGCTTTACAGATGGCGTAAGACTCCGGGTTCAGCTCCTGGCCAAATGCGCGCATCACCGCTTTTGGGTTCAGTTCGTGCACGTATTCCATACCAGAAGAGAGGAAACCACCCGTACCCGCCGTCGGGTCGTAAATGGTGCGGATGATGCCGTCTTTCGACAACGCTTCATCATCTTCCATAAACACCAGCGAAGTGGTTAAGCGCACGATATCGCGTGGAGTAAAGTGCTCCCCGGCAGTCTCGTTTGAGCTCTCCGCAAAACGGCGGATTAACTCTTCAAACACCAGCCCCATTTCATGATTAGAAATGGCTTTCGGGCTCAGGTCAGTAGTGGCGAATTTCTTAACGATTTTAAACAGTAGGTTCGCATCATCTAGCAGGCCAACAAACTCACTGAATTTGAAATGTTCAAAGATTTCACGCGCATCCTTTGAGAAAGACTGCACGTAGTTCTCGAGGTTGGCCTTAATGTCGTTCTGCCCCATCTTGCCCAAATCCATCGACGAGGTATTGAAGAACGACAGGCCTTTGGTAGCTCGCAACAGAAACTTCTCTCGGCCTTCTTCCGGCAACGGGCTGGCCTTCAGCTTCTCCGCTTCCGCAACCACAGCCTCTTTGGTGGGTGCTAACACACACTCAAGACGGCGTAACAGCGTAAACGGCAGAATCACGCGCCCATACTGGGACTGCTTAAAATCCCCACGAAGCAAGTCGGCGACCGACCAGATAAAGGCGGCCGTTTGAGAGAAGTTAGTGTTAGACATAGTGTTTCCAAGAAAGCTTTCATGAATGATCTACCGTCTGCGATCGACAACCTTATCGATACGGCAAACGCCAGATGGAATAATGAGATGGGCAAAATCATACAGCGCACGTGAATGAGTACAAGCACCAAATGCCTTAGATAAATGACTGAGAAAATGTCATTAACATTGAGAACGCTTATGAGTTATATCGGACCAATTTTCTTAGAGAATACCCTAACCAACGCAATCCTCTGATTTTTAGAACTAAATTTTCAAATAAGCCTAACTACCGCGCGCCGCTGAAGCATAGATAAGATCCAAAAAATCAATTAGAGTAATCTCATAAAAGAATATTCTCCCCTCCTTGTTACTTATGGTGTAAAAAATGGACATCTTGCTGGCCCCCGGCGTGCTGGTGCGTAATGGCATTTTGTATTTTGCTTCAATATTGAAGAATGATGCGGCTCCCGGCTATGTGACTATCTTTTTAGTCGTCGCACTTTGTATTACCGTTGTACGCTGGCGAAAACTGGTTAAACGTCGCCTTACTGCGCTTGGCAGCATCCATTCCATTATTGCCAAAACCCCCGAAGATGAATTTAGTCTGCATGTTACCAATATCGATGCCGCTATCGCCGACTTAAACGTGACCGAAGAACAGCAAAATGTAGCCGAGGCATGGAAGGAATATCGGGAAACCCATATTGTCGACGATCAGGACGGTACCCTTGTGGTGCGCAATGCCGTTCGCCCTAGTCAGTTTTTTAATTTGGATGATTTGCATTTCACACAGGGCTTCTGGCGCATCGTTCCGGGCTTGTTTGTGACTATTGGTCTGTCTCTGACCTTCCTCGGCTTGATTTCTGCACTTAATTCGATGAGCACCTCGCTAGACGATGGCGGCAGCGCGGCATTAGAAGGTTTACTTACCATCGCCTCAGCGAAGTTCATCATGTCGCTGACGGGCCTGTGCTGCTCAATAGTTTTTACCATAGGCTTGCGTAGCGGCACGTCACAGCTGGAAAAAAGGGTTCATAGCCTAAATAGTTTGATTGAAAAACGCCTAACATTTATCAGTCTGGAAGATTTATCCATTCGTCAGCTAAAGGCTACGATTGAAAGTCGAGAACATTTCCGCAAGCTGGGACTTGAGATGGTGGCAGAAATTGGTCGCCCACTTCGCGAAGATCTGCCAAGAGCGATATCAGAATCCATCAGCTCTGCAATTACCCCCGTCATCGAACAAGTTAGCCGCTTAGGCAATGATGGTGTCGGCGAAATGGTACAAAGCCTCTCGTCGCGTTTTTCTGAAGATGTTGGCCGGGCCTTAACGCAAGCCAGTGAACGCATTTCGCTGGCAGGCGATCAAATCAAATTGCTCGCGGAAAGAATGGATCAAAGCTCAGGGAAAATGGGCAACGAAATGGAAAGCGCTATTGGACGCTTAGGTCTGGCGGTTGAAACGCTGCGGGAAGGCATGTCACAAACAGCGGAAACGGCAACGTCTGCATTCAATCAAGGTGCCGAAAATCTACTCGCCACCATGAACTCAACGCTACAAGGGATTAAAGACAATACGGGTGATGGCGCAAGAGCGATGGGCGAAGCAGCTGCCGATATGAAGGCCGCCGCTCTTGGGATCCGTACAGAACTGGAAACCGCAGCAAAACAGGGCTCAGAAGCCGCGCAAGCTCGCATGTCAGAATCAGCTTCACAAGCGAGCGATGCCATCGGCCAGGCTGCGACACACATTCTGAGCGCATTTGGTAATACAGCCGGAGAAATTACCAAAGCGACAGAAACGATGACTCAGAACGCCAGCAACCAACTTCTTTCCCCTCTTTCCACCATTGCGGAAAAACTGGAAGGCGTCATGGGCATGCTTGACGAAACAAGTACCGCTTTACGTCGTGCTTCAGAGGGTATTAAAGAGGGAGCCATTGCCTCTGAAAATGCATCAGGTAGCTTCCGCTCGTCGGCTCAATCGCTTACTGACGCAGCCGATCCGATCCGCTCGATGATGGAACGCATTGAAGTCAGTACGCGTCAACTGCGTGAGAGCAGCGAGAATAGCCTTTCAGCTATTGCCACCGCAGCGAAAACGAATGCAGAGCAATCCGCTATGACTCTGTCGGCAGCGCAAGAGACGTTGGGTGGACAACAGCGTGCGGTTGAATCCACACTGACGAACCTTCAGTCTCTGATCACTGCATTACGTGGTCAGGGCGAACGACTGGATAGCATTGATGAGAAGCTCGGCAAGGCGTTCGACTCTTATCAGGAGCAAGTTGCAACGTCTGTAGAAACACTTTTCGATCACGTTAAAACTATGCAGTCCGCGTTAATGCCAGCACTGGATACCATGCAAAGTATTGTCGACCAGGCGGAAAACTTTGCACCTAAACAGGGACGCATGTGATGAGAGGGAACGCCAACCGTAAGCGTTCAAATGAAGAGGAAGAAGAATCCGTCTTTGTTTCAATGACGGACATGACGGTGAGCTTCCTGTTTATTGTTATGGTGCTGCTCGCATTCTTTGCCAGCCGTTATAACGATAAAAATACTGTTCCCCGCGACGAATATGAACGAGCGGTTCAATCACGCGATAAAACGATTGAAGATCTCCGCTCTGAAATAGCAGTTTTGAAGCGAGTCGATCCTTTGGAACAGTATATGTCTCGCGCAGCAACAGCTCGCCTTAACCTGCTTTATCAGCTACGCGATAATCTCAAACAGTCTTTCCCATTGTTGCCAGTTGATGTGATTCCTGAGGAAGGAACTCTGCGCTTCCAGGGCGAAGGGCTATTTATCAGCAATAGTTTTGCCTTAAGCGATGACAAGCGAAAGATTGTCGAAGCGCTGGCAAAAACCCTCGACTCACTCCTGCCCTGCTATACCTTTAACCAGAATGCGGGTTGGAATAAAAGCTGTAATCCTTCATTCGCCATCATTGAGGCAGTCCAGATTGAAGGCCATACTGACTCGAAAGGTGATGATGTTTATAACCTGAATCTTTCGACTAATCGTGCAATAACGACATTTACCAGCATGCTTGCGGCTGCACCGGATTTGGTCGCACATTTCAATATGCGGCATCAGCCAGTTCTTTCGGTTGCGGGGTACGGTAAAATGCGCCCTGTTCGCCCTAACGACACACAACAGAATATGGCCATGAATCGCCGCATCGATCTTCGCATTATTATGCATACTCCAGCCAATGCTGCGGAGATTGAAGACATTCGTAAGCGTCTGATTGAACCGTTGAAGAAGAGCATGCCATGAAATTGAGCGATATCTTTCTTAAGCCAGTCGCCGTTTTCAAGCCAGCAATAGCGGTATCAAAAGGTTTAGCGGCCAAGATTCAAGCAATTCATGAGCGCTGGCCAGACGTAGTCAAAGATATTGCCGATCGCGATCGCGAAAAGGTTTTACGCAAGCTTCTTACGTATGTAGAGAGCTGGCAATGGGATGAGGTGAAAATGTCATTCATCTGCTCCGGCGCACCGATTGTTTTTGATAAAGAATTCAGAACTCAAGACGACTTTACCGCGCTGCAAGATTTTTATCTGCGGGAAACTATTGTTACGGACTCATCATCCTTTATTTCCGCAATGATTTCGGCATACATCCGCAGCTACGAACCTGGTTCAGCGCACACAACCAAAATTAAAAACTGTCTTGATATCGCCAGCGAGCACATGAGCGATAAATGGAAAGATGTTATCGAACAATTGCCTCAATTCTTTGATGCTAAGCAGGCGCATCAAGCGCTGGCCGAAAAAATGGTGATGATGGACTCACCGTGGAAAGAGCTCAAACAATTTGGCATCACACGCCCGCACGAGCCGGGTTTAATGTCGCATGCTCATCTGGCGTATATCGCATTGCTTAGGCCTGAAATACATGAAAAAGCAGCTATTGAGAAGCTATTTTCCTGGTTGAAACCCGATGGCAAAAATAACGCGTTAATGGATGGTGCTTCTGAGGCCATCAATGCGTTGTTATCACATTGGCTGTATAAGCAACCCGACGAAAAACTTTCACGTTTTCTGACTGAAACACTTGTAGCTTTGTACCAAGATCCACGCCTGAGTCGCGGTGGAGTATGGGGTAGCGTAGATGAACAATGCCGTAACCTCATCATCAATTGGCTGACACGTGAGAACATTTTGTTCTTCCTGGATGTGGTCTCGAAAGTTGAAGACAGCCATATGTGGGAACCACGGCGGGAATTTTGGTTAGGGCTTTATAACCAAGGGAAAATCACTGCAGCGTGGGTGGCATTTAGCAGCATGGCCTCCTTAAAAGCAAAAGAAATGAAAGGTTCTATGAGGGACTCTTCAACACTGAACTTCGGAATTCAAACGGCACTTGGTAATCGTGATAAAACCTCATTGCTCATTTTACAAATTGGTAAATGTATCGTCATTGAAGGTTCACACAGTTATAAAGTTCATATTTTCCGAAGTGCTAATAAATACAGCCCAGAACTGTACCAATTAAAATACAATTGCGAACAAATCCGTATGCTACCGAACTCAGTTGCTATTCCACATTTGAGCGGCTGGCAGGATAAAGTGCGTGAACAAATTGAGTATCTGTCATGACATTTACCTTCAATCATAATGCAGAAACGATCACTCTGAATATCGCTGAAGAAAAACAGAGTTTAATCAGCCGTCTGTTTAAACGGCAGCAATCCGCAACATTATCTGGCCTCACACATAACGATCGCGCCTTAGCTTTCGCTATAGCTGATCTGAAAGCCCTGGCGGAAGAATTTGAAGAACCTTTGTACATAAGTCACGACTCTATACAAATGAGTCATTGGCTGGCTGGCCTGCTTGACTCAGAAACAGCACAGAATTTGTGCTTACCCCCTCTTGTCGATCTGACATTAAAAACCGACATTGAAGGTTCATTAGGTAGCGATACTTTTCGTTTACAGTATGAATGGCTACGCAACGGTGTTCGCCAAATACCACAACGAACAGGGGCAATTTTAGCTACATCTCAGGGGTTACGCCGGTTGCCATTGTGGATGATGGAGGCCATTGAAGTCGCGGAAAAATTTACACCAGGCGGCGGTGAAGCATCCGACTGGGAATCGCTGGCTCGTTTCAGGCAATCTCTCGATCCCGGCATCCAGATGGGAAATGAGATCAATGCCGTTAGGGTATCGATGACCGATTTTATGCAAGGTTTAGAAGTCTGCATTGCTGATCGTTTTTCTATTTCCACCAGCTCAAATGGCACAGACGATTTCGAGATAGTCCCTTTTTCTGGCAGGAACATAGAAGAACTTGAAAATAACGGAGAAGCTGTCAGCGAAGCTGCAGGTGAGTTACGTGAACAAACTCTACGTCGTTTCCAGCAGCGTGTCAGAACTCAAGGGACTCTTTCCGCTTATCGTGTTGGTGAAGGTAATTATCTGGTCATTGACCGAAGCGCACGCCCTATTCTTGACATCATGGTACAGAAACAAAAGTCTGCACCTGAAGAACGACGTGCTTTTATAGCAAACCCACGACCTGCAATTACCGATGCTGTTGAAAAATATCTCAGGCAATCAGGTAAGCTGGACGGGCTCGATGAGGTCGGCGAGGAAGAAGCTATTGAAGCCGCTTCAGGTCCCGCTTTTATTGAAACCGTTGAATATTCCGAACGCGTTAAAGGTATTTTGCTTTATCAAAAAGGCGCTGTTTCTGCTCACATGACTGGCGAAACAACCTGGTTACCAGAGGTAATTCCCGACGCCCTGGCCAAAATTATTGATGCGATGGATAGCCAGGCGCTGGCAAATGTCTGCGAGCAAATACGTATGGCCATAGATGCATCGCAACAGGAAATTGAGGTCGCTTCTTATCCAATCAAAGCTGCCGAAGACACGTTAGGCGCACTTGAAAAACGATTGGCTGATCTTAAAGAGATGGAAGGCTCGACAGAAATAACAGAAAAAAAAGATAAGCCCACAGTTGATAACCTACTTGCTGCTACGGTTATCCTGGATACCAAAGATAATTTTGAGGAAATATCCTGGAGACCGGACCTTACAGAACGTCCTGTATTTATCGACGAACAATTGCCTACAGGCGTTAAAACCGCATTGCGATTGCATCAGCTAGAAAGCTTTAGCCTGCAACTTACTTCCTGGAAGTCAGGGATGCCTGGCATCTTGAACGCAGATGAACAAGGATTAGGTAAAACGCTTCAAACCATTGCATTTCTTCGCTGGTTGAAAGAGAACAACCAAGTCAATACTGCCAGCAATAAAGAACGCGGACCGATATTAATTGTGGCACCCACATCCCTGCTGGAAAATTGGAATGCAGAGGTAGCACAGCATACCGATGGCGAAGGGCTCGGACATTTGCTCCGACTATATGGTTCATCATTAAGTCAGTATAAAAATTTCGATGCTAAAGGTATCGAAACGAAAGATGGTACTCCCTTACTGAATTTTCGGCAGCTTCACGAAGCTATTGAAGAAGATAAAGGCCACCGTTTCTGGATATTAACAACTTACACAACGCTCACCAATTATCAGCATTCCCTTGCGAAAATTCATTTCTCAGCCGTTGTCTTTGATGAAATCCAGGCAATAAAAAATCCTGATTCGCTTCGCGCACGTGCCGCTCGAGCCATCAATGCTGATTATCGAATTGGCCTTACAGGCACACCTATTGAGAATACAACAAGTGACTTATGGGCGATCATGGATCAACTGGCCCCTGGGTCTCTGGATACCTTACGTAATTTCAACAGCCTTTACAGCGAACCTGATGAACGGAATATGCTTCAACTTTATCAGCAGGTTTTTGAACCCCGTAATCAGCTACCGCCTTTAGCGTTTCGTCGTTTAAAAGAAGATGTTGCGAAAGAGCTGCCCTCTAAAACACGTTTTCTGCATCCTCGTTTAATGCCTGAAGGGCAGGCAATTGCCTACGAAACTGCCCGGCTCAAACTTTCTCAAGGTGGTCCTGGCGCCGCATTGAAAATGCTCCAGCATATACGTGGCGTTTCGGTTCACCCGGCGATGGAGATGAGTGGGAACAGTCAGAGTTTTATCGATGCTTCTGCTCGCCTGACTGCATGCTTTAAAATTCTGCATCAAATTAGATCAAAAGGTGAACGTGTCCTGGTTTTCATTGAGCATCGAAAGATGCAATTCCGCTTTATGGAGTTAGCAAGACAAGAGTTTAGCCTTGAGGAAATTGCTCACATAAATGGCGATACACCTATCCAAAAGCGTCAGGCTATTGTACGTAAATTCCAGCGTCATCTTGAACAGGATGGGGGCTTTGACTTATTAGTTCTCGGTCCCAAAGCGGCAGGAACAGGTTTGACATTAACTGCCGCCACTCACGTTATTCACTTATCTCGCTGGTGGAATCCTGCTGTTGAAGAGCAATGTAATGACCGAGTTCACCGCATCGGACAAAAGTATCCAGTTCAGATCCATATGCCCATGGCGATCCATGCAGGTTATCAGGAGCATTCTTTTGACTGTTTGCTTCAAGGACTCATGTCACGAAAGAGAAATTTAGCGCGTGCAGCACTCTGGCCAATGGGCGACTGCGCAGGTGACATATCGCAACTGCAAGCGGCCTTGAAAAAGGAACAAAGTGAGGCAAATGGAGATGTTCTTGAAACGAGTATTAGAATGATGTTTGAAAGAGATGCAGAAACTGATGGTGCGCCAATGAGAGATGGCTCCTATCGGATAAGCTAATTTCCATAATTTTTAAATCATGATAGTGGGTGATAAGAATGGGGCATTAACCGATGATTAACAAGTAAAATAGATGTTAAATTCCGCTTATGAATTAGAAGCAAGCCACTAATTAAAGCAGGGGAGCCTCTGAGATTAAATTTCTGTTTCTTGGCCCACGCACAGCCTTTTTAAAGGCTTGAACCGGTTAGTCAAACTATATTTAATTTGCTTACCTAATAAATATACAGTACTGCTTCTCAACATTTAACATTGGGCAAATAATTAATTATTCTATGTCACATCCAGCAGGAGTAAAAAATGCCTCTAGACTTGAGTAATACGCTTGTAATTGGCATTAGTGCCACGGCTCTTTTTGATATGAGCGAATCTGATCAGATATTTCGTAACATCTATGTGACCGACCCTGACAGCGCCATTGAAAAGTATCGAGCCTACATGCTGGAACACGAGAATCAACCTCTACAACCTGGAACAGGTTATCCTTTGATCAAGGCGCTTCTGGGTCTGAACCAGTATCGTCAACCGAATGATAAATCATCTCTGGTTGAAGTCGTCGTTATGTCGCGCAATAGCCCAGACACCGGTATCCGAGTTCTAAATACAATTCGCCACGACAAGCTAGATATCACCCGCTCTGCCTTCACAGCCGGTGAAACGGTCGCTGACTATCTTGACGCCTTCGATGTTGATCTGTTTTTAACAACTAGTGTAGATGATGCACAAAAAGTCATCGACTCTCGATTTTGTGCCGCTGCAATATTAAAAGACCCACCTTCAGGCTCTTCCGAAATCCCTGAAGGGCAAGTTCGCATTGCTTTCGATGGTGATGCAGTCCTTTTCTCAGATGAAAGTGAGCTGGTCTACAAAACTCAGGGTATGGCAGCTTTCCACGCACAAGAAGATGCTCAACAAGATATCCCAATGGCCGAAGGCCCCTACGCTACTCTGCTAAAAAAACTAGCGAAACTTCAAGACCGTCTACCTACTCGAATGGAATATTCTCCTGTGCGTATTGCTTTAGTTACCGCTAGAAACAGCCCCTCAGAAATGAGGGTAATTAAAACTCTCAGGAGTTGGGGTGTGTATGTTGACGAAGCCTTTTTCCTTGGCGGGGTTGAAAAAACCAAGGTACTTCAGGCCTTTAAGCCTCACATTTTCTTTGACGATCAAGATATACATTTAAATGCCGCAGCGAAACTTGTCCCATCCGGCAAAGTACCTTATGCCAGCAATTCAGAGCTATTTAACGCTTCATGATCGATACAAAATCCCGGGAACATATCACGGTTCCCGGTTGATAATATTTATAGTCAATGATTCAAGTTCTCATAGATCCTGTTTATTTCGGACCCCAAATTTTTTTCCCAAAATCAAACGGACTAACCCCCTTCTCCCGATTCGCATCCAGAAAATCAGCCCACCATTGCAGCATTAGCCTGCGTTCATCCAAGTGCTCCGCCTTATGAATGTAAGACGCACGCACAGAGTTACGTTCCTGATGGCTCATCTGCCGCTCTACCGCATCCTTAGACCAAATCCCCGACTCAATTAACGAACTGCACGCCATGGTTCTGTAAGTACCCCGTCAAAACGGCCCATTCACTTTTAGAGATCTTCCGACATACTGATTATGTCCCCTGAGGAGAT
>NZ_QZWI01000005.1 GCF_003614975.1 Rahnella bruchi | reverse complement strand
GATATTTTTTGCCACCGAGGTGGCTGATATCGTCTTGTGAGTGCCCACACAGATTGTCTGATAAATTGTTAAAGAGCGTACGTTGCGAGACTTAACTCAGCAACGTGGGAGGCAGATAATACTCTTTCTCCCTGAAGAGTCAACCATTTTCTTTTACAAGATGCGGTGTTTTCACCGGGTTGATTCTTCCTGACTGGGCGACTTGGTTCTCGTTAGAGGAGTCGTTGTTCCCGGTCAGTGGAGGCGCATTATAGGGAGTTCTCTGAAGGCCGCAACCCTTAATTTGAAATAATTTACTGACCGTTCATTAATTCGACAAATCCGCCCGAAATGGGTAAATAACGACCTATTTCAGCGAAAAACACGCCAGTTTAAAGCCAAAGGCTGGAGTAAACTCTCCTTTATAATAAGAGAAAAACATTCAGGAATACCTTACATGCAACTTAATGCCCACCAACAAGCGGCTCAGCGTAACCTTTCTTATCTGCTGGCAGAGAAAATTGCACAACGCGTTTTGTCTGGCGAGTATCCGGAAGGCGCAATACTGCCTGGCGAGAATGAGTTAGGGGAGATTTTTGGCGTCAGCCGCACGGCCGTACGTGAAGCAGTGAAAACGCTGGCAGCTAAAGGAATGCTTTTACCCCGTCCGCGGATTGGTACCCGGGTGATGCCACAATCGAGCTGGAATTTTCTCGATCAGGAATTACTGACCTGGTGGATGACACGTGAGAACTTTGATCAAGTGATGGCACATTTCATTGTTTTGCGCAGAGCCCTTGAACCTCAGGCTTGCGCTCTGGCAGCTCTCACCGCCAGTCAGGAACAAAAGCATCAGCTCTCTCTATATATGTATGAAATGCGCCAGTTGCATAACAGCTTTGATCGGGAACGCTGGATAATGGTTGATACACAGTTTCATCAGCTTATCTATGAGGCGGGGAAGAATCCTTTCCTGACGTCTTTCTCTAATTTGTTCAGTTCGGTGTATCAGAGCTATTTCCGGGCGATTACCGGTAATGAAGTGATTAAGCTGGAACATCACCAGCGGCTGACGGATGCCATTCTGGCTGGTGACGCCAATGCCGCTCTTCTGGAATGCCAGAGTTTGTTACTTGCCGATGAATGATCCGACGGACTGACGCACGACCAGTTCTGGTGTGAGCACTAAAACCTGTGGCTCGGAATCCGGGTCCTGCAACCGATGTAATAAAGCATCAACGGCCAGTTCACCCAGAGAGTCTTTGGGCTGATGAATAGTGGTCAGCGGCGGCATCATATATTGCGCCAGCTGGATATCATCGTAGCCCATTACGGCGACATCATCAGGTACACGTAATCCGCGCTGATAGAGCGCCTGATATACACCCACAGCCATAGCGTCGTTACCGGCAAAAACAGCATGCGGAGGTTCCGGCAGTGCCAGCAATTCCTGCATCGCAGCTAGTCCGCCTTCGAATTCAAAATCACCACTCACTTCATAACCGGGCAAAACATTCAGACCGGCTTTATTCATGGCCTGACGATAGCCGCTCAGACGCTCCTGTGCGGTAGTTTTATCTAACGGGCCGGTAATACAGGCAATACGCTGATAGCCCTGACGGATTAAATACTCCGTCGCCATTTCGCCGCCCAGCAGCGCGTTGTCCTGAATGATATCGATGGCGCCATCGAAGGGTGACCAGTCCATCATCACAATCGGCAATGACGGATAACGGCTGATAGCCTCCTTCGAAGGCCGGTGGTTTTCCGTACACATAATAAGCAGCCCGTCGACCCGCTTTTGCAGCAATGTTTCCAGACTACGGTTCATACGTTCCGCATCATTATCGGTATTACACAAAATCAGACTGTAACCACGCTCATAGCAACTGCGTTCGACGCCACGCACCACTTCTGAATAGAAGGGGTTACTGCTGGCGGTCAGCAACATGCCGAGAGTACGTGTCTGGTTCAGTTTAAGACTGCGGGCTAACGCGGAAGGTGCGTAGTTGAGTTGTTCCACGGCGGCATTCACTTTGTCAGCGATGGATTCGCTAACAAAACGATTCTTGTTGATCACATGGGAGACGGTCGAGGTTGAAACGCCCGCGAGGCGGGCGACATCTTTCATGGTGGCCAATCAGGCCTCCTGTTGTGCAAGAAAATCGTCGATTTCTTTACGCCACGGAACGGAAGGCTGAGCACCAGGACGCGTGACGGCAATCGCCGCAGCGGCGTGAGCAAAACGCACCGCACTGTCCATTGGTTTGCCTTCCAGCAACGCCGTTACCAGCGCCCCGTTAAAAGTATCGCCCGCCGCAATGGTATCGACGGCTTTCACGCGAAAACCTGGGACTAATTTGCCCTCACCGTTCTGGCTTAACCAAACACCTTTACTGCCTAAAGTAATGATGACAGTCGCGATACCTTTATCATGCAGCGCTTTCGCAGCACGTTCGGCATCTTCATTACTGTCGACTTTAATTCCTGTCAGCTTTTCGGCTTCGGTTTCGTTCGGGGTGATCATATCCACCCGCGCCAGCAATTCATCAGGTAATTCGCAGGCCGGAGCCGGATTGAGAATCACCTGCGTGCCGTTGTCTTTGGCAATCTTCGCCGCCTCAATCACCGTCTCGAGCGGTGATTCCAGCTGCATCAATAAAGCCGCAGCGCCAATGACCTGCTGTTTATAGCGATCGAGGTATTCCGGCGTGACGGCTTTATTGGCCCCTGCATCGATACCAATAACGTTCTCACCTTCCGCATTAACGAAAATCAGCGCTACGCCGGTGGTTGTGTCTTTGATGGCTTCAATGGGTTGAGTATCAATATGGTCACTGGCCAGCTGTCTGCGAACACGCTCGCCAATATCGTCATCTCCCACACAGGCAATAAACGAAATATCAGCGCCACTACGACCGGCAGCAACCGCCTGATTCGCCCCTTTACCGCCGAAGGCAACGGTGTACTGCTTACCGATAACCGTTTCGCCCGGCTGCGGGAAGTGGTTGATATTCAGAATGTGGTCAGCGTTGATGCTGCCGAGCACCACCAGTTTGCCTGTCTTCATGTGGAAATCCCTGAGTTAAATAGCGCCCCCGTAAGGAGGCGCAGTGACAGCGTAGATAAAGAGGGTATTACGGCTGAGCAACCAGTTTCAAATCAACAGGGATAACAGCCGGCACTTTCTCGCCTTTCAGCACTTTGTCAGCGGTCTGCACCCCAATCACGCCGATTTGTTCAGGACGTTGTGCCACGGTCGCGCCCATTTTACCGCTGTTAACCGCTTTAATACCGTCTTCGGTGCCGTCAAAACCGACAACCAGAACATCTGTTTTACCGGCAGTCTGCAGGGCGCGCAATGCACCCAGCGCCATTTCATCGTTCTGAGCGAAAACAGCCTGTACATCCTGATGCGCGGTCAGCAGGTTCTGCATGACGTTCAGGCCTTTAGTACGGTCAAAATCAGCTGGCTGGCTGGCGAGGATCTGGAAATGATGCTTTTCAGCTGCCTGAGCGAAACCTTTACCGCGCTCACGGGCAACAGACGTACCGGCAATGCCTTCCAGCTCAATGACTTTGGCGTTTTCGCCCAGTTTCTTGGCGATGTAATCGCCGGCCATTTTACCGCCGAAGGCGTTATCTGAAGCCACGTGACTGGCAACGACACCTTTGGTTGCCTGACGGTCAAGGGTGATCACCGGGATTTTCGCCTGGTTGGCCATCGCCACCGCGTTGCCTACTGCGTCAGAATCTGTCGGGTTAATCAGCATCAATTTGGTGCCGCGAACGGTCAGGTCCTGCACGTTAGCCAGTTCTTTCGCCGGGTTATTTTGAGAATCAAGAACCACCAGGTTATAGCCCAGTTTGTCCGCTTCTTTTTGCGCGCCGTCTTTCATGGAAACGAAGAACGGGTTATTCAGCGTGGAAACGACCAGCGCAATGGTGTCTTTCGCCAGAACGTTTGCACTGAAAGAAGCGGTGATCGCTGCGGCGGAAACCCAGACAGCCAGTTTTTTCATATTCATGGTCATAAGTCCTGTAGGAGAGGTTATTTGTTGCTTTTGTTATCCACCAGAACCGCCAGCAGGATGACAACTGCTTTTACGATCATCTGGTAGTAGGAAGAAACACCCAATAAGTTCAAACCGTTATTCAGGAAGCCAAGGATCAATGCCCCGATTAGCGTTCCTACAATGCGTCCTTTACCCCCGGACAGGCTGGTTCCCCCTAATACCACTGCGGCAATCGCATCCAGCTCATAACCTGTACCTGCGTTAGGCTGCGCAGAAGACAAGCGCGCCACTTCGATGATACTGGCCAGTGCCGCTAACAAACCGCACAGGGAGTAGACAATAATTTTGACTTTATCGACGCTGATACCTGACAGACGCGTCGCAGATTCATTACCGCCCAGCGCGTAGATATAACGTCCTAAGCGGGTGTGATGTAGCATGTACCACGCCGCAATAAACACCACCGCCATCAGCCAGACCGGCGTAGGAATACCCAGCGGGCGACCGATACCAAACCAGCCAAAGACATCAGCGACATCATTAAAACCGGTGCTGATCGGGCTGCCGTTGGTGTACACCATGGTGATACCGCGCAGCAGCAACATCATGACCAGGGTGGCGATGAACGCCTGAACTTTACCTTTGGCGACTATCATTCCAGTCACCGCGCCGACGGCGGCACCGAGCGCCAGCGCGCCTGCAACCGCAACTAATGCATTCACTTCCAGCCCGACAATAGAGGCTGCTACCGCGCCGGTCAGCGCCAGCAGGGAGCCGACGGATAAATCAATGCCCGACGTCAGAATTACCAGCGTCATGCCCACGGCCATAATGGCGTTGACCGACGTCTGCTGAAGGATGTTAAACAGGTTGTTGACCGTAAAGAAATTCGGGCTCATTGAAGAAACCACGGCAATCAACACCAGCAGCGCAATCAGAGACTTTTGCTCCAGCAACCACTCTCTACTGATCCAGCGCTTCTTGGCTGGCAATGTCTGAGAACTCATATCTGATTACTCCTGCGTCACGCCGTATTGCTTGCCGACAGCGGCTGCCATCAACACTTCTTGCGTTGCCTGTTCTATCGGGAATTCACCGCTTAAATGACCTTCATGCATCACCAAAACCCGGTCACTCATGCCGATCACTTCCGGCATTTCTGAGGAAACCAAAATGATGCTCAGCCCTTCGCGCTTGAACTGGTTTATAAGCTGGTAAATCTCTTTTTTGGCACCGACGTCAACGCCACGCGTCGGTTCGTCGAGGATCAGGACTTTTGGCCGCGTCATTAATCCGCGGGCAATCGCCACTTTTTGCTGATTACCACCGGAAAGCAGGCCAATGGTCTGCATCATCGACGGCGTTTTAATATTGAAGAGGCGGATAAAATCGCCGACTGCCTGTTGTTCTTCCGCATGCTTCAGGCGTCCGCCGCCGTGGCTGAAATAACGCAGCGCGGTCAGCGACATGTTCTCTTTCACGGACATGCCGAGTACTAAACCATCGCGCTTACGGTCTTCAGAGATATAAACGATGCCGTTTGCCAGTCCGTCCTGAGGCGAGCGCGTCACGACTTCGCGGCCATCAAGCGCCACGTAGCCACTTTTACGCGGTAATGCGCCGTAGAGAATTTTCATCAGTTCGGTACGTCCAGCGCCCATCAAACCGGAAATCCCCAGAATTTCGCCGCTGTGCAAATCAAAGCTGACGTTATCCACCCCAGGCCCGCTGACATCGCGCACTTGCAGACGCAACGCACCACGCTGATGGTTGATACGCGGATATTGTTCTTCGAGGCGACGGCCGACCATCATTTCAATCAGCGTGTCTTCTTCCAGCGAACTGACCGGACGCTCAGCGATAAACTGCCCGTCACGGAATACCGTCACGTCATCACAGATTTCAAAGATTTCTTTCATGCGGTGGGAGATATATACCACGCCACAACCGGCAGCTTTCAGCTCGCGGATCACGCTAAATAAAGAAGCGGTTTCAGTGTCGGTCAGGGCATCCGTCGGTTCATCCATGATGATGACTTTGGACTCAAAGCTCAGCACCTTGGCAATTTCGACCATCTGCTGGTCGCCAATCGATAACTCGCCGACCAGACGATCACTTTTGTAACGCAGATTCAGGCGTGCCAGCAGTTTATCGGCTTCGGCATACATCTTTTTCCAGTTGATGCGGCCAAAACCGTTCACAAACTCACGGCCCAGGAAGATGTTTTCAGCGATGGTCAGCTGGGGGATCAGGTTCAGTTCCTGATGGATGATACCAATACCGGCTTCCTGAGAAGCCTTAGGGCCATTGAATGCCGCTTCCTTACCAAGAAAATGGACTGAACCGGCATCTTTTTGATAGATGCCGGTCAGCACTTTCATCATGGTGGACTTACCCGCGCCGTTTTCTCCCACCAGCGCCATCACACGTCCCGGATAGACGCTGAGCGCCGCGCCGGAAAGTGCTTTTACGCCGGGAAAGGCTTTATCAATGCCTGTCAGTTGCAGCAAAGGTTGCATAAAGGCCTCAGAAGGTTACGCCGGCACACAGAATAACGTTCGCGTATGGCGAACATTCCCCGCTGCGGATCACAGCCCGACTTTTTTCGCTTTGCGCTTTGAATGCCTCATGACTGACGTAATCCAAAGCAATGGTGTTTCCCTGGTGTTGTTCGAGTTGTGTCAATTGGGCGAGTAACGCTTCATGGAGTTGAGGATTTTTGGTGAGGATTTCCTCGGCGAGGATAGCCCGCTCAACCTGCATCTCATGTGTCACTA
The DNA here is from genome assembly GCF_003614975.1 of Rahnella bruchi. GTDB lineage: Bacteria > Pseudomonadota > Gammaproteobacteria > Enterobacterales > Enterobacteriaceae > Rahnella > Rahnella bruchi. The sequence goes on along the minus strand of NZ_QZWI01000005.1, from coordinate 281,324 downwards.
CCTCTAAGACTTGTAAAAAGGTGGGGACTCCCTGGGTCAGAGCCAGATCGATGCGTTGGCAAGCTGCTGGCACCGGAAGCCCGGCATCGCCAATAACCAGCTGATCGGTGTGACCTAACCGGGCAATAACATTTGAGATTTCGGCATTTAACAGCGGTGACTTCTTCATTGTGAACTCCTACAGCGAAACGTTTCGCTCACTGATGAGTTTATAAAGTTCACCGGACATGGCAACGGGGTTGTGATGGAATTGTGATCAACGTCGAAACGTTTCGCTGAATGATTCGCAAACAACCTGAAAATTTGAGTTTGGCTATTTACTGAGGGGAGGATGAAATAACAAAGGACACCCGGAGGTGCCCTTTGGCTGGCAGAAATAAGCGTTAAATTTCTACCTGCGTACCGAGTTCTATCACGCGGTTCGGCGGAATTTCGAACTGATCCGGTGCGCGCAAGGCATTACGGCTGAGCGCCATAAAGAGTTTGCCACGGAAGTAAAGATACCACGGTCGCTTGGTCAGGATCAGGGATTCATGCGACATAAAGAACGACGTTTCCATCATCCGGCATGGCAATCCTTCCAGACCGCAGCGGTGGAAGACTTCTTCCACATTCGGTGTCTCTTTAAATCCGTAACTCGCCACCACCCGCCAGAACGTCGGCGAAAGCTGTTCGATGGTAACGCGGCGGACGTTATGCACATAAGGTGCATCTTCGGTGCGTAACGTCAGCAAGACCACGCGCTCATGCAGTACTTTGTTGTGCTTGAGGTTATGCAGCAATGCAAAGGGAATGACGTTGATAGCACGCGACATATATACCGCAGTACCCGGAACCCGAACTGGCGGCGATTTCTCCAGGGACGCGATCATCGCTTCAAGAGAATTGCCGTGCTCGTTCATGCGACGCATAAGGCGGAAGCGCTCGCTTTTCCAGGTTGTCATGACGATAAACATGCACAGACCCAGCGTCAGCGGCAACCAGCCACCGGAGAACAGTTTCGTGGCGTTCGCCGCGAAAAGCGGGATATCTATAAACAGCAGACCGATCAGCAAAAGTCCGACCAGGAACGGTTTCCAGTGCCAATTTTTAAGTGCCACCGTGCAGGAAAGAATGCTGGTCAGCACCATCGTGCCGGTTACAGCAATACCGTAGGCCGCAGCCAGATTGCTGGAATGTTCAAAGCTTGCGATAACGATAACCACCGCAAAATACAGCAGCCAGTTAATGGCCGGGATGTAAATCTGACCCGCTTCCATTTCTGAGGTGTGAATAATGCGCATTGGCGGCAGATAGCCCAGACGCACAGCCTGACGGGTCAGGGAGAACACGCCGGAGATAACAGCCTGAGACGCGATAATGGTCGCCAGCGTTGCCAGCACCAGTAAAGGAATTAATGCCCAATCCGGCGCCAGCAGGAAGAACGGGTTTTTAATCGACTCAGGGTTTTTCAGCAGCAACGCGCCCTGGCCAAAATAGTTCAGCACCAGAGAAGGTAGCACAACGGTGAACCATGCGAGCCGGATAGGGAATTTCCCGAAGTGGCCCATATCCGCATACAGCGCTTCCACGCCGGTAATCGACAGAACGACCGCACCGAGTGCCAGGAAGGAAAACGACTTATGCTCGATGAAGAAGTTGACCGCCCACATCGGGTTCATGGCGCGGAGTACTTCAGGGTTCTGCATGATGCTGTTCACGCCAAGCACAGCCAGCGTCAGGAACCACAGCAACATCACTGGCGCAAATAATTTGCCCACGATGCCGGTGCCATGCTTCTGAATAATGAAAAGCAGCGTCAGGACAGTAATAGAAAGAGGGACGATATAAGGATCAAGCGAAGGTGCTGCGATCTCCAGACCTTCCATCGCGGAAAGAACAGAAATAGCCGGGGTGATCACCACTTCACCATAGAAGAAGCTTCCCCCGATCAGGCCGAGAATGACCAGAACGGCGGTGGTTCGTGCAGAGGTGTTTCTACCCGCCAGAGACATCAGCGTCAGAATACCGCCCTCACCTGCGTTGTCCGCCCGCATCACGTAAGTGAGGTACTTGAGCGAAACAATGAGGATTAACATCCAGAAAATCAGAGAAAGAAAACCAAAAACGACGCTGGGTTCAACGTTGAAACCATAATGACCGGAAAAACACTCTCTTAAGGTATAGAGAGGACTGGTACCAATATCGCCATAGACCACACCAATGGCGGCCAGGGTTACTGCGGGGAGTGACCGTTTATGTTCAGTGCTCATATTTCGTTTCTTTTCTTTTTTGCTCGAACATCTGTAAGCGATGCGTGCGCTCAGTCTTATGATGCCCACTAAAAGGCGCACAGTATGCACGAATAAATCAGATTGCCTACCCTTAAATGTGAGGTCAAACCGGCGTTCAGATGAACGGGGTCACATTTTTGATAATAGAAAATTTCTAGTAATCAACAAGCTATAACGATAAAAATAATCGTCGCTTCTCATAAGAACCCAGTACACTATTCAACAACTAAATGGAAACCGGAAGAGACAGTATGGCGCAATCTCCCCTTCTGGCAGAACGGATCGCCCGTCTTGCTAATGCACTTGAACATGGCCTGTACGAGCGGCAGGATGCCATACGACTTTGCCTGCTGGCCGCCCTGTGCGGTGAAAGCGTTTTCCTGCTTGGCCCGCCGGGTATTGCAAAGAGCCTGATTGCCCGCCGCCTGAAATTTGCCTTCCGCCACGCCCGCGCCTTCGAATATCTTATGACGCGCTTTTCCACACCGGAAGAAGTCTTTGGTCCGCTCTCAATTCAGGCCCTGAAAGATGAAGGCCGCTATCTGCGTCTGACCGAAGGCTATCTGCCGGAAGCTGAAATTGTCTTCCTTGATGAAATCTGGAAAGCCGGGCCCGCCATCCTGAATACGCTCCTGACGGCCATTAACGAACGCCGTTTCCGTAATGGCGAACGCGAAGACCCTATACCGATGCGTTTGCTGGTCAGTGCATCCAACGAATTACCCGAAGCAGATGGCGGTCTGGAAGCGTTGTATGACCGTATGCTGATCCGTCTGTGGCTGGATAAAGTGCAGGATAAGCAAAATTTCCGCTCACTGCTTACCAGCCGTAATAATGAAAGCAGCAATCCGGTGGCAGAGTCCCTCAGTATCAGCGATGAAGAATATCAACAATGGCAGCCGGAAATCGACAAAGTTAATCTTTCTGACAGCTGCTTTGAACTGATCTTCCAGTTGCGCCAGCGTCTTGATGCCCTCGATACTGCACCTTATGTCTCCGACCGTCGCTGGAAAAAAGCTTTGCGTCTGTTACAGGCCAGCGCATTCTTCAGCGGCAGAAATGCGATCACACCCGTGGATCTGATCCTGCTGAAAGATTGTTTATGGCATGACCTGAATACCTATAACCTGCTGCAAACACAGATTGAACAGCTGATTACTGAGCAGGCTTACCAGCAGCAAACCTTGCTGATGAAAATCCAGCAACTAAATCAGCAATGGATGCAGCATCAGCAGCAACAGAGTTCCCGTCAGTCCGTCAAGCTCGGCAAGAAAGCCGGAATATTCAGTCGCAAACCGCAATATTCTTTGCCGGATACAATGACCACCTCCAGCCTGACATTATTACTGCAAGCACCTTTGCATCTGCATGACATTAAAGTCACGCATCTGTTGTTCGAACGTACTGTTCTGGAAGAGTGGCTTAATAAAGGTGGCGTCCTGAAAGCCAAAATGAATGGCATTGGCTTTGCTCAGAGCATTGATTTAGAAATCGACGATAAACAGCAATTGCTGGTGCTGGACGTCAGTCGCCAGAGCACGCCGCTGACACTGCCGGGCAATGAGCACATCGCCGTTCCTGATGAGATGAAAAATACGCTCAGCGATCTCACTGCGAAACTGGCTCAGCAAAGGCATGAATTCGGCCAGCAGCAAAACTGTCTGTTTGTACCGGCAGCTTGGATGGCAAAAATAGAAGCCAGTCTGTTGCAAGTCTCCGAACAGTTACGCCTTCAGCAACAGACATTCAGTGGTCACTGATCATGTTCAGCCTGGAATCTCTGGATCTGCTGCTGGCCATCAGCGAAGCCGAACTGATTGAGGAATCCATCATCGGTCTGCTGGCAGCACCCGCAATGGCGGTTTTCTTCAAGAAATTCCCCCGTCTCAAACGGGCACTGACCAAAGATCTTCCCGAATGGAAGATGCGCCTTCGTCAGAGGATCCACGAAACTCCTGTGCCGGAAGAACTGGCGAAAGAGTTCTATCTTTACCAGCATGCTCAGCAGACGGATGCGGTGACATTCCAGACTGAACTGACTTCACTTCTGGCCGAACTCGGGCGGCTAAATTCTCCCTTTCTCACTGAAGCCCGCACGTTGCAGGAAAATCACGAAGCCTCCCGCACAGCCAAAACAGGTAGCAGCTTTCAGACCTTGTTCCTGCAACGCTGGCGCCTGAATCTGACCTTCCAGACGGTGAACGTTCATCAGCAGTTACTGGAGCAGGAACAGGAGCAACTGCAGGAGGAATTGCTGCAACGCCTGGAGCTCAGCAGCGAGCTCTCTCCTTTATTAGCAGAGAACGATACGGCGGCTGGCCGTTTGTGGGATATGAGTAAAGGAAAGCGCATGCGGGGCGATATTCAGTCGCTGGCGCGTTTCGGGGCATTTCTCCAGCAGCAACCTGAACTGATGCACCTGGCCGAACAGCTGGGACGCAGCCAGACTGTCAAAACCAGCCCGCATGAAGATGCGAAAATGGAAACGCACCGGCTGATGGTGCGTGAGCCGGCAACGGTACCGGAAGAAGTGAACGGCATTCATCAGAGCGATGATATTTTGCGCCTGATGCCAACGGAGCTGGTGACGCTGGGGCTTCCCGAACTGGAATACGAATTTTACCGACGACTGCTGGAAAAGCGTCTGATGACCTATCGCCTGCAAGGCGATGTCTGGCGCGAGAAAGTCGTCAAACGCCCGGTGGTGTATCAGCAACAGGAACCGCAACCGCGCGGGCCTTTTGTGGTCTGCGTCGACACTTCGGGTTCTATGGGCGGCTTTAATGAACAATGTGCGAAAGCGTTCTGCCTGGCATTACTGAAAATTGCGCTGGCGGATAACCGCCGCTGTTACATCATGCTGTTTGCCAGCGAAGTGATCCATTATGAACTGACGTCCAACAGCGGCCTGGATCAGGCATTGCGTTTTCTGGGCCAGCATTTTCGCGGCGGAACCGATCTGGCAGCCTGCCTGAATGCCACACTGGATAAACTGACTTCGCCACAATGGCATGATGCCGATGCCGTCGTCATTTCCGATTTTATCGCTCAGCGTCTGCCTGATGAGGTGCAAAGAAAAGTCAGAGCGTTGCAAAAAGAAAGGCAGCATCGCTTTCATGCTCTGGCAATGTCACATTACGGCAAGCCAGGAATTCTGCGCATCTTCGATCATATCTGGCGCTTTGATACCGGTGTTAAAAGCCGCGTCCAACGTCGCTGGCAGAGAAATTAAGCCTACAGAGAAAATAAAACCATGACTGAAATCTATCAGCTCGATGAGCTGGATCGCGGGATCCTCAACGCGTTGATGGAAAACGCCCGTACCCCTTATGCAGAACTGGCAAAAGTGTTCACGGTCAGCCCGGGGACCATCCACGTCCGCGTGGAGAAAATGAAGCAGGCGGGCATCATTACCGGTGCGCATATCACCATTAATCCCAAGCAGCTGGGCTATGACGTGTGCTGCTTTATCGGCATCATTTTAAAAAGCGCCAAGGATTATCCTTCGGCTTTGAAAAAGCTCGAAAGTATAGAAGAAGTAGTCGAAGCCTATTACACCACCGGACATTACAGCATTTTCATTAAGATCATGTGCCGCTCGATTGATTCCCTTCAGCATGTACTTATCAACAAGATCCAGACAATTGATGAGATCCAGTCAACAGAGACCCTGATCTCCCTGCAAAACCCCATCACACGTACCATCCAGCCCTGAGCACTGATTTCTATACCCCTATTATCCACAGGTAGATCCCAGCTCATTCACAGCGTACAATAGCCTCCTTTTCCCGGGTGAGAGCATTATGTCTGACATTACCCTGATCAGTGGCAGTACGCTTGGCAGTGCCGAATATGTAGCTGAACACGTGGCTGAGAAACTGGAAGAAGCCGGTTTTACAACCCAGACGTTCCATGGTCCGGAACTGTATGAAGTTCCGCAGGAAGGGATCTGGCTACTCGTGTGCTCGACACACGGTGCTGGCGAGTTGCCTGATAACCTGCAGCCTTTTATGGAGCAGCTGGAAGATGGTCAGCCGGATCTGTCAAAAGTACGCTTTGGCGCATTAGGTCTGGGCAGCAGTGAATATGACACCTTCTGTGGCGCGATCAGTTCTCTGGATCAAAAACTGACGTCATTAGGGGCAAAACGGATCGGTGATCGTCTTGAGATCGACGTGACTCAACACGAAATTCCTGAGGATCCGGCCGAGGTTTGGGTGATCAACTGGATTAATTTGATCAAATAAGTGTAAATTTCAGGCGATCAGATGTGGATAACTATGCTTAAAAGCAGGGTAAAACCCGTAGTTATCCCTCTAACAACTCCTGTACGCTTTTCATGCTGTGCATAACTCTCAATTCTGATCCCAGCTTATACTGTTCAGGATCACCGATCATTCACAGCATTCGATCCTTCTTAGCATACTGATCTTCATAAACAAAAAAGACTTATGCACAGAGGATCGCGATCTTAATAGAAGTATTAATAAGAGATCTTTAAATAAAAAAGATCTTCTTTTAATTAGTGAAGATCCCCGGGGACTTGTGGAAGCTTAAAACTTGAGTAGAATCCCTCCTCCCAACGCCATACAAAGAAAGTTCGCTTGAACGCCGAGGTGCAGTCGCATGTTTTATCCGGATCAATTTGACGTCATCATCATAGGTGGTGGTCATGCAGGTACTGAAGCCGCCATGGCTTCTGCCCGTATGGGACGTCAGACCTTATTATTAACCCACAATATCGACACGCTGGGACAGATGTCGTGTAACCCGGCAATTGGCGGGATCGGGAAAGGACATCTGGTAAAAGAAGTGGACGCACTGGGCGGACTGATGGCTACGGCTATCGATCATGCGGGCATTCAGTTTAGGATACTAAACGCGAGTAAAGGCCCAGCAGTCAGGGCAACACGAGCCCAGGCTGACCGCGTGTTGTATCGTCAGGCAGTACGTACTGCATTGGAAAACCAGCCAAACCTGACTCTCTTCCAGCAACCTGTTGAAGACCTGATCGTCGAAAACGATCGTGTCGTGGGAGCTGTGACCAAAATGGGTCTGAAATTCCGCGCTAAATCCGTGGTTCTGACCGTCGGTACCTTCCTCGATGGGAAGATCCACATTGGTCTTGAGAATTACAGTGGTGGCCGTGCAGGGGATCCTCCTGCGATCTCCTTGTCTCAGCGCCTGCGTGAATTGCCTTTACGCGTTAACCGTCTTAAAACCGGTACACCTCCGCGTATCGATGCCCGCACCATTGATTTCAGCGTGCTGGCACAACAACACGGAGATAATCCGGCTCCGGTATTCTCGTTCATGGGCAACGTGTCGCAACATCCGCGCCAGATCCCGTGCTACATGACGTATACCAACGAAAAAACCCATGACGTGATCAGAAATAATCTGGATCGCAGCCCGATGTACGCCGGGATCATCGAAGGGATCGGCCCGCGTTATTGCCCATCGATCGAAGATAAAGTCATGCGTTTTGCCGATCGCAATTCTCATCAGATCTTCCTTGAACCGGAAGGCCTGACCAGCAATGAAGTTTATCCAAACGGAATTTCCACCAGCCTGCCATTCGATGTGCAGATGCAGATCGTCCGATCTATGCAGGGGATGGAAAATGCCGTCATCGTTCGCCCAGGTTATGCGATTGAATACGATTTCTTCGATCCGCGTGATTTGAAACCAACGCTGGAAAGCAAATTTATTGCCGGCCTGTTCTTTGCAGGACAGATCAACGGCACTACCGGTTACGAAGAAGCTGCTGCGCAGGGCTTACTGGCCGGTATGAACGCTGCCCGCTGTGCCACTGAGCAGGAAGGCTGGGCACCGCGCCGTGACCAGGCGTATCTCGGTGTACTTGTCGATGACCTGTGTACCTTGGGCACTAAAGAACCGTACCGCATGTTTACTTCCCGTGCCGAGTACCGCCTGATGCTGCGCGAAGACAATGCTGATTTGCGCCTGACAGAAAAAGGCCGCGAGCTAGGTCTGGTTGATGATGCACGCTGGGCGCGCTTCAACGAAAAACTGGAAATGATCGAACAGGAACGTCAGCGCCTGCGTGGTATCTGGGTGAACCCGCACCATGCACAGGTTGAAGAAATTAACGCGCATCTGTCTGCTCCGCTTTCTAAAGAAGCCAGTGCGGAAGAGTTACTGCGTCGTCCTGAAATGACCTATGAGCTGATCACCCGTCTTTCCCCATTCGCACCTTCTGTTCCGGATGTGCAGGCGGCTGAACAGGTAGAAATTCAGATCAAATATGAAGGCTATATTGCCCGCCAGCAGGAAGAGATCGAAAAACAACAGCGTAACGAAAACACCGTGCTGCCAGTTGATCTTGATTACCGTCAGGTGAATGGTCTTTCAAATGAAGTGATCGCCAAGCTTAACGATCACAAGCCGACCTCCATTGGTCAGGCATCGCGGATCTCGGGTATTACACCGGCTGCTATCTCGATCTTACTGATTTGGCTTAAAAAACAAGGCTTACTGCGCCGCAGCGCATAAATCACATCTCTTATGGCCGCCCTTTGAAACCAAGTGGCGGTCAGTTCTTACTTTTCCCATCTTTCTGAGTGTTTTATCATTTCTTCACCGGGCTGTTCCCGGAATATCGACTCTGTCTGAGGATTCACTGTGCAAAAGAAACTGGACTCGCTGCTTGCTGCGGCAGGAATAGCGTTACCCGATCAGCAAAAACAGCAACTGATTGGCTATGTTGAACTGCTGCATAAGTGGAACAAAGCCTACAACCTGACGTCTGTTCGTGACCCGATGCAGATGCTGGTACGTCATATCATGGACAGTATCGTCGTGAATGAACACCTGCAAGGCAGCCGTTTCATTGATGTCGGTACAGGCCCTGGTTTGCCAGGCGTTCCTCTCGCCATTGTCCGCCCGGACTCCCACTTCACTCTGCTGGACAGCCTGGGCAAGCGTGTACGCTTCCTGCGTCAGGTCCAACATGAGCTGGGACTGAAAAACATCGAGCCGGTACAAAGCCGTGTGGAAGAGTTTATGCCAGAGCCGCCGTTTGATGGGGTGATCAGCCGTGCTTTTGCGTCTCTGCAGGACATGCTTTCCTGGTGTCATCACCTGCCGCAAAAAGGGCAGGGGCGGTTTTACGCTCTGAAAGGGGTCAGTCCTGATGAAGAGCTGGCTGCATTACCAGAAGGTATTACTGTGGAATCGGTCATAAAACTGCAGGTACCAGAACTTGACGGCGAACGTCATCTCGTCATTCTTCGCTCAAACTAAAGTTGCGTTTTATCAAATAATATTTAAAAAATGCCTGTGTTAACACAGTTAAAATGAGCAGACTAATTATATAGGGGTGATGAAGTCTTGATCACCGCTTGTTTACAGACTGATAGCATTTCAGAGATGTTTTTATTTTAATCAGGACTGTAATAGTCACTTTTGAAACTGAACAGTCCTCAGTCCTCTGATATTCAATTTGTAATGAAAATGTTGTTATTTGTTGGGTTGTTGTATCAATAAATCGTGGTTATTTTTAAATAAGATTGTTTTACAAGCAGGGTTTTATTAACAAATTGATTTATAAAGGTTTTAAAAGGCCTGATTAGCTAAAGACATTCAAACGGTGCAGGGTATATAAAGTGGTCTGAGTTAATTATGTGATCCAGAGCACGCTTCTTTGTCGGGTGATGAAATAACCGTATCAAACCAAAAAGGGCAAATTCGGCTATAGTTTGGTTGTCAAAATAGTCGTGAAGCGGAAAATTTAAATTATTGTTCACCTTTTCGCTACTTATCCATTGAATTCGTCCCTGTGCACCGTATAATTTGCTCGGTTTTTGCTGCTTGACTCAAAACAGTAAAGGCAGTGATATACGGCATTCAGTCTACCTCCAGCTAGGTACTTGATACGGAGAGAACAAACGTCATGTCTGTATCCGGTATTTTACACAGTACAAATAGTGTGAAGGTTGCCAGAAAGCTGTTGATACTGCAGTTATTGACCTTTGTTCTGCTCAGTGCAGTATTTGGTTTTAAAAGCCTGGAATGGACCACATCGGCTCTTATGGGTGGTTTGGCCGCCTGGGTGCCAAATGTACTGTTTATGCTGTTTGCATGGCGCCACCAGGCGCAAACAACGGTCTCTGGACGGGTTGCCTGGTCCTTTGCTATCGGAGAAGCGCTGAAGGTGCTGGTTACCGTGATCTTAATGGTTATCGCACTTGGCCTGTTTAAGGCGGCATTTACTCCGTTGGGGTTGGCCTATTTATCGGTGTTGATGACACAGATTTTGGCACCGGCCGTCATTAACAGTTACCGAACTTAACTAATAAAGGGTAAGAGGCATCATGTCTGCATCAGGAGAAATCTCTACTCCACAAGAGTATATCGGTCACCATCTGACTCAGCTTCAGATCGGGACGGGATTCTGGTCGATTAACATCGATTCGATGTTTTTCTCCGTGTTCCTCGGAGTACTCTTTCTGGTTATTTTCCATCGCGTAGCCAAAAACGCCACCAGCGGTGTACCGGGTAAACTGCAAACCGCAGTTGAACTGGTCGTTGGTTTCGTCGACAGCAGTGTGCGTGACATGTATCACGGCAAAAGCAAAGTGATTGCACCTCTCGCGCTGACCGTCTTCGTCTGGGTGTTTATGATGAACCTGATGGATTTGCTGCCAATCGATTTGCTGCCATTCATCGGCGAGCACATCCTTGGTCTGCCAGCGTTGCGTGTGGTTCCTACGGCTGACGTGAACATCACGTTGTCCATGGCACTTGGCGTATTCATTCTGATTCTTTTCTATAGCATTAAGATGAAAGGCTTTGGCGGTTTCATTAAAGAACTGACAATGCAGCCATTCAATCATCCGGTTTTCATTCCGGTTAACCTGATTCTTGAAGGTGTCAGCCTGCTGTCTAAACCAGTTTCACTGGGTCTGCGACTGTTTGGCAATATGTATGCGGGTGAGTTGATCTTCATCCTTATTGCTGGCCTGTTGCCGTGGTGGTCACAGTGGATCCTGAATGTGCCTTGGGCCATTTTCCACATCCTGATCATTACGCTACAAGCCTTTATTTTCATGGTTCTGACGATTGTCTATCTCTCGATGGCATCTGAAAAACACTGATTTTCTTTCAACACTACTGCGTTTTAACTGAAACAAACTGGAGACTGTCATGGAAAACCTGAGTATGGATCTGCTGTACATGGCTGCCGCTGTGATGATGGGCCTGGCGGCAATCGGTGCTGCGATCGGTATCGGCATCTTGGGTGGTAAATTCTTGGAAGGTGCTGCACGTCAGCCTGACCTGATCCCTCTGTTGCGTACACAGTTCTTTATCGTTATGGGTCTGGTCGATGCAATCCCAATGATTGCGGTTGGTCTGGGTCTGTACGTGATGTTTGCTGTCGCCTAACACTGAGTTCGCTCAGCGTTAATCGAACTACATCAAATAATTCACTTTGAAAGAGGCATTGTGCTGTGAATCTTAACGCAACAATCCTCGGCCAGGCTATCGCGTTCGTCCTGTTTGTCTGGTTCTGCATGAAGTACGTATGGCCGCCAATTATGGCTGCCATCGAAAAACGTCAGAAAGAAATTTCTGAAGGTTTGTCTTCCGCAGAACGTGCAAAAAAAGAGCTGGACTTAGCGCAAGCCGATGCGACCGACCAACTGAAGAAAGCCAAAGCTGAAGCTCAGGTAATCATCGATCAGGCGAATAAGCGTAAAGCTCAAATCGTCGACGAAGCAAAAGCTGAAGCCGAGCAGGAACGTAACAAGATCGTGACGCAAGCCAAGGCAGAGATCGACGCCGAACGCCAACGCGCCCGTGAAGAGTTGCGTAAGCAAGTCGGAATTTTGGCCATTGCTGGCGCCGAGAAGATCATCGAACGTTCCGTGGATGAAGCTGCTAACAGCGACATCGTTGATAAACTGGTCGCTGAACTGTAAGGAGGGAGGGGCTGATGTCTGAATTTGTAACTGTAGCTCGCCCCTACGCCAAAGCAGCTTTTGACTTTGCCGTTGAGCACCAAAGCTTAGACCGCTGGCAGTCCATGTTAGCGTTCACGGCTGAAGTCACGCGCAATGAACAAATTGAAGAACTGCTTTCCGGTGCTAGCGCGCCTGAAACTTTGTCTAAAACGTTTATTGCCGTATGTGGTGACGAACTCGACGACGCAGGCCAAAACCTGATTAAGGTAATGGCTGAAAATGGACGTTTACGCGTTCTTCCGCAAGTGCTGGAGCAGTTCATCGAACTGCGCGCCTCTCTGGAGGCTGTTGCTGAAGTTGAAGTGACCTCAGCAAATCCGCTTTCGGAAGAACAGCAGGCAAAAATTGCTGCTGCGATGGAAAAACGTCTGTCTCGCAAAGTTAAGCTGAATTGCAAAATTGACAAGTCTGTTCTTGCCGGTGTCATAATCCGTGCAGGTGATATGGTGATTGATGGCAGCGTTCGCAGTCGTCTGGAACGCCTGGCAGACGTCTTGCAGTCTTAAGGGGACTGGAGCATGCAACTGAATTCCACCGAAATCAGCGAACTGATCAAGCAGCGCATTGCTCAGTTCAATGTGGTGAGCGAAGCTCACAATGAAGGTACTATCGTTTCCGTCAGTGACGGGATCATCCGCGTGCACGGCTTAGCCGATGTCATGCAAGGCGAAATGATTGCGTTGCCGGGTAACCGCTACGCTATCGCCCTGAACCTGGAGCGAGACTCTGTAGGTGCCGTTGTAATGGGCCCTTACGCTGACCTCGCCGAAGGCATGAAAGTAAAATGTACTGGTCGTATCCTGGAAGTTCCAGTTGGCCGTGGCCTGTTAGGTCGCGTTGTTAACACCCTGGGTGCACCAATTGACGGTAAAGGTCCGGTAGAGCACGACGGCTTCTCAGCTGTCGAAGCGATCGCACCTGGCGTTATCGAACGTCAGTCCGTAGATGAACCTGTGCAGACAGGTTATAAGTCCGTTGATGCCATGATCCCAATCGGTCGTGGTCAGCGTGAACTGGTCATCGGCGACCGTCAAACCGGTAAAACAGCTCTGGCGATCGATGCGATCATCAACCAGCGCGATTCCGGCATCAAATGTATCTATGTGGCTATCGGCCAGAAAGCGTCCACCATTTCTAACGTGGTTCGTAAACTGGAAGAGCACGGCGCACTGGCAAACACCATCGTTGTTGTTGCAACTGCATCAGAATCTGCTGCACTGCAATACCTGGCACCGTACTCCGGTTGCGCAATGGGTGAATACTTCCGTGACCGCGGCGAAGACGCATTGATCGTTTATGATGACCTGTCTAAACAGGCTGTTGCTTACCGTCAGATTTCCCTGCTGCTTCGTCGTCCACCAGGTCGTGAAGCTTACCCAGGCGACGTTTTCTATCTCCACTCCCGTCTGCTGGAACGTGCTGCGCGTGTTAACGCCGAGTATGTTGAAGCATTCACTAAGGGTGAAGTGAAAGGCAAAACCGGTTCCCTGACTGCGCTTCCAATTATCGAAACGCAAGCGGGTGACGTTTCCGCGTTCGTTCCGACTAACGTAATCTCGATTACTGATGGTCAGATCTTCCTGGAATCCAACCTGTTCAACGCCGGTATTCGTCCTGCGGTTAACCCGGGTATTTCGGTATCCCGTGTTGGTGGTGCTGCTCAGACTAAGATCATGAAGAAACTGTCCGGTGGTATTCGTACCGCTCTGGCACAGTATCGTGAGCTGGCTGCGTTCTCGCAGTTCGCATCAGATCTGGACGAAGCAACGCGTAAACAGCTGAACCATGGTCAGAAAGTGACCGAGCTGCTGAAACAGAAACAATACGCTCCGATGTCAATCGTTGCGCAGTCTCTGATCATCTTCGCAGCAGAACGTGGTTATCTGGAAGACGTTGAATTGTCTAAAGTCGGTAGCTTCGAAGCGGCACTGTTGGCTTACGCCGACCGTGAGCACGGCGAGCTTCTGCAGCAAATCAACCAAACTGGTGCGTATAACGATGAGATTGAGGGTAAATTCAAAAATATCCTCGATACCTTCAAAGCAACCCAGTCCTGGTAACACTAGACGGTCCTGCTGGTATTAAAACCCGGCAGGCCGTTTGGTCTTGAGGAGAAGCAGAGATGGCCGGCGGAAAAGAGATACGTAGTAAGATCAGCAGCGTGCAAAACACGCAAAAGATCACTAAAGCGATGGAAATGGTCGCCGCCTCCAAAATGCGTAAAACGCAGGATCGCATGGCGGCCAGCCGTCCTTATGCAGAAACCATTCGTGAAGTGATTGGTCACCTCGCGCTAGGGAATCTGGAATACAAGCACCCGTACCTGGATGAGCGTGAAATTAAGCGCGTCGGGTATCTGGTGGTGTCTACCGACCGTGGTCTTTGTGGTGGTCTGAACATTAACCTGTTCAAAAAGCTGCTGTCAGAGATGAAAGGCTGGTCCGAAAAAGGTGTTGAAGTTGATCTCGCACTGATCGGTTCCAAAGCAGCCTCTTTCTTCGGCTCCGTGGGTGGCAACGTTGTTGCTCAGGTGACTGGCATGGGGGATAACCCTTCTCTGTCAGAACTGATCGGACCGGTGAAAGTGATGTTGCAGGCTTTCGACGAAGGTCGCTTAGACAAGTTATGCGTTGTCAGCAATAAATTTATCAATACCATGTCTCAGGAACCCCGCATCGTTCAGCTGTTGCCACTGCCACCGGCAGAAGACGGCGAACTGGCGAAGAAATCCTGGGATTACCTGTATGAGCCGGACCCTAAAGCCTTGCTGGACACCCTCCTGCGTCGCTACGTGGAATCCCAGGTTTATCAGGGCGTCGTAGAAAACCTGGCCAGCGAACAGGCCGCGCGAATGGTAGCGATGAAAGCCGCAACCGATAACGGCGGCAGCCTGATCAAAGAGCTGCAGTTGGTATACAACAAAGCTCGTCAGGCCAGCATCACTCAGGAACTCACCGAGATCGTCGGGGGAGCCTCCGCGGTTTAAGCTAGGTTTACGAATTACGTAGAGGATTCAAGATGGCTACTGGAAAGATTATCCAGGTAATCGGCGCCGTGGTGGACGTCGAGTTCCCTCAGGATGCAGTACCGAACGTGTACAATGCTCTTGAGGTAGAAAACGGTACCTCCAAACTGGTGCTGGAAGTACAGCAACAGTTAGGCGGCGGCGTTGTTCGTTGTATCGCAATGGGTACCTCAGACGGCCTGCGTCGCGGTCTGAAAGTGAACAACCTGGAACACCCAATTGAAGTGCCGGTGGGTGTTGCAACTCTGGGTCGTATCATGAACGTATTGGGTGAACCAATCGACATGAAAGGTGCAATCGGCGAAGAAGAACGTCGTGCGATTCACCGTGCTGCGCCTTCTTATGAAGAGCTGGCAAACTCCCAGGAACTGCTGGAAACCGGTATCAAAGTTATGGACCTGATGTGCCCGTTCGCTAAGGGCGGTAAAGTCGGTCTGTTCGGTGGTGCGGGTGTAGGTAAAACTGTAAACATGATGGAGCTGATCCGTAACATCGCGATCGAGCACTCCGGTTATTCTGTGTTTGCAGGCGTGGGTGAACGTACTCGTGAGGGTAACGACTTCTACCACGAAATGACCGAATCCAACGTTATCGACAAAGTTTCCCTGGTCTATGGTCAGATGAATGAGCCACCAGGTAACCGTCTGCGCGTTGCACTGACCGGCCTGACCATGGCGGAGAAATTCCGTGATGAAGGTCGTGACGTACTGCTGTTCGTTGATAACATTTATCGTTATACCTTGGCCGGTACCGAAGTGTCCGCACTTCTGGGCCGTATGCCTTCTGCGGTAGGTTATCAGCCAACGTTGGCGGAAGAGATGGGCGCTCTGCAAGAACGTATCACCTCGACCAAAAGTGGTTCAATCACTTCCGTACAGGCCGTTTACGTTCCTGCGGATGACTTGACTGACCCATCCCCAGCCACCACCTTCGCTCACTTAGATGCGACCGTGGTACTGAGCCGTCAGATCGCGTCACTGGGTATCTACCCGGCGGTTGACCCACTGGATTCTACCAGCCGTCAGCTGGATCCACTGGTTGTTGGTCAGGAACACTATGATGTGGCTCGTGGCGTGCAGTCTATTCTGCAACGTTACAAGGAACTGAAAGACATCATCGCGATTTTGGGTATGGATGAGCTGTCAGAAGATGACAAGCTGGCTGTTTCCCGTGCGCGTAAGATTGAACGTTTCCTTTCCCAGCCATTCTTCGTGGCCGAAGTCTTCACCGGTTCTCCGGGCAAGTTCGTATCGCTGAAAGATACCATTCGTGGTTTCAAAGGCATTATGGACGGCGACTACGATCACCTGCCGGAACAAGCGTTCTACATGGTTGGCACCATTGATGAAGCAGTGGAAAAAGCCAAGAAACTGTAACACTAGCTTGTTGTGAGAGAGGATGACATGGCTGAAAAAGCTTACCATCTGGATGTTGTAAGTGCTGAAAAACGTATGTTTGCTGGCATGGTACAAAAAATCCAGGTGACGGGTAGCGAAGGCGAACTGGGTATTTTCCCAGGGCATGCTCCGCTGCTCACCGCCATCAAGCCTGGCATGGTGCGCATTGTTAAAGAACACGGTGAAGAAGAGTATATCTATCTTTCCGGTGGCATCCTTGAGGTGCAGCCGAATGCAACGACCGTGTTGGCTGATACTGCAATCCGTGGGCAAGACCTCGACGAAGCGCGCGCGCTTGAAGCTAAGCGCAAAGCGGAAGAACACATTAGTGGTTCTCACGGCGACGTTGATTACGCTCAGGCGTCAGCGGAACTGGCTAAGGCGATCGCGAAACTTCGCGTTATCGAACTGACCAGAAAAGCGATGTAACGACATCAGTTAGAAAAGCGACCTTCGGGTCGCTTTTTTTTTGCCTTTAATAAAGTGCATTTTCAGTATTTTTCCCAACGCAAATTCTTGCTTTTAGTGGAATACTTGCGTGATTAATCGACACTTTACCCTCAGTTTTTTTGGTGTAGTCTATACAGCATACAACCCTTGCAGGCTGCGGTCTGTGGGTGGTTTTTGAAGCGAAATATGTAGTAATCCGTACATTGAACGGGTTACTTTTGTCACTCAAACTGGATTTGTCAGGTTACCTATGTCGAACAGCGCACTGAGTGTGGTGATCCTTGCCGCGGGCAAGGGGACACGCATGTACTCCAACCTTCCGAAAGTTCTTCACCCGTTGGCCGGCAAGCCAATGGTTCAGCACGTCATTGATGCTGCCACGCAAGTGGGTGCCCGGAACGTGCATCTGGTCTATGGCCACGGCGGCGATTTACTGAAGAAAAATCTGGCAGGCAGTGATCTGAACTGGGTATTGCAGGCTGAGCAACTGGGTACCGGCCATGCGATGCAACAGGCTGCGCCGTATTTTGCCGATGATGAAGATGTGCTGATGCTGTACGGCGATGTTCCGCTGATTTCTGTCGATACGCTGAATAATTTGCTGAAAGCTAAGCCTGAAGGTGGCATTGGATTACTGACCGTTGTGCTGGATGACCCGTCCGGTTATGGCCGTATCGTTCGTGAGAACGGCATCGTTACCGGCATCATAGAGCAAAAAGATGCCAGTGAAGAGCAGCTGAAGATTCAGGAAATTAACACCGGTATTCTGGTGGCAAATGGTGCGTCATTCAAACGCTGGCTCGGTCAGCTGAATAACAACAACGCACAGGGCGAATATTACATCACCGATATTATTGCGATGGCTCACGCGGAAGGGCACCTGATTGCTACCGTTCATCCGGCACGAAACAGTGAAGTGGATGGTGTGAATAACCGCCTGCAACTTTCCCGACTCGAGCGCGTATATCAGAGCGAACAGGCTGAACGCCTGTTGCTGGAAGGCGTGATGCTGATGGATCCGGCGCGTTTTGATCTGCGCGGCGAGCTGGCGCACGGCATCGATGTGGTGATTGACACGAACGTGATTATCGAAGGTCACGTAAAACTGGGCGATCGCGTCAAAATTGGTACAGGCTGCGTGCTAAAGAACTGTGTGATTGGCGATGACTGTGAGGTCAGCCCGTACAGTATTTTCGAAGATGCGGTGCTGGAAAGCGGTTGTACAGTTGGGCCTTTTGCCCGTCTGCGCCCTGGCGCTGAACTGGCCGAAGGCGCGCATGTCGGCAACTTCGTCGAAATCAAAAAATCCCGTCTTGGCAAAGGCTCCAAAGCGGGTCATCTTTCTTATCTCGGCGACGCTGAGATTGGTGACAACGTCAATATCGGCGCGGGCACCATCACCTGTAACTACGACGGCGTGAACAAACACAAAACTGTCATCGGGAATGATGTCTTCGTCGGTTCTGACACGCAGCTGGTCGCGCCAGTGAGCGTGGGCAATAACGTGACTATCGCTGCGGGTACGACCGTTACGCGCGATGTACCGGACAACGGCCTTCTGTTGAGCCGTGTGCCGCAGGTGCATAAACCTGACTGGCAGAAACCGGTAAAGAAAAAATAAGCTATTCTGAGACTTAAGTATTCAGGCGCAGTTTTCTGCGCCTGATGTGTGTTTATCACGTTGTGTTTTGGTCTGCGTTTTATCGTCGGAATGCAGACCAAAACATAATAATCCCCAACTCTCTACAAGGCTCGGGGAACCGCAAGTACACCGGAAAACGGGGCTTGTGGATAAATCAGGTCAGGCATCAAAAAGGTCCCGAAAGACCTTATATAGGAATAAAACTGATGTGTGGAATTGTAGGCGCTGTAGCGCAACGCGATATTGCTGAAATTTTGTTGGAAGGTTTACGCCGTCTTGAATACCGCGGTTATGACTCAGCCGGTCTGGCTGTGATTGATGCCGAAGGAAAAATGGGACGTCTGCGTCGTTTGGGCAAAGTCCAGATGCTGGCCGATGCGCTGGATGAACATCCTTTGCACGGTGGCACCGGTATTGCCCACACGCGCTGGGCAACCCACGGCGAGCCTTCTGAAGCCAATGCTCATCCGCATGTCTCTGATTACATTGCGGTGGTGCATAACGGTATTATCGAAAACCACGAACCTCTGCGGGAATTACTGATTGAACGCGGCTACCGTTTTGACTCTGAAACGGATACCGAAGTCATCGCGCATCTGGTGCATTGGGAACAACTTCAGGGCGGCACGCTGCTGGAAGTCGTTCAGCGCGTAATTCCGCAACTGCGCGGTGCATATGGCACCGTTGTGATGGACCGACGCGACCCGTCCGTTCTTGTCGCCGCCCGTTCCGGCAGCCCGCTGGTGATTGGCCGTGGCGTAGGTGAAAACTTTATCGCTTCCGACCAGCTGGCGCTGTTACCCGTGACCCGCCGCTTCCTGTTCCTGGAAGAAGGGGATGTTGCTGAAGTTAAACGCCGTTCTGTCAGCGTTTATGACAAAAATGGTCATGCTGTAGAACGTGAAGAGATCGAATCCAAAGTGCAGTACGATGCCGGTGATAAAGGCACTTACCGTCACTACATGCAAAAAGAGATTTACGAACAACCGCTGGCCATTAAAAACACCCTTGAAGGGCGTTTCAGTCACGGCGAAGTGAATCTGAGAGAACTGGGCGAAAAAGCGGACGAAATCTTATCGCGTGTTCAGCACGTGCAGATCA
The DNA here is from genome assembly GCF_003614975.1 of Rahnella bruchi. Lineage (GTDB taxonomy): Bacteria > Pseudomonadota > Gammaproteobacteria > Enterobacterales > Enterobacteriaceae > Rahnella > Rahnella bruchi. The sequence goes on along the minus strand of NZ_QZWI01000005.1, from coordinate 261,450 downwards.
TTGCCTGCGGGACTTCCTACAACTCCGGCATGGTGGCTCGTTACTGGTTCGAATCTCTGGCCGGTATGCCATGCGACGTCGAAATCGCGTCTGAATTCCGCTATCGCAAATCTGCTGTTCGTCCGGGCAGTCTTATCATCACGCTTTCTCAGTCCGGTGAAACGGCCGACACGCTGGCAGCGCTGCGTCTGTCGAAAGAACTGGGTTATCTCGGTTCCCTGGCGGTCTGTAATGTGGCCGGTTCTTCTCTGGTTCGTGAGTCCGATCTGGCGCTGATGACCAAAGCGGGCACAGAAATCGGCGTGGCCTCCACCAAAGCATTCACTACACAGCTGACTGTTCTGCTGATGCTGGTGGCGCGTATGGGTCGCCTGAAAGGGATGAGCCCGCAAGTCGAGCACGACATTGTTCACGCGCTTCAGGCTCTGCCTGCGCGTATCGAGCAGATGCTGTCGCTGGATAAAACCATCGAATCTCTGGCTGAAGGTTTCTCTGATAAGCATCACGCCCTGTTCCTTGGTCGCGGCGATCAGTATCCAATCGCGATGGAAGGTGCGCTGAAGCTGAAAGAGATTTCATATATTCACGCAGAAGCTTATGCGGCAGGCGAGCTGAAACATGGCCCTCTGGCGCTGATTGATGCGGATATGCCGGTGATCGTCGTTGCACCAAATAACGAATTGCTGGAAAAACTGAAATCGAATATCGAAGAAGTACGCGCCCGCGGCGGCCTGTTGTATGTCTTCGCCGATCAGGATGCCGGTTTCACCGACAGCGAAGGGATGAAGATTATCCAGCTGCCACACGTTGAAGAAATCGTCGCACCGATTTTCTATACCGTGCCGTTACAGTTACTGTCCTACTACGTTGCGCTGATTAAAGGGACTGACGTCGACCAGCCACGTAACCTAGCGAAATCTGTGACCGTGGAATAAGTTCGTCTGCTTCTGCGACCGATTGTAGAAATTTTATAAGCGCCTTTCGAGGCGCTTTTTTATTGTTTCCGGTTTTTCTCTTTCTCGGCAACTGGTCACGATTTTATTCTCTCAGACTTCGTAACCCGCGCCGGATAAGGTATAGTTCGCGTTTTTCTGAAGGTGCTTTGCTCAATGCTGACCGACTCCTCCATTCGTCTTAACAAATACATTAGCGAGAGCGGAATTTGCTCGCGCCGCGATGCCGATCGTTACATCGAACAGGGAAATGTTTTTATCAATGGCAGGCGTGCCGCGGTAGGGGCTCAGGTATTTGCCGGCGATGTGGTGAAAGTGAATGGTCAGATTATCGAGCCGCGAGATGAAGAAGATCTGGTGCTTATCGCGCTGAACAAGCCTGTCGGCATCATCACCACGATGGAAGAAGGTGAGCGGGACAACATCCGCGATTTCGTTAACCACAGCAAACGCGTCTTCCCGATTGGCCGCCTGGACAAAGATTCACAGGGTCTGATTTTACTGACCAACCATGGTGATCTGGTCAACAAAATCCTGCGCGCCGGTAACGACCACGAAAAAGAATACATCGTGACCGTCAACAAGCCGATCACTGACGAGTTTATTGCCGGTATGGGCGCGGGCGTACCCATGCTCGGTACTGTGACCAAAAAGTGCAAAGTGAAGAAAGAAGCGCCGATGTTGTTTCGCATTACGCTGGTGCAGGGGCTTAACCGTCAGATCCGCCGTATGACCAAGCACTTTGGTTTTGAAGTCACTAAGCTTGAACGTGTGCGCATCATGAACATCAATCTGAAAGGATTGCCGCTGGGCGAATGGCGCGACCTGACCGATGATGAACTGATCGAGTTATTTAAGCTGATTGAAAACTCGTCTTCGGAAGATAAACCGGCGAAAAAAACGCAGTCAAAACCGGCTCAGGCTAAAAAACCGGCGGCCAAACCGGCTGTCACAAAAACAAAAAATTCCGATAAACCGGAAGGTAACGCCGCCTCCCGTAAGCGCTTTGCGCAGCCAGGACGTAAGAAGAAAGGGCGCTAATTTCGTCCTTATCTGCGTCTGCGAAAAGCCTGTCTATTCAGGCTTTTTTTTCGCCTGAGGCAAAGAAGTGGGGATTCCTGCCGTCCCGAGCAAAAAGATAGCGGTCATTATGGTCATGGAAAACAGTCCTGCACGCGTTACGCGCGCACGCACATGTTGATAAACCGGCATGAGTAGGGGAAGGTCTTGCGGGTTGGCTCCTGACTTTACAATCATGGATTGAAATGCACAGTCGCTGAGATAAGGGATGACTCTCAGATTTTTCACGGTCAGAAAGGTTTGCGGGGTAACCGTGGAGATTTCTGCCGTAAACTTTTTCATGCTGAAAGTAATCGCCGTCAGCATAACCATACTGACCAGCGCGATCCCCAAAGCCTGTCCGATATCTCTGGCCGCCGCCTGGATCCCTCCCGATTGTTGCGCGTCCCGTTCCGGTAACGCACTGGTGATGAGATAGGGGGCATTAGCGGCAACGGTTCCCATGCTGGCGCCAATCAGGCACAAGCCCAGTGTAACAAACGTAATATCAAAATGACCGTCGGTAATGCCGGTAGCCGCCAGGACCGAACCGGCTATGCCCAATAATAATCCAGCCCTGCACTGACGCCGGGGATTTCGTTGCTGGAAAATTAATGGCAATCCTATCGACGAGGCCGCCAGGCATACGGCGAAAGGAATGATGAGCAGACCGGTGTGAACCGCATTCAGCCCTCCCACGACCTGCACAAAACTCACCACCACAAAAATGCCCGAGCTGTAAGCGAAGAAAATGTACATCGTCAGGTATAAACCTGCCCGCACCTGTGGCGTTTTCAGAAATGTTTGGGGGATTAATGCGCTGCCACAGCTCCTTTCCCGGTGCTTTTCCCAGCGCAGCATAAATACCAGAACCAGTAGTCCGGCGGCCACCAGCGCAAGTGCCGGGCTCTGGCCGAAAATCGTGAAGGGAGGATTGAAGGGGGTTAGCAATCCCCAGGTGGAGATTTGCAAGATGCCAAATACCACCAGAAACAGACCTAGCGTGGAAAGGATAAAACCAGGTAGATCAAAACGGGCGCGGGAATCGGGTTTAACCGGCAAAGGGATCAGAACAGAACAAAGCAGTATGATAATTGCCAGTCCCCCCATAGTACCGAACGCCCAGCGCCAGCCGAGGTAATCGAGCAGTAACCCACAAACCACAGGCCCCATTGCGAAAGAGAAACCGCTCGCTGCCCCCAGCGCACCAAAGGCGATAGCTTGTTGTCTTCCCTGAAAGCTGCTTGTGATGATGCCAAACACAGCCGGGATCATCAGGCTTCCGCCTATCCCTGCCAGTATTCTTGCCACGCAGGTAAATACCGTCATAGAGGGTGAGAAAACGGCAATCGCTTCCGCGATGAAATAGATCAGGCACCCGCTACGAAAGGTTTTTAACCATCCTGTAATCAGCCCAAGCATTCCTCCTGCAACCATAAAGGTGCCCGCAACCAACGGATACATGGTGTTGGCGGTGCTGATTTGAGACATTGAAGCGCCGAGATCGCGGATAAGTGCACTTGTGGCGATACTCAGCGTAACGTTATCTGCCGATGCCAGAAATTGAGCGAGGCACAGAATCAGAAGGGGCAAGCCAATAGCCTGTCGGTTAAGGCTTCTTTTCTCAGCCATAATATTTTCCTGATGATTTCAGCTACGCAAAAGCGCGCAACCTGAAAACAGGATGCGCGCTAACGACATCTGAATAATAATCCATGGATTACTACCCGGACTGTCAGGTTAGTTTTTCTTTTTACGATCACCTGACACGTTGTCAGGCTGCGCACCTTTGTTTTTGGTGGGTAGATTTCGAGTCCCGAACAGGAACAGCACTGTCATGAGGGCAGTGGCAATCATCCCGGCGCGCGTCGCATTGAGTCTTGAAGTTTGATAAACCTTCGTCAAAGCGGGAACGTCTTTTTGCACGATGCCATGCTCGAGCATCAAAGCTGAAAAACCGGTATCACTCAGATAAGGGATTACTGTCATTTCTGACACTTTGGTTTGAGTATCAGGACTTAATGCCGTATCGCTACGTGCAGCCCCCTGAACGCCCATAGTGACTGCCGTCAGCATTACCATGCCGCATACTGCCACGCCAATCGCCTGACCGACATTGCGCGACGTCGCTTGTACTCCACCTGATTGCTGTGCATCCCGGGGTGGTAATCCGCTGGTGACAATATAACTGGAGTAGGCTGAAACGATACCCATACTTACGCCAATCAAACACATACCCACGGGGACAATGGCGGAGAAGCTGGTAGGGCCGAAACCGAAAATACACAGCACGGATCCCAAAGTGCCAATTAACAGCGCCGCCTGACACATGCGTTTCGGATTGGCATTTTTCCATACGACCGGCAGCCCCAGCGAGAAGATCACCACGCCTAAAGCGAAGGGTAAAATCATCAGGCCAGTCTGAATACCATTCAACCCCGCCACGACCTGTACAAAACTGACGGTCACAAAAATGCCGGAGCCATAGGCCAGGAAAATAAAGGCTGTCAGATATAAGCCGTTACGTACCTGGGGTGTAGAGAGGAATGACATCGGGATCAGCGCACTGCCCACCGACGCTTCACGGTGACGTTCCCATTTCAACATCAGTGCCAGAACCACTAAACCCAATAACACCAGGAACGGCGCAGGGCTTAAACCAAACACAGTGAAAGGCGCGGCAAAGGGTGTAAACAGCCCCCAGCTTGATACTTTGAGGAAGCCAAGAATGACGCTGAACAGACCGATGACCGTCAGCACTACGCCCGGTAAATCGAAACGGACTTTGCGTTCCGGTTTTGCCGGTGTAGGAATAATGAAAGAACCGACGAAAATCACGACGCACAGGCAGGCGATTGCCGCAAAAGCGTAGCGCCAGCCAAACTGGTCTACAAGGGTACCGCAGATCAGTGGCCCCGCGGCGAAAGAAACTCCGCTGGCGGCACCGATAGCGCCGAATGCCACGGCCTGATCGCGGCCTTTAAAGTTACTGGCAATTAGTCCGAGAACGGATGGGATCATAAAGCTGCCACCGACGCCGGACAGCAGACGGGCACCGTAAGTGAAAATTTGCATATTAGGTGAGAAAAAGGCAGTCAGCTCGGCGCAAAACAATAACGCACAGCCGATACGGAAGGTTTTCTTCCAGCCGATAATCAACCCGACCATCCCTGCTGCGACCATCAGTGAGCCTGCGGCCAGTGAGTACATGGCATTGGCAATACTAATTAAATCCATCGAAGCATGCAGATCTTTGACCAGCGCACCGGTGGCGATACTCAGCGTGGCGTTATCGCCGGAAGTGGAAAGCTGGGCCAGACAAAGCACCAGTAAAGGAAGCCATTTGGCCCAGCCTGACACCGAAGCGGTGGAGGACGGTATAGCCAGTGGCTCGGCGGCATGTGTAGCCATAAAAATTACCTCGTCAAAGTATGCAAAAACAAAATTTCATTAAAAATGAGCAGCAGGAAGCCGTCCGGCTGTTTCCAGGCGGAGAAATAGCTTGTCTAAAGGAAGCTCCCTGACCGTGCAGATCAGGGAGGGAAACTCAGGTTATCTGGAAATCGGTTGGACTTTTCCGCCCAGCACAGTGCCCCAGACCTGAATGTCTTTCAGATGCATCGGCTCTACGGTCAGCGGGTTTTCTTCCAGAATCGTGAAGTCGGCCAGCTTGCCGCACTCGATGCTGCCAATCAGATGATCGAGCTTCATGGTGTACGCAGCGCCGACGGTCATGGCGTGCAGAGCTTCTGCTACGCTGATTTTTTCCTGTTCTCCCAGTACGCGTCCCGAAGCAGTCACACGGTTTACCGCGCACCAGCCTGTAAACAGCGGGTTAATTGGCGTGATGCCGCAGTCGCTGTGGAAAGCGAAAGGAATACCATGGCGAACAGCACTGCCGCAGGCGTTCATCCGGTTGGCGCGTTCAGGCCCCATGGTTTTACTGTAATGTTGATCACCCCAGTAATAGATGTGGTTGCTGAAGAAGTTAACGCACATACCGAGCGTTTTTATGCGCTTAAACTGATCTTCGCGCAGCATCTGCGCATGCTGCATACCGGCGCGATGGTTCACTGCCGGAATACGGTTCAGTGTTTTCTCTACCGCTTGAATAAAAGCCTCTGAAGCTTCATCACCGTTACAGTGGCAATGGACCTGATAACCGCGCTTCATGATTTCATACACCTGCACATCAATTTCTGCCGGTGTGGCATTCCAGGCACCGTTATGGCCTGTTTTGAAATAACCCGGCGCCAGCATTCGGCCAGATCCGCCCTGAATCGAGCCGTCGAGGAAAATTTTCATCGGGCCGAACATCATCTTATCGTGGCCGTGTTTCATCACATCTGCGGCAAACTCTACCGCTTCAATAAAGGGTTTCTTCACAAACGGAGGGCCATAAGCCACCAGCAGACGGATTGGGAATTCTTCGGCACGGGTCATACGGATATAGTTGGCAGCCAGTTCCGGATTATCAAAATCGGTTAAACCCATATCGGCAGCGGAAGTACACCCTGCGCGGAAGGCTTCCTGACCAAAATTGCGAATGGCCTGTTCGGTCGTTAACGCATCCCAGAAGCCGTATTTTTGTAATACAGGCCCCATGGCGGCGAATTCCACCAGCTCGCCATGCAGTGAACCGTCTTCATTTTTAACAATGCCTTCAATCTTGCTGTCAGCAAAAATGCCGCAATCGTTGAGCGCCGCCGTGTTGGCCCCCATCAGATGGATACTCATGTGGATCACCGCCACCGGGCGGGTAGTCGATACTCTGTCCAGATGCTCGCGGCCAAGCTTCTCACTGCCGAAATAGATCGGGTCTACGCCCCAGGCAATCAGCGGTGCATGCGGGTCCGTCATGGTTTTTTCAACTTTCTGCAAAGCCTCAACCACTTCATCAAATGAGCGGCAGCCTTTCCATACTTTGCCTGTGTAGTCCGGGCGGTCATAAAAACCGACATACGGGAACTGCCACATTCCGCCGCCAGTAGCGTGAGAGTGCGCTTCAATCAGCCCTGGAATAATGACCTTGTCGGCGAACTGGTCATTGACCACATAGTCGCCCCACTCTTTTAGTTCATCCAGTGAACCCACACCCAGAATCTTTCCGTCCTTCACTGCCACATGGCTCGCTTCCGGTTGGGAAGGGCACATGGTGATGATTTTTCGGGCTGAATAAATAACAGTCGTTTGAGCAGACATAAATAACCCTCAAAGAAATTGAATTTCCCTGGCGTCGCCTGATGCGTTACCAGCGGATTGGTAAGATTGGCGCTATGCTAGTCTTGGTATTGGATGTATAAAAGAGCCAAATTACTTCTATATAAAGGTGCCAATTTGTCTGCGCCACAGTCCTTAGAACTCACCGGGATTACCCTTAAACGGGGGCGTAAGCTCTCGGCCCAGCTCTACGACGCGTTGCGTGAACTGATTATTGGAAATCCCCGCAGCAGCGGCATGAAACTTCCCGCCAGCCGTGAGCTGGCTGAGATGCTGGATATCTCCCGCAATACCGTGGTGAACGTTTACGAGCGACTGTTTGCTGAAGGATTTATAGAAACGCGGGTGGGGGATGGCACCTATGTCGCGCGATTGCCTGCGTTGCCAAAAATATCGGCGCAGAGCGATCCCCTCGTTGTTGAACCGCAAATGCATAAAAGCTACCGGTTGCCCGTAGCCTCCCTTTTCAATCAGCATCGTATTCATGATGGTGCGCCGAAAGCTTTTCGTATTGGTATACCCGCGATAGATCATTTCCCTTTTGAAACCTGGGCCCGTCTGCAAACGCGCTTTTGGCGCAGCAGGCCGGTAAACCATATGGGATACGGTCATCCGGCGGGTGAGCCGCAGCTGCGGGAACTGATAGCTCACTATTTACGCCATGCCCGCGGACTGAAATGTGAGCCTTCCCAGATTATTATCACCGCTGGGGCGCAACAGGCGATTATGATTTGTGCGGCGCTGTTACTGCGGGTAGATGATGAAGTCGTGGTTGAAAACCCCTGTTACTGGGCGGCGGCGGGCGCATTTTCCAGCGTAGGAGCGAAGATCTATGGGCTTGATGTCGATGACGAAGGTATGCAGACCTCGCAACTTCGCCTGATCCCCGACGCCCGGCTGGCCTATGTCAGCCCTTCCTGCCAGTACCCGACGGGTGCGACGCTTTCGATGGCGCGCAGGCTGGAATTATTACAATGGGCGCAGGAAAGAAAGTCGTGGATCATCGAAGATGACTACGATGGCGAATACCGTTACAGCGGAACCCCGCTGACTCCGCTGGCCGCCATCGATCAGAGCAATCGCGTGTTGTACATCGGCTCTTTTTCCAAGGTGATGTATCCGGGTTTACGGCTGGGATATCTCGTGGCCCCCAAACAACTGGTGGAACAATTTCTACTGGTACGTACCATGGCCAGCCGTCAGCCGCCGATGAGTGATCAGATGGCGATGGCGCTGTTCCTCAGCGAAGGACATTTTCAGCAACATAGCCGCCGTATGCGCCGTGCCGCGCTGGCCCGGCGTGATGCTTTGTTAGAAGCCTGGGATCAACATCTGCAACATATCGGTCATATGAGCAAAGTGTCTTCTGGCCTGCATGTCACAATTCGTTTAGAAACTTATGAAAAAGAACAGCGACTGATCGCACTGGCCAACGCCGCAGGAGTTGAAATAACGCCACTCAGCGCCTCCTGGATCCCCGGCAGTTCTGACGCCAGTGCAGGCCGTTATGGCCTTGTCCTGGGCTTCGCCAGCGTTAAAGTGCCGGACATTGTCTTAGCTATAGAGTCCCTGAAAAGAGTGTGGGCGAATGAATGATTTTCCGCATTAACGCCCGCATTGCCTGCTTTGTGACCAGTGTCATAAAACTGTCATATAACGTACATTTTACTGTCACTAAACTGTCCTATTTTCCTCCTGTGCCAAACACTTTAATTAACGTCGACATCAGTCGGGAAGTTTAAAACCACCAGGAGTGGAACATGAAATTGATGCGTAACACCGTCGCCGGTCTTGTAGCAGCGACTTTCTCCCTCACAGCAATGTCTGCTTTCGCTGCCACTAACCTGACTGGCGCTGGCGGTACCTTCCCAGCACCTGTCTACGCTAAGTGGGCTGATGCATACCAGAAAGCAACCGGTACTCAGGTTAACTACCAGGGCATTGGTTCTTCCGGCGGCGTGAAACAAATCATCGCCAAGACCGTAGATTTCGGCGCCTCTGATGCTCCGATGAAAGACGAAGACCTGGCTAAAAATGGCTTGTTCCAGTTCCCTACCGTGATCGGTGGCGTGGTACTGGCGGTTAACATCCCGGGTATCAAATCAGGTCAGCTGACGCTGGATGGCGCCACGCTGGGTGACATCTACCTCGGCAAAATCAAAAAGTGGAACGACGCGGCGATCACCAAGCTGAACCCAGGCGTGAAACTGCCAGACACCAACATCGCAGTGGTTCGCCGTGCTGACGGTTCCGGTACCTCTTATGTCTTCACCAGCTATCTGGCTAAAGTGAGCAGCGAGTGGAAAGACAAAATCGGTGCAGGTTCTACGGTGAACTGGCCAACCGGTCTGGGCGGCAAAGGTAACGATGGCGTTGCAGCCTTCGTACAGCGTCTGCCAGGCTCAATTGGTTATGTAGAATATGCTTACGCTAAGCAAAACAATCTGGCTTATACCAAGCTGGTTGATGCTGACGGCAAAGCGATCAGCCCGACGGAAGAATCGTTCAGTGCAGCGGCTAAAGGCGCTGACTGGAGCAAAACCTTCGCTCAGGACCTGACCAACCAGAAAGGTGACAATGCGTGGCCAATCAGCTCCACCACCTTCATCCTGGTTTATAAAGATCAGCAAGACGCAGCGAAAGGCACTGAAGTGCTGAAGTTCTTCGACTGGGCTTACAAAAACGGTAACAAACTGACTACTGATTTGGATTACGCCGCACTGCCAGATTCTGTTGTAGAACAAATCCGCGCAGCCTGGAAAACCAACGTCAAAGACAGCAGCGGCAAAGCACTTTACTAGGAATATCCGTCATACTTGAAGCTGTACCGGCGTTAGCTGCACTCGTTCACCCGAATCACTTACTTGAGTAAGCTCATCGGGATTCACTTGCTTGCTGCCTTGGTGCAACTCCAATTATTTTGGGTATAGTAACTCTGCTTCATTCCCTCTCCGACCGGGGAGGGAATTAAATCTGAATTAAAAGAGAGTGGTATGGCTGAATACAAGCCGGCTATCAAGGCACCCAGCAAAAACGGGGACATCATCTTCGGCGCTCTGGTCAAACTGGCTGCGCTGATTGTGCTATTAATGCTGGGCGGTATTATCGTCTCGCTGTTTATTGCTTCCCTGCCGAGCATTGAAAAGTTCGGATTATCCTTCCTGTGGAATAAAACATGGGATGCCCCGAACGAACAATTCGGTGCACTGGTGCCCATTTACGGCACAGTAGTCACTTCGATTATCGCCTTGCTGATTGCCGTACCGGTCAGCTTTGGTATCGCCTTATTCCTCACCGAACTCGCACCGAACTGGATGAAACGTCCGCTCGGTATTGCGATTGAACTGCTGGCGGCAATCCCCAGTATTGTTTACGGCATGTGGGGTCTTTTCGTCTTTGCGCCATTGTTTGCCACCTATTTCCAGACGCCGGTGGGCGATGTGCTTTCCGGTATCCCGATTGTTGGCGCACTGTTCGCCGGTCCGGGGTTTGGTATTGGCATTCTGGCAGCAGGCGTTATCCTGGCCATCATGATCATCCCGTACATTGCTTCCGTCATGCGTGACGTGTTCGAGCAAACGCCGGTGATGATGAAAGAATCTGCTTACGGAATCGGCTGCACTACCTGGGAAGTGATCTGGCGCATCGTGTTGCCGTTCACCAAAAACGGGGTCATTGGTGGTGTGATGTTAGGTCTTGGCCGCGCGCTGGGTGAAACCATGGCGGTGACCTTTATTATCGGTAACACCTACCAGCTCGACAGCGCATCACTTTATGCGCCGGGCAACAGTATTACCTCCGCGCTAGCCAACGAATTCGCCGAAGCGGAAGCCGGTCTGCATACTTCCGCGCTGATGGAACTGGGACTTATCCTGTTCGTCATTACCTTTATTGTTCTGGCGCTGTCGAAAGTGATGATCCTGCGTCTGGCTAAGAAAGAGGGCCGTTAAGATGACGACACTCGACATGCAAAGTAACGCAGCATTACTGGAATCACGCCGTAAACGTCAGGCATGGCGCCGTCAGAAAAACCGTCTGGCGCTGATGGTCTCTATGATGACCATGGCGTTTGGCCTGTTCTGGCTGGTGTGGATCCTGTTTACCACCATCGTCAAAGGTGTGGACGGGATGTCGCTGGCGCTGTTCACGCAAAATACTCCCCCACCGAATACCGCGGGCGGCGGTCTGGCGAACGCCATTGCAGGCAGCGGCTTACTGATTTTATGGGCAACGGTCATCGGTACGCCACTGGGCGTGATGGCAGGGATTTATCTGGCCGAATATGGTCGCAAGTCCTGGCTCGCTGAATTCATTCGCTTCATTAACGACATTTTGCTTTCTGCACCGTCCATCGTTGTGGGCCTGTTTGTGTACACCATTATGGTGGCAAAAATGGGGCACTTCTCCGGATGGGCAGGCGTTCTGGCGCTGGCGTTGTTACAAATTCCGATTGTTATCCGTACCACGGAAAACATGCTGAAACTGGTGCCGGACAGCCTGCGTGAAGCGGCTTATGCGCTGGGTACGCCGAAGTGGAAAATGATTTCGGCCATCACCCTGAAAGCCTCTGTTTCCGGCATCATCACCGGGATCTTGCTGGCGATTGCCCGTATTGCCGGTGAAACCGCGCCGCTGCTGTTCACGTCGCTCTCCAATCAGTTCTGGAGCACCGACATGATGCAGCCGATTGCCAACCTGCCGGTGACCATCTTTAAGTTTGCGATGAGCCCGTTTGGCGAGTGGCAACAACTGGCCTGGGCGGGCGTGCTGCTGATTACCGTGTGTGTACTGCTGCTGAACATTCTGGCGCGTGTGATTTTCGCCCCGAAAAAGCAATAACGTAATTCATTACTGAGGGCAGACGATAACGGCTGCCATCACTGTTTACCCGGCGTCGCCACGCGGCGCGCGAATAAGAGAGATGTCTGAGAATGACTGACGCATCCAACAGCAAGATTCAGGTTCGCGATCTGAACTTTTATTACGGCAAATTCCACGCGCTGAAAAATATTTCCCTGGATATCGCTAAGAACGAAGTCACGGCATTCATCGGTCCGTCAGGCTGTGGTAAGTCCACGCTGCTGCGTACTTTCAACAAAATGTATCAGCTGTACCCGGAACAGCACGCAGAGGGCGAAATCCTGCTCGACGGCGAAAACATTCTGGTTGATAAACAGGATATCGCGCTGCTGCGCGCCAAAGTCGGCATGGTTTTCCAGAAACCGACCCCATTCCCGATGTCGATTTACGACAACATCGCGTTTGGTGTACGCCTGTTTGAAAAGCTTTCCCGTACCGATATGGACGAGCGTGTGCAGTGGGCGCTGACCAAAGCCGCACTGTGGAATGAATCCAAAGACAAGCTGCATCAGAGCGGTTACAGCCTGTCAGGTGGTCAGCAACAGCGTCTGTGCATCGCGCGCGGTATAGCGATCCGCCCTGACGTTCTGCTGCTCGACGAGCCTTGTTCAGCGCTGGATCCGATTTCTACCGGCCGTATCGAAGAGCTGATCACCGAACTAAAATCTGATTACACCGTGGTGATCGTGACCCACAACATGCAGCAGGCTGCGCGTTGTTCAGATCGCACGGCGTTTATGTATCTGGGCGAACTGATCGAATACAGCGATACCGACTCGCTGTTCACGTCGCCAGCGCGCAAACAGACTGAAGATTACATTACTGGCCGCTACGGTTGAGGTAAGAAGAATGGACAACCTGAACTTAAACAAACATATTTCCGGCCAGTTCAACGCCGAGCTAGAACACATCCGTACTCAGGTTCTGGCAATGGGCGGGCTGGTAGAACAGCAACTGACCGACGCTATTACGGCGATGCACAATCAGGACGCCGAGCTGGCGCAGCGCGTCATCAAAGGTGATGACAAAGTTAACCTGATGGAAGTGGCAATCGACGAAGCCTGCGTGCGCATTATTGCCAAGCGGCAGCCCACCGCCAGCGATTTGCGTCTGGTGATGGCGATCATCAAAACTATTTCCGAATTGGAACGTATCGGTGACGTGGCAGATAAAATCTGTCGTACGGCGCTGGAAAAGTTCTCGCACCTGCATCAGCCGCTGCTGGTCAGCCTGGAATCTCTGGGCCGACATACGGTAGAAATGCTGCATGATGTGCTGGATGCGTTCGCGCGTATGGATCTTGATGAAGCGGTGCGTATTTACCGTGAAGATAAGAAAGTGGATCAGGAATATGAAGGCATTGTGCGCCAGCTGATGACCTACATGATGGAAGATCCGCGCACTATTCCAAGCGTGCTGACGGCATTGTTCTGTGCCCGTTCCATCGAACGTATCGGTGACCGTTGCCAGAATATCTGCGAATTTATCTTCTACTTCGTGAAAGGCCAGGATTTCCGTCACGTCGGCGGCGATGCGCTGGACAAGCTGCTGACAGACGGCAAAGACGCGCCGAAAGAATAAGCGCTGACTGACATTGCCCCACAAAAAAGGCCTCTTACGAGGCCTTTTTGCTATCCGCTGTATATCAGCGTCCGATCAGCGCAATTACTTCATCACGTAGCGCAGCGCGACCATCACGGCCAGCTGGCGGTAATGGGCGGTCTGCAAATCCACTTCATCGGGATTTTCAAACAATGCACCGAACGTGTACTGGTTGGCGACCTGATGCACACACAGACTGCTGATCAGACGGTGTACGTCGCGGGCCTGGGCATCTTCTTTGAACAGATGGCTTTGCTTACCGCGTGCAAGAATATCTTCCAGCAGCGTTAATGCCGTTTTATTGATTTCACGGATGCTGGTGGACTGGCGAATAAAGCGGCCACGCAGCATGTTTTCCGTTGAAACAATACGAATGAATTCCGGATGTGAAACGTGGAAATCAAAGCTGGCTTCGACCAGTTTGACGATGGCTTCCGCGGGCGGAAATGACGACAGATCCAGATCCAGCTCATGCTGACGGATGCCACGGTAAACGTGCTCCAGCACCAGCATGTACAAGGCTTCTTTGGTCTTGTAGTGATAGACCACCATACGTTTCGTGGTGTTGGCGTTGGAAGCGATATTTTCCATGCGCGCGCCCATCAGACCGGATTCTGCGAATTCAGCCAGAGCGCTGTCGAAAATGCGCTGCTTCAGTCCTATCGGATCATTTTTACGTCCCGGCGCCGGGGAACTTTGGCTGCTCAGCGTCTTATCCTCATCATTAACCACATTCTCGCCACAGAGATTAACCATTGCTTCGCTCAGTTACAATCTGCGCGTTCATACAAGTTCGCTGCACTTGACGAACGTGGCGTGAGGGTCCACTACTGTAAGTATCGAAGCCTGAATAAAAGGACGCTATTTTGCCTGCAACCACCCGTTTACGTTCGATTGCGACAGTTTCAGTCCCAGGAACCTTGCCTGAAAAACTCACGGCGATTGCTGCTGCGGGATTTAATGGCGTGGAAATATTCGAAGAGGATTTGCTTAAAAGCCCGGTCAAACCGGCGGCTATCCGTAACCTTGCCGATTCCCTTGGCCTGCGAATTTTCCTGCTGCAACCTTTCCGTGATTTTGAAGGCGTTCCGGCAGAAAAACGTATCGAAAAACTCGCCAGCGCACGCCGTCAGTTTGACCTGATGCGTGAACTGGGCTGCAATCATTTACTGGTTTGCAGCAACACTGACCCTGAAAGCTCGCCTGAACGTGATGTGCAGATTGCGGATCTCGCTGCGCTTGCCGAAATGGCGGAGCCGTATGATGTCCGTATCGGCTTTGAAGCGCTGGCGTGGGGCAGACACATCAACCGTTACCGGCAGGCGTGGGATCGCGTACGGGAAGTCAATCACCCTGCGCTGGGCATTGTGCTCGACAGCTTCCATATTCTTGCCGTGGGCGACAATCTTGACCGGCTGGACGAAGTACCTCTGGATAAAATCAGCTTCCTGCAACTGGCCGATGCGCCGTACAAAGATATGAACGTGCAGCAATGGAGCCGCAGTTACCGTTGTTATCCTGGGCAGGGCGATTTACCGCTGGTGGATTTCGTCAGTACGCTCAACCGCAAAGGTTTCACCGGCCCGTGGTCGCTGGAAATTTTCAATGATAAAACCCTGCCGCTGGCGGATGGCCTGCGTTCCCTGAGCGAACTGGAAAAGCGCATGCAGGCCTACGAAAAATCTCTCAGCGAGTAATCTGGTACCCCATCTGGCGCCAGATCTCCGGCAGCTCACGCATGTCGTGGAATGTCGTTACCAGCGGATGATCAAGCGGCGGGTTATGCGGGTCTGCGCAGTAATAAAATACCGGGATCCCGGCGGTGATCCCGGCCTGCGCGCCCGCGACCGAATCTTCCACCAGAATGCAGTTTTCTACCGGTACGTTCATGACGTCTGCGGCTTTATACAAAACGGCCGGATCGGGCTTCCAGCGCTGTAAATCATAGCCGCTGAACAATTTGTCACCCATGAAAGGCAGTAAACCGGTCAGGCCGAGAGAGTGCTGCATCTTGGTGACCGGGCCGTTGGAGACGACGCACATCGGCACGGAAATTTGTTCCAGCAACTCGCGCGCACCGTCAATCGGCTCAAGTTTACTGTCGAAAAGACGCGCAACATGCTGGCGGAATACCCCTTCCATCTCTTCTTTCGGCACGTCGATACCGTGCTCTTTATTGACGATTGCGACGATTTCGTAAAGTTTGACGCCTTTGTATTTTTTATACATTTCGTCGAAAGAAACCGTCACGCCAAAATGCGCGAACATCTCGACATAGGCTTCGCAGCACAACAATTCACTGTCCACCAGCGTACCGTCGCAATCAAAAAAGACACATTCAACCTGTGACATACTTTCTCCCTGTGAGCGTTTCATCTATTGGCGTGCATGATGGCACTGTACCCGAACGATAGATTTAATCCCATACATCCAGTGCTGGCGCTTTTGGGCTAAAATCCTTAGGATACCCCCCGATTGTTTTCCCCCCATTTTGGAACTCACCAATGAGCACACCACAGAGCAATGCGACTGCGGGTAAAGGTCTGGCTGAACGTCTGTTTAAACTGACGCAGCACGGCACCACCGTACGCACCGAAACTATCGCCGGTTTAACCACCTTTCTGACCATGGTCTACATCGTTTTCGTAAACCCGCAAATTCTGGGCGTCGCGGGCATGGATAAACAGGCCGTCTTCGTGACCACCTGCCTGATTGCCGCATTCGGCAGCATCCTGATGGGGGTGATCGCCAACCTTCCGGTCGCTCTGGCACCGGCGATGGGTCTGAATGCGTTCTTTGCTTTTGTCGTCGTGGGCGCGATGGGCGTTTCCTGGCAGGTCGGGATGGGCGCGATTTTCTGGGGTGCGGTCGGTTTGCTGCTGCTGACCATTTTCCGCATCCGTTACTGGATGATTGCCAATATTCCGGTCAGCCTGCGCGTGGGTATTACCGCAGGTATCGGGTTATTTATCGGCATGATGGGGCTGAAAAATGCCGGTATTATTGTTCCGAACCCTGACACCATCGTGACCATCGGCAATCTGACCTCGCACAACGTGCTGTTGGGCGTGCTTGGTTTCTTCATTATCGCCGTTCTGGCGTCGCGTAATTTCCATGCCTCAGTGCTGGTGTCAATTGTTGTGACCACCGGGATTGGCATGATGATCGGTGATGTGCATTACACCGGCTTCTGGTCGATGCCTCCGAACATCACCACGGTTGTTGGTCAGGTGGATCTGAAAGGCGCGCTGAACATCGGCCTGGCGGGCGTCATTTTCTCCTTTATGCTGGTAAACCTGTTTGACTCCTCAGGTACATTGATCGGCGTGACCGACAAAGCGGGTCTGGCGGATGAGAAAGGTAAATTCCCGCAGATGAAACAGGCACTGTATGTAGACAGTATCTCCTCTGTCGCGGGCGCATTTATCGGGACGTCTTCCGTCGGCGCTTATATTGAAAGCACCTCCGGCGTTTCCGTCGGTGGCCGTACCGGTCTGACCGCCGTCGTCACCGGTTTACTTTTCCTGCTGGTTATCTTCATTTCCCCGCTGGCGGGTATGGTGCCGGAATACGCGGCAGCCGGTGCGCTGATTTATGTCGGCGTACTGATGACCTCGAGCCTGGCGCGTGTTTCATGGGATGACCTGACCGAAGCGGTACCGGCGTTCGTGACCGCGGTGATGATGCCGTTCAGTTTCTCGATCACTGAAGGTATCGCGCTGGGCTTCATCTCATACGTGGTGATGAAACTGGGCACCGGTCGCTGGAGAGAAATCAGCCCGTGCGTAGTTGTGGTTGCGCTGCTGTTCGTGCTGAAAATCGCGTTTGTAGACGGGCATTAATCCGCTGACGTCAGCTGAACGCCGCTAAAAAAACAGCCCGCATTTGCGGGCTGTTTGCATTTCTGATGACAGGAATTATTTACTGACGCGACGGGTATAGTCTGCAAACGCGGTCAGCTGGCCGCGCAGGAAATCCAGCGTTCCCTGATCAACCACTTCACCCGTCTGTTCATCTACTTTGCTCTGAATGACGCCACCCATGAATTCAGGTTTGTTCATGACCATTGCATCGAGGAAAACCAGAATCTGGCGCAGGTGATACTGGCAACGTGCGCCACCAACCGGCCCCATTGAACTGGTCTGGATGAGCACAGGCTTGCCGGCCAGCGGCTGGTTTGGCAGGCGGGAAATCCAGTCTATGGCATTTTTCAGACCACCCGGCACGGAATAGTTATATTCCGGCGTGACGATAATGACGCCGTCGGCCTGACGAATTTGTTCTGCAATAGCTTCAATATCCGCCGGAAAGCCGTCTTCCTGCTGAATATCCGCATCATAGAGCGGGACTGTACCAATAGACGGCAACGCTTCAATAGCGATGCCCTCAGGGGCGACATTCGGCAATGTGCGCGCCACCATGCCGTTGTAAGACGCTTTACGAAGACTACCTAACAGTGTGACAAACTTCAGTGGTGTAACTGACATGGCTAACTCCTGTTATGGATGATTTTCCGAAAGGGCTGCCTGTAACCATAAACGAAAATCGACACGGCGGAGGAAAACAAACGTGAAGTTTTATTTAGCGGGCGGCAGGCTGATGAATTTCATAAAGTGCGGTGATTCGGATTGCTGGTCTGCGGAGAGGGTTTGCGTGCGGGTGAAGCCGTTTTCGGGTTCATAGCGCCAGCACTGCAACCTGATGATCGAGGGCGATTGCGCGCAGGACCAGGTAATCGACCCTTCAATGTCACTCATCACCTGCGCCTCCGGTGTCACGGTAGATCGCAAACGGCCAGAAGCCGGATTCAGGCTGAGCGTCAGCGGGCTCTGATCGTTCAGGCCGGACATTTTCAGCATGCTTTGTCGGATACACCACAGTTGCAGTGAGGATTCCACCGGATCCGATTGCATGGCGATCCAGGTTTTTTCCACTGGGGAAAGCTGTAACTGCTGTTGCGGATTCACCAGCGCACTGCGGGCATGAATAATTTCGAGGTCGAGGCCGACTTTTCCTTCGCTGCTGATTAACACGCCAACGGTGCTTCCGGCATACGCCAGACTGAAATCAGGGAGATCGGAGGATTCAAAACTCGGGCGGCCACTGGCCAGGGTGATGATGTGAGGAAGTTCAGCAATTCCGTACAGATAGAAAATCATTTCTGCCAGCAGAACGCGGCCATTCAGGAAACGCCTGCGCTGTTTCTCGGAAAGGTGTCTTGCTGATAATACGATTTCTTTGGGCAACCGGTGTGTATCCGGTTCTGCATCCGTCATTGCCCATCTTGCAAAATGGCACGCCATTGTTCACTCCATGATTAATGGTTCGACCGTATTTTCTCAATTGTTCTAAAGAATAACATTAAGAAAAATCATTAAAAACCGCTTAAAACCCGCAGTGGCGCACACTTCTTTCACTTTTCAGACAGTTTTTCATCACCATAAAGTGAAACTAATCACAGATTTAAACGCTTAATGAGAGGAGATCTCGCTGGAATGATGTTCTGGATTTTCACCCATACGATCCGGACACCAGATATATCTACTATAGCAACATAAAGAAACGTCAGAAAATGCCGTTACTAGTTAAGCAGCGATCTCGCTGCTTTGCCTGTGAGTACCCTAAAATGTTAAAAACAACGCAATCCCGCTTTATCGCATTGATCAGCTTGTTTTTTATTGTGCTGGTCATCGTTACGCTCATCGTGATCCAGGTCTTTATTGCTCCTCAACTTAAACAAACAGAAAGCAATCTGGTGGCTAATCAGGTTGATGATGTGGCGGTCGCTATTAACGATCGTCTGAATAAAGTTGAGTCTCAGGTACGCACAATCACCCAGACTGTCGCACAAATGGACAGCGACAGTATCGACCGGTTACTGCCTGCTCTGGTCGATCAGTACGGGGACGCCGCCGTGTTTGGTGGTGGCATCTGGCCGCTGCCGAACCAGCGCGACCCGGCAAAAATCAAATTCAGCACCTTCTTTGCCCGTAACAGTAATAATCAGCTTACGGTGAATACTTTCTGGAACAGCGCAGAATCGCCAAACTATTTCGATCAGTCCTGGTATCTGGCAGCTTCCAAAGGTGAAAAAGGTCAGTGCGTCTGGGCTCCGGCCTATTTCGATGACGCCAGCACCCAGCCACGCACCAACTGCGCCATGCCGATTTATAAAGGCGACAAACAGTGGGGCGTTGCCACCATCGACGTCACGCTGGGTTTCTTTAACCAGCTGGTGACGGAAATGGAGAAAAAGGTTCACGCGACGATTTATATCGTCCAGAAAGACGGCACCATCGTCGGGACCAGTCATTCCTCTGATGAAAAGTTGCCGAAACTGGCTTCACTGGGCGAAGGCTCAACGCTGGCGATGCAGATCCGCAAAAGTCTGGATCAGATCAACGACCAGTCAACTCTGGTCGCGGATTACGACAACGACGGTACCTCACATACGATGTTCATGAGCAACATTCAGGGGCCGTGGTATATCGCCACTGACATGCCAACCAGTCAGCTGCTGGCGCGCAGCCACAGTATTCTGACCAGCCTCGGTCTGGTGCAAATCCCGATGGTCTTACTGCTGCTGATTGTGCTGATTGCGGCGATTAAAGTGTTTATGCGCCAGCTCGGCGCGCTGAACAAAAATATCGCTCAGCTTTCTGCGGGCGGTGCAGATTTAACCCAGCGTTTACCGGAAAGCCGCAGTCCGGAGTTCAATCAGAT
This sequence comes from Rahnella bruchi, assembly GCF_003614975.1. Lineage (GTDB taxonomy): Bacteria > Pseudomonadota > Gammaproteobacteria > Enterobacterales > Enterobacteriaceae > Rahnella > Rahnella bruchi. The sequence goes on along the minus strand of NZ_QZWI01000005.1, from coordinate 241,033 downwards.
CAACCAGAGTTTCAACAGCTTCCTGTCTTTCCTGCAATCGATTCTGCGTCAGGTCGGTGATAGCAGTTTGGCGATCACCTCGGCTTCGCGCCAGATTGCCAGCGGTAACCTCGACTTATCTGCGCGAACTGAAGAACAGGCCAGCTCGATTGTTGAAACGGCAGCCTCGATGGAACAGCTGACCAGCACCGTAAAACAGAACGCCGCCAATGCGGAAGGTGCTAACCAGCTGGCGCGTGATGCGTCAGCAGTAGCGGAAAAAGGCTCCGAAGTGGTGAAACAGGTTGTCGATACGATGGGGTCGATCACCCGTTCTTCTCACAAAATCGTCGATATCATCAGTGTGATCGATGGCATTGCTTTCCAGACCAATATTCTTGCGCTGAATGCGGCGGTTGAAGCGGCGCGTGCCGGTGAACAGGGGCGCGGCTTTGCAGTGGTGGCTTCCGAGGTGCGCAGTCTGGCACAGCGTTCGGCGACCTCTGCGCGTGAAATCAAAAAACTGATTGAGGATTCTGTGGCGGATATCTCCACCGGGAGCCAGCTGGTGGCGACGGCGGGGACGACAATGGATGAAGTCATGGGCGGCGTGAATAACGTAGCGACGCTGATGAACGAAATTATGTCTTCTAGTCAGGAGCAAAGTCTGGGCATCGAACAGGTGAATGTCGCCATCACCCAGCTGGATAATGCTACGCAGCAGAACGCCGCGCTGGTCGAGCAGGTTTCTGCCGCCGCGCAGGCGATGCAGGATCAGACCGTTCAGCTGGAAACTGTCGTTGCTGGCTTTAAGCTCTGAGAAGTTGTTATAACGTACTGAAAAGTAATGCCCGAAGTATAACGCTTCGGGCATTTTTTCAATAAACAGGCGTTTTTTTGCTGTATTTTGAAAAAATAGCACAAATTATCCGCAAGTCTGATTCCCTCTTTTTTCGCCTCTCCCTTGCCTTTTATTCTGCCGTCCTCTTTTTTAACCCTCCTTATCCTGTGGTTATTCTTGTATGGCAGTAGAATATTTTTTCGGCAAATAAATACCGGACGTTTTGTAATCATTTGCAACCTAACCTTGATTAACAATCTATATACAAAACCCTATTATTTTAAACGAAATTGTTTATTGATTGTTAATGATTAGTGTGAGGATCACCTATGTCGGAAAAAAATAATATCCCGTCCTCGAGGCGTGGATTTCTCAAAAAGACACTCGCCTTAGTCCCTTTGGTGGCGACAGCCTCGACCGGCGCGCTGGCGCTTTCCCCAAAAAGCAGTAAAGCGGCCGAGGGTGTTTCCCAGCACTACGTGCCGATTTTTTTCAATAACGAAGAGTGGCGTTTCCTGCTGGCTGCTTGTGAACGTCTGATCCCAACCGATGCCAACGGGCCGGGCGCGGTCAGCCAGGGCGTGCCGGAATACATCGACAAACAGATGGAGCTGCCCTACGGCCACGGCGGCCTGTGGTACATGCATCCTCCCTTCGTCGAAGCCGCTCCCACCCTGGGTTATCAGTCTAAACTGACGCCGCGTGACACCTATCGGCTGGGGATCAAAGCCGTAGATGCCCACTGCCAGCAGCAGTTTCAGAAGAAATTCGCCGATTTAACCGTACCTCAGCAAAACGATCTGTTGACCTCCCTCGAAGCTAACCATCTCAAATTCGATGAGCTGACCGGCAATGCATTTTTCACTCAGCTGCTGATGAATACCAAAGAGGGCTATCTGTCAGATCCTATCCACAGTGGCAACCAGAGTCTTGCGTCGTGGAAGCTGATTGGTTTCCCTGGCGCCCGCGCCGACTACAAAGACTGGGCAGGGAAACATAACCAGGCTTATCCGCTTGGCCCGGTCAGTATTTCCAGCAAAAGGAATGCGTAATGAGTACTCAAAAGAATAAGCATGTTGATGTGGTGGTGGTGGGTCTGGGCTGGACGGGCGCCATTATGGCGATGGAACTGGCGGAGGCGGGTCTTGAAGTCCTGGCGCTGGAGCGTGGCGAGCAGCGTGATACTTACCCTGACTTTGCTTACCCGCGTATTGCTGATGAGCTGACTTACGGTATCCGCCTGAAGTTATTCCAGGAGACAGCGAAAGAGACGGTGACCGTACGCCATACCTCGGCAGATTTCGCCGTGCCTTATCGCCAGTTTGGCGCATTTCTGCCGGGCAATGGCGTGGGCGGTGCCGGGGTTCACTGGAATGGTATGCAGTGGCGGGCGCTGCCTGCGGATCTGACCATGCGCTCTACGGTGGTGGATCGCTACGGGGAAAAATTTATCCCTGCGGATATGACCGTTCAGGATCATGGGGTGACTTATGATGAACTTGAACCCTTCTTCGATAAATTCGAGCGATTGTGTGGCACGTCGGGAACGGCGGGTAATATTCAGGGAAAAATCATTGAGGGCGGAAATCCCTTTGAAGGGGTTCGCCAGCAGGGCTATCCGACGCCTGCGCTGACGCAGCTCTATTCGGGTTCACTGTTTGGTGACGCCGCGAAGTCACTCGGCTTCCATCCGTTCCCTATCCCTGCTGCTAACGCCTCAGAACCTTACACCAACTTTTATGGTGTGCAGTTAGGTGCCTGTAACTTCTGCGGTTTCTGCGAACGTTTTGGTTGTTACAACTATTCTAAAGCTTCCCCGCAAAGCACGATTTTGCCTGCGCTCTATCAGAAGAAGAACTTTTCACTCAGGACACGCGCGCAAGTGGTGAGTATCAACACAGATTCCACCGGCAAAAAAGCCACCGGCGTTACCTACATTGATGCTTATGGTGAGAAAGTCGAACAGACCGCGGATCTGGTGATCTTAAGCGCCTTCCAGCTGCATAACGTCCGTCTGTTGCTGATGTCGAAAATCGGTACACCTTATGATCCGAAAACCGGCGAAGGCGTGGTGGGTAAAAACTTTGCCTACCAGATGAACAGTGGTATCTCGCTTTTCTATGATGAGAGCAAAACGTTCAATCCGTTTATCGGTGCCGGAGCAGCAGGCACGGTTATTGATGACTTCAATGCAGAAAACTTTGATCACGCCAAACTCGGGTTCATCGGTGGCGCATACATCTCGGCAGTCCGCACCGGTGGTCGTCCGATCCAGCAAATGTCGTTACCTAAAGGCACCCCGACCTGGGGCAGCGGCTGGAAGCAGGGTATTAAAGATAATTATCTGCATTCGATGTCCATTGGTTCCGAAGGGTCGGTTATGCCCTATAAGCAGTGTTACCTCGATCTCGATCCTACTTATAAAGACAGCTATGGCTATCCCTTATTGCGCATGACCTTTGACTGGCAGGATAACGAATACAAGATGACCGATTACGTCACTGAAGAAATGAAAAAAATCGCCAAAGTGATGAATCCAAAGAGTATGTCAGTCAGTCAGCTAAAACCCGGCGACCATTTTGACGTGAAACCTTACCAGTCTACGCATATCACCGGCGGCGCGATCATGGGTGACTCACCGAAAAACAGCGTTGTGAACAAATATCTGCAGAGCTGGGATGTGCCCAATCTGTTTGTGCTGGGTGCTTCTGCGTTTCCGCAGAATCTCGCCTACAACCCGACGGGCGTGGTGGGGGCGCTGGCCTACTTTGCCGCCAATGCCATTCGTACTCAGTACTTAGCCCATCCGGGACCTTTGGTTCAGGCATAATCAGGACGATATCATGATCAAAGAAAACAAGAGTTCATTATGGCGCTGCGGATTATGGCTGAGCCTGGGAATGACCGGTATGACGCTGACTGCTCAGGTTATGGCGGCAGCAGATAGCGACATCAGTGCGCAGATTAAACAGGGTGAATACCTTTCCCGTGCCGGTGACTGTGTGGCCTGCCACACCACGCCAGGGGGCAAAAGTTTCGCTGGTGGCCTGAAAATGAGCACGCCGGTCGGGGCCATCTACTCAAGTAATATCACACCGGATAAAAACACCGGCATCGGCAATTACACTGAGGAAGATTTCAGTAAAGCCCTGCGTGAGGGGATTGCCAAAGATGGTCACCATCTTTATCCGGCGATGCCTTATCCGTCATTCAGCAAAATGTCCGACGCCGATGTACATGATCTGTATCTCTATTTCATCCATCAGGTTCCGGCGGTTGATCAGAAGAACCGTGACAGCGATATTCCGTTCCCGCTGAATATGCGCTGGCCGCTAGCGGTATGGAACAGCGTCTTCCTGGAGAAAAAGCCCTATCACTCTGATCCGCAGCAGACCGCTGACTGGAACCGGGGTGCCTATCTGGTTCAGGGCTTAGGCCATTGTGGCAGTTGCCATACCCCGCGCGGCATTGGCTATGAGGAGAAAGCGCTCGACCAGAATGACAGCGATTATCTCTCCGGAGGTACGCTCGAAGGCTGGCATGCACCTAACCTGCGCGGCGAAGCCACCACCGGACTGGGACAGTGGAACGAGGAGGAGATCAGTCAGTTCCTCGGGCGCGGACACACGGAGCGCACGGCGGCCTTCGGATCGATGGTGGAGGTGATTCAGGACAGTACTCAGTATCTGAACGATAGCGATCGTCATGCTATTGCGGTGTACCTGAAGTCGTTGCCAACGAATGACAAAGCCGGAGTGCAGGTCAATAACAACAGTACCACTGAGGCTCTGCAGAAAGGGGATGTCTCGAAGACCGGTGCGCAGGTCTATCTGGAAAACTGCTCGGGCTGCCATCTGTCCAGCGGACAGGGGGAGAAAAACGCCTTCCCACAACTGGCGCAGAACCCGGCAGTGCTGAGTGATGACCCCTCTTCGGTGATCAATATTGTGTTAAACGGCTCTCACGCGCCTAAAACACAGGCCGCGCCGACGGGGCTGGCGATGCCTGGCTTTGCATGGCGGCTTGATGATCAGCAGGTCGCGGATGTGGTCAACTTTATCCGCAATGGATGGGGGAATCAGGCGTCTGCGGTCAGTGTCTCGCAGGTGAAAGAACTACGTAAACTCACGAAACCTGCCGAGCCTGAAAAACAGTAACTCACGGGTAATGCTATAAAAAATGAGAGTAAGTGATTGCTCGCTTACTCTCATTCATTACGGATCCAACCTGAATTATTTGCCGATGCAGAAGCTTGAGAAGATGCGTCCCAGCAAATCATCTGACGTAAATTCGCCGGTAATTTCACTCAGTGACAGCTGTGCCAGACGCAGTTCTTCTGCCAGTAATTCTCCGGCCCATGCACCCAGCAGCTGGTCTTTACCCTGCACCAGATGTTGTGCGGCCTGTTCCAGCGCCTGTAAGTGACGGCGACGGGCGAGGAATCCGCCTTCCATATTGTGATTAAAGCCCATCACCTGTTTCAGATGATCGCGCAGCAAATCCACGCCATCTCCGGTACGGGCGGAAAGTCGGATAAGTGAGTGACCATTCACTTCTGTTTGTCCCAGCGCTTCACCGGTGATATCCGCTTTATTGCGTACAACGACAATAGGTAATGTTGCGGGCAGACGGGCCATAAACTCCGGCCAGATCTCCGCAGGCTCCGTCGCCGCTGTTGTCGTGCCGTCGACCATAAATAGCACTAAGTCAGCCTGTTCGATCTCATTCCACGCACGTTCGATACCAATTCGCTCCACTTCGTCACTGGCTTCGCGTAAACCGGCTGTGTCGATGATGTGCAATGGCATCCCATCGAGATGAATGTGCTCGCGTAAAACATCACGCGTGGTGCCTGCGATATCGGTAACAATCGCCGCTTCACGTCCCGCCAGGGCATTCAGCAGGCTGGATTTACCAGCGTTCGGACGTCCGGCAATCACCACTTTCATCCCTTCACGCAGCAGACTGCCCTGACGCGCCTCGGCACGCACTGCGTCGAGATCCCCCATCACCGTGTTGAGTTTTGCCTCGATTTTACCGTCAGAGAGGAAGTCGATTTCCTCATCCGGGAAATCGATAGCCGCTTCGACAAAGATCCGCAGGTGAGTGAGTGCTTCCACCAGGTGATGAATTCGGTTTGAGAAAGCACCCTGTAACGAGTTGACCGCCGAACGTGCGGCCTGCTCGGAACTGGCGTCGATAAGATCGGCAATCGCTTCGGCCTGCGCCAGATCGAGCTTATCGTTAAGGAAAGCACGCTCAGAAAATTCGCCCGGACGCGCAATACGTATGTTTTCCAGTGCGATAATGCGTTTAAGCAACAAATCCAGGATCACCGGTCCGCCGTGGCCTTGTAGCTCAAGGACGTCTTCACCGGTAAAAGAGTTCGGACCGGGGAACCAAAGCGCGATGCCCTGATCAAGCGTGCTGCCGTCTGTATCCTGGAACGGCAGATAATCGGCATAACGCGGCTTGGGCAGCTTACCTAAGACAGCCTGTGCCACATCCCGCGCCGCACGGCCGGAAATGCGCAAAATGCCCACACCACCGCGTCCTGGGGGTGTTGCCTGGGCAATGATGGTATCTGAGGTGCTCATAACGTTTGATCTCTTTGGGTCTTTTTACGGATATGCAAAAGGCGGTCAAAATGACCGCCTTTGTCTTTAATCATCAAGTTTAGCTGTCAGGACGAAAGCCGTCCTGACATTCACTTATGACTTTTTCTTGTCGCGGCTGTGCAGGCCACGTTTTTCCAGCCCGCGATAAATCAGCTGCTGCTGGAGAATGGTGACCAGGTTACTGACGATGTAATAAACCACCAGACCAGACGGGAACCACAGGAAGAACACGGTGAAGATGACCGGCATGAAGGTCATGATCTTTTGCTGCATCGGGTCAGTGACGGTAGTCGGCGACATCTTCTGAATGAAGAACATCGTGATACCCATCAGAACCGGCAGAATGTAGTACGGGTCTTGCGCTGACAGGTCATGGATCCACAGGATGAATGGCGCGTGGCGCAATTCAATGGAACCAGACAGCATGTAATACAGTGCCAGGAAGATTGGCATCTGAATAACCAGCGGCAGACAACCACCCAGCGGGTTCACTTTCTCAGACTTATACAGCGCCATCATTTCCTGACTCATGCGCTGTTTGTCATCACCGATACGTTCACGCATCGCGGCCAGTTTCGGCTGCAACATACGCATTTTCGCCATCGACGTGTACTGAGCGCGGGTCAGTGGATACATGATACCGCGGACAATAAAGGTGATAACGATGATCGAGAAGCCCCAGTTGCCGACAAACCCTTGAATAAATTTCAACAGTTTGAACAGTGGCTGAGAGATGAACCATAACCAACCGTAATCAACAGTCAGGTCAAGGTGAGGCGCGATTGCCGCCATCTTGTCCTGAATTTCAGGGCCAACCCACAGGGTGGAAGCCACTTGCTGTTGTGCACCGGGTGCAACGGTAAACGGCGTGCCTTTGAAACCAATCGAAGAAATGCCGTTATTGGTATTGGTAAAGAAGTTGTTGGTGTCTTTCGCTGACGGGATCCACGCAGTCGCAAAGTACTGCTGCAGCATCGCAACCCAACCGCCCTGAGTGGTGACATTCAGCACTTCGCTCTTATCGAACGCGTATTTCTGATATTTGTCATCGCTTGAGGAGTATGCCGCGCCGCGGAACGTGTGCAGAGCAAAGTTATTGCTGCCTGTGTCACGGTGCTTAGGCAATTCGGTGGTTTGTTTCAGCTGACCGAACAGGGTCAGTTCAAGCGGAGCTGCCGTGGTGTTGTTGATGTTGTATTCAACACTCACCGCGTAAGAGCCACGTTTGATCACGAAGGTTTTGGTGTAAATCGCACCGTTTGCCGCCGTGTAAGTCATCGGAATGCGCAGTTCAGACTGGCCTTCAGCCATTGTGAAGGTATCCGAGCTGGTCTGGAACAGAGGACGTTCGCCGTTCGCCGGATTATCTGGACCGTTTTTACCTGTCAGACCGCTTTGTGCCTGATAGAGGAAATTAGGAGTGGTTTCCAGTAACTGGAAAGGCTGGTCAGAGCCCAACGTTGTTGGGTAAGCAGTCAGCAGAGCCTGCTCAATATCGCCGCCACGGGTGTTGATAGTTAATGACAGCACATCACTGTTAACTGTAATTAATTTGCCCTGTCCGCTACCAGGAACAGCCTGGTTAGCAGCATCACCGTTTGCAGTGTTCGCAGTCTGTTGCGTGGTCTGGTTGGCCGGTTGCGGAGCGTGGTCCGTTTGCCATGCCTGCCAGATCATGAAAGACACGAACAGCAGAGCGATGAGGAAAAGATTGCGTTGCGAATCCATCGTTAGTGTTCTCTGTTATTGTCGGTTTTCGGCGGTACGGGGTCATCACCACCTGGGTTCAAAGGATGGCATTTTAATACGCGTTTCAAAGTCAACCAACTGCCTTTTAACATGCCAAAACGACCAATTGCTTCAATACTGTATTGAGAGCAGGTTGGTCGAAAGCGGCAATGTGGCCCGAGCAACGGACTGATGAATAACTGATAACCACGTATCAGCTTTATCAGGATGCGGGAGCCTGTCGGCAATGTCGACGCCATAATTTCTCCAACGCTTCCGTCAGCGCGCGATTATCTAAATCGGCGACACCCTTCTTGGCGACCACCACAAAATCCATCGACGGCAGCGTATGTTGATTCAACCGGAAACTTTCGCGGGTTAGGCGTTTAATCCGATTGCGTTCATGTGCGCGTTTGACGTGTTTTTTTGCGACGGTGAGACCGATGCGGGGATGCCCCAGCTCGTTCAGGCGGCCGAGTATAGTGATTTGCGGCGTGCCAGCCCGTTGTGGCTGCTGGAAGACGAAAGTGAAATGACGGGGAGTTAACAAACGTAACTCCCTGGGAAAAGCGAGCTTAACCACTAAATAGGTTAGCTTTTATTACTTAGAAGCTGACAGACGGGTACGGCCTTTCGCACGACGGCGAGCCAGAACCTGACGACCATTTTTGGTGGCCATACGAGCACGGAAGCCGTGGCTACGGTTGCGCTTCAATACGGACGGTTGGAAAGTGCGTTTCATGGCGATTTCTACCTAAACTTAAATTATTACTGATCAGTAAACGCGAAGACATTTCGGCGAAAAAACGACCGGTGCCTTTGTCGCAACATATAAAGAAGCGGGATTGTAATAACTGTACAGTCCTGAGTCAATTTACATTGCCAGAAATGGTTCAAGTGTTTACCAGAATTGCCCGTGGTCACACCGCAATATCCATCTGGTTATGACCATCAGGAACACAGGCTTCACACGTAGGGCTGAGGATTATACGGACTCTGTCGCAAATCGCAAGGATCCTCGGCTGATCCTTATCCACAGGGCTGAGATCTTTCTCTCAGTCTGATGATATTTAGCTCAGCGGACTCCTATTTTTTCACCAGAGTGATGATTACATCGCCTAATTTAAAAAGGATCGGCTAAGCTTACCCACTTGCCGATCGCTGCCTGTGGATAAAAAGGATCTAAACTGTCAGGAAGGGGAGGATCTCTGTGTCGGATTGCGTTATGATCCGCCATTCCGATCGCGATCCCGTCTGGGCAGCTGTCGACCAAAACCGCAAAAAGCGGTTCGCACGTAACTTTACGCCACTGACAGGGTGGTGAGAGAAATTTCCCCCTTCTCCTTATAGAGGCAGGCGGGACGTGTGCCAAAAATCATGATTTAAAAATATCCTGATCCTTTTCTTTTTTGATACTTGTTCGAGTGGAGTCCGCCGTGTCACTTTCGCTTTGGCAGCAATGTCTTGCCCGTTTGCAGGATGAACTACCTGCCACAGAATTCAGTATGTGGATACGCCCCCTACAGGCGGAACTCAACGACAATACGCTGGCGCTTTACGCCCCGAATCGTTTTGTCCTTGATTGGGTTCGTGACAAATACTTAAACAATATTAACGGCTTGCTCAACGATTTCTGTGGGACGGATGCTCCGTTGCTGCGTTTTGAAGTCGGCAGCAAACCGGTCATTCAGCGCGTCAGTCAACCTGTTGCGGCCAACGTCAGTTCTCAGTCTGCGCCTGCTATTCCGCGTCTGGCGCCATCACGTCCAAGCTGGGACAGTTCGCCTGTTCAGCCCGAGCTTTCATATCGTTCAAACGTCAATCCCAAACACACTTTTGATAACTTCGTCGAAGGTAAGTCTAACCAGCTGGCACGCGCGGCGGCGCGTCAGGTGGCGGACAATCCGGGCGGCGCATATAACCCGCTCTTCCTTTATGGCGGCACGGGTCTGGGTAAAACCCACTTATTGCATGCAGTCGGCAACGGCATCATGGCGCGTAAAGCCAATGCCAAAGTGGTGTACATGCACTCAGAGCGTTTTGTTCAGGACATGGTAAAAGCCCTGCAAAACAACGCCATTGAAGAGTTCAAACGCTACTATCGTTCCGTCGATGCATTGCTCATCGATGACATTCAGTTCTTTGCTAATAAAGAACGTTCGCAGGAAGAGTTTTTCCACACCTTTAATGCCCTGCTGGAAGGTAATCAGCAGATCATCCTGACCTCAGATCGTTATCCGAAAGAGATCAACGGTGTTGAAGATCGTCTGAAATCGCGTTTTGGCTGGGGTCTGACGGTGGCGATCGAGCCGCCTGAATTAGAAACCCGCGTGGCGATCCTGATGAAAAAGGCCGACGAGAACGATATCCGTCTGCCAGGCGAAGTTGCCTTCTTTATTGCTAAACGTCTGCGTTCAAATGTGCGTGAGCTTGAAGGCGCACTGAACCGTGTGATCGCCAATGCCAACTTTACCGGCCGTGCGATCACCATCGACTTCGTTCGTGAAGCGCTGCGCGATTTGTTAGCGCTTCAGGAGAAGCTGGTCACTATCGATAATATTCAGAAAACAGTGGCCGAATATTATAAAATCAAGGTCGCTGACCTGCTTTCCAAACGGCGCTCCCGTTCGGTAGCCCGCCCACGCCAGATGGCGATGGCGCTGGCGAAAGAGCTGACCAACCACAGCCTGCCAGAAATCGGCGATGCGTTCGGTGGTCGGGACCATACCACGGTGTTGCACGCCTGCCGTAAAATCGAGCAGTTGCGTGAAGAAAGTCACGACATCAAAGAAGATTTCTCCAACTTAATCAGAACATTATCTTCCTAGCGCTATGAAATTTATTGTTGAACGTGAGCATTTACTGAAACCACTGCAACAGGTCAGTAGCCCGCTGGGTGGACGACCGACGTTGCCTATTCTGGGTAACCTGTTATTACAGGTGACGGATGGCGCGTTGTCGCTGACCGGGACGGATTTGGAAATGGAGATGGTGGCGAAAGTCGCGCTGTCTCAACCACATGAAGCGGGTGCTACTACGGTACCGGCGCGTAAATTCTTTGATATCTGCCGTGGACTGCCGGAAGGCGCGGAAATTTCCGTTGCTCTCGATGGCGACCGCATGCTGGTAAAATCGGGCCGCAGCCGTTTCTCGCTGTCGACCCTGCCGGCAACAGATTTCCCTAATCTCGACGACTGGCAAAGCGAGGTGGAATTCACCCTGCCGCAGGCCACGTTGAAACGTCTGATCGAAGCCACGCAGTTTTCCATGGCGCATCAGGACGTTCGTTACTATTTAAACGGTATGCTGTTCGAAACCGAAGGTGAAGAACTGCGTACTGTCGCGACCGATGGTCACCGTCTGGCCGTGTGTTCCATGCCAATCGGCCAGTCCTTGCCTTCACATTCGGTGATCGTGCCGCGTAAAGGTGTGATGGAACTGGTGCGTCTTCTTGACGGCGGTGACAATACGTTGCAACTGCAAATCGGCAGCAACAATATCCGTGCCCATGTGGGTGACTTCATCTTTACGTCCAAGCTTGTTGATGGTCGTTTCCCTGATTATCGCCGCGTGTTGCCGAAAAATCCGGACAAAACCCTGCAGGCTGGCTGCGATTTGCTGAAACAGGCGTTTGCCCGTGCAGCGATCCTGTCCAATGAAAAATTCCGCGGCGTGCGTTTGTATGTCAGCCATAATCAGCTGAAAATTACGGCGAACAACCCGGAACAGGAAGAAGCAGAAGAAATTCTGGATGTCGGCTACGAAGGCACAGAAATGGAAATCGGCTTTAACGTCAGTTACGTGCTCGATGTGCTTAATGCGCTCAAGTGCGAAGACGTTAATCTGCTGCTGACAGACTCTGTGTCCAGCGTGCAGATCGAAGATGCAGCCAGCCAGTCGGCCGCGTACGTCGTCATGCCAATGAGGCTCTAGTCTGAATTAATGGCCTTAACGCGCTTACTGATAAAAGATTTCCGCAACATCGAGGCGGCGGATTTAGATCCGTCGTCCGGTTTTAACTTTCTGGTCGGTCCCAACGGCAGCGGTAAAACCAGCGTGCTCGAGGCGGTTTATACGCTCGGGCATGGCCGCGCTTTTCGCAGTTTGCAGGCAGGGCGCGTTATCCGTCACGATCAGCCGGAGTTTGTACTTCATGCCCGTGTGGATGATGGCGGCGATCGCGAATTGTCGATTGGTTTGAGCAAAAGCCGTCAGGGCGACAGTAAAGTGCGCATTGATGGCAGTGACGGACACAAAGTGTCTGAACTGGCGCAGATGCTGCCTATGCAACTTATCACACCCGAAGGCTTCACCCTGCTAAATGGCGGGCCGAAGTACCGGCGGGCGTTTATTGACTGGGGTTGTTTTCATCACGATCCCGGTTTTTTTATCGCCTGGAGCAACCTGCGACGGTTACTCAAGCAGCGCAACGCCGCGCTGCGACAGGTGAGTCGTTATGCGCAAATTCGTGCCTGGGATCAGGAATTGATCCCGTTAGCCGAGCGCATTAGCGAATGGCGGGCAGCATACAGCGACGCGATCGCGGCTGATATCAGCGCGACCTGTGCGCAATTCCTGCCTGAATTCGCCCTCAGTTTTTCTTTCCAGCGTGGATGGGACAAGGAAACGGAGTACGGCGAGTTGCTGGAGCGTAATTTTGAACGTGACAGAGCCTTAACTTATACCGCATCAGGCCCGCATAAAGCGGATTTCCGCATTCGTGCCGACGGCACGCCGGTGGAAGATTTACTGTCCCGTGGACAGCTGAAGTTACTGATGTGCGCGCTGAGACTGGCGCAGGGTGAGTTCCTCACCCGACAGAGCGGGCGGCGTTGCCTGTATCTTCTTGACGATTTTGCCTCTGAGCTGGACGCCGACCGACGTCGGTTGCTGGCCGATCGCCTGAAAGCCACCCAGGCACAGGTTTTTGTTAGTGCGATAAGCGCTGAACAAGTGACCGATATGATGGGTGAAAAGGGCAAGATGTTCCGCGTGGAACAAGGTAAAATAGCCGTTCTATCACAGGACTAAAAATGAGCGAGAAACGTTGATGTCGAATTCTTATGACTCCTCAAGTATCAAGGTATTAAAAGGGCTGGACGCGGTGCGTAAGCGCCCCGGCATGTATATCGGCGATACCGATGACGGCACTGGTCTGCACCACATGGTATTCGAGGTTGTGGACAACGCTATCGACGAAGCCCTCGCGGGCCACTGTAAAGAGATTCAGGTCACGATCCATGCGGATAACTCTGTTTCCGTACAGGATGATGGTCGTGGTATTCCGACCGGTATTCACGAAGAAGAGGGCGTTTCCGCTGCTCAGGTCATCATGACCGTTCTTCATGCCGGCGGTAAATTTGACGATAACTCGTATAAAGTTTCCGGCGGTTTGCATGGCGTGGGTGTTTCCGTCGTTAACGCCTTGTCGGAAAAACTGGAACTGGTTATCCGTCGTGAAGGTAAAGTGCATACCCAGACTTACATGCACGGTGAGCCTCAGGATCCGCTGAAAGTGATTGGCGATACTGACCTGACCGGTACCACGGTTCGTTTCTGGCCGAGCTTCAATACCTTCACCAATCACACTGAATTCGAGTATGACATTCTGGCGAAACGCCTGCGTGAACTGTCATTCCTGAACTCCGGCGTGGCAATCCGCCTGCTGGACAAGCGTGATGGTAAAAACGATCACTTCCATTATGAAGGCGGTATTAAAGCCTTCGTGGAATATCTGAACAAAAACAAAACCCCAATCCATCCGACCGTATTCTATTTCTCCACGGTGAAAGATGACATTGGCGTTGAAGTGGCGTTGCAGTGGAATGATGGTTTCCAGGAAAACATCTATTGCTTCACCAACAACATTCCTCAGCGCGATGGGGGTACTCACTTAGCCGGTTTCCGTTCGGCGATGACCCGTACTCTGAACGCGTACATGGATAAAGAAGGCTACAGCAAAAAATCTAAAATCAGCGCCACCGGTGACGATGCCCGTGAAGGTCTGATTGCTGTGGTGTCTGTGAAGGTTCCGGATCCTAAGTTCTCTTCTCAGACCAAAGACAAACTGGTTTCTTCTGAAGTGAAAACGGCCGTTGAAACGCTGATGAACGAAAAGCTGGTGGATTACCTGATGGAAAACCCGTCAGACGCCAAAATCGTTGTCGGCAAAATCATCGATGCGGCGCGTGCCCGTGAAGCGGCGCGTAAAGCCCGTGAAATGACCCGTCGTAAAGGCGCGCTGGATCTGGCTGGCTTGCCAGGCAAACTGGCGGACTGTCAGGAACGCGACCCGGCTCACTCCGAACTGTACTTAGTGGAAGGGGACTCAGCGGGCGGCTCTGCAAAACAAGGCCGTAACCGTAAGAACCAGGCGATTCTGCCGTTGAAAGGTAAAATCCTCAACGTTGAGAAAGCGCGCTTCGACAAAATGCTCTCTTCTCAGGAAGTCGCGACGCTGATTACTGCGCTCGGTTGTGGCATTGGCCGTGACGAATACAACCCGGACAAACTGCGCTATCACAGCATCATCATCATGACCGATGCCGACGTCGATGGTTCACACATCCGTACTCTGCTGCTGACCTTCTTCTACCGTCAGATGCCTGAAATTGTAGAACGTGGCCACGTGTTTATCGCACAGCCGCCGTTGTACAAAGTGAAGAAAGGCAAGCAGGAACAGTATATTAAAGATGACGAAGCGATGGATCAGTATCAGATCTCCATTGCGATGGACGGGGCAACGTTACACGCCAACGCCCATGCACCAGCCCTGGCGGGTGAACCGCTGGAGAAACTGGTGGCTGAACATCACAGCGTACAGAAAATGATTGGCCGTATGGAGCGTCGTTATCCGCGTGCGCTGCTGAACAATCTGATCTATCAGCCAACCCTGCCGGGTGCTGACCTGACTGATCAGACAAAAGTTCAGGCCTGGATGGAATCGCTGGTGGCTCGCCTCAATGAGAAAGAGCAGCACGGCAGTTCTTACAGCGCGATCGTGCGTGAAAACCGTGAACATCAGCTGTTCGAACCGGTTCTGCGTATCCGTACGCACGGCGTCGACACTGATTACGATCTGGATGCAGACTTCATTCAGGGCGGCGAATACCGCAAAATCTGTGCGCTGGGCGAACAGCTGCGCGGCCTGATCGAAGAAGACGCTTACATCGAACGTGGCGAACGCCGTCAGCCAGTGACCAGCTTTGAGCAGGCGCTGGAATGGCTGGTGAAAGAGTCCCGTCGTGGTCTGTCGATTCAGCGATACAAAGGTTTGGGCGAAATGAACCCTGATCAGCTGTGGGAAACCACGATGGATCCTGAGCAACGTCGCATGTTACGTGTGACCGTGAAAGACGCCATTGCCGCTGACCAGTTGTTCACTACGCTGATGGGCGATGCGGTTGAACCGCGCCGCGCCTTCATCGAAGAGAATGCCCTGAAAGCTGCCAACATCGATATCTGATAACGGCATAAGCTGATAAAGAGTCCGAAACGGGAAACCGCTTCGGACTTTTTTTTCGTCTGTGCGAACCCGCATTCTGACTGGCTTTAAAGCAGGTAATCGCGATAGCATTGAGGAAGATTTCTTAAACTCTGAGGATGCTATGGCTATTGAATTAATTGCAATTGATATGGACGGGACGTTGCTCAATCCGCAGCATGAAGTGACACCTGCCGTTAAAAAAGCGTTGTCAGAAGCACGGGCGAAAGGTGTGCAAATCGTTCTGGCGACCGGGCGTCCGTTCGTTGGTGTACAGCGTTATCTGATGGAACTGGATTTACAGCAGGACGGATGTTACTGCATCACCAACAACGGTGCGCTGGTGCATAATGCCAAAGATGGCAGCGTGATTGCCGAAGTAGCCCTCAGTATTGAAGATTATCACTACTTTGAGAAACTGGCGCGTGACCTTGGCGTCCATTTCCATGCACTGACCAAAACCGATCTGTTTACTGCCAACCGTTTTATCAGCAAATACAGCGTGCATGAATCATTCACCACCGGTATCCCGTTGCAATTCTGCCCGGCAGAAGAAATGGATCCGGCGCTGACCTTCCCGAAAGTCATGATGATTGATGATCCTGAACTGCTGGATCGCGCCATCAGCCAGCTTCCGGCTGAAGCCAGAGAACGCTATACCATCATGAAAAGTTCGCCGTATTTCCTCGAAATCCTCGATAAACGCGTCAATAAAGGCGCAGGCGTGAAAGTGCTGGCCGAAAAACTGGGCCTCTCACGTGAGAATGTCATGACGCTGGGTGACCAGGAAAACGACATTGCTATGCTGGAATACGCTGGTATTGGCGTCGCAATGGGTAACGCGCTGGACAGCGTAAAAGCCGTCAGCCAGTTCGTGACGAAAACTAACACCGAAGACGGTGTGGCGTTTGCCGTGAATAAGTTCGTCTTAGGCCATTAATCCCTCCTGATCTTCCCGGCCTGTTTTTATTTCTGAAAACAGGCCGTTTCATGACGTCTTTTCCTTCCTCCCGAAAATACCTTCCCTGTGAATAAATGTGGATTGTCTGTTTTGTGATCTTGATTGTAGTACAAGATAATCATTTGGTACTACTATGCTCGTGAATTTAGCAAAGTGACTTATAAGATTGTGCAACAATCCAGAGACCGGAGTGGGTCTGAGCGGTAAAGTAAGGTTTTATCCTTCAGCCCCGGAGTATTTATGTCTTCACACGAACTCAGCAAAACCGACCGTCTGGTACTCGAAATGGGGCAGCAAATTGTCAGCGGAAAATACATTCCCGGCGCAGCGCTGCCTTCTGAAATGGAGCTTTGCGAGCAGTTTGAAACCTCACGCAACATTATCCGTGAAGTGCTGCGCTCTCTGACGGCGAAACGGCTGGTCGAAATCAAACGTTATCGCGGCGCGTTTGTCAGCGCGCGAAATCAGTGGAACTACCTTGATACCGACGTTTTGCAGTGGGTGCTGGCCAGCGATTATGACCCGCGACTGATTGCCGCTATGAGCGAAGTGCGTAATTTGGTTGAGCCGACGATTGCCCGCTGGGCCGCCGAAAGGGCGACATCTGGCGAACTGGCAGTGATCGAAGAAGCGCTGAACAACATGATTGCCAATCATCAGGATCGCGACGCGTTTAACGAAGCGGATATTTGCTTCCATGAAGCGGTGCTGGCGGCGGTGCATAACCCGGTGTTGCAGCAGCTGAGTATTGCAATCAGCTCATTACAACGGGCTGTGTTTGAAAGAACGTACATGCCGGATGACGACAACATGCCGGTGACGTTGCAGGAACATCAGGAATTGTTCCATGCCATCCGGCATCAGGATGCCAACGCGGCGGAGCAGGCGGCCATGAAAATGATTGCCTCTTCGACGAAACGACTCAAGGACATTACATGACAGCAAGCTATATCGCGCTGGACTGGGGTTCAACCAACCTGCGCGCTTTTTTGTACCAGCAGGGAGAATGTACCGCCCAAATCCGGTCAGAACGGGGTATTACCCGGCTGGAAGGCACCACACCAGAACAGGTATTTAACGACACTATTGCGCCCTGGCAGTCCTTAAATCTCCCCGTGATTATGGCGGGGATGATTGGCAGCAATGCCGGATGGGTTGATGTGCCTTATCTTTGCGCGCCTGTTTCACTGGATACCCTCGGACAACATCTTTTCCCTGTCAACGCCGCGCTACCGGCAAAAGCATGGATTGTGCCGGGTATTTGTATCAATCGTGACGACAACTGCAACGTTATGCGCGGCGAGGAAACCCAGCTGCTGGGCGCACTTCACGATTCTCCCGCTTCGCTTTATCTGATGCCCGGCACCCACAGTAAATGGGTTGAGACCGACGGCAGTCAGATTCGTGATTTTCGCACGGCAATGACTGGCGAACTTCACCATCTCCTGATGAATCATTCGCTTCTGGGCAAAGGTTTACCCGCGCAGCAATCTGCTACCGACGTCTTTCGTCAGGGGCTTAGCACCGGCTTCAGCCAGCCGGACATCACCGGCCGCTTGTTCGAAGTGCGCGCCGCACATGTGCTGAACCGGCTGGAAAAATCCGCCGTCAGCGACTGGCTTTCCGGGTTGCTGATTGGCAGTGAAGTAGCCCAGATGCTCAGGCTTTTTGGCCATCAGCATTCGGTCACGATCATTGGCAATCCGCAACTGACAGAACGTTACGCGCAGGCCCTGAGTCTGGCGGGTGTCAGATGGCAGGCTTTCGACGGCGATCAGGCTTTTCAATCAGGTATAAGGAGGATCGTAAATGCAATGGGCGACTAAAATCCCGCTGATCGGCATTCTGCGCGGCATCCGCCCGCAGGAAGTGAGTCAGCATATTTCCGTTTTGCTGGAGGCCGGTTTTGACGCGATAGAAATTCCGCTCAATTCACCGGACTGGCAGGAAAGTATCAGGCTGGCAGTGAGCACTTTCGGTGCGCAGGCGCTGCTGGGCGCGGGCACGGTACTCGAACCGCAACAGGTTGATGTGCTTCATTCACTCGGCAGCAAACTGGTGGTGACGCCAAATATTAACCCGCAGGTTATCCGCCGTGCGGTTGAGCTGGGAATGACGGTTTGCGCCGGTTGCGCGACCGCCACCGAAGCTTTTACGGCGCTGGAAGCCGGTGCGCAGGCACTGAAAATCTTCCCGTCCTCGGCGTTCGGCCCTGACTACATTAAAGCGCTGAAAGCGGTTTTGCCCGCCAGTGTTCCGGTCTTTGCCGTCGGCGGCGTGACGCCGGAAAATCTGGCGGTTTATCTCAGTGCGGGCTGTGCCGGAGCAGGGCTCGGCAGCGATTTATACCGCGCAGGCCAGACGCCAGAAACGACATCGCTCAAGGCCAAAGCATTTATTCAGGCTTATAAGGACGCAACACAATGAAAGTCACCAAACTGACCACTTACCGGCTGCCACCGCGCTGGATGTTTCTGAAGATTGAAACCGATGAAGGCATAACTGGCTGGGGCGAACCGGTTATCGAAGGGCGTGCGCGCAGCGTCGAGGCGGCGGTGCATGAGCTGAGCGAATACGTTATTGGGCAGGATCCGGCGCGTATCAACGACATCTGGCAGACCCTGTATCGCGGCGGATTTTACCGTGGCGGCCCGATCCTGATGAGCGCCATTTCAGGTATCGACCAGGCGCTGTGGGACATTAAAGGTAAAGCACTGGGCGTACCGGTTTACCAGCTTCTGGGCGGTCTGGTGCGCGATAAAATCAAAGCATACAGCTGGGTGGGCGGTGACCGGCCTTCCGAACTGATTGATGGCATCAATAAACTACGCGCCATCGGATTTGATACCTTCAAACTGAACGGTTGTGAAGAAATGGGCATTATCGAAAACGCACGTCAGGTTGATGCTGCCGTTGCACAGGCCGCACAAATCCGCGCTGAGTTTGGCAATGAAATTGAATTTGGTCTGGATTTCCACGGTCGCGTCAGCGCGCCGATGGCGAAAATCCTGATCAAAGAACTTGAGCCTTATCGCCCGTTGTTTATCGAAGAACCGGTGCTGGCCGAGCAGGCTGAATATTATCCGCGCCTTGCCGCTCAAACACATATCCCGATTGCGGCCGGTGAACGAATGTTCTCCCGCTTCGATTTCAAACGCGTGCTGGCGGATGGGGGTCTGGCGATTGTGCAGCCTGACTTGTCACATGCCGGAGGAATTACCGAGTGCTTCAAAATTGCCTCGATGGCCGAATCTTACGATGTCGCGCTGGCACCACATTGCCCGCTCGGGCCGATTGCGCTGGCTTCCTGTCTGCATCTTGATTTCGTCGCACGCAATGCCGTGCTTCAGGAACAAAGTATGGGCATTCATTATAACAAGGGCGCGGAATTACTCGATTTCGTCATTAATAAAGACGACTTTAAAATGACCGACGGTTATTTCTATCCGTTAAATAAACCGGGTCTTGGCGTAGAAATTAATGAAGAGTTAGTGATTGAAAGAAGTAAAAACGCGCCAGACTGGCGAAATCCATTGTGGCGTTATCCGGACGGTGCTGTCGCTGAATGGTAATTATCTGCCATCCTTCGAACGTTCTCTGCGTTGGCTGCTTTCATTCCTCCAGATCACTTACTTAAGTAAGCTCCGGGGATTCATTCAATTGCCGCCTTGATAACGCCAGAATGATTTAAGGTAATAAATTAAGTGATCAACAATATTAAAATATCAGGAAATTCCTGAGTCACGCTTACGTCTGCTCTATACTATAACCATTACCAGGAAATATATAATGGATACGACCCTACAAGTCAAACCAACAAAAAGACGTTACGTCACATTATTCATGATCTTCATTACTGTTGTTATATGTTATGTCGATCGCGCTAATCTGGCCGTCGCGTCTGCCCATATTCAGAAGGAATTTGGAATAACTAAAACGCAGATGGGCTATATCTTTTCCGCCTTTGCGTGGACCTACACCGCCTGCCAGATCCCCGGCGGCTGGTTCCTTGATCGCGTCGGCTCAAGGATTACCTATTTTATCGCCATTTTCGGCTGGTCAGTCGCCACCCTGTTCCAGGGATTTGCTGGCGGATTAGCGTCTCTGATTGGCCTGCGGGCAGTCACAGGCCTGTTCGAAGCACCGGCATTTCCGACTAATAACCGCATGGTGACCAGCTGGTTCCCTGAAGAAGAACGCGCTTCAGCGGTGGGCTTCTTCACCTCCGGTCAGTTTGTCGGCCTGGCATTCCTGACGCCTCTGCTTATCTGGATCCAGGAAATGCTCAGCTGGCACTGGGTATTCATTATCACCGGTGGTATTGGCATCATCTGGTCGCTGCTATTTTTCATAGTTTACCGCTCACCACGTAAGTGCAAACACGTTAATGCTCAGGAACTGGAGCATATCCGCGCGGGTGGCGGGCTGGTTGACGGGGACGCGCCGGCGGATAAAAAAACACGTGTTCCGCTGACATCCGCCGACTGGAAACTGGTCTTCAACCGTAAACTGGTGGGCGTTTATATCGGTCAGTTCGCGGTCGCTTCCACCCTGTGGTTTTTCCTGACCTGGTTCCCTAATTATCTGACTCAGGAAAAGCATATTTCGGCGCTTACTGCTGGCTTTATGACGACCGTGCCTTTCCTGGCCGCATTTTTCGGCGTGTTATTATCAGGCCTGGTCGCGGATAAATTAGTCCGTAATGGAAAATCGATTGGCTTTGCGCGTAAATTACCGATCATCTGCGGATTATTATTATCCACATGCATTATGGGTGCGAATTACACCAATGACCCGATGTGGATCATGATATTAATGGCGCTGGCTTTCTTTGGTAATGGTTTTGCATCTATTACCTGGTCACTGGTTTCATCACTGGCGCCTGTAAGATTAATCGGCCTGACCGGCGGCGTATTTAATCTGGCAGGGGGGCTGGGCGGAATCACCGTGCCGTTAGTGGTCGGGTATTTAGCACAATATTACGGTTTCGCACCTTCTTTAACTTATATCGCCGTCGTGGCATTGCTGGGCGCACTGTCTTATATCTTCCTCGTCGGTGAAGTGAAACGCGTCGGAGATTACTGATGATTGCCACTGCCGTTTGAGTCCCCTATCCTTAGGCATTCCTTGAACGGCAGGGCATTCCTGAACGTATGACTGAAAAACAATTAACCTCTGATGCCCGCGGGCATCAGCTTACCAACATTAACGTCTGGACGCCGGACAGCCAGTGGCTGGTGTATGACGTGCGTCCCCATGGTGGTTCTTTTACCGGCTCAACCATTGAGCGGGTAAATGTCGTGACCGGCGAGACACAAGTGCTTTATCAGGCAAAAGACGGCGCGAACGTGGGTGTGGTAAGTGTCAGTCCGCATGAGCCTGTCCGTTATGCTTTTATTCATGGTCCGGAAAAACCGGATGCCAGCTGGCGGTATGATTTCCACCATCGTCGCGGCGTCATCGTATCTGAGCCCGCGTGCGAAAAGGCGGTCACGCTGGATGCGATGGATATCACCACGCCTTTTACCGCCGGAGCCCTGCGTGGCGGCACGCACGTTCACGTTTTCAGTCCGGACGGTTCGCGTCTGAGCTTTACTTATAACGACCACGTGATGCGTGAGCGCGATCCTGGTTTCGATCTGCGCAATGTGGGCGTCGCCATTTCCGGCTATCCCGTGACCCCACCGAAACAGCACCCGCGCGAATATGATGGCAGCCATTTCAGCGTGCTGGTGAGCGAAACAACGCATAATCCTCAGCCCGGCAGCGATGAAATCAACCGGGCTTACGAGGAAGGCTGGATCGGTCAGGAAGGTTACACAAAAGCCGACGGCTCCCGTCAGCGCTGGGCGCTGGCCTTTATTGGCGACACACTTTCAGTTCACGGTGAAAAGCATCCCGAAATTTTCGTGGTGGATTTGCCTGAGAACGATGCGGATTTTCAGCGTGCCGGTGACAAACCCTTGCAGGGCACGCCTGAAACGTTGCCTGCGCCACCGGCAGGCGTAAAACAGCGCCGTATTACTTTCACGGAAAAGGGCATTGCTCAGCACCCGCGCCACTGGTTGCGCGTGTCTCCGGATGGCGGGCGTATTGCGTTTCTAATGAAAGACTCACGCGATGTGGTTCAGGTCTGGAGGGTGTCGCCCAACGGCGGCGAACCGGTGCAAATCAGTGATTCTGAAAGCGGAATTCAGTCGGCGTTCAGCTGGAGTCCGGACGGAAAATCGCTGGCGCTGGTGTGCGATAACAGCGTGATGCGTCTTGACGCTGAAAGCGGAGAAATGCAGCGGTTAACGCAGCGAACCGAGATTGCGCCTTGCGCCGATGCCGTGGTGTATTCGCCGGATGGCAGCAAAGTGGCGTTTATGCGTCAGTGCGGAGAGTTTGCTCAGATTTTCGTAACGACATAGATTTATGTCGCAGACGTTAAGGCGCCTTTTATCAAACCGGCTTGCTAAGGCCGGTTTTTTTACGCTTATTTCTTATGCGTCGAAGATTTGCGACCGCGTTCGGTGGTGGTCATTGGCGGAATGTGGTCGATATCCACACCGTTGCTCAGCGCAATGTTGTGTTCTTCGCTGGCTTGAACACGATCGCGCGTCGTCACTTTTCCGCTGCGGTAATAATCATACGGCAGCAAAACCGTATCCAGCAGGGCGCTGAACGGTAAATCAATGAGCAGCAGAGGCGTCATCGCCCAGCTGGTATCATCGCTTTTCATCATATTCACATCAGCGCGTGCGCCTGAGTAATATCCGGTGTCTCCGCCGGTATGGCTCATTACGCTGGAACAACCGCTCGTCGCTAAAAAAACACATCCTGTCATCAGCGGCGTCAGTGCAAATCTCATCATGTTAGAACTCATCTTATGCTGTCAGTCTGAGTTTTTAAGTCAAAAATGACTTATACCACTCAGCAAAAAAAATTAACAAAGCAAGCTGTAGCTCTGTGGCTGCGATCCCATTAAGTGTAATTACTATTTGAAATCTTGCAGAAAACCGCCTGCATTCCCTGTTATTTCACTTCAGCCTGTCGTGTATTTTTGCCATCAGGTTGTCAAAAATTTCCTGATTTTTTTGTTTATACCGTCTTGAAAAAATTCCTTTCGTCTCCATTTTTACTGTACGACGCAGGAAGAGATACGCCGGAAGGGATCTCGATTCACGATGTATGACACATCGCTGAATCCGTCGCTGGCCTGTCCAAACGGAAGGCTATTACTCTTTAAAAAGCACTCGCTGAATATCAGGAGAAGCAGTAATGCGCAATTTTGATTTATCCCCGTTATACCGTTCTGCCATAGGTTTTGACCGTTTATTTAATCTTATCGAATCGGGTCAGAATCAGGGCGGCGGCTATCCCCCATATAATGTCGAGCTGGTTGACGAAAACCATTACCGGATTGCTATCGCGGTAGCAGGTTTTGCCGAGTCAGAGCTGGACATCACGGCCCATGACAACATGCTGGTGGTCAAAGGCGCACATGCACCGACTGAAACCGACCGGACTTATTTATATCAGGGTATCGCTGAACGTAATTTCGAACGCAAATTCCAGCTGGCTGAACATATTCAAATAAAAGCAGCCAATTTGTCGAACGGTTTGCTGTATATCGACCTGGAACGCATCGTTCCTGAAACGTCCAAACCGCGGCGTATCGAAATTCGCTGATTTACCCGCGATCTGTCACCTGAGGTCAGCGTTGTAATAAACAGTATTGACCGCCAGAAAATGAAAAAGTTTAGGCTCGCCGTCAGGGAGCTGCACCGTCACGCCCGAACCGGATGACGGAATTATAAATCTCGCTTCAAAGAAGGAGTTATACCATGCGTAATTACGATATTTCCCCATTACTGCGTCAGTGGATTGGTTTCGATAAATTAGCCAGTTCAATGCAGGGCGCGGATCAGGCATTCCCTCCCTACAATATTGAAAAGTCTGACGACAATCATTATCGCATTTCACTGGCGTTGGCCGGTTTCCAGCAGAGCGAGCTGAATATTGAAGTCGAAGGGCCGCGTTTAACCGTCAGCGGTACGCCTGCTCAGCCGGAAGCCAAAGTGGAATATCTGCATCAGGGGTTAGTGATCAAGCCTTTCACCCTGAGCTTCACGCTGGCAGAGCATATGCATGTCTCTGCGGCAGAATTCATCAACGGACTGCTGCACATCAGTCTGGTGCGCGATGTGCCACAAGCGTTACAGCCGCAGAAAATTGCGATTGGTACAGAAAAACCGGCGCTGGAAAATCAGTCTGTATAAAACAGTCAGTGTAAAATAAGAAGGGGAGGACAGATGTCCTCCCCTTTTTTTGTGCTGTGAACGTAGCGGGGTTACTGATTTTCCGCGTGCGCTTTTTCCACTTCTTCCGCCAGAATCTTCACACCGCGCTCGATCTGCTCAGCATCAGGCACGTAGTTCATGCGCATACACTGATGTGTGTGCGGCCACGGATGTTCCAGCCCAGGGAAGAAATAATCCCCCGGCACCATCAGTACTCCGCGCTGTTTAAGACGCTGATACAGCACTTCGGTGGTGATCGGCAAATCTTTGAACCACAGCCACAGGAAAATCGCGCCTTCCGGTTTATGGATAAGACATCGTTCTTCCGGCAGATAGCGACGCAGCGTGGCAATAGTTTCCTGTACGCGCTGGAAATAGAACGGTTTGATCACCTCTTCGGAAAGGCGCAGTAAATCGCCACGCGCAATCATCTCATGAGCAATCGCCGGTCCGACGCTGCCAGGAGACAGGCTGATAATGCCGTTCATGTTACTGATCGCTTTGATAATTTTCTCATCGGCAATCACGATACCGCAGCGCGACCCTGGCAGCCCGAGTTTCGACAGGCTCATGCACAGGATGATATTTGGGTTCCACAGCGGCGTTGCTTCAGTGAATACGATGCCAGGGAACGGCACGCCATAAGCATTATCGATGAGTAATGGAATATCTTTCTGCTGCGCCAGTACATCGAGGCGGACAAGCTCTTCGTCGGTAATCACGTTACCCGTCGGGTTGGTCGGACGGGAAACGCAGATCAGGCCGATATCATCGGTAATGTTCAGGTGATCGAAATCGACGTGATATTTGAACTGGCCTTCAGGCAGTAATTCGATATTCGGCTTGGCCGAAACAAACAGATTTTCGTCCAGTCCGGCATCGGCGTAACCGAGATATTCCGGTGCCAGCGGGAACAGAACTTTGGACATACTGCCGTCGGCGCGACGTCCGGCGAACAGATTGAATAAATAGAAGAAGGCACTCTGGCTGCCGTTGGTCAGCGCAATATTTTGTGCATCCAGCTGCCAGCCGAGCTCTTTCTCTAACATTTCTGCCAGCGCGTGACGCAGGACGTCTTTGCCCTGCGGGCCGTCATAATTACACAGCGCCTCGGTCAGCTTGCCTGCGGCCAGCATTTCCGACAGCAGCGTCTGGAAATAATCCTGCATCTCAGGAATTTGTGCCGGATTGCCGCCGCCCAGCATGACTGCGCCAGGTGTGCGTAAACCGTCATTCATATCGCCCATCAAGCGAGTGATGCCTGAAAAACGGGTAAATTTGTCACCGAAAGCAGAAAACGTCATAGAAAGCTTTGTATGTTATCGAAATGTGTCGTCCACCATAACGCCTGCGGCAAAACAGTGCAATCGGACCACGGGGATTTGAATTTCTCATTCCCTTTCTGATGATGACGAAAGGGAATGAGACGGGGGATTACTTTTTCAGAACTTCCGGGTTCACGCAGAATTCCTTCACGTCGCCTTTCAGGGCGGCGATCAGGTTATCCACCGCACAGGCCGCCATGTCGTAACGAGTTTCGTGTGTGGCGGAACCGATATGCGGCAGCGCCACCACGTTAGGCAGAGTCAGCAGCGCAGAATCTTTTGGCAGAGGCTCCGTCTCGAACACGTCCATACCTGCGCCATAAATCGTACCGGCTTTCAACGCTTCAATCAGAGCCGGTTCATCAATAACCGGGCCACGTCCTGCGCTGATTAAAATCGCGCTGGATTTCATTTTCGCCAGTTCTTCTTTGCCAATCAGATGGAACGTTTGTTCGGTCATTGGCAGCAAAATACAGACGAAATCAGACTCTTTCAGCAGTTCGTTCAGCTCACATTTACGGGCACCGAAACGCTCTTCCGCTTCCTTATGCTGGCTGCGCGCGTTATACAAAATCGGCATGTCGAAGCCGAAATGCGCACGTTGTGCCAGCGCCAGACCGATACGGCCCATGCCGACGATGCCCATGGTTTTATGGTGTACATCGATGCCGAACCAGTCTTCGCCAATGTTTTCGTTCCATTCACCGGCTTTTACACGCTCGGCCACGTTCACCACGCGGCGTGCGGTTGAAAGCACCAGCGCCATTACGGTATCAGCCACGGTATCGGTCAGCGCCGTCGGCGTGTGCATCATCGGGATTTCGCGGCGGGTCAGTTCAGCCACATCAAAATTATCGTAGCCGACGGAAATGGTGGATACCGCACGCAGGCGCGGGGCATGGTCAAACAGCTCTTTATCGATTTTTCCGCCAGAACCCAGCAGGCCTTCTGCGTTTTGCAAAGCATCAAAAACCTCAGCACGGTTTTTGTCGGTGATGCCATCGAATTCGGTAATAGCAAAATGCTCTTCAAGACGTTGATGCAAATCGGCAGGCAGTTTTTTGTACAGAACAATTGACGGCTTATTCATTACAAACTCCAACTCTTCAAATGAGTATTTTCAGATTTCAGGTTAAGGAAACATTCCCTTTCGGTTTAATTTCAGCCTTGCGCGGTCGGACTAACAGCGTTATTCCGGCAGACAGCAGCAGCGAGACGGCCATAAAAATAAACGAGGCGGCAGGACTGCCAGTGTTGCCATTGAGGTAACCGACAAACCACGAACCAAAGAACGAGCCCAGCGCACCCAGGCTGTTGATTAATGCCATGGCTCCGCCGGAAACATTCTTCGGCAGCATTTCAGGAATGATGGCAAAGAACGGACCATACGGGGCATACATTGCGGCAGCCGCGACCACCAGTAAACTGTACGAAAGCCAGAAATTGTTTGTGCCAGCTGCCCAGGAGCCGAAGAACGCCAGGGCGCCGACCAGCAACAGCGGCCAGACAAACAGTTTACGGTTTTGCATTTTGTCGGATGCCCATGACACTAGGATCATCGCGATGGTCGCCGCCAGATAAGGAGCAGAAGAGAGCCAGCCCGCTTCGACCATGCCCATTGATTTACCATCGCGCAAAATCGACGGCAGCCAGAGCACAAAGCCATACACGCCGATGCTCCAGAAGAAATATTGCAGACAGAGGAGGATGACATTTCTCGAGCGGAAAGCTTCGCGGTAACCGCCGACTGCCTGAATATCTTTCTGTTCTTTTTCCAGCTGCGCGGCCAGGGCTTTTTTCTCCTGCTCGCTCAGCCAGCTGACTTGTTCGGGTTTATCTTTGACGCTGAACCACCAGATAATCGCCCAGATCACCGCCGGAATACCTTCAAAGATAAACATCTCCCGCCAGCCAAACGATTTGATCAGATAGCCGGAAAGCACCGACATCCACAGCACCGTCACCGGATTGCCCAAAATCAAAAACGTATTGGCGCGCGAGCGTTCGGATTTCGTAAACCAGTTGCTGATGTACACCAGCATGGCGGGCATCACGGCGGCTTCCACCACGCCGAGGGCAAAGCGGATCACCGCCAGCATCGGGATATTCGTCACCACGCCGGTCAGTGAAGCAAAGCCGCCCCACAGCAATAAGCACCAGAAAATCAGCTTCTTAACGCTGCGCCTTTCGGCATAAATGGTGCCGGGGATCTGGAAGAAAAAGTAGCCAAGGAAAAACAGGGCACCCAGCAGGGAAGACATGCCTTTGGTGATGTGAAGATCATCATTGATACCGGCAGCCGACGCGAAACTGAAGTTTGAGCGGTCGACATACGCCAGACTGTAAGTGATGAACACGATTGGCATAATGTACCACCAGCGGCGCGAGGCCAGTCTGGACTTGTTCATAACGGTATCTCCTGATAATGCCTCAGCTTTCCCGCACCCGTGGGGCGCCGCGAAATCAGCCGCGTAAAACGTCAACGTAATGGCGCGTCACGGCGGTCAAATCATCCCCTTCAAGCGGGAATTCGATGCCGCGCGGGACATCCTGAGGCAACATTTTCAACAAAGATTCCCAGCTGCCATCGCTGTTATCGAGTGCCACGGCGTGCCATTTTCCAGCACGTTTTTCCGCTGCTTTCACATGCACATAACCGACATGACGTGCCAGACGTTCAGCGGCAATCGCCGGATCCTGTCCGACCCACAGCCAGTTGGCCATGTCGAAAGTCATACTCAATGGCAAATGCAGGGATTCTGCGGCAAACATGAAGGCATTAATGCGCGACAGAATTCCACATTCCGGGGTCTGATCGTTCTCCACTACCAGCTTCACCGGGCTTGATGCCAGCACCACCTTCAGCGGTGTCAGATCCTGGCCCGGCTCAAATTCACCGAGAGAAAACTTAATCGTGCGGGCATTCAGAATGCGCGCCTCTTCAAAATATTGTGGTGCATCAGGATTAAGCTCGCCACCCGACAAAAACAGCGGGAAGGGTACCGAGTAAACTGCAAACAGGCCATGATGCTGAATTTTCTCCGCCAGCGCCGGTAAAGAATCCAGTTCCTGCGGGGAGAACAATTCACGGCGGATTTCGACGCCATCGGCCTGTGCAGCGGCAATGACGGAGAGCAGTTCTGCCTGACCACCGAGTTCTTTCACCACGCTGTTGCCGTAGGCGGCGGTGACAATGACGATTTCTTTTTTCATGAACGTTTTTCCTGTGAGGGCGGGTTGCCAGGAAGTGACAGGCAATCATTTCGAAACCTCATTTTAGTCAAGCAAATGAGATATCGTGCCGTTGTTAACGTTTTGTTTCGTTTTATACAAGCTAATTGGAACCGGTTCCAGACGACAGAACAAAAGCCCAAAAATATGATCCCGCTCACGAAGAACGGGCAGGAAATCGGAGAAGTAAATGGGATCAGCGTGCTGCGGTGGAACCGCGCGCAACGAGTTCGCCGGAAAACTCCAGGTCTTTGACCGGTTCAGAATTGCCCTGAATGCGTGTCACCAGCTGTCTGAGCGCTGCTACGCCCATGTCGTATGTCGGTTGTTTTAGCGTGGTTATGCCCACGCCCGCCAGATCGGCCCATACCAGTTCATCGAAGCCGGATAAGCCGATGTCCGGCCCCCAGCGAAGATTCAGCCGCTGCATGGCACGTGCGACCTGTAATGTCAGTGCGCCGTTTACACACATCACGGCTTTGTGTTTATCCGCATGCCGCGCCACAAAGTCGCGCAGTAAATTGTCCAGTCCTTCGGCGTTATACAGCTCAATTTCACCCTGTTCGCCCGTCAGTTGCGGGGACTGCTGCATACGTTGCAGGAACGTACGCAGACGGTCGAAACGGGTATTGACGGTGGCGGGTTCGCTGACGAAAAGCAGTGCCTCGAAACCCTGTTGCACGAGGTGATCGGTCATCATCTGCGTGGCTTCTACGTTTTTCAGGCCGATGACGTCGCAGGCGAAATTCGCGACTTTGCGGTCGATCAGCACCATCGGTAGATTGGCCTGTTGCAGCGTGGAAATCGCCGCCTCGCGCATGCCGACAGCATTCACCACAATGCCGTCAACTCGGTAACTGCTGAGCAATTGCAGGTAATGCTTTTCCTGATCCAGCTCGTTGTTGGTGTTACACACCAACAGCGTCAGTCCTTCCTGACGGCAGGCGGCTTCAACGCCGCGCATCACATCGACAGAATAGGGATTGGTAATATCGGCGAGGATAAGCCCGATTAACCGCGTCTGACCGCTTTTCAGGCTGCGCGCCATCTGGCTCGGTTGATAATCGAGCAGGGAGATCGCCCGTCCGATGCGCTCTTTCAGCGAATCGGACAGCAGGTGTTGTTCACCGTTGAGATAACGTGAAACGCTGGTTTTACCCGTTTTGGCGGCGCTGGCGACGTCACGTATCGTGGCGCGAACCACCGCGCCCGGTTCCTGTTTTTTACTCACAGCCTTTCTCCCCTCATGCTTGTCCCACGGAGACTAGCACAGAGTGCCGAAAGGCTGCATCCGCAAGTCAGCGCAAACCTTCTGCCGTTTGCACCCCGGAAACCGTTTCGGTCTTCGGTCTGCTGCTCAGGGTAAAGGCCGAAATAATCGTCACGCTAAAGGCAATACCGCCGAGGATCAGATAGGTATCGCTGAAACCGATGCGGTCATACAAATTACCGGCGAAAGCCGAGAGGAAGATGGCCGCAAGTTGTTTGGCGAAATTAAAGCCGATCAGATAAATGGTCGCGGAGAACCGGACATCAAAGATTTGCGTGATGTATTTGAACACCCCCACCAGCAGGAACGGGACTTCCAGCGCATGCAGCATTTTCAGCAGGATCACTTCAATGGCCGTCGTCGCGAATGACGAACCGACTATGCGGATGGACATAATCGTACCCGCCAGCAGCAGCGTATTTTTTGCGCCGATGCGGTTAATAATCCACGGTGAACAGAACATAATCAGCGCGTTACACAACTCACCGGCAGTGGTGACGTAGCCAAACATTTCCGTGCCCTGCTGCGGGGAGGCAAAGAAGGTTTTGAAGAAAGTCGCGAACTGCTGATCGAATACGTCATACACACAGGCCACGCCGATGACATATAAAATCAGCATCCACAGTTTGCGTTCTTTCAGCAACAAAGCCGCCGTTTTCAGCGAAAATTGCGGCTGATTAGCACCGAGTTTATCCAGAACCTGCGCGTTTTTGTTTTCCTGCGGACGGGCAATCAGCAGCAAAATCATCAAAATGATCGCTGCGCCGGAACCCATCCAGAACACGATGTCCGGATTGATGTTAAACAGCACTCCCGCCGTCGAGGCGCAAATCCCCCAGCCGAAGCACCCGAACATCCGCGCCTTACCGTATTCGAACGAACTGTTGCGGCTGACTCTTTCAATGTAAGCCTCAGTCGCGCCTGAACCGCCCGCAAACACGAAACCGATATACGCGCCGCCGAGAATGGCGCCGAGTACGATATTCAGTTTTAACAATGGCGCGAAAACGTAAATGAAGAAAGGCGCGAAAAGAAACAGCAGCACGGCGATGATCCACAGCAGGTGTTTTTTCAGGCCAAGCTTGTCAGAAATGATGCCGAAAATCGGCTGAAACAAAATCGCAAACAGCGACATGCTGGAAAACACGATGCCGGTTTCCGTTTTGCTCAGGCCGATCACATCGGAAAGCCAGATCGGTAAAAACGGATAACAGGTCGCCATAATGAAGAAATAGAGGAAGAAATAGCTGCCAAATATCCAGAAGTTAGTATTGTTTTTATAGAAGCAACGATCGGAAGTTTGTGTAGGGTTCATAGTGATTTCCTTGCCGAAACCATGAAAACCGGCACTGTAGTACCGGCGTTTTTTGTTGTTATCTGATTTCTTCGAAGCCGAGAAGCAGGGCGCTTTCCGGATCCAGCACCGGCAATGCCAGCCCTGCATTCGCCAGCCATTCACCGCTCAGTACCGGCGACGCATGCAGCCACGCCGGTTGCACGCGCATGGTGTGACCGCTGCCACCGCCTTTGAGTAATGCCGGTTCGTCGAGCACCGTCACGCGATAGCGGGCATCCGCTTTCAGCCCCGGCACGCGTAACGCACCGGGCAATGACCATGTCGGCATCGCCAACTGGCTGACCAGAAATACGGCCCGATCCCTGCTTTCACTGACCACCCCATTGATCAGCACGGTCTCGTCGTGTGTATCCACGCGGTACACGTCGCCGCTGTGCAGTAACGGACGCAGCTGCTGATGAAGGCGGGTATATTTCGCAAAACCGGCGCGTTCAGCCTCGCCTTCTTTCACCGGATCCAGCTCAATGCCCATATGGCCGAACAGCGCCGTCAGGCCGCGAAATTCAATGCTGTGCTGGCGCGAGGTGGCGTGACACAGCTTGTTGCCAATGTGTGAGCCCATCACTTCCGGCGGGAAGAAGTAGCTCATGCCGCGCTGAATTTTTTGTCGTTCCAGCGCGTCGTTATTGTCGGATGTCCAGAAACGGTGGCTGCGCTTGAGCACCTCGAAATCAATGCGACCGCCACCGGACGCGCAGGATTCAAACTCAATCTGCGGGAAGCGTTCGCCCAGAACATCCAGCAGACGGTAGAACTGCTGCGTTTGTACCGTCAGCGCCGCGCGACCTTCGTGCCCCGGCTGGACGATTTCGCGGTTCATGTCCCATTTCACGTAATCGACATCATGCTCGCCGAGCAGCCAGCTCATACGTTCCACCAGATAATCAAAGACCTGCGGATTGCTTAAATCGAGCACGAACTGATGACGCCCGCTCGGCTGCTGATAACCGGGCAACGCCAGCAGCCAGTCCGGATGGGCGCGATACAAATCGGAATCCGGATTAATCATTTCCGGTTCGACCCAGATACCAAATTCCATACCCAGTTTTTTGACGTGGCTGATGACCGGGGTGAGGCCGTTGGGATACTTTTTCTCATCGAGATACCAGTCACCGAGCGCCGCGCGGTCGTGATCGCGCCCGCGGAACCAACCGTCGTCGATAATGAAGCGTTCAACGCCTAACGCGGCAGATTCTGTCGCCATCTGCATGATATAGTCAGGATCGTGATCGAAATAAATCCCTTCCCAGGTATTGAGATGCACCGGACGCGGCTTTTCGGTCGGGAATCGTAAAATCTGCTCACGTACAAAACGGTGGAATTGCTGACTCATGCGGTTCAGACCGCTGGCGGAATAGCTGGCGTACAGCCACGGCGTTTCCAGCATTTCGCCCTGTTCAAGGCGTTGTTCGCCCGGAAAATAAAGTGCTTCGGCCTGTACCAGACGACGGCCATCGATTTTGATGTCAGCGCGCAGGCGATGATTGCCGCTCCAGCCCAGATGCATTCCCCAGACTTCGCCCTGTTCTTCGCTGAAACCCTGATGACCGATCATCATCGCCGGGAAATATTCAGAGGACGTTTTGCCGCGGCGGTTTTCCTGAATGATGCCGCCGTGATCCAGCTGCGTGCGGTGTGGCTGAAACTCTTTGATCCAGCGCCCATGAAACGCCATCACTTCGGTGGCGCGCTGCGGCAGCGGCAGCGTCACGGCCAGCCGTGTCACCTGATAAGTGCCGGGTTTAAGATTGGTCAGTGCGTTACGTGCCTGCAAAACCCCGTTGTCATCAAGGCGCAATTCGCTGCGAAATTGCAGACCCGCAATCGCGTCTTCGGTATTGATGATGAGCTGATTTTCGTCGTGACTGACCTGCGTGGTATTGAATACTGGCGACCAGTCCTGCCCGTTACGATGGCCTTCCATTCCCGGCGTGCCGAATGAACCGCGTCCGGAATCGACGCTGAAATTCACCGGTGCCTCTACATCAATCCGGCCATTGGGCACGGCGCGGCTCAGCGAAATGATGTCATCAGCCGAAAACTGACTGAGGCGGTTTCCCCAGTAAAGAATTTCAGCGTAAGGCGTACAACGGACGATCAGGCTGGTCTGTCCGCCGGTTAAATGAACAATCTTGTTTTCCATATAGTCACTGCTCCAGACAAAGATTTGCGCTGATAAGACGCGATCAGGTGCAGTAACTATTGATCCGAAACGTTTCGGATGGGAAATGTGAAGGTGAAAAAATGTGATATAGGGTGGAAAAATAACTTAAGAGGGAAGTATCAGCGTGGTGGATGTGCTGTAACGCCTGCCTGCAATTCGGGCTGCCAGAGAACCTGCAAATCCTTCAGCGGTTCGTTGCGGATCAGCGCCATCGTCATAGTGGCGATTTGTAACCCGACCGCTTCACGCGTGCCCTGACGGACGGCTGTGACGGCCACATCGGGCACACTGTCGCACGGCAAGCCGTCAAAGATAATCAGGGAAACACCACCGGTGAGCAGCAGGCCGGCTTCATGCAACGCCAGCGCTGCACCTTCGCCATGCATATTACAGTCGCAGACAATCGCCGTCGGAGGCACTGGCAAGGCCAGCAGCGCCTGAGTAGTCTGATAACCGGCGCGACGACTCGGGCTGATTTTATGCACGTAATCAGGATTATGCAGCAGCATGTTTTCGCGTAATCCGTCGAGATAACCCTGAAAGCGCTGACCGATAAACGATTGCTGATTGCTTTCGCCCAGAAACGCGATGCGCTGATGCCCGAGAGCGGCGAGGTGATCGACCGCCATTTGCATACCCGCGCGGTTGTCGAAATCAAACCAGGCGTAATCCTGCGTCAGACAGCCGCTGCGCCCGAGCGCCAGAAAAGGAAAATTACGCTGCTGCAAATCCATCAGTCGCGGGTCGCTATCCAGCGTATGTGCCACCAGCATGGCATCGACGCGTTTACTTTCGATGAGTCTGCGCCAGGAATATGTGCCCAGTTCATCCGGTACCAGCAGCAAGTCGATTTCATATTTTGCCAGCTCGCGGGTGATACAGCCGACCATTTCGATAAACGCGGAATTGCTTAACGGATGAGAACTGAACGGGAAAATGAGGCCAACGGCGTCGATCTTACCCATCTTTAACCGGCGGGCGAGGGTGTTAGGCCGGTAACCACGTAAATCGGCCGCCGCCTGAACCCGCGCTTTGGTGTCTGCTGAAACGTCATCGTAGCCGTTCAGCGCGCGGCTGACGGTAGTGACAGAGAGACCAAGATCTTTCGCAATAGCTTTCAGAGACATACTGGCATCCGTTACACAGGTGGAAGGGCACGTGGCGGCAGAATATCACAAACGCGAAAACGGAGCCGAATGGCTCCGTTTTTATCAGGGGTAGGACGAAATTTACTGTAACGGGCTGAGGGTAATCTCGACGCGACGGTTCTGCGCTTTGCCCGCTTCGGTGCTGTTGGTCGCAATCGGATTGTCCGGGCCAGCGCCGGTGGTGTGTACGCGGCTGCCTTCAACGCCCTGAGTGATCAGCGCGCTGCCCACGCCGTCAGCACGTTGCTGCGAAAGCTTCATGTTGAGTGCTCGGGTACCGGTGCTGTCCGTATAACCGACAACGTTCACGGCAGTTTTCGGATACTCTTTCAGTACCATCGCCACGCCGGTCAGCGTGTTAGCGCCCGCCGGTTTCAGCGTGCTGCTGTTGGTGTCAAACGTCACATTGTTTGGCATGTTCAGCACGATGTTATCGCCCTGACGGGTCACGCTGACGCCGGTGCCTTTCATTTTGTCGCGCAGTTTAGATTCCTGCACATCCATGTAATAACCTGCACCGCCACCCAGTGCGGCACCCGCTGCAGCGCCGATCAGCGCGCCTTTGCCGCGATCGTGTTTGGAGGAAGACAGCATCCCGACGCCTGCGCCGAGCGCGGCCCCAATACCTGCGCCAATGCCGGATTTCCCTGCTTCTGATTCGCCGGTGTAAGGGTTAGTGGTACAGGCTGACAGGCCCATGGTGACGCAAAGTACGCCCGCAACCACAAGTAATCTTTTGCTCATCTTATTTCCTTCATGATGTTTTTATTAAGAACTTTACCGCTGCATTATGACTGCCTGCTTTCCAACAAGTTGCACAGAAAAAGGTGTCAAAACATAAACAAATGCAACGGGAGGACATCTGTCCTGCGGCGTTCTGGCGCTCTTTATGCGCAATTTTGCGGTGTTAAGCAGTAGGAGAATTCCGGATATCCCTTTTTGTATTTTTACGCATTTCAGGAACTTATTCAGAAAGTGGCAGGAACCAGCGCAGGATATAGGTCGGTAAGTCAGTGCCGGGATGGCGGGTACGGGCCGATATTTCAAACTTTTCTTTATGATAGAACGCAACCGCACGGTGGTTTTGCTGATAGACCTCCAGTAACAGCACCGGATATTCGTCTTTAGCCGCTGCCATCAGCCGCTGCGCGGTGCCGTCGCCGTAGTGAGATTCTTCGACAAACAGCGCACCGATAAACTGCTGATTCATCACGCCGATAAATCCGCAAATTTCATCATTTGTATCGCAATCCACCCAGACGCGGGCTTTGGGGAGAAAATCTTCTCTGACCATTTGCAGACTTTCGATCCAGTAAGAATCGGCAATAAAAGGATGGGAAAGCAATGAGCTGCGCAGCCAGAGCAACAAAATGGCTTCGGTATCGCGCGGTTGCGCAGCGCGGATCATGACGGCTGATTCGCGGGATGGCAGAAGCAATAAGACTGATGATCGTTCACCAGGCCGGCGGCCTGCATGAAAGCGTAACAAATCGTGGATCCGATGAATTTAAAGCCTTTCTTTTTCAGCGCTTTGGACATCGCATCTGACACCGCTGTTTTTGCCGGTACGCCTTCGGGACCGAGGGGATTATTGATGACCGGCTGACCACCCACGAAGTTCCAGATGAACTCAGAGAAGCTTTCTCCGCTGGCTTCCATGGCCAGATACGCCTGTGCGTTGCCGATAATGGCTTTGATTTTACCGCGATGGCGAATGATACCGGCGTCGAGCACCAGACGTTCCACATCGTCATCGGTCATTTTCGCGATGCGTTTGGGATCAAATTTGTGAAAGTTCTGACGATAATTTTCACGCTTTCTCAGCACCGTTATCCACGATAATCCTGCCTGCTGGCCTTCAAGGCACAGCATTTCAAACAGTTGGCGGCCATCCAGGACCGGAACGCCCCATTCTTTATCATGATATTCGAGGTAAACCGGTTCTTTCGAAACCCAGCTGCATCGTGTGGTCGCCATTCTGTTGTCCTTATAAGAGGCTTAAACGCGTGGCGTCAGTGTGTGGCTTCTCGGATAACTCTGCAACGTCGCAATTTCTAAACCTCTGCCTTGACGCTGGTCGGATCTGAACAATATTTAAAGCCAATCATTACGTAATCCTTACGTTAAATCCTATCGTTACCACGCCGATTTTTTAGGGAAATCACACTTATGACCGGCAAAAAAATTTCTGTCCTGCGGCTGACCAAAGGGGCTTTCGCGGTGGCGCTGTGTCTTGGCGTACACACAACGGCACAGGCTTACGATCAGCTTTATGTTTTCGGCGACAGTCTCAGTGATACCGGCAATATTGGCCGCTGGACTTATGACAGCAATATCCATCCGCTCTATGACGAAATTCTGGCAAAAAACATCGGCACGACGTTAACGCCTTCTTCACAAGGCGGGCTGAACTATGCCGAAGGCGGCGGCGTTGCGGTGCCGGGGCTGGATTCTGACTATACCACGCAGGATCAGGTCAAAAATTATCTGGCATCAACTGGCGGAAAAGCCGATCCGAGCGGGCTGTATATTCACTGGATTGGTGGCAATGATCTGGCGGCTGCCGCGCTCAGTCTGAACCCTGTCACGGCGTTACAAATTGCCACCAACAGCGCTACGCAGGCGGCGTCGCAGGTGAATGATTTACTCAAAGCCGGGGCCGGAACGGTCATCGTGCCGACGGTGCCTAACATCGGTCTGACGCCGGTCCTGATGGAGAGCGTGATCCAAATCGGATTGCTGCCGGTGCAGCAACAGGCGCTGGAAGCGGCTTATGCCTATCTGAACGCACAAAACACGCCAAATACGGATGCCCGCACCGAAGCGATTCACAACGCGCTGGCAGCTGCTGCGGTAGAAGGTTCGCGAATTCCTCTGGTGCAGGACACTATCGCTAAAGGGCTGGCGGTCGCGTATGACACCTTAAAAGTGGCGGCGGGCGGCCTGACAGAAACCTACAACACCACCGAAGATATCGCGCTGGCGAAAACTGGCGGCAATATTGCGCGCGTAGATATCAACGGGCTGTTCAATGAAGTGGTGGCGGATCCGATGATGTACGGATTTGCCAACACGGCGGGCACCGCCTGTCCGGTCGGTACATCCGCGTCGGAATGTACCTCCGATATGCCGGGCTTCGATGCCAGTAAAGCGTTCCTGTTTGCCGACCATTTCCACCCGACGCCGCAGGCACATGCGCTGATCGCGCAATACATGCAGTCAGTACTCAACGGGCCGCTGGAAGTCACCGCGCTGAATCAGGGCTCGCTGGCACTGGCGAGAAATACGCAGGGATTGCTCGACAGCCGCTATCAGCAGTTGCGCACGCAGGATAACGATGCCGGTACCTTTGGCATGTTTGGCGGCTACGCCGGACAAAGCGCAGACAGCAAAATTAATCCGTCACTGGGTGATGGTGATTTAAACGCTAATTCGCTGAATATCGGGATGGATTATCAGATGACCGATCGCTGGATGATGGGGCTGATGATCTCCGGTTCAGATGACAAGCAGGATCCGACCGACCATTACAGCTACCGTACTCGCGGCAAGATGACGACGGTCTTTACCGGCATTAAAATCGCCGAAAATGGCTGGATCAACGGCGATATTCATTACGGATCGCTCAACTATGACGATATCAAGCGCAGCATCCAGCTCGGGCCGACGACCCGCACTGAACGTGGCGAAACGGACGGCAAACAGATGGGCTGGCGCGTAGCGGCGGGTTGGGACTTCCCAATCTTGCCGGTGCTGAAAACGGGCCCGGTGGCGCAGTACAGCTGGGATTACAGCAGCGTTAACGGCTACCGTGAAGACGGGGATAACAGTACCTCGATGCGCTTTGGCGACCAGACCTCCCATTCGCAAATCGGTGCACTGGGCTGGCGGCTCAATGCGCAACTGGGCATCGTCAATCCGTATGCGCAGGTCACCTACGACCGCCAGTTTGGCGATGATACTTACACCGCCACCGGCGCAATCAAATCCACCCGAACCCGATTCAGCCGCACCACCGGCGAGCAGGATGACGACTGGGTAGATATGACCGCAGGCTTAAACGTGCAGATAACCCATAGTTTCTCGGCCTTTGCCGCTGTTTCGCAAACCACCGGTCTGGATTCCGGCGAACAAACCTCTTACAACGCCGGGATCAGCGCGCGGTTTTAACGAAAAGGGGCTGTTGCCCCTTTTACTTCCTCTCGAATTAGCGCTGAAAACTAAACACTGCCTCTCCGGATCTCTTAGTCGCCTGATTCTGGCTGATTATCTTCCGTTCAGCGGGTATACTGTCGGACTCTCTTTAAACCCACTTTCTCGCGTGCGAATCCAACATGCAAAAGTTTGATACCAAGACATTTCAGGGCCTGATCCTGACACTGCAAGATTATTGGGCGCAGCAGGGCTGCACCATTGTTCAACCGCTGGATATGGAAGTCGGCGCGGGCACTTCGCACCCGATGACCAGCCTGCGCGCACTTGGCCCTGAGCCTTTTGCGGCAGCGTATGTTCAGCCATCACGCCGTCCGACTGATGGCCGTTACGGCGAAAACCCGAACCGCCTGCAGCACTATTATCAATTCCAGGTGATGATCAAACCTTCACCGGAAAACATTCAGGAGCTGTACCTCGGCTCGCTGAGAGAGCTGGGCCTCGACCCGCTGATCCATGATATCCGCTTCGTTGAAGATAACTGGGAAAACCCGACGCTCGGCGCCTGGGGTCTCGGCTGGGAAGTGTGGCTGAACGGCATGGAAGTGACGCAGTTCACTTACTTCCAGCAGGTCGGCGGCCTGGAATGTAAACCAGTGACCGGTGAAATTACTTACGGTCTGGAACGTCTGGCGATGTACATCCAGGGCGTGGACAGCGTTTACGATCTGGTCTGGAGCAACGGTCCGCTGGGCAAAACGACGTACGGCGACGTATTCCATCAGAACGAAGTTGAGCAATCGACCTATAACTTCGAATACGCCGATGTCGATTTCCTGTTCACCTGTTTTGAACAGCATGAGAAAGAAGCGCAAACCCTGCTGGCTCTCGAAAAGCCACTGGCACTGCCGGCGTACGAGCGCATCCTGAAAGCGGCCCATTGCTTCAACCTGCTCGACGCGCGTAAAGCGATTTCTGTGACTGAACGTCAGCGCTACATTCTGCGCATCCGTACCCTGACTAAAGCGGTAGCTGAGGCGTATTACGCTTCCCGCGAAGTACTGGGCTTCCCGATGTGCAAAAAGAACGAGAAGTGAGATAAGTCAATGACTGAAAAAACATTTCTGGTGGAAATCGGCACGGAAGAACTGCCACCGAAGGCTCTGCGCAGCCTTGCTGAATCTTTTGCAGCTAACCTGACTGCGGAGCTGGATGCGGCGAATCTGCCACACGGCGAAGTTAAGTGGTTTGCAGCACCGCGCCGTCTGGCGCTGAAAGTCTCCGGCCTGCATGAATCTCAGGCTGACCGCGAAGTTGAAAAACGCGGCCCGGCTGTGGCCCAGGCGTTTGATGCTGAAGGCAAACCAAGCAAAGCCGCTGAAGGCTGGGCTCGCGGTTGCGGTATTACAGTGGAACAGGCCGATCGTCTGGTCACCGACAAAGGCGAATGGTTGGTTTATCGTGCGCACGTTAAAGGCGAAAGCGCGCAACAGCTGCTGCCTGCGATGATCGCGACGTCACTGTCCAAACTACCTATCCCTAAACTGATGCGCTGGGGCGATTCCGACGTGCAGTTTGTCCGTCCGGTTCACACTGTCACTCTGCTGTTAGGCGATGAACTGATCCCGGCGAAAATCCTCGGTATCGATTCTGCCCGCACCATTCGCGGTCACCGCTTCATGGGCGAGCCTGAATTCACGATTGATAACGCCGATCAGTATCCGCAAATTCTGCTGGAACGCGGCAAAGTCATCGCTGATTACGAACAGCGTAAAGCGCTGATCAAACAGGATGCAGAGAAAGCAGCGAAAGAGATTGGCGGTATCGCTGATCTGAGCGAAAGCCTGTTGGAAGAAGTCGCGTCTCTGGTTGAATGGCCGGTGGTTCTGACTGCTAAATTCGAAGAGAAATTCCTGGCGGTTCCTGCTGAAGCGCTGGTTTACACCATGAAAGGCGACCAGAAGTATTTCCCGGTGTATGACGCCGCGGGCAAACTTCTGCCAAACTTCATCTTTGTGGCCAACATCGAATCGAAAGATCCGCAGCAAATCATTTCCGGTAACGAAAAAGTGGTGCGTCCGCGTCTGGCCGATGCCGAATTCTTCTTCAATACCGACCGCAAGAAACGCCTCGAAGATAACCTGCCGCGTCTGGAAACCGTACTGTTCCAGAAACAGCTGGGTACGCTGCGTGACAAAACCGACCGTATTCAGGCGCTGTCTGGCTGGATCGCCGATAAAATCGGTGCCAACGTTGAGAACGCAAAACGTGCCGGTCTGCTGTCAAAATGTGACCTGATGACCAACATGGTCTTCGAGTTCACCGACACACAGGGCGTGATGGGCATGCATTATGCGCGTCATGATGGCGAGCAGGAAGAAGTTGCCGTTGCACTGAACGAGCAGTATCAGCCACGTTTCGCGGGCGACGAATTACCGGCTTCGCTGGTCGCGTGCGCGCTGGC
Source organism: Rahnella bruchi (assembly GCF_003614975.1). GTDB lineage: Bacteria > Pseudomonadota > Gammaproteobacteria > Enterobacterales > Enterobacteriaceae > Rahnella > Rahnella bruchi. The sequence continues at coordinate 199,027 of NZ_QZWI01000005.1, read as the reverse complement.
AATCGCTGACAAGATGGACACCCTGGCCGGTATTTTCGGCATCGGTCAACATCCGAAAGGCGATAAAGACCCGTTCGCACTGCGCCGTGCAGCGCTGGGTGTTCTGCGTATCATTGTTGAGAAAAACCTGTCACTCGACCTGCAAACCCTGACCGAAGAAGCGGTGCGCCTGTACGGCGACAAGCTGACTAACGCCAAGGTTGTCGATGATGTGGTTGATTTCATGCTCGGTCGTTTCCGCGCGTGGTATCAGGAAGAAGGTCACGCGGTCGATACCATTCAGGCCGTGCTGGCACGTCGTCCAACCAAACCGGCAGATTTCGATGCGCGTGTGAAAGCGGTGAGTTACTTCCGTACTCTCGACGAAGCAGCAACGCTGGCGGCGGCTAACAAACGCGTATCCAACATTCTGGCGAAATCCACCGACGTTCTGCTGGATCACGTTCACGCTTCCGTGTTGAAAGAACCTGCTGAGCTGAAACTGGCGACGCATCTGGTGGTTCTGCGCGACAAACTGGAGCCGCTGTTTGCTGCCGGTGAGTACAAAGAAGCGCTGGTAGAACTGGCTGCGCTGCGCGAAACCGTCGATACTTTCTTCGATACCGTCATGGTAATGGATGAAAACGAAGCGATCCGCATCAACCGCCTGACACTGCTTTCTAAGCTGCGTGAACTGTTCCTGCAGGTCGCGGATATTTCGCTGCTTCAGTAAGTTACGTTTCACTCCCTCCCCTGCGAAGGGGGGAGGGAGCAAGGCACACTATCAGATGCCAATTTCTGCGCTTTTTTAAAAAGCGTTCTCCCCCCAATTGTTCTATCCTATAACCCGCATGGAATGCACAGCATCGGCAGGGAACTGGCCGGAAGAAGAACATTGAAATCAGGAGTCAGGACTCATGGCTGTAGGGATCAGAAGCGGTGTATTTTCTCGCTGGCTGGCGCCGTTTATCGCACTGCTGGTTGTTTTCCAGCTCACTGCATGTGGCGATAAAGAACCGGAACAACGCAAAGCCTTCATCGATTATTTGCAAAATACCGTCATGCGCAGCGGGCAAAACCTGCCTTCGCTGAGTGAAGATCAAAAGCAACGTTTTGGTAATTACGCGAATGACTACAGCATTATCCTGTCGTTCTCCCGCCAGATGAAGGGTGCCGTTGAAGGCAGCCTTGTACCGGTGGTCAGCGCGATTGGTCAGGTGCGTACTCCGCAGGATTACATCACTCAGCGCAGCGCGTTGCAGCAGGCTGCCAGCACGATGAGCATGCTGAATGCACAGTTGCGTGACTCAAAAGTGAAAGCTGATACTGCGATGGCTGCACTGAAACAACCGGACGATCTGAAAGCGGTTTATGGTCAGGTGTACAACACCGTGGTCACTCAGCCGGCGAACGTGCTGACTCCGCTGGTACCAGCGCTGCAAAGCTTCACGCAGGATATCGTCTCTGTCGGTGATTACCTGCAACAGCAGGGCACGCAGGTCGCCTTTGCCAATGGCGGCGTACAGTTCCCGACGCAGCAGCAGGCAACACAGTACAACACCATGATGTCCAGTCTGGTGGGTAAACAGCAGACATTGCTTCAGGCGCAGAAAGTCGCCCAGGGCGATTTCAGCAACTAAGTCAGTTAAAGATGTGATAAACAGAAGCCACGCTCAAACGCGTGGCTTTTTTATTAAAGAAAACCAAACGCAATAAGGCAAATCAGATGCTGATCACAAAATACGATAATAATAAAAAATAATATTTTGCAGTGTGGTTCACAAATAGCCTGTTGCGTTTATTTTTAATTCATGAAAAGCATGTTATTCGTGTGATCGCTGTCGGCTTTTATTATTGCTCTTACGCTTTTTATAATACAGATCACAAATCCTTGTCGGTTTGATTAAAATCATTTCAGAGAATATGCTCCTTAATATAAAGCCTCATCGATATAAATAAGGATGAATAATGTCATCATTAATAAATTTCTTCGAACATGAAAGCATTGCCATATATTCATCCGCTGACGACTGGTCTCAGGCGATAGATTTATCAATGAAAAACTTGCTGGAAAGGAAATATATTACCCCCGATTACATTCAGGCGATTAAAGATACCACCCGTGAAATCGGTCCTTATTATTTACTCGCCCCCGGTATCGCCATGCCCCATGCAAGGCCGGAATGCGGCGCTTTGCAAACGGCGCTGAGTGTTACGCTGCTGCGCCAGGGCGTCAGCTTTGAGGCTGAAAGCCCGCCAGTTCGTTTGCTTATCGGATTAGCCGCTAAAGATTCTGATTCACATATAGAGGCGATCCAAGCGTTAAGTGAAATGCTTTGCGAAAATGAAGTTATTGATGAATTACTCGATGCAAAAAATACTGAGGAATTAATTAATATCATTCAACGTTATTAGTTTTATCCTAACATCACACAGGATTTAAATATGGCTAATAAATCTATGCGCGCCAGAGTGCAGGCTTTTGGTGGATTCCTCACTGCTATGGTCATTCCCAATATAGGCGCGTTTATCGCCTGGGGTTTTATTACGGCGTTATTTATTCCGACCGGATGGACACCTAACCCGCACTTCGGCCAGCTTGTAGGGCCAATGATCACCTACTTATTGCCGCTGATGATCGGTTCTACCGGTGGCCATTTGATTGGCGGAAAACGCGGTGCCGTGATGGGCGGTATCGGTACGATGGGCGTGATTGTCGGGGCCGATATTCCGATGTTTATTGGCGCAATGGTGATGGGCCCGCTGGGTGGATATATCATCAAAAAGGTCGATAAACTGCTGGAGAAGCGCATTCCGGCGGGCTTTGAGATGGTCATCAATAATTTCTCTCTCGGCATACTCGGTATGCTGCTTTGTCTGCTGGCATATGAAGTGATCGGCCCGGCGGTGATGGCAGCCAATAACGTGGTTAAAGAAGGGATTGAAGCACTGGTGGCGACCGGTTATCTGCCGCTGCTGTCAGTGATTAATGAACCAGCCAAAGTGTTGTTCCTCAATAACGCGATTGACCAGGGCGTTTATTATCCGCTGGGAATGCAGGACACTGCCGTTGCGGGAAAATCGATATATTTCATGGTGGCCTCCAATCCCGGCCCCGGTCTGGGCATCCTGCTGGCGTTTTCGCTTTTCGGCAAAGGGCTGAGCAAAAAGTCCGCGCCAGGCGCGATGATCATCCATTTTCTCGGCGGTATCCACGAGCTGTATTTCCCGTATGTGCTGATGAAACCGCTGATGATTATCGCCATGATTGCGGGCGGTATGACCGGCATTTATGTCTTCGAATTGTTTGGCGCAGGGTTAGTGGCGGGACCAAGTCCGGGATCCATCTTTGCTTATCTGGCGCTGACGCCGCGCGGGGGCTTTATGGGAACCTGTGCGGGCGTGCTGGCCGGAACCGTGGTCTCTTTCGTCGTCGCCTCTGCCATTCTGAAATTCGATAAATCTCCTGCTGAAGACAGTTTTGCGGATTCTCAGGCCGCCAGCAAAAAACGCAAAGCCGAAGGCAAAAACGGGATGCAGCCAGTTGCCGCCAGTATCCGGTTAATCGCCTTCGTGTGCGATGCGGGTATGGGATCGAGCGCGATGGGTGCGACGACATTTCGCAAGAAGCTGCAAAAAGCCGGTTATGAAATCGAAGTGAAGCATTACTCGATCGAAAACATACCGGCCAGTGCCGACATCATTGTGACCCACGCCAGCCTTGAAGGCCGTGCTCAGCGCGTGACCGACCAGCCACTGATTCTGATTAAAAACTATCTCGGCGATCCGGCGCTTGATGCGTTGTTTGCCGACATCACTTCCCCGGTTCAGCAAGGAGCAACAGCATGAAAACCAAAGTTGCCGCCATTTACGGTAAAAAAGATGTGAGACTGCGCGAGTTTGAACTGCCGGAAATCACTGATGACGAATTGCTGGTGAGCGTGGTCTCAGACAGCGTTTGCCTGTCGACCTACAAAGCGGCATTGCTGGGCGGTGAACATAAACGCGTGCCGGAAGATATCGCCGAGCATCCGGCCGTCACCGGACACGAATGCGCAGGCGTGATTGTGCAGGTGGGTAAAAATCTCAGGAATCGTTTTGAAGTGGGGAAACGTTTCGTACTGCAACCGGCGATGGGGCTGCCAAGCGGCTATTCCGCCGGATACAGCTACGAAACTTTTGGCGGCAACGCGACGTACATGATCATCCCGAAACTGGCTATCGATCTGGGCTGTGTTTTGCCCTACGAAGGCCGCTATTTCGCTGCTGCCTCGCTGGCCGAGCCGATGTGCTGCATCATCGGCGCCTATCATGCCAGTTATCACACTACGCAATATGTGTATGAACATCAGATGGGCATCAAAGCGGGGGGGAATCTGGCGCTGCTGGCGTGCGCCGGGCCGATGGGCATCGGTGCGATTGATTACGCGATCAATGGCGATATACGTCCGGCGCGGGTTGTGGTTGTGGATATCGACGAACAGCGACTGGCGCGTGCAGAACAGCTTCTGCCGGTGGTGATGGCGGCAGAAAAGGGCATCGAGCTGGTGTATATCAACAGCAAAACATTGTCCGATCCGGCGGCGACTTTGCGCGAATTGACCGGCGGTGCAGGTTTTGATGATGTCTTTGTTTTTGCGGCTGTGGCTGAAGTCATCGGGCTGGGCGATGCGCTGCTGGGTGAAGACGGTTGCCTGAATTTCTTTGCCGGGCCGACCGACAAAAACTTCAGCGTTCCCTTCAATTTTTACAACGTCCACTACGGTTCGACGCACATTGTCGGTACATCCGGTGGTTCGACCGGTGATATGGAAGAGGCGCTGGCGCTGACGGCAGCCGGTCGAATTCAGCCTTCTTATATGATCACACATATCGGCGGCCTGGATGCTGTACCTGAAACTGTCCTCAATCTGCCGCATATTCCGGGCGGTAAAAAGCTAATCTATAACGGAATTTCTCTGCCGCTGACGGCCATTGAGGATTTTGCAGAATTAGGCAAAACTGATCCGCTGTTTGCCCTGCTGGCGGAGCGGGTGGCACAGACGTACGGCGTCTGGAATGAGCAGGCCGAGCAGGCTCTGCTGAACCACTTTGGTGTTTCTACCGGGCTGTAATATCATCGGTTCTCCTCATTACTGATAACGTTTAAGGGAAGGATGACTGTATTCAATGAAGATCAGGTGCTGGAGACGTTATCCAGCCAGACGAATCTCAATGATTTTCTGCATGCCGCTAATGTCATTTTGCTCAGCGGCATAAAACAGTTCCTTCCCCACCTGTTTATTAATAATGACGAGGATATCCGCGAATTTGCCGTAAAGCCTTTACTCGCTAAATCAGGCCCGCTGGACAGTATAGATGTGTCCCTGAGACTGATTTATGCGCTGGGGAAAATCCAAAAACCGGTATATGCAGATATTTTGCTGTTTTCTCAGCTGGACGAGCACCTGAAAGCAGGCACCGAAATTGTGGAATTTCATCAAGAAACCGCTTATGAATTTATCCAGAATTTGAGCTGTGTGACGGATAACACTCTGATGTTCCAGTCTGTTGAGAAAATGAAGTTTGCCGGTTTTGAAACCTTTAGTAAGGCGCGTTACGGCAATTTGGTGAGGACGGCGCTGTCGCTGGCAGTGACGGATTTACTCAAGGAACTGACTTATGAACGTGACGCTGACCATTAATGAACTGACCACGCAGGCTTTTTTCCCCGACGAAGATATCGAACGGCTACACCTTCCCCTTCTGCAACGTTTTTCCTCACAGCAGCGCCAGCTTAACCGACCTTTGGTGGTATTTCTGGTTGCGCCTCCCGGCACCGGTAAATCGACGCTTTCCGCATTCTGGCAAAAGCTTTCCACTCAAACACCCACCCTGGTTCCTGTGCAGACCTTGCCCATGGACGGTTTTCATCATCGCAACGACTGGCTACAGACGCATAACTTACGTCAGAAAAAAGGCGCACCCCAAACGTTTGATGTGACGAAACTGCGCGGCGCACTGATGGCTTTACGCGAACCGGGAAGCCGCTGGCCGGAGTACAGCCGCACACTGCATGAACCGGTCGAAGGAGCCATTCACGTTACCGCGCCAATTCTGATTGTCGAGGGGAACTGGCTTCTGCTCGGCGATGAAGGCTGGCGGCAACTGGCAGAATATTGTGACCTGAGCATCTTTATTCGTGCCAGCCCGGACGTCCTGCGCGGCCGGTTAATTGACCGTAAAATTCGCGGTGGCCTGACGCCTGCACTGGCCAGTGATTTTTACGCTGCCACGGACGGACCCAATGTGGCACGGGTTCTGACCGGGAGTCGCCAGGCCGATATCACCCTGCACATGTCGGGCGATGGCGCATATCATTTTGAGTAATGGCTACGGAGGGATTTATAAAAAATGACAATTTTCCGCCTGCAAATCCGGCTGAATTCCTCTACTTTTGAAGGCAACTGTCCGTTTTTCTCCGTATTTCACTTTAAGGATTTTTGATGAAACGTCAGACGATGACTCTGTTGGCTTCTCTGGTGCTGGCTCCGACGCTGGCTTTTGCTGCTGACAGCGCAACCGCAGACTTCACCCCGGCACAGCAGGAAGCCATTGGTAAAATTGCGGCGGATTACATGTTGCAGCATCCTGAAATTCTGGTGCAGGTCAGCCAGAAATTACAGGCGCAGCAGGCGGATCAGCAGCAACAGCAAACCCTGAGCGCAGTGCTGGCCAATTCCAAGGCGCTGGTAAATGATCCTGCGACCCCAACCTACGGCCCGAAAGATGCCAAAGTGGCGTTTGTGGAATTCTTCGATTACCAGTGTCTGTATTGCAGCCACATGGCGCCGGTGGTCGAGCAGACCGTGAAAGCCAATCCGAACGTACGTTTCGTCTTTAAAGAATGGCCAATCTTCGGTGACCGCTGGAAAGCGTCCATCACTGCCGCTGAAACAGGTATGGCAATCTGGAAAGAAAAAGGTGCTCAGGCGTACTTTGATTATCACAACAGCATTTACCGCACCGGCCATGACGAAGGCAAACTGACGGATGCCGATATCGCGGGCGCAGTGAAAGCCGCGAAAGCCACCGCGCCAACTGACGCGCAGCGTAAAGCGACGCATGACGCTATTGCTGCAAACGATGAGCTGGCCCGTACGCTGGGCTTCAGCGGCACGCCAGGTTTCGTAGTGATGCCAACCAGCGGCGCAACCGCTGAAAACACCACCGTGCTGCCAGGCGCCGTGTCTGCCGAAGAGTTGCAGGCCGCGATCGTGAAGGCACAGGGCGGGAAATAATCCCCTCTCAGAAAACCCTTTAATAAACGGCGGACTGTCAGACAGTTCGCCGTTTTGCTTTTCTTCCCCGACCTGTAATTTTATTTCAACATCTCTCCCGTAAACTCAGTTTTCCATTCCTGGGACACGTCTGAATGCTTTTTAAGCGAAATGGCCAAGCCAGCCTAAAAATACTTTGTGATGAACATCACGTTTTAATGATAAAGACTCGTTAATAAATGGTGACTCAAGTCACATTTTTCCGAGTTGTAAGTTCAAAATATCGCCTGTGTAGCTCGGTTACAGCCTGTTTTTGTGATCGCGATCACCAAAAGGCAGGGGGTGATGGTCCTATACGTGTGATCTCTGTCACGGGCTGTCGGGTGGCTACGCGAGGCCTATAATCACGTGGTAGAGTCCGCCTCGCAGACAGCAATTCGACGGACGGATTTTTAAAGCAGTGGCACAAAAACCGAAACAACCGTCACCGATAATTAACTGATATCACGCGCTCTATTGTCAGCGCGTATCAATAGGGGTGCGTTTTATGTTTTCACCAGACGTTAAGATCAAAGTTCAAAACTTTGGTCGCTTCCTGAGTAACATGGTAATGCCCAACATCGGCGCGTTTATCGCCTGGGGTATCATTACCGCTCTGTTCATTCCTACCGGCTGGATCCCTAATGAAACATTAGCGAAGCTGGTTGGCCCGATGATCACCTATCTTCTGCCATTGCTCATCGGTTATACCGGTGGTCGTCTGGTTGGTGGTGACCGCGGTGGTGTGGTCGGCGCAATCACCGTCATGGGTGTTATCGTTGGTGCGGATATGCCAATGTTCCTCGGCGCAATGATTGCCGGTCCGCTGGGCGGTTGGTGCATTAAGCGTTTCGACCGCTGGGTTGACGGTAAGATCAAAAGCGGCTTTGAGATGCTGGTTAACAACTTCTCTGCCGGTATTATCGGTATGCTGCTGGCAATCCTGGCCTTCCTGGCCATCGGTCCGCTGGTAGAAGCACTGTCTAAAGTGCTGGCAGCAGGCGTGCACATCATGGTTATTCATAACCTGTTGCCGCTGGCCTCTATTTTTGTTGAACCGGCGAAAATTTTGTTCCTCAACAACGCCATCAACCACGGTATCTTCTCTCCGCTGGGTATCCAGCAGGCGACTGAAACCGGTAAATCAATCTTCTTCCTGATCGAAGCGAACCCAGGTCCGGGTATGGGCGTCCTGATGGCGTACATGTTCTTCGGTCGTGGCAGCGCTAAGCAATCTGCTGGCGGCGCGGCAATCATCCACTTCCTGGGGGGTATTCACGAAATTTACTTCCCATACGTTCTGATGAACCCGCGTCTTCTGCTGGCGGTTATTCTGGGCGGTATGACTGGCGTGTTCACTCTGACTATGCTGAACGGCGGTCTGGTCTCTCCGGCTTCTCCGGGTTCCATCCTGGCAGTGCTGGCGATGACGCCAAAAGGCGCGTACTTCGCTAATATCGCGGCTATCGTGGCAGCATTTGCAGTGTCCTTCGTTATCTCTGCTTTCCTGCTGAAAACTACCAAAGCGAAAGAAGGCGATGACCTGGACGAAGCAACCCGTCGTATGCAGGACATGAAAGCACAGTCTAAAGGCGGCAAACCTGCTGCAACTGGCGTGGCTGGCGACCTGTCTACCGTTCGTAAAATCATCGTGGCCTGTGACGCCGGTATGGGTTCCAGCGCAATGGGTGCCGGTGTGCTGCGCAAAAAAGTGCAGGATGCAGGGCTGACCAATATCAGCGTGACCAACAGCGCCATCAACAATCTGCCTGATGATGTGGATCTGGTGATTACGCACCGTGACCTGACTGAACGCGCTATGCGTCAGGTACCCCATGCGCAGCACATTTCGCTGACCAACTTCCTCGACAGCGGCCTGTACACTGATCTGACTTCCCGTCTGGTTGAAGTGAACAAAGCCAGCCAGTACAAAGAGAAAGTGACCACCACGCTCGGCGACAGCATCGTGGCGGATACTGATAACGAAAACCTGTTCCGGATGAGCGAAAGCAATATCTTCCTCGGCCTGAGCGCTGGCACGAAAGAAGAAGCGATTCGTTTTGCGGGTGAGCAACTGGTGAAAGGCGGGTATGTTCAGGCAGAATATGTCGAAGCGATGCTGGCCCGTGAGCAACTGACCTCCACGTATCTGGGTGAATCCATCGCTGTGCCACACGGCACCATCGAAGCGAAAGACCGCGTACTGAAAACCGGTATCGTGTTCTGCCAGTATCCGGCGGGAATCCGCTGGGGCGATGATGAAGATGACCGTGCACGTCTGGTCGTTGGTATTGCAGCACGTAATAATGAGCACATCAATGTCATCACCAAGCTGACCACAGCGCTGGACGAAGACGGTGTTATCGAGCGTCTGGCGAATACCACCAGCGTTGAAGAAGTTCTGTCCATTCTTCGCGGCTGATATTGAGCAGTTAATCGAAAAGTAATTACTAAGCGGGTCTTGCGAGACCCGCTTGTTGATTCGGAGCCCGGTGCTCCTCACGATTTGAAGGAATAAATATGAAAGCATTACATTTTGGTGCAGGTAACATTGGTCGCGGTTTTATCGGTAAATTACTTGCTGATGCCGGGATTGAACTGACGTTTGCCGATGTCAGCCCTGCTTTGCTGGATGCGCTGAACAGCCGTAAAGGTTACGACGTGCACGTTGTCGGTGAACAGGCCACCGTTGAGCCTGTCAGTAATGTGAATGCCGTGAACAGCGCCGGTCAGGATGCCATTAACCTGATCGCTGAAGTTGACTTAGTCACTACCGCCGTCGGCCCGACCGTGCTGGAAAAAATCGCACCAAATGTCGCCAAAGGTCTGGTGCTGCGTCATCAGCAGGGCAACGAAAAGCCGCTGAATATCATCGCCTGTGAAAACATGGTGCGCGGTACCAGCCAGTTCAAACAGCATGTATTCAACGCGTTGCCGGAAGATGAAAAAGCCTGGGTTGAAGCGCACATCGGCTTTGTCGATTCCGCCGTAGACCGTATTGTTCCGCCAGCGGCAGCAGGCACCACCGATCCGCTGGAAGTCACCGTTGAAACCTTCAGCGAATGGATTGTGGACAAAACCCAGTTCAAAGGTGAATTGCCGCAAATCGCCGGTATGGAACTGACTGATAACCTGATGGCTTTCGTTGAGCGTAAACTGTTCACCCTGAACACCGGTCATGCGATCACCGCGTATCTCGGTCAGCAGGCAGGTCACGCGACAATTCGTGATGCGATCCTCGACGAGAAAGTGCGTCTGGTGGTTCGTGGTGCGATGGAAGAAAGTGGTGAGGTGCTGATCCGCCGTTACGGGTTTGACCCGGAAAAACATTTTGCCTACATCGAAAAGATTCTGACCCGTTTCGAAAATCCGTACCTGCATGACGACGTTGAGCGCGTTGGCCGTCAGCCATTGCGTAAACTGAGTGCCGGCGATCGACTGATTAAACCGTTGCTGGGCACGCAGGAATACCGTCTGCCGAACGACAATCTGGTCAGAGGGATTGCTGCCGCGATGCATTATCGCAGCGAGCAAGACCCGCAAGCTAAAGAACTGGTAGTATTGCTGGAGAAACTAGGGCCAAAAGCTGCCCTCGCCCAGATTTCAGGTCTGCCAGAAGATGGCGAAGTTGTGGCGAAAGCCGTCGCTCTCTACGAATCGATGCACTAATACTGCGTTTATTTTGATTTCGCCAACACCAGGCAAAGAAAGCCCTGTCGGGCAGGATGTTTCTGCCCGACATGCGCGCATCATGGATGACGCCAGGGGCGCTGTCAGCATCGGCACTTTACTGCAAATAAGCCCTATGGAAAAAGCTCAGGCGTTTGAAAACCGTGTACTTGAAAAGCTTAATGCGGGTAAAACCGTGCGTAGCTTTTTGATGACTGCCGTGGAATTACTGGCCGAAGCGCTGGATATTCTGGTGGTGCAGGTTTTTCGCAAAGACGATTACGCGGTGAAATATGCAGTCGAACCGTTACTGACCGGTACCGGTCCGCTGGGTGATCTGTCGGTGCGCCTCAAACTGATTTATGCGCTGGGCGTGATCAGTCGTCATGAATATGAAGATGCCGAATTACTGATGGCGTTGCGTGAAGAGCTGAATTACGACGGCGAAGAGTACCGGTTTACTGATGATGAAATTCTCGGCCCCTTCGGTGAACTGCATTGCGTGACCGAGTTGCCTCCGGCACCCACTTTTCTCAAACCGGGTGAAGCTGACGAATCACTGATCGCCATGCAACGTCAGCGTTACCAGCAAATCGTTCGCTCCACCATGGTTCTTTCTGTGACCGGGCTGATCGCCCATATCAGTAATCAGCAGCCGTCACGTTTATCCCCGGTACAAAAGTAAACCCCCGTCATACTTCGAGCCGCAGATGCGTTTTAGTTAAGCGCATGACGCACTTCGCCAATCAGCAGCCACAGTGCGGTCAACGCCATCATGCCGCCCATGATGGTATTGAACATTTTCAGCTTCCATTCAACACGTAACGCCTGACGTAACCTGTCACCCATCACCACCCAGACCAAAATGCATGGCAGATTGATCAGCGCGAAACCGATGCAAATCAGCAGCGTGTGATGCAGCATATTGCCATCCGGCGGCGTGAACAGGATCGCCACGTTAGTCGCCATCAGCCAGGCTTTCGGATTCACCGCCTGAAATAATGCGCCATTAACCATATTCATCGGTTGCTGCTTCTCGCCTTCTTTTGGCGAACCTGAACGGTAAATTTTCCACGATAGCCAGAACAGATACGCGCAGCCGATTGCCGCCATCGGCAGCCGCACCACCGTCATCCAGCTGAGTAAAATCGCCAGCATGGAGGTCATCAGGGCGCATTGCACCACGCAGCCGAGCGTGATCCCGAGCATCATCGGCACGCTGCGGCGCAGTCCGAAATTGACGCCGGAAGCGGCGAGCAACAGATTGTTCGGACCGGGCGTAATCGACATCACGGTGACGTAACTGACAAAAGCGGTATCTATCATTTTAGTTTTCCTGCATCCCCTGTTTTCCAGAGAACCAGAATAATCAGAGACCGGAAAAGGTAACAGAACCAAAAATACGCTATTGTCATGGTTACAGATTGCATTACGAAAAACTGTACCCATCACTTTTTCACGGAACTGACACCATGACTGACACGGCGGAACTCAGCGACACCCGATATAACCAGCTGGCGGAACAACTGGCGGACGCCATCCGCCGCGGCACACTCGCGCCGGGCAGTCGTTTGCCATCAGTGCGGCGCAGCGCGCAAACCTGGTCAGTCAGTATTAATACCGTGGTGGCGGCTTACCGGCGGCTGGAAGATCGCGGGTTTATCGAGGCGCGTCCGCAGTCCGGATTTTATGTCCGTGCCGCTCTGCCAGCTCTGACCCATCCACCCCATGAACAGCCGCAGACGCCCGCCGCAGAACCGGCAGATGAAGTGCTGGACTTGATCGACAAAGTATTCGCCTCGCAAATTGACCCGACTTACACCAATCTTTCGCTGGCCTGTCCGCAGTCGAACGATTTTTATCCGACCGGCAAGCTCGGGCGGATCATGTCGTCTCTTTTGCGACGTCAGCCGAACCTCATCGGACAATATGCGCTGCCGCCGGGCAGTCCGGCGTTACGTCAGCAAATCGCCCGCCGTGCGCTGACGCTCGGCATGATTTTAGAACCCGCCGACATCACCATTACTCACGGTTGCATGGAGGCGTTGCAGCTGGCGCTGCGCGTCACCACTAAACCGGGCGACAGCGTCGGGCTGGAAACGCCGACCTATTTTTATCTGCTGCCGATGCTGGCGAGCCTCGGGCTGAAAGCGGTGGAAATCCCGACCGATCCGCAAACCGGCTTATCGCTGGATGTGCTGGAAATGCTGCTCACCGAAAAGCGGCTGAATGCAGTGATCGCCATGCCGACGGCGCAAAATCCGCTGGGCTTTACCATGCCGCTGGTCGCAAAGAAACGTCTGGCGCGCCTGATGAACGATCACCAGGTGCCGTTGATTGAAGATGGTTTGTATGCTGAGATTCAGTTCGGTGCGACGCTGTCTCCGGCTGTGAAATCTTTCGACCGCGATGGCTGGATCCTGTTTTGCACCAGCTTTACCAAAACGCTGGCACCCGATTTTCGTATCGGCTGGGTGGAAGGCGGGCGCTTTGCCGATAAGCTGCATAAACTGAAAGCCGTGTCGTCGATGGCGGAATCCGCATTACTTTCCCAAACGCTGACGGTGTTTTTGGAATCGGGCGGTTATGACCATCATCTGCGGGCTTTGCGTAAGCGCTACGCGTCACAAGTCGAACAGGCACGCGCGCTGATCGCCCGCCATTTTCCGCAGGGAACGCGCGCCACACAACCGGCCGGTGGCTTTGTGATTTGGGTCGATTTCCCGCCGGGTGTGGATTGCGTCACGCTGTTCCGGCAGTTGCTGAAAGATAAAATTTGTATGACGCCGGGACAGTTATACTCACCGAGCGGGCGCTACAGTAACGGCCTGCGTTTGTCGTGCTGCTATGTTTTTGATACGCGTTATGTTTCGGCGATGATACGGATTGGCGAGCGGGCGTGTGAGATGTGCGGTTTGCCTGCGGGGCTGGCAGAAACGCAGGAGCAAGCTGAAGAATCGCGCACTTCCTGATACACTGACGTTTATTATTCCCAATTTACAGTCGTGCCGGTTTTGGCATGAACGGATCTGAAATCATGAAAGAAGTCGAAAAAGTCGAGATTAAACGCCTCAGCGATATGCTTGATGCACTGAATCACAAAGACGCCACCGTTATTCAGGCAGGTAATTCTGAGCTGATTGCCAAGCATGAAGAAGAAAAAGAGAAACTGGCTGCTGAAATCGCGCGTCTGAAAGATGTACGTGTGAAAAAACTCAGTACCGAAGCGCAGAAACTGGAAAAGCTGTTCAGCCGTGAAATCACCAAGAAAGAACAGGCAGATATGGGCACGCTGAAGAAAACCGTGCGCGGCATCGTGGTGGTTCACCCGATGACGGCACTGGGCCGCGAAATGGGCCTGAAAGTCGTGACCGGTTTTGCGAAAAAAGAATTCTGATGTAACTCCCGGGCTGACCAGTCGGCTCTGCCCCTCCCCTTCGCAGGGGAGGGAGCTACACATCATTTTCCTTCCGTTCCAAACAATCTCCGTCCAAAATCCTCGATCTTCCTGTTAACCAGCCGCATTTGCATGGTTTTGCTCCAGCTGGCAGAAATCCCCGCCGCAGACATCAGACGTCGGTACTGTTCTTCATCGAACGGCATATGAAAAGCGATTGAAATCGCTTCGGCAACGGAGACATCACTGTTGCGCGTCAGTAATTCCAGCGGACGATCGCCGCTGGTTTTGCCGGTGCCGACGACGCGATATAACCATCCGCAGCGGCCGCTTTGTTGCAACAGCGGCGATAAATTCTGGCAATCGAGAAAATGGTTCAGCTTGTAGCAGGGCGCCCGCGGTTGCGTGACCTGAATCAGCGTTTCGCCCCAGCGAAAAATATCGCCGATAAACACGTTATCTTCGGTCATGCCCAGCGTTGAAAGGTTTTCGCCAAAAGCCGGTGGATGGAAACGTTCTTCTTCTTCGGGAAACTGCTGACGCAGCCAGGCGTAATGTTCACGCGGGAAATGACACAGGGCGCGGTCAGCACCACCGTGATATGACTTTTCGGCCTGCTGATCGCCTTCCAGCCCTGAAGGGGTGAGTAACACGCCGCCATCCACCTGGCGTTTAGCAATCGCGCTGGGTGAAAAATCGGGGTATTGCTCGATAGCACCGATGTACACGTCGGGATAATGCATAAGCTCTCCGCTGCTGAAATGTCACTCGTTCAAGCATAACCTGCATTGGGCAGCGGGAATAGAAGGAATACCTGCGCGCAATCAGGCGACTGCGCGCAGAAAACACAGATCAGAACGTTTCCCAGTTTTCCTGGCTGGTTTTGTTTTGTACCGGGGCAAGCATTGGACGACGAAGCCGGGAAGACGCCGGAGCATTCATCGTGTTGCCGTTTTCTGCCAGACGGAATACCGAGACCGCCTGCGTCAGTGTCGCGGCCTGATCTTCAAGGGAGTCTGCGGCGGCAGAAGACTGCTCAACCAGCGCGGCGTTCTGCTGGGTAGTGCTGTCCATCTCGACAATCGCCTGTGAAATCTGAGCGATACCCCGGCTTTGCTCGTCAGATGCCGAGGCGATTTCACCCATGATATCGCGCACGTGTGAGACGGATTTCACGATGTCCTGCATGGTGCGACCGGTATTTTCCACCAGCCTGGCACCCGTACTGACGCGTTCAACCGACTCAGCAATCAGCCCTTCAATCTCTTTTGCCGCCTGCGCACTGCGTTGTGCCAGTGTGCGGACTTCCGAGGCCACCACGGAGAATCCGCGACCTTGTTCACCGGCCCGTGCGGCTTCAACGGCGGCATTCAGTGCCAGAATGTTGGTCTGGAAAGCGATGCCGTTAATGACTGACGTAATTTCGGCAATCCGTTTTGAGCTGCCGGAAATCTGCTGCATGGTATCAACCACTTCGCCGACCTGTTTGCCGCCGAGCGTCGCCGTGCCCGAGGCTTCGCTGGCCAGTTTGCTGGCGTGATGGGCGTTATCGGCGTTCTGCTTCACCGTCGCGCTCAGTTCTTCCATGCTCGCGGCGGTTTCTTCTACTGCCGCGGCCTGCTGTTCGGTACGTGAGGAAAGATCGGTATTCCCCGCAGCGATTTCAGCTGCTGCGTGAGACACCTGCGAAACGCCAGAACGGATCTCATAAATCATGGTGCTGAGATTCTGGCTCATTGCGGACACCGCGTTCATCAGCATACCCAGCTCGTCGCGACGTGTTGTCGGATGTGCGGCGGTCAGATCACCCTGAGCAATGGCTTCGGCGGTTTTCAGCGTATCGCGCAGCGGCTGGGCAATCTGACGGGTAATGCGCCAGGCAATAATAATCCCCGCCAGCATGACGGCCAGGGTAATCACCAGCATGATCATCTGCGCACGGCTGATATCCTGATGTGTATTATCCAGCTCGTTTTTGAAGATTTTCGCAACCAGTGCATTCATTTCCGCTGCTTTTACTGACAGCAGTTGAGAGTTTTTTTGCTCTTCTTCATAGGCGGGCATATATGCCAGAACATTGCCTTTATACGTTGCCAGCGCGCTCATCAGCGGGGCGAGAGTCGCCTGCTGATTTGGCAGCAGCAGCGCATTCAGCTTTTTGGCATTTGTCTGCGTGTCATCAATCGACTGCAAAAGTTTGGCTTCGGATTCTTTATTAATGCTCAGCAACAGGCCGCGCACGTCATAGCGCACGCTGATCAGTTTCTGAATCACTTCAGCAAGAGAAAGACGAATGGACGGATCGGCGTCTTCCACGCGCAACTGATCCTGCAAACGCTTCACCACGGCTTCAGTTTCCGAAAGGTTCCAGCTCGCGCGAACGGCATCTTTTTTATCGACAGCCAGTTTGAATGCATCCTGAGCCTGCTGATATTCGTGGATTTTAACCGGCACCTGATTGAGGTTTGCCAGGCTGGTCGCGTCCCACTCCAGCTTGTCTTTCGACTGTGTAATCAGCTGAGAAAGCGCGTGAATTTTGTCCTGATTTTGTTTGAGGTAAGCGGGATCGTAATTGAGCTGATACAACGTGCGGCTTAGCCGGGCGTCGTTAAGCAACGCATTCATCTGGTTGCTGAAATCGACTTTTTCGGCACGCTGACTGATGTCGTTAAATTTGATCATCCCCGCCGCGGTGATAGCCACTGCGATCAGAAGGACCAGCCCGAAGCCCAGGCCCAGTTTGGTGCCGACTTTAAGATTATTCATCCACTGCGAAAGACCTGTTCCGTTGCTCATTCTCATTCTCCGTCGAACATCCCTTTAAAATTAATAAGTGGTTTTGTGACGCCTTTGTGAACAACCTATCGGTGGACTTAAGAGAAACTTTATAGGGAACGGAGCGTATTTTTGATTAATGCGAGCGGGATCGGCAAAGGACAGAGGGAATATGAATCATTGCCAATAAAACAGTGATCGGGCTTAGAATTGGTGACATAAAAAAAGGCGGGTCAGTGACCCGCCATTGGCGAAAACATCTTGCCCGTTAAGGGCGGTAAAACGAAATTACTTCGCTTCAGCCAGACGTTTTGCTGCTTCGTCCCAGTTTACAACATCCCAGAAGGCTTTGATGTAATCAGGGCGTTTGTTCTGGTATTTCAGGTAGTAAGCGTGCTCCCAAACGTCCAGACCCAGCAGCGGGTAACCGGATGCGCCGGAAACAGCTTCGCCCATCAGCGGACTGTCCTGGTTAGCAGTAGAAACAACGGCCAGTTTGCCGTCTTTCAGAACCAGCCACGCCCAGCCTGAGCCGAAACGAGTGGTTGCTGCTTTCTCAAAAGTTTCTTTGAAAGCGTCAACGCTGCCGAAATCGCGTTCGATAGCAGATTTCAGTTCGCCCTGCAGGGTGGTGCCGGTTTTCAGGCCTTTCCAGAACAGGCTGTGGTTAGCGTGGCCGCCTGCGTTGTTACGCAGTGCAACTTTCTTATCCGCAGGCACTTTGTCCAGGTTTGCGATCAGCTCTTCAACAGAAAGTTTTGCCAGTTCTGGCAGGCTTTCCAGTGCAGCGTTCGCGTTGTTCACGTAAGCCTGGTGGTGTTTAGAGTGATGGATTTCCATCGTTTCTTTGTCGAAGTGCGGTTCGAGTGCGTCGTATGCGTAAGGCAGTGATGGCAGTGAATAACTCATGTTCATCGTCTCCATAGTGTAGGGCGGCACCGTCATTGTGAGCACCGCGTAATCAGTCGGATCATTATAGTTAATTAAATGATATTGAAAATGATTATCTATGCGCCATGCTTTGTGCGGGTACTCGTAAGCGCCTGTTATACGGGGCTTAGAACCAGATAACCGCAAACAATCCTAAATTGTCTAAAGGCACGTGATGCTTAAACCTTTAACGCAGTCTCTGCGGATGCGTATACACCGTGGCGCGTCCTGGTTTGCTGAAACCCACCAGCGTCAGATTACATTTTTCGGCGACATCGACTGCCAGCGTTGTGGCGGCCGAGACGGCAAACAGGATCTCGACGCCGCACATCGCGGCTTTCTGCACCATTTCATAGCTGGCACGGCTCGACACCAGCGCGGCACCGGATTTCCATTCGCTTTGCTTTTCACGCAGGCCGAGCATTTTATCGAGTGCCACGTGACGTCCCACGTCCTCGCAGCCACCCAGTAATTCACCTTGCGATGTTATCCACGCGGCGGCGTGTGTACAGCCGGTCAGCTGGCCAATTTCCTGCACGGATTTCAGCTGATTCAGCGCGTTATCCAGGTTCGCCAGCTCAAACGTTTGGGTAAACGGCAGCGGCGCGAGCGGACGGAACAAATCGCCCAGTTGTTCGATGCCGCAAACCCCGCAGCCGGTGCGGCCCGCCATGGCGCGACGGCGCTCTTTCAGCCCGGCAAAACGGCGGCTCGATAACTCAATGTTAACTTCAATACCGTTACAGTTTGGTGTCACATCCAGTCCGAAAATATCCGCGGCAGATTCGATAATTCCTTCCGACAGCGAAAACCCGAGCGCAAAAGCTTCAAGATCTTTTGGCGACGCCATCATCACCACATGTGAGATGCCGTTATAGACCAGCGCAACGGGGATTTCTTCTGCAATCCAGTCGTCTTCCAGTTCGCCAGGATGTGTGCGCTGCATCACCTGTTTTTGGCTGGCTCCGATGATCTGAGTCACTTTTTTATCATCTTTTTCGCCCGGTTCTTTTACTTGATGGACATCCATTGGCAATAACCTTATAAACATTCCGGCTACATAAGCCGCACAAACTGTCAGGACTTTAAGCCCTAATTTTACCGCTTCCGCGTTGGTCGGGGAAAGCGCCAATTTGAAAGCAATGTGTTAACGAATGATGGAAAGGAGTCTTTCATGCAAGTCAGCAGAAGACAATTATTCAAAATATGTGCGGGCGGTATGGCCGGCACTACAGCAGCATTATTGGGGTTTGCCCCGACAATAGCGCTGGCGGAAACTCGCCAGTATAAGCTGCTTCGCTCACGTGAAACCCGCAACAACTGTACTTACTGCTCAGTCGGTTGCGGTATGTTGATTTACAGTCAGGGCGATGGTGCGAAAAACGTCACTGAAAATATCTTTCACGTAGAGGGTGACGCCGATCATCCGGTCAGTCGTGGATCGTTGTGCCCGAAAGGCGCAGGCGTGCTGGATTACATCCACAGCGAAGGTCGTCTGAGATATCCGGAGTACCGCGCTCCGGGTTCAGATAAATGGCAGCGTATCAGCTGGGATGAGGCGATTTCCCGTATCGCCCGTCTGATGAAAGATGACCGCGACGCTAACTTCGTTGAGAAAAATGAAAATAACGTCACCGTTAACCGCTGGCTGACCACCGGGATGCTTTGTTCGTCTGCGGCCAGTAACGAAACCGGCCTGCTGGATCAGAAATTCACTCGTGCGCTGGGCATGGTGGCGATCGACTGTCAGGCCCGACTTTGTCATGGCCCGACGGTCGCGGCATTAGCGCCAAGCTTTGGTCGCGGTGCGATGACCAATAACTGGGTGGACATCAAAAACGCCAACGTCATTTTGATTATGGGCGGAAATGCGGCAGAAGCGCATCCGGTCGGATTCAAATGGGTGATTGAGGCGAAAACCAAAAATAATGCCAAAGTCATCGTCGTCGATCCGCGTTTCAACCGCAGCGCTGCTGTGGCAGATATCTACGCGCCGATCCGCGCCGGTTCGGACACCGCTTTCCTGCTCGGCATGATCAACTACCTGATTACCAATAATAAAATTCAGACTGAATATGTCAGGGAGTACACCAACGCCAGCCTGCTGGTGCGGGAAGATTATGCCTTCAACGATGGCCTGTTCAGCGGTTTCGACGCGACGAAAAAATCCTACAACAAAGACAGCTGGCACTATCAGCTGGATGAAAAAGGTCTGGCGAAACAGGACAAAACCTTGCAGGACCCGCGCTGTGTCTGGAATCTGCTGAAAGAGCACGTTTCACGTTACACGCCGGAACTGGTGGAGCGCCTGTGCGGTACCTCCAGAGAAGATTTCCTGCTGATAAGTTCTATTTTGGCGCAAACCTGCGCGCGCGATAAAACCTCGACCATTTTGTACGCACTGGGCTGGACGCATCACACCGGCGGCGCGCAAACCATTCGCTGTGCGGCGATGATCCAGTTGCTGCTCGGCAACATTGGTATGCCAGGCGGCGGCGTGAATGCCCTGCGCGGACACTCCAATATTCAGGGTTATACCGACCTCGGTTTGCTGTCGCTGAACCTGCCGGGCTATATGCCTTTGCCTTCGGAAAAACAAACCAACTTTACCGATTATCTGCAACAGATTACGCCGACGCCGCTGGTGGACGGGCAGGTGAACTTCTGGAAAAACACGCCGAATTTCTTCGTCAGTATGATGAAAAGTTTCTGGGGTGATCATGCCACGGCAGAGAACGACTGGGGCTTTGACTGGTTGCCGAAATGGGACAAAAGCTACGACGTCATGCAACAGGCCGAGCTGATGACCGAAGGTAAACTGAACGGTTACATCGTGCAGGGCTTCAACCCGCTGGCGGCGTTCCCGGACAAAAACAAGTCTTCGCGCGCACTTTCAAAACTGAAATATATGGTGGTGATTGACCCGCTGGTGACCGAGTCCTCGAACTTCTGGCAAAACCACGGCGCGATGAACGACGTGCAGACTGCCGATATTCAGACTGAAGTTTTCCGCCTGCCATCTTCCTGTTTTGCAGAAGAAAACGGTTCGATCGTGAATTCCGCCCGCTGGCTGCAATGGCACTTTCAGGCCTCTGAGCCACCAGGTGAAGCGCTGCACGACGGCAAAATCATCGCACGCCTGTTCATGAAACTGCGCGAGCTGTACCAGAAAGAAGGTGGTGCAAATCCGCTGCCGGTGATGAATATGGCGTGGGATTATCAGGATCCGCTCGACCCGCTGCCGGAAGAAATCGCTCGTGAAGCCAACGGCAAAGCGCTGGCCGATATCCATGACGATCAGGGCAATCTGCTGGCGAAAAAAGGTCAGCAAATTTCGACCTTTGCGCATCTGAAAAACGACGGCAGCACCGCCAGTTTCTGCTGGATTTACGCCGGTAGCTGGACAGAAGCCGGTAACCAGATGGCGCGCCGTGATAACGCCGATCCCTCCGGCCTGGGCTGCACGTCAGGCTGGGCATGGTGCTGGCCGCTCAACCGCCGCATTCTGTATAACCGCGCCTCCGTCGATCCGCAGGGCAAACCCTGGGATCCGAAACGCGAAATCATCCGCTGGGATGGCGCGAAATGGACCGGCTTTGATGTCCCGGATTACAGCGCCGCAGCGCCGGGGACAGGCGTGGGCCCGTTCATCATGCAACAGGAAGGCGTCGGACGTTTATTCGCGACCGACAAAATGGCCGACGGCCCGTTCCCTGAGCATTACGAACCGATTGAATCGCCGATTGGCACCAATCCGCTGCACCCGAACGTTATCTCAAATCCGGTCACGCGTATTTTTGCCAGCGATTTGCCGAATATGGGCACCGCCAAAGATTTCCCGTATGTGGCGACCACCTATTCGATCACCGAATTATTCCGCCATTGGACCAAACACGCGTTACTGAATGCCATCGCTCAGCCTGAGCAGTTTATCGAGATCGGCGAAGGTCTGGCCGCCGCGAAAGGCATTGCGCAGGGCGACGAGGTGAAAGTCTCCTCGAAGCGCGGATTCATCGTGGCGAAAGCCGTGGTGACCAAACGCATCCGGCCGCTGACCATCGACGGTAAACACGTCGACACCATTGGCATTCCTTGCCATTGGGGCTTTGAAGGCGCGACGCGTAAGGGCTACTTAGCCAACACGCTGACGCCGTCAGTCGGTGACGCTAACTCGCAAACGCCGGAGTTCAAGGCGTTCCTGGTTAACGTGGAAAAGGTCTAACGGAGGCGAATTATGGCAATGCAATCACAGGACATACTTCGTAAGTCCGCAACCAACGGGTTCACGCCAGCGCCGCGTGCCCGTGACCATCAGCAGGAAGTGGCGAAACTCATCGACGTCACCACCTGCATCGGCTGTAAAGGCTGTCAGGTCGCCTGTTCCGAATGGAACGACCTGCGCGATGACGTCGGGATTAATACCGGCGTTTACGACAACCCGATGGATCTCAGTGCGAAATCCTGGACGGTAATGCGTTTCTCGGAAGTGGAACAAAACGGCAAGCTGGAATGGCTGATCCGCAAAGACGGCTGCATGCACTGCGCCGATCCGGGCTGCCTGAAAGCCTGTCCGGCGGAAGGCGCGATTCTGCAATACGCCAACGGTATCGTTGATTTTCAGTCCGAACACTGTATCGGCTGCGGTTACTGTATCGCCGGTTGTCCGTTCAACGTTCCGCGTATTAACAAACAAGATAACCGTGCCTACAAATGCACGCTGTGCGTTGACCGCGTGAGCGTCGGCCAGGAACCCGCTTGCGTAAAAACCTGCCCGACCGGCGCGATCCATTTCGGTACCAAAACCGCGATGCAGGATTTAGCCGCAGAGCGCGTCAGCGAGCTGAAAGACCGTGGTTTTGAGCATGCCGGATTGTACGATCCGCAGGGCGTTGGCGGAACACATGTGATGTACGTGCTGCATCATGCTGACAACCCGCAGCTGTATCACGGCCTGCCAAAAGACCCGGCGATCAGCGCGGCGGTGACTTTATGGAAAGGTGTCTGGAAACCACTGGCCGCCGTGGGCTTCGCGGTGACCTTTGCGGCTGCGGCCTTCCATTTCCTCGGCGTAGGGCCGAATTACGTGAAAGAGGAAGAGCACGCGGAAGGGGAAGATAAACATGACGATGAGGAGAAACGGCCATGAAAAAAGAGAAGTTAATCCAGCGTTATAGCCTGGCGGAACGCCTCAATCACTGGATCGTAGCGTTTTGTTTTGTGACGCTTGCGCTCAGTGGCATCGGCTTCTTTTTCCCGTCGTTTAACTGGCTGATGAACGTTTACGGCACCCCGCAACTGGCGCGCATTCTCCATCCGTTCTTCGGCGTGGTGATGTTCGTGTCTTTCCTCGGCATGTTCTTCCGTTACTGGAAGCACAATCTGCCTGAAAAAGACGACATCGTGTGGGCAAAAAACATCGGCAAAGTGCTGACCAACCATGAAGTCGGCGACACCGGTCGCTATAACTTCGGCCAGAAATGCGTGTTCTGGGCGGCGATCAGCTGTCTGGTGCTGCTGATGGCCAGCGGCGTCATTATCTGGCGTCCGTGGTTTGCGGACTACTTCCCCATCCCGCTGATCCGCCTGGCGCTGCTGGTGCATTCGCTGGCCGGTATCGGGCTGATTCTGGTGATCATCATGCACGTCTACGCCGCGACCTGGGCGAAAGGCTCGATTGACGCGATGACCGGGGGCAAAGTGCCGGTCTCATGGGCGAAGTATCATCATCCGCGCTGGTATCGCCAGGTGCGCGCTGAAGAGCAGAAAAAAGAACAAGACCAGAGGAAAACCGGATGAGCATCCAGATAGTTGCACAGGACTTGCTGGCTGACGGTAAAAAAACGGCGGGAAACATCCCGCCGGTACTGTTCGCTAACCTGAAAACGCTCTACCAGAATCGCGCCGGTCGTCTGAAAAAACTGGCAGAAGACAGCCCGCTCGACGGGTATCTGAACTTTGCCGCCACGATTTGCAATGCGCAGCAGCACGTGCTTGAGACGTTCCCGCTGGATATCGACCTGAGCGACGAATTACAAAAAGCCGCCGGTAAAGCGCCGCTCGATTGCAGTCTGTTTCCGCGTACGTCGCACTGGCTGACTCTGCTGGATGCGCTGATTGCTGTCCTGAAACCAGGGGCATCGGAGCCTGTACGCGCGGTGCTGGAACGTCTTGAACAGTCTCCGAACCTTCAGCGCGAAATGATGGCGACAGAACTGCTATGCCAGGATTTCAAACATGTTCCCGCCGACAAAGCGCCGTTTATCTGGGCTGCGCTGTCCCTTTACTGGGCGCAGATGGCGGCGCAACTGCGTGGCGTCGGGCGTGCGGATTACGGCGAAAACCGCCAGTTCTGTCCGGTCTGCGGCAGCATTCCGGTTTCTGCGGTGATAGCGGCCAGCGGTCTGCGCTATCTGCACTGCAATCTTTGCGAAAGCGAATGGCACGTGGTGCGGGCGAAATGCAGCAACTGTGATGAGATGGAACACCTCAACCTGTGGTCGATTGACGATGAACAGGCGACGGTAAAAGCGGAATCTTGCGATGACTGCGGGGCTTACCTGAAACTGATTTATCAGGACAAAGACCCGCAGGCCGACGCGGTGGCTGACGATCTCGCCACGCTGCTGCTTGATGACCGCATGGAAGATAAAGGCTTTTCCGGCAGCGGTATCAACCCGTTCCTGTTTCCCGCGCAATAACCTGTAAATCTGGCAGCCGTGACTGGTAAACCCCGGCACGGCTGCTAGCTTTAAAAGAGGTTCCGCTGAAAACGAGGAGGGTCTGATGGAGTTGATCGGCAGTTATACCAGCCCGTACGTGCGCAAAATTTCGGTGATGTTGCTGGAAAAAGGCATTCCCTTTGATTTCATTAACGACACGCCCCACGAACCGGGCTGTAAAATCACGCAGTTCAATCCCCTCGGTAAAGTCCCCGCGCTGGTCGCCGACGATGGCGAAATTTTTTATGATTCCCCAATCATTGTGCAGTTCATCGAGCTGATGAATGTCGCACCGACGCTGTTGCCGTGGCAGCCGTTGGAGGCCTTGCGCGTTAAGCAAATCGAAGCGCTGGCCGACGGCGTGACGGACGCCGCCGTGGCGTTAGTGCTCGAAGGCCGTCGCGATGCCGAT
Organism: Rahnella bruchi; assembly: GCF_003614975.1. Lineage (GTDB taxonomy): Bacteria > Pseudomonadota > Gammaproteobacteria > Enterobacterales > Enterobacteriaceae > Rahnella > Rahnella bruchi. Next base: position 173,848 of record NZ_QZWI01000005.1, on the reverse strand, counting down.
AAGCGTAACGAAGCCTGGATTTTGCGTCAGCGGGAAAAACTTCTGCGCGGGCTGGATGCACTGGAAAAACACGCCGCCAGCCGCACGCTGCTCAATTCTGAAAGCCTGAATGTGGCCGATATCGCTGTCGCCTGCTGTCTGGGTTACATCAACTTTCGTCGTATTGCGCCGGGGTGGTGCGTCGAACATCCTGAGCTGATAAAACTGGTTGAACGCCTGTTCCAGCGTGAGAGTTTTGCGCGCACAACGCCCCCCGGAAGTGGTAACGCCAGCGTTGCAGCAAAAAAGGTGTGAAGCCGCTCGAAGAGTTCTCATTACATCCCGCCGGTTAGATTTTCACTGCCTAAACTTTATGCAGCGCTCTGCTAAAACCTGCTGCATAAAGGAGTTCCATCATGGCTTATGATAAAAACCCTCATGCCGTCAAACCGGAAGAATACGGTTTCCCGCTCAAACTCAAAAAACAATACGACAACTTCATTGGCGGTGAATGGGTCGCGCCGGTGAAAAAAGAGTATTACGACAACCTGACGCCGGTGACCGGCGAAGTGCTGTGCAAAGTTGCCAGTTCCAGCACGGATGACGTTGAGCTGGCGCTGGACGCCGCCCATAAAGCCAAAGACGACTGGGGCAAAATGCCGGTACAGCAACGGGCAAACCTGCTGCTGAAAGTCGCCGATAGAATGGAACAAAACCTCGAACTGCTGGCCAACGCCGAAACCTGGGATAACGGTAAACCGATCCGCGAAACCAGTGGTGCCGATGTGCCGTTAGCCATCGACCATTTCCGCTATTTCGCGTCCTGCGTGCGTGCGCAGGAAGGCGGGATCAGCGAAATCGACAGCGAAACTGTTGCCTATCACTTCCACGAACCGCTGGGCGTGGTGGCGCAAATCATTCCGTGGAACTTCCCGCTGCTGATGGCGTGCTGGAAAATGGCACCGGCGCTGGCGGCAGGTAACTGCATCGTGCTCAAACCGGCCAAACTGACCCCGCTTTCTGTCCTGCTGCTGATGGAACTGGTGCAGGATATTCTGCCTGCGGGCGTCATCAATGTGGTCAACGGTGCGGGCGGTGAAATTGGCGAATATCTGGCGACGTCCAAACGCATCGCGAAAGTTGCTTTCACCGGTTCGACCGAAGTCGGCCAGCAAATTGCCGGATATGCCGCGCAAAACCTGATCCCCGCCACGCTGGAACTGGGCGGTAAATCTCCGAACATCTTCTTTGCCGATGTGATGGATAAAGAAGACGAATTCTTCGATAAAGCGCTGGAAGGCTTCGCGCTGTTCGCTTTCAATCAGGGCGAAGTCTGTACCTGCCCGAGCCGTGCGCTGGTGCAGGAATCCATCTATGAACGCTTTATGGAACGCGCCATCAAACGCGTCGAAGCGATTAAAACCGGTAATCCGCTGGATATGGAAACGCAGATGGGCGCGCAGGTCTCTGCCGGTCAGATGAAAACTATTCTGGATTACATCGAAATCGGTAAAAAAGAGGGCGCGGAAGTGCTGACGGGCGGCGCGAAGAAAAAACTGGAGGGCACGCTGAACGAGGGTTATTACCTGCAACCGACCATTCTGCTGGGTAAAAACAACATGCGCGTTTTCCAGGAAGAAATCTTCGGACCGGTGCTGGCGGTGACGACGTTTAAAGATATGGATGAGGCGCTGCAAATCGCCAACGATACGGCGTACGGGCTGGGGGCGGGTGTCTGGAGCCGCGACGGCAACGTGGCCTATCACATGGGACGCAACATCCAGGCTGGCCGTGTCTGGACCAACTGCTACCACGCCTATCCGGCGCATGCGGCGTTCGGCGGCTACAAACAGTCAGGTATCGGGCGTGAAACCCACAAGATGATGCTGGATCACTACCAGCAAACTAAGTGCCTGCTGGTGAGTTACTCGAGTAAACCGATGGGGTTGTTCTAGGGGCGAAGTCGTCTGCTAAACCCGCCTCCCCCTTCGCAGGGGGAGGAGTAAAAGCATCCCTGCGAAGAGGAGAGGTGGAGGGGAAAAGCAGGCAATTCAGTACGAAGTCACACCACGCCATTCGGCGGTAACACAACCTGGCGACTGCGCAGGAAAACCACCACCAGCGCCAACCACGCCAGGCCGCTGAACAGATTGAACATGTTAAACATGCCCGCACCGCCTTCGACGTAAGCCACTTTTGCCAGCTCAATTCCCAGCGTGAAAATCATCATGCTGATCACACCCATTGCAGCAGAAACCGTGCCTTTACTCATGTCGCTGGAGAACAGCGTCAGGCGGTACAAACCGGCGTTGGCAACACCAATTCCGAAAGCGTACAGGCTCAGACCGGCGGTCATCCACAGATACGCATGCGCAGAAAACAGCGTGGCAACGGCGGCGATCAGCAAGCCAACCACCATCGGTCCTGCACCCAGCTTAATCAGATATTCGACCGTGCGTTTGCCGGTCAGGCGCGCGAGTGTCATGTTGCCGATAATCAGCGCGCCGAAAATAGGCACCTGTAGCATGCCGTAATCGTAGGCCGCTAAGCCTTCGCCGCTGATTAAAATGACCGGCGACTGGGCAATCCATGTCAGCAGCGGCAGGCTGGCAAAACCAATCGCCAGCGCGCCACACACGAACTGACGGTTATTCAGCACATGTTTGTAATCACGCAGCAGGCTGGGCATGGAGAACGGTTCACCGAGGCGGGAAGCCGTTTCCGGCATGGATTTCCACAAACCCCACAGCGCAATGGCGGCGAGCACGGCAAATATTACAAACATCAGCTGCCACGGCGCGACGTGGATCAGCGCCGCACCGGCCAGCGGGCCGAGCAGAGGTGCAATCAGCGCGACGTTGGCCATCATGGCGGTAATTTTGATACACACCGATTCTTCAAAAGATTCCTGTATCGCGGCATATCCGACGGCGCCGATAAAGCACAGGCTGATCCCCTGAAGGAAACGCATCACCATGAACTGTTCGATATTTTGTACGAACAAAATCGCCAGACAGGTGATGATGAAAAAGGTCACGCCGGTCAGCAGTACCGGACGACGCCCGCGGCGGTCTGACAACGGCCCGAGCAGCCATTGCAGGAACATCCCGCCAGCAAGATAGGCGGTCATGGATGTCGGCACCCATTCTTCCCCGGCATTGAAATTAGCCACGACGGCCAGCATACCCGGTTGGATCATATCGTTACCGATATAGGTCGCGAACTCGAAAAGTACCAGACACAGAGGGAACAAAAGTGCCTGCCGACCCAAAAGGGACGCAGTATTTGGAGAATTATGCATTTTTAGTTATTTCACAGGCGTAAGGCTAATCGTTTGAAAATTAGCAGAAAATAAGAGACTGTCCGGGCGGGTTTCGCAAGCGAGGCAGCAATGTCGGCTATTTTGCCGATTATTTGAGCGCAACGCAATCTTCTGATTTATGTTCAGCACAATCTGAGATCAGCGCTTTTGCCTTGTTAGCCGCGTAAAAGCTCGCTACGCTGCAAAGACACCATCGTAAAGAAGGAATTCGCAGGTAATGAGCCAAAAAATAAGCTGGATAAATAATCTGCGCGCGCTCGCCTGCATGATGGTGGTGCTGATCCACGCCAGCACGTCGCTGGTGGTCAATTTCGCTGCGGTCCATACTGCTGAATGGACCATCGCCAATTTGCTCAATTCGGCTTCACGTGTCTGTGTGCCGCTGTTCTTTATGATTTCCGGGGCGCTGTTTTTTGGTGAGCGCAGCGCGCAAAAAAGGCATTTCCTGCGCGTCACTTTATGCCTGTTGTTCTACAGCGCCGTCTCGCTGATTTATATTTTCACGATGACAAAAATTGGATTTTGGCCGTCTTTGCGTTTGATTCTGGAAAAACCGGTGTTTTATCACCTTTGGTTCTTCTACGCGATAATCGTGATTTACCTGCTTTCGCCGCTGATTAACGTCAAAGCCGTCTCCGGCAGATACCTGCTGGTCGCAGGAATGCTGCTCGGTGTGCTGGCGAATCCACAACTCCCGGTTCTGACATGGCAGAAAATCCATCTTCTGCCGCTGGATTTGTACATCAGTGGCGATGCGTTTTATTACGTTCTCTATGCCCTGATGGGGCGCGCTATCAGCCAGCTTAATACCGAAAAAACGGCAATCACGCTGGCCGCCAGCGGCATATTCATTCTCAGCACGCTGGCGATTGCCACGGGAACCTACCGGCAGATGCAGATTAATCAGAATTTCGCCGACACTTTCTACGTCTACAGCGGCCCGCTGGTGTTTATCTCCGCCATGTCACTATTTGTGGTTTTCAAAAACGCGGTGGCGCAACGTATCCTGCCGGGATTTGCGCTGATCTCCCGTCATTCGCTGGCTATCTACGGCTTTCATGCGCTGATCATCATCGGCTTACGCAGTCAGCACTTTGATCTCCCACAATATCCGCTGCTGAACGTCGCGTATCTGTTTGCCTGCGGACTGGGCGGTGGTTTATTGCTGGCGATGGCGCTGGGGAAAATAGACCGGCGCAATTGGGTGAGTTAAACACCTTCAGCTCCATCGTTCCTGCGCCCGCCGGAATTGCCTTGCTGATGAGAATCCGGCGGCGAGGGCGGCTTTTTCGATACCCGAGCCTTGTTGCAGGCGCTGCTGTGCGACGGCGATGCGCAGTTGTTCGTGGTAGTCGCGCACGCTGATGCCCAGATGCTGGCGGAATAAACGGGTGAGGTGACGGCCGCTGATGTGCGCTCTGGCGGCGACGTCTTCCACCTGCCAGGCGGATTCAGGCTCGGCGGCCATCAGGTTTTGCGCGCGATGTACGGCGGGATGCAGGTGATTGCGGTAGCGCAGCCACGGGGAAAGTTGCGGATCATCGCCGCCACGACGAAAATACACCACCATTTCGCGGGCGACATCCAGCGCGGCCTGCGGCCCTGAATGCGTGGCGATCAGATGCAGCGCCAGATCGATACCGGCGCTGATGCCCGCGCTCGTCAGTACAAAACGGTCTTCGACAAATATCCGGTTATCTTTCACCTGCGCCGCAGGCACCTGCTGGCGTAAGCGGTCAATCACATCATGGTGCGTGGTGCACTGATAGCCATCGAGCAGCCCGGCTTTCCCGGCCAGCAGGCTGCCGGAGCAGATACAGACCAGCGTTAAACTCCCCGCTTCAATCGCGCTTTTCTGCTGATGCAGCCAGTCACAGGCCGTTTCGGCGACCGGCGAGGCAAAGTTTTCGGCGGATTCCGCCACGCCCGGCATGATCAGAATACTGCCTGCGGGCAGGCTCTCAGGCAATGGCTGCAAATGGCTGACCGTCAGACCGGTCGACATCATGACTTCCGCCTGCGGCCCGATGTAATGCAGGCGGAATTGCCCGCTCAGGCGCAGCGCTTCCGCCGGCCCGGTAAGATCTAACGACATCACGCCGGGGAGCGTCACAAAGTAGACATTTCGCTGCATAGTGTTTCATCCGTCCGCAGGGGAAAACGCTATCTTCACACAGCGCGGTCGAGTTTCGCCAGCGCACCGGATACGTCGGTGACGGTGGCAAAGCGGTCAGCGAGAACCAGTTCGGTACGCAGTTTGATGTCCTGCGCGCTCAGCGTGATGCCGCTGGCGTGGGTCATCGGGAAGGTCAGTGTCGCTTCGGTCACAAAGGTCACGGAATAGCCCAGATCTGACGCCACGCGCGCCGTGGTTTCGCAGCACTGTTCGGTGCGCATTCCGGCGATGATCAGATGCGTGATGTCGCTTTCACGCAGCCAGCCGTCGAGGCCGGATTCAGTCAGGGAATTGTGGACGTGTTTATGCACCACATGTTGCGGCTGATGACTGAGGAAGGACATCGGCGTCACCAGACCGGAATCGAGCGAAAATACGCCATCGGGATTGACGTGAAATACGTCGATGACCGGCACGTTACGGGTCTGACAGCCGTCGATCAGGCGGGTTAATGCTGCGCTGAAAGCCGGTAAATCATCCTGCTGCCAGAAATCTTTTTGTTCGAAGGAACGCTGAACGTCGATGTTTAACAGGGCGCTGTGTGTCATTTTCGGACTCCATCTGATGTGTGTGAAGTCAGTGTGCGCCTGAAAGATAAAAGGGAGAATGCCAAAAACGGACATGATACTGACAGCGGCGGACGACCTGTGCCATCCGCCGGAAGTGAAGCATTTTAATCACAGCATTTTGATCAAAGTTTCTGGTCGGCGCGCCAGTGGTGGTAATCGATATGATCAGCCTGGAAATTCGTGGTTTCAGCGTCACCGGTCAGGCGGTACGCCAGCTGGAAAGCAAAATCGAATGCCAGTCCTAATCCTTTACCGCTGAGTAAATTGCCATCTTCAACAAAGGACTGATTGACGTAAACACCGTCTTTTACGTCTTGGTATAAATCGCCGGAACACACATAGCGACGCCCTTTCAGCAGGCCGTTGCCGCCCAGCACGCGTGCCGCAGCGGAGCACAGCGGACAGATCAGTTTACCGGCTTCATCATGACGCCGGACAAATTCCACGACCTCTTTGCTGGCCGCCAGCGCCACTGAGCCTTCCGGCCCGCCGGGCATGACGACGGCATCGAATAAACGGTCGCCCTGCGCAGAAAGCAATTCGTTGGCTTGCATCTGAATACCGTGATACGTGCGCAGCGTCAGGCTTTTCTGGCAGGCCAGCGTAGTGACCTGAATTTCCAGCCGCTCGAGAATATCGAGCACAATCACTGCTTCGCCTTCTTCAAATCCGTCCGCCAGCAGCAGTGCGACCTGCTTTTTCGCGTTGTCCTTTACCATAATGCCAATGTCCTCTGAGGATAAAAATCAGAGGACATCATAAAATGAAACGGTGTTTTAATATTGTGATTGTCGTTGCAGACTGAACTAGAAAACCAGCTGCACTTTCGATGCTTTGGATTTATCCGTCGCATAATCCAGCGCTTCCACCAGACTTTCCTGCGGGAATTCGGCTGACAGTAACGGCATTGGATCGACGGTTTTATTCGCCAGCCATTCCACTGCGGTATTGAATTCTTCCGTGAAACGGAAGCTGCCGACCCAGTTAATTTCTTTAGCAATCAGCATCATCAGCGGGAATTCATTGACCACTGGTCCCATACCCACCTGCACCAGCGTGCCGCGTGCGCGGGTCACTTCCAGACAACGGCGGATGGAAGACGGATGGCCGGAGGCATCAAAGGAGACATCAAAGAAGCCTTTCTCTGCCTGATATTCGCTGAAATCGCCCTGTGCGGCATCCAGTGCTTTGCTTGCGCCCACGGCCAGTGCCAGCGTGCGGCAGCGTTCGCTGGGGTCTGTCACCACGATTTGCGCGGCACCTTTGGCCTTCGCCGCCAGCACGATCAGGCAACCAATCGGGCCGACGCCGGAAACAAACACTGTTTTGCCATGAATATCGCCTGCCTGATTCACGGCATGAATGGCGACGGCCAGCGGTTCTGCGAACACCATCAGACGGTCACTGACCTGATTGTCGTAAGGAATACACTGATTGCTGTCGACGATTTTGTACTGCGTGAACGCGCCGTTGATGTGCGGGAAATACATCGCGCTGCCGAAAAATTTCATGGTGGTGCACTGATTTTCATCGCCTGACAGACAATATTTGCAGGCCTTGCACGGCTTGCTCGGGTTCAGCGCGACTTTCTGACCGGGTCGCAAATCCGGGTTATCCGATTTCTCTACCACACCGACCACTTCGTGACCGAGCACCATTGCCTCGCGCACCTTGAAATCACCCACTGCGCCGTGTTCGTAATAATGCAGGTCAGAGCCGCAGATGCCGCCGCGGGTGATTTTCACCAGCGTGCCCTGGCCTGTGTAGTTGATGGTCTGGTCGATCACCGAGACGTCTTTTTTCCCGGTCACGACGCAGGATTGTGTGGCAATAGTCATGGAATTCTCGCTCTTTAAAGGCCCTGATTGCGCCCAGTAAAGAGGGTTTATCGGTCAGAAAATGTGATCGTCGTCACTTTGCGCTGTGTTACGAAAACCTGTTACCCATAACTTGAACGGACTCAACCTTTCCCGGCGGATTTATCACGATTTCGTGCCGGAATGCTGAGGATAAGATGCGTGATTACGCCACCCACCAGCCCCCAGAATGCCGAACCGACACCCAGCAGCGTGACACCCGAAGCAGTGATCAGAAAGGTGATAATCGCCGCATCGCGCTGACGCTCGTTTTCCAGCGCGCGATACAAACTGCCCGCAATGGTGCCGAGCAACGCCAGCCCGGCGATGGTGTGGATCAGCGCTTCAGGCAATGCGGTAAAGACCATGCCGATAGATCCGCCAAACACACCGGCAATCAGATAGAAAACCCCTGCCGCGACGGCGGCCATATAACGTTTTTTTGGATCAGGATGGATATCCTCGCCCATACAAATTGCGGCGGTAATGGCGGCAATACAGACGGTAAATCCGCCGAACGGCGCCAGAATTAACGCTGTCAGCGCCGTCCACGAAATCAGCGGTGAAACGGGCAGGTGATAGCCATGCGCTTTCAGCGTGGCGATCCCCGGCGCATTTTGCGAAGCCATTGTCACGACGAAAAATGGTATGCCGACGCCAATCAGGGTAGAAAGCGTGAAATGCGGCATCACAAATGCCGGAGCCGCGAACGTCAGCGTCTGGCCATGCAGCGCAATACCTCCCTGTAATCCGGCGACAATCAGGCCGGCCGCCAGCGCGAGTACCACCGCATAACGCGGCAGGGCGCGTTTCGCCAGCAGGTACACCAGACACATGGTGCCCGCAAGGGCGAAATTGCTTTGCAGCGAGGTAAACGCATTCAGCCCGAAACGCAGCAGAATCCCGCCCAGCATCGCCGCCGAAAGCGCCTGCGGAATAGAGTGCATCAGTCTGGCAAATAAGCCGGTGACGCCGCACAGCAGGATCAGGCCGGTGGCAAAAACAAACACGCCGATGGCGTCGTTAAGCGATGTGCCGGGCAGGCTGGTGACCAGTAACGCTGCACCGGGCGTTGACCAGGCAGTCACTACCGGCGTGCGGTAGTAAAGCGAAAGGCCAATACTGGTGACGCCCATTCCCAGGCCCAGCATGCTCAGCCATCCGCCGATTTGCGCCACACTGGCACCCGCCGCTTCTGCTGCCTGAAAGATAATCGCCGCTGAGCTGGTATAACCGACTAAAACCGCGACAAATCCGGCGATTACCGCCGAAAAAGTGACATCCTGCAAACTGAAACGTGTGGTCATTTGTGAAAATCCTTCGGGTTACCGGTCGCTGGCGGTATGCTGTTGTGCGTTATAGCGCACATCTGATGCGCTCACGATATCACTGTGCGTTATAACGCACAATCGCGATGAACGATCATCGCGCCGAGGAGACAAAATGCAGGAACTCACCCGTCATATTGGCAGCCAGTTGAAAGCGGTACGCAGCGAGCGCGGCTGGAGTCTCACTCAGACGGCAGAGCAGACCGGCGTCAGTAAGGCCATGCTGGGTCAGATTGAGCGCGGCGAATCCAGCCCGACGGTGGCAACATTGTGGAAAATCGCCAGCGGGCTGAATGTGTCTTTCTCAGAGTTTCTCGAAACGCCACCTGAACAGTCAGCGGCGTTGCATCGTCACGGTTTACTGACCACGTTTAACAGCAAAACCTCGGGGATGCGTGTCGTGCCGTTATTCCCTTACGACACAACCTTGCGTATGGACATGTTTGTTATCGATCTCGAGCCGGACGGTTGCAGCGAATCCACGCCGCACGAGGCCGGTGTCATTGAGCATGTGATTGTGATTGAAGGCGAACTGACGATGACCGTGGATGGCGTGACGCGCGTACTGGGTGCCGGTGAAGCGCTGCGTTTTGCCGCCGATTGCCCGCACGCATATCGCAACGAAAGTGGCCATTCCGTGCGTTTCCACGACCTGATACATTATCCGCAGTCGCGTCCGTAACGTTTTCATTTCCTGAGGAGAATGACCTGATGAGCCAGCCGCAAGATGTTGTGATCCGCCCGTTAACGCCCGCTGACCGCGAAGGTTGGGAAATTCTGTGGCGTGATTATCTGGATTTTTACCAGTCAGATTTGGATCCGGCGCAGTTTGATTACACTTTCGAGCGTTTGTCGCAGCCTGACTATGCCGACATGTTTGGCTATGTGGCACAGTACGAAGGGAAACTGGTCGGCCTGGTGAACTGCATCAATCACGATCATGGCTGGCACATGCAGCAGGTGGTCTATTTGCAGGATTTATACGTTGATGACAGCGCAAGAAAACTGGGGATCGGGCAGAAGCTGGTCGAGGCGGTTTACGCTTACGCCGACCAGAATGACAAAGCCAATGTCTACTGGACGACGAAAACCACTAACCACACGGCCCGCAAACTTTACGATCGTATCGGAAAACTCACTGAATTTATCAAGTATTCCCGCTAAGCGGTTTACGCATATTCATTTTGGTCGTGACGTAACCGAGGCTGGCGTACAGCGCCTGTGCACCGGGATTGCTGGCAAAGACATTCAGTTCGATAGCCATGCAACCCTGTTCCCGCAAGTGTTCTTCCATCAGTCTGAATGCTGCCGCCGCATGACCCTGACGGCGAAATTGCGGGTGCACCGTCAGTTCGTACACGAACGCACTGCGCACGCCATAGCGTTCCACGTTGGAAAACCATAAATAACCCGCGGTCTCGCCGTGCGCTTCCGTTCTGATTTCAAAAAGATGATGATCCGGCGTATCAACACCTTGTGGCAGCGCACTTTGCGTAGAACTGCGCGCGCGCTCCAGCGCTGACTCCGCCTGCCAAAGACCGGCGGTCACGTTCTCTTCGGCATAATCCTTCGCCAGCTGTTCGGCGAAACTCTGATAAAACGCGGCACTCATCGGTACTAAAACGGTCATCATTTCCCTCTGATTTATTTAGTGTTTTCCGGCTTCTTATAGGGCGTGACGTAACATTCGCTGATGGTCGTGGAGTGGCTTTCGACCTGCGTGATGATGTAGCCCTTATCGGTCAGCGCCACGGAGCTGTAAGGCGTTTCATTATGCTTGTCGGAAATCACGTCTTCGAATGACTGAATGATTTTCGCTTTCTCATTGGCACGCGCCGGATCGTCCAGCCCGTCAACCTGAATCATGGCCTGCTTGAACTGGTTGTTGAAAGAGGTTTTCCCGGCGCGGCTTTCGATGATCGCCTTGATGTTCACCGTAACGTCATTGCCGAGCAAAAAAAGCGTATTGCTCTGATAAATCAGCACGTTTTTTCTCTTCGAGACCACAAAACCGTTCTCAATGACTTTCATTTTGTTGTTGTTCGCATAGGTCACGTCATCGAGGCAAATGGTTTTATCCCCGACCTTAAACTGGCTGAAGCGCGCTTTGATTTCTTTCGGCGTGGAAGCCGCCTGCGAACACAGTGGGGCAAGCAGCAAAAGAGGTAAGAGCCATGACTTCATAGGAGTTCCCTGGAAAGGTGCTGAATCAGCCGACATAACAGCAGTATAGGGAGACGTGGGCAGGATGCGAACGTTTATCTTTACCGGCCGGTTTTTTAACGACACATCCCGCTTTCTGCGCTATGTTTTTCTTCCTTTGCTTTATTTTTTCAGGAGATTTCCATGAGCCAGTCTTCGCTGATTTTGTATTCTGATGCTAATTTTTTCAGTCCTTACGTGATGTCTGCTTTTGTGGCGCTGACTGAAAAGGGCATCCCGTTTGAACTGGAGACAGTCAGCCTGGCAGATGCGGAGAACCTGCAAGAAACCTATTCCGCGCTGTCCATGACCCGTCGCGTTCCGACGCTGACCAACGGCACCTTTGTGCTGTCCGAATCTTCGGCGATTGATGAGTATGTTGAAGAACTTTTCCCCGCGCCGACGTTTCCGGCTATCTATCCGGCGGATCCGGAAAACCGTGCCAAAGCGCGTGAAGTGCAGGCGTGGCTGCGCAGTGATCTGATGCCCATCCGTCAGGAACGCTCAACGGAAGTGGTGTTTGCCGGGGCAAAATGTCCGCCGCTTTCTGCTAACGGGGAGCAGGCCGCTGAAAAGTTATATGCCGCTGCGGAGCGTTTGCTGGGCGACAAAGAACATTTGTTTGGTGAATGGAGTATTGCGGATGTGGATCTGGCGCTGATGCTGAACCGTCTGCGGCTCAACGGCGATGCAATGCCGGAGAAACTCGCGGCTTACGCTGAGGCACAGTGGCAGCGACCTGCGGTTCAGGAATGGCTGGCCCTGTCTGCTAAATAACTGAAAAACTGCGCGGCCCGTGCAGCCGCGCTTTGATCATTCAGCCTAATTTTTTGGTCAGGAAATACCGCGTATGGGTAGAAGGTGCATCCTCAGGCGTGCGCGTATCGCGGATATAATCTTCCAGCTCCATCTGCATTTCGTACCCCATCCGCTCATAGAATGGCCGGGCCTGAAAACTAAACGTATCGACCAGTGAATAGCGACAACCCCGCGTTTTAGCTTCTGCTTCCGCTTCTGCAATCAGCTGTGTCCCTACATCTTTTCCACGTAACGACTCATCTACCCACAACATTTGGATATACATCCAGTTGCCGACCGTTTCCGCCACAATCCCCGCTTGTTTACTTCCGTTCTCATCTTCCACAAAAATACCTAACGCACGAAACTTCGACTGCGGGACAAAGTTGCGGTTGAAATTACGCAGGGCAGTTTTGATCTCCTCAAGATCGTTTTCAGTCGGGGCATGGCTGAGGCGGGTCTTCATGACAGCATTCCTTTTAGTTAGCGTTTAGTCATAGCGAGTCGTACTGCAAAGGCGAGAAAAACGGTGCCGGTTAAGCGATCAAGCGTTCTGACCACCGCCGGGCGACGTAACCAGCGCGACAGCGGGCGCGTGGCAGAAATCATCGTGACTGACCACAGGGTGCCAATGACGGCGTGCATGGCAGCGAGTCCAAAAATATAAGGCCCGAGCGGATAACCTGTGGCGACAAACTGCGGCAGGAAAGAGACATAGAACACGCCGACTTTCGGGTTCAGTACATTGCCAAACAGCCCTCTCATGAACGGAGAATTGCCGATACGTAGCATTTTTCCGCCGTTCTCAGGCGTGGCCATATTCATTTCGCTGCGGGGTTTGAGAAGCATTTGCAGACCAAGCCAGGCCAGATACGCCGCACCGGTCCACTTAAGTAACGTAAACGCCATTTCAGAAGCTGCCAGCACCGCCCCCAGCCCCAGAGCGACCATCGCGCCCCAGATAAGACAGCCGGTACTGATACCAAATGCTGACGATAACGCTTTTTTGCTGCCCTGACTGGCTGCCGTGCGCAGAACTAAAGCGGTATCAAGTCCCGGCGTCAGCGTTAAAATTCCCGCAGCAAGCGCGTAAGAAAGGAGAGATTCGGTAACAGTCATGGCTTTTCCTGATGAGCGAAAAAACCAGAATAGTGAACAGGATGGGAGAGATGCAATCGCGAAATAAGGAAAAATTTGGCATAAAAATACTGGCAAATAAAAAAGCCTGTGGAAGTCGGGCTTCCACAGGCTTTTCAGAGGGTTTTATGCGGGAGATTATTTATAGATTTCAGCGTCAGCGTGCAGTTTGTTATTACCGGTCACGGAGATGATGCGGTAAGAAGATGCGCCTGCGTCTTTCGCCTGCTGAGATAATTTCGCTTCCAGACCGCCGAGGGTGGTGGAGTTAGCCGCGGAAATTACGCCGATTTTCTGCATGTCTCCGGATGGCTGAGTAATCTGTTGAGCCGCGAAGCTGCCAAAAGAGATCAGGGAAAGGGTTGCAGCTACAGCAAAAATTTTGACGTTTTTCATGATGATTAATCCATTCAGGTTTATGAGAGTGAAAGGTGTTTGCCTTTCGATGGATGCATAATAGGCCGGATGGCTGACGATGAAAAACGGATTGATTTGAGTATCTCATTCAAAATATTTGGTCTAAATTTTACGCAATTTTACGTCCCCGTGCGGGTGGCTGACGAAACCGCATTCGTGCTGACACAGCCTGAAATTGCCTTAGATTTCTCTGCGTTTCTGTCCCTTCCTGCTGATTTTGGGCGGTTTTGTCGAAAGGGTGCTAGACTTTACTTGCAGTTCAAGAAGAGGGGCGTTGGTGTAAAACACACTTTCAGCTCGCAGGGCCTAAATAGTTCTGCTCTTGTTTAGCTAACTTGGTTGAACAATATTCACGGTAACGGAAATTTATTCGGAGGAGTCGAAAATGGGAATTTTATCCTGGATTATCTTTGGTCTGATTGCAGGTATTCTGGCGAAATGGATCATGCCTGGCAAAGATGGCGGCGGATTTATTCTGACTGTCGTTCTGGGTATTGTCGGTGCCGTGATCGGTGGCTATATCAGTACTTTCTTCGGCTTTGGTCGAGTAGACGGCTTCAACTTCGGCAGCTTCGTTGTCGCAGTGATCGGTGCGATCGTCGTTCTGTTTATCTACCGTAAAGTCAGAAGCTAAGGTTTCAGCCTTGTGTTGAAATGCTAAAAGCCGCGCAAGTCGCGGCTTTTTTGTCTCTGTTACTTACTCAACAGGTGATGTAGGCAGCCGTACGATGTCCTGGTTGTCATTGCCCATCCAGTAAACGCCTTCCTTCGCCCAGAACGGGCCTTCGATAAAGTCGAGAAGATCGGAATACTCTTCGTAGAACTGTTTGCCGTCACGGTTGTACACACGCATATAACCGGAATAATGCCCGCCATCGCCTGGCATGGTCATACGCGGGATAAATTCGAATGTCCGGTACTCGCGCACCACATACTCTTTATTCGGGCTCCACTGCTCGGAGACGAGTTTCCCCTGTTTCCACCACTGATAACCTCCCGCGATAACCGCGAACAGTACCACCAGCATGATCCAGCGCTTACGCTGACGCACCAGGGCTTCCTGACTTTTGATTTTCATACTTTGTATTCTTTTCAGCGGGACTTGGAAATGGCTGTAAATGTGGCTGAAAAGTAGCAGCTTGTCTTGAAAAAGTCAGTATCGACTAAATCGCCACCAGCGCCCGCACGCCTTCCGCCTCCATTTCTTCTCCGCGACCGCGTTTGACGATGCTGCCGCGCGACATCACCAGATAGCTGTCGGCGAGTTCGGCGGCGAAATCGTAGAATTGCTCGACCAGCAGGATTGCCATGTCTCCTCGGGCGGCAAGCTGTTTAATCACTGCGCCGATTTCCTTGATAACTGATGGCTGAATGCCTTCTGTCGGTTCGTCGAGGATCAGCAGGCTGGGTTTGCAGGCCAGCGCGCGGCCAATCGCCAGCTGTTGCTGCTGACCGCCGGACAAATCCCCGCCGCGACGATGTTTCATTTCCAGCAGGATCGGAAACAGGTGGTAGATCTCGTCCGGCACCTGCCTGGAATCGCTGCCGGAAAAGCGCGATAAGCCCATTAGCAGATTTTCTTCGACCGTCAGGCGCGGAAAAATTTCGCGACCCTGCGGGACGTAGGCAATTCCCGCCTGCACGCGCTGGTGCGGTTTGCGGTTATTGATCACCTGATCCTGCCAGCTGATGGTGCCGGATTTCGCCGGGACTAGCCCCATCAGGCATTTCAGCAGCGTGGTTTTGCCGACGCCGTTTCGCCCGAGCAGGCACGTCACTTCGCCGATTTTGGCCTCGAAGGACAGGCCGCGCAGAATATGGCTGCCGCCGTAAAACTGATTCAGTTCATTTACCTGCAACATAATGCAATTCCTCAGCGCCCTAAATACACGTCGATAACCTGCTCATTGGCCTGCACTTCCCGCAGCGAACCTTCGGCCAGAACCTGTCCCTGATGCAGAACCGTCACGTGATCGGCGATGGTTTCTACAAACCCCATATCGTGCTCGACCACCATCAGCGAATGCTTTCCCGCCAGCTGTTTGAACAGCTCGGCGGTGTACTCCGTTTCGGCATCGGTCATGCCTGCTGCCGGTTCATCGAGCAGCAACAGATGCGGCTCCTGGACCAGCAGCATACCGATTTCCAGAAACTGTTTTTGACCGTGTGACAGCAGCCCTGCCGGACGATGACGTTCAGCCGCCAGACGCAGTGTGCCGAGCATTTCATCAATGCGGTCGCGCTGTTCGCTGTTCATTTTGGCGCGCAGGCACGCCCACACCGACTTATTGGTTTTCTGCGCGATTTCCAGATTTTCGAACACCGTCAGCGCTTCAAACACCGTCGGTTTCTGGAATTTGCGGCCGATGCCGGACTGCGCAATGCGTACCGGATCCAGCTTCGTCAGGTCGGTGCGCTGATCGTAAAAAACACGGCCACTTTGCGGTTTGGTTTTTCCTGTTATCACGTCCATCAGCGTGGTTTTCCCTGCGCCGTTCGGGCCAATCACACAACGTAATTCGCCGACGCCGATGTTCAGCGACAAATTGGTCAGCGCCTTAAATCCGTCAAAACTGACATTGATGTTTTCCAGCTGCAAAATCGGATCGGTTTGCAGGCGATGCCTGTCCGCCAGATGCGGCTGGGTAAACAGATCTTCGGTCATGGTCATCGGGCTCATCAGGATTTCCTCTTGCGCAGCAGGCCAATCACGCCTTGCGGCAGGAACAACGTCACCAGAATAAACATGCCGCCGAGAACAAATTGCCAGTATTCGGGAATGGCGACGGTGAACCAGCTTTTCGCACCGTTGACGATGCCCGTGCCGATAATCGGGCCGATCAGCGTACCGCGCCCGCCGAGCGCCACCCAGATGGCGGCTTCGATGGAGTTGGTTGGTGACATTTCGCTCGGATTGATGATGCCGACCTGTGGCACATACAGCGCGCCCGCCAGACCGCACAGCATGGCGGAAATCGTCCAGACGAACAGCTTGAAACCTTTCGGATCGTAGCCGCAGAAAATCAGCCGGTTTTCGGCGTCGCGCACTGCCGTCAGCACGCGGCCATATTTACTGCGTGCCAGCGCGAAACCGAGCGCAAGGCTCGCGACCAGCACCAGAACCGTCGCCAGAAACAGGCCGACGCGCGTGCCGGTGGCGGTGACCGGAAAGCCGAGCAGGGTGGTGAAACCGGTAAAACCGTTATTGCCGCCGAAGCCGGTTTCATTGCGGAAAAACAGCAACATACCGGCGTAGGTCAGCGCCTGCGTCATTATGGAAAAATACACGCCTTTGATTTTTGAACGGAAGGCAAAATAGCCGAACACAAATGCCAGCGCGCCGGGCACCAGAACGATCAGGCACAGCGCCCAGGCGAAATGCTGAGTACCTGCCCAGAACCACGGCAACTCGTTCCATGACAGAAATGACATAAAGTCTGGTAACCCGCTGCCTGCGGCCTGGCGCATTAAATACATGCCCATCGCATAGCCGCCGAGCGCAAAAAATAATCCGTGACCGAGCGATAACAAACCGGCGTAGCCCCAGACCAGATCGAGCGCGATCGCGACGATCGCATAACAAAGGATCTTTCCTGCCAGCGTCAGCGTATAGGTGGAGATCGCCAGCGGATTTGTGGCGGGCAGCAGCGCCAGAAACGGCATCACAATCAGGATGATGAGCACCAGCGCGCCCACCGAAATCGCAATCTTCGGCGCTTTTTGTACGCCGGTAATCGTCAGAGGCTGGCTCATCAGTCAATCACCCTGCCTTTGAAGGCGAAGAGTCCTTGCGGACGTTTCTGGATAAACAGGATTATCAGCGCGAGGATCAGGATTTTGCCCAGTACCGCGCCGATTTCCGGCTCAAGGATTTTGTTCACGATGCCCAGACCAAAGGCCGCCACCACGGTGCCTGCCAGCTGTCCGACGCCGCCGAGTACCACTACCAGGAACGAGTCGATGATGTAGCCCTGACCGAGTTCCGGGCCGACGTTGCTCAGTTGCGACAGCGCGACGCCGCCTAGTCCGGCAATGCCGGAACCGAGGCCGAACGCCAGCATATCGACGCGTCCGGTCGGCACGCCGCAGCAGGCCGCCATCGCGCGGTTTTGTGTCACGGCGCGTACGTTCATGCCGAGGCGCGTTTTATTGAGCAGCAGCCAGGTCAGGCCGAGTACCAGCAATACAAAGATGATCACCGCGATGCGGTTGTATGGCAGCACCAGATTGGGCAGCAACTGAATGCCGCCTGAAAGCCAGCCGGGATTCGCTACTTCGACGTTTTGCGCGCCAAACAGCACGCGCACGCCCTGAATCAGGATCAGGCTGATGCCCCAGGTCGCCAGCAGAGTTTCCAGCGGACGACCGTATAAATGGCGGATGACGGTGCGCTCGAGCACCATACCCATCCCCGCCGTGATGAAAAAGGCCACCGGCAGCGCGACCAGCGGATACAGCGCCAGCAGCCCCGGCGCGTAATGCTGAAACAGCGACTGCACCATGTAAGTCGAATAGGAGCCGAGCATTAACATCTCGCCGTGCGCCATGTTAATCACGCCCAGCAAGCCGTAAGTGATCGCCAGACCGAGCGCAGCGAGCAGCAGAATTGAGCCGAGCGATAAACCGGTAAAGGCCTGCCCCAGTAAATCGCCGATCATCAGACGATGCTGCACCGCTTTCAGGCTGGCGAGCGCGGCGTCACGCACCGTGGCATCAGGCTCAGTTTTCGGGTCAGTCAGGCTCTGCAAACGGCCTTGTGTGTCCGGATCGCCCGATGTGCCGAGCAGCTCAACGGCTTTCAGGCGCACCTGCGGGCTGGCATCGGTCAGCTGTAAATTCGCCAGCGCGATGGAAAGGGCGTCGTGAACCGCACTGTCTTTTTCCAGTTCAAGACGATGAGTCAGCAGCGGCAACTGGTCGGCCTGCGCTTCACGCTGTAAGGATTTGGCGGCCTGCAATCGAACGGCGCTGTCGGTGCTGACCAGGCGATGCGCGGAAAGCGCATTGGCAATCAAAATACGCAGGCGGTTGTTCAGCCAGACTTTTTTAGCTTCACCCTGCGGTTTTACGTCGCCTTCCAGCGGTGTCAGCTGATCGCCGTTCCGGATGAACGCGTGTTTCGCTTCGTCGGTGACGACGTTTTCCTGCTTCAGCGCCTCAAGCAGCGGCAGCCTTTCCGGCTGCGGATCCGCCGCCCA
The DNA here is from genome assembly GCF_003614975.1 of Rahnella bruchi. GTDB lineage: Bacteria > Pseudomonadota > Gammaproteobacteria > Enterobacterales > Enterobacteriaceae > Rahnella > Rahnella bruchi. Next base: position 154,866 of record NZ_QZWI01000005.1, on the reverse strand, counting down.
TTGCTGTAATAACGTCGCCTGCTGACTGCGGCTGGCGGCAGCAAAGTCATTCGCCGCACCCGCCTCGGCCAGAAGCGGAAGGCAACAAAGCAGGAAAAGCAGTGGCCTGATGAGGATTCTCATAATGTTCTCGCCGCATAAAGTTGATGCTGGTTGGCTCCTCCCCCTGCGAAGGGGGAGGCCGGGAGGGGGTTTTGCAGACAACCTGAGATTCCATGTTGCCATTAATACCCCACCCCAACCCTCCCCTTCGCAGGGGAGGGAGCTGACCGGTTTATCCAACCACCCCTTCGTTCGAGGGAGCTTAATCAGTTAACCGTTTTCACCGGGGTATCTGGCTTTTTATCGTTACCCGCGATGTACGGGCTCCACGGCTGGGCGCGGATAGGTTTGTCGGTCTGCCAGACCACGTTGAACTGACCGTTGGATTCGATTTCGCCGATCATCACGGGTTTGTGCAGGTGATGGTTGGTTTTATCCATGGTCAGCGTGAAACCGGAAGGTGCAGCGAAGGTCTGCCCGGCCATGGCGGCGCGGACTTTATCCACATCCGTCGTCCCGGCTTTTTCCACCGCCTGAGCCCACATATGGATGCCGACATAGGTCGCTTCCATCGGGTCGTTGGTCACAGCGGTATCGGCATTTGGCAGTTTGTGAGCTTTGGCGTAGGCCTTCCATTCGGCCACGAATTTCTTGTTGGTCGGGTTATCGACAGACTGGAAGTAGTTCCATGCGGCCAGATCGCCGACCAGCGGTTTGGTATCGATGCCGCGCAGTTCTTCTTCGCCAACCGAGAACGCCACTACCGGCACGTCGGTCGCTTTTACGCCCTGATTCGCCAGCTCTTTGTAGAACGGCACGTTGGAATCGCCGTTGATGGTGGAGATCACCGCAGTTTTTCCGCCCGCGGAGAATTTCTTAATGTTGGAAACGATGGTCTGGTAATCGCTGTAACCGAACGGCGTATAGACTTCTTCGATGTCGCTGTCTTTCACGCCTTTGGAATGCAGGAAGGCGCGCAGGATTTTGTTGGTGGTGCGCGGATACACGTAGTCGGTGCCGAGCAGGAAGAAGCGTTTAGCGGCGCCGCCGTCTTCGCTCATCAGATATTCCACCGCCGGAATGGCCTGCTGGTTAGGCGCGGCGCCGGTGTAGAACACGTTTGGTGACATCTCTTCACCTTCGTACTGCACCGGATAGAACAGCAGACCGTTCAGCTCCTCAAACACCGGCAACACAGATTTACGCGACACCGACGTCCAGCAGCCGAACACCACCGCGACTTTATCCTGTGTCAGCAACTGGCGGGCTTTTTCGGCGAATAACGGCCAGTTAGAGGCCGGATCGACCACCACCGGTTCCAGTTTTTTACCGAGCACGCCGCCTTTGGCGTTGATGTCGTCAATGGTCATCAGCGCCACGTCTTTCAGCGGGGTTTCTGAAATGGCCATAGTGCCGGAAAGCGAATGCATGATACCGACTTTAATGGTGTCGGCAGCCTGCGCGCTCCAGGCTAAGCCCATGCTGACTACGGTGGCGGAAAGAGCAAAGGCTTTAATAAAACGTCGACGTTGCATAGATGTACCCTCTGAAAAAAGTTAAGAGAACGCTGTTATGTAGAAAGTCGAAAAAACATTTAAAAAAGTCATGACGGGTTGCCCTCGTCACTCTCCGCCCGCGCCTGGTGCAGCATATGCAGAGTAATTTTGCGCACCTCGGCTTTACTGACGGCAATGTGATCGTGTAGCTGGCGCTGTGCCTCCTCAGTTTGTTGATGAATGATGGCGAGCAAAATGCTCGCGTGCTCTTGGTAAGTGGCGTTCACACGCTCACCTTTAGTGAAATCCAGCCGCCGGATGATGCGGATTTTCTCCGTCAGCTCGCGGTGGATACGCGCCATTTCGGCGTTTCCGGCCGCAGCCACCAGCGTCATGTGAAACTCTTCGTCATAGCGCGAAACCAGCTGACCATCAGCCAGTTGCGGCTGATCGACCCAGAACGCTTTCAGTTCAGCCAGTTGCAACGGCTGCAAGGACGGCGGAAGGGCGCAAAGACGCTTCACCGCTTCCAGTTCCAGCACGATGCGCAGATCGTAAAGCTGTTCGAAAAAGTCGAAATCGAACGGGCGAACCTGCCAGCCGCTGCGAAAAAACACCTCGACGTAGCCTTCGTGTTCCAGCCAGAACAGCGCCTGACGCACCGGTGTCCGGCTGACGTCCATCCGGTCAGCGATGTCGTTTTCGCTGAACCGGTCACCCGGCAGCAGGCGGAAACTGAAAATGTCGTCTTTCAGCTGTTGATAAATACGTTCCGCCAGTCCTTCCGGACGGCTTTTACTGCGTGAAGATTTCGGGCCCGTCAGTTGCATGAGTTGTTCCCTGTTTGTCGATAGCGTTAAACGGCTGTGTCCAGCCACAGCAAGGCATCACCCGGCCCGACCGGACGACCCTGCTGGCAACTGATTTTCAGTACGGTTCCGGCACAGGGCGCATTCACCGAGAGTTCCATTTTCATGGCTTCGACGACGATCAGCGGCTGGCCTTCTTCGACCTGCTGACCCGGCTCCACCAGGATTTTCCAGACGTTACCGTTCAGATCGGCGCTGACTAAATGACCGTCCTGACCCGCATCGTCTTCTACTAACTGCACGGCATTGGCGGCGGCTTCCACGGCAACGCTTTCCGCTTCCTGCCAGTGCGCAACTTCGCGAGTAAAAGCTTGTGACTGTTTTGTGCGAAAATCAGCAATATCGGCGGCGTTGTCGGCAAGAAATTGCGTATATTGCGCAAAATCGAACTCGGTCTCTTCGATGCGAATTTGAGCGCGGCCTTCGCGGAACGCGTCGCGCTGAATGTCCAGTTCGGCTTCGGTGACCTCGTAGAAGCGCACCTGATCGAAGAAGTGCAGCAGCCACGGCTCGCCGTTTTTGAACTGCTCGTTTTTCAGGAACTTGTTCCAGATAGGCAACGTGCGGCCCACCAGCTGATAGCCGCCCGGCGAATCCATGCCATAAATGCACATGTACATGCCGCCGATACCCACCGTGCCTTCGGCGGTAAACGTGCGCGCCGGATTGTATTTGGAACTGAGCAGGCGATGGCGCGGATCGACCGGCACCGCGCACGGCGCGCCGAGGTACACGTCACCCAGTCCGAGGATCAGATAGCTGGCATCGAAAATGATATTTTTCACTTCATCGCGGTTCGCCAGTCCGTTGGTGCGCTGGATGAAATCGACGTTATTCGGCAGCCACGGCGCGTCGGCGCGCACGGTTTGCTGATAGCGTTCGACCGCGCCGAGCGTGGCGGAATCTTCAAATGCCATCGGCATATGCACGATACGGGTCGGGATTTTGAGCTGGCTGACATCGGTCAGGTTGTGTTCCAGCGTCAGTAAATGCTGGAGCAGCGCCGTCTGATGCAGCACGCGGCTGTCGTAGCGGATTTGCAGCGAACGCACGCCCGGAGAAAGTTCTTCAATGCCTTGCTGACCCGCGGCTTTGATGGCGTTCATCAGCAGATAAATGCGCATACGCACCGCCAGATCCAGCACGTTATCGCCGTACTCAATCAGCACGTAGCCATCGCCCGCCTGACGATATTCCACCGACGGACGCTCTGCTGTGGCCGGTAAGGCCGCAAGAACAGTGGCGGATGCGGTGGTATCCGGCAGCAGTGACGGCACTGGCAGTGCCATTGCATTGACCGGCATCAGCGAATCGAGCGTGCCCTGCTGCGCCAGTTCCAACGCCTGCGCCTGTTCAAAACTGATCGGATGGAAACGGATTTTATCGCCCGGTTTTACCTGTCCGACTTTCCACAATTCGGCTTTCGCTATGGTCACCGGACAGACGAAACCGCCGAGGCTCGGCCCGTCTCGGGTCAGGATGACCGGGAAATCGCCGGTGAAGTTAATCGCGCCGATAGCGTATTCACAGTCGTGCACGTTCGACGGATGCAGACCGGCTTCGCCGCCATCCTGGCGCGCCCATTGCGGTTTCGGGCCGACCAGCCGCACACCGAGACGGTTAGAGTTGTAATGCACCTGCCATTCGGATTCGAAGAAGGTATCGATGGAGGCTTTAGTGAAGAAATCCGGCGCGCCGTGCGGCCCATAAAGCACGCCGATATTCCAGATATCACCGTAAGGCGGCACGATATTTTCCGCTGCTGCCTGCGGCAGACCGACCGGCGCAGGCGTGGTGCAGGCGGCGAGTTCCGGCTGCGAAACGGTGAGCATATCGGCGACGCGCAGCGTGCGACCGGCGTGGCCGCCAAACTGCCCGAGCGCAAAGGTCGAGCGGCTGCCGAGATAGACCGGCACGTCGAAACCGTTACGCACCGCGAGATAGGTGCGGCAGCCCTGCGTCGCGCGCCCCAGTGTCAGCGTCTGACCGGCTTTTACATCCACCGGCTGCCAGTAAGAAACCGGTTCGCCATCGAGCGTGGCGGGACAACGTGCGCCGGTCAGGGCGATAGTGGCGTCGCAATGAAAACGCAGCGTTGGCCCCTGTAATGTGAACTCCAGACCGGCGGCATCCAGGTGATTACCGACAATGCGGTTGGCGAGGCGGAAGGCAAAATCGTCCATCGGGCCGGAAGGCGGCACGCCGATATCCCAGTAACCGAGACGCCCCGGATAATCCTGCACGCTGCTGTACGTGCCGGGCGCGATGACTTCGATGGCTTTTGGCGCGTAGGCAAAACTGTCAAGCATGCGCGTCCACATTTCGCTGTCTCGAAACACCGGCGTGGCGACCACCTGACGCAGATAATCAATGTTGGTGGCGATGCCGTGCAGACGTGTAGCGGCAAGCGCAGCCGACATTTTTGCCAGCGCGTCCAGACGATCCGTACCGTGAACAATCAGTTTGGCGATCATCGGGTCGTAAAACGCGGAGACTTCGCTGCCGGTTGAAACCCAGCCGTCGACACGCACGTCTTCGGGGAAAAACACTTCGGTCAGAACGCCGGGACTAGGCTGAAAATTTTTCAGCGGATCTTCGGCGTAAATACGCACTTCCATCGACGCGCCCTGCGGGGCTTTTTCCATCGCAGGCCAATCCAGAGGCTCGTCTGCGGCGACTTTCAGCATGCAGTCGATGAGATCCAGACCGGTGACCATTTCGGTGACCGGATGTTCCACCTGCAAGCGGGTATTCACTTCGAGGAAATAGAATTCGTCACGCGCGGCGTCATAGATAAATTCAACGGTACCGGCGCTGCGATAATTCACCGATTCACCCAGCTGCACGGCGGCGCGGTGTAATGCTTCGCGGCTGGCCTGTGGCAGATTCGGCGCAGGCGTTTCTTCCACCACTTTCTGATTACGACGCTGCAACGAACAGTCGCGTTCACCGAGCGCTACCACGCGGCCTTTGCCGTCGCCAAAAATTTGTACTTCGACGTGACGGGCACGATCGACAAACCGTTCCAGAAACACACCGGCGTCGCGGAAAAATTGCTCGCCGAGACGCTTCACGCTGTCCCACGCGGCGCGTAATGCCTCTTCGTCGTCACAACGTGTCAGGCCAATGCCTCCGCCGCCAGCGGTGCTTTTCAGCATGATCGGATAACCGATGTCCGCAGCAGCTTTCACGGCATCTTCAATACTTGCGAGCAAACCGGTACCCGGCGTCATTGGAACATTCGCGGCCCCGGCTAATTCGCGGGCGCGATGTTTGAGGCCAAACTCGCGGATTTGTCCGGCGGTCGGGCCGATAAAGGCAATCCCCGCCGCTTCACAGGCATCGGCGAATTCTGCGCTTTCAGATAAAAAGCCGTATCCCGGATAAATTGCCTGCGCGCCGGTTTCTTTCGCGGCGGCCAGAATTTTGTCGATCATCAGGTAGCTGTCACTGGCCTTTTCGCCGCCCAGTGCGATAGCGATATCGGCCTGCGCGACGTGTGGCGCATTGCGGTCAGCGTCGGAATAGACAGCCACGCTGGTGACGCCCAGACGTTTCAGCGTGCGGATGGCGCGGCAGGCGATTTCGCCACGGTTAGCAATTAATACGGTGTTAAACATGTGCGCGCCCTCAGTTTTTTACCGGTGATGAATTCAGGCTTTGGATGTAACTTCTCCAGCCGCCAAATACCGTGATATCCGTGGCTTCCGGGATCGCCCACGGCTCGCAGATAAAGCCTTTCACGGTGCGACCATCGGCGAGTTCAAGCGACCCGATACCGAGTGGTGCAGGGATTTCAGCGACGAATTCTCCAAAGCGCGCCAGCGGGATATCCCACAATTCGACGATAATTGCGCTGCCGCTTTCAGCCCGCACCAGCCCCGGTTTTGGCGGTTTGGTGTTGGCGAGGGCGTAAAGTTTGTAGGTCGCGGCGGTCGTGGTTTGCTCGACGCGCACCGCGTTTCGGCTGGTGAGCTGGAAATTGAGCGGCATACCGGTCAGATGAGCACCCACCACGGCGACGCGCACGCTGGCAGCACTGGCCGGCGCGGCGGTCATGAATTCTTCGGGCTTCATCGCAAGCCCGGTAGCACCGAGCGGCAGGCTCAGGCTGCGCTGCCATTGGCGGCCAAAGCTCGCCAGCGCATCGTCATGCCAGGCAGGGGCGATCAGCGTGATACCGGCGGGCAGGCCGTCGGCGCGCAGACTGGAAGGCAGTGCCAGCGCGGACAAATCCGCCAGATTAGTGAAGTTGGTGTAAATGCCGAACTGCGAGTTGTAGAGCACCGGCTCCTGCACCATCTCTTCCTGCGTGCGGATGGTCGGGGAGGTGGGCACGACCAGCGCGTCAAATCCTTCCAGTGCCAGATTGATTTTGCGTGAAAGCTCAGCCCGTAAATATTCGGCGCGCCAGGCGTCGCACGCGGTGTAGTTCAGGCCGTTGGCAACAATCCCACGGACTACCGGATCCATCACCTCAGGGCTTTCTTCGAAAATTTCGCCGACGGCCACGGTGCGCTCAGCCACCCATGCGCCGTAATACAACTGCTCCGCCAGCTCGCGGAACGGAGTGAAATCAATCGCTTCCAGCGTGACGCCATTGTGACGCAGGCGATCGATTGCCTCACTGAACGCTGCTTGTGCCAGATCATCACCAAAAAATTCCACACGGTCAGGGATGGCGATGCGCGGCTGAGCCGGAAAGGCCACCGGCGCGGTATGCGGATTTTTGCGCGAATAGGCATCGGCGGCGTCATATCCGCCTGCGGCATGGGCTATGGTTTGGGCGTCGCCCACGGTGAGTGCAAAAATGGAGACGGCATCATTGAGGCGACAGGCCGGAACCACGCCGGTATTCGACAGCCAGCCTTTGGTCGGTTTCAGCCCGACGACATTGTTAAAGCCAGCCGGCACACGCCCGGATCCGGCGGTATCGGTGCCCAGCGAAAAGGCGACCAGACCGCGTGCCAGAACAGAAGCCGAGCCGGAGCTTGAACCGCCGCTGACGTATTCAGGATTGAAGGTATTGCGCACCGCGCCGTAAGGGGAGCGGGTACCGACCAGTCCGGTGGCGAACTGATCGAGATTGGTTTTACCGATGACCACCGCGCCTTTGGCTTTCAGATTGGCAATCACGGTGGCGTCGGCTTCTGCGGTATAGGCAAATGCCGGACACGCCGCCGTCGTCGGCCAGCCCGCGATATCCATATTGTCTTTAACGGCAAACGGCACGCCAAACAGCGGCAGGGCGCTCAGCGAACCTTCGGCTTGGTCTCGCAGGGTTTCAAGACGGATGATTTGTGCTTCAAGCTGTTCTGCCGTGGCGAGATAAATCCAGGCATTGTCAGTTTCACTCAGGCTCCCGAGAACCAGAGAAAGCGTGGTGCGCAGACTGCCCGGCGCACTGCGGTAATGCTGCTGCCATTCCCGCAAGGTAAAACCGCGAAAGGGTGATGCGACTGTATCTGGAGCTGGAGGCATGGTTTGAATCCCATCTGGTATACAAGATTGAATTCATCTAAGCAAAGCCTGTGCCATATTATTATTCATTGATATTGTTGGGTTTATGTTTTGTTGCATGACCGTGTTGTATATTTGTTGCACCACAGAGGGAATGCAACTGAACAAAAATGGGGCGAAAATTTGCGCTTCGCGCCGTCCTCACCAATCCTGATAACATTATGGTGTTTCTCTTATTGCTCAGAAGCGGCATATTTTTTAACTCAATCTTTGCGCCAAACTTTCTTTAGGAATCTCCGACCTGATGCAACTTCGTCGTCTTTCTGAACGCCTGAAAAAACTGTTACTGGCGCTGATTCTGGTGATTATTACTCTTTTGGGTGTGCGGACTTATGACGCCTTGCAGGGGCCGCCGCTCGAGCCGTGGCACAAACTGGTGCCGGACGAGCTGAGTACCGAGCAACTGGATAACAGCGACTGGCCCGCCTATCTGCGCGCCGAGCAGCGGGCTTTTGTTGAAGTAAAGCAGGAAGTGACGGACAAACTCGACAGAGAAGACCGTATCCCGCTGAACCGCTATTACGATCGCAGTCCGATTTATCCTGAACATTTTGCGCAGGACTGGAACCGTTCTTATGAGCTGATGCCAAAAGGAAAACCGGTCGGTGCGGTGGTGCTGTTGCACGGCCTGACCGATTCGCCTTACAGCCTGCGCCATATAGCTGAAGATTATCGTCGTCGTGGGTTTGTCGCGGTCGGTATCCGCCTGCCGGGACACGGCACGGTGCCGGGCGGGCTGATCGGCGTGGACTGGGAGCAGTGGATGGCGGCAACGCGGCTGGCAATTCGTGAGGCGCGGCGTGCAGCCGGCGCGGAGGTGCCTTTGCAACTGGTCGGTTTCTCCAACGGCGGCGCGCTGGCGATGAAGTACACGCTGGATTCGCTTGATGATCCGGGCCTGGCGCGGCCATCCCGTGTGGTGTTGATTTCCCCAATGATTGGCGTGACGAGTTTCGCGCGCTTTGCAGGATATGCGGGCTGGCCGGCGATTTTCCCGGCCTTTGCGAAAACCGCCTGGCTGAATCTGATGCCGGAATTTAATCCGTTCAAATACAATTCCTTTCCGGTGAAAGCGGCGCGTCAGTCTTATCTGCTGACCCATGTTTTGCAGCAGCAAATCAGTAAAGATGCGCAGGCCGGTAAGCTGGCACAGTTGCCGCCCGTGCTGGCTTTTCAGTCGGTGGTCGATTCTACGGTCAGTGCCCGCGCGGTGGTGACGGCGTTGTTTAATCAGCTTCCCGCCAATGGCAGTCAGCTGGTCCTGTTTGATATCAATCGCAGTGCGTACGTCGGCCCGTTGCTGCGTCCTTCCTCTGAAACCGCCGTGGAGCGCCTGTTGCCAGCGCCTGCGCGTGCTTATCAGACGACGGTGATTACCAATGCTTCGCCGGATGAGGCGGCCACAGTAGCGAAAACCACGTTGGCGGGGCAGGACAGCACTTCCGTTATGCCGCTCGGTCTGAATTATCCCTCAGAGTTTTATTCGCTTTCCCATGTCGCGCTGCCTTTTCCGACAGACGATTCACTGTACGGGCGCAATCCGCAAGGTCCAGCGCAATTTGGACTCCGGCTTGGTACACTGGCCGCACGGGGCGAAAGTGGCGCGCTGGTGGTGAGTATGGATCAGCTGATGCGGGTTTCATCTAATCCGTTTTATCCGTATATGTTGCAGCGAATTGAAGGGTTCTGATCCTGACCGGTTCAGTTAAGAATAAAAAGAGCTTGCGATTATATCGCGTGCTATATATATTGGCGACATGAACATGACAACAGATACCGACTCAACACAAAACGGCATGCTGCATCTGGATCAACAGATGTGTTTCGCGCTGTACTCCGCGAATCTGGCACTGCATAAGGTTTACCGTAAGTTACTCGGGCAACTCGACCTTACGTATCCACAATATCTGGTGATGCTGGTGCTGTGGCAGCGTGATGAAGTGACGGTATCTGAAATCGGCGAAAAGCTGTTTCTCGATTCTGCCACCTTAACGCCGCTGTTAAAGCGTCTGGAAACCGCCGGTTTACTGATGCGTCAGCGGGCGAAAGCGGATGAGCGTCAGGTGATTATCTCCCTGACCGCAGAAGGCAGGGCGTTACGCGAGAAAGCGCAGGGTATTCCCGAAGCTATTTTGTGTGCGACGGATTGTGAGGTCGGCGAAATTGTCGCGCTCAAACAGCAACTGGAAGTATTGCGGTCTAAACTTCAGGATAAAGCGTAAGCCTGTTTGCGTTGAATATTGTTAAACAGACGAGTCTGAAGGAGCATCTTAGATTCGTCTGGTAGAATCAAATAAGTAGCGTGCGATTAAATCGTTTAATATTTTTATAACCCTCACTGATTAAGGAACGAAATATGTCTATTGAAAAAGTTGTGTATCGTGCTCATGCCTCAGCCACCGGTGGCCGTGATGGTCGTGCGACTTCTGACGACGGCGTTCTTGACGTCAAACTGGGTGTTCCAAAAGAAATGGGCGGTATGGGCGGCGGCACCAACCCTGAGCAGCTGTTCGCAGCGGGCTATTCCGCTTGTTTCCTCGGCGCACTGAAAGCTGTGGCAGCCCAGGAAAAGATTAAGATCCCTGCGGATGCGAAAATTGAAGGTGCAGTAGGTATCGGTGCAATTCCTGGCGGTTACGGTATTGAGGTTCAGCTGGATATCACCCTGCCGGGCTTCGAGCGCAGTGAAGCTGAAGCACTGGTCGCGAAAGCCCATCAGGTGTGCCCGTATTCCAATGCGACCCGTGGCAACATCGATGTCACATTGAATATTAAGTAATTTTCCAGTGATACCGCCTTCACCAGGGGCGCTATGAGGAAATATCAGGGAGGCTTCGGCCTCCTTTTTCACGTCTTAAATACTCTCTCTGGATTTGTTAACTCCTCTGTGCAGCGCTTATGTCATGCTGTTCATGCAGGTGTGTATATAAACGTAATCTCAGCATATTCCGTGAACTCGATGAGCATAAACATGTCACAATGATTCAGAATCTTTCAAAAAACTTCCGGAAAATCACATTACATGAATAGAGTGAAGACTCTATCGCAGCAAAATATCTCAATATTGTTAGCGATTTACATTGGCATTTTCCTGAATGTCTCCGTGTTTCAACGCCGGTTTGCCGCTTTAATTAACCATTTCACTTCCATTGAACTGTTGCAGGCGGTCACTGAAGTTTGTGCCATCGTGTTGTTTACCTTTTTCGTCCTGCGTTTAATTTCGCTGGGGGGGAAACTGTTTTTCCGCATTATCGCCTCATTACTGGTGCTGATTTCGGTAGCAGCCAGTTATTACATGGTGATGTTCAACGTAGTGATTGGGTACGGCATTGTGGTTTCAGTTATGACCACAGATATCGATCTCAGTAAAGAAATCATCGGGTGGCATCTGTTTATCTGGATGGTGCTGGTCAGTGCTGTTCCGTTGTTCCTTATCTGGAAAAACAACCTGAGCCTGACATTGAATGAACAGATAAGGACGCCGGGAGCGCGCGCGCTGCCGCTGATCGTTCTGCTGGCGACGGCACTTCTGGTCTGGCTGCCGCTGCGTTATCTCGACCACGAACAAAGTGTGAATGAGAAGAAAACCAACGTTGATTTGCCGAGCTATGGCGGCGTAGTGGCGCACTCCTATCTGCCTTCTAACTGGCTGGCAGCACTGGGTTTATATGCTTATACGCAGGTCGATGAGAGCCAGGACTCCAGTCATTACTTTGATCCGGCCAAGGAATTTACCTATGTGCCGCCTGCGGATATCGACGATACCTACGTCGTGTTTATCATCGGTGAAACGACCCGCTGGGATCACTTAGGCATTCTGGGATATGAGCGCGATACAACGCCGCGTTTGTCGAAAGAGAAGAATCTCGTAGCGTTCCGTGGCACGTCTTGCGATACGGCCACGAAGCTGTCGTTGCGGTGTATGTTTGTGCGTGAAGGCGGTACGGCGGATAACCCGCAGCGTACGCTGAAGGAGCAGAATATTTTTGCGGTGATGAAGTCTCTGGGCTTCACCTCAGAGCTGTTCGCCATGCAAAGCGAGCTGTGGTTCTACAACAACGCGGATACCAACAACTTCTCTTTCCGTGAAATCATCGCCTCCGAGAAGCGTAACGACGGTAAACCGGTCGATGACATGCTGCTGGTCAACGAGTTACAGGAATCGCTGAGGACGCATCCGAAAGGCAAGCATCTGGTGATCCTGCATACCAAAGGCTCTCATTATCTGTATTCGCAACGTTATCCGCGCAGTTATGCCCGTTATACACCGGAATGTAAGAGTAATACCTGTACCAAAGCGGAACTGATCAATGCCTTTGATAACAGCGTGTTGTACACCGATACTTTCATCGACAGCGTGATTGATCAGTTGCGTGATAAGAAAGCGCTGGTGTTTTATGCTTCCGATCACGGCGAATCGATTGATGAGAACTCTCATCTGCACGGTACACCACGCGAAATGGCGCCACCGGAGCAATTCCGCGTGCCGATGATGGTATGGGCATCAGACCGTTTCCTGGAGCAACCGGATCACAAACTGGCGTTTGAGCAGTTACAGGCGCAACAGCGGGTCGGTGCTAAGAAACGTCACGTTGAATTGTTTGACTCAATTTTGGGTTGTCTGGGCTATACCTCGCCGGACGGTGGCATCAATCCGGCGAACAACTGGTGTGCAAAACCTCAGGCAGAACAGAAGCTATAGGTGAATTTGTCGGCGTATCGGATGAAATCTGGTCAGTCAGTTCGGATGTCATAAAAAGCCATTGACGCTCTGAGGGGGTCGCAGTAAGATGCGCCCCATTCGGCGAGTAGCGCAGCTTGGTAGCGCAACTGGTTTGGGACCAGTGGGTCGGAGGTTCGAATCCTCTCTCGCCGACCACATTTGAAAAACCTGCTTTTAAAGCAGGTTTTTTTTCGTCTGTAGTAAATGAGGATGAGAACCTCCGAAGGAGGTTTGAGCCGAGCGAAGCGAGACCACGTTGCTTTAGCAACGGCCCGCAGGGCAAGCATCGAAGATGCGCGTCATCCTCTCTCGCCGACCACATTTGAAAAACCTGCTTTTAAAGCAGGTTTTTTTTCGTCTGTGAACAGCCCGCGGCCTTCAGGTTGCGGGCTTTTCGCTTTATGAGATGTCATTTCATCATCTTCAAATCACCTTTACGGTGATTTTTATGTTCCTGATAGAAGTTCTCATGTGAATCCAGGCTCAGCAGATACAGCTCTATTTTCTCTTCCCGCCAGCAATAGCCCAGCAAAGCCTGCTGTTTTTCGAGCGGAAATTTATGCACTCTTAAATAGCGGAGATCGCCTTTCTTCAGTTCTCCGATCAGCGGATTTCCCTGTATGCGTTCGATTTCATCTTCGACGACAATCTGCTGTGATAAAGGCAATCGTCCAAACGCTCTGGTAAAGCGATGAGATTCAAACGTATCAATCCTTTGACCGCTCAGTCCTTCTGGCATAGCGCGTTACCTTGTTGTTATCCATCTCGCTTTTGGCTAATAACGTTTCCACAATGAACCGGTAAGTCAGATCAGGATTGTCTTCCGCGATCCGGCCGATTTTTGCCCAGTGTTCAATCTGCTTGGGAATGCTCCGGTGGGAGGCTTCCGCATGTATTTTCACTTCACTCACAAAATCGTCGTCTAAACGAATACTGGTTGCCATGGTTTACCTCTGGTCGTTTTTTATACCCGATAGCAGGGTGCGCCATAACATTGCTTTATGCAACAAATTGTCGCGTTTATAACCCAGTTTCCCTATTCCTCAGCACCGAGAATAGACGACGCTCCACAGGCAATGAAGGGAATTTTCGGGGAGTTTTTGAGTACTGCGAGACGTCGTGTAAAAAGATTTTACAGTGGCCTTCCGTTGCACCCGCCTTCAGAGTTATCCCGCAAATCTGCCGGAGGATATACGCGCAAAACCTAGCAATAAGTGCGCCAGACTCAAAAAAAACCTAAATATATTCGTTTCGATGCATGTCCATCCGCCACAACCCTTATGCCGGAAAAACAGCCTAAATCCGTACAGATACTTACCTGCACCACCCGTGTGCAATTGCGCTGTTTTGGGGTTTTTTGCTGGTGCCGGTGTCAACACGTTCCCTGAATGGCCGCAGCCGTTTGCTGCACTTGTCAGCATTTTCAGCTGGTTTCCACCCCTATCTCAAAAATAACCGTTCATATATTCATCATTTAGCCAGAAATTTTTAGGGTTTTAAAATGGGTGATTGAGCCAGGAATACTCTTTTACAAAGTGAATTGTGTGGTTAATTGGTGTTCAGGCTGAACATTCATCCTGATTCTGTTAAAGAAATGTTTTTTTATGTTTGTTTGTTGTAACTCACAGTCTGTGTAAATGCCTGATGGTTATATTGACGTCAAGGATAGGAGTTGCCAAATTGATAGCCCCAAGGAAGACCAGTGATTATTTCCGGTAAGCTTTTGTAAGGAAAACTTTACAGATTGCAGGAAAAAAAATGGCAGTTCACCATGCTCTGGTTGGACTTATTGCAGCACACGAGCAAACACAGTCACCCGCAAATAAAAATAAAGGGTGACGTGAGCTGTATACACAACACACACATCCACATCACCATTAATCGATGGAGCAGAAGCGATGACAATCTCTTTAGGTAAGTCGGGGCTACTGAAATTCAGTATGGGCCTGATTGCGCTGACCGTTGCGGCCAGTGTCCAGGCAAAAACGTTAGTATATTGCTCTGAAGGTTCACCTGAAGGCTTCAACCCTCAGCTGTTCACCTCAGGCACCACGTATGACGCAAGCTCCGTGCCTATCTACAACCGTCTGGTTGAATTCAAGATCGGGACCACTGAAATCCAGCCTGGCCTGGCTGAAAAGTGGGACATTTCTGCCGATGGCAAAACCTACACCTTCCATTTGCGCAAAGGCGTGAAATGGCAGGACAACAAAGAATTCAAACCGACCCGTGATTTCAACGCGGACGACGTAGTGTTCTCCTTTGAGCGTCAGCTGGACAAAAATAACGCATACCACGGTGTTTCTGGCGGCAGCTACGAATACTTCGAAGGTATGGGTATGGGCGATCTGATCAACAAGATCGTGAAAGTGGACGACAACACTGTGCAGTTCGTACTGAACCGCCCTGAGTCTCCGTTCCTGGCTGACCTGGCGATGGACTTCGCTTCTATCCTGTCTGCGGAATACGCTGACAACATGATGAAAGCGAAAACGCCTGAGAAAGTTGACCTGGATCCAATCGGTACGGGTCCGTTCCAGCTTGTGCAATACCAGAAAGACTCACGCATCCTCTACAAAGCATTCCCCGGCTACTGGGGCACCAAGCCGCAGATCGACCGTTTAGTCTTCTCCATCACGCCTGACGCTTCCGTGCGTTACGCGAAATTGCAGAAAAATGAATGCCAGGTGATGCCGTACCCGAACCCGGCTGACATCGCAGCAATGAAAAAAGATAAATCCATCAACCTGATGCAACAACCAGGTCTGAACGTGGGTTATCTGTCCTTCAACGTTGAGAAAAAACCACTGGATGAAGTGAAAGTGCGTCAGGCACTGACCATGGCTGTGAACAAAAAAGCCATCATCGAAGCGGTTTATCAGGGTGCTGGCCAGCCGGCTAAAAACCTGATCCCACCAACAATGTGGGGCTACAACAAAGACGTGGTGGATTACCCGTATGATCCAGCCAAAGCCAAAGAACTGTTGAAAGAAGCAGGACACCCAGACGGTTTCACTATCGATCTGTGGGCGATGCCGGTACAGCGTCCGTACAACCCGAACGCACGCCGTATGGCTGAAATGATCCAGGCTGATTGGGCGAAAATTGGCGTGAAAGCCAACATCGTGACTTACGAGTGGGGCGAATACCTCAAGCGTGCGAAAAACGGTGAGCATCAGTCTGTCATGATGGGCTGGACCGGCGACAATGGGGATCCTGATAACTTCTTCGCGACTCTGTTCAGCTGTGCTGCGGCAAAAGACGGTTCCAACTACTCCCGCTGGTGCTACAAGCCGTTTGAAGATCTGATCCAGCCAGCCCGTGCTGAATCTGATCACGCTAAACGTGCTGCCCTGTACCAGCAGGCTCAGGTTGTGATGCATGATCAGGCTCCTGCGCTGATCATCGCCCACTCCACTGTGTACGAACCTGTTCGTAAAGAAGTCAAAGGCTATGTGGTTGATCCACTTGGCAAACACCACTTCGAAAACGTCTCAATGGAGTGATCGCTTACTGAATAACCCGGGAGCTGCGTTGTGTGGTGCTCGCAATCTTCGCCTACCTGAAGGTATGTCTTGATTGCTTCGCTCCTCCGCCTTGCTCACGGGCCATTCAGTACAGCCTTGATTCTCAAGAAAGAAATGTGAGCCACAATAAGCCCGGCGAGCTACGGTTTTCCGGGCATTTTATACAGAGAGTACGGGATATGTTGCAGTTCATACTCCGACGTTTGGGGTTAGTTATCCCAACGTTTATCGGCATTACTTTGCTGACTTTTGCCTTCGTACACATGATACCAGGCGACCCGGTCACCATCATGGCAGGCGAGCGCGGGGTTTCCCCCGAACGTCACGCCCAGCTGATGGCAGATATGGGGCTCGACAAGCCTCTCTACCAGCAATATTTCAAATACGTGAACGGGGTGCTGCATGGCGACCTGGGCACCTCCTTAAAAAGCCGCACCCCTGTCTGGCAGGAATTTGTACCGCGTTTTAAAGCGACATTGGAACTGGGCATCTGCGCGATGATTTTCGCGATCATTGTCGGCATTCCGGCGGGCGTACTGGCGGCGGTAAAACGGGGATCGATATTCGACCACACGGCCGTGGGGATATCGCTGACCGGCTATTCGATGCCCATATTCTGGTGGGGGATCATGCTGGTGATGCTGGTCTCGGTGCAGCTGAATCTGACGCCCGTATCGGGGCGAATAAGCGATACTGTTTTCCTGGATGACAGCCTGCCGCTGACCGGCTTTATGCTGATCGATACGCTGTTCTGGGGCGAGCCGGGTGATTTCGTTGATGCCGTAATGCACATGATTTTACCGGCTATCGTTCTGGGCACTATTCCGCTGGCAGTGATTGTGCGTATGACCCGTTCTTCCATGCTGGAAGTTCTGGGCGAAGACTATATCCGTACTGCGCGCGCCAAAGGCGTCAGCCGTATGCGGGTGATCGTCGTCCACGCACTGCGCAATGCGCTGTTGCCGGTGGTGACCATCATTGGTTTACAGGTCGGTACGCTGCTCGGTGGCGCCATTCTGACGGAAACCATCTTCTCCTGGCCGGGACTCGGCCGGTGGCTGATCGACGCACTCCAGCGCCGCGACTATCCGGTCGTGCAGGGCGGGGTGTTGCTGGTCGCTACTCTGATCATCGTGGTTAACCTGCTGGTAGATGTGCTCTACGGCGTGGTCAACCCGCGTATTCGCCACAAGAAATAAGGGGCGCACAATGTCTCAAACCACTGAGCCGGTCGCTAACGAGTTAGTGACGGCTGCGCCAGTGCCGATGCCGCCTTTGCGCGAATTCTGGCATTACTTCAAGCGTAATAAAGGGGCCGTTGTCGGCCTGGCTTACATCATTATCATGCTGGTCATTGCGATTGGCGCGAACGTGATTGCACCTCACCTGCCTGCTGAACAGTTCCGTGATGCGCTGCTGCGCCCACCGGTCTGGATGGAAGGCGGCAGCTGGAAATTCCTGTTGGGCACGGACGACGTGGGCCGCGATATTATGTCGCGACTGATGTACGGCGCGCGTTTATCGCTGCTGGTCGGTTGTCTGGTTGTGGTGTTGTCGCTGATCCTCGGCGTGGTTTTCGGCCTTTTTGCCGGTTACTACGGCGGTGTGATTGACGCCATCATCATGCGCGTGGTCGATATCATGTTGGCCCTGCCAAGTCTGCTGCTGGCGCTGGTGCTGGTGGCGATTTTCGGTCCGTCGATCGTCAATGCCTCGCTGGCGCTAACGTTCGTGGCCCTGCCGCACTATGTCCGCTTAACCCGTGCAGCGGTGCTGGTGGAAGTAAACCGCGACTACGTGACCGCCTCGCGCGTTGCCGGTGCCGGTTCTGCCCGCCAGATGTTCGTCAATATTTTACCTAACTGCTTAGCGCCCCTGATTGTTCAGGCATCGCTCGGCTTCTCCAACGCCATCCTCGATATGGCAGCGTTGGGCTTCCTCGGTATGGGCGCACAGCCGCCAACGCCTGAGTGGGGCACCATGCTGTCGGACGTCTTACAGTTTGCTCAAAGTGCCTGGTGGGTTGTGACCTTCCCTGGCGTGATCATTCTGCTGACGGTACTGGCATTTAACCTGATGGGTGATGGCCTGCGTGATGCCCTCGACCCTAAACTCAAGCAGTAAGGGGTTGGAGATGGAAACAACATTAACGAATGACATTCAGGTCGGCAAAACATTGCTGACGGTGGATAAGCTCTCCGTTCACTTCGGTGACGAAGGGACGCCGTTCCGCGCCGTAGACCGTATCAGTTACAGCGTGAAACAGGGCGAAGTGGTCGGGATCGTCGGCGAATCCGGCTCCGGTAAATCGGTCAGTTCACTGGCGCTGATGGGGCTGATCGACTTCCCCGGCAAAGTGATGGCGGAAAAGCTGGAGTTTGGCGGGCGTAACCTGCAAGGCATCAGTGAAAAAGAGCGCCGCCAGATTGTCGGTGCCGAAGTCGCGATGATTTTCCAGGATCCGATGACCAGCCTCAATCCCTGTTACACCGTCGGTTTCCAGATTATGGAAGCTATCAAGGTGCATCAGGGCGGCAACAAAAAGACCCGTCGTCAGCGCACTATTGATTTGCTGAATCTGGTCGGGATCCCTGACCCGGCTTCACGTCTTGACGTGTATCCGCATCAGCTTTCCGGCGGGATGAGTCAGCGCGTGATGATCGCAATGGCGATTGCCTGTCGTCCAAAACTGCTGATTGCCGATGAGCCGACGACGGCGCTTGATGTGACCATTCAGGCGCAGATCATCGAGCTGCTGCTTGAGCTGCAACAGAAAGAAAACATGGCGCTGATGTTGATCACCCATGACCTGGCGCTGGTGGCGGAAGCCGCGCATCACATCATCGTGATGTACGCCGGTCAGGTCGTGGAATCGGCAAAAGCCACGGAAATTTTCCGTGCACCGCGCCATCCGTATACGCAGGCGCTGCTGCGCTCATTGCCAGAATTCTCCGCTGATAAAGCCCGTTTACAGTCATTGCCGGGCGTGGTGCCGGGCAAATATGACCGTCCTAACGGCTGTCTGCTGAATCCGCGTTGCCCGTATGCAACTGACCGTTGCCGTAAAGAAGAACCTGCGCTGCGTGACCTCGCAAACGGTCGTCAGTCGAAGTGCCATTATCCGCTGGATGATGCCGGGAGACCTACTTATGAGTCCTGATAACACCCAATCGCAGCCGCTACTGCACGCGATTGACCTGAAAAAACATTACCCGGTGAAGAAGGGCCTCTTCGGCCAGGAACGCACGGTGAAAGCGCTCGATGGCGTCTCTTTTACGCTTGAACGCGGTAAAACGCTGGCGGTGGTAGGAGAATCCGGTTGTGGTAAATCCACGCTGGGCCGTCTGCTGACCATGATTGAAGTGCCGACCGGCGGGGAGTTGTATTACCGCGGTCAGGATTTGCTGAAACCTGATGCGACGGCTGAAAAGTTGCGCCGTCAGAAGATCCAAATCGTGTTCCAGAATCCTTACGGATCGCTGAACCCGCGTAAGAAAGTCGGTCAGATCCTCGAAGAACCTTTGCTGATCAACACCAAGCTGACCCGCGAAGAGCGCCGTGAGAAATCACTGGAGATGATGGCGAAAGTCGGCCTGAAAACCGAGCACTATGACCGTTATCCGCATATGTTCTCCGGCGGTCAGCGCCAGCGTATCGCTATCGCCCGTGGTCTGATGCTGGATCCGGATGTGGTGATCGCCGATGAACCGGTATCCGCGCTCGACGTTTCCGTGCGTGCGCAGGTGCTGAACCTGATGATGGATTTACAGCAGGATTTGGGGTTGTCGTACGTCTTCATCTCTCACGATTTGTCGGTGGTGGAGCATATCGCTGACGAAGTGATGGTGATGTATCTGGGACGCTGTGTGGAGAAGGGCTCGAAAGACGCCATTTTCAGCAATCCGCGTCATCCGTACACGCAGGCATTGCTGTCAGCGACGCCACGACTGAATCCGGATGAGCGCCGTGAACGCATCAAGCTGACCGGCGAACTGCCAAGCCCGCTGAATCCGCCTGCCGGTTGTGCGTTTAACGCCCGCTGCCGTCGTGCGTTCGGCACCTGCAAACAGTTCCAGCCTCAGCTGAAACAATATGGCGACCAGCTGGTTGCCTGCTTTGCTGTCGATCAGGATGAAACCGGGACTACGCAGACTGTGGCGTAAAACCGGTTTAACCGCAGAAGTGAAAAAGCCCGCGAAAGCGGGTTTTTTTATGAGGGTTAGCCTGAAAAAATGCCAAAAAAAAGCCCGATAACGTGTATTGGGCAAAGGGACTTAATGAAATTTCGGATGCTATTTCTACGATCTAAGTGTGAAGGAAGATCGGTTATTGAGGTTACTGCTACCACATTAATGGTTCATTTATCCGCATGGCGGGCTTCTGAGCACGGTATGAATTCGTGACTCAGCAGCCCGCAGAGGGAAATTTGGGGCTTATTTCTGACCGGTAATTTCAATCACGACACGGCGATCTGGTGCAAGGCAATCCTTCAGTTGTGCGGAAGGCATACCATTATCGCACTGAGTACCGGTGACGGAATTATTGCTACCGCGACCTTCTGAACTGACGTTCTGAGCTGACAGACCCTGAGCAATCAGTGCATCAGCAACGACCTGAGCACGTTTTGAAGAGAGCTGCTGATTGTATTGATCAGAACCCAGACGATCGCTGTAGCCGATAACCATCGTGGAGCTGTTTTTGGCCGCCTGCATTTCCGGGCTGTTATACAGCTGAGTAATGGCTGCGTTACCTTCAGGTGTCAGCGTCGCTGAATCGTAAGCGAACAGGACGTCAGATTTCATGTTGAAGGTGGTGACTTCTGGTGCCGCCTCTGCTGCAACAGCGACAGGAACGACAACCGGGGTTTCGTCATGCTGACCAAATCGGTAAACCACGCCTGCGGAGACGGAGCTGACATCGCTGCTGATGCCGATCTGATTAGAATTACCTACGTTGCTGACCCATTGGTATTCCAGACGGCCAGCCCAGTTTTTGTTAAACGCATATTCAGTACCGACGGCTGCCAGCGGACGTACGCCGGTCTCAAAATTGTCATGACCGGCAATTTTGGTTTCTGCACGATAAGCCATCGCACCCGCACGGCCATAAAGATCCCAGCTGTCGGTCAGGCCATAGCTGGCTTTCAGGGACATTTGCAGACCCTGGCTTTCAAGTTTTGCGCCGGAAGCACCGTGATTGCCGTGAATACCCATATTACCGAGATAATCGTAACCGCCTTCTACGGCCAGCCAGGGAGTAATCTGATAGCCGCCGAACACGCCGCCGCTGACATTATCTTTGTTAAAATCGAAGTCGGTAGCTTTGCTCAGGTTGTCGTCGAAATTGCCTTTGCCGCTGGCATCGAAGTAATGAGACCAGCCAAGTTTTGCGCCGCCGTACCAGGTGTTGGTGTCAGCTGCGGCATAAACGCTGGAAACCGCGCAGGCGTTTACCACGATTAAAGCGATAAGAGTCTTTTTCATATTATTTCCCAGATTTCTTTTCTGCCCGTGCAGGACAGAATCTAATGTGCATGATGCTGTGTGGGGGGAATACTAATTAAAAACGCCGGCGCTTTATAAGGTTAATACGTTTAAATCTAAATTTTGTGAGAATGAGACCCATTTACGCATAATGAGTTATTAAAATTCTTCAGGTAAAGGATTCATTTCCAGTAAATATCCACCGCGGCTTGTAGAAATATAATCACCCTGTTTGAGAGCATGAATAATATTTAATACAGTGCTGCGAGATAAATGTGTTCTCTCCTGAATATATTCCAGAATGGAGATGCGTAAACGGGTCTCGAGAGGCAACTGGATCATTTCCTGCAGATGGTTGCTGATGACTGAGTAGGTGCGCTGCTGCACGACAAGCGCATCCCGATAAAAAAGATAACTGCTGAAGTATGAAAGCGCCGCAGCAACATCCTGCCAGAGGTCGTTCTCGCTGAAAATTGCCATCGCTTGCGCAGCATCCGTACGCTGAATGATTGCCTGGGTATCCACCCGTAATGTCTGGCAGTGAACTGCCTGCATCGCTTCGGCCACGCCAAACAGCAGCGGTTCGTAAGCGGTGGCCATCACCAGTCCGTCAGAGGCGCGCAGGACAGACACTTCACCTTCCAGGAACAGATAAAATTGTGGCTTGCCTTGATACGACCATGACAATCTTTTGCGCGGAACCACGCTCACCGGCGTACTTACCGGCATAAGGGCAGAAATCAGGCGCTGAATTGACGCTTCCGGGCGTTCGGGGGGCATTATTTTCACGGTTTCTTCTCGTTTCAAAAGACAGCTTTATGTTAGCTATTATAGCCAAATAAGCCCAGCTTACTTTTTATCGTAACGGATTCTTATAATTTTCTCTACATTCCGGCGAATGATGCAACATCTGTTGTTTTTCATGCGCGTTTTTATTTAATTCTTAAGTTTGCAAACCAGATCAATAATTATTTAAACAATAATACTAATGTAATGTTCATAGCAAAGTTGCGCGATGTATTATTCGCATGAATTTATTATGATTGGCCATAAGCGAGTTATATCTATTCGCTATGTGAATGGAATGATTTCATTTTATCTAAAAGGAATTTATATGTCACAAATTAGATTGCCTGCTAGAATATATACCACCCCCGCAGGAGCGAGGTCCTCAGACGATTTGCAGTACGGTGATATGACGGAGCAGCAACTCAGGTCTGTCTACCATCTGGATGATGTTTCAGCAAGAGTAAACCCTTATACCCTGACTAAAATTGAAGAGATAAAAGCCTCTCCTTTTTCGGATTTTAATTTCCCTGACCGGCCATCTTCTTTACTCATCGATTACTTTCCAAAAAAGACGTCACGTCTTCTTCATACTTATCCGGAAATAAAAAGTACGCTTTCAGTGAAACAATGCAGCGATATTCTTTTTGATGAAATGAGGGAGCTGTCTAAGCCTTTCGCGTTATATGGTGTTTATAGCGGACTGATCGTGAAGATGATCAACCATATGCAAAAGAACAGTGGGTTGCCATTCAGGGATTATCTTTTAAATAAGGCACTTGAGGAACAGATTAGATATGACATATCAGGTAACAGCAGTTTAAAAAACATACAAATTGCACTTAGGAAAGGAATTGATTGGAAGAAAGAAGAATATCCAGAGGTATTGAGAAGTGAATTGAATAAATCGATGCAGAGAAGTGTCCTTCCAAAATTCAAAAGATTCAAAGATAAGTTTAATGGTTTGGGGATCACTGTTCATGATACTTACGCCACTCAGATAACACTGACGTCACTCTTCATTGCCAATAAGGAATACAGGGCAAATATTAATTATAAAGTTCAGGATCATTTTGGGTTAGATAAGAAAGATATTTCAAATCCTCAATTTAAAATGTTACGTTTTTTCCGAATCTGGTTTGTTTTGCAACGTTGGGAAAAATTGGGATTTAAACCATTTACGACTGAGATGGAAGCAAATGTTTCTATTAGAGGAAGCATTCGTTGAATAAAAATTACGGCATCTTCATAATTTTTCTACTAATTATAGTAACTTATTTTTTTTATTTTAAGAGAACCGAAGATTATCTACGTTCACGAGGATGAAGATAGTACCGTCATCATAGTTAGAAACTTTCCCATTACGCAGTGGGGTAAGATTTACTGGTGGGAAAATAATAAGGATTATATTAAAGAGAAATATAATCTACCCAAAAGTGATATTAACGGTAATTATAATATGGTTATATTTAATGAAAATGGTGGATTTAAGAGGAACACTGGCTCTGATTACTATTGGTTTAGTTTTGAACATGTCGATCTCTATTGCTTCGATGAGATTAAGTCAGAGGAGAGATGCATAGAACGAAGCAATTTAATGATGATTCAAAACGGAAGGGATAACAAAACCTACTACTATATCGACGGGGATTCAATAACAAAATGATAAGGATATTTTTACGCCATTGTATCAAATGGAATGTCAAGTTGCTGACGAGAAGAAATTCTGCAGTCTGCATTGTGTTGTATCCATTTATCCTTGTTAAATATTATTATGAAAATTAAAATGACGATTACACTCATCACGTTAGTGATTACAGTTATTTATTTTATTTTATTTAGAATTCCTGAGGTTATGCTTGTTCAACAAACTGATACCTACACAGATATAGTGGCAAAAAATTTCCCTTTAACAAAATATGGAAAAATAAAATGGTGGAATGAAAATAAATTATTTTTGAAAAATAAATACCAAATCCCCAAGCCAGATCAGCATGGAAACTATAATATAGTTATTTGGGATGGAGGTAGTGGCTTTAAGAAGATGCCTGTAGGCTCAACACTTTTTAGTCTTGGCACCAATGATCTCTACTGTTTTTCGGTAATAGACTCCGATAAAAATTGCATTGAGAAAAATATTTTTATGGAAATAGAAAATTGGAAAAACGGGCAAACAATGATCCGTATTGGGAATGATGAAATAATACAATATCCATATATTAAATGATGTTCGTTTGTTTCTATAATAAGGAATTTATATGATAACAGATCGGACTAAAGAGCAATGTAAACGAGACGTTATGGAATTAGGATATAATTCGTTTAGATTTTTTAGGATTTGGTTTTGTTTACAGCTCTATAACAAAATGGCTTTTAAACCTTTCGTCACCGAGATGGAGTTAACTATACGTATTACAGAGGGAAGGCCATGAGGGTTAAGGTAATACTATTAATTATTGGAGTATTAATTTTCCAAATTTATTTATTTCTTTCTTTAAGGAAAGCTGAAATTATATTAGTACACCAAGGGGAGGAGTTCACAGATATAGTCGTGAGGAATTTTCCTATAACCAATATTGGAAGGGCTAAGTGGTGGCAAGAGAATCAACTTCACATTAAGGAGAAATATAATGCACTAAAAGTAGATGAATTTGGTAACTATCATGTGTTTATTTTTGATATCGGAAAAGGGTTTAAAAAAAATTCAGAGGCTGATTCAATATGGTTTTCTTTTTCTACCACTGATCTGATTTGTTTTGATGAAATAAAATCTGAAGACAGATGTATCGAGAAGAATATTCTTATGCGAGTAACAAGGAAAAAAACGGGTGAGACGAATTACATGTTCGATGGTGACTAATTTCACCAAAACATTCTGATGAAGTATACCAGTGAAGATTTTTAGAATTACTTCGGTAGGGATAAATATAGCATGCTGAAAGTAAAATATAGCACTCTCAGATTTTTCAGAATTTGGTTTGTTTTGCAACACTATGAGAAATTGGCATTCAGACCTTTTGTGACTGAAATGGAAACGGATATTTATCTGTCAGGTGGAAAACCATGAGAAAAATAGTATTGATAGTCACTGTTCTATGTTTTTCTATATCAGCATACTTCTTGTTTTTTAGAAAAACAGAAATAATTTTCGTACACCATGCAGAAGGGGTTACTGACATAGTTGTAAAAAATTTCCCTATAACTCAGATCGGTAAAATACCCTGGTGGGAAGCTCACGAAGGCGCTATTAAAAAGAAATATGGTTTACCGAAGTCTGATGAAAATGGAGTTTATTACATTTCTGTAACAGATGGCGGAAATGGATTTAAGAAAGTATCTCAAGATAATTCAAATTGATTTTCTTTTTCTAACAGAAAACTTTATTGTTTTGATGAAGTAAAGTCAGAAGAAAGTTGCCTTGAATATAATGATGTAATGACAATTATTCATGATGGAAATAATAAAATTTCTTATTTAATAGGTAATGACCAAATAGTGAAGTAGCCACAAAATGAATAATAAAATCCATTTTGTGGCGATGTCTTCATTAACCCAACACGTTATAAAAATAGTGGGGGTTATTTCAAATCGTATTTACCCTTTATGACTCGCCCACCAGCTCAGCAGTTGCAGAGTGGAAGAGTAGTAATCGTCTTTCGGGGCCAGGTTCGCGCTGATGGCACCGGCGTTGGCCATAGTGAAATCACGGATGGCTAACAGACCCGGCGACATGTTGTAGCTGGCTTTAGTGCCGGTCATAACGTCAATCCAGGCGGGCGTCGTGTTACGTGGCGATTTCTGCCACCATAGGATAAACGGTGCCAGCTGCGGGCTGCCAGGATGCGCCCAGCCGAGATACAGCGGGATGCGCACGGCATCGTAACTGAAACGCGTCGGCCAGCGGCTTGCCGGTTTCATGGTGCCATCAGCCTGCATATCCACCCAGTCGGTCGGCAGACGGAATTCGCCAAACGCCATTTTACTGAGCATTGCGGTACCGCTTTCATCGAGATCTTTCCAGACTTTTAAATGACTGTGCGCGTAAAACGCCTGCCACGCCGGGAAGATGAAATAGGACGGATTGACGGTCACGTTGCTGGTCTGATTAAAACCCTTCACGCCCGGCAACATCACTTTATAGCCGGCATAATCAATCACATTGTATTTGATCAGCGCCGCCTGCAATTTCTCGGAGGCTTTGGTGTAACGGCTGTCGTTCCACTTATCACCCGCCAGCAGCAGCGCCCAGGCCATCAGCGTATCGCCATCGGAGGCATTGTTGGTGTCCGCCACATGCGGGGTGCTGTTCGGGTCATAACGCCACGAATACAGGCCGATATCTTTGCGGTAAAGCGCGGTGTTTGCCCACTGCCAGAGTTTGTCGAACGTCGCCTGATCGTCATTGAAGACCGCCAGCAACATGCTGAATCCCTGGCCTTCAGTGTGACTGACGTTTTTATTGGCGGTATCAATGATACGCCCGTCCGGCATCAGAAAGCGGCTTTTGTACGCTGACCATCCAGAGTCCTGAGCCATTACGGCAGAACTGAAAAACGCGAAAACAAGGCCGAACCACAGCACCAGACTGTAGCGTCGAAATAACAACATAAGGAGCCCTTACAAACCATTTTGATAACGGAAAACGAACGCGCCTTCCTGTGTGCTTTCCTGCCAGCGCAGCGGAACATACGACTGTCCGCCCTGCGATAACAACCACTGTGCATACAGACCTTCGAACAGAGAAATCAGCGCAATGCGCCAGAGTTCGTCATCCTGCCCCTGCGGTGACACCGGCCACGCAATGTGCACCAGCGCCAGCTGTTGCTGGGTGGCTTCCAGTTTCACCACACCCCAGTCGAACCGGCTGAGGATGTGATTGATATTGTCTTCCAGCTCGCCCAGTGTCGCAGAGGCAGGAAGCTGATGCTGACGCGCCAGATTATTTCCCATCAGCGTGAGAAAACGACGACCATCTTCGTCATCGGCGGAGGCCAGAATACCTGAAAATAGCACCTGCACCAGGCTTTGCCAGCCCGGAGTGGTATGACGCTGGCGATAATATTCCTGCGCGACCTGAGTATAGTTTTGTTCTTGCATGGTTTTATTTCACCGCGATTAATTTTGACCCATCAGGTAACGGAAGTAGACCTGCGCGGTACTTTCGTTGTAATCGCCGAAAGTATCGTAGCCAACCTTGCCGCCAATCTGCATGCTTTTATTCAGATGATAGTTGCCGCCCACGCCTGCGTTCCAGCCGATGCCGTTCTGCGTTTTCCCGCCGTAGTAAGCTTCAGTGCCATAACCTTCTGCCACCAGGTCTTCCAGCTGTTTCTGCAGGTCCGGGTTATTCGGGAAGTAGGCGCTCTTATCCTGAGAATAAGACTGATAACCCACTGCGCCGGACAGTTTCAGATCCCAGTCGTCATACTTCTGGGTATATTCCACCGGGAAGGAGACGCTGACATAGTTTTGCGGGCTAAAGTAACCCCCCTGACCATACGTGTAGTAGCTGAGGTTTTTGTCGAAGTTCATATAGCCGACGTTGATACCGGTTTTCAGCTCGCGATCGTCATAACGGTAAGGGCGGACATACAGACCGGCATTGGCGTTCACCGACTGGTTGCTCTTCACGTTATTACCCAAATAGCTGTAGTAACCGCCTTCAGCATAGAAACCGGCGTCGCCATCGTCGTAGGACAGATTGATACTGCCGCCGTTTTTGGTGACCTGTCCCCATTCCTTGCCGCTGTAATTATCTTTGGTCCCGACATAAGACAGAATACTGTCGGTGACGGCGCGACGCTCAGCCGTCACGCGCAGGGTGGTGAAATCGGTCAGTTTCGGTGCCCATTGCACGCCACCGACCAGCGAGTTCAGATCCTGCCCGAGCGGTGTACTGCCGATATCGGCTTTATAGCTGTCACCGGTCAGCGCGGCGTTCACTTCCACGCCGGTCGCGCTCTGATTTCCAGCGGATGGTGCAGAATAGGTTGTCGGATCCGTGCCGGTAATGGTGTTGTACGCTGCGCACTGATCGGACGTTGCGTTGGCTGACGTACAATTAGTGCTGGAATTCGCTGCGGCTGCCGCCTGCAATTTGGCAAAGGTACTGTAATTGGCGATATCCAGACCGGCGGCTGCGGCTGCAGCGGCCACGTCTTTTTGCGCCGACTGCGCTGCCGCCAGTGCGCCCTGACCGAAGCGGGAATTGCCGGTGCCGGATGGGCTGCCTGCGCTGAGGGAAACCGGCGTGACGCCGATGCTCAGACGTGACGTATCAAACGGCACGAAGGCAAAGGTCATCGGTGCTTTGGCTTCGGTCAACTGGCTGAGACCGCTTTCGCCGTCACGACCACGAATTGACATATCGCCCTGCGCCCAGGTGGCCGTTTTGCCCTGCAAATCGTCGAGCATCTCGTCGATCTGTTTTTCAGTCGCATTACGTTGCGCCACGGCTGTGGGTTGCGCAGTGGCTGTCGGAATATTCCCTGGTGTTGAGATCTGATCAGACACCTGCCACGGCAACACGGTACCGTAAGAGGATTGTGTCGCCGGACGTGAGGCCGAAGTACGCGTTGAGCGGTTGATGAACGGGTTGTCGCTTATCTGCAATCCGGCGACCTGCGCCGAACTGTCCGCGCCTTCCAGTCCGATCATCTTGCCCTTCGCTGAACGCAGTAACGCCAGCGCCTGCTGGTGATCGCCCTGTGCTTCGGCGACGCGTGCTTCTAACAACAGACGGTCTGGTGTACGCGGCCCGGTCAGGCCTTCCATCAGGGTTTTCGCCCGCTGATTATCGCCTTCGCCCAGCGCCACGTTAATCGCACCCACGCGGGCATCCTGCGTCGGCGTATCGTTGCTCATCAGGTAGTTATAAACCTGACCTGCCTGTTTATTGAGTTTGCCGGACTGATACAAACGCGCCATCGCCAGCATCAGGTCACGGTTTTGCGGATCCGCCTGCAATGCGACCACCAGCTTATCGTAAGCCGCGGCGTACTGACCCTGCTCGCGCAGCTGATCAGCCTGAGTAATCACGAAACCGTTACGCAGATTGGCCAGCGCGGTGGGTGATGTGCCGGACTGAATCTGCGGGTTCTGCAGGAAGGCTTGCGCCTCGTTGCTCAGACCGGCCTGGTTGAGCACGGTAACCTGATCGGCATAATCACCAGCATTGCCTTTAACACCCTGACGCATATTCTGACGAACCAGCTGCACCGCCAGCGGAAGCTGACCGGAGGCCGCGAGGTTTTTCGCCAGCGTACCCACATCCGCCGGTGCGCTTGGTGGATTTTGTGCCAGGGCGCGCAGCGTATTCGATGCCGCAGCGGTATTGCCCTGTTGCAGATAACTTTCGGCATCAGCCATTTGCGCATTGAAATTGGCGCGTTGCGCCAGTTCACGCATACCCTGATTCTGACTATTGCGCGGAATGCGCGAGAGCAGGGCGCTGGAGGTAGACCAGTTTTTGGTTTCAGAGGCAAAAAGCGCAGCCGCGTACAAATCAGCCGAAGACGCACCCGGACGCGAAGACGGCGCCATGATCGACTGTGCCTGTGCGGTCTGCCCCTGCGATTGCAGGATGCGCGCCATATCCAGTTTCACCCAGACATTGGAAGGCTGACGTTCCTGCGCCTGTTGCAAAATATTCAGTGCGCGCTGCGGATCGTTGTTCGCCACAGCCTGTGCGGCCTGACGACGCATCGGCTCGATAACATCGGCCACGGTCGGTGGATTCATCTTCGCCTGCAATCCTGCTGGCAGAGTTTTCAGCACCTGATTAGCTTCGGCGGTTTTATTTTGCTGACGGAGTACGTAATACAATCCTGCACGGGCATCGGCATTATCGCCCAGCGCACTGTATTGCTGCTCAGCTCCGGGCAGATCGCCTTTGCGGCGCAGAATGTCCGCCCGCAATAAGCTGGCAGACTGACCTTTCTCGCCACCGACCTGTGTCAGCGGGGTGACAGCGGCCAGCGCTGCGTCGTAACTGCCGGAACCGGCGGCTTCTTTGGCTTTGGCTAACTGCGCGTAAAACGCCGAATCCTGCGCCTGATTGCTCAGCTGCGCGCTGTTCGGACCGCCTTGTGCAGCGGCTTTGCTCAGATATTGCGACGCTTGTTCAAAGTTGCCGCTGCGCTGAGCGATATACCCCAGACCGGCCAGTGCATCGGCATCGTTCGGATTATCAGCCAGTACTGTTTCAAACTTGGATTTTGCACTGGTGACGTCGCCGCTGTTCAGGGCAGTAAAGCCCTGACCTTTCGCCGCGCCGCCAATGTTTTTCTGGAAATAGGCCATCACGCCGGTGTCATTAGGATGACGCGCCTGATAACCCTGATACAAATCACGGTCACCTTCCTGCGGCGCCATCCACAACAGGGCCTGACGCAACGAGCGATCTGCTTCAGTGCTGGAACCGGCCATGGTGCTCAGCAATTTGATGCCGTCGCGCCGGGTCGATTCCTGATAGGTCAGCACTTTACCCAGACCGAGACGCGCCTGCGTATCGTCCGGACGTGAGGCGACGCGCTGTTGTAATCCGGCAATCGCCTGCGGCTGCAGCGATTTATCGCCCGCCATTGTCAGATAATATTCGGTCGCCAGACTGTCGAGCGGCTGGTTGCCGTTAAAAATAGTGCGGTAAGCCGAAAGCGCACCACTGACGTTCCCCTGTGCCGCCATCTGACGGGCAGAAGCCAGCTGAGCCGGTGGAATAGACTGCATCGCTTTGGCGCTGTTGAGCGACGCCAGACGCGGATCATCCGGTGATACGCTGACCAGTTTCTCGCGCCACTGATTAGCTGCCGCTTTATCACCGCTTTGCATGGAATACAGCGACATCAGATACATCGCCTGGGCATTGTTCGGTTCCACCAGCAGCACTTTCTGCAAGGCGTCTTTGGCCAGATCATCATGTGCGCGTTCGTGCCAGTAAGCGGCCTGATCAAACAGGGCTTTCATGGCGGGGTTGGTGGTGTCCGCTGCAAACGTAGCGGCGCTAAAACTCGCGACTCCGGCGATCCCTACCAGATAAATAGCCCTGATCACCGCCAGGGACAGTTTATGTTTTTTCATTTTCCAGCTCCGGTAATCGCCAGAGGGTCGCCTGCAACACAGGCGACTTTCATTGTTATTGTTATACAGCCGATGCTTTTCATTTCTGACCCAGACGTTTAGCCGCATGACGACGCAGGAC
The DNA here is from genome assembly GCF_003614975.1 of Rahnella bruchi. Classification (GTDB taxonomy): domain Bacteria; phylum Pseudomonadota; class Gammaproteobacteria; order Enterobacterales; family Enterobacteriaceae; genus Rahnella; species Rahnella bruchi. The sequence continues at coordinate 123,221 of NZ_QZWI01000005.1, read as the reverse complement.
AACGAACAGGCTCAGTCCAATTACCAGCGAAAGCAGGGTGGCAATCAGCGACAGGATCACGATATGCGTGCTGGCGTACCAGAGCACCATCATGTACCACGGCATTTGTCCGGTCGGGAATTGCTGACCGACGGAGAAACTGCGGATGCCATTTTCATCGGTAATGATCGCCAGGTCGCCGCGCACGTTGGCGTTAATTTTTGGCGATTTCAGATCGTTATGGATTTTCAGCAACTGCTGGTCGTCTGTGCCGGTCGCGACCACGACCACGTGATCGTTAGACCAGCGTGAACGGTAACTGACGAAGCCACGCCATGCGCCGGTCGAGGACAGATAACGGTCAGCATCCACCGGCTGGCGGTACCAGTCACCGGTCAGCCAGGCCACGAGGCGCTGCACTTCGGTTGGCGTTTTCACGCCCATCGAACCGGCATTGACGCTAAACGGCGAGTCAGCCAGAAGTTGCTGATTGAACGGCGTATCGCCAAGCGTGGTGACAGCCAGAATATCGCGATCAAACAGCGGGTTATTCTGTTCATCGCCCTTCAGGCCGAAGGCCACCTGAACGTGATTGACCGGCACACCGGTGGCTTTACCGGCGCGCGAAGCGAGGTTCAGCAGGGTATGAATTTCATCCGCCGTTGGCGTTTGCGGCAACAGCATCAGGGTGTCGGAGAAATCAGCCAGTTTGGAATACGGATATGAAGCACCGACGAAATACGACAGGTTCGGTAACTGGGCGAAGTGATAGCTTCCGCTCAGGTCAATGAAGGATTTCGGATCGATACGGCTCTTGATGTTATCGCTGGTCAGAATGCTGCACGGCGCATCTTTTTTCGGCTTGATGTCGAAATAGAATTGCAGCTGGTTATCCCCGTAAATCAGGTATGGCGCGAGCTGAATGGTGTAACGTTCCTGACGGCTGTCGCCGCCAAGCCGACGCCAGAGATTCTCGATCAGTCCGACTTTGTTTACCGTCAGGCTGCGCAGATAGTTGCTGTTGATGGAGACATTAAGCTTCGAATTATCTTCATCAATCCAGTTTTCCGTCGGAAAACGATAATCAATGCGCACCGGAATATTGTGGCCATCCCACATGAACAAGTCCGGCGCGGCGCGGAACGCCACCTGAATACCGTCGTGATAAATCCCGTTCGAAATCAGTGAATCCTGATCTTTACCCGCCAGTTCACCCAGCGTGACCGGACGTGACGTATCTATCCAGCGCGGCGCGTCATACGGTTTGCTAGATGGAATGGTTTGCTGCGCGACATCCAGATGATCGGCATTGTTCGGCATACCGCCGTTAATCAGCCGGTATGCAGCCTGACGCAGTTCATTGTCGTCATTGCCGAGCACCAGCAGCAGTTTGTAGACCGGATTAATCGGGTTATCGATAATCTGAATGGATGCGCCGTTGCTGGGTGGCAGCGTCAGCGAACCGATTTTATCGCCGGGCTTGCCGAACAGAATGCCGTTCTGATCCGGCAAATCGTTCAGAATGACCGGGAAATCGACGCTGCGATAATCAGACAACATGCCGAGATAAGAAGAGACCATCGCCGCTGCGCTGACATCGCCGGGTTTCATCGACGCCGAGAAGCCCATGGTGATTTTGGACTCCTGCATTTGCAGGCCATCAAAGAACGGACGCGGGAAGTTACCCAGATTGCGGCCGATATTCAGCTGCTGACCTTCCAGACCAATGCTGGTGGTCGGCAAAATCGTGACCCAGTATTTATCCGACTGATCTTTCTCGCAGGTCATGGTGTTGCTGTCATGCACGCGGAAGCTCAGGTTGTTGCTGGACACCACCATCGCAGACGGGATGTCCAGATCGTAAACATCGCCACCGTTGCTGCTCTGATTCAGCGGCAGATTACCCAGCGGCTGGCCGTTGAGCATCAGCTCGAGTGTGGTATCGCGGGCAATCAGCGCCGGAGAAATTTTCAGTGCCAGCGAAAGATGCGCGTTAGTCACGACCTCATCCGCAGGCAGGGTGAAAATAATGCCGGACTGCAACTGACCGCCGCTGAGCGTCAGGCCGTTTGGCTGGCCCATTTCTGCCACGGTAATATTACTGGTGACCGGCTGAACCAGCGGGATCACCGGTGCTGGCGTGGCACCCGGATCGGTAACCGGAGCCACAGGCGCGGACAGTGAGCTGCTGTTGTTCACCGGCGTGGTATCGGCCTGCGGTGTGTCAGCGGAAGGCGCCGGGGCAGACGCTGCGGGTGCAGCGTTGCTGGCAGGCGCTGTCGTGTCATCCGGCATCGGTGTCACCGGCGGCAGCCAGGACGGCGCGGCGGGCAAACTGGTCGCAGGATCAACCGCCGGTGCAGGCGTTTCTTCAGCCTGCGTGAACGGCAGACTGCTGAACGTCAGTAATAAACCGGTGGTGATTTTCCTGAGCAGGGATGAGCCCGGCACAGCAGAGAAACGGCGCTTTACGGTCGGTTTACGTGGTCGATTCATGCTGCTTCACTCTTGCTGGTGGCGTCAGCGGGTTTAGTTTTAGCGCGGCGTTCTTTCCACGTGTTGTAGAACAACTCGAACACGCAACGGATGATGCTGAGCAATGACTTGAACGGGTTATCCTGCGGGTATTCTTCGCCAATCCAGGCATCCGCACGGCATAACACCACGCGCACCAGTTCACGACGTTTCGAGAGCGGCAGGTTTTCAAATTGCAGACGAATGCGCTCTTTGTTACCGCTCACCTGGCTGACCGGGAAACTCTCGGCGCCTGATGAAAGCTGGATTTCCACTTCTTCAATTTCTTCTTCGAGATAACGCACATCCGGCGTGACCAGCTGCACGCCACCCATCGACATATCGATCGTGGTCGTGCGCAGTGAAATCCCGTTGGCGTAATGAATGATGGCCGGGATCGCCACATCAATACGGATGGTTTTGCGCACCTGACGCGTTTCTTTTGCCACTGCAATTGCCGCCAGCAGGATCAGCACACTGAAGCTGCCCCACGCCACGTTCAGCGCGATAACGTTGGGATCAATGGCAAAGTAATCGTGGAAAATGGCACGCACCACGCCGTAGCCGATACCGATAATCATCAGAATGGCGACAATCAGGTGGGGTTTTACGATGTTAAAGTCAAAGAAGCCGACATCAAGCAAACCGCCTTTGTCTGTCACGTTGAACTTGCCGCGTTTTGGCGCGAACAGGGTCACAATCGTTGGCAGGATCAGATGGAACGCCATGACGGTTTCATAAATTTCACCCCAGAAGGTGTAACGGAAACGGCCATTCATACGGGAGTTGATGTACAGCGACATCACCAGATGCGGCAGCGCGTAAGCGAAAATCAGGCTGGCGGATGAGGAAATGATGTTCAGGTTAAACAGCAGGAACGCCAGCGGGGCGGTCAGAAACACCACGCGCGGTAAACCGAACTGGAAATGCAGCATGGCGTTCAGATAACACAGACGTTGCTGCCATTTCAGGCCACGGCCAAAAAGCGGATTATCGACGCGGAAAATCTGCGTCATGCCGCGTGCCCAGCGGGTACGCTGAATGACGTGCAGGCCGAGACGTTCCGTTGCCAGACCGGCAGCCAGCGGGATATCCAGAAACGCGGTGTTCCAGCCACGACGCTGCATTTTCAGCGCGGAGTGAGCATCTTCGGTGACGGTTTCTACTGCAAAGCCGCCCACTTCTTCCAGTGCTACGCGGCGGATAACTGCACAGGAACCGCAGAAGAAAGTCGCGTTCCAGTTGTCATTACCCTGCTGAACCGGACCGTAGAACAGCGCACCTTCGTTAGGCATGGTGCGCCCGGCGGAAAGGTTACGTTCAAACGGATCAGGCGAATAGAAATAGTGAGGCGTCTGGATCAGCGCCAAACGCGGGTCTTTCAGGAAGCTGCCGACGGTCGCTTGCAGAAACGCGCGGGTGGCTACGTGGTCACAGTCGAACACGCAAATCAGCTCGCCTTTGGTGAGTTTCATCGCATGGTTCAGGTTACCGGCTTTGGCGTGGAAGTTGTCGTTACGGGTGATATAACCGACACCCGCATCCGCCGAGAACACCGCAAATTCGTCGCGTTTACCGTCATCGAGGACGTAAATTTTGATTTTATCTTTTGGATAATCGATGCACTGCGCCGCCAGGACGGTATCGCGTACCACATCAAGACTTTCGTTATACGAGGGAATATAAACATCGACTGTTGGCCACAAACTGGTGTCATCCGGCAGCGGTTCAATAGTGCGTTTTAATGGCCAGGTCGTTTGCAGATAGCCCAGCAATAAAATCAGCCAGACGTACAGCTCCGCGAGGAATAACCCGATCCCTAAAATGGCTTCAATCGTCGAATTAAAATGCAGCGTTTCTGTTGCGCGCCAGTAAATATAACGGGTCGACATCATTATGGACATGATGACCATGACCACACTAATGCGGCGGCTTTTACTGATGCCGAGCAGGAATAATAGCCCGATGCTGATCAGACCAAAAATGTACTGCTTCTGGCTGTCCATCGGAGTGATGATAATGACTGCTGCCACAGGCAGCAGCAGAAGCACAAGCAGGGAAAACAGGAATTTATTCATCGCTTTGGGGTCGCTGTTAACAGTGATAGTTAATAACTGCCAGATTTAGGCGCGGCGTGTAATTCACCATCACCAACTTTAATCCCTAAAATGGCGGCGACTTTTTTGCTGATCAGTTCAATATCAAATGCGGAAGCTGATACCGGACTGAAATCAATAATAGAGCGCTGCGAGGCATTGGCCTCTGGCACGCATTCATCCCTGTGGATTGTGCCTAATAATCTTTCGTTCAAACGTTGTTCAAAAAATTGTGTGACGTCACGGCTTAAAGTCCGGCGGGTGTCACTTTGGTTAACAACGTAATATTCACCCTTTTTATTATTCAACGGGGTGCCTATTAATTTGTTCTTTTCCATTAACGGCAATAAAGATAATGACGCCGTATCTGCCAGCATGACCACCACATGTAAATCGGCAATCGCCTGAACCGCTTTTAATGCTGGGCTCGGTCCCGGAGGAAAATCGGCGATAATAATTAAACCCGGATAATTTAAGACGGTATTTAATCCACGCTGTAAAAAATGTGGATCGGTCGCCAGCTGATGTTCGAATTCCAGACGCTGGTCTTCGGTGACTTCGCCGTAAGGTAATACGAAGGTGTTGGAACCGGCTTTGAGAATAAACTGGCTCCAGTCGGATTCATTACCAGAACCGGCAACAAAACCGCGGGTATCGGAAATGGGGACACCGAAATGAAGGCGAAGGGCGTTCTGCACATCAAAATCGATGACCAGCACTTTGCTGCCACTGCGGGCAAGCGAATAGGCCAGATTGGAGGCCACCGTGGTTTTTCCAACTCCACCTTTCGGTGAACAAACGCAAACTAACGGCATGAGGCAATCATCTCTAACAATGGTTGAAGCGGTGTGTCGCGATGTAAATAAGCGCTGGCAGGTTGCGGAGCCCGCTGTTTAAACATCTGTTTAAAGCGCTGGTTAACATCAGCAGACGCCGGTGAAGCAGGCACCCCAGGCGCCGGACCGCGAACGGGTGCAGGGCTGTATGCGGGCGCGGGATCCTGTACCGGCGGCTGGTGATAAACCGGCGCGGCGGGTTGTTGTACTGGCTGAGGCGTATGAACTGGTGCGGACTGAACCGGAGCAGGTGCCGGCGGTACCTCAGGCATGGCTTTACGCAGCGAATCGAGTAAACCCGAACCGCTGTCAGGAATGACAGACTGTGCATGCAGCGTCGGGGCCGTATGAACCGGCTGATGCTGTGCGGGCTGAACCGGTGCTGGCGCAGGCTTTGCCGCCGCAGGAGGCAGCGTTTCACGCACAGCATCCAGCAAACCAAAACCGGCAGCCGGAGGAGGCACTTCCAATGACAACGGCGCGCTGTGCGCATGCGTTACTGGCTGTTGCGGTGCCTGGTATTCATGCACAGGCTGTGCAACAGATAGAGAAAATTCATCCGCAGATATGGACTGGGGGGTAGGTTGCGTTGAACGGCCGTTATCGAGAGGTCCCGCAGGCTCTTCGCTGGCTGAGACTTGTTTAATCAGTGTCCATTGATTCATTGAGCCGGAAAGGGATTCACCGGCCGATTTTTCATTAAGCTCTTTATAATCAAGATTTTCCAACTTCGTCTTATCCATAAAACGTTTAATATCGTCATATTTATTCATAAATCCCGCCCGGTAGGATTATATATATCGGTGTTTTCTGGACGTCAAAACGACCCTGAATGGCCGCTAACAAAGAGTGTGAAAAAGTTTAATTTTTTTAAAGTTTTATGTGGGAATAAGACTCGTCTTAATATATCAGTTCTTTTACAGCATAGAGCACTTTTTACAAAAATTAGGATTTTCCCGTATAAAAAAGTTGCCTATATAAATGGTTGTCACAAAAGGTTTTTAGCATTTATCCGCTGGATGTTTGAGTTAAAGCAGTTGAAATGTTCATCTTTAATGTGATGAATAGCACACAAACTTCATCAGTCGCGCTTAAGTTAGTATGTTCTTTTTTGAGTGATTTTCGATTACGTCCCGTAATGTATGTTTTTCGTAAGTGAATAAGCTTAACGATTAATTAGTGTAGAAGGCTTCCTTCAAACGTGTTGTTTTTTATAGTCAAAATATTGAGTTTGGCCTCGTCTTTACCGGTTATCAGGTATACTGCGCATAAGTACCGTTCCTGATAAAGTGTGCGGGGAAAATCGTGTCTGCGGTGAATGGAGAATTAAGTTGCGGGTCAGGCGTTCATTAACGATCAAACAGATGGCGGCGGTATCAGGCATCGCTGCATTCACTATCTGTATCTTCATCGTCATCCAGCTGTTTCACTTTGTACAGCAGCGGAGGGACGATTACGCCCAGCAACTTGAAAATATTGCACATTCTGTCCGTGAGCCACTGTCGCAAGCCGTGTTGGATGTCGATCTGGAAGAAACTCAGGACATCCTCAATACGCTGCAACCGGTGGGGATTCTGAGTCGGGCCGATGTAGTGATGCCTAACCAAATCGCGGCGCTACATACGCATTTCCCGCCTGGTCGCCCGGTGCCGCAATGGGTAATACGCGGGTTTAATTTACCGGTGACCATTTCAGTTCCTCTTTATTCTGCTGCCGCCAGCCCGAAAGCGCCTAAACCTCTGGCCTTTTTAGTTCTTCAGGCCGATTCCTACCGCATGTATCAGTTTATCGTCAGCGCCCTGTCTACCATGCTGACAACTTATCTGCTGCTGGCGCTGATCTTGACGATTTCTCTGAGCTGGATTATCAACCGCCTGATCGTTAAACCGCTGCGCACGATTGCCAGTGAGCTGGAATCCCTGCCGGAAAGTGACGTCCCTTATCACCAGCTGACCCTGCCTGAACGTCATGAAGATGACGAAATCGGTATGCTGGTACGCAGCTACAACCGCAATCAGCAACAACGAGAAAAGTTACCGCAAAATAGTGAAGGCGCGCTGCCACTTTCCGAAACCGGTCTTAATAATGAAGAACAGTTCATTGAGCGCCTGCAACAACGGCTCGGTTCAGAGGAGCCGGAAAAAGGTTTCCATCTGCTGCTGATCGGTATCGAAAGTCTGCGCGATGACGGGCATGTCGATTGCCCGCTGATATCTTCTATTATGGAGGTGCTGCCGGAACATTGTCTGATGGCACGTCTGAGTTACAACGAATTTGCCTTGCTCGCGGGGGACATTGCGCGTCCCTTCATGGCAATGCGGCTGGCACGACAAATCATGGAACGCATCAATGCGCCGCAGGAAAGTCACGCGGGCAATATGTCCCTGCATCCGACGGGCAGTATCGGCATCGTTCAGCACACGGACGAATTCCCGGTAAGTGCGCAGCAGATGATGTCTAACGCGCGTGCCGCCAGACTTTCCGCTTATCAGCAGGGTAAAAATCAGATTCTGTTCTTCGAGCCTGAGCTGACCGAAAAGATTCAGAAACGCTTATTGCAGGAAAACGAAATTCTGCATGCCATGGAGCAAAACGATTTCACGCTGTTTATCCAGCCGCAGATGAATATGAAAACCGGCGCAGTAGTCGGCGCGGAAGCCTTGCTGCGACGTAAAATGGCCGACGGCAGTTACGGGCTGGAAAGTGATTTCATCGTGCTGGCTGAAGAAATTGGCGTGATGAGTCTGCTGGGTTACAAAATTCTCGAGCTAGGTTGCCAGATACTCGCGGACTGGCAACAGCGCGGGATCACGCTGCCGTTGTCGGTTAATCTTTCCGGCGTTCAGGTGCAGCAACGTAATTTTCTGCCGGAGCTGCGCAGCCTGCTGAGCCGTTACAAAATCAATCCGGGACAGCTGGTTCTGGAAATTACCGAAACAGCGCGGATTGAAGATTTGGATCGCGCACTCGTGCTGCTGAGTGAATTACGCGCAGCGGGCGTATCGATTGAGCTGGATGATTTTGGCCTGGGTTATTCTGGTCTGGAATATCTCAACCGCCTGCGTTCTCTGCCGATTGATGTCATCAAAATCGACCGCAGCTTTGTCAGCGTTCTGCCTGAGGACGAAGTCATGGTGAACATTGTGGCGTCCATCGGGCGTGCAATGAATATCCAGCTGGTCGCCGAAGGGGTCGAAACAGAGGAGCAGCGTATGTGGCTGCTGAATGAAAATATTCACCTTGGGCAGGGTTATTTATTCTCCCCGCCGCTTTCCAAAAATGAATTTGAACGCAAATTCTGTCAGCCTTCCTGAATGCTCTGAAAGGCAGGAAACCCCCTCCTGCCAGCTACTTTTCTCACTCTCTATGATTTTTTTACTTACTTAATTCCGCGCTGAATGGTTTCCGCTCTGGTTTTTAATGAGTCGTCATTGCACAGAGAAACGAAATATTTCCATCATGTTGTGTTGATGTTACTTCAATGCACTCGCCTCATTATCTTTAATCTTAAAAAACCAAGGGCGATGCACTCACTTCAGGATGGGTATTCATGAAAAAATCACTCTTCAAGAGTCTGTATTTTCAGGTTCTTTTGGCAATTACTGTGGGCGTGCTGCTGGGACATTTCTATCCGGATATCGGCGCGCAAATGAAACCATTAGGTGATGGTTTTGTTAAGTTAATCAAAATGATCATCGCGCCGGTTATCTTCTGTACCGTTGTCACCGGCATCGCCGGCATGGAAAGCATGAAAGCAGTGGGGCGCACAGGAGCCATCGCGCTGCTTTATTTTGAAATCGTGAGTACTCTGGCGCTGATTATCGGGCTGGTGATCGTCAACATCGTGCAACCGGGCGCCGGGATGAACGTCGATCCTGCCGCGCTGGATGCCAAAGCCGTCGCGGTTTACGCCGAGCAGGCACAGAGCCAGGGCATCATTCCTTTCCTGCTCGATGTGATCCCATCGAGTGTGATTGGTGCGTTCGCCAGCGGTAATATTTTGCAGGTACTGCTGTTCGCTGTGCTGTTTGGCTTTGCGCTGCACCGCATGGGCCACAAAGGCCAGCTGATTTTCAATGTGATTGAAAGTTTCTCAGGGGTCATTTTCGGCATCATCAACATGATTATGCGCCTGGCTCCTTTGGGTGCCTTCGGGGCGATGGCGTTCACTATCGGTAAGTATGGCGTCGGTTCTCTGGTGCAGCTCGGCCAGCTGATCCTGTGCTTCTACCTGACCTGTATTCTGTTCGTGGTGGTGGTACTCGGGCTTATCGCACGCTTCACCGGCTTCAGCATCTTCAAATTTGTGAATTATATTAAAGAAGAATTACTGATCGTTCTCGGCACGTCTTCTTCTGAATCCGCGCTTCCGCGCATGCTGGATAAAATGGAGCGTCTTGGCTGTAAGAAATCGGTGGTCGGGCTGGTTATTCCGACGGGCTATTCCTTTAACCTGGATGGCACCTCGATTTATCTGACCATGGCGGCTGTGTTTATCGCTCAGGCCACTAATACCCACATGGATATCTGGCATCAGATCACCCTGATTGTAGTGCTGCTGCTGTCGTCAAAAGGCGCAGCGGGCGTAACCGGCAGTGGCTTCATCGTGCTGGCGGCCACACTGTCAGCAGTTGGGCACTTGCCGGTTGCGGGTCTGGCGCTGATTCTGGGTATTGACCGCTTTATGTCTGAAGCGCGTGCGCTGACTAATTTAGTGGGTAACGGCGTTGCTACTATCGTGGTTGCAAAATGGTGTGATCAGCTCGATGAAGGGCAGTTAAAAGCGACATTAAACGGCCAGAAAGGCCTGACAGAGGCCGAGAAATCCGCTTCAGGTTTCTGAATAAAGGCCTGAGGAGGGATGAAATATTGTTAAACGCTTCTAAAAACGCATCTTTTTAGCCTCAAATCCCCCTAATATCCACCGGTTACTTGATGTAACCGGTGGATTATCTTCATAATATGTCCGCAGAACGCCGCATCCGGCGATCATTCCCAGAATATTTTTGCTGACTGCGCGACTTTGCAGGAAAAGCGCGGTCTAACGAAGGGCTGTATTTTTCGTCCTTAAACTTACGCATTCAGTTCCTGTGGGCGAGTCAACTGACACCGGCAGGACAGCAAATTTTAAAATTAGATTGTCATTACGTAGGGGTTCACATGCAGGGCACCAAAATCCGTTTACTCATTGGTGGATTGTTGCTGGCAGCAGCCGCAAGTCATGTGCAAGCTGAAGCATTACAGCCTGATCCTGCCTGGCAGCAGGGCAAGCTGGACAATGGATTTACCTGGCAGTTGCTGACCACGCCGCAACGCCCGAGCGATCGTATTGAATTACGCCTGGTGGTTCGCACCGGCTCGCTGGCAGAATCTCCCCAGCAATCGGGCTATGCCCATTTCCTTCCGCGTCTGGCACTGATGCACAGCGAAGGATTCAGCACGTCTCAGTTACAGTCTTTATGGCAGCAAAGTATCAATCCGCAGCGCCCGCTGCCACCGGCTGTCAGTTCTTACGATTTCACCATGTACAACCTGAGCCTGCCTAATAACCGTCCTGATCTTCTCAAGGATGCGCTGAACTGGCTGGCAAATACCGCCGGTAAAATCTCTGTCACCCCGGCGCTGGTGAGTGCCGCGCGTCAGGAATCTCAGGATCCGGTGGGGTCTTTACCGCAAAATACGCAGGATGCCTGGTGGCGTGCTCGTATGGCCGGTTCGACTCTGGTCGGGCACAGCCCGGATCAGTTACCGACAAAACCCGTCAATATCGAAGCATTAACCAAATTCTATCATCAGTGGTATACCCCTGATGCGATGACGCTGTTTGTGGTCGGGAATGTGGATGGCCGTGGTCTGAGCGAACAAATCAACCGGACTTTCTCCGTTCTCAAGGGCAGCCGTCAGACGCCACAAACCTTGCCGACGCTTTCGGAAGTCACCACCAAGTCGATGACAGTGATGGATGAAAACCTGACTCAGGATCGTCTTTCGTTAATGTGGGACAACGTCTGGCAGCCGATTCAGGATTCGCAGGCACTCTCCGCATACTGGCGCAGTGATTTAGCCCGTGAGGCGCTGTTCTGGCATTTGCAGGAAGCTCTGAAAAGCGCTTTCGAAACTAAGAAAGATGCCACCACATCAGGCCCGGCTCTGGGCTTTGACTGCAACGTGCAATATCAGCGCGCCCAGTGTGCTATCCGTATTGAAGCGCCACAGGCGAAACTTGCCGAGCTGTTTAAGCGTTTATCCGAAGAGTTGCTGGTTGTGCGTGATAAAGGTATTTCACAGGCTGAGTTTGATGCGCTGATTGCGCAGAAAAACGATCAGCTGAGCAAGCTTTTCGCAACCTATGCGCGCACCGATACGGATGTGCTGATGAGCCAGCGTTTACGCTCGCAGCAGAACGGCGTCGTGGATATCGCACCTGAGCAGTACCAGCAGTTGCGTCAGCAGTTCCTCACCACGCTGACGTTGCCGGTACTGAATCAGGAGCTGAAACAGCAGCTTTCCCGTGAACCGGCCATGCTGATTGCACAACCAAAAGGTGAACCTGAACTGAATGCAGGTGAACTGCGGGCGGTGTATGACAAAGTGATGGCACCGGCGGAGACCGCGCCAGCGGCTGATGCACCTGCAACTGAGGTGCCGGCGGCTTCGGCGGCGACGAGTGCACAATAATCGTTGAGTAAAAATCGATCTGCTCCCTCCCCCTTCACAGGGGGAGGAGTAAAGGTTATGCCCGGTCTGGCATAAACTCCATCGGGATGATCGCCCCGCGATGCTGAATCACGGTGCTCGCCGTTTCATGTCCGCGAACCGCTGCTTCCACCGCACTTCCGCCGGTGAGCCTCACCGCTAAATATCCGGCGCTGAAGGAATCTCCTGCTGCGGTCGTATCAATCACTTTCTCTTTCGGCAATTTCACTGCTGGCACATCATGCTGCTCGCCTTCGGCGCTGGACACGATGCAGCTGTCGGCTCCGCGTTTCACCACCACTTCGCTGACGCCCAGCGCGTGAGTGCGCGCAATCACTTCGTCATACGGTTTCTGGCCCCACAACATGTCTTCGTCGTCGAGCGTCAGGAACGCGATATCCGTGCAGGAAAGCATCGTGTTGTAGGCGGCTTGCGTCTGTTCTTTGCTGGCCCACAGACGCGGACGGTAGTTGTTGTCAAAAATGACTTTGCCGCCGCGTGAACGGCAGGCTTTCAGCAGGGTCATCAGGCGGTCGCGGCTTTCATCGTTAAGGATCGCCAGACTAATACCGCTCAGGTACAGATAGTCGAACTCTGCCAGCTTCTGGCAAATCTCTTCGGATTGCGGGCTGTCGAGCCAGTAGCGCGCGGCGGCATCATTGCGCCAGTAGTAAAAAGTGCGCTCGCCGGTGGCGTCGGTTTCAATCACATAAAGGCCAGGCAGTTTGTTTTCCAGACGCTGAGTCAGACTCGTGTTCACGCCTTCTTCCTGCCACGCCTGCAACATTTCATTGCTGAAACTGTCGGTGCCGAGCGCGGTAACGTAATGCACGTTCAGCGCCTCAGGGGAAACCTGACGGGAGATATAAACAGACGTATTTAGCGTGTCGCCACCGAAACCGCGGTGAAGGGCATCGCCTTTCTGAGATAATTCGATCATGCATTCGCCGATAACGGCAATGTTTTTGCGGGTCATTGTACCTGGCCTATGTCTGAAGCATTAAAACGAAAGGAAAGAAAAGACTGTCATTATTGCGCTCTAGTCTCTTCATAAGAATGCGGTCAGTCAAACAAATTAAAACGAGGTTTTATTTTTTGTGCAGGAGATAGAAAAAAGAAGGAAAAGCGAAGCAAAAACGAAGGCAAAAGTGGAAGCAGCAGCACTTCCACCTGAGGACGTTACTGACTTTCCTGGCGCAGTTCAGTTACCGGACGGCCACCCAGACCCCAGTTATCGGTATCGACCTCATCAATAATGACGAAAGTGCTGGCCGGATTTTTGCCCAGCGTATCCACCAGCAGCTGTGTCACACCGGCAATCAGGGCTTTCTTCTGTTCTGCCGTCGCACCCTCACGGGTGATTTTGATATTTACGTAGGGCATATTTCTCTCCGGATTGTGAATAAAACGTCAATGAAATGTTTCATTCTTCCCAATGTAGAGCTTGCACAAAGGAACTTCCAGCCCGGTTTTCGGGTTTTTTATGCGCAAATCTTGCAGAGAAATGCGCAGTGATTAAAGTTTCCGCGCGCTACGCCGATAGATAACTCTACTAATGAAAGCCAGGAAACCGGGCTACTTTGCCGCTGTGAAACGCCGTGCTTCCCTGAAGTCCGGTTTGTTGACAGCACCCATTGTAGTCACGCAACACATGTTGCCGCATGTCACCTGATGATCTGATTCTTATTCATGACGGCAGAAAAATATGATAACTAAGATGATGTTAGGGCTGATTACGCCTTCTTTTACCGCGATAGAACGCGTAAAAGCACAGTCTTACTGGCGTCAGTGTCAGAGAGTGTACCGTTTTCAGCCCATTTATCGCACGACAGGAAAGTTGTTGGGGATTGAATTGCTGACCGGGGTTTTCCACCCTGCGAATCCGCACAAATTCATTTCGCCAGAAGAATATTTCGTTGCGATAGCCGTGGGCAAGCGCCTGCAAATTGTGCAGGAGCAACTTGACCTGTTACAGCGCTGGCAAAGTCTGTTTATCGACCATGAATTACTGGCATCTATCAACGTCGATGGACAGGTGCTCGAAATGCTGCAATCTGATACGGCGCTGCGTGCGCAAATCAGCGCGATGCCTTACGTGCGTTTTGAACTGGTCGAAAGTGCTGAACACGCGCTGAGTATTCCGCTGTCGCAAATTGAGCAATCGGACCGGTTATGGCTCGACGATTTCGGGCAGGGGATCGCTAACTTTTCTTCCTTCACTACCTGGCATTACGAATACATCAAAATCGCCCGCGATTTGTTTATTCTTTTAGGACAGAGCGAAGAGGGCTCGCGCCTGTTTTACACGTTGGTGACGCTGATGAACCGCTACAGCAAAGGCGTGATCATCGAAGGGGTTGAAACTGCCACGGAATGGGCGATGGTTTGTAATTCCGATGCGCTCGCCGCCCAGGGCTATTATCTGGCGCGTCCGGCGACGTTCGACAATCTCGATAACCTGCCAATACATTTCAAAGGATAATGGATCACACCTTACTTGCTGAGGCGAAGTCTCAAATTGCCAGGTGTGTAGAGGTGGTGTGATTCATTGTTATTTTATTGATTTAAATGATTTTATAGTCAGATTCTCTGCCTCGTTTTACTTCCTATGCCCATGCCGTTTCCGGCAAGCTGTGACGAATTCAACTATGGTTAAACTCTGGGATTCGTTAACTGTCTGAAAGGAACAGCTTTATGACGCGCACAGGTAAAGTGATCTCCTGGGTTGTGGGCATCATTATCATTCTGTTGATCGCTATCGTGATTTTTATCGCGACCTTCGACTGGAACCGCCTCAAACCTACCATCAATCAAAAGGTCAGCGCCGAACTGAACCGAACTTTCGCCATTCGCGGCAATTTAGGCGTGGACTGGTCGCGTCAGAAAGACGAGGCGGGCTGGCGTGCATGGGTTCCGTGGCCGCACATTCATGCCGAAGATCTTGTGCTCGGCAACCCTTCAGACGTTCAAACCGGCGAAAAAGACGCGCAGATGGTGAAACTTGCCCGCGTGGACGCCAGTATTGCTCCGCTGGCGTTGCTGCATAAAGAAGTGCTGATCCCACGTATCTGGCTGAAACAGCCGGATGCTTCGCTGTTGCGCCTGGATAACGGCAAAAATAACTGGACGTTCAATCTCGCCAACAGTGATAACAAAGATCCGGCGCAGCCACCCTCAGCCTGGTCATTTACCCTCAATGACATCGTGTTTGACCGCGGACAAATCGATTATAAAGACGCGAAGCTGAAAGCCGATTTCCGCGCTGTGATTGATCCGCTGGGCAAACCGCTGCCGTTTACCGAAGTGGTTGGCGATAAAAAAGACGCGCCGAAAACCAAAACACCTCCGTACGTTTTTGGCTGGAAAGTTGAGGGTAAATACAACGGCGAATCGCTCTCCGGCAGCGGTAAAATCGGCGGCATGCTGGCGCTGAAAGACCCTGATGCGCTGTTCCCGTTACAGGCCGACGTACGCTCCGGTAACACACGGGTGGCGGTAGCCGGTACCTTGCAGGATCCGATGAATCTTGGTGGTCTGGATTTACGCCTGAAATTCTCCGGCCAGACGCTGTCTGATTTGTACGGTCTGACCGGCGTGCTGTTGCCGCAAACCCCGCCATATTCTACCGATGGCCATTTATCGGCGACGCTGCACGGTAAAAACGGTGCAATTTACCGTTATCAGAACTTTAACGGCGAAATTGGCGACAGCGATATTCACGGCTCTCTGACCTACCAGGCCAGCAAACCAAGACCTAAACTGACCGGGGACGTGGTATCCAAACAGCTGCGCTTTGCCGATCTCGCGCCGCTGATTGGTGCGGATTCCAATAAAGACAAAGCCAAACGTGGGGAAACCACCCGCCAGCCTTCCGATAAAGTGCTGCCGGTGGAGAAATTCGATACCAAGAGCTGGCGCGTCATGGACGCCGATGTGAAGTTCAGCGCCAAACGCATCGAGCACGGCAAATCCCTGCCGCTGAGCGACTTAAGCACGCACCTGAAACTGACCGACGGTGAAATCCTGCTGGATCCGCTGCGTTTCGGTGTGGCGGGCGGTAACCTGAATTCTACTATCCGTCTTGAAGGCGACAAATCGCCGATGCAGGCGCGGGCTGACATTCATGCCCGTAAGCTGAAACTGAAACAGCTCCTGCCAAGTGTGCAGTCGATGGAGCGCAGTCTGGGCGATCTGAACGGTGACGCTACACTGACAGGTACCGGTAATTCTGTCGCAGCACTTCTCGGTACCAGCAATGGCGACATGAAAATTCTCATCAACGACGGCGTGATCAGCCGCGGGCTGATGGAACTGGCGGGCCTGAATGTGGGTAACTACGTGGTCAGCAAACTGTTCGGCGATGACGAAGTGGCCATCAACTGTGCGGCCGCCAACGTCAACGTGAAGAACGGGCTGGTGACACCAAGGCTGTTTGTTTTCGATACCGAAAATGCGGTCATCAACATCACCGGTAATACCAATATGGCGACCGAGCGGCTCGATTTGTCGATCAACCCGGACAGCAAGGGCGTGCGTATCCTGACCTTGCGTTCACCGCTGTATGTTCGCGGCACTTATAAAAATCCGGATGCCGGTGTGAAACCGGGACCGCTGATCGCCCGTGGTGCGGCGGCTGTCGCACTCGGCGCAGTGGTGGCTCCGGCCGCTGCATTACTCGCTCTGATTTCCCCAAGCGACAATGAAGAAAACCAGTGCGGCCCGATATTGAAGCAAATGAATGAGAAGTAATCCTGTTGAGTAAACTCCTCCCCCTGAGAAGAGGGAGGCCGGGATAGGGTTTTAAGGCTGAGGCACCGGATCCAGTACCGCGCACTTATGGTCCTGGATTTCCTCGGTCGAGGCGTTATTGAGTTTCAGTAAGTCCCGTTCGCTGGCGAGCAGCAGGAAGTCGCCGCCCGGCAGACTGACCATTGCCATGCCGAAATGCCCCATCTTCTTATCTGCTTCAGGCACGCCTTCAGCCAGAATACGGAAAGCGCCTTTCTGATTCAGTTCAGAAGCGGTGACTTTGCGCGCCAGATAAGTGTGCCCGAGCAGCTTATCTGGTAGCTCCTGCCAGTTGTATCCCATCTGCGCGCCGTCTTTACTTAGCGTGGTTTTCACCTGCGGGAGAAGGCAGGAAATATGAATATGCAGCTGGTTTTGCGAGCGTCCGTATTGCGAATTAATCGCCAATGAGACATTGCTGTCATCAATCGGCTTACCGTATTTATCCGCCATAAAATGCCGCGCATTCCATGCCTGACTGAAAAAGTTCGGCGTTGCGGGTTCCAGCAGGGCCGGGCTTTCCATGCCGGTGATCCGCGCGGTCGGCATCAGCAGATATTGCAACGGGCCGTTAAGGTCTTTCAGCACCACAAAACCTTGCTGTTCATCGACCTGCGCGCAGGGGGCAGGTTTGCCTGTGCTTTGCTGATTTGGCACGCATTTCTTGCTGATGATGTTCCACAGAGCGTTGGGATTAGAAGTGTGGGGCCACAAATACCAGAAGGCCGCAGCAATAACGATAAGCAGGATCAGGACTGGCAGGATAAGTCGTCGTAAGCGCATAAGAAACCTTCGCTGAAGGCACCGTGCCGGGCGCGTACCGGGCACGGTGTCGGTGTCAGTTACAATGACTGATGGGCGGTTTCTTTGGACAACAGCAGCGCGATCAGTGTCAGCGTTGCCATCGAGGCCAGATACACGCCCACGTAGAACAACCCGTAATGAGTTGCCAGCCAGGTGGCGATATACGGCGCGACGGACGCACCCAGTATCGAAGACACATTATAGGAGAAGGATGCGCCGGTATAACGAACTTCTGTCGGGAAAAGTTCCGGCAACAGTGCGCCCATCGGACCGAAAGTCAGCCCCATGACCATAAAGCCGCACAGCAGGAACACCATCACCAGCGCCTGTGAACCGGCACCCAGAATGGTCGGGAAGCACAGCGCGAAGACGATCATCAGCAGCGTAATGCAAATCATGGTTTTGCGACGGCCAAACTTATCCGCCAGCTGACCGGCAACCGGCACCATCACGCCGAAACCGATCACGCCAAGCATCAGCATCAGCAGGAATTCGTTACGCGGAATGCCCAGACCGAGCGGCTGCGCGGCTGTGCCGTAGCCCAGCGAATACACGGTCATGATGTAGAACAGCGTGTACGTCGCAACCATGATGAAGGTGCCCAGCAGCGTCGCTTTTTTGTATTTGGTGAACAGCGTACCGATGGGTACTTTTACCTGTTTGCCGGCTTGAGCGATTTTGGCGAACACCGGCGTTTCATGCAGGGAAACACGTACGTATAGACCCACAATCACCAGCACGGCAGAAAGCAGGAATGGCACACGCCAACCCCAGGCAATGAACTGTTCGTCGGTGAGCAGCCATGACAGCAGCAGGAACATGCCGTTGGCGAAGAAGAAGCCAATCGGCGCGCCAAGCTGCGGGAAAGAACCGTACAGGGCACGTTTCTTCGCCGGTGCGTTCTCGGTGGCGAGTAATGCCGCGCCGCCCCATTCACCGCCCAGCCCCAGCCCCTGACCAAAACGCGCTAATGCCAGCAGTAACGGTGCGAAGACGCCAATGGTCGCGTAGGTCGGCAGCAGGCCGATGACTACGGTAGATACGCCCATCGTCAGCAAAGAGGCCACGAGGGTGACTTTACGCCCGACGCGATCGCCGAAGTGACCGAACAGTGCGGAACCGATCGGACGTGCAATAAAAGCGATAGCGAAGGTGGCCAGAGACTGAAGCGTGGCGGCAGTCGGATCACCCTGAGGGAAGAAAATGTGCGGGAAAACGATCACCGCGGCCGTGGCGTAAATATAAAAGTCGAAGAATTCGATGGCCGTACCGATTAGCGATGCCACGATGACTTTGCCGCGGGAGTTCTGACTCACCAGGTTGGCGTCAGCTTCTAATTCTGGAGTGATAGTGGCTTGCATAAGTGTTTCTTATTTGTAATGAGTGGGAGGGATCTAATGTAAATAAATGTATATCGAAAAGGCATCTTATGCAGAGCAGGGCGGTATTTCAACGCAGCGGAAGCCCTGAAAAAGGGCGTTTAAAGCCGGATCGGGGGAAAGTTTTAACAGGGCGGGATTTCACCAATCATAAGTTTGGCGAATAGATAAAAAGCAGAGTAACTGACTGCAAAACCGCGAAATAAAAGTGCGGCCCTCAGTCAGTTATTCTGGTTTCAGCAGTGGTGCAATACCTTATCTGGCATTATTCACTGCTTATCGAGCTTATTTTCAGAATTAACGGCGGTTATATGCATTTCATCTGGCACGATGAGGTTGTCAGGTGTGTATTCGCTGTCGTTTTCCGTCGCGGTTTTCCCGCTTTTAGTGTCTTTCAGCTGCGGATCGGGCATCTTCGGGTCATCTTTGTATTTCGCGGTGGCAATCCACGCGGCGACAAACAATGTCAGACGGGCGAAGAAATAAAAGAAAGCCATCAGCCCGATCACGGAACCGAATGCCGCGCCGGAAGGCGAAGTCGCCAGTTTCGGCAGCGTCATGGTCATTACGAATTTGATCACCTCAAAGCCAATCGCCGCCAGCAATGTGCCGCGAAGCAGCGCTTTTTTGCGTGGTTTGTGGCGCGGCAGCATCCAGAAAATCCACAGGAACAGCAGATAATTGGCGGCAATCGAAATCACCAGCGTGATGCTGGTCATCACCGGACGTAGCCATTCGATACCGCCCAGACCCAGCGCATCGACAATGGTTTTTTGCGCCGCACCGGCAATGGAGGTCAGCGACAATGTAATAATCAGCGCCAGCACCAGCCCGGTCAGCGAAATAAAGTCGCGGAAATAGCGGCGGTAAATCTTTTCCTGATCCTGCGGATTTCGTTCCCACACATCGCGCGATTGTGCGCGGATCGCTTCGCGCAGATTCCCCATCCAGCTGATACCTGAATAGAGCGCAATCAGCAAACCGGAGATCCCGACGGCAGTACGCTGCTGGATAGCGGTATTCACGGTGTTTTTGAGAGTATTCGCCAGATTCGGATCGCTGATACTGTTAACTATTTTATTAATCAGCTCCGCCAGCAGGTCGGGATTTGAGGCCAGCACAAAACCCACTGCGGCGAAGGACACCATCAGGATAGGGATCAGTGACAGGAAGGAAAAGTAGGTGATAGCAGCGCCAAACTGGCTGCCCAGGCGGTCGTTAAAGCGTTCCGTTGTCCGCAGCAGGTGCGCGACCCAGCCCCATGACTGAACATTTTCCACCAGCCGTGAAAATCTGCCGATGTTTTTATCCACCGTTGAATTGCCGGTTTTGATATTAATCAGCGGCTCGGATTTTTCCTGAGTTTTCGTTTCTTGTTTAGAGGTGATGGGCATTGATCCATGTTGTCCTTAAAAATTCATCCAGCTTTAAGTATAGACCCCTGAGCGGTGAGGGATATGCCAGAGCCGTCCGAAAGGTCAGGCAATGAACGTTTGGGTGAGTTCCGTCAGCCAGTCCATAAACACTTTTACGCGGCGGGAAAGATTCAGCCTGTGCGGATATACCAGCGTCACCGGCATCGGCGGCGCGCGAAACTGCGGCAGAATACTTACCAGCTGACCACTCGCCAGCGAATCACGCACACCCAGCAGCGGCGCCTGAATGATCCCAAGTCCCGCCAGACAGGCCGACACGTAGGTTTCGGTACTGTTAACCGTCACCGCGCCACCGCTTTTAACGGTTTTCACCTGTTTGCCGTCGAGATATTCAAAAGCCGACGTGTGGCTGCCGAGGGTTTGCTCGTAATGCACCATCGCGTGCTGGGCCAGCTGGTCAGGGTGGTCCGGCGTACCATAGCGGCGCAGATAGCCTGGGCTGGCGCAGTTCACCACGCTGAGCTGTCCGAGCGGGCGGGCGATCAGCCCGGAATCTTTCAGCGCTCCGGAGCGGATCACGCAATCGAACCCTTCACGCACCACATCCACCCGGTGATCGGTACAACTGAGCTCTATTTCCAGCGCCGGATAACGGTTAAGGAATTCAGCCAGACGCGGTAAAACCAGGTGCGTCGCCATACCGGTGGACATATCGACCCGCAACCGTCCGCTGACGCTGGCAGGATTGGACTGAAACATCGACTCCAGTTCTTCCATGTTTGCCAGCAGCTCTTTGCAGCGCTGATAAAATAGCTGCCCGTCCTGCGTCAGCTGCACGCGGCGCGTGGAACGGTGCAGCAGGCGTGCTGACATCCGCGTTTCCAGCTGCTGCACCAGTCGGGACACACTGCCTTTGGGTAAACCGAGACTTTCAGCCGCACGGGTAAAATTACTCAGCTCAGCCACACGTACGAAAACCTGCATTGATTGAATTTTATCCACATTTCGCCTGATTGTTGTTGGTGATGAGACAGTGAAACTCATTATGAACCATTTATCGCTCTGTCGTAATCCAATAGGCTATGTTTCAACCAGTGTCGTAGTGACATAAAGCCAAAGAGGTCTTAAATGAATCGTAAAATCGCTATTGTGACCGGCGGAAGCCGTGGATTAGGTAAGAATGCCATTGAAAAGCTGGCAAAAAATAACGTTGATATCATTTTGACTTACCACAGCCAGGCGCAAGCGGCGCAGGCGGTGGTGCAAACTGTCGAAGCGCTGGGCGGTAAAGCCGTTGCCTTGCAACTGAACGCCGGGGAGTCCGGCAGCTTTGATGCTTTCGTCGCGCAGGTGAAAACCCAGCTGCAACAGGTATGGCAGCGCGATACTTTTGATTTTCTGGTCAACAATGCCGGTGTTGGTCTTCACGAATCTTTTGCAAATACCACCGAAGAGCAGTTTGATCTGATGATGAATGTCCACCTGAAAGGGCCATTCTTCCTGACTCAAAAACTGCTGCCGCTGATAAGCGACGGCGGCCGCATTCTGAACGTCTCCAGCGGACTGGCGCGTTTCGCCCTGCCGGGTTCTTCGGCTTATGCCATCATGAAAGGCGCAGTTGAAGTGCTGACCCGCTATCAGGCAAAAGAGCTAGGTGCGCGCGGCATCACCGTTAACGTACTGGCACCGGGAGCGATTGAAACCGATTTCAGCGGCGGCATGGTGCGTGATAACCCGGAAGTGAACAAAATTGTCTCCGGGAACACGACTCTGGGACGCGCCGGTTTGCCGGACGATATTGGCGGAATGGTGGCGATGATGCTCAGTGATGAAGCAGGCTGGATGACCGCCCAACGTGTGGAAGCTTCAGGCGGTATGTTTATCTAAACCTTAATCGTGCTGGAAACGCTTCGCTTTCATATGCTGCTGTTTTTCCAGCTCGAAAATCGCCCGTTGCAGATCGCGTTCCTGAGCGGGCGATAAATGAGGAAACTTAAAACTCAGCCGCTGAGTGCTGACAGTTTCGCCTTTATTGCTCACCGATTTTCGCGGCATAGCGCCGATATACTGCAAATCGACTTTGAATTTCCCAAGCTCTGCCAGTTCAATCAGGGAATCTTTCAGTACTGCGCCTGAATTGATTTCCGGCGGCGTCATGCCGTCAATCTCCAGCCCCAGCCCGCCAAGAGAAATATCCCTGACACGATAAGCAAAGTCAGTCGTATCCGGTAGTTTTCCACTGCAACGATAATCCGGCAGCCACGGCACATTCACGCGAAAATACTCACGACGCTGAATGGAATATAAAACGGGCGGGATATCACAGGTGAAAGTGGGCAACCCTTCATACGTCACCTGACGAACTTTACTGCATGAGAACTCGACTTTTGCACCGGTAGGCTCCGCCACAAAACTCAGGGATTCTGCTTCCATCGCCAGACCGTTTTCGTAATCTGAGCTGCCCAGATCGAATAAGAACTGATGGTCGTCGGAATTCACATCCAGAATTTTGCTGATAAACTGCCCGCGGGAATGGCTGACCATGACCAGCGTCTGGTTCTTCTTTAAGTCACGCAGAACGGACAAGATTGCCAGCGTGTTCCGCTTCGCAAACGACTCTTTAGATACTTCGCTCACCTGCCACACCTCATAAGAAATAAATGCAAATTGATGGCGCAGCCGTTGACGTATAAGGCGCCCAATACGGTTTATCGGCCACTCAGAACAAAACTTTATTGTGTAATAACGGGTATTTTGATGCTCACAAAGGGACATCAGGGCAAGGGGCACGCCATGCCCGCCGCCTGTCTTTATATATAGGCTATCTTTCAGATTACTGAAGGCCAATTTTCCCGCCGTTATTGATTTTTATTACCCCATTTGCGAATTTCGACAGGAGAGTTATGGATCAGGTTATTAAGTCACTGGACTCGTTATATAAATATCTGTGTGACTTACGCCAGCCTCGGATTTTTCTATTTCATTCTGAGCAGCGACAGCCCGCTGGACCGAAGTCACCCGTCCATAAACGTATTTTGTTTGGAATACTTTGCGGTGTGGTTTCGGCCTATCTCGACCGCGATGTTTGTCTTCGACAACTCTTTCGTCGCCGTCATGATCGCCGCCATCTGTTTTTTCAAACCCTGGAAAGACTACAACATCCGCACTTTTCTCATCGTTATTGCCATCATCGTGGCGGACGGTGCGCTGTATCACTCCAAACAAAATGGCCGCAACAAAACGACCAGTGTCTGATTCTCTTTTCCCCCGCTGAAAAATATTTTCAATTCCACCGAATAGAAACCGGTGTTCAGGTGTTTACCTTATATCGAACACTTACGGACCCCGATTCTATGCAACGATTAACTTCAACTTCCACGCCCTCTCCGGTTCTTCGCAGCCGTTATGACGGTCTGACTATTTTGCTGCACTGGCTGACGGCGCTGGCCGTGATTTTCCTCTTTGCCAGCGCGCATATCTGGGAAGTCCTCGAGCGCGGCACGCCGCTGCGCAAAGGGCTGCAATCGGTACATATCTCGGTCGGGATTTTGCTGGCGGCGATTATCATCGGGCGTCTGCTGTGGCGCCTGTTTACCGTCAGCACCGGTCGCAGCAAACAGCAACTGATCGCCATGCCGGCGCTGATGAAAGCCGCCGCGCATCTGACCCATCTGGCCCTCTATTTATTGCTGGTCGCGCAAATCATTCTGGGCTTTTTATTCCGCTGGTCGCAGGCGGAGCCGTTCTATTTCTTCGGCTTATTCCCCATTCCTGACGTATTCAATTTCGACAGCATCATGACCAGAACCTTCGGCTCACTGCATAACAACGTCGCCTGGGCGCTGATCATTATTGCGGGCGTTCATGCGCTGGCGGCACTTTTCCACCATTACGTTCTCCGCGACGGCATTTTGCGCCGCATGTTACCGGGCAGCGCAGGCCGCCCGTAAGTCATCAGTCAATCCCCTACAGGACATCATCATGAAGACAAAAACGGTAATAAAGGCGCTGTCAGTTGTGTGTCTGGCTGGCAATCTGCTGTGGTTCAGCACAGCGGCTAACGCGATGGGCGACGATTCCGATGCGAAGAAAACACCGGACTGCCCGAAAGGGCAAATCTATGACAGCAAAACCAAAAGCTGCATGGTGGATAAGGGCAGCATGATTTCCGATCAGGATAAAACTCAGTATGCGTACCATCTGGCGAAAACCGGCAGATATCAGGAAGCGCTGACCGTGCTGGATACGCTTAAAGATAAAAACACCAAAGAAGCCTGGAATTACCGCGGTTATGCCACGCGCAAACTCGGGCGTACCGATGAAGGCATCAGCTATTATCAGAAGTCGATTGCGATTGACGCGAATTACGCCAAAGTCCGGGAATATCTCGGCGAGGCTTATATGATTAAAGGGCGTCCGGATCTCGCTAAAGCCCAGCTGGCGACCATCAAAGGCTTATGCGGCACCGGCTGCGAGGAATACCGCGACCTGAGCGCTGCTATCGACGGTCATCCGGAATCCTGAATACGGAGAAACGATAAATCTCACCGGCAGACTTACGTTCTGAACTGAGCCAGTGCCTGTCACGTTTGTGGCGCTACGCGATGGTGTTATCGCGCAAGCACGATGTGGCAGACGATCTGGTGCAATCCACCTGCGTGCGGGCGCTGGAACGCTGCGCGCAGGTGGCTGACAGCACCGGCGTAGATCGCTGGCTCTTTTCGATTTTGCACTCGATATGGGTTAATGAACTCAGGGCGCAGCACGTCCGTCAGGGTCAGGGATTTGTGGATGCCGGGGAAACGGATGCGCCCGCCGATACGCTGTCTTTCGAAGAGCGCCACTGGCATACGCAGGTGATGCAGCGGGTGAACCGTCTGCCGGAAGCCCAGCGCAATGCCGTCTTTCTGGTGTACGTCGAAGGTTTTACCTATCAGGAGGCGGCAATGACGCTGTCAGTGCCTGCGGGCACTATCATGAGCCGTCTGGCGGCTGCACGGCTGACGCTGGCAAAAGACGCCGGTGCCGCCACACAACCGCAGCAGGGAGAGAATAAATGACCCGTGAAATCCCGTCTGCGCCTTATTCCGATGAGACGCTAGTCGCTTATCTCGACAATCAGTTAAGCGAACCGCAGCGCGCAAAACTTGAAGCGCAACTGGCGCAGGATGACGTGCTGTCGCAGCGTCTGGCACAGATGTCGCGCAGCAATTTACCTTTCCACGACGCCTTTGGCGCGATGTTGCAGGAAGCGCCGGTCGGGAAATTACAGGCCGCACTGGATGCTATTCCTGATGTTCCGGCTACCGTTTCGCGCCGTTTCAGTCGTCGCGCACTGCTCGCTGCATCGGTCAGTTTTCTGGCCGTCGGGGTGCTGGCAGGGCGCTATTCCACGCTGTTTGTTTCCGACGATGGCTGGCGTGCCCGCGTGGCGGATTACATGTCGCTGTATACCGCGCAGACGCTGGCGGATGTTTATGATTCCGCCGGACAGCAACAAATCCAGCTCGCTCGGGTGCAGAATGCCTTAGGCATTGCTTTAAACCCTGCGGCGCTGGCGGTGCAGGGCGCGAGCCTGAAAGATGCGCGGATGCTGCATTACGACGATTACGATATCGCGCAAATCACCTATCTCGACCGGAAGTATGGCCCGATGGCGTTATGTATTACGCGCAGCGAACACAACGGGAATACCGCGCAGGAAAGTGAAATCCGCCGGGGAATGAACGTGGTTTACTGGCGTCACGCCGGTTACAACTTCATGCTGATCGGCCACAGCCCGGCGGACGACATGGCCGCGCACGCCGTGGCGTTGCAGGGAAATATCCGGCAGGTAGTTTCGTAACGGAACTAACTTATGTAATTATTTAAAGTATTAAACAATTTTTAATGTACGTAACCACGATGTTAAATTGTTTACGAAATCTCGATAATATGAGTATTCGTTAACATTTATGTGGTTGATTTGTCATTCTGCGCCGCTGTTTCGTTGCTCCCCATTATTGTCCTTTCATACTCTGTGGAAATAATCGCTTATTTCCCGCTCACCGGGTTGTTGATTTCGTTTATCCAGGGAATTTTGGATAGCTTTCACCTGCAAAACTAAAACTAAACATTCAGAGAAACAGACGTCATGAGAAAGATACTTGCCATGATCCTCTGCCTTAACGTGGTGGCCTTCAGCCAGTCCGCGCGGGCAGAAGATGAAAAGCCCGTTGATGTGTTACTGATCGGCGGCGGCATTATGAGCGCGACGCTGGGGACATACCTTCAGGAATTAGAACCAGACTGGTCAATCGACATGGTTGAGCGCCTTGACGGCGTGGCGCTGGAAAGCTCCAATGGCTGGAACAACGCCGGTACCGGCCACTCTGCGCTGGCAGAAATGAACTACACGCCGGAAAAAGCCGACGGCAATATTGATATCTCCAAAGCGGTCGAAATCAACGAGTCCTTCCAGATTTCCCGTCAGTTCTGGACTTATCAGGTTGAGAACGGTGTGCTGCACAATCCGCGCTCCTTCATCAACAGCACGCCGCACATGAGTTTTGTGTGGGGCGATGACAACATCAATTTCCTGCGTAAACGTTTTGCGGCGCTTCAACAAAGCACGCTGTTTCGCGGCATGGAATATTCAGAAGATCCGGCACAAATTAAACAGTGGATCCCGCTGGTGATGGAAGGGCGCGACCCGGCGCAGAAAGTTGCCGCGACCCGTATTCCGATCGGTACCGACGTGAACTTCGGCGAAATTACCCGCCAGCTGGTGGCATCTTTGCAGAAGAAGCCTGGCTTCTCGCTGAGCCTCGGCCATGAAGTCCGTGACATTAAACGTAATCCGGATAACACCTGGAATGTGACTGTCGCTGACCTGAAGAACGGCAGCAAAGAAAGTGTCATCAAAGCGAAATTCGTGTTCATCGGCGCAGGCGGCGCATCCCTGACGTTGCTGCAAAAATCCGGTATTCCGGAAGCGGATAACTACGGTGGCTTCCCGGTGGGCGGCGAATTCCTGGTGACTGAGAATCCGGACGTGGTGAAACGCCATCTGGCAAAAGTGTACGGTAAAGCGTCTGTCGGCTCGCCGCCGATGTCCGTTCCGCACCTCGACACCCGTATTCTGGATGGCAAGCAGGTTCTGCTGTTCGGGCCGTTCGCGACCTTCTCCAGCAAATTCCTGAAAAACGGTTCTCTGTGGGATCTGTTCGGCAGCGTGAATTTCTCCAACATCATGCCGATGACCCACGTGGGTATCGACAACTTTGATCTGGTGAAATATCTGGTCAGCCAGGTAATGTTGTCTGACGACGACCGTTTCGATGCGTTACGTGAATACTTCCCTGATGCGAAGAAAGAAGACTGGCGTCTGTGGGAAGCGGGCCAGCGCGTGCAGATCATCAAAAAAGATGAGAAAGAAGGCGGCGTTCTGCGCCTCGGCACCGAAGTGGTGAGTTCGAAAGATGGCAGCATTACTGCGCTGCTTGGGGCTTCTCCGGGGGCTTCCACCGCGGCACCTATCATGCTGCACCTGATGGAAAAAGTGTTTAAAGACAAAGTCGCGACACCAGAATGGCAGGCCAAACTGAAGGAAATCATCCCTTCTTACGGCACCGAACTGAACGGCAACGTGGCCGCGACCGAGAAAGAGCTGGGCGATACCAGCCGCGTTCTGATGCTCGATAACCCGCAGCCAAAAGCGGCACAACCGGCTCCGGCAGCAGATGCTTCTGCACCGAAGAAAGAACAAAAAGTGGTGGCTGACGTCGCGCTTTAAGCCGTATCGTCATTTCATCCTTCAAAGGCGCGGGTAACCGCGCCTTTTTCACATGCCACTTTCGCTTTAAAATGCGATTTAGCACGAATAGCTCGTTGTTTGTACGCCCCAAAGCGCTCCTCAACTACTTCCCGAAACCCTTCAAACCCAGATATGACGCGGCCTGAACTGTTTTCCTCTCTTCCGTTTGCCTGTTTTTTTGAAAGGTTAAATCCTTTTTTAAATTATGTAGTGATAATGTTATATTCGTAGCCAGTAGTTTAAAAAATGAAGTTTCAGTAACGATCCCACGTGTTTTTTTGCTAATTTCTTGTTCGACAACCATAACAATATTCTTAAACGAATCGCCAAAAACAGAACTGAACATTTAGAGAAACAGACGTCATGAGAAAGATACTTGGTATGCTTCTCAACCGTGACTCACTGGGTGCCAGCGAGCTTGCGGCCGCAGAAGACGAAAAATCCGTTGATGTATTGCTGGTCGGCGGCGGAATTATGAGTGCTACCCTGGGGACCTATCTCCAGGAACTCGAACCGGACTGGTCAGTCCATATGATTGAACGCATGGACGGCGTGGCGCAGGAAAGCTCCAACGGCTGGAATAATGCCGGTACCGGCCATTCCGCACTGGCAGAAATGAACTATACCCCGCTGATGCCCGACGGTTCTGTCGATATCACCAAAGCGGTGGCGATCAACGAAGCCTTCCAGGTTTCCCGTCAGTTTATGGCGTATCAGGTTCAGAAAGGCGTGCTGAATAATCCGCGCTCGTTCATTAACAGCGTGCCGCACATGAGCTTTGTCTGGGGCGATGACAACATCGATTTCCTGCGCAAACGCTTCGCTGCGTTGCAGGAAAGTACCCTTTTCCGCGGGATGGAATATTCAGAAGACCCGGAACAAATCAAACAGTGGATCCCGGCAGTTATGGAAGGCCGTGATCCGGCGCAAAAAGTGGCCGCGACCCGCACCACTGCAGGCACCGACGTGAACTTCGGCGAAGTCACCCGCCAGCTGGTTGAGGCGTTGCAGAAAAAATCCAATTTCAAGCTGGCAAACGGTCAGGAAGTGCGCGACATCCAGCGCAACCCGGATAAAAGCTGGCGCGTGACGATTACCGATCTCAAACACAGTCACAAGCACCATGTCGTGAATGCAAAATTTGTGTTCATCGGCGCGGGCGGCGCTTCACTGACGCTGCTGCAAAAATCCGGCATTCCAGAAGCACGTGAATATGGCGGTTTCCCGGTCGGCGGCGAGTTCCTGGTGACTGAAAATCAGGATGTGGTGAAACGCCATCTGGCGAAGGTTTACGGCAAAGCTGCCGTGGGCGCGCCACCGATGTCCGTTCCGCATCTCGACACCCGTATCATTGACGGTAAACAGGTTCTGTTGTTCGGGCCGTTCGCCACTTTCTCCAGCAAGTTTCTGAAAAATGGCTCTTTGTGGGATTTGTTCGGCAGTGTGAACAGTTCCAACCTGTTACCGATGACCCGCGTGGGTATGGGCAACTTCGATCTGGTGAAATATCTGGTCGGGCAGGTCATGCTCAGTGATGAAGACCGTCATGCCGCGCTGAAGGAGTTCTTCCCGCAAGCCGAGCAGAAAGACTGGAAACGCTGGGTGGCGGGACAGCGCGTGCAGGTCATCAAAAAAGATGGCAAGCACGGCGGCGTATTGCGTCTCGGCACCGAAGTCGTCAGCGCGAAAGACGGCAGTATTGCCGCCTTGCTGGGGGCGTCACCGGGTGCCTCTACCGCAGCGCCTATCATGATGAAACTGCTGGAAACCGTCTTTAAAGAGAAAGCCGCCAGTGCCGAATGGCAGGCCAAATTCCGGGAAATCATCCCGTCTTATGGCACCAAACTGAATGGTAATATCGAAGCGACCGAGAAAGAGCTGTTGGAAACCAGCCGTATTCTGCAACTGGAAACGCCGTCGATGATCACAACGCCGGTAGCCGAAGTGGTTCAGTTGCGACCACTCGACGTTCAGGCGAAGCAAGAACCGAAACAGCCTGCGGACATCGCGCTGTAAGTTATTGAGCAGAAAAACTAAAACCGCCTTGTGAGGCGGTTTTTTTATGTCTTTATTTTATCTTCATACGCCGGAGTGTTACGCCCCGTAAAGCGATTTCGCTATCTTCTCTTTTTTCACCCTTGCCGTTTCATTCTGCGATTCCAGCACAATTCTCGCCAGTGGCGTGTCCTCGTGATAACGGGTTTTATCGTCCAGACCTTTAGAATATTTATTGTATTTCCACCAGGCATAGCCGAGGAACAACACCAGGCCGCCGACGTTATAAAATACAATCGTAATAATACTGGCGCCGGTGGGGAAGGTAGAGGCGATGAACCCGACGGTGAAAATCACGATCAGCGTACTGACGATAGTGATCCCCTGCATTCTGGAACCCATCTTAAAATCGCGCTCGACGCTGTCGTATTTCAGACGAAGATTCAGGTACGCCAGCATAATAAACAGCGGCGGCAGCATCGATGCGGCGGCGGTCATGTTAATCAGCGTATTCATTAAATCCTGCACGCTGTCGGAGCCCAGTGTGGGAATTAACATCAGCGGGATAACAATAAGAAATTGGATCCAGGCCGCGCGTGTCGGGACGCCATGTTTATTCAGGCGAATGGTTTTCTCGCCAAAAATCCCCTTAGGAATTTCAGTAAAGAAGATTTTCACCGGTGCGGCTGTCCACATCAGCAATGAGCCAAACATCGCGGTAAACGAAATAACGCCGACAAAACGGTTCATCAGCACTGCCGGTAATCCAAAGTGCGCGGATAAACCTTCAAATACCTGCACTGTGCCGCCGGTAAAATGCAGCGCGGATTGCGCCACAAACACGTTAATCAGCAGCGAGGCGATGGAATACAACACGCCGATCACCAGGCCGGAAATAATGATGACTTTTACGAAGGCGCGGCTGCCGCCTTTAACGTCATTCACGTACACCGCCACAGATTCCGCGCCGCCCGCGGCCTGAAATATCCACGCAATAATACCTAAAAATGCCCAGTTAAAATGCGGCGTCATTGCCTGAACGTTAATCGGGTCCGCCGGTTCCACGCCGCCCATCAGCGCCGCGCCCGCCAGCACGATATAAGAGAACGTCAGCAGCAGCATTAATGTCGATGTGACCGAGGTCATTGGCCCGAGTAATTTCGCACCGCTGTTGGAAATCATCGTGGAAAAGGCAAACAGGCAGATGCTGATAATGGCGGTCGTGAAGGGCGTGAAAATATAATCGTGCCCTAAGAAGGCATAAGACGCATACGCGATAACGCGGGGAAGCAGGGCCGTGAAGAAAAACAAATTCACGAACCAGTACGTGTAGGCAGTCATAAATGCCCAGCGGCCGCCGAGGGCACTTTTCACCCAGGCATAAACACCGGCTTCCGAGTTTTTATTTAACGAGACAAATTCGGCGATGATCAGACAAAACGGAATAAAGTAAATGAGGGTCGCCACCAGAAATACCGGTGCGGAGGCGATGCCTAACTGGATGTTATTGTTGATGACATTATTGAAGCTAAACACGGCGGCAAATGTCATGGATAACAATCCAAATTTGCCTATGGTATTTCGACTGGACCCGGCCATAAATACTCTCCAACTGCGATGTTTGTAGGGTAAGTGGTTCTTATTTTTTTATTATTTATTAACGAAATAACTCTCTTCGACAGTCACTTTTAAGATGACTTTCCTGAGGTCTTTTTCCGGCCTGAACCGGCAGGCTTCGTGGTTTTCAAAAATGATCACGCGGCCCTTATTCACCTTTACCGTTTCACCCTGACCGGTAAAAAACTCGCGATCGGTTTCATCGTCATAAGGTGTCACGCAGTGCAGGGCAGATTTCGCGGAAAACTCAATTTCTTCTGCGCCTTCAAGGTAATAATGCACATCGAAATAACGGCGGTGACCTTCGAATTCCGCCCGTTGTTTTTCGCTGCCGCTGACGAGCCGGTAAACCAGCGAATCGCCAACAGAATGGAAAACGCCGGGGCGAATATTTTCCAGGTTATTAATGGCTTCCATGCAGCGCTGCCATTTTTTTCCACTGCGGTACAGCCGCTGAAATTCAGTTAAAGAATCGAGAATAATCATCAGTTTTCCTCCCTGGGATGAAAGGTGAATTCCGCAAGATGCTGGCTGTCCGTGTCTTTCTGGCTGAAGGGCACTATCGTGAAGCCGTAGCTGAACGCCGAGAAATACACGCGATAAGAATCGAGCACTTCAGAACCCCAGGAATTGGAGCCCAGACCGGAAATTTTGTGGTCGAGATTGAGCGTCAGGCAGGTGTCCGGCGTCAGTTCATCAATATGCTGCGCCTGTTGCAGCATCTGCGAGCTGTAAGGCCACAGGCTGAAATTGAGCGGCTGGCGTGGCTGAATGAAAATCCCTTTTCCCGCGTCATCGCGAAGACTCAGCCAGCGGATGTCCTGCCGGTTGCCGTTGTCCTGCGGCATCGGATAGTTTTCAAATAAATGGCTCACCGGCTGCTGATAATGTCCGATGAGATTGGCCTGACAGCTGTCCTGATAGTTTTCATCCGGCCCGCGACCGTAATATTCCACCTGCGTGAAACGACGGCTGATGCCAAAATCGAGGCCGATTTTCGGGATAATAGAATCGAAATTACCGTAAGGCGTGCCGGATAAATCGAGGCTCACCACACCCTGAGGCGATATCCGCCAGCGATAAGTGCAGCGCATACCGAAATCGAAAACAGGTGGTGCAATGATGCTCTGCACTTCAATCACCACATCGTCCTGCTGCCACTCCCAGTGCATCTGCCGGAAATGCTGTTGCATGATATGCAAATGATTCGGCTGCCAGAGGCCTTCAAATTCCTGTTTATGGTTGTCGATGACCGGCTTAAAGAAATTGAGTTTCGGCGCGCGGCCTACAATCTCTTCGTCATCTGTTTGCCAGCTTTTCAGTTCGCCATCCAGACGTGAAAATTCCAGTCTGAAGCCATCGCCGCTGACGATAAGCTGATGTTTTTGCTCATCACATGCCAGCGTTGCGGCTTTTTGTGGCGCAGGTTTTGCCGGGAAGGATTCGGCTGCCTGCAACAGCATCTGGTAATGACCGAGAGGATGCTGCGCTTCACTGTAGGCCGTCGGGCTGTTTTTCCGGATGTCGACATTAAGGAAGATTTCCTGCTCGCTGGCGGCAAACTCAGGCAATTTAAGTGTTTCGCATTCGCCGGGTTGCAGGTGCGGCAGGAAAATTTCTCGGGTTTCCAGACAGCTTCCTGCAACCTGAACGGTCAGCGACAATGTGATGTCTTCCAGCGAACTGAACCAGTAACGGTTTCTGATGCGCAGCGCATCGCCGCTAAGACTGACCTCTACCGGGCACAGCACTTGTTTATATTCCCGCAGGCCAGGGCCGGGCGTCTGATCGGGGTAAATCAGTCCGTCCATGCAGAAGTTGTAGTTGTTCGGGTAATCGCCGTAATCCCCGCCATAGGTATAACGCGTCTGACCGTTTTCACCGGTTTCCAGCAATCCGTGATCGCACCATTCCCAGATGTAATGCCCCTGAAGGCTGTCATGGCGATTCAAAACGGCCTGATATTCGGCTAATCCGCCGGGTCCGTTGCCCATTGCATGAGCGTATTCGCAGATGATGCGCGGTTTGGCGTGCGGGTATTCGCCGAACGCATTCATCATTTGTACGCGGGAATACATGGTGCTGATGATATCGGTCACTTCGGCATCGCGGTCTTCTTCGTAGTGAATCAGACGTGTCGGATCGAGCGCTTTACAACGTTTCGCCATTGCGCGGATGTTGCAGCCATATCCGGATTCGTTGCCGAGCGACCACATAATGATCGACGGATGATTTTTTTGCGCCATCACATGACGCTCAATACGCTCCACATAGGCATGTTCCCAGCGCGGATCGTCGGTGATGCGGCTCAGATCGCCGACGTTGGCGAAACCGTGACTTTCAAGATCCGTTTCAGCCATCACGAATAAACCGTAAATATCGCACAACGCGTAAAAGCGAGGATCGTTGGGGTAATGTGCGGTACGTACCGAGTTAATGTTGTGTTGTTTCATCAGGATGATATCCCGCTCAACCCGCGCCATATCGACCGCGCGCCCTTTGCGATGATCATGGTCGTGGCGGTTGACGCCGTGCAGCTTGAGATAACGACCATTGACGAAAAAAAGCCCGTCGCGCACGCAAATATCGCGAAAACCTACGCGCTGCGGCACGACGGAAATCGCCTGCCCCGCGTCGTCATACAGCGTCAGCAGTAGCTGATATAACTCAGGATGTTCGGCATTCCACTGGCGTGGATGACTGACCGGAATTTGCAGGCGGCAGCGCGTTTCATCGTCGATATTCAGGTTATCCACCGATAACTCCGCCACACAGGCGGTATCGTCGAACAACTGCGCGCTCAGGCGGTAGCCGCTGACTGGCTCCCGAGTATTAGCCAATACGGCATCGATGCTCAGCACGGCGTCGCAGTAGTTTTCATCAAAGGTGGTGACCACGGTGAAATCATTGAGATGAACAGGATTTTGGCCGGTCAGATAAACATCGCGGAAAATCCCGGCCATCCACCACATATCCTGATCTTCGATATAAGTCGAATCCGCCCACTGTAAAACGCGCACCGACAGCAAGTTTTCACCCGTCTTCACGCAGGCGCTGATATCGAACTCTGCGCACAGGCGGCTGCCTTTGCTGAATCCGACATATTGCCCGTTCACATAGACTTCGAAATAGGTTTCCACGCCGTCAAATTTGATCAGCGTTTGTTTGCCAGCCCAGGCTGCATCGAGAGTAAAACGCTGCTGATAAGCACCGGTCGGGTTATTGGTCGGAACGTAAGGGATGTCGATCGGGAAGGGGAAACCTTCGTCGGTGTATTGCAGCTGGCCGTGGCCATGCATCTGCCACATGCCGGGAACGGTGATGTTGCCCCATTCGGTCATCGGCTGACGGTAGAATTCTTCCGGCACTAACGCCGGATGCTCAAAGAAGCGGAACTGCCAGCTGCCGCTGAGCAACTGAAAGTACTGGCTGGCGGCGCGGTCAAAACGCAGCGCCTCCTGTGGATTTTCATAGCTGAAAAAGGAGGCGCGTGGCGGTAAACGGTTTTCTGACTGCTTCTCGATATTTTCCCAATTATTCACGTGATCTCTCCTGAGACGTGTTTCTATGGGAGAGAAGATAGTAAATATTTAGTAAAAATAACTAAAAAGTTTTACTGATTGTCTGAGAGATCACAAAAAATAAAAAATCTGTTCGGCGATCATGCAGTTAAATTTTACCGGCGGGTGGTGTCCCGCAGCTGCAACGATCCCGGCACAAATACCGACAACGGCACGGTGCGTTCATCGCGCAGACGTTCGGTCAGCAGGTTAACTGCCTGAGCGCCCATGGTTTCAGAATGGATGCGAACTGTTGATAAAGAAGGGAAGACAAAGCGGGCTGTCGGAATGTCGTTGACGCTGATCAGCGCGATTTGTTCGGGGATTTTAACGCCATGTTCCAGCAGCGCGCGGGTCACGCCCAGCGCAATGGTATCGGTGGCAATCAGCAACGCCGGAGGATAGGGCGCATTTTGCTGCAACATTTTCTTCGCACACTGATAGCCGGACTGGCTGGTGAAATTGCCGTACCAGATATCGTCTGGCTGGACGACGTTTTTCAGACGGCCATATTCCACAAAGGCCTGTTCGCGCTGATCCGGGAATTCAGGATGATCGCGACCGCCGATAAAGCCGATCCGGGAATATCCCTGGCCGATAAAGAAGTCGATGACCT
Source organism: Rahnella bruchi (assembly GCF_003614975.1). Classification (GTDB taxonomy): domain Bacteria; phylum Pseudomonadota; class Gammaproteobacteria; order Enterobacterales; family Enterobacteriaceae; genus Rahnella; species Rahnella bruchi. The sequence continues at coordinate 87,170 of NZ_QZWI01000005.1, read as the reverse complement.
TCTGGCTGATCTTAAATAAATCTACGTTAACGCAGTCAGACTGCGGGTCTTCCATCACGCCATCAATGAAAACAACCGGTATGGGTTGTTGCGCGAGCTGTGTATGCAGCGCGGCCTGAGGTTGGCCGATAACCAGAAAACCGTCGGCAGAAGGCAGTGCCTTTTCGCCGGTAAAATCGTAACCCGAAATCAGGGTGACACCCTGTTTTTCGCATTGTGTTTCAATGCCATAGCGCATGGAAAGATAGTAAGGATCGTCAATTTCCAGCCCCTGCCGGTAAGTGAACAATGCAGCAAACGTCATGCGTTGCGTGGCATTGCGCCGGGAGGGAGAAACTTTATATTCCAGGCGTTCTGCCGCTTCTAAAATCTTCTGGCGGGTCTGCGCTTTCACGCTCAGGCTCGGATCGTCATTGAGCACACGTGAAACCGTCGCAACGGATACGTTCGCGGCCTCAGCGATTTCCTTCAAAGTAGCCATCAGCGTCTCATAATCAGGTAAACCAAAGCCGTAGCTTAATGTGATCAGCGCCTTATGTACACCGCTCACCCGCCCGCCAGCCCGTAAAAACTCACTGTGACAGAGTTAACGCTTTACCTAATTTTAAGTATATTTTAGTAAAATATTTACTAGTATGCGTTTTACTTCTGCTTTTCCTATTCATAATAATCAAAACAGTGAAGCGCATACCGATGAAGAACACATCACTCAACAAAATATTATTACCTTCATTATTATTCTTATCAATGAATTTGCTGGCGCAAGAGCCGGTAGTTCCTGCCGAACATAATGATTTATCGCCGCCGGAAATAACCCCGGCCAGCCACGATGCTACCGCCTATCGTTTTTATGGTGAAATGGGTGGCGGTGGCAGCGTGTATTTAAACGGCAAAGATCAGCATAAATACAGCGACGGAACATATATCGAGGGCGGCCTGGAAATAAAGCACGGCAACTGGTTCGGGCTTATTTACGGCGAAGGCTGGACGGTGCAGGCCGATCATCAGGGAAATGCCTGGGTACCCGATCATGGCTGGGGCGGATTCGAAGGCGGGCTGAACCGTTTTTACGGCGGTTACCGTACTGATCAGGGCACTGAGTTTATCCTGAGTATGCGCAATGATTCTTCGCTGGATGACCTGCAATGGTGGGGCGATTTTACACCGGAATATGGCTACGTTATTCCTAATACCCGCGATTTAACCCAGGCCGTAAAGGTGCAGAACCTGACCGGTAAGTTTCGCTACAGCGTGACCGCCGCGCCGCAGAGCCGCGTTAATGAAAGCACCGCATTACTTCATTTCGGGAAATATGACCGCTATTCAGATAAATATACGTATCAGGCAATGGTCAATGGCTATACGCAATATGATTTGGCGGAGGGGCTGACGTTGCTTAACGGTCTGGAACTCACCGATGGCACCGGGCAATTGTTCCTCGCAGGTTTACAGGGCAAAAATCTGGCAGGACGCGTCTGGCATCACACCGGCAAAGGGGACAGCAGCCATTCTGGCCACGAGTCAGGAATGATGGTCAGCGCGATGGTGGAAGCGACCACCGGTCTGTATTTATCGACTGCCTACAGTTACGCCGAACATTCGCGTGATAATACTTTCGACACGACCACCTCTTACGCACAGGCCGGTATCTGGTACGAATATTACGGCGGCCGTTTCGCAACGGCATTAGACAGCAAATTCTATATGAGCAATGACAATACCGGTGCCAGCAATTCGGTATTTCTTATGCAATATTTTTATTGGGGTAAATCATAATGAAACATAGTAACCAGCGTCGGCCGCTCAGTTTACTTATCTGTGCTGCTTTATTTATTTCCGGTCATGCACTGGCAGAAACAGCCAATACTTTGCGGGCGGACTCTTTTAAAAACGTCATTAACCGCACCGGTGCGCCGCAATATATGCTCGATTATGATTTCGACGAGCATCAGCGTTTTAATCCTTTATTTGATGACGGTGCCTGGCACGGTCATTTACTTCCGGCAGGTCCTGAAGGCATGGGCGGATTTCCTGGCCCGGCGCTGCTGACCGAAGAGTATATCAATTTTATGGCCGATAATTTCGACCGGCTTACTGTGTATAAAGCAGGGCAAAAAGTCGCGCTGAGCATGAACGCTTACAGCATTCCCGGCGCGCTCATTCAAACGCTGACCGCGCCGGGTATCCGCATCGACATGACGCTTCGTTTTGTGACTTCACGGACTTCGCTGCTGGAAACGAAGATCACCACCGATTCTCCGCTTGAACTGGTCTGGGACGGTGAACTGCTGGAAAAACTCCGCGCTCAGGAAGGGAAACCGCCATCGGATAAAACCATCGAACAGGAATATCCGGGGTATACGCGCCAGATCCTGCCGGTCGCTGATGGCCTGCGAGTGACTTTCGGCAAAGTTCGTGAGGCATCCAGCCTGATGACGTCCGGTGAGTCCGAATATCAGATCCACAAATCCCTGCCGATGCAGACCGAAATCAAGGGGCATCGGTTCACCGGCAAAGCCAAAATCGCCGGTTCTACCACGATTTACACCACCTATTCGCATCTGCTGACCACCGCTGAGGTTAATAAAGAGCTGCCGAAAATCCAGGATATTCTGGCGCATCCGCAGCCCTATCTGGACGCCTCGCAAAAGCGCTGGGAAGGCTATCTGAATGCCGGTCTGACTAACCCGAAAGCGACGAAAGATCAGGAACGCGTGGCGGTGAAAGCTATCGAAACATTAACCGGAAACTGGCGCGGTGCGGCGGGTGCGATGAAGTTTGATTCAGTCACGCCTTCGGTGACCGGTCGCTGGTTCTCCGGTAATCAGACCTGGCCGTGGGACACCTGGAAACAGGCGTATGCGATGGCGCATTTCAATCCCGACGTGGCGAAAAACAATATCCGCGCCGTTTTTGCCTTTCAGATCCAGCCCGGTGATGCCGTTCGTCCGTGGGATGCCGGTTTTGTGCCGGACCTGATTGCCTATAATCCGAGCCCAGAACGTGGCGGCGACGGCACCAACTGGAATGAACGCAACACAAAACCGAGTCTGGCCGCATGGTCGGTGATGGAAATCTACAAAACGACCGGCGATAAACAATGGCTGACTGAAATGTATCCGAAACTGGTCGCTTATCACGACTGGTGGCTGCGCAACCGTGACCACAACCATAATGGCGTGCCGGAATATGGTGCAACGCGTGATAAAGCGCATAACACTGTTGATGGCAAAATGCTGTTTACCGTCAGGGAAGGACAGAAAGAACAGAACGAATCCGGGCTGAAAAACTACGACCGCGTGGTGAAATCCGGTCATTACGACAGCATCGAAATTCCGGCGCAGGTGGCGGCTTCCTGGGAATCTGGGCGCGATGATGCGGCGGCCTTTGGATTTATCGACGCCGATCAGCTGGCGAAATACATTAAAAATGGCGGTAAAAAACAGGACTGGCAGGTTAAATTCGCTGAAAACCGATCCGCAGATGGCACGTTGCTGGGGTATTCGCTGTTACAGGAGTCCGTCGATGAAGCCAGCTATATGTACAGCGATAATAAATACATGGCTGAAATCGCCGACATTCTTGGCAAGAAAACTGAAGCCGCAGATTTTCGTGAGAAAGCGGTCAGACTGGCGGGATACATCAACACCTGCATGTTCGATAGCCGCAGCGGTTTCTTTTATGACATCCGAATTGAAGAAAAACCGCTGGCCAATGGCTGCGCGGGTAAACCGATTACCGAGCGCGGCAAAGGTCCTGAAGGCTGGTCACCGTTATTTAATGGCGCAGCGACTCAGGCGCATGCCGACGCCGTCGTGAAAGTGATGAAAGATGCGCGCGAATTCAACACCTATGTGCCGCTCGGTACCGCCGCTCTGACTAATCCCGCGTTCGGCGCAGATATCTACTGGCGCGGGCGCGTTTGGGTTGACCAGCTGTATTTCGGGCTTAAGGGCATGGAGCAATACGGCTACCGTGAAGACGCCGTAAAAATGGCGCAAGCCTTCTTTGAGCACGCTGATGGTCTGGTTTCTGATGCGCCTATCCGGGAAAACTACAATCCGCTAAATGGTCAGCAACAGGGCGCACCCAACTTCTCCTGGAGTGCAGCGCATCTTTACATGCTGTACAACGATTTTTTCGGGCAGGGGAAATGAGGGAGTAGGGGCGAATTTCAGGTACAAAAACAAGCGATCTGGAAGGCATCTTCCAGATCGCGAAAAGTATTATCAGAATATGTGGATCCAACCTCCCGCCAGGCGAATGATTGGTGCCATTATACATTTCAGGGAGAATGGCGAGATACATGGAAAGCGTAAATATCATACAAACTGGAGATTCAGATGGTATGATTTATGATACTAAATTTAGTATTTTAAATCTTACCAAAGAGGTCTCTATGCCAGTCCAATCTGTTTATGCTAATGCTGCCGTAAGCATCAGTGACTTTAAAAAATCGCCGAATGCCGTATTGAAAGAATCCAACGGGCAGCCAGTTGCCGTACTCACTAATGGCAAGATTTCCGGCTATTACGTCTCAGCCGAAACATGGGAAATGCTTTCTGAATACTTAGAAGATATGGAACTGGGGGAAATAGCCCGCTCACGGATGAACGGTAAAAGTAAACGTATCAGGGTTAAACTTGATGATCTATAGCCTGGAGTTTGATTCACGGGCACTGAAAGAATTTCAGAAAATAGGTGAGCCTGTAAAACGCCAGTTCAAAAAGAAACCGGCTGAGGTCTTAGAGCAACCGCATATTCCCGCTAACCGTCTGCGCGGATTGCCTGACTGCTATAAGATAAAGTTGCGCGCTTCAGGTTACCGGCTGGTGTATCAGGTTATAGATGAGCAGATTGTAGTTTTGGTCTTGTCCGTTGGAAAGCGTGAGCGGTCCAAGGTTTATCAGACCGCTAAGCTTCGCCTTTAACGACTGCTGTTTCCCCGCCCTAATCCCCAGCACATCAGCCCTGCCACCAGCAGCGACGGAATCGTTGCGCCCACGTCAGGCAGCAGATTTGCCATCAGATGATAGACCGCGATACCGATAAACCAGGCCGCGACGGAACGCAGATTCAGGTTCTCGGTGGTCTGACGGCGCAGTACAAAATGATGCGTCAGCACCACGCCGAACAGCGGCGCAAATACTGAACCAATCAGCAACAGGAAGTTTTCGTATTGCGTCAGCGGAACCGACCAGGCAATCAGCGTACACAGCAGACCTATGGCCAGCGTCAGCTTACCCACGCTGACCGGCACAGATGTACCCGCGGAAACCGCCGCCGAGTGGATATCCGCAAAGGCATTTTCGTGTTCATCCACCAGGATCAGCAGCAGCGGAATACCCAGCGCAACGCCTGAGAGCGCCAGCAGCAGCGCATTAGCATCGGTCGATGTGCTGACAAAAGCCAGCGTATACGCCACTCCGAGAGACATCATCCACACGCTGCCGAGGAAATATCCGCAGGCAGTTCCCCAGAAATTCTGCCGCGCAGATTTGCCGAAACGGGTGTAATCCGACACCAGCGGCAGCCACGAAAACGCCATCGACACCACGATATCGCAGGCCAGCGCGAACGGCATCGAACCGTCTCCGGCCTTATGCCACAGCGTCGATAAATCCGCATGCAGAAACAGATAACCGGTCAGCCACGCACAACTCGCCAGTAACAGCCAGATACCCCAGCGGCGCAGCACTACGCGGATAAACGCCAGTGGTCCGCTGGCCGCCAGAAGGGTCGCAACGATGCCGAAAATAAACGTCCAGAGCGTCGGATTCGCCCAAAAACTGCCGTCGCCCCAGGCCCGTTTCGCCAGCAAACTGGCCGCATCGCGCATCACCACAATTTCGAACGCGCCCCAGCCAATCAGCTGGATCAGATTGAAAAGCACCGGCAATGCTACGCCGCGTTTACCGAGGCTCAGCTTCAGCGATGCCATTGATGACATGCCTGTCTGCCCGCCGATCACTCCGACCAACGCCAATAGCGCAACGCCGACGGCAGATCCCAGCACAACCGCCGCCAGCGAGCCCGCCAGTCCCAGGCCGGGTGCCAGAATCGCACCGGCCTGAAGCACCATCAGACCCATGCCGAGCGAAAACCATAGTGAGAATAAATCAGACCAGCCAAGGACCCGCGACTGTTGCGGAACAGACGCCTGAGGAGAGTAAATACTATTATCTTTCATGAGGTTAATTTAGTGGCTACAGCGAACCTTTGTTATAGCATAATGCGGAGAGTTTCTGATGACGGGCGAGGGAGAAGCGCACTTTTCGGTTTTCACCTCACCTCCCTTCATTTCGAATGAATCACAATCATCCCCAGTTTTTCCAGCAAATGGCTTTGCTGCCAGTCGTCGATTTTCACACCATCGAGATCGACTTTGCGGATATTCAGCTCGCCCAGATCGGAGTTCGTCAGGTCGCAATGGGTGATGTTGACGTTATTCCAGTCGAATTCGGTGAATTCGCCGCCGGAAAGGTCGGAGCCGCTGAAGTTTGCGCCCTGCGCATTCGCGCCGGTCCAGCGGTTTTCCCACAGCTCGCATTTTTCCAGAATGACTTTGCTGAAGTTCGCGTAGCTGAAATTATTTTTGGTCATGAACGCGCTGCAAAACCAGGTGCGTGAGGTGATCATATTCATAAAACTCGCGCCGCTGAAATCTGCGCCGGTGGCTTTGCATTCGCGGATTTCACAGCCCAGCGCCTGAGCGTTTTTGAAATCCGCCATCGTCATGTCGCAACGTTTAAAACTGGCATCCTGCAATTTTGCATGCTGGAAAGAGCAGCCTTTTTGGTCTTCATCATCGTAAAACAGACAATCGACGAACGCCGTTTCTGACAGATCGGCGCTGTCGAAACGGCAGCGGTAAAAGCGACAATTCTCCAGCGTTTCACCGGTAAATTGCTTCATGCTAAAACGCTGGTCGCTGAAAGTCTGGTCTTTGATCATCGGATCCTCTGTCTTCTTTTATGCCCTGCTAAGGCCGGTATCCTGACAGAAATCTTTTATCGAAAATATGGAATCCGCTTCGTAATAACACGATTTACCTACGTTTGCCTTTTGCCGGATCGGTAAGTGAGGTCTATTCTCAATGACTTAACGGAGCACTTCTCTCACTCAGATAAGGAAGACTGAAATGCGTTTGTCATCTCTCTTTTTGGCAACCAGCCTGGCGCTCAGCCAGTTTGCAGGGGCCGCGGAAGCCGCACAGCCCGCCACGCAGGAGCATGCTATGAATCACGCCATCAATGCAGATAACCCATTTCTAAAACCCAGCCCGCTGGAATATCAGGCGCCGCAATTTAATCTTTATAAAGACAGCGATTACGAGCCGGCTATTCTCGAAGGCATTCGCCAGAAGCTGGCAGAAGTCGACAAAATTGCCAGCGATACAGCACCACCTACTTTTGAGAATACCTACGTGGCGCTGGAAAAATCCGGTGTCATGCTGCAACGCGTACAAAATATTTTTGGCGCGATGACCGGCGCGAACACCAACGACACGCTGCAAAAAATTGACGAAGATACGTCGCCAAAACTGGCCGCGATGGATGACAGTATCCATCTCAACAGCAAACTGTTTGCACGTCTGAAAGCGGTGTATGACCAGCGTGGCGGCCTGAAAATTTCGCCGGAATCGCAGCGTCTGATTGAAGTGACATTTAAGGATTTTGAGCTCTCAGGTGCCAATCTTTCCGATGCAGATAAAGACAAACTTAAGGCGCTGAATCAGCAGGCCGCGACGCTTAGTACCCAGTTCACCAACAAATTACTGGCCGCAACCAAAGCGGGCGGGCTGACGGTGAAAGACAAAGCGCAGCTTTCCGGGCTGAGCGACGCTGAATTGTCGGCTGCCGCGCAGGCTGCCAAAGACCGTAAGCTGGATAACGCCTGGCTTCTGGTGCTGCAAAATACGACTCAGCAGCCGTTATTGCAGTCGCTGGATGACCGCGATACACGCAAGGCGCTGTATGAAGCATCCATTAATCGCGCCGAAAAGGGCGATGCGAATGATACCCGAGAACTGATTGCCAAGCTGGCAAAAGTCCGCGCGCAGCAGGCTCAGGTGCTGGGTTTCCCGAGCTATGCGGCGTGGAAGCTGGAAGACCAGATGGCGAAAACGCCCCAGGCTGCGCTGGATTTCATGCAGAAAATTGTTCCGGCCGCGGCTGCCCGCGCAGAGCGTGAGGCGCAGGATATTCAGGCGGAAATAGATAAACAGAAAGGCGGCTTCAAAGTGGCGGCCTGGGACTGGCAGCACTATGCACAGCAGGTGCGCAAAGAGAAATATGATCTGGATGACGCGCAGATCAAACCCTATTTCGAGCTGAACAATGTGCTGGAAAATGGCGTGTTTTATGCCGCTAACCTGCTGTACGGAATCACCTTTAAAGAACGTAAAGACCTGCCGGTCTATAACCCTGATGTGCGGGTTTTTGAAGTGTTCGATAAAGACGGTAAATCGATGGCACTGTTTTATGCCGATTATTATCAGCGTGATAATAAAGGCGGCGGTGCGTGGATGAGCAACTATGTCGATCAGTCGACACTGCTGGGCAATAAGCCGGTAATTTACAACGTGGCAAACTTCCAGAAGCCGGCGGCGGGGCAACCGGCGCTGCTGTCGTGGGACGACGTCATCACCCTGTTCCACGAGTTTGGACATACGCTGCACGGTCTGTTTGCCAGTCAGGAATACCCGAGCCTTTCCGGCACCGCGACGCCGCGCGATTTTGTCGAATTCCCGTCACAGTTTAACGAGCACTGGGCGAGCGACCCGAAAGTGTTTACTCACTTCGCCAAACATTACCAGACCGGCGAAGTGATGCCGCAGGCATTGCAGGATAAAATCGAGAAGGCCAGCAAGTTCAATAAAGGTTATGACATGACCGAGCTTCTGGCCGCTGCGTTGCTGGACATGCACTGGCACAGTCTGAGCGCGGACGCACCGCAGCAGGATGTGGATAAGTTTGAAGCAGATTCGCTGGCGAAAGATAAAGTGAATCTGGCATATGTGCCGCCGCGCTACCGTTCCAGCTATTTCCAGCACATCTGGGGTAATGGCTATGCGGCCGGTTATTACGCCTATTTGTGGACGGAAATGCTGGCCGATGACGCCTTTGCGGGCATCACTGAACAGGGCGGACTGACGCGGGAAAATGGTCAAAAATTCCGGGATCAGATCCTCTCGCGCGGTAACAGCGAAGACCTCGAAAAACTTTATGAAACCTGGCGCGGCAAAGCTCCGTCGATTGAACCGATGTTGAAAAACCGCGGTCTTGAAGAGTAAAAATGGCCGTGCCTGGTATCCCGCCGGGCACGGATTTTCTTGCCGGGAAGAGTGAACGGAAAGAGTTAAAATCAACGCCCGAAAAACGTCGCTACGCCTGTTCAAATTCCCTTATGCTTTTCCTCAATGTTTCCGGTCTGCGAGTTAAATCATGCTCTTCGATTTGCCTGACGATGATGTTCTCTATTCTGCGCTGATTGCCCGTGATCCGGCCTATGACGGCTTTGCCTTTGTCGGCGTGAAAAGCACCGGGATTTTCTGCCGGCTGACCTGTCCGGCGCGCAAGCCCAAACGCGAGAATTCGGTGTTTTATCCGTCGATGGTCAGCGCGATGGAAGCCGGATTCCGGCCCTGCAAACGCTGCCGTCCGCTGATGCAGGGCGGAGAAAAAGACCCGCTGGTGCTGAAATTACTGGCTGCGCTGGAAAATGAGCCGGACAAAAAATGGAGCGAAGGTGATGTGCAGGCACTGAGCGTCGATCCTTCCACTGCCCGCCGGGCTTTTAAGCGGCAGTTTGGCATCACTTTTCTGGAAATGGCGCGCCTGCGCAGGGTCGGGAAAGGTATCGATGCGCTGGCCGGAGGTGAACAGGTTATTGATGCTCAGCTGGATGCCAGCTTTGAATCTGGCAGTGGATTTCGTGCGGCGATCACCCGGCAAATCGGGCTCAATCCCAGCCAGGCCAGAAAGCATCAGTTTCTCAACGCAGACTGGCTGGATACGCCGATCGGTTCGATGCTGGCGATTGCCCGCCATGACGCGCTGTACCTGCTGGAGTTTATTGACCGTCCGGCACTGCCCAATGAAATTGAGCGGCTGAAAAAAATGACGTCATCTGAAATTATTTTTGGCCGCAACGCGCTGATTGAGCAGGTCGAACAGGAACTGGCGGCGTATTTCTCGGGCGGGAAACAGGCGTTTGTCACGCCGCTGGCAGAGTTCGGTTCCTTGTTTACCCGTAAAGTCTGGGATGCGCTCAGAGCCATTCCTGCGGGCGAACTGCGCAGTTATTCCGCGCTGGCAGCGGACATCGGGCAGGCAACGGCATCGCGCGCCGTCGCCAGGGCAAACGGCGCTAACCAGATTTCTATTCTGATCCCTTGCCATCGCGTAATCGGTGCCGACGGTTCGCTGACCGGTTATGGCGGCGGATTGTGGCGCAAGCGCTGGCTGATTGAACACGAACGAAGAATGGCGCTGAGCCGCTAAACAAGGAGCAGAGTATGAGTCAGCAACGTCAGGCACTGGCATTTTCATCGCTACATCAGAAACACAATCTGGTCATTTTATATAACATCGTGGTCAGCAGCCTGACGCCGCCGCTGGCCGCGCTCACAGCGGCGGGTGACAGCCGCTTAAGCTAGGATCTTTATGCTTATATCGGGCTGATGGAAACCCTTAAACAGCCGGCGCGCGCACTCTATCAGCCGCCAGCCGGTGTCCCATCCAGAAGAATACCAGGCCGCCGACTGAGGAGGCGATCAGCGCAATAAACATTACCGGCGGTGCGGCGTAGCTGAGCAGAAAACCGCACATAACCGGGTTGATGGCGCCGCCGAGATTGCTTAGGTTCTGCATCCCGTAGTAGCTGCCTTTCATGTTTTCCGGCGCAATGAAGTCGATAAACATGTATTCCACCGGAATGACGATCAGTTCGCCGAAACTGAAAATCGCCATCGCGATCACCCAGAACAATACGGATTGTCCGGCGGTCATAAAGCCTATCAGGCCGATGATGAAGAAAAGGGTGCCCAGCAGCAGCCATTTCAGCAGCGTATTCTGCTTCATCCGGCTGCTTAAAACGTACTGGAAGGCAATCACAATCACGGCGTTGGTGATCATCACCGCGCCGATGATTTTGTACGCGAACGCAGCGTTCGAGACCAGAATCAGATATTGCGACAGATACCCGGCGAACTGCCCGAAGACAATCGACCCCAGCGTACTGCCCAGCGTGAAGTAAATCAGGCGGCGGTCATGAGCCAGAATGCTCAGCGTCTGGCGCAGATTAGGTTTGGGCAGTGGCTTTTGCTCCACTGACATCGGCGGCGGATTATTTGGAATGTTACGCAACCCCCAGGTCAGGGAAATCACGGTGCCGAGGGCCAGCGCGCCTGATATCACAAACGGCAGCATCGGGCTGAAACCCGCCAGCCACACGCCAAGCGACGAACCCACCGCCCAGCCGACGTTTACCAGCGTGTAGTTCATCGAAAAGGCTTTCACCCGTTTTTCCACCGGCAACCAGCTGGCGATACAAGCCTTAAGCGTAATGCTGAGCAGAGCGTAAGAGGCGTTCAGCAGCGCCAGAACCAGAAGAACACCGGTCACATTGGGCAGAAACGGCAGCAGTAAAAAGCTCAGACCAAACAGGCTGACAGAGACGGTTATCAGCGTCCGGTGATTAAATTTATCCACCAGATAGCCACCGTACAGACTGCTGAGAATACCGATAGCCAGACTGGCCCCGAGAATAATCCCGACGCTTTTTGGCAGCAGATGATAATGCTCAGTCAGATAAATAGTGATAAACGGCAGCGTGACACCGCGTCCGATAGTAAGCACTAACGAACTGGTGAGCAGAGCGAGGATCAGCGGTGGCATTCCCTTCATGTTAAACGGCATTCCCTGAGTAACGGCAACATTTTCGTTACATCATAAAGGAGTCTGCGCAGTTTTTTTCATTACAAAATAAAGGGATTTAAGTGAGTTGCGCGGCAGTACCCGCGCCCGCCAGAATTTCGCTTAGGGTTTCTGTGGTGCAACGCCATGGAACAGCAAAAGTGAGACGTGTTTGCGCAGCATATCAGGAGAAATTGGCGATGCGCCTTCCTGCCGCATTTTCATTGAGGCCATCGGGAACAGCGTCAGACCAAACAGTGAAATGAACAGTAATGCCGGATTGAGATCCGGATTCAGCCGTCCTTCGGACTGCCAGCGGCTAATACATTCCTGCACAATTTTGCGATTCTTATCGCCGTTACGTTCTTCCATGCGTTTTTTCAGCATGCCGCTTTCGCTGATGACTTCACGTACCCACAGCGGCGCCACCCACGGATATTTTTCTGCCGCATCAATCATGCACTGCGCCATGTTAGTGATTGCCATCAGCGGATCGTCGGCGTGGGTTTCAAAAATGTCGGTAAAACCAGCGCGAACCGGCTGAAAACGTTCATCAATCATCACGTCCAGCAATTGTTCGCGGGTCTTGAAATAGTAATGCAACATGGCGGTGGTAACGCCCGCTTCTTTGGCGATCATGCTCAGAGGTGTTTCGGCAATGCCGTATTGGGCAAACAGCTTCAGGGCGGCATCCAGCAACAGTTCACGTTTATCCGCTCCGGTTTTCCCACTGCGCGGACGCCCCGGTCGACGCCCCGTCGTTGTCTCCAGTTTTTGATCCATTTGTGCGGATTTAGCCGTTTCTGAGATTTTTCTGTCTGCCATAAGGTGTTTGATCCATTGACCAGATGAATTTGATGCTTCAATATTAATTATACAGTTAATTAATTACAAGTCAGGATGTCATTTATGACGACAATAAATTCGGCACAGAGTGATGTGACGGAGCAGAAGCCATCGATAAAGCTGCTGTTCTCCGCGCTGATGCTGGTGATGCTGCTGGCCGCACTCGACCAGACCATTGTGTCCACCGCGTTGCCGACCATCGTCAGTGAGCTCGGCGGACTGGAACAGCTTTCATGGGTTGTGACCTCTTATCTGCTGGCTTCCACGATAGTGGTGCCGCTGTACGGTAAGTTTGGTGACCTGCTCGGGCGCAAAATCGTGCTGCAAACGGCGATTGTCGTGTTCCTTATCGGTTCGGTATTGTGCGGACTGGCGCAAAATATGACGCAGCTGATCCTGATGCGCGCCCTGCAGGGGCTGGGCGGAGGCGGACTGATGGTGGTCAGTATGGCGGCAGTCGGTGATGTCATCTCGCCCTCTGAACGCGGAAAATACCAGGGTCTGTTCGGCGGCGTATTTGGTCTGGCGACGGTCATCGGGCCGCTGATTGGCGGTTTTCTGGTTGAACATATTTCCTGGCGCTGGATTTTCTATATCAACGTGCCGCTGGGTATTTTTGCCCTGCTGGTTATCGGCGTAGCACTGAAATCGCAAAGCGTGCGTATCCGCCATGAAATCGATTTTCTCGGCGCGGGCTATCTGGCCGCAGCGCTGACCAGCATCATTTTGTTCACCAGCGAAGGCGGTACGGTGTATCAGTGGTCTGATCCACAGCTGTGGTGCATTCTGGCCTTCGGACTGGTGACGCTGGGTGGTTTTATTTATGAAGAGACACTGGCGGCCGAGCCGATCATCCCGCTCGGCCTGTTCCGCGAGCGGACGTTCCTGCTCAGCTGTGCGATAAGTTTTATTATCGGTATGTCGCTGATGGGCTCGATGACGTTCCTGCCGCTGTATTTGCAGGTGGTGAAAGGTTCGTCGCCGTCGCAAGCGGGGATGCAATTGCTGCCGCTGATGGGGGCGTTGCTGGTCAGTTCGATTATCAGCGGACGCCTGATCAGCCGCATCGGTCGTTATCGCATCTTCCCGATTATCGGGACACTCCTGAGTTTCGTCGGCATGGTGCTGCTGGGCTTTTTGAAAGTCAGTACACCGGTACATATGCTGTATCTCTATATCGGCGTACTCGGTTTCGGTCTGGGTATGGTGATGCAGGTGCTGGTGCTGGCGGTGCAAAACTCGGTTTCGATGAAACAGATGGGCGTGGCGACGTCCGGCGTTACCTTGTTCCGCTCGATTGGCGGTTCCATCGGTGTGGCGATGTTTGGCGCGATTTTCACTCACGTTCTGCGTGATCAGCTGATAGCGCGGATCCCCGAAGGCACTGTTCTTCCTCGTTCAATGGGCGCGCAGGCCGTCCAGGAATTACCGGCCGCCATCCGCGATGATTATTTGCAGTCGTTTGGTTCGGCGCTGCACTCGGTGTATCTGATTGCCGCATGCGTGATGGTGCTGGCGTTTGTCCTTTCACTGCTGCAAAAAGATGCGGTGCTGAAGAAATAGTGACTGGTTTAAATTTCTTTCTGCGGCGATGAGTTGATTACTCATGCCGTAGAAAGAATGATCAATAATCTCCGCAGTTCTCTCAAATCTGATATTTATAAAATACCTTCCTGCCTTTTCCTTGTTATTATTCATTGTTAGTAAACTATTTATTTAATGAATGTTTTATCACAACAGACTCGCTGTGAAATATAATTCACGGCGCGTGAATTCATAACAATAGGGATATTGAAATGCCTTCCTCTTTAAGCCGAAGTGTCGGATATTTTGGCGAGAACTTATTCCATGATGTAATCGAAGTTCAGTATCGTCTCAAGAATTCTGGATTTCCTGACTTGGTTGTTGACGGCAATTGTGGTTCGAAAACTGTCGCTGCCATAAGAAAATTTCAGCAACGGTTTATGTCATTACCTGATGGCCTGGTTGAACCTGGTGGTGCAACCCTCCGCCGGTTGCAATTTGGACATTTCTCGCAGGGAATGCCAAAACTGGATGCGGTTGTACCCCCTGCAAGTAATTCGCCGGTTGTGAGTAGGGTGAGAAAAAATGTGAACGAGTTATCGGTTAGCCCGCAGGGACATGCGCTAATCAAGAATTATGAGAGTTTAAGACTGAAACCATATTTTGATGGCACTGGCCATGAAATATCTGAATATGTCAAAGGCGCCACTATTGGATATGGACATTTAATAGATGGGAGGGTAGAGTTCGAAAAATATAAAAATGGTATTAATGAAATGCAATCTAACGAGTTATACCAAAAAGATATGAGCGAAATGGAAATTAAAACAAAAAAACTTATAAAAAACACTCTTTCTCAAAATGAATATGATGCCGTAATGATTTTAGTATTTAATATTGGTTACGGGGATGCAGAAAAAGATACAGGATTCATCACATCTGAAGTTTTAAAAGTCATCAACGGTGAATCACGGGCAGACATAGATGAAGCATGGTTACGCTGGAAATATGCAAATGGTCATATCACAAACGGATTGATTAACAGGCGAAAATCAGAGATTAATATTTTTCACAACGGGGTATATGCGCGATGAGATTATTGATGGTTTTTACGTTGATCACCTTAGTTTCTGTAAATTGTTATGCAGGAGGATATAAACTGCACCCTGGTATTCGTTCCTTTCAGGGAGAAAAATTCGAGATCGAACTGAAAGCGCGTTGTCCTGAAACCAGTCTGACATGTTACGACGTGAGCTATGAGGCTATTAATAGGAAGACAGGAGAGAGGCTTCATCTGACTGGCAAACTTTTATCTAACCCAACAAAGGATCGCCAATGGTATGAGTTCGAAAATGGAAAATATTTATATCAGTTAACGGCGGATTATTCACCTTCGACAAAGTCTAAAGAATGGTGGGTGTTGAATGTGATATATCAAGGGAAAACTATCGCAAGTGATGAAGGTAATATGTATTAATTTTCATTTAGTTAAAGCAGGTTTTATAATTTATGAAAATAAATATGATAATGGCGTTTATGTTCATGTTTAGTGTGAATTGTTATGGAAGCAATTACAAATTACATCCCGGTACTCCAACCTTTCAGGGGAAGCATTTCGATATTGATATACGGGAGCGTTGTCAAGAGGGAGAGGTTACATGTCCGGACGTGAGTTATGATTCTATCAATAAGAAAACAGGAGCCCGGTTGCACCTGAAGGGGCGGGTAATGTTTAATCCTAATAATTATAATTTTCAGGGGTATATATTTGATAACGGCGATTATAGTTACGTCCTCAACCCTAATAATTCAAAGGGGACTGAGTCAGTAAAAATTTGGAACTTAAATGTTTTTCATAAAGATAAAGTTATCGCATTTGATGAGGGGATTATGCAGTAGCATTAGCCAATTAAAATGGAACTAATGATATATGAAGAGACCGATATTAATATTACTTGCTTTGATTTTTAGCCTGAAGTTGTTTTGCAAACAACTTCAGGCTTCATTCCGGATTACCTGATTTTGAAGGCCAGCATTTTGATATAGATGTTAAGGCTAATTGTCTGGAAGGTGAAATGGCATGTGATGATGTAAGTTACGATGCAATTAATAAAAAAACGGGAGCAAGAATGCATCTTAAAGGCCGGGTGCTCACGAACTACTACAGTCATGATTTTCGGGGGTTTGAATTCAAAAACGGAGACTATATTTATACATTACGCCCTGACCCAGGTGCATTAAATGATATATCTCAAGTCTGGCATTTAAATGTTTCCTTACATGATAATATTATCGCTACTGATCAAGGTATCATGCATTAATTTCAAAATTCATTTCAAAGTCTTTTGAAAATGCCATTTCAAGTTCCCCAAATGGCATTCATCTCCATTACATGACTCTGTCAATCCATAGGCTATAGCCCGAGGTTCCGGCTATATGATGCGTCACATCAATGGTTTCATAGCGTAACGAGAGAGTTTCATAAGGTTGGGCATCTCCGCCAGGTAATGTGCTCGGGCAGGTTGAGGAAATACTTTCCAGAGTGGCATCGGTCAGTTTAATGGTGAGGTATTTCTCCTGAGCACCATATTGTGATGTTCTGTAATAGTCTAAAACACACTGAATAAGCTCGTTATTAGAAATTGCGACCAGCAGTAACGGCGTTGATTTATCAACGGGCTTGGTGATTCTTATCGGGTGATGATTCACATTCTGTTCACGGGTAATATCATGTTGGGAAGAATACACAAGTATTTGATCTGCATGGCCTGCCTGAAAGCGATTCCCAATCGAGCTATACGTTGAACAACCTGCTGAAATCAATCCTTGAGTCTTTCCTGTCATTGTCAGATAGGTACAATTTGACATCGTTAAATTTCCTTTTCAAAATGATTTTGGTTTCTGAATAATTCTTACAACGTATTTAATTGTCAGGGTGTTATATCATTAAAACCCTATTAAGAATAATGTCTAAATAGTCTCTGTAAATAATTTTTATTCCATTTAAATATGAATTATTAATTTGGCTTAATTTTATCTGTAAGCCAAAAGAATACTAATTTCTGGGGCGAACGGTAGAAATACTCTACTCTTATAGGTTCTGTCAGATTCTCCGAACCAGAACATCAAAGCAGGACAGCTTTGACGATGAACAACTTAAGAGGTGCGCCATGCTGTTTCGCCGTTTCGAGCGAATGATCGACATCTTCCGTGAGGCACCGGCTGCTGAGCCGCCGGATCAGGTTCTGCCTTTCTATCTATATTATCTGCGCCAGGTCTGGCCGAGTTTCGCAATTTTACTGGTGGTGGGACTGATCGGTGCGCTGATTGAAGTCTCGCTGTTCAGCTATCTCAGCCAGATTATCGACTTGACCAAAGACACCCCGCCTGGCAGTTTTTTCACCGACCATATGGGCGAGCTTTTGTGGATGGCGGCGGTGGCGATGATCCTGCGGCCGGTATTTATCGGGCTGCATGATTTGCTGGTTCACCAGACTATCAGTCCCGGCATGACCAGCATGATCCGCTGGCAGAATCATAAATATGTCCTCAAACAGAGCCTGAACTTTTTCCAGAGTGATTTCGCCGGACGTATTGCCCAGCGCATTATGCAGACCGGTAACTCGCTGCGCGATTCTGCGGTGCAGGCGGTCGACGCCATCTGGCACGTGGTGATTTACGCCGCCAGCGCATTATTCCTGTTTGCCGAAGCGGACTGGCGGCTGATGATCCCGCTGATTATCTGGATATTTGGTTATGGCGTGTGCCTGCGTTATTTCGTGCCGCGCGTGAAGCAACGCTCGGTGCAGTCGTCGGAAGCGCGCTCGAAACTGATGGGCTGCATCGTCGATGGCTATACCAATATCACCACGCTGAAACTGTTCGCGCATACCGATCTCGAGCAGAAATATGCCCGCGAAGCGATCACTGAGCAGACGGAGAAAACCCAGTTGGCAGGGCGTCTGGTCACCGGTATGGACGTGTCAATCACCACGCTGAATGGTCTGCTGATTGTCAGCACCACCGGTCTGGCCCTTTGGCTGTGGACGCAGTCACTGATAAGCGTCGGGGCTATCGCGCTGGCGACCGGTCTGGTGATCCGTATCGTGAATATGTCCGGCTGGATCATGTGGGTGGTTAACGGTATTTTCGAAAATATCGGTATGGTTCAGGACGGCCTGCACACCATTGCGAAACCACTGAGCGTCACTGATAAACCTCAGGCAAAAGCGCTGAAAGTCGATCGGGGTGCGATCCACTTTGATCACATTCAGTTTAATTACGGCAAAGAGAACTCCGGAGAAGGCGGAAGGGTGATCCCCAATCTGGATCTGGCGATCCGCCCCGGTGAGAAGATCGGCCTGATCGGGCCTTCCGGCGCAGGAAAATCCACGCTGGTGAATCTGCTGCTGCGTCTGTATGACATCGACAGCGGTCGCATTCTGATTGATCAGCAAAATATTGCCGACGTCACGCAGGAAAGCCTGCGCGCGCAAATCGGCATGATCACGCAGGACACCTCGCTGCTGCACCGTTCCATCCGCGATAACCTGCTTTACGGCAGGCCGGGTGCCACGGAAGAGGAGTTGCAGCTGGCTATCCGTCAGGCGCGGGCCGATGAATTCATTCCGCAACTGTATGATTCGCTGGGCAGAACCGGTCTGGACGCCCATGTCGGCGAACGAGGCGTGAAGCTTTCCGGTGGCCAGCGTCAGCGTATTGCTATTGCGCGCGTGTTACTGAAAAACGCGCCAATTCTGATTATGGATGAAGCCACGTCAGCGCTGGATTCTGAGGTGGAAGCTGCGATTCAGGAAAGCCTCGAGACGCTGATGGGCGGTAAAACGGTGATTGCGATTGCGCACCGCTTGTCGACGATTGCCAAAATGGACCGTCTGGTGGTGCTGGAAAAAGGGCAGATTGTTGAGATGGGGAACCACGCCGAACTGCTGGCACATGGCGGGCTTTACGCGCGCCTTTGGCAGCATCAGACCGGCGGTTTTGTCGGCATGGATTGAGCCCGCACTTAACAAACGTCGTGCCGGTAGGGCAGCACTTCACGGGCTTCATCCGCCCAGCGCTGCACGCCGGCACGTTCTTCCACTAAAAAATCTCCCACGGCATCACGTAAACCCGGATGGCGTAAATAGTGCCAGGAGTCGGTGATCACCGGCTCAAAACCTCGCAGCAATTTATGCTCGCCCTGCGCGCCCGCATCAAATCGTTTCAGACCGCTGGCAATCGCGTATTCCATTCCCTGATAGAAACAGGTTTCGAAATGAAGCCGGTCGAATTCTGCCAGACAGCCCCAGTAACGTCCGTAAAACGTATCGCCGCTGATTAAACTGAACGCCATCGCCACGTCGCGACCGTTTTGCTGCGCGAAAACCACGCGGATCGCCTCCGGCATACGTTCTGCCAGCAGGCTGAAGAACGCGCGGGTCAGATAAGGCGACTGGCCGCGGATATGATAGGTGTTGCTGTAGCAGGCATAGACGAAATCCCATTGCGCTTCAGTCACCTGTGCGCCTTCCCGCCAGATAAATTCGATGCCCTGCGACGCCACCTGTCCGCGCTCTTTACGAAACTGTTTGCGCTTACGCGACGTGAGTGCGTCGAGGTAATCCTGAAAATCGCGATAGTCACGATTTTGCCAGTGATACTGCAAACCCTGCCGGTGTTGCCAGACGGGTTCTGCCCCGATTATCCGGTTAGCGCGCTCGTCGGTAAAATTGATATGCGCGCCGGTCAGGCCGTTTTCTTCAAGATAATCCGGTATCGCCTGTAACAGTTGGATTGCCGCAGACTCATCGCCCAGCAGCCTTGCGCCGGTCACCGGGCTGAACGGCACTGCGCCGAGCCACTTCGGATAATAAGCGATACCAGAACGCTGACAGGCGTCTGCCCAGCCCTGATCAAACACATATTCACCATAAGAATGGCGTTTGCGATAACCGGGTATGGCGGCGCGGATTTCACCGTTTTCCTGCCAGAGCAGATGTTGCGGACGCCAGCCAGAATTTGGCCCCAGGCTGCCGCTGTCTTCCAGGGCGGATAAAAATGCATAGCTGAGGAAAGGCTGTTGCGCAGGCACCAGCGCATCCCACTGTGCGGCAGGACAATCGGCCAGACGGTTCAACGTGATAACAGGCATGAATTATTCTCGGTATGGCATTGAAGGAGAAAACAGTTAAGTGTCGTTCAGGTGGGGAAATATTGTCGGCTTAAAGGTGCGGATGAAATTATAAATTTGGTTAAATTGCCGGTTTATAATGCGGAACCAATTTAGACCTGTTTCGCATTAAATACCGGCACGACATCATGCCGGTATTTCTTATCAGCTGGCCCTGACTTCAGGATTATCTGACAGTGAAATAAAGGTGCTGCTTTTGGAATCGAAGGCTTCAATTGAACCCGATTCAATATCATATACCCAGCCGTGCAGGGTAATTTCACCTTTCGCCAGCGCCACTGCCACACAAGGGTGGGTGCGCAAATTGCTCAGCTGCGCGACCACGTTCTGATGCACCATACCGTTAACACGCGCTTCAGGTGATTCGTGTTCGAAGGATTCATTGATGGCTTTCGCCGCATCAGAATAACGCAGCCAGTGTGCGACCGCAGGCATGTGATCCAGACAGGTGCAGTTAGCGATTGCGCTCATTGCGCCGCAGTTTGAGTGTCCGCAGACCACGATATCTTTTACGCCCAGCGCCATTACCGCGTACTCGACCGTGGCGGAAACGCCGCCCGGTTCCGGCCCGAATGGCGGCACAATGTTACCGGCATTACGGATAACAAACAGTTCGCCCGGCTCACGTTGCGTGACTAATTCCGGCACTAAACGGCTGTCAGAACAGGATATAAAAAGAGTCTTAGGATTTTGATTTAATGCGAGCTTTTTGAAGAGCTTAGAGCGTTGGGGGAACGCTTCTTTCTGGAATCTGAGGAAGCCTTCAATTACGTCTTTCATAGGGGAATTCCATGTATTTCAATGCCAGTGAGTCTGCCACGAAAAAAAAAACAGATCAATCAGACGCAATATCATCACTATTTGCAGGGAAATAACCTGAAGCAAAATAATATAATTTTACCGGCTATAAGAATTTCACATTCTGTTTTTTTAATGCCATACCTTTATCTCAGCATTATCCGTCCCCATATTTACTCTACCCCCTGAGTGAAGGAGTCTGTATGACAATCGAATACGCTATTTTCGGTGGCGGCTGTTTCTGGTGTACAGAAGCGGTGTTCAAAGACGTCATCGGCGTGGAGTCGGTGGAAAGTGTTTATACCGGCGGGCGTCGACCGAATCCAAATTATGAACAGGTTTGCACCGGTACGACCGGCCATGCGGAAGCCATCCGTGTTGGTTTCGACCCGGAAAAACTGACCTACGGCGATCTGCTGGATATCCACTTTGTCACGCACGATCCGACCCAGCTTAACCGCCAGGGTAACGACGTCGGTACCCAATACCGTTCGGCGATTTTCCCGGCTAACGAACAGCAGAAGGCGGATGCGGAAGCGGCAATTCTTCGCGCGCAGCACGATCACAGCGACCCGATAGTCACCAGCATCGAACCGCTGGGGGAAGTGTATGTGGCCGAAGGCTATCATCAGAATTACTGGGATGGCGCGGGGCAGCAGAACCGTTACTGCATGGCGGTGATCCCGCCGAAACTGCAAAAACTGCGCAAGAGTTTTGCGCAGCGCACCAAATCTTTACAGCAGTAACAACGTCGTTATCCGTTGCTCAGCCAGCACTTTAATGCGTGCTGGCTGACGACGTTTCATATCTGCCGATTATTCTTCCGGTAACACTCCCCCTTTTGCCCAATGTGATTTCGGTATTTCAGTGATCACCACATCCACACTTTCAGGCTTACATTTGAGAGTTTCTACCGCCAGGCGGGTCACTTCACGGGCAAAGTCGCGCTTTTGCTCAGCTGTGCGACCTGGCAACATTTCCAAACGGATCATCGGCATAGTAAATCCTTAGTCATTGAGCCCTCACGGCGGGGGCAAAAACCATTCTACGTAAGGATGGTAAAGAATAAAGGCGTACTGCGCTCAATGAATTGAAACCAAAAGTGATTCATTCTGCGTAAAGTACCGCCATGATGATGAGCCAAAAAAAAGCCAGAACAAACGTTCTGGCTTTTGGACGCTTCAAAAATGTAGCGGATTGCATCCTGACTTTGCGACATCTGGCGTTACTTATTGGTGAGGAATGCCAGTAAATCGTCGTTCAGCTGATCCTGATGCGTGACGGCAAAACCGTGCGGCGCGCCTTCGTAGACTTTCAGCTCTGCGCCTTTAATCATTTCAGCCGCCAGTTTGCCGGTGGCCTCGAACGGCACGATCTGATCGGCGCTGCCGTGAATGACCAGCGTCGGCACGGTAATTTTTGCCATATCCGGGCGGAAATCCGTTTCAGAGAAGGCGGTAACGCAATCGACGGTGCCTTTCAGCGACGCCATCAGCGCGATGTTCAGTGTCTGCGTCATCACGCCGTCAGAAACGGTCATGCCCTGATTAGTGCCGTAGAATGGTGTAGCGAAATCACTGATGAACTGCGCGCGGTCTTTCAGCAAACCGGCTTTGATGCCGTCGAATGCCGTTTTATCAACGCCCTGCGGATGATCGTCCGTTTTGATAAACAGCGGTGTGACCGCGCCGAGCAGAACCAGGCTGGTGACACGTTCTGTGCCGTATCGGCTGATGTAGCGGGTGACATCGCCGCCGCCCATTGAAAAGCCGACCAGCGTGACGTCGTGCAGATCAAGATGTTCGATCAGATCGTTGATATCAGAGGCGAACGTATCGTAGTTATACCCTTCCCACGGCTGTTCTGAGCGGCCAAAACCCCGGCGGTCAAAGGCGATAGCTCGGTAACCGCGTTCGGCGAGGAAATTCATCTGGCTGTCCCACATGTCGGCATCCAGCGGCCAGCCATGACTGAATAACACCGGTTTACCTTTGCCCCAGTCTTTATAATAAATTTGAGTGCCGTCTTGTGTATTGAATGTGCTCATTTTTATATTTCCTCAGCGGTTAATTTGCAGGTTTTAAACGGGTTGTGCGTTGTGTTGCAAACAACATTAGGCGTGGCAGGAAAATATTGATAATGGGTTATTTTTGACAAGTCATTAAAAGATTTTGGTGTTTCTATCAGTCTGAAAATAATGGTGTTTTACGACTGTTTATAGAGAGGGATGTCTGTCAAAAAAATCTGAACAAGTTGCCAAATTCTTTCCGCTATCCGCTTTTGAAGTCCTGGCCTATTGTTAATTCCAGCAGCACAACAACACAACGTTAAATAAAACACACAACCCAACAATGCACTCTGAGAGGAAATGAAAATGTCTAAATTCGATCTGCTGGACCCACAGAACTCCACCCTGATTTTCATCGACCATCAGCCACAGATGTCATTCGGCGTTGCGAATATCGATCGCCAGCAGCTTAAAAATAATACCGTCGCCCTCGCCAAAGCAGGCAAAGTTTTTAACGTGCCGGTGATTTACACCTCGGTCGAAACAGAAAGCTTCAGC
Source organism: Rahnella bruchi (assembly GCF_003614975.1). GTDB lineage: Bacteria > Pseudomonadota > Gammaproteobacteria > Enterobacterales > Enterobacteriaceae > Rahnella > Rahnella bruchi. The sequence continues at coordinate 63,325 of NZ_QZWI01000005.1, read as the reverse complement.
GGCTATATCTGGCCGGAATTACTGGCAGTGCATCCGGATGTGAAGCCGATTGAACGTACCTCCATGAACTCCTGGGAAGACGCTGCATTCGTGAAAGCGGTGGAAGCGACCGGGCGTAAAAAACTGATTATCTCCGCGCTCTGGACTGAAGTGTGTCTGACTTTCCCAGCCCTGATGGCGATGAAAGAAGGGTATGAAGTGTATGTGGTGACCGACACTTCCGGCGGCACCAGCGTGGATGCTCACGAACGTTCCATCGACCGTATGGTGCAGGCCGGTGCGGTACCGGTGACCTGGCAGCAAGTGCTGCTGGAATACCAGCGCGACTGGTCACGCAAAGAAACATACGACGATGTAATGAATCTGGTGCGTGAACATAGCGGTGCGTACGGTATGGGCGTCGATTATGCCTACACCATGGTGCACAAAGCCCCTCAGCGTAAAGCGTAATACCTCTGGTATTAATAATCGATAAGCCGGAACCGTGCTCAGGCAGGTTCCGGCAGGAGAGATATCATGCGTCATGCCCCTGTTTCCAGCCTGTCGGTACCTGCTATTCCTTTCGCGGCGATCCGCTGGTTAGCTTTACTGGCCTTATGTGCCGCCTATTTGCAGGGCGGTATCGTCAAACTTTTCGATTTTCCCGGTGCGATTGCCGAGATGCAGCATTTCGGTTTATCGCCCGCCGCGCCTATGGCTGCTGCGGTGATTGTGCTGGAACTGGGCGCTTCCGCGCTGATCCTCTCCGGGCGTTTTCGCTGGGCAGGTGCGCTGGCACTGGCGCTGTTTACTTTCAGCGCCAACTTTATGGCGAATGCTTACTGGCAGGTTTCCGGCCATGAACGCGCCATGATGATGAACGGTTTCTTCGAGCACATCGGCCTGGCGGGCGCCTTTATTTATGTCGCGTGGGATGACCTGAAGGGGAGAAAATAAAGCTCCGATGTATCACTGCTTTCAGTGCGGCAGTCGCAGTAAAAAGCCGCATTTAGCGGCTTTTTGTATTTCATTGCTGGCGGTACACCGCGGCAATACCTTCAAAATTCTGCAAATTCTCGCGCCACCACATGGCAGCATTGCCGGTGGCATTTTCGTTCCAGGCCATAAACGCCTGATCACGGCGGGTTTCGGTATCGAGACGGCGTTCCACCAGCGCACCGCTTTCAAGGTGCGGCGCAGCCAGATAACGCGGCAGATAGCCGCAACCCAGCCCGGCAATTTGCGCATGAACTTTGGCATTAAAGTCATGAACGCTGAGCATTTTCTGTTCATCGAGTACGCGTAAATCAGCACCGGTACTGTGGCGGGACGTGTCATGAACGACTACTGCGCGATACTGGCGGATTTGCTCGCGCACCAGCGGTTCCGGCATTGAGGCGAGCGGGTGGTGGGGTGCAACGGCAAACACATATTCCAGCCAGCCGATGGGGCGGTATTCAATGCCGCTGCGCGTGAGCGGTTCCTGCACGGCGCCAAATACAATGTCCGCTTCGCCATAACTCAGCGCTTCCCAGCAACCGGCGAGCACATCGTGACGGAATAATAACTGGGTATGCTGATGCTCTGCGTAAAAGCGGTCGATCAGCGGCGCAAGCAGCGCGAACGGTACGGAAGCATCAACGCTGATGGTCAGTTTGCTTTCCCAGCCGCTTTCGACGTACTGCGCCTGTTGCTCCAGCTCGCTGACGGCACGCAACAGCACGCGGCCTTTATCCAACATCAGACGGCCGGTAGGTGTGAATGTGGCGCGATGACCGGAGCGGTCCAGGAGTTTGATGTTCAGGTCACTTTCCATTTTCTGCACGGTATAACTCAGTGCGGAAGCCGTTTTAAACAGTCTGGCGGCCGCTGCGGCAAAGGTGCCGTGTCTGTCCAGCGCATCCAGGATCAGCAGCGCTTCAAGGCTTAATCGCATTATTTTCCCCACCCCAAAAATTGTTTAACAACAACCCAAAATATTTCCGTTATCAATAGCCGTGCCGATTTCGTATCGTTTATGAATATAACGCAACATTCAGTTAACCAGAACACCGGTTAATCAGAAGGAACATCCTGTGACTTATCCTCATCAACCTGACCACATTACCCTGGTGATCACCCACGGCGTACAGCGGGATAAGCTGGCGGAATACGAACTCTGGCTGGAGAATCTGATGGCCGATGCCGCAAGGTTTGCCGGTTATCAGAGTGTTAACGTACTGCGGCCTGTTCACGGCGAAACCATCTACACGCTGCTGGTGCGCTTCGATAACATTGATAATTTGTATCAGTGGATACAATCCGATCAGCGCGAAATCCGTGAGTCAACGCTTGCCAACTTGCTGATCGGACAGGAATATATCGAAATGCGCATGCAGGCATAATGTCCTGCCGCCCAAAATTTACACAAAGTTTGTCCTGCAAAAGGTTGAAGGCTGTATAAAACGCCAGTATGATTCGCCTGTTTTTCATACGGCATTTTTATTGAAAAAGTTAGCAGAGAAAACAGGTCAGCTATTTTGTGGAATCCCGAAAAAGAGCTTTTTACCGAGCTCTATCAGTACCCTGAACATCTTCGTCATACCTTAGAAAACTTACCCAATGGCAGCGGCGTCTATATTTTTTACGGCGACGATAACGCCTTTCCGTTGTATATCGGCAAAAGCGTGAATATCCGCAGCCGCGTAATGTCGCATTTTCGCAATCCCGCCGAAGCTAAACTTCTGCACATGACCCGCGATATCGAACACATCGAAACTATCGGTGAAGTCGGGGCGTTATTGCTGGAATCCGACCTGATTAAAACCCGTCGTCCGCTGTTTAATAAACGTCTGCGTACCGCCCGCAAGCTATGTTCTGTCAGGCTTCAGGGGCTGACTGCCTCGATTGTATTCAGCGATGACGTGGATTTTTCTCACAGTGAAGACTTGTTTGGCCTGTTTAAAACCAAAATGTCCGCAATCGAGAAAATCCGGGATATCGCCGATCAGGAGAAGCTGTGTTACGGCGCACTGGGGCTGGAAAAACTGGCAAAAAACCGGGCGTGTTTCCGCTTCTCGCTGGGGAAATGCGCCGGTGTGTGTTGCGGAAAAGAATCGCCGGAGGCTCATCAGGCACGTCTGCGGGAAGCGCTCAGCGCGCTGAAAATTCGCAGCTGGCCGTATCCGGGGCGCATTGCGATCGCCGAAGAAGCCAACGGACTGACCGATTATCACGTCATCAATCACTGGTTCTATCTGGGGACGGTGAAAACGCTGGAAGCAGCAAAAGCGTTCGATACCGCCGTGCCGCATTTTGATCGCGACAGTTATAAAATCCTCTGCAAGCCGCTGTACGCGGCAGACAGCCCGAAAGTAATTTTGCTGGATTAACGACAATAAAAAAGGCCTGAGATCAAAAATCTCAGGCCTTTATTTTTTTACTGCGTAACGTGAATTAACGCATGGTCACAAATTCTTCCGCGCCGGTCGGGTGGATAGCGACGGTGTTGTCGAAGTCTTTCTTAGTCGCGCCCATTTTCATTGCGACCGCGAAGCCCTGCAACATTTCATCCATGCCATAACCGATGCCGTGGATGCCGACGATTTTCTCCTCAGCACCAACACATACCAGTTTCATGCGACACGGCTGGCGGTGCTGGGTCACCGCGGTATACATCGCGGTGAAGGCGGATTTGTACACTTTTACGTTATCTTTGCCGAACTGCTCTTGCGCCTGCGGTTCGGTCAGGCCGACCGTGCCGATTGGCGGGTGGCTGAACACGACGGTGGCGATGTTGCTGTAATCCAGATGCTCGTCAGGTTTGTTGTTAAACAGACGCTCAGACAAGCGACGACCCGCAGCAACGGCAACTGGCGTCAGTTCAACCGCGCCAGTGTTATCGCCAACGGCATAAATGCCTTTTACGCTGGTGTTCTGGAATTTATCGACGACGATATAACCTTTATCGTTGGTTTTCACGCCAGTCGCTTTCAGGTTGAAGTTGTCCGTTTCCGGTTCGCGGCCAATCGCCCAGACCAGGCTGTCGACTTCAAACTCTTTACCGTTTTCCAGTTTCAACGTCAGGCTGCCGTCGGCATTTTTAACCACTTCTTTCGGAATGGATTCTTTATGCAGCGCCGGACCTTCGGTTTCCATCACTTCAACCAGGGTCTCAACGATCAGCGGATCGAAAGTACGCAGCGGTGCGTGTTTACGCACGAACAGGTGAGTTTCAGCACCCAGCGCGTTCATCACACCGGCGATTTCTACCGCGATGTAACCTGCGCCAACAACCGCAACGCGTTTAGGCATTTCGGTCAGATCGAAGAAACCGTCTGAATCGATACCGTATTCTGCACCCGGAATATTCGGGTGACTCGGACGTCCACCGGTGGCGATCAGGATGTGATCCGCAGTGATCTTCTCGCCGTTCACTTCAACGGTATGATCGTCAATGAAGCGCGCGAAACCTTTGATTACGTCCACTTTATTTTTGCCCAGTACGTTGTCGTACGAGGTGTGAATGCGGTCGATGTAAGCGGTACGGTTGGCGACCAGCGTTTTCCAGTTGAAGCTGTTCACGGTGGTATCAAAGCCGTAATCCGGGCCGTAATTGCGGATAGCTTCAGCGATTTGCGCGGCGTGCCACATCACTTTTTTCGGGACACAACCCACGTTGACGCACGTGCCGCCCAGCTCTTTAGCTTCGATCAGCGCACATTTTTTCCCATACATGGCTGCACGGTTGATTGATGCGATACCGCCGCTGCCGCCGCCAATTGCCAGATAGTCATAATGTTTGGTCATCGGATTTTCCATGAGTTGTCAAAAATGAAGAACGCCATACCAGCGTCGCTAATCTTAAAAATTGTCTGTGAGTTTAGCGCGTGAATGCGTTTTGTCGCAAAGTTTGGATCGATGGCTGCAATAGGTTTGATAGCTGAGACCTTGGGAAAAGGCCTCAGCGAGGGAAAAAGCTTTACTTACTCAGGCACTACCCAGTTAACCGTAGTATGACCGGTACCGGAAGGCACCAGCACTTTCAGCAGCCACGGCAGGACGTTGTTCATCTGCTGTTCGAGTTTCCACGGCGGGTTAATCACAATCATGCCGGAAGCAGTCATGCCGCGCTGATCGCTGTCCGGACGCACGCCCAGTTCGATTTGCAGAATACGGCGTATGCCGGTCGCTTCGAGATCACGCAGCATTTTTTTGATTTGCTGGCGCATAACGACCGGATACCACAGCGCGTAAGTGCCGGTGGCAAAACGCTTGTAGCCTTCCTGAATGCCTTTTACCACATCCTGATAATCGGTTTTCATTTCATACGGCGGGTCCATCAGGATCAGACCACGGCGTGAAAGCGGCGGCAGCTGGGCTTTCAGCTGCTGATAACCGTCAGCACGCGCAACGCGGGTACGGTCATCTTTCTGAAATTCACTGCGCAGCAGCGGAAAATCGCTCGGGTGCAGTTCTGTCAGATGCAGTTTGTCGTCTTCGCGCAATAACTGACGGGCAATCAGCGGAGAACCCGGGTAATAACGCAGATTCTCATTGCGGTTGAAGTGATTGACGACCGACATATACGCCGCCAGTTCTTCAGGAATATCGTCCCGCTGCCAGATGCGCGCGATGCCTTCCAGATATTCGCCGGTGCGTTCGGCATGTTCGCCGCTCAGCTGATAGCGCCCGGCACCCGCGTGGGTGTCGAGATAAAGGAAGGGCTTTTCTTTTTCTTTCAGAGATTCAATGATCAGGCTCTGAACGGTGTGTTTCAGTACGTCGGCATGGTTGCCTGCGTGAAAACTGTGGCGGTAACTCAACATGTGCGGCTCTCCTGCGGCTTCGCGGCATTATCCATTAAAGACTATCCCGCCGCCACCCATTGATTTCCCCATAACTTGACCGCATGTTAGAAGTTACGTCATCTTTAAGACGACCCGAATTCACGGCGTGGTGCGCCACAGGCGCATCAGCCCCAAACGCTATTACGAAGGACTGGCCCTATGACTGAACAGCAAAACGCGTCGAATCCGCTCTTAAAACCGTTCTCCCTGCCTCCTTTCTCTGCGATCAAGCCTGAACATATTGTCCCTGCGATGAAATCCGCGATCGAAGAAAGCCGTCAGACCATTGAACGCGTCGTCGCGCAGGGGGCGCCTTACACGTGGGAAAACCTGTGTCAGAAGCTTGCCGAAAGTGACGATCGCCTGAGCCGTATCTGGTCGCCGGTCGGTCATCTCAATGCAGTGAAAAACAGCCCGGAATTGCGCGAAGCTTACGAGCAATGCCTGCCAATTCTGTCTGAATTCAGTACCTGGACTGGGCAGCACGCCGGTTTGTATCAGGCGTACCGCGATTTAAAAGACAGCGAACATTTCAGCACGCTTTCCGTGGCACAGAAAAAAGCCATTGATAATGCGCTGCGTGATTTCGAGCTTTCCGGCATTGGTTTGCCGATGGACAAGCAAAAACGCTATGGCGAAATTTCTGCGCGTCTGTCCGAACTCGGCTCGACCTACAGCAACAACGTGCTCGATGCCACGATGGGATGGAGCAAACTCATCACCGATGAGAATGACCTGAAAGGTTTGCCGGAAAGCGCTCTGGCGGCGGCGAAAGCGCTGGCGGAATCGAAAGAGCAGGAAGGCTGGCTTTTAACGCTGGATATTCCAAGCTATCTGCCGGTGATCACATACGGTGAAAACCGTGAGCTGCGCGAAGAAATGTACCGTGCGTTTGCGACACGTGCGTCCGATCAGGGCCCGAATGCCGGTAAGTGGGATAACAGCGAAGTGATGGCGGAAGAACTGGCGCTGCGCCACGAACTGGCTCAGTTATTAGGTTTTGATTCCTTCGCGGATATGTCGCTTGCCACCAAAATGGCTGAAAACCCGAAACAGGTGATCGACTTCCTGAGTGGTCTGGCAACACGTGCCCGTCCGCAGGGTGAACAGGAACTGGCGCAGCTGCGCGCCTTCGCCAAAGAACATTTCGGCGTGGATGAAATGGAAGCCTGGGATTTGCCGTTCTACGGTGAAAAACAGAAACAGCATCTGTTCTCCATCAACGACGAACAACTTCGTCCTTACTTCCCTGAACAGCGCGCGCTGGAAGGGCTGTTCGAAGTGGTGAAACGCATTTACGGTATCACTGCTAAAGAACGTAAAGACGTGGAAACCTGGCACAAAGACGTGCGTTTCTTCGATTTGTTCGATGAAACCGGTGACTTGCGCGGCAGCTTCTACCTGGATCTGTATGCCCGCGAGCACAAACGCGGTGGCGCATGGATGAACGACTGCGTCGGCAGCATGCGTAAAGCGGACGGCGAACTGCAAAAACCCGTCGCGTATCTGACCTGTAACTTCAACGGCCCGGTCGGCAACAAACCGGCGCTGTTCACGCACAACGAAGTCACCACGCTGTTCCATGAGTTCGGTCACGGTCTGCATCATATGCTGACCCGCATCGACACTCCGGGAGTTGCTGGTATTGCCGGTGTGCCGTGGGATGCCGTCGAATTACCAAGTCAGTTTATGGAAAACTGGTGCTGGGAGCCGGACGCACTGGCGTTTATCTCCGGTCATTACGAAACCGGCGAACCGCTGCCGAAAGAGATGCTGGATAAAATGCTGGCGGCGAAAAACTACCAGGCCGCGCTGTTTATTCTGCGTCAGCTGGAGTTCGGTCTGTTCGATTTCCGTATGCATGCGGAATATGACCCGGCCAAAGGCGCGCAAATCCTGCAAACGCTGGCAGAAATTAAGAAACAAGTTGCCGTGGTGCCGTCACCGTCATGGGGACGTTTCCCGCACGCCTTCAGCCACATCTTTGCAGGCGGTTATGCAGCCGGTTACTACAGCTATCTGTGGGCGGAAGTGCTGTCTGCCGATGCGTATTCACGCTTCGAGGAAGAAGGTATTTTCAACCGCGACACCGGTCAGTCATTCCTGGATAACATTCTGTCGCGCGGCGGTTCCGAAGAGCCAATGGAGTTGTTCAAACGCTTCCGCGGGCGTGAGCCGCAGCTGGATGCTATGCTGCGCCACTACGGAATCAAAGGATAACCTCTGCCTGTGAGTGTGTGTTTACTGTGTGAAGAAGGCGCCGATGAAGGCGCCTTATCTGTTCTGGCGCAGCGCTGGAGCCTGACGTCTGATCCGGATGCCGTTATGGCACTGGTGCTGACGCCTGAACGGCTGGAATTACGCAAACGCGACGAGCCAAAACTCGGCGCGATTTTTGTCGATTTTGTCGGTGGCACGATGGCGCATCGTCGCAAATTTGGTGGCGGACGTGGAGAAGCGGTCGCTAAAGCTGTCGGCATCAAAGGCAGCTATCTGCCGGATATCGTTGATGCTACCGCAGGACTGGGCCGCGATGCGTTTGTACTGGCGTCTCTGGGCTGCAAAGTGCGGATGCTGGAGCGTAATCCGGTCGTCGCGGCATTGCTCGATGACGGGCTGGCGCGTGGCTATCGGGATGCGGAGATCGGTCCGTGGCTGCGTGAGCGCATGACGCTGCTGCACGCCTCTAGCCTGACGGCGCTTTCTGAGCTTTCGCCAAAGCCGGAAGTGGTGTATCTCGACCCGATGTATCCGCACAAACAAAAAAGTGCGCTGGTGAAGAAAGAGATGCGGGTGTTTCAGGGATTGGTCGGCCCGGACGAAGATGCCGATGGCCTGCTGGAACCGGCGCGTCGTTTAGCGACCAAGCGCATTGTGGTGAAACGCCCGGACTACGCCCCGCCAATGGCCGATATCGCCGCACAGGCCGCTGTCGTGACCAAGAGTCACAGGTTTGATATTTATACGCCGCTGTAACGCGCTGCCGTTTTAGCTCGTTCCATTATCGTCATAAAAAAATGCCCGCCGGTTTCCGCCTGCGGGCATTTTTATGTCAGCGTTTACGCAATAATGCGTTTTACGCTTCTTCTTCTTCTTCATCGCGCAAAGGCACGATCAGCATGTCGATGTGAACGGTGTTGATCAGCTGACGCGCAGAGGACATCAGTTTGCTCCAGAAATCCTGATGATGACCGCAGAGCACTAAATCCACGCCGTACTTGTTAATCGCATCCACCAGCACCTGCGCTAAATCACCGCTGCCGCTCAGAGTTTCTGAAATCGGGTAACCGGCGTTTTGCGACAGTTCGTTCAACGCGTGGTGAGTTTCTTCGGAAATACGTTTCTGCATGTCGCCCAGATTGACGTCGATAAGGCCGGTATACAGGTCGGAATAGTTCACATCAACGTGGATCAGGGACACCTTGGCGTTGTAAGGACGCGCCATGGAAACCGCTTTCTCGACTAAAACTTTGCTCTCAGGTGAGAGGTCAACAGCAATAAGTATGTGTTTGTAAGCCATAAGAAAACTCCTTCCATAAGTCGGTTAATAGCAATATCAGCATCATGCGAATGTCATGACTTTAGTATAGCGCCAAAATGGTGAGAGAAATCAAGCATACAGATCCCATTTCCAAATCCGGGCATCTATAGATACAAATAATATGAACAGTTCGGGATTCGTTTCCTACACTCAATAATGCAGGCTTCTCCTGCTTTAGCAATCTTCTGTGGTACGAAAAGAGGGCGGGCGTAGTTTGCCCAAGGTGTGAAATTGCGGAAAGGCAGGGCGAAACGTCGGGTATGCATCGCTATTTTACCGGTGCATTGCGCGGTGTCAGTTCGCCTTGAGGGGGAATCATGATCAGTCCCGTTGCGCTGTTTTGGGCTTTATGTTTTGTGTGTGTAGTAAACATGCTGCGCTATTACTCTTCTTTGCGCGCATTGCTGGTGGTACTGCGTGGGTGCGATCCGCTGCTGTATCAGTACGTCGATGGCGGAGGTTTTTTCACGTCGCACGGTCAGCCCAGCAAGCAAATAAGGCTGGTGCGCTATATTTATGCTCAGCGCTATGTTGAACATCACGATCCTGAGTTTATCCGCCGTTGTGAAAGGGTCCGCGGTCAGTTTGTGCTTACGACTGCGCTGGTCGGCCTGATATTGATGAGCATGATTGCAATGCTCATCTGGTATTAAAAACTGAAACAAACATGAGGGAGGATGTGTGGAAAAGGAAACAAAAAAGGCGACCTGCTGAGCATGGTCGCCTTTTTAATGCCGGTCAGAAAGCTGTCAGATAAGTTTCAGTGCAAGCCAGTACAGCACGCCGGAAAGGACAATCGACACAGGCAGGGTTAAAATCCATGCCATTGCGATGTTTTTCACGGTCTTCGACTGCACACCGCCGCCATCCACAATCATGGTTCCTGCAACCGCAGAAGACAGCACGTGTGTGGTGGAAACAGGCATGCCGGTGTAGCTGGCAACGCCGATGGAAACGGCCGCCGTTACCTGTGCAGACAAGCCTTGTGCGTACGTCATCCCCTTCTTGCCAATCTTCTCACCGATGGTGGTGGCTACGCGTTTCCAGCCAATCATCGTACCCAGTGCCAGCGCCAGAGCGACAGCAATGATTATCCAGATTGGAGCATATTCAACGGTTTGCAGAATGTCTGTTTTCAGGTCGCCGAGGAAACGTTTGTCCGCTGCAGAAGTTTCCGGCAGCTTGGCCACTTTATCCGCGGTATCAGAAACACACATCAGCAGGCGACGCATATGGCTGCGTTCTTCCGGTGACAGGTCACTGTAAGACTGAAGATTGGTCAGCAGTGTTTGCGCGCGGCCAATAGCGTCAAGTGCGTGGCTGCTGTCGCAGTGGAACACTTTAGGCTCGTCGGTGGGGGCAATATTGACGTCCGGTGCAGGCACCAGTGGCGTCTGAGCAATCACGTGCGGCACGGCATCAACATGTTGCTGATAATACTGACCGAGGTGAGTTACAGCGTCGCGGGTACGGGTAATGTCGTAGCCCGTCGCGCTCATATTCACCACAAAACCGGCTGGCGCCACACCAATCAGAACCAGCATGATCAGGCCAATCCCTTTCTGCCCATCATTAGCGCCGTGAGAGAAACTCACGCCGATAGCCGACAAAATCAGGCCGGTACGTGTCCAGAATGGCGGCTTTTTCTTGCCGTCTTTCTTCTCACGTTCCGCCGGTGTCAGGTGGATACGGGCATGTTTCTTATTGCCACTCCAGTAACGGCGCAGCAGGAAAATCATGGTACCGGCGATAATCATCCCGACCAGCGGAGAGATAATCAGCGAAGCAAAAATACCAATCATTTTAGGGATATTTAACGCATCGACCACAGACGTGTGAGTCATTAATGCATTGGTCAGCCCTACGCCAATAATGGCGCCGATAAGGGTGTGGGAGCTGGACGCAGGCAAACCAAAATACCAGGTGCCGAGGTTCCAGATGATCGCCGCGAGTAACATAGAGAACACCATGGCAAGGCCATGTGCGGAACCTACGTTGAGCAGCAAATCGGTTGGGAGTAAATGGACAATGGCATAGGCCACGCTCAAACCACCGAGCAGGACGCCAAAGAAGTTAAATACCCCTGCCATCACGACCGCTAATTGCGAACGCATTGCCCGGGTATAGATGACGGTTGCTACTGCGTTGGCCGTATCATGGAAGCCGTTAATCGCTTCGTAGAACAGAACAAACAGTAACGCGAGAATCAATAACGAACCGGTATGAAAATCCAACCCGGCAAATAGATGCAGCATAATTGTTACGCCAGTTAGTGGTCATGAACGCCGCGCATTATCTGCGAGAACAGGGTAAGGGGAAAAGGAAAATATGACATTTTTTTGACTAAAAACAGTCCAATAATCACCCAGGTTTCAATTAATTTTCTATTTATCAAAATGTTATTCCTTCTTTACCGGCTGAAACATTTACTTACGACGTTCAGAAAGCAAGCTGTCTCGCTGGTTTAAGACGCGTCAGTCCCTTACAATTCGCGCCACTCAGGGGGCAACGCGCCCGCTCAGAAGGGGGAAACCCTATCTAAAACGTAGTCGAATTTTCGTAAAGAGAGGCCAAAAGTGGAACAGGTTGATGTGGTAGTCATTGGTGCAGGTGCGGCAGGAATGTTCTGTGCGGCACAGGCCGGACAGGGTGGCTGCCGGGTTCTGCTGCTGGATAATGGCAAAAAAACCGGACGTAAAATTTTGATGTCAGGTGGCGGACGCTGCAACTTCACTAACCTTTACGCCGAACCGGCGGCCTATCTTTGTGAAAACCCGCATTTCTGTAAATCGGCACTGGCGCGTTACACCCAGTGGGATTTCATCGATATGGTCAATCGTTACGACATCGCCTGGCACGAGAAAACCCTCGGCCAGCTTTTTTGTGATGATTCCGCGCAGCAGATTGTGGCGCTGCTGGATAAAGAGTGCGAACTGGGAAATGTCGATGTGCGTCTGAGAAGTGAAATCACTGACGTTCAGAAAACGGAAGAAGGCTTTATTATCAAAGTGAATGGCTCAATCGTGAGTACTCACTCACTTGTAGTAGCCAGCGGCGGACTTTCTATGCCGGGTCTGGGAGCCACACCGTTTGGCTACCGTCTGGCGGAGCAGTTTGGCCTGAAAGTGTTGCCGACCCGCGCCGGTCTGGTGCCGTTTACCCTGCATAAACCGCTGCTCGAGCATTTACAGACGCTTTCCGGTGTTTCGGTGCCTGCGGTGCTGACTGCTGAAGACGGTACCGTTTTTCGGGAAAGCATTCTGTTTACTCATCGCGGCATGTCAGGACCGGCCGTTTTACAGCTTTCGAGCTACTGGCAGCCTGGCGAGTTTGTGAGCGTTAACTTACTGCCTGATGTAGACCTGGCGACGTTTCTTAATACGCAGCGGCAGGATCACCCGAACCAGAGCCTGAAAAATACGCTGGCGATGCAATTGCCGAAGCGTCTGGTCGAATGTTTGCAAACTCTGGGACAACTGCCGGATGTGACGCTTAAACAGCTGAACGTCCCGCAACAGGCCGAACTGGTGGAGCAACTGCAAAACTGGCAGGTGCAGCCCAATGGCACCGAAGGTTACCGCACGGCGGAAGTCACGCTCGGCGGCGTCGATACCAATGAGTTGTCTTCTAAAACGATGGCCGCGGCGAAAGTCCCCGGTTTGTATTTCATCGGCGAAGTGGTGGACGTGACCGGCTGGCTCGGCGGCTACAATTTCCAGTGGGCCTGGAGTTCTGCCTGGGCGTGTGCGCAGGATCTGGTGGCTGCCCGTAGATAATCCGTAGATAAAAAGCGTTGTTGGTCGCCACGCATCGTCTTGCGCTTTTACAGCTGGCGGATCGCATCATCGTCATGGATAACGGGCCTATTTCCCCCGATGGCAGCCAAGATGAAATCCTGAGTAAGCATTTCAGGCCGAAAGGTCAGACATCCGGCAGTTGTCATTGATATTTACTGCACTATAGAATGCGCTCATCTTATTGAGCTGCACATGATTTCGCTGGGGCATTCCCCGTCAATATTCCTGATGTGTAAGCATTATTTTTAAAATGGCCTTGAGTATAAAACGGTGACTCATCCGTTTTTCTCCAGCCAAAAGCGGAAAAAATAAAAAGCATCATGAGCAAGCCTCACCGCTTTATCGTCCTTCTCCCTCTGTTTCTTAGTGCGTGCGGAACGTTATCCGACATGCATGTTGATGAAAATCCTCAGGATGTGAAAGAACTCGCCTGTACCGGTGACATTAACGGCATGGTCAATGATGTCGTGGAGAAGTATCAGCGCAGGGAAAAGGCCAGTGGTTTGGCGATTGGCATCATCAGAAATGACGGCGTCGCCCGCACCTGGGGCTTCGGCTATACCAACGCAGTGAACGGCTACAAAATTGACGGCCAAACCTTGTTTGCGCTGGGATCGGTCAGCAAAGGCGTGACCGGTGAAGTGGTGGCCGGACTGGTGGAAAAAGGGCAGCTGAAGTGGGATGACAAACTGTCCGATTTGCTGCCGGAAAATATTGTGCTGAGTGAGGATGCAAAAAATATCACGCTGCTCCAGCTGGCGACGCATACCTCCGGCCTGCCGCGTCAGAACATGACTAAAGATATGCTGGAGAGTTTCCTGAAATATCTTTATACCGGCGATAATTTCTATCATGAGCTGGACAGCGACGACGTTCTCAACGATCTGTCTTCATTTAAAAAACCGCAGGTTCTGGTGCCGCAGTATTCCAATCTGGGTTACGCCTTGCTGGGGTATATTCTTAAATTAAAAACCGGCGAAGATATCCAGCAGCTGGCTTATGACTTCATTTTCGATTCATTAAAAATGGGGAACACCAGTTTTTACGGCTCAAAACTTAAAGCTTATCCGTACCGCGCCATTGGTCACGCGGGTGATCAGCCCAAGTTTATACGTCGCGGAGAAGTGGTGCCGGACTGGTCTTTCAATAAGAATATGGTGGCTGCCGCCAGTCTCTACAGCAATGTCGATGACTTACTGAAGTACCTCCGGGCACATATTGATGACTCACAGGCAGGTGATCTCAGTGCTGCAATCCAGGTAACGGAAAAGGTGTATTTTCAGCGGAAAATCGAAGCGGCCAATATAGCCTGGGTGACGGATACCAAAAATAATCAAAAGATTACCTATCAGGTCGGCTATATCGGCGGTTATTCCAGTTATATTGGTTTTGATAAGAAACATAAAAATGCGGTCGTCGTTTTACAAAATACTTTCAACTGGAGCAACTACATTGGTCATGATCTGCTGCTGAAAATGGCGTTGGCTGATGATTATCAGGGGAAATGCGCTGGAAGAGAAAATTCCTATAAATAAAGTCTCAATACTATTAGTTAAAGATATTTTTATAGATGAATCATAAAGTTGATATATAGTTCAAAAATAAACAATAAACTCTTCACCTTTGCAGTGCAGGATATAAAATCTCACCTCATAATTATGACACATCTGATCCAGATGATTTTTGCATAACGAATAACATGCAACATCATCAGGGTAATAATACTTAACTCTTTCAAGGAATAAGATGCCTATCTCCCGCAAAAACGGAATTTACCTGTTTGGTGCCCTGATGATGTCAGGGATGACACTTTCCGCCAGCGCAGCTGAACCTGCCGCGGCGCCTGTTATTCCATCTGCGACGGCACCGGTTGCGGCTTCCGCTGCCCCCGTTCCAGCGCCCGCACCGGCAATGACGGCAGAAAAAACACCGGAAGCAGTACCGGCAGAAACGCCAGTAAAAGCACCGGTTGCGGCTCCTGCACCAGAACAGACGCCTGTGGCACCGGCAAAGCAGGAACCGGCAAAAAATGTTATCCCGGAAGACGTCACCGACGAAAGTATTAAGGCCGCCGGAATAGCCCCTGCACCGGCGCAGATGCTGGACAGTGAAGAGCAGAAACGCGCGTATGCCAGCGGTGTCATGCTGGCGCACTTTATCGAAGAGCAGCTCGCTAACCAGAAAAGCCTGCACATCACCCTGAACAAGAACATCCTGCTGGCGGGGATTGCCGATACGTTCGCCCATCAGGTGAAAATGAGCGACGAAGATATCAGGGTGACGATGTCCACGTTTGATGAGCAGGTCAAAGTGCTGACGCAGGCGCAGAACGAGAAGAAACAGGCGCAAGAAAAAGCGTATGTCGATGCGTTTGCCAAACGTGAGGGCGTCAAAAAAACCAAGCAGGGTCTGCTCTATTTTATTGATAATAAAGGGGATGGCCCGGCGCTGAAGGACACCGATATGGTTCAGGTGAATTATAAAGGCACGCTGGTTGACGGCACCGTCGTGGATGCGCCAAAAATCGATAATGCCAATGAGATTTTCCGCGTGGCCAATATGCCGCCGGTGCTGCGCGACAGCGTGAAACTTATCCGCAAAGGCGGTCAGATTACCGTGGTGATCCCTCCGGCGACGCTGGAAAAAGCCAAAGACGCTAAGGGGGAATCGCCCCTGAATACCGTCGTGATTTATACCATCTCAGTGGTTGATGTGAATCAGCCGCAGTAATATTTCGTTCAACAAGCAACGGGGCCGGATGGCCCCGTTTCTGTTTCCGTTCTACTCAATTTCAGCGGCATTTTCGATAGCGGTCGCCAGCGCGTTCAGGGAATTCAAAAGCTGAGCGTGGTCGGTATCACGAAGAATGATCTGCCCGATGAAATCCGCATTACTTTTGATTTCATCATTCAGCGTGTCGCCCGGTTTTGCCGAAAATTTCACCTGATGCGCACTGATCCCCAGTTCTTCCGCCAGCCTTTGCCCGTCGGGTAATGACAGCAGCGTGCCGCACTGACGCGCACGCAGCATGCGAATACCGGCGTAATGCGTCTGACGTAACGGCTCTGATGCGACGGTGCCTTGCGCCGCCCAGCTCAGCCACAGCTGCCAGGGATTGAAGTTCTCAAAGCTCAGCATCGCCAGATCCCAGATATGCATCCCGGCCGGTCGCATATTGGTTTCCACTGCCGCCGTCGCTCCCGGTAACAGGAAAATCTCGTTATGCCACGCGCCATTTTGCGGCGAAACCAGATGGCGCATATGCTCACCCGCATGACGCAGCAATGATTCATCTTCCGGTGACAAACAGGCCGGAACCACCTGCTGATATTCGGCGCGGTAATGCCCTTCAGTGGTGTGTTTTTCGGTGATCCACTGTTTTCCTGCGACGTAATCCCAGCTGAATTCGCTGGCACTTTCAATCAGCGTTTCCACCAGTACGCCTGCCTCGTGATAAGGCGTGAGAGAAAGCCAGACTGCCTGACAATCTTCCATACTTTCAATGACCTGACAGCCACGGCTGTTGCCTTCTTTCGCCGGTTTGATAAAGGCTTTGCCGCCGAGTTCTTTCACCCGGCTGAGCAGCTCCTCCAGCGAGCTCACCTGCTGACTGGTGACGGTGCGGTATCCGGCAGGATGCGAGACGGACTGCGCGTCGAGCTGACGAAAAATCTGTTTATCCAGCCCCGCGAGAGCCTGTTGTGGTGTTGCCCCGTGAAGTGAAAAGCATTCTGCCAGCAGCGCACCCAGCGGCACGCCTCGGTCAGAAAAAGGCAAGATCCCGACAGGCAACAGGCCGCTTTTGGCCAGCGCATCGCTCACCGAACACAATGACTGGTGGAGCCGCTCAGAGTCGAACGACGCTTCCACCACCAGATCAGCAAACTCGTCGTCGGTGGTCCCTTTTTTCTCGGTGATCAGCACCATTTTGGCATCGAAATTTTTTAAGGCTTCTTTACGCATTTTCTCAACGTCATAAATGCGGACATTGTTATAACCCACCACCACAAAACACGGAGTACTCATGATATTTCCACCACTGTGCATACATTGAAAATCGACTCAATGGTCTGAGAAATCTGCTCCTGACCGCCGAAAACCACGCCGCTCAGCGGAGAGCGATCCGGGGAATACGAAATGACGCCTTTGGAACAGATGCCTGCATTGCATTGATAATGAAGTAAATTCTCACTCCAGTTTGCAGGCGAGAAGGAGAGGGTGTAATCGGAATGCAAACGGTGGGCAGGATAGATAAACCAGCCGTAAAATACGCCATTGAGCAGTGGGACACAGACCGGTGGCATGCCGTAAATCTGATAACGCAAATCGGCATGGTATAAGTTCAGGCCGGTGCGCAGATGGAAGGTTTCAGCCACGCCGGCACCGCCCACGCGGGCCGCCGTTTCCAGAAACCAGAACTGACCGCTGGTATCTTTTATGGCTTCAAAATGGAAGCTGCCATTCTCGTAACCCAGTGCCGCCAGAGTCCGGGTCACCAGTGAGACGTGCGCTGCTTCAGTGCTCACCTGAACCGAGCCCAGCGGCGTACCGCCCGAAAAACTCAGGCAGTCGCGAATGTAGTGGCTGCTGACGAACGCCAGCGGTTCGCCTTTATTCAGCCAGCCGTCGAAGTGATAAATCACGCCATCGATAAACTCTTCCACCATCATGGTTTCATAGTCTTTCAGCGCAAAAATAGCCTGTTTGATGGCGGCATAATCCCCCACCTGAATGCCGTTACTGGAGGCTTCGGCGCGCGGTTTGAGCAGGAATTTTCCTTCGCGCTGAGGGCTCTGAATAAATTCCAGCGGATGCCAGAAATCAGGCTGCGGGATCTCCTGCTGTTTGCAGCGATAACGCATGGTCCATTTATTTCTCAGCGGTAAGATCTCAGTGGTGATATCGCCTGGGATCACAAAAAATTCGCGGATCTTCGCGGCTTCAATCAGATCGTACTCCGAACGAGAGATCACCCGGTCGGCATCCACCAGCAACGCGGTATAACGCTCGATCAGTTCTGAAGCGAGGAAGGTGTCGTTATTAACAATAATCACGTTAGCGTCGTCGGGCAGGTCGCTGCTGTGGCCTGGCAGACAGAAGTAATACACCTCGTTCAGACGGTGATCGATAATCTGGTCGTAGCGAATTTTTTCAAACGGGATGCGGTGCAGGACGATGATTTTCATGGCAGATACTCCGTTTTCAAATAATCGTTGGTCTGGTTGAAAAAGTCGGGCTGCTGGCTGGCGGCCATTTCGGTGATATCCCACAGCGCCATGCCGAGGAAAATCTCGCGCTCCACGCGGGGCAGGCGGTCGCCGGGTTTGTAGAGCACCTTGTCCAGCAGCACCTGTGGTTCAGTGACGTTGCGTTCAATGCGTTGCAGGGTACGACCGGACTGACCGAAAAAGACCCGGAAGAAGGTGGTGCGTTCGTGCCGGCATTGACGCTGAGCGGATTTGCCGGTGATCAGCCGCAGCCAGGTTTCCAGCAGGCAGGCGCCGGAGTGGATCCGGGTGCTGTCCACGATGTAAGCACCGCCAATACGCGGATTGATTTCGATGATTTCCCAGCGGTTTCTGGCGTCGCATTTCATCTCGACGTGGTAAACGCCGGTGTGTACGCCGAGTGTCCGCATCACTTTGCCGAGAAAAGTCTTACCGGCTTCGGTTTGTTCAGCATTAAGCGAGCGGGGCGGACAGATACAGGCGCCTTCCAGCACGGACCAGGTATCCTGTACGACATCGAGTTTTTCATGGACAGCCAGCACATCGGATTGCCCGTCACTGACGCTGACTTCAAAACTGCATTCGGTGCCGCTGATAAAGCCTTCGATGATGAAGCCGTTATCCGCTGAAAAAACGCCATCGTAATTGCGGTCAGCGGCGGCGCTGGTCCACAACGCATCAAGCTGGGAATAGGCCGTCAGGGATTTCGCAGGAAAGGTGCCCATTGACGCCAGGCCGGTACGTGGCTTGATAAAGTAGTTTTCCGGTGTGGTGATACTTTGATAAATATCTTCGTTCAGTAACTGGCAGGAAACCGCTGACAGACCGGCTTCCCGAAGTCTTGTGCGCATGGCAAGCTTATCGCGTAAACGTCCGACGACATCTTCGCTGATATCGTTAGCCCCCAGCTTCTGATTGGCGTACGCCATTAATTCGCGGTAGCCGTCCCAGACGCTGATACATCCGGCGAATTCTATTCCCTGACCGTAATCTGTCAGGAACTGATCAATATCCGCATGAGTCAGATGCAGCGAATTTGTCACATGAACAAAGTGTTTATCAAAAGACCACTGTGGTTTCTCAATTCTTTCTGAGGCGGAAGAAAGAATGAAACTGATATAACCTGATTTTTCTGCAATGTGTTTAATCGGTTCCACCATCGAAAGTAACTGATGGGATAAAATAAGAATTGCTTTTGCCATTTCGCCTGCTCCGCCATATTGACCCGGTTATTCAGGTTGCAAAAACTCTGCAACCTGAATTGCATCATTACTGAGTCTTAATGAATTATTCTTTAATATATTTGTTATGCATATCCACGAAGAACATTTTCAGCAGTTCCTGAATTTCTGCTAAATAACGTTTTACATCCTGAATATCTTCTTCGCTTTCGATGAGTTTGCTCAGAATATCCCACATGTCCTGCGTGTGATCTTCCACCAGGTCAGTATTGAGGTGCGCAGCCTGACCGCTGATTTTGTCTTTACCGATGGATTCTGACAGCGCCTTAATTTGTTTTGGCGTGATTTTCTGCGTGGTGTATTCCACCAGATAGCTATAACACACCACACCAACCGGCTTTTCATGTTCGGCGATGAAATACAGGAAGCCGCTCAGCAGACGGGTATAGAAGCTTGGCTCAGTGTTGAAAATGGTTTCTTTAGCAATGCCTAAGCTTTCGGCATCCTGCATGAACAGGGTGTCGTGCAGCATTTCTTCATCCTGATAGGCGGCATAAAGTTGCGCGGCTTCGGCATTAGTCTGGGAGATTTTGTGCAGCGCATTGCACTGTACGGTGCGCATCAGACGGATACGCCAGCTGTGTTCGATCAGGGTTTGCTTGTAGTAATCCTGGTTGATCTCTTTATTTTCGAGATGTTTAGCCGAAGGCACGGTATTGTTCCATTCGATAATTTTTGTATCGAGGAAGTCATCAATTTCACGCTTAACCTGCTGGCTTTTTTCGAGATTCAGAAACGGTGCGCGACGGACAATAGCGGTATCTTTAATACGATTGCTCATGAACTTACTCCAGAAAATTTTCAATTAAGGTGACATCACCGGTTATTTTGCACTGGCAGGCCAGTCGTATATCAGGATCTTCGATTTCAAGAACTTTAAACAGGCGTCTTTCTTTAGTGGTGATGGAGGTGATGTTTTCTATGCCGGATAAAACTTTCACCCGGCATAATCCACAATTACCCGTTTTACATCCAAACTTCATATTGTCCCGACATTCCAGCAGATTAATTACATCTCTGAACGTAAATTCCGTTTCACTTTTCGTAAACGTCACTGAGGGCATCAGCACTTTCCTCATGTTTTGTTTTAAGCGGATATTTGTATTGCCATAGCCAGATAAATAATGCGGCGATGGAAATAACTGAAAGGATTTCAGTGTTGACCGATACCGGGAAAAAACGCATGACTAAAACGGTTAATCCGGCACCTAAGCTGACCGACAATTCTTTAATCAGTAATGCATTGTCCTGTGCGGCGCAATAATCGATATAGCTCAGCCCGCATTCGGCAATCGAAAGGAACGCCAGCCACACAAACGCACCTGCAAAAGTATGTACCTGAAATAATCCCGGCACGGCCAGAACAATTAATCCGGATAATATAATGGCCATTGATAACAACATAGCCCGGGAGCCGCTGCGCTCAATCAGTTTCATTACCGGAATTTGTAGCAGTGCGACAATCGCGCTGTTGAGAATAATCATCACGCCGTACCAGCCTGGCAATTGTGGCCGGTGAGCGAGAATTTCCTGCGGCAGTATGGAGAAGACGGCGAATAATTTAATGCCCGTCACCACACCCGCCAGTACCCATTTAAATTTGCCGGGTTTACGGGCATTGGATTTAATCATACTTTGCGTGGTGACTTCACCCGACAGGCTGAACCGGCGCGCCGCAGGAAGGCAGAGCAGCAGGAGCAGACCCATAATCAGATAAAATTCGACCGGCATCCAGTGAGGGTAAAGTAATAATAATCCGGCACATAAGCTGCCCAGATTGAGCATTATTTTGTTGTTTGCCGCTCCGGCAGGGGTTTTTGCTGCATCATTTTTGACAATAAAACCCAATACCGCCACGCCATAACTGAACAGAATCACGGCCAGCCAGTTGAAGATGTTCATAATATTGAGCGACAACAAGATAAGGCCCAGCAAAGAGGCGAATACTGTCGCAATTAACGCGCGTTTTCCGAACAACGCCAGGGTCAGCGGGGTCAGGATCAACAGAAAACGGTACCCGAAGGCCAGCAGCGCATTGCTGGTGGCATCCAGCCAGACATTGGCCTGCCCCAGTAAGGAAAACAGGGCGATGGCGGAGATCATCCGCAACAACAAAAGTTGTGCATTACCTGATTTCAACAGGCTGTTTTTTAACGGTTTATCAGAATCTTTACAGCGGTTCATCGGGTTATCTTATGTCTGGCTAAGTCTGTGCCCGAAAACATAAGGTATTATTTCGTTACTGGTCATAGAATGCTGAACGAAACATTGGCTGTCCTTACTGGTCAAAACACCGGTAAAGTGAATACCCGTCTCAAGCAGAGGAAACACCATTTTTAGCTTATCCCAATTCCACTTAGTGGAAGGAACGCCTAAAGTACGTCAGCTCGTTGATTTTATTAGCGAGGCTGTAGCCGATGGCCGCTTATTACCCGGCAGCCGTCTCCCTTCTTTGCGTGTTTTTTGCGAGCAACTTTCGATCAGCAAATACACGATGGTGGAGGCCTTAGAGCGTTTACGTGCCAGCGGATTGGTGACTTCTATTCAGGGACGGGGTTATTTTGTCAGCCGCACGCGGGCTAATCCAGATAATGAATTAGATAAACCGGTATCAATCGTTAATTCCGATTTACACTCCCGTCTGAAACGGGCATTTATCAAAAATACCGACGTGCTCAGACCCGGTTGCGGTTTCTTTCCGGAGAACTGGTTAGACACGGAGTTATTTCGCAAAGCCTTACGCCAGACAATTCGCAAACCACATCTGAAGTTCTCAGAATATGGTAATCCGATGGGGTATCTGCCGCTTCGAAAAACACTGCAAATGAAAATGAGCGAGGCGGGAATAAGCGTTCCGGTTGACCAGATTATTCTGACCAACAGCACCATGAACGCCATTGATATGTTATTTCGCGTGCTGTTAAAGCCGGGAGATACGGTATTACTGGACGACGCCTGTTATTTCAATTTTCACGCCAGTCTCCGGCAACATCATGCCAATGTGATTTTCGCGCCACGCGGCCATCAGGGCGTCAGTAAAGAGGCGCTGGCAAAACTTCTGGAAACGCACCGTCCGCGCGTGTATCTCACCTCCGGACTGATGCACAATCCGACTGGTCACAGCTACACGCTGGAAGAGATGTTTTCCCTGATTACTTTGTTAAATCAGTACGATTGTCATCTGATTGAAGATGACCTTTATCATGATTTGATGGAGCCCGCGCCGAAGCCGATGGCGGCCTTAGCCGGACTGGTGAACGCCAGTTATATTTCCGGATTTTCCAAGCTGCTGAGCGCCAATATGCGGGTGGCGTATATCGCGACCAGCCCTAAACTGGCCGAACAGCTGGCGCAGCTAAAGTCGCTGACCGGCGGCGTGACCTGTGAATTTACCGAGCAGACGCTGTACCAGTTTTTCCGTGATGGCAGCTACAATCGCCATCAGCGGCGACTGGCGAGTAATCTGAGTGATGCGTCTTCGCGTGTGAAACGCTGGTTGCAGGCAGCGGGATGCCGTTTTCCGGTGGAAAATTCCAGCGGGCTGTTTTTGTGGGTGGAACTCCCTGAGCATATCGACAGCGAAACCCTGGCAGATCAGGCTCTGAAACAGGGCATGGCGCTGGCTCCCGGCACTCTGTTTTGTCAGGGGCCGGAAGGCCTGCGTTTCATGCGTTTTAACATCGCACACAGCGACAACGACGCGGTAAAAAATCTGGTGGTAAGCCTGCTCAGTCAGTGATGCACGGCAATATACCGTTCAAATTTCGCCGGTTTCAGCTGGCTGAGATCGACCAGTACTAATCCGTCGATGCAGTTGCTGAACTCCGGGTCACTCCCGAAATCAATGAACTGCACACCGCCGGTTTCGCAAAGCTCTGAATACTGCTTATAGAGTGCCGGAATGCTGCATCCGAGATTGGCCAGTAAGCGTTTCAGGCGCTGCAAATCTTCCTGATAATCGTCGCCGCAAAACTGCGCTAACACGTCCGGCAGCGAGGCCGGATACGGACGGTGCGAGGTCGCCAGCGGCAACACCGGAGCGAAATAGAGGCGGTAAAATGCCACCAGCAAATCGCGGGCAGGCAGCGGCATTCCGCCGGAAATCGACACCGGACCAAACAGATAACGCGTCTGCGGATATTTCGCCAGATACGCGCCAATGCCCAGCCACAGATAATCCAGTCCGCGTTTGCCCCAGTAAGCGGGCTGAATAAAGCTGCGTCCCAGTTCAATGCCCTGCGCCAGAATCGGGTCCATCTGATGGCCGTACTGGAACAGACTCTGGCTGTAAATCCCGTTCAGCCCTTTGCTGGCGACCTGTTCAGCGGTCGGAATAAACCGGTAAGCGCCGACGATTTCCAGCGCCTGCGGATCCCATAAAACCAGGTGATAATAATCATCGTCGTAGCCGTCGAGATCCCGGCGGCGGCCACTGCCTTCTCCGACGGCACGGAACGCGATTTCGCGCAGACGCCCCAGTTCGCGCAGTACGGGAACGTAATCTTCTCCGTGGCGACGATAAAGATAAATCATTTTGCCATCCGGCGTTTTACCGAGCACTTCGCTGGCTTCCAGCGCGTGCTTGAGTACGGCGCGATCTTCGGCGCGGGCAATCGACGTTTCGGTGTGGAACAGTCCCGGTTTCCCTGCGCCGAGACGGTAAAGATGTTTACGAAAACGTGCCGCCAGATCACCCGCCTGCATTTGTCCGTCGTGCCAGCTGGAATAGGGAATGCGCGCGCCGATTTTCAACGTCAGGCTGTTGCCGCGCTGGCCGAACATTTCATGTACCAGCAGAAGGGTGCTGAGCGGGCGGTAAATCATCGAGCTGAGATAAAATAACGCGCTGTTACTGCCGCTGATATGCACCGGTACCACCGGCGCGCGGGCTTTGGCAGCGAGGCGGATAAAACCGGTATGCCATTTGCCGTCGCGCACGCCTTTGGAACTCATCCGGGAGACTTCGCCCGCTGGGAACACAATCAGCACGCCCTGATTCTCCAGATGTTCCTGCATCTGCGTCACCTGATTGCGCCGCGTGCGATTGCCCATATTATCCACCGGGATCATCAGGCTGCCGAGCGAGGACACCAGCGACAGCAGCTGATTGGCCACCACTTTGACGTCCGGACGCACAGACGCCACCGCGTGCAGCAGCGCCAGACCGTCGAGCGTACCAATCGGATGGTTAGCCACAATCACTACCGGACCATAGCTCGGGATCTGCTCCCGGTCGCGTTCCGTCAGTTCACAACGAATATTAAAATGTTCCAGTACCTGCTCAGCCATATCAATCCCTTTCAGGTGCTGATACTGGCCGGCAAAGCGGTGGAATTCTTTTTCGCGGAATAAGATTTTTAACAGACGGCGTTGCCAGGAAGGGGTTTTGTGCTGCGGGTCGAGATCCTGAAACAGGGTATCCATGCTGAACATAGGATGTCCTCCGGTTGAAGTATCCCGACCATAAGCAGGGCAGATGACAGTGATGTGTCACTTTGATGGCAGTAACGGGAAGGCTGAGTAAAACAACGGTTCAATTTGTTGCGAAAGTAATCAATTGCTAATAAAGTCAAAGACTCATTTACGGCTTCGTAACACGCCTGAACCTTTTTCGTGAGACACGAATTTCCATGCCTGAACCTGCTCCGCCCGACATTGCTGCTGTCAGCCCGTCAAAGACCACGCTGCGAATTCTCTCCATTCTGGTATTCAACTTTGCCAACTATCTGACCATCGGCCTGCCGCTGGCGATTTTACCGGGCTATGTACATGAGCATCTCGGCTACAGCGCGTTCTGGGCGGGACTGGTGATCAGTTTGCAATATTTCGCCACGCTGCTCAGCCGTCCGTATGCCGGTCGTTATGCCGATAAAATCGGGCCGAAAAGGGTGGTGATGTTCGGGCTCAGTGGCTGCCTGCTCAGCGGCGTTTTCTATCTGCTGGCGCTGTCGTTCGATGCATCACCGGCGCTGAGCCTCGGGCTGTTGTGTGCCGGACGCCTTCTGCTGGGCGCCGGACAAAGTTTTGCCGGAACCGGCTCGACGCTGTGGGGCATCAGCGTGGTGGGGTCCCTGCATATCGGCAAAGTGATTTCGTGGAGCGGTGTGGTGACTTACGGCGCAATGGCGATTGGCGCACCGCTGGGCGTGCTGATTTTCAGTGTCGGCGGCCTGATGCTGTTGTCGGCGAGCATCATTCTGGTGGCGCTGGCGGCGTTAATCACCGCATGGCGCAAACCGCCGGTCACCGGCACCGCATCCACGCAAATTCCGTTCCGTCAGGTGCTGGGTAAAATACTTCCTTACGGCATGATGCTGGCGCTGGCTTCCACCGGATTTGGCGTGATTGCCACGTTTATTACGCTGTTTTATGCCGCCAAAGGCTGGTCGGGTGCGGCGTTCTCCCTGACCTTTTTCAGCGTAGCGTTTGTCGGCATGCGGCTGTTACTGCCCAACAGCATTAACCGTTTTGGCGGATTGCGCGTGGCGCTGGCCTGTTTTGTGGTGGAAATCGCCGGGCTGATTATGGTGTTTTTTGCCCCGAATGCGTGGGCTGCCATGGCCGGTGCGTTTGTTACCGGCGTGGGATTCTCGCTGGTGTATCCGGCGCTGGGTGTGGTGGCGGTGAAGAAATTGCCGCAGGAAAATCAGGGCAGCGCGCTGGCGACCTATTCGGCGTTTCTGGATTTATCACTGGGGATCACCGGACCGCTGGCAGGAGTGCTGATGGCGCAGGCGGGAATTGATGCGATTTATCTCGGTTCGGCATTGCTGGTGGTGATCGCGATGGCGCTGGTTCTGCGGTTGCTGGTTCGTCAGCCCTCGCAGGAAACCAGCGCCTCTGTCAGTATCGATTAAACGGCCTGGCGAACGCCACGGATACGGCCCATATGCAGCGTATCCACCAGTTCGCCATCGCGCAATGCGTAGCAAGGGCTGAGGCCTTCAACACTGAAACCGAACTTTTTGTACAGCCCGATAGCGGCCTCGTTATCGGCATAAACCGTCAGCTCGACGCGTGTCACGTGCAGCCATTTATCGCACAGCTCAAGGGCAGCGGCAATCAGCTTACTGCCAACGCCTCTTCCCTGAAATTGCGTGTCCACACCAATCCCGAACGTAGCCACATGGCGGCGTCGCCAAGGCTGTTCGACCATTAAGGTCAGATTGCCCACCAGCCTGCCGTCGATACACGCCACCAGCGCGAATCTGCCGGGCGCGGCGTTAGCAAGGCGGTCTTCCCATAGCGTGGCAGGAGGATAAGGGAGTTGTAGGGTGTCGCTGTAAACAGGAACCTGAGCGTATAGGTGCTGAAGCGCCTGTGCATCTGCTGCTTCAGCGTGACGTATGACTATTTCGCTCATGGCGACACTCCTCTTTTTGTGGTTACTGTTTGAATATCCTCTACATTTATCAGGAATAGGAAAACTGTCAATCGATTGTTTGGTGAAAAATAATGCTTTACAAGTGCGAATGATAATGATTATTATTGTCATGCGTTCCGGGGATGGCCTCACACCAAGGTCAAACGGGTCCCCATGAATGCACGACATTGCTCACATTGCTTCCAGTATTACTTAGCCAGCCGGGTGCTGGCTTTTTTTTCTTCATTTTTTGAGCCGTGGGTGCGTTGGCTGCGCTTGCTTGCCGCCTTCCTGCCACTCAAACTATGTCGAATAACGCCTTTCTAAATACCCCAAATCTCCTGCAATTCCTTTGAATTTAGTCATCTGCATTTGTTCATATTTTTTGAACAGAGGGGTGAAGTTTTTACGCTTTCTTATTCTCAGCCGTTGACTAGACTAGAGAAAACATTGAGGAGAGTTGAACATGATTTACTTACGCAAAGCACAAGAACGCGGTCACGCAAGTCACGGCTGGCTGGAAAGCTGGCATACCTTCTCTTTTGCCGATTATTACGATGCTAACTTTATGGGTTTCTCCGCACTGCGGGTAATCAACGAAGATTTCATCGATGCGGGGCAGGGTTTTGGTAAGCATCCGCATAAAGACATGGAAATTCTGACCTACGTGCTGGAAGGCACCGTGGAACATCAGGACAGCATGGGCAACAAAGAACAGATCCAGGCCGGTGAGTTTCAGATTATGAGCGCCGGTACCGGTGTGACTCACTCTGAGTACAACGGCAACAGCGACCGTAAACTGCACCTGTATCAGATCTGGATTATCCCGAATCAGAAAGGGCTGGAACCGCGTTATGAACAACGCATGTTCGATGCGCCACAGGGCCGTCAGCTGGTGCTTTCTCCGGATGCCCGTGAAGGTTCGCTGAAAGTGTTCCAGGATATGGAGTTGTCCCGCTGGGCGCTGAAAAAAGACGAACAGTCTGTTTATCAGATCCAGGCTGAACGCCGTGTGTGGATCCAGGTGGTTAAAGGCACGGTTTCCATCAACGGTCAGAAAGCCGGGGCGAGCGACGCGCTGGCTATCTGGGATGAAACGGCGCTGTCCGTTCATGCAGACGAAGACAGTGAAATCCTGCTGTTCGATCTGCCACCGATCTGATTATTCAGGCTTCTTAAGACTTATTAAGGCGACTCCGGTCGCCTTTTTCTTTTGTTTTATCGTCATATCCCCATAGTCCTTTTCCCCGCGTTTGCATTGTTTAATTTTTCCGCTTCGTGACGCCATTCACACCTGTAACAAATCCCCGGCCAAAATTTTGAGCCTGTTCGCACATCGCTGCCTAAGCGATGGAAACCGGTTTCCAAAATGTCTCAAATACCCTCAGCAGGAAGAAACGGGCAGAACATAAATCATCTGGGAGTGAAGCAAAATGAAAAGAATCATGCTTTGTTGTTCGGCGGGGATGTCGACCAGTTTGTTAGTGCGCAAGATGAAAGACGTGGCGGCAGAGCGCGGCGAAGAGGTGCAGATCGACGCATTCGGAGCCAGCGAGTTTGACGAAAAATTCCGTGATTATCAGGTCGTGCTGCTCGGGCCGCAGGTGCGTTACATGCAGGCCGATCTCTCCAAAAGAGCAGCCGAATTTAATATTCCGGTCGAAACCATCAACATGATGGATTACGGCATGCAGCGTGGCGACAACGTGCTGGACTTCGCCTTTGGCCTGATCGCACAGGAAGGAAGCCGCGTATGAGTGGCCTCTATGAGTCGATGGTTAACGTCATCGAAAAACACATCACACCACTGGCGGGCAGCGTCGGCCAGCAGAGGCATGTGATCGCCATTCGTGACGGGTTTATCGCGGCACTGCCTTTTATGATTATCGGCTCGTTCATGCTGGTCTTTATTTTTCCACCCTTCTCGCCGGACACCACCTGGGGTTTCGCGCGCGGCTGGCTGGATCTCTCGCTGAAATACCGCGAACAGCTGATGCTGCCGTGGTATCTGAGCATGGGCGTGATGACGTTCTTCATTTCGGTAGGCATCGGCGCGAGTCTCGGTAAACACTACAAACTCGACCCGATCATGACCGGTTTGCTGGCGTTTATGGCGTTCCTGCTGGTGGCTGCGCCGTATCATGACAAGCAAATCTCGACACAATACTTTTCCGGCGAAGGCATTTTCACTGCGATCCTGACGGCGATTTATGCCGCTGAAGTGTATGCGTTGCTCAAACGCCGCAACATCACTATCCGCCTGCCGAAAGAAGTCCCGACTGGCGTGGCGCGTTCCTTTGAAATCCTGATCCCGGTGGTGGTGATTGTCGCGACGCTGCATCCGCTGAACCTGTTTATTCAGTCCACCACCGGCATGATCATTCCTGAAGCCATCATGCACCTGCTGGCGCCGCTGGTTTCAGCTTCGGATTCCCTGCCGGCGATTCTTATTTCGGTGTTTATCTGCCAGGTGCTGTGGTTTGCGGGTATTCACGGTGCGCTGATTGTCACCGGCATCATGAACCCGTTCTGGATGACCAATCTGGCACTCAACCAGACGGCGTTGCAGGCGGGTGAGCCGCTGCCGCACATTTATTTGCAGGGATTCTGGGATCACTATCTGCTGATAGGTGGCGTTGGTTCGACGTTGCCGCTGGCAATTCTGTTGCTGTGCAGCAAGGCCGTGCATCTGCGGACGATCGGGCGGATGGGCGTGGTGCCGAGCTTCTTTAACATCAACGAACCGATCCTGTTTGGTACGCCGATAATTATGAATCCGGTGTTCTTCCTGCCGTTCACTCTGGTGCCGATGCTGAACGCAATTTTTGCGTATACCGCCACCAAACTCGGCTGGGTCGCGCAAGTGGTCTCGCTCACACCCTGGACAACACCTGCGCCAATTGGTGCGTCATGGGCAGCAAACTGGGCGTTTAGCCCGGTAATTATGTGCCTGTTCTGTATGGTGTTATCAGCCGTAATGTACTACCCGTTCCTGAAAGCCTATGAACGTACGTTGCTGAAACAGGAAGCGGAAAAAGCCACGGCACAAACGGCGGGCAATGCCGTGCCGGCAAACAGTTGAACAACAGTTAAAAACGTAAAGCTAACGGACAGCGAGGATGACAATGAAATACGCATTTCCAAAAGAATTCTGGTGGGGCAGTGCCAGCTCTGCGCCGCAGACGGAAGGTGAAACCCTGAGCCATGGCAAAAGCGCGACGGTGTGGGATCACTGGTATTCACAGCAACCGACGCGTTTCCATAACGACGTCGGTCCGCAGGATACCTCGACGTTTTATAAAAACTGGCGTGAAGACATCGCGCTGCTGAAACAGCTGAACCACAACACCTTCCGCACGTCGATTTCCTGGGCGCGTCTGATCCCCAACGGACGCGGTGACGTGAATCCGGAAGCGGTCACCTTCTATAATCAGGTGATTGACGAAATGCTGGCTCAGGGCGTGCAGCCGTTTATCAATCTGTTCCATTTTGATATGCCGATGGCGATGCAGGAAATCGGCGGCTGGGAAAATCGCGAAGTGGTGCAGGCTTACGAAAAATATGCCGATACCTGTTTTGAATTGTTCGGTGACCGCGTGAAGCACTGGTTCACCTTCAACGAGCCAGTCGTGCCGGTCGAAGGTGGCTATCTGTATGACTTCCACTACCCGAATGTGGTGGATTTCAAACGTGCAGCCACCGTGGCCTATCACACCATGCTGGCGCATTCGCTGGCGGTAAAAGCCTACCGTGCGCGCAATCTCGGCGGTGAAATCGGCATTATCCTCAATCTGACCCCGTCTTATCCGCGCTCGCAGAATCCGGCTGATCTGAAAGCGGCGAATATTGCCGATCTGATGTTTAACCGCAGTTTCCTTGATCCCGCCTTGCGCGGTGAATATCCCCAGGAACTGGTGGAATTGCTGAAAAAACACGAGCAGCTTCCGGCCTGTCAGCAGGGCGATAAAGAACTGCTGCAACAAGGCGTGGTGGATTTACTCGGCATCAACTATTACCAGCCGCGCCGCATTCAGTGCCGCGACAGTATGGTCAATCCTGAAAGTCCGTTTATGCCGGAATGGTTCTTCGATAACTACGTCATGCCGGGGCGCAAAATGAACCCGCACCGTGGCTGGGAAATCTACGAACAAGGCATTTACGACATCCTGACCAATCTGCGTGAAAACTACGGCAATCCGCGCTGTTTCATTTCTGAAAACGGTATGGGTGTGGAGCATGAACTGCGCTTTGAAAAGGACGGACGGATTGATGATGATTACCGCATTGAGTTTGTCAGCGGGCATCTGAAATGGTTGCACCGCGCGTTGCAGGAAGGCAGCGGCTGTCTCGGCTACCATATGTGGACATTTATTGATTGCTGGTCATGGATGAATGCCTATAAAAACCGGTATGGTTTCATCCAGCTGGATCTGGAAACCCAGAAACGTACGGTGAAGAAAAGCGGCGAGTGGTTCGCGGCGGTTTCTAAAAATAACGGTTTCGATTAACACAAGGAAAGACATGGCAAACATTAACGACGTTTCGCGGCTGGCGAAGGTGTCGAAAGCGACGGTGTCCCGTGTCCTGAGTGGCAGCCGCGGTGTCAAAGAGGAAAGCCGCCTGGCTGTGATGCAGGCGGTGGAAACGCTGCAATACAAACCGAGCGTGATCGCGCAGTCGCTGTCCACGCAATCCACCGGGTGTATCGGCGTGATTTGTGCGACGGAAAATATTAACCAGTCCACCGGTTATCTGCATGCGCTGGAAAAAGAACTGCGGCTTAATCAAAAGTATTTGCTGCTGCGGTTCGCGACCGATGCAGCGAGCCTCACGCATTCCGTGGCCGAAATTGGCCATGGCTTGTGCGATGCGATGATTGTGATTGGTGCGCGTTTTCCATTGCCTGCTTTGCCTGAAAACGTCATCACCATTGATTGTCTGGATGCGGATTCAGCGCGCAGCATTCACTTTGACCGCTGTTTTGCTGCCGAAACCGCCTGCCAGTATGTGCTGAAACAAGGACGCAGACAGATTGCGCTGATTAACGCGGAAAACAGCGAAACCGCCGGGCAAATCTTGCAGGGATATCATCTCGCATTGGAAAAATTCCTGCTGCCTTATGACCGTCGGCTGGTATACAGCGGCGCACAGGCATTGTCACAACTGCTGGCGCAGAACGTGTCGTTTAACGCGCTGCTGGTGCCGGATGATGCCACCGCGCAGGACGCACTGCATCAGCTCGCGCTGCACGGGCGCAGCGTGCCGCAAAGCGTGATGGTTTTCAGCCTCGACAGCACGCTGCCTCCGGGCGTTTCGGCGATACCGGCGATTGCCTATCCGCTGGAAACACTGGCACAGCGCGCGATGGCGCTGCTGACCGGCCAGTTCTCAGCGAACCTCAGCGCCCCGGTTCGCGGTCAGCTTTCTCTGCCTTCCTGACAAACTTCTCATGTCGCGCAGCAACGGATATCCGCCTGCGCGATTGTTTGCTAACATCACTCTCTGATCCCTTAACCTTTTCAGCGGCACCATCTCATTGATGAATATCAAGAAAAAAAGGCCCGTACTCCAGGATGTTGCCGACAAGGTGGGCGTCACAAAAATGACGGTCAGCCGTTTTTTGCGCAATCCTGAACAGGTTTCCGGTGCGTTGCAGGAAAAGATTTCTGCGGCGCTTGATGAGCTGGGTTATATCCCCAACCGCGCACCGGATATTCTTTCCAATGCGAAAAGCCGTGCCATCGGCGTGCTGCTGCCGTCCCTGACCAACCAGGTGTTCGCCGAAGTGCTGCGCGGCATCGAAAGCGTGACCGATATTCACGGCTACCAGACTATGCTTGCGCATTACGGCTACAGCCAGGAGCGCGAAGAACAGCGTCTGACGTCGCTGCTTTCCTACAATATCGACGGGCTGATTTTGTCCGAACGCCATCACACGGCGCGAACGCTGAAAATGATTGAAGTGGCCGGTATTCCGGTGGTGGAAATGATGGACTGCGTGTCACCGTGCGTGGATCTGGCGGTCGGGTTCAACAACTTTGAAGCTGCCCGCCAGATGACGCAGCAAATTATCGCGCGCGGGCATCGCCATGTGGTGTATTTCGGCGCACGTCAGGACGAACGTACCCTCATCAAACAACAGGGTTACGAGCAGGCAATGCGTGAATCCGGGCTCGAGCCTTACAGCGTGATGACCAGCCGGTCATCGAGCTACAGTGCGGGCGCGGAACTGCTGCGTCAGGCGCAAATAGACTGGCCGAAAATCGACAGTATCTTTTGCACTAACGATGATCTCGCGGCGGGCGCATTCTTTGAATGCCAGCGTCAGGGGCTGAAAATTCCGTCACAAATGGCGATTGCCGGTTTCCACGGTCACAACATGGGGCAGGCGATGGAACCCCCGCTCGCCAGTGTGCTCACACCGCGCGAAAGAATGGGGCAGATCTCCGCCGAACGCTTGCTGGCGAGACTTCGCGGCGAAGAAGTCGTGCCGAGAATGGTCGATGTAGGGTTTACGATTTCTGCGGGCGGAAGTATTTGATCTTTTACTCCTTCCCCTCTCATGAGGGGAAGGCTGGGATGGGGTGTTGGTTTTGCGGATGACAGTGCTGCCATTAAAACCCCCTCCCGACCTCCCCCTTCGCAGGGGGAGGAGAAAGTCTTACTTCTGTACTGTCTTCAGTGCTGCAATACAACGATCCACCACACCTTCAAACTTGTGATCGATATTCACGCGCAACACATCCGGCTCGTCTTCGCCAGGTTCTTCGAGGGCATCGAACTGGCTGCGCAGTAAATCGGTCGGCATAAAATGTCCGGCGCGCGCTTTCAGGCGATCGGCAATCACGTCAAAACTGCCTTTCATGTAGATGAATACCATGCCTTCATTGTCTTTACGCAGCGCATCGCGGTAGCGGCGTTTCAGTGCGGAACAGACAATAATACCCGTTTCATTTTTATGGCGCAGGCTGTAGGCCGCGTCGTTCAGACGCAATAACCAGGGCGCCCGATCGTCGTCGTTCAGTGGCGTACCGCTGGCCATCTTTTGAATATTGGCGCGGGGATGAAGATCATCACCGTCGATGAATTTCGCGTTAAGTTCACGGGCCAGTGCCGCGCCGACGGTGGATTTACCGCTGCCTGACACGCCCATCAGAATGATGCTTTGTCCTGCCATAAGTATGATCTCTATCCCAAAATGAACATTTTGACTGCGTAGTGAGTCCTAATATTAGCATGTTACCGGTATCATGATACCGGTAACAAATGGAGATGTGACTAATATCACAAAGGAATGCACTGCTGTTTTAGCGGTCGCGGTCTGTACCCGTTGCACTGTTAATTCCTACAACATCATGAAAATTAAAAACAATGCGTCACCGGGTCGAAAGCTAAACCACAGTGACCGCATGAGGGGAAGAATATGCCATTAGTTATTGTAGCGGTGGGCGTCGCACTGCTGTTGTTACTTATGATCCGATTTAAGCTTAATGGCTTCATTGCACTGATCCTGGTCGCGCTGGCGGTAGGTATCATGCAGGGAATGCCGGTCGACAAAGTCATCACGTCGATCAAAAACGGGGTAGGCGGCACGCTCGGTAGTCTGGCTCTGATCATGGGCTTTGGCGCTATGCTGGGCAAGTTGCTGGCTGATTGCGGTGGCGCACAGCGTATCGCGACCACGCTTATCGAAAAGTTTGGCCGTGAACACATTCAGTGGGCGATCGTGCTGACCGGTTTTATCGTCGGTTTCGCGTTGTTCTATGAAGTCGGCTTCGTGCTGATGCTGCCGCTGGTCTTCACCGTGGCGGCGGCGGCACGTTTGCCACTGTTGTATGTCGGAGTGCCGATGGCGGCTGCGTTATCCGTCACGCACGGTTTCCTGCCTCCGCACCCTGGCCCGACGGCGATTGCGACTATTTTCCACGCAGATATGGGCAAAACCCTGCTGTATGGTTCATTGCTGGCGGTGCCGACCGTCATTCTGGCCGGTCCGGTCTATGCACGTTTCCTGAAAGGGATCGACAAACCGGTTCCTGAAGGGCTGTTCAACCCGAAAACCTTCACAGAAGAAGAAATGCCGGGCTTTGGTGTCAGCGTCGCGACGTCACTGGTGCCGGTCATTCTGATGGCGTTCCGCGCCGTTTGCGAAATGATCTTACCGAAAGGCCACCCGGTGCTGTCTTACGCTGAATTCTTCGGCGACCCGGTCATGGCAACGCTGATTGCGGTACTGATCGCTATCTTCACCTTCGGCCTGAACCGTGGCCGTAAGATGGATGAAGTGATGGGGACCGTGAGTGATTCCATCAAAATCATCGCGATGATGCTGTTAATCATCGGCGGTGGCGGCGCGTTCAAACAGGTACTGGTAGACAGTGGTATTGAAAAATACATCGCCGCCCTGATGAATGGCAGCAATCTGTCGCCAATCCTGCTGGCGTGGTCGATCGCGGCTGTGCTGCGTATCGCACTGGGTTCTGCCACCGTTGCAGCGATTACCGCAGGCGGTATTGCTGCGCCACTGATTGCGACCACCGGCGTCAGCCCTGAGCTGATGGTGATCGCCGTCGGTTCCGGCAGCGTGATTTTCTCTCACGTGAACGATCCGGGTTTCTGGTTATTTAAGGAGTACTTCAACCTGACCATCGTTGAAACGTTCAAATCATGGTCGGTGCTGGAAACCATCATTTCCCTTTGCGGTCTGGCCGGATGCCTGCTGCTGTCGATGGTCGTCTGACGACAAATTGTTAGCATAAGAAAGGCGAGCCAGATGGCTCGCCTTTTTGTTTCTGACGAGAAAAACCTCGCGTTGAACTCTTACCCCGTGAGAGTATTATCCCGCCATCTTGAGTCATGGAATGAGTCACATGGAATATCTGGAGTTTATCAAAACCCCGACGTTTAGCCGTAAATGCAAAGAACTGCTTACTGAGGACGAGTATCGCCAGTTTCAGGAATACCTGACGCATTATCCTGATGCAGGAGCTTTGATTGTCGGAACGGGCGGATGCAGAAAAATTCGCTGGGGTTATCAACGGCGTGGGAAAAGCGCAGGTGTGCGGGCGATTTATTATTATCTGTGCGCTGAGGGTCAGATTTTCATGCTGCTGGTTTATCCGAAGAGTGAGAAAGATTCCCTGACGGATACCGAAAAATCGATTTTAAAAAATATCGTACAAAGTCTGTCGTGACACAGGAGATGGACCGTGAATAAAGAATTATTCGATGAATTGCGGCAATCGGCCGAAGAAATGATCGCCATTCGCAAAGGCGAGATGGCACCTGCGCACATCACGCGTGTTGCGATGCCTGAAGTAAAACAAATCCGCACCAAGGCGGGTATTAAGCAGGATGAATTTGCGCGGTTGCTTGGCGTTTCACCTTCGCTTGTTCAGGCGTGGGAGCAACAAAAGCGTTTGCCAAATGGTGCAGCCCTGAAGCTGTTGAAAATGCTGGAGCTGAACCCGCAGATTATCCAGACGCTGAAAACTATTTAAACAGATGTAAAAAAGGCGAGACACATCGCTCGCCTTTTTCGTTTGTAAAACCCGCTAAATCTTCAGATACGCCCTGATCCCATCGAGGAACATCTGGGTGGAGAGCATGACCAGAATCAGGCCCATCAGGCGTTCGAGGGCGCTGACGCCTTTGTCGCCAAGCAGTCGCAGGAACAAATTCGACAGGAGCAGGATCGCCATCGACAGGCCCCAGGCGATAAACAGCGCCAGCGTTAAGTGGCTCATCTGATTCGGATACTGATGTGAAAGCAGCATCAGCGTGGCGAGAATCGACGGGCCGGCGACCAGCGGGATCGCCATCGGGACGAGAAACGGCTCTTCACCGGCAGGCAAACCGCTGCTGCTTTTCTCTTCCGACGGGAAAATCATTTTGATGGCAATCAGGAACAGAATAATACCGCCGGAAATCGACACGGTTTCTGTACGCAGATTCAGGAACGACAGGATTTTTTCCCCGGCAAACAGGAATATCAGCATCAGGATGAGTGCGATCAGCATTTCGCGGATCAACACCACCCGGCGACGTTTCGGGTCGAGATGTTTTAAGACCGACATGAAAATCGGTAAGTTGCCCAGCGGATCCATAATTAAAAACAGCAAAATAGTTGCTGAAATCATTTCGGTCATAACTACCTCAGAAAAAAAAAGCCTGTTATAAGTTGCGCTGCTATTAAAGCCTGCACTATTGATTAAATTAACTTGCCACTTCTGGTGCATTTTGTAAGGTGGTAGACCCGCGCGTTTACGGGGCACAGTGCATCAAAACAGGCACTCACTTAGTGCAAACGCGCGTTTAAGCCGTTTTAAGCAGTTATCACCCTCAGGGCAGGACAGATATTATGAAAAATGTAGGTTTCGTAGGCTGGCGTGGAATGGTCGGTTCTGTACTCATGCAACGCATGATTGAAGAACGCGATTTCGACGCTATCCGTCCGGTATTCTTCTCCACCTCTCAGCACGGTCAGGCCGCGCCTTCTTTCACGGGTCAGTCTGGTACCTTGCAAGATGCCTATGATCTGGACGCACTGAGTGCGCTGGACATTATCATCACCTGTCAGGGCGGCGATTATACCAATGAAATCTATCCTAAGCTGCGCGAAATCGGTTGGTCCGGCTACTGGATTGACGCAGCTTCTTCTTTGAGAATGGAAGATGACGCGATAATCATCCTCGACCCGGTGAACAGCGCAGTGATCCATCAGGGTATCGACAAAGGCATCAAAACCTTTGTGGGCGGTAATTGCACCGTCAGCCTGATGCTGATGTCGCTCGGCGGCCTGTTCGCCAACGACCTGATCGAATGGGCGTCTGTCGCCACCTATCAGGCAGCGTCCGGTGGCGGTGCGCGTCACATGCGCGAGCTGCTGACCCAGATGGGCATGCTGCATAACAGCGTGGCGAAAGAGCTGGAAAGTCCGGCATCCGCCATTCTGGATATCGAACGTAAAGTGACGGCACTGACCCGCAGCGGTACGTTGCCAACCGATAACTTCGGTGTTCCGCTGGCTGGCGGTCTGATCCCGTGGATCGACAAACAGCTCGATAACGGCCAGACCAAAGAAGAATGGAAAGGTCAGGCGGAAACCAACAAAATTCTTGGCACGTCCAGCATTATTCCGGTGGATGGCCTGTGTGTCCGTATCGGCGCATTGCGCTGCCACAGCCAGGCGTTCACGCTGAAGCTGAAAAAAGATGTGTCGATCCCTGAAATCGAACAGATGCTGGCTTCGCACAACGACTGGGTTCGTGTGATCCCGAATGACCGTGAACTGTCGATGCGTGAACTGACCCCAGCCGCGGTGACCGGCACGATGAATACGCCGGTTGGCCGTCTGCGCAAACTGAATATGGGCCCGCAATATCTGTCTGCGTTTACCGTCGGTGACCAGCTGCTATGGGGTGCGGCAGAGCCTTTACGCCGTATGCTGCGCATCCTTTTGTAAGTTGAAAACTGCCCTGTTTTCTTTGTAAATGTTTCCCCCGCGGGACACCAGCACGGTGTCCCGTTTTTATTTCATCCTTCAATTACTTCCGCCGTATCTCTCCCTGCCTGCAGCGCTTTTTACTGTATTTATCTTTTTCAAAAATTTGTCCATTTTTGAACTCCTTAACGCCCTGCCTTTTTTAATCTTTGTCTATGCTTAGTAGAAGAGCTCTGCCTTTTTGAGAAGCGGAATTAGAGACTTATTTAGAAATTGTGAACAAAGGCGCACTGGCGCATTTTTTGGCAAAAGCGAAGTACCGCCGGATCACAATGCAACGACAAAAAGGGGAGCACACTTAATTTACACGTCGTATTGAATACCTGAATGATTTTATTGGATTTATTGATTTAATTAATCATAGGACGAATACATGTCTGTACTTCCCGATCAGCACGTCATTAATCAAATTATATCTGGCCACTACGCTGATCCTTTTTCTCTTTTGGGAATGCACTCTGTGGCCGCCGGGCTCGAAGTGCGTGCCCTGTTGCCAGATGCTGATCAGGTCTGGGTTATTGATGTAGAAAAAGGCAAACAGGTGGCGGAACTGCGTCGTTATGACGACCGCGGTTTTTTTGTCGGCCTGATACCACGTCGTAAAAATGCATTTCGCTACAAGCTGGAAGTCCGCTGGGGCGAGAATCTCCATGTGATCGACGACCCTTACCGTTTCGGCACGCTGTTGCAGGAGCTGGATATCTGGCTCCTGGCGGAGGGGACACACCTGCGGCCGTATGAAAAACTCGGTGCGCATCTGCAAACGCTGGACGACGTCGAAGGCGTCAGCTTTGCCGTCTGGGCACCGAATGCCACGCGGATTTCCGTGGTCGGTGAATTCAACTTTTGGGATGGCCGCCGTCACCCGATGCGTCAGCGTCGTGAGAATGGGATCTGGGAACTGTTTATCCCTGCCGTCCGCGAAGGTCAGCTGTATAAATTCGAAATTATCGACTGCCGCGGAAATGTCACCCTGCGTGCCGATCCTTATGCTTTCGAGGCGCAGATGCGTCCGGATACCGCTTCGTGCGTGCGTAAATTGCCGGACGTTGTGCCACATTCAGAAGCACGAAAGAAAGCCAACGCGCTGAATCAGCCGGTTTCCGTTTATGAAGTGCATCTGGGTTCCTGGCGTCGTCATACCGATGACAATTTCTGGCTCAGTTACGGCGAGCTGGCCGAACAATTAGTTTCGTACGCCAAATGGATGGGCTTTACGCATATCGAACTGATGCCGGTTAACGAGCATCCGTTCGACGGCAGCTGGGGTTATCAGCCGCTGGGCATGTACGCGCCGACCCGCCGTTTCGGAACGCCGATGGAGTTCAAAGCTTTTGTCGATGCCGCGCATAACGCCGGTCTGAATGTGATCCTCGACTGGGTGCCGGGGCATTTCCCGAGCGATGCCTACGGGCTGGCGCAGTTCGACGGCACCTCGCTGTATGAATATGCCGATCCGCGCGAAGGTTATCATCAGGACTGGAACACGCTGATTTATAACTATGGCCGCCATGAAGTCCGTAACTATCTGGCAGGCAATGGTTTTTACTGGATTGAACGCTTCGGCATTGATGGCCTGCGGGTAGACGCGGTGGCGTCCATGATTTACCGCGATTACAGCCGTAAAGCGGGCGAGTGGATCCCTAACTATTACGGTGGTCGCGAGAACCTCGAAGCCATTTCTTTCCTGAAATACACCAACCATACGATTGGCAAGGAACTCGGCGGCGCAGTGACGCTTGCGGAAGAATCGACCGATTATCCGGGTGTTACCATGCCGCCGGATGCCAACGGGCTGGGCTTCCATTACAAATGGAACATGGGCTGGATGCACGATTCCCTGTCGTATATGCAGCTGGATCCGGTTCACCGCAAATACCACCACAATCTCATGACGTTCGGCGTACTTTACGCCTACAGCGAGAACTTCATTCTGCCGCTGTCGCACGACGAAGTGGTTCACGGTAAAAAATCCCTGCTGGATAAA
Organism: Rahnella bruchi; assembly: GCF_003614975.1. GTDB lineage: Bacteria > Pseudomonadota > Gammaproteobacteria > Enterobacterales > Enterobacteriaceae > Rahnella > Rahnella bruchi. The sequence goes on along the minus strand of NZ_QZWI01000005.1, from coordinate 22,858 downwards.
ATGCCCGGCGACGTCTGGCAGAAGTTTGCCAACCTGCGCGCTTATTACGGTTTTATGTGGGCGCATCCGGGTAAAAAACTGCTGTTTATGGGTAATGAATTTGCGCAAGGGCGCGAGTGGAATTTTGACGCCAGCCTCGACTGGCATCTGCTGGACGACGCCTCCGGCTGGCACAGCGGCGTGCAGCATCTGGTGCGCGACCTGAACCTGACGTATCAGGCCAACGCGCCATTATATGAACTCGATTACAACCCGCGCGGCTTCGAGTGGCTGGTGGTTGATGACCATGAGAATTCGATTTTCGCCTTTGCGCGTCGTGACGAAAACGGCGGCGAAGTCATCGTCATCAGTAACTTCACGCCGGTGCCGCGTGAGCACTACCGCATCGGCATTGGCCGCCCTGGCTGTTACCGCGAAATCCTTAATACCGATTCGCATTTCTACCGGGGCAGCAATGTCGGCAACGGCGGCGACGTTTACAGTGAAAACATCGGTCATCATCAGCGCGAACATTCGATCAGCGTGGCTATTCCGCCGCTGGCGACGGTTTATTTGCGAAGGGAGGCGTAATGAAACAACTCGCGACCGGTCAGCCCGCACCTTTTGGTGCGCATCTCAGAGATAACGGCGTCAATTTTTGCCTGTACTCCGCGCATGCGGAAAAAGTGGAATTATGTCTTTTTGATGAGACCGGCAGCGAGCAGCATCTGCCTTTACCGGGGCGTACCGGCAATCTCTGGCACGGTTTTCTGCCCGATGCCAAAGCCGGACAACGCTACGGTTACCGCGTTTACGGGCCGTTCGACCCGAAAAATGGCCATCGTTTTAACCCGAAAAAAGTGCTGATCGACCCCAGTGCGCGGGCTGTTGACGGGGTGCTGCATGAGAATGCGCGCTTTACCGGCGGCACAGAGGCGCCGGACGACAAAGACAGCGCCGTGGTGGCGCCGAAATCTGTCGTCGTCGCCGGAAATTTCGACTGGGGCGATGATAAACCTCCCGCCAGGCCGTGGGGCGAAACGGTGATTTACGAGGCACATGTGCGTGGTCTGACTCGCCAGCATCCTCGTATTCCGGCAGCTATCCGCGGCACTTATGCCGGACTGGCGCATCCCGTTATGCTGGAATATTTGCAGCACTTAGGCGTGACAGCGATTGAGCTTCTGCCGGTGCAGCATCATGCCGATGAGCCGCGTTTGCAAAAACTGGGTCTGAGCAATTACTGGGGCTACAACGTGCTGGCACCGTGCGCCGTTGAACCGCGTTATGCCAGCGGGCAGGGCGGTGTGTCGGCGCTGAATGAGTTTAAATCGGCGGTCAAAGCGTTGCATCAGGCGGGTATCGAAGTGATCCTCGATGTGGTGTTCAATCACAGCGCTGAGCTGGATATCGAGGGTCCGTTTATCTCGTTTCGCGGTATCGACAATTCAAGCTGGTACTGGCTCAACGAGGATGGATCCGATAACAACATGACTGGTTGCGGCAATACGCTGCGTCTGATTGACGACGAAGTTATCGCCTGGACTCTCGACTGCCTGCATTACTGGGTGCGCGAATGTCACGTTGATGGCTTCCGTTTTGATTTAGCCACCGTTCTCGGCAGAACCCCGGAGTTCAGTGCGCAATCGCCGCTGTTTAACGCTATTAAGGCGGATACGATTCTCTCGCAGGTCAAACTGATCGCAGAACCCTGGGATATCGGCACCGGCGGCTATCAGCTCGGCCATTTCCCGGCACCCTTTGCAGAATGGAGCGATGTCTGGCGCGACGATATGCGCCAGTTTTGGCTGCACGGCGATATTTCTCTTGGCCATTTTGCCGGACGTTTCGCGGCCTCTGCCGATAAATTCAGTCCCGCTCAACGTGAACCTTACGCCAGCGTGAATATGCTGACGGCACACGACGGTTTCACGTTGCGCGATCTCGTCAGTTTTAACCAGAAACATAACCAGGCCAATGGCGAAGAAAACCGCGATGGCCACAACGAGAATTTCAGCCAAAACCACGGCGAAGAAGGGCTGGAGGCGTCTGCAGAAGTACAGCAGCAGCGCCGTCTCAGTCAGCGTGCTTTGCTGGCGACGCTGTTTTTGTCACAAGGCACGCCGATGTTGCTGGCCGGTGATGAGCAGGGTAACAGCCAGTCGGGCAACAATAATGCCTACTGTCAGGATAATCCGCTGACCTGGCTCGACTGGGAAAATGCCGATGAAAGCCTGATGGCCTATACCGCCGCGCTGATTGCGCTGCGCCGGAAAATTCCGGCACTGACGCAAAACCACTGGTGGCAGGAAGGCAGCGATGACGTGCAATGGCTGAATCAACAGGGGCAACCGATGAGCCCCGGCGACTGGGAACAGGGACCGCAGCAGTGGCTGCAAATTTGTCTGTCTCAGCGCTGGTTACTTATCGTCAATGCTTCGCTGCACGAAGTGGATTTGCAATTGCCGCCGGGAAACTGGCAGGCGGTTGCACCGTTCAACAGCGTGCTTTTTGATGAGGAACCCCGGCGTGTCATGGAAGGCTCGCAATGGCGGGCAGCAGCAAAAACCCTCTGTGTCCTACAAGATTTCACTCCACAGAGCCGGTCATTATAAAAACGAAGGAGTCAGATATGGCGACATTAGACAACCGGGACCCGGTCATGCTGGCACGACAGTTGCCGCTGAAATCCGTGGCATTGATCCTTGCCGGGGGACGTGGTTCGAGGCTGAAAGATTTAACCGCAACCCGTGCCAAGCCAGCCGTTCACTTTGGCGGGAAGTTCCGCATCATTGATTTCGCCCTGTCGAATTGCCTGAACTCCGGCATTCGCCGCATCGGTGTGATCACGCAATATCAGTCCCATACACTGGTTCAACATATCCAGCGCGGCTGGTCTTTCCTCAACGAAGAAATGAACGAGTTCGTGGATTTACTTCCGGCGCAGCAGCGCCACAGCACCGAGCACTGGTACAAAGGCACCGCCGATGCGGTCTATCAGAATCTGGATATCATCCGCCGTTACGATGCCGAATTTGTAGTGATCCTGGCGGGTGACCATATTTACAAAATGGACTACTCGCGGATGCTGATCGACCACGTGCAGAAGGGCGGTGAATGTACCGTCGCCTGCCTGGAAGTGCCGCGCGCTGAGGCCAGTGAGTTTGGGGTTATCGGTGTGACTGAGGATTACCACATCACCAGTTTTGTCGAAAAACCGAAAGACCCGCCGCCGATGCCCGGCAATCCCGATATGGCGCTGGCGAGCATGGGCATCTACATTTTTAATGCGGACTATCTGTTTCGTATGCTCGAAGAAGACATGGCGAGTGAGGAATCCAGTCATGATTTCGGCAAAGACCTGATCCCGAAACTGACCCGGCAGGGCGTTGCCCGCGCGCATCCGTTCGGACTTTCCTGCGTGACGCAAAACGATGATGCGCCGCCGTATTGGCGTGATGTCGGTACGCTCGACGCCTACTGGCGCGCGAATCTGGATCTGGCGTCGGTCACGCCGGAGCTGGATATGTACGACCGCGACTGGCCGATCCGCACGCACATGGAGCCATTGCCACCGGCCAAATTTGTGCAGGATCGCTCGGGGAGCCACGGCATGACCATGAACTCGCTGGTGGCGGGCGGCGTTATCGTCTCCGGTTCCGTGGTGGTGCATTCCGTCTTGTTCCCGCGGGTACGCGTTAACTCTTTCTGCAACATTGATTCGACGATTATTTTGCCGGATGTGAACGTGGGGCGTTCATGCCGCTTACGTAAATGCGTCATCGACCGCGCCTGTCAGATCCCCGAAGGCATGGTGATTGGCGAGAATGCGGATGAAGACAGCCGCCGGTTCTACCGTTCCGAAGGGGGCGTGGTGCTGGTCACGCGCGCGATGCTGGCGAAACTATAAACAGATGTTAGAAAGCACGACTTTTCGTCATCCCGGTTATTGCCGGGATGACCGGGATAATCAGGAGCGCGAATGCAGGTTTTACATGTTTGTTCCGAGCTGTTTCCGCTGTTAAAAACGGGCGGCCTTGCTGACGTCGCCGGCGCATTACCCGCCGCTCAGATTGCGGAGGGCGCGGACGTCCGCGTACTCATTCCGGCTTTCCCTGATGTCAAAAAAGGACTGGGGGAAACGCAGGTGATTGGTACGCTGGCGACCTTTGCGGGGCATGTCACCCTTTCACTGGGCTACTTTGATGGTGTGGGCATTTATCTTATTGATGTGCCCGGTTTATATGACCGCCCCGGCAGCCCATATCATGACCAATCGTCTTTTGCCTATCCGGATAACCATCTGCGCTTTGCCTTGCTGAGCTGGATGGCCTGCGAACTGGCGCTGAATTTCGATCCGCACTGGAAACCCGATATTGTCCATTCTCATGACTGGCACGCCGGGTTGTGTTCAGCCTATATCCGCGCCCGTAACGCGCCGGTTCGTACCGTTTTCACGGTACATAATCTGGCGTTCCAGGGGCTGTTTGGCGCGCATCATCTCGATGAGCTTTATATCCCGCGCGAGTTTTTCCAGATGCACGGACTGGAATTCTACGGCCAGATATCTTTCCTGAAAGCCGGTCTGTTCTACTCTGATCACGTCACCACGGTCAGCCCGACATACGCCAAAGAAATCACCCGTCCGGAGTTTGGTTACGGCATGGAATCGCTGCTGCTGGAGCGGGAAATGCAGGGGCGGCTGACCGGTATTCTTAACGGCGTCGATGAAGCTATCTGGCAGCCACGCGATGACGTGCTGCTTTCGGCGCGTTATGACGCCGATGATTTACGCTCGAAAGCCGTCAACAAGGCCTATCTGCAACGTGCGATGGGGCTGGATGTGGATGACTCTCGTCTGGTTTTTGCGGTCGTCAGCCGCCTGACCAGCCAGAAAGGGCTGGATCTGGTGCTTGAAGCGTTACCTGATTTACTCGAGCGCGGCGGCCAGCTGGCTTTACTGGGCGCAGGTGATGCCGTGCTGCAACAGGCCTTCCTGGCGGCAGCGGCAGACAATCCGGGGCAGGTCGGCGTGCAGCTCGGTTATCACGAAGCGTTTTCCCACCGCATTATCGGCGGTGCGGACGTCATCATGGTGCCGAGCCGTTTCGAACCGTGCGGATTAACCCAGCTTTACGGACTGAAATACGGCACGTTACCGCTGGTGCGTCGTACTGGCGGACTGGCCGACACGGTGGTCGATTGTGCGCTGGAAAATCTGGCCGACGGCACTGCCAGTGGTTTTGTCTTTGAAGAAGCAACGGGGAAATCGCTGGGTAATGCGATCCGTCGCGCCTTTGTTTTGTGGAGCCGTCCTAAGCACTGGCGACACGTACAACAACACGCCATGGGTATTGATTTTGGCTGGAAGGTGGCTGCACAGGAATATCTCACCCTGTATAACCGCCTGATGTCCTGACCCCCTGAACGTAGCTAACTTGATCGGGAATGTAACGTTATGACTTCACCGTTTAATTACAACTCACCGACAGTCAGTGTCGAAGCGCTAAAGCATTCTATTGCTTATAAGCTGATGTTTATTATCGGCAAAGATCCGTCCATTGCGACACAACATGACTGGCTGAACGCCACCTTGTTTGCGGTGCGCGATCGTATGGTGGAACGCTGGCTGCGATCCAACCGTGCGCAGACCTCACAGGACGTGCGGCAGGTTTATTATTTGTCGATGGAATTTCTGATTGGCCGGACGCTTTCCAATGCGCTACTGGCGATGGGCATTTACGACGACCTGAAAAGCGCGCTCGATGAGATGGGCTTTGATCTCGAAGAACTGATCGGCGAAGAAAATGACCCCGGTTTAGGCAATGGCGGCCTCGGAAGGCTGGCGGCGTGTTTCCTCGATTCACTGGCTACGCTGGCGTTGCCCGGACGCGGTTACGGGATCCGTTACGAATACGGCATGTTCGCGCAAAGCATCATCAATGGTGAACAAAAAGAAGCGCCGGATTACTGGCTGGAATACGGTAATCCGTGGGAATTCCAGCGCTACAACACCCGTTATAAAGTGCGTTTTGGCGGTCGTGTGCAGCATGAAGGCCTTAAAACCCGCTGGCTGGAGACCGAAGAAGTTATCGCCTGCGCCTATGACCAGGTGATCCCCGGCTACGACACTGACGCCACCAACACGCTGCGCTTGTGGGGCGCGCAGGCCAGTAATGAAATCAATTTGGGTAAATTTAATCAGGGCGATTACTTCGCGGCGGTGGAAGATAAAAACCATTCCGAAAACGTGTCGCGCGTTCTGTATCCCGATGATTCAACTTACTCAGGCCGTGAGCTGCGCCTGCGTCAGGAGTATTTCCTGGTGTCGGCGACCGTGCAGGACATCCTCAACCGCCATTACACAACGCACCATACCTACGACAATCTGGCCGACAAGATTGCGATTCACCTTAACGATACGCACCCGGTGTTGTCGATTCCTGAGCTGATGCGTCTGCTTATCGACGAGCATAAATTCGAATGGAAAGATGCGTGGGAAACCGTTTGTCGGGTGTTCTCTTATACCAACCATACCCTGATGAGTGAGGCGCTGGAAACCTGGCCGGTGGATATGATCGGCAAAATTCTGCCACGTCATCTGGAGATTATTTTCCAGATAAACGATCACTTCCTCAAAGAAGTGGCGGAGATAATCCCCAACGATAACGGCCTGCTGTCGCGTGTTTCGATCATCGATGAAGGGAATGGCCGCAAGGTACGCATGGCATGGCTTGCGGTCATCGCCAGCCATAAAGTCAACGGCGTCTCCGAGCTGCATTCCGAACTGATGGTGCAGTCGCTGTTTGCCGATTTTGCCCGCATTTATCCGGACCGTTTCTGCAATAAAACCAACGGCGTAACGCCGCGTCGCTGGCTGGCGCTGGCCAACAAACCGTTATCGGCAGTGATTGACGATGCAATCGGCCAGACCTGGCGTTCAGACCTCAGCCAGCTGGCGGAACTGAAACAGAATCTGGATTACCTGAGTTTCCTGCAGGCAATCCGAAAGGCAAAACTGGACAACAAAAAGCGGCTGGCGCTGTATATCGCCCAGAAGCTCAACATTGTGGTGGATCCGAAAAGCCTGTTCGACGTGCAGATTAAGCGCATCCACGAATACAAACGTCAGCTGATGAACGTACTGCACGTCATCACCCGATATAACCGTATTCTGGAAGAACCGGACGCCGAGTGGGTACCCCGTACGGTGATTTTCGCCGGTAAAGCCGCATCGGCATATTACGCCGCCAAGCAAATTATCCGGCTGATCAACGACGTGGCGACGGTGATCAACAGTGATCCGCGTATCGGCAACAAACTGAAGATCGTCTTCATTCCAAACTACAGCGTCAGTCTGGCGCAGCTGATCATTCCGGCGGCCGATCTTTCTGAGCAGATCTCCCTGGCGGGTACCGAAGCTTCCGGCACCAGTAACATGAAATTTGCCCTGAATGGTGCGCTGACTATCGGCACGCTGGACGGTGCAAACGTCGAAATGCTCGAGCACGTCGGTGAGGAAAATATTTTTATCTTCGGCAACACCACGCCGCAGGTCGAAGAATTGCGCCGGAAAGGTTACAACCCTCATACCTACTTCGATCAGGACGCCGAGCTGCATCAGGTGCTGACGCAAATCGCTACGGGCGTCTTCAGCCCGACCGAGCCGAAGCGTTATACCAACCTGTTCGATACGCTGGTCAATCTCGGCGATCATTATCAGGTGCTGGCGGATTACCGCAGTTATGTCGATACGCAGGATAAAGTCGATGAGCTGTATAAACTGCCGGAAGAGTGGACGCGCCGCACATTGCATAACATCGCCAACATGGGCTATTTCTCCTCGGATCGTACCATTCAGGAATACGCCGATGAGATCTGGAACATTAAGCCGGTGAAGTTGTAGTGGTATTGTGAAGGATATAATGACTATTATCCCCGGCCAGTTGCTGGGGATAATAGTCATTCGGTGCAATATTTTAACCAGTTTTCCCGCAGTATTTGAGCATCACCTTTTTCTGAATAGGAAACTGATGTCATATAGTATGTGTTATTATCTTTTCCTTTTCCTGTAATGAAAATATACTCTTCGGGCCCTTGCTCAGGGATCTTATCTAATTTGCACCATGCTAAATTTGCGTCAAAATATTTACTCTTTAGTAAATTAAGACCTTCACTATTTACTCTTGTCTTTAATCCATTCATAAATTTTCGCGAGTCATTTTCTTTAAGATAGAAAGATATGTAGAAAGTGTTTAATTCCACGTTTATAAAAAAAATTATATCATTGGCCTCCGGCGGAAAATTTACCTAGTCCTGGTCTTTTCATATCATTATAAGTCTCATTCAATATGGCATAAGATCCTGCATTGATATACCAAGACTCTAAAATCTGCTGTTGTGCAGCATTTGCAGCGTCTTTCACGCCAGCTTGATTTGTCATACTCCCCATTGACGACCAACTCAATCCGAGGGGATCAACCTGTTTTACTGGATTATCGGTATATTGATACCCATTCCAACCCCCTCTCAACCCAATCGGATCCTGAGTAATATACCGCCCCTGCGCCGGGTCATAATAGCGGTGCCGGTTGTAATGCAGCCCCGACTCTTCATCGTATTGCTGGCCCTGCATGCGGATGGCCTGGCGGAGTTTGTGCGGGTTATCGCAGCTTTGTACGTTCCCCCAGACGTCGATGTCCGCGCTCCATTCTATCTTGCCATTTTTGTGATTAATCAGCCCGATTGGCGTCCCCAGATGGTCGCAGTAGAACTGATCCAGTGCTGGAACTGGTGCCTGTGTCATAAACTAAGTAGAGAATAAGAGCGATATCAATTTATTTTAACTTTATCAATATAGTGCCCGGAGGGATCAATCTTTTCGTATTCAGCTGTACATTCCTCTTTTTCATACCCTGAAAATTCCGATTGGGATGAACGATGGTTATTTATATTCACATCTATGCTGAAGCTGTATTTTTCGAAAACTTCTGCCATTCTATTAGTTGGCTTGAGATCGTGAATATTAATAATAATTTTCATTCCCTGAACTAAAAAAATTCTTTCGTGTCCATATTCAGAATGGTTTTTACACCCTCCAATAATCGACGACATATTAAAACGAGCACGCGTTACAGATGATCGCCAACTTCTATCGGGGCCTAGTATATCAGCACCCAAATGGCCATTTTTTAGGATTTCAAAGAGTTTGCATTGATAAAAACCTGAAAAATTACCGTAAGTTTCTTCATTGTAATAATCGCCATCCTGACAAACAAATTTGTATGCTTTAACTCTTTCTTTAGATGATAGGTAAAATTCAAGAGAAGTGTTTTCTGACGTTATTTCAGCATGTTTGTGAATGGGTATGATGCCAGTATAATTTGCTGCTGCAGGTAAAGTTAAAAAAAATAACAAATACCAGATTGCTGAATATGCTTTCATTTTGTACCTTCCGGACAATCCATGCCCTCAGGGACTATTATGTCAACATCTTGTATGCCTAAATCACCTGACGCACCTGGCAATTCCAAAATTAGCTTTCCAGGATATTTATCCATCAGTTTTTTTTGTGGGTTTATACCCTTTTTGCGCAAATTAAGATCATCAACAATGTCACGCACACAACTAAATGTCGTACCATTAGCTATTTTCCCACTGATGTTATTGATGACTTTTCGGCTTTCTTTTTTGTTTTTCAATCCCCATTGTGAGGGAATAATTGCGACCGAGTCTATGGTTACGTTGTAAAGGTCTGGATTAGTGGGTTCCGTATTGTAACCCCCTCCTTTGCCAATTAATCTTGAGTTTCCGAGTAAAACGCGAGCGCTGCCTGAGCAAGTTTTGAGTCCTGTAGGATCTGTTGTGAGAATGGGATCTAACGCATAAGCATACCCATTCCATCCCCCTCTCAACCCAATCGGATCCTGCGTAATATACCGCCCCTGCGCCGGGTCATAATAGCGGTGCCGGTTGTAATGCAGCCCCGACTCTTCATCGTATTGCTGGCCCTGCATGCGGATGGCCTGGCGGAGTTTGTGCGGGTTATCGCAGCTTTGTACGTTCCCCCAGACGTCGATGTCCGCGCTCCATTCTATCTTGCCATTTTTGTGATTAATCAGCCCGACTGGCGTCCCCAGATGGTCGCAGTAGAACAGGTGCAGGGCCATTTCGGCGCTTTCCGGCAGCAGGTCGACCCACAGCGCGATGTTTTCTGCCTTCAGGCTGACGGAGGCCAGCCACAGTTTTTCGCTGTTGCTAAAGGCAATCTGGCCGGGCGGGAGAAGATGAAAATGCAGGCTGCGCCCGCCCTTGTCATTCAGAATCAGCTCATCAGTCCGAATTTGCAGGCGGATGTCCGCCGCCGCCAATCATTACGCCGAGCGAGCCCTGAACAATCGGGCCGCCAGTGGCGGTCATATCCTTCTGCCGTGCTGCCGGAAATCCGGTCATGAGTTAAATCCTTTTAGTGAAGCGTCCGTGGAATGATTGATTTGAAAGAAGTGTATTTACTGTCATATAAACCAAACAAATACAACAAAATCAAAAAGATGGGCGATATTAGGCGCAGACATCAACGTTTGATGTGACGGATGTCGCAAACGGAAGGAAAGCAGAAAAAGTGAAGTGGGATAAATAAAAAAATCCCCGACGGGAAAGGTCAGGGATTTAGACAGGAATTGAGAGAATTTAAGACGCCAGCGACAAATGTTTCTTCTGCTGTTTGTGTGTTTCCAGCCACTCGGCGACACGTTGTTGCTGGGTTTTGTCCAACCACATGCCGAGTTTGGTGCGGCGCCAGATGGCATCATCGAGTTGTGAAACCCACTCTTTTTCCACCAGATAACGCAGTTCAGCCTCATAAAATCCATGACCGAAATCTTCGCCCAGCGATTCCAGGCTGGTCGCGTCATTCAGGAACAATTCCGTCTGACTGCCGTAAGTGCGCGCATAACGACGTGCCAGCGATTCCGGTAACCATTTGAAGCGGGTGCGCAGATTGGCGCTGTAAGTATCGCGGTCGCCATTCAGTTTACCGCCAGGCAGCACGGCAGTTTTGGTCCACGCAGGACCGGCTTTCGGGTAGTACTTCACCAGCTTTTCCAGCGCGTGTTCCGCCAGTTTACGATAGGTAGTCAGCTTGCCGCCAAATACGGAAAGCAGCGGCGCTTTGCCGTCCTGATCATGAACGTCGAGCGTGTAGTCACGGGTCACAGCCTGCGGTGAATCCGATTCGTCATCACACAGCGGACGTACGCCGGAATAAGTCCAGACGATGTCTTCGTTGGTCAGCTGTTTCTTAAAGTGGTCATTGTAGACCTTCAGCAGATAACCGATTTCTTTATCATCAATTTTCACGTCTTTCGGATCACCGTGATATTCCACGTCGGTGGTGCCGATGATCGAGAATTCATCCATCCACGGGATCACAAACACAATACGGTGATCTTCGTTTTGCAGAATGTAGGCCTGTGGCTGATTGTGTGCACGTGGCACCACAATATGGCTGCCTTTGATCAGACGAATACCGTATGGCGATTTCAGCTTCAGGCCGTCATCGAAGAAATGTTTCACCCACGGGCCGGTAGCGTTCACCAGACCTTTAGCCCGCCAGGTGTAGGTTTTGCCGGTGTCGATATCTTCGGCTTCGACCATCCACAGGCCGTCTTCGCGCCATGCCCGAGTTACGCGGGTGCGGGTACGGACTTCGCCGCCGCGCTCTTCCACTTCCTGTGCGTTGACGACCACTAAACGCGCATCATCAACCCAGCAGTCAGAGTATTCAAAACCTTTGGTCAGCTCGGATTTCAGTACGGATTCACTGCCGAATTTCAGGCTTTTACTGGCCGGCAGGCTGGTGCGTTTGCCCAGATGGTCGTACAGGAAAAGACCGGCGCGGATCATCCAGGCCGGGCGCAAATGCGGCTGATGTGGTAAACGGAAACGCATCGGGAAAGCAATATGCGGTGCCATTTTCAACAGCACTTCGCGTTCAGCCAGCGCTTCGCTAACCAGACGGAATTCGTAGTGTTCCAGATAGCGCAGGCCACCGTGGATCAGTTTCGAACTGGCCGAAGAGGTCGCGCAGGCCAAGTCTTGCGCTTCAAGCAGCAGAACAGACAGCCCGCGGCCAGCTGCATCTACTGCGATGCCGGTACCATTAATACCGCCACCAATTACGATCAAGTCTTTGGTTTCCACGTCATCTTCCTCCAGATGTTCGCAATAGCTCTTTTATGTTCGTTTTCGCTCACGATTGTAATCGAGAATCGACAAACAAGCCAAGCGTTAACCAAATAAAAACAATTATGCGTGATGAAGGTAACATTTCTGTGTCGGTTTCGAGCAAAACGGCAAAGAGGGAACGAAACCGAACGCGATGAAGCGTGGAATTTTTCGAAATTGTTCGTTTTAAGGAGAGGGCGAAGGGGGGAGGAAAAGCAGGAGCGCGGATTTCGCGCTCCTCAAAAAGGCAAAATCAGCAAAGCTCGAGATGAACGTCGTATTTTTCGATGATACGTTTTACGCTGTCCGGCGGCTGTTTGTCGGTAAACATATAGTGGATTAAATCCATTTTACCGAGGTTCACCATAGCATTACGGCCAAATTTTGAATGGTCGGTGACCAGCATGACGCAGCGAGAATTTTCGATAATCGCGCGTTTGGTTCGCGCTTCGTGATAATCGAATTCGAGCAAAGAGCCATCCATATCAATGCCGCTGATGCCGAGAATGCCGTAATCGAGGCGGAACTGGGAGATGAAATCGAGCGTTGCTTCGCCCATGATCCCGCCATCCCGCGCGCGGACTTCACCCCCTGCGAGGAACAGACGGCAATCGTCTTTGGCGCTGTAGAGCGTGGCTACATTCAGATTATTGGTGACGATGCGCAGGTCTTTATGATTAAGCAACGCATGTGCCACCGCTTCAGGTGTCGTGCCAATATCGATAAATAAGGTCGAACCGTCGGGGATCTGGCTGGCAACGCGCGCGGCAATCCGCGCTTTCGCTTCTGACCACATCACTTTACGGTCATTGTATGCCGCATTCACTGAGCTCGAAGGTAGTGCCGCACCGCCGTGGTGGCGGTGAATTTTATTCTGTTCGGCCAGGTCGTTGAGATCACGGCGAATAGTTTGCGGGCTGACTGCAAAATGTTCCACCAGCTCTTCAGTACTGACATAACCTTGCTGGCGAACTAAATCGATAATCGCATCATGGCGTTGTGTTTGTTTCACCCGAATCCCCTGCTTACTTGCGTTTTTTGCGCGGTGAGCGCGTATCAACAAATGCCATCACCAGACCCAGACCCAGGCCAAAGGCGTGTGCGGCATTAGCCACGGCTGCGCCACCTGTGGCATAACCGATGAACATAAAGATCAGAGAAATGACCAGCAACCCGCCGGGAACATACAAACGACTTTCTGGTTTCAGCTGCCCGGTCAGCCAGGCGTAACCCATCAGCGCGTACACCACGCCCGACAATCCGCCAAACCAGACGCCGCTGACCATCGACTGGCCCCAGCCGCTGATTAACGCAGAAATTAATGTGACGGTGAATAGTTTTCCGCTGCCCAGATGCATTTCAATCTGGCTGGCCAGATACCACCACCAGGCCAGGTTGATCAGGAGCGCGACAAACGAGAAATTCATCAGGGCAGGTGTGAACCAGCGCCAGACCTGGAAGACGCGCGAACTGTCCGGCCACGCCAGCCAGCTCATGACTAATTCGTCACCGACCATTTGTTGCAGGATAAACACCGCCAGGCATAACACGATCATGCCGATGGTCAGCGGGCCCGCGCGGCTGCGCAGACTTTTCAGAAATGGGGTATGCGACATTTTTAAATGCGGCTGCGTTTTTCCGGTTTTCCAGCTGGCTTCCTGATAACGCGGGTGCAGCGGGTCGCGGACAAACAGCGCGACCTGTTTTTCGGCTTCTTCCAGACGGGATTCGTCCTCCAGCCAGAGCTGAACTTCCTGACTTTCAAGTTTTATGGTCAGTGTAAAACCCAGCGTTGCCATGTAATCGACAAACGCCTGAGCGAGACGGGGATTGTTCAGATTTAGAATGCGCACCATAGCGTTAAACGGTTTCCCTAATTGTTTGATTTGCTGCCGTCATTTTAGGGCAACACCTTATCTGCCAGCGTGAAGGAAGTCGATTATAACGTCAGACGGGGCGGGAAGGGGAAATTACGAATGCGGTGTCATGACCGGAAACAGAAAAATTGTAGTGATGTGATAGGGATCGAAGTCTTTTGCAACACCGCCGGATGACGGTGCTGAAAATCTTGAGAACTTACAGCCCTTCCAGCGCCTGTTGCAGGTCCGCTATCAGGTCGTCGGTGTCTTCGATACCAATACTGATACGCACCAGTCCGTCAGTGATACCGCTCTGACGGCGGATTTCCGGCGCGACGGCGCTGTGCGTGGTCGATGCCGGATGGCACGCCAGCGAATCGGTGTCGCCGAGCGAAACTGCCTGCGTGATGATGCTCAGTTTATCGAGGAAAGTCCGCGCGGCATTCAGTCCGCCCTTCAGCTCAATCGCCATAATCCCGCCAAACAGCTTCATTTGTTTGGCTGCGGTGTCGTGACCGGGATGCTGTTTCAGACCCGGATAAAATACGGTTTCCACCGCGCTGTGTCCGTCGAGGAATTCCGCCACCGCCTGAGCACTCAGCGAGCTGGCTTCTACGCGTAAAGGCAGGGTCTTCAGGCCGCGGATCAGCAGGCTGGCTTCGAACGGACTCAGATTACCGCCGAACTGCTTCAGACCCAACGTGCGGATTGGCGTGATTAATGCCGCAGAACCGGCCACTACGCCACCGGTCGCATCGCCATGACCGCTGATATATTTGGTTGCGGAGTGCAAAACGATATCTATACCCAGTTCCAACGGACGTGTCAGATACGGCGTGGCAAAGGTGTTATCCGCCACACTGACCGCATTGGATGCTTTGGACAGACGGGCGATTTCAGCCAGATCGGCGATATCCAGCCCTGGATTGGCTGGCGTTTCTACCAGTACTACTTTGGTGTTTTTGGTGAATGCGGCTTCCAGCTCATTCACATTCGCGACGTGAACCGGTTTGATTCCGTAACGCGGCAGAAGGTTGCGCACCACGCCTTCAGTGCCGCCATACAGCGTACCGATATGAATAATTTCATCGCCGGGGGCCAGCAGGGCAAACAGGGTGGCGCTGATTGCAGCCATGCCACTGGCACTCGCCACTGCTGTTTCTGCGCCTTCGAGCGCCGCCATTTTTTGTTCGAAAACGGTCACGGTCGGATTGGCGAAACGGCTGTACATATAGCCCGGTTCTTCACCGCTGAAACGACGTGCGCCGCTGTCAAAATCCGGGTAGGAGAATGCCGACGTGGCGGTGATTGGCGTAGCAATCGCGCCGGTCACGGTATCGGGCTGTTGTCCGCCATGAACGGCGAGCGTACGCATACCTAAAGAACGTGAAGTGTTCAGATGTTTCATCTTGAAATCCTGTCGATAGTAGGCGGAAATTATATCAACACTGGAGAAAGGTAGCTTTTTCAACTTAAGAACATTTTCGGCGCAAACTTGTTAGCCTGGTTATAAAGACTATAGCTTGCGCCGTAAGCAAATAAAGGGAGGGATCAGGCTTCGATATCTTGCGGGAAGGTTTTTGACCAGGCTTCGAAACCGCCGTCAACGCTGTACACCGATTCGAAACCCTGAGAGATCAGAAATTGCGCGGCGCCACGACTGCTGATGCCGTGGTAGCACATCACCAATACCGGCGTTTTGGCGTCAGCCTGCTGGATGAAGGCGGGCAGGCTGTCATTACTCAGGTGATAAGCGCCCGGTGCATGCGCTGCGCCAAAGCTTTGCGGGTCACGGATATCGACCATCACGGCTTCGCCTGATGTCAGGCGGGAATGCGCTTGTTCTACGCTGATTGCTTCAAATTGTTCCATTCTGGTCTTGCCTCATAAAAGGATATGCCGTCATTCTACCCAATAATCGCACGACGAAGACCAGAGGAAATGAAGGGGTAATGCTTAAACCAGAATGACTTTCACGCCTTTCTGACGTAATTGTTCGATAATTTCACTGTCTGCTTCTTTACCGGTGATCAGCACATCGATCTGCTCAGTGCGGCTGAACAGCATGCCCGCGCGCTGGCCGATTTTGCTGCTGTCGACCAGTGCCGCCAGATTTCCGACATAATTCAGCATCTTCTGTTCAGCCATTGCCGTCAGCATGTCGGTTTTATACAGGCCGTCAGTCGTTAGTCCTGCGCCGCTGGTGAACATCCAGTGTCCGGCATACAGGCTGGCGTCGCCGTCCTGGGGTGCCAGCGTAATAGACTGACTTTTATTGTACTGACCGCCCATGATCACCACGCTGTCATGCTCCTGCTCAATCAGATAATTGGCCAGTGGCAGATAATTAGTGATGACCTGAATATCTTTCCCGCACATTTCGCGGCCTAACAAAAATGCCGTTGAACCGCAGTTAATCACCACGCTTTCACCCGGCTGGCAAAGTGCGGCAGCCGCTTTGGCGATACGCATTTTCTCGTTGAGATTGTGTGTCTGATGGATGTTCAGCGGCGTCCAGTTCTGGCGCGGCTGATTTACGGCTTCAGCGCCGTTGCGTACTTTACGCAATTTTCCCAGTTCGTTGAGCTTGGTGATGTCACGACGCGCCGTGGCCGGTGAGATATCAAATTGATCAATCACATCTGCGACCGAAATCTGCCCCTGACGTTGCAGGAGATCGAGAATGGCATTGTGGCGTTGTGGCTCAGTCATGGTGGCTCCGCGCAAAATCGTTAAATGATTATTCCATGATTATAAACGAGCATAATTGCAAAATGCATTGTTTATGAACAAGCGGAGCATCTCGCCTCCGCTTGTTCGGAGGATGTCTTAGAGGAAGGATTTAAAAGGCAGATCCGTTTCTGTCGTAAAGCAATCCTCGAATCCGCGCGGATAATGATATTCGAAATTATCCTTATCATCCGGATACGTGAATTTGCCGCCAACCTGCCAGATAAAGGGTTTGAAGCCGTATTTCAGGCGATCCTTTTTCATCTCCCACAGCACGCGGATTTCCTGCGGATCGGCCTGGAAATTCGACCAGATATCGTGGTGGAACGGAATCACGACTTTGGTGTTCAGCGATTCCGCCATGCGCAGCATATCCACACTGGTCATTTTATCGGTCACACCGCGCGGGTTCTCGCCATAAGAGCCGAGCGCCACATCAATCTGATACTCGTTGCCGTGTTTGGCATAGTAGTTGGAATAGTGTGAATCGCCGCTGTGATACAGGTTTCCGCCCGGCGTTTTGAACAGATAATTCACCGCGCGTTGATCCATCATATCCGGCAATACGCCTGCGGCTTTCTGGCCGGCGGGCAGGGTGATCAGCACCGTGCGGTCGAAGGAATCCAGTGCGTGAATTTCCACATCTTTAATCCGCACCACTTTGCCCGGCGTCATCACGATGCAGCGGCTGGCAGGTACGCCCCAGCTCATCCATAAATCCACACAGGTTTGCGGGCCGATAAACGGCACGTCAGCTGCGCAGTTTTGCATGACGGCAGCGGCGACATTCACATCGATATGGTCGTTATGATCGTGGGTGGATAATACTGCGTCGATCTCCCGGATAGCAAAGGGATCGAGCACAAACGGCGTGGTGCGCAGATTTGGCTGAAGCTTCTTCACGCCAGCCATGCGTTGCATCTGGTGGCCGGTTTTCATCAGCGGGCTGCTGTGATTTTGCTTGCCGACGCCGCACCATAAATCGACGCAGATATTCGCACCGCCCTCAGATTTCAGCCAGATCCCCGTACAGCCCAGCCACCACATGGCAAACGTGCCCGGCGCGACTTTTTCCTGCTCGATTTCTTCGTTTAACCAGGTACCCCATTCCGGAAAAGTACTGAGGATCCAGGATTCGCGGCTGATCGTTTCTACTTTGCTCATAGTATTCCCTCATCTGAGTTAGCTTTGAATGGTAGTGTCATAATAAATCATTAAATGATTGTATGTGATTATTTTATGAGAAAGCTATCATCGAAAACTCAGCGTGACAATGATTTTCATGACAGGATGTTTGACTTAACCGGGAGGGAGGTAATCAGTCTGAGAAAAACTGAGTATGAAATTAATGACTGGAATGATAATCATATGTTTGAAATATATAATTAATATTATTTTATAAGCTATAAAGAAATTAATCACCGGACGATATCTTGCGAGACTGCTCACAAATAATCATTGTGAATCTTTATCTGATTCAATGTGAGCATTAGAGTGCATCTGTCCCTCACTTTCTTACGCATTGTGCAGCGTCAGGAAGATCAAACAAGGTCAGACGGAGAGTCTTATGGAATTCCTCTACACCATCTTCACCGTATTTTTTAATCAGGTAATGACCAATGCGCCGTTACTGCTGGGTATTGTGACCATGCTCGGTTACATCCTGCTCAGGAAGAGCGCGACGGTGATCATCAAGGGCACGATCAAAACCATTATCGGCTTTATGTTGCTTCAGGCCGGGTCCGGCATTCTGACCGGCACCTTCAAACCGGTGGTGGCAAAACTTTCAGAGGTTTATCACATCAACGGAGCGATATCAGATACTTACGCATCGATGATGGCGACGGTCGAACGCATGGGTGACGCCTACAGCTGGGTCGGTTATGCGGTACTCATCGCGCTCGGACTGAATATCCTGATGGTGGTCTTCCGCCGTATTACCGGCATTCGCACCATCATGCTCACCGGCCACATCATGTTCCAGCAGGCGGGGCTGATTGCGGTGTTCTTCTTTATCATGGGTTATCCGATGTGGACCACTATCTGGTGCACGGCAATTCTGGTGTCGCTGTACTGGGGCATTACGTCGAACATGATGTACAAACCGACGCAGGCCGTGACTGAAAACAGCGGGTTCTCGATTGGTCATCAGCAGCAGTTTGCTTCGTGGATTGCCTACAAAATCGCGCCGTATCTGGGCAAGAAAGAAGAGAGCGTGGAAGACCTGAAACTTCCGGGCTGGCTGAATATTTTCCACGACAATATCGTGTCTACCGCCATCGTGATGACCGTGTTCTTCGGCATTATTCTCTGCTCCTTCGGCCTCGACACCCTGCAACAAATGGCCGGAAAAACGCACTGGACGATTTACATCCTGCAAACCGGTCTGATGTTTGCGGTGGCGATTTTTATCATCATTCAGGGCGTGCGCATGTTCGTCGCTGAACTGACTGAAGCCTTTAACGGCATCTCCCAGCGTTTAATTCCCGGTGCCGTTCTGGCGATCGACTGCGCGGCTATTTACAGCTTTGCGCCGAACGCCGTGGTATGGGGCTTTATGTGGGGCACCATCGGCCAGCTGATCGCCGTCGCCATACTGTTTGGCATGGGCTCATCCATCATGATCATTCCCGGTTTCATCCCGATGTTCTTCTCCAACGCCACCATCGGTGTGTTTGCCAACCACTTCGGCGGCTGGCGCGCGGCACTGAAAATCTGTCTGGTGATGGGGATGATTGAAATCTTCGGCTGCGTCTGGGCCATCAAACTCACCGGCCTGAGCGCCTGGATGGGGATGGCTGACTGGTCGATTCTGGCACCGCCAATGATGCAGGGCTTCTTCAGCCTCGGCATGGCCTTTATGGGCGTTATCGCGGTGATCGCATTGCTATATATGTTCTTCGCTGGCCGTACTTTACGGGCCGAAGAAGATGCAGAAAAACAGTTAGTTAATCAGTCCACTTCTCACTAATGGCTTCTCACAAACCAACGAGGTTCCCATGACAGTACGAATTCTGGCGGTATGCGGTTGCGGGCAGGGCAGTTCGATGATCATGAAGATGAAAATCGGTCAGTTTCTGACGCAGGAAGGGGTGGATCACACCATGAACAGTTGCGCGGTGGGGGAATACAAATCAGAACTGAACGGCGCCGACATTATTGTCGCCTCCACGCACGTGGCAGATGAAATCACCGTCAGCGGCAATAAATACGTTGTCGGCGTGCGCAACATGCTGTCGGCAGCCGATTTCGGCCCGAAAGTGATGGAAGTGATCAACGCACACTTTCCATCGTCGCTGAAAAAATAGGGAATGTTTTATGAAACTGCGAGATTCACTGGCTGAAAACAACTCGATTCGCCTCAACGCAGAAGCAGAAACCTGGCAGGACGCCGTAAAAATTGGCGTCGATATGCTGGTGGAGGCCGGTGTGGTTGAGCCGCGTTATTACCAGGCGATCCTGGATGGCGTGCAACAGTTCGGGCCGTATTTCGTCATCGCGCCGGGTCTGGCGATGCCGCATGGTCGTCCGGAAGAAGGAGTGCTGAAGACCGGTTTTGCGCTGGTGACGCTGAAAACGCCGCTGGTGTTTAACCATGAGGATAACGATCCGGTAGATATCCTCATCACGCTGGCCGCGGTGGATTCCAACGCGCACCAGGAAATCGGCATCATGCAGGTGGTGAATCTGTTTGATGACGAAGCCAATTTTGACCGCCTGCGCGCCTGTACCACCGCGCAGCAGGTGCTGGATTTGATCGACCAGACTTCCGCCATGGCGGTTCACTAATTCGTTAGCAGAGAAGGAATTCATTATGTCTCAGTCATTACCGATGTTGCAGGTGGCGCTGGATAACCAGTCAATGGCAGACGCCTATAAAACCACGCGCCTGATCGCCAGCGAAGTCGACATTATCGAAGTCGGCACGATTTTATGTGTCGCAGAAGGCGTGCGGGCGGTACGTGATCTGAAAGCGCTGTATCCGGATAAAATCGTGCTGGCCGATGCGAAAATCGCTGATGCCGGAAAAATCCTCTCGCGTATGTGTTTTGAAGCCAGCGCCGACTGGGTGACGGTGATTTGCTGCGCCGACATCAACACCACCAAAGGTGCGCTGGATGTGGCGAAAGAATTCAACGGCGACGTGCAGATTGAGCTGACCGGTTTCTGGACCTGGGAACAGGCGCTGGAATGGCATGATGCGGGCATCCGGCAGGTGGTTTATCACCGCAGCCGCGACGCGCAGGCCGCCGGTGTGGCGTGGAGCGATGCTGATATCACGGCGATTAAACGCCTTTCCGGCATGGGCTTCAAGGTGACCATCACCGGCGGTCTGGCGCTGGAAGATTTGCCGCTGTTTAAAGACATTCCGGTGCACGTTTTCATTGCCGGACGCAGTATCCGTGATGCCAAAGATCCGGTTGATGCGGCGCGTCAGTTCAAAAAATCTATCCGCCAGCTCTGGGGCTAAGGAACTTCGCATGATGCATAAAGCCGTTCCGCTCGGGATCTACGAAAAGGCGCTGCCTGCCGGTGAAGACTGGCTGAAGCGTCTGATTATGGCGAAAGAACTGGGCTTCGATTTCGTTGAGATGTCGGTGGATGAAACCGATAACCGGCTGGCGCGGCTTGACTGGTCACGCGAGCAGCGACTGGACATCGTGGACGCGATTTCGCGCACCGGCATCCGTATTCCGTCGATGTGCCTGAGCGCACACCGGCGGTTTCCGCTGGGTGCAGAAGACGATGAAACCCGTAATCACGGGCTGGAAATCATGCGCAAAGCCATCGTACTGGCGCAGGATTTGGGTATCCGCGTGATCCAGCTCGCCGGCTATGACGTCTGGTACCAGCAGGCCAACGACCATACCCGCGAGCGTTTTCGCGACGGTTTGCAGGAATCGGTCGAAATGGCCAGCCGTGCGCAGGTAACGCTGGCGATGGAAATCATGGATTACCCGCTGATGAATTCGATCAGTAAAGCGCTCGGTTACACGCACTACCTGAATAATCCGTGGTTCCAGCTATATCCTGACATCGGCAATTTGTCGGCGTGGGACAATGACGTCCAGATGGAACTGGCGAGTGGCGCGGGACATATCGTCGCTGTACACATTAAAGATACGCAACCCGGCGTGTTTAAAAACGTACCATTCGGCAGCGGCGTCGTGGAGTTTGAGCGTTGTTTTGCCACGCTGCAAAAAAGCGGTTATCGCGGGCCGTATCTGATTGAAATGTGGAGCGAAACCGCTGCTGATCCGATGCAGGAAGTGCGTAATGCGCGTGCCTGGGTGGTCGATAAAATGCAAAAAGCCGGGCTGAATATGGAGGAAACAGCATGACGGACGCGCTGAAACAATCTGTTTTTGCGGCCAATATGGCGCTGCCCGCGTTTGGTCTGGTGACCTTTACGTGGGGTAATGTCAGCGGCATCGACCGCGAGCGCGGGCTGGTGGTCATCAAGCCGAGCGGGGTGGAATACGAAAGAATGCAGGCCAGCGATATGGTGGTGGTGAACCTGCAAGGTGAAGTCGTGGAAGGGCATTACAAACCGTCCTCCGACACCGCCACGCATCTTGAGCTTTACGCCCGTTTCCCGCAGCTTGGCGGTATCGTGCATACCCATTCTACTTACGCGACATCGTGGGCGCAGGCTGGTATTGCCATCCCGCCGCTCGGCACCACGCACGCCGATTATTTTGCCGGCGCCATCCCTTGTACGCGACCATTGTCGCAACACGAAGTGAACGGGGAATATGAACTGGAAACCGGCAAAGTGATTGTCGGGGCGCTGTGCGGCACCGACCCGCTGCATATGCCGGGTATTCTCGTCGCCCAGCACGGCCCGTTCTGCTGGGGAACCACGCCTGAGCAGGCGGTTCACAACGCCGTAGTGCTGGAAGAAGTCGCCAAAATGGCATGGATCACCGGCTCAATCCGGCGCAGCCAAACCCCGATGGATGATTACCTGCTGCAAAAACATTTCAGCCGCAAACACGGTCCGGATGCGTATTACGGACAGAAATAATCGCTATTGAGATGCCATTAAACCCCCACCCAACCCT
>NZ_QZWI01000004.1 GCF_003614975.1 Rahnella bruchi | reverse complement strand
TATAGCCGCCATGAATGAAAGGTCGGCTCCTCGCTCTCGTCAGACCTTCAGCGTCAGGTGTTTTGTCTGCTGTGTGCCAGGAGCGGACGTTATACGCTTCATAATGTGCTAACTATAGAGAGGCAATCTGGCTGTATGACTTACAGATTGCGCTAAACTCAAACCCCTCTGAATTAACCAACCGGCCAACGATAAAGGCAATATGTATGTCTGATGATAATTTATCACGCATGGGGACTGCCAAAGTGACGCTTTTGGTGGATGAAGCAGGTCATCAGGTAATCGAAAAATTTCCTGTCAGTGATGTCGAGTTTAATTTTTATCAACACGCAGCCAGGCATCTCGTTCAGGTCGACATTTCCACCCCAAAGTTGTTGATCGCCGATCCGTCCACTCGCAAGTTAAGACTGGAATATATCCCACACCAAGTTGATCAGGACGAAGTTGTACGAGATGAAGTTTTGGCAATTCTGTCTCGCTTACATTGCTATCGACCTGACCCTTCATGGGTTTATCACAATCTAACCTGGTCAGAAGCAGCCCTTGAAAAATCTCTCATACTGTTGGCATTACCGGACAGAGCAGCAAAACAGTTGCGGTATTTTTACCAGGCAAGTGATGTTCTTTTCAGTGGTCAGTGCTTAATTTCAGGCGACAGTAATGCGGGTAATTGGGGAAAAAGGGATAACGGTGATTTAGTTCTTTTCGACTGGGAGAGATTCAGCACTGGTAGCCCAGCCATTGACCTTGCCCCACTAATAAAGGGAATGGGTTTTAAACAAAAATTTATTGAGTTTGCTGAACGCTATAACTGTATATCGCGGAATTATAATCCTAATGATTTAGCCAAAGAAATTGCGATTGCTAAAGCATGGATTGTTACCGAGGTAGTCGTATTGCTTAATGAAAGGCGTAAAAGTGATTTTGAATTCTATCTCAAGTGGTACAGAGAAAATCTTCCCGCCTAGTTAGGTAACACTGTGAAAATGCTTTGATATTTTCAACCCCCTTGTCTACCAATGATGCGGATTCTACTATGAGCAAGAATGTCCGCTCCTCGCTCTCAGCAGACCTTCAGCGTCACTTGTTTGTCTGCTGTGTGCCATAAGTAGACATTCAACAGCTCTTATATAGTAACTTGACGCACGATTTCAGCGGTTTTCTTGTCGCAGTTGGTCGTGTTGATCGAGTTCATAATCGATAAACGCGCCGATCATAGCCCGGTAGACCTTTTCGATAATCACTGTGGGAAGTCCTGCTTCAGTCGCCTGTTTACTTACCTTATCGATTACCTGCTGGACGCGGTCTGGAGCACGTACGGCTGAATGGTCACTTTTGAAAGCTGCTGCAGCTTTAACACACTGGCTACGTTGCGCGATCATTTTAACCAGTTCACTGTCAATCTGATCGATACGGTTCCTAACATCTTCAATTGACGAAAAATTCATTGGAATCCACCTGCCTAGTACATGAGTCTGACAGATTACATAAATCTTCGATTCAAAAAAGTTTTTAAATTTGTAAAGTCTGACTTAAAGAACGAGAAACCAAAGAATTCACACAAGAATATGCGGTTATTGAGAGTGTGATAAAAGAGATAGGGCGAATGTCCGCTCCTCGCTCATAGCGGACCATTCACATCAGCATGTTTGCTTCGTGCCAAAAGAGGAAATTTTATAAATTGCAGTAGGTAACGCTACGATATTTTTCTCATCTGAGATGCAGATACTTTGTTCGGTTCACAGAACCTCAACAACCTCAAATTCTTCTGCGATCAGCTCCATTTCATCAGAGAAATAACCTTCACGAGTAAAAAACTTCTGATGTTCGTTCTGCCAATACTCAAGGCTCAAATCACCTTCACCTTCCTTTCGGGCAAAGTCGGCGGTAACATCACAAAAACGCACGAGTCGCATCGAAACCAATCTGATAACGCACACTGGTACATCCTGGCTATCAAGGATGATGTTATAACTCCCAATCCTAGGTGCATATTCTTCTTGCTGGTAAGTTGCAAAAGAACCGCATGAGGCCGTTTTAATCCCTTTTATAATAAGGTCTGCAAGTTCGTTGGCCAGTTCTGGGCTATCACCAAATTGCCAAGCATTCGCGCTTGGATACTTCATCTTTAATTCATCAACCGCACACATTTAAAGCCCTCTTAATCACATATAAAAAGAAATTTCATTAATGTTTTGAGCATGAATTGCCAGAAAATTTACATTGATGCTCTTATATTACTTTCTTCGTCCGCTCATCGCTAAAAGCTGCCGGTGAGATACCTCAGATCATCGGATGAACGGCTCGGGCAAGCAATATAAATGCCGCTTGCGCGGCTTTTATACGCATAGATGGACAGTCAATTTGAACGTAAATTCTCTATGGCACTATTATTAAGCATGAGCACCGATTTAACGCTGACGCTGATCCTATCAATAATGTCCTGCCGAGGGCCAAGACGCCATTCTTCACTGTTGTAAAAAGTTTCCTGAGAGGATTTGAGATGGGAGAGGCTGTCATAAGCTCTGATCAGATAGTATGCGTCGTTGTCATGTGCGGATATACCAAAAGAAATAATATCCATACCCGCTGAACGGTGAAGTGGAGCACTCTCCTCCGTCATGATTTTGTGGAAGTCTTTCCCGGTGCCTGGTTTTAGAGTGTACAGCAGAAATTCGACTGCTTTCATCTTCGATATCCTTTTCATTTTTTTCATCATAGCGAATTATTGCGCGTGGAACAGTTGAACTTGTCAGTATTGGCGGAGCGTGCAGATTGATACCGATTCTTTCCTCGCCATGCTGGGTCTGAGCGTCTCCTGAATGCCAAAAGCGGGCATTAACAAGGCGGAATATTTCGCAGTCTCTCATAGACAAATTAAAAACAGGCTAGCGTGTAAACTCAAGCGGGATCTGAACCTTCAAGCAGTATCCTCTCCAGGAGAACCCGGGTCTATTCAGGATGCATGCATGCCTGCGAAAGAATGACTGATGCTGGTTTCAGAATGACACAGTCATTCAACCCTTACTGGGATGTGAACGGAAGGACATTTGTTGACCTCGACGGATATAGGGTGGTTATCCAGAACAAGGCATGGGCATAAGCCCTGGGTTGATACGGCTGCTGTTATATATACGGTAATGTTGGTGGGATTGATTGCCCGCGCTGAGGGACGTCCTACACTTCACCAGATTCGAGGGTTTCAAGAAAATCATTAATATTGATTGATTAGTAAGTTTTATCTATTTGTATTAATCAACTAGCAAAGTGAAACTGAACACCCATTTTCTTCTGGAGAAAACATCATGCAACGCTATTCCGCTACTGTTCATAACGAAGGGGCTGAAATTGCTTATGACGTCGAAGGACAGGGGCCGTTACTGTTACTGGTTGTCGGAGGTAATGGTGACAGCCGCCGCTTCACCGCGTTATCTGCACAACTCGCTGGCCGCTATACCGTAGTGCGTTACGACCGGCGCGCTAATTTCCGCAGTATCGGCGATACCCAGGCTGAACTGGACATGGCCCAACAGGGTCGCGATGCCGTTGCTGTTATCCGTGCGCTGGGCACTGAAAAGGCGTTTGTGTTCGGCAACAGTGCCGGGGCGAACATTGCTTTGAAACTGACACAGGATCACCCGCAACTGGTCAGGGGCCTGGTCGCTCATGAACCTCCCATTACTGACTTTCTGCCAGAGCCTGAAGCTGCATCCTGGCGACTGTTTTTTAACCGCGTGTACGACACATATAAAGCAGACGGCGGTGCCGAGGCGATGAAGTTGTTCAACACGGTATTCGTCGGCCTGGACTTAAATGCCAGTGCTCCGGGTGATCAGGGGAGTGCGTATGACCGTTTCCTTTCACATGAATTCAACACTATCAACAGGTTTGTCCCTGACCTGGCAGCACTGCGCAACGGCGGTGTACCGATGGTGACTGCCCGGGGGCGCACTAGTGGTGACGCGTTTTATGCCCTGACCGCGCGTGAACTGGCACGAAAATTACCCTGCTTATGTATTGAGGTCAGCGGGCATCATCTGGGCTATGCCACCGACCCGGCACTGTTTGCCGATGAATTGCATCAAATCCTGGTTTCACTGCGGAAATAACACCCGAGACGTTGTTCAACCTGTAAAGAGACAGGGTTTCCGGGTGTGGTTGTGGTAGGCAATCACGGCGGCACCCGGTTCTTCTTTACGACTGACCATCATCAGATTAGCTGCCAGCTCTTTCGAATCAAGAACCTGAGAACAACGGCGGGATTAAAATCCTCCGCCGTTCTTATAACTACACCGACGGGCTAAATAACATGGCGCAACTTGATGCCGGACTGTTGTTTATCAGCTATCAGAAAGACCCGGCGCAGTTCGAAGCCTTGCAGACTAAACTCGGCGCATCCGACGCGCTTAACGAATACATCTCTCACATCGGTTCAGGGATCTTCTTCGTACCCCGGCACCGAAAGAAGGGTCTTATATCGGGGCGGATATGTTTGAGGCCTAGCCTTACGAAAATATTCGGTCATAGCGGCAAATGTCTGGTATGTGCCAGTAGCGGGCATTCATAGCGAATGATATGGTGATTTCGAGTGAATGGCAGATCCCAAAACGAATGGAGTTGATTTTGAGAACGCAGAAAAGAGGTATGGGGTATGTGGCTATCGTTGTCGATGATTATGACCGAGCGATTGAATATTACACAAGCAAGCTCGGGTTTACGCTTGTTGAAGACACGCCTCAACCTGGCAAGCGCTGGGTGGTTGTGACGCCTAACCCGGAAAGCGGCTGTAATCTTCTTCTGGCCCGCGCCTCAAACGATATGCAAAAAACCTTTATCGGTAATCAGTGTGGCGGGCGGGTGTTTCTTTTCCTTCATACTGACGATTTTTGGCGCGATTACGACGCTATGAATGTCGCAGGCGTTCATTTTTGCGAGGAGCCACGTGAGGAAGAGTACGGGACGGTGGTTGTATTTGAGGATCTCTACGGAAATCGCTGGGACTTGTACCAGAACAACTAATTTCCAAAGCGCCGTAGGGCGCTTATTAGCTTCAGTTAGCTATCCATGATTTAGAGTAAATACGCTCACACTGCGGGATATCCCCAGCCTGTTTGCCACATGGTTCGCGCAGCTTCTGGCGTGAGATGCTCTGTGTGCCAGTGGTCTTGTGGCATCTAAAACTCTTGCTCTCGATGATGAATGAGACATTGATTCCTCCTGGGGTATCTGTCCCGTTTTAACGTTCGTTCAACCTATCAATTCTTCATCCAACCCGCCCCGCAAACCCTTCCAGCAGCCAGTCGATAAACACCCTCAGGCGCTGGGGGACGTGGCGGTTCTGCGGGTAAACCACGTGGAACGGATACACCGCCGGACGCCATTCTTTCAGGATTTCCACCAGCGTGCCTTCGCGCAGCGCGCTGTTTGCTGAATAACTGAATGTCTGAATGATCCCGAGTCCGGCCAGTCCCGCTGCCAAATGTGCATTACTTTCGTTTACGCCGACACGGTGCGCGACTTTGATTTCTGTTTTTTCGCCATCGCGTTCAAAACGAAAAGGGAAGGCGCGACCGTTTTGTGAGGAGACATAACTCACCAGCCGGTGGCCGTTTTTAAGTTCATCAGGATACGCCGGAGTGCCGAAAGATTTCAGATAAGCCGGGGTCGCGCAGGTGATGAGTGTTGCGTCGCCTATCTTGCGGGCAATCAGCGACGAGCTGTCGAGCGGACCACCGCGGATCACGCAATCCACGTTATCGCTGATGAGATCGACAGGGCGGTCGGAGACGCCCAGATCGAGGCAGATATCTGGATAGCGCGACATGAAGTCCGGCAGCATGGGGATCAGAACATCGCGCGCGGTGGAACCGCCGACGTCAACGCGTAACAGGCCTCGTGGTTTGCTGCGCGCCGTGTTGAGCGAGGTATCAATGTCTTCCAGATCCCGCAGAATACGCGCCGTTTTTTCATAATACCCGCGACCTTCCGGTGTGACCGTCACGCGCCTTGTGGTGCGCTGCAACAGCCGCACGCCGAGATGCGCTTCCAGTTCCTGCACCAGTTTGCTCAGGGTCGCATTGGGCATATCGAGAGAATCCGCCGCTCTGGTAAAATTCCCGGCTTCCACCACGCGGGCAAACGCCCGTATCGCTGTCAGCTGATCCATCCGTTTACTCCGCCAGTCAGTATGTTTTTATTATACACAGCCATGAATAGTCATTTTCATTTTCCACTATTTTTCAATAAACCTTGCAGGACTACAGTAAGTCCATGCCGCAAACGCGGCTCACTGAAACTCCACTGATATTGAGGAAAGAAAATGAGCAGATTACTGAACGGAAAAGTTGCACTGGTTACCGGCGGTACCAGCGGCATTGGTCTGGCGAGCGCAAAAGAACTGGCTGAGCAGGGCGCACAGGTATTTATCACCGGCCGCCGTCAGGCTGAACTCGACGCGGCAGTCAGCGAAATCGGCAGCGCTGCGACGGGTATTCGCGCGGATGCCTCAATGCTGAGCGACCTTGATGCGGTCTATGCGCAAATCGCCAAAAGTGCAGGGCATCTGGATATCTTATTTGCCAACGCGGGCGGCGGCGATATGCAACCACTGGGGGCGATTACCGAAGAGCATTTCGACCGTATTTTTGGCACCAACGTGCGCGGCGTGCTGTTTACTGTGCAGAAAGCGTTACCGTTGCTGCGTGAAGGCGGATCGGTGATCCTGACCGGTTCCACAACCTCTATTCAGGGCACCGAAAGTTTCAGCGTGTACAGCGCGAGTAAAGCCGCGGTGCGTAACTTTGTCCGCTCTTGGGCGCTGGATCTGAAAGGTCGCGGTATTCGGGTGAACGTGGTCAGTCCGGGGCCGGTACGCACGCCGGGACTTGGCGGGCTGGTGCCTGATGAACACCGCCAGGGATTGTTCGATGCGCTTGCGGCGCAGGTGCCGCTGGGGCGTCTGGGTGAACCGGAAGAAATCGGCAAAGTGGTGGCGTTCCTGGCCTCTGATGCCGCCAGTTTTATCAACGGCACCGAGCTGTTTGTGGATGGCGGTATGGCGCAGGTGTGATTCAGTATTGAGATAAAAAAACGGCCAGCGGAATTCCACTGGCCGTTTTTGCTTTTCAGAAGCGGAAAAGAACATCGATCCGCCGGAGAGGGTTAAAAGCTACACTTTAGTCACCAGATTCGACTTTCCAAATCTGCTCTGAGGATTTTGACATGAACACCTTTCATCAACTGACCGCCACCAGTCTGAGTGGCCAGCTCGTCTCTATGGCCGACTATGCGGGTAAGCTGATTCTGGTGGTTAATACCGCCAGCCATTGCGGTTTCACGCCACAATACGCGGGCCTTGAAACGCTCTACAAGAAGTTCGCTGCTTCAGGTCTGGTGGTGCTTGGCTTCCCCTGCAACCAGTTCGGTAAACAGGAACCCGGCGATGCCGACGAAATCGCGCAGACCTGCCACATCAACTACGGTGTGAGCTTCCCGATATTTGAGAAAGTGGAGGTCAACGGCGCCGCGGCGCATCCGGTGTTTCGTTACCTGAAAGATGAATTACCTGGCGTTCTGGGTGGACGGATCAAGTGGAACTTCACTAAGTTCCTGATCGGACGCGACGGCAAACCGCTTAAGCGTTTTGCACCGTTCACCACCCCGAAGAAAATGGAAGCCCTCATTCTAGCTGCACTCGAAGTCTGACTGTTTCTTTCATTCGAACCGTCTATATTTAGAAAGCTCGCTCATCGCTGACAGCGGCATGATCTGTATACCCACAAAAAAACGCGCCTGAGGAGATCACTCCCCAGGGGCGTTTTTTATTGCACAGCTGAATATCAGAACATCATTACCATCCACGGATAGGCAATCAGCATCATGCCGCCGAGGAAGATAGCGCCGAAGATGGTGCCCAGACGCCAGTAATCTTTCGTTGGCAGGTAGCCGCTGCCGTAGTAAATCGGGCTAGGGCCTGTACCGTACGGGGTGATGATCCCCATCACACCCAGCGATGTCACCATCATCAGGCAGTAAACCGGCATATTAATGCCCGGAATAGCCGCAGCAATGGTCAGCATCGCCGGTAACAGCGCGGTGGTGTGCGCCGTGGTACTGGCGAACAGATAGTGCAACAGGAAGAACGCAATCAGCAGCATGACGGCGGCGACCTGCGGGTCGAATCCGTTGAGCAACTGTCCGCCTTCTTTACCCAGCCAGGCGATGAAGCCGACGCGGGCCAGACCATCCGCCAGCGCCACCAGCGTCGCAAACCACGCGAAGGTGTTCCAGGCCGGTTTGTTGCTGGTGATATCGTTCC
Organism: Rahnella bruchi; assembly: GCF_003614975.1. Taxonomy (GTDB): domain Bacteria; phylum Pseudomonadota; class Gammaproteobacteria; order Enterobacterales; family Enterobacteriaceae; genus Rahnella; species Rahnella bruchi. Next base: position 304,191 of record NZ_QZWI01000004.1, on the reverse strand, counting down.
AGTTCAGCACGCCGGTCCACAGCATCAGCACCACGACCAGCAGGGCAGCCATTGCTGGTTCAATCCAGGCAGCGGCAAAAATCCACATCAGCAGTGCAGAGCACACGAAGATCAGCAGCAGGATTTCGTTGCGCGACAGCTTACCCAGTTTGTCGAGTTCGCTTTTCGCCCAGCGCGGCACTTCGTCATTGATCTTCACTTCAGGCGGATAGAACCAGTAGGCCAGCAGCGGCATGGTCAGGATCAGCAGCACGCCGAGCGGCAGAAACGCCAGGAACCACATGCCCCAGGAAATCGTAAAGCCGGTGATGCTTTTGACTAACGCCAACGCCAGCAGGTTCGGCGCGAGTGCAGACAGGAACATCGAACTGGTAATACAGGCGGCGGTGATCGCGACCCACATCAGATACGAACCGATTTTACGCGCGCTCGGGTCATTCGGCTTGGAGCCGTACAACGGCGGCAGGTTGGCGATGATCGGATAAATCGTCCCGCCGCTGCGTGCGGTATTGGAAGGCGTAAAAGGCGCGAGCAACAGGTCGGCAAAGGTAATGGCATAACCGAGTGTCAGACTGCGGCGACCGAGGTATTTCACCAGGATCAGGGCCAGACGGCGGCCAAACTGTGTTTTGTCATAACCGGCGGCAAACATAAATGCGCCGAAAATCAGCCAGACGGTCGAGTTACCAAATCCGCTTACCGCCCATTTAAAGGCTTCGGTCGGCATTTTAAATTTAGGATTGGCGATTTCGGCAGGGCTGAACAGCAGCCACTGACTGAAGAGGGCGATCACCACCACGCCGGTCAGGCCAATCACTGCGCCTGGCAGCGGTTCGAAAATCAATCCGACAATCACCCCGACGAAAATAGCGAAGAAGTGCCATGCATAAGGCTCAAGCCCGGCAGGGACTGGCGTCAGCAGTAACAGCACCGCCACCAGCACCGGCAGAAACAGCATGATCAGACGTTTTTTTTGCCCCGTTTGCGGTGGCACCGCCACATTAGGATCATTCAAATTGGATGTGGGTTTCATAAAATTTTTGCCCGTTATTGAGAGTGAGCCTTACGCCCCGGTGGTTAGTGATTGTTTTCTGTTCCTGAAAACCATTAATTATTCTTTAACAAAAATGTATTAAGCGGTACGTAATGCGGATGCATCCTCTATGACGAAATTAAGACATTACTATTATTCTTAGAGTCATTGAGGCGATGAATTCGCTTATATACAGCCATATATCATTACAGGGAATGTGGTTATTTTTTCCCGGTTCTTTTTCAGATGTTGCCGCTTAAGAGAATGTAGAGTAAATCAACGTAAACGCCAACTCTAGAAGTCAACTTGCTGATTTTGCTGGTGGGATTTTTTATGTTAATCTAAAGTTGATTTTTGTCAACTCATCATTAACACTTGAGGGTGGTATGAATTTTCATGCCGGATAAATAAACAACTCCTGCTTTCAGAACGTTTATAGCGCCTATTTCATCGCATAATGCAAATAATGAACCACCAGATTTCCCTATTCGTCACCTGCTTCGGATTGCTTATTTAAACCTGTTTCTTCTTTACGTTAATGAAGAGGGTTAAGAACGGTAAGTAATGCGACCACAGAAAAATCCAAGACCTGTAAATTTCGGAGTTGATCACAATGAATAAGCTGACCCCGGTACTCAATCCGCTTACGTTGCCCAACGGTGCGGTACTGAAAAACCGTCTGCTGATGGCACCTATGACCACCTGTACCGGCTTCTATGATGGTACCGTCACCAGTGAGCTGGTGGAATATTACCGCGATAGAGCCGGCAGCATCGGGACCATCATCGTTGAATGTTGCTTCATTGACCGTATGGGCCCGGCGTTTCCCGGCGCAATTGCCATCGACAGCGACAACAAGATTTCCGGTCTGAAGAAAATTGCTGATGCCATTAAATCCAAAGGCTCAAAAGCGATTTTGCAGATTTATCATGGCGGCAGAATGGTGGAGCCGGAACTGATCGGCGGACGCACGCCGGTTGCGCCAAGTGCCATCGCCGCACCGCGTGAAGGCGCGACCCAGCCGAAAGAATTGACCGGCGAAGAAGTGGACACCATGATCACCAAGTTTGGTGATGCGGTTAACCGTGCTATTAAAGCCGGATTCGACGGTGTGGAAATCCACGGCGCCAACACGTATCTGATCCAGCAATTTTATTCACCGAACTCCAACCAGCGCACCGACAAATGGGGCGGCGATCGCGACAAACGCGCCCGTTTCCCGCTGGAAGTCCTGGAGATCACCCATAAGATGGCGGAGCGCTTCGCCGATAACTCCTTTATTATCGGCTACCGTTTCTCGCCGGAAGAGCTGGAAGTCCCCGGCATCCGCTTTGACGACACTATGTACCTGCTGGAAAAACTCGCCGCACGCGGGCTGGACTACGTGCATTTCTCGGTCGGTCAACTGCTGCGTCCTTCCATTGTTGATACTCAGGATCCCACTCCGCTTATTACCAAATTCCGCGCGATGCGTTCTGAAACGCTGGCCAAAGTGCCGGTGATTGGTGTTGGCGGCGTGATCAACAAAGCCGATGCGGAAAAAGGGCTGGAATACGGTTTTGATCTCATCGCCGTCGGTAAAGCCTGTATTGCCTATCCTGACTGGGCCGATCGCATTATTAATAACGATCACCTCGAACTGTTCATCGACAGCCATAAGCGCGAAGAACTGAATATCCCTGAACCGCTGTGGCGCTTCTCACTGGTTGACGCCATGATCCGCGACACCAGTGTCACGGGTCGTAAATATAAGGCAGGGGTTTATCAGGAGAAAGTGGAAGCCGAAGCGCTGAAGCTGAAAATCAGTGTCACGCTCGATACCGACCGTATCACCGACATCGCGCTGGTCAAAGACGACTCGCTTGACGTCGATTTCACCACCACCTTCGAAAGCCTGCGCACCCGCATGCTGGTCGCTAACAGTCCGCACGTCGATGCCATTACCGGTGCGACCACGCAGAGTGAGGCGCTGAAAAAAGCCGTTTCGCGTGCGCTGGCGACATCCAGTAAAGAACATGTGATTGAAGAAGGCGGTAACCCGCAGGCACCGCAAAACTTCGACGTTGTGGTCATCGGCAGCGGCGGCGCAGGGCTGGCAGCGGCGATTCAGGCGCACGACGAAGGCGCACACGTGGTGATTATCGAGAAAATGCCGACCATTGGCGGAAACACCATTAAAGCTTCCGTCGGGATGAACGCGGCAGAAACGCGTTTCCAGAAACTGAAAGGTATCGAAGACAGCAAAGATCTGTTCTATGACGAGACGCTGAAAGGCGGCAAGTTCAAAAACAACCCGGTCCTGCTGCGTGAGTTTGTCGAGCTGGCACCGGAAGCCGTCGAATGGCTGGCCGCGAAAGAAATTGAGCTCAACGATATCACTATCACTGGCGGGATGAGCATCGACCGTACGCACCGTCCGGCAGACCGCTCCGCCGTGGGTGGCTTCCTGATCAGCGGGTTGGTGAAAAACATCAACAAGCGCGATATCGAAGTGCTGCTCGAAACGTCCGTTGCTGAAATTCTGTCTGAAAATGGCGTGGTGACCGGCGTGAAAGTGGTGGATGAATATAACGACAGCCGCATTCTGAATGCGAAAAGCGTCATCGTCGCCACCGGTGGTTTCAGTGCCAACCGCGAGATGGTGGTGAAATATCGTCCAGAGCTTGATGGTTTTGTAACGACCAACCATCCGGGCGCGACCGGTAGTGGCATCGCCATGCTACAGAAACTGGGCGCAGATACCGTGGATATGGGCGAAATTCAGATCCACCCGACGGTGGAGCAGACCACGTCTTATCTGATCTCTGAAGCCATTCGAGGCGGCGGCGCAATCCTGGTCAGTCAGGCCGGTAAGCGTTTCTATAATGAGATGGAAACCCGCGACAAAGTGTCTGCGGAAATCATCGCGTTGCCGGAGAAAAGTGCCTGGGTCATCTTCGACGAGCAGGTACGTGCCAATAACAAAGCGGCTGACGAGTACATCGCCAAAGGCTTTGTTATCAGTGCACCAACGCCGGAAGAGCTGGCGGTGAAACTGAATATGGATCCGCAGACGCTTTCCGAAACCTTGCTGCGCTACAACCTGTTTGTGGTCGAGAAAAAGGATGAGGATTTCGGGCGCACCACGGCGCTGCGTCATCCGCTTAATCAGGGGCCGTTCTTTGCCATTCGCATCGCACCGGGCGTGCATCACACCATGGGCGGTGTGACCATCAACCCGGATACCGCCGTGCTTGATGCGCAAAAACAGGTGATCACCGGTGCCTGGGCCGCAGGCGAAGTGGTCGGTGGCATCCACGGCGCGAACCGCATCGGCGGTAACGCCGTCGCCGATATCATCATCTTCGGTATTCTCGCCGGGAAAAACGCGGCGGCGCTGGCAAAGCATTAATCGTCAGAGTGTGAACGCTTTAAAACGATAAAACCCACGTGAGAGCGTGGGTTTTTTTTATGGAAACAAATTCGTTGTCATTCCTTTTAAGATTATAGCCTGAGCAAATCAGTTAGCGTAATTCATGGATTTTTAATATTTGTTTACGCCAAAATGTTGCGATATAACCTCAGAAGTTTACACGGTGATTAATAAGCTATTATGCTTGGCAACGTCATTTCGTTGACAATTCGGTTAACAGGTTGTTGTAATCTATTTTAATACCTTTGGAGATATATGAGCAAACGCAGCGATATTACCAGCTCCATTTTAGGTACTTCTCGTGGTAAGGGTTTAGTCTACACCAAAGTGTTGGGCTGGATAGATATGGGACATGCTCGTGGAGATGATGGTAATAAACTTAAAAAAATACTTTTTGAAGAGAAAGGGAGGAAGTATTTCCGCGAGTTAAATGACTGGTATTTTCCTGTGGATTATTACCAGGAAATGTATCTTCCTGTTCATGAGAAATCCCTTACTAATCTTTGGGCTGGTATTCATGCACCTCTGATGGTGCGATCATGTCTGAGTAGCGAACTGAAAAAACGTATCGCTTTAACCATCATAATGAAGGCTGCATGGCGATTTGAGGCGTTGCAGGATACCTCATTAATAAACTGGCGTACCGACAGTGGTTTTAGTTGTGAAGATCTGGTATCTGACTTAGTTGGTTTTTATCGGATTTTCGGTAATGGTATCGACCCGTTGATTTTGTCACAGCCAACGGATATTGCCTATAGTCTCTCTATTTGGGACCATTATGGGCCGGTTGGGAGTCACAAGAATAAGACTTTCAGACCCCTGTTATTTCCAAAACCATCACCCGGAAAAAAATCATCGCCGAGATTAGGAATTCTTCCTTCATGGTTAGATTACATAAAGCCATTAGGCGATTTATCGAGTTTATACATATCAAATCGTTATCTAAACAGGCCGGTGACAAATTTCTTTGAAGATAAAAATAGAGTGAATGGAGACGTGTATTTATCCCTAAGACAGGGATTTGTTAAACCGTCAGATCTAAAAATGCCTTCGCATTATCCTATTTTCCCACATTATCCGAAGTCTCCTGATTATTTTCATATTGGCGGTGACAATCCCATGCCAACCTGGTGAGTTAATTATAATGAGAGTGGAGGGTGGTGTGCAAAAATTAATTAAGTGGTTTGGTTACTTTTTTGTAATGTTGTCCGTTGGACTTTTATTATGCATGGTTTTCAATTTTTTCTTATTTGGTTATATCTTTGACGGAAAAGAATATCGTAAATCAAACTGGTTTGATTATTACTACCTGACGCCCGGCATTATTAAAAATGCTCCTCAGATTTCTAATAATGCGCTTTATTATGTGCAAGGTGGTGACGAAAATACCCTTTTAGAGGAAAAGGTAACCTGGTCTCAGGTAAATGACGTACCGCAGGCAGTGAAAATACTAAAACTCTATCTGGTTGAGAGTGGTATCGATGTTGAGGCGCGGTATAAACTTGGAGAACGGTATTTTATTATTCCTTCTGAAAATAAAGTGAGTCTGGTGATAAATACGTGTATGAAAAATTGCTGACACTAAGATCAGCATTTTTATCCTTTTAACCAAATGCCTTCTGCACCGCCTTAATAAAACTGCGGATCTTCACCGTCTGGCGTAAACCCGCCGGTGTCAGCACATGCATCGGTCGCGAAGGTCCTTCGTAGTCGGGTAAAACCTGAACCAACCGTCCCGCATCGATTTCTTCTCTCAGAACTTCTGCCGGACCCAGTGTAACCCCATATCCTCTGACGGCGGCGTGCAACAGCGCTCGCCAGTCGTTAGAGCGCAGGCGGCCTTCAGGCTGGATTTCATGCATCTTACCGTCTTTGTGAAATTGCCAGCGGCAGGGTGCCTGAGGCGACCAGATGCCATAAACCAGACAAGAATGTGTGGCGAGTTCCGCAGGCGTTTCCGGCACGCCGTTCTGCGCGAGATAGCCAGGAGAGGCGCAGGCAATCAGCTGGTAGGGCCGCAGCGGATAAGCAATCATCTGGCTGTCGCTGAGTTCACCTATGCGCAGGATCACTTCATAGCCTTCCTCAACCGGATCGACCATCCGGTCACTGAGTGTCAGTTCAACCTGCGTTTCGGGAAACAGCGCAAGATAATGCGTGATGAAAGGCGCAAGAGACGATGTGCCGAACGTCACCGGCGCATTGACTCGCAACGTGCCGGAGGGCGTGACTTTCATTTCAAGCGCTATGGCATCCGCAGCTTCGGCCTCAGAAAGCACGATTTTACAGCGCTCATAATAACTGCGCCCGATATCTGTCAGGTGCTGACGCCGCGTTGTGCGGTTGATAAGCAACGTCCCCAGGCGGGATTCCAGTCGCGCAATATGCTTCGCTACCATCTGCGGAGAAATGCGCAACGCTTCTGCCGCTGCCGCGAAAGAACCCAGATCGGCGGTTCTGACGAACACATTCATGCTGGTTAAACGATCCATGATTCCCTCTTGTATGTTGTTTGTTTGTGGTTCTGATGGCAATTTATCAATACTGAGTGTGGAATTATTCTTAACCTATCGACAGCAAAATGAAAGGTGAGAATCATGAAAATAGGCATTATTGGTGCGGGGTTTGTGGGCAGAGCGGTGGCTAAACTGGCGATCAAAGCCGGGCATCAGGTCATGCTCAGTAATTCACGCGGGCCGCAAACATTGTTCAGTCTTAAACCTATGATCGGTTGTGAAACCGGTACAGCGGCGCAAGCCGCTTCTTTTGGCGATATCGTGGTGATCGCCGTGCCGCTGACGGCTATCGGGCAATTGCCGGTGGCAGAGATTGCCGGTAAACCGGTGATCGATGCTGTGAACTATTATCCAGAGCGCGACGGGCAGGTGGCTGAGCTGGATAACCGGAGCACCACTACCAGCGAATATCTCGCCGGTTTTCTGCCGCAGTCGAAAGTCACCAAAGCGTTCAATGCGATTCAGATGACCGATCTCGAAAGCGATGGTCTGCCCTCCGGCGATGCGCAACGTCGCGCTCTGCCGCTGGCAGGTGATGATCCTGAAACGAAAAAAGCAGTTATTGCACTGTATGACGCTTTTGGTTTTGACACCGTGGATACAGGCGCACTTTCCGAAGGCTGGCGCTTTGAGCGCGGTATGCCGACTTATTGTGTGCGGATGACAGAAAATGAATTAAAAACGGCGCTGGAAAGGGCTGTAAAACCGGAATAGCCATTGCGTAATAAATGAAATCACTAATGTTAACCCTTTAAGAATATTCACTTAAAGGGTTAGTAAGCTCTGTTTTTCAAACGGTTATTAATGTAATTCATTCGTGGGAATAATACGTTGTCGTTATCACTTTAGTGAGGTCATAGAGATATAATTCTTATGAATTATTATTTTAATTGGTATTGATATCTAGTATTTGTTTAAGCCTATTCGCTGAGTTATAAACTCTGGAACTAAAAGGAGTTATATCATGGCTAATTTGATTTATATGACCTTAACCGGTGAAAAACAAGGGCTGATATCGCAGGGTTGCGGAACTTATGACTCTATGGGAAATAAATATCAGGCCTCACATCAGGATCAAATCTTTCTTCTCGCCCTCACACACAGCACCCACCGTGCTCAAAACGTTTGTCATCAGCCTGTTTCAGTGACCAAACTGGTAGACAAATCCTCGCCCTTGCTCGGGGTAGCCATTGCCAATAATGAAAAACTGCAATGCAATTTTGATATTTTGCGCACCAATAAAACGGGTATGAACAGTAAGTATTATTCAATTGAGTTACGTGATGCATTCCTTATTGATGTCTCGCTTAATTTCCCACACTCCGTCGATCACAACGGTGCCGAAGCCGAAGAAACGCTGATCTTCACCTTCAACAGTATTACCTGGCAACACCATCAGGCCGGTACGTCCGGTTACAGTTTCTGGCAAGATATTGTGATGTAAGGGGGATGTATGAGTGAACGGAAGCATATTGTGGATGGGCTTTCCTATGGGCTCAGAACCAAGGGATTAATTTATACTAAAATTTTAGGGTGGGTAGATCTTGGTCATGCCCGAGGTGACGATATGAGAAGGCTAAAAAAAATTCTCTTCGAGGAAAAAGGTAGGAAATTTTTCCCAAAGCTAAATGAATGGTATTTCCCCGTAGATTATTATCAGGAAATGGCCTATCTCATTGATGGTAAAGAATTGAACATATGGGGTGGGATCCATTCCCCTTTAATGGTTCGATCATGTTTGAGTGATGAAATGAAAAAAAGAGTCGCACTCACTATCATGATGAAAATCGCGTGGAGGTTTGAAGCTTTTCAGGATTCAAGTATTATCAACTGGAAAACGGATAGCGGTTTCAGTTGTGAAGACCTCGTTTCTGATCTGGTCGGTTTTTACAGGATATTCGGTAATGATGTCGATGTGTTGAGGTTAGCTCAGCCAACGAGGTTAACTTATGCTTTATCAATATGGGATCATTATGGCCCAATGGGTGGTTTTAAAAATTATGGTTTTAGACCATTATTATTTCCTCAACCATGCCCGCCCAAGAAATTTTTACCCCGATTAGGTTACGTTCCTTCCTGGTTAGACTATATAAAACCTCTGGGGGATTTATCTAAAAAATTTATTTCTAACAGATATTTAAACACACCAGCTAAAGACCTGTTTGCCGATAAAAATAGATTAAATGGTGAGGCATATATAACATTACGTAATGGTTTTGATTTTCGATATAAACCAGAAATGCCCTCACATTTTAACTTTCATCCTCACCACCCGTTTGCGCCAGATTATTTTAGTATTGGTGGGGATAGCCCAAACCCCACATGGTGATGAATTCTATCATTCTAATTTTCCATTATAATAATTGGGGTTGTGAATTGTGTAATTTAATTAAATGGTTACTGCTTGCTTTTGCTATGTTTTTTTCTGGGTTTATTTATGTAATTATTAAAACTGCTGACACCTTTGACGGTAGAGAGTATTCCCGTTCAGATTACGTGCATTACTACTTCATTACGCCGGATTTGTTTATGGAGCCGCCAAACATTCCAGGAATAATCACGTATTATAGTGAAGGGGATGATAACTATGGCTATTTTCAGCGAAGCATTACCTGGAGTGATGTTGCAGACGTACCTGCTGCTGAAAAAATAATAGAACAATTTTTTATCAGCAAGGGATACACCAAACGTAAAGATGGCCTGGTGTGGCGGTTTTACTGGTCGAATTATGTCCCTGACCCGAAAACGTGTGACAACGAACAATACAGTACTGTCTGGGGCTATCATGAAATCAGTATAGAGTTGATCACAGGGACCAGAGGGTGTTAATAAACCCACGCATCTGCGTGGATTTACTCTCTCTCCAACAAATCACCGATCATTAAACCCCTTCCGGCACCCATGCCCCCTGTAATGTCACCTGCGGGAAACCGGACGTCAGAATGCGAAGTTCGGCATCGCGCGGGGTGTTGTCGCCCTGACCCTGAATGCTGACGATGTCCTGCGGGCAGGCGGAGAAGGCGACGTAGCAATCCATTTCGGCGCGCAGGATAATGTAATCACCCGGACGCGTGACGACCGGCAGGGTTTTCAGCGTGCGGCCATCCGGTTGTACCTGAATGTTCATGAAGATGTTGAACGAAGCCAGATTACCGTGCGGCAGTTTCACGCCCAGTTCAGCCATGCCTTCAAACAGGTTATCGTGGCAGTTGCGGTGCGGTTCTGTGCAGCCGAGCAACTCATAGCGACGGGCATCGCAGGCGGCCATAAAGGTGTCGTGTACGCCCGGTGAGGTATCGTCGACCAGCGTCAGAATCGGATGGCGCTGGCTGGTGATAAAGCTGTCGCCGACCTGCGGATTCAGCCGCTGGTTCCAGACGCGGGTGGCTTCCATACACATATATTCAGTGACGTCTTCGGCGTTGTACGCCCAGCAATCTACCACCTGTGTTCCATAAAGATTCACTACCTGCACGGCTTCGCCTTTGGCAAGACGCACGGCTTTCCCGTGGCGGGCGGCTATCAACTGGATGTCACGATGCTCAAATTCAGCCGACATTTTTTTCTCCTGGTTAATGTTGCATGCCGCGACGATAGCGCGTCATGCGAAATTCAATATGGCGCGCCAGCCAGTCAATCAGACTGTTCAGCACCCAGTAGCAAAGCGCGACCGTGAGATAAATCTCCAGCGGCGCGTAAGTCTCAGAAATCGCCTGTTTGGCGGCGTACATAAATTCCTGCACCGAAACAATCGACAGCAGCGCGGAATCTTTAATCAGACCGATCATCAGTCCGACCAGCGGTGACAGCATCTGCGGCAGCGTTTGTGGCAATACCACGTCGCGCAGCTGTTCGGTGCGGCTCAGCCCTAACACGCGGCAGGCTTCCCACTGTCCGCGCGGTAACATCTCTATTGCTGAGCGAATCACCTGCGCGATGTACGGCGCGTAATACAAGGTCAGCGCCAGAACGCCGACCTGCGGCGAGGTAAAGGTGATGTCGTATTCCGGCAGCACGAAATAAAGCAGATAGATGACAATCAGCAGCGGAAGCGCCAGCGTCAGGCTGGTGTAAACATGCAGTAACCGCTGCCAGAAAGGCGGGGCTCGCATCAAGGCAACCGCCATCAGCGTGCCCCACAACAGCGAGCAGATTGCCGCTATCGCGCAGAGTTTCAGCGTGGCGATCATGCCCGCGCCGAGCGACGGTAATGAGGTGAGAATTGCCTGCCAGTCCATTACGTCGTCCTCCGTTTCGCTTGCAGTTGCCGCACGGCGCTGATGAGCGGCAGGGCGATCAGCAAATAACCTGCTGACACTAAAAGCAGCACCTGTGTGGCATCGTAAGTGCGGGCAATCACGATTTGTCCGGCATAGGTCAGTTCGGTCAGCGCCACCACGGATGCCAGCGGCGTGGTTTTGAGCAAAATCGTAAACTCATTGACCAGCATCGGCAGGCTGGCGCGGATCACTTGTGGATTAATCACGTACCACCACGTCAGCCAGCGGTTCAGCCCCAGCGTACGTGCAGCTTCACGCTGTCCGCGCGTTACCAGACTCTGATTAACACGCAGGATTTCCGCGACATATGCGCCGCTGTTCAGGCCAATCGCCAGTACCGCTGCCAGCATCGGCTGACCGCCAAGCCCCAGACGCGGCAGGGTGAAAAACACCACAAAAAGTTGCACGATGGCCGGAGTGCCGCGCATCAGACTGACGTACAGTCGCCCGATAGCACGCCACAACCAGGCTTTGCGCAGCTGGAGAAAGCAGATGATTTGCCCGCATATCAGGCTCAGCAGCGCCGCGAGTACGGTAAGCGTCAGCGTCATCAGCAGGCCGTGCCCTAATTCGGGAAGCGCCGCAATCACCTGTTCGTCCAGCCCCAACATGCGCTACTCCTCGCCAAATGCCGACAGGTTTTCCGCCACCGAAAGGCGTAGCGGAGCCGGTTTATCGTTGCCTTCAATACCCGTACAACAGGCGGAAACGACAAACAGGGTATCAGCGACCACGCGACAAGTGATGCTGTCCCCCGGCTGCGTGCGGTTGGTTTCCGGCAAAATATCGCCTTCACGCGTCAGCCGGACATGCATAAAAAGATTGATAGGATCCGGCAGTTTCGGCACGTTCATGCCCAGCCGTGCCAGTTCCGCGCTGACCGATTCGATGCAGCCGTCGCCCTGATAACCGCGCTCTGCCAGCCACGCGGTGGTCGAACCCGGCAGCAGCAGGTCATGGCGTTTTACGCTGTCTTTACCCAGCACCATCACCGGACGACGGCGGTTATTCACCAGACGCATTCCTGAACCCAGCAGATAGCTGTTGCTGAATACGCGGGTGTGATGGACTGACAGCCAGGCTGCCGGGTCAGTCAGGCTGAAACCAAACAGGGAAGCCACCGCGCCTTCACCCGCCGCCGTGATGCGCAGCAGCTGGCCGCGCAGAACGCGAATGGAGCCTGTTTCACCGGCTTTGATGTCTGCCGACGCTGCCAGCGGACGGACTTCGTTTTCGGCCCAGGCCTCACGCATTAACAGCATGTGTTACCTCCGCGTGGTAATGGTTGCTTACCTGAATATCGACCGGCGTCACCTGTAAGCCGTTGCCGGGAATGATGTCCTGCGGGCAGGATGACACCGCACAAATCAGATCACACAGTGCCTCGAAGACAATGCGGTCACCGGCTTTGCTGTTCGGATCGGTCACCTCCATACGGCCATCGGCAGTGACCGGCCCGTTCTGGAACAGGTTGAACGGCTCCGGCAGACTGAAATAGGTCACGCCGTGTGCCTTCATGCCTTCGAGCAGGTTATCGACGCAGTTACGGTGGCCTTCTACTCCGAAATCGATACTGAAACGCGTGCGGTCACAGGCCGGAACATTGGCGTCATGAATACCAATGGTGTCGGCAACGATACGCAGCATCGGGCGGTTTTCACTCGACCACAGCGCGTCTCCCGGTTTGAAGAACAGTGAGCGCAGATGCTGACGCGTATGCACCGGCGACAGTTTTTCATTCAGATCAGCGGCATTCACGGCCACAAAATCGGCGGCTTGCTGGCCTTCGGCATCAATGACGGTAATAAATTGCCCTTTGTTCACGATAAAGGTTTGGCCATGACCGGCAGGCACCGTCAGCAGGGATTGGCACATAACTTACTCCTGGGGAATGAAATCGCTGGCGGGCACGGTAAAGGTGGTGCCGAGATATTGTTTTTGCAGCGTAGTGAGTTCGCCGTCTTTCTGCATCGACAGAATATGTTCACTGATGGCTTTGTTCAGACTGGTGTCGTCTTTACGGGTAGCCCATGCCATCCACTGTGACGGACCGGCTTCGCCGACCTGCACCACTTTATTCGGGTATTTTTTAACGATCGGCGCGAGCACGGATATATCGTCAAACACGAAGTCAGCACGTTTGGTCATCAGCGTGCTGACAGTCTGGTCCAGGGTATCGACGCTGATGATGGTGATCGGCTTTTTGCCTTCTTTGGTCAGCGTCTCGTTAAAGCCTTTCAGCAACTGCTCCGGCACGCTGGCACTTTTCACTGCACCGCTCAGGCCGGACAACTGTTCCGGCGACAGGGTTTTACCGCTGAATTTTTTGACATCGCTTTCACGCACCAGCACGCCGTTAACGGTTTTGCTGTAAGGCACCGTAAAAAGCACTTTTTTGGCACGTTCTGCTGTGACGTTAAGAGAAGAACCTTCTGCATTGAATGAGCCGGAAATCAGGCCTGGCAAAATGCCGCTGAACGCGGTTTTCTGAAATTCCAGTTTCACGCCCAGATCTTTAGCGAACGATTGCATGATTGCCACGCTGTAACCGGTGATCTCGCCTTTGTCGTTGGTGAACTCATAAGGAGGAAACGTCGGGTCGATACCGACGGTGATTTTGCCGCTGCTTTTAATATCTGACAGCGTGTCAGCCTGTGCCGTGGTAGCCGCGCCAGCAGTAACTAAAGCGGCGATCAGCAATGCTATTTTTTTCATTATGGTGTTTCCCTGGTGTTGGTGAAATGTCACTAACCTCAGAGCAGTTTCCATGCCAGTTTTTTAATCAGTCGCAGGCTAAATAAGGCAGGAAACGGTTTTTTCTTAAGTAATCAATGAGAAACAACTGTTTCTTGTTTTGTTATTTTAATTTCACTGATTTCACGAGAAGGAAAGGGAAAGCGGCAGGAAGATCTGCCGCTGCACTGATTTGGGGATGGAATATCGAGACGGTGCGCCAGCGTGGGGCATCACTCCAGCTCTTCGAGGCTCTGGTGCAGGGTTTCGATGCTGGCAAGATGGTAGCTGCCGGTTTTTCCCATGCTGCGGGCAACCAGCGAACAAAGCAGGTTACAGACGCCGGAAAGCGCCACGGTGCTGTCGAAAATCAGATTCACGTCGGTGTGGCAACGCAATACCCAGTTGGCATATTTGGCCGGTTTACCCGCCAACACATCAGAGATATACAACATAGGCACCTGCATTTCGGCAAGTGCGCTCATGGCGGTTTCCAGTGCAGGCATCCGGCGGCGCAATCCGACGCAGATCACCACATCTTTTGGACCGAGAGCAGCCAGATGTTCCGCCAGTGAATCACCGGCACGCGGCAGCAGGCGTACGTCGGGGTGAACGTGGATCAGGTCGCGGTATATCAGCATGGCGATTGTCTGGCTGTGACGCCAGCCCATGACGACTACGCGTCTGGCATCAGCGATGGCCTCCACGCAGGCCTCCAGCTGGTCGTTTTCCAGTGAACGGAAAGTGTTTACCAGGCTGGAAATCTCTTTTTCCAGATGATTTTGTATCAGCGTACCGAAGGGCGAAGCGCTGGGCGCAGCCTGAAGATACAACGGCGAACCGCTGTTTTGCATTTCACGCGCCTGACGACGTGCAGCGTCGTAACTTTCATAACCAATATGGCGAAAGAACCGTGTGGCCGTGGCCTTGGATACGCCCGCGCTTTGTGCCAGTTCCGTCGCGGTATTCATCGCTAACTGACCCGGTGCGGCTAACAGGACATCGGCCAAACGTTGTTCGTGCAACGAAAGCTGATCCCATTGTTGCCGGATACGGCTTTCCAGCGATGCCGTTTTTGCGCTCATGAATGATCCCCGGAAAGAAAAAACTCATCCTGCACAGAACGTGCCGGGTTGTCACCAGGAAAATTGGCTCGGGCCTGATCAGAGCCAGAGCCAGAGTCGGGCAGGTCGGTCATGATCCTTTGCTGACCAGTTCCGCCGCTTTTACAAAAATTTCATCCTCGAGTCCGTCGCCTTTTTTGCGCCCCAGTCGGCGAAGTTCCTCTGTGATGCTGTAACTGTTAATGGTTTTCCCGCTGGCAATCAGCCCCATTACTGCGGCTCCGATGGCCAGCCCGATCAGACTGGTTTTCTCGTCTTTTTCCTTCATCATTACCCCGGTTGTTTTCTTTAAACGTAGCAGCCCGTTGTCACTTGGGCCTGAGTAATGATTTTAGCGGCATTTTCAGAGGGGATTAGGGAGAGTTAATCTGATAGCGGGCGGGGATTGTTTTTGAAGCTGCCCCTCTTACCCGTAAACCACGAATAAGAGGGGAGTAACCGGCTTATTTAATCTCAGTCACAAAGTTCTCGCGGCTGCGGCGCACTTTTTTCAGGTTGACCAGCCAGTCACCTTCGTTTGCACGATAGCCCAGCGGCAGCATGACCACGCTGCGTAAGTTTTTCTCTTTCAGACCGAGGATGTCATCAACGGCAACGGGATCGAAACCTTCCATCGGGGTGGCATCGACTTCTTCAAAGGCGGCAGCAATCAGCGCTGCGCCCAGACCGATATAGGCCTGACGTGCAGCGGCCTGGTAATTCGCTTCGGTGCCGCGATCTGCGACGATGCCCAGCAGCATCTGGCGATAGTTTTCCCAGCCTTCGTTTTTAAAACCACGGATGTCGTTGGTCAGGTCAAACATCATATTCACACGTTCTGGCGTGATGTCATCCCACGCTGCAAATACCAGAAGATGCGAACAGTCGGTAACCTGCGCCTGATCCCAGGAAACGGTACGGATTTTGGCGCGAATATCAGGATTGGTGACGACAAACAATTCGAACGGTTGCAGGCCGCTGGATGTCGGAGCCAGACGAATCGCTTCGAGAATACGTTCCAGTTTTTCAGTTTCTACAGTTTTGGTCGCATCAAATTTTTTGGTGGCATAGCGCCACTCAAGGCGTTCATTTAAGGTCGTCATTTTTTATTTCCGTGGAGGTGTATAAGGCCTGAATATTCGCATGATCCCGCTCCGCAGTTTTATGGATTTGAGCCCTGAGCTGAATAAGCTGCGGGCTTATGAAGGGCGTTTATATTCAATAAGATCCCGCAGTGCTTTCAGGACTTAGCCAGCTCTTCCATAAAGTGCTCAAAGAAAGCGGAAACCAGCGGCGCCGGAGGGTTGGGAAGTCGCAGCAGGTGCATAGGTCTCGGAACCGGCGCGTAATCAGGTAACACGCGGCGCAGTCTTCCGGCATCGATATCTTCCTGCAACATCACGCACGAATGCATGACGATCCCAAGACCGGATAAGGCGGCCTGGCGGATAGCTTCGCCGGAATCGACGGTAAGTCTCGGGGATACCAGTGCATCAACCAGTCCCTGAGGTCCGTTCAGCGGCCAGAGATGATCGGCGCGCCACTGGCTGAAACTGATACAGTTGTGGCCGGATAAATCAGCCGGATCCTCAGGCGTACCGTGTTTATCCAGATAAGCGGGCGATGCCGCCAGTACCATTTCATAGGGCGGAAGCGGTACGGCGATATAGCCTTCATCCTGCAAATTGCCGATGCGGATGGCTATCTGGAAGCGTTCCTCAATCAAGTCCACACGCCGGTCGCTCAACACCAGACAGGCATTCACCGCGGGAAAACGCTGCAAAAAGGTCGACAATATCGGCGTCAGTATCCTTTGCCCGAACGAAACCGGTGCGCTGATACGCAGCAGACCAGTGACTTCTTCGTTGAGATGCCGGGCCAGTGAATCAGCATCTTCGATGGTCGCGAGGATCTGCACGCCGTACAGATAAAAGCGGTGCCCGGCTTCTGTCAGTCCCTGACGCCGTGTCGTGCGGTTAATCAGCACGCAGCCGGTGCGTTTTTCCAGCATCTGGATATGTTTGCCCACCATCGCTGGCGTAATCCCGAGCTTATCAGCAGCGGCGGTAAAACTGCCGGACTCTGTCGCGCTGATGAAGGATTCAATGCACTTTAAGTAGTCCATTATTTCATCCGGTAAGAATAAAGAAGGTTATTATAAATTTTTATTATCGAATTAATAAAGCAGACATCACTTTATCTCCGGTCCCCGCATGCCGATAATCGCCGCCATAATCGTAAAATTACTTTTTAAGGAACGGCAATGCAGGCACTGGTTTTTGAAAATACAGGTACGGCAGATGTGTTACACATGCATGAATCTGCGGATCTGGTTCCGGCTGGTGATGAACTGCTGGTGGCGGTGACCGCTGCCGGACTGAACTTCGCTGATATTTATCGCCGTCAGGGGCGTTATCCGCTGGCGGGCAATTCACCCTATATTGCCGGTTATGAGGGCGCAGGTCGTGTGATTGCCGTCGGTGAAAACGTTAAAGGTTGGAAAGCGGGGGACCGGGTCGGTTTTGCCGATGTTCCACTGGCACATGCCAGCCATATCTGTGTGCCGGTTGAACACGCTATCCGCCTGCCGGAATGGTTATCAGAATCTGACGCTGCGGCCGTGTTATTACAGGGTCTGACTGCCGATTATCTGCTGCACGATGTGTTGCCGTTGCGTGCCGGAATGCATGTTGCGGTGCTGGCGGCAGCGGGTGGCGTTGGCCGGTTACTATTGCAGATGTTGAAGCATCAGGGCATCCACACTTTTGCCGTCGCGTCGAATCAGGACAAGCAGTCTGCCTGTCTCGGGCTCGGTGCAGAGGCCGCTGCCGGTTACGATACCTGGGCTAAAGAGGTCAGGGAATGGCAGAGCGGTGGCTGTGATGTGGTGTTTGATTCGGTCGGTACCACGCTTACTGAAAGCCTCGATTCGCTTAAAGACGGCGGGCGGGTGGTGTTGTTCGGTATGTCAGGCGGTGCGCTTTCTGCATTTGACCCGTCGCGCCTTCAGCTGAATTCGCACGGTATACTGGGCGCTGATCTCTGGACTTATCTGGTTTCCGGTGAAGAGCGTCAGCGTCGCGCAGACCGTCTGTTTGCACTGATTAAAGACGGGAAGGTGACACTTCCACCCGTCACTCAGTTTGCTTTATCTGCCGGTGCAGACGCGCATCGTCTGCTTGAAACCCGCAGTTTCAGCGGTAAAATTATCCTGATGCCGTAAACATCAGACCGGATAACCTTTAATTTCCGGTGAGGCCATAAAAAGAAAAATCCACGCATTGCGTGGATTTTTTGTATATATGCAGTGCATCAGAATTTCAGGGATAAACCAGCATTCACAATAAACGGTGATTCCATGTTATCGGAGTGGTTGTACTGCACACTGGCACCGACATTCAGATTTTGGGTGATTTGCGAGTTTACACCGGCTTCATAAATACCCATTACACCGGACATGTCATCTTCCAGCTGGTCGTTGTTGACCTTCACGGAGTTGCCGCTAACCGTTTCGTCTGCCACGGCGAGTTTCACGTAAGGCTTGAGTTCTACCGAACGCACGTTGTAGGTGGTACCGATGTTGACACCCGTTTCCGCGACCAGAGATTTCACACTGTCCACATCGGCCTTCATGCCATTGGAAAGCGTGTAGTTGCTGTCATTAGTCGTAAAACCGGTAATGCCAACATAAGGGGCGACAAAGGACTGATCAAACCTGAAGTATTTCCCGGTTTCCAGATGCGCTGATAACCCGTTCTGGTTGTAATCGCCGTCCGCTCTTTCACCGCTGGTCATTTTGGCGTTCACGTCATCGCTGAACCGGTTGGCTTTTACAATACCGTCAACATAATAGCCGCTGTTATTCATCCAGCTCAGATACGCCCCTGTTGACCATGAATCGACGTTACCCGAACCGTCCCGGTCGAAATCCACATCACTGTTGGTATACCCGACGAAACCCCCGACGGTCAGATGGCTGCTGGTATAATCTGTACTGGCGTCTGCACCGAGCATTACACCGTTCAGGTTCATATCAAACCCGGCTGCGTCGTTATTCACACTTTGCTTGCTGCCGATGTAACGTGACCACACGTTCAGGTCATGCGAAATATCGCGCACCGCATCGATGCGGTCACGTACGGTATGCATTTCCACATCGTTGATGACCGGCGCAGTGACGGCCATTGAAAGCACGGCAGACGTTGACGGCGTATAAGTGGGTTTCGGCGGCGCCGGTGGTGCCGGTGGCGTTGGATCTACCGGGTTCGTCGGATCAGTGGGATCTGTCGGATTGGTCGGATTGACCGGGTCTACCGGATCAACCGGATCGGGTGGTGCTGGCGGCTGAACGCCTGTCGATAAATCCCAGTTACCGGTACCGTCAGCGATCAGGCGATATTCATAAGTCCCGGCATCGACGACACCGCCTTTATTGGCAAGGGTAAATTCAACGGTACCGCCGTTTGCTGTCACCACGCGCAGAGGGGCATCGTTGGCAGGGCTGACGCCGGAATCTTTGGCATAGACATTAAAATTGCCGCTGTCGCTACCGGTAATATTCAGGGTACTGGTTTTCTGGTCGCCAATGCTGGTGTAGATGTAAAAGTTACCGCTACCGCTGAGTGAATCAGTAGTCAGTGAGCTGTAGTTGGCAGGATCAAGATAGACACTGCCGCCCTCCATATCCAGAGAATTAACCTGATAACTTGCGGGGCGGACGGTTGCAGTTGAATGGTCAACGTCATTTGAACCGTCGAAATAGAGATTACCCGAGACGGTAAAATCGGCAGCCGACGTGTCAGCATGGGCCCAGACAATGGTCGTAGCATCGCTGTTTGTGATGACGTCCCCTGTAATGACAGGATCAACTTTTCCGGCAGCCTTAATGTTTAATAGGCCATTATTTGTAATGTTATTCGCCTGGCTGTGGTCGGTGATGGTCAACACACCACCAGATGCGACAACAGTGTCGTACAGGTTGGCTTGATCATAACTGTCTGCCATGCCCTCAACAGTTAAATTGTTGACGACAGAATATCCACTCAGTTGTGCATATCCACCTTGCTCTACAAGCAGGTTATTGGACACGGAAGCTTGTTCATTATTTAAACCATCTGACCTGATGTAGCCGGAGGTATAATAACCTCCAGCTTTTACCACTGTGTCATTATCGATACCGCCACGGTTAGTCATCTGACCATACACGGTCGTGTCATTGGCTACCCCGGAAACAGGATCAAGGCTGGTGTCTTCAGGATGATAATTGGCCTTAACATATAGCTGGCCACCTTTCTGTACTGTAGTACCTTCGCTCATGCCGCCGTTCTGAACATTCTGCGTGCCGCCATCTTCAATAACCGCATTATAAGATTGCGCGGTGTTGATCTCGTTGGTTTCATTAAGAGATCCGGTATTGAGGATGCCACCCGCGCTAACGTGAGTATCGTAATCTGCGCCAAAGTGGTTATCGAGCACGGAACTGTTGCCGGTGACGACTGTATCCGTAGCAACGCCATCATTGAGGATATCCATGGTACCGGCATTGATACTGACATTCGCAGCGTTGCCGCTGAGAAGCAAACTGGCATCTGCACCATTAAGAGACGAGTTGGCAATCAGGCCAAGGTAATCGACAGTTTGTGTTCCTGCCAGGTTATTCATTCCGTTGACGATACCGCCTGCAAACACATGTTGTGAACCGTTATTGATCGTCGAATTAATTACGCTGCCAAATACATTTTGAGTATTTGCAGGGTCATCAATAGTTTCATTTTCAACAATGCTTCCTGCTGTGACATTAGTCGTGAAACTTGCCTGAGAGCTTTGTACATTTAGCGCAGCTAAGATGCCAAAAGCAATGAGTCTTGCCTTCATAAGAATTAACCTTTAGACCTGAAAGGGAGGGCGGGTGATATTTTCTGGCGCTGTTATATCGTCATACTGAGGTGCCGATCAATGTGCATTTTTGGACATTTTCTTTTATCTTTATGATTTGTATTTATTTTTGCTTTTGTGGTTTGATCATTGTCCTGATTGAAAAGACGTTTATCCATCACTTAAATGAATGTAAATAATTTTGATATGCTTATTTTTGATCAGATAAAAAAACGCGATGCAGAAGATGGGTTTTTATATATCACAGCAAATTCATAAGGGAAGTTTATGCGGATAAAAGAGATTTAAAAACCCAGACGAACTCGCTTTAAAACATTTCCCCCGTATGGATATTAATTTTTCTAAAAAAATTAGCCAAACGGGTCACTTTTTTAAATAATGTTTTTGGATAAGACTCCCATTATTGTGAGCACGCGTGTTAATGAGCTTTTTTGGGTTTTTGACCGCAGAGTCTGACCTGTTATACCGCACAATCCGCAAAATGAGTTGTACACCTATTTTTTCTGCCGAAGTGTTCTAAAATTGAACCACGGCTTGCCTGGTAAATGGCTTCTTACTTTCTGAAAAGAAAAATTTATCCTCAAACATGAGTGGATGTTGTTTATGGTGACGCGGCGAGACTTGCTGACTTTTACTTCATTTTCGATGGCGCTGGCGGCGCTGGGATTCACTCCAGCCGTTTTTGCTGCCCGTCGTTTAAAGCTTGCAGCACAAGTGCCTTTTACCTTTGAAGGGCTGATACAGCAAGCCAGAGAGAGTGCCAGACATCCTTATGTTGCACCTGAACAGGTGCCCGACAGTGCTGTGGCCAATATCAATTACGATGTTTACAGCAAAGTCATGTATAAGCCGGAATATGCGCTGTTTAACGAGGGCGTCAGTCGTTTTCCTGTGACCTTCTTCAGCGTCAGTAGTCTGCATAAATTGCCGCTGAAAATGTCGGTAGTTGAAAACAAAAGTGCCAGAGAAATCATCCAGAATGCTGACTATTTCACTTTTCCGGATAACTATCAGAATGCGTTGTCCGCCGTGAAAGGTAACGTTTTTAGCGGTTTTCGCGTGCTGGAACATCAGCAATCCTTTGAAAGTCATGGGGTTAAAGACTGGGTTTCGTTTCTGGGCGCGTCCTATTTTCGTGCTGTGGGCGAGCAGGGGCAGTTTGGTTTGTCTGCGCGCGGAATTGCGATTAACACTGTTTTTGGCGATACCAAAGAGGAATTCCCCGACTTTACACATTTCTGGTTCGAAACCCCGGAAAAGGGCAGCGACCATCTGGTTGTTTACGCGCTGCTAGACGGGCCGAGTGTCTGCGGTGCCTACCGGTTTGATATGCAGCGAACCAAAGGTGTGGTGATGGACGTAGAATGCTCGCTGTTTTTGCGGCGTGACGTTGGCCGGTTGGGTATCGCCCCGCAGACTTCTATGTTCTGGTTTTCCGAACTGGCGAAAGGATCTGCCTCCGACTGGCGACCCGAAGTCCATGACTCCGATGGATTGGCATTGTGGACCGGCGGTGATGAACATATCTGGCGGCCGTTGAATAATCCTTTGCAGATCCGGCTTTCGGCGTTCAGTGACAATAATCCGCGGGGTTTTGGCCTGCGGCAGAAGCAGCGCGACTTTGCCAGCTACCTTGGCTCAGCAGGTTATGAGCGACGCCCGGATTTGTGGGTTGAGCCGAAAGGCGACTGGGGTAAAGGCGCGGTGCAACTCGTCGAAATCCCGACCGATGACGAGATTTTCGATAACATCGCCGCGATGTGGGTGCCGGAAAAGGAAGCCAAAGCTGGCAGTGAGTATCAATTCAGCTATCGCTTACACTGGCTGGCCGATGAGCCTTTTCCATCGAAACTGGCACGCTGCGGGATAACGCGGATGGGAAGAGGAGGCAATCCCGGTGCGTATAAAGATCCCGATGCGCGAAAATTTATGGTTGAATTTCAGGGTGATGTGCTGGAGCACCTTCCCGCAGACACTCACCTTGACGCAGTGGTCACTGCTTCCCGCGGCACGCTGAAAGATATCAGGGTGGAGAAATCCCCCGGCGGAAAGGGCCACTGGCGCACGTTTTTTGATTTGCATGCCGAGGGTAAGGAACCGGTTGAACTCCGGCTCTACCTCAAATCCGGAGACAAAACGTTGTCCGAAACCTGGATGTATCAGTACCTTCCGTTTACTTCTTCGCCGAAGCCGATGCAGGGCGTTTAACAGATTAAGGGCAACACTGGAGGAGGATAAAAAAGGGATGCCCGACGCATCCCCATGATTATCATTATGAATGAATGATCAGAAGTCGTAAGTCATAGAGACTTTCAGCGAACGCGGATCGCCCTGATAGATATAGGTTCCGGTGCTGTCGATATTTGACCAGTATTTCTCGTTAGTCACGTTATCAACGCCCGCACGCCAGACCATATCGTTCTGATTGAGTTTAGTCCGGTAACGCACGCCAAGATCCAACACGGTGTAAGAGTCAATTTTCTTGGTGTTGGCAGAATCAGCCCACTGTGAGCCGGAATGATTAATCAGCGCCGTCGCCGTCAAGCCTTCCACCGGTTTGATGTCATATTCTGCGCCCAGCACCATGTTGTAGCGCGGCACACCAATCGCATCTTTACCGTTATAGGTATTGTTTGCCGTTTTGGTCATTTCCGGATCGATCCAGGTCGCGCTGCCGTTCAGACGCAGGCCCAGCACCGGTTCGCCAAACACGTTCAGCTCCACGCCACGGTTACGCTGTTCGCCGTCCATACCGTAGTATTTATTGCTGTCCAGAATGCCGGAAGGTTTTTTGATTTCAAATAACGCAAGCGATCCGCCGACGCGATCGAAATCTGCTTTCACGCCCACTTCATTCTGTTTTGAATGCGCAATACCGGTGGTCGTACCGTAGTTTGTCGCGGTATTCGGTGCCACATCACCCGGCTGCAAAGACTCGGTATGGTTGGCGTACAGGGAAATAACTTTCCACGGTTTATACACAATGCCGTAGGTCGGCATCCAGCGGCTGTCGTCATAACGGGTTGAAACATCTTCCGCGCCGGTCTTGTTGCTGTAGTTACGTACGACCACTTTCTGATGGCGGGCACCCACAGTGAACAATACGGTGTCATCGAGCACGCCCATTGTGTCGCTTAACAGATAGCCCTGAGTGCGGTTACGACCGGTCGTTAAAGGATCGTTGTAATTACCGCCGGACAGATTTGGTGTCGGATTCGGAACATTCGGGGTGTCATAAATATTGGTGTTTTCAGCATTGGCACCGTAAGCCATGCGCCAGGCTGTGTTATTGCGCGACGTCAGGGCGGAATACCCGAAATTCACTTTGTGGGTGATAAATGCGGTATCGAAATTGCCGCGAATGCCCGCCATGCCGCTGAAGTTATTGATGATGCGGTTGGTGTCCAGACGGCCAATCGTCGCCGTTCCGTCCGCATCTTTCAGCGCAGGAGAGGCATAGTCGCCGGTCTCACGTGAATGCTGCGCGCCCACGCCGCCATATACGGTCCAGTTATCCGTCACATCATATTCAGCTTTTGCCATACCAAATTCGGACTCAATGTTGCTGTATATCCAGTCCTGGCTGTAGTTGTGGCTGTTAGACGGCACTTTCGGAATGAAATCCACACCGCTGATATTCACGCCAAGGCGGGCGTCATGGAAGGTTTTCTTCTGGTAGCCCATATCCACGGAAGTGCGCAGACGGTCACCGCGATAATCGAGCCCGAGTGACGCTGCCGTAGTGCGTTTTTTCTCGCCATCAATATCGGTTTCGCCTTCACGGTTAACCGCATTAAGGCGGACACCAAACTGATTGTCATCACCGAAACGACGCCCCACATCCAGCGTGCCGCCGACCTGTGAGGAAGACGTGTAATCAACGCCCACGCGGGTGAGCGGCGTGTCATCCGCATGTTTCGGCTCGAGGTTAATCATACCGCCGACGCCGGTAGTCGCCGCGCCGTTGAGCAATCCGTTGGCGCCTTTGAAGATTTCGATACGGTCGATTAACGACGCATCCATCACCTGACGGGGAACCACGCCCGGCAATCCGCCATAAGTCATGTCATCGCCATCCAGTTCAAAACCACGGATGCGGTAGGTTTCGGCAAAGTTACCGTATCCCTGAACATTCTGGACGGTGGCATCGTTGCGCACCACATCCGCAATGGTTTTGGCCTGCTGATCCTGCACCAGTTTTGAGGTGAAGCTCATCACGTTGAACGGCACATCCATCGCATTTTGTTCGCCGAGCATTCCGAGGCGGCCGCCGTGTGCCACTTGTCCGTCGAGATAGGCCGGAACCAGCTGATTGCCGCCCGGTTTGAATTCGTTATCCGGCGCGCTGACGATGGTCATGGTATCGCCGGATGCTGCGGTCGAAGACGTTGCCGGAGCAGGGGCGGTGGCCGCCATCGCTGGCAGGCAACTGACGCTGACAAAAAGTGCCAGCAGGGAAGGTTTAAACCCCGGTGATGTAACTGAAACACGCATAATGTAACCCTGATTTAAAAAGGACTGAGAATCATTATTATTTGGATTTGCGATTATGCTTACGCGGCTTTCGGATGCAAGGAAAATCTTAGGGGACTCACTTATTTGGCGGGAACGACCTGGGAGATCATAAAAAAATCCACGGCGTGGCGTGGATTTTGGTTAAAGCAGAGGTTTTCAAGGTTGCCCGATGAGCAGGGTGGACTGATCTTATTTCTTCTTATTCAGCAACGCCTGCAAATCAGCAAAGGGGTTATAGGTCGCTGCACCGACATCATCTTGCGCATCTTCACCCGCCACGACACGGGTGCCGTACTGGTCGGCTTCCGTATACTTGGAGTGCTCGTGGTCATGACAATACAGACACAATAACTCCCAGTTGCTGCCATCTTCCGGGTTATTGGTGTGATCGTGGTCGATATGATGAACCGTCAGTTCGCGCAGATTGGAATACACAAATTCCCGCGAACACCGCCCGCATACCCACGGGTAAATTTTCAGCGCTTTCTCGCGATAACCGCTTTCAAGACGCTGGTAGTTTTTTGGAATGAGAGCCATGGAGATGTACCCGTTACAAAGAGAAAATTTTATGAGAATGGCACTAATATATCGCGGAATGGGGGGAGAGGAGAAATGAAAGCGTGCGCGGTGATCCACAGGGAAGTATGGAAATGAAAAAACCCACGCCAAAGCGTGGGTTTTATGTAAGGTCAGAAACTGAAGCGTGACTTAGACGTTAAACAGGAAGTTCATCACGTCGCCATCTTTAACGATGTAGTCTTTACCTTCTGAACGCATTTTGCCGGCTTCTTTCGCGCCTTGCTCACCTTTGTAGGTGATGAAATCTTCAAACGCGATGGTTTGTGCGCGGATGAAGCCTTTCTCGAAGTCGGTGTGGATTTTACCGGCAGCTTGTGGCGCGGTAGCACCCACAGGGATGGTCCATGCGCGGACTTCTTTCACACCAGCGGTGAAGTAAGTCTGCAGGTTCAGCAGTTCGTAACCGGCGCGGATCACACGGTTCAGGCCCGGCTCTTCGATGCCCAGTTCCGCCATGAATTCTTCACGGTCAGCATCTTCCAGCTCAGCGATATCAGACTCAACCGCTGCACAGACTGCCACCACCACGGAGCCTTCGGCGTCTGCGATTTTACGCACGATGTCGAGGTAAGGGTTGTTCTCGAAACCGTCTTCGTTGACGTTCGCGATGTACATGGTCGGTTTCAGCGTCAGGAAGCTCAGGTAGCGGATGGCCGCTTTGTCTTCTTCAGTCAGGGCCAGCGCACGCAACATACCGGCGTTTTCCAGCTGTGGCAGACATTTTTCCAGCGCAGCCAGTTCAGCTTTGGCATCTTTGTCGCCGCCTTTGGCGCGTTTCTGCACACGGTGAATCGCGCGCTCGCAGGTGTCGAGGTCAGACAACGCCAGTTCGGTGTTGATAACGTCGATGTCATCAGCCGGATCCACTTTGTTGTTAACGTGGATGATGTTGTCGTTTTCGAAACAACGTACAACGTGGCCGATAGCTTCGGTTTCACGGATGTTGGTCAGGAACTGGTTACCCAGGCCTTCACCTTTAGAGGCGCCTTTTACCAGACCCGCGATATCAACGAATTCCATGGTGGTTGGCAGGATACGCTGCGGTTTTACAATCTCGGCCAGCTGGTCGAGACGCGCATCAGGCATTGGCACCACGCCGGTATTCGGTTCGATGGTGCAGAACGGGAAGTTTGCTGCTTCGATACCCGCTTTGGTCAGCGCATTGAACAGAGTAGATTTACCGACGTTCGGCAGGCCCACGATACCGCATTTGAATCCCATGTTTTTCTCACCTTAATAGCTTAGTTATCAAGCGATTAACTGTAACCGCACGATGTAATGACCATAATTCCCCGCATTATACACGTAAACGACGTTTATCTCGATCCGCTTGTGATCTGCCCCACCGCACAGGCACGGATTAACCCTTGCCTCGGTTCCGTCATTTTTAGATACTTGTCACAATTTTTTAACTGAGCTGGAAATGTAACGGATGTCTTATGTTTAGCCCGCGTGGTATGAAGTTGTCAGAAGTAAAAAATGAAACGCTGGCCGGGTTTGTGGTGGCCGTATCGATGATCCCCGAAGCGGTCGGGTTCTCGCTGGTGGCCGGATTGTCGCCGATTGTCGGGCTGCACACGGCGTTTATCATCGGGCTGGTGACGGCGCTGTTTGGTGGCAAACCGGGTATGGTTTCCGGCGCGGCGGGTTCTATTGTGGTGGTGCTGATGAGTCTGGCAGCGCAGCACGGCATGGGCTATGTGCTGTGGGCGACGATTTTTGCCGGGATTATTCAGATTCTGATTGGCGTTTTCCGCCTCGGTAAATTTATCCGGCTGGTGCCTTTACCGGCGGTTCACGGCTTTGTGAACGGGCTGGCGATTGTGATTATGCTGGCGCAGTTGCACATGATTGCCGGGCAGGGACCGCTGATGTACGGGCTGGTTCTGCTGGCGATTCTGGTGGTGGTGCTGTTCCCGAAACTCACCAAAATCATACCTTCCTCGCTGGCTGCGCTGATTGTGGTTTCCGCTGTGGCGATTGGTTTCAACCTGCACACGTTACGCGTGGGTGACCTGGCGGACATCTCCGGTGCGTTGCCGCACTTCAGCCTGCCGGTCGCGCCGTTTAACACTGAGATGCTGAAAGTCGTGCTGCCGTATGCGGTGGTTATCGCGCTGGTCGGGCTGATTGAATCGCTGCTGACCATGACGGTGCTGGATGAAATGGGTAATCAGAAGGGTAACGGGAATCGCGAAAGCATCGCGCAGGGCGCAGGCAATACCATCTGCGGGCTGTTCGGCTGTTTCGCCGGTTGTGCGATGATCGGGCAGTCGATCATTAACTTTACGTCCGGCGGTCGCGGGCGGATTTCAGGCACGGTTGGCGCGATTTTGCTGATTCTGTTTGTGGTCAGTTTGTCAGGTTATATCGGCCTGCTGCCGGTCGCGGCGCTGGCGGGAATTATGCTGGTGGTCTGTTACAACACATTTGAGTGGAGTTCACTTCGTCGCCTGCGCCGTATGCCGAAAGCCGATGTGTTGGTGATGCTGATTGTCACCGTCATTACCATTTTCACCGATCTGGCCGTGGCGGTGATCAGCGGCGTGATTATCTCGGCGCTGGTGTTTGCCTGGCAGCAGGCGCGTATCCGGATCCGTGAGCACAAAATCAAAGGCGATCTGGCGGTGTATAAACTGGACGGGCCGTTGTTCTTTGGTTCTGCTGCGACGTTTGCTGAACTGTTTAATCCCGAAAACGATCCGCAAAACGTGGTGCTGGATTTTGCCGGTACGCGGGTAATGGATTCGAGCGGGGTGGAAGCCATTGATAAGCTGACGGCGCGTTATCTTGATGCCGGTAAAACCATCCGCCTGCGCCATCTGAGCAATGACTGCGTGAGCCTGCTTAAGAAAGCCGGGCCGTTCTGCTCCCATGAACTTGACGATCCGCAGTACTACGTTGCCGAAGATACTCTCTGAAATCTTTAAGGTGCCGCCTGAAAACGGCGCCTGTTTTATGATGTTCTTCACTGTTGCCCCATGTTCCTGATTTTCGATCTCCGTCTCATCCATAAGAAAGTCCTATAACACTTTGACAATCATTGAAAAATTACGTGATCTTGCTCACGTTTTGTTCATGTTTTCTCATGCTAGGTTTAATTAGTCCTTAGTTAGGATTAATTAAAAAACCGGCAAGTTTTCCCGCCGGACTTCGACAATGCAATCTTGCCTCCGGAGTTAACGATGAACGGGATAGACTATTTTGTCATGGCGCTGTACGCGCTGATGATTGTGATGACCACGCTGTGGGCTATGCGCAAAGTGGGCAACACCAAGGATTTCTTCGCCGCAGGGGGCAAAATGCCCTGGTGGCTTTCAGGGATTTCACACCATATGTCTGGCTACAGCGCGGCGGTATTTGTTGCATACGCGGCGGTGGCTTACAAATACGGGCTGACCATTTATTTTTGGTGGGCATTTCCGATCTCGATTGCCGTTTTCATCGGGTCAGTGATTTTTGCGCCACGCTGGGCACGGTTGCGGATCCATATGAATATCGAATCACCGATGGAATACCTCTCCACGAGGTATAACGTCCCGACGCAGCAGATTCTGGCGTGGAGCGGGGTGTTTCTGAAAACCTTCGACGTCGGCGCTAAATGGGCAGCTATCGCCATTATCATCAACGTGTTTACCGGGCTGGATCCGCTGGTGGGTATCGCGATTTCGGGTGTGCTGTGTCTGTTTTATACCGTGCTCGGTGGCTTGTGGGCGGATGCCTGTAATGATTTCGGGCAGTTTATTGTCCAGTTTATCGCCGCGATTGTGATGGTGGTGGCGGTGGCGTTCCATCTGGGTGGTTTCAGCAATCTGCTGACCATCTGGGACAGGCTCCCCGCAGGCCATACTGACATCGTCGCCGGGCCGTATTCGATGGGCTTTATCCTGGCGTATTTTGTCATCTATACCCTGAGCTATAACGGCGGTACCTGGAATCTTGCGCAGCGCTTTATCGCCTCACCGCGCGGAAAAGATGCCCGCAAAGCCGCGTTACTTTCTTCGGTACTGTATCTGGTCTGGCCGCTGATTTTGTTTTACCCGATGTGGGCCGCACCGCTGCTGTTCCCGGACATTGCTGACCCTTCACAGTCTTATTCGATCATGGCGATGAATCTGCTGCCCAACGGTCTGATCGGACTGGTGCTGGTCGCCATGTTCACCCACACCTTGTCGATGACCTCTTCGGATTCCAATGCCATCACCGCCGTTGTGACGCGCGATATTCTGCCGGTATTAATGCCGAAACGCTTTGGTCAGGGACAATCTTCACTGCTGGTGGCGCGCGTCACGGTGGTGCTGTTTATCCTCACGACGCTGCTGATTGCGGTTAATGCCAGCCGTTTTGGCGGCGTATTGTCGCTGCTGATTGTCTGGTTCGGCGGGCTGGTCGGGCCGATTTCTATTCCGATGTTACTCGGGTTGTTGCCGTGGTTCCGTAAATGCGGATCGGCGGCGGCAATTACCTCCTGGGCTGCCGGTGTCTCAGCCTTTTTCCTGGTCAAATTTGTGGTGCCGGACATGAGCACGGCGCAAATCGTTGCCATTCCGGTGCTGTTATCACTGGCGGTATTTATCATTGGCGGACTGCTTCGCCGTCGTCCGGTCAGTGCTGAAGTGGATGTTTTACTGAATGCGCTGAATCAGGATCAGGACGAAGACCTGCCTGCGCCGAAAGTGGCGGCCGCGTACCCGTCTGAATCCCGGTAACGGATCACATTAAATAAAGAAAAGAGCAGGTTTTGATATGACATCTCCGCGATATACCACGCAGGCCGGAAGCCTGAATGTTGAAGTGTTTTCTACCCGTCTGGAAATGGGGCAGTCGGCGGCCCGCGATGCAGTCACGCATTTACGTCTGCGGCTTAAAGAGCAGGATCGCGTGCGCATAATCTTTGCCGCTGCGCCTTCCCAGAATGAATTTTTGGAATCTCTGGCGCAGGCCGACGATATTGACTGGGCGCGTGTGGATGCTTTTCACATGGACGAATATGTCGGGTTGCCGGTCAGTTCAACGGCCTTGTTCAGTCACTATCTGACGACGCATTTATTCGGCAAAGTCAGACCGGGCTCGGTGCATAAAATTCCGGCGGCGGGTGATGCGGCGCAGAATTGTGCGGACTACGCTCGCCTGCTGCAACAGGCGCCGGTGGATATGGTTTGCCTCGGAATTGGAGAGAATGGACATCTGGCCTTTAACGATCCGCCGGTGGCTGATTTTAACGATCCGCAGCCGATGAAAATCGTTGAGCTGGATGCCATTTGCCGTCAGCAGCAGGTCAATGACGGCTGTTTCCCTGCCTTAAAGGATGTGCCGACGCACGCGCTGACGCTGACTATCCCGACGCTGATGGCGGCTGCGCGCTTATTCTGCATGGTGCCCGGCAAAAATAAACATCAGGCTGTTACGCATACACTGAATGCGCCGCAGTCGGTGGATTGTCCGGCCACGGTGCTTCGCACGCATTCTGCCTGCACGCTTTACACCGATATCGCAGGTTTCGGGGAGTTGCCGGATGAGTGAAATCACGTTACGCGGCAGGGATTACCGCACGCAGCAGCCGGTGGAAATTGTGGCGCAGGACGGCATTATCAGCCAGATACGTCCGGCGACCAGCAGTCAGGATCTCCCGCTGATCGCGCCAGGATTAGTCGACTTCCAGGTCAATGGCTACGGCGGCGCTGATTTTAACAGTTTCCCTTTTACCGTGGGGTCTGTGAAAGAAGTGACGCACGCGTTGTGGCAGCAGGGCGTCACGACATTTATGCCGACGGTGATCACCAACGGTGCTGATGAAATCACCCACATGGTCGCCACGCTGGCGGCGGCCTGCCGTGAGTATCCGGCGGTGGAACAATCTGTTGCCGGTATCCATCTGGAAGGGCCGTTTTTATCCCCGCAGGACGGCCCGCGCGGAGCGCACAATCTTGCTCATATTCAGGCGCCGGACTGGGACCAGTTTCAGCGCTGGCAGATTGCGGCAGAAGGGCGGATCCGTATGATCACCCTGTCGCCGGAATGGCCGCAGGCGGACGATTTTATTCGCCAGT
The DNA here is from genome assembly GCF_003614975.1 of Rahnella bruchi. Taxonomy (GTDB): domain Bacteria; phylum Pseudomonadota; class Gammaproteobacteria; order Enterobacterales; family Enterobacteriaceae; genus Rahnella; species Rahnella bruchi. Next base: position 272,075 of record NZ_QZWI01000004.1, on the reverse strand, counting down.
GCGTCGCGAATAATTTGGTGGTTTCGCTCGGGCATACCGCGGCCAGCCCGGAGCAGATTGCCTCTGCGGTAAAAGCCGGGGCGCGGATGTCCACGCATCTGGGCAACGGCGCACATCTGACGTTGCCGCGGCATCCGAACTATATCTGGGAGCAACTGGCGCAGGATGGTTTGTGGTGCGCGATGATTGCAGATGGCGAACACTTGCCACTTTCGGTGCTGAAAACCTTTATCCGTGCCAAAAATGGCAGGGCGCTGCTGGTCAGCGACGTGACCAGCCACGCCGGAATGCCGCCGGGCTGTTACCATTCGCATATCGGTGGCGACGTGGTGCTGAGTGCAGAAGGAAGGCTGTCGATGGCCAGCAATCCGGCGCTGCTGGCAGGCTCGGTGCAGGGGCTGTTATACGGTGTGAATACACTGGTCAGCAATGAGATTGTCCCGCTGGCGGAAGCGATTCAGATGGCCTCGGTGCGTCCGGCATCGCGTCTGAATCTGCCGGTAGCTCAGGGGCTTAGCCCCGGTGCGCCACTGGATGCCATACTGCTGCAACAGGCGCCGGACAATACCCTGCGGCTGATGGCGACCTACAAAAACGGGGTGGAAGTCTGGCGGGGTGAATAGGTTGACGCGCGGATCCTCTGTCATGTAATAATGCGACGCTACGGTGTAACGCAATGGAAAGTCATGACATGAAAGACTCAGGCAAAGGACCCGCGCTGTTGCGCCAGTACAATGAGAAACGTGTACTGGCCTGGCTCCGCCAGCAAAAAATCAGTTCCCGTCTGGATATTTCGCGTGCGCTGGCACTGAGCAAGAACACCATTTCTCTGATTGTCGATGACCTGATTGCGCTGGGCTATGTGGAAGAACAGGGCGTGGCGCAAACCAGCAGCATCGGACGGCCAAAAATTCACGTCGCGCTGAAACCATCGGCAATAAAAGCGGCGGGTATCATGATTGAACGCAACCGTCTGCACTGGATGGTCTGCGATTACTTTTCGCAGATTGTCGAGGAAAAAACCTTCTCTCTCGACACCTGCGCACCACACGCCGTACTGGATGAAATCATGCGTCATTGCCAGCAACTGCACCAAACGTGGCCGGAGCTGGTCGGCATCGGCATCGGGTTTCCCGGTATCGTTGATCACCAGCTGGGTATTCTGCACGTTTCCTCGCATCTGGGGTGGGGCGAAGTGAATCTGCAACCGTTGCTGACCTGCGCGGATGCGGTTCCGGTCAGCGTATGGAACAACGTGAAAGCGGCGGCACTGATTGCCCGTCAGGGCGATGTGGCAAAAGATGATGATGCCTGTTTTTATCTGCGCGTTGGTGAAGGGATCGGCGGTGCGCTGTTAACCGAACACGGGGTCTATTCCGGCGGCAGCTGGACGGCGGGCGAAGTCGGCCATTTAGCCGTGCTGCCTGACGGGCCGCTGTGTTCATGCGGTCAGCGGGGGTGTCTGGAATCCCTGATCGGTTTCTCTGCCATTAACCGTCAACTGGAACAGCGCCAGCCGGGGTTGAGCTGGGATAATCGCCAGCAGTCGGCAGACATTGTGGATGAAGTCATGGCGCAGGCCGGAAGGCTGTTAGGCAAGGCGTTGAGTCAGATTATCCATTTAGTGAATCCGAAAACTTTACTGATTGATTGCCCTTATAACAGCCATCCTTTATTTGTGGAAAACACCCTGGCGGCGGCGCAGCAATTTACGCTGACATTTGCGTTCAGCCGCACACACATCAACTTTGTAACGGAGCGGTTCAATCCCGCCCAGGGACTGGCGCTGGCGATGTTCCAGCATTTCGAACAAGTCTCCCTGACGTAACATTCTTTTATAAACGGCTGGCAGAAACCCATTCTGTCGGTCGTCCCTTCTTGCTGATAAACGCTTACAATTCGTGTCAAAAAAACGGCTAAATTCATATCGCTGAAAATTCTGTAATGTTATACGGTTACGCCCGGTTGACTTCGCCATCGCTGACTCGTGTCCGCGTGCGGGTTATTTTTCTCCTCTGCCGGAGCGGACATGAGTATAAACAAGACATCCGCGACTGATGACGCCAGTAAACATCTGCGTTTTCAGTCAGCCGCATCCCACACACGCTGGCTGAGCGCGCTTATCAACGGCATCATGGTGATCAGCAGCGTGCTGTATCTGATATTGCTGATGCTGTATATGCTTTCTCCGGATTCAGTCTGGCCGTGGGTGACCGGCAATATTATGGCCGCTCTTTGGGTTTGCGCCGCCTCACTGCAATGTGCCCGGCGTATGACCCGCTGGCGTGACCAGCAGTTTACGCCCCGCGATGAAACCGTGACACCTGAAAAACCTCCCGCTTTTCTCCACCGCCTGACCGCTTCGTCACGGGTGCGCCCGCTGTTGCGTTATGTGGATGCGCACGTCTTCTTTCAGGCACTGCCCGCGCTGGCCGCGTTACTGCTCGTCGTGGTGTTGTGGCAACTGCCTTTACCCGCCAATGAAGCGGGTAAAACGGGATATTTTGCCGGTTCATTTTTCATTCTCTGCGCTTTTGCGGTACTGGTGCTGGAACGTCACTGGACGTTGAAAAATCCGCAGGAATGGCCGGAAGCGGTAAAACTCGCACCGTTATTACGCATGCTGATTGGCGTTTTATTACTGAGCGCCGCCGGTGTGATGTTTGCCCATGGCACGGCGGTCTGGCCCGCGCATTTGCTGGTGCTCACCGGAATATTACCGGCACTGGTGGCGCTGGAGCTTTTCCTGTGTGCGCTGATGGCGCTGTTTTCGCCGCCGCGTGAAGATAAAGAGCCGGAATTTATCGCAGGCAGTCTGCTGGCAGCACAAATTTGCTGGCCGCCGCGTCCGTTGCAGTTTGTGCAAAATGAACTGCATCAGCATTTCGGCATTGATCTGCGCCAGATCTGGGCATTCCATTTTATACGTCGTGCGTTGTTGCCGCTGGCGGCACTCTTACTGCTGACGGGCTGGCTGCTGACCAGCGTCAGTGAAGTTCCGCTGACACAGCGGGGGATTTACGAATCCTTCGGTAAACCGGTCGCGGTCAGACAACCCGGTTTACATCTTGGTCTGCCGTGGCCTTTCGGGCATACGCAAATGGTCGATAACGGCGAAGTGCATGAACTTACCACCGGTTCCGAAGAGCCGGTGAACGTCTCGCCAGTCGCGGTCGCAGATACCGCTGAAGGCCCCGCGCCGGAAAGCGCCAACCGGTTATGGGATTCCAGCCACAGCAGCGACAAATCGCAAATTATCGCCAGTGCGGGTAATGACCGGCAAAGTTTTCAAATCATGGATATGGATGTGCGGTTTGTGTACCGCGTCGGTATGAACGATGACGCGGCGATGGCGAGCCTTTATCACACCGAAAATATGCCGGTGCTTATCCGCAGTATTGCCAATCAGGTTCTGGTGCACGATTTTTCCTCCCGCACGCTCGACAGTCTTCTGGGCAGCGAGCAGATCCGTCTTGCCGCAGACATCGGCCAGAAAGTGCAAAGCCAGCTGGATAATCTTCACAGTGGCGTGGAACTGCTGGCGACGGTGATTGAATCCATCCATCCGCCAGCGGGCGCTGCGGATGCCTATCATGGCGTACAGGCGGCACAGATTCTGGCGCAAAGCGCGATCGCCGGTGAGAAAGGACAAGCCGCGCAGCAGCTTAATGCAGCACAGCAATTTTCCCGTCTGGCGCTCGACGCCGCCAGCGCACAAAGTCATGAGGATCTCGATCAGGCACAGGTCATGGCCTTGCGGTTTAACGCTGAAAATCAGGCTTATCAGGCAGGCGGACAGTCGTTCCTGACTGAGCGTTATTTCAGTCAGCTGACGCTGGCGATGCAACAGCATCCGAAAGTTTTGATTGTCGACAGCCGTATTGGTGGCGGAACGCCGCCGGTTCTGGATCTGAGAAATTTCACCCTGCCATTTACGCCCGGAGCGGATAAAACGGCGCATTCTGTTAAAGCGGAGACTACCCGGTGAGTGATTCCCAACATACTCAGGCCCACGACCACGACGACCACACACATGGCGGGCATCAACACGGTGGCGGACATCACCACCATCATCACCATCATTCCGGCCCGGCGGCACCCAAATTCTGGCGACGGGCTGCTATTGCCATCGCGATTGTGGCGCTGATTGCCGCGTCTGCCTGTCTGGTACAGGTGCGTTCCGGCGAGGCGATGGTGATCACCCGCTTTGGTAATCCGGTGCGCGTGTTATTAAATCCGGGACTGGCGTGGCATTTGCCGGTTCCGCTGGAGACGGCAATTCCGGTGGATTTACGTATCCGCACCACGTCGAGCGGTTTACAGGATGTCGGCACCCGAGACGGTCTGCGGATTATCGTGCAGGCTTACACAGTCTGGCAGGTGAAAAACGATCCTCAGCATGTGCAGCGTTTTATCCGCGCGGTACAAAATCAGCCGGATATGGCAGCGGCGCAAATACGGACGTTTATCGGTTCGGCGCTGGAAACCACCACCAGCGGTTTTGCGCTGGCTGATCTGGTGAATACGGATGCCAGCAAAATCCGGCTTTCCGGTTTTGAGCAGCATCTGCATGACCAGATTGCCCGCCAGTTGCTCGACAGTTATGGCATCGAATTAGTTCAGGTCGGCGTCGAACGCCTGACGCTGCCTTCGGTAACGCTGGATGCGACCGTGGATCGTATGCGTGCCGAACGTGAAACCATTGCCACCCAGCGGTCTGCTGAAGGTAAGCGTCAGGCGGCCGAAATCCGGTCTTCTGCTGAACGCGATGCCCGCGTGATTAAAGCCGATGCGTCCGTTAACGCGGCCAATATCGAAGCACAGGCGCAGGTGCAGAGTGCGGCGATTTACGCCAAAGCCTGGGCCGGTAATCCTGAATTGTATGATTTGCTGCGCTCACTCGATACGCTCAACAACGTGATCACACCGGGCACTCAGCTGGTATTACGCACCGATGCGGCACCGTTCAGGCAACTGGTCGAAGGCCCGCCCGCGTTACCCGCTAACATTAACGGATCGCACCCATGAATCCCTTAGCCCGTATTCAGGGCAATGCCTGGTTTCAGGCGGGACGCATGGCGTATCTGGCACTGTTTATCATGACGCTGATTGCAGCCGCCAGCTGGCTGTTCTCCAATGTCCGCCAGATTGAGCCGGACAAACGTGCGGTTGTGATGCGCTTCGGTGCCGTTTCGCGCACGGCCAGCGCCGGTCTGCTGCTGGCGTGGCCGGAACCCATTGAACAGGTGGAAATATTGCCCGCGGCTGACCGGGTGATCGAACATCATGTTACGGCTTTGCTGAGAAAAGACATTGTGCCTGCGTGGACCAATACCGGCGGCGAGAAAAGTGATGCCTTTGCCGGTGCCGGGTATTTACTGACCGGCGACTCCGGCGTGGTTCAGCTGGATGTGCAGGTGTATTACGTGATAACCGATCCGGTAGCGTTTGTGCTGCAAGGGGAGCACGTGCTGCCTGCGCTGGACAGATTAACCGAGCACGCGGCGGTGGCGATTTGTGCCTCGCGGGATCTGGATACCATTCTGGTCGCTCGTCCGGAAATGGTCGGCAACGGCAACCATATCGCTGAACGGCGCGAGCGGCTGCGCGGTGATTTGCGTCAGGGGATTAATCAGCAACTCGCTGCCCTGAATACGGCAGGCAGCAATCCCGGTATCGAAGTCCGGCGCGTTGACGTGCAGTCGTCATTGCCGCCCGCGGCTGTCGATGCGTTCAACGCTGTGCTGACCGCCAGTCAGCAGGCGGAACAGAATATCGCCAGCGCCAGTAATGAGGCCGCCCGCGTACATCAGGAAGCCGTTCAGTTGGCAGATCGTGCCTTGCAGGTTTCTCAGGCCAAAGCCAGCGAGCAGATTGCACGGGCTTCCACCGATACCGCGACAATTGTGCAGCTGGCTGATGATCACTCTCCCGAATTGCTGTGGCGTTTGTGGCGGCAGCGGATGCCTGCGATCCTCGCCCGTGCCGGCAGCGTGACGGCAGTTGATCCCCATGACGACGCACATCTGATCCTGCCGGGACCAGACCGTCCATCCTCTCAACCCTGAGGTATTTGCCCTGTGACTTCTATTTCCTCTGAAGAACCGTCCGTGAAAAGCGTGCTGCTGACGCGCCACGAGCAGCGCAGCATGGCGGTGCAGCTGATTCTGGCGATGGCAGCTTTCGGATTACTGCTCTGCGGCTGGATCTGGCAGTGGCTGTTTCCTCAGCAAAGCGACGTCGGTCAGATTCTGTTTGGCGTGGCGTCTTTGCTGGTGGCCGTGCCGGTATTGCGTTCGGCGATACACAGCTTACGCAGCCCGAGTCTGCACGGCGTTACCGATCAGCTGATTGCGCTGGCGATGCTCGGCGCGTGGGCCACCGGCGATCTGATGACCGCGGCATTGCTGCCGGGCATTATGATTTTTGGTCATATTCTGGAAGAACGCAGTGTGATCGGTTCGCAGGAAGCGATCGATGCGCTCAGCCGTCTGACCCGCAGCCGCGCGCGGCGTATTTTGCCCGAGGGTGAAATTGAAGAAATCGATAACCACCAGCTGAGAACCGGCGATCGGATTGAAGTTCGTGCAGGCGACCGTATGCCCGCCGATGGTCGGGTCATCTCCGGCAGCGCCAGTCTGGATACCGCGCCGATCACCGGCGAGTCCGTGCCGCAGGAAGCCCGCGCGGGTGACAACGTTTTTGGCGGTGCCATTAATCTGGACGGTCTGCTGACTGTAGAAATTACGCGAACCGGCGCAGATGCCACGCTGGGGAAAGTGATTGCGCTGATGCAAAAAGCCGAACATGCCAAACCGCCGATCACCCGTTTGCTCGAGCGCTATGCCGGGCAATATCTGGTACTGATTTTGCTGATTGCGGCGGCCACCTGGTTTATCACGCGTGATGCCCACGCCATGCTGGCAGTGCTGGTGGCGGCCTGTCCGTGTGCGCTGGTGCTTTCCGCTCCGGCCACTGCGATTGCAGGTATCGCTGTGGCGGCGCGCCACGGGATCCTGATCCGCAGCTCGGCTTTTCTGGAAGAACTGGCCGATCTCAACGCCATTGTGGTGGATAAAACCGGCACGTTGACCCACGGCGAACTGCATCTGCAACGTACTGTGCTGGAGGAAAACGAATCTTCCGATGCGGTACTGGCGCTGGCGGCCAGTCTCGGTGCGGCCAGCAGCCATCCGGTCAGCCGTGCGCTGGCGCAGTTACTGCCGCGTGAGCAATATTTACCGCTGGAAGGGTTTTCAGAACAGCAGGGGATGGGCGTGCGGGCGCTAACCGCGCAGGGAGAGGCGTTGTTGGGACGTCCGGCCTTTTTCAGCCAGAACAATATCGCAGTCAGTGAAGTCCCGGAACATGACGGGCCGCTGGTCGGTCTGGCGCTGAACGGGCGTTTTCTTGGCTGGCTGCTGCTGGCGGATTCGTTAAGGCCTGAAGCGCAGACCGCGTTAGCCGAACTGCGCCAGCTGGGCCTGCAACGACAGTTGCTGCTCACCGGCGACCGTGCCAGTGTGGCGCAGCGTATCGCCGGAGAACTGGGCATCAGGGATGTGGTCGCCCAGGCTCTACCGGAAGACAAACTGCATCAGGTTTCCGCTGAGATCGCACAAGGTTTTCGCCCGATGGTAGTCGGTGACGGCATTAATGATTCGCTGGCGCTGAAAGCCGGTGTGGTGGGGATTGCGATGGGCGCGGGCGGCAGTGATATCGCGCTGGCTTCAGCCGACGTGGTGCTGATCGGCAGTGATTTGCGCCGTCTCGGCACCTGTGTACGTCTGAGCCGTGCCTGCCGCCGGACGCTGAAAATCAACGTCTTCATCGGGCTTGGCTGGACGCTGATAGTGATGGCCGCCGCCGCGATGGGACTACTCGGCGTGGCGGGCGTGCTGATTGCCGCACTGCTGCATAATCTCAGCACGTTGCTGGTGCTGGGCAATGCCGGGCGTTTACTGCGTTTCGACGAACCACTCTGATCCGCAAACTGACTGAAAGAGAAAGGTGCCGCGTCAAAACGGCACCTTTTTTTACGTTTATTGCGCTATCACACCAGGACAAACATGCCGTAAGGGTGGATTTGCAGGAAGAAATTGTCGCCTGCGGTCGGCTGCAACTGCGTGGCGTTGACCTGCAACAGCAACGACTGGCCGTGCCATTCCACCGTCACTTCATACTGCGGTCCCATATAGGCCACGTGGGTGATCATGCAGCGTTGGCTGTCATCGCCCTGCAAGCCGAGGGTGATCGCTTCAGGCCGCACGCCCACGGTACATTGCTGCATACCCGGTGCGAACGCAGCGGGTTTCGGGATGTGATAGCCGAAAATCTCGACGGTATCGCGGTGTAAATCCGCCGGGAACACGTTGGCGTCGCCCATAAAACTTGCCATAAAGCGTGACGCGGGCTGGCGGTAAAGTTCCTGGGGTGCGCCAATCTGCATGATCTTTCCTTTGTTCATCACCAGTACCGTGTCGGATACCGCAAAGGCTTCGCTCTGATCGTGCGTCACGTACAGCGAGGTTATATTAAACTGCTGTTGCAGCTCGCGGATTTTTTCCCGCATGCTGCGTCGCAGGTTGGCGTCAAGGTTACTCAACGGTTCGTCGAACAGCAGTACTTTGGGTTTGAGGATCAGCGCACGGGCCAGCGCCACACGCTGCTGCTGACCGCCGGAAATCTGGTCGACGTAACGATCTTCAAATCCGTCGAGATCAACCAGAGATAACGCCTCTCGCACGCGGTCGCGGATTTCTGCTTTTGGCCGTCCGAGCATTTTCAGTCCGTAACCGATGTTTTCCCCCAGCGACATATGCGGAAACAGTGCGTAGGACTGAAACACCATGCAAATATCACGCTGCTGAATGGAACGGTCAGTGACGTCTTCGCCGTCGATAAACATCCGGCCTTCTGACGGTTTCTCCAGCCCGGCGACCATGCGCAGTACGGTGGTTTTACCGCAGCCGGAAGGGCCGAGCAGGGTCACCATTTTCCCTTTTGGGATCGCCAGATTGAGGCCTTCCAGTACCGTATTGTTGCCAAAACGTTTGGCGACATTTTTCAGCTCAACAAAGCTCTTGGTGGTTTCTTCCGGTGCCGCAGTAACCGGATTTTCAGTGGTCATTGTCATGTGAAAACGCTCCAGAATTATTGGCCGGTTTTGGCTTTTGAGCGGGAAATTCGCGCTTCGCCAACCAGATAGTCAAAGATGAAAATGATCGCCAGCATCACGACGATAAGGATTGAACCGTAGGCAATCGCCACGCCGTATTCGCCGTCTTCCACACGATTGAGAATGTACGCGGTGGCGACGCGGGTGTCCGGCGTGACCAGGAAAACGATAGCGCTGACGGTGGTAATCGCGCGGACGAAGCTGTAAATCAGCGCTGACAGAATGGCCGGTCGCAGCAACGGCAGCAGGATGTACATTACCGTGCGCATCGAACCGGCGCGCAGGCTGAGCGAGGCTTCATCCAGCGATTTATCCAGCTGTCCCAGCCCGGCAATCCCGGCGCGGATACCCACCGGCACGTTACGCATCACCATGGAGATAATCACGATGGCTGCCGTACCCGTCAGATAAACCGGTGCGCTGTTAAAGGCCAGAATGTAGGAAATCCCCGCCACCGTGCCCGGTACCGCAAAGCACAGCATGGTGCTGAATTCGATGGTTTTTTTGCCCCGAAACTGCTGGCGCACCACGATGTAAGCGATGAGCAAACCAAACAGTGCTGTGATTGGCGCGGCAATTCCGGCGTAGAGCAGAGTGTCGAGCAGCGAAGGCCATGCGCCGTCGGAGAAGCCCTGTCCGAACAGTTTGGTGAAGTTGTCGAAAGTCAGCGTGTAATCCACGCCCCAGTTGACGGTGAAACTGCCGTAGAAAATGCTGCCGTAAAGCAGGGCGTTGAAGGCTATCCATACCGCCAGCAGGGCAGTGACGCCCCACACCAGCGTCACCGGCAACGGCTGAACGTCGCCGCGTGAGGTTTTGCCGGAAATCGTGACGTACGAGCGTTTGCCGATCCACATGTATTGCACACAGAACACCAGCAGTGAAAACACCAGCAGGATCACGCCGAGAGTACTGGCTGCCTGATAATCGAGCTGTGCGCCGGTGATGTAGAAATAGATTTGCGTGGCGAGCACGTCGAAATTTCCGCCGAGCACCAGTGGGTTACTGAAATCCGCCAGCGACTGGACGATGACAATCAGAAAGGCGTTCGCCAGCGCCGGTTTAAGCAGCGGCAGAAATACGCGGTGAAAGGTCTGCCAGCGGCTGGCGCGCAGCGTATAAGACGCTTCTTCCAGTGACGGATGAATGGTTTTGATGGCACCGTCGAGGATCATAAACGCCATCGGCGTGAACGCCAGAACCTGAGCCAGCCAGATGCCGGTGAAACCGTAAAGCCAGTTGGTGTTGGTCAGCCCGAACCCGTCGACCATCAGTTCAGTGACATAACCTGAGCGGCCCATCATCAGCGTAACACCCAGCCCGACGATAAACGGCGGAGTAACAATCGGTAAAATCGAGAAAATACGTCCGATAATCGCTGAGCGTTTGGCGATGCGCGTGGTGTAAATCGCCAGCACCAGCCCGAAGAAGGTACAACCGATCCCGACGGCGACGCTGAGAAGGAACGAGTTCCAGATCACCTGCAAAATATGCGACTGACCGAGTACCGCCATAAAGGCCAGCGGCGCGAAATCTCCGGCCTCACTGGTGAACATCGGGATGAAAATCGCAATGCTCGGATAAATGATAAACACGCCGATCAGCGCGATGATGCAAATCAGCGAACCGAGCACGAAACGGTCGCCGCCCAGCCACTCAAGCCGTGACAGCGCCAGCGAGCAAATCGCACCCAGGGCGATAAACATCAGAATGCTGCCATAGCCCAGCCCGCGGCCAATCAGAGTCGCACTGACGATCATGAACAGCGCACAAAACACCGACCAGGCGGCGTCGAACTGATGACGACGGCGGGCTTCCAGCCGCTGTGCATGGCGCGGACGAAACAGTAACGCCATCGGCAGGATCAGCCATAGCAGGCTGAGATTCAGCCCCGACCAGCCGTACGCCGCGAGAATTTCATCCTGAGTTGACTCCAGCAGACCGTAGTCCAGGCTCCACGACGGCAGCAGCACAAAAGCGGCCAGAATAAGCCCCAGCCAGCCGAAAACCGGGTCACGGCGTCGTGTGTCGGGCAGGGTTAGTGATTGAGACATAACGTCCCCTTAATAAGAGAAAGTGGTGTTGGCGAAAATAATGCTGAGTGAGAGAGCCCCGCAACTTCCTCCCCTGCGAAGGGGGAGGAGCAGAGCTAAGTCACTCAATAAGTTACTTGGGCTTTTATTGTGTTTCTTTGCCCATCTTCACTTCGTTGACCCACTTAGTAATAAGCTCTTTACGCATATCGGATGCGCCGTACTTGTCCATGTCGTAATTGATGAGCTTCAGGTCGCTCATTTTCAGCGAGTTCGGCGAGGTTTCTGCGGTGGTATTGGTCAGAATTTGATACGACTGGCCTTTCTTCCATGCCAATTCCTGCGCTTCTTTTGACAATGCCCAGTCAACGAACAGTTTGGCGTTATCCAGGTTGCGTGCGCCTTTCAGGATGCTGATGCCGCCGATTTCATAGCCGGAACCTTCGCAAGGAGAGATAAGCTTCAGCGGTGCGCCGCTCTCTTTTTCCTGAGCGTAATCGTGCAGGAAACCGATACCTATGGCGGTTTCACCACGTGCGGCGTTACGGGCGGGAGCGATACCGGACTTGGTGTACTGGGAAATATTGCTGTTGAGCTTTTTCAGGTAATCGAAGGCCTGATCTTCGCCCCACAGTTGTGCGAAGGTCGCCAGTGCGGTGTATGCGGTGCCGGAACTTTGCGGATCAGCAATCTGGATTTCGCCTTTATAAATCGGGTTGGTCAGATCTTTCCAGCATTTCGGTTCAGGCAGGTTTTTCTCTTTCAGGCGGTTGGTATTCACGCCGACGCCCAGAATGCCGATGTACACTGCGGAGGAGTAGTTACCTTTGCGCTTCGCGGGATCCTGGAAGTTCGGCATGATTTGCGTGAGGTTGGGGGATTTGTAAGCCTGCAACAGGTCCATTTCACCGGCCTGTGACTGTGGATCTAAGGTGCCGCCGTACCACACGTCCGCCTGCGGGTTCTTTTTCTCGGCTTCGACTTTCGCCAGCGTGCTGCCGGAACCGTTGCGGATGAAGGACGTTTTGACGTCGTATTTTTCCCCGAAGGCTTTAGTTTCTTCTTCACACATCGCGTTGGTGGCGCTGCAATAGACCACCAGACGGCCTTTTGCCTGAGCGGCACCGGTGAAAGCCGTCATGGCGACGGCTGCGGCGAGGAGGGAGTAAGTCAGAGTCGTTTTCATGGTGTTTACCTTTTTCTTGTTATGTTGCAGGGCAGAGAACCTTGTCAGTTGTCCGGCGGAGCGGACTGTAATTCGCGTTTGCTGATCCCGGCCATCATCATGGGCATCAGCAGCAGCCCGACGAACGCCGAAGCCATTGTCAGTACTGCAAAAAATCCCGACCAGCCGTAGTGTTGCATCACGATCGCCAGCGGCCATCCGGCCAGCGCCGCGCCGAGGTAGGCAAACAGGCCGAGAAAACCGGTCACCGTGCCTGCCGCGTCTTTATGTGAGTATTCGGTTGCCGCCAGACCAATCAGCATTTGCGGCCCGAAAACAAAAAATCCGATGCTGAAGAAACTCAGCGCCAGCAGCCCGAAATGATGCACCGGTGCCAGCCACAGGGCGGTGACGGTGAGAAACAGCCCCAGAGAAAACAGTAAAATCATCGGCGCGCGCTGCCCGCGAAACAGCAGGTCAGAACCCCATCCTGCAAATAACGCACCGAGCAGGCCGCCGAGTTCGAAAAGTGACAGTGTCGCGTTTGCACTGAGCAAATTGACACCGTGATTCTCCGCCAGCCAGATATTGCCCCAGTCATTGAGCGCAATGCGGATGAGGTATACCAGCACATACGAGACGCCCAGCAGCCAGATTGTCCGGTTCTGCAAAATCGTCCGGCGCAGGATCTGCATCATGCTCATCGGCGGGCTTTGCTGCTCCTGCCGCAGTTCCAGCGGATCACGCCGCCAGACGCCCACCGTTGGCAATCCTTCCTGCTGCGGTGTGCCGCACAGCTGGCGGCAAAGCCACAATCCGAGGATGACCCCGACCGCGCCCGGAACCAGCAGCGCCGCCTGCCAGCCCCAGGTGGCGGCCAGTAATCCCGAGAGCAGCGGAACCGCCGCGCCACCGATGTTGATCGACGTATTCCAGCACCCCCACCAGAAACCGCGTTCGCTGCGCGAATACCAGTGCGTCAGCAATCTGGCGCACGGCGGCCATCCCCAGCCCTGAAAGAATCCGTTGAGCGTCCACACAACAAGCAGCGCGGTCAGCGAATGGCAGAAGGCGAACAGAATATTCAGCACACCCGTCATCAGTAATCCGACACCCATAAACCAGCGGGCTCCGGTGCGGTCGCTGTAAATGCCCGAGATAAATTTCGAGCCGCCGTAGGCCAGATAAAACAGTGTGCCGAGCAGGCCGATATCGCTTTTGGTCAGCCCCAGTTCCAGCTGCATCACTGGCATCGCAAAGTTAACGCTGCGGCGGGTGAGGTAGAACGCGGCGTAGCCAATGACCATCGACAGCAATAAATGCACGCGCCAGTAGCGATAATTTTTATCCACGTCGGTGGCGGATAGCGGCGTTGCTGTCATGGTGTTCTCCGGCGTAATGAGGCGAGTGTATGCGTGTGTTTTGTCGGGGGGATGAGACAAGGTTTTAGATGACTAGGAATTAGTCCTAGTCAGGGTGATGTTCTTTGCAAATCTGTGGGCAACTTAACAATTATGCGGGTGCCGTCCTGCTGATGAACCAGCCATTCGCCGCCCAGAGCACGGACGCGTTCTTCAATACCGCGCAGCCCGAAGCCTTCTTTTACCGGCAGGGTAAAGCCGATGCCATTGTCACTGACCGTCAGCACCAGCATGTTCTGTTGCACGGTCAGGCTGACACGCACCTCGGTCGCACCGGCATGTTTATTGATGTTGTTGAGCAATTCCTGTACCAGCCGGTACAGCGTGAAAATCAGCGTGTCATCGGTGGGCGCATCGGTCAGGGAGTAATCGAGCTGAAAGTCGATCCCCTGCTGTAAGAAGGCGAATTCATCCGCCAGATGGTGCAGGGCAACGTCAAGCGACATTTCATCGAGCACAGGAGGGCGCAGCTGGCGCAGTAACTGCCGCGTAGTGTGGTGAATGCGTTGCGAAAGTTCGCCAATCTGTCTGGCGGCGGCGTGAGTGGCCGCGCCGGGCGGGCTGCGGTCGACCAGCATCGCCTGGATTTGTATGGCGGTGATGTTTTGCCCGATTTCATCGTGCAGTTCGCGGGCGATTTCCTTGCGCACCGCTTCTTCGGTATGCACCAGCCGCTCAGTCAGCTGGCGACGGGTGTGCAATTCCTGCTCCAGTTGTAAACGGTAGCGGTTGAGATGTGACGCCAGCTGCTGCTGACGGCTGATGGCGATCCCCAGGCCGATGCCGAGCAGCGCCTGTGTGGAAAGAAACAGTTCCAGCTCGAGCAGATCGTGAAACGCGCCGCTCATCTGCCGCGTTACCGTAATCATCAGGCTGCCCAGCACCGCCGCCAGCACGCCGCCCTGCCAGCCGAAGGCGTAAGCCATCACCACATTGGGCAGAAAGACCAGAATGATCAGCAGGCGTTCAACTTCCGGTGCCAGCGTCATTTGCAGACAGACGGCGAGAGCGAAAAACAGCGAGCACCAGATCAGCAGCGATGTGCGCAGCGGCGGATCAGGGATCTCCTGCGCCAGCAGGTTTTGCAGATGCTGTTGCTTGAGGTATTCATAAATCAGATAGATAAACGGCGTCAGAAGAATGCCGCCGGTGAAGGAGGCCAGCAGCGTCTGGCTCAGCGGTGAATTCAGCCACAGGCCGGGTACCGCCATCTGCAACAGGCTGTTACCGGCCACCGCGCCAAGCAACAGTAAAAGCCGCTGCCAGTAAAGGGTATACCGACGCCAGAAATGCTGAACGAGTGCGGCGGGGATCAGGCTGAGCAGCGGTGAAAGCAGGATGAACCAGTGCGTTTGTAACTGTTCGCTGTGCAGCCAGACGGCAATGCCAAATTCTGATGCCAGCATCACCGGCCAGTAACGGCGCGAAAGTAACGTCATCAGCGCCAGACGCAGGCCCTGCGGCAGAAGTAACATCGCCTGCTGGCCATTCTGCGTCAGATAAAAACTGATCGACCACAGGGCCAGCCAGCAAAGGCTGTAGAAAATGGCGAGAAACAGCGTCAGGCCAACTCTGCGCATCAGGCGAGAAGATGGTGCTGAATGGCGAAATGGACCAGTTCGATGGTGGTGTCGCACTGGAGTTTACCGAGGATATTGGCGCGGTGAACGTGCACGGTTTTGTGGCTCAGTGCGAGCTGTTCGGCAATCGCTTTCACGCTCAGTCCGTTGATCAGCAAATCGAAAATCTCGCGTTCACGCGGCGTCAGGGCCTGCAACGCTTTCGGCGTTTGCTGACTCTGGCGCAGTGCCAGCAGGGCATCGGAACACAGATAACGGCCACCGGCATGCACGGTGCGTACTGCCTGCACCAGTTCTTCCGGGCCACAGCGTTTGGTGAGATAGCCACCCGCACCGGCATCCAGCGCACTTTGAACAAATGCAGTAGTGTCGTAAATGCTCAGAATGATGGCGCGGAAATCCGGTCGCTGCTGGCGCAAACGCGACAGCAAACTTAACCCGCTTTCATCGGGCATGGCGATATCCATCACCGCCACGTCGATATTCATTTTCAGCAGCGACGACCACGCATTCGCCGCCGACGCATATTGGCCGACAATCTGAATATCGGGCTCAAGGCCCAGCAGCTGGGCAAAACCGGAACGCACCACAACGTGGTCGTCAATC
Organism: Rahnella bruchi; assembly: GCF_003614975.1. Lineage (GTDB taxonomy): Bacteria > Pseudomonadota > Gammaproteobacteria > Enterobacterales > Enterobacteriaceae > Rahnella > Rahnella bruchi. The sequence goes on along the minus strand of NZ_QZWI01000004.1, from coordinate 256,092 downwards.
AAAGCAACGTTAATCATCAGGCGTAACTGAATGTAAATGAGATTCGCATAATGCTCATGAATAGTTGCAGTTGGCAACACTGAGCGGAGGAATTGCAGGACAGGTAACGGAATTTGAGTTAGGGAGGAGGGAGGTAAAGAAAAGGGCGCGGTAATTCGCGCCACTTCACGACTTTTTAGAGCTCAGCTTTGAAGGTATGCAGACGGCGCATGGTTTTTTCCAGGCCTTCTTTCATCAGTAATTCGGTACAGCGCAGTGACTCATCAATGGCATCATCAATCAGCTTCTGTTCACTGGCTGGCGGCTTGCCGAGTACAAATCCCACGACTTTGCTTTTATCGCCCGGATGGCCAATACCAATGCGCAGGCGGTAGAAGTTCGGGTTATTACCGAATTTGCTCTGAATGTCTTTCAGACCGTTATGGCCGCCGTTACCGCCGCCCAGTTTAATTTTCGCCATGCCCGGCGGGATATCCAGTTCGTCGTGCGCGACCAGAATTTCATCCGGCTCGATGCGGTAGAACTGCGCCATCGCCAGAACGGCTTTGCCGCTGAGGTTCATAAAGGTGGTCGGAACCAGCAGACGGACGTCCTGACCGGCCAGTGACAGGCGGGCGGTATATCCAAAAAACTTACTTTCTTCTTTCAACTGCTGGTTGTGCTGGCGGGCGAGAAGATCAACATACCAGGCGCCTGCGTTATGACGGGTCTGGGCGTATTCTGCGCCGGGATTGGCCAGGCCAACGATCAATTTAATGCTGCTCACGATTTTCGCTTCTTTATCCGGTGAGGTTTAGCGGGCTAGTTTACCTGTCGCCTTTCACTGTGCCAAACATCACAAAAAATAATTCCTGCCAGTTACGCAAAATGTTGAATAGTTCACCGGGCTGACTATTAACCTTTCGAACCTATATGACTGGAAAACGTAAAGATTTGTCATTCAATGTTCTCTGTCTGTGATCGTTACCTCAAAGTGAACCGGATGGGACGTCTATAGTTAAAGGCAAGAAAAGACAAGACAGCAATGATGCTAAGACTATCGACAACTGGAGGTGACTTATGAAACGTAAAACCGCAAGAATGATCGGCAATGGCCTGATGGGACTCGGTTTACTCACAATGGTCGGTGGTGTTGGTTATTCGATTCTGAATCAGATGCCTGAACTCGGTTTACCGCAATTCCTGGCGCATGGCGCGATTGGCAGCATTTTCGTCGGTGCCATTTTATGGGTAGCAGGTGCGAGAGTCGGCGGGCATGAGCGCGTCGCAGACCGATACTGGTGGGTACGCCACTTTGATTCCCGCTGCACCAACAGTAAATCACATCGCCATTCCTGATCCTGACCGGGCGTTATAACGTTAATCCCTAAAAACGTTTGCCCATAAAAAAAACCGTTGTCGCTTGCGCGATAACGGTTTTTTGCATTTCTGTTTCTGGCAAAGCACATTCAGGCAAAACAAAACGCCCCTGAAAACAGGGGCGTGATGATTAATGCTCGAACATCGCAGAAATGGATTCTTCGTTGCTGATGCGGCGGATAGCCTCTGCCAGCATGCCTGACAGGGTCAGGGTACGCACTTTTTTCAGTGCGCGGATTTCTGCGGACAGCGGGATGGTGTCACATACAATCACTTCGTCGATGACGGAGTTTTTGATGTTTTCCACTGCATTGCCGGAGAAAATCGGGTGGGTGGCGTAAGCGAATACGCGTTTAGCACCGCGTTCTTTCAGTGCTTCAGCGGCTTTACACAGAGTACCACCGGTGTCGATCATATCATCGACCAGTACGCAGTCACGGCCAGCAACATCACCGATAATGTGCATCACCTGAGAAACGTTTGCGCGTGGACGACGTTTATCAATGATAGCCATGTCGGTATCGTTCAGCAGTTTTGCCACAGCACGGGCACGGACAACACCACCGATATCCGGAGAAACCACAATCGGGTTTTCCAGGTTCTGTTGCAGCATGTCTTCGAGCAGAATAGGGCTGCCGAACACGTTATCTACCGGAACATCGAAGAAGCCCTGAATCTGTTCTGCATGAAGGTCTACAGTCAGAACACGGTCAACGCCGACGCTGGACAGGAAGTCAGCAACAACTTTAGCAGTGATGGGTACACGGGCAGAACGCACCCGGCGATCCTGACGTGCATAGCCGAAGTAAGGAATAACGGCTGTGATACGACCAGCGGAGGCGCGGCGTAAGGCATCAACCATTACGACCAGTTCCATCAGGTTATCGTTAGTAGGCGCGCAGGTGGACTGGATAATGAAAATATCTCCGCCACGTACATTTTCGTTAATTTGCACGCTTACTTCACCGTCGCTGAAACGACTGACGGCGGCGTCACCAAGGCTGGTGTATAAACGGTTGGCAATACGTTGTGCTAGTTCCGGGGTGGCGTTACCAGCAAAAAGCTTCATATCAGGCACGAGAAGAACCTCAGGCTTGCGTCCAGGGAAGACATTGGCTTTTGGCACCACCGGGCGGTGAGCGGTACCAAAGCATTATGCTCACGATACTTCTAAATCTTACTACTTAAATCTGTTGAATAATTGGCTGGCAAAGAACAGACACAAAACCGCTGTGACTCTCTACGCTTTGCCCGCAGTTCTCAACCAGACTTCGCGAAAACGGTGCAACGGCGAGATATTAACACCTTGCGCGACAAAACCCCGACTCCACGATGGCATTTTGTCCAAAACCTGACGGGCGGCAGACTCAGTGTCGAATTCTGCAAACACACAAGCACCTGTCCCGGTCAGTCGCGACGGCGCGTATTCTAACAGCCAAGAAAGTAGCTGTTCAACCTCGTAAAATCGTTTTCTCGCAATCGGTTCGCAATCATTTGCGTAAGGCGTGTCCAAAAGCACATTAACAGGGCGTTTTGGTGTATTTCTGGTCAGTTGCGGATCGCCGAAAATCAACGGCGTCGGAATGCTGACGCCGGGATGCGCGATCAGGTACCATTTTTCTGCCGGTTCGACCGGTTGCAAAATCTCGCCGATGCCTTCGGCAAAAGCGGCATGACCCATTACAAACACCGGCACATCCGCGCCGAGAGTCACGCCAAGTTGCGCCAGTTCGGTATCGGAAAGTCCGCAATTCCAGACTGCATTCAGCGCCACCAGCACGGTCGCCGCGTTAGAAGAACCGCCGCCCAGACCGCCGCCCATAGGAATACGTTTTTGCAGTGCAATGTCTGCGCCCTGAGACGTTCCCGCATGTTGCTGCAACAGACGCGCGGCGCGCACCACCAGATTATCTTCGTCAGCCACACCCTCAACCGGAGTGGTCAGCACGATGGCACCGTCGTCACGGGCGTTAAAACTCAAACTGTCACCGTAATCGACAAACTGAAACAGCGTCTGCAAATCATGGTAGCCATTTGGACGCTGGCCAGTGATATAGAGAAACAAATTGAGTTTAGCCGGAGAAGGCCACAATTGCTGTGTCATCTCAGTTTAACGTCCAGTTATCCATTTTCAGCTTGATACGCTGTTCGCCCTGGGTCATTTCCAGACGTTGCGGCAGGGAAGGTTTGGCATCTTCGTCATAGCTCTGATAGACCACGGTGCCCGCGTTACCGTTCTGCGTGAACTTAACCTGAGACAGACGGTACTGGCTGTCGAGCGTGAAATCGGTGCCGTCACCTGGCAGGCCGAGCATCCACAGACGCAAATTCGCCAGCGGAATCGACATGCCGGTCAGCTTCTGGATCATGTCATCCGGATTATTACTGGTGTAATGCTTGCCTTCATTATTGGTCAGCTGTGCAATACCGCTTTGCACTTTCAGCTCCATTTCGGTGCTGCCCAGCGGGTTGGTCAGCAGTAAGCGGTAGCTGTCCGGGGAATATTGTTGCCAGAAGAAGCGGGCATAGACTTTCTGTTTATCGGAAAGATAAGCGAAAGAACCGCGGGTCTGATAATGCTCAAGCTGTTTAACCTGAGCTTCATGTTCACGCCATTGCGGGGACGTCGGGCTGGTCGCCGGACCTTTCGGCGCATTAATCGAACAGGCGGCAAGAACTAAGCTTGCAAGAGGAAGAAGGCGAACAAAGTGTGCTTTACGCATTGGCATAACAGATAAAATCCTTTGTGCTTTGGCGAAATGGGATGCCAGGGCAAATGTGGCGTGCGTCAGTTTAGCACAGCCAGAGCGCGGGATGATCTCAACCCTGCGCAGATGATCGGCGATCAATCCGTTTTGGGACAATGCTGATTTGTAATTGAATAATGCACCAGACATGCAGGAGTGTTTGTCCATTAAGGCGTGAAAGCCTATGCTAAAACCCTTCTTTTCAAAAGGATATTGAGAATGGATACTACTGAAGAGTTAGGTGGAACTTATTTCTATCATGGGCAGGCGAATGTGACGGCTCAAGAATTATTCTGGCTCATCTACGTAGAAGGGCTGTCAGAACACCTGGGTTTAGATGTGACCACGACTGCGATGATTTTAGGCGGCCAGCCATGGATTCCTGTTTCTGGGAAGCTTTCAGCGATAAACAACACACCCGGAACAAGCGTTGTTTCTAAGCTGGCACGGGCCTTACTCAAGGAGAAAAGAATACCTTTCGGTTTAAGACTCTCTGCTCCTATGGGGAAAGGATCAAAAATAAAACTTGTCCCAACCAGTAAGATGGCTCCTTTCATTGGCCGCTGGACTCCATGGCTGGGTTATGCGCAGATCATCATTATGCTTGAAATGGTTAATAAGAGTACAAGGAACAAATATAACCTCATCGCAAGACCTGAAGACCGAATTGCATGGACATATTTCTAATGAACGAGAGGGATTTAGAGACTGAAATTTGTGAGTATCTGACCAGGCATTATGGTTTCAGAAAAAGCTGGCGTGACCCTGAAATTGTTCCGGTTCAAAAGAACTGGGGCATAAACAGCGGGGAGTTTAACTTATTGCCCGAAGACGCCGAAGACATGCTGGTGGACGTTTTCACGAAGTACAGCGTCGATTCTTCTGATTTTGACATGCTAAATTATTACGAAGCGGAAAGAGCTTTTTGGCAAAAGAAACTACCGCAACGTGAATTAAGACCTCTAACAGTCGAAATGCTTATTGAGGCAGTTAAAGCTGGGCGATGGTTTTACGATGATTAAAGAAAGGGGCTCCCGCCCCTCTCAAATTATGCCGTTTGGCGGTCGTTCCACGAATCAGCAAAAATAATATTGCCGTCATTATGCTTCCAGGTAATTTTCTCGTAGCGAAGCTCGACCGTCTCCATATGGTTCTCGTTCGGGTTGCTTGCGGCGGCCATCGCTGGCGAAATTGAAACGATCTTTACCTTCTCTAACAGCATATTGAAATATTCAACCTCCTGGCCAGCATCGTTGATGCGGTACCATTTAATCTCAGCAGATTCGAGACTCTGGCCGGTTGCTACAGCCTTATAAATGTAAGGGCTGGAGCAGTCGAAGTCCTTCACGATCAGGAGAGGAGAGTGCATGCGCGTGCCGGTGACTTTACCTGTTGCGTTATCTGTGGGGATCATCAGATTATGATGAAAGCCTTTTACCTCAATGCTGTATTCCCTGTCTTTGACATCTGAACCGCCTTTGATCAGCGCGCCACCATCATCTTTAAGCCATAAGTAAGCGGGTATAGCCATTCTTAATATATCCTTATAAAAAGTAGGGTTATAATGGGGCGGTGCGCAGACGTTTAGAATGGTTAATTTGACTTGAGTGGCAGTCTGGCAAACTGAAAGCGGCTTTCTGTGCGATTTCCATAACCTTATCGGAAATAAACCTACATCATAATTAACCGATGGTGCTGTTCGCCTTTTATTGATCTCGCGCATCTTGTAGAATGCGCAGCAGACGTAAACCCATACTATTATAAAGTATAAGCCGATAACCGCTCCCGATATGACCCTGCTTGCATTAGGTATCAACCACAAAACAGCCCCGGTGTCTCTGCGTGAACGGGTAACATTTTCACCCGAGACGCTGAATCAGGCGCTTTCCAGTCTTCTCCAGCAACCGCTGGTGCAGAGCGGAGTCGTGTTGTCTACCTGTAACCGCACTGAGCTCTATCTCAGCGTCGAACAGCAGGAAAATCTGCAGGAACAGCTGGTTAAGTGGTTATGTGATTATCATCATCTCAGCGAAGATGAAGTGCGCAAAAGCCTTTACTGGCACCACGATAATGAAGCCGTCAGCCATCTGATGCGCGTCGCCAGCGGGCTGGATTCGCTGGTTCTCGGTGAGCCGCAAATTCTCGGTCAGGTCAAGAAAGCCTTCGCAGAATCGCAAAATGGTCAGGCGGTTTCCGGTGAACTGGAGCGTCTGTTCCAGAAATCCTTCTCGGTTGCCAAGCGTGTCCGTACTGAAACAGATATTGGTGCGAGTGCCGTTTCTGTGGCGTTTGCTGCCTGTACGCTGGCGCGTCAGATTTTCGAATCCCTTTCTGATGTGAACGTGTTGCTGGTCGGTGCGGGTGAAACCATCGAACTGGTGGCGCGCCATCTTCATCAGCACAATGTGCGTCACATGATGATTGCCAACCGTACGCGTGAACGCGCACAGGCGCTGGCGACGGAAGTGAACGCAGAAGTCATCAGCCTACAGGATATCGATTCCCGTCTGGCTGAAGCCGACATTATTATCAGTTCCACCGCCAGTCCGCTGCCGATCATCGGTAAAGGCATGGTGGAGCGCGCGTTGAAGGCCCGCCGCAATCAGCCAATGCTGATGGTGGATATTGCCGTTCCGCGTGATATCGAACCGGAAGTCGGCAAACTGGCTAACGCTTATCTGTACAGCGTCGATGACCTGCACAGCATCATTCAAAACAACCTTGCACAACGCAAAGCGGCGGCCATTCAGGCCGAAACGATCGTTGAGCAGGAGAGTTCAAACTTCATGGCCTGGCTGCGTTCGCAGGGAGCCGTTGAAATTATTCGTGATTATCGCTCACGTGCTGATATTATTCGCGCCGACGCACAAGCAAAAGCTCTTGCCGCCATAGCGCAGGGCGCTGACGTCGAAGCGGTGATCCATGAATTAGCCCACAAATTGACAAACCGCCTTATTCACGCGCCAACCCGTTCTCTGCAACAGGCAGCCAGCGACGGTGATGTGGAGCGTTTGCAAATTTTACGCGACAGCCTCGGGCTGGGTCAGCAATAGTTCTCCTTTTCTCACAGGGTTAAACACCACGCATGAAGCCTTCTATTGTTGCCAAACTGGAAGCGTTACAAGAGCGCCACGAAGAAGTGCAGGCGATGCTCGGCGATGCCAGCGTTATTGCCGATCAGGATAAATTCCGCAGTCTTTCCCGCGAATACTCACAGTTAACAGCAGTTTCTGAATGTTTTTTGGCCTGGCGTCAGGCGCAGGAAGATTTAGAAACCGCTGAAATGATGCTTGATGATCCAGAGATGCGCGAAATGGCGCAGGATGAGATCAAAGAGTGCAAAACCACTATCGAAGAACTCGAAGAAAAATTACAGCTTCTGTTATTACCAAAAGATCCGGATGACGAACGCGGTTGTTTCCTCGAAATTCGTGCCGGAACCGGTGGCGATGAAGCGGCTATTTTTGCCGGTGATTTATTCCGTATGTACAGCCGTTACGCAGAAATGCGCCGCTGGCGTGTGGAGATCGTGAGCGCCAACGAAGGCGAACACGGCGGTTATAAAGAAGTCATCGCCAAAGTCAGCGGCGAGGGCGCGTACGGCCAGTTCAAGTTTGAATCAGGCGGTCATCGCGTTCAGCGCGTTCCGGAAACCGAATCTCAGGGACGTATTCATACCTCGGCGTGTACCGTCGCTGTAATGCCTGAAATTCCTGAAGCAGAACTGCCGGAAATCAATGCCGGTGATTTGCGCATTGATACTTTCCGTTCTTCAGGCGCGGGTGGTCAGCACGTTAACACCACCGATTCCGCTATCCGTATCACCCACATTCCAACCGGTATCGTGGTGGAATGTCAGGACGAACGTTCTCAGCACAAAAACAAAGCCAAGGCAATGTCGGTGCTGGGCGCGCGTATCCGGGCTGCGGAAGTGGCAAAACGTCAGGCAGAAGAAGCCTCGACGCGCCGTAACCTGCTCGGCACCGGTGACCGTTCAGACCGTAACCGCACCTACAACTTCCCGCAGGGTCGCGTGACCGATCACCGTATCAACCTGACCATTTACCGTCTGGATGAAGTGATGGAAGGTAAACTGGACGCGCTGATCCAGCCGATCGTGCAGGAATATCAGGCCGATCAGCTTGCTGCGCTCTCAGAGCAGGACTGATGGATTTTCAGTCCTGGCTGCGTGACGCCACCCTTCGTCTTTCTGCGGGTGAAAGCCCGAAGCGTGATGCTGAAATTCTGCTCGGCTTTGTGACTGGCCGGGCAAGAACGTACATCATGGCTTTTGGCGAAACGCAACTTACCGCTGAACAACTTCAACAGCTCGAAACCCTGCTGGCGCGACGTGAGCAGGGTGAGCCGGTGGCGTATCTGACCGGAGAACGCGAATTCTGGTCGCTGCCACTGTCTGTTTCTCCCGCCACATTAATTCCGCGTCCTGATACCGAATGTCTGGTTGAACAGGCGCTGGAACGTCTGCCGTCAGAACCCGTCAGTATTCTCGATTTAGGTACCGGTACGGGTGCTATTGCGCTGGCTTTAGCCAGTGAGCGTCCTGACTGTCAGGTAACAGGAATTGATCTGCAACCCGATGCTGTCTGCCTCGCGAAACACAATGCACAAAAGCTGAATATCCCGAATGTACAGTTTGTGCAGGGCAGCTGGTTTACGCCGGTGGCCGGAGAACGCTTTGTGCTTATCGCCAGCAATCCCCCTTACATTGATGCCACGGACACGCATCTGTTTCAGGGAGATGTGCGTTTTGAACCTGCCAGCGCGCTGGTGGCTGATAATGCTGGTCTGGCTGATCTCGCGCATATTATTGCCGGCGCACCCGCGTATCTTCAGGATGGCGGTTGGTTATTGCTCGAGCATGGCTGGCAACAGGCGGCGGATGTGCAAAAACTTTTTACAGATGCAGGCTATCAGCAGATTGCGACGGTGAAAGATTACGGTGGTAATGATCGCGTCAGCCTCGGGCAATGGCAGCCGTCGTCAAAGTAAGCAGTTTCTGCCAACACGTATTTTCTAAAAACATCACTCATTAAAAACAATAAATAGAAAGGAAGCAGACAATGGCGTATGTCTGGATTAAAAATCTGCATTTGCTGACAATCACGCTGAGCATTGCGCTGTTTGTCCTGCGATTTTTTTGGAAATGGGCGGGTTCTGTTATGATGCAGAAACGTTGGGTGAGGGTTGTTCCACATATTGTGGATACTTTACTGCTATTAAGTGGTATTTCGCTTATCTTCATCACACACTTTTATCCGTTCAGCCCACAGGGAACCTGGCTGACCGAAAAGATTTTTGGCGTTATTATCTATATTGCGTTGGGTTTTGTAGCCCTGAGCAAGCGACCAGTGAGTCAGAAAACCCGCTGGCTGGCCTTTATCCTGGCGCTTGCTTGCCTGTATGTGATTCTTAAACTGGCGCTGACGAAAATACCGCTGCTAATGGGATAACTATGAGTACCCTTGCTGATTTTGAATTTAACACCACCCGGCTCAGTGCCGGGGTGATCAAAGTAACAGAATCCGTGCGTTTTGATTTCAATGCGGACGAAGTTCGCCACCAGCTGCAATTGCTGGTCGATGAAGCGCGCAGCATCGTTCCTGTCGATCTTGATCAGGATCAGCAGCTCGAAGTGTTGATTGAACTGTTTTATCGTACCTGGGGTTTTGGTGGCGCAGGAGGCGTTTATCGCCTGTCGGACGCCATCTGGATCGACAAAGTGTTGTCATCGCGCCAGGGCACGCCGGTTTCGCTGGGAGTGATTTTCCTGCATATCGCGCATGAACTGGATCTGCCGCTGATGCCGGTGATTTTCCCGACACAGCTTATCATGCGCGCCGACTGGCTCGATGAAGAGATGTGGCTGCTCAATCCAATCAACGGCGACACGCTCAATGAACACATGCTGAATGTGTGGCTGAAGGGCAATCTTGGCGTGATGGCAGTGATCGAAGATGATGATCTCGAGGAAGCGGAAAACACGCTGATCGTGCGTAAAATGCTCGATACCCTGAAAGCCGCGCTGATGGAAGAAAAACAGTTTGAACTCGCTCTGCGCGCCAGTGAAACGGTATTGCAGTTCGACCCTGAAGATCCGTATGAAATCCGTGACCGCGGGCTGATTTACGCCCAGCTGGAATGTGACCATGTGGCGATCAACGATCTGAACTATTTTGTTGAACAGTGCCCGGAAGACCCGATTTCAGAAGTGATTAAAGTGCAGATCCACTCGATTGAGCACAAGCAAGTGACGCTCCATTAATTTATCATTACCTCTCGTTCCATCTGAATAATGTTGATAAAACAGCCGGTTGCGGCGCATTCAGGTGAAGGATTTTTTACTAAAAGGCCAAAGTATGAAACATAAAGTGGTTAGCATTCAGGACATCAAAGTCGCCAACGATCTGCCGTTTGTTTTGTTCGGCGGGATGAACGTGCTGGAATCTCGCGAGATGGCGATGCGCGTTTGTGAGCATTACGTCACCGTGACCCAGAAACTCGGTATTCCTTACGTGTTCAAAGCGTCTTTCGATAAAGCGAACCGCTCATCCATTCATTCTTACCGCGGTCCGGGCCTGGATGAAGGCATGAAAATCTTCCAGGAACTGAAAAAAGCTTTCGGTGTAAAAATCATCACCGACGTGCATGAATCCTGGCAGGCACAGCCTGTTTCAGAAGTGGTCGACGTGATCCAGCTGCCAGCATTCCTGGCACGCCAGACGGATCTGGTGGAAGCCATGGCGAAAACCGGTGCTGTCATTAACGTGAAAAAACCACAATTCGTCAGCCCTGGCCAGATGGGTAACATCGTCGATAAATTCAAAGAAGGCGGCAACGATCAGGTTATTTTGTGCGATCGCGGCAGCAACTTCGGCTACGACAACCTGGTTGTCGACATGCTGGGCATGAACGTGATGATCAACGCCACTGGCGGTCATCCGGTCATCTTCGACGTGACTCATGCTCTGCAAACCCGCGACCCGTTTGGCGCAGCTTCCGGTGGTCGTCGTGCACAGGTTGCTGAACTGGCTCGCGCCGGTATGGCGGTGGGTATTGCAGGTCTGTTCATCGAAGCGCACGAAGATCCGGCTCACGCGAAATGCGACGGTCCTTCTGCATTGCCGCTGGACAAACTGGAACCTTTCCTGGTGCAGATGAAAGCTATCGACGATCTGGTGAAAAGCTTCCCGGTGCTCGATACCAGCAAATAATCTGTCACGACCAGATAAAACAAAGGCGACCTTCTGGTCGCCTTTTTCGTTTAGTGATGGCTTTGCAAAGCATCTTGCAGAGAACTATAAAAACTCAGCTTTCCTTCCACCGGATGCATTCTGGCGCGGGCCATCGTTTTCAGTGGCTGGAAGGGGATTTCTGCAATCCTCAGTTCCGTGCCTTGCGGTAAGGCGTCGATATAATGCTGCAAGGCGTTAACGCCACCGGCATCCAGCACAGCGACGCGGTCCCACAGCAACACGATCACTTTCTTGCCGGAACTGCGTAGCTGCAATTCACTGAAAAGTCGCTCAGCCGCTGCGAAGAACAGCGGGCCATTAACGCGCAGAACCAGCGTGTCTTTCGCCGTTTCGCCGGAAACTTCCGTCAGCCGCGTCAGTTTCGCTATCCGCCGCATAAACAGTAATGACGCCATCACGATACCGGCGGTAATGGCGATCACCATATCAAACAACACCGTCAGGCTCATGCAGGTCAGCATCACCAGAATGTCGTCTTTCGGCGCGCGGCGCAGAAGATCCACAACTTTATGTGCTTCACTCATATTCCACGCCACCATCAGGAGCAGCGCCGCCATCGCCGCCAGCGGCAACCATGAAAGTAATGGCGCAAGGATCAGCAGGGCGAGGATCACCAGCAGCGAGTGGATCACCGCAGATACCGGCGATGTTGCCCCGGCCCGGACGTTAGCTGCTGAACGGGCAATCGCCGCCGTGGCCGTAATGCCGCCAAAAAACGGGCTGACCATATTGCCAATACCCTGACCGATCAGCTCATTGTCTGAATGGTGTTTCTTGCCGGTCATGCCATCGAGCACGACGGCACACAATAATGATTCAATCGCACCGAGCATCGCCATGGAAAATGCCGCAGGGAGCAGCGCCTGCACCAATGACCAGCTCAGACCACTGCCGTCGGGCTGAGTCCACGGCAGGGCGAACTGTGGCAAAATTGGCGGGATACCGTTGCCCTGCGAACCGTCGGGTAACAGGAAATGAAAACGTGAACCGATGGTGGCGACCGGATGTCCGGCCTGCATGAAAATGGCCATTACTGCACAACCGGCCAGCAGTGCCGGAAGATGTCCGGGAATGCGCAGCCCCAGTTTTGGCCACAGAATTAAGATACCGAGCGTCACAATGCCAATCGCCGCATCGCCGATATCCAGCGTCGGCAAGGCCATCACCAGCGCAGCCACTTTACTCAGATAATGTTCGGGAACCGTTGCCATCGACAGACCGAAGAAATCTTTGAACTGCATCGTCCCGATAGTAATCGCAATACCGGAGGTAAAACCGAGCGTGACCGGCAGCGGAATGTATTCAATCAGCCTGCCAAAACGCGCCAGCCCCATCAGCAGCAACATAAAGCCGGACATCAGTGTCGCCAGTAACAGGCCGGATAATCCGAATTGCTGCGAAACCGGATAGAGGATCACCACAAATGCCGCAGTCGGGCCAGATACGCTGAAACGAGAGCCGCCGAAAATGGCGATAATAATCCCGGCGACTGCCGAGGTATAAAGCCCGTACTGCGGCGGAACACCGCTGCCAATGGCCAGCGCCATGGCGAGAGGGATAGCAATAATCCCGACCGTTACACCGGCAATGGCGTCTTTTAGTAAACGTTGAAGGGTATATTTTTCACGAAAACAGGCGTCGGTCAGAGCACTGAACAGTCTGATGCGGCGACTTCCTGAAATATTCATAGAGCGTAAACCACCTGGTGAGAAGAATTGATAATAACCCGGTATTCCGTCACCGGAAAAGTCATAGCCTACGCCGGTCCGACTCAGGTTATGTAGACATAAATCAAGACTCGCTGACACTTTCCTGCTTAGTCTTCGTTTTATAGTAATGGGCGGCAATGTGATGTGCCGCCGGTTATTTCATCTACGGATACGATGAAGGCATTCATCATCTATATTTAAGTTAATGCCCGTAAATCGACAGGGAAAAGCGTGAGAGGACGCATTTAACTATGCCGGATATATTTTCGCTGACCAGCCTGTATGCGGATATTTGTGTTACGTACGCCACGCTTTCGATCAGCTTTTTTGTCCTCAGCCGCAGTGAACCTTTCACCTTTAAAGGTTCACACTGGAAACGGGTGGCATTCGGACTGGTTGCGGGGATGACGGCACTGTATCTGCGCGGCAACCAGCTGGCGCTGACGGACAGCCTTTCTTTTAGTTTTGAAATGTTGCCGATGATACTGGTGACTTTTTTTGGCGGCTGGCTCAGCGGATTATGCAGTTATGCCGTGACATTTCTCTTCAGCGGAATGTTTACGCTCAATAACTTATTTATCGCGATAATCCTCGGCACTCTGTTTTTATTCCGTGTCTGGCAACGCCGAAAACACCGTGAACTTTACATTACCATTGTGCTGGTCGGTATTTTCCGTCTGGCGCTGGTTTCAGGATTGCATGGCATTCAGGTGCCGTGGACGGCGCTGATTTTTTATCAGGTCATTGCCGCGCTATGTATGATCCTCTGTTACCACGCGCTAAATTATAAAGAAATCTACATGAGCAAAGTGTTCACCATTCGCGTGAAAGCGGCGACCGATGAACTGACGCAAATTAATAACCGGGCCAGCATTGATTACTGGCTGGCGCAGCGGCAAATACAGCGTGAAGCCTGCGGCTTAATTCTGCTCGATATCGATAACTTTAAACGGGTGAATGATACTCTCGGGCATCTGGCCGGTGACCGGGTATTAATTGAAATAGGACGTTTATTACGCCACCTGACGCGCAATGAAGACTTTGCCGGTCGCTACGGCGGCGAAGAGTTTCTGATCATGACGTCGGCTTATGACCCGACGACGCTGCTGGCAATAGCGGAGCGCATCCGTCAGGAAGTCGAACAATGCGTGATCATTCTGGAAGATGGCAGGGAACTTAAAGTGACGGTGTCACTGGGTGTTTCACTGTATTTACCGGGAATGATTATCCGCAAGTCACTCAAACTGGCAGATTTGTCTTTATATGAGGCGAAGCGGCAGGGTAAAAACCGCGTGGTGGCCAGCTCAATTCTGACACTCGCCACGCTCGGTGCCAGACGGCAATCTCATAAGCTATAACGCTCATCAAATACGATTACCCTAAACGGGGAAAGGAGCCTCAGCGGCTCCTTTTGTCTGTTGCACGACAACAAATTATTTCTGTGTGCCTTCTTCGATTTTCGGCGGATATGTCAGGTCAGCTGCTTTACGCATTTTTGCCACGTCTTTGGCAGTGACGGTTGCCGCTGCCGGATTTCCGAACTGCGTGCTGACGTAATTACTCAGCGTCGCAATCTGCTGGTCATTCAGCTGATTGGCAAACGACGGCATCATGATTTCGCCTTTATCCATGTGACGCTGTACGCCGTTGAGGATAACCGAAACCTGATTACGGCTGTCGTAAGAACCAGTGCTGGTGTGGCTGAAAAGCGACGGATACGCATGGAATCCTTCGCCGCTGCCTTCACCGCCTTTTCCGTGACAGGCGGCGCAGCTGGCATTAAACAGCGCGGCGGCTGACTGATCGATTGTCTGACCTTCGGCGCGCAGCGGATAAATGTCCTGATTCTTCTGACCCCATGCATCACGCGGTTTGGTTTGCTTGTCATCGCCTATAGCCGCAACCGAGCGGATATACGTGGCAATCGCATTCAGGTCACTGTCTGACAAGTGTTGCAGGCTGTGCTCAATGGCCTCAGACATCGCGCCGGAAGCCGACGCTTTGCCTGCCACGAAACCGTTTTTCAGGTATGTCACCAAATCCTGCTGCGACCAGGTGCCGATCCCGGCGTTTTTATCCGGCGTGATGTTAAACGCGACCCATGAGCCTAAATCACCGCCCGAAAACGCTTTGTCGGTGTCCATGCCCATTGTCAGCGTGCGCGGCGTATGGCAGGTGCCGCAGTGCTCCAGTGCTTCCACCAGATAGGCGCCACGGTTCCAGTCCGCTGATTGGGACGGATCGTTTTTCAGCTCGCCTTTGTCGAAGTTAAACAGCTTCCACACGCGCATGCCCCAGCGCTGATTAAACGGGAAGGACAAATCCGTTTGCGGCCCGGCGGAATGCACCGCAGGCTGCGACATCAGATAGGCTTTGATCGCCAGAACGTCTTCGCGTTTCATTTTGGTGAAACTGTCGTAAGGCATTGCCGGATACAGCTGCTGTCCGTCTTTGCCGACACCTTCACGCACTGCGCGGACGAATTCATCGTCACTCCAGCTGCCGATACCAAATTCCTTGTCAGAAGAAATGTTGGTGCCGTAAATCACCCCGAAAGGAGATGCCAGCGGATAACCGCCGCCGAATTTCGCGGTTTTATCTGCCCCCGGTGCGGTGTGACAGGCGGTGCAGTCACCGGCTATTGCCAGATATTCACCGCGTTTAATCATGTCCGCGTTGCCTGCTGCATCATCAGCCCAGGCGCTGGCCGCTGCCATTAACGGCAATGCCGCCAGCACGAATTTCATTTTCATTGCTCAATCCTCAGAAAATCAATCAGGCCAGGCTTTTCAGTACCGCGTCAGCCATACGTAATGCCAGCGCGGTTCCGGACAACGTGGAGTTCACTGTCGAAGCGGAAGGCATGATGCCGGTACCGGCGATAAACAGGTTCGGGTGATCATGCGTACGGCAATTCCCGTCCACCACCGAATCTTTCGGATCGCTGCCCATGATCATGGTGCCGGTGATGTGCTGGTTGTTGTCGTAAACGCCACGCTTGCTGTACACCACTTCGGTGCCGCCCATCTCTTTAACGATTTTCTGGAAGTCGAGCATCGACTGGTCATAACCGCGGTGAACGTAGTCCGGGAATTTGTAATGCACTTCGAGACGCGGGATCCCCCATTCGTCCTTCTCAGTCTTGCTCAGTACCACGCGGTTTTCAGGTTCCGGCAGCATTTCCAGCAGGCATTTCAGCTGAATAAAACGCTCTGACTGATAGGTCAGTTTGTCGTTCAGCGCTTTGCCGTAATAACCCTGACGCACCAGACGCTCGGTCAGATAACGCACCGGGGAGGTGTTGGCGACGTCGATACGAAGTGCTGAACGGTCGCGACGGAAATCGCCATCACGCAGGTTGTTGATACTGCCCGGACGCATCGGGCCGCGGCCGAAATACACCGGTTCATCGGCGTAAAATTCCACGGACGTGCCCGGATGATCCATCAGGTTGCGGCCTACCATGCCGGAGCTGTTGGCGATGCCGTCAGGATATTTGTCGCTGGTGGACATCAGTAGCAGTTTCGGGCTTTCGATGCCGTTGGCGGTCAGCACGAAGCGTTTACCGGTGACTTTGTGTGCCACTTTGTCGGCATCGAGATAATGCACGGCAACGATTTCGCCGCTGTCATTGGCTTCGATTTTGTACACCACGGCGTTGGCAATGACGCGCACACCGGCTTCAATCGCCTTTCGCGCGGAAATCCCGCCGTGATACTGCGCATCAATCGGGCAAACCGGCATACAGTTGTTGTTGCCACAGCAGGCAGGTCGTCCGTCGTAAGGAATACTGTTACGTGCCTGCGGGCCGATACCCAGTATGTAACCGAGTTTGGCAATGCGTTTGCTGATTCGGTCGAACCCGTAAGGCAGCGGGATACCTGGCAGCGGATAAGGCCGGGAGCGCGGCGAGTCCAGCGCATCGTCACCTGAAACACCCATCTGAATTTCCGCTTCGGTGTAATACGGTTCCAGCTCTTCATAACTGATTGGCCAGTCGCGACCGACGCCATACAGTGTTTTGATCTTCATGTCGTTTGGCAGCAAACGGAACGCCTGTCCCGCCCAGTGCCAGGTCGTGCCGCCGACGCCGCGCAGGTATTGCGCAGCGTAGAGATCCGGGCCTTTTTGGATCAGATAGTTGTTATCTTTTGGCTGAAACTTCGGTTGCGGCGCCCAGGGTTTTGCCGGATACGGCTCGGTGAAATCGCCTTTCAGCGGTGACTGGCGGAACAGTTCTACCGCTTCATCACGTTTGATGACCGGCCCCGAATCGAGCATCAGCACGGAAACGCCGGCTTTCGCCATTTTCAGCGCAGCGAGCGATCCGGCGATACCGGCACCAATAACAACGACATCTGCATTCAGTGCATCAGCCATGAGCAATCACCTCCGTGGAATTTTGTTGCGGCGCAGCAGGCTTGTTGACCCAGAAATTCGGTTCACCCGGCGCATAACTTGGCGGCAGCAGGTTATTTTTCAGCAACTGATAGCTGATGATATTTTCGAATCCGATACATTTCTGGCTGCCGGGCTGACCGACCACGCCGAGATACCAGCCGCTGACCAGCTGTTGATACAACTGCGCCAGTTCCGCCGGTTGTGCGGCCAGCAACTGATGCAAATCATCACCGACAACGTTGCGGTGCGTGGTGAAAAGTGTCGAAAGGGCCTCAAGCTGCGTGTCGAGCTGTGCCTGATGCAGCCAGCTGTAGAGTGCCTGTCCGAGGTGCGGTTCGAGTGCGTCCATGCCGGTAAGCTGCTTAGAAAGCGCCATAAAACTGTCTGGCATTGTCACAGCAGAAGCCAGCGGAGGCGCGGCATGGGCGAGAGTAGCAAACACGCCACCGCCCAGCATCTGGCCACCGATACCCGCAACCATGACGCCCGCAGTGCCGAGTATCCACCGGCGACGAGAGAGATTGATCATGCTGAAAGTCCGTAAATGTTCCGTATAAAACGGCCACGGGCGTGGCCGTCAACAAGAAGGAGTGATTAAAAGTGCCTGTTATTTCAGGACGCTGGCCGCTTTTTCTGATGACTGATTATCGATGTCCTGCTTCGGTGTGCTGACACCGACGGCACCGACCACTTCACCGTCAAGGGTCAATGGGAAGCCACCACCCAGTGCCACCGCGTGCGGGATTGCCAGCACGGTGGTTTCGCCGCCCTGAAGGCGTTGCATGAATTTCAGCGAAGGGGCGTGATAAAGCGCAGAGGTGCGCGCTTTGCCAATGGATGCATCGACGCATCCGGCAGGGGAACCATCCAGACGCTGGAATGCCAGTAACGAACCAGATGCATCAACTACAGCAACGCAACCGGTGCTGTGCTGTTCAGCAAGAGTGGCTTTAACACTGTCGATCACTTTAGCGGCCTGAGCGTTATCGAGCTGAGGATGCCCGGCAGCGTAAACGGAGGGGGCGGAAAACAGTAAAGCGGAGACACAAATTACAGCACGTGCCGTGTGTTTATTAACAGACATAGACTCATCCCTTGTAGCAGTTGCTAAACATTGCATAAAAAAAGACATATAAAATAGTTTAGTTAAATCAGTATGTTTAAAATCCAACGGCATCATCTGCTGAACACTTGATGTGTTTCTTAATGCCATGCAGATAAAGCGGGTATTGAATTTTGTTTCCCAGATGTTAATTCAATTAACAAGCATGAAGAAGTGACGGTTACGAGTGGCAACTAATTTTCAGGAGGTTTTGTGAGGGGATTTTGGGCAAAACGGGCTTGCAGCCCTTGTTAAATAAGGAGTGAACATTTTGTGCTGTTATGTACCAGTTGATCCGTTTGTATTAATAAAATGTGATGAAGTTAACAAAAAAAGCCTCCACGACGGGAGGCTTTGCAGTACACCGTTCGGGATTAGAGTCCCGGCTGCCAGCTGCTCCGGCATTCATCGCGGCGGAAGCTCAGTACGCGGCTGCGGTTTGAAACGAGTTTGACGTTGTAACCCTGAAAGTAAAGACAGAAGGTTTTCTTCCACGGCCCGTCGGGCAATTCCACCAGCAGGCGTCCTGCACCCAGCGAGGTTAACTGTCCGCTGGCACGCTGTGTCCCGACCCCAATCCGCAGCTGGTCGCCATCGATATCAAAGGCGGCTTTTGACTCCGGATGATACCAGCGCCCCTGAACCATTTTCAGGCAGTCATTAGGCTCAATCGGCCGGAAATAACGCGGAGCATGGCCGATTTCACCTTCAATGGCCTGACCGTTCCAGCGTAACCGCATGGGCATATGTGCCGAAAGCGTAATGGCCTCACCGGCGTCATCGCCCTGATACAGATTATCGGCGGAACCCAGATAGCTGGCGGTGCCATTGCTGACTTTCAGCCAGTAAGGATCGGCAATGCTCGAATACAGTCCGTCCGGCAATGCGTGACTCCGGGCGGGAAGCGGTGATGCCAGCAGGGCGGACATCACTTCCAGCGCGTGGGTATACGCAGTGGTGTCTTCTCGGTTCGAGACCAGCGCAATCCCGGCGTCCAGTTCCGGGTGCAGCAGGAAATAGGTTTTGTATCCTGCATGGGAACCGCCGTGGCCAAAGACCGTATGTTCACCGATTTGCGACGACGTTGTGCCCAGCCCGTAGGCGGAAGGAATATGACCCTGCAAATGGCGTTGCGCGGTCAGCGTTTTCAGTACGCCTGCGCCTGGTCCGCTGTCTGCCAGCAGACTTTGCAGCCAGACGGAAAGCGAACGTACACTGCCGGTCAGACTGCCGGAAGCCGAAAGATGTAAACCGGCGGCGGCCGTTTTCCAGCCGGTGGTGTCCTGCCAGTAACCAGGGATCAGACCCGGCACAATATCAAACCAGGTTTCCGGTGCGCGGAATGCAATATCCAGCGGATGAGCTATATGTTTTTGCAGCAGATCTTCAAACAAAATGCCTTTTTGCCTGAGGATTTCTTCCACCAGTCGGTAACCGGTATTACTGTATGAAATCTCCGTACCCGCAGGGAAATTCAGGGCGCCGTCCTGCGCCAGAAACGCCATGATCACGTCAGCATCGCTGACGTTATAAACCGAAATTCCCAGCAGGGAGAGCGTTTCGCGAACGTCCGGTAAACCGCCGGTCATGTCGAGAGCCTGACCAATAGTCACCTGCGACATCGGCGGTTTCAGCGCGGGTAAATACTGGCCGAGGGTGTCATGCGGCGAGAGTCCGGCATCACTTTTCAGTAAGGCCAGAGCCGCGAAAATATGCTTGGTGACGGAAGCGTAACGCACCACGGAATCAATGCTAAACGGCTCAGAAGTGGTCAGATTAGACATACCGCCGGTGGCGAAACCGCGCAGTGTTTTGCTGTCGAAAAGTGTGATTGCCCCGCCGGGCTCGCCGGGTTTATCCCAGTTTTTAGTGATGCGTTTTGCGGTCGCCTCAGCGGCTTGCCACTGTAAATCAGAGGTCATGAGAATCTCCACAGACTGTCTATCAGTGAATAAGAGGGCAGCCCAGACTGCCCGTGAGACCGGAATAATGTCCGTTAATGCAACGGTTATTCGGGCTCCTCTAAACTGAGACTTAACGATCGTAGTTCTGCTGTATGCGGATGGGTGACGTTGCCCGTCCGTAAATCGTCTGCGCTCAGAAGCTCGACCATTTCACCACCAATCATCACGCCAATGCTGGTGCAAAGATGCGTTACTACGGCCAGATTGTGGCTGACGAGGATATAAGTCAGTTTCCGCCGTTCACGCAGGTCGCTTAACAGGTTGAGAATCTCCGCCTGCACCGAGACATCCAGCGCTGAGGTGGGCTCGTCGAGCAGTAAAATTTCCGGTTCCGAAATCATTGCCCGCGCAATGGCAACACGCTGACGCTGACCGCCGGAAAGCTGATGCGGAAAGCGGAAACGCACCGCCTGCGGCAGACCAACTTCGCTCAGGGCATCGGTTATTCGTTTCTCAATATTGAGAAAACCATGAACAATCAGCGGTTCGCTGAGGATGCGGTCTATGGTCTGCCGCGGATGCAGCGAGCCGTAGGGATCCTGAAATACCATCTGCACGCGGCGGAAAAAGCGCTTCTGGCGCACCGGCAGCTGATCTTCACCGCCAATCACCATTTCACCCGACCAGGACTGATTCAGTCCGGCCAGCGCACGTAAAATGGTGGATTTCCCTGAGCCGCTTTCTCCTACAATCCCAAAGCATTCACCCGGCGCGACGCTGAAACTCACGCCTTTCACCACTTCGGTATCACCAAAAGCAATCCGCAGATTGTTCAGAATAATTTTACTGTTATCTAAATCCTGACGGATAAGAGGGGATTGATCAGTCATGAGGTTTTCCATGCTTCGTCACGCACCAGTACCGGCAACCTGTCACGCGGATGTTTCAGCGACGGCAGACATTCCAGCAGCCCGCGGGTGTAGGGATGTTGTGCTTTGAGCAAATCACCGGCCTGTAACGTTTCGACGATACGGCCTGCATACATCACGGCCACGCGGTCACAGAATTTGGACACCAGCGGCAAATCGTGGCTGATCAGGATCAGTCCCATGCCGCGACTGGACACCAGGTCGTCGAGCAGGCGCAAAATCTCGGCCTGCACGGTGGCATCCAGTGCGCTGGTCGGCTCATCGGCAATCATCAGTTCCGGATCCGGAGCCAGCATCATGGCGATCATTACGCGCTGTCCCATACCGCCCGAAACTTCATGGGCGTAACGTTCGGCGACTTTATGCGGATCACGGATACGCACCTGATCCAGCAGTTCTATGGCGGCGTTCATCGCCTGCTTTTTCGACCCGCCTTTATGCGTCTGCCAGGCTTCCGCCACCTGTTTACCAACCGGCATTACCGGATTCAGGGAATATTTCGGATCCTGCAAAATGAAGCCGACGCGTTTGCCGCGTATCTGGCGCATCTGTTTTTCACTGGCATTACGCAGGTCGATACCGTCGAAAGACAGGGTTTCGGCGCGGCATTTTGCGCTTGAAGGTAGCAGATTCATCAGGCAGCGCGCGGTCAGGGATTTCCCCGATCCACTTTCGCCGACAATACCGAACTTTTCTTTGTCCAGTGACAGCGATACGCCTCGAACTGCGTCGAAACTGCCGCTATTGGTCTGGAACGTAATATGCAGATCTTTGATATCAACCAGCATCATTTCTCCTTAGGATCGAGGACGTCGCGCAGGCCGTCGCCGAGGAAGTTGAACGCCAGTGAAGTGACGAAAATCGCAATAGCCGGGATCAGCGGCACCCACCATTCGCTGAACAGGAAACGGCGTGCGGTGGCGATCATCGCGCCCCATTCCGGTGACGGTGGTTGTGCGCCCATGCCCAGAAAACCGAGGCTGGCGGCGGTGATAATGATTGAACTCATATCCAGCGTGATACGCACCACCAGACTTGGCACGCACAGCGGCATGATATGGCGCAGCACAATACGCGTCGGTGTCGCGCCGGTCAGACGGCAGGCGGCAATATAATCCGTGCCGCGCACCTGCATGGTTTCGGCGCGGGCGAGACGGGCATACGGCGGCCAGGCAGTGAGAGCGATCGCCAGAATGGCACTTTCGATACCGGGTTTGAGGGCAGCCACAAAAGCCAGAGCCAGAATCAGACGAGGGAATGCCAGAAAGATGTCGGTTATGCGCATCAAAATACGGTCAAGTAATCCGCCGGCATAACCGGCCACACAGCCAATCAGCAGGCCGAGCGGGGCGACGATCGCCACCACAATAATCACCATTCCAAGCGTGATGCGTCCGCCATAAAGAATTCGGCTCAGGGTGTCGCGCCCCAGCTCATCGGTGCCGAGCCAGTGCAGGGAGGAGGGTTTCGCCAGACGGTGAGCCAGATCCTGCGCACCGGGGTCGTAACTGGTCAGCCATGGCGCGCAAATCGAAATCAGCAATACGATAAGTACGGTGAAAAGGCCAGTGACGGCCAGCGGATTTTTGCGCAGACCAAGCCAGATACGGTAACGGCGTCCCCAGACGGCTTGCGTCCGGGTATGCGGAGTATCCGCCAGCAGCCAGGCGCGGCTGCCCGCTCGGGGTTGAGGTGTGACCGGAAGAGTGCTCATTTTACGCGGGGATCCAATAGTCGGTAGAGAAGGTCGGCCAGCAGGTTAAGCAGCACGTAAATCGCGCCGATCAACAGTGTGGAGCCGATCACCGGGTTCATATCCGCATTCATCAGTGAGACGGTGAGATATTGTCCGAGGCCGGGCCAGGAGAAGACGTTTTCAGTGACCACAGCGCCTTCCAGCAAACCGGCATACGTCAGTGCAAGAACGGTAATCAGCTGCACGCCGACGGTCGGGAAAGCATGTTTCCAGATGACGCGCTGCGCAGAAAGCCCCTTGGCGCGGGCGGTAATCACGTATTCGCCGCCGAGTGCGTTGAGCATGAACGTTCGTGTCATGCGGGTGATATAAGCCATGCTGAAATACGCGAGGATCAGCACCGGCTGGGCCATATGCGCGAGGGCATCCCAGAACGCGCCCATGTCACCGGCCAGCAGAGAGTCGACGGTCAGCAAACCAGTGACCTGCGGGATCATGTCCTGATAAATGATGTCCTGGCGTCCCGGACCCGGCGCGATACCCAGCGCGGAGTAGAAAATCAGCAGGCTGAGCAACGCCAGTACGAATACCGGCAGGGAGTGACCGGCCAGACACACCACGCGGATGGTCTGGTCAATCCAGCTGCCCTGACGCGTTGCCGCCCAGACGCCCAGCGGAATGCCGACAATGGCCGCAATGATGATGGCCGCTGTCGCCAGTTCCAGCGTGGCCGGGAAAAAGCGCGCGATATCGGTGGTGACCAGATTGGATGTCAGGGCGGAACGGCCTAAATCACCGTGAAACACCTGGCTGAGATAATGGAAGAACTGCATCCAGAGGGGCTGATCCAGCCCCATTTCATGACGAACCCGTTCGACGACTGCCTGCGGGGCGTTATCGCCAACCGCAGCCAGAACCGGGTCTGTCGGCATCACGCGACCGATGAAAAAAGTCACTACCGACAGACCAAACAAAGTAAGACAAACGCTGATGCAGGTACTCAGAAATCCTTTGAGTCTCTTGCTCATCACGCTTTAACAACCTTCTCGTAAGGGCTGGTGCTCATTACTGTTAATACCACGCCGGAAATCACGTTACGGCAGGCGGCGGTCATGGTGGGCTGCAACATGATGGCAAACGGGCTGTTTTCCATATGTTTGGTCTGCAACTCTTCATATAGCTTGATGCGTGTGGCCGGATCAGATTCTTTCAGTGCTTTGGTGCTGAGGTCTGAAATCTCTTTATCCTGCCAGCTGCAACGCCACGCCAGGGTGCGGCTTTTCGCTTTATCGGTGTTATCCGGATTGCTGCAAAAGGCTTCGGCGTTAGAGTTCGGGTCAAAATAATCCGCGCCCCATTGGGTCATCGCCAGTTGCTGCTGACGTGCACGCATTTTGGTCAGCACCTGACGGCTTTCGGCAGCCAGCAGCGTGACTTTAATCCCGACTTCCGCGAGGTTCGACTGTAATGCCTGCACGATGTCAGAAGAAGGCGAGGCGGAATAGTGATCCAGCGTGATTTCAAAACCGTTCGGGAAACCGGCTTCGGCCAGCAGCGCTTTGGCTTTCGCCACATCACGTTTGTACATGATGGTATTCACCGCCGCCGGGAAACCTTCCGGCAAGAAGCTCTGGTGGATTTTATGGGTCAGCGGCACGATATGCTGCTGGATATTTTCGTAATCGATTGCCCATTTGATCGCCTGCCAGACCTGCGGTTTGGCGAGATTCGGGTGCGCGGTATTGGCGGACAGCATAAAGGTCCCGGCAATCCCTTTCTGTACCAGCGTGAAATTTTTGTCCTTCATCAGCGGGCGAAGTTGTTCAGTGGTCAGGTTACGCGCGATATCGATATCGCCTTTTTGCAGCATTAACAGCTGGGCAGACGGGTCGATGATATGACGCATGATGATGCGCTGGATTTTACCCGCGTGCGGGTTGTTTTTATTGCTCTCCAGAATCACAGACTCACTGACTTTCCAGTCGCGCAGTTTAAAGGCACCGGAACCGGCGCTGTTTTTCTTCAGCCAGGCATTACCCAGGTCATCACCCGCCTGATTGGCCAGACAGGCCGATTTTTGCACGATGCTGCCGACGTTAGCGGTCAGGCAGTAAAGCAGGAAGGATTCAGACGCCGGTTCAGTGGTTGTAATCACCAGCGTTTCGGCGTCAGGAGCGGTGATCAGGCTGTCGACGTTATCTTTGGTATAGCCAAACTGGTTGATGATGTACGCAGGGCTTTTATCGAGTTTCACCACGCGTTGCAGCGAAAACGCCGCGTCTTCGGCGGTCACCGGTTTGCCATCGGCCCATTTGGCTTTCGGATCCAGTTTGAAGGTGAAGGTTTTTTTATCGTCGGAAGCAGTCCATGAAACGGCCAGATCGCCTTCGATTTCATCAGGGGAGGCCAGTTTGGGTTTCACCAGTTGCTGATACATATTGCCGGTAATTTCACTGCCCACGGACTCGAAACTTTCATGCGGATCAAGGCTGGTAATGATATCGAGCTGGATAGCCATCACCAGAATTGACGCTGGCGTGGCGGCAAAGACAGCATCGAATTTCAGGTAGGACAGAACAGGTATTGCCGAAAAACCGGTAACAAATTGACGCCTGGTAACCATAACTACTCCCATCGTGTTGATATATAAAAGTAAAATTAAAAATCACATTGGCCAACCCTTGACTTAACTCCGGGCAACTGGCTTAAATGAAAAACCGTTGCTTTACACAACCCGACGCTTCATATCGAAAAAACTAATGTGAAGCGTCCTGTGCTTGTTCTCTCCTGGTGCAATTTCACACTGTGAGTGCACCCTGGCTGAACAAATCTCCGTTGTCTTAGTCATGCTCAATCAAAGGTAGACCTTTTTTATGAATAACGTAGCGCACGGAACTGAAGAATTAATGCCGGTTTTTGATGGACATAACGATGTTTTGCTACAACTTTGGAACGAACATCGTCAGGATCCTGCACAGACATTCCTTCAGGGACCCGCCAGCGGACAATTAGACCTGCCGCGCTGTCGTGACGCAGGCTTTGCCGGCGGGCTTTTCGCCGCCTGGGTGCCTGCCCCTGAAGTAGATCTAGCAAAAGGCGTGCCTGATCGTACTGTGGACACCCGTTTTCTGCCGGAAGGTACTCAAAAGCATCCTGATTTTTCCCCGACACCTTCTTTCGATTTTGCACGTGATGTCACATTTGGCATGATGGCGTTCCTGCTCAGAATCGAAGAACAGTCGCAGGGAAAGGTGAAAATTTGTCGTACCGCGCAGGAAATCAGACAGTCGATAGATAACCATGCATTAGCTGTGGTTATGCATATCGAAGGGGCGGAAGCGATAGATGAGGATTTATATAATCTGGATGTGCTTTACAGCATGGGGCTGCGTTCTCTCGGGCCGGTCTGGAGTCGCCCAAACATTTTCGGCGAAGGCGTGCCGTTCAAATACCAGACGTCGCCCGACACCGGCCCTGGGCTGACAGATGCGGGTATCCGGTTGATCAAAGCCTGTAACCACAAACGCATCATGATTGATTTGTCTCATCTGAATGAAAAAGGCTTCTGGCAGGTGGCTGAACTGAGCGATTCGCCGCTGGTCGCCAGTCATTCCAATGCTTACAGCATTTGTCCGCAGTCGCGCAATCTGACTGATAAACAGCTCGGCGCAATCAAAGAGAGCAGCGGTTTTGTCGGACTGAACTTTGCGGTGCCATTTCTGCGCGAAGACGGCAAACGCAGCGACGATACCGGTACAGACATCATGGTGCGTCACGTGGATTATCTGGTTGAACATCTGGGCGAAGACGGCGTGGGCTTCGGTTCAGATTTTGACGGGGCGTCTATGGCACCGTTTTTGAAGGACGTGCGCGGTTTACCTGTGCTGGTAGAAGCACTGCGTAAAGCGGGATACGGTCAGGCGCTGCTGGAGAAAATCTGCTACAAAAACTGGATTAATGTTCTGGAAAGAACCTGGGGAAAATGAGCGTCTGAAAGGGCGGTTATCCCAAAAGAAAAGGCAGCCATAAGCGCTGCCTTTTTGCTGTTTGCGGCTCAGACTTATTTGAAGAAGTCTGCGCTGACGGTGAGGTTGCCACCGCTTTTGTTCTGCCACTGGCGGGTAATGTGGTAGAACTTGGCGCCTTTGGCAGCAGCACGGTTCGCCACTTCCTGCGAAACGTCCGTGGTGCTGTTGAAGTGACCGGTAAAGGTCGTGGAATCAAACGGCACCATCTGGGCAGCGGTCACGTCATTCACTTCCTGAATTTTCGCGCCGTTGGTTGCTGTGACAGTGTAACGTTTACCGGTAGAAGACTGAGTTTCAAAGAAACGGCCTACGTCACGGCTTGGACTGCCGGAAGACGCCACGCCCGGGATTTCAACTGTCTTCGCTGCGGCACCACCGGCAGCCAGTGCTGCTTTACCGGCTTCAGAATCAGCAGGGATAGCATCAGGCGACTGAACCACGCGTTTTGGCGCATCTTTCTTATAAATAAACGCGGTGATGTACTGGTTGCCGCCGCTGTTGGCATCAATCTGGCGCACGATGAAGAAGGAGTCAGCCCCTTTCTCTTTCGCCGCTTTCGTAATGGCATCGTTAACGTCTGGCTGACTGCGATAGAAACCGCTGACAGTCACAGTATCAAAAGGCTCGAGTCCGTAAGCGACATCTTTCGGCAGTTCTACCACGCCATTAATGACGCGATAGTGTGGATCTTTGCTCACTTCCGGCGCATCTTTTTTATAGATATCTGCAACTACACGCCAGTTACCGCTATTGTTAGAGCTGTTGGTATCCTGAATATAAAAATAATCTGCACCCAGCGTATCGGCTCGGCGGGACACGGCATCAGCCGCATCGCCCAGCGTGTTGAAACGCCCGGTAATAACAATGCGATCAAAAGGCTTAATGGCTGCAGCTTTCTGCGGGCTAATTTCCTGCGCGGCATGTGCAGCCGACAGCGCAGAAACAGAAAACAGGGCCGATGCGATGATCGTTTTTGTCAGCTTCATAAAAAATCCTTTCACCTTGCGCAGTAATGTTGAAACGTGCTGAATTCTTGATGTGTAACAGGTTAGCGGCCGATTATTGCATGTAACAATGCCGAGTGTCTCAGCAATTTATGGCAATAATGCGAGCGGCATCGACAATAACCGCTACTTTTTAAACCAGGCATAACTTATATAAGTTTGTTGAATAATCCAAGTAGTGAAATAAATGTTAATTATTCACTATTTTCTAACTTTTATGCCCTACCAGAGCGGGTTATGGTAGGTAAATCCTCAGTGATAGATCGGGTTTATAGCTGGTTATCAGGTGGATTAAAGGCCTGTTTACTCAGGTTTGCAGCAGGTTTGCGGCCCATATCAATTTTTTTATTATTAATTGTCTGACTATCGCTGTGATACGTAGATTATTGATTAGATATTCAGTAGGTTATAAGCAGCCTGAAAAATACAAACCGGAAGCTAATATTAACCGGCAGGCGTGAAGTTGAATTGTTATGACGATGACACAAATCATCAATGAAAAGGGTGAAGGGAATACTATGCGTATTGGTGTACCAAGAGAGCGGTTGACCAATGAAGCCAGGGTTGCAGCCACGCCGAAAACGGTGGAGCAGCTGCTTAAACTGGGCTTTACGGTCGCTATCGAACAAGGAGCCGGTAAATTAGCCAGCTTTGACGATGCAGCTTATGAACTGGCGGGTGCATCTGTCGTCAGCGGCGATGATGTATGGCAATCAGATATCGTTTTAAAGGTGAATGCGCCTGAAAACGGTGAAATCGATAAATTACAGGCAGGCACTACGCTGGTCAGTTTCATCTGGCCTGCGCAAAATCCTGAGCTGATCCAAAAACTGGCTGACCGTCAGGTGACGGCAATGGCAATGGATTCTGTGCCACGCATTTCCCGCGCACAATCTCTGGATGCCCTGAGCTCAATGGCTAACATCGCCGGTTATCGCGCGATTGTGGAAGCCGCCCATGAATTTGGTCGTTTCTTCACCGGGCAGATCACTGCTGCGGGTAAAGTGCCGCCGGCAAAAGTCATGATTATCGGTGCCGGTGTTGCTGGCCTGGCTGCCATCGGCGCAGCAGGCAGTCTCGGTGCTATCGTCCGCGCTTTTGATACCCGTCCTGAAGTGAAGGAGCAGGTACAAAGTATGGGTGCGGAGTTCCTTGAACTGGACTTCGAAGAAGAAGCGGGCAGTGGTGACGGCTACGCTAAAGTGATGTCCGAAGCCTTCATTAAAGCGGAAATGGCGCTGTTCGCAGCCCAGGCCGAAGAAGTGGATATCATCGTAACTACCGCGCTTATCCCCGGACGTCCGGCACCGAAGCTCATCACCCAAGAGATGGTCGCCTCGATGAAACCGGGCAGTGTAATCGTCGATCTGGCGGCACAAACGGGCGGTAACTGTGAACTGACAGTGGCTGATCAGATTACCACGACCGAAAATGGCGTGAAAATTATCGGATATACCGATTTGCCAAGCCGTCTGCCGACGCAGTCTTCCCAGCTGTACGGTACCAACCTGGTTAATCTGCTGAAATTACTGTGCAAAGAGAAAAACGGCGAAATCGAAATCGATTTTGAAGATACCGTTGTACGCGGTGTGACGGTAGTAAAAGCGGGGGAAGTCACCTGGCCGGCTCCGCCGATTCAGGTATCTGCTCAACCTCAGGCAGCCAAAGCGGCAGAACCTGTGGCTAAAGTTGAAGCCAAACCGGTCTCTCCCTGGACCAAATTCATCATTATGGCCGTGGCCATCGTGCTGTTTGGCTGGTTGGCGAACGTGGCACCGAAAGAATTCCTCTCTCACTTCACGGTGTTTGCGCTGTCCTGTGTGGTCGGTTATTACGTAGTGTGGAATGTCAGCCATGCGCTGCATACCCCGCTGATGTCGGTAACGAACGCCATTTCAGGGATCATTGTGGTCGGTGCCGTACTGCAAATTGGTCATGGCGGATGGGTCAGCTTCCTGTCTTTCATTGCCGTGCTGATTGCCAGTATCAATATTTTCGGCGGATTCACCGTCACTCAGCGCATGCTGAAGATGTTTCGTAAGAACTAAGGGGAATATATGTCTGGGGGTTTAGTTACAGCAGCATATATTGTTGCCGCTATTCTGTTTATTTGCAGCCTTGCCGGGCTGTCAAAACATGAAACATCCAAGCAGGGTAACATTTTCGGCGTCACCGGGATGGCTATCGCGTTAATCGCGACCATTCTCGGGCCTGACTCCGGTAACGTTGGCTGGATCATTGTAGCCATGGTGATCGGCGGTGCGATTGGTGTTTATCTGGCACGTAAAGTCGAAATGACTGAAATGCCTGAGCTGGTTGCCATCCTGCACAGCTTCGTGGGTCTGGCAGCGGTTCTGGTGGGCTTTAACAGCTATCTGGATCACGGTGCTGTGCCGATGGAAGGGGTGATGGAAAACATCCATCTGACCGAGGTATTCCTCGGTATCTTCATCGGTGCTGTGACCTTCACCGGTTCGATTGTGGCATTTGGTAAACTGCGCGGGATTATTTCTTCCAAACCGCTGGCATTGCCACATCGTCATAAGCTGAATCTGGCGGCACTGGTCGTTTCTTTCCTGCTGATGGTGACATTTGTCCGCACTGAAAGCGTCGGCCTACAGGTTGTTGCGCTGCTGATCATGGCCGTGATTGCTCTGGCGTTTGGCTGGCATCTGGTGTCTTCCATCGGTGGGGCGGATATGCCGGTTGTGGTGTCGATGCTTAACTCGTATTCCGGTTGGGCAGCGGCGGCGGCGGGCTTTATGCTCAGCAACGATCTGCTTATCGTGACCGGTGCGCTGGTTGGTTCTTCGGGTGCGATTCTGTCTTACATCATGTGTAAAGCGATGAACCGCTCGTTTATCAGCGTGATTGCCGGTGGTTTCGGTACCGACGGTTCTTCTACCGGTGACGCTGAAGAAATGGGCGAGTATCACGAAGCGAGCGCCGAAGACGTGGCAGAACTGCTGAAAAACGCCAGCTCAGTGATCATCACCCCAGGCTACGGCATGGCAGTGGCTCAGGCACAGTATCCGGTTCACGATATTACCGCCAAACTGCGCGCCAAAGGCATCAAGGTTCGCTTCGGCATTCACCCTGTAGCAGGGCGTTTACCTGGCCATATGAACGTACTGCTGGCTGAGGCGAAAGTGCCTTATGACATCGTGCTGGAAATGGATGAAATCAATGACGATTTCAAGGATACCGATGTTGTATTGGTTATCGGTGCCAATGACACCGTGAACCCGGCAGCACAGGAAGATCCACGCAGTCCAATCGCCGGTATGCCGGTGCTGGAAGTGTGGAAAGCGCAGAACGTGATCGTCTTTAAGCGTTCAATGAATACCGGTTATGCCGGTGTGCAGAACCCGCTGTTCTTCAAAGAAAACACTCAGATGCTGTTTGGTGATGCCAAAGAAAGCGTTGAGAAAATCCTGCGCGCTCTGTAATTCCTGAGCCGTAATGTAAAAGGCCAGTCAGTTGACTGGCCTTTCTTTTGTGCGCTACTCAATGATTGTGTTCAGAAGATCACTCGTCGTCATCATCTTCATCGTCATCGGACGTGATCGGACATTCAAAATCATCCGGTTTGATGGCCAGCAAATCGCATTTCAGATGGTCGATCACCTGTTCGGTCGTATTCCCCAAAAAGGCGGCAGAAAGACCGGTGCGGCCAATCGCGCCGAGCACAACCACACCCGCCTGCAAATGCTCAGCAAGGTCAGGAATAACTTCTTCCGGCAAGCCTTTTTCCACGTGCGTGAATTTTTCGTCGAGCTGGAATTTCTGACGCAACGCTTTCATCGCAATCAGGTGCTGACCGCGGATAGCATCGTTATAGACGCTCGGGTCAAAGTCGGGCAGTTCGATGGCAATATTTATCGGTGTGACCGGATACGCGCCGACCAGATGGACTTCCGTCTGATTAACGTGAGAGGCCAGTTCGATGGTTTCTTTCACCAGTTTGATATTGAGCGGGTCGTGATAGGGTTCTTCGCTGGAAAGGTTGACGGCGACGACGGCTTTACCGCCTTCAGGCCACGGCTGGTCTTTCACCATCCAGACCGGGCAAGGGCACTTGCGCAGTAAATTCCAGTCGGTCGGTGTGAAAATCACGGATTCAAGACGGTCGTGCTGATGCGCCATTTTCAACAGCAAATCATGATTACCGGCGATCACTTCCTGAATAATGGCTTCGAAAGGTTTGTTGTGCCAGACCACTTTGACGTCGATGGGAATACCCGCTTCGGTATAATAACGACACTGTTCTTTAATCCATTCTTCCCGTTCGCTGATCACACTTTGTCGCATGCCGATTCGCTCGTCCGGCGAAAGCATGGTGGTCATCTCATAAGAGAAATCATAAATCGACAAAAAGGCTTTGATGCTGCCGCCATTACGTTGCACCAGATAAACGGCACGACGCAGCGCGGGTTGGTCATCCTGATTGGGGTCGATAGCAACGAGTAAATTCTGATACTTAGCCATGGGGACTCCTTAACACCTGTAAGAGAACGGCGGTCAGTGTATTAAGTACAGAGTAAACCAAGATTAAGCAATCGGATAGCGGAGAAATTGAGTCGGATCAACAAATTATTCCTTGATGATCCGACTCAATAATTGTCAGGCGGGCGCCTGGCAGATTATGCTGAGACCGGAGCAGACTGACCGGCTAACTGAGAAAGCATTTCATGATTCTCAATTGTGATGTATTTACCTTTAACACTCAGCATTTCTGATTTCTGGAAACGGCCAAGCAGGCGGCTGATGGTTTCCACAGTCAGGCCGAGGTAGTTACCGATATCGCCACGGGTCATCGTCAGGCGGAATTCGCGCTGAGAGAAGCCACGCTGAGCGAAGCGGCGGGAGAGGTTATAGATAAATGCAGCCAGACGTTCTTCGGCATTTTTCTTCGAAAGCAACAGGATCATGTCCTGGTCGCCTTTAATCTCACCGCTCATCAGACGCATCATTTGCTGACGCAGGTTCGGCATTTTACCGGACAAATCGTCCAGAGTTTCGAACGGGATTTCGCAAACCATTGAGGTTTCCAGCGCCTGAGCGAAGCTCGGATGCTGTAAGCCACCGATAGCATCAAAACCGACTAAATCGCCTGCCAGATGGAAACCGGTAATTTGTTCGTCACCTTGTTCGGTGATGGTATAGCTCTTGATAGTCCCGGAACGGATAGCGTAAAGGGATTTCAATTCATCACCGGCTTTAAACAATGCCTGACCTTTTTGGATCGGCTTTTTCCTTTCGATAATGTTATCGAGCTGATCAAGTTCATGCTCATTAAGCGTGAAAGGAATACAAAGCTGGCTAATGCTACAGTCCTGACAATGGATCGCACAGCCACCAGATTGGATACGTCGAATAATACGCTTTTCCGGGATCATAAGAGTCACTCTGGCAATATTGATATGGGTCAATTTTAACATCTTTTCGGCTGAGTGATAAGTAGCTTAAAGGAGCGAAAAGAGCGAAATGTTAAAAAACCCCGTTTTTAAAAGGTTTTTTTTAAATAAAAAATTGATCTCCACAAGCAATAAAGTGGAATTGAGAATCAATGAGGTTTAAATCTGGATCAATTTATTGGTGAGAACAATATTTCAGAAAGGGAAAATAAAGGTCTTGAATCAATTTATAGCGGGCTAAGAAAGATTTTTTTGCCCGTTTTGCTATATTTTGCCTCTGAAACAAGCCGCACAGGATTATGGCATAAACACCGAACCGGATCGACTTTGATACCCATTCTCGTCACAACCGCTTACAATGAGCCATTCGTTTAGCATTCGTTTACTTTTAGGAAAGGTGTCATGCAGTCTGATTCTCTGGGTTTTCCGCTTGAAACAACCCTTGTTTTTGTCGTCGTGGCAGTTGCCGCATTGTTAACTGACATCTTTGCTCACCGGAGTCACAAGCCCATAGGCCTGAAGAGCGCCTCTCTCTGGACTCTCTTCTGGGTCGCTGTTTCTCTGAGTTTTGCCGCATTTTTGTATGTCCATCATGGCAAAGAAGTCGCCAGCCTGTTCCTGACCGGCTATGCGCTGGAGCAGGTGCTTTCCATCGATAACTTGTTTGTCATTATGGCGATTTTCGCCTGGTTCAAAGTGCCTGACGGCTATCGTCACCGCATTCTGTACTGGGGCGTGATCGGCGCGATCGTATTCCGCGGGATTTTCGTGGTGATCGGCACCAGTTTGCTGGCGCTCGGACCCTGGGTCGAAATGGTGTTTGCCGTGGTCATTCTGTGGACAGCCATTCTGATGATGCGTGCCGGAAATGATGACGACGAAAATGATGACTACTCAGATCATATTGCCAACCGACTGGTTCGCCGCTTCTTCCCGGTGTTTCCAAAACTGGTCGGCCCGTATTTTCTTGTCAGCAGTGAACAGGTCGAAGCTGAACTGGCTAAGCCGGAAAATCAGGGTTTCAGCTTTACGGTAAAAAAGGGCGTGCGTTATGCGACGCCGTTGCTGTTGTGTATTGCCGTGGTAGAGATTTCTGACCTGATGTTCGCATTCGACAGCGTACCCGCAGTGATTGCGGTCAGCCGCGAGCCGCTGATTGTATATTCCGCGATGATGTTTGCTGTACTCGGTTTACGAACAATGTATTTCGTGCTCGAGGCATTGCGTAAGTATCTGGTACACCTTGAGAAGTCCGTGATTTTCCTGCTATTTTTTGTAGCAGCAAAACTGGCACTGAACTCCAGCAATCATCTGTGGCATCACGGGATTGAAATCAGCGCATTAGCCAGCCTTTACGTGGTGCTGGGCGTTCTGGCGCTGGGCATTATTGCCAGTTTGCTGTTTCCCGGCAAAAAAGAATCCGCATAAAATTTCATAACATTTTGGTATAAAAAAACGCTGCGGATGCAGCGTTTTTGCGTTGTACGGGAAGAAAAATCACCGGCGCTATACGTCGCCCTCGTTATCCTTTTCCACTGCTTCATGAATGCGGTCCAGCATATCCGGGAAGGCTGACTGCACGCGGCTCCAGCTCGGGATAAACGGTTTCTCGCTTGGCGTATCCACAAATGCCTGACCGGCTTCCATAATCGCGCCGGAGAACAGTTCCACGGCAGACTCCTCGCTGTGGCGGTCAAAAGACAGTCCGTTCATTTTGGCGTCATTTTCAAATCCATCAATCATATCCAGCGCATTACGATAGTAAGTGGCCTTCAGGATGCGGAAGGACTCGCTGGTGATATTCACGCCAAGAATTGCCATCTTGCGGTAAAGCGCTTTGGTGATATCAATACTCATGCGTTGCAGGCCGTTAGTCGCATCATCTTCAGACATCGGCTGGTGTTTATGATCGTAGGTATCGGCGATATCAACCTGACAAATACGCTTGGTCGCCGTATTACGATGAAGTTCTGAAAGCACGCCGATTTCCAGCCCCCAGTCGCTCGGGATGCGCAGATCATTCAGGATGTCCGTGCGCATAGCAAATTCGCCGGAAAGTGGATAACGGAAGGTGCGCAGGTATTCCAGAAAGTCAGAATGACCGTAAACAATTTGCAGCGATTTCAGTAACGGGAAGACCAGAAGACGTCCCACGCGGCCATTGAATTTTCCGTCGGCGACGCGGGCGTAATAGCCTTTACAGAAATCGTAATGGAAATTCGGATTGGCCACGGGATACATCAAACGAGCCAGCATATCGCGGCTATACGTGACAATGTCACAATCATGCAGCCCGACCACCGACGTGCGCCGCGATGCCAGCGTATAACCGGCGCAGAACCACACGTTGCGGCCTTTGCCTGGTTCATTCGGAGAAAGATTTTCTTTCTTCAGCTCTTCATCCAGCGCTTTCAGGCGCGGACCGTCATTCCATAAAATACGGTGGCGCTGCGGAAGGCGGGAGAAAAATTCACGGGCAAATAAAAACTGATCGCGGTCTGCGCGATCTAAACCAATAACGATTTCTTCCAGATAGGGGACTTTTGTCAGTTCGTCCACAATGCGGGTCAGCGCCGGACCTTCAAGTTCCGAAAACAAAGAAGGTAATATTAAACCCATCGAACGGCGGCCTGAAAAAACCTGCAAATCGTATTCCAGTTCTTCGACTTTGCGGTTTGTCAGATTATGAAAATTGGTAATGACTCCATCCTGATAAAAATCGCTCATACGGTATTCTCCAATTTTAGAATAGATAAAATTATTGGAAGTCTTCTCTGTAAATACAGAACGATAAACAATGTAAAAACAGCCGATTAATAAAGGTCATTTTCCTCTTCGAATTTGCCCTTAAGGAAGTGGGATAAAATGATTCAGCCCCTGACTCCAGCCCTGCGGGCCAAATTCATGGGTTCGGAAAACACGTGAGGTATCGTCACGATGCAGCGGCATTTCATGGTCATGATGGCCTTTAATCACCACGGCGTAATTCACCGCCTCGAGCATGGATAAATCATTCGGACCGTCGCCAAGACCGATACTGATCACCGGCTGCCCGCATTTTTGCTGGTAGCGCTCAGACAACCATTGCACCGCCTGACCTTTCCCTGCACCGGCAGCCATGACGTGCCAGAACCTGCCGCCGCGCGTCAGTGCCAGACCTTCACGGGTCAGACATTTTTTCAGATGCATAAAATCCAGATCATTACCAAACCACACCAGCGGTTCAGATGCCTTGCGCTGCATGGCGAGCTCAGCCTGTGGCTCTGATAAGCCGGTCCAAAGGGCGACCTGTTTGGGGGTAACATCACCAAAACCGCGAAACTCAAAATCATAACGCTGACGCAGTTCGACCAGTGTCTGGCGGATCTCACCGTAGCCCGCGCCGTTAATATAAAACGGTTCTTCGTCACCGGTTCGCCAGCCGGATGGCAGATGAACCATCGCACCATTTTCGGCAATAAATGGCTGGTGCGTCAGATGCAGAGCCGATTGCAATGTCGCAACTTCTGCGGGCGTTTTGCTGGTAGTCAGAATAAGCGGAATTTTTGCCGCTGAAAGTTTATCCAGCCACGGTTGGGCCGGTTGCCAACTGTAATCATGATGATCGAGCAGGGAGCCATCAAGGTCAGTAAAAATAATCAAGGGATCGTCAAGGTAAGGCATCTTTTCTCCTCAATTGTGCCGGTAACAGACGCAAATCTTTGACGATTTATTTCTGTCCCAGCAGCTAAGTATAGATAGAAAAATGAGTTTTATTGACCGTGCCACCATTTCAGGATTTTTTACCGCCTTATGCCCGTTTGCTGGCAGCTTTACCCGCAGGAGGTTTACAGGGATAATTTGCAGCAGTCCCACCGCTGAAAAAGAGGTAAGCAGATGAGCGAAGATGATGATTTATTCAGTCAGGAAATGGCCGGAGTTCAGCCACTGGCCTCGGATAAGCGGGTGGTCTACCTCAAAAACTCAGCCACCGGACAAAAGGTTAGCAGCGATGAGGTGACAGAGAAACGTGAAAACCCGTTGACCACGGGCTTTCTGAATATCCAGCCGTGCGACGAGCCGCTTGAGTATAAGCACGACGGCGTTCAGCAGGGCGTGCTCGACAAACTTCGTCAGGGGAAATATCCGCCGCAAGCCAGCCTGAACCTGATTCGTAAACCGGTTGAACAGTGTCGTCAGGAGCTGTTTGCCTTCTTCTGCCAGGCACAGGCTGAAAATCTGCGTACTTTGCTGCTCATCCATGGTCGTGGCCGCGAAGATGAAAGTCACGCCAACATTGTGCGCAGTTATCTCGCTAAATGGCTGAAACAACTCGATGAGGTTCAGGCATTCTGTGTGGCTATCCAGAAAGACGGCGGTGCCGGTGCCTGTTATGTCGCGCTGAAAAAATCCGCGCAGGCGCAGCAGGAAAACTGGGAGCGTCACGCCAAACGCAGCCGCTGAAGTTTCCCTGCGTCACCCAACTGAATGTTTGTTGCAGCGTGGTTTAAGTGCAACCCCTTACTGTCCTGACACTTTTTCATGCCCGGCAACGGGCACTTAATCGAGCTATTTTCATGTTTCTGAAACCGATTTATTTGCACTGCACGCTGTTGCTCTGCGGCGTCACTCTCTTATCTGCCTGTGACCGGAACGCCACTGAGCAGGGCGACGCCTTGGTGATTGAAGGTAAAACGATGGGTACGTTTTACCGCGTCAGTCTGGCGGGCGTGGATAAAAGTCGTGAAGCGGCGTTGCGCGAACAAATCGAGGCGCAGCTCAAAGAAGATGATCATCAGCTTTCGACTTACAAAGACGAATCTGTGCTTTCGCATTTTAATCAGTATCAGGGCAATGCACCGCAACCCATCAGCGCAGGCATGGCGGACGCAATTGTCACGTCTATGCGCATCGGGATGCTGACCGGTGGCGCGATGGATATTACCGTCGGCCCGCTGGTGAATCTGTGGGGTTTCGGGCCGGACAAACAACCGGTCAAAACGCCAACACCGGACCAGATAACTGCCGCCCGGAAACTGACCGGATTACAGCACCTGAAAGTTGTCCAGCAAAGCGACGGTCAGTATCTGCAAAAAGATTTGCCGGGAATGTACGTTGACCTCTCAACCGTCGGTGAGGGTTATGCCACGGACCATCTGGCGCGGCTGGTTGAAGGCAATGGCATCAGCAATTATCTGGTCTCGGTGGGCGGCGCGGTAGTTTCACGCGGACATAATACGAAGGGTAATCCCTGGCAGGTGGCGATTCAGAAACCGACGGATAAAGAAACCGCAGTGCAGGCGATTGTCGATTTGCAGGGTATGGGCATCAGTACTTCCGGCAGCTATCGCAATTACTACGAACTGGATGGCAAACGTCTTTCACACATTATTGACCCCGCCACAGGTTCGCCGATCACACATAAACTGGTTTCCGCGACAGTGATTGCGCCGACCGCGCTGGAAGCTGATGGCTGGGACACCGGGCTGATGGTGCTGGGAACGCACAAAGCGCTGGCGCTGGCGGAAAAAGAGCATCTGGCGGTGTATCTCATCACCAAAGAAGGTAACTCGTTCAAAACCTATATGTCGCCGCAGTTCAAAGCTTATCTGAAAGATCCGGAATAAAGTTTTGGGTTCATGCTGCAGATTAAAGTGGTCCGGGCAGTTTTTCTGAAAGAAAATCCAGAAACACGCGTAGTGCGGGCGACTGGCCTTTATGACTGGCATACAACGCTGAAATTGAAGACGGCAGCGTTTGCCAGTCTGGTAGCAGGTGCAACAGTTTCCCCTCGGACAGGCTCTGCTTGCAGGCCATCTCAGGCAGCAGCGCAATGCCCATGCCGTCCACCGCCGCCTGACGTAAAACCAGCAAGTTATTGCTGATCAGCCGCGGCGTCAACGACACCTTTCGTGTTCCTTCCTGAGGATGAATCAGTTCCCACTGCGTGCCCGCCCAGGGTGTTTTACGCACCAGTGTCGGCAGATAGCTCAGCTGATCGGCAGAAGGCGGAACAGACAACGTTGTGATAAACGCCGGACTGGCAACCAGCACGTATTTCAGCGTTCCCAGAGGTTTGCGGTATAACCCGGAATCTTCCAGAGGTTCAATGTGCGAATGTATCGTCACATCAAAGTTCTCCTCAAGTAAATCCACGGTACGGTTGATTGCCAGAAGTTCCAGCGTGATATCCGGATAACGCGTCAGAAACTCTGTCATCAGCGGCGCAACGACCATCTCCGCCATCATCACCGGCGTGCAGACCCGCAACAGTCCGCGGGGGTTTTGCTGTAAATCGTCGATCACCTGTTGCGCAGTTTGCGCCTGTTGTAGCAGTTTCTGGCACTCGAGGGCATAGCACTCGCCGACGCTGGTGACGGAGAAATGACGGGAAGTGCGTTGCAGCAGCCGGACGCCGAGGCGCGTTTCCAGCGCGTCAATCCGGCGGCTGAGCAGCGATTTCGACACGCCCAGCGCCCGCGCCGCGGCGGTGAATCCCTGATGCTGCACGACGGCAGCAAACAGCGCCATATCATTGAGATTCTCGTTCATCTTGCCTCACGCCATTATCGTTGCAAAATGACAACGATGTGTTGCCATATTAGATATTTCGCGTCATATCAACAACGATTATCCTGTATTCATTCCGCAGAACTTCTGCCAACAGGATATAAAAATGAAAATATTACATATCGACTCAAGCCCGTTTATTAACGATTCTGTTTCCCGCGAACTTTCCGCAATGATTGTGACGGAACTGTGTTCCCGTCACCCGGATGCGAGCGTGACTTACCGTGACCTGGGCACCACGCCGCCGCCGCATCTTTCCGCCGGTGCTATGAGCCTGCTGCACAATGCGCAGGACGTGGCGATTACGCCAGAGTTGCAGGTCGAACTGGACGGTATTTATCAGTCAATCGAAGAACTGATTGCCTGCGACGTGCTGGTGATGGGCACCCCGATGTATAACCACTCTATTCCAAGCAACCTGAAAGCGTGGCTGGATCAGGTTTGCCAGAAAGGCAAAACCTTCCGTTATACTCCGCAGGGTGTGGTCGGGTTGATCCCCGGTAAAACGGCTTATATCGCGTCCAGCCGAGGTGGTGTTTACAGCACAGCGGAGACCATTCCCCATGATTTTCAGGAGCCGTATTTGGTTTCGATTCTGGAACTGATGGGCGTGGCGGATTGCCATATTATCCGTGCCGAAGGTGTAAGCCGTCAGGCAATTGGGCGCGAGAAAGGGCTGGCTGAGGGAAGGGAAACGCTGCTTCAGATCCTCACTAACTGAAACAGCGTTGACCGGTTTTAGTGTTTCGCGGTACTGATCAGCTCGAAAAGCACCACAGTGCGGGATGTGCAAATGTACTCGCGGCCGAATTCGAAATTATGCTCATTGACGTCATCCGGCTGAAAGGTATCGAAAATATGTCGCCAGCTTTCGCCGTGTGCAACGGAAGGCAGCGTAAACACCACGTCTTTGTGTGAGGCGTTAAAAAGCAACAGAACCGTACTCAACGACCCCTGACGCAGCAAGCCGGTCGGCTGCGCGCGGCCATCCAGGAGCATCGCAATGCATTTCGCGTGCGGATCCTTCCAGGCGGCATCGGTCATTTCCGGTCCCTGTGGCTGGAACCAGCTGACATCTTTCACGCCCAGCTTTTCGTGTACTGCCCCGGTGAGGAAACGTCCCCGGTGCAAGATCGGGAAGCGTTTGCGCAGGCCAATCAGCCGGTAAGTGAACAGCAATAACGACTGTCCTTTTTCATCGATATTCCAGTTCACCCAGGCGATCTCGGTGTCCTGGCAATAAGCGTTGTTATTACCATTCTGTGATCGCGCAAACTCATCTCCGGCAAGCAGCATCGGCGTGCCTTGCGAGAACAACAGCGTCGCCAGCATGTTACGCATCTGCCGCAGCCGCAGTTCATTGATGGCCGGATCGTCACTCGGGCCTTCAACGCCATAGTTGGCGGAGATGTTGTTATCGCTGCCGTCCTTACCGTTTTCGCCATTGGCTTCGTTGTGCTTACTGGCATACGAAACCCAGTCATTGAGCGTAAAACCGTCGTGTGCGGTAATAAAGTTCACAGAAGCGTAGGGCTTGCGGCCACGGTGATTGAACAAATCCGCCGAACCGGAAAGGCGCGTGGCGAACTGCGCCAGCTGTCCTTCGTCACCGCGCCAGAATTTGCGCACCGTGTCGCGGAAACGGTCATTCCACTCCATCCAGCCCGGCGGGAATCCGCCGACCTGATAACCGCCGGGGCCGCAGTCCCACGGCTCAGCAATCAGTTTGCACTGGCTGAGGATCGGATCCTGGCGGCAGGTGTCGAGAAAGCCGCAACCTTCGTCGAAACCATAACTTTCCCGCCCGAGAATGGTCGCCAGATCAAAGCGGAATCCATCGACCTGCATTTCCGTCGCCCAGTAGCGCAGCGAGTCCGTGACCATTTGCAGTACGCGCGGATGGCTGAGGTTAAGCGTGTTTCCGGTACCGGTATCGTTAATGTAATAACGTTTATTGTCCGGCATCAGGCGGTAATAGCTGGCGTTATCTATGCCTTTAAAAGACAGCGTCGGCCCGAGTTCATTACCTTCTGCGGTGTGGTTATACACCACATCCAGAATGACCTCGATATTGGCAGCATGCAGGGTGGCAATCATCTGCTTGAATTCGTTGACGGTGTGCGTCGCCATATATTGCGGATGCGGCGCGAAGAAACTCAGCGTGTTATATCCCCAGAAATTATGCAGTCCTTTATCCTGCAAATGCCTGTCATCGGTGAAAGCGTGAATGGGCATCAGTTCGACGGAAGTTACGCCCAGAGACCGGATATATTCCACAATGTGCGGGGTACTCATACCGGAAAATGTTCCGCGCAGATGTTCGGGTACCGCCGGGTGGCGCATGGTATAGCCGCGAACATGTGTTTCATAGATCAGCGTTTTTTCCCACGGAATGTGTCTTTTTCGCGAGCGCGCCCAGGAGAATGCCGGATCGATAACGCGACACTTCGGCAGAAATTCAGCGCTGTCGCGGTTATCAATGTGCAGATCCTTTTTCGGGCTCTGCATATCATAGGCGAACAGTGCATCGTCCCATTTCAGCTCGCCGACAATCTGTTTGGCATAGGGATCAAGCAGCAGTTTGGCGGGATTAAACCGGTGCCCGTCATGCGGGGCATACGGGCCATGCACGCGATAGGCATACAGCAGGCCGGGGCGGGCATCGGGCAGATAGCCATGCCAGACTTCGTCGGTGTATTCCGGCAGTTCAATCACGTCGTACTGTTCACCTTCTTCATTGAAAAGGCACAGCTCGACTTTCGTGGCGTTGGCGGAGAACAGGGCGAAGTTTACGCCCAGTCCGTCCCAGGTCGCGCCCAGCGGCACGGGCAATCCTTCACGTACCCGCGTTGTGTGGCCGGAATCAAAACTACGGACAATCTCACCATCGCTGGAGGGGTGAATAATGCGTACCCCAAACTCATCAACCGCAATATCGACCTGAACATTTGACGGGATGATGCTGACCTGCTCCGTCATGGCGGTGATCTTACCTTTTTTACTGGACCGGGCCTTTGTCATACTCGACGTCACTCCGTTTCAGGGAAATCTGACAAAAAATTGCCGAAAGAGGGCCATCTGCGCATGCGCAGACGATAACAACGAGTGTAGACCGGAGTTCGGAACTTCTCCCGTAAACCGCCGAAAAGCTGTACAAGGCGCAGAGCATCATTGATAGTGAAAGCGAAAAGGCTAGCCTGCTAGTTATTGTCTGACTTTCTCCCGAGGAATCCCCATGACCATCGCGTTACTCAGCCATGTCGATCTTGATGCTGGCTACCCTGACCGGTTCGAAGCGGCCGGTTTTACTCTCTTTTTTGCCACAACGCCCGAACAACGAGCTTCTCTGGACCCGCAAACAGCGCAGCAGATACGCGCTGTGCTGACCATCGGCAGTATCGGTTTAAGCGCCTCAGAAATGGATAACTTGCCCAATCTGCAAATTATCTGTGCGCAGGGTGTCGGGTATGAACATATTGATGTCGCCGCAGCGAAACAGCGCGGTATTCCTGTCACGCATGGTCCGGGAACCAATAATTCTTCCGTGAGCGATCACACGCTGGCGCTGATGCTGGCGATCACCCGTAAGATCCCGCAATTTGACGCCGCAGTGCGTGGTGGCGAGTGGAAAAAAGCCCGCTGGAATACACCGGGAATGGCAGGGAAACGCTTAGGCATTATCGGGATGGGCAACATCGGCAGCCTCATCGCACGGCGCGCGGCGGGCGGGTTTGATATGGAGATTGCTTATCACAACCGGCGTCCGTTGCAGGACACGCCATACCGCTATTTCCCGGATATTACCGGGCTGGCGCAATGGGCTGATTATCTGGTAGTAGCGACGCCGGGCGGCAAAGATACGGTCAGACTGGTGGACGCGAACGTGCTAAGCGCGCTGGGACCTGATGGCTTTGTGATTAATATTGCACGCGGCAGCGTGGTTGACAGCAATGCGCTGATCGCCAGTCTGCGAAATCATGAAATTGCCGGTGCGGCGCTGGACGTGGTCGACGGCGAGCCGCAAGTACCCGCTGAAATGCTGACTCTGGATAACCTGGTTATCACTCCGCACGTGGCGGGACGTTCACCTGAGTCCGTGGAGAACATGATGACGCTGGTGCTATCGAATCTCACTGCGCATTTTGGTAGCAAACCGGTCATGACACCGGTGCCGCAATAGCACGTTTTCACCGGCTCTCCGTACCCTGATATAAACGCCGCCTGACGGCGTTTTTTTATGGGCATCATCCCGCCGTTAGTCGGAAAAAGCATAAGACACAGCTTTTTCTTATTTGTCTGGCATAGCAACAGATCGTAACAATAGGGTTTTGGCAAGCAAGAGGCAGACAGCGGTGAACTTTCAACAACTCAAAATTATACGGGAATCAGCGCGATGCAATTACAACCTGACTGAAGTCTCGAACATGTTATT
The DNA here is from genome assembly GCF_003614975.1 of Rahnella bruchi. GTDB lineage: Bacteria > Pseudomonadota > Gammaproteobacteria > Enterobacterales > Enterobacteriaceae > Rahnella > Rahnella bruchi. The sequence continues at coordinate 211,541 of NZ_QZWI01000004.1, read as the reverse complement.
CACTTCGCAGTCAGGGGTCAGCCGCCATATTCGCGAGCTGGAAGATGAGCTGGGCGTTGAGATATTTATCCGTCGTGGTAAGCGTTTGCTGGGGCTGACGGAGCCTGGTAAAGAGTTGCTGGCTGTCGCCGAAAGGATCCTCAATGAGGCGCAGAATATCCGCCGTCTGGCCGATGTTTTCTCGAAAGAGGATGCCGGCGTTCTGACCATCGCCACCACACATACACAGGCGCGTTACAGCCTGCCGAAGGTCATCAAAGCGTTCAGGGCGATTTATCCCGGCGTGCGTCTGGAATTGCATCAGGGCTCGCCGCAGGAAGTTCTCGCGATGCTGCTGAGCGGGCAGGCCGATGTGGCCATCGCCAGCGAAAAACTGATGAACGATCCTGCTGTGGCGGCGTTTCCGTATTACCGCTGGCACCACGCGATAGTGGTTCCGCAAGGTCATCCGCTGACGTTGCAGCACCCGGTGACATTGCAGCATTTGAGTGAACTGCCGTTAATCACCTATCGTCAGGGCATTACCGGCCGCTCGCGGCTCGATGAAGCCTTTAACCGCGCTGCGCTCACCGCGGATATCGTGCTCAGCGCACAGGATTCCGATGTGATTAAAACCTACGTAGAATTAGGGCTGGGCGTGGGGATCCTCGCGGATAAAGCGTTCGAAGCTGGGCGCGATACCGGTCTTCAGCTGATCAATGCCGAGCATCTGTTCGAAGCCAATACCGTATGGCTGGGGCTGAAAAAATCACAGTTGCAGCGTAACTACGTCTGGCGGTTTATCGAATTATGTAATCCGGGACTGTCAGTGAATGAGATTAAAGAGAAGGTGTTTGCGACGGGCGGGGAACCGGTCATTGACTATCAGATCTAGGGAGCCAAAGTGGACGTGCCTTTAGGTCAACTTCAACTTCAACTTCAAGGTCGTGGGCGTCGGCCCACACCGACCAGAGACCCGGTAACGCGCGGGCCTCTGGACTCCGCGCTTTTCTAACTTCGCGCTGTCGCGGGCAAAAGGGACATGTCCTGTTGCATCATAGAGTGGCGCAAATCCAGGTGCTTCGCACTGCCTTCTCTCGGTCTTCGAGCCGCAGGTCTCGAAGCCGCTCCGTTCAGCTGAATTTTGAGCACGCCAATCAACCTTTTTAAAAGATGAAAAACAGTCTGCCGTTGAATTTAAGATCGTGCGGGCGTTTCAGAAAACTTGCTGAATGAGAGGTTGCAGACCAAAGGCTGCAATCCCGAAATGAAGGAACCGCGCAGCGGCAAGATTTCCAGCCTGTCGCTGCGGTAACTGAAATATAGCCAGCGAGCGGAGCGCGCAGTGAAAAAGCGAAGGGAGATCCAAGAGGGAAAAAGCATTTTTCCCTCTTGGTCGGTTTTGGCGCAGTGCGTCAAGTGAGCACCGCATGTGAGAAACCGAAATTTTCCCGATCCACTCTTCAACCCTTCACTGCAAGTGAGCATATTTCCGACATAAAAAAACCGGTCAAGAGACCGGTTTTTTACCTTCGCTAAACGCGAAATTTACACCGCCGGTTTGGCGATCACATTACGATTTTCCATACGAACTTCCGCAATGTTCACATCGATGACGTCGCTCTGACGGTAGGCTACTTCGCCTTTAATCAGCACGGTGCCGGTGTCTGCGCTGCACACCAGTTCGTCGCGCACGCTGTGCAGGAACGGAGCAGGGATGAACGCCACTGCGCCGATGTCTTGTAGACGCACGCGCAGGCCGCCGCGGGTGACATCGATGATTTCAGCGCTGAACTTAACGTCAGTACCGACTTTATCTTCCAGATAGCGGGCATACAGCCAGTCTCCGACATCGCGCTCGGCCATGCGGTTGGCACGTCGGCGTTCTGCCAGCTGAACAGTCATGTCATCCTGAGGTTTCTCAGCGGACTGTTGCAGAATCATCGCTTTCAGCAAACGGTGGTTCACCATATCGCCGTATTTACGGATGGGTGATGTCCAGGTGGCGTAAGCTTCCAGACCCAGGCCATAGTGCGGCCCCGGCGTGGTGCTGATTTCCGCGAAAGTCTGGAAACGACGGATACGGCTGTCTAGGAACTGTGTTGGCAGCGCATCCAGTTTACGGCGCAGTGCGCAGAAACCTGGCAGGGTCAGCAGTTCTTCAGCATTGGCTTCAACGTCATTGGCCTGCAACACGGTGACCGCGTTTTCAACCAGCAGCGGATCAAAACCGGTATGCACGTTGTAAACGCCGAAACCGAGGCTGTCGCGCAGCGCGATAGCGGCACACACGTTGGCGGCTATCATGGATTCTTCCACGATGCGGTTAGCGATACGGCGATGCTCAGCGACGATTTCCAGCACGTTGCCTTTCTCACCCAACACGAAGCGGTAATCAGGACGGTCTTTAAACACCAGTGCGTGTTCGGTGCGCCATGCGCTGCGCACGTCACAGACGCGTTTCAGCAGACGGATCTGAGAAGCGATCACATCGCTGGCCGGTTGCCATTCACTTTTCTCCTCCGCTTCCAGCCAGTCAGACACATTGTCGTAAGCCAGTTTGGCTTTAGATTCAATAGTCGCGGCGAAGAAACGAATGTCGCTGCCCAGTGCGCCATCGTCGGCGAGCGTCACAGAGCACGCCAGAACCGGACGGCTGACGTCCGGCCACAGGGAACAGATGTCGTCAGATAATTCACGCGGCAGCATCGGGATATTGAAGCCCGGCAGATAGTTGGTGAATGCGCGTTTTTTGGCAATATTGTCGAGATCGCTGCCTTCACTGACGTAAGCCGTCGGGTCAGCAATCGCGATGGTCATTTGCAGGGTGCCGTCGCCGTTGTCTTTAACATACAGCGCGTCATCCATATCCTGCGTGCTACCGCTGTCGATAGTGACAAATGGCAGGGCGGTCAGATCTTCGCGGGTCAGGCCTTCATCGCGCAATTCAGCGATATCAGATTTTGGCGCTTCACGCTCGAGATTATGACGTGCCAGCGTAACCCACCATGGCGCGAGATCGTCGGTGCCGGTGGTGATCCATTCGGTGATTTCGGCCTGGAAGCTGTGATCGCCTTCTTTAAGCGGATGGCGGCGCATTTCAGCCACACACCAGTCACCGTCGCTCACTTCATGATTGATATTGCGGACAACGCGGCACTGAATAGAATCACGTAATAAAGGGTGGTCCGGAATGATGGAAAGACGGTCATCTTTCTTGGTCACGCGGCCTACAAAACGGCTGAGGAACGGTTCAACCAGAGTTTCCGGCTGGACGATTTCACGCTCTTTCTCAGTTTGCAGGGAGGCGATTACGCGGTCACCGTGCATGACTTTTTTCATGTACGGAGGCGGAATGAAATAGCTTTTTTGACCGTCTACTTCAAGAAAGCCAAAGCCTTTCTCAGTGCCTTTCACGATGCCTTCGACACGTGGAGTCTGAGAGTGAAGTTGCTGTTTTAGCTGCGCGAGCAGCGGGTTATCTTGAAACATATCGTCCAGAGAATTGGGGGTTAATGTGGCTCGATTAGCGGCAGACAGTTTTACGCGATCTGGCCTCTTCGGGCAAGCGGCATCTGCCCCTTTCGCCTCATAACCCTGAAGCGAAAGGGGACATTTGCGCGATGTTACGCAAGTCTGACTTATGCGATACGTTGCAGGTCGACTTTTTGCTCGCAGCGACGGATAGTGACCGGCACGGCTTTGGAGGTAGGTGTGTGGGTCTGGTCGCCAAAACTGGACATCGGTACCAGCGGATTGGTTTCCGGATAATATGCCGCCAGATTACCGCGCGGAATGTCATAGCTGACCAGTTTGAAACCGGTGACTTTGCGCTCAATGCCGTCGTTCCACAGCGTTTCGATTTCCACCAGCTCGCCGTCTTTCAGGCCCAGATCGGCCAGATCCTGCGGGTGAATAAACAGCACTTCGCGCTGGCCGTAAACGCCACGATAACGGTCATCAAGGCCGTAAATGGTGGTGTTGTACTGGTCGTGAGAGCGTAAAGTTTGCAGGGTGAACGGCGCATTCTGGTCGCCCATCGGGATCAGCACTTCCGGCAGCGGGGCAGCGCTGAAATTGGCTTTGCCGCTGAGGGTATTGAAATTCAGTTCAGCGGCCGCATTGCCCAGATAGAAGCCGCCTTTGATATCGCAGCGTGCATTGAAATCTTTAAAGCCAGGAATAGTCGCTTCGATGTGGTCGCGAATCAGATTGTAATCGTCAGCCAGCGCCATCCAGTCGAGGTATTTGTCGCCAAGAACGGCATTGGCGATACCGCAGACAATCGCGGTTTCAGAACGCTGTTCTTTCGATAAAGGGATACCGACACCTTCAGACGCATGCACCATGCTGAAGGAGTCTTCAACGGTGATGAACTGCGAACCGGTCGCCTGCATATCCAGCTCGGTACGACCCAGCGTTGGCAGGATCAGCGCTTCAGTCCCCGGTGTCAGGTGAGAGCGGTTCAGTTTGGTGCTGATTTGCACGGACAATTCGAGATTGCTCAGCGCCTGTTCGGTACGTGGAGTATCCGGTGCCGCAGCCGCCAGATTACCGCCAAGACAGATCAGGACTTTGGCTTCTTTACGCAGCATCGCTTCCAGCGCTTCAACGGTGTTATGACCCGGTACGCGAGGTGGCGTGAATTTGAAGTGGCTTTCCATAGCATCGAGCAACGCTTTTGGCGCTTTTTCATCGATACCCATGGTGCGGTTGCCCTGCACGTTACTGTGACCACGAACCGGACACAGACCTGCGCCTGGTTTGCCGAGCTGACAAAACAGCAGTTGCAGGTTAGTGATTTCTCGTACGGTCGGTACGGAGTGTTTATGCTGCGTCACGCCCATCGCCCAGGTACAAATCACGCGTTCGGCGTTCATATAAATCGATGCCGCTTCACGCAGATCCTGTTCGCTCAGTCCGGATTGTTCAGTGATTTTTTCCCAGCTGGTGGCATCCACTACAGCCAGATATTCATCCACGCCAGCAGAGTTTGCAGCAATAAAGTCTTCGTCAAACAGGGAAGGCTGGCCGGAAGCGATACGCTCACGGTGAGTCTGCAACAGCGCTTTTACGATGCCGCGCACGGCAGCCATATCGCCGCCAAGATTCGGTTGGTAATACGCTGAACTGATGCGACCGGCTTTCGGTGTGACCACTTCCAGCGGCTTTTGCGGATCGGCGAAACGTTCCAGTCCGCGTTCACGCAGGGTGTTAAAGCTGACCACTTTTGCGCCACGATCAGAAGCATGGCGCAAGCTGTGCAGCATACGCGGGTGGTTGGTGCCGGGGTTCTGGCCAAAGACGAAAATAGCATCGGCTTTTTCAAAGTCATCCAGACGGATGGTGCCTTTACCGACGCCGATACTTTGTTTCAGGCCGACACCGCTGGCTTCGTGACACATATTCGAGCAGTCAGGAAAGTTGTTGGTGCCGAACATGCGGCCAAAGACCTGATACAGATATGACGCTTCATTACTGGCGCGACCGGAGGTGTAGAAATCTGCCTGATCCGGGCTTTCCAGACCTTTCAGATGGCTGGCGATCAGCGCGAATGCCGCGTCCCAGCTCACCGGTTCGTAATGGTCAGTTTCTCGGTTGTAACGCATCGGATGGGTCAGGCGACCCTGATATTCCAGAAAGTAATCGCTCTGTGCGCGCAATTTACTGACGCTGTGTTGCGCAAAAAATTCCGGCTCGACGGCTTTACGTGTGGCTTCCCAGCTGACGGCTTTGGCGCCGTTTTCGCAGAAACTGAAAGTGCTGTGATTATCGTCACCCCAGGCACAGCCCGGACAGTCAAATCCACGACCCTTGTTAACACGCATCAGGTTACGTAGGTTGGACAGAACTTTTTTACTGTCGAAGACGAAACGGGTGGTTGATTCCAGTGCACCCCAGCCGCCGGCCGCGCCGTGGTAGGGTTTGATCTCAGTTTTGAATTTCATAGTTATGCTTCGCAGGTGATTTTGTCTGGTCTTAAACAACCGGAACGATGAATTGTTAACCGAATTGTTAATTTTATGTCACAAGTTTAGGAGGGGTGTGCGCTGCCGTCTAATCGAATGCCATGATGGTGTGATAGATCCCCTCTATCGCAGATAAATATCGGGGAATAACGCAAATAGCGCCTGAAAATCAGGCGCGGGAACGCGCTGCCAAACATTTTGAAAACAGCGGGTTGTGATAATGAAAACTAATGACCTCAGGGAATGGGGTTTTCGGTTGAAATTAACACAAGTTGTAACAGTATCGTTTCATTATGAAATGCTTAGCAAAAGACTAAGGGTTTTTCTGTGGAGGGTTTTAGTGCAACCTATGCCGCAGATTTTTATTCCATAGTTTTTTTGTATAGAGTCCGGTTCAGTTCAGAACCCTGCTCTATAGCGCGTTTAAGGAAGATTCAGTGAAACGTAGTGTAATTAGTGTCTTATCTTGTGTGTTGATGTTCTCTGCAGGCAGTGCGAAAGCAATCGCGCCACTGGATTTCCCTGTTGTCCCGCCGAGCATTGATGCGGCTTCTTTTGTACTGATGGATTATGCCAGTGGTGATGTGCTGGCTGCCGGTAACCCGGACGACCGCCGCAATCCGGCCAGTCTGACCAAACTGATGACAGGTTATGTCATTGACCGCGCGCTGGATCATAAAAAAATCACCATGAATGATGTCGTTACCGTACCTCAGGAAGCCTGGGTCGCCGGTAACAAGAGCCTGGAAGGTTCTTCGCTGATGTTCCTCAAACCGGGTGACCGTGTGAGCGTGCGTGATTTGATCCGCGGCATCATCATTACTTCCGGTAACGACGCTTGTGTAGCGATGGCCGATTATGTCGCGGGCAGTCAGGATTCGTTCGTCGGCATGATGAACCAGTACGTCACCAGCCTCGGCCTGACCAATACGCATTTCGAAACCGTACATGGTCTGGATGCACCGGGTCAGTTCACGACCTCTTACGATCTTGCGAAGCTGTCACGTGCCATCATCGGCGGTGAACCTGAGGAATATCGTATGTATGCGGAAAAATCGCTGACGTACGACAACATCACTCAGCAAAACCGTAACGGCCTGTTGTGGGACAAAAACCTGCAAGTTGATGGTCTGAAAACCGGCCATACCGAAAGCGCCGGTTTCAACATTATTGCTTCTGCAACGCAGGGTGACCGCCGTCTGATCGCCGTCGTCATGGGCGGTAAAAGCTCAAAAGGGCGCGAAGAACAGGCACGTAAACTGCTGACCTGGGGTTTCCGCGAGTACACCAGCAAGCAGATTTTCAAAGCAGGTCAGACCGTCTCGGATGAGCACGTCTGGTTTGGTGCTACTCCGCAGGTGAAAGTCGGCTCCCTGAGCGATGTGTTTATCAGCGTACCGCAGGCGGACGCCGATAAACTGAAAGCGCAATATGTGCTGACCAACCCTCAGATTGACGCGCCGCTGAAAAAAGGCCAGGAACTGGGCAGCATCAACATTGTGGATAACGGCAAAGTCATCAAAACTGTGCCGCTGGTTGCTCTGGAAGATGTTGCAGAAGGCGGGATCATCAGCCGTGCGATTGATTACGTGAAACTGAAAATCTAAGTTCCGCTTCTTCCCCTCTCACGAGGGGAAGGTTGCAATGGCGTGTGGTTTTACACCCCGCTGATAAAATTCGTCATAACTTCACATCAAACTTCCCGGCCTGAAAATCGAGTATCGCCTGATTGATTTCCTGGGTGGTATTCATCACAAACGGGCCGTGTGACACCACCGGTTCGTTGATTTTATCGGCATGACCGAACAGAAACGTCGCATCCTCTTTTGCCGTGATCGTTACACTGTCTTCGCTGTTATCCAGCTCTATCAGATGCCAGGCCAGCGCTTGGGTATCATCAATCCACAGACGCCCTTTAACGGTATACAAAAACACCTGACGCGCCGCCGGTGCGGGCAGGGTCACTTCGCTGCCTGCGGACATCTGCACAGTCATTATCGTGACACCGGTCAGCGATTCAACCGGCCCCGTTACGCCCGCCACACTGCCGGAAATCAGGCTAATTGTGCCGTGACCTTTGCTCAGCGGGATCTGCGGAATGTCGTAAGCCTGCAAACCGACATAACCCGGAGCCGTCATTTTCAGGCGCGACGGCAAATTCACCCACAGTTGCAGGATTTCCAGTTCACCGCCGTTTCGTTTGAATGATTCCGGCGACAACTCGGAATGGATCAATCCTGAACCGGCTGTCATCCACTGCACGCCTCCGGGGCCGATAATACTTTCATGACCGCCGGTGTCGCTGTGTGCCAGTTCGCCGCGCAAAATAAACGTGACTGTTTCAAAACCACGATGCGGATGCGGACCGAAAGGCAGACCCAGGTTATCGGGCGCGTAAACCTGCGGGCCGTGATGATTAAGAAACAGGAAGGGATCGAGCTGTTCGAGCTGCGGTCCGGGCACCGGACGTCGGGTTTGCAGATCACGAATATCATCGCGATACGCTTTATATTGCTGAACTATTTTACGGGTCATGGCGTGGCTCCGGTAAAAGATAAGGCTTTTTACGAAGACTAGCGGGTCAGATAAAAATTGTCACAAATGATTGTTAACAAGGTGTAATTGATTTTTAAACCGCCGGGCGAACGGCTCACATCCGCCTGGCGGGTTTGCAAGATTTCAGAATACTTTGGAGGAAAAGTCGGTTTTCACTTCGCTTTCTATGTAGGTATTTAATCCCCATCCGGCACGGGCGAGTTCCTTCATCTTCTCAAGATGTTCAGGGCCGGGGTGGCGGATGTCGTAAAGATAAACGTGATTGTTCTTGAAACGGACTTTGATCGAATTGGCATCAATCTGGAAGCTGACAACCTGTGAATCACCGCTTTTGTTGGCGTAATTTTCCATGCTTCATCCTGTTAGCTAAGCCTGATTTCGGGCGACCTCTACAATTAACCACGTCTGGCTTTTGGTTACAGGGCGATAGTTCACATTATCAGAGCGTTAACTTCAGCAGGAATGAGTGGTCAAACGTGCCGGTGACATTCAGTGCGACGGGCAATAACCCCTGTGCATGATAGAAATCAGCGGTTTGCTGTTGCTGCTTTTCTGTCGCCGCATCGATGGGTTGCCAGTAAGATTTACGGCGCTCGAAGCCCAGTTTTGCTGCGTCCAGCGGGAAGCCGATGATTTTTGCCAGTTTCCCGCTGTAGGCATCCAGATTTTTATAGGCCCAAACCTGCGAGTCGCTCAGACGTTGCAGATAGTCGGCAATTGCCTCACGTTTGGCTTTATCTTTCAGCGCAGTGTCTGTTGCTGCGAGGAAACTGTTACCCGACCACAATCCGCGCCCGTTCACCACAACCCGCAGATGATCCTGCGTTTCGGCGAACGCGGTATACGGTTCCCACGTTGCCCAGACATCCACAGAACCCTGTGTCAGCGCCAGTTTGGCGTCGCTTGGCGGCAGGAAACGAAAAGTCACGTCTTTCGCCGTCAGTCCGGCAGATGCCAGTGCTTTCAGTGCTACGAAATGACCGATGGAACCGCGGTTGGTGGCAATGCTTTTGCCTTTTAAATCCGCCGCGCTTTTGATAGGGCTGTCCGCTTTCACCAGTAACGCCGTGCCATAAGCATCGGATTTATCCACGGCAATGGCTTTCACCTGTGCACCCGCGGCTTCGGCAAACAGCAGCGGGGCATCGCCGATAATACCGACGTCCACCGCCTGGGCATTCAGCGCTTCCGCCAGTGGCGCGGCAGCAGGGAATTCTGACCACTCAATTTTGTAGGGCAGATTATCGAGTTTATTTGCCGCTTCCAGTTGCGCCCGCATATTGCCTTTCTGGTCGGCCACTCGCAGGGTGATTTGTTCAGCATTGACCGCAAAAGCGCCGCTCATCAGCGATACCAGCAGCAGAAGATTTTTTACATTAACTTGCATCAGGGTTCCTTATACCAGCGTGGTTGCGGCGGTTTTATGTTGTGCCTGACGCGCAGCGATTTTCTGCTTCGTCAGCGGGATCAGGCTCTTGCCGTACTCAACGGCGTCATTGAGCGGATCAAAACCACGGATCAGGAAAGTGGTAATGCCCAGATCGTAATATTTCAACAGAGCATCGGAGACCTGTTCCGGTGTACCGACCAGCGCGGTCGAGTTGGAACCGCCGCCAATCAGCCCGGCAATACCGGTCCACAGGCAGGAATCCAGACGATCGCCTTGTGCCACGGCTTTCAGTAAACGCTGTGCGCCGACACTTTGCGGTTTAGCTGCCAGCGTCTGGCCTTTTTCAGCCTGCTGTGCGGTCGCTTTAGTGAGGATTTCATCGGCCTTCGCCCAGGCTTCTTCTTCGGTTTTACCGAGGATCGGGCGGAAGGAAATACTGAAATCGATCTCCCGCTGATGTTTTGCCGCAGATGCTTTCACGGCCGCGACCGTTTCCGCAGCACTTTCCAGCGGCTCACCCCACAGCGCGAACACATCGGCCTGTTTACCGGCAACGCGAATGGCGTCATCAGAAGAACCGCCGAAAAAGACCGGCAGTTTTTTCTGATAAGGCTTAATGGCGGAGAAGGCGTTTTCAGCCTGATAAAACTCGCCCTGATGATCAAAGCCCGTTTCTGAATACCAGCTCTGTTTCAGTACATCGATGTATTCGTCAGTGCGCTGATAGCGGCCGGATTTAGGTTCAAAATCGCCGTCACGACGCTGTTCGGCATCGCTGCCGCCGCTGATGATATGCACGGCAACGCGGCCTTCCAGCAGATGATCCAGCGTGGCGAGTTTGCGTGCGGCAAGCGTCGGTGCAACAAAGCCCGGACGATGTGCCAGCAGAAAATGAATACGTGAGGTGCTGGCACCGGCGTGCGCAGTGACCAGAAATGCGTCGGGCTGATCGGAGGCATACGCCACCAGAATGCGGTCGAAACCGGCATCTTCATGGGCCCTGGCGAAATCGGCGATGTATTTTTTATCGAAAATCGGACCGGTCGGCGGGATGATTTCAGAAGCCAGACGATGGCCGATCATTCCAATAAATTGCACGCTCATAAGCTGTCACTCCTCGGGTGAGGCCAGCGAATGAAAAGTCTGCGCTGGCAGGAGTGTTTACCTTAAACGGCAACTTACTATGTGAGAAATTCATTATCTTCATAAGCTAATATGAAAAATGTGCATTACACGGTGGAACATAACAGAAAGGGCGACAGAAAGGGCGAATTCAAGAGTAGGCACCGTGCAGGTGAATTATCAACGGGAGCATCAGATATGAACCCTCCCTCTGACAGAGGGAGGGGGCGGAGCGGTTATGTTACTGCGAGTCCTGACTGGTGCCGGTCTTCGGACTGGCAGCAGAACTGTCTCCCGCATCAGCGGTTTTGGTATAAACAATTTTCTGGCTGTCATTGCCACAATGACCGACGACCTGGCCGCCGCTCTGTTCCGCCTGATCGTTTGGCACGATATCAAGTTTGAATCCGGATTCAGGTAAGCCGTTTGCCACGATTTTCTGAGTAATATCCGCTTTGACGCTTTCACAGGAAGCCTGCGCCATCAGCGGTGCCAGCATTACAACAGCGAGTCCGGCTAAGAGTGTCTTTTTCATCATTCATTCCTTTTATGAGAAGCAGTGTATCTACAAGTCTAGCAGATATGCTGTGGCGTCACATTGACCGCCACAGTGAAGGAAATGCGTGGAGGGATGTGTTACGGCGCCATCAACTGACGGCCTGTACGGCGGTCAAGGCAGCGTTCGGTGTTCGGTTCCCAGTACGCATTGATGTTCTGGCTGGCTTCACATTTATCGCGCAGATCAACCGAGTTGTCATATTTGGAGAAATCTTTTTCGTTGCGCTGATTCTTCATCGCGCGCAGACGCTGGGTTTCATTCCACTGTTCTTTACTCTGCCGTGCTTCTTCGTTGGTCATGGCATCATTGCCTGTACCGCCAAAGACACAGGTTCCGCCCGCACAGTTGGTGGCAGCCTGCACAGGAACCTGCCAGCCGGCAGTCATGGCCAGCAAAGCAACCGGCAGCATGGCGCGCATCAGTCGGGTTATAAACGTTGTATTCATTAGCTAATCCTTTTTAGATATACACATCGCACTGGCGAATCATTAAATTATAACATCCGGTGCAATGACGTCACCCTTTGCCTGTAAACTGGTTGATATCTTATTGAAGTCCGCACTGTAAACCTGGCTCAACTATGCTCAAAACATCTTTACTGTTCTTTGCCACTGCGCTGGCAGAAATCATCGGCTGCTTTTTGCCTTATCTCTGGCTGCGTAAAGGCGGCAGCATTTTGCTGCTGCTTCCGGCGGCGCTCAGCCTGGCGGCGTTCGTCTGGCTGCTGACCCTCCATCCGGCGGCGAGCGGCAGGGTGTACGCGGCTTACGGCGGAGTGTATGTGATGACTGCGATGTTGTGGCTGCGGTTTGTCGATGGCGTGAAACTCAGCACCACCGACTGGCTGGGCGCGTGCGTTGCGCTGGCGGGGATGCTGATTATTATTTCTGGCTGGAAAGCGTCATAACGATTACTGCGACAATCTTTCCATCAGCACGATGACTTTCTGAATCACGATTTGTGCAGCGCGGGAAAGCTGGCGGCGGGGCGCAACGCACAGCGCCAGCGTCAGCGGTTTGGCCTTTCGCCCCTGAAGCGGCACAAACGCCAGCCGCTTTTCCTGTAAGTCCGGTAAAACATCCAGCAGGCTCAGCACGCCAACACCGGCCCCTTTTCGGATAAGTTCCCGCATCATGCGCACGTCATTACAGACGATCGACGGCGTTTCCAGCAGCTGATAGCGGTTATACAGCAGTTTAGCGCGGGCATTTACCATCAGCGGTTCGGAGGGAATAATCTGCCGGTAGGCGGCAATATCACTGAAAGACAGCGATTCCTGTTGGGAAAGTTCGTGTCCGACCGGCATGGCAATACCGATGGGTAATTCCGCAAATGCCCGCACTTCCAGCCCGGTATGCTCAACCGGATCCAGCAACAATCCGAAATCCACTTCTGCAGAACTGACCTGTTCGCTGATATTCCGGCTGTCTTCGATGCGAATATCAAAAGTCAGATAAGGATGTTCCGCGCCCACTTGTGCAATCAGTTCCGCCACCATGCCCTCGCTGAGGGCAGCGATCATCGAAATTGTCACATGTCCGCGGCGTAATCCCTGGATCTCATCGAACCGTTCCTTTGTCCGGGAAAATTCTTTTCGCCAGCGACGGATATCATCGAACAGAATCTCGCCGGCTGAGGTCAGTTTCAGCCCGGTGGGCAGGCGTTCGAATAGCGGGGTTTCCAGCGTTTGTTCGGCCTGCAAAATTTGCCGGTTAATGGCAGAGGCGGAGACGTGCAGCACTTCCGCCGCTTTGCGCAAACTTCCTGTTCGGGCGACTTCTGTAAAATATTGCGAAAAACGGGAGAATGGTGACATGGGTGTACTAATTTATGCAGTGAATAAGTGAGATATATATTATGGACTGCATCACTCAATTTTCCTAGATTGTGCGATGCCCCTTTGTAAAACAATCACCTCAGGTTGTTTTGCAGTCAAAACGGGCAAATGACAGGGTTCGTCAAAACACGTTTTAGCTCGTGTGCCGCTATCAGTGATAGAAAGCGGGGCGAACGGTGGCATTTGCACCGCTGGCGCATGATCGTGTTTTGAAAAACAACACTAATAACAAGCGTGCATGTTTGATATGCAGACTCAACGTGATCATGCGACCAAGAGATACCTTCTCATGTTAGAAAAACTATTTAAGTTAAAAGCTCACCGTACCAACGTGCGGACTGAGATTGTGGCAGGACTGACTACATTTTTAGCAATGGCCTATATTCTGTTTGTTAACCCGTCTATTTTGGGCGCGACGGGGATGGATAAAGGCTCTGTATTTGTGGCAACTTGTCTTGCTGCCGCAATCGGTTCCGCACTGATGGGCTTTATCGCCAACTACCCGATCGCACTGGCGCCGGGCATGGGTTTAAACGCCTTCTTCACCTATACCGTTGTCCTGCATATGGGTTACACCTGGCAGATCGCGCTGGGTGCGGTTTTCCTCTCCGCCTGTATTTTCTTCGCATTATCCATCTTTAAAATTCGCGAATGGATTATCCGCAGTATTCCGTTGCCTCTGCGCTCGGCGATTGCGGCGGGTATTGGTTTGTTCCTGGCGCTGATTGCGCTGGAAAACGCCGGTATCGTCGTGGCTAACCCGGCTACGCTGGTCGGTCTGGGCGACCTGACCAAGCCTGGTCCGCTGTTCGCCATGCTGGGCTTTATCCTGATTGTGGTGCTGGAAGCGCGTAAAATTACCGGTGCGGTACTGATCGGCGTTCTGGCCGTGACCGTTCTGGCTATCGCGCTGGGCTATTCGCCATTTGGCGGCGTGATGTCTATGCCACCTTCCATTGCACCGACCTTCATGCAACTCGACATCAAAGGCGCATTCAACGTTTCCCTGATTAGCGTGGTGTTCGCGTTCCTGTTCGTGGATGTGTTTGATAACTCCGGCACCCTGATTGGCGTGACCAAACGTGCAGGTCTGGCGGATGAAGACGGCAATATCCCGAAAATGGGCCGTGCGCTGGTAGCTGACAGCGCCGCTGCGTTGTTCGGTTCACTGCTGGGGACGTCAACCACCACCAGTTACATCGAATCTGCTGCGGGCGTGAGCGCCGGTGGACGTACCGGTCTGACGGCAATTGTGGTGGCCATCCTGTTCCTGCTGAGCCTGTTCTTCGCTCCTCTGGCAGGCAGTGTTCCGGCATTTGCGACGGCTCCGGCTCTGCTGTTCATCGCGGTTCTGATGACGTCTGGTCTGGCAGAAATCGACTGGAAAGACATTACCGTTGCCGCGCCGGTCACGGTGACTGCGCTGACCATGCCGTTTACTTACTCTATCGCTAACGGTATCGCGTTTGGTTTCATCACCTGGACGCTGGCAAAACTGCTGACCGGCCGGGCACGTGAACTGAATGCCGCGCTGGTTGTGCTGTCGATTCTGTTCGTGATTAAACTGGGCTGGCTGAGCGCGTAAAACGCTTTCGGTTATCAGAAAGGCGCGGGCAAGTTTGCCGCGCCTTTTTTGTTGGTCGGAGAAAAGGCAGGCAATAAAAAAGCAGCCGAAGCTGCTTTTCTGGTAAATCAGCAAGCAATATCACGCTTCGCGATGTACCTGCAAACCGGCCAGAGACTGGCTGACTGGCATCATTTCGATGCTGTTGATATTGACGTGCTCAGGCAGGGTTGAAACCCAGAACACGGATTCGGCGACATCGGTCGCAGTGAGCGGGTTGGTGTTGTCGTAAGTTTTGCTGACTTTCTCATCGTCGCCTTTGAAGCGCACGTTAGAGAATTCTGTTCCACCGCACAGACCCGGTTCGATATTGGTCACACGTACGTGGGTGCCGTGCAGATCGGTACGCAGATTCAGGCTGAACTGACGAACAAACGCCTTGGTTGCGCCGTAAACGTTACCACCGGCATAAGGCCAGTTGCCTGCGGTTGAACCGATATTGATCACGTGACCGGTATTACGTTCAACCATGCCCGGCAGGACCGCGCGGGTCATGTACACCAGACCTTTGGTGTTGGTGTCGATCATTTTGTCCCAGTCTTCCAGCGACGCTTTGTCGGCTTTTTCCATACCGAGCGCCAGACCGGCGTTATTCACCAGCACGTCGATGTTGCGCCAGTCAGCAGGCAGGCTGTCGAGCGCATCCTGAATGGAAGCACGATTAGTGACGTCCAGTTCGACAGGATAAAGCGCCTCTCCCAGTTCGGCTTTCAGGTCATCAAGACGCTCTTTGCGGCGGCCTGAGGCAATCACTTTGTGGCCTTCTTTAACAAATCTACGTGCGATTTCTGCACCAAATCCGGCGGTGGCGCCGGTAACAAAAATAATCATCCCGGTATTCCTCTGTTTTTAGCAAGGTGCGCACAAGGCGCACAAAAGAAACTCTGTAAGTATTAACACAAAAATAACGAGACCGGCATCATCAACCGGTCTCAGTGCGTATCATTTTGTTGCGGTTACTTTTTCAGATAAGGCGCGATAAGCGATAAATCCGCCGCAGAAAGACGGTCGGGTGCGGTCTGCGCCTGATGCCAGTAAGGATACAATAAAGGTAACTGACTGACTTTATTAAGTCTTTCAATTTCTTCATTATTGAGTTTTAAATCAGCGGCGAGAAGATTGTCCTGCAACTGTGCGTCGTTACGCGCGCCGACAATCACTGACGTCACCTGCGGACGGGCAATCAGCCAGGCCAGTGCAATCTGCGCCGCTGAAACACCGCGGGCTTTCGCAATGTCCACCAGCACGTCGACCACATCGTACAATGCGCTCTCATCGCGCACCGGCGGTTCGCCCCAGTCGGCCAGATGACGCGTGCCTTCAGGTGCAGCCTGATTACGGCGATATTTACCGGAAAGCAGGCCGCCAGCCAGCGGGCTCCATACCAGCACACCAAGCCCCTGATCCTGCGCCACCGGCAGCAATTCATACTCTGCTTCACGCGCCTGTAAGGTGTAATGGATTTGCTGGCTGACCGGGCGGATATAATAATTCGCCTGCGCTACGCCCAGCGTTTTCATGATATGCCAGGCGGAGAAATTCGATACGCCGACATATCGCACTTTACCGCTGGAAACCAGGTCATCCAGCGCGCGTAAAGTCTCTTCGAGCGGCGTCAGACCGTCCCATTCATGCAGCTGGTACAAATCCAGATAATCGGTGTTCAGACGTTTCAGGCTGGCTTCGCAGGCGCGCAGTATATGGTGACGGGACGAGCCGCGATCGTTCGGGCCTTCGCCCATCGGGAAACGGGCTTTGCTGGCCACCAGCACATCGTGGCGCTTATTGCCCAGTGCCTTGCCTAAAATCACCTCGGATTCACCGCCGGAATAGACGTCGGCGGTATCGAACAGATTAATTCCGGCGTCGAGACACAGGCCAATCTGGCGCTCTGCGGCACTGACGTCAGTTTGTCCGGTTTTGGCAAATTTCCCCTGACCACCAAACGTCATGGTGCCCAGGCTTAGAACTGAAACTTTCAGACCAGAATGGCCTAACAAACGGTATTCCATGGTATTTCTCCACTTTTCGGAAACGTGATTTCAGTCTGACCGTGCCATTATTTTTCCGGCACAGCCGGTCGGGTTACAGATTCATTTTTTCGCCGTATCTCATCGCCTGCGGCTGGCGGAACACAGCACCGATGCAAGCGTGAAAAGAACCAGCGCCAGCGAGAACACATTGCGCGTACCAAATCGGTTAGCAATCCCTCTGCGGGAGCGCCGTGACAATCACCGTGGCGTCGAGGTTTTCCATAAAGAAAGCCCCGGCGACCGGCAACGGTAAGGCAGAACCCGATGGAAGAGAGAATTTTTTGTTAGAGAAGAAACTCATAGAAGATAAGCGCGCTAATGAAACTGGCAAAGTCTGAGCATAGCGCATTGGAGTGAGGCGTCAATGGTTGAGTATCTCCCCCCGGTGAGGGGGGAGATTTGAGTCGGGAAAATTAAACTTCCGCCAGCCGTTTCCCCGTTTGTGCATCGAACAAATGAATCGCTTCGCTGTCCGCCTCCAGATACAACGGCTGATCGGCACTGACGCGGGCGCGTCCGGCGAACTGCACATGCAGCGGGAAACCGCTCCAGTCGATGTGCAGCAGGCTGCTTTCGCCCGTGACTTCAAGCAGTCGTAATGTGGCCGCCGGTTGTGCGCTGTGTTGTACCGGTCTGATATCGTGCGGGCGCAGGCCGATCGTGACCGGTTGTCCTTCGGCGTGACGCGCCTGTAGCGCCCATTTTTCCGGTAAAGCGAACCACAACTGATTGCAGGTCACCCCCGGCTGACCGTCAATATTCTGAAAAACGCCGCTGAGAAGATTCATTGGCGGGGAGCCGATAAACCGCGCCACAAAGGTGTTCACCGGCTTGTCGTAAATCGACAGCGGGTCACCCTGCTGCACGATAAATCCGTCTTTCATCACCACAATGTTATCCGCCAGCGTCATGGCCTCGACCTGATCGTGCGTCACGTACACCGTGGTGGTGCGGAACTGCTGATGCAGGGATTTGATTTCTGCACGCAACTCCATACGTAACTGGGCATCAAGATTGGAAAGGGGTTCATCGAAGAGAAATACTTTCGGGTTACGCACCAGTGCCCGGCCCATCGCCACGCGCTGACGCTGACCGCCGGACAAATCTTTTGGCAGACGCTTCAGTAAGTGATCGATGCCCAGCACTTTCGCAGCCTGCTGCACTTTCGCCTGTTGTTCGGCTTTCGGTACTTTTTTTACCTGCATGTGGAACGCCATGTTTTCGGCGACAGTCAGGTGCGGGTACAACGCGTAGCTCTGAAACACCATCGCGATATCACGATCGGCAGGGTCAAAATTATTGATCTGCTGTTTGTCGAGCAGGATATCGCCGTCAGACAGCGATTCCAGTCCGGCCAGCAACCGCAGCAGAGTAGATTTACCGCAGCCCGAAGGCCCCACCAGCACGGTGAAACTGCCGTCGGGGATGGTCAGATCCAGCGGTTTCAGCACCTGCACTTTGCCATAATGTTTGGCGACTTTTACCAGTTCTACCAGAGCCATTCAGATTTTCTCCACAAGGCCAAAAAGCGATTGCCAGTCAGGATAACGGCGCGGGGAACTGCTTATTGCACAACCGGCGACGCGCACCCCCCATTGCAGCGCCGTGGCAGGCGGCAGGCCATAAATCAGCGCGGATAAAAATCCAGCGTTAAAACTGTCTCCGGCACCGATGGTATCGACGACATCCACCGGTTCGGCGTTTTGTTGCAGCGTCAGGTTTTTCGCCCACAGACGTGCGCCATCCGGACCGCATTTCGCCACGCAAAAGGCATTCTCCGCCATTTGTCCGAGTAAACTCAGCGCGGCAGAATCCAGCGTTTCTGCGTTGGCCAGACCGAGGGTTTCCACTTCATTGAGCA
Organism: Rahnella bruchi; assembly: GCF_003614975.1. Classification (GTDB taxonomy): domain Bacteria; phylum Pseudomonadota; class Gammaproteobacteria; order Enterobacterales; family Enterobacteriaceae; genus Rahnella; species Rahnella bruchi. The sequence continues at coordinate 192,611 of NZ_QZWI01000004.1, read as the reverse complement.
GCAGCGCATCGCAGAAAGGCAGCCAGTTCGCCGCCTGATGACGCAGATCATCGCTCCAGTCTTCCGGCGGCCAGCCGCTGTCGATAGCAATCTGATAGCCACGCTGTTTCAGCGCTGCCAGCAGTTGCGGATATTGCGCATAAAGCGCGGTACACAGCCAGGTGCCACAGAGTAATACCCAGTCGCCGGATTGCGCGGCAGGCGGGATTTGCGCCAGCACGTCATGCATGGATAAACGAACGATGTGCCCCTGATTGCTGAAAAACGTCCGCTCGTGATCGGGATGCGTTACGCCAAAGGTCAGCGAGGTTTCGCAATCGCAGGTCGGCCAGAGCGGTGCGCTTTCCGGGAACATGCCCGCCAGCCAGCCGCTGAACTGGTCGTTGCCCTGATTGGCGACCAGCCGAAAGGGCGATTTAAGCGCCGACAGCGCCAGCGCGCAGTTTCCGGCAGAGCCACCGGGGCGCAATGAGCTGCTTTCGAGCATCGCTTCAGTGCCTTTTTTCGGCCATTCATGCAGCGTACTCATGATCAAATCCACGTTGATATTACCTACCACGTACAGCGTGGCGTGGGTTTCCGGTCGGGTTGTCATTGATGAGGTTTCCCTGATGTTCATAATCAGCCCTTACTGCCGCCGGCGGTTAACCCGCTGACCAGCGTTTTTTGCAGCCAGAGCGCAATAAAGAGCGGCGGAATGGCCGCCAGAATGCCGACGGCGGCAATCAGCCCGTCATCGGTGGCGCGCCCGGCAGTGAAACCGGCGATGGTCACCGGCAGCGTCTGGGCGTTGATATTGTTGGTAAACAGCAATGCGTAGAAAAACTCATCCCATGCCAGCAACCAGCCAAACATGGCAGATGCGCCGAGCGCCGGTTTTGCCAGCGGCAACGTAATGCGCAGCAGTACCTGCCAGTAACACAGCCCGTCGAGGCGCGAAGCCTGTTCGATATCCACCGGCAATGCGTCGAACTGGTTTTTCAGCATCCAGGTCAGGAATGGCAAAATCATCGAGCAGTACACCAGAATCAGGCCGATATGCGTGTTCAGCAGGGTCAGTTTTTCCAGAATGAAGTACAGCGGCAGCACGAAGGCTACCGGTGGCACCATGTAAATCGCCAGACTACCAAACAGCCAGCCGTCGCGGCCGGGATAGCGTGAAAAACTGTAGGCAGCCGGAATGGCCAGCAACAGAGAAATCACCGTCGCACCACAAGCCACCAGCAGGCTGTTGCCGAGGGCATGTAAGAACAGTGCGCCGGGCTGACCGGCCTGCAACGTCAGCAGGCTGGCGTAACGGCTGAAATCCCAGTGACGCGGCAGCCATTCGAGCGGAATGCGGGTCAGATCTTCCGCCGAGCTGACGCTCATCAGGAACATCCATAACAGCGGTGCCAGAATCGAAACCGCCAGAACCAGTGCGGCGAAATAGCGTAAAACGAGCCGGATTTTTTGTTTCATTCGGCGCCCCCTGAACGACGCTGGCGTAATAACATCACCATATAAACCAGAATAAGCAGCGCACAAATCAGCGTCATGAGAATGGCGTAAGCCGCGCCGCTGCCTGCGCGCAGATAACTGAAAGATTCCTGATAGACAAAGAAACTGACGGTTTTTGTGCTGTCGAGCGGGCCACCGCGGGTCATCACGTAAATAATGTCGAAGACTTTAAATGCGTCGATGGTGCGCAGGATAAGCGCCACGGCCAGCGGTGCAGCAATGGCGGGCAGGGTGATTTTGCGAAAACGCCGGAATGCCGAGGCACCGTCCAGCCGCGCCGCTTCGAACAAATCTTCCGGAATGGTTTGCAGCGAAGCCAGCACCAGCAGGGTGATCAGCGGGTAGTTTTTCCAGATATCGGCAAACATCACCGCATTAATGGCGGAAGACGGATCGCCCAGCCAGCTGCGATAGGTATCAATCAGCCCGAGCTGAGAAAGCAGGGCGTTGATGCTGCCGTAATCCGGATTGAAGTTCAGCCGCCACATGGTGGCGTTGACGATAGTCGGCAATGCCCACGGTAAAATCACCAGCACACGCAGGGCGCTGCGACCCCAAAATTGCTGGTTCAGCAGCAGCGCAACCAGCACGCCGATAATGCCCTCGATAATTACGGAAACCACGGTGAAATACAGCGTACGCCAGAGAGCGGCGCGAAAATCAGGGTCAGTCAGGGCGTAGATAAAGTTATCGCTACCCACCCAGTTGGGCGCAGAACCGTCACCAATCAGACCAGCATCGGTAAAGCTGAGCCACAGCGTGCGGGCGAGCGGCCAGGCAGTCAGCAAAAACATCATCAGCAGCATGGGTGCCAGAAGCAGCCACGCCTGACGGCGCTCGCGTTGGGGTAAAGTCAGCATGCAGTTTTCCCAAGCCCGTCCGGCCAAAACCGGGCGGGCTTAATTGTAGTGTTGGCTTTAAAGAAATTAACGTAAACGGTCAGCGGCGGTTGTAGCGGCTTCCATACCGTCTTTTGCAGGAGTTTTACCCTGTAATACCGCCTGAATGTTTTGCTGCAATATGTTGGAAAGACGCGAGTAATCCGCCGTGACCGGGCGCGACAACATCACGTTCAGCGAGGTTTTCGCCGCCGCGATCAGCTGCTCCTGGTCTTTCTGCACCGCCGGATCTTCATATGAGGATTTCCAGATTGGCAGGCTCAGTTTGGCGTATTTGTTCTGCACCGGCTGCGAGGTCATATAGCTGATGTATTCCCAGGCCTGATCCGGATGCGCACTGGCTTTGGCGATACCCAGACCCATTGAACCGTTGACGCCGGAAGCGCCACCTGCGGTTTCACCCGGAGCCGGAACCACCCCCACGTCACCCGCCACTTTGCTTTGTTTTGGATCGTTGGCCATGTTGTACATATAGGTCCAGTTCAGCGCGAAAGCGGCATCGCCGTTGGAGAAGGACTTACGCACATCTTCTTCCAGATACTCACGGGAGTTCGGGTTGGTCAGCCCTTTATCCAGCGTCTCTTTCATGTAATTGATGGCTTTCATCGCGCCGGAATTGGTGAAGTTCAGCTTGCCGTCTTTATAGAAATCCCCCTTAAACGCCGACACCAGCGTGGTGTAGTCGCACAGTAACGCTTCGGACTGAGACCAGCTCCAGACCAGCGGGTATTTGACGATGCCTTTTTCTTTGAGGATCTCTGATTGTTTCTCGACGTCAGCCCAGGTGGCAGGCGGGGTGGTGATCCCGGCTTTAGCCAGCATGGCTTTGTTGTAATAAAGGTATTTGGTGTCGAGGATCCACGGCATACCCCAGCGTTTGTCTTTGTAGGTCACGGTAGAAATCGCGCCGTCAAAAATCTTGCTGCTTTCATCGGCTGGGATCCGCGCCGTTACGTCCTGCAACAGACCGTATTTGTTGAATTCAGCGGGCCAGATGGCATCGAATAACACCACGTCGTAGCCTTTGTCACCGGCACCGCGCGCGGCAACGATTTTGTCGTGAAGCGCTTCGTAGGGAACGAATTCCAGATTCACTTTGATATCCGGATGCTGCTTAGTGAAATCGGCGGTCATGGCACGGATATCGGCTTCACTGTAGGCCGCCTGCGTCATGAAAAGGGCGCTGAGCGTGGTTTCCGCCAGCGCATTGACGGAATATCCCAGGGTCAGGGCAGAGAGGGCGCACAGAGTGGCCGCAGGAGTAAGTCGTAGGCTCATCATCAATCTCCGAAACAGGGTTAAGTTTATTAAATCAATTTGATTGCTTTAATAGGCTAAAAAAAATGGGAAGGCATAAATCTGCCAGTCCCTGCGTCCCTGCCGGATTGTGCTACTGGGTCTGAAGGTGAATCTCAAAACAACTGAAAAGCGAATAGTGACTGGCGATTATTATTAACATACCAATAACATCGAAAGCTGTGATGCGACCGTCATATTCATATTCTGTTAATTATAAAATCAATTTGATTGCTGTATTCAGTGCCAGCATACTGCCAGCAGGTTTCCCGTGGGGTATAAGCCGTGATAACAACTTCTGGCACTAATCTTGAGCACGCTCGTGCTCACAATCGTCGGGTGGTGATTGAAGCCATTCGCCTCAATGGTGAACTCACCCGTGCCGAAATTGCCCGGCTGACGTCACTGACTCCGCAAACCGTTTCCAACATTGCCACCGAACTCGAGCAGGCGGGCATTTTATCTTCCCACCTGCCGCGCCGTGCGGGAGGGCGTGGTCAACCAGCAACGCCACTGACACTCAATCCTGACAGCGCCTATTCCATCGGCATCCATCTTGATCATCAGTCGCTGCTGATTGTGCTGGTGGATCTGACCGGAACGGTTCGCTTTCGCAAACTGATCCATGTGCAGAAACCTCAGCCAGAGCCCACGCTGGCTCTTATCAATCAGGTTCTGCAAGAAATGCGCCAACAGGTGAAAATCGACTGGCGAAAAATTCTGGGTATGGGCGTGGTGATGCCGGGGCCGTTTGGCGTGGAAGGGATTTCATCACAAGGCCCGACAACGCTGCACGGCTGGGATAACGTTGATATTGAAGCCCGTTTGAGCGCCGCGACCGGCTGGCCCGTGACGCTGGAAAACGATGCTACAGTCGCCGCGATAGGCGAACGTTTTCACGGTGTGGCCAAGCAATTATCATCCTTTGTATATCTGTATATCGGCACCGGACTCGGCGCTGGCATCTTCACCGACGGGCGAATTTATACCGGTCATGCACACAATGCGGGCGAGGTCGGCCACATTGTGGTGCAACCGGGCGGGCGCGAATGCTACTGCGGTAACCAGGGCTGTCTGGAACGCTATGTTTCTTTGCAGGCCGCGTACGAAGCCTGCGGTCTGGATCCGATGTCAGCAATGCCGGAAGACCTGCTGAATGTCGATGAAAAACTGTTCGACAGCTGGCTGGATACCGCCGTTGAACCGGCGTTGCAGGCCATCAATATTATGGAATGTGTGTTCGATGCACAGAGTGTGGTTATCGGTGGAACCATGCCTAAGCCCTTGGTGGAAAAGCTGATTCAGCGCCTGACGCCGCTTTACAACTCGGTACGCAGCCGCTACGCGCAGAGTGCCCGAATTCGTCTGGGCATGTCCGGCAGTGACACTGCGGCACTCGGTGCGGCAGCGCTGCCGATCTTTGACGAATTCAACCCGCAATATGAAGTGTTACTAAAGTAAGTGTGAGGCAGCGATAAAAAACATCCAGACGGTCTGACCGGTTGGTCAGATTTGGCATAAGCTTTGCAAATGTTCTGTTATCAATCGTTAACGTGAATGTTGCAGAGAAGGTAAATGCCATGAGTCAGATCATCACCCGCGCCGTACGCGGCAATTTCTTCGATATCCGTGAGCCGGTTCTGAGGCCAGAAGATTTTGAAGCGCAGGTGCGTTACGTCGAAGATGGCCTGATGTTGCTCAGCGGAGGACATATCGTCTGGCTGGGCAGCTGGCAGGAAGGTGAAGGCAGGCTGGCACTGGCACAAAAAACCGCCGGTCTGGAAATCGATGATTATCGCGACAAACTCATTGTGCCCGGTTTTGTCGATACCCATATCCACTATCCGCAAACTGAAATGATTGGCGCTTACGGCGAGCAGCTGCTCGAGTGGCTGACCCGTTATACCTTTCCGACTGAACAACAATACCACTGCGCCGATTACTCAAAGCGCATGTCTAAATTCTTCCTCGACCAGCTTTTACTCAACGGCACCACAACCGCGCTGGTGTTTGGCACTGTGCATCCTGAATCTGTCGATGCGCTGTTTAAAGAGGCTTCCGACATCAATATGCGGCTGGTAGCGGGGAAGGTGATGATGGACAAAAATGCCCCCGACGCCTTGCTGGAAACACCTGATGAAAGCGAACGTGACACGCGGGCGCTGATTGCGCGCTGGCACAACCGTCAGCGTCTGAGTTACGCGCTGACGCCGCGCTTTGCGCCGACCTCATCCCCGGCGCTTCTGCAAAAAGTGCGGCTGCTGAAGCAGGAGTTTCCGGATGTTTATATGCATACCCATCTGAGCGAGAACGTCGCCGAGCTGTCATGGGTGAAAGAAATGCACCCCGAACATCAGCATTATCTCGACGTTTATCATCAGTACGGTCTGACCGGCGAGCGCTGTGTGTTTGCGCACTGTTTGCATCTGGATGACAGCGAATGGGATTGCCTGCATGACACTGATTCGACCATTGCTTTTTGCCCGACATCCAACCTGTTTCTCGGCAGCGGCCTGTTCAATTTACAAAAATCCTGGCAGAAGCAGGTTCGTGTCGGCATGGGCACTGACGTCGGTGCCGGCACCACGTTCAATATGCTGGAAACGCTGTCTGAAGCCTACAAGGTCGGCCAGCTTCAGCGCTACCGTTTATCCGCCTTCGAAGCTTTCTATCACGCCACGCTGGGCGGTGCACGGGCGCTGCATCTCGACGACAAAATTGGCAATTTCAATACCGGTAAAGAGGCTGATTTTGTGGTGCTTGAGCCGGGAGTGAGTGCGCTGCAAAAACTGCGTGCCACGAACAGCAAAACGCTGGCGGAAAAACTGTTTGTGCTGATGACCCTCGGTGACGACCGCAATGTTTACAGCACGTATGTGGATGGTGAACAGGTCTATGCACGCGATGCTTTGCAGGGGGGACGTCCGGCATGATGAACAATGAAACAGGCGGTAAAGTCCGCGTAGCACGCGAGCGCACGCTGGAAAATATCCACGCTGCCGCTATTGCGGAATTCAGTGAAAAGGGCTTTCAGGGCGCGACTACGCAGGCGATTGCCCGGCGTGCGGGGATCAAAAAAGCCCAGCTACATTATTACATCGCCGGTAAAGAAGAGCTTTACGAAGAACTTCTGCAGAAAGTGCTGAAAGTCTGGGGGGATATCATTCAGTTTGATTCTTCGCTCATTGAGCCGGAAGCCGTGCTTAGCCGCTATATCCGTAGCAAACTTAACTTCAGTTTCGAAAAGCCGGAGCTGTCACGCATTTTCACCAGCGAAGTGCTCAGCGGCGGTCACTATCTTCACAAATACTGGCCGCAGGCCTCACAGAATATTGTCGGCAAAGAAAACCTGATCCATCAGTGGATTGTGCAGGGGAAAATCCGCGCGCTGGATGCCCGTCTGTTCATCATGCATATCTGGGCGGTGACGCAGTATTACGCCGATTTCGCGGTGCAGGTGAAACACATGTACGGCAATTTCGAAGGCGATGAGCAGGCGCGTGAACACATTATCGATGAAGTCACTACGCTGATTCTGAATGGCTGTAAGAAAGGAGACTGCGCATGATCCAATTTCTGATGAACGGCAGGATCCAGACGGTCAATCTGCCAGCCGATACTACCGTTTTACAATACCTGCGCCGGGATGCAGGGCGTTGCGGTACCAAAGAAGGTTGTGCTTCCGGTGATTGCGGTGCCTGCACGGTGGTGCTGGCTGAACCGGAGGGCGATGCGCTGAACTATCGCACTGTCAACGCCTGTCTGACGTTTATGCCCGCGCTGCAGGGTAAACAGCTGATCACGGTCGAAGATCTCAAACATCACGGCGAACTGCATCACGTACAGCAGGCGATGGTGGATAACCATGCCTCGCAGTGCGGGTTCTGCACGCCGGGATTTGTGATGTCGTTGTTTGCCCTGGAAAAACAACAGCAGGCTTTCAGCGTGGCTCATACCCGGCACGCACTTTCCGGCAATCTTTGCCGCTGCACCGGTTACCGTCCGATCATGGATGCGGCAAAAGCCATTTGTGAAGCGCCGCAGCCAGATCAGTTTGATGGTGATACGCGACAAACGCTGGAAAAACTAAAGACAATTTCTGCCACCGGACAACCGGTCACTATCGATGAGCTGGCCGATCGTTATCTTACCGAACCGGATTCCCGTCTGGTGGCGGGGGGGACTGATCTGGCGCTGGAAGTCACGCAGCGTTATCAGTCGATTCCGAAGCTTATTTCTTTGAGCCATATTCCCGAGCTCAAAGCCATTACGCTGACCGGTCAGGTTATTCATATTGGCGCGGCGGCATCTCTGAGCGCGTGCCTGCCGGTTTTACACGGTGAATTCCCCGAATTCGCAGAGCTGCTGGAACGCTTTGCCTCACAACAAATCCGTAATCAGGGCACGTTTGGCGGCAACATCGCCAACGCTTCGCCCATCGGTGACGGCGGCCCTGTCTTGCTGGCGCTGGGGGCGACGCTTTTGCTGCGGCGTGGCGCTGAACAGCGCGAATTACCGCTCGATCAGTTCTTCCTCGGCTACCGCAAAACTGCATTGCAGCAGGGCGAATTTATCGAACAAATCCTTATCCCGCGCCACACTTCCACAGCGCGCCAGTTGCGCATTTACAAGGTGTCGAAACGTCTGGAAGACGATATTTCTGCCGTCTGCGCGGCTTTACATATCGAAGTGCAAAACGGTGTCGTGATCCATGCCCGTGTGGCCTTTGGCGGCATGGCAGAAGTAGCGAAAAGGGCCAGTGGTTGTGAGGCACAGTTACTCGGCCAGCCGTGGCAGACGGCGACGGTCGAGCGCGCCTGTCAGGCGCTGGAAGTGGATTTCACGCCGATCAGCGATTTCCGTGCCAGCCGCGAATACCGCATGCAAGTGGCGAAAAATCTGCTGCGTCGCTGCCATATTGAAATGACTTCTCCTGAAACACTGATGCGGGTAACTCACTATGTCTGAATCCAAACCGGCAATATCTCAGACTGAGATGGAAACCCTGTTCCGGGCGGGACTGCAAAGCGGCGTCGGTAAAAGCCAGAAGCATGAGAGCGCTGATAAACACGTCAGCGGCGAAGCGGTGTATATCGATGACCGGCTTGAATTCCCCAATCAGTTGCATCTGGTGCCGCTGCTCAGCCCGCATGCTCATGCCGACATTTTGCATATCGATACCGAACCTTGTTATACCGTGCCGGGGGTGGTGCGGGTGATAACTGCTGAAGATGTGCCGGGTAACCCGGACATTGCGCCGCTGACTCACGGTGACCCGCTGATGGCGCAGGGGATTGTGCACTATGTCGGGCAAATTGTGCTGGTGGTAGCGGCAACATCCATGGAAGCCGCCCGTGCCGCGGTGGCGCTGGCGAAAGTAGAGTATCAGCCGCGTGATGCCGTGCTGACCGTGAAACAAGCGCTGGCGCTGGAACATTACGTAGAAGAGCCACATCAGCATAAACGCGGCGACGCTGAAATGGCGCTGGCCTGTGCACCGCACCGTTTGCAGGGCGAACTGGAAATCGGCGGGCAGGAGCATTTTTATCTTGAGACGCAGATTGCTTCGGTGATGCCAGGCGAAGACGGCGCGATGCTGGTGTACAGCTCAACACAACATCCGACAGAAGTGCAAAAACTGGTGGCGTCGGTGCTCGGTTTACCGATGCATAAAGTGGTAGTCGATATGCGCCGCATGGGCGGCGGTTTTGGCGGCAAAGAAACGCAGGCAGCGGGTACGGCTTGCCTTGCTGCACTGGCCGCGCATCTGACAGGCCGTCCGGCGAAGATGCGGCTGGCGCGTCAGGACGACATGCTGATCACCGGTAAACGTCATCCGTTCCATGTCAGCTACGACGTGGGGTTTACTGATGACGGTGTCATTCATGGCATCGATATCAAACTGGCGGCTAACTGCGGCTATTCGCTGGATCTCTCCGGTTCGATTGTCGACCGGGCAATGTTCCATTCCGATAACGCCTATTACCTCGGCGACGCACTGATCACCGGCTACCGCTGCAAAACCAATATGGCATCAAATACCGCATATCGCGGATTTGGCGGCCCGCAGGGGATTGTGGCGATTGAGCATATCGTCGATCACATCGCCCGCGAACTGGGGATGGATCCGCTGACCGTGCGTAAAAACAATTATTACGGTCAGGAAAGCCGCAACGTTACGCATTACCACCAGCCGGTCGGGCAAAATCTGTTGCAGGAAATGACGCAACAGCTGGAAGAAAGCGCGGAATACGCCGCCAGACGTGACACTGTCACTGAATTTAACCGCACCCATCCTTATCTGAAAAAGGGACTGGCGCTGACGCCGGTGAAATTCGGTATTTCCTTCACAGCCAGTTTTCTTAATCAGGCGGGCGCACTGGTGCTGGTGTATACCGACGGCAGTATTCAGCTCAACCACGGCGGCACCGAAATGGGACAGGGACTGAACACCAAAGTGGCGCAGGTAGTCGCGGAAGTTTTTCAGGTCGATATCAGCCGCATTCAGATCACCGCCACCGATACCGGCAAAGTGCCGAATACCTCACCGACTGCCGCTTCCAGCGGTGCGGATCTCAACGGAAAAGCGGCGCAAAATGCCGCTGAGATCATCAAAGGTCGCATGGTGGAAATGCTGATGCGTGTTCAGGATGCGCAGGCAAATGACATTGCCTTCAGCAACGGTCAGGTGCGGGTTAAAAATCAATATTTCAGTTTTGAACAGGTCGCTACGCTGTGCTGGCTGAACCAGGTACCGCTTTCCAGTACCGGTTATTATAAAACGCCGAAGATTTACTACGACCGCAGCAAAGCGGCTGGCCATCCTTTTTACTATTTTTCCTACGGTGCGGCCTGCGCGGAAGTCTTGATGGACACGCTGACCGGTGAATACAAACTGCTGCGGGCGGACATCCTGCATGACGTCGGCGATTCACTGAACCCGGCAATTGATATCGGTCAGGTGGAAGGCGGGTTCGTACAAGGCATGGGCTGGCTGACCACAGAAGAACTGGTGTGGAATGACAAAGGCCGCCTGATGACCAGCGGTCCGGCGGCCTACAAAATTCCGGCTATCGGTGATATACCGCAGGATCTACGCGTGAAACTGGTGGAGAATCGCAAGAATCCGGAAGATACCGTTTTCCATTCCAAAGCAGTCGGAGAACCCCCGTTTATGCTCGGTATCTCTGTCTGGTGTGCGATTAAAGACGCCGTTGCCAGCCTGGCCGATTACCGCGTACATCCGCATATCGATGCGCCTGCCACGCCGGAAAGAGTGCTTAACGGTGTTAATCAGCTGCATTTCGCAGGTGACGTTGTCACTTGCAATTCTCCCGTTCACGTTCACGTCACCGGTTAACGGAGGTTCACATGCGCACTGATGACTGGATAACCCGTCTGCACGATCTGCAACAGCGCGGCGAGCCATGCGTGGTGGCGACGCTGGTGGATAATCAGGGGTCAACACCACGGGATGCGGGAAGTAAGATGCTGATCACCGCCAGTCAGCAATTTTATACGCTCGGTGGCGGTAATCTGGAATTTCAGGTGATGACTATTGCGCGTGAAATGCTCAGAGAGGGGGCGAAAACGTCACGCTTCGAACGATTTTCGTTAGGCGCGCGCCTCGGGCAATGTTGCGGCGGAATGGCATCGGTATTGCTCGAACCTCTCGGGCAACCACAGCCGCATGTGGTGGTCTATGGCGCGGGGCATGTCGGACGGGCGCTGGTGAATATTCTCAGCACACTGCCTTGCCGTATCACCTGGGTGGATGCGCGCGCCAGTGAGTTTCCTGCACACGTGGATCCGCAAATCACCTGCATCGTTGATGAGGAGCCGGAAGGCACCGTGGCACAAATGCCCGCTGACAGCTACTTCATGGTATTGACGCACGATCATCAGCTGGATTTCGCCCTGAGTGAGCGCATCCTGAAACGCGGCGATTTCCGCTATTTCGGGCTGATTGGTTCTGATACCAAGCGCAAACGCTTTGACTATCGTTTATCCGGCAAAGGCATTGCCGATGAACAACTGGCGAGAATGCGATGTCCGGTCGGACTGCCTGATGTGCGGGGCAAACTGCCGGCAGAAATCGCTGTGGCAATTGCCGGAGAGTTTATTGCCGCTTACGGCGCGCACAGCCAGAAGGTCAGCTGAGTTTTTTAAATTCAAAGGTCCCCCCGAGTGCCACGGCATAACGGCTTACGGTATGGAGCGTGGGGGAAGCGACACCGTTTTCAAAACGACTGATGTTTTGCTTCTTCATTCCTGTACGTTTTGCAATGTCTTCCTGTGTCAGGGATTCTGCAATTCGCATGGCTTTAAGATCGGCAACCATCTTTTTATGCATTTTGTGAGCGGCGTAGGCAGCGACAAATTCAGGATCCTTCATTGCTTCTGCTTTCACTAGGCTAAAGGGGATCAGTTCATAGTCGTTATCATCGTCTTTCATGCTTCATTCCTTTTGATAGTTTTCATCCGTTTTACAGCCAGTTCCAAATCATGGGGAGGCGTCCTAAGCAGTGTTTTCCGGGCACAGGGCAACAGGGTTACGTCGTACACAATCGCTTTCCTTGCGGTGGATTATGATTACTCTTTGTTCAAATGGAAAGTAATCATTTATGATTCTTTTTATTCCGGAAGCCGTCTCGTATTTCTGCCTGCTTCCACCTTTTTCGTGTGATCACGAACCGGCATTCTGTCGGGCTTTTCCGCCATGATCCGAATGACGTTATTTTCCTCCGCGACGTCTCGCAAAAAATAACGCAAGGCAACCTCTGTCAGACCAAATCTTCTCAACCCGTTCATAAAACAGTCACAAAACCGCAGTAATTTGTTTCCTCATCGAATTGGCCTGAGCCTGACTGAGGAAACCTCCGACGCATGTCTGCTATTCAGATTTCCCACCTGAGTAAATCCTTCACCACCCAGCCGGTGTTAAATGATGTCTCGTTGCATATTAGTCACGGCGAGTTCGTGGCAGTACTCGGGCCATCCGGCTGTGGAAAAACGACTTTACTGCGCACCATTGCCGGATTTGAGCCAGTCAACAGCGGCACGATCACCGTGGGAGACCGCCTGTTTTCATCACCTGACATTCATGTGGCGCCGGAGAAGCGCGACCTGGGGATCGTGTTTCAGAATTATGCGTTGTGGCCGCACATGTCAGTTGAAGAGAACGTGGCCTACAGCCTGAAAGTGGCGGGTATGGATCGCAACGAACGACGCACGCGCACGCAGGATGCGCTGGCGCTGGTCGGATTGGGTGATTATGCGACGCGACGCCCGTCTGATTTGTCCGGTGGACAGCGACAGCGTGTGGCGCTGGCGCGTTGTCTGGTGACTCGTCCTGGTGTGGTACTGCTTGACGAGCCGCTGGCGAATCTCGATGTGCATTTGCGTGCGGCGATGGAGGAGGAATTCAGCCGTTTTCATCAGCATACCGGTGCGACTTTGCTCTATATCACTCACGATCAGCAGGAAGCGATGGCGATTGCCGACCGTGTGGTGGTGATGAACGAGGGCAAGGTGATGCAGTTCGCCACGCCGCAAACGTTGTACCGCGAACCGGCTAACGAAATGGTCGCGACATTTATCGACGATGGCCGTGTTATTCCGGCGCAAAACATCCGGCTGGCAGAAAGCGGTATTGTTCTGGCAGAGGTTTTAGGGTTGCGCGTGCGGTTGCGGGCTTCCCCTGAACAAAAGCCTGTTGTCAGCGCGCAGGTTTGTGTTCACGCCGCCGGTTTACGCTTTGCCGTCGCCGGTGAACCGGGTATCGCTGCGCGGGTCACGCGGGTGATTTATCGCGGCGGCTATCATCAGATTGACGTTGAACCTCACAGCAATCCTGAAATCCGTTTATCACTCCATTCCCCGGCGGAAAAGTCATGGCAAATTGGTGACGATGTCACTTTTATGATTGCCGACGGATGGATTATTCCTCAGTAAATTTCATTTCTTAAAGACAGGGCTATGCACATGATTAACAGAATAAAATTATCTTCCTGCGCGCTGACTCTGGCTGCGGTACTGACGGTTCCGGCATTTGCTGCAAATACCGCATCAGGCAAGCTGGTGGTGTATACCTCGCAGGCACCGGAAATCGCGCAACAGACGATTGATGCATTCAAAGCGGCATATCCGAAGGTACAGGTGGAATGGACGCGTAACGGCACTACGCAGTTAATGAATGTTTTGCAGACTGAAATGATGGCCGGGGATGTAAAAGCCGATGTATTGCTGGTAGCGGATTCCATCAACCTTGGTGCACTAAAAAAAGACGGCAAACTGATGGCCTATGCCGACGCGCCGGTAGGAAATATCAGCCCGAATTTTTATGACAAAGATAAAACCTGGTTTGGTACCAAAATCATTGCCACGGTAATTGCGTATAACACTAAAAATGCCAAACCTGTCAACAGCTGGATGGCGCTGATTGATCCGCAAAATAAAGGCCAGGTGGCGGTGCCAAGCCCGTTGTATTCAGGCGCGGCGCTATATCATCTGCACACGGCGATTAACACGCCGGACATCGGCTGGGCGTTCTATCAGAAACTGGCGGCAAACGACATTTCACCGGAAGGCGGGAACGGTCCGGCACTGAAAGCAGTGGCCAGCGGGATGGCGAAATACGGTGTGATCACCGACGCCGATATTATCCGCGCCAAAAAGCAGGGCTCGCCGATTGATCTGGTGTACCCGAAAGAAGGGGCTTCATTTGTGACTGAACCGGTCGCCATTCTTTCCGGTGCGCACAATGTGCCAGCGGCAAAAGCGTTCGTCGATTTCATGTTGTCACCTCAGGGCCAGCAACTGGTGGCGAAGCAGGGCAACCGTCCGATTGATGCCAGCGTCGCAACGCCCGAAGGTTTTGCTCCGATGGATTCGATTAAACTGCTGACCCTCGATTCGGATAAAGCGGTGGCTGACGACAAAGCCGTTCGCGCGAAATTCACTGAAATCTTTGGTGGCTGACAGGATAAAGGACAAGGCCATGAGCGTGATGAGTGAAATCCAGCGTCGCGCCACCTCTTCACGCCGCGGCTGGCCGGGCAGTGAGAAAGTGGTGCTATGGGGGCTGACGCTGCTGATAGGAATATTATCGATAGCGCCTTTGACGCGACTGGTGTGGGCCGCTATCGCCCCTGATGGTGTACCGGACATCACGCGGCTTACCCATCTGCTGGGTACCCGTAAAGTGGTGACTGCCACGCTGAATACGCTGACGATTGCCGTCGTCTCTACATTACTGGCCATGTTGCTCGGCACAATGGCGGCGCTGCTGATTGCGCTGACCAATCTGCGTGGCAAACAGGCGTGGGTATTTACGTTTATTTTACCGCTGATGATCCCCCCGCAAGTCACGGCGCTGGCCTGGGTACAGGCGCTTTCACCGTCGAGTGCGGTTTTGCAATTTCTCGGACTCAGTTTATCCGCCGGTTCACCTTCGCCGCTGTATTCGCTTGAGGGCATTATTGTTTTGCTGGGATTGCATAACGCGCCGCTGGTCTTTCTGATGGTACGCGCCGGACTGCGCAGGCTCCCGGCTGAACTGGTAGAAGCGGCTCGCAGCGGTGGAGCAAAACCCTGGCGGGTGCTGTTTACGGTAATTTTACCGCTGGTGCGTCCGGCTATCTTTGCTGGCGCGGCTCTGTCTTTTGTCACCTCCGCGGGTAATTTTGGTATTCAGGCGATGCTGGGCATTCCGGGGCGGATCCCGACGCTTATCACCCTGGTGTATCAGCAACTCAACAGCGTAGGTACATCGGCACTGGCGGATATGGCGGTGCTGTCGTTGCTGATTGCCACGATTACGCTTGCAGGGCTGATGTTCAGCCGCTGGCTGGGCGGGCGTCAGGACGTGCGGGTCACCGGCACGCCGCGGGCTCTGCATCAGTCCCTCGGTCGCTGGCGTTTGCCGGTTGAGATTGTCGTGTGGGTATGGATGGTGCTGACACTCATACTGCCGCTTTGCGCATTGCTGACCACTTCCCTGACCACCGGCTTTGGTCAGGCGCTGACGATGCAAAGCCTGACGCTGAGCAATTATGCCAATGCATTGTTTGGCTATCCGGCTATCCGCCACGCGTTTATGACCAGCCTGGGGTTGACCGTGATGACTGCGGGGATACTGACCATTGCCTCGCTGTTTCTGGCCTATTTCCTCAGCTGGCAACGCACGCGGCTGGTGCGTATTTTGCAGTTATCCACGGAACTGGCGTATGCACTGCCGGGGATTGTCACTGGTATTGCAGCGATACTGTTTTTTCTCAGACCGCTGCCGCTGCTGCATATCAGCCTCTACGGGACCATTTGGATCATTCTGGCGGCTTATCTTTCTAATTTCATGGCGCTGGTATTACGACCGACGCTGGCCGGATTCGCGCAGATTGAACGCTCGCTCGATGAAGCCGCGCAAATCTTTGGTGCAGGATTCCTGCGAAGAATGCGCGATATCCTGATGCCGCTGGCCGCACCTTCCGCCATGGCCGGCACGATTTTGGTCTTTCTCACCGCACTCAACGAAATTCAGGTGTCTATTTTGCTGGTGACTTCAGGGACACAAACCCTCGGGCCGATGATTGTATTTCTGGATGAGGGCGGCTCGTCGACGCTGGCCGCGGCGGTGGGGTGTCTGATGATTGGTGTGATACTGGGGTTTATGTTGCTGGCCTCTCTGTTTGCGCGGCGTTTACCTGAAGGCGTGTTGCCGTGGCGTATCTGAATCGTAAAAGTCGTTAAACTGCTAAACAGGCAAAGATTTGCTTTTTTCTGATGTGCTACCGTGCGTGAACTCACTGACGTCAGGAAGATGATAATGACTGATACCCTTCAATCACGTAAGCAGGCCGTACAAGAAGAAGACAGCAGACCTTTACTCATCAAAATTGTGCCGGTTGCCGGACAGAATCATCGCTGGTTGTATCTCGGAAATGGCCCTGCGGCGCAGGATGCTTATTTGCTGCATCAGCACAATATTACCTCCGCACTGAATACGGCTGTGAATTTACAGCTTGGCGATCTGGCATTACCTGACAGCACCTGGCTGCGCCGCACGCAAATCGGACTGATTGATGGCGCGGGGAATACTGTCAGTCATTTGCTGGCAGGCGTGCTGGCACTTGATGGTTTACTGGGGCAGGTCAGTCCGGGCAAAGTCAGTTATCCGCCACATCGCGCGGCTAATGTGCTGGTGCATTGTCGTGGCGGACGCAGTCGTTCTGTGGCGGTGCTGGCGCTGTATCTGTATTTCACCCAGTCTGAACGTTTTCCTACACCTCAGGCAGCGCTGACATCTTTACGTGAATTGCGTGGTCTGGACGAAACTTACCCCTGCGGACCGCTGATGACGCTTATCAGTCAGGTGGCTGAATTGCCTGTCAAAAGCTGGTTTGGCCAGAGAGCTGTATCCTGAATGGTATACCGGTGATTTCAGATTTGACGTCATTTACTAATGACGAAAGCAAACTGTTGATGTTAGCTTTCACGGAAACTGCCAGAAAGAGGCCATTAAGTATTCCATGAGTAATACAACTACAACCGCCAAGCAGCTTGAAGTTCAGCGCATTGTCGACGTTTTATCAAAAGCTATCGCCCAGCATCGCCTGCGTCCCGGAACACGTCTGGTCGAATCACAACTCGTTGAGGCGCTCAGCGCCAACCGTAATCATGTTCAGGTAGCCTTACAGCGTCTGGCTTTACAGCGTATTGTCACTATTGAACCCAATCGTGGCGCCATGGTGGCTCAGCCTACAGCGAAAGAGGCGCGTGAAGTTTTTATTGCCCGCCGCGCTATAGAACGTGCAATTGTTGAGTGTATTGGCCCGGATGTTATCCGCCGTCACCGCAATCGGATCACTGCCCATTTGCGCGGTGAGCGTGAAGCGGTGCAGTCTGAAGACCGCCGCGCCGTGGTGCGGGAATTAAGTGCGTTTCATCTGATACTGGGCGAAATTTCAGGTAATGAAGTGCTCAGTGAAATATTGTCGAATCTGATGGTGCGCAGTTCCCTGATTGTCGCGTTATATCAGCGCAATGAAGTCCCCTCATGCCAGTGTGATGAGCATCAGGCAATCATTGATGCGCTGGAAGCCGGGGACAACACACAGGCAGCAGACATCATGCAGGAACATCTCGACGATCTGGAAGGGGTGTTGGATCTTGATGATGAAGCCGCAGGGGAAGTGAATTTGCGTCAGGCACTGTCTGATTTATAACGCCGCAAAGGCAGGGGCCCGTCAGTGCAACTGCTGACGGGTACTGAAATATTACGATGATTTCAAATCGCGCAGCTGCGCACGGTCATTGTAGAAACGTTTATAAGACAGATAACCGGCGATAATTGTCGATAAACTGGCCGTCGCCAGCAGCATAAACGTCACCATAATCTGATACTTGATGGCCTTAACCGGATCGATACCGGCAAATATCAGCCCGGACATCATGCCCGGCAAACTGACAATTCCCACCGTTTTCGCCGCATCGACCGTCGGGATCATCGCTGCACGAATACTGTCACGAATAATTCGTCCTGAAGCCATTTTTACCGGCGCACCAAGACTCAGCATTTCGAGGATTTTTTGCTGATTATCGAGAAAACGCTGGTTCAGATTGCTGTAGCACAAACCCACCGCGACCATCGCGTTACCGGCAATCATCCCAGAAATCGGGATAACCTGCATAGGCAGAAACTCAATCGAACCGCTTAAGATCAGTATGGAAAGCGTCAGCGCAGTGCCGACCGTAATGGCAATAAACGAAATGATAAAACCGTTATCAATGTTACGGCTGCGTTTTTTTGCATTCAGGGCGGCATTCACGCAGATGAACAGCACCATCAGTACCGTTAACAGGCTGTTATTGATGTCGAAAATGTATTTAAGCACGTAGCCGACAATCACTAACTGCACGACGGCGCGGGCCACGCTCCAGATAATGTCTTTTTCGAGGCCGAGTTTTTCTTTTTTGCTGACGAGCAGGGCGACGACCACCAGGATCAACGCGAGAGCCAGAGACTGGTTAGTAATATTATGCTGATTCATGAGCCGCGCTTCCTTGTGAATGACGGGTCAGGTTGACGACATGTTTCGCGTGGCGGATTTCATTCTGGTCATGGCTTACCCACAACACGGCGATCCGCTCCTTGTCAGCCAGACTCGCGATGATCTCATTAATGTTTATCTTATTTTCTTCATCCAGCGCGCTGGTGATTTCATCCAGCAGCAGGACATCCGGCATAAATTGCAGATTGCGCAGCAGGGCGACACGCTGCTTCTCGCCACCGGAAAGTTCCTGCGTGCGTTTGGTCAGCATGTCTTCGGATAAATTCACTCGTTTCAGCCAGTCGCGAAGCTTGTCGTCCTCAGGCTTTTTATTGCGGATCTGATAAGGCAGGGCGAGATTGTCATACACCGTTTCGCCAAACAGCGACGGTGTCTGGAAACAGTAAGAAACGCGCTGGCGGTAAGCTTCGGGCTTAATATGCGAAATATCCTCGCCTTTAAACCACAGTTTGCCGCCGGTCGGAGTTTGCAGCGAAGCAATGATTTTCAGCAGCGTACTTTTGCCGCTGCCTGAAGGTCCGGTCAGTAACGTGAATTCCCCCGGATTGAGTGTGAGTGAAACCGGTTCCAGCAGCGGGATATTGTTGAGCGTAAAAGAGACGTCTTGCAGACGAAGGAGGTCAGTAGGAGTGGTCACGCCTGAAAATCCTTTGGTAACGGGAGGGGTTTTACTCCTTCCCCTCAGGTGAGGGGAAGGCCGGGATGGGGTGTCAGTTAAAACAGGCCAGAAGGTGTCTTGTGTAAACCTCCTCCCAGACTCCCCCTTCGCAGGGGGAGGAGTAAAGAATATTATTGAGCTGGCACGGGTGCTGGCGCCACCGGGGTTTCCTGTTCCGGCGTCGGAGCTGGCGCTGCTGGCCCGCCCAGAATGCCGAAGAGACCCGCGAATTCCTGCAACGTCATCTTCTGGCCATTCAGGTCAATCTGATTGTCCGCGTAATGGAAGCTGCTGGAAATGGTGTCGTCTTTCACCGTGGTCAGTTTAAACATCTGACCCATAGCGGCCAGCCCCTGAACCTGTTGCTGAGCCAGTTTAGCGGCGTCGTCGGCGTTATAACCTTCAATCTGTGCAACCTGTGTGGTCACCTGAGTGGCCATCGGCAGAGGGATAGTCAGTTTAGCGTCAACTTTATTCACCAGCTGTGAAAGCATCTGGTCTTGCGATTGTGCCGGTGTCGCCGCCGGGTCTTTCAGATCCAGTTGCAGATTGAAGCTGCTTTCGCCTTTGCTGTTTTTCCAGCTCAGGGGAGCAACGCTGATGGACGGATTGCCTTTAAGCAGTAATGGCAGGTTCGCCAGCAGTAAATCCGCAGCCTGTTGCTGATAAACCGCAGGATCCAGTTCGCCTTGTTTCATCAGCAAATCACGTGATTGTTGATTGTAGTTGTCAGCAAACTGCTTCAACGCTGCGCCATCGAGCTTATCCAGCTTCAGGGTGAGTTTTGCAGATCCGAAATCCTGGCCCTGAACTTTCAGTGCGTCGATGGTGTAATCCTGCTGCCCGCCAATGTTATTGCCGTTTTCAGAGAATTTGCTCACCAGCTTGAAGTTGTCCAGGGAACCGGCGTCTTTGCCGTCAACATTCACCAGAATTTGCTTCACGGTCAGATTTTGATCGCCCACGCCCACCTGGAATTTACCCTGATGGGTATCGCTGTCCATGCTAAAACCGGCCAGGGTCACTTTCTCAAGCTGCCCCCACTGATTTTTAGACGTCAGCGCAATGCTGTCGGTATTGGCATCGAGCTTCATCGCGGTCAGGTCTTTATCAACATCCACATTGATGTTACCGCCGGAGAAGGCCAGCTGGGTTTCTTCTTTCTGGTATGTCACCGGAATGATGTCAATGGCTGAGGCACTCGCGCCGCTGTAGGAAACGCGGGTGTCGATGGTGACCAGGGATTTCCCTTTGGTGACATCAAACAGACCTTTCACCGTCGGCGTGTTTTGCAGTTCAGAATGAACAGAGGCCATGCTTGGGATCAGGTTGAATTTCTTCAGCTGAGCGGCAGGGAAAGGACCGTGATCGATGGTTTCGATAAAGGCAATTTCGTCACCGGTTTTCAGCACGCTGCTGCCCGCGGTGGCTGCGGCAGCATCAGGGCGCAGAACAATACGCATTTTGCTGCTGAACAGTCCGCGCTGGTAATCTTCATAGCTGACTTTCAGACCGGCTTTCGGATAAGCGTTTTGCAGCTGGCTGTTGGCATTGGCGACCTGCTCATCCATGTGCTGCTCAATCATTTTACCCGTGTACCACGAGACGCCTGTCCAGGCCGCGCCAAGGACTACAATGACGCTTACAGCGACTAATGACTTCTTCATATCTCTGTTTATCCTTATGAAATATCCCGAAAATAAAAAACGCCTTACGGCGTTATTAGTCTTCTGAGTGTAGCTGAATCAGTAAAAAAATCATCAAAATGGGGCAGTTAGCCCCATTTTGTTTAGGTTTGGGATCATTTTGCGAGCGTATTGAACACCCGTGCAATGCGACCGTTACCGCTGACCGTTACCGGCGACTCACTGGCAGACAAGAAACAGGACTCGCCAGGATTGAGTACCAGCGTTTCATCATCTTTTGCCAGAACGCTCTGGCCTTCAATACAGAAGACAATAGCCGCGCTGTCCTGTTCCAGCGTTTGCGGTTCTGCCGCAAGGCTGTGAATTGAAAACGCAAAATCTTCGACAGGAATAGGGAAGTTGAGTTCCGCACCTTTGACAACCGGCGTGGTCAGCAATTCGGCTGCCGGTTTCGCATTGAATTTCAGGTTGGCCAGTAATTCAGGGATATCGATATATTTCGGCGTCAGACCTGCACGCAGAACGTTATCGGAATTCGCCATCACTTCAAGAGAAACGCCTTTCAGATAAGCGTGCGGAGTTTCGGCATACAGGAACATGCCTTCGCCCGGTTGCAGGGTGATGACGTTGAGCAGCAGAGGGGAGAACAAACCGCTGTCATCAGGATAAAATTCAGAAATACTGCGGATAGTGTCCCACGGCTCGCCGTGTTGCTCATCGAGAACGGACTTCAGAACGTCCAGCGCACGGGATTTTTCTTCACCTTCAAGACTCAGCAGACCGGCAAACAGGGTACGCAGATGATCAACATCCGGGAAATTCAGGAAGCTGGCAATCAGCTGATGCGCGCCTGCAACGGGTTGCAGCAAAGAGACGATATCGCGCAACTCGCGAAAACCATTCATCGCCTGGAAAGGCGTCAGGGCATAAACCAGCTCAGGCTTGTGATTCGGATCTTTATAATTACGCTCGGCAGCGTCAAGAGGAATTCCGGCCGCATTTTCTTTCGCGAAACCCATCTCAGCGGCACCTTTACTCGGGTGAACCTGGATGGAAAGCGGCTGATCGGCACAAAGGACTTTGAACAGGAAGGGTAACTCGCCAAAACGTTTAGCGACTTTTTTTCCTAACTGACCATTCAGATCGGCGCTGATTTGGTCGCGAAGTGAAACGGTCTGGCCGCTGGCGTTCTCAACCTGAGAACTGCTTTTAGGATGAGCCCCCATCCACAATTCAGCCATCGGGCGGTCCTGCGGGTCGGTAATTCCGTAAAGTTTGGTCAGCGCGTCTTGACTGCCCCAGGCGTAATTCTGTACACCGTTATGCATCTTTTGCATTGCTTCATCCTGAATAGAAAATATTGCCGCCTAGTAAACAATGCCGAAGCAGGCATTACAACTACGAAGCACCAAAAAGTGCCTTGGGTGGGTATTTTCGGAATGGAGATCGAATCGAATTATACGCACGCCTTATAAGTCACTATAATTAACGGGCCGCCAACGGATGCGTGGGAGCGCGTGCGGCAATCATAAACCTGCAAAAAACCTGATTTAAATTACAAAAAAACCTGATTTATCATCGTAATAAACATCTAAGGAGACAGTAATGGCAGCAACACGCATTGAAAAAGACTCAATGGGGCCAATTGATGTTCCGGCAGATAAACTTTGGGGCGCACAGACGCAACGTTCCCTGGAGCATTTCCGTATTTCCTCTGAAAAAATGCCGGAAGCGCTGATCCACGCACTGGCTCTGACCAAACGCGCGGCGGCCAGCGTGAATATGGATTTAGGTTTGCTGCCAGCAGAGCGCGGAAACGCCATTGTTGCTGCCGCGGACGAAGTGCTTGCCGGTCAACATCCGGCTGAATTCCCGCTGGCTATCTGGCAGACCGGTTCCGGCACCCAGACAAATATGAACATGAATGAAGTGCTGGCGAACCGTGCCAGTGAAATTCTCGGTGGCGAGCGGGGCGAAGCGCGCAAAGTTCACCCGAATGATGATGTGAACAAGAGCCAGAGCTCTAACGATGTCTTCCCGACTGCGATGCACGTCGCTGCCGTGATCGAACTGCGTGAAACGCTGATCCCGGAGCTGAAAGTGCTGCACAAAACGCTGGCCGCGAAAGCGGATGCGTTTCGCGATATTGTAAAAATTGGCCGCACGCATTTGCAGGACGCCACGCCGCTGACCCTGGGACAGGAAATTTCCGGCTGGGTCGCGATGCTGGCACATAATTTAACGCACATTGAAAACAGCATACCGCACATTGCTGAGCTGGCATTGGGCGGTACTGCCGTCGGAACCGGGCTGAATACTCATCCGGAGTATGCGGTACGCGTAGCCAAAGCGCTGGCGGAGCTGACTAAACAGCCGTTTGTGACGTCGCCGAATAAATTCGAAGCACTGGCCACTTGCGATGCGCTGGTTCACGGTCACGGTGCGCTGAAAGGTCTGGCTGCCTCGCTGATGAAAATCGCCAACGATGTACGCTGGTTATCTTCCGGCCCGCGTTGTGGTATCGGCGAAATTTCTATCCCGGAAAACGAGCCGGGCAGTTCCATTATGCCAGGTAAAGTGAACCCGACGCAGTGCGAAGCCATGACCATGCTGTGCGCACAGGTGCTCGGCAACGACGTTGCGGTGAATATTGGCGGAGCTTCCGGTAACTTTGAACTTAACGTCTTCCGTCCGCTGGTTATTCATAACTTCCTCCAATCAGTGCGCCTTCTGGCCGACGGAATGCGCGGTTTTAACGAGCACTGTGCAGTGGGTATTGAGCCTGTCCGCGACCGTATCACTCAGCTGTTGAATGAATCGCTGATGCTGGTGACGGCGCTGAATACGCATATCGGTTATGACAAAGCGGCTGAAATCGCCAAGAAAGCCCATAAAGAAGGGCTGACGCTGAAGGGTTCAGCACTGAAACTCGGTTATCTGACTGAAGAACAGTTTGATGAATGGGTGCGACCGGAAGCCATGGTTGGCAGCATGAAAGCTTAAGGTTTATTCTAAAGAAAAGCGAATGAGGTCCGGGAAACCGGACCTTTTTTATGGCCGCTGTCTGTGGGTTAAAGCGGATAGTCGGTATATAAATGCAGACGTTTAATCAGCAGGCTCAGCGGCTGTGATTGTGGTTTGTACTTATGCTTGATGGTCGTGACATCGTAATCGTGGAGTTCCCCTAACTTGGGTACCTGCATCATCGGAGAGCGCAGACACAACGCAATCAGCGGCAACGGGCAGGGATGTTGCACCTGTTTTTGGCTGTTGCGATACCATACGCGGGCGATGGGCTGGACTTTCACCGGACGTTTAAATTTCAGCGCCGCATGCTCCGGCAGACGTTTCACATCACTCATCTCACGGTTAATATTTTCCATCCATTGCTCACGCGTATAAGGCGAAACAGCGCGTCCGGCATTCAGGCTTTTCTCAAGCTGAGCCAGCACTTCATCACGTGTCACGTTTTTAATAATATGCTTATTCGCCCAGCCAAAACGCACAGAATCCGGATCGTTCAGATACGTCACCGAGCGGTAGGCGTTAAGCGTAATCAGACCGCGGAGATGGGTATGCACAAACTCGAACCGCTGTTCGCGGGCAAGACCGGATTCTACGGTTACAATATGTTCCAGCTCCGCTTTCAGTTTGTTCACTTCTTCAATCAGAAGCAGGGCAGACTGATGCTCAGCGGGATCAACGGCATAACACAACACACCGGGCAAACGGACGGCTGATTTACTGCTGACATTTTCGTTATTATGATGAATAAACAGGCGCTGAAAATGCTGTAACGCCAGTTGCTGCGCGGCCTCGCCGGTGTGCGGTGTGACGATGATTTTATCTGCAGGATTATGTTCTTCACCTTTGATAACTTCTGGAAGCGCAAAGACCCGCGCCTGCAATAATTCCAGCTGACTCAGGAAATGCCCCAGATCCTGCAACGCCAGTTCCAGTTCGTTAAAACAACCGTTCATCCGGGCAATTAAATCATAATCCGCCATAATCCCTCCAGTTAGTTACAACATACACTATAGGGCATAATGATAAAACGTGCACACATGAACTTCAGAGAAATCATCAGTTTCAGAGTTTTAGTCGCTTAACAGGGCAGAGATGAAAGTTTACCACGTCCCGATAGTGGTCAGGTTAGAATAAAGAATGTTTCCGTTGCAGGAGTTCGCTATGACTGACCTTATCCGTTGTCCCTGGGGTACAAATGACCCGATGATGATTGATTACCACGACCAGGAATGGGGTAAGCCTGTACGCGACGGCAGAGCGCTTTGGGAAAAACTGATGCTCGACGGCTTTCAGGCCGGGTTATCCTGGCGAATTGTACTGAAAAAACGCGACGCGCTGCGGCTGGCTTTTTGTCAGTTCGAGCCTGAGAAAGTGGCGGAGTTCACCGAAGAAGATGTCGAAAGGCTGGCAAATAACGCCGATATTATCCGCTCACGCATCAAAATTAGGGCAGTGATTAATAATGCCCGCGCGTATCTTGCTATGCAGCAGGCTGATGAAGATTTCGGTGAATGGATTTGGGCACAAATCGGCGGGAAAGCGATTCAGCACGTTGGGCCGGTTCCGACTAAAGATGCGCTTTCAGAAAGTATTTCAAAAGATCTCAAAAAACGAGGTTTTAAATTCGTTGGCCCGACGATTGTCTATGCCTGGCTGGAAGCCACCGGCCTGATTAATACCCATCATCAGGAATGCTTCCGTCGCGCACAAGTAGCGAAAGAAGCCTGATTTTACTGGGGTTTTCTGTTACTCCTTTCAGCGGATATGATGCTTTTGATATTGTGACGGTGTCACTGATAACTGCCTGACGAAAGCCCGCCGCAGGATATCGACACCGGAAAAACCGCATTCAGCCGCAATCTGCTTAATAGCCAGTTCGCCAGTTTCCAGCAGTTGTCTGGCATGGAATACCCGCTGCTGTTCAAGCCATTCCGCGGGCGACTGCCGGAGTTCCTGATTAAATAACCGGGTAAGATGTCGCGGGCTGATGCCCATATGTAAGGCCAGACTTTGTACATTATGCGGATAATTCAGGGAATTCATCACCCAGCGTTGCACATCCTGCAACGCTGACCTGCCGCTCACTGAGGCCTGACCGTGACGGCTGAACTGCATTTGTCCACCGGGACGCTTAAAGAACATCACCAGTTGTGCGGCAACATCCAGTGCGGTTTCCCGGCCGAGATCTTCCTCAACCATATTCAGCGCTAAATCGAGTCCGGACGTTACACCGGCGGCTGTCCGTAAGGGACCGTCGGCAATAAATATGGCATCAGCTTCGACTTTTACCTGCGGATAATCTTCGGTCAGTTTACCGGCGACAGACCAGTGGGTGGTCACGCGGCGACCGTCGAGTAAGCCCGCCGAAGCGAGCAGCAGGGCGCCACTGCATACTGAGCCAAAACGTTTCGCATGCTGACTCCACCGGTGGATGCCTTCTTTCAACGGCTGGTCGGCTAAATACTCATCCAGCTGTGGCGCACCGGCTACCAGGAATGTGTCTACTGCGTCGGGCAAAGGCGAGTGCAGCGAAAGGTCTGCGACCATTCTTGCACCTGAAGACGTCGGAATCACCGCCTGATCGCCCGCCGCCATAATACTCAGTTTATAAATTTCACGACCACGTTGCTGATTGGCCTCGGCGAACACGTCCAGCGGGCCGGAAACATCCAGCAACTGTACGCCGGGCACGGCGAGAATGATGATGTGTTTGGACATTGAGAGGTTTCCTGTCGCAGAATGACTGCTTGTCCCATATCGTCATATCGCGACGATTGATGACATTTATCCTGCCGTTTATTCTTGCTTCATACAACCCAGCAGGAGAAATATTATGAGTCTGAACATCCGTGGTATCCGCATTCCCGACAGCAAAATGGCCCGCGAAGCAACAGAGCTGGTCCGTGACACTGAGTCTGATTTACTGTTCCATCATTCAAGTCGTGTCTATTACTGGGCCGCACTGGCCGGACAACAACGTGAGTTAAAGGTCGATCACGAGCTGCTTTATATCGGCTGTATGTTCCACGATATGGGGCTGACCCATGAACATTGCAGCTGCGACAAACGTTTTGAGGTTGATGGCGCAAATGCAGCGCGGCAGTTCATGCAACAGCACGGAGTCAGCACGCAGGACATTGAAAAAGTATGGACCGCGATAGCCTTGCATACCACACCAGGCATTCCCGAATTTATGGATCCGGTTATTGCCCTGGTGACCGCAGGCGTAGAAATGGACGTGCTGGGCATTAACTATCAGAGCTATGAGGATGAAGTGCGTAACGCCGTCGTCGGTGCGCATCCGCGGACACCGGCGTTTAAGGAAGATATTATTCAGGCATTTTATGACGGGATTAAAGACAAGCCGCAGACAACTTTCGGCAACGTGAAGGCAGATGTTATCGCGGACAAAGAGTCAGGTTTTATCAAAGGTAATTTCTGTTCAGTTATCCGCAATTCGCGCTGGCAGGGTTGAATTCAAAGAAGAAAAGGGCGCGTCGGTTTATTCACGGCGCGCTCATTTTGTTACATCTGACATCAGTTGAGCCGGAATTCGATCATAAACAGTTCTCTGAGGCCCGGATAAATTTCGCTGATCACGTCCTTTAACTGCTCAAGCGTCATGTTTTCCTGCACAGCATGTGTTTCGTTCAGGTCGTCGAACATCACTGGCGTCACCGCGATTACCTCGATATTGCCGAAAAATACATCATCTTCATAACGGCTGACACGCACTTTATCACCGGCTGAAAAGTTAGCGTCACTGGCTTCGCGAAGGGTGATGGTTTTACGTCCGGCAAGAATGTCGTTTTCAAATCTGCCGTAAAAAGTGATGTTTTTCATGGTTTTCCATTTCGGGAGGAATTGATTCAGCTCATTATACGAACCGGATAGTGATTGTAAACGGCTAAGTCAGAGAGGTTCCGGATACCCGCATGAACCAGAATCAGGGCTGTATGAGCGTAAGAATGCCGATCATGCAATATGCAGTTAGTGCGTATAATGTATATTATGTTAAATTAGATATCAGGTTTCGCATCTAATCCCGTTGTTTCTTTATTCATACCTCTCCTTCTTCTGTTTGCGTCTGTTCACCATAATGGATGGCTAACCAGATCGTTGTTTCGTCAGCACTTGTCCATTCGACACGATGCCTGCACAACGCCGGGATATTGACGAAGTCACCCGAATTCATCACACGCACTTCTGTTTCGTTTTCAAATTTCAAACCTGCCGACCCCTGAAGCACTGTGACCCATTCACTTTGTGGCTGGCTGTACCAGAATCCAGACGGACTCGCCTGACCGGTTGAAATAATCCTCTCGATACGGATATCTGGCCGCGTCAGCAATAACTCGAATGTTTCTTCCTTTCCTTCCAGCGCACTGACAGGAAAATTGCTAAACAGGTTCGTCACCATGATATCCACGTTTGGCCAGAGAAATTGCATTCTGAACTGATCGCGCTACGCCAATTCTGAAATTACAGCAGTACCATAATGCTGTAGATTTTACGTAGCGCATCCATTTTTCAGTACCTCAAAAGCTATAAACCGGCATACGCCTTTTCGACTTTAGCCATATATCTCGGAGCCTGTGGCGCCGGATGATATTGGCGGACATGCCAGTTAAACGCTTCCGGTGACAGCTGATTAATCATCTGAATCGCGGTCTGGCGGTTCGCAGAAAAAGTTCGCAGCAATGCACCGGCACCGTTGGCATAAGCCACTTCGGTAGCATATCGACGTGTCAGCGGATCGTTGATCCAGTTGAGTTGCTGACGTTGTAATGCGCTGATGTATGCCGTTCCCAGGTCAATGTTAGTTTCCGGATCCAGCAAATCGTCATCATCAGGACATCCGCGTTTACCTTTATAACGATATGCATCGCAACCGCTGGTTGAGGCTTTCAGTTGCATCAAACCAATGGCATTTGAAGGACTTACAGCTTCAGGATTAAAACCTGATTCGACCTGGATAATAGCCTTAACGAGTTTACGGTCAACTTTATACTGGTCAGCGGCATCCTCAATTTCATCATCATAGGCATGCGTATCGTACTTCTTATATTTCGGCTTACCCGAGCAGCCAGCCAAAATCATCAGCATGATTATCATGCTGAGTCTGAAAGGTTTTTTTTGTAGAGAAATCATGAATTTCCACAGTTAGAATGAGTGAGTCTCAGCGCTGACAAGATACCGTTATCATCACTCAGGATCATGCATAAATCTGTTTTTTTTTACCCCAAAACTTGTGACCGGCATTGAAGATCTGACATCTGCGCCCTTCTCTTGCTTATTACTGCCAGGTCACAGGCGTATCTGATACACTGAGGTTCTGGCTCATTATGTATAGATGGTATTTTTAACGCCATGACGACAATTCTGGTTATCGTCCCTGACGGGGGCATGTTATTTGAAGCGGCGGGTATCGCCGATATCCTTATGCAGGCTAATCAGCTGCTGCCTGCTGATGCCAAAAAATCACCTTATCAGGTGACGGTGGCGACCACGCAACCTCACCGTGTAGTTCATGGTGTTTCAGGCCTGAATCTGCTGGCCGATCACCGGCTTTGCGATCTCGACCCGACGCTGCCCCGCGACACAATAATGGTCACCGGCAAAGGGCTGACTGAAGAAGAAGGCTCGAGCGTTGTAAGCTGGCTGCGACAGGCTGCACCCCATGCGCGGCGCGTGGTGTCTATCTGTGGCGGTGCCATGTTGCTGGCTCACGCCGGGCTGCTTAACGGTCGCCATGCCACCACACACTGGCGGTTGCTTGATACCTTGCAGGCGAAGTTTCCGTTGGTCAACGTCGAGCGCGGACCAATGTATGTTCAGGATGGCGAGATCTGGACATCTGGCGGTGTCAGTTCCGGCTTTGACCTCACTCTGGCACTGGTCGAAGATGATCAAGGTTTCAGCGTTGCCAGAAACGTCGCGCAGAATCTGGTGATGTTTCTCCGCCGTCCGGGTGGACAGTCTCAATATAGCCGCTATCTTTTGAATCAGGCCAGCGAAGGCCCTATTCGTGAACTTCAGGCCTGGCTGCCGGAAAATCTTAACGGAGATTTATCCGTTGAAGGTTTGGCGGAGCGTGTGGCAATGAGCCCGCGTAATTTTACCCGGGTTTTCACTCGCGAAACGGGTATCACGCCGGCCAAATATGTCGAAGAAGTTCGCCTCAATGCGGCAAGGCAACTTCTGGAACAAACATCCCAGGACATCGGACAAATTGCAGCCACAACCGGGTTCGGTGGCGGCCTGAATTTACGTCGTGTTTTTGAAAGAAATTTGCAACTGACACCCACAGAATACAGAGAGCGTTTCTGTTCGCGCATTTTGGCGTAAATTGATCTATTGTTGTCATTTACGCCAATTCTCCTCCGGGCTATATTAACCGCAAGTCAGATAACTAAGGAGTTCATCATGGTCAAAGTTGGTATTAACGGATTCGGCAGGATTGGACGTAATGTTTTGCGCGCTGCACTTGGCCGCGATGATTTTCAGGTTGTCGCCATTAACGACCTGACTGACAGCAAAACCCTCGCCCATCTCCTCAAATATGATTCCCTCTCCGGCACTTTACAAGCAGACGTAAAAGCGGGCGAAGGTCAGTTACAGGTCGATGGCAAAACTATCCGCGTATTCTCTGAAAGAGACCCCGGCGCTATTGCGTGGAGCAGTGTGGGCGTTGACATCGTTATCGAAGCCACAGGTTTCTTCGCTGAAAAAGAAAAAGCGGAAGTTCATATCACCAAAGGTGGTGCTAAACGCGTCATCATTTCTGCTCCGGCCAAAAACGACGACATCACTATTGTGATGGGTGTAAATGATAGCCAGTACGATCCGGCAAAACATAAAGTCGTCAGTAACGGCAGCTGCACCACCAATGGTCTGGCTCCTGCGGCGCAGGTTTTGCATCAGACATTCGGCATTGAACATGGTCTGATGAATACCACGCATGCATATACCAACAGTCAGGCGCTGCATGACCAGCCGGAAAAAGATTTACGCGGTGCACGCGCGGCAGCCGTTTCGATTGTTCCCTATTCCAGCGGCGCGGCAAAAGCTATCGGCAAAGTCATTCCGGAGCTCGATGGTCGTATGACGGGCTATTCATTACGTGTGCCGGTCCCTGTGGTGTCCATCGTTGACTTAACAGTGAATCTGAAACGTGAAGCCACCGTTGAGGAAATCAACGCCGCTTTCCGTAAGGCGTCTGAATCAGGTCCTCTGAAAGGGATACTCGGCTACAGCGAAGAACCTCTGGTTTCCAGTGATTATCGCGGCGATCCGCGCTCTTCTATTGTCGACGGGCTATCAACGCTTGTGATTGGCGGCAAACTGGTGAAGATTCTGGCCTGGTATGATAACGAATGGGGCTTTTCAAATCGCCTGGTCGATCTGGCCCTGTTGATGGAAAAACGCGGTTTATAATCTCCTCGCTTCCTGTAAGACTAATGCAGACACCGCCCTATGGCGGTGTTTTTCTATGGCTTACAGACTGTCACCATTATAAAAGAAGTATACTGTATGTTGTAACTAATAATTCTACTCCTGCGAATGTTTCAACAAATTCGCCGTGCGAGAACGCCCAGTAAAGTCGCCAGTTTTTCTAAAATTTCACCCTGATGTCCGATTCCTATCGCGCAATGATGCGCAGCCCCTCCGCACGACCAGTCTTTGGTAAATTCCCGCGCAGACAGGGGGAAACGATAACGGCTGTTGGTATTACCGATATCCAGGATTTCACCTTCGACCGACTCCCCTTCAGCGTATTGTAAAATCATCTGGTTATTAACGTCTTCGATAACTGAAAGGAAGGTTACCGGCCCTTTGCGGACACTCATCTGAATCGAAATCCCTTTGCCCGGTTTGCCATGATAAACAGGCAACGGAACCAGTCGCACGTCACCTTCAGCCATCAGAGGATGAGCCGGTCCGTCATGGCCCCACAGCACAACATCATCATCAAAATCAATGCCATAGGGCTCTGAGAATGACCCGCCCGCCCCGAGCAGTGACATGATTTTCATCGCGATAACATTCTTGATTTCATATTCCCCGGCAACAGGAATATTCCGCCCTGTCAGCAGCGTATTACCGAGGATCACTGACGTCACAATATTCTCGTAGGCATTGCCCGGTGCGCCTTCATAGTAATAGGCCAGAGCATCCAGCCCGTTATCCCCGACCAGCTGATCCAGCGCGACGGCGGTTGTCACAGCCCTGTCGAGCTCGGTTTTATCGCAACTGGCATCAGTGCGAAGACTTTCCGCGACTTCCTGCTGTTTTGCTTCCCGTAGTCCGTCGCTGACCTGCTCGCGCAAACTGTTCAGTTCGCACATCTCAAGGGGTTTAAATCGGACGCCCAATCTGGCCGAAAGATTGGTCATATTGGAATAGACATCTACCATGCCGTTGTAATAATGCCCCAGCACACCGACGGTGCATTTGCCCAGTTGGTGTTTGACAGTAATCGCGGTAAGCCACTGCTGTGTTTGCTGCCAGACATACGGGTCGTTGTTCAGCGCGCCGACAATCATCTCGTAAGCGATACCTGCACGGTTAAATACGTTAGCCAGTTCCGGTGCGCTGCATGCCTGACAATGTGCCAGCCATTCGCCAGTACGCGCCCCGCGATCGGTCATCTCGCGGATAGTTTGATACGGAAGATTACGTTCAGGCTGAAGTGCCAGGATCAACACCGGAACCTGAAATTGCTGCACCAGCGGCAGCACTGTTGAACTCAGTGCATAAGTACTGATGGCAATAACAATGACATCTGGGGAAATCTGTTTCAGCTCGCTGGCCAGCGTGTCACTTTTTTCCACGCTGTCGACCAGTCCGCCGTTATGAATGACGACATCCGGCGAAGCAAGCTTCTTCTCAATTTCACCAAGATAACTGGTCAGCCGAGCTTCCAGTCCGGTGAATTGTGGCCAGTAGGTATTCAACCCTATCCCGAATAAGGCAGCGTTAAGCGGTCGTGAATTGCGCATAGTTTTCCTCAACTGTGAATAACCCGTTGAGGATGAGTCTAAGGAGAGAGATGCCCCTGTACCTTTGCGTGAAGGCCAAAAAGCGAAGATGAGTGGCAAAAAAAACACAAAATTAAAAAAATGGAAGCAGGATCGCAATTCGTCGAAGAACTGCCCGGCACTTATCCGCGCCGGGTAAACGAGAATTTATTCTTCCTGCGGACCAATCTGCATAAAGGGGTTGTAGGCAATTTCCCACAGATGTCCGTCCGGATCGGCGAAATAGCCCGAATATCCGCCCCAGAACACTTTTTGGCCGGGTTTAATCAGTTTGCCACCCGCTTTCACCGCCTGGGCTAATACGGCATCCACTTTGGCCTCACTGGCAACGGTTTGTGCCAGTGCCATCCCCCTAAATCCGTGCCCGTCTGCGCTAACCTGCGCATCCTGTGCCAGCTCTTCCCAGGGAAATAATGATAACCAGGCACCGGCTAATTCGAAGAAGCTGACGCCGTCAGAATCGATAGCCACTTTCGGGAAGCCAAGGCCGTGCTGATAAAACTCAGTAGCGACGGTTAAATCTTTAACGCCCAGAGTGATCATGTTGATGACAGGTTGCATCGTTATTCTCCGTCAGAAGGATAAAAATAGTGTTGAGAAAGGCCTTTCTGACAGCATAAATAGTTTCTAAGTACTTTGCTTAGATCCTGCTTCCACTTGTCTCAAAATGTTAACAGCAGACTCCCTTTTCTGGTAAATGTTGCCCATCGTGCTACTCTGACGCGACTAAAAATCTGCTTACGCTCCGACAGTGAGGAACCTGTGACCACATTACGCCGCCGCCCGGAAGCAACTTCTCCCGCCGTTCGTTTTTTACCGGAAACCATCCATATTGGTCGCCAGTTGCGCACATATTGTGATGCCCGGTTCAAAACCATTGGCCTGACTCTGGCTCGTGGCCAGGTGTTATTACATCTGGAGGCCGCCAATGGCCGCCTGCCACAAGGTGAACTCACCACGCTGCTGGAAGTAGAACACCCCACCGCTATCCGCCTGTTCGACAGCCTGGCCGAACTGGGTCTGCTGGAACGTTGTCCGGGTGAAACGGATCGCCGTTCCAAAGACATTAAGCTGACCGACGCCGGCACCGACCTCGCCAATCAGGTTCGCAGTATGACCGATGATATTCTTATCCGCGTGATGGAAGGCATTCCGCCGGAAAACGTAGATATCGCACGCGGCGTTCTCGCCTGTATCACAGCCAATATCGCCGCACTGTAAGTGGCGTTTTGCTTCTCCCCGTGATCTCCCTTCTTTCTGATTAATTACTTTCGTCACTGATTAGTTATTCGTTATTTGCATTTGTAAATATCACTGATATGAATAATTGAACTAGACACCTATGACACGTCTTATTACATTATGTAGCAAGCTACAAACTAGTTGGGTAATGACTTACAAGGCATAACGATGACGACGCGTTCTGATTCAGATGTCCGGCAGGATGCCGGTGAATTATCAACACGGGATACATCACTACAAACAGATCCACCGGAAACCCAAGCACCACCGCCGGTTCCACCGTCAACACACCATCCTTTTGCGGTTCAGGTCAGCACCTGGCTTTTACAATATCCGCGTCTGCGGATTGTGGTTTATGCCCTGGCATCCCTGATTATCGGAATGACGCAGGGGCTGGGCATCAATCTGGTCAGTTCAAATCTTCCGGGTATTCAGGGCTCGCTGGGCATTTCCAATGTGGAAAGTTACTGGCTGGTGGCAGCCTACACGGCGACCAGCGTGACCGGCACGATCCTGCTTTATAAGATCCGCACGCAGTTTGGTTTCCGGCGCTTCGGCGAATACGGGCTGCTGTTTTTTGCCGTCGCGTCTATGGCACAAACTTTTACGCATGATTTCCAGACCGCACTGGTTGTACGTGCGGTAATGGGTTTTGCGATGGCCTCGCTCGGCCCTCTTGCGCTGTTTTACATGTTCGAAATCTTCCCGCCCGCTAAAAAGCTGACTGCAGGATTATGTTTTGGTCTGGCGGGCAGTCAGATTGCCCTGCCGGTATCGCGTATTATTTCGCCGCATTTGCTGGATCTCGGGCACTGGCATCAGCTGACTACGCTGGAGTCCGGCCTTTCGCTAATCTGCCTGGCGATCATCTGGATTTTGCCGCTGACCCACCCGCCGCGTGTGAAAGTATTTGAGCGTACCGACTGGATCAGTTATCCGCTGATCGCCACCGCTGTGGCGTGTATGTCAGTTGTTCTGACCATGGGCCGCTATTACTGGTGGCAGGAAAAAGACTGGATTGGCGAAGTGCTGGTGGTCGGTATTATCGCGCTCACGCTCTCCTTTATGGTTGAGCTGAAACGTAAAAATCCGATTATCGATTTACGCTGGCTGATGACACCGGAAATGCTGCTGTTTACCGGTTCCATGTTGTTCGTGCGAATGCTGCTGTCAGAGCAGACTACCGGTATGGTGGGCTTTCTGAATCTGGTGGGGATGCTTAACGATCAGCTGGTCACCCTTTTCTTGGTGATCCTGACGGCAACGTTTGCCGGACTGGTGGTCGTCAGCATCATTCATAAAGCCAACCGGATCGTCTATATCCACCTGTTTTCGATTGCGCTGATCGGCGCTGCCTCGCTGATGGATGCCAGCTCGACTGTAGATACCCGCCCCGAACAATTTTATCTGACACAGGGAATGATCGCGTTTGCCGGTGCCATCTTCCTGCCGACCTCTTTATGGCTGGGTTTTATCCGCGCGTTACAGTACGGGCAAAGCCAGATCATCAGTTTTGTGCTGGTTTTTCTCTCAACGCAAAACGTCGGAGCGCAGGTTGGCAGCGCATTCCTCGGCACGATTCAGATCCTGCGGGAAAAATTTCACTCAGCCGCGCTGGTGGAACATATCAATTTGCAAAATCCGCTGGTGGCTGAACGCATTGCGCAATACAGCCACCTACTGAAACCGCTTTTAAACGACGGAACCCAGCTCAGTGCCGAAGGTCTGGCACTGCTGAGTCAGAAAGTCACGCAGCAGGCCGGTCTGCTGGCATATAACGATGTTTTTATGGTGGTTTTTTATATGTCGCTGGGCTGTTTTACCATCCTGTGCGCGCATATTTGGGCCGGAAGGATCCAGGCAAAAAAACGTGCAGCCGCTGAGGTTGTTGCATAAACAATGGCTTCTGATGATGAATCAAAAAGAGTGAAGCGGAAAAACTGATGAAAAATATATTTCGTTATCCATCCATTATTGTGGTGCTTTGCCTCGGGATTATCGGGGTCATGATTGTGTTGTACAGCTGGCAATTATTCCCGTTTAACTCTCAGGTGGAATCGACGGATAACGCCTACGTTCGTGGCAATGTCACCCTGCTCAGCCCGCAGGTATCCGGCTATATCACCGACGTGAAGGTGCAGGATTTTATGCCGGTGAAAAAAGGGGATGTGCTGTTTGTTATCGACGACAGTACCTATCGTCAGGAATTTTTGCAGGCGCAAGCCGCCGCCGCACAGGCTCAGGTGACGTTGCAGAACTTCGAGCAAAACCGGGCTTCCAGCGCGGCCAGCCTGCAACTGGCTGAAGCGGAACTGCAAAGTGCGCAGGCAACGCAAAGCAAAGCGACGCTGGATACTGGCCGTAACGGGCCGTTGCTGGAGAAAGGTCTGGTTTCCAAAACCACCGGCGATGAACTTCATGCCGCATTACTGACCGCGCAGGCTAACGTGGCTAAAGCCCGTGCATCGGTCAATATTGCCCGTCAAAGTCTGGCTCTGGTGGAGGCGAATAAAGCATCGCTGGCGGCGGCTTTAAAAGCCACACAAGCCAAAGTGGAAGTAGCGCAAATCAATCTGCAACATACGCAGATTGTGGCGCCTTCGGACGGGCAACTGGGGGAAGTCAGTGCGCGGCTGGGGCAATACGTCAGCGCCGGTACGCAGTTAACCTCTATTACCCCGAAAGTTGTCTGGGTGACAGCTAATTTCAAAGAGCGCCAGCTTTCTGGCATGGCGGTCGGGACGCCCGCATCATTCACCGTCGATGCCCTCAACGATCACACGTTTAAAGGCCATGTGGTGAGGATTGCTCCGGCAGCAGGTTCCGAATTCAGCGTGCTGAAGGCCGACAACGCCACGGGGAATTTTACCAAGATATCTCAGCGAATCGCGGTGCGTATCGAGCTGGAACCCGGACAGGCGCAAAGTGATCAACTCAGGCCGGGAATGTCTACCGTCGTCAGCGTGGATACCTCACAGGCACCTGCAAGCTAAGTCAGCGAAATAAAACGTTAGAACGGATGACCAATAGCCAGATGGTCTGGTTTATATTGCGGGGTTATGAAAAATCACGAAAAAAGCACAGGAATAACCGGCTCTTCCGTGAGCCAGGCGGAGGGTTTACTGAGACGATTTGCTGCCAAGATAGCGATAAACGACTGCCAGATCCTGCTCGCCGTAACCGCCATCAACGGCACTCTGCCAGGTCTGGCTAATGCGTTTCATCACCGGCAATTCAAGCTTATTGCCTGCTTCAATCGCCAGATTGATATCCTTCAACGCCCAGGTCAGTTGCATCTGCGGGGTATAATCGCCGCTTTTGAACATCTCCATTTTACCTTTGATATAAGGCGCGGCCAGCGGCCCCCCTTCCAGCACATTCCACAGATCATCGGTAGTGAATCCCAGTTCTTCTGCCAGCTGCGTGCTTTCTGCAATCCCTTCCATCATGGCAATCAGCCAGGCATTGACGACCAGCTTCATTTTTGAGGCACGCCCGGCTTCCCCCAGCCATTTGGTAGCTTTAGAAATAGCCGCAAAGACCGTCTCAGCTGCTGCGCCCTTTTCGCGATCGCCACTGGCCAGCACCACAATCTGTGCCTGTTCTGCCGGCGCTTTAGTGCCGGAAACCGGAGCATCCAGGAAGACGACATCCGGTCGCTGCGCCTTGGTCAATGCAATCAGAGATTCGGTGCCTTCCACGCCCAGCGTCCCCATCTGCGCGATAATCCCGCCCTGTTTTAGACCGGCAAGCAAACCATTATCCCCCTGATAAACGTCCAGTGAGGTTGCCGCGTCAGACAGCATAGTGATCACCACATCCGCACCCTGTACGGCTTCACGTGGAGTCAGTCCACGCAAAGCGCCAGCGGCCACTAAATCATCACCACGTGAAGGGGTACGGTTCCACACGTGGGTGGTGAACCCTTTTTTAATCAGGTTTGTGGCAAATGCATGCCCCATTGCGCCCAGTCCCAGCACTGCGACGACAGGTTGTTGCGGATCGGTTTGCTGACTCATGCCTTACTCCTTGCGTAAACAATTAATAATGTAAAAAGGCTAACACCACAGGACTTTGCCGCGATAGTGGCTTCTGTAAGCGAATGCAACAGAAAGGCTGATATTACTTAACCTATGCCGACTAAGTGGCGTAACATACGCGCTTTCGTGCCTGGGCGTGGCCGTGATTTTTCCGGGCAGCTTATGATTTGACTGATAATTTTCAGGAGTAGCAAGCATTATGAGTAAAGTCGTTTTAATCGGGATCATTACAGTCATTTTTGCATTGATGGTTTTGATGCTGGGTTCCGTCTACGTATATCCGTGGTGGATGCAGCGTTCAACTGAAGGCGCATGCGCTCAGTTAACCAAAGACAACGCCATTGATACCGTGACCCGTGACTATATGGAAAACCGCATCCCGAACTGGGGTAATGATAAAGACAACATGGGCACCTCCGTGCCGGTTCTGAACTTTATCAGCGATGACGTGAAAGAAGATAAAGGGACTTACAACATCCCCTTCAGCGCGAAAGGCCCGAATGGCACGCTGAGTTATGTCGCGCACTTCAATTGTTCCAACCATTATGTGAAGTATTCCACCGTCGAATAAGTGTTTCCCTCCCTGTCTTCGGGGAGGGTTACCTATTTGTAAGTAATAAAACATCGGATTTTACTTCCCTTTGTAAAAACGCGAATTAAAATGCAAACCGTTATCATTTGCATTTGTTGCTTTTTTTTCAGGGAAATGTTCACATGTCATCACCTACAGCCCCACGCAGGACTGTCAGCGGATTGAAAAAATCCGTACTCGCACTCGCTATCTTCCACTGCACGCCCCTTCTGGCTGCCACGCCAGCGTCTGAAGAATCCATTATTGTTAACGGGCAGAAAGACAGCCTGGATACGACTGATTACAGCGCGACACAAAGCTCAACCGCCAGTAAAAGCGATACACCGCTGAATGAAACACCGCAATCGGTCAGCGTGGTCACGCAATCTATGATCCAGGATTACGACGTCACTTCGCTGGATGACGCGATGAAGTTTGTCAGTGGTGTCACTCAGGGCAATACGCTGGGCGGCACGGAAGACGGTTTTGTTAAACGCGGATTTGGTGCGAACAGTGACGGCTCGATCCTGATTGACGGCGTGCGCAGTAATCAGGGACTGGGCTTTGATTCGACCATTGATCATATTGAAGTGCTGAAAGGATCGGCTTCCCTGCTGTATGGGATCCAAAATCCGGGCGGCGTGATCAACATGATCAGCAAAAAACCGCAGTATGAATGGAATACCCGTGTCAGCGGTCGTACGGGTGGATTTGGTGGCGGCGCGGGAACTCTGGATGTCACCGGCCCGCTCGGTAACGGTTTCGCGTTTCGTATGATTGCAGAGCGTCAGTACGAAGATTACTGGCGTAATTTCGGCAGTGATTCACATACCCTTCTTGCGCCATCTCTGAGCTGGTATGGCGATAAAGCCAGTTTCAATGTCAGCTATCAGGAATATAAGTACGACATACCCTATGACCGCGGCACGGCGTTCATTAACGGCAAACCGGTGGATATTCCCTATAACCGCCGTCTGGATGAACTGGCTAACCATGCCTGGGGCAAAACCAAACGGCTTAATTCTACGTGGGAATATCAGGTCAGCGATGACTGGAAAACCCGTCTGACTTACGCCTGGCAGCAACGCCGTTACGACAGCAATGAGGTCCGCGCCACCGCCGTGAATACCGAAACCGGTGCCGTTACCCGCCGGGCCGATGCCAACCGCGGGTTTAACCATCAGAACAGCTATACGTCATGGGACTGGATCGGTAATCAGAACATTTTCGGCATGATGAATGATCTGCTGATTGGCGTCGATTACGAGAAAAACGAAACCTATAAGCAATATTCCTATCGCGGAAAAACCTTCAGCACTTTCAATATGTACGATCCGGTGTATGGCGTTGAACCCATCACCAACAGCAGTACCTATTCAGACAGCAACAGTAATCTGCGCAACACGCTCTACAACAAATCGGTTTATCTCAAAGACAGTATCCATCTGACGGATAAATGGATCGGCGTGGTCGGTGGTCGTTACCAGCACTACAACCAGAAGCAGACGTCGGGTTTCATTACGCCAACGCAGAGCCTGGACGATACCGATAATAAGTTCCTGCCGCAGATCGGTGTGGTTTACAAAATGACCGATGATCTGTCGTTTTACGCCAACTACAGTAAATCGTTCACCCCTTCCACGGATACTGACGACGACGGCAATGTGGCAAAGCCTGAGCTGGGCACCACCTATGAAGTGGGTACTAAATGGCAGATTTCGCCGCGTCTGGACGCTACGCTTGCGGTATATCGTATTGATGAAGAAGATATGTCGGTCTATATCAATGGCGTGACCCGCAATATTCCGAAAGCGCGGTCTACCGGCGCGGAACTGGAACTGAACGGAGAAATTGTTCAGGACTGGAATATCACGGCTAACTACAGCTACGATAAAACCGAAATCACCGAAGATAACGTCAACAAATCCAACGTTGGTAATCGTCTGGTGAATGCGCCGACCAATATGGGCAGCCTGTATCTGAGCCATACGATGCGCTGGCAGATTTTACCGGGAAATTTCCGTGTGGGTGGCGGTGCGCGTTATGTTGGCAGCCGTGCGGGCGATCCGGAGAACAGCTTTACCATGCCTGATTACACCGTAGCTGATGCTTTTGTCGCCTGGGATAATCAGCTGCTGGGCAAACATACTCAGATCAAACTGAACGTGAACAACCTGTTCGACAAAGAGTATTACTCTTCCAGCGCAGGCAACTTACGGGTGATTGAAGGCGAGACGCGCAATGTGGTGCTGTCGGCAGCGGTAGATTTCTAAGACTTTTGATTTTAAAGAGTTTTGATTTTAAAGAAGACCGGCACCGCGTTGTGCCGGTTATTTTTAAAGGGTTTTGAATGGATTTATTTCGCTGGCAGCGTGGCCCAGTAAGTGCCGCTGAAAGGGATCGGCAGGAACTGAGCATAAAGATCTTTCATCGTTTGTTGTGGATCCACATCAGCGAATAACTGCGGATACATCGTTTTCGCAAACACTTCCACATCCACCATATGATAGGGGCTCAGGTAGAAGTTATGCCAGACGCTGTAAGCACGCCCTTCCCGCACTGCTTTCAGCGTGGATAACACCGGCTGCTTATCCATAACTTCACGGAAACTCTGCTCTGCCTGCTGCTGCGTCACCTGCGGTCCCAGCATCAGATTAGACACCCTTTTACCTTCCGGGCCCGCCATGCCGGTGGTGATATACACATCCGGATCCGCCATAATTACTTTCTCAGCATTCAGGTCGCCGTAAACACCGGCAAATGCGCCTTTGGCAATGTTGTCTCCGCCAGCGAACGCCAGCAAATCAGCCAGATTGCCGTGAGAAACGGTCGTACAACAGCCTTCACGCCTGCCCAGATGCAACTGCAACATGATAGTCGTCCGCTTCCCCTGATAAGCGGCAATGCGCTCGCGGATCCGGTCCATATGTTGCTGATAAAATGCAATAAACCGCGCCGCCTTTTGCGGATTATTCAGCACATCGCCCAGTAACTTCACGCCGGGGATCGTGTTATGCAGTTGATCAACC
Source organism: Rahnella bruchi (assembly GCF_003614975.1). GTDB lineage: Bacteria > Pseudomonadota > Gammaproteobacteria > Enterobacterales > Enterobacteriaceae > Rahnella > Rahnella bruchi. The sequence continues at coordinate 150,594 of NZ_QZWI01000004.1, read as the reverse complement.
CGCAGATCGACGTAGATCACCGGGATCCCCGCATTGGTCAGGGCGATTTCCATCTGGTCACGGTCGGCTTGTTTTTTAGCATACACCGGCAGGATCACCAGATCGGGCTTGAGCGCAATCACCTTCTCAGCATTGATCTGCGTGAAATTGTTCTGGCCGAGCAGCGGAATGTCGGCGATTTGCGGAAAGGCTTTCACATACAGCGCCCAGCTTTGCGCGTCGAGTTGTGCCATATCTCCCGGCCACCCCACCACGTGTTGCGCCGGATTGCCGTCCTGAACCAGTGCCAGCGTGTAAAGCATCCGGCTCTCACCCAATACGATACGCTGCGGATTATCCGGCACTTCCACCGTCCTGTGAGTAATATCCGTAACCATTCTGGCCTGCGCCAGGCCAGCAATGCCTTGCCCCACGAATAACAGGCAGGAAAACCACAGTGAAGTACTGAATTTACGCATAACACCCCTGAATCGATAACGACGGGATCAACAATAAGTCGATCAATGATAAAGGCTGAAATGATAATGATTATCGATTAATGTCGCAATGCACAGGCGCGGGACGACGACGACACGGCAACAGAACATCCTCAGAGATAAAGTCAGCGCCCGCAGCGACGCCGGAGCGTAATTCGACTACACTGGTAGCCACTTTCCTCACAGGATGCAGTAACCATGAAAAGACTGACTCAACAAGATATGACGGAAAGCGAGCAGCGTGAGCTGAAAACTCTGCTGGATAAAGCCCGCAAAGCCCAGGGCCGTGAACTGACGAATTCGGAAAATAACCGAATTAAAGATGATTACATCGACACACTGATGGAAGAAAAAGAAAAAGTGGCTGCTAAAGCCCGTGCTGAAAAGCGTCGTAATAAAGCGGTTCCAAGTACCTCTGCCACCTACGACTGGACAGCCCGCACCCATCCGCGTGGCCGTCGTTAAGCATTAACAGAGCCTCTGCGTTCCTCACGCAGAGGCCACAACGTTCACCCTAACCCGCTAACAACTTAAAACCGTGTGTCCCGTCCTTCTCCAGCTGCGCCACTAAACCATATTCCCAGTCGAGATAATCCTGCATGACCTGCGGGCTGACATGGGTCCCTTCATACGGACGCTGATAGCGATCCTGCGCATTGTCGAGATACGCCGATTCACCGCGCTCGAGAGGTAAACCGGCCGCAATCCAGCCCACCGTTCCCTTCTCCAGCAAATAAACCTCTTTACCCGACAACGCAGCCACTTCTGTGACAGCGTAACGTGCCAATAACCCGCTGGTACAGGTGATCACCCAGCGCTGTTTATCAGGCGCTGCGGCGATAATCTGCGGGATGTTAGCGCGTGTCGTCCAGATAGCGCCGGGAATACGCCGGTTGAAAAAGTTTGCGCTGGTGGTGAGGTCAAGAACACCGGTATTTTCGTCGCTCAGCCAGTTCAGCAGCTGTTCAGGTTTAATGGATTCTACCGCCGGTGCAGGAGCCACCTGCGCCTGCCAGTCGCCCCGCTCAGTCAGATTTTCTGACTGCACATCGGCGACGTACACTTCCCAGTTCATTTGCGCAAGCCACGAGGCCGCCATCCGCGCACGTACACCGTCATTATCCACCAGCACAATGCGGGCACCGCGCACTGTCGCAGTGTGATCGGTTTCCTGAACCAGCTGACCGCCCGGAACATGGCGTGATCCGGCCAGATGCCCGGCACGGAATTCGTCGGCAGTGCGCACATCAAACAGATACAGCGTGCGTGAATCATCGCTCTGCCAGTCGTGAATCTGTGACAACGTCACTGAGCGAACGCCTGCCCGAATTGCCAGTGCCTGCGCACCTTTCAGGGCAAATCCTCTGGCGCTTTCGCTCAGTTCCGGGAAATGCTCCAGCTGATTATGCGCCAGAGTCTGACCCGCCAGCGTCCAGCCAATGGTTCCGTTACGTAAGGCTGTCACCGGCTGAGTCACACCGGCATTAATCAGCGACTGCGTGCCGATAATGCTGCGTGTGCGTCCGGCGCAGTTGATGACAATATGCGTTTTCTCATCCGGCACCACATCGCGAATACGCAGCGCCAGTTCGCCGCCAGGAACGCTGACTCCGCCCGGAATGCTCATGGCCTGGAACTCGTCAAAGCGACGAACATCCAGTACGGCGATGTTTGCGCCCTGCTGTTGCAGCGTCAGCACCTGTTCAGCACTCAGTGACGGCGTGTGGTAATGATGTTCCACCCATTCACCAAAGGCTTTACCCGGCGCGTTCACATCAATAAAGATTTCGCCGCCTGCTTCGCGCCAGCCAGCAAGATCACCTGCCAGCAAAGCGATATTCTGATAACCCAGTGATTTCAGGAATTCTGCGGCTCGCACCGCTTTACGCTCACCGCGAGCCTCATCGTAAAACTCGCCGTTATCGTACAAAGTAATGGCCGTGCGGCGTTCAGGAATACGATCCAGCACTTCCAGTTCCAGCTTCGACAGGGAAAGATTGGCGGCAAACAGCGGATGTCCGGTGGCAAATGCGGCTTCCTCACGCACATCAATCAGTGCCACTTCCTGCCCTGCGCGCAGGGCATCATGCAACTCGGAAAAATGGCGCAATGGCCACGAATGCAAATCAGTCATGAGTTTTCTCTTTGGACAGGTCCCAGATATTGGGAAGATAAGAAGCGGAATAGCCGGAAACAAAGGTTTTCTCAGTGCCGTCCGGCAAATACACCGCCCGCGCGACCGCACCGATATTATCGCCGTAAACGTGAATACTGACCGACACACGGTCGCTGTAAACATTGCTCACCTGATGGATATCCAGCACATCCGGTGCGATTTTCTCGACGTCTCCCGGTAGCAGGGTGACGGGTTTGCCTTCCGGTTGCAGTGTGCCGTCTGGATGGCGCGCAAAGTTCTGACTGACTTCTGCGCCACGCAGCATGCCAATCAATCCCCAGACACGGTGGTCATGAACGGGCGTTTTTTGCCCCGGCCCCCAGACGAAGCTGACGACGGAAAATCGCGAAAGCGGATCCGCATACAACAGATATTGCTGATAATGTTCCGGATGCGGTTGAGCAAACTCGTCCGGCAGCCAGCTGTCATGACGGATGAGTTCAGCCAGCAGACGACTTCCCTGCGCCAGAGTTTCTGTCTGCCCGTGCGGTTCCTGCACCAGTCGCGTGAAATCCGCCAGGAAATGCCGCAGCGGCGCTACCTGTAATGTTGTCATCGCTTTCCTCTTCTGTTTGTCTCATCAGCGTGTCATAAGCACCGTTATCACCACAGGCTAGCACCGGCGAAACACAACCAAAATTCATTTTATGGATAAGCTAATATGCAAATCACACATAAAAATGTGCATCAGGATCCAGCTTCCCGATTAAAATTGTTTTATCCTGCCTGACTGATCAATGAAGATTTCCTGACACCACATGCAAATGCGTGTCGATGAAAATCCCCATAAAGAATGCCCATAAAGAGTGCCGATGAAAATTGAAGACCTGACTGCCTTTGTGGCAGTAATACGCCTGCAATCCACCCGGCTCGCGGCCGATGAGCTGGGTCTGACGCAACCGGCGATTACCCGCCGCGTACAGAATTTCGAAGAATCACTGGGCATTGCGCTTCTCAACCGCCAGACCAAACCGCTGAAACCTACGCTGATGGGCAACCGGGTTTATCAGCAATGTCGTCATATTCTGCGCGAAGTGGATGCCCTGACGGACCTGGTTGCCGCCGACAGCCCGCCGTCCGGCCTGTTACGCCTTGCCGTGCCACAAAGCCTGAGCGAAAGCAGTCTGCTGCCCGCGCTGAAAAAACTGTCGTCGCAGTTTCCGGAGATTCAGCCACGTTTATCCAGCGGCTGGGGTGAGGAGCTGTTATTACGCGTGCAAAGTCAGGAACTTGAGGCCGCTGTCGTGCTGTTCCCGCTGAGTAAACAGTTTCCGGACGGCGTAGAAAATCAACCGCTCGGCGCGGTAGATCTGGTGGTCGTGGGGCCAAAGGATCCGCAGGCGTTGCCGCAGAGACTGGAAGATTGTTATCAGCGCGGATGGATCCTGAATCCGCAAGGGTGTGGTTTTCGCGCCGCGTTACAACGGGCGCTGACAGAACAGGGATTGCCGTTGCTGATTAATCTCGAAGCGTTTGGGACGACATTGCAGTTATCGCTGATCGCCGAAGGCCGTGGTCTGGGACTGATGCCCCGCGCCCTGGTTGAACACCACGCGCTGCGCGATCAGCTGGAACTGTATGACCTGAAAGATTTCGCGCCGCGCAGCCAGCTGTGGCTTATCTATCCGTATGTGCCGGCCAGTCAGATCCCGGCAATTGATGCATTTGCCTCAGCGATTGCTGAAGGGCTGGATCTCCCGATGCATATCAGCAGCGGAATTTAAAAGAAGGAGCGGATTTCTGGAATAATCTGGAACCTGTCTGTCTTCTACAAAAACGTTTTTTTTCTGCCATGCTTTTTATTACGGGAAATAATGCAGAGGATACCGCAATGAAATCATGGGTTATTATTTTACTTACCGCTTTCGCCATTAATACTCAGGCCATGGCAGCGACCGGCGGCGGATTCAAAAATGATGAGTCCGCGCCGCCACAACATAAACAGGACAGCGGTCAGCACGGCACAGAAGATACACATGAGAACAATGTTGCGAAGATAAAACATACTCAGTCAGTCAACTGGGTGACCGTTCAGGGTTATATTATCAAAAAGAACGGTGAGGATTCTTATACGTTCCGCGATAAAACAGGCACCATGGAAACGCATATTCCGGCAACTGCCTGGGACGGACAGGAAATTACTCCGGCCGATCTGGTGAGTCTGAGCGGTCAGACGCAGAAGAAAGGCAAAGATATTATTCTTAATGCAAAGTACGTACGTAAGCAGTAAGGGTTGAGAAATAAACCTGTACGATCCGCTTCCAGCTAAAAGGGAGGAGGCATGACCGCCTCCCTTTTACGCCGACGCCCTTTCCACCAGTGATGGCGACACAATAATGTTTTGTGCTTCCAGATTCTGCCCGCCAATCCTTAACAGCAGCCGTCTCGCAGTGGCATAGCCAATTTCGCGCGCTGAGTTAGCAATCGACGTCAGCGGCGGTTCGGTCAGTTCCGATTCCGGAGCATCTTCCATACCGATCAGGGCGATTTTCTGTTGATAAAAACTGTCTACTGCGCCGCCGCCGACTTCAGCACCGGTGCGCAACACGCCAAAGTAAGCCCCCAGCGCGACAGAAGCTTTATGACAAACAATCGCACTGATTTTCGGATAATGGGACAGCAAGGTTTCCGCCGCATCGGCAGCGCTTTTTTGCTGATAATCACACTCGATAATCCATTCACTGCGAAATGGCAGGCCGTATTGTAATAACGTGGCGCAAAAGCCCCCGAGCCGCTCTGCGCGGGTTAAGGAATGGCTCTCGCCGCCAAGATAGGCAATTTGTTTATGGCCGTGTTTGATCAGATATTCTGTGGCCATTTTTGCGGCCAGCATATTATCAGGACGCACAACATCGATACCTTCAATACCGCCGGAGCGCGCGGCACACACCAGCGGCACGCCCTGCTCTTCGGCTCTTTCTTTCAGACCCGCGACCGAATTAACCCCACCGGCAATCACAATGCCGTCCACGCCGTGCGTGAGTAAGGTTTCGAAGCAGCGCATCAGCCCTTTACCGGTTGAACCGCTTTGCAGCAGGAACAGCACCTTGCCCTGAGCTTCAAACATTTCGCTCAGACCGGCGGTCATTTCGGCATAAAACGGCTCACAGATATCGCGCACAATCAGCCCGACGACACCGGACTCACCGCCGCGCAGCGTACTGGCCTGACGGTTACGCACAAAACCCAGTTCATCCACGGCGCGGTTAACCCGCTCTGCCGTGGTCTGAGAGATGCGCCCTTTGCCGCTGAGCACCAGCGAAACGGTAGTGACCGAAACACCGGCGTGTTGCGCCACATCGATAATGGTTATTTTTTTATGATTCATCAGACGTTGTCGTTCATATCAAACTCCAGGAAGAGGGATCCTTTCCCGTCCGCTTTATTCCCCTGAATTCACTCGCAGGAAAAATTAGCGTGGTCAGACAGTTATACCTAATTTGATTTAATGAGTAAAACGTTTCACCTTCGTTTCACCATTGCAATGCAGGCATGATCGAATATTGTGAGGTGCAACACGTATTATTTAGGTAAAACGTTTTATCTTACCCGCCGTCAACACACAGCTTAATAAAACAACTCATGGAGCGGGTATGCCTGCCAATAAAAAACAGAAAGTCACACTTTGGGAATTTTTCCAAAGCCTAGGGAAAACATTCATGTTGCCGGTCGCCTTGCTGTCGTTCTGCGGCATCATGCTGGGCATCGGGAGTTCGTTAAGCAGTCACGACGTTGTTACGTTGTTGCCTGTCTTAGGTAATCCGGTTCTTCAGCTGATTTTCGTCTGGATGAGCAAAGTCGGTTCGTTCGCGTTCAGCTTCCTGCCGGTGATGTTTGCTATCGCTATCCCGCTGGGCATGGCGCGTGAAAATAAAGGTGTGGCAGCGTTCTCCGGCTTCGTCGGTTTCGCGGTGCTGAACCTGGCAATCAACTTCTTCCTGACCGCCAACGGCACGCTGCCGACTGTGGATCCGGCCATTCTGAAAGCCAACAACATCCAGATGGTGCTTGGTATCCAGTCTATCGACACCGGTATTCTGGGCGCGGTTATCGTCGGTATTATCGTGTATATCCTGCATGAACGTTACAACACCATCCGTCTGCCGGATGCGCTGGCGTTCTTCGGCGGGACCCGTTTCGTTCCTATCGTGACAACCGTAGTACTGGGTCTGGTAGGTTTGATTATTCCATTGATCTGGCCTTTCTTCGCCGCAGGGATTAACGGCCTTGGTCGTCTGATTCAGGACGCGGGGGTGTTTGGTCCGATGATCTTCGGTTCGGGCGAACGTCTGCTGTTACCTTTCGGTCTGCATCACATTCTGGTTGCCCTGATCCGCTTCACCGAAGCAGGCGGCACGCTGGATGTCTGCGGTCGCGAAGTGAGCGGCGCACTGACTATCTTCCAGGCGCAGCTTTCCTGCCCGACGACTCACGGTTTCTCTGAAAGTGCGACGCAGTTCCTTTCTCAGGGCAAAATGCCTGCTTTCCTTGGCGGTCTGCCGGGCGCAGCACTGGCGATGTACCACTGTGCGAAACCTGAAAACCGTCATAAAATTAAAGGCCTGCTGATCTCCGGCGTCGTGGCTTGTGTGGTTGGCGGTACGACTGAACCGATCGAATTCCTGTTCCTGTTCGTGGCACCGGTTCTGTATGTTATCCACGCACTGCTGACCGGCCTGGGCTTCACGATCATGTCGGTTCTGGGTGTGACTATCGGGAATACTGACGGTAACATCATCGATTTCGTGGTCTTCGGTATTCTGCACGGTACAGCGACCAAGTGGTATCTGGTGCCGGTTGTGGCCGCTATCTGGTTCGCGGCTTACTACGTTATCTTCCGCTTCTCCATCATGCGCTTTAATATTAAAACGCCGGGTCGTGAATCTGAGAATATGCCTGCCGCAGCCGCCGTACCGTCTTCCAGCAAATCGGGCTACAACGTGCCGGTTATTCTGAGCGCACTGGGCGGTGCCGGTAACATCGTGTCACTGGATAACTGCATCACCCGCCTGCGTCTATCGGTTGCCGATATGTCACTGGTTGACGATGCTACGCTGAAAGCGAACCGTGCGATTGGTGTCGTGCACCTTAACGAGCATAACCTGCAAGTGGTTATCGGCCCGCAAGTGCAGTCGGTTAAAGATGAGCTGGATTACCTGATCCGCACCGCGGCCAGTAACAGCGCACCGGAACCGGTCATCGCGTAACATTCTGATTAACAGGGCGACTTATGTCGCCCTTTTCTGCTTTATTCAGGGAGTGAAATGTATGTCCTCAGCTTCTTTTGATTTCGACACCGTCACCGACCGCCACGGTACCTGGTGTACCCAGTGGGATTATGTCGCAGACCGTTTTGGCAGCGCCGACTTACTGCCCTTCACCATCTCCGACATGGATTTCCCCGCTGCGCCCTGCATTCTCAGTGAACTGCAAAAGCGTCTGCAACACGGTGTGCTGGGTTACAGCCGCTGGCATCACGACGATTTCCTCGGCGCGGTTGCGCACTGGTATCAGCAACGTTTTAACAGCCAGATTGATACTGATATGGTGGTGTATGGCCCGTCGGTGATTTACATGGTTGCGCAACTGATCCGCCAGTGGAGCCAGCCGGGTGACGGCGTGGTGACATTCACACCTGCCTACGACGCCTTCTTTAAAGTGGTGGACGGCAATCAGCGCCAGATGCTGGCCTGTCCGCTTATCAAAAGTGGCAACGACTGGTCGCTGGACGCTGAGCATCTGGAAAGCCTGCTGGCGCAACCGGCCTGCTCATTACTCCTGCTTTGCAGTCCGCACAATCCAACCGGTAAGGTCTGGACGCGCGAAGAACTGACGCTGATTGCTGAGCTGTGTGAACGCCACCACGTGCGCGTAATCAGTGACGAAATCCACATGGATATGGTCTGGGGCGAAAATCAGCACACGCCGTGGAATGAAGTGGCGCGTGGCGAATGGGCGTTACTGACGTCCGGTTCGAAGAGTTTCAACATTCCTGCGCTGACCGGCGCTTACGGGCTGATCAGCCATAAGGCGCAGCGTGAAGCTTACCTGCATCAGCTGAAAGCCTGCGACGGCTTATCGTCTCCGGCGGTGCTGGCCGTTCACGCCCATGTGGCAGCGTATCACCACGGCGAACCCTGGCTTGATGCGTTGCGCGATTATCTGCAAGCGAACCTGCGTTACGTCGCAGACCAGCTAAACGCCGCCTTCCCGCAACTGAACTGGCAACCGCCTCAGTCTACCTATCTGGCGTGGATTGATTTGCGCCCGCTGGATCTTGACGATAAACAGTTGCAAATTGAGCTGATCGAACATCAAAAAGTCGCGATCATGCCGGGTTATACCTACGGCGAAGAAGGCAACGGCTTCCTGCGTCTGAACGTCGGGTGCCCGAGATCGAAGGTAGAAGCGGGAGTGCAGGCTTTGATCCGCGCAATACAAAACTTACAGCAATAACCGTACGGCTCCCTCCCCTTCGCAGGGGGAGGTGCTAAGTTGCGCAACAACATTTCATTCATGGTGATTCTCCCGTTATAATGCCCCGCACATTTCAATAATAATGAGTGCACCCCATGATCGACACACGCCTTCCCCTGACCGACATTCACCGCCACCTTGATGGCAACATCCGCGCTCAAACCATTCTCGATTTAGGCCGCCAGTTTAATCTGACCTTGCCTGCCAATGAACTCGAAGCCCTGCGACCGCACGTGCAGGTGATGCATACCGAACCCGATCTGGTGAGTTTTCTGCAAAAACTCGACTGGGGCGTAAAAGTGCTGGGCGATCTTGATGCCTGCCGCCGTATTGCGAAAGAAAACGTCGAGGATGCCGCGCGTGCCGGTCTGCATTACACCGAACTGCGTTTCTCACCTTACTACATGGCGATGAACCACAAACTGCCGGTCGCGGGTGTCGTGGAAGCGGTGATTGAAGGGATCCGCGAAGGTCAACAACATCATGATATCGATGTACGTCTGATTGGTATTCTGAGCCGTACCTTTGGTGAAGACGCCTGCCTGCAGGAACTGGAAGGCTTACTGGCGCACCGCGATGGCATTACCGCGCTGGATCTGGCGGGTGATGAACTCGGTTTCCCTGGCAGTTTGTTCCTCAGCCACTTCAACCGTGCACGAGACGCGGGTTGGCGCATCACCGTACATGCCGGTGAAGCAGCAGGTCCGGAAAGTATCTGGCAGGCAATTCGTGAGCTGGGCGCAGAACGTATCGGCCACGGTGTGAAAGCCGCGCAGGATCCGGAACTGATGGATTTCCTGGCGAAGCACCAGATTGGTATCGAATCCTGCCTGACCTCCAACATTCAGACCAGCACCGTTGGCTCTTTCGAACATCACCCGCTGGCCGTGTTCCTTCGCCACGGCGTGCTGGCTTCTATCAATACCGACGATCCGGCGGTTCAGGGTATCGAAATTGCCAATGAATATAACGTTGCTGCGCCAGCCGCGGGACTGACTCAGGAAGAAATCCGCCAGGCACAGAAGAACGGCCTGACGATGGCGTTCATGACCGAAACTGAAAAGCAGGCCATTCGCGATAAAGTGTCTGCGTAACGCTTTCATTAGCTATAAAAAAAGGGCGGGGATGATCTCCCGCCCTTTTCTTTTTCATTCAGTCTGTTAAACCGTTTTGACTTCTTCTTTCTTCACCACTGCTTCAGCTTCTTCACGCGCCACACGTTTGGCGTAACGGGAAGCCAGCACCGCGCAGACCATCAGCTGGATCTGGTGGAAAATCATCAGCGGTAACACCATCGCGCCAACGGCTGCCGCCGGGAACAGCACATTCGCCATCGGAATACCGTTCGCCAGACTTTTCTTTGAGCCACAAAACACAATGGTGATTTCATCTTTGGTATTAAAACCAAACAGCCGCGCGACGTAAGTATTAATAATCAGCACAATAGTCAGCAACACGATTGAGCAACACAGGATCGCCAGCAATGACCATCCGTCAATCTGATGCCAGATCCCTTCAACCACGGCGGCGCTGAATGCCACATATACCACCAGCAGTATCGAAGAACGGTCAGTAATATTGACGATTTTCTTATGACGCTGTACCCACGCACCGATCAGCGGACGGCACAAATGCCCGATAATAAACGGCACCATCAGCTGTAAAACGATAGAACCAATCGCGTGCAGGGTATCGTTGGTGCCGCCCTGCGTATGCATGAGCAGCCCCACCAGCACCGGCGACAGGAACACGCCGAGAATACTTGAAGCCGACGCGCTGCAAATCGCCGCCGGGATATTCCCACCCGCCACAGACGTATAAGCAATCGCCGACTGCACGGTCGCTGGCAATGCGCAAAGATACAGAAAACCGTAATACAGCGTAGGCGTCAGAATGTTGACCGGCACCAGCCATTTCATCCCCAGACCGAGCAGCGGGAACAGCGCAAACGTGCTGAGAAAGACCACCACATGCAGTCGCCAGTGGCTGATACCTGCCATAATCGCTTCACGCGACAGCTTCGCGCCGTGCATAAAGAACAGCAACGCGATGGCAGCGGTGGTCAGATAGCTGAAGATGGTTTTATAGATCCCCTCGCACGGAAAGAACGATGCAATCAGCACCACACAAACCAGGATCAGCAAAAATTTATCGATTTTCAGACGTTGTAACCAGGACATGAACCTTCCTTGCAAAGTGAATAACAAAAGAAAAGAAAAGAAAAGTGTCACGGCGGCGACACTTCATAAACGCAGACAACTTGTTAGTTCTTAATGACTTTCAGCGTCGCCTGTTGTTGTGAGGATTGCATCCCCAGTTCGATCATTTCCATCACGCGGATGGCATCCACCGCCGGAACAGGATTTTCACCCTGACCGTGAATGGCATCGCGCACACCGGCATAATAGGCCGGATAATTACCCGGAATGGTCAGCAGCGACTTCTCGGCCAGCACGCCATCGTGGCTCAGCGTAATCACACCGTCACGCATATCATAACCCCAGTCAGCCTGCGGCAGACGTTCGCCCGCTTTCAGTCTGTCTTCCTGCGGATCCAGCCCGAATTTCACGTAACTGCCCTTTTCGCCCTGCACGATAAAACGGGCGGTTTCTGCCACGGCGTAAACGGTACTGTGCAGCACCACGCGGCGGCGAGGATATGTCAGCACGGCATTAAAATAATCCACCGCTTTACCTCCTGGGCGCAGCACGGCCAGATCAGCCTGCAATGTTTCGGGCAGTCCGAATAACTGTAACGCCTGATCCAGCAGATGCGACCCTAAATCGAACCAGATACCGCTGCCCGGCGCATCGCTTTCGCGCCAGCGCTGCTGCACCTGCGGTTTGTAGCGATCGTAATGGGATTCGAAATAGACGATATCGCCCAGCGTTCCTTCATCAATCAGCGTTTTGGCCGTAAGGAAATCAGAATCCCAGCGGCGGTTATGGAACACCGACAACACTTTGCCCTTCTCACGCGCCAGCGCATCCAGCTCGCGGGCCTCGCTCAGCGTCACCGTAAAAGGTTTATCCACGATCACATGCTTACCGGCTTCCAGCGCCAGCTTCGCCAGAGGAAAATGCGTGGTATTAGGTGTCGGGATCACCACCAGATCGATGGAGGCATCTGCAAACAGCTTTTCAGGCGAATCCACGACCGCGACGTTCGGCCAGTCGGCGTGAACTTTACCGGCATCGCTGCTGGAAACCACTGCCAGTTCCAGACCGGGAGTACCGTCGATCAGCGGAGAATGAAAGGTTTTACTGGCGAAGCCATAACCCACCAGGCCAACGCGAAGGGCTTCAGTCATTGGAATTTCCTTTGTTTTACGGTCTGCCCGTCCGGACACGAATAACCTGATTTGACACCAGCTTACAAAGCCGGACAAGTCATTTCACCCTTGCGGATGGTCGCAGACGAAAATTTCTGTTTCCGGTCACCCGTATTTTCTGAATCTGCCCGCAACAGCACCTTTGCAGAGCAGGGAAAGTCATATTGTGGTGCGGGCCATCACTTTTAATTATAAATTCATTAACGTTCTTCTCATCAAATATCTAAAAATGTATAACATCAAGGCCCTGCCTGAATTCCTTCCGCGATTTCAACTGTGGCGTAGTAATTGCTTCATCAGCTTGTCTATACAGGGTTGCACATTAGGATTTTTATTAGCCGTCTTTTTCTCTTCCCACACCAAGCGAGGAAATTATGTCACCTTCTCTGACCGTTACGGCCTTTTTCAAAAGCAAACTGGCCCTTGCCTGTTGTCTCGGCGCATTGGGCACTTTCAGCCTGAGCGCCTCTGCCGCTGCACCTGAAGCGGGCACTTTCAAAATGGGCATCGAACCCTGGCTCGGTTATGGTCAGTGGCACGTCGCACAAAGTCAGGGCATTTTTAAGCAACAGGGGCTGGAAAAGGTCGACATCATTAACTTCGCCGAAGATAAAGATATCAACGCCGCGCTGGCCAGCGGTCAGATAGACGGCGCGAATATTGCGACGCATACGGCCATGGCAATGGTTTCTGCCGGTTTACCGATCAAAGTCGTTTTGCTGCTCGACCAAAGTGAAACCGCAGACGCCCTGCTGGTCGGCAAAGACATCACCACGCTTAAAGATCTGAAAGGCAAACAGGTGGCCTTTGAAGAAGGCACCACCAGCGATATTTTGCTGCACAGCGCCGTTAATGCCGCAGGGCTGAATTGGAACGATATCACGCCGGTACCGATGCCTGCTGATTCCGCTGGCAGCGCGCTGATTGCTAAACGTGTGACGGCGGCGGTGACTTACGAACCCTACATTTCTGCCGCCAAAAAACAGGATCCGACGCTGAAAATGCTTTACAGCGGCTCTTCTGATCCCGGTCTGATTGGCGACGTGCTGGTGGTGCGTGATTCCGTGCTGAAAGAAAAACCGGGGCAAATCGCGGCGCTGATCAAAAGCTGGGACGCAGCCCTCACCCACTATCAGGCCAATACCGCCGCCGATCGCGCCCTTATCGCCAAAGCCGTGGGTGCGACGCCTGCCGATCTGGAATCCGCTTTTGACGGCGTGAAATACTACTCGCTGGCCGAAAACAAACAGGTGCTCAGCCACTCTTTCTCTGACCAGACGTTTGCCCATGTGCTGAAAGCCGCCACCGCTGCCGGGCTTATCCCGAAACCCGTCACTGCCGCTGAGGTCATTGATGCCAGCTTCGTGAACAGCCTGCCATGAGTTCGCGTCGTAAACCGCTCAATCTGATGGTAATTGGCCGCCTGCCGACGCGCAAAGTGTTCGTCGGCATTGCGGTCGCCCTGTTCGTGATCCTGTTTCTGGCCTGGGGACTGGCGACCCGCAGCGGCGCTATTGCGCCGATTTTTTTGCCGAAACTGACTGATGTCTGGCTCAAAATGGTCAGTCTGGCACAGGACGGCACCTTGTGGGGCGACATTAAAAGCAGCCTGTACCGCATCAGTATTGCTTTCGCCATTTCCTCGGTGATGTCGGTTGTGATTGGCGTGCTGGCGGGCTGTTACGGATTTTTCAAAGCGCTGACCGAACCGCTGGTTGATTTCATCCGTTATATGCCGGTGGTGGCGTTTGTGCCGCTGACCATTTTGTGGACCGGCACCGATGACGTGCAGAAATTCCTGATTATATGGATAGGCACCTTCTTCCAGCAGGTGTTAATGGTGATTGATGCCGTGAAACGTGTACCGGGGGATTTCGTCGGGCTGGGTCGCACACTGGGTATGCCGGATCGTAAAATTCTCTTTCGCATCGTTTTGCCGGGCGCAATGCCGGGGATCTGGGACGCCCTACGTATCAGCCTCGGCTGGGCGTGGACCTGGCTGGTACTGGCCGAACTGGTGGCCTCAACGTCCGGTCTCGGTTACCGCATTGTAGTTTCGCAGCGGTTTTTCCAGACCGATACCATCATCGGTTACATCCTGCTGCTGGGCATTCTGGGCTTAATCAGCGATCAGATCATGCGTGCCCTCGAGCGCGTCCTGTTCCGCTATAACAAGAGGCGATCCTGATGTCGGTATTAACTATCTCCCGTCTGCATAAAAGCTTTCAGGTGGGTAAACAGACGCGTGAAGTGCTGCACGATATCAGCCTGACGCTGGCCGATAATGAATTCGTTTCCGTCGTTGGCACCTCCGGCTGTGGGAAAAGCACATTACTGTCTATTGCTGCCGGTCTGGAAGATTACGACAGCGGCGATGTGCAGGTGGGCGGCAAAACCATTCGCGGCGCGGGCATCGACCGTGGCGTGGTGTTTCAGTCTTACACCCTGTTGCCGTGGCTGACGGCCCGTCAGAATATTGAGTTTGCGCTGAAAGCCGCCGGTTTCAGCCGCGCGGAATGTCGTGAAAAAGCCGATCAGCATCTCGAACTGGTTCAGCTGACGCAGTTTGCCGACGCCTGGCCCTCCGAGCTTTCCGGCGGGATGAAACAGCGCGTCGCCATTGCCCGCGCCCTGTCCTATCGCCCGAAAATTCTGCTGATGGACGAACCTTTCGGCGCACTCGACGCCATGACCCGCCACCAGATGCAGGAGCTGCTGACCGGCATCTGGGAACAGCACCGGCTGACCGTGATGTTTGTCACGCACGATATCGAAGAAGCGGTTTATCTTTCTGACCGCATTGTGGTGATGGGCCCCGGCACGATACAGGCTACTTTCGACGTGCCGCTGCCACGTCCGCGCCGCGAGGAACTGACCGCCAGCCCTGAATTCACTGACCTGCAACGCCAGGTTCTGCATACAATCCGCAGCGGCCACACCCGCGCTGCGCTGGCCTGATAACCGGAGATTTACCATGTCTGAATCTTTTCAAGCCGTGACTTTTCATGATCTGACTGACGCATCCGTGCTGCCACCGGAACTGTTCAAACGTACCGAAGCCGATTTGTCATTTTTCACCGAACGCGTCGCGCCGATTATTGAAGCGGTACGCACCGAGGGCGACGCCGCCCTGCTGCGTTTCGCCCAGGAATTCGACGGTGTCACCACGCCGGAAATGAGCATCATGGCGGAAGACGCCGAATTCGCCACCGCGTTCGAGCGGCTGGATCAGCAGGTGGTTGAATCGATCCGCTTTGCGGTCGAAAACGTCCGTGCGTTTCACGAAGCCCAGAAACCGGAAGACATGTGGATGAAAGAAATCCGCCCCGGCGCTTACGCCGGTGACCGCCATGTGCCCATCGACTCCGTGGCCTGTTACGTGCCGCGCGGTAAAGGCTCTTTCCCGAGCGTATTGCTGATGACCACCATTCCCGCCGTGGTTGCGGGAGTCAAACGCGCCATTGTGATCACGCCGCCCGGCCCCGACGGCAAAGTGGATGACGCGACGCTGGTGGCCGCGCGTCTGGTCGGCATCACCGAAGTGTATAAATGCGGCGGCGCACAGGGCGTGGCTGCGGTGGCGTTTGGCACTGAAACCGTGCCGAAATGCCTGAAAGTCGTTGGCCCCGGCAGCCCGTGGGTGGTGGCCGCGAAACGTCAGCTCTCTCATCTTATCGATCCCGGCATTCCGGCGGGACCGAGCGAAAGTCTGATCCTCGCCGATGACAGCGTGGACGGCGCGCTGGCGGCGCTGGATCTGATCATCGAATCAGAGCATGGTCCGGACTCCTCAGCTTATCTGGTCACCAGCAGCCGTCGCGTGGCTGAAGAAGCCATCGCCGCGTTGCCCGGCTACTGGACACAGATCGGTGAAAAACGTGCCGGTTTCTCGCAGGCAGTTCTGTGCGGAACGCACGGCGGCGTGGTTCTGACCGCCGACTTTGACACCGCCGTGGATTTCGTTAATCAGTACGCGCCGGAACATCTGGAAATTCTGGCCGAAGAGCCGATGGCGGTGATGGGCAAAATCCGCAACGCCGGAGAAATTCTGTTAGGGAATTACACGCCCATCACCCTCGGCAACTTCGTGCTGGGCCCGAACGCAGTCCTGCCGACCAACGGCGCCGCCAAAACCGTCGGGCCGCTTTCGGTGTTCGATTATATGAAACGCATCTCGGTCGGTTATGTCACCCGCGAAGGCTATCAGCCGCTGGCCGACAAAGCGCACGCATTTGCCCTCTACGAAGGATTTCCCGGCCACGCACTGGCGGTATCGCCATTACGCACTGAGATCCTCAACAAAAAAGGTCAATAACGATGAGCAACATGACGGGCAGTGAACCACTGGCCGCGTTGGCGCGGCAGTTAGTGCAGGCAGGGGAATGGCAGCAGGCGGCTGACGCCTTACGTCAGCTCATCAGCGAAGTGACCGGCGTACCGGCCGGACAGCTGACCATCAACCGCGACCAGTACAGTCTTAACTCCCTAAACGGCACGGTCACCCTCGACGATGGCCGCGCCCTGTTCTTCAAATATCACAATGAAGAAGGCGAAGACAAAACCATCGAGGAGTACTACAACGCCGAACTGCTGCGTGAAAGCGGATTTCGCGTAGACGTGCCGGTCTACGCCTGCGGCGAGCCGGGACGTCAGATCCTGATGTATACCCTGCGCCACGACCGCCGGATGGCGGATATCTGTCGCGACATCGAACAACAACAGGCCTGGGATCAGGAAGAAGAAATTGAAGAGGCCCAGCGCCGCGCCGACCGGGATATTCTGACGCACACCCTGCCGACGCTGAAAGCTGCAACGGTGAGCGCGGTTGCCGCTGAACCCATCCATCAGTTGTTTCACCACCGCCTGATATCACCGGATAATCCGGAAATCACCGCCGGTTTCGGAGGCCGCGTAGCCCGGTTTTATGTCGATAAAACCTTCCGGCTGGAAGACGAGGAACTGGAATGGCAAACGCTGAGTAATCTGCGCTGGGTGATCAACGGCGTGGCGTATCAGCACAGTCTGCGGCAATTATTCGCCGAGGCGGGCATTCGTCTGGCCCCGGCGGCACTGGCCGATCACGGGGTGATCACCGCCCACGGCGACGCGCATAACGCCAACGTCTGGTTCGACACCCATGAGGAAATTCCGCAGCTGGTGAGTTTTGATCCCGCATTTGCCGGGCGCAATATTCCCGCACTGCTGGCAGAGATCAAAGCCACCTTTCACAACATCTTCGCCCACCCGCTGTGGCTGTATGAGCCATCGCGTTGCGGCGAACTGTACAAAGTGACGGTCATGCGCCGTGGCGATACGCTTTTCGTTGATCACAACTGGCAATTAACCCCGCTGCGTGCGGCATTTTTGCGTGATAAAGGCGAAGAATACTGGCAGCCGTTACTGGCCCAGCTCGTCCGCCGTGGGTGGCTGCCGTCGCACTGGCAGCGGATTTTCCGCCTCGCTATGTTCTGCTGCCCGACGCTGGTCCTCGATCTGCGCGCCGGGGGTTTCAGCGGCCATACCCCAACCAGTTCCGCTCTCGGGCTGGCGATGGCGGTGATGCTGGGCAGTGAACCAGTGGAAGACAGAGATGAGTTCAGCGGATGGCTGGCGGGGCTCGTATGATGTCAGACCGGACAGGTCGTGGGCTCGCCGCTGCGCGGTGCCTTCATTTCGGGATTGCAGCCTAAGGTCTGCAACCTCTCACTCAGCAAGCTTTCTGAACCGCCCGCACGATCCTAAATTCAAAACAAAATCTTTCTGTTTTTGAAATATTTAATGGCGTGATTAAAATCCAGCTGAACGGAGCGGCTTCGAGACCTGTGGCTCGAAGCCCGAGACAAGGCAGTGCGAAGCACCTGGATTTTCGCCACTCACCAATGCGCCGGAACATGTCCGTCATACCTGCGACAGCGCGCAGTAAAAGAGCCGGAGATTCTTAAGAGGCGCGGCGATAGGCGCCTCTTAAGGCCAGTTTGGGTGGCAACCCAAGGTTTTGGCCGGTTTGGGTGGCAACCCAAGGGCAACGGCCTGCGCCACTGCCCGTAAGGTTTTTACTGATTAATCCCATTAAGAATTAATCACTTAACATCACGACTTTCAGCGCATGGGTAAATTAAGATGATTGCGTGCCGCACACTCCTGCGCCTGCTCATAACCTGCATCCGCATGACGCATTACGCCGGTAGCCGGGTCGTTCCACAGCACGCGTTCAAGACGGGCAGCCGCTTCTTGAGTGCCGTCAGCCACAATGACCATACCCGCATGTTGCGAGAACCCCATGCCTACGCCACCGCCGTGATGCAGGCTGACCCAGGTTGCACCGCCCGCAGTGTTAAGCAAAGCGTTCAGCAGCGGCCAGTCGGAAACCGCGTCCGAGCCGTCTTTCATGGCTTCGGTTTCACGGTTTGGTGAGGCGACGGAACCGGTATCCAGATGGTCACGGCCAATCACCACCGGGGCTTTCAGCTCGCCTGTGCGTACCATTTCATTGAATGCCAGACCGGCAATGTGCCGCTCGCCCAGCCCCAGCCAGCAAATACGCGCCGGTAAGCCCTGGAAAGCGATGCGCTCGCGCGCCATGTCCAGCCAGTTGATGAGATTGGCATTCTCCGGGAACAGTTCTTTCAGTTTGGCGTCGGTTTTATAGATATCTTCCGGATCACCGGAAAGCGCCACCCAGCGGAACGGGCCTTTACCTTCGCAGAACAGCGGACGAATGTAGGCTGGAACAAAGCCCGGAAAATCAAAGGCATTAGTCACACCTTCATCTTTAGCGACCTGACGGATATTGTTACCGTAATCCACGGTCGGAATACCCATCGCATGGAAATCGAGCATGGCCTGAACATGTTTTGCCATCGAAGCACGCGCGGCTTTCACTACCGATTGCGGGTCTGACTGACGCGCATCCTGCCATTTTTCCAGGCTCCAGCCTTCCGGCAGATAGCCGTTCAGCGGATCATGCGCTGATGTCTGGTCAGTGACAATATCCGGGCGCAGACCGCCTTCTTTGGCGCGCGCCACCAGCTGAGGCATTATTTCAGCGGCATTACCCAGCAGCCCGACAGAAATCGCTTTCCTCTCAGCGCAGGCTTTTTCGATCATCGTCAGCGCTTCATCAATGCTGTGCGCTTTGTAATCGAGATAACGGGTGCGCAGACGGAAATCAATGCGCGACTCCTGACATTCAATCGCCAGCACGCAGGCACCGGCCAGCACACCTGCCAGCGGCTGCGCCCCGCCCATACCACCCAGACCGGCAGTGAGGATCCATTTGCCTCGCAGATTGCTGTCGTAGTGCTGACGCCCCGCCTCCGCGAAGGTTTCATAAGTGCCCTGCACGATGCCCTGGGCACCAATGTAAATCCAGGAACCGGCCGTCATCTGGCCATACATCATCAATCCGGCTTTATCGAGTTCGTGGAAGTGATCCCAGTTAGCCCAGTGCGGTACCAGGTTAGAGTTGGCGATCAGCACGCGCGGCGCATCGGTGTGGGTACGGAAAATACCCACCGGTTTGCCGGACTGCACCAGCAGCGTTTCGTCTTCGCGCAGTTTACGCAGACTTTCAAGTATACCTTCGAAGGCAGGCCAGTTACGCGCCGCCTTGCCAATCCCGCCGTAGACCACCAGATCTTCCGGGCGCTCAGCGACATCCGGATCGAGGTTGTTCTGGATCATGCGATAAGCCGCTTCAATCAGCCAGTTCTGGCAACTCAGTTCAGTGCCCTGCGGAGCACGGACAACACGGGCTACAGCCGTTTTTTGTGGAGCGTTCATCGTCGTTTCCTCTTTAATTCAGATTCAGGATCAGATTCAGGCAAAGCTTGGGAGCAGCGCTTCAATCGCGGCCGGCCAGTGTTCACGGGAAGCCCACAGGCGCATCATTTCCACGTCCGGTGCCATCAGGCGGTCCTTCTCAAGGAACGCCACATTTTCGCGGATGGCTCTCATCTCATTTTCCAGCGCGGAGGAGCTTTGCAGCGGACGGTGAAAGTCGATGCCCTGAGCCGCTGCCATCGCTTCGATGCCCACCACGACGCTGGTGTTAAAACACATATCAACCAGACGGCGGGCGGCGTAGGTCGCCATCGAAACGTGATCTTCCTGATTGGCTGAGGTTGGCAGGCTATCGACGCTGCCCGGATGTGCCAGCGATTTGTTTTCAGAGGCCAGCGCGGCAGCCGTCACCTGCGCAATCATAAAGCCGGAATTCACCCCGCCGTCGTTGACCAGGAAAGGTGGCAGACCGGAAAGGCCGGTATCGAGCAGCAGCGCCATACGGCGTTCTGAAATCGCGCCGATTTCGGCGATGGCCAGCGCGATGATATCGGCAGCAAACGCCACCGGTTCAGCGTGGAAGTTACCGCCGGAAATCACATCGCCGTTTTCAGAGAAGACCAGCGGGTTATCGGAAGCTGCATTAGCTTCGATACGCAGAATGCGCGCGGCATGGTGCAGGTTATCGAGGCAGGCACCCATCACCTGCGGGACGCAGCGGATGGAATAAGGATCCTGAACACGTCCGCAATCGGCATGAGACGTGACAATGTCACTACCATTGAGGATCTCGGTCAGCGCCGCCGCTACGGCGATTTGCCCGACCTGTCCGCGGGCTTCATGAATGCGCGGATCCAGGGGTTTCACCGAACCCTTGATAGCCTCAAGAGACAGCGCACCAGCCACCAGCCCGGCAGAGAAGACACGCTCGGCTTCGAACAGACCGGACAGCGCCAGCGAAGTGGAAACCTGTGTGCCGTTGAGCAGCGCCAGCCCTTCTTTCGGCCCCAGTTCGAAAGGCTTCAGTCCGGCGGTGGCCAGTCCCTCAATGGCTGACATTTTCTGACCCTGCGCCGTCACCTGACCTTCGCCAATCAGCATCAGGGAAAGATGCGCCAGGGGTGCTAAATCACCGGAAGCGCCAACAGAACCTTTTTCAGGTATGCATGGATAAACACCGGCGTTAAACAGCGTAATCAGCGCATCTATGACTTCAATGCGGATACCGGAATGGCCGCGTGACAGGCTAAGCACTTTGGTCGCCATCACCAGACGCACTACGTTATCCGCCAGATCCTTGCCGATACCCACGCTGTGCGAAAGCACCAGATTGCGTTGCAGTTCCGCCAGACGCTCAGCCGGAATGCGGGTTTGCGCCAGCTTGCCGAAACCGGTGTTAATTCCGTATACCACTTTGCCGGACTCAACAATGCGGGTGACCGTTTCCTGCGACGCCAGCACGCCAGCACGCGCCTCCTCAGCCAGTTCAAGGCGGACATTGCCCTGATAAATCCTGCGCAGCATTGGCAGGTCAACCTGACCCGGTTGCAGGCGGCAAAGGGTAAACTCAGTGGATGAAGAAGCCATAATCTATTCCTGTATAGACAAGTGAATCCTGAAGTAAACCCGGCTAAGGACTCTGCCCGCCGGGTGCTTATACATGCTTAACACTAAAACGTTTAAAGCTACTGATTACGACACTGTATACTCTTGTATATACAAGCTAGCCAACGATATCAAAGCAAGCTTTATGCCAGTTCAGGCAGCGGCGGTTTTCCAATACTGTGCGTCTGTTACTCTCCGTTTTTTGACTTCTGGTGATTCAAATCAGTGCGTCCTGCGCTCTTTTTTAGCGCGCTGTTTGTGTCGTGTTATTGCGTGACCGCTGCCCACAGCAGTAGACCCTCTGCGTGTTTTGCCGTCACAGTAAAATCTTCAGCGTCGTGATTTTCCGCATGTGGCGCAGACCAGACAAACCCTTCACCCGCGCCAAGTACCACTCCATCCGGCATTTGCCACTCGCCGCAGATTACATAAACTACGCCGCCCTTTTCATGGCTGATACGAAGGCTTTCTCCGGTCGCGCTCACACGGGCAGCGCAAACCGTGCGGCGGGTCATCACGTTAAAATCTGTTGTCACGCCGCCCAGCAGACGGGCGCTGAGCGCGATATCACCGCTGAAGCTGAAAGGCACGCCGCAGGTATCAAGCGCGTGGTCTATGTCAGGCAATGCCTGCAAATGCACACCCTCGCCGCTGAGCAAAGTGATAGAACGGTCAATGCCCGGAAAGGCTGAAAACGGGCCATCCTTTGCGATAGTGGCGATGCTGATACGCCAGTCAAAATCACTTTTCCCCGGCGGATAACTGATGATTTCACGGGTTTCGCCGCCACCGTTACGCCACGGGCTGACCGGCAGACTGGCGAAGGTGAAATGCTCGCGGTGTGTCATACGGCGTCCTCCGCCAGCTGATTCAGCAGCTTCAGGAAATCTGCCGCCGCAACCTGCTGGTCTGCATGCAGACCGTTCTCAATTCTGGCAACACCACCGACATACACGTCGCGGATTTGTCCGGAATGACCGGCAAACAACCAGCGGTTAAGCAATTCACTGTCTTTTGCTGCGGCGATATAAGGACTGTCACCGTCGAGCACCAGCCAGTCAGCGCGATATCCTGCCGAAAGCTGACCGATGGCCGCGCCGCAGGCCTGCGCACCGCCCTGCAATGCCTGCGTATACAACACGTCACCCACCGAGTTTTGGGCAGAAGTGGTCAGGCGGTTACGGCGCTGGTCACGTAAACGCTGGCCGTATTCAAACCAGCGCAGCTCTTCCACCATGTTCAGTGACACGTGGCTGTCAGAACCAATGCCCCAGCGACCCGCGTGCGTCAGATAATCCACTCCGGGGAAAATCCCGTCGCCAAGATTCGCTTCGGTGGTCGGGCAAAGCCCTGCTACCGCGCCGCTGTTTGCCATACTTGCCAGTTCAAAACGGTCAGCATGCGTGGCGTGGATCAGACACCAGCGCGCATCAATATCCAGATTGTCATAAAGCCAGGTGATCGGGCGCTGACCGCTCCAGCCAAGGCAGTCATTCACTTCTTTTTGCTGTTCAGCGATATGAATATGAACCGGCATGTTTTTATCACCGGCTGCCAGCACCTGTTGCATTTGCTCAAGCGTTACGGCACGCAGGGAATGAAAACACAGCCCCTGATTTTGCAGCGGATTACCGGTGAGTTGCTGACGAATAATCTCCTGCTGTTGCAGGTAACGGTCAGCATCCTGAATAAACCGTTTTTGCCCTGCCTGCGCGGGCTGAGCGCCAAATCCGGCGTAACTGTAGAGCACCGGTAACATCGTCAGGCCAATGCCTGACTGCGCTGCGGCGTGGCTCAGGTGCGCGGTCATTTCACCGCGATCGGCGTAAGGCAGTCCGCTGATGTCGTTATGCAGATAATGGAACTCAGCCACCTGCGTGTAACCGCCCTTGAGCATTTCGATGTACAACTGACGGGCGATTACGCCCACCTGCTCAGGGGTCAGACGCTGCACCATGCGATACATCAGGTCACGCCATGTCCAGAAACTGTCCTGCGGATTTCCTGCCACTTCGGCAAGCCCGGCCATCACCCGCTGAAACGCATGGGAATGCAGATTCGGCATTCCCGGTACCACCGGGCCATTGAGAGGCAAACAGCCATGCGGGTCACTGTCTGGCGTCACAGCAGAGAGAATTCCGGTAACATCCACGTCCAGACGCACATTGTGTGCCCAGCCGCGGGCGAGTAAGGCGCGTGTAGCAAAATAAGCAGGCATAACAGCGTTCCTGGTCAGCAAGAAAAAACATAAACGCAATTTTTAAGAAACAATTGCGAAACTTTTAAGCGACTTGTCTATACATATACATATGCCTGATTGCGCTGTAAACTTGCAACAATCCTTTTTTTATAAAATTAGTTTTCCGTCACGCCCTTTCCGTTTACTTTCTCTGGGGGAAACTAACGGGCAGACTAAAACACTTCCACAATTTGCCCGGATATTTATTGAGTGAGGCAAAAGTTGAGTGAGGTAAATGTTGAGTGAGATAAAAGACATGTCGGAGCCCACACCACTTTCGCAGTCTGGTGCCGCGCAACAGGGCGTGTCTCAGCAGACATTGTCCGAACTGGCGGGTGCAATGAGCGATACGCCTGCGCCGATTTATCAGCGGGTGAAACAGGCGATCATCAGCCAGATCCGTGCCGGTGTCTGGAAACCACACCAGCGTGTGCCTTCTGAAAGCGAACTGGTGAACGAGCTTGGCGTCAGCCGTATGACGATCAACCGCGCCTTGCGCGAGCTGACCAGCGAAGGCTTTTTGATCCGCATGCAGGGGGTCGGCACTTTTGTTGCCGAAGCCAAGGCCTACACCCCGATGTTGGAAGTGCATAACATTGCCGATGAAATTGCGCAGCGCGGGCATCGCCACGACAGCAAAATTCTGGTGTGCGAGGCTCGTCTGGCAAATGCCGATCAGGCGCTTCAGCTGGGAATTGCTACCGGCACCCTGCTGTTTTATTCGCAGATTGTGCATTACGAAAACAGCGTGCCGGTGCAAATCGAAGACCGGTTTGTGAATCCCGAAACCGCACCTGATTATCTGCAACAGGTGCTGAACAAGCAGACGCCTTATACCTACCTGATGGAAATTGCCCCCCTGACAGCGGGTGAACATCGCGTTGAAGCGATCAGCGCCAGCGATGAGCAGCGCGAATTGTTGCAACTGAACGAGCATGAGCCTTGCCTCCTGATCCATCGCCGTACCTGGAGCGGCAGCCGCGTAGTCACTTCTGCGCGCCTGATTTATCCGGGTTCCCGCTATCAGTTATTCGGACGTTTCACCAGCCACGGCTGACCCGGCACACCTTAATAGCGGCTTTGAATAGCCGCTATCTCTTCGTTCAAATTTTGGAAGACGTCTCGTAATAAGAAAAAACTATCGCTGGCTGCCTTGCCGGTTTACAGGTTATGCGTTAGGTTGACTTTAGTTGTCTATACAAGATGAATTCAGCCTGGAGCCTGTCATGCCGGTAGCCCTTTCCCCACAGATTTCCTCCGAACCGCCTTCCGACTGTCACAGCGTATGGCGCGGCGCCACACTGGTGACCATGCGTGAGGGGCATTACAACCTGATTGAAAACGGCGCGATTGCGGTCACCGGCAGCAAAATTGTCTGGACCGGCAGCGCAGCGGACTGCCCGGATTTCCCCGGTGCAAAAGTGCATGAATTTGAAGGCGGCATCATCACGCCGGGTTTCGTGGATTGTCACACCCATCTGGTATTTGGCGGCGACCGCAGCGCGGAATTTGAACAGCGCCTGAACGGCGTAAGTTATGCTGACATCGCGGCTGCCGGTGGCGGGATTTTATCGACCGTCAATGCGACCCGCGAGGCCACTGAAGACGAGCTGCTGGCACAGGCGCTGTTTCGCTTACAGCCGCTGCTCGCCGAAGGCGTCACCTGCGTTGAGATTAAATCCGGCTACGGGCTCAGTATCGAAAGTGAACTGAAGATGCTGCGGGTTATCCGCCGTCTGGGCGTTATGTTGCCGGTCGAGGTGAAATCCACCTGCCTGGCCGCTCACGCCCTGCCGCCGGAATTCAAAGGCCGGGCGGATGATTATATTGCGATGATCTGCGAAACCCTGTTGCCGGTGGTCGCCGGTGAAAATCTGGCCGATGCGGTGGATGCCTTTTGTGAACATCTTGCGTTCTCCCCGGAACAGGTGGAACGGGTTTTTGTCGCCGCACAAGCCCTGGGATTACCGGTCAAGCTGCACGCCGAACAGCTCTCGTCCCTGCATGGCAGCGCACTGGCAGCTCGGCACCAGGCGTTATCCGCCGATCATCTGGAATATGCCACCGCGGAAGATGCACAGGCAATGGCCGCCAACGGCACCGTCGCTGTTTTATTACCCGGTGCCTATTATTTACTGCGTGAGACGCAATGCCCGCCTGTTGATGCGTTTCGCAAATATAACGTGCCAATGGCGCTGGCCAGTGATGCCAATCCCGGCACATCTCCCGCGCTTTCCCTGCGTCTGATGCTGAACATGGGCTGTACGTTGTTCCGCCTGACGCCGGAAGAAGCGCTGGCGGGGATCACCTGCCATGGTGCGCGTGCACTGGGTTTACAGCAAACGCATGGCACGCTGGAAGCGGGAAAAGTCGCAGATTTCATTCACTGGCCGCTGTCGCGTCCTGCTGAACTGGTTTACTGGCTGGGCGGTCAGCTGCCCTGCACCGTTGTCTTTCGTGGAGAAGTCCGAGGAGAGTTTCGTTTATGAGCCCGTCAACCGACACTGTTATCGCTGAGCCTTACCAGTTTATCTCCGGCACCGCGCCCCTGTTAATCAGCATTCCCCATGCCGGTACGCATCTGACGCCAGAAGTTGCCAGCGGCCTGAGTGATGCTGCCCTGCCACTTTCCGATACCGACTGGCATATTCCACAGTTGTACGATTTTGCACGATCGCTCGGTGCCAGCATTCTGGTCGGTCAGTATTCGCGTTTTGTTATCGACCTGAACCGGCCTTCAGACGATAAACCCCTGTATACCACCGCGACAACCGGCCTGTATCCCGATACGTTATTTGACGGACGCGATACCTTTAAACCGGGAATGACCCCGACTGATGCGCAACGCCAGCTGTATCTTGATCAAATCTGGCAGCCGTATCATCAGAAAATTCACGCTGAACTGACACGTTTAAAGCAGGAATTTGGCTATGCGTTACTGTTTGATGCGCACTCTATTGCCTCGGTGATCCCACGCTTGTTCGACGGGCAGCTTCCGGATTTGAATCTTGGCACTCACAGCGGCGCCAGCTGCTCACCGGCTCTGAGTGAAATTCTCGAACGTACCTGTCAACAGCAAACCCGTTTCAGTCATGTGCTCAATGGCCGCTTCAAAGGCGGTTACATCACCCGCGCTTACGGCCAGCCGGACAGGGATATTCACGCCGTTCAGCTTGAACTGGCGCAGGTGAATTACATGGAAGAGATCGAACCTTTCGCCTTTGCGCCTGATAAGGCGGCTGCACTCCAGGAGTTGCTGAAGCAGTTGCTGGAGGGAATGGTGAGATGGGGGGAAGACAGGTATAAACAGGGCGCTGTTTAATCTCGCTTTTCGCTGGCCGCGAAGGGCTAAACCTTGGGTTGCCACCCAAACGGGCCTTAAGGTCAAAACCGTGGGCGTCGGCCCACAACGTCAAAACCTTGGGTTGCCACCCAAACTGGCCTTAAGAGGCGCCTATCGCCGCGCCTCTTAAGAATCTCCGGCTCTTTTACTGCGCGCTAACGCAGGCGCGACGGACATATTCTGGTACATATGTGAGTGGCGCAAAATGTCATCGCTGCGCGATTCCCTCATTTCAGGCTTCGAGCCTCAGGTCTCGAACCGTTCATTCGGTGCCATTTTTGAGCACGCCAATGCACTTATCTAAAAGATAAATCCATTCCGTTTTTGAATTTAAGATTGTGCGGGCGTTTCAGAAATCTTGCTGAACGGAGCGGCTTCGAGACCTATGGCTCGAAGACCGAGAGAAGGAACCGCGCAGCGGCAAGATTTCCAGCCTGTCGCTGCGATACCTGAAACATAGCCAGCGAGCGAAGCACTTGTTGAAAAGCGAGGAGGAATCCAAAGGAGGAAAAGCACTTTCCTCCTTTGGTCGGTTTCGGCGAGAAAAGCCGGGTGATAACCGTTATTAAGAAACCGAAATTGTCTCGATCAAGCCTTCGCTGCAAGCGTTCACCTTGTCGCGCAAGCGTTCCCTCTCGCTGTAAGCGTTCCCTCTCGCTGCAAGCGAGAAAAGCCTCGCGCCAGCGAAAACCGCCCTAATGCCCGGTCTGGCATTACTTAAAGTCCGCATATGGCTCTAACGGTTGCGGCGGCAGATCCAGATCCCCCTGCCATCCTTTCATTGAATATCTCACGTAAAGCAGGACATGGCTTGGTGTGTAATCTTTTGCCTGCTGAATATCGATACCCCCGCCGACGGTCCAGTGAGAACTGATGCGGCGCTCCACCAGGGCCTGAAGCGTGTAACCAAAACCAGAACCGCTGCTGCCGGTTTCGATAGCGCTTTTATCCGGTAATGAATCAGGGATCAGGTTTTGAATCGGATAACGCTTTTGATCGCTGGTCGAAGAACGGGACCAGGATACCGAGCCCCCCAGCTGCCATGACCAGTTCTCAGTGCGCTGGCGATAATTGACCGGCACAGAGAGTGAGAAATATTGCTGCGGACTATAATAACCGCCCTGTCCCAGCGTATAACCGCTGAGATCTTTCTGGTAATGCCAGACCATCGAACTCAGGCCGACGGTCGCCCGGCGGTTATCCTCATTGATGACTTTGTAGTAATACCCTCCCATCAAACGCTCGCGGGTATTGTCTTCGACATTTTTACCGGTCAGCTTATGCGCGCTCAGGTCAGCCCATACGCCGTTTGCCTGTCCCTGATCGTAACTTAAACCCAGGCTGCCACCGGTGGCGATAACGCCCCCCCAGGTAGTTCCTGTGCCCGGATCTTTTGCTCCGGCAAACGAAAGTAACGAGCTGGAAATCGGACGGCGGGAGACGGTTGTCGTCCAGCCAATCTTGTCCCAGTCACCGCTGTAAGCCAGTCCGCCGACCCAGTTGACGACCGGGAAGCCCAGTGGCGTGGTTCCCAGGTCCCCTTTCCATTTGTCATTTTCCCAGCCTGCGCCCAGACTGAGGCCATTCGCTGTCTGGCTGCGGTAACTGCGGCAGCTCTGATCACTACACGTGCCGAAGCTTGCCTCATAGTTGCCGTTTTCATTGTCGAACGTTCCGGCATCCATACGCACCCAGTCGGCACGCAGGAATCCGCGGCCCTGATAAACCGGCATATCGGCCTGAAACATGGTGGTGTTCGCGGTGAGATCTGATTTTCCCGGCGTTCCGCTCGAAGTCCAGGAATCTGTATCTACGGTGAAATTCACATCCTGCTGGCGGTACAAATCATGCGCATCAGAACGGATGCCACGTTTGAGCCAGTCATCACCGGCATTGTTACGCGTCAGTCGTGTATAACCGTCATTGTCCTGCGGCACTTTATCGGTGATCCCGCTGGCGACCATCGCCTGCTGATAATCCTGCAATGCCAGATTTGGCTGACCGAGCTGTTGTTCAACGTTGGCAGCATTGCGATAAATCAGCGCTTTGTCTTGCCCGGCGGGTTGTGACGCGGCGGCAACTTTCAGCGGTTGTAACAGCGAAGCGGCTTTGGTGGTTTCACCGACATCCCGCCACGCCATTGCCACACGCCGCTGCTGATTAAGACTCAGCCCCTGCAGATTGGCCTGTTGTAATTCCTGTTTCGCCTGCGTGGTGTTGCCCGACGCCAGCGAGGTATCAATCGCGGTGAGCGTTTTATCCAGCTGGATACGCTGCGCCATTTCGCGCATGTTGTCGTTCCATTTGGCTTCCGGCAAGGTGTGCAGATGACGCAATGCCGCATCATCGCGATCCGAACCTGAGAGATACAGCGAATAGGCGTAAACCTGTTGCGGGTCGGAAGGATGCTTAGCCGCAAACTGAGCAAAAACGGCATCAGCTTTGGCCGGTTCGCCCGCTTCCCGCAGAGTATCGGCGTAGTGATACGTCGCCCAGACATCGTCCGGATTAAGTTTTAGTACCTCAGCGTAGCGGTTTGCCGCCTGATTCCAGTTGCGTTGGGAGGCATATTTCTCCGCCTGAGCGGTAAGCAGATCGCTTTGTAAACCGTGCTGCTTGTCACTGAGTTTTGCCCGTGACGCCGCCGGTAAAGAGTTGATGTAATCGAGGGCTTTTTGCGGTGACTGCCGCTGATAAATATTGGTCAGCCCGCGCTGGGCGCTGCTGTTATCACGTTCAAACATCAGCGCACGGCGATAAGCCTGTTCTGCCTGCGGATCGTTTTTACGCGCTACCGCCACATCACCCAGCCCGATGGGTGCCCACGGGTCACGCGGGTCGAGGCGCTGCGCCTGCTGATACGCCGCTTCGGCCTGAGCGAACTGTCCGGCTTTTAGTGCTTTATCGCCCTGATCGATTTTCAGCCAGTAGCTGTTCGTCTGGATCAGGCTGCTCCATTTTCCGGTGTTATAGCTGTCCGTTTCCGCCACTTTAGCACGCTGGAACATCGTCAGAGCCTGCTGGCGGTTACCGGCGCGGGAATAGGCCAGCCCCATCGCGCCCAGCACTTCGGCGTCATTTGGTGTGGCCTGCAAAGCCTGTTTCAGCGGCGCAATCGCGCCGGTCGAACCGCCTTTTTCAATCTGCGCCAGACCACGGATACGGGCCTGATAGCGTGGATCGGCCAGTAATCCTTGCTGACGCTGGAGTTCCTGCTGAGCCACAATGACCTGCGGGCCGGTATCAAATGTGGCAATAAATTGCTGCAAGGCATCGACGCTGGCATTGCTCACCGGCTGGTCTTTAATGCGCGCCAGCCATAAATCTGCGGCGGATGAACGCCCTTCGTTGGTGGCAGCAATCTGTTTAATCAGCCCCACGGCTTTGGCGTTATCACCCTGTTCGAAGGCCATCTGCGCCAGTTGCAGCCGCAGTTGTACATCGCCGGGATACTGGTTATTCAGTGCCTGAAGCTGCGCCTGTGCGCGGGCTTTTTGCCCCGGAAGACGGGCAATCAGTTGCCAGTATTCAACGGCCAGATCCAGCGTCGGCGGCTGACCGCCAAACAGTTCATCGTACTGTTTTTTGGCCTCATCCAGTCGTCCTGCTGTTGCCAGCAGACGCGTCTGTTGCAGCTTTTGCTGCATCTGTGGTGAAGCAATTTTCAGGCTGAGTTCAGCCTGCCGGTAATCGTCAGAACCTGGCGCAATCTGTTTGATTTTTTCCAGTTGCTGCTGCGCTTTGGCCTGATCCCCTTCACGCAGTAGCAGACGTAAACGGGCTGAAAGCACCTTAGGATTTTGCGGGTCCATCAGTTCGAGGCGAAAGAGCGACTGGCGCACTAAATCATCCTGATGGCTGGCCTCCCCGATACGTACCTGCTCCAGCAGCCACTGTTCGGGGGAAACCTCCGCTGCTGACATCGCGGGCGCAGCCAGCAGCGCCAGCCCTAACGTCAGGGCCAGCCGGTTGAGAGAGAAATGCATTTTGGCGCCGGTGTTCACGTGTTTATTCCTGATCATCATCAGACAAACGACGACGCGCCAGTGAACGCAGGCCGGTCCACAACAGAATCGCTGCCAACAGCACCACGAGAACCGCCATTACCGCCAGCAGCACCGGATGTGTAGCCAGCGCATTCCACACGCGTTCCCACCATGGCAGATGGCCGACGTAATAGGTGTCGCCGACTCGCAGGCTGCTGACACCGGAATCACGCACCACCGTCACAGAGCCAAAGACCTTCGCGCGTTGTTTGGTGTCCTGCATGGAGGTATTGAGCATTTCAAACCCTTTCGGGCTGTTAGCCATCAGTGCCACCACGCTGCGCTGGTCAAAATACGGTGACTGCAAACCCACTACCGCTGCAATCGGGCCCTGCGCCGTGATTTGCGAACGGGTATCCACCCGTGCGTCACTTGCCGGTGCGGTATTGTCAGGCAGCGGAGTCTGGCGGATTGGCGTATTCACTGCGTCACGCGCGGCGCTGATCAGCAGATTGGCTTTTTTGTCATCGCGCATACTGTCGTCACGCAGACCTTCCGGCAGATTGCCAATCACCAGTAAATCGGCATCGGTCGATTTCGCCTTCGCGGTGTCTTCGGTCAGCCCGACGCCCAGTGCCGGATAACCGGTCAGCGCACCGATATTGCCCATCGCATCAAGCAGCGTTGTCAGCTGAACCGGCTGCGGTTGTGGCTGAACCAGTACCAGCGTTTGCGACAAATCGGCCATGCGGCTGAACGGGAAACCGGCATTGGCGAACGCGCGCAAATCCGGCATTGCCATAAAGTGACGGTAACCGGAGAAGTCGATGGTTGAACTGTCGTCAATGACCACGTGATTCGGGGCCATGGTGAAGATTTCACAGCGGCCTTCTGTCGCGCTCGCCAGCAGCGAGGTGTAGTCAAAATCAAAGCGCATCTGGTTGACGGCTCCGAGTTTCAGCGCCGGTATATTCAGGTCTTTGCTGCCATCCAGCAGCCCCTGCAACAGGGAAAGACGCAGAATCTGCGAATCCTGATCGTGACCAGTTTTCAGGGTCAGGTCCTGCACAAACTGGTTGTTCAGGCTGATACTCAGGCGCGAGGTATTTTTCAGCTGCGGCGACGTGTAACGATATTTCAGTCGCATATCAATACCGGTGCTGTTAATGAGGAACAGATCCGGCGGCAGATTGATATTGAGCGTAATCGGATTCGGCTGAATGCCGTCTGACTGCAACTGTTCGGCGTACTGTTTCAGTTCACCGAAATTCATCGGACGGTCGGTCCGCACCCAGTTTGGCGCATCATACGGCTGTCGCGGCTGGATTTGGTCAACAGTATCCACCCCGATGGTTTCGCCACGGAACAGGATATTCCCCTGCGCGATGCCCTTCACAGCCGTCAGTAAGTCCTTATCGTCACGCCCTAAAATCAGCAGCATTTTGACGTACGGATTGTCCGGGCGGCTCACCATCTGCACCACCGGCCCTTTCACCGGCGGCATATCTTTGAGGAAATCCGGACGTTTGTCGTTGGTGGCAAAGACGATGGCATGGCTGTCCGGCAGCTGGTTGTACAGCGTGGGGAACGACTGGCCGCGCCACTGTGCTTTGGTACCAAACCACGAGGCAAGAATGGCTGCGGCCTGTTGCTGGGTAGCATCCGGCGAGGCGGCAAATACCATGGGTAAATCCAGCGGACGGCTGTCACGCGCATCAAAGAAAGGTATCGGGAAATGTGCCAGATCGTTGCTCAGCGGCAGTTTCTGATATTGCAGACTGATGGAACTGCCCTTGCCGATTTCCAGCCACAGCGTGTTGTTGGCCGGGTTTTCACAGACACTTTTATAATGACCGACAAATTCCAGGCGGATGCGGTTGAAGTCCGTGATATAGCGCGGATCAATCGCCATCTGTAAGTGATTTTTCTTGCCGAGCTGATCTTTGTCGATCACTTCAACGCCCATCAGCTGATCATTGAGATACACCTTCAGATGCGATTCAACCGGGATCAGCGACGGCGACGGCGTGAATTCCAGATTCAGCATGGCCTGTGTTACCACTTCGTCACTGCGCACACCAAATTCAATCTGGCCATTGGGCTGAATACCACGCAGGGTAATCGCACCCGGCGTTGGCGCGACGTCAGCAAGTGGCAGCGTGATATTGCGCACCGGCGCGCCCGGAATAATCATCGGATTCACCGCGGGCGCTACCATAGGCAGCGTCACCTGAGGCGCCACCACGGTGTTTTCCGCCGTGACTGTCGGAGCTGGCTGATTTACTGCGCCCGCTGGCGCACCGAAGGCCGGAGCCGCTGAACCCATCGCCAATGACATCAATGCGGATGCCATCAGAGTTGTTAAAGGAAGTCTTTTCATTATTTCGTCATCATCAGGTTGGGTTCATCAGGCTGAACGGACAGCGGCGGATTTCGTGGTGCGAAAGACAGCAGCCAGCCACCAAACGACTGGGTGCGGGAGGCAAGCGGACGCAAACGTTGCGGCGCGATATCCAGCATGCGCAGGTAACCGCGAATACCGAGCCCGAGCACTTCACGCAGGCTTTCCATTGGTTTGTCTTCAGGGAAACTGTCTTCGCGTAATACCCAGCTGTCAGCACGGGCAAAAGTACATTGAATGAAATCGATATGTTGTTGCGTGGTGAGCGGCAAAAGTTGCATCCCCATGCTGGTGCCAAACACCCTGCTGATTTGCATCGGGAAGGCGTATTCCTGCTGACCACGATGCAACAATAACGTGACGTTGTCACCGGCATTAAACTGGTTGGCACTTTGGGTTTCCAGACCGACCCCATTGTCAGAATAGTCCTGGACGGTACAGACATAAATGTGGCCGTCCGGTTTTAACAGTGATGCTGGCATTCTGGCTTCGACGCGGTGCGCCTGACGCACCTGCTTCGATTCAAACGCCACCGCAATCGCCCCGCCGAGGATAATCATGTTGTAAATCACCCACGCCATGCTCACCACCACGGTCAGGATTTCATCCGGGCGACCATAAATAATGCGGTAAATGCCGAAAATCATACCGGCCAGATTGAGGAGCATCAGGATCTGGTACGGGCGGCTTATTTTCCAGTCAACGTAGGCGTGCTTGTTCAGGCCACCTTTCGCCGTGACATTGAATTTACCTGCGTGCGGATTAAATAAAGCCACGGTTGTTGGCCTGGCGATATACCACGCCAGCACGGTTTCGTAGATTTCGTTCCAGAACGAGTGACGGTATTTCCCCTGCACACGGGAGTTGGTCAGGCTTGCGTGGATCATGTGCGGCAGAACATACAGCGCAATCGCAATCGCCGGGGCATAAATGATGTAAGCGTGTAATAACAGAAACGCCAGCGGCGCGGTCAGGAAGATAAGCCGCGGGATCCCAGCCAGGAAGTGCAACATGGCGTTGGCATAACATAACCGTTGCGCCAGTTTCAGTCCTTTACCAAACAACGGATTATCAAGTCGGAATATCTGCACCATCCCGCGCGCCCAGCGGACACGCTGGCTGACGTGGGCAGAAAGACTTTCCGTCGCCAGCCCCGCCGCCTGCGGAATACGGATATAGGCTGAACTGTAGCCGTGGCGGTGCATACGCAGCGAAGTGTGGGCATCTTCGGTCACGGTTTCCACCGCGATACCGCCAATCTCATCGAGCACATCACGGCGTAACACCGCGCAGGAACCGCAAAAGAAGCTGGCATCCCACAGGTCATTTCCGTCCTGCACCAGCCCGTAAAACAACTCGCCTTCGTTCGGCGTGCGTCGCATACGTCCCAGATTACGTTCGAACGGATCCGGCGAGAAAAAGTGATGCGGCGTCTGCATCATGCTGAGTTTTTTATCTTTGAAGAACCAGCCGACGGTCAGTTGCAGGAAAGAACGTGTCGGCACATGGTCGCAGTCAAAAATCGCTACCAGCTCACTTTTTGCCTGTTTCAGCGCATTATTGATATTACCGGCTTTGGCGTGCTCATGCGTTTCACGCGCAATGTATTTTATACCGATTTCATGCGCAAAATCGGCGAACTCCTGACGATTACCGTCATCGAGCAGGTAAATGGTGAGTTTTTCACGTGGCCAGTCCAGTCCGAGCGCAGCGTACAACGTCGGTTTTACCACGCTGAGATCTTCATTATAGGTTGGGATCATCAGGTCAACCGTCGGCCAGGTCGACACATCTTCCGGCATCGGCACCGGTTTACGATTCAGCGGCCATATTGTCTGGATATAACCCAGAACCAGCACCGTCCAGGAATAGGTTTCCGCCCCCAACAGCAATAAACCACAAATCAGGCTCAGCGGATCTTCCCAGTTCAGCGTCGAGGTGTAGCGCCACCATAAATAACGGCAGGAAATGGTCAGCGACAGAACGATCATCATCAGCGCCGGGAAACGCCCCGGAATACGGCGGATAACCATCGCAATGCTCCACAGCAGCACCACGAAAATAAACTGAGCGACATAACCAAAAGGCTGAGAAATACAGAACATGGCCAGCGTAAACGCCACCAGCCCTGCCATCAGCATCAGAACCCGTCTGCCCACGCGATTCATTTTGCCGATACGACGCGTGATACGAATTTCCAGCGGATTTTGCTTCACCTTTTTTGGCAAAGATTCCAGCCAGTTGTGGGTTTTTTCCCGCAATTTTTGCGGCCACTGTGTATAAACGATGCCGCCGCGGGTTTTCCCGGCCGGGATAATTATCATCAACCACAGGCTTTGAACCAGGTAACGTAACGGATCGGCCAGGCGCACGCGTGCAGGTGATATTTGCGGATACCAGCGGGTACGTTGCGCCCCGACACGCTGCCAGGCCGGTGACTCAAATCGCAGAAACAGCCAGCACACCGCCACACAAAAAATCATCATGCCGCAAGCGATACGCGAGGACTTTGCCTGACGGTACCGGCGGTAACGGTACTGCAATTCCTGCATGACCGGGGGCACAAGAAAGACGTTCAGCAGGCCGTTCATGTTGCCGGACTCCGCACCGTGTTCGGCTGACGAAGATTGAGCAGAAACCAGTTCGCCAGCGTATTTATTTCACGGGCGATCTTGCTGTTATCTTTCCATTCACCGACCGGTTGTTTCGCCGCCAGCGATTCCGCCATCGCTTCATCACGATGTAAAATCACCGGAATCAATGCTGGCAAAGTTTCTTGCCACAACAGCAGAATATCCTGCTGTAACTGGCTGGAAGGAATGAACTGATTGAGCAAATAGCGGCCATTCGCCGCCAGCTCGTGCTGGTGTAACCGGAGGTGAGACTGGGTATCGGCGTGCAAAAGCACCACCGTGCTGTCGGCCACCGCCTGCGCAGGCAGAGGGTCTGCCGCCGGAGCATCAATCAGGATCCAGTCATAAACACCGGTATTTTTGAGCTGCGTGATGGCTTTTTTCCAGTCGAATTCAGCATGACTGGCATCTTCGCCAGCAACATGACCATAAGGAAGAAAATCGAGATGGGAGTGATAACGCATTGCTGTTTTTTGCCAGGCTTCGCCGGCCTTGTGCGCTGAGCACCAGCCGCGCGTCTGAGCGAAGGGCATGCCAAAATGCAATCGCAGTATGTTTTCCGGCGAAAAGTCGATTACCAGAACTTTTTCATTCAGTTGCGCGAGCCCCCAGGCCAGCGCCGCAGTTACCGACGTGGTGCCGGTGCCGCCACGAAAACCCTGTAACGCGATGACAGCCATATTATTTTTTCTCCGCGCTGTGTTCAGCGAATTGCGCCAACTCAGCCAATAATGGCCAGCGGGACATTAGTTGCGGAATTTTTTCTTTACGGGCTATATCTACGTAATGTAATTCTGAAAGAGAAAAAAGGTGACTCAGCGCATGGAAATCGTCATCTTTGAACGGTTCGGAATCATCTGAGCTTGTAATATTGGTTCCCACCGGTTCTCTCCCTGCTTCAATCCAAATGCTGATACTTCAGTGCTGACAAATTGCCCTGTACTCTTAGGTATTTTAGTATCAAACAATATTGTGAAGAATTATGATTATTTAATGTAGCAATGATAGAATTTATTATACTCACATTTACCAGTGTGTCCCAGCAGACTTTTAATCAAAACCGTCTTTTAATCAGAACCAAACAGAAGCAGATTAACTATATGGCACTCTCCTTTTCATTGGGCATGAAGCAATTCTGGAATGGTTTAGCCCAGATGCAGGCTCAGGGGCTTTACTGGGTCAATACTGACAGCCAGGAAGCGGCATATCGTCTGAGCGGACAAGTGCTTGAAGCTCAGCGGGGAGAGGTCCCTGTCAGCCTGTTTTTCCCGCAGCACAATTTAATTTGCGCTGAAGATGAAAATAGACTACCCGACGACAATATTCTTCTTACGCATTTGCAAAATCACCCGAAGCAAACGTTTTATTACCAGTTCAGCGAGGGTAAAAGTGCGTTTCTTGGGTTGCCTGCCGATATTAATCTTTTGCCTAATTATGTTACTTCCTTAATGATTTTATTACTTCCTGCAAACCGATGTCAGGAAGTAAATGAAAAACAATTTTCCCGTTGGCTGAGTAAAATTCGGTCAGGCGCGAATAATAAAGGCGCAACACTCCTTATTATCTGCTACGGCACCGGCATTAATGCTGTTAAATCCCGCTTACATTTATACCATCGCAATATATACGGTCTTGCCGATTTAAAGACCGATGTGGAACCGAATCAGTGGGGCATTTCCTGGTGGCATGACAATCTGGGCGTCGAGGCGAATACGCTTTATCCCATCACCCCTCGTGAAAACGGTTGGGAAATCCAGAAAAACGCCCCTTCTCCGGTATCTGCCCAAACCGGTGATGACCAGTGGATGTTGCTGGCAGAGCGTTCAGTTCTCGAAGGTGCGCCTGCACTTTCCGAACGCTGGTTCCTGTTTGACAGTAATGAAGCGCTGACCGAAAGAGCGACACACGCCCGCTCCGCCACGGTGATTTTTGCGCTTGCCGGGAATGATGAAGTGGAAGTGCTGGCGCGTCAGATCCATCTTTTACGTATTCAGCGCGGGAATGCTTTGAAAATTGTCGTGCGTGAAATGAATTCTTCCCTGCGTTATGTCGATCAACGTTTGCTGCAAGCCTGCGGCGCTAATCTGGTCGTGCCGCACGCTGCGCGTCTTTCCAACTTCCTGACCTTACTGGACGATCTGCAAAACCTGACGTTCACCCGCCATGTGCCACAGGATATCGACGTGTTGCTCGACAGCCGCCTGCCAACGCATCATAAAGGTTATCTGCCGCTGCCGGTATTCTGCGAAGTGATGCGCGATATCTGGGATCATGCCGCCCTGGCGACAGAATCACGCGGAATTTTGATCTCGCTGCGCCCGGCCGCCGGGATCAGCCCGCAGCAGGCGATGTCGCTTTGTTCGCTGCGCCGCGACGGCGATATTCTGACCATCACAGAGCGTCATCTGTATTTGTTCCTGTCAAACTGTCAGGTCAGCGATGTCGAAAATGTTCTGGCTTTTCTGTTTAATCTGCCGGTGAAAGAGGTCTTTACCAGTCAGACATTCTGGAGCCATGAACTGGATATTCAGACAGAAATTCGCCGCCTGGCCGCCAAACCGCCGGTGGCAAAACCTGTGTCAGAGGCGCAGCCTTTTGTCGCGCATAAACCCGAACCTATCAAACGGGCGCAGGTTCATCAGCCCGTTCCCGTTACGCTCGCCTTGAGCGATACGCCTGTTATTCAGACGCCGGAGTAAGAGAAATGGACATTCAGGACATTATCGAAATTTTTATTCTGGCGGCGGTGATTTTTATCCCGCTGGGATATGCCCTGCGCAGCCGGTTACCGCGCTGGAAAAACCGTTTTGCGATGCAATTTTTTTCGCCGCGTTATTTAACACCGATGACGATGAGCACCATCAATAAGAGCCGGAAACGATCCGCTACATTGCCTGATAATTCTGCGGCTACAGGGAAATCCAAAACTTCATTATGAACGAATCGCACTCCTCTTCTCCGCGTTTGCGGATCTGGCAATCCTGGCGCGGTCTCGGCGCCTGGAACTATTATTTCTTACTTAAATTCGTTTTGCTTTCACAGGGTTATCTGAATTTTGACGCACTGAGCAATCTGGTTTTTGCGGCGGTGCTGTTATTCCCTCTGCGATCCCTGCGTCTGCATCGCTGGCGGCAATGGGTTGCCCTGCCATTCGGGCTGGCGCTGCTTTATCACGATACCTGGCTGCCGGGCTGGCATTCCATTGTTAATCAGGGCGCTGATGTCGCGGGTTTCAGCGTCAGTTACTTGCTTGAACTGGTTGATCGTTTCATCAACTGGGAATGGATTGCGGTCGGTTTCGCACTGCTGGTCGGTTATCTGTTCATTTCACAATGGCTGCGTCTGACCACATTCACCGTGATAGCCCTGTTGTGGGTGAATTTCAGCGGCCTGATCACGCCATTGTTTACGCATTCACCGGCTCCGGTGGTGGCACAAAATACGGTTGCCGCTCCGGCACAAGTGGCCCCCTCTGGCACTGACAATACCGTCAGCGGTCCGCCGACCAATGCCAATCTGAATGCGTATCTGGATCAGTTCTATCAAAACGAACGCCGCAAAGCGACGAAGTTTCCTGATGCACTACCTGCTGATGCCCAGCCTTTCGATCTGCTGGTCATCAATATCTGTTCACTGGCCTGGTCTGATCTGGACGCCGTGAATCTATCGAACTCACCGCTATGGTCGCGCTTTGATTTTGTGTTCAGCAATTTCAACTCCGCCACCGCTTACAGTGGTCCGGCATCGATTCGTCTGCTGCGCGCAAGCTGCGGCCAGCCATCACACCACGATTTGTATCAGCCAGCCGGTCAGCAATGTTATCTGTTTGACGATCTGGCGCGTCTTGGCTTCACCTCTCAGCTGGCGATGGATCACACCGGCGAGTTCGGTAATTACATCGGCAATCTGCGTGATGATGCTGACATGAAAGCTCCGCTGATGTCGCAGGCCGGTCTGGGTTATGAACTGACCTCTTTCGATGGCTCGCCAATCTTCAACGACGGTCAGCTGTTCTCCCGCTGGCTGGAAAATCAGGAAAAAGCCGGGACTGCACGTACCGCAACCTTCTTCAACCTGATCCCGTTGCATGACGGCAACCGTTACGTCGGCAGTAATAAAGGTGCGGACTACCATAACCGCGCCCAGACGCTGCTGACTCAGCTGAACGCCTTTATGGATCAGCTGGATAAATCCGGTCGTAAAGTGATGCTGGTCGTTGTGCCTGAGCATGGTGCAGCGTTGGTGGGCGACAAAATGCAAATTTCCGGTCTGCGTGATATCCCGAGTCCGGGCATTACTCACATTCCGGTCGGTGTGAAGTTCTTTGGTATGCAGGCGCCGCATGCGCCATCGCCAATGAAAATCGACGGAAAGAGCAGCTATCAGGCGATTTCAGAAATGGTCGCGCGCGCGGTGGACGGTAAAGTATTCACCACCCAGACGATGGACTGGAAAACCTTCGGTTCGAACCTGCCGCAAACTCCGCTGGTTTCTGAAAATGAAAACTCGGTGGTGATGGAATATCAGGGGAAAATCTATATCCGGCTGAACGGCGGAGGATGGGTGCCGTATCCGAGCTGACGGTTGGTTTGTGGGCTCGCCGCCCACACTCTCAGCCCCTTGGTGTTGCCACCCAAACTGGCCTTGAGGTCAAGACCGTGGGCATCTGCCCACACCGACCAGAGACCCGGTAACGCGCGGGCCTCTGGACTCCGCGCTTTTTTCACACCATGCTGCCGCTGGGACGACGGACATGTTCCGGCGCATCAGTGAGTGGCGCAAATTCAGGTGCTTCGCACTGCCTTCTCTCGGTCTTCGAGCCTATGGTCTCGAAGCCGCTCCGCTCAGCAAGATTTCTGAATCGCCCGCAGCTTTTAAAAAATCAAAAATAAAACAAGCAAGGTTGTGAAGTAGAAGCCTGAGGCCGGTTCCAAAATACCGCCGGACGAGAGGTGGAAAACCGCGTGTCTTTTACGCGGGTTGTAACCCGAAGGGAGGGAACCGCGCAGCGGCGGGATTTTGCGGCTATCGCTGTGGCTTATGAAACATAGCCAGCGAGCAGAGCGCGCAGTGAAAGAGCCGGAGATTCTTAAGAGGCGCGGCGATAGGCGCCTCTTGAGGCCCGTTTGGGTGGCAACCCAAGGTTTTGCCTGTGTCCGGTATTGATACTGTCACTCCGCAAATAGCTGGTCATACACATGCTGCAAATGTCGGCTCATTCTTGCCTTCGCCCCCGCGCCATCTTTCGCCAGAATGGCGTCCAAAATGCCCTGATGATCGGCATTCATCTCGCGGGCGAAATCCACTTCGGTGTAATGACTTTCCAGGCGCATAAAGCGGCGGGAACGACGTTTATCCCACAGATACCCCATCATATCGTGCAGCACTTCGTTGCCAGTCATTTCGCTTATCATCAGATGGAACCGGCGGTCGGCTTCCAGAAAAGCATCGTTGTTGGCATTGAGCTTGTTTAACTCATCGGCTATTTCTTTCAGCTTCACACGCTGCTCGTCGGTGCCGTTGATCGCTGCCAGTTCTGCCGTCATCGCTTCATACATCTGACGCGCTTTCACCAGCGATTGCAGGCTGAATTCTTCTTCATTGCTGACCGTCTGAGCCGCTGGTGTGGTCTGCGGAAGCGGGTCGCTGACATATACACCGTTGCCGGTGCGGATTTCCACCCATCCGGTGATCTCCAGAGCAATCAACGCTTCGCGAATGGAAGAACGGCTGACGCCCAGCTGTTTGGAAAGGTCGCGTTCGGACGGGATCATCGCACCCGGCGCAAACTGTCCGGTATTGATGCAGTTAATCAGTACGTTTGAAATCTGGCGATACAGCCGTTCCACCTTCAGGGTTGGTAATTCCATTATTGTCTCCGTGTTCTTGCTGAATCGCAGATCTGTTATCCAGGTCACATTAATCATCGGTTTGATACTGAATCATATGTCGGTCTGATGGCCTGACCAGCAGACCACCTGACCAGACCGCGCATTAAGATTGAACTTATCACCGGCCATGCGTCAACTACATTCAGAGAGTCAGTTAACAATTTTAAGGAAAACACATGGAACAGACATGGCGTTGGTACGGCCCGAACGATCCGGTTTCGCTTGATGATGTGCGTCAGGCTGGCGCAACTGGCGTGGTCACCGCCCTGCACCATATTCCTAACGGTGAAGTCTGGCCGGTAGAAGAGATCAAAAAACGTAAGGCGATCATCGAAGCCAAAGGTCTGGTGTGGTCCGTGGTGGAAAGTATTCCTGTGCATGAGGAAATCAAAACCCGCAGCGGAGATGTTGAGAAGCACATTGCTAACTACCAGCAATCCATCCGCAATCTGGCTGAATGTGGCATCGATACGGTTTGCTATAACTTCATGCCGGTTCTCGACTGGACGCGTACCGATCTGGGGTATCTGCTGCCGGACGGTTCCCGCGCCCTGCGCTTCGACCATATCGCTTTCGCTGCATTTGAATTGCATTTGCTTAAACGCGAAGGCGCGACCTCTTATTACAGTGCGCAAGAACAGGAACAAGCGTCAGAATACTTTGCGGCGATGACGCAGGCAGATAAAGACCAGCTGGTTTCTAACATCATCGCCGGTCTGCCGGGTGCAGAAGAAGGCTACACGTTGGATCAGTTCCGCGCCCGTCTGGCGACTTACGACGGAATCGACAAAGCCAAACTGCGCGAAAACATGGCGCACTTCCTGCGCAGCATTGTGCCGGTAGCAGAGCAATGTGGATTAAGTCTGGCGGTTCA
The DNA here is from genome assembly GCF_003614975.1 of Rahnella bruchi. Taxonomy (GTDB): domain Bacteria; phylum Pseudomonadota; class Gammaproteobacteria; order Enterobacterales; family Enterobacteriaceae; genus Rahnella; species Rahnella bruchi. The sequence goes on along the minus strand of NZ_QZWI01000004.1, from coordinate 107,380 downwards.
TCCGGATGATCCTCCGCGCCCTATCCTCGGTCTGCCGCGCATAATTTCCACCATTGAAGACATGCAATGGCTGAAAGAAACCGTCGACAGTATTCACAACGGTTTCTGCTTCTGCACCGGTTCTTACGGCGTGCGTGAAGATAACGACCTGGTGAAAATGATGACTGATTACGCTGACCGTGTGCACTTCATCCACCTGCGCGCCACGCGGCGTGAAGAAGTGCCAGGCAGCTTCCATGAAGCCGACCATCTGGACGGTGATGTGGATATGGTCGCGGTAATTAAAGCGATTTTGACCGAAGAGCAAACCCGCCGCCGCGCCGGTAATCTGCGCGCCATCCCGATGCGTCCGGATCACGGCCATCAGATGCTGGATGATTTGCACAAGAAAACCAATCCGGGGTATTCGGCGATTGGACGCCTGCGGGGATTAGCGGAACTTCGCGGTGTGGAACGTGCGTTGAAACAGAGTTTCTTTGCCGAGTAATGTTTTTTCCTCCCCCTGCGCAGGGGGAGGTGCAAAGGCAAAACTCAAAAATGATATGCCACCGTATTTTCCTGCTCCGGCCATGGATGTGATTTATACGGTTTAGCCGGATAGTTAATCTCCACGCTGCGGCGGCGGAAATCACTCGGGCTTACCCCTACCCGTTTGCGAAATACCCGCGAGAAATACAACTGATCGTCATATCCCACCACGCGGCCAATGGTCGCGATGGATTCCTGCGTGGTCTGCAACAGCAGCTTGGCGCGGATCACCCGTTGGTCTTCGCGCCAGCGCAGAATATTAATCCCCACCTGTTCGCGGAACAGATGCGCCAGCCGTGATGGCGACAGGCATACGTGACGCGCCACTTCGTCGATACGCAACTCCCCGGCCAGATTGCCGGTTATGAACTGGCAGGCTTCGATAACGCGCGGATCCATAATTTTTTGCGGACTCTGCGGATCTTCTTCCATTGCACGCAGCAACAGACGCTCCAGCAGGTTCATCCCCAGCTCTTCACAGAAACGACGTCCGGACTTTTGTGTTTGCTCAATATTGGCAAACAGCCGGTCGAATTCCAGCAACAGCGTGTTATTAGGCAATGACAGACGCCCGACGTCGCGGGTTTTCGTATGCCATTCCAGCCAGTCAGCCCAGTAAGCGCGCGGGCGGAAATACACCCAGCGGTGATACCAGGAATCCGCATTGGCGGAGCGGCTGTAAAGATGGCGGGCTTTCGGCGGGAACAACAGCAGATCGCCGGGATTGCAGTAGAACGTGTCTTCGCCGTCGAAGACTTTGCCCTGCCCTTTTACCGTCAGGTTAAGGATAAATCCTTTCATGCCCCCCGGACGGTCAATGGCGAAATCCAGTGGCCCGTCAGCGAGGATCGGTGTCATACCGGCGACCAGATAGGCGTTGAAACTGTAACCCGGTAGCAGCGGATTTTGCTGCTGATCCTGAATCATACGGTGATACATCGAACCTCCCGAAACTTCACGTGGCTATGGACTTTTCATCCATTCTAATCGGCGGTGAAAACGCTGCCAGTAAAGGTTACTAATTTGTGAACAAACACGCGTTTTTACGGCATTTAACCGGTGGGAGCGTTAAATGCCGCAGCTATCAGACTGTGAAAGCGTTATCACAAAACCCGGTTAAACGGTCTTTTTGGCTTTCTGTTTGTAGCGATCGAAGATAACCGCCGCCAGCAGGATCAGACCACGTACCACGTACTGCGAGAACGGGGAAATGTTCAGCAGGTTCATGGCATTTTCTACCGTACCCAGTATCAGGATCCCTGATACCACGTAGGAAATCTTACCAATGCCGCCTTTCAGCGAAACGCCACCCAATACGCAGGCAGATATGACGATGAGCTCAAAACCCAGCGACGTCATTGGTTGTCCGCTGGTCATGCGCGAAGCCAGAATGATCCCCGCTGCCGCCGACACCAGCCCGGAAAGCACGAAGATGATAATTTTGGTACGCACCACCGGCACACCGGCCAGACGCGCCGCATCTTCATTACCGCCAATCGCCAGCGTGTTACGGCCAAACGTGGTTTTGTTGAGCAGCAGACCAAAGATAATCAGACAGCCCACCGTCAGCCAGATTGGCGCCGGCAGCCCCAACCAGTTGGCGTAGCCGAGCGCGAAGAAGCGTTCGTCTTCAATGCCTACCGCTTTACCGTCGGAAATGATGTACGCCAGACCGCGCACAATCTGCATGGTGGCCAGTGTGGTGATCAGCGCATTGATTTTCAGGCGTGCGATAACAAAACCGTTGAGCAAACCGGTCAGCATCCCGAGCACTAAACCGGCCGCGACGCCGATCCACAGGCTTTCGGTCATGTTAATGACCACCGCCGTGGTGACGCCCGCACAGGCAATGACCGAAGCGACGGACAGGTCGAAATCACCGGATGCCAGACAGAACAGCATCCCGCATGCCACCATGCCGGACATCGAAATGGCCAGTCCCAGTCCTTTCATATTGATGAAGGAACTGAAATTCGGCACGAAAATAGTACAGGCGAGAAACAGCACGGCGAACACCACTAACATGCCGTAACTGTCCCAGATGCGCATCAGACCTTGTCCGCTGCGCGATGCCGCTGAAGGTTGGTCCGGTTTGGCTGAATTGGTTGTCATACTCGACATAATATTTTTGCTCCTCAGTCAGGCAGCGTCAGGGGCAGAATCAAGGTCTGGTGTCCGCAACATGGCGAGCCCCAGCGCTTTTTCTTCGGTGGCTTCGTCATGGAACAGTTCGCCGGAAATTGCACCTTCGCGCATCACCACAATTCTGTCTGCCAGACCCAGCACTTCCGGTAAATCACTGGATGCAAAGAGCACGGCAATGCCTTGTTTCGCCAGTGAATAAATCACGTTGTAGATTTCATGTTTGGCACCCACATCGATTCCACGCGTCGGTTCATCGAGCAAAATGACTTTCATGTCTTCCGATAACCAGCGGCCCAGAATGGCCTTTTGCTGATTACCGCCGGAAAGGTTCATGATCAACTGCTGATCGCTCGGCGTTTTGATATTCAGCGCCTCGATGTGCTTGCGGGCATTTTTCGCTTCCCAGGCATTGTTGATCAGGCACCCCGCTTTCACCGTTTTGCGGCGGGCGCTGATGTTGATGTTGTCACGCACCGAGTGAACCGGAATGATGCCGTCGGCTTTGCGGTCTTCCGGACACAGCATAATGCCCTGGCGGATCGCGTCTGCCGGTTTGCGGATGTTCAGCACGTTGCCGTCGAGCCGCAGCGTGCCGCCGGTAATGCGCGTGCCGCCGAATAATCCCTTCATCAACTCACTGCGACCGGCACCCACCAGCCCGAACAGGCCGACAATTTCGCCCTGACGGACACTCAGACTGATCGGCGTTTTCACCCCCGGCGCTTTCACCTGATCCAGCTGTAAACGCACTTCGCCGTGCGAACGTGGCGCATAGCCGTAAATATCATCCAGATTACGACCCACCATCGCCTGCACCAGCTTGCTGTTATCCACCTGTGTCATGTCGTCAAAGGTGTGCACATAGCGGCCATCCTTGAAAACAGTGACAGCGTCACTTAATGCAAAAATCTCTTCCATACGGTGTGACACATACAAAATCACACGCCCTTCTGCACGCAACTCACGGATAACCCGGAATAATTGTTCGATTTCACGGGCAGACAGCGAACTGGTCGGCTCATCAAACGCAATGATTTTGGCGTTACGCGCCAGCGCTTTAGCGATTTCTACCATCTGCCACTGACCGATGGAGAGATATTTCAGCGGCATATCCGGACTGATGTCCAGCCCGAGATGTTCGAGCTGGATTTTGGTTTCGTAGCGCAGCAATTTGCGGTTTACAAACCCGTGTTTGCTTGGCATTTGCCCGAGATAAATGTTTTCTGCCACCGTCATTTCCGGCACCAGATGTAATTCCTGATAAATGATCGCCACACCGGCATCAAGCGCATCGGTGGTGTTGTTGAAAGCGACCTGCTGCCCTCTGATATGGATATTGCCCTGAGAAGGCTGATAGTTACCGCTGAGGATTTTCAGCAACGTGGATTTACCCGCGCCATTTTCGCCCATCAGCGCATGGATCTGCCCGGCATAACAATTGAAGGAAATCCCGTCCAGCGCTTTCACGCCCGGAAAAGTTTTGCCAATGTCATGGAATTCCAGATACGGCGTGGCCGCATCAAACTCCGTCAGTGACGGTGTCAGCAAAGGCGTCTTGTTTGAAGATTGCTGAGTCATAGTGGCTACCTGGAAATTAAGTAAAGTTGAATGCACGCCACTGCACAGCAGAAAACAGTTCAACGTCTCCCTGTCGTCCGTTATGCAGCAGCGTCTCTCCCCTTCATACTTCAAGTCGCAGATGCGTTGGCTACGCTTACTCACCCGAATCCCTTACCTATGTAAGTAATTCGGAACTCGCTCACTTGCCGCCTTCCTGCCACTCGAATTATTTAGGGGTATTGCTTGTTTCAACCACATCTGAAGATCACATAAGACCTTTCTTTTTCAACTCTTCTTTGAAGTTGTCGCGGGTGATCAGGACAACATCTGTTACTTCGGTAAATTTCGGTGGTTCAACGCCTTTGGTGACCCATTCGTTCAGCATCTGGATACTTTTATAACCGTGAATATCCGGGCTCGGTAACAGGGAACCGTAGAAGCCGGTTTGTGAGCTTTTTGACAGCTCATTCACCGCGTCCACACCGTTGATGCCAATGCCGATGACGTTCGCGGCTTTGAAGCCCTGACCTTCTGTTGCACGCACGCCACCGAGAACGGTGTTGTCATTCATGCCGATGATCAGCCAGTTTTTGACTTCAGGATGCTGAACCAGCAGGGAGTTGCCTGCGTCCAGTGCGCCGGGGATATCGTTAGATTTAGTCGGCACTTTGTAGATTTGTTTTTCCGGGAAACCGGCCGCTTTCAGCGCATCCATCGACCCGCTGGTACGACGGCGTGCGGTGTCCAGCTCATCTGCGGTAATTGCCATCACGCCGGTATCGGCTGCTTTCCAGCCACGTTTTTGCATTTCCTTATACAGTTCCTGCCCCTGACGCTCGCCAATTTTGGTCGCCGCCATCATCACTAATGGCACTTCTTCCATTGGCTTGCCTTTGGCATTCACGAACTGATCATCCACCTGGATAACTTTCATGTCATAGCTGCGTGCTTTGGCCATGATCGCAGGCCCAAGGCGCGGGTCCGGTGTACAGATAACAAAACCTTTCGCGCCGTTCGCCGCCAGGCTGTCGATGGCATTCAGCGTCTTTTCACCGTCCGGCACAGCAATTTTGATGACCTCAAAGTTCAGGTCTTTACCGGCTTTATCTGCAAAGCGCCATTCGGTCTGGAACCACGGTTCTTCCGGCTGTTTAACCAGAAAACCCAGCTTCGGATTATCGGCTGCCATAGCTGAATGTGACATAACAGCCGCTAACCCAACTGCTGCCAGCGCCTTAGTGAATTTATGCATGATGTTCTCCGACTTTTATTGTTGTTTCTCGCGATCCCGGCCCGGAACCTGTTGGCTGGCCGCCATCGTGAAAACGTTATCAGTAGTGTAAAGAAACAAAGTGAAAGCACGGCGAAGTCCGGTTTCTAGCGGATTTACGTCACACTCTCTTGTAAGACGGGTTAAGTTTTAGCGGTAATTTTGCAGCAGAATGTAGAGCGCTATCACACGACGGGAAAACAGCAGGTTTGTACATAGATATAGCGATTTTAGCCAAACGCTAACATTTGACCAACCTCACAGAAACATCATTGGGAGCAGATTTGTGCATACTTCCAGCTAACGCCTCCTCACTCACTTTTTTGCATCCTCCTACTGTTAGAGCAATTCGATTCGCCGCCGTAATGACTACGGCAAACCTGAAGGAGTGAGAAAGAATGACGCAAGGTGCGATTGCTCTTGGTCTTGATTTTGGCAGCGATTCTGTCCGGGCACTGGCTGTAGATTGTCAGACCGGTGCGGAGATGGAAACGGACGTGGTTTATTACCCGCGCTGGAATGAAGGCCGTTACTGTGACGCGGCAATAAACCAGTTCCGCCACCATCCGCTCGACTATATAGAAGCGATGGAACAGGCAATTAAAAATGTCGTGCAACGTCTGGGCACTGAACGGGCTGCGCGCGTCGTGGGTATCGGTGTCGATTCCACCGGTTCTACGCCTGCCCCGGTAGATAATGAAGGCAATATTCTGGCACTGAATCCGGAATTTGCCGAAAACCCGAACGCCATGTTCGTATTATGGAAAGATCACACCGCGATTGAAGAAGCCGAAGAAATTAACCGCCTTTGCCGCAGCGGTGATTTCCCCGACTATTCCCGCTATATCGGCGGCGTTTATTCCTCAGAATGGTTCTGGGCGAAGATCCTGCACGTTTCCCGCGCCGATGATTCCGTGAAAAAAGCCGCTGCTTCCTGGGTCGAACTGTGCGACTGGGTGCCCGCCCTGCTATCCGGCACCACAGCACCGGACAAAGTCATGCGCGGACGTTGCAGCGCCGGACACAAAATGCTCTGGCACCCTTCGTGGGGCGGTCTGCCTCCTAAAGATTTCTTTGCCGCACTGGATCCGCTGCTGGTCGAACATCTGCCGTATCCGCTGTTTACCGATACCGTTACCGCTGAACAGCCTGTCGGCACCCTGACGCTGGAATGGGCTGAACGCCTCGGCCTGCCTGCTTCCGTCGTGCTTTCGGGTGGCGCATTCGACTGCCATATGGGCGCCGTCGGCGCGGGTGCACAGGCTTATACGCTGGTCAAAGTGATTGGCACCTCCACCTGCGACATTCTGATCGCTGACAAAGAACGCGTGAACGACCGCGCCATTGCCGGGATCTGCGGTCAGGTCGAAGGCAGCGTAGTGCCGGATATGATCGGGATGGAAGCCGGACAATCTGCTTTCGGCGATATGTACGCCTGGTTCAGCCGTCTGCTGAGCTGGCCGCTGATTCAGGCCGCCAAAGCGCATCCCGAAATGAAAACGCAGCTGGACAGTCTGCAAAAAAATCTGCTGACCGATCTGACCGCAGCCTGGGCTGCTAATCCGAAACTCGATCACCTGCCCCTGGTGCTCGACTGGTTCAATGGACGCCGTACGCCATTTGCTAATCAGCGTCTGAAAGGCGTTATCACCGATATCAATTTAGGCACGCAGGCACCCGAACTGTTTGGCGGATTTATCGCCGCCACCGCCTTTGGCGCACGCGCCATTATGGAGTGTTTCGAACAGCAGGATATTCCGGTGGAAAACGTCCTGACGCTCGGCGGTATTGCGCGTAAATCACCGGTCATCATGCAGGTATGCGCCGACGCCATGAACCGTCCGCTGCAAATCGTCGCTTCCGATCAGTGCTGCGCACTGGGTGCGGCGATTTTTGCCGCCGTCGCCGCCGGAGAATTCAGCGATGTACCCGCCGCGCAGGAAAAAATGGCCTGCAGCATCGAACGTACCCTGCTTCCGGATCCGCAGCGCGTCGAACTGTATCAGCGCCTGTACGAACGTTATCAGCAATGGTGTGCCACCACTGAACCGCTGTTTGCAGCGAAACCGGCGCATTAGTTTTGACCTTATAAATTTCTATTTCACATATCCGATATTCAGGAGTTATAAATGGACGCGTTTAAACATCTCGAAGTGTGGTTCGCCATTGGCAGTCAGCATCTGTACGGACCGGAAGCCTTACGTCAGGTAAAAGAGAACGCCGAGAAGGTGGTCAACAGCCTGAACAGCGAAGCCGGTTTACCGGTCAAACTGGTGCTTAAACCACTGGTAACCACACCGGATGAGATCACCGCGCTGTGCCGCGACGCCAACTATGACAACGCCTGCGTGGGCATTATCACCTGGTTGCACACCTTTTCTCCGGCCAAAATGTGGATTGCAGGCTTAAGCATCCTGCATAAACCGCTGTTGCAGTTCCATACCCAGTTCAACGCCGAAGTGCCATGGGAAACCATGGACATGGACTTCATGAACCTGAATCAGACCGCGCACGGTGGCCGTGAATTTGGTTTCATCGGTGCCCGTATGCGTCAGCAACACACCGTGGTCGCCGGTCACTGGCAGGACGGTGAGTCGCATCGCCGCATCGCTCAGTGGATGCGCGTAGCTGCGGCGAAAAACGAAAGTCAGCACCTGAAAGTGGCGCGTTTTGGCGACAACATGCGTGAAGTCGCAGTCACCGAAGGCGATAAAGTGGCAGCGCAAATTCAGTTCGGTTACAGCATCAGCGCCTACGGCATTGGTGATCTGGTCAGCGTCATCAATGAAGTCAGTAAAGGTGATATCGATACGCTGGTGGAAGAGTATGAAGCCACCTATCGTCTGACCGATGCGGTGAAACTTAACGGCGAGCGTCGTGAAAACCTGCTGGATGCGGCGAAAATCGAACTGGGTATGACGCGTTTCCTTGAGCAGGGTAAATTCGGCGCGTTCACCACCAACTTTGAAGATTTACACGGCATGAAACAACTGCCGGGGCTGGCAGTACAACGCCTGATGCAAAAAGGTTACGGCTTTGGTGGCGAAGGCGACTGGAAAACCGCCGCCTTGCTGCGCATCATGAAAGTCATGGCCAGCGGCCTGAAAGGTGGCACATCTTTCATGGAAGATTACACCTACAACTTCAAACCGGGTAACGACCTGGTGGTCGGTTCGCACATGCTGGAAGTGTGCCCGTCGATTGCCAAAGAAGATAAACCCCTGCTGGACGCGCAATATCTCGGTATAGGCGGCAAAGCGGATCCGGCGCGTCTGATTTTCTCTACCCCGGCAGGTCCGGCGGTTAACGCCAGCGTCATCGACATGGGCGACCGTTTCCGTCTGCTGGTAAACCTTGTGGATACCGTTGAACAGCCGCATCCGCTGCCAAAACTGCCGGTCGCCCGCGCTATCTGGAAAGCCCAGCCTTCTCTGGCGACAGCAGCAGAAGCCTGGATCCTCGGCGGCGGCGCGCACCACACCGTGTTCTCGCAGGCACTGGATGTTGACGCTTTGCGGTTGTACGCAGAGTTTTCCGGGATTGAACTGCTGGTGATTGATAACGACACGACGTTGCCGGACTTCAAGAATCAGATCCGGTGGAATGAGGTGTATTACAAACTTTGCAGCCATTAATGGCTGCTTCTAAAAAAGTTTTGTGAATATTTCGGTTTCTTGCGAGCAGTGATCACTTAACGCGCTGCGCCGAAACCGCCCAAAAGGGGAAAGTGCTTTTCCCCTTTTGGATTTCCCCACGCTTTTTCAACACGCGCTCCGCTCGCTGGCTATGTTTCAGAAACAACAGCGACAGGCTGGAAATCTTGCCGCTTCGCGGTGCCTTCATTTCGGGATTGCAGCCTCAGGTCTGCAACCTCTCATTCAGCAAGCTTTCTGAATGCCCGCACCATCTTAAATTCAAAAACAGACGATTCTCCTCGTTTAAAAAGTGGATTGGCGTGCTCAAAATTCAGCTGAACGGAGCGGCTTCGAGACCTTTGGCTCGAAGACCGAGAGAAGGCAGTGCGAAGCACCTGAATTTGCGCCACTCACCAATGTGCCGAAACATGTCCATCGTCCCAGCGATAGCGCGCAGTGAAAAAGCGCGGAGTCCAGAGGCCCGCGCGTTACCGGGTCTCTGGTCGGTGTGGGCCGACGCCCACGGTTTTGAAGTTGAATTGGTGCTCGCCCGCCAGGGCAATTTCCACACCTTTCCAAAAGGTGTCATCCATCCGTCACATTCCCCCTTTACGCTCACCAGCACAATTAAGTCCCAAAGAGGATAGTACCAACCATGACCATTCCAGCTCATCACGGCGGGAATGCGCCTGCGCGCATGTCTTCTCCTCCCGCCATCGCCATACATCAGGTGTCCCATTTCTTTGGGAGCAACCCGGTGCTCAATCACGTCAATTTATCCGTGCCGGAAGGTACGATCCTCGCCCTGCTCGGCCCTTCGGGATGCGGGAAAAGTACGCTGCTGAAAATGCTGGCGGGTTTACTGCATCCTGCGTCGGGACAAATCAGTTTCGACGGCGAAATCGTTGCCAGCGGAAAACTCAGCCTGCCGCCGGAAAAACGCAATCTCGGGATGGCGTTTCAGGATTACGCCCTGTGGCCGCACATGTCTGTACGCCAGAACGTCGCGTTTCCATTACAGATGCGCGGTATTCGTGGCGCAGTGCAACACGAAAAAGTGATGGCCGCACTGGAACGCGTCGGGCTGGCGGATTTTGTCTCTCGCCGCCCTTCTGAGCTTTCCGGCGGTCAGCAACAGCGCGTGGCGCTGGCCCGTGCCATTGTGGCTGAACCGCGCATTTTGCTGTTCGACGAACCGCTGTCGAATCTTGATCGCGACTTACGTGAAAGTCTGTGCGAGGAGATGGCGACCTTGTTACGCCAGCTCGGCACCACGGCGGTATACGTCACCCATGATCAGCATGAAGCCCGCGCCCTTGCTCATCGCATTGCGCGTATGGACCAAGGCGCGATCGCCAGCATTGACCCGATTGACCCTTCCGTTGTTTCACCTTTTGTTGCTTAACCTTTGATGGAATGAAAATGATGAACCGCACACACAACACAAAGACAAAAACGTTTTCCCGTACCAAAACAGGCGTAATGACAGCAATGACTCTTTCTCTCGCAATGGCAGCAGGCAGCGCTCAGGCGCTGACGCTTTACACCGCCGGGCCGGGCTCACTGGCAAAAAAACTGGCGGCAGGCTATGAAAAACAAACCGGCGTAAAAGTCGATGTATTTCAGGCCACCACCGGCAAAGTGATGGCGCGTCTGGAAGCCGAACAGGCCAATCCGCGCGCCGACGTTTTAATCTCCGCATCCTGGGACACCGCCACCGATCTCGGGCAGCGCGGCTGGTTGCTGGAATATCAGAGCCCAAATGCGGCGCAGGTTCCGGCACAATTCAAAACCCCGTATTACGTCGCGCAGGGTATTTCTGCACTGGGTATCGTGTGGAACACCAAAAGCGGTACCACCGAGCCGAAAGACTGGGGCGATTTAGCCAAACCGGAATTCAAAGACAAAGTCACCACGCCGGATCCGTCACTTTCCGGTGCCTCTTTAGATTTGCTGATCGGGTTACAAAATGCCCACGCGCAGCAGGCCTGGAAGCTGTTTGAGGATCTGAAAGCCAACGGCATGATTATCGCTGGCCCTAACGCGCAGGCGCTGACGCCGGTTCTGCAGGGTGCGAAAGCTGCTGTCTTTGGTGCGGTGGACTACGTTTCTTATGGCAGCGTGCAGGATGGTGAATCGGTCAAAGTGATTTTCCCAAGCAGCGGCACGGTGATCGCGCCGCGCCCGATGATGATCCTCAAATCCAGCCAGCAGCAGAAAGAAGCCAAAGCGTTTATCGATTACGTGCTGTCACCTGAAGGCCAAAAACTGGTGGCCGATGCCTGGCTGATGCCCGCCCGTACGGATATCGACGCCAAACGCCCGCTGTTCAAATCACTGAAGTTGCTGCCGGAAGCGTCACAGGCTTCAGCGTCACGTAAAGACGTCCTCGACCGCTTTGCGAAGCTGTTCGGCCAGCAATAATCCCTTCACGGGCTGTTGATAAAACAGCCCGCTTCTGAGATTTGAACCATGAATAGAAACGCTTTTTTACCGGGCGTGACGGGCATTGCGCTGCTGTTACTGGTCGCAGTGCCGGTGGCATTTGTCGTTTTGCAGGCGGTTTTCCCACATCTGGATACCGGCAGTTATTCGACACCGTTCAGCGCATTTACCCGCGTTTTTGCCGAACCCGCACTGCGGGAGCTGATTGCCACTACGCTGAAGGTCGGACTTGGCGTGGCGTTATGCAGCGCGCTGATTGGCGTCCCGCTGGGGGCATTGCGCGGACTGTTCGCTCTGCCCGGCGCCGCGCTCTGGGATGTGGTATTCCTGATCCCGTTTTTATTACCGCCTTATATCGCCGCGCTGGCGTGGATGCTGGCGTTGCAGACCAACGGCTATGTCCAGCAGTTACTGCCGTGGCTGCATCTGAATGATTTTCTGTTTTCACTGCCGGGGATGGTGGTGGTGATGACGCTTAACGTTTTTCCGGTGGTCTATTTCGCCGTATCCCGCAGCATGGCCGCCAGCGGCAGTCGCCTGGCGGATGTGGCGCGCATTCATGGCGCGGGGCCGTGGCGGGCATTTATCCGCATCACGTTGCCGATGGCATTACCGGCCATTGCCTCCAGCCTGCTGCTGGCGTTTACCCTGTCGATAGAAGAGTACGGCGTGCCGGGCGCGTTAGGTTCGCGCAGCGGCATTCTGATGCTGACCACCGGCATCGAGCAGCGTCTGGCCGACTGGCCGATTGATATGCCGGGTGCGGCGGTGCTTTCCCTGTTGCTGGTGGCCATTGCGTTGTGTGCCTACAGCGTTCAGCGCGCCGTGCTGGCCGGAAAAAATGTTGAAAGCATGACCGGCAAACCGGCGGATATCACGCAAAAATCGCTGGCGGGCTGGACGCTGCCGGTGCTGACGTTATTTACCCTTGTGGCGCTGGTTGCCGTCGCGCTGCCGATTGTCTCGACGCTGGTGACAGCATTCTCCGGTACGCTTTCCGGCGGTCTGGCGTTTTCCAATCTGACATTACGACACTTTGATAACCTGTTTGCCGCGCACGGTGATGCGCTCAGTGCGCTGTCGACCAGTCTCAGTCTGGCGCTGGCTACGGCGCTGATCGCCGGTGCGACGGGTTTTCTGGCCTCATGGCTGGTGGTGGCACGCAAGATTCGCGGTGCGGCAATCATCGACGGACTTTCACTGTTTCCGGCGGCACTGCCGGGCATTGTGGTGGGCGTCGGGCTGATCCTGGCCTGGAACCGCAGTTTCTGGCCGGTCACGCCGTACAACACCTGGGGGATCCTGTTGCTGTCGTATTGCTGCCTGCTGCTGCCTTATCCGGTGCGCTATGTCAGTGCGGCGTTAAAGCAGATTGGTGGAAATCTCGACGCCGCGGCACGGGTTCACGGCGCGAGCGCTGCGCAGACGCTGCGGTTGATCCTGCTGCCGCTGGTATTTCCAAGCCTGCTGGCGTCAATGATGATGGTATTTGCGGTCGCCTCGCGAGAACTGGTGACATCGTTATTGCTGTCACCGGCGGGCGTGCAGACCGTATCAGTCTATGTCTGGCGGCAGTTCGAGCAGGGTTCGGTGGGCGACGGAATGGCGATGGCATCCATTGCGGTGCTGCTGAGCCTGACGCTGATGTTAATCGCATTCAGGCTACAGCAACGTCAGACTTCTTAACTTTCGCGCTGCGTTTCACGCTGCGGGCGGTCGCCGGAGGGGATCAGTAACCCGGCGGCAACCGCCAGAACTGAAATCACCGCCGACACGACAAATACCCAATGTAATGAGGCGGCAACGCTTTCTGTGAGCTGATTCAGCAGGCCGCTGTCCATCGCACCGCGCGTGGTTTTTTCCATCAGCTGTTGCACCGGATCGTTCACCTGCGGCAGCCGGTATTCCAGATTAAGATTCAGCGTGGCACCCAGTACCGCCGTCCCCATGGCCGAGCCGAGCATACGGGTGAACAGCGTCGAGGCAGTGGCAATTCCCCGTATCGCCGGTTCTGCACTGTTTTGCACCGAAACGATAAATGTGGTGTTACAAAGCCCCATTCCTGCGCCGATAGAAAATGCTGCCAGGCGCGCCATCCACAAGCCAGAGGACGGTGAAAGCAGTAACAGTGCCAGACTTCCGGCCACCAGCAATAATGCACCGGTCACGGCAGTTATGCGGTATGACGTCGCCTGCATCATGCGGCTGCTGAACATACTTGCCAGCGGCCAGCCTACCGACATCAGCGCCAGCGTGGTACCCGCCTCCAGCGGCGTTCCGCCCAGCACACCCTGCACATAGGTCGGCAGAAACGCGCTGATCCCCATCATGGTCGCGCCGATAATCAGTCCGCCAATATTACCGGCAATAATCACTTTACTGTCCCACAACGCCAGCGGGAATAAAGGTTCAGGCGTCTTACGTTCCTGACGTACCAGTAACCCGCCACAGAGAACCGCGAAAGCCAGCAATGCCAGCGCCCAGTAGCCCAGTGTTTCGGCCTGTAACAACGCCAGCAATAACGCAGCGACTGACAGCGTGAGATACGCGGTTCCGGCCAGATCCAGCTGGTGCTGTTTACGCTGACCGTCCGGCGGCAGGTATTTGATAAGGATCGCCATCGCTATCAGACCAATCGGCACATTGACCCAGAACACCACCGCCCACGGAAAATGGGAAACAATAAACGCCCCCATCAGTGGCCCGACTATCGCTGAAACGCCCCACACGCTGGACAGATAGCCTTGCGCTTTCGCCCTTTCCTCGGGGCCATACACATTAGCAATCAGCGTGGTCGCAATCGGCGTGATGGCTCCCGCACCCAGCCCCTGCAACGCGCGAAAACCAATCATCCAGGCCAGCGACGGCGCGAATCCGCACAGGACAGAACCGATCAGAAACAGCGTGGTGCCGATGAAAAACATTTTCCGGCAGCCATATAAATCGGCCAACCGCCCGTAAATGGGTACCGTGATCGCCTGGGTCAGCAGGTAGACGGCGAATACCCAGCCGAGCAGCGAAAAACCGCCGAGATCGCCAATGATGGTCGGCATTGCGGTCGCGACAATCGTCACTTCGACGGCGGCCATAAACATCGACAACATGCAGGCAGTCAGGATTAGCGGACGATGAGAGGGTTTAACAGCAGATGTTTTGATTTCACAATGATTGACGGCCATGTTCTTTATTTTCTTTAGAATTGTTGTGATAAGCGCACTCAGGCAGATGGCTAATTATAGTCATAAAAAAGGCTCTGAGTTTTTGCACTCAGAGCCTCAGCATGAAGAAACAGGTGACAACGTCACTGTCAGGCTTTAGTCAGCGTCTTAAGATTGAAGCTGGAAAGGTCGATAAACTTTGCCATATCGCGGCTTTCTGCACGTGGCAGATAAGGAATTTCGCCAAGCATTGGCGCCGAAATATTGGCACTGATCGCTTCGATAGTTTCCTGATAGTGAGCAAGGCACGGATTAATGCGATTCGCCACCCACCCCAGCAACGGCAAACCATCTGCAATAATCGCCTGCGCTGTTAATAACGCATGGCTGACACAGCCTTCCTGAATACCGACCACTAATACCACCGGCATATTTTGCTGGCGTACCCATTCAGAATAAAAAAGATGCGGAGTAATCAACGTTCTCCAGCCATCACATCCTTCAACAACCACTGAATCGGCTTCCTGACGCATGAAATTAAGGCCGTTAGTCATTATTTCAAAAACATTTTCGGGGATCTGGCTGGCATAAATATCTTCATCCGCCAACGCCAGAGGGGTTATTTTATTAAAAGGATAAGAAATAGAAGATGACTGCTGGAGAGTTACCGCATCTTTATTTCGAACCCCGTCGGCCAACTCCTGGCTGCCTGTTGCAATAGGTTTATAGCCTAAAACGCAGCGATCCTGCGCAGCTAAAGCCTGAAGCAAGGCACGTGTGACAATGGTTTTACCTACACGGGCATCCGTACCCGTGACGAAAAAATGCGTTAACATGGAATTCAGGCTCCGGGATCTCTCCGTCTTATTGAAAGATAGTCTCCGGTAAGAAAACACCGCCGGAGACAAAGTATCGACAGAAAGTCTAGGCGATGCGAGATGAGAGGGGTTTGCGTTAGCGCAATGTTTTGTCGACTCTCTGAGCGAAAATGCCTCAAGGCTTATAGCTATTTCTTTAAAAGAAATAGCCTAAGGTTATATAAAACTTAACCTTGCAGTAATTTTATTATCAGAGAACCACTATATAAAGCGTCCTTCACTAATGCCGCACCGGGCATCGTTCCCTGATTATAAAATTGCGTTGATTCGAGTTTGATATTTTCGCTATATGCGGGCAGTGACTGCTGTTGAATACAGGACATTATCGCGGGATGGAGAATATCCTGCGATAAATTAAGCGGTGATCCGATCAGCACTTTTTCCGGGTTAAACAAATTGACCATGATCGCGAGAATTCGCCCCACGCTCTGCCCGACGCTGATAATCACATCACGCGCAAGCTGATCGCCACGGTTAGCGGCATCGCAGACGGCTTCAATGGTCAGTGAAACCCCATGCAGTAAGCTGGCTGGAACCGGTACCGTCAGGCGCTGACGCACCAGTTCGAGAATACTGTCCGTACTGGCAACGGTTTCCAGACACCCGTGATTACCGCAATAACAACGTTTACCGTAAGGATCCACCTGCGTATGGCCAATTTCCGCCACACTGCTGCTGCCCGCGTGCAGAACGCGCCCGCTGGTGATTACCCCAACGCCGACGTTGTGGTCAATTACCACCTGAACGACATTTTTACAGCCGCGGGAAGCGCCGTACAGCGATTCCGCCAGCGTCCAGGCACCGATATCGTGCTGAACATATACCGGCAGACCGGTGTGTGCGCAAAGCGTATCGCCCAGCGGCATATCAAAAACGTCGTGATAAAACGGCATACGGTGAACAATGCCACGGCGCGCATCAATCATCCCCGGCAGGGTAATGGCGATGGCGGTAAGGCGTTCAAGTTTGCGCTGATGGCGGATAAAGAACTGATCGATTTCAGAGATAATACGTTTGAGCAGCGGCTGCGGAGCCTGTTCCGGCAATGGCAGCACTTCTTCCACCACCAGTTTACTGCTCAGATCACGCAAACCTAGGGTAATAGAGCCCAGACTGATACGGGCAGAAAGATAGTGCCAGGCCTGCGTATCCAGCGCTAAACCAATCGCCGGACGCCCGCGACTGCCGGGATCCTGAAACTCCGTTTCCAGCACCAGATGAGCCTGTAATAACTCGCGGACAATCTTGGTGATACTGGCCGGAGCCAGCTGTGCTTTTTTCGAAAGCTCGATACGCGAAATGGGACCAAACTGATCTATCAGGCGGTACACAGCACCGACATTGGTTTGTTTAATCTGGTCGATATGTCCTGGTTGCCCGTCGGGGATCACTCAAGGAGCTCCTGTTATTTTCGCGCTTCAAAATAAAGATTAGGGCTATGTTGGAGTTTTTGTCATATGTCGTCAACTATTTGATTCGTTATGTGATTTGGTGCACAAATTGCGTGAAAACACCCTCGGAATTGACTGGAAATACAGCATGTTTTGCATCCGAAGTCCGTCAGTCATCATGGAGCAACAAAGCCATAAACGCGCGGGTCGCCGCCGTGAGGGGCCGCGTCGCGTGATTCACCAGCCATAACTGCGTGGTGCCATGCAGATTGCCAAAGCGCAGATAGCGGACACCTTCCACCTGAATACGCAGGTACGACGCGGGTAAAATCGATACGCCCAGCCCGGCCGCCACCAGCCCGATAATGGTCAGCGGCTCCCCCACTTCCTGCGTGATATAGGGTGTGATCCCCTGCGCTTTCAGCTGCCCGAGAATATCGTCATACAGCGACGTGCCGACATCCTTGGAGAAAAACACAAACGGCTGATCGGCCAGATGCTGAAATGTCAGTTCGCCGTCAGCCAGGGTGTTTAGCGGATGGTCTTTATGCACCACCGCAATCAGGGGTTCGGTCAGCACCAGGTGATGTTGCAGTTCCGGCGGTAATTCGCCATTGCGCATGATCCCCAGATCGAGCCGGCCTTCCAGCAACGGGTCGATTTGCTGCTTACTGTTGAGCTGTTCGATGCGGATATTCACGTCAGGATATGTCAGGCGAAAACGATGCAATGTGCTTGAAACTCTGCTTAAAAACGGCGCAGAGGATGTCAGTCCGAGCGTCAGATTACCCGACTCCCCGCGGTGAATTCGCGCCGCCTGCGCCGAAACGTCATCCACACGTTGTAAAATCTGTCGCGCTTCTGCCAGAAAAACCTGACCGGCCTGCGTCAGACGCACGCTGCGGTTATTACGGTAAAACAGCGCCGCACCGACATGCGACTCCAGTGCCTGAATTTGCTGGCTCAGCGGCGGCTGAGAGATATGCAAACGCTCCGCCGCCCGGCCAAAATGCAGTTCATCCGCGACCGCGATGAAATAACGTAAATGACGCAACTCAATGTGGCTCATAACAGTGCCCGCTTCATCCTTATTGATACTTTAAACATATCGTTTCTGATTGATTAATATATTAGACAATATAACGGCCACTGTTAAAATTTTCATACATTATAAAATTTAGTTTTACAGCTCATCGTATTAAGGAATTCCAGTGAAAACCTCCCGGCGGATTTCCGCTGCACCTGCTCAAGATTCTGTTAATGACGACGAATTAAATCCTGAATCGCCTGTCGCCCGCTCCGGTCTGAAAACGCCTTTTATCAAACGTGGTACGCCGCAATTTATCCGCGTCACGCTCGCTCTGTTTTCTGCGGGCCTGGCGACGTTTGCATTGTTATATTGCGTGCAGCCGATATTGCCGGTGTTATCCCATGATTTCGGCGTTTCTCCGGCCACCAGCAGCCTGTCGTTGTCGTTATCAACCGGTCTTATGGCGATTGGCCTGCTGTTTACCGGACCGGTTTCGGACGCCGTCGGGCGCAAATCGGTGATGGTGGTGGCGTTACTTCTCGCCGCCGGTTGCACGCTGGTCTGTTCTTTTATGCAAAGCTGGGATGGCATTCTCATCATGCGTGCGCTGATCGGTTTGTCGCTCAGCGGCGTGGCGGCGGTGGCCATGACTTACCTGAGCGAGGAAATTCACCCGAGCGTGGTCGCCTTCTCGATGGGTTTATATATCAGCGGGAACTCCATCGGCGGCATGAGCGGGCGTTTAGTCAGCGGCGTTATGACCGATTTCTTCTCCTGGCGTATCGCCGTCGCGGCCGTCGGCCTCTTCGCCCTCGCTTCAGCGATTATGTTCTGGCGTATCCTGCCGCCTTCAAAACATTTCCGCGCCAGTTCGCTCAAACCTCGCAAACTGCTGATCAACTTTAAACTGCACTGGCGTGACAGCGGTTTACCGTTACTTTTCGCCGAAGGTTTCCTGCTGATGGGCAGCTTCGTCACCATGTTTAACTACATTGGTTATCGGCTGCTTTCATCGCCATACAATCTGAGTCAGGCGATTGTCGGGATACTTTCCATCGTTTATCTGATGGGGACTTACAGTTCGCCAAAAGCGGGTGCGCTGACCGGCGTCTATGGCCGGGGTCCAGTCTTAATCGGCGCAACCATGCTGATGCTGCTGGGCATTTTGATCACCGCCTTTTCACCGGTCTGGCTGATTTTCATCGGCATGATTTTGGTCACCGGCGGGTTCTTCGCCGCCCACTCCGTCGCCAGCGGCTGGATCGGCCGCCGTGCTCGCCGCGCTAAAGGTCAGGCCTCGTCTTTATATCTGTTCAGTTACTACGCGGGATCGAGCGTCGCCGGTACGCTGGGCGGCTTCTTCTGGCACGCCTACGGATGGTATGGGATCACCGGGTTTATCAGTCTGATGCTAATAGCCGGAGTTGGGGTTGGGTTTAAGCTGATGAGCTTAACTGAGGCAAAAGCGGTTTAACGTGTTAGCTCCTCCCCCTACGAAGGGGAGGGAGCCGACAGAGATTTACTCATTCCCGAGCAAAAAATTTGCTGCTTTCATTCCCCAATTTTCCCCAGCCGCCTCTGGCTATCCGCCTCAAACAACTGCATCCGCGCGGTATCAATCTGCACCCACACGCGGTCGCCCGGCGCGGCATTCGATCTCACCATGCTGTAAACACTCAGACTTTCATTGCCAAATTTGCCGTGGATGAGTTCGCTCAGGCCGGTCGGTTCGATAAGCGTGATGTCCAGCGGTATCGCGCCGGGTGCGCTTTCGGCGCACAGCACTATGGCTTCCGGACGGACGCCATAAATCACCCCGGCGCCGCTTTGCAGATTCACAATGGTAGGATCAACCGGCAGCGTTAATTGCGCATTGATCCGCAACTGCGGCGCAGAATCGCCCAGTTCCAGCGTGCCGTTGATGAAGTTCATCGAAGGTGAACCGATAAAGCTGGCGACGAACTTATTAGCCGGTGTGTCGTAGAGTTCCAGCGGCGTTCCGACCTGCTGGATAAGACCGTGATTAAGCACCACGATGCGGTCGGCGAGCGTCATGGCTTCGACCTGATCGTGCGTCACATACACAATGGTATTCTTCATCCGCTGATGCAGGCTTTTGATTTCAATACGCATCTGCCCGCGCAGCTGAGCATCGAGGTTGGAAAGCGGTTCGTCGAATAAAAATACCTGCGGTTCGCGCACGATCGCCCTGCCCATCGCCACACGCTGGCGCTGTCCGCCGGAAAGCTCTTTCGGACGGCGATGCAGCAGCGCAGTCAGTCCGAGAATATCGGCGGCTTTATTCACGGCGGCCTCGATTTCGGCCTTCGGGCGCTTTTGCACTTCGAGACTGAATCCCATATTGCGCGCCACGGTCATGTGCGGATACAGCGCATAACTTTGAAATACCATCGAGATATCGCGATCTTTCGGTGCGACCTGGTTCATCAGTCGCGAACCAATATGAATGTCCCCCGCCGTCGCCAGTTCCAGCCCGGCAATGGTGCGCAACAGGGTCGATTTACCACAACCTGATGGCCCGACCAGCACCACAAACTCGCCGTCTTTAATGGTCAGGTTAATGTGCCGCAGCACTTCGACATTTTCGTAACGTTTTTGAAGATCGGAAATCGTAATCTGAGCCATAAAATTATCCTTTTACCGCACCGGCAGTCAGCCCCTGAACCAGGTATCGCTGAATGAACGCAAAGAACAGACAGGCAGGAATGAGCGCCAGCACGGCCGCTGCCATCATGTCGCCCCAGGAAACTGCGAATTTCGACACAAAGCTCAGCAATCCCACCGGGAAGGTCATCACTTCGTTTTTGTTGATGAGCATCAGCGAGAACAGCAGTTCGCTCCACGCGGCGGTGAACACGAACCCTAAGGTGGCCGCCATGCCCGGTAAGGTCAGCGGGATAATGACTTTTCGCAGCGCCATAAAACGGCTGCATCCTTCGAGCATCGCGGATTCTTCGAGATCTTTAGGAATGCTGTCGAAAAACGACTGCATCAGAAACGTGGCAAACGGCACGTTGAACGCGGTGTAAATCAGCACCAGCCCCAGCAGGCTGTTGGTCAACCCGAGCGGTGCCATCACTTTGTAAATCGGCGCGAGGATCATCACCAGCGGGAACATCTGTGTAAACAGCAGCAGCGCGGCCATCACCGTTTTGCCGCGAAAACTGAAGCGGGAAAACGCAAAACCGGCACCGGCGGCGATGATCGTGGTCAGAAAGGCCGTGCCGAAAGACACGATCAGGCTGTTGAAGAAATACAGCGGAAACTGACTTTCCGTAAACACGCGTTGAAAATGGACAAATGTCATCTCGCCCGGCCACATCCGCACGCCTTCGCTGTAGAGCAGTTTGTCCGGTGTGATTGAGATTTTGATCAGCCAGTAAATCGGGAACAGCGCGAACAGCAGATAAAACAATATTCCCAGCCGGTGTCCGCCTTTACGCAGTAATGTGTTTAATGACAGTGCATTCATCGCAGGCTCCTTATTTCAGCAACTGCTGGCGGATGCGCAGTAACACCAGCGCGTAAAAGGTCATCAGCACCAGCAGGAAAACTGCCATCGCCGAGGCATATCCAAAGTCGAGTTTGCGGTACGCCGTGGTGAAGATGAAACTCGAGAGGATCGAGGTGGAATTCGCCGGTCCGCCGTCGGTCATCACCACAATCAGATCGGCAAAATTGGCGATCCAGATGGTGCGCAGCATCACCGTAATGGCAATCATCGGTGCCAGAAACGGCAACGTGACTTTGCGAAACTGCTGCCAGCCGGTCGCGCCGTCCATCGACGCCGCTTCATATAAATCCTTCGGAATCGACTGCAATGCCGCCAGCAAAGTAATGGCGAAAAACGGAATACCAAACCAGACATTCGCCACTACTGGCCCATACAGCGCCAGTTGCGGATCCGATAAAATATTGTACGGTTCGGAAATGATATGCAGATCAGTCAGCCAGTAAGGCAAAATGCCAATGACCGGATTGAGCAACCACGCCCAGGTCAGGCCGGAAAGAAACGCCGGAACCGCCCACGGCAGAAACACCAGCGCCTGCACCCAGCGGCGTCCGTGGAATTCACGGTTAAGTAACAGCGCTAATCCCAGCCCAAGCACGAACTGCAATACCAGCGAGGTCAGCGTCCAGTTAAAGGTATGGCGCAGCGCGGCATAAAAATGCCGGTCATCAAACATGGTGCGGAAATTATCCAGCCCCACCCAGCCGGTATCGAAAGGATTAAGCAACTGGATGTTCTGAAAAGCGTACGAAATGCCAATCGCCATCGGAACAAAGATAAACAGCCCAATCAGCACCAGCGTCGGGCTGAGATAAACCCAGGGTTCCAGCAGCGCCCGCAAACGGGGGAAGCGCGGCGCGGCAGCGGTGTCTGGCTCTGAAACGTCCAACATCATGACGCGTCTCCATTAAAAGAAATGTGGAACTCCGGCAGAAGACTCATGCCGGAGTCAGCCGGTTTACTTCTGCGCAGCCAGCCAGGCTTTCTGTTCTTTCGTCAGGTATTTCGCCCAGTCTTTCACCATGCTTTCGGTGTCGTTCTGGCCGAGAAGCGTTTCCTGAGAACTGTCTTTCACAATCACCGAGTTAAAATAGCCCCAGCCTTTGAGATGCGTCGGCATGGTCAGCGGGATGTAATCCGGGCTGTTCAGTTCAGCAAACCATCCGGCAAATTGTGGCGCGTGGTAATACGCATCCTGCTCCGCGCCTTTATAAATCGGTAAGGTGCCGACAAATTTCGACCAGGTCAGGTTGTTTTCTTTGTTACTCAGGAAGGAAATCAGATCCCAGCTTTGATCCTGATGTTTACTCTGTTTGAACATCGACCAGCCGGTGTAGCCGATAGTGGGATAGGCTTTGCCGTTCGGCCCGAGCGGCATCGGTGCCACTGAGAAATCGTCCGGATTCATGCTGTTTTTGATAGCAATCAGCGCATCGGGATCCTGATCCAGCATCGCGCATTTGCCGGAGTAGAATCCTGAAACGATTTCATTAAAGCCCCAGTTAACGCTGTCTTTTGGCGCGTAGCCTTTCTGGTACATATCCACCAGGAACTGCGCGCCTTTGATAGCACCCGGATTCGTCAGCGTGCTGTTGCCATCTTTATCGAAGAAGTCCGGCGAGCCGTTCATCGCCGCCATAAACATCATCCAGGCGTTTGTGCCGCCCACGCCACCGCGCATGCAATAGCCGCTGATACCGTTGCCCAGCGCACTGATTTTCTTCGCATCCGCCATAAACTCATCCATGGTTTTCGGTGCTTCCGTCAGCCCCGCCTGCCGGAAGAGCTTTTTATTCCAAAACATCGCCCGCAGATAGAAGCCGTAAGGGATCATGGTGGCGGTTCCGCCGGAAGAACGCGCCATGGTCAGCGTTTTGTCGGTCAGATCCGGCGTGCCCGACCAGCCTTTCAGGCGTGGTTCGAGATCTGCCAGCATGCCGTTGCTGGCATACAGCCCCTGCCAGGTATCCGGCATTTCCACCACATCAGGATATTGTCCGCTCTGGATCATGGTGCCGAGCTTTTCAAACGCCTGCCCCCACGGCAGTGACACCACTTCTATCTCAACATCAGGGTGCTGCGTTTTGTAGGCAGTTAACATTTTTTGCAGCATTTCGGTACGCGCAGGACTGGTGATCACTTCCACCAGCGTCAGTTTGGTGGCGGCAAAACTGGCGCTGGAAAACAGACTGGCGCTGAGCGCCAGCAGACTGAGCAAATGGCGTTTCGGGTGTCGCATAATCTTGATTCTCCACGGTGAAAAAAGTCGGAACACAGGAACGGCTTTCAAAAAATGCCTCAGGAACAGGCGCTTTCGATGGCGTTTTTCAGGTCGCGCCATAAATCCTCGGTATCTTCCAGCCCGATAGAAATGCGGATAACCCGCGGGGACACGCCAAAATCAATCGCCGAATTAAACTCACCGGCCTGATTGAGCACAGAAATGGCGGGCATCACCAGACTTTCAAAACCACCCCAGCTGACACCCATGCGGAATAAATTCAATGCGTTACAAAACGTCGGTATGTCGATGCCGTCACTGAGTTCGAAAGAGAACAGACCGCTGTAGCCGGTCAGCGTTGAAGTCGGCAGCGGATCCAGCCCCGGATGATTCACCTGTGTGATGCGCGAATACCCCTGTAAACGGCGTGCCAGTTCCAGCGCACTTTCGTGATGCTGACGCATACGCAGCGGCAGCGTGCGCAGGCCGCGCAGCAGCAGCCAGGCTTCATTGGCGGACAATTTCCCGCCCAAAAACGGGCTGATATAACGGCTGATGGCACTGATGCGTTCCTGACCCGAAATCACCAGGCCGGCCACCACGTCACTGTGCCCGCTGATGTATTTGGATGCAGAATGAATGACCAGATCGATACCCGCCGCCAGCGGTTTCTGGAATACCGGCGATGCCCAGCTATTGTCTATCATCGTCACGACGCCGTATTTTTTCGCCAGCTCCGCGATGGCGCGCAGATTCTGTTCGCCCATCACCCAGCTGTTCGGGCTTTCGAGATACAGCAGTTTCGCGCCCTGAATCGCCTCTTCCAGCGCGGGCAGAGAACCGCCATCAACGAACTGAGATACAATCTGAAAACGGGTACAGAACCCGCGAAGAAAGCGGTAGGTATCGGGATAAACATGATTCACGCACACCACTTTGTCGCCAGGACCGGCCACGCTGAGAATGGCGTTGCTGATCGCCGCCATACCGCTGCCGAATGCCAGACAGGCTTCGCCGCCTTCAAGCTGCGCGACCTTTTTTTGTAACTCGACTACGGTCGGGTTATCGACGCGGGAATAGAGTGCGTGATCGCTGTCGCCGCGAAAACGGGCGATCATGCTGTCATAATCGGTAAAACTGAATAATGAGGACTGGTAAATCGGCGGGGAAATCGCCCCGCGATCGTGGCGCGCATCGTGCACTAAACGGGTGTTCTCACTTAACTCAACAGGCTGGCTCTTATCATCTTGCTGCATTGATCACTTCCTTCATGTCACGTTCAGTTATGTTCAGAATGTCGTTGCTCAGCCTGCGCGCGGTTTCCGGTTCGCGACGCGCAATGGCTTCAAATAAGGTGCGGTGCAGCGGGAATGAGTCGCTGAACAGCGCCTGCTCAGGCGGTGATTCGAAAAAAGCATGCAGCAGGTCGTAGATACCGCCGACCATCTGCAACAGCAGCGGATTGTGCGCCGCACTGTAAATCGCCGCGTGAAACTGCCAGTCTTCCGCACCGGCAGAACCGACGCTCAGATGGACTTTTTCCATCACATCGAGTTTTTGTTCGATAAACAGCAAATCGCTTTCTGTCGCGCGCACCGCCGCCAGCGCCGAGGCTTCGCATTCGATGATGCGGCGCACTTCCAGCGCGTGCAGCATGGTGGCGGAGTCATTTTTAAAACGCAGGGATAAAAAGCTGTCGTTGGCGGCAATCTCAGACTGCAAAAACGTACCGCTGCCTTTTTTGCGCACGATAATCCCCAGCGCTTCCCAGCGTTTCAGCGCCTCGCGTACGGTATTGCGGCTAACCGCCAGCCCTTCGGCAAGCACGCGCTCCGGTGGTAATTTTTCGCCGATTCGGGTGCCGGACTGCGCCACATAACGGGTCAGGGCATCCAGCACCAGCGTGTCGCTTTGTTGTGGCGCGATCGGATGCAATAAATTCATTTCGCCGCTCATTGGCTTCTCCGGACAGGGCTTCTGGGGTACTGACCAAAATTGGCCCAACAACTCAACCTGTGGACCACTTTGCAATTAGTCTGCCAGTTTTAAAAATGACCGCTAACTGAATAATTTACAGACAAATTGAGCGAATGACAGCCAAAACGGACAGTAAAGGTCAGATCGCGGTGGTGCAAAAACACAGGGATTTGTTATGGCGCTGTGCAGGAAATGTTCTGTGATGTAGCACGGGATGGATTGACGCACACTGGTGCAAATGATAATTGTTATCATGTAAATTCATCCGTTCAGGCAGGTTGGCATGACACCGAACACTGAGTCCTGCGCAGCAGCGTCTTGCTGCATCGTCGGCGGGGGTCCCGCAGGTTTAATGCTGGGATATCTTCTGGCGCGTAAGGGGATTGACGTCACCGTGCTGGAAAAGCACCGTGATTTTTTGCGCGATTTTCGCGGCGATACTATCCATCCCTCGACGCTGGACATCATCTGGCAACTGGGGTTTCTTGAGGAGTTCCTCGCCCTGCCGCATCAGCGTGCGGAAAAGCTCTACGGCGAAATCAACGGCAAAGAAACCACGCTGGCGGACTTCAGCCACCTGCCGACGCAGTGCAAATTCATCGCGTTTATGCCGCAGTGGGATTTCCTTAACTTCATTGCCAGTAAGGCCGCCCAGCTGCCGAACTTCCGGCTCATTCACAATGCGCAGGTGCTGTCGTTACTGGAAGATAAACGTCAGGTCTCGGGTGTTCTGGCCGAAGTGAACGGCGAAACGCAGCGTTTCAATGCCAGTCTGGTGGTGGGATGCGACGGACGTAACTCCGTCGTTCGCGAACAGGCCGGGATGGAAATCCGTCGTTACGGCGCACCGCGTGACGTGCTGTGGCTGAAAATCCACAAACGTCCGGACGATCCGCAGTGGGCGATGGGGCATCGGGGCCCGAAGAAAAACTTCATCATGATCGATCGCGCAGATTACTGGCAGTGCGGGTATTCGATCCCAAAAGACAGTCTGGATACGCTCAAAGCACAGGGCATCGCGCCCTTCCTGGACCTGCTCACCGAAGTGTCGCCATTCGAACGTCCGCGTTTGGCGGAGGATATTCTCAGCTGGGATGACGTGCGTCTGCTGGTGATCCGCATCGACCGCCTGAAAGAATGGGCTAAACCGGGGCTGCTGTGTATCGGCGACGCGGCTCATGCGATGTCGCCTATCGGGGGTGTCGGCGTGAATCTGGCGATTCAGGATGCTGTTGCGACGGCGAATATCATCACCGAACCGCTGAAAGCCGGACGCCTGACGTTGCGGCATTTAAAACGCATCCAGCGCCGCCGGACGTTCCCGACCTGGGCGACGCAGGCCTTGCAGATCATGATCAGCAAAGCAGGACAGAAAAAACGCACCCGCCCGCCATCCCGGATGGAAGCATGGCTGCGCGGTCGGAAATTCATCCCATTTTTATTTGGCCGCCTGATTGGCGTCGGATTTTATCGGGAGATCCCGAAACTTTGATTTTTCGGCCACCGGCTCAGGCTGCTCCCTTGATTTGGGGGGCAGCAAAACCGCCGATCCCAAATCAGCTCAGTCTGGCCCTGGTTAAACATCACATATTTTGATATTCCCTGCCTTTTCATCACCCATAATTGATGAGCGTCATTACGCCCGTTCAGCTATTTCGGCAAAGTGCCCGCCTTTCACTTGGATCCAAATTTAATCTCGGGGAATACAATCATGCTGGAATTACTGATCGGACTGGTGGTCGCCGTGTTTGTTGGCCGCTATATCATCAAAGGCTATTCACCCACCGGCGTTTTGATGGTAGGTGGCTTATTACTGCTGATTATCAGCGCAATCATGGGTCACAGCATCCTGCCGGAAGGCACTAAAAGTACCGGCTGGAATGCGACGGATATTGTTGAATACGTTAAAATCCTGCTGATGAGCCGCGGCGGCGATCTCGGCATGATGATTATGATGCTGTGCGGTTTCGCGGCGTATATGACCCATATCGGCGCTAACGATGTGGTCGTCAAACTGGCGTCCCGCCCGTTGCAGATGATCAACTCCCCTTACATTCTGATGGTCGCCGCTTATATACTGGCGTGCCTGATGTCACTGGCGGTATCTTCGGCGACCGGTCTGGGCGTACTGCTGATGGCTACCCTGTTCCCGATTATGGTCAACGTCGGCATCAGTCGTGGCGCAGCGGCGGCAATTTGTGCATCTCCGGCGGCGATTATTCTTTCCCCGACTTCCGGCGATGTGGTGCTGGCGGCGCAGGCAGCAAACATGCCTCTGGTGGATTTTGCCTTTAAAGTCACCCTGCCGATTTCAATTGCTGCCATTGTAGCGATGGCGGTTGCGCACTTCTTCTGGCAGCGCTATCTGGATAAACGCGATACCAGCACGCAGGTCGATACCATCGACTCCAATGCAGACGATGTGGTCGAAACCAACGCTCCCGCTTTTTATGCCATTTTGCCTTTCACGCCGATTATCGGTGTGCTGATTTTTGACGGAAAATGGGGGCCGAGTTTGCATATCATCACCATTCTGGTGATTTGTATGTTACTGACCGCCATCATTGAAACGCTGCGTAACCGTAACGGCAAGGCAGTCTTTGCCGGTCTGGACGTGGCTTATCGCGGTATGGCGGATGCCTTCGCCAACGTGGTGATGCTGCTGGTTGCAGCTGGCGTGTTTGCCCAGGGATTAAGCACCGTCGGGTTTATCAGCAGCCTGATCGGACTGGCACAAAACTTCGGCTCAGGCAGCATTGTCATGATGTTAGTTCTGGTGGTCATCACCGTACTTGCCGCCATGACCACCGGCTCCGGTAACGCCTCCTTCTATGCGTTCGTCGAACTCATTCCGAAACTGGCCGCCAAAATGGGCATCAACCCTGAATATCTGGTGATCCCGATGTTGCAGGCATCTAACCTGGGACGCACCATTTCACCGGTTTCCGGCGTCGTCGTGGCCGTGGCCGGTATGGCAAAAATATCCCCTTTCGAAGTGGTAAAACGAACTTCTGTTCCCGTGCTGGTTGGCCTGATTGTGGTGGTTATCGCCACTGAAATTCTGGTGCCAGTTCACTAAACCTCCCCGTTTTAATACCTGAAGCATTCAGGCTGTATCAAGGCGGCAACTGAACAAGTCCCCGGCAGCATACAAAAGTATCTGACCGGGGCGCGTGAAGGCGTTCAACACAGAGACGGCATGAAGGATTAAGGTATTGATCACATAAATACGATAACGAGAATGCCTCTCACAGGTTAAGCTACTGCGCCTTGAAGGTCGGGGAACTCTCCCTGTGCTGATTTGATGGCAAAACCAGCGTGAGAAAAGCTTTTATGTCGAATAATCCGGGCTATAAACGTATTGGCGGTTGGTTACTGGCCCCGATGGCGTATCTGATTGTGACGCTCTTGAGCGTCGTATTAATGCTGTTTCTGTTTTCAATGGCATTATTTGTGCCGGAATCCCGTGAATACTTATTCACCAACTCGCAGGCATTTACCCTGCAATGGTATTTCTCCGTGGTGACCACGCTGGCGATGGGGGCATTTACCGTCGCGGTATTGTGGCAATTCTGTAAGCGCGCAAGAGCCTTACCGAAAATGTATATTATCTGGTTATTGTGTACGGTGCTTCTGGCGGTAAAAGCCTTTGCATTCTCGCCAGTTACCGATGATTTGGCCGTTCGTAACTTATTGTTACCTTTATTGGCCGCCGCAGTCTTTGTGCCTTATTTCAAGCGCTCATTGCGGGTAAAAGAAACCTTCACGGAATAACCCTGAAGTTTTTAATGTTTATTATGTCCGGGCAATTGTCATGACCTCTTATTTATTACTTTTTGTCGGCACTGTGCTGGTAAATAACTTCGTACTGGTTAAGTTTCTTGGCCTGTGCCCGTTTATGGGTGTTTCCAAGAAACTGGAATCCGCGATCGGTATGGGGCTGGCGACCACGTTCGTTATCACCCTGTCGAATATCTGCTCATGGATTGTTAACACTTTCATCCTGATGCCGCTGGGTCTGGTGTATCTTCGCACCATGGCCTTTATTCTGGTGATCGCCGTTGTCGTGCAGTTCACCGAAATGGTGGTACGCAAAACCAGCCCGTCGCTCTATCGCCTGCTGGGTATCTTTCTGCCGCTTATCACCACCAACTGCGCCGTACTCGGCGTGGCACTGCTGAACATCAACCAGCAGTTCAACTTTATGCAGTCCGCTTTGTACGGATTCGCTGCCTCGCTCGGTTTCTCGCTGGTGATGGTGCTGTTCGCCGCCATTCGTGAACGTCTGGTGGTGGCTGATGTCCCTGCTCCGTTTAAAGGTTCTTCGATTGCGCTGGTTACGGCTGGCCTGATGTCATTAGCCTTTATGGGCTTCACAGGTCTGGTGAAATTCTAATGTTTGAATTATGGGTAGCGATTGGCGCGCTGACCGCACTGGCACTGGTCTTTGGCCTGCTGCTGGGCTATGCATCACGCCGTTTTGCCGTCGAAGGCAACCCTGTTGTCGATCAGATTGACGATATTCTGCCGCAAAGCCAGTGCGCACAATGCGGCTATCCCGGCTGTAAACCTTATGCCGAAGCGGTCGCCAATGGCGACAACATCAATAAATGTGTGCCGGGCGGCGAAGCGGTAATGCTCAAACTGGCCACCCTGCTGAACGTCGAACCACAACCGATGGGCGAAGATGCCGCCGCAGCTGTGCCGGTGCGCAAAGTCGCCTACATCGACGAGAGCAACTGCATCGGCTGCACCAAGTGCATTCAGGCCTGTCCGGTCGATGCCATCGTGGGCGCCACCCGCGCCGTGCATACCGTGATCACCGATTTAT
This sequence comes from Rahnella bruchi, assembly GCF_003614975.1. Lineage (GTDB taxonomy): Bacteria > Pseudomonadota > Gammaproteobacteria > Enterobacterales > Enterobacteriaceae > Rahnella > Rahnella bruchi. Next base: position 76,779 of record NZ_QZWI01000004.1, on the reverse strand, counting down.
GTACCGGCTGTGACCTTTGCGTCGCGCCGTGTCCGACCGACTGCATCGAAATGCTGCCGGTAAAAACCACCACCGCAAACTGGAAATGGGATTTGCAGTCCATTCCGGTTCAGGTCATCCATGCGGAGTAACATGTTTAATCTGTTTGCCGCGCTCAAAAAAGACAAAGTCTGGGACTTTGATGGCGGTATTCATCCGCCGGAAATGAAGACTCAGTCGAGCCACGTTCCGCTGCGCCACGTGCAGCTGCCTGAGCGCTTTATCATCCCTCTTCAGCAACATCTTGGCCCTGAAGGCGAGCTGTGTGTAAAAGCTGGCGACCGCATTCTGAAAGGTCAGCCGCTGACCACAGGCCGTGGCCGTACCGTGCCGGTACATGCGCCAACGTCGGGCGTGATCACCGCCATCGAACCGCATATCACCGCGCACCCTTCCGGCCTGAAAGAAATGTGTGTATTGATCGAAGCCGACGGTCTTGATATCTGGTGCGAGCGTGAATTGATTGCCGATTACCGCGAGCTTTCTGCCGGTGAACTGAATCAGCAGATCAGCCAGGCCGGTATCGCCGGGCTGGGCGGTGCAGGTTTCCCGACGGCCAGCAAACTGGCAGGCGGTCTGACATCTACACGCACGCTTATCCTCAACGCCGCCGAATGCGAGCCTTATATCACCGCTGATGACCGGCTGATGCAGGAACATGCCGCCGAGATCCTCGCAGGCACGCGCATTCTGTGTCATATGCTGCATCCTGAACGCGTGCTGATTGGCATCGAAGACAATAAGCCCGAAGCCGTTGCGGCTTTTAAAGCGGCGATCAAAGCCGAACAGGCTGATGGTGTGCGCATCGAGCTGCGGGTGATCCCGACCAAATACCCTTCCGGCGGCGCGAAACAGCTGACCAAAATTCTGACCGGTCTTGAAGTGCCAAAAGGCCATCATTCGTCGTCCATCGGCGTGCTGATGCAAAACGTCGGTACCGTGTTTGCCATTAAACGCGCAATTATCGACGGCGAACCGCTGATTGAGCGTGTAGTGACACTCACCGGCGAAGCAATGGCAAAACCCGGCAACGTCTGGGCGCGTCTGGGCACACCGATTGAACATCTGATGCGTGAAGGCGAATTGCAGCCACAGGGCGACAAAAAAATGGTGATTATGGGCGGCCCTCTGATGGGCTTTACCCTGCCGTCGCTTAATGTGCCTGTGGTCAAAATTTCCAACTGCCTGCTGGCACCCTCTGAATCTGAACTCGGTCAGCCCGAGCAGGAAGAAGCCTGTATCCGTTGCAGCCTGTGCGCAGAATCCTGCCCGGCAGGTCTGCTGCCACAGCAACTTTACTGGTTCAGTAAAGGTGAAGAACACGAGAAAGCGCGTAAGCATAATCTGTTCGACTGTATCGAATGTGGTGCCTGTGCGTACGTCTGCCCGAGCAACATTCCTCTGGTGCAGTATTACCGTCAGGAAAAGGCCGAAATCCGCGCCATCGACAGCGAAACTGCCCGCGCGACTGAAGCCAAAGCCCGCTTCGAAGCTAAACAAGCGCGCATGGAACGCGAGAAGTTAGCGCGTGAAGAGAAACATCAGAAAGCGGCCGTGAAGCTGGACGAAGCGCCAGTGGAAGAAGCAGCGGTCACTGAAATCGTGGCAGAACAATCTGCCGAAGCCGATCCGCGCAAAGCCGCGCTGGCCGCTGCTATTGCCCGAGCGAAAGCGAAGAAAGCCGCAGCGGAACAGGAGATTCCGGTGGCTTCTGAGCCGGTGCCTGAATCACCGCCCTCTGCGGAAGATGACCGCAAAGCTGCCCTGGCTGCGGCTATCGCCCGCGTAAAAGCGAAGAAAGCCGGAAATACCGGCGTCGTCGTTGAGGCAAAAGAAAGCGAGCTGGCAGTGGCCCCGCAGGCTCCGGCAGAGGATGACCGTAAGGCCGCCGTTGCCGCAGCCATCGCCCGTGTGAAAGCAAAAAAAGCCGCCGCCGCGCAACCGGTGAATACAGAAGAAAATGTGACAACGTCACCTGCTGAACCTTCAGCAGACGACAAACGCAAGGCGGCTGTGGCTGCTGCTATCGCCCGTGCCAAAGCGAAGAAAGCCGCCGCACTGAGTGAAGCGCAGGACGCTGAACCGGAAGAAAAAGAAACATCACAACAAGAAAGCGATCCACGCAAAGCCGCTGTGGCTGCAGCGATCGCCCGAGTTAAGGCCCGTAAAGCCGCTCAGACAATGTCGAACGAGGAATAGATGGCCTTCAGGATCGCAAGTTCACCTTTTACGCATAACCGCCAGAACACCAGCACCATCATGATGATGGTGATCCTGGCGTGTATTCCCGGCCTGATCGCTCAGGTCTGGTTTTTTGGTTACGGCACGCTGGTTCAGCTGACGCTGGCTATCGTGATTGCCCTGCTGGCAGAAGGCGCGGTATTGCAACTGCGCAAACTGCCGGTGAAAAAACGTCTGGGCGATAACAGCGCCCTGCTGACCGCGGTTTTACTCGGCGTCAGCCTGCCGCCACTCGGCCCGTGGTGGATGGTGGTGCTCGGCACGATTTTCGCCATCATCATTGCCAAACAGCTTTACGGCGGTCTTGGACAGAATCCGTTTAATCCGGCGATGGTCGGTTATGTGGTGCTGCTGATTTCGTTCCCGGTGCAGATGACCACCTGGCTGCCGCCGGATGCCCTGCAACATCATCACGTCGGATTCGCCGATACGTTGCTGACCATTTTTACCGGCCACAACAGTCAGGACCTGACCGCGTATCAGCTGAATATGAACGTGGATGGCGTGACGCAGGCCACCCCGCTGGATGCGTTTAAAACCGGTCTGCGTTCAGGGCATACCGCCGATCAAATCCTCGGCACACCGCTGTTTGGCGGCACGCTGGCCGGTATTGGCTGGCAGTGGATTAACCTCGGGTTCCTGGCCGGGGGTCTGTTCCTGATGTGGCGTAAAATCATCAGCTGGCATATTCCGGTGGCGATGTTAGGCATGCTGGCCGTGTGCGCAGGCATTGCGTGGGGTCTGGCACCGGAAAGTTATTCCTCGCCGCTGGTCGGGCTGTTCTCCGGCGCGACGATGCTCGGCGCGTTCTTTATCGCAACTGATCCGGTGACCGCTTCCACCACGCCGAAAGGCCGTCTGATTTTTGGTGCGCTGATTGGTTTACTGGTATGGCTTATCCGCAGTTACGGCGGTTATCCGGATGGCATCGCTTTTGCAGTTTTACTGGCCAATATCACCGTGCCACTGATTGATCACTACACGCAACCGCGCGTTTACGGGCATCGCTGAGGAAGAATTATGTTAGCAACAATGCGACGCCACGGCCTGATCCTGGCTTTCTTTGGCGCACTGATGACCGGCATGACGGCGCTGGTCAATCTGATGACCAAGCCGACGATTGAACATCAGGCACTGTTACAGCAAAAATCGCTGTTTGATCAGGTGATCCCGGCCAGTGTCTACGATAACGACATGCAGAATGAATGTTACAACGTCACCGATGCATCCCTGGGGACTGTCACACCACACCGGATGTATCTGGCGCGCAAAGAGGGTCAACCGGTGGCAGCTGTGGTCGAAACCACCGCGCCTGACGGCTATTCCGGTGCGATTCGATTGCTGGTAGCTGCTGATTTTCATGGCAAAGTTTACGGTTCCCGCGTGCTGGAACAGCATGAAACACCGGGACTGGGTGACAAAATTGAAGTGCGTATTTCCGACTGGATCAAGCATTTCGCCAATCAGACCGTTAATGGCGCAACCGATGAGCGCTGGGCAGTGAAGAAAGATGGCGGTATGTTTGATCAGTTTACCGGCGCGACCATTACACCGCGTGCCGTAGTGCGTTCTGTAAAACGCACGGCATTATTTATCGGGACGGTACCGTCTCAGCTTTCCCACCTCACCCCTTGTGGAGCCCGTGATGAGTGAAGCCAAAAAGATAATCGTTCAGGGTCTGTGGACCAATAACTCTTCGCTGGTGCAGCTGCTCGGGCTTTGTCCGCTGCTGGCCGTGACGTCCACCGCCACCAACGCCCTCGGTTTGGGGCTGGCGACCACGCTGGTGCTGACCTGTACTAACGCCATGATTTCCGCGTTCCGTAAGTGGATCCCGGATGAAATCCGCATCCCGATTTACGTCCTTATTATCGCCTCCGTCGTGAGTACCGTGCAGATGCTGATCAACGCGTATGCGTTCGGCCTGTATCAGGCGCTGGGGATTTTTATCCCACTGATTGTGACCAACTGTATTGTCGTCGGACGCGCCGAAGCCTGCGCTGCCAGCAGCCCTGTCCATCTGGCTGCGCTTGACGGTGCGATGACCGGGCTGGGTGCCACCTGCGCGATGTTCGTGCTGGGTTCGATGCGTGAAATTCTCGGCAGCGGCGTATTGTTTAACGGCGCGGATTTACTGCTCGGCAGCTGGGCGAAAGTGTTGCGTGTCGAAGTACTGCATCTGGATAATCCGTTCCTGCTGGCAATGCTGCCGCCGGGAGCCTTTATCGGCCTGGGCCTGCTGCTGGCGGGGAAATACATGATTGATCAGCGCATGAAAGCGCGTAAAGCGGTGCAGCACGTTGCCGCTGAAGAAAGTCTGCCAAAGGGAAGTGTGCATGAATAAGGAAAAGCGCGTCGAGATCCTCAGCCGTTTGCGGGACAACAATCCGCACCCGACGACCGAACTGGTGTACACCACACCGTTCGAGCTGCTGATTTCGGTTCTGCTTTCCGCGCAGGCCACGGATGTCAGCGTGAATAAGGCGACGGCAAAGTTGTATCCGGTCGCCAACACTCCTGAATCTGTTCTGGCGCTTGGCGTGGACGGCGTGAAGGAATACATCAAGACCATCGGCCTGTTCAATGCCAAAGCCGAAAACGTGATCAAAACCTGCCGTATCTTGCTGGAAAAACACAGCGGCGAAGTCCCTGAAGACCGCGTCGCACTGGAAGCCCTGCCGGGCGTCGGGCGTAAAACCGCAAATGTGGTGCTCAACACTGCCTTCGGCTGGCCGACCATCGCCGTGGACACGCACATTTTCCGCGTGTGTAACCGCACCAAGTTTGCGCCGGGGAAAACCGTCGATGACGTCGAAGAGAAATTACTGAAAGTGGTGCCAGCAGAGTTCAAACTCGATTGTCACCACTGGCTGATTTTGCACGGTCGCTATACCTGCATTGCACGCAAACCGCGGTGTGGGAGCTGTCTGATCGAGGATTTGTGCGAGAGTAAAGAGAAGGTTTATGCGGAGTGACGTACCAGCTCCTCCCCCGCGAAGGGGGAGGAGAAAGTCAAAATCAAATAAACGATTTCGCCTGCTTCAGTACCACATCACACGCTTTGGTCTTCACTTTCTCTTTTACCTGCGTCAGACCGCTGCCGAGGTTGTTCAGATCCACACTCTGATCTTTGCCGGTTTTCAGTAAACCGCCCAGCCCTTGCTGATAATCCTGACTTTCTGCGCCGGACGCGTTCTGGATCCCCAGTTTGTCCAGAAGCTGGTCTTTCACGTTTTCGGTGCTGGCTTTGGACAGCACATTATTCTTCACGCAATATTGCAGAACACCCGCCGCGTTGGATGCGCTGGTCGAGGTCAGTGCGCTGTCGCCGCCGCTGAGCAGCGAGGTCAGCGAAGATGTGGTGCCGGCAGAACCGGTTTTGCTGCTGGTGCCATTCAGTCCGTCGTTGGCAGCCTGCTGCAGTTGTCCCAGAAGATTATTCGAGGCCTGTGCGCCTGCTGAAAGCAAAATACCCGCAGAGGCCATCGCCAGAACAACCGCTTTCAAAGTTTTCATGTTTTACTCCATCCATTTCACATAAGTTTCGCGGCAAAGCTTGGGCTTAAATATTCATTACATCAATAGGAATACCGGAGGGAAATTGACTGAACATGTTTATTTAGCCATTTTAAGCGTTTGCTGTTGCGCCAGCCAGACACCGGCTGCGGTGAAAAAGTGCTGAGCCAGCGGCGTTGCCCTTCCCCCTTCGGCGACCACCAGTGCGGCGTGGCGGCTCATCGGCGTGATATCCAGCGGGCAACGTTTCAGAGCAGGATGCATTTCATCAATAAGATGCCCACGCGGCACCAGCGCACAGCCGATGCCGACAAACACGCCCTGCATCAGCTGGAAAATTGATGTGCTTTCCAGCGTCGGATGCAATTCCAGCCCGGACTGACGGAAAAAATTATCCAGATAACGACGGAAATAACGGCTCGGTTCAGAAAGACATAACGGCAATGCCACCGCCTGTTCAGCGGTCATCAGTTCAATGTCCTGCAACTGCGGGAAATGGTCCGGGTGATACACCACGTCAACGCCACCGTCGTCGAGCGGCACCAGTTGGAATCGCAGCTCATTGAGCGTCGAGAACTCAAAGAAACCGATACCCACATCCACCGAATGACTGCTCAGCGCTTCAATCAGCTGATCGGCACTGACTTCCGACACCCGGTAATCCAGTCCCGGATGCGCTTCGCTGACCGCTTTAATCAGCTGCGCCAGCGAGACGCTGCATTGCGGCATAACGCCGATACGCAATGTGCCGCTCAATCCCTGTTTCAGCGATTCGACTTCGAGTTTCAGACCTTCATAGACCGCGACGATTTCCCGCGCCCAGCTCAGTACCCGCAGGCCTTCGGCGGTAAAACCTTCAAAGTTATTACCGCGGTTAATCAAATTAAGGTCGAGTTCTTTTTCGAGGTTCTTGAGGCGCATCGACAGCGTCGGCTGACTGACAAAGCTGGCTTCCGCCGCCCTGCCAAAATGCCGTTCGCGCTCGAGATTACAGAGGTAGATGAGTTGTTTAATGTCCAATTGAGTATCTGATTCAGCCGGTTGTTTTGCCTGAGGGAATGTTTCCCATTATAAGCCAAAGTCATGTGTATGACGCAGCGGATTAAAGCCCGCTAAGGCATCCTGGCGCTGTTTACGGGCGCGACGCGCCAGCGCATAAGCCGGATCGCCGTTGAAACCGTGGAATCCGCCAGGATAGATGCTGAACTCAACCGGCACACCGGCGCGGATTAACCGGCGGGCGTACTCCATATTCTCGTCGAGGAATAAATCAATTGAACCGACGCCTATCCAGGCCGGAGGCAATCCGCCCAAATCTTCCGCGCGGGCAGCGGCAGCGTAGCAGGAAATGTCCGGCAGACCCGCTTCATGACCGAGATACGCGTGCCAGCCGAAAAGATTGTCCTGACGCGTCCAGGAGAATTCGCCGGTCACCGGATTAGGGTGGGGATCCGTGACCGTGCGGTCGTCGAGCATCGGATACATCAGATTCTGAAACGCCAGTGTCGGACCGCCACGGTCGCGGGTCAGCAACGCCAGTGAGGCCGCCAGTCCTGCACCGGCACTGTCACCCATCACACCGATATGTGCCGGGTCGATACCCAGTTCATCGGCCTGTTCTGTCATCCAGACCAGCGCGGCATAGCAGTCTTCCAGCGGGCCGGGGAAAGGCGTTTGTGGCGCAAGGCGATAATCCACTGAAACAATGACGCAATCTTGTTGTGCCGCTGTCGGGCGCGTCAAGGGTGTCGACTGTTCCGGGCTGCCGAGCACGTAACCGCCGCCGTGAATATGCAAAATACCCATCCGCCCTTTTCGCTCATGCTGCGGCGAGATCACCACAACACGCACCGCTGGCGCATCTTCGCCACCGGAAATGTGATGCTGAGTGAGGGTCACAGGCAGGCCATCGTCCTGTAAAAGGCTTTCCAGCGCCGCCGCCTGACGCTGCTCGCGCATGGCAGGCAGAACGGAGGCTTCAAGAACGCGCTCCGGCATCTGTTCCAGTAACGGGCGCAGCTCGGGGTCTACCAGGTGGGCAGTTTTCATCACGGGATCCTTATCAGAAATGATTTACCCTGTTATATATCACGCCCTGCGCAGGTTTTAAAAAGCCTGAATGGTTATGCCTTATATCTGATTACGTTCAGTAATTCATGTTGACCAGAATACAAAAAAGGGGCCGAAGCCCCTTTCATTATATCTATACTGATTACTTTCTGACTTGTTTGGTCGCAAAACCTTTGTTCAGTTTGCGTAAGTAAACCAGCCAGGTGATCAATGCACACACCACGTAGAACACCAGGAAGACTTTCATCGCGCCCGCCGGTGAACCGGTCATCGCCAGTGAAGTCCCGAACGCTTTAGGGATAAAGAACCCGCCGATAGCACCAATGGAAGAGATAAAACCGAGCGCCGCGGCGGTATCGGTCACTGCTTCACGCAGGGCTTCATCGTCGCTTGCGCCTCGTGCTTTCGCCTGATCGGTGGTCAGTTTACGGAAGATCACCGCAATCATCTGGTAGGTAGAACCACTCCCCAGACCGGCCGTCAGGAACAGCACCATAAATACCCCGAAGAACGCAGGGAAGTTACCGCCTACGCCACCAACCGGCAGGGTAAGGAACAGCAGTCCGGCGAAAATAGCCATCACGATATAGTTCACCAGCGTCACGCGGACACCGCCAAGACGGTCAGACAACATGCCACCCGCAGAACGCGCCAGCGCACCGAAGAACGGGCCGAAGAAGGCGAACTGCAGAATGTTGACATCAGGGAACTGTGTTTTGGTCAGCATCGCAAAACCGGCCGAAAAACCGATAAAGGAGCCGAAAGTCGCCAGATACAGCACGCTCATGATCCACAAGTGACCGCGTTTAAGTACCGGCAACTGCTGGCGGATTGACGCTTTAGAAGACGCCAGGTCATTCATTCCGAACCAGGCAGCAATGGTGCCGATCAACAGGAAAGGCACCCAGATCCACGCGGCATTTTGCAGCCACATGTCTGAGCCATTCGTCAGCGTTTGTTTATCACTGAACGCCGCAAAAACGCCGAGAGAAATCACCAGCGGAGCGACGAGCTGCATCACGCTCACACCCAGATTGCCCAGACCACCGTTGAGACCCAGTGCGCCGCCCTGCTTCGCTTTCGGGTAGAAGAAGCTGATATTGGCCATGCTCGACGCGAAGTTTGCGCCACCAAAACCGCACAGCAGCGCGATGATCAGGAAGACGTTGTAAGAGGTGCTGGTATCCTGTACCGCAAAACCCAGCCATGCACATGGCAGGATCAGGAAAACGGTGCTGATTGCCGTCCAGCGGCGACCGCCGAATAACGGGATCATAAAGGAGTACGGCACACGCAACAGTGCGCCGGAAACTGACGGGATGGCGGTCAGCATAAACAGCTGGTCGGTAGTGAAGTTAAAACCGACTTTGTTCAGATTGACCGAAACCAGGCTGAACAGCATCCAGACACAGAAACCCAGTAGCAAACAGGGAACAGAAATCCACAAATTTCGGCTGGCAACTTTATGACCGGTTTTTTCCCAAAATGCCGGATCTTCCGGACGCCAGTCCTGTAACAGGCGTGACGGTTTTTCCGCCGGTGAAGCTGATGTATGTGACATGTGTACCTCGGGTGGCAACGCATTGTTGTTGTAATGATTAAGTTATGTCGCACACACTAGGTAGAGCCCCGCCTCTCGATGTTGATGCAAATCAACGCAACAGCAGGTGGATCACGGCGTAAAAATGACCACAAGTCCTTTATGAGTATCCGGCGAATTTCCAATAAACTGCTATTATTCATAAAGTTGATAAAGAGATCCTTGCCTCATTTTTGCCGACAGGTTCAGGATGGAAATAAAGGAGTAATCATAAAGAGGTATAGGGAAACTCCCCCTGATCATAAAAAATGCCCACTCTGTACAGGACTGTGGTAATCCACACTTTTTCAATGTCCCGATAAATTCCAGGAATTCTCTCCATGCTTAAACGTGTTTTGCCATCTCTTTCACTGGTCAGCCAGACAACATTACTGATGTTGCTGCTTGGCCTGCTGGGTATTGGCGGGATGAGTATGGCTGCGTGGATGGCGGGAAGTATTGAAGGCAATGCCCACGCGATCAATAAAGCCGGTTCGCTGCGCATGCAAAGCTACCGTTTGTTGTCCGAAGTGCCGCTGGAAGGTAAAGATAAAAGCATCGCTTATATTCGCCAGATAGAAGCCGACCAGAACAGTGCCGATTTGCTTGTGGCCGTTGAGCGCGAAAACCTGCAACCGCAGTTTCAGGCGCTGCGTAATTACTGGCAGACAACGCTGCGCTATCAGATTCTCACCGCGAAGCATCCGCAGGATGTGTCTGCCAATATCGCCGTATTCGTCGGTCAGCTCGATACGCTGGTCGCCGAACTGGAACATAAAACTGAATACCATTTACAACAGATTTCGCTAATCCAGCGCGGTCTGGTCGCCGTGACCCTTTTGCTTCTGGCGCTGACCATCTGGTTCCTGCGCCGTCACCTGCTGGCTCCGTGGAGAAGTTTGCTCTCACAAGCCAGTGCCATCACCGCCGGTGATTTTAGCCATCGTTATCAGCGCAACCGGGTCGCCAATGGTGACGCCCATAACGAAATGGATATTCTCGGCGATTCCCTTAACAGCATGTCTCTGGCGCTGGCGGAAATGGTCGATAATCTGGCGCAACGCGTGGCGGAGAAAACCGCCGACTTGCAGCAGAAAAATCAGATGCTGGATTATCTGTATCGCGTAAGCCGTCAGCTTCACACCAGCGAGCCGCTCGAAGCGCGGATGGAGCCGGTGCTGAAAGAATTGCAATCACTGACGCCGCTGAACGGAGTGCAATTGCGACAGTACGAAAATAACAGCGCCGAAGTGTTTAATGCCGGAGTGTTTCAGGAGTTGAGTAACACGTCGCCCCGCCCGCCGCTCAGTCCGCAAGAAGGCAGACATCCCGATGATAACAGCGAGTCACTGAGCTGGAGTCTGCGCGATGAGCGTGAAAATTACGGCGTATTACTGGCGCAACTGCCGCCGGGTGAAAATCTCAATGACGCCCAGCAACAACTGGTGAGCACCCTGCTTGAGCAACTGACCAGTACACTGATGCTGGCGCGTCAGGCCGAACATCAGCAACAGCTGATGCTGATGGAAGAACGTTCGGCGATTGCGCGCGAACTGCACGACTCACTGGCTCAGTCGCTTTCATGCCTGAAAATTCAGGTCGCCTGTCTGCAAATGCACGCCGGTGATTTCAGCGAAGAAGATCAGAATCTGCTGCAACAAATGCGTGACGAACTGAGCACTGCTTACCGTCAGCTTCGTGAATTACTCACCACCTTCCGTCTAACATTGAATACCCCCGGTCTCAGGGCGGCGCTGCAACATACTGCCGATGAATTCTCACGCCGCATGGGTCTGACAATAGATTTCAATTATCAGATCCCGCCGCGTTCTGTACCGGCTAATCAGGGTATTCATCTGCTGCATATCGCGCGTGAAGCGCTGAATAATGTTTATAAGCACGCCAGGGCAACGCAGGTTTCGCTTTCCCTGCATTGCGATAACGGTGAAATCACCCTGCGTATTTGCGACAACGGCGAGGGTATTTCGCCGAATGTCGAGCGACAAAATCATTATGGTCTGATCATCATGCAGGATCGCGCCAGTACCTTACATGGTAAATGTCGGGTTGCCCGACGCCCGGACGGCGGCACCGAAGTGACGGTTCGTTTTCGTCCGGAAGCCCTGCCCATTAATCCCCAGGAGCAAGTATGAACGACATGACCCCTTCCACTATTTTGCTGATTGACGATCATCCGATGCTGCGTAACGGCGTTAAACAGCTGATTGCGCTGGATACCAGCCTGAAGGTGATTGGCGAAGCGAGCAACGGCGAACAGGGAGTGGAACTGGCGAAACAGCTCGATCCCGACCTGATCTTGCTGGATCTGAATATGCCGGGCATGAACGGTCTCGATACGCTCGACAGCATGCGCCAGACCTCGCTTTCCGGGCGCATTGTGGTGTTCAGCGTTTCCAATCATGAAGATGATGTGGTGACGGCGCTCAAGCGCGGCGCGGACGGTTATTTACTCAAAGATATGGAGCCGGAAGATTTGCTGACCGCGCTGCACAACGCCGCTGCGGGGAAAATGGTGCTGAGCGAAGCCCTGACACCGGTGCTGGCCGCCAGCCTGCGTGAAAGCCGCCCGAGCGGAGACCGCGACATTCAGTCCCTGACGCCGCGCGAGCGTGACATCATCAAGCTGATTGCTGAAGGCTTACCGAATAAAATGATCGCCCGCCGTCTGAATATCACCGAAAGCACAGTGAAAGTTCACGTCAAACATCTGCTGAAAAAAATGAAACTGAAATCCCGCGTCGAAGCTGCGGTTTGGGTGTTGCAGAGCAATGTGCTTTAACCCGATGTTAACCTTTTAAACTCTCTCGCGGCCTGCCCCTTCGCAGAGGGAGGAGCAAGGTTATCAGTGATATCAGTTAAAAATTCAGCCCCGCGTCATCGCCGTATTGCGGCTGCGCGGTCAGTGGCGGGGACACATTGAGGGTGATCCAGTTGGAGGTCACTTTTTGTGATTTGCTGTCTTCGACCGTGACGGAAAGCCGGTAGCTGTTGGTCGCGCCCGGCGAATTGTCCCATGGCGGCACAATGACGCTCCACCCGTCCGGGTTACGGTTATTCGCCGGTGGCGTCAGGCTCAGCGCCTGTGTATCGCCCTGCCAGCTGAGTGCCACGATTGAATTCAGCGCGCGTAATTGCAGTTTCAGCGGCACAGTTTCGCCCGGCTGTAATGACCACGGCGGCGTGGCTAAATAGACCGATAACGTTTTACGCTGTTTAAACTCCATCACCGGCATATTATTGCGATCCACCATGTCCATCCGGCTTCCGCGAAGCGATCGCGCCACCGCCACATTCTGTGATGACAGTTGCTGAGCGAGCGGTACACCCAGCCGGTAGTTCAGCGTCAGTTTGACCAGATCCTGATTATCACCATCCTGCCCCGCCTGATGCTCCGCCATCACTGTGACCAGCGGTACCGGCGTGTAATTGAGTCCGAATGAAACTGCTGAAGGATTAGTCTGGCGCGTACCATTACCGAACAGATCGACCTGATCCCCAAAATACTGCTCGTAACTGAGCGATGCGCCCAGCTGGCGATAAAACGGCAAATAACCTTTAGTCGAAATATCGTAACCACGTGCCTGACGTCGTAACTGAGCAGACGTACTGCTGTCGGCTTTATAGGAGGAAAACGGCTGATAATAGTTGGTCGAGAAACGCAGATAATCTGTCCAGGCCTCTGCGCCGAGACTCCCGCGCGTCAGCTGATGGTCAAAGTCATTATCGATAAAAGCGTTGTAACCCAGCATCCACGAGCCGGTATTAAAGCGCTGGCCCAGACCGAAATTACCCACCGTGGCATCCGAGGCACTTTGCAGCCCAATCTGGCTGTAGACCAGATTGTTTTCAGAATTGTACAACGGGCTGAAAAGCTGACCGGAACTGCCGTCAAGATTATGCCCCGTGACATCCAGTGTCGTGCTGACCGTGCCCAGTGGCGAAAGTAAGCTGCTGGTTTCTTTCTGAACCAGTTTGGCGGCCTGAGTCAGCGCCAGCGTTTCGGCCTGTATGCGCAGCGGATCGTCGCTGTCGCTGGTGGTGGTACCCAGTTCTTTAAGTGTCGTCGCCAGCTGTTTTTCAGTGGCGCTCGGACCGGTGTCATTTTTAATGTACTGGCTGCCCAGGCTTGGCAGAGCATTGGTCTGAGGTGCAGCGCCGGTATTAAACGTTGACTGAGTGTCGCTGGCGGGAAGAAAACCGCTGAGGTTATAGCTGAGGGCGCTGTATTCGGCAGGGTCTGCCGTCAGCGCACTGGCGCTTACAGCATAGAGAGCAGTTCCTCCTGCAAGGATGGCAGGGGCCGCGTAACGCTTCAATAAATCAGAAAAAAAATCTGTGACGTTTGTCATGCCTTACACATTTTGCCAGTAAGATTCGATCTTACCTTACGAGCAGTATAATTCAACCTTCATGCCACAAAAGGTCACAACCCCCTCCTCCTTAAATGAAATCATCCACATTCATTTCCTTGATGAATATATGGATGTTTTGTCATCAGATCACAAAATTTCATCTAAAATTACATCAGAAGTACTAATTCACACACATTTGATAACATTTTTGACACATCAACCATTTTTCTTTACAGAGTGTTTTCATTTATTCTTAGCAGGTTAACGATTTTTGATGCCACCCGACTGCTTATGCAGAGCGTATCTCAAATCAGAATGGCGTTTTCACCTGCGGATGTTTCACTGACCAAAACAGGCCGATGAACGCCATTTATAGCCCGTTGTTGCAACACTTAGCCCTTCTAAAAAACAGGGAACTTAAATGAGCAAAAAAACTTTGCCCGGTGTCACTCGCCGGCAGATCCTCTCGTTCACGGCAGCCTCAGCGGTGTTGGGCGCAGCCAAAGCCGCTAACGCAGTCACGCTTAAAGGAACGCCCGTGTGGAGCCCCTTTGACGCGAGCCCACCGCCCCAAATTGACATCGATGGCTGGGCGTTCTTCACTGACGCTGAAGCCGCTGCAATGGAAGCTATCGTAGACCGTCTGGTACCTGCCGATAATCTGAGTGCCGGCGGCAAAGAAGCCGGTTGCGCTGTGTTTATCGACCGTCAGCTGGCTGGTTTCTACGGCACCTACGCCCGCCTTTATATGGAAGGCCCTTTCCAGGAAGGCACGCCGGAACAAGGCGATCAGTCTCCGCTGGTTCCCCAGCAACGCTACCGTCTCGGCCTGGCTGCACTGGATAAATATACCCAGTCTCAGCACCAGAAGTTGTTCAAGGACTTGCCCGGTGACCAGCAGGACCAAATTCTGTCCGGTCTGGAAGACGGAAAAATAGCTCTCGATGGGATCGATTCCAAACTGTTCTTCGCCATTGCGCTGAAAAATACGATGGAAGGTTTCTTCGCCGATCCTATTTATGGCGGTAACCGCAATATGGTGTCGTGGAAAATGCTGGGCTTCCCTGGCGCACGCTACGACTACCGCGAATATGTCGGCAAACATAACCAGAAACTCGATCTGGAACCGCTGAGTATTTCGGGCGGCGACGCATGGAAAATGAAAAGCTAAGGGCAGAACAACATTATGGCAAAGAAATTACCTAAAACCGACGTGGTGGTTATCGGGCTCGGCTGGGCCGGTTCGATCATCGCCAATGAATTATGCGACGAAGGCCTGAATGTGGTGGCGATTGAGCGCGGACCGTGGCGCGATACTGCCCGTGATTTTAACGTGGCGACCGTCACCGACGAATTGCGCTACAACAGCCGTCAGGAACTGATGCTGCGCACCCGCCAGAACACCATCACTATCCGTAACAATCCGGCGCAAACTGCCCTGCCGATGCGCGAATGGGGTTCTTTCCACCCTGGTAACGGCACCGGCGGCGCAGGCAATCACTGGGCGGGCATTACCTTCCGTTTCCAGCCGGATGAATTCCGCCTGAAAAGCCATCTGACCGAACGTTACGGCGCAAATGCCATCCCGGAAGAGCTGGTGTTGCAGGACTGGGGCACCGACTGGGAAGAGATGGAGCCGCATTACGCCTCTTTTGAGCGGCTGGCCGGTGTTTCCGGAAAAGCCAGCAATGTGAAAGGCGAACATCATGACGGCGGTAACCCGTATGAAGGGATGCGCTCCATTGAATATCCGACCCGCCCGATGGATCAGCCTTATGGCCCGACGCTGTTTGCTGAAGCGGCGCGCAACATGGGCTACAAAGCGTTCCCGGTACCCTCTTCGCTGATTTCCGAGCCTTACACCAATCCGCTCGGCGTGAAAATGGGGCCCTGTACGTACTGTGGTTTCTGCACCAACTATGGCTGTGCAAACTATTCGAAAGCCAGCGCCATCACTACCGTGTTACCGGCGCTGATCCGCAAAGAGAATTTCGAAGCCCGTACCAACTGTGAAGTCATGCAGGTGCTGACCGATTCCACCGGCAAACGCGCGACCGGCGTGATTTACATCGATTCATCCGGTGACGAGTGGGAACAGCCCGCCGATCTGGTGATTGTCAGTGCATTCACTTTTGAAAACGTGCGCCTGATGCTGCTTTCCGGTATCGGCAAACCGTACGATCCGGTTACGTTAAGCGGCACCACCGGTCGTAATTATGCTTATCAGACCGCCAACGGCGTGCAACTGTTCTTCGATGACAAGAACTTCAACCCGTTCATCGGCGCAGGCGCGGTCGGAATGGGCATTGATGATTTTAACAACGATAACTTTGACCACAGCGGTCTCGGCTTCTTCGGCGGCGGCAGTATCCGTGTAACCCCCATCGGCGGCGCGCCTATTGGTTACCG
This sequence comes from Rahnella bruchi, assembly GCF_003614975.1. GTDB lineage: Bacteria > Pseudomonadota > Gammaproteobacteria > Enterobacterales > Enterobacteriaceae > Rahnella > Rahnella bruchi. The sequence goes on along the minus strand of NZ_QZWI01000004.1, from coordinate 60,552 downwards.
ACCCGTGCCACCGGGAACGCCAAAATGGGGTTCCGAATGGAAAAAAGCCACAGTCGCCAATTATCTCAGCTCGATGTCGATTGGTTGTGAGGCCAGCAGCTACACCACTAAAACCAACTATCTGTCGCTCGATCCGAATTACAAAGACCGGCTGGGCCGTCCGCTGCTGCGTGTGACCTTCGACTTCCCGGAAAACGACCTGAAAATGGCCGCCTATTGCACCGGTAAAGTTGCTGAAATCGCCAAAGCGATGAACCCGCGTCAGCTGGTCGCTAACCCGATGAAAGGCCACTGGAACGGTACGCCGTATCAGTCTTCACACGTGGTCGGCGGCTTTGTGATGGGTGCGGATCCTTCCACCAGTTCAGTCAACAAACATCTGCAAGTCTGGGATGTGCCAAACCTGTTTGTGGTCGGCGCGTCTGCCTTCCCGCAGAACCCAGGTTACAACCCGACCGGCACCGTGGGTGCGCTGGCGTTTAAAGCCGCTCATGCCATCCGTAATTTCTATCTGAAAAAACCGGGAGAGATGATCGCATGAAAAAGTTAACGTCATTCTCACTCGGATTACTGGCACTGAGCGTTTCCGGTCTGGCACACGCCGCGGGCGACGGCTCATTCGAGCAGGTAGAACGCGGGCGTTATCTGGCCACCGTGGGCGACTGCGCGGCCTGTCATACCGCCTCGACGCCGGATGCCAAACCTTTCGCCGGTGGTGTACCGATTGAAACGCCGTTTGGTCGTCTGGTCGGTGCAAATATCACGCCGGATCCGCAAACAGGTATCGGCAAATGGAGCTTCGACGACTTCCAGCGCGCGATGTCTGAAGGTATCGGTCACGGCGGAAAACGTCTGTACGGCGCGATGCCGTTCACGGCGTACACCAAAGTCACCCGTGAAGATAACGCCGCGATCTGGGCTTATCTGCAAACCCTGCAACCGGTGCATCATGAAGTCGAAACCAACCAGCTGCCGTTCCCGTTCAACGTGCGTACCAGTCTGATGGGCTGGAACTGGCTGAACTTCAACAAAGGCGAATTCAAACCGCAGATGGATAAGTCTGCCGAATGGAATCGCGGCGCTTATATTGTTGAAGGCCTGGGACACTGCGGAACCTGTCACACGCCGAAAAATATGATTGGCGGCGACAAAGACAGCGAATTCCTGCAAGGCGCAGTGGTAGAAAACTGGGTTGCACCGGACATCACCAGCAATAAGCACACCGGTATCGGCAACTGGACCCAGGAAGATCTGATGCAATATCTGAAGACCGGTTCTAACCGCTTCGATATGGCGTCCGGCCCGATGGCAGAAGAAGTCACCAACTCTTCACAGCACTGGACGGATGCAGATCTCAAAGCCGTGGCGGTCTATCTGAAAGACAGCGGTCACGACAGCGGGAATAAAGCTCCGGCGCCGGTGAAAGCGGAAGATAACGCCATGATGGCCGGGAAACATATCTATGCTGACCGTTGTTCTGCGTGCCATACGCCGGAAGGCAAAGGTCAGGAAGGTTTGTTCCCGCGTCTGGCCGATTCGGCGCTCATCAATCAGACCAACGCGACATCGCTTATCCGCGTCGTGCTGACGGGCAGCCGCCCGGTCGCGACCGACAGCAAACCGACGGCGCCGTCGATGCCTTCGTTTGATGCCAACTTGAGCGACGCCGATGTGGCCAACGTGCTGACGTATATCCGTAACAGCTGGGGAAATGCCGCCGCGCCGGTATCAGCCTCAGACGTGAAAGACCTGCGTGCAGAACTAAAGAAATAAGCGGGAAACTGCAGACATGATAAAGGCCGCGAAAGCGGCCTTTATTTTTGCAAGCATCACTGAGAAATCAGTGCTGGGAAGGCATCTGCATAATCTGTACTAACAGATGATCGTTATTCTGGCTTAACTGCACCAGATGTTTGCATTCCACTTTTATTGCGGTGAGCTGTTCTTCGGTCAGTGAGTACGGCAGGTTGATATCAATGCTGTACATATTTTGCTGCTCGGCCAGTTCAATCAACCGGACGATATTGGTCTCATCGCTGACCTGGGTGGAAACTACCTGTAACGCCAGTGCGCGTAAGGCTTCCTGCCTGGAATTTTCTTTCTTAGAACGGGATTTCAGTACCATGCCGAAGAACGGCATCACGCCGTAAATCGCGTCAACAAAACTCCATTTCTTTTTGCAGGATGCGGACAAATATTCCATATAGTCAAAGGACGCTTTTTGACTGCGCGCATCGGGTACCAGGCGGTTTTCATTCATCCCCTCTTCCTCTTCCTGGTCAGGGCCTGTTCAATTGAACGTACGAGTCTTGAACGTATGAGTCGGGCATAGGAAGTCCGGCCCGGCGCGCGGGTTTATGCCGATCCTTCTTTATGCTATTCAATTAGGCAAATCAATCTGTAACGATGAAGATATTCATCTATATAATGGCATAATTCACGGATGCTTTGCCAGTCGGTTTGGGTGCTTAAGTTTGAGCAGTTATTGCATGGGCAGACAAAATTTGTCATTTCAGAATTTATCGAAAGTATTTCGCGGAGTTGGAATTAACGCCGCAAAACTGACATGTTCTATTACGCTAGCAGGATGGCGCCGTCAGGCGGGTCACGCTATGCTAATCACCGGATTTCTAAAAGCAGCAAGCCAATGAATAAAATCGTTTTTGTAGAAGATGATGTAGAAGTCGGCAACCTGATCGCCGCCTATCTGGGTAAACACGATATCGATGTTCTGGTGGAGCCGCGAGGCGATACCGCGCAGGCACGCATTGAGAAAGAAAAACCCGATCTTGTCCTGCTGGACATCATGCTTCCCGGCAAAGACGGCATGACGTTGTGCCGCGATTTACGGCCTATATTCCCCGGACCCATCGTATTGCTGACCTCGCTCGACAGCGACATGAACCACATCTTATCGCTGGAAATGGGCGCTAACGATTACATTCTGAAAACGACGCCGCCAGCGGTGCTTCTGGCGCGTTTACGCCTGCATTTACGCCAGAGTCCGGCGCAGACCATTCAAAGCGAGCAACCGGTTCAGACACTGAAAGGCGGCAATGCGCTGCACTTTGGTCAGTTGTGCATTGATCCGGTTAACCGCGAAGTGACGCTGGTCGATGAAACGATTGTGCTCTCCACTTCTGACTTTGATTTGCTGTGGGAACTGGCGACTCACGCTGGCCGCATTATGGATCGCGAAGCCTTGCTGAAAAACCTGCGTGGCGTCAGCTATGACGGGCTGGATCGCAGCATCGACGTGGCAATCTCCCGCCTGCGTCGTAAATTGTACGACAACACCCTGGAACCATTCCGCATTAAAACCGTGCGCAACAAAGGCTATTTGTTTGCCCCTAACGCCTGGGAGTCTCTGCAGGAATGAAAAAGCTTTTCATCCAGTTCTTTTTGTTGCTGCTGGTCTGCTTTATGGTCATGGCGATGCTGGTCGGGCTGGTCTATAAAGTGACCGCAGAGAAAACTGGCCGGCAGTCTATGAACGACCTGATGAAAAGTTCACTCTATTTAATGCGCAGTGAGCTCAGGGAAATCCCGATCAAAGACTGGAATAAGACCATCAATACGCTGGACCTGAATCTGTCTTTCAAACTGCACATTGAACCCCTCGGTAAACGCAAACTCAGCCCGCTGCTCGATCAGCGCCTGAAAGACGGCGAAATCGTCGCACTCGATGATGAATATACGTTTATCCAGCGGGTACCGCGCAGCCACTACGTGCTGGTGGTCGGGCCGATCCCGTATCTGTTTTATATGCACGAAATGCGCGTGCTCGATTTCGTTCTGCTCATGCTCATCGGCCTGTCTCTCGCGTTACCTGTCTTCCTGTGGATGCGTCCGCACTGGCAGGATCTGCTGCGTCTGGAAAACTCGGCGCTGCGCCTGGGCAACGGGCATCTCGACGAGCGCATTGATTTTGATTCGACTTCCAGCCTGAACCGGCTGGGCGTAGCGTTTAACCAGATGGCGGACAACATCAGCACGCTGGTCGCCAGTAAAAAACTGCTGATCGACGGCATCGCGCATGAACTTCGCACACCGCTGGTTCGCCTGCGTTACCGGCTGGCCATCAGCGAAAATCTACCCGAGGCGGAACAAAACGCCATCAACCGGGATATCGGACAGCTTGAAGCGCTGATTGATGAACTGCTGACGTATGCGCGCCTTGACCGGCCGCAGGTGACGCTGAATCTGGAAAAAGTCAATCTGGCAGAATGGCTGGAAGATAAAGTCGATGATTTCCGCATGATCACCGAGCGCACGATCCTTTACGACGCGCCGAAAAACAGCGATTTCGGCGGCGTAGATTTACGCCTGATGGAGCGTGTGCTGGACAACCTGGTCAATAACGGCCTGCGTTATTCGCAGGAAACCCTGCGCGTCAGCCTGTGGCTCGACGGTGAACTGGCCAGCCTGCAAGTCGAAGATGACGGGCCTGGCATTCCGCCGGAAGAACGCCAGCGGATCTTTGAGCCTTTTGTGCGCCTGGATCCTAGCCGCGATCGTGCCACCGGCGGCTGCGGGCTGGGGCTAGCCATCGTTCATTCCATCGCCGTGGCGTATCAGGGGCGCATTGCCGTTGACAGCAGCCCGCTGGGCGGCGCCAGCTTGCGTTTCAGCTGGCCGGTAAAACCCACATTTAATCTGGCTGTTGAACAGCCTAATAATGAAAATCAGGAAGGGAGCCATAATGACCATCGCATATAAAAAACTACACGACACTTTCGCCCGCCTCTCCCGCTTTGGCCATTTATCGGCAATCGCAGGCTGGGACGCAGCCGCTATGATGCCTCCGGAAGGCGGACAAGCCCGTTCGGAAGCGCTGGCGGAACTGAGCGTGCTGACGCATCAGATCCTCACCGCGAAACAAGTGGGTGAATGGCTGGAACAGGCGAGCGGCGAACAGCTTAATGACGTCGAACAGGCAAATCTGCGTGAAATGCGCCGTCATTATCAGCAGGCCGCTCTGTTGCCGGAAAGTCTGGTGCAGGCAAAATCGCTGGCGGGTGCTCGCTGCGAACAGGCATGGCGTATTCAGCGCAAGGGCAACGACTGGGAGGGTTTCGCTGATAACCTGAAAGAAGTGGTGAAACTGAGCCGTCAGGAAGCGCAGTTGCGTTCAGAAGCCGCGGGCATCAGCCGCTACGATGCCCTGCTCGATTTATACGAGCCGGGTATGACGTCGCAAAAGCTCGATGTTCTATTTGGCGATTTGAAAACCTGGTTGCCGGATTTGTTGCAGACCGTGGTCGAAAAGCAAAAATCCGAAACCCGCATTGCGCCGCAAGGTCCGTTTGACATCGAAAAGCAGCGCCAGCTCGGCCTGAAAGTGATGGAACGTCTGGGCTTTAACTTTGGTGCCGGTCGTCTGGATGTCAGTGCGCATCCGTTCTGCGGCGGTGTGCCACAGGATGTGCGTATCACTACGCGCTATAACGAAGAAGAATTCCTCAGCGCCATGATGGGGGTGATCCACGAAACCGGTCATGCGCGTTACGAGCAGAATCTGCCGAAAGATTGGCTCGGCCAGCCGGTCTCCAGCGCCCGCTCAATGGGTGTGCATGAATCCCAGAGTCTGCTGTTTGAAATGCAATTAGGTTGCAGCGAACCCTTCCTGAAATCTGTCTATCCGCTGGTTATCGAGCAGTTCGGTCATCGTGAAGGGCTGGATGAAAGCAACTTCATGAAGCTGAATCAGCGCGTTCAGCCCGGTTTCATCCGTGTTGATGCTGATGAACTGAGCTATCCGGCTCACGTGATTTTGCGTTATGAAATCGAAAAAGCGCTGATGGAAGGCGAAATCGAAGTCGATGATATTCCGGCATTGTGGAACAGCAAGATGAAGGAATATCTGGGCATCAATACAGTCGGGAACTACCGCGACGGTTGTATGCAGGATATTCACTGGACCGACGGTGGTTTTGGTTATTTCCCGACGTATACGCTGGGTGCTATGTATGCCGCGCAGTTGTTCCAGACTGCCAACAAAGCTATTCCAACGTTGCAGGACGATATCGTGCGCGGTGACCTGACGGCGTTGTTCCAGTGGTTGCAGCAAAATATCTGGCAGCACGGCAGCCGTTTCTCAACGGATCAGCTGATTAAGAATGCCACCGGAGAAACGCTGAATCCGGCGTTCTTCCGTGCACATCTGGAAAACCGTTACCTGTAATTTTTCTGCAAATAAAACAAAAACGCCTCCTTTTCGTCAAGGAGGCGTTTTACTGATTTATCTCTTTAACCATTTAATCCGCTACGTGATATTTCAGCCGGTATTCCCCTGAGCCAATCTCTGCGCTAAATCCTTCAGTATTACGGATAAAATCAACACCATCAGCTTCGAGTAGCGCTTCACCGTCTGTCAGCACCAGGGTGGCGGAGGTATTTGCCGGAACCTTCACACACAGACTCACCTCTTTACCACTGACTTCCCAGCGAACGCCTATTGCGCCGTACACTGACTGATAACGAGTTTCCAGCCAGCTCAGGCCGCCGCCGGTCAACGGTTTGATGATGAAATGCTTGAATCCGGGGTGTTCCTCGTCGGCCTCAATCCCCGCCGCCACGCGGTAAAGCCATTCGCCCACCGCGCCGTAGGCATAATGGTTGAAGGAGTTCATATCAGCGCTCCACATACTGCCGTCCGGTTTAATGCCATCCCAGTGTTCCCAGATAGTGGTGGCACCGGCTTTCACCTGATAAAGCCATGACGGGAAATCGTCTTTCAGCAGTAAATTCCAGGCTTCCTTAATGCGCCCATTCTGGCTAAGCGCGTGGCAGAAATACGGTGTGCCGACAAAACCGGTGACCAGGTGACCATCGTGTTCATTGAGCAATTCAACCAGCGTATCGGTTGTTCTCTCGCGAAACGCTTCAGGCACCAGATTGAAATACAGCGCCAGAATGTGCGCGGTTTGCGTTCTGGCAGCCAGTCGCCCGGAAGGCGTGAAGAATTCCTCCTGAAAACGCCTGACAATTGCCTGATGCAGGGCATCGTAATGTTCAAAATCTGCATCACGCTTCAGCACTTTGGCCGTTTTGGCGAACAATTGCGTGGAATAAGCGTAATACGCCGTGCAGGTCAGGTCGTTTGGTGTGGCACCGAAGTAACTCCCCTCTTTGGCGTCCAGCGCCACCCAGTCACCAAATTGTAAGCTGTAGTGCCAGATATGGTTTTCGGCATGTGCCGTCATAAAATCAATCCAGCCTTTCATGCTGGCGTACTGATTTTCCAGCACTTTGGTATCGCCATACATCAGGTACATCGTCCATGGATTGATCACTGCCGCGTCCGCCCACGCCGACGCGGAATGGGTACCGCCTTCAGACAGCAAACGGTCTTTTTCACAGTGCCCGGTGAGGATGTCCGGAATGACATGCGGCACGCCGCCCTCCGGAGTCTGGTCATAACGAAGATCGGTCAGCCATTTGGCAAAGAAATTGCGGGTTTGCATCAGATAACTCGCCGTGCGGCAAAAAATCTGCGCATCCCCCGTCCAGCCCAGTCGCTCATCACGCTGCGGGCAGTCCGTCGGCACATCGACAAAGTTACCTTTCAGCCCCCACAAAATGTTGTGGTGCAACTGATTCAGTTGCGGATTTGAACAGGCGAAATAGCCGGTCTGCTCCATCGCAGAATGCAAAACAATGGCCGTAAAGTTTGTCAGATCCAGCCGTGCCGGGTACTCCTCCACTTTTACGTAGCGGAAACCCTGCCAGGTAAAGTGCGGATGCCAGGTTTCCTCGCCTTCACCTTTAAGCACGTATTCCGTGCGCTGCGTGGCCGTACGCAGATTATCCAGATACACATTGCCGTCAGCATCCAGCACTTCAAAATGGCGCAATACCACTTTATCGCCCGCATTGCCGCGAACGTTAAACTCCACCCAACCACTGAGGTTCTGCCCGAAATCAATCACGGTGTCGCCTTGCGGCGTGGTAATCATCTGAACAGGTTTGAGTTCTTCCATTTTTCTCACGGTGTTACTTCCCTGCGCAACCAGCGTAGATTTTTCATGCGTCATCAGACTCACCGGACGCCAGCCATCCCCGGAGAAACCTTTCTCGCACCAGCCTGATACCTCCCTGCGCGCATCATAAATTTCACCGTCATAAATTTCTGAAAAAATAATGGCAGAATCATGGGCCTTCCAGCTTTCATCGCTAACCACAATATCCTGCGTTCCATCTTTGTAATTAATGATCAGCTGTGAAATAAGCGCGGTTTGTTCGCCATAATAATTACGATGACGACTGAAACCCATATCTCCTTTATACCAGCCAGCGCCCGTTATCGCGCCAAGGACATTTTCACCCTTGTTCAGATATCCGGTCAGATTATAGGTCTGATAAAGTAAGTGATTGTGATAACTCGTCCAGCCCGGCGTCAGGGCATCTTCTCCGACTTTAAGACCATTAAGATGTAATTCATAAAGCCCCAGTGCGCTGACATGAATAAACGCTGACTGAATTTCTTCCGCACGGTTAAGGACAAATGATTTGCGCAATAAAGTGCCTGCGGAATGAATTTTATCTGCGGGCTTTTCGCCAGAAATGAAATCAGCCAGCCACTCGTGAGGATAAAGTACGCCGGAAATCATTTCTGCCGCCGAACTCCAGTTGCTGGTTTCGCCCTGATCATCCCGCACCTGCACACGAATAAAATAACGCTGCGAGGAGGTCATCATCAGTTCGGTCAGGGTGACATTATTTGAATGCTCGCATTGCTGCCATTCACTATGAAGCAAAATATTATCGAAGCTCTTTTCATGACTGACCTGGATACGGTACGCAGTTTGACGGACATTTCTCCTGGGACTTTCAATTTCCCAGCCCAGCACAGGAAGTTCCTGTACGCCTGATAATGCGGATTCCTGATTCAGTGTAAGTCTGGTGACTGCGAGCATAATATGTGACTCCTCGTGTAATTCTCATGAGCGTTGAAATGCATAATTAAAGTTGTTTTACAGCAGATACCGGATATTCAGAGGCTGATTCTTTAATAAGCACACCGGCTTCGCTGTTAAATTCGTTTCGTTGTTTGCCGTGGAAACAGATCCAGCCGATGAACAATCCGCAGGCCACTGTCGCGGATAACAAGGTATAAAGGACCTGAGGACCGGCATTGAGCAGCAGCGGCGTAATAAATGCCAGTACGCCGCATAATAATCTTGAGACCGCGACGATCACGCCTTGTGCAGTAGACCGCAGCATGGTCGGAAAGGATTCCTGCGACCAGACTTTCATTATTCCTTCGAAAGCCAGACCACTGCCTATTGCCGTGAAGAATAAACAGCAGAACCAGGACGCCGGAGAGAAATTAAATATTACCGGCAGGAAGAATCCACCCGCGAAACAAAAGGCACCCAGAATAAACACGGGAATACGTTTTGACGTATCGACAAACCGCATAAACATGATCCCGGAAAATACTCCGACCGGCATCGTCAGCAGATTCCACATCGAGTTTTGTTCGACGGAAATTCCCACCACATTGACCGCAATATACGTCCCGAACTGACCGCCGGTATTCGCAGCCAGATTGGTAAATGCATAGAACACGCACAGAGCAACAAAAGGCCACAGGTATTTTCCGTGCAGGAGATCTTTAAATGCTGCTTTTTGTGCACGAACCGTCACGATTCCGGCGCGGCGTTCATTACGCGCGGTCAGCCACAACGGCGATTCCGGGATTGTGCAGCGTAAAACCAGCAAAACAACGGCCACGGTGCAAACATGCAGATACATAATCTGTGCGCCAGGCCGCCCCCATCCGCCCACAATGGAGGAGATCGCCATCGTCGTGCCGATACCTAAAAACCACAGCAGGTTCGACAACCCGATAATCTTGCCGCGATTTTTATCAGTTGCTGCTTCGGCAATAGTTGCCAGCGAAACCGGTAAATCAGCTCCGGTTGCCAGCCCGACCAGCAAGGTACCGGCCAGCAGCAGCGGGAAGGTATCGCCGAACGCCAGCAGCAAGGTGCCGGTGATGATCATCGCCATCGTGGCAATAAACACTTTACGCCTGCCGTAACAATCGCCCAGCCTTCCACCCGTGAGTGCGCCGAGCGCAATGCTCAGTGTTAATATTCCGGAAAGTATGCCTATCTGAACAACAGTAGTGCCGATCGTTTTCTGATATATCACCAGCGCAGTTCCGTTGGAAACAATAGCGGCAGAATCTATATATGACGCCATACCGGAAACCACCCCGACGTACCAGGGATTAAGTTGTTTAGTGGTTGACATAATAATGTCCTTCAGAGGTGACGGTGAATTAATAAGTCGGTGAGAGATCCTTTCTTTTACTTTTATTATGGTTTTTGTTATTACTTTTAATAAGGGGGTTTTATAAAAATCACTGCCTAATTACCCTGTGTTGCAATGACACTATTACTCACCCGCATCCGTTCCTGAGTGGGTGTGCGGTCAAACTGTTTCTTATAAGCCTCCGTCAAGCGGGAGGGGGTGGAAAACCCACATAGCGTTGCTATTTTCCCGATAGTTAGATCTGAGGTGCGTAATAGCTCCTGTGTTTTCAATAAACGGTAGCGTTGTTGAAACTTTTCGGGTGTATATCCGGTGATCTCTTTTATAAACCGGAACATAGTTCTTTTCGCGACACCGCTTTCTTCACACAAATAATCCCAGTTAATATTGCACGTGTAATTTTCGCGTAAATAGTTCAGCAGATGGCGCTTACCGGAATCCGTCGGAGTGGCCCGGCATTCCCTGCGAGTGGAGCACTGATACAGCATAACCATCATCGATAACAGATAAGACTCCGCCATAGCAAAGTAAGCTTTATCATATCGGGCGTCACACTGACGGGTTATCTTATCAGTCAGTTCGATAACTTGTGCCAGTTCCTCATCTGTTAATCCGGCACGTCTCTTTTTCATCGACGCCGTATATTCTTTAATGCCCGCCGTCAGCTCTCCAATATTATTGATGAAATGAAATGACCTTTCTTTGTGTAACAGAATATTAGTGATAGACAACTTATTGGTGGATTCATAACAGTGAACATCATGCGCACTGACGATGAAAAAATCGCCCTTGTGGATAAATTCCGCCTGATCGTTAATGATATGAAACCCGCTGCCATTGCGCACTATTACCAGTTCATCGAATTCATGACCGTGTACATCTTCCATCGACTGACGGTTCATATCAAATAAACTAAAAGCATGTTCTTCGGAAAGAAAGAAATCACTGACTTTAAGTATTTTCATGCATTCACCGGGCTTATAATTAATATTATCGATTGGCAATTTTCGAGCATCATTAAATATATCCTGTCGATAAAAATATTAAACCGTAATAATTATGACAAGTCTATACGATGAACTGGCACTGTGGCGTAACCCCCCGTGACATTTGTTTCATTTTTGTATCAGAAATCCCATATCCGGATCACATGACATAAAAAAGCGCAGGCTACGCTGCGCTTGCGGGAACAGATTAGAATGATGTTGATGATGTTAAGTCTGATGCAACCGGTGCTTATGCCCTTTCATCAGGCTCAGCGACGCTGAAAATGCGGCACCTTCGTCTCCGGCCATAATCGCTTCATAAATCCTTTTATGCTCATTCAGGCACATGCCCCCTTCTTTTGAGGAATACTCAAAGAACCATTTAAAAATGGTGGTCAGCACGTTGCCAAACGGCACGTAAAAACAGTTGCCGGAGGCAATAAAGATCATCCGGTGAAATTTGGTATCGATATCTACCCACTGCTCAGCATCAAAATTTTCAGCGACATGGCACATCTGGCGGTAAATCCGCGAGAGTTCAATGCGCTGTTCTTTGCTGGCATTAACGGCGGCCAGCGCGGTCGCGTGCGGCTCAATGGCTTTGCGAAATTCCAGAAACTGGTGATAGATTTCTTCTGTCGCTTCCATGCCCTGCATCCATTCCAGCAGCTGCGGATCGAGCATGTTCCATTGCGCGCGCTCTTTAACGCGGGTACCAATTTTAGGACGCGACTCGAGTAATCCTTTCGAGGTCAGCAATTTCAGCGCCTCACGCAGCGCGGTGCGGCTGACGCCAAACTGTTCGCCCAGTTCAATTTCACTCGGCAAAATGGCTCCCGACGCCAGTTCACCCGACAGAATTTTGCGTGCGATATCACGGGCGATATGCGTATTCAGGCCACGGGTCATGCCTGCGGCTGTTTCAAACTGCATCGTCATAGTCTTCCCTTTTTACTGTGCAGATTGCCGACATCATAGTTCAGGCGACGGCGCGCTGCATGCGCCCGCCGCACTGAAACATCCAAACTGTGCGCTACGGCGCCATCTGGCCGCCATTGACGTCTAATATCTGTCCGGTGATGTAACCGCTACAGGCGTGCGAAGCGAAAAACAGGTACGACGGAGCCAGTTCTTCAGAGGTACCGAAACGCCCCATCGCGATGGAACCGGAGATTTTCTCGCGCACTTCTGCACTTTTATCTGCGTGAAAAACGGTATCAATGGTACCCGGCGAAATGACGTTGAAGCGAATGTTGTCTTTAGTGAATTCCTTCACCCAGTTACGGTGAACATTGTGCAGCCAGGCTTTTGAAGCCGCGTACAGACTGGCTCCCGGCCCGCCGCCTTCGCGTCCGGCAATCGAACCAGTGCTGATCACCGACGTGGTTTTACCACTCTGTTTCGCCGCATGCCGTAAATGCGGGATGGCAAATTTTGTCACCATCAGCGCCGAACGGGCGTTTAAATCCATGACATGGTCGTAAAATTCGTCGTCGATGTTTTCCAGCCCCTGACGTCCGCCCAGACCGCCCGCGTTATTGATAAGCACGTCGATGCCGCCAAAACGTTCGACGAAGTTTGCCACCAGCGCTTCGCACTCAGCCGATTTCGTCACATCTGCGCCAAAGTACGCCACTTCGCCGCCGTTTTTGGCAATCTCCGCCGCCAGTTTATCGAGACTGGCATCTTGGCGATGGCCGTTGATCCCGACCTTCGCACCCGCCGCAGCAAATGCCTGCGCCGCGGCAAGACCGATACCTTTGGTTGAACCGGTAATCAAAACACGCTGACCTTTCAAATCGTTAAACATAATGACTCCTTTATGATTCAGGGATGTTCAGAGGTGAGACGGATTGCCACGCCACGCTGAAAGCGTCTTCCGCTGCCGGTGCGGCGCAGTTACTGATGCGAACGTTCAACGTCCGGTTGGCGGCAAAGAAAATATTCAGTTCGGTTTGTTCATCGTCATGGCTGACCACGCTGATACGCTCCACCTTGCCACGTGCATCGATGGAGGTTTCGGTCGCTTCATCGAAATAGCCGTGAGTTTCAAACACGCTGGCAAAAATAGCGTTCGTGCCGTGCGTTCGTAGCAGTAAAGCCGGTTCGCTGCGCAGATTGAAATGCGGATCGGTCGCACCGGTGCGCGCCATAATCAGTTCGCCGCCTTTCGGGAAGGCGCTGACCAGCGTGTGGTAACTGTCGCCATCGAGCCAGCTGAATAACGCCGAATCACCGGCTGCAATTTGCGCACGCGCGCAATCCCATAAATGCTGATAGCCATGTTCTTTGCCCAGCGGTTTCAGCGTGTTTGCTGCTTCCAGCGCAACGTCTGTGCGGACAAACTGACCGAGATGATGCAGGCAATAATCGTAACGATGTGGCTGTGCGCTGTTCAGCCGGAAGACGTCCACTATCAGGGGTGATGACAGTTCCGGCAGGCTGAGCATCAGTACCGTGCGTTGCTGGTCGACGCCTTGCGTGTAGTTTTTCAGCCGGGCGCTCATGCCCTGTTCTGCCGGATTTTTCGTCACGAAGAAATGCGGTTCGCCCCAGCGTTTTTCGGCCTCCAGACTGTCGCCTTTATTTTGACTTAGCCCGTCAACCACCACGGTGTTATGAGCAACGGTTTGCTTGCAGTAACTGTTGTTTTCAGGAATATAGCGCCCGCCGAATTTTGGCTCGACGTTCACCCAACGACCAAAGCCATAATCTCGCAGGAATTCGCTTCCGCGGCTGAAAAGGCTGAGATGCAGGCCGTCAAAGTGACCGTGATTCAGCGCCGAATGCAGGCGGGGAATGCTGCCATGCTGCCCGTACCACAGCAGCGCCATGTCCTGACTTTCTGCAGCACTGCGCAAAATCCCGATGCCGCCCTGCGTCCCTTCGGGGCCATCACGCAGTTCAACGCTGCCCCAGTTCAGGGGTTGCGCAGGCGATTTTTGCAACGCGGCGGATAAGTCCAGCGCGGCGGCGCTGACCCAAACGGTGTGCTGTTGTTGCGCGGCAGCAATCCACTGCGGATTGTGACCGTAACGGGAATAACAGACGCTGGCGGCGATCACCGCACCGTCATCGCAGATATTGATGGTTTTGGATGAATCATTCAGCGCAGGCCAGGTGCCGTCGGGGAAAGCCGTCTGCATCAGGGCTTCGCAGGTTTTGCGGATGATCTGATCGCGGAACGGGTAAATCTCTAATTCTGGCTGACGGCGTTCAATCGCCTCGCTCAGTAACAGAAGCGGCCGCAGCGCGAAACGGTGATAGTACGGCCCTTCGATGTAATAACCGTCCGGTGAAAAAAGCTGACTAAGCTGGGCAAAGAATCCGCCGCTCTCACTGTCACCTTTCAGGCCGTACAGCGCCTTTTCCACCAGCGAAGAATCGCCCAGCACATATCCGCTGATGGCCGCAGCCGCTACCGACCAGATACCGTGATTATGTACAATATCAAAATCTTTGGTATGCCGGTGCAGCGCATCATCCGCCATCACGCGAAACACATTAGCTTCGATATGTTCCCGCTGTGCGGCGTCGAGTGACGGCATCAGGCAGTGATAGCCTTCAACAGCGTACAGCCAGAACATGTTTTCGTTCAGCGTCTGATGAAACAGGCGACCAGGCGAATTACTGTCCTTGCTGGTCGCACTGCCAAGCGTCGGATAAACAGCGGCATAACCGTTCAGCAGCGCCAGCGCATAATCAAAATATCGTGGCTCATGGGTGATCAGAAATAAACGTCCGGCCAGGTTTATCCCCAGATAATTTTGCTTGTGCTGCGTATGCTCCGGACCACC
This sequence comes from Rahnella bruchi, assembly GCF_003614975.1. Classification (GTDB taxonomy): domain Bacteria; phylum Pseudomonadota; class Gammaproteobacteria; order Enterobacterales; family Enterobacteriaceae; genus Rahnella; species Rahnella bruchi. The sequence continues at coordinate 45,485 of NZ_QZWI01000004.1, read as the reverse complement.
CGCTTCGCCATGACCGGGAATGTTCAGCGGTTGCGCGAGCATCTTTTCCAGCGTGGCAATTTGCGCCCGCAGCGCAGCGCCCAGCAGAGAATCCGCATCCCGCTGATCACGGAGTTTCTCCGCCTCGCTGTGACTTATCAGCAACGGCTGCCAGTGATTCATTTTTTATCCTCCGGCGCATGTGGCGCAACATATCCCGCCGCAAACGATGGCAGGGAAAGCAGCCAGGTTTCGCTTTCGGCCTCCATTACCGCTCCCCGCGTGACGTCTTCGTGATAGCCACCGGAAGCGGATTTCGCCACTGGCGGTAAGGTGAATGTCGCGCTGCGGATTTGCTGCTCATAGCGCTTTTCGCCGGTAGAATTATCCGCCCAGGAAAGTAACGGCACGGGACGTACGCGGATCTGATCAAGAGATTTGTAGGGCCACGGCACCGCCGGATCGGTAAAGCGCGCCATGAAATCGAGCGATTTGAGTACGCTGCCACCCTGCGGCGTCTGGTAATGCCAGAGGTCGATACCCTTTTTTTGCGCCAGCACCGCCATCATGCTGATCGCCTGTAAATTGAAATAGCTGTAATGGAAAGAACGTGTGCGCGCCAGTTCGGCAGGCTGCGTGCCGTCGGGTTTCAGTTGCACATCCAGCTTACTTTTCATCAGATTCGCCATGTCGCCAATCACCGTGTTATCGCCCAGATACCACGCAATACCCGAAACCTGTGTCACATACCAGTTGCCGTGATTGTTCTGCGTGCGCCCTTCTTTCTTCGCGATTTTGCTGCCCTGCAACCATGTCAGATAATCGCGCATCCACCCGCGCATTTGCTGTTCGTCATTGTCCGTCCACGCAGGATTGCCGCGCAGCAGCACCAGCGAATCCACAATGCGGGTGGAAAAATAGCGGCCATCCAGCACACCGGCGTTGCGCCCCGGCGAGATGCCCGGCACGCCCTGCGCGAAATTCAGATTCGGGTTCATGCGTGTTTGTGGCGTGATAAACCAGGTGCGCAGCAGGCTGGCGGCTTTATCCGCGTATTTCTGTTCGCCGGAAAAATACCAGGCCAGCGTCAGGTTCTGCACACGTGCGGTAAAATCAGCCAGCCGCACGCCGTCACTTTGATCGTTTTTACTGGCGGGATTTACATGACCATCTTTGCGGATCCACGGCAGACCGTCAGGTTTACTGTCGTCCGGCCACCAGTACGCACTCAGACTGAGATAGTCATGTTTCGAGCCGCCCGGCGGGGTCAACCCTTTGTCGGTCACGCTCAGTTCAGGTTTTTTCAGTGCGGAATCTGCCGCCGCCAGCAGATGCTTATACGCTTCGGTGGTCTGCGGCGCAGCCGTGTGGTCGCGCAATTGCTGACGGACAACGACCATTTGCGCCGTATTCAAAAATGCCGGTTCTGCTGCCATTGCGCCCGCAGAGCCTGTCATCAGCGCCAGTAGCAGCATCGCACCAGCGGTCATTCCGTTCACATTTCTGGACTGCATTAACTTCATGTTTTCTCCCGGCTCCCCACCGTTGTCCCGATGAAATTTCGCGCTTTAGTCATACTAATAAAGCAACGAACTTTAAATTTTGCCAGTCAGAATTGACTGAAAACCCCACAACACGCCTAATAAGTGACCGAAATCACAATTCGATAACAAACTAAGCATTTCTTATTTGTCCGACTTTTAATTTCATTTCTCTCTTCTACGCTTGCTCAATACATAACCAAAAATATCTCACCCTACAAACGAGAGAGTCACGACAATGGATATCAACGTTCTGGTCATGATCGGTTACTTCGTCTTAATGATTGCCATCAGTTATGCGTTCAAAAAGATGGCGTCCGGCTCCTCGAGCCACTATTTTCGCGGTGGCGGGCGAATGCTCTGGTGGATGGTCGGCGCGACTGCCTTTATGATCCAGTTCAGCGCCTGGACGTTTACCGGCGCAGCCGGTCAGGCTTACCGGTACGGTTTTAACGTGGTCAGCGTTTTTGCCGGTAACGTGTTCGGCTATCTGCTCGCCTGGTGGTGGTTCGCCGCCCGCTTCCGCCAGCTACGCGTTGATACTGCCACAGAGGCGATTAACCATCGTTTCGGTAAAGGTAACGAACAATTTTTCACCTGGATGATTATCCCCCTGAGCATCCTCAGTGCGGGCGTATGGCTGAACAGTCTGGCGGTATTTGCCAGCGCAGTATTCCAGCACGACATTACGCTGACATTATGGGTGACGGGCATCGTGGTGCTGGTGATTTCGCTGCTGAGCGGCGCGTGGGGCGTGGTGGCGAGTGATTTCGTGCAGACGCTGGTGGTCGCGATTATTTCCATCGCCTGCGCCGTTGTGGCGTTGTTTAAAGTCGGCGGGCCGGTGAAACTGGTGACGGAATTCCCTTCCGGTTTCATCACCGGTCCGGACGTGGGTCCGCATTATATTTCCCTGCTGGTGGCCTGTTTCCTGTTCTTCTTTATCAAGAACGTGCAGAGCATTAATAACCTGCAAGACTCCTACCGTTTCCTTAATGCTAAAGACAGTTTCAATGCCAAAAAAGCGGCGCTGTTTGCGCTGGTACTGATGCTGGTCGGTACCATTATCTGGTTCATTCCGCCGTGGGCTGTGGCGATACTTTATCCTGACGCGGCAACCGCACATCCGGAGCTGGGCAAAAACGCCACTGATGCGGTGTATCTGATTTTCGCCGAGCGCGCGATGCCGATGGGCACCGTTGGTTTGCTGATGGCCGGATTGTTCGCCGCCACCATGTCTTCGATGGATTGCGCGCTGAACCGTAATTCGGGGATTTTTGTGCGCAGTTTCTGGACACCTATCGTTAACCGCAACAGCGAGCGCAGCGATAAATATCAGCTCCGCGTCGGTCAGATTGCCTGCGTGGTGAACGGCGTGTTGGTCATTTTAGTCGCGCAATACATGCACACCATGCAGACCGTCAGCCTGTTCGACCTGATGATGAAAGTCGGCACACTGATGCAGGCACCGATTGTCGTGCCGCTGTTCCTCGGCGTGTTTATCCGTAAAACGCCGGACTGGGCGGCGTGGGTCACTGTGTTGTTTGGTTTATGCGTGTCTTACGTGGTAGCAAATCTGTTTACCGCGCCGGATGTCGCCCGTCTTCTGGGCATCACCCTGACGAAACGTGAACTGCTGGATGTGGCAATTATGTGGAACATCTTTGCGCATCTGGTCTTTACCGGCGGGTTCTTCTGTCTTACCACACTGTTCTATCGTGAAAAAGCATCAGCGAGAGACGCCCAGCGCCAGAAATTTTTCACCGACATGGACACGCCGGTGTATGCCGACCACGAACAGGATGAGTTTGACCGGTTACAGCGCGATAAAATCGGCCGGATTTCAATGTACATGGGTGCAGGTTTACTTCTGATGGTGCTGGTGCCGAACCCACTCTGGGGGCGGATCCTGTTCCTGCTGTGTGCCCTGTCCATTCTGCTTTTCGGCTGGATTTTACATCGCAGCGCGGAGAAAGGCATGAAAGCCGCACAGGCCGAAAAAGCATTGAAGCGGAATGTGGCGACGTCGCAGAGATAGAGCGGCTTCCCGCAATTGATGTCATAAAAAACCCGCCTTATCAGCGGGTTTTAATGTCAGACAAAAATGATTGAGCACCGGATTTACTTCGGAAGTTCTGTAACCTGTTTCACTTCAGTTTTGCTGATCTGCTGTTTTACACCGTTGGCATCGGTATATTCCAGCAAGCCGGAATCGGCTTCTTTTGGTTTGCCGTCACTGATGATGGTTCGCGCATCATTCGTCTGGATGGCATAACTGGTGCGCGTGCAGCCAGACAAAGCCGCCACACATAACACTGCCGCTAATGGTAAAAGTAATGTCCTATTCATGATCCTCTCCTTTGATACGTTTCCCGGATAAATCAGTTATCCAGTTCGCTCATGTTTTTAACCTGGTCGCGATTAATCTGTTCGGTCTTACCGGTTTCCGCGTTTTTATAGGACACCAGACCTGTATCGTCATCTACCTGAGGTTTCCCGTCCGTCACGATGGTTTTTCCGTCCGTCGTTTTAATAGCCTGGTTCGAAGCACAGCCAGCCACAAATAAAATTGAGACGGCAGCCAGCGATGCGGCGATTAGGTTATTCCTCTTCATACATTTCCTCCTGAAAGGTGTTCTGACTTAACGATTAGCTAATTAAGTATAGTCACTCTTTCCGAAGGCTTTGGAAAATAGGATAAACGGAAGTTCCATGGTCATTTAATCACCGGCCTTTAAGTCGTTCGATAGCCAGTTGCAGTGCATCATTAGGTTGGCCAACGGCATCAACCGCCTCTTCCTGAACACGATCCAGCCACAGAGCGACCCGCTCACGGCTGATTTCCTGGCCGCTTTGCGCAAACATAAGACAGCACTCGCCCACCATGCGGCAGGCTTCCTCAAAGGCCACTTTTGAATTTTCCACCGTTAGCTCCAGATAACACCAAAAAGGTCACTCTTTGTTTAACGGCAGTTTTTGAAAAAAGTTGCCTCTTTTTACCCAACCTTTACCATAATGTTTTCTGAATGTTGTTTAACGGACGAGGTAAGATCAGGGTTTCGGTCACAAACCGTCCCAATTCAACCGGTTCGCGATTAAGAATAATCTGTATTCATGTCACTTATTCCTAAAAATACCTGTACAACTTTCGACATCTTGTATAACTTTATAGTCACACAAGTAATCATTAACTACGCACACATTAACATGAGGATATGTCATGCGTCAGAACCAGCACGATGGAATGTCACCAGAAGCCTCCCCTTCTATATACAGTCAGGGTTTTTCTAGAGAGGAAACAATGGGACGCGTTGTGGTTGAAATTCTGGAAGCAGGCAAAAATCTCAATCGTAAAGCATTATGTTCGAAACTTTTGAATCGTGTTGAATCCGCAGGCAGTGGAGAAGAGGAAAAGCATTACATGAAGCTAATTCGTCTGGTTCTTGAGCGTGATTCATAATCAGTTGAGATAATGACGTAATTCCCAACGGAATAAAGTAATAACTCTGAACCTTAAGTTAATCTGCCCAAGACCATTGGTCAGCATATATTCAGAGGCTGATAATATGTATAGAAGCAACGAAGAAAAATTAACGGATAAACTGATTGGTGAGGCAGTAATATCCTTACTTAAATCGAAAAGTCCAATATCAATCGACAGACTCATTAAGCAATTACAGTTTATGGCTGTAAGCGCTGACAACTTAAATCGAAAAAGCGCCCTGGAGCAGATCATTAATGAGATGCGCCACGATCAGGCTGATAAGCGTGCGCGTGTCAGTTATGAGGTACGGGACGTCGACAATGTACGACACTTTTTCAATGCTGAAGGGCCGTCCGATGACCAGAAAAAACATTGATACATCAAACGAATGCGCAGTAAGCCACAATGATTCGGTTGTATCAAATCAATCTCAGTCGATGACAGACGCAGTCAGTCAAACAGGTATTTATAAACATTTTTCTAACGTGAGCGAACTCTATTCCAGTGAAGCTGAAGTTCTGGGTGCCGCAATTCGTCTTATTCTGGCGAATAAAGGTACGGTGACCAATAAGGCCATCATACTGCACCTGATTAATCAGCTTGAAACCACATCAGATGTTGTACAGCTGGATATTCTGCGCGGCGCGCTGGAAATGGTCGTAGGCATGACGCCTGACGATTCAGGATTTTGACCCTTAAAGAACACCCGCTTTATCATTAATGTCTTGTGCTCAGTCACTGACTTCTGGCGCGGAAATTTATCAACGATTAACAGTAACAACTGCGGAGGGTATTAAAATGCAAGACGTGTCTTATACTCCTGTCACATTGGCTGATTATATTCTGGCAGAAGACCCTGAGCTTCTGTTGGAAAACGAAACAGTCATCCGTCTTTATAAAAACTTAAAAAAACAAAAAGAAGTTGTTACTCATAAAGATATTATTCTTAATCTGATTCAGAAGATTGAGCAGGAAAGTGATGCAGATAAGCAGGATGTTTATCTGGCAGCACTTGAATATGTCGTTTACCGCACCCCTGATGATGATATTTTATAAATAAGCAGCAAAGCATGATTAAACGAGCGCGGCAAATAGCATTTGCCGCGCTCGTTTGTTTAAACTTCATGCGTATCCTGCATGTTTTCAGAAAGCCTGCTGGCCTGACTGATATTCATAGGTGACTTCCGGCCATGTGACCACCGGCGTTCCCTCCAGTCTCGGCTCAGCAAACAGCTCGCCCTGGAAATTACACACCCCAGCCGCATCCAGCCACATCCACTCTTCCGGTTTTTCAACACCCGTCGCGATAACTGAGATTTCTAACGCAGAGCAGAACCTGATGATGGCCTGAACGACGGCCTGTTTCGGTCCGCTGGCATGGATGTCACAAATCATATTGCGATCAATCATAATTTTGTCGGGCTGGCATTGAGTCAGCAGTAACAATCCCGCAGAGCCTGCACCGAAATCATCAATCGCCAGACGCATCCCCGAGGCTTTTAGATGTTTCATCGCAGTTGAAAACTTATCTTCACGCGTGATGACACCGTTCTCGGTGATTGCCACCACAATTTGTTCAGGTACCAGTCCGCTGGCGATTATCTCATTGACCAGAAATCCTACCGCATCCGGCATCATCACCAGCGTCATAGGCAAGAGTTTGATTGAAAGCGTTTTGTCGCTGATCCCCATTTGCTTCGCCATGGCAAACGCCAGTTTTTTAGTCTTGAGATCTGCCTCATAAATTGTGGTTCCGGAGAGCCGGGAATAATACTCCATCGCGGAACCCCCTTCCGGCCCGCGGATTGTCGCCTCATAAGAAATGATCTCGCGACTCAGCGGGTCTACAATCGGCTGGAAGGCAAAATTGTAGTCCTGCATTTCAGGAAATATAAATTCTACTTGTGGTTTCAGGGGCTCACCGGCGATGAAAGACCAGGAATCCGCCGGAAGAATTTCGAGGTAATTTTCCTTCTCACGCGCCTGCACAAAAGTGCATAAGAATTGAAGCGCCCGGTCTTCATAAGTGAGCCGGTATTTAGACGTTCCTCTGTCAAGAACCGCCTGAAGCACGACATCTTCGTTATGATGGCGCAGGTCAAAAAGCTCCATCCCCACATTGCCGAAGCGGCGGGACGGCGCATAGTCACGCATGAGAACAACCACGTTGTGATGCCGTTGATCCTGACAAATCGAACCATAGAGGGCATCGACTGCCTCTTCCGGCCCTTCCAGCAACTGGAAGAAGTGCATCCCGTCAAAAAGCAGGATCCCGGTAATGCTTAAAAGTTCGTTGTTAACATTGGCTTGCGACACCATTTCTGCCAGTGAGGCAGACTTTACATGTTCACTGATGTGGCTGCGATAAACGAGGGTTAAAAGCATCGGATGTTTCCAATGAGATCTGGTTCAGGCCCTCAGGTTAGCAGAAATTGCATTTAGGGAAAATTCCTAACCGTTCATTTTCTTAATTTTCCGCGTTAGTAACATCGTGCTGCCAGCGTCTGTGCAGCATATCGATTTATTTTCTATTACCGAAGTAATAGCATCAATTAAAAACCCTGCTAATTCAAAATATTCATTTTATTAAATTATACGGTTTCCCTATAAATTATTGCGTTTTCGCAAGGTATTTCACACTGATGGCCGGTAAATTGAATTATGAGGTGATTGATTTAACGTAAATCAATCACCTCTGTAATAAAAAATATATTTTATTAGTTAAGGGATGAGAATGAAAAAATTACTGGCAATTATCTTCGTGACCGTTTTCGGTTTGATGAGCCTCTCCGTTAGTGCATGTCCTAAAGGCGAGCACCCGCATGGAGGCACAGGATCGCACCACAAAGGTGGGTATTGCGAATAATTATCTGTGCATCTTAATACTCATTGTCAGCGGCTTCTATCTAATATTCTGAAGCCGTTTATTTTAATGCTTATCATTCAGCTATTAACCTTTCAGCAACCTTAGAAATTCCTTAAAACAACAAATAAAAACACCCTTCATTACATACTTCAACACGAAGTAAACCAGAGAGTTTAATAACTAAAAATAACGAGTGGTCGGATATGTAAAGCCCCCTGCAAGAAAGAAACTATGGTTTCACTTCTTTATTATCAATATGAGTTATTATGAAAAAAATAATGATCGCGGTTCTTGCAGTAACAGCATTGTCAGGTTGTGCTCAGCAAACATTTAAGATCCACGATGATGTCGCCGTACAGCCCGCCCACGTGACCAAACAAGCTTTCTTCGTTAATGGCATCGGGCAGGAACACACTATAGATGCAGCCCTAATCTGCGGCGGCGCAAATAAAGTTGTTCGTACAGAAGTGCAGGAATCCGGTATGGATGTGCTGCTTCGTGTTGTCACGCTTGGCATATACACGCCTCGCGAAGCCAGAGTGTATTGCGCGAAATAATTATCGCGAAAGTGAGTGTATCAATACCTGCTGTGCTGACTGTAAAGTGGGTCAGCAGGTTGTCATTTGCCGCCACCTTTTACCACCAAACCCTTCCCTTTCTTAATCCGCTATAAAACGCGCTGACATTCGGCGGCGTAATCCGTATCATACGCGCCACACTTACGCGTGCTGGATGTTAACTGCGGGGGCTAATCCCTCTTTTATTGCCGCGCCGATGGGTCATGAAACTGCCCAGATGGTCTATGAGATCTATTCAGCCTGGATTCAGGAAATGAATGGCGAGCAGATCAGCATGCTAAACCAGAAACTCGCATTGTAGGCCGTGCCCCTACAGTGCCCCTAAATGAATAAAGCGCTAACTAAAATGCAAGAAAATCAAACAGATAATAGAAGTGTGCAATACAATCTGAATAAATTACAAAAACGCCTGCGCCGTGACGTGGGTAAAGCGATCGCTGATTTCGGCATGATCGAAGAAGGTGACCGTATTATGGTTTGTCTTTCTGGCGGGAAAGACAGTTACACCATGCTGGAAATTTTGCGCAATCTGCAACAAAGCGCACCGGTGAATTTCTCACTTATTGCGGTTAACCTGGATCAGAAGCAACCAGGGTTCCCTGCGCATATTCTGCCGGAGTATCTGGAAACGCTTGGCGTGGAATACAAGATTGTCACCGAAGACACCTATTCCATCGTTAAAGATAAAATTCCGGAAGGTAAAACAACCTGCTCTCTGTGCTCACGTCTGCGTCGCGGGATTTTATACCGCACCGCCAGTGAACTGGGTTGTACTAAAATTGCGCTGGGTCACCATCGCGATGACATTCTGCAAACCTTGTTCCTCAATATGTTCTACGGCGGCAAGCTGAAAGGAATGCCACCAAAACTGATGAGTGATGATGGCAAACACATTGTGATCCGTCCGCTGGCGTACTGCCGCGAGAAAGACATCGAGCGTTTCGCAATTGCGCGTGAATACCCGATCATCCCTTGTAACCTGTGCGGCTCGCAGCCAAACCTGCAGCGTCAGGTTATCGGTGACATGCTCAATGACTGGGACAAAAAATACCCTGGCCGTATCGAAACCATGTTCAGCGCGATGCAAAATGTAGTGCCTTCACATCTGAATGACATGAATCTTTTTGATTTCAAAGGGATTAAGCATGGTGGCGAAGTGATTGACGGCGGAGATCTGGCTTTTGACCGTGAAGATATCCCGATGCAACCTGTTGGCTGGCAGCCGGAAGATGATGAAACCACTTCACCGGTTGAGCGTCTGAACGTGTTAGAAATTAAATAATTTCCACGCCCGTATCTGCATCTCAGAAGCCCGCTTACGCGGGCTTTTTCATTTTCAGGCCAGCGTAAAAGTGTCAGTCCAGTTGTAATTGGTCATGACCAGTTTCACCGGCAGGCTGAGTGAACCAAAGTTTTGCTGCTGGTTGTGCAGGAAGAACTCCCGCAAAGCCGACGGTAAATATTGCGCACTGTAGCGCATAAGCGTGCTGTGCCAGAAAATTTGGGGGATCTCAGTATTCGGAAATCGCTCACGTATTTTCCCCGCCCACTGCGTAGTGAGGAGATGGTCCACCAGTGCCTGCCGCACACGTAAACTTTCTTCATCAGGAAATCCGGCCAGCAGCAGCTGATCCGGTAATGCAATCAGTCGCAAATCGCTGATATGCATTATATGACCACGGCAGTGCTGGTTAAAAATTTCAATCAGCCCGTCGAGATCTTCCGCATCTTTAGGCCGATCGTAAAGCGCCTGCGTGACGGCAAAAAAGGTAAAGTGCAGGCCATCCGGTGGCGCGACATCAGCCAGTGCATCGCCCTGCGCCGCCTTTGTGATATCTGCCAGTAATCCGCTCATCGACGGCCCGGCGCGGTTGCCGCTGGTGATGGCCAGACGATCCGGATGATAAAAAGGTTCAGTCCTGACAACTCCCGTTCCCGTATGCTCGTGCCAAACATTCAGCGTTTTATGGTTCGTATTTTCATATGCCTGAAGAATCATTTCCCTGGTATGCAAAGCAAACTCCTGTTTTGTCCAAAAGTGAGCGCAACCCGGCAAAAGTGCCTGACAGTGCTCTTCACAGAGCGATAAACCTCAAAAAGATTGAGCGAAATCAACATTAGAATCGCGGAATCGGTGCAGTATCTATTTCGCAGGTGAATGCAACGTCAAGCGATGGGCGTTGTGCTCCATATTGTCTTATTTCCAAATTTTTAGAATTAATGCATAGCACAATTTAATTCGAACGACGCCGGTCTTATGACCGGCTTTTTTTTTGCTTTTTTTCAGCAGGTTAACGACTTATAACCACCGGCTTTTCTTCATCCACAACGCCACGCCGCCACCTAATGCCACCAGACAGGCACAGAAAATCCCGAAACCAAACGGTGACGTATTACCCGGAATGCCGCCTAAGTTAACGCCAAACAGGCCAGTCAGGAATGTCGCTGGCAGGAAAACCATCGCCAGCAGCGACATGGTATAGGTACGACGGTTCAGGGAGTCGGCCATCAGCGAGCTGATTTCATCCGACAACACTGCTGTACGCGCAATGCTGGCATCGAGATCATCCAGCCCGCGTCCCAGACGATCGGAGATTTCCTGCATCAGACGGCGATCATCGTCATTCATCCACGGCAGACGTTCGCTGGCCAGACGGGAAAACACATCGCGCTGCGGCGCCATATAGCGGCGTAAAACGATGAGTTGTTTGCGCAGCAGCGCCATCTGACCGCGCTCCGGCACCTGCTGTTCCATCAGGTCATCTTCAATATCGATGATGTTGTCATGCAAATCTTCGATAAAATTACTGGTCTGATCGGTCAGCGCATCGCAAATTTCCACCAGCCAGCGGCCGGTATTCTTCGGCCCGCTGCCGGATTTCATATCACTGAGCATCTCCTCCATCGAGAACACTTTCCGGTGTCGCGTAGAGACGATCATTTTGTCCGTGAGATAAACGCGAATAGTGACCAGCTGATCAGGGCGCGAATCCGCATTGAGGTTGATACTGCGCAGCGTGATTAACGTACCTTCCCCCACACGCACCACTTTTGGACGAACGCTGTCACCGGCCAGCGCCTGACGCACGGTATCGGGTAGCACAGGCGTGCTGTTAATCCACTGCTCACTGGCGGGGAGTGTGTAGTCCAGATGCAGCCAGCAGGGCTTTTCTTCGCTGGCGACGCATTGCGGGCTGATATTATTCACCCCGCCCTGACCGTCCATCTGCAAGGCGTAAACCGCATCTGAAACTTGTAATTCTTTTCCCTTAATAACTTCCACGATATTCCTCGCTTTTCTGCGTTATCTTTTTAAGTCTAGCGTTAAGTCACTGAAATTCAAAAAGTCAGATCAGGGTGAATTCACGCACCTGAATGCATTGCCAGATCATGCCACCGGATTTGGAAAAAGGTGTTAAGGCAACTCTGTTTAATGTTTCGCGATATAGCAGAATATTTCTATCCGCCCGGTGCCTGCATTTCTGCCAGTTCCGGCATGACGCTGCGCATCATTTCAAGAAATTTCCGCAGCCGCGCCGGATAATAACTGGAATACGGATACACCAGATATACCGGCAGCGGCAAAGCATTCCAGCCCGGTAATACGCGCTGCAAACGCCCTGCTTCAAGGTCTTCTTTCACCACCCATGCGGAAACTATGCCCGCGCCTAATCCCGACAGCGCGGCTTTACGTACGGCGTATAAACTGTCCGTCGCCAGACGTGGCACGATGGGACAACTTTCCATATGCCCGTCATTATCGTGGCGCAACGTGACGTCATTTCGATAAAAAGTACTCAGGGAAATCCAGGGCAAGTCTTTCAGTTCGCTGACCCGTCTGACTGGATTTTGCTGTAATAATTCCGGTGTCGCCACCACGATGCGCGGCACTTCCGCCAGCAAGATGGCCACCATTGATGGATCCGGCACATTTCCGACCTGAATCGCACAATCGATATCTTCGGCGATAAAATCCGGCGTGCGGTCGTTGAGCATCCAGTCCACCGAAAGATTCGGATATCGCTGCAAATAACGGGTTAACGGCGCAATAAGCTGATCCTGCCCGAACGCGTGCGGCGCGCGTACCCGTAAAATCCCAACCGGTGCATCCCCTGCGCCGCTCAGTTGGTCTTCCAGCGCCGCCCAGCGTTCCAGCACGAGTTTTGCCTGTTCATAGCAACGTTCACCATCGTCGGTAAGCTTCATGGCATGCGTGGTGCGCAGGATCAGTTTCGCGCCAAGCAGGCGTTCGAGCGACTGCAAACGACGGCTGACCGTCGGCTGGCTGGTGCTCAGCTGCACAGCGGCTGCGGAAAGGCTGCCACTTTCAACAATCCGCACAAAAGTCTGCATCAGATCGATCCGGTCAATGCCGCTGGTGATGGGGGTCTGGACGGGCATGCTCATACGCCTCACGTATAACTGTTTTACCTTTGTGCAGGCTACCACTTATAACCAATTCCGTGAAGAATGCTTTCAACGCGCACCACCCGTGAACTCATTCATCAGGAAATTACGTTATGTCAGAACTCTCTGGTACTACCGCTGTTAACGACTCAGCCCTTTCCGGCAAAATCATTTTTACTCTGGCCGCCGGTGCCGGGCTCAGCGTCGCTTCGATTTACTACAGTCAGCCGATGCTCGGCATTATGGGCGGAAATCTCAACGCCAGCACCACATCGGTCGGGTTGATCCCGACGCTGACACAGGCCGGATATGCGCTGGGCATTTTATTTCTCATTCCGCTGGGCGACCGTCATGACCGCCGTACCATTATTCTGCTGAAAAGTATTTTACTGGCCGCCGCCCTGCTGCTCTGCGGATTTGTGCCGGGCATTCACGGTCTGCTGGTGGCCAGTTTGATCACCGGTATTGGTGCGACAATGGCGCAGGATATCGTCCCGGCATCAGCGCATCTTGCCCCGCCGGCGCAGCGCGGAAAAACGGTCGGCACGGTGATGACCGGCCTGCTGGTCGGGATTTTGCTCTCGCGGGTGTTAAGCGGTTTTGTGGCAGAGTATTTCGGCTGGCGGGTGATGTATCAGCTGGCTGCGCTGAGTGTTGCGCTGATTGGCGTGGCGCTGTGGCGGGTTCTGCCACGCTTCACGCCGGATACGCGCATCAGTTATGCCGGTCTGCTGCATTCGATGTTTGGTTTGTGGAACAGTTACAAAACGCTGCGCCATGCGGCACTGGCTCAGGGTTTACTGTCGGTGGCGTTCAGTGCTTTCTGGTCAACGCTGGCAATTATGCTTAACGAACAGTTCCATCTTGGCAGTGCTGTGGCCGGTGCATTCGGGCTGGCAGGAGCCGCAGGTGCACTAGCCGCGCCGCTGGCAGGTGCGTTAGCGGATAAAAAAGGCCCGGAGCGTGTCACTCAGATGGGTTCAGCGCTGGTAATGGTGTCTTTTGCGGCGATGTTCCTGCTGCCGCTGTTGTCGCCACATGCCCAGCTGGCGCTAATTGTGCTGAGTGCCATCGGTTTTGACTTAGGTATTCAGGCCACGCTGGTTGCGCATCAGACATTGGTTTACGGCCTTGAACCTGCGGCACGCGGCAGACTGAACGCCCTGCTGTTCACTGTCGTATTTATCGGCATGTCGGCTGGTGCGGCTTTGGGCAGTAAAGCGCTGGAAGCCGGTGGTTGGTCAGGCGTGGTGATGCTGGCGACCATCGCCGCAGGTGCCGCGTTACTGGTTCGTCTGTTCAGCCGTAAACGCTGAGCGGTGAGATAAAATAAAAGCGCCCGCTGTTAAGTGCAGCGGGCGCTTTTTTATGCTGGATTTTACCAGATATCAATGCTTCAGAATGTACATTTCCTGACTATAAGCCACGTCCTCAGGATTAGTGATCGGGTATCCTTTCACCCACGGTTTTATCAAACGCCCGTTGGTGTACTGATAAATCGGCGCAATCGGTGCCTGTCCGGCAATGATCTGTTCAGCTTTGTTGTAATCATCATTGCGGCGCGCCTCGCTGGTTTCACGGCTGGCGTCGGAAATCACTTTGTCATATTCCGCACTGCTGAATTTGCTGATATTACCGTTATGCGTCGAAGTCAGCAGCGACAGGAATGTCGAAGCTTCGTTGTAATCGCCGATCCAGGAAGCGCGAATCACATCAAAATTGCCGGTGTTACGGCTGTCGATGTACGTTTTCCACTCCTGATTCACCAGTTTCACATCCGCACCCAGGGTCTTTTTCCACATCGAGGCCACCGCAATGGCAATCTTCTGATGGCTTTCAGACGTGTTGTACAGCAGCGTCAGATGCAGCGGTTTTGACGGGCCGTAACCTGCCGCCGCCAGCAGGCTTTTCGCCTGTGCATTCAGTTCTTCCTGTGAATACTGTTGCAACTCGCTTTCGACCGGTTTGAAACCGTTGGTGACATCAGGGGTGAAACGCCACGCTGGTTTTTCGCCGGTGCCCAGCACTTTTTCGGCGATGATTTTACGGTCGATACTCAGGGAGAGTGCCTGGCGCACACGCGCGTCGTCGGTCGGCGCGCGACGGGTATTGAAAGCGTAATAATAAGTGCCGAGCTGATATGGCGTATAAACCTGTCCCGGCAAATCATGCATCAGCATTTTGTACTGATCTTTCGGGAATGATTCGGTGATATCAATATCGTTGGCCAGATAGCGTTTAGTGGCGTTGGACTCTTTGTTGATCGGCACGAAAGTCACTTTGGTTAGCACAGTATGCGCGTGGTCCCAGTAATGCGGATTTGGCACCAGCACCAGTTTTTCGTTCACTACACGGTCTTTCAGCACATACGCGCCGTTGCCCACCAGATTGCCCGGTTTGGTCCAGTCATTGCCAAACTTTTCAACCGTCGCTTGATGCACCGGGAACAGGCTGAAATTCGCCAGCAGACTAACAAAATACGGCACCGGTTTATCCAGCGTGACGCGCAAAAGTGTCGGGCTGACGGCGGTTACGCCCAGTTTATCGACGGGCATTTTTCCGGCGATGATGGCATCTGCGTTAGCAATTCCGGCCAGTGCGGCAAACCAGGCACCGGTCGTGGAACCTTTCGGATCGACCAGACGCCGCCAGCTGTAGACAAAATCCTGCGCCGTGACCGGATCCCCATTCGACCATCTGGCATCTTTGCGCAGGGTGAAAAGGAATACCTGATTGTTCTGGTTTTGCCAGCTTTCGGCAACACCCGGCACGCTTTTACCGGTCGCGTCCTGATTCACCAGGCCTTCGAATAAATCGCGGGCAACCTGTGCCTCAGGCAAACCGACTACCCTGGACGGATCCAGTGAAGCGGGTTCATCTTTAATGTGGCGGACAATTTCCTGTTTTGCAGCGAGTTGCGTACCGGCGGGAACCTGAGCGGCGATAGCCTGACCAAGGGTCAGAGCTACCAGCGCAGCGCATACGGAATAGGATAAAAGCGGAAATGATTTTCCCTGCGGCATAAATTCTCCTGAACGGACAAAGGGCTACGCCCTGAAACATTCAGGAGTTTTATCATTACCTGCCGCAATCCCCTATAAGAAATCGCTACAGATTTGCCTTCGCGCACAAAACCGCAGCAGCAGGAGATAAAATTCAGGCGGAACCGGCGATATCAATGCCACCGCAATGAAACTTCAGTGCTGGTTCGACATCCTGCGCCAGCCAGGTCGGGCCGTCGAGATCGACAAATTTTGCGTCTGCGGTGAGCACCAGTGCGGCGCGAATGGCACGCGATGTACACAACATACAGCCGAGCATGATATCAAACCCTGTTTCACGCGCAGCCTGCGCCAGCATGAGTGCGCCGGTCAGACCGCCGGTTTTATCCAGCTTAATGTTGATCATGTCATAGCGATTTTTCAGTGCAGGCAAACCTTCGACGGTATGACAGCTTTCATCTGCGCAGATTGGCAGAGGATGAATGAAGTTTTCCAGCGCGGAATCTTCCCCAGCCGGAAGCGGTTGTTCGAGCATCAGAATGCCTAAATCGGCCAGCAACTGACAACGCGCAGCCAGTCCGTCGCTTTGCCAGGCTTCGTTAGCATCGACAATCAGCGAGGCATTCGGAACGGCGGCGCGAACAGCCACCAGCCTTTCGGCGATCAGGCGGTCGTCGAGTTTAATTTTCAGCAACGTCGCGCCCTGCTTTTGCAGCGCCAGTGCAGCCTGAGCCATCTCCTCAGGAGTACCGATGCTGACCGTCTGCGCCATGCTGACCAACGCCAGAGGCTGGGTATCGGTCAGTTGCCACAAACTGAGGCCGCGGGTCTGAGATTCCAAATTCCACAGTGCGCAGTCGAGTGCGTTTCGCGCAGCGCCGGCTGGCAACAAATGTTGCAACTGTTCGCGACTGGCACCCCGCTCAATGGCCGTCACCACGCTGGCGATTTGTGCCATTACGGAGCTTTCGCTTTCGTCATAACGCGGATATGGCGTGCATTCACCAATACCGCGAATGCCATTTTCTTCGATTTCAACTGCCACAACGCGGGCTTCAGTACGGGTTCCGCGGGAGATCACGAACGGCGTATGTAGCGGCCAGGCTTCCGGATAAAAGCGAACACTTCTCATAGCAGTTCCTTTGGTTATGCATAATGGATACAACTATTTAGCAATTATTATATATCCAACCTACAATTGTTACCCTAAACTGAAAGCCGTTTGACTCCAATGGACATAGGAAATAATCATGACCCAGACAGTACACTTTCAGAGCAACCCGGTAAGCGTTGCAGGCAAAATCCCACAAAAAGGCGACGTCGCCAAGCCTTTCAGCCTGGTCGCAAAAGACCTTTCTGATGTCAGCCTGAGCAGCTTCGCAGGCAAGCGTAAAGTCCTGAACATTTTCCCAAGCATTGATACCGGCGTTTGCGCGACATCAGTGCGTAAATTCAACCAGCTGGCTGGCGAAATCGAGAACACAGTTGTTTTGTGTATTTCTGCTGATCTGCCCTTCGCACAGTCACGTTTTTGTGGCGCGGAAGGCCTGTCAAACGTCGTCACTCTGTCTACCCTGCGTGGCGGTGATTTCAAATCCGACTACGGCGTGGGCATCACCGATGGCGCGCTGTCTGGTTTGACTGCCCGTGCTGTTGTAGTTCTGGATGGTCAGGACAACGTGCTTTACAGCGAGCTGGTGAACGAAATCACCACCGAGCCTGACTATGAATCTGCGCTGACTGTTCTGAAATAATTTTTTGCTTCTACAGACGACAGATGAAAAAAAAGCAACGGAGCAATCCGTTGCTTTTTTATTGGGGCGAACCCGCAGAAGAAATTACTCTTCGCTTTCGCCGGTTTCTCCGCGACGGCTGCTGAGGCCGTATTCCCGCAGTTTATTGGCGATGGCCGTATGCGAGACGCCCAGACGTTTCGCCAGTTTGCGCGTACTCGGATAAGTACGGTAAAGACGGGTCAGCACGGAACGTTCAAAACGTTTGCTGATATCGTCAAGTGAACCGTTCAGCGCTTCCTCACCAATTGTGACTTCCGCGTCAAAGTCCGGAAGAACGATATCCTGCGGACGCAGTTCGCCGCCTTCCAGCTGCGTCAGTGCGCGATAAATCGCATTTTTAAGCTGACGGATGTTACCCGGCCAGCCGTAATGCGTCAGGTAGTTTGCCAGTTGCGACGACAGTTTCGGTCGCGGCATGCCCTGTTCATCGGAGAAGCGCGCCACAAACAGCTCGGTCAGCGGCATCACATCAGCTGGCCGCTCGCGCAGCGGAGGCAACGTCAGGCTCAGCACGTTAAGGCGATAATATAAATCCTCACGGAATTCTCCGCGCTGCACCAGTTCCACCAGGTTTTTCTGTGTGGCGCACATTACGCGCACATCCACTTTCACTTCGTGCTCTTCACCCACGCGACGGAAAGTACCGTCATTGAGGAAACGCAGCAGTTTGATCTGCATTCTCGGCGACATCTCACCGATTTCATCGAGAAGCACCGAACCACCGTTCGCCTGTTCGAAGAAGCCTTTTTTGCCCTCCAGCGCATTCGGATATGCCCCGGCGGCATAGCCGAACAGTTCACTTTCTACCACGTCGTCCGGCAACGAAGCACAGTTAAGGCCGAGGAAAGGTTTTTTGCCGCGAGCGCTGCGCACATGGCAGGCGTGAGCCAGCAAATCTTTGCCGGTGCCGGTATCACCGACAATCAGCAGCGGCGCATCCAGCATCGCGAGTTTACGTGCCTGATCCAGTAAGTGACGCATTTTAGTGCTGACCGCAACGATGTGGTCGAATTCGCTGTCATCATTAACTGTTAAGTCCTGCAACTGGCGCCCCATGCGCGCAGCCGATTTGAGCATAACGACAGCACCGGCAATCCCGCCTTTTTCGTTCTCGTCATCTACATGGATTGGCGTGAGATCCATCAGAAAATCCTGGCTGCGGATCACAATACGTTCAGTGTGCGGCTGGGCATTGTCGCTTTCCAGCCAGCGAGTAACGTTGTAACTGGTGATCAGACTCGCCGCCGTCGCATTGCGGATTTTATCTTCATCGAGTTCAAACAACGCCATCGCCGCCGGGTTGGCCTGCTCGACTTTGCCTTTTATATCAATGGAAAAAACCGGTTCCGGCATGGAAACCAGTAAAGCGCGCAACGCCCGATGCTCCCGTTCGGAAGGCATGAACGATACGGTACGGACATCTGTCACGCCGTCGATACGGCGAATTTCAGCCATCAGGGCGCGAAAAGTGTCAAAATCCAGTTGGGAAAAATTCAGGTAAATGCGGCCAATCGAGGCAATCTCGATACCGCGTAAATCAATACTGCGTAAAACCAGTAAATCGAGGAGTTCACGGGTAAGACCCAGGCGGTCTTCGCAAAAAACTTCCAGACGCATCAGTGTTGACCTTTTTCAGCCGGTGCGGAAATCGCTGCAGTCATAATACTCTTTCATGTACACGGGAAGAAGAGACTGTCACGAAAAGTTGACAAAATAATTCTCCGAATGAAATCCATTTGCCATGATTTTCAGGCAGACGTTTTGCTTTTACAGACGTTTATTCTGGCCGCCGGCCTCACATATCCCTGCATCGCGATTTCGCCATTACGCCCTTTTTCTGCTACTATCGCGCTTCTGATTTCATCGCCAAATGGTTCCCGACTATGAAGTTCGTCTCCTTTAATATCAATGGATTGCGCGCCCGCCCTCATCAGCTTGCGGCAATTATCGAACAGCACCAGCCTGACGTTATCGGTTTGCAGGAAACTAAAGTTCACGACGACATGTTCCCGCTGGAAGATGTCAGTCAGTACGGTTATCACGTGTTCTATCACGGGCAGAAAGGCCATTACGGCGTTGCCATGCTGACTAAGCAGGAACCGGTGGCTGTACGCCGTGGTTTCCCAGATGACGACGAAGAGTCTCAGCGCCGGATCATCATGACCGATATCGAAACACCACAGGGCATTCTGACCGTGATTAACGGTTATTTCCCACAGGGCGAAAGCCGTGACCATCCGACCAAATTCCCGGCTAAAGAGAAGTTTTACCGTGATTTGCAGGATTATCTGACCACCAGCTTATCCGTGAATAATCCGGTAGTGGTAATGGGTGACGTGAATATTAGCCCGACCGATCTGGACATTGGTATCGGCGAAGACAGCCGTAAACGCTGGCTGCGTACCGGCAAATGTTCCTTCTTGCCGGAAGAACGTGAATGGATGGAACGCCTGAAAGGCTGGGGTCTGATTGACACCTTCCGGGCGGCAAACCCCGAAGCGGCCGATAAGTTCTCGTGGTTTGATTACCGTTCACGCGGTTTTGATGAGAACCGTGGCCTGCGTATTGACCTGATCATGGCAAGTACGCCGCTGGCGACACGCTGCACGGCAACCGGTATCGATTACGATATCCGCGGGATGGAAAAGCCCTCTGACCACGCACCAATCTGGGCGACGTTTGACCTGAAATAATGACCATGAAGACGATTGACGTGGTCGCCGCCATGATAGAACACGAGGGGAAATTGCTGCTCGCCCGTCGGGATGCGTCCAGCGATCAGGCCGGTTTATGGGAATTTCCGGGGGGAAAAGTGGAAGCCGGAGAAAGCCAGCCAGCCGCATTAATGCGTGAATTGCAGGAAGAAATGGGTATCGCGGCGACGGTGGAAGATTTTGTCGCCACCAGCGAATTACAGCAACCCGCCAGGCTGATTCGCCTGCACGGCTGGCGGGTCAGCGGATTTTCAGGAACGCTTACGTTACAGTGTCACTCCGAAATCCGCTGGGTATCGCCTGCCGACGTGCTGTCGTTTGATCTGGCACCGGCAGATATTCCATTGATTGAAGCCTATCTGGCGAAATTCGTCTCATAGCATGTGAATACAAACAAAAAAGGCGCGGAACTGGAAACAGTCCGCGCCTTTTTTCTATCCGTCATCAAGGAAGCGTTATTTCTTCAACACTTCCCATTTCAGTTCATTAGTGCCGACCACGTTCGGATCGCGTGAGCATTGCAACACCACGCTGTCCGCTGTCACCACCGCGCCCTCGCTGTAACTCTGATTATTGTAGATACAGCAGTTGTGGCAGGTCGGCGCGCTGTTATTATTGTTGCTGCTGCCGCTGTTTTCCCAGATTTGCGGCGGCAGAGGGACCACGACATCCGCGCCATTACCGATATTGCTGCGGTTCGCCATCGCCGGTGCAGACAGCATCACGGAACCGGCCAGTAACGCCATCAGCACATTTTTCATCAATACGTTATTCATCACTGTTTGCTTCCTTCCCTTTAGTGCTCGCTTTACGGCGTTTGGGAGCGCTTTTGCCTTTCGCCGCAGCGCCCGCCGGTTTGGAAGGCAGACTGCGAAATGCCGAAGACACCCGGTTCGTTTTGGCCTGCATGATGAGATTCTGCAACGTCACGACCAGCGGTTGCATGAAATCCTGATAACGGCAGCTTTTTTCACTGATACGCGTCAGCGTCGATTCCCAGTCGGCGGTCATATCTGGCCGCCCGGCAATGTCCGGCAATGAATGGATCAGTGCGCGTCCGGTATCGCTGGAATGGATATAGCGCCCTTTCTTGTACAAAAATTCACGACGGAACAACAGTTCGATAATCCCTGCACGCGTTGCTTCTGTGCCCAAACCGTCCGTCGCACGCAGGATTTTCTTCAGTTCTTTATCCTGTACAAAACGCGCGATCCCGGTCATCGCAGAAAGCAGTGTGGCATCGGTAAAAGGCCGCGGCGGCTGGGTCTGGCGTTCAACCACTTCCCCGCGTTCACATAACAGTTCGTCACCTTTGGCAACCACCGGCAAGGGCGTGCCTTCATTTTCTTCGTCGCGTTCTTTACTGCCCAGCAAAGTACGCCAGCCAGCTTCGGCCAGGAAACGCGCCTTGGCGATAAACTTACCGCCTGCGATATCCAGATCGATAACGCATTTGCGGTACACCGCATCCGGGCAAAATTGCATCAGATACTGACGCGCCACCAGGCCATAAATCTTGCGTTCATCGTCGGTCAGATTCACATTGCTGCTGCGTGCCGTCGGGATAATCGCATGGTGCGCATCGACCTTTTTGTCGTCCCAGCAGCGGTTGCGTATATCGGTATCCAGGACCGGTTGCGGCATCAGATCCGGGCGGTGAACGCTAATGGCATTGATGACCGAATGACGACCGGCAAAATGCTCCTCTGGCAGGTATCGGCTATCCGAACGAGGATACGTAATCAATTTGTGCGTTTCATACAATTTTTGACAGATATCAAGAATTTGCTGGGCACTCAGACCAAAGGCTTTGGAGCCTTCAATCTGCAATGTGGAAAGCGAAAATGGCAGCGGCGCAATATCATTCTCGCGTTTATCATTATAGCCGGTGACCATCGCCGGTTGTCCGGCAATGCGCGCCACCACGTGATCAGCCAACGGACGATGCAACAAACGCCCCTCTTCGTCCTGGTACGGCTCGCAGGAATCACTCGGTTGCCACAGCGCCACAAAACGCTCTTCGGCAGGCGTGACGATATGTGCTTTCACTTCAAAGAAATCTTTCGCGATGAAGTTTTCGATATCTTCGTCGCGGCGCACCACCAGCCCAAGCACCGGCGTTTGTACGCGGCCAACAGACAGTACGCCATTGTATCCGGCGTTGCGGCCAAGAATGGTGTAAGCGCGGGTCATGTTGATGCCGTAGAGCCAGTCAGCGCGGGCGCGGGCCAGTGCGGAAACGCACAGCGGAATAAAATCACGGTTGTCGCGCAGCCGGTCAATGGCGCGCTCGACGGCCTGCGGATTGAGATCGTTAATCAGACAGCGCTGGGTGGCGTGACGTTTTTCCGGCGTAAGTTCGAGATAATCCAGCACTTCATCCACCAGCAATTGTCCTTCGCGATCCGGGTCACCGGCGTGAACGACCTGCGTCGCCTCAAGCAACAGACGTTTAATGACATTGAGTTGTTTGGCGACGGAAGAACGTGGCTGAAGCTGCCACTTTTCAGGAATGATCGGCAAATCGGCCAGCGACCAGCGCGCAAAGCGGCTGTCATAGGCATCGGGCTGCGCCTGTTCAAGTAAGTGGCCGACGCACCAAGTCACGACCTGATCGTTGCCACAGGCAATATAACCATCGCCCCGGCGATGAGGTTTGGGCAGGACATCCGCAATGGCGCGGGCAAGGCTGGGTTTTTCCGCAATGAACAAACGCATCAGGCCATACCTGCCTGCGGGGTGATCGCTACAAAGATTTCCATTATCCCATCCTTCATTTCACTACGTCCTCATCATGCAGAGATGGCTATGTTAGCCGCTGGCGAAGCAATTAGTAAGACGGTTAGAAGGATCCGCGACGGTGGTCGCTCAAATAGGCAGCAAAAACCGGTTTTATCGGAAAAGCCCGATGAAAACCGGTTAATTAACGAGCAGCTAAATCTTAGAAATGGGTCACAAAAGGCGTGCTGTCGGTCGGGATGACCTGCAGGCTCGCTTTCAGTTGCGGTGTACCGAGATACAGGAAACCGACGATTTTATCGTTCTCACCACACTTAAAGGCCTTGCGCACATCGGGGTGATCGGTCCACGCACCGGTACGCCAGATGCCGTTAAAGCCCTGAGCCAGCGCGGCCATCTGCATGGCCTGAACGGCACAACCGGCAGAAAGCAACTGTTCCCATTGCGGCACTTTCGGGCTTTCTTTGCACGCCGCAATCACGGTGATGATTTGCGGGGCGCGAAGTGGCGCCTGCGTGGCTTTCTCGACAGCTTTTTCATCCGCGCCGTCTTTGATGGCGGCAGCCCGCAGTAATTCACTGAAACGGGTCAGACCGTCGTTTTCAGCAATCACAAAACGCCACGGCTGCAAAGCACCGTGATCCGGCGCGCGCATACCGGCGTTGATGATGTTTTGCAGCGCCTCGCCTGCCGGAGCAGGAGCAGCCAGACGGGAAGCGGAACGGCGGTTAAGTAATAAGTCCAAAGCGTCCATTTTAATCTCCTGAGAATAATTGCTATTTACCTTACGTTAACATAGCCGCTACGCCTTTTTCCAACGCATCAGGCGCTTTCAGATAATGCATCGTTGCCAAATCCTGACATGATTTATAGCTGACTTTTTTCCGGCGTGTCATTAGGATAGCGGGACTTATCTGTCTTGTTGGAGAGACCATGCGCACATTGTGGCGAATTATCGCCGGTTTTTTTAAGTGGACCTGGCGTCTTCTTAATTTCGTCAGAGAATTCATTCTCAACGTATTTCTGATCCTTATCATTCTGGCTGGCGTGGGCATCTGGTATGCCGTACAGGACAAACCGGTTGAAACAACTAAGGGTGCGCTGCTGGTTGATCTCAGCGGTTCTGTGGTAGATAAGCCTTCAGTGAATAATAAAGTCCGTCAGTGGGGTCGCGAATTGCTGGGCACGTCGAGCAGCCGTTTGCAGGAGAATTCCCTGTTTGATCTGGTCGATACTCTTCGTGCGGCAAAAGATGACAAAAACGTTACGGGTATCGTGTTGCAGCTGACCGATTTCACCGGTACTGACCAGTCATCTATGCAATACATCGGCAAGGCGCTGCGTGAATTCCGTGACGCGGGTAAACCGGTGTATGCCATCGGGGACAGCTATAATCAGTCGCAATATTATCTGGCGAGCTATGCCAACAAAATCTATCTTTCGCCACAAGGCGCGGTGGACTTGCACGGTTTTGCTACCAATAATCTGTATTACAAATCCCTGCTCGATAAGCTGAAAGTCACCACCAATATCTTCCGCGTCGGAACGTATAAATCTGCCGTTGAACCGTTGATCCGTGACGATATGTCCCCTGCGGCACGGGAAGCAGACAGCCGCTGGATTGGTGGATTGTGGACTAACTATCTCAATACCGTTTCTGCAAACCGCCAGATAACGCCTGAACAATTGTTTCCTGGTGCGGCGGGTGTATTAGCGGGAATGCAGGCGACCGGCGGCGATATGGCGCAGTACGCGCTGAAAGCCAAACTGGTGGACACGCTGGCTTCACGTACCGAAGCGGACAACGATATGGTGAAAGCGTTTGGCTGGAATAAAGACGCCAAAGACTTTAATTACACCAGCATCTACGACTATTCGCCGAAACCAAAACCGGACAATAACGATCCGCAAATCGCGGTGATCTTCGCGACCGGAGCCATCAACGACGGTGAAGAACAACCGGGTGCAGTCGGTGGTGACACTACGGCCCAGCAAATTCGTGATGCCCGTCTGGATCCGAAAGTGAAAGCGATTGTGTTCCGCGTCAACAGCCCGGGCGGCAGCGTCAGCGCTTCTGAAGTGATCCGCTCCGAACTGGCTGCTGCGAAAGCCTCAGGCAAACCGGTCGTGGTATCAATGGGCGGCATGGCGGCATCCGGCGGTTACTGGATTTCAACGCCAGCAAACTACATCATCGCCAGCCCGAGCACCCTCACCGGCTCCATCGGTATCTTTGGCGTAATCAACACTTATCAGAACACGCTGGATTACGCCGGTGTGCACACTGATGGCGTCGCGACATCGCCGCTGGCGGATATTGCTTCCACCAAAGCACTGCCACCGGAGTTCTCGCAGATGATGCAGCTGAACATCGAGAACGGTTATAAAACCTTCCTCGGTCTGGTGGCCGATTCACGCCACAAAACGCCTGAAGAAATTGACCAGATTGCACAAGGTCACGTGTGGATCGGTTCTGATGCCAAGGCCAATGGTCTGGTGGATGAGCTGGGTGACTTCGATGACGCCGTGAAGAAAGCGGCTGATCTGGCGAAACTGCCGAAATGGCAGCTTAACTGGTATGTCAGCGAGCCAAGCCTGAGCGATCTGGTGTTCTCGCAAGTGAGCGCTTCCGTGCATGCCATGCTGCCAGCGGCGATTCAGGCTTATCTGCCTGCGCCGGTGAGCAAAATGGCGATGGAGCTGAAATCACAGGCTGACCTGTTCAGCAACATGAATGACCCGCAAAATCGTTACGCACTTTGCCTGACCTGTGGTGACGTGAAGTAACGTTCCGTTCTATGTGATACAGCGGGATAAAGATTCGCCATAATTCACTGCCCGGAGCGTCTCTGAGAACTCCGGGCTTTTTTATGGTGGGACGCCAGCCACGAAGCCTTTATACTTAGCGCAGTTGCTTTCACCTTTCTAAAAAAGAACATCTTCGATGACTAAAAAATCTATTTACGTTGCTTATACCGGCGGCACAATCGGTATGCAGCGTTCTGAACAAGGTTACATCCCGGTTTCCGGACATTTACAACGTCAGCTGGCGCTGATGCCGGAATTCCACCGACCTGAAATGCCTGAATTTACCATTCAGGAATATGCGCCCCTGATGGATTCTTCCGACATGACGCCGGAAGACTGGCAGCACATTGCCGATGATATTCAGGCACATTACGACGAGTACGACGGTTTCGTAATCCTGCACGGCACGGATACCATGGCGTTCACCGCTTCTGCACTCTCTTTCATGCTGGAAAATCTCAGCAAACCGGTCATTGTGACAGGGTCACAAATACCGCTCGAAGCGCTGCGTTCTGACGGCCAGATCAACCTGCTGAACTCGCTGTACATCGCCGCCAATCATCCGGTCAACGAAGTCACCCTGTTCTTCAACAACCGTTTATACCGCGGTAACCGCAGCACTAAAGCGCATGCCGATGGTTTCGATGCTTTTGCATCACCGAACCTTTCGCCCCTGCTGGAAGCCGGGATCCACATCCGTCGCCTTTCCACGCCTTCGCTGCCCGTCGTGCCTGCTGCGAAGCTGAAAGTTCATCACATCACCCCGCAGCCGATTGGCGTAGTGACTATTTATCCGGGAATTTCTGCCGAAGTCGTCCAGAACTTCCTGATGCAGCCGGTGAAAGCGCTGATCCTTCGCTCTTATGGCGTCGGCAACGCGCCGCAAAAGGGTGATCTGCTGAAAGTGCTGAAAGACGCCTCCGAGCGAGGCATCGTAGTGGTGAATCTGACGCAATGCATTTCAGGGCGTGTCAATATGGGCGGTTATGCGACCGGTAACGCACTGGCCCATTCTGGTGTGATCAGCGGGTTTGATATGACTGTCGAAGCTGCGCTGACCAAACTGCACTACCTGCTCAGCCAGACGCATACTCCGGAAGAAATCCGCGAGCTGATGCAGCAAAATCTGCGCGGCGAACTCACCGAATAATTGGCGTTTAAGGGGCACTATGAAATCTGCATTGTTGCTGGTCGATTTGCAAAACGATTTTTGTCGCGGCGGCGCGCTGGCGGTTTCTGACGGCGACGCGACTATTGCGGTCGCAAATCAGATGATAGCGTGGTGTAAAAGCCGGGACATTGCCGTACTGGCGTCACAGGACTGGCACCCTGCCGGACATCGCAGCTTTGCCACCAATTCGCATGCCGAACCCTGGACACTGGGCGAACTGAATGGCCTGCCGCAAGTCTGGTGGCCGGTTCACTGCGTTCAGCAGGAACCCGGCGCTGAATTTCATCCCGCCCTGAATCTGCCGCTAGTGGATTTTGTCGTACAGAAAGGTACGAATTCCGACATCGACAGCTACAGTGCGTTTTTCGATAACGGCCACCGCGCAGCCACCGTGCTGAACGACTGGCTGAAAGCGGCAAAGGTGACGCATCTGTATGTCATGGGACTGGCGACAGATTACTGCGTGAAATTCACCGTACTCGACGCACTCACACAGGGTTATGAAGTCACCCTGCTGACCGACGGCTGCCGTGGCGTCAATTTGCAGCCAGAAGACAGTGCACAAGCCGTTGAAGCTATGCGGGTTGCGGGGGCGGTGATCAGTACGTCCAAAGAAATCGCTGGCTGAATTTAGTCATCCGAGTAAAAGCAAAAAAGGCGCTGTTTAGCGCCTTTTTATATGCATGAGCGTCACTGAATTACTCAGGTTTAAGCTTTATCAGCGTATCCTGTGCGAACTGCTGTTTCAGTTCCTGCTTACTTTTAGTGACAATCTGCCCGTCCGTGCCGATGCTCATGTGCTGGGCATCCACGTTGTGACGCGACTGATACAGCATCACAGCTTGCAGGCTATGCTCTTTCTGTTCCGGCGTCAGCGCCACACCATCTGGCCACTTACCCAGTTCCACGGCCAGCACCAGACGTGCATAGATTTCCGGCGTCATTACATCAATGAGTTGATTAATTTCCATCTGACTGAGCCCTCAGCTCCACGCTATTATTCAAAAGGTTTTGAATAATAGCTGAATCGATTTTGTCGGGTAGATTACATCGTACTTTCACGACACTCTACCCGGCGGTTTTATCGCCATTCTGACCATCAGTAAAACGCATTGAGGCCGAATTCACACAGTAACGTTCGCCTGTCGGCTTTGGACCATCCGGGAAAACATGTCCCAAATGCGCCTCGCAACCCGAACAGCGTATCTCAACACGTTGCATATTATGCGCTTTATCAGTGAGATATTTAATCGCCTCCGGTTGTACCGGCTGATAAAAACTTGGCCAGCCGCAGCCGGAATCGTATTTGGTATCTGAATAGAACAGCGCGGAACCACAGACGATGCAATGATAAAGGCCCTCACGGCGGTTATGCAGTAACTTTCCGGAAAACGGAGGTTCTGTACCGTGATCTTGCGTGACATAACGTTGAATTTCAGTGAGTTGCTCGAGGGTAGAGGAAGATTTTAATTCAATACTCATGTTTATCGTTCTCTGACGAATATAAAAATCAACTAAAATAACAGTTTATAATAACAAAAAATTAACAACAGGTCTGCCCCATTTGGCCTAAACTGTATGGCATCAGCGTTACAGGACTCGCAACTTGTGATGGCGATCACACTACAGACCTTCCGGACCTTTATATTCAGTTTTTCGCCCCCATGTGGTTGTAAGCCGATTAAGAAAACGGAACGTGCAATAAGCGAGCAATAGTAGGTCGTCGCTTTGACTTACAGCAATAATTGACACGATTCCGCTTGACGCTCAGCAAGGTTTTTGTAATTTTACAACCAACCTTTTATTCACTAAAAAAATAGCTGGTGGAATATATGACTATCAAAGTAGGTATCAACGGTTTTGGCCGTATCGGTCGCATTGTTTTCCGTGCTGCTCAAGAACGTTCTGACATCGAGATCGTAGCAATCAACGATCTGTTAGACGCGGACTACATGGCATACATGCTGAAGTACGACTCAACTCATGGTCGTTTCAACGGTACTGTTGAAGTTAAAGACGGTCACCTGGTTGTTAACGGCAAAACCATCCGTGTTACCGCTGAGCGTGACCCAGCTAACCTGAAATGGAACGAAGTTAACGTTGACGTTGTAGCTGAAGCTACTGGTCTGTTCCTGGATGATGCGACTGCTCGTAAGCACATCACTGCAGGCGCTAAAAAAGTTGTTCTGACTGGTCCTTCTAAAGACAACACCCCAATGTTCGTTATGGGCGTTAACCATAAAGAATACGCAGGTCAGGAAATCGTTTCTAACGCATCTTGCACCACTAACTGCCTGGCACCACTGGCAAAAGTTATCAACGACAACTTCGGTATCGTTGAAGCTCTGATGACCACTGTGCATGCAACAACCGCAACTCAGAAAACTGTTGATGGCCCGTCTCACAAAGACTGGCGCGGCGGCCGCGGCGCATCTCAGAACATCATCCCTTCTTCTACCGGTGCTGCTAAAGCAGTAGGTAAAGTCATCCCAGCTCTGAACGGTAAACTGACTGGTATGGCGTTCCGCGTTCCTACCCCTAACGTTTCTGTTGTTGACCTGACTGCACGTCTGGAAAAACCAGCTTCTTACAAAGAAATCTGCGCAGTAATCAAAGCAGCTTCTGAAGCAGGCGACCTGAAAGGCGTTCTGGGTTACACCGAAGACGACGTAGTATCTACCGACTTCAACGGCGAAAAACTGACTTCCGTATTCGATGCGAAAGCAGGTATCGCTCTGAACGACAACTTTGTGAAACTGGTTTCCTGGTACGACAACGAAACTGGCTACTCAAACAAAGTATTGGATCTGATCGCTCACGTTTCCAAATAATTGGCGATGTGAATGAACTGATTGAAGGGCGACGCAAGTCGCCCTTTTGCTTTCTGTCGGTTGCACTTTTTTATCAACACATGAGTGTGGTCAAACAGATGGGTTTGGTTCATGTGTAGTCTTGGTTCTAAATCTTAGAAGTTTTAACCCTGACAGGACTTTAGATAATGACAGAACAACTCTTTTCTCTCCCGGTCGTAAACCAGATCACCACCTCCGTCAGCCAGCGTCTTATCGACGAACTGCCGGTGCTCGTTGTTACTCACCCGAAAGTTCGTGCTGCTATTGCCCTGCAAGGCGCGCATCTGCTGTCATGGCAGCCTGAAGGCGAAGAGCCTGTGTTGTGGATGAGCAGCGCCAGTGCATTTAAAGAAGGCGTCGCTATTCGTGGCGGCATTCCGATTTGCTGGCCGTGGTTTGGTCCGGCAGGCAAACCTTCACACGGTTTCGCACGAAACATGGCGTGGGAACTGACTGATCATCAGGAAACTGACGAAGGCGTTGTCCTGACGTTAACGCTGAAAAGCTCTCCTGAAACACTGGCTTTGTGGCCGCACGAATTTACGCTGACCGCACGCTTCACGCTCGGCGCAACCTGCCATATCGAACTTGAATCGACCGGTGATTTCGAAGCCAACAGCGCCCTTCACACTTATTTCAATATCGGTGATATTGCCAGTGTCAGCGTCAAAGGCCTGGGTAACAGCTTTATCGATAAAGTCGATGGCGCAAAAGCCAAACAGACTGAAGGTGATCTGACCTTCACTGGCCAAACTGACCGCATCTACACCCAGCCGCAGTCCACCAGTGAAATCGTGGATCCGGTGCTTAAACGCACGCTGGTTGTTGCCCATGAAAACAACTCTGACGTTGTTGCCTGGAATCCGGGTTCTGAATTGTCTGTCAGCATGGCGGATATGCCGGATGACGGTTACAAAACCATGGTTTGTGTTGAAACTGCGCAGGTTTCCGACAAGCACATTTCTACGCACGCCACCCCGGCGCGTTTGGTCGTGACGTTCTCTGTCCGCAAGTAAGTGATTTAGCAGCAGTGATATAGCACAAGCCATGCAGCATATATGACTAAGGGGCCAAAGGGCCCCTTTTTGCTGTCTGATTTCGGATAAGAATGGCAAATTTCAGACCATATCCAGCGGCGTTTTATAGTTCGGTGCCGGAAAAGCAGCGTCAATTTGTGCGATTTCGTCATCGCTAAGACTAAGCATCATTGCAGCGGCATTATCTTTTACGTGCTGCGGCTGAACGGCTTTCGGGATCGCAATCACGTTACCCGAACGGATCACCCACGCCAGCGCAATCTGCGAACTGGTCACTCCCCGTCCTTCAGCAATTTTCTGCATCACCGGCGCAGTCAGGACATCCTGGCGTAACTTTCCGGCCTGTGCCAGCGGACAATAGGCCATCACCGGCACGCCGTGTTCTTCACTCCACGGCAGCAAATCGAATTCAATGCCACGGGCAGCTGCGTGATACAACACCTGATTCGTCATACATTGTTCGCCACCGGGGATTTTCCACAGCGCCTGCATGTCGTCAGTGTCGAGATTGGAAACTCCCCAGTGACGGATTTTTCCTGATTGCTGTAGTATCTCCATCGCGGCGACAGTGTCATGTAGCGGAATCGAACCACGCCAGTGCAACAGGTACAGGTCTATACAATCAGTTTGAAGCCTTTTCAGACTTTGCTCGCAGGCGACGATGGCTTTCGCGCCACCGGCATTATGCGGATAGACTTTTGAAACCAGAAACACGTCATCACGGCGCCCTGCTATCGCTTCGCCAACCACTGTTTCCGCTCCGCCGTCCGCATACATTTCAGCGGTATCGATCAGCGTCATACCGGCATCCAGCCCTTGCTTTAATGCATTCACTTCAGAGCGATGTTCACTGTTTCGCTCCCCCATATACCAGGTGCCTTGTCCGATTGCGGGTACGGTCGTGCCATCAGGCAGCTTTACGGTCTTCGCTTTCATCTGTTTCCTCCGGTCGGGTCGTGACTCTTAATGGCGAAAAAGTTAATGAACTATAAATGTGCAAATGGGGCGAAACGCCCCATTAATGTGCATCGTAAGCACCTGACAGGTGCGTTGCATCAGAAGGTGTACGTGACACCAGTCCACAACACGCCAGTCCAGTCTTTTTCAATGATCGGACTGTCGGTCACTTCGCTTGACAGGCGCAGATAGCGGCCGGTCACAAAGCCCTGCCAGTCGGCAGTGAAGTTGTATTTCGCGGAGACTTCAACGTACGGGCTGAAGCTGTCATCCGGGGAATAGCTGTGGAAACCACTGCGGCGGGATTCGTCTTTAGTCACGCCATAATAGTACTGGTTGAGGTTCGAGCTGAACCAGGTCACACCAAAGCCCGGCACCACGGCCCAGTTAGAGCCTTTAATCGCATACAAATAGCCCAGGTCCGCAGTCATCCCATTGCTGGTATCAAGCGTATCGGCGTTGAAACTTGCGCGGAGGGTACCCCACTCGGCGTTGTGCGAATAAGCCAGGCCTGCCATCAGCGTGGCATGACGTTTATCGAGGCGCTTCATGCGCTTATCGTCACTGTCGCTTGGGTCAAAGCTCAACGGGAAGTAGCTTGCGGTCACGCTGAATTTGTTTACGTCGTCATTCCACAGATAGTAGCCCGCCATCAGCGTGTGGAAGTAGAAATCATCATTGTCGTAATTGATGATCGGCACCGGATATACGTGGTCATTATTTCCACGATACGGATCCGGAGCGACCAGAGCAGATGCACCTAACTGCCATGTCCCTGCAACGGCAGCATGGCTGCAAATCACTGCCGCGCCAGCGATGGACAGTGTTTTTATAAACGAAATTTTCATTGCTTATTTCCATTAAGTAAAAAACGCCGTTAGTGTAAATGAAGCATAAACGAAGCGCTTAGCTTTTCTCGTTCTTGAAAAAGACTTACCCGAGAAAATCGGGTTGATCGCATAATTTATATGCAAAATATGAAATAAAAATGACTAAAGAAAGGACTTCCGCTCTGCAAAGCACGCCCTGCAAGGCTTTTCAGAGCACTCCCGAGAACTGAGTCATTGATATGACTTAAAAAACGGCAAAGCCATAGAGGAAATTTTCTTAATGCCAAACTACGCTTATAAATAGATGAAAGACTTAGCCTGAACAGTCGCCCGTCCCACAGAGTCACGACAGTTTACAAACCATCGTTACTGTCAGCGTCAAAGGGGTTCTGCAAGTTGGCATAAGGGTTGCTGTAATTCAGGTGGGAGATCTTTCTTCCGGGAGCGCTTAAAAAACCTCTCATTAACCTGTGCGTTACCCGATTATTTGGAATTACAGCAAGGTGGTGGTTCCAGAGACGAAGGGTAAAATAACGAAGGACGGGCATCGTATGAACATATTTGACCACTATCGCCAGCGCTATGAGGCTGCCAAGGACGAAGAGTTCACACTGCAGGAATTTCTTACCATTGCACGGCAAGATCGCAGTGCTTATGTCAATGCGGCGGAACGTCTGTTGATGGCAATCGGTGAACCAGTGATGGTAGATACCGCGCTTGAACCACGCCTGTCGCGTTTATTCTCGAACCGTGTTGTTGCACGCTACCCTGCATTTGAAGAGTTTTATGGCATGGAAGAGGCTATCGAACAGATTGTCTCCTACCTGAAACACGCCGCGCAGGGACTGGAAGAAAAGAAACAAATCCTCTATTTACTGGGCCCGGTGGGTGGCGGTAAATCGTCACTGGCCGAACGGCTGAAATCCCTGATGCAACGTGTACCGATTTATGTGCTGAGCGCCAACGGCGAACGCAGTCCGGTAAACGATCATCCTCTGTGTCTGTTTAATCCGCAGGAAGATGCGCATATTCTCGAAAAAGAATACAACATTCCTCCGCGCTATCTTGGCACCATCATGTCGCCATGGGCGGCAAAACGTCTGCATGAATTTGGCGGCGATATCACGAAATTTAAAGTCGTGAAAGTCTGGCCGTCAATTCTGGAACAAATTGCCATCGCCAAAACTGAACCGGGCGATGAAAACAACCAGGACATCTCTGCACTGGTCGGGAAAGTGGATATCCGTAAACTGGAAAACCACGCCCAGAACGATCCTGATGCTTACGGTTATTCCGGTGCTCTGTGCCGCGCAAACCAGGGTGTGATGGAATTCGTCGAGATGTTCAAAGCACCGATTAAAGTGCTGCATCCGTTACTGACTGCCACGCAGGAAGGTAACTATAACGGCACCGAGGGGATCTCTGCCCTGCCTTTCAACGGCATTATTCTGGCGCACTCCAACGAATCAGAATGGGTGACGTTCCGTAACAACAAGAATAATGAAGCGTTTCTTGACCGTGTGTACATCGTGAAAGTGCCTTACTGCCTGCGTGTTTCTGAAGAGATGAAAATCTACGACAAACTGCTCAGCAACAGTGAACTGGCCCACGCACCTTGTGCACCGGGAACTCTGGAAACGCTCGCGCGCTTCTCAATTTTGTCGCGGCTGAAAACACCTGAAAACTCCAGCAGCTATTCTAAAATGCGGGTTTACGACGGTGAAAGCCTGAAAGATACCGATCCGAAAGCCAAGTCCTATCAGGAATACCGTGATTATGCGGGCGTGGACGAAGGCATGAACGGGCTTTCGACGCGTTTTGCGTTTAAAATTCTCTCACGCGTTTTCAACTTTGACCACGTGGAAGTGGCCGCCAACCCGGTTCATCTGTTCTATGTTCTGGAGCAGCAAATCGAGCGCGAACAGTTCCCGCAGGACATCGCTGAAAAATATCTGGAGCATCTAAAAGGCTATCTGATCCCGAAATACGCAGAGTTTATCGGTAAAGAGATCCAGACGGCTTATCTGGAGTCCTATTCAGAATACGGACAAAACATTTTCGACCGTTATGTTACGTACGCTGATTTCTGGATCCAGGATCAGGAATATCGTGACCCGGATACCGGACAGTTGTTTGACCGTGAATCGCTGAATGCTGAGCTGGAGAAAATTGAAAAACCAGCCGGGATCAGCAATCCAAAAGATTTCCGCAACGAAATCGTCAACTTCGTGCTGCGTGCCCGCGCAAACAATAGCGGCCGCAATCCAAACTGGACCAGTTACGAGAAACTGCGCACGGTGATTGAGAAAAAAATGTTCTCAAATACCGAGGAATTGCTGCCAGTTATTTCGTTTAACGCCAAGACGTCGACCGATGAACAGAAGAAACATGATGATTTTGTCGACAGAATGATGGAGAAAGGATATACACGCAAACAGGTTCGCCTGCTGTGTGAATGGTATCTGCGCGTAAGAAAATCCTCGTAACAGAGGATCGTTGGCAACGTCGTTTGGGGGAAATATGACGTATTTCATTGACCGACGGCTGAATGGCAAAAACAAAAGCGCGGTGAACCGCCAGCGCTTTTTGCGCCGCTATAAGTCGCAAATCAAACAGTCGATTGCCGAGGCCATCAACAAGCGTTCGGTTACCGACGTGGACAGCGGGGAGTCAGTTTCGATCCCCAATGCTGATATCAACGAACCCATGTTCCATCAGGGTCGCGGTGGCTTACGCCACCGTGTTCACCCTGGCAATGACCACTTTGTGCAAAATGACCGTATCGAACGACCGCAAGGGGGCGGTGGCGGCGGCAGTGGTCAGGGCGAAGCCAGTCAGGACGGTGAAGGCGAAGATGAGTTTTCATTCCAGATCTCCAAAGACGAATATCTCGATCTGCTTTTTGAAGATCTGGCGCTGCCTAACCTGCGTAAAAACCAGCATAAACAGCTGAACGAATACAAAACCCACCGCTCCGGTTATACGTCTAATGGCGTACCGGCCAATATCAGTGTGGTGCGCTCTTTGCAAAACTCGCTGGCCCGACGTACGGCGATGACTGCGGGTAAAAAACGGGAGCTGCGTGAGCTGGAATCGACGCTGACCGAGGTCGAGCACAGCGAACCGGCACAGTTACTCGAAGAAGAACGGCTGCGGAAAGAAATCGCCGAGTTGCGGGCGAAAATCGCGAAAACGCCGTTCATTGATACCTTTGATTTACGTTATCGCAACTACGAACGTCGCCCCGAGCCTTCGAGCCAGGCGGTGATGTTCTGTCTGATGGATGTCTCCGGCTCGATGGATCAGGCAACCAAAGACATGGCCAAGCGTTTCTATATTCTGCTCTATTTGTTCCTGAGCAGAACCTATAAAAACGTCGATGTGGTCTATATCCGTCATCATACACAGGCCAAAGAAGTGGATGAACAGGAGTTCTTCTACTCACAGGAAACCGGCGGGACCATCGTTTCGAGCGCACTGAAACTGATGGATGATGTCATTAAGGAACGCTACGATCCGGCGCAGTGGAACATTTATGCCGCGCAGGCTTCCGATGGTGATAACTGGGCTGACGACTCCCCTCTTTGCCACCAGCTTCTGGCACAGAAGATCTTGCCGATGGTGCGTTATTACAGCTATATCGAAATCACCCGACGCGCCCACCAGACGCTGTGGCGTGAATACGAAGTATTGCAGGAGAAATTCGATAATTTCGCCATGCAGCATATCCGCGAACAGGAGGATATTTATCCGGTATTCAGGGAGCTTTTTCACAAGCAAGTCCAGGATCACTGATGTTTAGTCTTTGAAAACAGCTGGTTAATTTCTATTACCAGCTGTTTTTTTATATGTTCGGATCCTTCTGTTCTTTCAACGCGGCCAAAGTGAAAGAACATCCCCACTTTAACCCCCCTTTCCTTCAGTATTTTTCTGCTGGCCGCACTGATAAAGAGAGGATATTTCCGACAACGAATAAGACTTTCGGTCTTTTTTTGAAATACAGTCTAAACTTCAGGAGAGCAAAGCAATTACTTACCTCTACAAAAGGATGCTGTATATGAAAAAAATTACTTTAGCTACTACCCTGCTTATTTCTGCCTTCTCTTTCAGCGCTTTGGCTGCTGAACAAGTCTCTAAAGAAGAAGTCGAACACTATAAACTGGTAAAAATCGACAACATCAAAGTAGCTGAATCAGGTGGGAAAGTCGGTTCTCCAAGTGAGTTGCACGAAGAGTTGTCAAAGCTGGCGGATGAGAAAGGCGGTAAATATTACCATATCATCGCCGCTGGCCAGAAAGGCCCGAATTTTGAAGCGATAGCCACGGTATATAAAGACGCAGAGAAAAAGTAACTGCACAGAAATAACGAAACCATGCAGAGTGCGTGGTTTTTTTGTCAGTAAAAAACCTGCAAACAGACTGGATATAATCCAAAAAAAAGCCAGAGGCATATTCCCTCCGGCTTTTTTGCATTATTTCCCGGACGGGAAATTACATGCCATACACCAGGTTTACAGACGTCACAGTATCGGTTTTATCCGGCGCGCTGGCTGGTGGTTTGGTGTTATAGGTTACGTCATACGCCACTTTCAGTGAGAAGTGGGAGTTGATCGCAACGGTCAGCGCGGTTTCTGAGTTCAGCGTGGTTTCATCGTTCGCTAAAACAGATACGCCCTGCGTGAAGCGTGCAGTGTCGCTGATCTGGTAACCGTAAGTGCCTGAAGCGTAAGCCAGAGCACGGGTGGTGTTACCGCCTTGTTCAAATTCATCATGACGAACACCCGGACCGGCTTCCAGATTCAGCGTGTGAACCGGACCGCTCCAGATCTGACGACCATAACCCAGCGTACCGACAGTACGTGAACGGTAACCGTTATAACGGTCGCTCAGCCAGCTACCCTGACCAAACACATAGTTCGCGTTATCAAGGTTATAACGGGTACGGCCACCGGCCTGATATTTCTCGGATGAACGCACACCGGAAGAAGAAGTGTTACGCGCAGAACCCCACAGGCTGTAAGCCGTGTTGGTATCAAACCAGGTCATGGTGGTATCAGCATTCAGCGTGGAGTTGCTGGTGTTACCAGTTTGCGCGCTGTAACCCGCCTGAACATTGCCCTCGAAAGGCTTTTTCGCCTGAGCAGGGTCATCTAACGCAGTGAAGATGGTGGTGTCTGCAAGGCTTGAGATACTGAACAGCGCTGCACCACAGACGATGGCACAAGCTGGTAAACGACGTACAACCCGAAAAAACATTTTGCTTCCCCAATAAGACTTAAGGCAAATAACGACATTAAAACCACACGATGTATGCCATTAATTAGGATCCGTTAATCAAGCCTGGCAACTCCATTTCGATGGCACATGCATACAAATATTTCTACCGCAACAAATATAACGCACTCAGCCCAGGATATCTTAATAAAGCGGCTTTTTTAGATAGTTCCGAATGACATATATTTCCAGCAATAGAAACATACAAAATCATTACGTTTCCCTTCATTGATTTCTTATTTCAATGCCGGTCGGTAATAACTCCTCATGTGCCACACTTTACTTCTTTACTGCCGCTTTGGTTCGAAATGTTGCGAGCTGGCAGCGTACAGATTTCCGCCGAACTCGTCGCTGAATCTTGTCCTTTTGAGCGATGCGGGGTAGTTTTATCCTGATAACGTCTTATTTTTGCCTCGGGTTCCTCGAAGGCAGCCTTCAGGAGGAGTGGTCATGGCTTTACAAAAAGAGATTATTCAGGCTCTACACGTTAAACCGCACATCGATGCCGCACAGGAAGTCCGTGTCAGCGTCGATTTTCTCAAAAGTTATCTGCTGGCCCATCCGTTCATCAGGACACTGGTGTTGGGTATCAGCGGCGGGCAGGATTCTACTCTCACCGGCAAACTTTGCCAAATGGCAATTAACGAATTACGCACAGAAACGCACGAAGCCGATTATCAGTTCATCGCCGTCCGTTTGCCGTATGGCGTGCAGGCCGATGAATCCGACTGTCAGGATGCCATCGCGTTCATCGAGCCTGATCAGGTTCTGACGGTTAATATCAAGAATGCCGTGCTGGCGAGCGAAGCGACATTGCGCGAAATTGGTATCGAGTTGAGTGACTTTATTAAAGGTAATGAAAAAGCCCGTGAGCGCATGAAAGCGCAGTACAGCATTGCGGGGATGAAAAAAGGCGTCGTGGTCGGAACTGACCATGCGGCAGAAGCCGTGACCGGATTCTTCACCAAATACGGCGATGGTGGCACGGACATCAACCCGATTTTCCGTCTGAATAAACGTCAGGGGAAAGCGTTGCTCAAAGCACTGGGCTGCCCTGAACATTTGTATACCAAAGCTCCGACAGCTGATCTGGAAGAAAACCGCCCTGCTTTACCGGATGAAGTTGCGCTGGGCGTGACATACGAACTGATCGACGATTATCTTGAAGACAAGAAAGTCGACGATAAATATGCTGCGATTATTGAAGGCTGGTATCTGCGCACTGAGCACAAACGCCAGCCACCGGTGACGGTGTTTGATGATTTCTGGAAGAAAAAATAATCCTTCCATCAACTGCGCGTTAACGGACACTGACGGGTGTCCGTTTTTATTCACAAGCCCTTAATGCACGATTATCACAAGCCGCTTTCCATTCATTAACTAAATCATTACCCTTAGCCTCCTTTCGGACGACTGATAGTGATGTTTTCAATGCAAAAATTCCTCTTTCTGCTGCTGAGCCTGGTGCTGCTTGGCCCTCTGGGTATCGACCTCTACCTGCCTGCGATCCCGGCGATTGCCCTGGGCCTGAACAGTACAGAAGCGGTCATTCAGTCCTCAATATCATTGTTTATTCTGGTGATGGGACTCGGCCAGCTGGTTGCCGGGCCGCTGGTCGATAAATTTGGGCGCCGCCCTATCGCCATCATTGGCGTGGTGATTTATCTGGCAGGCGCGATCGTTGCCGCAACCGCCGTCGCACCGTGGATGTTTCTCCTCTCACGCGTCATTCAGGGGCTGGCGGTGTGTTGTACGTCAGTGGTGATATTCAGTGGTGTCCGTGACCGGATGAGCGGCAACGATGCCGCCCGCGCGTACGGATTTCTCAATGGCACGCTCAATATCATTCCTGCTCTTGCGCCGCTGATTGGTGGCCTGATTGCGCAATATTACGGCTGGCGTGCGCCTTTCTGGGCTCTGGCAGGTTATACGCTGGCGGTTCTGCTGCTGGTCATTTTCAAATTGCCTGAAACCCGTCCGGCCGGAACGCAAGCCAATACCGGACTGCCGTTTCGTCAGTATGCACGCATTCTGTTTAATGCCCGCTTTATCACTTTCGCGCTGGTTAACGCTGGCGCGATGGGTATGGCGCTGACGTATGTTTCGCTGGCACCGACGGTACTGATGAATATTGCCGGACTCACGCCGCTGGAATTCTCGCTGGTGTTTGGTGCAAACGGATTCTGGATCATGGGGATGAGTTTTATCGCCAACCGGATCATCCGTAAAGTGGGACGCCCGGTGTGCCTGAAAACCGGCGGTATTCTGATGTTTATAGGCTGCCTGGGATTGATTGCAGGGATAACCCTGGTTCCGCCTGCTGAACAGACCGCAACCTGGTTATATATGTTGCCGGTGGCCAGCGCCTGCGCCGGTCTGGCGTTCCTGATGGGACCTGCGACCAGCTATGCACTGGAACCTTTCTCGTCAGAAGCCGGGGTGGCTTCCGCGCTGGTAGGTTCAGTGCAAATGGCCGGTGGCGCGTTGCTAGGCTTTATTGCGATGGCGTTACCGTTGCAGCCGAAACTAAGTCTGGCTCTGGTGATGCTTGCCGGGGGATGTCTGGCGATGCTGGCACGTCGTGCCAGTAAGAAATCGACGGGCCGTCTGACCCGTCTGGAAAACTAGTTATCTGACTTTAGTTTCTGCCCGGTTACTGACCGGTCACTGAAACAGGTACGCGGGGCGAAAGCGCACTCAGCAGCTCATAGCCCAGCGTACCGCAGGTCGTCGCCACATCATCTACCGGTAAATGATTACCCCATAATTCGACAGGCGAACCGATTTTCGCCTGCGGACACGGCGTGAGATCGACCGCCAGCATATCCATTGATACCGTCCCCACCGTCGTTGTGCGAACACCATCCACCCATACCGGCGTTCCGGTCGGTGCATGGCGCGGATAACCGTCCGCATAGCCGCAGGCAACCACACCTACCCGCTGCGGGCCGGTCACGAGGTAGCGGCCACCATAACCCACACGGTCACCCGCCTTCAGCTCCTGCACGGTAATCAGCTCGCTCTTTAACGTCATCACCGGTTGCAGACCGGTATGCGCAATATCTTTCCACTCACCGCTTGGCGACGCGCCATAGATAATAATCCCGGGACGGATCCAGTCCTGATGAGTTTGCGGGTGCCACAAAGTCGCGGCTGAGTTCGCCAGACACCGGGGTCCGCTGATATTTTGTCCCGCAAGATTAACCGCCGCCATCTGTGCATCCACACCTTCGACACTGTCAGCGGTAGCGAAATGGCTCATCAGGGTGAGCCCGCCCACCTGTTTCAGCTCACGCAGCTGTTGCCAGGCAGCGCCCGCGTGCGCAGGGGAAAATCCCAAACGATTCATCCCGCTGTTAACTTTCAGATAAACATCAACCGGCTGACTAAATTGTGCTTGCGCCAGCGCCTTAATCTGCCAGTCGCTATGAACAGCGGTCGTCAGGCGATATTTGCCGACGATAACCAAATCTTCGGCGGTGAAAAATCCTTCCAGCAATAAAATCGGCCCCTGCCAGCCAGCTTCGCGCAGCAAAATGGCTTCGTTGAAATCGAGTAATGCAAAACCATCGGTGGACGACAAACTGCGCCAGATGCGGGAAATACCGTGTCCGTAACCATTGGCTTTCACAACGGTCCAGACTTTACTGTCAGGAGCGAGGCCACGAATGATGTTCAGATTTTGGGTTAATGCAGAAAGAGATAATGTGGCAGAAATCGGGCGAGGCATACCAGCTCCGGCAATAGGCAATGTAAAGCCCATGCAGCGTCAGACACTGCATGGGAAAAGATGACCGCAGACTCAGCCTACCGGATGCATTTTATGCGGGCCCGCAGGACGCGCGATAAAATCCGGGCTGTAACGCTCAACCGATAAATCATCAGATGGGATCGCAGGCGTCACGCCTGACATAATATCTGACAGCAATTGCCCTGAGCCGCAGGCCATTGTCCAGCCCAGCGTGCCGTGCCCAGTATTCAGATACAGATTTTTGATACGTGTGCGGCCGACAATCGGCGTACCGTCCGGCGTCATCGGGCGCAGGCCAGTCCAAAACGTAGCCTGTTCGACATTACCGCCATTCGGATAGAGATCTCTTACCACCATTTCCAGCGTTTCGCGCCGCGCCTGTGCCAGTTTAAGATTGAAGCCGACAATCTCCGCCATACCACCGACGCGGATGCGGTCATCAAAACGGGTAATGGCAATTTTATAGGTTTCGTCAAGGACAGTAGAAACAGGCGCTGAATCAGGGTCGGTAATCGGAATGGTCAGGGAGTACCCTTTCAGCGGATAGACGGGAATGGACACCAGATCGCGAAGCAATGCGGTAGAATAAGAACCGAACGCCACCACATAAGCATCGGCTTTCACCCGTTCATCGCCGCATTGCACGCCGGTGATTTCCCCGTTTTGCACATGCAGCTTATCCACTGTGCGATTAAATTCGAAAACCACGCCCGCCTGACGCGCCATTTCCGCCAGTTTACGGGTAAACATCTGGCAGTCGCCGGTTTCATCATTCGGCAATCGCAGACCGCCGGTCAGCTTGTGCGCGACCTGCGCAAGTGCAGGTTCTGCGAGCCCCAGCTGACTGGATTCCAGCAACTGATAGGGCACGCCCGCATCTTCCAGCACG
This sequence comes from Rahnella bruchi, assembly GCF_003614975.1. Classification (GTDB taxonomy): domain Bacteria; phylum Pseudomonadota; class Gammaproteobacteria; order Enterobacterales; family Enterobacteriaceae; genus Rahnella; species Rahnella bruchi. Next base: position 2,811 of record NZ_QZWI01000004.1, on the reverse strand, counting down.
GCGATATCTTTGGCCGCGCTTTCAAACTGCTGCGCAGTACGGAAAAGTTGCAACGTTCCGCCCTGACGACCTTCATACTGAATGCCGGTATCGTCACGCAGCGCTTTCATACAGTCGCGGCTGTATTCCGCCAGGCGAACCATGCGGCTTTTATTGGTCTGATAATGGTCCATGTCGCAGTTGCGCAGCATCTGCCACATCCATTTCAGCTGGAACTGAGTTCCGTCGAGGCGGATCGCCAGTGGCGCATGTTTCTGAAACATCCATTTAACCGCTTTAACCGGAACACCGGGAGCCGCCCACGGCGCGGCATAGCCTGGTGAGATCTGTCCTGCATTGCCCGCGCTGGTTTCTTCTGCCGGACCGGACTGACGATCAATGACCGTTACCTGATGTCCCGCTTTTGCCAGATACCATGCACTGGCGACACCGACCACACCACTGCCTAAAATCACCACACGCATATCGACTTCACTCCACAACAAATCAAAGCATAATATTCTGATGCCAGGAAATTAACCTGACTGAGAAAAAACACCAACACAGGCACCCATAACCGTGAGGTCTTTCACAATTATTTATCGTTCATACCAGCATTTATTTCAATAGCCGGAAATAAATAACGATATCTCGCAACATTCAGGCGTTCACAGAAGGAATTTATGGTTTTGTGATTTCACTGACAGCAATGACATCATCAACTTCAAGGCACGCTAAAGCAGGTTTTTGGTCAGAGCTTTATTCTCAATAAAAGCTAAATAACCAGAATAAAAAACCATAAACAAAGACAAGAATACTATTACCTCACGGATTGTGAAATTTTGAGGTTCAGGGACTGCGGGGGTTTATAAAGGGAAGAAAAGCGACATATGAATCTGAAAACCAGAAAAACGCTATCAGCAGTAGCCTTTTGCTGCGCTGAAATTCCTTTTCAGGGAAATTGACAGCCATCAGCCATGAGGATATAGATTTAATCTGGAAGGGATCCATGGTGTTTATCAAACAGCACACTCAGATTGAGCTACGATTATCAATGGACGTGCGAAATCTTAAGAAAAGGTTGTGAATCAAACACTCTGTAGCGTCCATAACTGAATGAGGGTGCGGCTTATGACAACAGTGACCCAGAAGCAAAAAACTGAGGACAAGCGTCTCAGCGATGGACCGGACTGGACGTTTGAGTTATTGCAGACCTACCTTGCAGAGATCGACCGGGTGGCCAAGTCTTACCGGCTTGAAACCTATCCCCATCAGATCGAAATCATCACCTCCGAACAAATGATGGATGCCTATTCCAGCATTGGCATGCCGATTAATTATACTCACTGGTCGTTCGGTAAGAAATTTATTGAAACCGAGCAACTTTATAAACACGGGCAGCAGGGTCTGGCGTATGAAATCGTCATCAACTCTAACCCGTGTATTGCCTATCTGATGGAAGAAAATACCATCACGATGCAGGCGCTGGTCATGGCTCATGCCTGCTACGGCCACAATTCTTTCTTTAAAAATAACTACCTGTTTAAAAGCTGGACCGACGCCAGTTCCATCGTTGATTACCTGCTGTTCGCTAAACGTTATATCAGCGAATGTGAAGAACGTTACGGTGTGGACGAAGTCGAACGACTGCTCGATTCCTGCCATGCGTTGATGAATTACGGCGTCGATCGTTATAAACGTCCGCAAAAAATCTCCTTACAGGAAGAACTGGCGCGTCAGAAAAGTCGCGAGGAATATCTGCAAAGCCAGGTAAATACTTTGTGGAAAACGTTGCCGCGTAAAGACAGCGTCGATGCGCCCGAACAGGCGCGGCGCTTCCCTTCAGAGCCTCAGGAAAACCTGTTGTATTTCATGGAAAAAAATGCGCCTCTGCTGGAATCCTGGCAGCGGGAAATATTGCGTATCGTGCGTAAAATCAGCCAGTATTTTTATCCGCAAAAACAAACCCAGGTAATGAACGAAGGCTGGGCGACATTCTGGCATTACACCATTCTTAATCATCTTTATGATGAAGGAAAAGTCTCCGACCGTTTCATTCTGGAGTTCCTGCACAGCCATACCAATGTGGTGTATCAGCCGCCTTATAACAGCCCGTATTACAGCGGAATTAACCCTTATGCGCTGGGCTTTGCGATGATGCAGGACATTAAACGTATCTGTCAGGAACCGACGGAAGAAGATCGCTACTGGTTCCCGGATATCGCGGGTTCGGACTGGCTGGAAACACTGCATTTTGCGATGCGTGATTTCAAAGATGAAAGCTTTATCAGCCAGTTTCTGTCGCCGAAAGTGATGCGTGATTTCCGGTTATTTACCGTACTGGATGACGATCATAATAACTATCTGGAAATTGCGGCAATTCACAACGAGGAAGGCTATCGCGCCATCCGACAGGAGTTATCAGCGCAGTACAACCTGAGCAATCATGAGCCAAACATTCAGGTCTGGAATGTCGATTTACGCGGAGACCGTTCGCTGACATTGCGATATATCCCGCAAGATCGCGCGCCGCTCGATAAAAGCCGTCGTGAAGTGATGAAACACGTTCATCGCCTGTGGGGCTTCGATGTGTTTATTGAGCAGCTCAATGAAGACGGCAGCGTTGAATTACTCGAGCGTTGCCCACCGCGGCCGACACCGCTATAAATTCACATTTTCTGATTAAAAAAGGGTGCTAAGCGCCCTTTTCTTTGCGCAAAGCATGCATATATTTCACTCCTGCTTAAATCAGAAGTCTTTGTGACTCCCCTCGCAGTTTACTCCTCTCATCAGGTCTATCCTCGTCCCACACCTTATTTATCATCTTGATTT
>NZ_QZWI01000003.1 GCF_003614975.1 Rahnella bruchi | reverse complement strand
CAGAAGTGAAACGCCGTAGCGCCGATGGTAGTGTGGGGTCTCCCCATGCGAGAGTAGGGAACTGCCAGGCATCAAATTAGTAAAGAACGTGTTCCTTTTCCCCTGACAAGGAAAATAACAGGAACAAACAGGTATCAGCCGATTGCTGATGCGTGTGAAAGAACCGGTGGAGCGGTAGTTCAGTTGGTTAGAATACCTGCCTGTCACGCAGGGGGTCGCGGGTTCGAGCCCCGTCCGTTCCGCCAATTATTGCATAACCCCTGAATCGAAAGATTCAGGGGTTTTTTGCATCTGATATTTATGAATTTAAAGATCAAACGGCCTTGATAGCGGTATAGTTTACTTTTTAAGTCTCTCATTTTGATATTTAAAACTCCATTTCTCCCTCTGATTAAATAGCCTTAATTTATTCGAAATAATTATTCTTACAAAATAGTAATTGTTATCAGTTATATTGTTTTTTTATTTTATGCAGTTTAATAATTGAAAAATCCTCACCTGGAAAGTAATTTGTTTATATTCGGATAACTAAATGAAGTCACGATATAAATTATTGTGGGATCTTAAGCGAAATCTATAGTTCATGGTAATATGCAGACAAATTACAGATGCAACTTCCAATAAAATATCATAAAGTCTTATTTCGGATAATTTGCAAAGATCACTCATCATGAAATTCACACTGGATATGCTTGACTGGCGGGCTCTCGCTCCGGGAGTTAATAGCTGCGAACACTGGATCCAGTGGGCCAGCCAGCCTGATGCAGATAAATTTTCAGGTGAAATCCTTAAAAGTGCGCAAATTCCTATGATGACCGCACGTCGTATGAGTATCGGAAGTCGTTTTGCTGTGGATATCGGTCTTTCATTGCTCGAAAAGCATAACGTTGATGCGGCCATTTTTACCAGTCGTCACGGCGAGCTCGAAAAAACAGGGCGGATTTTGCATAATTTGGCAAATGAAGAACCTGTTTCACCGACTGAGTTTTCGATGTCAGTACATAATACTGCGGCGGGGTGGTTAACGATTACCGGCAAGAATCCCCTGCCAGTGACTTCATTAGCGGCGGGGTATGACAGTTTTCAGCAGGGAATACTGGAAGCACAATCAATGTTATCAGCAGGCGCTTCCCGTATTATGCTGATTGATTTCGACGGGCAGATACCTCCGATATATAATGAATCGATAAATTCTGAGTTTCTCCCTTATGCTGTGGCAATAATATTAACAGCTGGCAATACTCTGCAGTGTGAGCGCGTTTCAATGCCTGATGAACATCGGGTGTTACCTCTTGCGCAGAGTCTTCAATTCCTGCGCGGCTATCTTTCAACTATTCCGGTATTTGATGTAAGTGCGGGTAATCGTCATAGCTGGCAATGGTCGCGTAACTTGTGATGGGAGAATCTGGACTGAACAATGAGATGTCTTCTCTGCCGAACCGTATCTGGCGGTGGCTGGCGACCGGATTCTTTTTCGCACTTTTCGGAATTGGCGGACTGTTGCTTTCGCTAATCTGGTTTAATCTGTTGCGGCTCGTCATACGCCAGCCTGACAGATTGCATCGAATGACACTGAATAGTATCCGAAGCAGCTTTCGTTTTTTTCTTGGCGGATTACGTCTGGTGGGCGTGATGGATTACAGGTTTACAGGTGATGAAAAGTTTCAGCAGGATACAGGCTGTCTCATCGTCGCGAACCATCCCAGCTTACTTGACTATGTCATCCTTGCATCACAAATGCCGCGTTGTGATTGCATTGTCAAACAGGCTTTGCTGAAGAATCCGTTTCTGAGTGGCGTGATTAAAGCCGCCGGATATCTGGTTAACTCGGGGTCGGATGCGCTGCTACAGGCATGTGAAACCCGCCTGAAAGCGGGGGGGACGTTGCTGGTCTTTCCGGAAGGCACGCGTACAGTGCCCGGTGAGCCGATGACATTACAGCGCGGTGCCGCAAACATTGCGCTGAGAGCAAATTGTGATGTAAGAATTGTTCATATTACCTGTCAGCCACCTATGCTGACTAAACGGGGAAAATGGTATCAAATTCCCCCGGTAAAACCTCAGTTTGTTATTACTGTTGCCGATAAGGTAAAGGCTGAAGACTTTCTCAATGAAAGTGATCTTTCACCGGCTCTGGCTGCAAGACGTCTGACACAGCATTTGCGCACTGAGCTGATGCGTGGAAATACTCAAGATAATGAGAAATAAGTCATGGATTCATTAAGTAACGACATTAAAGCCCTTATCATCAAGACGCTTAATCTGGAAGGTATGACACCAGATGAGATAGAGACTCAGGCACCGCTTTTTGGGGACGGCTTGGGGCTGGATTCTATCGATGCTCTTGAGCTGGGCCTGGCGTTGAAAAAGCAATACGGTGTGATCCTTTCGGCTGAAAATCAGGAAATGCGCGAACATTTCTATTCTGTTGAAAGTCTTGCCAGATTTATATCAGTACAGCGTGATTAAAGAGATTCCTATGCAGAAGCAAGAAATTTACCAGCAAATTAGCGCGTTATTAATCAAGCTATTTGAAATTGATGAAAGTGATATCAGTCCGCAAGCGAAGCTTTATGAGGATCTGGAATTAGACAGCATTGATGCTGTTGATTTGGTTGTTCATTTGCAAAAGACGACGGGCAGAAAGATTAAACCTGAAATGTTCAAATCTGTAAGAACAGTTCAGGATATTGTTGATGCGATTGATGAATTGCTTAACACGCCCGAGTCCTGATTTTTGTGAATAAGCCCCGGCATTTATCTTTCCCTCTGCTGGCAAAAATTGCCCGGTGGGCAATGCCGGTGGCGGTGATTGCTTATCCGATAGCCGTCTGGTGTGGATTAAAAAATTGGGGAACAGGCGTTCTGGCGCCAATGCTTATCGCCGTATTTATTCTGCGGTTACTGACTTTTCGCGGGAAATTATCCCAGCTTACCTTTTTTGGAAAAGCGATTGCCATCGTGGGGATTGTGCTGGTGGCAACCAGCGTTTTGCTGCGCGAAACGTCGATGCTGCTGTATTACCCGGTCGCGGTAAATGCTTTATTGCTGGGCGTGTTTTTCAGCTCGCTGTCTGCCCGGCAATCTCTGGTTGAGCGACTTGCCCGTCTGAGCGAACCGGAATTGCCGCCACGGGGCGTTATTTATACACGTCGGGTTACTCAGGTCTGGTGCGTTTTCTTTTTCTGTAATGGATTGATGGCCTTATATACCTGCCTGAAAGGCGATACGGATTTATGGGCTCTTTATAACGGCGGGATCAGTTATCTGCTGATTGGCTTATTAATGGGTATTGAATGGATAGTCAGAAAGCGTCTGCGTCAGTGACAACCCTGCCGATGTGCAAATGGCTGAGCACGGAAAGAGCTGAGGATCATCTCATCGCCTGGAGTGAAGACCGGGAATGGCGGCAACATGAGTTTCGCCGCGATGTGTTATCCCTTATTGCCAGCCTCAGTGCGACCTCCCATTCCCGCTGGGCATTATGCCTGGAAGATAACTACTCATTTGCCGTCGCGCTGCTGGCTGTGATTTACAGTGGAAAGATGCCGGTTCTGCCCGGTCATTTTCGTCCAGCCGTATTATCTGAACAACGAAATGAATTTGATGCGCTGATTACCGATCTCCCTTTGTCACCTGATTGTCCGGTGCTGCGTTTTCCTTTCGCACGGCAGGCAATGCAGACGGTTTTGCCGCAATGGCCGCAAGATGCTTCAGTCGTCCTGTTTACTTCCGGTTCGACGGGTAAACCGCAAAAAATCGTTAAACCGGTTTCCTGTCTGGAACGTGAAAGCCAGTGGCTCAGCGCGCTCCGGGGAGCGGAATTTACTGACGCGCGTTTTGTCGCCACCGTTGCCCCCCATCATATGTATGGCCTGAGTTTCGCTTTTATATTGCCGCTGTCGCTGGGGCTGCCGTTTGCAAACACCTGCGTGAAATATCATGAGCAGCTACAGTCTCTGGCTGCCGCGCATTCTCTGGTCTTCATCAGCAGCCCGGCATTTCTTGAAAGGCTGGATCCGGCGCTGAATATGAAAAAACTCCGCCATGTTTTTTCTGCCGGCGGACCGCTGAAGAATGCCGCCGCCCGGTTAGTAGAACGTACCTGTGGTGATTTGCCGACGGAAATTTATGGCACGACCGAGACGGGTATTATCGCTTTTCGCCGGCAACATCAACCCGATGAGGTCTGGACGCTTTTTGGTGATATCACATTTTCGCCCCGTCCGGATGGCAATACTTCTCTGGTTTCGCCGCTGATCTCACCTTCCGGCAGTTTCACGCTCAGCGATGACATAAGAATGTTCCCCTCCGATCCGCGCCATTTTGAGTTGCTGGGTCGCAAAGATCGGATTGTGAAAATCGCGGAGCAACGTGTTTCCCTGACTGAGATTGAGCAACGCTTATGTCAGTTGGATTTTCTGTCGGAAGCCAGTGTGCTGACTGTTGAAAAACGCGGCAGGGTTTATGTGGCTGCTGTACTGGTGTTAAGCCGCAGCGGAGAACAATTTTTGGATTCGCAAGGTCAGGCGGCGCTGCTGGAAAACCTCCGGCAGACGCTGCGCAGCTGGATATCTCCTGTCGCGCTGCCGCGATACTGGCGCATAGTTCCGGTGATCCCCCTTAACCAGCAAGGCAAACGCTCGGCTGCTGAAATACAGGAAATGTTTTTATGATTATGCCTGACGTGCTAAATCAGCAACTCAATGGCGAAAACAGCCTGCTTCTTACGCTCACATTGCCTGCCGGTTTATTCTGGTTTGAAGGCCATTTCCCGTCTTCGCCAATCCTTCCTGGCGTGACGCAGGTGAACTGGGTCATGATCTACGCAGAAGAGATCCTGGGGATGAATAACGCGTTTGCCGGAATGGAAGTGGTGAAATTCCAGCGACCTCTATTACCTGAAGAAACGGTGGATTTGCAGATCGACTGGCTGGAAGAAAAACACCGGCTGGTATTTCGTTACATCGTGGGTGATACCGTCGCCAGTAGTGGAAAAATCACATTATGTCCATGATGCCGCCAGATACTTTTTCTCCCTGCCTGATTATTCCCTGTTACAACCACGGGCCGATGATGGCTGGTGTTCTGGAAAGCCTCCTGCCATCCGGTCTGCCCTGTATTGTGGTGGACGATGGCAGTGACGCGCAAACGGCTGATGAGTTACAACGACTGGCCTGTGTGACGCCCTGGATGAGCCTGGCGCGTCTTCCGGCAAATCAGGGGAAAGGTGCAGCGGTGATAGCGGCGCTGCGACTGGCCGCCGAAAAAGGCTTCACTCACGCGCTACAGGTAGATGCCGACGGTCAGCATCAGCTTTCCGACGTCCCGGCGATGCTGGCGGAAGCAAAACGCTACCCGGATTGTCTGATATCGGGTCAGCCGATTTACGATGAAAGCGTGCCCAAATCGCGCCTCTATGGTCGCTATATCACGCATTTCTGGGTATGGGTCGAAACCCTGTCATTCGCATTAAAGGACAGCATGTGCGGTTTTCGCGTTTATCCGCTTAAGCCTTGCCTGCAACTGATGGAGAAAAAGACGCTGGGTTTGCGGATGGATTTCGATACGGAAATCATGGTGCGTCTTTACTGGCAGGGCACGCGCAGCCGCTTCCTGCCTACGCGGGTCACTTATCCCGAAGACGGCCTTTCGCATTTCGATGCCGTGAAAGACAATGTAAAAATTTCGTGGATGCATACCCGGCTGTTTTTTGGCATGTTATCGCGCATTCCTTATTTGCTGCGTCAGCGTAAAAACAGGCCTGAACACTGGTCCGCAACGCAGGAACGCAAAGGATTATGGGGCATTCGCCTGATGCTGGCGGTTTACCGGACGCTGGGCTATCGGGCTTTTCGCCTGCTACTTTATCCGGTAATCACCTATTTCTGGCTGACCGGGCGTACACAGCGCAATGCCTCTGCGGACTGGCTTGAGCGTGTCCGTATCACCGCCGCAGAACGCGATATTTCCCTGCCTTATCCGCTGAGCACGTTCCGCCATTTCATGCGTTTCGGTGAATCAATGCTGAGTAAACTGGCGAGCTGGCAGGGCGATAAAACCCTGACCGATGCGGTGCTGGTGAATCCCGAAATTTGCGAATCGCATATTGCCTCTGGCCGCGGAACGTTGATCCTCGCCTCGCATCTGGGCGATATCGAATCCTGCCGGGCGATTGGCGCGCTCAATCACCGCGTGACTGTCAACGCGTTGGTATTTACCGAACACGCCGAGCGGTTCAATCAGGTGATGAAAGAAATTAATCCGCAGGCGGTGGTTAACCTGATTCAGGTGAGCCAGATGGGCCCTGAGACAGCCATCTTATTGCAGGAAAAATTGGATGCCGGTGAATGGGTGGCGATTGTCGGCGACCGGACGTCAGCCAGCCAGCATCAGCGTGGCGAACATTCCCGCGTCATTTGCAGCGAGTTTCTGGGCAAGCCCGCCGCCTTCCCGCAGGGGCCTTTTATCCTTGCCGCGGCGCTTCGTGCGCCGGTGATGCTGATGTTTGGCATCATGCAGCAACAGCAGTTGCATATTTACTGCGAATCTTTTGCCGATCCGCTGATCCTGCCACGTGCCAATCGTCTGCCCGCGCTTCAGGCCGCCGTCGATCACTATGCCGCACGGCTTGAACATTACAGCCTGCTGGCACCGCACGACTGGTTCAATTTTTATGATTTCTGGCAGCATCCCGCGGATGTCGCCCCTGACAGGAAACCTGACTGATATGACTTCCAAACTTGACCCGCGTTTTAACGATCCGCGATTTTCTACCCGCGTTGAAATTACGGTGCCTTTTCATGATGCCGACGCGATGGGCGTAGTCTGGCACGGCAATTATTTCCGTTATCTGGAAGTTGCGCGCGAGCAGTTACTTAAGCAATTTGATTACGGCTACCGTCAGATGGAAGCGTCGGGTTATGTCTGGCCAATAGTCGATACCCGCCTGAAATATATCGCGCCGGTGCTCTTTGAGCAGCGTATTGCGGTTCATGCTCAGCTTGAGGAAATCGAGAATCGTCTGCGCATCGGCTATCAGATTTACGATATCGAAACCGGTAAACGCACGACAACAGGTTATACATTGCAGGTCGCGGTGGACGCCGTTACGAAAGAAATGTGTTTTGTCTCGCCGCAGGTACTTTTTGATAAAACAGGAGTCAGCCTGTGAAAGCCTTTCTGCTCCTTGTTATGACCATTTTCAGCGTAAGCGCACACGCGGTCACGCTGGAAGAATTGCAACTGCGCTTCAGCCAGGTGCCAGTGTTGCGTGCTGATTTTTCTCAGCAAAGAACTATCAGCGGGATGGCGCAACCGCTCAATTCCAGCGGGAACCTGCTGATTGCGCAGCAGCAGGGGCTATGGTGGCAACAGGAAAAACCGTTCAGTCTGACCTTATTGCTGACCGAAAAACGCATGGTGCAAATCATGGCAGGTCAGGAACCGCAGGTGGTGACGGCGGAAAATAACCCGCAGATGTTCCAGTTTAACTCCCTGCTGAGCGCGCTGTTCCACGCAGACCGCAAGGTGCTGGAAGAAAACTTCTCTCTCAATTTTACCGATCTGGGCAATGGCGCATGGAAACTCATCCTGACGCCGAAAGTGTCGCCGCTGAACCGTCTGTTCCGCAGTATCACGCTCAATGGCGAAACCTTCCTGAACAATATCGATATTGACGATATGCAGGGGGATGCTACACACATTCGTTTCTTCAATCAGAAAACGACGCCAGCCACGCTGACCGATGCCGAGAAACGCCATTTTGCATCCTGATCTTCACAGAAAACTGGCGCAAAGCTGGCTGCTGATTATCGCGCTGCTGGTGGCGGCACTGTTCTGGTTACTGCCGCGCAGTCAGATTAACAGCAGCGTGCTGGCGCTTTTGCCTGAGCAGCAGACGGCGGATATTCCGCAGGCGTTTTCTGACGGATTTACCCAACGGCTGGACAGGCAACTGATGTGGCTGGTCAGCCCGCCGCCGGGTGCCGGAGTCCGGCCCGCTGATGACTGGCTCAGACAACTGCAAACTTTGCCGGAACTGAGTCAGGTCGCCGGACCGATGGATGCGCAGCGTCAGCAGGAGTGGGGCACTTTCTTTTTCCTGCATCGCAATGCATTGCTCGATGACGCGACCCGCCAGCGTCTGAAATCAGGTGCTGAAACGCAAAGTCAGTGGATCCTTGGCCAGGTTTACTCGGCATTTGCAGGTGTCAGCGGTAAAGAACTGGCAAATGATCCATTGCTGCTGGTGCGTGCTTCTCAAATGGCTCAGCAGCAGAACAGCGCCGGTATGACCCTGGATCAGGGCTGGCTGATGGCCCGTGATAAAAACGGTCGTAATTGGTATCTGCTGCACGGTGAACTGAAAGCGTCATCGTATGACATCACCTCCGCGAAACAGACGGTGGCGGCGCTCAGTGCAGTGAAGCAGGCCTTTGAAACACGCTGGCCGGGGGCAAAAGTTCTCGAGCGCGGGACGATTTTCTACAGTCATTATGCCAGCCAGCAGGCGCAGCACGACCTGTCCACCATTGGCGTCGCATCGGTCATTGGCGTGTTTGCGCTGATCTTACTGATGTTCCGTTCGGTCCTGCCGTTGCTGCTCAGTCTGCTTTCTATCGCTATCGGCGCGCTGTCGGGCACCGTTTTTACCCTGTGGGTGTTTGGCGAAATTCACGTGATGACGCTGGTGCTGAGTACCAGCATTGTCGGCATTTCCGCCGATTATACGCTGTATTTCCTGACTGAACGGCGAGTACACGGTGAGGTTAATTCCCCGCTGGAAAGCCTGAAAAAACTGTTCCCCGCCTTATCTGTGGCGCTGCTGACCACTGTGGCTGCCTATCTGATGTTGCTGATTTCGCCGTTCCCCGGCCTGCAACAGCTGGCTGTTTTTGCCGCTGCCGGGCTGAGCGCCGCCTGTATCACCGTGATGTGCTGGTATCCGTATTTGTCGAAGCGTTTGCCGGTCGGACCGACACCGGGGCTGGCGATTATCATGCGCTGGTTGCTGGCGTGGCGCAGTCGCAAGGCTGTGCGCATTGGCTTGCCATTACTGATTTTAGTGCTGGTGTTGACCGGAATATCGCGGCTGAAGATCAACGACGACATCGCCGATCTGCAATCCCTTCCGGCGGATCTTCAGCAGCAGGAGCAGCAGATAGCCGCGCTCACCGGACAGACGAACGACCAGAAATGGCTGGTGGTGTATGGCGATAACGCCGAGCAGACACTGCAACGTCTGGAAGCCCTGCGGCCAAAGCTGGTGCAAATTAAAGATAAAGGGGTGATTGACGGTTTCCGTGCGCTCAGCCTGCCTTCACAGGCACAACAGCAGCGCGACTTATTACTGCTCCGCCAGCGCGCCCCGCAAATTATTGCGCAGTTACAACAGGCGGGAGTGACGGTGACAACACCCGATCTCAGTGCGCAAACGGTTGATGTGCCGCAGTGGCTTAACAGCGTGGTCAGCGAGGGCTGGCGTTTGTTGTGGCTGTCACTGCCGGACGGGCGCAGCGCGACGTTGATTCCGGTAAATGGTGTTCATGATAGCGCAGCGATGGCGGCGCTGGCGGCTGTCACACCGGGAACCGGCTGGATTGACCGCAAAACAGAATTCAGCAGCCTGTTCTCGCAGTACCGTGTTTATCTGACATATCTGCTGGCGCTGGCTGTGGCGGTTATAGCGGCTATTTATCTCTGGCGTTTTCGCCTGCCGCACGGGCTGATTTGTCTCGTTCCTACACTGCTTTCACTCGGAATGGGCGTCGCAGCGCTGGGCTTCAGCGGTCACAATCTTAATCTTTTCTCCCTGCTGGCGCTGATCCTGGTGCTGGGAATTGGCATCAATTACACCCTGTTTTTCACTAATCCGCGCGGCACGCCGACGACGTCAATGTTTGCCATTTTCATGGCAGTGGTGACGACATTACTGACGTTCGGCATGCTGGTGTTCAGCTCGACACAGGCGATCAGTAGTTTCGGTATCGTACTGAGCGCCGGTATCTTAACCGCCTTCCTGCTGTCGCCACTGACCTTGCCGGCTAAAAAAAGAGGACGCAAAAAATGACCCGAATGATGTGGCCGGTGCTGGCGCTTCTGATCTTAATGCTTGGCGGTTGTGCGACAAATTCGCCTTCAGGTACTGAGCCCCATGCCTGGCTGAAACGCGGCGTGCAGGTGAAACTCCCCGCACCCGTTCTGGAAAAACCGGTCAGCCAGCAACAGCTACTGACGGCCACCGTCAACGGCAAACAGCAGTCATTGCTGGTGCTGCTCAATGCTGATGGCAAATCGCTGCAACTGGCCGGATTGTCCCCGCTGGGGATCCGTCTGTTCAAAGTGGTCTACGATCAAACGGGGATCCACACCGAGCAGGCGATAAAAATTGAGGGTTTACCTCCAGCAAATCAGGTTCTGGCCGATATTATGTTGAGCTACTGGCCGGTTCAGAGCTGGCAACCGTTGTTGCCAACGGGCTGGACGTTCGATGAGCAACCGCTTCGCCGGACATTACTGGATAACGAGGGCCATGCCGTCACCCGCATTGATTATGTCGCGCAGGGCGCCACGCGTCAGCCCATTTCGATTACTCAGATGGCGTTTCACTACCAGATAACTATCCAGAATGTCGGTGACTAACATGATCTACTTTTCGGCCGTGGGCATGGTTAACGCGCTGGGAAACAACAATGCGCAAATCGCCGCCAGCCTGAAGTCGGGCATGGCGCCAGGTATGACCGTGCAAAAAGGCTGGCTGACAGAGGACAGGCCGGTGTGGCTCGGCAGCGTTACCGGCGAACTGCCTGCGATCCCGGCGGACTTATCAGCGCATCGCAGCCGCAATAATCAGCTGTTAATGGCCGCGCTGGCGCAAATTGAAGCGCCGGTGAACAATGCTGTCGCCCGTTATGGCAAAGATCGGGTGGCGATCGTGATGGGTACCAGCACCTCTGGCATCGCTGAAGGTGAGGATGCGGTGCGCCATCTTCAGCAGCATGGCAAATTCCCTGCGGGATACGACTATCAGCAGCAGGAACTGGGCGACCCTTCGCAGTTTATGGCGCAACTGCTGGATCTGAGCGGGCCCGCCTATACTTTATCGACAGCGTGTTCTTCCAGCGCGAAAGCGATTATCAGCGGAAAACGCCTGATTGAATCCGGACTGGCTGATGCCGCGCTGGTTGGTGGTGCCGACAGTTTGTGCCGGATGCCGGTGAACGGCTTTAACAGCCTGGAATCTTATTCCCGCGGACATTGCACGCCGTTTGGCCAAAACCGCGACGGGATTAATATCGGTGAGGCATCAGCGCTGATTTTGCTGACTCGCGAACCGGCTGATATTGGCCTGCTTGGTGCCGGTGAATCATCGGATGCCTGGCATATGTCTGCGCCGCATCCTGAAGGACTGGGGGCAGAACGTGCTATCAACATGGCGTTAGAGCAGGCCGGTCTTCGCCCCGATGATGTGGGCTACATCAATGCGCACGGCACTGCCACACCGCTCAATGATCAGGTCGAAGCCGCTGTAATACACAGGCTGTTTGGCAACCGTACCCCGTGCAGTTCTACCAAACATCTCACCGGTCATACGCTGGGCGCGGCGGGTGCAACAGAAGCCGCGCTGAGCTGGCTTATTCTGACGCACAATATTGCATTGCCACGACAGGATTTCAGCGTCACGCCGCGGGACAGCAGCCTGCCGGAAATCCGTCTGGTGGAAACCACCGAAATGGCGGGAAAGCCGGTCATTTTATCCAACTCTTTTGCCTTTGGCGGCAATAACGCCAGTCTGGTGATCGGGAGACCGTCATGAAGACGTTAAACGCGGCAGATTACTTACCGCATGAATCGCCGATGGTATTGCTGGAAAGCGTCATCGACGTGGCAGAAGAAACGGCGTTGTGCAGCGTCGTCGTATCAGAAAAGAGTGTGCTGGCGCCCTTCCTCAATGCCCGTGGTGCGTTGCCCGCGTGGTACGCCATTGAACTCATCGCGCAAACTATTGGCGTGTGGAGTGGCTGGCACGGTGCGCAGAGCGGAGCATCGCCGCAGGTGGGCATGCTGCTGGGCGGCAGGGCGATAAAATGCAGCATGCCGGAATTTGCGGCAGGCAGCGAATTACTGATAAGTGTTGCAATGGTATTACGTGATGAAAAACTCGCGAGTTTTGAAGGTGTTATCTGCATTAAACGAGAACAAGACAACCTTCAGGTTGCACACGGAAGGCTGAATACGTATCAGCCAGACAAGGATGAACTCATTAAATTGACACAGGGGAAACAGGAATGACGCGTTCGGTATTAGTGACCGGTGCCAGTAAGGGGATCGGCAAAGCCATTGCCTGCCGGCTGGCTGGTGACGGATTTTTGGTAGTCATTCACTACCACAGCGATAAGACGGGTGCAGATAACACCCTGCAACAGATTACGGAAAATGGCGGCAGCGGACGCATTGTGCAGTTCGATATCAGCAATCGCCAGCAGTGCCGCGAAGTGATCGAAGCCGACATCGAAACGCATGGCGCGTATTACGGTGTGATCAATAACGCCGGGATCACCCGCGACGGGGCGTTTCCGGCGCTGACTGACGAAGACTGGGATGGCGTGATCCATACCAATCTCGACAGCTTCTACAATGTTTTACACCCCTGCGTGATGCCGATGATCGGCCTGCGTCAGGGCGGGCGAATTATCGCGCTGTCTTCGGTTTCCGGCATTACGGGCAACCGCGGTCAGGTCAATTACAGTGCAGCAAAAGCCGGGGTTATCGGTGCCTGCAAGGCGTTATCGCTGGAGCTGGCGAAACGCAAAATCACCGTCAACTGCATTGCGCCGGGGCTGATTGATACCGGTATGCTCGACATGGAACAACCCGCGCTGGATGCCGCGATGAGCATGATCCCGCTTAAACGTATGGGGCGTGCCGAAGAAGTCGCCGGACTGGCGAGCTATCTGATGTCGGATATTGCGGGTTACGTGACCCGTCAGGTGATCTCCATTAACGGAGGCATGGTATGACCGTGCGCGTAGTGATTACCGGCATGAAAGGCGTTACCGCGTTCGGCAACCACTGGGACGAGGTTTCTGCGCGTTTGCAACAGGGTAAAAATGCCGTTCGTCATATGGATGAGTGGCTGATTTATCAGGGGTTGAACACCCATCTGGGTGCGCCGGTGGATGATTTTGTTTTGCCTGCACACTACACCCGCAAGCGCATCCGCTCGATGGGGCGCGTTTCCCTGCTTTCGACACGCGCGGTGGAACTGGCGCTGGAACAAGCCGGTTTGCTTGACGATTCGGTTCTGACGGATGGCGAAACCGGCATTGCCTTCGGTTCATCGACCGGCAGCACCGGACCGGTGAGCGAGTTCGCCACCATGCTGACCGAAAAACACACGAATAACATCACGGGCACAACCTACGTGCAGATGATGCCGCACACCACGGCGGTGAACGCCGGTCTGTTCTTCGGGCTGAAGGGGCGCGTTATTCCGACGTCCAGCGCCTGTACGTCAGGCAGTCAGGCGATCGGTTATGCCTATGAAGCGATCAGACACGGCTATCAGACTGTGATGGTGGCTGGCGGTGCGGAAGAACTTTGTCCGTCAGAAGCGGCGGTTTTTGACACGCTGTTTGCCACCAGCCAGCAGAATGATCACCCGGAACTTTCTCCGCGACCGTTCGATACACAGCGTGATGGTCTGGTCATTGGCGAAGGAGCAGGGGCGCTTATTCTTGAATCGCTCGAACACGCACAGGCGCGTGGCGCGAAAATTTACGCAGAAATCGTCGGATTTGCCACTAATTGCGATGCGGCGCATATCACCCAGCCACAGCAATCGACGATGCAGATTTGTATCGAAAAAGCGCTGAAAAATGCGGGTATCCCTTCTTCTGAAATCGGGTACATCAGCGCGCATGGCACGGCGACTGAGCGCGGCGATATTGCAGAAAGTCATGCCACTTCCGCAGTGTTTGGTAATCAGACGCCGATCTCGTCGCTGAAAAGTTATTTCGGCCATACGCTCGGGGCCTGTGGCGCGCTGGAAGCCTGGATGTCGCTGGAAATGATGCGTGAAGACCGGTTTGTGCCGACCATCAACCTGACGCAGCCGGATACGCTTTGCGGCGAGCTGGACTACATCATGGGTGAATCGCGCCATATTCAGACGGAATTTATTCAGTCGAATAACTTTGCGTTCGGCGGCATCAATACCTCTTTAGTATTCCGCCGCTGGCCTTAAATGATGAACTCTGCATGTCTCATGACTGCGTCGCTGGATGACCATTTTTCGTTATCCCGTTTGCCCGCAGAAATGATCGCTAAAAGTGCAGGAATGAATCCTGCCCGCCGCCAGCAATGGCGTGCGGGCAGGGTGCTGCTGGCCGAAGCGCTGGCCGTTTTCTGCGGCTGCGAGACATTGCCGGAACTACAGATTTCGGCGCAGGGAAAACCCTTTTTTGTCGATGCTTCCCTGCCGCATTTCTCTCTCAGTCACAGTAAAAATCACCTGCAACTGCTGTTATGCCTGGCTGGAGAAGCCGGAGGTGACGTGGAGCAAATACGACCGCGCGCGCGTTATCCTGACGTGGCGCGTGGCGCGTTCAGTGATACCGAGTTTCAGTGGCTGATGAAACAGTCCGAACCGCAAATGGCATTCTGGCAGCTGTGGTGTCTGCGCGAGGCGTGGCTAAAACAGCAGGGCGGCAGCGTATGGCAGATGGACAAGATCTGTCTCGATCCGGCTTTAAAGACTTTTACGTCTGAACCAGCAACGGATTCTTGTTTATGGTATTTAGCCGATGGATCTGTGATGCGTGCGCTGGCAATGCCTGCCGGTGTTTCAGAACCTGAAGAATATGCTTTTAACGCGGCATCGGGCGATTTTGTCCCGCAGGCCTCCCGGCAATGGTCACCATTTTCCTGCCGCTGATTATTGCGCTGAAATCAAAAGTCTTCTGGCAAAACGGTCGTTTTTATCCATGAACGCGCAGTTCATACTCTCTCCAAGATTTATCACCCTGAAAAATTAAAAGAGAGAACACTATGAGCATTCCTGCATTCGGTCTGGGAACATTTCGCCTGAAAGATGACGTCGTCAAAGCGTCCGTCGCCACCGCTGTAGAACTGGGTTATCGCGCCATTGATACCGCACAGATTTATGATAATGAAGCTGCCGTCGGCGATGCACTGGCTGAAAGCGGCGTCGCGCGTGAAGAACTCTATATCACCACCAAACTCTGGATTGAAAACCTGGCCGCTGACAAAGTGATCGACAGCCTGAAAGAGAGTCTGCGTAAACTGAAAACGGATTATGTCGATCTGACGCTGATCCACTGGCCTTCACCGAATCAGGCCGTCAGCGTGGCAGAAACGATGCACGCTCTGGTTGAAGCGAAGAAAATGGGCCTGACCCGTGAAATCGGTATTTCCAACTTTACCGTCGCGCTGATGCAGGAAGCCATCGACGCAGTGGGCGCGGATCAGATTGCGACCAATCAGATCGAACTGTCGCCGTTCCTGCAAAACCAGACCGTAGTCGATTTTGCCCGTCAGAACGGCATTGCCGTGACGTCGTACATGACGCTGGCCTATGGCGAAGCGCTGAAAGATGCGACGATTATTGAGATTGCGGCACGCCATAACGCCACGCCTGCGCAGGTAGTTCTGGCCTGGGCCTTGCAGCTGGGCTACGCGGTGATCCCGTCATCGACCAAACGCGAAAACCTGCAAAGTAACCTGCTGGCGCCACAACTGACGCTGACAGATGCAGATATGCAGCAGATTGCCGCGCTGGAACGCAATGGCCGTCTGGTCAGCCCTGAAGGTCTGGCGCCAGACTGGGATTGATCCCTGAACACCTCCCCTTCGCAGGGGAGGAAACAAAGATTTAAACCCCACGCGCGCGAAGCTTTTCACTCAGAAAATCGATAAAACACCGGATCCGCGTGCTGACCGTCTGATCGCTGTAATACACCGCGTGCAACGGCATGGCGATACGCATGATGTCCGGCACCAGCAGTTTTACCAAATCTCCCCGCGCAACATCCTCATCGGTCATGAAATCCGACAGACAGGCAATACCGTTACCCTGCAAACACAGCCTGCGCAGCGTTTCACCACTCCCGGAACTGATAAACGGCGTGACCGTCAGTTGCTGACCATCAGCGCACAGCAACGGCCATTTGTTCAGCGCCATTACTTCGTTAAAGCCCAGACAGCGGTGTTTCAGCAGATCATCGGCGCTTTGCGGCGTTCCCCATTTTTTCAGGTAATCTGGCGACGCCAGCACGCTGCGGTAGCTCAGCATCAGTTTGCGTGCCCGCAGGCTGGAATCATCCAACTCCCCGACGCGGATTGCCACATCGACTTTATGGTCGATGAGATTGATGTTGCTCTCCGAAGAAAACAGCGCGAGCGACATCTTCGGGAAGCGCTCCGTAAATTCAGCTACCAGTGGCGAAATAATATGCAAAATGACCGGCGTTGCCGCGTCGATGCGCAACATTCCCTGCGGATCGTCACGGTTTTCCAGCAAATCGTCTTCCGCTGCGGCCATTTCATGCAGGATTTTTTGCACCCTTACGAAATAGCGCTCACCCTCGTGCGTCAGGCTGATCTGTCGCGTGGTGCGGTTGAGCAGGGTAATGCCGAGTTTTTGCTCCAGCCGTTTCAGCGTACGGCTGACCACAGAATTATCCTGCCCCAGCTGTTCTGCCGCGCGGCTGAAACTGCCGCTTTCTACCACGGTGACAAAGGTAATCAACTCTTCAGAACTGGCTCGCATTGTTGTTACTCCAGCATAAATAAATTGATACTTTGGTTATTTCTGTCATTTAAGCACAAGCAGATAATAGCCGCTATCAAATCGATATTCATGTGGAGTAAAGGTTATGCCGCTTGCACTATTAGCACTGACCATCAGTGCGTTCGCTATAGGTACAACAGAGTTTGTTATCGTCGGCCTTGTGCCGACCATCGCGCAGCAATTGGGCGTTTCTGTTCCGTCCGCCGGTTTGCTGGTGTCCATCTACGCCCTCGGCGTGGCGATTGGCGCACCGGTTCTGACCGCGCTGACAGGCCGTGTGCCGCGTAAAGCGCTGCTGATTGGCCTGATGGTGCTGTTCACGCTGGGCAACCTGCTGGCGTGGCAGTCACCGAATTACAGTACGCTGGTGATGGCGCGTCTGCTGACCGGTCTGGCGCATGGCGTGTTCTTCTCGATTGGCTCAACTATTGCCACCAGCCTGGTATCGAAAGAAAAAGCCGCTTCGGCGATTGCGCTGATGTTTGGCGGTCTGACCGTTGCACTGGTCACCGGCGTGCCGCTCGGAACATTTATCGGTCAGCATTTTGGCTGGCGCGAAACCTTCCTTGCGGTGTCGTTGATTGGTGTTATCGCCATCATTGCCAGCGCAGTTCTGGTACCGAATAACATCAAAAACAAACCGGCAGCGCGCATTTCTGATCAGGTCAAAGTATTGATGAATCCGCGTCTCTTACTGATTTACGCGATTACTGCATTGGGCTACGGCGGCGTATTCACCACATTCACGTTCCTTGCTCCGATGATGCAGGAACAGGCCGGTTTTTCAGCCAGCATGGTGAGCTGGATCCTGCTGGCGTACGGCGTATCGGTCGCAATTGGTAATATCTGGGGCGGTAAACTGGCTGACCGTCACGGTGCAGTAAAAGCACTGACGATTATTTTTGCCGCACTCGCCGCGCTGTTGCTGATTTTCCAGTTCACCTCTGGCTTTGGTATTCCGGCGTTAATTACGCTGCTGGTGATGGGAGTTTTCGCCTTCGGCAACGTACCGGGATTGCAGGTTTACGTGGTGCAGAAAGCTGAGGAAGTGACGCCAAATGCCGTTGATGTGGCATCGGGCCTGAACATTGCGGCCTTTAACGTCGGTATCGCTTTAGGTTCTGTGATTGGCGGGCAGGTGGTTTCTACGATTGGCCTGGCGCAAACGCCGTGGATTGGCGCGGTGATCGTCGCCGGTGCGCTGCTGCTTATCCGTCTGAGCGGGCATCTGGATCGTAAAATGAAACCCGCCATGGTCTGATTTGCAGTCTGTACTTTCTTCACGGCTCGCTTCGGCGGGCCGTTTTCGTTTTTGTGCTAGCCTGTAGATGTGAGCGGGTTGTATACCAATGTAAACAGATTTGGCCTGAGAGCCTGCGGGCGTATACTGAACTTTCGCTGTGGGAATCTCTCTCATATAGCAACGATATAACGGGTAACAGGCGATTAGCGTGCGGAAAAAAACATATGCAATGAGGTATGTCGCAGGTCAGCCCGCTGAGCAAATCTTTCCGGGTGCCCTCGCACATTTAGGGCCGGATTTGCCGCCGGGTGCTGCGCTACCCAATTCGAATATTTTGCGCGTCATGGTGTGGAATATCTTTAAACAGCAGCGGGCTGACTGGTTGTCAGTTCTGCGCGATTACGGCAAAGATGCGCAGCTGGTGTTACTTCAGGAAGCGCAGACAACGCCTGAACTGATCCGTTTTGCCACATCCAATTATCTGGCTGCCGATCAGGTACCGGCGTTTATGCTGCCTCAGCACCCCTCTGGCGTGATGACACTCTCTGCGGCGCATCCGGTTTATTGTTGCCCGCTGCGTGAGCGTGAGCCGCTTTTGAGGCTGTCTAAATCGGCATTAGTCACCGTCTATCCGCTTCTGGATGGTCGTTTGCTGATGGTGGTGAACATCCACGCCGTCAATTTCAGTATTGGCATCGACGTCTACAGCAAGCAGCTCGACCCGATTGGTGAGCAGATTGCCAACCACAAAGGCCCGGTAATTATGGCGGGGGATTTCAATGCCTGGAGCAAACAGCGTATCAACGCGCTGTATGGCTTTGCAGGGAATATTCAGCTGGAAGAAGTGCGTTTTCCTTCTGATTTCCGTAAGCGGGCGTTTGGCCGACCGCTGGACTTCATCTTCTACCGCGACCTGAGCGTCACCAGTGCCTCGGTCATGGAGACGCGAGCCTCCGATCATAACCCGCTGCGGGTGGAGTTTATGGCCGGACAACCGCTGGCGCTGTAGCGCTTTTTTTGCTGACCGAAAGAACGGCGGTCAAAAACGCAGGCATAAAAAAAGCACCCGGAATATTCAGGGTGCTTTTTTATTGCCGGTACAAATCAGAATCAGGTATCAGGACTCATTTTGTTGCTGACGTACAACGTTAACTTGTTGCCCGGCTGCAGGTTGTCGGCATTCGTGTTCCAGCGCATCACATCTTTGATGTTTACGCCGTGACGCTTGGCAATGCTCGACAATGAATCGCCTTTACGTACCTGATAGGTGATGCTGCCACCATTGGCACTGGTATCGCTGACGCTGTTATCCGCCACTTGCAGGGTTTGCCCAACTTTTAACGCGCCTGCTGAGCGCAAATTGTTCCAACGCTGTAAATCACGGGTCTTCACATTCAGTCGGGCTGCAATACCAGACAGGCTGTCGCCGGAGCGAACCTTGTACTGTTTTGCACCAGACGGACTGTTGCTGGCCAGTTTGGTTTCCTGTACTGCGGCAATATCGCCATCAGCCAGTGAATCTTTAAACTGGTCGGCATGCGCCTTCGGCAGAACGATGTAATGCGGGCCATTCGGCGCGGTTACATTTTTCTTGTAGCCAGTGTTAAACGACTTGAGCTTGGTCAGGGACATGCCCGCCATCTCTGCCGCCTGGGTCAGCTGCATCTGCTGTCCGACTTCAACACGCGCCAGAGCACGGTCTTCACTCGGTTTCGGCAGGCTGATACCGTATTTCTTACTGTGCTTGAGAATGTCGCTCAGGGCTAACATCTTCGGCACATAAATCGATGTTTCACGTGGAAGCGACAGCGCCCAGAAGTCAGTCGGACGACCTTTAGCTTTGTTCGCTTTCACCGCTTGCATTACGCGGCCTTCACCACTGTTATACGCAGCAACGGTCAGTAACCAGTCACCACCAAACATTTTGTTCAGGCGTTGCATCATATCAAGCGCAGCAGTTGTCGAAGCCACAACATCGCGGCGACCGTCATACCACTGGTTTTGTTTCAAACCATAGTTTCGACCCGTTTGAGGCACAATCTGCCATAACCCCGCAGCGTTAGCTGATGAGGTTGCTTTAGGATCAAAAGCGCTCTCCACTATGGGTAGCAGTACCAGTTCCATCGGCATATTACGTTTCTTAATCTGCTCGGTGATCCAGTACATGTACGGCTCTGCCCGTAATGTTACATCGTGGAGATAGCTCTTATTCTTTAAATATTTAACTCTTTGTTCGCGGATCCGGGAATTTTCCGGAACCTTCATCTTCAGCTCGTCGCCTATGAAGTTCCACAAATTTTGTTGGGAGACGGTGTCGTTTCCATCCAACCATCCCCCAGAGGCCGCCCGGCCATCATCTGTGTACTGTCCTGCTTCACTTTGACTTGCTGAAGACAAACTCTGTGCATGTTGTTCCGGTACCTTCACGCCCTGCCTGGACGCCTGGCAACCTGTGAGCAACATGGAGGCGATTATTAGGATCGCATTTGCCTTCATGTGTGTGTCATAGTTGCTTAAAAGACGAGCGATAATACTTTGCTTCGAAAAAAAACACAACCTTTGGGGCTAGAAGCTATCCTTGAGTGCCCTTAAATGGGCAAAAACATGCCAGTCAGGCTTTAAGGGATCGTTAAGGTTTAATTTGTTTTGTAAATCAACATCATCGCAACGTAAAAAGAGGTTAATTTTACGCTCAAGACCGAGGGTTGAAGGCAGGGAAGATTGTCCCTTTTCACGCATTTGTTGCACTTCGTGCTCATGAGAATGGATATCGTCATCCTCCGGTAAAATAGTCCGCGCAAACTTAAGATTTGAGAGAGTGTACTCGTGTGCGGCGCAGACTAAAGTTTCATCAGGCAGGGCTGCTAAGCGTTGAAACGACTGATACATTTGCTCAGGCGTCCCTTCGAACAAACGACCGCATCCGGCGGAAAACATCGTGTCTCCGCAGAAAAGATAAGGCGCGCTATAGTATGAAATATGACCAAGAGTATGTCCGGGCGTAGCAAAGATCTGCCATTCCAGACCGCCAATTACCAATTTATCGCCGTTTTTAAGACTAATCTGACTAAATTTGTTCTCAGTTTCGTGAGGTCCATACACTTTCAGACCCGGAAAATGGCTGCAAATCTCATCAACACCGCCAACGTGGTCGTGATGATGATGGGTCAGAAGGATGGCAGTCGGGGTCAAACTGGCTTTTTTCAGCGCGGCTAAAACTGGCGCAGCTTCACCCGGATCGACAATCAGGCATTGCCCCTGCTGATCATCGAGCAACCAAATGTAATTGTCCTGCAAGGCAGGAATACTGATAAGATTCATGACAACCTCTCTTTGGCAACTGCTTGAAAGAAGATAACAAACTATGCGACCAGCCCGCGCCCGTAAGAAAATAGTTGCACCGGCTTCATGGGAAGATATCCCCTGCGGCGACTACTACCGTGCCGCGCTTGAGCAACAACTGCAACCCTGGTGGGGCAAACTTTACGGGTTTCACCTGCTAAAAATCGGCGCATTAAGTGCCGAAATCGATGCCAGCGCGTGTCCGATTTCCCATCAGGTGAACTTCGCACCGGAAGGTGAGGGGCTGCATGTTCATGGCGACCCTTACTATTTACCGTTTGCAGCAAAATCTGTGGATGCCTGCCTGCTCAGTCATACGCTGGCTTACGCCGATGACCCGCACCGCATACTGCGTGAAGTGGACCGTGTGCTGATTGATGATGGCTGGATGGTGCTCAGCAGCTTTAATCCGCTCAGTCTGTTAGGCATCGGGAAACTGATGCCCGTGTTTCGCAAACGACAGCCTTACAGCAGCCGTTTGTTCACCCAAATGCGTCTGCTCGACTGGCTGTCATTGCTCAATTATGAAGTGATGGTCCACCGGCGTTTTCATGTTCTGCCCTGGAAAAAGAATGGCGGAAAATTACTGAGTACGCATTTACCTGCGCTGGGTTGCATGACGCTGATTATTGCCCGTAAAAGAACTTTCCCGCTGACACCGACCGCGAAAAAAGTCCTCTCACAGAAACAAAAAATACCGCAAGCCGTAGGGGCGACGAAAAGTTACCGGAAAAAATATCGGGGTTAGATGACGGTTCGTCCTTACCATGAATCGAATTTTAGCGCTGGCGTTTATGGCTGTTATACATTTTATTTATCGCAGCAAAATCCATGAAACACACAGAAAGAAACTTATCTGTTTCTTCAGCTAAAGAGCAACCTGTCAGTTTTTTATATCGAAATTTTGCGGATAAAATCCAGAGTTCGATGGCTGCTGGCGTCGGTTCCTCGGCAAGAACACACAGCCAGTACAGGGAATCCTTTTCCAGCATTGTGACCGGTTTTGGCCCGCGGCAACACCACCACATAGGTTCCAAAATCTTATTATAGAGATTGTCACTTATTTCCTGCCACAATTGCTCTCTTCCCCTCGGGGGTGGGAAATGAGCTCGCCAGACACAGCTCTGACGGGTAAGCAATGCAATAAGTAATGCCCTTGCAGACACTGAAGCGGGTTGTTCTATCATAAAATTGTTACACGTCAGGAAAGAATGAAGGGGGGCTGACTAAATATGAAAACATCGAGGTGCGCGATGTTTTCATCAGACAGGTCTCAGAATTTAAGTGAGGATGTTTCTATCCTTTTACATCAAAAACTGGTCCATTCCTTATCAACTGCTGCAGGGCCAACTTTTCTGGCTGGTGCCCCGGAATGCAATGCGAAGCTGACAACCGGCATGCGCTGCTGCTCTGTTTCATTGAGCTTAAAGACGGAAACCCTTTTCTCCAGTTGTTGCGCCTGAGCTTCGAGTGAGCTGGCAGCTGCAGAGGATTCTTCCACCAGCGCGGCATTTTGCTGAGTGGTGGTATCCATTTCTGTCATTGCTCCGGCAATTTGGGAAATACCGCGACTCTGTTCATCTGTTGCTATTGCGATCTCTTTCATAATGTCACGCACCTGACTCACTGAGGTCACAATATCATCCATCGCCACGCCAGCGTTTTCCACCAGGCTACATCCGCTATCGACAAAACCCGCTGATTCTTTGATAAGGGCTTCAATTTCCCTGGACGACTGTGAACTGCGTTGTGCCAGATTGCGTACCTCAACGGCGACGACCGCGAAGCCTTTTCCTTGCTCTCCTGCGTGGGCCGCTTCAACGGCTGCATTTAACGCCAGAATATTGGTCTGAAATGCAATGCTATTAATCACAGAAATTATCTCGGAGATACGCTGTGAGCTGTTTCGAACATTCTCCATAGTTTTGATAACCTGATGAGAAATCAGGCTGCCATGAGCCGCTTTCTCAGCTGCACGTTCAGAGAGCTCCCGTGCGCAATTGGCATTGTTGGCGTTTTGCTCCACGGTAGATGTCAGTTCTTCCATACTGGCCGCCGTCTCTACAACTGCCGCTGACTGTTGTTCAGTGCGGGATGACAGATCAATATTACCTGCCGCAATTTCGGCAGATGAGCGGGCGACGCTGTCCACGCTTTCACGTACATCGACGATGATCTCTTTCAGATTGTGATTCATTACCGCAACGGCCTGCATCAGTAAACCTGGCTCATCGCGACGCTGGCTGGTCAGCGTGCTGGTGAGATCCCCTTTTGCAATTTTTTCAGCCATTACCAAAGTTTTACTCAAAGGGCGGGTGATAGAAATAGTGATCAGATAGGCCAGCAGTATGCCAAAAACTGTGCCCAGCAAAAGTACGGTGACCATGATGCTTTGTGAGGTAATAATGGCGGCCGCAGCAATATTTTTTTGCAGGATAAACAGCTTAGAAATAGCATTTGTCAGTTCATTTGCACGTACGGTGAGGCGCGTCGAAGCGGCGTCCTGCTCTGTCCAGGCGGAAAGATATGGCGGCATATTCGTCAGAAAACTTTGCATCTCATTGATACTTTGGCGGATCCAGAGCTGGTGGTCTTCGGGGAGCTGTGGTAGCAATTGTTGAGCCTGCAGGATGCCCGTATTGATCCGATTCAATAAATCCTTTTCTGCCTGGACCGTAGGTTGCTCCTGATAATCACTCATCATGGAGTCGATATCATTAAATATAAAGGCGAGCTGCGTCGTTTTGACCGCGATATCACTGCTTAATGTGGGATTACGACCTAAGTTATCGGCTTTTATCGAGGCATTATAAATATCTTTGGAGTTAATTAGATTGGCTGCCTGCGTTTTATTCTCCAGTGCTTTAAGGAACGGTGCTGTATCTGCCAGATAATTTTTAACGGCGTCGTCAACCTGATTGAGATCTAGCATTCCTTGAGCAGACCAGGAAAATTCTCTGAGCTCAGTGACAATTGAGGCCAGTTTATGCACCGCCGCCGTGTTTTGTTTCAGATATTGGGCATTATGCGTATATTGATAATTTGTTCTGTTGAGATTTGCTGTTTCAAGTGCATTATTTAATTCAACGGATAAAGAACCCTTTTGTGACTTGTCACTGACATTGTTGAAACCATAGATTCCTGATAAAAAAACAATGAAAATAATCGTCATCATTACTGAAAATACCAGGGTGAGCTTTTTACTGACTTTTAAGTTTTCAAAGTAGCGTGTGATATTCATATTCATAGGGGTGTCCAGTTTCGTTTGACGGTCATTTTCAGGTCTTTGTACTTACAATATAAACTTCTGCTTCAGTGCGATGTTTGTGAAATAAGTTTTCTGTTCAGAAGTTTATACTCATTCTGAATTATTATTACAGGTGACATCTTAATTTTTCCGGGTGTAAATTGGTTTGATGTCAGGGTATTTTATAAAGTAGCCTCTGCCTTTTGAGTTTAAAATAAAGTTGTCAGGCAAGCCTAATAAAGTCAGCTTCCTGTTGAGTTCTTTTAATATTTGCCATAAGCGCTGCGTTGAAGGAGTCAGATTATTTTCCTCCCACAAAATTTTCAGGACTTCATCCTTAGGTATTTCTCTGTCACGCGCATGTAGCAGTAAATATAAAAAGAAATGCAACATGGTGTCATTGAGAAAAACAGTGGCAAAGGTTATGTCCTTCTCGAAACTTGAAGAAGGGAGCCGGTATAGCCTCTGCTTCTCAAAGTCGAAATGAATCTCCTTACCTATAAGGAAACCGCATAATTGGTAGTTCATTTATCTTCTACTCACCGTAGACATGACTTATGGGATAAAACGCCTCGAACCATAAAGACCACAATTATTTGATGGGGATTATATTGCTACGATAAATACATGCAATACATCCGCAAATGACAATATGTTGCTGCCCTGAACATAATTGTCGGAGTTTTGTTCTTTATTTTTGCAGTTATTCCTTATTTTAATTCTTAGTTTATGCTTTTTCATGTTGTTTAATCTTAGTTGTCGCTATCTCATGAAGGCAAGATAAGATGCCAAACAAAGATAAATTTTAGTCGAAAAATCTAATGATTATTACATCTGTATGTTTTTATTGAAGTGTTATGAAGCAGACTCACATTAATGTTGTCCCCAGACTGATATAAACCGTTTATAAAAGAGCAAACTTTCCTCCTTAAGAGTCACAACCCTGATTTCTTTTCTGCAGCTAAGAGTAAACATGACGACTAAAATCTGTAGTGAATTATACTGATTCACGTGAAGCAGGTTTTTAATCAGTTTTTTTCTAAGAAAGGAATTACTTATCTGATTGAATAAATTAATCTTTATATCGTAGTGTTTTAATATACCCCCTGCGGAGTACTGGCCGGAAAAATGGAGTACTGGTTGGGAATGGCATCCAAAAAAAGTACGTAATATGAAAAAACTGTATTTACTCAATGACATTGTTCTTTTTGATCCTGAGGAACGCAGCCTTGTACAAATTGATGCTACTAAGGCCAGGAAGATCATTCTGCACTCGCCAGCCAGTGAGTGCCTGCGATTGCTTTTGCTACATAATGATCAGCCTGTTAGCCAAAGATATTTGTTTGGTCAAGTGTGGGAAAAAAATGGTGCATACGTCACAGTAAATACTTTGTATCAAAATATGGGATCAATTCGTAAGGGTCTTAAAATTGCCGGGTTGTCGGATGACGTGATTAAAACGCTTCCAAAAATAGGATTCAAAATCTCAGTAAACCTGAGTGAAATAGTATCGGAGGCAGAGCAGACAGCTACTGTTGCTGATCTTAAAATTTCTGGCGGAGAGTGCGAAAAGGAAGCGACAGAAAAAAAAGAAGTGTCGACTGCGAATGTGACCAGGGTTTTCCAGCGTGGTTATTACTCATTTGAACGCAAATATCGCTGGTTGTGCGGTATCGCGGGGATATTAGTGATTGTCTTTATTTGGGGATGTATTTTGAAAATACTTCCGGTGGATACATCGTACTACTCTGCATATCGGTTTGCCGGAACGCTTAACGGATGTGATCTTTACTCCTCCTATCCGGATGATGAAAAAAGTCTCGCCCTCTTTTCTGAATTAATGAAAAAACATCCTCTGCAATGTCACTCGAAAAAAATCACGTATATGGCTATAAACCGAATGTATGAAGCGTCATCCCTGCTTTTATGCGATCAAAAAATCACAGGCAATGATGCCCGTTGCGTATCATTTGTCTTTATAAGTGACAAAAATGAAAATTAAAAACTCCGTGCTTATGGGCTCTGCAATTATTATTCTGATTTTTTTCTCAGCGGGTTTTTGGGCTTTCGTTTCTTATCAGAAAAAACATTTTTCCTGCGAAAGTGAAGTTACCCTCATTCAAGGGGATGCAGTTTATGATGTCATCATGGATTACGCCTTTAATGATGGTGCAGGGCGTTTTCATTCGGTGGGAAATTTACAGGCTGATGGAAAATCTATCAATATAAGTAAAACCCTTTCTTTCACCTATGTACAAGAAAATGGCAACATCATTATGACGTCAGAAGATAATCATGTGAGTGATAAGTCATTGGACAGTCAGATACCTTATATTCCTGATTTTTTTAGTTACAGCGGGCGGGGCATGAGTATGAAGATTATTCAGCAAAACCAATCTGGCTATCTTTTTATCCACAATGACGCCCCTTTATTTTATTGCACGCGGACGAAACGGAAGGATTTGTGACTGGCGACTTCACTGTTTTTTCAGTTGATCGCCAGAAGGGAATTAATCAATTCTCAGACTGATAACCTACATCTTCCAGCGTTGGATTGCCCGCCGCCTCTTTCGCCAGCACGTCGCACCGCTCATTCTCAGGGTGTCCGGCGTGGCCTTTGACCCACATCCAGTTCAGCTGATGCGTCTGGATCGCGGCGTCGAGGCGTTTCCATAAATCGACGTTTTTCACCGGTTTTTTGTCTGCTGTTTTCCAGCCACGCTTTTTCCAGTTGTGGATCCAGGTGGTAATGCCCTGGCGCACATACTGGCTGTCGG
The DNA here is from genome assembly GCF_003614975.1 of Rahnella bruchi. GTDB lineage: Bacteria > Pseudomonadota > Gammaproteobacteria > Enterobacterales > Enterobacteriaceae > Rahnella > Rahnella bruchi. The sequence continues at coordinate 536,580 of NZ_QZWI01000003.1, read as the reverse complement.
TGCTCAGCGTCACTTCGCACGGCGTGCTCAAAGCTTCAAGTGCCACAATCGCCGCCATCATTTCCATGCGGTTATTGGTCGTCAGACGGAAACCCGCACTGAACTCTTTTTCGTGTTGTTTATAACGTAAAATCGCACCGAAACCGCCGGGGCCGGGATTTCCCAGGCAGGAGCCGTCGGTGAAAATTTCTACCTGTTTGGTCATTGCGGGCAGGCTCTTTGGTCAAATGTAAACGTTAAGTCTGACATAAACCGGCGCGGCGAGCACTTCAATATCTTCCACGCCTCTTCCTGCTGTGCTGCGTTATTCAATATGCGCATTTTTCAGTTCATTAATCAGCCAGCGCAGCGCGGGCTGATGATCAAACAAGCTGTGCGTCAGAAGATTCAGTTCATACGAAGGCAGACCGGAGGGCAATTCAAGGATCCGCAAAGGCAGCATATCCGCCAGTTCGCGGGCGATGCGATAGGGCACGCACATCAGATAACCCGATGTCACCGCAACTCTTCCTCCGACGGCATAACTTTGTACCACTGTCGCCAGCGGACGATAGAGATGCTGCGCCGACAGCCAGCGGTCGATATGGTCAGCGCCGGAACTGACGGCGGGGAGATGGATTTGCGGCTCCGTCACCAGATTTTTGATCGTGAGAACTGAAGGCAGATCCGTACGATCTTTTGACGCGATCGCCACGAAATGGTCTGAAATCAGCGGGTGCTTATTATAGTAGTGCGGAACATGTTGCAGGGTGTCGACGCCGATAAAAGCGTCCAGTTGCCCCATCTCAATGCGCTCTAGCTTGATAGTTTCTGAAAGAATATCGACGGAAAGCCGGACATTCGGTGCCCGCTGCTTAAACCGCGCGGTCAGCACCGGCATAAACATGAATTCAAAATAATCGACCGCGCCGATATAAAAGGTATGGGCATCGCGAAGCGGGTCAAACGCATGAGCGCCGCGGGTGGCGGCTTCCAGCCTGTCCAGTGAACTGGCAATCACCGGAATAATCGAGGCGGCATAAGGCGTTGGTTCCATGCCATTGCGCGTGCGTACAAACACCTCGTCATTCAGTTGCTCCCGGATACGGTTAAGTGCATGGCTGAACGCCGATTGCGTGATATTGGCTTTAAGCGCTGCGCGGGTGACGTTTTTTTCTTTCGCCAGAATGACCACCAGGCGCAGAAGATTCAGGTCCAGCATGATTATGAATATTCCTCATTATTTAATGAAAACAATACATTTCATTCATATTGTTTGTCACTGATATATTCACTGCTATCCGATAAAAAAGCAGGGTGTGATGATGGAAACGAATAAAAATCAAAAGATTGGCATGGGCAGTCTGACGATGTTCACCCTTTGTGCGGTCATGATCCTTGATACTTTGACGGCTTCTGCCGCCATCGGGCCGTCGGCTTTTTCGTGGTGGGTTATTATGCTGGCGGGCTTTGTTCTGCCTTATACGCTTGTGGTCACGGAGCTGGGCAGCACCTGGCCTGCTGAAGGCGGTATTTACGATTGGGTTAAGCGGGCATTCGGGACGCGCATGGCCGCAAGAACCTCTTATCTCTACTGGATCAACGTCGGGCTGTGGATGCCTTCTGTTTATATTCTGTTTGCCGGCACTTTTTCTTCGTTGTACTGGCCGAAAATGGCGCTGCACTGGCAAATTCTGCTGTGTCTGATGCTGACCTGGCTGACGGTCTGGTTTTGCAATATCTCCACCAGCGTATGTCTTAAAATCGCCCGCTGGGGGGCGTTCGCAAAAATTATCGCGATTGCTGTGCTGGGCTTTGCCGGTATTCGTTATTTTCTGCAACATGGTCTCGCCAACAATTTTGAGTGGCATAACCTGATCCCACATCTCAATGAAAGCAGCCGCTTTCTTCCCGCCATCATCTACAGCCTGCTGGGGCTGGAGCTGGTCGCGAGTATGGGCAAGATGATAAAAAGCCCTGAGAAAACGATGCGCACTGCAATGTTCCTCGCCGCCATATTCATCTCGGCACTTTATTTATTCGGGACATTTGGCATTCTCGCCGCACTGCCTGTCAGTCAGATAAGCCTGGTATCAGGCATCATCGATGCGATGAAAATCATTTTCGGGCAAAGTGAAGGAGCGCGGATAATCCTTAACATCTTGTGTGTGCTGACGTTATTCAGTTTCATCAGCAACATGGTGACCTGGACGTCCGGCTCGAGCCGCACCGCCGCCGAGGCGGCAAAAAGCGGTGAGTTGCCTGCCTGTCTGGGCATGCTCAGTCGCCGCTTTCACACGCCGGTCGGCGCGAATGTGGCGACCGGTGTGGTCTCCTCGCTGGTTATCCTCTGCTACAGCCAGCTGGCCAGCGACAGGAGCGACCTGTTCTGGATTATCTTCTCCTTCTCGAGCTGCATTTTCCTTCTGCCGTATTTACTGCTCTTCAGCGCATGGTTCTGGTTGCGCTATAAGGAAACTGAAACACCGCGTCCGTATCGGGTACCTGGCGGCATTTTGGGACAGTGGCTGGTCGCTGGTGTGTGCTTACTGTTTGTTATTCAGGGGATCATTCTGTTTGTGTTCCCGGATTTATTCGACGGAAAAATCGACATGAGCCACAGTCTGCCGATTGTTATCGGAATCATCGTGACTCTTTTGGCTGGAGAGCTCTGTCTTTTGCAATATAATAGGAAAATGCAGAGTGCCAGTTCAAAACTCTGAGTGAGTTCCGACTTTCATGGTTTTTTCACTGCCAATTTTCAATGCTTTAAGGATGTCTAATGAGAAATGTTACGGTTTCTGCAACACAAATGAGCTGCAGCTGGGATCTGGAAAAGAATATTGTTAACGCTGAGAAACTGGTTCGCCAGGCTCATTCCAAAGGCGCACAAGTTATTCTTATCCAGGAGCTTTTTGCTGCGCCTTACTTCTGTATTGATCAGAGCCCTGAGCATTACAGCCTGGCGCAGGAGCTGGATAACAGCCCGCTTATCCGCCATTTCTCTGCGCTGGCGAAAGAACTGGAAGTCGTTCTGCCTCTGAGCTTCTTTGAAAAGTGCAATAACGCCTATTACAACTCGCTGGTCATGATTGATGCTGACGGCAGTGTGCTGGATGTTTATCGCAAAACTCATATTCCGAACGGTCCTGCCTATCAGGAAAAACAATTCTTCATTCCGGGCGATACCGGCTTCAAAGTGTGGAATACCCGTTACGCGAAAATCGGCGTGGGCATCTGCTGGGATCAGTGGTTCCCGGAAACCGCACGTTGCCTGGCTTTGCAGGGCGCAGAAATCATCTTCTATCCGACGGCGATCGGTTCAGAACCGGCTTATCCGGAAATTGATAGCCAGCCACACTGGACCCGCGTTCAGCAGGGCCACGCTGCCGCTAATCTGGTGCCGGTGATTGCCTCTAACCGTATCGGTACTGAAAAAAGCAAATTCATTCCTGATTACGAAATGACCTTCTACGGTTCTTCCTTCATTGCTGACCAGACCGGTGCGCTGGTGCAACAAGCTAACAAAACCGACGAAGCCGTGTTGGTTCATACCTTCGATCTGGATGCAGTCGCTGCTCAGCGCGCGTCATGGGGTCTGTTCCGCGATCGCCGTCCTGAAATGTATGGCGCCATCGCCACATCCGACGGTTCAACAAGGAAATAACTGATGTCTTCTATTGATATCAATCCTCAGGCTGAAGGTTTTGCCATGCCCGCTGAATGGGCATCGCAGCAGGCTGTCTGGATGATCTGGCCTTACCGCACCGACAACTGGCGCTCCAACGGCCGTCCGGCACAACTGGCTTTTGCCAACGTGGCGGCGGCTATTGCCACTTCCACACCGGTATTTATGGCGGTTCCGGCAGCGGAAATGGCCAACGCACGCGAAGTGATGCCTGCGCAGATAACGCTTGTGGAAATGGAAAGCGACGATGCCTGGATGCGCGATACCGGCCCGACCATTGTGGTGAATCCACAGGGTGAGCGTCTGGCTATCGACTGGACATTCAACGCCTGGGGCGGCTTCAATGGCGGCCTGTATTCGAGCTGGGAGCGCGACCAGCTGGTGGCCCGTCAGGTGGCGGACCATCAGCAGATTCCTTATGTGTCGACCGATCTGGTGCTGGAAGGCGGTTCGATTCATGTCGATGGGGAAGGGACTTTGCTGACCACAGCGGAATGCCTGCTCAATCCGAACCGTAACCCTCATCTTTCGAAAGCTGAAATTGAAGCGCAGTTGCAGAAATACCTCGGCGTTAAGCAATTCATCTGGCTGGAAGAGGGCGTGTTTAACGACGAAACTGACGGACACATCGACAACATGTGCTGCTTTGTTCGTCCGGGTGAAGTCGCTCTGCACTGGACTGACGATGAGCAGGATCCGCAGTACGCACGCTCTGCGGCAGCGTTGAAAGTGCTGGAAGCGGCCAAAGACGCCAAAGGTCGCAGCCTGAAAATCTGGAAAATGCCTTCACCTCCTGTGATGCACGCCACCGCAGAAGAGACGATTGGCGTATTACCGGGCACGGCGATTGAACGTCTGGAAGGCAACCGTCTGGCGGGTTCTTACGTCAATTATCTGATAAGCAATCAGCACATTATTTATCCGCTGCTTGATGCTCAGACTGATAGCCTGGCCGAAGCGCTGTTTGCGCAAATGTATCCTGACTTCAAAATCACCGGTATTGCGGCCCGCGAAATTCTTCTGGGCGGCGGAAATATCCACTGTATTACCCAGCAAATTCCTGCGTAATGAAATCCTTAGCGGCACATTTACGTGCCGCTGTTCTGTTTCCTTCCCCGAACCCGCACGCCATTGAATGACTTGAATACCCGCCTGATGGTACTCTGTGCGCAATTTCGTCCGCATCCGTGACAGTGGGTAATGAGCTATGGATTTACAAAACACATTAAACAGGATCGTCGTTCTCGATACCGAAACCACCGGTATGAATAAACTCGGCGTCCATTATGAAGGGCACCGTATTATCGAAATCGGTGCTGTTGAAGTGGTTAACCGTCGCCTGACGGGGCGCAATTTCCATGTTTATCTCAAACCCGACCGTCTGGTGGATCCGGAAGCTTTTGGCGTTCATGGCATCAGTGATGAATTCCTTGCCGATAAGCCGACCTTCGCTGACGTCGCTGACGACTTTATCGAATACATTCGCGGCGGCGAATTAGTCATTCATAACGCGACGTTCGATATCGGCTTTATGGATTACGAGTTCGACATGCTTGGCCGTAATCTGCCGAAAACCGAAACGTTCTGTAAAATCACCGACAGCCTGGCGATGGCGCGTAAGCTGTTTCCCGGCAAGCGTAACAACCTCGATGCCCTGAGCGATCGTTACCTGATCGACAACAGCAAACGAACGCTGCATGGCGCATTGCTTGACTCCGAAATTCTTGCCGAAGTTTATCTGATGATGACCGGCGGGCAGACCAGCATCAAATTCACCCATGAGGGCGAGCAAAATACCGGTGCTGACGGGTTAGGGATCCAGCGCGTGGCGCGTCCGGCTTCAGGGTTAAAAGTGATCGCGGCAAATGATCAGGAACTGGCGTGGCATGAAGAAAGGTTGGATCTGGTGGTGAAAAAGGGCGGCAGTTGCCTGTGGCGTTCGTAAGGCTTGTCTCTTCGCCGTTGTTTTGAAAGCATCCATTCTGCGGAAAAACTGTGCAGTTGATTGAAAATATCAGGAAAAGCATTGACGTAAGCGCAGGTATTCCTTAATATCCGCTCCGTTCTTAACCAGAACAAAACGCGGAGCGGTAGTTCAGTTGGTTAGAATACCTGCCTGTCACGCAGGGGGTCGCGGGTTCGAGCCCCGTCCGTTCCGCCACTATTCAGAAGCCCTGAGTGAGAAATCACTCAGGGCTTCGTCGTTTCAGCCATCCTGACTATTTTCTTCCTTTTAACCGCCTGTTATTCCGCTTCGGTTTTCATATAGCCGATTGCGCCGCTGGTCGCGCGATCATGACGGGCGATGTAGCGATAGAAACCGCCTGCCAGGAATGCACCGATAAACCAGCTGAAGTTCGCCACCTGATGCAGGCTCGGCGTAAAGCTGATTACCAGACCAATCACCACTGCTGGCACCAGGGCTGCAATCGCTTTCGGGTTAAACCCGTTGCGATACCAGTAACGACCGGAAGGCGTGGCATTAAACAGCGCATCCACATCCATATGACCGCGTTTGATCAGATAATAATCCGCCAGCAAAATCCCGAACAACGGCCCGATAAATGACCCCAGCACGTCCAGCGTGTAGTGGATAATTTCCGGTGACTGGAACAGGTTCCACGGCGTCAGCAGCACAGAACCGACGGCGGCAATCATCCCGCCAGTACGGAAACTGATTTTTTGCGGTGAACAGTTTGAGAAGTCGAAGGCCGGTGACACGAAGTTTGCCACGATGTTGATACCGATAGTCGCGATGATCATGGTCAGTAAGCCCAGCGCTACGGCCACGCTGTTGCCCACGCGGCTGACGGTTTCGATAGGGTCGGTAATCATCTGGCCGAACAGCGATTGTGTCCCGGAAACGATAACCACGGTCACAATCGAGAACAGCAGGAAGTTAAACGGCAGACCCCAGCGGTTACCGCGACGGATTTCACTCATGCTTTTACCGTAGCGGGAGAAGTCACCAAAGTTCAGCAGCGGACCGGAGAAATAAGACACCACCAGCGCCGTGGCAGTGAGCATTTCCCAGCCTTGCTGGCCGACGGTCAGGGTTTTGGTTGACAGAGTGAAGGAGATATTGCTCAGCCCGGTTTTATATAAAATCCAGCCCGCCAGCATCAGCATGACGATATATACCGCCGGACCCGCCACATCGATAAAGCGCTTAATGGCGCTCATACCGTGCCAGAACACCATCGCCTGCAGTACCCACATAATGCCGAAACAAATCCAGCCCAGAGCAGAAAGGCCCAGCCAGTGCGGCACGGTCAGCGGCGTCAGGGAAGGGAAGAATTTAAGCAGCACCAGCATTAATGCGCTGGCAGCCAGATAGGTCTGAATGCCGTACCAGGCGAAAGCGATCAGCCCGCGGATCACCGCCGGAATATTCGCCCCGAACACGCCAAATGCCTGGCGGCAAATCACCGCGTAAGGTACCCCGGCCTGCTGGCTTGGTTTCGCCACCAGATTGGCACAAATCTGCACGATACAAATCCCGCACAACAAACACAGCAGCACCTGCCAGCTGGTCAGGCCGAGCGTAAAGAAACTCGCTGCAACCACATAACCGCCCATGCTGTGCACATCTGACATCCAGAAAGAAAATATGTTGTACCAACTCCAGTTTTGGTCTCGGGTAGGCGCTAAGTCATCATTACACAGCCGCGGGCTGTAATAAGGTTTGATGATCCCGGCACCCTGTTCGGAAGACGCCGTGGCGGAGGTGATTTCCTGATTTGGCATAAATCGTGCTCCTGTCATAAACAACATGTGAAAGTCGGAAGCCGGATACCGGCTGCCCAAAGTTAAAAAGCAGTCATGGGAACACTGCATGAATCAGGCCAAACTTCACTTCTTGTATACAAAAAATCTATTTCAGGTATACGATAAATACACAAAACGGTATACGGAGTAACAGCAATGACCAGTTGGAGCGGGCTGAATACGGCCTATTTTACCGAGGATAAGGACGACCACATTTATAACGCGCTGGTGCGATCTATTGTTGAGCACCAGCTTCTACCCGGCAGTAAATTACCCGAAGAAGCGCTGGCTGAAGTGTTCTCTGTCAGTCGCACGGGCATCCGCCGGGTGTTACAGCGCCTTGCTGCAGTGCAACTTGTGACGATATTGCCCAAGCGTGGTGCGCATGTGACCGCGCCGGATGCCGCTGAAGCACGTGACGTTTTCGCGACCCGTAAAATTCTTGAGTGTGCCAACCTGCCACTGGTGATTGCGCGTTGTCAGTCCACACATCTGGTTGCGCTGAAGAAACTGGTGCAGGAAGAGAAACGTGCCCATGACGAGCGTGACGGTGCCGCGGCAATCCGTCTTTCCGCCGCTTTTCATGTGCAGCTTCAGGCCATTTCCGGCAACAAAGTTCTGACAGAAGCCGTTTCTCAACTCACATTACGTTCTTCACTGGCGATTGCCGCCTGGGGCGCGCCATGGCAACAAGGGTGTCGTTGCCATGATCATGACGATCTGCTGGCACTGCTGAAAAAACGCGACACCGCGGCGTTGGCCGACAGCATGGCGCAGCATTTTGACAGCATCGTCGCCACCCTGCGCTTTGAGCAAAACAAAGGGCCGATGCCCGATTTCGCGCAGATTTTTGCCGCGCAGAAAGCGGTCACAGAAAAGGACTCCGGCTGATGGCGAATCCACTTTGTATACAACTGATTAATCCCAATACCAGTCTGGCAATGACCGAAGTGATGGCACAAACCGCCCGTTCGGTGGCCGCGCGGGATACACAGATTTTGGCCGTTTGCCCTGAAGAAGGCGCACCGTCTATTGAAGGTCATTTCGACGAGGCGATTGCCACGCTCGGCGTGTTGCAGCAGATAAAAGCCGGGCGTGACGCCGGCGTCGACGGGCACATCATTGCCTGTTTCGGTGACCCCGGTTTGCTGGCTGCCCGAGAGCTGGCACGTGCGCCGGTTGTGGGTATTGCCGAAGCAGCGATGCATCTGGCGACCTTGCTGGCGACGCGATTCTCTATCGTCACGACGCTGCCACGCACGCTGACAATCGCCCGGCATTTGTTGCATCAGTACGGATTTGAGCGTCACTGTGCGGCTTTGCACGCCATCGATTTGCCGGTGTTATCGCTGGAAGATGGCAGCGGACTGGCGCAGCAGAAAGTACGCGAGCAATGTATTGCGGCTAAAAAATCCGACGGCAGCGGGGCGATTGTGCTCGGTTGCGGCGGAATGGCCGATCTGGCGCAGGAACTGACGCTCGAGCTGAATATACCGGTGATCGACGGCGTCAGTGCGGCGGTCAAAATGATTGAGTCACTGGCTGCGTTGCGTCTGACGACCAGTAAACACGGCGATTTGGATTATCCGCTTGAAAAACCTTTGTCTGGCCGTTTTGCCGGACTGAATCTGAGAGAACACTATGTCTGATTTCGAATACGGTTTTACTGATGCTTACCCGCGGGACTTAATCGGTTACGCCGGACGCCCGCCGCATGCCAACTGGCCGGGCAATGCCCGCATAGCGGTGCAGTTTGTCCTCAATTACGAAGAGGGTGCCGAAAATAACGTTTTGCATGGTGACGCCGGTTCCGAGCAATTCCTGTCTGACATCATCGGCGCTGCCAGTTTCCCCGACCGTCACATGTCGATGGATTCCCTTTACGAATACGGTTCTCGCGCCGGTTTCTGGCGCATTCATAATGAATTTCAAAAGCGTGGTCTTCCCTTGACCGTTTTCGGCGTGGCGATGGCACTGGCGCGCAATCCTGAAATTGTCAGCGCGATCAAAGCGGCGGATTACGACGTGGTCAGCCACGGCTGGCGCTGGATCCACTATCAGGATATGAGCAAAGCCGAAGAAGCGCAGCACATGCAAAAAGCCATCACGGTTCTGCGTGATTTGTTCGGCAAAGCGCCAACCGGCTGGTACACAGGCCGTGACAGCCCGAACACCCGCCAGCTGGTGGCTGAGTCTGACGGATTTCAGTATGACAGCGATTATTACGGCGATGACCTGCCGTTCTGGACGCCGGTAAAACTGGAAAACGGCGAAACAAAACAGCATCTGGTGATCCCTTACACACTGGAAACCAACGACATGCGGTTTGCTTCCCCGCAGGGTTTTAACACCGGCGAGCAGTTCTACACCTATCTGAAAGACACGTTTGATGTGTTATATGAAGAAGGTGAGACCTCCCCGAAAATGATGTCGATCGGGATGCATTGCCGGATCCTAGGCCGCCCAGGGCGGTTCAGGGCGTTGCAGAGATTTCTGGATTACGTGGAATCGCATGATCGGGTATGGGTCTGTAAGCGGCAGGAAATTGCGGATCATTGGGGTAAAGAGCATCCTGCAACGGGGCTTTAAGTTCAAAACCAAGATCAAGACCTTGGGCTCGCCGCCCAAAAGGGGCCCAGAGGACGCGTAAGCGCGCGCCCTCTGGGCCCCTTTTGGGCGGTTTGGGCGCAGCGCGACAAGTGATCGCTGTTATTGAGAAACCGAAACTTTCACCGTCCATTCCTGGAAAAGAACAGTTTCCTCAGCTTTCTAAAGCGGAACCGCCCGTTGGTTCGGTCAAACCATCAGGCTCACATGTGCCGCCACAATCTTCCATCCGCTCGCCATCTTGACCCACGTTTGCTGCTGACGCCCAATCTTGTCCGTCCCTTCGCGGCGAAATTCCGTGCTGGCCACCGCCATGTCATCGCCAAACGTTGTGATAGTAGTGTTGACCAGATCCCGGTTTAATCCCTGGGACGATCGCGCTGTGCGGAACGCGCGGATGGCTTCAATGCCGTAAAGATTTTCTCCCGCACCGTAGCGCACGGTACGCGGGTCATGCCAGAACAGTTCGTCAAGGACGGCGGTATCATTGCTGATCAGCGCCTGTTCATAGCGATAAAACGCCGCATTCATTTCGGCAAGGATCGCCGGGCGGTCGATATGTTCAGTTTTCATGATTTTGTCTCTTTACTCTTTTTACTTCACCCTGAAAAACGGGGATGCAGGTTATTACGCGGGCATCCCCGGAGAACTGCTGACTTTCACTATTCCCTGAAGTTCGAGCGCCCGTGCTGCGCGCAGGCACAGATCTTCTCGCCACGGCGGCGCAATCAGTTGTAATCCTATCGGCAGACCGGCCGATGTCGTGACCGGCACCGTCACCACCGGTAAACCGAGGAACGAAATCGGCTGAGTCAGCATGCCCATATTGGCACGTGTCGGCAGATCCTGACCGTTAATTCTGATCGTCTCCTGGCCAATCAGCGTCGCCGGACACGGCGTGGCTGGCGCAATCAGAATGTCCCAGTGATCAAACAAGGGCAAGATTTGTTCCTGAAATTGCTGACGAAAACGCTGTGCCTGCACGTACCACGCCGCAGGGATCATTGCGCCCGCCAGTAAACGCTCGCGTGAAAGCGGCTCGAACTGTTGCGGGATAGAGCGCAATTTTGGCAAATACTGATTGCCGCCTTCAGAGGCACTGATGATGAACGCCGCTGAACGCGCCAGTTCGGCCTGAGGCATCTCGACTTCTTCCTGCGCTTCCAGGGCCTGCGCTATCTGGTGCACGGCAGCTTTGGCATGCTCGTCGCACCAGGCAGCAAAATATCCGCCCAGCACCGCCGTGCGCAAACCTTGCTGGCCGCGTCCGAGCTGAGAAAAGGTTGCGGTAACCGGTTTATCTGCCTGGAAATGATCCTGCGGATCTGTACCCTGGATCGCGTCATACACCTGCGAAAGATCTTCGCTGCACCGCGCCATTGGGCCGATATGATCGAGGCTTGCGACAAACGGCTGACTGCCGCGGCGTGAAATGCGTCCAAAGGTCGGTTTCAGGCCGAGAATGCCACTCAGCGAAGAAGGCACTCGAATGGAACCGTTAGTGTCGCTGCCGAGCGTGAAATGCACCAGACCGGCAGCCACGGCGGCGGCTGAACCACCGGAAGATCCTCCGGCGACGCGTGCCAGATCTCGCGGGTTACGGGTTGCGCCGTAATGGCTGTTCTCGGTGGTGAAACCGTACGCATAAGCGTCCATATTCAGCATGCCGGAAAGCATCGCGCCCTGTGCGGCGAGACGGGAAACCGTCCACGCATCATGACGGGCAGCGGCGTTGCTGCTGTTGAGACTGGCGCCCGCCAGCGTGACTTCACCGGCCACATCCAGCAGATTTTTCACCGCATAAGGAATGCCTGCCAGCGGCGCAAGTGTGGCTCCGCTGACGCGGGCTTTATCAACTTTTGCAGCTTCACTCAGCATGCGCTCGCGGGTGACATGCGTATACGCGTTAATGACCGGATTGGCCTGTTCGACCGCGTCGAGCGTGGCGCTGGCAATTTCTGTCGCCGAAATTTCACCCTGCGTGATCGCCTGATGTAACTGACTGACGGTATAGCTATCAAACGATTTCATGCGCGATACACTCTTCATGCTCTATACACCCCGGCAATTTCCAGACGCGAGTCGAGCGGTAAATCCATCAGCGGTTGTGCCATTTGGGCGATACGACTGAACTGCACCAGCAATTCCTGACGACGGGCGTCGTCGAGTTCCAGCGCCAGAACGGATTCCATCTGGCGGATATACGCGGCCCAGTCGGTCGCTGCGGGGGTATTTTTCATGCTGCTTCCTTATCAATGCTCAAGAGCGAAGTCTTATCAAAATCCGGCGGCGCTGCCGTTGCTGCGCGGATCGGAGGCACCTTCAAACATGCCGTTGGTGTGGCGGACAATCGCGCCGGCGTGACCGACGGCTTCGCTGAAATCCGGCAACAGCTCGACGTCGTGACCGCGCTGTCTCAGTCCGGCCAGCGTCGGATAGGCGAAACGGCCTTCCAGTTTCAGTGAATCCGAACTTTCGCCCCAGGTGCGACCCAGCAGCCAGCGCGGACCGCTGATTGCCTGCTGCAAAGATTGTCCCTGCACCACATGGCGGATAAATACCGCGGCTTGTGTTTGCGGCTGACCGTCACCGCCCATCGAGCCGTAAACCATCGTGCGCCCGTCGTATAAGCGTGCGGCGGCGGGGTTCAGCGTGTGGAACGGCTGCTTGCCCGGTGCCAGAGCCAGTAAATGGCTGGCGTCGAGGCTGAATGACGCACCCCGGTTTTGCCACAAAACGCCGCTGCCCGGCAGGACTACGCCACTGCCAAACTCGTGATAAATACTCTGGATAAACGACACCGCCAGCCCGCTGCTGTCCATTACGCCCATCCAGACGGTATCGCCCGGTCCTTTGCCTTTGCCCCAGCCGGCGGCGCTGTGCGGTTTGATGCGGGTGGCGAGAGCGTCGAGATACTGCGGATCCAGCAGGCCCTGGGCGTCCTGCGTCATCATGCGCGGATCGGTGATGAAACGGTCGCGCAGGCCGAATGCCAGTTTGGTGGCTTCGACAATACTGTGAATGGTGGCGCTTTCGTCCATGGTTTCCAGCGGCAGGCGATCCGTCAGCCCCAGGATCGCCAGTGAAACCAGCCCCTGCGTCGGTGGCGTCAGATTGTAGATTTCGCCTTTGCTGTGTTTGAGACGCAGGGGTACACGGCGCTGCGGCTTGTAGGCGGCGAGATCGGCGCGGGTCACAGGCATACCGAGTTTTTCCATGTCGGCGGCCATATTGTCAGCCAGCTCACCGCGATAGAAACTGTTCAGCCCGTCTTCGCACAGCATGGATAACGTCTGCGCCAGCTGCGGCTGAGTGAAACGGTTACCGGCTCGCGGCACCTCGCCGTTCGGCAAAAAAACGTCGGCAAAAGTACGGAAATCTTTCAGTTCATGCTGCTTGGCGCGGGTTGCGGCTTCCTGAGAGGCGGTCACCGGAATGCCGTCCGCAGCGTAACGGATGGCATCACGCAGCAGGCGCGAAAGCGGTTTTTGCTCGCCGCCAAATTCAGCTGACACATTCAGCGCTTCCTGCCAGCCGCCGACGGTGCCTGCCACCGTCAGTGCCGCTTTCGGGCCACGGTGTGGAATATGTGTTTCACCGGCGTAGAAATCGAGAGAGGCGAGGGAGCCTGCCGCACCGCTGGCGTCTATCGCCACCGGATTGCCCTGCGGTGGCACAATCAGCCAGAAGCCATCGCCGCCCAGCCCGTTCATGTGCGGGTACACCACGGCAATGGTGGCAGCCGCAGCCACCATTGCCTCGATGGCATTGCCTCCCTCACGCAATACCGCAAGCGCACTCTGGCTCGCCAGATGATGAGGTGTGACCGCCATGCCCAGCGGTGCGCTGTTACTGTTAATCATGCAATGTCCTTTTTTGAGACGCTTTTTTATGCTGCCCGTACTTGCAGGGTTTTAGGCGCGTAGGGGTAAAGTTAAGCAAGAGGTGTTCCACATCCGCAGAACCTTGCGGCTTCCCCACATAATTTAGCTTGCATTGGCAAGCTTAGTGCATGGTATGTTCCGCTGAAACATTGGTTACAAATACCCAAGGGTTAGGGGAAAAGATGAAACAGATTGATGAGCGTCTGCGTGACCATTACGCAGAACTGACGCCGCAGGAACAGCGGGTGGCCGATTTTATTTTAGCCAGTATCGACGACCTGATGAGCTACAACAGCGCAGAGCTGGCGCGGCTTAGCGGCGTATCCAAAGCGACGGTCAGCCGTCTGTTCAAGCGTCTCGGTTACCCGAGTTATCGCGATATGCGCGATGAGATGCGCACGCTGCGCCAGAGCGGGATGCCGCTGACCGACAGCCGTGACGCGGTGCAGGGTAATACCTTGTTATCACGGCACTATAAGCAGGAAATGGCTAACCTGACGCAGTGGATTAACCAGATTGACGGCGCACAGTTTGGCGCGCTGATCACCGCCCTGAGTCAGGCGCGGCAGGTGCGTCTGCTGGGTTTTCGCAACAGTTATCCGGTGGCGCTGCACCTGCGTCAGCAGCTGATTCAGGTGCGTGCAGGTGTGATGATCATGCCGCAACCTGGGCAGACGCTGGCGGAAGAACTGGTGGATCTCACCGCGCAGGATGTGGTGATTTTTGTCGCTTTCCGCCGCAGGCCGCGTATGGCGAAGGAAATTCTGATGCAGTTACAGTCACTTGGCGTGCCGGTGCTGCTGATTTGTGAACCGCAGGCGCAGACGCTTATCCCGCTGGCGACCTGGCATCTGGCTGCGCCGCTCGACAGCGTATCAGCGTTCGACAGCTATTCTTCCGCCATGAGTCTGGCGAATTTACTCAGCAATGCGCTGCTGCACGATATTCTCGCCTCGGGCCGTCAGCGTATTCATCAAATCAGCGATTTGTATCACTCTCTGGATGAACTGGAACAGCGCTGATTCCCGTTTTAGGAACAAAATCGGCGCTTTTGTGGTGCTTTCGCACAATTTCAGTGCAGTCTGTCTTTCATCGTTTCACGCTTTTTGCCCTGCTTCAGGGCAAAAAAATCGCTTCTGAATCCCCCCGCCTCTTTCTAATTCCTTGTCATACCGTGACTTTGCGCACATTTTTTCTGTCGCGTCGCTTTTGGCACATTCGTTGCAAAGTTTTAAATATAAGAATCTATCGTTCCAAAAACTTTTCACCGGAGATAATCTATGAACATGAACAAACGGCTGTTGGCTTGGGCAGGTGCGGCAATGTTGGTGCTTCAGGCATCGGGCGTGATGGCCGATCAGTTGCAGGATATTCAGAAGCGCGGCGTGCTGCGTGTGGCTGTCCCTCAGGATTTCCCGCCGTTTGGTTCGGTGAGCAAGGATTTGCAGCCGGAAGGGTATGACATCGATATGGCGCAGTATCTGGCCGATAAGATGAAACTTAAGTTGCAACTGGTGCCGGTCACCAGCGCCAACCGCGTACCGTATCTGCAAACGGATAAAGTCGATCTGGTGATTTCCAGCCTTGGTAAAAACGCAGAACGCGAAAAAGTGATCGACTTCAGCAACGCCTATGCACCGTTCTTCCTCGGCGTGTTTGGCGCGCAGGGCGACAAACTGGCGGATCTGAAGGAACTTTCAGGCAAAACCATCGGCGTAACCCGTGGCGCGGTGGAAGATCTGGCGCTGACGGATGTCGCTCCGAAAGACGCCAAAATTCAGCGTTACGAAGACAACAACACCACGCTGTCTGCCTATCTGTCCGGTCAGGTGGAATACATCGCTACCGGCAACCTGGTGGTGGCTGCCATTGCCCGCATGAATCCGGCCAAAGCCCCGGTTTCGAAAGTGATGCTGAAAGATTCGCCGTGCTACGTCGGGCTGCGTAAAGACGAACCGGCGCTGAAAGACAAAGTGAATGAACTGATCGCCGAAGGCATTAAAGATAAGACGCTCAATACGCTGTCTGAAAAATGGATGAAGGCTCCGCTGCCAGCTTCTATCGGCGCGTGATCAGGGTTTTGACGGAGATCTTTCATGACCTATCAGCTTAACTTTAGCGCGCTGTGGCCCTATATGCCGGAACTGCTGGCCGGATTATGGACCACCATTGAGCTGACGGTTCTGGCGACAATTGGCGGCGTCGCAATAGGGATTTGCGGCGCGGCTATCCGCTGTGGCAACCATAAAACCCTGCGGACGGTGTGGGGCATTTATGTCGAAGCCATCCGTAATACGCCGTTTGTGGTGCAGCTGTTTTTCATTGTTTTTGGCCTGCCGGCTATCGGCCTGAAAATGACCGCCGGTGAAGCAGCATTGCTGGCGATGCTGATTAACCTCGGCGCGTATAGCACCGAAATTATCCGCGCCGGTATTCAGGTGACGCCGAAAGGCCAGTGGGAAGCCGGGCGCGTGCTGGGATTAACCCGCAGCCAGACCTTCCTGCGCATCGTGCTGCCGCCGTCGCTGAAACGCATTTATCCGTCGCTGGTCAGCCAGTGCATTATCGTGATGCTCGGATCATCCGTGGTATCGCAGGTGTCCTATGAAGAGCTGACGTTTGCCGCGAACTTAATTCAGTCGCGCACTTTCCTCAGTTTTGAAGTGTATCTGGTCACCACGTTGTTCTATTTGCTGTTGTCGGTGGCGATGCGTCAGTTGTTACTGCTGGCCGGACGCCGTGTCTTTGGGAGTGAAAACTGATGATGACCTTCACAGACTGGGACATTGTGCGCAATCTCCTGCTGGCCGCGCGCTGGACGCTGTTGCTTTCGCTGACTGCGTTTATCGGCGGTACGCTGGTCACATTGCCGCTGCTGTTATTGCGCCTGACCAAGCGCCGCTGGCCGACGCGTTTTGTGCGTTTATATTCCGAACTGTTTCAGGGCACCCCGTTGCTGATGCAGCTGTTTCTGGCGTTCTTTGGCCTCGGGCTGTTTGGTATCAACGTCAGCCCGTGGACGGCAGCGGCTCTGGCGCTGACGCTTTACACCAGCGCTTATCTGGTGGATATCTGGAGTGGCAGTATCGCCGCGTTACCGAAAGGCCAGTGGGAGGCGTCGCGCTGCCTCGGCCTGAATTTCGGGCAAACGCTGTGGCGCGTGATCACCCCGCAGGCACTGCGCATTGCGATTGCACCGACCGTCGGGTTTTCCGTGCAGGTGGTGAAGGGCACCGCGCTGGCCTCGATTATCGGGTTTGTCGAACTGACCAAAGCCGGAACGATGCTGAACAATGTGACTTATCAGCCATTTAAAGTGTTTGGATTAGTGGCGCTGGGCTACTTCCTGATGTGCTATCCGCTGTCGCGTTACAGCCAGCATTTAGAAAAATCATTGCGTGGAGAGAAGCAGTAATGCCACTGATCACAATTAACCAGGTTCAGAAATTTTACGGCCAGAACCACGTACTGAAAGGCGTGGATCTGGATATCGACAGCGGCGAAGTGATTTCAATCATTGGCCGCAGTGGTTCAGGAAAAAGTACGCTGCTGCGCTGCATGAACGGGCTGGAAGGCTATCAGGACGGCAGCATCAAACTGGGCGGCATGACCATCACCGACCGCGATTCTCAGGCGCGTGATATCAGCCGCTCGGTCGGTATGGTGTTCCAGAGTTTTAATCTTTTCCCGCACATGACTGCGCTGGAAAACGTCATGCTGGCACCGCGCCGCGTGCTGAAAAAATCCGCCGCCGAATGCCGTGAACTGGCCGCGCAGATGCTGGCGAAAGTCGGGCTGGCAGATCGCATGGATTATTACCCGTCGAATCTTTCCGGCGGCCAGCAGCAACGTGTGGCGATTGCCCGTGCGTTGGCAATGACCCCGAAAGTGCTGTTGTGTGATGAAATCACCTCGGCGCTGGATCCGGAATTAGTCGGCGAAGTATTGAAAGTGCTCGAGCAACTGGCGAAAGAGGGCATGACGCTGGTGCTGGTGACGCACGAAATGAATTTTGCCCGCGAAGTGGGCGACCGCGTGGTGTTTATGCATCAGGGCACCGTGTGGGAACAGGGCGAAAGCCGGGCACTGTTTGCCAACCCGCAAACTCCCGAGCTGAAACAGTTTATCGCATCCGTACGCGGTTTGAATGAAGCCGCTGCCAGCTAACATCGTAAAGGATTAACTATGTCAGATTTCATCTCTCCCGGACAAATCAACCCGCCAACCCGTCTGCTGATGGGGCCGGGGCCAATTAATGCTGATCCGCGCGTGCTGCGGGCGATGGCGAGCCAGCTGGTCGGGCAATATGATCCGGTCATGACGGGCTATATGAACGAAGTGATGGCGCTGTACCGTGCGTTGTACAAAACCGAAAACCAGTGGACGTTTCTGATCGATGGCACCTCGCGCGCCGGTATCGAAGCCGTGCTGATTTCCGGCATCCGTCCGGGCGACAAAGTACTGGTGCCGGTATTTGGCCGTTTCGGACATCTGTTGTGCGAAATCGCCCGCCGCTGCCGTGCCGAAGTGCATACCATCGAAGCACCGTGGGGCGAAGTGTTTGACCCGCAGCAAATCGAAGATGCGATTAAATCGGTGAAACCGCGCTGGTTGCTGACCGTGCAGGGCGATACGTCCACCACCATGTTGCAGCCGCTGGAACAACTGGGTGAAATCTGCCGCCGCCACGGCGTGCTGTTCTATTCCGATGCCACGGCGTCCTTTGGCGGCAACCCGCTGGAAACCGACGCCTGGGGCTTAGACGCCGTGTCTGCCGGTTTGCAAAAATGCCTCGGCGGTCCTTCCGGCAGTTCACCGGTGACCATCAGTCCGCGCTTTGAAGAACAAATCCGTCGCCGTAAATGCGTGGAAGAAGGCATTCGTACCGCCGATCACGCTGACGGTGACGAAGAGATGATCTACTCCAACTATTTCGATCTGGGCATGATCATGGATTACTGGGGTCCGGAGCGTCTGAATCACCATACCGAAGCCACCAGCATGCTGTTTGCCGCACGCGAATGTGCCCGCATCATTCTGGAAGAAGGGCTGGATACCGGTATTGCACGCCACAAATTGCACGGCGGCGCGCTGCTGGCGGGGATCCAGGGCATGGGGCTGGAAGTCTTCGGCGACCTGAATAACCGCATGAACAACGTGCTCGGCGTGGTGATCCCGCAGGGTGTTCACGGCGAACAGGTTCGTCAGATGATGCTCAACGATTTCAGCATTGAAATCGGTACCTCGTTTGGTCCGCTGGCCGGGAAAATCTGGCGTATCGGCACCATGGGCTACAACGCGCGCAAAGACTGCGTGTTGCAGACGCTGGTGGCGCTGGAAGCCGTGCTTAATCGTCTGGGCTTTGCGTCGAAATACGGCGCAGGGGCTCAGGCTGCCTGGGATCACTACGCAGGAGGTCAGTAATGGCTGAAGCCTTCACGCTGGCTGCGGTTTCCGAAAGCGCTGCGCTGGCGGCGCAACGGGTGATGGCGCGCTGCGATGCACTCGCCGCCATCAGTGAAACGCCGGGACAATTGACCCGTGTGTATCTTTCCGAAGAACATTTTCAGGCCAACCGTCTGGTGAGCGAATGGATGACTGCCGCGGGTATGCGCGTCTGGCAGGACAGTGTCGGTAATATTTGCGGACGCTACGAAGGGCTGGACGCTTCTGCGCCCGCGCTGCTTCTCGGTTCACATCTCGACAGCGTGCGTAATGCGGGGCGTTATGACGGACCGCTGGGCGTGCTGAGCGCGCTGGAAGTGGTGGCGCATTTGCATCAGAACGCTATCCGCTTGCCGATGGCGGTGGAAATTGTCGGATTTTGCGACGAAGAAGGCACGCGCTTTGGTATCACGCTGCTCGGCAGTCGCGGGCTGACCGGCACCTGGCCAGCGGACTGGCTGGAACGTCAGGATGCGCAGGGCATCACAGTGGCGCAGGCCATGCGTCATGTCGGCCTGAACCCGATGGAGATCGGCGCTTCACAGCGTGCGGTCAGCGATTTTTGCGCTTATCTGGAATTGCATATCGAGCAGGGCCCGTGCCTGCAAACGGCGGATGTGCCGCTCGGTGTGGTTACCGCGATTAATGGTGCGCGTCGTCTTAATTGTGAATTTACCGGTCACGCCGGACATGCCGGAACCGTGCCGATGGGGCAGCGTCAGGACGCCCTGACCGCCGCAGCCGAATGGACGCTGGCGATTGAAAGTATCACCACGACCACCGGTCACAATCTGGTGGCAACCGTGGGCACGCTCGAATGCCTGCCTGGCGCGGTGAACGTCATTCCGGGACAGGTGAAATTGTCGCTGGATGTTCGCGGGCCGCGTGATGATGATCTCTCTGCGCTGCTGGAAACGCTGCTGGCCAGGGGGCGTGATATTGCCTCCCGGCGCGGGCTGACGTTTGCCGCCGAACAGTTTTACGGCATCAGCGCAACGACGTGCAGCGCCGGTTTGCAGCATCGTCTGAGTCAGAGCGTTTTACAATTGCAGGGGCAGGCAATGTCACTGCCAAGCGGCGCCGGGCATGACGCGATTGCTATCGCCGAATGCTGGCCGGTCGGCATGTTGTTTGTGCGCTGCAAAGACGGTATCAGCCATCATCCCGACGAATCTGTCACCCCCCATGACGTGGCTTACGCGGTGCAGGCGTATATCAATACGGTGCTGAGTTTTGCAGAGGGGCATTTATGACCTTTGAGGAATTCAACGCACTGTCAGAATTCGAAGCCGTGGCTCTGTTGCGCCCGCTGGTGAATATCCCTGCCTGGGCGAAAACGGTCAGCGACGCGCGGCCTTACACTTGTGTGGAAGACGCGCTGCACAGCGCCGAATCAGCCTGCGAAAACTGGCAGCAGGAAGATATTGCTCAGGCGCTGTCGGCGCATCCGCGTATCGGTGAACGCGCCAGCGGTGCCAGTAAGGAAGCGCAGCTTTCCCGTGGAGAACAGGCGACACTGAATATCAGCCAGCCAACGGTGATTGATGCGTTGCACGAAGGTAATCTGCGCTATGAACAGCGCTTCGGGCGGGTGTTTCTGATCCGCGCCAGAGGACGCAGTTCAGAAGAGATCCTCGAAAATTTGCAACGACGTCTGAAGAACTCACCGGACGCCGAATATCAGGAAACTGCTCAGCAGCTAAAAGAAATCACCCTGCTGCGTTTAAAGGAAATATTCCAGCCATGACCCGTATTACCACGCATATTCTCGATACCTCTCTGGGCCAGCCTGCTGCCGGCGTACGCGTCTGGCTGGAAAGCCTGGAAGGGCAGAAAATCTCGCTCATCAGCGAAGGCCAGACCGATGCTGATGGTCGTGCCGCGAAATTAACGCCTGCACCGGTGGCTTCCGGCCATTACCGGTTATGTGCCGACATCGGGGCGTATTTCAAAGCCACAGGGCGCGACACGCTTTATCACACGGCAATCATTGATGTGATGATCGACGGTGAGGAAGACCATTACCATCTGCCGCTCCTGATCAGTCCGTATTCCTATTCGACCTATCGCGGCAGCTAACTTTGTCCGGTAATCAGACCGTCAGCCCATCAGCAGGTGCGGATGCTTTAACCGCACGCTTTGGGTCAGCGCCGTGTGGCTGACATCCCGCTCACGGTTGCTCTGACGCACCTGTTGCAGAAACGCCATCAGTAGCGGATTGGGGCGTTCGCGGCGCGACATCAGCTCCGGTTGTCCCTGAACGCCCATAAAGAACGGATGATTATCCAGTTCTACCGCCTGCGCCTGTTCCCTGCCTTCGTCATAACCTGAAATCCGCAATCCCGTACTTTCCAGTTCTGCCAGCAAGTGCGGATTCAGATAGCGGCGCTGGTTATAGCGCAGCGTAAATTCGTCGCCCATTTTATTCGCCAGCAGGCTGTCATTGCGGGTGATAACCGGATGATTCCCCAGCCGCGGCTGCGCGTGCTCGGCGAGCGGCAGACCGGTTTGCAGACTGCTCAGCGTTGACGGGCCGTGCATCACCACGCGATCCGGTCCGAGCACTTTCTGGCCCAGCGCTGTCACCATCTGATGCATTCCCTGATTGATGCCCAGCACCGGCGTCCGGTTTTCCAGCGCCCATGCGGCGGTCGCCAGCGGGCTGGCCTGATGATCGCCTGACGTTAACGTCGCTCCCGGCAAAATAATGCCATCGACATCGAAAAGCGTGCATTCGAGCTGACTGCCCAGTAACGCGGCGGTCACATAAACCACGTCAATGTTCATTGCCAGTGCATCGGCGGCGTCTCCCAGTGCAGCGAGCATCGCCGGATAGCTGTCGCGCTGCTCGGCAAAATCGCCCACCAGCGCCACGCGCAGGGTTTTTCCTGCCCGCATCACCGGCTGTGAGACGGAACCTAACGCCCAGCGGCCAAAGGCATCGCGCCCCCAGCCGTTACTGCGAATTTTGCCGGTGACGCAGTCTTCCAGCTGAAATTTATCCTGATTGCGCACCACGGCCAGTGACTCGATTTCTATGCCCTGTTCCCTGATTTGTGCCGCCAGCCCGACGGGTAATGGCTCACGCAATGGCACGACGATATCTTCTTTAAGTGCCCGATAAATCAGAGATTCAAGGCCGGACTCTTCACCCGCACCTCGCCCGGTCAGGCGCTCAAGCCACAACAGCCCGCTGGTCAGTGCGTGTCCCTGCGCCGTGACGTGCTGGCGGGCGTTCGGGTAACGTTGTGCATCATGACTGACGGGAAAGTGACACAGCGGCAAAGCGCGGAGTTCAGCAAGTATCGCCGCCATCGCGCCGTACAACGCAGGTTCGGGCGTGGAGTGTGCAATAAAGGTGATGGTCATCAGTGGTCCTCTGTCAGATGTTTTTTGCGGGGGTATTGAATGCAAGAATTGATCCACACAGCGATGTCTTTACATGCTCTGACAAAAAGAGGGAGGTGTGTCGCAAACCCGCATTTCGTCATACTTCACTGCTATAAAACGTCACGATGTTTAGAACAGAACGCGCTAATGTAGCGCCGGTAGTTCTAACACTTCATTCACTAAGGAAGCATCATGTCAGCATCTCTTTATGGAAGTACGGCGGCACAGTTTGTTCGTGGTTTAAAGAATCTTTCAGCTTTGCTGGAAAAGGGCGCTGCATGGGCAAAGGAAAACGGTAAATCAGAAGAGGAAGTTCTGAATACCCGTCTGGCCGACGATATGTATCCGCTGGCGCGTCAGGTGCAGATCACCAGCGATATGTCGAAAGGCGCGATTGCCCGTCTGTCCGGTGTTGCCGCACCGTCGATGGAAGACAATGAAGTGACGTTTGCCCAGTTGCAGGAACGTATCGCCAAAACCCTGCGCTTTATTGAAAGCGTGGACGTCGCGAAACTGGAAGGCGATGAATCCCGTGAAATCGTGGTGAAAGGCAAAAACCATGAACTGAAATTCACCGCGCACAGCTACGTCACGGTGTTTGCTGTACCAAACTTCTATTTCCACACCACCACCGCGTACAACATTCTGCGCCATCTGGGTGTGAATATTGGTAAGGCTGACTTTATCGGCGCGATATAACCACTATGTTTAATCCGGCGTTTACCCTGAGGGTATGCGCCGGAACATACATTTCTTCTTCCAAAATGAGCAGTCATCATAAAATGGAAAGTCAGAACGGTTGCTGGTGATATTACCTGAGTCGCGCATGGTAATTACGCCCTGTAATTTAATTATTCAGAACATAATCATATTGTTTAATATTCACAAAAATTATGATTAAAGTAAATCAATCCTGAAATAACCCCCTTTTTATTTATTACCCCTGGTGTCACTGCTGGCACAACAGCTTCCATTTTTTAATTAAAGATTAATTTGCCACGATAAAGCCTCTTTAATTCCGACGTATTGATTCAATAACGCTTCGCGAATTACTGATCCTGAATTTTTGCACTTAATCTAATGGAAGAATCTACTATGTGTAATTGCAACTGTAATTCATCAAATAAAACAGCATTAAAAGTGGGCGAAGTGAACGACGTCACTTATGTTTCTGTCGAAGCTGCCGCCGCCGCTGCGGCAGATCAGGCTATGCAGGCCTATTGCCAGAATACTTTCAGCGTCGGCGGCGTTATGCTCGATGGCACAGGAAAAGTTCTGAATGCGATTCATAATAACGTCGTCATGAATAATAAGACCAACGATCCTACTGCTCACGGAGAAAGACAACTGATCGACTGGTATTACGGGCAGATTGCCCAGGGGGTTGAGCTGCCACCGCCGTCCGAGATTACTATTGTGACCTCACTGGATCCCTGCTGCATGTGTACCGGTTCGATTATTACCGGCGGCTTTAATGTAATTTCTGCGGCGTTCGATACTTATTCCGGTATCAATTACGACACTCTGGCGGATTTCCCCTCGCTTTCTGCCGATCTGGCTCTGGTGGCGCAGGAAACATTCAGCTATCCGGCCGTGAACGGGGATAACTGCTTTTCCCGACTGGCAAGTTCTGCGCCGGTGGCGGATTTCTTTACGCAAGACGTGATTGATGTGCAGACGCTGGCGCTGTGTGAGTCCATTTTTGACGCCACCCTGACGCAGGTGAAAGCGAGCATCAACGCAGATTTACCGCCGGATCAGTTGAAAGATATCAAAGAATTACCGACTGATGACCCGATCGTTGTGGCGTTGCAGGCCATTTATCCTGACGCTTTGCAATATACCGCCCCCTCACGTGGCGCACCGGACGCCGGGCTGGCTCCTTTCCTGATTGAAGCGGCGAATACTGATGTTGCTCAGGGCGGTAAAGGCAACTCGGTCGCATTCCTCGATTACTTCGGTAATCTGTTGTTGTGTTTGTCCGGTGACGAAAAAGCTTCTTTGATTCAGACGGCGTTCTTACTGGTAACGCGCAATTATGCACAACTGCGCTATAACCTGCGGGATTCTCTCGGCGACGAAAAAGTACTGCCTTATCTCGGCCATCCTAAATACGGCACTTTTGTGTTTTCGCAGGGGCCGGATGAGTCATCACATAGCCTGATTGAACTCGGTGCCTACGGTTCAACCATGGAAGGTGCATTGCCTGATGAGAATCCGAATTCCTTCCAGTATGGTGTGCCGACAATCTCGCAAACCGAACTGGATGCGTATTGTCAGAAACTGCCGCCGTTATACAGCTCGGAAATTAAGGTTCACCCGCAGCAGGTCGTGGATCAGGGATTGATCGACGCGCTGGAGGCCGGTTTACCGACAGTTTAATGTCGGTCATTCCACGCTAAATCTTTGGCCGCCTGGAAATCTCACAGGCGGTCTTTTTCGTTTTATCAAGCAGCTCCGGTGTGACTAACGCGAGCTATTCTGACGAAACGCTGAGTTTCGGGCTCATCACTCGTGCAGTAAAAACGTATCGGCATCGCGCCAGGCGGGGAAGGTTTCGCGGTAATCCTGTAAGGCTTCCAGCGATAACTCGGCTTCAATAATCATTGCTGAACCCGGTTCGGCCCGCGCCAGTTCTTCACCCTGCGGATTAATGATCAGGCTGTCGCCGCTGTAGTAATGGCCGTTATCGTCGTGGCCGACGCGGTTGCAACCGGCCACATACGTCTGATTTTCAATCGCACGGGCGGCAAGCAATGTCTGCCAGTGGCGGCTGCGCGGTGCAGGCCAGTTGGCGACGTAAAGTGCCAGGTCGTAATCCTGACGGTTGCGGGAATACACCGGGAAACGCAGGTCATAGCAGACCTGTGGCAGGATACGCCAGCCGCGCCATTCGACGATCTCACGACGTTTGCCCGGTACATAATAATTGTGTTCACCGGCCATGCGGAACAGATGACGTTTATCGTAAAAATGCACTTTGCCCTGCGGTTCAACCAGCAGGAAACGGTTCACGGCACCTTCTGTCGTGCTCAGCGCCACACTGCCGCCAATCATCGCTCCGAGCTGTTTTGCCCATTGTTGCAGCCATTGCACCACGCGGGATTCCGGCAGCGCGCTGCCCGGAGCCTGCATGGCGAAACCAGTGGTGAACATTTCCGGCAATACAATCAGGTCACGGCCAGTCAGGGCTCCGAGCAGGCCGTCGAAATGCGCGAGGTTTGCCTCGCCGTCCAGCCACACCAGCGGCTGTTGCAATACGGAAAGTTTTAAAGTTGACACAGGCGCTCCGCAGCAGCGTCCAGCGTGGCTTCCTGTTTGGCGAAGCACAGTCGGATCAGTTTATGTGGGAAAGGTGCAGCGCAGAAAACCGACATCGGAATCGCCGCTACGCCCGCATGTTCAGTCAGCCAGTGGCAGAATGCAACGTCGTCTAAACCGGACACATCACTGTAATCGACCAGCAGGAAATAGGTGCCCTGACTCGGCAAAACCTTCAGGCGGCTGTTCTCCAGTCCTTGTGCCAGACGATCGCGCTTGGCCTGATAAAAAGCGGGTAATTCCTGCCAGTGTTCCGGTGCTTCACGCAGCATGTCCGCCAGCGCCAGCTGTACCGGCGTGGTAATGGAGAAGGTCAGATACTGGTGAACTTTGCGCAGTTCGGCGCTGATAATGGCCGGTGCGATGCAATATCCCACGCGCCAGCCTGTCATGTGATAGGTCTTGCCGAACGACGACACCGCGATGGCGCGCTGACGTAACTCGGGATGGCGCAGCACACTGGCGTGGCCTTCGGGGGCGAAACAAATGTGTTCGTACACTTCATCGCTCAGCACGAAAATGTGCTTATCG
The DNA here is from genome assembly GCF_003614975.1 of Rahnella bruchi. GTDB lineage: Bacteria > Pseudomonadota > Gammaproteobacteria > Enterobacterales > Enterobacteriaceae > Rahnella > Rahnella bruchi. The sequence continues at coordinate 509,967 of NZ_QZWI01000003.1, read as the reverse complement.
GCGATGATCTGCCAGAGTTGTTCGACGTCGCTGTGGCTCCAGACGGTAGCAGACGGATTGTGCGGCGTGTTAATGATCACAAGCTTCGTTCGGTCGGTTACCTGATCGGCGAATTCCGCCCAGTTCACCTTAAACTCAGGCGGCTGCAGCTGAATGCGTTTCATCACGCCGCCCGCCAGTTCTACTGCCGGGGCGTAGCAGTCATAGCTCGGATCGAAAGCAATGACTTCATCGCCTTTCGACACCAGCGCGGTAATGGCGATATACAGTGATTCGGTCGCGCCAGCGGTGATGGTGATGTCAGTATTGGCGTCCGGCGCATAGCCGTAAATCTGTTCAGTTTTGGCGGCAATCGCTTCACGTAACTGCGCGGTGCCGGTCATCGGGGCGTACTGATTCGCGCCCTGACTGACGTGATATGCCAGACGATCTCGCAGATATTGCGGGCCATCGAAATCAGGAAAACCCTGCGACAGGTTAATCGCATTGTGTTTCTGCGCCAGAGCACTCATTTGGGTGAAAATCGTGGTGCCTAAGGCGGGAAGTTTACTTTCGGGGATCAATGCTGCTGTGCTCATGGCGGGTCAATACTCCTGGACCGTTGACCTGACAGGCGTCAGGTGTGCAAATAGCGATGTTGCTGACAATATAACACGATGTTAATATTTGGCAATCGAGACGCTTAGATGGCTAAATGCCAATTCGGTCTAAGGCGCTACGCTTTTTATATATCGCTTTATTCACCCCAAACTCAGTCCCTCAACGCACCGTTTTTTCAGGATAAAGATGACAGAAAATTTGCAACTGGGCGCGCTGCTGGCGGCCTGTCACTGGATTGGTCAGAAGGGCTGGAGCCCGGCAACGGGCGGTAATATGTCCGTGCGTGAAGGCGATGCCCATTGCCTGATCACCGAATCAGGAAAAGACAAAGGATCACTGACTGCAGAAGATTTCCTGCTGGTGGAACTGGAAAGCGGCCTTGCGCCTAGCGGTCGCCGTCCTTCTGCGGAAACCGGCCTGCACACAATGCTGTATTCCCGCTATCCTGAAACAGGCGCGGTGTTGCATACCCATTCGGTCAATTCGACCGTGTTATCGCGGGTAGAGCGCAGCGGCGCGCTGGTGCTGGAAGGTTACGAGATGCAAAAATCGCTCAGTGGCCAGACCTCGCACCTGGACCAGGTGGTGATCCCGATTTTCGATAACGGCCAGGATATCCCTGCGCTGGCGCAGAAAATTATCGCCTCATCAGAGCACGCGCCGTTGCAGTATGGTTTTTTGCTGCGCGGTCACGGGCTGACGTGCTGGGGACGGGATGTCGCAGAAGCGCGCCGCCATCTGGAAGGGCTGGAATTCTTATTCCAGTGTGAACTGCAACGCCGCCTGCTGGAGGCCAAATGATCCGCGCCATCGTCACTGATATTGAAGGTACTACGACGGATATCCGTTTTGTGCATCAGGTGTTATTCCCTTACGCCCGCCAGCGTCTTGCTGAGTTTTTGCGCCATGGGCATGAGCAGCCGGACGTTGCCGCAGCGCTGGACGCGTTACGCGCTGAAATCGACCGGCCACAGGCCAGCGTCGAAGCGTTGATCGAACAGCTGTTTACCTACATGGATAACGACGTGAAATCGACGTCGCTGAAAGTGTTGCAGGGCATTATCTGGCGTACCGGTTATGAGAATGGCGATTTTCGCGCACATCTTTATGACGATGTCGCGCCACAGCTACAAGCGTGGAAAGCCGACGGTCAGCAACTTTGCGTGTATTCGTCCGGCTCGGTGGACGCGCAAAAACTGCTGTTTGGCTACAGCGATGCCGGTGATTTAACGCCGCTGTTCAGCGGATATTTCGATACCCGCGTCGGTGCCAAGCGTGAAACCGAGTCATATCAAAACATCGCCGAACAACTGATATTACCGCCACAGGATTTACTGTTTTTATCGGACATCCGTCAGGAACTGGACGCCGCGCGCTTAGCGGGCTGGCATACCTGTCAGCTGATCCGCGATGACGCTGATGACCTCAGCAGCCACCTGCAAGTTAATCGTTTTGATCAGATAGCCTTAGAAACATTCTTATAAGAGGGTTGACCATGAGTGCATTGACGATTTTTAGTGACCAGGATCCTTCCATACCGGTATGGGAAAGCCGTGACGGCGACGCCATCGCTGCCGAACTGAGCAAAATTGATGTGCGTTTTGAGCGCTGGCAGGCCGACCGCGATTTAGGCGAGAACCCGCAGCCACAGGACGTGATCGCCGCGTATCAGCATGAAATTGATAAGCTGGTCGAAGAGAAGGGCTATCAGAGCTGGGATGTGATCAGCATGCGTCCGGACAACGAACAGCGCGAAGTGCTGCGGACCAAATTCCTCTCCGAGCATACCCACGGTGAAGACGAAGTGCGTTTCTTTGTCGAAGGCGCCGGGCTTTTCTGTCTGCATCTGAACGGCAAAATCTTCCAGATCCTGTGCGAGAAAAACGATCTGATTTCTGTACCGGCTAACACTCGACACTGGTTTGATATGGGGCGTTCCCCGTCGTTTACCGCGATCCGCGTGTTTGATAATCCCGAAGGATGGGTGGCGCATTTCACCGGCGATAAGATTGCGGATGATTACCCGAGGATGGGCGAGTAAGATCCACGAGTCGAAGAAACAAAAAAACCACCAGAAGGTGGTTTTTTTGTGCTGGTCAGGTTAGCGGCCTTCCCAGCGAGCTACGTTACTGATGTAACGCAAGCGCAGACTAGCGATGATGATAGTCTACTTTTTGAACTTATTTGTCAAGGATATAGGCAATGCGTGTATGATGACGCCGGGCCTTTACGCCGTCTTAGCAAACGGGCACCGGTTTCAGGAAAGGATGTCCAACGACCGTAAACGCAGGCGCAGACTAGCGCTTGTTTTCACGGAGATATCACCGGTGGTGTTGACGTGAAGCGGTCTTTGCAAGGACCGCACAATGAAACGGTACATCTGTATCTGTATCTTTATCGTTGTCACCGGAGCGGCAATGTTTCAGGGAAAAAGTAATTGGAGTATCTCCAATAACTCTCTCACTGTGACAATAGACGCATCGGGCAAGTAAGCCAGAAAACCGCTCTGAAAAGGGCGGTTTTCTTCGAAACGTTACTCTTAAATTTATTACTTCAACGCCTTTGCAAATACCCCATTCCGTACCTGCTCCGGCGTCACCACGCCCACATCGAGCACCCATCCGCTGATCAATTCCGCTGGGGTCACATCAAACGCCGGATTATAAACTTTTGCGTCCAGCGGAGCCCATTGTACGGTACCAAAACTGCCGGAAACGCCGGTGACTTCGCTCGCTGCACGCTGTTCGATTGGGATCGCGGCACCGTTCGGACAGTGCGGATCGTGCGTGGTATGCGGTGCGGCGACGTAAAACGGGATGCCGTGGTATTTTGCCAGAACAGCCAGACTGTAAGTGCCGATTTTATTGGCGACATCGCCGTTGGCGGCAATGCGGTCAGCGCCCACCCAAATCGCATCGACACGTTTTTGCGCCATGAGGCTGGCTGCCATCGAATCACAAATCAGCTGATAAGGTATGCCCAGCTCACCGAGTTCCCACGCGGTCAGGCGTCCACCCTGTAGCAGCGGGCGGGTTTCATCCACCCAAACCTGTTCGACGTTGCCTTGTTCATGGGCGCGGCGGATAACACCAATTGCTGTACCAACGCCCGCCGTTGCCAGCCCGCCGGTGTTGCAATGCGTCAGCAGGCGGCTGCCGGGTGTCACCAGCGCAGCGCCGTGAGTTGCAATGCTGTCGCACAGTGCCTTGTCTTCATCCACCAGTCGCAAAGCTTCTTCCACTAACGCCTTCACGTAATCAGGTTGTTGCAAGGCGGCTTTCATGCGATCAAGATTGTTCATCAGATTCACTGCGGTCGGGCGCGAGGCGCGCAGCGTCTCCAGTGCGTGATGCAGTTCATTGTGCGCCATTCCCCGTTCGGCGAGCAGGGCCAGCAGCAGGCTGGCAGATAATCCAATCAGCGGCGCGCCCCGTACACGCAGGGTGCGGATGTGATCCACCAGCTCGCTGACATCGCGGCATTCGCGCCAGTCAGACTGTTGCGGCAAGGCTTGCTGATCGAGGATCCACAGCTGGTTTTCACGAATACGTAAACTGGTGGTTGTGAGGCTTTGCATTATTGGTTAAATCCTTGTTGCCCGGTTGCATCTGGTCACTTATTCTGCCAACATGCTGAACGGATGTATAGACGTCTAAACGCTTTAAAGGCTAAAAAAGAATTCGAGAGGTCAGGATGTCGCGCTACTACACATTTACCGCCAAAGATGCCGTTGAATATGCCCGTCAGTTTGGCGGCGTGGCAGATCCTCAATCCCTGGTGACGGCCGATGAAATCGGTGATGGAAACCTGAATCTGGTATTTAAGATCCGTGATACTGCGGGTAAAAGCCGGGTGATTGTCAAACAGGCGCTGCCTTATGTGCGTTGTGTGGGGGAATCCTGGCCGCTGACGTTAGATCGAGCGCGTATTGAAGCTGAAACCCTGATCATCCACGGTCAGTACTGCCCGCAACATACCGTCACCGTATTGCATCATGATGCCGAACTGGCGGTGATGGTGCAGGAAGATTTGTCAGATCATCACATCTGGCGCAGTGAGCTCGTGCAGGGAAAATACTACCCGCAGGCTTCAGCTCAGCTGGGTGAATATCTGGCGCAGACCCTTTTCCATACCTCGGATTTCTTCCAGAACGCGCAGACCAAAAAAGCCGAAGTTTCACGTTTTACCAATCCGGAACTGTGTCAGATAACTGAAGATTTGTTCTTTACCGATCCGTATGTGGATCACGAACGTAATAATTTTGATGCCGTATTGCAGCCGGAAGTGGACGCGCTGCGTGCCGACAAACCGCTGCGTCTGGCGGTCGCTGCCCTGAAACACCGTTTCCTGAGCAAAGCAGAAGCTTTGCTGCACGGGGATATTCACAGCGGTTCGATTTTCGTCGCCGAAGGAAAACTGAAAGCCATCGATGCGGAATTTGGCTATTACGGTCCGGTTGGATTTGATCCGGGTTCTGCGATGGGAAATTTGCTGCTTAACTACTGCGGTCTGCCGGGATTGGTCGGCGTGCGGGAAGCGGCAGATGGTCGCGAGCAGCGCCTGAAAGATGTGCGTGAACTGTGGCTGAGTTTCTCCGAACGTTTCCTGAAACTGGCGCGGGATAAATCACAGGATCCGACGCTGGCGGAGCCGGGTTATGCAGAGGCTTTCTTGCATGAAGTCTGGCACGATGCGGTCGGTTATTGCGGTGCGGAGTTGATCCGCCGGACCATCGGGCTGGCGCATGTGGCTGATCTCGATACCATTAAAGATGCCGCGATGCGCGCCGATTGCCAGCGCCATGCGCTGAGCCTCGGACAAAAACTTATTCTGACCGCACAACAAATCACCGATGTGGAGTCACTTATTGCGCGGATCCGTCAGTTCAGCTAATCCTGTAAGATTCTTGTATAATGCCGGCTTCGAGGTGCGTAGGGGTAAACCCGGTGGCATTTCCTCGGTTTACTTTTAACAGGAATACAGAATTATGATGCATAACCATGTCTTGCGCAGCGTGCGCTACATGTTGGATTTAAGTGAAGGCCAGCTGATCGAGATCCTCAAAACGACCGGTACGCCTGTCAGCCCTGAAGTGATGTCGCGTTACCTGAAAAAAGAAGACGAAGAAGGCTACATGGAAGTGCCGGACGAAGTCATGGCGAACTTCCTCAATGGCCTGATCAGTTTCAAACGTGGCAAAGACGATCGCTTCCCGGCACCGGAAGTGGAAAAGCGCCTGACCAATAACATCATGCTGAAAAAACTGCGTGTGGCGTTTGAACTGAAAACCGAAGACATGATTTCCGTGCTCACTGCGGCAGACTTCAAAGTCTCTGAAGGTGAACTGAGCGCGTTCTTCCGTAAAGAAGGTCACAAGAATTACCGTCCTTGCGGCGATCAGGTGATGCGTTACTTCCTGAAAGGTCTGACAGCAAAAGTTCGCCCCAAAAAGGGTTGAACCCTCAACATACGCTGAATAAATATTTTTTAGCGCAATATATTTGAGATGAATAATAAGCGGGGTGCTTTTAACAAAAGCGCCCCGTTTTACGTTTATTAGTTTTGTAAGGATGAAATTTCGTTAATACAGTTTTACTTCACGTTTCCCCAGTTTATTTTTGACAGCTTATTAAGCATGAATCTATCTTCATTTCTCATTATGAAATCTCTGGGCACTCTTTTAAAAAATAAAACAACGACGTTGATTTTATAACGGCGGGTTTGTTTTCTATTGGGAAGGACATCTGAAATTATGAGAAAGATTAAAACACTGGCTTTATTAGTGGGGATCGCTGTGTCTGGTTCAGCGATGGCGGCAAGTTCCAGTGCCAGTCTCGAAGCCCGTATGGCACTGCTGGAACAGCGCCTTCAGCAGGCAGAAGCGCGCGCAGAATCGGCTGAGAAACAAATTCAGCAACTCACAAAACAGGATGTGAAGCGCGAGCAGGAAATAGCCAGTGTGAAACAAGCCGCACCGGTAGAAGTGAAAACTGACGGAATATCGAAAGACAAGGTTTTAACCCTGAATGGCTTTGATAATTTGAAATTATACGGTGATGTAGAATTTAACGTCGACGGAACCAGTCGTAGCGGGCAATTAACATCTATTCGCACCGATGATAATAAACACTGGAAGCCTGGCACCAATGAGCGCTGGGATGTGAATGGCCGTTTATTAATCGGACTTGATGGTTATCGCCGTAATGAAAATGGTCAGTTTTCCGGTTTCTCCGTACAGCCGACCGCCAACTTAAATGGTTCTATGGGCGTGGATGATGCGGCCTTCTTCTTCGGTGAAGAAAAAGACTGGATGGCGAAAGTCGGGCGATTCGAAGCCTACGATATGTTCCCGCTCAATCAGGATACCTTCATCGAATATTCTGGTAATACCGCCAACGATTTGTACGCTGACGGTTACGGATATGTCTACATGATGAAAGAAGGGCGCGGGCGTAGTAACAGCGGCGGTAACATCTTGCTGAACAAAAACATCGGCAACTGGTACTTTGAGCTCAATACCCTGCTTGAAGACGGTACCTCACTGTTTGCCGACAGCAATTATCACGGTAACCATCTGGAACAAGATAAAAACGTTGCCTATCTGCGCCCGGTTATTGCCTGGAAAGGGGATGTCTATTCAGTTGCCGCCGCAATGGAAACCAACGTGGTCGACAATGCTTACGGCTACAAAGATGCGCAGGGTAACACCATAGATCAGTCCAAACGTAATGGTTATGGCATGACCATGACCTGGAACGGGCAGAAAGCTGATCCGGAAAATGGCATTGTGACTAACCTCAGCACCGCATATATGGACGCGACAGACGAAAAAGATTTTACCGTCGGAGCGAATGTGCTGTGGAAAAATCTCGAACTGGGCTACATCTACGCGCATAACAAAATCGAAGATTTCAGTATTGATGGCCTGCACGCGTCAGATTACAAAGACGACTGGTTTAATGAACCGGGTAGCTACGATATTCACACCATCCACGCCAGCTACCTCATCCCAAACGTCATGGATATGAAGAACTTCAACGTCTATCTCGGCGCCTACGTGTCCATGCTTGATGGTGAGAGAACTTACTCAGATGACGACAGTAACGAGAAGAGATACGGCGGGCGCGTTCGCTTCAAATACTTCTTCTGATTACCCGTCATATTTCGCACCGCAAATGCGTTGGCTGTACTCACTCACCCCGGTCGCTTAGTTATCTAAGCTCCCGGGGATTCCTGAGCTTGCCGCCTTTTTGCAGCACGAACTATTTAGGGTAATACGCATGTGTCTTCACAAATAGCAAAAAGCCTGAGTGCGTAAACACTCAGGCTTTTTTATGGGTTAACGGTTAAATCAGGCAGCTTCGGTGTGGCGGGGTTTCGCCTCATCCTTTTTTGCGCTGTCTTTCTCCGCTTCTGGTTTTTGTGCGGCCAGGGCATCCGGTTCGAACTCATCAACGTTAATGGAACGCAGACGGCTTTCTTCCGCACGGCTCAGGATACGCGCATCATCAGCACTCAGATGACCGGCATCCAGACCCTTTTGCGCCAGAATATCCAGACGGGTGAATGGCAGTTTTTTGCCCATCGCTTCGCACAGACGTTTGTGAACCGGCTCAGCGGCCAGAATATCCTGCAACGCTTCTTCCAGCAGTCCGACCGGGTTGTGCTCGCTGGGTACCAGATACTGACCGCGACCAATGCGGCTGCGGGTCGCGGATGGCAACTGCAGAATCCGCGCCAATTCGTGATCCAGACGGTCAGACGGTGCAGCGTGAGACAGGCCCAGCGGGAAAATCACCAGACGCATCACGCCAGCCACGAAACGGTTCGGGAAGTTACGCAGCAAATCGTCGATAGCCACTTCGGCCTGATGCAGACAATCCTGCACGCCCCAATGAACCAGCGGTAAATCCGCTTCGTGACAGCCTTCTTCGTCATAACGTTTCAGCGTGGCCGTCGCCAGATACATCTGGCTGAGGATATCGCCGAGACGAGCAGAAATACGTTCGCGACGTTTCAGACTGCCGCCGAGCACGCCCATCGAAACATCCGACAGCAGCGCCAGGTTAGCGCTCAGACGGTTGATGTGCTGATAGTAACGGGCCGTTTTATCATTAACCGGCGTATCGCTGGTGCGCCCGCCAGTCAGACCCAGCCAGAAGCTGCGCATTTTGTTGCTGCCGACGTGACCGATATGCCCGAAGAGCGCACGGTCGAAATCAACCAGATCGTTTTTCTCCGCCGCGGCCATTTCACGCAGAACATAAGGATGGCAGCGGATAGCGCCCTGACCGAAGATGATCATGCTGCGGGTCAGAATGTTGGCACCTTCTACGGTGATGGCAATCGGCGCGCCCTGATAAGAACGGGCCACGAAGTTGCTGGTACCAAGCATAATGCCTTTACCCCCGGTGATATCCATCGCATCCATCACGGCGCGCTGGCCGCGGTGAGTACAGTGGTATTTCACGATAGCCGACAACACAGCCGGTTTTTCGCCGAGCATAATGCCGTTAGTAATCAGGGTGGCGGCAGCGTCCATCACATAAGCGTTACCGGCAATACGCGCCAGCGGCTCTTCGATGCCTTCCATTTTACCGATAGGCAGTTTGAACTGACGGCGGATATAAGCATATGCGCCGGTCGCCAGCGCCAGAGATTTCAGGCTACCCGTTGAGTTCGATGGCAGCGTAATCCCACGTCCCACGGACAGACATTCCACCAGCATACGCCAGCCCTGACCGGCCATTTTCGGGCCGCCAATGATGTAGTCGATCGGCACGAAAATATCGTGGCCGCGCGTCGGGCCGTTCTGGAATGGCACGTTCAGCGGGAAGTGACGGTGACCGATTTCGACACCGGCGGTATCAGTCGGGATCAGCGCACAAGTTATGCCCAGTTCGGTTTCATTGCCCAGCAGGTGATCGGGGTCTTTCAGTTTAAACGCCAGTCCCAGCACGGTGGCGATAGGGGCCAGCGTGATGTAGCGCTTGTTCCAGGTCAGACGCATACCGAGCACTTCTTTGCCCTGCCACTGACCTTTACACACAATACCAAAGTCAGGGATCGCGCCGGCATCAGAACCCGCTTCCGGGCTGGTCAGGGCAAAACAAGGAATTTCCAGACCTTCGGCCAGACGCGGCAGATAGTGATCTTTCTGTTCTTCAGTACCGTAATGTTGCAGCAGTTCGCCCGGACCGAGGGAGTTTGGCACGCCGACGGTGATCGCCAGAATACCAGATACCCCGGCCAGTTTTTGCAGCACACGTGCCTGAGCATAAGCGGAGAATTCCAGGCCGCCATACTCTTTCTTAATGATCATCGCGAAGAAGCGATGCTCTTTCAGATACGCCCACAGCTCCGGCGGCAAGTCTGCCAGCTCATGGGTTATCTGGAAGTCATTCGCCATGCGGCAGGCTTCTTCCACCGGACCATCGATAAAACGCTGCTCTTCTTCGGTCAGGCGTTGTTCAGGATAATCCTGCAATTTTTTCCAGTCCGGCTTACCGCCAAACAGATCGCCTTCCCACCAGGTAGTCCCGGCTTCAATCGCTTCTTTTTCAGTGCGCGACATCGCGGGCATGACTTTACGGAAGGTGCGAAGGGCAGGGGCAGAGAATAATGCGCGGCGCAGGGCGGGCACATTGAATGGCAGTAATATGATCGCCAGCGGCAGTAACAGCCACAGCGTCCACAGATGAATGGCACCCATGGCAGCAGTAAACGCCAGTAAAATCAGGCTGCTGAGGGCAAGATTGACCTTGTGGTAGAACAACACACCAAGGATCACGACAAATGCAACAATGCTAAGAACCATCATAGTAAAGCTCCTGAGTAGTAGGAGGTCTGACCTGTTGTAGGGATACAATGGTTTTAGTCCATGCTCATTTCTTTATCAATGTGTTTACATACTAATTACAACACAGCTCACAAACCGGTCGCACGAAGCGTCAAAAATCCAAACTATCGGAATCATTACCGCTTCATGGCTTCTCGCTGTTTCGGCTTTCCGTTAAACTGCACAACGGAACGTTTTATTGCTATCGGCCGTGTTAAAACCGGCTGCAAATGGATATAAAAGAGGCTGCTATGTACCAGGATATTATCCGTACTGAACTGAACGAAGCTGCTGATACGCTGAATAAATTCATCAGCGATCCGGCAAATATTGAGTCTATTCAACGTGCAGCTGTGCTTCTGGCTGATTCATTCAAAGCGGGTGGGAAAGTCATTTCCTGCGGCAACGGCGGTTCACACTGTGACGCCATGCATTTCGCCGAAGAGCTGACCGGCCGTTACCGCGAAAACCGTCCGGGCTATCCGGCGATTGCCATTTCTGACGTCAGCCACATCTCCTGCGTCGGCAACGATTTCGGTTATGAGTACATTTTCTCCCGCTATCTGGAAGCCGTTGGCCAGAAAGGCGACGTTCTGCTGGGCATCTCCACGTCCGGTAATTCCGGTAACGTGATCAAGGCTATCGAAGCTGCGCGTGCCAAAGGCATGAAAGTCATTACCCTGACCGGTAAAGACGGCGGCAAAATGGACGGCTCAGCCGACGTGGAAATCCGCGTTCCGCACTTTGGTTTCGCAGACCGCGTGCAGGAAATCCATATCAAAGTGATTCATATCCTGATTCTCTTAATCGAAAAAGAAATGGCGAAATAATTCGCCGCACGTTGGTAATACGGCGTTGAAATCTGGCTCAGAATGCTCATTTACTCTGTGTAAACTCCGCTTCTTCGCCAGATTCCGCCTTGTCTTACCTTAGCGCAGCGCATTATTAGAATAATTAAAGGAGGCTGGTGATGTGCGAATTGCTCGGGATGAGCGCTAACGTTCCTACTGATATTTGTTTCAGTTTCAGCGGATTAGTTCAGCGCGGTGGCGGGACTGGCCCGCATAAAGACGGCTGGGGCATTACCTTTTATGAAGGGAATGGCTGTCGCACTTTTAAAGATCCGACGCCAAGTTTTAATTCGCCCATTGCCCGCCTTGTTCAGGAATACCCGATTAAGTCCTGCGCGGTGATTTCCCATATTCGTCAGGCAAACCGTGGCGAAGTGGCGCTGGAAAATACCCATCCGTTTACCCGCGAACTGTGGGGACGCAACTGGACTTACGCGCACAACGGTCAGCTTCGCGGCTATCGCCAGCTGGATACCGGCACCCTGCGCCCGGTCGGTCAGACTGACAGCGAGTACGCATTTTGCTGGTTGCTGCATAAACTCACGCAACGTTATCCGCGCCGGCCCTCCAGCTGGCCACCGGTATTTCGCTATATCGCGTCACTGGCGGATGAGTTACGGCAGAAAGGGGTGTTTAACATGCTGCTGTCGGACGGGAATTTTGTGATGGCTTATTGCTCGACGAATTTACACTGGATCACCCGTCGGGCGCCTTTCGGCAAGGCAACATTGTTGGATCAGGATGTGGAAATTGATTTTCAGCAGCAGACGACACCCAATGATGTCGTCACCGTGATTGCCACGCAACCGCTGACAGCAAACGAAACCTGGAACAAGATTGCCCCAGGTGAGTTCGCATTATTTCATCGGGGCGAACGCCAGCTGTGAAGACAGCGGGGTATTGGACAACGGCTGCAACACTTCATATTTACCATCACTCACCACGACATTCGGTGGCTGATGGTGTTTCTCAAAGTACGCATATCCCGGCTGCAACTGGCTCCAGAAGCCGAAGTAGCTTGAGTTTTTATGCGCCTTCATGTTGGCATCGGTCATTTTGAATGGATAAATACTGATTTGCAGATTACGCTGCCCGAACTGGAACGCGGCCTGCACATAGGTAAAGATTTCGTCCATATAACCGTCGGTCATCGCATAGCAACCGATAGACTTACAGTTACCGTGGATCATCAGATACTTACCTGAATAACCCTGCGAGATGTCGTAAGCATTCGGGAAGCCGATGTTAATGGCGCGGTAAAAACGACTGTCGGGTTTCAGGTGGTGAATATCCACGTTATAGAAACCTTCCGGGCTTTTAAAATCGCCTTCACGACGTTTATTTCCCAAACCGCCGGAAAAATCGCAGATACCATAGCTGCCGATCAGACGAAATTCGCCGTCGAGCTGAGCATACAATTCGAGTTTACGTTCTTGTTTGAAAATCTGGATATAAACGGGGGCACCTAATAGTTGTTTTTTAAGTGCTGCGTTTACCGGGACAGCGTCGCTGGCCACGGCGTAATTTGCTGTAAATAAAGGCAAACTGAGGAGCATCGCAAGAAACAGCGCGATTCTGATCATTCTAAATCCTGATTGGTAATATTTCTGATTATTTTGTCTACAGCTGAACTGCCTGTAGGACCGCCACTGATTTTCTTCTTATGTACTGCCTGTCTGAAACGATGCCATATTAATACTGATTAATTTTTTAGCAATCACCAAATAATCATTTCTGTGGCTTTGAATTGTAAAACTATTCCAATGCCATTCCTGGTGATTAATTAAGCGAAATTAACCGATATTTTCTGTGTTTGAAATTACGCCATTCAACTGTATACTTATACAGTCATTGAGGGAGGGCTATGCGTAAAATCATTCACGTGGATATGGACTGCTTTTTCGCCGCCGTCGAGATGCGCGATGATCCTTCCCTGCGTGACATTCCTATTGCCATTGGCGGCAGTCGTGACCGTCGTGGTGTCATCAGTACCGCCAATTATCCCGCCCGCAAATTCGGTGTTCACAGCGCTATGCCCACCGGAATGGCCCTCAAACTGTGCCCGCATCTGAAAGTCATTCCCGGCAGGATGGAGGCTTACAAAGAAGCTTCAAACCACATTCGCGAAATCTTCGCGCGTTATACGCCATTGATCGAGCCGCTGTCACTCGACGAAGCTTATCTGGATGTTTCCGAGGCCACGCAGTGCAACGGTTCAGCCACGTTAATCGCGGCGGAGATCCGTCAGGCCATTTTCGATGAAATCAATCTGACCGCTTCTGCGGGGATTGCGCCGATTAAATTCCTGGCAAAAATCGCCTCTGATCTGAATAAACCCAACGGCCAGTTTGTGATCACGCCGGATAAGGTCGACGCATTTTTGCAGGATCTTCCGCTGAGTAAAATCCCCGGCGTGGGTAAAGTCACTGCCCAGCGTTTGCAGGAGCACGGGCTGATCACCTGCGGCGATGTGCAGCGTTACGATCTGGCTAAACTGCTCAAGGGATTCGGTAAGTTTGGCCGCGTGCTGTGGGAACGCTGTCAGGGTATCGACGAACGTGAAATTTCTCCCGAACGCCTGCGCAAATCTGTCGGTGTGGAACGCACGCTGGCGGAAGATATTCACAGCTGGGAAGAGTGTGTGGCGCTGATTGAACGTTTATACCCTGAATTGCAGACGCGTTTAAGCCGCGTCAGCCCGGATCTGCGCATTGCGCGGCAGGGTGTAAAACTCAAATTTCATGATTTCCAGCAGACCACGCAGGAACACGTCTGGCCGGTGCTTAATAAAGAAGATTTACTGAAAGTGGCGCGTGATACCTGGGAACAACGGCGTGGCGGGCGGGGAGTCAGGCTGGTGGGGTTACATGTGACGTTGCAGGATCCGCAGATAGAACGGCAGCTTCTTTTGGATTTAAACTCCTCCCCCTGCGAAAGGGGAGACTGGGAGGGGGTTTAGCAAGCAACACCGAGAGTAGTGCAAACTTCAACTTAGTGATTTTGCTTTAATACCCCACCCCACCCCAACCCTCCCCTTCGCAGGGGAGGGAGCAAAAAATTACCCGCGTTCAGGAATCGCTTTCAGCAGAGCCGTCAGCAGTTTCCAGTACAGCTCGACGCTGGCGATTTCAACCTGCTCATCCGGCGAGTGCGGCCCGGTGATGGTTGGCCCGATGGAAACCATGTCCATTTCCGGATACGGTTTTTTGAACAGACCGCATTCCAGACCTGCATGGATAACCATGATATTCGGGGTTTTGTTGAACAGCGTCTGGTAAGTTTCACGCACCAGAGTCATGACCGGAGAGCTTGGCTCAGGTTTCCAGCCAGGGTAGCTGCCTTTTGCCAGGCTTTTTGCGCCCGTCAGTTCACTCAGTGAATTCAGCATGCTGACCACGTATTCTTTACCGCTGTCGATAAGAGAACGGATCAGGCTGTTGATCGCCACTTCGTCATCTTTCATGGTGACAACACCGACGTTCAGGGAGGTTTCTACCACGCCTTTCACGTCATCACTCATGCGGATCACGCCGTTAGGCGTTGCGTTCAGCAAGGCAATGAATTTGCCCTGAGTTTCAGCGGTCAGCGCTTTCGCAGCGCTTTCAGCCGGTTCTACTACCAGAGCAATTTTCTTCTCAACCGCAGACAATTCGAACTGAATGGTCGCCAGGAATTCCTGAGCTGCCGTTTTCAGTGCATCTGCTTTATCAGCGGAAACGGCCAGAGTCACAATCGCTTCACGCGGGATGGCGTTACGCAGTGTGCCGCCGGTGAAGTCCAGCACGCGCAGGCCAAGGGTTTCGGCATTATCAGCCAGAAAACGCGCCAGCAGTTTGCTTGCGTTGCCCAGACCTAAGTGAATTTCTGCGCCGGAGTGACCGCCTTTCAGCCCTTTCAGGGTCAGTTTCAGCGTGGAGAAACCTGCCGGTACCGCTTCACGGCTCAGTGGCAGTGTGGCAGTAAAATCAATCCCGCCGGCGCAACCCATGTAGATTTCGCCTTCGGTTTCGGAATCGGTGTTGATCAGGATTTCAGACTGTAACCAGTTCGGTTGCAGGCCGAATGCGCCTGCCATACCGGTTTCTTCGGTCATGGTCAGCAGCACTTCCAGCGGGCCGTGTTCTACGCTGTCATCAGCCAGAACGGCCAGCGCGGACGCCATACCGATGCCGTTGTCAGAACCCAGCGTAGTACCGCGGGCTTTTACCCAACCGTCTTCGATAAACGGCTGGATCGGATCTTTAGTGAAATCATGAACGGTATCGTTGTTTTTCTGCGGCACCATATCGAGGTGAGCCTGCAGGGCAACGGCTTTGCGGTTTTCCATGCCTTTGGTGGCCGGTTTGCGCAGCAAGATGTTGCCGACTTCATCACGCTCAGCGTGGATACCCTTTTCCTGTGCCCATTCAACGATGTGTTTTGCCAGTTCTTCTTCATGGTAAGAAGGATGCGGAATTGAACAGATTTTGGCAAAAATATCCCACAACGGTTGTGGCGAAAGCTGAGACAGTTCAGACACTATAAGTCTCCTGTAACAGTCAGCTCATTCAGGCTCCATTTGCAGGGGAACTGATTGAGATGCTGTAGGTTTAAGGTTAAGTAATCCCCGCCAGACTGTGTGGCGAGTGGCCTGACAGAATATCACTTAATCTTAACCTGTGCGCGGGCGCGGGGATAAATTCCGGGATATTTGGGTCAGTGAGGCCAGATAATTGCTGGTTTTTGTGAGACGGACTCACTATAATCTCGCGCAACCTTTTTTCCCCCGAATATATTTTTAGAAGCCGTTAATTCACTGGCTGGGATACCTTTATGAGCGAAAAATACGTTGTAACCTGGGACATGCTGCAAATCCACGCCCGCACTATGGCTAAACGCCTGCTGCCGGCAGAACAATGGAAAGGTATTATTGCAGTCAGCCGTGGTGGCCTGGTTCCTGCAGCGTTGCTGGCTCGCGAGCTGTGCATCCGCCATGTGGATACCGTGTGTATCTCCAGCTACGACCATGATAATCAGCGCGAAATGCACGTGCTGAAACGCGCAGAAGGCGACGGCGAAGGCTTTATCGTCATCGACGATCTGGTTGATACCGGTGGCACCGCCAAAGCCATTCGCGAAATGTATCCGAAAGCGCATTTCATCACGATCTTCGCTAAACCCGCTGGCGCGCCGCTGGTCGATGATTACGTGATCGACATTCCGCAGAACACCTGGATCGAACAGCCGTGGGATATGGGCGTCGTGTTTGTTCCTCCTTTAGTGGGAAAATGATCCCCTGCACTTTATAAAAGACGCCTGGCTTATTGCCGGGCGTTTTGCTTTTGTTGACTTGAAATCCTTTCTGCTTGACCTCACTCCTGTCTTATCGCAACGTGGGCGGGTTATAATCCCGTCCAGAAAGGGTTGCCTGCGGGCGACTTGCTGCTTGTTAACGGAGGATCATGCATTATGGCTCCAGCCAATCTTACGGAAAAACTGTTTAAACCTTCCTTTAAATACCCGGAAACTTCGACGTTGGTTCGTCGCGTTCATCATCATAATACGCATCCGCCGATGCATACTGCGCTGGAAGGCGACACGGTAAATTGCTGGTACAGAACCATTAACCGTCTGATGTGGATGTGGCGGGGTGTTGATCCTTTAGAAGTCGAAGAAGTGCTTTCGCGCATCGCGGTGTCCAAAGCTGAGCACAGCGATCCGCTGCTGCTCGATACCGTGATTGGCTACCGTAACGGCAACTGGGTGTACGAATGGTCTAATCAGGCGATGGTATGGCAGCAAAAAGCCGCAGAAGAAAAAGATCCGAACCTCGCCAGCGAATACTGGCTGAAGGCGGCGAACCTTTACAGCATCGCCGGTTATCCGCATCTCAAAGGCGATACGCTGGCGGAACAGGCAGAAGTACTGGCCAATAAAGCGTTCGAGAAATCGTCTGATCATTCGCCGTATGATCTCAAAGAGATCGACTTCAAAATTCCGGGCGGAGCGCCGATCACCGGTTTTCTGCACCTGCCGAATGAAGGCAAAGCGCCATTCCCGACCGTGATGGTGTGCGGCGGTCTGGATACCTTACAAAGTGACCACCAGCGCCTGTTCCGTTCTTATCTCGCGCCGATGGGCATTGCGATGCTGACCATCGACATGCCGTCGATCGGGTTTTCGTCGAAGTGGAAACTCACTCAGGACACCAGCTTCCTGCATCAGCAGGTGTTGCACCAGCTTTCCGATGTTCCCTGGGTCGATGCCAGCCGCGTCAGCCTGCTGGGTTATCGTTTTGGTGCGAACGTCGCTGTGCGTCTGGCCTATCTAGAGCCGCGCCGTGTCTGCGCTGTTGCCACATTAGGCGCGCTGGTGCATTCCCTGCTGAGTGACCCGAAATGTCAGGAACAGGTTCCCGATATGTATATGGATGTGCTGGCGAGCCGGCTCGGTATGTCGAGCGCGTCGGATTCCGCACTCAAAACCGAACTTAATCGATATTCTCTGAAAATGCAGGGACTGCTCGGGCGCAGAACGCCGACGCCAATGCTGGCCGCGTATTGGGAAAATGACATCTTCAGTCCGAAGGCTGAAGCCAAGTTGATTGCGGATTCTTCATCTGACGGTAAGCTTTTAGCGATTCAGAATGAGCCGCTTTACGAGCATTTTGATCGCGCATTACACGAGATTTGTGAGTGGTTGCAAAAGCATATGCGTTAACTTAACGGTTGCTAATTCCTAACGTTTTGCTAAAAAGGATCGTCTTTCTATGGAGGTTGTACAATGACGTTACCAAGTGGTCATCCTAAAAGCAGGCTAATGAAACGTTTCGGTACATTGGGGCCGTACATTAGAGAAGGGAAATGCGAGAACGACCGCTTTTTCTTTGACTGCTTAGCGGTTTGTGTGAACGTGAAACCCGCGCCAGAGAAGCGTGAGTTCTGGGGCTGGTGGATTGAGCTACAGGCTGAAGCTGAACGTTTTACCTATGTTTATCATTTTGGTTTATTCGATAAAGATGGCATCTGGAAAGCGCAAAACATTAAAGATGCTGAAGTTCGTGAGAAGCTTGAGACGACATTAAAAGTGTTTCACAAGAACCTGAATAAGATGATTGAAGAGATGTCGCTCAGACTGGAACCCGCTGATGATTTCAGCGAACAACCGGTGAAGCTCTCTGCCTGACCTTCCGTACTACCCATTCCCATACTGAATGCTGCTATTATAGCGTTATGCCGGTTGGCATAACGCTTCTCCCCTGTTAAAAAAGACACAGAAGCACTTCTTATTCACACTAATGGAACGATTATGAGTGGTAGTCAGACACTGGTTGTAAAACTGGGCACCAGCGTGCTCACTGGCGGTTCACGCCGCCTCAACCGTGCTCACATTGTTGAGCTTGTCCGCCAGTGCGCGCAACAACATGCGGCAGGGCATCGGATTGTGATTGTGACGTCGGGCGCTATTGCCGCCGGGCGTGAACATCTTGGCTACCCCGAACTCCCCGCCACCATTGCTTCCAAACAGCTGCTGGCTGCCGTCGGGCAAAGCCGTTTAATCCAGCTGTGGGAGCAATTGTTCTCTATTTATGGCATCCACATTGGTCAGATGCTGCTGACGCGTGCTGATATGGAAGACCGCGAGCGGTTCCTGAACGCCCGCGACACCATGCATGCGCTGCTCGATAACCATATTGTGCCGGTCATTAACGAAAACGATGCGGTGGCGACGGCTGAAATCAAAGTCGGCGATAACGACAATCTCTCCGCGCTGGCGGCAATTCTGGCTGGTGCCGATAAACTGCTGCTGCTGACCGATCAGAGCGGATTGTTTACTGCCGATCCGCGCACCAACCCGCAGGCGGAACTTATCCGCGAAGTCATGACCATTGATGACGAACTGCGTGGTGTGGCGGGTGACAGCGTTTCAGGTCTTGGCACCGGCGGTATGGCGACCAAGTTACAGGCCGCGGATGTCGCGTGCCGTGCGGGTGTCGATACCATTATTGCTGCAGGCAATCTGCCGGGCGTGATTGGCGATGTGATTAACGGCGTGTCCGTCGGCACACGTTTCCACGCGATGCAGACGCCGCTGGAGAACCGCAAACGCTGGATCTTCGGCGCACCGCCTGCCGGTGAAATCACCATCGACGACGGCGCGGTTTCCGCCATGATGGAACGCGGCAGCTCACTGTTGCCAAAAGGTATCCGCGAAGTGAAAGGCGATTTCTCGCGTGGCGAAGTGATCCGCATCCGCAACCTGAACGGACGCGACCTCGCGCACGGTGTCAGCCGCTATAACAGCGATGCGATGCGCATGATTGCCGGTCATCACTCTCAGCAGATCAGCGAAATTCTCGGTTACGAATACGGCCCAGTTGCCGTGCATCGTGACGACATGATTGTCAGTTAAGGAGTTTTCCATGCTTAACGAGATGGGCAAGGCCGCGAAAGCCGCGTCCTGGCAGCTCTCCACCCTCAGCACCGCGCAGAAAAACCGCGCGCTGATGCTGATGGCCGACATGCTCGAAGCCAACAGCCAGAGCATTATTCTTGCCAACGAACTCGACATGGCCGCTGCACGTGAAAGCGGCATGAGCGAAGCATTGTTAGACCGCCTGCTGCTCACGCCCGCGCGCTTATCGGCGATTGCCAGCGACGTGCGCGATGTGTGTCGTCTGAGTGATCCGGTAGGGCAGGTGATTGATGGTTCACAGCAGGACAGCGGTCTGCGTCTCGAACGTCGCCGTGTACCGCTCGGCGTGATCGGCGTGATTTATGAAGCGCGCCCGAACGTCACCATCGACGTCGCCAGCCTGTGCCTGAAAACCGGTAACGCCGTTATCCTGCGCGGCGGCAAAGAAACGCATCACACCAATCAGGCGACGGTAAACGTTATTCAGCTGGCGCTGCAAGAGTGCGGTCTGCCGAAAGCGGCGGTTCAGGCCATTGAAAGTCCGGATCGCGCGCTGGTGGCGGAACTGCTGCGTCTGGATAAATACGTCGATATGCTGATCCCACGCGGGGGCGCGGCGCTGCACAAACTGTGTCGCGAACAGTCCACTATTCCGGTGATCACCGGCGGTATTGGCGTGTGTCATACGTTTGTGGATGAAAGCGTTGATTTCGATAAAGCGCTGATCGTGCTGGAAAGCGCGAAAGTGCAGCGTCCGAGCGCGTGTAACAGCCTGGAAACTGTGCTGGTGCATCAGGCGATTGCTGCCCGCTTCCTGCCGGAACTGAGCGATAAAATGCACCGCGCAGGTGTCACGCTGCACGCCAGCGAATCCGCGATACCTTATCTGCAAAATGGCCCGGCGAAAGTGCTGGCCGTGACCGAAGAAGATTATTCGGACGAATGGCTGTCGCTGGATCTGAACGTGACCGTGGTGGCCGATCTGGATGCCGCTGTGGCGCATATCCGCACCTACGGCACCGAGCATTCCGATGCGATACTCACCCGATCCATCAGCAGTGCCGACCGTTTCGTGCGTGAAGTGGATTCTTCAGCGGTTTACGTCAACGCCAGCACCCGTTTCACCGACGGCGGACAGTTCGGTTTAGGCGCAGAAGTGGCGGTCAGTACACAAAAACTTCACGCCCGCGGCCCGATGGGATTAGAAGCCCTGACGACCTACAAATGGATTGGCTACGGCGACGATTTAGTCCGTCCGTAACGCATAGCACCGGTGGATTTTTAGTCATGAAACCGGTGCTAAGTCCCTATTTCACCTAGGGTGATGAGAAAAGCAGCAAACGCACTTTAGAGGGCTTGACGGCAGCGTCAGATTTCACTAATTTAGCACCCCGTAGTTCCCCGGTAACACTCCAAATGCCGACTTAGCTCAGTAGGTAGAGCAACTGACTTGTAATCAGTAGGTCACCAGTTCGATTCCGGTAGTCGGCACCATTTCTGTTTTAAACTCCCTGATTATCAAACACTCATTTCGATTAGCATCTCAGTTTGCTTTCTATTTCTGTCTCGCCATTCAGGTTTTTCAGACAGCGCCCTCAGGTTCTCTCCGGGTAAGGAAAAAATGCAACTCAAAGAAAAATTTGAAGAGTATTCAGATGCCGATGAGAATATCACTCCAGCTCCGGCAATCCTCGGATCACTTTGTCCAGTGTCACCGGATAATCTCTGACCCTGACACCTGTCGCGTTATAAATGGCATTGGCGATGGCGGCGCTGACGCCGCACAGGCCCAGTTCACCGACGCCTTTGGCTTTCATCGGCGAGGAAACCGGGTCGGTGTCGTCGAGGAAAATCACCTCCTGATCGGGAATGTCGGCATGCACCGGGACTTCGTAGCCAGCCAGATCGTGATTGACGAAATACCCCAGATTCGTATCGACGTTCAGCTCTTCCGTCAGCGCAGCGCCGACGCCCATGGTCATGGCGCCGATCACCTGGCTGCGTGCGGTTTTTGGGTTAAGAATTCGGCCAGCGGCACACACCGCCAGCATGCGGCGGACGCGGGTTTCGCCGGTTGCGATATCCACGCCGACTTCCACGAAGTGCGCCGCAAATGTCGATTGCTGGAATGTTTTACCCAGTTCGCCAAATTCGATGGTGTCTTCGACGGTGAGGGTCCCGTTGGCTGCGGCCTCCGCGAGCGGGACTGTGCGGTCGCCCTGGCAAATCAGTTGGTCGGTAAATACCGATTTCTGTGCATCAAACCCGAGCTTTTCCGCGATGGTTTCGCGCAGTTTTACGCAGGCGGCGTAGACGCCCGCAGTGGAAGTATTCGCACCCCACTGGCCGCCGGAACCGGCTGATACCGGAAAGTCTGAATCCCCCAGCCTTACCACCACTTTCTCCAGCGGCACGCCCAGCATTTCGGCGGCGGTCTGCGCGATGATGGTGTAGCTGCCGGTGCCGATATCGGTCATGTCAGTCTCGACTGTCACCATGCCCTGAGTGTCGAGATGCACCCGCGCGCCGGATTTCTCCAGCAGGTTGTTACGAAAGCCCGCCGCGACGCCCATACCGATCAGCCACCGCCCGTCACGAACCTGCGCCGGGGTCGCGTTACGACGGTTCCAGCTGAATTTCTCGGCGCCGGTGCGCAGACATTCGATCAGCTGGCGTCGTGAGAAGAATCGCTCCGGATGTAGCGGATCCACCTGTGTGTCGTTGAGAATACGAAATTCAACGGGATCGACACCGGCTTTTCCCGCCACTTCGTCGATGGCGATTTCCAGTGCCATCAGGCCGGGTGCTTCACCGGGGGCGCGCATGGCGTTACCTTCAGGTAAGTCCAGCTGTGCCAGCCGCAGCCCGGTCAGGCGGTTTTTACCCGCATACAGCAGCTCGCTTTGCTGCACCGCCGTCTCCGGTGTGCCGCCGGGCAGATTGCCGGACCAGCTCTCATGCGCGATGGCGGTGATCTGACCTTTCTCATCCGTACCAATGCGGATGTGCTGGATAGTGGCCGGACGATGCGTGGTGTTGTTTGGGATCATCGGCCGTGGCAGGGCGATTTTGACCGGTTTGTTTATCGCACGGGCCGCCAGCGCTGCCAGTACGGCGTCGCTGCGCAGAAACAGTTTGCCGCCGAAACCGCCGCCGATATAAGGCGAGATCACGCGGATCTTTTCTTCAGGGATTCTGAGCGTTTTGGACAGTTCGCTGCGGCACCAGGCAATCATCTGGTTCGAGGTGCGCAGGATCAGCTTATCGCCTTCCCAGACCGCCAATGAGGCATGGGGTTCCATCGCCATATGACTCTGGTCCGGCGTGGTATACAGGGCGTCGTGCTGAACCGGCGAAGCGGCGAAGGCGCTGGCAAAATCACCCGCGGTTTTATCCGGTGTATCTTCCGGCGGGCTGGTGACGGCAGGTTTTTGCTCCGCCAGACTGTATGCGCCCGCTTCCTGCAGATACTCCACTTTCACCAGCGAGGCCGCGGCGCACGCCTGTTCGAACGTCTGTGCGACCACCACCGCAATCGCCTGATGGTAGTGCTCAATCTGCGGACCGCCGAACAGTCTGGCAGCGTTCATATCGCCTTTGCCCAGCTCACCGGCGTTGTCTGCGGTGACGATTGCCAGCACGCCGGGCGCGTTTTCGGCGGCGTGCAGATCCATCGCGGTGATCCGGCCTTTGGCGATGGCCGATCCCACCACATAACCATAAGCGGCACCGGGTACTTCATCGTGCCATTCAAAAGCGTAGGGTGCGGTCCCGGTGGTTTTCAGCGGGCCGTCGATACGGTCGCGGGGCTGGCCGACAACCTTCATCTGGTCGATAGGATTTTGTTGTGCAGGAGTGTCAAATTTCATCGGATTATGCCCTCGCTTGCGCCAGCACTGAGGCGAGCGTTCGTTTCGCCAGAATCAGCTTAAACTCGTTTTCAGGTGTCGGATGCGCGTCAGCGAAGAGCCGCGCGTACACCTCTCCGGCACCGTGCGCCACCTGTGCATCGGCTTCTGCCAGCCGCCAGGGTTTATGCGCCACGCCACCCAGTGCGACCCGGCCAGTGCCGTCTGCCTGAACAATCGCGGCGACGGAGACCAGCGCGAAGGCGTAAGACGCCCGGTCACGAACCTTAGTATAAATCTGCGTTCCGCCCGCTGGCGGCGGCAGGGTCACGGCGGTGATCAGCTCTCCGGTGGCCAGCACGGTTTCCAGGTGAGGCGTTTCGCCGGGCGCACGGTAGAAATCGGCAAGGGGAATACGCCGTACCGCGCCGTCAGGATTGATGGTTTCGACGACGGCATTCAGCAGTTGCATGGCAACGGCCATATCGCTCGGATGTGTGGCGATGCAGGCAGTGCTGACACCGACTACTGCATGCTGGCGGCTGAACCCTTTCAGGGCTGCACAGCCACTGCCGGGCTGGCGTTTGTTGCAAGGCTGATTGGTGTCGTAAAAATACGGGCAGCGGGTGCGCTGAAGCAGGTTACCGGCGGTAGTGGCCTGATTGCGTAACTGGCCGGAGGCTCCGGCCAGCAAGGCGCGTGAAAGCACGGCATAATCACGGCGGATACGTAAATCTGCCGCCAGATCGGTATTACGCACCAGCGCGCCGATGCGCAGGCCGCCGTTGCCGTCTGGCTCAATAGTGTCCAGCGCCAGACCGTTAACGTCGATCAGATGCGACGGTTGCTCGATCTCAAGTTTCATCAGATCCAGCAGATTGGTGCCACCCGCGATAAATTTTGCGCCGGGATGTTGCAGTGTGCTGCTGGCGGCACCTGCGGGCGTTTGCACCCGCTCATACGTGAAAGCCTTCATGATTTTTGTCCCCCGGCGACGTCTTCAATTGCCGCAAGAATGTTGGAATACGCGCCGCAGCGGCAAATATTGCCGCTCATGCGTTCGCGGATTTCATCTGCGGTGCGCTGAGGAGGAGAAACCAGATCGTGGGTGACGTGGCTCGGGATGCCGTTTTCGATCTCCTGCAAAACGGCCACGGAAGAGCAGATTTGCCCCGGCGTGCAGTAACCGCACTGGTAGCCGTCGTGCCTGATAAAGGCTGCCTGCATCGGGTGCAGATTATCAGGTGTGCCTAGTCCTTCAATGGTGGTGACTTCAGCATCCTGCTGCATCACCGCCAGCGTCAGACAGGAATTGATGCGCCGCCCATCGACGATCACCGTGCAGGCTCCGCACTGACCGTGGTCACAGCCTTTTTTAGTGCCAGTCAGTTGCAGGTTCTCGCGTAACGCATCCAGCAGCGTGGTGCGCGTATCAACGACCAGCTGTCGGACCTGGCCATTCACTTTCAGTTTCAGGTGGGATGTGTGGATTTCGTCGTGGTTGCTCATGCCAGACCTCCGGGATTACCAAATGAGATGCTTTATGCCTGCGCTGATGACGCGCATTTTTTTATAGCGAAGCCTTAAGCATAGTCGGCGATGGCGATCGGAATAGTCCTGAATACCGGACGGGGCCATGAGCAGAAATTATCAATCCCGGCGGATGGTCGGGAATCAGCGGCGCATCCTGACTTTTCTATGGCATTCAGGCACTGCGCTATCTGCGTCAGCTGGATGTGGCGAAACTGGCAGAGCGTTTTCCGCCCCTGCCGTTTCCCTTACCAGCTTTACACCTTTTATCCGCCATTTCCTTGCGATCGCATAATTAGTTAACGGTCGTTAAATAAACTGCTTGCACAACCTCTCGCCGACGCCTAATATTTACTTATCGAACGTTAATTAATAAATGACGTTGACCTGAAACTGAGGTTCCTGAAGAAGGCACCCCGAAGAAAAATTAACGAACAGGAATTAATATCATGAAAAACATCGCTATGACATTCGCCGCTATCGCACTGGCAACAGCATCATTCACCACTCTGGCAGCCACTGAAGTTCAGTCCGCTCCGGCAGGTCAGCAATCCATCGGTGTGGTCGGCGCATCAACCACCGGTTCGATTTCAGGTCTGCAATCAGAACTGAATGCAAAAGCCACCCAGGCGGGCGCAAGTTCATATCGTATTATCGGTGCATCCGGTAATAACCAGCTTTACGGTACAGCAGAAATGTACAAATAAGCTGAGCATTAATTAGCAGTATGCAGAAGAGGCGGCGGTTGCCGCCTTTTTCATGTCTGTCAGACAGGAAAATACTATCCCGTCATCACATCCTGCAAGGGCGTGCACCTGGCACAAGTTTTGGTGCCAATGCCCGCAAACTGATGTCAGAAAAAATTCCCGAAACCTATCAGGACTTCGCTTTGGGCGTGTTTTGTGCCATTCAGGACACCACAATGCTGGTGACTTATTCGAAAGATGTCGCCGAAGCAGTGTGGATGGCGGTAGCAAATCCGAATGCGCCGATGCGTATTCCGGCGGGTGAGGATGCATCAGCGTTGTCCTGAAAGCTGAATGCCTGATAAATGAAGCAAAAAGAGCAATCTTTTCAGAAAGCAGGAGTAGATAAATCAGGGCGGCGGGGAATAGAATTCTCTGTCGTTTACTCTTTTAATGAAGGCACGGAATGAACAAACTCTTTCTCATCGTCATAGTTTCAGCGCTGGCAGGTTGCGTCAGTTATCACCATAAACCGGAAAAACATCAGACCGGGATGGCGAATCCGGCGGCGGTATATTGCCATGAGAGGGGCGGCAAATCGGTGAGTGTGCAAACGCCAAACGGCGTCCGTGCCGACTGCGTATTCCCGGATGGCCGGGGAATCGATGAATGGGAAATGTATCGCCGCGATCACAAATAAACTGAATACTGTTCAGCAGGCGGGATCATTTCCGCCTGCTTCAATTTCACCCCGCCGCGATCTCCCCAGGTAAAACAACCCGATTTCACGTTTATCTGTTCACGACGGGATGTGATACTTTGAACCCATTACTTGCCGGTGAGCGCATCGCACAGCTTCGGATTCAGAACAGTACAGAGGGTTTATGGCGGTCATTTCCCAACACATAATTGAACAGGCAAAACAATGGCGCAGGGACTTCCACATGCGCCCAGAACTGGGTCTGAATGAACATGGCACCGCAAAAATAATCAGTGAGCTGTTATTGTCATTTGGTCTTGAAGTCCACACCGGAATAGCGGAGACCGGCGTTATCGCAACATTGCGAAACGGCGAGGGGCCGTCCATTGGTTTACGCGCAGATATTGATGCGTTACCCATCCATGAACTGAATAATTTCGCTCACCAGTCGCAGAATCCGGGGCTGATGCACGCCTGCGGTCACGACGGTCATACGTCGATTTTGCTGGGACTGGCGAAACATCTTAGTGAAAACCGCCATTTTCGTGGAACAGTGCATTTCATCTTTCAGCCTGCCGAAGAGAACTTTGGTGGTGGCGAAATGATGGTGAAAGAAGGGCTGTTCGAGCGCTTCCCAATGCAGGCGGTTTACGCGCTGCACAACTGGCCGGGCTTGCCGGTCGGCGAGGTGGCGGTCAGTCAGGGGCCGATGATGGCGTCACAGGACAATTTCTACATCACGCTGACCGGTAAAGGGTGCCACGCGGCGATGCCTGAACTCGGTGCCGATCCGGTGGTGGCTGGTGCGCAACTTATCCTGTCCCTGCAAAGTCTGATTTCGCGGCGTCTGTCGCCGCTGGAACAAACGGTGATCAGCCTGACACAGCTTCAGGCCGGTGAGGCCATCAACGTGATCCCGGAAACCCTGCAAATGTCGGGCACGCTGCGTTGCCTGAGCAGTAAAACCCGCGAAACCTGCTGGCAGCTGATTGAGGAATATGTCAATGCGGTGCCGCAGCCGTTTGGTGTGAAAGGAGAAGTGCGCTGGGAATATGGCTATCCGGTGACGCAAAACCATGCAGCGCAGGCGAACATTGTGCGCGAGGCCGCTGAAAATACGTCGGGCATTCAGAAGGTGCATTTCAACAACGCGCCGTCGATGGCGGCGGAAGATTTTGCCTATTTACTTGAGGCCTGTCCGGGTGCGTATTTCTGGTTAGGTGCTGATGGCGCAACGCCTTCGGCATCTTTGCACAGCCCGCGATATGACTTTAATGACGATATCATTCCGCTGGGTATCGGCGTGCTGACGACGCTGGTTGAAAGGGAACTGAAAGCCTAGCGCCCGCAGGTGCACGTGAAAAGGCCGGACGATTCACCGCGTCTGGCCTTTTTGCTGTCAGATCCCCAGCACTTTTTTGACTGTACTTTCCGCTGGCTGACCGTCGCGGGTGGTGGTGATAGCGATTGTGTTCGACAAACTGTCTGCAAGTTTCGCGGTGAAAACAGGAAAGTAATGAACCGCCGGCCACATCCCTGAGGTACTATGCGTCGGCGTGGCTGTTCTTATATTTTCGCTAACTCGTGCGCGATATTAACGACTTTATATTGATGTTTTCTTATTTCGCCATGGGCTATTTTATCTTCCATCTGTTGGAGGAAATAAAGAATGTCATCCGATTGGGTAACATCGGGCAGATCAGTGATTTTATATTCCCACCATTCAATCGCCTGAAGGCGATCAATGATCTCTGGTGCAAATCGGTATTTAATGATCTTAGCCGGAATACCGCCGACGATGGCGTAAGGCGGCACATCACTGGTGACCACCGCGTTGGCCGCAATAACGGCACCATTACCGATGGTGATGCCGCCTTTTAATACCGCGTGTTCCCCCACCCAGACATCATGGCCCAATACCGTCGCCGCTGGCATATAGTCGAACCCGGCAATGTTCAGCGTTTCTCCGAATTGCTCCTGCGCCACTTTCGGGAAAAAATCATGATACGTCAGGGGACTGGTCGTAAACCGGTGTATGGGATGTTGCGGCCCCATAATCCGCACCCCTGCGGCCAGGCTGCAAAATCTGCCGGTTTTGAGGTTATTGGGTAATTTACTGCACGCATAAGAATACGCCCCCATCGAACAGAAACTTTTCCGCGGCATTGAGGAATATTCTTCGATCCAAACATCCGTGGTAAATTTGATTCTCTCCCCTTTTTTAAAAAGGAATATATTTCTCTTTTTATATATCCCTTTCACTATATTCGGGAATTTAAGATGGATCTTATGGCGTACACAATAATCCTCATGTTTTTGAGTCCATCGAAACTCAACGGGATACTTCATTAATTGTTCCTCAAAAATGACACGCTGTCTTTATAGTTGCTTGTCAAAATCCTAGCATAAAACAGACATAACAAAAATCTGAGGTCGGTGGAATAATGTGAGCTGGCGGAGAAGGAAAGAAAAAAACGCCCGGAGGATAAAGTCCGGGCGCTACGGTGAACATCTTAGTCAGGCGGCGTGATTACACCCGAAAATGTCCCACCGCGACTGCCAGACCCGTTGCCTGTTCCTGCAATGCAGACGCGGCGCCGGTGGACTGCTGCCTGCTGATACCACGGGCGACCGGTGGGATCGTAATCCGTGGGCACACCGGTTGGATCGGAGAACTTCGCCGTTTTGTTGGCATAACCGACATAGTCGTTGGTAAATCCACCAGCACTGGCCATATGTTTGAGCACCGGAATCGGATCTTCTGAGATGGCGACGTGTTGCAGTGAAACGATCATCCCTGTTTTAGAACTCACCCAGTCGCTGTTCAGCTTGCAGAGCCTGTCTGATCGTCCTCACCAATCTTCTTCTTATCCACATGCCCCAGCGATCTTTCCGGGAAGCAGATATCGCGCACGCGTTGTTTGAGCGGCGCGGCGTCCGGAAAACCGCCGTCGCGTTTACGTTCCCAGATGAGCTGGTCGTCGACTTTGATTTCATAAATGCCGCCGGTGCCGGGGACAAGCGTCACAGAGGCCAGATCGGTGCTGAATGAGTTCAGCAGTTCCTGCGCCATCCACGCGGCGCGCAGCAGCCAGTTGCATTGAGAACAATACGTGATGGTGATGGCAGGGAGTTTTTCCATGGTTCGTACCCTTTTTAAGATAGTTTTATTGTAGTTTCAGAAAGCGTCATTACTGTTCGCGACAGACGTCGGCCAGTTGCTGTCTCAGCCATTGATGGGCGGCAGAAAGATGCGAGCGCTCATGCCAGGCGGCAACTTTGGTAAAGCCGGGAATGTCCAGTGGCGGGGGCATGACTTCCAGCCCTGCGGCGTTGCGCACCAGCCGTTCCGGTACGACGGCAATCAGATCCGTGGTCTGCAATACCGGCGGCAGCACCAGAAAACTGTTCACCGACAACACCACATTGCGTTTTTTACCAAGTACCTGAAGCGCGGTATCCGTCATCCCGGCAAAATTTTCGCCGCTCAGTGACACCAGCGCGTGGTCGTACTGACAAAAAGTATCCAGCGAAATCCTGTCTTTATCCAGTGCCGGATGGCCTTTACGCAGCGTGCAAACGTACCGCTCATCGTACAAATGGCGGATATGTAAATCAGGCGGTGTAGTCTCCGGGGTGAGCAGCGCGAGGTCAATTTCACCGCGCTCCAGTCGCCCCTGAATGGTTGTATCTTCAGCCCGCTGAACCGACAGATGAATACCCGGCGCCAGCTTCTGCAACAGGGAAAAGAACGGCACAATAATCACACTGAGTGCGTAATCAGTGGCGGCGAGAGTAAATGTCATCTTGCAATCAGCGGGCACAAACACTTCCGGCTGCAACAGGGCGTCGATTTCCGCCATTACCCGTTTCATCGGTTTAGCCAGCGCCAGCGCGCGTTCGGTCGGCACAATGCCGTAGCGCGAACGCACAAATAACGGATCATCAAAACTTTCCCGCAGACGTGTCAGCATACTGCTCACGGCGGGCTGCGTCAGGGAAAGACGTTCAGCGGCGCGGGTTACGCTGCGCTCATCAAGCAGCGCATCAAAAGTCTTTAGCAGATTGAGGTCGAGACTCTTCAGATTGCGCATGAGCAGGGCACCGATTGAGTTATAACGAAAGATGATAGGCACTATAATATTTCTATACTTCTGCTTATAGCTCTTTGGCAGCACTCTGTGTGCTGAATGCGCCAATCCACCGAGGAAATATTATGTCTGCACTTTTTACGCCTTTTACGCTTAAAGACGTCACCCTGAAAAACCGCATTGCGGTACCGCCGATGTGCCAGTATTCCGCCACTGATGGCGTGCCGAACGACTGGCATCAGGTACATTACTCAACGCTGGCACGCGGCGGTGCGAGCCTGGTGATTGTCGAAGCGACAGCGGTTTCGCCGGAAGGCCGGATCACCCCGGGATGTCTGGGGATCTGGAACGATGAACAGGCCGCTGAACTGGCGAAAATCGCTAAATCCATCAAAGCCGCAGGCGCTGTGCCGGGGATCCAGATCGGTCACGCAGGCCGTAAAGCCAGCGCCAATCTGCCGTGGGAAGGGGATGACCATATTGCGGAAGGCGATCCGCGTGGCTGGGCAACGATTGCGCCCTCTGCCGTTGCGTTCGGCAAACATCTGCCAAAAGTGCCGAAAGAAATGACCAAAGCTGATATCCAGCGTGTAATGGCGGATTTTGTTGCCGCCGCAAAACGTGCCCGCGATGCCGGTTTTGAATGGCTGGAACTGCATTTTGCCCACGGCTATCTGGCGCAAAGTTTCTTTTCCGTGCATTCGAACACCCGTACCGACGAATACGGCGGTGACTTCGCCGGTCGTAGCCGTTTCCTGATTGAAACTTTCGACGCAGTAAACGCCGTCTGGCCGAAAAACCTGCCGATCACCGCGCGTTTTGGCGTGATTGAATACGATGGCCGCGACGAAGAAACGCTGGCGGAATCCATCAAACTGACGCGCATCCTGCGTGAGAAAGGGCTGGATATGCTCAACGTCAGCGTTGGATTCTCAACATGGGAAGCGCAGATACCGTGGGGTGCCGGTTTCCTGGCGCCGGTATCGCGTCGCGTGCGTGCAGAAGCCGGTTTACCGGTGGCCAGTTCATGGGGCGTGGCTTCCGCGCAAATCGCCGAGCGCTGCATCAGCGAAGAAGATATGGATCTGGTCATGATTGGCCGTGCGATGCTCGCCAACCCGCATTATCCGTATGCGCTGGCGAAAGAACTGGGCGAAGATAATCCGTCATGGGTTCTGCCTGCGCCTTATGCACACTGGCTTGAGCGTTACAGCATCAGCTGATAATCGTTGTAATTCAGGGAATTAATTCACAGGCAGAAGTTTTCTTCTGTCTGTTTTTTTGCCCTGCATTTAGATATAAAAATACGACATATCTATTATCACCAGTGGTGATTTCCGTAATATCTCGGTGAGACGTATTCTTTGTGAACACCAGCCAGCAGGCTATTCCACAGAAATAAAGGAAACACACATGAATGCGATCAACTGGCCTGAAGGCTACATCCCCGGCGAAACCGACAACTTCGCGTCTAACGAAATGATCATCACCGGCCTGACCGTTGAGGAACTCTGGGCGCAGCTCGATAACACCGCCGCATGGCCGGTGTATTACAGTAATGCGTCTGATATAGCTTTCCACGACGGAAGCGGGCCAGGCCTGAGCGACGGCGCAAGATTTCGGTTCAGCACCTTCGGTTTTCCTGTAGAAGCGCAGGTTAACGAATACGTCCCGCCGGTCAAAGGCCAGCCAGCGCGCATGGCGTGGCACGGCTGGGCAGAAGGCGATGCCGAAACCCGGCTCGACGTGCATCACGCGTGGCTGATTGAAGAACTTTCCGGTGGCCGCGTGCGTATCCTGACGCAGGAAACCCAAAATGGAAAACCGGCACGCGAACTGGCGGTAACGCGCCCTAATCCGATGATCAACGGCCATCAGGAATGGCTGGACGGGATGATCGGGGCGGCGAGGAATGCGCGCGGGTAATGAGGGGGGAGGGGGGGATTCCCGAAGCCGGAGTCCCTGAAGTAACGATATCTTGTTTCTCTTCTTCGCCAATAACGATCGTGCCGTCCGCTACAGCGGAACCTGCGGTGCTGGCGGCGCTGCCGTCGTTGTCCAGCCCGGCGAGCATGCCGTTGGCATGAACAGTGACGTGTTGTTGCCGCTGGAGCTCATGCTCGCGCTGCTACTTTCGACGCTGTAATCGGCTTTGTTGCGGATGTCGTTCCAGCCCAGCGTGCCGGTGTCGAGACGGTTTTTGTCCGACGTGGCATCGGAAGCAATCACGCCGCCGTTGAGCTGAGTATGGTTGCCGACGCTAATGTCGAAGCCGCCGTTGCCTGCGAATATGCCGCTCTGGTCGGTGACGCTGGCATAGTCGGAGTTCATTTTGTCCTGACTCAGACTGATACAACCGCTGCCACCGCCGCCGCCCAGCCTGCAACTAAAAGGCGACTGGCTGGAAGAGGCCGGATTTGGGACAGATACACCGGTTACCGTAGCCGTTGAACGGGGGCAACTGGTGATCCGGCCGCTTGTCGCTGAGTGACAGGTAAAAATATCCCGGCTCGGCGGCCGGAATATTTAATGATTATTAGAAGTCTGGATCTATTCGACCTTCAGCTTTCAGGATCTCAAGGAAGCGTTTATAGGCAGTTTCGTCACCTTCAAGTAAATCATCGAGTAATTCTTCTTTAATAAGCGCGGAATAATAAATCCCATAGCCATTGTTACCAAAATAGGTAAAATTCCCAGATAAATCGGGATCTATGATTTCTACATCTTTAGCTTTGTATGCAAGTAACCCTGCATATCCTTTTGAATGTCCAAGAAAATAAGTTTCCTGAGCTATGCAATACATTGCAAAAACTTCAATGATTTTTTCAGAACGTTTAGTTTTTATTTTCATTATTTATCCCTTATTGATGGGCCTGGTTGCAACGGATTCGCTTGTGGAGATGTAATTTTCATGTCGTAAGCCTTACCCGTATTTGAATTATATTGATAATGTATTGTGATATTAGAACCATCGGGTAATTCATGAGTAACTTGCATCTTCTGGAATCCTGCTGATGCAGGGAAACGAGGATCTTTATTCATCCCATCAAGTTTTTGTCCAGCCGATGGATTAGCCTTAACTCCATTCCACAGAACCTTCTCATTCAAATCCCTTGGGAATGGATTCTGTATCCCTTTGGCTGTCGTGATTGTTTCAGCATTTCTGATTAACTGTTGCTGCTCTTTCGTCAATGAAGACAGGCCAGAACCAGAACCGCCGGACGCAGGTTTCTCTACTGTCAGAGCATAAATAACACCCGCCAGTATTCCCTTTTTAAGATTGTCTTCATGCAGTTGCGTGTTGTTAGCGACGGGTTCCAGTTCTGAGATGGAGTAAGCAGCCAGTTCCTGACACTTCGCGGTACATTCTGGTGATGCAGCAAGTGTTTTCAGATCAGCCAGTACATCCTTCTGATCGGCTATTGATATTCCTGTAGATAGTGCCTGTTTCTACTTATCAGCGTCCAGCTTTTTCAGGTCAGCTATAAGTTGCTCTTTCTCAGCATCGGTCTTCGCCTGAGCATACTTCTCAGTGAAGGTTTTGATGTCCTTATCACTCAGATAGTTATTCTCAACAACAACTTTATCCGTTGCGAAGTCGGCCAGCGAACAGCAGTTTTCCTAGTTTAGTCAGCAGGTTACAACCAGTTTTTGCCAGTGCATTCTGATGGCCGGACGACGAAGCCCCGACGTGCATTTTCGTGCCCCGCTTGCCCAGACTGCACCTAGTGGATGACTGGCTGGAAGAGGCGAGATTCGAGACGGATACACCGGTTACCGTAGCCGTTGAACGGGGGCAACTGGTGAGCCGCGCACTGGCTGAGTGACAAATAAAAAATCCCGGCTCGGTGGCCGGGATCTCTCACTATAAGCACATCAGACTGGCTCTACACAACTTCCCGTTTTGATCAAATTGCAGGTGCAAGGCATAACCTTCTTTTTCATATTTGATCCAGCGATTTATGTAGCCCAGAAGCATATCCATTTTTCCCCCGCCACTGGCAGAGGGCTCACCTAGCAATTGGATAATTTCAGACTCTAGCCCTTTGAATGGTAAAGCCCCTTTATAGGCTGAGAACCCTTCATCCGGCTGTATGTAGAAACTAATTTGATTTACTGTTTCATTTTCTAACAACACCAAAACACCTGCTTGGAAGAAGGAGTAATAATTCCTGTCACCCAGTACACCTGTATCGAAACTTGGTAACTCATTGAATTTTTCAGATAATTCAACAAAGTTATCATCAAATTTTGAACACCCTAAAATCTCAATAAAGTAATTCCATGGCAACATTATTTAATCACTCCCATTTGCTGGTTCCTATCCTGAATCTGTTTTATCGCATCATCGACCAGTTTAGGGTCATATCCTCGCTCTAACATATTCTTTCTTAAAGAATCAGTATCACGGCACACAGCTCCGCAAAGATCCATTGCATCATTTTGAACCTGAGTGGCGTTATTCTTACCACCATATGTCGGCCCTGCTGTATGTACATCTTTAGGAACCTCAACTGCCGTAGCATTCTGGTATAAAGCTTTTTCTTCTGCTGGACTCAACTTTCTACCCAGCTCAGTTTCCTTTGCCTTACGAAGGGCAGCAAACGATGGAATATGATCATGCTCCAGCCCATCACCAACGACTTCTCGCGCTTTGAGATCTTTATAAGAACCGACATCAAGAGCTTTTACTGATTGTATTTCATTGCTGGCTTGGTTAATCAGCTTAGAAGCAGACTCAAGATCACCTTTTGCTAGAGCCTTTTCTGCTGCTTTGAGGCTTTTACCAGCTACATCTCCCAGTCCCGGAATCAGCCCAATAACCGCCGCCAGATAGCCTATAGCTGAATCAGCTTCCGCAAAGCCTTTAATATCACCCACCACCGGCACAAAATCAGCGCCAAACGATGTTGTACCTTTCAGCGCTTCCCTGCGTTCATCGTACATTTTGGCTGAGCAGGTTTCTGCACTTAGCCCGCCGCAGTTTTCTTTCTTATAACGCTCGTTCTCCGCCTCAACGAACTCAGCGGCCTTTTGCTCCAGCGTCTTGCCTTCCGATTGTGCCTGCGCAATATCACTCAGCGCATTATTCTCAACCTCATTCTTCCCACCCTTAGCCCCATCTATCCCCGAGCTTACATCTCCTCCGACAACGCCGCCGGCGATGCCGGAAGCCAGCGTTGCCAGCGCAACCACGCCTTGCTTCTCTTCTTCGCTCAGATCTTTGATGTCTCTGCCGGGATAGAATGCTGCGGCGATGTACTTCGCGCCTGCGGCTGAAAGCCCGGCACCTGCCGCGCCCGCAGCGGCATTGCCGCCTTGCATTTCAGCGACGATGGCACCGGCCAGCGCGTGGCTGATGATGCGTTCGGCGCCCTCGGCGGTGTGGGTTTTGATGTATTCAGCCATGTAAAGCGCGGCTGCGCCCGCCACGGCGGAGCCCCAGTCGCCGCCCGTCAGGCCTTGTACGGCGGCGGTGATCGCCTGTACGGTGTCTGCAGGCTTTCGACAGTCAGATTACGGCCAATCTCAGCGGTGATTTGCTCGCCGGAAACCTGTGCACCCCTGATGTTCAGAGCGTTACCGGCATTGATATTCAGGTTGTCGCCCACGCCGATTTCCGAATTCGTCCAGGTGGTGCCGTCGCCTTGGTTTTTGCTTGAGGCGGCGTTGACGTCGGCGAAGATGCTGATGCCAGATTTTTAAAGAGCGTCTGGATTAGCGGCTTTAGCTTAATTACTAAGTGACTCAGAATTCCTCTTTTCCGGAGATCAGCGGGGTATGCAACGAAGTGCTGTGGCTGAATGACAGATAAAGAGATTCCAGCGACTTAGCCGGGATTAAATATATTAGCGATTATTAAATCGATGCTTTATCCATAAACCGATTGTTATTAATACACCAGTGAATAAGCCAATTTTTATACTGAGAAATGACATCTGAGAAAAAGAGCCATAAAATATTCCTGCTATAAAGTATAAAATCAGATGCTTAAATAAAGTAATGGTAAAGGCAACTACGGTCATTGCTATGACCAAAAGAAAAGCAGCGAAAACCCATCGTGATAAGCTTATTTTCATTACTTGCCCCCTTTATTTAAATTATCAACTGCCTTAGGTACTCCTTGTCCCATACTTTCCGTAGCAAATGAAGATGCTGCAGTACCCGCCATTCCGGGAACCGGAGATTGTGGTAAGGGTTTACTGATCCCCATCCCCATATCCACCCACTCCCAATTTTTCCAGGAAGGATTGAGTACTTTATTCAATGGGATTTGAACAACCTTACCAATACTATAACCAAAGGCTGATCCTGCAGCGCCCCAGCCAGCACCTGTGAGAGGGGCATCGCCTTTTAGGTAATTGGATGTCGCCCCTCCGGCCGTATTCCAACCAACGGTTCCCCACAGTCCAGTATTCGCAGTAAATGCACCGACGTAGGTTGCTATCAATACGTCCATTGGATTTATTTCTCCATTTATTGTGTACTGAATACCAGCGTTCGCTGTACCACCGATGCCAGCAGTGACCTGCATTCCACCCGGTATGTAGATGAGTCCTGCGGTCGCCAAAGCTGTTGCATAGGCCTGATTCTCGGCGAGTCCTCGCTGACAACTTGATGAGTTTGGAGCCATTGCACACGAAAGTACATCTTCTCCATGCGCTTTTACTTTTTGCTCCTGGCCCCATTCCGTACCACCGAATAGATTATTGCTGACTTCGTTTTGCCCACCCTTAGCCCCATCAATCCCCGAGCTTACATCTCCTCCGACAACGCCGCCGGCGATGCCGGAAGCCAGCGTTGCCAGTGCGACCACGCCTTGCTTCTCTTCTTCGCTCAGATCTTTAATGTCTCTGCCGGGATAGAATGCTGCGGCGATGTACTTCGCGCCTGCGGCTGAAAGCCCGGCACCTGCCGCGCCCGCAGCGGCATTACCGCCTTGCATTTCAGCGACGATGGCACCGGCCAGCGCGTGGCTGATGATGCGTTCGGCGCCCTCGGCGGTGTGGGTTTTGATGTATTCAGCCATGTAAGGCGCGGCTGCGCCCGCCACGGCGGAGCCCCAGTCGCCGCCGGTCAGGCCTTGTATGGCGGCGGTGATCGCCTGTACGGCTTTCTGTTTATCGCTGCCGGTGCCGTAGTTGTTTAACGCCGTGTCATAGGCGCGTTGGGCGATGTCTTCACTGGTCGGCGTTTTTCCTTCGGCTTCCAGCGCGGCTTTGGCGGCGGCGAGATTGTCGGGATTTTTCGCCGCTTCCTGCGCCGCAATTTTCCCTTCGGTACGCACGATGTCCGCGACCTGCGAGCCAATCTGCGCAATGGCGTTGTTCTCATCGATGCGCTGCTGTTCTTTCTGTGCGTCGAAGATTGGCGACAGCGCGCTGTGGGCGTTATCGGTGTCGCGGCTTAAGTCTGCGACATCCTGCTTCTGTTGATCTTTATCGCGGAGGGTGATGGTGCCGTCAGCGATGGCGGAACCGGTGGTGCTGGCGGCGCTGCCGTCGTTATCCAGCCCGGCGAGCATGCCGTTGGCCATATTGCCCATGAACGGCGACGTGTTGTTGCCGCTGGAGCTCATGCTGGCGCTGCTGCTTTCGACGCTGTAATCGGCTTTGTTGCGGATGTCGTTCCAGCCCAGCGTGCCGGTGTCGAGATGGTTTTTGTCCGACGTGGCATCGGAAGCAATCACGCCGCCGCTGAGCTGGGTATGGTTGCCGACGTTGATGTCGAAGCCGCCATTGCCTGCGAATATGCCGCTCTGGTCGGTGACGCTGGCATAGTCGGAGTTCATTTTGTCCTGACTCAGACTGATATAACCGCTGCCACCGCCGCCGCCCCAGGTGAAGCTCCCGCCCGCTGCGGCGCTCTGCTGTTTGGAATCGTAATGCTCGGTGTCTT
Organism: Rahnella bruchi; assembly: GCF_003614975.1. Lineage (GTDB taxonomy): Bacteria > Pseudomonadota > Gammaproteobacteria > Enterobacterales > Enterobacteriaceae > Rahnella > Rahnella bruchi. The sequence goes on along the minus strand of NZ_QZWI01000003.1, from coordinate 471,530 downwards.
GCAGGCTTTCGACAGTCAGATTACGGCCAATCTCGGCGGTGATTTGCTCGCCGGAAACCTGTGCCCCGCGGATGTTCAGATCGTTACCGGCATTGATATTCAGGTTGTCGCCCGCGCCGATTTCCGAATTCGTCCAGGTGGTGCCGTCGCCGTGGTTTTTGCCTGCGGCGGCGTTGACGTCGGCGAAAATACTGAAACCGGCTTTGCTGTTGCTGACCCCAAAACTGATGCCGATATCGCCACCGGCACTGCTGTTTTTGCCGGTGGTTTTTTGGGTGTTATCCGCGGCCAGCAGATTGATATCGTCGGTGGCGAACAGATTCAGGTCACCGTCAGCTTTGACTTTGCTGCCAATGACATTGAGATCACCCTCACGGGCTTCCAGGGTCGCGTTACCGCCCGCGAGGACGGAAGATCCGGTCGCGGCATGCTGTTCGGTTATCTGCTCGGACCGGCTTTCCTGATGGCTGATTGAGGCCGAGATACCGATAAAGCTATTGTTATCGCTGTTGTTGCCGTCGAGCTGGGTACCCTGATACGCCTGATAGCCGTTCAGTCCGGCTTTAATGCCATCCAGTGCTGCCATCCGGCCGCTGCTGTCATCATTGGCACTTTGTGCCGCAGTGTAGCCACTGTTCACTGCTGAGCCTGCGGTGCCGGAAAGGGCGATGTTCAGGCCGGTGGTTTTTTGCTCGAAAGCCTCTTTGCGGTGCAGGGCGTCCTGACCGGGGTCAATCTGCACATTTTTACCGCTGATCAGCATATCTGCGGTGGAGATAACGTCCGAGCCGCTGACGTGGACGTTGTTGCCCGCCATCAGGGAAACATCGCCGCCGAGGCTGCCAATGGAGCTTGCGCTCTGGCTTTGCGTCGTGCCGTCTTCATTGACGCGGTGGCGGGTTTCTGTGGTGCCGATGGTGAAACCCAGTCCGCCGCCGCTGAACAGACCACTTTTCTTTTTCTCATCAAGACGGTAGGCGGATTGTTCTTCGGTGGACGCCAGCACGTTGACGTCATTGCCCGCCAGCAGACTGACATTGCGGTCGGCAATCACGTCTGAACCATTCACGTTAAGGTCGTGACCGGCCATCATCGAAATATTGTCGCCGCCGAGCTGCGTGCCTTTCTCGTGGGTCGTGTAATCTTCGCGCACTGTGTGTGTGGTGGTTTTGGAGAAGATACCGCCCGAAGTTTTTGTCTGCTCGAAGAAGGAATAATCGCTTTCGGTAACGCTGTTAAGGCTGATGTCGCGCCCGGCGGTAACGGCCAGATCGCCTGTTGCATCGACTTGTGCGCCATTAAAGGCCACGTCCTGACCGGCCTGAATGCGGGTGTCGCCGCCACTGGTTAGCCCGGTGCCTTGCTGGCGGATTTGCTCATCGACCTGCTGTTTTTTCTTGCCGTGTGTTTCGCTATAGCTGCTGATGGCTTCGGCGTTGAGATTAACATCGCGGCCTGCTGCTAACGTGGCGTTGTCGCCCGCACTCAGGCTCGCGGCCTGCGAATTAAGGTCACGACCGGCCACCAGCGTTAAATCACCGCCTGCGTTTAGCGTGGTGTTATCCACCAGACTGAGGCGCTGTTCGCTGTTGTTGGTTTTGCTGCTGGCGCTTTGTTTCTGCGTTTGCAGAGTAATGTCGTTGCCGGATTTGAGTGTGGCATCGCCTTCTGCGGCAATCTGACTGGCGCTGATGTTCAGGTCATGACCGGCCTGCATGGCGAGATTGCCACCGGCGGAAATGCTGCTGGCCTGCGTATCTGTACTCCCGGTCAGGGAGTTTTTGCCGCGTGAACTGCGTTGCTCAAGCTCACTGGTTTGGTTGGCGCTGATATTGATATCGCCCAGTGCCTGCATGGCAAGATCGCTGCCAGCGCTGAGGTTAGCACCAGTGATATCGATATTTTTACCGGCATACATCGTCAGGGAATCGCCCGCGCTGATCGAGGCCATATCACCCGTCAGGGTGTTTGAGAGGGCGAGGGTATCGAAGCCGGATTTACCCGCAGCGTTCCACTGTTCTGTCAGCGTCTTATTGATAAGGCTGCCGTCATAGCTGACCAGAGAAACGCTCTGTCCGCTGATGGTTGAACCGATGTTGCTGATGTCACCAAGTGCGAACAGACTGAGATCACCCCCGGCTTTCATCAGACCCGCGTTGAGGTTATCAATGGTGCTTTGACCGGAGACGTAAAGACCGGTGCTGGCCTGCATCGTCGAGCCGTTGTTGGTAACACTGCCGCCCGCCAGCTGAATATTGTTCCCGGCGATCACACTGCCGGTGACCGGTGCCACATCTTTCGGGGAAAGATACAGTTTCGGGATCAGCACATTCTGGCCGTTCACCACGCTGTTTTCCCACCACAAAATACTTTTATCCAGTGAGGCCACTTGTGCCGCAGTGAGCGCGACGCCAAAGGACAAACCGAGCGACTGCTGAGCGAAAGCCGCGTTGTCCATCAGATATTGCATCTGTGCCAGATCGGAACCAAACCCGTTGATGTACCGGCTGCCGGTGGTGTTGATCAATGCGTTGCTGACGTAGCGGGTATCGAATGCTGCATCGCCGAGGAAACGGTAATCGTAATCAGGGTGCAGATTCAGGCGATCGAGGAAATAGGCTGAACCGATAAATGAGGATTCATCTGTGTACTGACGACCGGTTTCGCGCGGAACGACCGGTGCTTTCATCCCCTGCATCGCATAGATTTCGTTGAACAGGCTGTTATCCAGCTGTCCGAGTCCGTCCAGTTTCGGGTTAGTGATAATGAGATACGGGCTTTGCGGATCCGTGCTCTCCACAAAATAGCCGTTGTTGCTGGTGGGGAGCGGGTAATCGTTACTGCTGAGTGCCGTGCTGCCGTTCAGTTTTTGCAGGGCATCGGCAATATTGTCATGCCACTGCGGCGCGGTTATGTCTGCCTCTGAGCCGCTGGCCAGATCCTGCGAAGACGCACTGGCAATTTCAGCTGGTGCACTGAGTGAATTCAGTTCGGGGGCAGAAAGCTCGTGGCTGATGCTACCGGCATGGGCGGACGTTGAGGTGTTGCTGATATCGCTGGCAAAGTTAGCGGTCAGGTTGCCACCGGCCTGGATCACCGAGCGGTATGCGGTCGCGTCGTTACTGGTTTCATAAACCGGAGCGCCGGTCAGGTCGAAACGAACCGTGGCTGATGATGCCTGCTGAGCGGCATATTCCGAGGCCGTGACAGATTCCCGGCAACCGGCCGTTTTTGTACAGTTGTAATGATAAATCTGGTAGGCCGAAACGGTGCCGGTTTCAACGGAATTATTATTCAACTGGTTTCCGGAAAGCGTCATGTCAGCACCGGAAAGCAGGTTGCTGGCATTATTGTCCAGAGCGTTGGCCTGAACAGTGAGATCACGGCCTGCTGCAATCCTGGCCGCATTGCCTCCCGCGGTGGCCGTCCATTTCTCATCGCTGATAAGGACTTTTTTATCTTCAAGCTGCGGGCTGATCACCACAAAGTAGCGGGTCGTACAGTGGTCGTTGACGCCACCGCCGCAGAGGGTTTCTTTATCGTAGGTCAGGAACGCGGGATCAATGTCTTTCAGAGAAATATCGATGTAGGACTGACCCGCCGGAACATACTGATGCGCTTCATTGGAGAAACTCAGCCCGTTGCGTTCATTGAGTAAATGCCCGGTATAAATTGAGATATCGCCGTTGGTGGTCTCGATAGTCCCTGAACTGTTGACCGTTTCAGTACTGGCATTCCCTGCGGCATCTTTCATCATCCACAGGTTGTTTCCCGCCAGAATGTCACCCTGCAAGTTACTGATACGATCAGCCAAAAGTGTCATGTCGAGTGCAGAATAGAGCAGGGCGCTGTTGGTCAGCGTGCCGGTTGCGCTCAGAAGCAGGTTACCGGCAGCACCGATGAACCCGCTGTTGGCGATCGCCCCGCGACTCTCAAGGCTGACATCACCACCCGATTGCAGGCTGCCGCTGGCATTTTGCGTGATGTTCTCTGCACGGATATTGAAAGCACCGTTACCGCCCGTCAGGGAGCCCTGATTACTGAAGTTGCCTGCGCTGGTCAGTAAGAGGCTTTGACCCTGCATCGTACCGTTTTGAACAAAGTCACCTGATGTGCCGACGCTCAATGTTTTTCCCGCTGCCAGCGTGCCGCTTTGGGTTAATGTGTCCAGCAATGTCAGCGTGATGTCACCGAGCGCCACAATCTGGCCGTTCTGCGTCAGTGTGTGGCTGTCCAGGGCGAGATCACCTGCACTGAAAATTTTGGCTGTGCTGGCATTCGTGAGCGCCTGCGTATTCAGACTGAGTATTTGTGCGGCAAATAACGTGCCGGTGTTATTCACGCTGGCCTGATGCAGAGTCAGCGCGCCTGCCTGCACCATTCCGCTGTTTACCAGCGTATTACCGCCAAGTATTGCCTGACCCTGCGCAATCAGCGTGCCGCTGTTGGTCAGTGTGCCGGAAACATTGAAATCCAGGCTGTCGCTTTGCAGCCAGCCGGTGTTACTGAACGCCGGTGCATCAAGGCTTAACAGGCCGCCAGAAAGTAAACGTCCCTGATTGCTGGCGCTTTGGCTGAAACTAAAGACAGCACTGCCGGTGCCTTGCGCGATGCCGTCGTTATTAAATGTCGCGGCGTCCAGATTCAGTGCGCCGTCGCTGAGGATCACACCACCGGCACGGTTTTGTGTATCGCCGATCAGGGTGAGATTCATCGATTCCCGCGACTGCAAAGTGCCGCTGTTATCGAGACTGGCGGCATTGAGTTTCAGCGTACGGGTTTGTAGTTGCCCGGCGTTTTCAAGGCGGTTGGCGGTAATCTCTGTGCTGCCGTTACTTTGCAGTTTGCCGGAGGACTGCTGAGCCAGCGTGTTTTGCAGCGTAAGGGTCAGGCCGTCCACGCCGGAGATTTCACCGTCGTTATTCAGTGAGTTGCCGGAGATGGTGAGGTTTTTGGCGATCCACTGCCCCTGATTGGTCAGCGCGAGCGCGTTGAGTGCCGCTGTTCCGCTGGCAACGAGTTTGCCGTTTTTACTGTTGGTGAAGTTTTCTGTGAGGATAAGCGTCAGCGCACCGGCGCTCTGAATTGCCCCGTTATTTTCAAACTGACCGGCGCTGAGCAAAATGTTTTGCCCCTGCCAGAGTCCGTCGTTGATGACGGATTGAGCGGAAACCGACAGTTCGCCCTGAGAAAGTAATGAGCCTTGCTGGCTGTTGTGCAGATCCTGTAACAGCGTTATCGCCAGCGTATTCAGGCCAATCAGCGCACCGCGATTATCAACCTGCGTCTGGCGGATATCGAGCTGAGTTGCCTGAACTGTGCCGCTGTTGGTTAGCTGGCTGCCGTTCAGCGCCAGACTGCCTTCACTGAGCAGTGAACCTGTGTTTTCAAGCGTTTGTGTGCTGACCTGCATCGCACCCAGGCTCATCAGTTTGCCGGAATTATCTAACTGATGGCTGGCCGTGGCGTCGAGTGATTGCTGCCCCAGAACGCTGCCGCTGTTGGTGAGATCTGTGGCGGTCAGACGTGCGCTTTCACCCTGTATGATGCCGGAATTATCCAGCTGCGTTGCGCTGAGCATCAGATCTGCACCACTCAGCAGACGACCCGAAACCGCGTTGCCAAGTGTGGCGGCATGGATATCCAGCAGGGAAGTCCCCTGGAGAGTGCCTGTGTTATTCAGTGAATCTGTGGTCAGGGAAAAGCGGTCAGCCAGAAGCAAACCGGCGTTATTCAGTTGCGGCAGACTCAGATCCAGTGCGCCGCCGGTGACAATCTGGCCGCTGTTCAGGTTATTCAGCGAGGCGATGTCCAGCTGCATAGCTTTGCTGCCCTGAAGGATCCCGCTGTTGGTGAGTGAGTCCGCATTCAGTTGCAGAGCCTCAGCCGATACGTTGCCGCTGTTACTCAGGCTGCCCGCACGCAGGCTGACATTTTGTGCCGCTGTTTGTCCGTGATGATTAAGCGTGGCAGCCTGAATCGTCAGGTTGTCCTGTGCGACCAGCGTCCCTTGCAAATCACCCGAGTCCTTCAGCGTTAACGTCATGTCCTGTTGCGACTGCAATTGCGCCTGAGTGCCGGTCACCAGCCGGTCGGCGCTGAGTTCCAGTGTGCCGAGCGCGGCCAGCTGACCGTCAATTTGTGCATCAGAAAGATAAACGGACAACCCGCCGTCGCTGGTCAGCGAACTGTTTTGTGAACTGGTAAAACGATCACCCTGAAGGGTGACCAGATGGTTACCTTTGGCGGTACCTGCCAAATCGAACTGACTGGACGTCAGCCCAAGATCATGTCCGGCAAGTAACTGACCGCTGGCATCCAGACTCAGAGACGAGCCGGTAAATGTCAGATCCTCTGTGGCACTGACCATCCCGCTGAGCGCAGCCGTCTGTGCATTCACCGTCAGCGAGCCGCCCGACAGCAACTGTCCGGTATTGTTCAGCGTACTCAGATCCAGAACGGAGTTGCCCTGAGACTGAATTTTTCCGTTATTGTCGAGCGTTGTGGCGTGAAGAAGGACATTGCGACTGGCCGTAATATTTCCCTGATTGCTCAGCGTGTTACCGGCGAGGCGAACATCCTGACCGGCGGTCAGCTGACCCTTTAAGGCAAGGTCGCCGCTGCTGGTCAGTTCCACATCACGTTGCGCGTCGATATGCGTGCTGTTATCCGCCGTTAACCGGGCACTTTGCATTTTCACGGTCTGGCCTGAGGTTATCTGGCTGCCACTGGCCTGCAACTGCCCACTGCTGGCCAGGGTAAGATTATTGTTACTGGTGATTGTGGCGTTTTGCAGTTGCATTTCGCCCTGACTGGTCAGAGCGACAGACTGCGCCTGATGTTTGCCGCTGAGCTGAATCTCCTGCGCGCTGGCCGTCAGTGAGCCTGCCGTTGCGCTGTTACTGAGTTTCAATTTGCCATTGGCATCAAGCTGCATATCGCCCTGACGCGCATTGATATTGCTGAGATTGACGCCGACGCCTTTGTCGCTGGAAACCAGTTTAATGCGGTTAGCGTACATGCCGCCCAGTGCGCCGGTGTCGATGGCGACTCGCGGGGTGTCGCCTTTGCCCGCAACGGGTGTCACTTTGCCGCTGGCATCAACACGGTTGGCTCCGGCGATGACGGTCAGATCCCGCGCATTAAGCTGGGCATTGATTTCTGTTGCGCGAGAAATCAGCGAAAAATAATCACTCTGGCTGGCATCCAGCCCTTTGCCTTCAACGGTGATCGCGCCTTGCGTGACTTCAAGGGATTGTAGTTTGCCATCGGCACCCAGCACCGGTTTTCCGGTCGTCAGCGTGGCATTGGGCGTATTGATAAATCCGCAGCCATTACAGGTGATGCCGTAGGGGTTAGCGACCATCACACTGGCACCTTTCCCCGCGACTTCCATATATCCGTTCAGCTGCGAGCGGTTGGCCGACGTGACTTCGTTGATGATGGCTTTGGCTTCCTGCCCGGCCTTCAGATTAGGGTTGTTCGGGATAAGCCCGCCGAGCTGGCTTTGGGTCAGCCGGTCAGTGCCGTTATTGAGGATTAATCCTTCGGCACCGACGTTGAAATTCTGATACTGGTTATGGGAAACGCCCGCCTGATTGGGTGTCGCGATGTTGACGACCGGCACACCGTTTCCTGCCTGATTAACCTGAGTCGCGCCGTTTGCCACCTGCACACCTGCCGCCACGGCAGGCATCACCGGCTGAAGGGCGAGAAAGGTCATCAGGGTGTAGCTCATCAGTCGACGCCAGAAAGCCACCGGCGGTAACGTATTCTTTTCCATTTTCGATATCCTTATCAGAAATTACAGCACGACAGTCAGGTGGTAATACACCGCCACGCGGTCAGGCGCTAAATCACCCGGATAGCGCAAGGGCCAGCCGACGGTAAACTGGCTGGCGACATGACCGGCGCTGCTGCTAAGACCCACCGCGCCGCCCCACAGCGTGCCTGCCGCGTTAACGTCGTGATTGTCATGATGCAGATACCCGCCATCGATAGCTGCTACAGCGCTGACTGCGCCCAGCAAAGGCATGCTGAAGAGCGCGGTATTAAGCTCATTGCGCCAGTAACCGCCGTTGTCACCGGACAGGTATTGCTCTTTGAAGCCACGTACTGAGCTTTCGCCGCCAATCGTCAGGCGTTCGCTGCCGTAAAGCCGGTCGCCGGTCCACTGACCGTAAACGCTGGAAAGGAAAGTGACTTTCTGGCTGACCGGCTTGTAGTAGCTGCCGGACAGTGACCATTTGGAGAACTCTGCTTTGGGCGCATCGTCTGGTTTATGCTGATCGTCTTCCGCACCCAGCCAGGGTACGCCGTGACTGAACGTCGGGTTTAGCGTGGACAATCCGCCCCACAGTTTCTGGCTGTGATTGATGCCAACGCTGACGTTGCTGAGTTTGCGCGTGCTGCTGGCCAGAGGCGCATCGTTGAGATAGTTGCGCGCCAGATTGTTGCTGATACCGACAGAGATGCCGGTTTTAATGTCGCTGTTGCGAAACAATACGCGGGAAAGATTAAGACGATGTGTTTGGGAATCTCCGGTGGATCGCCAGCCGAAGCCCTGAGAATTTACCGTGCTGAGATAATCGCTGTAGCTGTAGCTGTAATTGATCAGCCAGTAGCCATAAGGCACGCTCACGCCAGCCTGCACGCTGTGGGCGTCGTGGCTGTTGGAGAAATCGCTGCTTTGCGCACCGCTGACAAACCACTGATCCGCCAGTCCGAGCAGATTATTGCCGGTCAGCGAGGCATTCATCTGGCCAGTGCCGGTGCTCTTTTGCCCGCTGTTATCGAACCCTATTCCTGCGGTGACAGGAAACTCGGGCGTGGCGGTTAAATTGACAATCGAGTAGCCGGGCTGTTCAGCGGGAAGGATTTCAATCTGGACCGGCGTCTGACGAAGCCGGTTAATTTGTTCCATGCCCTGTTCGATATCGCGCAGATTGAGGATTTTGCCTTTCAGGCCGGGAAACGCCATCGCCAAAATACGATCACTGTGTTTATCTAACTGAATATCCTGAAGCTTGCCTTCCATCACGGTAATATTCAGCTCACCCCTGGAGAGGTCCTGCTCGGGAAGAAAAGCACGGCTGGTGATATACCCGCGTTCGATATACGCATCAGATATTTCCTGCACAAGTTGAGTAATACTCTTAATGCCTAAACACTTTCCAATTAAAGGTTTCGTTAACCTTTCCTGATAACTGGAAGCTAAATGTGTAGCTTGAGTAATATTGATGGTGGAAATGGTAAAGCAAGGCTGTTCGTCCGACCGGGCTGGCGCGGGGGAGGGTAAAGAGAGCGTCTGGCTTCTATCCAGCTCATCACGTTGCATTTGTTGTTGTTGCAGGCGATCTCTTTGTTGTTGTTCGACATTGTCCCTGTCTGCCGGACTGAGCACTGCGGCATGAGCCGGAAGTACTGCAAGAAAAATACCCCAGCAGGCGGCTTTAATATTCACTGTAAATATCCTTATTTACGAACTATTTATATTTTTTATGGGACAAATCACGACCGACGTCTTTATATCAGTTTACGTTTCATTACACAAAATCTCATTTCTGAATATTTTAAAAATCAGATTTTTATTTATAAGAAAGAGAAAGTTTCAGATGATTGAGCGTTGTAAAATGTGTTTACTTAAAAGTAGTTAATTATCAAATGATATTATCAGGTGATTATTAACTCTGTTTACCTCCCGCGCAGGATGGCGCTTCCCGCAATGCCGGTCTCTTTTCCTTTCAATCCTTTCCAAATCCACGCAAAATCTGAACCCTGACAGGCGATAACAAGGGATGCGGGCGTGAATTCAGGTTTGATGGTGTTACACGGAAATCACTCAGAAGCGCTGAGAGACGTGCTGGTCTCGTGGATGGCGGCGCATCCGCTGTCGCCGCTGGAAAATGAAGTGATTCTGGTACAGAGCAACGGTGTCAACCAGTGGCTGAAACTGGCGCTGGCACGTGACGTGGCCGACGGTGGTTGCGGGATCGCGGCAGCCCTGGATATCAAGCTCCCGGCACGCTTTTTCTGGCAGGTTTACCGCGCAGTACTCGGCAAAGAACAGGTGCCGGAATCTTCACCGTTCGACCGTCCGCTGCTGACCTGGCGGCTGATCCGCCTGCTGCCTGAACTGCTTGCCGAACCGGTATTTGCGCCACTGGCTCGTTTCTTAAAAGATGATGGCGATATGCGCAAGCTGCATCAGTTGTCGCAACGTCTGGCAGATTTATTCGACCAGTATCAGGTTTACCGCGCTGACTGGCTGGAAGACTGGGGTAACGGGCTGGATGTTCTGCGTACCAGCCGTAAAGGCAACGAGCCGTTACCGGAAAATCTGCTGTGGCAGCCGCAGTTGTGGCGTGCGCTGCTGGCAGATGTGCCTGAAAATGAACGCGGCACCAGCCGTGCCGCGCTGCATCAGCGGTTCCTGCAACACGCGCAAACCCTTCCTGAAGACCAGCGTCCTGCCGGATTACCCGCACGGCTGGTGGTATTTGGCATCTCTTCGTTACCGCAACAATCTCTGGAACTGCTGGCAGTGCTGGGCCGCTGGACACATATCTTTATGTGTGTGCATAACCCGTGCGAGCACGACTGGAGCGATATTATCGCCGATAAAGATCTGCTGCGCGCACAACGGAAACGCCAGTTACGTAAGCCGGGAATGCCGCAAGTGATTGGCGAAGATGAACTCCATCAGCATGCTCATCCGCTACTGGCGGCGTGGGGCAAGCAAGGGCGCGATTATATCGGTCTGCTCAATGAATATGACAATCACGAATCCTATGCTGCGCAGCTTGCGCCGGTGATCCCGCGTATCGATCTCTTTACGTCGAACGGCACCGATACCCTGTTGCATCAGTTGCAGGAAGATATTTTGCAGCTGCGTCCGCTGGCCGAAACAATCGATGAATGGCCCGCTGTAGATATTCAGCACGACGATTCCCTGCGTTTCTATATTACCCACAGCGCCCAGCGCGAAGTGGAAGTGCTGCACGACCGCCTGCTGGCGGCGCTGGCGGCAGATCTGACGCTGAGAGCGCGCGATATCATCGTGATGGTGCCGGACATCAACGGCTATGCGCCGCACATTCAGGCAGTATTTGGCCTGATGGAGCGTAGTGATCCGCGTTATATCCCGTTCACCGTCGCCGATCAGGGGCCGCGCCAGAACAACTCATTACTTGGCGCGCTGGAAAGCCTGCTGGAACTGCCGCAGTCGCGTTTTGCGGTCAGCGATTTGCTGGATTTGCTTGATGTGCCCTCGGTGCGTCAGCGTTTTGCCATCGAAGAAGAACAACTGCCGCTGCTGCACCGGTGGATCCGCGCCGCTAACGTGCGCTGGGGATTGCATGCGGAACAGCGTCAGAGCCTCGAACTGCCGTTGTCGCCGGAGCAAAACAGCTGGTTCTTCGGCCTGCAACGGATGTTGCTCGGTTATGCCGTGGGCAGCGGTGAAGCATGGGAAAACATTGAGCCGCTGGATGAAATAGGCGGGCTGGATGCGGCGCTGATTGGTCCGCTGTCGCATCTGCTGAACTGCCTTGATGATACCTGGCGTCAGCTGCGCGAACCTGCGCCGCCGCAGGTGTGGGGCGAACGTCTGCGTAATATTCTTTCTCAATACTTTGCAGAAGATGACGGGGAAGACGGCTTTATTTTAGTGCGACTGCATGGCGAGCTGGAAACCTGGCTCGAAGCCTGCGAAAGCGTGGATTTACAGGCCGAACTGCCGCTGTCGGTGGTGCGTGATCACTGGCTGGCGCAGTTTGATCAGACCGGCCTGACGCAACCGTTTTTCGGCGGCGCAGTGACGTTTGCCACGCTGATGCCGATGCGCGCCATTCCGTTCCGCCACGTTTACCTGCTGGGCATGAACGACGGCGATTATCCGCGTAACCGTGTGCCGATGGATTTCGACCTGATGGGGCGTGATTACCGGCCAGGCGACCGTTCGCGCCGCGAAGATGACCGTTATCTGTTCCTCGAAGCGCTGCTTTCCGCGCGCGAACGCTTACACATTAGCTGGGTCGGCCGCAGCATTCATGACAACACCGAGCGGCCGCCGTCCGTACTGGTGGCGCAGTTGCGTGACCATCTTGCGGCTGGCTGGAAAGCGGAAGATGGCGAAGATTTACTGCATGCGCTGACCGTAGAACATCGTCTGCAACCGTTTAACCGCGACTATTTCAGTCAGGAAAGTACGCTGTTCAGCTATGCCCACGAATGGCGCGCCGGACTGGAAGCGGAGACTGTCGCAATGGTCGCGCAACCCCTGCAACCGGTGGAGCAGGAGGGCGCGCTGACGCTGCGTCAGCTGTCGGATTTTCTGTCGGATCCGGTGCGCAGTTTCTTCCGCCAGCGGCTGAATATCTATTTTGAGCTGGAAGATCCCGGCAGTGAAGATCAGGAACCGTTCGACATTAATGCGCTGGAAAACTGGCGTTTGCAGGATGAGCTGATCCGCGCACAGAAATGGGCGCTCGAAACGGGCGTTTCGCGTCAGGACGTTTTACGTCAGCAGCTCGAACGCATTGAGCGGCGCGGCGAGCTGGCACCCGGTGAATTTGCTGCGGTATTGAGTGAGGATCTGGCCGAGCCGATGGATACGCTGTTTGCCAGCTATCAGCAGGTGCTGGATAACTGGCCGCAACCGCTGGCTAATGAGGCGCTGGAGTCTGAAACCGGCGGAGTGATGTTCTCCGACTGGCTGAGCGAACTGCGGGCAAATCCGGCAGGCGACCGCGCGCGTGTTGTGCTGGAAAGTATCGGCATCATGACCAAAGAACGCAGTTATCGCTTCGACCGTCTGCTGCCTTATTGGGTCGCGCATATCGCAGGGCATCTCGACGGAAAGCCTTTACACACGGTGATTGTCAGTAAAAACGGCACCGCTGAATTGCCGTCGCTGGATATTGAACTGGCGCGTAATTTGTGGGAAACGCTGATCGAAACGTGGAAAGCGGGGCAGGTGCGCCCGCTGCCGCTGGCAGTCAAAACCGCATTTGTCTGGCTGAAAAAAGACGGCACGGAGCGCAGCGCGCCAGACAGTGATGCCTGGTTCGCCGCCCGCGACAGTTATGAAAATCATGATCCGGCGAACATGAAATTTGGTGAACGGGACAGCAACGCTTATCTGGCCCGTGCGTGGCCGGATTTCGCGGCGCTCTGGTCAGACGGCGAGTTCGCCCGGCTGGCGGATACCCTGCTGGTACCGCTGAAAAATCACCTATCCCGCAGCAAAAAAGGAGCGAAGGAATGACAGAGCAGACGGTGCCATCCACCCTGAATGTACTGGACTTCCCGCTGACCGGCAGTCGCCTGATTGAAGCCAGCGCGGGTACCGGCAAAACCTTCACCATTGCCGCGCTGTATGTGCGGCTGGTGCTCGGGCACGGAGGCGATAACGCCTTCAGCCGTCCGCTGACACCGCCGGAAATTCTGGTGGTGACCTTTACCGATGCCGCTACCAAAGAGCTGCGCGATCGTATCCGTGAACGGCTGTCCAAAGCGGCGGTGTGCTTTCTGGAAGACCCGCATGAGCCGTCATCTGGCGACGAATTTCTGCTAGACCTGCGCGCGGAATATACGCCGGAGCAATGGCCGGGCTGTGCCCGCAAGCTGCAACTGGCGGCGGAATGGATGGATGAATCCGCCGTTTCCACCATTCACGGCTGGTGTAACCGCATGCTCGGTGAGCACGCGTTTGACAGCGACAGTCTGTTTACTCAGACACTGGAAACCGATCAGACCGAACTGCTGATGAACGTGGTGCGCGATTACTGGCGCAGTTTCTATTTTCCGCTCGGCGAAGAAGAAATCCGTACCCTGCGAACCTGGTGGCGTGCGCCGGAGGATTTACACCGCAGCGTGATGCCGTTGCTGGAATATGCTGAAGAGCTGGGCTCAGAGCAGACGCCAGCGGAAGTGTGCGAAACGGTCAGTCAGCAGAAAGCGGCGGAACTGGCTGAACTTAAAAAAGGCTGGCCGGAGTGGACGCAGGAGCTGCGCACGATCCTTGAGGGAGCGGTGGCGGCGAAAGTGGTTGATGGCCGGAAAATTCAGGCGCGTTATTTCAATCCGTGGCTGGAAAAACTACAGACCTGGGCGACCAGCGATGAAGTCATGCCAGATTTGAAAACCGGCTGGGAGCGACTGACGCCGGAAGGTTTAGCAGAATGCTGGAAGCAGGGGCAACCGCCTGCGCATCCGGCGCTGACGGCGATGGAAACGTTGAAAGCGCATCTGGAAAGTTTGCCGGATGCCCGCAGCGGATTACTGCAACACGCCTGCCGCTGGATCCAGAACCGTTTTGACGCCGAGCAGCAAAAGCGCGCGCAGATGGGCTTCAACGATTTGCTGACCCGTCTGGATGTCGCCCTGCGCAGTGACAACGGTGCGCGGCTGGCGGAGATCATCCGCACGCAATTTCCGGTGGCGATGATCGACGAATTTCAGGACACCGATCCTCTGCAATACCGCATTTTCGACACCATCTACCGTGTGGCAGATAACTCGCCGGAGCAGGGACTTATCCTCATCGGCGATCCGAAACAGGCGATTTATGCGTTTCGTGGCGCCGACATTTATACCTATCTGCGTGCCCGTCGTGATACCGGCGGCCGCCACTACACGCTGGCGACTAACTTTCGTTCCACCCGCGCGATAGTGGCAGCGGTTAACGAAGTCTTTGAATTAGCGGAAAACCGCCGCTCCGGCGAGGGCGCTTTCCTGTTCCGTCACGGTGGGGAAAATCAGGTGCCGTTCGTGGCAGTGGAAGCCAAAGGACGCGCCGACACGCTGGTGATCGACGATGCCGAAGCCACCGCGCTGACGCTATGGTATCCGGAAAATCAGACGGAAACGTTGCCAAAATCGCAATACGTTCAGCTGATGGCGGAAGGTTGTGCGGCAAAAATCGTCCAGCTGTTGCGCCTCGGGCAGCAGGGTAGCGCAGGTTTTGGTCAGCCCGGTGAAATACTAAAACCGGTGATGCCGGGGCATATCGCGGTGCTGGTGAATACAGGCCGCGAAGCCTCGGCGATACGCCTGGCGCTGTCAAAAAGTGGCGTACGCAGTGTGTATCTTTCTGATAAAGAATCGATTTTTGAAAGTGCGCAGGCGGGCGAATTGCAGTACTGGCTGGCGGCCTGTGCCGCGCCCGAGAACGACCGTCTGCTGCGCGCGGCTCTCGGGACGCCTTCTCTGAATCTGAGCTGGGAAGCGCTCGACAGGCTGAATCAGGACGAGAACGAGTGGGAGCGTTACGTTCAGCAGTTTCAGGCACTGCGTACCTGCTGGCGCAAGCAGGGTATTCTGCCGATGCTGCGTCGCCTGATGTGGGAATTCGACGTGCCGCGCCGTTTGCTTGGCCGCGGTGACGAACGCGCGCTGACCGATTTGCTGCACCTTTCCGAACTGCTGCAACAGGCCAGCGTGCAGCTCGACGGCGAACATGCGCTGATCCGTTATCTGGCGGAACAGTGTCAGGATGAACATCAGGGCGGCGATGCCCGCAAACTGCGTCTGGAAAGTGATGCGGATCTGGTGAAAGTCGTCACCGTGCATAAATCCAAAGGGCTGGAATATCCGCTGGTGTTCCTGCCATTTGCCTGTGCATTCCGCGCAGTGAAAAAACAGGATTCACCGCTGAAATGGCATACGCCGGCAGGTGAGCTGGAGGTGGCGCTGAGTGCGTCCGACGAGCAGCTGGCGCTGGCTGACCGCGAGCGTCTGGGTGAAGATCTGCGTAAGTTTTACGTGGCGCTGACCCGTTCGCGCTATGCGTTGTGGCTGGGTATGGCTCCGCTGAAAGAGTTTGAAAAAGGCGCGCCCGGTTATCTGTTTAACGGCGGCGAGGCGGTCGATGCTGACGCGCTGCCCGCCAGTTTACAGGCGCTGGAAACTGAGCATATCCGCGCGTGGCCACTGCCGGTTTCTGACGGGGCGGTGTATCGCAGCGAGCAGACGTTGCCACAACTCGGGCCGCGTCCGCCGCTGCGCACGCACAAAGGGCCGCGCTGGTGGGTATCGAGTTTCTCCGGACTGCAAATCGCACCGGCTGGCACGTACATCATTCCGGAAAACCTGAGCCGCGAGCCGCTCAGAGAAATCGAAAGTGCCGCGCAGGACAGTTATCTGGAAGATCAAAAAACGCAGATCAGTGCTAAGGAGCCGGCGAAAGATCCGCTACAGGAGCTGTCGCTGCCTATGACCGGCGAGAACTTACATGCGTTTCCGCGCGGGCCTGCGCCGGGTAATTTCCTGCACGGTTTGCTCGAATGGGCCGGTGACGAAGGGTTTGCGGCGCTGGCGGCGGATCCGGAACGGATCGCTGATCAGGTCGCGCGACGCTGTAATACGCGCGGCTGGGAAAAATGGATCGTGCCGCTGACCGGCTGGCTGACGGCGTTGCTGACACAGCCTTTGCCATTGCCGGGAGGGAATACTTTTACACTGGCCGAACTGTCGCCTTATCAGGTCGAAATGGAGTTCTGGTTCTCGCTGACCCGCGTACCGACCCGACGCCTTGATAAGCTGGTTCACCAATACACACTGGAAGGCGCGGAGCGTGCGCCGTTGCTGGCGGAAGATCTCAACGGCATGCTGAAAGGTTTTATCGATCTGGTGTTTGAGCATGACGGACGTTACTACGTGCTGGATTACAAATCCAACTGGCTCGGCGAAGATGCCAGCGGCTATGGTCAGGAAAATATGACGCAATCAATGCGCGATCATCGCTACGATTTGCAGTTCTCGCTGTATCTGTTTGCACTGCATCGGCTGTTGAAATCCCGCATACCGGATTACGATTACGACCGGCATATCGGTGGCGCAGTGTATTTATTCCTGCGTGGCAGCCATGCGCCGGGTAACGGCGTCTGCGTTCAGCGACCGGATAAAGCGTTAATGGAACAGCTCGACGCTCTGTTCAGCGGCACGGAGGAACATGTATGAAAATCAACAGCCGTGAGGAGCTTGCTCAACTGCTGGCGAGCTGGGTGGAATGTGGCTGGTTACGAGAACTGGATCGCGCACTGGTGACATTTCTGGCAAAAGAAGCGCCAGACGCACATCCGTTGTTATTGCTGGCGACGGCGCTGACCAGCTATCAGCTGGGGCGCGGGCATGTGTGTCTGGATTTGCAGGCCACGCTCGACGACAGCGCGTTTTCACTCTCTCTGCCACCGGAAGGTGATCATGCTGACAATACAGTGATCCGCCCGGCAACGGTGCTGGACGATCTGAGTTTACAGGAATGGATGGCGGCGCTGGCGCACCCGACGCTGGTCGGGCACGGCGAGGGGAATTCACCTCTGGTACTGAGCGGGCAGCGCCTGTATCTGCGGCGTTACTGGCAGTACGAAAAGAATGTGCGAGCGGCGATTGAACAGCGTCTGGCACGTAGCGCACTGCACACATTACCGGCGCAAATGTTGCAGGCGCCGCTGACGGCGTTATTCCCGTCGGCGAATTCCGCCTCTGCCAACTGGCAGAAACTGGCCTGCGCGCTGGCGGCGGGCAGCGCGTTCAGCATCATTACCGGCGGGCCGGGTACCGGAAAAACGACGACAGTGGTGCGTCTGCTGGCGTTGTTGCAAACGCTGGCGCTGGAAGAAAACGGTCAGCCGCTGCGTATCCGCCTGGCTGCGCCGACCGGTAAGGCGGCGGCGCGTCTGAATGAGTCGATTGCCGGTGCGGTATCTAAACTGGATCTCAGCGGTCTCGCTAATGGCGATTCCGTGCGCGGAAGCATTAATACGGAAGTGGTGACGCTGCACCGTTTGCTGGGCAGCCGCCCGGACACGCGACATTTCCGCCATCATCAGGGCAATCCGCTGATGCTGGATGTGCTGGTGGTGGACGAAGCATCGATGGTCGATCTGGAAATGATGGCGGCGCTGCTGGCGGCGTTACCTGATCACGCACGCCTGATCCTGCTTGGTGATAAAGATCAGCTGGCATCGGTGGAAGCGGGCGCGTTGCTCAGCGAATTATGTCAACGTGCGGCGGGTGGGCATTATCTGCCGCAAACCCGAGACTGGCTGCAAAGTGCCACCGGTGAGCAGATCCCGGATGCGCTGGTGGATCCGCAAGGGTCTGCGATGGATCAGGCTGTCGTCATGCTGCGCCACAGTTACCGTTTTGACGCGCTAAGCGGTATCGGCCAGCTGGCGGAAGCGGTAAACGAAGGCGATGTGAAAACGCTGAAACAGGTCCTGAAACACGGATATGCCGACCTTGCACAGCTTTCCTTAAGCGCTGACGATGACAGCGAACTGCGCAACTGGGTGGTGGAAGGCAGCGCGGCACAGTTCCCTGCGGCGGCAAAACGCGAAGGTACCGAGCCACCGGTCGGCTATCAACATTATCTCAACGTGATGATCAAAGAGCGGCCAGCGGACGACGAACCGCCGGAAGCCTTTAACCGCTGGGCGACAAAAGTGCTGCTGGCGTACAGTCAGTTCCAGTTGTTGTGCGCCTTACGTGGCGGGCGCTGGGGCGTGGAAGGACTCAATCAGCGCATTGCTGAAATTTTATTTAAAGAAGGATTGCTCAAGGCGTCAGTTGGCTGGTATCCGGGACGTCCGGTGCTGGTGACGCGAAATGATTACAGTCAGCGTCTGATGAACGGCGACATCGGCATGACGCTGGAAATTCCCCACCGGCTGGCAGACGGTTCCATGGTGCAGGTGCTGAGGGTGGCGTTTCTGGCCGGAGACGGCACGCAGGACATCCGCTGGGTGATGCCGGGGCGTTTGCAATCGGTGGAAACGGTGTTCGCGATGACGGTGCATAAATCGCAGGGGTCAGAATTTACGCATACCGCGTTGTTACTGCCGGAAAATCTCAGCCCGATTTTAACCCGCGAGCTGATTTATACCGGCATCACGCGTGCGCGTCACTGGTTCAGTCTGGGATGTGTCGGGGGAGTGAATGCTGTTTTACCGGAGGCCGTGAAACGACGGGTATTACGTGCCAGCGGATTGATCGAAAGCGCGTAAGGCGTTGAAGAAATCAGTATTCGTACTCGTGAATTCTGACCGGTTTGCGCAGAGAGCGGGCCTTGTTGCCCGCCACTTTGGTGGCTTTATCCGGATCGCCTGCGACAAACTCCAGCGTAGGTGAGTAATAAAAAGGCAGCCAGCCACCGTAGCCATTCTCCCATTCCCAGCGAACAGGGCAGGGCCACAGAATGTCTTCGTACATGATGTAATAGGTCCATCGCCCATGTGGACGACGTGGTTTGCGGTTATTCATAAGCTGACGGGCAGACTCTTAAAAAACACTGGGGATATTCTGGCTCGCGTGGCGGAAGGTTTCAAGCCCCTGACCGGACTGATGCTTATTTAATCAGTTTTATAAGGGGGAATTTGCAAAACTTTACCCCCAGATCATCGCCGCCCAGCGTAACAGCATCAATGCGCCGCAGATGCAGAGCAGCACCACAACCATTTTCCAGTGTTTGGTCATCATCCTTTTCGTTACCATCACTCCTCCTGCCATCAGGGCATTTTAGTGCGCCATGTGTTCATCCACATAGTGAATAACTTGCTCTTTCAGTTCAGGCACCGCCTGATCAGCCAGCCATTCGAACGCCATCAGCAGCAAGGCTGCGGCGAGAATCACTGACAAAAGTATAACGGCTTTATTACGTGCTTCCATGGTTCTCATTGTTTCATTCTTGCCTGTTTTTTAGTCTGCCAGAAAAAGTGGCGACTGGCAGACTTTCAGACAACTGGTTCCGGAAAGGTTTAAGAAATTATACCTTTTCAGCCGTTTTGAAACTTTGATCCTGTGCCTGCTCTTTAGGAATTTGTGCTGTTATTGTATGGCGGGCACCGGGACGGAAACCGTGATTTTTAGCGCGCCAGGCAATAATCAGGCCTGCTGCCAGCAGAAGCAGCATCGTTTGCGGAAAGGCCTTAACACCAGCAGTTTCCAGCAAAATACCACCGGTTAAGCCTCCGCCCGCAATGGCCAGATTCCACGCCACGACCACCATCGACTGCGCCATATCGGCGTGTTCTCCGGTGGCATCTGCGATAGCCGTTTGCAACAGGGTCGCCGCGCCGCCGAAAGTCAGCCCCCACAGCGCCACACACAAAACGATCATCACGGGTGACTGACTGAAGAAAACGAGTGCCAGGGAAACCAGGGCAAACAGCAGAAGGCTGAGCAGCAGAGTCTGACGCAAGCGCCGGTCAACCCGCAGGCCGGTGATACCAATGCCTGCCAGCGCACCCATCCCAAAGAGCAGTAATATCTGATCAGCCCGTTCGCTCAGACCCGATACTTGCAGGAACGGCACAATGTAGGTGTAAAGCAGGTTATGCGTCAGCATCCACAGCAGGATGACCAGCAAAATGCTGCGTACGCCGGGCATCGTCACCACATGACGCAACGACTGACGCTGACCGGTGGCCTGTCCGGGATAGTCTGGCACTTTTCTGATAACCCAGACCACCAGAAACAGTGTGAGCGCGGACATCACCCCGAACGCCATCCGCCAGCCGAGCAGAGACCCCATCCAGGTGCCGAGCGGAACGCCCACCGACAGCGCCAGCGGCGTACCGACCATCGCCACCGACAACGCGCGTCCTTGTTGCTCAACCGGTACCATCCGCCGCGCATAGCCAGCCAGTAAGCCCCACGCCAGACCCGCCGCTGCACCCGCCATCCAGCGGGCAAACAGCGTCAGAATATAATGCGTGGAGAACGTGGTGAGGGTATTGAAAACCAGAAACCCGACGATGGCGGTCAGCAACGCAGTGCGGCGGTTCCAGCCCCGTGTCAGTGCCGCAAGGGGGATCACCGCCATCAGCGAACCGGCGGCATATAGCGTGATCAGCTGGCCGGCCAGAGCCTGCGAAATATTCAGACCTGTGGCAATTTGCGGCAGTAATCCGGCGGGCAGCGTTTCGGTCATGATGGCGATAAAACCGGTCAGCGCCATCGCCAGTAAGGCCGAAAGCGGAAGGGGCGATTTTTGTGCAGTAGAATTCATGTGTTATCTCAGTTTCAGAAAGAATTAAATCACGATAGAGAACTCCCTGTTGCGGAAAAAGTAGGGTAGATTTCCAGAGTATGCGGACGCTGATGTCCTTAATCGGAG
Organism: Rahnella bruchi; assembly: GCF_003614975.1. GTDB lineage: Bacteria > Pseudomonadota > Gammaproteobacteria > Enterobacterales > Enterobacteriaceae > Rahnella > Rahnella bruchi. The sequence goes on along the minus strand of NZ_QZWI01000003.1, from coordinate 450,409 downwards.
GTGAGGGTGGAAAGTCTTAGCAGCCTGAATACGTTTGTGCATGTGGCGGAAACCCGCAGCTTTGTCGCCGCCGGGCGGATCTTAGGGATTTCCGCGTCGGCGGTGGGTAAAAGCATTTCGCGGATGGAAACCAAACTGAATGTGCGGCTGTTTCACCGCAGTACCCGCAGTGTCACGCTGACGGCGGAAGGTTCGCTGTTTCTCGAGCGTTGCCGGCGCATTGTGGCGGAACTCGAAGCGGCAGAAAGTGAGCTGTCGCAACTGGCGGAATGTCCACGCGGCAGGCTGCGGCTGAGTCTGCCGCAGGTCAGCACGCTGTTGTTGCCGGTGCTGGGCGAGTTTATGCGCCGTTATCCCGACATTGAACTGGATCTTGATTTCACCGATCGCATTGTTGACGTGGTGGAAGAAGGTTTCGATGCCGTGGTGCGAACGGGTCAGATGGCTGATTCACGGTTATCGATGCGCAAGCTCGGCACTTTCCATCATTTGCTGGTCGGCGCACCGGCTTACTTTGAGCAGTACGGCAGGCCTGCGAAACCGCATGATCTGGCCGATCACCGTTGTTTGCATTTCCGCTTTCCGAATAGCGGAAAACTCGAACCCTGGCCTTTGCCGGAATATCAGGATTTAGCGCTGCCGGTTTCGATGGTTTGCAATAATATAGAAACGCGTCATTGCTTTGCCCTGCAGGGCTTGGGCATCGCCTGTTTGCCGGATTTCAGTATCCGCAAAGAACTGGCCCGCGGGCAGCTGGTGACAGTGCTGGATGAGTACGTGAAGCGCAGTGCCGACTTTTTTATTTTGTGGCCGTCGGGCGGTTATATGACACCGAAACTTCGGGTATTGATCGACTTTTTCAGCGAGCGGGTGTTTCCCGAAAATCCGGAGCTGGCGCTGTTATGTCCAAATTAAATCTGTCTTTGGCAAAGGGAGTTTTTTTGATGAGTCATAGCGTCGTAGTTGAACTATTTTCGTCTGCTGATCAGCGGGGCGTCGTTGATGTGATTTTACCTGTGCAGAATCAGGAATTCGGGATTGCGATAACTGAAGAGGGGGCCGGCATTTCTCAGGCTTTAATACCTGAATAAACCGCCCTGACTGCGGCATATCAAAATCACTGCCCCACATACTGCTATTCTCTGTATTAATTATGGTCATCAGCTCAACGGACAGAGAATGGATCAGCAGCGGCGGTTTGCATTTAATCTTAAGAGGCTGATATTGCTTCTGGCGCTGGTGAGCACGGTTATTACCTTGCTCAGCAGCTATCTGGCAATATTTCAGGTAGAAAAAAAACTTCTCATCGAATCGTCCTTACGGGCGAGTCAGTCGTATGCGACCAGACTGTCGCTGACGGCCGATCTGTTTTTCAATGCAGCACAAAAACAGGTGGCTTACAGCGCAGACTTGTTGGGTGATGAATTTGACAATATTGATGCCCTCACCGAAGAAGCCGACCGTTTACATGTTCAGAGCAAGCGGTTCAGCTCGGTTCTGGTGGTGGATAAAACCGGTGTGGTGCGTGCCGCTTCGCGAAACTCAGCGGATATGGTTGGCATCAAACTGGTGTCCGACGCCAATACGGCGGCACTGTCCACACATAACCCGGTACTCAGCTCTCCGTTTCGTACTGAGCAAGGCAATCACATCATTGTCCTGTCAGCCCCTGTGCGCAATGCCCGTGGCGGCTATATGGGCTATCTGGCGACAGAAATCGATCTCAGTAAAAGCAGTATCGTCGATTCATTGATCAATGCGCGTAACTACCGCAAAGACGCCTATATCTATGTCATCGACCATGAAGGGGATGTGCTTTACCGCGCGGCGTCTGGCTGGATTGAAAGTGCGCCGGAAGGACGCCTGAATAAAGCCCAGCTGGGTGACAAAACTCAGGGGTTTGTGCGCATGAAAAACTTGCAGGGAGAAGAATCTCTGGTCGGTTTTTCAACGATGGACGTAGCGGGCTGGACCGTTCTGGTGCTTCATCCGGCGCAGGCCGATGTTATTTTGCTATATCACGTGATGATACAGGTTCTGCTCTATACGCTGCCGATCGTGATACTGGTCTTTATCGGCATCTGGTTACTGACACGTTATATTTCGCGGCCACTTCGACAGCTGGCATCCAGGGCGGACACTATGGACTCCAAGGACGTCTCCAAAGAAATTGAGCAGGTCAACGCCTGGTATTATGAATCGTCCAAGCTGAAAACTGTGATGTTGCAGGGGATCCGCCTTTTGCATCAGCGCATCGAAAAGCTCAGTACCGAAGCGCATACCGACCCGATGACCGGCCTGCTGAACCGGCGTGGTTTTTATGAGCTGGTGGATAAACAGCTGACAGAATCCGCGCGGATAGCGGTTATTACGCTCGATATCGATCACTTCAAAAAGATAAACGACACTTTCGGTCATGATGTTGGTGACGTGGTGATCACGCAGCTGGCGCGGCTGATTCTGGACAGCTCAAGGGAAGGGGATTTGCTGTGCCGTATGGGCGGCGAAGAATTCCTGTTATTGCTGCCCGGCGCATCAGTGACGCAGGCTATTCAGCTGGCAGAGCGTTTGCGACGACAGGTTGAGTCTCAGCATTTTGACGGTGCGGGGAACGTCACGATTTCGCTGGGTGTCACGCATTTCTATCCTGAGAGGGACAATATTGACGGCGCACTGAAAACGGCGGACAAAGCGTTATATCAGGCGAAAAATGAAGGTCGTAACCGGGTTAAAAATTTGTAATTACGAAATGTGATTGAAAAGGCTCAGGCAGATTGCCCGAGCTTTTTTTGAGTTTTAGCGGGTGCCCGGCAACAAGGATTCTGTGCACTTAAAGACATCTTCGCGGAATTTGCGGGAAGCGTCATCCAGATCTGCCTGATTCGCGACGTCAGCACGGTTGGCTTCCAGTGCCTGATTGACCGCGATGGTAAACGCGTTTTCCTGGCTGGCATTGAGCACATTGCCGACGCTGCCAAACAGCAGGCGCATGGCAGAAATCTGCACCAGAAGTTCACGGTTTACGCGCTCGAGCTGGTCCACGCGCTTATTCAGGGTATCGTCATTCATAGGTGTCTCCTTATTTAATTGCCGCACACCATAACAAAAGCATCGCCATGAAAAAACCGCCTTGCGGCGGTCTGTTTGCTGGCTGCGGGTTTAACGTACCATTTGCTGCATCTGACGACTCAGCTGCATCAGCTGTGCATTGAGCGGCACCAGCTTTTGCTGAATAGCGTTGTATTTATCCAGTTGTTTCTGATTGGCAAATTGCAGACGGTTGCCGGTGATGGTGACATTTTTACCCTGACTTTTGATGAAATCGGCTTTCTCGACAATCAGGTTCAGTACCTGCGGCAGTAAGTCGAATACCTGTTCAGTGACCACGGAAGGCTGAACGATGGTTTTATCGTAAGCCTGATCATAGATTTTTTTCAGGTCATCAGGCTGTTTCAGCGCCGCATGTTGCGTGTCGGCCTGCGTTTTCAGCATCGTGATTTTTTCTTTCCATCTTTCGCTGCTGTCCGCCATTTTCTTCAAGTCGTCACGCTGTTCAAGCAGGTTATTGACGCTGTTCACGCCGTTCATTCCTGCAAAAACCGGCACCAGCGAGGAATCCAGTTCAATGTTCATCTGATGATGAAATCCGGTAATGATGGCGTAATCTTTACTGTAATCACCAAACTCTTTTTGCTGCGCTTCACTCAGCTGCGGCACGGCCAGAACCGGTTTATCCAGAATGCGGGTCTGAAGAAAATCGATGAATGCTTTTCGCTGTGCAGGTTCTTTATCGCCACAACCGCTGATGGCAAACACCATCATTAACAGCATAAAAGGCAGCAAAAATGCGCGGTGTAAAGTTGTTGTCCGGGTCGCAGAATGCATAATTTCCTTGTTCCTTTATCTCCATCATCAGAGTTCTCACCTTACCGCATAAAGATAATTTTTTGCTAGATCAGCATGGCTATCTTCGTTAACGTCACCTTCAGGGTAATTATTTCAGGGAAAGGATGATTTTGATCCGTAAGCTATTTTCAATACGACGTTTTGCTCCGGTTCTGGCGATGGTTGTGCTCGCCGGGTGTACATCCACGAAAAAAAGTGAGGCTCCGGCGCAAAATCCGCATGATGTGAAAGCGGATATCGTCAGGTTGCTGCCTGCCACTGCGCCGGACAAAAAAGGCTGGGCGACGGACATTACTGCCGCATTAACCACGCAGAATATTCCGGCGACAACAGAGAACATCTGTTCGGTACTGGCGGTTGCACAGCAGGAATCCAATTTTAATCCGGATGCGCCTGTACCCGGCCTGGGCAAGATTGCGTGGAAAGAAATCGACCGGCGCGCCGATGCGGTTCATGTGCCGAATTTCCTGGTACACACAGCGCTGCTGTTAAAATCGCCGAACGGTAAATCTTACAGCGAGCGGCTGGATAATGTAAAAACCGAGAAACAGCTCAGCGCCATTTTCGATGACTTTATTGATATGGTGCCGATGGGGCAGAAACTGTTTGGCAACCTGAATCCGGTGCATACCGGCGGTCCGATGCAGGTCAGCATCGCCTTCGCCGAGCAGAATGCTAAGGGATACCCGTACCAAATTGACGGCTCTGTTCGTAACGAAGTCTTCAGCCGCCGCGGTGGGGTGTGGTTCGGCGTGAAACATCTGCTGGGCTATCCGACCCATTACTCGCAGTCACTCTACCGCTTTGCCGATTTCAATGCCGGCTGGTACGCCAGCCGTAACGCCGCATTCCAGAGTGCGGTCAGTAAAGTGTCGGGCATTCCGCTGGCGCTGGACGGCGATCTTATAAATTACGGCACTGAAAAACCGGGCAGCACTGAGCTTGCAGTACGCACGTTGAGCAAGCGTCTGGATGTCAGCAACAGCGCAATCCGTAAAGCCCTGGAGAAGGGCGAGCAACTGGAGTTCGAGGACACGACGCTCTATAAGCAGGTTTACGCCCTGGCGGATAAAACCACAGGTAAACGTCAGCCACGTGAAATGCTGCCGGGCATTACGCTGGAAAGTCCGAAGATTACCCGCAAGCTGACCACCGCATGGTTCGCCAAACGAGTCGACGGGCGCCGTACGGAATGTGTAAAGCGCGCTAACGCCAGCTGACGTAAAGTAAAGATTCTTAAAGCCTGCCAGATATTGGCAGGCTTAATATTTTTCTCATCAGGCTACAGCCACCGTCAGCGGCGGCTTGAGGGTTATTTTGTACAGAAATAAAAATAGTGCAGATATAATCCCGATGAAATTAACGCTTGCTTAATAAATCCTGCTGTGTGTAAATAGCGTCAACGGTTTGTGGTTAAGACCTATTTATGTAAGACATTTTAGTAAAGCAGTTCCTGGTTCAAGTGATATAGCAAATCCTTTCTCCGACGAATTTCCTTCTCTGATGCATCCATAAGTATTTCAAATAAAAACAGACCTGTCTTGCCCTATGGCATCATAAAATAAAAACGAAGAAGGTATTTCCTATGTCTAATAAAATGACTGGTTTAGTAAAATGGTTTGACGCTGGTAAAGGTTTCGGTTTCATCAGCCCTGCAGACGGCAGCAAAGACGTGTTCGTTCACTTCTCTGCAATCCAGAGCAATGATTTCAAAACCCTGGACGAAGGTCAGAACGTTGAGTTCACCATCGAACAAGGTCAGAAAGGCCCTTCAGCGGGTAACGTTGTCGTTCTGTAATGTCGCCAGATATTGAAGTTAACACTCTGCAATAGCGAAGATGGGTTAAACCCGGAGCAGACAGAATAATTATTTCAGTATCGACATTCTAAATGATAAAAATAAGCCCTGGCCAATGCCGGGGTTTATTATTTAAAAGCTTCTGAATTTATTTCCAGGAGCCACAACAGAAAAGCCGGTTGAATTATTTCGCCACCAGCCGTTTTTTCTGTTGTGAAAAGGCCGTGCTCAGGCCGTGCAATGTCGGAGTGTACGATGGACGCTTGCACCATAATATGACGGCCGGGAAAGCACCGGCACTCCTTTACTTCATCCTTTGGGCTGACTCAGCGTTGGCTTCCTTCGCTCACCCCAGTCACATCCTCATGTGTGCTCCCAGGGTCTCGCTCAGTTGCCGCCTTGATTCAACCCAAATGCTTCGTAAATAAGCAGTGTATTCAATCCCAATCCAAATGACGCCTTTGCCGGAAAACAGGCAAAAAAAAGCCCGCACGCGGCGGGCAAAATAACAGGGTTCTACAGGGGTATTACACAGGGACATCACACAACATTTGATGGATTTAAGATATCAAACCCTGTGTATGGTTTTGTCATCGCCCGGTAAGGTTAATCCAGCAGATGTAAGGCTTATTTGTCGGCGTAATGCGAGATGACTTGATCGATTTTGGCGTCCGCCAGCGCAATTCCTTTCTGAATCAAAGATTCAGAACCGATGCTTGCCAGCACGATGACGACGGCAACAATCATTAATCCTTTGTATGTCATGTTTCAATCCTTCCGCTTTGACTGCTCAGTTGCAGCATTATGCGGCGATACCGGCTGTATCGCCACGTGGCAAAACGGAAAAAGGAAGAAAAAACGTTATGCGGCCAGGTGACTGACGGAGAAATGCGTGACCAGACCGATGATGATCAGCAGAGCTATCGCCGCGGCGGTGTAGAGAATAATGCGTTTCGGGCTGTAGAATTTCATATAATATCCTTATTTTTCCATCACATACAACGTTGCCGGATTAGAGAAACTCCATCATCAATGCCATCATGTAACCGATCCCGACAGAGCCCCCGACCATAATTAACCAAAATGCAGTTGCCTTCATTTCACACTCCTTGTGCTGGGTTGATCATTCAGATAATCAATTTACCGTAGAAATTATATCAAACATAAAAATTATGGGGATAAATATCTGCTCTAAATTTGATCACTTCGTCCGAAAATTCTCATCAAGTGCGGGGCAATTCTGGATAAGGGCTGGCAGGCTGACCGCAAAATACCGGGCAAACGCAAGCTTTGCTGCGGAGGATTTATTTCAGGTAATCGCTGCTGGCGGTCAGTTTGTTGTGCGCACTGGCATCAATGGTCGTGGAAGGGCGGGTACCGCTTTCGCTGGCTTTGCGGTTCAGTTCAGAAGCCACTTCCTGCGAGCTGGAAGGATGGAGTGCGGCGAAGCTGTTAAAGGTGGTCATTGCGATCATCAGGCTGAAAAGAGCGAGGGCAGTGCGTTTCATTTTACGGGTGTCCGGTCGGTTCACATTTTGTCATAGGGATTGTGTGATTCAGCGGCCGATTTTATATGCTTTATTCATAAGAAACGGGAGCAAATTGTGCTCCCGTTCATCATTTATGATGCGCTCAGCTGCTGCTTTACACGTGCTGGAGCGTATTATGACCTGCTTCTGATTTATTCGGTAAGCGAATCGTGGCAGAAAGAACCAATGACACAATCAATAATACAGTGATGATGCTGAAGGTCACAGCGAAGCCACCGAACAGGGATGCCACCAGAGAAGCGAAGATGCTGCCGATACCGAAGCCCAGATACAGCAGGCCGTAGTTTTTGGTCATGTTGTTCAGGCCAAAGAAGTCGCTGACCAGCGACGGGTAAACGGTGATGGTACCGCCGAAGCTGAAGGCCACGCAGGCGACAGAGAGGAAGAACATCGTCTCGTTCATCTGAGTGAACAACATCAGACTCATCCCCGCCAGTGAAACAATCTGCGCGATAGAGATAACGCGGATACGCTGTATTTTGTCAGACAACACACCCAGCACCAGACGCCCGCTCAGGTTGGCAATCGCAATCACGGTGACGGCGTTGGCGGCGGTCAGTGCATCCAGTTTAACCAGGCTCTGGCCGATATCTTTGGCCACACCAATCACATACAAACCACTCATGCAGGCAGTCAGGAACATCAGCGCCAGCATCCAGTATTGTGGGGCGCGGATGGCTTCTGCCAGTGTGAAATCGCGGGTGTCATTGGCGCTGTCATTGAGACTGTTTTCTTCACGGGTGACGTTTGCGGTTTCCTGTTTCGGCGCATCTTTCATCATCATCGCGCCGGCAATAACCATCACCATCGCAATCCCCCCCCAGATCATGAAGGTATTTTGCAGACCTTCGGTGGCCAGCAGATGGCCGCAAACGAATTTAAATAACAGACTGCCCAGACCGTAAGCGCCGATAGAACAGGCTGAAATCAGGCCTTTGCGCTCAGGGAACCATTTCACGCAGTTGGTGAGGGTCAGCAGGTAACCGGCACCGTCCGCCAGACCGACCAGCACACCGGCGCTGATGTAAAGCATCAGAACGTTGTCAGAATGCGCAGTCAGTGCAAAACCGGCGGCCATCAGTAAGCCTGCGGCGATGGTCACGGTACGCACGCCAAAACGTTCCTGAAGTTTACCGGCAACGGAAGAGGCCAGTGCCAGGCACAGGCTCAGGATCCCAAAGGTCAGTGCCACGCGACTCACCGGCTCACCCAGTTTCTCAGACAGCTGACCGTTAAACAGGCTCCAGGTATAAACGGAACCCAGCGCAAGCTGAGTCATGATGGTGCCGATTAAAGTCAGCACGCGTGTGCGGTTGTAATTCTGCATGCCAGATTTGTCACTCATAGTGGGTTCTCCCGAGCGAAGTAGATTCAATTAACTGTGGCTATGATAAGTCTGGCGAAGTGGGGTGGCGCATTTGGGGAGTGAGTTGCATGAGTTGCGGAATGAAATGCATCCATGACGGTATGAGTCGCCATTTTCGGCTTAAAAACACCCCGAAATTGGACTTAAAACACCGCTGCAGCCCTTGCGGGGCGCGGGTTTTAGTTGATCTGGATCACTAAACCTTCATTTAGTTTTTTCAGACCCGGTTACAAATTTTGTTATAACCTTTCCGTTGTATCGTTGGGGGGCATAACGTTGTGCTTTCGGAGGTTTGGTCGTACCTTTCCCGCACTCTACATTTTTACTTTCAATGCTAACTAAAAGACATTTTCTTAGGGTTCCGCGTGTGTCCCTGTTACCCGACGCGTCGGTTTGCTGACGCCATGCCGGTGTTTTATTTTCAGTCTGCTGCTGCGCCCAAACAAATCCGCGAGTTTGCGCACTTACTCGGGCATCAGGCAGACATCACAAATTCATCGTTTTGATCTATAACGCTTCTGCATTCAGCGCCACATTAATTGCGGCTGCGACGCCGGTCGGGTTTTCCCACATCATTGAATGACCGGCCTGAGGTACTATGGCGGTATGAATCCCGTGTTGCGGCAGAATGGCGACATCCGGTTCCGGCAGTGAAAATTCGCCAAACAAAACGGTTGCAGGTATTTCCAGCTGATAAAGTTGTTCGCGCCATGAAACCGCTTCACCGTTCACCAGTCCGATGGCCTGGCGGTGAATAGCAAGTGGCGAAGCGATGCTCATACATCCCGCCCAGATATGATCATTCCCGCGAACCGCGACTTTAATCAGATGTGCATGGCCTTCGCGCAGATAATCTTCTTCAGAATATTGAGCGACAGCGCGGCTGAATATCCCGCCTCCTGCATCCAGATTTGGCTCAGCGACAATCAGACGCTGGATCAAATCGGGGCGTTGCGCCGCAACCATAATGGCGATACTGCCGCCCATGCTATGGCCAATCAGATTGACCTGCGGCACCCCAAGGCTTTCGAGCCACGTGATAACGCAATCAACGTGCGCCTGCAGGCTGTAGCTGAAGTCGTCGGGCTTATCGCTGTAGCCCGAACCGGCTAAATCGAGCAATAATGAGCGGCGCGGGCGCAATGAAGCATCGGTCGCCACGCGCGGAAAATCACAAGAAGACGCACATCCCAGGCCGTGGATAAAGACCAGCGGAACACCCAGCCCGGACAATTCATGGAAGCGTAAATGCATTTCCGTACCGGGTACTTTGAACGATTTCATCTCAATCCTTTACTAACGGCTTAAGTACAATCTGCGGATTATAGGCAGAATATTCCGCACCGGCAGTAGAAAAAATGAGTAAACAAACTGAGAGCATAAGCCTGTGCGAAGTTTATTCTTTTTGCCTGAATAATCGGCAGCTCAACGTGGCATATCCAATAATTTGGCTTAAAACATTTAGCCCGCGAATATTTCTTTTGCAGCCCCTTTCTATCAGCCGGACAAGTGATAGCATGAACCTCTTGCTCACTTTATGGATTTATCTGATGGTCAGGTTAGGCGGTTGTGTGGCGGTGATTTTGGCGCTGGCGTCGTTTTCAGCATCGGCTGTCACGCAGTATCAGTGCGTGTTAACTCATCATACGCAGTCTGATGACGGGAATGATGTTTCTGAAGTCGTGAACAAAAATGCGCAGGTTTATGATGCGGGGAATACTTTCAGTTTCTCACCTGATGGCAGCAAAATGGTCACCAGTCCTGAACTGACAGATATCATCGGAAAAGACAATCAGCCGATGAAAGCCGGTGCTCAAGATAACCTGATGTATATTCATACGAAGGACAGTTTTGTTGTGGCGACCCAATCAGAAGGCTATGTCTACGGCGATTGCAAAGTGAATACTGCGAAGTAAAAATCTGGTGTTCTGCATTTTCTGATTCAGGGGGCGTTGAGCCTGTGCCAGCCCCCTGTAATATCGCCCTGCAATAATTAGAAACACTCAAGCCACTTCATTAGCACACTTCTTATAGTCGTCCGTTGCATGACGGGCTATCCTTTCGCACTTTTCCAGTCCCCGTCTATTCATTTTCGCCCGCTTCAAGAAGCAGACAAAAAAGGTATTTGCCCGCTTATGGCCTTACTTAACGACGAAATTCGCGACCATACTGCCGAGTCCGTCCTTTTCGTTCGTCGTGCCGTGATTGCATTTTTAGTCGTGATCTTGCTGTCTTCTGCGCTGGTGTTCAATCTGTACCACCTTCAGGTGGGCATGCACGATTTTTACCAGACCCGTTCGAATCAGAATGACATCAAAATGCTGCCGATCGCCCCCAGCCGCGGGCTGATTATGGACAGAAACGGCGTGGTGCTGGCGCAAAATATTACCCTCTACCAGATTGAAGTGATCCCCGGCAAGGTGCCGGATCTCAAAGCTACGCTGAACGCACTGACGCCGATTGTCGATCTGACGCAAGACGATTTGGACAGTTTTCACGACTCCATGATCCACGGTCGCCGCTTTGCGCAGATCCCGTTAAAACTGGCGCTGACCGATGTGGAGGTCGCCCGTTTTTCCGTCAATCAGTTTGATTTCCCCGGCGTTTCCATCAGTACGTATCAGCAGCGCCGTTATCCGTACGGCGCAGAACTGGCGCACGTTGTCGGCTACGTTTCTAAAATTAATGATAAAGATGTCAAACGTCTGGATGCTGAAGGGATCTCGGAGAATTACGCTGCTGACCACGATATCGGCAAACAGGGCGTTGAAAAGTATTATGAAAGTATCTTGCATGGCCGCACCGGTTATCAGGAAGTAGAGGTAGATAACCACGGCCACGTGGTGCGTCTGCTTAAAGAAGTTCCGCCGCAGGCCGGGCAAAACATCTACCTGACGCTGGATCTGGATCTACAGCAGTACATCGAAAAAGTTCTGAAAGGTCAGCGTGCGGCAGTAGTGGTAATGGATCCGCGTGATGGCGGCATCAGAGCGATGGTCTCCAGCCCGAGTTATGATCCGAATCCGTTTGTGAACGGGATTTCCAGTAAGCAATACAGCGCATTATTGAAAAACCCCGACCTGCCGCTGATCAACCGTGTTACGCAAGGCCTTTATCCGCCAGCTTCCACAGTCAAACCGTTTATGGCCACTTCAGCGTTGTTTGAAGGGGTGATCACACCACAAACCACCTTCTTTGGTGCGCCGACATGGACGTTGCCCGGCACCGAACGTCATTACCGTGACTGGCTGAAAACCGGCCATGGTTTGCTGAATGTGACCAAAGCTATTGAAGAATCTGCAGATACGTTCTTCTATCAGGTGGCCTATGAAATGGGCATTGACCGCATTCATACCTGGCTGAGCAAATTTGGCTACGGGAAGCCGAGCGGGATTGATCTCGACGAGCAATACAGTGGCGTGTTGCCGAGTCGGGAATGGAAAATGAAAGTCCATAAAAAAGTTTGGTATCAGGGAGATACGGTTTCAGTCGGTATTGGTCAGGGTTATTGGGTAGCGACACCTATTCAGATGGTGCGTGCACTCGCTGCGCTGGTTAATAATGGAAAACTGGAAACACCGCATCTGCTTTATTCATCAAAAAGCGGCAAAGTTATTACCCCTTATAAAATGCCTCCGACGGAGCAAATAGCGGATCCGAAATCGCCGATCTGGGGTATCGTGAAAAACGGTATGTATGGAATGGCGAATTTCCCGAATGGTACCGGTTATAAATTATTCCACACCGCGCCTTATCAGATTGCAGCGAAATCAGGAACTTCGCAGGTATTCAGCCTGCGTGAGAATCAGGTTTATAACGCCAAAATGACCCCGGTGCGTTTGCGTGACCATATTTTCTACACGGCGTTTGCGCCTTATAAACATCCGTCTGTGGTGATGGCGCTGATATTAGAGAATGGCGGTGGTGAGGGCGTGGTAGCCGGACCGACAGCGCGTGCGATCCTCGACCATATCTTCCTGCCGCCACAGGCGACGACGTGCGACCCGGCTAAAGTCGATAATCCGGCGGATTGCGAACAACCGGTTCCGACACCCAATTCCCTGGGCTTTAGCGAACATTAATTTGGCTTAAATATGACGATTGCGACTTTACAGATTTCTCCTAGCGGGGAGGTCTGAAAAAGTCGCAGACGCTGTATTTACAGCTTCTCGCTGTCTTTGAATTAAATTAGAGACTAAGATTTCTAATGTATACCTGTACAAATCCTGTGACAGGTTTCCATCTTGTATAAGTTTTTTGCTATTGTTTTTTCTCACGAGAATATAAAGAGCCAATATCTCTAACTCTTTCTTAATTATTTCTTTGAACCGGGAAATCTGTTTCACCTGATGGCTGATTTATTGCCATCTGATCGACAGGTGAAGCATGAAATATGAGGCCTGTGAATGAAAACGCCAGAAATGCCCGCTGACGAGGCGAAGCGTCTCCATGCTTTGCGCGCCTACAACCTGCTTGATACGCCCCCTGAAGAACGCTTTGATCGCCTGACCCGCCTGGCCAGAAGACTGTTTGATGTCCCCATTGCTCTGGTATCTTTGGTGGATGTGAACCGGCAATGGTTTAAATCCTGTCAGGGACTGGCGGTCACCGAGACTTCGCGTGACGTTTCATTCTGCGCGCATGCGATTCTGGATAATGAAATCATGCTGGTGCCCAATACCCTCAGTGATGAACGTTTTTACGATAATCCGCTGGTGACCGGCGATCCGGGGATCCGTTTTTACGCGGGTTGTCCGCTGATCGTGCCCAATGGCAGTTCTCTCGGCACTCTGTGTCTTATCGACGTGAAGCCCCGTGATATGGGGGATGATGAGCGCCAGCTGCTGCGCGATCTGGCTAAAATGGCAGAACAGGAAATCGGAGCACTGCAAATGGCGACCATGGATGAGCTGACGTTGGTCGCCAACCGGCGCGGCTTTGAAGCGCAGGCCCAGCAGGCACTGACCGCGTGTCAGCGTCTGGGAATGCCGGCGACTATGTTGTTCTTCGATCTGAATGATTTTAAAGAGATCAATGACCGCTTTGGTCACGCTGAAGGGGATCGGGCACTGATCGTTTTTGCCGGGATCCTCAGCGGTTTGTTGCGTGAAACGGACGTCGTCGGGCGTCTTGGCGGTGATGAATTTGTGGCGCTGCTCACTAATGCCAGTCATCTGGAAGCTGCTGAAATTATGCAGCGTTTGTATGAGGCCGTCGTGGGGTGGAATCTTCATGAACAGCGTGGTTATGATATTAAATTCAGCGTCGGACAAATTGAGTATGCCGGTGACAGACATCCGTCGGTGCAGGCCTTACTGGCGGACTCTGACCAGGCCATGTACAGCCATAAACAGCTGAGCAAAAAGGTCGTTATTAACCACTGACCGCCGGTTGTCATAAAATGGCGACAATGCGTTATTTGTGTGTCTCTGTTTGGCGACACTTAACGTGATGATATTTAGATACTTTTTTATTATTGCAATATTATGTTGGTTTCTGGCGACACTAAGGTTGTTTATTCATCAGCTTAACTGTGCTTTTACAGAGGCCTGAAAAATAATTAATTTTAAATATCCTTTAAATACAATTGGATGAGAAATAGTTTTAGACATTGGCACGTAACGTGCTAGATTAGCGCAGTTGCTCATTCACCTGGTTATGATTGGTTCACGCGAAAGCGTTGATATACTCATAATGTCCGAATGACGCCAAAGAAACGGTGCCTATCGTTCACCCGACCGATAATCGTTGCGCAAGCACGTTATCAAGCATCGAACGACACGTTGAGTGAGGCACCACCTCTTCCGGTATGCAGAACATCCATCAGGGTGTTCTGCAATACCAACCCTTCCTGGTTTCTCTGGTTTGTCTCCAAATTTCCTGAACATCCTCTGTGACACTGGCTGTTTAAACCGTTGTCCGCTAGCATGACTTTATCTGTAATAAATGAGATAAATGCGTTGAAAAGAGGACGTTTATTCCCCGGTTCATTACGTCAGCTGGTACTGATGGCTTTCCTGCTGGTGCTGTTGCCGTTGCTGGTGCTGGCCTATCAGGCGTATGACAGTCTGGATCAGCTGAGCCGTCAGGCGGCGCGCATCAACCGCACCACACTCAGTGACGCCCGCCGTAGCGAATCGATGTCCAGCATTGCGCTGGAAATGGAGCGCAGCTACCGTCAGTATTGCGTTCTCGACGATCCGACGCTTTTCCGCCTTTATCAGAATCAGCATAAACAATACGACCAGTTGCTGGAGGCGCATGCCTCAGTGCTGCCGGATTTACGTTACTACCAGACGCTGCGTACCCTTCTGACGCAACTGACACAACCCACCTGCCAGAATAACTCCCCGGACAAAGACTCCTCAGCGCGGCTTGAGAATTTCTCGCGCACCAATGCCGAAATGGTGCAGGCAACGCGCGAAGTGGTGTTTTCCCGCGGACAACAACTTCAGCGGGCGATTGCTGAACGCGGCCAGTTCTTTGGCTGGCAGGCGCTGGTGCTTTTCCTGCTCAGTGGTGCGCTGGTGCTGCTGTTCACCCGTATGATTATCGGGCCGGTGAAAGGCGTCGAGAGGATGATTAACCGGCTGGGAGAAGGGCGCAATCTGGGGGATGTCACGCGCTTCAAAGGCCCGCGTGAAATCCGTTCTTTGGTGCAGCGTATCGTCTGGCTGAGCGAGCGTCTGGCCTGGCTGGAATCACAGCGTCACGAATTCCTGCGCCATATTTCCCATGAACTGAAAACACCGCTCGCCAGCATGCGCGAAGGGACTGAATTGCTGGCCGATGAGGTCGCCGGTCCGCTGACGTCAGATCAAAAAGAAGTGGTGGCTATTCTTAACAACAGCAGCCGCCATTTGCAGACGCTGATCGAACAACTTCTCGATTACAACCGCAAACTGGCCGATGCGCCGACGCTCAGTGTAGCGGTTGATCTTAAATCGCTGGTGAATGATGTGGTGACGGCTAACAGCCTGCCAGCGCGCGCCAAGAAGATCCGCAGTGAGGTCACGATTGATGCGCCGGCCTGTCTGGCTGAGCCAACATTATTGCGGCGGGTGGTGGATAATCTCTATTCCAATGCGGTGCACTACGGAGCTGAATCCGGTATTATTTGGGTCCGCAGCCGGGAATTACACGGACGGGTGATTATTGAGGTGGCAAACACCGGAACCCCGATCCCGCAGGCCGAGCGCGCAATGATATTTGAACCTTTTTACCAGGGTAGCCAGCAACGAAAAGGGGCTGTGAAAGGCAGCGGTCTGGGGTTAAGTATCGCCCAGGACTGTATTCGCCGCATGCATGGAGAGCTGCAACTGGTTGCCGTTGAAGATGCGGACGTTTGTTTCCGCATTGAATTACCCCTGACGGCTGAGAAGAAATAATAATGATGCTATTTGCTGGCTGGTGCGTCTGATGAGCGCATTGTCTTTTATCACCCATATCACATCTCGTCTGGTGCGCGCAGTGCTGCGCAGCCGGGCGCTTTTACTCAGTGCGCCACTGGCGCTGGCGGGCTGTGTACCGCATTCCACCGACAACCGCTATTACCAGCAGGTGTCTGATCAGGTCGTTCCTGACAGTAAGGTGATCGACTTTCGTATCGCACCCTGCGAAACCCTCTGGACGCTGGATGACAATGAAGCTGTAACCAACTCGCTGTACTGGCTGCGGGCGATGGATTGCGCCGATCGCATGAACGATGCTCAGGCGCGTTTCCAGGCGCAGCAGATACCTGCGACCACCTGGGCTCAGGTGTTTAAGCAAAGTATTTTATTGTCCGGCGCAGAGCCGGATCAGCAGCAGCGCCGTGCGTTGCTGGCGAAAGTCAGCGCGTATCGCGGTCAGATGCCGGGACAAATCCGCCCGCTGGTGCAGTTATGGCGCGAACGACAGAATTTACAGGTCGTGCTGGGCGATGAAAAAGCCCGTAACGCCCGCCAGCTGGCGGTGAGTGAAGAAAAACTTCAGGCGATGACTCAACAGCAGCAGGTTCTGGAAAGTAATCTCGCCGATACCCGCCGTAAGCTGGAGAACCTCACAGACATTGAGCGTCAGCTTTCTTCGCGTAAACAAATCCAGGGCGATTTACCGGACAATGACGCCACGGTGCCAGCCAGAGCTGTTTCCGGCAATCCGGTAAAACCGGCCGAGACTTACACGCCACCGGCTAAGGATCCTAACGCAAAATGACGTTACGTAAAGCAGCCAGTTTATTGCTGGTCGATGACGATCCGAGCTTATTGAAGTTATTAGGAATGCGTCTGACCAGCGAAGGTTTTCGTGTCACCACCGCTGAAAGCGGCGCGGAAGCGCTGCGCGTGCTGCACCGTGAACGTATCGATCTGGTGCTGAGCGACCTGCGCATGGATGAAATGGACGGCATGGCGCTGTTTGCTGAAATCCAGAAATTCCAGCCCGGGATGCCGGTGATAATCCTCACGGCACACGGCTCCATTCCCGATGCGGTGGCCGCAACCCAGCAGGGGGTGTTTGGTTTTCTCACCAAGCCGGTCGACCGCGATGCACTGTATAAAGCCATCGATGAAGCGCTGGTGCAGTCCAGCCCGTCTGCCGATGAAAGCTGGCGAGAATCGATTGTTACGCGCAGTCCGCTGATGCTGCGTTTGCTTGAGCAAGCCAATATGGTGGCGCAGTCTGACGTCAGCGTATTGATTAACGGTCAGAGCGGTACCGGTAAAGAAGTGTTGGCGCAGGCAATTCATGGTGCCAGCCCGCGCGGTAAGAAAGCGTTTATTGCCATTAACTGCGGCGCGCTGCCGGAACAGTTGCTGGAATCCGAATTATTTGGTCACGCCAAGGGCGCATTTACCGGCGCAGTGAGCAGCCGCGAAGGGCTGTTTCAGGCAGCGACCGGCGGAACATTATTTCTCGATGAAATCGGCGACATGCCGCTGTCGTTGCAGGTGAAATTGCTGCGTGTATTGCAGGAGCGCAAGGTGCGCCCGCTGGGCAGTAATCAGGATGTGGATGTCGATGTCCGCATTATCTCTGCGACGCACCGTGATTTGCCGAAAGCGATGGAAAAGGGCGAATTCCGCGAAGACCTGTTTTACCGTCTTAACGTCGTCGGGCTGAAACTGCCGACGCTGAGTGAAAGGGCGGAAGATATCCCGCTGCTGGCCAATCATCTGCTGCGCGTCGCGGCGCAGCGGCATAAACCTTTTGTGCGCAGCTTTTCGACTGATGCGCTCAAACGCCTGATGGCCGCCAGCTGGCCGGGCAATGTGCGCCAGTTAGTGAACGTGATTGAGCAATGCGTGGCGCTGACTTCTGCGCCGGTGATCAGCGAAGCACTGGTTCAGCAGGCGCTGGAAGGCGAAAACACAGCACTGCCGACCTTTGCCGATGCGCGTAATCAGTTCGAACTGAATTATCTGCGGAAATTGCTGCAAATTACTAAAGGCAACGTGACGCAGGCTGCCCGTATTGCCGGGCGTAACCGCACCGAGTTTTACAAATTACTGTCGCGTCATGAACTCGAAGCGACCGATTTTAAAGAGTAACGGGAATGACTTTCAGAGGCTTGATATACATTCCTGCCGCTGAACTATGATACCTTTAGCGCCTTCGGATACCTTTGGCATCCGAAACCAGATTGTGAACCATGCTGCCGCTCAGGAAGGCGGAGAGCAAACGAATGATTATAAGGGTCCGCCATGAAAAAGATCGATGCGATTATTAAGCCATTCAAACTCGACGACGTCCGTGAAGCACTGGCTGAAGTTGGGATTACCGGGATGACCGTGACCGAAGTAAAAGGCTTTGGCCGTCAGAAAGGTCACACTGAATTGTACCGTGGTGCGGAATACATGGTCGATTTCCTGCCAAAAGTGAAAATCGAAATCGTGGTGGCGGATGACATCGTGGACACCTGCGTGGAAACCATTATGACCACTGCGCAAACCGGTAAAATCGGCGATGGCAAAATCTTCGTGTTCGATGTGGCACGCGTAGTGCGTATCCGTACCGGCGAGCAGGACGAAGAAGCGATTTAATCTTTCATCAGGGCGGGTAGTGCAATATTACCGGCCCTGAGTTTCTCCTCCGATATCTTCGTTTTACCCCCATCTTGTTATACCAATCATTTTTTAATCAATTTTATTTCTAACCTTCTGTTTATCCGGCATAAAAATCTGCATTACGTTCCGGTTCTTCAAAAACTCCTGTCCGTAAATAACCACAAAAAATGCTATTTGTTAGTTTTATGTGAAGTTAAAGAGGTTTTTATTGTGACTTCATTGAAAAAGTGAGAGTAAAATCACAATTGTTGTTATACCAGTTCGATAAACCTGTCAGATACGTTGTAATCACCGACTAAAACAATTCAGGGTGAAAGTATCCGGCGGCAGGAACTGGTGTGGATTGATCTCCATTGATCGTGGTTTTCACACCTATTCAAAAGGCTTTGCAATGTCACAACCAGAAAAACCCATACGCATTTCCCGTCGCGTATTTTTAGGGGGCGCACTGGCGGCGCTTTCCGTTCCGTTGATGAACAAGCTTCTTCTCAACCCGGTTTACGCCGCGCCGGTTGCGGGCTTGTCTCAGGCAAAACAGGATTTCACACAACTCTCGCTGTATCTGACCGGTCATGACCAGTTGGATCCGGCCCTTTCTGAACGTTATTACCAGACGATGCTGGCGCTGTACCCGGACTTTACCTCGCAGGTTCAGGCATTACAGTCGTTTATCACGGCGAATCATATTGATGCTGCTGACCTGCAAAAAACGCTGGACGCACAGCAGCCCGCGCTGGCGAAACTGCCGCGCAGCATCCTTCAGGCGTGGTATCTCGGCGTGGTCGGTGATGGCAAACAGGCGGTTTGTCTGGCGTATGAAAATGCGCTGATGAATGTCGCGGTTCGCGATCACCTTAATCCGCCGAGCTATGCCTATGGCGCTTACGGTACGTGGGCAAAACAGCCTGTCTGAAAATAACGTTCAAAAAGGGTTAAGCAATGAGTGAACAACTTTCCGCTGACGTCGTGGTCATCGGCTCAGGGATCTGCGGCTCGCTGGTCGCACAGCGTCTGGCAAAACAGGGCATCTCGGTCATTATTCTCGAATCCGGCCCGCGCATTGATCGCGGTACGCTGACTGAAAACTTCCGCAATTCGCCGCGCAAAAAAGACTTTATGTCGCCGTATCCATACTCGGACTGGTCGCCGCATCCGGTGTATAAGCCTGAAGACAATGATTATTTGCAGCAGCAGGGACCCTATCCTTTCCCGGCGGAATATATCCGCATTATGGGCGGCACCACATGGCACTGGGCGGCGCAGGCATGGCGTGTTCTGCCCAATGACATGAAGATCAACACGCTGTACGGCGTCGGTCGCGACTGGCCTTTGTCGTATGAAGAGCTGGAACCGTTTTATTACGAAGCCGAAGTGAAAATGGGCGTTTCCGGCGCACCAAATAATGGTTCACCGCGCAACCAGCCGTTCCCGATGGAACCGGTCGCTGAATCCTGGCTGCAACAGCGTTTTCGTGAGCGTCTGGCTCCGGGCGGTTATGACGTGATCGTCAACACCACCGCGCGTAACAGCCGCAACTATGACGGACGTCCGGCCTGTTGTGGTAACAACAACTGTATGCCGATTTGCCCGATTGACGCGCAATATCACGGTGGCATTGCCGCGCAGGCGGCTGAAGCGGCGGGTGCAAAACTCATCACCAGCGCCGTCGTTTATCGTCTCGAGCATGACGAGAAAGGCCGCATTGTCGCCGCGCATTATTACGATCCGGATAAAGGTGAGCATAAAGTCACAGCGAAAAACTTTGTTCTGGCGGCCAACGGCATCGAAAGCCCGAAACTGCTGCTGATTTCCGCCAGTGATAAATATCCGGACGGACTGGCAAACAGCTCCGGCACCGTCGGGCGTCACCTGATGGATCACCCGAGTAACTCCCTGACGTTTGAAACCGAAGAACCTTTGTGGGCAGGGCGCGGGCCAATGAGTCCGGCGTCAATCAACAGCCTGCGCGACGGCGATTTCCGCAAAGATTACGCCTCGTTCCGTATCGATATCGCCAACTCCTCACAGGTGCAGTCAGTCACGCAGGATCTGCTGGCAGAAGGTGTTTACGGCATCAGCCTGGATAACGAAATCCGTCGTCGCGCGTCGCATCAGACCAGCCTGAAAAACGTGATGGAACAGCTGCCAAATTACGACAACCGCATCATTCTCAGCGACAAGAAAGACAAACTGGGCATTCCGAAACCGGCGGCGATTTATCACATGGACGATTACGTGCATCGCGGTATGGCGCGCGCAGTGAAGGAGTACACCGAGATTGCCAGACTGATGGGCGGCACCAATTTGCGTTTCAGTAAGCCAGGCGTTTACGGCAATAACCAGCACATTACCGGCACGATGAGCATGGGGCATGACCCGAAAGATTCCGTGGTAGACGCGTTCGGACGCACCCATGACCATGAAAATCTGTTCATCACCAGCACCGGCGTGATGCCGACGTCGGCGACGGTTAACTCTACGCTGACGGCGGTCGCGCTGGCGTTACGTACTGCTGACCATCTTGCCAAAACTGCACTATAGGCTGACTGAAATGACTCTGAATCGTTTATCTCAAAAACGTCTGACGGGCGCATTGCTGGCCGTTGGCCTGAGCCTGAGTGCGGGCGCCGCTGACGCCGCGTTATCGCCGGAACAGGATGCGCTGATCAAGAAAGGTGAATATGTCGCGGTGGCCGGTGACTGCGTGGCCTGCCATTCCACCGAAGGCGGCAAGCCGTTCGCCGGTGGTCTCGGACTGGCAACGCCGCTCGGCACCATTTACTCGAGTAATATCACGCCGTCGAAAAAAGACGGCATCGGTAATTACACGCTGGAGCAGTTTGAACACGCGGTACGTGACGGTGTGCGCGGCGACGGCGCTAATCTGTATCCGGCCATGCCTTATACGTCCTACGCCAAAATCAGCGATGACGACATGAAAGCGTTGTATGCCTACTTCATGCAGGGCGTGCAACCGGTCGATACGCCGTCAACGCCGACGGCGCTGCCGTTCCCATTCAACGTTCGCTTATCGATGGCGGGCTGGAATCTGCTGTTCCTCGAGAAAGGCGCGTTTAAAGCCGATCCTTCAAAAAGCGATCAGGTGAATCGCGGTGCATATCTTGGTGAGGCGCTGGCGCACTGCAGTACCTGTCATACGCCACGTAATGCGCTGATGGCTGAGCAGGGCGATAAAGCCCTGGGCGGCAGCAGTCTGGGCACCTGGTTTGCACCGAACATTACGTCGGATGCAGTCAGCGGGATTGGTAACTGGAGCACAGACGAAATCGCCGGTTATCTGAAAACCGGTCATGCGCCGGGCAAAGCACAGGCGGCGGGACCGATGGCGGAAGCGATTGATCACAGCCTCAGCCATCTGAGCGACAGTGATTTGCAGGCGATTGCCGTGTGGCTGAAGCAAACCACGCCGGTCAGTCAGGAAGGGCAGGCGAAAGCAGCCGATCAGTTCGGATCCCCGGCGAATTACGTCGATACTCTGCGCGGCGTTCCGCGTCCAGCCGATGCCGACACGATGACCGGCTGGCAGGTGTATGACGGATACTGCGCCAGCTGCCATCAGCCCGACGGGCGCGGCAGTAAAGACGGCGGCTTGCCATCGCTTATCAATAACACCGCGCTGGGGCATCTGAACAGTGACAATCTGGTGATGGCGATTTTGCATGGCGTGCAGCGCGGTGCGGAAAGCAAAGATGTAGCGATGCCGGCGTTTGACCATTTGCTGTCGGATACGCAGGTGGCCACGCTGAGTAATCAGCTGCTGAAGCAGTTCGGTAACGATCAGGCGAGTGTGACACCGCAGCGGGTGAAAGAACTGCGCGCAGGCGGTAAACCCTCGCCGTTGCTGGAGTTGGCGCACTGGGGAATGGGCATTGCAGGGTTGATTGTTATCCTGCTGTTTGCGCTGTTCTTTGTGCGTCGCCGCCGTCATTAATTCCTACTGACGCAGCAATAAACAAGGCTGACATTCTGTGTCAGCCTTTTTCTTTTCTTCTTTTCGGGCGGGGATTAAATCACTTTATGCGGGCCGAAGCATTCGTAGTGAATGTTCGCTTCGCTGACGTCCATCGCCAGCAGCTGTTTTGCGGCAAACTGCATAAAACCGACCGGGCCACACAGATAGAACTGCATTTCGGTATTGTTCAGCTGTTCGCGAACGTTGCTCAGATCCATCAGCCCCTGATACTGGAAGTCCTCTCCCGGTAAGTCATTCGCCTGTGGCTGGTTATACCAGACATGGCTTTCCAGCTGCGGCAGACGAACCTGCGCGCTTTTCACTTCACCGGCAAACGCGTGCACCGCACCGTTTTCAGCCGCGTGCAGCCATTGTACCGGCGCATGATGTCCGCGCTCTGCCAGCGTGTTGAGCATACCTAACATTGGCGTCTGACCGACACCGGCGGAGATCAGCGCCACCGGTATGGTATTGCTGATATCCATAAAGAAATCACCGTGCGGCGCTGCAAGATGAACGATGTCGCCCGGCTGGGCAAAGTTATGCAGGAAATTGGACACCGCGCCCTGGCCTTCGCGTTTTACCGCGATGCGGTAAGTTTTTCCGTTCGGCGCCTGTGTCAGGGAATACTGACGAATTTCCTGATTTTCCAGCGATGCATCGCGGATATACACCGCCAGATATTGCCCCGGCTGGAAATCTGCCACCGGCAATCCGTCCACAGGTTCCAGCAGGAAAGAAGTGATCAGCTCACTTTGCGGTTGTTTTTCGGCGATACGGAATTCACGTGTGCCGCGCCAGCCCCCGGTTTTTTCTGCGCTGTCTTGATAAATCTCGGCTTCACGGTTGATAAATACCCCCGCCAGCACGCCGTAAGCTTTGCCCCACGCATCCAGTACTTCCTGACCCGGACTGAACATTTCATCCAGCGTCGCCAGCAGATGACCGCCGACAATATCGTATTGCTCAGGTCTGATGGTAAAGCTGGTGTGCTTTTGCGCGATGCGTTCCACCGCAGGCAGCAGCGCCGCGAGATTTTCAATATTCGCCGCATAAGCGCAGATGGCATCGAACAGCGCCTGACGCTGATCGCCGTTGCGCTGGTTGCTCATATTGAAGATGTCTTTCAGCTCAGGATTGTGTTCGAACATGCGATCATAGAAGTGCGCGGTCAGTTTCGGACCGGTCGCTGCGAGCAAAGGAATGGTGGATTTAACGGTAGCGATAGTGGCTGAATCAAGCATAGTGAACTCCGTGTCTTTATAGATTTCATTAAACATGTATTTTAAATGCATCTTATATAAATCCACAATTTCTGTAAACACCCACTAAAGGGGTAAGGGCTTTTTCTGTGAGGAATGCGGGGAGCAGCAAGATGGTGGCTGGGTCACAAAGCTGAAATTTGTACAGGTTAAGTTGAATATTTATCTCTTGATTAAGGGCAGAGGTTCGCAGATCAAAGCCTTGCTGTATCTGGAGCCAATCGTTTGCCTAAAAACCTCAAACTGACCCTATCCGAAGGGCGCTTAAACATTTACACTGTTGCGCAGAACCCGTAAGGGGCGTTTATTTTTAGTTTGTTGAGTCAGGAGATGCGGATGTTAAAGCGTGAAATGAACATTGCCGATTATGATGCTGAGCTGTGGGCAGCAATGGAAAAAGAAGTTGTTCGTCAGGAAGAACATATCGAGCTGATTGCGTCAGAAAACTATACCAGCCCGCGTGTTATGCAGGCTCAGGGTTCGCAGCTGACCAACAAATATGCCGAAGGCTATCCTGGCAAACGTTATTACGGTGGTTGTGAGTACGTCGACATCGTTGAACAGCTGGCCATCGACCGTGCAAAAGAATTGTTCGGTGCAGATTTTGCTAACGTTCAGCCACACTCCGGCTCACAGGCTAACTTCGCGGTATATACCGCATTGCTGCAACCGGGCGACACCATTCTGGGGATGAACCTCGGCCATGGCGGTCACCTGACTCACGGTTCACCGGTTAACCTGTCCGGTAAGCTGTACAACGTGGTGCCTTACGGCATCAACGAAAGCGGCGACATTGATTACGAAGACGTGAAACGTCAGGCCGAAGCGCATAAACCTAAAATGATCATCGGCGGCTTCTCCGCATTCTCCGGTATCGTTGATTGGGCTAAAATGCGTGAAATCGCCGACAGCGTTGGCGCTTACTTCTTCGTCGACATGGCACACGTTGCCGGTCTGATTGCTGCCGGCGTTTATCCGAACCCGGTTCCGCACGCGCACATTGTAACCACTACCACGCACAAAACTCTGGCTGGCCCACGCGGCGGTTTGATTCTGGCGAAAGGCGGTGACGAAGAGTTCTACAAAAAACTGAACTCCGCTGTTTTCCCTGGTGGTCAGGGCGGCCCGCTGATGCACGTGATTGCCGGTAAAGCGGTAGCACTGAAAGAAGCGATGGAACCTGAGTTCAAAACCTACCAGCAGCAAGTGGCTAAAAATGCCCAGGCGATGGTGGCGGTGGTTCTGGAACGAGGCTACAAAGTGGTTTCCGGCGGCACGCACAACCACCTGTTCCTGATGGATCTGGTCGATAACAACCTGACTGGTAAAGAAGCCGATGCTGCACTGGGTCGCGCTAACATCACCGTGAACAAAAACAGCGTCCCTAACGATCCGAAGAGCCCGTTCGTCACTTCCGGCGTGCGCATCGGTACTCCGGCTATCACCCGTCGTGGCTTTAAAGAAGCTGAAGCGCGTGAACTGGCTGGCTGGATCTGCGACGTACTGGACAACGTGAACGACGAAGCCACTATCGAACGCGTTAAACAGAAAGTTCTCGACATCTGTGCACGCTTCCCGGTTTACGCGTAATATCTGCGAAGCCGTAAAGCTGCTAAAACCCGCTCCGGCGGGTTTTTTTATGGGCATGTATCAGAATTTGTGAGCTGGCAGACATTACTGGAGTATGAAAGCGTCTGCGGATTGCTAGCGATTGTGAGCTTTGTCAAAGTATTGGCCTCACACCGGAGGATTTATGGAATTGCGTTCCACGCGCTGGCTTGCACTCAGTTATTTCACTTATTTTTTCAGTTACGGTATTTTCCTTCCCTTCTGGGGCTTGTGGCTTAAAGGCGAGGGCATTTCCTCCGAAAGCATCGGCCTGTTGCTCGGCGCCGGTTTAGTCGCCCGCTTTCTCGGCACGTTAATCATTTCTCCCTCCATTAAAGACCCTTCGCATCTCATCACCGGATTGCGCATCCTCGCATTGCTCACGCTGGCGTTTGCCGTCGGATTCTGGTTCGGTAATGGCTGGGCGTGGCTGATGATCAACATTGCCGGATTCAGTTTGTTCTTTGGTCCTCTGGTGCCGCTGACCGATGCGCTGGCGGGCACGCTGCAACGCCAGATCAATATGGATTACGGCAAAGTACGCGTCTGGGGTTCGATTGCCTTTGTGATTGGCTCTGCGGTCACCGGCAAACTGGTCGAAGTTTACGGGCATAACGCGATCCTCTACTCCCTGACCGCAGGCGTGGCGGCAATGCTGCTGGGGATGTTGTTGCGTCCGAGCGTGAAACCGGCAGGAGAGCCGCGCGAAAACGGTGCACCGGGCATTTCGTGGAAAGCACTGCTCGGTGAAAAACCGGTTTGGCGTTTTCTGTTATGCGTGACGCTCCTACAGGGCGCGCATGCGGCTTACTACGGTTTCAGCGCGATTTACTGGCAAGATGTCGGGTATTCTTCGACGACTATAGGCTATTTATGGTCGCTGGGCGTGGTGGCGGAAGTGCTGGTCTTTACCTTTAGCAAACCGCTTTTCAGCCGCTGGTCGGCGCGGGATTTGCTGCTGCTTTCAGCATTCTGTGGCGTAGTGCGCTGGGGAATGATGGGGGCGTTTACCGCGCTGCCGTGGCTGATTGTGATTCAGATTCTGCACTGCGGCACGTTCACGGTTTGCCATCTGGCGGGGATGCGGTTTATCGCTGCGCGTCCGCGTGATCAGGTCATTCGTCTGCAATCGGTGTATTCCGCGCTGGCGATGGGCGGTGGCGTGGCAGTGATGACGATGGTGTCCGGCTTCCTGTTCGAACATCTGCATGCGGGATTGTTCTGGGTGATGGCGCTGCTGGCGGTACCGGCGATTTTCCTGCGTCCGCAGGTCACGCCGTCAGCGCCGGAGGTGACAGCCAGCTAGGGTGCTTCGAGCAGCGAACGGATCCGTTTGCGCTGCTCTTTCGCCAGTGGCAGTTGCGTGTGGATCACCAGCGGATCAGCATCGGTGCTACGGGTGGCGTAGGGGGTAACAATCATCGCTACGCCACTCGGCGCACCGAACTTATAAAAATCCGCCAGTGTCTGGTACTTGATGTTCAGCGGCAGCAGCGTCGCCTCGCGGATTTGCTGCTCGACCGCTTCTTCCAGCCCAGGATTGTCATGCGTCAGCAACAAAATCTGTTTTTCCTGCAAGGCATTACCCTGCATCAGCCAGGCACCGAAAGTAATCGCCACCAGCCCGATTTCATCTTCCGACAGAGTAATCAGATATTCGTGCTCAAACCCCGCTAATGCCTCGCGGGTGGTACGCACCAGCCGCGGATACATGCGGTTGACTTCTTCCTGCATCAGATTGTCGATGCCAATCCCGAAATGACAGCGTTCAATGGCCGGGCCAAGATGGGCGAAAAGCTGGCCGACCAGACCTTCGTAGCTGCTGAATTTCATCCCGGCGATGTCCTGAAAACGCGCCACCATATTTTCGATTTCTAACAACAGGCGCTGATCTTCTGTCGAGCCGGAACTCTGATAACTGTGGATTTTCAGCATCCGCAACATCAGGGTGAAAAACTCACATTCGCATTCATCCAGCAGGCCATTGCTGAGTTCCTGCAACTGCACAAACAATTCGCGGGCGGCTGAGTGTTCAGGTTTTTCGCGCAACCAGCGCCGCTGTTGTTCGGTGAAGCGCAATCCGGTCGTGCCGTTGTTTTGCCATAAGCAGTATTGCAGGCAAATCAGCATCAGCTGGCGGTCATGCCCGCTGAGCGGTTTGGGTAACAGGGTGCCGCAATCTTCCAGGATCATGCCCAGAATATCGGTGCGCAGCGCGGCTTTCGGGCAGGTCTGGCCTTCAAATGCGATGTGCAGCCACGGAATAAAATGGCGGGAAACGAAGTCCGGAGAAATACGTAATGTGCGGCGCAAACCCTGAAATAAACACAGGCGTTGGGCGAGGCTGTCGCCCTGAATGCGACACTCTTTTTCGCTGTACTGCATCACATCGAGCTGGTGGATGCGCTGAATTTCGCAGGTCACTTCCGCCAGATCTTCCCACGTCGTCGTTAATCCGACGCCGTTGATTTCACTGATGATCTCCAGCTGAACCGCCGTCAGCGGCGCGTACAGCATCAGCAACACGTGGCAGCGGCGTTGCGTAGCGGAAAGCGCAGGGGAGGGCTGTTTTTCTGGATTCATATCACCTACCGAAAAGATATCGCCTGAAATTATTAGTCAAGCATAGCAAAGCGGATGCCCGCATTAAGGCCGCGGGATTGGGTTTTACTCCGGCTTACAACTCAGATCACAGATATTTTTGACGACTGCTTAATTGCACAGCAAAATACTGTTACTAAGTAACAATATCATGGCACTTTATAGGGATGTGACTTTGAACCCGACCAGGAACCGGCCCCTTTTTCGTTATACAAATCTTCATGCCAAACGGCTGGGATTAGCGCTTTTTTGCCTGCCTGCTACGGTTTCGGCGCATCCGCACAGTTTCATCGATATGCAGACCACGCTGGTGGCGAATGAAACCTCGCTGACCGGGCTGAAAATGGTGTGGACGATGGATGAGATCACTTCCGCCGATTTGCTCTACGACGCGCAGAATGCCAAACCCGGTTCAGATATCTGGAAAAAACTGGCGGCCGAAGTGATGGCTCGGGTACTCAGCCAGCATTACTTCACTGACTTTTATCGTGAAGGAAAACCGGTGAAATACCTCGATTTACCCAGCGAATATCAGCTTTCCCGTAAAGGCGATCAGGCCGTGCTGGAATTCGTGTTGCCGCTGGCGAAGCCGCAGACGCTGACCGGCAAACCGATGGCGTTCTCCACTTTCGATCCTTCGTATTTTGTCGACATGACGTATAAGGATAAAACCGCGCTGCATCTGCCGCCGGAGCTGGAAAAACGCTGCACGCTGGCGTTGTTTACGCCGAAACCCGATGCCTCG
Source organism: Rahnella bruchi (assembly GCF_003614975.1). Taxonomy (GTDB): domain Bacteria; phylum Pseudomonadota; class Gammaproteobacteria; order Enterobacterales; family Enterobacteriaceae; genus Rahnella; species Rahnella bruchi. Next base: position 421,554 of record NZ_QZWI01000003.1, on the reverse strand, counting down.
CTGCAAAACTATGCGCTGTCTCTCGATAAGGCCGATGCCCCGCCGGAAGACATGGATCTTGGTCAGCAATTTGCACAGAAGGTCACGCTGGAATGTCATTAATCTCCACACCGTCGAAAACGCTGTCCTGGCGCGATCTCTGGCCGCTGGCGGTATTTTTGTTGCTGCTGGCGGGCGGCATTTCTCTTCTTATCCACTACTGGCCACGGATTTTGCTCAGCAGCATTATCTGGCAGCGTGAATTGCATCAGGAACTGGCCGGGCTGTTGCGTCAGGTGAAAGAAAATCCGATGCAGGCCGGGATGACGCTGGCCGGTTTCAGCCTGATATACGGCGTGATCCACGCTATCGGACCGGGGCACGGTAAAATCGTCATTACTACCTATCTGGCCACGCATCCTTCGCGACTGAAAAGCAGCCTGAAACTGACGTTTGCGTCGGCAATTGTTCAGGGGCTGGTGGCGATATTGCTGGTCAGTGTGGTGCTTGGCGTACTGCAACTCTCTTCGCGTCAGCTGCATGAGAGCAGTTTCTGGATGGAGCGCGGCAGCTTCATTCTGGTGATGTTGCTTGGGGTGCTGCTGTGCTGGCGCGCGCTAAAAAGGGTGTGGCAGACCATCAAAAGTTTGCGTCCGGTACCGGCAATGAAGATCCACAGTCTGTCGCCCCTGGGCAGTGAAGCACATGTCCACGATGAACATTGCGGTTGCGGGCATCAGCATGTGCCAAGCGATCAGCAGCTTCAGACGGGTGGGGATCTGCGCACGCAGATAGCGATAGTGCTGGCGATGGGATTGCGTCCGTGCTCCGGCGCGATCATGGTGTTGCTGTTTTCCAAAGTGATCGGCGTGTACAGCTGGGGCGTGATTTCCGCTATCACGATGGCTATCGGTACATCACTGACCGTTTCGCTAATTGGTGTGCTGGTGTTTTACAGCCGCGCGCTGGCGGTGAAGCTGAGTGCAACGCGCACCCCTGCGGCCTGGCAGCGGATCACCTGGTCATTACTGGCGCTGACCGGTGGAATTGTGCTGCTGGTGGCGGGAATATTGCTTTACAGCACCGGCGGCGGAGATGTTTCTCCAATCACCGGCGGGCCTTTCAGGGGATAACCTTAAAGAGCATAAACAGCAGGCATAAAAAACGGACGCCCGAAAGGACGTCCGTTTTTCTTTGTATCAGAAACCGGCGGAATTAACGCTTCAGCGCTTCGCTCAGTTCATCACGCATGGCCATCAGAATGCCTTTAACGACGCGTGGGTTGCCTGCAACGATGTTGCCAGACGAGAAGTGGTTGTGGCCGCCAACAAAGTCAGTCACAACGCCGCCTGATTCACGAACCAGCAGTTCGCCACCGGCGAAATCCCATGGTTTGAGGGCGATTTCGAAGAAACCGTCAACGCGGCCAGCGGCCACGTAAGCCAGATCCAGCGCAGCAGAACCGGTGCGACGGAAATCTGCACACTCGGTGAACAGTTTACCAACGACTTTCATGTAGCTGGTTGCGTGTTGTTTTGCTTTGAACGGGAAACCGGTCGCCAGAATGGTGCCGTCGAGATCTTTCGCGTTAGTACCGCGCAGACGGTAACCGTTCAGCTGTGCGCCCTGACCGCGGGTCGCTGTGAACAGTTCGTTACGCATTGGGTCATAAACTACCGCAACTTCAGTGCGGCCTTTGATGCGCACGGCGATAGAAACAGCGAAATGTGGGAAGCGTTTAACGAAGTTGGTGGTGCCATCCAGCGGGTCGATAATCCATTGTACGTCTTTGTCTTCGCCTTCCAGTTCGCCACACTCTTCACTGATGATGGTGTGTTTTGGATAGGATTTGCGAATGACATCGATAATCATGTGTTCTGCATCGCGGTCTACGTTGGTAACAAAATCGTTGGTACCTTTTTGTGTAGATTCAACAGAGTCTGGCGTTTCGTAATGTTTGGCAATCAGGTTACCGGCCTTGCGCGCAGCGCGCACGGCGATGGTGAGCATCGGATGCATGGATATCTTCCAACTAGGATGTTAAAGAACGGGAATACGGGAAACGGCGCGCAGTATAGCAGGGGTTCTGAAAATTAACTACCGTTGTGTTAGGCTGTTGTGATTTTCCGTCTGGCTAAGAGTCCCTATGCTGCCCAATATCCGCATTGTATTAGTAGAAACGTCCCACACTGGCAATATGGGCTCAACCGCCCGTGCCATGAAAACCATGGGTTTATCCAGTCTTTATCTGGTGAATCCGTTGGTAAAACCTGACTCTCAGGCTATCTCTTTGTCTGCCGGGGCCAGTGATGTCATCGGTAATGCGAAGATTGTTGATACCCTCGACGAAGCGCTGGCTGGCTGTAGTCTGGTGATCGGCACCAGTGCGCGTTCCCGCACACTGCCATGGCCGATGCTTGAACCGCGTGAATGCGGTGAGCACAGTGCGAAAGCGGCACAAACCGCGCCGGTAGCACTGGTGTTTGGTCGCGAACGTGTCGGGCTGACCAACGAAGAACTGCAAAAATGTAATTACCACGTGTGTATTCCGGCGAACCCTGAATACAGCTCGCTGAATCTGGCGATGGCCGTACAGATTATTGCCTATGAAGTGCGCGTCGCACATCTGGCATTGCTGGAAGCCGAAAAACCGCAGATTGAATACGAAGAAACGCCGTACCCGCTGGTCGACGATCTTGAGCGTTTTTACCAGCACCTGGAAAAAACCTTGCTGGAAACCGGCTTTATTCGTCAGGCACATCCGGGTCAGGTCATGAGTAAATTACGTCGTCTGTTTACCCGTGCAAGGCCTGAATCGCAGGAATTAAACATCCTGCGTGGCATCCTGACGTCGATTGAAAAGACTCATAGCAACAAAGAATAAGCGTCAGTTCTTGATTATAATGGACTTCTTTCATTCTTTTAATCAAATGGTTACGCATTTTCATTGAATGACGAAAAGAGTGCGGAATAGCCGGGTATGTAATACTTGAGTAAAACGCTAGGTTAAATAGTTGACTGTTTTACTCGGGAATGGCAGACTCGTTTGCATGTTCCGCACTATTGAATTTTTAAGTCATTTTAAACAGGTAACCATGCTATGAGACTGACATCCAAAGGCCGTTATGCCGTGACCGCTATGCTCGACGTTGCACTGCATTCCCAGGAAGGACCAGTACCACTGGCTGACATTTCTGAGCGTCAGGGTATTTCCCTTTCTTACCTGGAGCAGCTTTTCTCGCGCTTACGTAAAAATGGTCTGGTTGCCAGTGTTCGTGGTCCGGGCGGTGGTTATTTGTTAGGTAAAGATGCTGGCGATATCGCGGTAGGTGCTGTGATCACCGCTGTTGACGAATCTGTCGATGCCACCCGTTGCCAGGGTAAAGAAGGCTGCCAGAATGGCGAACGCTGCCTGACTCACACCTTATGGCGTGATCTGAGCGAGCGCATCAGCGGCTTCCTGAACAACATTACACTGGCGGAGCTGGTTAACAATCAGGAAATCCTGGAAGTAGCCGACCGTCAGAACGGTGAAGTCCGTCGTCAGCCTAACGGACGCCAGATTGAAACCATCAATGTTAATTTAAGAGCGTAATCGCTAAATCTGCATTGATAACCGATTTAAAAAGCCCGCGGAAATGCAGATTTCCGCGGGCTTTTGCTTTTCAGACGTCAATTCTTACCGATTAGTGCCCGCAAAGTGTCATTTCCCTTTTAAGAATCTGCGAACCCGTTTTAAACTGGATGTCGTTTTTTTCATTCTTTCGTTCGAAGCCGAACGCGCAGTCCGGAGCTTACCTGCCATGAAATTGCCTATTTATCTCGATTATTCTGCCACCACGCCGGTTGACCCGCGTGTGGCGAAGATGATGATGCAGTGTTTAACACTCGACGGTACTTTCGGTAACCCGGCTTCCCGCTCTCACCGCTTTGGCTGGCAGGCCGAAGAAGCGGTGGATGTCGCCCGCAACCAGATTGCTGAGCTGATTAATGCTGACCCGCGTGAAATTGTTTTCACATCGGGCGCGACAGAATCTGACAACCTGGCGATTAAGGGCGCGGCCCACGCCCAGCGTGATAAAGGCAACCATCTCATCACCAGTCAGACCGAACACAAAGCGGTGTTAGACACCTGTGCTCAGCTGGAATCCGAAGGCTTCGACGTCACTTATTTAGCTCCGCAGGCTGACGGTATTATTCCTCCTGCTATGATTGAAGCGGCGCTGCGCCCGGACACCATTCTGGTGTCGATCATGCAGGTGAATAATGAAACCGGCGTGGTGCAGGATATTGCGACAATCGGCGAACTGTGCCGCCGTCGCGGTATTTTGTTCCATGTGGATGCGACACAAAGTGTGGGCAAAATTGCGATTGATGTCAGTGAACTGAAAGTGGATCTGATGTCATTTTCTGCGCATAAGATTTATGGGCCGAAAGGCATTGGCGCGCTGTATGTCAGCCGCAAACCGAAAGTGCGGATTGACGCGCAAATTCACGGCGGTGGCCATGAGCGCGGTATGCGTTCCGGAACGCTGCCGGTGCATCAGATTGTCGGAATGGGCGAAGCCTACCGCATTGCCAATGAAGAAATGACGGCCGAAGTGGCGCGTCTGACCGTACTGCGCGATCGTTTGTGGAAAGGTATTCAGCAGCTTGATCAGGTGTTTCTCAACGGTACGGCGAAACATGCCGCGCCAAATATTCTTAACGTCAGTTTTGCCGATGTTGAAGGGGAATCCCTGATTATGGCGCTCAAGGATCTGGCTGTATCGTCCGGTTCAGCCTGTACTTCTGCCAGTCTTGAACCCTCTTACGTGCTGCGCGCGCTGGGATTAAGCGAGGAGCTGGCACACGGCTCAATCCGTTTTTCTCTCGGACGCTGGACCACGGAAGAAGAAATTGATTACGCGATTGCGCTGGTGGTGAAATCAGTCCGACGCTTGCGTGAATTGCCGCCTGTTTATACGAAATGAAGTGCCACCCGCTGACCGGGTGATTTGCCTGTCATTGATAATAAATATTCATTGAAGATAAAAACAATCAGGAGTCCTGTTATGAGTTCCGAAGTAACAACCAATGAAGCGATGTCCGTTTTCCTTTCGTCTGAGCCAGCTGATGCACGCTGGGGCGAAAAGGCAACACTGAGCACGGATGCCGCCGGTATGACCATTCATCTGAAAGACGGCGATGCGCTGACGGCTATTTCTCGCGCGGCACGCCGCATCGACGGTCAGGGCGTTAAAAACGTCAAACTGGCGGGTGAAGGCTGGGATCTCGAAAACAGCTGGGCATTCTGGCAGGGCTTCCGTGGTCCGAAAGGCACGCGCAATGTTGAATGGGCTGAACTGTCTGAAGATGACGCGAACACGCTGAAACAACGCCTGAAAATTATCGACTGGGTGCGTAACACCATCAATACCCCGGCGGAAGATTTGTCCCCGGAGCAGCTGGCCACACGCGCTGTTGATCTGATGTGCGAATTTGGTAACGAAAAAGTCAGCTACCGCATCACCAAAGGCGACGACCTGCGTCAGCAAAGTTACATGGGGATCCACACCGTAGGCCGTGGTTCTGACCGTCCGCCGGTATTACTGGCACTGGATTACAACCCGAGCGGCGACGCGGATGCACCGGTTTACGCCTGCCTGGTCGGCAAAGGTATTACCTTCGATACCGGCGGCTACAGCCTCAAACCCAGCGCTTCTATGGATTCCATGAAAGCCGATATGGGTGGCGCCGCGACGCTGACCGGCGCACTGGCGCTGGCGGCGGCTAACGGCCTGAACAAACGCGTGAAGCTTTATCTGTGCTGTGCGGATAATATGGTCAGCGGCAACGCACTGAAACTCGGCGACATCATCCGCTACCGCAATGGCAAAACCGTCGAAGTGATGAACACCGACGCCGAAGGCCGTCTGGTGCTGGCTGATGGCCTGATCGATGCTTCTGCGCAAAACCCGGAACTTATCATCGATGCGGCAACGCTGACCGGTGCGGCAAAAACTGCCCTGGGCAACGATTACCACGCGTTGTTCAGCTTTGATGATGCACTGGCCGGCGAACTGCTGGAAAGCGCGAAGGCTGAAAATGAACCTTTCTGGCGCCTGCCGCTGGAAGAGTTCCACCGTTCGCATCTGCCTTCTAACTTCGCTGAACTGAACAACATTGCAGGTCCTGCGCATACTGCGGGCGCGAGCACGGCAGCGGCGTTCCTGTCTCATTTCGTGACGGAATATAAGAAAGGCTGGCTGCACATCGACTGTTCCGCCACTTACCGTAAAAGCGCAGCGGATCAGTGGTCTGCCGGTGCGACCGGTTTAGGTGTGCGTACCGTCGCCAACTTATTGTTAGCTAAAGCGAAGTAAGTTTCAGAAAGCAATGCATGAAACACAACGGGGCGCTTAACAGCGCCCCGTTTTATACCATTACCGGAGTCAAGAATCATGAGTGTCCCACACGATCATCTTCCTGCTGGCGCGGCGGCGACCGACGGTGAAAACGAGCTGGAGCGCCTGCTTCGCCTGTCTGTCACCGCGCCTGCGTGGCGTCCTGCGTTTTATCAAACCTTGCTGGAATCCACCGTTTTTGTGCTGGGTGATGCGGGGCAGGATGACGCTGAAAAGCAGGGCAGTGTGGCGATCACCGCAGGCAGTGAACTGAATATTTTGCACTGGGAAAAGCAGGATGGCAGTTCAATCATTCCCTTCTTTTCTTCGGTAGATGTCCTGGAAAAAGCCAGTGCCGGTGAAAGTCCGGATGAGCAGGCGTTTGTCGCGCTGCCCGCCCGCGTGTTGTTTGAAATGACACAAGGGGAAGAATTGTTTCTGAATCCAAAGTCGGAATACGGCAAGGAATTCACCCCGAACGAAGTCACGTTGTTACTGAGTAATGGCGGGCTGCATGCGCCGTCGGAGCTGGTGCTGGATAAAGAAAGCCAGCTGCTGATCGGCCAGCCGGAGGAATATCCGTCTGCGATGATCGACGCACTGACCACGCTGTTCACGCAGAAGAAGCCGGTGCGCCGTGCCTTTATGGCGCTGATCCACGATAAAGCCGTAGACGACCAGCCGAACCTGCTGATTGGTGTGGAAGCGGATGGTGATGATCAGGAAATCGACGCGCTGATCCGCGAGGCGGGTAATGTGGCGAGCGAAACGTCACCTGATAACCGCCCGGTGGATTTCTGTATCGTTTCTGAAAAGGAACGCGGTATCAGCCATTATCTGATAAGCCATACGCAGCCTTTCTATCAGCGCAAGTGGGGAAGCTGGCTGCGGAATATTATCCCGTCTTCAGGTCAGGCATAAAATCAGGGCAGAACGCCGTTTTGCCCCTGTTTTGTTTAAGGAAAATGTGCGGTTTAGGTTCGAGAGTGAATCAATCACACATTTTTTTAATTAAATGTTGTGATTCGGGTAGGCAATCTTAACTTCGCTCCCTATAATCACCGCCATTTTACGGCAGGTATAACATTAAATTAACCGGCCCTACCTATAAAAGTCAGACAGAGGTTTTTTCATGACTATCGAACGCACTTTCTCCATCATCAAGCCAAACTCCGTAGCTAACAACGACATCGGTGCTATCTACGCACGTTTCGAACGCGCTGGTTTCACCATCATCGCGTCTAAAATGTTGAAACTGACTAAAGAACAAGCTGAAGGCTTCTACGCAGAACACAAAGGCCGTCCTTTCTTCGACGGTCTGGTTGAGTTCATGACCTCTGGCCCAATCATGGTTCAGGTTCTGGAAGGCGAAAACGCTGTTCAGCGTAACCGTGACATCATGGGCGCAACTAACCCGGACAACGCTCTGGCAGGTACCCTGCGTGCAGACTTCGCTGACAGCTTCACTGCTAACGCGGTTCACGGTTCTGACGCTGTAGAATCTGCACAACGCGAAATCGCTTACTTCTTCACCGAAAGCGAAATCTGCCCGCGTTAAGATTTTTGGGTAAGCTTTGCTGGAAGATGTGCCGCAAATTTGCAAGAATTTTGTAACAGTCACTTTCCAAACATGGCAACCGTGCCCTAAAATTTGTACAATGTTGCGCCCCGAATGAGCCAGCCTCTTCGGGGCGCAATTTATTTGCAGGCTATCTGTTTGTCGTGTTTATAAAAAAACAGCCAGCTCTGCACTTCCAATACGCCATAACGTGTAACAACGAGGCCATTTTTTCATGTCAGAATTCAACACGCCCGAGCAAACCTTGTCTGAGACTACCCAAACTTCCGCAGAAGCCATCGCTGTTGTTGCGCCTGCTGCCGCAAAAATTAACCTTCTTGACCTTAACCGCAAACAAATGCGTGAGTTCTTTATCAACATGGGCGAAAAACCGTTCCGTGCTGATCAGGTCATGAAGTGGATGTATCACTACTGCAGCGATGATTTCGAGCAAATGACCGATATCAACAAAGTGCTGCGTGAAAAGCTGGCCCGCGTTGCCGAAATTCGTGCACCGGAAGTCGCTTCTGAACAACGTTCCACTGACGGCACCATTAAATGGGCTATTCAGGTAGGCGGACAGCTGGTCGAAACCGTGTATATCCCGGACGGCGACCGTGCGACGCTTTGCGTTTCTTCTCAGGTAGGCTGTGCGCTGGAATGTACTTTCTGCTCCACGGCGCAACAGGGCTTTAATCGTAACCTGCGCGTGTCCGAAATTATTGGTCAGGTATGGCGTGCGGCAAAAATCATCGGCGCCGCGAAAGTGGCGGGTACGCGTCCTATCACCAACGTGGTGATGATGGGCATGGGCGAGCCGTTGCTGAACCTTAATAACGTGGTTCCGGCGATGGAAATCATGCTCGACGATTTCGGTTTTGGTCTGTCAAAACGTCGCGTGACGCTTTCCACATCAGGCGTTGTGCCTGCGCTGGATAAACTGGGCGATATGATTGACGTTGCTCTGGCGATTTCCCTGCACGCACCTAACGACGCTATTCGTGACGAAATCGTGCCGATTAACCGCAAATACAATATCGATACCTTCCTGGCTGCGGTTGAACGCTACATTGGCAAATCCAATGCCAATCAGGGGCGCGTCACCATCGAGTACGTTATGCTGGATCACATCAATGATGGCACCGAGCATGCGCACGAACTGGCCGAGCGTCTGAAAAACACGCCATGCAAGATTAACCTGATCCCATGGAACCCGTTCCCTGGCGCGCCGTATGGCCGCAGCTCGAACAGCCGTATCGATCGGTTCTCTAAAGTTCTGATGGATTATGGCTTTACGGTTATCGTGCGCAAAACCCGTGGCGATGACATCGATGCCGCGTGTGGTCAGCTGGCCGGTGATGTTATCGACCGTACCAAACGTACGTTGAAGAAAAAAATGGCAGGCGAGCAACAGATTTCCGTTAAAGCCGTCTGATACCAGATGTGTGCTGGGCTTCACCACAGCTTTCCGGTGAAGCCCGCTGTTTTATTGTCGCTGGCAGGGTAAAGGGAATTAAGCATGACAATGAAGGGCAGTGTAAAAATGTTGATAGTGACAGGTATGTCTGTGGCTTTGCTGGCGGGTTGTTCCAGCTCACCCCAAGAGTCGCAACCGGCCAGTGGCGCAGCACAAACGCGCCTTGAGTTGGGTATGGCATACCTGAATCAGGGGAACATGGACGCGGCAAAACAGAATTTGCAGAAAGCCGTTGACGGTGCGCCGCAGGATTACCGGACGCAGCTGGGCATGGCACTTTACGAGCAAAAAAACGGCAATCAGAAAGCCGCAGAAAGCCGCTACCAGCAAGCGCTGCAGCTGGCGCCGCAAAATGGGACTGTCTTAAATAATTACGGTGCGTTTTTGTGTAGTTTAGGGCAGTATGTACCCGCACAACAGCAGTTTAGCGCAGCAGCTAATGCGCCTGATTACGGTCAGGTTGCTGACAGTCTGGAAAATGCAGGCTACTGTTTTCTGAAGGCCAATCAGAATGAGGAAGCGCGAGTGTTACTAAGCCGGGCATTAAAAGTTGATCCCGATAAAGGCGCACCCTTGCTGACTGAGGCAACCAAAGAATTTGGGAAAGGGAACCGCGCTCAGGCGAAACTATTACTGGATGTATATCAACATGTTCTGCCAGCCACTGCTGACAGCATCATGTTGCAAATTCGATTCGCTGCGTTAGCGGGCAACCCGGATAGCGTTCAACGCTACGGTAAGCAACTTGCGCGTAGTTACCCACAATCTAAACAGTACCAGCAGTTCTTAGCCAATGAATACTGAAGCCCCTCAAGAAAATAATGCAAAACTGACCACAGGCGAACGTCTGCGTCAGGCTCGTGAACAGTTAGGTCTTAGCCATCAGGCCGTTGCAGAACGCCTGTGTCTGAAAGTCTCAACTATTCGCCAAATCGAAGAAGAAACGACGCCGGCCGATCTTGCGCCGACTTTCCTGCGTGGTTATCTCCGTTCCTATGCCAAGCTGGTTCATGTACCGGAAGAAGAATTATTAGGTCTGATCGGTAAGCAAGCGCCAATCAAAGTGCCTAAAGTGGCATCAATGCAAGGGTTCTCTCTCGGTAAGTCTCGCAAAAAACGCGATGGCTGGCTGATGGGCTTTACCTGGCTGGTGGTGTTTGTCGTGATTGGTCTGACGGGTGCATGGTGGTGGCAAAATCATCAGGCGCAACAGCAGGAAATCGCCACCATGGCCGATCAGTCATCGGCACAGCTGAATCAGGATAACGGCCAGGGGCAGACTATTCCTCTGGGCGATAATGCGAATTCTGCACCGACCACTGACGATACTTCTTCTGCGCCAGCGACTGCTGCAAACGCACCGCTTGCTCAGAATAGCATTCCGTTGAACACAGCACCGGCGGCGACAGCCAACAGTGCGCCAGCGACGACGACTGCGCCGACAGAACAGGCACCTGCTGCCGTTTCTACCAGCCAGCCAGCCACCGCTGAAAACGGTCTGCCAACCGGTGATGCACAAACTGCTGCGGCAGCGGGTGCGGATCCACAAGCGGTCACTTTTACTTTTAAAGCTGATTGCTGGTTCCAGATTGATGACGCGTCAGGTAAAACCCTGTTCAGCGGCATGAAGAAAGGCGGTGAAACCTTCAGCGTGAAGGGCACTGCGCCGTATAAACTGAAAATCGGTGCGCCGGGTGCGGTAGATATCCAGTTCCAGGGCAAGCCGGTTGATTTAAGTCGTTTTGTAAAATCAAGCCGTGTTGCGCGCCTGACCTTAGCTGCCGAGTAATCGGCAGTTTGTCAGACGATTGCAACGATGGAGAGTGAAGTAATGCATAACCAAGCACCCATTACCCGTCGCAAATCAACCCGGATTTATGTCGGCAAGGTGCCTGTAGGTGACGGAGCACCGATTGCAGTGCAATCGATGACCAACACCCGCACCACAGATGTCGCGGCAACAGTCGCACAGATCAAATCACTGGAACGCGTCGGTGTCGATATTGTTCGCGTTTCTGTGCCCACGATGGATGCTGCTGAAGCATTCAAACTTATCAAACAGCAGGTTAACGTCCCGCTGGTCGCTGATATTCATTTCGATTACCGCATCGCCCTGCAGGTTGCAGAATACGGCGTAGATTGCCTGCGTATTAACCCGGGTAACATCGGTAACGAATCCCGCATCCGCTCTGTGGTGGATTGCGCACGCGACAAAAATATTCCTATCCGTATCGGTGTGAACGGCGGTTCTCTGGAGAAAGATATCCAGGAAAAGTACGGCGAACCTACGCCGCAGGCGTTGCTGGAATCAGCGATGCGCCATGTCGATATTCTTGACCGTCTCAACTTTGACCAGTTTAAAGTCAGCGTAAAAGCGTCTGACGTGTTCCTGGCCGTTGAGTCGTACCGTTTGCTGGCCAAACAGATTGTTCAGCCGTTGCATCTGGGGATCACCGAAGCGGGTGGCCTGCGTGCAGGTTCCGTTAAATCGGCCATCGGGTTAGGGCTGCTACTTTCAGAAGGCATCGGCGACACACTGCGCATTTCACTGGCGGCTGATCCGATTGAAGAAGTCAAAGTCGGTTTCGATATCCTCAAATCATTGCGTATCCGTTCCCGTGGTATCAACTTTATCGCCTGTCCGACTTGTTCGCGTCAGGAGTTTGATGTCATCGGCACCGTGAATGCGTTAGAACAACGTCTGGAAGATATCATCACGCCGATGGACGTTTCGATCATCGGCTGTGTGGTTAACGGTCCGGGCGAAGCACTGGTTTCCACCTTGGGCGTGACCGGCGGTCATAATAAAAGCGGTTTCTATGAAGACGGTGTTCGTCAGAGAGAACGCTTTGACAACAACGACATGATCGACCAGTTAGAAGCCAAAATTCGCGCCAAAGCGGCGCTGATGGATGAGAGTAAACGTATCGTTATCAATCATCTTGAAAAGTAACATCGGTTGCGGGTGTCAGCGTACACCTGCATTATATTGAACCCGACTGGGGTGACTGAGACTGTGCGTTGAACCACAGCCCACAAAGCCCCTATAATCGGGTTCATTTTTTATAAAACGATAGAGAACTGACGTGGCAAAGAATATCCAGGCCATTCGCGGCATGAACGACTACCTGCCAGAAGACACTGCACTGTGGCAACGCATTGAAGGATCGTTGAAACAGGTGCTCGGCAGCTACGGCTACAGTGAAATCCGTATGCCGATTGTAGAGCAGACCCCCTTGTTTAAACGCGCTATCGGCGAAGTGACCGATGTCGTGGAAAAAGAAATGTATACCTTTGAAGACCGCAACGGCGAAAGCCTGACGCTGCGTCCTGAAGGTACGGCGGGCTGCGTGCGCGCCGGTATTGAACATGGTCTGCTGTACAATCAGGAACAGCGTCTGTGGTACATCGGTCCGATGTTCCGCTACGAGCGCCCGCAAAAAGGCCGCTATCGTCAGTTTAATCAGCTGGGTGTGGAAGTCTTTGGCCTGCAAGGCCCGGACGTTGATGCAGAATTAATTCTGCTGACTGCCCGCTGGTGGCGTGCGCTGGGGATTTCTGAGCACGTTGCACTGGAACTGAACTCTATCGGTTCACTGGAAGCCCGCGCCAACTATCGTGATGCGCTGGTGGCTTTCCTTGAGCAGCACAAAGACAGGCTGGATGAAGACTGCAAACGTCGCATGTACAGCAATCCGCTGCGCGTTCTGGATTCTAAAAATCCGGATATTCAGGCGTTATTAAATGATGCGCCGGAGCTGGGTGATTATCTTGATGAAGAATCAAGAGAACACTTTGCAGGTCTGTGTGAACTTTTAGACCAGTCTGGCATCCCATATACGGTTAATCAGCGACTTGTGCGCGGTTTGGATTATTACAACCGCACCGTGTTCGAATGGGTAACTCACAGTTTAGGCTCACAAGGTACCGTGTGTGCCGGTGGCCGTTACGACGGTCTGGTCGAGCAACTGGGTGGCCGTGCAACGCCTGCAGTCGGTTTTGCGATGGGCCTTGAGCGTCTGGTGTTACTGGTTCAGGCCGTAAACCCGGAATTCAAAGCGCCGTCCACTGTCGATGCCTACGTGATTTCTTCCGGTGCCGGTACGCAAAGCGCGGCCATGCAACTGGCTGAAAAATTGCGTGATGCATTGCCTGAGCTGAAAGTCATGACTAACTACGGTGGTGGTAACTTCAAAAAGCAATTCGCCCGTGCTGATAAATGGGGTGCACGCATTGCCCTGGTATTAGGCGAAGATGAAGTTGCTAATCAGCAGGTTGTGGTAAAAGACCTGCAGAGTGGAACGCAAGAAACGCTGGCGCAGAGCGAAATCGCCGCGCGTCTGGCTTCGATGTTGGGTTAAGGAGAAGGACACTGTGGAAGTCTATACCACTGAGAATGAACAGGTTGATGCTGTACGTCGCTTCTTTGCCGAAAATGGTAAAGCGCTGGCCATCGGCGTTGTTCTGGGTATTGCAGCCCTGGGCGGCTGGCGTTTCTGGCAGAGTCACCAGGACACTGCCCTGACAGAAGCTTCTGCGTCTTTCCAGAAAGCTAATCAGTCGATGACTGGCGATAATGCGCAAGGCGTGGCCAGTCTCGAGAAGTTTGCTCAGAGCAATGACAATAATTACGGGGTGTTTGCTGCCCTGCAACTGGCTGATCATTTCGTTGAGACCAAAGATTTCGCGAATGCTCAAAAGCAGTTAGTTCAGGCACAAGGTCAGGCTAAAGAAGATAATTTACGCTCGCTGGTGAATTTACGTTTGGCTCGTATCCAGATGCAGCAAGGCAAATTTGATGATGCACTCAAAACGTTAGATGGCGTGAAGGGTGAAGGCTGGGCGGCTATGCAGCAAGGCATCCGTGGTGATGTTCTGCTTGCGAAAGGCGATGCAAAAGGCGCACGTGAAGCCTACAGCAAAGGACTCGATTCTAAACCCTCTCAAACGCTGCAAACTGTGCTGCGTATGAAATTGAACAACTTAGCCAGCTAAGGGGAACCCCGATGCAATTGCGTAAAACACTCTTGGTAGGATGGGTTTCAGTTGCCCTGCTGAGTGGCTGTTCATTGTTTAACAGCGAAGAAGACGTGGTAAAAATGTCTCCGCTGCCAAAAGTTGAGAATCAATTTACTCCGACTAAAGTCTGGAGCAAATCCGTAGGCGACGGTGTAGGCGACTTCTATTCCAACCTGCGTCCGGCCTGGCAGGACAGCACTATCTATGCTGCTGATCGTTTTGGTGTGGTTAAAGCACTCGACGCCGACAGCGGTAAAGAAAAATGGAGCGTTAACCTGTCTGAAAAGACCGGCTTCCTCTCCCGGAACATTTCCGCACAGCTTTCCGGCGGCCTGACGGTATCGGGTAGTCATGTGTATGTCGGCAGCGAAAAAGCTGTGGTGTATGCATTGAACACTTCTGATGGCACCGTGGCCTGGCAGACCAAAGTCGCGGGTGAAGCCCTTTCCCGTCCTGTGGTCAGCGATGGTTTGATTCTGGTACACACCGGCAACGGTATGTTGCAGGGGCTGAGCGAGTCCGATGGTACAATCCAATGGACAGCTAACCTCGATATGCCAACGCTTTCCCTGCGTGGCGAATCGGCTCCGGCCGTGGCCTTTGGTGCAGCTATCGTCGGTGGTGACAACGGTCGCGTCAGCGCAGTACTGATGAAAGAAGGTCAGCTGATCTGGCAACAACGTATCTCCCAGACTACCGGCACCACTGAAATTGACCGTCTGAGCGATGTAGATACCACGCCGGTTATCGTTGATGGTGTTGTGTATGCACTGGCTTATAACGGCAGTCTGGTGGCGATGGATCTTCGTTCTGGTCAGATCATGTGGAAACGTGATGTAGGCTCAGTCAACGACATCATCGTCGATGGCGGCCGCATCTACATGGTTGACCAGGATGACCGCGTAATGGCGCTTGATACCCAGGGTGGTGTCAGCGTGTGGCGTCAGAGTGAATTATTGCACCGTAACCTGACAGCCCCCGTGTTGTATAATGGTTACATCGTGGTCGGTGATTCCGAAGGTTATCTGCACTGGATCAACACCACAGATGGTCGTTTTGTGGCTCAGCAGAAAGTCGACAGTGACGGCTTCCTGAGCGGACCGATTGTGGCCAGTGACAAGCTGGTCGTGCAGGCGAAAGGTGGCGAAGTTTACTCCTTCACCCGCTAATATCGCGACCTGCGTCAGGCTCTGAGATCGGTTGATCCCAGGCTTTAAAACGGCTCCTGAATTGCTCAGGGGCCGTTTCGTATTCTGAAATCTGCGCAATGGGTTTTGATGAATTGCGCTGTAACAATTTGAATTTTAGTGGTTTGTATTGAAATTCTGCAGGCCAGCTATTTGCGTTTTGCACCATATTAAAAAAACTGAGGCTTCAAAATGATACCTGTCGTTGCGCTTGTAGGGCGCCCGAATGTGGGTAAATCCACTTTATTTAACCGTTTAACCAAAACGCGTGACGCGCTGGTTGCGGATTTCCCGGGTCTTACGCGTGACCGCAAGTATGGTCGTGCCGAAATTGAGGGTAATGAATTCATCATCGTGGATACCGGTGGTATTGACGGTACCGAAGACGGCGTAGAGACCCGCATGGCGGGGCAGTCTCTGCTCGCTATCGAAGAAGCGGATATCGTCCTGTTCATGGTCGATGCACGTGCGGGCCTGATGCCTGCCGATCAGGGCATTGCCCAGCATCTGCGCAGCCGTGAAAAAGCCACTTTCCTGGTCGCGAATAAGACTGACGGTCTGGATCCGGACAGCGCTGCCGGCGATTTCTACTCGCTCGGTTTAGGCGAAGTTTATGCTATCGCCGCTTCACACGGTCGTGGCGTCACGCAGCTTATCGAACACGTTCTGATCCCGTTCGTGGGTGAAAAACCGGTAGAAGTCGAACTCACCGAAGAAGAGGCTAACGCCGCTTACTGGGCTGAGCAGGAAGGCACCGGTGATGAAATCCCTGAAGACGTGGAAGACGATTTCGACCCGCAATCTCTGCCAATCAAACTGGCTATCGTAGGACGCCCGAACGTAGGTAAGTCCACACTGACTAACCGTATTCTGGGCGAAGAGCGCGTCGTGGTATACGACATGCCGGGCACCACGCGTGACAGTATTTATATCCCGATGGTGCGTGACGAACGTGAATACGTTCTGATTGACACCGCCGGTGTGCGTAAGCGCGGAAAAGTGACTGAAACCGTGGAGAAATTCTCGGTAATCAAAACCCTGCAGGCGATTGAAGATGCCAACGTGGTCATGTTGGTCATCGATGCCCGTGAAGGCATTTCAGATCAGGATCTCTCACTGTTAGGTTTCATCCTCAACAGCGGACGCTCACTGGTGATTGTTGTCAACAAGTGGGACGGCATGAACGAAGAAGCGCGTGCGCAGGTGAAAGATCAGCTGGAACTGCGCCTCGGTTTCGTCGATTTCGCGCGTATTCACTTCATCTCTGCCCTGCACGGCAGCGGCGTCGGCAATCTGTTTGAGTCAGTCAACGAAGCTTATACCTGCGCGACTACGCGTGTAAGCACTTCCTTACTGACCCGTATCATGCAGATGGCCGCTGACGATCACCAGCCACCGTTGGTTAACGGTCGTCGCGTTAAGCTGAAATATGCTCACGCCGGTGGTTATAACCCGCCAATCGTGGTTATCCACGGTAACCAGGTGAAAGACCTGGCGGATTCCTATAAACGCTATCTGATGAACTATTTCCGTCGTTCACTGAAAGTGATGGGTACGCCAATCCGCATTCAGTTCAAAGAGGGTGAGAACCCGTATGAAGGCAAGAAGAACTCGCTTTCCCCGCACCAGCAGCGTAAGCGCCGACGTCTGATGCAGCACCTGAAAAACAAATCCTAAACGAATGGGGTGCATGAGAATGTACCCCATTTTTTTGTCTTCATTTCCCCGCAAGGAGCTGGCTGGATGTTCTGGCAGACCTGGAGTTTTGCGTTTGGCGTTACGGTTCCCAATTTATTGATCCTGCTGCTGGGCATGTTTTTACGCCGCACCGGCCTGATGGACGACAGTTTTAACGAAAAAGCCAGCCGTCTGGTTTTCAATATCGCGCTTCCTTGCCTGCTGTTTTTCAGTGTGGCGCAAGGACACGACTCTTCCGGTTCTAATCTTCCACTCGCCATTTATGGTGGCCTGGCCACCGTCGTGACCTTTCTGCTGCTGGAACTGGTGGCAATTAAGCTGGTGAAAGATCCCCGTGAGCGCGGCATTTTCGTGCAGGGGGGATTTCGTGCGAATACCGGTATCGCCGGGCTGGCCTATGCGTCACTGGCATTTGGTAGTGAAGGCATTGCGCTGGGGTCGATGTATCTGGCGGTGACGGTGATCCTCTTCAACGTGCTGTCCGTGATTACCCTGACCCGCAGCCTGAAAGGCGGGCAGGGGAAACGTATCGGGTTTAAGCCGATTCTGCATGGCATTGTGACTAATCCGCTGATCATCGGTCTGGTGCTCGGACTGGCGTTTCAGTACAGCCATTTACCGATGCCGCCGACGATAGCCAGCACCGGTGATTTTATTTCAGGTATGGCGCTGCCACTGGCGATGCTGTGTGCCGGGGCGAGCCTCGACTGGAAAGCGATGTTCCGCAGTTCAAACGTGGCGGCCTGGTCTTCTGCTTCGCGTGTGGTATTTGTGCCTGCTTTGATGACCTTTGGTGCATGGCTGTTTGGCTTTCGCGACGCGGCGCTCGGCGTTATATTTCTCTTTTCCTGTACGCCGACTGCGGCGGGCAGCTACGTCATGACCCGCGCGATGGGCGGTAATGCCACGCTGGCGGCCAACATTATTGCCGTCACGACGCTGGGATCATTTTTCACGACTGCACTGGGTCTGTATTTACTGCGGACGCTGGGCGTCATTTAGAGGGGATTACCAATGGATGCGCTCTGTCCTGTCTGCGGTCAGCCGATGAACTGGGTAAGCGGTCACTTTCACTGTGACACCTGCCATACCGATTATAAGCAAACGGCGTTATGCCCGGATTGTCAGCAACCGTTACAGGCACTGAAAGCCTGCGGCGCGGTAGATTACTTCTGCCAAAACGGGCACGGGATGATTTCTAAAAAACGGGTAACGTTTACGTATTCACCTTATTCGGATGAGTGATCGTCGGGGGGAGCCTGTTTCCATAAATCGACCAGTTCTTCGGGCGTCTCGGTTTCGGGAATAATCACCACCAGACTGGCAGAATGCTCTGCTGACGCGTAGTAAATCTCGAGACGGAAATAACGCTGGTCACCCCGACCGGCGTTTTCTTTTTCCTGAGCAAAGGGCAGCGTTTTGTTGATCAGCTGGCAGATTTCCCGCCGCTTGTCATCACTCATGCCTGAAAGCTCAACCCGTCGCGGTCCGCTGAGTTTGGGGATAAAGGCGACCCCTCCCTCACGGTAGATTTCAATTACCGTATTACTTTCCAGCGAATCTAAAGGTTTCATTTACATCACTCCAACCTGCTCCCAGGCTTCACGCACCGCTTGGGCGACTGTATCGTCAAAGCGTTTGCCCGCGTTTTTGACCGTTAGCTGAGCGAAGGCAACGAAGTCAGCATCTTTCGCCAGGGATTTATCACAGACAGTGTCATACCAGACATAACCCGCACGTTCCCAGGCGTTCCCACCGAGTTTAGTCGCCGCCAGATAAAATGCGCGGTTAGGGATCCCTGAATTGATATGTACGCCGCCGTTATCGTCGCGGGTGTTCACATAACCTTTCATGTCGGCAGGCTGCGGGTCTTTGCCGAGTAACGGATCGTCATAGGCGGTGCCGGGATGGGACATCGAACGCAGGCCAGTGCCGTGAATGCCTTTTGCCAGCAGACCTTCACCAATAATCCAGTCGGCTTTGTCAGCGGTTTGTTTCAGATGAAACTGTTTCACCAGTGAGCCAAACACATCCGAGAGCGATTCATTCAGCGCACCCGACTGCCCGTTATAGTCCAGACCGGCTTCAGATTCAGTGACACCATGGGAAAGCTCGTGTCCCACGACATCAATAGCGATAGTGAAACGGTTGAAAATCTCCCCGTCGCCGTCACCAAAGACCATCTGCTGACCGTTCCAGAATGCATTCTGATAGCCTTTGTCGTAGTGAACGGTGCCGAGCAGAGCCAGCCCTTTGCCGTCGAGCGAGTTACGTTTGTATGCCTGCCAGAAGAAATCATAAGTCACGCCGAGATAATCATAGGCTTCATCAACAGACACATCGCCGTTACTGGCCTGACCTTCTTTACGGACTGACTCTCCCGGCAGTTGCGTAGTGTTTCTGGCGTCATAAATATCACGCTCAACCTGACCGGCTTTGGCGGTCACAATCTTTTGCGGCTTCGCATAAGGTTGTGCCATCAGCGTATTGACATGTACCAGCGTCTGTTTCGCGCACCGGCGCTGGGGTTCTGTTCCGTGTTCAATAATACGGTTAAGCATGTAGGGCGGGATAACACTGTTATAACGCTTCGCTGAACTGTGATTCATCGTGAATCTCCTTATCAAGGCTCACCTGGGGGTGAAAGAAAGGTGTTCTGACCATCGGATACTGAAATGCGGCTAATGATTCGCCATCACCGTCAGTATAGGCCTGCTCGGCGTCGCGTCCGAAAAAGATGAGATTTATCTGTCCGGCTGCAGGTCATACAATTTATGCGGATGCGATGTTACGGCGCGTCCGGAGGCTTTTCTGACCGAATCCCGCACCACCAGTTTGCCTTGCAACAGCTGCGTGGTATGCGGTGCATCAGGGCGAAGCATGCGGCGCTGAAGTAACGCAATCGCCTCTGCGCCCAGCTCATCACGCGGAACAAGGACAGCCGTCAGCGGAACGTCGTGGATCTCCGCCAGATTAAACCCATCGGTGCTGATGATGCTGATATCGCCGGGTACTGACAAACCGCGTTTGGACAAGGCCGACACTATGCCCGAGGCCATAAAATCACCACCGGCCAGAATTGCCGTGGGAACGGGCTGTTCCGGTGACAATGAATCCAGATATTCCAGCAGCGCCTGTTCACTTTCCTGCGCGCCAAATCCGGAAGTATTGATCAAATGTTGCTTGTCACAGAAGGTCTGATGATGGCGCGCAAACGCCTGTTTGATGCCGGTCAGTCGCAGTTCCATCGTGTGGCGGCGCAGACACTGCACGGTCACGATATGCTTATGGCCCTGCGAAAAAAGATAATCGCAGGCAAAATCGCCCATCGTCTGATGATCGGGACTCACGCTGTCATGGTGCATAAAGCGGTCATAGCAGTTAACCAGCACGCAAGGTTTCCCCATCTCAGAGGCAAGCTGGTGAATATGCGGATCGTCAATGCCAACCAGCAGCCCGGCCTCGGTTATCGGATCCGTCATTTTGGCGATAAACAGCGCCGCGTCGGCATTTTCTTCTTCCATCGCACAGTAGCGGACACGAACCTCATGATTTGCGGTGGCTGCCAGAATGCCCTGGATTGCCTTGTAGTAAAAAATATCGCTGCGCACATCAAAGGCACGGGCTGGGGCGAAAATCATGATGTTATTGAGCATCAGCCTGCCGTTGGAAAGCCCGCTGAACACCCCCTGAGCTTTCGCACACTCCAGTACGCAGTCGCGTGCCTTGCTGCTGGTATTATTTTTTCCTGCCAGAACCCGTGAAACTGTGCTGATGGACAGCCCTGTCTGGTCGGCAATCTGCTGGATATTTAACTTTCCTTTCAAACTGTGATCTCCTTCAAAATCATCCCTGCAAAATTTTTCACCTGAGAAGGTCGGGAACACATAAGCTTTTATCCGTCCTGAATTCGCCCCGCAGTTATAGCGTGAAAGCTTTTGCAAAAAATCACGTTTCGCTCACAAATCCGTCTGCCTACTCTGCAGAAGTACCTCATATAACACATCATCTGCGGCCAGGCCGACGGGTGGGAGAACGGACATGACAATTCAGATCAACACCGAAACGACCGCTGTTGCCGGACGTCGAAAAATAAAGGCCTTACGCTGGTGGATGCTGGCTCTGTTCCTGCTTGGGGTGACGGTGAATTACGTCACGCGAAATTCTCTGGGTCTGCTGGCGGCTGAACTGAAAACCAGCCTGAACATGACCACCGAACAATATTCCTACATCGTGGCGGCGTTTCAGGCGGCCTATACAATTTTCCAGCCACTGTGCGGCTGGCTGATTGACGTGATCGGGTTGAAGCTGGGATTTCTGATCTGCGCTTCAATCTGGGCCGTCGTTTGTATGCTACACGCCGGTGCGGGCAGCTGGATCCAGCTGGCGGTGCTGCGTTTCTTCATGGGCAGCGCGGAGGCGGCAGCAACTCCGGCCAATGCCAAAGCGATTTCCGACTGGTTCCCGCGTAAGGAACGTCCGGTCGCCGCAGGTTGGGCAGGCGTCGGTTTCTCGATTGGCGCCATGCTGGCTCCGCCGATTATCCTGGTTGCTCACCTGTCATTTGGCTGGCGAGGTGCCTTCCTGTTCTGCGGCGTGTTGTCGATGCTGTGGGTTCTGCTGTGGTGGAAATTTTACCATTCACCGGAAACGCACCCGAACTTAAGTGAAGACGAACTTGCGCTGATCCGTTCTGATAATGAACCCCAGCAAACCCGTCTGCCCTTTATCAAATCGCTGAAAGTTGTCTGCAAAAACAAAAAATTCTACGGTATCGCCATTCCGGCATTCCTGGCTGAACCTGCATGGGCCGTGTTCAGTTTCTGGGTGCCGCTGTACCTCGCCAACGAACGCGGGATGGATTTAAAACACATCGTGATGTTCGCCTGGTTGCCGTTCCTGGCTGCCGATTTGGGCAGTATTGCCAGCGGCTATCTCACCACGCTGTACCGCAAGGTGTTTGGCTGCACCCGCATTAACTCCATCGTCGCCAGTTCTGTTACCGGCGCATTTATGATGCTGTCTCTGGCGCTGGTTGCCGTGACACAAAGTCCGTACGCCGCCATCGCGCTGATCTCCATTGGCGGATTCGGTCATCAGGTTATTTCCTGCATGCTGAGCGCCGTAGTGGTTGAGACATTCGACAAAAATCAGGTGGCGACGGTGAATGGTATGCGCGGCTCTTCTGCATGGATCGCCAGCTTCCTGTTTTCACTTCTGATCGGCGCTGTTGCCGACAAAATGGGTTTCAACCCGCTATTTATCGCCATGGGATTCTTTGATTTGATCGGCGCAGTCTTTCTGGTTGCCCTGATCGCTGAACGCCGCAATCCGGCAAAAAGGGAGAGTGTATGAAGACGTTAAAACACTGGGAGCTTGCCGGGCAAAATGACGCAGGCGTGGATTTGCGTGTTGACGGTAAACATCTGTTTTCCATGCGTGTGCTGGAACAGGGATTAATCCGCGTATTTATTCAACGTAATGGCGAACTGGCGCTGGACCGTACCTGGAGTATTGCGCCACAAAATGATGTGCCCTGGGAAGGACGAGATCGTCTAAGCAACGAAGGCTTCTCACTGCCAGGCTACCAGCTGGAGCAATGCGAGGACTGCCTGATGCTGACCACCGGCGCACTGCGCGTTACAGTCCATCAGCCCTTGTGGCTCGAGTGGGAATATAAGAATGAGGACGGCGCGTGGCTGCCGCTGGTAAAAGACCGTAAAACCGGCGCGTATATGCTGGGTGTTAAAAATGACGCCTCTGCGCACTATCAGTTGCGCGAGGCCCAGGATGGTGTGTACGGGTTGGGCGAAAAAGCCGGTGATCTCAACCGCAGTGGTCGCCGTTTTGAAATGCGCAATCTGGATGCGATGGGCTATAACGCCGCAAGCACCGATCCGTTGTACAAACATATTCCGTTCACCCTGACGCGGCGTAATGAAGTGAGTTTTGGCGTGTTCTACGACAATCTCAGCAATGTCTGGTTAGATCTTGGCAATGAACTGGATAATTACCATCTGCCTTATCGTCGTTTCAGCGCGGAAGCGGGGGATCTGGATTATTACCTTTTCATCGGGCCAACAACTCTCGACGTTACCAAAAAGCTGGTTCGTCTGACCGGTAAAACCACTTTTGGCCCGAAATGGAGCCTCGGTTACAGCGGCTCGACCATGTATTACACCGATGCGCCGGATGCCCAGCAGCAGTTGATGAAATTCATCACTCTGTGCAAGCAACATGAAATTGCGTGCGATTCCTTC
Source organism: Rahnella bruchi (assembly GCF_003614975.1). Taxonomy (GTDB): domain Bacteria; phylum Pseudomonadota; class Gammaproteobacteria; order Enterobacterales; family Enterobacteriaceae; genus Rahnella; species Rahnella bruchi. Next base: position 397,990 of record NZ_QZWI01000003.1, on the reverse strand, counting down.
CAGCTTTCATCGGGTTACACATCGATTGGTAATAAGCGTTACGTCTTCAACTGGAACTACGACAAAGTGCCGGAGCCGGAAGTGATGTCAAAGGCGTTTCTCGATGCGGGTATCCGGCTGGCTGCCAATATCAAACCGTGCCTGTTGCAGGATCACCCGCAGTACGGGCAGGTCGCGGAGCAGGGGCTGTTTATTCGTGACAGCGAAAACAATGTGCCGGAGCGCTCTGTTTTCTGGGACGACGAAGGCTCGCATCTCGATTTCACCCATCCTTCCGCCATCCGCTGGTGGCAGAAGGGCGTGACGCAGCAGTTGCTGGAAAAAGGCATCGGATCGACGTGGAACGACAATAACGAATATGAAGTCTGGGACAGCGATGCGCGCTGCTACGGCTTCGGCAAAACCATCGCCATCAAACATATCCGTCCGGTGATGCCGCTGCTGATGATGCGCGCATCCTTTGAAGCACAGCAAAGTTTTGCGCCCGAAACCCGGCCGTATCTGATTTCACGTTCAGGGTGTGCGGGCATGCAGCGTTATGTACAAACATGGAGCGGTGATAACCGCACTAACTGGCAGACGCTACGCTACAACACCCGCATGGGCATCGGCATGAGTTTATCCGGTTTGTATAACGTCGGGCACGATGTCGGCGGATTTTCAGGCGATAAGCCGGATGCAGAACTGTTCGTCCGCTGGGTGCAAAACGGCGTGATGCATCCGCGTTTTACCATCCATTCATGGAATGATGATCACACAGTGAATGAGCCATGGATGTACCCGCAGGTGACGCCGCTTATCCGCGACGCAATCCGTCTGCGCTACCGTCTGCTGCCCTATTTCTACACCTTACTGTGGCAGGCTCATGCCGATGACGAGCCGATGCTGCGCCCGACATTCCTCGATCATGAGCACGACAAAAATACCTTCGCCGAAACCGACGATTTCCTGATGGGCCGCGATTTGCTGGTCGCAAGCGTGGTGGATGAAGGTCAGCGTGAACGTGATGTTTATCTGCCTGATAACGGCATCGGCTGGTGTGATTTCTACACCGGCGAATGGTTTGCTGGCGGTCAGACAATCACACTCAAGGCGCCTCTGGATCGTCTGCCGTTGCTGGTTCGTGCAGGTGCTGCACTGCCGCAATCCTGCCGTCTGGCGCATGTTGATGCCAGCAAAGATATGCTGCGCGAATTGCATGTGTATCCGGCGCCAGGTCAGGCTAAATCGTCAGGCATGTTGTTTGAGGATGACGGCGAAAGCCATCGCTGGGAGCAAAATCATGCACTGTGGCTGAACTGGGATATTTTGAGTGACGATCAGCGAATCAATATCACGCTGACGCAGCGCGGGGATTTCAAACCAGCCTGGAAAACCCTGAGCATCGTGCTGCCGCAAGGCGAAGCGCGTGAGGTGTGGGTGAACGGTGTGAAAAAAACAAACTATAATCTCTAAATTTTTCAATGACCTCCCCCTCGAAGGGGGAGGTAGGGAGAGGGTTTTAAACCCAACTCCGGGCTAAACCGCACGTTTTCGCGTTTTCTTATCCACCACAACCGATTTTACTTCACTTTCAATCCAGCCATCGGCCAGACGTGTTTTCAGCGTATCGCCCGGTGCTGTCTGCGTCGTTTGCTTCAATAATGCCCCTTGCGGTGTCGTCGTCACGCTGTAACCACGGGCGAGGGTCGCCAGCGGGCTGACGCTCTCAAGCTGTGTGCAGGCGGTACCAAAACGCTGACGGCTTTCGGTAAGCTGTGATGACATCGCCTGTTGCAGCCGGTATTGCAACTGCTGAACCCGCTGCTGAGCACGGTGAATACGCGGTTGTGGCTGTTGTTGCGTCAGGCGCTGCTGTAAACGGTCGGTGCGCCGCAACATCTGGCGCAGATGATTTTGCATGGCTTCATCCAGTCGACGGCGCAATTTGAACAGCGCCGTTTGCTGGCGTGCCAGCCGTAAATGCGGATGTTGCTGTTGCAGGCGATGATTCAGACGAGTGAAGCGCTGAGCCAGCTGCGCAAGATAATAATCCATCGCCATCTCGAGGCGCTGCTGCTGAGACTGGATCTGGCGCAGTAGTTCAAGCTGATTGCGGCTGATGAGTTCGGCGGCGGCGGAAGGCGTTGGCGCACGCAAATCCGCAACAAAATCGGCAATGGTGACATCGGTTTCGTGGCCGACGGCGCTGACAACAGGAATGCGGCTGGCGAAAATAGCCCGTGCCACACGTTCATCGTTAAAACTCCATAAATCTTCCAGCGAACCACCACCTCGCCCGACAATCAAAACATCCACTTCTTCGCGGGCATTGGCCAGCTGAATGGCTCGGACAATTTGTGCGGGTGCATCCACGCCCTGAACGGAGGTGGGATAGATAATGACAGGTAACGACGGATCGCGACGTTTTAAGACATTTAAGACGTCATGCAGAGCAGCACCGCTGGCGGAGGTGATCACCCCGACGCATTTAGCCGGCGAAGGTAGCGGTTGTTTAAACTGCGCATCAAACAGACCTTCGGCGGCCAGCTGCTGTTTCAGTAAATCGAATTTTTGCTGCAACAGGCCATCACCGGCTTCCTGCATGCTTTCGGCAATCAGCTGATAATCGCCACGCGGTTCATACAAAGTAATGGTCGCGCGAACCAACACCTGCTGACCGTTTTGCGGACGGAATGTCGTGCGGCGGTTGGTATTACGGAACATCGCGCATTTGACCTGAGCGCGGTCGTCTTTGAGCGTAAAATACCAGTGGCCGGAGGAGGGCTGAGAGAAGTTTGAAATCTCACCGGAGAGCCAGACCTGACCCATTTCGTTTTCCAGCAACTGTCGGACCGTCTGATTCAGGCGGCTTACGGTAAAAATCGGAGGCGAAGAAGGTAGTGACATGTGATCCAGATCAAATTCAAAAACAGAGACTTAATCGGTTGATACTACATGCCCTCAAAAGGTAATCAAGAAGTTTTTGAAATAGTTCTGGTCGGAATGCCTACTCACCTGTATACTCCCGCTGCAATATTTTATCTTTTCCGCATCCACCTTGGTGAGATATTGCCCATGCTACGTATCGCAAAAGAAGCACTAACGTTCGACGACGTTCTCCTTGTTCCAGCCCACTCCACAGTTCTGCCTAACACTGCCGACCTCGGTACTCAACTGACCGCTAAAATCCGTCTGAATATCCCTATGCTGTCCGCAGCCATGGATACCGTGACTGAAGCGAATCTGGCGATTGCTCTAGCGCAGGAAGGCGGCCTCGGATTCATCCACAAGAACATGTCTATTGAACGTCAGGCGGATGAAGTCCGTCGCGTGAAAAAGCATGAAAGCGGCGTTGTTGCTGACCCGAAAACGGTCACGCCTGCGACCACTCTGCGTCAGGTTAAAGAACTCACCGAAATTAACGGTTTTGCCGGTTACCCGGTGGTGACTGAAGGCAACGAACTGGTCGGTATCATTACCGGTCGTGACGTGCGCTTCGTGACCGACCTGGAACAGCCTGTGACTGCGGTCATGACGCCGAAAGAGCGTCTGGTTACTGTCAAAGAAGGCGAATCCCGCGAAGTCGTACTGCAAAAAATGCACGAAAAACGTGTAGAGAAAGCGCTGGTTGTTGACGCGCAATTCCATCTGCTCGGTATGATCACCGTTAAAGACTTCCAGAAAGCCGAACGTAAACCCAACGCCTGTAAAGATGAGCAGGGCAGCCTGCGCGTCGGTGCTGCAGTTGGCGCAGGTGCGGGCAACGAAGAACGTATTGATGCACTGGTTGCTGCTGGTGTTGACGTTCTGCTGATTGACTCCTCACACGGCCACTCCGAAGGCGTTCTGGAACGTATCCGCGCTACCCGCGCTAAATATCCGGATCTGCAAATCATTGGCGGTAACGTCGCGACTGGCGCAGGTGCTCTGGCACTGGCGAAAGCGGGCGTGAGCGCAGTGAAAGTCGGTATCGGTCCTGGTTCGATTTGTACCACCCGTATCGTCACCGGCGTCGGTGTTCCGCAAATCACCGCCGTTTCTGACGCGGTTGAAGCGCTGGAAGGCACCGGTATTCCGGTTATCGCTGACGGCGGTATCCGTTTCTCCGGCGACATCGCAAAAGCTATCGCTGCTGGCGCAAGCTGTGTGATGGTTGGCGGGATGCTGGCGGGTACAGAAGAATCGCCGGGCGAAATCGAGCTGTTCCAGGGCCGTTCGTACAAGTCTTACCGTGGTATGGGTTCTCTTGGCGCGATGTCCAAAGGTTCTTCTGACCGTTATTTCCAGACGGATAACGCCGCTGACAAACTGGTACCGGAAGGTATCGAAGGTCGCGTGGCGTACAAAGGCCGTCTGAAGGAGATCATCCACCAGCAAATGGGTGGCCTGCGCTCCTGTATGGGGCTGACCGGTTGTGCTACCATCGACGACCTGCGCACCAAGGCTGAATTTGTCCGCATCAGCGGTGCAGGGATCCAGGAAAGCCACGTGCATGACGTGACAATTACTAAAGAGTCACCGAACTACCGCATGGGATCCTGACCCTAAAGACAGCGAGCTAAGGCTCGCTGTCTGCTTTTAAGATTGTTAGAAAATTTAACCTGTTGTTTTAACGCTTTTATTGCTTTCTGGAAAACGCCCCCTCATGAGCGAAAATATTCACAAGCACCGTATCCTGATCCTCGATTTCGGCTCCCAGTACACCCAACTTGTTGCGCGACGCGTGCGTGAACTGGGTGTCTATTGCGAACTCTGGGCCTGGGACGTAACCGAAGCCCAAATCCGCGAATTCAATCCGAACGGGATCATCCTGTCCGGCGGCCCGGAAAGTACTACCGAGCATGACAGCCCGCGTGCCCCTGATTATGTCTTCGAAGCCGGTGTTCCGGTTCTTGGCGTTTGCTACGGCATGCAGACCATGGCAATGCAGTTAGGCGGCCATGTTGAAGGTTCACACGAGCGCGAATTTGGTTATGCGCAGGTTGAAGTTCAGACTGAAAGCGCGCTGATCCGTGACATTCAGGACGCCCTGAGCGAGAACAACAAACCGCTGCTCGACGTCTGGATGAGCCACGGCGATAAAGTCACTGCCATCCCGTCCGATTTCGTGACCGTTGCCAGCACCGAGACTTGCCCGTTTGCCATTATGGCCAACGAAGAAAAACGCTTCTACGGTGTGCAGTTCCACCCGGAAGTGACGCATACCCGTCAGGGCCTGCGTATGCTTGAGCGTTTCATCATGGACATCTGCGAGTGCGAAGCCTTGTGGACGCCAGCGAAAATTATCGAAGACGCCGTTGAACGCCTGCGTGTACAGATTGGCGACGATCACGTGATCCTCGGCCTGTCCGGTGGTGTTGACTCCTCTGTTACCGCCATGCTGCTGCACCGTGCCATTGGTGATCGCCTGACTTGCGTATTCGTGGACAACGGCCTGCTGCGTCTGAATGAAGCGGATCAGGTTCTGGAAATGTTCGGTGACCGTTTCGGTCTGAACATCGTTCATGTTGCTGCCGAGGAGCGTTTCCTGTCTGCGCTGGCGGGCGTAGATGAGCCAGAAGCTAAACGTAAAATCATTGGCCGCGTCTTCGTGGAAGTGTTCGACGAAGAAGCCTGCAAGCAGGATGAAGTGAAATGGCTGGCGCAGGGCACCATCTACCCTGACGTGATCGAGTCCGCGGCCTCTGCCACTGGCAAAGCGCACGTGATCAAATCGCACCACAACGTGGGCGGTCTGCCGAAAGAAATGAAACTGGGTCTGGTTGAGCCGCTGAAAGAGTTGTTCAAAGACGAAGTGCGTAAAATCGGTCTGGAACTCGGCCTGCCATACGATATGCTTTACCGTCACCCGTTCCCGGGACCCGGTCTGGGCGTTCGCGTGCTGGGCGAAGTGAAGAAAGAATATTGCGACCTGTTGCGCCGTGCCGATGCAATCTTCATCGAAGAACTGCATAAAGCCGACCTGTACAACAAAGTCAGCCAGGCGTTCACCGTCTTCCTGCCAGTCCGGTCCGTTGGTGTGATGGGTGATGGTCGTAAATATGACTGGGTGGTTTCCCTGCGTGCAGTAGAAACTATCGACTTCATGACCGCGCACTGGGCGCACCTGCCGTACGATTTCCTCGGCCGTTGCTCCAACCGCATCATTAACGAAGTCAACGGCATTTCCCGCGTGGTGTATGACATCTCCGGTAAGCCGCCGGCTACGATCGAGTGGGAATAAGTTTTAGCGAAAGCTAAAGTCTGAACTCATAAAAACGCCAGTGTGATCGTAAGATCCACTGGCGTTTTTTATGTCTGAAATTCTCGCAGAGTGATATTGCAGACTCAGTATAAAAAAGGCAGCCATCCGGCTGCCTCTTGCATTTGATGGGTATATTTATTCGCGCGGGAACAGCCGGGTGTCGTTAGCCATGCTGTCGACGACCACTTTCAGATCATTTGCGGTGACTTTCTGATTGTCGTTTGAAACTTGTTTACCGAAACCTTTACGTACTACTTTGATCACAGGTTTACCTGTGCTGGCGTCGATCAGCTCACCCTCAAAATAGACTTCGGTATCACGCGTACGATGGCCTGTCGCGGTTTCCGTGCCAGCAATGACCAGCGCAACCGGAATGACTTCGTAGAATTGCAGCCCTTCAGCTGAGGTATTCACACCCGTGATAGCACCTCTGAAAATCAGCGTACGCGGACCCGCGTGGTCTGTCAGCTGCATGCGATTTGCCAGAGCGGGTTTCATTATACTGTTGGCATAATCCAGAACCCCCTGAAGGGTATCTTTGCTGATTTGTGGAGTTGGCTGCGGTTCCGGATAGAACTTGATGGGTTCATATTTAATATAAGAGTAATTTGCGCGTTTATATGAAGGGTCTATCCAGCGCAGCACAGGGTTTCCTGAGGCGGTTTTCACTTCCTTAAGGCCTGAATAGTCCCCAAGGAAACCAGAGAATTTATCCGTTTGTGTGACATGGTTGGTACAACCGGCCAAAAATAATACACCGGCGACAGCAGCAACCTGCATCAGTCTTATTTTTTTCATTCGTACCCTCGAAAATTTTAAGGAAGACAAAGTATGTATAGCACTGCTGGGAAATTTAACCTCTTAACAACAAAGAAAAATTGATATGAGTCAGAATCATGAAAATATGCCAATACCTGCTAATAATTCCGTTTCCGGTCATTTTTCGGGTGAATGAAATAAGTAATACTCGCCCTTAGGGCTGTCTCCCCTGGAAAGGATAATCCAACCTTTTGATAAGTAAAATCCGACCGAATTTTTACTCTTCACTAAACATTTCAGAGAACCTCTGCGGGTAAAAGTGGCTTCGGCGGCATGAAGCAACGCTGAGCCTGCACCGCTTCCCTGAAATTGCGGATCGACAAACAGGTTATGCAGAAAATTCTCCTGCGTAAAAATAGAGGCAAATCCCAGCAGATGCCCGTCACGTTCGGCGACCAGTATCTTTTCGCCGATAACCGCACGATCAAAATCTTCGAGCTGAAAATCGTCTTCCAGCCAGGTCCAGGTATGTTTTCGGGAAGCCAGATAAAGCGTGCGTAAAAACGGACGGTCTGCCTCATCGTAAGGGCGGATATTGAGGGTCGATGGCAAAGAATAAGCCTCCATTAAGACGGTAGATGATTGCTATCCGGAGCGCGCAATCCATGACTGATACTGCCAGTGGCATTGATTAAGTTCAATTTGGTTTTGCCGGCAGGGCTGCGGACATGTGTATTCCCGGCTTACCAATTGTTGATTGATCTTCTGCCCATTGCCGCCAATAATGCTTTCTTGACTCGGGGTGCCTGCTGAAAAAGCCTGGCTGAGATTTTACCCGTATTACCTGATCTGGATTATGCCAGCGTAGGGAAGTCAGGTATCTCTCCCGATACCGCCTTCCTGAGTGCCGGTGGGGAGACTTATGAATACCCGACCTATTATCATTCCCGGCGCGTTAGTCGCCACCTCTTTGCAACAACTCCGCCTTTCTGCGCCGCTGGTTCACTGCCTGACCAACGATGTGGTGCAATCCTTTACCGCCAATGTTCTGCTTGCGCTGGGTGCGTCTCCGGCGATGGTGGTTGATCCCGCCGAAGCCGCGCAGTTCAGTGCCATCGCCGATGCGTTACTGGTGAATGTCGGCACGCTGACCCGCCCTCATGCCGATGCGATGCTGGCGGCCATTCACGCGGCTAATCAGGCCGGAAAACCTTGGGTACTGGATCCGGTGGCTGTCGGAGGCCTTAGCTGGCGCACCGAATTTTGCCTTGAACTCATCAAACTCAAACCGGCGGCGATCCGGGGTAACGCGTCCGAAATTCTTGCGCTCAGTGGACTCAGTGCATCCGGTCGTGGCGTGGACAGCGGCGATGATTCCCTCTCAGCATTACCCGCTGCACAACAACTGGCGCATAAAACCGGCGCGATTGTGGCCATCACCGGTGAAACGGATTATGTCACCGAGGGTGAACGCAGTTGGGCAGTAGCGGGCGGACATCAGATGATGACCCGCGTGGTGGGCACCGGATGCGCGCTGTCTGCTGTGGTCGCCGCCTTTGTGGCTTTACCGGGCGACCGGCTGGATAACGTTGCCGCAGCCTGCCGCGTGATGTCCTGCGCCGGAGAACGGGCCTGTGAAGTGGTGAAAGGTCCGGGCAGTTTTGCGCCAGAATTCCTCGATAACTTGTATTTAATCAACGAAGAATGGCTGAACGGGAAGGGGATGCAATGAAACGAGTAAATGCGCTGACAATTGCAGGCACCGACCCGAGCGGCGGAGCAGGGATCCAGGCAGATTTAAAAGCCTTTTCGGCGCTGGGTGCGTACGGAACCAGCGTGATCACCGCGCTGGTGGCGCAAAATACCCGTGGCGTGCAGTCGGTTTATAACATTGAGCCGGATTTTGTTTCGGCGCAGCTGGATTCCGTGCTGAGCGACGTTCGTATCGACAGCGCGAAAATCGGCATGCTGGCAAACAGTCAGATTGTAGAAGTGGTTGCGGAGCGGCTCAGACATTATCAGCCGCCTTTTGTGGTGCTCGATACTGTCATGCTGGCAAAAAGTGGCGACCCGCTGTTACTGCCGGAAGCGGTGGATGCCGTGCGTCGTTTGCTGATCCCGCAGGTATCCATTATTACGCCAAATCTTCCGGAAGCCGCAGCATTGCTGGAATGCGCAGTCGCCACCAATGAAACTGAAATGCGGGAACAGGGAGAAGCCTTGCTGGCGATGGGATGTGGCGCGGTACTGATGAAAGGCGGCCATCTGAGCGATGAGGAGAGTCCGGACTGGCTGTTTATGTCCGGCTCGCGTGAGCGTTTTACTGCGCCACGCGTGGACACCCGCCACACTCATGGCACCGGATGTACGTTATCTGCGGCGCTGGCGGCTTTGCGGCCACGGCATAACAACTGGGCTGATACCGTGCGCGAAGCCAAGGAATATTTGCAGCAGGCGCTGATGCAGGCCGATTCCCTCGAAGTCGGCCACGGCATCGGGCCTGTCCATCATTTTCACCGCTGGTGGTAAAGTCCGTTAAGCTCGGCGCTGGGATTCGCTCAGCGCCTGTTCGGCTTCATGAAATTTCGCCAGAGCCTGTTGCAAATGCTGCGCATCAAACGGATTCAGCGGATAGAATTTCTCTTCTTTACGCGGACGCAGCAAGATGCGGATTTTATTCGCTGAAACCCTTTCAAACAGATAGCTGGCGATATCCTCGTTTTCTTCGTCCTTCCACGACAGCAATAATGCGGCATGCTCTCCTGTGCGTCGGCCAATAAATTGTTCGTGCGACCACAGGCCTTCAAACTCACCGTCTTTTTGAAGTTTTTTACCGCTGAACCACGGTGATTCCGCCAGTGTCCACAGTGCCTGCGGTGAGATTTCCTGATGCAACTGACGCCACAACGGGCGGTTGTTATCCATCTGCCAGCAGGCCAGGCCCAGATAGTCATTCAGCTCGCGCCAGTCGCTTTCCAGCTTTTCCCGTAATTCAGGGTCCTGCACATGAATAAATTGTTGCAGGCCGGTCGCCTGTTCGCCCAGTTTGTTATAAGCAATGACGGTCATAATGCGGGGCCGACGACGGAAGGTCACCCACAATAAAAATTTGGGAATGCGAAAGGTAATCGCCTGGACGGTAAGCTTGTAACGGTTGCCTCGGGATAACACCAGACCATTCGAAGTACCGCGTTTATCCTGATAATTTCTCACCACCACTACGCTGTTCTGACCCATCCAGCCCATGACGTAATGTTCTTTTTCACTTTCAGCCACGTCCAGATCTTGCACGATTTGCGTGATTTTCTCGTTATCGAGTTGGGAGAGAGACAGTGATTGATCGGCGCTGTAATAGCTTTTTTTCAGGGGGGCAGCAGCTGGCATAAAAGTATCCACGGTGTTGATGTGGTTTACAGCTTACACCAAGTTGTCATACAGATTTTAGGGCTAACCCGCAAAATTTGCATGCCGTCGCAAAATGGCAGTTTGGCTGCCCGATTATTCATGCGTGTAATGACGAAATTTTACGAGGCGTATCGACAAAAATAAGGTTGGTTATTGTTATTCCTGGTCTGCTAATTATTATTTCGTTATTATTTTTTATGCGTGAGAATAAAAAGAAGATATGACGTTACATGAAAAGGTCATTGCCGAGACGGTATCAACAATGAATGCGGCTTTTGCTCAGTTAAATGTCCCGCTTATTATAAGATGTATTTGCCGTAGTGATATTATCTGGCAGCAGCGTCGCGCGAGGCGCAATCTATTGCAACCTGAGAAAGACTTGCTTAACTGGCAATGGTTATTTAAGCAATATAGGAAAAACAAACCATGGGAATCGGGTATAGAACAGATGGCTTATGTTTTTTGTCTCAATAATCCTCAGCAGGAGAGGGCCGCGTTCTTGCTGAAGTCATGTAGGCCTGTGACCGGGCCTGTTGAGTTGAACTCGCTGGAGAATTTCTATCGCAAAACAGAAGGACATCCATTAAAAAGAAACATGCTTTATTACAGCCTATGCGTGATGGTTATTTATGCCGATGTTCTTGATGCAAATAAAATACTGGAAAAGGAAAAGATAAAATTTATCATTAAAGATGTTGTCAATGATGATGTTATGAGGTTTTATATTTCATCAGCTCCGCTATTTTCAGTTCCAGGGAAAATGGAATGTGAGTCTAATTACTTTCTGTTACATGAGTACATGACAAGTAAGTTAATTAATTGAAGGGCTTAGTATTTGTGATATTTATTTTATGGTAAGCCTATTTGACAGGAGGATTAAATGGATATGGATAAGCTCAGTCACTTGTCACCACGTCAGATCGAGCTGGTGGAGCTGGTCGTCGGATTTCTAAGGTACTGTGATGAGAAACATAAAAATGATGTGGAAGATGATGAGATTAGCGGTGTGCTGAATGGGCCACCAGAAGCTTTTTACCCTCCATCTAAGCTGCAGAAAAAACAGCGCTAATCTTGAAATGTCCCCGCGTAGGATGAAAGACAGAACGCAGGGAGGATTAAATTACTCCGCATCAAACCAGTCGCTGTTTTGCTCGGCGATTGGCGTGATGGTGGAAATCATTTCCTGTAAATGAATGCGGATAGCTTTCTCTGCGGCGTCGGGGTCGCGGGCTTTAAGTCCGTCAAAGATGGCATAGTGCTGTGCAATTAGGCTTTCCGGAGGAGACACTTTACTCAGCGTTAAAAAGCGCACGCGATCCATCGTCGCTTTAATATGCTCGACCGTTTCCCACGCCAGTTTGCAATCAATGATTTGTGCAATTGTGCGGTGAAATTCATCATCGAGCAGCAGGAATTCCTGCGTCTGCTGACTTTTTGCTGCCAGCCTCTGGCGTTCCAGATTGTGTTCGAGCAGTGCCAGATCTTTATCTGTCGCCACCATTGCTGCACGGCGCACTACGGCGGTTTCGACGGCTTCACGAATGAAACGCCCGTCGGCTACCCGTTTGGAGGAAATCTTCATCACATAGGTACCGCGCTGGGGTAAAACCTGAACCAGCCCGGCTTCGGCCAGTTTGATAAAGGCTTCGCGAACCGGCTGGCGGGACACGTTAAAACGGGTGGAAATTTCTTTTTCCGACAGAAATGCTCCCGGCGCGATGGCACAGGTGACGATGTCCTGACGCAAGGTGCGATAAATCTGCTGATTAACCGGCACATTACTGAGAAATTCAAAGGAGTCTGTCATGGGAAATGTTGTCTTTATAGTCGGGAAGCCATAATAGTAACATGAGTTTTCTCAGGATTTTGAGATTGTTAGCGCAAGAATTACTGGGAGTTGATATGTTCACGACAATACAGTTTTTTGTAGGCAGCGGGCGTGATCCCCAACAGTTTGCGAAATACGCGCCGGAAATACGCCACATCATTAAAGCCGGTCAGGCGCGCCACATCTGCAACGTTTCCGGTATTGGCCAGTAAAAGCTTTTCAGCCACCGTCACCCGTTGCTTATGCAGCGCATCGGTCAGCGTCATCTGAAACGTCAGACGGAACACTCGCCCGAGATAATCTGCGTTGCAATGTAACCGTTCCGCCAGCTCCGTAGCCCCCAGTGGCAAATGAAATTGTGTTGTGATCAACTGTCGGGCTTTATATGCGAGCGCCACGCCGGGACCATCGGGTTCGACGTTTTCCGGCCAGGCGCGGCAGACTTCCTGTAAAAGTAATATTAAAAACAACTCAAGGGAATTTCCGCCGCGATCCTGTTCATATAAAAATAATCTGAACAAAGTCAGAATAGTCTCTCTGTCTTTGACTTTGCAATGCTGTGGAATATCCAGCTGTAAAGAGGGATTATTTGGCTGAGGTTTAATTATTGTAATATCTTTCACAAAATCAAAATGCAGCCAGTAAAATTTTAGGTCAGAATCGAAAGTGGTTACGCCTTTATGTTCACGACCGGGAAATAATAATAAGCTTTCACCTTCATGCAGATCAAAACGCGTATTTTCTTCCTGTAACGACAGGGTGCCACGAACCACGTAAATTAACTCATGCGAACTGAGTCTGCGGGTCGGATGTGTGCCAATTCCTCTCGAAATGAATAAGCCACCATTCTGAACTTTAACCGGATAGTTGACTTCAAAAGCAAGAGGTTCAGACATTTTTCAGGCTCCTGGTGTGCCGTTGTAGTCTGAAAGTAGCACAGGAAATGTCGACCGACACTGGCGTGCCTGGAGGTTTTGATCTGCTTCACAGAATGGAGCTGTAAGTCGGAATTGTCCCGTTTAACTACTTTATCCTCCTCTTGTTGACGTGATGTCCCTGTGCCAGATTGACAGCGTACCTTATTTATTCTTCGGGCTGATGTGAGTAATTAGTCTTATTTATCCTGTTCCTGTTGCTTATTAATAACGATATAAAAGCGAGGAAAAACATGTCAACGGATTCAATTAATACCGACGCGTCGCCGGTAACCGGTGAGGGCGAAATAGCTTCTGCCAACGCCAGACTTTCTGTGAGTGAGAAAATAGGTTACGGACTGGGTGATGCGGGGGGCACGATAATTACCTGTCTGATCACCAGTTTCCTGACATTCTTTTATACCGATGTTTTCGGTCTGACGCCGGCGATTGTCGGCACGCTGTTTATTTCCCTGCGCGTGATTGACGCGATTTCCGATCCGCTGATGGGTATTCTGGCTGACCGCACGCAAAGTCGCTGGGGGCGTTTTCGTCCATGGCAATTGTGGATTGCGTTGCCGATTGGCGCGGTGGGTTTCCTGACGTTCACTGTTCCAGGTCTGAGTGGCGACGCCAAAATCGCCTATGCCTTTTTCACCTATTTTCTGCTGTCTGTGTCTTATACGGCCATCAATGTGCCGTATTGCGCACTCATCAACACCATGACGACCGATCATCGCGAGGTCATTTCCTGCCAGTCCTGGCGCTTTGTGCTCTGTGGTGTGGCGGGATTCCTGGTTTCTGTCGGGCTGCCGTGGCTGGTACAAGTGCTGGGTAAAGGCAATGCCGCCGTCGGGTATCAGCAAGGTGTGGGCTTGCTGTGCGTTATTGCGGTAGTGATGTTTCTGTGGTGCTTCTTCACTGTACGTGAACGCCTGCCGCTGGCGCTGCTCGGACAGTTCAGCGTTAAAGAGCACATCCGCGGGATGTTGAAAAACGATCAGTTGCTGCTGGTATTGCTGATGTCTTTCCTGCTGATCAACGTGTTTAACCTGCGCGGTGGTGGCTACATGTATTTCATCACCTATGTGCTGAAAGGTGGCGCGGGTTACGCTTCGCTGTTCTTCGGTATGGTCACGCTGGCATCGATTCTTGGCGCGGTGATCGTCAACCAGCTGACCAAATTTATCGACAGCGTGCGTTTGTACATGTTCACCAATCTGGTGCTGGCGGTATTTTCTCTGCTGCTGTGGTTTGTCCCTGTGGGTGAACAGCATCAGGCGTTATGGTTGGGCATCATCTTTGTTCACTGCGTGATCCTCGGTTTCACGCTGCCGCTGCACTTCTCCCTGATGGCCTTCGCCGACGATTACGGACACTGGAAAAACGGCATCCGTTCTTCCGGGATGAACTTCGCCTTCAACCTGTTTTTCATCAAATTAGCCTGGGCGTCGAGCGCCGGGATTATCAGCCTGGTCTTCATCCTGGTTTCGTATCAGGCCGGTGCGGAACACCAGACTGCGGCGTCGCTTGGCGGGATCACCTTGCTGGAAACGCTTTTACCTGCGGCGATGCACCTGCTGCTGGCGGGCACACTGACGTTCTGTAAGCTCGATAACACATTGCTGACGCGGATGTCGCATGATCTTGCCGCGAAGGTCTGATAATGATTTTCTATTCAGGAGGTTGTATGTCGTTTTCCCCGGTTGAGTCTTTAGAGGTGCCGCTCGATAAAATCAATATTTCTGATGCGTTCTGGCTGGAATATCAGCGGCTGGTTAAAGACGTCGTTGTGCCTTATCAGTGGAAAGCCCTGAATGATGAGGTCGCAGAGGCAGAACCGAGCCATGCCATTGAGAATTTCCGTATCGCCGCCGGGCAAAGTGAGGGTGAGTTTTACGGTATGGTTTTTCAGGACAGTGATGTGGCGAAGTGGCTGGAAGCTGTCGGATATTTGCTGGCAAAAACGCCGGACCCTGCGTTAGAAGAAACGGCAGATCAGGTGATTGAACTGGTCGGTGCCGTGCAGCAACCCGATGGTTATCTGAACACGTATTTCACGGTGAAAGAACCGGATCAGCGATGGACGAATCTGGCCGAGTGTCACGAGCTTTACTGTGCCGGACATCTGATTGAAGCCGGTGTGGCTTATGCTCAGGCTACCGGGAAAACGCGTTTGCTGGAGATCGTTTGCAGGCTTGCCGATCACATCGCAGATGTTTTCGGGCCGGGCGATAAACAGCTGCACGGCTATCCCGGTCATCCGGAAATCGAACTGGCGCTGATGCGTTTATATGAAGCCACCGGTGAAACCCGTTACCTCGAACTGACCCGATACTTTGTCGGGCAGCGCGGTGCAGAGCCGCATTTTTACGATATTGAGTATGAAAAACGGGGTAAAACATCGCACTGGAATACTTACGGTCCGGCGTGGATGGTCAAAGATAAAGCCTACAGTCAGGCGCATATGCCGGTTGCGCTACAAACGACGGCCATCGGCCATGCAGTGCGCTTCGTTTATCTGTACGCCGGTGTCGCCCATCTGGCGCGGCTGAGTCAGGATCAGGAAAAACGCGAAGTTTGCCAGCGGTTGTGGGAAAACATGACGCAACGGCAGATGTATATCACCGGCTCAATCGGCTCACAAAGCAGCGGTGAAGCGTTTTCTTCAGATTACGATCTGCCAAACGACACGGCGTATACGGAAACCTGCGCCTCAATCGGGCTGATGATGTTTGCCAACCGCATGTTGCAGATGGACTCCGACAGCCGATATGCCGATGTAATGGAGCGCGCGCTCTATAACACGGTGCTGGCCGGGATGGCGCTCGATGGCAAACATTTCTTCTACGTGAATCCGCTGGAAGTACATCCGAAAAGTATTCCGTTCAATCATATTTATGACCATGTAAAACCGGTTCGTCAGCGCTGGTTTGGCTGTGCCTGCTGCCCGCCGAACATCGCGCGGCTGCTGGCTTCGCTGGGGCATTATATCTATACCCAGCGACCTGACGGCGTGGACATCAACCTGTATATCGGCAGCGATGTGCAGGCGATGATCGGCGGAAAACCGTTGCGGCTGAAGCAGTCCGGTGGTTATCCGTGGACGGAACAGGTTCTGATCAAAGTCGATACCGATGCACCGCTGGAAGCCACGCTGGCGCTGCGTTTACCCGACTGGTGCGCCAGTCCGCAGGTGACGCTCAATGGTAAACCGCTGGAATTATCCGCTTTGACGCGCAACGGCTATTTACGTCTGACACAGGACTGGCAGAAAGGTGATCGCATTGAAATGACATTTCCGATGCCGGTGACGCGTGTGAAGGGCAACGCCCTGTTGCGGCACGTGGCAGGGAAAGTGGCGATACAGCGCGGCCCGCTGGTGTATTGCCTTGAACAGGCCGACAACGGCAGTGAATTGCATAATGTGCGGTTGCCCCGGAATGCTCAATTTCGCCTGATTTCAGGCAGCGGATTGTTCGCCGGTAAAACGTTGTTGCAGACGCAAGGCGAGCGCCGGTTATCGGTTCAGGCCGGTCAGCAACCTTTGTACAGTTTTAATCCGCCGCCAGAGGAAACGACACCGCAAACCATGACCTTCGTGCCTTACTTTACCTGGGCGAACAGAGGGGAAGGGGAGATGCGTGTGTGGGTTGATCAAATCTAAACTGGAGAGGATGAATGTAAACCCGGCGTGATAGCCGGGTTTTGTGTTCAGAAACTACTGTTTCCACTTTTGGTATACGCTGCCTCTGCGGCGCGGTAATGACAATTGTGACAGCGTGAAATGCTCCGGTTTCGCTATATCGCGGGTAGCAAAGTGCCGCCCCTGATAAGAGGCGGCCTTTTCAATCAGAACATCAGTTGTGAGACAGCGTTGTGGCTGGCGTGTGTTTTGGTGGTTTAATCACGAAGAACACCAGGATTGCGCCCAGCGCGGCGACGCCGCCAGCCAGAATAAAGGCACTGTCGAAGCGACCGGTATTTTGTACGATGAAACCCGTCACGACCGGACCAATAATGCCCGACACACTGCCGACCAGATGGATAAATCCGCTGGTGCCGCCGACGCGGGATTTATGTACCACGTCCTGAATAATCGCCCAGTAAATAGCCCCGGTGGTGTACAGGAAGAAAATAGACACCGACATCAGAATAACCGCCGGCACTACGCTTGTGACCACACCGGCAAGCGCAACACAAATCGCTGCGGCTAACAGACTGACCACTAATATAATTTTACGCGACAGCAATAAACGACCGGTGATATTGAATATTTTATCGGAAATATATCCGCCCAAAGCCAGTCCGACGAAGCCGACAATCCAGGGAATAACGGTGGTCAGGCTCATTTCTTTAATATTCAGGCCGTGCGCCTGCACCAGATAAGTCGGGAACCAGCTGAGGAAGAAGAATAAAATATAGTTATAACAAAAGAAGGCAAAGGCAGTGACGAGGATAATGGGCTGACGTAAATAATATCCCAGACCATGCGCGGCCTGTGCCAGATCTTCTTCTTCACTGATGTTTTCATTCTTCATCTGGTCAACTAAACGTAATTCTTCCGGTGAAACACGTTTACTTTTCAGCGGATTATCCGCGACAGTAAAGAACCACACCGCCATCCAGATAATCCCGATGGAGGCGATCACCATAAAGGCCGGACGCCAGCCGAAGGAAATCGCCAGATACCCGACAATCGGCCCGGCGACAGCGCCGCCGAGAGGCGAACCGGCGCTGAGTAAGCCCATCGCAGTTGCCGCCTGTTTCTTCGGAAACCATCCGTTGATCATCTTATTTGCCGAGGCGCAAATCGGCCCTTCGGCCATACCGAATAATACCCGCAGAATTAACATGGAATAAAAGCCGGTCGCAATGGCAGTCATGCCGCAAAATACCGACCATAATCCGACGGCTAATCCCATCACCAGCGTCGGACCGAATTTATCCACCGCCAGACCGCCGATAAAGTTAAATATGGCGTAACCAAAGAAGAAACTGCCAAATATCATGCCGAATTGTTCGGGATTAATAGTCAGTTCTTTTTCTATCATCGGGACAGTAATCGACAGCGCAACGCGGTCGAGGTAATTGATCATGTAAACCAGAAACAGCAGGAATACGATAATCCAGCGTAAGTTCTTGAACATAGGTGCTCCACTTGTAGGTGTCGTTTTAATAGTGTTGCGTTTTTTGTAGGTAGAATATGAGGTACTGCTGACGGGAGGATATTTAAAATCCTCCCGTTATTTTTTCAAAAATAGCCAAATATCAGAATGTCAGTAAAACCTTGCAGCAGGAACGCTGATCTTTCTCAAACAATGTCATGGCTGCTTCAACTTCTCTGGCAGGCATCCAGTGTGTTACCAGTTTTTCGGGCGCGATTTTGCCTTGTTCCATCCATTCAATCACCTGCGGAAACCTGTGGCTGTTCAGGCGCGATGAAAACAGTGAAATTTCTTTGCTGGTAATACTTTGTTGCGTCACTGAACTTGGCTCACCGGAAAAGCCCATCATGCCGATTCGCGCTGCCGGGGAGGCCAGCAGAATAGCTTCCTGCAAAATGGCCGGATGGCAGGCAGCATCTACAATCAGCGTGGGGCGCACACCTTCGGCAGCCAGTTCATCAGCTACGCTGCGTTCGCTGTTGTTGATGATCCAGTCTGCACCGCTTGCCTGGGCCATCTGCAATCTCTCATCGATGCGGTCGGCGACAATCACTTTCTTTACGCCGCACACGCCTTTCAGCACCTGGATCACCGTCAGCCCCATCGGGCCTGCACCGTAGATAAGTGCAGTGTCCTGCGGAACGGGTTTCAAAAAGGCGGTGATATTGGCCGCAATAGTAAAGGGCTCGACCATGCTGGCGAGTTTGTCGGGGATTAGGGCCGGAACCACATAGGCGTTTTTCGCCGGTGCGCAGGCGTAATCACTGAAACCGCCATCGCGGTGGACGCCGATCACCTGTAATTGGGCACACACGTTCGGGCGGCCAATAGAGCAGGGATAACAATGCCCGCAGCTGACCACCGGATCGACCACGACGCGTTCGCCGATGCGTGATGCATCGACACCTTCACCGACGCTGTCGATGTGGCCGAAAAATTCATGACCAATCACCCGCGGGTATTTCGCGAAGGGATTGTGACCGTGATAGATATGCACATCGGATCCGCAGATGCCCGCGTAACTGACCCGAACTCGTACCTCGCCAGCGGCAGGTACCGGCAAAGCACGTTGCTCAATGACCAATTTTCCGGGTTTTTGTATAACGACGCTGTTCATTTTTGTTCCCTCACCAGTTCCACAAAGTACCGTCTTCCAGACGGGCTACCGGCAGATAGGCCGGTTCATACGGATATTTCGCAGCCAGCTTTTCGTCGAACTCAATACCCAGCCCCGGCTTCTCGCCCGGATGCATATAGCCGTTGTCGAACGTCCAGTTATGCGAGAAGACTTCCAGCATCTGCTCTGAATATCCCATGTATTCCTGCACGCCAAAGTTTGGTACCCACAGGTCGAAGTGCAGGGCGGCTGCCATGCAGACAGGAGAAAGATCCGAAGGCCCGTGTGAGCCGGTACGCACCTGATAGAGCGAGGCAAAATCGGCAATACGACGCATGCCGGTAATGCCCCCCGCGTGAGTGATCGTGGTGCGGATATAGTCGATCAGCTGTTCTTCGATCAGCTGTTTGCAATCCCAGATGCTGTTGAACACTTCACCGACGGCAATTGGCGTCACGGTGTGCTGGCGGATCAAACGGAAGCTTTCCTGATTCTCAGCCGGTGTCGGATCTTCCATCCAGAACAGACGATATTCTTCGATGCTTTTGCCAAAACGCGCCGCTTCAATTGGCGTCAGGCGGTGGTGCATGTCATGCAGCAGATGTTCGTCAAAACCGAATTTATTACGGACGGCTTCGAAGAGTTTTGGCGTGAAGTCGAGATATTTTTCTGTCGACCACAATTGTTCTTCCGGCCAGTTACCTTTCGTTGCCGGTTCGTAGGCCTGGCCTTTTCCTTTTGCCATACCATAGGTCGTTTTCATGCCCGGCACGCCGCATTGCGCGCGGATAGCCTTGAACCCGAGCTCTTTGTGTTTGGCATAATCGTCGAGCACTTCGTCAATGGAATGGCCGGTGGTGTGGCAGTAAACCATCACGCCGGTGCGGGATGCGCCGCCAAGTAGCTGGTAAAGTGGCATATTGGCGGCTTTAGCTTTGATGTCCCACAGCGCCATATCCACAGCAGAAATGGCCGACATAGTTACCGGTCCACGACGCCAGTAAGCGCCTTTGTAGAAGAACTGCCAGATGTCTTCGATCTGATGCGCGTCGCGGCCAATCAGCTGCGGGCAAACATGATCTTTCAGATAGGAGGCGACGGGTAATTCCCTGCCATTCAGCGTGGCATCCCCGATACCGGTCAGCCCGCTGTCAGTGGTGATTTTCAACGTAACAAAGTTGCGTCCCGGGCAAGTGACAAAGACTTCAGCATTCACGATTTTCATCGGTTACGACCTTCTGCAGTAAAAGTAGGATGCATTTTCTTTGGTTATAAATACGCCATACGCTAACTACCATACAAGTATGTAAATCGTTTTTTGCCGGAGAGGATCACACTTTATGAGGAGGTTGTTGCCGAGATTAAATCGAAAACGCCTGTACGTGACAGGCGTGGTTTAGGCGGGAGAAATATTTATTCCGCCAGCCGCATCACTTCGTCCCATACCGTTTCATCTGCCGGGATCCCAAGTTGCCGGTTCTCCTCGCGGTTGGAAGCAGCGGTTTGCCCGGGATATCGGACGTCGCGGCTATTTTCGGCAGGTTCGGACTGATTCACATGGTCCGCGACGCTGTCCGCCATGCGTTCGGTGAATTCAGCGCCGCCCAGCTGCGTCGGATCAAATACCATAAAAATCTGGCTGGCCCCGGTGCAGCTGCCTTCGCCAATTTTGTCAATCTCATTGGTCGGTGAACCGGCGGATAACAACGCAGCCATGGCGTCGAGCACAATCGCCAGTCCGGAACCTTTCCAGTAGCCGGTGGGTAAAATGCGCATGGAGGCTTCGATCGGGCCCGGTTCGTCCGTGAGATTTCCGTCTTTATCGTAGCCGCCGGGGAAGGGCAGTTTTTCGTTTTTCAGCCGCGTCACCTGTAATTTGCCGTAGGAATACTGCGACATCGCCATGTCCAGCACGATCGGACCTTTGAGCCTTGGCACCGCCATCACAAACGGATTATTGCCGACACGGGTGTTTTTTCCGCCCCAGGCGGGCATGCAGGATTCCGTATTAGTCCAGCAAATCGCCGCCATGCCTTGTTGTGCCGCGTGCCAGCCATAACTGCCGCCGCGCATCCAGTGACTGCTGTTTTTCAGCGCCACAATCCCCACACCGTATTCCTTCGCCATCTCTGTCGCTTTTTCGACGGCAAACAGAGCGTTGGTGATGCCAATTCCACGATTGCCGTTGTAGATGGCGATAGCGCCGAGAGATTTTTCCAGCTCCGGTTTAGCGTGAATATCAATCCAGCCCTTGTGAACATAATCAACAAATCGCGCCACCCGGTTCAGGCCATGTGATGCAATACCGTCACAGCTCGATTCGGTGTGGATCCGCGCACAAGTTCGCGCGTCCTCTTCATCAAGTCCCGCTTTTTGCAGGGCTCGCTGGATGGTCTGTTGCATCAGGCTGAATTCAATTCTTTGCATGGTCGGCTCCGGTTGAAAGTTCTGTGGAATTCAGAGGAAGATTATCTTCGGTCTGACTAAGAATATTGTTATCGCCCCATAATTTTTCATAAGGCCAGCCGGTAAGTTGCTCAGCGATCAAGCGCGTTTCCGGCGTGACGTCATATTTACTGCCACCGGCTTTCAGGCGTTCAATTTCATTCACCAGCAGCGCATGATTATGACGTGTGAGGCGAAATTTCATTGAGCTGTATAAGCCCACCAGCAGGAAAATAACCGAACCCGCGCCAAAGACCAGCGTGATCCCGTAAACGGCTTCGGCGGGTTGCGAACTGCTTTTTGGGGTGAATCCGTAGTGTTGCAATAATAATCCCACACCGAATAATGCAACTGCCTGAACGGCTTTGCGCACGAAAGTCATTACGCCTGCAAAAATACCCTCACGCCGTTTTCCGGTGAGCATTTCATCCACATCAGGAATAAAACTATAAATATTCCAGCAAACGTAACTGGTACCGGAACGCCCCACGCCCATTAAAACAACCGACAGATAAATAAGCGACATATTAAAAGGCAATTGCAGAAGGTGAATGGATAAAAATAACCCGACGCTGGCCAGCATAAATAATTGTGCAATACGATATGACGCGCCATTGCCTAATTTCATGCACAGGAAAATAAACAGCGCAACGCAGACGAACTGTACCAGCGTCATTAATGTCATGGCATTAGAAGCCGTCACAGCATTCTGACCGAGAACAAAAATAATATAATAAGCAAGTACAGCGCCAAGAACGTCGAGCGCGACATAGCCGCCCAGATACATCCCGACATGCTGGCGGAAAGTGCGCACTTTCATGGTTGAAACCAGCGATTTGAACAGGTGCTTCATATCGCGGCGAAAAGATAACTTAGGCGCAGCCACATCCACGGGAATTGGCCGTTCCCAGGTGTAGAAATAAAGCATCAGGATCACTACGGCAAACAGAACACCGAAAATCACGCCCATAATCAGGAACGATGACGAGGAATCTTCACCGAGATAAGCAATTATCCGGCCCGGTAACCAGGCTGCTAATATGGCGGCCCCGGTTGAGAAAAACATTCTGACGCCGGTCAGCTTTGTACGCATTTTAAAGCTGGAGGTCATTTCCGCTGCGAGCGTTTCATACGGTACAATCGCCAGCGTATAGGCGGCATAGAATAAAATATACGTAAACAGGTAGTACCAGAATCCCATACCGCTGACCCACATAATAATGTAAGTCACCATAATTAGCGGAGCGCCAAATAAGAAGAAGAAACCGCGGCGGCCATATTTTTTACCAAGCGGATTGCGGTAAAAATTATCCGTGACATAACCCATCAGCGGATCAAAAAAAGCGTCCAGCAAACGCGCGGTGGCAATAACGGCACCGGCCTCAGCGGGACTTAATCCGGCATAGGTGGTATAGAAAAACATAATCCACAGACCTAATACCGCAAAACACCCTCCGCCGAAGAAATCTCCTCCGCCGTAGGCCAGCATATTTTTCACCGATATCGGTTTTTCTTTATGATGATTAATCATACTACCCCTGCATTCCGTCACGGATTAATAAGAGTCGCCAAAAGAAATGTGTCGTTTGTGCCCGCGGAAATTCATAAATGAATTATTCAGCGACATCGGCAAAGTAAAATTAGGTAATGCGCATCTACCATACAAGTATGTGAATCAGGTTTTAGCGGAGAAGATCACAAAAATAAGGGCGGATTTGCTCTGTACTGTAAGTCAGATCACAGTACAGAGAATGAACAGCAGGGGGAGGATTAGCCCAAAAGTTCGCAGTGAGGAGGCAAACGGCACTGAATGGCAGAAGAAAGAACATCAATTCTGAATTGTTTTCCGGTCAGCGGTTCTCCGTCGAGATTGAACGTCATATCATGCGGCGCGGTGATTTCCAGCCAGGGCAGGCTGGCGGAAACAATGTTTTTGTTCTCTTCATTATTGAGCAAACTGCGCAGGAAAGAGGGCAGCAGCTCCTCTGATGTCAGCAGTCGCAGTTGCAGCAACCCGTCGTTAATCAGTGCATCCGGACAAATTTGTTGCCCGCCACCGGCCTGACGACCATTACCAATTCCGATGACCAGCGCATCGCCCTCCCAGCGAAAATCCGGGCCGGTGATTTCACAGCGGTCAGCTTTCAGTGTATCCAGACGCAAAAGTCCGTGGATAAAATAGGACACACCACCGAGTGCGGCCTTGAGTTTTTCCGGCGTTTCGGTAGTGATACGGGTGCCGAAACCGCCGGTCGCCATGTTGATGAAGAAATGCTGGTTGTTCACATTGGCCAGATCGATATCCACCGCACGGCCTTTCACCGCCAGTTGTAACGCCTGTTCCGGTTGCAGGGGAATATTGCAGGCCGTGGCGAAATCATTCGCGGTGCCCAGCGGTACGATGCCGAGCACGGGCCGCTGCTGGCCCTGGTATTGTGCCAGCGCACCAGCGACTTCATTAATGGTGCCGTCTCCACCACCGGCAATGACGGTTTCACAGCCCAGCCCGATGGCTTCTTCCACATACCGTGCGGCGTCTCCATACTCCCAGGTGACGCGCACATAGAGATTTTCGCCCTCTTTACGTAGCGCGCCGATGGCTATCCGCAGCTCTTCGTTGCCTGCGCCTTTTCCATTTAAAATCAGCATTGCTGTGGTCATGTACGCTCCTTTCATCTATATACACCAACAATAGATGATAGGGGCGGTATTTGGCTATCGGATAATTCAGCTAAAAATTGACTTTGAAGATAAATAATTGCAGTGAGATTAATTAGAAACGATGTTTATTTTTCAGAAACGTATTTTATTAAAACGATAAGACGTCATGTTATTAATGAGAGTAATCGAAGATTTAAGTCGAATCATGCGGGTTTAGTTAAATAAGGGGTTAAAGGAATTGAAAAAGAAAAGCCAGCTCAAGGGAGATTGAGCTGGCCAAGGAGGTGGTTCCTGGTATAGTCCGGTGCATTATTTTGCATTCGAAGTAAATTGCGAATGCATATTAGCCAGCCCGGTCAGAAATAGATGTGATCGAATTCTTGTTTTCGACCAAAAGCTTATTTCGAATGCGGATTACGGGTATCCGTTTCTTCCAGATTACGCAATAAAATGGCGAATTGCAGATTGAGGTCTTCCGGCAGCGCGACATACACCATGTGGCCGTTGCCCGGTGCGACGTCAGTTGGCTGGCCTTTCTTATTGCGCAGCGCTTCCAGTTTGAACTGGACGTTACCTTGCGGCGTCATCATTTCCACACTGTCGCCGACGCTGAATTTGTTCTTCACATCGATTTCGGCCCAGCCATCCATCCGGTTTCCGGTGAATTCGCCGACAAATTGCTGACGGTCGCTGACGGAGAAACCATATTCGTAGTTCTGTTGTGCGTCATGAGTATGGCGACGCAGGAAACCTTCGGTATATCCGCGATGTGCCAGACCTTCAAGTGTGGAAAGCAGCGTCGGGTCGAAAGGCTTACCGGCGACGGCATCATCAATGGCCCGGCGGTACACCTGTGCGGTACGCGCGCAGTAATAGAATGATTTAGTACGGCCTTCGATTTTCAGCGAATGCACGCCCATTTTTGTCAGAGTTTCCACATGCTGAATGGCGCGCAGATCCTTGGAATTCATAATATAAGTGCCGTGTTCATCCTCAAAAGCACTCATGTATTCGCCGGGGCGCAGGGCTTCTTCGAGCATAAACACTTTATCTGTCGGCTGACCGATGCCTAATGTCGGTTCTGCGGCATCTACCTGCTGAACCGGGATCGGTTCGTACTGATGCACGATATTGCCGATGGCGTCTTCTTTGCCTTCCTGCACTTTATATTCCCAGCGACAGGCGTTGGTACAGGTCCCCTGATTCGGGTCACGTTTGTTGATGTAGCCGGAAAGCAGACAGCGGCCGGAATACGCCATGCACAGCGCGCCGTGAACGAAAATTTCAATTTCCATATCCGGCACCTGGGCGCGGATCTCTGCAATTTCTTCCAGTGACAACTCGCGCGATAAAATCACACGAGTCAGCCCCATTTGTTTCCAGAATTTCACCGTCGCCCAATTCACGGCATTAGCCTGCACCGAAAGATGAATATCCATCTGCGGGAACGCTTCTCGTACCATCATGATAAGGCCCGGATCGGACATGATCAGGGCATCTGGCCCCATGTCGATCACCGGCTGAAGATCACGGATGAACGTTTTCAGCTTGGCATTATGCGGCGCGATATTCACCACCACGTAGAATTTCTTACCCAGAACATGGGCTTCGTTGATGCCGATCTCCAGATTCTGGTGGTTAAATTCGTTATTACGTACACGCAGGCTGTAACGTGGCTGACCGGCATAAACGGCATCAGCACCATACGCGAAAGCGTAACGCATGTTTTTCAGGGAGCCGGCAGGGGAAAGCAGTTCCGGAACAAAAGAATCGGGGGTAAACATAGTCAATCTCAGTCTGATCACAAGTCAGGGCCGTCCCGGATGCGGGGCGACGAAAGGTCAGAATTGTAACGTCTGAGTTGATCAAAAGCAGCCATTTCGTGTGGGTATTACTGCGCTATTTAGACTATTCAGGAGCCAGATCAATTTCCTTCTCCGCTCCTGAATAGCTAAAACAGAAATCATTGAGAACTATTGCGTCAGATCGCGGATATCAGTACTTGCGCCGTTTTTCACCACAGACTGAACCCCTTTCTTCGATGCGCTTTCCGTGGTGTACATTTCGCTGACGCCAATCACCTGATGGTTTTTCGCTTTCAGCACAAAGTAAAACTGGCCGTCTTTCGAGGGTTTGATTTCGTATTGTGCTTCATCGGGAGAGTTGGTCTGAACCGATGAAATCCCGTTTTCTGCTGACGCTTTACTGGCATACATTTCACTGGTGAGAATAATCTCTCCGTTCCCGGCCTTCAGGTTAAAGTGAAACTGTCCATTCTTCGCTTTTTTCAGATCATAGTGACCATTAGCCATAAAGGTAATCTCCATCAGAGGGGTTATTTTCCAGAGATAAGTGTAGTTAATGGAAACTGTTTCGCGTGGACAGGGAAGATTTAAGACATGAAATGTGAACTGGCCGACAGACTTTCAGAAACTTTACAAAACTGAAATGCCGGCCAGTGATGCGCTAGGCCAAATGACAGGGTTCCGCTTCCCAGCGGTAGCCCACGCCATAGACGGCGCGGATAAAGGCTTTTTCGCCGTCCAGAGATTCGAGTTTGCGGCGCAGGTTTTTGATATGGCTGTCGATGGTGCGGTCGGTGACGACACGGTAGTCGTCATAGAGATTATTGAGCAGTACTTCGCGGGTAAACACATAGCCTGGTTTCACTGACAGAGTTTTCAGCAGGCGGAATTCTGCCGGTGTCAGCTCCAGTTCATGCCCCTGGAACGTGGCCTGAAAGCGGGCTTCATCAATATGCAGACCGTTATCTTTGGGCGCATTCTCATCCTGACGCACGCAGCGGCGCAAAATAACCTTCACACGGGCCACAACTTCACGCGGACTGTAAGGTTTGCAGATGTAATCATCGGCACCGATTTCCAGCCCGAGCAGGCGATCAATTTCTTCGGTTTTTGCCGTCACCATCATGATCGGCACATCGGAAAACTGGCGGATATCCCGGCAGATGGACAACCCGCTGCTGCCCGGTAGCATCAGATCTAACAAAATCAGCGCCGGTGGCTGGCTTTTAACCTGCGCAATAACGTCATGTCCGTCCGGCAGCCATTGCGTGGCATAGCCCGCCGCTTCGAGATAGTCGATCAACAGCTGAGCAAGTTTAGGCTCGTCTTCCACAATAAGAATTTTTAACGGCGCCGGGCCGGACAATACAGAGTCGTTCATTCAGTTTCTCGGGCCTAATGGAACAGAAAGCGGCAGGACGATCGTAATACGAACGCCACCCGCCGGAGAGTGGCTGGCACTGATCTGCCCGCCATGCGCTTCGACGATATTCTGGCAAATAGCCAGACCTAAACCCGAACCGCCGCTGGCGCGATTGCGCGAGCCTTCGGTACGGTAAAAACGTTCAAAAATACGGCCCAGCTGTTCGTCGCTGATACCCGGTGCGCTGTCCTGGAACATCAGATACAGCGATTTGTCCCGTATTTCGCCCAGAATCTCCAGACCGCCATTCGGGTCAGTATAGCGCAGACTGTTTTCCAGCAGATTGTTGAACAGCTGTGACAGACGCTGCGGATCACCAAACACGACCGCGCTTTCCGGCAGATTGCTGGTCAGGGTTAACTGCTTGGTATGAAAACGATCGCGTGAACCGGCTTCTGCCAGTTGCACCAGATGTACGACGTCGGTGTCCACTTTCCGGTATGCCAGCGCACCGGCATCGGAAAGCGAAAGCTGATGCAAATCGTCCACCAGCTTGGTCAGAATCGAGACTTCAGATTGCAGTGATTCCAGCGAACTGACGCTCATTTTACGCACGCCATCCTGCATGGCTTCCAGCTCGCCGCGCAGAACGGCCAGCGGAGTGCGCAACTCATGTGAAATATCCGCCATAAACGCCCGGCGCATCTGCTCATTTTTCTCCAGCGTCATCGCCAGCTGGTTAAAATCCTGCGCCAGTTTGCCCAGCTCATCTTCACTGTCGACCTTGACCCGGGTGCTGAAATCCCCTGAAGCCAGAAGATGCGTACCGTTCACCAGACGCTTCACCGGCGCGAGCATTTCCCGCGACAACACCCAGGTTACGGCGGCGGCCAGCAGGGCGGTGAAGGCGACAATCATCCAGCTGGTGCGGCTTTGCTGGCGCTCAAAATTGATGTCGGCATCGCGGGTGAGGCGTTCAGCTGGGGTAGAAATCACTGACCCAATCACCACGCCATCGACGGTCATTATGCGGCGCGGTCCTTGTAAATCGGGAGGGACCGGCTGATCGTAGCCTCCGATCCGGCGGTCGTGACTGTCGAGGATCCAGAACTTCGTACGCCAGCCCTGCGGCGGCATTCTCGGGCTGCTGTTTTGCTCAAACGAACGCATTATCTGATAAATCAGCCGGTCATTGGTTTCCAGAAACTCCCAGTTACCGTGTTGTTTGTATTGATCCTGCAACGTGTCAGCCAGTAACTGGACGCGCTGCTCGTTACTCTGGCGGATGTAATCGATAAAGCCCCGCTCGAAGCTCATCCGCACGCCCCAGTTCATGGTGATCAGCACCAGTGCGCAGGTACAAAAAATGGCCATAAACAACTTGGCGGTAATACCAGGTTTCATGATTTTCTCATCGGGTCAGGGGAGCCGGCCGCAGCGCGACGACGGTCGATAATGGCATTTTTCTGCGTATCAGGCGGCACTTTCGAGAATACCCAGGCTGGCAGGGCGATCACCAGGGCCATCGACATATAGCAATACAGGAATGCGGTGTGCATGGTGGCGCTGTCCGGTGTAATGGCCTGCTGATGGGCGAACAAACCAATCAGTAAACCTGCGACACTGACGCCCAGGCTCATCGATAACTGCATGATCATCGACAGTAAACTGTTGCCACTGCTGGCAAGGCGCGGAGGCAAATCTTTCAGCGTCAGCGTATTCATTGAAGAAAAACGCAGTGAGTTCACCATGCCCTGGAAGAACAGCACAATGGGGATCATCCACACGGCGCCATAAATCGCCACCACCGGGAAGATAAGGGTGATCAGTGCCAGCAGCAACGTGGCGCTGACCAGTGCCTTCCGGTAGCCGAGCTGATTAACCAGCCGGACGACCACGCGTTTCATCCCCATACTGCCGAGCACCATCGGGATCATCATCAGTCCGGCGTGGAAAGGCGTAAAGCCCATGCCTAGTTGCAAAAACACCGGTGTCATAAACGGCAACATGCCGCTGCCGATACGCCCTAACAGGCTGCCGATCAGGCCAATCTTAAAGGTCGGAGTATGGAACAGGCGCAGGGAAAACAGGGCTGAAAGATTGCCGCGCGCGTGCATCCAGTAAATTCCCAGTGCGCCGCCACCGACCACCACCAACAGGATAATTTCCAGTACGCTCAGCCTCATACTGCGGCTGCCTTCCAGCGCCAGAGTCAGCGTCGCCATACACACGGCCAGCATCACAAACCCGCTGATATCAAAGCGCCGCGTCTGCATTTTGTAATTGGGCATAATCATTAAGGTGGCGATACACCCGGCCAGACCGACCGGCAGATTAATCAGGAAGATCCAATGCCAGCTGGCGTATTGCACCAGGAAGCCACCCAGTGCGGGACCGAGTAACGGGCCGACCTGACCGGGCAGAGTCACCATCGTCATCGCCGCCATATACTCACTGCGCGGGACGATTTTCAGCACCGTCAGCCGCCCGACAGGCACCATCATCGCACCGCCGATCCCCTGAACTATGCGCGACATGACCAGTTCACGCAGGCTTTCTGATTGCGCGCATAACAAAGAGCCAAGCGTAAACAGCACAATGGCAGAAAAGAATACCCATTTGACGCCGACTTTATCCGCCAGCCAGCCACTGGCGGGCAGCATCACAGCGACTGTCAACACATAGGCGACGACGACAGAATGCATGTGCAGCGGATTTTCGCCAAGACTACGTGCCATCGAAGGCAGCGCGGTATTCACGATCGTGGTGTCGAGAGCCTGCATAAAAAAGCCAAAAGCGACAATCCACAGTTGCCAGCGCACCGAAGGTGGCAGGGGATCAGAGGGCGGTAAGGTATCAGTGTTTTCAGATTTCATGGTTTATCGCATCAGCACAATCATTGTCGCGGCATTTCAGGACGGAGATCGACCTTCAGACCAGGCTACAGTGTAGCCAGAATGTTTCAGCAGAAAATGGAGGAAATAAGGAGAGTCTTTCCCATTTTTTGACAATTCTTCTGACAATAAAGAATAGCTTTCAGCCTGACATTTTATATCAAAATGCTATCGTTGACCTTTGATCACGAATCGTTCGCATGCAAAGTCAGTTAAATCTGACCTTAAGAAAGGGAGAGAATAATGAGCAAAAGAGAACTGGGTCGTTCAGGTATTCAGGTACCGTTGCTGACCTTTGGCGGCAATGTGTTCGGGTGGACGGTCGATCAGGCGGCTTCCTTTAACCTGCTTGATGCCTTACTGGATCATAAGCTGAATTTTATCGACACCGCAGATGTATATTCGAGTTGGGTCGAGGGCAACCAAGGGGGCGAATCTGAAACCATTATCGGCAACTGGCTGAAGAAAACCGGTAAGCGTGACCAGATTATATTGGCGACCAAGGTTGGCAAACCGATGGGCGAAGGCAAATCGGGTTTATCACCACGCTATATTAAAGAAGCGGTAGAAGCCTCGCTGAAACGCCTGAAAACGGATTATATTGATTTATATCAGTCGCATGATGATGACGCCGATACGCCACTGGCCGAAACCATGGCAGCATTCGATGCGTTGATCAAAGAAGGGAAAGTGCGTGCCGTCGGGGCATCCAACTACAGTGCGCCGCGTTTGGCCGAAGCGCTGAAAGTCAGTCAGGAAAACGGGCTGGCGCGTTATGAAACCCTGCAACCGCAGTACAATTTGTACGACCGTAAAGTCTATGAAGAAGCGCTGGAAAAGGTCGTCATGGAAAACGGTTTGGGGGTCATTAACTTCTACGGGCTGGCGGCCGGATTCCTGACCGGGAAATACCGCACCAAAGCTGATGCCGGTAAAAGTAAACGTGGTGAAAGCGTGATTGCGCGTTGCCTGAATGAACGTGGTCTGAAGGTGCTGGCGGGGCTGGATCAGGTGGCTGAGAAGCACGGCGCACAACCGGGGCAAGTAGCACTTGCCTGGCAGATTGCCCGTCCGGGCATCACTTCACCGATTGTCAGCGCGACATCTCTGCAACAGCTGACTGAACTGGCGCAGGCCGCAACACTCAAACTGGATGAGGCGGATATCAGGACATTAAACGACGCCAGCGCCTGGTAAATAGCTAATCTGAACCATAAAAAAACCGCCTTCAATTTAAATCAGGCGGTTTTTGTTTATCTGCATCTTTTAAAGATTAACGGAACAGCGTTTGCGCCCAGCGTGCCAGACCGGCGGTGACCGAGCCGAAATCATTGCCACCGACCAGCGGAATACCCGGTAACTGTGCCTGTAATGCGGCACGCAGCAACGGCGAACGCGCACTGCCACCGGTCAGGTAAATCACGTCAGGTTTAATTTCGCTGCTGGCCAGCGCCAGGCTGACCTGTTCCTGAATGCGTTCCAGCGGCTGAGAAATTGCGTCGCTCAGTTGCTGCTGGCTGATAGTTTCTGCCAGACCGGATTCAATGAAGTCCATCGCAGCCGTAACGCTTTCGCGTTCAGAAAGGGCAATTTTACTTTCTTCAGCGGCGCGCACCAGACGATAGCTCAGACGCTGCTGCTGGACTTTCAGCAGGCGTTTGATGAGATCCGGTTGCGCAGCATCGCGGATCAGATCCCGCAACATACGGCCATTCGCTACGCTGTAGAAATCCAGCTGCGCCGGAACATCGTTAGTCGCTACAGCATTCCAGTAAGGCAGTGCCGGAATTGCGATGCCTTTTTGGGTTTCGCTGCCCATACCAAACTGCGGCGTGAGCTGTTTGAACGCGGTCATGATGTCCAGATCGTTCCCGCCAACGCGGCAGCCGCTGTGACCAAGCAGGCTGTTCTGACGCTCTGCCTTATCACGCCACTGCGGGCCCATCAGCAATACTGAGCAGTCAGTGGTTCCGCCGCCGATATCCACGACCAGCACGGTTTTTTCTTCCGTCAGGGTCGCTTCGAAATCCAGACCTGCGGCGACCGGCTCAAACTGGAACGCGATATCGCGGAAACCGGCGCGTTCAGCGGCACGTTGTAAAATACCCTGCGCCTGAGCATTCGCTTCTTCACCGCCCATGCCCTGGAAGTTAATCGGGCGCCCGATAACGGTCTGTTCAATAGTTTCCTGCAAGACGGATTCAGCCTGACGCTTGATGTGATACATCATGGCGCAGACCAGATCTTCAAACAGAGCAATCTGTTGAGGTTTCAGACCGTTCACACCCAGGAAGGATTTTGGAGAGCGGACAAAGTACACCTCTTCCGGATCTTCCATATAGGTTGAAAGCGCCTGTAAACCAAAATGCACGCTGTTGGCATTAACCGGAATATCTTCTTCGCGGTTAAAACTGATGCTGCGGCGCAGCAGTGCCAGATTTTCATCACTGCCTGCCGGAACCTGTCCGTGACGGCTCAGCCATTCGCTGACCGCTTCACGTGTCGGCGCACAAAGCATGGAGGGTAAATAAGGATCGTTATTTTCTAACGCCAGAAGATGGGCGTTATTATCGCGCATCACTGCAACTGAGCAATTCGCTGTACCGTAGTCAAATCCAATAAACATCATTGTTCCCCATGCCAAAGAAGGGACGGGACTTTACCGGAGAGAGGGCCATTCATCAAGTCAGTGGCGCGGAATTAGAAGGAATTCCCTCTCCTGAGACGAAGAGGGAATAACGTACGCAGAATTATTTCATTTCTTTTACTTTATGAGTGTCTGCTTTACTTCAGTAGCGCCTGCGCTTTCGCGACGACATTATCAACCGTAAAGCCGAATTCTTTGAACAGTTGCTCCGCGGGCGCAGACTCCCCGAAGGTGGTCATGCCGACAATCGCACCGTTCAGTCCAACATATTTGTACCAGTAATCAGCGATACCGGCTTCCACCGCCACGCGTGCGGTCACAGCTTTCGGCAGAACAGATTCGCGGTAAGCCTCGTCCTGTTTGTCGAACACGTCAGTCGAAGGCAGGGAAACTACCCGCACTTTGGTGCCCGCTGCGGCAAGTTTGTCTGCGGCTTCTACTGTAATACCCACTTCAGACCCGGTGGCGATCAGAATCACTTCCGGTGTGCCTGCAGAATCTTTCAGTACATACCCACCGCGCGCCACGTTTGCCAGTTGTTCAGCAGTGCGGGGTTGCTGGGTCAGGTTCTGACGCGAGAAGATAAGCGCGACCGGCCCGTCGTTGCGCTCGATGGCATATTTCCATGCTACAGCAGATTCCACCTGATCAGCCGGACGCCACAAGCTCATGTTTGGCGTCACACGCAGACTGGCCATTTGCTCAACCGGCTGGTGCGTCGGACCATCTTCCCCCAGACCGATAGAATCGTGGGTGTACACGAAGACGTTGCGGATTTTCATCAATGCCGCCAGACGCACAGCGTTACGGGCATATTCGACGAACATCAGGAACGTCGCAGTATACGGCAGGAAACCGCCGTGAAGCGCAAGGCCATTGGAGATAGCCGTCATGCCGAATTCGCGAACGCCGTAGTGGATGTAGTTACCCGCGACGTCATCTATCAGCGATTTTGAGCCAGACCACATGGTCAGGTTGCTTGGTGCGAGATCCGCTGAACCGCCAAGGAACTCAGGCAAAATTTTGCCGAACTCTTCCAGTGTATTTTGCGAGGCTTTACGGCTGGCAATATTGGCAGGTTTGGCCTGCAATCCTTCAATGAATGCCTGTGATTTGGTTTCCCAGTCAGCTGGCAGTTCGCCATTCACGCGGCGGTCAAATTCTGCTGCCAGTTCAGGATAAGCTTTGGCATAAGCAGCAAACTTGTCATTCCAGGCTTTTTCTTTTGCTTTTCCGGCTTCTTTGGCATCCCACGCAGCATAGATATCTTGCGGGATTTCAAAGGCAGGATAGTTCCAGCCCAGCGCCTTGCGGGTCGCTGCGACTTCATCGGCACCCAGTGCAGCGCCATGCGCTTCGTGGCTACCGGCTTTATTCGGTGAACCAAAACCAATCACTGTTTTGCACATCAGCAGGGAAGGGCGGTCGGTGACTTTATGGGATTCTTCTATTGCCGCTTTGATGGCGTCCGAGTTTTGTCCGTCAATTCCGCGGATGACGTGCCAGCCGTAAGCTTCGAAACGTTTGGCGGTGTCATCGGTAAACCAGCCTTCGACGTGACCGTCAATGGAGATACCGTTGTCATCATAAAACGCGGTCAGTTTGCCGAGTTTCAGGGTACCGGCCAGCGAGCAGGCTTCGTGGGAAATCCCTTCCATCATGCAGCCATCACCTAAGAAGACGTAGGTGTGATGGTTCACGATCTCGTGATTGTCGCGGTTAAATTGTGCGCCAAGCGTGCGTTCGGCAATCGCAAAACCCACCGCATTGGCAACACCCTGACCCAGCGGGCCGGTGGTGGTTTCCACGCCAGGCGTATAGCCATATTCAGGGTGTCCCGGCGTTTTGGAATGCAACTGGCGGAAGTTTTCCAGTTCGGTCATCGGCAGGTCATAACCTGTGAGGTGAAGCAGGCTGTATTGCAGCATCGACCCATGGCCGTTGGACATCAGGAAGCGGTCCCGGTCTGCCCATTTCGGGTTAGTCGGGTTGTGATTCATATAATCGCGCCACAGGACTTCGGCGATGTCGGCCATCCCCATTGGGGCGCCGGGGTGTCCGGAATTCGCTTTCTGGACGGCGTCCATGCTCAGTGCACGGATGGCATTCGCTAGTTCTCTACGGGAAGGCATATTTTTCTCCGGATTAATAACTCTTATGAGCCAGGTGACAGAGGTGCGGGGTTACCGCCTCTCTGCAATCTGACTCAGTCAGGATTAAATGTTGAAACTCTTTTGCACCGAAACTAAAGCTCTGCTGAAAGCATATCTTCGAGTTTCTTCTGATCGACGGCGAATGAGCGGATACCTTCAGCCAGTTTATCTACGGCCATGGCGTCCTGATGGTGTTCCCAGAGGAATTCAGCCTGCGTCAGAGGTGCTGGTTTTTTGCCCCCCTTGCTGGAAGGCTGCAATTTACGTTCAACCGGCTCGTTGCTGGCTTTCAGTTCTTCCAGAAGGTTTGGAGAAATTGTCAGGCGGTCGCAGCCTGCCAGCGCGAGAATCTGTTCCACTTTACGGAAACTGGCACCCATGATGACGGTCGCGTAATCGTGGGATTTGTAATAGTCGTAGATATCACGGACAGATTTCACACCCGGATCTTTTTCCACGTCATAAGTCGCGTTCGGCTCTTTGGCTTTGTACCAGTCATAGATGCGGCCGACGAAAGGAGATATCAGATAAACACCGGCTTCTGCACAAGCGCGTGCCTGAGCAAACGAGAACAGCAGGGTCAGGTTGCAGTTAATGCCTTCTTTTTCCAGCTTCTCTGCGGCTTTAATCCCTTCCCACGTTGACGCCAGTTTGATCAAAATGCGGGATTTATCTATCCCCTGATCCTGATAAAGGCCAATCAGTTTACGGGCTTTTTCGATACATAATTCACTGTTGAATGACAGGCGGGCATCGACTTCTGTCGAGATACGGCCCGGCACGCTTTTCAGGATTTCCACCCCGATATTTACGGCCAGTTTATCTGTGGCATTCACCACCTGAGTCTCTTTGCTGCCGCCTTGTTTACGGGCATAGTCCAGCGCGTCTTTAATCAGGTTTTGGTACTGCGGCAGGTCGGCTGCTTTGAGGATCAGCGAAGGATTGGTGGTCGCATCCTGTGGCTCGAAATGACGGATAGATTCAATGTCACCGCTGTCGGCAACGACGGTAGTGATTTTTTTTAGTGCGTCTAACTGGTTCATCTCTTAGCTCCTTAGCGAGAAAAAACGATACAGCAATAAGGTCGACCGACTCTATTTCGTAGGGCTCCTACCCTGCATCATTCTGTTAACAAACTGAATGCGCTTTTTCTGATTACTGCAATGGGTCGCAACAATGGCGGCCTTTGTTGCTGCTCAAATTGGGCGTCTGGCGAGAAAAGCGCAAGGACAAACTTTAAGCTTAGTTGATTTTTACGAGACGTCTTCCATGAATGAAAAGCAAACAATGCAACGGTCATTTTTTGTTCGCCATTCCCCCTTTGTCGTGGCAGGGTTATCTATACTGGTCAGCGGGAAAACCTGATGGTGATGTTTCCCCGTATTCTGTTGTCTGTGCAAAAAACCGGTTATCTCTGCAAAAATAAGAAACAAGAAAAGGACCCTACGATGGACGAACAACTCAAGCAAAGCGCGCTCGATTTCCATGAGTTTCCGGTGCCCGGAAAAATACAAGTCTCGCCCACCAAACCCCTTGCCACACAGCGTGATCTGGCGCTGGCTTATTCTCCCGGCGTTGCTGCCCCTTGCCTGGAAATTGCTAAAGATCCACAGGCTGCTTACAAATACACTGCGCGTGGCAATCTGGTGGCGGTGATTTCCAACGGAACGGCAGTTCTCGGGCTGGGGAATATCGGCGCACTGGCCGGTAAGCCGGTTATGGAAGGGAAGGGCGTACTGTTTAAAAAATTCGCCGGTATTGATGTGTTTGATATCGAAGTTGATGAAAACGATCCGGATAAACTGATCGACGTGATTGCGGCGCTGGAGCCGACATTTGGTGGCATCAACCTTGAGGATATCAAAGCGCCGGAGTGTTTTTACATCGAGAAAAAACTGCGTGAACGCATGAAGATCCCGGTGTTTCATGACGATCAGCACGGCACCGCGATTATCTGTACCGCAGCGGTGCTGAACGGTTTACGCGTGGTCGGTAAAAATATTTCGGATGTGCGACTGGTAGTGTCCGGCGCAGGGGCTTCCGCTATTGCCTGTCTGAATCTGCTGGTCGCGCTCGGACTTAAACGCCACAACATTACGGCCTGTGATTCCCGTGGCGTGATTTATAAGGGCCGCGAAGAGAATATGGCCGAAACCAAAGCGGCCTACGCTATTGACGATAACGGGCAGCGCTCGCTGGGTGATGCCATTCCTGAGGCTGACATTTTCCTCGGCTGTTCCGGTCCCGGTGTTCTGACGCAGGATATGGTAAAAACCATGGCGAAGGATCCGCTGATCCTTGCGCTCGCCAATCCAGAACCGGAAATTTTGCCGCCGCTGGCAAAAGCGGTTCGTCCTGATGCCATCATCTGTACCGGTCGCTCGGATTATCCGAATCAGGTCAATAACGTGCTGTGTTTCCCGTTCATATTCCGTGGCGCGCTGGATGTGGGCGCAACCACCATTAATGAAGAGATGAAGCTGGCCTGTGTCCACGCTATTGCCGATCTGGCGATGGCCGAACAGAGTGACGTGGTGGCATCTGCCTACGGGGAAGAAGAGCTGTCTTTCGGCCCGGACTACATCATTCCTAAACCTTTTGATCCGCGCCTGATTGTGAAAATTGCGCCGGCCGTTGCGAAAGCGGCCATGGATTCCGGTGTGGCGACACGGCCAATTAAAGATTTTGACGCTTACGTCGAGAAGCTTGCCGAATTTGTCTACAAAACCAATCTGTTCATGAAGCCTATCTTCTCGCAGGCGAAGACCGACCCCCGTCGGGTAGTGATGGCCGAAGGTGAAGAGGAGCGGGTATTACAGGCTACGCAGGAGCTGATTTCCCTGGGACTGGCCAAACCTATTCTGGTCGGACGCCCGAGCGTTATCGCCATGCGTATCAAAAAACTCGGATTGCAGCTGGAAGCTGGCCGGGATTTCGAAGTGGTGAATAACGAATCTGATCCGCGTTTTAATGAATACTGGCGAGAATATTATGAGCTGATGAAGCGGCGCGGTGTATCGCAGGAGCAGGCCCGGCGGGCAGTGATCGGCAATCCGACGCTGATTTCCGCCATCATGCTGCTGCGCGGTGAAGCGGATGCGATGATTTGCGGTACGGTCGGCACTTATCATGAGCATTACGATATTGTGGAGAAGGTGTTTGGGTTTCGCGAAGGAGCGCACGTTGCCGGTGCCATGAATGCGTTGCTGTTGCCAAGTGGGAACACGTTTATTGCAGACACTTATGTCAATGACGACCCGACGCCGGAGCAGCTGGCAGAAATCACGCTGATGGCGGCTGAAACGGTACGTCGTTTCGGTATTGAACCGAAAGTGGCGTTGCTGTCACATTCGAGTTTTGGCACTTCAGACAGTCCGGCTGCGCTTAAAATGCGGCGAACGCTGGAGCTGGTCAATGAGCTTGATCCGCAGCTGGAAATTGACGGTGAGATGCATGGTGATGCAGCGCTGGTGGAAAGCATTCGTCAGGACATCATGCCCGACAGTCCGTTAAAAGGTTCAGCCAATATCCTGATTATGCCAAATATGGAATCGGCGCGTATCAGTTACAACCTGCTGCGCGTATCGTGCTCCGAAGGCGTAACCGTCGGGCCGGTGCTGATGGGGGTATCGAAACCGGTACATATTCTGACGCCGATAGCCTCAGTGCGCAGGATTGTGAATATGGTGGCTTTAGCCGTAGTGGAGGCGCAAACCGAGCCTCTTTAAATCTGCTTCTTTAAATCTGGAAAGGGCGCCGCAACGGGCGCCCTTTTTAAATATCCGTCTCAGTATTTCACTTCGCCGATGCGCTCCAGCGCATCAACAATCAGATCCCAGAAACGCTGATGATCGAGTTTTACCGCGACTTGAGTATGGCAATCCGCTGGCGGCGGGGCACGGAAATCGGCGACCGTCATACCCAGTGTCAGCGTACCGGTCAGCTCAATATCCACCGGCACTCTTTGAACCGTCATTACTTTCGGATCAATAACATAGGCCACGGCGCACGGATCGTGAACTGGCGGAGCATCAAAGCCCTGGCGATCTTTATAGCTCAGGCCGAAGAAATCGAGTAACTCGCCGACAAATTTGGCGGGCTGCGTGCCGACTGCAGCGATGCGCGCGGCAACTTCCGGCGTGGCAAGTGCCTGATGGGTAAGATCGAGCCCGACCATCGTCAGAGGCCATTTTTCGTTGAAGACGATATGGGCCGCTTCCGGATCTATCTTGATATTGAATTCTGCGACCGCGCTCCAGTTACCCACATGATAACCGCCGCCCATCAGCACCACTTCTTTCACGCGATCGGCAATGCGTGGCTCTTTACGTACCGCCATCGCAATATTGGTCAGCCCGCCGGTGGGCACCAGGGTGATGGTTTTTGGCGGGTGCGACATGATCAAATCAATGATCAGATCGATGGCGTGAACCGGCTCCAGTGAGATGGCAGCTTCCGGCAGCACCGGACCGTCGAGGCCGGATTCACCATGGATTTCGTCAGCGACTTCTATCTGACGTACCAGTGGACGCGTTGCTCCTGCGGCAAACGGCACACCGGTGAGATTAATCACGCGTGCGACCGCCAGCGCGTTGCGGGTGACTTTCTCCAGCGTCTGATTGCCGACCACCGTAGTGACGGCCAGCAGCTCGATTTCGGGGTTACCGTGAGCCAGTAACATCGCGATAGCATCGTCGTGCCCCGGATCGCAATCAAGGATGATCTTTTTGACCATTTCTTATTCCTTTAATTATGTAGTGGTACTTCGGTTTTGGCCGCCTGACTGGATTTAGCGTTTAGTCTGCTGTAACCATTTATCCAGTTCATTGGCAAATTGCTGGCGGTCACGCTGATTAAGCGCAGGCGGCCCACCGGTCTGCACGCCGCTGGCGCGCATGGTGTCCATAAAATCACGCATATTCAGGCGCTCTTTGATGGTTTCAGTGGTGTAACGCTCGCCGCGAGGGTTAAGCGCTACACCGCCTTTTTCAATCACTTCCGCCGCGAGAGGAATATCAGCGGTGATCACCAGATCGCCCGGTTCGGTGCGTTTTACGATTTCGTTATCCGCGACGTCAAAGCCCGCCTCAACGCGTAAAGTACGCAGGAATTTCGACGGCGGTGTGCGGATGATTTGGTTAGCCACCAGCGTCACCATCATGCCGGTGCGTTCAGCGGCGCGGAACAGCACTTCCTTGATCACATTCGGACAGGCGTCGGCATCAACCCAGATTTGCATCAGTTTGCTTCTCCGTTTTCAGATAAGCCTTTTTCAGCCAGCCAGTCGCGAACGGGCAGGAAATCGCTGTACAGCGCGGCTTCCGGGCTGCCATCTTCAGGCTGATAGCCATATTCCCAGCGCACCAGAGGCGGCATCGACATCAAAATCGATTCTGTGCGCCCGCCGGTTTGCAGACCAAACAGCGTTCCGCGATCCCACACCAGATTGAACTCCACATAACGGCCACGGCGGTAAAGCTGGAACTGGCGCTCGCGCTCGCCCCACGGCAGGCCTTTGCGTTTTTCCACAACAGGCAGATAAGCGTCGGTGAAACCGTTGCCGACGGCCTGCATAAAGCTGAAACAGGTATCGAAGTCTGGTGAGTTCAGGTCATCAAAGAACAACCCGCCAATCCCGCGTGCCTCATTGCGGTGTTTGATGAAGAAGTAATCGTCGCACCATTTTTTGTATTTCGGGTACATTTCGTCGCCAAACGGCTGGCAAAGCTGCTGCGCCGTGAGGTGCCAGTGTCGTGCATCTTCTTCAAAACCATAATATGGCGTGAGGTCGAAACCTCCGCCAAACCACCATACCGGCGCTTCGCCGGGTTTTTCAGCAATGAAGAAACGCACATTGGCGTGGCTGGTCGGCACATAGGGGCTCAGCGGATGGATAACCAGTGAGACGCCCATCGCCTGAAAACTGCGTCCGGCGAGTTCGGGACGATGTGCCGTTGCGGAGGCCGGAAGGGTGGCGCCGGAAACATGTGAGAAGTTCACGCCCGCCTGTTCGAATACTGCGCCATGGGTCATCACCCGGCTTTGGCCACCACCGCCTTCTTCGCGAACCCACTGATCTTCAGCAAAATGACCTTTGCCATCGGCAGCGGCCAGTTGCTGGCAAATGTGGTCCTGAAGCTTGAGCAGGAAGGTTTTGACTTGCTGGATGTCGGGAATGGATTGGCTCACAGGCTAACTCGCAGACGTTGACTGAAAAGACATTCAGCGCCTTGCGGGCGCTGAATGATAGAAATGTGGACGGTATTATATACCCAAAAGCCTGCGGGTCACCAAAGGCGGCTGCTTTTGGTGTCGGGAGGAGGTTACCGGGGCTTACGCTCGTTGGCGTCGAAATAACTGAAAAAGTTCACAATCCCCTGCGAGATTGCCTGCGCAATTTCACGACGGAACGCCGTGGTGCTGAGCAGCTGTTCTTCCTGATGATTAGTGATAAAGGAGGTTTCCACCAGAATCGACGGGATTGACGGTGATTTCAGAACGGCAAATGCTGCCTGCTCAGTTTGCTGGCTGTGCAGATGATGGATAGGGCGGATCCTGTCGAGCACGTGATGTCCCAGCGTCAGGCTGTTTTTTATGGTGTCGGTCTGCACCAGATCAAACAGTACCTGTTGCAGATAATTGTTGTCTTCTTTGGCGTATTTCGCCCCAGCGACCAGATCGGCGTCGTTTTCTTTTTTCGACATATAACGCGCCATGGCGCTGCTGGCTCCACGGTTGGATAGTGCAAAAACTGAAGCACCGGAAGCCGTCGGGCTGGTGTAACCATCGGCGTGAATGGAAACGAACAGGTCAGCCTGATGCTGGTGTGCCAGTTCAACACGCTGATAGAGCGGAATAAAATGGTCGGAGTCGCGGGTTAGTTTGACTTCAATATGGCTTTGCTCGCCTAAAATCTCACGCACATAGTTGGCGATTTCCAGCACCACGTGTTTTTCTTCCGAACCTTCGTGACCAACGGCGCCGGAATCAATGCCACCGTGGCCGGGGTCGATCATCACCAGTTTCTTCGCGCCCGGTGGCTTTGGGGCCGGGGCTGATTTCGTGATGTGTTCCTGCTGTGCCGCACTGGCAGAGCGCGAACCAAAAGCGGCGATCGCTAAACCGAGTCCGGAAAGCAGTAACTGGCGACGTGTTGCGGCAGCAGGAAGCGGCTGGAAATGCAGAAATTTGTTCAGGGGGTTTAACATCAGTCCGTTACCGTCAGAAAAAAGGCAGAATGCTCTATGTTATAGAGTATCTTTTTTATAGTTTCGATCTGAGAACTATTACTTTTTATGAATATTGTGTCGCGGATGAAGTCAGAGCCGAATAAATCTCCGTTGAGAAGGCGGGAATATCTTCTTCAGGCGTTGTATTTGCGGTTTGAATTCGTTTATAAAGCAGACAATCTGTGATTTTGATGTTGCGTATCAAACAGATCACGCGATAATTAATTAAACCCCTATTAACAGCGGCGAACAGTGATGGAAATTCGCGTATACCGTCAAGAAGATTTCGAAGAAGTACTGACCTTATGGGAGCGTTGCGATCTGCTGCGTCCGTGGAACGATCCTGAGCTGGATATTGAACGTAAAACTAATCACAGCCCTGAGTTTTTTCTGGTGGCAGAAGTGGGTGGCGAAGTTGTGGGCACCCTGATGGGTGGCTACGACGGTCATCGCGGCTCAGCGAATTATCTCGGAGTACATCCGGATTATCGCGGACGTGGCATCGCAAACGCGCTGGTCAACCGGCTGGAGAAAAAACTGATTGCCCGCGGTTGTCCGAAAATGAATTTAATGGTGCGTGCAGAAAATGACGCGGTTGTCAGCATGTACGAAAAGCTGGGCTATGAAATATCGGATACTTTGCTGCTCGGCAAACGTCTGATCGAAGATCAGGAATACTGATATACCCGTTGTTTTTCAGTGAATAAAAAGCCCCGGCGGAATCACTTCTGTCGGGGCTTTTTTATCATCGATCACTTGATGATTTTGACGCTCTTCACGTCCACTTCCACAGAGTTCCAGTCTTTATCGACTTTACCTTCAATGCGGATTTTATCTTTTGGCGAGACGTTCTGCCCCTGCCAGCGTTTACCGTCAATTTCCACATTCAGGGTGCCGGTATTATCGCGGAAAATGTATTTATCATGGTCGATACGCTGATCCAGGTAGCCTTCCAGCATGATCCATTGATCGTCTTTCATCGTCTGCGCATCTTTCACAGTACTCAGGGCGGTGGTACCGGTGAAGCCGCCTTGTTCTGCCGGCTGGGCTTGCGTCTCCTGAGCTGAAGGGCCATTAAAGCCGCCAGTCTGTTGGGCAAAGGCTGTCGCTGAACAAAGTGCGATGAGGGTTGCCAGAGTGATCTTCTTCATCATAATAGGTCTTCCTTAATATTACGTTTCCAGAGTACCGGCAACTATGACATCGTTTAAGAT
Organism: Rahnella bruchi; assembly: GCF_003614975.1. Classification (GTDB taxonomy): domain Bacteria; phylum Pseudomonadota; class Gammaproteobacteria; order Enterobacterales; family Enterobacteriaceae; genus Rahnella; species Rahnella bruchi. Next base: position 354,162 of record NZ_QZWI01000003.1, on the reverse strand, counting down.
GTCTTGCCGTGCTGGAGACCATTAAAGCAGACTGTTCTTAACAGTTTCTTAAGCGCATACCCGGCATACTTCAAATTATTTTGGGCATGTCCTTAAGGATTGTTAAATTTCACCTTATTTGCAGGAACGTTGTTCTTTTTATGAACCCGGATGACTATAACGACCACGGTATGTTGCGATTGCCGCTGTGGTTCTGGACGATTTTAATTTTGCAGGCACGAACCTGGCTGTTGTTTGTGATGGCGGGTGCCTCCCGCCAGCAGGGGAGTGATTTGCTGACGTTGTTTTATCCCGATCAGCAAAGTTTCTGGTCCGGGATGTTGCTGGGGCTGCCGCCAGCGCTGGTGTTTCTGCTCAGTGGTCGTCGTCATGTCTGGCCGCGCATCTGGCAGGCCGGGTACTGGTTGCTGCTTGCCGGGATGTTTGTCACTTTTGCTTTGCAGGGATTGGGATTGTGGCAAAGTACTGACATGATTTCTGGCGTGGATATCGTGCTGGCCTTACTGGACGCTGCCGCGCTGGCCTACTGGTTGCTCAGCCGCCGTTTGCGCGCCTGTTTTGATGCCTCACACCGTCTGGCCTGAAGCTTATTCCCCCAGGGGCTGAACTTTTTTGCCGGAAAAGCACTCGAACTGGCGCTTAACAATAATGTTTTGATGATTAATTCACTGTCGGTTTGTCCGCCAGGCCGCGCCGGCCAACGGGAACGGGCAGAAAAGGAGTACGGAATGACTGTTCGCTTGCGGGTTCGCCCTCTGTTGCTGGTGCTGCCACTGATCCTGACTGGCTGTTCGTCGATGTCACACATGTCGTGGCCGAGCGTGTCCTGGTCGAGCATGAATCCGCTTAACTGGTTTGGCAGCAGTGTCACGGTCAGCGATAAAGGCGTCGGCGGCATCACGGCCAGTACGCCGCTGACTGAAGACGCCATCAAAGATGCACTGGACGGCGATTATACGCTGCGCAGCGGTATGTCGATGAGCGACGGAAAAATGCTGAGCTTCTTCCAGGCGATGGATGGCAAAGACGTGAAAATGTCCATCAGCGGTGAGCCGAAAGGCAACGTCCAGCGCGTTGATGTGGTGGATCCTAAAGTTGAAAGCCAATGGGGCGTCAAAATCGGCACGCCATTCAGCAGCCTTTACAGCAAAGCTTTTGATGTATGCGTGAAAGGCGAGGGTGATGACGCGCAGAACGTTGAGTGTAAAGCGCCGCAAAGTGCTCATGTGACGTATGTCTTCAGCGGGATCTGGCATGGACCGGAATCGCTGATGCCTTCCGATGATGCCCTGAAAGACTGGAAGGTGAGCAAAATTATCTGGCGGGCTAATCCGGTTCAGACTTCAGCCGCTCAATAAAAGCCGCTTTCCTGCTGACAAAATCCTCAATGCCTTGCCTTCGCGCAAGGCATTTTTATTGACATCCGGTATGATGTCGCCGGTCAAATTAACGAGGATGAGAAGATGACTCAGGTTCAGAGCGGCATTTTGCCCGAACATTGCCGTTTCGCGATTTACATTGAAGCGAAAGCTCAGGGTGACCTGGATGCGCTCCGGCAGGGCTGCCGTGCATTTTTGGCCGTACTGGAAGACATGCAGAAAAAATTTCCTACCGAACATCTTGGTGCGGTCGTGGCCTTTGGCAATGATGTGTGGCGTGATTTATCCGGCAATCAGGGCGCGGATGAACTGAAATCTTTCGAGCCATTGGGCAAAGGTCTGGCACCTGCAACGCAGCGCGATATGCTGCTGCATATTCAGTCCCTGCGTCATGACGTGAATTTTGCGCTGGCACAGGCGGCTCTGAAAGCGTTCGGCAGTTCGATTGTGGTTGAAGAAGAAACTCACGGTTTCCGTGCGATCGAAGAACGTGACCTGAGCGGTTTCGTTGACGGTACTGAAAACCCGAAAGCCGAAGCGCGTGCTCAGGTAGCAATTATTCCTGAAGGTAGCGTCGATGCCGGTGGCAGTTACGTGATGGTTCAGCGCTGGAAACATAATCTGGTGCAATGGGAACGCTTCTCCGTGCAACAGCAGGAAGAAGTCATTGGCCGTACGAAAGACACCGATGAAGAACTGGATTCAGAAACCCGTCCGGACACGTCTCACGTCAGCCGCGTAGATCTGAAAGAAGACGGCAAAGGCCTGAAAATTCTGCGCCAGAGCCTGCCTTATGGCACAGCCAGTGGTGAGCACGGTTTATATTTTATCAGCTATTGCGCCCGTTTGTGGAACATTGAGAAACAACTGCTGAGCATGTTTGGCGATCTTGATGGCAAACGTGATGCCATGCTGCGCTTCACCCGTCCGGTGACCGGCAGCTATTATTTCGCCCCTTCGCTGACCCGCCTTTTAGCACTATAGGTTTCTTTAGCGCGTTCATTCTCGGACGCGCTGCCTCTCTCCTTTCTGCAATTCCCCCTTCAGTTGTTAATGCCTTATAGCTTTTCATGCTTGAAAATCACCAAATGGTATATAAAACCGTTACAGCCTGAGCCTCAGTTATAAATACACTGTGTAATATTGAGCGGCATTTATCAGCGTCGCATATCGGTTCACTCACCTAAGGCTAAGCATGAAAACACTCGGATTTACTGGCAGCGTGCTGAAAGGTTCCGTGGCGGCATTGTTGCTGGCCAGCGGAGCGGCTTCGGCGACTGAACTGCTTAATAGCTCTTATGATGTGTCCCGTGAACTTTTTGCTGCACTGAATCCGCCATTCCAGAAACAATGGGCCGATCAAAACAACGGCGACAAACTGGATATCAAACAGTCACATGCCGGGTCTTCCAAGCAGGCGCTGGCGATTTTGCAAGGCCTGAAAGCGGATGTGGTGACTTACAATCAGGTGACCGATGTGCAGATTTTGCATGATCGCGGCAATCTGATCCCGGCCAACTGGCAAAGTCGTCTGCCTAACAACAGTTCGCCGTTCTATTCCACCATGGCGTTTCTGGTGCGCAAGGGCAATCCAAAGAATATTCACAGCTGGGACGATTTAGCGCGTCCGGGCGTAAGCCTGGTGTTCCCGAATCCAAAAACCTCCGGCAATGGTCGTTATACCTACCTCGGTGCCTGGGGCGCGTTCAATCTGGAAGACAATAAAAAACAGACGAAAACACGCGAGAAGATGGCAAGTTTCCTGAAAAACGTGCAGGTATTTGATACCGGCGGCCGTGGCGCGACGACCACTTTTGTGGAACGCGGACTGGGTGATGTGCTGATTAGCTTCGAATCGGAAGTAAACAACATTCGCAAACAGTACGGTGACGATCAATACGAAGTGATTGTTCCGAAGGTGGACATTCTGGCCGAATTCCCGGTGGCTTGGGTGGACAAAAACGTCGAGAAAAATGGCACAGAGAAAGCCGCAAAAGATTACCTGAATTATTTGTGGAGCCCGCAGGCGCAGAAAATCATTACCAGTTTTAACTACCGTGTGTATGACAAAACGGCAATGGCGGCAGCGAAAGGGCAGTTCCCGGATACCCAATTGTTCAAAGTTGAAGATCAGTACGGTGGCTGGCCACAAGTGATGGAAACCCATTTCAGTACCGGCGGTGAGCTGGACAAACTGTTAGAGCAAGGTCACAAGTAATGTTGTTGTCGAGCAAACGCGTATTACCCGGATTCACCCTGAGCCTTGGCAGCAGCCTGCTGTTCGTCTGTCTCGTGCTGTTGTTGCCGCTGAGCGCACTGGTGATGCAGTTGTCACAAATGACGCTGGCGCAATACTGGGATGTGATCACCAACGGTCAGGTTGTCGCGGCGTATAAAGTCACGCTGCTGGCGGCGGGCGTGGCGAGTCTTTTCAACTGCTTCTTCGGCATGCTGATGGCGTGGATCCTGACCCGTTATGAATTTCCGGGTAAAAGCCTGATCGACGGGTTGATGGATTTGCCGTTTGCTTTACCGACGGCGGTTGCGGGTCTGACGCTGGCCGGTCTGTTTTCGACCACCGGTTTTTACGGTCAGTGGTTGGCGCATTTTGATATTAAAGTCGCCTACACCTGGCTGGGTATTGCAGTGGCAATGGCCTTCACCAGTATCCCTTTTGTGGTGCGTACCGTGCAGCCGGTGCTGGAAGAATTAGGTCCGGAATACGAGGAGGCGGCAGAAACACTGGGTGCTTCGCGCTGGCAGAGTTTTCGCCGCGTGGTGTTGCCGGAAGTGATGCCTTCACTGCTGGCGGGAACGGCGTTGTCCTTCACCCGCAGCCTGGGCGAATTCGGCGCGGTCATTTTCATTGCCGGTAACATTGCCTGGAAAACTGAAGTCACCTCGCTGATGATTTTTATCCGCTTGCAGGAGTTTGATTACCCGGCAGCCAGCGCAATTGCATCGGTTATTCTCGCCGCCTCGTTGCTGCTGCTGTTTGCGATTAACACCTTACAAAGCCGTTATGGCCGTCGTCTGGGAGGCCAGTAATGTCTGATACTCCGGCTTTTGCAGGGGAAAAACGCCAGCGTATTGACTGGGTGAAATGGTCGCTTATCGGCACTGGTGTACTGATTTGTGTGCTGTTGCTGGTTATTCCGATGATCAGCATTTTTGTACTGGCCTTTTCCGACGGTATTGCGGCGGTGTGGAAGAACCTGTCTGATTCCGACATGTTGCATTCCATCTGGCTGACGGTGCTGATGGCGCTGATTACCGTGCCGGTGAACCTGATTTTTGGCACGCTGCTGGCCTGGCTGGTGGCGCGTTTCAATTTCCCGGGACGTCAGCTGTTACTGACGCTTATCGATATCCCGTTCGCGGTTTCGCCGGTTGTGGCAGGCCTTTTGTATCTGCTGTTTTATGGCACTAACGGCCCGATTGGCGGCTGGCTGGATGCGCATAATATTCAGTTCATGTTCGCCTGGCCAGGCATGGTGATGGTGACGGTATTTGTCACCTGTCCGTTTGTTATCCGTGAGCTGGTGCCGGTGATGTTGAGCCAGGGCAGCCACGAAGATGAAGCTGCGGTATTACTCGGTGCGTCCGGCTGGCAGATGTTCCGTCGCGTAACGTTACCGAATATCCGCTGGGCTTTACTGTACGGCGTGGTACTGACCAATGCCCGTGCGATTGGCGAATTCGGCGCAGTATCTGTGGTTTCCGGGTCTATCCGCGGCGAAACTTACACGCTGCCATTACAAGTTGAGTTACTGCATCAGGACTACAACACAGCTGGCGCGTTTACTGCCGCCGCACTGTTGACCCTGATGGCAATTGTCACACTGTTTCTGAAAAGCGGCCTGCAATGGCGTCTGAAACGCCATAACGACCGTCTTGAACGGGAGGAAAGTCATGAGCATTGAAATTAACGGTATCAACAAATATTTTGGCCGCACGAAAGTGCTCAATGATATCTCGCTCGATATTGCTTCCGGAGAGATGGTTGCACTGCTCGGGCCTTCCGGTTCGGGTAAAACCACGCTGCTGCGCATTATTGCCGGGCTGGAAAACCAGAGCGCCGGACATCTGAGTTTTCACGGTAAAGACGTGACACGCCTGCATGCCCGCGATCGTCAGGTCGGTTTCGTGTTCCAGCATTACGCGTTGTTCCGCCATATGACGGTATTTGACAACATCGCCTTTGGTCTGACGGTTCTGCCACGCCGCGAACGTCCGAACGCCGAAGCGATTAAACAGAAAGTCATTAAATTGCTGGAGATGGTGCAATTAGCCCATCTGGCAAATCGTTATCCGGCACAGCTTTCTGGCGGTCAGAAACAACGTGTGGCGCTGGCCCGTGCGCTGGCGGTTGAACCTCAAATTCTGTTGCTCGATGAGCCTTTCGGTGCGCTGGATGCGCAGGTGCGAAAAGAGCTGCGTCGCTGGCTGCGTCAGTTGCATGAAGAGCTAAAATTCACCAGCGTGTTTGTAACACACGATCAGGAGGAGGCGATGGAAGTCGCAGACCGCGTGGTCGTCATGAGTCAGGGCAATATTGAACAGGTTGGTGCGCCGGAAGAAATCTGGCGTGAACCGGCAACCCGTTTCGTGCTCGAATTCATGGGTGAAGTGAATAAAATCGGCGGAGAAATTCGCGGCTCTCAGTTGTATGTCGGTGCACATCACTGGCCGCTGGAGAACCCACCGCTGCATCAGGGTAAGGTAGATTTATTCCTGCGTCCGTGGGAAATGGAAATTACGGCGCACACCACACCACGCTGCCCGTTGCCGGTAAAAGTACTGGAAGTCAGCCCGCGTGGCCATTTCTGGCAGCTCATTGTACAAGCTGACGGCTGGCACGATGAACCGCTGGCAGTGGTACTTTCTGACACCCACGGAAATACCGCCCCTCAGCGCGGCGATCGCTTTTACGTCGGCGGGCTGAATGGCCGCTTGTATGCCGGTGATCAGCAGTTACAGCCTGTTGAGCTGGCAAAAACGGCCTGAATAAAGGATCCTTACATTCAAAGCAGCAGTAAGCTGCTTTGAATGTATGCCCATACTCTCTTTACTTCTCATCACACCACCTTATTTGTTTTTTCCTCCGGCTGCTTTTTAATTATCTGATTTTTATATTCATATCTCTTCCTGATAAATAAAATCTATATTTAAAATGATTGTGAACAGTTCTTGCTGTATATACTATTCGCATAGTGTTTTTTGTTGGTTTAAATGTAATGGCAATTGTTGTTTTACACGGCATATCATGGAAGGTTATGGATTATTATATTTTATATTAGGGAGTCGTATGGACGGGTTGTTCGTAAATTATTTTTTCTTAATATTTTCCTTAATTGCAGGGCTAATGGTGGGGAGTTTTCTGAATGTTGTTATTTACCGATTGCCAAAAATGCTGTTCTCGCAATTTGAAGGAAATCACACGCGCTCATTTAATCTCTGCTGGCCACCGTCGCATTGTCCTGTTTGCGAAAAGTTGTTGCTGAAACGCGATAACATTCCTGTCTTTAGCTGGCTGGTTTTAAAAGGCAAGTGCCGCCATTGCCGCACGGGTGTTCCTTCAGGTTATCTGATTTGTGAGGTGACCGTTGGTCTCTGGTTTTCCCTGATGGCCTGGTATATGCTGCCGCACATTACGGTCACTGAATTCATTTTTAGCATGGGCTTTTTCAGCGTGTTATATGCTCTGGCTATGATTGATATTAAACACATGATATTGCCAGACTCCCTGGTGTATATATTGCTATGGGGCGGTTTGCTGGCATCGGTGATGGACATTATTCCGGTATCACCTCTGAACTCTATTTTGGGCGTTATTGTTTCCTGGGTAGTAATGTTGAGTGTGCTGGAATTATATAAAAAGATCCGCGGTCAGGATGGCCTGGGCAATGGCGACGTTAAACTTTATAGTGCAGTTTCTGCCTGGCTGGGGTTGGATTTATTGCCACAATTAATTTTAATTTCTTCTGTTATCGGATGTGTTTTCTATCTGGTCGTTCGGGTGTATTACTCAGCGATACTTCGTGTTTCTGAAAATCCATTTATTACAGAAAATAAGGCCATTCCTTTTGGCCCTGCTATCGCTCTGGCTGCCTTAATTTTTTTCCATGCGAATATTGTGGTCTTTTGAGTTTCAGGTGAGGCCACGCTGCGAAACTTAGCCATAAACGATGCGTCGCTGTTGACCGAAAAAGTCAGCTCAGGGTGTTCACCGCTTTGTATCCGGACAGATAAATGGCTTTCGCACTGACTTCCCCGCGACAACTGATTGCCAATCATTCCCCCTGCTGTTAATTTTCTTCTATTGCAGATTTAAAGAGCGGTCACTGACCGCTTTTTTTCATATTCGAAATATAAGGCAAGCACTTTGAGTACGCTCGAACACTACATCGGTAATACGCCTCTGGTGAGATTACAGCGCCTGACCGCGGGGCTCGACAGCGAAATCTGGGTCAAGCTGGAAGGCAATAATCCCGCGGGCTCAGTGAAAGACCGTGCGGCACTGTTCATGATTGAGCAGGCGGAAAAGCGCGGTGAAATTCATCCCGGTGATACGCTGATTGAAGCCACCAGCGGCAATACCGGTATCGCGCTGGCGATGATAGCGGCACTGAAAGGCTATAAGCTGAAATTACTGATGCCGGAAAACATGAGCCTTGAGCGTCAGGCATCCATGCGCGCTTACGGTGCTGAATTATTGCTGGTCAGCCGTGCGCAGGGAATGGAAGGTGCGCGGGATCTGGCTCTGGAAATGGAACAGCAAGGGCTGGGGAAGGTGCTGGATCAGTTCAATAATCCGGATAATCCGCTGGCGCACTTTACCACTACCGGGCCGGAAATCTGGCAGCAAACGCACGGTCGTATTACGCATTTTGTGTCGAGCATGGGGACTACCGGTACCATCACCGGCGTCAGCCGCTTTCTGCGCAGTCAGCACGCGGGGGTGAAGATTGTCGGATTGCAGCCTTCTGAAGGCAGCAGTATTCCGGGCATACGCCGCTGGCCGAAAGAGTATTTGCCGGGCATTTTCAGACCGGAGCTGGTCGATGAAGTGATGGACATGGGACAGAACGAAGCGGAAGACACCATGCGCGCTCTGGCACGGGAAGAAGGACTCTTTTGTGGAGTGAGTTCCGGCGGTGCTGTAGCGGGCGCATTGCGTGTCGCAAGAAGCCATCCCGGCAGTGTGATTGTAGCGATTGTCTGCGATCGCGGTGACCGCTATCTTTCGACCGGCGTGTTTTCTGATTAAGAACTCATAGCGATAAACGCGGTCACATTACAAAGGCAGGCCTTAGCGCCTGCTTTTTGCTTTTTGAGCGACGCTAACAGATTGATTTTAATCTTCTATAATAGGAATAGTATTTTACACGACAACTTTGTTCCTTACACTGCGCTTTCAGCGATATGAAATTCTGTCAGAGACTGTGTAAAAAAAGAGTAAAAGCGGCTGCGTAATGCAGGGTTAGTGGTAAAAATGACCAAAATTTTAGCCAGGCGGAAATAAAGAATGAAAATTTTATTAGTCGATGACGATCTCGAATTAGGGACCATGCTCAGCGAATATCTGATTGCAGAAGGTTTTGATGCCTCTCTGGTGCTGACCGGCAAAGCGGGCGTGGAAGGGGCGATGTCCGGCGAATATACCGCGATGATCCTCGACATCATGCTGCCGGATATGAGCGGAATTGATGTCCTGCGTCAGGTGCGCAAAAACAGCCGCCTGCCGATCATCATGCTGACCGCCAAAGGTGACAACATCGACCGCGTTATCGGCCTGGAAATGGGCGCCGATGATTACATGCCAAAACCGTGTTACCCGCGTGAACTGGTTGCGCGTCTGCGTGCGGTATTGCGTCGTGTGGAAGAGCAGCAGGAATCGCACACTGATTCTTCATCAGTTAACTACGGCGACCTGACGCTCAATCCTGCCACGCGCAGCAGCGAATGGCGTGGGGTTCCTTTTGACCTGACGGCGTCTGAATTCAATCTGCTGGAACTGTTGCTGCGTTCTCCTGAACGTGTGGTTTCAAAAGATGAGCTGTCAGAAAAAGGCCTGGGCCGACCGCGTGAAGCCTATGACCGCAGTATTGATGTTCACATCAGTAATATCCGCCAGAAACTGGGGTCACTGGAAGGTGGCGATATCCTGACTATTGAAACGGTGCGCAGTATTGGCTATCGCATACGCTAAACGACTGCGCGGAAAACTGTTCTGGAAAATCCTGCTGGGATTCTGGTTCACGTTCGTGGCGATCACTCAGGGACTTTGGGTTGTTTTTGCTTTTTATAATCCGCATGAACCGCCGGAAAGCGGCATTGCCCGGCGTTTTGTGAAACTTCAAATTACCTCGGCGGTTTCAACGTTGCACAACGGTGGTATGCCGGCGCTGAACGCGATGATGGCTGACTGGCCGGATGATGACAGGAAATTTTTCTCGGTCACCCCTTCGTTGCTGCCCGCGAAAGGCAATACGATTAAGGATCTGGAACCCGGTAAAATCCCACATGAAGTCGTGCAGTTTGTACAGGGGCCGGACGGGCAGGGCTACCGGTTGAAATATGATGTCGACGGGCTGATGCATGAGTATCGTCCGAGGCGTCACAGGGACTGGCTGAATATGCCTCCGCCGCTGTTATGGCTGGGGGGACTGGGCGGATTACTGTTCAGTGCGATGCTGGCATGGAACCTGACCCGTCCTATGCTGCAAATGCGTAAAGCCTTCGGGCGCGTGGCGCAGGGCGATTTATCGGTCCGCTTGTTTACCAGCATGGGTAAGCGGCACGATGAATTGTCGGAAGTAGCACGCGATTTCGACTCAATGGCTGAACGTTTGCAGGTTCTGGTGAAGGCGCGTGAAGAGCTGCTGCATGACGTTTCGCACGAGCTGCGTTCTCCGCTGGCGCGTTTGCAACTGGCAATCGGTCTGGCGAGACAGAATCCTTCGAACGTGGAAACCTCTTTAAGCCGTATAGAACATGAGGCCGGGCGTCTCGATAAGATGATCGGAGAGTTGCTGGCACTTTCCCGAACGGAAAGCAGTGAAATCCCGGATGAAGAGTATTTCGATTTGTACGGGCTGGTGGAAGCGGTGGTTAACGACGCACGCTATGAGGCGCAGTTGCCGGGCGTGGAAATCGCGCTCTATCCGGAATCACCCGATGACCTGGATTACACCGTGAAAGGCAACGCTGAGCTGATGCGACGCGCTATTGATAACGTAGTGCGTAATGCGCTGCGTTTTTCCGCCGGCGGGCAAACGATCACTGTTTCACTGGCACAGGTTGAAGAGTATTTGCAGATTGAAGTTGCCGATCAGGGGCCGGGTGTGGAGGAAGATAAGCTCTCAAGTATTTTCGACCCGTTCGTGCGTGTTAAATCGCCGCTGTCAGGTAAAGGCTACGGCCTGGGGCTCGCGATCACCCGTAAGGTGATGCTGGCGCATGAAGGGAAAGTGGATGCCCGTAACGCGCAGCCGCATGGACTCATCATCAGCCTTCAGGTCCCGCACTGGAAATCCGCGTCATAATTCGAGTCGAAGAATCAGTAAATAACAGGCAATAAAAAACGGCGCTGATTAGGCGCCGTTTTTTTAACTTCTTGCTTTACTACTCGCTGAGCGAATTACTTCTTGATGCGGATGATTGGGGTTTCGCCCACAGTCACGCTACCAGTCAGTTTAATCAGCTCTTTGATCTCGTCCATGTTAGAGATGACAACCGGAGTCAGGGTAGACTTCGCTTTCTCTTCCAGCAGAGCCAGATCAAACTCGATAACCAAATCGCCTTTCTTAACACGTTGGCCTTCTTCAGCGATGCGTTTGAAGCCTTCGCCTTTCAGTTCAACGGTGTCGATACCGAAGTGCACGAACAACTCAATGCCGCTGTCGGATTCGATTGAGAAAGCATGGTTAGTTTCGAAGATTTTACCAATAGTGCCGTCAACCGGAGCAACCATTTTGTTGCCAGATGGTTTGATAGCAATACCGTCACCAACGATTTTCTCAGCGAAAACAACGTCTGGCACATCTTCAATGTTGACAATCTCACCAGAGATTGGCGCTACGATTTCAATAGTGCCAACGTCTTTTTTATCATCAGAAACCAATGATTTCAGTTTATCGAACAAACCCATGATCTTCTCCTAAGCATTAATTTGGGCAGCTTTACCAGCATCGCGCAATTAGCAGAGTGTTTTTTCTTCAATGAACTTGTTAACCAGGTTCATCAACTCTTGCGCCGTAGGTTGGGCCAGGGCCTGATCTGCCAGCGCTTTCACATCTTCGAAGTTTGTATTGCGAATAATTTTCTTGATGCGTGGGATAGAGATAGCACTCATGCTGAACTCATCTAACCCCATGCCCAATAGAAGAAGTGTAGCACGTTCGTCACCGGCTAGCTCGCCGCACATCCCTGTCCATTTACCGGCAGCATGAGATGCGTCAATAACTTGCTTGATTAAACCAAGTACTGACGGAGACATCGGGTTGTACAGATGAGAAATCAGTTCGTTACCGCGATCCACAGCCAAAGTATACTGGGTAAGATCGTTTGTACCAATACTGAAGAAATCGACTTCTTTTGCCAGATGATGAGCAATCACCGCAGCAGCCGGAGTTTCAACCATCACGCCGACTTCGATAGTTTCATCGAATGCCTGACCTTTTTCGCGCAACTGAACTTTCAGCAGTTCGAGCTCTGCTTTCAGTTCACGCACTTCTTCAACAGAAATGATCATCGGGAACATGATGCGCAGTTTGCCGAACGCAGAAGCACGCAGGATACCTTTCAGCTGGTCGTGAAGAATTTCTTTACGGTCCAGACAGATACGGATTGCACGCCAGCCCAGGAACGGGTTTTCTTCTTTTGGCAGATTCATGTACGGCAGGTCTTTGTCACCGCCAATGTCCATAGTACGCACGATAACTGCCTGTGAGCCCATCGCTTCAGCAACGGCTTTATATGCCTGGAATTGCTCTTCTTCGGTAGGCAGGCTGTCACGGTCCATGAACAGGAATTCTGTACGATACAGGCCGACACCTTCAGCGCCATTGCGCTCTGCACCAGCGACGTCGCGCACGGTACCGATGTTGGCACAAACTTCAACCTGATGACCATCCAGCGTGATTGCTGGCAAATCTTTCAGTTTAGTCAGTTCGTCTTTTTCAGAGATGTACTGGTTCTGAACGGCTTTCAGCTCGTCAATAACGTCTGCTGTCGGGTTGACATAGATTTTATTGTTAACAGCATCGAGGATCAGATAGTCATCATTTTTGACTTGTTTGGTCACGTCGCTGGTCCCTACAATTGCAGGTAATTCCAGTGAACGAGCCATGATTGAGGTGTGAGAAGTACGACCACCCAAATCAGTAATGAAGCCCAGAACCTTGTTCAGGTTCAGCTGAGCAGTTTCGGATGGCGTCAGATCGGTCGCAACCAGGATAACTTCGTCCTGGATGGAGCTCAGATCAACGATGGCCATGTCGAGAATGTTGCGCAGGAGACGCTTACCGATGTCACGTACGTCAGCCGCACGTTCTTTCAGGTATTCATCATCAAGCTCTTCCAGGGCTTTTGCCTGGCCTTCAATGACAGAGAAAGCAGCAGCGTCAGCAGAAGCATGCTCGTCTTTGATAAGGGCTATGATTTCCTGTTCAAGCTCTTCGTCCTCCAACAACATGATGTGGCCTTCGAAGATGGCTTCTTTCTCTTCACCGAAGGTCTCACCGGCTTTGGTCTTGATCACTTCCAGCTGAGCTGAGGCTTTTGCACGGCCAGCGAGGAAACGTTCAATTTCCTGATCAACGTGATCAGGAGAGATTTTTTTCCGGTTGATGACAATTTCATCTTCTTTCAACAGAAGTGCTTTGCCGAAAGCGATACCGGGAGATACTAAAATGCCTGAAATCATAACCCTACCTTTCTCTTGACTGGTTTAAACGATATAAGAGCGGCTGAGTGTTACTCGAGCTCTGCCATCAGTTTTACCAAGTGTTCAACGGCTTTCTGCTCGTCTTCACCTTCAGCTGAGAGGGTCACAACGGTACCTTGGGTCAGGCCCAGAGTTTGCAGTTTAAACAGGCTTTTAGCACTGGCGCTTTTGCCGTTTGAAGTCACAGTGATGTCAGAAGCGAAACCTTTAGCTTCTTTCACGAACTGTGCAGCAGGGCGGGTGTGCAGACCATTAGGAGCGGTGATTGTAACTTCTTGCTGGAACATTGTTGTTTCCCCAACTTATTAAAGTAATGTTGTGGAGCTAAAGTTTAGCTTATGCGCTTTACTTTAGCCTGTAGAGATTAGCGCCTGACTATGGTCAGGGGCAGGTTCAGATGCAACAGAAAAGAGAAAATAACGCACTCAGCGATAAAACTCTTTGCCCTAGATCTAGGCTTTCCTGTTATTTCTCCATTATGCCGTGATTTTCCCTCTTGTAACAAATCGGTAAATCGATTCAGCGGGCGGTTTCATGGAGGCTATTAATTTCGCGCATCGAAATAATTGTCCGGTTAAATACTAAACCTGGAGGGTAAAATCAATCACAGAGTGGTACAAACTTTGATGTAGCCCACAAAAAAGCACCCCGGAAGGTGCTTTTTTATACGCTTTTAGGGATGTGGCATTATTGTTGCAATTCTTTTTCCGTAAACAAATCTGCAAATAATGCGGTACTCAGATAGCGTTCGCCGGATGATGGCAGGATAACCACGATGGTTTTATCCGCAAACTCGGGTTCCAGAGATAATTTTACCGCAGCCTCAACCGCGGCACCGGAAGAAATTCCCGCCAGAATACCTTCTTCTTCCATCAGACGGCGTGCCATCTGGATGGATTCATCGTTAGTGATCAGCGTGACTCGATCCAGCAGTTCCAAATCCAGGTTACCTGGAATGAAGCCTGCGCCGATGCCCTGAATTTTGTGCGGGCCCGGTTTGACTTCTTCGCCGTTCAGCGTCTGGGTAATAACCGGCGAATCCGTAGGTTCAACGGCTACCAGCTTCACGCTGCTTTTTTTGCTTTTCAGATAACGACCAGTACCGGTGATGGTACCGCCGGTGCCCACGCCTGCAATCAGTACATCGACTGCGCCATCGGTGTCTTCCCAGATTTCCGGGCCGGTGGTTTGTTCATGGATAGCCGGGTTGGCCGGGTTGCTGAACTGCTGAAGGATAAGATAACGGGAAGGATCGCTGGCCTGAATTTCTTCGGCTTTCGCAATTGCGCCTTTCATGCCTTTCGCGCCTTCAGTCAGCACCAGATTGGCACCGAGAGCTTTAAGCAGTTTACGACGCTCAACGCTCATGGTTTCCGGCATGGTCAGCGTCAGTTTATAACCGCGCGCGGCAGCGACGTAAGCGAGTGCAATACCGGTGTTGCCGCTGGTAGGTTCAACCAGTTCGATATCTTTGGTCAGGATGCCTTTCTTTTCAGCGTCCCAGATCATGTTTGCACCGATACGGCATTTCACGCTGAAGCTCGGGTTACGTGACTCGACCTTAGCCAGAATCCGACCATTACCGATACGGTTCAGACGAACCAGTGGCGTATGGCCAATTGTTAATGAATTGTCTTCATAGATCTTGCTCATAACCCGTCCTTTAACTGTATGAAATATTCACGGTGTGAAGCTTTCAACACTATGAAATTAGTGGGAATCAGGAAAGCATACGCGAACCGCTTTCCCAGTGAAGTAAGGTTTTGGTATTTGGTATATCGATACGTTATTAAGAAATAAGTTTGAGGGAGAAAAGTCAAGCATAGCAGGCAGCCGCCCGCTGGCGGCTGTGAGGTAAAATGTTATTCCCGGATGGGATTCACGTCGGTATTGTTTTTAACGTAAACATGGCGATAGCGGTCGCACCACATGGCGGTGGCACCGCATACCGCGACCGGCAGGATCACCAGATTAAGCACCGGGATCATCGTAAACAGGCTGACCAGCGAACCAAACTGCATATTGTCGATTTTGTTGCTGCCAAGCGAGCGGCGCATATCCGCAAAACTCACCTTATGATTATCGAACGGATAGTCACAATACTGAATCACCACCATCCAGGCGCTGAAGAAAAACCACAGCACCGGCGCGATGGTCTGGCCGATCACCGGAATAAAGTACAGCGCGAATAGCAGCAGGGCGCGCGGCAGGTAATACGCCAGTTTTTGCCATTCGCGTTTCATGATGCGCGGCAGATCTTTCATGATGCCCCAGATGCCGGTATCAGGCAGCGGTTTACCGGTCAGACGGGCTTCAAGCTGTTCGGCGAGCAATCCACTGAACGGTGCGGCAATCCAGTTGGCGATGGTGCTGAAGAGATAGCTAAACACCAGCACCACGGAAAGTACGGCCACCGGCCATATCAGATAATCCAGCCAGCTGAGCCATGACGGCACCTTGCTCATCATGGCGGGGATCCATTCTCCCAGCTTGGTAAACAGCCACCAAAAGGCGCCGCCCATCAGTAATACATTCACGGCCAGCGGTAAAATCACAAAACGTCGTATCCCTGGTAAGGAAATGAGCGTCCAGCCCTGTTTGAAGTAATGCACGCCGTTTTCATGTCTGGCGCTTTGCGATGAAGTCATAAACGAAATTTTCTCTCTGAGTTGAATGACATGGGCTATCATATCGGTATGATTTTCCACTGGCTACCAGTGGATTGGCTGAAAAAACAGCAAAAAAAGGTGCAACTGCCCTATTTATTAGCAGAAAGTAGAGTCGAGACTTGCACTTATCTACGTGGGCAAATAGAGTTAATATTGTGAATGTTTGCCGTGGTGGCAATGAATTAGAACAACAGAGATAGCAATGATGCAGGATTTGCGTCTGATATTAATCGTTGTTGGCGCGATCGCCATAATAGCGTTGTTGTTACACGGTTTGTGGACCAGCCGTAAAGAACGCTCTTCGCTGTTTCGCGATCGTCCAGCTAAACGTGTGAAAAAAGAACGGGAACAATCTCCGCCTGACGATTTCGTCGATGGAGTGGGGGAAGTGCGCGTGCGTCCTGCTTATCCTCAGGATGAACCGACTTTTGGTCAGTACGATGAGCCAGAACAGACTGCACCGCCACGTCAGCCGCAGGGTCAACCTGCGCAGCCAGCGCCTGCACCTGCTGCTCGTCCTCAACAACCGGCTCAGCTGCAGCAGCATGCTGTTCAGGACGATCCGTTGCTGAGTGGTTATTCAGCCGCTGAATCAGCACCTGCACCGCGTCGCGAACCTGTTGCTGATTTTGCGTCTCAGGACTATACGCCTGAAGCCAAAGCGCACGCTCCCGTACCGCCTCAGGAAATTCATGCGGACGCGGCACCTGCTGCGAAAGCCGAACCTCAGGCTGCACCTTTTGCTCCGGCGGAAGAAGCACCGGCTGAGAAAGCGAAACTGAAAGAAACGGTTCTGGTGCTGCATGTTGCCGCGCATCAGGGTGGCGTTATCGGTGGTGAAGTGCTGTTAAACAGCGTGCTTCAGTCCGGCTTCCAGTTTGGCGCTATGAATATTTTCCATCGTCATGTTAGCCCTGCGGGCAGCGGTCCGGTGTTGTTCAGTCTGGCGAATATGGTCAAACCGGGTTCTTTTGACCCTGACAATATGTCCGACTTTTCCACGCCAGGTGTGACGTTGTTTATGATGGTGCCTTGCTTCGGTGACGCGCATCAGAACTTCAAACTGCTGTTACAGTCTGCCCAGCGTATTGCCGATGATGTCGGTGCGATGGTGCTTGACGATGAGCGTCGTATGATTACGCCGCAGAAGCTCGAAACGTACAAAGCGCGGATCCGTGAGGTCCTCGAGGCGACTGCCTGATAACGGCGTTCGTGAAATACCCTTTCCCCTAACCCCCGCTTGCCGGGGGTTTTTTATCTCCACGGTGAGTCATGGCCACTATCGAAGAACAGATCAATCACTTACGCACTCAGCTGCGCCATCACGAATACCAGTATCATGTTCTTGATGCGCCGGAAGTGCCGGATGCTGAATACGACCGTCTGATGCGTGAATTGCGCGAACTGGAAACCGCACATCCTGAGCTTATCACTGCGGATTCGCCGACGCAGCGCGTGGGTGCCGCGCCGCTTTCTGCTTTCGAGCAGGTGAAACATCGGGTGCCGATGTTGTCGCTGGACAACGTATTTGATGAAGAAAGCTATCTGGCGTTCTACAAGCGCGTGCAGGACAGGCTGAAAACCGCCGAGCCGCTGACATTCTGCTGTGAGTTGAAACTCGATGGTCTGGCGGTAAGCCTGCTGTATGAAAATGGCGAACTGGTGCAGGCGGCCACGCGTGGTGACGGCACCACCGGTGAGAATATCACGGCGAACGTGCGGACTATCCGCGCGATCCCTCTGCGTCTGCATGGCGACAATATTCCAGCCCGTCTTGAAGTGCGTGGCGAAGTGTTTATGCCGCAGCCGGGCTTTGAGGCAATGAATGACGAAGCGCGCCGCACGGGAGGCAAAGTGTTTGCCAACCCGCGCAATGCCGCTGCCGGTTCATTGCGTCAGCTTGATCCCCGCATTACCGCCAAACGTCCGCTGACGTTCTTCTGTTACGGCGTCGGGTTGCTGGAAGGTGGTGAATTACCTCGCAGCCATTATGAACGCCTGCAACAATTCAAAGCCTGGGGTTTACCGGTCACCGACCGCGTACGGGTTTGCACCGGCAGCGACGAAGTGCTGGCATTCTATCGTCAGGTCGAAGCCGACCGTCCATCACTGGGTTTTGATATCGACGGCGTGGTGGTGAAAATTGACTCGCTGGATATTCAGGAAACGCTGGGCTTTGTTGCACGTGCTCCGCGCTGGGCAACGGCCTTCAAATTCCCGGCGCAGGAACAAATCACGCTGGTGAAAGACGTCGAGTTTCAGGTCGGACGTACCGGTGCGATCACGCCGGTGGCACGTCTGGAGCCGGTGCTGGTGGCAGGCGTGATGGTCAGTAATGCCACGCTGCATAACGCCGATGAAATTGAGCGTCTTGGCCTGCGTATCGGCGATACCGTGATTGTACGCCGTGCCGGGGATGTTATCCCGCAGGTGGTCGGCGTGGTGCTCGATGAACGTCCGCAAGATGCCCGTGAAGTGGTTTTTCCGACGCTTTGTCCGGTCTGTCATTCAGATGTCGAACGTGTCGAAGGTGAAGCCGTGGCGCGTTGTACCGCAGGTCTGATTTGCGGCGCGCAGCGCAAAGAGGCGCTGAAGCATTTTGTTTCCCGTCGCGCGCTGGACGTTGACGGCATGGGTGACAAAATTATCGACCAGCTGGTCGAGAAAGAATATGTCAAAACGCCGGCGGATCTGTTTCGTCTGACCGCAGGTAAACTCACCGGTCTGGATCGCATGGGGCCGAAATCGGCACAGAACGTGGTGAATGCGCTGGAGAAAGCCAAAGAAACCACACTGGCGAGATTCCTGTATGCGCTGGGTATTCGCGAAGTCGGCGAAGCCACAGCGGCAAATCTGGCGGCGCATTACGGTTCAGTAGAAGCACTGAGAGCGGCGGATATTGAATCGCTGAAAACCGTGCAGGACGTCGGTGAAGTGGTGGCGAAGCACGTGGTTAATTTCCTGTCGGAAGAACATAACCAGCAGGTAATTGATGAGCTGTTAAGCCCGGAAATCAATATTCACTGGCCGGAAGTTCGGGTGATTGTACCGGAAGAAATCGACAGTCCGTTTGCCGGTAAAACTGTGGTATTAACCGGATCGCTCTCGATCCTTTCCCGGGATGAAGCCAAAGATCGTCTGACTGCGCTCGGCGCGAAAGTGTCCGGCAGTGTGTCGAAGAAAACCGATCTGGTGATCGCCGGTGAAGCGGCGGGTTCCAAACTGGTGAAAGCGCAGGAACTGGGAATTGAAGTGATCGACGAAGCGGAGATGATCCGCCTGTTGGGTGAATAAACAATGGAAAAAGAAGATCTGATCCAGATTGCCAATATGGTGATGCCGTTCGGTAAATATGCCGGACGTGTACTGATCGACTTGCCGGAAGAATGTTTGCTGTGGTTTGCCCGTAAGGATGAATTTCCGCAGGGAAAGCTGGGTGAACTGATGCAGCTGACGCTGGCGATTAAAAGCGAAGGGCTACAGAGTCTGATCAATCCGCTGCGCCGTAATGGTCCGGGACTGGGTGGCAGCGATGAGTAAACGTTATCCCTGAATAAAACAAAGGCGCTGATATCAGCGCCTTTTTCTTTTGGTTTTTCTGACAATCTTATTCAGTTACTGCCGCTGGTTTCAGCGCCGCTTCCTGCTGTTTTTTCTGGTAACGTTTCGCCAAAACCGCGCAGGTCATCAGCTGAACCTGATGGAAAATCATCAGTGGCAGCACCATCATGCCAATCGCGCTGACCGGGAACAGAATGTTGGCCATCGGGATGCCGTTCGCCAGACTTTTCTTCGAGCCGCAGAACACAATGGTGATTTCGTCCGGTTTGCTAAAGCCCATCCAGCGCGCCATGTATGTATTAATTACCAGAATAAAGGCCAGCAGCACCAGACTGAACACCACGATAAACAGCAGTGAACCGATGCCCACCTGATGCCAGATCCCTTGCGTGACCGCTTCGCTGAAAGCGGAATAGACCACCAACAGAATTGATGTCTGGTCGGTTTTGCCAATCATTTTGCGATGACGCTCTACAAAACCACCGATCACCGGACGTAGCAAATGTCCGGCGATAAACGGTACCAGCAGTTGCAGCACGATATGCCCGACCTGCGCCAGACCATTACCGGTTTCGCCCTGAACGTGCATCAGCAAACTGACCAGAAGCGGTGATACAAATATCCCCAGCAGACTGGACGCCGACGCGCTGCACACCGCTGCCGCCACATTGCCGCCCGCCAGTGAGGTAAATGCAATTGCTGACTGCACGGTAGCTGGCAGAATACACAGATAGACAAAGCCGCTATAAATTTGCGGGCTGACATCCACCGGATGCCACCACTGGAACAGCAGGCCGAGGATCGGGAACAGAATGAATGTGCTGAACATCACCCATAAATGCAGCCGCCAGTTATTACTGCCCTGAAAAATCGCCTCGCGGGAAAGCTTGGCACCGTGCATGAAAAACAGCAGGCCGATGGCGAAAATAGTCAGGTTATTGAAGAAAGCCACGAACATGCCGCTGGCCGGAAAGAAGGTGGCCAGCAGAACGACGGCGATGAGTGTCAGGGTGAAGCGATCGGGTAAGAAGCGCATAACAATTCTCGAATAGTTGTTTCTCAATGCGGCTATTCTCTGCCTTTGCAGTACAATTAAAAAATTGATTTATTTAATCCATTGATGCAGAAAATTCATGAATTATTCTCTCAGGCAACTTCGCGTATTTGTGGCGGTTTCACGCCATGGCAATTTCAGCCGGGCTGGTGAGGCCATTGGTCTGAGTCAGTCGGCGGTCAGCCACAGCATGAAAGAGCTGGAAGTCGAAATGGGCGTGAGGTTGCTGGACAGAACTACGCGTGAAGTCGCACTTACGGATGCGGGTTTGCGGCTGGCTAACCGCGTCGAGCCGCTGATCGATGAACTTCACGCCATGTTGCTCGATACCCGCAGTTTCGGCACGCAGCACAATGGCCGCGTGCGGATTGCCTCCAGCCAGACCATTTCCGCGCAGCTCATGCCGCAATGTATTGCCAGCGGTGCGCTGCAATATCCTGATATCCGTGTGTTACTGCGCGACCAGGCCCAGCAACTGGTGCTGAACAGCGTGAGAAATGCGGAAGTGGATTTCGGGATTGTGATCGACCCCGGTGAAAGTACCGATCTCGATTGCGAGCCGGTTTTGCACGAACCCTTTCTGTTGTTGTGTCGCGAAGACCATCCCTTTGCCTCCCGCTCCGTGGTGGAATGGCAGGCGCTAAACGGCTGTAAACTGGTCCTGCAGGATTACGCCTCCGGGAGCCGGATGCTGATCGACGGCGCGCTGAAAGCGCAAAAAGTGAAGGCGGAAATCGCGCAGGAAATTGGCCATCCGGCAACATTATTCCCGATGGTGGAAGCAGGGATTGGGATCAGTGTAATACCCGCGCTGGCGCTGCCCATGCCGCAGGGAAGCCGGCTGGTTATCAAACCGCTGGTGCCGGAAATTAACCGCGTGCTGATGCTGGTGAAACGCAAAAACCGGTCTTTATCTCCCGCCGCGCAGGCTATCTGGCAGGTCGTGAAAGAACAGGCGGAACAGCTGAGTGAAAAGCGCAGCCAGCAGGGCGTGTACGGTTCCTGACGTCTTGCCGGCTGTTTCGGGCACTAACTGCGATTACACGTAAATGTCGATGGCGTTGGTGTCCGAAGGTTTATTAACACCTGCTTCTTTTTTCGCTTCGGCAGCGGCCTGCTGTTGTTGTTGCTGCTGAAGTGCCTTCTGAGCCTGCTGCTGTTCGATTTGTGCAATCTGCTGTTGCAGCATTTCGATTTGCTGTTGCAGAAGTTCCTGTTGCTGCTGAACGTCTTCAGAGCTGCCGCCTGAGCTGCTCAGGTTTTTCACCTGCTCAGTCAGTTTGGCAATCTGTTTAGTCAGCTGAGCAATCTGGCTGGCACTGCCGGAGTCACCGGTGGACGCCGTGCTCACCGAACTGCTGGTGGCGCTGATAGTCGTCATATAAGCCTCACTTTGTGGGAATCAAAATTTTGCACGTAAGGGTGCTTAACTGGTATCGGCGGCGCGCTGTGAGGCTTTACCTGCTTTTCATATTCCTTACAGATTTAACGATTTTCTTTCGAAAAAAGCCTGCACCTGTAGCTTTGGCCAGCATTCCAGCCAGCCTTTACTGCTGACTCGCTCTGCAAAGACGCTGGCGATCGCATGGCGCGGATTGGGTGTGACAGTGAAAGTAAAAAGCGATTCCAGCCCGAGGGGCGCATTCAGTTCAATCTGTCCGGTGGCATTTATCCTTGCACCGATGGCGGTTTCCACTTCGACCCAATGACTTATCGCCTCAGCGCTGGACACATAGGGTGCGTGCCCGTGGCGCTCATGCATACGCGCCTGATTTTTGACCGACCAGGGTAAATCAGGGGATTTCTCCCGCAGAAGTTGCTCGTAGCGCTCATCCGCTTCCACGGAACAATCTTCAGGATCGAAATACACCACGTCGATATCGTTAAGCGGCGTGGCATTTTCATACCCGTGCAGACGGTCCCAGACCAGATTGCGGACGAATCCTGCGGCCAGCCAGGCGTCATTCAGCCTCAGTTCGCTGGCCTGCATCAGTGCCCGCAGGTGCAACGGTTCTTCCCTGAGCCAGGTGATGATTTGCTGTTCCCGATTGATCACGTGCAGTTCTCCTTTTTTGATGCCCGGATTGTAGCGTCATTTTGTGAAGTTTTGACAACGCACCGTTTCGGGCGCGAGTCTGGTACGGCACGCGCCAAAATGAAGCAAATCACCCGCAAAAATTGCGCCAGACCGCAGCGGCTCAGGGTTTATTAAGTGGTACAGCCTTTGCAACAGCCTGCCTGACAATATTGCATTATCACCGGGCAGGGGATCATTTATGCAAACCACAAAAGTCACACCCGTTTTAAAACGTACGCTGGGCAGTTTTAAACTTTGGGGTATTGCCGTCGGGCTGGTTATTTCCGGCGAGTATTTTGGCTGGAGCTACGGCTGGGCGCAGGCGGGCACACTCGGCTTTCTGATCACCGCACTGGTGATCGCCGCAATGTATTGCGCATTTATTTTCAGTTTCACTGAACTCACCACTTCTATTCCTCATGCGGGCGGGCCTTTCGCCTACGCCTACCGCGCGTTCGGGCCAACCGGCGGATTTGTTGCCGGATTCGCCACGCTGGTGGAGTTTGTCTTCGCGCCACCGGCGATTGCCATGGCGATCGGCGCGTATCTCAACGTCCAGTTTCCGTCGATTGAACCGAAATGGGTGGCGGTAGGCGCCTATGTGGTCTTTATGGTGCTCAATATTCTGGGCGTCAGTATTGCCGCGACGTTTGAACTGCTGGTCACATTGCTGGCGATATTCGAACTGCTGGTCTTTATGGGGGTAGTGGCACCGGGCTTTGAAATGTCGAACTTTGTTCACGGCGGTTGGGCGGGGAGCGATACCTTCAGTCCGGCGGCGTTTTCCGGCATTTTTGCGGCGATCCCGTTTGCCATCTGGTTTTTCCTGGCAATTGAAGGCGCGTCAATGGCGGCTGAAGAGGCGAAAGATCCGCAGCGTACCATTCCGAAAGCGTTTATCGGCGGCATTCTGACCCTGACGGTACTAGCGCTCGGCGTAATGCTGTTTGCCGGTGGCGTGGGCGACTGGACTAAACTCTCGAACATCAATGACCCGTTACCGCAGGCGATGAAACTGATTGTCGGCAGCAACAGCGGCTGGCTGCACATGCTGGTCTGGCTGGGGCTGTTCGGCCTTATTGCGTCATTCCACGGTATTATCATGGGCTATTCGCGCCAGATTTTTGCGCTGGCGCGTGCCGGATATTTACCCAAGCGGCTGGCGGGCGTCAACGCCCGTTTTCAGACACCGCATCTGGGCATCATCGCCGGTGGCGTGGTAGGGATCGCGGCGATTTTCTCGGATTCACTGATCGTGATCGGCGGGCAACCGTTGACGGCGAATATCGTTACTATGTCGGTGTTTGGCGCGATAGTGATGTACATCATTTCGATGGCGGCGCTGTTCAAACTGCGTCGCAGCGAACCTAATCTGATCCGGCCTTTCCGTGCGCCACTCTATCCTTTTGCTCCTGCGCTGGCGCTGGTTCTGGCGGTCGTCTGCCTGATAGCTATGATTTACTACAACACCTTACTGTTTCTGATCTTCGCCGCCATGATGTTGCTGGCTTATGCGTGGTATCGCATCACCCATCAGGCACGGACGGATGCGGCGGAAGATCCGCAATTACGCGGCCTGCGACCGGTGCCTGCAAAAAGTGGTAAATAATCCGGTGAGCTAAGGAGAGTTATGTTTCAGACGACATTACGTCACCGTAGTTATCAGTTTGCGGATTTACGTGAACTGATGGCAAAGGCGTCGCCCGCGCGGTCGGGTGACTATCTGGCGGAAGTGGCTGCTGCCAGTGCTGAAGAACGTATGGCAGCGAAAATGGCGCTGGCTGATGTGCCGCTCAAGACCTTCTTGCAGCAATTGCTGGTGCCCTATGAAGACGATGAAGTCACGCGGCTGATTGTTGATACTCATCATGTCGCGGCATTTGCCGCGATTTCCCATCTTACCGTCGGGGATTTTCGTGACTGGCTGTTGAGTGAAAAAACCGACAGTCACGTACTGGCGGCGGTCGCCCGTGGGATCACGCCGGAAATGGCGGCAGCAGTCAGCAAACTGATGCGTAATCAGGACTTGATCCTGGTGGCGAAAAAATGCCGGGTGATCACTAAATTCCGCAATACCATCGGGCTGCCGGGTCATATGAGCGTGCGTCTGCAACCGAACCATCCCACCGATAATTTACAGGGGATTGCCGCCAGTATGCTTGATGGTTTGCTGTATGGCTCCGGCGATGCGGTAATCGGCATTAATCCGGCCAGCGACAGTTTACCGCTGCTGGAAAATCTCAATTACATGCTCGATGATGTTATCTCGCGTTTTGAGATCCCCACGCAGTCCTGCGTGCTGACGCATGTCACCAACACCATCAAGCTGGTGGAGCGTGGTGCGCCGGTGGATCTGGTGTTTCAGTCGATTGCGGGAACAGAAGCGGCGAACAGCGGTTTTGGTATCAATCTGGCGCTGCTGGCGGAAGCTCAGCAGGCGGCGCACAGCCTTAAACGCGGCACGCTGGGTGACAACGTGATGTATTTCGAAACCGGGCAGGGCAGCTGTTTATCTGCCAACGCGCATTTCGGGGTGGATCAGCAAACCTGCGAGGCGCGCGCTTACGCTATCGCCCGGCATTTTTCGCCGTTGCTGATTAATACCGTGGTGGGCTTTATCGGGCCGGAATATTTGTATGACGGTAAACAAATCATCCGCGCCGGGCTGGAAGATCATTTTTGCGGCAAACTTTTGGGCCTGCCGCTGGGTTGCGACGTTTGTTACACCAACCACGCCGAAGCCGATCAGGATGATATGGACACTTTGCTGACGCTGCTGGGCACCGCCGGACTGACCTTCCTGATTGGCGTGCCGGGGGCGGATGACATCATGCTCAATTATCAGAGCACCTCTTTCCATGACGCATTGTACGTCCGCGAATTACTCGGGCTGAAACATGCACCGGAGTTTGCCGTCTGGCTGGAGAAAATGAAAATCATCGATCCGCAGGGTGCCTTGCAGGATACCCGTGCATCCCATCCGTTACTGCGTCAGTTGCCGCAACTGAGCTGAGGTCTGCGCTGATGAACAAAAAAGAAGAGCAGGGATTATCGCCGCTGGTGCATAACAATCCGTGGGAGACGCTGCGTCAGTTTACCGCCGCGCGTATCGCGCTCGGTCGCACCGGGTCGAGTTTGCCAACAGATGAGTTGTTGCGCTTCGGTTTAGCACATGCGCAGGCGCGTGATGCCGTACATCAGCCTTTTGACAGTCAGTCGCTAGAAACGGAACTTTTCGCGCTCGGGCTGGAAACCCTCACCGTCTCCAGCGCAGCACCGGACAGGGCGACTTATCTGTGCCGGCCAGATCTCGGACGCAAACTGTCCGAAAACAGCCGTAAGGCCTTGCAGGGGCTGACAGTGGAACCCGCCGATGTGGTGCTGGTGATTGCCGATGGTCTGTCATCAAAAGCCGTACACCGGCAGGCCGTGCCGCTGATTGCCGCGTTATTGCCGTATCTGCGCACGCTGGAGCTGAAATTAGGGCCGGTGGTGCTGGCGCATCAGTCGAGGGTGGCGCTGGGCGATGATATTGCACAGGCGATGAAAGCCAGAGCCGTAGCAATTCTGATTGGCGAACGGCCAGGATTGTCATCGCCCGACAGTTTAGGAATTTATATGACCTGGGGACCACACACTAAGAGGCTGGAATCAGAACGAAATTGTATTTCCAATGTGCGCCCTGAAGGGCTGAACTATCCGCAGGCGGCTTTTAAACTGGCGTGGTTACTCGAACAATCGTTCCAGAAGAAATTGTCGGGGGTAAATCTGAAGGATGAGAGCGATAACCCGGCGTTGCACAATAAAGTCGTGCCAATGTTTAAGCTGGAGTAGGGGAGAGAGAAGAATTACCGGAGTACAGATGCGAAAAAAGCGCCTAAAGGCGCTTTTCTCTGAATTGGTGGGCCGTGCTGGATTCGAACCAGCGACCAATTGATTAAAAGTCAACTGCTCTACCAACTGAGCTAACGGCCCGCAGAAGTGGTGGGCGATGACGGGCTCGAACCGCCGACCCCCTCCGTGTAAAGGAGATGCTCTACCAACTGAGCTAATCGCCCATTTCTCAATTCTTCTTACTTATCACAACGCGGCACTCTTAAGGAGTGGTGGGCGATGACGGGCTCGAACCGCCGACCCCCTCCGTGTAAAGGAGATGCTCTACCAACTGAGCTAATCGCCCATTTCTCAATTCTTCTTACTTATCACAACGCGGCACTCTTAAGGAGTGGTGGGCGATGACGGGCTCGAACCGCCGACCCCCTCCGTGTAAAGGAGATGCTCTACCAACTGAGCTAATCGCCCATTTCTCAATTCTTCTTACTTATCACAACGCGGCACTCTTAAGGAGTGGTGGGCGATGACGGGCTCGAACCGCCGACCCCCTCCGTGTAAAGGAGATGCTCTACCAACTGAGCTAATCGCCCCCGTCGTGATGGAGTCGCATTATAGGGATACTTGAAATTACGTCAACGCTTTTTAAAAACAAAAATGATCGTTCGGCTTATTTTTAGACAACATGACGCGTTTCTCGCCCACGAAGTCGATTCTTTACGCATTCATGGCCTTAAACAACGCGACTGCCTCTGTATCAGCGTTGAGGAATCAGGGCAGAGTGGTAGAATGTCAGCCACTTTTTGTTAATTGATAGCGACGTTTTCCGGCGTTGCGTTATTAAGGTTGCACCCAGATGAAAATCAAAACCCGTTTTGCCCCAAGCCCGACCGGCTATCTGCACGTCGGTGGCGCCCGTACCGCGCTTTATTCCTGGCTCTTTGCCCGCAACCTTGGCGGCGAGTTTGTGCTGCGTATCGAAGATACCGATCTCGAGCGTTCCACTCAGGAAGCAATCGACGCGATTATGGATGGCATGAACTGGCTGAATCTGGACTGGGATGAAGGCCCGTATTTCCAGACCAAACGTTTTGACCGCTACAATGCAGTTATTGATGAGATGCTGGAAAACGGCACCGCGTATAAATGCTATTGCTCTAAAGAACGTCTGGAAGCACTGCGTGAAGAACAAATGGCAAATAACGAGAAGCCTCGTTATGACGGCCGCTGCCGCGACAGCCACGAACATCATGCTGCGGATGAGCCGTGTGTGGTGCGTTTTCGTAACCCGCAGGAAGGTTCTGTTATCTTTGACGACCAGATCCGCGGTCCTATCGAATTCAGCAATGACGAACTCGATGATCTGATCATCCGCCGTACCGACGGTTCCCCGACCTATAACTTCTGTGTAGTTGTCGATGACTGGGATATGGAAATCTCTCATGTGATCCGTGGTGAAGACCACATCAACAACACTCCGCGTCAGATCAACATCCTGAAAGCCCTGGGCGCGCCGGTACCGGTTTACGCACACGTATCCATGATTCTGGGTGATGACGGTAAAAAACTGTCTAAACGTCATGGTGCGGTCGGCGTAATGCAATACCGTGATGACGGTTATCTGCCGGAAGCGCTGCTGAACTATCTGGTGCGTCTGGGCTGGTCTCATGGCGATCAGGAAATTTTCAGCCGTGACGAGATGAAAGCACTGTTCTCACTGGAGAACGTCAGCAAATCTGCCAGTGCGTTCAATACTGAAAAACTGCAATGGCTGAACCACCACTACATCAATACAATGGATCCGCAGTATGTAGCGACGCATCTGTTGTGGCATGTTGAGCAGGCGGGTATCGAAACCCGTAACGGTCCGCAGCTGTTTGAAATCGTCACACTGCTGGGCGAGCGCTGCAAAACGCTGAAAGAAATGGCGGAATCCTGCCGTTACTTCTTCGAAGATTTTGCAGAGTTTGATGCCGATGCGGCGAAGAAACACTTACGTCCGGTTGCGCGTCAGCCACTGGAACTGGTGCGCACTAAACTCGCAGCCATCACTGACTGGACAGCAGAAAACATTCACCATGCCATTCAGGGCACGGCGGATGAGCTGGAAGTCGGTATGGGTAAAGTCGGTATGCCACTGCGCGTTGCGGTAACGGGTGCAGGCCAGTCTCCGGGCGTGGACGTCACCGTTCATGCTATCGGCCAGAGCCGCGTACTGGCGCGTATCGATATGGCGTTAGCCTTTATCGCTGAGCGTGAAACACAAGCGCAATAATCGCCGTTAAACAGCGATAAAAAAGCCAGCTCGGGAAACCGGCTGGCTTTTTTACTTTCAGAAAAACGCTTTTCGTCAACGTAAGCGTGAAAAACGTCTTAATTAACGTTGTTCAGTCGCAGGCGTTTCAACAGTCGGGCGATAGGCGAGGAAGTACATCAGCCCCACGAAACCAGCGCCGCCCACGGCGTTACCGAGGAATACAGCCACGAAGTTCGGGAAATACTGAGACCAGCTCAGCGCACCAGCAAAGATAGCCGCAGGCACGATGAACATATTCGCCACTACGTGCTGGAAGCCGATTGCCACGAACGCCATGACCGGGAACCACATACCGATCACCTTGCCGCCGACTTCTTTACTGGCGAAGGCCAGCCAGATTGCCAGACACACCAGCCAGTTACAGCCGATACCGGAAATAAACGCGTGCATGAAATCAGCGTTCACTTTCGCGGTGGCGGTTGCCACGGTTTTGCTCAGGAAGGCACCTTCGGTCAGACCCAGAACGTGGCCAAAGAAATAGGCCACTGCCAGGCTGCCCAACAGGTTAGCGATGGTCACCCAGAACCAGTTACGCAAAACGGCGTAAAGGCTTATCTGACGCGCGAACCAGGCGATGGGTAAAGTCATCATGTTACCGGTCAGCAGTTCTCCCCCTGCTAACACGGTCAGAATAATACCTACCGGGAAGACAGCCGCACCCAGTAAGTTGCTAAATGATCCCCAGGATGCAGGTAACGTCCCTATTACGTGCAAATCGAGCAGGAAACCGGTGGCGATAAACGCGCCAGCCAGGAACCCCAAAATTAACAAATTCAACACGGAAGCATGGCTTTTATTAACGCCCGCCGTGACAGCGATGGATGCGATTTCTTTAGGTGAATACAAGGACATGAGATTGCTCGAAGTAGTAAGTTATGATTATTGCGCGAGCAGTCTATTCTGAGAATTATCTCAAAACAAGACGAATTTCATAGTCTGCTAACATTCCATTAATCATTCAGACATAGATGTTAAGGAAATGCGTAGCGAGATCAAAAAGCTAGGAAAAATGCGGGCTGGAGGTCAAATTGTAAAACAATGCATCCCACCAAAAATTTCCGTCAGGGCAGAGGTTTTTTCCCTGCAAAATGGGGTATTTGGCGGCTTTTTCAGCGCTTGAATTGAGAAACGGATTTAGCCGTTGACAGGGGTAGCGACGTTTCATATTATGCGCCCCGTTCACCCGTTTTTACGGGCATGAATTGGGGGTATAGCTCAGCTGGGAGAGCGCTTGCATGGCATGCAAGAGGTCAGCGGTTCGATCCCGCTTATCTCCACCAACTTCCTTTCCAGAGTAAGTTGGCTGTTTCCTTCCCAAGGGAAACAAAAAAGTAAAATGTGTACGACCTCGTGTGGGGGTATAGCTCAGCTGGGAGAGCGCTTGCATGGCATGCAAGAGGTCAGCGGTTCGATCCCGCTTATCTCCACCAACTTCCTTTCCAGAGTAAGTTGGCTGTTTCCTTCCCAAGGGAAACAAAAAAGTAAAATGTGTACGACCTCGTGTGGGGGTATAGCTCAGCTGGGAGAGCGCTTGCATGGCATGCAAGAGGTCAGCGGTTCGATCCCGCTTATCTCCACCAAATATTAAAGAAACCCGCTTTGGCGGGTTTTTTGCTTTCTGCGGTTTGTCATTTCATCTTTTCGCCTTCCCGTGTTACAGCGATAAAAAAACCCGCCGAAGCGGGTTTCTTAG
The DNA here is from genome assembly GCF_003614975.1 of Rahnella bruchi. Taxonomy (GTDB): domain Bacteria; phylum Pseudomonadota; class Gammaproteobacteria; order Enterobacterales; family Enterobacteriaceae; genus Rahnella; species Rahnella bruchi. The sequence goes on along the minus strand of NZ_QZWI01000003.1, from coordinate 323,631 downwards.
TCGTTCTGTAGTTTGCTTACTTACGCCAGTACCAGACCCGCGATAGAAGCAGACAACACGCTGACCAGCGTTGAGCCGTACAGCAGTTTCAGGCCGAAGCGCGAAACCACGTTGCCCTGGTGTTCGTTCAGGCCTTTGATAGCGCCGGCAACGATACCGATAGAAGAGAAGTTTGCGAAAGACACCAGGAACACGGACAAGATGCCCACGCCGCGTGGTGACAGTTCGGTCGCGACTTTTTGCAGATCCAGCATGGCAACGAATTCATTGGAAACCAGTTTGGTTGCCATGATGCTGCCGACTTGCAAGGCTTCGTGGCTTGGTACGCCCATCATCCATGCGAATGGATAGAAGACATAACCCAGCACGCCCTGGAAGCTGATACCGAATACCACGTCGAACAACGCATTCAGGCAGGAAATCAGTGCGATGAAACCAATTAACATGGCTGCAACGATGATAGCCACTTTGAAACCGGCCAGGATATATTCACCCAACATTTCAAAGAAGCTCTGACCCTGATGTGTGTTACCGATTTGCAGGTCTTCTTCTGAATCAACTTTATAAGGGTTGATCAACGACAGTACGATGAAGGTACTGAACATGTTGAGCACCAGCGCAGCAACAACGAAGCGCGGTTCCAGCATGGTCATGTACGCACCCACAATCGACATAGACACCGTCGACATTGCTGTGGCTGCCATGGTGTACATACGTTTTTCAGACATTTTGCTCAGAATATCTTTATACGCGATAAAGTTTTCTGACTGACCCAAAATCAGGGAGCTGATGGCGTTGAAAGATTCCAGTTTTCCCATGCCATTAATTTTCGACAGAACCGTACCGATGATACGGATGACGAAAGGCAGTACGCGAATGTGCTGTAAAATACCGATCAGTGCAGAGATAAACACGATCGGACACAAGACTTTCAAGAAGAAGAACGCTAATCCTTTATCGCTCATGCCTCCAAATACGAAGCCGGTCCCTTCCGCAGCGAATCCTAATAATTTCTCAAACAAGTCTGAGAAGCCTTTCACAAAACCTAAACCTATAGAAGAATTCAGGAAGAAATAGGCTAATAAGACTTCGATGACCAAAAGCTGAACAATGAAACGTAAACGGATATTCTTCCGGTCACGGCTCACCAGTAAAGCGAGTGCAGCGACAACGGCCAACGCTAATACAAAGTGCAATATTCGGGACATGGGTGCTCCAAATTAGAGGCAGGCTATATTTCGACGGACATTTTATGTAACGCGTACATTTAAAACGTGAAGTCGATTGCAAATATAGAAATTACAGACACGAATTGCAACAAATCGTCGGCCATCACACAAAAAATCAAGATGTTAAGAAAACTAAGCACAATTGGCATTCTTATGCTAATTTTACAATGTGCCGTAATGCGTTCTAAATCTGGCCAGTTAATGTCTGTTTTTGGAAAGTGCGCTGCGATTTGCTTTCGAAAAGCTGACCAGCGAATAACCTCGCAGTTATCACCTTGCCGCTTACTGCTACTGCCTATCAGAGCCATCACTCAGATCTTTCTAAATGCACTTGATAATCATTATCAGTTGGCTATGATTGATGTAAGCGTAACAATAGTAAGGGTTAACAGAATATGCTCAACAGCCGGGCCGAATCCACAGGCCGCGCCGCCAGAAAGATGAAACTTTCACTGATGGGGCCAGCTTTCATTGCCGCCATCGGTTACATCGATCCGGGCAACTTTGCGACGAACATTCAGGCCGGTGCTTCCTATGGCTACCAGCTGTTGTGGGTGGTGGTGTGGGCCAATATCATGGCGATGCTTATCCAGCTCCTCTCAGCCAAACTCGGTATCGCCACCAGCAAAAATCTCGCCGAACATATCCGCGATCGTTTCCCGCGACCTGCCGTCTGGGCTTACTGGGTGCAGGCGGAAATCATCGCGATGGCCACCGATCTCGCTGAATTTATCGGTGCAGCGATCGGCTTCAAATTATTGCTCGGAGTTTCCCTGTTGCAGGGTGCGGTGCTCACCGGTATCGCCACTTTTATTATTCTCGGGCTGCAAAAACGCGGGCAAAAACCTCTGGAACTGGTGATTGCCGGTCTGCTGCTGTTTGTCGCAGCCGCTTATATTGTCGAATTGTTTTTCTCGCAGCCAAGCATGGTCGCGCTGGGTAAAGGGATGCTGATCCCGTCGTTACCGACCGCAGATTCTGTCTATCTGGCCGCTGGTGTGCTCGGTGCGACCATCATGCCGCACGTCATTTATCTGCACTCTTCGCTGACTCAGCGGGGCGGTAAAGCGTCAAAAGCACAGCGTTATTCTGCCACCAAGCTGGATGTCGGCATCGCCATGACTATTGCCGGTTTCGTGAATCTGGCGATGATGGCGACAGCTGCCGCAGCGTTCCATTTCAGCGGACACAGTGGGATAAGCGAACTCGACGAAGCCTATCTCACTCTGCAACCCTTGCTCGGTCACGCTGCTGCTACCACTTTCGGTCTGAGCCTGGTGGCTGCCGGTTTATCTTCGACCGTTGTCGGCACGCTGGCCGGACAGGTCGTCATGCAGGGTTTTGTGAAATTCTATATACCGCTGTGGGTGCGCCGTACCGTGACTATGATGCCGTCATTTATTGTGATTCTGATGGGATTAGATGCGACGCGCATTCTGGTGATGAGTCAGGTATTGCTGAGCTTCGGGATTGCGCTGGCGCTTTTACCACTGCTGGCCTTTACCGGCAACCGCAGCCTGATGGGCGATATGGTCAACACCAAAACGGTACAGTGGGCGGGGCGGCTGATTGTACTGATTGTCGTCAGTCTGAATCTCTATCTGCTGATCGGCATGCTCAAATAACGCAGAGTTAATGTGGATGGAAAAAAAACGGGACAGTTTGCGCTGTCCCGTTTTCGTTGGTGTTATTCCGGTATTCAGTGGCGATGATCGCCATGCCCGCCATGATGATCATCGTGCCCGCGACCGTGCCCCCGGTCATGTCCGTGATCGCGTCCGTGGTCATAATGCGGACGCCCGTGATCGCCATGATAGTAACGTGGCGGCGGTGGCATCGGACGACGCGGCGGATGACGTTGATCCCACCAGCCCTGATCGCGCCAGCGATAACCGTCCCAGTAATGTCCACGTGGGCCACGATATCCATAATGGTGACCGCGATAGCTATTCCACCAGCCAGGATCACGCCAGTCATATCCATCCCAGTAATTACCACGACGGTCGCGGTCACCGATATTGATAGAAAGACCCGGAGTATTCAGGCTGAAGCTGCTGGCCTGCACGGCAGGTGCCGCGGCGGGGAGCAGGGCGAACAACAACGTTCCCAGTAATATTGGCTTTAGCATAAGTGCCTCCTGAGCCTCTTATAACTTCTTATAAATTATGCTGACAGTTATAAGCGGAAGAGGGGCGTCATTCTATTGCTTACAATCCTGTTTTGAATGATTTACGCGCCTTAACGGATACCTTACGTTTCCTCCATAAAGGCGCGTTTTTCACTCAATCAGGTAAGCGTTTACACTAAAATACCTTCGATCGCCGCCAGCTCTTCTGCGCTGAACTGACGGTTGGCAACCATGCCCACCGCATCATCAATCTGGCTGGTTTTACTGGCACCAATCAGCACTGAGGTCACGCGGTCTCCGCGCAGAACCCAGGCCAGCGCCATCTGCGAAAGCTTCTGACCGCGCGCCTGCGCAATCTCATTGAGCTTACGCACCTTTTCCAGCTTTTCTTCGGTCAGCTGATCGGTAGTCAGGAATTTACTGTCACTGGCGGCACGTGAATCTTGCGGAATACCCGCCAGATAACGGTCCGTCAGCACACCGCCCGCCAGTGGCGAGAAGGCGATGGAGCCGACGCCGTTATCCGCAAGCGTATCCAGCAGATCCGCCTCAACCCAGCGCTCAAACATGGAATATTTCGGCTGATGGATGAGGCATGGCGTGCCGAGATCTTTCAGAATTTCGAACGCTTTTTTGGCGCGATCCGCCGGATAATTTGACAGCCCGACGTACAGCGCCTTGCCCTGGCGCACGATTAAATCCAGTGCGGCCATGGTTTCTTCCAGCGGTGTGTCCGGATCAGGGCGGTGGTGGTAGAAAATATCCACATATTCCAGCCCCATACGTTTCAGGCTCTGGTTCAGGCTGGCGACCAGATATTTTTTTGAACCCCAGTCACCATAAGGCCCGTCCCACATGGTGTAACCGGCTTTGGAAGAGATGATCAGCTCATCGCGATAAGGCAGCAAATCTTCCTGCAGGATGCGGCCAAAATGTTGTTCCGCAGAACCCGGAGGCGGGCCGTAGTTATTGGCGAGGTCGAAATGGGTGATCCCGTGGTCGAAAGCATGGCGGATCAGTTTCCGGCCATTCTCAAAATGGGCGTTATCGCCGAAGTTATGCCACAGGCCGAGTGATACAACCGGCAGTTTTAAACCGCTCTGGCCGCAGCGACGGTATTCCATATTTTCGTAACGATTTGGACTGGCTTGATACACCATGTGAGTCCTTATAATAAATTCAGGAGTGAACAGAAGGTTATAAATGTCATAGAAAAGCGGTTTTAGTGTATGCGCTTTCACAAGCATTTCCAGCTATTCAGATCACATCCGGAACAATCCTTAAGTTCATAGCAGTTGATTACCGTGACAATTCTTTCTGCGTATTACCGTAACTGCTGAATAAAACGGCCTGCGTTAATCCGGTGCAGGGCTGTAACTCTGCGTTTCCACGTCTTATTTTGAATAAAAAATATCCTCTTTTCAGGTTTGGAGTAATACTTCAGTTAGTGGGATTAACTGTTTGTCCGATTATTAACAGAGGATCGTCATGGAAAATGTATACACAGTAGGTGACTATCTCTTGGATCGCTTGTCATTTAGCGGGATCTCCGAACTGTTTGGCGTGCCGGGTGATTACAACCTGAAATTTCTCGACAGCGTTATTAATCACCAGCAAATCACCTGGATTGGCTGCACCAATGAATTAAATGCAGCCTATGGTGCTGACGGCTATGCGCGCACCAAAGGAATTGCGGCGTTGCTCACCACCTTTGGCGTCGGCGAGCTGAGCGCGCTGAATGGCATTGCCGGGAGTTATGCCGAATATGTGCCGGTGGTGCATATTGTGGGCGCGCCCGCGCTGGCGTCGCAGCGCAAGGGCGAATTACTGCATCACACGCTGGGGGATGGCGAATTTTGTCATTTTATGCGGATGTCAGGACCGGTCAGCGTAGCGCAGGCTTCCCTGACGCCGGAAAATGCGCTGGCTGAAATCGACCGTGTTATAGAAGAGGTGATGTACACCTCGCGTCCGGGTTATCTGTTACTGCCAAGCGACGTCGCCGCGCTGCCGGTCAGCACTCGCGCGCATCCGTTACCCGCCAGACAGCCGCCTTTTTCACCTTCTTCTCTTGAAGCATTTGTTGTTGCCGCTGAAAAACAGCTGCGCGGAGCAAACCGCGTTTCGTTGCTGGCTGATTTTCTGGCAGACCGTTTCAAAGTCAAAAAGGCGCTGGAACAATGGATGGAAGAAGTGCCGCTGGCGCATTCAACGTTGCTGATGGGCAAGGGTTTATTCAACGAGCAGCAGGCGAATTTCGCCGGGACTTACTCGGGTGCTGCCAGTGCGCCTTCCACCAAAGAAGCGATTGAAGGAGCCGATGTGGTGATCACGGTCGGCGTGAAATTCACCGATACGATCACCGCCGGTTTTACCCAGCAGCTTCCGTGTGGAAAATGCATCGACCTTCAGCCCTTTTTTGCCCGCGTGGGCGACCAGATTTTCCATCAGCTTCCGCTCGAAAAAACGGTCAGTGTGATGCACCGCCTCACCGCCGAACTGGGCTGTGGCTCATCGCCTTACACGGTTAAACGCAACGCCTTGCCTTTGTCGCACGACACCAGTCTCGGACAATATGCTTTCTGGCAGCAGATTCAGGATTTCCTGCAACCGGGCGACGTGCTGGTTGCCGAGCAGGGCACTGCCTGTTTTGGCGCAGCGGCGCTGAATTTGCCGCAAGATTGCCAGTTCGTCGTCCAACCTTTATGGGGGTCGATTGGCTTTACGCTGCCTGCGGCGTTTGGAGTGCAGATTGCCGTACCGGATCGCCGCGTGGTGCTGCTGATCGGCGACGGATCCGCCCAGCTGACGCTCCAGGGATTAGGTGCCGCCATCCGTTACGGGCTGCCGCCAATTATTTTTGTGATTAATAATGACGGCTACACCGTCGAACGGGCGATCCACGGCGAAACCCAGCGCTACAACGATATCGCGCAGTGGAACTGGACGCAGTTCCCGGCGGCGTTTGGCGGAAAAGAAGTGTTCAGCGCGCGGGCAGATTCGCCGCAGGCGCTGAAAGATGCGATAGAAAAGGCCACTGCCCGGCGGCAGATGGCCTGGATAGAAGTGATTTTGCCGAAAATGGATATTCCCGAGCTGCTAAATTCAGTGACTAAATCACTGGCAAAGCGTAACTCAGGGCAGTAAATCAGTTTCCGGTGACGGCGGTTCAATCAGCTGGTCGATGAACCAGCAACCCGCCGGACCGGGCTGATTGTTTTTACTCCACACCGCATCCACTGAAATCTGCTTCGGCCAGCCACGCATCGGCAGGCTGACCAGTTTGTCGTGCCCAAACTGCTTCACCAGCCAGTGCGGCAGCGTCGCCCAGCCAAAACCCTGTTCCGCCATTTCCAGCAGCATCAGATAACTGGGCGCTGACCAGATTTGCCCCTGCGCCTGGGGCATCTCCCGGCGGCTGTAAGGTTGCAGACAGAGCTGACGGAACGTGTGCAATTGCTCCGGTTGTAACTCGGTCATTTTTGCCAGCGGATGCTCGCGGCTGCAAAAAATCGACATATCGGTTTGTTCCGGCAGGCGCGCCACGCCGATATCCGGCGGATAACTCGCCTGTACTTCCACCATGCCGATATGCGCGCGACCAGACTGCAACAGGTCAATTACGTCCTGATCTTCAGCAATCTGACACTCAAATTCGATATCCGGATACCGGCGCTCAAAGCGGCGCAGCAGCGCTTCGTGATGGGTCGGCTGATAGGTATCGGAAAGCACAAACGTCAGGCGGGTTTCTACCTGCGTTGATAACCGTACCGCCAGTTCGTCGAGCCGTTCACTGGCGGCCAGAATCGCCTGAACGTGGCTCAGCACGCGCTGTCCGGCAGGCGTCAGCACCGGATGGCGGCTCTGGCGGTCAAACAATGTGACGCCTAAATCCACTTCCAGATTGGCAATTGCCGTGCTGACGGTGGACTGACTCTTGCGCAGCTTTCGCGCCGCCGCCGAAAACGATCCGGCATCGGCGGCTTCGACAAACGCTATCAGGGCTTCGGGGGAGTAGCGCATAAGGTTTCCTGTGATTTCAATCCATCTATTTTATCGATACTTCCTATCTTTTACCTATCTCATTTAATGATGATAATGACCGCCTGTGACAGCCGTCACGTAGCAGTTAACGTAACAACAATCAGGAATCAGGCAGGTTTTTATGTCTAAGCAAACACGGAATATCTCTCAGAAAACGTTCGGCGAACGCATCTTTCATGCGGTAGGTTTTGAAACTCTCGCTGTACTGATTTCAGCCCCCGCCGCAGCCTGGGCGCTGAACAAACCGGTCTGGGAAATGGGCGCACTGGCCATCATGTTATCGACGACAGCGATGGTCTGGAACATCGTTTATAACAGCCTGTTCGATAAGTTCTGGCCGGTTTCCCGCGTGGTGCGGACATTTAAAATCCGCGTGGCGCACGCGTTGGGCTTTGAAGGCGGATTCATCCTGATTGGTTTGCCAATTGCCGCGTTGTGGCTGGGTATCAGCCTGCTGGACGCATTTATGCTGGAAATCGGGTTCTTCCTGTTCTTCCTGCCGTATACCGTGGCGTATAACTGGGTTTACGACACGCTGCGTCAGCGCTGGATGAACCGTCGTCTGGCCGCAGAGGATTGCCCGGCGAAACATTAATTCGCCACGCCGCAAGCCGCCTAAAAAAGCCCGCCGACATTTTCTTTGTCCGCGGGCTTTTTGTCGGTTATGGTTTTGGCATCCGGAAAATACAGGGCGCAAAGATGAAAACGTTAGGACTGATAGGCGGCATGAGCTGGGAATCCACCGTGCCGTATTACCGAATGATCAATGAGCATGTGAAACAGCAACTGGGCGGATTGCATTCGGCCAAACTGTTTCTCTACAGCGTCGATTTCTATGAAATAGAAAAACTGCAAATGGCCGGTGACTGGCAGCAGGCGGGAGAAATGCTCGGTAACGCCGCGGATTCGCTGGCGCGTGCAGGCGCGGATGTTATCGTCGTATGTACCAACACCATGCACAAAGTGGCGGACGATATCGAACGTATCGGCGGCCTGCCGCTGTTGCACATCGCCGATGCGACGGCAGAAAAAATCAAAGGACAGGGGCTGCATAAAATCGGCCTGCTTGGCACGCGTTTCACCATGGAACAGGATTTCTATCGCGGACGTTTGCAGGAAAAGCACCAGATTGACGTGGTGACGCCGGATGAAGCTGACCGGGCGATTGTTCACCGCATCATTTACGAAGAGCTGTGTCTGGGCATGATTAAAGACGATTCCCGTGAGGAATATCGCCGGATTATAGGCAAATTAGAACAGCAGGGTGTGGAAGGCATTATTCTCGGCTGTACCGAAATTACCCTGCTGGTCGGTGCGCAAGACGCAAGTGTGCCGGTCTTTGACACCACCGCCATTCATGCGCTGGCGGCGGCGGAGTTTGCTTTAGGGCAGGATTAATCTTCTTCCAAAGTTTGACGGTTCAGCCGCTGTTTTGCTACCTGCATCAGCGGCTTACCTGCCAGCATCAGCCAGGCCGGCAGCATCACAATGCATAACAACGGCAGCAATTTGAGCCCCGGTACCACGGCAGCGGCCATAAACAGACTCAGCCAGCCATCGCGTGTCACCACCAGCACCATTCCCATCACCGCACAGGAAACCGTCACTGCCGCAGGCACGTCCGGTGCATACTGATGCAGCATCAGGCCGAGCGACACACCGACAAAGACCGCCGGGAAAATTCGCCCGCCACGGAAACCACAGGCAGCTGCGACCACTAATGCTGCAAGCTTGGTCAGTGTAATCGCCAGCAGCGGTCCCATCTCAAACAGCTGGTTGGAATGTGCCAGCTCTTTCATTTCATCGAGGCCTTTGAACAGCGTGATTTCTCCACCGATCAGTGCCAGTAAACCCAGCACAAAACCGCCAAGTCCGAGGCGCAATATAGGATCCTGAATCTTATTGAACAGCCGGTGCATATGCGGGAACAGCCACACGGCGATCATCCCCAGTGCGATAGCAATAAGCACCACGACAGAACCGCTGAAAATGTCAGCCAGGCTGGACGAATCATAAGACGGAATGCTGAGAGAAAAATCTGGCTGGAAGAACTGATCGGTCGTCAGCGCACCGGCGCCCGCGGCAAGCAAAGGCGCAAACAGGCGATCCCACAACTGCACATCTTTATTATTGCCAAGCGTTTGCGAGAAAATCAGCGCTGCGGCGACCGGCGTGCCAAACAGTGCACCAATGGTACCGGCTGCCGCCAGGATCACCCAGTCGGTTGTCGGCACTTTAGGCATCAGTCGCGTGCCTAACCAGGCGACCAGCGCAATATTAATCACCGTGATCGGATGCTCTGGTCCCAGACTGACGCCACCCGCCAGCCCGAGCATCAGCGCCAGTGCCAGGCCCGGCAATGCGTTCACCGTCACTGGCGCGCCAATCAGCGATTCAGTGGCGGGATCCGGTCCCGCGTGCCCTGGCATATACTTAATCACCGCGCCCACTCCGACACCGGTCAGCGTCAGCATAAATAACGTCCAGCTGGCGGATTCTGTATTCACCTGTAAAACGGCGGGAATGTGTTCCCACAGCAGGTTTTGCAATGCACCGGCAATCATCATGACAAAGACCAGAATCAGGCTGGAAAGCACCCCGATAATGACTGCGGGCAGGGCGAAAGCCAGCATAATTCTGGCGCGGGGATGAAACATGCAAGAATTTCCTTATTTATAGTTATCGCTTTGTTTGCCCTAATAGCTTAGATGAATCCTGGCAAAGTCTGTTTGCTGGTTGTCGACATTATTTTGTGTGACATGCCGCATAAATGTGCGCGGGTTCAAAACTGCGTTGCAGCGTATAGCAATTACCGCTATTTTGCCCACACGAAACTGTAAACTTTGCCTATGGGCGGGGTTTCGCCAGTCACTTTAATTGATGATGACAGCTTACATCAGCGTGTCTGGCAGCGTACTTTTTAGCACAGCTTTTATGACGCGGGTGCGCAGTATAACGAATTTACTTTTGCGGAGAATAACATGACCAAATACTCCCTGGTGGGCGATGTCGGGGGCACCAACTGCCGCCTGGCGCTTTGCGCTTTGGACAGCGGCGAGATTTCGCAGGCGAAGACCTTTTCAGGGCTGGAATACGACAGCCTCGAAGCCACAGTCCGTGAGTATCTCTCTGAGCAAAACCAGGAGATTGAAGATGCCTGCATCGCCATTGCCTGTCCTATCACCGGCGACTGGGTGGCAATGACTAACCACACCTGGGCATTCTCCATTGCAGAAATGAAGAAAAGTTTGGGCCTGCAACATCTGGAAGTGATCAACGATTTCACCGCCGTCTCAATGGCGATCCCGATGCTGAAAGAACAGGATTTATTGCAGTTTGGCGGGAAAAAAGCACAGGACGGAAAACCGGCAGTAATTTATGGCGCAGGTACCGGGCTGGGTGTCGCGCATCTGATCCACGCCAACAAGCAGTGGCTGAGCCTGCCGGGCGAGGGCGGTCATGTGGATTTCGCACCGAACAGCGAAGAAGAAGACATCATTCTTGAGCAGTTGCGTACAGAAATGGGACACGTTTCCGCCGAGCGTATTCTGTCCGGTCCTGGGCTGGTGAATCTTTACCGCGCCATCGTGAAATCAGATAAGCGTGTGCCGGAAAACTTTAAACCGAAAGACGTGACCGAGCTGGCGCTGTCGGATGAAAACGTCGATTGTCGCCGTGCACTTTCACTGTTTTGCGTGATCATGGGCCGTTTCGGCGGCAACCTGGCGCTGAACATGGGGACATTCGGCGGCGTATACATTGCCGGCGGCATCGTTCCGCGCTTCCTCGAATTCTTCAAAGCGTCTGGTTTTCGCGCCGCGTTTGAAGACAAAGGCCGCTTCAAAGATTATCTGATGGATATTCCGGTGTTCCTGATCACACACGATCAACCAGGCTTGTTAGGCGCAGGGGCGTACTTACGTCAGTCGATCGGTATGACCCTCTAATTCCCCTTCGTCCTTAAAGTTGCGGCGGCGTTGGCTGCGTTCGAAGAACCGAATCACTGACATCAGTCAGCTCATCGGGTTCTTCTCCCTTGCCGCCTTACTGCAACTCCAATGACTTAGCGGAAGTATCGGGCTTTTTATTTTTAAAGAGCCCTACATCAAAAACGCATTAACTGTCTGAATTCCTTCACCTTGCTGCGGCTAACCGGCACTTCGAAATCCAGATCGCTGAGACGCAAAATATAGGTGTTATTAAACCACGGCACGATTTCGCGGATTTTCGACAGATTCACGCAATATGAGCGATGGCAGCGGAAAAAATGCTCCTCCGGCAGGCGGTTGCATAATTCCGTGATGTTCATCGGCATGGTGAATTCTTCCTTGCGGGTGTACACCTGCGTCACTTTTTCCTGCGCGGCGGCGTAATAAATATCGTTTATATCAGTGACGATAATCCGCTCGTCTTTGATCAGATTAATGCTGTGACTGACCCGCTGCGCGTTGCCCGTTCCCGGCTGAAATCCTTCCTGTTTCTCTCCAGACGCTTTACCCGCCAGTTCTTTATCACGACGAAAATGCGACTCCAGCTTTTGTAGCATGGTGACAATACGCGACTCATGATAAGGCTTGAGAATGTAGTCAAACGCTTCGATTTCAAAGGCTTCGGCGGCGTGTTCTTTGTAGGCAGTGATGAACACGATATAGGGTTTATGGGCAAATTTACTGATATTTTGCGCCAGTAAAACACCGTCGAGCGACGGGATACTGATATCGAGAAAAATCGCATCCACTTCATGGGATTGCAGGTATTTGAGCACGTCCAGGCCGTCGTCAAAAATCGCTTCGACCTGAATGCTGCTGTGCGTATTAATCAGATAACTCAGCTCTTCCTGAGCCGGTACTTCATCTTCGACGATAATTGCTTTCACTGAATTATCTCCCCGGTACGATGGCCCGAAATGTGGGCGGGTAAAACGAAAAAACGTTTCTGCGGATCAGGCTGTCTGGCTCTGTACGGCCGCCGTGACTTTCGCAGGCGCGTGTGTAATCACAAATGAAATATCGGTTCCCGGCTCCAGACGCCGGATGGTCAGGCCCTGGCCGTATAACAACGAAACACGGTGATGCACATTCAGCAGTCCGATTTTATTGCCGGGCATCTCATTACGCTCAACCCGGTCAATGGTCTCCTGATTAATCCCATGGCCGGTGTCTTTGACTGAAACCTTAATTCCCCCGGCCTGATGCTTGACGGAAATCACTACCACACCTTTCCCACTGCACTTCTGGATGCCGTGTACGATGGCGTTTTCCACCAGCGGCTGGATCAGCAGACTGGGAATTTTCACCGAAATATCGTCATCAATGTCATAAATCACCGTCAGTTTGCTGCCAAACCGTGCCTGCTCGATGGCGATATAATCCTGCACCTGATGCAGCTCTTTACGCAGGTCGATCAGTTCGTCGTTCAGTTCCAGGTTGTAGCGCAGATAACGGGAGAGATTGATGATCAGCTGACGCGCCACGTCTGGCCGGGCGCGGATCGACGACGAAATTGCGTTCAGCGCGTTAAACAGAAAATGCGGGTTTATCTTGCTCTGCAATGCCCGCATTTCGGCTTTGTTGGCCATCTCGCGCAGCTGTTCGGTACGCGAGACTTCCATTTGTGTGGACATAATTTGCGACAGCCCGATGGCCATCACTTTCAGCGAATAAGTGATGCGGTGCGGGTCGCAATAATAGATTTTCAGCGAGCCGGTTACTTCGCCTTTTTCCCAAAGCGGAATAATAATCAGAGAATGGATCTGCGGCGTGCGGTCCATTTCATCATTGTTTCTGACTGTGATTTCGCCGCTTTCCAGCGAAGCTTTTGTCATCTCACTCAGGGATTCGTGGCCGATATTATATTCATCCGCGCCGACGCCGACGTACGCCAGAATATTGCGCGTATCGGTGATCGCCACGGCGTCAGCATCAATATCTTCGCGGATAATGCGGCAGATGCTGGCCAGCGAATCGGCATTAATATCTCGAAAGTAAGGAAGGGTTTTATTGGCAATATCCAGCGCCAGACGCGCCTGTCGGGCGGCGATGACCTCTTTTTCATCTTCGACGCTTTGCACCAGTAAAACAATCAGTCCGATGGAACTGGCTCCGAGGATCAGCGGCGCGGCGATATTCATAACGATGTCCAGCCCGAGCGAAAATGGCCGCGCCATCAGCAAAATCAGCACCATGGTCAGCGTTTCGCACAGCATTCCCGCAATGATCCCGACTTTCCAGTGCAGCGCTTTTTTGACGTTTTTATTGATGTAGCCGGAAAGGAAACCTGCGGTGATACTGGTGATCAGACACGGAATGGACGTCGGACCGTGAATGTCGATGAGAAAACGGTGCGTACCGGAAATCAGACCGGTGATGATACCGACCCACGGCCCGAAGAGGATCCCGCCGGACATAATGGCGATGGTCCGCACGTTAATCAGCGAGCCTTCGACGTTGATCCCGGAAAGCGTACCGAAAATCGCGAACAGAGAGAAAATCGCCGTGACAGCCGTCAGTTCCAGCGGCGTATGGGTTTCATTTTCTTTGTGCAGCAGCTTGCGGAACAGCGGAGTACGCGTGAGGAAAAACAGACAAATAAGCATCAGCGCCGCACGGTCAAAGACCGCCAGCAGCATATCGAAAATGTGAGGCATGGCAGATTAACTCTTTGCGCGCTCAAGATAAGCGTGCCAAATGGATTCAGCCATTATTATATGTAAAAGGTCAGACTTTCACCATCGGCAGACACAGGAGCGCCAACCGAGATGATTTCGTTATCAACACCGCGGCTGATTATGCAGCCCATCCAGGCTGACGACTGGGCATTTTTCTTGCGGTTATACCAGACGCCGGAGGTCATGCGTTTTATCGGCGATATCGAGCTGCCCGCTCTGGTTCATACTCGTTTTGAGCAGCGACTGGGCCACTGGGATCGCTATTGCGACTTCTGGTTATGCCTGCTTATCCGCGAAAAAGACACCGGCGCCGCCGTGGGGCTGACCGGATTTTTCCCTGACTGGCGGCCTTACAAACAAGGTGAAGTCGGATTTATTCTCGCGCCTGAGCATCAGCGTAAAGGTTATGCGGTGGAATCTCTGCGTGAAGTGCTGAACTTCGCCTTTGACCATTGCGGTTTCCATCGCTTGCAGGCCAACGTGCTCGAAGGCAACGACGGTTCGCGCCGGGTGCTGGAGAAATGCGGTTTCCAGATGGAAGGGCGGTTACGCGACAGTTACCGGATTGGCGACGAGTGGAAAAACGACTGGCTGCTGGGGCTGCTGGCGACCGATCCGCGCCCGTAGTCAAATTTGTTGTTAACAGACACAGTAAAAAATGTTGCTCAGTATCTCGACAGCCTTATTTCTCTGCGTTATGTTCGTTGAAGGCCGCAACGCGGCCAGCGTCGCTCGGACGGTCCGGGCGCTTACGTCTCCAGAGGAAATTATGGCTGATTCCAGTTCACCACGTCGTTTTTCACGTATTGATCGTCTTCCCCCTTATGTTTTCAACATCACCGCTGAACTGAAAATGGCCGCACGCCATCGTGGCGAAGACATTATTGATTTCAGTATGGGCAACCCTGACGGCCCGACACCGCCACACATCGTGGAAAAACTGGTGCAGGTTGCACAGCGCGAAGACACGCATGGTTACTCGACCTCACGCGGCATTCCGCGTCTGCGTCGCGCCATTTCCCGCTGGTATGCCGACCGCTATCAGGTGGAGATCGACCCTGAAAGCGAAGCTATCGTCACTATCGGTTCGAAAGAGGGGCTGGCGCATCTGATGCTGGCGACTCTCGATCACGGTGATACCGTTCTGGTGCCAAACCCAAGTTATCCGATCCACATTTACGGTGCCGTAATTGCCGGTGCTCAGGTGCGTTCCGTGCCACTGGCAGAAGGTGTGGATTTCTTTGCTGAGCTGGAAAAAGCCATTCGTGAAACTATTCCGCGCCCGAAAATGATGATCCTCGGCTTCCCGTCAAACCCCACGGCGCAGTGTGTCGAGCTGGATTTCTTCGAACGGGTGGTGGCGCTGGCGAAACAGTACAACGTGCTGGTTATTCATGATCTGGCTTATGCCGACATCGTTTACGACGGCTGGAAAGCGCCGTCAATCATGCAGGTGCCGGGTGCAAAAGATATCGCAGTGGAATTCTTCACACTGTCGAAAAGCTACAACATGGCGGGCTGGCGTATCGGCTTTATGGTCGGTAATCCGGAGCTGGTCAACGCGCTGGCACGTATCAAGAGTTATCACGATTACGGGACGTTCACGCCGTTGCAGGTAGCCGCGATTGCTGCGCTGGAAGGCGATCAGCAATGTGTGAAAGACATTGCCGAGCAGTATCGTCAGCGTCGTAACGTGCTGGTGCGCGGGCTGCATGAAGCCGGCTGGATGGTTGAAAACCCGAAAGCATCGATGTACGTGTGGGCCAAAATCCCGCCTGCCTATGCGCATTTAGGTTCACTGGAATTCGCCAAACGCCTCCTGGCAGATGCCAAAGTTTGTGTCTCTCCGGGCATCGGTTTTGGGGATTACGGCGACACGCATGTCCGTTTCGCGCTGATCGAAAATCAGGATCGTATCCGCCAGGCCGTGCGCGGCATCAAAGCGATGTTCCGTGCCGACGGTTTGCTGGCACCGAAAAAAGCGGCGGGAGAACCGCCGGTGGAGCAGGATCCGACTGTCAGCGCGTAAAACTCTTCAGTCAGTCAGACCGGGCTTTGGCCCGGTTTTTTTAACAGTACTTTAACTTCTTTACCTTTCGCCCCCGGCCTGTCCACAAAGTCTGCGTAATTCTTCTTTATACTTATTCGGAAATACGGTTAAACCGCTCCTTTAATCCGGTCAGGAAACGCCTTATGAAAACCCGTTATTCGCTGTCCCAGATAAGCCTGCACTGGGCAACGTTACTGATGATTATTCTGACGTATACCGCGATGCTGACCCGCGACTATTTTCCGGAGGATAATCAGCCGCTGGTGCGTTTACTGCATTTTAATTTCGGGATCTGCGTCTGGCTGCTGATGTGGGCGCGTGTCTTTCTGCGTACCCGCTACACCACACCGGTTATCACGCCGCCTTTGCCGCGCTGGCAGATTGCGGCATCCCATGCTGTGCATGGTGTCCTGTATCTGTTGTTTCTCTCGTTGCCGGTGCTGGGCATGTTGACGCTGGAATACGGCGGACGTGACTGGGTTCTGTTCGGCTGGCCGGTGCCGCAGTTCGTGACGCCGGATCCTTCCGTGCGCAGCACGGTGAAACAGGCGCATGAGTTTCTGGCGAACTGCGGTTATTACCTGATTGGCTTACATGCGCTGGCGGCGATTTTTCATCATTACTTCCGTAAAGATGACACCTTATTACGCATGATGCCTTAACGGCGGGTTCACCGGCAGAGACCCTGCCGGTGACGGGCAAAGAAATCAGTTTTCATCCTGCTGGTAATGCACCACGCGACGTTTCCCTTCGATCTGGATATCCGCCCATTTGCGCGGCGAAGGTTTAACTTCGCCGTTGCGCAGTGCCTGTATCAGCGTCTCCTTATCCTTATCTTCATACAGATAAAGTTCGCCGCTTTGTGTCCATTGTCCGGCCTGTTTAGCGTAAATCCGGCAGTTCACGGAAGGGGCATCCAGAGTATTACAGAGCAGGATCTCTTTCTGTCTGTCGCTGTTGAGATCCAGCGTATTGACGATGCACGCGCCCTGAACGCTCAGACAATCGCGCAGGGTATTACGGTATTTTTCCTGTGCCGGAAGACCCTTCCACCAGCCGTCATCCGGTTGCACCGCGCCTTTCGCCAGCGTGATCATCTTTTTTGCATCTTCGATACGGTAATTTTTAGCCAGCGCATCGGCCTCTTTATCATTGTATGAGCCCCAGCGGGAGGTCTGCGCAATCGTATTTTTTACCGTCACCAGCAGGCGAGGATCGGCTGTAAAGGCCGGATGTTGCAGCAGTTTTTCCAGCGCTTCGTTGCCACGGCGGCCCGTCCCGAAACGCAGTAATCTGAGATCAAAATCTTTCGCCTGCGTTTTACCGCTGTCGAGTCGCGCCAGCTGACTGTTCACGCTGATACGGTATGGATCGAGCAGCGGGCTGTTGACCGCGATAACCAGCAGCACCACTAACAATGACAGCGGTTTATTGAACTGATTCAGGCGCGACAGCCAGTCCGGACGTTTATCAATGACGGAAAAACTGTAGCAAAGTGAGGCTGTCAGCGTGACCACAATAATCAGCACCGCCCACAGACGCTGCGGCGTCCAGCCGTATTGCGAAATCCGCACACCCGTGGCGTACAACGCCAGCGCGGCATAGACCGGCAGCAGCAGGACTGCCGCATTGACCAGCCAGCGGACAGCCTGCGGATAGGGTTTCATCCCACTGTCCGTTTCACGTACCACGTTAACCAGCACCAGCAGGCTCAGCGCCATAATGGTGAGCAGACTGGCGGCAGACCAGGTTTGCGACAGCGCGGTCAGACCGGTGAAGGGCAGGGCGAACAGGAAAATCAGCGCCACGAAGGCGACCAGCGGCAGCAGGCCTTTGAGAATGAAACGGATAATATTTCGGGTGGTGTTCATCAGTGCCGGTTGGGTGCGGCAGGTAATGATGCTTATTCCCAGCAGCAGTCCGAAAACCAGATGCATGAACAGTGGCGTATCGAAAAACAGCTCGTGGAAATATTCAATCCCGATCACCCGGAACAGCGCCGCGCATAGTGCCAGCACGCCGACCGTCAGCAGCATCAGCAGGAAAGTGAGCATAGCGCAAAGCATGTTCTGGCTGTAACAGGCCGAAAGATGGGCGTAACGATACCGGTTCTGCGCCGGGAACGTCTGCACCTGTAACCACGGCAGCACAAAAAATACCATCGCCACCAGCGAAAAGTTAAACGGTATCCCCACCGAGTCTGCCGGTGTTCCGGTCACATTACTTTTTACCCACGCCGCCATGCCCGCCAACAGCAAGGTAATAAATAAGGTTGCGCCCCAGAATCTGCGGTCATTCAACTGCACCAGCGACAACGAAATTATCACCGGTAATGTGAATGCCATAGTCTGGCCGTAAATATTGTGGGAGAAACCCGATTGCGTTACCGCCGGGCTATCTGAGAAAAAGTAATACAGCAAAAGTCCCTGCAACAGGCAGACAATCATGATCAGCCAGCGGGAAGGGACGGGTGGAAGGGGCATGCTAAGACCAGCCCGATTGAACTGAGACATCCGTGACTCTCCGAAAGTGTAAGGGGAAGTAATGCTAAAACATCCGCCAGTGTAGTGGTTTCCGCGTCGCGGCGCTGAAAAGTCTTATCCGGGGGGGTACCGGCATTGTGTGAGCCTCACCACATAACTGGCAAAATCAGCCGCAGTCACTAGGCTTAAGTATTGGATGGAGTATTTCGAGGTGAAAATGGCAGAACACGAACTGAAAGAAAAACGCATTGAAATCGTTAAGAATTTCTACGCCAAACTGGATCAGGCAGATTCGTCTTTGCTGGATCTCTTTGCTGACGATGTGGTGCTGTTTTTTCCGAAATTTGGCACTGCGCAGGGGAAGTCATCCCTGGGAGAATTGGGTAAACGCTTTGCGCTGGAAATCGACAAGATCCAACATATTCAGGATGCTTTCCGGTTTTTCAGCGACTGTGACACCATTGTGCTGGAAGGGCAAATGCGTGGCGTGATGCAAAACGGCGACCGCTGGCCTACCTCAGAAGCTGGCAGCCATCATTTCTGTACGGTGTTTGCGTTTGATGATTTGCTGATTAAGCGGCTGAGCATTTATCTCGATCCTGACTTTAATCTTGAGGACAAAAAGCGGGTGAACAATTACCGTCAGGTAGTGAAAAGTGAAGAGAATAAAACCTGAAACTGCTCTTTAATCATCTTAAAAAGAAAGATAGCCGCCTCAACCGACGGCTATCTTTCGCCAACTACCGAACATCAGGATTCGGCAGGGACAACGCTGTTTTTGTAGCGTTGCAGTATCGGTGAATTCACCTCCGACGGATTCTGCAATTGCCACAGATTACGGTCGATACCGTCATTGACCAGATAAATAACCCCGGATTCAATAGCCGACATCAGGCACAACATCACAGGTTCATTGGTGGTATAGCCCAGCTCGCCTTCCAGCAGACGCTGATAGTCGATAAAGCGGAACACCCCTGCCTGCACTTCATACGACAAAATCGTCTTGCTGGTATTCACAGACGACAGAACTTCCCCGGTATTGACGTCGACAGCACGCAGGTTCACGGCTATCTGGTCCAACTGGTACTGCGTACTGGCACCGATACCGAAGTAACGCGCTCCGATGCCGCCCGATTTCACATTGCTTTCATAGCCGATAATCGAGCCTTCGATCAAAATATTCGCCGCCACTAAAGAAGAAAGGGGGCGCTGGTTATTGATAGCGACGCTGCCATTTTCCTGAGCTGCCCGGATAATTTTGCGTTCATTGAGCAGGTTTTGCAGTCCCTGACGTTCCAGCGGAATAAACCATTTCGAGTCTTTTAACGCCGAGACCAGCATGGCCGTGGCGCTTTGCGGCACCGCAGTCGAGAAGTTACTCGCCGGATACGGTTTGAACTGGCCGGTTTCATCCTGAATATTATAAACGGAGACGAATACACGCCCCTTTGGTGACGGGAGATGAGTCAGGTCGGTATAACTCGGTGCCCGCGGTAATAATGTAGGTCTGGCGGCTTCTTTCGGGGGCGCTGTGAGACACCCGCTCAACACAAAAACTGCGATGAGTAATAAATAGCTGCGCATGATGGTGTTCCTGTTTTTATTGATCGTCGGAATCAGTTGGTCGTGGCAGACAGGCCCTGAACCTGAATGGTGGAAATCTTGCCAGTTTTACGGTCAGTGACGTTCATCACCAGCTGGCCGTCGGTATTCTGGATATCCACAATAAAGTCCTGCGTCACCAGCCGTCCCGGTTTACCCTGATTCACGTTGCCCATCAGACTGCCCAGTAACTGCGACTGTATCGACGCGGTAAAGTTATCCAGCGCCGAGGTGCCGGTGGTGCCGAAATCGTAAGAGTCCGGATCCTTGTAGGAATTCTGCGCCTGGGCTTCATTAAGCAGGAACGCACCATTATTCGGGTTGCCGCCGAAATTCGGGTTAATGAACTGGAATACCATGTTGCCTCCCCAGGAAACCGGGGACGCCGTCAGTAATGCCAGCAGCATGACTGAACGCGAAGCAGAGACTGGAATATTCACGATGCTCTCCTTAGAAGAGGCTGTGCATTAAAATTCGTCATGGGCAAGATCCCCGGTGCCAAGTAATGCTTTGTCCAGCTGACGTCTTGATAACGCCTCCGTCACGCCGGCCAGCGCGGTATCGACGTCCTTTCCAAAATTACGACGGTTTGGAAACAGCAGGGTTTGATAAATGGTGTCCTGACCTATTTTTATGGTGATCCAACTGCCCCAGCGGGCGCTGGGTCTTTCTGAAATCGTGATGGTTTCCGGGTAGTTCAGTTCCCATTTGGCGGTGAAGCCACGATAAAAATCGTGACCTACCGACGTCACCGTATGGTCGGTAATCAGCCCGGGGTCTTTTATATCCGCAGCCTGCACGTGCAGGCAGGTGGCGCAAAGCAGCGCCAGCCAGAGCCAGAAGCTTCTGATGCAAATAGTCATGATGTCAGCGCTTGAGATTGTCATTCGCCCAGGACGCCGCCTGAGTACGGTTTTTTACCGATATTTTCCTAAATAAATTATAGAGATGTGTCTTTACGGTGTTTTCGCTGATAAACAAAAGCTGTGCGATTTCCGTGTTTGACGCACCCACACGCAACTTATTGAGGATCTCTTTTTCGCGATGGGTCAGGCCGGTGTCTTCCGTATGCATATGCCTGAAAGCGCCGGACTGATTGATCAGATAGCTGGCGAAACCTTGCGAGAAGTAGCATTCTCCGCGGATCACGCTGCGGATCCCTTCCACCAGATGTTCTTCATCCGTAGAAAGATAAAAGACAGCACTTATTCGCGGCCAGGTTTCTATTTCCCGAAAATGGTAATTGTCAGGAGTATTTAATAATAATAATTTCACACTGTCGTGATAACGGTTAATGGCGGATTGCCAGACCTCAATAGTCCGCCGGTCAGCTTCCATCATATCGAACAGAATAAGCGTCTGATGAAGATACTGATCCTCAAGAGTTTTATGAATGCTGTGTAATCGGGTACTGACACAAAGTTGCTGTTTTAATTGCTGCAATAAAGCACTGGCTTGTAATGATGGTTTAGTCACTAATAAAAGAATATTATTATTGATTGCTGCTTCATTACTCATAATGAAACCCTGCCCTGATTTTATAGCCACAGCCTGCCGCACCTGTTAATAAACAGGCCGGTAATAGACTGAGATTTTATTTTGCTAAACCTATAGCTTTATATTTGCTGTGTATATCTGAAAGTAGCAAATAAACACGGCCTGAGGCACATAATATTTCATATCGCTTTATGTGCGGTACAGACTCAATTTAGCTTTTGGTTTACCTTACGCAAGGCTTATTTATGTTTCAAAATGTAACGTAAAATGTATAAAGTTTTCTTAATGTATTGACATAAGCATGAGAGGTTCATGTTAAAAATATCTTATGTAATGACTTTACACTATCTTAACGTTCGGCCTTGTTATGACTGCGAATTTAAATAAATACCGGCCTGAATAATCGGCGCAATACAGCAACCGGGCGCATGATTCCTCTTTAATAACGCAAATAACTGCATCCTGTATAATCGATTTCACTTAGGTGAGACCGCATTTAAGCTCGTTTGTCCCTATGCAAAGCGGCCTGCGGGCGCACGAAATAGCTCAGAAGGCGGATTGTTAAGGGTTGGAAATGTGGCAGCGATCTCTTTTAATGCCTTTTTTAAACCGCAGAGATATTAGGAATAGTTGCATTTGTGTGATTATTTACGCCGAGGTTTCCTGGCACTTTAGGATTAATGCCATGGGGTCTATTAGCATCACTGACGTATTACCGGGGCATTCTGGTCAATCCGCATGAGAAGTGACGTCTCATACTTTTTAATGAAGTTGAAAATTAAAATACGACGTGCGGGTGAGTTTCTTATTTTCGCCAAACACCATAATCAATTCGTCAACAGCAATAACCCGGTGAGAAAATACACAGTCACCGGTGATATACAGGGTGACGAAATGAAAAAGACTTTGCTGACCCTGGCGTTACTTTCAGTATCCTGGGTCGTTCACGCTCAGCAGTTTGATATGGCTTACTCGGAAATGAGTTCTGGTAATCCGGATCAAGTTTTTGCTGGCGCGAGAAATTCATCGGGGAATTCATCAACGATTTACCAGAACGGTAATAGCAATCTGGCTGCGAATAATCAGACGGGTTATGGAAATTCCAGCGTAATCCGACAATCAGGCGCAGACAATACTGCGGTGGTAAATCAGCGAGGTAATGGAAATAACGCCGATATATCCCAAAGCGGCAGCGATAACTTTGCTTATATATCGCAAAGCGGCGGCGGGGATGCATCCATTACGCAACAGAATTTTGGCAATACGGCTTACATTCTGCAAAAAGGCCGGAGTGTGACGGAAATTCGCCAGAATGGTACGAACCAGAGCAGCGGTGTCGTACAAAACTCGTCAGGAATGGCGATTAGAGTGACACAGCATTAAAACACAAAATTTTACTCAAAATAGTTCGAGGTGCAGGAAGGTGGCCAACTCGGGAAGCGCCGGGAGCTTAGATAACTAAGCGACGGGTGTGAGCGAGCGCAGCCAACGCATCTGAAATTCGAAGTATGAAAAGTAAAACGTTTTTTATGACATCCGATATTAAACCAATGGGGTAGCATCATGAAACTTTGGAAAATTGTGGCAGTCTCCGCTTTAGTCGTCAGTGGCAGTGCATTTGCAACCGGTCCAAGTCATGGTGGTGGTGGCGGCGGTGGTCCTTCTACACCTCCGTCAACAGTGCCGACGTTTACTGCGACTCAGTGGAATTCTGAAATTCAGATTTACCAACAGGGTACTTCAAACCTGGCCAACGCCACTCAGACTGGCGCACAAAAATCGCTCACAGCGATTAACCAGGATGGTTACAGAAACAGCGCCGGTACCAATCAGACCGGTGATGGCAGCCTGATCAGCGTAGTGCAAAAGGGTGACTACAACGGTGCTAACGTAGCGCAGAGCGCCAACGGCAGCAAAGTGCTTGTCTCCCAGAATGGTTCAGGCAACTACGCTCAGGCTTCACAAAGTGCTAATGGCTCTCTGACCAGCATTACTCAGGTCGGTACAGCTAACCTGGCCTACGCTTCACAAAACTGATTCACTCCCTCCCCTGCGAAGGGGAGGAGCAACACAGAACAGGGCACTAGCCCTGTTTTTTTTCGACTGAACCCTGAGGATAAACGCCATGCATTTGCTCCTGATTGCCGCCGTGATGTCTAACCAGCTGTGGTTCGACACCCACAACGATGCCCAGACTTACGTCATCACCCCGATGGTTAACCTCACCAAAGCCTGCGCCTGTCAGGTGGCAGTTTCCGTTTCACAAGAAGGCGTGTCGGGCAGCAGCACCAGTCGTCAGAGCAGCAATGTGAACCTTTCCGCTAATCAGCCGCAGCCTCTTGGCCGTATGCGTTTTTCCGTCCAGCCGGGCAGTAAAACTCAAATTATGATTACAGTAACGGACGGCGGATCGCTGCGTCTGGAAAAACAGATCACCTTGCCAAATGACGCCTGACTTCTGAAGTCCCGGCGAGCAGACTATACAGCCAGATTGTCGTAGCCTTTACGGCGGTAATTGAGCGCCGAGAGGCCCCAGAACACCAGAAAAATCGCCACGGCGGCGTATCCTACGCTGCCCATATTGTCATTGAGACGCTCGACAATCGTCCAAAATCCGCCGTGCAAATCCAGTTTGTCGGCCATCAGCCCCAGAGCTTCCAGCCCGCCGATAAACAGGGCAATCACCACACTGGTGGCAGTAATGGTCATGTTGTAATAGAGCTTGCGCACCGGTTTATCAAACGCCCACCCGTAAGCCCCGACCATCACAAAATTATCCAGTGAATCGACCAGCGCCATGCCGCTGGCAAACAGCGCCGGAAACACCATAATGCTCCACGCCGACATACCGGAAGACGCACCTGCGGCTGAAATGCCCAGCAGGCCGATTTCAGTGGCGGTATCAAAACCCAGTCCGAATAAAAAACCCACCAGATACATCTGCCAGCTTTTATTCACCAGATTAAACGCGAAGCTGAAAATCCGGCTCATCACGCCGCCTTGTACCGCCTGTAGCTCTTCTTTGGCGGTAAAAGTTTCTCCCTGTTTCACTTTCTGAAAACGGCGGTAAACATCCCGCAGGATCAGCGCATTCAGCAGCGCCATCAGTAATAAGAACAGCGCGGAAACCAGCGTGCCGATTGTGCTTGCGTACTCATGCAGCCAGCCGATTTTATTGCCAAAGACCAGCGAAGTGGCGGCGATTGCCACGCAGGCCAGCACCACAATGCTGGAATGTCCGAGCGAGAAAAAGGCCCCGACGGCGACCGGTCGCTGGCCTTGTTGCATCAGCTTACGGGTCACATTATCGATGGCGGCAATATGATCGGCATCCACCGCGTGGCGCAGCCCGTAGCTGTAAGCCAGTAATGCCGCGGCAATCAGTGCCGCGTTGTGACGAAACACCGCCAGCGCCCATCCCCAGGCGATCAAATTCACGGCCACCAGTCCGGTTAACAGCCAGAATGCTCGGCGGTTCGAAGAGAAAAATTGACGGTTAATCATGGAGATCCTTATTTTTATAACCAGAAGAATTTTGAGCAGAAGTCTGTTGCAGGCGGCCGCAGGCAATGAGTGCCTGACCGAGCGCCAGACCGCCATCACCGGCGGGAATGTTTTGCGGCATTAGCACATTCAGGGGCGTTAAATAGCGGTGTAAAAGCTGGCGCAGCAGACGGTTATGCAGCACACCACCACCGGTGGCGACGGTGCGGATGCCGGTCCTGACTGCGTGATAACAGGCGAGGGCGGCAAGCCCCTGTGCGAGAGCATCATGAAAAGCGAAAGCCCGTGCGGCAGGTGGGGCCTGCCAGTCCAGCCACTGTTGCCAGAACGTTGCCAGATCCAGAAATGTTCCATTTTCGCTATGCCGCAGCGGCATTGTGACCGGATGTGAAACACCGTGCGCCTGATTTGCCAGCGCTTCCAGTCTGCAGGCGGCTTCACCTTCCCAGCTGAGCTGCGGCGGTGCGCAGCCAATTGCAGCGGCGACAGCATCGAATAAACGACCGCAGGAAGACGCCAGCGGCGAATTGATTCCGGCAGCAATGGCTTTTGACAGCGGCTCCCACGGGTGTGAAAGCAGCGACTGCGCGTGTGGACGCGTCTGCCAGTCCGGCACGAACGCCTGCCAGTGTGCCAGTAAATTGCGCCATGGCTCGCATGCAGCACGATCGCCACCGGGCAGTGCGACGGCAGGTAATCCCCCCAAATGCTCACAGTGCATATAATCGGCCAGCAGGCATTCACCGCCCCACAGGCCGTCTTTTTCGCCATAACCGAGGCCATCCAGCGCCAGACCAATCACCTTGCCACCCTCCAGCGGCCAGTGATGTTCGGCCAGACAGGCGGCGATATGCGCGTGGTGATGAAAGACATCCACTATGCGCAAAGCGTGGTGTTCGGCCTGATGGTGACTGACATAACCCGGATGCGCATCGCGCGCCACTGCCACTGGCGTACAGTCATAAAGTCGCTGAAAATGTTCAATCGCCTGCCGCTGTTGCTCTGCGATATCACTGTGCGTCAGCGAACCAAAATGCGGGCTGAGA
Organism: Rahnella bruchi; assembly: GCF_003614975.1. GTDB lineage: Bacteria > Pseudomonadota > Gammaproteobacteria > Enterobacterales > Enterobacteriaceae > Rahnella > Rahnella bruchi. Next base: position 297,381 of record NZ_QZWI01000003.1, on the reverse strand, counting down.
ATGGCCTGATGTCCGCGAACCAGGCAGAAGGTATTTTTAAGGTCGCCGCCCAGCGCCAGCAGCGGTGGCTGAAGGCTGAAACCCGGCGGCAACGGCAGCGCATCCGGCACATAACCGCGCGCACGACGCAACACTTCGGTACCCTGCGCGGTCAGCCGCACCAGAGAATCATCAGCACGCTGAACAATGTCGCGGTTATGCAGTAACCACAGATCGGCGATGTCACTGAGCTGCGCGAGCGCTTCAGTCACGGTCAGCGCCGGAGCACAACCAGCGGCATTGCCGGACGTCATCACCAGCGGCGTCTGACATGCCTGCATCAGCAAATGATGCAAGGGCGTGAACGGCAACATCAGGCCGGTTTCATCAAGCTCCGGCGCGATGGCTGCACACAACGGCGACATCGCGCTTTTCGTCGCCAGCACAATCGGTGCGGCGGGGGATTCAAGCAGTTCACGCAGCGCAAACTGCGGGCTGTCGTCACTGCATCGCGCCAGCCAGCCGATGTCCGGCAGCATCACAGCCAGCGGTTTGGACGGACGATGTTTTCGCTCACGCAGCCGCATTACCGCGTCCTGCCGCGTGGCATCACAGGCCAGATGAAATCCGCCGAGCCCTTTGATAGCGACGATTTTTCCCGCACGCAATGTGGCCACGGCGTGATCCAGCGCAGCCTGATCCTGCGCCAGTATTTTGCCATCCTGAAATGTCGCACTGACCTGCGGGCCGCAGTGCGGGCATGCCACCGGCTGGGCGTGAAAACGCCGGTCGGCAGGATTGTCATATTCCTGCTGGCACGCCGGACACAGCGCGAATTGCGCCATGCTGGTGGAAGGACGATCGTAGGGCATGGTGCGGATCAGCGTAAAACGCGGACCGCAATGGGTGCAGTTGGTAAAAGCGTAACCGAACCGCCGGTTGCCGGGGCGGAAAATATCCTGCAAACATTCCGGGCAGGTCGCCGCATCGGGCGCCACCTGCGTGTCCATCCGGCTTTGACGACTTGGCGTAATGGTGAAATGTTGTGGCACATCCTGCCACTCGAAAGAGTCCACGCTGATACCGTCGATGCGCGCCAGCGGCGGGCAGTTGCGTTGTAACTGGCGGATAAAAGTTTCGATATTAACCGGCGCAAGCAGCCTGATTTCAACACCGGCGCTGTCATTACAGACTTCCCCGCAAAGCTGGAGCCGGTCAGCCAGTTGCCAGATAAATGGCCGGAAACCGACGCCCTGGACCTTGCCTGAGATGCGAATGAGTAAGCCAGACATAAAAAGCCTTTTTAAACGTTAAGAAGCGGGCGGCGAAAAGAGAGGTTTTTGCTCCCTCCCCAGCGAAGGGGAGGGAGCAAAGCCAGGATCCACTCCTTTGGGGGAGGCGCTAAACTTAAACCTCAACCACCGGGATCACATCTTCGACGGCACTGCGCAGGCGCGCTTTCATGTCGCTGTAAGTTTGCTGGGCGTAGTTTTCTGCCCAGCGCTGATCGGCAATTTGCTCGACTTTCACCGCGCAGTATTTGGTTTCCGGCGTTTTAGAAATCGGATCCAGATTGTCCTGCGTCAGTTCATTACAGGCACCAATCCACCACTGATAAGTCATGTAAACCGCACCGGCGTTGATACGCTCGTTGTAGTTGGCGCGGGATATGACTTTGCCTCGGCGTGATGACACCCAGACCAGTTGCTGATCGCGGATACCCAGTGCCTGAGCATCTACCGGATTCATCTGCACGAAGCCCGGCTCATCGGCCAGCGTTTGCAGCGCCGCACAGTTACCGGTCATTGAGCGGCAGGAGTAGTGACCGACTTCACGCACAGTACACAGCACCAGCGGATAATCGCCGTCCGGCACTTCGGCGGGCGCACGCCAAGGCGCGGCAAACAGTTGGCCTTTACCGGTCGGTGTATCGAAGTGATTGTCGGCGTAAAGGAACTGCGTCCCCGGATCTTCAGGCGTGGTACAAGGCCACTGAACGTGTCCCAGTTCGCCCATTTTTTCGTAGGTCGCGCCGTAGAACAGCGGACACAGGCTGCGCATTTCATCCCAGATTTCCTGGTTATCCTGATAATGCATTGGATAACCCATTTCTGTGGCCAGCAGGCTGATGATGTCCCAGTCGCGTTTGACGTTGTATTTCGGCTCGATGGCTTTTTCGAAACGCTGGAAACCACGGTCTGCACAGGTGAACACGCCGCCGTGCTCACCCCAGGAAGTGGCCGGTAAAATGACATCCGCCTGTTCCGCAGTTTTGGTCATGAAGATATCCTGCACTACAACGAATTCCAGCGCCTCAAACCCTTTGCGCACGAGCCCTAAATCGGCTTCGGTCTGCAAAGGATCTTCGCCCATGATGTAGTAGGCTTTGACCTTGCCTTCAATCGCCAGATGCGGGATTTCAGTAATGCGCAGGCCGACTTCCGTGTCCATCTGATTGACGTCAATGCCCCAGGCATCGGCGAATTTCGCGCGGATATTCGGATCAGTGACCGACTGATAGCCGGGGAATTCATTAGGTAACACGCCCATGTCACACGCGCCCTGCACGTTATTCTGACCACGAACAGGGCCGACGCCGACGTTGGCGCGCCCCAGATTACCGGTCAGCAAAGCCAGTCCGGCCAGCCCTTTGACCACATCCACGGCCTGACCAAACTGTGTGACCCCCATGCCCCACATAATCGTGGCAGAAGGCGCGGCGGCGTAAGTGCGCATCGCCTGACGGATTTGTTGCGCAGATACGCCGGTCTGCTCCCCGATGGCCTCCGGTGAATAATCGGCGACGTTTTTACGGTATTCCTCGAAGCCTTCGGTGTATTTGGCAACATAGTCGTGGTCATACAGATTTTCTTCGATCAGCACATGGGCAAAAGCATTCACCAGCGCCATGTTGCAGCCGTTTTTAATTTGCAGATGCTGATCGGCAATACGGGCAGTTTCGATACGACGCGGATCGCAGACGATAATCTGCGCGCCTTTTTCTTTGGCTTTGATCACACGGCGGGCGACGATCGGGTGGGAGTCAGCACAGTTATAGCCGATCACCAGCAGGCATTTTGAGTTCTCGATATCGCCGATGGAATTACTCATTGCGCCGTTGCCGAGCGTGGCCTGTAAACCGGCGACGGACGGGCCGTGACACACGCGGGCGCAGCAGTCGACGTTGTTGGTGCCGATGACCGCACGGGCAAATTTCTGCATGATGTAGTTGGTTTCATTGCCAGTGCCACGGGAAGAACCTGTGGTCATGATCGAGCGCGGGCCATGTTTTTGTTTGATTTCTTTCAGACGCTGCGCGGTGTAGCGGATGGCTTCATCCCAGCTCACGGCTTCGAGTTTTCCGCCTTTCTGACGGCGGATCATCGGCTGCGTCAGACGCGGCGTCAGCAGTTTGGTGTCATTAAGAAAATCCCAGCCGTAATAGCCTTTCAGGCACAATTCGCCCTGATTGGTCACGCCGTTCGCGGCTTCCGCGCGAATGATTTTTCCCTGATCCACAACCAGATTCATTTTGCATCCGGCGCCGCAATACGGGCAGACAGTAGTAACTTTATTCATTGAATGACTTCCTCTATCCGGGTTTAAAACAGCAGGGGTGAAGTGCTGTCGAGCGCAGCGCGGCGGCGTTTTTCTGCGTTCATTTCCTGTAACTGGTTGCGGTCGATAGCGTAGAGCGCTTTCGTCGGGCAGATTTCCATGCAGGCCGGGCCTTCGCTGCGCAGATAGCAGAGGTCGCATTTATGCGCTTCGGCTTTATCGGAGGTCGCGACCATCGCCGCGCCGTTCTGGCGAAAAATCGGTTTGGTGACCACTTCCATCGCGCCATACGGGCAGGCAACGACGCAGGTTTTGCAGCCGATGCAGCGTTCCTGCATAACCTGAACATGGTCACCGGTGCGCGCAATAGCACCGTTTGGGCAGACATTGGCGCAGGGTGCGTCTTCGCACTGGCGGCACATCACGGCAGTGCTGAGATTGACGCCTTTGATCACATGCAAACGTGGCGCGAACGTCGCGGCATTGAGCAGTGAGATATCCTCTGAATCGCTGTGTGCCATCACACAGGCAATTTCACAGGTACGACAGCCGATGCATTTTTTGGGGTCGGCGATGATGAACCGGTTCATGTTTTTTTCATCCCTAAGTCATTGGTTTCATCTACTGGCTATACATAAAGCGTGCCAGTTCCTGTTTTTAATTTTTTGATATTAAATTCAGCAGCTTATTTTTATCCGCTGGTCTTCTGACGAAATTATTTACTGACGTCATGTCTGCATCGTCACCCTATCGACAGTTATGTCGAAAGACTGAACGGGGCGATCCCCAGCCCGGTTTCCAGTCGCGGTAACAGCTGATGCAGGCGGCGGACCGCCTGTTCTACGGCGTCAGTCATCGGGTAATAGAAAGCGACAACGTCGGGCTGAATGCCGACAAATGTGATTTGCGGGATGTCCTCACGCAGCTGCTGCATGAGAAAGGTCAGCGGCAGATTGTGAGTGGTCATCATGAACATATCGGCGATGTCTTCCTCGGCGATAATGCGCATTTCACCGGGTGCCAGCCCCATGTCGGTGGCGTCGGCAATCACCAGATGCTGCGGGTGCAGCTCGCGTAAAAATCCGATGTCGTTTTCAGGCGCAGCACCGCCGTCCACCACCGTCCAGCCGGTCAGCGGTTTCTCCGCGCACAGCTCCGCCAGCCGGGGGCCAGCGCCATCGTCGCCCATCATGCTGTTGCCCACGCACAACAGTGCGTAGCGGAAAGTCGAATCAGGCATCGTATCTCCTGACCATCAGGTACATGGCGGGGTCGTTTTCAATTTGCGCAAGCAGGGCGATAAGCTGTTCGCTCCAGCCTTGTTGTTGCGCCGTCATCTGCGGGCTTGCGTCACGCAGCGCCAGTGCCAGCAAATGAGTATGGCTGCTGTCGATATTGATCTCGCCAAAACGCTGAACACCGGCCAGTTTGCGGCGGGCCTCGCAGTTTTCGGGCAGGCAGTTAATCCATTGGAGATAGCCGTCGAGCGGGCATTCGAGGCGTGATTGCAGACAGTCGATCACCCCGAGGTGATGACCGATGGCCAGGCTGTAATAAATCACTTCCTGCGCTTTTTGCGAGCTGCGTTTTTGTGCGCTTTTTTCATCGACAAATTTGCTGCTCAGCGAGTAGAAAATGACTTTGTTTTTGTCAGGCGTATGACCGGTATAAGGCTGATGGCGCGCGTAGCGCTGGTCGTTAACGGAGGTCATCACAGACGTACCTCCCCGCGCAGCACCTGCTGATAAATGTGTTGCAGGTTGCCGACGATTTCGCTCAGGCGGAGGTCACTTTTCTGCGCGAGATATTCAGAAACCCGTTGCTCCACCGGCAGCAAACCGGGCGCAGCGACGAGTTCCATAAACTCATCGGCAATCTGGCGACCATAGCGATAACCGGCCATGCGACGCGCCTCGCGGTCGAGCAGCACGCGCAACGGCTGCGGCAGTTCGGGATGCAATAAAGCAGCCGGTTCTGCGGCTGTCTCGTCGTGTTGCTGGCCTTTGATTTTTTGGTCCAGCAAACCCAGCGCCATCGCGAAACCATAAATAGTTGCCGCCGGTGTCGGCGGGCAGCCGGGGATGTAAACGTCTACCGGTACGATTTTGTCTGTGCCGCCCCAGACGCAATAAAGGTCGTGGAAAATACCGCCGCTGTTACCGCACGCGCCGTAGGAAATGCAGATTTTCGGGTCCGGCGCTGAATCCCAGGCACGCAAAGCGGGCATACGCATCGCACGGGTGACCGCACCGGTAAAAAGCAAAATATCTGCGTGGCGCGGCGATGGAACGACTTTGATGCCAAAACGTTCAGCGTCAAACAGGGGTGAGATGGCGGCGAAAATCTCAATCTCACAGCCGTTACAGCCGCCGCAGTCCACACGGTAAACGTAGGCGGAACGACGGATGCTGTTAAGTAAAGTCGATTTCAGTTTGGCAATACTTTCATCCAGCGTTACGGGCACCGGCAGGCCATTTTCGTCACGCGGCGCAATCGGGTTATGGCTCATCAGCGGGCCTCCGTAGTCATATGGCGGCCAATATCAATGCGGTCGCTGGAAGAAAGACCGTGCATTTTTTTGCATGTCGGGCAGGTTTCATATTGCACGCGGCGATCGCTTATCTGCCGGTCGCTCAGCGCGGCGCTTTCCTGCAACAGGCTGAGCGCAAAGTCGATTTCCTTTTGCACGGCGTAAGGCTTGCCGCATTCCCGGCAATGGCAGACAGGGAAATCCGCGGTTTCATACAGGTCCTCTTTGCGCCAGACCGCCAGTTCGAATTCCTGCGATAATTTGATGGCCGCCGTCGGGCAGACTTCCTCGCAGCGGGCGCAGAAAATGCAGCGACCTAAAAACAGCTGCCAGCGGAGGGTTTCGCCGTCTTCTGCCGTGGTCATGGTCAGCGCGTTGGAAGGACAGGCATTGGCGCAGGCACCGCAGGCAATACACTGCTGCGCGGTGTATTGCGGTTTGCCGCGAAAGTTGGGCGCTAAATCTAGCGGCTGGAACGGATATCCCACCGTCGCCGTGCCGGTTTTGAGCACTTTTTTAATCAGTTTCAGCATGATTTGAGCGGCTCCTTAAAGCGGCGAATTTTTGCGTTCGATGCCGTAACGTTCGATCTCTTTGTAAGGCACGACGATGGACGTTTTCTTGCGCACATCGACCACCGTCATACGGTCGGTGCAGGAATAGCAGGGGTCGAGGCTGCCGATAATCAGCGGGGCATCGGAAACGGTATTGCCGCGCAGCATGTAGCGCAGCGTCGGCCAGTTGGCGTAAGTCGCCGCACGACAGCGCCAGCGGAACAGCTTCTGGTTGTCGCCGGTCATGCTCCAGTGGATGTCATCACCGCGTGGCGCTTCGGCAAAACCCAGCGCGAAACGGTGCGGAATATAGTTAAAGCCTTCTACCGCCAGCGGGCCGCCGGGCAGACTTTGCAGGCCAAACTCGATCATGTTCAGCGCGTTGAAAACTTCATGGATCCGGACTTTCAGGCGGGAATAGACGTCGTTGCCGGTTTCGCTGCACAGCTCGAACGGCAGTTTGGCGTAACCGGCGTAGGGGTGATCCTGTCGCATATCGCGACGGTGACCGCTGCCGCGCACCATCGGGCCCACGTTGCTGAAATCGCGGGCCACCTGCGGATCCAGAATGCCGACGCCCATGCTGCGCTGCTCTGTATTGGCGGTACTCAGCAAAATATCCACCAGCTCATTCAGGTCACGGCGCATGCCGCCCGCCAGCGCGATGGTGGCGATCATGTCGTCTTTTAAAATGTCGCGACGAATACCGCCGATCAGATTCATGCCGTAAGTTTTGCGCGCCCCGGTCAGGATTTCCGCCATCTTCATCGACTGTTCACGGATGCGGAAAAACTGCATGAAGCCGGAGTCAAAACCGACAAAGTGACAGGCCAGCCCGAGGTTCAGCAGATGGCTGTGCAGACGTTCCACTTCCAGCAAAATGGAGCGGATCATCTGCGCGCGTTCCGGCACTACAATGCCCATCGCATTTTCGACCGACGAGGTGTAAGCCACGCTATGAGTGAAGCCGCAAATGCCACACACGCGGTCTGACAAAAACGTCACTTCGTTATAGCCCATGCGGGTTTCGGCCAGTTTTTCCATGCCGCGATGTACGTAGAACAGACGGTAATCCGCGTCAATAATGTCTTCGCCATCAACAAACAGACGAAAGTGTCCGGGTTCGTCAGAAGTGACGTGTAGCGGGCCAATCGGCACGATTTTGCTGCCTTCTTTGGCCTCAGAAATAAACGGATAGGTTTCGTCGTCCGTGGTCGGGGCAGGGCGCTGGCGGTAATCCATCGCATCTTTGCGCAGCGGATATAAATCGTCTGGCCAGTCATCCGGCAGTACCAGACGGCGTTCGTCAGGCAAGCCGACCGGGCGCAAACCGTACATATCCCGCACTTCGCGCTCACCCCAGACGGCGGCCGGTACGCGAGGCGTCACGGAAGGGAATTCCAGCGAAATCGGATCCACTTCAGCGCGCACGGTTATCCAGCATTTCACGCCTTTTTCCATCGACAGCACGTAATACAGTGCGTAATTGCCGCACAGCGTGCGCTCATCGTTCCCGAACAGCACGGAAAGCCAGCCGCCCTGCTGGTAGTACAGCCATTCGACCACTTCCGGCAGCCAGTTCAGCCTGATGGTGACGGTCGCCTGGGTGTCGGTCTGCCATTCGCTGCCGAGGATCGCCGAAGGGAACTGTTTTTCCAGTGCAGCCAGATACTCTTTACCGACCGGATTTTGATTTAATGCGGTGTTGAACTCACTCATTGCAAAGCCTCTTCCCGCCGTGGCGGGATAAGAAAAAATGTCAGGTCAGCCTGCGACCAGCCAGGAAACCAGTGCCAGAAACGCCAGACCGAACCCCGCCCACGTAGTGCGGGAGGTTTTAAGAAAGCGCAGTCGGGCGACGCTGTTCTCGATAAGCGCGACGACAAACACGGCGATCAGCAGTTTCAGCAGGCAGAAGATCACGGCGGTCAGCAGCGCCAGCGGTGTCAGGTGTTCTGCCATGCCGAATGGGAAAAACAGGCCGAGGAACAACTGCAACACCACCAGTTGTTTCAGGCTGATGCCGATTTTCAGCACGCCTAACGCCGCGCCGGAATATTCAGTCAGCGGACCTTCCTGTAATTCCTGCTCGGCTTCGGCCATATCAAACGGCAATTTGCCCATTTCGATATACGTGGCGAACGCACAGGCCAGACCGGCCAGAATCAGGGTTAAGGAAGAAGACAGCGGCCAGTGCAGAACGCGGGCGGCAATCGCGCCGAGCGAAGTGGAACCGGCGACCAGCGCCGCCACCCACAGGCCGAGCAGCAGGATCGGCTCAACCAGTACACCGAGAACGGCTTCGCGGCTGGCGCCAATACCGGTGAAAGTACTGCCGGTGTCGAGACCGGCGATGGCAAAGACAAAACGCACCACGGCAAACAGATAGATAATGGTGATCAGGTCGCCCGCCGCGCCCATCGGTGAGGTCAGCGTCACCATCGGGAGGGCGGTGACAATCACCAGCAAACCACCGGTCAGCAGATACGGCATACTGCGAAACACCATGCCTGCCGCTGCGGGTGCGACGCTCTGACGCTGGAGTAATTTGGCGATATCACGGTATTCCTGAAATATGCCGGGTCCGCGCCGGTTGTGCATCCGCGCACGCATCACGCGGCTGAATCCGGCAAACAACGGAGCGACAGCCAGTAAAGCTGCCGCCTGGAGCAGCGCCAGCGGCCACAGCGAACCGGCAAGCAGGGAGGGAAAATTCATAGTCAGTTCCTCAGGCAAAAGCCACGACCAGTAATACGGCCAGTTCGATGAACGCCAGACGACGGCAGAAAGCCCCCAGCCAGCCACGGTGCAGGGCGCAAACCAGTGACGCCGGTGTCGCATGAATGCGCAGACGGTAAAGCGGGGCGAACATCACGCGCAGTGGCTGGGCGAAACCGGTCGCTGTCACCACCATGTCGGGGGAGTGTGCATAACCACAGGCCCATGCGTCGCCACGCGAACGGTTTGGCAGCCGTGCACCGCGCAGTACCACGGCGATAAGCCACGGCACTATCGGCATCCCCAGCAGCAGAATCGCTACCATCGGCGCAGACACCGCGGACGTCGGGGAGAACACCACGCCATGCTGGGCAGCCAGCAGAACTGGCGTGTTCAGTACGGAAGCGGCGACGGCGGAGAATTGCGGAATAATCCACGGTGAGGCCACGCCGGAAATCACGCACAGCAGCGCCAGCAATACCGTGCTGCATGTCATTGCCAGTGGTGCCGGTGTGGCATCCGCTGCGGCCTGACAGCGTGGTGTACCAAGGAAAGTGACGCCAAAAACTTTGGCAATACACATCAGCGCCAGCGCGCCGGTCAGAGCCAGACCGACCGCCAGCAGCGGCCCCATCAGACGGGCGATAAAGACGTGGCTGGCGCTCAGCTGAAACAGTGACTGATACAGCAGCCATTCGCTGGCGAAACCGTTTAACGGTGGCAGCGCGGCCATCGACATCAGCGCAATCAGCATGGCAGCCGCAGTCCACGGCATCAGACGGGCGATCCCGCCAAGTTTTTCCATATCCTTAATGCCGGTCTGCATTTCAATTTCACCGGCACCGAGGAACAGCGCCGTTTTAAACAATCCGTGATTGAACAGATGGAACAGGCCCGCCAGCAGCGCGAGAGACGCCAGCAGCGGCAGATTCAGCGCCACGCCGGTCATTGCACCCCCGACACCCAGCAGAATAATTCCGACGTTTTCCAGCGTGTGATAGGCGAGCAGGCGACGGATATCATGCTCCATCAGGGCATACAATCCGCCGATAAACGCGGTCAGGACAGCCAGAAGCAATACCATCAGGCCCCACCAGAGTGGCGGTGCGCCCAGCAGATCCAGACCGACTTTTACAATGCCGATAATGCCGATTTTCATCAGAGCAGAAGAGAACAGGGCGGCGGCATGAGCCGGTGCGCTGGAGTGCGACTGCGGCACCCAGGCGTGCAGCGGGATAATCCCGGCATACAACCCGAAACCGGCCAGCGCCAGCACGAACGCCGCCGATTTAATGCCCGGCGTGAACGTCACATGACGCAGCACCTCAAAATTCATGCTGCCGCTGGCGTGATGCAGCAGGGCGAAGGCCAGGATCAGGCACAGCGTACCGGCACGGCCGGATAAAAACTGATTCAGACCCGCACGGCGGCTTTTCACATCATCGGTCTGCACAATCATGAAATAGGCGCACAGGGCCGCCATTTCCATCATCAGGACAAGTTCTACGGCGCTGGCCGAAATCGCCGCCGCCGTCAACGCGGCCATCAGCAGATTGCACATCAGACCGGTACGGGCACGCTTGCGCGCACTGACATTCGCCAGCCATGCACAGGCATACAGGCTGCTGATGGCCGCAGTGACGGACATCGCCAGCAGAATTAACGCATTCAGAGCAGTCAGTTCTGCGTTAAAGGGCAGAACCGGCAGCACGGCCTGAACCGCCGCACCGCCTTGCATAATCTGTAATGCGGCAGCGATGACGCAAAGTGCAGCAACCATGCCGCCCGCGCCAAAAATCAGGCTGCTGACTTTCGCCACAGCGGCCACAAGCCAGCCGCCAATGCCGCTAAGTACCCAAACCAGCAGCGCCAGCGCCAGTAACGACGCCGGTTCACCGGAAAATAAAGTCGTCATTATTTAGCCTCCGTATCAGGGGCGTTCAGTGAGGTCAGTCCGGCGGGGAAAACGTTCATGGCATTGAGGCGTTTTTGCTGGCTGGAATATTCAGACAGACTGGCGGTAATCAGTGTGATGGCCTGCGTCGGGCAGGTTTTAATGCAGGCTGGACCTTCGGGGCTGAAGCGGCATAAATCGCATTTCACTGCCACGGCGCGAAGCCCCGGCACGCAGTCGAGAAACGGACTGACGGCACGCGGCGCATGGGGTGCGGGCAGTGCTTTGGAGGTATTACAGTCGCGCGGGATATCCAGCGGGGTGCTGGCAGAAAACGTAATCGCCCCGAACGGACAGGCGATGCCGCACAGTTTGCAGCTCACACACAGACTCTCGTTAAGATGAATTGCATCGTTTTCACGGGTGATGGCGTTCACCGGACAAACCTGCGCACAAGGCGCGTCTTCACACTGGTGACACATCACCGGCGCGGAATCCAGCCGGTTACGCATCACCTGCAAACGGGGCGCAGATTGCAGACCCTGCAGCTGATGCTCCCGCGAACAGCTGGCCATGCAGGTATTGCAGCCAATACAAAGTTTGGGGTCCGCGATCACATACTGATTCATGGCGGCCATATTGCGCATGAAGTCTCCTTGGTATTTCGTCAAAGGTGACGAAATCGGCACTTAAATTGACATTTCGACATTTATGTCGGCATTGAGTCCGTTAAAAAACGGGCAATACATCCGGTAAAAACGCTTATTTCCACCCGACCTGGAAATAATATTTTTGGTTTTTTATCCTGCGTGGCGGAGTAATTTTTCTAATTGCGGATGAACAGGCTGATTACTGTGCAGTGAATCAAACAGACACTGATAAATAGCGGAGATCTTATTCAGATAATGTTCAAGCACGGCATTCCTGTCATGGATGTCTACCGTGTCGTCCAGGCGGCCTTCTTCACTCAATCTGGCCTGCGCGAAGGCTCTGAAATCCGCCTCTTCCTGGCCTTGCGCCATATTCAGGCTGTAGATGATGTCCTGACTGTAAAAGTCATCTCCCTGATGAATGCTGATCTCGAAATGATTGAACAGCGCAAAGCGGATATCCTGTTCTTCTCCGCAGTTAAATTCATGATTTATCTTTTTATTTGACGTGGTGACGGCCTGGATCAGGCTATTCTGATAGGTATGCCATTGTGATTTCATCTGGCTGTTTTTGCTGGCGATATAGTCGGCTTTGGTGGTCAGTTCGCTGAGAGTGCTCATGTTCATTATCCGTTGTTAATTGATATGTCGGGTGACGACGAAAATACGGCGCATAACTCTCTGTTGGCATAAAGCGTGCCAGTTTCTGATTTATTCTGATAAATGCTTTTTAATTAATGAGTTGGGTCATTTCAAATCTGAGTTCCATTTCAGCGGAGTCAATAAATGACATGTCGATGACACCATATTTCGACAATTATGACGGGCGGTATTCGCCTATTTTTTCACGAGATGTTTTGCGCAATAAAAGCCGTGACGAAATTTCTGGCATCAATATTGCAATCTGATTTTTATTGTTCTCCTGAGGGAGGGGAAATAATGCATGAAATTACGTTATGTCAGAATGCCGTGGAAATAATGGAACAGTTCGGACGGCAAAATAATGCGCGGAAAATTACGGCGGTATGGATGGAGATCGGCGCGTTTTCCTGCGTCGAGCCGGAAGCGGTGCAGTTTTGTTTTGAGCTGGCGTGTCGCGAAACTCTGGCGCAGGGATGCCAGCTGCATCTTGACACGCCGCAAGCCGAAAGCTGGTGCCGCACCTGCCAGCAGGATATCGCGCTGCTCAGTCCAAACGTGCTGATTTGCCCGCAGTGTGGCGGACGGGATTTGCGGGTGATTGCCGGTGACGGCATGAAAATTAAACGTATTGAAATCGAATAACGGACGTTCGTTTGTCCGGGGAGAAAGCTATGTGCAGTACCTGTGGTTGTGCCAGCGGCGAACTTCGTATCGAAGGTATCAGCAGTGAACACACGCATCATTCTCACGATCATTCCCATGACCATTCACACGGGCATTCCCACGGACTGCCGTTTGCGTCGCGTCGTCTGGTGGATATCGAAATGGACGTGCTGGCGAAGAATAATCATATTGCCGCCCACAACCGCGAGCACTTTGCCGCGGCGGGCATTCTGGCGCTGAATCTGGTGTCCAGCCCCGGTTCCGGTAAAACGACCTTACTGACCAGCACCCTGACCCGGCTGGCACCGTATTTCGACTGCGCGGTCATTGAAGGCGATCAGCAGACTACCAACGATGCCGATAGGATCCGCGCCACCGGCGTTCCGGCCATTCAGGTCAATACCGGTAAAGGCTGCCATCTGGACGCGCAAATGGTTCACGATGCGCTGCATCAGTTATCACCAAACAATAACAGTCTGTTGTTTATCGAAAACGTCGGCAATCTGGTGTGTCCGGCCAGCTTTGATCTCGGCGAGCTGCATAAAGTCGCCGTGTTATCGGTGACTGAAGGTGAAGACAAACCGCTTAAATATCCGCACATGTTTGCCGCTTCGCGCCTGATGATCCTCAATAAAATCGATCTGCTGCCTTACGTCAGTTTTGACGTTGAGGCCTGTATCGCCAATGCGCGTCAGGTCAATCCGCAGATTGAAGTGATCCCACTTTCCGCCACCACGGGTGAAGGGATGGATCAATGGCTGCTCTGGCTGGAGCAGCAGCGATGTGCATAGGCATTCCGGGACAAATTGTCGCGCTGCATGAACAGCAGCGCGATCATGCCTGGGCGCAGGTATACGGATTACGCCGCGAGGTCAATATCGCGCTGGTGTGTGAAGGTGAACGCGAAGCGCTGATCGGCAGCTGGGTATTAATCCACGTCGGTTTTGCCCTCAGCCGCCTCGATGAGCAGGAAGCGCTGGACACTCTGGACGCGCTGCACGCGATGGAAGAAGTGGAAGCCGATGTCGCATTATTTTTAGGTGCGGGAGAATCAAGGTAATGCGTTTTGTTGATGAATTTCGGGATCCTAAACTGGCGAAAACATTAATCGAACGCCTGCATCAGCGGGCGACTCATCTGCCTTACAGCGCAGATAAACCGATGCAAATTATGGAAGTGTGCGGCGGTCATACCCACGCTATTTTCAAATTCGGTCTGGATAAACTGCTGCCACCGCAACTGGAATTTATCCACGGGCCGGGGTGTCCGGTGTGCGTGCTGCCGATGGGGCGAATTGATGCCTGCTGTGAAATCGCGGCACATGACGGGGTGATTTTTTGCACTTTTGGCGATGCATTGCGGGTGCCGGGCAAGCACGGTTCGTTGTTGCAGGCACGCGAACGGGGCGCGGACGTGCGGGTGGTTTATTCGCCGCTGGATGCCCTGAAACTGGCGCGTGAAAACCCGCAGTCTCAGGTGGTGTTTTTCGCGCTCGGTTTTGAAACCACGTTGCCGGTGACTGCGGTCACGCTGCAACAGGCACGTCGTGAGGGCCTGAGCAATTTCACCGTCTTCTGCCAGCACATCAGCCTGATGCCGACCTTACGCAGTCTGCTGGAACAAGATGATGTGCGCATCGATGCGTTTCTGGCTCCCGGCCACGTCAGTATGGTGACCGGGATCGCGCCGTATTATTTCATCAATAAAGAATTCGGTAAGCCGCTGGTGATCAGTGGTTTCGAACCGCTGGATATGCTGCAAAGCGTGCTGATGCTGGTGGAACAAGTTTGCGAGGCATCGTGTAAAACTGAAAACCAGTACCGGCGCGTTGTGCCGCAAGAGGGTAACCTGCTGGCACAGGAAGCCATGCGCGAGGTGTTTACGCTTTCCGGCAGCAGTGAATGGCGCGGGCTTGGGATTATCAAAGAGTCCGGCATTTCCCTGAGCCCGGCCTACGCAGCGTTCGATGCAGAACTGCGCTTCAGCCCGCAGGCGCAGCCGGTGGCGGATGACCCGCGTTCCCGCTGCGGCGAAGTGCTGACCGGACGTTGCAAGCCGCATGAATGCCCGCTGTTTGGCACCGGTTGCACGCCGCATAACGCGTTCGGCGCGCTGATGGTGTCTTCCGAAGGTGCCTGTGCAGCGTGGTATCAGTACCGGCATCAGGAAACCGTAATTCAAGAAAGAACAACAGAAGGTGCGTAGCAGGATGAGTGAGCGAAAAGAAGTCGTCACCATGGCACACGGCAGCGGCGGGCGGGCGATGCAGCAGATGATCGAACGCCTGTTTCTCAGCGCTTTTGATAACCCGTGGCTCAGCGAGCGCGAAGATGCGGCGCGTTTGTCGATTGCCGCTCTCAGCCAGCAGGGCGACCGGCTGGCGTTCACCACGGACAGCTATGTCATCGATCCGGTGTTTTTCCCCGGCGGTAACATTGGCAAGCTGGCGGTGTGCGGCACGGCGAATGATCTGGCGGTTAGCGGCGCAACGCCTGCCTATCTCTCCTGCGGATTTATTCTCGAAGAAGGGCTGCCGCTGGAAGACTTGCAGAAGATAGTGAATGCGATGGCGCAGACCGCACGCGAGGCGGGTATTGCCATTGTTACCGGCGATACTAAAGTGGTGCAGCGCGGCGCAGCCGACAAAGTCTTTATTAATACGGCGGGGATCGGGGTGATCCCTGCCGATATTCACTGGGCCGCCAGCCGGATCCAGGTTGGTGACAAAGTGATCGTCAGCGGCACGCTGGGCGATCACGGTGCCACTATCCTCAACCTTCGCGAACAGCTGGGAATGACCCTGGAGGTGGAAAGCGACTGTGCCGTGCTGGCGCCGATGATCGCGCCGCTGCGCGCACTGTCGGGTGTCCGTGCTTTGCGCGATGCCACGCGGGGCGGCGTAAATGCCATTCTTCACGAATTCAGCGCCGCCAGCGGGTTCGGGATTTGCATCGACGAAACCGCAATACCGGTTAAACCGGCGGTGCGGGGAATTTGTGAACTGCTCGGACTGGAGCCGCTCAATTTTGCCAACGAAGGCAAACTGGTGGTGGTGGTCTCGGCACAGGAAGAAAACGCGGTGCTGGAAATATTGCGCAGCCATCCGCTTGGCGCTGATGCCATCACCATCGGGGAAGTGACGGGGCAGACGCAGGTATGTCTGCGTGGCGCGCTGGGCGTTTCACGCCAGCTAATGTTGCCAAATGCGGAGCCATTACCCCGGATTTGTTGATCTCGTCAGGGGGCCCGTTGCTGCGAAAGGGGTAGAATTTTCCTTACTGCTTTCATTCAAAAAATTATGCTATCCAGAGCTGACGCTATGCAGAGTGCAACAATGAGCATTACCAAACACAAAGGATTGCTGGAACTGACGCGCACACTGCTGCTGCAACAGACCATGACATCGCTGCTGGAAACTCTGACTCAGGTGGTGCAGGGTGCCGGTATTGCTGACGCCGTGACGCTGGTTCTTTTCGACAGCCAGGCATCAGAAAACAAGAGTTTCAACAAGAGTGAACGGGTCAGTTTTTATGGTATCGATCCCCATCATCAGCCGGTCAGTTACGAAGATGAAACTCTGCTGGCGACGGGGCCGGTTCATGCCTTGCTGAGTAATCCAAAAATTCAGGTCTGGCGCAGTGATGCTTTGCATCTGCATTTCCCGCAGCTGAGCGCCCTAAACCTGTATCCGGCGTTTAGCGGATATTGTCTGGTGCCTTTGGTTGCCTCATCCGGTTTGCTGGGCGGCTGTGAGTTTACCCGCCAGAATGCTTCGCCGTTTAGCGAGGAAGACAAAAACGGTCTTCATGAGCTCTGTATGCTGGCGGCGATTGCGGTTGAACAAATCCAGCTGCGTGAAAATGCTCTGTTCCAGCAATCTCAGCTGCGCCACGAGCGTGACGATTTCCGCATTCTGGTTGATATCACTAACGCGGTTCTTTCTAAGCTGGATCTTGATGAACTGACCGGTGAAATCGCCAAAACCATTCATCATTTTTTCCACATTAATGCCATCAGCATTGTGCTGTGCGATGCACATAAAGACAGCGGACAGGCCAGCGTTTACGCCACACATTACGTACAAACTCACATTGCTGAACGTGAGCAGTCGCGCATGACACTCAGCGGTTCCCTCGAACAGCAGGTGATGAAAAGCGGCGAAATGCTGCTGACTAACGTGCGGCCTTCAGAAGAATTCGGGAGCGATGAGAGCACGCTGTTTCAGCTGCTGTGGCGTGATCAGACCAAAACTCTGTGCATTCTGCCGTTACGTTTTGGTCATAAAACACTGGGCGTGCTGAAACTGGCGCAGTGTCAGCCGGATAATTTCAACACGGCGAATTTACGGGTTTTACAGCAAATTGCCGAACGTATTGCGATTGCCGTGGATAACGCACTGGCCTATCAGGAAATCAAAAGCCTGAAGGAAAAACTGCAACATGAAAACCTGTATCTGACCGAGCAAATCAACAGCAATAACCCGGATTTCAGCGACATCGTCGGGCGCAGTCCTTCTATGTCTGCGGTGTTGAAACAGGTCGAGATCGTGGCGAAAAGCGACTGCTCGGTGCTGATCCTTGGGGAAACCGGCACCGGTAAAGAACTGATCGCCCGCGCCATCCATAACCTGGGCGATCGCCGTGATCAGCGCATGGTGAAAATGAACTGCGCGGCGATGCCGGCGGGCCTGATGGAAAGTGATCTGTTCGGTCATGAAAAAGGCTCATTCACCGGTGCCACGGCGCAAAGAATGGGGCGCTTCGAACTGGCGGATCAGGGCACGCTGTTTCTGGATGAAGTGGGGGAAATTCCGCTGGAGCTGCAACCCAAATTACTTCGCATCTTACAGGAACAGGAATTTGAACGGGTGGGCGGGAACAAACTGATCTCGGTGAATGTGCGCATGATTGCAGCCACCAACCGCGACCTGCGGCAGATGGTGGCCGACAAAGAATTTCGCAGTGACCTGTATTACCGGCTGAATGTATTCCCGATTGTTATTCCGCCGCTGCGGGAGCGTCCGGAAGATATTCCGCAGCTGGTGAAATTCCTCACCTATAAAATCGCCAAACGCATGAAGCGCACTATCGACAGTATTCCTGCGGAAACCCTGCGCCTGCTGAGCCGTATGCCCTGGCCTGGCAACGTGCGTGAACTGGAAAATGTCATTGAGCGTGCGGTGCTTCTGACCCGCGGAACGGTGCTGGATCTGCAACTTCCCGAGCTGAATTATCCGCTACCGATGGCGCATGTCGTCGCTCCATCGGTGCGGGAAAGTGCGCCAGCACCGCAACTGAGTGATGAAGACGAGCGGGAACGCATTCTGCTGGTTCTTAAAGACACCAACGGCGTGGTCGCCGGGCCCCGTGGTGCGGCTCAGCGGCTGGGGTTAAAACGCACCACGTTATTATCCCGAATGAAAAAGTTAGGAATTACCGCGCGTTGATTTTACCGGCTGTCTTCGGGCAGCCTTTCCCGTCACAGCGTAAACATTTTCCCGTGGCTGAATGACCAGTCTTCCGGCTGAGTAAAACTCACCACGACCATCACATCCGCCGGAGAAATCCCAAGTGCAGCGTGCAGATCGCCTGCCAGATGACGGAAAAATTCCTGTTTCTGGTTGCTGTTTCGCGGTTTGCCAGCGGTGATGTGAAACAGCAAAAAATCCTCTGAACGTTGATCATCTTTCCCGGACAGATACGTCGGGTTTATCACCCGCTGACGACGGCTGGCCGGTTCAAACAGCTGAAAACAGTCATCCGCCGGAACAGCGAAATGTTCCACCAGTGTGTTGTGTAAAATAGCGGATATGGCGTTCTGCCAGACATCTGCGCGGTGTTCGGGTAATGAAATTCGGGTAAAAGGCATCGTCAGTTTCTCTTGTGACTGGCTACGGGTTACTGATCATTGAGCGCGGCAAAACGGGTCAGGGCAGACGCAGCAGCAGGCCATCCGGCATAAAACGCCAGATGCGTGATCGTCT
Source organism: Rahnella bruchi (assembly GCF_003614975.1). GTDB lineage: Bacteria > Pseudomonadota > Gammaproteobacteria > Enterobacterales > Enterobacteriaceae > Rahnella > Rahnella bruchi. Next base: position 278,210 of record NZ_QZWI01000003.1, on the reverse strand, counting down.
CTGAAAGTTCGGCGCGCGTGATGCCGTTTTTTACTGCCAGACTAAGATGAAAAGGCAATTGCTCGGTGCGGTTCAGGGCGATCAGCGCGGCAACAGTAATCAGGCTGCGGTCACGCGGGGACATTTCGTCTCTTTTCCATAAATCGCCAAACAGCACCTGTTCTGTCAGTTCGGCAAATTTAGGCGTCAGGCGCGACATGGTATCCAGCGTCTGTGTTTGGGATGAAGTTGTGCTCATATCAGGCTCCTTTTTGCGGGTGTGAAAAGGAGCATAAGGCGTTATGATTATCCTTAATATCGAAAATAACAGCAGTGTTGATCCATAAAAACGGGATGATTAAGCGTGGCAAAACGACCGGTGACTTTTGATGCAGAGGCGTTACGCAGTTTTGTTACCGGCATCGAGCTGGGCAGCTTTGTGCTGGCAGCAGACCGGCTGGGGCGCTCGACTTCCGCCGTCAGCGCGCAACTGAAAAAACTGGAGCAACAGGCCGGTACGGAACTGGTTCAGAAATCGGGACGGCATCTGATCCTGACAGAACGGGGCGAGGTGATGCTGAGTTATGCTCGGCGTATCCTCACCCTGAACGATGAAGCCAGCGCGGTCCTGCTCGCCAGCGCCCTGAAAGGCAGCATCAATCTGGGGATGCAGGAAGACTTCGGTGAAGCCCTGCTACCGGCACTCCTCGGTACATTCACCCGCGCGCATCCGCAGGTTCAGGTATCGGCCAGCATTACCCGCAACCAGCAATTACTCGACGGGATCCGCCATAACGAGTTTGACCTGGCGGTGTGCTGGCAGGCTGATGACGCGCCGCTTTTCCCGTCGAGCGTGTCACTCGGACGGATACCGCTGCGCTGGATTGGTCCTGAAAATTTCGACCTGAAACACTATCAGGAAACTTGTGAACCGGTGCCGTTGCTGGTTTTTGAAGCGCCGTGTCTGATGAGAAATGCCGCCACTACGGCGCTGGATAAAGCGGGTATTCCCTGGCGTATCGCGTTTACCAGCCGCAGCCTGAGCGGGATCTGGGCTGCAATGTCGGCGGGATTAGGCATTACCGTGCGCACCGATTTTGGCAGGCCGCAGACGGTCAGAATATTGAATGAGTTGCCCGAACCGGGCGAGGTAGGGATCAGCCTGCATCAGGGGCAGACGCCGCCCGGTGAGGCGGCGGTTTATCTGATCCAGGCGATCAACGATTTCTTCGCGGTGCGCTGCTGATAAGGTGCTGCTACTTTTTGGCAGGTTGCTGCCGGTAGTGCGCCAGACGTTCGCGGAAATATGCGCGCAGATGCTCCGGCTGCGCCATTTCAACTTCATCTGCATTCACCGGCAGATTATTGCGCTCACGCACTGCGACCGTCCCGGCAGCCAGCCCGGCACTCACTTTATCCATTTCTTCTTTACTCAGCCCTGCGAGATTGTTGTTCATTGTGGCTCCTTCTGCTGCCCGCTTTTGTCGGCAGGTATAAGTTTTATTCTACTGCATTTCCGGTCAATGATTTCAGCATGCCGTCAGCGCAATAAATTTCCAGCAAAGTCAGGTTAGTTTTCTGATGCTCAGATGACAGAAAATGGGCAATGCTGTTGAGGTCATCTTCTCCCCAGATAAAGATTTTGTCCGGGTGATAAAAATCATGATCTTTTATCGAGGCATTATTAGTAATCAGTTTTTTGTTGAAAGCCATGGCTTCTAGCGCGCGCAGTGTTAATCCGCTTTGACCCGGTTTATTAATTTCCAGCACGACAGAGGAGCGTTTCAGTTTCTCGATATTTTGCTGATAACTGAGTTTTTTATTGAAGCAGCAGTTCGGGTAATTCGGATCCTCAGCGTCCCCCCCCACCAGATAAAAGTCCGGCTGGCAGTGGTTTTCCCGCAATACCGGCGCCAGATCATTAATCAGATCTGCCCGGCAATCATCATAACCCCCGACATAAAAGCATGATTGTTCTGTCTGGGCATTTACCGGCTCAGCCGCTTGCGCAGCAAGGTCATTACGGGTGAACGGTAAAAACTGACTGACGTGCGACAGGCCGTACTTCCTGCAATCCTCGGGATCAAAACTATAAATAACATCAAAAACGGGTGTTGCTCTGTCGAGATAAATTTCGTCATCAGCAAGTAATTTTAACCTGCGTCTTTTCGCCGTCAGGGCAGCGACCGAATCGCGCAGCACCAGTATTTTTTTGCAACTCAGCAGTGCAAGGCAATCCAGCATCAAAAAAGCGCTGTAACCATTACAAATAACGATATCGTCTTTCGCGATGTGGCGGAATTTGATGGAGGAGTGCAGCCGATGGTGCCAGCTTTTCAGATGCTTCCAGGGCAATAAAGCACGAACAGATTTATAGTGTTTTTTGACGTGATAAATCGTATGCACATTAAATTCTTTTTTAAGTGCAGACGTCATCATCCTTTCGTATTCTGAGTTCCACTCGATGAAATGTATTTTCATTGCCCCTCCCTATTGCGCTGTAGTTTAGCATTCTCAGCCGTCAAAAGTGTCTGTGCGGGGAGGATTGATGGTCAATTTCACAATCGGTTTACAAAATCGACAAAAGCAGGCCATTATTTATGCTTCTTTTGCATGGAACGGAGCCTGAAAATGACGCGAATGACAGCTAAAGACTTTCCGCCTGAACTCCTCGAATATTTTGATTTCTACGTACACGGCAAAATGACCAAACGAGAATTTCTCGATCTCTCTGCAAAATTTGTCGCGGGCGGATTATCTCTGGCCGCGCTGACCACGCTGATGACCCCCAATTACGCCTACGCCGAACAGGTGGAATTCACCGATCCGGATATTGTGGCGCAATATATTCAGTACCCGTCGCCGCAGGGGCACGGGAGTGTGAGAGCCTATCTGGTGCGTCCGGCCAAAATGACCGGCAAAGTGCCGGGAGTCGTGGTGGTGCATGAAAATCGCGGCCTGAATCCTTATATCGAAGACGTGGCGCGGCGGGTGGCTAAAGCCGGATTTGTCGCACTGGCGCCGGACGGCCTGAGTTCAGTCGGCGGTTATCCGGGCAATGATGAAAAAGGGCGCGAGCTGCAACAAAAAGTCGATCCGGCCAAACTGATGAACGACTTTTTTGCTGCCGTTGAGTTTCTGATGCATCACGAAACGGCGACCGGTAAAGTCGGGATCACCGGTTTCTGTTATGGCGGCGGCGTGGCCAATGCGGCGGCAGTGGCCTATCCGGAACTGGCTGCGGCGGTGCCTTTCTATGGGCGTCAGCCAAAAGCTGAAGATGTGCCGCGTATCAAAGCACCGTTATTGTTGCACTACGCCGAACTGGATAAACCGATTACCGAAGGCTGGCCTGCGTATGAAGCGGCGCTGAAAGCCAACAATAAAGTCTATGAGGCGCATATTTATCCCGGCGTGAATCACGGTTTCCACAATGATTCGACCCCGCGTTATGACAAAGCAGCGGCGGATTTGGCCTGGGAAAGGACCATTGCCTGGTTCAAAAAGTATCTCGATCCGCAGACAGAAAAAGCATAAAAACGCTTAAACGCAAAAAGGGCGGGATCGCAAAATCCCGCCCTTTGTTTATTTGCTGCCAGCCTGTTACGACTTCAGCACGCCATCGAAATCAGAGGCATCGTGGCGTTCTTCCAGCTGTTCGTCGCCCCAGGTACGGTTGACGATACGGCCACGTTTTACCGCCGGACGGCTGGCGATATCAGCGGCCCAGCGCTGGAAATGCTTATAGGATTTGATGTCGAGGAACTCGGCGGATTCGTACAAGCCGCCCTGAGCCAGACTGCCGTACCAGGTGAAAATGGCGATGTCGGCAATGGTGTATTCCTCACCGGCAATAAAACGGTGCTCCGCGAGCTGGCGATCGAGCACATCAAGCTGACGTTTGGCTTCCATCGTAAAGCGGTTAATGGCGTATTCGATTTTGACCGGCGCGTAATGATAAAAATGTCCGAAACCGCCGCCCAAATAAGGGGCGGAGCCTTGCAGCCAGAACAACCAGTTGAGGGTTTCGGTGCGACCAGCGAGGTCTTTCGGCAGGAACTTACCAAATTTTTCTGCCAGATACAGCAGGATATTGCCGGATTCAAACACGCGGAGTGGTGGCGTGGCGGAGTTATCCAGCAGTGCCGGAATTTTTGAGTTCGGGTTAACGTCCACAAATCCGCTGGAGAACTGATCGCCTTCGTTGATGCGGATAATAAACGCATCATATTCCGCACCGCTGACGCCTTGTTCCAGCAATTCTTCCAGCAGGATCGTCACTTTCTGGCCGTTCGGTGTGCCAAGAGAATACAGCTGAAGCGGGTGTTTACCGACCGGCAGCGTTTTCTCATGTGTCGGGCCCGCTATCGGGCGGTTGATGTTCGAGAACTTGCTGACTTCGTCTTTATTCCAGGTCCAGACTTTCGGTGGCTGATACTGTTCTGACATGACATTCTCCGCATCTTTTTTTGAGGTTAAGACTCAAAAGTCTAGCAGGAGATAATCAACGATGACGCTGAGAATGTGCCCTGACGAGAGCAGGGCACAAAGATGTATCAATCCTGCATTAAAGCACTGCGCCCGCCATCCATTACGATGGTGGTTCCGGCAATAAAACCGGCTGCCGGACTGGCCAGATAAAGACAAAGCTCACCCACTTCTTCCGGCGTGCCGATGCGTCCGACCGGATGTTTTCTGAGCGTTTCCTGACGTGCCACCTCCCCGTCTTTATACGAATCAAACCATTCCTGGTTACCTGCTGTGTCGATAAAACCAGGAGCAATCCCCACGGTTCGCACAACCGGTCCCCATTCGATGGTCAGGCTTTGCACCAGCGATAGCAGGGCGCGTTTGGTGATGTTATACGGCGCACAGCCCGGCATGGTGGAAAACGCATGATTAGAGGTCATGACCAGAATGACGCCGTGGGATTTTTCCAGCATCGGACGGCAACATTTGGCGATATACCAGTGGGAACGCAGGTTCAGATCGAGATTGTGATGCCAGTCTTCAAGTTCACAATCAATACCTTTGAAGACGTTTTTACCGGCGTTGGACACCAGCACATCCAGCCGCCCAAAACGAGACACCACCTCGCTGATAAAGCGGGCGATAGAGTCCGTTTCGGTCATATCGACCGAATAATAAAAGAACTGTTCCGGAAACTGTTCCTGCAATTGTTGTGCGTGGGGCGCTTTTTCAAAAGACGAAAGCGCACAGCCAATCACGATATCGCCGTGCCCCAGAAAGGTGCTGGCGATGGCGTGGCCAATACCCTGGCTGGCACCGGTAACCATAACGACCCGCGGGAATTTGAGCGTGGTAGTCATACCTATTCCGCCTGATTAAAGTGAAAAATCGGTGATGAAAGTGTCGATTGCCTGATGATCTTCCGTCGTCAGCGTCCATCCCGGATGGCGGCAATAATCCGTCGCGATGATCCCGCGTTTATACAAAATGGTTTTTTCCACCTGAATGATGTACTCGCAATGCGTCATCCAGCGGCGGATCCACGGCAGCAGTTTGCCGTGCAGTTCCTGCGCTTCCTGCGACTTTCCTGCCTGACACAGACGATAAATCTGCACATAGATTTCACTGAACGAACAGCCCGGCATCACGCCTTTTCCGCCCGCCGCCAGCATTTGCAGCATATACAAACCGGCGTAACCGTTCAGCACGCTGGCCTGTGGTGCACGTTGTAAAAATTCGCGGGTGTATTCCACCGGCGGATTGCATTCAATTTTAAAAACCGCATGGGGGTATCGCGCCGCCACTTCACTGAGCTGTTCCGGCGTAATTGACAAACCGGTTTCACCCGGCGCGTACTGCACCATCACCGGAATATCCACGGCTTCCAGCACTGAAAAAATGTGGTGTGAAATCGCCGCCGCGTCTGGTTGCAGGAAAAACGGTGGCAACAGCATCAGGGCATCTGCGCCACGTTTTTGATAGTCGCGCGCCCGTTTCACCGCCACTTCAGTGCTGTGATCGGTGACTGACATGGCGCGAAAAATCCCGCTGCCGCTGAGTGTGGATAAAAACTGATCGGCGAGGCGCAGCCGTTCGCAGTCCTCAAGTTTGGGAAATTCGCTGGCGATACCAAACAGCGTCAGCCCCTGAATGCCGGTATCGGCAAGATGACTGAGTAACCGGTTAAAACTGGCATAGTCCGGTTCGCCCTGCGCAGTAAACGGCAGTGCGGCAATCGGATTGACGCCGCAAATATCAGAAGATGAATACATAATTATTCCTCGTCGCGGTCAGCTAACACCGCGCCCTGTGCAGCGGGCAGCGCCCAGCGGCGATATAAACGCAGAAATCCGCGTGGCACTTGTTTTTCGACGGGTACCCAATGCTTGCGGCGCTCGGCCAGCACTTCGGCGCTGACGTTGAGGGTCAGTTCGCGGGTGGGAATATTGATGGTGATGATGTCGCCATTTTCTACCAGCGCAAGATCTCCGCCGTCGCTGGCTTCCGGGGAAATATGGCCGACAAACAAGCCACGGTTTGAACCGGAGAAACGCCCGTCGGTGATCAGCGCGCAACTGTCAGACAATCCCATGCCTTCGAGGCATTTCATCGGCTTATACATTTCCGGCATGCCCGGTCCGCCTTTCGGCCCTTCATAACGCAACACCAGCGTGCTGCCCGGTGCGATGTCACCGGAAAGAATGGCGTCTACCGATTCCTGTTCGCTGTTAAATACCACCGCCGGACCGCTGAAAATCATCAGGTCTTCCGGCACCGCCGCCGGTTTCACCACGCAACCGAGCGGCGAAAGATTACCGTGCAGCACCGCGACACCCGCTTCGTTACGCACCGGAATGGCCAGTGTATGAATCACTTCTGGACGCCCGGTGCGGGGCTGTTGTGCCAGCCATTCTCCTTTGGTCTGACCGCTGACAGTCAGTGCATCCAGATTGATCAGCTCACTGATCTCTTTCTCGACCGCAGGCACGCCACCGGCTTCCCAGAAATCAATCATGTCGTATTCCGAGGCCGGATACAGTGCGGCGACCAGCGGAACGTGATGGCTCATTTTGTCGAATTCCAGCAGCGGCAGATGGCCGTATTCCGCTTCGTAATGAATAGCCTGTAAATGCAGGATCGCGTTGGTCGAGCCACCGGTGGCCAGCAGGTAAACCATGGCGTTACGGATGGATTCCGGTGTGATGATCTGGCGTGCATTCACGCCGCGTTTCACCAGATCCACCGCCGTCTGGCCGGTGCGGAAGGCGCATTCGCGGCGCTGCGGTGAAATGGCGGGCAGCGTGCTGCTGCCGGGTAAACTCATGCCCATCACCTCAGCAATACAGCACATGGTATTGGCAGTACCGTACATGGTGCAGGAGCCGGGGCCGGGCTCAGCAATATCTTCGATGTGGCGGAATTCTGCTTCGTCGATTTCACCGCGTTTTTTCCAGCCGATGGCTTCGGTCACGATGTTGCCGTCCCAGTCTTTGCCCTGATAACGCGCCGGATACATCGGGCCGCCGTTGACCAGAATGGCTGGAATATCCAGACGTGCTGCGGCCATCAGCATGGCGGGTACGATTTTGTCGCACGAACCGAGCATCACCATGCCGTCGAAACGGTGGGCGCGCATCATCACTTCTATGGAGCTGGCAATCACTTCGCGGGCAGCCAGAATGTAGCGCATGCCGAGATGGCCTTCGGCGATGCCGTCGCACGGCGCAATAGTGCCAAATACCATGCCGACGCCGCCCGCCTCGTCGATCCCTTTCAGCACTTCGGCGGTCAGCTCATTGAGATTGACGTGTCCGGCGGTCGCGTTGGTGTAGCTGTTGACCACCGCGATCACCGGACGGCGCAGCTGCTCGTCGGTATGGCCCATCGATTTGTACAGTGCACGTTTGAGCGCACCGTCATCTCCGCTTAATACCGGGTTAAAGTGGTCACCACAGGTACCACATCCGTTGCTGCATCCGCTCATACACTGCCTCTTTTTAATGATGATTCAACGTCGGTTTCAGCCGGTTTTTCAGGGCTGCGACGGGGATTAACCAGCCGTGCTGGTAACAAAAATATCAATGGCGCACACAGCAGCAGAAACGCGGCGAGAATATACAGGCCTGAATTGGTGCTGCCGGTATTGTCTTTCAGCCAGCCGAGAACGGTCGGGCCGAAGAATCCCGCCAGATTGCCGACCGAGTTGACGAGCGCGATACCAGCCGCCGCGGCAGTGCCGGAAAGTAATGTGCCGGGCAGGCTGATATAAGTCGGGATTAGCGCCAGCGTTCCGGACATCGCCAGGCAAATCCAGGTCATCATCCATATCGTCGAACCGCTGCAATACGCGCTGAGGCTCAGGCCGACCGCACCAACAATGGCCGGAATAGCGATATGCCAGCGGCGTTCGCAGCGTAAATCTGAATGGCGGCTGTTCCACACCATGAATATGGCGCCGAAAACGTACGGCAGGGCGGCGAGCAGGCCGATGTGAAAATCATCGGTAACGCCGGACGATTTGATGATCGACGGTAGCCAGAAATTAATGCCGTAGTAGCCGATGTTAAAGCTGAAGAAAATCAGCGCCAGCAACCAGACATAACCATTTTTAAACATCAGTTTCAGGCTTTGCGGCGGTTTACCGGCATTAGCCATCAGGCTGCGCAGTCGGTCTGTCTCCAGGTCATCGGCGACAATTACTTTTTCTTCGTCAGTCAGCCAGCGGGCAGATTTTACGTCGTTATCAAGATATTTGAGGACGACGAACGCCAGAAGGAAAGACGGAATGGCTTCCACCACAAACAGCCATTGCCAGTTGTGCAGGCCATCGACGCCTTCAAAGGTTTTGAGGATCAAACCGGAAAGCGGACTGCCCACAATGGTGGAGAGCGGGGTGACCAGAATGAACAGGCCGAGGGTGCGAGCCGAGCGCCATGACGGGAACCACAGCGTGAGATAGAACACGATGCCGGGAAAGAAACCGGCTTCGGCCACGCCAAGCAGGAAGCGCAGAACATAAAATTGCGTCGGGGTTTTTACGAAGATCATCGCGGCCGACAGCACCGCCCAGCTGATCATAATCCGCGCTATCCAGAAGCGCGGGCCGTAACGCTGCATCATCAGATTGCTTGGCAGTTCAAACAGAAAATAGCCGATGAAGAAGATACCGGCACCGAAGCCGTAAACCGTATCACTGAAATTCAGCGCATCCTGCATGTGCAGTTTGGCAAACCCGATGTTGACGCGGTCCAGATAAGCGAAGAAATAGCACAAGATCAAAAAGGGGATCAGGCGGCGCGTTATTTTGCCGTACACCGCGCTGATTTTATTTTCAGAAAGTGATGACGCCATTTTTCTGACCTCTCATTTTCCCTCCGGCGGGAGGGGGTTAGTTGAATTACAGCGAGCTGCCGATGCTTCTCAGCGGCAGACCGGCCATCAGGTTTTTCTCGATGTTTTCCAGCGAAATGTTTTTGGTTTCGGGAACGAAAAGCAGGGGCAGATTTTTCACCGGATTTGCGCCTGATCCCACGCCGCTTTGTAAGCCTGAGCGCGTTCGCGAAGAGCCGTCAGGGAAATCCCCGGCTGATACAGGCCACCGCCCAGTCCGAAACCGTTCGCACCGGCTTGCAGATAACGGCGCATCTGCGCGGAATCTGCGCTGATCCCGCCGACCGGCAGGCAGACCGCCTGCGGGGGCAAAACGGCGCGCAGCGCTTTGGTCACCTCCGGGGTAACAAGCTCAGCCGGGAACAGTTTGATGGCGCTGGCACCGGTACGCAGGGCGGAAAAGGCTTCGCCGGGTGTCGCAATGCCGGGCAGACTAAACAGACCGAGTTCGCAGGTGGCGCGGATAACGCAAAGGTCGGCGTTCGGCGAAATAATCAGCTGACCCCCTGCATCCGCTACCTGATGCACCTGATGTTCAGAGAGCACGGTACCCGCGCCCACAAATCCGTTGTCACCCACCACTTTTGCCATGATGGCAATCGACTCCAGCGGTTCCGGACTGTTGAGCGGCACTTCCAGCCAGCTGAATCCGCATTCCAGCAGGGTACGCGCCACACCTTGCGCTTCGGCGGGTGTCACGCCACGTAAAATGGCGATAAGCGGCAGCGCACCCTGCTGCCAGCGGTCTGAGAATTCCAAATAATTCATACGATTTCTCCATCAAGGCTCTGATAAATCAGACTCATACCCCTGGTGAAGCAGTCGTTGCCATCGGCGGCATAAAGAGTGATATCCAGCAGGTGGCCTGCGCGGGTATAACGTTCAGTCAGTTCCGGTGAGCCGACGATCCAGGCTTCGTTTTGCGGCAGCTCGCGCAATTCCGCGCCAATCAGTAGACCGGAGAGATAGCTGGCAATCTGGTCAGGTGCCAGCGTGTCGTTCAGGCGCAAGGTGCGCGCGGAGAACAGCGCGTTACTCAGGCAGGGCGCGTGTTGGGCGTTTTTTACACCTAGTGCAAAGGCCGTATTCTCTTCCGTTGCCTGTGGCAGATCCCGCCCGAGCAGTGAATGGCTGAGCATCACGGCGTAAATTTCGCCGGTCATAAACGTGCTGAAACAGCGGATTTTTCCGTGATGCAGTACCGCATGTTTGCTGTGAGTGCCGGGCAGGATGACGTGATGTTCCCGCTGCGGGTACAGCGCCGCCAGCCCGACCAGCTGCACTTCTTCGCCACGCATCACATCCGGCAAACCACTGGCATTGTTCCCGATGGCACCGGGCACAATCTGACACGGGCTTCCCCACGGGGTTGGCACGGCAACGACGTGTTGCGCCAGTTGCTGATAACCGACAGGCAGCGTGACATACGGCACTTCCCGCCAGCCTTGTTGTGAGCCGACCATGCCAGCCATCAGCACCGGCAATGACGTACACCGGTCGAGCCAAGGCTGGATCAGCGGTTGCAGTGCCGCAGCAAACTGCCGGTCGCGGACCTGCATCAGGCCGCAGGGGGCACTGATGCTGTCGGTGCATAGATTTTCATTCATCAAAAACGCCCGGAAATTGGAGGTTCCCCAGTCGATAGCAATCCAGTCTTTTTTCATCGCATCCTCATTCTTGAGTTACAACAAGTTCATTCTTGTAATACAAGAATGATGAAGACAAAATGACCTTAGATCTGTGAGGGAGATCAGAAGTCAGTAAATTGGGAGAAAATGAGGATCAGAAGAAGTGCTGATACTTTTCCGGGATTTCGCGCCAGATATGTTTGTGTGCAGCGCTGAGCAGGAGGTTGCGCATACACTGACGCGCCGCATCCGGTTGTTTCAGGCGGATCGCTTCCAGTAAATCACGGTGCTGCAGAACGGCTTCCTGCGTCAGTTGCAGATCGTCTTCCAGTGTTTGTTTGAAAGACAGCAGCATAGCGGCAGAAAGTGCATTACCGACCGACGCCAGGAAAGGGTTGTGGCAGGCCCTGAGTACGGCGGTGTGGAATGCCAGATCGCCACTTTCAAATTGTGCCGCACTGTTATTTTTCTGGCCGGACTGCATGGTTTCCAGCGCTCCTTCAATGGCGGCCAGATCATGGCCGCTGGCATTGAGCGCCGCCATAGCCGCGACATCCGGCTCAAAGATAAGACGCGTCAGCATCAGTTGCTCGACCAGCTCAGACTCAATCCCGACGTCTTCCAGCCACGACAGCACTTCAGCATCGAGAAAGCTCCACTGCTCGCGGGGCGTCACGGTGCTGCGGCGTTTGGCCTGGATCAGCAACATCCCTTTCGCGCCGAGAACCTGAAGTGCATTTCTCACTGAGGTGCGTGATGCATCGTACTGTTGCGCCAGCTCATTTTCTCCTGGGATCGGCATCCCGACGCCCAGCTCGCCGCGGATAATACGCAGGGCCAGATCACGGGTAATCGATTCAGAAACAGAAGAAGTGAGTTTGTTCATCAGGGTCTCAGTAGTGAGGTTCAGGGATGGGACAGGCGCGATAATCGTAACATCTTACTGAATTTCTTCCACCATCCAGTCGTGAAATGCCTGCACTTCAGGGCGTTGTAAGGATTTTGCAGAACTGACTAAAAATATGGCGATTTAGCTGGGTAGCAACGGTATCCGCGTAAACGCCGTATCACCGGCGGTAGTGCAGACGCCGATTTACGAAGGTTTTATTGCGAAAGATGAAGTAGAAGGTGTGATGAACAGCTTTAACAGTTTCCATCCGATTGGCCGCGTCGGTACGCCGCGCGATGTCGCGGAAACTGTTGCGTTTCTGCTGAGCGAAAAAGCGGCCTGGGTTACCGGAGCTATCTGGGATATCGACGGCGGCGTGATGGCCGGTCGCAACTAATCATCCTCGTCTTTTACAAACCGGCAGGCTGCGGATACAACCCTTTGCGCTTCCATTTCACATCGGCCACCGACTGGCCGGTGTGAATTTTGCCTTGCAGCAACAGGTTGAATTTAGCGCCCGCGGGCCGTGTCAGGCGATTTTGCAGGATATACACCGCTTCACTGCCAAGTTCCCGGCAGGGCAGCATGACCGAGGTGAAATCCATCGGTGACAGAGTTTTCTGCTCGTGCTCAAAATCCATGCTGATCACTGAAATATCCTGCGGTACCTGAATTCCGAGGGCGCTCAGGGCTTGCAGTGTGGCGTGCGCAATAGGTGTGCTGCCGCAGATAATGGCCGACGGCAGGGATTCCGGTTTGCGCTCCCGCAGATATTTTTCAAAACTTTCCCGCGCCTGTTCTTTCCCGTTACCGTGATTAATCAGCAGATGCGTCGCTTCGTCGAACACAATGTGATGTTCCAGACAGGCTCGTTTGAAGCCGTCCAGCCTTTGCATCATGGTTTCACGTCGTAAATCGGTGAACAGCAACACCGGACGATGTCCTTTCTGAAAAAGAAAATTTGCCGCGCTGTAACCGATGGAATAATGATCCGCTGACACGCAATCGAGCCGCATTTCTCGGTCTTTGGCATTGATCATCACCACAGGTTTATTGGCCTCTGCTGCCAGCCGGTAAAGCATGTCGTCATCGATTCCGATAATAATAATGCCGTCCACGTCAGTCTGGTGCAGCGCCTGCATGAACGTGGCGATATCCGGATCATTAACCTTCAGGGCGCATTTACGAATGTGAATATCGAAACGTGCGACTTCGGCAGTGATTTGCTGAATGGCTTCGTAATAATAGAGGTCTTCATACGGCGAGTAAGCTTCGGGCGGCGCGCATATTAACAGTGAGTTCATTAACAGTCGGCTGGAGGGAATGTCGCGTAAAATACCCATGTTTCTGGCATGGTTAAATACTTTTTCTTTTGCCTGAGGACTGACATTCGATTTGCCCGCCAGCACACGGGAAACAGTGCTCGGAGAAAGCCCGGTTAACTCCGCAATTTGCCTGATTTTTAATTTTCCCGTCATTTTGTGATCAACACCTCATTAGAGTATGGACTTATTACCACGGTTAACTGCCTGTAATTATTCAGCTATTCTCCATCATAGCAAAACCATTCTGTCGCACTGCAATTCCTGTCACAAATAGCGATTGTTGGAAAAAAAAGCGATTACTACTCTCCAGAATATAAACCTCAGAAACCAAAATAAGGTATTTAACCGGACGGAATTTTTGAATGAATTCAGTCAGGTGACGCCTTTTTTGTGGGTTTAAATCAGCTTCCGTCAGCATTTAATCAGGAGTCAGATAATGCTTAAAATAGCGATCATCGGTACTGGTAATATTTCGCATAACCATATTCAGGGATATTTGGAGTTTGCCGACCGCTGTCAGATTGTGGCTCTGGTCGATATTTATCCGGAAAAGGCGGAGGAGAAAAAACGCCATTATGGTCTGAGCGACGCCAAAGTGTACGCCAGCCATCAGGACATTCTTAATGATCCTGATATTGATGTGTTTGATGTCTGCACGCCGCCTTACGTGCACGCCGAAATTTCGATTGATGCGCTGAATGCGGGAAAACATGTCCTGTGTGAAAAGCCGATGGCGGCCTCATTGCAGGAATGTGATGCGATGATTGCTGCGGCGCAGGTCAGTGGAAAAACGCTTTCCATTGTTGCGCAAAACCGCTTTACCGATGCGTTCTGGCGCCTGAAAAAAGTGCTCGATTCCGGCGAGACCGGCAAAGTGTGCCACGCGCAGGTTGATTCCTTCTGGTGGCGCGGGCATTCCTATTACGACTTGTGGTGGCGCGGAACCTGGGAGAAAGAGGCGGGTGGCTGCACGCTCAATCACGCGGTTCACCATATCGATGCCATCCAGTGGATGCTCGGTTTTCCGACGGAAGTGGTATCGATGATCACTAACGCCTCACACGACAATGCCGAAGTGGAAGATCTCTCGGCGGCAATTTTCAAATACGATTCCGGCGCGCTGACGCAGCTGACTGCCTCAGTAGTGCATCATGGCGAAGACCAGAAGATTGTGATTCAGGGCGAAAAAGCACGGATTTCCGCCCCGTGGGATAAATTCGCCAGCATTTCAGCCCCCAACGGATTTCCGATTGAAGCGCGGGATACGGCGCGGGAAAACCGCCTCGAAGATGCCTATCAGTCCATACCTAAACTCACCTATACACTGCATACCGGTCAGATCGACAACTTCCTGACGGCACTGGAAACGGAGACTGCTCCGCTGATCGACGGCGTGCAGGGCAAACGCTCACTGGAACTGATTGCCGCCATTTATAAATCGGCCATCACCCGCAGCATTGTGACGCTGCCGCTGGCTCCGACCGATCCGTTCTATCAGACCGGCGGACTGGTTTCGCTGGCACCGCACTTTTACGAGAAATCCGCGTCGGTAGAAAATTTCGCTAATGAAGACGCGATCCCGCTGGGTAAAAACATGGAAACAGGAGCCTGAACATGAGCATCAGAGACGGGATGAATTATGCGCCGGTAGGCAAACCGCAGCCGGTGGTCAAACCGGGAGAATTCGTGATTGCCGCGGCGGCGCTGGATCACGGGCACATTTATGGCATGTGTAACGGTCTTATCGAAGCGGGAGCCAGCCTGAAATGGGTCTACGATCCGGATCAGGAAAAAGTGCAGAAGTTTGTCGCGCAGTATCCTCAGGTGAAAGTCGCCGCAACCTTGCAAATGATCCTCGACGATAAAGAAGTTCAGCTGGTCGCGGGGGCGGGAATTCCGTCGGAACGTTGTGCGCTCGGGCTGAAAGTGATGGACGCTGGCAAAGATTATTTCACCGACAAAGCACCGCTGACCACGCTGGAACAGCTGGCGGCAGCGAAAGAAAAAGTGGCTTCGACGGGACGTAAATACGCAGTGTATTACAGCGAACGGCTGCACGTGGAAAGCGCGGTCTTCGCCGGACAACTGGTACAGGAAGGGGCTATCGGTCGGGTGATTCAGACGCTTGGCACCGGACCGCATCGCGAAGGGGAAGGGCGTCCGGACTGGTTTTACCAAAGGGAACGTTTCGGCGGCATTCTGTGTGATATCGGCAGCCATCAGATTGAACAGTTCCTGTTTTACACCGGCAACAGCAATGCCCGCGTAGTGGCGGCTCAGGCCCTGAATTTCAATCACCCGCAATATCCGCATTTTGAGGATTTTGGCGACACCATGCTGGAAGGTGAAAATGGCGCGCGCGGCTATTTCCGCTGCGACTGGTTCACGCCGCAGGGGCTGAGTACCTGGGGCGACGGGCGTCTGACACTGCTCGGCACTGAAGGGTATATCGAAATTCGCAAATATGTCGATCTCACGCGCGGCGAGCAGGATGTGGTGTATCTGGTGAACCGGGAAGGAGAATTCCGTTATCCGGTATCCGGCAACGTCGGTTTCCCGTTCTTCGGTCAGCTGATCCGCGATTGTCTGAACCGCACTGAAAACGCCATGACGCAGGAACATGCGTTTAAGGCCGCCGAACTGTGCGTGCGGGCGCAAATGCTGGCAAACGGTACGCACTGACAGGAGGCTCATCATGAAAACGCTTCAGGCGGCAGTGATCGGCTGCGGATCCATTCATACCTGCCATGTGGCGGCGATTGAGCAGGATCCGGACAGTCGTTTACATGCCATCGCGGAAACCGACATCGCCAAAGGGCAGGCGCTGGCGCAACGTTATGGCTGTGATTTCTATGCGGATTATCACGAGATGTTGCGCGATCCGCTCATTGACGTGGTACATATCTGCCTGCCGCATCATTTGCATCGGGAAGCGATTCTCGCCGCGCTGGCGGCGGGAAAACATGTGTTCACGGAAAAACCGCTGGCGCTTGATACCGGCGAGGTGAGGGTGATCCGTCAGGCTGCTGAAAAAGCGCAAGGAAAACTGGGGGTGTGTTATCAGAACCGTCTGAACCCGTCGAGTCTGAAGATCAAAGCGCAGCTGGAAAGCGGACAGCTTGGGCAGATGCTAAGCATCAAAGCGGTGCTGACCTGGTCACGCGGCGGGACGTATTACACAGAAAGCCCGTGGCGCGGTCGTTTTGAAACGGAAGGCGGCAGCCTGCTGATCAATCAGGCAATTCATACACTGGATCTGATGCAATGGTTCGGCGGCGGAGTCAGGGCATTAAAAGGCGTGGTGGACAGCACCTTTCTTGGTGATGTGACGGAAAACGAGGACAGCGCGATGGCCAGCCTGCAACTCGCAAACGGCGCGCGCGGACTGTTTTATGCCACCAACTGCCACAGCACTGATTCGCCACTGCTGCTGGAAATCCACTGCGAGAATGGCCTGTTGCAGTTGCATCACAATGCGCTGTGGCTGTTACAGGGGGAAAGCCGGACTCTGCTGGTCAGCGATGAAAAACCGGCGGGGATAGCGAAAAGTTACTGGGGCGACAGCCACCGGCAGGCAGTTTTGAATTTTTACCACTGCATCCATCATCCGCAGGAAAATAATTATACCTCTGTTGAGGAGGCGGAAATTTCTCTCAATATCGTCGGGGCAATTTATCGCTCCTCACAATTAAGAACATGGATAACGCTTACCGATTAAATAATTTTAATAATAACCCTACACTGACAGGATAATAAAAATGAAACCAACTGAACGCAGAGTCGGTTACGGCACGGCCATCGGGTATGGCGTGACCGATTTATTTGGTGGCGGTGCATTTGCTGTTATCGGAACCTGGCTATTATTTTTTTATACCACGTATTGCGGATTATCGGTTTTCGAAGCCGGTTCTATTTTTGCTATCGCCCGCGTTATCGACGCCATATTAAGCCCGATTATGGGATATATCACCGATAACTTCGGCAACACCTGGCTCGGAAAAAAATTCGGTCGCCGCCGGTTCTTTCTGCTGATAAGCGCACCGCTGATGTTCCTGTACGCGCTGGTCTGGGTCACGGACATGGGCTACTGGTATTATCTCGGCACCTATCTTTCTATCGAATTGTTATCCGCTATGGTGCTGGTGCCGTGGGAAACTCTCTCGGCGGAGATGACCAACCGGTTCAGTGAACGAACCCGTCTTTCGGGCGTTCGCATGATTTGTTCCCAGCTCGGCGGCCTGCTCGCGGTGTCTATTCCCGGCGTGATTATGATGTACACCGGCAAAGATAATTCGATGACGTATACCTACACTGGCCTGATTTTTGCCTGTATTTTCTGCGTGGCAGTCTTCACCACATGGATGTGTACCTGGGAGGCGAAAGACGTACGCGAAGAGTTCGAACCCGAGCCGTTAACGGCAGGTGGCGGCAGTCTGTGGCATCATTTAAAAAGCCTGGTATTAGATCTCTTTTCCTCCTTTAAAATTCGAATGTTTCGCCAGCATATTATTATCTACATTTTTTCATTTACCGCGCTGGATGTATTTGGTGCCGTATTTACCTATTACGTGGTGTACGGATTACATCAGGATGCGTCATCGGTGTCCGGTTATTTAAGCGTGGCGGCGTTAGTTTCTGTACCTTCTACCTTCGGATTTATGATGCTGCTGGGAAAACTCAATATGTCGCCATCGGCGGCGTTACGGCTTTCTTACGGTATTATTTTCGGCGTGCTGGCATTTTTGTATTATCTCTATATCTCAGAAACGGCAGTATCATGGCTGCTGTTCTCCGCCATATTTGCGATATTCGGTTTCGCCCGCGCCGGTCTTTATTATATTCCGTGGAATATCTACAGTTTTATTCCCGACGTTGATGAAATCGTCACAAAAAAACGCCGCGAAGGGATCTTTGCCGGTGTGATGGTGCTGACCCGAAAAAGCACCGTAGCGCTGGCGATTATGCTGATTGGCACGGTATTGCAGGAAAGCGGATTTGTGAAGGGGCAGGGAGTCCAGCCGGAGAGTGCATTGCACGCGATTATTGGCCTGCTGATTTTTGCAACCGGCGCTCTGCTGGCGGTCAGTTTTTACATGACGTTTAAATTCAAACTGACCCGCGATACCCACAAAACGCTGATCAAAGAAGTCGCACGCCTGAAACTGGGTGGCGACCTGGATGATTGCACACCAGAGTGTCAGAAAGTGATCAAAGACCTGACCGGCTACGACTACAAAGAAGTCTGGGGTGGCAGTGCGACGCGTAAAAACGTGCGCGGTGAACTGCCTGCGGGTTCTGGCGGCGCATTGGGGTTGTAAGCGGCGGTAGTAAAAGCGGCAGCGCGGCTAGTGGTTATTCCGGCACCGACTGGCTGCCGTCACCCAGCGCGCGCTGCATAAATACCGTGTCCAGCCAGCGGCCATGTTTGAAACCGACGGAATGCATGGTGCCCTTCACCTGAAAACCGGCCGCGAGATGCAGGTTGATCGACGCCTTATTATCGCTGTCGCCGATATTGCCCACCAGCTGGCGAAAACCATGCATCTCAGCCCAGTCGATGGCGCGGCGAAGTAACGCTTTTCCTGCGCCCCGTTTCTGAAAACCGGGATCGATATAAATCGAATCTTCCAGCGTGTAGCGGTAAGCAAAACGCTCGCGGTAACGACCCAGATAGCAAAACCCTTTCACTTCCCCATCGTTCAGAACCACCAGCCACAACAAACCGGCTTCCTGAATCTTTTTCAAGCGCAGCGCTATCTCTTGTTCATCAGGCGGCTGAGTTTCGAACGAGGCCGTACCATGCAAAACATGCCAGGCATAAATTTTTTGCATGGCAGGAATATGTTGTTCATCTGCTTCAATAATTTCCATCTTTCCGGTCTCGTTTGTCATTATAGATTTAGCCTACTCTTTCCGAAAAGAGGCAGGGAGAGCAAACGGTTTATCACTGATATAAGTAAAAGATCTGGATGCCGGGACTTAAGCGAGGTCATCTATATATTTTTTTCTTCTTACAGATGCTTTTTTTGTTTTTTAAACCGCCGTAGTCCACCTGCTATAGTCGTTTTCTTACGCATTAGCGGTTATTTTTTAAGGAAAAAAAGTGAAACTGACCTTACCTCGTTTACGGACTGGCGCTGTGGTATTGCTGGCGGGATTACTGCTGGCGGGTTGTGACCCAAAAAGCGGTGATGCAAAACATATTAAAGTTGGCGTGATTAACGGCGCGGAGCAAGACGTCGCGGAAGTGGCTAAAAAAGTCGCGAAAGATAAATACGGTCTGGATGTCGAACTGGTCGGGTTCAGCGGTTCGTTATTGCCTAATGATGCCACCGAACACGGCGAACTGGATGCCAACGTGTTCCAGCACCGTCCATTCCTGGAGCAGGACAATAAGGCTCACGGCTATCATCTGGTGGTGGTCGGTAATACTTTCGTCTTCCCGATGGCCGGTTATTCGAAAAAAATTAAAACCGTCGATCAGCTGAAAGACGGCGCAACTGTGGCGATCCCGAACGATCCGACCAACTTAGGCCGCGCGCTGTTGCTGTTGCAAAAAGAGAAACTGATCACCCTGAAAGACGGCAAAGGTTTGCTGCCAACGGCGCTGGATATCGCCGAAAACCCACACCATCTGAATATTATGGAACTCGAAGGCGCACAGCTGCCACGCGTGCTCGACGATGCGAAAGTCGATGTGGCCATCATCAGCACCACTTATATTCAGCAAACCGGATTATCGCCGGTCCACGACAGCATATTTATCGAAGATAAAAACTCGCCATACGTGAACATTCTGGTTTCACGACCAGACAATAAAGATGCCCAAAACGTGCAGGAGTTTTTGAAATCGTATCAGTCACCGGAAGTGGCGAAAGCGGCTGAGAAAATCTTTAACGGCGGCGCGGTTCCAGGCTGGTGATAGCTTTATGGGGGACATCGAGAGGAAGTGAAAATGGTGTCCCCTACAGGAATCGAACCTGTAACTAGCCCTTAGGAGGGGCTTGTTATATCCGTTTAACTAAGGAGACACGGACGCCTGTGGAAAGCGCCCGCGTAGTATACTCGTTTTTCTCCCAATAATAAGGCGTTAGGGTTCTGTTTGGTCGTTTCGTCGCCAGTCAGGGTTTTGCAGCCTCTTTTTTTGCTGCTTTCATTTCCTCTTTCTTTGCTTCGGCTTTCTTCTGATTACTCATGTCATTACGGATCTGCGCATGGCTTATCAGCGCGAAGATAAAGGTGCCGCCGATGATGTTTCCGGCAAGCGTCGGCAGGGCGAATGGCCAGATAAATTCATACCAGGGAATGGCGCCCGAGAACACCAGATAGAGCACTTCCACCGACCCGACCACAATATGCGTCAGGTCGCCAATCGCCACCATGTAAGTCATCAGCATGATGACCCACAGTTTGGCTGTTCCGGCTGAGGGGATCATCCAGACCATCGTGGCAATCAGCCAGCCGGATACCATGCCGCCGACGAACATGCCTTCAGGGTCTTTCTCCATAATCTCCAGACTGATGGTGCGAAAGGCTTCGTCAGTGGCGGTATCAAAGAACGGTACCAGATGAAATACCAGCGCGGCCAGTCCGCCACCAATGACGTTACCGGCCAGCACGATGCCCCACAGACGCAGCAATAGCAGGACGTTTTTGCCGGTCAGTTTTTGCATGACAGGCAATACCGCGGTGACGGTGTTTTCAGTAAACAGTTGCTGGCGCGCCATGATGACGATTATGAACCCGACGGTGTAACCGATGTTTTCGATGAAGAAGCGCTCGGGGCTGTCGGGCAAGCGGGCGTGCAGAATACCTTTGGCCATCAGCGAGGCGCTGATCGAAAGCCCGGCGGCAATCGCTGACCACAGCAATGCCTGTCCGTCGCGCTCAAGTTCTTTTTCCCCCTCCATGCGGATGACTTCATGCACCGCTGCCGCTTTCGAAGGTAAATTATCTTCTCCGGTTTCGATCTCTTTGCCCTGCGAGTGTTCGTCGCTGTCGACATCTTTACTGTCGGAATGTTGTTTTTCTTCGTCCATCTTTATTCCCCAAAAGCCGTTCAAAATGGTTGTAAACAGGGTCTGAGGTAAGCATAGGCGAGGAGTGGAGATTATGATGAGATATACAAAAAAGTTACAAACCATTAACCCATGAACCTTATGGGACATTTTGCGGATTGTTTGCTGGATTTCAGGGTTTTCAACCCTGTAAACTGTGGGCCCCTGAGCTGCGTCTCGCCTGACGCCTGTGATATGATGCGCGCTTGTGAAAATTAAGAGACATCACCATGTTTGAGGCCCTTAACCTGAGCTGTGTACGCGATGAGCGAACCTTGTTTAGCGGCTTAAGTTTCACGATCGAACCGGGTGAAATGGTGCAAATCGAAGGCCGCAACGGTGCCGGTAAAACCAGTTTGTTGCGAATTCTCGCCGGATTGTCCTCCCCGGAGGCCGGTGAGGTCCGCTGGCAGGGCGTGAATACCCGCCGCCAGCGTGACGTTTTCCATCAGCAGCTTCTGTATCTCGGCCATCAGCCTGGCGTAAAGTCAGTGCTTACTGCGTATGAAAACCTTGCGTTCTATCTGTCGGTAAACGGGCAGTCCACCAACCGGACTACCGGTGCTGACGCTATTTATCAGGCGTTAGAAAATGTCGGACTGCTGGGGTATGAAGATGTCACGGTGGCGCAGATGTCCGCCGGGCAGCAGCGGCGTGTCGCGCTGGCGCGTTTATGGCTGAGCGAAGCCCCGCTGTGGATCCTCGATGAGCCGCTGACCGCCATTGATAAGCAGGGCGTGGCCACGCTGATAGAACTGTTTGAACAACACGCGCAGCAGGGCGGAATGGTATTGCTGACCACGCATCAGGATTTACAGGGCGTTAACCGCGATGTGCGCAAAATTCGTCTGACCAGCGCTGAGCTGGTGTGACGCGAAAGGAAAATAAACGGAATGTTTACTAAGGTTCTGAGCCGCGAGCTGAAAATTGCCTTTCGCAAAAGTGCCGAAATCATTAACCCGCTGTGGTTCTTCCTGATTGTGATTACGCTGTTCCCGTTGGGGATTGGCCCGGAGCCGAAACTGCTGGCGCGAATTGCACCCGGTATCGTCTGGGTCGCGGCTCTGCTTTCGTCTTTACTGGCGCTGGAAAGATTGTTCCGCGATGACTATCTCGATGGCACGCTCGAACAGCTGTTGCTATTGCCTTCGCCGCTGGCACTCACGGTTCTGGGGAAAGTATGTGCTCACTGGGTGGTGACCGGTTTGCCGTTACTTATCCTTTCCCCGCTGATTGCCTTGCTGCTTTCACTGGATTTTGAAACCTGGAAAGCCGTCGCGCTGACGATTTTGCTGGGCACGCCGACGCTGAGCTTTATCGGCGCGATTGGCGTGGCGCTGACTGTCGGGTTGCGCAAGGGCGGTGTGCTGCTCAGTCTGCTGGTGTTGCCGCTCTATATTCCGGTGCTGATTTTTGCCACCGGCGCGATCGATGCTGCTTCCATGTCGATGCCGATCGGCGGCTATCTGGCCATTCTCGGTGCGATGCTGGCGGGAAGTGCGACGTTAGCGCCTTTTGCCACAGCCGCTGCGCTGCGGGTGAGTGTCCACTGACCCGGCAGACGCGCGAAGCCCATAACACAGAATTATTTTACGTGTCGTTACAATAGAGAAGAAAAAGCGCAACCTTTGACTAACATCACACTTCTCTATAGTGAACAATAGAGACGCCGATAATAACTGCGGATGATTTCATACTGACCGCATAAGAGCCCGATGAGGCCCACGGCATCACACAGTGACATTTTATAGTGAGCAACGATAACAATGTGGAAATGGTTACATCAACTCGCCAGGCCTGAACGGCTTTACCACGTCTGTGGCCGGTTCATTCCCTGGCTCGGGATTTTGGGTATTGCCTGCCTGCTGATCGGCTGGGTGTGGGGCTTTGGTTATGCACCCCCGGATTACCAGCAAGGTAACAGTTACCGGATTATGTATATCCATGTTCCGGCGGCGATCTGGTCGATGGGCATTTACAGTTCGATGGCGATTGCGGCATTTATCGGTCTGGTGTGGCAGATGAAAATGTCCGACATGGTGGTGTCCGCGATGGCACCGGTCGGTGCTGTTTTCACCTTTATTGCGCTGGTCACCGGCTCCGCATGGGGCAAACCAATGTGGGGCACCTGGTGGGTGTGGGACGCGCGTCTGACGTCCGAGCTGGTGTTACTGTTCCTGTATCTTGGTGTGATTGCTTTGTATAACGCCTTCGACGACCGCCGTCTGGCTGGCCGTGCCGCCGGTATTCTGGTGCTGGTTGGCGTGGTGAACATTCCTATCATCCATTACTCCGTACAGTGGTGGAACACGCTGCATCAGGGCTCGACCAACATGCAGCAAACCATCGACCCGAGCATGCGTTACCCGCTGCGCTGGGCGATTTTCGGTTACCTCTTCTTCTTTATTACCCTGACGCTGATGCGTTTACGCAATCTGATTCTGGTTCAGGAACGTCTGCGCCCGTGGGTGGCCGGTCTTGTGAATAAGGAGCGCCGCGGATGAGCCCTGCATTCTCCAGCTGGCATGATTTCTTTGCGATGGGCGGCTATGCATTTTATGTCTGGCTGTCGGTCGCGGCGACGCTGATTTCCCTGATTGCGCTGGTGGCGCATACCTTTATCCAGCGCCGTCAGATCCTCGATGAAGTTCGCCGCCGTCAGGCACGCGAAAAACGTATTAGTCAGTCTCAGTCTAAAAAACAGCAAGGCGCACAGACGTCAACGCTGGAACCGGACACTTCCCCGGAGAAGTTATTGTGAATCCACGTCGTAAAAAGCGTTTGTCGCTGGCGCTGGTGGTGCTTATCGGTCTTGGCCTGAGCATTTCACTGGTGATGTACGCGCTGCGCTCGAATATTGATCTGTTTTATACACCCAGTGAAATCTTACAAGGCAAAGGCGAGAGCCATGAGATGCCGACGGTCGGCCAGCGCCTGCGTATCGGCGGCATGGTGATGCCCGGTTCGGTAAAGCGTGATCCGAAAAGCCTGCAGGTGAGTTTCAAGATTTATGACGCGCGCGGTGCTATCGCCGTTACGTACAACGGCATCCTTCCGGATCTGTTCCGTGAAGGGCAGGGCGTGGTGGCACAGGGCGTGATGGAGCCTGGAAATGTGGTGAATGCCATTCAGGTTCTGGCGAAACACGACGAAAAATATGTGCCGCCGGAAGTTGCCGACGCCATGAAAGAAAATCACAAAGGGCCGGCTTCGGCTTATGTGGGTAACGATAAAGGAAATGACCGCTCATGATGCCGGAACTGGGAACATTTGCACTCTGTCTGGCATTAGGTCTGGCGGTTTTACTGAGTATTTATCCGCAGTGGGGCGCGGCGCGTCAGGATAACCGGATGATGGCGATGGCACGTCCGCTGTCTTACGGGATGTTTGCCTGCATTGTGCTGGCTTTTGCCATTCTGGTTCATGCGTTTGTGGTGAATGATTTTACCGTTGCGTATGTTGCCAATAACTCCAACACCCATTTACCGGTGTATTACCGCGTCGCGGCTACCTGGGGCGCGCACGAAGGTTCATTGCTGCTTTGGGTATTATTACTCAGCTGCTGGACACTCGCTGTCGCGTTGTTCAGCCGCCGTATGCCACAGGATGCCGTGGCGCGCGTGCTGGCCGTCATGGGGATGATCACCGGCGGGTTCCTGCTGTTTATCCTGCTGACATCTAATCCGTTTATCCGCTCGCTGCCGAATTTCCCGGTAGACGGCAGTGACCTGAATCCGGTGTTGCAGGATATCGGGCTGATTTTCCATCCGCCATTGCTGTATATGGGTTACGTCGGTTTTTCCGTCGCGTTCGCGTTTGCGATTGCTTCCCTGATGGCCGGACGTCTCGATACCGCCTGGGCGCGCTGGTCGCGTCCGTGGACACAAGCGGCATGGGTATTCCTGACTATCGGTATTGTGCTGGGATCTGCGTGGGCCTATTACGAATTAGGCTGGGGCGGCTGGTGGTTCTGGGATCCGGTTGAAAACGCGTCCTTTATGCCATGGCTGGCCGGTACGGCGTTGATCCACTCGCTGGCCGTGACCGAAAAACGCGGGACGTTTAAAGCCTGGACTGTATTGCTGGCGATCACCGCCTTCTCGCTGTGTTTACTGGGGACCTTCCTGGTGCGCTCCGGCGTGCTGGTTTCGGTTCACTCGTTTGCTTCGGATCCGGCGCGCGGCATGTTTATTCTCGCGTATCTCGTGATCGTGATCGGCGGCTCGCTGCTGCTGTATGCCTTCAAAGGCAATTCGGTGCGTGCGCCAAGTCGTCATGAGTTACATTCCCGCGAAAGCTATCTGCTGGGTAATAATGTGCTGCTGGTTGCCGCAATGCTGGTGGTGTTGCTCGGTACGCTGTTGCCGCTTATTCATAAACAGCTCGGGCTGGGCAGTATTTCTATCGGCGAACCTTTCTTTAATACGATGTTTACCTGGCTGATGGCACCGCTGGCGCTGCTGCTGGGCATCGGTCCGCTGGTGCGCTGGCGTCGTGATGAGCCAAGCAAACTGTGGCGTCGCCTGGGCTTTGCTTTAGTGGTGACGCTGGTGTTGTCGATTCTTCTGCCGTGGTTGTTGCAGGACAAAATTGTCGGCATGACCGTGGTCGGTATGCTGATGTCGGTGTGGGTGATTGTGCTGACACTGATGGAACTGCATGAACGCGCCACCCATCGCCATTCATTCTGGCGTGGCCTGACCAAACTTTCCCGCAGCCACTGGGGCATGGTGCTTGGTCATCTGGGCGTGGCAGTTACGGTTATCGGCATCGCGTTTAGCCAGAATTACAGCGTTGAACGTGATGTGCGCATGAAGTCCGGCGATACCGTAGATATTCACGATTACCACTTTATCTTCCGCGATGTTCGCGACATCACCGGCCCGAACTACACCGGCGGCGAAGCGAATATTGATGTCACGCAGAATGGCAAAAAAGTCACCACGCTGCACGCTGAAAAACGCTTCTACAGCGTGGCGCGTAGCATGATGACCGAAGCGGCCATCGACGGCAATCTGGCGCGCGACCTGTATGCGGCGCTCGGTGAAGAGATGGACGACGGTTCGTGGGCGGTGCGTTTGTACTACAAACCATTTGTGCGCTGGATCTGGCTGGGCGGCATCTTTATGGCGGCGGGCGGTGTGCTGTGTATTCTCGATCCGCGTTACCGCATGAGCAAAAAACTCAAGAAACAAGGTCTGGCGGAGGCAGAAGAAGCATGAACCGTAAACTCCTCTTTATCCCGCTGATTTTATTTCTGGCGCTGGCTGCGGCATTTTTAGTGCAGCTGACGCGCAATGCCAACGGCGATGATCCGACGTTGCTGGAGTCTGCATTGATCGGCAAACCGGTGCCGGTGTTCAAACTGGAATCACTGGCGCAGGCCGGAAAAACCTACGATCAGTCGGTGCTGCGTGATGGTAAACCGATGCTGCTCAACGTCTGGGCGACGTGGTGTCCGACCTGCCGCGCTGAACATGATTATCTCAACACGCTGGCGGCGAAAGGCGTGCGCGTTGTGGGTCTGAACTACAAAGATGACCGCCAGAAAGCGGTGAACTGGCTGAACACGCTGGGCAATCCTTACATGCTGAGTCTTTACGATGGCGACGGCATGCTGGGGTTAGATCTCGGGGTTTACGGCGCGCCGGAAACTTTCCTGATCGACGGCCAGGGGATTATCCGTTATCGCCATGCCGGTGATTTGAATGAAAAAGTCTGGCAGAACGAAGTGTTGCCGCTGTACAAAAAGTACGGAGGCAACGCATGAAGCTGATTTCCTCATTGTCAGCGCTGCTGCTGGGCATAATGCTGAGCTTCAGTGCCTTTGCGGCCATTGATACCTATCAGTTTTCCTCTCCGGCTCAGGAGCAGGAATACCGCGATATCACCGCTCAGCTGCGTTGCCCGAAATGTCAGAACACTAATATTGCGGCGTCGGATTCGATTATCGCAGCCGATATGCGCACGAAAGTTTTTCAGCTGCTTCAGCAGGGGCAGAACAAACAGCAAATCGTGGCGTATATGGTTGCGCGGTACGGCAACTTTGTGACGTATGAACCGCCGGTTACGCCATCGACCTTTATTTTATGGCTCGGGCCGGTACTGGTGGTGATTATCGGCGCGGGCATGATTTTTATGCGCTCCCGCCGGGGCGAAGTGCGTTTGCGAAATACGACCGAAGAAATGTCAGAACAAGAGAGACAGCGCCTGGCGCAGTTACTTAAAGACAGCGACAGGAAAGGATCATGAGTATTTTTTGGCTGTGCATTGTAGTGATGCTGGTTATCGCACTGGCGCTGTTTATTGTGCCGGTTATTCGTGGCGACCGTGCGGAACACACGTCCCGCGATGCGCTGAATAAAGCGTTTTATCATCACCGCTTGAGTGAACTGGAAGAAGACGAAGCGCAGGGCGTGGTAGATGAACGTCCGGCGCATATTCAGGAATTGCAGGAAAATTTACTGACCGATATTCCTGATGGTCAGGTGCCTGCTGCTACCCAACCGATTGGCCGCTGGACGCTGGTACCCGGCGCTATTTTGCTGGTTATTATCACGCTGGGTTTATATCTTTACGCCGGTGGTCTGGGGCAGGTGAGCGCATGGAATCAGGTGATGCAGCACATGCCTGATTTACGCCATCGCATTGCAGATGATCGCGCCGCGCCGCTGACCGCCACAGATGTGCAGGATTTAGGGCTCGGATTGCGTACCGATTTACAGGCAAATCCGGATAATGTGCAGGACTGGGTGATGCTTGGCCGCGTGGGTATGGCGCTGAATAATGCCGCCACCGCGACGCAGGCTTACGCCCATGCATATCAGCTTGCACCGAACGATATGGCGGTAAAACTCGGTTATGCCGAAGTGCTGACGCGATCGTCTGATCCGCAAGATAACCTTACCGGCGGCAATCTTTTACGCAGTATGCTGGAAAAATCTCAAGGCGATCTGCGTGTGTTAAGTCTGCTGGCCTATAATGAATATGAACAGGGTCACTATCCGCAAGCCATTGGCGCGTGGGAAGTTATGCAGAAAATCCTTCCGGCAGGGGATAAGCGCCTTGAGATGGTGCGTGCAAGCATTGCGCAGGCAAAACAAAAAGCCGGACTTGATCAGGTTAAACTGGGCGTAAACGTCACGCTTTCTTCTGCTGCTCAGCAGAAACTTCCACAGGACGGCACGGTCTTTATTTCGGTGACTGATGGAACCAGTCCGGTGCCGGTTGCGGTTAAAAAGCTGCCGATGAGCCGCTTCCCGCTGGCGATTACCGTCGATGACAGCAATGCGATGATGCCGGAACGCTTGCTTTCTTCGCTGCATCAATTAAAAGTACGCGTTCGTATTTCACAAAATGGTCTGGCAACACCGGCCACAGGTGACTGGTACGGCGACAGTCCGCTGACTCATTTTGCCGGTAACGGTCAGGTCAGCATTGAGATTAATCAGCAGGTTCCTTAATCAGGAACCGACGATCAAAAACAGGGAGATATCCATGAACTTACGCCTGACTGGGCTGGCGTTTGCGACAGTTTTGCTGGTCGGTTGTGCCGGCAAGTCCGGATCATCGGACAGCGAAGCGAAAGGACGTTCTGATCCGCTGGAAGGTTTCAACCGTGCAATGTTCGACTTCAACTATAACTATATGGATCCGTACCTTGTGCGGCCTGTTGCCGTCGTATGGCGTGATTACGTGCCGCAACCGGCGCGTAACGGTACCAGTAACTTCCTCAGCAACCTTGATGAACCGGCCAGCATGGTTAACTCCTTGCTCAAAGGCGATCCGTACCGTGCAGCAATCCACTTTAACCGATTCTTCCTGAACACTATTTTAGGGATGGGCGGTCTGATTGACGTGGCCGGTATGGCGAACCCGAAACTGGCACGCGAAGAAGCGCAGGGCTTCGGCAGTACGCTTGGCCATTACGGTGTCGGTTACGGTCCGTATGTGGTTCTGCCAGGTTACGGCAGCGCAACGGTGCGTGATGAAGGTGGCGATCTGGTGGATGATTTATATCCGATGCTCAGCTATCTGACATTCTGGATGTCAGCCGGTAAATGGGTGCTGGAAGGCGTCGAAACTCGTGCAGAGCTGCTCGATTCTGACGGCCTGATCCGTAACTCCTCTGATCCGTATCTGTTTATCCGTGAAGCTTATTTCCAGCATCACGATTTCCTGGCAAAAGGCGGTCAGCTGACGCCACAGGAAAATCCGAACGCGGCATTGATTCAGGGCGACCTCAAAGATATCGATTCAGATTGATATTGACGATATCCGATGCAATAAAAAAGCGCCTTGCGGCGCTTTTTTTATGTCTGACTTCTGCGAATTCAGTGCATCAGAAGTGGTAGTCAGTTCATCAGAAGTTATAGTTAAAGTTCGCGCCGTACAGCATGGCGGTCCCTTTAGCCTGGAATTCATAGTTCGGAACGCCGTCAGCCACTTTCTCGCTGATATTCACAGTCTGGCCGTGCATGTAAGACACACCGACATCGACGGATGCATCTTTATTGAAGGCGTAAGTGGTACCGGCTGAAATCCAGAAGCGGTCCTGATCCGGGATAGAAATGGTGCGGTTGTCTGCCGGAACCGGGCTGTCATCGAAGGCAATACCGGTGCGGAATGTCCAGTTATCATCGTAGTAATACGTGGTACCCAACGCGATGCGGTAGGCATCATGGTAGCCTTCGTCTTTCTGGAACAATGTCTGGCCGTTAGAACCGGTCGCTTTCAGCTCCTGGAACTGGCTCCAGCTGGTGTAAGCCAGGCTGTAGTGGATGGCCCATTTCGGTGCCACTTTGTTATAACCGGACAGTTCCCACATTTCTGGCAGGTTCAGGGTCAGCGAACCTGGAACGGTGTGACCGCCCGTGCCGCCTAACGCCTGCGGAATGCCGTTGCGGTATTCACCGTCAAAGTCGATTTTCACTTCTGAGCGATACGTAAAGCCGTAACGGTTATTGTCATCGACTTCATACAAAATACCGGCGTTCCAGCCGTAGCCCCATTCGTTGCCTTTCAGCTTGGCCGCTTCAGTATCTTCCGGCAGCAGACCGCCGGTTTTAATGGGTACCAGTTCGCCCGCAGTACGGCGGATTTTCGCTTTCGCGTAGACAGCATCAAAGCCGACACCGAAGCTGAAATTCTGGTTCAAACGGTAAGCAACACTTAAGTTAGTGTTGACGGTCGTCAGATCCGTTTCACCGCCAATCGGGCCAGCCGGGTAATTATCGTTAAATTCTGTCGCCAGACCGTAGTTTGACGTCGCAGATGCGCCGACTGCCCACTGGTCATCAAGAGGCATAATAAAGTGGATATTCGGGACCCACTGATTCGGAGCGATGTTACTGGCGTTAGTGCTCGAACCAGTAACCGGAGATTTGCCGGTAATATCGACATCAGGATCGACATAAATCGCGCCCATAGAAAACGCCGGGCGGCTGAACATGGTCATGGTTGCCGGGTTACGGCTACCTGATGCGGCGGTGTCAGCAATGGCACCTTCGCCGGAGAAAGAACGGCCTAAACCCGCAGCAGTATATTCATTTAACTGAAAACCTGCTGCGTATACGTTGGAGGAAACAATTGCCACTGCAGCTGCCAGAGCTGATCTTTTAAACAGGTTTTTCTGGTTCATGACCAAAACCTCAATTTTATGTTTTTTATCAAACAATGTTACATCAAGTAACAATGAGCGCGGGATTGTAGGGTTCGTTAGCAGTCTGACAAATCAGACCAGTGAGCGAAGTATAGGTCTGACCTGTGGTGTAGTTGCAATGATGTTTCATTGATATTTATAAAATGATGCGAGAAATTGGATCCACTTAACAAAAAACCAACAATAAAAGTTCAATTAAGAAACGTTAAAGTGAGAACGATGACTTAGTTTTAATCGATTACTTACATATACGTGATCTGGATCACTTCAAAGGCACATATTAAGTAAGTGCTAGTGTGTTGTCAGAACGGTGGCGTAAAATGCAGGCTGGAAATAAAACTTTATTCGCAAACAGGCCAGACGGTGGACGTTGCCGTTGATGCCGGGGAGAAAATTATGTCTGACGTAACCATGTCCTCCAAATCCACTCAACCTCTGCACTCCATCAACAAATGCGGCGCAGAAGAAACCGCAGCCTGCTGCTGTGTTGATGTGGGTACCATCATGGACAACACCGATTGCACCGCTTCTTACAGCCGCGTTTTTGAAAACGAAGCACAGGCTAAAGAAACGCTGGAAGCTCTGACCGAACGCGCGCGCGGCGTTGAATCCGAACCTTGCGAAATCAAAAGCCGTATGGAAAAAGTGGATGGCGGCGTTGAGCTGAATATCGATTTCACTTTCAGCTGCCAGGCTGAGACAATGATTTTCCAGCTCGGTCTGCGTTAATTCCTGTCCGGATAATAAATACCGCTTATATGAGCGGTATTTTTTTGTCCGCTATTCTTTCCTGCCACCATTCTTCTCATTCTTATTTCAGAAAAATTTGCTGTTGCTCGCACTTCATTGCCTTTCACTTTGCCAAATGTAAATACATAGTTAAAACTGAGTTATCAGGTCTGACCTCTTAAGACCCTATTTTTTCTCAGGAGCTTGTATGAATAAAGTCATTCCACTGGTGACACGTGAAGGTGATCGCATTGCGATTGTCGACGGTTTGCGTACGCCGTTTGCCAAACAGGCCACCGCCTATCACGGCATTCCTGCCGTAGACCTCGGCAAAATCGTGGTCAGTGAATTACTGGCGAAAAGTGGGATCGACCCGAAGATCATCGATCAGCTGGTATTCGGTCAGGTGGTGCAGATGCCGGAAGCGCCAAACATTGCGCGCGAAATCGTCCTCGGTACGGGTATGAATGTCTCAACTGACGCCTACAGCGTATCGCGTGCCTGCGCCACCAGTTTTCAGGCAGTCGCCAACGTCGCGGAAAGTATTATGAGCGGCACCATCAGCGTCGGGATTGCGGGCGGAGCCGATTCCTCTTCGGTATTGCCGATTGGCGTCAGCAAACGCCTCGCCCGCGCACTGGTGGATGTCAATAAAGCGCGCACTTTGTCGCAGCGGCTGTCCATTTTCAGCAAATTAAAACTGCGCGACCTGATGCCGGTACCGCCAGCGGTGGCTGAATATTCCACCGGCCTGCGTATGGGAGATACCGCTGAACAGATGGCGAAAAGCCATAATATTTCCCGCGAACAGCAGGATGAACTCGCGCACCGTTCGCACACGCTGGCGGCTCAGGCGTGGGAGCAGGGGTATCTGAATTCTCAGGTCATGGCCGCACAAATCCCGCCCTACCGTGAAGTGCTGCAAAAAGATAACAACATCCGCCTGAATTCCGAAATCGGGCAGTATGCCAAACTGCGTCCGGCATTTGATCGCAAACATGGCACCGTGACAGCCGCCACCAGCACGCCGCTGACCGACGGCGCCGCTGCGGTTTTAATGATGAGTGAATCGCGGGCGCGTGAGCTCGGTCTGGAGCCACTCGGCTTCCTGAAAAGTTTTGCGTTTGCCGCCATCGACGTCTGGGAAGATATGCTTCTCGGGCCCGCTTACGCTACGCCGCTGGCGCTGGATCGTGCAGGACTGACGCTCGGGGATTTAGATCTTATCGATATGCACGAAGCGTTTGCGGCGCAGACGCTGGCAAATATTAAAATGTTAGCCAGTGATGAATTTGCCCGTGAAAAACTCGGGCGTAGTCAGGCAGTTGGTGAAATAGACTGGGATAAATTTAACGTTCTAGGCGGTTCGCTGGCCTACGGGCATCCTTTTGCCGCTACCGGTGCAAGAATGATTACGCAGACATTGCATGAATTACGCCGTCGTGGCGGAAAATACGGGCTGACAACCGCCTGTGCCGCCGGGGGTCTGGGCGCAGCGATGATCCTGGAGGCAGCGCAATGAGGGATAATATGGAAAACTCAAACATTCCGGAAACCACTCCGGCAGAACCGGTTTCTGCTTTCTCACTGATGTTCACAGCGGAGCACGTCGGGATTATCACCATCGACGTTCCCGGCGAAAAAGTGAATACCTTAAAGGCTGAATTTGCACAGCAAATCTGTACCATTTTGCAAAAAGCCCAGCAATATCCGAATCTGAAAGGCTTGGTGCTGATTTCCGGCAAATCCGACTCTTTTATTGCGGGTGCAGATATCAGCATGATATCGGGCTGTAAAACCGCGGCTGAAGCCAGCAGTCTGGCGCAAAAAGGTCAGACGGTGATGTCGCAGATTGCCTCGTTTTCAGTACCTGTCGTCGCAGCCATCCACGGCGCTTGTCTTGGCGGGGGACTTGAGATCGCGCTGGCGTGCCATTCGCGCGTCTGTACGCTTGATGACAAAACTCAACTTGGCTTGCCGGAAGTACAGCTTGGCCTGCTGCCGGGCTCTGGCGGGACGCAGCGTCTGCCGCGCTTAATCGGCGCACCGAAAGCGCTGGATATGATGCTAACCGGTCGCAGCATTCGCGCGAAACAGGCGCTGAGAATGGGGCTGGTAGATGACGCCGTTCCTTATTCTATTTTGCTGCAAACTGCACTTGAGCGCGTGGCAAAAGGGCGTAAGTCACGTCCGCCGTTACCGTGGCAGGCGCGGCTGGCCGGGGGACCGCTGGGTAAAAGTGTACTGTTTCATTTTGTTCGTAAACAGACGCGGACCAAAACGCACGGAAATTATCCGGCGACAGAAAAGATTATTGATGTGGTGAAAACCGGTCTCGATCAGGGCAGCGGCAACGGCTATCAGGCCGAAGCGACAGCTTTTGGTGAACTGGTCATGACGCCGGAATCCGCAGCATTGCGCGGCCTGTTTTTCGCTTCCACCGCGCTGAAAAAAGAAAAGGGTGCTGATGCGCAACCGCTGCCGGTGCGGCGCGTCGGTATTCTGGGGGGCGGGCTGATGGGCGGTGGTATCGCCAACGTGACTGCGACTAAAGCCGGTTTGCCGGTGCGCATCAAAGACATCAATCAGGAAGGCATCCGCCATGCGCTGAAATACAGCTGGGATCTGCTGGAGAAAAAGGTACGCCGCCGCAGACTGACCCGCAACGAGCAGCAACGGCAGATGATGCTGATTTCGGGCACTACGGATTACAGCGGCTTCGCGCAGATTGATATCGTGGTGGAAGCAGTCTTTGAGGATCTATCGCTAAAACAATCGATGGTGGCGGAAATCGAGAAAAACGCCGCTCCGCGCACTATCTTTGCTTCAAATACCTCTTCACTGCCCATCCATAAGATTGCAGAGCAGGCCAGCCGGCCTGAACAGGTGATCGGCCTGCACTATTTTAGTCCGGTGGATAAAATGCCGCTGGTGGAAGTTATTCCCCATGCGGGCACCAGTGCGCAGACCATTTCCACCACCGTCTCACTGGCGAAGAAACAGGGGAAAACAGCGATTGTCGTCGGCGACAGCGCCGGATTCTACGTAAACCGTATTCTTGCGCCTTATATCAATGAAGCGGCCCGCTGTCTGCTGGCCGGAGAACCCATCGATCACATCGATAAAGCGCTGGTGAATTTTGGTTTCCCGGTCGGTCCGATACAGCTACTTGACGAGGTAGGTATTGATGTCGGCACAAAAATCGGCCCGATTCTTGTGGAGGCGTTTGGCGAGCGTTTCGCCGCGCCATCAGGTTTTGATGCGGTGCTGAAAGACGATCGTAAAGGGCGTAAGAACGGCAAAGGTTTCTATCTTTACGGGCAAAAAGGCCGCGCGGCGAAGCAGAAACAGGTCGATCCCGCGATTTACCGTTTACTGAACGTGACGCCGAAAGTACAGCAGTCAGAAGAAGACATCGCGCAGCGCTGCGTAATGCTGATGCTTAATGAAGCGGTGCGTTGTCTGGATGAGCAGGTGATCCGCAGTGCGCGGGATGGCGACCTGGGTGCGGTGTTCGGCATTGGTTTCCCGCCATTCCGTGGTGGCCCGTTCCGCTACATCGATACACTCGGTGCAGCGAACGCCGTGAAAACGCTCGAACAGCTGGCGCAACGCTATGGCGAGCATTTCCTGCCATGCGAAGGGCTGGTGCGCAGGGCGGAGCAGGGCGAACGATTCTGTTCGGACGAAAGGGCAAGCGAAAAGGTCAGCAAAGTGTGACTGCGGTCACTGCTTATTTCTGAGTTTCGCGGGAATCTGGAATAGATCCTGCTTGTGGCCAACCGAAGGCCTGCGGGATCTTTTTTATGGTGAGACTGACTTTGTACAGAAACGATCCCAACCGGTTGATCTACAACCCGAGTGGTTAAATAATCGCCTGAACAGTTTACAAGCAGTAAGTGTTGGTGTAAAAAACAGCGTTTTCTTTACGTGAACTTTCAGGCAAAATGCCCGACCGCTGATACTTACCATGCAAAGCATGTGGGCACAGCCGGTTAAGTGGATGTACTGCCTTACAGCTATCTTGTAATGAGAAAGGTCATTTGAAACATGATGAAAAACAGCTGGGCAATGGGTAATACAGCACGCACGGCGTTTCTGTATGGCGCTATTTTTGTTAACAAAAGCGGTGCAATATGCAAGTTGTAATTATGCGTCACGGTGATGCAGTTCTCGAAGCTGCAAGCGACTCGGTTCGCCCGTTAAGCGAATGCGGATGTGACGAATCAGTACATATGGCGGCCTGGCTGAATGGTCGTGGCGTCAAAATTGATCGCGTTCTGGTCAGTCCGTACCTGCGTGCGCAGCAGACGCTTGAAAAAGTTCGCCAGTGTCTGTCTCTGCCTGAAAACGTAGAAATTGAGGTTCTCAAGGAACTGACGCCGGGTGGTGATCCTGCTCTGGTCGCCAGTGAACTGCAACATCTGGCCCTGACCGGCGTCAGCGCTGTGCTGGTGGTGTCCCACCTGCCGCTGGTCGGTTATCTGGTTGCAGAACTGTGTCCGGGCGTTTGCCCGCCGATGTTTGCCACCTCAGCAATGGCCAGCGTCGAGCTGAACGGTGAAACCGGACAGGGGACCTTTGACTGGCAGTTTAGTCCGTGCCAGGTCATGGCTAAGGTCTAAACCCCTTTACTCGCCATACTTCGAGCCGCAGATGCGTTGGCTGCGATAAATTACCCGAATCACTTACCTGAGTAAGCTCATCGGGATAATTTTAATTGCCGCTTTCTGCAACTCGAATTATTTAGAGTAACGCATCGGTGCTCAGCGACAGACAAAAGAAAGGCACAGCTTCTGCTGTGCCTTTCTCGTTTCTGAAGATTGGGATGGGTCAGCTGATTTTGTCGTCCAGCTCTACCAGCACCAGCAGGGCGGCGGTGCCACCGAGTTCTTTCGGTGCCTGATGGAAGGCTTCGACGTCAGGATGTTGCGCCAGCCACAGCGGGGTTTGCTGTTTGAGAATATGTTTGCCGTGACCGTGCATCACGCAGGCGCAATGCACGTGTTCGCGGCGGCAGGCGGCGATCAGCGCGCCCAGTTCCTGTTTGGCTTCTTTCTGCGTTAAACCGTGTAAATCGAGAAACAGCTCGGGCGAATAATCCCCACGGCGTAATTTTTTCAATTCAAAATGACTGACGTCTGGCCGGATATGGCGAACCGGGCCTTCTTCCTGCAACATCGGCTGGAATTCATCAGAAAAATAATAACTCGCGTCCACTTGCTCCTGAATCAGCTTTTTAGGTGACAACTCTGCCACCTTTTTCCGCCGCGGGCGGTGCGTAATGGTATCGTTTTTCAGGCGCTTGACGCCCGGTACAGCCTCACGGAATAACGCGGTTTCCTCCGGGCTGAGCAGGTGCTTTTTCTTCATCATTTCTTCGTCATTTTCGCTCAATACATACAGTGTACCTTCCGCCGCCCTGCGGTTTAAAGAAAACTCAGGGTTAAATTCTTCGAGACATCGCGCAAGTGCGTTGACTAGCTGCTGATTTGTGGCGGGCTTCGTGGCAAACTATGCGGCAAATAATGGGTTAAACGTCTGTTAAAAACCCGTGCACTGCCTGGAGAATAAAATTGGACAAAATTTTCGTCGACGAAGCCGTCAGTGAACTGCATACCATTCAGGATATGCTGCGCTGGACCGTCAGCCGCCTGAACGCGGCCAATGTCTATTACGGTCACGGCACCGATAACCCGTGGGACGAAGCAGTGCAGCTGGTTTTGCCAAGCGTGTTTTTGCCGCTGGACATTCCTGAAGATATGCACACCGCGCGTCTGACTTCCAGCGAACGCCATCGTATCGTTGAGCGCGTGATCCGCCGCGTTAACGAACGTGTTCCTGTTGCCTATCTGACTAATAAAGCCTGGTTCTGCGACATGGAGTTTTATGTCGATGAGCGCGTTCTGGTGCCACGTTCGCCAATTGGCGAGCTTATCAACAACCGCTTTGCCGGGATTTTGCAGGATAAACCTCAGCACATTCTGGATATGTGTACCGGCAGCGGCTGTATCGCTATTGCCTGTGCTTACGCGTTCCCTGAAACCGAAGTGGATGCGGTAGACATTTCTGCCGACGCGCTGGCCGTAGCCGAGCGCAATATCGACACGCATGGCATCGAAAACTGGGTGACGCCAATCCGTTCCGACCTGTTCCGCGAATTGCCTGCGTTGCAGTACGACCTGATTGTGACCAATCCACCGTATGTTGATGAAGAAGATATGTCTGACCTGCCACAGGAATATCGTCACGAACCGGTTCTGGGTCTGGCTTCCGGCAGCGATGGTCTGAAACTGACCCGTCGCATTCTGGCCTGTGCGCCGGATTACCTGACCGATAACGGCGTGCTGGTTTGCGAAGTGGGTAACAGCATGGTGCATCTGATGGACCAATATCCTGAGATCCCGTTCACCTGGCTGGAATTTGAAAACGGTGGTGACGGTGTCTTTATGCTGACTAAACAGCAGCTGGTCGATTGCGCCGAAGAATTCCGCGCATACCGCGACTGATTTACCCGTCATCGCTGACAATCATGACCGGCGCTAAGCCGGTCATTCAAAAATTACTCTACATAATGGTTAAGGAGCCGTGATGGCAGGGAACAGTATTGGGCAGTTTTTCCGCGTCACTACTTTTGGCGAATCTCACGGTGTGGCACTGGGCTGTATTATTGACGGTGTGCCGCCGGGCATTGCGCTGACCGAAGCAGACCTGCAACACGATCTCGACCGTCGTCGTCCGGGCACCTCACGCTATACCACACAGCGCCGCGAAGCCGACGAAGTGAAAATCCTCTCCGGCGTGTTCGAAGGCGTGACCACCGGGACCAGCATCGGCCTGATTATCCAGAACACCGACCAGCGTTCACAGGATTACAGCGCGATCAAAGACGTATTCCGTCCGGGCCATGCCGATTACACCTACGAGCAAAAATACGGCGTGCGCGACTATCGTGGCGGTGGCCGTTCTTCTGCCCGTGAAACCGCCATGCGTGTGGCTGCCGGTGCGGTTGCCAAAAAATATTTGCTGGAAAAATTCGGCGTTAAAGTGCGCGGTTATATGTCTCAGATGGGCGATATCACCTGCGAACTGAAAGACTGGGATCTGGTCGAAACCAACCCGTTCTTCTGCCCGGATGAGAGCAAGCTCGAAGCGCTGGATGAACTGATGCGCGCGCTGAAAAAAGAAGGCGATTCGATAGGTGCCAAAATCACCGTCGTGGCGGATCACGTGCCGGTCGGTCTTGGTGAGCCGGTGTTTGACCGTCTCGATGCTGACCTGGCGCACGCGTTGATGAGCATTAACGCGGTCAAAGGCGTGGAAATTGGTGATGGCTTTGCGGTTGTCACTAAACGCGGCAGCGAAAACCGTGACGAGATCACCCCGAACGGTTTTGAAAGTAACCATGCGGGCGGCATTCTCGGTGGCATCAGCAGCGGGCAGCCGGTTGTGGCGCATCTGGCGCTGAAACCGACTTCCAGCATCACCGTTCCGGGCCGTACCATTAACCGTGAAGGCGAGCAGGTAGAGATGATCACTAAAGGCCGTCATGATCCTTGTGTGGGGATCCGCGCAGTGCCGATTGCTGAAGCGATGATGGCGATCGTGCTGATGGATCACTTATTGCGTCAGCGCGCCCAGAACGGCGACGTCAATTCTTCCGTACCACGCTGGTAAGCCACTGATGAAAACCTTACGCACTCTCCCGGCGGTGAAAGCCGTCTGCGGCGGTCTTCTGGCGCTGGTGCTCTGCGCACCGGTTCTGGCAGCAACGCCATGGCAGAAAATCATCCAGCCCGTTCCGGGCACGCCTGAAGCCATCGGCAGCTACGCCAATGGTTGTCAGGTGGGCGCTCAGCCATTGCCGCTGAACTCACCGGATTATCAGGTGATGCGCACCGATCAGCGTCGTTATTTCGGGCAACCGGATTTGCTGGCATTTATCACCCGTCTCGGTACTCAGGCACAGCAAAAAGGTCTGGGCACCATGCTGGTGGGGGATATGGCGATGCCAGCCGGTGGTCGTTTCAGCAGCGGCCATGCCAGCCATCAGTCAGGGCTGGATGTGGATATCTGGTTGCAATTGCCACGCCAGCGCTGGAGCGAAAAGATGCTGCTCAAACCGCAGCCTATCGACCTGGTGAGTGCGAACGGTAAATCCATTGTGCCAGGCCAGTGGCAGCCGCGTATTGAAACGCTGATCAAAATGGCCGCGCAGGATAAAGAAGTGGTGCGGATCTTCGTCAATCCGGCCATCAAGCAACAGCTTTGCCTCGATGCCGGAACAGATCGAGAATGGCTGCATAAAGTGCGCCCATGGTTTGGTCATCGCGCGCACATGCACGTTCGTCTGCGTTGTCCGGTCGGTAATCTCGAGTGTGAGAATCAGGCACCGCCGCCTCCGGGTGATGGTTGTGGCGCGGAGCTGCAAAGTTGGTTCCTGCCGCCGAAGCCGGGTAGCGGAACATCTGTGAAAAAAGAGCCACCTCCGCTGCCGCCTTCTTGTCAGGCGCTGCTGGATAAACACGTTCTTTAACAGGTTTCACTCACTCTTCGCCACGCATAGCGAGCTGACAAAAAAATGGACTGGTTGATTGTTGCCCCGTGGGTTTTGGTTGTTTTATTTTTCGTTGCACTGTGTGCCGGTTTCATTGATTCCATCGCCGGTGGCGGCGGGCTGATCAGCCTCCCGGCGCTGCTCGCGGCGGGTGTCCCGCCAGCACAGGCGATTGCGACCAATAAATTGTCTTCTATTGGCGGCTCCTTTTCTGCCAGCCTGTACTTTGTGCGGCGTGGCGTGGTGGATCTTAACGATCAAAAGCTTAATATTGCCTGTACCTTTGTCGGCTCGGTGATTGGAGCGATCCTTATCCAGCATATGCGCGCAGATATGCTGCGTCAGGTATTGCCGCTGCTGATCATCTGCATCGGTTTATATTTTTTACTGACGCCGCGACTGGGCGAAAGTGATCGGGCAAGACGCTTAAATGCATTGCCGTATGCGCTGGTGGGCGGCGGTTGCGTTGGTTTCTACGACGGATTTTTTGGTCCCGGTGCCGGATCCTTCTATGCGCTGGGCTTTGTGACGTTATGCGGGTTTAATCTGGCAAAAGCCACGGCACACGCGAAAGTACTCAATTTCACCTCAAACCTGGGTGGCCTGATCTTCTTTATTCTGGGCGGCAAGGTGATTTGGGTACTGGGATTTGTCATGGCGGCCGGGCAATTTATCGGCGCGCGGCTTGGCGCACGCATGGTGCTGACCAAAGGCCAGAAGATGATCCGCCCGATGGTGGTCATTGTTTCTGTGGTGATGAGCTGCAAACTGATTTATGACAATCATGGTGCCGAAATTCATCAATGGTTAAGCCTGCATTTATAATCTCAGGAGCAACAAAATGCTTGCCTGAGGTCATGAAATCGGGTGTTTAAACAAGGGTATATTGTCGCCCTTTCTCACTTACTGAGTTTCACAGCTTTTATGTCTGATTCGACTGCAACACATAACTATCATCAATTGATCGACATTTTTGATTCCTGTTTCTTTGAGGAATTCAACGTTCGCCTTGTGAAAGGCGACGACGAACCGATCTATCTGCCTGCTGATGAACAAGAACCCTTTAACCGCATTGTGTTCGCACATGGTTATTACGCCAGCGGCATGCATGAGATTTCCCACTGGTGCGTGGCCGGTGCCGAACGCCATAAGCTGGTGGACTTCGGATACTGGTACTGCCCGGACGGTCGTGACGCACAAACGCAAAGTGAATTTGAGAAAGTTGAAGTTAAACCACAATCTTATGAATGGTTGTTCTGCGCGGCGGCGGGCTTTAGTTTCAACGTCAGCTGCGACAACCTGAGCGGCGATTGTGAGCCAGATCGCGTGGGTTTCCAGAATAAAGTGCGCGAAGAAGTACTGCGTATGCTGGAACAGGGTATTCCGGAAAGACCGGCGCGCTTTATTAAAGCGTTACAATCGTTTTACAATACGCCCCCTTTGACGCCTGCAGATTTCCCTGCATTGCAGCCGATCGAATAAGAACTGAACACGAGAGGAAAAGTAATGATCGCAGAATTTGAAACGCGGATTTTAACGCTGATCGACGATAT
The DNA here is from genome assembly GCF_003614975.1 of Rahnella bruchi. GTDB lineage: Bacteria > Pseudomonadota > Gammaproteobacteria > Enterobacterales > Enterobacteriaceae > Rahnella > Rahnella bruchi. The sequence goes on along the minus strand of NZ_QZWI01000003.1, from coordinate 236,472 downwards.
GGTCGAAAGCGCCAGCGACGATGAATTATTTGCCAGTGGCTATCTGCGAGGCCACCTGACAGTCGCTGTGGCAGAAGCGGAAGAAAACGGTGAGCACACCGCCGAAGCGCTGAAAATTCGTGTTCAGGATGGTTTGAATAAAGCCATTCAGGCCGGTGAACTTTCACCGCGCGATCAGGCCTTAGTGCAGGGAATGTGGGAGAATCTGTATCAGGCTTCCCTGCCACAGTAAGCACTTTTCGGCAAAGAAAGCGCAGCGACGGGTTAACCGGCTGCGCTTTTTTATTGTCTGAGGAGAGGCGGATTAATGCGATTCGACCGGACGCCCTTTCAGCAATTTTCTGACCCACATGCGGTTCGGATTCAGTGCTGCCAGCGTTTCACTGTCCAGAGGGATTGGCTCACCGGCAATCTGCGCGGCCAGAATTTCTGCACCGAGCGGCGCGGAACTCAGCCCGCGTGAACCGAGCGCACCAAACAGGAACAGATTTTCGTAATGCGGTGCCGGAGCAATGGGGCGGTGGCGCTGAATATCCAGATCCAGCTTTTTATAACTCTCAAGCAGGGCGTCGTAATCAGACACAGAGCCTATCATCGGCAGGTGGTCCCGCGTTGCACAACGCACACCGTTGCGCGCTTCGCCTTCACTGACATCCACGTCATGCGGCCATTGCATCTCCGGCAGGCAATTGATCAGGCGCTGGCGGTTTTCCTGCTGATCGTCGTCACGGTAATCCGTACATTTATCTGCACGGTGATAGCTTGCGCCAATGCAATGATGCTGGTTTTGCGGACTGACCGGCGTCATATAACCGTCGTAGCACAGCACCTGTTTCAGCTTGCTCAGCTCCGGTGTGGTTGGAATATGAGAAACCTGACCGCTAACAGCGTAAACGGGCAATTTTTCAGTCTGGCTGAAATCCGTAATATCCGTGCCGTTCGCCAGTACTACCGCCTGATGACGGACTGTATGACCCTCGGCAAAGGTCAGCATCCATTGTGAATCCGCGTCAAAATCTAATGCGGTCACGCGCTGGCGATAATGCACCGTTAAACCCTGTGCTACGCCCAGACTGATCAGCGATGCGGTCAGTTCTGCCGGGCACAGCCATGCACCTAGCGGATAGGTCACGCCGCCGCTGCCGCACGGTAATCCGCACAACGCTTCCACATCTTCTTCGCTCAGTCCTTTTGCCAGCTCTTCCGGCCAGCCACCGTTCAGTATGCCGCCGATTTTGCTCTGACTTTTTTCGTCATAGCTGAGCTGTGTTACGCCGCTCCAGCCGTGATCGAAAGGGACGCCCAGCTTTTCAAACTGTTCATACTGGCGACGGGCGAAAGTGAAGGCGTGCGCAAAGAAGTGTTCCAGGGTGTCGCCACGGCCATTGAGCAGCGGATAAACCGCGCCCTGACGGTTACCGGAAGCGCCGAGCGCCGGTTTTTCATCCGCACAGTACAACGTGACCGAATAACCACGGCGCAATAACGCCAGTGACAACACGGCGCTGGCGACGCCACCCCCTGATACCGCAAATTCTGTCGCATTTTTCGCCGCCGGACGCACATACCACGGCGCGGGATGAGATACGTCAATTCCTGCTGGCCTTTCTGCTGGTATAAAGCCGGCTAACATATGTCGTTTTTCGCCAAATCCCGGCACTTTACCGATGTCGAAACCGGCATCCTGCAATCCGCGGCGCACGAAACCGGCCACCGTAAATGTCGCGAAGGTGCCTTGCGGACGGGTCATTTTTGCCATGGAACGGAATAACGCTTCGGTCCACATGTCGGGATTTTTGGAAGGCGCGAAGCCATCAAGAAACCAGGCATCGACCTGCTGATTCATACTGGTGTCACATGCCGGAAGCAGGGTAGTCACATCGCCGAACCACAGGTCAAGTGTGATGCGCCCGCCCGCCAGCAACAGGCGATGGCAGCCGGAAAAGGCCATCGGCCATTGTTCGCAAAGTTGCCCGGAATACGCGGCGAGTTCGGGCCATTGCGTATGCGCTGTCGCGAGATCCCTGGCAGACAGCGGGAATTTCTCGTAGCTGATGAAATGCAGGCGTTGCAGTGTGGCATCAGGGTTTTCGGCGTGAAACGCATCGAAGGCCTGCCATAGCGACAAAAAGTTTAAACCGGTGCCAAAACCGGTCTCTGCGATGATACACAGCGGACGAGTGTGCTCAGCAAAACGCGCCGGAAAATGGTTGCCATTGAGAAAAACATGACGTGTTTCCAGCAGGCCGCTCTGATTGGAAAAATAGACGTCATCAAAATGTCGGGAAACAGGTGTACCCTGTTCGTTCCAGCTTAATTCAGCGGGTGTGATCGGGTTATGGCTCACGTGAAACTCTCTCAGTTCAAGGCGATGCCGGAGTTTAACGCTGCGTCTGACCCTGCGCAAATTTACTACGATTTACATAAGGAATTGCTGATCGGACTTGTTCGGCGTACAACTGTACGCTAGAGTGCGTGACGAAATCCCAAATGGTGAATAGTACAAGAGGTATTAAATGAAACGTGCAGTGATTACTGGCCTGGGTATCATCTCGAGCATCGGTAACAACAAGCAGGAAGTTCTTGCATCTCTGCAGGAAGGTCGCTCTGGGATCACCTTCTCGCAAGAGCTGAAAGATGCCGGGATGCGTAGTCACGTCTGGGGTGATGTCAAATTAGACACCGCAGGCCTTATCGATCGTAAGATTGTGCGTTTCATGAGTGATGCCTCGATCTACGCTTACCTTTCCATGCAGCAGGCGATTGAAGACTCCGGTCTGACCCCTGAGATGGTTTCTAACGAACGTACCGGCCTGATTGCAGGTTCCGGCGGCGGTTCTCCACGTAACCAGGTTGCGGGTTCCGACGGTATGCGTGCCAAAGGCCTGCGCGGCGTTGGTCCATACATGGTGACCAAAGCGATGGCATCCGGTGTTTCTGCCTGCCTCGCAACGCCGTTCAAAATTCGCGGTGTTAACTATTCCATCAGTTCTGCCTGCGCCACCTCTGCACACTGCATCGGTAACGCGGTAGAAATGATCCAGCTGGGCAAACAGGACGTTGTGTTTGCAGGCGGCGGTGAAGAACTGTGCTGGGAAATGGCGTGTGAATTCGACGCGATGGGCGCACTGTCCACCAGCTACAACGAAACGCCAGACAAAGCTTCCCGTACCTACGACAAAGCGCGCGATGGTTTCGTTATCGCAGGCGGCGGCGGTATGGTTGTTGTGGAAGAGCTGGAACACGCTCTGGCACGTGGCGCACACATCTACGCAGAAATCGTTGGCTACGGCGCAACGTCTGACGGCGCAGACATGGTAGCGCCATCTGGCGAAGGCGCAGTGCGTTGCATGAAAATGGCAATGAACGGCGTTGATACCCCAATCGATTACGTTAACGTGCACGGGACTTCTACTCCGGTCGGCGACGTGAAAGAGCTGGGTGCTATCCGTGAAGTGTTCGGCGATAAAACGCCGGCGCTGTCTTCGACCAAAGCCATGACCGGTCACTCTCTGGGTGCTGCGGGCGTTCAGGAAGCCATCTACACCTTGCTGATGGCTGAACACGGCTTCATCGCGCCAAGCATCAACATCGAAAATCTCGATGAGCAGGCAGAAGGCATGGACATCATCACTAAACCGACTCAGCGCGAGCTGACGACTGTGATGTCTAACAGCTTCGGCTTCGGCGGCACCAACGCCACGCTGGTAATGCGTAAGCTGAAAAACGACAAATAATTTCCGTCGTTAGCCAGTGTCGTTAGCCAGTAAATAAAAGCCTGCTTCCGAGCGGGCTTTTTTACGTCTGTCGTTTATCCCTTCTGTTCTATTTCAACAATTCAGGTACAATTTCGCTGCTTCTTATTTTCACCTTGTTGACATAATGCTCTCACTCAGACACATCCATCATCGACATCTGCATGTTCCGGCCTGGCTCGGAATTGTGGCGATCCTGATGTTGTTTATTGCGCCGGTGATTTCTAAATCGCTGGTAGCAGAGGGTGCGCAGCATATGATGATGCCTGGCATGATGATGTCCGATATGGACATGCCGGACACAGATATAGCTGGCATGGAGTTGTCAGACCATCACGCATCATCGATGAAACATTGTCAGAAGCAAACCTGTAAATCAGCGCCGCAGGATGCCGTGAAAGCCATGCTTTCCGGTGACATGAGTGATGCCGCGTGCGGTTATTGCGTGCTGCTGGTGCATTTACCGATGCTCGATTTACAGGCCATGCCGATGCAGTGGTCGCTGGATTTTTCCAGCCGTGCCCCTCCGCGCGCTGTCATACAACGCCTGATCCCTTCACTGTTCTTCACGGATTCCCAACCCCGCGCACCCCCTGTTTTTCTGTAACAGCCTCTGAATCATTATTTTCAAGTTAACCGCGATGATTATCGCTGTTGACGGCGTGCTATTTGAAATTCAGGAAATCAGCTTTATGAATCAACCTGCAAACCTGCCAGCCAGCGCGGGTAAAAAATTACCTGCGCAGGCGGCCTTTCTGGCGCTGCTGCGCCGTGTGCATTTTTACATTGGCCTGTTCGTCGGGCCGTTCATTTTTATCGCGGCACTCACCGGCACGTTATATGTGCTGACCCCTCAGTTTGAAAGTTATCTCTATGCAGATGCGTTGTTCACTTCATCAAAAGGCGAGGCACAGCCGTTGTCGCAGCAGATTGATGCCGCGCTAAACATCGCCGGTCAGGATAAACAGATTTACGCGGTCAGACCGGCACCTTCTGCGGGGGAAACTACACGGGTGATGTTTTCTGACCCGAACCTCGGGGCATCAAAAAGCCGTGCGATTTTCATCGATCCGGTGACACTGGCAGTGAAAGGGGACATGACGGTATATGGCACCAGCGGCATTTTGCCTTTCCGCACCTGGCTGGATGATTTGCATCGTGGTCTGTTACTGGGCGATGCAGGACGTGTTTACAGCGAGCTCGCCGCGTCATGGCTTTGGGTGGCGGCGCTTGGCGGTGTGGTGCTCTGGTTTACCGGCCGCCGCAAACCTCGCCGGTTGCGTCAGGTCAGCGGGAAAGCAGAAAAACAGCAGCGCAGCCGCCGCTGGCACAGCACGCTTGGCCTGATATTGCTGGCCGGATTACTGTTTTTCTCCGCGACCGGTCTGACCTGGTCTCAATGGGCGGGTGATAATATCGGTGTGTTACGCGCCTATATGGGCTGGATGACGCCTGCGGTGAAAACCAGTCTGGACCCGCTGGCGGAGGCTGCACCGGCTGATGAACATGCAGAACATCATGCCGGGATGGCTGATATGCCTGATATGCCAGGGATGGACATGTCAGCACATTCAATGCCTGCTGTAGCGCAGGCTGCAACGGTTTCAGCTTCGACTTTTGATGCCGTTGTTCAGGCTGCGCGTGAATCGGGTATTGCGGCGCATAAAATCGAAATCCGACCGGCTTATACCCCCGGTAAAGCCTGGACGGTGACCGAAGTCGACCGCAGCTGGCCGACGCAGGTGGATGCAGTTTCAGTTGATCCAAGCTCTTTGCAGATTGTCGATCACGTACGTTTTGCTGATTTCCCGCTGCTGGCCAAACTAACGCGCTGGGGCGTGGATGCGCATATGGGGATCCTTTTCGGCGTCTGGAATCAGGCCATTCTGGTGATTTTCGGTACCGGGCTTTGCGTGATGATTGCCTGGGGATATCGCCTGTGGTGGTTGCGCAGAACGGTCAGCAGTGACAGTAATAATCCGGCTATCACACTGCTGCAAACCTGGAAATCTGTGCCGTTCAGTCTGCAATGCCCGATTTTTGTCATCACCCTTGGGCTGGCGATATCATTGCCGGTGATGGGTGCGAGTCTGATGATTTTCCTGATGATTGATGTTTTCCGCTGGCAGAAAAGCAAACGTACAGTGAAAGCCCTTTCTGCTGTCGGTTAACGTTGGCCGGAAGTGACATGAAATAACAATTTGCGGGAAGTCCCGCAACATGATGACGGGGCTCTGTATGAGCCCCGTTTTTTTTGCGTGATGCCTCGGGGAAAACACTTTTGCAGTGGCAGAGGTTTTATTCTTCGGGTAACGTCAGCGCATCGTTTTCGATGAAGAAAAACTATGTTGATAACAGCGTTTGGCACTGTATTAAAGCCGTTTTTACGTGACAGATTTTTGCATCTTTTGGTGCTGCTGGGCGTCATTCTGGCACTGTTTCAGCCTGCAAAAATACTCCAGTTTCCGCAGTTTGTTGACTGGGACACCATCGTCACGCTGCTGGGGTTACTGATGCTGACCAAAGGCGTTGAAGTCAGCGGCTATTTTGATTTTGTTGGACGCAAGATGATTAACGCCATCGATAATGAACGCAGGCTGGCGCTGTTTCTGGTGATGGCAGCGGCGGTGCTTTCCACGTTTATGACTAACGACGTGGCGCTGTTTATCGTTATTCCGCTGACGATCACGCTGAAAAAACTGACGTCACTGCCGGTGACGAGACTGATCATATTTGAAGCTCTGGCGGTGAATGCCGGTTCACTGCTCACGCCGATCGGCAACCCGCAGAACATCTTGCTGTGGAATAAGTCTGGTGTGTCGTTTTTGCATTTCATCGGGCAGATGGCACCGCTGGCGTTAATCACGCTGGTCGCGCTGCTGGTCGTCACCTGGTTTTGTTTCCCCTCGCACAGCCTGAAAAAGCTGGAAAGCAATCAGGGTTATCCGTTCCAGAAACGCTTACTGGTTTGCTGCATGACGCTATATGCGGTATTTATCGCCTGCGTGGATCTGGGGCTGGCGCTGTACGGCTTACTGGCTGTGATTTTGTGTTTCATGCTGCTGGCGCGCAACGTTTTGCTGCGTATTGACTGGCCGCTGATCCTGGTTTTCATCGTGATGTTTATCGATGTGCGCCTGATTGTGGGCTTACCGGCTTTGCAGCCCGCGTTCGCTCAGATTCACGGTTTGCCGGATTACGGGCATTACCTGCTCAGCATCGGACTTTCTCAGGTGATCAGCAACGTACCGGCCACGATTCTGATGATCAACTATCTGCCTTCCGGGCCGTTGCTGGCATATGCCGTGAATGCCGGCGGTTTCGGGCTGGCGATTGGATCACTGGCTAATCTGATCGCATTACGCATGGCGAATGATAAAAAAATCTGGCTCAGATTTCACTATTACTCCTTCCCGTTTCTGCTGTTCAGTGGCGTGGCGGGCTGGCTGTTGCTGGCGCTGTTCTCCAAATAGCGGATATCTTCAGCGACGCCAGACGGTTCACGGCAGCGGTGATTTCAGCAGGGGTTAATGCCGAGAACCCGAGCAACCAGCCATCCTGGTGCTGGCTGGAGTTGCCGGGAAATAACGGTGAAAGGCGAGGGGTTTCAATGCCAGCCTGCGCAGCGAGTGTGCTGAAATAGTGCTCCTGTCCGGCAGGAAGGTGAGCAGCAAGCTGTAATCCGCCCGCAGCCACCTGAGGGGTGAGCCACTCAATTTTTTGTCTGATTTGCTCAAGAAGGTGGTCACGGCGGCTGTGGTATAGCTGGCGGGAGAAACGCAGGTGTGAGGCAAAATGCCCGGCCTGCATAAATTCGGCGGTGACGGCCTGCATCAGCTGTGAAGAATGACCATCACTGACCGTGCGCAGTGTCACCATCGGTGCGACGAGGGCAGGCGGTAATACGGCATAGGCCAGCCGCAAAGACGGGAATAACACTTTCGAGAAGGTGCCGAGATAAATGACCTGCTGATGTTTATCCAGCCCCTGCATGGCCGGAAGTGGCCGCCCGTCGTAATGCAATTCACTGTCGTAATCGTCTTCGACTATCCAGCTGCCGTGACGCTTTGCATAGTCGAGCAGATGCAGACGGCGCGGCAAACTCAGGCTGACACCGGTCGGATAATGATGCGAAGGCGTCAGGTATATCAGGCGTGGCACGGGCAAATCAGGCGTCGGAGACATTCCCTGTTCATCGACCGTGACAGCGCAAATGTCCGCTCCCGCACTGGCAAAAGCGTTTCTGGCACCTAAGTAACCCGGTTGCTCCAGCCAGACGGTATCTTCAGGGTCGACAAGCAGCATTGCCAGCAACTGAAGCGCCTGCTGCGAACTGGTGGTGATCAGGATTTGTTCCGGGCTGCACAGCACGCCTCTGGATTGCTGCAGGTAGCTGGCAACCGCCTCGCGCAGAGGCCGATACCCCTGCGGATCGCCATATCCCAGCAATTTTTCGCCCTGAGTCCGCAGCTGTCTGGCAGTGATTTGTTTCCAGATTTTCAGCGGAAAAGCGCTCAGGTCAGGTGAACCCGCGGCGAAGGGAACCGGTGACCGAGGGTCGCGGCATCCGCCGGTGGCGACTATTTTGTGTCCCCGTGCCGACAGTCTTGAAAGCCCAGCGGAGACGGTTTTATTGTTGCGCGATACGGTGCTGTGCGGCAGCGAGGTGCTGACAAAAGTGCCTCTGCCCGTTTGCCGCTGTAAATATCCCTCGGCTTCAATCTGTGCATAAGCGGCTTCTACCGTGACGCGCGACAGCCTGAGGTCGGCTGCCAAAATCCGGGAAGAGGGCAGTCTTTCCCCGCTCGCGAGTGCACCGGTAATCATTGCCTGACGTAACGCCATACACAGCCTGTCCCGTAAACCTGCGGAGGTTCCTGACGCAGTGAATGCCGTGTTTTCGAAAAGCGTAATCAGTGCTGATGGCCGAAGTTGAGCTGGCATGATGGGTCTTATGGTTAGCAGGTAATTGGCATTAATCATAAGACCAAAAACAGCGATGATGGAACTGTTTTCAGTTACATCACTTTATGAGGAAGCGTTTATGCAACAAGAGTCTTATGTTTTAGGATTTGCCCCCCCGTCACCGGAAATCAGCGCTGCGTATCTGTTGTCGAAACTGAGCTTTTATACCGATGCGGCTGATGTTGCGGCAGACTTACAAAACGGTGTCAGCGGGATTGTGGTTATTGATACCCGTTCTGCTGAACATTATGCGCGCGGTCATGTGCCGGGCGCGGTCAGTTTTCCGCATAAACTGATGACGGCAGAAAGCACCCGGGAACTCAGTAAAGCGGCAGTGTATGTGACGTATTGCGACGGGATCGGATGCAACGGTTCAACGCAGGGTGCGTACAAACTGGCGAAACTGGGGTTCAGGGTAAAAGAGATGATTGGCGGACTGGATTTTTGGATCCGCGATCAGCACCCGCTGGCTGTGGGTGAGGAACGCGGACACTATTCAAAGGCGCTGGCACCGGAGGATTGTGGCTGCGCCTGAGGTATTGTTGCTGCGTTTAAAACAAAATCCACAGCAGGATCGCGACAATCACGAACGCAATAAATAACAACGGCTTGCCGCCAATCGCCTGCATGGAAGGCGGCAGCATGGCAATCAGCGGGTTCATGATCGGCTGAGGATCGGTGCGCGATACGGTCGTGAACGTATCATCGGTTTCATCCGCACGCGGTGAACGATCTACCCGCTGGCTGAACAGGACTCCGATCAGGTCACTGACCTGCGCCTGATTCAGCGGTGTGGATAAGGTCGCACTGAAGCGGTTGTCGGCATATTCGGTCAGCTGATGAATTTCATGCGTACTGGCCGGTTGCTTGAGCACGCTGAGCAGTGTGGTCAGCGTCGGCGCCGTGGTCTGCTGGCTGAGCGAGGCTTTCGCCTGCAAAAACTGGCTGAGCAACTGGAAATGTTTTGCCGGGATAGGTTCACCGACTTTGACGCCCACCAGCGTAAACAGTGTCTGCCAGACCTTGACCGGTGCCTCGCCGGTCGCCGCACTCAGACGGGTGACCAGCTGCTGCAAACTGTTATGTTCGGCAGGCAGTAAAGGACGGTCGGTGACCGGGGTCTGTTGCGGTTGCGGGATATTCATCTGACGGGTCTGGATCAGATCCAACACCTGTTGCAGCTGCGGATGCGTCAGCTGGCTCAGCACGGTGTGCCCAAAATTCTGGCGGATAAAATCACTGACCGCCTGACGGTTATTTCCCTGAGGCAACAGTTCGGTCAGTTGCAGCATTAGCTGGCGCGACGCGTGGCTGTCCTGTGCCTGAGTCAGTTTTCCCTGTAACAGGGCTTCCGCCTGCGGGAACTGCTGCGAGGTGATTTCCGCGCCATGCGGCAGAGAAAGTTCATGTCGCAGGCTGGCCCAGATTTCAGCAGATTTGACCGGCATCAGTGCCATCAGTTTGACGATCAGTTTTTCCAGCGTAGTACGCTGCACCGGCGTTAATGGCAGCTCAGCGCCTGTTTTTGCAGGAACGGTTTGGCCCTGTGGTTGTGTTCTGTTGTCGCCAACCGGCATACCCGGGCCGCTCAAAGGTTGCATATCACCGTCCTTCGCTGGAAATTAAAAACGTCACTTAAACTTGAGGTTAATAAACTAAGGTTAAAAGTAACAAGTACGGCGCAGAGCGCGGAAGCGCCTCATCATACCTGCAAAGTGTTTTCACCGACACCGTGAAAAGCAGGCTGGCGGTGATTCCTGAAGATATTGTTGCTTAAAACGGCGGATAAAAACGTATTGCGGAGCGCGAAAGCAAAAAGCAGGAAGAAGCGCCATCCTTTTTCGGGATGGCGCAGGGGTTTACCCGATTTCTTTTTATGCCGCAGGCGACTTGCGTGAGTACAACGGTTTGCGTAAACGCTGTGCAAGAATGACACCGGCAAGCGTGATGCCGCCGCCGATCAGGTGATAGCTGTGCAGCTGCTCATGCAGGAACAGCACGGCGATCACCGCTGTGAAAATTGGCGACAGGTTCATGAAAATAGACGCTTTATTGGCACCCAGGCGAATAACGCCCTGTATCCACAGGAAAGGAGCAATAATCGAAGCCGGGATCCCGGCGAACAGCACCAGCGGAATGTTATGCGCGTTAAGGCTGACATCACCGGCGAGCAGGAAGTTTGGCAACAGCAGTAACACGCCGAAAATGATCTGCACATACAAAGATTGCCAGTTTGGTAATGGGATCGCCCAGCGTTTGGTTAACACGCCGTATAATGCATAAGACGCGGATGCCGCGAACATCATCAGTTCCCCCTTGCCAATGCCGTGCTGCAACAGCTGCGACGGATCACCCGCACTCACCAGCCACAGTAAGCCGCCGAGTGAAATAATACTGCCCAGCGCGACGCCGACGGTAGGGACGATGCGCAGCACCACCAGACCAATCAGAACGGTCAGTAAGGGGATCAGAGAATTGAGGATCCCCATAAACAGCGCGCTGACGCTGTGGGCGGCGTAATACGCCAGACTCTGGTACAGCACCATGCCCAGCAGACCGAGGATCAGCAGTTTCCACCAGTATTGTTTTACCGCTTGCAGGTTACGCAGCAGGCCTGGCAGCACAAAAGGGGTCAGCGTTAATAAAGCCAGCAGCCAGCGGTAGAACGAAATGGCCGCCGGATCGATAGCGGAAGCCGAAGCTTTACTCACCACCGCATTCAGCGACCAGATGAGTACAGCAAAAAGAGGAAACAGCGCATTCATTGATTATTATCCCTGAGTAAATCGTCACGCTAGTGTACGGTTGTCTTATTTCTTATATATAACGATAATCAGACAATGCATCGCGCAATTCAGACAACCCTCGCGTGGCTCACAGACAAAAGGTTCTTATGCTTTCTCCCCGCTCAGCGCCTCCCCGTTTTTATCCCCCTGTTCCTGAGAAGATGCCGCTTACGCTGCTTTTTCGAGGTGAGATTGTGGAAGGGAATTCCGAATATGTACGCCACTCGCACCCGTGGAGCCAGATCATCTGTGTGAAATCAGGTGTTCTCGCCATGCTGGTGGCGGGGCAGCGTTATCTGGCGCCGCGTGAATTTGCTATCTGGGTGCCTGCCGGAGTGGAGCATTCAAGTTATAACCGTAAGACCACGCGTTTTTGCGCCATTGATATCGCGCCGGAACTCGATACAGATTTGCCCGCAGAGCCTTGTCTGCTGACGCCGACGGCCATTTTTAATGCCATAGCCGATGATTGTTTCTCACGAAATATGACAGAGCCTCAGACCGAAGCGGATCTGCGGATGTGTCGCGTTTTGCTGGATCAAATCAGTCTGGCACCGAGACAAAATACTTATCTGCCCACTTCTGAAAACAAACTGCTGGCTCCGGTTCTGAATGCGTTGGAGAAAAATCCGGCGGATAATACGTCGCTGGCGCAGTGGGCAAAGCAGGTTTACACCACTGAACGTACTCTCTCGCGGCGCTGCCAGCAGGAGCTGGGGATGAGTTTTGCACAGTGGCGTCAGCGGTTGCGTTTTCTGCATTCGATTTCCCTGCTCGAGCAGGGGAAAACGGTGCACGACGTTGCGCTCGATCTCGGGTACAGCTCGTCTTCAGCGTTTATCGCCATGTTCCAGCAAATTTCCGGTACGACGCCGCAGCGTTTTCGTAACGACAGGTAAAGCTGTGCCCTGAAAGTTGGGATCTGACCCTGTATCGTGGCAAAATCAATGCCCTCTTTATTTTCTATTCTTTCTTTAGGCCATGCTGCCGGAGACAAACGTGAAAATCCTGGTTGATGAAAATATGCCGTATGCCGTCGAGCTTTTTAGCCGACTGGGGAACGTGCAGGCCGTGCCTGGCCGCCCAATCCCGCAAGATGCCCTCAATGATGCCGATGCGCTGATGGTGCGTTCTGTGACTAAAGTGAACGAAAGTTTGCTGGCGGGAAAACCGGTGAAATTTGTGGGAACCGCGACCGCGGGCACCGATCACGTTGATGATGCATGGCTGGCCAGCGCCGGGATCGGTTTCTCTGCGGCGCCTGGCTGTAATGCTATTGCCGTTGTGGAATATGTTTTCTCGTCCTTGCTGATCCTTGCCCAGCGCGATGGTTTCCAGCTGCGCGACAAAACGGTCGGGATTATCGGCGTCGGAAATGTGGGCTCGCGCCTGAATGCCCGCCTCGAAGCGCTGGGTGTCCGCACGTTACTGTGCGATCCACCGCGTGCCGACCGTGGTGATGCGGGTGAGTTCTGGCCGCTGGAAAAGCTGGTCGCCGAAGCGGATATCCTCACTTTCCATACACCGCTGAATATGTCCGGCCCTTACGCGACGCATCATCTGGTGGATGCCCATTTGCTGGCGCGTCTTCCTGCTGACCGGATCCTGATCAACGCCTGTCGCGGCGAAGTGGTGGATAACGCCGCGCTGCTGGATGCGCTGAATGGCAGTAAAAAACTGACTGCCGTGCTCGATGTCTGGGAACCGGAACCTGATTTGTCGCTGGCCTTGCTGGATAAAGTCGCCATCGGCACCGCGCATATCGCGGGTTACAGTCTGGAAGGCAAGGCGCGCGGCACGACGCAGGTGTTTGAAGCCTTTAGCCAGTTTATCGGTCAGCCACAAAGGGTGGCGCTGGAATCCTTACTTCCTGCGCCTGAATTTGCCGAAGTGACGCTGAGTGGCGCGCTGAGCGAAGCCAAACTGCTGCGTCTTATTCACTTAGTGTATGATGTGCGCCGCGATGACCGGCCTTTGCGCCGTGTCGCCGGGAAACCGGGCGAATTCGATAAGCTGCGTAAGTTCTATGAAGAACGTCGTGAGTGGTCATCTTTACGGGTGATCTGTGACGATGCAGCAACCGCGGATGTGCTGAAAAAGCTGGGTTTCAACAGCCAGTTAGGTTGAGTTAAGCCTGCCTTAAGCTTTTTCGCCTACCGTGGTGCGATAACTATTTGAAAGCCGGGCGGTGATGTTCATCGCCCTTTGTATTTTGTACTTTTATTTCTGGAGAATACCAACATGTCTGATGGCTGGAATATTGCGCTGCTTGGCGCAACGGGCGCAGTCGGTGATGCGTTACTGGAATTATTGGCTGAACGTCAGTTCCCGGTTGGTGAGCTCTTCCCGCTGGCCAGTGAACGCAGCGCCGGTCAGACCGTCCGTTTTAACGGCAAAAGTCTGCGCGTGCAGCTGGCTTCCGAATTCGACTGGTCACAGGTTCAGCTGGCGTTCTTCGTTGCCGGTTCTGAGGCCTCCTCGCTGTACGCTGAAGAAGCGGCAAATCAGGGCTGCCTGGTTATCGACAGCAGCGGCCTGTTCTCGCTGGAACACGATATTCCTTTAGTGGTGCCGGGTGTGAATCCGGACGCGCTCTCCCATTACCGCAACCGCAACATCGTTGCCGTGGCGGACAGCCTGACCAGTCAGTTGCTGACCGCTATCAAACCGCTGACCGAACAGGCCGGTTTATCCCGTCTGCATGTCACCTCATTGCTCTCTGTTTCTGCGCTGGGCAAAGCTGCTGTTGACGATCTGGCCGGTCAGAGCGCGCGTTTGCTCAACGGTATTCCGGCTGAAGAAGGCATTTTCAGCAAGCAGCTGGCTTTCAACCTTTTACCGCTGGTCAGTGATGAAGAGGGCAGCGTGCGTCAGGAACGTCGTCTGGTTGATCAGGTTCGCAAAGTGTTGCAGGACGACGGCCTGCCGATTTCTGTCAGCTGTGTGCAGTCGCCGGTATTCTACGGCCACGCGCAGGTGGTGCATCTCGAAGGTCTGCGTCCGCTTTCTGCAGAAGAAGCACGTGCTGAACTTGAGCGTATTGATGACATCAATCTCAGCGATGAAGATGATTTCCCGACGCAGGTCAGCGACGCTTCCGGCAACGCGAATCTGAGCATCGGTTGTATCCGTAATGACTATGGCATTCCTGAGTTACTGCAATTCTGGTCAGTGGCTGACAACGTTCGTTTCGGCGGCGCGCTGATGGCGGTAGAAACCGCAGAAAAGCTGATTAACGAGTACTGGTACTGATTATGTCCGAAGAAGTTATCGCTGACGTCAGTGCGGCTCCGGTCGCCGGACGCGTGGCGCTAGGGGTTGAGTATAATGGCAGCGCGTATTTTGGCTGGCAACGCCAGAATGACGCCGCCAGTGTGCAGGAATGTCTGGAAAAAGCGCTGAGCCGCGTGGCCAACTCGCCAATTGTAGTGCTGTGCGCAGGGCGTACTGATGCCGGAGTCAGCGCTACCGGACAGGTTGTGCATTTTGATACGCCGGTTCTGCGTAAAGATGCGGCATGGACGATGGGCGTAAATACCCATTTGCCTAAAGATATCGCTGTGCGCTGGTGCGCGAACGTGGGCGAAGATTTTCACGCGCGTTTCAGCGCAACAGCCCGCCGGTATCGTTACGTTATTTACAATCACCGCTACCGCTCCGCAATTTTGCACACCGGTGTGACGCATGTGCATATGCCGCTGGACGTGGAAAAAATGCAGCTGGCCGGACAGGCGTTACTGGGCGAAAACGACTTCACGTCTTTCCGTGCGTCTCAGTGCCAGTCGCGTACACCGTGGCGTTATGTCATGCATCTCAACGTCAGTCGCCACGGTCACTACGTGGTGGTGGATATTAAAGCTAACGCCTTTGTGCATCATATGGTGCGTAATATTGTCGGCAGCCTGGTTGAGATTGGTGCAGGCAATCAGCCGGTAGGCTGGATGTCCGAGTTGCTGGCGGCGAAAGACCGTAATCTCGCAGCGGCGACCGGCAAGCCTGAAGGGTTGTATCTGGTATCTGTTGATTATCCTGAGAAATTTGCATTACCTCAGGTGAGTATGGGGCCATTGTTCCTGGAAGATTAAGGAACATTTTTAACGATTGCTAAAACAGCGTTTTGACCAGGAAGAGGTGGAGTATCTAATGGGCTTTATTCACTTTGTCATTGATTTCATTCTGCATATCGATGTGCATTTAGCAGAACTGGTTGCGCAGTATGGCATCTGGGTTTACGGAATTTTGTTCCTGATTTTATTCTGCGAAACGGGTCTGGTTGTCACACCGTTCCTGCCAGGTGATTCGCTGCTGTTTGTGGCGGGAGCGCTGGCGGCATTGCCGGGCAATGATCTGAATGTTCACGTTATGGTCGCGTTGATGGCCGTTGCGGCAATCCTCGGTGACGCCGTGAACTACACTATCGGACGGGTATTTGGTGAACGTCTGTTTAGTAATCCGGACTCTAAGATTTTCCGTCGTAGTTATTTAGATAAGACGCATAAGTTTTACGAGAAACATGGCGGCAAAACGATTATTCTTGCGCGCTTCGTGCCGATCGTCCGCACGTTTGCGCCGTTCGTGGCGGGTATGGGGCATATGTCCTACCGCCATTTCGCTGCGTATAACGTGATTGGTGCGCTGGTTTGGGTGCTGTTATTTACCTATGCTGGCTACATCTTCGGCGATCTGCCGATTGTTCAGGAAAATCTGAAATTACTGATCGTCGCGATCATCGTGGTTTCCATCCTGCCGGGTGTGATTGAAATCTGGCGGCACAAACGCGCAGCGGCGAAAGAAAAGCGTCAGCAGGATTAATTTCCGGCGTTTTTTTATGCATGCGCTTTAAAATTTAAGGCATTAAACCAGAGGGTAAGACCAGTTTTTTATCCACAGTGTCTGGCCGTTATGGTTTAATGAGCGACAATTTATGGTCTGTTCCTGCGAACAACCCTTCTGTGGCGCGGTGTGTGAGGTTTTTTATCATCCCGCGCACAGGCGAATTTGGGTAAGTTTCAGGGGACTTGTTACAGCATGAACAGCGGACTGGCTTCGGCCGGGTTCAAACAGAAAGGTTATCGATGAGCTGGATTGAACGAATTCTTAGTAAGAGCACTGACTCGCAAACCCGTAAGGCAAGCATCCCTGAGGGCGTCTGGACTAAATGCGACAGCTGCGGGCAGGTTCTTTACCGCGCCGAGCTTGAGCGCAACCTCATGGTGTGCCCTAAGTGCGACCACCATATGCGTCTTACCGCGCGTATGCGTCTGGCCACTTTCATGGACGAGGGTAGTGAGGTTGAATTAGGCAGCGAGCTTGAGCCTAAAGATGTTCTGAAGTTTAAAGATTCCAAGAAATACAAAGATCGTCTGGTGGCTGCTCAGAAAGAAACCAACGAAAAAGATGCACTGATTGTCATGAAAGGCACCCTGTACGGTATGCCAATTGTGGTGGCATCTTTTGAATTTGCTTTCATGGGCGGTTCCATGGCTTCTGTTGTTGGCGCGCGTTTCGTACGTGCGGTTGAACAGGCGATGGAAGATAACTGCCCGCTGGTGTGTTTCTCTGCCAGTGGCGGCGCTCGTATGCAGGAAGCGCTGATGTCGCTGATGCAGATGGCGAAAACCAGTGCAGCATTGGCGAAATTACAGGAACGCGGCCTGCCGTACATTTCTGTGCTGACTGACCCGACCATGGGCGGTGTTTCTGCCAGTCTGGCTATGTTGGGTGACATCAACGTCGCTGAGCCGAAAGCGCTGATCGGTTTCGCCGGTCCACGTGTTATCGAGCAAACCGTACGTGAAAAACTGCCGCCGGGCTTCCAGCGCAGTGAGTTCCTGATCGAAAAAGGTGCGATCGATATGATCGTACGTCGTCCGGATATGCGCGCCAAACTGGGCAGCGTTCTGGCGAAACTGACCGGGCAACCGGAGCCGAACGTGGTTGACGTCCATGTTCCTGTCAACGGTTCTGCCGCTGACAACCAGGACGCCTGATCTAACAGGGTAAAAGCCGGTCAGTTAGTCGGGCGGCCATTTGTTGTTGTGCCGCCCGCTGTTTTTCTGCGAAACAGGCAGCCCGTGCTTTTACTCTGTCGGTGAATTCTGACAAAGAGGGCATTGCCTGCTGTCACAGTCTGGTGATGTAGTGTCGAAGTGAACCTCAAACAGGTTGAACGGGACTCATGCAAAATCAACTTATTCCCCAAGCCACGTCGCCTTTGGCCACGTGGCTTTATTATCTCGAACATCTCCATTCTCAGGCCATAGAGCTTGGCCTTGACCGGGTCAGAGCGGTTGCCGACAAACTCGATTTACTGACCCCTGCGCCATGTGTTTTCACCGTCGCCGGAACCAACGGCAAAGGTACGACCTGTGCAACACTTGAATCTGTCCTGATGGCTGCCGGTTACCGTGTGGGTGTTTACAGTTCCCCGCATCTGGTGCGTTATACCGAGCGCGTGCGTATTCAGGGCGAAGAGTTGTCCGAATCAGCGCACTGCGAATCCTTTGCGGTACTCGAAGCCGGGCGGGGCGATATTTCACTGACCTATTTCGAATATGGCACGTTGTCGGCATTGCACCTGTTCAAACAAGCTAAGCTGGATGTCGTGATCCTCGAAGTCGGACTAGGCGGACGTCTGGATGCGACCAATATTGTTGATGCCAGCGTGTCTGTCGTCACCAGTATCGCACTCGATCATACTGACTGGCTGGGTTCTGACCGTGAAAGCATTGGCCGCGAAAAGGCCGGTATTTTCCGTGCAGCTAAACCTGCGGTGGTCGGTGAGCCGGATATGCCTCAATCCATTGCTGACGTCGCACAGGAAAAACAGTCTGATTTGTACCGACGCGATGTGAACTGGCATTTTTCTGCTGATGCAGGATACTGGCGCTGGGCGGCGCTCGACGCGGGCAAAGAAGTGAATGTTCTGGAAGCGTTGCCCTTACCGAATGTGCCGCTGGCCAATGCGGCCACCGCGCTGGCAGCACTGCATTATTCCGGTCTGAATGTTCCTGAAGCCGCGCTGCGCAGTGGTTTGCAGCGTGCCGCTTTGCCAGGGCGTTTTCAGACGGTGAGTGAATCGCCGCGTCTGATCCTTGATGTCGCCCACAACCCGCATGCCGCTGCCTATCTGGCCGGACGCCTGGCGGAGCAGCCACGTAATGGCGGCAAAGTGCGCGCCGTCGTTGGAATGTTGAAAGACAAAGATATTGCCGGTACGCTGGCTTGTCTGTCGCCTCAGGTCGATGAATGGTATTGCGCGCCGCTGGAAGGCCCGCGCGGTGCCAGCGTTGCCGAACTGACGGTACATTTACCGCAGGCACGCCCATTTGATGATGTGGAGTCTGCCTGGAAACAGGCTATGCAGGAGGCGGCTCCTCAGGATATTGTGATTGTCTGCGGTTCGTTTCATACCGTAGCTCACGTAATGGATGCTTTAGACACGGGGAAAACCAGTGGCAAGTAAGTTTCAAAATCGTCTGGTCGGGACCATCATTCTGGTGGCGCTGGGCGTCATCATTTTGCCCGGTTTACTCGACGGCAAGAAAAAGCATTACGAAGACGAATTTGCGTCGATCCCATTGGTGCCAAAACCGGGTGATGTAGAGGAACAGGATTCAGTGCCTCCGGTCACGCAATCGCTGCCTGCTCAGCCACCGGAAGGTGCCGATCAGTCCATGACGGGCGGCCAGAATACTGACAGTTCTGCCAACAACACCAACGCGGCGAATCATGGCAATGTGGCTCCGGGCAATACCACGGTGGAATCACCCCCGCCGGTAACGACGATGCCTGAGCAGAAAAAACCGGTGCAGACCGCGCCAGTTAAACCTGTGCAGCAGAAGCCAAAAACGATTGAGCCTAAACCGATGGTGGAAGCCAAACCGACGGTGAAACCTAAACCCGTCGAGCAGCCGAAGCCGGTTGAGCAACCTAAAGCCGTCGCTGAACAGCCAAAACCAACAGAGCAACCTAAAGCTGCTCCGCAAGAAAAAGCACCGGCAGGGCAGTCGTATGTTGTACAACTGGGCGCGCTGAAAAACGCGGCCAAAGCCAATGAGATTGTGGCAAATCTGCGGTTGTCCGGATTCCGTGCTTATACTGTGCCTGCCACACCGGTTCAGGGGCAGATCACCCGTTTGTACGTCGGGCCGGATGCGTCGAAGCAGAAACTTGAGGCTTCACTTCCGCAACTGCAACAGCTGAGCGGATTGGGCGGGCAGGTTCGGGCGTATTCAGCACACTAAGTTTTATTCCTCCTCTTCGCAGGGAAGGAAGTTGATAAAAACATAAAAATACCACGGAGGGCACAAGCGATTTGTGCCCTTTTTCTATAAGATCCTCTGGTTGGGTTTTTATAGGTTTATGCTGCGATTGAGGTTTTTTTAATCGCTATTATTAATTTGTCTGACCGGCAGATTTCCTCTACGCAAACGTTTTCTTTTTCTGTTAGAATTCGCCGCGAACTGGATGCCGGGGTAGACGTGACTGGATTAGACACTGGAATAGTTAATGGTCTGGATTGATTACGTCATCATTGCGATTATCGGATTTTCTGCTTTAGTCAGTTTGATCCGTGGCTTTGTTCGCGAGGCTTTATCGCTGGTAACCTGGGCTTGCGCCTTCTTTGTTGCCAGCCATTATTACCCTTATCTCGCCATCTACTTCACGCGTTTCGAAGATGAGTTAGTTCGAAACGGGATCGCAATTGCCATCTTGTTCATCGCGACGTTGATCGTAGGTGCAATTGTCAACTATGTGATCAGTTCGCTGGTGGAAAAAACCGGGTTGTCCGGCACTGACAGGGTGTTAGGTGTGTGCTTCGGCGCACTGCGCGGGGTGTTAATTGTCTCTGCGATGCTGTTCTTCCTGGATACCTTCACCAGTTTTTCACAAAGTGAAGACTGGAAACAATCCCAGTTGATCCCACAATTCAGTTATATCATCAGGTGGTTCTTTGACTACCTGCAGAGCACGTCGAGTTTCTTGCCAAAACATATTTAGTTCTGGCAGCGCTGAAGAGGAAAAGACAACATGTGCGGTATTGTCGGTATCGCCGGTTTCATGCCGGTAAACCAGTCGATTTATGACGCGTTAACGGTGTTACAACACCGTGGGCAGGATGCCGCAGGCATCGTCACCATTGATGCCAATAATAACTTCCGTTTACGGAAAGCGAATGGCCTGGTGAAGGATGTTTTCGAAGCCCGCCATATGCAACGCTTACAGGGCAACATGGGTATTGGCCATGTACGCTACCCAACGGCTGGCAGTTCCAGCGCTTCAGAAGCTCAACCTTTTTACGTCAATTCTCCGTTCGGCATCACCCTTGCCCATAACGGTAACCTGACGAATGCTCATGAATTACGAAGCAATCTGTTCGAAGGCCAGCGTCGCCATGTGAACACCACCTCCGATTCTGAGATCTTGCTGAATATCCTGGCGAGTGAACTGGACCGTTTCCAGCATTATCCGCTGGAGGCCGATAACATTTTCGCTGCGGTTGCTGCGGTGAATCTGAAAATCCGTGGTGCTTACGCCTGTGTGGCGATGATCATCGGTCACGGCATGCTGGCATTCCGTGACCCGCACGGTATCCGTCCGCTGGTTATCGGTAAGCGCACGCTGGAAGGTGGCCGCAATGAGTACATGGTGGCATCTGAAAGTGTGGCACTCGACACATTAGGTTTTGAGTTCCTGCGTGACGTAGCGCCGGGCGAAGCGGTGTATATCACCGAAAAAGGCCAGCTCTACACCCGCATGTGTGCTGAGAACCCTCAGTACAATCCTTGCCTGTTCGAGTATGTGTATTTCGCGCGTCCTGACTCCTTTATCGACAAAATTTCCGTTTACAGCGCCCGTGTTCGTATGGGTGAAAAGCTGGGCGCGAAGATTGCCCGTGAATGGGAAGATCTGGATATCGACGTGGTTATTCCTATCCCGGAAACCTCCTGCGATATCGCGCTGGAAATCGCACGTATTCTGAATAAACCGTACCGTCAGGGTTTTGTGAAAAACCGCTACGTGGGCCGTACCTTTATCATGCCGGGCCAGCAGGAACGTCGTAAATCAGTACGCCGTAAACTGAACGCTAACCGCGCTGAATTCCGTGATAAAAATGTGCTGCTGGTGGATGACTCCATCGTGCGCGGTACCACCTCTCAGCAGATCGTTGAGATGGCGCGCGAAGCGGGTGCGAGACGTGTTTATCTGGCGTCTGCTGCGCCGGAAATTCGTTTCCCGAACGTATACGGTATCGATATGCCAAGTGCCAATGAACTGATTGCGCATGGCCGCGAAGTCAGCGAAATCAATCAGATGATTGGTGCTGATGCGTTAATCTTCCAGGATCTGAGCGACCTTATCGCGGCAGTGAAAGAAGACAATACGGATATCGAGAAATTTGAATGCTCAGTTTTCGACGGTGTTTACGTCACTAAAGACGTTGACCAGAACTATCTGGAATATCTCGAAGCCCTGCGTAACGACGATGCTCAGGCGTTGCGTGGCCAGCAGGAAGCGGAAAACCTCGAGATGCACAACGAAGGCTGATTAGCCGGTTGCTGACATCCGCCTAAGCGCGCTCCTCCGGTGAACAACCGGGCGGGCGCGTTTTTTTATGTCCGGATTTATGTCAGTATTGGCAGAATCGGGTCCGGTAACATTCTCTAAGGCAGTGTTCATGAAACGACTTATCGTCGGTATTTCAGGCGCCAGCGGCGCAATTTATGGTGTGAGGCTTTTGCAGGTTTTGCAGAGTGTGCCTGATATCGAAACCCATCTGGTGATGAGCAATGCCGCCCGCCAGACGCTGACCCTGGAAACGGATCTTACGCTGCGCGACGTTCAGGCGCTGGCGGATGTGGTACATGATTCCCGTGATATTGCTGCCAGTATTTCTTCCGGCTCTTTCAAAACAGCGGGTATGGTGATTTTACCCTGCTCGGTCAAAACGCTTTCCGGCATTGTGAACAGTTATACCGATGGCCTGCTGACCCGCGCAGCGGATGTGGTGCTGAAAGAGCGCCGCCGCCTGGTATTGTGCGTGCGTGAAACGCCGTTGCATCTCGGCCATCTGCGCCTCATGACGCAGGCCGCCGAGCTTGGAGCCATCATTATGCCGCCGGTTCCGGCGTTTTATCATCGCCCGCAGACCGTGGAAGATATCATCGATCAGACGGTTAACCGCGTTATCGATCAGTTTGATATTGAGCTCCCTGAGGACTTATTTGTTCGATGGCAGGGCAGTCGCTGATCTTTCTTCTCTCATTCCGCACTCATTTCGCGCAGTTCAGTTACATTGCACCAACAATGATCACAATTTGATTCATTAAGGTGCAGTGTTCGGCTCCCCTTCAGCTATTCTTCCTTCAGACCTTTGAAAACTTTCATTATCCCGATGCTTTTTTGACCGGTTTTCGCTCTCTCACAACGTAAAAACGCTGTACCGAGAAACGGCACGAAAAGTGCATGAGAAAATCTGGCAAAAAGCCATTTGCATCGTTCAGCAAACTATAACAAGACGTTCATTCACGCACACACAACCACAACAGATGAATAATCACTGAGGCTAATGTATGAAAAAGTTGTTCAAGGTTCTTCCGCTGGTTCTGGTCTTAGCCAGTGCAGGTAGTGCATTTGCTGCCGCGCCTAAAGCAATTAATATCGGTACTGATCCGACTTACGCCCCATTTGAATCAAAAGACTCCAGCGGCAAGCTGGTTGGCTTTGATATCGACCTGGCTAACGAGATGTGTAAACGTGCAGCCATCAAATGTACCTATGTAGAAAGTGATTTTGATGCACTGATCCCATCCCTGAAAGCCAAGAAAATTGATGCGATAATTTCCTCATTATCCATCACTGAAAAACGTCAGCTGGAAATTGATTTCACAGAAAAACTCTACGCCGCTAACGCCCGTCTGATCGCACCAAAGGGCTCTAAAATTCTGCCAACTCTGGATGCGCTGAAAGGCAAAAACGTCGGTGTGTTGCAGGGCTCCACTCAGGAAGCCTATGCCAACGCCCAGTGGCAGCCAAAAGGCATCAACGTGGTGGCTTACCAGAACCAGGATCTGATTTATGCAGATCTGGCTTCCGGTCGTCTGGACGCCGCATTCCAGGATGAAGTCGCTGGCAGCGAAGGCTTCCTGAAACAGTCTGCGGGCAAAGACTATGCGTTTGCTGGCCCGTCAGTGAAAGATGATAAATTCTTCGGCGTGGGCACCGGTATGGGTCTGCGTAAGAATGAAACTGACCTGAAAGATGCGCTGAACAAGGCGTTTGACAGCATGCGTAAAGACGGTACCTACGACAAGCTGGCGAAAAAATATTTCGACTTTGACGTTTACGGCGGCTGATTCGCGCCGTGAGTTGTGCCAAAGGGAGCGGTGCGCCGCTCCCTGCGGTTCTGACGCAGGTCATCCTCAGACTTGTGGCGGGATCTTCTGAAGACAGGAAAAAACCATGCTGTATGGGTATTCCCAGGTAATTATCCAGGGCACGTTGGTGACACTGGAGCTGGCGATTTCGTCAGTTATTTTAGCGCTGGTGATAGGGCTTATCGGGGCTGGTGGGAAATTGTCGAAGAGCCGGGTGATTTCCGGTTTTTTTGGATGCTATACCACCCTTATCCGTGGCGTACCTGATCTGGTTTTGATGTTACTGATTTTTTACGGATTGCAGATTGCCCTCAACAGCATCACCGAATCCATCGGCATGACGCAGATTGATATCGATCCTATGAGTGCCGGTATCATTACGCTGGGCTTTATTTATGGTGCCTATTTCACGGAGACATTCCGTGGGGCGTTTATGGCCGTTCCCCGCGGGCAAATCGAAGCGGCAACCGCATTCGGGTTCAGCGGCTCACAAATTTTCCGTCGAATTTTATTCCCGGCCATGATGCGTTTTGCTCTGCCCGGTATTGCCAACAACTGGCAGGTTATTCTCAAAGCCACCGCGCTGGTGTCATTGCTCGGCCTGAATGATGTGGTTAAAGCCACGCAGCTTGCAGGCAAAGGCACGTATCAGCCGTTCTATTTTGCGATAGTGGCGGGTGTGGTTTATCTGATTTTCACCACGCTGTCGAACGGCGTGCTGGTGTGGCTTGATCGCCGTTATTCGCTGGGTGTGAAGAGGGCTGATCTATGATCGAAATTTTACAACAGTACGGTATGTCCTTGCTCTACAGCGACGGCTACCGTTTTACCGGTCTGGCGATCACCCTGTGGTTACTGATCAGCTCTGTGGTTATCGGCGGCCTGCTGGCGGTGCCGATGGCTGTGGGTCGTGTTTCTTCCAACAAATTCCTGCGTTATCCGATCTGGCTTTATACCTATGTTTTCCGGGGTACGCCGCTGTACGTGCAGCTGCTGGTGTTTTACTCCGGGATGTACAGTCTGGAAATCGTGCGTGGCACTGATTTTCTCAATGCCTTCTTCCGCAGCGGGCTGAACTGTACGATTTTGGCGCTGACACTCAATACCTGTGCCTACACGACTGAGATTTTTGCCGGTGCGATCCGCTCCGTTCCGCACGGTGAAATTGAAGCGGCGAATGCTTACGGATTCTCACGTTTTAAACTTTATACCTGCATTATTTTGCCTTCAGCATTACGCACGGCGCTGCCGGCTTACAGCAATGAAGTCATTCTGATGCTGCACTCCACCGCGCTGGCGTTTACCGCCACCGTACCGGACGTGCTGAAAATCGCCCGCGATATCAACTCGGCAACGTATCAGCCGTTTTATGCTTTCGGGATTGCAGCAGTGATTTATCTTTGTGTTTCTTTTGTCCTGATTGGTCTGTTCCGCAAGGCGGAAAAACGCTGGCTGGCGCATGTTAAGCCCCAGTCAAGCCACTGATAAAAATAACCATTGCGGATATAAAAATTATGCCAGAAAACAAATTAGCGGTACTCGATCTCCACAAGCGCTATGGCGACCACGAGGTGCTGAAAGGCGTTTCATTGTCGGCCAATGCGGGAGATGTGATCAGTATTATCGGTTCATCAGGTTCAGGGAAAAGTACTTTCCTTCGCTGTATTAACTTCCTTGAGAAACCAAGCGAAGGCTCAATCAGTGTCAATAATCAGGATATCCGTATGGTGCGCGATACCGACGGTCAGCTGAAAGTGTTTGATAAAAAACAGCTGCAACTGCTGCGTACCAAACTGACGATGGTCTTTCAGCATTTCAATTTGTGGAGCCACATGACGGTGCTTGAAAACGTCATGGAAGCGCCGGTGCAGGTGCTGGGACTGAGCAAAGCAGAAGCGCGTGAACGTGCGGTGAAGTATCTCGATAAAGTGGGCATCGACGCCCGCGCACAGGGTAAGTACCCGGTGAATTTGTCAGGCGGTCAGCAACAACGTGTGTCTATTGCCCGTGCGCTGGCGATGGAACCGGAAGTGCTGCTGTTTGACGAACCGACTTCTGCACTCGATCCTGAACTGGTCGGCGAAGTATTGCGTATCATGCAAAAGCTGGCGGAAGAGGGGAAAACCATGGTGGTGGTGACGCATGAAATGGAGTTTGCCCGCCATGTCTCCAGCCACGTCATTTTCCTGCATCAGGGCGTGATTGAAGAGCAGGGCGATCCGTCGGCAGTCTTCGGCAGTCCGAAAAGTGCCCGTCTGCAACAGTTCCTGTCAGGTGCATTGAAGTAACATCCGTCCGCGCCTTCCCCTCGAGTAAGGGGAAGGCTGGGATGGGATGTAGGTTTTACCTGAAGAAAATCAACCTTTCGCGGCCAGCAGGCACAGCTGAACGGTCAGTTCGTAAGACTTCACAAAGGAATTCACCGGCAGGAACTCAAATTTAGAGTGGAAGTTATGTGCGCCGGTAAAGTAGTTTGGCGTCAGTAAACCTTTGGCTGACAGCGCTGCACCGTCGGTGCCGCCGCGCATCGGGATCACTTTAGGCTCTACGCCAATCTCTTTCAGACCTGCAAAAATCAGATCAATTGCCCGGCGATCTTCACCGATGGCGCTGCTGATATTGCTGTAGGTATCGCTGATTTCCACAGACACTTTCGCCGTCGGATATTGCGCGGCGATCTCCTTCGCGACATCCTGAATTTTCTGCTTACGTGCCGCAAAACTGGCGCTGTCGAAATCGCGGATGGAAGCTTTCAGCTCTGCGCCTTGCTGCGAAGCGCTCATGCCGTTGAACCAGACATAACCTTCACGGCCTTCGGTATTTTCAGGCGTTTCTGCACGATCAAAATGACTGATGAAATCCTGAGCCATCAGCAGCGGATTCACCAGCACGCCTTTGGCTGACATCGGATGCGCCGTCACGCCGGTAAAGGTGATTTCAGCCGCCGCCGCGTTGAAGTTTTCGTACACCACTTCGCCCAGTTCGCAGCAGTCGATGGTATAAGCGAAATCGACATCGAAACGCGCGAGATCCAATGCTTTCGCGCCGCGCAGGCCGATTTCTTCATCAGGCACAAACGCCACCACGATATCGCCATATTCCTGATCAGCGGTCAGATTTTCCAGCAACGTCATCACCACGGTGACCGCCGCTTTATTATCTGCACCGAGTACGCTGGTGCCGTCGCTGAAAATAATATCTTCGCCTTTATAAGGCAGGATTTCAGGGCGTTCGGCAGGGCGCAGCCAGATATCCTTTTCAATATTCAGGCACACATCTTCGCCGGTAAACCGCAGCGTTTGCGGATGGATATCCGGACGCAGACCCACATCCACGGTATCAATATGCGTAATAAAACCGATGCGCGGGCCGCCTTTTTTAGTGCCAGGTTTCACGGCAGTAACAGTCGCGTATTCATCAATCTGAATGGTTTCCAGCCCCAGATGATGTAACTCATCGGCCAGTAAACGCGCCATATCATGCTGGCCCGGCGTGCTTGGCAGAGTGGTCACGCTGGCATCACTTTGTGATGTCACGGAGAGATAGCGGTAGAAACGTTCGGTAAGCTGTTTTGCAATTGTTGTCGACATCTTGACCTCTGAATGTGCGCAAATATTGTTCCTTGTTATAAGATTTTCATATATAACAAAGTATTACTACGTGTTACTCAGATGTTAATCTGTTTTTGCTTTATGTTCCACGATGAAGAAGATTTAAACACTCTCCGGACAGGGAAAAAGGGAAAATAATGAAACACTACATATTAAAAATAAGCACAGGTTTACTGGCGCTGGCCATTACGGGTGGCGTTTCTGCTAAAACGCTGGTGTATTGTTCTGAAGGTTCGCCCGAGCAATTCAACCCGCAACTTTACACGTCTGGCACCTCTGTGGATGCCAGCGCCGCACCGATTTATAACCGTCTGGTAGATTTCAAAATCGGTACCACGGAGCTTATCCCAAGCCTGGCAGAAAGCTGGGATGTCAGTGCGGACGGTAAAACCTATACCTTCCACCTGCGCAAGGGCGTGAAATTCCAGAGCAACAAACTGTTCAAGCCCAGCCGCGATTTCAATGCTGACGACGTTATCTTCTCGTTTATGCGTCAGAAAGACGAAAATAACCCGTACCATAAAGTTTCCGGCGGCACGTATCTGAACTTCGACAGCCTGAAAATGGGCGACCTGATCGGCAGCATTGATAAGGTGGATGACTACACTGTCCGCTTCAATCTGACCCGCCCTGAAGCACCGTTTGTGGCTGATCTGGCATGGTATTTTGCATCTATCCTTTCGGCTGAATATGCCGATCAGATGCTCAAAGCCGGAACACCGGAAAAAGTGGATCAGGATCCGGTCGGTACCGGACCGTTCGAACTGATGCAATACCAGAAAGATACGCGTCTGTTGTACAAAGCCTTCCCGGATTACTGGCAGGGCAAATCCAAAATTGACCGTCTGGTGTATTCCATCACGCCAGATGCCTCGATGCGCCTTGCTAAACTTGAGAAAAACGAGTGCCAGGTGATGCCTTTCCCGAATCCGGCTGACCTTGATCGTATGCGTGCCAACAAAGATATCAATCTGATGAGCAAGGCTGGACTGAATACCGGTTTCCTTTCGTTCAACACGCAGAAAGCGCCACTGGACAATGTGAAAGTGCGTCAGGCGCTGACCATGGCGATCAACAAACCGCAAATTATTGAAGCGGTATTCCACGGCACGGGAACTGTCGCCAAAACACTGCTGCCGACCGGTGTCTGGAGCTATAACGAGAAACTGGTGGATTACGATTATTCGCCTGAAAAAGCTAAAGCACTGCTGGTGGAAGCTGGTATGCCGAACGGTTTTGATATCGATTTATGGGCAATGCCGGTTCAGCGGCCGTATAACCCGAACGCCCGTCGTATGGCGGAGATGATCCAGGCGGACTGGGCGAAAATCGGCGTGAAAGCCCACATCGTCAGCTATGAATGGGGTGAATATCAGACCCGTATCCGTAACGGCGAGCACATGGCGGCACTGATGGGCTGGACCACAGCGAACGGCGACCCGGATAACTTCTTTGGTCCGCTTTTTACCTGTAATGCTGCGAAGGGCGGTTCAAACTCGGCAAAATGGTGCTATGCGCCGTTTGACAAGCTGATTACTGAAGCGAAAGAAACCACCGATCATGCCAAACGCGTCGCGCTTTACGAACAGGCCCAGCAGATGATGCACGATCAGGCACCGGCAGTGATGATCGCCCACTCAACCATTTTCGAACCCGTTCGCAAAGAAGTGACCGGCTATGAAGTGGATCCGTTTGGGAAACATGTTTTTTATCAGGCGGATGTGAAGGAGTAAAACGATCCGTGCAGTTAGCTCCCTCCCCTGCGAAGGGGAGGGTTGGGGTGGGGTATTAAAGGGGAAGAGTAAAAAACCTTCACGCAAGCAAATCTTCCAGCGTTTCCTTCAACTCCTGATGCTTAAATATAAACCCGGCCGCTTCCAGTCTGCGCGGCACGGCCCGCTGGCCTCCCAGCACCAGCACGGCGGACTCACCCATCAGCAGGCGTACGACGGGCGCAGGCGCGCGCATAAAGGCCGGGCGGTGGAGAACTTCACCGAGCAGGGCACTGAATTGTTCGTTACGTGCCGGATAGGGCGACACCATATTAAACGGGCCGGAGAGTGTTTCGTGTGCGAGCAGGAACAGGATGCCGTCAACCATATCGTCGATATGGATCCACGGCATGTATTGCTGACCATCGCCGATAGGGCCACCGAGACCCGCGCGGAAGGGCAGTACTATTTTTGCCAGCGCGCCGCCTTTTTCGGCCAGTACGATCCCGGTTCGCAGTAAACATACCCGCGTGTTCGGACTTTGTGCGGACATCGCCAGCGCTTCCCAGCGGGCGCACAATTGCCAGGTAAATTGCTTGTTCGGCGGCTCATCTTCCGGCACCAGCGCCTGGCCCTGATCGCCGTAATAACCCACCGCTGAACCGGAAATGAATACGGAAGGAGACGTCTGACTGGCATTGATCAGCGTCGCCAGCTTTTCAGTGAGCTGCCAGCGACTTTCACACAACAGGGCTTTGTGTTCTTTCGTCCAGCGTTTATCCGCGATGGGCTCACCGGCAAGGTTGATGACGGCGTCGAAGCCGTCGAGTGTGGTTTTGCCTTCCAGTGTTTCCCAGATCTGAACCTGTGGACCTAACAGTTTTGCCGCACGCTCAGGGGCGCGGCTCAGCGCGGTAATCTGATGAGATTGTTCAAGAAGCCTCCCGGTGAGTTTTCGACCGATGAGGCCGGTGGCGCCGGTGATTAAGATCTTCATATCGTGGTCCTTAACTGTCTGAATTCGCGGATGAACTGTTTCTAATCATAGATGAGTCATCGTCATTAACTCGCGATATGGAGCACAATTAAGTGTTTTTATTTTGCACAAGGGAAAACACCTCCGGCAAAGCCCGCAGGTGTCGGGAGAATTATGCCTGCGCTAACGCATAGGCTTTTTGCGTCGCCGGACGGATTTTCACCCGTTCAAACCAGTTCCGCACGGCCGGAAATTCAGCCAGATCAATTCGCTGACGTTCATGCGCCACCACCCACGGGTAAGTAGCAATATCGGCAATGCTGTAATTCTCGCCTGCGATATACGCATTTTTCTCCAGCTGACGGTTCAGCACCGCATATAACCGCCGGGTTTCCTGAAGGAAACGTTCGATGGCATAAGGCACAGGCTGAGGGGCGTAGTGGGTAAAATGATGATTCTGCCCCAGCATCGGTCCAAATCCCGCAACCTGCCAGGTCAGCCATTCCAGTGTAAGCGTCCGTTCACGCAATTCCGGACTAAGGAATTTGCCGGTTTTTTCTGCCAGATACTGCAAAATTGCGCCAGACTCAAAGACACTGATCGGCGCGCCGCCATCCACGGGCTGATGATCGACAATCGCAGGGATTTTATTGTTGGGAGAAATAGCGAGGAATTCAGGCCGGAATTGCTCTCCGGCGCTCATATCGATCCGATACAGCCGGTATGGCAGGCCACTCTCTTCAAGGAAAAGAGAAATTTTATGGCCGTTGGGCGTGGGTGCGTAATAGAGATCGATCATATTGCCTCCTGCGTTGTTGTAATCAGACTCCGCGACTTGCGGGGCGGGATGGGTCAATGGGGAATTGTTAATCACAAACTTTTTATCATGACTTATAGGTTATCATAATGCATATGAATGACTGTCTATGTCAGAGTTGTCTGATGGCGAACTTTGTGGGCTAACATAACTTTTACGTAGTATGAACGCACCCATAGCTATTGAAGCGACCCAGCAGACCCAGATAGAATCTCCGGACATTATCGACGTGTTGCAAAATCACAGCGCACAGACTTATTGCGCATAGACCAGCGCTTAAAAGAGAAGGTTCCAGCGGATGTCAGAACAAGAGCAAAACATCAGTACGGATGAATGGGTTGATATCGTCAACGAAGATAACGAAGTCATTGCCCAGGCCAGCCGACAACAAATGCGCGCTCAGGTCCTGCGTCACCGTGCCAGCTATATCGTGGTTCACGATGGCATGGGAAATATTTTGATTCAGCGCCGCACTGAAACTAAAGATTTCTACCCGGGCTGGCTGGATGCAACAGCCGGTGGCGTGGTGCAAAGTGGTGAAAATATTCTGGACTCTGCGCGTCGTGAAGCCGAAGAAGAGTTAGGAATTGCCGGTGTACCTTTTGCCGAGCATGGTCAGTTCTACTTCGAAGAAGAGAATAAATGTCGCGTCTGGGGTGCCCTGTTCAGTTGCGTATCCCACGGTCCGTTCGCCTTGCAGGAAGAAGAAATTGATGCTGTACGCTGGATGACGCCGGAAGAGATCACTGCACGCTGTGATGAGTTCACGCCAGATTCACTTAAAGCCCTGTCATTATGGATGACGCGCAATAACGAGAAAGAACACGGCAAGCCACTGACGCGTGAAGCGGCAGCTCCGGCGGATGAAAGTGTGAAAAAGGATGAAGATTCGTCTGCCGAAGACGATATCTGATAAGCATCTCGCGGGCGATATACTATCGCCCGTTGTTTTTTAGCAGCTGTCTCGCTTACACAATGACGATGCAATCGTCACCTCTTCCCATTCCTCGTCATTAATCCTTGCCAGTAACGCCTGTGCCGCGCGCACGCCGATTTCTTTATGCGGAATAGCAATGGTGGTCAGCGGTGGCTGACAGACTTTGCTGACGTCTGAATTGCCAAAACCGACCACAGCCAGATCGTCCGGCACTTTGATTCTTCTGCGTTGGCATTCGTACAGCGCGCCGCAGGCCAGATCGTCAGACACACAAACCAGTGCGTCGAGTTCAGGCCAGGCCAGCAGAAATTCAGGCAGTTGCTGGGCTCCGGTAGAAAAACAGGCAGGCTCGGCGGCGTTAATTACCCGGTGCGGCGACATATGCGCTTTCAGCATCGCTTTACGCCAGCCCTGCAAATGCTGCTGGAAAATCCACTGTTCCTGATTGGCGCAAAGCATGCCGATATTCTGATAACCCTTTGATACCACAGTCTGCGTCAGCTGAAACATCGCTTCGACGTAATCAATACCGATATTCATATCGATGGGCGAATCGGTCAGCGCACCGATTTCCAACACCGGAATGGTCAGATTATCCAGCCATTGCCGGACATTCGCGGAATGCTCGACGGAAAGCAAAATAGCCGCCGCCAGATTGTAGGACAGCAGCGTTTCCAGCAGCTTTTCCTCACGCTCCATGCGGTGCTGGGATTCGGCCAGCATGATCTGGTATCCCGCCGGTTGCAGCACTTTTTGTAATCCGGCAAACATCTCCGCGCAACCGGATTCCGACAGGCTGGGCACAATCATCGCAATGGTATTAGACGAGGCAGAAGCCAGCGAACTCGCGGCCTGATTGGGCAGATAACCCAGCTGACTGACAGCTTCTTCGATTTTTTCCCGCAGCTTGTCGGAAACTTGCTCCGGTGTTCGCAACGCGCGGGAAACGGTCATGCTGCCTACGCCTGCCAGCTGGGCGACATCCGCCAGCGTGACTCTTCCGGTACTGCGTCTTTTCTTGTTAATGGACATTCACGATCCTGACCTTAACTGCGCATCTTGCGCACAATGTATACCTGTTGGCATAACGAAAAAAGCGGGCCGCAGCAGGACCGGCATAACGGGAACTACGGCAGAATTCGGTAAATTATCGGCAAATTCCAGACAAAGTATACCGTTATTTGCGCGAACCGCTGGCCGGTGATACCGCAGTGCGATTATTTTTGATAGCGCTATCACAGATCTCAATGATAGAAGTTTGGTAGCGCTATCTTTGTGAGATGTATCACGGATGTTAACGCTACCGCTGAAGTAGAGTCTGGATCGTTGGTGCGGTCTGGGGGAAATTTGACCGGCCATCTTCAAAATAAAACGGAGCATCACTATGCTGAATGATTGGCTGACCTCTGAACGAATTCAGATCAGAACGGATATCACG
Source organism: Rahnella bruchi (assembly GCF_003614975.1). Taxonomy (GTDB): domain Bacteria; phylum Pseudomonadota; class Gammaproteobacteria; order Enterobacterales; family Enterobacteriaceae; genus Rahnella; species Rahnella bruchi. The sequence goes on along the minus strand of NZ_QZWI01000003.1, from coordinate 203,095 downwards.
GACTGGCGGCAGGCAGTGGAAGTGAGCGCTGAGCCACTGCTGAAAGAAGGGACAATTACCCAGGATTACCTGACGGCAATTTTTGCGCAGCGAGAAAAACTGGGGCCGTATTTTGTTCTGGCACCGGGCATAGCAATGCCGCATGCCAGACCGGAAGAGGGAGCAAAGGGACTGGGATTATCGCTGCTGACGTTACCGCAGGGGGTGAAATTTAATTCTGAGGATAACGATCCAGTTTATACCGTCGTCATGTTATCCGCGCCCGATAAGCACAGTCATATTGAGCTGATTTCTGAGCTGGCCGAATTATTTTCCAGCGATGAAGATATGCAAAAAATCCATCAGGCTAAAACTATTAGTGAAATACAGGAAGTGGTTTCCCGCTATTAATTTGAGTTATTGCAGCAACCGGGTAAATCATTTCAATCAGAGAATTATAAACAATCAGTGGCCCGGATTCGGGCAACTGATACGCTATGTTACGCTTTCAAAACAGATAATGAACAGGTGAATAAAATGAAAATTATGGCGATTTGTGGTTCCGGTTTAGGCAGCAGCTTTATGGTTGAAATGAATATTAAAAAAGTGCTGAAGAAATTGAATATTCAGGCGGATGTTCAGCACTCCGATTTGTCTTCTGCCATTCCCGGTGAAGCCGACCTGTTCGTGATGGCGAAAGACATCGCCGCCAGCGCAAGCATCCCGGATAATCAGTTAGTTGTTATCACTAACATTATCGATATTAATGAACTTGAAACCAAACTGATTGCGCATTTTGAAAAACACCCAGTGTCCTGACGGCACTGAATAACCCTACAAATAAAACAAATAGACAAACGAGGTGGATATGTTTATCCAGGAAACGCTCAAGTTTGTGGTTGATATATTAAAAGTGCCTTCCGTACTGGTGGGGCTCATCGCATTAATCGGCCTGGTGGCACAGAAGAAAAACTTTTCTGATGTGGTCAAAGGCACGGTCAAAACAATACTGGGTTTTTTAGTATTGGGCGGTGGTGCCACGGTATTAGTGGGCTCTCTTAATCCCTTAGGCGGTATGTTTGAACACGCCTTTAATATTCAGGGTATTATTCCTAATAACGAAGCCATTGTTTCCATTGCGCTGGAGAAATTCGGTGCGCCGACCGCTTTAATTATGGCGTTTGGTATGGTGGCAAACCTGATTGTAGCGCGTTTCACCCGGCTGAAATATGTCTTCCTGACCGGACATCACACGTTCTACATGGCCTGTATGATCAGCGTCATTTTGACTGTGGCGGGTTTCGAAGGCGTTGCTCTGGTCTTCACCGGTTCACTGACGCTCGGTCTTATCATGGCGTTCTTCCCGGCGCTGGCGCAGCGTTATATGCGTAAAATTACCGGCAGCGACGACGTGGCTTTCGGCCATTTCGGCACCATCGGTTACGTTTTATCCGGTTGGATCGGCAGTAAGGTCGGCAAAGGTTCACGTTCTACTGAAGAAATGAATCTGCCGAAAAACCTGAGCTTCCTGCGTGACAGCTCCATTTCTATCTCCCTCACCATGATCATTATTTATCTGATTATGGCGGTGTTTGCCGGTCAGGTCTTTGTTGAGGCGACTTACAGCGCGGGCCAGAACTACCTGGTGTACGCCATCATCATGGCCATTACCTTCGCGGCGGGGGTGTTCATCATTCTGCAAGGTGTGCGTCTGATCCTGGCTGAAATCGTTCCGGCGTTCGTCGGCTTCTCTGAAAAACTGGTGCCTAATGCCCGTCCAGCGCTGGACTGCCCGGTCGTTTATCCTTACGCACCGAACGCCGTGCTGATTGGTTTCCTGTTCAGCTTCCTCGGCGGTCTGGTCGGTCTGTTCCTGTTAGGGCAGATGCATCTGGTGCTGATCCTGCCGGGCGTGGTGCCGCACTTCTTTACGGGTGCAACGGCGGGTGTCTTCGGTAATGCGACCGGCGGACGTCGTGGCGCGATGGTCGGTGCGTTTGCTAACGGTGTGCTCATTACCTTCCTGCCGGTTCTGCTGCTGCCGGTGCTCGGTGCGCTGGGCTTTGCCAACGCGACGTTCTCCGACGCAGACTTCGGCGTTATCGGCATCCTGTTGGGTAATCTGGCGCGCTTCATGTCGAAGGAAGGCATCATGGCACTGATCGTCGGTATCTTCGCGGTACTGGTCGCCTGGAACTACCTCGGCAAAAAACCGGTGGCTGAGAAAGAAGTCACTGAGAAGTAATTCTGTATCACTACGTTTGTTAACTCCATCCGGGAAACACTGTCCTGCCTGTTAGAAATAACAGGCCAGGATAAGTGCTCACTAAAATAAGGACCCATGAAGATGAAAGATGTCCAGGAGGTTCGTGATCTGGCCCGCCATATCCGCATAGAGACGCTGAAAATGCTGACCGGTCTGGGATTCGGGCACTATGGCGGCAGTATGTCAGTAGTGGAAACGCTGGCTGTTCTGTACGGCGATGTGATGCGTATCGACCCGAAAAGTCCAGACTGGCAGGATCGCGATTATTTCGTGCTGTCCAAAGGTCATGCGGGACCGGCGCTGTATGCGACGCTGGCGCTGAAAGGCTATTTTCCGGTCAGTGAACTGCAAACGCTGAACCAGAATGGCACAAAATTGCCGAGCCATCCGGACAGGCTGCGCACGACAGGTGTCGATGCCACAACCGGATCCCTCGGGCAGGGCGTCTCCATCGCCGCAGGCATGGCGCTTTCGCACAAACTTGGCGGTCGCACCAACCGTGTATTTTGCATTCTTGGCGACGGTGAACTCAACGAAGGCCAGTGCTGGGAAGCCTTCCAGTTTATTGCGCATCACAACCTGCACAACCTGACGTTGTTCATCGACTACAACAAACAACAGCTCGACGGCACGCTGGATGAAGTGATTAAACCGTTCGATCTGGCCGGAAAATTCAGTGCGTTTGGTTTCGATGTTCAGACTATTAAAGGCGATGACATTGTAGCGATAAGCGAGGCGGTGACGCCGGTTCGTCACGCCGAACAGCGTCCGCTGGTGGTGATCCTCGACAGCATCAAAGGGCAGGGCGTGAGGTATCTCGAACAACTGGCGAACTCGCACCATCTGCGTTTAACGCCGGATGTGAAACTGGAAATCGAAAATGCGATCGCTGAGCTGGAGGCCACCCATGTTTGAAGTCTCTCTGGAATTACAAAAAGACGCGGTAGAAATGCGTAAGGTTTATGCGAATACCGTGCGGGAAAAGATTGTAGAAAACACGCCGATCATCGCGCTGGAAGCGGATCTGATGAGTTCAATGGCAATGGACGGTGTGCATAAAGATCATCCCGACCATGTAATTAACTGCGGCATTATGGAAGCCAACGTTATCGGTGTGGCTGCGGGCTTATCGCTGACCGGCCGCGTGCCGTTTGTGCATACTTTTACAGCTTTCGCCAGCCGCCGCTGTTTCGATCAGCTATTTATGTCGCTGGATTACCAGAAGAATAACGTAAAGATTATCGCCTCTGATGCGGGTGTCAGCGCCTGTCATAACGGCGGTACGCATATGTCATTTGAGGATATGGGCATTGTGCGCGGACTGGCGAATTCCGTGGTGATGGAAGTGACGGATGCGGTGATGTTCCGCAATATCCTGTTGCAGCTGATGGATTTAAAAGGTTTTTACTGGGTGCGTACCATCCGCAAACAAGCCACGCAGGTTTATCAGGAAGGTTCGACGTTCACCATCGGCAAAGCCAATGTGTTGCGCGACGGAACCGACGTGACCCTGATTGCCAACGGCATTATGGTCGCTGAAGCGCTGAAAGCGGCAGAAATGCTGGAACGAGAAGGCGTGAGTGCGGCGGTCATCGACATGTTTACCCTCAAGCCGATTGATAAAGACATCATCATTAAATACGCCGAAAAAACCGGCAAAATTGTGACCTGTGAAAACCACAGTATTCATAACGGACTGGGTTCGGCGGTCGCCGAAGTGCTGGTGGAGAATCAGCCGGTGCCGATGCGCCGCGTTGGTGTGAAAGAGCGTTATGGTCAGGTAGGGACGCAGGAGTTTTTACAGCAGGAATATGGCCTGACGGCTGAACATATTCTGGAAGCCGCAAAAACTTTACTCTGAGTCAGCTGAGACCAAAAAAAACGCCGGACATTATGCCCGGCGTTTTGCGTTCAGTGGCTTTCAGTTCATAAGTTGCGGCTTATTTAGCCGCAACCGCTGCTTCTGCCTGAGCAGACTGAATCGCAGTCAGTGCAACAGTGTAGACGATATCGTCTACCAGTGCGCCACGGGACAGGTCGTTAACCGGTTTACGCATACCCTGCAGCATCGGCCCGATAGAAACCAGATCCGCAGAACGTTGTACCGCTTTGTACGTGGTGTTACCGGTGTTCAGATCCGGGAAGATGAACACGGTCGCTTTACCCGCCACCGGCGAGTTTGGTGCTTTAGATTTTGCAACGTCAGCCATAATCGCGGCGTCGTATTGCAGCGGACCATCAATGATCAGGTCCGGACGTTTTTCCTGTGCCAGACGGGTCGCTTCACGCACTTTCTCAACGTCGCTACCTGCGCCGGAGTTACCGGTTGAGTAGGAGATCATCGCAACGCGTGGTTCGATACCGAATGCGGCTGCGGAATCGGCAGACTGAATCGCGATTTCAGACAGCTGTTCAGCGGTGGGATCCGGGTTGATCGCGCAGTCACCATAAACCAGAACCTGGTCAGGCAGCAGCATGAAGAACACGGAAGAAACCAGTGAGCTGCCCGGAGCGGTTTTGATCAACTGCAACGGTGGACGGATGGTGTTGGCGGTGGTGTGAACCGCGCCTGAAACCAGACCGTCAACGTTACCTTGTTCCAGCATCAGAGTGCCCAGAACCACGTTGTCTTCCAGCTGTTCGCGGGCAACGACTTCAGTCATGCCTTTGCTTTTACGCAACTCAACCAGACGTGCTACATATTCTTCGCGCACAACAACCGGATCAACGATTTCGATGCCTTTACCCAGAGTCACGCCCTGAGCTGCGGCAACGCGTTTGATCTCGTCAGGATTACCCAACAGAACACATTCCGCGATACCACGTTCAGCACACAGTGCTGCCGCTTTCACGGTACGTGGCTCGTCGCCTTCCGGCAGCACGATGCGTTTACCGGCTTTACGGGCCAGTTCGGTCAGCTGATAACGGAACGCTGGCGGAGACAGACGGCGTGAACGCTCGGAATGTGCGCTCAGGGAGTTGATCCAGTCAGCATTGATGTGAGATGCCACGTACTGTTGCAGTTTCTCTACGCGCTGATGGTCATCTGCCGGGACTTCCAGGTTGAAGCTTTGCAGGCTCAGGGAAGTCTGCCAGGTATTGGTTTCTACCATGAAGACTGGCAGGCCGGTCTGGAATGCACGTTCGCACAGGCTGTTGATGCGTTCGTCAATTTCGTAACCGCCGGTCAGCAGGATCGCGCCGATTTCCACGCCATTCATTGCGGCCAGACAGGCTGAAACCAGCACGTCCGGACGGTCAGCGGAAGTCACCAGCAGGGAACCCGGACGGAAATGCTCCAGCATATGAGGAATGCTGCGGGCGCAGAAGGTCACGGATTTCACACGGCGGGTTTTGACGTCGCCTTCGTTGATGATGCGTGCGTTCAGGTGCTTGGCCATGTCGATTGCGCGGGTAGCAATCAGCTCGAAGCTCCACGGAATACAACCCAGAACTGGCAGCGGACTGTTGGCGAACAGCTGAGTCGGATCGATATTTGCCACGCTGGCTTTAGTGGAATCATCAAAGATTTCAGACAGGTCAGGACGGGTACGTCCCTGATCGTCAACCGGCGCGTTCAGTTTGTTGATGATTACGCCGGTGATGTTTTTGTTTTTGCTGCCGCCGAAGCTGGAACGGGCCAGTTCGATACGTTCTTTCAGCTGCGCCGGAGAATCATTGCCCAGCGCCAGAACGAAGACGATTTCAGCGTTCAGGGTTTTAGCGATTTCATAGTTCAGCGCATTGGCGAACTGGTGTTTACGGGTAGGCACTAAACCTTCCACCAACACCACTTCTGCGTCTTTGGTATTTTCGTGGTAACGCGCGATGATTTCTTCCATCAGCACGTCCTGCTGATTGGAGCTCAGCAGCGTTTCAACGTGACTCATTTTCAGCGGTTCAGCTGCGGTCACGGTGGAGTTAGCACGAATGATCGTGGTGGTCTGATCAGGGGCATCTCCGCCAGTACGCGGTTGAGCGATTGGCTTGAAGATGCTCAGGCTGACGCCTTTTTGTTCCATGGCACGGATCACACCGAGGCTGACGCTGGTAAGACCAACGCTGGTGCCTGTTGGGATCAACATAATTGTACGGGACACGGCTAAACCTCTTTATCGGTTGCCAGGCAAGGACATTCGCAGGTTTGTGCAGAGGGGATAATGATCAGCATAAGCGCGATGATTATCCTGCGCGGTGCGTTCAAACGGGCGGCGTTTGCCTATGGGTGAAAAATTGCCCGCATTACGCGGGCAGTCTCAGAATTATGCAGTCAGACGCGCAGCGTCTTGTGCAATCACCAGCTCTTCGTTGGTCGGGATGACCAGAGCGGCGCGGGTGCCTTCTTTGTTGATGGCACCGGATTTGCCGAAGCGTGCAGCCAGGTTGCGTTCGTGGTCAACTTCAAAGCCCAGCAGGCCCAGTTTGTCCAGGGACAGTTCGCGAACCATTGCAGCGTTTTCGCCGATACCGCCGGTGAAGACGATAGCGTCCAGACGGCCTTCCATCAGTGACGTGTAGGCACCGATGTATTTCGCCAGACGGTGGCAGAACACGTCCATTGCGCGTTTTGCGTCAGCTTTGGTCGCGTAGTTGTCTTCAACATAACGGCAATCGCTGGTGACTTCAGTCAGACCCAACAGGCCAGATTCTTTGGTCAGCATTTTGTTGATTTGATCAACGCTCATGCCCAGTGAATCGTGCAGATGGAAGATGATGGCCGGATCGATGTCACCGCTGCGGGTACCCATCACCAGACCTTCCAGCGGGGTCAGCCCCATAGAAGTATCGACACATTTGCCGTTACGGATAGCACTGACAGAACCGCCGTTACCCAGGTGACAAGTGATCAGGTTCACTTCTTCCACTGGTTTGTTCAGCATTTTAGCGGCTTCCTGAGTCACGTAGAAGTGACTGGTACCGTGTGCGCCGTAACGACGGATGTGGTGATCTTTATACAGGCTGTACGGCAGAGCGTAGAGGTAAGACTCTTCCGGCATGGTCTGATGGAAAGCGGTGTCGAAAACGGCAACGTTTTTATCAGCCAGTTTAGGGAAGGATTTCAGCGCTTCGTCGATACCGATCAGGTGGGCCGGGTTATGCAGTGGCGCAAACGGGATAGATTCTTTGATACCTTCGATGACCGCGTCGGTGATAAGCATGGACTTGGTCAGCTTTTCGCCGCCATGAACGATGCGGTGGCCGATTGCAACCAGCTCTGCGGACAGCTCAGGTTTTTGGCTCAGAATGTTGTTAACGATGTATTTCAGTGCTTCGCTGTGTGCGGCACCCGCACCTAAAGCGGCTTCTTCTTTGCCACCGTCCATTTTCCATTTAATGCGCGCTTCTGGCAGATGGAAACATTCGGCTAAACCTGAAATGTGCTCTTCGCCGTTTGCTGCATCAATGATGGCAAACTTAAGGGAAGAACTACCACAGTTAAGAACCAGTACAAGCTTACTCGACATGGAAGTACCTATTTATTGTTGGTGCTGTTTAAGAAAAACAATACACGTGGTTAATAAATCGTCAATCTGACATCAAGCGTAGCGCATAATGGCGGTGACAATTATGATTAACATCATGCCGGAGAGCCAAAACCGGCATGACGATGAAAAAGCTGGAGAATCGCCGGGCTCTGTTTTTTTAAGCCCTCTGATAACTGAGAAATAATCTGTGCGTGGGCACAAAGTGTCCCGGTTAAGCGTCTTCAGGATGTTACTAATCAGTAAAATCACTAACAAAAAATACAATAACTAATTACAAAACCACTCTGAGCAAGGCACTATGCTTAATGTAGGGAGCAAACATTGCAATTTACCGTTTGTACCCCAACTTTATTATGATGTCGTTGCCTGAGAGGGTTGCGAGGCTGCGATAGAATACCGACAGTGTCAGCAAAAACAAAATATATTTTATCGTGGTAAACTCCAGTTTATGTTTTACAACTATTTTTTAAATTTTATACGTGAAGTTGAGGTGCAAATATGACGAGTAAGCCAACAGGCTCCGTAAGCTGGTTCCAGATCTTCCAGCGCGGACAGCATTACATGAAGACATGGCCGTCAGACAAGCGCCTGGCTCCGATGTTTCCGGAGAACCGCATCTCCACGGCTACCCGTTTTGCCGTGCGTATTATGCCGCCGGTGGCCGTCTTCACCCTGACGTGGCAAATTGCCCTGGGCGGGCAGCTTGGGCTGGCGGTGGCCACGGCGATTTTTGCCTGTAGTTTGCCAATGCAGGGATTGTGGTGGCTCGGTCGCCGTTCGGTGACGCCATTGCCGCCCGCTTTACTCGGCTGGTTCCATGACGTGCGCAATAAGCTTGCTGAAGCAGGGCAGGCGCTGGCACCGATTGAGGGTACCCCGACCTATCAGTCTTTAGCTGACGTGCTCAAACGCGCGTTTAAGCAACTCGATAAAACATTTTTAGACGATCTGTAATCCCGATTTCCTCACTGACCCTGTCAGCCATCATCTATAGTCTTTCATGAGTTGCATCTCACCGGAGGAAAATCCCCTCCGGTGATTATTTCAGATGAGATCCCGATTCAAATCAAAGAATGGTGTGCTTGCGATTTCGCAGAACTTTGCGCTATGCCATGCTTTGCTCATTATGCAGACATGAGGATTTTCACGATGGAAATGACTAACGCTCAACGCCTGATTTTGTCGAATCAATACAAAATGATGACCATGCTGGATCCCGATAACGCAGAACGTTATCGCCGTTTACAGACGGTAATTGAACGCGGTTTTGGTTTGCAAATGCGCGAGCTGGACAGAGATTTTGGCGAGTTGCCGGAAGAAACCTGTCGGACAGTGATTAATATTATGGAAATGCACCATGCCATGCAGGTGTCGTGGACCAATCTGAAAGACACGCAGGATTTGGATCGCCGCCGTATCGATTTCCTCGGTTTCGATGCTGCCACTGAATCCCGTTATTTAAGCTATGTTCGCTTCATGGTGAACACCGAAGGACGTTACACTGACTTCGATGCCGGCACGCATGGCTTTAACTCACAGACCAAAATGTGGGATAAATACCAACGTATGCTGGCGGTGTGGCAATCATGTCCCCGTCAGTACCATCTGAGTGCGGTAGAGATCGCGCAAATCATTAATGCTTGATGTGAAATAACCAAAGGGGAATTGCCTGTGGAGTGCAAAGGTTTCTTGTTCGACCTTGATGGGACGTTAGTGGATTCATTACCGGCAGTTGAGCGTTCATGGATTAACTGGGCGCTCAGTTGGGGAGTTGATCCTCAGGATGTTCTGGCGTTCATTCACGGCAAACAGGCGATTACTTCCTTACGTCATTTCATGGAAGGGGAGAGCGAAGAAACGATTCAGAAAGAGTTTCTTAAACTGGAACAAATTGAAGCGACGGATACCGAAGGTGTTACCGCGCTTCCCGGCGCGCATTTGCTGTTAAGCGAACTCAATCGCCAGAACATTCCCTGGGCGATTGTGACCTCCGGTTCAATGCCTGTCGCCAGCGCCCGTCATAAAGCGGCGCATCTGCCTGAGCCAGAAGTATTTATTACAGCCGAACAGGTAAAAAATGGTAAACCGCAACCGGATGCGTATTTACTGGGTGCCGAACGTTTAGGTCTGGCACCGGAAGATTGCGTGGTCGTTGAAGACGCCGCTGCGGGCGTGATGGCCGGTCTGGCTGCGGGCTGCAAAGTCATTGCTGTTAACGCACCTGACGACACACCAGGAATTGAAAACGTGGATTTCGACCTGTCGACGCTGGAAATTTTGCTGGTCAGCAGTTCTGACGACGGTGTGAAAGTCAGCCTGCGTTAAGTACAGAAAAAACACAATTTCCTTCTTTAAATTGATATAAACCTCGCCTGTGCGGGGTTTTTTTATGCCATTCTGATATCCGTCCTGCCTCTCAATCTCAACGCAAACGGAGTGTGTTTTGACCGGTGAATTACTTTGGGTAGTCACGTTACTTGTTATTGCTATGGTGTTGTTCGCACGCAATACGCTGCGAATGGATATCGTGGCCTTGCTGGTGATCATCGCTTTCGTCCTGAGCGGCACGCTGACCATCAATGAAGCGCTGGCCGGATTCAGTGATCCCAACGTTATTCTGATTGCCGCCCTGTTTGTCGTTGGACACGGTCTGGTCAGAACCGGCGTGGCCTATCAGGTGGGCGACTGGCTGATGAAAGTCGCCGGTAACAGTGAAACCCGCATGCTGGTTTTGCTGATGCTCACAGTCGCCGGTCTCGGAGCTTTCATGAGTTCCACCGGCGTGGTTGCGATTTTCATTCCTGTTGTCATCAGCGTTTCTGCCCGCATGAAAACCTCTCCCGCACGCCTGATGATGCCACTGAGTTTTGCCGGACTCATCAGCGGCATGATGACGCTGGTGGCGACACCGCCCAATATGGTGGTCAATAGTGAGCTGTTGCGTGAAGGATTCGACGGTTTTGGTTTTTTTGGCGTGACACCGGTCGGGCTGGTCGTATTGATCATGGGCGTCGGCTATATGCTGATCGCCCGTCGCTGGCTCTCATCCGATAATGCTTTGCAGGATAAACACCGCTGGAAACGGCGGACTTTCCGCGATTTGATCCGCGACTATCGTCTGACCGGTCGGGCGCGAAGGGTGACTGTGCGCCCCGGCTCTCCGCTGGTCGGGCGAACACTGGATGATTTACACCTGCGTTCACGTTATGGTGCAAATGTGGTGGGCATCGAACGCTGGCGTAAGTTTCGTCGTGTCATGGTCAGCGCGACGGGGAATACCGAACTGTTTGCCCGAGACGTTTTACTGCTCGATATGTCTGATTCCGGTATAACGTTCCGGCAGTTTTGTACCGAGGAAATGCTGGAGCCGATGGTATTGCGCGGGGAATATTTCTCAGATCAGTCACGTGACGTCGGTATGGCAGAAGTGTCATTAATCCCTGATTCTGAATTACTGGGTAAGACCCTGCGGGATGTGGCATTCCGCTCAGCCTACGGTCTGAACGTGGTGGGCATTCGCCGTCAGGGTGAGGCGCTGGAAGGCAGACTGGTTGATGAAGAATTACAGCTCGGGGATATGTTGCTGGTGATTGGCGACTGGAAACTTATCCGCCAGCTTCAGCAACAGATGCATGATTTCATCGTGCTGAATCTTCCCGCCGAAGTGGACGAAGTTGCGCCTGCGCTGAGTCAGGCTCCGCATGCGCTGTTTTGTCTGGCCCTGATGGTGGCGTTGATGCTCACTGACGACGTGCCCAATGCTATTGCTGCCATTATCGCCTGCATTCTGATGGGGAAATTTCGCTGCATCACGATGGAAGGCGCTTACAGAGCCATTCACTGGCCAAGCCTGTTGCTGATTATCGGGATGATGCCGTTTGCGCTTGCACTGCAAAAAACCGGCGGTGTGGCGCTGATTGTGAAGGGGCTAATGGAAGTCAGCGGCGGTCACGGTCCGTATATGATGCTGCTGAGTTTATTCATTCTCTGCGCGGGCATCGGGCTGTTTATTTCTAATACAGCCACTGCGGTGCTAATGGCGCCGATTGCTATTGCAGCGGCGCATCAGATGGGCGTCTCACCTTACCCGTTCACCATGATCATCGCGATTGCCGCGTCCGCTGCCTTTATGACACCTGTCTCGTCACCGGTGAACACGCTGGTGATGGTGCCGGGTAATTATAAATTCGGCGACTTTATCCGCATCGGTGTACCGTTCACATTGCTGGTGATGGTCGTCAGCGTGTTTCTGGTGCCGGTACTTTTCCCGTTCTGATCAGAGCGGGGAGTCGAGGCTGATTTCATCCAGCGACAGGCTGAAGCTCGGAATAAAGACTTCCATAAAATAGTCCATTTCCGGGCTTTGTCTGTCTGCCAGCGTCTTCTCGAGACGGGCTTTTGCCAGCTTGAATTCATTATTCCCTGCGGACAATTCTTCCAGGCATTTCAGGTAGGCGCAAAGTGCATCCGCCTGTTTGACCGTCAGCTTTTCCTCTTCAGTGTAATAATGCTCGTCAATCAGCGGGCGGAAATCTTCCTGCAATTCCTTCGGCAGCATTTCAATCAGTTTTTGCTGAGCAATTTTTTCGATCTTTTTATATTCATGAGCAATTTGCGGATTGTAATACTTGATGGGGGTTGGCATATCACCGGTCAGCACTTCACTGGCATCGTGGTACATCGCCAGCAGGGCAACCCGTTCAGCACTCAGATTGCCATTAAATTTGCGGTTCTTAATGACGGCTAACGCATGTGCCACAAAGGCAACCTGCAGGCTGTGCTCAGAGACATTCTCTGTACGGACATTGCGCATCAGCGGCCAGCGGCTGATCAGTTTGAGGCGGGAAAGATGGGCGAAAAAATGGCTCTGATTCATAGCACTCTCAATAACAACGGTGAATGAGCGTCCATTGTGAGCAGTGCGGGGCAGTGATGTAAATAGGCGAAAGAGAAAAGGGCGCAGCTGTTTATGCTGCGCCCTGAAGATTACTGGCGGTAGGTCTCGAGGAAACGGCCCAGTTTGTTTACGGCCATTTCCAGTTCGTCCACACGCGGCAGCGTGACGATGCGAACGTGATCCGGATACGGCCAGTTGAATGCCGAGCCCTGAACCAGCAGAACCTTTTGCTGCAACAACAGGTCGAGCACCATTTTCTGGTCGTCATGGATGTTAAAACGCTTGGCATCAATACGCGGGAACATATACAGCGCGCCTTTAGGTTTCACGCAGGAAACCCCCGGGATTTGATTGATCAGTTCCCATGCACGGTCACGCTGCTCAACCAGACGTCCGCCCGGCTGAATAAACTCGCTGATGCTCTGGTATCCGCCCAGCGCGGTCTGAATGGCATGTTGCATCGGCACGTTGGCACACAGACGCATCGAGGCCAGCATTTCCAGACCTTCGATATAGCCTTTCGCATGTTTCTTCGGCCCGTTAAGGACCATCCAACCCTGACGGAAACCGGCAACACGGTAAGTTTTTGACAGGCCGTTAAAAGTCACAGTCAGCAGATCCGGTGCCAGTGTAGCGATAGAGATATGCTGGGCTTCGTCATAAAGAATTTTGTCGTAAATTTCGTCAGCGAAGATGATCAGGTTGTGTTCGCGGGCGATGTCCACAATCTGCATCAGCAATTCTTTGCTGTAGACCGCACCCGTCGGGTTGTTCGGGTTGATGATCACAATGCCACGGGTGTGCGGGGTGATTTTGTCACGAATATCGGCGATATCCGGGAACCAGTCTGCACCTTCGTCACACAGGTAATGCACCGCATTACCGCCGGAAAGTGAAACGGCCGCTGTCCACAAAGGATAATCCGGTGCAGGCACCAGCATTTCGTCACCCGTGTTCAGTAATGCCTGCATAGACTGAACGATCAACTCAGAAACACCGTTGCCGATATAGATATCTTCAACCGTGATGTCCCGCATATCACGTGCCTGATAATGCTGCATGATGGCTTTACGTGCAGAAAACAGACCTTTGGAATCACAGTAGCCCTGCGCCGTAGGCAGGTTACGGATAACGTCGACCAGAATTTCATCTGGTGCTTCAAATCCGAATGGCGCCGGGTTGCCGATGTTCAGTTTGAGGACTTTGTTGCCTTCTTCTTCAAGGCGTTTTGCTTCTTTAAGCACCGGGCCGCGAATGTCGTAACAGACGTTGTCCAGTTTGTGGGATTTTTCAATCGGGGACATGTAAATGAGAGCCTTTTCAGTAAAGCCTGTTCTTCCCTGGCGACGAGCGGCCGCAGAGCAGTGCGAATGGCACAATTTACTCCCCGACAGAGGGCATGAGAAGGGCTATGCACCGTTTTGGTGAAAAACAGCAGTAAAGACAGTTCAGGTGGGTTTTTAGCAAAGTAATCGAATCACTGAATAGTGTTTAATTCTTCCGTTGTCATATTTAGCGTTTTTATATTCCGCAAAAGTACGCTTTATAATCAATAAATTCACTGTTTTTGCTGCTCCCATCTCCCGATGAGGCAATCCCTTAAGTGCGAGTTTTGAACAGAACATCATGAAAACTTACCAAAGCTCGACAAATTCTGAAAAAAAATCTGGCAGACTCGGTTTATTGATAATAATTCTTAACCAGAATTAGTTTTATTTCGTTAATGTTTAATAATTAATGCTGGATAGATGATCATGTTATAAATGATTTCATGATCCTAATTGTTTAAAGTATATAAACGTTTTAGAAGCATATATTTTAATTTGTCAGCATAAACAAAATTTGAAGAAACGAGAAAAATCTTAATCATGCTTTAACTATGTCCGTGCTAACCCATTCAGTTATTCACGTGACTCAATGAATTTGTTGAATTATATTTTAACTGGCTCGTTTCATTAATTAATTTAGCTTATGTTTTATGATGCACGGCATTACAGGGATTTTTGACACTTCAGACAGAAGGCGCACGCGGGCGGGTTATGGAATGGTTCAGCGGGGCAGACTATATTAATTAAGATGCTCTAATCATTTAGCCTTTATGTGGATTTATTGTGCGCAAAGTTAATGCCCGGATGCTTACAATGATGAAAACTTTCATGCACAAATATTTCTCAATTTAGCTTATCAAATGAGTGAGTATCCGTCATATCTGGTATTCTGCTTTTTGCGGGTACTTTGACGCACCATCAGGGTAGCTTGTTATTAGATTCTATAAAGTGAAGAAAAACTATGACAATTGCAAATCGTCCAATCCTCAATCTCGACCTTGACCTGTTGAGGACATTTGTAGCTGTTGCTGATTTAAATACGTTCGCTGCGGCTGCTGCTGCTGTGTGTCGTACTCAGTCGGCGGTAAGCCAACAGATGCAACGTCTAGAACAACTCGTTGGAAAAGAACTGTTTGCCAGACATGGACGCAATAAATTATTAACTGAACATGGTATTCAGTTATTGGGGTACGCACGCAAAATCCTTCGTTTTAATGATGAAGCCTGCACCTCTTTGATGTACAGCAATGTTCAGGGCGGGATAACGATTGGTGCGTCAGACGATACAGCTGACACCATTTTGCCTTTCCTGCTCAGCCGGGTGACGTCGATCTATCCTAAGTTATCGATTGATGTCCGCGTTAAACGCAGTCCTTTCATGTTATCGATGCTTGAAAGTGAGGAAGTGGATTTGGCCATCACCACGATGACCAATACCGACCATCCACATATCGTACTGCGTACTTCGCCAACGCTTTGGTACTGTTCAGCGGATTTTGCTTATCCTTCCGGGGACAGCGTGCCACTGGTAGTGCTTGATGAACCAAGCCCTTATCGTTTAATGGCGACTGAGTATCTTAATCAGGCGGGGATCCCATGGCGCATTGCCTATGTAGCGTCTACATTGTCGGCCATTCGTGCGGCGGTGCGGGCCGGGTTAGGCGTGACTGCGCGACCTATCGAAATGATGAGTCCGGAATTACGAGTTCTGGGTGAACAGGATGGTTTACCAAGGCTGCCTGACACGCAATATGTGCTGTACAAAAATGCGCGTTGTGAAAATGAATTGGCCATGGCGATTTTCAATGCCGTTGAGCAAGGTAATGATCCTTATTCGCTGAGTGCTTATGGTCCGCGTCCTGTAGTGGATGATGATCAGGAGTTCCTGGCAGATTCCCAAAACTAAGATTTCCCTCAGCTTTACCTTCCGCCTCCGATCCTCGAGGCGGGGGTAAAGGCTTCTACCTCTTTTGGGGTGTAATAGTTATACTTTTAGTGCTTCCGTTTACTATTTCTTGTAAAGCTCGCCTTTTTTGCCCTTATCGTTTCCCGTTCCTTGTAAAACCTCTTGTCCGCAGCATTCCGCAACCACAATTTCGCGACTAACTGGCGAAAAAATCAGCACTTTTCAAAGTTAAAAAAAAGCATCAAATTTTTCCGTAAATCGCTTGTCGTTTTTTGAAAATCAACAAAACTTGTTAAAAGTGTGTCTTTTTATCTATCAAAATTGACAGATCTCTGACACAGATCAAAAAAATAACCCTATTAAGAGAGTGGAAGCGGTGCCTATTCCTGCGACAATAGGAAAGTTCGAAAGATGTCATAACTCCCATCAGAGGCGCATGCTTTATCACAGTATTTTACTGACACGATTTAGCTTAAGTACTGGCGCATGATATGTTAATTAAATGCTAAGCATGTAAACTAATGTGGAGTTACTTTTGTCAAAGTTGACAAAAGGTTATAGAAAAGGGTAAAAAGCCCACAACAAATCACTGGCTTAATGCCTTGTTGAGCCGTGAACTGTGTGGTTTTTAATCCTTCCCTTGAATCGATGTGGTGCGCAAACTGCCGACCTTACAGAGCAGATGCCAAAGTGCCACTTTTGATGAGTAAGCAATGAGTATGTCAACAGCCACTGAAGTCATCGCTCAACACTGGGCGTTCGCCGTTTTTCTTATCGTCGCAATGGGGCTTTGTTGCCTGATGTTACTGGGTGCCGCGTTTCTTGGCGGGAGAGCCCGGGCGCGTTACAAAAACACGCCTTTTGAATCAGGTATCGCCTCTGTCGGCACAGCCAGACTGCGTTTGTCCGCAAAGTTCTATCTGGTCGCCATGTTTTTCGTCATTTTCGACGTTGAAGCCTTGTATCTCTATGCATGGTCAACATCTATTCGCGAAAGCGGCTGGACCGGATTTGTTGAAGCCACCATTTTCATTTTGGTACTGCTGGCTGGTTTGTTCTATCTGGTGCGTATTGGCGCGCTCGACTGGACACCAACACGTTCGAAAGGACCTGTTAAACCAAGCCCGGCTATTAATACCAACAGTCACCCTCAGTAAGCAGTCATAGAGAGGCATTAAGATGGACTATACGCTCACCCGCATAGACCCGGACGGTGAGAACGACCGTTACCCCCTGCAATCTCAGGAGGTCGTCGGCGATCCTCTTCAGGAACAGGTTAAACGCAGCGTCTTCATGGGAAATCTCCAGGAATCACTGCATGGCATGGTGAACTGGGGTCGTAAAAATTCCCTTTGGCCGTATAACTTCGGCCTTTCATGCTGTTACGTGGAAATGGTGACGTCATTCACTGCGGTGCATGACGTTGCGCGTTTTGGCGCAGAAGTTCTGCGTGCTTCACCACGTCAGGCTGACTTTATGGTAGTAGCTGGAACCTGCTTCACCAAAATGGCTCCGGTTATTCAGCGTTTGTATGATCAGATGCTGGAACCAAAATGGGTCATTTCGATGGGTGCCTGTGCGAATTCCGGCGGTATGTACGATATTTATTCTGTCGTTCAGGGCGTGGATAAATTCCTGCCTGTCGACGTGTACATCCCGGGATGCCCGCCGCGTCCGGAAGCCTATATGCAGGCTCTGTTACTGCTGCAGGAATCCATCGGCAAAGAACGTCGCCCATTGTCATGGGTTGTTGGCGATCAGGGTGTTTACCGCGCGAATATGCAGTCTGAAAAAGAGCGTAAACGTGCTGAGCGTATTGCCGTGACAAATCTGCGTTCGCCGGACGAGATTTAACACTGCGGTCTGAGAGTCAACCCTGAGGGGTGATGAGTCCCCCTTACGGCATAAATGACCATTTAGTGTGGTGAAAAAAATATGACAGATTTGACGACGCAAGATTCCGCCCTGCCAGCATGGCATACCCGAGATCATCTCGATGATCCGGTTATCGGCGAATTGCGTAACCGTTTTGGGCCAGAGGCCTTTACTGTTCAGGCGACCCGTACCGGAATTCCCGTGGTGTGGTTCAAGCGTGAACAGTTACTGGAAGCGATTACCTTTTTACGAAAACAGCCAAAACCTTACGTCATGCTTTTCGATTTGCATGGCTTTGATGAGCGTTTACGTACCCACCGCGACGGTTTACCGGCCGCGGATTTTTCCGTTTTCTATCACCTGATCTCGGTCGAGCGTAACCGCGACATCATGATCAAAGTGGCATTGTCAGAAAACGATCTCCATGTTCCGACCATTACCAAAGTGTTCCCGAACGCTAACTGGTATGAGCGCGAAACATGGGAAATGTTCGGTATTACCTTCGATGGCCACCCGCACCTGACGCGCATCATGATGCCGCAGACCTGGGAAGGGCACCCGTTGCGTAAAGACTATCCGGCACGCGCTACCGAGTTCGATCCTTACGAGCTGACCAAGCAGAAAGAAGAACTCGAGATGGAGTCGCTGACCTTCAAGCCTGAAGACTGGGGCATGAAGCGTGGCACCGACAATGAGGACTTCATGTTCCTCAATCTCGGTCCTAACCACCCGTCTGCGCACGGTGCATTCCGTATCATCTTGCAGCTTGATGGCGAAGAAATTGTCGACTGTGTTCCGGACGTTGGTTATCACCACCGTGGTGCTGAGAAAATGGGCGAGCGCCAGTCATGGCACAGCTACATTCCTTACACCGACCGTATCGAATACCTCGGCGGTTGTGTTAACGAAATGCCGTACGTGCTGGCCGTTGAAAAACTCGCCGGTATCGTGACGCCGGATCGCGTTAACACCATCCGTGTCATGCTGTCAGAACTGTTCCGTATCAACAGCCATCTGCTGTACATCTCTACGTTTATTCAGGACGTGGGCGCGATGACTCCGGTGTTCTTCGCCTTTACCGATCGTCAGAAAATCTACGATCTGGTTGAAGCAATCACCGGTTTCCGTATGCACCCGGCCTGGTTCCGTATTGGTGGCGTCGCTCACGACCTGCCGAAAGGCTGGGATCGTCTGCTGCGTGAGTTCCTTGACTGGATGCCAGCTCGTCTGGATTCCTATGTCAAAGCGGCGCTGAAAAACACCATTCTGATTGGCCGTTCCAAGGGCGTGGCTGCGTATAACGCAGATGAAGCTCTGGCCTGGGGCACCACTGGTGCTGGCCTGCGCGCAACGGGTATTCCGTTTGACGTGCGTAAATGGCGTCCATACTCCGGCTACGAAAACTTCGACTTTGAAATCCCAACCGGTGATGGCGTCAGTGACTGCTATTCCCGCGTGATGCTCAAAGTTGAAGAGCTACGTCAGAGCCTGCGCATTCTGGAGCAGTGCTACAAAAACATGCCGGAAGGCCCGTTCAAGGCGGATCACCCGCTGACCACGCCGCCACCGAAAGAGCGCACACTGCAGCATATCGAAACCCTGATCACGCACTTCCTGCAAGTGTCCTGGGGTCCGGTTATGCCTGCGCAAGAATCTTTCCAGATGGTTGAAGCAACCAAAGGGATCAACAGCTACTACCTGACCAGTGACGGCAGCACCATGAGCTACCGCACCCGTGTCCGTACGCCAAGCTTCCCGCATTTGCAGCAGATCCCGTCCGTAATACGTGGCAGCCTGGTATCCGACCTGATCGTGTATCTGGGCAGTATCGATTTTGTAATGTCAGATGTGGACCGCTAACGATGACAGATATCAATAAAGACTCAGAAGTTCAGTACATCAACGTCAGCGAGCCAGTTGCGCCGCCGGTGTTCGTGCTGAGCGATGCTGAACGCGAAGCGATTGAGCACGAAAAACATCACTACGAAGATGCCCGCGCGGCCTCTATCGAAGCGTTGAAAATCGTGCAAAAGGCGCGTGGCTGGGTGCCTGATGGCGCTATCTACGCGATCTCCGATGTTCTGGGCATTCCAGCCAGCGACGTTGAAGGTGTGGCGACATTCTACAGCCAGATCTTCCGTCAGCCGGTTGGCCGCCATGTGATCCGTTACTGTGACAGCGTGGTGTGTCACATCACCGGTTATCAGGGGATCCAGGCTGCTCTGGAACAACAGTTGCACATCAAGCCGGGCGAAACGACCGAAGACGGGCGTTTTACCCTGCTGCCGACCTGCTGCCTCGGTAACTGTGACAAAGGCCCGTCAATGATGATTGACGAGGACACGCACAGCCACCTGACGCCAGAAGCTGTCGGCGAGCTACTGGAGCGCTACGCATGACCTACATTCCAAGACACATCGAACGCACGCCGGAGATGCACCCGCTGACCTGGCGTATGCGTGATGACAAACAGCCTGTCTGGATTGACGAATACCGCAGCAAAAACGGATACGTCGGTGCAGAGAAAGCCCTTAAAGGCATGGCTCAGGAAGAAATCGTTAATCTGGTAAAAGACGCTGGCCTGAAAGGGCGCGGCGGCGCAGGTTTTTCCACCGGTCTGAAGTGGAGCCTGATGCCAAAAGACGAAAGCATGAACATCCGCTATCTGCTTTGTAACGCCGATGAGATGGAACCGGGTACGTATAAAGACCGCATGCTGATGGAGCAAATGCCGCACCTGCTGGTGGAAGGCATGTTGATCTCTGCATTCGCGCTGAAATCTTACCGTGGTTATATCTTCCTGCGTGGCGAATATATCGAAGCTGCGGTGAATCTGCGTCGTGCGATTGCGGAAGCCACCGAAGCGGGCCTGCTGGGCAAAAACATCCTCGGCACCGGTTTCGATTTTGAACTGATTGTTCACACCGGCGCAGGGCGTTACATCTGCGGTGAAGAAACCGCACTGATTAACTCGCTGGAAGGCCGCCGTGCTAACCCGCGTTCCAAACCACCATTTCCGGCCTCTGCCGGTGCATGGGGTAAACCGACGTGCGTTAACAACGTCGAAACCCTGTGTAACGTGCCAGCGATCCTTGAGCACGGCGTGGACTGGTACAAAGGCATGTCTGCGGGCAAAAGCGAAGATGCCGGCACCAAACTGATGGGCTTCTCAGGCCGGGTGAAAAATCCGGGCGTCTGGGAGTTGCCGTTTGGTACTACCGCACGTGAAATTCTTGAAGACTATGCCGGTGGCATGCGCGATGGCCTGAAATTCAAAGCCTGGCAGCCAGGCGGGGCAGGGACTGACTTCCTGACCGCCGATCATCTGGACCTGCCGATGGACTTTGCCAGCATTGGTAAAGCCGGCAGCCGTCTGGGAACTGCGCTGGCGATGGCCGTGGATCACGAAATCGGCATGGTTCCGCTGGTGCGTAACCTGGAAGAGTTCTTCGCCCGCGAATCTTGTGGCTGGTGTACTCCATGCCGCGATGGTCTGCCTTGGAGCGTGAAAATTCTTCGTGCGCTGGAGCGCGGTGAAGGCCAGCCGGGAGATATCGAAACTCTCGAACAGCTTTGCCGCCAGCTTGGTCCGGGCAAAACCTTCTGCGCACACGCGCCGGGTGCCGTGGAGCCATTGCAGAGTGCGATTAAATATTTCCGGGAAGAGTTTGAGGCGGGTATCGCCAAGCAACATTACAACAACGCGCGTGCGATTGGCGGTATTCAGCCAAACAATCTGCTGAAAGAGCGTTGGTAGCGAAGGCAACAGGCAGCGGACGTGAGCCCGCTGTGCGCGAATTTCCGGAACAAGGGACGCGCTGTCGAATGAAATACGCCAACCCGGCAAGAATTTTTGATTAACGCCCGCTTAGGCGGGCCACGTGGAAGCATGCTGACTATGGCTACGATTCATGTAGACGGCAAAGAATACGACGTAGACGGAGCGGACAACCTGTTACAGGCTTGCCTCTCTCTCGGCCTCGATATTCCTTATTTTTGCTGGCATCCGGCGCTGGGAAGCGTCGGCGCTTGCCGCCAATGTGCGGTTAAGCAATACCAAAACGCGGAAGACACGCGCGGTCGTCTGGTGATGTCATGTATGACACCGGCGTCTGATGGCACCTTCATTTCCATCGACGACTCAGAAGCGAAAGAATTCCGTGAAAGCGTCGTGGAATGGCTGATGACCAACCACCCGCACGACTGTCCGGTGTGTGAGGAAGGCGGTAACTGTCACCTGCAGGATATGACAGTCATGACCGGCCACAGTATGCGCCGTTACCGCTTCACCAAACGTACCCATAACAATCAGGATCTCGGCCCGTTCATCTCTCATGAAATGAACCGCTGTATTGCCTGTTATCGCTGTGTCCGTTACTACAAGGATTACGCGGACGGCACCGATCTGGGTGTTTATGGCGCACACGACAACGTCTATTTCGGTCGCCCGGAAGATGGCCCGCTGGAAAGCGAGTTCTCCGGTAACCTGGTAGAAGTGTGTCCGACCGGCGTATTCACCGATAAAACGCACTCCGAACGCTATAACCGTAAATGGGACATGCAGTTTGCGCCAAGCATCTGTCAGCAATGTTCTGTTGGCTGTAACACCAGTCCCGGTGAGCGTTACGGCGAATTGCGTCGTATCGAAAACCGTTATAACGGTACCGTAAACCATTACTTCCTCTGCGACCGTGGTCGTTTCGGTTATGGCTACGTGAACCTGAAAGATCGTCCAAAGAAACCCTTGCAGTTGCGTGGTAACGACTGGATCGAACTTAACGCTGAACAGGCGATGCAGGGCGCGGCAGACATTATCCGTCAGGCGAAGAAAACCATCGGTATCGGTTCTCCGCGTGCCAGCCTGGAAAGCAACTTTGCCCTGCGTGAACTGGTCGGAGCCGAAAACTTCTATACCGGTATCAACGCAGCAGAGCAGGGTCGTCTGCAACTGATGCTGAACGTTCTGCGTAACAGCGGTGTTCACACACCTGCGCTGCGTGAAATTGAAGACTACGATGCCGTACTGGTGCTGGGCGAAGATTTAACTCAGACCGGTGCACGTATCGCGCTGTCTGTACGTCAGGCCGTTAAAGGCAAAGCCCGTGCGATGGCGGCGGCTCAGCGCGTTGCCGACTGGCAGATCGCGGCAGTGCAGAACATTGGTCAGCACGCTAAACATCCGCTGTTCATCACCAACGTGGACAACACTAAACTCGACGATATCGCGGCTTACAATTACCGTGCACCGGTCGATGAGCAGGCGCGTTTCGGCTTTGCTATTGCCCATGCGCTGGATAATTCTGCGCCAGCGGTCAGTGATCTGGCTGAAGGCCTGAACAAAAAAATCGACGTGATTGTGCAGGCACTGACCGGCGCGCGTAAGCCGCTGATCATTACCGGTACCAATGCCGGTTCTGACGCCATCATCGAAGCGGCCGCGAATATCGCGAAAGCGCTGAAAGTGGCGGGCAGCGATGTCGGTATTACGTTCGTAGCTTCTGCGGCTAACAGCATTGGTCTTTCGATGATTGGTGGCGGCACACTCGATGAAGCACTTGAGTTGCTGACTCGTGGCGAAGCCGACAGCGCGATCGTGATGGAAAATGACCTTTACCGTCAGGCGTCTGAAGCGAAAGTTGATGCGGCATTAGCCAGTGTGCAGAACCTGTTGGTCGTTGACCATCAGCGTACGCGCATTATGGATAAAGCCAGCCTTATCCTGCCAGCGGCAAGTTTTGCAGAAAGCGACGGTACGCTGGTGAATCAGGAAGGCCGCGCACAGCGCTTCTTCCAGGTTTACGATCCTGCTTACTACGACACGACGGTTGCCATGCTGGAAAGCTGGCGCTGGATGCATTCGCTGCATTCCACCATCAATAGCCGTCATGTTGACTGGACTCAGCTGGATCATGTTATCGAAGCCTGCGTTGAGGCACTGCCACAGCTGAAAGGCATGGTAGAAGCTGCGCCAAACGCCAGCTTCCGTATCCGTGGTCAGAAACTGGCGCGTTCTCCGGCACGTTCCAGTGGCCGTACTGCCATGCGCGCGAACATCAGCGTCCATGAACCGCGTCAGCCGCAAGATAAAGACACTATGTTTGCCTTCTCAATGGAAGGGAACAACAGCCCGACAGCCAACCGCAATCAGGTGCCATTCGCCTGGGCGCCGGGCTGGAACTCACCGCAAGCCTGGAACAAATTCCAGAGCGAAGTTGGCGGCAGTCTGCGCCATGGTGATCCGGGTGTGCGTCTGATTGAAGCAGGTGAGGGGATTCTCGATTACTTCACCGGTATTCCGGCTGCCTTTACTGCGCAGAGCGATAACTGGCGTGTAGCGCCTTACTATCACCTGTTCGGCAGCGAAGAAATGACACAGCGCTCGAAGGTTATCCAGCAACGTATGCCAGAGGCCTACGTGATGGTGAACCCGGCAGACGCCGCGCAGTTAGGGGTTAACGCGGGTTCTCAGGTGGAATTCACCTGTGCCGGTCAGACGCTGAAATTGCCGGTTCGTCTGAGTGAAACATTGAGTCAGGGCCAGGTTGGCCTGCCGCTGGGCTTACCGGGTATTCCTCCGGTGCTGGTTGGCGCAACGGTTGAAAATCTGCGGGAGGCTGCACAATGAGCTGGTTTACACCTGTAGTTATCGATTCGTTGATCGCCATTCTGAAAGCTGTCGTGATCCTGCTGGTCGTTGTGACCTGCGGGGCCTTCATGAGCTTCGGCGAGCGCCGCTTGCTGGGCCTGTTCCAAAACCGTTACGGACCAAACCGTGTCGGCTGGGGCGGATCCCTGCAGCTGGTTGCTGACATGATCAAGATGTTCTTCAAGGAAGACTGGGTACCTAAATTCACCGACAAAGCCATCTTTACGCTGGCTCCGATGATTGCGTTTACGTCCCTGCTGATCTCCTTTGCGATTGTTCCGGTCAGCCCGACCTGGTTCGCCGCAGACCTGAACATCGGTATTTTGTTCTTCCTGATGATGGCCGGTCTGACTGTCTATGCCGTGTTGTTCGCTGGCTGGTCCAGTAACAACAAATACTCGCTGCTGGGAGCGATGCGTGCATCCGCTCAGACACTGAGTTACGAAGTATTCCTCGGCTTATCGCTGATGGGTGTCGTGGCGCAAGCGGGTTCTTTCAATCTGCAAGACATCGTCAACTCTCAGGCGCATGTGTGGAACATCATCCCGCAGTTCTTTGGCTTCGTGACCTTTGCGATTGCCGGTGTGGCTGTTTGTCACCGTCACCCGTTTGACCAGCCGGAAGCCGAGCAGGAACTGGCCGACGGTTACCACATTGAATATTCCGGTATGAAATTCGGTCTGTTCTTTGTGGGTGAATATATCGGTATCGTGACCGTCTCTGCGCTTATCGTCACCTTGTTCTTCGGTGGCTGGCAGGGTCCGTTCCTGTATCCGGTGATCTGGTTTGCATTGAAAACGGCGTTCTTCATGGTGATGTTCATTTTGATCCGTGCTGCTTTGCCGCGTCCCCGCTATGACCAGGTGATGTCATTTGGCTGGAAAGTTTGCCTGCCATTGACCTTGCTTAATCTGCTGGCGACCGCTGCGGTCATCTTGTACAACGCGCAATAAGGGGTGATGAAACCATGACATTGAAAGACATAGTGGTCGGGTTCGGTACCCAGGTTCGCAGCTTGTGGATGATAGGCTTGCATGCCTTCGCCAAGCGCGAAACCCAGATGTACCCTGAAGTTCCGGTCAATCCTCCTCCGCGTTACCGTGGCCGTATCGTGCTGACGCGCGATCCGGACGGAGAAGAGCGCTGCGTTGCCTGTAACCTGTGTGCGGTAGCGTGTCCGGTAGGCTGTATTTCTCTGCAAAAAGCAGAAATGAAAGATGGCCGCTGGTATCCGGAATTCTTCCGCATCAACTTCTCACGCTGCATTTTCTGCGGCCTTTGTGAAGAAGCTTGCCCGACAACAGCAATTCAGCTGACGCCGGACTTTGAAATGGGTGAATTCAAGCGCCAGGATCTGGTGTACGAAAAAGAAGATCTGTTGATTTCTGGGCCGGGTAAATATCCGGAATATAACTTCTACCGGATGTCCGGTATGGCCGTTGACGGTAAGCTGAAAGGCGAAGCTGAAAACGAAGCCAAACCGATCAACGTCAAAGGTCTGTTGCCTTAAGGAGCCGCAAGCATGGAATTTGCATTTTATATTGCAGCCCTGGTGGCCGTGTTGGCGACATTGCGTGTAATCACGCATACCAACCCGGTTCATGCATTGCTGTATCTGATCGTCTCTTTACTGGCGATTGCTGCGGTCTTCTTCTCGCTCGGCGCGTATTTCGCCGGTGCCCTGGAGATCATCGTTTACGCCGGCGCCATTATGGTGCTGTTCGTCTTCGTCGTGATGATGCTCAACCTCGGCAATGTCGAAGAACAGGAACGAGCATGGCTCAAGCCTGCCACCTGGATCGGACCTTCGGTTCTGTCAGTCATCCTGCTGGTGGTGATGATCATGTCAATTCTTGGCGTGCATGACCACGGCATTAAAGGTGACATGGTTGATGCGAAAGCCGTCGGTATCGCACTGTTCGGGCCGTACGTTCTGGCAGTTGAACTGGCG
This sequence comes from Rahnella bruchi, assembly GCF_003614975.1. Classification (GTDB taxonomy): domain Bacteria; phylum Pseudomonadota; class Gammaproteobacteria; order Enterobacterales; family Enterobacteriaceae; genus Rahnella; species Rahnella bruchi. Next base: position 176,761 of record NZ_QZWI01000003.1, on the reverse strand, counting down.
TCAATGTTGCTGCTGGCCGGTCTGGTCGTGGCATTCCACATTGGACGTGAACACAAACCGGGTGAAGTCTTCGGTGACGCACCGGTCACGACCGAAATGGCAACAAAAAGAAAAACGGAGGAGAGAGCATGATCCCTCTACAACATGGTCTTATTCTGGCCGCGATCCTCTTTGTTTTGGGGCTTACCGGGCTGCTGGTTCGTCGTAATTTGCTGTTTATGCTGATCAGTCTTGAAGTGATGATTAACGCGGCAGCGCTGGCGTTTATCGTGGCGGGAAGCTACTGGGGTCAGGCAGACGGACAGGTGATGTACATTCTGGCCATCAGCCTGGCTGCGGCGGAGGCCAGTATTGGTCTGGCGTTGCTGCTGCAACTGTATCGCCGTCGCCACACTCTCAATATTGATACTGTCAGTGAGATGCGCGGATGAACTTACTCTATTTAACAATTCTGTTCCCGCTGATTGGCTTCCTGTTACTGGCCTTTTCACGCGGTCGCTGGTCTGAAAACACATCGGCTACTATTGGCGTGGGTTCCATTGGTCTGGCAGCAGTGACCACTATTTATGTGGGCATCAATTTCCTCAGCCAGAAAGCCGCAGGGGTGGAAGTCTTTAACCAGCACCTGTGGAACTGGATGCAGGTCGGTGACTTCGGTATTCCTGTCACACTGACCCTCGACGGTTTGTCGATGACCATGCTGTCCGTGGTTACCGGCGTCGGTTTCTTCATCCACATGTTCGCTTCCTGGTACATGCGCGGTGAAGAAGGCTATTCACGTTTCTTCGCATACACCAACCTGTTTATCGCCAGCATGGTGATTCTGGTACTGGCAGACAACTTGCTGCTGATGTACCTCGGTTGGGAAGGTGTGGGTCTGTGCAGTTACCTGTTGATCGGTTTCTACTACACTCATCCGGCTAACGGTGCGGCAGCGATGAAAGCGTTCATCGTGACCCGTATCGGCGACGTGTTCCTGGCCTTCGCACTGTTTATCTTGTACCGCGAACTGGGCACGCTGAACTTCCGTGAACTGATGATCCTGGCACCGCAGAAACTGGCAGTGGGTGACACGGCCATCACCTGGGCGACCCTGATGTTACTGGGTGGCGCAGTGGGTAAATCCGCGCAGCTTCCACTTCAGACCTGGCTGGCAGACGCCATGGCCGGTCCGACGCCGGTTTCCGCGCTGATCCACGCCGCGACTATGGTCACCGCCGGTGTTTACCTGATTGCACGTACTCACGGCCTGTTCCTGATGGCGCCTGAGATCCTGCATCTGGTGGGCATTATTGGTGCGGTCACGCTGGTTCTTGCAGGTTTTGCTGCGCTGGTGCAAACCGACATCAAACGTGTTCTTGCGTATTCGACCATGAGCCAGATTGGTTACATGTTCCTGGCGCTGGGCGTTCAGGCGTGGGATGCCGCTATCTTCCACCTGATGACGCACGCATTCTTCAAAGCACTGTTGTTCCTTTCTTCCGGTTCGGTCATTTTGGCCTGCCACCACGAACAGAACATCTTCAAAATGGGTGGGTTACGTAAGTCCATTCCTCTTGTCTATATCTGCTTCCTGGTCGGTGGCGCGGCGCTGTCCGCCTTGCCAATCATCACTGCGGGCTTCTTCAGTAAAGATGAAATCCTCGCGGGTGCGCTGGCTAACGGCCACCTGAATCTGATGATTGCGGGTCTGGTCGGTGCGTTTATGACCTCGCTGTACACCTTCCGCATGATCTTCATCGTCTTCCACGGCGAAGAGAAAATCAAAGCACATGCGGGTAAAGGCATTACTCACCACCTGCCGCTGCTGGTGTTACTGGTTCTGTCCACCTTCATTGGCGCGATGATTGTCCCGCCACTGAAAGGCGTGCTGCCGGATACCACTGAGCTGGCGCATGGCAACGTGTTGACGCTGGAAATCACATCAGGCGTGATTGCAATTGCTGGCATTCTGCTGGCGGCGGCCCTGTATCTGGGTAAACGCTCGCTGGTCAACAGCATTGCGAAAAGCGCACCGGGTCGTTTCTTCACGACCTGGTGGTTCCATGCCTGGGGCTTCGACTGGCTGTACGACATGATTTTCGTGAAACCTTATCTGCTGGTGGCGAAAATCCTGCAACGTGATCCACTGAACTCCATGATGAATCTGCCTGCGCTGTTTGCCCGTCTGGGTAACCGTGGTCTGACTCTTAGCGAAAACGGTCAGATACGTTGGTACGTCGCGTCAATGGGGCTCGGTGCAGTTGTCGTTCTGGCACTGCTGCTGGTGATTTAAGCCTGCATTACGGGTGTAGTTATCAATGCCGGTCTGTTCCTGTAACGGACCGGCAAGTGAAATAGCCTTCGGGCATAAAAGAAGGGAACGACACGCCATGCTATTACCTTGGCTAATATTTATCCCCTTTATCGGCGGGCTGCTGTGCTGGCAGACTGAGCGCTTTGGGAGCAAAGTACCGCGCTGGATCGCGTTAATTGCGATGGGGCTGACGCTGGCTCTTTCCGTGCAATTGTGGTTGCAGGGAGGATATTCATTAACGACGCCTGCGGGTATTCCACAATGGCAATCCGAGTTTTCGGTGCCGTGGATCCCTCGTTTTGGCATCAGTTTCCATCTGGCGCTGGACGGATTGTCCTTGCTGATGGTAGTTCTGACCGGTCTGCTGGGTGTTCTGGCGATCCTCTGTTCGTGGCGTGAAATCCAGAAGTATCAGGGTTTCTTCCACCTGAACTTACTGTGGATCCTCGGCGGCGTTATCGGCGTGTTCCTCGCCATCGACATGTTCCTGTTCTTCTTCTTCTGGGAAATGATGCTGGTGCCGATGTACTTCCTGATTGCCTTGTGGGGACACAAAGCGTCAGACGGTAAAACACGTATCAGCGCAGCAACCAAATTCTTCATCTATACGCAGTCCAGCGGTCTGGTAATGTTGATTGCCATCCTCGGTCTGGTGTTTGTGCATTACAACGCCACCGGCGTGTGGACATTCAACTACGCTGACCTGCTGAAAACGCCAATGTCGCACGGTGTTGAATATCTGCTGATGCTCGGTTTCTTCATCGCCTTCGCGGTGAAAATGCCGGTTGTGCCATTACATGGCTGGTTGCCAGATGCACACAGTCAGGCACCGACCGCCGGTTCCGTTGACTTAGCCGGTATCTTGCTGAAAACCGCGGCCTACGGGATGTTGCGTTTCTGTCTGCCACTGTTCCCGGAAGCGTCTCACCAGTTCGCACCGATTGCGATGTGGCTGGGTGTGATTGGCATCTTCTACGGCGCGTGGATGGCGTTCTGCCAGACCGACATTAAGCGTCTGATTGCTTACACCTCGGTTTCGCACATGGGCTTCGTGCTGATTGCCATCTACACCGGCAGCCAGATGGCGTATCAGGGCGCAGTGATTCAGATGATTGCACACGGTCTGTCCGCAGCCGGTATGTTCATCATCTGTGGTCAGCTGTACGAACGTTTGCATACCCGTGATATGCGCCAGATGGGTGGATTGTGGGGCCGGATTAAATACCTGCCAGCGTTGTCACTGTTCTTCGCCGTCGCTACTTTAGGGATGCCGGGTACCGGTAACTTCGTCGGTGAAATCCAGATCCTATTCGGCAGCTTCCCGGTTGTACCGGTGATCACTGTCATCTCGACCTTCGGTCTGGTATTTGCCTCGGTGTATTCTCTGGCGATGATGCAGCGTGCTTACTATGGCAAAGCAAAATCTGAAGAACCGTTGCCGGGTATGACCGCACGCGAACTGTCGATCATCTTGTTACTTGTTGTATTGCTGGTGGCGCTGGGCTTATACCCGCAACCCATTCTGGATACTTCAAGTGCCGCGATGAGCAACATTCAGCACTGGTTCGGGTCATCAGTTTCAACTATTTCAACGACAAGGCCGTAACTCGCCATGACATTTACACTTCAAAATCTGATCGCACTATTACCGCTGATGATCGTCGGATTGACGGTGGTGGTGGTGATGCTGTCCATTGCGTGGCGACGCGACCATTTTCTTAATGCCACACTGACAGTCATCGGGCTGAACGTTGCCTTACTTTCCCTTTACTACGTCGCGCAGGTCGGCCCGCAGGACGTCACGCCGTTGCTGCGCGTTGACGGCTACTCGATGTTCTACATCGGGCTGGTGCTGCTGGCGAGTCTGGCGACCAGTACGTTTGCTTACCCATGGCTGGCCGGTTATCCGGACAACCGAGAAGAGTTCTACCTGTTAGTTCTCATTGCAGCAATGGGCGGCATTCTGCTGGCATGCTCTAACCATCTGGCATCAATGTTCCTTGGGATCGAACTGATCTCACTGCCATTGTTCGGTCTGATTGGTTACGCCTACCGCCAGAAACGCTCGCTGGAAGCGGCTATCAAATACATGCTGCTGTCCGCTGCCGCGTCATCTTTCCTGCTGTTTGGTATGGCGCTGCTGTACGCACAGTCCGGTGATTTGTCCTTTGCATCTCTGGGCAAAAATCTGGGCGACGGCGTGATGCTGCACCAGCCGCTGCTGATGGCCGGTTTGGGTATGATGATCGTCGGTCTGGGCTTCAAACTGTCATTGGTTCCGTTCCACCTGTGGACGCCAGACGTGTATCAGGGCGCACCTGCACCGGTTTCGACTTTCCTGGCAACCGCCAGCAAAATCGCTATCTTCGCGGTGGTGATGCGTTTGTTCCTGTACGCGCCGGTAGCTGACAGCGAATCGATTCGTATCGTGCTGTCGATTATCGCCTTCTGCTCGATTCTGGTCGGTAACCTGATGGCGATCAGCCAGAGCAACATTAAACGCCTGCTCGGTTACTCTTCCATTGCTCACCTAGGTTATCTGCTGGTTGCGCTGATTGCAGTTCAGACACATCAGCTGTCGATGGAAACCGTGGGTGTATATCTGGCCGGTTACCTGTTCAGCAGCCTTGGTGCCTTCGGTGTGGTCAGCCTGATGTCCAGCCCGTACAAAGGTCCGGATGCAGAATCGCTGTTCTCCTACCGTGGTCTGTTCTGGCATAAACCTATCCTGTCTGCGGTAATGACCGTGATGATGCTGTCACTGGCCGGTATTCCAATGACACTGGGCTTCATCGGTAAGTTCTACGTGATTGCGACCGGTGTGACCGCGCATCTGTGGTGGCTGACCGGTGCTGTGGTTGTGGGTTCTGCGATTGGTCTTTACTACTACCTGCGCGTGACAGTGAGCTTGTATCTGAGCGCGCCTGAAACGTTGGTTCGTGATACGCCAAACAACTGGGCGCTCACGGCGGGTGGTGTGGTCGTATTGATTTCCGCGATTCTGGTGCTGTTGCTGGGTATCTTCCCGCAACCGCTGATTTCGCTGGTGCAGATGGCTCAACCGCTGCTCTGATAAAGTCTGCAAACGCAGTCTGAGAAACTCACAAAGCCGCTCACCTGAGCGGCTTTTTTAATCGTATTAGTCAATAAGTGTGATTCAAATCACATTTATATGTACGTTCAGCTAATTATTACATTCGTTTTGTGATCTTCCCCATTCCATTATTCCTACCAATGCGTACACTGCGCGCTTGTTCAAATTCGTATGGATTTACACCATGAACGTTTTAGTGATGATTGCCATTACCACCGGCATCCTCTCCGGTATATGGGGCTGGGTGGCTATCAGCCTCGGCCTGATAAGCTGGGCAGGATTCCTCGGATGCACGGCGTATTTCGCCTGTCCGCAGGGCGGATTGCGCGGATTAGTGATCAGCACGCTGACCTGTCTGAGCGGCGTATTCTGGGCGGTTGTGATCATCGCGGGCAGCGCCATGCGCCCCGAATGGAGCATTCTCGGTTATATGCTGACCGGGGTGGTCGCATTCCTGATGTGCCTTCAGGCGTGGCAGCAGTGGTTGGCCTTTGTGCCGGGCACATTTATCGGTGCCTGTGCGACCTTCGCCGCACAGGGCGACTGGCGTCAGGTGGTGGTGTCATTGCTGGTCGGACTGGTGTTCGGTTACGCGATGAAAAATAGCGGATTATGGCTGGCGAAACAGCGCGTAAAGCAGCAAGGCGAGGCTAAAAAAGACGCGATTTTTACAGATATTAAAGGGTCAGAAGGTTCTTAAAACCCCGTTTTTACGACAGTTTTCTGATGATCTGTCGGGCAATTAAGGCTGAACTGCGCTAGGGTTAATGGCAGCATAAGTTTTTAGAAGACCCGAACACATCATAAGGAGATAACCATGGCTGACCAATTTGAGACACAGCAGAATTCGTTAGATGACGATTTGCGTATGCTGACTGAAACTCTGGAAGAAGTGCTGAAATCTTCCGGTGATAAAGCGGATGAGAAATACGTGCAGATTAAAGCTCGCGCTGAAAACGCACTGAAAGATATCAAATCCCGTATTGATCCTTCCGCCCGTTCTTATTGCAAGAAAGCCCGCCACGTCGCTGAACAGACGGACAGCTATGTGCGCGAAAATCCGTGGCATGGCGTGGGTGTCGGTGCCGCAGTCGGTCTGGTGGTAGGTTTGCTGCTGCGTCGCTAATGGTATTCCTTCAGGGGCAGCATCATGCTGCTCCTGCTCTCAACGCATTTGATAACTCCTTTGTCTGCTCCTATACTCCCTCTTAGCTAACTGCACTCACTTCAGCTTGATCTGTCGCATATTTTCATTTTTCGTAACGCCGCATAATTCATCCGTAATTGATCCAACCCGTTTTTTGATCCAGAAGGGTATTTCTGCCCGTCACTAAACATCCGGTATGGCCCGAGGTAGCGGTGAAACAAATATCAGCAATCATTGAGCAGCTTGATACAACGCTTGCAGGCGAATGGCCTGATACAGCGGGGATCCGGCAGTTCAGTTATTCCCTGCAAAAACAGCCAGACACCGGCCTGCTGGAATGGTTGTCTGCGCAACCCTGCTACCCGAAATTCTACTGGCAACAACGTGATGGCAATGAAGAAGCCGCCGTTTGTGGCGATGCTTATGCTTTTGGCGATACCGCACAGGCACAGGCATTTATCCGCCAGCATGCTGATGTTCCCGATTTACATATCTGGGGACTGAACGCCTTCAACGGTGCTGACAACTCCGCCTTTGCCGCCAACGCACTCTTTCTCCCGCGTATCGAACTTTGTCGTCAGGGCAAGCGCTACTGGCTGCGTTGTACACTTTTCAGTTCTCATTCCTTACGTGAAGAAGCGCGCCGTACACGTTTGTTCCTGCGATCTCTGGTCGACAGCCGTGCTTTACCTCCGATCGCCTCCCGCGTATTGCAGCACCAGCATTTGCCGGCGCAGCCACAGTGGAACCAGCTGATTACCCGCGCACTAAACTGTATTGAAGAGCAGCAATTTGACAAAGTCGTACTGGCACGCAAAACCACGCTGACCCTCAGCCAGCCGCTGAATGCCTGCGCATTTCTGGCTGCCAGCCGTGCGGTGAATCACCATTGCTATCACTTTATGCTGGCGTTCACGCCGCAACAGGCATTTCTGGGGTCGAGTCCGGAACGCCTGTTCCTGCGCAGCCACGACGAGCTTTATACCGAAGCGCTGGCAGGTACCGTCGCCAATGATCCGGATGATGATAAAGCGCAGGATCTTGGCGACTGGTTGCTGAACGATGGCAAAAATCAGCGCGAAAACCTGCTGGTAGTGGATGACATTTGCCAGCGTTTGCAGGGCGGGGCGCAATCGCTCGATATCATGCCTGCTGAGATTTTACGTCTGCGCAAAGTACAGCATCTTCGCCGCAGTATTCATGGCGAACTGACAGAATCTGATGACGCGGGTTGTCTGCAACGCCTGCAACCTACGGCGGCCGTTGCCGGATTGCCGCGTCAGGCAGCCCGTGAATTTATCGCCGAATATGAGCCTTTTGATCGCGAATGGTACGCCGGTTCTGCCGGGTATATCAGTGCTGAACAGACGGAATTCACCGTCGCGCTGCGTTCTGCCGCGGTGAAAGGTCATCATCTGGAACTCTACGCCGGTGCCGGAATTGTCGCCGGTTCTGACGCTGCACAGGAATGGCAGGAAATCGAAAACAAAGCCGCAGGTTTGCGAACTTTGCTGGAAGAGCACTACACGCCTGCCGTTCAGGCCGGATAATCCTTTGCCGGAGTGAGTTGACCATGTCTGTTGCTGTTTTTAACCGCCGCTGGGCGACGCTGCTCCTCGAAACCCTGACCCGCCATCAGGTGCAACACGTTTGCATCGCGCCCGGTTCACGTTCCACGCCGCTGACGCTCGCCGCAGCGGCGCACCCGCACCTTATCTGTCATACCCATTTTGATGAACGAGGCCTTGGCCATCTGGCGCTTGGTCTGGCAAAAGCCAGCGGACAGCGCGTGGCAATTATTGTCACTTCCGGCACGGCAGTGGCCAATCTCTATCCGGCGCTGATCGAAGCCGGGCTGACAGGCGAAAAAATGGTGCTGCTCACCGCCGATCGCCCGCCGGAACTCATCGACTGTGGCGCCAATCAGGCCATCCGCCAGACCGGCATGTTCGCCAGTCATCCCGTGCAGACACTGGATTTACCGCGCCCGACACCGGAAATCAGCGCCCGCTGGCTGGTCTCTGCACTGGATAATACGCTGGCGCAGCAGACGCACGGCGCGGTGCATATTAACTGTCCGTTCGCCGAACCGCTTTATGGTGAAGACAATGGTGAGCACCAGGACTGGCTGGCACAGTTGGGCGACTGGTGGCAGGGGCATCAACCCTGGCTGAATTACCCGCCGGTTGAGCATACAAACGTACAGCCAGACTGGTTTTCATGGCGTCAAAAGCGCGGCGTGATTATTGCGGGAAGGATCTCCGCGCAGGAAAGTGAATCAGTCGCCCGCTGGGCAGAACTGCTTGGCTGGCCGCTGCTAAGCGATGTTCAGGCTTCTACCGGTAATCCGCTTCCCTGCGCCGATTTATGGCTGGCCTCACCGCAGGCGCAAGCCGTGCTGGCACGCACTCAGCTGGTTATTCAGTTTGGCGGCGGTCTGACCGGTAAACGTTTACTGCAATGGCAGGCGGCATGCGAACCCGACGAATACTGGCTGGTTGACACGCTTCCGGGTCGTCAGGATCCGGCGCAGCACCGTGGCCGCCGGATACAGGCACAGGTCGCTGTCTGGTTGCAGGCGCATCCGGCGCAACCGCAGCCTGACTGGGCGGAAGAACTTGAGTCCTGTTCACAACGGGCCAGAGATGCGGTGAAAACGCATCTTGAAGGGACGTTTGGAGAAGCCGCTGCCGCATGGCAGCTTCCGGCATTATTGCCGCCGCACGGTCAGTTATTCCTCGGCAATAGCCTGATCGTCCGGCTGGTGGATGCGTTTGCAAAACTGCCCGCCGGTTATCCTGTTTTCGCCAATCGAGGTGCAAGCGGTATTGATGGGCTGCTTTCTACCGCCGCTGGTGTGCAGCGTGCGACCTGCAAGCCGACACTGGTGCTGCTAGGTGATATCTCCGCGCTTTATGATTTGAATGCGCTGGCGCTGATGCGTCAGTGCTCTGCGCCGACGGTCATTATTGTGGTGAACAACAATGGCGGGCAGATTTTCTCGCTGCTGCCGACACCAGAAGCTGAGCGCCAGCGGTTTTACTGTATGCCGCAGAATGTCAGTTTCAGTCATGCGGCGGCGATGTTTGGTCTGGATTATGCCTGTCCGACATCCATGTCTGCGCTTCAGGAGGCAGTGACCGAATGCTGGCAGCATGGCGGTGTGAAACTCATTGAACTCAGAGTCAGCGAGACGGACGGAGCCGAAAGCCTGCGCGCGCTGGTCCGCGAGGTCAGTACATCATGACCCTAGCCTGCACATCCTTAAATGCCGGAGTCACAGGTCGCCCGTGGCTGGTTTTCCTCCACGGCCTGTTGGGCAGCGCTGCGGACTGGCAATCGTTACAGGCGTCCCTCGCAGGCTGGCCTTGCCTGTTTATCGATTTACCGGGACACGGGCGTTCAGCGGCGTTAACGGCTGCCGGTTTTGCGGATGTCAGCCAGTTGCTGACAGAGACTTTGCATCAGCAGGGGATCGCATCCTACTGGCTTATTGGCTATTCGCTCGGCGGACGCATCAGCCTGTATCACGCCTGTCAGGGGGATCGCAGCGGATTACAGGGAGTGCTGGTCGAAGGTGCACACCCTGGGCTGAGCTGCCAGGCCGAACGCGCGCAACGCCGTCATCACGATCAGCAATGGGCGACGCGTTTTTTGCAACTGCCGTGGAAACAGGCGCTTGCCAGCTGGTACCGCCAGCCGGTGTTTTCCAGCCTGACCGACGAACAGCGTCAGCAACTGATTTTACTGCGCGAAAACAATAATCCACACACTGTTGCCGCGATGCTTACAGCGACATCGTTATCGGTGCAGCCTGATTTGCGCGGGGAACTGCATAAGCTTTCCAGTCCGCTTGCCTGGCTGTGCGGCACTCATGACACCAAATTTATCCATCTCGCGCAGCATTCCGGTTTCGGACTGCGCACTATCGCCAATGCCGGGCATAACGCCCACCGTGAAAATTCGGCGGAATTTGTCCGTCAGGCGCTGGCATTTATTACTTCACCTGTCTTAAAGGACGTTGCACATGATTTATCCTGATGAAAAAGAACTTTATGCGCCGGTCGAATGGCGTGACTGCACCGGTGAGTTTGAAGATATCCGTTATCACAAATCCACCGATGGCATCGCTAAAATCACCATCAACCGCCCTCAGGTGCGTAATGCATTCCGCCCGCTGACGGTGAAAGAAATGATCCGCGCCCTCGATGATGCCCGCAATGACGAAGGTATCGGTGTGATCGTGCTGACCGGTGAAGGCGAAAAAGCCTTCTGCGCCGGTGGCGATCAGAAAGTCCGTGGCGACTACGGCGGCTATCAGGATGCCAGCGGTGTTCATCACCTGAACGTATTGGATTTCCAGCGCCAGATCCGCACCTGTCCTAAACCGGTTGTAGCGATGGTGGCCGGTTATTCCATCGGCGGCGGACATGTGCTGCATATGATGTGCGACCTGACCATTGCGGCAGATAACGCTATTTTCGGTCAGACCGGCCCGAAAGTCGGATCTTTCGACGGCGGCTGGGGCGCATCTTATATGGCGCGCATTGTCGGACAGAAAAAAGCCCGCGAAATCTGGTTCCTGTGTCGTCAGTATGATGCCAAAGCTGCGCTGGATATGGGGTTGGTAAACACTGTGGTTCCGCTGGCAGATCTGGAAAAAGAAACCGTGCGCTGGTGTCGTGAAATGCTGGAAAACAGCCCGATGGCGCTGCGTTGCCTGAAAGCGGCTCTGAACGCCGATTGTGACGGTCAGGCTGGTCTTCAGGAACTGGCGGGTAACGCCACAATGCTGTTCTACATGACCGACGAAGGTCAGGAAGGCCGCAATGCGTTTAACGAAAAACGTCAGCCGGACTTCAGCAAATTTAAGCGTAATCCCTAATGCGCCGCGCCACAGTGTACCGGTACAGCCTGCCAATGGAAGCGGGCGTGGTGCTGCGCAATCAGCGCCTCAAAACGCGCGACGGGCTGCTGGTTTCGCTGTGGCAGGATGATAAAACCGGCTGGGGTGAAATTGCGCCGCTGCCCGGTTTCAGTCAGGAAGATTTGCCTCAGGCACAGGAAGCCGTTCGGCATGGCCTGAGCCAGTGGGTGCAGGGCGCGTCGCTGACGGCGGTCGCCTCGGCATTCAGCACGTTGCCTTCGGTAGCGTTCGGGCTCAGTTGTGCCGACGCCGAACTGCGCGAAGAGCTGCCTCAGGTGCTCAGCACCCGCTGCGCGCCTTTGTGTCACGGTGATCCGAATGAACTTTATGCCCGCCTCGGCGCATTGCCCGCTGATGCGCATGGCCGGAAAGTCGCGAAAGTAAAAGTTGGACTTTACGAGTCTGTCGGCGACGGGCTGAACGTCAGCATGCTGCTGGAAGCCTTGCCGGATTTGCATCTGCGCCTCGATGCTAACCGCAGCTGGACGCCGGTGAAAGCGGCAGGATTTGCCCGCCATGTTGCGCCGGAACTGCGATCCCGCATCACTTTTATTGAAGAACCCTGTCTGACCCGCGAACAGTCCCGTGATTTTGCCCGTCTGACAGGCATCGCGATTGCCTGGGATGAGAGCGTGCGCGAAGCCGGTTTTACCGTGCAGGCAGAGCCGGGTGTGGCAGCGATCATCATTAAACCCACGCTCACCGGCAGTCTGATGCGTTGCCGTCAGCTGATAGCACAGGCGCACGCCGCCGGACTGGAAGCGGTAATCAGCTCATCGCTTGAATCCAGTCTGGGGCTGACGCAGCTGGCACGTATTGCACAATGGCTGACACCGGATGCTGTTCCCGGTCTGGATACATTAGATCTGATGCAGGCGCAGCTGGTTCGTCACTGGCCGGATTCAGTGCTTCCGCTGACGGATGTTTCCGCGCTGGAGATCGTATGGCAGAGCAAATAATGACGGACTGGCCGTGGCGTCAATGGTCTGCCCAGACCCCTTTTGCTGTGGCACTCAACGCCGCAGATGTCAGCTGGTGCTGGCGTGATTTACAGCATCGCGTTGATGCGCTGGCCGCCGGATTTATTGCTCAGGGCGTGACGGAAGGCACCGGCGTGGTGCTGCGCAGTAAAAATAATCTGGATGCGCTGCTGAGTTATCTGGCGCTGTTGCAGACCGGCGCGCGATTATTGCCTCTCAATCCCCAGCTGCCTCAGACGTTGTGTGACGAACTGCTTTCGCAGCTTGATATCGGTTTTATGCTCGACCTTGCTGAGCCCGCCCTTGGGTTGAATATCCCCGCGCTGTCGCTGCAAAATGCCTGGTCTGTCAGCGCCGTCGCGTGGCAGCCGGATCGCGTAGCAACCCTGACGCTGACCTCCGGCTCTACGGGTTTACCTAAAGCCGCTGCGCATACCATCGCCGCCCATCTGGCCAGTGCGGCGGGCGTACTGGGATTGATCCCTTTCACGCATAACGACAGCTGGTTGCTCTCTTTGCCGCAATTCCATGTTTCCGGGCAGGGCATCATCTGGCGCTGGCTGCTTGCCGGAGCGACGCTGGTGCTGGCCGACGGACAACCCTTTGAAACAGCATTGCAGGAATGCAGCCATGCCTCACTGGTGCCGACCCAGCTCTGGCGTCTGCTAAAAGGCCCCTCGCTGCCGGGAAAACTGAAAGACGTTCTGCTCGGTGGCGCGCAGATCCCGCCGGAATTGACCGCACAGGCGGAAAGCGCCGGCATCCGCTGCTGGTGCGGATATGGCATGACTGAAACGGCGTCTACCGTGACGGCAAAGCGTGCAGATGGATCAGCGGGCGTCGGGCTGCCGCTCAGCGGGAAAGTCGTCACCATCGCCGATCAGGAAGTCCTGATCCGCAGTGACAGCCTGGCCTGTGGTTACTGGAAAAATGGAGCGCTGACGCCGGTAGTCAGTACCGACGGCTGGTTACATACCCGCGACCGGGGGGACTGGCGAGATGGCGAACTGCTGATCGCCGGACGGCTGGATAATCTCTTTTTCAGCGGCGGGGAAGGGATACAGCCTGAAGATATCGAGAAAGTGCTGGTGAGCCATCCCCAGGTTTCTCAGGCATTTGTCGTGCCGGTAGAGGATGAGCAATTTGGTCAGCGGCCGGTTGCGGTACTCGAAGCACAGGCAGGGCTGTTGTATGAGGAACTCAATCTCTGGCTGAGCAGCAAGATCCCGCGTTTTCAGCTGCCGGTGGCTTATCATCCGTTGCCAGAAACCCTTGCTCAGGGTGGGATTAAAATCTCGCGGGCCAGCGTCCGCCAGTGGATAGACAGGCTGTCGTAACGCGTGCTTGTCAAAACAAAAAAGGGCCGCGCATTGCGGCCCTCGTCATTTCTGAACAGCAAAAGTCAGTCTTTCAGTGCTTTCTCAACACCTGCACCATAAGCCGGGCAGACTTTACAGAACAGCGCCACCTGACGCGCCTGCGTGTCCGGAGAGGCATGTTTCAGCTCACCCGCAATGCGCGAAAACATACGCTGATGTTCGGCTTCCGAAAGCAGATTGAACAGCAAACGCGGCTGGGTGAAGTAATCGTCATCTTCACGATGATTCCAGTGATCGGCTGCGCCTTCAATGCTCAGTGGCGGTTCGCTGAAATCAGGTTGTTCCTGGAACAGACCGGCGTTATTCGGTTCATACGTTACGCCGTTGCCGCTGTTGCCATCCACGCGCATTGCGCCGTCACGGTGATAATTATGGAACGGGCATTTTGGTGCATTAACCGGGATCTGATGATGGTTCACACCCAGACGATAGCGGTGCGCATCGCCGTATGAGAAAAGACGGCCCTGCAACATACGATCCGGCGAGAAACCGATGCCCGGCACCACGTTAGCCGGGCTCATTGCCACCTGTTCCACTTCGGCAAAGTAGTTTTCCGGATTACGGTTCAGCTCGAATTCACCCACTTCGATCAGCGGATAATCGCTGTGCAGCCAGACTTTGGTCAGGTCAAACGGGTTGTACGGCAGTTTTGAGGCATCCGCTTCCGGCATGATTTGTACGAACAGCTTCCAGCGCGGAAAATCGCCGCGCTCAATCGCTTCATACAGATCGCGCTGTGAGCTTTCACGATCGATGCCCACCAGTTTTTCGGCTTCATCATCCATCAGGTTTTCAATACCCTGCTGGCAGCGCAAATGGAATTTCACCCAGAAGCGTTCGTTTTCTGCATTGATAAAGCTGAATGTATGGCTGCCGAAACCGTGGATATGACGATAAGATGCTGGCAGACCGCGGTCGCTGACGTCGATAGTCAGCTGATGCAGCGCTTCCGGCAGATGAGAGAAGAAGTCCCATTTATAAGCAGGATTGCGCAGATTGGTGCGCGGGTCACGTTTAACGACGTGGTTCAGGTCAGGGAATTTCAGCGGATCGCGCAGATAAAATACTGGCGTATTGTTACCGACTAAATCCCAGTTGCCTTCTTCGGTGTAAAACTTCATCGAGAAACCGCGGATATCACGTTCTGCATCCGCTGCACCGCGCTCACCGGCCACCGTTGAGAAACGAATAAACATGTCAGTTTGTTTGCCGATTTCTGAGAAGATCTTCGCGCGGGTATAGGAGGTAATATCATGGGTTACGGTAAACGTACCGTGAGCGCCGGAACCTTTCGCGTGCATACGACGCTCAGGGATCACTTCCCGGTCGAAATGCGCTAATTTCTCAAGAAACCACACGTCCTGTAAAAGCATCGGTCCGCGGCGACCCGCAGTAATAACGTTATTATTATCGACGACGGGCGCGCCAGCGGCGGTGGTTAATCCTTTCTTAGTCATAATAAATTCCTTCAATTATGGATTTGAAATGGTCGGGCGAGGGAATAAATGAATCTATTTACCTCCTTGTCAGCGGGTTGCTTTCCTAAGCCAAACTTACTCTACTGCATTAGTAATAAACCCTATATTGATCATGGGCAAATAGGTGGGAGTTATTAATTCAACGGGAAAACTTCATTTCATCAATGAAAACGATGTTTCTTACAATTTTCACTCGTGAGAGGAATGTTTAAAGTTCCAAAAAGTTGTTACAGCAGAGTGAATTGCTTTAGACTTCGTGCGGAAGAATTAATGTCGTTTAGCTATTATTTGGGAAAAATAATGAAAAAGATCCTTGTCGCTGGCGCAGCCGCCAGCCTGATGTTTGCCGCAGCTTCTGCAAATGCAATCAGTGTTAACGGTGAAGTCGGCGAACACTACACACACCTGGGCGTGGGCTTTGGTACCACTTCTCCGGGCCTGGCGCTGAGCGGTGACTGGACTCATAACGACGATGACGGCGATGTGGCTGGCCTGGGTTTAGGTTACAACATACCTTTAGGCCCGTTCATGGCGACCATTGGTGGTAAAGGCTTATATACCAATCCGAAAGATGGCGACGAAGGTTATGCCGCTGCTCTCGGCGGTGGTCTGCAATTGCCAATCGCAAAAATATTCAGCCTGTACGGCGAGTATTATTATTCTCCGGATTCCCTCTCAAGCGGCATTGGCAGCTACAAAGAAGCTAACGCTGGCGTGCGTCTGACCGCAATCCCGCTGGTTACCGTGAGCGTGGGTTACCGCTACATGTCTATGGACGGTAAAGACGGCAACCGCGATAACGTGGTGGCAGACGGCGCGTATCTGGGCGGCGCCATCAATTTCTGATTCTGTCTGAAACAAAATCTGAAGGCTCGCATTCGTGCGGGCCTTTTTGTTTTCTGCTCTGCGGAGATTGTTTTTCTTTCTCAGCCTTTCTACAGTGGAATGACAAAAAAACCAGAAGGAGAACGGGATGCTTAGGGTTGAGATGCTGAGTACGGGTGATGAAGTGCTGCACGGCCAGATTGTGGATACCAATTCGGCGTGGCTGGCGAATTATCTGTTCGAACAAGGCTTGCCGATGACCAGTCGTGAAACCGTGGGCGACAGTCTGGATGCGCTGGTGGCGGTTCTCGAAGAACGCAGCCATATCGCCGATGTGTTGATTGTGAACGGAGGCTTAGGGCCAACGACGGATGACCTGAGCGCGCTGGCGGCGGCGAAAGCCTGCGCAGTGGAACTGGTAGAAGATGCCGGATGGATTGAAACCATGCAGGCGTTCTTCAATGAACGCGGCCGTCCGATGGCCGAGTCCAACCGCAAACAGGCGCAGATCCCGGCCAATGCCGAACTGCTGGATAATCCGGTCGGCACCGCCTGCGGATTTAGCGTGAAGCTTAACCGCTGTCAGATTTTCTTCACTCCGGGTGTGCCTTCAGAATTTAAAGTGATGGTGGAACAGCAGATCGTTCCGCGGCTGCATAAACAATTCCCGGCTCTGGAAGCTCCGTTGTGCCTGCGTCTGACCACTTTTGGTCGTGGTGAAAGCGATCTCGCCACCGAACTGGATAAGCTTGAACTGCCTGAAGGCGTGGTGATGGGTTACCGTTCTTCATCGCCGATTATCGAGCTGAAAGTCACCGGCCCGCGGTCGCAGGAAGCAGCGATGCACAAAGCGTTTGAGCGCGTGCGTGAAGTGGCGGGGGAGAGCACGATTTTCGAAGGACTGGGCAGTCTGCCGGATCGTCTGGCAGAGCGTCTGCTGGCGCAGGATTTGCGTCTGGCGGTCAGTGAAAGTTTCACCGGTGGCTTACTGAACTGGCGTCTGCAAAGCGCAGGCGTCCCGCTGGTCAACGGCGAATTATTGCCTCAGGGCGAGGAAGCCTCGCCGGAAAAATCCCTCGAATGCTTGCTGGCACGGGCGCAGAATCTGGCCGAAATCACTGGTGCGCAATTGGCGCTGGCCGTCGGAGCATTATCGGGCGAACAACTCAGTCTGGCGCTTCACACGCCGTCGGGCACCTGTGGTCTGACGATCCGTTATACCGCAACCCGTCACGGACTGGCGTTGCGACAGGAAACGATGGCGATGGTAGCAATGGATATGTTGCGCAGGTATCTGAACGGGTGGGAGCCGGTGGCGGACTATCCGTGGCTGGATCGGGTTGCTAAGGTTTAGGTTTTACAAAAACCAGATCAACACCTTGGGTGGCAACCCACGGTGTTGATCTTAAGGTCAGTTTGGGCGGTGAGCCCAATGTCTTGATGTTGAAGGCTAAAAGCTAAAGGCAGGCATGGGCAGCAGCCCATCAAAACTCAATCTCAACATCCCCAACCGGCATGCAACAACACGGCAAAATCTCGCCGTCAGAGATGAACGCCAGAGGTTTTTCACTATACTGAACGGCACCGTTAATCAGCCGCATCCGGCACGATCCGCAATAGCCTTCCCGGCACTGGTATTCCACTTCGACCTGATGATGTTCAAACACTTCCAGCAAATTCCGATGCTCTGACTTACAGGCCAGTTGCCGTCCGTTTGCTGAAAGTGTGATAGTTCTGTCCGTCATTTACAGCTCGAAATCACTCAGGTCGTCGGCGTGAACTTCTGAGTCAATCTGACCGACCAGATATGAGCTGACTTCCACTTCCTGTGGCGCAACCTGTACGTTGTCGGATACCAGCCAGGCGTTGATCCATGGGATCGGATTAGAACGGGTTTTAAATGGAGCGTCCAGGCCCACGGCCTGCATACGGATGTTGGTGATGTACTCGACGTACTGACACAGAATGTCTTTGTTCAGGCCGATCATGGAACCGTCTTTGAACAGGTATTCCGCCCAGTCTTTTTCCTGCTGTGCTGCGAGCACGAACAGGTCATGACATTCCTGCTGGCATTCCTTGGCGATTTCCACCATTTCAGGGTCGTCCTGACCTGAACGTAACAGGTTCAGCGCGTGCTGAGTACCGGTCAGGTGCAGGGCTTCATCACGGGCGATCATCTTGATGATTTTCGCGTTGCCTTCCATCAGTTCACGTTCTGCAAACGCAAATGAACAGGCGAAGCTGACGTAGAAGCGCACGGCTTCCAGCGCATTCACGCTCATCAGACAAATGTAGAGTTTTTTCTTCAGCTCACGCAGGTTAACCACGACAGTCTTGCCGTTCACCTGATGCGTACCTTCACCCAGCAGATGGTAGTAGCTGGTCATCTCAATCAGCGTGTCGTAATAACCGGAGATGTCTTTCGCGCGCTTGAGGATTTCTTCGTTGGTAACGATATCGTCAAACACAATCGCCGGATCGTTCACGATGTTGCGGATGATATGCGTGTATGAGCGCGAGTGAATGGTCTCTGAAAACGCCCAGGTTTCGACCCAGGTTTCCAGTTCCGGAATAGAGATAAGCGGCAGCAGCGCTACGTTCGGACTGCGACCCTGGATGGAATCCAGAAGGGTCTGGTATTTCAGGTTGCTCAGGAAGATGTGCTTTTCGTGATCCGGCAACGCCTGAAAATCGATACGGTCGCGGGACACATCAATCTCTTCCGGACGCCAGAAGAAGGACAGCTGTTTTTCGATCAGTTTTTCAAAAATTTCATGCTTCTGCTGGTCGAAACGTGCAACGTTAACCGACTGGCCAAAGAACATTGGCTCAAGAAGCTGATCGTTTTTATTCTGGGAAAAAGTACTGTAGGCCATAACTTCCTCGAAATTCTCGGCAAAAACCCCCTGACGGGGGTTTTGAATAATTTATTTAGTTAAAACAGTTGATTAGATTTTGCAGGCACCGCTTTCGCAGTCATCAGCCACTTCGGCTTTCATGTCTTCCTGAACATCGTCAGCACCGTCACGGGTGTTCTGATAGTACAGAGTTTTCACGCCAAATTTGTAGGCCGTCAGCAAGTCTTTCAACAATTGCTTCATCGGCACTTTGCTGTTCGGGAAGCGCGACGGGTCGTAGTTAGTGTTAGACGAAATCGCCTGGTCGATGAATTTCTGCATCACGCCAACCAGTTGCAGGTAACCGTCATTGTTCGGCATATCCCACAGCAGTTCGTATTGATCTTTCAGACGCTCATACTCAGGCACCACCTGGCGCAGGATCCCGTCTTTCGACGCTTTGATACTGATGTGACCGCGCGGTGGCTCAATGCCGTTGGTGGCATTGGAGATCTGCGAAGACGTCTCAGAAGGCATCAGCGCGGACAACGTGGAGTTACGCAGACCGTGTGTTTTGATATTTTCACGCAGCGTAGCCCAGTCCAGATGCAGCGGTTCGTCGCAAATTGCATCCAGGTCTTTCTTGTACGTATCCACCGGCATGATGCCTTTTGAATAAGTGGTTTCATTGAACCACTGGCACGCGCCTTGTTCTTTCGCCAGTTCGTTCGAGGCTTTCAGCAGGTAATACTGAATGGCCTCGAAGGTTTTGTGCGTCAGGTTGTTGGCGCTGCCATCGGAATAACGCACGCCGTTTTTCGCCAGATAATAAGCGTAGTTAATGACGCCGATACCCAGGGTACGACGGCCCATCGCACCGCGTTTAGCGGCTTTGATCGGGTAATCCTGATAATCGAGCAGGGCGTCGAGGGCACGAACTGCCAGCACAGCCAGTTCTTCCAGGTCGTCGAGGCTTTCGATAGCGCCGAGGTTGAAGGCAGACAGCGTACACAGCGCGATTTCGCCGTTTTCGTCGTTCACATCGTCCAGCGGTTTGGTTGGCAGCGCGATTTCCAGACACAAGTTGGACTGGCGAACCGGCGCGATAGCCGGATCAAACGGGCTGTGGGTGTTGCAATGGTCGACGTGCTGAATGTAGATACGCCCGGTTGAGGCACGTTCCTGCATCATCAGGGAGAACAATTCAACCGCTTTAACTTTCTGCTTACGGATGCTGGCGTCCTGCTCGTATTTCTCATACAGACGCTCGAACTCCTCCTGATCGGCAAAGAACGCATCGTACAGGCCAGGGACGTCAGACGGGCTGAACAGCGTGATGTCGCCGCCTTTTACCAGACGCTGATACATCAGTTTGTTGATCTGTACGCCGTAGTCCATATGACGGACGCGGTTGCCTTCAACCCCACGGTTGTTTTTCAGAACCAGCAGACTTTCGACTTCCAGATGCCACATCGGGTAGAACAGCGTCGCTGCGCCGCCACGCACGCCGCCCTGAGAACAGGATTTCACGGCGGTCTGGAAGTGTTTATAGAACGGGATACAACCGGTGTGGAACGCTTCGCCGCCACGGATCGGGCTACCCAGCGCACGGATGCGACCGGCGTTGATGCCGATACCGGCACGTTGGGAAACGTATTTCACGATGGCGCTGGACGTCGCGTTAATGGAATCCAGGCTGTCGCCACATTCGATCAGAACACAAGAACTGAACTGACGGGTCGGGGTACGCACGCCGGACATAATCGGCGTAGGCAGAGAAATTTTGAAGGTAGAAATCGCGTCGTAAAAACGTTTGATGTAATCCAGACGGGTTTCGCGCGGGTAGCCGGAGAACAGACAGGCCGCGACCAGAATATACAGGAACTGTGCGCTTTCGTAGATATCGCCAGTCACACGGTTCTGTGCCAGATATTTACCTTCCAGCTGCTTCACCGCGGCGTAAGAGAAATTCATGTCGCGCCAGTGGTCAATAAAACTGTCCATCTGCTCGAACTCTTCAGTCGTGTAGTCTTCCAGCAGATGTTTGTCGTATTTACCCATTTCAACCATACGCGTGACCTGTTCGATCAGTTTTGGTGGTTCAAACTGGCCGTAGGCTTTTTTACGCAGATGGAAGATAGCCAGACGTGCAGCCAGATACTGGTAATCCGGTGCATCTTTCGAGATCAGGTCAGCCGCTGCTTTGATAATGGTTTCGTGAATATCAGCGGTTTTGATCCCGTCATAGAACTGGATGTGTGAACGAAGTTCTACTTGAGAAACTGATACGTTTTGAAGACCTTCCGCTGCCCAGTCAATGACACGGTGGATTTTATCAAGGTTGATGCGTTCTGTGCGGCCATCACGTTTAGTTACAAGCAGACTTTGGTTCATTCGGGGCGATACCTCAAAGGTTTATAAAGGGTCTGACCTGTCCACGCAAAACACGCGCAGCAGCACAAGGTGTCCCTAGTGTGCTGGTCAGGATATAAACACAATATATTGTGGGTTTGTTATTTTCTGATGACAAGATAGTGACTGACTGGCCCTTTTGCAAGTGAACAAAATGGCCTGTTTTGTGGATAAGTTGGGGAGAAATTTTTGAGCCGAGCCTGAAGAGTCCGTCATTGCTGGCGCGGCAAACCTGTCAATATCTGAGATACGATTTTCTTATATTTTTGAGAAAGGTGATCGACTGCCGGTTTATTAAACGTTAGAAAAAAACGCTATATTGATCTGAATAACTATTCTAAAAAATCATGTTGCGGCAGCAGGTGTGACCAACGCCCTAAAAACTAAGGTTTAAGTGAAATTCAGGGCAGGGAAGTCAGGGCGAACTCTGAGATTTTCAGCCCGGACAGCATCTTCCGGGCTTGACGACAGAGGGGTTTTAACGCAACAGCGTTCAGGCTTTATCTTCTGCCTGCGTGTGGATCATGTAATTGACGTCGACGTTCGGGCCAAGTTTGAAATGGTCGGTCAGCGGGTTGTAATGCAGCCCCATAATATGACGTTCGAACAGCGATGTGCGGTCAATCATGCCCAGCAATTCAGAAGGCTTGATGAACTTTTTAATGTCGTGCGTGCCTTTTGGCACCATCTTCAGCACATATTCTGCGCCGAAAATCGCCATCAGCCAGGCTTTGTTGTTGCGGTTGATGGTGGAGAAGAACACGTGGCCGCC
This sequence comes from Rahnella bruchi, assembly GCF_003614975.1. Classification (GTDB taxonomy): domain Bacteria; phylum Pseudomonadota; class Gammaproteobacteria; order Enterobacterales; family Enterobacteriaceae; genus Rahnella; species Rahnella bruchi. Next base: position 154,614 of record NZ_QZWI01000003.1, on the reverse strand, counting down.
GGGTTTCACCAGACGCGCGCAGGCAGCAACAACAGAGGCCGGATCCGGCACGTGCTCGAGCATTTCCATGCAGGTGACGACATCATATTGTTGCGGATGTGCTTCGGCATGCGCTTCTACCGTTTCCTGCACGTATTCGACTTTCACGCCACTTTCCAGCGCATGCAAACGCGCGACCTGTAACGGCTCACCACCCATGTCCAGCCCGGTCACCGTTGCGCCTGCCACCGCCATGCTTTCACTCAAAATGCCACCGCCACAGCCGACGTCGAGGACATTCTTACCGAACAGGCCATCGGCGCGTTCAAGAATGTAGTTCAGACGCAGCGGGTTGATGCGGTGCAGCGGTTTGAATTCGCCTTCCAGATCCCACCAGCGTGAGGCGACGGCCTCAAATTTGGCGATTTCTTCATGGTCGATGTTCTGCGGTGTTGCGGACGGTGTGGTTGTCATGAGCGTGTGGAACTCCTTATTTCCTGATAAGCGGATTATACATATTCCGTCTGGTTTGGTTCAGTTTTGTCGTTATGGTTAATGTTTGTACGAAATGAACGGCTTTGCGCAAAGGTTTGAATCACGTTGGATAATAGTACGCAAAAGGGGGCGGTTGTTTTCCACGTTTCTCTGGTTTGTGGTATAGTTTTACACCTTTGCGCTATATATGCCTACGTGGGCAGCGGCCATGAATAATCAGTAGAGGGATAGCAGCTCCATGAGCGACCTTGCCAGAGAAATCACACCGATTAACATCGAAGAAGAGCTGAAAAACTCTTATTTGGATTATGCGATGTCCGTTATTGTCGGACGTGCGTTGCCAGATGTGCGCGATGGTTTGAAACCGGTGCACCGCCGCGTACTTTTCGCAATGAATGTCCTCGGTAACGACTGGAATAAAGCCTATAAAAAATCGGCCCGTGTGGTCGGTGACGTTATCGGTAAATATCACCCTCACGGTGATACCGCGGTTTATGACACCATCGTTCGTATGGCTCAGCCTTTCTCACTTCGCTATATGCTGGTGGACGGGCAGGGTAACTTCGGTTCAGTGGATGGCGACTCAGCAGCCGCCATGCGTTACACCGAAATCCGCATGTCAAAAATTGCTCACGAATTGCTGGCAGACTTAGAAAAAGAAACTGTCGATTTCGTGCCAAACTATGATGGCACAGAACAAATTCCTTCTGTTATGCCAACGCGCATTCCTAACTTGCTGGTTAACGGCTCGTCAGGTATCGCGGTGGGTATGGCGACGAACATTCCGCCGCATAACCTCACCGAGGTTATCAACGGCTGTCTGGCGTTCATTGAAGATGAAAACATCAGCATTGAAGGGCTGATGGAACACATCCCAGGGCCAGACTTCCCGACAGCGGCAATCATCAACGGTCGTCGTGGTATCGAAGAAGCTTACCGTACCGGCCGTGGCAAGATTTATATCCGTGCCCGCGCTGAAGTGGAAGCGGATGCGAAAACTGGCCGCGAGACCATCATTGTTCACGAGATCCCGTATCAGGTGAACAAAGCCCGTCTGATCGAAAAGATCGCCGAGCTGGTGAAAGAAAAACGCGTCGAAGGTATCAGTGCGCTGCGCGATGAGTCTGATAAAGACGGTATGCGTATCGTCATTGAAATCAAACGTGACGCCGTGGGTGAAGTGGTTCTGAATAACCTCTATTCCCTGACGCAGTTGCAGACCTCTTTCGGCATCAACATGGTGGCATTGCACCAGGGTCAGCCGAAAATTCTTGGTCTGAAAGAAATCCTGTCTGCGTTCGTTCGCCACCGCCGTGAAGTCGTCACACGTCGTACTATCTTCGAACTGCGCAAAGCGCGTGACCGTGCTCATATCCTCGAAGCACTGGCGATCGCGCTGGCAAACATCGATCCGATCATTGAACTGATCCGTGCTGCACCGACTCCGGCTGAAGCGAAAGCTGGCCTGGTCGCGCGTTCATGGGATCTGGGTAACGTTTCAGCAATGCTGGCAAGCGCCGGTGATGACGCCGCGCGTCCTGAATGGCTGGAGTCACAGTTTGGTATTCACGATGGAAAATACTTCCTGACTGAACAACAGGCGCAGGCCATTCTGGATCTGCGCTTGCAGAAACTGACCGGTCTTGAGCATGAAAAACTGCTGGATGAATACAAAGAGTTGCTGGTGCAAATCGCCGAGCTGCTGTTCATCCTGTCCAGCCCCGACCGTCTGATGGAAGTCATTCGTGAAGAACTGGAAGCGATCCGCGATCAGTACAACGATCCGCGTCGTACCGAAATCACTGCTAATACGTCTGACATCAACATCGAAGACCTGATCAATCAGGAAGATGTTGTTGTGACCTTGTCGCATCAGGGTTACGTGAAATATCAGCCTCTGACTGATTACGAAGCGCAGCGTCGCGGCGGTAAAGGTAAGTCAGCAGCACGTATTAAAGAAGAAGACTTCATCGACCGTCTGCTGGTGGCGAACACCCATGACACCATTCTGATGTTCTCAAGTCGCGGACGTCTGTACTGGATGAAAGTTTATCAGTTGCCGGAAGCCAGCCGCGGTGCCCGTGGTCGTCCTATCGTCAACCTGCTGCCGCTTGAGCCAAACGAACGTATTACCGCCATTCTGCCAGTACGCGAGTACGAAGAAGGCCGTCATGTGTTCATGGCAACGGCGAGCGGTACCGTTAAGAAAACCGCGTTGACCGATTTCAGCCGTCCACGCAGCGCCGGCATCATCGCCATCAACCTGAACGAGGGTGATGAGCTGATTGGTGTTGACCTGACTGATGGTAAAGATGAAGTCATGCTGTTCTCTGCCGCCGGTAAAGTGGTGCGCTTCTCTGAAGAAGCGGTCCGTTCAATGGGCCGTACGGCGACCGGTGTTCGCGGTATCCGTCTGGGCGAAGGCGACAGCGTTGTGTCGCTGATTATCCCACGCGGTGACGGTTGTATTCTGACCGTGACTGAAAACGGCTTTGGTAAACGTACTGAATCTACCGAATACCCGACCAAATCCCGTGCAACGCAGGGCGTTATCTCAATCAAAGTAAGCGAGCGTAACGGACCGGTGATTGGCGCGATCCAGGTTGATGAAGCGGATCAGATCATGATGATCACCGATGCCGGTACCCTGGTGCGTACCCGTGTTTCTGAAGTGAGTACAGTTGGCCGTAACACCCAGGGTGTGACGCTTATCCGTACCGCAGACGATGAGCACGTGGTCGGCCTGCAACGCGTTGCAGAACCGGTAGAAGACGAAGAGCTGGATGGCGTAGCCACCGAAGCGGGCGAACTGGAAGCTGCACAAGCAGCCGACCTGCCAGACGACGCAGAAAGTGAAGACGACCAGCCAGCTGACGACGAAGAAGAATAAGTTTTCTTAGCCGGTTGAAAGAAAGGCATAACATGGAAACGTGTTATGCCTTTTTTATTAACATCGTATTTTTTAGAAAGTACCGGTTAGTGTATTCTGTTATTCATTCCGCTCTGAAGAGCCGCCAGAATTATGGTTAATCCTTGAAATATCTTGCTTCGTTTCGAACAACGCTAAAAATATCCCGCTATCTGTTCCGGGTGCTGGCGCTCATGTTGTGGACACTGGGTGTGCTGCTGACCACCTTTTATGTGCTCAATATTTTCCACAACAAAGAATCCGAAATCCGTGATGAGGACAACTTCAATTACGATCTCGCGCAGAGCTACATCAAGAACTCCAATGACGTGATGCACAGCATTAAGTTCATGGCGGAAAAGCGGCTTAGCGATTCAATGAACGGGCTGGATATCATCAATGGCATGATCAGCACCAAAAACACTCAGCCGACGTATCTTTCCCTCTTTCCTGAATCTGACTGCTCGCAGATCACTGACAGCTACCGCAACTCCCTGTCTACGCTCGGAAACATGATCCACTATTGGAAAGATAATTTTTCAGATGCCTACGACCTTAACCGGGTGTTCTTTATTGGCGGCGCTAACCTGTGTCTGGTGGATTTTGGGATCAGCAGCGAACCGTTCGAACGTGCCAGTCAGGACCAGCTCAAATCGTTACACGAAAAAATTCTGCAATACCGTAACGGGAAGAGTCAGGATAAAGAAAACAGCTTGTACTGGGTGTCGCAGGGTAGCAACAAAGATTCGGGTTATCTCTATGTTCTGACGCCAATTTATGTCGGAAACAAGCTTGAAGCACTGATGGGGATTCAGCAAAATCTCCGTCTGGAAGATTTGGTCAATCCGAATGCGCAGCACACCACTGTCACGCTGCTTGATGCTGACGATCAGCCGCTGCTGAATATTTCTGAGGATAACCGCACCGCCGCGCCCGTAGCCAATATTCCCGAGGAAAGCTCATTCTTTGGCTATGTGAACGGTTACAAAGATCTGGTCTATAAAAAGCCGCTGACGCCTTCCTCACTCAGCGTGGTGTATTCGATGCCGTTTAATACGGTCATCGAGCGTTTTAAAATTCTGATTTTTAATGCGGTGTTACTGAATATTTTCTCCGGCCTGTTGCTGTTTATTCTGGCCTGGGTTTTTGAGCGCAAGATGTTTTTACCCGCCGAGGATAATGCCTTCCGCCTCGAAGAACATGAGCAGTTCAACCATAAAATCGTCGCTTCGGCACCGGTCGGCATTTCGATTCTGCGCATCAGCGATGGCGTCAATATTCTGAGTAACGAACTGGCGCACAACTACATCAATATGCTGACGCAGGAAGACCGGCAGCGTATTACGCGCATCATCTGCGACCAGCAAACCAACTTTGTCGATGTCATCACTAAGAACAATAACAACATCCAGCTGAGTTTCGTGCATTCGCGCTACCGCAATGAGGATGTGGCGATCTGCGTGCTGATTGACGTCAGCTCGCGCGTGAAAATGGAAGAATCGTTGCAGGAAATGGCCAATGCTGCCGAGCAGGCCAGCCAGTCGAAATCGATGTTCCTCGCAACCGTCAGCCATGAATTGCGTACGCCGTTGTACGGCATCATCGGTAACCTCGATTTACTGCAAACGCAGGGGCTGCCGCAGGGCGTTGACCGTCTGGTCACGGCGATGAATAACTCCTCGGCGTTGCTGCTGAAAATCATCAGCGACATTCTCGACTTCTCGAAAATTGAATCTGAGCAGCTGAAAATCGAGCCGCAGGAATTCTCCTGTCGTGAGGTCATCACGCATATTGCCGGTAACTATTTACCGCTGGTGGTGAAAAAGCGGCTGGGTCTGTACTGCTTTATCGAGCATAACGTGCCGCTGTCATTTAATGGCGACCCGGTACGTTTGCAGCAGGTCATTTCTAATATTCTCAATAACGCGATTAAATTCACTGATACCGGCTGCATTGTTCTGAATGTCAGAACCTGCGGAAATTATCTCGAGTTTCAGGTACGAGATACCGGCGTGGGCATTCCTGAGCGGGAAATTACCCGTCTGTTTGACCCGTTCTTCCAGGTCGGAACCGGTGTCCAGCGACACTTCCAGGGAACCGGTCTGGGGCTTGCGATTTGCGAAAAGCTGATCAACCTGATGGATGGCGATATCGAAGTTGAATCCGAACCGGGGCTGGGCAGTTCGTTTACTGTGCGTATTCCGCTTTATAACGCGACATTCCCCTCAGGCGATCCGCTGGATGACTGGCAGGATAAAACGGTGTGGCTGGATGTGCGCAACGCTTATCTGGAAAGCTATCTGATGCAGCTGCTTCGCTATTACGGCGCGAATATCCAGCGTTGCGAGGCGGGGATGCAAAGTCAGCGTGAAGACGTATTGATCACCGATATTCCGCGGATCCATAAAGATGAACTGGCCGCGCAAATTGAGTTTTCTATCGATCACATTGGCCCGCCGGTCGAAACGCGTCCGGGCTACTGGGTACACAGCACTTCTACGCCGCTGGAAATCACCGCGCTGCTCAACAGGATCTACCGCCTTGAAGCGGAGATGGAGGAGGGCGTTCCGGCGCTTCCTGAAGCCACGGTGCAGGATTATAGCGATGTGACCCTGCTGGTGGTGGATGACCATCCGATTAACCGCCGTCTTCTCGCCGATCAGCTGGGAACCATGGGGTATATCGTGGTGACGGCAAATGACGGGATTGATGCACTGGATGCCATGCGTGCGCACGAAATTGATATTGTGCTCAGCGACGTTAACATGCCGCGACTTGATGGTTATGGCCTGACGCAGAAGCTGCGTGAACTCGGCCATACGCTGCCGGTGATTGGTGTGACCGCCAATGCGCTGGCTGAACAACGGCAGCGCTGTCTGGAAGCGGGTATGGATAACTGCCTCTCCAAGCCGGTCACCCTGGAAACCCTGCGCGATACGCTCAGTTATTACAGCGCGCTGGTCCGAAAGAAACGAGATAGCTGAAAACCACCCAAACAAAAGGCACCGTGAAGGTGCCTTTTTTCCTTACTTCCTGAGACGACCAAGCTGAAACGTTAGTCTCTATCCACCGGCTGTGAGCTGACGGAAGACAGGTAGTTCAGCAGGGCGATATCATTTTCCACGCCCAGTTTCAGCATCGCAGATTTCTTCTGGCTGCTGATGGTTTTGATGCTGCGGTTCAGCTTTTTGGCAATCTCAGTCACCAGGAAGCCTTCTGCGAACAGGCGCAGAACTTCGCTTTCCTTCGGAGACAGGCGTTTGTCGCCGTAACCGTTGGCGCTGATTTTTTCCAGCAATTTCGCCACGCTGTCCGGCGTGAACTTTTTGCCTTTTTGCAGTGCCGCCAGCGCTTTAGGCAGGTCAGTTGGCGCGCCTTGTTTGAGCACAATCCCTTCGATATCCAGATCCAACACAGAGCTCAGGATCGCCGGGTTATTGTTCATGGTCAGAACAATAATGGAGAGCTGCGGGTAATGGCGTTTGATGTATTTGATCAACGTGATGCCATCGCCGAATTTGTCGCCCGGCATGGACAGGTCAGTGATCAGAACATGGGCGTCGAGTTTGCTTAAGCTGTTAACCAGTGCAGTGGAGTCCTCGAACTCACCTACAACATTCACCCATTCAATTTGTTCAAGGGACTTACGAATACCAAACAGGACGATAGGATGGTCATCAGCAATAATTACGTTCATATTATTCATGTGATTAGCTACCTTGCTGGAGCAGTCTGGAGACAAAAGAATCAATGTGATTGATGGTTTCAGTAATCTGTAATGCATCGCCATCTGCGATGTATTGTTCTAACGATTCACACATTTGCTTGCCTGGGGTCAGGTTCAGCATGGCGAACACCCCCTTGAGACGATGTGCTGTTTGTGAAAGTGACGTGAAGTCACGACGTTGGTTCTCATTATACAGTTTCTCAAGATCTTCCGGTACCGTCTCGACGAAAAGCTGATAGTAATCGCTTGATTTTAACTGCTTTTCATAATGGTCGAGAGAGTCTTCACCGGGTTCTTCGGATGAAACACTGTCATCGGAAACAGAAAATTGCTGTTCGATTAACAGTAGGGTTGCGTCAATCAGCGCACTGCTGATGTTGTAATTGACGCGAATATAATGCTTTTCAAGCTGCTGGAAACCCGACTCATCGTCGGTCAGCAAAAGCGTAAATTTGTCACTGTTTTGCGGGTTATCAGTCAGTAAAACGTCGTATTTCCGCGCGACCTGCCGGTCATCTGCCACGATACATACCGCACCGTATGCATTCATCGTACGGGTCACAATCCCGCGAACTTCATCTGACGTGATGTCGAGTAACACGGTGACATCATTGAGTAATTTCTCGTGTTCAGCTTCAATTTCCTGCGCTTCCTGACGCTGTTTAACCCGCACAGTATAGCGCGTGCCGATATTTAACTTGCTGCGGATCTCTAACTGCCCGCCAAGCTTTTTGCACAACTGATTACACAGGAAGAATGTCAGCCCGGACCCGTGGTTAAAACGATCTACCAGCGTCTGACTCAGGAAAGGATAATTCAGATTGCTTAATTCTTCCTTGGAAATTCCGCTACCGGTGTCGTTAATGTGGAAAATTAACTGATCCGGGCGATCTTCGTCCTGTTCGCTGGTCAGCGTCACTTTCCCCAGAGAGGTGGTAACGATGGCGTAATCAAGCAGCAGCGAAAGGATTTTCTTCACCGCCTGTACATCACCGATGAATGTCGCTTCCGGGGCAATCTGGAAGTGATTCAGCAAGCCGAGACCTTTCTGATTCAGGCGGGGCAGGGCTTCAAGCAGCAGTTCATCAATCATGGCAGATAATACGTACTTTTCGCCAGACGGTTGCCAGTCCTGCGTCTCCAGCCGCGTCAGCAGGGTGATGTTATCCACCAGCGTCAGCGCATTGCGCGATTCATTGAGCAGTTTACCTTCAAGCGTCTGGCGCTCTTCCGGGCGTTGCTCTTCCACCAGCGCCACCGCCAGTCCGTTCAGTTCCTGCAACGGCTGATTCAGTTCAATGCCTAAATTGTGCAGCATCAGTTTGCGGGCCTGCAGGTTTTTCTCAAACTCGCGTTTTGCCTGTTGCAGCGTCCGGTTCACCATTACTTCTTTATCCTGATCATGAAGCATGAACAGGTAAGTTTCCGGTGAAATCTGACTGCGGATCATACGGATTTCATAGACTTCATTATTCACGGTTGCCTGAATGGTGCCGTGATGCTGTTCGGCCATATTGGCGATTTTGTTCAGGCTCAGATGCGGCAACAGCTGGTCGGCAATTTTATTGCTCAGCACCACACTGTGATTACTGAAGTTATACACCAGCAAACCGAGCGGCAATCCGGAGATAATTTCCTGGTTCAGCGCCTGTTGCATCTGCAACTGCGCGGCCATATTTTCACTCGGGCGGATGTACTGATGGCGGATAAAGTAAATGCTCGCCATCGCCAGTCCCATCAGGAACAGGTTAATCAGAATCAGCCAGAAATTGTTACGGGAAAGGTCCAGGACCAGGCTAAACAGCGGAACATGATAGGTCAGCGACAGCGGAGAATTACTCAGCGGGACGTCAAACACCAGCGACCAGCCCTGCATCACGATGCTGCTTGCCTCTGCGTTATCGTCAGCCGGATCCCCTTCATTCACCGCCGTGGTGTTTCCGTTTAACTGGAAATTATCCCGCGCCATGTTGTACGGGATCAGGTCGGTTATCGGCAAATCAAACGCAATAACGGTCGCCAGATGTCCTGGGTTATTAAACGTGGTACGCAGGGAGAAGGCATAGTCGCTGCTCTGGCGCGATTTTCTCAGCGCAGAATAGCTTTCGCGCTCATCAAGCGTATTGGCCTGTTGCAGCATTTCTGCGCGGCGTGCCTGCAAAGTGCTGGTGAACGCGTTTTCCTTCAGGCGGGAATCTTGTTGCTGCAAAGGAACGGTCGTGACTACCAACATACTGTTGTCCTGACCGTTCAGATAATAGAGCGAGTAGGGCAGTGTATCTGAACCCCACTGGTCATCCAGAAACGACGAAATCTTCAGAGTTAAATCCAGCGTTGAGCTGTCATGCGTGCCGAAAATAAGCGCGTCGGTTTTTTTGTGGGGTTTGGAAACGAGATACATGTCCTGACGCAGACGGATTTCCTGCGCGCTGACCGCATCCGGTGTCATAGGCTGACCCGAATAGTTGTCATAAATCTGGTAGGTCATGTAACGGAATTTATCGATGCGTTTTTGCAGCAGTTCGGCGGTGTTTTGCACTGTACGCATCTTATCGTTCAGATAAGCGTTGGTGTAATTGTAACCATACAGGCCCAGCCCCATCACCAGAAGGACAATGAACAACCAAAAGAAGCGCGTGATATTGGTTGATGTCAGCGATAAATATTTACCAGCCATGATGATGAGTATTTTCCTTCATTCTTGTTATTACTCTTTACCGGACAACGGCTCTGGCGCAGGCAGTGACGCAAAGCATCATTGCCGCAACGCAACCTAATGCAAAAGACAAACTGCTGACCTGGGCGATAAAACCTATTAACGCAGGACCCGCCAAAATACCGGCATAGCCTAACGTTGTCACGGAGGCAATCGCCATGCTGGCAGGCATCGATGTCTGATTTCCTGCCGCGCTGAACATGATCGGCACCAGATTCGAGGCACCAAATCCGATCATGACAAAGCCCAGACCGGCGATCCACAGATTATCCACCACCGTCAGCAAAATCAGTCCGAGGCTGGCACAAAGACTGCCGTACATCAGCACCTTATAACGCCCGAACGCCGCAATAATGTTGTCACCTGTCAGACGTCCTGCGGTCATGGCGACCGAGAAAACAGCGTAACCCAGTCCGGCCTGATGTGCTGCCACGCCGCGTTCCGTGGTCAGAAATAGCGCCCCCCAGTCCAGCATCGAACCTTCGGTCAGAAACATGACAAAACATAAAAAGCCCAGCAAGATTACCCAGCCGCGGGGGAGGACAAAAATGGGGCCGTCGCCGTCATGGCGGGTTTCGCGCCACAGATGCGGGCTGGTCAATATCACCAGAACCGCCAGTAAAATCACGATTACCATCACCGATTCAAAAGGCGTCAGCCCGAAAAATAATAAACCGGTGACGGCCAGCGCGCCAAAAATACTGCCCATACTGAAAAAGCCATGAAACCCGGACATCATCGCGCGGCCACTGGCTTTCTCAACCACTATCGCGTGGACATTCATCGCCACGTCAATCATGCCTATCGCGGCGCCGAACACCAGCAACACCAGAGCCATACCGGCGGCGCTGTCCATCAGCGTCAGCAGCGGCAACGCCAGCAACAGCAACACGCTGGCAATCAAAATCACGGTTTTACATCCCAGTTTTCCGGTCAGAAAACCGGTCAGCGGCATCGAAAAAGTCGAACCGGCACCGATACATAACAGCAGTAATCCCAGTGTTCCGTCACTGATCGCCAGCCGCAATTTAACAAAGGGCACCAGAGGCGCCCAGGCGGCCATGGCAAAACCGGATAATAGGAAAACAAGCCGGGTGGCATGTTGTTGCGCTCTGCCCGGAACCAGCGTTGCAGTCAGCGGGCGTTCAGGTGGCGAAGCTGTCGTCATCGGATCTGGAGACATCTTTGGAAATTCCTTTTCGGTAACCCTTTTTGATTTGTCTATTCGATGTGTCTTTTCGATACAAACAAGACTGACTCAGTTTCCACCTGTCTGACTGACCGGACACTTTATCAGAAAGCATAAGTTACTGTGATTGCACATAGTCTTAATTATTATTCAGCGGAATACATTAGCGATAAATAATCTAAAACGCGATCACACAATTGATAAATCATTTTGATGGGTGATTGCGATGGCTAATGCTTGATTTTATTAATAATGATCTCGCTCATTCTTTGCATAAAAGTTAAGAAGATGTTGTTTTTTATGGATTTGTTTTAATTCTCAGTAAGCTAGATGACGATTTAACACTCGTCAAACTAATGTTTCGTGATTCTTTAATGAAACTTTCTTGTCATGATGATTATGTTTTTTTATGGCACTTATCTCAAATCATGCATATAACTTATGGAGTTTCGGACAAAAAACTACCGAAACGATGAATCACCGAAGTTATAAAAAAATATCTTTATGCATTAATGACGCTTTTATTTGTTCAATTTGTAGTCTATGGCATTCCCTGACACCAGTTGGAAGTATACCCATTTTTTCTTAATGGTCTTCACATCACGCCACGCCGCTTTTGCCTGAAAAAGGTGAGCGGTGTTTAGCGTGTGTGGGCAACAACTGGTGTAACAGGGGTACAACATGGCTCAGAACGGTAGCGTTGTTATTGATATTCTTTCTCGTACAAATGGTGCAGTAGTTTCTCAGGTCTCAAACGCCAGCCAGGACGTCACCCTCAATCAAATCAGTATCGTACGTGTCCACGCGACGCGTGACGCCGTGACCAGTTATGAACGTGTCGGCAACGATCTGGTCATCCACATGAAAGATGGCCGCACTGTCCGCTACCACAGCTTCTTCGACACCGACGGCAAAGGGCACCATAGCGAACTTATTTTTGACGACGGCGTACACCCGATCGAACATGCCGCGTTTGTCGACACCGGCGCAACGGCAGGTGCCGTACCGGTTGTTCCTGCTTATGAAACCATTCCTGACGTCGGTGCTCTGGTCATCGACTCCTCAAACTTTGATCCCGCTGTTTTAGGTGCCGTGCTGGGCGTGCTTGCTCTCGGTGCCGGTATTGCCATTGCCGCAGGTGGCGGTGGTGGTGGTGGCGGTGGTGGCAGCAGCAGTAACAACGGCGGCAGCGACGGCGGTGGAAACACGGGTGGCGGCAATACCGGAGGTGGCAATACCGGTGGTGGCAATACAGGTGGCGGAAACACCGGAGGTGGCAATACCGGTGGCGGGGATAATGGTGGCGGCAATACCGGCGGTGGCAATACCGGTGGTGCTCCAACCCTGACGCTGGCGGCGTTCGCTAATGAAAACACCGTTAACCAGGCTGCTGTGCAAAGCACACAAACCTTCAGCGGTACATCGACCAACGCCGCCGCAGGCAGCACCATCGTGCTGACCATCAACGGAAAAACTTTCACCACCACCATCGACGGCAACGGGAACTGGAACGTTCCGCTGTCTGCCGGTGAACTGCAAACGCTGGCGGATGGAACGTATGTCATTTCCGTGACCCTGACCAATACCTCTGGCGAAACCGTGACTAAAAGCGTCACTGTGGTGGTAGATACCACGCCGCCAACGCTGACCGTTGACCCCATCGATGGCGACAACGTGCTGGATGCCAGCGAACATCAGCAACCTCTGACCCTCACAGGTACCGCATCCGTTTCTGAAGCGGGCCGTTCTGTGGATGTGGTGCTCAACGGTGTGCATTACAGCGCGACCGTCGGCGCGGATGGCGTCTGGTCTGTGACCATTCCGGCGGATGTCGTTTCTGCCCTGGCGGAAGGGAATTACACACTGACGGCTTCCCTGATCGATGCGGCGGGTAACTCGACTTCCACGCCGGAAAGTTTTGTCATCAATGACAGCGCAGGTGTGCTGACCGTTAACCCGATTTCCGGTGACGGGCAGCTCAATGCCAGCGAAGCACAAAGCGCGCTGGTGATCACCGGCACGACGTCCAATGTGCCGGTCGGTACACAAATTACCGTCACGGTAGGCAGCACGGTGTATCAAACCACCACTACCGCAGGTGGTGGCTGGAGCCTGAGTATTTCCCCGGCTGATTTACAGACGCTGGCCGACGGTTCGACGACCGTGACCGTCAGCATGGTCGATTCGCAGGGTAATACCATCAGCCAGAGCACCGATCTGAATGTCGCCATTCATGGTGTTCCGCCGACTCTGGATCCGGCATTCGGTGGCGACAATACGCTGGATGCCAGCGAGTCTGCTACCAGCCAGACGCTGACCGGGCACACCGGTCTGACGGGTGACGGCCAGACCGTAACCGTCACCATTGGCGGCCAGCAAATTACCGGCACAGTCGGGACTGACGGCACGTTTACCGTTACTGTTCCGCCATCGGTGCTCGGCACCCTGCCGCAGGGCAGCAATAATATCGTGGTCACCGTGACGGATCCGGCGGGCAACCACAACACCATCACCACGCCGGTGAGCGTGGATACGGTCGCACCAACCCTGACGGTCAATCCGCTGGAAGGCGACGGTTACATCAGCGTGGCGGAAGCCTCCGCTGAAATGACCCTGACCGGTACGGCGTCGGTGTCTGAAGCCGGTCGTCCGGTTGTCGTCACCATTAACGGCGTGGATTATACGGGCGCGATTGTTCAGCCGGATGGCACCTGGAGTGTGAACATTCCGGCCGGTTCGCTGAGTAATCTCAGTCAGGATGTGACGGTCACTGCGACGCTGACGGATGCCGCAGGGAACGCCACCACCAATACCAGCACTATTCACGTTGCTTCTGATCCGGCCCTTCCGCCGCTGATCAGCGTGAATACGTTCGCGTCGGATAATGTAGTCGATGGCGCCGAGCGCCAGACTGCGCAAACCTTAAGCGGGACCACCACGCGCGTTGAAACGGGGCAAATTGTCACTATTACCCTGAACGGCCACACCTATACGGCGACCGTCGGTGCCAGCGGAAACTGGAGCGTGATTGTTCCGGCGGCAGATATGATCGTGCTCGGCGACGGCCCTCAAACCATTACCGCGACTGTTTCTGATAAAGCCGGTAACGATGCCGCACCGGGCACAGATAATTTCACCGTAGATGCCGCACAGGAAGGCATCGCCATTGATCCGGTGACCGGCGATAACGTCATCAACGTCACTGAAACCAATGATGGTATTTTGATCACCGGGACCACGCTGGGCGTCGCGCCGTTTGCGCTGGTGACGGTGACTTTCGGTTCTCTGATCCGCCTGGCGCTGGTTCAGCCAGACGGCAAATGGTCTCTGGCGTTGTCATCAGCAGATTTGCAATCTCTGGGTGCTGATCCGGCTGGTCTGCCGCTTTCCGCCAGCGTGCAGGCGCTGGACGGTACCACGCTGAATAACAGCATTTCTGTCGGCCTGGATAATCAGGCTCCAGTGCCAACTATTAACACGCCGTTTGGCGACGGTTATCTGAATATTGTCGAAGCAGCGACGGCGGAAACGCTGAGCGGCACCACCGGCAAACCCGGTGACGGCCAGATTGTCACCGTCACCCTTGGTGGGCATACCTATAACGCTACGGTGGATGGCGCCGGTGTCTGGTCGGTCAGTCTGCCTCCTGCTGATTTGCAGGCCTTACCGGCAGGCAATAATGCGATTGTGGTGAATGTGACCGACAGTGCAGGGAATTCCGCAACGCTCAGCGGTACCGTCACGGTCGATTTAACTGCGCCAACCCTGACCGTCAATCCGGTTTCCGGTGACGGTTACGTCAACAGCGCCGAAGCGGCGGCTGATATTGCCGTGACGGGTACTGCTTCGATTTCTGAAGCCGGTAATACCGTGACTGTTACGGTAAATGGCCAGCCTTACACCGGCATCGTGGCGGCTAACGGGCAGTGGACGGTGACTATTCCGGCAGGCGCTCTGGCGGGCGCGGCGGACGGACAATATCCGGTGACCGTACAACTCGCGGATGCCGCGGGTAACAGCACCACTATCACTTCTAATGTTCAGCTGGCAGCCGATCCGGCTTCAGCGCCGACCATCACCCTGAACGCCTTTGCGGGCGACAATATTCTTGATGGCGCAGAGCAGCAAACGGCTCAGACCATCAGCGGGACCACGACGCATGTCGAAGCCGGACAGATTGTTAACATTACCCTTAACAGCGTGGTCTACAACGCGACCGTGCAGGCCGATGGCAGCTGGAGCGTCAGCATTCCGTCTTCAGCGCTCGGCGCACTGACCAACGGCTCATTACAAATTGACGTCGCGGTACTGGATAAGGCCGGAAATCAGGCCACCGGCAGCGAATCGTTCACCGTGGATAGCACGCAAAGCGGCCTGTCTGTAAATCCGGTTACCGGCGATAACCAGCTCAATGCCCAGGAAGCGGCGGCGGGTGTGACCATCAGCGGTACTTCAGTCAACGTGCCGGTCAACGGCGTGGTGACAATAACGCTCAATGGCAAAACCTACACCGCAACTGTCGGCGTGGGTGGCGGCTGGGGCGCGCAGGTCTCGGCGGCAGATCTCGCCACATTGAGTGACGGCAAACATACCATCACCGTCAGTGCCACCGATGCCGTCGGGCAACCGGTCACCGGCAGCGATGTGCTGAATGTGATCATTCACAATCTGCCAAACGCCACGCTCGATACGCCATTTGGTGACAGCATTCTCAATGCCGCCGAAGCGGGCGTCAGCCAGACTCTGACCGGAAACACCGGCGTTTCCGGCAGCGGTCAGACGGCTGTCGTGACCTTTGGCGGGCAGGATTACACCGCTGTTGTCGCCGCCGATGGTTCGTTCTCAGTGTCCGTGCCGTCATCGGTACTGACTGCCGTCGGACAAGGCTCGACAGCCGTGCAGGTGGCGGTAACCGATGCGGCAGGCAACACCAGCAACATCTCTGTGCCGGTATCGGTTGATACCGTTGCGCCAACTGTCACCATCACCACCCCGATAGCGGGCGACGGCACCATTAATGCCGCAGAAGCCGGGGCGATTATTCCGGTCAGCGGCACGGCGGGCGCGGGTGAGGCGGGCGATACCGTCACCATCGCGCTTGGCGGGCACACTTATACCGGCACGGTCGCGGCAGGTGGCGGCTGGACGGTCAACATTCCGGCCGATGCGCTGGCTAACGTGGCGAACGGGACATACACGCTGACGGCGACCGTCACCGACGCTGCCGGTAATGCCGGCACAGCGACTGCACCGGTTACTGTAAAAGCGGATCCTGCTTTACTGCCAACGCTGACTGTTTCTGCGTTCGCAGGCGACAACACGCTGGATGGTGCAGAGCAGCAGACTGCGCAAACCATCAGCGGCACCACGACGAATGTAGAAGCGGGGCAAACCGTCCTCATCACGATCGGCACACTTCAATACAGCGCGACCGTGCAGGCCAGCGGCGCATGGAGCGTTTCCGTCCCGGCGGTTGATTTGCAAACACTCGGCGACGGTCCGGCGACGATCAACGCCACCGTAACTGATGTGGCCGGTAACCCGGCGCAGGGCAGCGATGCGATTACCGTCAACTCAACGCTTGGTGGTATTTCTATCGATACCATCGCCGGTGACAACAATATCAACGTGGCGGAAGCGGCGGCGGGTGTAAACATCAGTGGTTCGACATCCAATGTTCCACAGGGCACGACCGTGACAGTCAGCCTGGGGGGTAAAACCTACACCACCACGACTGACGCGCAAGGCAACTGGACTGTGCCGATCCCGGCGAATGACCTCAGTAGTCTGGCCGATGGCACCAGCCATGTGATTGCCACCACCGTTTCTACCGACCTTGGCACGATAACCACGCAGCAGGATATTGGTATTTATACCCAACCGCCGGTACCGACCCTGAACCCGCCGTTCGGCGATGGTCAGTTAGGCACTGATGAAGCGGCAGCTGCACAGACTCTGACCGGTTCTACCGGGCTGACTGGCGACGGCCAGACGGTGACCGTGGTGATTGGCGGCAATACCCTGACCGGTACCGTTGCGACCGACGGCACCTGGACTGTCACCGTTCCGGCGGGCACCTTAACTGGCGCAACCGAAGGCCCGACGCCAGTCGTGGTCAACGTTACGGACGCCGCGGGTAACCCTGGCACCATCACCGGCTCAGTAAATGTCGATTTCACACCACCAACGCTGACGCTCAATCCAGTGGCGACAGACAACGTGATTAACTCGCAGGAAGTCGCGGGCATCATCGAACTGTCGGGTACTGCCGATGTGGCGGATGCCGGTCGGATTGTCACGCTGCAATTTAACGGTCAGACCTTCCAGGCGACCGTACAGGGCGATGGTTCCTGGTCAACTAACGTTCCGGCGGGCACGCTGGCCGGTCTGGCAGACGGCAGCTACACGCTGACCGCGACGCTGTCTGATCTGGCGGGCAATACAATAACCGTTCCGGAAACGTTCACCGTGGTAGCGGCGAATCCGCCGGTACCTACCATCGAAACGCCATTTGGCGAT
Source organism: Rahnella bruchi (assembly GCF_003614975.1). GTDB lineage: Bacteria > Pseudomonadota > Gammaproteobacteria > Enterobacterales > Enterobacteriaceae > Rahnella > Rahnella bruchi. Next base: position 137,081 of record NZ_QZWI01000003.1, on the reverse strand, counting down.
AGCTTCCTTAATCAGCTGGAAGCGGGCAGCAACCAGACCCTCACCGGCACTACCGGCGTGACGGGCGCTGGTCAGACTGTGGTCGTGAATATCGGCGGTGTGGATCATGCGGCGACTGTCGATGCGGCCGGGATCTGGACGGTTAACATCAGTGCGGCTGATTTGCAGGCGGTAACGGAAGGCCCACAAAACATCGTGGTCACGGCCACCGACAGCGCGGGTAACGAGGGCACCGCCAACAGCGCGATCACCGTGGATTACACGCCGCCAGTGCTGACCTTCGATCCGGTAGCAATCGACAACATCATTAATGCTGCCGAAACCTTGCAGCCGGTGGTGATCAGCGGCACATCAGATATTCCGGATGCCGGACAAACCGTTTCTGTGGTGCTGAACTTCAACAATGTGACTTACACCGCCGTCGTCCAGCCGGACGGTACCTGGAGCTTCACGCTGCCAAGTTCTGTGGTGCAGGCGCTGGCAGATACCACTTACACGCTGTCAGCGTCTATCACCGATGCGGCGGGTAACATCACCACAGGCGATCATATTTTCACCGTCGATGCGGCGGCGGCTGATTTGCCAACGCTGACCATCACGTCTGTGTCAGGCGATGATTATATTAATGCGGTAGAAAAAGGTGCGGATATTCCTATCACCGGGACATCCACGAATCTTGAAGAAGGGCAGACGGTGGTCGTGACCTTTAACGGTAATGACTACAACGCCCTCGTGGGTGTGGATGGCACCTGGACGGCTACCGTTCCGTTCGCGGATCTGGCCACCTTGTCTGATGGACCGGTTACCGTGACGGCGACAAGTACTGATTTGAGCGGCAACCCGACATCCGCCACTCACAACGCCACGGTGATTGCTCAGCCGGGAGATCTGCCGACGCTGACCATCAACGCCATTTCCGGCGATGATTACATCAATATCATTGAGCACAATCAGGGGATGACCGTCAGCGGCACCTCCACCCACGTTCCTGTGGGCGGTACTGTCACCGTAGTTATCACCGGCGAAGCCTTTACCGCGACGTATACCGCCACCGTGCAGGCTGACGGCAGCTGGAGCTTCCCGATGACGGCAGCTCAGGTTCAGGCGTTGCCTGCGGGTAATAACACCTTCACCGCTACCGCGGATGATGTGGCGCAAAACGTGGCTACGGCAACGCATGATGTGGCCGTTGATACTGTTGCACCGATACTGACGGTGACCGTGGATACCGGCGTTGATGACATCATCAATCTGGCAGAAGCGGCGCTCGGTATTCCTGTCAGCGGCACCACGGATCCAAACCTGACCGTGACCGTCACGCTCAACGGAAAAGAGTACACCACCACCGCAGACGGTACGGGTATCTGGAGCCTGACCATTCCGGGCGTGGATGTGCAGGCCATCACGACTGATGGTACTAAAACCATCGGTGTCAGCGTGACTGATCCTGCCGGGAATAACCTCACGACGTCGGCTGATTTCACGCTCTCCTCGCATGCGTTACCAACGCTGACGATTGGTCTGATTGCCGGTGACGGTATTTTGAATATCAGTGAAGCGGCTGACGGTTTCACCTTAAACGGAAGCAGTTCTGGTCTGGCACCGGGAACGGCTGTACAGGTTACGGTTCCGGGGCTGCTGGATCCTATTTCGGGTACGGTGAATCCTGACGGGCTCGGCTGGACGGCCATTGTGCCACCGGGTCTGCTCAGCGGGCTGACTACCGGTATTGTGCAGGTGACCGTGACGGCAGAAGATGTGGCCGGTAACCCGGCGTCTTCTACCGGCAGTCTGGATATCGAACTGTCTGCGCTGCCATTACCGACCATCAATACCCCGTTTGTGGATGGCATTCTTAACGCTGCCGAAGCGGCGGGTAATCAGCTGATTACCGGTACCACCGGCATTACCGGCGCGGGTCAGACCGTTCTGGTGACTGTCGATGGCACGCCGGTGCTGGCCACTGTCGCCAATGACGGCACCTGGACGGCGACCGTGCCTTCCGGCGTGTTGCTGGGTCTGACGGACGCACAGCACACCATCAGCGTGACGGCAACCGACAGCGCCGGGAACACCAGCGCGCCGGGAACCCTTGATTTCACTGCGCTGACGCATGTTCTGCCAGTGGCTGGCATTAATGTGCCATTCGTTGACGGCACTCTGAATTTCGATGAAGCGTCAGATCCGGCGGGGCAAACCATTACCGGTACTACCGGGATCACCAGTCCGGGGCAGACCGTCACCGTGGTCATCAACGGTAACGCGGTACCGGTTATCGTCGATTCTGCGGCGGGAACCTGGAGCGTTTCGCTGACGTCGCCTGAACTGCTGGCCTTGCAGGACGGTACCTGGCCGGTTGTGGTGACGGTGACCGACAGTGCGGGTAACTCTTCTGTACTACCAGCTTCCGTTGATGTGCAGATCCATAGCCTTCCGCAACCGACTATCGATCTGCCATTCGGCGACGGTACGCTGAACATTGCTGAATCCGCGGCGATAGGCGGCCAGACACTCACCGGTACCACCGGTGAAACGGGGGCAGGACAAACGGTCAGCGTGGCAATCGCGGGCATGACCGACAGTCCGTTTACGGCAATCGTCGATCCGGTAACCGGAAACTGGAGTCTGAACCTCACACCAGTTCAGCTGGCATCGCTCGGGCCATTGACGGCGTCGCATGACATTACCGTGACGGCGACCGATGCAATCGGCAACCATAACGATACGACCATCAGCTTTACGTCGCATCTGTCCGGGCCGGTACCTGTTATCAATGAGCCTTTCCTTGACGGTAGTCTGAATATTGTCGAAGCCGCGGGTGTGAACGTCATCACCGGGAACACCGGTATTACCGGCGACAACCAGAACGTGAAACTGACCATCGACGTAGGCGGCACCACCTATACCGCCACCGTCGATCCGACGACAGGTGACTGGGCGGTCAGCCTGCCTGCGGGCGTGCTGAATTCTCTGGGCAGTGGTACGCATGATATCAACGTGACGGTGACGGATGCGGCAGGCAACAGTACGCCAGCGACGCTGCCATTCACCAGCTACCTCACCGTCCCGGATGTCACTATCAACACGCCGTTTGGCGATGGTTATCTGAGTGCGGCCGAAGCTGCGACAGCACAGACCATTACCGGAACGACAGGGCTGACAGGCGCGGGACAAACGGTGGTGGTCACCCTAGGCGGTCTGACAATTCCGGGCGTGACGGTGGATGCGAACGGCAACTGGACGGCGCCTCTGTCAACCAGTGAAATCAGCGATCTGCCACAAGGACCACAGCAAATTACCGTGACTGTCACCGACGGGGGTGGCAATACCGGTTCAGCGGCGACAGATGTCGGCATTGCTGTCACGCTGCTTCCCGCTGTCGCGGTCACGTCCTTTGCGGGTGCCGGTTTCGACCTGACCTATGCCGAAAGCCAGAACCCGCAAACCATCACCGGTTCGACGGTGAACGTACAGGCCGGACAGCAGGTGACGGTTTCAGTCGGCGGCATCAGCCATCAGGCAACGGTGCTGGGGGATGGCACCTGGCGTGCGACCTTTACACCGGCTGAACTGGCTACACTCGACAGTACGGATACGATCACGGCGACGGTTAATGATCTGGCGGGTAACACGGCAAATCTGCTGGCGCCTCAGGGCATCACGGTTAACCTGACACCGCCAGTGACCCCAACGCTGAGCATTGATCCGGTCACCGGCGATAACATTATTAACGTGGCGGATGGCAGCCCGGCGACTATCACCATTTCCGGTAAAACCATCAACGTGCCGGACGGCACACAGGTCTTCATAAATGTAGGTGTGGTTCCCCATACCGCAACTGTGGCAGGGAATATCTGGTCAGTCGATGTGGCGGCCAGTGAATTTGTGAATGGTTCACAGACGGTCGTCAGTGCCAATACGCTGCTCCCTGTTATTACCAGCGCCACGCAAAACGTGTTGGTAGATACCACTTCGCCTACGGTGACCATTAACGACTTTACTGCTGATAACACCATTAACAACCTTGAATCGAAATCGGCGCAGACCATTTCGGGGACGGTTGCTGATAACAACAATAATGATGTGGGCAGTGTGGTGACCGTGACGCTCAACGGCAAAACCTACACCACGACGGTGCTGACCGGCGGCGTCTGGTCGGTCAGCGTGCCTGCCGCCGATCTGCAGGCATTGCCACAAACGGCTACCGGCGGAGTTAACGTCATTACCGCAACGGTGACAGATGCCGCAGGGAATACAGGGAGTGCGACACCGCATACCGTGAACGTCGATACCGCCGCGCCGTTGCTGGCGCTGGATGTGGTCGCCGGAAATAACGTCATTAACCTGGCGGAATCGCTGCTCAACGTGCTGGTCGGCGGGACATCCAGCGGGGCAGACGGTCAGACGGTGAACGTCACTCTCGGCGGCGCTTCCATCGGTACGGCACTTATTCAGCCGGGCGGGGCGTGGTCGCTCAACCTGACGCCAGCGCAGTTGCTGTTGCTTAACGACGGCACCCTGACACTGGCGGCGACGGTAACGGATCAGGCGGGTAACACCACCAGCGTCAGTACCGGTCTGGACATCTTCTTCAACAAACTGCTCGCACTGAATGTGACCAGCGGTCTGGGGCTGACCGATGGCTTCCTCAATCTGGCGGAATCGCAGGTGGCGCAAACCATCAGCGGCACGGCGATTGGCGCTGGCGTGGGTTCTGTGGTCTCGACCGTCATCAACGGTACGCCGCTTTCGGCAATTGTCGGGGCTAACGGTGTATGGTCACTGAATATTCCGGCGGCATTGCTCGGCGCACTGGGTGACGGTCAGCAGGTGCTGAATCTGAACCTGACCGATGCGGCAGGCAACGTGACAGCCTCCGTGCTGAATCTGGATGTCATTAAATCGCTGCCGGTGCTGGGCAATCTGGATCCTATCTTCGGGGGTAACGGTCTGCTGAATGCGGCGGAATCTCTGCTGGCACAAACCATTGGCGGCGTCGCGACAGCGGTTGACGGTACTCAGGTTACCGTGACGCTCGGCGGCAAAACTTACAATACCACCGTGACGGCGGGGACCTGGAATATTCAGATTCAGCCTGGCGATCTGGGCGCACTGCTTGATGGCAATCTGAATCTGGGTATCACCCTGACAGACCCGGCAGGCAACACATCTTCTACCAATATTCCGGTGGGAATTGCCATCCACAATCTGCCACAAGTGGTGCTCAACACCGTGTTTGGCGACGGCGTGCTCAACATCGCCGATCTGCTGGTCAATCAGACGATCAGCGGTACCGTCTCGAATGTGGCAGCGGGTACAGCAATCGCGGTGCAGGTCGGTACGCAAACCATTAACGGCGTAGTGGATGCGACGGGGCATTTCCTGGTTACCGTTCCGCCATCTGTTCTCGGCCTGCTGAGTGGCACGACCGCTGCGGTCAGCGTCACGGTGGCCGATGCCGCCGGAAACGTCGGATCGGCAGTGGCCAATGCGGTGCTGGATCTGGTGAAACCGGTCATTAACCTGACCTCGGTTCTGGGCGATGGCCTGCTCAGTGCTGCCGATGCCCTGACGACTCAGGTGATTGGCGGCACCGTTGGAGGCGTAGCTGCGGGCACGCAGGTTCAGGTTTCGCTGGGCGGGAAAACCTTCCTCGGCGCGACCGACGGCACTGGCGCATTCAGCATCACCCTGCAACCGGGTGATCTGAAATCGCTGGGCGACGGCACCTTCCCGGTCGTGGTTTCTGTTACCGATGCTGGCGGTAATACCAGCACCAGCAGCAGCACGCTGACTTCGATCATCAACGCAGTTCCGAAAATTGTTCTGGATCCAGTTTTCGGTGCAGACGGCATTCTGAACGCGGCGGAAGCGCTGCTGACGCAAACTATCAGCGGTACGGTCACGAACGGGCATGTTGGCGAAACAGTCAACATTAACGTCGGCGGCGGCCTGATTAACCTGACGGCAGCCGTGGGCAGTGACGGAAAATTCTCCGCTTCGCTGACACCGCTTCAGCTGGCCGGATTGCTGGACGGCAATCTGACCATCGTCACCACCGTGACCGATGCGGTGGGCAACACGGCGTCGAATACCGTGGGGCTGAATGTCGGTATCCACAATCTGCCGTCGATTATTCTTAACCCGGTCTTTGGCGATGGCGTACTGAACGTGGTTGACCTGCTGACCGGCCAGACTATCAGCGGTATCGCGACCAACGTCGCGCAGGGTACGCAGGTGCAGATTTCCCTGAACGGCAAAAACTACCTTGCCAATGTGGGTGTCGGCGGCGTGTTCAGCGTGACGGTGCCGGTGATCGATCTGGGTGCCATTCTCAATGGTACACAATCGGTCGTCGCCAGCCTGGTGGATGGCTCCGGCAACACGGCGTCTGTCAGCAATCTGCTGAACGTGGTATCGCAGTCTCTGCCAACCATTACGATCAACCCGCTGTTTGGCGATGGCCTGCTGAACGCGGCGGATGCGCTGCTGACGCAGACTATCAGCGGTACCACCACCAATGCGCAGGGATCAACCGTGACCCTGAACGTCGGCGGCAATACCCTGACGGCGCTGGTGAAAGCGGATGGCACCTTCAGCGTCGCGGTTCCGCAACTGACGCTGTCGAGCCTGCTCGACGGTGCGCTGAATGTCGGTGCGTCCATCACTAACGCCGCCGGTCACTCGACCAGCGGTAGCGCAACGGCAACGGTCGGTATTCACGTTCTGCCAACGTTGTCACTCGGCTCACTGTTTGGCGGCGACGGTTACCTGAATGCTGCCGAAGCGGGCGCTAACACCAACATTACCGGGACTTCAAACCTGCTCAACGGCACGGTGTCGGTCAGTATTGGTGGTGTGACGCACACCGGCACCATCACCAACGGTGCGTGGAGTGTGCCGTTTACCTCAGCAGAACTGAAAGGGCTGGCGGATGGTTCGACACAGGTTTCTGTTTCTGTGGCGGATCTTGTGGGTAACACCGCCATTATCTCTAACCCGCTGAGCGTACTGACGCATGCACTGCCGCTGGTGGCGCTGAATCCATTACTCGGGCTGACGCTCGGTGTGGTCGGCGGCATTCTCGGCGGTCAGGGTCTGACCCTGAGCGGGACTAGTCGCAACATCGCGCAAGGTGGCCAGGTCAGCGTCACGCTGCTGGGCAATACGCTGGCAGGGACCGTGCAGGGGGACGGTTCGTGGACAGTGAAACTGACCAGTGCGCTGCTGAGCAGTTACGGGCTGGTGGGATTACTGAACGCACTGCTCGGTGCAATTGTTGAACTGAAAGCGGTCGATGCGGCCGGTAACGGGTTCGATGCGCACGTCGGGCTGACGGTCGGTTCTACATTACCGGCTGAACCCGCAATGCTGATGGCAACGTCGCAGGCAGTGGACGATACCCATACGCTGGCGGCGGTTCACACCACCGACACCAGCACAACCACTGATACTTCTGTGACGCATGCTGCGAGCACGCTGACGGATCCGCTGGTCACTGCGGACACCAGTGCTTCAACGACCACCACACACGATACCACCACGGCGGACACCACCGCACACGCGGACACGGCGTTCTCCATTGGCGGTGTGACCCTCGACCTGACGGCAACTGACGGCGTGGCTATCGGCGGTGCGGGTGACGACACCATTTCGGTTCATACCCTCGATTTCTCGCAAATCGACGGCGGCACCGGTGTCGATACCTTACTGCTGGCGGGCACTAATCAGCATCTGGATCTGACCGTACTCGGGCTGAAAGTCGAGCATATCGACATCTTCGACCTGGGCACTTCCGGCACTAACAGCATCTCGCTGAATCTGCATGAGGCGCTGAACGTGAAGGACACTCCGACAGATGAAGTGATCATCAAAGGGGGCGAGGGCAGTCTGGTGAACCTGCAAATGGGCACCGACGGCGCATGGAATGAAACCGGGCAACGCACGGTGGATGGCCTGACCTTCGACGTTTATCACAACGCATCAATGGATGCCTCGAACACCCTGGGAGATGTTCTGGTGCAACACGGTCTGCACGTACAACAGAGTTAACGCTGTACGCCTCCCCCTGCAAAGGGGGAGGCGGGGAAGGGATATTGCTGGCGACTGTGATGCCATTAATACCCCACCCCAACCCTCCCCTTCGCAGGGGAGGGAGCAGTACCCAAAAATAAAAATCGGCGTAATTAAGTGGTGTCGGTAATGAAAAAAAAGAGAGTAATACGGCAAATCGCCGTTGTGTTGGGCACCTTGTGCCTGGCGGGATTAACAGGGAATACGGGTGTGATGGCGGCGGAAAAACAGCCGGAATTTAACTGGCAGGCGGCACCCACGGAGGAAATGCGCGCCAGCCTGACGTTACGGGATGCCATTCTGCGGGCGTTCGCGCGTAATCCGCAAATTGCGGAAGCGGCGGCGCAAATCCGCGTGGGCGGCGGGAATCTGGATGCGGCGAAAAGCGCGTGGTATCCGCAGGTTTCATTACAAGGATCGGCAGGGCAATCGCGGCAGACCTATTCATCAGGTGATCAGAGCAGCAACGGATCGGCGGGGATTCAGCTCAGCCAGCTGCTATGGGACTTTGGCAAAACCAACGGCAGTATCGGTGAGCAGGAATACCTGTCGGATTCTTATCGATTTTCTCTTTACAGCACCATGACCGACGTGGCGCTGAGCACCATGCAGGCCTACCTCTCGGTGAAACGCTTTCAGGCGTTAAGCGTGGCGGCGAAGGACAATATCGAATCGCTCACCCGCGTGAAAGATACCGCGAAACTGCGTTCTGACGCCGGGCTGAGTTCTCAGTCTGACGTGTTGCAGGCGGAAACCCGCATTGCCGGTATGCGTGCCACGGTGGAGCAATATCGCGCGCAGGAGCGTTCCGCGCAGGCGCAACTGACCGTGCTGACCGGCGTGGTATCGAACAACTTACCGGATCTGCCGGAAAGTCTCCTCAATCAGAAAGTCACTCTCGACAAAATCCCCTACGAAAACAGCACGCTGGTGCGCGCGGCGCAGGCCAAGCAGCAAGCGGCGATTGAGCAGGTCAATCAGGCGGAAGCGCAACACTGGCCAACGGTCAAAGTTCAGGCCGGTCGTACCCGTTATGACAACAACGGCACCACCGGTTCTTACTGGGATGACCAGCTCCAGCTGGCGGTAGACGCGCCGGTGTATCAGGGCGGTGCGGTCAGTGCCAAAGTCCGGGCGGCAGAAGGGCAACGGCAGGCGGCGCAGGCGGATGTCGAAAAAGCCAAGCTGGATATCAACCAGAAAGCCTCAACCGCTTATGCCGACATGATCGGCGGCCAGCAACGTCAGGTCGCGGGCGAAGAGCAGTATGCCAGCGCCACACACACCCGCAGCGTGTATCAGGATGAATACAAACTCAGTAAACGCAGCCTGAACGATTTGCTCAGCGTCGAGCAGGACGTTTTTCAGGCGGACACGTCGCGCATCGGTGCGCTTTATGACGGATGGGATGCCACAGTGCGTTACGCCGCGGCAGTGGACAATCTGGTCGATATGTTAGGCATCGACCGGCAGAAACAATCAGGTGACACCATCCCGGCGCTGTAAGGCAAAACAGGTCGTGGGAACCCAGAAGCATTCGATACCGAGGTTGAAATGAGCAACGAAACAACAACACCTTTGTCGATCGACGTCTGGATAAGCGCCATGGGGCGCGTGGCCGAAACATTCGGTAAGCCAGCAGATCCGCTATTTCTCCGCCAGCAAATGCGCTGGTTTGAACATCAGCCGCTGCGCCGTCAGCTCGACCGTCTGAGCGGGCTGATGGGTTTACAGGTCGGCATGGTCAGCTGGAATCAGGTTCGCTGGCGTCAGGAAGTGTTGCCCGCCGTGATAACCCTGGAGCAGGGCGGCATTGCGGTGCTTGAGCAGTTACATGATGACGGCAAAGTGGATTACTGGCTCAGCGATGGCGGTGACCTGCTGCGTTCGGCGGAACTGGTCACGCTGCTGGAACAGAGCGCCGGTCCGGTATTTCTGGTCGGTGTAGCGGCGCGCGGGCGCGATGAGCGTATTGATCAGTTTGTTCAGCCGCATAAAAAACACTGGTTCTGGGAAAACTTTCGCGGCAGCGGACGCAAAATCGCGGAAATCTCACTGGCATCGGTGCTCGGCAACGTGTTGGCGCTGGCCGGTATTTTGTTCTCGATGCAGGTTTACGACCGTGTCATTCCGGCACAATCTTTCCCGACTTTGTGGGTGCTGTTCTTCGGCGTGGTGCTGGCTGCGGGCATGGAATACATCATCCGCCTGATGCGCACGCTGGTATCCGACCTCATGGGGAAGAAAATCGACCTCAAAGTTTCTTCGCTGTTTTTCGTGCGGGCGATGAACATCAAAAATGACGACCGGCCAAAATCCACCGGTTCGTTTATCTCCCAGTTGCGTGAAATCGATCAGGTGCGCGAACTGCTGACTTCCACCACCGTCAGCGCCGCCGCCGACATGCCGTTCGTCCTGCTGTTCCTCGGCATCATGTTCTTCATCGGCGGCCCGCTGGTGATCATCCCGCTGCTGGCTATCCCGCTGATTGTTATTCCCGGTATTCTGATCCAGTGGCCGATGGCCAAACTGGCGAAAGAAGGCATGCGTGAAAGCGCGCTGCGCAACGCGGTGCTGGTGGAAACCATCGAAGGCATCGAAGACATTAAAGCCTTACAGGCAGAGGCCTATTTCCAGCGTCAGTGGGAACAGACGCACGAAGTCAGCGCGGCGGTTGGCATGAAACAACGTCTGTGGGGCGCACGCCTGACCGGCTGGGCATCCACCGTCCAGCAACTGACGTATGGCGGCATGCTGGTGTTCGGGGTGTACCTGGTGCTGAGCGGTGATATCACCACCGGTACGCTGGTGGCCAGCAGCATGCTGTCGTCACGTACCATTGCGCCGCTGATGCAACTGACGATGGTGTTTTCCCGCTGGCAGCACGCCAAAAGTGCGATGCACGGGCTGGATGAATTGCTGAAAAAACCGGTTGACCGGCCTGCGGACGCAGAGCTGTCACATTGCCCGTCGCTCAGCGGTCATTTCAACGTGCGCAATCTGCAATATACCTACGACAAAGAAAATTCGCCGAATGTGCTCGGGATCGGCCAGCTGGAAATCAAGCCCGGTGAACGGGTGGCGATCCTCGGCAAAGTGGGCGCCGGGAAATCCACGCTGCTGAAATTGCTTTCCGGTCAGGCCAGCCCGTCGCAGGGTAAAATCCTGATCGACGGCGTGGATATGACCAAAGTCGAACCGGCCGATATCCGCCGTCAGCTGGGATATCTGTCGCAGGATTCGCGGCTGTTCTTCGGCACGCTGCGCCAGAATCTGATGCTTGGATATCCCCATGCCTCTGACCAGGAAATGCTACAGGCGCTGCGCATCAGTGGCGCGCTGAGTATGGTACAGGCCGATGCCTCGAGTCTGGATAAAATCATTAATGAAGGCGGGCGCGGACTTTCCGGCGGTCAACGCCAGATGGTGATGCTGAGCCGTATGATCCTGCGCAATCCTCAGGTGGTGCTGATGGACGAACCGACGGCGTCGATGGATGAACAGCTGGAAGAATATGTGATCCGCCAGCTCCACGCGTGGCTGGTCGGCCGCACGCTGATTGTGGTCACGCACCGTCCGGCGCTGCTCAAACTGGTAGACCGTATTGTGGTGATGGACAACGGACGGGTGGTAGCCGACGGACCGCGGGATCAGATCCTTGCGAAAGCGGCCAGCAATACGCCCGCTCCGGCTGCGGCCGTGGTGGCGGACAACAAACAAGGCGCAGCCTGAGCTGCTGAGGACATCGCATGGCACATCTTACTTTGCATGATGAACTGGAAGCAGAAGGCCGCAAAGTTTCGTGGATCATCTGGGTATCGCTGGCCTGCCTGCTGATTTTCTTCGTCTGGGCGCGGTTTGCGCAGCTTGATGAAGTCACCGTCGGGACCGGCAAGGTCACGCCATCGAGTAAAGCGCAGCAAATCGATTCTCTCGACGGCGGCGTGATTTTAAAACTGATGGTGCAGGAAGGTTCAGTGGTCAATCGCGGTCAGTTGCTGGCGCAACTTGACCCGACACGTTCGCAATCGAATTATGGCGAAGCCGCTTCCCGCGTGCGCACTTTGCGTGCCTCGTCTGAACGGCTGAGTGCTGAACTGACCGGCGCGCCGCTGAAATTCAGCCCGGAAACCATGAAATCGCCGGAACTGGTGGCGCGTGAACGCCAGCTGTATTTATCGCGTAAACAGAACCGCGACGAAACCGTCAGCAACCTGCAACAGTCGCTCAAACTGGTGAATGATGAAATCAACATGACCCAGCCGCTGGTAGCAAAGGGCGCGGCGGGGCAGGTGGAAGTAATCCGCCTGAAACGTCAGGCCAGTGAACTGCGCGGGAAAATCGACGATGCCATTAATCAGTATGCGGTGCGCGCCCGTGAAGAGCAGGTGAAGAACAACGCCGATCTGGACGCCGAATTGCAGGTCATGGCAGGGAAAGAGGATCAGGTGACGCGTTCCGAACTTTATTCGCCGGTGCACGGTATTGTAAAAGATATCCAGGTTTCCACCGTCGGCGGGGTGTTGCAGCCGGGCGGCAAACTGATGGAAATCGTACCGATTGAAGATCAGTTGCTGATTGAAACCCGCATCAATCCGCGCGATATCGCCTATATCCGCCCGGGACTACCGGCAACGGTCAAAATCTCGGCCTACGACTCGTCCATTTACGGCGATCTGGACGGCAAAGTCGAAGGCGTTTCGCCGGATACCTTGCAGGACGAGGTGAAACGCGACCAGTATTATTACCGTGTGTACGTGCGAACCGATAAAGCCTTCCTGACCAACAAAGCCGGACGCCAGTTCCCGATAGTGCCGGGGATGGTAGCGAACGTAGACATTAAAACCGGCCAGAAAAGCGTGCTGGATTATTTGATAAAACCGCTGAATAAGGTGAAAGAGTCATTGAGGGAGAGGTAAGCAGGAGGCCGCTGCTTGTGCGGCTTTAACTTTAACTTTAACTTCAACGTCAACGTCAACGTCAAGGTCGTGGGCGTCGGCCCACACCGACTTGGGGGACGGCTTATCGCCGCCTCCCCCCAAGACCCCCCCGGGCTCTTTCACTGCGCGCTATCGCGGGCACGACGGACATGTTCTGACGAATTTGTGTGTGGCGCAAAATGTCATCGCTTCGCGATCCCCGAATTTCAGGTTTCGAGCCATAGGTCTCGAACCATTCATTCGGTGCCATTTTTGAGCACGCCAATCAACCTTTTTAAAAGATGTAAAACAGTCTGCCATTGAATTTAAGATCGTGCGGGCGTTTCAGAAAACTTGCTGAATGAGAGGTTGCAGACCAAAGGCTGCAATCCCGAAATGAAGGTACCGCGCAGCGGCAAGATTTCCAGCCTGTCGCAGTGATACCTGAAACATAGTGTCTGGCGGAGCGCCCGAGGATATCAGCCCGATATTGCAGCGGCCTCTGCAAAACCTTCAGTCAATAAACAAACTCGTCGGTACATTAAACCTCACCGCCAGCGCCCGGATATGCTCCACCGTCAGAGAGCGCTTACCGCTCAGGATCTGACTGACCAGTGATTTTCCGCCGATTTCCTCTCGCAGTTCGCTCTGCTTTAATCCGTAATCCTTCATCAACTGGCGAAGTGCCTCAACGCCCCGTGGCAGATTTTCTACCGCCTGATTAAAGGGGGCGAAATCTGCATGCTGGCGTTCATAGCTTTCGATTTTTGCACTCAGAAACTCGATAAGCGGGTTTTCGTCGTCGTGCTCAAACAGATAATCAATCAGCTCAAGCGCACTTTTATAGTCGGCAGTGCTGGTACTTCCTCCCAGCAGGGGAACCGCTTTGACCAGCGCTTTACTGGCTTCGATAGCTTCAGCAATCATTGTGCGTAAGTCCTGTAATGTTTGTTCAATTGGTCGTAAAGCGCATGGGTGACGATGTGTTTTACATACACCCGCTTATTGACGAAATTGATATAGGCAATGAGGCGAAGATTATTGCCGCCGACGTTAAAAACCCACCATTTTGGTCGGTAGCGGAAATTGTCGAGGCTGGAAAAGACGGATTTCAGGGAATCTGGCGTCGGGTAGTCACCTTCTTTAAGCCCGCGATAGGTTGCCAGTAATGCGGTTTTATCATTGGGATACTGCCGCATCGCCCGGTCGAATGCTTCTTTGGCTATAACATGCATAGCGCTCCTGAGTTCACATCCTGTGAACAATATAAAGGTTAATGTTGTGGTTTACAAGCTGTAAACCACAATAACCTTTTGCAGGAGTGGGAGGACTTTACTTGTTGTCAGATTGCGGCACATCTTCCAGAGAAGTTTCTGGTTCAGCTGTTTGAACACTGCGGTAGGCGGCTACCGGATCTTCCCTCTCAGCTTTCCGTTTGTCCTGCCACAAGTTCATCCGTGCCCGCAGTGAGCCGCTGAGTTCTTCATGTACCTGCTTCGCAGCGTCGGATTCAGGATTCAGCTCGAGTACGAATTCCATATATTTATCTGCGGTATAGCGGTTTTTCTTCACGCCGGTACCGGTCAGCCACGCCATGCCGAGTGTATAAGCGGCTTCGGCACGATCGGGGTGTTGTGCGTTATGCAGAATTTCCGGCAGCCAGACTTCAGCAGCCTGACGCTTTTCGGCATCTGAACCCTTGTCCAGCGCGCAACTCGCACGAAAATAGGCGGCGGATAAATGCCCGGCGTCCATTGCCCGCTGATACCAGTGCATGGCCTGTTCATAATCGGGTTCGCCACCAAGCCCTTCACGCAGCGCATTGGCGCAGGTAAACATAGCGGGCACCATGCCAGAACGGGCGGCGCTCAGCACGCAGTCCATGGCATTACTGTCGTTGTGATACTGCTCAGGCACATCCTGATGCCAGCCATTGCGGTAGAAAAAGTACAACTCATAGCAATGGATCGCGCTGCCGTGGCGGGCCATTTCGGTCATCAGAAAATGTGCCGCGTCCAGATCGTCATTGATCGCCATGTCGTGCGCCAGCGTGACCAGATCTTTTACCGGTTGCTCGTCGCCCGCTTGCAGAATAAGTGACCACGCATGTTCCATCAGCCCGGAACACAACTCAGGGCGAGCCGGTAAACCGTACAGGCCTGATTGCAGAGCCGTCGCGGCAAACGCCACCAGCACCGGATCATTTGCCTGACTCAGGCCACGGGTCAGCAGCTGGGTCAGTACCGGTAAACCTTCCTGGTGACCATTGGCCAGCACGGCGCGGGAGATAAACATCTGCGCGTCGTGACCGGGCATTGCCTGCGGTGAGACAGCAAATAAATCGTCATAGACGGCCAGCCCGGCCTGATCGTCGTCCTGCCAGTAGGCGATGCAGATCCCGGCCAGATCCAGCAGACGGATCCGTGTTTCCGGCGACAGAGGCTGAGCCAGTAATCCGGCTAAGCGTGATTGTAATTCCAGCGCCTGCGGCGATTCTCTGTCGGCGATATCGCCGGAAAGCGCATCGCACATCGCATTAGCGCGGAACTGATTGCGCTCTTCTTCGCTAAATTCTGCGCACAGCGGACTGTCGATAATCTGCATCTGTTGTGCGTCACTGCCGCCCCAGAACGCGGAATGGAATAAAAGGTAGGATTCCAGGGTGCCGACGTCCGCATGGCGCACTGACATTGCCATGCGCAGCCAGTAATCCAGCGCTTCTTCGTCGTTTTTGCGGGTTTGTTGTAACGCATCCGGGAGCACTTGCGGCCAGTGCGTAGCCGGCTCGAATCCCAGTGCGTGGATGTGCGCCACACCGGCCTGCCAGATTTCACTGCCCTGAATCGAAAACTTTTCATGTAAAGGTTTGGGAACTTCTCCGGCAAACAATGCCTTCAGCCAGTAAGGCTCACCAAAACCGCCACTCAGGTTCATCATATGGCGCAGGGCGTGCGTCGGGCGCGGGTGCAGTTCAATGGCGTGCAAAAATGACAGCACCGCATAGTCACAGCATAACTGTGCGCCCAGCCACTGGTGGTCTGCGACGTCTTCACCTTCTTGCGGCTGGCGGATAATCCAGGCATTTTCATGCCAGACCATACCCAGTAATGTATGTGCGTGATAGCTCTGCGGGCATTGCTGCACCCAGTCACTGAGTATTTCCAGCGGATTGAGCGGGGGAGATTCTGTGCCTGTAAACAACGTCGCGGGATGCATCAGCAATCCGTAATCGCTATGGCCGTCGCCCTGGTTCTGCCAGCCACGCATTTGTGACAACAGCCACTCGTCGAGTTTTAGAAAACGGCGGGTCGCCAGAAGCATTCTGGCTTTGGAAATGTTGTCGTGCTGGTCCGGTTGTGGCATGAGGTTCCCTGAACGGTTGAGTATAAACGGTGTTTTGCGCGGCACCAGAAGTCTAACTTTCTTCCCCTGCGCGATCAGCGGGATTGGTCTGACTTTGGCTATAGTAACGGATCCGAACCGTCACTGACTAACAAAGCCTCGGCATAATAAAAATTAATAATTATCCTAAAATTTCTTATTAATTGAACAGATTAGATATCAACTATTAAGAAAATCGGAATTTGAAAGATGGAGAAAGTGTGAGGTAATTATGGAGAAATACAGTTTAGCGACGAAATATAATTAGTGATGAATGTCACATTCGGTAATTATCTCTTTGGAAAACAAAAAAAAACCGACCACATTGGGTCGGCTGTTGTTTCCACAAAACGGGGAATGAGGGTAATAAATAACAAATAATGATGATAGCGGGAGAGAGTATATATTATCGCTCAATGGATGCTTTATCACTTAGTGCGGTAACTAATTGAGATAGTTGGTTGATTTTAAAGGTTTTTTATTTGATTTAGCTTTACGTGCTTTATTTTAACAAATAAACACAGGTCTAAATTTACCCGATTTTAATAAATTGTTACACCTTTAAATACTTCAGAAATATATTAACTAATTTCGTATCATTTTCTTTCTGGATTAATAGTATTTATATCAAGAGAATGGAATTGCCATGTCGGGCCAACTTTTATACAGATACCAACAAGCGTTAAGCAGATTTAAATCAGTAAAAACGTGTACTTTACATTCAGTGGCACGGTCCGACACCTATCGAGGACAGAAAAATGAAACTCCGTGTTCTTTCACTCATGATCCCTGCATTAGTGGTCGCAGGATCAGCAAGTGCGGCAGAAGTTTATAATAAAGATGGTAATAAACTTGACCTTTACGGTCTGGTTGATGGCTTACACTACTTCTCTAATGATGCCGGCAGCGATGGCGATCAGAGCTACATCCGTCTTGGCTTCAAAGGCGAAACTCAAATCAACGACCAGCTGACCGGTTACGGCCAGTGGGAATATCAGGTTCAGGCCAATCAGGCTGAAAGCTCTGATGACGGCGACCGCGCATTTACCCGTTATGGTTTCGCAGGTCTGAAATTTGGTGACATGGGTTCCTTCGACTATGGTCGTAATAACGGCGTAATGTATGACGTTGCCGCCTGGACCGACATGCAGCCAGAGTTCGATGGTTCAACCTACGGCGCTGACCAGTTCCTCTATCAGCGTACCAATGGCGTTGCAACGTATCGTAACGACAACTTCTTTGGGCTGGTTGATGGCCTGCACTTCGCTCTGCAATATCAGGGCAAAAACGACAGCGGCGGCGGCGAACCGGGCACACGTGATGTGCTGACTCAGAACGGCGACGGTTACGGTATGTCCCTGAGCTATGACATTGGCGCGGGCGTCAGCGTGGCAGGTGCATTCTTCAACTCTGACCGTACTGATGAGCAAAATACCGCACCGGGCATCATGGGCGACGGTAAAAAAGCGGAAGGTTACACCGGTGGTCTGAAATATGACGCCAACAACGTTTACCTGGCTGCCATGTTTACTCAGGCTTACAACGCTTCCCGCTTCGGTTCTACCGATTCAGAAGCTTACGGGTACGCTAACCAGTCACAGGCATTCGAAGCTTACGCAAGCTATCAGTTCGACTTCGGCCTGCGTCCGTTCGTGGCTTATAACCAAACTCGCGGTAAAGATTTAGGGTCCGACCGTCTGGGCAACAACTACCAGGATCAGGATCTGGTGAAATTTGTCGACCTGGGTGCGACTTACTACTTCAACAAAAACATGTCGGCCTATGTTGACTACAAAATCAACCTGATCGACAGCAGCACCTTCACCGATAACGCCGGTATCAACACCGATGACGTTACCGCTGTAGGTCTGGTGTATCAGTTCTAAGCGTGCCTTTCTCAGACACAGAATAGCGTTTAGATTTGAGTCACAAAGAACAAGCAGTAAAAGAACGCGGTCTCTGATGGCCGCGTTTTTTTTGGGCACAATTTGACGTGAGAACCCCGGAAAACGCCGCTATTGTGTTGGGGTGAATTTCTTCCAAAGCCGAGGTCAATATGTCCGTTAAACCGCCATTACCGCCATTTACCCGTGAAAGCGCCATCGAAAAAGTCCGCCTGGCTGAAGATGCCTGGAACAGCCGCGATCCGCAGCGGGTCAGTCAGGTTTATTCTGCCGATACCGTCTGGCGTAACCGCAGTGAATTCGTTCACGGTCAGGAAGCTGTGGTGACTTTTTTGCAGCGTAAATGGGCAAAGGAGCTGGATTATCGTCTGATCAAAGAGATTTGGGCATTTGACGGAGCGAGGATTGCCGTGCGTTTTGCCTACGAATGGCATGATGATTCAGGCAACTGGTTCCGCAGTTTTGGTAATGAGAACTGGGAATTTAATGAACAGGGGCTGATGTTCGCACGCCATGCCTGCATTAACGATTTGCCGATTCAGGAAAGTGAACGGAAATTCCACTGGCCTCTCGGACGCAGGCCGGATGATCATCCTGGCCTGAGCGAATTCGGATTCTGATGGTTTCAGGCTGATTTCTGGTGGATCAGATGCAGCGGGGGAGAAACATCGAGTTCGATTTCCGGATTCTGGCGGAATTCATGCGGCGTGATATTGAAACGCTTGCGGAACATGTAGGTAAAGTGCGACTGCGAGCCGAAGCCGAAATCCATTGCGATGTCGAAAATCGGTGTATCACTGCTGCTCAGCTGATAAACAGCACTCGCCAGACGACGTTCCCTGATGTACTTCCCCAGAGAAATGCCTGTCGATTCTTTGAACAGTTTTTGCATGTGCCAGAGCGAATAGCCTGAGTACTCAGCCAGTTCTTCAAGGTGGATCACACGACCAAGATGGCCTTCAATCCATTTGCTGAGTGCGCAGACGATAGCGATATGAATATCCTGAGCCATAACCAGTCTGTTTTAAGGTTGAATATCGCTATTATACACGACTTCGCCGTGATGGCGTGGCAGGTGTTGCTCTGAGGTGTATGACAACTGAAGTGACAAAATTGGCCCGCTGAAAAGGAGTGCACAGGCACTCTGACGGGCCACGATTTAGCGTAACAGGATCCAATGAATCAGGCGGGCGATACCGTCGTCCACCAGAACGATCCCGACAAGGATAAGAACAATCAAGATGTAAAAGTTCTTACCGGTTGGCAAAGTGGTTCCTCCCTTCATCCCCGTTCAGGGCATAAAATTCGGTTACCACGGGCCGCTACCCCGCATATTTAGAGCAATAACACTCAGACAAACCGCAACAAATATCAGAAAAACGATAAGGAGCCGCTTCATTCTTTTTACAGAGCTTACGCTCTTCCTCCAGCATGGATCTTTAACCAAGGATGCAAGCGAACGTTAACCGCTTCTTGATGGGAGATCCAGTCTGTAAAGAATTTTTATGGTTTTCGTTTAACTAGTAATGCTGTTCGTTTAACTATTTACAATTGTCGTTTAACCGTCAGTGGCAGGGCGTCGCACCAGATCGGTTTTCTGACCGCCATTAATGATGGTTGTCGGCGGCGTTTCAGGCACCAGCGCATCCGGAGCAATGTTCATATGGTTGAGCACCTCTCCCATAATTTGCCCGAAGATTGGCCCTGCAACGGAACCACCAAAGTGTTTACCTGCCTGCGGGTTATTGACCATCACCACCAGCGCCACGCGCGGATTACTGGCAGGTGCCACACCGGCGGTGTAGTTGATGTAACCACCATCGTATTTACCACTGGAACCCATTTTTTCCGCCGTACCGGTTTTAATCGCCAGACGATAACCCGGCACCGCCGCACTGAGGCCTGAGCCTCCCGGCAGGGCATCACTTTCCATC
The DNA here is from genome assembly GCF_003614975.1 of Rahnella bruchi. Taxonomy (GTDB): domain Bacteria; phylum Pseudomonadota; class Gammaproteobacteria; order Enterobacterales; family Enterobacteriaceae; genus Rahnella; species Rahnella bruchi. The sequence goes on along the minus strand of NZ_QZWI01000003.1, from coordinate 116,870 downwards.
ATATGAATCACGGTTCTGACCACGTCAGCCGACATTACGCGGGTGCCTAACACCGGCGGTGTGACTTTGGTAATCGACAGCGGGCGGTAAATGCCTTCTGCGCCAATCGTGGCGTATTCGCGGGCAATTTGCAGCGGTGTTACGCGCAAACCATAACCGAATGAGAAGGTTGCGCGCTCGATATCCGCCCAACGCTCACGGTGCGCAGGAAAATAACCGCTGCTTTCACCGCCGATACCCAAATCTGTAGCTTTGCCCAAACCGAATGATTGATAAAGCTGAACCAGCACGTTCGCAGGCATCGCCAGTGCGATATGAGATACCGCGATGTCGCTCGATTTCTGCAAAATACCGGTGATGGTCAGTGCCGGCCAGTGACCAACGTCGCGGATAAGGTGTCCGTTAACGGTGTACGGATGCGTATCGAGAACCGAATCAGGGCGGATCATATGGCGGTTCAGACCGGCCATCACCACCAGAGGTTTCACCGTCGAACCGGGCTCAAAGCTGTCGCTGATCGCCACATTACGCATGTCTTTTGGCTGCACGCCAGCGTAATTGTTCGGGTTGTAAGAAGGGTAGGAGGCCATCCCCAGAATTTCGCCGGTGTTTACATCCACCAGAACTGCCGCACCGGACTCTGCCTGGTTAAGCGTGACGCCATCGCGCAGGCGGGAATACAGAACGTACTGCATAAAACTGTCGATGCTGAGGTTAATAGTTGGCGGCTGTTGGGGCGCCACTTCCTTGAGGATACCAATGACGTTGCCGTGGCGATCCTGACGGTATTCGCGCATCCCCGGTTTGCCCTGCAATAACGCGTTAAAGCCTTTTTCCACACCGTTCAGGCCTTCGTTATCTGTCCCGACGACACCGACCAGGTTGGCCGCGGCTTCACTCATCGGATAATAGCGGCTGTCATCAAGCTGAGTGCTGATGCCACCCAGATGCAGCTGGCTGATATCGGCGGCAATGCCTTCTTCTATTTTGCGGCCAAGATAGACAAAGCGGCGCTGCGGATCGCTGGTAATGGTTTGCTGTAACCGGGAAAGCGGCATATTCAGCGCAGAGGCCAGATATTGCCATTTCGGACTGTTCAGATCGCTGTGCAATTCAAGCACGCGGAACGGGTCGGCGATAATGTCTTTGGATGCCACGCTCAATGCCAGCGGGTGTCCGTTGCGGTCGACAATGGTACCGCGCCCGGCAGGGATGACGCTGGAACGCAGCGAGCGGGAGTCGGCTTCTTTTTCCAGCATTGGCTGGTTAAGAAGTTGCAGATAACCTACGCGACCGAGCAGTACCGCCAGACAAAAGACGATGCCGAGACAAATCAGCGCAAAGCGCTTGGTATAAAAATGCGGTTGGGCGCTGGATTTTTTTGAGCTCGGTGGCATGGCAGTTTCGCAAAGTCATTGACGCGTTTGAAGCGAAAAGCGATGGCACCGGGGAACCCTTTCACCGCATCAAATGATGCCGTTAAGTGCCCGATAAAAATACAGCTCATCGCTCTGAAAGATAATGAATTTCGTATACCTGCACATCTTATATTAAGCCATAGCGATGGATTGTTTATTTCAATTGCTCTTTGTAAGAAAGTGCAACGGTGAAGCCCTATTTTATTCGACGGACAGCCATTCATCCGCTTCTTCAAACATTTCTTCCAGCATTTGGTTTAATTGCGAACGTTCCTGCTTACTGGCACCTTGCGTATTCAGCCCGTTGGCCTGCATCGGTTTTACCTTAACTTCCGCATCCGGGAACATTCGGTGGACACGTTTTACCAGCTCTGCTTCAATTTTTGCACTGGCATTAGGGATGCCGGAGACATTCCGTTTGTCAAAAATCAGTTCAACCCGCATGGTTTTCCTCATTATTATAAAATTTTATTAACTGGCTAAATATACAGTATGCAAGGCGGGCGCTCTAGTGATTTTTCGCCTGCACTCTGGAACGCAGCGCAGATTTGTGAGCGTAAATTCATGTAATTCATGATTCATGCATCTTGTGAATGTCTGGCTGACCGTTAGAATGGCGGCCTGTCTGTGAGGGAAATGTGGATAAACAACGGCGTACAGCACTGATATTTTTTTGCCTGGCCTGTCTGGTCATACTGACGTGTATGACACAGCGTATCGCCGGGCTGAATGCGTTGTCCGCAATCGTGCATCAGGAAACGGCGACAGCGCAGGCGTCATCCACGACCTCAGAAATCGCTAAAATCCCGGCTCCCTGTGAGCTCAGCAGCAAATCGCTGCTTTCTGTTCCTCCTCTCCTTTTAGAATTTGCGTTTCTGGCCCTGAGCCTGCTGCTGGCATTTTTATCACGCGGCAATATGGCGGCGATCCGTCTGCTGGTGCCCGAAGCCGTCCCCGTGCCGCGCCTGCGGGTGCATTTGCGGCTCTGCGTTTTCCGGGAATAAAAACACGCCTGTTTTTCATCAGGATGTGACTTTTTATTTTTGGAGAAAATCTATGCAAAGTTTATTCAGGGTAGCCGCTGGCTGCTTACTGATGCTCTGGCTGCATACCGGATATGCTGCCGACACCGGCTGGCTGCAAAGCCCGCAAAATACTCACGCGAAAGTGCGCTTACAGGCGCAGCCCGCCCATTCTTCTGAGAAAGAAACCCGCTTGCTGCTTTCTGTCAGCCTTGAAAAGGGTTGGAAAACCTACTGGCGGTCGCCGGGTGAAGGCGGCATTGCGCCGTCGGTTGAATGGCAAAAACCGGCCACGGCAGCGCAGACGACATGGTACTGGCCGACGCCCGCACGCTTTGATGTGGCGGGTATCACGACTCAGGGCTATCACGATGAAGTCACGCTGCCAATAACCCTCAGTGGTCATGCTCCGGCCACAATAGCCGGAACGCTGACGCTGCCGGTTTGCAGCAACGTGTGCATTCTCACCGACTATCCTTTTAGTCTGGATCTCAGCTCGTCAGGGGATAACGCAGAATTTGCACGCCAGTTTGCCGTCGCCATGGGCAAGGTGCCGATTGCTGAAGGGCTGGCGGACAGCGTAACGGCGGGCTATCGCGCCGGTGTATTGCAGATTACTGCTCACCGCGGGCAGGGCTGGCAAAATCCGGAAGTCTTTACCGATACGCTGGAAGACACTTCGCTCGGCAAACCCGTGGTGAAAGTGGACGGCCAGCAAGCGCAGTTCACGCTGCCGGTAACGGACGAGTGGGGCGAAAAAGCACAGGATATTAGCGGAAAAACGCTGAGTATCGTGCTGTCGGACAACGGTCTGGCGCAGCAGATAAGCCTGAATGTGAGTCCGCTTCCTGCCGCAGTTCCGGGCAGTATCGCACTCTGGCAGGTGGCGCTGATGGCGCTGGCCGGTGGGTTCATCCTCAATCTTATGCCTTGTGTTCTGCCGGTGCTGGGCATGAAACTCGGCAGCATTTTGCAGGTGGAACAGCGCAACCGGAAAAGTATTCGCATGCAGTTTCTGGCGTCCTCGGTCGGGATCATTACCTCGTTTCTGGCGCTGGCATTGCTGATGACGCTCCTCCGCTACACCAATCAGACGCTGGGCTGGGGCATCCAGTTTCAGAATCCGTGGTTTATAGGTCTGATGGTGCTGGTCACGGCGCTATTCACCGCCAACCTGCTGGGATTGTTTGAAATTAATCTGCCGTCAAAGATGACGACACGTCTGGCGACGCATCAGCGAGCCGGCCTCAGCGGACACTTTGCTGAGGGCGCGTTCGCCACATTGCTGGCAACGCCATGTTCCGCGCCGTTTCTCGGCACTGCGGTGGCATTTGCGCTGGCCGCACCGCTGCCCGTGCTGTGGGGACTGTTCCTGATGCTGGGCATCGGCATGAGCCTGCCATGGCTGATGATTGCCTTGTGGCCGGGGCTTGCGATGTGCCTGCCGCGCCCCGGTCGCTGGATGTTACGGTTACGCCTTTTCCTCGGTGTACTGATGCTGTCGGCGTGTCTGTGGTTGCTGAGCCTGATGGAAAATCATCTGTCAGCGTGGTTTGTCGCCGTGCTGGCGGGCGCGCTGCTGGTGATGTTGTTTGTCTTATCTCTGCGGCGCTATGGTCTGCGTAATTCAGCGTTAACCACCGGTGTTTGTGCCGTTCTGGTGGGTGCAGCCATCGTGATTGCTACGCAGTTTTCCGGTGCTGGCGGGAAGCCGCTGCGCGATGATATTGCCTGGCACCCCTTGTCCGAAGAGGCGATTCAAAATGCGCTGGCGGAAAAAAAGGTGGTCTTTATCGATGTCACCGCCGACTGGTGCGTGACCTGTAAAGCGAATAAATACAACGTCCTGATGAGCGATGAAGTGCAGGAAGCGCTGACAGAGCACGACGTCGTGGCTCTGCGCGGTGACTGGACGTTACCGTCAAAACCTGTCAATGACTTCCTGCAAAAACGCGGCAGCGTCGCCGTGCCGTTTAATCAAATTTATGGTCCGCATACTCTGGCCGGTGAAATCTTATCACCGCTGCTGACGCGCGATGCCGTATTACAGGGGCTGGAACAAGCCCGTGGAGCCCGATAATGAAAACGTTAATGCTGATTATGATGATGGTTATTTCTCCTGCCGTTCTGGCGATGACGCCAGAAGACACGCTGTTTAATAACCCGGCCTCACCGTGGTTTGGGGCAAAAAATCCCCGACTGACGATTGTTTCTTTTACCGATTATAACTGCCCTTACTGCAAGCAGTTTGACCCGATGCTGGAAAAGGTCGCGAAGGAAAATCCTGACATAAAAGTGGTGATCAAATTACTGCCTTTCCGTGGTGCGAGTTCCATTATTGCCGGTCGTGCAGCGATGACCGTGTGGGAACAACATCCGGAAAAGTTTCTGGTTGTGCATCAGCGGCTGATGTCTAAAAAAGGGCAGCATGATGAGGCCAGTGCGCTTGAGGCTGTGAAATATGCCGGGCTGGAACCTATCCGAGTAACGCCAGCCAGTTATCTTGAACTGAAAACCAATGTCGAAATTGCTGAAGTGTTGGGTATTCAGGGAACGCCGGCGACCATTATTGGCGATCAGTTGATCGCCGGAGCTATCTCTTATGAGGATTTGCAAAAAGTCGTGAAGGAACAACTGGCGAAGGCAAAAAATGACCAGGCTTAAGCGCTGGGCCCGCGAAGGGGTGATTTTCGTCGTGCTGATTTTGGTAGTGATGCTGGGGATGGATTTTCTGCGCGCGCCGCAGGCCCCGGCCAGTTTTGGCAGCCAGTCGTTGCAGACCATCAGCAATCAGTCCCTGACGCTTAACGAACAAAGCCAGCAGCGCCCGTTGCTGGTCTACTTCTGGGCAACGTGGTGCGGCGTCTGCAAAATGACCACACCTTCGGTTGCCCGGCTGGCAGAAGAAGGCGGGAACGTTCTGACAGTGGCGTTGCGCTCCGGCGATAACGCAACGCTGGAGCGTTATCTGCAGGGGAAGGGCATTCAGATGCCAGTGGTTAACGATGCACGCGGCGAGTTGTCGGCGCAATGGAATATCGGCGTTACCCCGACGTTTGTCATCATCGATAAAGGGCAGGTCATCTCCACGACAACTGGCTGGACATCTTACCGGGGGATGAAAGCGCGGATGTGGTGGGCGCAAATCCGCAACTGATTTGCCGCCGCCAGAAAACAAAAGGCCTTCACCGTAGTGAAGGCCTTTTTTCATACTGAGTTCACAACAGGAAATCAGTTTGCCAGGAAACGTTTCTCATCGGTCAGCACCTGAAGCAGTAAACCCAGCTCCGGTTTCTGATCTTTAATCCGTTTGCCCTCGGTATCAAAGGCACGGTAATCGCCGTCGCTTTCCAGTTCCAGCGTCTCCTCTGGTGTAGTGATGATCAGCGTTCCGTCATCGCTGGTTGTCACCCAGTTATGGCGGCGCTTGGCAGCAAACAAATCTTCACCCTGCGAATAATCCGCCGGTGATGTCGTGACATGCAACAGACGCTGCATCAGCGTAGTCATCACATCCGCATGATCAGTCAGCTTATTGATATTCTGCGCAGGCGTGCCAGGCCAGTGAATAATCAGCGGAACCTGCAACTGGCGGCGGTTCATCGCATTGCCTGAACCCCAGGTGCCGTTCTCGTTAAATTCGATGCCGTGAGACGCGGTGATCACCACCACGGTTTTATCCAGCTCACCGCGGTCTTTCAACGATTGCAGGATAGCCTGAATCTGATCATCAACGCTTTGAGCGCCCGCCTGATAGCGGTGAACAAAAGTGTTGCCTGTCGGTACGCTGTCACCGTTCTGACGCAATGACGTGCTGATCCCGTTCAGACTGACATACGAGAACCACGGGCCATTACCACGCACGTTCAGCCACTGTTGCCACTGATTCACCGTCTGCTCATCGGACTGCTTAACCGGTGGCGGCAGGGTGAAATCGGTCAGCAACGCCTGACGATACAGCGGGCTGTTAAAGCCGTCAGAGGCAAACAGGCCAAATTCATATCCCTGTTGTTCCAGTGACGTGACCAGTGCAGAAGGTTTACGTGCCGCCAGAATGCCCTGCATATAGCTTGGCGAAATCCCGTAGAACAGACCGAACTGGCCGGTATCATTACGGTTGCCGGAGCTGAAATGCTGGTCAAAACGAATGTTATGTTTGGCGAAATCGCTCAGCGCGGGCATCTCTTTATCCAGCGTGGCGGTATGAACCCCATCCATCACGATCATCAGCAAATTATACTTCGAACCGGTTTTCGCAAAGCTGATGGAATTGAGCGGGTATTCCACCGCCAGCGCTTCCGGATTACCTTGTTCGATCAGGCGTTTCTGGTATTCCTCGGCATTCAGCAGGCCATGTTTCTCAAGGAATTTACGTGCCGTCATCGGATATGAGAGCGGAAGATTCGCGCGCTGCATGGTGATAGGACGATAGAAATTAGCATCCGCCCAGATATACATCAGGTGTGATGCAAAGAAACTGACGATGAACAGCACGACAACCGGCTTAGCGAAATTACGGCGATTCAGGCTGCGCAGTTTCTGCCATGCCCAGGTGCCAAACAGCATTTCCAGCAGGAAAATGACCGGTACAGCGATGAACATCAGCTGCCAGTCGCGCGCCATTTCGCCCTGTCCGGGGTTAACCACCAGTTCCCATACCACCGGATTGATATGCAGATGGAAACGGGTAAAGACCTCGGTATCGACCAGCAGCAGCGTCAGTCCTGCGGTTGCCAGAATAGCTGACAAGAAACGCAGCAGCCGTTGCGACATCACCACAAAGGTCAGCGGGAAGATAATCAGCAAATATGCGGAAAATCCGATAAAGCTGAAATGCCCAAGCCAGCTAACCAGCGCGTAAATACGCCCCTGCAATGAAGAGGGCCAGTCAGAAACAAACAGATAGCGGCTGCCCAGCCCAAGAATGAGCAGGATATTAAACAGGGCGAACCAGTGCCCCCAGCTGATCATCTGGGATACTTTTTCGCGATAGCGCTGACTATTTGTCACCATGAGAGGTATTGGGCAGTTTGTGAATTAATGGGCTTTATCTTCTCTTATCGACGCTTGCAACGCTTTAGCAAAAGACTGGGACAAGGCTTTGCGTTGTGCAGGAGCGACGCTGGTATTAATAAGGTTAGTCACCATGTTGCCCAGAACCATCAAAGAAAGGTCTGTCGGGGCGCGGTGCTTTTCGAGAACGGTCGCCAGCTCGGAAAGGAGCTGTTCAACGTGTTCATCACTGTAACGGGATGATTGTGCCATAGAGTATTGTGCTTCTTGATCTGACAAAGTCCAATATCTTAGCTGATCACAGACCTACTTTCCGCATTTTTATAACTGAGTTCATGTTGGAAGAGTGATCGCATCTATTAATCCTTGTTTCAGCTTTCGTTGCGGTTGCGGCTTTGACGCTTCGGTGTTTGAATACGCCCCGCAGGCAAACCCTTCTTACACGGCTGCAATTCTTACAGGAGAAAGTCCCCATGAGTCTGGATATTGAGCAGATTGCTCTGCACCAGTTGAACAAACGTGACGAGCAAACGCTGGATGTTGTGTTGCGCGATACGCTTCTGACGCCGAATGCGGCCGTTGATGAAATGATGGCTGAGCTGCACCGCGTCTACAGTGCCAAAAGCAAAGCGTATGGTCTGTTCAATGAAGACAGCGAGCTGGCTGTGACGTTGCGCAGTTGCCGTAAAGGGGACGACGATTTTCTGTCATTCAGCCGCGCTGCCACTGGCCGCCTGCGTAATGAACTGGCGAAATACCCGTTTGCGGAAGGCGGTGTGGTGCTGTTTTGTCATTACCGTTTTCTGGCAGTCGAATATTTACTGGTGGCGGTACTTAACAGCCGCAGCAGTATGCGTGTCAACGAGCAGCTTGATGTCAGCAGCATTCATTATCTCGATATCAATCACGCTGATATCGTGGCGCGTATCGATCTGACCGAATGGGAAACCAATCCCGAATCCACCCGCTATCTGACCTTCCTGAAAGGTCGGGTAGGGCGCAAAGTCTCTGACTTCTTTATGGATTTCCTCGGCGCATCCGAAGGTCTGGATACCAAAGCGCAGAACCGGGGCCTGTTGCAGGCGGTTGATGATTTCTGTACCGAAGCGCAGCTCGATAAAAACGAGCGCCAAAATTACCGTCAGCAGGTTTATACCTACTGCAACGAGCAGTTGCAGGCGGGCGAAGAAATCGCGCTGGATGATTTGTCCGAAGAACTGCCGCCGTGGAATGACAAGAAATTTAAAGAATTCACGCAAGAGCAGGGCTATCAGCTGGAAGAAACCTTCCCGGCAGACCGCAGCACCTTGCGTCAGCTGACCAAATTCGCCGGCAGCGGCGGCGGGCTGAGCATTAACTTTGATGCCATGCTGATGGGCGAGCGTATTTTCTGGGATCCGGCCACTGATACCCTGACCATCAAAGGCACGCCACCGAATTTGCGGGATCAGTTACAGCGCAAAGCAGGCAATAAATAACGGCTCCCTCCCCCTTCGCAGGGGGAGGAGCAACTCAGAATAGCGCCCAATAAAAAACACCGCCTGGGCGGTGTTTTTTATTTGTTCTCGCACGGCGTCCCGATGCGCAACAACTCAGTCAGCGATTAAACGCGAACGAAGTCGATGTGAGCCAGTTTTGGCTTGAACGGGTGACGCTGTACAGCCTGAACTTTAACTTTGGTTTCTTTACCGTCGATAACCAGAGTCATTGCTTCAGAGTAGAACTCCGCTTTAGCTTCCAGGTTCTTTACAGAATCGTGGTCCAGTTTGATAGAAACCGGATCAGCTGAGCCACCGTAAACGATAGCTGGGAATTTGTTGGCTATACGCAGGCGGCGGCTCGCACCTTTGCCCTGCTCGTCCTGTGGACGTACTTCTACATTGATAGTGATCATTGTATGTTTCTCGATTAGAACTACTTCTAAAATGTGCCCCGCCACCTGCGACCGAGTGACGAGTTGAGTATTACAGCTTTCACACAAGGCGAAAGCGGGCGGTATGATACCGGAGCAGGGTAGCAGCAGCAATACAAATCGCCGGTTTTCTCACCCGCGCAGCTCATTTGCCCGGCGGTACCGGCCCTCGTAATCGAACATTTTTTCGCGTACCTGCCAGAACTGGCCTTTCATGCGCGCCACCACAAAATCCGGATGACGCAGTAAAACCTGCTGCGCGACGATGTCCGCGGCAGTATTCCATTCCAGTGCTACACCCGGTGCGCGCTGATGCGGGCGCAGGAAGTTATGCAGAAACGCCATGCGCTGGGCGGGGGTCGTCAGGCGAAAACGCTCGGAAACGTCAGCGCCGTCCTCATCGTAATAGGTGATTTTCAGCCATTCGCCTTTATCATCGCGTCCGTTTTCCAGATTCATACCACTGCAGCGCAGTACCAGCGCATCTTTCAGACGTAACGCGGCTTTGAGCATATTGTCGGGATCAACCAGAATTTCCTGGCACTGATGGCAGCGCCGTGCGGCGATATCGTTCTCAGCGCCGCAGTGCGGGCAGCTTTTGAAACGGAAACGGAAATCGCATTGCTCGCGTTCGCCGTCGTCATCTTCCAGCACCCCCTGACAGCGGCGACCAAAATGCTCAATGATTGTGCCGTCTTCGGTAGTTTTCCCCCAGAAGATATTGGCGAAACCACAGGCGGGGCAGAAAACCTGCACCGGTTTGTTATCGCCAGCAGGTTTATGACTGCCAACTTCCGGCGTGAACAGGTCGTGCGGATTGCCAGCATAATCGAGGATCAGACAATCGGTTTTGCCCGGTGCGAGTCGCAGCCCGCGTCCGACAATCTGCTGATACAGGCTGACGGATTCGGTCGGTCTCAGGATGGCGATCAAGTCCACATGCGGCGCATCGAAACCGGTTGTCAGCACCGACACGTTCACAAGATAGCGTAATTGCTGCGCTTTAAACGCCGTGATCAGCCTGTCACGTTCGACGGCGTGCGTTTGTGCGCTGATCAGCGCCGCTTCGCCTTCCGGCAGCAGACCAAAAATTTCACCCGCGTGTTCCACCGTTGAGGCGAAAATCATGACGCCTTTTCGATCCTGCGCGAACTCAATAATCTGGCTGATGATATGCGGGGTGATGCGCTTTTGCTGACGCAGTTCGTCGTTCAGATCCGCTTCACTGAACAGCCCGTTGCTGTTGGCCTGCAACCGGCTGAAATCGTAGCTGACCACCGGCATATCGAGCCGCTCGGGTGGCACCAGAAAGCCATTTTTAATCATGTAGCGCAGCGGCAGTTCATAAATGCAGTCGCGAAACAGGCTTTTCGCATCGCCGCGCACAATGCCCTGATGGTGATACTGATAAATCCAGCCCTTGCCTAAACGGTAGGGCGTGGCGGTCAGCCCAAGCAGGCGCAGACGCGGATTTTGTGCCTTAAGGTGGCCGATAATCTGCTGATACTGGCTGTTGTCATCGTCGGAAATCCGGTGGCATTCATCGACAATCAGCAGGGAAAACTCCCCGCTAAATTCTGCCAGATTAGGCGCAACGGACTGCACGCTGCCAAACACTACTTTGCCGCTGCTTTGTTTCAGATTCAGCCCGGCAGCGAAAATATCCGCCTCCAGCCCGTAAGAAAGGTATTTGCTGTGGTTTTGCGCCACCAGTTCTTTGACGTGCGCCAGAACCAGAACGCGCCCGCGCGCCACTCTTGCCAGCTCGGCAATCACCAGACTTTTTCCGGCACCGGTCGGCAGCACGATCACAGCCGGTTCGTCATGCTGGCGGAAATGACGCAGCGTGGCATCCACGGCGTCCTGCTGATAGGGGCGAAGCGTAAAAGCGGTCACGGCACCATTCACCTGTAGTTTTACTGTTGATAAAGACAGTAGTGAAGTATGCCAAGAAATCAGACCTATGGCGATGAGCAAAAAAATCACCTGCCGTGAATGTGTAGCCTGCTTATTTTCCTTCTTCCTGACCGGTTGCGCGGCTATACTATTCCTCTCAACGCGGCAGCCAGTCTGCCTCCTCTAAGTAATAATAACTCTTTGCAATTATTACGAACCGAACAACCCTGAACCCTGTCAGTTGCGTATCGCGACGGCGGGGTCTTGTGTTTTATCAGTAACGCGATCACTCAGATCGCCATGAAGGCAAGTCTACTCAATGCGTCTGGACAAGTTTCTCTCTCAGCAATTAGGCGTAAGCCGCGCGCTGGTTTTGCGCGAACTGCGTAACAAGCGTGTCACCGTGGACGGTGAAATCGTCAAAACCGGCGCGATGAAAATCAGCCCTGAGCAGCGTGTCGAATTCGACGGCAACGTGCTTAACCAGATCACCGGCCCGCGTTATTTCATGCTCAACAAACCGCAGGGTTATGTGTGCTCTACCGACGATCCCGATCATCCGACCGTGCTGTATTTTCTCGAAGAACCTGTGGCCTACAAGCTGCACGCCGCAGGGCGTCTGGACATCGACACGACCGGTCTGGTGCTGATGACCGACGACGGCCAGTGGTCGCACCGCATCACTTCACCACGCCATCAGTGTGAAAAAACCTATCTGGTGACGCTCGAGCATCCGCTGGCTGACGATACTGCCGCCCAGTTTGAAGCAGGTGTTCAGCTGCATAACGAAGATTCCCTGACTAAGCCTGCGCAACTCGAAAAAATCGAAGATTGTCTGGTGCGTCTGACCATTAGCGAAGGCCGTTATCATCAGGTGAAACGTATGTTTGCCGCCGTGGGTAACCGCGTGGTGGGCCTGCATCGTGAACGTATCGGCGAAATTGTGATGGATGAAGATTTAGAACCGGGTCAGTACCGGCCTTTAACTGAGCAGGAAATTGCCAGCGTTGGCGTTCCCTCGCAATAGTTTTTCCTCTAACTGGAGCAGCTGAAAGTGCAAGAAAAACCGGTATCCCACATCGGACTGATTTTCATCCTGGGATTGATATCGATGCTGATGCCTCTGGCCATCGATATGTATCTGCCAAGTATGCCCGTGATCGCGCAGGAATATGGTGTTCCGGCGGGCAGCGTGCAAATGACGCTCAGCGCCTATGTGTTGGGTTTTGCGATAGGGCAGTTGTTTTACGGCCCGATGGCGGACAGCCTCGGGCGTAAGCCGGTTATTTTCTGGGGCGTGCTGATCTTTGCCGTCGCCGCCGGTGCCTGTGCGCTGGCGCAATCGGTTGAGCAGCTGGTCTGGATGCGTTTCCTGCACGGTCTGGCTGCTGCTGCCGCCAGTGTGGTTATCAATGCGCTGATGCGCGATATGTTCACCAAAGACGAGTTCTCGCGAATGATGTCTTTTGTGGTGCTGGTGATGACGGTCGCGCCGCTGCTGGCCCCGATGCTCGGTGGTCTGCTGATGGCGATTTTTAGCTGGCACGCGATTTTCTGGGCGATGGCGATTGCAGCACTGATCGCCGCCACGCTGGTGGGTGTGTATATCAAAGAGACGCTGCCCAAAGAACGACGGCAGAAGTTTCATTTGCGTACCAGTATCGGCAACTTTGCATCCCTGTTCCGGCATAAGCGCGTGCTGAGTTATATGCTGGCGAGTGGTTTTTCATTCGCAGGCATGTTCTCGTTCCTCAGCGCCGGTCCGTTTGTGTATATCGAACTCAATGGCGTTTCGCCGCAGCACTTCGGCTTTTACTTTGCGCTGAACATTGTGGCGCTGGTGATCCTCACGCTCATCAACAGCCGTAATGTGCGCCGCGTGGGCGCAGTGAAGATGTTCCGCTTCGGGCTGTTTGTGCAGCTGACGATGGGCATGTGGCTGGTGATCGTCTGCACCTTTGGGTTGCCGTTCTGGGCGATGGTGATTGGCGTGGCGGGATATGTCGGCGTGATTGCGATGGTGACATCTAACGCGATGGCGGTGATTATGGACGACTTCCCGCACATGGCCGGTACTGCGGCTTCACTGGCCGGGACGATTCGTTTCGGCACCGGTGCGGCGATTGGTTCTGTGCTTTCACTGTTTACCGCGAAAAGCGCCTGGCCGATGGTAGGTTCAATGGCGTTTTGCATTCTGGCTGCGACGCTGCTGTATCTGTATGCCAGCCGTCCGGCGAAAGTCGCTGTGGAAACCGCATAACTCAGACGGCTCCCTCCCCCGCGAAGGGGAGGGAGTTCAGGTTACACTATCTCCGCTTTCACTCCCTGAACCCGACGCGCGGCTTTGGCGCGGGCATAGTTGTCGGCCATCGCTTTGGCTTTTGCGCCCGGCACCAGCGCCATATCGCACTCTTTCGGCAGTAATGTGGTGACCGCTGCGGCAATCAGTAATGACGCCACCAGTGCATAAATCGCGGTGCTCTGACCGTACAAGCTGACCAGTACGCCGACCAGATAAGGCCCGCAGAACCCCCCCAGATTCCCCAGACCGTTAATCACGCCGCGTGCGCTGCCTGCGACTTCCGGCGTGGTGACTTTGCCCGGAATAGTCCAGAAGGCGCTGGTGGCGGCTTGCAGGAAGAAACCGGCACCGACCAGGAAACCATACGCCGCCATGATGTTATGACCGAATGCCACGGACGCTGCCAGACAGGCTGCGAAACCACACAGCGGCAGGGCGATGAACATACGGCGTTTACCGGTTTTATCAGACAATACGGACATCGCCAGGATCCCCAACATGGTGCCGACGTAAGGGATAATTGCCAGCATACCGACCGAACTCATGTCGCCGCCGGTCAGATTTTTCAGGATGGTTGGCAGCCACAGGGTGTAGCCGTAAATCCCGGTCTGATAGAAAAAGTTAATGATGATCAGTTTGACGATAGACTTGTTACGGAACACCTCTTTCAGCGGCGCGTTACTTACCGGTGCCAGAGCTTTCAGCGCTTCGCGTTCACGGTTCAGTTCTGTTACCAGATAGTCGCGTTCACGCGCTGACAGCCATTTAGCCTCTTCCGGACGGTCGCTGATGGTGAACCACCAGAACAGCATCACCACAAAAGATAATGCCCCTTCGATGATGAACAACCAGCGCCAGTCCAGCGTATCCAGAATCAGACCTGACAACGGCGCAGTGATCATCCCGCCAAGCGGCGCAAACATCAGTACGTAAGCATTGGCGCGGCCGCGTTCTTTATCCGGGAACCAGTTACTGACCATGGTCAGTACCACCGGCAGCATCCCGCCTTCTGCCACACCCAGCGCAAAGCGCAGGAACAGCAGCTGATACTGGTTGGTGATAAAACCGGTCAGAATGGAGATGATTGCCCAGGCCACCAGCGAGCAGGCGATAAATTTCCGTCCGCTGCCGTGGACCGCCAGACTGCCGCCCGGAACCTGCAGGAATAAATATCCGATAAAGAATATACCGGCGGCCAGACCGGCCATTGAAGCGGTAATACCTAATTCGGCATCCATTCCGCCGGGCATGGCGAAACTAATATTAACCCTGTCCATGAAAGAAATAATGCAGGCGATAAGTATTGGCGTTATTACGCGGAGCCAACGGGCCTTAGGAATCTTATTATCCATATTCTTTCCTCTGTGTGCTTGTAACCGGTGATGGCTTAATAAAAGCATTTTGAGGAAAGTATTTCGTGACAGGAGTCACGTTGAATTATGTTAAGAAAAGGTGTTACCACATACGTGATCCTGCACCCGTGTTCGCGTGCAGGATGGAAAGGCGATATTGATACAGAAAGGAGAATTAGATCGTGCCGCCGAGGGAAATCCGGTAATGCAGATCCACACGTTCAATCGTCGGCAGGTTCCTGATTTTTTTGAGCAATATTTCCGCCACTACCTTGCCCATTTCAAAGCGCGGCGTGATCACGCTGGCCAGTAATGGGTTGGTTGCCAGCCCGATATCTAATCCGTGGAAGCCTGAAATCGCCATATCCTGCGGAACACGAATGCCCAGTTTGATACATTCCTGTAACACACCCACCGCAATATCGTCATTGGTGCATAAAATAGCGTTTGTTTGCGGATATAGCTGACGCGCCATTGCCAGCATACCGGCACCGATTGAAACTGATGAGACTTTATTTGGGGTGATATGTACCGGCGTCAGGCCGCGTTCATTCATGGCGCGGCTGTAACCCTGATAACGTTTCTGGTCACGCGCATCTGACATCGAACCGAAATACACCACATGCTCTTTGCCACTGGCGAGCAGGGTGTTGGCCATATCGTAACCGGCCTGCTGATTATCAAAACCGACCGCGATGCGCCCGTGCGGATTATCGAGATCCATCACCTGTGCGACGGGAATTTCAGCCGCATTCAGGTACTTATCGGCTTTCAGCGTGTGTACAGAATCAGTGAGTATCAGCCCTGCCAGCTGATAGCCGAGCAGATTGATAATATGTTCTTCCTCGCGCTCTTTGCTGTAATCGTAATTGACCACCAGTGTCTGAAAGCCCTGCGCGGAAGTGACTGACTCAATACCTGCCAGTAAATCGGAGAAAATCTGGTTGTTGAAAGAAGGGACCAAAATGCCGATACGCGGCGCTTTGGCGGGTCCGCGGGCTTCTTCCAGCGGATATCCGACCTCTTCCATCACCTTCGTAATGCGTTCGCGGGTTTCAGGAGACACCTTTTCCGGCGTGCGCAGAAAACGGCTCACCGTCATCTTCGTGACGTCCGCCAGTTGGGCGATATCCTGTAGTGTCACGCGCTGGTTTCTCATGCGAAATGTTCCTGGTTGGGCCTGCAAAGATACCTTGTTATTGAAACAGAAAGCGCCGGAAATTGTTATCAAAATGATGAGGATCACAGCGGGAGTAACAGGGTTATTTAACATCCCGCGAGGTGATCTGTATCACGGTTTAGCACGAGGTAAACCGGTGTAGTGAAGCTAACTTTTTTAATAAGCATTCAATAAGGCCAACGTCATGACAAATCTCTTTTCACTGGATAATAAAAAGATTCTGATTACCGGCTCGACGCGCGGTCTGGGTTTCCTGCTGGCGAAAGGGCTGGCGCAGCATGGCGCAGAAATTATCGTTAACGGCACGCAACCGGAGTCCACGCAAAAAGCGGCAGAAGCCCTGCGTGCGGAAGGTTTTATCGCCCATGCGGTGTCATTTGATGTCACCAGCAGTCAGGCGGTGAATCAGGCGATTGATCACATTGAAAGCACCATCGGGCCGATTGATGTGCTGGTAAACAACGCCGGTATTCAGCGCCGTCACAAGTTTACGGAATTCCCGGAAAAAGACTGGGATGACGTGATTGCCGTCAATCAGAAATCTGTGTTTCTGGTTTCTCAGGCGGTGGCGCGTTACATGATCCCGCGTGAACGCGGCAAAATCATCAATATCGGGTCGATGCAAAGTGAGCTGGGCCGCGACACTATCACACCTTACGCGGCTTCAAAGGGCGCGGTAAAAATGCTGACCCGCGGCATGTGTGTCGAGCTGGCGCGCTACAATATTCAGGTAAACGGCATTGCGCCGGGTTATTTCAAAACCGATATGACACAGGCGCTGGTGGACAATAAAGAGTTCTCCGAATGGCTCTGCAAACGCACACCGGCCGCACGCTGGGGCAATCCGGAAGAGCTGGTTGGCGGCGCAGTGTATCTGTCATCCAAAGCCTCAGATTTCGTGAATGGCCACCTGTTATTCATTGATGGCGGCATGCTCGCCGCAGTATAGGAGACACGATGAGCAAAATTGCACTCATTACCGGCGGTGGCAGCGGTATCGGCCTGAGCGCGGCGAAAGCCCTGGAAGCGACTGGATTTACCGTGATCCTGACCGGGCGAAACAAAGAAAAGCTGGATCAGGCGGTTACACTGTTTGCGCCGGGACAGGCGGTGGCGCGTCAGCTGGATGTCACCAGCCCGCAATCAGTCGCCGCGCTGTTTCAGGATATTCAGGAAACCTTCGGACGGCTGGATGTGCTGTTCAATAATGCCGGCAATAACGTTAAAGATGTGCCGATCGAAGACCTGCCGGTGGAAGACTGGCTGTCGGTGATCAATACCAACCTGACCGGTGCTTTTTTATGTACTCAGGCAGCGGTGAAGCTGATGAAGCAGCAATCACCCCAGGGCGGACGCATCATTAACAATGGTTCTATTTCAGCGCAGTCGCCGCGCCCGAATTCCGCACCCTACACTGCCAGTAAACATGCCATTACCGGGCTGACCAAATCTACGGCGCTGGATGGACGTGCGTTCAATATCGCCTGCGGACAAATTGACGTCGGCAATGCGGCAACGGATATGGGCAATAAAGCGCTGGCGGGCAGAATGCAGGCTGACGGGCATATTGCCGAAGAACCGGTGATCCCGGTGGAGCGCGTCGGCGAGGCCGTGGCCTTTATGGCCGGGTTGCCGCTCGATACTAACGTGCTGACCATGACCATAATGGCGAGCGCCATGCCGCTGGTGGGCAGAGGATAAGTTGGGTTTCAGAGACAAAAAAACGGCCCTTTGCGGGCCGTTTTGCATTTCTGTTTAAGGATTACGCCGCTTTGGTTTTGCGTTTCCGGCCAAGCCAGAAAATCAGCACCAGCAGAACAATCACGCCGACCACCATCGCCGGAGCCATGAATGGCTGGAGTTTTGCCAGCAATGTGACCGGACCACCGGCGCGTAACACCGCGACATCCTGCGCACTGACCTGAACACCGGCGTTGCCGTAGTTTTTCAGCACGTAGTTCGAGATATCGGCGATCTGCTGATCGTCGAGCTGGCCGACATACGAACCTACGCCGAATTTCGGCATCAGAACGTGATGGTCGCCGACCTGGCGATCCACACCGTACAGAATGGCGGAAATCAGGTTAGAGGCGTTGCCCATGCCCGTTGCAGTGTTGTTGAACAGCGACGGATACGCCTGATTCTTGCTGCCAGAACCGTCCGGCTGGTGACAGCTGGCGCAATAACCGCTGAACAATGCCGCACCGTTATCGATGGTCTTGTTCGCGTTATACGGATGCGCACCGCGTAAACCTTCTTCCACATTCACCGGCTTACCGAAAGTATCCGCCGCCTGCGTATCGCGAGGGTCATGCACCGGCGTACTGTTCTTCAGGTAGAAGGCTATCGCGTTCAGATCCGTGTCAGACATGTACTGCAGGCTGTTTTGCACCGCTTCTGCCATGCCGCCCGCTGCCTGGTTTTTCCCGGCAGTACGGCCAGTTTTCAGATATTCCACCAGCTGAGCCTGCGACCAGTTACCGATACCGCTGACCGGATCAGAACTGATGTTTGGCGCATACCACGGGCCGACCATGCCGCCTGCCAGCGGTTTATCCGTCACAGAACCCATCATCAGGTTACGTGGCGTGTGGCAGGTATCGCAGTGACCGGCACCGTTGACCAGATAGGCGCCACGGTTCCATTGCTCGCTTTTCGACGGATCCGGTTTAAACGGCGTGCTGTCGAGATACATCATGTTCCAGCCCGCCATGGCAATACGCATGTTGAACGGGAACGGCAGGGCGGTTTCAGGATTAGGCTGCTCGACCGGCTTCACCCCTTGCTGGAAATAGACATACAGCGCATGCATGTCGGCATCGCTCATATGGCTGTAAGAGGTATAAGGCATGGCCGGATAAAGATTGGCACCATCAGGACGCACACCTTCACGCACCGCGCGGGTGAACTGTTCTTCGGTGTAATCACCGATACCAAACTGCTTCGACGGGGTGATGTTAGTGGTGTAAATCGTACCCATCGGCGAGTGGATTTCATAGCCACCCGCAAACGGCTTACCACCTTCTGGCGCGGTATGACAGGCCTGACAGTCAGCGGCGGTCGCGACTTCCTGACCCTGATGTATAAGTGCAGCCTGAGTGTCATCTGCCGTGGCGCTGGCGGCAAAGCCCCCGAACGCGGCGCTCAGCAGGCAGGCAGTGAGAAGTTTTTTCATGCAGCACCTGCCAGTTTTTTCGCCATATCGTCTGCCGCTTTCAGGCCGAGTGCAGCCATGGTCAGCGTACTGTTCACCACGCTGGAAGACGGAATAGCACCGCCGCCTGGCAACCACAGATTGGCGTGGTCGTGCGCCCGGCATTCGCCGTTGACCACGGAATCTTTCGGATCACTGCCCATGATGGTGCCGCCCATGATGTGGTTATTGGCATTAAGGCTGGTGGTAATGTTGAATTCTTCGGCCATAAACAGGGAACCGATGTGTTCCAGCTGTTTGTGCGCCGCTTCCGCGCCTTTACGCACGTAATCGCCGACATCGTAATGAATGTCCGGGCACGGCAAACCGTGCGGATCTTTACGGGTGGTGCTCAGCGTCAGGCGGTTATTCGGATCCGGCAACGGTTCCAGACTGATGGATAAGTCCACGCCAAAGATGGAACGGCGGCGAATTTCCTCATCCAGCTCTTTACCGACCAGACCCATCTGCAACGCTTTCGACGTTGCCGGGATCACGCGGCTGATGTTGTTGAGGATCATCTTGTTGGCAGAATAATCTTTGCGGAAATCTCCGTCGCGCGGCCCCACCAGACAGCTGCTCTGCGCCGGACCACGGCCAATCCAAAGCGGCTCTTTGGCGATGAACGTACAGTGGAAACCGGAGTGATCCATCATGTTACGTCCAACGTGATCAGAGGAGTTGGCGATACCGTTCGGGTTCTTTTCGTTCGCCGCCATCAGCAGCAGACGCGGGGTTTCGATGCCGTTACAGGCCAGTGCGAAAACTTTACCGGTGGCTTTATGCGATTTTTTATCGCTGTCCAGCCAGTGAACGGCAGTCACATTGTTGTTTTCATCGGTGTCGATTTTGTAGACCACCGCTTCGGCCAGCACCACGGCGCCTTTGTTCTCGGCGCGTTCAACGTGCGCAATGCCGTTGTACATCGCTCCAATCGGGCAGATCGGCTGGCAGTTGTTGTTACCGCAACAGGTCGGGCGACCGTTCCACGGGCGCGTGCTGCGGCCTTGCGGGATAGGCACTGAACGGTAACCGTGTGGGTTAACGATTTCAGCAAAACGCGTGTCGCCGTAACCGTAAGGCACCTGCTCCATCGGATAGGGTTTGCTGCGCTCGGAAGGGGATTGCAACTGCGGATCATTCGGGCCTGCTACGCCAATCTCTTCTTCAGCGCGGCAATAATATGGTTCGAGTTCATCGTATGAAATGGGCCAGTCGCGGCCCACGCCGTATAACGTTTTCATTTTGAAATCGTTAGGAACGTGACGCCAGCACGAAGCCGCCCAGTGCCAGGTGGTGCCGCCGACGGTGCGCAGATAACCCTGTTTGAAGCTGCCCGCGCTCGGTCCGGTCAGGTGGACATAGTTATTTTCCGGGAAATACAGCGGAGCAGGGGCTTTTTCTGACTGCGGATACAAACCCTGAAAGTCAGAACCGGCGCGGTTTTCGAACGGCATATTGCGCCAGTTTTCCACCGCCTGCGCACGTTCAATACGTAAGCCTGCTTCCAGCACCAGCACGGAATGTCCCTGGCTGACCAGCTGGTCGGCAATCATGCCGCCAACAATGCCGGAACCGACAACAATCACATCAGCAGACGCATCACCGTCTGCGGTAAATTCTGGTTTTTTCATCAGGCTTTACTCACAACATTTGTTTCAGAAGGATGGGTAAAACGATCGGCGTTCATGGATTCCGGCATTGCGGCAGCAGGAGGCGCAGCAGTGAAGTAAAGCGGACCGTTACCGCAGTAAGTCGGCACTATCAGACCGTCACTGACCGGGCGATACATCAGCGCATCTTTATAGGCAATCAAAATGGAATCGGTTCCATGTCCGACCGTACCGGTATACCACGCGGTGACGATGCTGGTGACCAGTTCGCCCAAACCATTTTGCTTTGCCACTTCCTGTAAATCTTTCGCGGCCTGACCCGGTTTCACCAGCGCATGTAACTTGCTCACCTGGGCAGGAAAGTCGGGCTGTGAACGGTAAAAGGCGTTGAAAATCTGAGCCGAAGAACCTTCGCTGATATTTTTATGTTCAGTGATGGCCTGTGATACCAGATAGAACTGACCGAAGATGACCGGCTCCCGTGTAGCGGTTTCTTTTTCCGCCTGGCTGAGCAACGGGAAGCCGAGCAGGGTGGTGGCCACCATCGCGGAGGTGAGGCCTTTCAGCAGTTCGCGACGACTGAAACCGGTTCCATTTTCAGGTGTGTTGTTTCCAATGATTGAAGGATCGTTTTCCATCTCTTTCTCGCTGGGAATGGGTTGTTTTGCCAAACGGCAGTGAATTCGCTTATGTGATTCTTATTATAATTTGCGTAATGCGAGATTTATCAGCGGGTTAGTTTCTGCCGATATCGGTCCCGATAGGGTATACCACTTATAACGGTGCGGATGATAAGCCAAAGAAGAGGGATTTGTGCAAACAAATTGTGCGGATTTATTAACATTAGATCCAGATTTTAACGTATGATGCGGCGCGGCAAAAAAGTGTAACCAACTGGTTCATTTCAGAATGAAATTAACAACTAACTTTGACTGTCACAGGAAGTGATTATCTTCTATTTGCCTGATAAATAGAGAATAAAAAAGGAAGAGGGTTTTAACTGAGATTGTCATTTGTATATTAAATGTAAACAAATAAGCAATTAAAAGTAACGTTAATTGATTAAAATGGTTGTGGATTAAGTCGGAAAAGGTTACAAATAAGCCAAAATGAGATCTGCCTCTCAGATTATTCGGGAGCAGGCATAAAAATGACCTGAGTTTGCGGTTTTGTATCCAGTGACGTTAATTTAATGTTAATTATTTGAGCGCAAGTTGGGCAAAGCGAAGACTGTCGGCTATAACTTAAGCAGTAGGGTTGTAGCGATTTTGTAAAAACATCTGGTATAAGATGTATGAATCATTGTCTGGGGAACCACGTGAATAATATCCAACTTTCGGTAGTACATCGTTTGCCGCAAAGTTATCGCTGGTTGTCGGGTTTTGCCGGTATCAAAGTTGAACCGATTCCGCTGCCTGGTAACGATGAAGATAACAATCTGATTGGTCTGAAACTGCTCAGCCACGAAGGCGAATTCGCCTGGCAGGTGATGCATCAGCTGACAAATGCGCTGGAAGATATTCAGGTTAAAGCAGCGATCGTCGAAATTGACGGTGAACCCTGCTTGTTTGTTCATCGTGAAGATGAAAGTGCCACGCTCTGCTGCCTGAAAAATATTGGCGCCGCGATCGCAGAATCCGTTACTGCACTTTATCCGTTCTGAACCGCCTGAAATTTCACTGTTTCAGGCGATGGCCTTCGACACCTTCATCGTCCCCTAACGGATTGTGTCGAATGCGTCTGACGCTGCCAGCAACTCACGGGTATAAGCCTGCTGCGGCGCAGTAAAAATCTGCTCACAATCTCCCTGTTCTACTACTTCCCCGTTTCGCAATACCATCAGCTGATGGCATAAAGACCGCACTACGTGCAAATCATGGCTGATAAACAGATACGTCAGACCGTGGCGTTGTTGCAGTTCGCTGAGGATAGTCAGAATTTGCGCCTGTACCGATTTATCCAGCGACGACGTAGGTTCATCAAGGATCAGCATTTCCGGCTGTAAAATCAGCGCGCGGGCAATGGCAATACGCTGGCGCTGACCGCCGGAAAACTCCGTGGGATAACGGTGACGTGTCTCCGGAAGTAATCCCACTTCCTGCATGGCGCGGACAACTTCTTTTTCCCGCTCCTGTTCGCTGATTTTCCTGTGAACCAGCAAACCTTCGGCGATGATTTGCCCGACCGTGAAACGGGGATTTAGCGCCGAGAAGGGATCCTGAAATACCACCTGTATCCGGCTGCGAAACGGCAGCATTTTTTTGCGCGAGAAAGTGTGCAGCGGATGGCCGTCAAACCAGATTTCCCCCTGCGATTTCATCAGCCGCAGCAATGCCAGACCTGTGGTGCTTTTACCTGAACCGGATTCGCCTACCACGCCAAGACTCTCGCCGCGACGCAGCTGAAAACTGACCTGATTTACCGCATGTTTGATACCGACGGTTCGGCGCAGCAGTCCGCGTTTCACCGGGAAACCGACATCCAGATTTTTAACGTCGAGCAGAACGGCAGATTCGTCTTTCAATGGTTGCGGGCGACCATGAGGTTCAGCCTGCAATAACTGACGCGTATAAGGATCTTGTGGATCGCTGAACAGCGTGGCGCGGGGTTGCTGTTCCACCACACGACCGTGCCGCATCACCGCCACGGTATCCGCCAGACGCCGCACTATGCGCAGGTTATGCGTGATGAACAGCATCGCCATGCCCATTTCCTGTTTGAGTTCATCGAGCAGCGATAAAATCTGTGCCTGCACGGAAACATCCAGCGCAGTGGTCGGTTCGTCAGCAATCAGGAGTTTCGGGCGAGTCAGCACCGCCATGGCAATCATCACGCGCTGGCGTTCACCGCCGGAAAGCTGATGCGGGAAATCTTTCAGGCGCGATTCTGCCTGGCGAATACCCACGCGATCCAGACAGCGCAGTATTTCGCTGCGGGCCACGTCACCCCGAAGATTACGGTGCAAGATCAGTACTTCTGTGAGCTGTTTTTCAAGGGTATGCAGCGGATTGAGCGAAACCATCGGCTCCTGAAAGATCATCGAAATTTCATTACCGCGGATCTGGCGCAGGGTATTGCTGCTGGCGTGAAGCAGCGATTGCCCGGCAAACACAATATCGCCCTGAGGATAGACAACGGAAGAAGGGAGCAGGCGTAATACCGACAGCGCGGTGACGCTTTTGCCGGAACCGGATTCACCGACCAGCGCCAGAGTTTCGCCGGCATGAATATTGAGCGAAACGTCGCTGACGACTTCCTGTGGCTGATTTCCCTGACGAAAGGCGACGCTGAGATTTTTGATTTGTAAGAGAGGAGTGTCTGTCATCTCAGAGCGCCTCATGATGATGTGCGGACGGATTAAAGGCGTCACGGACGGCTTCACCAATGAAAATCAGTAACGACAGCAATGCGGCCAGCACCACGAAGGCGCTGATGCCCAGCCACGGTGCCTGCAAATTATTTTTACCTTCCATCAGTAACGTGCCGAGCGAAGGCGAACCGAGCGGCAGGCCGAAACCCAGAAAATCCAGCGATGTCAGGGTGGTAATCGAACCACACAGAATAAACGGCAGATAAGTCAGTGTCGCCACCATCGCATTGGGCAGCATATGGCGGCGCATAATGGCGCTGTCACTGACACCCATCGCCTGCGCGGCCCGGATGTAATCAAAATTACGGGTGCGCAGGAATTCGGCCCGCACCACGCTGACCAGCGTCATCCATCCGGACAGCGCGGTGATCAGCAGCAGCCACCAGAAATTCGGCTGCACTACGCTTGCCAGAATGATAATCAGGAACAGCGTCGGTATGCTGGACCACACTTCAATAAAACGCTGGCCGAGCAGGTCAATCAGCCCGCCGTAATAACCCTGTGTGGCTCCGGCCATAATCCCAATCACAGAGGTCAGCACGGTCAGCATAATGCCGAAGAACAGTGAAATGCGCAGTCCGTAGAGAATTTGCGCCAGCACATCGTGACCGTTGCTGTCAGTACCCAGCCAGTTTTGTTCAGACGGTGGCGAAGGGAAGGGCTGCGTAGTGGAAAAGTTAATGGAGTTATAGCTGCTGCGGATAGGTGCCCAAACCGCCCAGCCGTGGTCTTCAATCTGGCGCACAACGAACGGATCCTGATAATCAGCAGGGGTTTCCAGCTCCCCGCCAAAGGTGGTTTCACTGTAGTTGACCAGAAATGGCACGTAGAGATGTCCCTGATAGCGTGCCAGCAGCGGTTTGTCATTGGCAATGACGTTGGATAACAGCACCAGAATCAGCATGACCATGAAAATCCACAGCGACCAGAAGCCGCGGCGGTTCTGGCAGAACCGCGCCCATCGCGCCTGACTGACGTTACCCAGCTTAAAAAGGCTCATTACTGGCGGCCCTCAAAATCGATACGCGGGTCAACCAGCGTGTAAGTGATGTCACTGACAATATTAAGCAGCAAACCAATCAGCGTGAAAACATACAGCGTGCCGAAAATCACCGGGAAATCGCGTTGTACGATGGCGTCGTAACCCAGCAATCCCAGCCCCTGTAAAGAAAACATCACTTCAATCAGCAAGGACCCGGTGAAAAACATGCTGATAAAGGTGGCAGGGAAACCGGCAATCACCAGCAGCATCGCGTTGCGAAAGACATGCCGGTACAAAATCTGTTTCTCGTTTAGCCCCTTGGCGCGCGCGGTCACTACATACTGCTTGCCCACTTCATCCATAAACGAGTTTTTGGTCAGCATGGTTAACGTGGCAAATCCGCCAATCACCGTCGCCAGCACCGGCAATGTGATATGCCAGAGATAATCGGTCACTTTGCCGTACCACGGCAGGGTATCAAAATTCGGGGATGTCAGGCCGCGCAGCGGGAACCAGTCGAGATAACTGCCGCCGGTAAACAGCACAATCAATAAGATAGCGAACAGAAACGAAGGCACGGCATAGCCGACGATAATCACTGAACTGCTCCAGGTATCGAACCGCGAGCCGTTACGTACCGCTTTGCGGATGCCGAGCGGAATCGATACCAGATAGATAATCAGTGTGCTCCACAGGCCGATGGTGACAGAAACAGGCAACGCGTTTTTCACCAGCCCCATCACCGAAGAACCGCGGAACAGGCTGTCGCCAAAATCAAACCGGACATAATCCGACAGCATGTCGAAATACCGCACGTGCAGAGGCTTGTCGAAACCGAAACGGTGGGTAATCTCGGCGATCACTTCCGGATCAAGGCCACGGGCACCGCGATACTGACCTTCGCCAAACTGCGCCAGACCGGGTGATGCTTTGCCATTCCCGCTGCCTCCACCTGCACCGGGTAAACCGCTGGATTGCCCCATTTCAATGGCGGCAATGGCCTGATCAACCGGTCCGCCAGGCGCGATTTGCACAATGAAAAAGTTAATTGTGATGATCGCCCACAGCGTCGGGATCACCAGCAGTAGTCGTCTTAAAAGATAGGCGGCCACAATCTGCTCCTCAGCGGCGTTGCGCAGGTAAACGGGCTGCGCGGTTTACGTCGTACCACCACGTATCGAGTTCCATTCCATTGGACGGGGCGATGGCCGGCATCGAAAATTTATCCCAGTACGCATAGCGTTCGTGGTTGGTGTACCACATCGGGATCATCACCATATTCCAGGTCAGTACGCGATCAAGCGCATGTCCTAGCGCTAACAACGCATCGGGTTTACCCTGATTCGCGGCAATTTCATCGGTCAGTTTATCGATGGCCGGGTCGCTGATACCCGATTTGTTATAAGTGGAATCGAGATATTGAGTATTCCAGTAAATCCGCAAATCGCTGCTCGGATAAGAAGTGGCAGGATAAACCGTCGGGATCATATCGTAATCGCGCTGGCGCATACGGCGCACGAACTGCGAGCTATCCACTTCACGGATCGACATTTTGATGCCCAGACGTTGCAGATTATGCTGGAACGGCAGCACATATTGCGAGTTCCCGCCGCCCGGCAGCAGCAGTTCAAAAGTAAACGGCTTGCCGGTTTTGCTGTTCACCAGCACCTGATCTTTTACTTCCCATCCCGCTTCTTTCAGCAATGCCGTGGCTTTCAGCAGATTGGCGCGATCGTTGCCACTGCCGTCGGAACGGGGTGGCTGATACAGCGAGGTGAAGACTTCCGCAGGCACCTGGCCTTTCAGGGGGCCGAGCCAGGCCAGCTCGGCAGAGTTCGGATAATCTTTTGCCGCGTAATCTGTATTCTGGAAGTAACTGTTCACCCGCTGGTAGGCGCTGAAATAGAGTGCCTTATTCATCCAGTCAAAATCGAATGCCAGAGTAATGGCCTCGCGCACTTTGCGGTCGGCGAATTGCGGGCGATGAAGATTGAAAGCGAGCCAGCGTGTATCCTGCGCTGCCTGATTTTCTTCATCCGCTTTCACAATGAAATTTTTACTGAAATTGCCGCCCTGATACTGCGTTGACCAGTTCTTTGGCGAGGGTTCCATGCGGAAATCAAAGGCACCGGATTTAAAGGCCTCCAGCGCGACATTATCATCCAGATAATAATCGTAGCGGATGGTGTCGAAGTTATAGCGCCCGCGGTTAACCGGTAAATTAGCGGCCCAGTAGTCAGGAACCCGCGAGTAAGTGATGTACTGGCCGAGCTTATAATCACTGATGCGGTATGGCCCGCTGCCTGGCGGTGGCGTGCTAAGGGGTTCGTTGAATTTATGGTTTTCCCAAAACACCTGGGGCAAAACTGGCAGGCCCAGTAGTCCGAGCATCATGTCTTTATCAGGTTTGGGCAAGACCATGCGCACCGTCAGACGCGATATGGCTTTTACTTCCACACCTTTATAAACCACGCGAAATTGCGGTACGCCTTCGGTCATGAACTTTTTGAAGCTGAAAGCCACGTCGCTGGCGGTGATCGGGGTGTTGTCGTTAAAACGGGCGCGCGGGTTAATGTCCACTTCGACCCAGCGGTACTGGCTGTCATAACGGGCAGAATCTGCAATCAGCGGATAATAGCTGCCGATTTCGTCGCTGGAGGTGGTGAACAGGCTATCGTAAAGCGAGCCGCTGCGTGCCGCCGGATTGCCCCGTGAGGCGAAGCGGTTGAAGTTGTCATAGGTGCCGATAGCGGCCAGCGTAATCTGTCCTCCCTTCGGCGCGGCGGGATTGACGTAGTCAAAACTGGTGAAGTTAGAGACATATTTGGGTTCGCCTAAAATGGCAAACGCATAGCTGTCCTGTATGACTTCGGCTTGTGCGCTGAGACTCAGCAGGCACAGCACACCGGCAAACACGCGAGAAAACATCCTGAATCAGCACTCCTGTGAGGGTGAGAGCATCGTGCGGGCATTGCCGCAGATTATTGTTCGGGTTTAATCAATTGATAGCTAAGGCCTTGTAACGCACCAGCCTTAGATTTCATCCCTGATTCCGGCCTTTTTATCACAACCGGATGCAGACGCCTAAAAGAAAAATGGAACAAAAGATGCAAAAAAAGATGAAAAAAACAGTCAGGCCGGCCGGAAGCTAAATGTGGTACGTGGATTCTTTCTCGTTGAAATCGCGGATGAAGTCCAGAAGCACCGGTATACCCAGCGGTTTGCTGTATAAATAGCCCTGCAGGTAAGTAACACCATGATTACGCAAATATTCTGCCTGTTGCTGCGTTTCGACCCCTTCTGCCACTGTTTTCAGCTTCAGCTCTTCTGTGAGTTTAAGCACGGTATCCAGGACGGGGGCGATTAAGGTTTTCTGATCGATAGACATGACAAAACCACGGTCGATTTTAAGATAGTCCAGAGTGAATTTTTCCAGGTAAATCAGCGCGCTGTGGCCGGTACCAAAATCATCAATAGCGATTTCTATTTTGTGGCGACGCAGCCAGTTGAATTCCCGCAGTGCGCCTTCGGTATCAATCATTCCGCGTTCCGTTATTTCAAAAACGACCTGAAAAGCATTCTCCGGCAAGGCTTCGATAAAATTCATGACGTCATCATGAAAGCTGACTTTCTCCATATGGTGCGGAGAAATATTAATGCTGAGCTTTCCCGGTTCTGCAAAAACATGCTGCATTTTATGTGCGTCCTGCGCGACAAGAATCATCATGTGTCGCGTCAGTTCGACGATAAGCCCCTGGTTTTCTGCATAGGCGATAAACACATCCGGCGGGATCCGCCCTTCAATAGGATGTTGCCAGCGCAGCAATGCTTCCACACCGGTGACTTTCAACGTTTTTGAGTCAATCACTGGCTGATACTCAACAAAGAATTCTTTGTTTTTCAGACCGCGCAGGATCTCGCGTTCAACGTTATGGCGGTTAAGCAGGCTGTGATAAATCAGGGCGCATACCATCAGGCTCAGCAGCAGTCCACCGGAGAGGGTAAAGAGAACGCTGTCGCCGGTCAGGGTAGGGGAATAAAGACGGACGGTGAACGGGTAACCCTCAATTCTGGCCTCGGTAAAATGGCTGTGGGGTAATTTACTGACCGGAATCAGCTGATCCTGCGCTGAAATCAATGCTGAGTCACCCACCAGCAAAGCAAATCCCCGGTAACCTGAGCCCGGCTGGGCAAACAGCATATAAGGCGAGAGTGTCAGCTCAAGCGTGGCGATCACGCCATCGTTACTGGCTCCCGGATTGCGCTGCCAGACAATGATCACCGCGCGGTTAGGGACGGCAGGCGTCCCCATTTGCAGGTTGATACTCATTGTTTTGTCGAAATCGATGTCATGGAGGGAGCTGTTGGCGGGAATATTCTGGTTGCCGGAGGCCGAAGAACAAAAAACCATTCCGTCACGCACCAGCTGAAAATCACGCACACCCACGCTGAATGCGGCGTCCCGATTTAATTCACCCGCAATAGAATTACAGGGCTCATCAGTGAGCAGTGCAATTTTGCCCATTGTGTCGGAAAGTTGATGTAAATAGTTAGCCGCATAACGGGCGGTTCGTTGAGCGATTTGCTCCTGTTCACGCAGGGTATTTGTTTTAATAACGGTGAGGGTGACGGCAGTAAACAAAATGAAAAACAGGGCTGAAAAAAGGATACTTCTTTTTAAATACCGGCGCTTGGGTAATACGGTGTGTGTTAACGCCGTTTTTAAACCCATATGTTTTGCCCTTATTCTCGCCGAAGAAATAAAAGTATAACGTAGTCAAAAAAACTACAGACATTAAATACACTTTATTACAGGCATAAAAAAACGCCATCCGAAGATGACGTTTTTTTATTCGCTTGGCATAGGACAACAAGAACTAAATCATAAGCTAACGTGATTAACCGTTAGCTAAAACTCGTCTTGCTTCACGATAACGTGCATTCCAGTAGGACTCTTTCAGATTTGAAATCATCACACCGTTGCTGGTGGACGCATGAACAAACTGATCGTTGCCTAAATAAATGCCGACGTGACGGCCTGTAGAGCCAGCACGGAACAGAACCAGATCACCCGGACGCAGTTTCGTGCGCTGAACTTTCTTGCCCTTTTCTTCCTGTTCATAAGTAGAACGAGGGAGATCCATACCAAATTGTTCGCGGAATGTTACCTGAACGAACGCTGAGCAATCGATACCACGCTTGCTGTCGCCGCCTAACCGATAACGAACGCCTTTCCAGTCAGCGTACTGATCCATAATTTTGGATTTAACGTTGACGCTACGAACCATTGCTTCGAATTCATCCTGAGAGGCTTGCAGTAGAAGACCGTCTTTGTCATTTACTGCACGCATATCAGTTTGTGCGCTTTCTGTGTTCGAAGAATGCATACCACTACACGCAGAGAGAAGAATTGCTGCGCCAATCGCGGGAATCATCCGCGTGATATATCTCAGAAACGGTTGAGACTTGACCATTATTGTTGTTATCCCTTGCTGTCCTTAACGATGAAATCGTTATTAAAATTGCCAAACGAAGCGAGACTACCTGCCGCAATTAGTTGGGACAAACACCAGACTGGTAAAATGTGCGTTAGAGCACGTTTTTTCCTTCAATACGGGTATTTTAGTCACATTTCTATGAGGGCGATTTGGAGAGTACCGTAATGAATAAGGGATTGCGAGAGGTTTTACGGGATTTTTTATAAGAAATTGTGATGTAAGCTGATGTAAGTAATCATGTTAAAAACGATGGGTGATTTATATACGAATTTGGGTTAAAACCGCGCCACAAGCGGGTTCCACATGCAAAATCCAGTAAAGTATATCCGGGAATTGTCTGAAAAAAACGTCAGGCAGATCATAAACATCTGCCTGACCATAATTTAATTATATGAATGCAAAATTATGGGGCCGTTTTAGGAATTTTTTTACCCGGCAATTTTCTCTCAAGCCAGTTGATCAACATATCGCTGGCCGGAGTCATCAGCCACCAGCTTGCACCTACCAGGACGACTGACATCGAACCCACGGCAATATCCGTAAACCAGTGTGCGCCAATCATCACGCGCGGCAGCGAGAAGATGATGGTGATCAGCAGCGCAATAAAGAAGGCTGACTTGCTCAGATAACGCAGCATAAAGCAGGAGAAAATAATCAGCATCATGCCGTGGTCGCCGGGGAAGCTGTCTGCGGAGGCATCTTTCGTCGGGATTCCGGTCAGCTGACTGACACGGTTTACGCCCTGGAAGCTCAGCGAAGGGCTTTTGTGACTGACCGGCAATAAATGGCCGAGCTGATTAAGCACGACGGCGGTCAGCAGCATCACGACGCCAATAATGATGAAGCGGCGGCGGCCTGCGTTGTCCTGTTTCAGGAAATAACTCAGATAGAGCATACCCATTGCCAGCAACGAGATCAGATCAAACGCACGGTTGTTAGTCACTGCGACCAGATGCAGGAACCACGCGTCAGTCGCCAGATGCTGGTTAAAGAAGAAAAATATCGACTTATCAATCGGGAACCAGAAACCGTGATTCGCGGGTAAATAGAAAGACAGAAAGAGGGCAATACCTAAGCCATTGAGGAGCAGGATTGCAGGAATATTTCGGCGCCACATATATGAAGACCTATTCTTAGCAGGGTAACGATTAACGTAATGGGCGTTAACTTAATCCGTTTAACTTAAACGAATCTTCAACAAAGACGATTGTAAGGTATTCCATGGCACTTCTTTTTGCGTAATGAGCTCAATTCTGCTGTCCAAGGGTGCCACCGGCTTAGTTTCGATTCTCAGATCATGACCCTGGCGGTTAATCATCAGCGCCCCTTCTTCAATGCGAATTATTCCCTTCACGCGGTCAACTGGCACGGCGCGTACCCAGTCGAGTATTCCTGCCGTATCAAATACCGTTTCGCCATCAAATATCCAGCCGCAACTGGTGTAACCGCCCGCTTCGTTAAGCGCACGTCTCCAGCGCTGCTTTTCCGGCAGGCTCAGTGCCGCCAGCCCGCGCTTTGATGAATGAGCGTGATGATGTCGGCCTTCCGGTAATTCGGTGTGATTGAGGCGCGGCAAATCCAGCAGGGCAGGGTCAATCTCCCCCTGAGAAGCCACCACCAGCAGGCGTTCACGGCCATTTTCGCTGAACCATTTTCCCAGCGCCTGGCGGTCATTCTCCTGAGCGACATCTGCTTTGTTAGCTATGATCACATCCGCCGCTGCGAGCTGATCGCGGAAATTTTCATTTTCAATGACGCGCTGTTCATTCAGCTGGCGCGGATCGAGCAAACACAAAGTGGCATTGAGTGTCAGCCAGTTGCTGTATACCTCAGAGGTTAATAAAGAAAGGATCTGTTTCGGATGGCCCAGTCCGGTGGGCTCGATCAGTAACCGATCAGGCTTTGCCTGCTGCAATAACATGTTCAGCCCGACCTGCATCGGTAAGCCATTAACGCAGCACATGCATCCGCCGGGGATTTCCTTCAGCACCGCGCCGCTGTCCGCCAGCAGTGCGCCATCGATTCCAATCTCTCCGAACTCATTGACCAGTACGGCCCATTTTTCACCTTCTGGTTTTTGAGCCAGCAGATGGCGCAGTGTGGTGGTTTTACCGCTTCCCAGAAAGCCAGTGATCAGGTTGGTTTTGGTCATGGTTCACATCCTTTCAAAAATTATCTCGTCAATGTGCAGCGGCCCGTAAAGAAAATCCAGTTTCGTGCCGATTAATGACATGGATTGCTTATGCCCGTCATACGCCATCCACAGTTTATTTCATCGTTCGCAGTGCGAATTTGTTTAGATGCATTAATGTTAAATTGCGGTTACTTAAAAATTGCAATCAGTTTTTTTGATGAGGGTATTGCCATGAACAGAGTGAAATGGATGCTGTTTTTGGGAGTGATGGCCTCAGGGATGGCTTCGAATTCTTATGCCGCGTCCAGCGGGACAATTCATTTTTATGGTGCGATCGTCGAGGAGGGATGCAGCTTCGTCAACGGCGGAAACAAAGTGACCAGCAGCTGTGAGCGCGGAGCGACTAAACTCACGCAAGTCCACACGCTGGATCCCAAAAATTCTTCTGCATTCTCATTGCCGTTATCATTGGGGCAAGTGACCACAGAGCACATCAATAATAATCCGCATCTTGCCGTAATGACCGTGAGTTACAACTGAAGCACTTCCTAATCATAATGTTCTCTGACTAATTTATAGCCGGTATTACGTGCTGACTTATTAATGCCGGGTCAAGAGGACAGACAACTTACCCAACTGGCCGGCCCAATTTTGATCGGGCCGTCAGTTTTCTTCTCCCGTCCTTTCCCTTTATGCCGACATGTTATAATTTTCTCTCTTATTTCAGGCATCAGAGCATGTGAACAGTTGTCGGACCAATTGAATGCGTGCCACAGACAGGGGCGAAAATATGCGACTTTATCAGGAGATTGGCGGCCATTTACGCCGCGATATCCATGCCGGGAAATATACGCCCGGCGATCGTCTTCCTCCTGAACGTGATATTGCTGAATCCTATTCCGTCAGCCGCAGCGTGGTGCGCGAAGCGCTGATTATGCTTGAGCTGGAAAAAATCATTGAAGTGCGCAAAGGCTCCGGTGTGTATGTGCTGAAACAGCCTGAAAACACGCCACCGGAACTGGCTGACAGCGGTTACGGCCCGTTCGAATTATTGCAGGCGCGGCAGTTGCTGGAAAGCGAAGTGGCCGCCTTTGCTGCTATGCAGGCGACGAAAACGGATATTTTGCAGATGCGCGATGCCATTGACGCTCAGCGTGATTGCATTGCCCGTGGTGTGACGGATGAAGCCGAAGATCAGCGGTTTCATGCCTTACTGGCGCAGGCATCGCAAAACAGTGTGCTGGTAAAACTGGTTGATGATCTCTGGCAGATCCGCCAGCGCAGTTCGATGTGGGAAGGCATTCATCAGCACGTGGTCGATAAAAGCTATCATCAGATCTGGTTGCAGGACCATCAGACTATCCTGCAGGCGGTGTTGCGACGGGATCCGAAGGCCGCGAAACAGGCGATGTGGCAGCATCTGGAGAACGTGAAAGATATGCTGTTGCAGGTATCGGACGCTGACGATCCGTCTTTTGATGGTTTTTTATTTTCGTCCGTTCCTTCAGAGCTGAATGACTGAGGGCTGCACCAATAAAAACGGCTGCCTGAGCAGCCGCTTATCGTTATTCGTTTACTTTACATCAGGCTTTAACCGACGTATTTGGCGACGGTTTTCTTCGCGCCCACCCTTTGCAGATCGGCATAGGCAGCCTGAATGGCCTGCACGACTTTCTCTTCTTGCGGCAGTTGCTCGCCGAATACGCCGTTCAGCGCCAGCAGCGCTTTCACGCGTTCTTCACCATCCGCGGTAGACGCGACGATTTCTGCCAGCGTATCCGCCATCGGATCTTTAATCTCAATGGGCTGACCCGCATCATCCGTGCCGCCGATATAACGCATCCAGCCCGCAACGCCCAGCGCCAGCAATTCATAAGAACCGCCATTTTTTACATGCCAGCGGATGGAGTCGAGCATGCGCTGTGGCAACTTCATCGTGCCGTCCATGGCGATTTGCCAGGTGCGATGCTTGAGCGCCGGATTGCTGTAACGGGCGATCAGGCTGTCAGCGTAAGCACTGAGATCAACACCCTCGACGCTCAGCGTCGGCGCCTGTTCATGCAACATCAGCTGGTGCGCGGCGGCTTTATAGTTAGCGTCTTCCATACAATCGTTGATGTGCTGATAACCGGCGAGATAGCCCAGATAGGCAAGGAAGGAATGACTGCCGTTCAGCATGCGCAGTTTCATCTGCTCAAACGGCAACACGTCGGACACCATCTGCGCACCGGCTTTTTCCCATTCAGGACGACCTGCTACAAAGTTGTCTTCCACGACCCATTGAATGAACGGTTCACAGGCGATACCGCAAGGGTCGGCCACGCCACCGAGCGCTTCGGTGATTTCTTCCAGCGTGGTTTCAGTGGCTGCCGGAACAATGCGGTCAACCATGGTGCTTGGGAAGGAGACATTATCGGTGACCCATTTGGCCAGTTCTGCGGAGCGTGCCTTCGCCATACCCAGCACGGCGTTTTTGACCACCAGACCGTTTTCAGGAATATTGTCGCAGCACAGAACCGTGAAGCCGGGAAGCCCGCGTTCGTGTCGCAGACGCAGTGCTTCAACTAACACGCCCGGCGCGGTACATGGCACCTGACCACCGGCCAGATCCTGCTGAATTTTCGGGTTTTGCAGATCCAGTTCGCCGGTGCCTGGTTCAATGCAATAACCTTTTTCGGTGATGGTCAGGGAAACAATGGCTACCTGGGGTTCGGTCAACTTTTCCAGCACGGCATCAAGACCGTCAATGCCACCGTGGACGGATTCATGAGCTGAACCAATGATAATAGCCTGATTGCCTTCAGCCCCTTTCTCCAGCACGGTAAACAGATGATTTTGCTGACGCAGACTTTTTATCAATGTTTCATTACCAAAGAGGCTGATTTCGCAAATGCCCCAGTCTCCGCCCTGAAGATTCAGGACACGGTTGGTGAGCAGCGCCTGGTGGGCACGGTGGAATGCGCCAAAGCCGAGATGAACGATGCGGCTCTTCAGTGCATCGCGATCATAAGCAGGCAATGACACTGCTGCGGGCAAAGACGCTGTGGCAATAGTTTTCATGCAATACTCCAGGCAAGTCAGAAATAGATAATTGGTCAGGCCAAATTGGGGCTGTTTACCCGTCAGTTCAATTTTGTGCTGGATAAAGCGACGATTTAAGCCGAAATTAGGGCTTAGAGTGTAAAGTCATATGATAGAAAGGGGAATTGGTAAGTCCGGACCACCACTCATTTTGTGATGCAGATCGAGACTCTGCGCATTAATGGCAAAATCAGGCCATTAAAAAAGGAACGCCGGAGCGTTCCTTTCAATATATTGCGGGATATAGCGAGGCGCTGATTAATCCGCGCGGCCCATATAACGGCGTTCCGCGATATGAATACGGATTTTGTCCCCGGAGCTCAGGTATTCAGGCACCTGAATACTCAGGCCCGTGGCCATGACTGCCGGTTTGGTACGGGAGCTGGCAGACGCACCTTTGATGCCCGGTGCTGTTTCGACGATTTCCAGATCTACCGTCTGTGGCATTTCCAGCGCCAGCAGCTGGCTGTCGAGCGTCAGAACCTGCATGCCCTGTAATCCTTCTTCAGGAATGAACAGCAGTTCGTCTTCGATCTGCGCCTTATTGAAGGTATATGGCGTGAAGTCTTCATCATCCATAAAAATGTATTCGTCACCATCGACGTAAGAGAAGTTCACTTTACGACGGGTCAGGCTGACGGTATCAAGGATATCGTCGCCTTTAAAGCGCTCTTCTACTTTGCCGCCAGTACGTACATCAGCGAAACGCATTTTGTACAGGGTGCTGGCACCACGGGCGCTTGGGCTCTGAACATCAATATCTTTTACCAGCAGCAATTTGCCGTCGTAGTTCACAACGAAGCCGCGTTTAATTTCGTTAGCACGTGCCATATAAATAACCTGTCAGCAGAGAGATAAATAATTTGCGACACGTTACCCGCGCCGCAGATTTCAGGCAAGCAGATAGCGTAAAAAGAGTCGCCAAAACCCGCTTTATTGCGCATTTTTTATGTGTCATTTGCCAGCATGAAAAATGTTCGGGTTACCGTGTTAAAGGATAGTAAATATTTCGCTGGTGGCGCATACCACCGCCTGCTATTGTCGCGCCTCAAAATG
This sequence comes from Rahnella bruchi, assembly GCF_003614975.1. Classification (GTDB taxonomy): domain Bacteria; phylum Pseudomonadota; class Gammaproteobacteria; order Enterobacterales; family Enterobacteriaceae; genus Rahnella; species Rahnella bruchi. The sequence continues at coordinate 79,848 of NZ_QZWI01000003.1, read as the reverse complement.
AGGCCTGAGGAGGCTGTTGATGGACTGTCGTACCGATTGCGGAGCCTGTTGCATAGCGCCTTCAATTTCCAGCCCGATCCCCGGAATGCCTGATGGCAAACCGGCGAATACCCGTTGCGTGCAACTGGCCGATAATTTCCTGTGCAAGATTTTCACCTCGCCGCTGCGTCCGAAAGTTTGTGCCAGCCTGCAGGCCAGTCGCGAAATGTGTTTTACCCATCGCGACCATGCCCTGACGTATCTGATTAAACTTGAAGCCGATACCGCGCCTTAAACGACGGCTTCCGGTACTTCTTCTGCCGGTTTATCGACGTTTTTCACATTCCAGATACACAACACCGACCCTACTACCATCGCCAGCGCCGCATAAAACACCGCATGGTATGTCCAGAATTGCGCAATCACTCCCGCCAGAGAACCGGCAAGGATCCAGCCAGCACGCGTTGAATTGGTAAACAGCGTGGTCGCCGCACCTGCCTGACCCGGCATCAGATCCTGAAAATACAACATGCCGATCCCGGCCAGAATGCCGATGAAAATCGCGTTCAGCAGCTGTAAGGCAATCAACATTGCCGCGCCGGTGGTAAACAGAATGCATCCATAGAAAATTACACCCGCCAGCACCGCAAAGCGCATCAGGAAACGTTTACCGAGCTGCCTGGCCAGATATCCGGCGATAAGCATCGTGGGAATTTCCAGACACGCCGCACTGCCCATCAGCACGCCCGCCAGTTTTTCCGGCAACCCTAACTCACGCACCACGTACAGCGGCATATTGATGAGATAAATACTGTTGGCAGCCCACATCAGAGAACAGGCGATGAAAAGCATCAACGTATCGCGGCGGTTGCGGCGAGGTGCTTCTAGTGTGGCGGTGGTTTTGATGTGCGCTTTAGGCATGGAGGGCAGGAACATATACACCATCACGCCGCAAAGCAGGAACGCCAGCGTAGCGGCGCAGTACATAAAGGTGAACCCAAAACCCATAGACAGGGCGAAAGCCAGCGGCGGGCCGACGACCCAGGCCAGCGAAACCTGTGCCCGCAAAATAGAGCTGAACATGACAGCTTCACGACCGGTTTTTTCGGAATGCTCGCGTGCCAGAGCGAACATCTGCGGGTTCGCCGTCGAGCCAAAACTCGACAGCAAAACGCCGACAAACAGCAAAATAAAGTAATTGCGGTTGAAGGCGAACAGCACGCACGCCAGTGCACCCAGAATGCAGCAATACAAAATCAGCGTTTTGCGGTCACCGCGTTTATCCGACCAGTTGGCCAGCAACTGACTGACGAAAATGCCGATAACCGCACTACCGGTGAAGAAAATACCGACCATGAACGGGCTGACGTGAACCTGAGACGTCAGGAAAAGACTCAGTGTGGGGGTTTGTAATGCACCGGCGATGCCAGTCAGAAAAGCAATGATCAGAAAAGCGGTCGACGTCATGTCGGGTAAACGGCGGGCTGACGTTGTAGAAATTCGCATTAGCTATGTGAACCAGAAGTAGGGAAGGGGGCGAAATTTGGGCAAATGTTACGTCAGTTTAAAAAAAACAAAAACAGGTTTTGATCATCAAAAATGTAAACCGGAGTGAATTTGCCATACTGAATAATAAAAACGCACGCAGTGTTAAAAATAACCAGCTGTGCTTCTGACATCCCACTAAAGTGTCACTCCAAACAGGGTTCAGCTTACGTCAGCTTTTTGCGTCAGCCTGACTTCAGCATTTGCGTTAAGTTAACAGTGCTCAGGCGTTCCTGAACAGAAAACTGTGCGTAGCATCAAAAAATCGTCACGCCAAATAAGGGAAAGCTTGCTTTAAAAACAGGCCGGATTGAGACTCCCTGAAACGTTTCAGCGTCGTCAGCTTCTTCTATGAAATTTGATGGCGCTCCTTTTTTCTCAGTAAAGCTGAAACGATTCAATTTCAGCAGGAGAGGAGAATTATGTTCCAACTGTCACAGCAAGATATTCATATCGGTGCGGCTGCCAGCGATAAGCAGGAAGCAATTCGCCAGGTTGCAGCAGCACTGACTCAGGCGGGCCGCGTCAGCGAAGGCTATGTAGACGGCATGTTAGCGCGTGAGCTGCAAACCTCTACTTATCTGGGCAACGGCATCGCTATCCCTCACGGCACCACAGATACACGTGATCTGGTGCTTGATACCGGCGTACAGGTTTTCCAGTTCCCGCAGGGTATTGCGTGGGGCGAAGGCCAGACCGCGTATGTGGTTATCGGCATCGCGGCGCGTTCTGATGAACACCTCAGCCTGTTGCGTCAGCTGACGCACGTCTTAAGTGACGACAGCGTGGCAGAGCGTCTGGCGAAAACAGATTCGACTGAAGAACTACGAAGCCTGCTGATGGGCGAAAAAAATGCCGCTGAATTCCTGTTTGATACTCAGCTTATCGCCGTCGATGTGGCCGCTGAAAACCTGATCACCTTACAAGCGCTGAACGCCGGTCGCCTGAAAGAGATGGGTGCAGTCGATAACGCGTTTGTCAGTGATGTGATCAGCCGTAAGCCGCTGAACCTCGGGCAGGGCATCTGGCTGAGCGACAGCACAGAAGGCAACCTGAAAAGTGCAGCCACGGTAAGCCGTGCGCAGCAGGCGTTTGATCTTGAAGGTGAGAAAGTCTCCATGCTGCTGACGATTTCAGTCGCAGATGATCAGCCGCTCAATGTGCTGAATTATCTCAGTGATTTGCTGATAGCGAACAATGCTGAACGCTTGCTGACGGCTGACCCTGTGGGTGTGCTGGCATTGCTGACCAGCGAAGTGGAAGAACAAGCCAACGTGCTGACGGCGGAATATGTTATCCGTAACGAACACGGTCTGCATGCGCGTCCGGGTACGGCTTTGGTGAACGTTATCAAACAGTTCAGCAGCGAAATTACAGTAACGAATCTTGATGGCAGCGGTAAACCTGCCAATGGCCGCAGCCTGATGAAAGTAGTGGCGCTGGGCGTGAAAAAAGGTCATCACCTGCGCTTTACCGCCAGTGGTGAAGATGCAGAACTGGCATTAAAAACTATCGGTGAAGCCATTGCCGAAGGTCTTGGGGAGGGCGCATGAGCCGCAGAGTCGCCACAATTACCTTAAACCCTGCGTACGATCTAGTGGGCTATGTGCCTGAAATCGAACGTGGTGAAGTGAATCTGGTGCAAACCACCGGTTTGCACGCCGCCGGTAAAGGCATCAACGTTGCGAAAGTGCTGAAAGATCTCGGCATCGACGTCACCGTGGGTGGTTTCCTCGGTAAAGAAAATCAGGACGGCTTCCAGTTGCTGTTCAGCGATCTGGGCATCGCCAACCGTTTCCAGGTGGTAAATGGCCGTACCCGCATCAACGTCAAACTGACCGAAAAAGACGGCGAAGTCAGCGACTTCAACTTCTCCGGTTTCAATGTGACCCCTGCCGACTGGGAACGTTTCGTGACGGATTCTCTGTCATGGCTGGGCCAGTTCGATATGGTTGCTGTCAGCGGCAGTCTGCCAGCAGGCGTTGACCCTGACGCCTTCACCGACTGGATGAAACGTCTGCGTGCGCAGTGTCCGTGCATCATCTTTGACAGCAGCCGTGAAGCACTGGTTGCCGGTCTGAAAGCCGCGCCGTGGCTGGTAAAACCAAACCGTCGCGAACTGGAAATCTGGGCTGGCCGTAAATTGCCGGACCTGAGCGATGTGGTAGAAGCCGCTCACGCCTTGCGTGATCAGGGAATTGCCCACGTGGTGATTTCACTGGGTGCCGAAGGTGCCTTGTGGGTTAACGCATCGGGTGCGTGGATTGCCAAACCGCCAGCTTGTGAAGTTGTCAGCACGGTCGGTGCCGGTGATTCCATGGTCGGTGGTCTGATCTACGGCTTGCTGATGCGTGAATCCAGTGAACATACGCTGCGACTGGCAACAGCTGTTGCCGCCCTGGCTGTCAGCCAGAGTAATGTCGGTGTCACCGATCGTCCGCAGCTCGCGGCGATGATGGCCCGTGTTGACCTGAAACCCTTTTAATCCGCAGGAGGCAGAATGAAAACGCTGCTGATGATAGACAGTTCGCTCGGACAGGCTCGCAGCCATCTGGCGAAAAATTTGCTTGCTGCCGCTGCTGCAAAAGCAGGGCATCAGGTCGTTGAACAGGCCGCTGACGCTGACGTCGTCATTGTTGCCGGTGAAACGGTGCCAAACGACGCCACCCTGACCGGCAAAAATATTTATACCGGTAATGTGGCGGATGCCGTGCGTGATCCACAGGCATTTCTGCAACGTGCGCTGACCGAAGCCAAACCTTATGTTGCACCGGTTGCGGCAGCAGTAGCCGCACCGGCAGCTGGCGGCCCGAAACGTATCGTCGCAATCACTGCCTGCCCGACCGGTGTCGCACACACCTTTATGGCGGCTGAAGCCATTGAAAGTGAAGCGAAAAAACGCGGCTGGTGGGTAAAAGTCGAAACCCGCGGTTCCGTGGGCGCAGGCAATGCTATTACCCCTGAAGAAGTTGCAGCGGCCGATCTGGTGATTGTCGCGGCTGACATCGAAGTGGATCTGGCGAAATTTGCCGGTAAGCCGATGTACCGCACTTCTACCGGTCTGGCACTGAAAAAGACGAAGCAGGAACTGGACAAAGCACTGGTCGAAGCTGAGCTGTTCCAGCCTGCGACGCAGGGCGCAGCATCCGGCACCAAGAAGAAAGAAGCGGGCGGCACAGGCCCATACCGTCACCTCCTGACCGGCGTGTCTTACATGCTGCCAATGGTGGTTGCGGGGGGGCTTTGTATCGCACTGTCATTCGTCTTCGGTATCAAAGCTTTTGAAGTCAAAGGCACGCTGGCAGCTGCGCTGATGCAAATCGGTGGCGCTTCAGCCTTCGCGCTGATGGTACCCGTTCTGGCCGGTTTTATTGCTTTCTCCATCGCTGACCGTCCGGGTCTGACGCCGGGCCTTATCGGCGGTATGCTGGCGGTGAGCACCGGTGCTGGTTTCCTCGGCGGTATTATTGCCGGTTTCCTGGCGGGTTATGTGGCGAAAGCCATCAGCGGCAAGCTGAAATTACCGCAAAGTATGGAAGCCCTGAAACCTATCCTGATCATTCCGCTGGTCGCGAGCCTGATTACCGGTCTGGTGATGATTTATGTTGTCGGTACGCCGGTCGCTAAAATCATGGCAGGTCTGACAGCATGGCTGCAATCTCTGGGTACAGCTAATGCGGTTCTGCTGGGCGCAATCCTTGGTGCGATGATGTGTACCGACATGGGTGGCCCGGTGAACAAAGCTGCTTACGCGTTCGGCGTGGCACTGCTGAGTTCTTCCGTCTACGCACCAATGGCCGCCATTATGGCCGCCGGTATGGTTCCGCCGCTGGCGATGGGTCTGGCAACACTGCTGGCGCGTCATAAGTTTGAGCAAAGTGAACGTGAAGGCGGTAAAGCGGCGCTGGTGCTGGGTCTGTGCTTTATCTCTGAAGGTGCGATACCGTTCGCAGCCCGTGACCCGATGCGCGTTCTGCCATGCTGTATCGCAGGTGGCGCACTGACCGGTGCTCTGTCGATGGCATTCCACGCACAACTGATGGCACCACACGGCGGTCTGTTCGTTCTGCTGATCCCGGGCGCAATCACACCCGTTCTCGGATATCTGGTGGCGATCATCGCCGGTACGGTTCTGGCAGGCGGTGCTTATGCGGTTCTGAAACGTTCAGATGCTGCGTTAGCCGCGAAAGCTGCATAACGGTAAGCCGTTAAAAAACAAAAAGGCGCGACATGTGAATGTCGCGCCTTTTTTATTGCTGCGCCCTCCGCGAAGGGTGCGGGCAGGCTTATGCCGCTGCTTCGCCGTTATCGGCTGTCTGCTGGGCTTTCAGCCAGGCAATTTCATCTTTCCAGATATCCGGATTGACCGTTTCGAGGATCATCGGAATGCCGTCGAAACGGGCATCTTTCATCATCCAGCTGAAAACTGTATTGCCGATATTGCCTTCACCGAGGCTGTGATGGCGGTCAACGCGGCTGTTGAATTCGCTTTTCGCGTCGTTCAGGTGCATACCGCGCAGATATTTAAAACCGACTACCTCTTCGAAATGTTTGAAGGTTCTCTCGCATTCTTCCACGGTACGCAGGTCATAACCGGCGGCGAAGGCGTGGCAGGTATCGATGCAGACACCGACGCGGCTTTTATCTTCCACGCCGTCGATAATTTTCGCCAGATGCTCAAAGCGGAAACCGAGGTTGCTGCCCTGACCGGCAGTATTTTCGATAACGGCAGTGACGCCTTTCGTTTTATCCAGAGCAATGTTCAGGGATTCAGAAATCAGTTCTAGGCATTTATCTTCCTCGATTTGCATCAGATGGCTGCCAGGATGGAAGTTCAGCAGCGACAAACCCAGCTGCTCGCAGCGCTGCAATTCATCAAGGAAGGCTTCGCGGGATTTTTCCAGCGCTTCCGTCACCGGATGCCCGAGGTTAATCAGATAGCTGTCGTGCGGTAAAATCTGGTTGCTTGTGTAGCCGTATTTTTCACAAGCCAGTTTGAATTTTTCAATCACATCTTCCGGCAATGGTGCGGCTTTCCACTGACGTTGATTCTTAGTGAAAAGCGCAAAAGCCGTGGCTTCCAGCTCATGTGCGCGCAATACCGCCTGATCGACACCACCGGCTGCACTGACGTGTGCTCCCACAAACTTCATTTTTGCTCCTCAGTCATTCATCGCGTTTATCAACGAATAATAGCGCCTCCGGACAGGAGGCGCAGCATCGGAGTGTTAAAAGCCGCAACATCAGCCAAAAAGATGCTGAACCAGCTGGTTGATACCGGCGCCGCCGACAATCAGCCAGATGAACAGGATTGCCGCCAGCAGCATCGGTTTCAGCCCCGCCTGACGCAGCGCGCTCATATGCGTTGTCAGCCCGAGAGCCGCCATCGCCATCGCCAGTAATACGGTATCGAGCGTAATCAGCGGCGGTATCCAGCTGTGTGGCAGAATATCCAGTGAGTTGAACGCGGCCACCAGAATAAACAGCAGGGCAAACCACGGAATGGTGATGTTGCGCATACCGGCGTTCTGGCCGCCTTGCTGGATTTCACGGCGTGATTTCCAGCCAGAGAGCAGCAGCAGGAACGGAGCCAGCATCATCACGCGGATCATCTTGGCAATTACCGCCGCATTTTCAGCGTCCGGACTGACACCCTGACCGGCTGCCACAACCTGCGCGACTTCATGCACCGTCGAACCGGTATAAATCCCAAACTGTGACGCGGTGAAACTCAGCCAGTGATATTGCTCATTAAGGTGCCACAGCCACGGATACAGAAAGATAGCCGCCGTCCCGAAGATGACCACAGTCGCCACCGCCACGGTGACTTTTTCCGCTTTGGCATCCAGCACCGGTTCGGTCGCCATCACCGCAGCTGCACCACAGATACTGCTGCCCGCGCCAATTAGCATCGACGTATCTCGGTCTAATTTAAATACCCGTTGTCCCAGCCAGCAGGCAAGCGCGAAGGTGGAGCACAACATCATGGCATCGATAAGGATCCCGGTTGCGCCAACATCGGCGATTTGTGCGAACGTCAGGCGCATGCCGTACAGGATAATCCCCAGGCGCAGCAGACGCTGTTTTGCCAGCGTGACACCGCTGTCACACCAGGGCTTTGCGGCCGGATAAACCGTATTCCCGACGACCATCCCGATAACAATCGCCAGCGTCAGTGCGCTGAGGCCGAGGTGGCTCAGCGACGGGAAATTGCTTAACCATACCGCCAGTCCGGTAATAGCACCGGTCAGTGCCAGGCCAGGGAGCAGACGGTAGTATCCGCCATGTTTTTGCAGCGCAGGCTGGTCAACATCATGTTTAAGCGCGTCGCTTTTATGCAGTGAAAACTGAGTCATCGTCCGTTCCTCGTTCAGGAGTGATGACCTAAGGCTACGCCGCGCTTATATAAAAATGAAATAGATTATAACTTTATAACCTATCTGAAAAACTGGTATAAAGAATCCATTCAAAAGAGACCTGCAAGGCAAAGGTCTATACTAAAGAGAACAAGCGTGCAGTCAGGCGCATGAGAACAGCGGGACATTTATGCACATAACATTGCGACAACTTGAAGTTTTCGCCGAGGTGCTGAAAAGCGGTTCGACCACGCAGGCGTCAGTTGTGCTTTCATTATCACAATCTGCTGTCAGTGCGGCGCTGGCCGATATCGAAGGGCAGCTCGGCGTGCAGTTATTTGACCGGGTCGGAAAGCGGCTGGTAATTAATGAGCATGGGCGTTTGCTGTACCCGAAAGCCCTGGCCTTGCTGGAACAGGCCGGGGAAATCGAACGTCTGTTTAATCAGGACAACGGCTCACTGCGCATTGGTGCCAGCAGCACCATTGGCAACTACATGCTCCCGGCGATGATTGCCGGTTACCGGCTGGATTTTCCTGATACGCCGCTGGAGCTGAACGTCGGCAACACTAACGACGTCATCAATACGGTGGCAGATTTTCGTGTCGATCTGGGGCTTATCGAAGGCCCGTGCCAGATGCCGGAGCTGATCACTCAGACCTGGCTGGACGATGAACTGGTGGTGTTCGTTGCGCCCGAAAATCCGCTGGCGGGGCAGGTTGTTTCACTCGAATCGCTGGCGCGGGAACCATGGATTTTGCGTGAGCGCGGTTCCGGTACCCGCGAAGTGCTCGACCATCTGCTGTTACCGCAATTACCCGATTTCAATCTGGTGATGGAACTGGGTAATTCTGAGGCCATCAAGCACGCAGTGCGTCACGGAATTGGTATCAGCTGCCTTTCCCGACGGGTGATTGCGGAGCAACTGGCCAGTGGTTCACTGGTGGAAATTCATCTGCCGGTCGCGCCACTGGTGCGCAAACTTTACCTTATCCACCATCGCCAGAAACACATCTCAGGCGCGTTGTCGCGCTTCTTAACTTACTGCCGTGAAGCTCAATAACGGTCTTTCGCTAATGATCCACGGCCTGTTATGAAGGTGTCTTATAACAGGTCGATCCTGCTATTCAGAGCGGCAGGTTTTGCTACAATCCGCGCTTAAATTTCCACATGACGAGCGGATATAGGGTAAAAATGGCTCAACAACCTACAAAAAATACGCAGGTGGCTCCCACACTGCGTCGCGAGCTGAAGGCACGTCACTTAACGATGATCGCCATCGGCGGTTCAATTGGTACGGGTTTATTCGTCGCATCCGGTGCGACAGTTTCACAGGCAGGGCCGGGTGGCGCGCTGCTCTCCTACGCATTAATCGGCATCATGGTTTACTTCCTGATGACAAGCCTCGGTGAACTGGCGGCGTTCATGCCGGTATCCGGCTCATTCTCCACATACGGTTCCCGCTATGTAGAAGAAGGCTTTGGTTTCGCACTCGGCTGGAACTACTGGTACAACTGGGCAGTCACCATCGCGGTTGACCTGGTTGCCTCACAGCTGGTGATGAACTACTGGTTCCCGGACACGCCGGGCTGGATCTGGAGCGCCTTGTTCCTTGGGCTGATCTTCTTGCTGAATTACATCTCTGTTCGCGGTTTCGGCGAAGCAGAATACTGGTTCTCGCTGATCAAAGTGGTCACCGTCATCATCTTTATCGCCGTGGGCGTGCTGATGATCACCGGCATTATGCGCGGTGGCGAAACGGCTGGCTGGCATAACTGGGCCATCGGTGACGCACCCTTTGCAGGCGGCTTTGCGTCGATGATAGGCGTGGCGATGATAGTCGGCTTCTCCTTCCAGGGTACCGAACTGATTGGCGTCGCAGCCGGTGAATCTGAAAACCCGGCCAAAAACATCCCGCGTGCGGTTCGTCAGGTATTCTGGCGTATCCTGCTGTTCTATATTCTGGCGATTCTGGTGATCAGTCTGATCATTCCTTATACCGATCCGAATCTGCTGCGTAACGAAGTCGGCGATATCTCAGTCAGCCCGTTCACGCTGGTGTTCCGCAATGCCGGTCTGCTGTCAGCGGCGGCGGTGATGAATGCGGTTATTCTGACTGCCGTACTGTCTGCCGGTAACTCAGGGATGTACGCCTCTACCCGTATGCTGTTTACGCTGGCAAGCGAAGGCAAAGCGCCGCGCATGTTCGCCAAACTGTCGAAAGGCGGTGTGCCGCGTAATGCGCTTTATGCCACCACGATTGTGGCAGCATTGTGCTTCCTGAGTTCGATGTTTGGTAATCAGACCGTTTACCTGTGGCTGCTGAACACGTCTGGTATGACCGGTTTTATTGCCTGGCTCGGGATTGCTATCAGCCATTACCGTTTCCGTCGTGGTTATGTCTCACAAGGACGCGACCTCAAGAAACTGCCATATCTGTCTGGTTTCTTCCCGTTCGGTCCGATCTTCGCCTTTGTTTTGTGTCTGATTATTACGCTGGGGCAAAACTATCAGGCGTTTATGAAAGACACAATTGACTGGTATGGCGTGGCCGCGACATACATCGGCCTGCCGCTGTTCCTGATCATCTGGTTCGGCTACAAGCTGACCAAAGGCACTAAAGTAGTGAAATACAGCGAAATGGAATTCCCGGAACATGTCGATAAGTAACCGGCAGGGATATCCAGCTATTTGAAAAGCGGAGCTCAGGCTCCGTTTTTTTATATCTGCAATTCAGTAAAGGAGAGCGGACAACATCATGCTTTGTTACCGCTGCGTTTAATGTCTGAGTCTGATAGGTTTTGCAAAACACATTGATAATTATTATCATTTATTCCCTTTCTTGGGGAATAGCAGAACATCTGTTCCCGCCGTAAGTTTTTAACTTAATGAGATTGAAGCGAAAATGAGTGCAACTACCGAACCCGCGCTGGCGGTGAAAGGCAACGCCCCGGACGGCGTGATGGGGCGATACCAGAATATCGTCCGCCGCCGTCTGTTAATCATGCTGGTCCTGGTGCTGGCGATCGTCGTCTCACTGGTGATTGATTTCATTATGGGGCCGTCGGGGTTGTCGCTCAGTACGCTGTGGAAAACCCTGTTTGATGCGGCAGCAGCCGATCCGGGTACGCGCGTAATTGTCTGGGATATTCGCCTGCCTTACGCGCTGATGGCCGTGACGGTAGGCATGTCGCTGGGTCTTGCCGGTGCAGAAATGCAGACCATCCTTAATAACCCGCTGGCCAGTCCGTTCACGCTGGGTGTGTCTTCTGCTGCGGCGTTTGGTGCGGCGCTGGCGATTGTGCTGGGTATCGGGATCCCGGGCATTCCTGACCAGTGGTTTATCTCAGCCAACGCCTTTATTTTTGCGCTGCTGGCCGCCCTGATGCTCGATGGCATCACCCGCTGGACGCGTGTTGCCAGTTCCGGCGTGGTGCTGTTTGGTATTGCGCTGGTATTTACCTTCAACGCCCTGGTTTCGCTGATGCAGTTTATTGCCACTGAAGACACCCTGCAGGGGCTGGTTTTCTGGACGATGGGCAGTCTGGCGCGCGCCTCGTGGGTGAAACTGGGTGTGATGTTGCTGGCTTTCCTGATTCTGTTGCCGTGGTCGATGATGAGCGCGTGGAAGCTGACGGCGCTGCGTCTGGGTGAAGATCGCGCGGTGAGTTTTGGTATCGACGTGCGCCGCTTGCGCCTCGGCACCTTGCTGCGTATCAGTATTCTTTCCGCACTGGCGGTGGCATTTGTCGGCCCGATTGGTTTCATTGGCCTGGTGGCGCCACACATAGCCCGTCTGATGTTCGGTGAAGATCACCGTTTCTACCTGCCAGCCAGTGCGCTGATTGGAGCGCTGGTGCTTTCGATGGCGTCCGTGGCCTCTAAAAATCTGGTGCCGGGTGTCATTATTCCGGTGGGTATCGTCACCTCGTTGGTCGGCGTGCCGTTCTTCCTGAGTATTATTCTTCGTCACCGGGGGAACGTCTGATGTCAGCAATGCTCGAAACGCGTCCTGAAGATTTACTGAATACGGCCACGCAGGGGCTGCAAATCCGCGATTTTAATGCGGGCTATCCGAAGCGCCATGTGATCCGCCATCTCAATGTGCCGATGCTGCCACGTGGCAAAATTACGGTTTTGCTCGGGCCAAACGGCAGCGGAAAATCGACATTACTGCGTTCACTCGCCGGGCTAAACCGGGCGGAAGGGCAATTGTTGCTCGACGGCCATGACTTAATGCCGATGCCTTTTGCGCGCCGCGCCGAACAGGTCGTGTACCTGCCGCAGACCCTGCCTGCGGGTGTGCATCTGCATGTGCTGGAATCCATTATCGTGGCGCAGCGGGCATCCGGCGGTAAGGGAAAAGCTTCGCAAGGTACCGATAAAGTGATGACGCTGCTGCGTCAGCTGGGTATCGAGCATCTGGCGCTGAGCTATCTCGATCAGCTTTCCGGCGGCCAGAAACAGCTGGTCGGTCTGGCGCAATCGCTGATTCGTCAGCCTTCATTACTGCTGCTCGACGAACCTCTCAGTGCACTGGATCTCAATTATCAGTTCCACGTCATGGATCTGGTTCGTAAGGAAACGCAGAAACGCAATATCGTCACCGTAGTGGTTGTGCATGACATCAATATTGCACTGCGTCACGGCGACCGCGTGCTGATGCTCAAAGACGGCAATCTGATTGCCGATGGCGAACCGGAAGAGGTGATCACGCCGGAAAGTCTGGCGCGGGTTTACGGCGTACGGGGGCGGATTGAGCGTTGCTCGCAGGGGACACCGCAGATACTGATTGACGGGTTAGTGGGGGATATCGGGTAAGCCACCCAGACTGGGCTCAGTTCAAGGTCAATACCAAGACCTTGGGTTGCCACCCAAACTGGCCTTAAGAGGCGCCTATCTCCGCGCCTCTTAAGAATCTCCGGCTCATTTACTGCGCGCTCCGCTGGCTGGCTATGTTTCAGGTATCGCAGCGACAGGCTGGAAAGCTTGCCGCTTTGCGGTTCCTTCACTCGGTCCTGGAGCCTCTGGTCTCCAGGCCGCTCCGTTCAGCAAGCTTTCTGAATCGCCCCCACGATCTTAAATTCAAATACAGACTTTTCATGTTTTAGGAAAGTTGATTGGCGTGCTCAAAAATGGCACCGAATGAATGGTTCGAGACCTATGGCTCGAAACCTGAAATGAGGGAATCGCGCAGCGATGACATTTTGCGCCACTCACCAATGCACCAGAACATGTCCGTCATACTTGCGACAGCGCGCAGTTAAAAAAGCGCGGGAGTCCAGAGGGCGCGTGCTTACGCGTCCTCTGGGCCAGTTTGGGCGGCGAGCCCAAGGTGTTGCCCTCACTGCAAGTGAAGGATTTGTCAGCTTTCTAAAAGCTTACTTCCCGTTCCACGCCTTCAGATTCTGATCCCGCGCATTCAATTTCTGCTCAGGTGTCAGCTTGTTGTAGTCCTTCGCCAGACCACTTTCCCAGTCGCCGTACAGCGGATTTGGCAGCACGATATATTGCGTGCCGAAGTGCTGATGGTTCTGATTCACAAAGGCGCGGCGCTGTTCGTTGCCCTGATGATAGGTCGCGGAACCGAAATCATTCAGGTTGTCGCCGATGTAAATCACCACGTGATAACCCGCGGCTTTAATGGAATCGAAACGGGCCTGTTTGTTCGAAGTGTCTGAACTCAACAGCATGGTTTTTTCATTGGCGCCGGTAAAGCCCAGGCGATTCATGTTGTCGAGCGTCGCTGCGTATTCGCTGGTTTTACGGTTAGAGACGTAGAACATCGTGCCGCCATGCGTGTTGACGTAATTGGCAAATTCGACCGCGCCGGGCACGGCTGTAGCCTGACGGGCTGCCGTCCACTGGGACCAGGTTTTGCTGTCGAATGGCTTATTCGCTTTCACCTGCCACGCGCTGTACGCGCTGTTATCGAGCATGGTTTCATCAAGATCTACGACGACGGCTTTCTTCTGCCCGGCCAGCGGCTGGGCATTATCAAACGCCATTTTCGCCGTGTTAAAAGCCTGATACGCCAGCGCCTGATATTCGCCAGATTGCTGGAACCAGTTCAGCGCCATCACAGACTGATCGTTCAGTTTCTGTTGGGCATCCGGTTTTTGCTGCGCACAGCCGCTGAGGGCCAGCATGATTAAGGCACTGGTGGTGCAAAGCGAAATTTTATTCATTCGTCATCCCTAGTCTTGTTAAGAAAGATTCGCATTCATGAAAATCGTTAAAACTGTAGCAGATTCAGCGGGGTGTGGAAGGGGAAATGGCGTGTTACGCGAGATGTATCGAAAAATAGCAGAAATAAAAAGGCCGGAGGGTGAGTCCGGCCGAAGAATTTCAAGACAGAGAATAATAATGAGGTGGTAAAGCGCTTCTTATTAGAACTGGTTTTTAGAACTGATAGACCAGACCCACGGCAGTGATGTCGTCGTTGTTCAGAGCCAGTTTGTTATCGTCGGACAGTTGGTTGATTTTATAATCAACATACGCAGACATATTTTTGTTGAAATAATAGGTTGCTGCTACGTCAACATATTTAACCAGATCTGCGTCGCCGATATTTTCAATATCTTTCGCTTTAGTTTGTACATAACCCAGTGAAGGGCGCAGGCCATTTTCAAACTGATATTGTGCCACGGCTTCGAAGGTTTGAGTTTTATTTGCAAAACCGCTGCCAGCCGGTGCGCCTGCAATTCCGCCAGGGACGGTAATGGCCAGCATATTACGAGTTTCAGCATACATGGCAGCTAAATAAACGCCGTTTGCGTCATATTTCATGCCGCCAGTCCATGCGTCCGCTTTATCACCTTTGCCGTAAGTGGAATTGCTCTGGGCCGTGGTGCGGTCAGAAGAAGCGTATGCGCCGCCGAAGCTCACGCCGGTATCACCCAGAGCGTAAGTGGTAGACAGTGAATAACCGTCGCCGTTGGCTGTGCTGCTGCCGCGACCGTCGTTTTCATTTTTGCCCTGATACTGAACGGCAACGTTCAGACCATCAACCAGACCGAAGAAACCACGGTTACGGTAAGTGGCTACGCCGTTGGCGCGGCCTGTCATGAAGCGGTCAGCTTTGGTGTAACCGTCGCCGCCGAATTCAGGGAACATATCGGTCCAGGCTTCAACGTCGTACAGTGCGCCGTAGTTACGGCCATAGTCGAAGGAACCGTATTGACCGAATTTCAGACCGGCAAAGCCCAGACGGGTTTTGGTGCCTGTGGTGCTAGGCGTTTTGCTGTCAGATTCAGCATGGTTAGCCATGACGTTATATTCCCACTGGCCGTAGCCGGTGATCAGGTCATTAATTTGGGTCTGGCCTTTAAAACCGAAACGCACATAACTCTGGTCGCCATCATTGCTGGCAGAATCAGAGAAATAATGCAGACCTTTCACTTTACCGTAAAGGTCCAGTTTATTGCCGTCTTTATTATAAACTTCCGCTGCGTGTGCGCCTGATGCAATCAATAAACCAGGAATTAAAAGTGCCAGAATATTACGTTTCATGAATTTTTACCCTGCATTCTTTATTAAAAGCTTTTCAATAAAGCTTTATATGAAGTCTTTTGAAAAGACGCTGTTCATCATTTTTGCTGTGCATTCCGTATGGGCTCGGATTTTTCTCAGCGAGAGTTTTTTACCGTATATTTGTGATCAATTTATGACAGTCAGAAATGAACTTTTTCTTTTTTTACACATCCTCCTTTTTTTCTGCATAAATGTTAGCCACAGGAAATGCCCTTAAACAAGATTTCGGGCTGCGTCAGAAGCCGGTCTGTGGGACAATAGCCGGGACATTCCTGTCTCACCTCCAACAAAAAAGAGATGCATGGCGCTTTCCCCGGCAGTAAAAAATCAGATAAGCCAGTGGTACAAAGCCCTGCAACAGCAAATCCCGGATTTCATTTCCCGCGCTCCGCAACGTCAGATGATTGCAGAGGTGGCGAAGGCATTTTCCGGGGATTCTGCACGGCATCTGGCCATCGAAGCGCCAACCGGCGTCGGGAAAACGCTGTCCTATCTTATTCCCGGCATTGCGGTCAGCCGTGAGGAAGAAAAACCACTGATTGTCAGCACGGCAAACGTGGCGTTGCAGGATCAGATCTTCAGTAAAGACTTACCGCTGCTGAAAAAAATCATTCCTGATTTGAAATTTACCGGCGCTTTTGGTCGCGGGCGTTACGTGTGTCCCCGTAATTTGGCGGCGATGAGCAATGAAAACGCGCAGGGCGATCTGGGATTATTTCTCGGCGATGAACTGGCACCTTCCAGCGGCGAAGAACAGAAACTGTGTAAAACGCTGGAAACCGCGCTTTCACGCTACGAGTGGGATGGTTTACGCGATCACTACCAGAAAACCATCGACGATCCGCTGTGGATTAAAATCAGCACTGACAAAGCCAATTGCCTGAGCCGTAACTGCCATTATTTTCGCGAATGCCCGTATTTTGTGGCGCGTAAAGAGATTGAAAGTGCCGACGTGGTGGTGACTAACCATGCGCTGGTGATGGCGGCGCTGGAATCAGAATCGGTGCTGCCACCGGCGAAAGATCTGCTGCTGGTGCTCGACGAAGGACATCATCTGCCGGAAGTGGCGCGCGACGCGCTGGAAGTCGACGCTGAAATCACGGCTATGTGGAACAATCTGCAACTCGATAATTTTGTACGTCAGATTGAGCAATGTCTGGCGCTGTTTACCCCGAAAAATCCGCCGCCGCTGACCAACGCCGAGCGTCTGCATAATCACTGTGCGGAAATGCGCGAATTACTGCTTTCGATTGAACAGGCAGTGAGCCAGTATTTACCACCGGGTGAGCCGGAAGCTGAATACCGTTTCGAGCTGGGCTTATTGCCGCCGGAACTGACCGAGCAGTGCAGCCGCCTGTTCAAACTCACCGATGGTCTGCGCAGCCTGGCGGAGTACATGGTGAACGATCTCAGCGAGAAAACCGGCAAGCACGATATCATGCGTCTGCACCGGGCGATTTTGCACATGAGCCGCATGCAGGGCTATCTCGAAACCATGAGCAAGCTGTGGCGGCTGGCGGCGCTGGAAAAAGCCTCTAACGCGCCGATCGGCAAATGGGTGACGCGAACTTATTTCGATAACCAGACGCATCTGGTGTTCCACTGCGCGGGGATCCGCGTGAGTGAGCAGCTTGAAAAAATGCTGTGGCGAAAAGTGCCGCATGTGGTGATTACCTCTGCGACGCTGCGCTCGCTGAACAGTTTTTCCCGTTTGCAGGAAATGACCGGCCTGACGGAAAAAGCCGGCGACCATTTTGTGAGCCTGGATTCGCCGTTCAGCCATATCACGCAGGGTAAACTGGTGATCCCGCAAATGACGCTTGAGCCGGTGATGGCCAATGAAGCGGCCCATTTGCAGGAAATGGCTGATTTCTTCCGCGCCGAGCTGGCAAAAGGGCAACACACCGGCCAGCTGGTTCTGTTCGCCAGCAACCGTGCGTTGCAGCAATTTGTCTCCCTGCTGCCGGATCTGCGTCTGATGCTGCTGGTGCAGGGCGATCAGCCCCGTTACCGGCTGGTTGAGGAGCACCGCAAGCGTGTAGCCGCAGGCACCACCAGCGTGCTGATTGGCCTGCAATCGTTCGCCGAAGGTTTAGATCTGAAAGGTGAATTGCTGACGCAGGTGCATATCCACAAAATTGCTTTTCCGCCGATCGACAGCCCGGTGATCCTGACCGAAGGCGAGTGGCTGAAAACGCTGAAACGCTACCCGTTTGAAGTGCAGAGTTTACCGAGTGCGTCTTTCAATCTGATCCAGCAGGTCGGGCGTCTGATCCGCAGTCATGAATGTACCGGCGAAATTGTGATTTATGACAAGCGACTGCTGACCAAAAGCTACGGTTCGCGCCTGCTTGCGGCGTTGCCGGTGTTTCCGATTGAACATCGCGAAATGCCTGCGCCCGGTTCGGTGAAACGCCCTGATATCCTGAAAACAGCGAAGAAAGATCCGGTTCGCCGCCGCGCCCGCCGGCGATAATTATTCCTGAAGAAAAGTCATTACACAGAGAAGGTAACGCTACGATGGATTACACCAAACTCATCAAAGAAGTGGGACGTGGAAAAAATCATGCCCGTGATTTGGACCGTGAGCAGTCGCTTGCGTTGTACCGAGAAATTCTGGCCGGTGAAGTACCTGATTTGCAGCTGGGGGCGCTTCTGATTGCGTTTCGTATTAAAGGCGAAGCGGAAGAAGAGATGCTCGGGTTTTATGCTGCGATGGAAGAGCGCGTCATGCGTTTGCAGGCACCGGAAAATCGTCCGCTGCCTGTGGTGATCCCAACCTATAACGGCGCGCGCAAACAGGCGAATCTCACACCGTTGCTGGCGATTCTGCTTAGCCGTCTTGGTTTGCCGGTCGTGGTGCATGGCGTTGACGAAGATCCGACCCGTATCACCAGCGCGGAGATTTTCCGCGCGTTAGGTATCGAAGCGGCACAAAACCAGCAACAGGCTCAGCAGCAGCTTGATAGCGGAAACGGCCCGGTGTTTGTGCCGATTTCAGTTATGTGTGCGCCAGTCGAAAAGCAGCTGTCATTGCGCTGGCAGATGGGCGTGCGTAACAGCAGCCATACGCTGGCGAAGCTTATCACGCCGTTCATCGGGCAGGATGCGTTGCGCTTATCCAGCGTTTCCCATCCCGAGTATATCCAGCGCGTTTCCTCGTTCTTCCGCCAGATTGACGGTCGCGCTTTGCTGACGCAGGGGACGGAAGGGGAAGTCTATGCACACCCGTCACGTTTCCCGCAGACGCACTTTATTGCCGGTGGCGAACTGCGCGTGCTGGCAGAAAAAGAAGAAATTTTTGCCGCAGATGTGCCAGCTGGCAAAGACGTCGAAACCACCGTGAACTACATTCAGCAATGCCTGAAAGGCGAGCGTGATATCCCGCAGGCGCTCCTCAAACAGATAGCGTGTTGTCTGGTTGCCGCAGAAGTTTGTGGCGATAGGGTTGAGGCCAAAATGATTGTTGATCAGATTTTCTGATTACCTTTTGGTGAACGCGATCCACTCCCTCCCCTGCGAAGGGGAGGGAGTAAAACCCCCATTACCCTGTTCAAAAGTGTGGTTAAGCGTTAAAATAGAGAAAGTATGAAATTTATTTCATGATTTTATTCATTTTTTTCTAAAAATTTTAAGGGGTTTTATAATGGAAACGTTGCCAGCTTGCCCGACCTGTCAGTCCGAATTCACCTGGCAGGACGGTGAAATGCTAAACTGTCCTGAATGTGGACATGTCTGGTCAATGAGCGGTGAAACCGGCGGTGAAGACGATGTGCTGAAAGTCGTCGATGCCAACGGTAATCTGCTGGCGGATGGCGATTCGGTCACTGTCATTAAAGACCTGAAAGTTAAAGGCAGTTCTTCGATGCTGAAAATTGGTACCAAAGTGAAGGGTATCCGTCTGGTCGAAGGCGATCACAACATCGACTGTAAGATTGACGGTTTCGGTCAGATGAAACTCAAATCAGAGTTCGTTAAGAAAAACTGATCTCCGCACATGCCAGCCTGACCTTCAAAAGCGGTTTTGCCATATCGACATAACCGCTTTGCGAACATACACTCAATGTAAAATCTCTTTAACATTCAGCAGAGAAGATTACATGAAACAGGCTCAGGACTATTTTAACGCCCTCAATCGCGATTACCTCAAAGTGCATCAGGACAAAGAAAACCTGTTCTGGCAAAACTACATGGGCACCGGTGATGAAAATGTCTCCGAAGCTTTCTCCGCTGCCGAAACCGCCTACAAACGTTTTATCGCTGAACCTTCCCGCCCGAAAGAATTACGTGATGCCATCGCCCGTGTTGAAAAAGAGATCGCCGGTGACGAGCGTGATGCGCTGCTTCATGGTCTGCGCGGCTGGCTGAATTTCTTCGACTGTAATGTGATTGAAGATCCAAAAGCTCAGGCGCTGATGGATGAAATCATTCAGGCCGAATCCGTGCTGTTTGGTAAGCGTAAGCACTACCGCATGACCCACATCAACAGCAAAGGCGAGCGCGTCAATGCCTCCCTCGGCGAACTGCTGACGAATCAGGCCAATAACGAAAATGAATCCTACCGCCGCAGCTCCCAAAATGCGTTGCGGGACCTGGAAGACTGGTTGCTGCACAACGGCTTGCCTGAACTGATCGGCCTGCGTAACCGTTTTGCCCGCCAGCTCGGTTACCGCAACTATTTCGATTACAAAGTGAATAAAACCGAACGTATGTCGCCGGAACAATTATTCGCTATTCTTGACCGCTTTGAAGAACGAACCCGTGAAAGCAACACGCGCAGCCTCAATGAGCTGGTGGCGCGTGAAGGCGATGCCGCATTACTGCCGTGGAATATCCGTTTCGCCAGCGCCGGTGATGTCACCCGTCAGCTCGATCCTTATTTCCCTTTCGCCGATTCCCTGCGTCGCTGGATAGACAGCTTTAAGCGTCTGAATATCGGTTTTAACGGTGCAGAAATGCAGCTGGATTTGCTGGTTCGCGAAGGCAAATACGAGAACGGTTTTATGCACGGGCCGGTGCCGCCGTTTTATGACAACGGTAAATGGGTGCCTGCGGTGATTAACTTCACCAGTCTGGCAAAACCGGATCAGATTGGCAGCGGTGCAATTGGCCTGAACACGTTGTTCCATGAAGGGGGCCATGCGGCGCATTTCGCCAATATCCGCCAGAATGCGCCGTGCTTCTCGCAGGAATTCCCGCCGACGTCGATGGCGTATGCAGAAACGCAGTCGATGTTCTGTGACAGTTTGCTCGAGGACGCTGACTGGTTGAAGCGTTACGCGAAAAACATTGCCGGGGAGCCGGTGCCGGATGAACTGATCCGTGCCAGTATTGAAGCCCGCCAGCCGATGCGGTCGTTCAATGAACGTCACATTCTGCTGGTGCCGTATTTCGAGTGGCAGCTGTATCAGTGGCCGGATGAAAAACGCACGCCGGAAGCGATGACCGCGCTGGCGCGTGACGTCGAAACGCATATTCTCGGTGTGACCGGCAGCCCGCGTCCGACGCTGGCAATTCCTCATCTGCTTTCTATGGAATCCGCCTGTTCATATCAGGGCTATCTGCTGGCGATGATGGCCGTGGAGCAGACCCGTGCGTTCTTCCTCAAACGCGATGGCTATCTGACTGACAATCCGGCTATTGGTCCGGATCTGGCGAAGCATTACTGGACGCCGGGCAACAGCGTCAGCCACGACGATACCTTGCGCAGTCTGACCGGCGAAGGGTTTAATCCTGACTATCTGGCGCAGGCCTGCAATCAGACCATTGATGCCGCGTGGCAGGATGCGCAGCAGACGATTGAAAAAGCTTCTGCTCGTGTGCAGCCGGAAGCTGATTTCGACCTGAATGTGCATATTCGCGTGGTGGATGGCGTTCTTATCCTGGCGGACAGCGCCGACGGTGATGATGCGATGTGTCAGGATTTCGCGGATTTCGTTGAGCAGAACTACAACAGTAAATAGCTACGGTAAAAGTAATTACGTAAAAAATAAAAGCCACCGGCAGGCATAAACGCACGGTGGCTTTTTTTGTCTGACGCTTCAGGTTAGCGGGCGTCGGGACGTATCAGATCAAAGCGTAAATCTTCAGAAATACCGTAGTAGGCCGAAGGGCCACCGGCGCGCAAGACAGGTTCGGCAAGCGCAGTCTGATAAATGCCGTCAATCAACAGATGCGGCGCGATATGCACGGCGACCACTTCGCCCAGCACCAGCCAGGTATCGATATCACCCCCGGCCGCCGTTTTCAGCTGGATACACTGCGTCAGTTTGCACTCAAAATTCACCGGACTTTCCAGTACGCGATCGGCAGCAACCAGTGTTCCCGGTTGCGCTGTCAGACCCGCAAACCCGAACTCGTCTTCACCGTGTTCCAGCGACGCTGAGCTTTCGTTCATTTTCACTGCCAGCGGTCGGGTAGTCAGGTTCCAGACGAATTCACCGGTTTCGACGATATTCGCCACGCTGTCTTTCCAGCCGCTGCTGGCAAAGCCAATGATCGGCGGGCGGTAATTGAAGCAGTTAAAGAAGCTGTAAGGTGCCAGATTGCGCTGTCCGGCAGCATTGCGGGAGGAAATCCAGCCAATAGGGCGCGGGCCCACGATAGCGTTCAGCGGATCATGTGGCAGGCCGTGGCCTTTGGTCGGTTCGTAATAATAGCGATCATCAGTGCTCATGATTTTCCTCAGCAAATAATTCATAAAGACTATGATTTGTACATTATCCGATTTAATCAGGCGTTGACGGTTTTTATGTGCCCGCTTCATCCTGCATGCATCCGGCAGGCGGCGGCGCTTTGTGGTATCTTGTGCGCCATTCATGATTATCAAACGCCCCATCGCATATTTTATGTGTCGCGCACACCTTTCGGAGAGTCACTCAGGTGGAAAAAAAGAAAGTCTTCCCTCAGGAAAAAAGCGGTCTTCACCCGCGAAATCGTCATCGCAACCGCTATGATTTCCCGGCCCTGATTGCCAGCAGCCCGGAACTGGCACCGTTTGTTGTCGAAAATAAATGGGGCGATTTGTCCGTAGATTTCGCCAATGCTCAGGCAGTCAAAGCCCTGAACCGTGCCCTGCTGCGCGATTGCTATCAGATTGAAAACTGGGATATTCCGGCAGATTATCTGTGCCCGCCAATCCCCGGACGTGCGGATTATATTCACCATCTGGCCGATTTGCTGGCGGGCAGTAACAACGGCAATATTCCGCAGGGTAAAGACATTTCCGTGCTGGATATCGGTGTGGGCGCTAACTGTATTTACCCGATTATCGGTCTGCGTGAATATGGCTGGCGCTTCACAGCCAGCGAGATTGATGCGGTTTCCATGGCTGCGGCCAAGAAAATTGTGGCGACCAATCCGCAGCTGACCAATCAGGTGCGTTTCCGTTTACAGGCTAAACCGCCGCGCATCCTCGACACTATTATCCGTCATGACGAGCGTTATGATGCGGTGCTGTGTAATCCGCCATTCCATGCTTCGGCGGCGGATGCGGCGTCAGGCAGTCAGCGTAAACGTCAGAATCTCGGTCTCGATCGTCGTGCCGGTACTGCGGAACTGAACTTTGGCGGTCAGCACAACGAATTGTGGTGTGAAGGCGGCGAAGAAGCGTTTGTAGTTCGCATGGCTGAAGAGAGCGCAGGTAAAGCGCAGAACTGTTTCTGGTACACGGTGCTGGTTTCTAAAAAAACTACGTTACCGTTACTGTATGACGCCCTGAGTGAAGAAGGCGCGACCGATGTCCGCACTGTCGAAATGGTTCACGGAAACAAGATCAGCCGCTTCGTGGCCTGGACATTCCTGACGCCTTCACAGCAAAAAAGTTGGGCAATCAAACGCTGGTCAGTTCGATCATAGTGTAAATTGCCTTATTGCAGCCTGTTACTCTGACGATGAACAGGCTGCAAAAATAGTCCCGCGCCCCCCTTTCTTTTTCAGTGGAATAAATTATGCTTAATTCACTATAAGAAAGTTGATTAATTAACAGAGTAATGATTTTGCGGGTGACTTTATTTTCCACCGCATTATTTTTGACAATGTACGCACCTGCCAAAAACCCACCCAGGGGTCAGACTAATTTCTCGTGGTTTATTAGTGATGTGGCTAATAACTCGCGGGAATTAGCACGTGTTTATTTCAATTAATTGCGATTGCACATTAATTCACGTTATCAGCCACAGGGTGTCTGTCCTATGCAATTATTTTCTCATCAGTTTACTACGGCATGGCGTGATAAATTCGCTGCTATTCAGCAGGCAGTTCCGATGATCGCCTTCTCGCCAGAAGGCGTGGTGCTTGAGGTCAACGATCTGTTTCTGAGCAGCATGGGGTACAACAGGAATGAGGTGATTGGTCAGCCTCACCGGATTTTTTGTACGCCAGAGTTTGTTGCCAGTGATGCGTATCGTTTGCACTGGGAAGGTTTGCGGCAGGGAAAGTCGGTCAGCGGAAATATTAAACGCGTACAAAAAAACGGAAACTTAATCTGGCTGGAAGCGACCTATGTACCTGTCAAAAACAAACAAGGCAAAGTCACTGAAATAATTAAAATTGCCAGTGATGTCTCCGAAAGAATTAATGAATCTCACGAGCACCAGGGAATTCTTCAGGCGCTGGAACGTTCAATGGCGCTGATTACTTTTACACCCGGCGGTCATGTGATTTCTGCAAACAATAACTTCCTGAAAGTCATGGGTTATTCTCTGCAACAAATTAAAGGCCATCCTCATTCGATGTTTTGTCTTCCGCAATATCGTGATTCTCATGATTACCGCAACCACTGGCAGCGTTTGCGAAACGGCGAGTTTATTCTCGGCCGCTTCGAGCGTATGAATGGCCGTGGTCAGGCAATCTGGCTGGAGGCGAGTTATAACCCGGTCATTGACGACGATGGTAAAGTGGTAAAAATTGTCAAAATCGCTCAGGACATTACCAGCCAGATGGCTCAGCAGCGCCAGCAGGAAAGCATGATGACGCATGTGCATGAGCTTTCACTGACGACGGATAAAACCGCCGCTGAGGGTGTCACCATCGTGCAGAAAGCGGTGGAAGATATGCAGGAAGTGGAAGCGCTGGCGCGGCGTACTTCTGAGATTATCGGGCAGCTGGGACAAACTTCAGAACGCATTGGCGAAATGGTGGATACCATCCGCAGAATTTCCTCCCAGACCAATCTGCTGGCCATTAACGCCACGATTGAAGCGGCCCACGCCGGAGAACAGGGCAGGGGATTCGCCGTGGTCGCCGGGGAAGTCCGCTCGCTTGCCGATCAGTCGCGTAAGGCAGCAGTCGAAATTGACCAGCTGACGCAAAGTATCCGCGACGGCGTGATGGCGGCAATTGATGGCATGGGGAACTGCGTCAACCGTGCCGGTGGCGGCGTAGCGCTGAGCCGTAACGCGGGGGACGTGATCAATCAGGTCAATCTTGGAATGCAGGATCTGGTGCGGATGATGGCGGAGTTTTCCGTTATTACGGGAGATCAGGGGCAGACAAGGCACTAATTATCGTTTCGCTCCCTCCCCCTTCGCAGGGGGAGGAGCAGGCAAAACCTAAGAAACAGAAACTCTTCCCGGATTTTCCGGCGGCAATCCTTCATCTTTATATATCTGTACAGCCTGTCTCGGCATGACCATTCCGGCTTTCTCGAAGTGAATCTTAACCAGTCTGTCCAGCGCGTACTGCACCGTCCATTGCTCCAGCGCTCTGGTGCGTATCAGCACGCGGATGGTGAAGAACTGGTCACCCAATCCCACCACGCCCTGGAAGATCGGCTCACCGAGCAGCAGAGGCCTGATTTTCTCATCCTGCTGCAACTCTTCTACGGCCAGACGCAGCACGTCATTGGCCTTATCGACATCTTCGTCGCGACTGACGTTGTAGCTGGCGCGGTAGACGCCGAACTCGCGCTCGTAGTTGGAAAGCGTGGTGATGGAAGAGTAAGGAACGATGTGGAAAACGCCGTAAATATCACGCAGGCCAATCGAACGGATGGTCATGCTTTCGACCGTGCCGGTGATCCCCATGACGGTGACGTACTCGCCGGTATTCATGCCGTTTTCGAACTGGATGAAAATCCCGGTAATGACATCTTTTACCAGCGTTTGCGCACCGAAGCTGACCGCCAGACCCAGCGCACCGGCACCGGCGAGCAGAGGCGCGATATTCAGACCGATTTGCGAGAGCATGATCATCACGGTGATCGTACAGATAACGATGGCGAGCACGTTGCGAAACAGCGTCAGTAACGTCCGCTCACGGGCGCTTGGTCGCGCGCCGTTAGACAATTCCTGTCCCAGACGGTGTTCAATCATGCTTGCCAGCAGCGTCCAGCCAAATATCGCAAAGCACAAGATAAACAGGATATGAGTCAGGCCGCTGACCACCTTCTCGCCGTTTTCAGTCATGAACCATTTATTGAGATTGAAGATGTGCCATGCATCGAGCAGGAACAGCGTCACGCTCAGCACCACCAGCACGCGGATAATTTTCAGACCTGCCGGAATGTACGAGTTAATGCGTTTTTGCAACAGCGGATAGCGGCGATTCACGTCGTCCGGCAGGGTAATGCGGCGGTTGATCCAGCGGGAAAGCAGGCCGGAAATCAGCGCGCCGAGCGCAATGACCACCAGACTTTTTACCGTAGCGGTCATCATAAACCGCAGGCTGCCGGCAAAATCAAACTGTGACAGGAAAAACAGCACGACGAAATAACTCACCGCCAGCAGATGCCAGACATGCCCGAGGGCGCGCAGGATCACGCTGAAAAACGCCATTGAACGTTCTGCCAGCAGATTGAATTCGCGATGGATAGTGCGTCGGTTATGCAGAATCAGCCAGCTGGCATAAATCGTCAGTCCCAGCATTACCACAAAATTGACCACGGCGGCGGTGGTGTAGTTGATTTGCGTCGCTACGACCGGCACGCCGACCATCAGCGCGTAGCCAATCAGGCCGCTGACCCAGGCCAGACGGGTATTCCAGTAACGGGCGGTCACGTCGGACAGCGGGAAGGGGCGAAGGAAACTAAAGCCGGGCGAAAATATCAGCCGCAATACGGCTTTGAAGAATTCGATCACAGCAAAGGCGCTGAGGAAAAGCGCTTCCTGACGCGCAATCAGTGCGCTGCCACCGTTCATATATTGTGTGAACAGGTTTCCGGCGGCGACGGTCAGCAGCAAAATAATCAGATCGATAGCGAATGCGCCCAGAATACTGGCGGGCAACTGATACCAGTGCGCCTGCTTCAGCCGCGCGTTATTTCCCCAGCGTCCGAGGCGGATATACAGAGGGCCGACCAGTTTGCGGATCAGATGAAACAGCGCAAAAGTCACGGCGACGGTAAGCAGGAAATACCCCAACGCCGCGAAAAAGCGGTCCGCGCTAAAGCTGTGCTGTGGACCGGAATCTATGGTGGCTTTCAGCTTCTGTACACGTTCTTTGAACTGCGCAACGGTACCTTGCGTGGTATCGACCAGCTCGTCGATGAGGGAAAGTTGCTCAGGCTTCGGTTCAGGCTTTTCAGCGACCGGAGCAGACCCCGTCGTTTCGGTTTTGGCCGCTTCACGCAGATGTGCGACCAGTTGCGCGCGGGCTTTATCATCCTGAAGGATATCGGCCAGCGCGGTGTAAGAGGCTTTTTGTTGATCGGCTCCGGCAGGTTGTTCTGCCGCGTGGCTGAAAGCGCTGAACAGGGCCAGCGTGATGAACAGCAAGATGGAATATAAGTGTGTTTGGATGCGGTGAGCCAACGGAGTCCTGTCGTTATGCGGCATTGTTCCTCTCTCAAAAATAGCGGTTAATCGGCGTAGGTTAGCCCTGAGGGTAGGGGAGTACAAATCTGAAACTGGCATCCGGAAAGCTCCCTCTCCTGCGAAGGGGAGGGTTGGGGTGGGGTATTAAGGTCAAAAACTAAAGTTGAAATGTGCTTTAGCAAAGGGAGTGCCTGCTAAACCCCCTCCCAACTTCCCCCTTCGCAGGGGGAGGAGCAAACCAGCCCACCATTATATTCAATGAGCGTTTTGTTTTCGGAGCCAGAAGAGCTGCATCAAGAAACGTGCTGCAGGAATTCGCGCAGACGTTCACTCGGCGGGTTGTTCACCAGATCAGACGGTTTACCGTCTTCGGCGATACGACCTTTATCGATGAAGATCAGACGTGAAGCCACCTTTTCCGCAAAGCCGACTTCGTGCGTCACGATAACCATCGTCATGCCTTCTTCAGCCAGCTGCTTCATAACGGTCAGCACTTCGTGACGCAGTTCCGGATCCAGCGCAGAGGTTGGTTCATCAAACAGCATCAGTTTAGGCTTAACCGCCAGCGCACGGGCAATTGCCACACGCTGCTGCTGTCCGCCGGAAAGCTCAGACGGATAGTGATTAGCGCGCTCGGAAAGACCGACTTTCGCCAGCAGTTCCTTCGCCAGTTTATTGGCTTCATCCTTCGACGCACCACGAACACGGATCGGGCCGAAAGCCACGTTTTCCAGTGCTGTCATGTGCGGGAACAGATAAAACTGCTGGAACACCATGCCCGCTTCCTGGCGGATCAGACGTTCGTCGACTTTCGGATCGTTCACTTTCAGGCCATCAACAATCAGATCACCGGAAGTGATTTCTTCCAGCTTGTTGATGCAACGCAACAGTGTCGATTTACCGGAACCGGATGGCCCGATAATAACCACGACTTCACCCTGAGAAATGTTCAGATCGATGTCGTGGAGCACCTGGGTTTTACCGAAGTGTTTTGAGACGTTCTTGAATTCAATCATATAATTTTCAGTTTGCGTTCTAAGCGGCGCAGAACAAAGCTCAGAGCCAGCGTGATGATCAGATAGATAACAGCAACCGCACTCCAGATTTCCATGGCGCGGAAGTTGCCGGCGATGATTTCCTGGCCCTGACGGGTCAGTTCGGCCACACCGATAACGATAAACAGTGAGGTGTCTTTGATACTGACAATCCACTGGTTACCCAGCGGTGGCAACATGCGGCGTAACGCCAGCGGCATGATGATGTAACGCAGAGTTGCACGGCGCGAAAGACCCAGCGCCAGACCCGCTTCACGGAATCCGTTGTGAATCGACAACACCGCACCACGCGTAATTTCAGCGATATAAGCACCGGAGTTGATGATGATAGTCACCACCGCCGCGCTGAACGGGTCGATGCGCAGATCGGGAACCATCATCGGCAGTGCGAAGTAAATGAACATTACCTGTACGACAATAGGCGTACCGCGAATGAGCTCGATAAAGACCAGTGCGACGTTGCTGCTAAACCAGCCACCAAACGCGCGGGCAAAACCCGCAATCACACCAATAATCAGACCGCCAACCAGACCGAGGATCGAAATCCACAGTGTCATTTTAGCGCCTTCGAGCAGGATAGGCAGAGCGGGCCAAATTACGCTCCAGTCAAACTGCATGGATTATCTCCTGGTAAAACAACAAACTGCGCCTGTGCAGATTCGCATCTGACAGGCGCTTCTTATCAAGTGCTCTTTCTTAAAAAAGGAACGACTTAAATTAAAACTTCTTATTTAGGTTCGGTATCAAACCATTTTTTGTAGATTGCTGCGTAAGTACCATTCTCTTTGATGGTTTTCAACGCGGCGTTGGCTTTCTCGCGCAGGTCACTGCCTTGCGGGAATGCGATTCCGTATTGCTGGCCAGCCAGTGAATCGCCGACCGCTTTAAACTGACCTTTACCGGCAGTTTTGATGAAATACAGGATGTTTGGCGTGTCATGCATTACCGCATCAGCACGGCCAGTGCCCAGTTCCATGTAAGCGCTGTCGATGTTCGGGAACTGACGCAGGTCTTTGGTCTGTACGTTGGCTTTCATGTAATCCACGGAGCTGGTGCCGCTTTTCACTGCAACGGTTTTGCCTTTCAGGTCAGCAACGCTTTTGATGGCGTCGTTATTGCTCTTAACCATCACCATCAGGCCGCTGTTGTAGTAACCGTCAGAGAAGTCGATCGCTTTTTTGCGCTCAGGGGTGATGGTGATACCGGCCAGAGCCAGGTCAATGTTATGAGTTTGCAGGGCAGGAATGATGCCGCCGAAATCCATTGGTTTCAGTTCATAAGAGACTTTCATCTCTTTGGCGACCGCGTCCCAGAGGTCAATGTCGAAGCCGACATACTTGTCGCCTTGTTTGAATTCAAACGGTACAAACGCAGTGTCGGTAGCTACGATCAGTTTTTTGTCTGCTGCGTGGGAGCTAACGGCAAAGGCCAGAGTCAACGCGGCCAGGGAAACTTTTAACAGTGACTTCATCAGTGAATTTCCTTTGTACATATTATGGGAACGGCATTGGGTTACGGCGCTTTAATGCAAAATCTATGCCAAGATTTGTGCATATTAAAATTCAATAAGTTATCGCGCTGCTGAACCGATCAAGCGGCATTCTAATGCACGAAGGCACTGTAGTGGTGCAATCTAACATGTTGAAATGTTCTCTCATGGTGCATGGCTTCATCATTAACCAGATGTTGTATTTTAAACAATCATTAATTAACAACTGTGCTGCTCAAATGATAACTCGCTCTAACTTTATTAGAACCTGGGTAAAACCAGTGCTCAGTTTTGAAGCAAATGTTAAGAAGGGAATGGCCAAATTTAGGCAGGAAGAGTCTGTGGTTGAACCAAAGTGGTGCAACCGGTCATAAGAAAAAATGCTAACGCAACTGGCTGTCTTTACTGCCGCGCCGGTTGTATCCGGCATGATCC
Organism: Rahnella bruchi; assembly: GCF_003614975.1. GTDB lineage: Bacteria > Pseudomonadota > Gammaproteobacteria > Enterobacterales > Enterobacteriaceae > Rahnella > Rahnella bruchi. The sequence continues at coordinate 49,703 of NZ_QZWI01000003.1, read as the reverse complement.
TGCTGCTTCTTGTCTATCTCAGCCTGGCACTTAACACAATATTGCACGCCCTGAAGCGCTTCCCGCCGGGCCTGGGGAATAGGCTCACCGCATTCCCTACAATAATGTGCACTTTCGCCATGCCCGAGCGACTGCCGCGCACGTTCTACCGCATCATTGACTGTGGAATCAATCTGGTCCTGCACGGCGCCATCTTGCGCCCAACCGCTTGCCATTATGACCTCCTTGAAACATTTTCTTACGACCAATTCACTATTCGTTAATAATAGCTTGCTTATAGTGCTAATTCGCTATGATTGATTGTGCTAGCTAAGAGCAAATTGTTATAAAACAGGTGGTTGATAATTTTTTTTAAACACGACGAAATAACGAAATGTCATAAATTCCTAGGACAAGTCCGATAGCATTTGTGTTATTTCGTGCCCTATGTTAAAAAATCGCGTGAATTGAATGAATGTGTTTCAGTTATCAATAACCCGTGTGAATCTGTTTCTTTTCTCACGTGTATGTAAGCTTATATTTTACTCGCGAACCTCTGCTTCGGTCAGGTTTTCGCTTTTCTCATTCAATTCCCCCCAGCTGCCAAGCAGCATCGACCGGTCAGACCAGGAAATGGAATTCGTCTCCGCGCATTGACTTGATCGGCTAACCAAAATAAATAACCACTCTATAGTGTAGTCGTTGAGTGAGTTTTATCCCGGACAGGGTATTCAGGGTATAAAAGTGGCAGATAATCAGGTAGTTGCAAGCACGGGATTTGTACCCTTACAGCCCGGTCTGATTGACTCGGTGCGCAGTACGCTTTCTGAGCAGGCTGATGCCTTACACCGACTTTCTTCACAACTCGACAGCGTTCAGTACCAGAAGGCGCTGAAGCTGATTGTGGAGTGTAAAGGCCACGTGATCCTCTCCGGAATGGGAAAGTCAGGGCATGTCGGGCGCAAAATTTCCGCAACGCTGGCCTCAACCGGAACCCCCAGTTTCTTTATTCATCCTGCAGAAGCCTTTCACGGCGATCTGGGGATGATTACGCCGTATGACCTGCTGATCCTGATTTCAGCGAGCGGCGAAACCGACGAAATTCTCAAGCTTATTCCTTCTCTGCGACAGTTTGGTAACCGCATTATTGCGATCACGAACCACTGCGAATCGACGCTGGCTAAACATGCTGATGCGACGCTTGAATTGATGATGGAAAGTGAAAGCTGCCCGAATAATCTGGCTCCGACGACATCGACCACGCTGACCATGGCGATCGGCGATGCGCTGGCCGTGGCGCTTATCCATCAGCGTAAATTCCTGCCGACGGATTTCGCCCGCTACCATCCTGGCGGCTCACTGGGTCGCCGTTTGCTGACCCGCGTTTCAGACGTGATGCAGACGAACGTGCCGACCATTACCGAAGACACCGAATTCCGTCAGGTGATCTCGGCGATCACCTGCGGGTGTCAGGGCATGGTGGCAGTCAATGATGCGCAGAACCAGTTGGCCGGCATCATTACTGATGGCGATTTGCGTCGCTATATGGAAAAGAATGCACAGCTCGACAGCGCGTGTGCCAGAGACATGATGACCCGTTCGCCGCTGACATTAACGGCTGACATGATGATTACGGATGCTGAAATGCTGATGCAAAAGCACCGCGTTTCGGTGTTGCTGGTGACGGACAAAGAAAAGAACGTTGCAGGGTTAGTTCGTATCTTCGACTGACGAAAAAGCAAGACTTAACTATTTGCGCACCGTGAACCTTATGCGAGGGAAATAAGGTTTTCACGGTACTTTTAATAAAGCACGACGATAAAAACGTGCTGTTTGTCATGATGATCATAAATGTTTATTGAAAAATTGAAGTCCGCATGGCCCGGCGAACACATTGCCCGGGTTCGTCGATCTCCTCATCTTAATATGGCCACGCTGAACCGCAATTTAGGTAAAATTGTGATCGGCCTGCCGATGGCGTTGCTGATCATCTATCTGGTGATCTTCAGCCGTCCGCGTTATCTCAGCGAATCTACGGTCGCTATCAAAAGTTCTAACGACATCAGCGGATCCAGCCTGAACGTCGGCCTGCTGCTGGGGGCCGGGAATCCGAGCACCGCTCAGGACGCCATGTATTTAAAAGAATACATCAACTCGCCGGACATGCTGGCGGTGCTGGATAAGCAGCTCGATTTCCATTCCGTTTTCGGTAAAAGCGGTCTGGATTTTCTGTATCACCTGCCGAAAGATTCCAGCAGCGAGCAGTTCCTGAACTACTACCGCGACCGCATTGCCGTCACTTATGACGACAAATCCGGCATGCTGACCATCGGCACTCAGGGCTTTACGCCGGAATTCGCTGAGCTGTTCAACAAAGCGGTTCTCAAAGAATCCGAACGTTTCATTAACGAAATCACGCATAAAATCGCCCGCGATCAGCAGGCGTTTGCTGAAAACGAAATGCGTGAAGCCCGCGCCCGTCTGGACGAAAGCAAAACCCAGTTACTGGCGTATCAGAACCACAACAATATTCTCGATCCGCAGGCTCAGGCGATTGCAGCGACCACGTTAGTCAATACGCTGATGGGGCAAAAAATCCAGATGGAAGCGGAACTGCGCAACCTGCTGACCTATCTGCGTGAAGATGCGCCGCAGGTGATCAGCGCGCAGAACGCCATTACTTCTCTCGGCAAGCAAATCGATCAGGAAAAAAGCAAAATCACCGCACCGGATGGCCATCAGCTGAACAGCATGGCGGTGGATTTCGAAAGCATTAAATCGAAAGTCGAGTTTGATACCGAGCTCTACAAACTGACGCTGACATCGGTTGAGAAAACCCGTGTTGAAGCGGCACGGAAACTGAAAGTGCTTTCGGTGATCAGTTCGCCGCAGCTCCCGCAAGAAACCACGTTCCCGAATATTCCTTATATGATCGCAAGCTGGCTGCTGGTGTGCTGCCTGTTATTCGGAACGATTAAATTATTGCTGGCCGTTATCGATGACCATAAAGATTGATGTGGTTTGTACCGCTATCCCTTTTTGCCTGAAGAATCGCACACAGAGCTTGTTATGAAATTATTGAAGTCCGTATTAATTTTGCTGGCCTGCCAGCTTACCCAGGCAAATGCCGTCGGGATCAACGCCGATCCAAACATGACCGGCGCAGCGCCGCTGCCGACATTTTTAACCGGTCAGACCCAGCAGACCGGTTCTGATACCGGTTTTGATGATTCGCCGCCGCCTCCGGTGCCTGCGGTCATGAGCCGCATGTTCGGTGCGCAGTTATTTACCGGCGGCGCGGCTGCCGATAACGCGGCCAGCATTGGTTTCAACCCGAATTACATCGTCGGCCTTGGTGACCAGGTACAAATCCGACTGTGGGGCGCATTCAATTTTGATGGCGCGCTGACCGTTGACCCGAAAGGCAATATCTTCCTGCCAAACGTCGGCCCGCTAAAAGTGGCCGGTGTGTCTAACAGCCAGCTGAACAGCGTGATCACTACCAAAGTGAAACAGGTTTATCAGGCTAACGTGAACGTTTACGCCTCACTGCTTCAGGCACAGCCGGTCAAAGTGTTTGTCACCGGTTATGTCACCAATCCGGGCTTATACGGCGGCGTGGCGTCTGACTCACTGCTTTCTTATCTGAGTAAAGCCGGTGGCGTGGACACCGAACGCGGCAGCTACGTAGACATCGTGGTGAAACACAATGACCGCGTGCGTTCGCGCATCAACTTGTATGATTTCCTGCTTAACGGCGACCTGCGACTGTCACAGTTCTCTGACGGCGATACCATCGTAGTCGGGCCGCGTCAGCACACGTTCAGCGTGGAAGGTGATGTCTTTAACAGCTACGACTTTGAATTCCGTGACAGCACTATTCCGGTGAGCGAAGCCCTGAGCTGGGCGCGTCCGAAACCGGGCGCGACGCACATGACCATTATCCGCCAGCAGGGCAGCATGAAACGCAGCGAATACTATCCGCTGGGTTCCGCGCCGGGCCGTTCATTACAGGATGGCGACAAACTGATTGTCAGCTCTGACCGTTACGCGGGGACCATCCAGGTGCGTATCGAAGGCGCGCATTCGGGTGAACACGCGGTCGTACTGCCGTATGGCGCCACCATGAGCCAGCTGCTGCCGAAGATCCGCACCAACAGCATGTCGCAGATTAACTCCATCCAGCTGTACCGCCGCTCGGTGGCGCTCCGCCAGAAAGAGATGCTGGATCTGACGTTGCAGAAACTGGAAGAAGCCTCTCTGTCGGCACAATCTTCAACGCAGGAAGAAGGGCGCTTGCGCGCGCAGGAAGCCCAGCTGGTCAGCCGTTTCGTGGCGAAAGCCCGTCAGGTAGTGCCGAAAGGTGAAGTGGTGCTGAGTGAAACGAACCTGAATCAGGTGATCCTCGAAGACGGCGACGTCATCAACATTCCTGAGAAGACCTCGCTGGTGATGATCCACGGCGAAGTGCTGTTCCCGAATGCGGTGAGCTGGCAGAAAGGTCTGAGCCCGGATGATTACATCGAGAAAGTCGGCGGTTACACGCAGAAAGCGGGTAACTCCAAAGTCATCCTGATCAAACAGAACGGCGAAGCGATTAACGCAGAAGACGTGAAATCGCTGCAACCCGGCGATGAACTGATGGTGCTGCCGAAATACGAATCGAAGAACATCGAAGTTACCCGTGGTATCTCGACGATCCTTTATCAGCTGGCGGTTGCCGCGAAAGTGGTTCTGACAATTTAATGATTGGGATTTTTTCGGCGGGCATTCAGCGCATCCCGCATCTGGAAGCCTTTCTGGGTCAGCCGTGCCGCAAGCTTTCTCTGCTGCGGCCGGTGCCGGAAGACATCATGCAGATTGCCGTGTGGGGTTACCGGCCAACCGGCGATAAAGCCGTCGCGCTGGCCAAAAAGTCGGGCCTGCCGGTGTTGCGCCTCGAGGACGGATTTATCCGTTCTCTGGAGTTGGGTGTGACAGGCGCTGCGCCGCTTTCAATGGTGCTGGATACAGAGGGCATGTATTACGACGCCTCGCAGCCGGGCACGCTGGAGCGGCTTATCCACCAGCGGGAAGAGAACCAGTTGCTGCATGATGCCGCGCGTCAGGCCATGCAGATGATCGTTGACGGTGACCTGTCGAAATATAACCAGGCACCTGCGTGCACGCTGACCCGGCCTGAACAGGGCGCGGTTTTAGTGGTCGATCAGACCTTCGCTGATATGGCAGTGGTTTACGGCAATGCCGGAGCTGAACAGTTTGACGACATGCTGCGCTCGGCGATTGCTGAAAACCCACAGTCTGAGATTTGGGTGAAGATCCACCCGGACGTTTTACACGGCAAAAAAGCAGGCTATTTCACGCAGATTGCACAACTGGCGCAACAGGAACCGCGGATCAAACTGCTGGCGGAAAACGTCAGCCCGCAGTCTTTGCTGCGTCTGGTTGAGCACGTGTATGTCGTGACGTCCAACTATGGCTTTGAGGCGCTGATTGCCGGTAAACCGGTCAGCGTGTTCGGACAGCCGTGGTATGCGGGCTGGGGATTAACGGACGATCGTCATGCGCAGTCGGAACCGCTCCGGGCGAGGCGTGGTATAGCCAGTCTGGAAGACCTGTTCAGCGCCGCCTGTTTACGTTACAGCCGGTATATCAATCCGGTCAGCGGTAAGAGTGGCACGTTATTTGATGTACTTAGCTGGCTTTCAATGCAACGACGTCATCACCAGCAGCGGACCGGACGTTTGTGGTCACCGGGGCTGACGCTCTGGAAGCGCAGCATTCTGGCGCCGTTCCTGCGAACCAAAAGTAACAAAGTGAATTTCAGTAAACGCTATGCCGGTGAAACCGCCTGCGTGGTGTGGGGAATTAAAGGCGAAGCGCGCTGGGGGGCTCAGACCGCACAACATCAGATCCCGCAATGGCGCATGGAAGACGGCTTTCTGCGCTCGGCAGGACTGGGTTCTGACCTGCATCCGCCGCTGTCGCTGGTGCTGGATAAATCAGGCATTTATTACGATGCCACGCGCCCGAGTGACCTCGAGCAGTTGCTGAATAACAGTCAGCTGACGGTGTTTCAGCAACAACGTGCTGCGGCGCTGCGCCAGAGACTGGTCGCCAGCAAAGTCAGTAAATATAACCTCGGCGCTGCGTTTATATTGCCTGTGGAAGCGGCGGGCAAGACAGTGATTCTGGTGCCGGGACAGGTGGAAGATGACGCCTCAATTCTGACGGGCACGCTGTCGCTTTGCACCAACAGTGATTTGCTGCGCACGGTGCGGGAGCGTAATCCCGACGCTTACATCATTTATAAGCCGCACCCGGACGTTCTGGTCGGTAACCGGCAGGGGAATATTCCTGCGGAAGATGTCAGCCGCTGGGCCGACAGTCAGGCGCTGGATGCCGACATTATTCAGTGCATTCAGGCTGCCGACGAGCTGCACACCCTGACATCATTGTCAGGTTTTGAAGCCTTATTACATGGCAAGAAAGTGGCGTGTTACGGCATGCCATTTTATGCCGGATGGGGACTGACGCAGGATGAGCATAGCTGTTCACGCCGGCTGCGCAGCCTCACAGTAGACGACGTGGTTTACCAGGCGCTGATTGCGTACCCGTCGTACATCGACCCGCAAAGTCGGGAGCCTATTTTGGCGGAGCAGGCGGTTGAACTTCTCGCTGCGACCCCAAGGGCAGAGATGCAATTCACAAGAATAAAAGCGGGCAGGATAGTCCGTTATTACAGAAAACTGCTCATGCTGATCCGGGTGACATTGAGCACCTGAGAACAGCTTCTTACTAAATGCCCAAGGCGTTGATGGAATCGGACAGAAATGGACAGTAAGGCGCTTACAACATTACTTTCTGGAAAAAAATATTTGCTGTTGCAGGGCCCGATGGGACCTTTCTTCAGCGATTTAGCGCAGTGGCTGGAGTCACTGGGCCGCGAAGCGGTGAACGTCGTTTTCAACGGCGGCGACAGGTTGTATTCGCGAAAGCGTGAATACCGCTTGTACCAGCAGACCCCGGATGAGTTTCCGACCTGGCTAAAAGAAACCTGGCAGGAGTACGACTTCGATACCATCGTGTGTTTCGGGGATTGCCGTCCACTGCATCAGGCCGCTAAACGCTGGGCACAGGCCAAAGGCGTTCGCTTCCTGGCGTTTGAGGAGGGCTATCTGCGCCCGCACTACATCACGCTGGAACAGAACGGCGTAAACGCCTATTCCAGCCTGCCGCGTGATGCCGAGTTTTACCGCAGCCTGCCAAAAATGACCATGCCGGAAATCGAGCAGCTAAAACCTTCGGGCTGGCAGCGCGTCCGTCACGCCATTACCTATTATCTGGCCGGCTGGCGTCACCGCCACGATTTCCCGAAATATCGCCATCACAAATCCTTCTCGCCGTGGTATGAGGCACGTTGCTGGACTCGCGCGGCCTGGCGTAAAAAGGTGTATGCCTTCCGCCAGCGCAACGTTTTGCAGCAGCTCCAGACCGATCTGGATCAGCGTTATTATCTGGCGATTTTGCAGGTCTACAACGACAGCCAGATCCGTAATCACAGCCCGTATGAAGATATCCGTGATTACATCAATGAAGTGATGCACTCGTTCGCCAAAAAAGCGCCGAAGAGTGAGTTCCTGGTCATCAAACATCATCCGATGGACAGGGGACACCGCCTGTACGGACCGCTGATCCGCCAGCTTGGAAAAAAATATGGCGTGACCGACCGGGTGATCTACATCCACGATCTGCCGATGCCGGAACTGCTCACACACGCTAAAGCCGTGGTGACGATTAACAGCACCGCCGGTATCTCTGCGCTTATCCATAACAAGCCGCTGATCGTGATGGGCAAGGCGTTGTATGACATTAAAGGCATTACCTATCAGGGGCATCTGAACCAGTTCTGGACCTCAGGATTCAAACCGGATATGAAGCTTTTCAAACAGTTCCGTCTATACTTGCTGAAGAATACGCAGATTAATGCGGTGTATTATGGTGAGATAAATAAAGAAACAAAGGAATGTGAATATAAATTGAATCGCCAAGGGTTTTACTATAATAAAATAAATATTTAGTAAGTTTATATTTTATTAATGATTTTTAGATGAGTGGATGACATGTTTAATCTAACCTTTAACAAAATTATGCTGTTCTTAGTGTTTTTTCTCGGTTATACAAATGTGGTAAGCGCAAATTCAGACAGTTGTAAGCTTCCTGATATGCAAAACTCTGGGCTAAATGTAACTCTTAATACAAGTTGTATTTATCATGGGGAATTGAAGATTACTAAAAGCGGCACTCATTTAAACTGTCAGGGAGCAACACTCGATGGTGGAAATATTCATCGGGTAGGAATATTAGTCACTGGAAAAGGAAAGAAAATAAGTGATGTGAAGATAATAAATTGCAAAATTATAAATTATCTTAATAGCGGGATTCGCATAACAAATGGCATTAAAGCGCAGGAATTGAGTGAAGAACATGATTTAAACTACTCTCGCTCACCTGAGAAGATAACCTTAACAAACATCAAGATATCTAATAGCGGCAGAGTTGCGGTATTCTTTGATAGTTACACTACAAATTCTATAATAGAAGATTCTGAAATAGATGGATCTGGGGGGCCTGCGATTTATCTTGAGCATTCGTCACAGAAAATAGAAGTTTTGAAAAATTTTATAATTAACAATGCAGATACTAACAATCGTCAAAGCGGGAGTGCTGGCATTCATATTGACTCCTCAGCAAATAATCTCATTAAAGATAATTACTTCTCAGATAATAAAGCAGGAGGTGTTTTTCTCTATAAAAACTGTAGTGAGAAATTTTCAAATGGAAAATCAGTCATTCGCTGGCAACATAGCGATTATAATACAATAATAAATAATATATTTTCCGAAGAAGAAGTTGGAGTTTGGATTGCGGCAAGGCAAAGTAAAAATCTTTCAAAATGGGACTGTGGTGATTCCTCAATGGATGGTAAGAATAAATTCTATGAAGATTTCGCCAATAATAATTTAATTAAGAATAACAAGTTTTGCAATAATAAAATATCAGTTAGAATAGAAGGTGATAATAATGAAATTTTGGGGAATAGCTATAATTCTACACCCGAAACCTTTGTACAATTTCCTGAAAGCATGAGAGAGAAAATAATTGGAAAACCAGTTATCGGAAATAAAGTTGAAAAAAATACCTTTAAAAAATGCGATTAATAAATTTTAAGTAGATAGGGAATGTGATGAATCAAGTGATTATAGTTTTGAATGCTTTATCAGCAAGTGCTGGGGGATTGACCAGAGTCGCGTTAAGTAGATGTGATGCTTTCAATACGAGAGGTATCAAATCATTTGTGGCTTTAACCAACTTTGATTCTAAACTTTTATCTACATTTGAAGCAATGAGGGAAGAGGGAAGAATTTCAGCAACGGTTAATGTTGTTAATTTTTATGCGTACTATGCATATATTTCTGAGTTAGTGATAAAAAATTATTCGAGTGCAGTTGAAGATAAAATAGTTATTAACAACATAGTAAAAACGAAGATTACTAGAAAAGTAAATGTTGTTAAAAATACAGATCTTAAAATAGTACGTTACTATACAAGTAGTGGTCATTTATTTTTACAAGAACTAATTCAAGATAAAAATGAATGCTTATGGATTTCCATTAGCGTTCCTAATGAAATTCCTCTGGAATTCGATTGCAGAGACGAAGCTCATTCTCATTGGTTAGGTGAATTAGGAAATCGAAACTTACCGACGGCTATAATTTCTGATTCACCACCTACCTGCGATACTGTAATGAATGTTCTGGGGAAGGATATATATAAAATCCTGACAATTCATAACAATCATTTTAAATCTCCATATAAACCAGGTGCAGTTTTAAATGATCGTTATGCAAAAGTTTTAAATGGGTTACCAGTCGCAGATGCACTTATTGTGTTAACAGCTAAGCAAAGTGAACATATTAAATTTCAATTTAGAGATAGAGGGAATATTTTTGTAATAGGGAATCCTCTGACTAAATTTAACCCTGTAGAAGATGTTGTTAGAGACAATAAACTTGCTGTTGCAGTATGTCGCTTGCATTCAATGAAGAATCTTGAACAAATTTTAATAAACTTCTCTGAAGTAGTAAAAAATATTTCAGATGCCAAGTTGGAAATTTGGGGTACAGGAGTTGAAGAAGAAATGCTTAGGGAGAAAATAAATCATTTAAATATGAATGATTCAATTTTCCTCAAAGGTTATACAACAGATGCAGCGACTGTTTTCTCCCGTGCTAGTGTCAGCCTAGCGGCATCACATTTCGAAGGATTTGGTGTAAGTTTTGCGGAATCATTATCGCTTGGTACTCCAGTGGTGTCATTTAAAACTCTTTATGGACCAGAAGAGATAATAACAAATGAAGAAGACGGTTTTTTAGTTGATAATAATGAAGAGTTTATTATAAGAGTAAATGAACTATTATCTTCTCCAAGTTTAGTTAAATCTATGGCTGCCAATGGTTCAAGAAATATGGAGAAATTTTCGCACCAGAACATTTCCAATAAATGGTTGGAAATGTTTGAAGCCTTGGAGCAGCGAGGTTCAAAAGAACATTGCGCTGTAGATCCTGCATACGGTGACTTTGTTGAGAGAAAAGTAAATGTTTCGGGTAGTGCCTTTGGATGGCTTTATTTCGCGTCAAATACAAAAATGGATGTTGATGACCTAAAGTCAAAATTCACTTCTGTTAGATTGATCAAAGTTAGACAAGAACGGGGTTTTAAAGGTGAGCAAACTGAACTCTTCGAAGGCGATTATACTGTTGATTCATTACAGTTTGTAGAAGAAAGGCAAGAATATCGATTTAGAGTTAAAAAGAACGATCAAATTTATACAAAAGGAATTGGCAACAACGCTATTAATTTTATTTTTGATTTGAATTAAAAATTACCGACGGTAATAACCGTCGGTAATTTTTAACAATATATTGATCCGAGTTTTTCTAGCCTTTTCTTTGTCTTGTCTTCAGTGGCACCTAGTTGTATTGCCTCATTTATTTTTAAAAACGCTAATTTATAGTTTTTTAATTCATAATGAACATCGGACAGAAATAATAAAGCCACAGTTGATGTTGGGTTCTGCCTGACATGAATTTCTAAATGATATTGTGCTTGAGAGAAATTCTTGAGCTTCATTAATGCCCTAGCTAGTCTATATTGGGCTGCTGGATAATGAGGCGCGACACCAACTGCAATATATAATGGTCCTAAAGCTTCTTCTGCTAAGTTGCGTTCGAGTAGAGCCGTACCAAGCATAAAGTTAATATATTCATGATAAGGCGATAATAGAAGGGCATTTCTGCATAAACAATCTACTTCATCCCAGGATTTTCTGGCATATGCTAAATATGCTTGGTATATGGAATTTGTCAGTTTAATTGAGCAAACGCTATTAACAGATTCAATAATGAATGGTGCATCATTATTCATCCAGTTAGAAATGTATTCTACTAAATTATAGTTTTCATTAATAAATGGAGCACTTCCGTGCCCAATCCCTCTTAATGAAATGCTTTTGACATTTTTTAATGAAAATATTCTGCTTGCTGAATAAAGATCTAATGCATCGCATTCACCACAGATTTGGGTTACATGACAATCAGAATTTTCGATAACAGGTCTGAGATCATCATATAAAATCTTTATGTCTTTTGGAAGTCTTTTGGCACTCCGACTGCCAGTTATTTTTAATTTAGAATCAAAGCCGAAAGCCAAGATTTTTGCATTGAGAAGCGCACCAAATAATATTGCGCCATAACCTCCCATGCTAACACCTACTAAAAAAACCTCTGTTATTGAAAACTCTTTACAAAGAGAGCGGATTTTCTCTACGGTACCATGTATGCTGTCGCCAAATCCAATTATCCCTCGCTGGTACCATTCGTTACTACCATTATTGAAAAAAAGTTTATGGCAATTTAGTGAATTACCAACATTCCAAAAGTCGAACTTACCTTCGGTTTTATCAGTACCAGAAAAAAATATCGCAAGCTTGTTTGAGTTATAGTGGTTTAAATATTTAAAATGAGCACCATCAGAAGAATGTTGAAGATTCATATTTGTCCTTAGGTATTTAACTTAAAGTGAAGTTTAAAGAGTTCCTACCCAAGATACCTGTGTACTCCATATCATTTACAAGAAATTTTATTTTATACCAACCACGATTTGAATCATAAATAGCATCAGATATTGTATATTCGCCAGTTTGAAGATCGCTAGTTGAATCAGTGTTATTAATTGTCAGTTTCTTGAATTTATCAAGTATGTTTTTATCAATATGAGAGTAAGGTGTATTAAACCAAATTATACCTGTTTTAGAGATACTAGCATTATTGGAAATGGAATTTTTAAATAATGTTTCATTACGAAGTTGATAGTGTAATCTTAAATTAAATACATCATTTATCGCTGACTGAATATCAGAAAAATCAATATTTATTAAATCTTCTGGATTGAAGTCCCACCATTGACTTTCTAGCAATTTGCCGATTGTAACCTTATCAAATCGATAGCCTACAATAGTTGAAGGATTTCCTTCAACTATTGCATATGGAGGAATATCCGTTTTTATAAAGGTATTCGGGGATATAATTGCACCAGTGCCAATTGTAACACCCCGAGAGATAGTTGTTTGAGGGCCAACTTTGACATCATTGCCTATTATAGTTTCGGTACTATCATTCCAGCTTATTTTTGGTATTTCGCTATATGAATCTATCTGTCCAAAATGGTGTTTGTTGTATTGGAAGGTGTGCGTACTAAGAAAGTTAGTAGGATATGATGCTAATCCAATATCACAATCATGATCAATAATGCAATAACTTCCGATTGAAGAGAACGGACCAATATTAGATCTTTTACCAAGTACTGTATATTTCCCAATGAATACTTTATCACTGATATGAACATCGTCATTAATACGAACAGGGTCAATTAATGTAGCGCGCTTGGATATTTTTGCAGTTTTTGATACAAGTTCCATCTGAATGCCTGCTTAGTTATAACTATTGCTAGAGAGGGCTAACCCGCTATTTTTGCAGTGCTGTTTACACTAAGATCTATGCTCAACCAACTATCAAGCTTGTCTTTGATGCCTTCAATATCATTACTTTTTGTGGAATATTCATAAATATAATGCTGTAACAGCTTATTAGTTTTATTCGCATCGAAACAGAGTTGAGTATTTAAAATACTGTATAACTCATCGTTGTTTCTTGCCTGAGCAGCTACTGCATATGCGTAATCACAAGAGCCGGTCACGACAACAGGTTTTTTATGAAGTAAGGCTTCAAGACCTACCCCCGAGTTAACTGTAAATACTGTCTGTGCACCTGATATTAAATCGTGAACTGAAGCTGTAGATATTTTAATTTTTTTGTCGAGGCTTAATTGTTCCAGTGTTGATTGAATTGTCTTACTGTTGCAGTAGGGATGTCTTTTGACTATAACTTTAGTGGACGTTCCTTCATAGAATTCAGCTACGGTTCGAACCAGATCGACACCAGAAATATATGCAAGGGATGCAACAACATCGGTAGGTATTTGTAACGCTACAAATACATAATTACCTTCAAACACTTCTCTTTCTTCCTCTTGCTCATATTTTGAAATATTGCCCTGAATATATTGAATGGCTAGATTTGCAGCGTTAGATTCAAGCTGAAGCTGAGTAGAATCTTTTGTTGAGAGTTCGATTGGCAGAAAATGTGTTGCTAAGGATGAATATCCAGCAAAACCTTGATAATCTATGGTGCATCGGCCCGCCAAAGCCGCCTCCTGGATGTGAATATGATGCTGATTATACTCATCGTGGGTATGATAGCTCAGCACCCGGCTACCTGGAATTTTAGGATTGCATTTACGCCAGTTCCACTGGTGGCGGGGTACAAGAACAAAATCCTTATTATCTTTCAAATAAGAATATACAGTTGACAAAAACTCTCTGACAGTTTTATAGCTTGATTTTTCTTGCTCTGGTTCTGCAAAAAATACAGTAGGTATAAATATTTCAATAATCTTATCAAGTGGTATATCTAATTTTGAAATTTCAACAGGTGTGCCTTCTATAAGTCCATATAAACTGGTGTTTTCTTCATTGAAACTAGCTAGCTCAAAAATGTCTCTATTATTGCCAATGTTATTTAATGTCTCATTAAACCAGTGTTGTCTGGCGTCACTAACTGGTTGTATAGTTTTACTTGAACGATGAATTATGTGTTTTGCCTCTTCTAACCAGCGGCATTTCAAAGCAACACGGATCTGCTCAGTAGGATTAATTCCTTTACGACCTTTATCTGCCTCAAGGATCATTCTTGATTTCATTTTTGCTGTAATAATTTCCTTCGACATATCATCAAAATACGGCAGTGAACGATTTATCATTGGCAAAAATTTCATAAAACTTAGTGTTGGGAAGTTTAAGATCTCCTGCAGAGATTTTCGTGCCTCATCAATCAGATTATGATCGATTTCAAAGGATAACTGTCTGACAGTACCATATTCTGGATAACATGATTTTGCAGCACGAATATAAGAATATGCTTTGATAGGTAACGCATCATCACGCAAAATATCGCTTATTCTCATAAGAATTCTACGTTCTGAAGGATATTTAATTTGTGCTTTGATAAGTGTTAAGTAAGCTTCTTGTTGATTTCCTACTTTATTGTAAGATGCCGCAAGGTGCATTTGATTATTCAACGTTGTGCTTAATTCATCGGGCATGCTGTGAATGGTTGAAATCACACCATGATTATCATTAAGCTGACCCAGTACTTTACACAAGATATTATAGTTTGAAGATAATCGTGGAGAGTTTTGTATTCCTGCTCGGGCTTGATTCGCAATAGCATTCAAAAGAGTATGGTCAGAACCGGCAGTTTGAAAAGCTAACTCTAATTTTGATTTTTTTTCTACTAAATTTTTTTCTTTAGCTACTTTTAACGGAATAGATTTATGATTTTTTAATCTGGTTAATGCAGAATGCGTTCCTGCCGATTTAGGAGCCTTAGAAAGAATATCTCTGGCTTGTGTTACCTCACCTTCATCAATCAGCAAGTTGGCTTTTTCCAAATATCCAAAGGAATTAGTTGGATATCTTTTTATTGCTTCGTTAGCATATTTCTCTACAAGAATATTATTGTTACTTTTCTTGGCGAGATTGACTGCTTTTCTTAGATTGTTTAGAGAGATGTTTCGTCTTAAGCTTCGGTTCACTAATTTCAAAGCTGTTCGATGAGCACCTATTTTTGAGCAAAGGAAGATTGCTTTGACGATGAAATAGTTTTTAATTTTTGCCACTTACTTTCCCTCTTTCAATTTTTTATTGGCAATGGCGAGTTGTCTTTTTGTTCTAAGAAGTTCTTTGATTTCGCTTCTTATATATGCCTGAGATTGTGAGGGTATATACTCATTTTTATGCAGTCCATTTAGCACATTGACCGCTATTTCTGTCGCATTTGTAGTATCTAAAAATAATTCTTCACGAAGATTTTTAGACGTCTTTGAATGTAAGTTACTCTCTGTTAATGCAACACTGATAACCAAAAAAAGTTCTTCTGGACTTTTTACTACATATCCTAATTCATCTCTTCTTGAATATTCAAGGCTATATTCGTCAATTTTCTTACCACCCAGTTGCTCATCTAGATTTGTATTAAGTAATACTACTGGTTTCTTGCAGTAAATTGCATCAAAGATGGCACCGCTATAATCTGAAATAACTAAATCGCAAACTGATAATAAAGCTAATAAATCATCATTAGCACCATAATGAATAACTTCACCATCTGTGACTCTTTTTTTACGATCGGATTCAAGTAGTTCAGTGTTGTGATGCATTTTTAATATGACATTGTACTCTTCAGCTAAGGAATAAACAGAATCTAAATATTGGTCAACACTGGATAAGTCACCCCATGTTGGCAAATAAAGAACTGTTTTTTTGCTGGGATCTAAATTACTGCCATGAGTTTTTTTTGCAATACTATGGAATTCCTCTGAGGCCCAAATATCATATCTTGGATTTCCGACAGAAACAGATGGAGCAAACGAGGATATTTTTTGTGTTGCATATGGACCATAAGTCATGCAGACATCGGCCAGTGATCGCCATGCTCCATAATTATGAGGTTCCTTAGCATAGCCATACTGGATCATGGCAATTTTAGTTTTTTCGAACTCTTCAATTCTAAAAAATGGAGTCTGACAAACGATAATATCAAAAACTCCATCTAACGATGGCATTTTTGCACGGTCCCAAATCATTATTGGAATATCTTCACATTCCAGAATTTCACTGCTGAAATCAGAAATGAACTCTTTTCTTTTTTCTATTATGAAGCATGCCCCCTCTAATGCCTGAGCTAATCTTTTAATATGGAGGAATTGAAATGGATTCCATCCGATAAAACCAATTCTAGGTGCATTAACCATATTTTTTAATCTCTGCAATCAATTGTGTAGTAGAGATTCCTTCAGTTCTTGGTAGATAGGTTACTGCGCAAAGACTTTTATATTCGTCAAATCGTCCTTCCCAGTCATTTCCCATTACTAAAATATCAGCATTAAACTTTTTAATATATTCGCCCTTAAGTTCCAGCGATTCCTCAATGAATACTTCATCAACACAGCCCAATGCAGCAATGATATCTCTTCTTTCTTGCTCTGGATAAACTGGATTTCTTTGTTTCTTTGAGAAATTTAATGCATCTGACGAAATGCCAACAACCAAACGATCTCCAAATTCTTTTGCACGTTGCAATATTTTAATATGACCAATATGAAGCACATCAAAAGTACCAAATGTAATAACAGTTTTCATTACTTATACCCTTAACTTTTATAGTATATGATTGTTAACTTGTCGATGATTTCAATACGACTATAAATTTTCGTCTTCTTTATACGCTTGTATTGCATCATCAACAGAATTAAAAAAGATTGCCTTATTATCCCTTCCCAGGAATAGGGCGACATCACAAAACTCTTTCAAGGAGTTTAAGCTATGGGATACCATCAAAAAGTTTGCTTCATCATGGCGTGCTTTAAATAAGTCGGCGCATTTTTTTTTAAAGCGAGCATCGCCAACTGCAGTGACTTCATCAACCAGATAATAGTCAAATTTAAAAGCCATACTCAAGCCAAATCCAAGTCGGGATTTCATACCAGATGAATAAGTTTTGATGGGCATATCAAAGTATTTTCCCAATTCAGCAAACTCTTCAACAAAAGCCACCTTTTCTCTGAGTTCAGCGGCCGTTGAGTACAAACGTGCTACAAATTTAACGTTTTCTCTTCCGGTCAAACTTCCTTGAAATCCCCCAGATAAACCAACAGGCCAGGAAATTGTTTTATTCGTAATCACTTTTCCTGAATCGGCTCTGTCAATACCCCCAATAACACGTAAAAGAGTTGATTTACCTGCGCCATTTCTGCCAACAAGGGCAACGCTTTTATTTGAGGGAATTTCAATTTCTAGATTTTTAAAAACGAAGTGCCTGCCCTTTGGTGTTTTATATGACTTAGTTAAACCTTCAATTTTAATCATGATGTCAACATGGCCTCTTCGCGTGTTCTATACAAAGCCAAACCAATGAACAAAGTAATGAGAGCACAGAACCCAAGATAACTAAGACTAACGCCAGTACTAATATATCCTGGAAAAACAGATTCCCGAGACAATTCCACTGCATGGACAAGCGGATTCCATAATAAATATGGCCAGTATTCTTTTGGGACGTTATGTAAGGGGAACATGATACAGGAGATGAAATAGAGAGGTTTGATTAGTATCGGAAGGAATTTCTCAGTTTCAGGGAAAGTTTTTCCAATCACCATAAAAATAAGTCCGATTCCACTAGAAAAAATAACTAAAAGGATCCAGGAGAATATCAATGTTATGACATCGATGATTTTGAAACTCTCTCCAGATAATCTGACCATTGTCATCATTAGAATATAAACAATTGCATAGATAAGAGTTTCTAAAATTGCTCTTGATATGATTGTATCGATTGGCCTGACAGGGCGATAATTGAAGAGTCCCTGATTTGCTTCTATGGCTCCAATTGATCTTTTGCTGATATTGCTAAAGATAAAATAAGGAATAATGCCGTTTATTAAAAACACAGGGAATGATATATCGGGCATTGTTCTATGCATGAAGTAACCAAATATGGCCAGCATAATCAGCATATGTGCCATCGGCTCCAGTGCTGCCCACAGATACCCTAATCGGTACTTACCAAAACGGGTTTTAATCTCCCTCAAAAACAGCGCTTTTACCGCTGCTTTTTGTACTTCTAAGCCACTACGTGCCATTGGATTTTCCAGTTTTTATACGTTTTTCCACGCTACCGCCCCTGGCTTACAGCAGCCAATGCGCTCGGGAACGGGTCGGAATGTGGGGAGGCGGTTATTGCATGACACATCTGAGATGTGTCTGAAGCGGGGGCGTCACTTGTCCGTAAGTTGGGGATAGAAGATTAATACCGGGGGAACATTCCTGGTAATTATCTCTATTTTTTATCGGGTTAGAGTGAGATACCCTTTTCACAAAAATGCAAAGGTTGCTTAAAAATATTTCAGCAAGTTTCAGGGGTGATCACATCTATGTAAAATTGCTTTGAACTATTAATTTGTATTAAATCATTCACCCTGCCTATTGGTTTAAGAATTCTCTGAATAAAGAAATAAACTGTCTGTTTATCAGTGAGATATTGAAACCGGTCCCATAGGCTAATGTTGCGGATTTAGTTGAATTTGTAACTATTCATCAGAGGTATTATTAAATGCTGATAGATAGTTACAGGTTGAGGTGGGTTTTAAGTCAAATTTTTACAAGCGAGGGGCAGGGCTTTTTTACCGGACACAAAAAAGCCAGCGACTTTCGTCACTGGCCTTTCGCATTAATCACTCAAAGTTTCGCAGCGTGAGCCTGCGGTATCGGGCTAAAGTTGCCCGATATGGACTACTCAATATTCGATTCGATGAACCACAGGAATTTATCCAAGTCACGCGATGCAGCGGTGAAAATATCCGCGGTGTCTTCATCTTCCACTTCGCCGATAGCCTTACGGGTATCGTTGGCGACAACGGCAAAGCGGTCTGCCAGCGCTTTCAGGTGTTCCTGCACAGTATGGATGTTGGTCGGGTAGCTTTTCAGCGGGGTTTTATCGTTAACAACCTGCACGGTACCCAAGGCCACACCACCTAACTGCACCACACGTTCTGCGATGGTGTCCTGGTGATCGATAACCGCTGTGCGGAATCCATCAAGCATTTCGTGCACGGCGATGAAGTTTGCGCCACGCATATTCCAGTGGGCTTGTTTGATAATCAGCGACAGATCAATATATTCGGTCACCAGACGGTTCAGGACCTTGATAGTATTGAGTTTGACGCTTTCATCTAAATCATTGCGTGTATAAATTAGTTCAGAAGATTTCGTTTTGACCAGTTTAGCGGTGCTCATATTCATATCTCCTTGTTTCATTAAAATTAATTGCTACAAAGCTGTTTCTCAACTGCATTCAGTATAGCAATAAATCGAAATTTTGCAGGACAGCTGTTCCTATCGCTTTGATAGTATCTGTCTAATAGACAATTTCGTATTTGAGAAACCACCTTATCACGCTGATTCTTAAGGTGGATAGGAATCGTCCTGAACATGTGTGTTATTAAAGTGTGGATGATCAAATAATATTGATAATAATTTCATTGCATCGGGTTGATATTAATAAATGTAAATTAAAGTGTGTGAATATATATTCCGGTGTCCCGTTTTTATTGAGAGATTTATTTATTCACTGAAAGTAATTACTGGCATAAATTATTATTTTAAAAAGATAACGGCAGGGGATACCTGCCGTTTGGTTTTGTGTCTGGTAGCTTAAAGCGCCAGAGCACCACTGTACAGTACTGCGCCAGTCGGTTGTCCGGTTGGCGAGCCACCGCGAGGTTCCAGACTTATCGCCAGCGTATAACCCGGATCCGGCATCCTTTCAGCCAGCGCCAGCTGCGTCGGTTGCTGCGTATTCAGCAAGCCGAGCGAGCGGGGTTTTCCACCTGGCGGAATGGCCCACAGTTCAAGGCTGCGGTTGTCGGCAATACCCTGCGCTTTCAGCGGTGTCAGCATCAGGCTGCGTGTACTCATATCAACACTTACCACCCATTGCCCGTCCTGCGCACCCGCACTGCTGGCGAGAATAGCCACCGGCGTCGGGGTTTCAGGTTGCACCAGCAGGCGTGGGATCAGTAACAGCGCCGCAAGCCCGGCAGCCAGCGCCCAGCCGAGATAAGCGCGTACCAGTCTTCTTGCCGGAGGAGGTAACCTGGCCGGTTGCAGTGCAAGGTTATGCTGTATACGTTTCCACACCGAAGCAGGCGGGATAACCGGGACAATCTGATTATCCAGCTGAGTGAACGCTTCCTGCCAGCGGGCAACTTCTGCCGCCAGTTCAGGATCATTACGAATTTGCTGTTCGAACTGAATTCTGGCTGCGCCGCGCAAGGTGCCGAGCGCATATTCAGCCGCGAGGGCAGCATGATAATGGCTTCTGCTTTTCATAGTCCTACGCAGCTCTTTAAGTGATCCAGGGCGCGACGGATCCAGCTCTTAATCGTCCCCAGAGGTTGTTGTAGATGTGATGAGACCTCACCGTGTGACAGGCCCTGATAATAAGCAAGGGTCAGACTTTGTCTTTGTTCGACGGGAAGGTGCGCGAGGCAGTCGGCCAGTTGTTTGGCATCGCTGTCCTGTTGCAGCCGTTGCAAGGGTTCATCGTTGTCGCTGGCGTCGTTCTCTCCCTGATTGTCATCCAGTTCATCTAACTGGTTGTCGCTCCCGCGCATCCAGTCGATGGCGCGGTTGCGGACAATGTGGGTGAGCCAGGTCATCGGGGAACTCAGCGCCGGATTATACGAACCGGCGCGGTTCCACGCGGTGATATAGCTGTCATGCAAAACCTCTTCTGCCCAGGCATGCCGACGCAACATTCTCAGCGCGACGGCAAAAAGCCGGGGGGACGTCAGACGGTATAACTGCTCAAATGCCTGTCGATCGCCAACGGCCATGGCGCTCATCAGTTCACGCTGTACTTCCAGCGCTTTCTCTGGTGTTGGCTTTACTAAAAAATTGTCATGCATTCGCCCGTCCTGACTTGCTGAGGTGCTGTTTCATAAAGAAATCATGCCCTCAGTATAGTCGGTATTATTTTGGCATCAGGACGGTATCAATGACGTCGATCACACCGTTCTTCTGCTGGACGTCATAAGTACTGATATTGGCGACATTCCCTTTGCCATCTTTCAGCTGAATATTGTGCGGGCCATTGTTCATGATCCACAGTGGCTGTCCGTTTACGGTTTTCAATTCCGCAGTACCGTTGCCTTTTTTCAGCAGTTTTTCCAGGTCTTTCATTTCATACTTACCGGCCACCACGTGGTAGGTCAGGATGCTGGTCAGCGTGGCTTTGTTCTCAGGTTTCACCAGACTGTCGACAGTGCCTGCCGGTAATTTAGCGAAAGCGGCGTTGGTCGGTGCAAACACGGTGAACGGACCTTTACCCTGTAGTGTATCCACCAGACCGGCGGCTTTTACGGCAGCGACCAGCGTGGTGTGGTCTTTAGAATTCAGGGCGTTTTCTACGATATTTTTAGAAGGATACATTTCAGCGCCACCGACCATGGTGGTGCTCTGGGACATCATTGCAGCCATTGACGCAGTGCTCAGCAGCAGGGAAGCACAGATAGCGGTACGGATTAATGTTTTCATGATGTAGTCCTTTGTCGTTGAGTAGGTAAGGTCTTGCCTCACATCTATACATACGAATGACCCCCCGCTTTTGGATGCAGGAAAAACGATAAAAAATCGAAATAAATAAAAGTATTTTTCAACGCGTTGATAAAAAAGAAAAAGCCACGTCTTATGAACATGGCTTTTTTGACTCTCAGGGGCGGGAGGATTTTAAAAAAGACTACTTGCCGGAAGGATTATTCCCGGGAACATCGACCGTTTCGATTTTGGTTTTACGTTGAATAGTCAGGGTGGAACCTGCCGATGCCGCGATTATCGCTGCCAGTCCCAGCCACTGGGAACCTGTCAGGAACTCACCTAAGAAGATAATTCCGGAAAGTGCGGCCATCGCTGGTTCCATACTCATCAGCGTACCGAAGGTCTTAGCGGGGAGTTTGGTCAGCGCCATCATTTCCAGTGAATAAGGAATGGCCGAAGTGAGCAGGGCGATCAGCAGCCCCAGCGGTAGAATTTCCCAGCTGAATATGGAGGTCTTCGCCTGGATGACACCGATCGGGAAGAATATCAGCGCGGCGATCAGCGAGCCCATTGCGGCTGTGCCGGGCCCGTAGCTGCTGCCGGCACGCTGACCCGCCAGAATGTAGATTGCCCAGCACGCCCCTGCGATAAGCGCAAAACAGGCACCCTTGAGATCCACGCCACCCGCGCTTTGCCCGATCGGCAGCAGGAACAGTAATCCGGCGACGGCCAGCACCACCCAGACGAAATCCACCGGCCTGCGTGAAGAGAACATGGCGACCGCCAGCGGGCCGGTAAATTCCAGTGCAACAGCAATGCCGAGCGGCACGGTGCGCAGCGCCAGATAAAAGGAGTAGTTCATACAGCCCAGTGCCAGACCATACATCAGCAGCGAACGCAAATTACCGCCGCGCATTTTCAGGCGCCACGGACGGAAATAGAGAAGCAACAGAATAGAGCCGATTCCCAGTCGCAGCGCAGTCACTCCCTGCGGCCCGACCACCGGGAACAGCGTTTTGGCTAACGACGCGCCGCCCTGCAAGGAAAGCATGGCAACCAGCAGCAACAGGATCGCCACCAGGGGAGATGATTTTTTAGGTAAAGCCGGAACCGGAGGGCTGTTGTTATTGGTTGCAGGCGGCAGGCTCGTCTGCTTTTGTGTCGGGTTCTGTCCTGAATGCGTCATCCTTTGGGCCTTTTGAGGTGATTCCATGAATACAGAATTTTTTAGATTTATAGTTTTGAAAAGAAAGGTAAAGCACCGTCAGTGTAGAGGGAAAACGGCAGAGAAAAAATCCTGAAAAAAAGTTTTTTTCAGAACGTGTTTTTTTAAAAGAAGTGAAAAAACGCCTGAAAACTGTCCATTTTTTGTCCAGCTCTTTAGGAATTATCTGCTAATCTCAAAAAGTTCAATAAGTTTATCTTATAGATTATGTGACGAAAATCTCAATAAAATGAATGGGATAGTTAGTTCTGGAAACTTCCTGTTACACCATATGATGCTTTGGACATCTTAATTGAGGCAGAGTTTCACACTGATTTTTGTTATATTTTCGAACGTGAAGGTTACTTTGGTTTCTTATTTGAGGTGGTTATGATGAAAAAAATCGCATGTCTTTCCGCATTAGCTTGCGTAGTAGCACTGGGCGCATCAAGCGCATTCGCTGACACCAGCACCGTTACCGCTGGTTATGCTCAGGGTGATATGCAAGGCGTTGCTAACAAAGCAAACGGCTTCAACTTAAAATACCGCTGGGAACAAGATAGCAACCCACTGGGCGTTATCGGTTCTTTCACCTACATCGAAGACAACAGCACCCCGGCTTCTGGTGACTACCGTAAAGGTCAATACTACGGCATCACAGCAGGTCCTGCTTACCGTCTGAATGACTGGGCTTCCATCTACGGTGTTGTAGGTGTTGGTTACGGTAAATTCCAGTACACCGAAAACACTGCTTCAACCGCTGACCGTTCAAAATCTGACAGCAGCGATTACGGCTTCTCTTACGGTGCTGGTATGCAGTTCAACCCAATCAAAAACGTTGCTCTTGACGTTTCCTACGAACAGTCCCGCATCCGCAGTGTTGATGTTGGTACCTGGATCGCAGGCGTGGGTTACAGCTTCTAATTCTTCGCCCTGCGTAACGCTTTGCCGTTACACATCCGCGAAAACAAAAACCGCTCAACTGAGCGGTTTTTTTATGCCTTTTTTATGGCTGTCATATCAGGAAGTTCATCAAATACCGCTGTACCAGTTATATCCCTGATCTTCCCAGTAGCCGCCAGGATTCTCGTTGGTGACGAAAATCGCGCCGATGTGTTTAGCATTTTTGAAGCCGAGCTTGGTGGGCATTCGCAGGCGTAACGGGTAGCCGAAATCCGGAGGTAAAGGCTTACCTCCGAAATCCAGTGCCAGAATGGTTTGCGGATGCAGCGCCGTCGCCATGTCGATGCCCGAATAATAGCGGTCATCGCATTTAAATCCGACGTATTTAGCGGTCAGATCCGCGCCAACGTGCTGTAAAAATGTTTTCAGCGGCACGCCTTTCCACTGGCCGATCGCGCTCCAACCTTCGATACAAATCAGACGGGTGATCTGACTTTCCTGCGGCAGGCGCTGTAACTGTTCCAGCGTCCACGAGGCTTTCTTTTGTACCAGCCCAGAGACTTCCAGCCGGTAATTGGGGATGTCGATCTCCGGCACGTTATATTCAGGATAATAGGCATTGAACCTGAAGGGCGTGGTGATTTGGTCAGCACGGTAGGTTTGCGCCAGTTTTTGCCCGCTGAACAGCCAGCCCTGCACGCGATCGTTCCAGCGTGACATCGCCCAGAGAACTTTATCGACCTCGTCACCGTCCTGCAAATTACAACCGGTCAGCATCGAAACTGCGCCTAACGTGAGGCCTGAACGCAGCAGCATGCGACGTTGTATATTGACCAGTTGCTTACGCTGATCGGGCTCAAGAATGATTTTAGGCCGGCGTGATTGATCACTCATCGGCGCTTTCCTCCGTACTTATTTTTTTGCCGCCGGTCAGCATCGCCACGAAGGTTTTAGGCACCAGCAAAACCATCAGTACGTGAATAATGACGAACAGCATCACGCCGCTCATCGCAAAAAAATGCACATAACGCGCAATATCAAACCCGCCGAACAACCATACCAGTCCGCTGAACTGCACCGGTTTCCAGATAGATAATCCGGAAAGCAGAAGCAATACGCCGAGTACCAGAACCCCGCTGTACATCAGTTTTTGCACCGCGTTGTACTGACCCAGTTTGTGGGGAAGGGTAAAGGTCAGGGCGCGCACTGTATCCCGCCAGACCGAGCGTGGCGAGAAGGGCAGGAAATCCCGTCTGAAGTGACCGCTGAAAATGCTCCACAGGATGTAGAAAAGGGCATTGGCAGCCAGCACCCACATCACGGCCAGATGCCAGGCAATATTGCCGCCCAGCCAGCCGCCAAGCGTGGTGTTTTGTGGAAAGCTGAAAGCGAAAATCGGATCGGCGTTATAAATTCCCCAGCCGCTCATCACCATGCCGATCATGGCCAGCAGATTGATCCAGTGGCAGATGCGCACTGGCCAGGAATAGATCCTGCGTTTTCGTGGCAAAGAGGGCTGAGGTCTCACGGTAAATCTCCTTATTTATCGAACAAATTACATCGGTGGCGCAATGCCGTCTTTACCGGCAGCGATGCCACGGGCAACCAGTGCGCCTTTGTCATCTTTCATAGCGAACAACACGATTTTAGTACCCGGTTTCAGCAGGCTGCGGTCGCCCGGTGCCAGCAGAACAACCGGGACATCGTCAGGTACGACGACAGTTTTCTCGGCATCGTGGTATTTCACGGTCAGCGTGCGGCCATTGCTGTTAACCAGCTTGCCGACGGTGCCGTTGGTCATGGTGTTGATTTTGCCATCAGCGGATTCAAACGGGTTGAAGCCTTCACCGCTGCCGCGCAGGCTTGGCGCGAACACATGAACTTCCAGCGCTTTCAGTGTGCCGTTAGCCTGCGGAACCGCGGCGGTGCCGATGAAACTGTCCGGTTTGATGTCGCTGATCTGCCCTTTGGTAACGGCGTTGATTTTGGTCTGGTCAGTCAACTTTACCTCGAGTTTTTCGCCCTGACGGGTAGTGATTTGTACGGATGAGTCATTAACGGAATCAATGGTTCCGCGCGTCGGTTTAATCACGTTATCAGCGGCAAAAGCCGTTGCCATTGTGCTGCTCATCAGCAGCGAACCCAGCAACAGACCCGCAAGACGTTTAGTGGTATTCATTATTAACTCTCCAGTTTCCGGCGTTATTTCATTTGGTTAGAAGAATCACTGAACCTGACAGTGATGAATAACTTCATTAAGAGTGGACGATAAACCGGGATTGGCTGATGACAAATTGATGACAAAATTGTCATCAAAGGTGTCTGGCGAAACTGATAAACTTCCCTGTGAATCATTCTTTGGGAGAATGGTCTTGTGGCGCTGAGGGCCTGAATGCGGATACTGGTGATTGAAGACGATGTCAGTACAGGCGATTACCTGAAAAAAGGGCTGACCGAAGCCGGTTACAGTGTCGATCTGGCGCGTAACGGTGCCGACGGCCTGTTTCTGGCGCTGGAAGAGGGCTATGACACGGTGATCCTCGACGTCATGCTGCCCGGCCTCGACGGCTGGCAGGTGATGGAAGTTCTGCGCAAGAAAAGCGACGTCCCGGTGCTGTTTCTGACGGCCCGCGATGAAGTGCAGGACCGCATTCACGGGCTGGAACTGGGCGCTGACGATTATCTGATCAAACCGTTCTCCTTTACTGAGCTGGTGCTGCGTATCCGCACGTTGCTCCGCCGTCCTGCCGCCCGCGAGCCGGATATTTATTCCGTCGCTGACCTCAATCTTGACGTAATGCGCCGCCGCGTCACCCGTCAGGATCAGACTATCCCGCTGACCAATAAAGAATTTATGTTGTTACAGCTGCTGATGCGCCGTGAGGGCGAAGTGCTGTCGCGCACCATGATCGCCTCGCAGGTGTGGGATATGAATTTCGACAGCGATACCAACGTAGTGGATGTCGCTATCAAACGTCTGCGCGCCAAAGTTGACCGTGCCTTTGAGCTGAAACTGATCCACACCGTACGCGGCATTGGCTACGTCTGTGAAGTGCGCAATGACTGATTTCACCTCTGTTAAAACACCCGTCCGGGCTATGTCGCTGACGCTGCGCGCCACGTTACTTTTTGCGCTGATCGCCTCGCTGGTGGTCAGTGCCGTAGGCTTTTATCTCTATTATTCGATGGGGAAAGAGCTGGTGCGCCGGGCGGATTATCAGGTCAGCGGGCGCGTGCAATATTTCCATCATCTGCTGGCGGACGAATTTCCGTTGTCGCAGCTGAGCCGTAATCCTGGTCTGTTCGAAAATATGCTCGGTAATGAACGCGACATTCTGACCTTCAGCCTCACCGGTCAGGCCCCGCTTATCAACGTCAATCCTTCCCGTCTGGTCATCCCGCCGGTGGCGCCGGTACCGGATGGTCAGCCGCTAACGCTGCAAACAGTTCACGCGCTGAACGCACCTGATGGAACGCCGGTGCGCTTTGCCCGAGCGGCGGTGAAAATTCAGGACGGGCGTACCGTCGAAATTACCGCCGCCCATTTTATGACTGAAGAATCGCGTCTGTTAGAAACCTTCCGCTGGGAAATTATTGGCGCGGTTTTGTTTGCGTATTTGCTGATCGCGGCACTCGGTTATCTGGTTATCCGTCGCGGATTACGGCCTCTGCGCAATATGGCGCGGGAAGCGACGCAGATCCATCCGGCCAGCTTATCGACACGTCTGAGTACCGACAAAGCGCCGCAGGAATTACAGCAGCTCATCCATTCTTTCAACGAAATGCTGGAACGGCTGGCGGAAGGTTATCAGCGCCTGACGCAGTTTTCCGCTGACCTGGCCCATGAAATCCGTACACCCGTGGGCGCGCTGATGGGGCATTGTCAGGTGGCGCTGTATCAGCCACGCACCGTGGAAGAATATGAAACGCTGCTGGCTAACAACATGGAAGAACTGGAACGCATCTCGCGGATGGTTGAAAACATCCTGTTCCTGGCGCGCGCTTCAGACGCGAGATCGGTTCTCACCATAACCAGTATTGATGTTTCATCGGAAATTACGCGCATTCAGGAATACTTTGAAGGGCTGGCGGAAGAGCGTGAAATGACGCTGCACGGTGCCGGGCGGGGAATATTGCAGGCTGATGCCATTTTATTTCAGCGGGCGCTGAGCAATCTGGTGGCTAATGCAGTGCGCTATGGCCGGGAAGGCAGCGAAATTGTGTTGCGTGCAGAACCTCACAATAAAGGCATGAACATTCACGTGATCAGTCAGGGGGATCCGATACCTGCGGACAAGCTCGGAAAACTCTTCGACCGTTTCTATCGCGCGGATGCATCGCGCAGTGAAGGCGGCAGTTCCAGCGGGCTCGGCTTATCAATTGTTCAGGCCATTATGGCGCTGCATCAGGGCAGTGTGAGTGTAGAAAGTTCAGTCCAGGGAGAAACGCGTTTCACGCTGTTCTTTCCCCAAGCCGATCACAAACTTTCTCAATAATCGCTCAACAGATTTCGTAAAATGAGTCAGAAAAGTATTAAACAGACATTTCTATTGCATTGAAACATAAGCAATTCGTTAATTTTGTAACATTATCACATTGGAAGTCATGAATCACTTTGAACGAATATAGGCGTCCCGGAGTCTGATTTATCCTAAGGAGCAGGTTCCATCCTCCGGTACGAGCGGTCTTCATGACGTAAACAGACTCACAAAAGAGCCATTTATTTCTAATGCAAAAATTACGATCACTTTCGCAACAGAGCATTTCTTTGTTCATTGCACTTTATCTTGGGATTTTACTGAACCTTCCGATTTTCTTCCGCCGTTTCGAGCAACTGCATTATGACAATGCCTTGTCCATTGCTGTTGAAGCGATCGCCTGTTTCGCGCTGGTCTATTTCCTTTGTATGTTGCTGTCGTATACCGGAAAAACGATATTCCGTGTGCTGATGACGGCCATTGTTATTTCCTCTGCTGCTGCCAGCTATTACATGATCCTGTTTAACGTCGATATCGGTTACGGTATTTTGGCGGCGGCGCTGGCGTCGGACTCAATTGATTTATCGAAAGAATCTGTCGGTACGCACTTCATCACCTGGACGATTCTGGTCAGCCTGATCCCGGTACTGCTGCTGTGGCTGAGCAAAATGCCGGGTGCGGCGCTCAAACAAACCACCTTTAAAAAACTGGCGGTAAGAACCGTGCTGCTCGCGGTTTCCGGTCTGATTTGTTATATGCCGCTGCGACTGATGGGTAAAGTGCAGGATCGCCACGACATCGTTAATAACCGCATGATGGCGAGTTATGGCGGCGTAGTTGCCGGTACGTATTCACCTTCGAACTGGCTTTCGGCGCTGGGCCTGTACACTTACAGCAGCTACAGCCAGGCAGAAGACACCAAAAACCTGTTCGATCCGGCCAAACATTTCACCTATACCGCACCGGCAGATGCAAAAGATATGTATGTGGTCTTTGTGATCGGCGAAAGTGCGCGTCGCGACCATATGGGGCTTTACGGCTACGACCGTGACAACACGCCGAATCTCGATAAAGAGAAAAACCTCGTCGCGTTGCAGGGATATTCCTGCGATACCGCCACCAAACTTTCCCTGCGCTGCATGTTTGTGCGTGAGGGCGGCGCGTCAGAAGAACCGCAGCGTACCCTGAAAGAAGCAAACGTGTTTTCCGTGCTGAAAAGCAACGGCTGGAGCTCTGAGCTGTATTCCATGCAAAGCGAAGCGTGGTTCTACAATAAAACCCGCGCTGATGATTACTCACTGCGTGAAAACATTGCTTCGGAAAAGCGTAATGCCGGTAAGCCGGTGGATGACATGCTGCTCATCAACGAAATGAAAGATTCGATGAACAATCATCCGCAGGGTAAGCATCTGATTATTCTGCATACTAAAGGCTCGCATTATCTTTACTCCGACCGTTATCCGCGGTCTTTCGCGAAATATAAGCCGGAATGTATGGGCATCGATGATTCCTGTTCTACCGATGAGATGATCAACGCATACGACAACTCGCTGTTGTATACCGACTATTTCCTGTCGCAGGTCTTTGACCAGCTGCGCGATAAGAACGCGATTGTGTTTTATGCCTCCGATCACGGCGAGTCGATTTCCAAAAGCATGCATTTCCACGGCACACCGCGCGATCATGCGCCGATTGAGCAACGTACTGTGCCGATCATGGTCTGGGCGTCTGACAAATTCCTGTCTAACGATCAGAACAAAGCCAGCTTCGAACAGTTGCAGAAAATGGCCGCTGAAAAGAAACCGGCTTTCCATGAAAAACTGTACGACACCATTCTCGGCTGTATCGGCTACACCTCGCCAAATGGCGGGATTGTCGAGCAACATAACTGGTGTCATGTGCCTGATCAGGCCGCTGCCGCAAAATAATTCCTGCTAAAAATGCCGCCTTTTTCCGATGAACGGAAAGGGCGGCGACTTCCTTCTGGTCGATGCCCCTTTTTTGAGTCACAATCGGTTAACACGCCTTTAAGGTATTCTTTTTGCTTTTTTTTATCAGGGCCGATAACCGATGCAAGCATTTCGAATCACTCTCTGTGTCCTGACGATCATGATGACTTTGCTGACGCTGCTGCCTTTTTCTCGTAATCAGCGCTGGTGGGTTCGTGTCTGGGATTTTCCCCGGTTACAGATGGCGGTGTTATGTCTGCTGTTTCTGGTGACAGAACTCATCATCCTGCCTTATGGCGACCTCACGGAAGGCATTATTATTGTTCTGACCGTGGGTTGTATGGCCTATCAGACCTGGTGGATTTTGCCTTACACCCGGTTGTATCCGGTGCAGGTCAAAAAAACGGTAGCTGAAGGCCATTCGCGTATCAAAATCATGAACAGCAATGTGCTGACCACTAACCGCAAGGCCGGTCCGCTGATTGCACAAATCCGCCAGCATCAGCCGGATATTCTGGTGTTACTGGAAACAGACCAGTGGTGGGAAGATCAAATGGCGGTGCTGGATGCGGATTACCCGCACAGCCTGCGCTGCCCGCTGGATAATCTTTACGGCATGCATGTGTATTCCCGTCTGCCGATGCATGCGGCAAAAATTCAATTTCTTGTGGCAGACGACATCCCGTCGATGCATTTTCGTGCCGAACTGCCTTCCGGCGAACAGGTGGTAATGCACTGCCTGCACCCGATGCCGCCGAGCCCGACCGAAGCCGATGAATCCACCGACCGCGATGGCGAACTGGTGGCGGTTGGTCATACGGCAGCAAAAGCCACCTATCCGACGATTGTGACCGGCGACCTGAATGACGTGGCATGGTCGCGCACCACGCGCCTGTTCATGAAAATCAGCGGCCTGCTCGATCCGCGTCGGGGCCGTGGAATGTACAACACTTTCCACGCCAGCTATCCGTTCCTGCGCTGGCCGCTGGATCACGTTTTTCATAGCAAAGATTTCACTCTGGTCGGTCTTCAGCGTCTCGGTTTTATGGGCTCGGATCATTTCCCGATCCTGGTGGAACTGGCGCTGACACCCAGTGAGGGTAAAGATCAGGAATCGCTGGAAATCGACGGGGAAGATCTCGAGGAGGCGGAGGAAAAGCTGGGCAATGCCGGAGTGAAAAGCACTGACGTACACCGGGCGGAAAACCTCAACGTGCCTGTCTGCGGGTAATCAATATGACAAGTGAACGCGATCGCCTGCCGCTGGCAGAAGATTTACGGGTTTTTCTGGCGGTGGTGAATAAACAAAGTTTTGCCGCTGCGGCAACAGAACTCGGTCAGTCTCCGGCCTACGTCAGTAAACGGATCCAGATCCTCGAAGAGTCGCTGAATGCCCGTTTGTTACACCGTTCAACACGCGGTGTACGCTTAACGGACGAAGGCGAAAGGGCCCGTCGCTGGGCGTTGCAAATTCTGGATAATTTTGATCAGTTTATCGGTGATTTGTCCGACTCACGTACCGAACCGCGCGGCAATGTGCATATTTGCAGCTCATTTGGTTTCGGGCGCTGTCATGTTGCGCCGGCGGTGGCCGAACTGGCGGAACGCTATCCGCTGCTGAATTTGCGGCTGGATTTGTTCGACCGGGTGGTGGATCTGGTGGCAGAAGGTGTTGATCTGGAAATTCTCGTGGGTGACGACATTCCGGAACAGCACATTGGTAAAAGGCTGGCCCGGCATCAGCGTATTTTATGTGCCTCACCGGCGTATCTGGCGGCTCACGGCGTTCCGCAAATACCGGATGATCTGGCGCAACATCAGTGTCTGGTGCTCAAAGAGCGCGACAATCTGTTTGGCATATGGCCGCTCACCGCTGACGGCCATGAGCACCGCGTGCGGGTAAAAGGCGCGCTTTCTTCTAACAGCGGAGAAGTGGTTTTGCAGTGGGCGCTGAAAAATCACGGCATTATTTTACGCTCACAATGGGACGTGCAGCCGTATCTCAAAAGCGGCGAACTGGTTCAGATATTGCCAGACTACAGCCAGCCCGCCAGCGTATGGGCGGTTTATCCGAGGCGTCTGGCGGATTCCGCCAAGCTGCGAGTTTGCGTCGAATTCCTTCAGCAGCGTTTCAGCCAGTTACTGACATAGCGCCGTTTATTCACGGCGCATAAGGCATTACCAGCTCACGCCAGCCACGGATTATTTGCCAGATGAGACTGCTGAAACTGACGAATATCGTCACTGTAACGCAACGTATTACCGACAGCATCCAGCCCGTTGAGTAACGACAGCTTGCTCAGCTCATCAATCATAAAATCAATCACTTTGTCGTTATGCATAACAATCTTTTGCTGCGGCAAATCGACGGTGATTTCGTTGCTGTCCGCGAGCGTCACTTCCTGCGCAACCTGCGCCCATTGTTCAGGGCTCAGCTGTACCGTCAGCACGCCGTTACGCTGACAGTTATCGAAGAAAATCCCCGCAAATGTCGTGCCGATCAGCGCACGGATCCCCAGCTGTTTTAATCCCCACACTGCATGTTCACGGCTGGAGCCGCAGCCGAAGTTCGGCCCGACCAGCAGGAATTTGGCGTTCTGCCATTCAGGCTGATTGAGGATAAAAGCCGGATCCGCAGAACCATCCGCCAGAAAGCGCAAATCGAAAAACACCCCGCGATCCAGGCCGTTGCGGTCGATGCCTTTTAAAAACTGCTTTGGCATGATCACATCGGTGTCGACATTCGCGGCGGGCAACGGCGCAGCCACGCCGGTTAATACGTTAAAAGCCTGCATTATATTCTCCTTACAGTTCCCGGATATCGGTCAGATGACCGGAAATCGCAGCGGCAGCGACCATCGCCGGACTCATCAGATGGGTACGCGCGCCTGCGCCCTGACGGCCTTCGAAATTACGATTAGTACTGGATGCACAGCGGTCGCCCGGCGAAAGCACGTCATCGTTCATCGCCAGACACATCGAGCAGCCGGACTGACGCCATTCAAAACCGGCGCGGGTAAATATCTCTGCCAGACCTTCCTGCTCGGCCTGCGCTCTTACCTGGCTGGAGCCGGGCACGATCATTGCGCGAACGGTCGGTGCGACAGTTTTTCCGCGAACCACTTCAGCAGCAGCGCGTAAGTCTTCGATACGCGCGTTAGTGCAGGATCCGATAAATGCATGACTTATGCTGATGCTGTTCAGCGCCTGACCGGCGTGCAGGCCCATGTATTGCAATGCGCGCTGTAAATCTTTGCGGCGCGAGGCATCGGTTTCTGCCTGTGGATCCGGTACCTGACCACTGATCGCCAGCGCCTGATCCGGACTGGTTCCCCAGCTCACCATCGGCGCGATTTCTGCGGCGCTCAGTGCAACTTCGCGGTCGAAAACAGCGTCCGTATCGCTGTGTAATTCGCGCCAGACATTCACGGCATCCGTCCATTGCTGACCTTTCGGCGCACGCGGCTTGTCTTTCAGGTAATCAAAAACTTTGTCGTCAGGTGCCATAAACGCACCACGGGCTCCGGCTTCCACCGCCATATTACAAATCGTCATACGGCCTTCCACGCTCAGTGCGTCGATACCTTCACCGCAGAATTCAATGGCATAACCGGTGGCACCCGCTGCACCAATTTTTGCCACCAGCGCCATCACCACATCTTTGGCGGTCATGCCTCTGGCGAGCGTGCCGTTAACAGTCACCCGCATCGTTTTCAGACGTTTATAAACCAGCGTTTGGGTCGCCAGCAGATGTTCTATTTCCGAGGTGCCGATACCAAATCCGAACGCGCCTAATGCGCCATAAGTGGTGGTGTGGCTGTCTCCGGCGGCAATCACCATGCCCGGTAAAATAAACCCCTGTTCCGGCGCGACAACGTGTTCGATACCCTGACGGCTGTCGAGAATATCGAACAACTCAATGCCGAATTCTTCGCAGTTTTCCGCCAGATAGGAAACCTGGCGCGCGCCACCGGCGTCCGGCATCTGACGGGTACGCAATGGCGCCGTCGGGTTTACGTGATCGACCACCGCCAGTGAGGTTTCCGGTCGCCATACCCGGCGGCCTGCATCGCGTAATCCGCTGAAGGCCTGCGGGCTGGTATATTCGTTAATCACCTGCCGGTCGATATACAGCAGCACGTGGCCTTTATCGTCGAGCGTGCGCACGGTGTGGCTGTCGATATGTTTTTCGTAAAGCGTTCTTGGCTTCATTGCATTGCCCTGATAAACGAAGTGGATAACGTCAGCCTCGCAAACTCAGGCGTGTCAGGCAACGTGCGGAGTGTGGAGCGTTAAAACACGATCCGTGAAGCAACAATCTCCACTTGTGGCCTTGTTGCCGGTGCCTCAGAGACTAAGATGGGTAAAAAAGGAGAAAACCCATGTTTGAACATTTTACCCAGGGCCGGATGGCCGTTAATGGCACAGAGATTGCCTACCGTATCGCCGGGCAGGGCGAACCGTTGTTATTGCTGCACGGGCACCCGCAAACCCAGGCGATCTGGCATAAAGTCGCGCCTTATCTCACTTCACAATTCACCGTGGTGCTTGCCGATTTACGCGGTTACGGCGACAGCGGCAAGCCCGAACCTGACGCGGAACATTTGCGTTACAGTAAACGCGAAATGGCGCAGGATCAGTTTGAGCTGATGGCGGCACTGGGTTTCAGCCGGTTCAGCGTGGTCGCTCACGACCGCGGTGCCCGTGTGGCGCACCGGCTGGCGCTGGACCATCCGCAGGCCGTCAAAAAAATGGTGCTAATGGATATCGCCCCGACACTTTCCATGTACCGCCAGACCACGGAAACCTTTGCCCGTGCTTACTGGCACTGGTTTTTCCTGATCCGCCCGGCGCCGCTGCCGGAAGCGTTAATCATGGCCGATGCCGATCTCTATCTGCGCAGTGTGATGGGCAGTCGCAGCGCCGGTATGCAGCCCTTCACCGAAGAAGCTTACGCAGATTATTTGCGTTGTCTGCAACTGGATGGAACGGCACGCGGGATTTGCGAGGACTACCGCGCGTCGGCGGGTATAGACCTGCAACACGACGAAGTGGATCTGAATGCAGGCCGCAAAGTGAAGTGCCCGCTTTTAGTTCTCTGGGGAGAGCAGGGCACGGTTGGCAAGTGTTTTGCACCGTTAGCCGAATGGGAAAAAGTGGCGGATGACGTGCAGGGTGAAGCGCTGCCTTGCGGGCATTACATCGCCGAAGAACAACCGGACCTGCTGCTGGAAAAAGTCCTGCCGTTCTTACGCTAAGACTTCTGTTTCAGGCATAAAAAAACCCGCATTGCGCGGGTTTTTTGTGAGCTCAGATTAAACTGGCTGTTCCGGGAAGGTCAGGGTATTCCCCGGCGCTTCGCGGTTGATGTGCAGGAAGTTAAGATGACGCTCGTACTGATCGAGAATGTCATTGATCACCTGATGTTTAGTGAAGTCCATCAGGTCATTACCCTGCGTGCCTTCCAGCAGGAAAGTTTCCAGACGGTAATAGTGTGATTTACCAGCGCGCGCACGATAGGTAAAGGCAGGAACGGCATAACGCACCGGCCAGATCTGATACACAAAGTTCTGCTCTTCACCCAGCGCCACCTGCAATTCCAGTGGCCCGATTTTCTCGTCTTCCTGCGGTTCATGCTCGTTAAACGTCACTTTCGCCCCGCGCAGTTCCAGCTCCTGAGCCACTTCCTGCATCGCAGGGCGGCAGACCGTATCCATCATTTTCTGGGTATGACGCGTACCCGGATAATTCATCACCCGTGACAGACGTTGTTTCCAGTTAAGCGCGGCATCACTGGTGGCAGGCAGCGGAGCCAGGCTCTGCTGGGTGCTGGCACGGCGATAATCTTCCAGCCGCAGCGATTTATACAATCCGGCCATGATGAAGAAAATCACAAAGCTGAACGGCAGCCCCATAATCACCGTGGTGTTTTGCAGCGCGGAAACCCCGTCGGTCATCAGCATTCCCAGCGTCAGCACACCAATGGTGACGGACCAGAAAATCCGCAGCCAGTTCGGCGCATCGTTATTAATATCCGCCAGTTTTGAGGTGAAATTCCCCAGTACCAGCGAGCCGGAATCCGCCGAGGTGACATAAAACAGCAGGCCGGTGATGGTGGCGACGGAAGCACTCAGCGTAAAGCCAGGATACTGCGCCAGCAGGCTGTAAACGCCGCGCTCAGGGTGCGAAATCACTTCGTTGGCGAAATCCAGATTCCCGTGCAGGATCTGATACAGCGCACTGTTACCGAAAATCGACAGCCACAGCAGGGTGAAGACGAACGGTATGATAAGCGTACCCAGTACGAACTGACGGATGGTGCGCCCGCGCGAAATACGCGCCAGGAACAGGCCGACAAACGGCGACCACGCCACCCACCAGGCCCAGAAGAACAGGGTCCAGCTGTTCATCCATTCGGTCGGACGATCAAAGGCAAAAGTGTTGAGCGTCATGCCCATAAAACGGTTGATGTAATCGCCAATGTTGAGTACCAGCGCATTGAGCAGGAATTCGGTGTTACCAAAGAACAGCAGGAACAGAATCAGCCCCAGCGCCAGCAGTACGTTGAGTTCCGACAGAATACGAATGCCTTTGTTCACGCCAGAGGTGACGGACACCGTGGCCATGACCACAGAAAGCAGGATTAATGCTGCCTGAACGGTCAGGTTTTCCGGAATGTGGAACAACACTTTCAGCCCGTAATTGAGCTGTACCACGCCGATGCCGAGCGTCGTGGCGATACCAAATATGGTGCCGACCACGGCGGCAATATCCACGCTGTGGCCGACAGGGCCGTTAATGCGCTTGCCGAAAATCGGGTACAGCGCCGAGCGGATAGTCAGCGGCAGGTTATAGCGGTAGCTAAAATACCCCAGCGCGATGCCCATCAGCGCATACATCGCCCAGCCGGTCAGGCCGTAGTGGAACAGCGTCCAGGTCATCGCCTGCCGCGCAGCTTCCAGCGTCTGGCCATTACCTTCCGGCGGAAGCATATATTGCGTCACC
This sequence comes from Rahnella bruchi, assembly GCF_003614975.1. Classification (GTDB taxonomy): domain Bacteria; phylum Pseudomonadota; class Gammaproteobacteria; order Enterobacterales; family Enterobacteriaceae; genus Rahnella; species Rahnella bruchi. The sequence goes on along the minus strand of NZ_QZWI01000003.1, from coordinate 12,353 downwards.
GGTTCTGCGACCGAGAAGAACATCAGATCGATGCCGATCCCGGCAGCAAATAACATCGCCGCCCAGCTCATCATGCTGAATTCGGGTTTGGATTGTTCAGGGCCCAGTTTGATTGAACCGAAGCGCGAGCAGGCTATGAACACTACAAACACGATGTACAGCGTCGCCGCCAGCATGTAATACCAGCCGAATGTGGCGGACACCCAGTTGAGGGTCAGACTGATCCATTTTCCCGATAAATCGGTGAAGAAAATGGTCATTAAAGTGAAGGCTAGAATCAAACCTGCGGAGGTGAAGAACACGACCTTATTCAGCTGGTCGCGAGGTTTTTCGCTCTGTTTGTCTGTCGTATCGGCAATCGCCATCGTTTCCCCTGTATTTCTAATTAATTACTGTATTTCAATAAATTGGCTTCTTACCAACTCCAAAATTCATACAAATTACTAACGTATTGGTAATAAAATATATGCATTTTTAATTGAACGTTCAATCAAAAAAAAGTTAAATAGGAGGCGTAAGAGCGTTAACAAGGTTGTACGAAAGCGTAAAAAAACGGTTTTTTAAGCGCGTTTCAACCCGCTCATTTTCAGGAGCCGGCACCATGCCCAAAGTAGGAATGCAGCCGATCAGACGGCAGCAATTAATTGAGGCAACTCTGGCGGCGGTCAACGAAGTCGGGATGCAGGATGCATCGATTTCGCAGATCGCACGCCGTGCAGGCGTCTCCAACGGCATCATCAGTCACTACTTTCGTGACAAAAATGGGCTGCTGGAAGCGACCATGCGTTATTTGCTCAGTCATCTGGGGGAAGGGGTGCAGTTGCGGTTAGCGCAGCTGACGGATACCGCACCTACGGCGCGACTGCATGCGATTGCAGAAGCCAACTTTGACGACAGTCAGACCAACAGCGCGGCGATGAAAACCTGGCTGGCCTTCTGGGCGAGCAGCATGCATCACCCGCAGTTGTACCGTCTGCAACAGGTCAATAGCCGCCGGCTCTATTCAAATTTATGTTCTGAGTTCAGACGTTTTCTGCCCAAAAGTGAGGCCCGTCTGGCGGCGCAAAGCACCGCTGCACTGATTGACGGCCTGTGGCTGCGCGGCGCACTCAGCGGTAAAGAGTTTAACCGCACCGAGGCGATGCAAATCACCCGCCGCCACATTGAATCGCAGCTCACGTGAGCACAGCAGAAAACCTTCAGACCGCACAGACCGAGGAGAGATTTATGTCCCGCTACGGCACGCAAAAACTTTATATCAACGGACGTTTTCAGGACAGCACCGGTGATGAAACCTTCGATGCTGTCAATCCGGCTAACGGCGAAGTGATTGCCACAGTGCAATCCGCCACGCCCGCTGATGTGGATCTGGCGGTAAAATCTGCCCAGAAAGGTCAGAAAGTCTGGGCGGCGATGACCGCCATGAGCCGCTCACGCATCCTGCGCCGCGCCGTGGATATTCTGCGGGAACGCAACGACGAACTGGCGGCTATAGAAACCGCAGACACCGGTAAACCGCTGTCAGAAACGCTGGCGGTAGATATCGTGACCGGCGCGGATGTGCTGGAATATTACGCCGGACTGATCCCTGCGATTGAAGGCCAGCAAATTCCGCTGCGCGATTCTTCATTCGTATATACCCGCCGTGAGCCGCTGGGTGTGGTGGCCGGTATCGGCGCATGGAACTATCCGATTCAGATTGCGCTGTGGAAATCCGCACCTGCGCTGGCTGCCGGTAACGCGATGGTGTTCAAACCGAGCGAAAATACCTCGCTGACGGCGCTGAAACTGGCGGAAATCTATACCGAAGCGGGCGTTCCCGATGGCGTGTTCAGCGTGGTAACGGGCGCGGCAAGCGTCGGGCAGGCGTTAACCGATCATCCTGATATCGCCAAAGTTTCTTTCACCGGTGGCATAAAAACCGGCAAGAAAGTGATGGCCAGCGCGTCGGCTTCGACCCTGAAAGAAGTGACGATGGAACTGGGCGGCAAATCACCGCTGATCATTTTTGAAGATGCGGATCTTGATAAAGCTGCTGACATCGCGATGATGGCGAACTTCTACAGTTCCGGCCAGGTCTGCACTAACGGCACCCGCGTATTTATCCCTAAAACACGGCATAAAGCGTTTGAAGCCAAAGTGCTGGAGCGCGTGAAACGTATCCGTTTGGGCGACCCGACTGACGAAAGCGTCAATTTCGGCCCGCTCGTCAGCTTTGCACATATGGAATCCGTGTTGCGTTATATCGAAAGCGGCAAACGTGAAGGGGCGACGTTATTGGCCGGCGGCGAACGCGTCACCACGGGTGAATTCGGCAAAGGCGCTTACGTGGCTCCGACGGTCTTTACCGACTGCCGCGATGACATGCTGATTGTGCGCGAAGAAATCTTCGGGCCGGTGATGAGCATTCTGACCTATGAGAGCGAAGAGGAAGTAATCCGCCGCGCCAACGACACCGAATACGGTCTGGCGGCCGGACTGGTGACGCAGGATCTCAACCGTGCACACCGCGTTATTCACAGACTCGAAGCCGGGATTTGCTGGGTCAATACCTGGGGCGAATCCGCGGCAGAAATGCCGGTCGGCGGCTATAAGCATTCCGGCGTTGGCCGTGAAAATGGCGTCACTACGCTTGAGCATTACACCCAAATCAAATCCGTGCAGGTCGAACTGGGCGAATTCAGCTCAGTCTTTTAATCCGCCGCAACAGAGGAGATTTTAATGGATTACGATTACATCATTATCGGTGCCGGTTCTGCCGGCAACGTTCTCGCAACCCGTCTGACCGAAGACAGCAACGTCAGCGTGCTGCTGCTGGAAGCGGGCGGTCCGGATTATCGCCTGGATTTCCGCACACAAATGCCTGCGGCGCTGGCGTTCCCTTTACAGGGCCGTCGTTATAACTGGGCGTATGAAACCGATCCGGAACCGCACATGAATAACCGCCGTATGGAATGCGGACGCGGTAAAGGTCTGGGCGGTTCGTCGCTGATTAACGGCATGTGCTACATCCGCGGTAACGCGATGGATTTCGATAACTGGGCGAAAGCACCGGGTCTGGAAAACTGGAGCTATCTGGACTGCCTGCCGTATTTCCGCAAAGCCGAAACCCGCGATATCGGGCCGAATGATTTTCACGGTGGCGACGGGCCTGTCAGCGTGGCGACACCGAAAAAGGGCAACAATCCGCTGTTCCACGCCATGATTGAGGCCGGTGTGCAGGCAGGGTATCCGCGCACCGACGATCTGAACGGTTATCAGCAGGAAGGTTTTGGCCCGATGGACAGAACCGTGACGCCAAAAGGGCGTCGTGCAAGCACTGCGCGCGGATATCTGGATCAGGCCAAACCACGTGCCAATCTGACCATCGTCCCGCACGCGCTGACCGACCGTATTCTGTTTGAAGGCAAGCGCGCCACGGGCGTCAGCTATTTCCACGGCGACGACTACAATGCCAAAACCGCGAATGCGAAACGTGAAGTGCTGTTATGCAGTGGCGCGATTGCTTCTCCGCAAATTCTGCAACGTTCCGGCGTTGGCGCGGCAGAATTACTGAACCGTCTGGAGATCCCGCTGGTGCACGATTTGCCGGGCGTTGGCGAGAATTTGCAGGACCACCTGGAGATGTACCTGCAATACAGCTGCACCCAGCCGGTCTCTTTATACCCGGCCTTGCAGATGCACAACCAGCCCGCGATTGGCGCGGAGTGGCTGTTTAAAGGCACCGGCGTAGGTGCGAGCAATCAGTTTGAAGCGGGCGGTTTTATCCGCAGCCGTGAAGAATTTGCCTGGCCGAACATTCAGTATCATTTCCTGCCGGTGGCGATTAATTACAACGGCAGCAACGCGGTGAAAGAGCATGGTTTTCAGGCGCACGTGGGGTCAATGCGTTCACCAAGCCGTGGCCGCGTGCAGGTGAAATCGAAAGATCCGCGCCAGCATCCGAGTATTTTGTTTAATTACATGGCGACGGATCAGGACTGGCAGGAGTTCCGCGATGCTATCCGCATCACGCGTGAAATCATGAATCAACCTGCACTGGACGCTTACCGTGGCCGGGAAATCAGTCCGGGTGCAAACGTGCAAACCGACGAAGAGCTGGATGCTTTTATTCGCGAGCACGCCGAAACCGCGTTCCACCCGTCGTGTACCTGCAAAATGGGCACCGATGAGATGGCGGTAGTCGATGGCGAAGGGCGCGTTCACGGGATGAAAAGCCTGCGTGTGGTTGATGCATCCATCATGCCGCAGATCATTACCGGCAACCTGAATGCGACAACCATCATGATTGCAGAAAAAATTGCCGATAAAATTCGCGGGCGAGAGCCGTTACCGCGCAGCACCGCAGAATATTACACCGCAGGCGATGCGGCAGTACGCACGCCACCGCTCAAGAAATCTGCCTGATTAACTGGCTGTAAAACTTGTGTTAAAAAGAGATATTCTCAGGAATATCTCTTTTTTTTGGTTTTCAGAAAAGGCAGGGCACAAATTCATGACGGGATCATCAACGCTTCACTGGCAGGATTATCATCACAGCGAACTGAACACGGCGCAGCTTTACGCCATTCTGGCACTGCGCAGCGAAGTGTTTGTTGTCGAACAAACCTGCGTTTATCAGGATATCGACGGGCAGGATCTGGCCGGTGAAAACCGCCATATCGTCGCCTGGCTGGACGGTCATGTTGCCGCCTACGCCCGCATCCTGCGCCTTGAAGATGAGGTGGCTATCGGCCGGGTAATCGTCGCCCCTTCTGCACGCGGGCTGAAACTGGGGTATCAGCTGATGGAACAGGCGCTGTCTGTCTGCCAGAAACACTGGCCGGACGCACTCGTCGCGATATCCGCGCAGGCACATTTGCAGGGGTTCTATGGACGGCTGGGGTTTGTGGCGTACACCGAGATTTATGATGAAGACGGGATCCCGCATGTGGGGATGGAGTTGCATTTCTGATACTTGCCCAATTTCTCCGGCAATAAGTATCTGAGCGAAATGCATGCTTTAGCATTGTTTTTTTCTTTTATACCCCACCCCAACCGTCCCCTTCGCGGGGAGGGAGCCGATCGAGTCATTCATGGGTTTTGCTTTTACTCCTCCCCCTGCGAAGGGGGAGGCTGGAAAGGGTATTAATGGCAACTCAGAAGACTGACAAGGTTACTTTTCCCAATATGCCGGACTGCCAAATTTCTCCACCAGAAAATCAATCACCGCACGGACTTTGATCGACGGGCGTCGGCTGTTCGGATACAACGCAGAGATGGTCTGTGGTTCCGGCGACGTCGATACCTGATAGCCTTCCAGTACGCTGACCAGCCGGCCATCGCGCAGTGCATCGCCTATCAGCCAGGTGGGGAAGACCACCAGCCCCATGGCATCAATGGCTGCTTGCGTCAGGGTTTCGGCGTTATTGCTGGTTAACGCGCCTCGCAAATTCCACGAGCGCCAGTCATGATTCTTTTCGCGGAAATACCAGCGCTGAGAACCGGCGAATCCTTTAAATACCAGACAGCTATGGTTAAGCAAATCGTCTGGCGTGACGGGTGTTCCAAAACGCGCCAGATAATCCGGGCTGGCGGCGAGGCGAAAATTCTGCTGGCCCAGCGTGCGGGCTTGCAGCGTGGAATCTGTCATCACACCGATGCGGATCAGCAAATCTACGCTGTCCTGTAGCGGGTCGATGAAATCATCTGTTTGCATCAGCTCGATATTCAGTCGCGGATACCGCGCATTCAGTTCATGCAGCCACGGTGCAAGGTGACGCTGACCAAAAACCACCGGGGCGTTTATGCGGATCAGTCCGCCGGGTTCGCTGTCCTGTTCCTGCAAGTCCAGCGCGGCGAGATCAAGCTGTGCCAGTACCTGACGCGCATGTTCTGCCAGCAGTTTGCCTGATTCTGTCGGGCTGACGGCGCGCGTATTGCGATAGAGCAGCTGCGTCTGTAAAGCCTGTTCCAGTTGCGAAATCACGCGGGAAACTGTGGAGGGCGACATTGCTTCCCGGCGCGCGACTTCAGAGAAATTTCCCTGATCCAGTACGGCGACATACAGACGTAAAGCCTGAATATTGATCTGATTAAATCCTTTCATCTGTGCGAATCCTGCAAAGGTATTTTCCTGATTGTGCTGTTTTTCGCATAGTTCTGTCACGCTATAGTCGCCGCTTCTTAAAAAACAAAAGCAGGGTAATGATGAATCTGATGTTAATTCCGTTGGTTATTCTGGCGGGGATGGGGCTTTCACTGGAAGCAGGGCTGATTGGTCCGCTGGGAACGGAAGTCGGGCATTTGTGGGCAACGCTGAGTATTTTCGGTGTCGGTGCAGTGTTGACCGGTTTGCTGGTGCTGTTTTTCAGCCCGCGTAATGCGGCTTCTTTTACTGAGCAACCCGGCTGGAAACTGTTGGGTGGTGTGCTCGGTCCTGTGTATGTCGTGGTTCTGACGCTCGCGACACCGGTGATTGGTATCGGCATGACCATGATTGCGATTTTGTCAGGACAGGTGGCGAAGAGCGTGCTCATCGACCATTACGGCTGGTTTGGTACGCCGCACAAAAAAGTGGGCAGCGATCGTTTGCTGGCGCTGTTATTTATCGTTGCTGCACTTATTCTGATTGCCTGGGGTTAAACCATGACTGAAATGATTATGATTATTCTCGCGATTGTCGCGGGCGCTGCGCTGAGTATGCAGGCGGCGGTGAACGGGCAATTGGGGGAAAAGGTTGGAGTGCTGAAAAGTGCCTTTCTCACCTTCAGCGTCGGGGCGGCGATTACGGCCGTGCTGGTGTTATTCCTGCAAACTCCGCAGCCGGAAACCTTACTGACGGTGCCGAAATGGCAGCTCGCTGGCGCATTATTCGGAGTGCCTTATATCATCATTATGGTGACGGCTGTGCCACGTGTCGGTACGGCAGCGGCAACTGTCGCAGTGATCCTCGGACAGCTAAGCATGGGAATGTTGATCGATAATTTTGGCTGGCTCGATAATCCGCAAATCGCGCTGTCATGGCACCGGCTGGCGGCCATTCCGTGCCTGATCATTGCGCTGGCGCTTATCTACCGCAGTAACAGAAAAGCTGAATAGTTTCTGAAAGAAAAAGACCCGCGGCTGGAGGAGAAGCTATTGCAGGCGCGGGTCAAAAATCATCGGCTCACGTTCGACTGAACTCAGTAAATCGACAAATGCCGGGTGCTGTGGATTCAGCAATACGTTGTATTCCGAAGGCACAATGACCGACGGCACCTTCAGCCCGACATAATCACCTTCCGCGAGCCAGGCATCACCCTGACGTTGTGTGCTGTCAGGCGGTGATGCGCTTCGCCAGTCAGAGGCCAGCTCTGACACTTCCAGTGTATCCAACAGTTCCTCCGGCACTTCTATACTCAGTAACGTATACGAACGCATCAGCATGCTGTTTTGCAGATGAACCAGAATTTCCAGGATGGCCAGAGAAATACTGGTGGTGACATATACCACCGGCCTGCCCGGAGGATTCCAGCGTCCGCCATAGAGTTGCGCACCTGCACCCGACCAGGCTGTTGCCAGATGGCGTGTTTGCACAATACGAAACAGCTTCAACTGAAAACACCGTGCTCAAGACGGCCAATCAGGCGGCTGACTTCCACAGCGCCCGCTTCAGAGGACAGCAGTTCCAGCGGACGTGAACCATCCAGCGCCGGAGCAGGGCGGGTGAACCATTCTAGTGCAGAGACCCGATCCCCTTCGAACAAATCGGTGGCGGCATCAACGATGCGCACCAGTCGCGCTACACGCTCACTCTCTTCACTTTTCAGCAATCCGTTCCCGGCTTTACGACGCGCATAGTTGCGTTCGTTAATCCCCATGATTTCCAGCAACACCATTTTCGGCCATCCCAGCTCAGAATTAAGACGGTTGATACTATCAACCGGAAATCCCTTTTGTATGGCATTAATCAAACTGATTCCGCTGCTTGCGGGAAGTCCCGCAGATTGCCAAAGCGGTGTTGCAGGTTCTTGCAAAAGGCCGGAAGACAGCCCGGAAATTTTAGAATTCATATTGTGTGCCTCCACACCGTTATTTGTCATTACTATAGCATGACAAATAACGAATGTTCATTTTGTGAACGATGTTTTTTATGGCCTCTGATCACGTGAATGAAATCTCCCTGAAATGTATGTGTGATCAGTATCACATTCAGGATGTATCAGGATGAAACAGAAATTGACAAACCTTGACCAAATCTATTTATTAGCTAAGAAAAGTCGACTCTTGTAGGAAGTAACTGGAAATTGCAGGTTTTATGCACTATGTGCGGCAATCAGTTGCGGATCACAGTTTTAGGGTTTGTTTTATGCAACGTCTGAAAGTGGCAAGGCGTTGTCCCACCCCGCTTCTGGTATAAATATGAAAAATAAAATTATTGCAGCAGGCGCTTTGATGGCTTTGTCCTACAGCGCGACCGTGCTCGCTGATGATAGCAAGGGCGAATTTGTTTCTGACTGGTGGCACCAGAGTGTTAACGTTGTAGGAAGCGCCGATACCCGTTTCGGGCCGACGCTGCGTAACGATGTTTACCTTGAATATGAAGCGTTTGCGCACAAAGACTGGTTTGATTTTTACGGCTATATCGATATTCCTAAAACCTTCGGAGCCGGTAACGGTAACGACACCGGTATCTGGGATAAAAACGGTTCTCCGATGTTTATGGAAATCGAACCGCGTTTCTCTATCGATAAGCTGACCGGCACTGATCTGAGCTTTGGTCCGTTTAAAGAATGGTATTTCGCCAACAACTATATCTATGATATGGGTCCGGACAGCGATAACCGTCAGAACACCTGGTACATGGGTCTGGGCACCGATATCGATACCGGCCTGCCGATGAGCCTGTCTCTGAACGTGTATGCAAAATACCAGTGGGAAAACTACAGCGCAGCCAACGAAAACAGCTGGGACGGTTATCGTTTCAAAGTGAAATACTTTGTTCCGCTGACACAGTTGTGGGGCGGCAGCCTGAGCTACATCGGCTTCACCAACTTCGACTGGGGCTCCTCACTGGGTGATGATGATTTCCGTGATCTGAACGGTAAGAAAGCACGTTCAAACAACTCCATCGCATCCAGCCACATCCTGGCGCTGAACTATACGCACTGGCATTACTCGTTCGTGGCGCGTTACTTCCACAACGGCGGCCAGTGGGCTGACGGCGCTGAGCTGAACTTCGGCAACGGTAACTTCGACGTGAAGTCCACCGGCTGGGGTTACTACGGCGTGATCGGTTACAGCTTCTGATATCCGAAGTTGCCACGAAAACCCGGCTTGTGCCGGGTTTTTTGTTTTTATTTCCCCGTGCTGATTGAGCCTGTCAGGGACTTTTTTAGCTATTGCGCGAAAAATGTACACAACGGGAGGCGATCCCATCGCAGCGTTGTGGCATAATGCGCGCCAAATCACATTTCCCAATTAAGAGCGAGCGTTGTGCTAAGTACTTACAACATCACCATGCAATTCGGCAGCAAGCCGTTATTTGAAAACATTAACGTGAAATTTGGCGGCGGTAACCGTTATGGCCTGATTGGCGCGAACGGTTGTGGCAAGTCCACTTTCATGAAGATCCTCGGTGGCGATTTAGTGCCTTCTGGCGGTAACGTCGTTCTTGATCCGAACGAACGTCTGGGTAAATTACGCCAGGATCAGTTCGCCTTCGAACAGTTCAGCGTGCTGGACACCGTGATCATGGGCCACACCGAATTGTGGGAAGTGAAGGAAGAGCGCGACCGTATTTACGCAATGGCGGAAATGAGCGAAGAAGACGGCTACAAAGTGGCTGATCTGGAAGTCGCTTACGGTGAAATGGATGGTTACAGCGCAGAATCCCGCGCCGGTGAACTGCTGCTGGGCGTAGGCATTCCTGTTGAGCAACATTATGGCCCGATGAGCGAAATCGCACCGGGCTTCAAACTGCGTGTGCTTCTGGCACAGGCGTTGTTCTCCGACCCGGAAATCCTGCTGCTCGACGAACCGACGAACAACCTGGATATCGATACTATTCGCTGGCTGGAGCAGGTGCTGAACGAACGTAACAGCACCATGATCATCATCTCGCATGACCGTCACTTCCTGAACATGGTGTGTACGCACATGGCGGATCTGGACTACGGCGAGCTGCGTGTTTATCCGGGTAACTACGACGAATACATGACGGCAGCGACGCAGGCTCGTGAACTTCTCAGCGCCAATAATGCCAAGAAGAAAGCACAGATTGCTGAACTGCAATCGTTCGTCAGCCGCTTCAGCGCTAACGCCTCCAAATCTAAACAGGCGACTTCCCGTGCCCGTCAGATTGACAAAATTCAGCTCGATGAAATCAAAGCATCCAGCCGTCAGAACCCTTACATGCGTTTTGAGCAGGACAAGAAATTGTTCCGTAACGCACTGGAAGTGGAAAAAATCACCAAAGGTTTCGATAACGGTCCGCTGTTTAAAAACCTCGGCCTGATGCTGGAAGTGGGCGAGAAAGTCGCGATTCTGGGCGCCAACGGTATCGGTAAATCAACTCTGTTGAAAACGCTGGTCGGCGAGCACGAGCCGGAAAGCGGTTCAGTGAAATGGTCCGAAAACTCCAAAATCGGCTACTACGCGCAGGATCACGAATATGAATTCGACGATACCCTGAACGTATTTGACTGGATGAGCCAGTGGAAATCCGAGAAAGACGACGAGCAGGCCGTGCGCGGTGTGTTAGGCCGTCTGCTGTTCGGTCAGGACGATATCAAGAAGAAAGTGAAAGTGCTTTCCGGTGGTGAAAAAGGTCGTATGTTATTCGGGAAACTGATGATGCAACGCCCAAACATCCTGATTATGGATGAACCAACCAACCACCTGGATATGGAATCCATCGAATCGCTGAACATGGCGCTGGAAATGTACGAAGGTACGCTGATCTTCGTTTCCCACGACCGTGAGTTCGTCAGCAGCCTGGCAACCCGTATTCTGGAAATGACACCGACCCGCGTCATCGATTTCTCCGGTAACTACGAAGATTACTTACGTAGTCAGGGTATCAATAGCTAATTATTGATACCGCTAAAAAGGCCGCAACAGTTAATGTTGCGGCCTTTTTTTATGTATTAATAATATTTTATAAATGAGTATATATTCCGTTTTATATTTATTAGGTGAATAAATTGAATAACATGGCGGGATGATAAAAATAATAAATCTTGTATTTAAATAAATGCAGGAACAAACTTATGCCGCAAAGTACTCCATTACTTTTTTCATATCAATTATCCATTCGTATAATTCATAGGGGACTAATATGGCAAACTTAACCTATCTCACCGTAAACGGACAGACACAGGGATTGATCTCTGGCGGATGTTCCTCCCTGGATTCAATTGGTAATAAAGCGCAAATAGGGCACATTGACCAGATCATGGTCTATAGCATGAAACACACCTTATCCCGCTCGCAGAACGTTAATCATCACGTCCTAACTATCCTCAAGCCGATAGATAAATCCACGCCCTTGTTGGGAAAAGCCATTTCAGATAATGAAATAATGACCTGTGATTTAGAACTGCACCGTATTAACAAAACCGGTATGGGCGAGTGTTATTTCAAGGTGAAGTTAACCGGTGCCCGTGTGACGAATATCGACTTTATTGTGCCGCACAGCATTCTTGAGAGTGGAGCAGAAGCACAGGAAAGAGTGAGCTTCAGTTATGAAACGATCACCTGGGAACACTGTATTGCAGGTACCAGCGCTTACAGCTTATGGAATGAACGCGTTTATTGATCAGGGTGACGAAAATGACAGAACTCAGAGGTGCGGATTACTGGCGGCGGATGAATGAAGGCCAGCGTATTTTGCGGGGGGAAGATACTTTCAGTTCTTTCCCGAGCATGAACCCGGTGCAACGGGATATGGCTTTCGCAAATGGCACCTTCATTACCGAAAATCGTTACATCATGTTGCTTACGCTGGAGGAAGCGCAGCAAGTCACCGACGAATTACTCGGTGAGGTGGATGGTATTTTTTCCTATAAACTGGCACCCGGTAACATCAAAGATATTCTTGAAGGCACCAGCAGTATCGGCAAAATGATGACTTTCGAGAATTCCGCGGGAGATATCGCGTTTCGTTTTAAGTCGCTGGGTATCAGAGCAATTGAATACACCTTTAAGGGCAAGACGTACATTAAAATAACCGGCTATCCGGGGATGCGTCGTATTCTGACGGGCACCCGATACGCAGCCGACCATCCGCAAATGCTGGAAATGGGTATCGGGACCCGCGGGCTGGGGAGTGCGCTGATTAAAGGCACCCGATTTTGTATTTTTGCCTCACTGGCGTGGCGCGCCATCGAACT
>NZ_QZWI01000002.1 GCF_003614975.1 Rahnella bruchi | reverse complement strand
GTAGTGGCGAGTGTGGTTATCGGGGTTATTGCCGGGGGGATGTTAACATTAATCAGTGCGCCGATCGTACTTACTACAATTGTATTATAGCAGTAGGTATCGGTTTAAATTACAGTCTGAATGAATTAGATGATCACCTGGGGCTTTCAGTAACTCTTAAGAAAAAACTCCGGGATGCAATGCAGGAATATAAAAGAATTAATGAGTGGAACTTTATACACTCAGATCCACTGTTTAACTATGCATTATGAATGGTATATTGAAATGAACAAAAAATATATTCAGCAATGGCTTATTTTCAAAGGTGGATCCATTATTCTAATGGCCGTTTCCTTATGTTATGTTTATGGGGTTAATGATTTGGTGGAGACGTTTAATACCAAGTCATTGATTGTTTTGGGGGATGCCATTGAATATAGTGGTAAGGTCATAATATGTATTGGTGGAATTCCTATGTTCATATGGGTATTCTTCTTTGCATTGAAAATGTTGTTTAAGAAAGGTATCGAACCCTTTAAGAAATATACTACGATTGGCTATATTTGGATGGTCATTAGTGTAGTGTCTTTTGTTTTAGGCTTTATCGCATCTTTCGTCATCCCCTTTATCTTAATGGTATCGCCCTATACCTCATGCAATGTAGGAAAGTACAGCAGTTACTACGTGATTAACCCGGATCTGTGCAAAACCATTGTTCCTGACCAATGGGTGAAAAAATGAGAGAATACACATGGTCAAAATGGTTTTTTTATAAATTACTTACGGTGTTTTTGGTATGTGTTTTCTTAGGTTTGATATATTTCGTTATTAACTTTGGAGAGCTCTATCAGGTGCTTTCCTTGTTAAGACACAAAGATATTATTATATTTGACCGTGGCAGCTTTGCAGCAGTCGGTGGAATACCTCTTCTAGTTTACATATTATTTTTTTCATTGCGCACGTTGTTTTCAAAAGGCCTGCTGGTACCCAAAAAACCTACTGCCCTTGGAAAGGTTTGGATGTATTTGAGCGTAGTTGTTTTTGCCTTTTCTTACATTGCTATGTGGATAATCCCCTTTGTACTGATGGCCTCACCCTATACACGCTGTCACGAAGAAAAACTCAGCGCTTACTATGTTATCGACCCACAACTCTGCAAAACTATCACACCGAAATACTGGCAGTCTTATGATGATAAGTAACGCCAGTGTTTAACGGGCGGAGATAAAGTGCCCGTTTTTATCCGAGGTTTACAGCACCCGACTTTCTATCAACTTTCCCCACACACTTCACAGCTCGGGTCTTTCATCAGTTTCATCTCGCGGAACTGTAACGTCATGGCGTCGAACATCAACAGTTTTCCGCGCGGAGTTTCGCCAAATTTTGTCAGCAGTTTGATGGTTTCCATTGCCTGCAAACTGCCGATGGTACCAACCAGCGGCGCCATCACGCCCGCTTCCACACAGGTCAGCGCATTTTCACCAAACAACCGGCTCAGGCAGCGGTAGCAGGGCTCCTGCGGCTGGTAGGTAAACACGCTGAGCTGACCTTCCATGCGGATGGCGGCACCGGAGACCAGTGGTTTTTTCTGCGCGAAACATTCACTGTTCAGCTGATTACGCGTCGTGACATTGTCGGTGCAGTCTACTACCACGTCGCAGGCGGTGATCAGCTCACGTAACACATCGTCATCCGCTTGTTCATTCACCTGATTTAAGCGGATATGCGGATTGATTGCCGCCAGCGCTATCGCGGCGGATTCGACTTTCGGCATCCCTATCCGCGCGTCAGTATGCAGTGTCTGGCGTTGCAAGTTAGAGAGCGATACCGTATCGAAATCCAGCAGCGTTAAGGTGCCGGTCCCTGCCGCCGCCAGATATTGCGCGGCAGCGCAGCCTAAACCACCCAATCCAACAATCAGCGCATGGCTGGCTTTCAGTTGCTCCTGTGCGTCAAAATCAAACCCTTTCAGCACAATCTGGCGGTTATAGCGCAGGGTTTCAGCATCCGTCAGTTCCGGCAGAGTGGTCATTTTCAGCTCCGCAGCAGGGCGTTAAAAGGTTCGATCTCGACGATGTCGCCAGCCGATACGCTGTCGCGTTCACGCTCAAGCACGATAAAACAGTTGGCCTGGCTGAATGAGCTGAAAACATGCGAGCCCTGATGGCCGGTGGTACGGACTTCCAGCTGGCCCTGTGCATTTGTGCTGAAAATGCCGCGCTGGAAATCGAGACGCCCAGGGGCTTTTTTCAGCGGAGTCACGGCTTTCGCCTTCAGACGTGGCGGGAACTGCCAGGCACTGTGGCCGGAAAGCTGAGCGATGAATGGCTGAACCAGTTGATAAAAGGTCAGTGCTGCGGATACCGGATTTCCCGGAAGACCGCAGAACCAGCTGTCTTTCAGTTTTCCAAATGCAAAAGGCTTGCCCGGCTTCATGGCCAGTTTCCAGAAACCAATTTCTCCCAGTTCATCCAGCATCTGTTTGGTGTAATCGGCTTCACCGACAGAAACGCCGCCGCTGGAAATCACTAAATCCGCAAATTCATTGGCTTCTTCAAATGCTTTACGCAGAGCCTGCGGATCGTCGCGGATAATCCCCAGGTCCAGCACTGTACAACCGAGTTGCTCGAGCATCAGACGCACGGCAAAACGGTTGGTGTCATAAATCTGGCCTTCCTGCAGAGGTGTCCCGACGGGCTGTAACTCATCACCGGTGGAAAATACGGCAACTTTCAGTGATTTCCAGACCTGCACTTCAGTCACACCAAGTGACGCCAGCAGCGGCAATTCCGCTGCGCCCAGTCGCACACCCGCAGACAGAACGCTGTCGCCTTGCTCAATATCGTCACCGGTCAGACGGATATTCTGGCCTTTTTCTGCCGTTGCGGTGAAACGGACTCCCTCTTCTGACACTTCTGCCTGTTCCTGCATAATGACTGCATCGGCACCCGCAGGAACCGGCGCGCCGGTCATGATACGGATGCAGGTTCCGGCAGGCCATTCGCCGTGGAAAGGCGCACCGGCAAAGGCTTTACCGGCTACCGGCAATACCGCGCCGTCGTGCAGGTCGGCGATGCGCAGGGCATAACCGTCCATCGCGGAGTTATCAAAAGGGGGAACAAAAATAGGGGAAAGCACCGGTGCGGCGGTAATGCGCCCGGCGGCGGTTGCCAGTGGCAGAGATTCGGCATCCTGCGCTGTTTTTTTCGGAACGTAAGCGCGCATTTTATCCAGCGCTTCCTGAAGTGAGATTAAACCTGCAGTGTTGAATTCCATCAAAATTCCTTAGTGATTCAACCCGGCGACACGGGCGGACTCACCGGCGACGGACGGGAAATTGGGGCATACCCGTAGTATGACAGAGAAACGGGACGAACCAAAAACCGCTGAAGGCGTAAAAACTTCGTGGGGATTTCTGAAAAATTGAGATCGATCCCAAAATTACGAATGTAACGCGGTTATGATGGTTGCCGTTATTTGTGATTTGTGTCACATATCTGTCATATATACAGGAATAACCGGTGCTTAAAAAAAATCGCCATCAGGCCATCCTTCAGTTGGTAGAACAATATGAAGTGTTACAGGTTAGCGAACTGGCACAATCGCTGGATGTGAGTCTCGAAACGATCCGACGTGATCTAAGTGAAATGCAGGACAAGGGTCTGATCCTGCGCCGTCATGGACGCGCGCGTCGTCTGACCGCTCAGCCTGAAACATCCTGGCTAAACAGTTTGCAGCGCTGCCCGCAGCTTTAAAAGCGCGGTCATATAAGAAAAGGGAAGACTCCGCAGAGTCTTCCCTTTTTTATGCTCAGAGTTCGTGAATCAATGCGCCGGTTGTTGTTCCAGCGCTTCCGCTTTGCTGTTAACAGAAGCGAAAATCAGCGCGACCAACAGGAAAACATAGGCGATGGTGGCGGTATTCAGCGCCCAGAACAGGCCGTACTGACTGTAAACCAGCGACGACAGCGTTGAGAAAATCAGCGTACCTATTGTGCCGATGGTCAGCAGGGCCGAGGTCAGCGTCGGTGGGGAATTTCTGACCTGCAGGCTGCCGTAACTCATGATGCCTGAGAACAGCCCGGAGTTGCAGAATCCGAACAGACCGGCGCAAATCAGGATCAGGGTCGGGTGTGCGCTGTTGGCGGCAACCGCCAGACAAATCAGCCCGATGATCGAGGAAAGCAGCAGATAGGTCCGCAGCTTCACAAAGCGTACCGTGAACTGATTCACAAACAGGCCGATGGATTTCACCGTCCAGTACGTCGTGATGTAAAACGCTGCACGATCTGCGGCCATACCAAAATGCTCTTTCAGCCAGCTCGGTAGCCACATTGTGAAAATCGGCTCTGCCAGCAGAAACGCAAACAGTGCGAAGCATAATACCCACACCGACACTCCCCAGCGCGGATGCTGAGCGTCCGTTTTGGATGTCGTTTGTGCTGCCTGCGGAATGGAAGGAAACCTCTGCCCGACACACAAAACAATCATTGCCAGACTCAAAACCGCCATTACGCCATACATCGCCAGCCAGCTTGCGCCATGCTGGAACAGATAGCCCAGCAGCAGGGATAACACCACACCTGCCAGCGCAAAGAAGAAATCAGTGAGGATTAAATTTGCTGAACGCTTTTTGGGATCCTCATTAATGCGCACCACCAGATAGCTGCCGACGGACATCATAATTCCTGATGCGGCACCAATGAGAAAAACGCCGATACCAAACATAGTGATCGTCGGCATAAGAAACAGTGCGATACAGGTCAGCACTGAAACCACAGAGCCGGTGATCAGCTGCTTGCCCAGATTGAATTTGCGCATCAGCACGCCGCTTATCATAATCGGCAGGAACAGACCGATATTCATCAGCGTAAACATCTGCCCGATAAAACCGGGGTCTTTGCCAAAGGCCTGCGCAACCGGGCCGATAACAATTCCCAGTGTGGAAACCAGCGCGCCGGTGAAGAAATAACTCAGCCAGGAAATCATATTGATCCGCCGGCGGTTGAATGTCTGTTCCATAGCCGTTCCTTATTTTGCAGGCGCAGCCAGGCTGGCGAAAAAGGCGCGGATCAGGCGGGTGAAATCACCGACAGCGAGTTTAGCGCAGCTCAGGGTCTGCTCGTGGGAAAGCGGAGTGTCGGAAAGCCCTTCTGCATAGTTGGTCATGGCGGATACCGCCAGCACTTTCAGCCCGCAATGGCGTGCGGAAATCACTTCGGGCACGATGGACATGCCGACCACATCACAGCCGAGAATTTGCATCATGCGGATTTCAGCCGGTGTCTCGAAGTTCGGGCCGGTGTAGGCGGCGAATACGCCTTCGGCGACGTCGATACCGAGTTTTTCTGCCACGCCGTGTAGCTGAGCGCGTAAGTCTTTGTCATAGGCATTCGCCAGGCTGAAAAAACGCGGCCCGAAGCGGTCATCGTTGGGACCCGCCAGCGGCGATTCCGGCATGAAACTCACGTGATCGGTCAGCGCCACCAGTCTTCCGGGCGCGACTTCCTTGCGCATCGACCCGGCGGCATTGGTGGCCAGCAAAAATTCACATCCAAGCAGTTTGAAGGTGCGAACGGCACTGGTCATTACTGACATGCCATGGCCCTCATACATGTGGCCACGGCCTTTCATGCACATCACTGGTACACCTTCGAGCGTGCCAAGTACCAGTTCACCGGCATGGCCGACGACATTGCTTTGCGGGAATCCCGGCAGTTCGCTGTAGGGAATGGTGATGGCGTCAGACATGTCATCGCAAAGGGTGCCGAGGCCGGAGCCGAGTATCAGGGCAGCTTTCGGGATAAAACTCGGGGCGCGTTGGCGGATAAGGGCGGCGCAGTCAAAAGCATTGTTATTGAGCATGATCACTTCTCTCATTTTTCACAGTAGGGTAGGAGTGAAGGCAATGCTAGTGTGGGCGGCTGTCAGGGTCTAATACCGAATTCCGCAAGGATTTATAGTCAAAATCTATAAATCTAACGCTCAGAAATGTAAGGATAAAATATGACAGGGAAACCCATATGACGCGGACGTTTACTGATTCCGTTTTCGATCTCGGCCAGATTAATCTGCGGCTGCTGCATTATTTTCGCGTGGTGGCTGAGGAGCTGAGTTTCAGCAAGGCTGCGGTGCGCCTGAATATGTCGCAACCTCCGCTCAGCCTGCACATCAAAGAGCTGGAGAATCTGCTCGGTACACCGTTGTTTCTGCGCACCACCCGTTCAGTATCGCTGACGCCTGCGGGGGCGGCGCTGATGCGCGAAGCCGGACTGATGCTCGACAGCATTAACCGTTCGCTGCATCAGGTTCGCAAAATCGGGCGCGGGGAAGTCGGGCACATTCAGTTTGGCACCGTGGGCACCGCCGCCTGGGGACCGCTGATGCCTGCGCTGAACAGCTTTGCCCGCATTGCGCCGGAAATCAGCTGGTCAGTAACCGAACTGACGCCGGTACAGCAAATTGATGCCTTGCAGTTGCAGCGTATCGATATTGGTATCTGGCGTGAGGCAAAACTGGCGCTGCCGCACGGGCTGTCGAGCCGCCTGATGGGGCGAGAAAACGTGGCGCTGGCGATTTCTGAACATCATCCGCTGGCGATGAAAAACAGCGTTGTACTCGGCGAACTGGCACATGAAGATTTTATTCTGATGCCGATGAACACATCGAGTCTCGGCAGTTATCTGTATTCGATGTGCCGTCAGCACGGTTTTTTGCCAAAAATAGTTCAGCAGGTGAATGAGCCGCAAACCGCGCTGGCGCTGGTGGCGAACGGTTATGGCATTACGCTGTTGCCGGAAAGTTATGCGCGCATTCACTGGCCGGGCGTGCGCTTCTGTGCGTTGAGCGAACGGCTGGCGGTAGATTTGTATGCGATTTATCAGACGGATTCTGTGACACCGGCGGCGGTGCGATTTCTGGATTCACTGGAAGGATAAGTGTGAAAACAGCAGGGCCGAAACCCCGCTGTTAAAAAAATAACGACGTTTACGCCGCCATTTCGCGGTGAATTTTTTCCGCTTTACTGCGCACACCGGCGATGATCACTGCCAGCACCAGCAGAACGTAAGATACCGTCGCGATATTCAGTGCCCAGAACAGACCATATTCGCGGTAAATGAATGACGAGAATGAGGCGAAAATCAGCGTACCGACGGAAGCGGTCGTCAGCAGCGCAGAGGTCAGCGTTGGCGGTGAGTTTTTCACCTGCAGGCTGCCGTAGCTCATCAGGCCGGAGAACATACCGGAGTTACAGAAACCGAACAGGCCAACCGCAATCATCACCAGCGTGGTGTTTTCGTTGTGCGTGACCACAATCAGGCTGATTAAGCCGATGATGGCCGACGCAAACAGGAACGTACGCAGTTTCACAAAACGCACGGTGAACTGGTTCAGGAACAGGCCAATCGCTTTCACCATCCAGTAAGTGGTGATGTAAATCGCTGCGCGGTCAGTGTCCAGACCAAAGTGTTCATGCAACCAGCTTGGCATCCACAGGGTGAAAACCAGTTCGCTGAAGACGAAGGCGAACAGAGCAAAACACAACACGTAAGCCGCAAAACCCCACGGCTCTTTCGCTTCTTGCTGGCTTTTCGCTACTTTTTCAGGCTGGGCAACGGTCGGGAATTTCTGACCCACACACAGCAGGATCATCAGCACGCTCAGCGTACCCATGATGCCGTACATCGCCAGCCAGCTCGCGCCATGCTTGAACAGGAAGCCGAGCACCAGAGACAGCGTCATGCCGGAAAGCGCAAAGAAGAAGTCGGTAAAGATTAAGTTAGCAGAACGCTTTTTCGGATCTTCGTTAATACGAACGACCAGATAGCTGCCAATCGACATCATCAGACCAGCGGTCGCCCCGATCAGGAAAACGCCGACGCCGAACAGGGTAATCGACGGCATGACGAACAGCGCGATACAGGTCAGGATAGTGATAACCGAACCTGTGATCAGTTGTTTGCCCAGATCGAATTTACGCATCAGGATGCCACTGATCATAATCGGCAGGAATAAACCGATGTTCATCAGTGAGAACATCAGGCCAATAAAGGCCGGATCTTTATTAAACGCTGTGGCGACTGGCCCGATAACAATACCCAGGGTGGAGACGAGTCCACCTGTAAAAAAGTAACTTAGCCACGAAATCACATTAAGACGGGGGCGGTTATAAACAGTTTCCATAAACTGATTTCCTAAAAAGAGAAAATAAAAAAAAGTCGCGGTAAGCTCATCCAGAGGTGCTTTTTCCGCGATTAGGACGTTTATTATTGCCGTTCTCTGGTGATTTGTCCCGCATGTATATTCAATTGCAGCATTTGTTTTTCCTAAACAATCTAAGCAATTAGCGCCATTTTGATGGCGATGCATTTCTGCTTTACATACTGTAGCGGGCTAAATATAGTCAAAAAACAGGTCAACATCTTCCATACATAAATACAACATCGAAAGGTGCAGTGCTAATGAGTTCTTCTACTGATAATTCAGCGGCTTCCGTTTCGAACAAGAAGCGTCCGGTCATTGCTATTCATGGTGGCGCCGGGGCAATAACACGTGCGGCAATGAGCGTCGAAAAAGAACAACTTTATTTAGCCGAACTGGAAAGGATCGTCAGCCACGGGCAGGCGATTCTGGCCGCAGGCGGCAGCGCGCTGGACGCCGTAACTGAAGCTGTCCGCCTGCTCGAAGAGTGCCCGTTATTTAATGCAGGCAAAGGTGCGGTATTCACCCATCAGGGCACGCATGAATTAGACGCCTGCATCATGGATGGCCGCACGCTGGATGCCGGTGCGATTTGCGGCGTCAGCCATATCCGTAATCCTGTTCTTACCGCCCGCAAGGTGCTGGAAAACAGCCCGCACGTCCTGTTTACCGGTGCCGGCGCGGAAGATTTTGCCCGCGCCAATGGTCAGGAAATGGTGGAGCCGGCGTTTTTCTTCACCCAGGAACGTTATGACCAGTTGCAGCGTGCTATCGCCGCTGACACCGGCGTCATGCTCGATCACGACGGGGCGTCGCTGAATGCTTCGGCTGACCCCATTGATCCTGAACGTAAATTTGGCACCGTAGGTGCGGTGGCGATAGATGAATCCGGCAATCTGGCGGCAGCCACATCGACCGGTGGAATGACCAACAAACAGGCCGGGCGCGTCGGCGATTCCCCGATCATTGGCGCGGGTTGTTATGCCAGCAACAATACGGTGGCGATTTCCAGCACCGGAACCGGTGAAGTGTTTATGCGTACCGTCGCCGCTTACGACGTCGCCGCGCTGATGGAATACGCCGGTTTAACGCTGCAGGAAGCCACACATAAAGTGGTGCAGGAAAAGCTGCTGCCACTGGGCGGAAGCGGCGGAATGATTGCCGTGGATAAATTTGGCAACGTGGAGCTGCCTTTCAACAGTGAAGGCATGTACCGCGGATTTGCCCGGGTGGGCGAAGCGCCAGTTGTCAGTATTTACCGCTCATGAACAGTTCCCTGACTCTGCCTCCTAACCACGTTCTGGCGGTCAGCCAGCTCAGCGTGCAGTTTGCGCATGAAGGGCAAATCATCCCGGCGGTGAATCAGCTCAGTTTTCAGGTAAAACGCGGTGAAACGCTGGCTATCGTCGGCGAATCCGGCTCCGGCAAATCCGTGACTTCGCTGGCGCTGATGCGTCTGGTGGAGCAGGGCGGCGGGCAGATAACGCAGGGTGAAATGCAGTTCCGCCGCCGTAACGGCGAAGTGGTTGATCTGATGGCGACGACGCAACCCGCCATGCGTAGCCTGCGCGGTGCAGATATGGCGATGATATTTCAGGAGCCGATGACCTCGCTCAATCCGGTATTTCCGGTCGGTGAGCAAATCGCTGAGTCTATCCGTCTGCATCAGAATAAAGATCACCGCGCCGCACGTGCAGAAGCGTTGCGGATGTTGGATCTGGTGCGTATTCCTGAAGCCCGAAATATTCTCGACAGCTATCCGCATCAGCTTTCCGGCGGTATGCGCCAGCGGGTGATGATAGCGATGGCGTTGTCGTGTAAACCCGCGTTACTGATCGCCGATGAACCGACTACCGCGCTGGATGTGACCATTCAGGCACAGATTTTACAGCTGATCCGTGTGCTGCAAAAAGAGATGCACATGGGCGTGATTTTCATCACGCACGACATGGGCGTGGTGGCGGAAATCGCCGATCGCGTACTGGTCATGCATCAGGGCAACAGCGTGGAAACCGGTGATGTGGGCGCGATATTTCGCACGCCGCAACAGCCTTACACGCAGACGTTACTGGCGGCGGTGCCAAAACTCGGTTCTATGGCCGGTAAACCATTGCCTGCGAAATTCCCGTTACCGGCACAATATGAAGGTGATCCGGCGCTGACCCAAAATACCCTGACACCCGGCGCGCCGGCGATATTGCAGGTGCGTGATCTGGTGACCCGTTTTGACCTGCGCAGCGGTATTTTTAACCGGGTTACGCGGCGAGTTCATGCGGTTGAAAAAGTCAGTTTTGATTTACACCCCGGCGAAACGCTGGCGCTGGTGGGCGAATCCGGTTGCGGAAAATCCACCACCGGCAGCTCATTGCTCAAACTGGTGAAAAGTCAGGGCGGTACCATCACTTTTGACGGCAAAACGTTGACGGATATCAGCGGCAGCGCGCTGCAACATCTGCGCCGTGATATTCAGTTTATCTTTCAGGATCCTTATGCGTCGCTCGACCCGCGTCTGACGGTTGGCTATTCGATCATGGAGCCGTTGCTGGTGCATAAGCTGGCAAAAGGCGCAGACGCAGAAGCGCGCGTCGCGTGGTTGCTGGAAAAAGTCGGGCTGCTGCCGGAACACGCGCAGCGCTATCCTCACGAATTTTCCGGCGGTCAGCGGCAACGTATTTGTATCGCGCGCGCACTGGCGCTCAATCCCAAAGTGGTGATTGCCGATGAATCGGTATCGGCGCTGGATGTGTCTATCCGCGCGCAAATCGTCAATCTGCTGATGGATTTGCAGAAAGAATTCGGGCTGGCCTTTTTGTTTATTTCACACGATATGGCGGTGGTAGAACGCATCAGTCACCGCGTTGCCGTGATGTATCTCGGCCAGATTGTGGAAATCGGCTCACGGCGCGCGGTGTTTGAAAATCCGCAGCATCCGTACACCCGCAAACTGATGGCGGCGGTGCCGGTGGCAGATCCGGCGCATAAACGTAAAGATCAGGCGCTGCTGGTGGATGAAATCCCGAGCCCGATTCGCGCGCTTAACGACGAACCGTTTGTCGCACCGCTGGTTCAGGTGGCGGAAGGGCATTTTGTTGCCCGGCATGCAATTGCAGGGGTTTACTAATTTTTATGGTTGCTCATCTTGAGCCACTTTTTAACGGGTAAGACAGGAAAGGAACTGATATGAATCAGCATAAACATAAAGGTAAGAACGTTGTCCGTCAGGCCGTGCTCGCTGCCGCTGTTTTCGGTTCGCTGGCTTCGGCGTCTGCCTGGGCGGCGAAAGACGTAGTGGTCGCAGTAGGTTCTAACTTCACCTCGCTTGATCCCTATGACGCCAACGACACCCTGTCGCAGGCCGTGGCCAAATCTTTCTATCAGGGGCTGTTTGGCTTTGATAAAGATATGAAGCTGGAAAACGTGCTGGCAGACAGCTACACGGTCAGCAAAGATGGCCTGGTTTACACCATCAAATTGCATCCCGGCATTAAGTTCCAGGACGGTACGGATTTCAATGCGGCGGCGGTAAAAGTTAACTTTGACCGCGCGAGCAATCCGGACAGCCACCTCAAACGCTATAACCTGTTTAAAAACATCGCCAGCACCGAAGCGGTGGATGACAACACGGTGAAAATCACGCTGAAAGAACCGTTCTCGGCGTTCATCAACATTCTGGCGCACCCGTCTGCGGTGATTATTTCCCCGGCGGCGCTGACCAAATACGGCAAAGATATTGGCTTCCATCCGGTCGGTACCGGCCCGTACACGCTGGAACAGTGGAACCAGACTGACTTTGTGAAAGTGAAGAAATTCGACGGTTACTGGAAAAAAGGTGAGCCAAAACTCGACACCATTACCTGGCGTCCGGTCGTGGATAACAATACCCGCGCTGCGATGCTGCAAACCGGTGAAGCGGATCTGGCGTTCCCGGTGCCTTACGAACAGGCCGCGTTACTGAAGAAAAACGATAAGCTGGATCTGGTGGCCGCACCGTCAATTCTGCATCGTTACATCAGCTTTAACGTGACGCAAAAGCCGTTCGATAACGTCAAAGTGCGTGAGGCAATCAACTACGCCATCAACAAACAGGCGCTGATCAAAGTCGCGTTTGCCGGTTATGCAGTGCCTTCTGAAGGGCCGTTGCCGCAGGGAATTGAATACGCCGCGAAATTCAAACCGTGGCCATATGATCCGGCTAAAGCCAAAGAATTACTGAAAGAAGCCGGTTATCCGGACGGTTTCACCACTACGTTGTGGTCTTCGCACAATAACAGCACCGCGCAGAAAGTATTGCAGTTCACCCAGCAGCAACTGGCGCAGGTAGGTATCAAAGTCACCGTCACCGCCATGGACGCCGCACAGCGTGCCGCGCAGGTGGAAAACGTCGGGCAGAAAGAAGCGGGGATCCGCATGTTCTATACCGGCTGGTCAGCGTCTACCGGTGAAGCAGACTGGGCACTTTCGCCGCTGTTCTCCACACAGGCTGCACCGCCGAAACAGTTCAATACCGCGTTCTACAGTAACGCGCAGGTGGATAAAGATTTGTCAGACGCGCTGAAAACGACGGATAAAGCCGAGAAAGCCAAACTGTACGCCGATGCCCAGAAACAAATCTGGACTGACGCGCCGTGGGCATTCCTGGTGACAGAACGTCTGGTGTCGGCGAAAAATAAACGCCTGACCGGATTCTATGTTATGCCGGATACGGCCTTCAGCTTTGATGATGCAGACGTGAAATAATACGCGGTGAAGTTTTCAGGGCACGGGAACCCATGAGCCCGTGCCCTGAACTCGTGTGTTCCGCCGACGGAACATGGATGTCGTACCGTGAAATCACAGACAGCGAATCATGCTTAATTATTTTTTAAAACGATTACTCGGACTGATCCCGACACTGCTGATTGTGGCTGTGCTGGTCTTTCTGTTTGTGCATCTTTTGCCGGGCGATCCGGCGCGGCTGATGGCCGGACAGGATGCGGACGCCAGCGTTGTCGCGTTGGTGCGTCAGGATCTCGGGCTGGATAAGCCGCTTTATCAGCAATTTCTCACCTTTTTCGGCAATGCGCTGACCGGTGATTTCGGTCACTCGATGGTATCAAAACGCCCGGTCATTGATGAAATCAGTTCCCGCTTTATGCCGACATTCTGGCTGACGCTGACCAGCATGTTGTGGTCGGTGATATTCGGGCTGGTGATTGGCGTGGTCTCCGCCGTGTGGCGTAACCGCTGGCCGGATCGTCTCGGTATGGCGCTGGCCGTCTCCGGCATTTCATTCCCGGCTTTTGCGCTGGGCATGTTGCTGATGCAAATATTTTCCGTTGAGCTGGGCTGGCTGCCGACGGTGGGCGCTGACGGCTGGCGGCATTATATTTTGCCTTCCATTACGCTCGGCGCTGCCGTGGCGGCGATCATGGCCCGCTTTACCCGCGCCTCTTTTGTCGAGGTGATGCAGGAAGATTACATGCGAACCGCACGCGCTAAAGGCGTGCACGAGGCTGTGGTGGTGGTCAAACATGGCCTTCGCAACGCGATGATCCCGGTAGTCACCATGATGGGGCTGCAATTTGGCTTCCTGCTTGGCGGCTCGATTGTCGTAGAAAAAGTTTTCAACTGGCCGGGGTTAGGGCGGTTGCTGGTCGATTCCGTCGAGATGCGTGATTATCCGGTGATACAGGCAGAAGTGCTGCTGTTCTCGCTGGAATTCATCCTCATCAATCTGCTGGTGGACATGCTGTACGCCGTCATCAACCCTTCCATCCGATACAAGTGAGTCAACGCATGAAAAACTGGCGGCGAAATGCCGTACTCGCGAGTTTGCCGATAATTACACCGGGAACTGCGCAATCACAGGCGGTTCGGACACCGTGGAAAGCGTTCTGGCGTCGTTTCAGACGGCAGCATATTGCGATGATTGCGGGCGTTTTTATCCTGCTGTTGATTGTCGCTGCAATTTTTGCGCCGTGGCTGGTGCCGTTTGATCCGGAAAACTATTTCGATTATGACCGTCTGAACGAAGGCCCGTCGCTGCTTCACTGGCTGGGCGTGGATTCTCTGGGACGGGATATTTTCAGCCGCATTCTGATGGGCACGCGCATCTCCCTCACCGCAGGTGTCCTTTCCGTGGTACTCGGCGCGGCTATCGGCACAGTGTTCGGATTGCTGGCCGGATATTATGAAGGCTGGTGGGATCGCATCACCATGCGCGTTTGCGACGTGCTGTTTGCTTTTCCCGGTATCCTGCTGGCGATTGCCGTGGTTGCGGTGATGGGCAATGGGATGTCGAACGTGATTATCGCGGTCGCTATCTTCAGCATACCGGCGTTTGCCCGTCTGGTGCGCGGCAATACGCTGGTGCTCAAACAGCAAACCTATATTGAATCGGCGCGCAGTATCGGCGCAACCGACGCCACAATTTTGTTCCGCCACATTCTGCCAGGCACGTTGTCATCGATAGTGGTGTATTTCACCATGCGTATCGGCACATCGATTATTACCGCTGCCAGCCTGTCGTTCCTCGGTATGGGTGCACAACCGCCAACACCGGAGTGGGGCGCGATGCTTAACGAAGCCCGCGCCGATATGGTGATGGCACCGCACGTGGCAATTTTCCCAAGTCTGGCGATATTCCTGACCGTACTGGCGTTTAATTTGCTGGGCGACGGATTAAGGGATGCACTGGATCCGAAATTAAAGAGTTGAGGTTTTTGGGAGATCCTCCAAAGCCCCTTTTATCTGAGTCGCGAAGATTTCGGTTTCTCAATAACAGCTTTCACAGTACCTACGGTGTTTGAAATCGCCCAAAAGGGGAAAATCACTTTCCCCTTTTGGGCGGTTTCGACACAGCGCGTTAAGTGATCACAGCCATCGGGAAACCGAGATTTTCTCAGTCTGCATCAAAAGGCATTGCGTACTCATGCAGGGGAGTGCAAAAACTCCGCATGGAATCGCAGATGATCTTCCACAAATGACGCAATCGTGAAGTAGCTGTGATCGTACCCCGGCTGCGCCCGCAACTGTAACGGCCAGCCGCGCTGACGGGCGATTTCTGCCAGTTTTGACGGTTGCAACTGATCGGCCAGGAACTGATCGCCATCGCCCTGATCGACTAAAATCGGGAATGTTTTTTGATCCGCAGGTAAGGCACTCAGCAGATGACAGCTGTCGTATTGCAACCACTGGCTTTCGTCATCACCCAGATACGCGCTGAAGGCCTTACGCCCCCACGGCACCTGCGCAGGATTTACGATCGGTGCAAACGCGGACACTGAACAGAAACGCTGCGGATTACGTAACGCCAGCATCAGCGCGCCGTGACCGCCCATTGAATGACCGAAAATGGACTGACGATCGCTGACTTTGAAATGCCCGCTGATAAGCGCAGGCAATTCATCGAGCAGATAATCGTACATCCGGTAATGTGCTGCCCACGGCGACTGCGTAGCATTCAGGTAAAAACCTGCGCCCTGACCGAGATCGTAGCCTTCGTCATTGGCGACACTTTCACCGCGCGGGCTGGTGTCCGGCATCACCAGAATCAACCCAAGTTCAGCCGCAACGCGCTGCGCCCCGGCTTTGACGGTGAAGTTTTCATCGTTGCAGGTCAGACCCGACAGCCAGTACAGCACCGGCGGCGGCGCATCGTCTTTCGCCGGTGGCAGATAGATGCTGAACGTCATGCTGCAATTCAGGCTGGCAGACGTGTGACGGTAGCGTTGTTGCCAGCCGCCAAACATCCGGTGTTCTTCGAGTAGTTCAATCGAGCTGCTCATCGAAACATTCCTTACTTATTAAAATGAATAACCGTGCGGATAGATTTCCCTTCATGCATCAGGTCAAAGGCTTCGTTGATTTCTTCCAGCGGCAGGGTGTGGGTGATGAAATCGTTCAGCGCGAATTCGCCGTCCAGATAACGTTGCACAATGCCCGGCAGCTGGCTGCGACCTTTCACGCCACCAAATGCAGAACCACGCCATACGCGGCCAGTCACCAGCTGGAACGGACGGGTAGAGATCTCTTCACCCGCACCGGCCACCCCGATGATGACGGATTCGCCCCAGCCTTTGTGGCAGCATTCCAGCGCGGAACGCATCACGTTCACATTACCGATACATTCGAAGGAGAAGTCTACGCCGCCGTCGGTCATTTCGACGATCACGTCCTGAATTGGCTTGTCGTAATCTTTCGGGTTGATCAGATCGGTTGCACCCAGTTTACGGGCCAGATCGAATTTGCTGGTATTGAGATCAATACCGATGATACGGCCTGCACCAGCCATCACTGCACCGATAATCGCCGAAAGGCCAATACCGCCGAGACCGAAGATTGCCACCGTATCGCCTTTCTTCACTTTGGCAGTGTTGATGACTGCGCCCATACCGGTGGTCACGCCGCAACCGAGCAGACACACTTCTTCCAGTGGCGCTTCTTTGTTGATTTTCGCCAGCGAAATCTCAGGAACGACGGTGTATTCGGAGAAGGTCGAAGTGCCCATGTAATGGAAAATCGGCTTGCCGTCTTTGAAGAAACGGGTGGTACCGTCCGGCATCAGGCCTTTGCCTTGTGTGGTACGGATAGCCTGACACAGGTTAGTTTTGCCGGATTTACAGAACTTACACTCGCCACATTCCGGCGTGTAAAGTGGGATCACGTGGTCGCCAACCGCGACGCTGGTAACGCCTTCGCCAACGGCTTCAACAACACCGCCGCCTTCATGGCCGAGGATCGCCGGGAAGACGCCTTCCGGATCTTTGCCGGACAGCGTGTAGGCATCAGTATGACAAACACCGGTGGCGACGATCCGCACCAGCACTTCGCCTTTTTGTGGTGGCATCAAATCGACTTCTTCGATGGACAGAGGTTGATTCGGGCCCCAGGCGACGGCCGCACGCGTTTTAATCATTTCCATTATGTAGCTCCAGTCAGGTGTTTTTAGCTTAATCAGATTCAGGTTAATAAGTCGGATGCAATACCGGGTCATGTTCGCCGGCGAGCGGGTGTTTAAGTAACGGGATCACACCGTCATTCTGTTCAATAATCAGTTCTTTCAGCGCCCGGACATTCGGGCTGAAGGCGTCCCTGCGCCAGATAAGCCAGGTGGCGGTATCGGCGAATTCATCCGGGATTTCGTGAATTTCTACCCGTTCGTGGCCGGGCAATTGTTCCAGTACGGAGCGCGGGATCATCGCGATACCCGCACCGCTGGCGACGCAGGCCATCATCGAATGATAGGACTGAATCTCCATCGTATTGGCGACCGGCACATTCATATGCTTAATCCAGCCCTGCAAACGCTGGCGGTAGGAACAGCTCGGGCGGAATGCAAAAACGGTATGACCGCTGCGACCGGCAGGCACGTCCAGCGGCGATTCGCCCAGCGGACTAATGACCACCATACGTTCGCGAAACGAGATACAGCCGTTAATGTCGTCAAAATCTATCGGGCCATCAACCAGCGCTGCGGCGAGACGTCCTGCCCGGACGCTGTCGATGGTTTCGCCGGAAGTCGCCGTCACCAGCGACAACGCCACCTGCGGGAATTTCTGATGATAAGCCGCCAGTAAAGAAGGCAGGCGCGTAGCCGCTGTGCTTTCCATCGATCCCAGCGCGAAGTTCCCGGCAGGTTCTCCGGCATGCGTAATGCTCATGGCTTCGTCGCTCAGCGCCAGAATACGTTCGGCATAGTTAAGGAAGTTGTGGCCCATTGCGGAAAGGCGGATGCGCTGTTTTTCACGGATGAACAAATCGGTGCCCAGTTCGAGTTCCAGCTGGCGCAAGCGGGTGGTCAGGTTCGACGGCACGCGGTGTAACTGCTCTGCCGCACGCGCCAGCGAACCGGTTTCCGCTACGCAGCAAAACATTCGTAACTGAGTCAGATCCATGAGGGGTCCCTGTGTTCTCTTATCGTAAACAAGTTGGTATGTATTATTCAGTTTTCGTGATTGTACCCATAAGGCATCATAGCGACAACTTCCAATTAACTTTCTTTTAAGAAATCTGCTGTTTTCAGCCTCGGGCTTTGAGTATGTTTACTCATTGTTTCTAAGATGTTGCATCATGGTTTCTTCAGACGGAGCAGTTATGGCTTTTCGAATTGCGCTAAGTGGTTTTCTGGCTTTTGTGGTCGCGATGGGGATCGGGCGCTTCGCATTCACGCCACAGGTTCCTTTAATGATAGCTGAACATCAGTTCAGCCTGACCGGCGCGGGGCTGGTCGCCGCATTCAACTATCTCGGTTATCTGTGCGGTGCATTTGATGGTATGCGTGCCAGCAAACATCTCGAACGCCGTCTGTGGCTGGGCGTGTGGGGCGGGGTGATCCTGACATTATTATCCGCGGTGATTTCCGGCGAAGTGCTGCACAGCATTGTGCGCTTTATGATCGGCTGGACCAGCGGCTGGGCGATGGTGATGGTGTCAGCGTGGTGTAACGAACGGCTGGCGCATTATGGCCGTCCGGCGCTGAGTGCTGCGGTGTTCGCCGGGCCGGGCGCGGGGATTTTCCTCAGCGGCATGCTAGCGGTGGGCATCCACAGCTTACAGCTGACCTCGGCGCAGGCCTGGTGTGTGTACGGCGTCCTGGCGCTGATTTTCGTGGCGATCATTACACCGAATCTGCCGCGCAAAGGTGATTTGCACCGTTCCCATATGGCGACGGAGCCGCTGGTGATGACGCCAGCGCTTAAACGGCTGGTCTGGAGCTACAGTCTGGCGGGTTTTGGTTACATTCTTCCGGCGACATTTTTATCGCAAATGGCGAGTGCGCGTTTCCCTGACAGCCTGTTCGCTCAGTTCGTCTGGCCGGTGTTTGGCGGAGCAGCGGTTATCGGCATCGTTATCGGTATTCTGACCCGGCACCGCCTGACCACGCATAAACGTCTGGCACTGACGTTATGGGCGCAGGGAATAGGAATTTTATGTGCGGAAGTGGTGCCGGGCGTGACCGGTCTGGTGCTCGGAGCATTGCTGACCGGCGGCGGTTTCTTAAGCGTGGTACAGCTGGCCTTGCAATGCAGTCGTGAACTTGCACCCAATCACAGCCGTTACATGGCCGGATTGCTGACCACCGGTTATGCCGTCGGACAGTTATTTGGACCGATTTTATCTGCGATTTCGACCGCGCTGACGCATCAGCTCGAGCCTGCGCTCTATGTCGCGCTGGCCGGTTTCATTATTGCCGGTGCGCTGGTCTTTAGGGATAACCGATAAGTTGCAGCTATTTCATCCATTATGAAAGACAATCACTGGATTATGAATCCGCTCTCCACTACAGTAAGCCACCTCACTTTGGCGTGATCTGCGTCAAAGTGATTACATCTGCCGGAGAAAGAAAGAATGCCAACCCTGAGTAAAGAAGCCATTTTGGTTCACGAGGCCCTGTTAGCCCGTGGTCTGGAAACCCCTCTGCGTGAAGCTTTGCCGATTGACAATGAAACGCGCAAGCAGCGGATCCAGGAACATATGACCGGTATTATGCAGCTTCTTAATCTGGATCTCTCCGATGACAGTCTGGCAGAAACGCCGCACCGTATTGCCAAGATGTATGTGGATGAAATCTTCTCCGGGCTGGATTACGCCAACTTCCCGAAAATCACCGTCATCGAAAACAAGATGAAAGTGGATGAAATGGTCACTGTGCGCGATATCACCCTGACCAGCACCTGCGAGCATCATTTCGTGACCATCGACGGCAAAGCGACCGTGGCGTATATCCCGAAAGACACGGTGATCGGCCTGTCGAAAATTAACCGTATCGTGCAGTTCTTCTCCCAGCGTCCGCAGGTTCAGGAACGTCTGACCCAGCAGATTCTGGTGGCATTGCAGACCCTGCTCGGCACCACCAACGTCGCGGTTTCTATTGATGCAGTGCATTACTGCGTGAAAGCGCGCGGTGTGCGTGACGCGACCAGCGCAACGACCACGACTTCGCTGGGCGGATTATTTAAATCCAGTCAGAATACACGACAAGAATTCTTAAGAACCGTTCGCCATCCGTCGTAACTAAAGCCGCAGCGGCGTTCGCTGCGTTCGGAGACCCGAATCACTGACATCAGTCAGCTCATCGGGCTCTCCTCGCTGGCTGGCTTGCTGCAACTTCATTTACTTGGATGGTAGCCACCCTGATTTTCTTCCCTTATTCTTAAATATCTCAATAATCTTCAAAAGGAATGTCAGGGTGCGCTCACGTATTGCCACGCTCGACTTTGCCCGTGGTCTCGCCATTTTTGGCATTCTTCTGCTCAATATCAGCGCCTTCGGTTTGCCGAAAGCTGCCTACCTGAATCCGGCATTTGCCGGTACCCCCTCCACTTCGGATACCTGGACCTGGGCGGTGCTTGACGTGCTGGCACAGGGAAAATTCCTGATGATGTTCGCCATGCTGTTTGGCGGCGGTTTGTATTTGTTACTGCCACGCGGCAAACATTGGATCCAGGCGCGTCTGTCAATTCTGCTGTTGTGCGGATTTCTGCACGCGACTTTGCTGTGGGACGGCGATATTTTGCTGTCGTATGGGCTGATCGGTCTGGTGTGCTGGCGGATGGTGAGGGAAGGGCGCAGCAGTCAGTCGCTGATTTCCACCGGAATCATTTTGTATCTGATTGGCGTGGCGGTTCTGGCGATGCTGGGTTTTATTACCTCGCCAGAACCAGGCAGTTTCTGGCTTCCGGGACCGGCGGAAATACAGTATGAACAATACTGGAGGCTGAAAGGCGGCTGGGAGGCGATTCAGAACCGGCTCGATTTACTGTCGTCCAGTTTGCTGGCCATTGGCGCGCAATATGGCTGGGAACTGGCTGGCGCGATGCTTATCGGCTCCGGTCTGATGCGCAGCGGATGGCTGAAAGGAGAATTTCGCCCCTCGCATTACCGCAAAATCGCAGCGGTATTGTTACCGCTTTCATTGCTGATACAAATTCCGGCAATTTACCTGCAATATCGCACCGGCTGGGACTACCGCTGGAGCGGTTTTTTGTTGCAGGTGCCACGTGAAATCGGCTCGCTGATGCAAGCGGTGAGTTATCTGGCACTGTGTTACGGATTCTGGCCGCAGATATCCCGCTGGCGCATGACCCGCTGGGTATCACAAATAGGGCGCATGGCGCTGACCAACTATCTGTTACAGACGTTTATCTGTACCACATTCTTCAACGTGTTCGGCTTCTATCAGCATTTCGACCGGCTGCAACTGGTCGCGCTGGTGCCACTGGTCTGGGCGTGTAATCTGCTGATGACGTTGTTTTGGCTGCGTTATTTCCGGCAGGGGCCGGTTGAGTGGCTATGGCGCCTGCTGACAGCAAAAGCAGCTGGGGAAGAACTGAAAACAGCCTGAGTATGACGTCGATACATCATCCTAAATGATAGATTTGGGATGAAGGTTGCAAAATTGTATGTAAACGTTTTCTTTCCTGTGACGAGATTCACGCAGGCGTTTTCACAAAATGATTAGGATAGCGGTCGTGCCACTCCGACGACCACTACACTAATAAAGGAAACGCCATGAGCACTTCACCTCGCTTCTCTTTGTCTGCATTTTTTACTTCCTGGGTCAAAAATTTCCGTATTCCTCCTTACCATTCTCTGGCAGATCACGGAGCGACGCATGGTCACCATTCGTGATGTCGCACGGCTGGCGGGCGTTTCTGTCGCCACCGTTTCACGTGTTCTGAATAATCCGGCCATTGCCAGCAAAGAAGCGCGCGAACAAGTTTTACAGGCAGTCGCCACGCTGGGATACCGGCCAAATGCCAACGCACAGGCGCTGGCAACACAAAGCAGCGACACCATCGGCGTGGTGGTCATGGACGTGTCCGATCCCTTTTTTGGCGCACTGGTTAAAGCGGTGGATACCGTCGCACAGCAACACCAGAAATATGTCCTGATAGGTAACAGCTATCATATTGCTGAAAAAGAAAGGCATGCCATTGAGGTTTTGATTCGTCAGCGATGTAACGCACTGATTGTGCACTCCAAAGCGTTAGGCGATGACGAACTTTCCCGCTTTATGGATCAGGTTTCCGGCATGGTGCTGATTAATCGGGTGATTCCGGGTTACGAACACCGCTGCGTCTGGCTTGATAACGTCAGTGGCGCTGAAATGGCCACCCGATTACTGCTTTCTCAGGGGCATCAGCGCATTGGTTATATTGGTTCCAGCCACGGGATCGAAGACGATTTGCAGCGCTATCAGGGCTATTCGCAGGCCATGACGCACTCACATCAGACAGGAGACGCGCCACCTGCCGCATGGCGGGCACAAAGCTCGCCCGATTTGCAGGGCGGCGAAGCGGCGATGGTGGAACTGCTCGGTCGCAATTTACATCTGAGTGCGGTCTTTGCGTATAACGATTCGATGGCGGCGGGCGCGATGGCGGTGTTGAAAGAAAACGGAATTAACATTCCGGACGATTTCTCTTTGATTGGTTTTGATGATATTCCGATCGCCCGTTATACCAGTCCGAAGATGACGACGGTGCGTTATCCGATCGTATCGATGGCGACGCTGGCTACCGAACTGGCCCTAAAAGGTGCGGCAGAACAGTTATCTACGGGTGTTTCGCATTGTTTTATGCCGACGCTGGTCAGACGCCATTCTGTGTCACCGTGGCAAAATGTGGCGCCCGTCACTTATTGATCAAATAACGCGATGTAACCGTTTTCAATCTGTGAGAACTTTCACAGTTTATTAACATCGCGCACATTATGATTCATTCGTTTTCAACATGATTCAATTTGGGTCCGCTTAGCGGACTTGTTTCACAGCGAGTCAGGACGTTATAAGTCAAGGATGGCAGGCACCCGCAAACATAGCGTGGAACTGTACTGCTCCCGCATGGATTTCCGGTGCCACATTCTGTAACACCCTACATAACCGGAGATACAAATGAATAAGAAGGTCTTCACCCTGGCGACTCTGGCTGCAAGCATGATGTTTGGTTTTGCCGCGCATGCTGCTGATACTAAAATCGGCGTCACCATTTATAAATATGATGACAACTTCATGTCAGAAGTTCGCAAAGCCATTGAGAAAGACGCAAAAGCTTCTCCAGATGTGCAACTGCTGATGAATGACTCGCAAAACAGCCAGTCCACCCAGAACGACCAGGTGGACGTTATGCTGGCGAAGGGTGTTAAAGCATTGGCCATCAACCTCGTTGACCCGGCTGCTGCCCCGGTAATTATCGAAAAAGCCCGCGGTGCTGGCATTCCTGTTGTCTTCTATAACAAAGAACCTTCCCGTAAAGATTTAGACAGCTACGACAAAGCCTATTATGTCGGTACTGACTCTAAAGAATCCGGTGTTATCCAGGGTGAGCTGATTGCTAAACACTGGAAAGCTAACCCGGCCTGGGATCTGAACAAAGATGGCACAATTCAGTATGTGCTGATCAAAGGCGAACCAGGTCACCCGGATGCTGAAGCGCGTACTAAATACGTGATCAGCACCCTGAATGGCAAAGAAGGCCTGAAAACCGATCAGCTGCAACTCGACACCGCCATGTGGGATACCGCTCAGGCGAAAGACAAAATGGACGCATGGTTGTCCGGTCCTAACGCTAACAAAATCGAAGTGGTTATTGCCAACAACGATGCAATGGCAATGGGCGCTGTAGAAGCACTGAAATCTCATAACAAATCCAGCATTCCGGTCTTCGGTGTGGATGCGTTGCCAGAAGCGCTGGCACTGGTTAAATCTGGTGCAATGGCCGGTACCGTGCTCAACGATGCAAGCAACCAGGCTAAAGCAACCTTCGAGCTGGCTAAAAATCTGGCTGAAGGTAAATCCGCAGCTGATGGCACCAACTGGAAAGTTGAAAATAAAGTCGTTCGTATTCCTTACGTGGCTGTAGATAAAGATAACCTGTCTACTTTCACGAAATAAGACCGACGCTTTAGTGTCATAAAGTAAGACCCGTAAGACTGACAGACAGCAATACAAAAACAAAGCTAAGCAGTGGCAATTAATATTGCGGTTAAGCCGTAAAAAAAGTAAGTGTTATACCCAAAATAAGTATGAAGGGTATTAAGACGTTAATGCTTGTCTGACAGGATGTCATGCCATAATGCAGCCGGTAAGTTCGCTTCCCGGCTGCATTACTGACATCAGGCATTAATACATCCGTTTATTTTTATCTTTAGCCAGGTACAACTATGGCCGATATTTCGTTATCTGACACAAAAACAGAAAAGCCAGGTGAATTCCTGCTGGAAATGAGCGGTATTAATAAATCATTCCCAGGCGTTAAGGCGTTAGATAATGTGAATTTAAAAGTGCGACCGCATTCCATCCATGCCTTAATGGGTGAAAATGGCGCGGGTAAATCCACATTATTAAAATGCCTGTTCGGAATTTACAGCAAAGATGCCGGTACGATTCTTTTTCAGGGACAGGAAGTTAATTTTAAAAGCTCCAAAGAGGCGCTTGAACAAGGTGTGTCGATGGTGCATCAGGAATTAAACCTGGTGTTACAACGTACCGTCATGGACAACATGTGGCTGGGACGTTATCCGACCAAAGGTATTTTTGTCGATCAGGACAAAATGTACAAAGACACCAAAGCGATTTTTGATGAGCTGGATATTGACATCGACCCGCGTGATAAGGTCGGTAAATTGTCTGTGTCCCAAATGCAGATGATCGAAATCGCCAAGGCGTTTTCCTACAATGCCAAAATCGTCATTATGGACGAACCGACATCTTCCCTGACGGAAAAAGAAGTGAACCACCTGTTCACGATTATCCGTAAGCTGAAAGATCGCGGCTGTGGCATCGTGTATATCTCTCATAAGATGGAAGAAATTTTCCAGCTCTGTGATGAAATCACTATTCTTCGCGATGGCCAGTGGATTGTCACTCAGCCGCTGGAAGGCCTGGACATGGACAGAATTATTTCCATGATGGTTGGCCGTTCACTGAGTCAGCGCTTCCCGGACCGTCAGAACGTCCCAGGTGAAGTGATCCTTGAAGTGCGTAATCTGACTTCACTGCGTCAGCCTTCAATTCGTGATATTTCCTTTGATTTACACAAAGGGGAAATTCTCGGGATTGCCGGTCTGGTCGGCGCGAAGCGTACAGATATCGTCGAAACATTATTTGGGATCCGTGAGAAAGTTTCCGGAACCATTAAACTGCACGGCAAAAAAATTAATAATCACAGCGCCAATGAAGCCATTAACCATGGTTTTGCACTGGTGACTGAAGAGCGTCGTTCCACCGGTATTTATGCGTATCTGGATATCGGTTTTAACTCGCTGATTTCGAACATCCGTCAATATAAAAATAAAGCCGGATTGCTCGACACCACCCGTATGAAAAGTGATACCCAATGGGTTATCGATTCCATGCGCGTGAAAACACCAGGGCATAAAACCAGTATTGGCTCGTTGTCTGGCGGGAACCAGCAAAAAGTCATTATCGGGCGCTGGTTATTAACCAATCCTGAAATATTAATGCTGGATGAACCGACGCGCGGGATTGACGTTGGCGCTAAATTTGAAATTTACCAGTTAATCACCGAGTTGGCTAAAAAAGAGAAGGGGATCATTATTATCTCCTCTGAAATGCCTGAGTTGCTGGGTATTACTGACAGAATATTGGTTATGAGTAATGGACAGGTTGCGGGTATTGTTGAAACAAAAACGACTTCGCAGAATGAAATATTACGCCTGGCTTCCTTGCATCTCTAATTTTTAAGGGTTCTTATTATGAAAGCATTAAATAAGAAAAGTGTGCTCACTTATTTAAAAGAGGGCGGGATTTATGTGGTACTGCTGGTCTTACTGGCCATTATTATCATTCAGGATCCCAGCTTCCTCAGTCTGGTTAAC
Source organism: Rahnella bruchi (assembly GCF_003614975.1). Lineage (GTDB taxonomy): Bacteria > Pseudomonadota > Gammaproteobacteria > Enterobacterales > Enterobacteriaceae > Rahnella > Rahnella bruchi. Next base: position 381,363 of record NZ_QZWI01000002.1, on the reverse strand, counting down.
TTAAGTAACATCCTTACTCAGTCTTCCGTGCGCGTTATCATTGCGCTCGGTGTGGCAGGTCTGATTGTCACACAAGGTACGGACCTGTCAGCCGGTCGTCAGGTGGGTCTGGCAGCGGTAGTCGCGGCCACCATGTTGCAGGCGATGGATAACGTCAACAAAGTCTTCCCGAATCTGGAAGTGGTGCCGATCCCACTGGTTATCCTGACTGTGTGTATCGTCGGGGCGCTGATTGGTCTGCTCAACGGGGTTATCATCGCTTACCTGAACGTGACGCCGTTTATCACCACGTTGGGTACCATGATTATCGTTTACGGGATTAACTCTCTGTATTACGACTATGTGGGCTCCTCACCCATTGCCGGTTTTGACCCAGGCTTTTCCAAGTTCGCACAGGGCTTTATCCATTTGGGCGGCCTGAAGCTTTCCTACATCACCTTCTATGCGGTCATTGCTATCGCGTTTGTCTGGGTGCTGTGGAATAAAACCCGCTTCGGTAAAAACATCTTCGCTATCGGTGGTAACCCGGAAGCAGCAAAAGTTTCAGGCGTTAACGTACCGTTAAACCTGATCATGATTTATGCGCTCTCAGGTGTGTTCTATGCCTTTGGTGGTTTGCTGGAGGCAGGGCGTATCGGTAGTGCGACCAACAACCTCGGCTTTATGTATGAACTTGATGCCATCGCAGCCTGTGTGGTCGGCGGCGTATCCTTCGCCGGTGGGGTGGGTTCTGTGGCAGGGGTGGTGACCGGTGTTCTGATCTTCACCGTCATCAACTACGGCCTGACCTATATCGGCGTTAACCCTTACTGGCAGTACATTATCAAAGGCAGCATCATCATCTTCGCGGTGGCGCTAGACTCTTTGAAATACGCCAAGAAGAAATAATTTCATTTGCAGTAAAACAAAAGGGCGCTTCGGCGCCCTTTTTGCGTAACTATGGCTTTCACAACTTCAAATCTATAATTTATCAGGCGTGAATAAGACGGAAGTAAAGTCTTTGGAAACTGAAGGAGCATTCTGGAAATGAGTATAGAAATGGATATGAAAGTGCTGCGGGCGATACATTTACTCAGTACTTCCGGCAGCGTGACAAAAACTGCGGAAATTTTACAAGTGACTCCAGGTGCGGTGAGTTATTTGATTAATAAGGCAAGAAAATCAACAGGATCTGCATTGTTTTTTCGGACACGTGACGGGATGAAACCCAATACTCTGGCACTGGAACTTAGTCAGCGCTATCTGGGAGTGACAGAACAATTTTCTGAAGGGGATATGCAAAAGTCCTTAAACGAAAGAACGATTGTCCTGAGCACTTACTCATTATTCGAATTATTACTGTCTATCACTTTGCTGAATACGACAAAATTGACCTTCAGCAGGTCGTCTCATGATGATGCAGAACGCCTGATGAAACTGCGCAATAAAGAGGTCGATGTCGATATTGGTTCCCGGCTTGCCGTAGACAGTTCCATTGTTCAGCTAAAACTCTTTTCATCGGATTTAGGTGCGCTGGTCAGTAAAAATCATCCCACCATAAAAGAGACGTTCACCATGGACGACTGGCACCAGAACCAGCACATTATCTGGTCCCGTGGGATGCAATTTATCAGCGATAATATGGAGCTGACGCACAGTTTTCGAGCCTTGTTCGATCAGCAGGAAATTGCTTTCGTGGCAAGCAGTTCGCTGAATGTGACTGCGTTGTGTGCGTACAGTGATCTGGTCATTCTTTTACCTTTGCTGATCGGAAAAAAAGTAGAATCGCTTTTCCCGGTAAAGGCATTGCAGCTGCCTGCTGAAATGAAGATGAGTTTTGAATGTTATGTACATTATCATCACTCTTTTTCCAAAAATGAAAACTTCCATCAGCTGTTATCTGAGATCCAGAAAGTGACTCAGCATCAAATGAGTCCGGAGGATTAATCCACGTGGTAAAGGTCATCAATTTTCGATATGAGCTCTCGCGGTAGGCGTTAATCCGCCGTAATCATTGATACTTTTCCATGTGATATGGCATTGAGTAGCTTGCCGGTGGCACCAGGATGTCTCCCGGATGCTGTAGGGCGGTACTACACCCGCATTTTTTATCTTGCGCCCGTTAATTTGCAAATCAAAAAGGGTCACGAAGTAGGGCGTTGGATTATCAACCTTCAGCCGGTTGCCCGACCTGTACCAATGCAGTTCCTTATAGGCTTCCGCTGCCACCCCTTTCAGTCTGGCCGGACGATAGAGAAGTTTCAGCTTAGAGCGAATAGCTATCTGAACATTGTTATTGTCAGTCTTTCCTGAGGGGATGGTCGCCACGCTCAGTGTGAACAAACTCTCACGGTCATCAGGCAGCTTTTCCGCTGACTTAATGACCCGGATCTCACTTTCCCTGCCGGCTTTGATAACAAATAAAGGCGGCGTGATGATAAATGGGTTAAGTGCTGGTCGTACTGATGCGCCTGACCAGCTCCCGCCTGGCGTAATGCGGCTTTTAATCAGCCAGGGGGAATCACTGTTGTTACGCAAGGTGAGTGCCACGCTCTTTTGCTTTCCACCATAAATAACACGCGTTCCGCCTATCACCACCCCGGCGTTAACCACAGGGCTGGCGAGCAGGATTATCAGGCCGGCCAGGAAAATTTTACGCATAGTTCAGCACAAACGTTGCTGAAGTATTTGCGGTTCCGACAGAAACCTCATCGCCATTGGCAAGGTAACGGGCATAAAACGCCAGCATGACCTGAGCCTGATGAGGCAACAACGCTGTACCTGCGCTTGCCTGATTCAGGGGGATCAATTTTTTGTCATGGTCATAGAGAGCGATACCGATACCGGCCGCGCTGCCCTCAGTTTGCTCTATGGCGAGTAAGTCAGAATTGTGAGTGTCCGCGCTTCCGCTGAATGTCACGCTGACATTACTGGCCGCATCGCCACATTTTTCAAGAGTCAGAGTAAAAGGTTCATAGCGGGATCCATCGCCTGCGCGGGCAAACTGTTTGCTACTCACGCTTCCCATCGTGACCAGCGAGTTTAACGAATCCGCTGACACTGAGCATGTTTTGTCCACAATCCTTCCGGTGATATTGATCTCACCATCATGAGCCGAAATAGCACCTGACCAAGCCATGAGCAGGCTGAGCGCAGCTAAACTTACTCCTGATGTAGAGTTCATCGCTTACTCCTTATTGATATTGCAGGTCGAAATACATGACAGCCGTGGCATTGCCTGCCGTGACAACCGACTGCGTGGATTTGTAACGCAGATAGAAAGAGAGAACGTTGTCTCCCGGTTCAAGGGGGTACGTTGCAGGTGTCGGGTTGTTAAGCACTAAGGGTTGCTGACTGGCGTTCAATATTTCCACACCAATTCCGCTGGCCATTCCTCCTGCATCGCCGGTATCTGTTAATGCCAGTAAGGCGGGATTTGCAGCATCGCTGATACCAGAAAAACTCAGTGATGTTCCGGTGGCAGCGGTTCCACAGCCTTTCAGTTTGATTTCAAAGGATTTCGCCGGGCTTGCGCTCCCCGTTGAAGTAAAATCGGTTACCGCAAACTGACCAATGTCGACCGTCTGTTTCTGACTGCTGCTTTCCACTTCGCAGCTACGGGACAATATGGTGCCGGTCATTTGCAGGTTATAGGTATCGGCGAAAACCACGCCTGATGTCGGGGATAACAGGGCTATAAACGCCATTTTTCTTAGCCATAACTTTTTCATTTTTTTGCATCTTTTGAGTTGGGGCTTAATTTGCAGAGCCGTTGGGTCAAGACTATTCATGACGAAAGCCCTGACCCGTCGGGTAAGGAGAAAGTGAAATGTGCAAAAGAGCGATGTGTTAACCCGGAGCGTTCTCATCACTGACAAGCTCTCGTTAATTTATTTATCGTGTTATTGGCCGCATCTTCAGGCAGAACATATTTCGCCACACAATGCTGTGATGACGCTTTACCCCAACTCACTGTCAGTTGCCCATGAGAAGCCAGACCGGACAAATAAACCTGACCGTCATCCCCGACAATACTGCTGTTGCCATCAGCGGTTGAGACCAGCGCGCCAAAAGGAACTTTTTTGCCTGCATGAGTCAGCGTCAGCAAGACTCTGGCACCGATATGCGTTGTGAATTGTGCACGAACCAGTGCTCCGCGCGTGGGCACGACACTGACCACGGTTTCGTCGAGATCAACATTATCGGGGAGGGTTGTGGTATCCAGCGCCATCCGGTTCAGGCGATAGGTGGTGGCGTAAGGCACGATAGCGTAGCCCCGCCAGTCTGTCTGGATACCGGCGTTGTCTTCCACTTTGACGTCTTCAGCACCGGGAGCTGCCACCAGAACATTGGTGTCGCCCAGCGGCTGAGAAAAAGTTACCCCGTTTCGGTGCGCGACGATCGCGCCGCTAAGTCCGTAGTTCACCTGCTGGTAGTGATTATCACTGTAGTTATAGGCGGCGTTGGCACTTCCCCAGGCTCCGTCATAATTTGCACTGACAGCGCCATTGGTGCCGCCGCCCCTGTTCTGATAACCCTGCTGCACGCTATAACTGAGGTTATTGTCTTTGAGCAACGTACCGCTGAGTCCGGCACTCTGGGTTGTCCGGCCATGCGTATCTGAGCTCACACTGGAGGTGGCGTAGGTATTGTGACTTTGATGGGTGATATCGCTGGCCGGGAACAGCCATTGACTGAGCGGCAGAGAAATACCCAGCGCCACTCGTTGATCCGCCTCCCTGAGGCCGGGTATTTTGTTGTAGCTGACATTGAGCGTCCAGGAGACGCCAGAGATATTCCCACTGTAACCGGCTTGTAAAAGGGTGTTATGTTCGTCCGACCGCCAGTAGTTTTGGCGGCTGCCACTGATGTAAAGCGAGCCGCTGTCGCCAAGTTGCTGCGATACATTGATCTGTATTTTTTCGCGCTTGTTATTATGCAGATTGTAATAGTCTGAAACGGAAGCAGGGATTGCAGAGACTTCATCCCCGGAATTATCGACATACCCTGTCATCTGGTTCCGGGTGGATTCTTCAAGCGTGTAGAAACCCTCTGTCGAGTAACGATAGCCGACGAGCTGGAGGCTGGTTCCCATATTTTGCAGTGACTTGCTGTATAAAAAACGCAATGAGGTTCCGCTGTGTTTACTGTCATCGGCCAATACGCTGTTCGCCTGCGTAACGTCAAATGATAGTGCACCGAAATCGCCAATGTTCGCGCCTGTGCCAAGAGCCACTGACTGATAATCCTGCGCTGTCTGGAAGCCGCCATAGGCAGTAAATCCCGCGGGCAATCCCCAAATCATTGTCGACTGCACAAAACTGACCTCATCCTGCTGGTCCGAATTGCTACGGTATTTACCGGCTGTGAGGGTGTATTTTATATGCCCCTCACGCTGTAAAACGGGTACGGAAGAGTAAGGGACGGTATAGATATCAAGACTGCCATCGGACTCTTTCACTTCCACGATCAGATCCCCGCTCGATGAGGTGGGAAATAAATCAGTGATGGCAAAAGCGCCGGGAGGCACATAACTTTGGTATATGACATACCCTTTCTGGCGGACAGTGACTCTCGCGTGGCTGCGGGCAATACCGTGAATGGTAGGAGCAAAACCCCGAAGGCTGTCGGGTAACATATTGTCGTCGGATGCCAGTTGCACGCCGCGAAAACCGATACTGTCAAAGATATCGGACTGGGTGCTGCTGTCGCCAACAACCAGCTCACTACGTAAGGGAATAATGGCGCGCTCCAGCCAGGTATTAATATGCTGTAGTTCACTTTTATTATTACGTTTGTTGTTGTAGCTCCATGTTGAATAATCACGAAGGCGCCATGGACCGACATTGATACCGCTGTTTAGACCGAGAAAGAAGTCATCAGACTCTGAGCCGGTGCCATCCTCGCTGTTCGAACCTGTGAAATTATAATCCAGCAACAGGGCATTAATCCCTTCATCCCATTGGGAAGGCGGAATATAGCCACGCGCTGAGTTCATCATCATCGCCTGTGGAATCGTAATATCCAGACGTAAACCTTCAAAATCAAACTGTGTTGTCGCACCTTCAATCACAGAGGGCAGGTTCAGACAGGCATCCGGCTTTTGTGCTTTCAGTGCAGGCAGGTTCTCCAGATTCACCCGCATTTTGGTGAGCATTCCGGGAGTCAGACACGGGGTCAGGCCGGTGTCATCAGCAGTGCTATCCGAAGTTATAAAGCGGATGTCTTTGCGGGATTGAAATCTGTCATTCAGATAAACGTCGACCCGATATATTCCGGGAGCCTGAGCCCCCCCTTCAAAGCGAGAGAGATCGGCTATTGCAGAAGGGGTACCCGATAAAAAAGCAGGATTAAAATATTCATCCGCAAAGCTATTCACGGAAAAAATTGCGATAAAAGCTGCCAGTGCAGATATTCGATAATGTATGGTCAGCACTGGCTATTCATTCCTTACGTGTAAAACCCATCGCAATACTCTGCCGGGAGAAATATTGCGAAAATCGTGTCCTAAAATAGGGTCAATCGCATTTCTGCCGGGGGGTATTTGACCCGTAATCATTTACCGTCTGGAAACTGACTGTTCCCGTCTGATGACCTGGAATATTGATCTCGCGCGAGCTGAGTGGCGAAATCATGGTATTTGGCAATTTTTTCCCGCCGACAGAGAAACTCACCAGGGTGACGTAGTAAGGCGAAGGATTCTTCACTGTGACTTTCCCCGAAACCACTTTGCAGCTCAGGTTTTTAGGGGCTTCCCGTGACGTGGAGGGTAAGTTTTGCGGGCGAACAAATAATTTAATGACACTTTGTGTAGCAATTTGCAGCGTATTCCCTTGTAAGTCTTTCTTATTAACGGAAGGAATGGCTTTGCTGTTCAGGTAAAAAACAGTCTCTCTGTCTGTGGGCAATTTGGGGCCGGTGTACATAATTCGCAGGCTGTTCTCTTTCTTAGGTTTTATTGTGAACAGCGGAGGCGTTAGCACAAAAGAGGATGATTTTTTACCCTCAGCGTCTGTTATCCACGACTGAATTAAATAAAGATTACTTTCCGAGGTATTAGCAAGAGATAACGTCGTCTCGCGGGCACCTTGCATATAAATGACACGCGTTGCGCCCAGAGAAATACCCCCGGCATGAGCGGGGGCTATCAACATAGCTGCCAGTAAACCGGCATATAGCGTCACTTTTATATTCTTGCCGGAAATCATATGACTTAATTTTTTATCACTGGCGCTCATTATTGCCCTGCCTTTAATGCAAGTGAATGTTCCTCGCGGGAAGCAGAGGAACATATTTTCAATCAGGAATAGTTCATGCTAAAAGTGGCTGTTGCGGCAACGGTACCTGCCGTTGCAGCCGCACCTGTCGCGATATAATCAACGCTGAACGGCAGGGTGTTTTGGATGCCATTCAGAGGGATAGTGGCCGATTCAATGCCAACCGGCAGTGCTTTTCCGTCAGGGCCGTATAATTGCAGACCGACATTAGTTGCTGCGCCTACCCCTGCGGTATTGGCCAGTGCATCTGACGTGGTTGAATCTGACTGACCATTGAAAGTCACGGACACGTTTTGCATGACACTGGTGTCACAATCGGAAATAAGGATTTCAAAAGAAACTGGCTGACCTGCCGCTTCTCCGGTTGTCGCGAGCTTTGAAACCTTAACGTCGTCAAGCGTGATGGTTTGATTTATGGAGTCTGCGGCAACTGAACATGCTGCATTAATAACTTTCCCTTCAAAGTTAATAGTGCCACCCGATACTGACGTGGTTTCGGCAAAACCAGAACCGCTGATAAGTACCAGTGAAATAGCCAATGCCAATGTTTTTTTATCCAGTTTCATTAGTGCTCCTTGAGTTGTAAGTATTATTTTTACTCTGTTGGTTTGTGAAGGTAAAACGTGTTTTCTGAAGTGAATGCCTTTAATTAAAGAGATAAGGTTCATTTGGTTTTTATTACTGAGATGAATGTTAATTTGCCGGTTTGAATAAAACAAGACAGATGAAATACGTGACTGAAAGCAGAAAGTCATGAAGGCCTGTAACAGGTTGATAATGGTGCTAAAAAATCAAAATTTAATGTTTTTATATTATGAATTTAGTTAATTGGAATATTAACAAGGTGTTTCAAAAAGTGAGCTTGCACAGAGGTTCTTTTGAAGCTAAGTGATGATTGTTTTTATCCCTTCCCAGTGGGATTTGTGAGGTTTGTTTACATGAGTTATGTTAATTTTTTATACTTACATTAGAGGCGAATGGAAAAAGAGGGTGCCGTTCTGGGGGGGGTATATAAATTTAAAAGTGCTTTTGAAATTAAACGAATAACTGCCTTATGATATTCAGGGATTTCGACAGGGATGCTCTTACAGAGATGGCGCCCCGGTGAACTTCTGTCACTACCTTATTATCAAATGAAGAAATCTAAGCTACATTTATTTTGCAGATTGAAAATGATTCAATACAGCCTGTGCTTCATATTTTTTATATTTTTGATTGAAATTATGTATATTCAATTGTTTTAAATTTGCTTTTGAATTTTCCTGAAAGTTCGCGTAACTTCTTGAAATACTGTGTCTTTAATATTTAAAATCACTATAAATGGTCTCCTGTTTCAATGCGGTTCGTCATATGCATTGTGCAAATCAGCGAGTGGCCTTATATTCACAGTATGAGTTTTTTTAAACATTATGTTATGAGCTTACTTGATAATATTTTTTATATGCAGTCTCCAGGCTAAGCAAAGTTTATACAAATCCTCTCTGGGGTAATGCATGAAAAACAAAATCGAATTTAAGTTTTTAAAAATAATAAATATCCTCGTGATGACGGGGAGCGTCACGAAAACAGCGCAGTTACTCAATCTTACGCCTGGTGCGATAAGCTATTCACTTAAGATATTAAGAGGCATGACAGGTGAGCATCTTTTTATCCGAACGCGACATGGAATGAAGCCTGACACCACGGCGCTTGAATTAAGCCAGCGGTATGAGATATTCGCTGCAGGTAATATGGTCAAAGATAGTAAGTGGAATATGGAAACAAGAAGTGAGCTCAGGTTCATGACCTTTTCATTGGTAGAAATGTTATTAGCTGATTCTGTATTTTGCTTAAAGAACATTGAGCCTCTGTATCGTTTCGTTTTCCTGACTTATGCACCTGATATCAATGATCGTATGAATCATCTCATAAACAGAACGATCGATATCGATATTGGTGGTAGTTTGCCCCCGGACAGGCAGATCAGCCGGATAAAAATTTTCACTTCAAAGGTTTCACTGTTGGCAGGAGTGAATAATACATCATTACCTGATTTACTGACCGTTGATGATTTACAGAAAACACGACATGCGATCTGGTCTGTTATGATGGATTATTATTCCGATAATATATTGAGTACAGTGAAAAATAATGAGTATTTGCAGGATCGGGATGTGGCTATTATTTCTGGAAGCATAGTTAATATGGTCGCTTTTTGTGCGAGCACTCAATGTGTGATGCTGATCCCTGATATATTTATCCCGATGCTGATAAAAAGATTCCCGGTGAAAAGACTTTCTCTTCCTGATGAACTTGATATTAATTACGACTGTCACATGCATTTCAATACAAGGTTTATAGATGATAATAAAGCAGCTCTCTATCTGAATGACATAGTTGAAGGTTTGAAAGCATATAGCCATTCCTTCTAGTGATTGTTGTGCCATAAGGTAGATTCGTAAGTTCTTTTCTGGTGATAAAATGAATAACATTAGTATAAAAAAACTACAAGTGGTTAATGCATTGATTGAAAATGGCAGTGCAACGAATGCCGCGAAGATGTTAAATATATCCCCATCATCCATAAGCTACACTTTAAAAAAATTACAGGATCAGCTGGGCGTTCCTCTTTTTCGACGAGAGAAACAGGGATTGAAACCGAATGCCGAGGCTTATTCACTTCAGGACCAATACAATGAAGTGATGGGACTGAGTACAACCCGAAAAACCTTTATTATCACAACATATTCTTTGGTCGAATTTCTTTTAGCTGATTACATTCATGATTTTATCAGCGAGAAAACGCTTCATTTCGTGCCAATGGATTCTTGTGAAAATGAGCGGTTGCGTAAGCTGAAACACCGGGAAGTCGATATTGATATCGGCGGCCGGTTACCCGTAGATGTTTCCATCATATCAGAGCGGTACCTTTATTCTGATATGTGCATTCTTGTCAGGGAAAATCATCCTTCGATTAAAAATAAGTTTACGCTTGAAGACTGGCACCAGAATCAGCATCTTCGCTGGCAGCGTGACCGGGGGAGCATCAGTAATATGGTTGATGGAGTTGGCGCTTCGGAGCGGTATTTTAGTGAGCGCGACATTGCCTGGGAAAGCCCCAATTTACTGACACTGGCTTATTTATGTTCGGGAAGCGATAATATCATGATGGTTCCTGCGGTTTTTACCAAACCACTTATTTCTATGCTTCCACTTAAATCATTTTCACCACCGCCATCCTTTGAAATGAAATTCAAGTGTTATCTTCATTATCATCGTGCGCTTGAAAAGAAAATCAGTTCTTTGGGCCTGTATGATATTTTTGATACTCACCTGGATAATATTATAACTTAATTTATTTCGTTATATATGCCCGGACAAAGTTTCATCGGGCATTTTAACAGGAGCATTGACCATGGCAAACATACTTATTTTTAGTCGAAACTTATTTCTCGTAAATGCACTAAAGGCACTTTGCTGTCAGATAAAAAATTCAGAAAGTTCGAATGTCATCATCTGTCACTCCTATAGAAGGATGATCTCTGTAATTAAAGATGTCGATTACCTGGTCTACGATGATGAAGATGGCTTATGGCTGACGATTAGGAAGTTTTTATTTATACGTAGCGTTAATCCTAACGTACGTTTACTGTCAATGAAAAATGGTCTTGAATGTGACTTTTATCATTTATATCGAAGCGCAAAGTCAGATGGCAAAAATTTTAAAAAGATGGAAGTGGAAGTTATTAAGCAGCGACTGGTGAGTGTATTGTGGAGACATAAATCGGGTTATCAGAAAGATGATTTCGTGTCAGGCAATGAAATAGAATGGCTTACAACAAATGAAAATCTTGTCTTGAAATATATCCTGAAAGGATACAAAAATAATGAAATCTCGAATCGTTTATCAATAAATGAAAAATCTGTCAGTTTACACAGGCGAAATATTTATAAAAAAACGAATGTGCGCAATGTTACCAATTTATGGAAAATATTCATACAAGCTGAATAATGATTTGAGAACGCCAGGTGATGAAATATTGAAATTAATTTCATGTGCTTATAATTTTAGCGGCAGTTAATATTGTTACTGCCGCTTAATGATTTTTATATTTCGTGACGTGCCCAATATTGCTATTGGCCCGTGAGTAGCTGAAATTTCAGGATCAGGAAAAATCGACTCGTAAGTAAGCCAGAGTAGTAAACACACCTTCCTTTGGAGGGGTGCCAGTGGTTCCAACCGGAAAGGCATGCAAAATGATATCAGAGCGAAAACTGTCGTCTAAGGTAAAGGGGATGACGCTGGTCGCATTATTCGGGACCAAAGGATTATTGCTTTCATCAGTAACAACGACACCAACATCTTTGTTGTCTGATTGTAAAGCATCAGGGAATTGTACCGAGGGCGTTCCCTGAAGTCGCAACGTCAGGTTTGCCGTGGCGCTCATATCGTTACACTCAACAGGAATACTGAATGTCTTCGGTGTATAGTTAGCAGGTTTCTCTCCGGCAACTTTAAAGTCACTCGAGTAAATATCTCCTAATTCAACCACGACCTGTGTTCCGGCATTAATAACACAGTTTTGGGGAACGGTAATTGTCCCATTGAGATAAGTATTTGTTGTCGCCATAGCCCCATGTGAGGAGCCTCCTGTATCGCCGACTGTCCAGTAAGTGGATGCAATCAGGACATTATTAATGACTGACTGACCAACGACTGACCTCTTTAATCTTACGGATACTTCAATTTGACCGCCGGTATTTTTACCACCAGAATTTAAAGGGATGTCTTCATTACATGAATAGTTGGTGGTGGACGAGTTTACTTTATTATGTATCGGCCCGAATGGCACGGACACATATCCGTTAATAGTCTTAACTTTTATACCCACCTGAGCGTATTCATTTCCGGGTATATCAAAGTAAGTGTAATCACCAATAGTCTGTGGGTTAGGAAGGTTCGTGTCACCCCATATCCATACATAAGTATAAGGGCCTCCTGAGCAGGTACAGTTAATCGTTGTTGTTTTGCTGGGCGCTGACAGTATTTGGTCTGGCAGCACTTTTCCTGCAATATTATTACCTGGATCGGTTATCGTCATATTTCCTATATCATAGGTTAATGTAGCCGGTCCATTAATGGGCGAACAGACTCCATCTGCTGCTATCGTCTCCACACTATAGAATGAGGATAAAATAAAGAGCAGCAATTTTATGTTATTTTTCATTTTATGTGTATTTTCCTATGAGTGAGCCGGTGCCAGTTTGTATATCTATAAGTTATCTTAATAGGAAGGTTTGTGGAGTCATTCCCCTGGAATTGGGTCACCTTGCGAAGTGCACAATATTGCGGACATTATCATGCTCAAAACAGAATATTTGAAGCGGGAATTTTCGAAGCTTTTATTCACTTTGCGATGAACCGACTGTAATTAATTGTTTCAGAGGGTTTTTTAGTATTTTTTAAATGTGAAATTAAAGATGTTGATTATCAGGTTGTTGATTTTAATGATGCAACCTTTTCGGCCGCTTGCAAGTTTTATCTCTTTTGCAATTCTTCAGTAAGGGGATCACATTTAATTTCTTTTAATTAGCATTTCAAAATTATGCAGATGTTTTATGAAAATTATTCAGCGATAATGCGCCTGTAATATTGATAAATACAGCCATCCATTGGCGCGTAGGATCCATTATCCGATTTGGCATCACATTCTCCTGTGTGATGCCTTTTTTTATGGTGTGATTTTGTCTTTGTAGTATTGAATGTCATTTTAGAATTATCTAATTTGCTAAGGCTATTTTATTGACGTGGATCTCAAGGGATGAGTGGGCGCTTTGCAAAGCAAAGGCCCTGCCGCATAGAACGTGGATAGAGGGGCGACGGTCGATAGAAGTATTTTGCTGCGAGACGTTATTGTCGGAAAGGATTTTTGCCCACTGGTTTCGCAGGTTCAGGTGCCGGTGCGGCATCCTCGGTTTCAGCCTGAGCAGCTTCATTGGCTTCCTGCTCGGCTTTAAGCTTCGCAGCCTGTTCTTCGGCGGCCTTGTCCGCAGCCGCTTTGTCTGCTGCTGCCTTATCGGCCGCAGCTTTAGCAATAGCCGCTTTTTTCTCGGCTTCCAGCTGTTGTTGCAGGGTCAGTAATTGTTCCGGAGTCACTGCCGGATAGCCCTGAGCGTCGTCGGGAATATTATGTACCGCAGGGATAGGGATCAGCGGTCCGAGGAAGCGGGGTTCGCGTTTGAGCAGATACAGGTCCGTCAGCGCCCCCAGACGGGCGAAGATTTCGCGGCTGCGCACGCTGAGCATATTTTTCGGCGAAGGAACGGCAAAACATTGCGCCTGAATGCCCATGTGCAGCGCGATAAACAACGCGCGTTCACAGTGGAAACGCTGGGTGATGATGATGAAATCGTTGGTGTCGAAGACTTTACGGGTACGCACGATGGAGTCGAGTGTGCGGAATCCGGCGTAGTCGAGCACAATATCGCTGGCAGGAATACCGGCGGCGATCAGGTCACGGCGCATAGTGCTCGGCTCGTTGTAACTTTGCAGCGCATTATCGCCACTGAGCAGCAGGTATTTTACTTTGCCGCTGTTGTAGGCATTAATCGCCCCCTGAATACGGTACAGGTAGTACTGGTTGATCACGCCGGTGCGGTAATATTTTGCCGTACCGAGAACCACGCCAACCTGACGATGGGGCAGGGTCTGCACTTCGTCATAAATATAGGGCTGAGTGCGCAAGCTGATCCACTGATCAAGGCCAATAGCGACAGCCAGCATCAGAATAATGATGCCGAAAACGCCAGCTATAAGTCGCTTAATCATAGGTATCCCTGTTATGACCAGATGGAAATCGGATCCAAGGCTACTTTACCTCTCCGGGGTTCGCAATACGTTGAACTCTGCATCCACCCGCTTCGCAGGTTTTTTCAGCACTTTTCAGGTAATTACTTTCAGATCTGCGTAATGCGCTGCAATTTAGCCGTAAAAAAAGACCAATGCACAAGGCATTGGTCCGGATCATGGTCAGCCCGCTTTCGACACAAATGCTATCAGAAAGAGGTGCGTTTATAGCTGCGGTATTGCGGTGCCCAGAAATTGTGTTCAATCGCCTTCGATAACGTATCTTCTGACGTCACCATCGCCACTCCCTGCAACTGTGCGGCTTTGCCGACTTCCAGCGCAATACATTTGGATACGCCCTGAATATCATCCACGTCCGGCAGCAGCGAGCCTTTGCCTTCTGTCGCCAGCGGAGAACATTCGGCCAGCGTGCGGCTTGCGGCCATCAGCATACCGTCGGTCACGCGTGTCGCACCGGAGGCAATCACACCCAGACCGATGCCCGGGAAGATAAAGGAGTTGTTGCACTGGGCAATGGGGTAGATCTGGCCCTTGTAGCTCACCGGAGCAAACGGACTGCCGGTGGCGACCAGCGCTGCGCCGTCGGTCCAGTTCAGGATATCGGCAGGCGTGGCTTCAACGCGTGATGTCGGGTTACTCAGCGGCATCACCACCGGGCGCGCGCAATGCTTATGCATTTCACGAATGATTTCCTCGGTGAACAGACCCGGCTGGCCGGATACGCCGATCAGCACGGTCGGTTTGGCGTGACGCACCACGTCCAGCAGGGAAATGCTGTCGTTAGTCATACCCCATCCGCTAAGGGAACTGCTTTTCTGCACCAGTCGGCTCTGGAAATCCAGGAGATTAGGCAGTTTGTCGGTCAGCAGACCGAAACGATCCACCATAAAGACTTTGGCGCGGGCTTCTTCTTCACTCAGACCTTCAGATTTCATCTGGGCAACGATCTGCTCGGCGATGCCACAACCGGCTGAACCGGCACCGAGGAAGGCCACTGTCTGGTCACTCAGCTTACCACCAGCCGCTTTACTGGCGGCAATCAGGCTGCCCAGCGCGACGGAAGCGGTGCCCTGAATGTCATCGTTAAAGCAGCACAACTCATCGCGGTAACGTTCGAGGATCGGCATAGCGTTCTTTTGCGCGAAATCTTCAAACTGCAACAGCACGTTCGGCCAGCGGATTTTTACTGCCTGAATGAATTGATCAACGAAAGCTTCGTACTCTTCGCCGGTAATGCGCGGATGACGCCAGCCCATGTACAGCGGGTCATTGAGCAGTTGCGGATTGTTTGTTCCTGCGTCGAGCACTACCGGCAGGGTGTACGCCGGGCTGATGCCGCCACAGGCGGTGTAAAGGGACAGTTTACCGATAGGGATCCCCATCCCGCCGATGCCCTGATCACCCAGGCCCAGGATGCGTTCGCCGTCAGTCACCACCACGACTTTTACGTGTTGCTTGGTGGCGTTTTGCAGCATGTCATCAATGTGGGCGCGGTTCGGATAAGAGATAAACAGGCCACGCGCACGGCGATAGATATCGGAAAAGTGTTCGCAGGCTTCGCCGACAGTCGGGGTATAAATCACCGGCATCATTTCGCTGAGATGACTGTCCAGAAGGCGGTAGAACAGCGTTTCGTTGGTGTCCTGAATGTTTCTCAGATAGATGTGTTTATCGATATCGGTTTTGAAATTCTGAAACTGGCGGTAGGCGCGGTCGGCCTGTTCCTCGATGGTTTCAACCGCTTCCGGGAGCAGCCCGTGGAGGTTGAAATTACTGCGTTCTTCTTCGGTGAACGCACTGCCTTTATTGAGCAGCGGGAATTCTAACAGGATCGGGCCAGCATGAGGGATATACAGGGGACGTTTACTTTCGTATTCAAGTTCCATCGTTTTACTCTTCCGGTGTTCAGAACGTTGTTTTTTATATTTCGGAGCGATGAGGGTAACAGAGAGGAAATGAGGATTTCAAATGACAAGTGTAATGGCAATGTTATGTAACTAAAGACTCCGGAAACGGAGTCTTTAGTGTTAACCGGCTCACACTATCAGCAGGTCAGCGTCGTGATGTCCTGACAGCCCAGCGCGTTTAACGTGGCGCGCGTGGCATCGTTTTGAGTGATCAGTGCCTCTTGTTGTTCGACCAGCACCGCACGACGAACTTTCTGGCAATCTTCCCCTGACATATTCAGCAAGATTAAAGCAGCCTGCAACGGAGGAAGGCTTGGGTTAAATGCCGCGTTTTCTGCGTAGCGGCCTGCAAACTGCTTACCATTGGAGGTTTCCAGCGCCACACCGCTGTGAGATTTGCTGTAAGGCGCGTGGCTCTGGTTACAGGCATTCAGTGCGTGGAGTGCCAGCGCATCAGTTGTATCAGTTTTAAAACCGTGATCGACCTTATCCATCAGCAGGGTGGTGATATCCAGATCCTTTGGCCCGAATGAATGCGGAAGATAATCGCCCAGCGTCGCCACTTCGCGATCCGGCAGATGAATATTCAGCGCCGTTCCGCTGGTCAGTTCATTCATAAACTGACGGCAGTGACCGCAAGGCGTGTAATTCACGGTAATGGAAGCCAGACGGGTTTCGCCACGCAGCCAGGCGTGGGTGACTGCGGATTGCTCAGCGTGAACCGTTTGTTGCATCGGCGCACCGGCGAATTCCATGTTGGCACCGAAATACAGATTGCCGGAAATACCGCGGGCAATAGCACCGACGTGGAAATGAGAAATTGGCGTGACGGAACAGGCGGCGGCCAGCGGCAACAGAGCAAAGGCCAGCGCATCGTCATTCAATCCTGTCGCTTGTTTTATCTCTGCAACATCCGCCGCAGAGAACATTGCCGGAAAGTCGTCATGTCGCAGAAATGGCTCAAGCGCGGAGGATAAATTTTCAGGGAGTGCCGCAAAGGCGGTATGAAAACGTGCGTGCATAAACATTCGATCTCGACAGTGATTACGGTTGAACAGTTTAAAAGTCATTCCATGAATGTAGTGTGACGAATGTCACTTTTCCGATGTAATAAGTTCTGATGTATTACATTTTTGAGAGATGTTACGCAGAACAGCCGTCTGAAAAGACGGCTGTTGAAGGATAAAGGGGAATCAGTGTGCCGGGAACCACTTGTCATTAATCTTCTGGAATTCGCCGTTGGCTTTGATGCCTTCAAGTGCCGTGTTCAGTTTCGCCAGCAGCTCTTTATTATCAGGACGCACCGCCATGCCGACGCCGGAACCAAAGTATTGCGGATCTTTAATCAGTTCGCCGACTTCACCGAGATTAGGATTGGATTTCAGCCAGCCGTTCAGTACGGCGGTATCCCCTAACAGCCCGTCCAGACGACCACTTTTCAGATCCAGAATCGCATTCTGATAGCTGTCATAACCGACAGTGGTGATTTCAGGGTGTTTTTCCATCAGGTATTTCTGGTGGGTGGTGCCATTTTCCAGACCAACACGTTTGCCTTTCAGATCCGCAATTGAAGCGAATTTGCCTTTCGGCCCGATGATCATCGCGGTATTCGCGTAGTAAGGCTGGGTAAAAGTGACCTGCTTGCTGCGCTCTTCGGTGATGTCCATGCCGGAAATGATCACGTCAAAACGACGGAATTTCAGGGCAGGGATCAGGCCGTCAAAAGGCTGATTGGTAAAAGTGCAGGATTCCTGCATTTGCTTACACAGCGCGTTCGCCAGATCGATATCAAAACCAATAATCTGGTTATCAGCACCGATTGATTCAAACGGCGGATAAGTGGCGGATGTGCCGAAACGAAGAGTCTCCGCAGCGGTGGCAGCAAAAGCTGTAGCAGACAAGAGGGCGGCGAGGATAAGATTTTTCATGCAATACATTCCTGTTCTAAAGATGACATTCCCTTCACGGTACAGTTTACTGATTTTATTAATGTAATCGGGTAACTGGCAGGAAGCGAGACCTGTGATTAAAGTGCCATTAAATGAATTTATATGCAATAAAATTGATTATAAAATTAATAAGTGCCTTTGTAACAGACATAAAAAAAGGGACGATTTCTCGTCCCTGTATATTTTTCAGGTCAATCAGTTGCGGCGTTCAAATGCCAGCGCACGGCGTTCGATCAGACGCATCATCAGGGTCAGTAATCCGTTCACACACAGATAAACCAGACCTGCTGCGCCGAAGACCATCACGTCATACGTGCGGCCATACATCAGCTGACTGTGGCCCATGACATCCATCAGCGTGATGGTGTAAGCCAGAGAGGTACTTTTAAACACCAGTACCACTTCGTTGGAATATGACGACAGCGCGCGTTTAAAGGCATACGGCAGCAGGATGCGCAGGGTTTGCGGTTTGGACATGCCCAGCGCTTCACAGGATTGCCACTGACCGGAAGGAATGGCGCGCACCGCACCGGTAAACAGCTGCGTGGTATACGCCGCGCTGTTCAGTGCCAGAGCAAACATCGCACACAGCCACGGCTGCGACAGCACTTCCCATAACCACGGAATTTCACGAATCGACGGAAACTGACCCGGCCCGTAGTAAATCAGGAAGATTTGCACCAGCAACGGCGTACCGGTAAACAGCGTGATGTAACCTTTGACGATCTGGCTGGCCACCGGCACTTTCAGCGTCAGAATCACGGTGAAAATCATCGCCAGAAGCAGCGCCACAATCAGTGCTGCCACGGTCAGCGTCAGACTGGTGTGCAATCCCTTGAGGACTTCAGGTAAATATTCCCACATCAGGAAGCACTCCGTTCAAAGCGGGTGGTACGCAGTTCGATGCGTTTAATCACGAACTGGCTGAACAGGGTGACAAGCAGATAAATGCAGGCGGCAATCACATACCAGGTAAACGGCTCCTGAGTACGTGTCGCAATGCTTTTGGTTTGCAGCATCAGGTCGTTCACGCTGATCAGCGACACCAGTGCGGTATCTTTCAGCAGCACCAGCCACTGATTGCTCAGGCCCGGCAATGCATGGCGCCACATTTGCGGCATGATCAGACGGAAGAATATCGCCGATTTTGTCATACCGAGAACCTGACCGGATTCCCATTGTCCCTGCGGAACGGCTTTCAGCGCACCGCGCAGCGTTTGCGAGGCGTAAGCGGAATAGAGCAGAGAAAGGGCAATCACACCACAGACAAACGGGCTGACTTCGAAGTTCTCAATCGGCAGTTTTATCGGAATGGCAAACAGACCAAGGTTGAGACTAAAACCGTCGGCCAGCACCATCAGCAGCTGAGAAGATCCGAAATAGATGAACAGCACCACCAGAATTTCCGGCAGACCGCGCAGCACAGTGACCCACGCGGTGCCCAGCCAGCTAAGCGGCTTCCACGGCGCGGATTCCCAGACAGCGAAGATCATCGCCAGCACCAGGCCGAGGATCAGCGCACAAACGGCAAGGCCGACGGTCATACCGGCGGCGCTTGCTAAAGGTTGGAATTCAGTCATTGATAGGCAAACTTATTGCTGGAACCATTTTGAATACAGCGTTTTGTAAGTGCCGTCTGCTTTCACTTTTGCCAGAGCATCATTCAGTTTAGTCAGCAGTTCAGTATTGTTCTGACGAACCGCTACACCCAGACCGGTACCGAAGTAAGTCGGGTCGGTGATTTTGTCACCCACGGCTGCCAGATTTTTGTTCTGCTTCAGCCATTCGTTTACTACAGCGGTGTCACCGAATACGGCGTCAAGACGACCATTTTTCAGGTCCAGCACGGCATTCTGATAGCTGTCGTAAGGCACGGCAGTGATTTCAGGATGCTTATCCATCAGGTATTTCTGATGGGTGGTGCCGTTTTGCATACCGACACGTTTGCCTTTCAGCGCCGCAACATCAGCGAACTGACCAGAATGCGCGATGAAGAGAGCAGAGTTGTCGTAATAAGCGTTGGTGAAGGAAACTTGTTTTTCACGCTCAGGCGTGATGTCCATACCGGAAATTACCGCGTCAAAACGACGGAATTTCAGGCTTGGGATCAGACTGTCGAATGCCTGGTTAGTGAAGGTACAGGTCGCCTGCATCTCTTTACACATGGCATTAGCCAGATCGACGTCAAAGCCCTGAATCTGATTGCTGGAGTCTACAAACTCAAACGGAGGATAAGACGCTTCCATCGCAAAACGGATGGTATCAGCAGCGCTGGCTGACAAACTGACGGTAGCCAGAACCGCGGCAATTACTAATTTTTTCATCGCTAACTCCGTAGAAAACATCAATCAATGTATTGGTGAAAATACAGTTAATGGGAAAGATAGCTGGCAAACTCTTTGGTTTGCGGCTGTGTGAAAATGGAGGCATCACCTTGTTCAACGATGCGGCCATTTTCCATGTACACCACGCGGCTGGCGGTTTTACGCGCCACTTCAACCTCATGGGTCACGATAACCTGGGTAATCCCGGTACCGGCCAGTTCACGGATTATACTGACAATCTGAGCGGTGATTTCCGGATCCAGCGCCGCTGTGGGTTCATCAAACAGCAGAACCTGAGGCTCCATCATCAGCGCACGGGCAATCGCCACGCGCTGTTGCTGGCCGCCGGAAAGATGCAGCGGAAAACGATCCGCGTAATCGGTCAGACGCAGACGGGTCAGCAATTTTTGAGCGCGTTGCATCGCGACATCTTTGGTCAGACCCAGAACACGCATCGGGGCTTCCAGTAAGTTGTCGAGCACGGTGCGGTGCGGCCACAGATTATATTGCTGGAAGACCATACCGACATTCTGACGCAGCTCGCGAACGGCTTTTTCGTCCGGTTTGCGGGTGAAATCGAAGGTGTTACCGGCGATTTGCAAAGTGCCTGAACGCGGCATTTCCAGCAGGTTCAGAACACGTAAAAGGGAGCTTTTACCTGCACCACTTGGCCCGAGTAAAACCAGAGTCTCACCGGCAGGGCAGTTAAGCTGAATGTCAAAAAGCGCCTGATGCACGCCGTAGAAGCAGTTGATGCTATTAAGTTGAATACTCATGCGCAAATAGTGAATAGCCATTGATGCCGCAGATGGTAACTTCCACAGCATAGTTATGCAACGATCGCGGCTTAAAAATTATGTGTTGCCGCAGGAAGGCTAAAGTCTAGCACAACATATTGTTAACTATCTGTGACGGAAGTGTTGGCCAATGATGTTATTCATCACTGACCAACATTTTTTACGAGGTTTTTTTAGAAAGCTGCGCGGGTTACTGGTTTTCTAAAACCTGGCGTAATGTGCCACTGGAAGCGAAATCAAGATTGGCCATGTAGCGGACATCATCGACTGTCCAGCATTTGCCTTCGCGAACCATTAACACTTCATCTTTCCAGCTGGTGGACGCGCCTTTGTCTTTCTCATGCGTGAACGTCACACGAAGAGGAATGTTGCGGGCGTCAGTGTTTGGAATGGTGGAGGCGCTGTCCACTGAAGCAGACGTCGGGCCATCAAACAGGCTGGAGAAAATGTCGCCGTCACTTGCGCCGTTATCGGTTTTTTCATTCGGCGTGGCGGCGATATCGACTTTGGGCTGTGACTGCGCTTTGAGTAAAGCATTATACAACGCTGTACTCAGGTAAGGGCGATAAGCGGCAAGCTGGCTGGAGTTAGGTAAACCGCTGCCGCCTTGTTTGATGCGAAAATCATAGAATTGCTGAGCCACGCTGTCCGGGCCGCCGTCGACGCAGGGTGCGGTACGGCTGCCTATGTCCTTGTATGCAGGTTCGACCGTGGTGCAGGCATTTAACATGAATACCAACGGGATTGCGGCGACAAGAGTTTTCTTTTTCATCGTATTCCTTACTGAAAGATTGAACATTTTCACCATGACTTTCTTTACCATACAGTATAAAACCGATTTGGCTTAATGCATGGCAAAGAGAAAATCAGTCACCGGCTGATACCTTGAACCCGCACGCATGGTTTATGCTGTAAATGAAATTAATGCCAAGCTCTGGACGACAACTGATAAGGAATACTCATGCAAGTTTCTACCACTCCGACCCTTGAAGGTTTCACTATCGCTGAATACTGTGGCGTGGTGACAGGCGAAGCGATTTTAGGCGCGAACATTTTTCGCGATTTCTTTGCCGGTGTCCGCGATATCGTCGGCGGGCGTTCAGGCGCGTATGAAAAAGAGCTGCGTAAGGCGCGCGAAATTGCCTTCCGTGAACTGGAAGAACAGGCCAAAGAGCGCGGTGCAAATGCCGTTGTAGGCATTGATATCGACTATGAAACCGTGGGCAAAGACAGCAGCATGCTGATGGTGAGCGTCTCCGGCACGGCTGTCATTGTGCACCGCAAATGATCGGCAAACCGGTGAAACAGGGATTGTTAACCGCTGCATTATTACTGCTGGCGGGATGTCAGGGTGCCAGCCATCAGGCTGCAGATCCCGCATTCCGCTTAGAAACTACCCGACAGGCGCAGGGAGCGGATGAGCGGATCCGTTTTCTGGTCATTCACTACACCGCTGAAGATTTCCACAACGCATTAAATACGCTAACTGATGAACATGTCAGCGCACATTATCTGATCCCGGCAAAACCACCGCTTGAGAACGGTAAACCGGTGGCGTGGCAACTGGTACCGGAAAACATGCGGGCGTGGCACGCCGGTGCCAGCGGCTGGCGCGGTCGCACTAACCTGAATGATACGTCGGTAGGGATTGAGCTGGAAAATAAAGGCTACAGCCACTATTTGCTTGGAAAAAAATTCTATCCGTTCCCGCCTGCGCAAATTGATCTGCTGGCAAATCTGAGCAAAGAGATTGTGGCGCGTTATCAGATTGAACCGCGAAATGTCGTGGGGCACAGCGATATAGCGCCGCAGCGCAAGGACGATCCGGGGCCGTTATTCCCGTGGCAGGAAATGGCGCAGCGCGGCGTGGGTGCCTGGCCGGATGCGAATTTAGTGAAACAGTATCTGGCAGGGCGCAATCCGCAACTGCCGGTTGAACAGGCGCAGCTGCTGGCGTTGCTGAAAGCGTACGGATATTCAGTGGATAGTAATATGACGCCGCAACAACAAAAACGGGTGATTGCAGCGTTCCAGATGCATTTCAGGCAGAGTGATTATCGCGGGAACGCAGATGCCCAGACTGAAGCGATTGCCAGGGCGCTATTGCAGCAGTTTCCCGACAAGAACGACTGAAATCAGCGACTGACCATGACGGTCAGTCGCGTTTCGGACCGATGCCGTGCAGCCCTTGAAGTTTACCGTGATCCCGCAGCCAGTCGGCAGTGCGGATAATCCCCTGATCAAGCGAAATTACCGGCACATAGCCGAGTTCTTTCTGCGCGCGTTGGGTATCCAGAGTCAGGTCAAAATTCAGTTTTGCCACGCTGTAATGCGTCAGCACGGGTTCTTTATGTGAGCTTTTACTGATGCGTTCCATGCCGCGTGCCATCATATCCAGCAAAGGATAGGGCACCGAACGGATGCGGTATTTGATATCCAGATTTTCCATCAACTGTTTAACCAGCGTGCGCAGCGGGCGCGGTTGCTGATTCGTGATATTGAACGCGCGGCCAGATTCTGTCGCCTGCGATTGCGTCGCCAGCCACATCGCATGGACGGCGTTCTCGACGTAAGTCATGTCCACCAGTGCATCACCGCCACGCGGTAGCATCAGCGTGCCGCCATATTTCAGCATTTGCAGCAGGCGCGGCAACAGCACGTTTTCGTGCGGGCCGAAAATACCCTGCGGGCGTAAAATGGTGAAATGTGTTTGCGGATTTGACAGCGCCAGCGTGTGGATCACCTGCTCACCGGCGGCTTTGCTGCGCGCAAAAGAGTTGGCAAAACGGTGCGGACGGAAGTCTTCCTTAATATCCCGATGATGATGAAAATCGAAATAGATGGCCGGTGAGGAAATATGGACAAAGTTTTCTACGCCATATGCCGCAGACCATTCACCCAGACGTCGCGTAGCGCGCACATTCGCCAGTTCGAATTCCTGTTCACTGCCCCACGGCGACATCAGCCCCGAACAGTGCCATACGGTATCAATATCGGCCAGCAGAGCTTTTGCCTGCGAGGAGATCAGCGTGGTGAGATCGGCATGAATAAATTCTGCGCCCATTTTCTGCAAAAGTGAGCCCATAGCGGCATTACGGCCTGTCGCCCTGACTTTAATGCCTTTATTTCGCAGAAACTCGACGGCGTTACGACCTAAACCGCTGCTCGCGCCGGTAACCAAAACCTTCATATACAGGCCAATGCCTTCATAAATAGAGAGAAAATGTTTTCAGCGTCTCAGGTCAGGCACCCCTGAGCAATAAGGGTGCCATTCTTTCGTGAAATTGTGCGGGTTGCAATGAGAAAGGGTGCAAGCTGTGTGCGAAAGCGGATTAATTAACCCTCTTTAGCGTCCGCACCGGTCTTTCTGACGGGCCAGGCTGGCGATACGCTTTGCCATGCCACGAAAAATAAACTGATGAGCGGGCATCATACTGAACCAGTACAGCAAACCGCTGAATCCTGCCGGATGCCACCACGCGCGCACATCCAGACTGCGGCTTTCACCGTTGTCGGTGATGGTGAACGTCAGGCGTCCGAGACCTGGCGCTTTCATGCCGAACAGCAGCGCCAGTTCGCGCTGTGGTTTAAGCCCGATAACTTTCCAGCCATCAATTTTATCGCCGATTTTCAGGAAGTCCCGATCCGGACGGCCATATTTCACGCCACCTCCGAGTAAATCGTCGATCCGCGCCCGTGTTTTCCATAACCCGTTGGCGTAAAAATACCCTTCCTGACCGCCAAGTTGCTGCACGACTTTCCACAGCGAGGCTTTAGATGCCGAGGTTTCCAGCGTGAAACCGGCTTGTTTCGGATAATAACCATAGCCGGGACGCCAGCGCGCACGGGCATCCGGATCATATCCCCAGTCGGGCGAATCCATCACCTGTTGTTGTTCTTTAGCAAGCGTGCTGCGTATCGCGTCATCAATTGAAATCAGGTTCTGCGGAATTAATCTTTGCAGCTCCGCGCTGTCGGCGGGAAGGTCATGATTGAGCCCCTGAATCAATGCCTTGGCAAGCGACGTCGGCACCGAAGTGATCAGACTGAGGAAATACACCGAAACAAAAGAAGTCGGCAGAGGAATGGGGACCAGCCAGCGGCGTTTTCCGCTCATGGCGATGAAGCGTTCAAACAGCGTCTGATAGCTGATGTACTCTGGTCCGGCTGCTTCCAGGATCCGGTTCTCTGTGGCCGGTAATGTCACCAGCCCCTGTAAATAATTGAGCAGATTTTCCAGCGCAACCGGCGAAGATTTCGAGCGCACCCAGCGTGGAGGCGTCAGCACCGGCAGGTTATACACCATGTCCCGCATCACTTCGAAAGCTGCTGACCCTGCACCAATGACAATGCCGGTGCGCAGTTCGGTCACCGGAATGTTACTCATGCGCAGCAAATCGCCGGTCAGTTTTCTGGCCTGTAAATGCGGGGAGTGATTATCTTCCGGCTGCATGGAACCGAGATAAATGATGTGCTTTATCGGAGAGTCTTTGAGCGCGAGAAGGGTGTGTTGTGCGGCCTGCCGCTCTTTTTCCAGCAGGTCATCGTCTTCGGTCATGGCATGAACCAGATACACCAGCACGTCAGCGTTTTCAAAGGCAGTGGCCAGCGTTTTACTCTGATAGACATCGGCAAAACAGCAGCGGACATGCGGCCATTTTTGCTGTTGCAGCCACTCTATACGGCGCGCCGCCGCCGTCACCTCAAAACCGTTGCGGCTCAGGTGGGCGGTAAGATGTTGTCCGATATATCCGCTGGCACCGAGAATGACGACCCGGCCAGTTTGTGTCGAGATTGGCATTTCCATTTGCTCAGTCAGTAGAGAGGGGGATGTAGAAAACACGGCGATATTGTGCAGACTATCGCCGTGAACAGGTCTGGCGATCAGGCATGCTGGTGCAGAAATTCCTGCCACAGCGCGACGACTTTTTGCAGGTCTTCACGGCTGATGTTGATGTGGGTCAGCACGCGGGTCACGGGTCCGGCACTGATGATCACGCCACGCTCGCGCATCCAAGGGCCCATTTTAGCCGCCAGTTCTGCGCTCTGTTTGATATACAGTACGTTAGTTTGCGCACCGGGCTCAGCGATTTCCACACCGATTTTGCTCAGTTCTTCTGACAGCCACTGGGCATTGTCATGGTCATCTTTCAGACGCGCCACGTTGTTTTCCAGCGCATAAATTGCCGCCGCTGCCAGAATACCTGACTGGCGCATACCGCCGCCGGTCATTTTACGCCAGCGGTTCGCACGCTGAATGTACTCTTTGCTGCCGACCAGCAGTGAACCAATTGGCGCACCCAGACCTTTCGACAGACAAATGGTCAGCGTGTCGCAATACTGCGTAATTTCACGCAACTCCACGTTCTGCGCCACGGCCGCATTCATAATGCGCGCGCCGTCGATATGCAATGCCAGCCCTTTTTCGCGGGTGAAAGCGTAGGCCTTTTGCAGATAATCCAGCGGAAGCACTTTGCCGCTGTGGGTGTTTTCCAGGCTCAGCAGGCGGGTGCGGGCGAAATGGATATCATCGGGTTTGATGGCTGCCGCCACTTTATCCAGCGGGATAGAACCGTCGGCATCCATGTCCAGCGGCTGTGGCTGAATGCTGCCGAGTACCGCAGCGCCGCCCGCTTCATACATATAGTTGTGGGCTTTCTGGCCGACGATATATTCTTCCCCACGCTGACAATGTGTCAGCAGTGCGACCAGATTGGCCTGCGTGCCAGTCGGTAAAAACAGTGCCGCTTCTTTGCCACACATTTTTGCCGCTAAATCCTGCAAGGCATTTACCGTTGGGTCATCGCCGTAGACATCATCGCCGACTTCAGCACGGGCCATGGCCTGACGCATAGCTTCACTGGGGCGGGTTACGGTATCACTGCGTAAGTCGATCAACGTTACTTCCTCATTCTAAGGGATTATTTTGGGATACAGATCAGACGGGCCAGCAGCCCGCCTGATTCACCACTATAGCCCTGTCGGGGTTATCGCAGCCAGTTGGTTTTTGCCAGATCGACCACTTCGTCGCCGCGGCCACTGATCACCGCGCGCAGCATGTAGAGACTAAAGCCTTTTGCCTGCTCGAATTTGATCTGCGGCGGCATGGCCAGTTCTTCGGTAGCGGTGATCACGTCAATCAGCACCGGACCTTCGTAGGCGAAAGCGTCCTGTAGGGCTGTGTCGATATCAGAAGCCTTTTCCACGCGGATCCCTTTGATACCCGCGGCTTCAGCAATGGCGGCGAAATCCGGGTTTTTCAGCTCGGTGCCGTCCGTCAGATAACCGCCGGATTTCATCTCCATCGCCACAAAGCCCAGCACGCTGTTGTTGAAAATGATGATTTTCACCGGCAGCTTTTGCTGCGCCAGCGTCAGGAAATCACCCATCAGCATGGCGAAGCCGCCGTCGCCGCATAGCGCCACCACCTGTCGTGAACGGTCGATGGCCTGCGCGCCAATCGCCTGCGGCATGGCGTTCGCCATCGAGCCATGGTTGAAGGAACCAAGCAAACGTCGTTGACCGTTCATTTGCAGATAACGACACGCCCACACGGTCGGTGTACCGACATCGCAGGTAAAAATCGCATCGGCAGCAGCAAAGCGGCTGATCTGTTGCGCCAGATATTGCGGGTGAATGGCTTGTTTGTCGTTGGGCGTCGCCAGCCCGTCGAGATCCTTACGGGCTTCTTCGTAATGCTTCAGCGCCTTGTCGAGGAACTTGCGTTCATTCTTCACCTGCAACTGTGGCAGAAGAGCGGTCAGGGTAGATTTAATATCGCCGACCAGCGCCATATCCACATGGCAATGTGCGCCGATGCTGCCCGGATTGATATCAATCTGAATGATTTTGGCATCGGTTGGATAAAACGCGCGATACGGGAATTGTGTGCCGAGCAGGATCAGTGTGTCAGCGTTGAGCATGGCGTGATAACCGGAAGAAAAACCAATCAGCCCCGTCATACCGACGCTGTACGGGTTATCCCATTCGATATGTTCTTTACCGCGCAGCGCATGGACGACCGGTGCTTTCAGTGTTTCGGCGAGCTTAATCACTTCATCGTGCGCGCCTGCACAACCGCTGCCGCACATCATGGTAATGTTTGTCGAACCGTTCAGCAGCTCTGCCAGTTTATGCAGTTCGGTTGGCTGCGGCGTCACTTTCGGCAACACCGGCGGATACCAGCTGACTTTGGCATCTTCCGGTGCAGGCTTGAGTGCCACATCTCCCGGCAGCACAATCACTGATACGCCACGGTTAAGAATGGCCTTACGCATGGCAATCGCCAGCACCTGCGGAAGTTGCTCAGGGTTACTGATCATCTCGCAATAGTGGCTGCATTCTCGGAATAATTCGGTCGGATGGGTTTCCTGAAAATAACCGCTGCCGATTTCGCTCGACGGAATATGCGCGGCAATCGCGACAACCGGAACGTGATTGCGATGACAATCGAACAGGCCGTTAATCAGATGCAGGTTGCCGGGCCCGCAGGAACCGGCGCACACCGCCAGTTCTCCGGTAATTTGCGCTTCGGCACCGGCGGCAAATGCGGCCACTTCTTCATGGCGCGTGCCCAGCCATTCGATGGTGCCCATGCGGTTCAGGCTGTCGCTCAGCCCGTTCAGGGAATCGCCGGTGACGCCCCAGATCCTTTTAACCCCTGCGGCCTCTAGTGTTTTTGCTAAATAAGACGCTACGCTCTGCTTCATCTTCAGATCCCTCGGTGAATTTCAAAAAAAAGACTGGATTAAGCATAGTCCACTGATTACATCCTTGAATGTTCAGCCTTAAACCATACAAAAATACTGGGAGGAGGGGCGTGAAGTTTTGTAAAGCTGCCCGCGCAGACTGTAAAAAGTCATATGCGGGCAGGGAGTTAACGCGGGGATCAGGCGAGGGTGACGTCCCCCTGAAGCTGACAGCTACAGGCCAGTACATAACCCTGAGCGACCTCTTCATCGGTCAGCGTCATGCGGCTGGTGGTCTGGTAATCGCCGGAAAGTATCCGGGTTTTACAGCTGCCGCACACGCCTGCACGGCAGGCTGCCGCCACCGGTAAGTTGTGCTGTTCCATGGCGGCCAGCAAAGCAGAACCGACCGGTACGCGGTAATTCTGCAACGGTGTCAGGCGGGTCAGTGTGAGTTGCTGATCGGCAGAAACTTCAGACGGCGTGGACTGGAACTGCTCTTTAATGATGTCAGCTGCCGTCACGCCCAGCCCGTTCACCCACTCACCCGCCAGTTTCATGTAAGGCGCAGGGCCGCAAATCATCACCCGGCGTTCACGGATATCCGCTACCCGGCTTTGCAGCAAATCCTGACTCAGACGACCGGCGATGTGTCCCGGTTCCGCGTCATTTTCAGCCAGAAACGTCAGATTCAGTTGCGGATATCGCGCCGCCAGTTGCTGCCATTCATCTGTAAAAATGATGTCCTGCGGGCTGCGCACGCTGTAAAACACCTGCACGCTTTGCGCCGGACGATGCGCAAGAATATCGCGCGTGATGGACATCACCGG
This sequence comes from Rahnella bruchi, assembly GCF_003614975.1. Classification (GTDB taxonomy): domain Bacteria; phylum Pseudomonadota; class Gammaproteobacteria; order Enterobacterales; family Enterobacteriaceae; genus Rahnella; species Rahnella bruchi. Next base: position 351,765 of record NZ_QZWI01000002.1, on the reverse strand, counting down.
CGTTATCCCGCAACCGGCTGCCAGCAATAATAACGGCTGTGCGGTATCGCAGGTAAATTCGCCCTGCGCGTCACTCAACCACAAATAATCACCGGATTTAACCTGCTCAGTCAGCCATTGCGAGCCTTCGCCGCCTTCGATGCGGCGCACCGTCAGCTGAATAAAACGGCTCTGACCGGGCGTGGAAGACAGCGTATAAGCGCGCTGCACGTCACCGCTCTGGCCGATATTGACCAGCGCAAACTGGCCGGGACGATACGGGTATACGTCGTGATTAATCAGCGACAGCGTGCGGACATCGGGTGTTTCCTGCGTGACGGAATACACCTGCATGCGGTTCTGGCATAACGCGGTCGGCTGGTCAGGAAATAAAGGAAAATTCATTTCAGCTTACTCCGGCAGCATGGTTTTCAGATCCTGCTCAACCGACGTAATTGCGCGCAGGCCAAATTTTTCATTCAGGATGGTCAGCAGGTTATCGGTCAGGAAGGCAGGTGCGGTCGGGCCGGTGGCAATGTTTTTTACACCGAGCGACAGCAGGGTCAGCAGGATCACAATGGCTTTCTGTTCGAACCACGAAAGCACCAGACTCAGCGGTAAATCATTCACACCGCAGCCTAATTTCTCGGCCAGATTCACCGCAAGGATAATAGCGGAATAGGCGTCGTTACACTGACCGACGTCCAGCAGGCGAGGCAGGCCTTCGATCGTACCGAAATCCAGTTTATTGAAGCGGTATTTACCGCAGGCCAGCGTCAGGATCAGGCAATCCTGCGGCACGCTGCGTGCCAGATCAGTAAAGTAGCTGCGTTCGCCACGGCTGCCGTCACAGCCGCCGATCAGGAAGATGTGACGCAGTTTTTTAGCGGCGACGAGATCAATCACCGTATCCGCTGCACCGAGCAGAGTCTGGCGGCCAAAGCCGACCGTGATTTCCTGTTCAATTTCGCTGTAAGGGAAGCCCGGCAGCTGCAATGCCTGCGCAATGACCGGCGTAAAATCTTCCCCTTCCAAATGTTGCACGCCCGGCCAGCCGACGATGCTGCGTGTCCAGATGCGGTCGCCATAGTTGCCGACATTCGGGTCAATGATGCAGTTGGACGTCATCACCACCGGCCCCGGGAATTTGGCGAATTCCACCTGCTGATTCTGCCAGCCGCTGCCGTAGTTACCGGCCAGATGTGGGAATTTTTTCAGTTCAGGATAACCGTGTGCGGGCAGCATTTCGCCGTGGGTATAGATGTTGATGCCGGTGCCAGCAGTTTGCTCAAGCAGCATTTGCAAATCTTTCAGGTCGTGCCCGGAAATCAGAATCGCTTTACCCGCCAGCGGGCGGACATTGACGTTGGTCGGCTGCGGATGTCCATAGGCATCGGTTTCGCCTTTATCCAGGATCGCCATCACGCCAAAGTTCATTTTGCCAATTGCCATCGCGTTTTCGAGCAGCTCGCCCATGTCGGCAGGCTGTGTGCCGAGCCACGCCATCAGACGGTGATATTCGGCATAAATGGCAGTATCCGACTGACCCAGAACGTGCGCGTGTTCCATATACGCCGCCGCCCCCTTCAGGCCGTACAAACAGAGCATACGCAGGCCGTGAATGTCATCGCCGATCTGCGCTTTGTCGCCGTTGAGCGCAAACTGCTGCGCCTGTTGTTGCAGCTCGCTGAGGTTATCGCTGACCAGTTCCAGTGCGGCCAGCGGATGGCTGACGGTGATTTGCGGATCCATCAGGCGACAGCGAACGGCCAGAGATTCACGGTGGATAATCGCTTCACGGGCGTAGCCGACGATGCGGTCAGAATCGAAGTTCACATTGGTCAGGGTGGAGAAAAAGGCGCGGGGCGCGAAGCTGTCGATCTCTTCATCAATAATGCCGTAGCCGCGCGCGGTCAGCGCCCAGGCAGATAAGCCTTCCAGTACGGCGACCAGTAAGTCCTGTAAATCAGAGGTTTCTGCCGTTTTGCCACACATTCCCTGCGCATAAGCGCAGCCATTGCCCGCCGGGGTACGGACTGTTTGTTCACATTGCACACAAAACATAATGAGGTCCTTTTTAAAGTTGCATTTAAAATGCTTGTTTTAATGCAAGCCTAAAACTGGCAGGGAAAGAAATGAAGGGTTTTTTAAGGCTAAGTGAAGCGGAGTTGATTTATCGCAAGTTTTTCAGGGAAGTGCCCGCTGCCGGAAAGCAGCGGGAAAACAGACGTCAGGCGGAGAAAAAGGCCATCAGCACAGGGGCTATAAGGCTCAACACAAAACCGTGAACGACGGCGGGCGGAACCATATCCAGGCCGCCACTGCGCTGTAAAACCGGCAGGGTGAAGTCCATAGACGTTGCACCGCAAAGGCCAAGTGCCGTCGAACGGCTGGTGCGCACCAGCGTCGGGATCAGCATGATGGCGCACAGTTCGCGGGCCAGATCGTTAAAGAATGCCGCACTGCCAATCACCGGCCCGAATGAATCGGTCAGAACAATACCCGACAGCGAATACCAGCCGTATCCGGAGGCGAGCGCCAGACCGGTTTTCAGCGGCAGACCCAACAACAACGCGGCGATAGCGCCACCTGCTAATGCGCTGACAGCGACCACCATCCCGACCATCATCCCGCGGCGATTAAGGATTATCTGGCGCAAGGTCATGCTGCTGTTACGAAGCTGTATGCCGACCAGTGCCAGCAGGAATAACAACGCAATTTCGCTGGCCTGCGAGGCGAAAGTCAGCCAGTGCCATTGGGTCAGACCGAGCGCGAAACCGCCAATGACCACACCGCATAACTTCAGCGATTCCAGCGCCATGTGAATACGCGACGGCAGTTTTTCCTGCTTGTGCTCTGACTTCCAGGGCCGGCGGCGTTCAAGCAGCCAGAGCGCGGCGTAGTTCATCACAAAAATGCACAGGAAACACACGGCGGCATATTTGAAAATCAGCAGCAAATTTGCGCTCAGATTGTCGAGAAACGCCAGACTGATGCCCATAATGAAAAGGATGACGTAAACCATCCAGCTGAGTAACTGATTAACAATGTGCAGCAGGGGCCGGTTTTTGAGCGGAATAAGGTAGCCGGCAATCAGCGGCAGGAGAATAATTAACAGCCCGGAATACATGATGCAAAAGTCCCTGAAAAGTGAAATCCCAAGAGTGGAACGCGGCGCAGAAAAGGCCGCCCGCCACGCTAACGAAAAGTTATCTGACTGTAAAGCAGCTTCGGCACGCAGAGATATCTTTGACCGCTTGACCTGAACCAATTTTTAACGCCATGCTCAGGAAAGTGTTGAGCGCACAGGAGGCGTCTGATGTATCTGGAACGTGTTGATATTGTCGGTTTTCGCGGGATTAACCGCCTGTCTTTGACGCTGACGCAGCCCGCACAACGTGGCGCATCCATTACCGGAACCTCTGCGCAGGGGCCGGGCGAATCCTTTCTGACCAACACCGTACTCATTGGTGAGAACGCCTGGGGTAAATCCAGCCTGCTTGACGCCTTAACTTTGCTGCTTTCTCCGGAACCCAAACTCTATTGCTTTAAAGAAGAGGATTTCTATTTCCCGGCGGGCGAGGAGGAATCCAAATCTCAGTATCTGCACGTGGTATTTACCTTTTGCGAGAACCAGGCCGGACATCATATGTCGCCGCGCTTTAATTCGCTCTCACCGCTTTGGGTGAAATGTGCCGATAAGCTGAACCGTATTTATTACCGGCTGGAAGGCGAACTCGACGACGATGGCAGCGTGATGACGCTGCGCAGTTTCCTGTCATCCAACGGTCAGCCTTTAAATCTGACGACGATTGATCCCCTGGCGCAGGCGCTTATCCGCCTGAGTCCGGTTCTGCGTTTACGTGATGCGCGTTTTATCCGCCGTCTGCGCAGTGAAACGCTGGCGCCGCGGCTGGCGGCAAATAATGAAGAACTGGCAAAACAGCTTGATGAACTGACGCGGGAATTGGTTCACAGTCCGCAGACGCTGAAAAACAGTGAACTGCGCAGCGGCCTTTCGGCCATGCAGCAGTTGCTGGAACACTATTTTGCCGAGCAGGGCACCTCGAACAGCGCGCCGTGGCAGCAGAAACGTCATGGCCGCGCCGAAAGCCGCCGCGCATGGCGATCTCTCGATAACATCAACCGCATGATTGCCGAACCGAACAGCCGCAGTATGCGGGTGATGCTGCTCGGCATGTTCTCGACGTTATTACAGGCCAAAGGCTCCGTGGTGCTGCATCCCGATGCCAGGCCGCTTTTGCTGATTGAAGACCCTGAAACCCGTCTGCATCCGATCATGCTGTCGGTAGCCTGGGGATTGCTGGATCAGCTGCCGTTGCAGCGGATCACTACTACCAATTCCGGCGATCTGCTCTCTCTCGTGCCTGTCGAGCAAATTTGCCGTCTGGTACGTGAATCCGGGCGCGTGGCGGCTTATGGCATTGGCCCGGAAGGGTTGAGCATGGAAGACAGCCGCCGCATTGCCTTTCATATTCGCTTCAACCGGCCTTCATCTCTGTTCGCCCGCTGCTGGTTGCTGGTGGAAGGGGAAACGGAAGTCTGGTTGCTGAACCAGCTGGCGCGGCAATGCGGTTATCATTTTGAATCTGAGGGGATCAAGGTGATCGAGTTTGCGCAGTGCGGACTCAAACCGTTGTTGCGTTTTGCCCGGCAAATGGGCATTGAATGGCATGCGCTGGTCGATGGAGATGAAGCGGGGCGTAAATATGCGGCGACGGTGATGGCGAACGTGGAAAGCCACGACGATACGCTGCGTTATCGGCTGACCGCGTTACCGGCGCAGGACATTGAATACTTTCTGTATCGCGATGGTTTTGAGGATGTTTATCGTAAGAATGCGGCGATACCGGAAAATGTGCCGATGTCGCCGAGGCGCATTATCGATAAAGCCATTCACCGCAGTTCAAAGCCTGATCTGGCGATTGACGTGGCGATGGCGGCATCCTTGCGGGGAACGTCATCGATTCCTCCGCTGCTGCGGCAGATGTTTTCCCGCGTGGCCTGGCTGGCACGCGGGCGAGCCGATTAAGCGGCCTGACTTTGGGCAGCAGTGACCGGGTTGCCATGTCCGCTGGTGAATGTCTGGCGGATCTGGCTTTCAAGGTCATCTAACAGCAGATAACGGCGGCGGTACTCAGAACGGCGTTTGCTGGCGATCTCTTCCAGCGGACGGTGAGCTATCTGGCGCGGCAGATGGAAATATCCGTTTTCGCCTTGTTTTGCATCCAGTGTTTCCCAGAAGCTGTCGTAATCCGCAAACACCATCCCTTTGCGTTTTTTGTAACGCGGATCCTCATAAATATGGGTGCGATTGCCGACGGCAACCAGCTGGGTCATACCGGTCACATCCGCCAGCGTCGTCAGCGCTTCAATCACCAAACGTTTCGGGAATAAACCGTGGCAGGCTTTAGTGGCTGTCTGGATTTCCTGATGGTCAACATGGGCGCGCGGGCCCTGCAACGCCCCGATAAACAGCGTCGGTTTGCCCTGATACTCAATAAAAGAGAACGTCACGATAGCAATCGGTTCTCCCTGGGGATTATTGAAACACAGCGTGGCTTCACCTTCTTTATCCAGACGGCTGACGGCATTGAAGGTAATGGCGTAACGTTGTTCTTCTTTACCTGTCAGGGTGGCAATCGCCATCGGCTTTTTACTCAGATATCCGTGGCTGATGGCTTCCGGCAGGCAATCCTGAATCATACTGTAATGATCGGTGATGCGTTTCAGGGCCTGTGCCTGCGTGATATTTGCCGCCTGATAGGTGCGGTGTAATTTCGCCGGCAGGGCGGGCATGGCATACAAAATTTCATCACGCTGCGGGTGCTGCGCCAGATAATCGAGCAGCGCAAACGTTCTGCGCGGTTGCCTCAGGGTGCGGAAAAGGAATTTAAGGCGATAGCGCGGTAATTTCCAGGACGGTCCCGGCGTGATGCGGTTGGTGAGCAATGCTTTCATCAACTGCAAGCCTGAAAGCGGAGCTTTTTCTACGTCAGGATAATGGAGAGTCGTCATGGTCTTTACCTGTTATTGACTGCCGGAATTTTGTTACCGACATTTCAACAGGCGATGCATAAACGACTGTGCAACGGGGGAAATTAGGGAGAAATTGAACGCGATTTGTTGAGATTGTGTTTAGATTTGATTTTGTTTATGTCGTGTCTTAGCAATCGGTGTCTAAAAAATGTACTTTATTTTCGTAAAGAGGGCTTGAAGCCTGAGTCATTCTCCCCCATAAATAAAAATGCCAGTCAGTGAGTGACCGGCATTTGCAGTTGAAGCGTAATTTGGTACGTAGTGCAGAACCGGTCAGGCGACCGCTTCACTTTCCACTGGAATAATGAGGCTGGCATGATTCCCCTTTGGGCCTTCATGAACGTCGAAATTGACCTGCTGGCCGGCTTTCAGAGTCCGGTAACCCTCCATCTGGATTGTGGAGTAGTGAGCGAAGATGTCTTCACCGCCATTTTGCGGGCAAATGAAGCCAAAGCCTTTAGCGTTATTGAACCATTTAACAGTACCCGTCTGCATGCTTCTACATCCCTCTCATGACTAGTCTGGTAGTAAATAGATAAAGCCAGTTGGGTGAGCACGAAGGCCGGAACGCAGCGGGTAAGCACCTGTTCAGGCCAGTATAAATTCCGTTCAGCTCACGAATTTACACTCTAGTGGAATAGAGTTAGACGTCAAGGAAACGGCATTTGTCCCGGGGGAGCAGATAACCAAAGTTTGAAGCAGGTAACGCTATTGACATATTTTGTTAAATTTATAACGGCGTTATCTATTGCACGTAAGACATTTTGTGCAGCGGCAAGGTGAGGCCAGAGATGGTAAAATACGGTAATAACAACGTGAGGCTCTGCAGAAAGCTTTCATGTTTGTGTATTTGGCTTCCAATACGATCTTCACAGGTGATGAACAGGCAATGGGCAATAATCAAGACTGGCTAAATTTTGAACATTTGGCGGCGGATAAGCAAAAGGATGAGGTAAAACCGCCATCTATGTATAAAGTTATATTAAACAACGACGATTACACTCCAATGGAATTTGTGATTGACGTTCTGCAAAAGTTCTTTTCTTATGATATTGAACGTGCAACGCAACTGATGCTCCAGGTGCACTATAGAGGCAAAGCGATATGCGGTGTTTATACAGCCGAAGTCGCGGAAACCAAGGTCGCACACGTAAATGAGTACGCCAAGGAGAATGAGCATCCGTTGCTGTGTACGCTGGAAAAAGCCTGATTAAGGCAATCTATTTGGGAGGTGCCTATGCTCAATCAAGAACTTGAACTCAGTCTCAACATGGCTTTCGCAAGAGCCCGTGAGCACCGGCATGAGTTTATGACCGTGGAGCACCTGTTGCTGGCGTTGCTCAGCAACCCTGCTGCCCGTGAAGCGCTTGAAGCTTGTACAGTCGATCTGGTGGCATTACGCCAGGAGCTGGAAGCCTTCATCGAGCAAACCACACCCACCTTACCTGCCAGTGAAGAGGAACGTGACACCCAGCCTACGCTGAGTTTCCAGCGCGTTCTGCAACGTGCGGTATTCCACGTGCAATCTTCTGGCCGCAGCGAAGTGTCCGGCGCCAACGTTCTGGTCGCGATTTTCAGCGAACAGGAATCTCAGGCGGCCTATCTCCTGCGCAAACATGATGTCAGCCGCCTTGATGTGGTGAACTTTATTTCGCACGGCACCCGTAAAGATGAATCGGGCAGTCAGGCGCAAAACAATGCGGAAAACCCAGTTAACGAAGAGCAGTCGGCGGGGGAAGATCGTATGGAGAACTTCACCACTAATCTTAACCAGTTAGCGCGTGTAGGTGGTATCGATCCGCTGATTGGCCGTGACAAAGAACTGGAGCGCGCCATTCAGGTGCTCTGCCGTCGCCGTAAGAACAACCCGCTGCTGGTGGGCGAATCCGGCGTAGGTAAAACTGCCATTGCCGAAGGTCTGGCATGGCGAATCGAGCAGGGCGATGTGCCGGAAGTAATGGCCGACTGCACCCTGTATTCTCTGGATATCGGTTCGTTACTGGCGGGTACTAAATACCGCGGTGATTTCGAAAAACGCTTCAAATCTTTGCTCAAACAGCTTGAGCAGGATAAGAACAGCATCCTGTTTATTGATGAAATCCACACGATCATTGGTGCCGGTGCGGCATCGGGCGGTCAGGTGGATGCGGCAAACCTCATCAAACCGTTGCTGTCGAGCGGGAAAATCCGCGTGATCGGCTCTACCACGTATCAGGAATTCAGCAATATCTTTGAGAAGGATCGTGCCCTGGCGCGTCGTTTCCAAAAAATTGATATTACTGAGCCAAGCGTGGAAGAAACTGTTCAGATCATTAACGGCCTGAAAACCAAATACGAAGCGCATCACGATGTGCGTTATACCGCGAAAGCGGTACGTGCGGCGGTTGAGCTGTCGGTCAAATACATCAATGACCGTCATCTGCCAGACAAAGCCATCGACGTCATCGACGAAGCGGGCGCGCGCAGCCGGTTAATGCCGGTCAGCAAACGCAAGAAAACCGTTAACGTCAGTGACATCGAAAGCGTTGTGGCGCGTATTGCCCGCATTCCGGAAAAAACCGTGTCTGCGACGGATCGCGATGTGCTGAAAAATCTGGGCGATCGTCTGAAAATGCTGGTCTTCGGACAGGATCCTGCGATTGAAGCACTGACCGAGGCGATCAAAATGAGCCGCGCCGGTCTGGGTCAGGATCACAAGCCGGTGGGTTCGTTCCTGTTCGCCGGTCCTACCGGTGTGGGTAAAACTGAAGTCACGGTTCAGCTGGCGAAAGCGCTGGATATTGAACTGCTGCGCTTTGATATGTCGGAATACATGGAGCGTCATACGGTCAGTCGTCTGATCGGTGCACCTCCGGGGTATGTCGGCTTTGATCAGGGCGGTTTGCTGACGGATGCGGTCATTAAACATCCTCACGCCGTAGTGCTGCTCGATGAAATCGAGAAGGCGCACCCGGATGTTTTCAACCTGCTGTTGCAGGTAATGGACAACGGTACGCTGACCGATAATAACGGGCGCAAAGCGGACTTCCGTAACGTGATTTTGGTCATGACCACTAACGCCGGTGTGCGTGAAACGGAACGTAAATCGATTGGTCTGGTTCATCAGGATAACAGCCCTGATGCAATGGAAGAGATCAAACGTACCTTTACGCCGGAATTCCGCAACCGTCTGGACAACGTTATCTGGTTCAACCATCTGTCTACGGAAGTTATCCAGCAGGTTGTCGATAAATTTATCGTCGAACTGCAGGCGCAGCTGGATGCCAAAGGCGTTTCTCTGGAAGTCAGCGATGAAGCTCGTGACTGGTTGACAGTGAAAGGCTACGACCGTGCGATGGGTGCGCGTCCGATGACCCGTACCGTTCAGGAAAACCTGAAGAAACCACTGGCTAACGAACTGCTGTTTGGTTCACTGGTGGATGGTGGTTCCGTCTCTGTGGCACTGGATAAGGCGGCTGACAAGCTCACTTATCACTTCATGAGTGCGCAGAAGAAAAAACCGGAAGGTGCGGTGCATTAATTTCCATCTGTGATGAAAAAACAAAAGGCGATGTGAAAACATCGCCTTTTTTCTTTCTGAAACGCTTTATTAATTCAGGAATTAGTGGGGGATTTCAGAAAGGATAGTGGAACAAAATGCCGGATTGCGGATACCACAAAACGCCCTTGCAACAGCAGGAAGGGCGAAGAAGGTATCCTCAGGTATCGCCAGAAAATCAGCGATGAGTGAGCCGTTTATTAACGGCTACGGAAGACAATGCGGCCTTTGCTCAGGTCGTACGGGGTCAGCTCAACTGTGACTTTGTCGCCCGTCAGGATGCGGATGTAGTTCTTACGCATTTTACCGGAGATGTGAGCGGTAACTACGTGTCCGTTTTCTAATTCTACGCGGAACATAGTGTTTGGCAGCGTATCAAGTACGGTGCCTTGCATTTCAATGTTGTCTTCTTTGGCCATCGAATCCTCTAGGTCTAACTACCATAGTTTTTAACCGGCAAGATAATGCCGAAAAACCCACATTATGTAAAGAAGTATGGTCCATGACCGCACCTATTCCCTATCCTTCGGGAACACCGGCAGGTCTTCATCATGTGGGGATAAGTCTTGTGGCAACCAGCAATCTTGTGCTAACGCGCGTTGCGAAAGTTCGGATAACTGCTGCAAAAATTGGCGGCGGGGGATCTCTCTCGCACCCAGCGACGCAGTGTGAGGGTTGAGCACCTGACAGTCAATCAGTTCTCCACCATTGCGGGAAAAATGTTGGCAAAAAACCATCAGGGCGGCCTTTGAGGCGTTTTCACGACGACTGAACATCGATTCGCCGCAAAATAATCCCCCTACTGAAACACCGTATAATCCGCCAACCAGTTCATTTCCTTCCCAGACTTCAACCGAATGCGCCCGTCCGGCTTCGTGCAATTCCTGATAACCCCGCTGAACCAGCGGGCCGATCCAGGTGCCGTCTTCACGCTGCATTGCACACGCACGTATGACTTTTTCAAACTGCTGATTAAGCGTGAAATGAAAAGGCATTTTGCGCATAAAACGCTTCAGACTCCGGCTGACATGACGCTCACCGGGAACTAAAATTGCGCGGGGATCGGGCGACCACCAGAGGATCATCTCCCCCGGTTCAAACCAGGGGAAAACACCGTGCTGATACGCGGAAAGCAGGCGAGGGGCGGTGAGGTCACCCCCGATAGCCAGCAGGCCATTCGGATCCTGCAATGCAGTTTCAGGATCAGGAAAATTGACTGAATTGGCCGCAAGCTTTACTAACCGCATAGATCTCCTTATCCGGCGGCTCACGGGCCGCCGCTAAACGGGCAACTACGACGTCAGGTGCGAGACAAAAACCGCGCGTACCGGCCCTGTGCAGCAATTAACGTCGGATGATCACCTTGCTCAACAATCTGACCTTCCTCCATGACGCAAATCCTGTCGAAAGTTTCCAGACCGTGCAGACGGTGCGTCACTAAGAGTAGCGTCTTATTCTGACAATGCTTGTGTAGCAGTGCCAAAATATGTTGTTCCGTTTCGGCATCCAGCCCTTCTGTCGGTTCGTCAAGCAGCCACAGCGGAGCGTCATGCAGCAAAGCACGCGCCAGCCCGATACGGCGCTGTTCGCCACCGGAAAGCTGACGCCCGCCTTCACCCAGCCAGGCGTTCAGGCCTTCATTTTCCAGCAGCACATGTAAATCCACTTGTTTCAGTGCATTCGCGATTTGCTCATCGGTGCTTTGCGGCGCGGCCATGCGCAGGTTTTCCCGCAGCGTGGTATTAAAGACGTGCGCGCGCTGGCTGACGACGGTGATCATCTTACGCAGAGTCGCTTCGTCGTAATTGCCAATCGCCTGGCCATTGATTCCCAGCGTGCCGCTGCGGATATCCCAGCCGCGGGTCAATAATTGCAACAGGGTAGATTTACCACAACCTGTCTGGCCGAGCAGGGCGATATGTTCCCCGGCACGCACATCCAGCGTGATATTTTTCAGCACCGGCAACGGCTGCCCCGGATAGGTGAAATCCACATTTTGCAGCGACAGACTGATGTGTTCACCGCCAGCCGGACCTTGCGCCGGGAAAGTCACATCGGCGGGCTGGTCGATAATCTGACTGACGCGCTGAGCAGACGCGATGACTTGTCCCAGATGCTGGAATGCGGCAGCGACCGGGCCCAGCGCTTCGAAGGCGGCCAGCGGAGTAAACACGAACAAAGCCATCAGCGCACCGGGCTGTGCAATGTTACCGATCCCGCCAGCGGCGAGCCACAGCATGAGCGTAACGGTCAGACCGGCTGCGGCAATCACCATCGCCTGCGACAAACCGGTGAGTTTTGCCTGCTGCTGCTGGCGCAACATCCAGCGCCGTTCGATATCATCCAGTTGCTGGCGGAACCTCGACTGGGCGCCGAACACCACCAGTTCAGACTGACCCTGAAGCCAGGACGTCAGTTGCAGACGGTAATCACTGCGCAGTGCCGTCAGTTCCCGGCCAGCCGGTTTACCCGCACTGTAGAAAATCACCGGCAGAAGTAACATCAGTGCCAGCATGATTGCACCGAGCGTCAGCGCCAGTTTCATATCAAGGAAACTCAAGCCATACGTCACAAGCAGGATCACTACCAGTGCACTCACCAGCGGAGAAATCACCCGCAGATACAGGTGGTCCAGCGTATCGACATCGGCAACCAGGCGGTTGAGCAAGTCGGCCTGACGGAAACGCGCAATGCCACCCGGCGACAGGGGCATGATTTTGGTGAAAGTGAATACGCGCAAGTGCGCCAGCACGCGGAATGTGGCGTCGTGACTGACCAGACGCTCAGCGTAACGGCCAGCGGTACGAAATATCGCGGCTCCCCGCACACCGGCCGCGGGAAGCATGTAGTTGAAACTGTATAAACCGGCGACACCCGCAACGGCAGAAGCCGCCAGGAACCAGCCGGAAAGTGTCAGCAGGCCGATGCTGGCCAGTAAAGTGACGATAGCCAGAATGACCCCGAGGGACAGGCGGAACCAGTGACGACGATACAGCGCGAGATAAGGCAGAAGAATTTTCATGATTACAGCTCCTTATTCCGCTGAGAAAGCAGGCTGGCGAAGAGGCCATTCTGAGCCACCAGTTCGGCGAAGGTTCCGCGCTCGGCGATCAGACCTTTATCCATCACCCAGATTTCGTCGTAATCTCGTGTATCTTCCAGCTGATGCGTCACCAGCAGGGAGGTTTGCGCTTCAGAGGCGTCGCTCAGCGCACTCATCACTCGCTTTTCGCTGTGTGCATCGAGGCTGGCGGTCGGTTCATCGAGCAGTAATAAACTGCATGGTGAGAGCAGGGCGCGGGCTACGGCTACACGCTGCGCCTGTCCGATAGATAACCGCGCAGCGCCGTCACCCAGTTCAGTTTCCAGTCCCAGCGGCAGCAGTGGCAGAAATTCATTCACATATGCCCGCTCAAGAGCAGACTGAAGCTGCTCATCGCTGACATCCGGCTGATTAAGCAATATGTTGGTGCGTAAGGTCTGTTCAGGAAGATGTGGATTCTGGCCGACCCAGCTCAGTTGCTGACGCCATTGATCGTTGCGTAAGGATTTCAGTTCTTTCCCGCTGACGGTAACGGAGCCCTGATAAGGCAGGAAACCGAGCAGGGCATTCAGCAGTGAGCTTTTACCCGCACCGCTCAGGCCAACGATGGCGATACGTTGTCCTGCCGGAATGCTGAAGGTCAGCGGGCCTGCCAGCGTTTTGCCTTGTGGCGACTGAATGACCAGATCGCGGGCTTCAAGACTGACAGCTTTGCCTGCCGGGAAATCCTGGTCACCGTCACCCATTTCTGTACTTTCGGCGCTCAGGAACGTCACCAGACTTTCAGCTGCGCCGACGGCCTGCGCTTTGGCGTGATAAAACGCGCCCAGATCACGCAGAGGCTGGAAAAACTCAGGAGCCAGTATTAGCACCAGAAAACCGGCAAACAGGGTTACCGGCGTGCCATAGCTGCCGAAATTGAGTTCGCCGAGATAGGAAAAACCAAAGTAAACCGCGACAACGGCGATGGAGATAGAGGCGAAAAATTCAAGTACCGCAGAAGATAAAAAGGCCAGCCGCAGGACGTCCATCGTGCGCGCACGAAAATGTTCCGTTGAGCGTTTAATTTGGTTAATTTCCGCCGTACCGCGATGGAACAAGCGAAGCGTATCCAGACCGCGCAGACTGTCGAGGAAATTCCCGCTCAGACGTGCCAGCGCCACAAAGTTACGACGGTTAGCATCTGCTGCACCCATGCCCACCAGGGCCATGAACAGCGGAATAAGCGGTGCGGTAACCAGCAGAATCAGTCCGGCGGCCCAGTTAATCGGGAAGACGCTGACCAGGATCAACAGAGGAATAATACCGGCAAGGGCGATTTGTGGCAGATAGCGGGAATAGTAATCCTGCATATCTTCGATTTGCTCAAGAATAATGCTGGCCCAGCTGCCCGCCGGTTTACCCTGGATCCACGCAGGTCCCAGTTTCTCCAGACGATCCAGCACCAGTTTGCGCATTTCCTGACGGATAACGCGTCCGCAAATAAAGCCAATCTGTTCACGTAGCCAGGTGACGACAGCACGCAGCACGAATGTCAGTGCCATTAACAGGAAGCTTTGCAGCAGAGCATCACGCGAAGTATGTTCAATGATCAGGCTGTGCAGTAATCCGGCCATCAGCCAGGCCTGTGCGAGGATCAGTAAACCAGAAAGGAGACCCAGCATCATAGACAGACGGATCCAGCCTTTAGCGCGAGAGCTTTGTTGTTTTAACCAGCGGGTAAGTTCTTGTTGTCGTGTTTTATTCATCAGGCATCAGTTTGTGCAGCAATCCGGATGGGAGGGCGCTCATGTTACATGCTCAGACCACAAACTGAAAATAATAAGGCGGCATTTAAGCCGCCTTAATCGTTACTCTTTGTATGGACTCTTCGTCCGGTAACTACCCGCAGGAGTAATTATAAATCCGGAGCTTGCGATAAACCGTCCAGATAGCGCTCGGCATCCAGCGCGGCCATACAACCGGTTCCGGCAGAAGTGATCGCCTGACGGTAGATATGGTCCATAACATCGCCCGCAGCGAAGACGCCCGGAATGCTGGTTTGTGTCGCATTGCCATGGGAACCGGACTGCACTTTGATGTAGCCGTCTTTCAGTTCAAGCTGACCGTCGAAAATGCCGGTGTTCGGGCTATGACCGATAGCGATGAACACACCAGCAACATCCACCTGAGATTTCTCGTCAGTACGAACATCCAGCAGGCTCGCGCCGGTCACACCCATCTGATCGCCGACCACTTCATTCAGGGTTTTATGGGTATGCAGCACAATATTGCCGCTGGCCACTTTATCATTCAGGCGGTCTACCAGGATTTTTTCTGCCCGGAAACTGTCGCGACGGTGGATCAGATGCACTTCAGAGGCAATGTTTGCCAGATAAAGCGCTTCTTCAACTGCGGTATTCCCGCCGCCAACGACCGCGACTTTCTGGTTACGGTAGAAGAAACCGTCGCAGGTAGCGCAGGCTGAAACGCCGCGACCTTTAAATGCTTCTTCAGAAGGCAGACCGATATAACGTGCGGATGCGCCGGTGGCAATAATCAGTGCGTCACAGGTGTATTCGCCGCTGTCGCCGGTGAGGCGGAACGGACGGTTCTGCAAATCGACCTTGTTGATATGGTCGAAAATAATCTCGGTATTAAATTTGGTCGCATGTTCATGCATACGTTCCATCAGTGCCGGACCGGTCAGTCCTTCAGGATCGCCCGGCCAGTTTTCGACTTCGGTGGTTGTGGTCAGCTGACCGCCTTTTTCCACACCGGTAATCAAAACCGGATTGAGGTTGGCGCGTGCTGCATAAACTGCTGCGGTATAACCCGCCGGACCAGAACCTAAAATCAATAATTTACTGTGTTTAACCGTACTCATGCGTAATTCATCTCCGCGGTAGCGACAAGCGATAGACCGATTGTAGGGAAAACGGCGCAGTAAAAAAAGCAAACTCAGATGTTGTTAACGATTTGTCTGATAGTTTTTACAGTGAAAGACGGGTAAAAAGGTTTCCGTCCCTGATTATCAGATACTTAACTGTTTGATGAACAGAGTGAAAAAACCACAGTGGGAAAATTATCCGCTGTGGAAGTTGTTTAACAGAGTGCGGTCTTTTAGTCACATTTCACGGCAGGTTGTGGGGTTTTGACTGAAATATTTCGCGCACTGAGTTGTTATTGTCCAAAGAGAAAAGACAGCTAAAAAGGGGGTATCAGCTTTTCAGGTTGGCACGTTCTTCTGATTTTGCTTCTTTTACTTTGACAATCCGCTGTGCATTTGCGAAAACATCAGGGGAAGAAGAAATTAACTGCCTGTCAGCGACTTGAATTTATGCAATTGGCTGCTACCGGACCCGTTCTGGTGTTGCTTTTTTGCGTTTTTGTTGCGGCAGGGTTTAGTGGATCAGGTTGGCTGTATGCAATCTATTAATTTCACAGGGTTATTTCTTTTGAGTATCCGTTTTTGGGTCGTGTTCCTTTTGACAGGGGATCAACGCGGCTTTTGGATGCGTAAACCTTAATAATCGGGTCTTCGCTTGGGACAACCCTTAGACATTGAAGTTGGCTGGGGTATGGCAGGTGCAGGGAAGGACAGCAGAGAGACAATAATAATGGTAGACAACAAAAAGCGTCCGGGAAAAGATCTCGACCGTATTGACCGTAACATCCTCAACGAATTGCAAAAGGATGGCCGGATTTCAAACGTCGAGCTTTCCAAACGTGTGGGATTATCTCCAACTCCATGTCTGGAGCGCGTTCGTCGTCTGGAACGTCAGGGCTTCATCAATGGTTATACCGCATTGCTTAACCCGCATTATCTGGATGCCTCGTTGCTGGTGTTTGTTGAGATTACCCTCAACCGTGGCGCGCCGGATGTGTTTGAGCAATTTAACGCGGCAGTGCAAAAACTCGAAGATATTCAGGAGTGTCACTTGGTTTCAGGGGACTTCGACTACTTGTTGAAAACCCGCGTACCTGATATGTCCGCCTACCGTAAGCTGTTAGGTGAGACTTTACTTCGTCTTCCAGGTGTTAACGACACCCGTACCTATGTGGTCATGGAAGAAGTAAAACAGACAAATCGCCTGGTCATCAAAACCCGGTAATTGTTCAGGTGCAAAACCTTGTAATTTTAGCTACACTCCTGTGTATCTATACAGCTATGGCGCCGGGGACTCTCGGCGCTGTTGCTTTTTCTCAGTTCACAGGAACCTGGAGAGCCTTTCTTGAGCCAGGAATACACAGAAGATAAAGAAGTTACCCTTAAAAAGCTGAGCAATAGTCGCCGTCTTCTGGAGGCTTTGCTGGTGGTGGTAGCGGTTTTTGCTGCTTATTTGATGGCGGCATTAGTGAGTTTTAACCCCTCTGATCCAAGCTGGTCTCAGACCGCATGGCATGGGCCAATTCACAACTGGGGCGGTGGTGTGGGTGCCTGGATGGCCGACACGCTGTTCTTCATTTTTGGCGTATTTGGTTACGCTATTCCACCTATTATTCTGTGTCTTTGCTGGGCGGCTTTTCGTCAGCGAGACAATCAGGATTTCGTCGATTATTTTGCCCTTTCGCTGCGCCTTATCGGGACGCTGGCGCTCATCGTCACGTCTTGTGGTCTGGCGTCAGTCAACATTGATGACCTTTACTACTTTGCTTCAGGCGGTGTGATCGGCAGTTTGTTGAGTACAGCAATGACGCCGTATTTTAACAATGTCGGTGCAACGCTGGTGCTGTTATGCGTATGGGCGGCCGGACTGACATTATTTACCGGCTGGTCATGGCTGACAATTGCCGAGAAAATTGGCGGTGCCGTGCTCGGTATTACCAATATCGTGACCAACCGCTCTCGTCGTGACGATGATTATGAGTACGACGAGCAGGACGATCCGTTACTGGAAGACGACGAAGCGAAACCGGTGGCTAAAGTGGCTCCGGCTGTCTCTGGTGCCGCGGCAACAGCAGCGATTCCAGCTGGTGCAGTGGCTGCTGAAACAGACGACGAGGACGTGCTGTTCTCTGCGCCTTCGGTGAATGAGCAACCGGTGGCACAGGTGCCTTCAGCCCCTGTTTCTGCTGCGACCTCTGAAATGGCAGCACCAGCCGCTGAACCGGCTGCGGTCGTGAGCCCGGCGCCAGCGGCAGTTCCTTACGCGGCACAACCGCCGGTTGCTGAGATTTCACCTTATCCGTCCACGCCGGTTTCAACTGCGCCGCCGCTCTACAACTTCGAAATTCCGGAAGAAACGCCGGTACCGCGCCATCCGCAGCCAGTGCAGCAATCGCCTTCTCCGGTGCCGGTTGAGCGTAACCAGGAAGATGGTCCAAGTCTCGGGAACTGGCAAACTGCGGTCGAACCTAGTCGTTCACCGTTTGATTTCAGCTCGCCGGTCCCTGACGCGGCGCAGGCCGCCAGCGTCGCCGCTACGGCCGCACTTGCTACCGGTCTGGCTCAGGCAGGGCAATCCGCGACATCTTCTGCGGCCAATACCTTTATGCCTGCTTTCAGCGCGGTGAGTGATGAAAATCCGCAGGTGAAAAAAGGCTTTGGGCCTGAATTGCCGCGGCCAAATCCGGTGCGTATTCCAACGCGTCGCGAACTGGCGTCGTATGGCATTAAACTGCCGTCTCAGCGTATGGCTGAACAGCAGGAAAATGCGCAGTCAACGGCACAGCAAAATACCGGACAGGAAACCTGGCATAACGATCCTCTGGCTCAGGCCGACGAAGAAGCTATGCAGGAAGCCGCATTGCAGCAGGCGTTTGCCGCTCAGCAGCAAGAACGTTACGGCGATGCAGCGACCGAAAATGAGCCGGATGCAGAAGCTGCTTTGCAGGAAGCTGAATTACGCAATGCGTTCGCTGCCCGCGAGCAGGTGCGTTATCAGCAAGAGGTTGAACCACAGAGTGGTCTGGTTCAGCATCATCATTCGCAGGAAAATCACGAAGAAATTTCCCATTCTGCTGCCGATGATTTTGCTGCTGCCGCGATGAAACTCAGTCAGCACGATGCGTTCAGCTTCTCGCCAATGGCTGATTTGGTGGACGATACGCCTTCAGAGCCTCTGTTCACTCTGCCTGCCCAGGCGGAAGAAGAACCGCAGCCTGCGGCATTTGCACAGCAACCTTATCAGCGCGCTGTGGCCTCTGAGCCGGTGCAACATGCACAGGAATATGAAGCACCTCGTCAGTCATCGCCATCGGCGCAGCCTGATATGGAAAGCCTGATCCACCCGTTCCTGATGCGTAATGAACAGCCGCTGGTCAAACCGACCACGCCGCTGCCGTCGCTGGATTTGCTGACCTCACCTCCGGCTGAAGCTGAGCCTGTGGATGAGTTCGCACTGGAGCAGATGGGTAACCTGATTGAAGCCCGCCTGAACGATTACCGTATTAAAGCGGATGTCGTCGGAAAGCTGCCCGGTCCGGTCATTACTCGTTTCGAACTGGATCTGGCGCCGGGCGTTAAAGCCGCGCGTATTTCTAACCTTTCGCGTGACCTTGCACGTTCACTGTCAGCTGTTGCTGTACGTGTTGTGGAAGTTATTCCAGGCAAGCCTTATGTCGGTCTGGAATTGCCAAACAAGAAGCGTCAGACGGTGTATCTGCGTGAAGTGCTGGACTGTGCGAAATTCAAAGAAAGTACATCTCCGCTGACGATTGTGCTGGGTAAAGATATTTCAGGTGAGCCGGTTATCGCCGATTTGGCAAAAATGCCTCACTTGCTGGTAGCGGGTACAACCGGTTCCGGTAAGTCCGTCGGCGTCAACGCCATGATCCTGAGTATGCTTTACAAGTCCAAGCCGGAAGATGTGCGTTTCATCATGATCGACCCGAAAATGCTCGAACTTTCCGTGTATGAAGGCATCCCGCATTTGCTGACTGAAGTCGTCACTGACATGAAAGACGCGGCGAATGCGCTGCGCTGGTGTGTCGGCGAGATGGAACGTCGCTATAAACTCATGTCAGCGTTGGGCGTGCGTAATCTGGCGGGCTATAACGAACGAATTCTGGAAGCGGAAGCGATGGGACGTCCAATCCCTGATCCATTCTGGAAGCCGGGCGACGGCATGGCCGCAGAGCCGCCGTATCTGCAAAAAGAACCCTTTATCGTGGTGATGGTCGATGAGTTTGCCGACCTGATGATGACCGTCGGTAAAAAAGTTGAAGAACTGATCGCGCGTCTGGCTCAAAAGGCACGTGCGGCCGGTATTCACCTGGTTCTGGCAACGCAGCGTCCTTCAGTCGACGTCATTACTGGTCTGATTAAAGCTAACATCCCGACCCGTATTGCCTTTACGGTTTCGAGTAAAATCGACTCCCGTACCATTCTGGATCAAGGTGGTGCTGAATCGCTGCTGGGGATGGGTGACATGTTGTACATGGCGCCGAACTCCTCAATTCCTGTGCGTGTCCATGGTGCGTTTGTTCGTGACCAGGAAGTGCATGCGGTAGTTCAGGACTGGAAAGCACGCGGTCGTCCGAAGTACATCGAAAGTATTGTTTCCGGTGGTGATGACGGTGAAGGTGGCGGTTTAGGTCTGGACGGCGATGAAGAGCTTGATGCACTGTTTGATCAGGCCGTCGCGTTCGTGGTCGACAAACGTCGTGCATCGATTTCAGGCGTTCAGCGTCAGTTCCGTATCGGTTACAACCGTGCGGCGCGAATCGTTGAGCAAATGGAAGCGCAGGGGATTGTGAGTACGCCGGGCCATAACGGCAACCGTGAAGTACTGGCGCCCCCTTCGCACGAATAAATCAGTACTGAACTGCCCGTATATTGTTAAGAAGGGTCGCGAAAGCGACCCTTATGCAAAGATGCGTAAAACATCGATTTTTCAGATGATTGAGCTACCTTCTGAGCGTCGCCTCGGATAGAGTTCGCACCATACGTCTTTTGCCTGTGTAAAAGGCATCGTCTGAAGTTTATGGATTTCTGAGGTAAGTATAAGAATGAAAAAATTGTTAATGGTAGGGTGTTTACTGACCGCATTTACCTCCGCTTCCGTATTAGCGGACGCCAGCAGTGATCTCAAATCCCGTCTGGGTAAACTCAATACTTTCCACGCCAGCTTCACTCAGACTGTCACCAGCGATGACGGTGCTGCCGTTCAGCAGGGCGAAGGTCAGCTGTGGGTAAAACGCCCAAACCTGTTTAACTGGCATATGACGACGCCGGATGAAAGCATTTTGGTCTCCGATGGCAAAACCCTGTGGTTCTACAACCCGTTCGTTGAGCAGGTCACCGCGACCTGGCTGAAAAACGCGACCGGCAATACGCCTTTCATGCTGATCACCCGTAACGACAGCAGTGACTGGGCCAAATATAACGTGAAACAGAAAGGCGATGATTTTGAATTAACGCCGAAAGCCGCGACCGGTAATCTGAAACAATTCGCGATCACAGTCACGCCGACCGGCACCATCAAAAGCTTTACTGCGGTTGAGCAGGACGGCCAGAAAAGTGCTTACACCCTGAAAGGTGAGCAAAACGCGGCTGTGGATGATGCTAAATTTAAATTTACTCCACCGAAGGGTGTGACGGTGGATGACCAGCGTCAGTGAGGTTAGTTTGAGTAATCTGTCACTCGATTTTTCCCAAAACGAATTCCAGCCACTGGCCGCCAGAATGCGGCCAGTTACCCTTGCAGAATATATCGGTCAGCAGCATCTGTTAGCGCCGGGCAAACCATTGCCGCGGGCGATTGAAGCAGGACAGTTGCATTCGATGATTTTGTGGGGGCCGCCGGGCACCGGGAAAACGACGCTGGCAGAACTGATTGGCCGCTACGCTAACGCCGATGTTGAGCGTATTTCGGCGGTCACATCAGGCGTGAAAGATATTCGTGAAGCGATTGAACGTGCCCGTCAGAATCGTGATGCCGGGCGTCGTACAATTCTGTTCGTCGACGAAGTCCATCGCTTCAACAAAAGTCAGCAGGACGCTTTCCTGCCGCATATCGAAGACGGCACCATTACGTTCATCGGTGCGACGACTGAAAACCCTTCGTTTGAACTCAATTCTGCATTGCTTTCCCGCGCCCGTGTTTACCTGCTGAAATCACTCACAGCTGAAGATATTGAGAAAGTAATTGATCAGGCACTGACCAACGCCGAGCGCGGTTATGCCAATGAAAAAATTCGTGTTCCACCGGAAACCCGCCGCATGCTGTCAGAGCTGGTGAACGGTGACGCGCGCCGTGCACTTAACAGTATTGAAATGATGGCCGATATGGCCGAAATCGACGCCAAAGGTTACCGGACATTAACCCCTGAATTACTGACGGAAATTGCCGGTGAACGCAGTGCGCGTTTCGATAATAAAGGCGACCGTTTTTACGATTTAATCTCTGCGCTGCATAAATCGGTACGTGGTTCATCGCCAGATGCCGCACTTTACTGGTACGCCAGAATTATCACCGCCGGTGGCGATCCCCTTTATGTTGCCCGCCGTTTGCTGGCCATTGCTTCAGAAGATGTCGGCAATGCAGATCCGCGTGGCATGCAGGTGGCGCTTGCTGCCTGGGATTGTTTTACCCGTGTCGGTCCGGCAGAAGGTGAGCGCGCCATAGCTCAGGCGATTGTGTATCTGGCGTGTGCGCCGAAAAGTAATGCGGTATATACCGCGTTCAAATCGGCCATGCGCGATGCGCGGGAAATGGCGGATTATGATGTGCCGGAACATCTGCGCAATGCACCGACCAAATTGATGAAAGAAATGGGGCTGGGTGCAGAGTACCGTTACGCGCATGACGAACCTAATGCCTACGCGGCGGGCGAAGACTATTTCCCACCAGAAATGGCCGGTAAGCAGTATTATTACCCGACGTCACGCGGGCTTGAAGGTAAGATCGGCGAAAAGCTGGCCTGGCTTGTAGAACAAGATCAAAATAGCCCGACAAAACGCTACCGCTAACTTTATCGTTGCGGTAAGGTTACCCGTGATAACTCTTTGACACGCTGCCGTTTCAGTCAGCGTGCATCGTCAAAATAACATTCAATAATGACACGTACAGGATTAGCATGCTCGATCCCAATATGCTGCGTAATGAGCTAGACGCAGTTGCAGAAAAACTCGCTCGCAGAGGTTTTAAACTCGATGTGGAAACGCTGCGTTCTCAGGAAGAACGCCGCAAAGTCTTGCAGGTAGAAACGGAAACTCTCCAGGCTGAACGTAATGCACGATCGAAATCAATCGGTCAGGCAAAAGCCCGTGGCGAAGACATCGAACCCCTGCGTCTGGAAGTGAATACGCTGGGTGAGAAGCTGGATGCCGCGAAGGCTGAACTGGAAGCATTGCAAAATGATATCCGTGATATCGCTTCTGCAATTCCGAACCTGCCTGATGATTCCGTACCTGCCGGTAAAGACGAAAACGACAATCAGGAAGTAAGCCGTTGGGGCACGCCGCGCCAGTATGATTTCACTGTGCGTGATCACGTATCACTGGGCGAAATGGCCGGTGGTCTTGATTTTGCCGCAGCCGTTAAATTGACTGGTGCGCGTTTTGTGGTGATGAAAGGGCAAATCGCTCGTATGCATCGCGCGCTGTCCCAGTTCATGCTGGACTTGCACACAGAAAAGCACGGCTATCTGGAAACTTACGTTCCGTATCTGGTCAACCAGGAAACGCTGTACGGTACCGGTCAGTTGCCGAAGTTTGGCGAAGATCTGTTCCATACCAAACCGCTTGATGAAGAAGCGGGCAGCAGCAACTATGCGCTGATCCCGACGGCAGAAGTACCGCTGACCAACCTGGTCCGTGACGAAATTCTTGAAGAAGAATCTCTGCCACTGAAAATGACGGCGCATACACCTTGCTTCCGTTCAGAAGCGGGTTCTTATGGCCGTGATACACGTGGTCTGATCCGTATGCATCAGTTCGACAAGGTCGAGATGGTTCAAATCGTTCGTCCGGAAGAATCGATGGATGCGCTGGAAGAACTGACCGGTCATGCTGAAAAAGTGCTTCAGTTGCTGAATCTACCATACCGCAAAGTTCTGCTTTGTACTGGTGACATGGGCTTTGGCTCATGCAAAACCTACGATCTGGAAGTCTGGCTGCCAGCGCAGGATACTTACCGCGAGATTTCCTCATGTTCAAACATGGGCGATTTCCAGGCTCGTCGTATGCAAGCGCGTTGCCGTAGCAAAACAGACAAAAAACCGCGTCTGGTTCATACCCTGAACGGTTCTGGTCTGGCAGTAGGTCGTACTCTGGTGGCTGTGCTGGAAAACTACCAGCAAGCTGACGGACGTATTGAAGTGCCGGAAGTATTACGTCCATATATGGGTGGTTTAGAATATATCGGCTAATCCCGCTATATATAAAGTAATATAACGAAAAAGCGCCTGCGGGCGCTTTTTTTATGTATAAAATCGTGCGTTGCGTTAAGAATTCCTCAATTGCCTCCACTCAACCCCTCCTTTTTTGATAGCAGACAAAGTTTCCTACCTCCTTATTAGTAGTATCCCTGCATTCTGAGTGGGTAACTACTTCATGACCGGAGCGGGAAAATGTCGGAAACAGAACCAGAAGTCATCACGATAAAAAGTGGTATCAGCCGCCGGACGCTGATGAAAACATCAACCCTGGCAGGGCTGGCCATTGCTGCTGGCGGTGTATCGCTGCCTTTTAGCCGTAAAGCACTGGCACAGGCTGTGGGGGATGCGAAAAACCTGACACCGGAAGACAAAGTGGTCTGGGGCGCCTGCTCGGTCAACTGCGGCAGCCGCTGCGCACTGCGTTTGCATGTGCGTGATGACGAAGTTTATTGGGTTGAAACGGATAACACCGGACATGATGTCTACGGCGATCACCAGGTTCGCGCCTGTCTGCGTGGCCGCTCAATCCGCCGTCGTATGAACCATCCGGAGCGTCTGAATTACCCAATGAAACGCGTTGGCAAACGTGGTGAAGGTAAATTCAAACGCATCAGCTGGGAAGAAGCATTTGATGAAATCGCCAATAACCTGAAGCGCATTGTCGCAAAATATGGCAATGAGGCCGTTTACATCAATTACACCTCCGGCGTCGTGGGCGGCAATATCACCCGTTCTTCTCCTTATGCCTCGCTGGTTGCCCGACTGATGAACTGTTATGGCGGTTTCCTCAGTCATTACGGTACCTACAGTACCGCGCAAATTTCCTGTGCGATGCCATACACTTATGGCAGCAATGACGGTAACAGCACGTCAGATATTGAAAACAGCAAACTGGTCGTTCTTTTCGGGAATAACCCGGCTGAAACGCGTATGAGCGGCGGCGGGATCACTTATTATCTCGAGCAGGCACGCCAGCGTTCTAACGCCCGTATGATCGTGATCGACCCGCGTTACACTGATACCGCCGCAGGCCGTGAAGATGAATGGATCCCAATCCGGCCGGGAACAGACGCTGCATTGGTCGCAGGTCTTGCGCATGTGCTGATCACGGAGAATATGGTTGACCAGCCTTTCCTCGATGCCTGCTGCGTGGGCTATGACGAGAAAACATTGCCAGCGGATGCGCCAGCCAATAGCCATTACAAAGCGTATATTCTCGGTCTGGGCGAAGATGCCACCGCCAAAACGCCAGAGTGGGCATCGCGTATTACCGGTATTCCTGTCGATCGCATCATTAAACTGGCGCGGGAGATCGGACAGACAAAACCCGCTTATATCTCTCAGGGCTGGGGCCCGCAACGTCAGGCCAATGGTGAGCTGACCTCACGCGCCATCGCCATGTTGCCAATTCTGACCGGCAACGTCGGTATTAATGGCGGCAACAGCGGCGCGCGTGAATCGACGTACACGATTACCATCGAACGCATGCCAGTGCTGGAAAACCCGATAGAAACGCAGATTTCCTGTTTCAGCTGGACCGATGCCATTGCGCGCGGGCCGGAAATGACGGCCAAAGCCGATGGTGTTCGCGGTAAAGACAAGCTCGATGTGCCGATCAAGTTCATCTGGAATTATGCCGGTAACACCATTACCAACCAGCATTCCGATATCAATAAAACCCACGACATTTTGCAGGATGATTCGCAGTGCGAGATGATCGTGGTGTTGGAAAACTTCATGACCTCATCGGCGAAATATGCCGATATCCTGCTGCCTGATCTCATGACTGTCGAACAGGAAGACATTATCCCCAACGATTACGCCGGGAATATGGGTTACCTGATTTTTATCCAGCCGGCGACCTCTGCCAAATTCGAGCGCAAAGGCATTTACGAGATGATGAGCGAAGTGGCGCGTCGTCTTGGCCCGGATGTTTATAACAAATTCACCGAAGGCCGCAGTCAGCGTCAATGGTTGCAGTATCTTTACGACAAAATGCTGGCGAAAGACCCGGCTTTACCTGCGTATGAAGAATTGCGCGAAATGGGAATTTATAAACGCAAAGACCCGGACGGGCATTTCGTGGCGTATAAAAAATTCCGCCAGGATCCGGTCGCCAATCCGCTGAAAACGCCTTCCGGAAAAATCGAAATTTACTCTTCCGCACTGGCGAAAATAGCCAGCGAATGGGAACTGCAAAAAGACGAAACCATCAGCCCGCTGCCGGTCTATGCCTCAACTTTCGAAGGTTGGGATGACCCGAAACGCAGCAAGTTTCCGCTCCAGATGTTCGGCTTCCATTACAAAGCCCGCACCCATTCAACTTACGGAAATATCGACATCCTGCAGGCGGCCTGTCGTCAGGAAGTGTGGATCAATCCACTGGATGCCAAAACCCGTGGCATTGAGAACGGCGACAAAGTGAAGGTGTTTAACGACCGTGGCGAAGTGCGTGTGGCGGCGAAAGTCACGCCACGCATTATGCCAGGCGTGGTGGCAATGGGGCAGGGTGCATGGCATCAGGCCAATATGAGTGGTGATCGCGTTGACCATGGCGCTTGTATGAACACCCTGACGACCCAACGTCCGTCCCCGCTGGCGAAGGGCAATCCTCAGCATACGAATTTGATTCAAATAGAAAAAGTCTAAAGAAGCTACGGACCAAGAGCCAGGCTCAATGACATGGTTGTTAAATTTTCGTCCTTCAGATAAGGGCGTTACGGAGTAAGCAATGTCGGATTCAAACAGTAAGAAAACGGGTTCAGGCGGCGGGATAAGCCGCCGTGACCTGGTTAAGGGAACTACGCTCGCCGGTATGGCAGCTGCCGTCGGGGGCATATCACTGCCATTTAAAACGATACGCGCTGAAACGCGTCAGGCTCCGGCTCAGGCTACGGATGAGAAAATCGTCTGGAGTGCCTGCACCGTAAACTGCGGCAGCCGTTGCCCGCTGCGAATGCACGTCGTTGATAACGAGATCCGTTATGTCGAAACCGATAACACCGGTGATGACGATTATGAGGGATTGCACCAGGTTCGCGCCTGTCTGCGTGGGCGTTCAATGCGTCGCCGTGTTTATAACCCGGACCGTTTGAAATATCCGATGAAACGTGTTGGTAAGCGTGGCGAAGGTAAATTCAAACAAATCAGCTGGGACGAAGCCTTTGATACACTGGCTGGCAGCCTGAAAGACATTATCCATCGTTATGGTAATGAAGCCATTTATCTGAATTATGGCACCGGCACACTGGGCGGCACCATGACACGTTCATGGCCGCCGGGCAAAACGCTGATTGCCCGACTGATGAACTGCTGCGGTGGTTATCTTAATCATTATGGTGACTACAGTTCGGCGCAAATCGCTGCGGGTCTGAATTATACCTACGGTGGCTGGGCGGATGGCAACAGCCCGTCTGATATTGAAAACAGCAAGCTGGTGGTTTTATTCGGTAATAATCCGGGCGAAACGCGCATGAGCGGTGGCGGTGTGACCTATTACCTCGAACAGGCTCGTCAGCGTTCGAACGCCCGTATGATCATTGTTGATCCGCGTTATACCGATACCGGTGCCGGTCGTGAAGACGAATGGGTGCCGATCCGTCCGGGTACGGATGGCGCACTGGCTGCGGCGTTAGCGCATGTCATGATCACCGAGAATCTGGTCGATCAGCCGTTCCTCGACAAATATTGCGTCGGCTATGACGAAAAAACCTTACCGGCGGGCGTTCCGCAGAATGCGCATTATAAAGCCTATATTCTCGGTACCGGCCCCGATGGTGTGGCGAAAACACCTGAATGGGCGTCAAAAATCACCGGGATCTCAATCGAAAAAATAATTAAGCTCGGGCGTGAAATCGGTCAGGCGAAACCAGCATTTATCACTCAGGGCTGGGGTCCGCAGCGTCATGCTAACGGCGAAATTGCGACACGAGCGATTGCGATGCTGGCTATTTTGACCGGTAACGTCGGCGTTCATGGTGGTAATTCCGGTGCCCGTGAAGGCTCCTACGAAATCCCGTTTGTCCGTATGCCAACGCTGGAAAATCCGGTTGAGACCAGCATTTCCATGTTCATGTGGACGGACGCGATTGTGCGCGGGCCGGAAATGACGGCGACCAAAGATGGCGTGCGCGGAAAATCCAAACTGGATGTGCCGATCAAATTTATCTGGAACTATGCCGGTAACTGTCTGATCAACCAGCATTCAGATATCAACCGCACTCATGACATTCTTCAGGATGATCAGCAATGCGAGATGATTGTGGTGATTGATAACCACATGACTTCTTCTGCGAAATATGCGGACATCATCCTGCCAGACTGTACCGCCTCTGAGCAGATGGATTTCTGCCTTGATGCGTCATGCGGCAACATGGATTACATCATTTTTGCCGATCAGGCGATCACGCCGCGCTTCCAGTGCAAAAATATCTATGAGATGACCAGCGAACTGTCCCGCCGCATGGGAGTTGAACAACAGTTCACTGAAGGCCGAACGCAGGAAGAGTGGTTACGTCATTTGTATCAGCAATCCCGTGAGGCGTTGCCGGAACTCCCGGATTTCGACACCTTCCGCAAACAGGGCATGTTCAAAAAACGCGACCCTGAACAGCATCACGTCGCTTACAAAGCGTTCCGCGAAGATCCGGCTGCCAATCCGCTGACCACGCCTTCCGGCAAAATCGAAATCTACTCCGCTGAACTGGCCAAAATTGCCTCTGAATGGGAACTTTCCAAAGAAGATGTCATCGATCCGTTACCGGTTTATGCCGCCGGTTTCGAAAACTATGACGATCCGCTGGCCAGTAAATATCCGTTACAGCTAACCGGTTTCCACTACAAGGCGCGCGCTCACTCCACTTACGGCAACGTTGATGTGCTTAAAGCCGCATGCCGGCAGGAAATGTGGATCAACCCGATGGATGCCGCGCAGCGTGGCATTACCAACGGCGACATGATCCGCATCTTCAATGACCGTGGCGAAGTGCATATTGCTGCCAAAGTGACACCGCGCATGATGCCTGGCGTTGTGGCGCTCGGCGAAGGTGCCTGGTATTCCCCTGACAGTAAAAAAATCGACCGTGCGGGCAGCATCAACGTACTGACTTCTCAAAGACCTTCACCGCTGGCGAAAGGTAACCCCTCTCATACCAACCTTGTGCAAGTGGCTAAGGTTTAACGGAGTAAAACATGACAACTCAATATGGTTTTTATATTGACTCAAGCCGCTGCACAGGATGCAAAACTTGTGAGCTGGCCTGTAAAGATTTCAAAAACTTAACCCCGGACGTCAGTTTCCGCCGCATCTATGAATATGCCGGTGGCGACTGGCAGAAAGATGGCGACGGCTGGCATCAGGATGTCTTCGCGTATTATCTGTCGATTTCCTGCAACCACTGTGCGGATCCTGCCTGTACCAAAGTGTGCCCGAGCGGTGCGATGCATAAGCGTGAAGATGGCTTTGTAGTGGTGAATGAGGACGTTTGCATCGGTTGCCGTTATTGCCACATGGCATGTCCTTACGGTGCACCGCAATACAACGAAGCCAAAGGCCACATGACCAAATGTGACGGTTGCTATGAGCGCGTTGCAGAAGGCAAGAAACCGATTTGTGTGGAATCCTGCCCGCTGCGCGCGCTGGATATGGCACCAATCGAAGAACTGCGTGCGAAATACGGTGATCTGGCTGAAGTGGCCCCGTTGCCAGCTGCACATTTTACTCAACCAAATATCGTCATCAAACCCAATGCGAATTGCCGTCCTGTAGGCGATACCACGGGTTATCTGGCTAACCCGAAGGAGGTTTGAGATGGGAAACGGATGGCATGAATGGCCTTTAATGGTCTTTACGGTTCTGGGGCAGTGTGTGGTGGGCGCGTTTATCGTGCTGGCTATCGCGTTACTGACAAAACGCAGTACTGAAGAAACGCGCAGGATCCATCTTTCGATGTTCTTCTTGTGGGCGCTAATGGCGATTGCTTTTATCGCTTCGGTTCTGCATCTGGGTTCTCCTCTGCGCGCATTTAACTCGCTTAACCGGCTGGGCGCTTCGCCGCTCAGCAATGAAATCGGCAGCGGGTCGTTCTTCTTTGCTTTAGGCGGGATTTACTGGCTGCTGGCGATGATTAACAAAATGCCTCGTGCACTGGGTAAAATCTGGTTAATCATTACCATGCTGGCAGGTATCGGTTTTGTTTATGCGATGTGCCGCGTTTATGAAATAGATACCGTGCCGACCTGGGATAATGCTTATACCTTCTTCCATTTCGGTCTGACGGTACTGATCGGGGGGCCGGTTCTGGGCTATCTGCTGCTGCGTGGCGCAAATATCAATGGTTGTGCGTTGCGCTTGTTGCCGGTCGTCAGCCTGGTTGCACTGATCGTAAGTATGGCAGTTGTTGTGCTGCAAAGCGCCAGTCTCGCAGGCATCAACAGCTCGGTTCAGGCTGCCTCTTCGCTGATCCCACAATACGGTTCGCTGTCAGTCTGGCGTCTGGTACTGGTGGCTCTGGGTCTCGGTTGCTGGTTCTGTCCGTTGATTATGCGTAAGCGTCCGGCACTGGCATCCATGATTCTGGCATTCGTGCTGGTCTTTGCCGGGGAGCTGATTGGCCGCGCAATTTTCTATGGTTTGCATATGACTGTGGGAATGGCCGTCAGCGGCTAATCGTAGAGTGTCAGATTCTTTAGGGAACACGTGCGACATGGGCGTGTTCCCGCTAATCAGAGTAAATTATGTCAGCAGAATCAATCAGTTTAACCGGTAAAGTCCTGGGCGCGATGTTGTATTACCCGCCTTCTTCTCCTGAAGTGAGCGCATTAATTGCACTGTTTGAAACGGATGACTGGGCCGAATCATGGCCATGTGTGAGTGATGAAGCCAGGGCGCAGGCGAGTGAATATTTCCGCCAGATCTCTTCCGCAGATGAACGTCTGGATGACGCCTTTCAGCGTTTGTTTGTTGGCCCTTATGCGCTGCCTGCGCCGCCGTGGGGTTCTGTCTATCTGGATAAAGAATCCGTTGTGTTTGGCGATTCAACGCTAACCCTGCGCCAGTGGATGCGTGAAAACGGGATCGAACCACACCTAACCCAGGCTGAGCCGGAAGATCATATCGGTTTACTGCTGATGATGGCTGCATGGCTGGCTGAAAATTCTCCGGCATTGTTGAATGAATTTCTGACGATGCATTTGCTGCCGTGGGCGGGGCGTTATCTGGAATTGCTGCGACAAAAAGCGGAGCATCCGTTTTATGTGGGTGTGGCTGCACTGGCAGAATCCACGCTCTGTGGCTGGAAACAGCAACGGGGTCTGGAAGTGAACGCAGTGGATCTGTATTTCTGATGGGTGACTCACGCGACGCCAGCAATTATCGTTCCTGGATGAGCAGCAGAACGGTCAGCCGCCGCGGATTGTTCCGCGGTTTGTTGTCACCGGCAAAAAAGGCCGTCGAGCAGACTACCAGCCCGGAGCAAACGTTGCTGTTTCGCCAGTTCTCGCGTCCGCCACAAGCGTTAGCCGAGCCGCTATTTATACAAAAGTGTGATGGCTGTGGCCGCTGTGCACAGGCCTGTCCGGTGGGTATTCTGAGCATCCATGACGGCAGGCCGACATTGGCCATCGAATATGCAGAGTGTGATGCCTGTGGCGCATGTACATCATCCTGCGAGAGTGGTGCGCTGGATGCCTCAGTCGTCATGGATACGGGTTTGCGTCCGGTGATTTTGCCACAATGTCTTGGGCGGATAGATGACTTGTGCAGGATGTGCGAAATTGCGTGTCCGCGCACGGCAATATTTTTTAATCAACAAAATCAACCTGCCGTCGATAGCGCAAAATGTAACGGTTGCGGGAAATGTAAACTCGTTTGTTATCATGGCGATATCATCTTGTCATTAAAGCATCATGATTCCTGATACTCGTGCTTGATTAACGATTTCAATCATCAGTCTTCTGTTTGTGCTCCGGCTCATTTTTGCCGGATTGACTTTTAATCCGCCAGTGGCATGATGCGCGCAATTTCTTCCTCTTTGTGGTCATCAACGTCCTATGTCCGCCTACTCTCGCCCCGTTTCTTTGCTGTTGTGCGGACTCCTTCTGCTGACGATTTCTATTGCCGTTTTAAACACGCTGGTACCTCTGTGGCTCAGCCATGAACAGCTGCCGACCTGGCAGGTCGGGCTGGTCAGTTCATCGTATTTTACCGGTAACCTGCTGGGCACTTTGCTCGCAGGCGGGCTGATTAAGCGCATTGGTTTCAACCGTAGCTACTATCTTTCCTGCGTAATATTTGCGGTCGCTACCGCCGGGCTGGCGCTTTCCATGAGCTTCTGGACCTGGGTGTCGGCGCGTTTCGTGGCGGGTATTGGCTGTGCGCTGATCTGGGTGGTTGTGGAAAGCGCGCTGTTGCGTAGCGGAACCGTCAAAAATCGTGGTCAGCTGCTGGCGGCGTATATGATCATGTATTACATCGGAACAGTGGCAGGGCAATTGCTGGTCGGGACGGTACCCACGGCTATCTTCAGCGTTCTGCCTTGGGTGACCGCGCTGATTGTGATTGCGATGCTGCCACTGCTGTTGACGCATATCGAGGATCAGGACAGAGAGCAGCCGCGCCATGCGGTGATGCCGATGTTCAGACGTCGTAATGCCCGTCTGGGGATTAACGGCTGCATTATTTCCGGCATTGTTCTTGGCTCACTCTACGGTCTGATGCCGCTATTTCTGACGCATCAGGGAATGAGCGATGCGAATGTAGGTTACTGGATGGCATTGCTGGTCAGTGCGGGAATTATCGGACAGTGGCCGGTAGGGCGTCTGGCTGATCGCTATGGTCGCCTGATGGTTTTACGCATCCAGATTTTTTGTGTCATCCTCGGCAGTATTGCGATGCTCAGTGGTTATGCGATGGCGCCGACGCTGTTTATTTTAGGATGCGCGGGCTTCACGCTCTATCCGGTCGCGATGTCATGGGCTTGTGAGAAAGTGAGCGCAGATGAACTGGTGGCAATGAATCAGGCTCTGCTGATGAGTTATACCATCGGTAGCCTTGCCGGACCGACGATGACCGCCATGCTGATGCAGAGTTATTCAGATCGCCTGCTGTTCGTGATGATCGCTGTGGTTTCGCTGGTCTATCTGGTGATGCTGATGCGTAAAGCGGATCATACACATAACCCGGTTGCTACCGCCTGATACCCCTCATACCTGACGCTGCAAAAGCAAAAAAGACGCCAAAGGGCGTCTTTTTTAATGGGCAAAACCGGGTGATTAATAAATCACTTTATGGCCGTAGCTGGCGAGAATGTTTTTCACTCTTTCCATGATTTCTTTGGTTGGCGGATTGACGCCGTCCAGCCCGTATTTCTCGCCCATTGCGGTCCATTTATGTTTGCCAAGCTCATGATATGGCAGCAACTCAATCTTCTCGATGTTGGTCATATCTTTGGTGAACTCACCCAGTTTATGCGCGGATTCATCATCGTCTGACCAGCCCGGCACAACCACATAACGGATCCAGGTGCGCTGATTACGTTTTGCCAGATAGCGGGCAAAGTCCAGCGTACGGTGGTTAGATACGCCCACCAGATTCTGGTGAATATCGTCGTTCATCTGCTTGAGATCGAGCATAACCAGATCCGAGACATCCAGTAATTCGTCGATTACCGGATCATAACGGCGGACAAAACCGTTGGTGTCGAGACACGTGTTAATCCCTTCTTTCTGGCAGGCGCGGAACCAGTCACGCACAAACTCTGCCTGAAGGATCGCTTCACCGCCAGACGCCGTCACACCACCGCCGGAAGCATTCATAAAGTGGCGGTAAGTCACGACTTCTTTCATTAAATCATCGACATTGATCTCTTTCCCGCCGTGCGTGTCCCAGGTATCGCGGTTATGGCAATACATGCAACGCATCAGGCAACCCTGGAAGAAAACAATAAAACGGATACCTGGGCCGTCAACGGTGCCACAGGATTCATATGAGTGGATGCGACCTTGAACTGACATTGCGGGTTATTCTCCATATTGACCAATGAATAGCAGTCTAAATGTGCGGGTGCTGGCCTGGCAGAGATAAACTGAAAACCACAGGCTTATGATACCAGACAATCAATAAGGTTGATTGTCAGCAATGGCGGTACTGCTTTGCCAGAGGTCCACAACGTATAGCGCTCTGGCAAAACAGACTGTCGTACAGACAGTGCAGGGCAGGGAAAGATGAAACAAAGGCTCCACGGTGTGGAGCCTTTTTATCAGACCAGATTACAAGGCTGAATTATTACAGGGACTTGGTGAAAGTACGGGTAATAACGTCTTGCTGCTGTTCTTTAGTCAGTGAGTTGAAACGCACTGCGTAGCCAGAAACACGGATGGTCAGCTGAGGATAGTTTTCAGGATGTTCCATTGCATCTAACAGCATTTCGCGGTTCATTACGTTCACATTCAGGTGTTGACCACCTTCGATGGACGCTTCGTGATGGAAGTAACCATCCATCAGACCAGCGAGGTTAGCTTTACGCACATCATCGTCTTTACCCAGCGCATTTGGAACGATGGAGAAGGTGTAAGAAATACCATCTTTCGCGTAAGCAAACGGCAGTTTAGCAACGGAAGTCAGAGAGGCAACCGCACCTTTCTGATCACGACCGTGCATTGGGTTAGCACCTGGACCAAATGGAGCGCCAGCGCGGCGACCGTCTGGAGTGTTACCTGTTTTCTTACCATAAACCACGTTAGAGGTGATGGTCAGAACAGACTGAGTTGCTACAGCGCCACGGTAGGTACGCAGTTTCTGAATTTTCTTCATGAAACGTTCTACCAGGTCACAAGCGATGTCATCTACGCGAGAATCGTTGTTACCGAACTGTGGATATTCGCCTTCGATTTTGAAGTCTACAGCCAGGCCGTCTTCGTCACGGATGGTGCTAACTTTTGCATATTTGATAGCAGACAGGGAGTCAGCAGCAACTGACAGACCTGCGATACCACATGCCATGGTGCGATAAACGTCACGGTCATGCAGAGCCATCAGCGACGCTTCGTAGCTGTATTTGTCATGCATGTAGTGAATGATGTTCAGCGCAGTCACGTACTGTTTAGCCAACCAGTCCATGAAGTGATCCATGCGGTCCATGACTTTATCGAAGGTTAGGACTTCATCCATCATTGGTGCTTCTTTAGGACCAACTTGGATTTTCATTTTTTCATCAACGCCGCCGTTGATTGCGTACAACATGGTTTTTGCCAGGTTTGCACGAGCGCCGAAGAACTGCATTTGTTTACCCACAACCATCGGGCTCACACAACAAGCGATAGCATAGTCATCGTTGTTGAAGTCAGGACGCATCAGGTCATCGTTCTCATACTGTACAGATGAGGTATCGATAGACACTTTCGCTGCGTACTTTTTGAAGTTCATTGGCAGTTTTTCAGACCACAGAATGGTCATGTTCGGCTCTGGTGAAGGCCCCATGGTGTACAGGGTATTCAGGAAGCGGAAGCTGCTTTTGGTAACCAGAGTACGGCCATCAACGCCCATACCTGCCAGAGATTCAGTTGCCCAGATTGGGTCACCGGAGAACAGTTCATCATATTCAGGAGTACGCAGGAAACGAACCATACGCAGTTTCATAACCAGGTGGTCAATCAGTTCCTGAGCTTGTTCTTCGTTGAGTTTGCCTGCTTTGATATCACGTTCGATGAACACGTCAAGGAAAGTAGATACGCGGCCGAATGACATTGCAGCGCCGTTCTGAGATTTAACCGCAGCCAGGTAACCGAAGTAAGTCCACTGAACAGCTTCTTGTGCGTTGGTCGCAGGACCAGAAATGTCGCAACCGTATTTAGCCGCCATTTCTTTAATCTGGCCCAGAGCACGGTGTTGTTCAGAGATTTCTTCACGCAGCTGGATGGTCATTTCCAGGTTTACACCATTTTCCAGATCGTCTTGCAGAGACTGGAATTGTGCGAATTTATCAGCCATCAGGAAGTCGATACCGTACAGTGCAACGCGACGGTAGTCACCGATGATACGGCCACGACCATACGCATCTGGCAGACCGGTCAGAACACCGGATTTACGGCAGTTCAGGATGTCTTTGGTGTAAACATCAAATACGCCCTGGTTGTGCGTTTTACGGTAATCAGTGAAAACTTTTTTCAGCGCTGGATCCAGTTCACGGCCATAAACTTTACATGAACCTTCGACCATTTTGATGCCGCCGAATGGGATCAGAGCACGTTTCAATGGCGCGTCAGTCTGCAGACCAACGATAGTTTCCAGCGGTTTGTTGATGTAGCCAGCGTCGTGAGAAGTGATGGTAGAGGCAACGTCAGTATCGAAATCAACAGGAGCCTTAGTGCGGTTCTCCAGTTTGATACCATCCATTACTTTATCCCACAGGGTGGTTGTCGCTTGGGTAGCGCCAGCCAGGAAGGACTCATCACCTTCATACGGTGTGTAGTTCTTCTGAATGAAGTCACGGACGTTTACGCCATTCTGCCATTCACCAGCACTAAAACCTTGCCATGCGTTGGTCAATTTTTCATTGAGCTTGGACATTTTGCACCTACCTTCTAATTTGGATTTCTTTAAAAATCACGTGTAAAACTGTCGTAACAAGAGTGCCACGTTGTATCAGTGGTGTTTCTCATCGCGAAGATATATGACCCAGTAAGTTAACCCTACCAGCAAACCACCCCCGATGATGTTACCTATGGTCACAGGGATGAGATTGTCGATGATAAAGTTAGAGACATTGAGTTCAGCGAATTGTGCCGGCGTTGTGCCGACTGCTTGCCAGAATTCTGGCGTCGCAAAATTCTTCACTACGATGCCTAAAGGGATCATGAACATGTTGGCAATGCTGTGCTCGAAACCGCTGGCAACAAACATCGCGACCGGTAATACCATGGCGAACATTTTGTCCATCAGGCTGCGGCCGGAATAACTCATCCAGACCGCCAGGCAAACCATCAGGTTCGCGAGGATCCCCAGACATACGGCTTCAACAAAGGTGTGATGCATTTTATGGTCAGCGGTTTGCAGGACATTGAGCCCCCACAAGCCATTATCGGCCATGTATTCACCTGAGAACCAAATCAGCGCCACAAAGAACAGGCATCCGAACAGGTTACCAATATAGACATTGAGCCAGTTGCGTGCCAATTGTCCCCAGGTAATACGACCGCTGGCTTTTGCGATAACGATAAGCACAGTGGAAGTAAACAGGTCTGCACCGCACACGACGACCAGCATTAAACCCAGTGAGAAGCAGATGCCCCCGACGAGTTTTGCCAGACCATAAGGCACAGTTCCGGTGCCTGTAGTGGCAGTGATATAAAAAGCAAAGGCGATAGAAATAAAGACGCCAGCAGTGATGGCTAAAAAGAATGTTTTTAACGGTTGTTTGGTGGCTTTATAAACGCCGGCATCTTCAGCAACTTTTGCTGTAGCGGCGGGTAAAATGAGATCGAAGGGGTTGTCAGCTTTCACATTAACTCTCTTATTCAGGGCTATGTACTGCGCAACGAGATACTAGCAAAGCAGTATAACGTAAAAATTGACGTGGATCATACGAGGCGGTTTTTGGTGGTTTTCAAACTACTACTGAAGGGGTGGGTTTACGGCTAACTTGTTGAAGTTACTTGTATAAAAACATTTTAATTTTTACAAATAAAGTTGAGGGTTCGCAAAATTATTTTCACTTACGGGTAAATAATAAGGCTTCAATGTTAATTAATATCATCAATTTTAGTTTGGAAATTTCACTTTGGTTTAACGCATAAAAATAAGTGACATATTTTGGCCTTAAAAACGACATACAGACATTATTTCGCGCGGAATTACACGTCATTTTAATGGCTGAGTCAAACCTTTGCGAATAAGGGGAGCAGCATAAGCGCAGAACTTCTTTTGAATGTATAAACAAAAAAGCCAGCAGGAAAACCCGCTGGCTTCAATCAATTCATCACGTCTGTGCGATTACGCTTTCGACCAGTGACGACGTTTTGCGATCTGGAGTTTTTCGTATGCGCCAAGCAGCGCCTGATGGGCTGGCAATGCTTTAAGTTCAGGATCAACGGCAAACAGGCTGTGGAAACGAACTTCACCGCTGATAGCCGCAGAAGCATCTTCAACCGCTTTCTGACCGTACATTTTCACGAACGCGTTGTAGTACTGCGCAGGCTCGCGATCTTCTTCCAGAGACAGTTGCAGCAGAGTTTGCAGGCAACGGTAATAGTTGTTGCGCTCGTCGGTGTAGACAGACGAGTTAAACTCGTGCGCCCATTCAGCCCAGGTCAGCGCCTGATCCAAATCACCGCCGGCCAGTGCCAGCATCGATTTCAGTTCACCGACACGAAGTGTGTACCAGCCGTTATCTTTGCCGCTGGCAATGCCCAGCAGTTCACGGACGCGGGTAAAATCATCCAGACCTTCATCATCGAGCTGAGTGATCATCTCAAGATAGGTTTCCTTCGGCAGGTCGCTGTCCGGCAACGCCAGCAGTTGATCACGCAGATGCGCACCCATGCTGTTGTTTGCCAATAGCAAATCTTCCGCAGGATAGATGTCGGACATCCCCGGGACGATAATGCGGCAGGCATACACGTCCAGATGTTCGTAATCGGCGATATACACTTCAGCGTCTTCTTTATCGAAGATAGCCATCAGGGTCGCGAACTCTTCTTCGGTGGTGCCGCTGAAGCTCCAGTCTGCAAACGGATAGTCTGCATCCTGCTTGAACATATCCCAGGAAATGAGACCGCTGGAATCGATGAAGTGGGTTTCCAGATTGGCGTGCTCGGCTACTTCTTCATCATCAAAAGTCGGTGCAGTAAAGACGTCCAGATCTTTCAGACTGCGGCCCTGAAGCAATTCGGTAACGGTACGTTCCAGTGCCACGCCGAAATCAGGGTGGGCACCGAAGGAAGCGAAACAGGTGCCGTTTGCCGGGTTGAACAGCACCACGCAAATAACCGGATAGTTACCGCCCAGTGACGCGTCATATGAAAGAATCGGGAAACCTTCTTCTTCCAGTTTGGCAATGGCTTCAACCACACCCGGATACCGCGCCAGAACGTCAACAGGAATCTCAGGCAGACTGATAGATTCAGCAATGATGCGGTTTTTAACGTAACGCTCGAAGACTTCTGACAGCCCCTGAACGCGCGCTTCATTCGCGGTGTTACCGGCAGACATTCCGTTGGAAACGTACAGGTTACCGATGATATTCATGGGGATGTAAACGGTTTGCAGATCAGACTGGCGGGTAAACGGCAGGGCGCAGATACCGCGATCAGGATTGCCGGATTGCAGGTCGATCAGATCACCGGCAACCAGTTCCTTATCGGCATCATAAAAAGCGTGCAGACGTTCATCCAGAATGCCCGCTGGCAGGCTGTCATCTTCCGGGAGCGGGAACCACTTCTCATTCGGATAATGGACGAAGTCACCGTTGGCAATGTCTTTGCCCAGATAGAAATCGGCGAAGAAATAGTTGGTCGACAGACGCTCAAAATATTCACCCAGAGCAGAAGCCAGAGCGGCTTTTTTGCTGGCGCCTTTACCGTTGGTGAAGCACAGCGGGCAGTCGCGATCGCGAATATGCACTGACCAGACGTGGGGAACCGGATTCAGCCACGAAGCTTCTTCGATATTAAAGCCGAGATCGGTGAGTTTTTGTTGGAAGCGGGAAATGGAGTCTTCCAGCGCCGCGTCTTTACCAGGAATAAAAGTTTGCGTCATTGAGTTCACTTTTGAGCGTGCTAAAAACGCGCAATGATACGGGGTTTTGCGTATTAGCTCCATGTATTCGTGTTAAGAATGTAATCGCGTTGTAACGCGCTAAGCTTGTCTGTAAATCCGCGGTTCGTAAGCCGCTGTTTTCACTTCCCGTGAGGCATCTATGCAGGCTTTTGATATAAAACGTATGACACTGGATAAGTTTCCTCTGGAGTATCTGGGAGAGGTGACATTCCGTTGTTTTTTCATCTTTGTGGTGGTGTTTATATTTCTGAAACTGACCGGACGGCGCGGGGTCAATCAGCTTTCTTTGTTTGAAGTGGTGATTATTCTGACGCTGGGTTCTGCGGCCGGTGACGTTACTTTTTACGATGATGTGCCCCTGCTGCCAGTGTTCGCGGTCTTCTTCTCCATCCTTTTGCTTTACCGTCTTTCCACCTGGCTGATGGATAAAAGCCGTCATTTCCAGAACTGGATGGAAGGAAAACCGCTGATTATCATTCGCGACGGTATGTTCGAATGGGAAACCATGGCGAAGGAAAATATCACCAAAGGCGAGTTTTACATGGAGCTGCGGCAAAAAGGTGTCGAACACCTCGGGCAGGTCCGGCTCGCATTCCTTGAAGCCAATGGAGGCCTGAGCGTCTACTTCCGTCAGGATGAAAACGTCGAGCCAGGGCTGCCAGTTTTACCCGAAGATTATATTGATATTGAAACCCTGATGATGACCAGCGGACTCTATGCCTGCCATCGGTGTAGCCTGATTAAGTCCTTCAAAGTCGGTGAAAAACCGACCTGCCCGCGATGCCAGAATATCACCTGGGTGCGGGCACTGAGTACACTGCGGGTGTGAACAGATAATCCTGTTAAATCAGCTTTCCAGGGAGGAAAGAACCTTGTGACGCAGATCTCAACGCGCTTTATCAGGTCGTGAGGAATAACCGTTGCAGATGGCTTGTTTCGAATGATAAAACCGGTAAATTAAAGCTAACTATGTGGCTGTCTCAGAGAAGTGGTGAGGGGAAATGACTCAGGTTTATAATTTTAGTGCAGGTCCGGCAATGATCCCGGCTGAAGTGTTGCGTCGTGCGGAACAGGAACTTTGTAACTGGCACGGACTGGGTACCTCGGTGATGGAAATCAGTCACCGCAGTAAGGAGTTTATCCAGGTTGCTGAAGAGTCCGAAAAGGATATCCGTGATCTGCTGAACATTCCCTCTAACTATAAAGTGCTCTTTTGCCACGGCGGCGCACGCGCGCAATTTGCTGCGGTGCCCATGAACCTGCTGGGTGATAAGTCATCCGCCGATTATATTGATGGCGGTTACTGGGCTCACAGCGCAGTCAACGAAGCGAAAAAATATTGCACTCCGAATGTCATTGATGTCACGACTACCGTCGACGGTAAGCGTGGAATTCTGCCAATGAATGAATGGAAGCTGAATGCAGATTCCGCCTACGTTCATTACTGCCCGAATGAAACCATCGATGGTGTCGCTATCGATGAAATGCCTGATTTTGGAGACAAAATCGTCGTGGCGGATTATTCATCCTGCATTCTTTCCCGTCCGATTGATGTCAGCCGCTTTGGCGTGATTTATGCCGGCGCACAGAAAAACATTGGTCCTGCTGGCCTGACCCTGGTTATCGTTCGTGAAGACTTGCTGGGTAAAGCGCGTACTGAATTGCCTTCTATTCTCGACTATACCGTTCTGGCTGAGAACGACTCCATGTTCAATACCCCGCCGACCTTCGCATGGTATTTATCTGGCATGGTATTCAAATGGCTGAAAGAGCAGGGTGGGTTGCGTGAAATGGAAAAACGCAATCGCGCGAAAGCCGAACTCCTGTATGGTGCCATCGACCACACCGGTTTTTATCGTAACCCGGTAGCGGCGGCGAACCGTTCGTGGATGAACGTTCCTTTCCAGATGGCCGATGCTTCTCTGGACAAAATGTTCCTCGATCAGGCGCAGGAAGCCGGTCTGCATGCATTAAAAGGTCACCGTGTGGCTGGTGGTATGCGCGCATCTATTTATAATGCGATGCCGATTGAAGGCGTTAAAGCACTGACCGACTTCATGGCGGAGTTCGAAAAACGCCACGGCTAAGCGTGCTGGCTTTCGGGCCCGCAGAATGCTTAAGTAAGTAGCCTTAAAAATGACCCCGGCTCAATGTCCGGGGTCATTTTATGAAAAGAAGAATTGGAGAAAGAGTGGAATCCCTGACATTACAACCTGTTGCGCTGGTTAACGGCAGCATCAATTTACCCGGCTCAAAAAGTGTTTCTAACCGCGCGCTTTTGCTGGCTGCTTTTGCACAGGGCACTACCCGCCTGACTAATCTGCTCGACAGCGACGACGTGCGTCATATGCTTAATGCACTGACTCAGCTGGGTGTAACGCACCGCTTATCGGCAAACCGCACTGAATGCGAAATTGATGGTCTGGGCACGGCTTTTTCCAATGCTAAAGGTCTGGAACTGTTCCTGGGTAACGCTGGCACCGCAATGCGTCCGCTGGCCGCTGCACTATGTCTGGGTGAACAGGATGTCGTGCTGACTGGCGAGCCGCGTATGAAAGAGCGTCCGATTGGCCATCTGGTTGATGCACTTCGTCAGGGCGGTGCGCAGATTGATTATCTGGAACAGGAAAATTATCCGCCACTGCGTTTACGTGGTGGATTTAACGGGGGTGACGTCAGTGTGGATGGCAGCGTTTCCAGCCAGTTCCTGACTGCGCTGTTAATGACAGCTCCGCTGGCAGACAACGACACCACCATTCAGATAAAAGGTGATCTGGTTTCTAAACCCTATATCGATATCACCCTGAACCTGATGAAAACTTTTGGTATTGAAGTGGAGAACCACCAGTATCAAAAATTCAGCATCAAAGGGCGTCAGCACTATGTCTCCCCAGGTTCTTATCTGGTCGAAGGCGATGCATCTTCTGCATCTTATTTCCTCGCTGCTGCGGCGATCAAAGGCGGCACCGTTCGTGTGACGGGTATTGGCAAAAACAGCATGCAGGGCGATATTCGTTTTGCAGACGTGCTGGAAAAAATGGGTGCAACCATTCACTGGGCGGACGATTACATTGAGTGTACCCGTGGCGAGCTGAAAGGTATCGATATGGACATGAACCATATTCCTGATGCTGCGATGACCATTGCGACGGCTGCATTGTTTGCCGAAGGCCCGACGACCCTGCGAAATATTTATAACTGGCGTGTCAAAGAAACTGATCGTCTGGCGGCGATGGCGACTGAACTGCGTAAAATCGGTGCGACAGTGGAAGAGGGCGAAGATTATATTCGCGTTGAACCGCCAAAGGCTCTGAAGTTTGCCGAGATCGGAACTTATAATGATCACCGCATGGCGATGTGTTTCTCGCTGGTCGCATTGTCAGATACTCCAGTGACTATCCTTGATCCGAAATGCACGGCGAAAACATTCCCCGACTATTTTGACCGTCTGGCGGGAATCAGCACTCTGGCATAGTCTTTGACTGTGAATGACACAGAACGAACGGACATCACAAGATGTCCGTTTTTTGTTTTAAGGCTCAGAACCGTCCGCTTTTTAGGCAACTGAAAAATGTGGGGTAACAGTTGTCCTAAAGGCAGCGTATAATGCCGCTCCTGAATTAGTCATCGAAGACTAATGAAGCGGGTATACCCCACCGAAAGGAGACAAAAATGACGGCTTTAGCCCCGGTAATCACCGTTGATGGGCCAAGTGGTGCAGGTAAAGGTACGTTGTGTAAAGCGCTGGCAGAAGCCTTTAACTGGCATCTGCTCGATTCCGGCGCGATTTACCGCGTCCTGGCGCTGGCGGCTTTACATCACCAGGTTGATATTGTCTCAGAAGAGGCGCTCGTTCCGCTTGCCGCACATCTCGATGTTCGCTTTGTGGCACAGGACGGGCAGTTACACGTTATTTTAGAAGGTGAGGATGTTACCAACGAAATCCGCACTGAAACGGTAGGGAATACTGCGTCTCAGGCGGCGGCATTTCCCCGCGTTCGTGAAGCACTACTTCGCCGGCAGCGCGCATTCCGCGATACGCCGGGCCTGATTGCAGATGGACGTGACATGGGCACGGTGGTATTCCCTGATGCACCTGTAAAGATATTTCTGGATGCCAGTTCCGAAGAGCGTGCAAACAGAAGAATGCTACAGTTGCAGGAAAAAGGCTTTAGTGTTAACTTTGAACGGCTTTTAGCCGAGATCAAAGAACGCGATGATCGTGATCGTAACAGATCTATTGCGCCTTTAGTGGCTGCTTCTGATGCGTTATTACTGGATTCAACCAGTATGTCCATCGACGAAGTCATCGAAAAAGCGCTGGCTTATGCCACAGAAATTCTAGGATTGCCGCAAAAACAAACCCGGTAATCGAGCCGTAATCTGGTGCTGAAGAATATTCAGTGCCAGTTTTGGCTATAGTTTTTTTTAACCTCGCCGCAAGGATCTGTAGCGGGGCATTTGAAACAACCCCATCCAGCAGGAAGCCAGATGGACGTTAAACTTAAGAACCTAAAGATTATCAACATGACTGAATCTTTTGCTCAACTCTTTGAAGAATCCTTAAAAACAATCGAAACCCGTCCTGGTTCCATCGTTCGTGGTGTTGTTGTGTCAATCGACAAAGATATCGTACTGGTTGACGCCGGTCTGAAATCTGAGTCTGCAATCCCGGCAGAACAATTCAAAAACGCACAGGGCGAACTGGAAATCCAGGTTGGCGACGAAGTTGATGTTGCGCTGGACGCTGTTGAAGACGGCTTCGGTGAAACTCTGCTGTCCCGTGAAAAAGCTAAACGTCATGAAGCTTGGATCACGCTGGAAAAAGCTTACGAAGAATCTGCAACTGTTACCGGTGTTATCAACGGTAAAGTTAAAGGCGGTTTCACTGTAGAGCTGAACGGTATCCGTGCGTTCCTGCCAGGTTCACTGGTAGACGTTCGTCCTGTTCGCGACACGCTGCATCTCGAAGGCAAAGATCTTGAGTTCAAAGTCATCAAACTGGACCAGAAACGCAACAACGTTGTTGTTTCCCGTCGTGCAGTAATTGAGTCTGAGAACAGCGCAGAG
The DNA here is from genome assembly GCF_003614975.1 of Rahnella bruchi. Classification (GTDB taxonomy): domain Bacteria; phylum Pseudomonadota; class Gammaproteobacteria; order Enterobacterales; family Enterobacteriaceae; genus Rahnella; species Rahnella bruchi. The sequence continues at coordinate 306,999 of NZ_QZWI01000002.1, read as the reverse complement.
CGCGATCAACTGCTGGAAAACCTGCAGGAAGGCATGGAAGTTAAAGGTATCGTTAAGAACCTCACTGACTACGGTGCATTCGTTGATCTGGGCGGCGTTGACGGCCTGCTGCACATCACTGACATGGCTTGGAAACGTGTTAAACACCCAAGCGAAATCGTTAATGTTGGCGATGAAATCACTGTTAAAGTCCTTAAGTTCGACCGCGAACGTACCCGTGTGTCACTGGGTCTGAAACAGCTGGGCGAAGATCCTTGGGTCGCTATCGCTAAACGTTACCCAGAAGGTACTAAACTGACTGGTCGCGTTACTAACCTGACTGATTACGGCTGCTTCGTAGAGATCGAAGAAGGCGTTGAAGGTCTGGTTCACGTTTCTGAAATGGATTGGACTAACAAAAACATCCACCCATCTAAAGTTGTTAACGTGGGCGATGTTGTTGAAGTTATGGTTCTGGATATCGACGAAGAACGTCGTCGTATCTCCCTGGGCCTGAAACAATGCAAAAACAACCCATGGCAGCAATTTGCAGAAACCCACAACAAGAACGACCGTGTTGAAGGTAAAATCAAGTCAATCACTGACTTCGGTATCTTCATTGGTCTGGACGGCGGCATCGACGGCCTGGTTCACCTGTCTGACATCTCTTGGAACGTTGCAGGTGAAGAAGCAGTACGTGAATACAAGAAAGGCGACGAAATCGCAGCTGTGGTCCTGCAAGTTGACGCAGAACGTGAGCGCATCTCCCTGGGCGTGAAACAACTGGCTGAAGATCCATTCAATAACTACCTGTCTGTTAACAAGAAAGGTACTATTGTTACTGGTAAAGTCACAGCAGTTGACGCCAAAGGTGCTACAGTTGAATTAGCTGGTGGCGTAGAAGGTTACCTGCGCGCTTCAGAAGCTTCTCGCGACCGTATTGAAGACGCAACTCTGGTTCTGAGCGTTGGTGATGAAGTAGAAGCTAAATTCACCGGTGTTGATCGTAAGAACCGCGTAGTAAGCCTGTCCGTCCGTGCTAAGGACGAAGCAGACGAGAAAGATGCAATCGCTGTTGTTAACAACAAACCAGACGAAAGCAACTTCTCTAACGCTATGGCTGAAGCGTTCAAAGCGGCAAAAGGCGAGTAATGACGGGGGGCGGCTCTGTCGCCCCGAAACGGTAGTTTAGCTGCAAAGCTTGGAGGTACTATGACCAAGTCTGAACTTATTGAAAGACTTGCTGGCCAGCACTCTCATATCCCGGCGAAAGCTGTTGAGGATGCAGTGAAAGAGATGCTTGAGCATATGGCTGCAACCTTGGCTGATGGTGAACGCATCGAAATCCGTGGGTTTGGCAGTTTTTCTCTTCACTACCGTGCTCCGCGTGTTGGGCGCAACCCTAAAACAGGTGATAAAGTTGAGCTGGACGGCAAGTATGTCCCTCACTTTAAGCCAGGCAAAGAGTTGCGTGATCGCGCGAACATTTATGGCTAAGGCTTTAGCCTGAACATAAATGTCTGCCTATAGCGAACGTAAACGGTACCTTTCGGGGTGCCGTTTTTTTTTGCCTTTTATGTCAATTCTTACCCCCTAAAATCCGGTCTCCTTTCGATATTTTGCGTAATGTCTCGTATTGACTCTCTCTTCTGCTTGTCCCTTTTTTGCCTGAAAATCATACTCCGCAACGGAAAGCTACCGAAGGGATTGGTGGTTAAACGTCAGGGAGCAAAAAATAAAAATCTCAACGGATGAGGCCGCAGCTGTCGTCATAACTGGCATGGTGCCACTGATATTTCTTCCTCATATTCCGTCAGCAGGTTTTCTGGCGGCATTATGTGCTATCGCCTGGGCACTGGCCGCGAGGCAGCAAAAACTATTCAGGGTGTTAGCGATCGTTTTGCTAAGTTTCAGCTGGGGGGCTTTTCAGGGGGGAATTCAGATACACCAGATAAATACATTTCAGGGAACCTCCAGAAATGTTACTGCAACTTTGCAAACCATTAATCTGGGAAATGCCGGTGAACAATCCCAGCTCTTCAAAATTGAAAGTCTTGAAGGCAAGAGGGTCTTTCCACCGGTTATGTTCAGAACAAAGTGGCGTGAGGAAGGAGAAAGCCTTCAGGCCGGTCAGCGATGGCAAATGAAAGTCAGCTTACGACCTGTTCATAGCCTGCTCAACGAAGGCGGCTTTGACGCGCAGCGCTGGGCTCTGTCTCAGCATGCGCCTCTGACCGCTACAATCCGAAACGCTGAGTTGCTTGATAATAGCAGAACCCTCCGTCAGCAATTTATCCACCGGGTACAGCAGGGGATGCCACAGCTGATAAATACGCCGGTGCTGGTGGCGTTGGCATTTGGTGAGAAAGGGCTAATTCAGGGACCGGAAAAACTTCTTTTGCAGAGAACAGGGATAGCACATCTGGTGGCGATATCAGGACTGCATATCGGTATTGCGGCTTTATTCGGCTGGTGGCTGGCGCGTGGACTGCAATTTTTTATGCCGGAAAGAATGATTAACTACCGCTTTCCGATATTAGTCAGTGGCATATTCTTGCTGACGTATGCCTGGCTGTCGGGCGGAAATGCGCCAGCTTTGCGCGCGGCACTGGCGGTGTCAATGTGGCTAATTCTCCGTTTTTTCCGTATCCGTTGTCATCCGTGGCAAATCTGGTTGTGGGGAGTGGCGCTGTTGCTGCTTTTAGATCCTATGAATCTGCTATCGGACAGTTTTTGGTTGTCCTGTTTTGCGGTGGCATCTCTGGTGTTTTGGTTTCAGTGGGCGCCACTCCCGGCCCGTTTTCAGCATGCTTGGTATTGGTCATTTTTACGCTGGGGGCATCTACAGGCTGGCATGACTTTTCTGCTGTTGCCCATACAAATTGGGATTTTCCACGGGGTTAATATCTTTTCTTTCCTGGCTAATATGTGGGCGGTACCGGTTGTTTCACTGATCACCGTTCCTTTGGTATTGTTGTCCTTACTTGCTAATTTACTGCCAGCGGGCTGGGTGGTTAGCGCGAAAATTATTGTCTGGAAGCTCGCTGATACTACGTTGAGTCTGGCTATGTGGGGGATAAAGCCTTTTGCTGCTGGCTGGACTCCGCTCGGTGAGTCGTTTGGGGTAATAAGCCTCTTGGGATGGCCGATGATTATTTGCTGGCGCCTCCTTCCCTTTAGACACTCTTTTTCTTTGCTGCTCTCTTTGTGTGCTCTCTCTGTCGCCTCGTTTATCAGGATCCCGGCGGAAAGGTGGCGGGTTGATATGCTGGACGTCGGCCACGGTCTTTCAGTTCTCATCAGCAAAAACGGGAAGGGGGTTCTTTATGACACCGGCAACCGGTGGGAAGGCAGTTCGGCGGCTGAACAGAATATTATTCCGTTCCTGAATTGGCGGAATATCCAACTGGAGCAGATAATTATCAGTCACAATGATATGGATCATCGTGGTGGATTAGAAATATTACAAGCCCGATATCCTGAAGCTACGCTTCGGCAAAGCTCAATATCTCCGCAGATTCACTTAGCATGTACCGGTGGTGAGCAATGGCGATGGCAAGGCCTGACGTTTAAAGTGCTGTGGCCTGAGCAGCTGGTCGCAGATGCGGGAAACAATGAAAGTTGTGTCATTCGCGTCAGTGAAGGGGCGTTTAGTTTACTGCTGACCGGTGATATTGAAGCAGAAACAGAAAAGGCTCTCATTATGAAGTGGCGTCAGGATTTACAGGCGACGGTGCTACAGGTCCCCCATCACGGGAGTAATACGTCTTCCACGCCGCCTTTCCTGAGAACGGTCAAACCTGTTACTGCACTCGCTTCTGCTTCACGTTTCAATAAATGGCATCTGCCCGCGCATAAAGTTGTTAGCAGATACAACAAAGCGCGCTATGACTGGCATTCTACCTCTGAATCGGGCCAGTTGAGTCTGTTCATTTATGACGATTATTGGACAATTAATGGCTTACGCGAGCAATTAAACCCCCGTTGGTATCACCGCCAGTTTGGAGTATCTGAAGATAATGAGTAGAATAGACCGCTATTTCTTTCGATGCTGGTTGATATTGCATGATGAACGATAAAGATCTCTCCACATGGCAGACATTCCGCCGCTTGTGGCCGATGATCACACCTTTTAAAGCCGGGCTTATCGCTGCGGCTATTGCGCTGGTCGCTAACGCCGCCAGTGATACCTTCATGCTGTCTTTGCTGAAGCCACTGCTGGATGACGGTTTTGGCAAAGCTGACCGCTCAATTCTTCTCTGGATGCCACTGGTCGTTATCGGCCTGATGGTTGTTCGTGGTGTCAGTGGTTACATTTCCAGCTACTGCATTTCATGGGTTTCGGGCAAAGTGGTGATGCATATGCGCCGCCGTCTGTTCGGTCACATGATGAGAATGCCCGTCGCCTTCTTTGACCAGCAATCTACCGGTACCTTGCTTTCGCGCATAACCTACGATTCAGAACAGGTCGCCTCTTCCTCTTCCAGTGCACTGGTGACAGTCGTACGTGAAGGCGCGTCGATCATTGGACTGTTTGCCATGATGTTCTATTACAGCTGGCAGCTGTCGGTGATCCTCGTGGTGATTGCGCCGATTGTCTCGGTGGTTATCCGTGTTGTGTCTAAACGCTTTCGTAACATCAGTAAGTCGATGCAAAACACCATGGGGCAGGTGACAACCAGCGCTGAGCAGATGCTGAAAGGCCATAAAGAAGTGTTGATCTTCGGTGGTCAGAAAGTTGAAACCGCGCGTTTTGATAAAGTCAGTAACCGTATGCGCCAGCAGGGTATGCGGATGGTTTCTGCATCTTCAATTTCAGACCCGATCATCCAGCTGATTGCTTCTCTGGCACTGGCTTTCGTGTTGTATGCGGCAAGCTTCCCGTCTGTTATGGAAACGCTCAGCGCAGGTACTATTACCGTCGTGTTCTCTTCCATGATTGCCCTGATGCGTCCGCTAAAATCCCTGACTAACGTTAACTCTCAGTTCCAGCGCGGTATGGCTGCCTGTCAGACTCTGTTCTCCATTCTGGATATGGAACAGGAAAAAGATGAAGGCAAACTGGAAGTGAAACGTGTGAAAGGTGATGTGGAATTCAAAAATGTGACTTTCACTTATCCTGGTCGTGATATTCCGGCACTGCGTAATATCTCTTTCGACCTGCCTGAAGGGAAAACCGTTGCACTGGTTGGACGCTCCGGTTCAGGTAAATCGACCATCGCGAATTTGCTGACACGTTTCTATGACATTCAGGAAGGTAAAATCCTGATGGATGGGCATGATTTGCGTGAATATACCCTGTCGTCACTGCGTGACCAGGTTGCGCTGGTTTCTCAGAACGTTCACTTGTTCAACGATACCATCGCCAACAACATCGCTTACGCCCGTACTGATATGTATTCCCGCGAAGAAATCGAAAAAGCGGCCACCATGGCGTATGCGATGGACTTCATCAGCAAAATGGATAAAGGGCTGGATACGGTCATTGGTGAGAATGGCGTTCTGCTTTCAGGCGGCCAGCGTCAGCGTATAGCCATTGCGCGGGCCTTGTTACGTGATTCGCCGGTTCTGATCCTCGATGAAGCAACATCCGCGCTGGATACAGAGTCTGAGCGTGCTATTCAGGCCGCGCTGGATGAATTGCAAAAAAACCGTACCTCTCTGGTTATCGCCCACCGTTTATCGACTATCGAAAAAGCGGATGAAATCCTGGTTATTGAGGATGGTTGTATTGTGGAACGTGGTTCTCACGTGAAACTGCTCGAAGAGCGCGGTGTTTACTCCCAACTTTACCGGATGCAATTCGGGCAATGATTGATCGCATCTGGTCAGGGAAATCACCGTTATATCTGTTACTTCTGCCTCTGGCTTGGCTTTACGGACTCGTCTCGACTCTGATCCGTTACAGTTATCAACATGGGGTGAAAAAAAGCTGGCGGGCCCCGGTGCCTGTCGTGGTAGTCGGAAATCTGACTGCCGGAGGTAATGGTAAAACGCCGGTGGTCATCTGGCTGGTTGAAACACTGCAACAACATGGTTTTCGTGTCGGCGTGGTTTCACGCGGGTATGGAGGAAAAGCGCAAAGCTATCCGCTGCTGCTTTGTGAAGATACTTCAACCGCACAAGCGGGTGATGAACCCGTGTTGATTTTTCAGAGAACGGGGGCACCGGTTGCGGTGTCACCGGTTCGCTCTGATGCAGTAAAAGCACTTCTAGCCTCGCATGAGCTGGATGTGATTATCACCGACGATGGTTTGCAACATTACGCACTCGCGCGTGATGTTGAAATTGTTGTGGTAGATGGCATCAGGCGCTTCGGCAACGGGCACTGGTTGCCGGCGGGACCGATGCGGGAACGTCGTTCACGTTTGCGCTCAGTTGATGCTGTGATAACTAATGGCGGCACGGCACACCCAGGCGAATTAGCAATGATTCTCCAGCCTGGAAAAGCCGTCAATCTGCTGACCGGTGAGCAGCGTGATCCTGCAAAATTATCGAATGTGGTTGCAATGGCAGGGATTGGACATCCGCCACGCTTTTTTGCCACGCTGAAACAGCTGAATGTGAACGTGCAAAAAGAAGTCGCATTCTCTGATCACCAGCCTTACACACCCGATACGCTTTCAGACGTTGCACAATCCGGACAAGTTCTTCTGATGACTGAAAAAGACGCAGTAAAATGCCGCTCGTTTGCTCAGCCTGACTGGTGGTATTTACCGGTAGATGCAAAAATCGAAGGGGTTCTTGCAGAGAAATTACTGCAAGAAATCAGCGATCTGATACTAAAAAATATACGCTGAACCCAAGTTTTCAGATTAAATTCACATTCTGATTTAAAGTTTACGTAAATATATAATTTCAAGGTGATTGATTTTAAAGGTTTAAATTAAAAAATCACCCTTTTATTGAAAATAATCGCGTAAGGTGGCTTGCTATCAGGCAGTACTTATGAGTAAATGCGTGCAGCCTGTGTTGCAGCGCTATTTATGTATGAGTGTAGAGTAAAGCAGTTCCTCCCAGACGTTATCTCTTTCCCGATGATTCCGCTTCCAAGACGAACCTTCTAAGTCCTCCCCATAAGTAATTGTCTGAACTATTGGCCAACATTGCCGAATGGCAGGATTTTATATTTCGTAATAAGGTTATAAATATGTCTAAGAAAAATGGTCAGGTTAAGTGGTTCAATGAAAGCAAAGGTTTTGGTTTTATTGAGCAAGCTGATGGCGGTAAAGATGTATTCGTACATTTTTCTGCAATCGCAACTGATGGCTTCAAAACTCTGGCTGAAGGCCAGAGTGTAGAATACACCATTCAGGACAGCCCGCGCGGTCCGGCTGCTGCCAACGTTATCGCTCTCTGATAAGAGACTAACGTGGTGATATAAAATAACGTGAATCGTGATTTATATCAGCAGAATAAAGCCCGCCCTAAGGCGGGTTTTTAGTGTGAAGAAGTCAGTTAAGTTTTAAAATTTAAAAAGTAAAAATAATCGTTAAATAATTCGCTCATTAGAGGTTTTTTATAAAAAAATAACTTAGAAATGGGCAAACGCATCCGAACAATAATAAAAAAGTGTGTTCATGGATGCCCAAAAGAAAGGATAGAAATTATGATGTTAAAAATGGGTTTAGTTAAATGGTACAACCAGGCTAAAGGCTATGGTTTTATTTGCCCGCTTGATGGTACTTCTGAAATTTATGTTCAGCGTACTGCCATCGCCAATACCAAAAATAAATCACTCAGCGCGGGTCAGAAAGTAGAGTTTACAACCTATCGCAGCGTGGCACATGGCCCCTCAGCGGCAGATGTGATTGCATTCTGAATCTGATTTAGTCGTTCACCGTTGAGCTGAATTTTACGCTCCGGAAAAAATATGCTATCGGTATCCACAGTTTACTCGCTGCCATGGATACCGATATGTCTCACCCGGTTATATCTCTCGCTTCAGCCCGCACTCTGCATTTATCTGCGCAAAATCTCTTAAAACCCCTTACCCGAAAACCGTCTGCTGCTGATGTGGTAGATACCATCCGTGACATGGGATTGCTGCAAATCGATACCATCAGCGTGGTGGCCCGCAGCCCTTATCTGGTTTTGTTCAGTCGCCTGGGTAGTTATTCTCCACAATGGCTCGAAGAAGCACTCTCTGCTGGCAAAATTTTTGAGTACTGGGCGCATGAAGCCTGCTTTATTCCCAGCGAAGATTATGGACTGCTGCGACACCGGATGCTGAATCCACAAGGAATGGGCTGGAAGTTTTCCCAGGCCTGGTTTGATGAGCATGAATCCGATATTCAGGCGCTGCTGGGGCATATTGCAGAGAACGGTCCTGTACGTTCTGCCGATTTCACCGCAGATAAAAAATCTGCCAGTGGCTGGTGGGACTGGAAACCTCATAAAAAACATCTGGAAACGTTGTTCACCTCGGGAAAACTGATGGTGTCTGAACGGCGCAATTTCCACCGGGTTTACGACCTGGCCGAACGGGTGATGCCAGGTTGGGATGATGCCCGTCAGACTCTTAAACAAGATGTGGCACAATTCCAGATGCTGCGACGCTCGGCGCAGTATCTCGGCATTTTCAAACCGGAATGGCTGGCGGACTATTACCGCCTTAAGCGTGTGAATATCAACGCCGTTATTGCACAATTACTGGCAGATGAGGAAATCACACCGGTCGAAGTGACAGGGCTTGAAGGTGTTTTTTACGTTCATCAGCGACAGTTTTCTTTGTTACAACAAGCGACTGAATCAAGAATAAGATCAACCGTCACCACGCTGCTTTCACCTTTTGATCCGGTAGTGTGGGATCGCAAACGCGCGTCGGTGCTGTTTAATTTTGAATACCGGATTGAATGTTATACGCCGGAAGCAAAACGCCAGTACGGGTATTTCACGCTTCCGGTATTACAGCGTGGTGAACTGATTGGCCGGGTCGATGCCAAAATGCATCGCAAAGAGAAAATCCTGGAAGTGAAAAGTTTGCATCTTGAACCACAGGTCGCTATGACAGCTCGTCGCGCGCAAGATGTTCACAGTGCGATTACGCGGTTTGCGCAGTGGCAGGGGGCTGAAAGGGTATTGACGGGAAATGTGCCTGAAACACTTATGGCGCTATGGGGGACTGACTGGCAGGTCTGATGCCGTAAATACCCTTCTGTAAGTGGGATCCCGTAAAATGAAACGGCTGCGTCAGGCAGCCGTTATTTCACGATGATTGCAGGTGTGACTTCAGTATTAGTGACTGAAGTTAGCGAGCATTGCGATAATTTTGTTAATGGTTTTCATTTTAGTGCTCTTCTGTGGGGTTGATAATGTGACTTGCATCACAAAAAAATTGTACTCCCACTAAATCTCCAACGCAATCACTCGCTGATGAAATTTTTTAGTCACATTGAATTAACTTTTTTGAAGCCGCCGCAGGCGAACTGAGGATTAACGGGTGACAGGCGTTATGTTATCCTGTCAGGCCGCTGTCTCGTGTTTTCCAATGTTTTTTTGCGTTACACCTTACTGAAAACGCGGTGTATTCGCCTCCGGGAGGAACTTATGGATCATCGTTTACTTGAAATCGTTGCGTGCCCTGTCTGCAACGGTAAGCTCTACTTTAATAAAGAATCACAGGAACTGGTATGTAAGGCGGACAGCCTGGCTTATCCGGTTCGTGACGGTATCCCGGTATTATTAGAAAATGAAGCCCGTCCGCTTTCTGTTGATGAGACGCATCCATGAGTTTTATTGCGATTATTCCGGCCCGTTATGGGTCAAGCCGTTTACCCGGCAAGCCGCTGGCGGATATCAACGGTAAACCGATGGTTGTGCATGTAATGGATCGCGCCCTTGAGTCCGGGGCGAAAAGAGTGATTGTTGCGACCGATCATCCCGATGTGGCTAAAGCCGTCGAAGCAGCCGGTGGTGAAGTCTGCCTCACCCGTCCTGATCATGAGTCCGGTACAGAGCGTCTGGCTGAAGTGATTGAATTATGTCAGTTTGCCGATGACGAAATTATCGTGAATGTGCAGGGTGACGAGCCGTTGATCCCACCGGTGATTATCCGTCAGGTGGCAGACAATCTGGCAAAAAGCGAAGCAGGTATGGCGACACTGGCGGTACCTATCGAAACGGCGGAAGAAGCGTTCAATCCGAATGCTGTAAAAGTCGTCCGCGATGCACGGGGCTACGCCCTGTATTTCTCACGGGCGACCATTCCCTGGGAACGTGAACGTTTCGCCGTCTCGAAAGAAACCGTTGGAGATACTTTCCTTCGCCACATCGGCATTTATGCTTACCGCGCAGGATTTATCCGCCAGTATGTGAAGTGGGAACCGAGCCAGCTTGAGCACATCGAACTGCTCGAACAGCTGCGGGTACTGTGGTACGGTGAAAAAATCCACGTTGATGTAGCGAAAGCTATCCCGTCCGTGGGTGTGGATACGGCAGAAGATTTAGAACGCGTGCGCGCAATACTGAGCCATAAATAAAGATCCTGATCCATAAATAATAAGGCGGGGTGCTCCTGCATTCCGTTTCTACTTTTAGACTTTCTCTGCGTTTTGCGCGACATCTTCCTTTTTCTGCCTTCATTATCCGGTTTTTGTTTGATCTGAAACGGGGTAATCCGCCACTGAAGCTTTCATCATAAACGTTAACTTTTTCGTCACTGCGAATACGTTATGGAACAGCTAAAAGCCGAATTGAGCATCGTGTTGGGCGAACGTTTGTCCCGACTGGAATGTGTGAGTGAGCAGCCTTATGCCCATCTGTTTTCCCTTTATGATGAGCAGGGTTATGCCATGCCCTTGCTGGCGAAAAGTTTTGTTTGTCAGGGTATCGCCGGACAGGAAGCCTATAAACTCTCGATGCTGGCGAGAGAGGGCGTGGTAAGGGTTCCGACGGTCTATGGCATGGTGACAACGCACCAGAAACCTTATCAGGAAATCCTGTTAATTGAGCGTCTTCGTGGTGTTTCAGCGGAAGCGCCGACACGCACGCCGGAACGATGGAAAATATTGCAGGAGCAAATTGTCGAGGCGATGCTGGCCTGGCACCGCATCGACAGTCACGGCTGCGTTGGTTCCGTCGACAGCACACAGGAAAACAGCTGGCAGAACTGGTATCCGCAAAGAGTAGAAGTGCTGTGGGCGACATTAACGAATTTGCAGGCACCTGAGCTGACTCCAGAAGACCGCACGCTGCTTTTTCGTTCCCGTAACTGCATTGCGGCGCTGTTTGAAGATTTTGACGATACGCCGGTGCTGGTCCACGGCAATCTGTCGCTTCGAAGTATGTTAAAAGATCCGCGCAGCGATCAACTGCTGGCGATGATCAATCCGGGACCGGTACTTTGGGCACCACGTGAGTTTGATTTGTTCCGCCTCTGGGAAAAGGGGATGAGCGAGCAGTTGCTGTTCGGCTATCTGCAAAAAGCGCCTGTTTCGGAAAGCTTCCTTGCCCGCAGATGGATGTATCTGGTGTGGGAGTCCGTTGCTCACATGATCCACACGGGTAAACTCGATCGCCGTCAGTTTGATTTTGCACGGCAACAGTTGTTGCCGTGGCTGAACTGATTTACTTCGTTACGGGCGCGGGCAGTGTCATCCATTGCCACAAGCGCCCCAGCGTTTCGTACCATGCCCGTTCGCTGTGCGATAAGAACAAGGCCTGAGGCAGGGCTCGTTCCCATGGGTTCAGCGGTGAATCGATCGCCAGCTGATTCGCTGGTGCCGGGATCGGATGCAACCCCTGCTGCCGGAAGAACACCATTGCACGCGGCAAATGATTCGCTGACGTTACCAGTACGAAAGGCTGATCTGCGATCAGCGCTTTGACTTCCTGCGCTTCCTGATGCGTATCTTTGGGTTTATCGAGCAAGATAATATCGCTTTCAGGCACGCCTAAACTTTGCGCCACCTTACCCGCTACCGCAGCACTGCTGACCGGATTCGTCATCGCCTGTGCGCCGGTAAAAATCATTTTCGAGCCCGGGTTCGCGCGATAAATTCGGATACCCTCCGTCACCCGTGGCAGGCTGTTGCTGATGAGATTAGAACTTGGCGCCCAGTCCGGGTTGAAGGTATAACCCCCCCCCAAAACCACCACGAATTTAACGGGCGCATGCGCTGCTATCTGATAAGTCGGATACCCGGATTCTATCGGGCGCAAAAGACTGTCCGCGACCGGCTGCACACTTAGCAGCAGTAACAGCAGCCAACTCAGTAAAAAAAACACTTTTCCGGTTTTTTGCCAGCGGGTCATCCACAATAACACCAGTGCAATCGCCATGATGACCAGAATAAAGGGCAGCGGTAATAACAGGCCGCCGAAGGTCTTTTTTAGAATAAATAACATCTGAAACCGGTCCTTTTGGGTGAAAAAACGACATCCGGGCATGAATCCGCGTCAGGATGATTTATTCTACGCCAGCCTGTGCCAAAATAGCAGGTCGCGCAGATAAACCCTTTAACAGATTGCACTATCAGGAACAGGTATCTCTTCATGCAGGATCGTAACTTCGACGATATGGCGGAAAAGTTTTCGCGCAATATCTACGGCACAACTAAGGGACGTATCCGTCAGGCGGTGCTGGGTCAGGATCTGCAGGAATTGCTACAAACGCTGCCTCAGCGTCCATTGCGTATTCTCGATGCGGGCGGTGGTGAAGGACAAATGGCCTGTGAACTTGCCGCTTTAGGACATCAGGTCTTGTTGTGCGATCTCTCCGGTGAGATGATCCGACGCGCCGAGGCGGCTGCGGTGGAAAAAGGTGTGAGCGGGAACATGCAATTTGTACAATGTCCGGCTCAGCACATTGCAGAACATTTGGAACAGCCGGTTGATCTGATATTGTTCCATGCGGTCATTGAATGGCTGGCTGAACCTCGTGAGGCGCTTGCCGCGCTGGTCGATTGTCTGGCCCCAGGTGGCGCATTATCGCTGATGTTTTACAATATCCACGGTCTGGTCATGCGGCATATGATCCTCGGCAATTTCGGTCATGTCGAAGCAGGTGTGCCAAAAATCAAAAAAAGCTCCCTGTTACCCGATCATCCGCTGGAACCTGCGCAGGTTTATCAGTGGCTGGAAGAACTGGGAATGCAGATAAGCGGCAAGACCGGTGTTAGAGTGTTCCACGATTATTTGCGAAACAGACAACAACATAAGCAGGATTTTGACGAGCTTTTGGCGCTGGAGCAGCGTTATTGCCGTCAGGAACCTTTTGTTAGTTTGGGACGTTACATCCATGTGATGGCGCACAAACCCATTCTGAAGGACGAATTATGAGTGAATTTTCCCAGACTGTACCCGAACTGGTCGCCTGGGCACGAAAAAATGATTTCTCAATTTCGCTGCCAACGGAGCGGCTGGCTTTTCTTCTGGCGATTGCCACGTTAAACAGCGAGCGCCTTGACGGGGAAATGAGTGAGGGTGAACTGGTTGATGCGTTTCGTCATGTCAGCAAAGGATTTGAGCAGACTAACGAAACCATCACCGTACGTGCCAATAACGCCATCAATGACATGGTGCGTCAGCGCTTGCTCAACCGTTTTGTCAGTGAAATGGCGGACGGTAATGCCATTTATCGCCTGACCCCGCTGGCGATCGGTATTTCAGATTATTACATCCGTCAGCGTGAATTTTCCACGTTGCGGTTGTCTATGCAGTTGTCGATTGTTGCGCAAGAACTCAAACGTGCGGCTGATGCGGCCGAAGAGGGCGGCGATGATTTCCACTGGCATCGCAACGTTTACGCACCCCTCAAATATTCCGTTGCTGAGATTTTTGACAGTATCGACATGACCCAGCGCATCATGGATGAACAGCAGCAGGGTGTGAAAGACGATATTGCTGCACTGCTGAATATAGACTGGCGCGCGGCCATTTCCAGCTGTGAAATCCTTCTGTCAGAAACCTCCGGCACGCTGCGTGAATTACAAGATACGCTCGAAGCCGCGGGCAACTTGTTACAGGCGCATCTGATGCGCATTCAGGACGCCACGATGGTTGAACTCGACTTGAGTTTCGTCGACAAACTGGTGTTCGACTTACAGAACAAACTCGACCGCATTACCAGCTGGGGTCAGCAGGCCATTGACCTGTGGATTGGCTATGACCGCCATGTGCATAAATTTATCCGTACTGCGATCGACATGGATAAAAACCGGGTGTTTGCGCAACGTCTGCGTCAGTCGGTGCAAAACTACTTTGACCAGCCGTGGACGCTGACCTTTGCTAATGCCGACCGTCTGCTTGATATGCGTGATGAAGAGCTGGCACTGCGCAGCGAAGAAGTGACCGGCGAACTTCCGCCAGATCTCGAGTTTGAAGAATTTAACGAAATCCGCGAACAACTTGCGGCATTGATTGAACAGGCATTACAAGTTTATCAGCAACAAAAAACGCCGCTCAATCTGGGCATGGTAATGCGTGAATACCTTAAGCAGTATCCGCGTGCCCGACATTTTGATGTCGCGCGAATTGTGGTCGACCAGGCGGTACGCCTCGGTGTGGCTGAAGCAGATTTTTCAGGGTTGCATGCCGAATGGCAGGCAATCAATGATTACGGAGCCAAGGTGCAGGCCCATGTCATCGACAAATATTGAACACATAATGCCAGCTAAGCTGGCGCAGGCACTGGCGAACTCAGTGTTTCCTGCTCTCGACAGCCAGCTTCGTTCTGGCCGTCATATCGGCATTGATGAACTGGATAACCACGCTTTCCTGATGGATTATCAGGAAGAGATGGAACTGTTTTACAGCCGCTACAGCGTGGAATTAATCCGGGCGCCGGAAGGCTTCTTCTATCTGCGCCCGCGTTCCACCACGCTTATCCCGCGCTCCGTGCTTTCTGAGCTGGATATGATGGTTGGGAAAATTCTCTGCTATCTGTATCTGAGTCCGGAACGTCTGGCGCATGAGGGCATTTTTACCCAGCAGGAATTGTATGACGAATTGCTGAGTCTGGCCGACGAAAGCAAATTGCTGAAATACGTCAACCAGCGCTCAACCGGCTCGGATTTAGATCGCCAGAAGTTGCAGGATAAAGTCCGCACGTCACTGAATCGCCTGCGCCGCCTGGGCATGGTGTATTTCATGGGCGTCGACAGCACTAAATTCCGTATTACCGAAGCGGTATTTCGTTTTGGTGCGGATGTCCGCAGCGGCGATGACGCGCGCGAAGCGCAGTTGCGCATGATCCGCGACGGCGAAGCGATGCCCGTCGACAGCGCGTTGTCATTGAACGACGAAACTGAAGATGGCGAACCGCTGGCAGGGCAGCAAGGGCATGAGAGCGCAGAGGATGAACAGGAATGATTGAACGCGGTAAATTTCGCTCACTGACGCTGGTTAACTGGAACGGCTTTTTCGCCCGGACATTTGACCTCGATTCACTGGTCACCACGCTGTCAGGCGGTAACGGGGCGGGTAAATCCACCACCATGGCCGCCTTTGTAACGGCGCTGATCCCCGATCTGACGTTGCTGCATTTTCGTAATACCACCGAAGCGGGTGCGACGTCCGGCTCACGCGACAAAGGTCTGCACGGTAAATTGCGCGCAGGTGTCTGTTACTCGGTTCTGGATGTCGTCAACTCGCGCCATCAGCGCATCGTTGTGGGTGTTCGTCTGCAACAGGTTGCCGGTCGTGACCGTAAAGTCGATATCAAACCTTTCACCATTCAGGGCTTACCGGTAGCGGTGAACCCGACGGAAATGCTGACAGAAACGGTCGGCGAGCGTCAGGCCCGCGTGTTGCCTTTGCATGAACTGAAAGAGCGCGTGGAAGCAATGGAAGGCGTGCAGTTCAAGCAGTTCAACTCGATTACTGATTATCATGCGCTGATGTTCGACCTGGGTGTTATCCCGCGTCGTCTGCGTTCAGCGTCTGACCGCAGTAAGTTCTATCGCCTGATTGAAGCCTCGTTGTACGGCGGTATCTCCAGCGCCATCACCCGTTCCCTGCGCGACTATCTGTTGCCGGAAAACAGCGGTGTGCGCAAAGCGTTCCAGGATATGGAAGCGGCGCTGCGTGAAAACCGTATGACACTGGAAGCGATCCGCGTTACACAATCTGACCGTGATCTGTTTAAGCATCTGATTTCTGAAGCGACGTCTTACGTGGCCGCCGACTATATGCGCCACGCCAACGAGCGCCGCATTCATCTCGATGGCGCGCTGGTGCTGCGTAACGATTTGCTGACCAGCCGCAAACAGCTTTCCAGCGAGCAATATCGTCATGTTGAAATGGCGCGTGAACTGGCTGAGCAAAGTAGTTCGCAAAGTGATCTGGAAACCGATTATCAGGCTGCCAGTGACCATCTGAGTCTGGTTCAGACCGCGATGCGTCAGCAGGAAAAAATCGAGCGTTACGAAAGTGATCTTGAAGAACTGACTTACCGTCTGGAAGAGCAGAACGAAGTCGTAGCGGAAGCCAGCGAACAGCACGCAGAGCATGAAGCGCGGGCGGAAGCGGCTGAGCTTGAAGTGGATGAACTGAAAAGTCAGCTGGCCGATTATCAGCAGGCGCTGGATGTTCAGCAAACCCGTGCAATCCAGTACCAGCAAGCTTTGCAGGCCATTGAGCGCGCGCGTGACTTGTGTCAGATCCCTGATCTGAGTATTCAGAACAGTGAAGAATGGCTCGAAACATTCCAGAGCAAAGAGCAGGAAGCGACTGAAATCCTGCTGATGCTGGAACAGAAAATGAGCGTGGCTTCTGCGGCTCATAATCAGTTCGAAAATGCTTATCAGCTGGTGGTGAAAATCGCTGGTGAAGTGAGCCGTAGCGAAGCCTGGCAAACGGCGCGTGAATTATTGCGCGACTGGTCTTCGCAGCAACATCAGGCGGAGCGGGTTGAACCGCTGCGTATGCGTTTGTCGGAGCTGGAAGGGCGACTGCGTGAACAGCAGGACGCTGAACGCCAGTTGCAGGAATTCTGCAAACGCACCGGTCAGGATGTGCATCCGGAAGATCTGGACGAAATGCAGCGCGAGCTGGAAGTGCAGATTGAAGAATTGCAGGGCGTGGTGTCGCAGGCCGGTGAACGTCGCATGGAAATGCGTCAGGAGCTGGAGCGTGTTCAGTCGCGCATTCGTGAACTGACCGCCCGTGCGCCAGTCTGGCTGGCCGCACAGGAAGCACTCAGCCAGTTAAGCGAGCAAAGTAAAGAACCGCTGGAAAGCAGCCAGCAGGTCACAGAATACATGCAGCAGTTGCTGGAAACGGAACGTGAAACCACGGTTGAGCGTGACGAAGTGGCTGCACGCAAGCGTCGTATTGAAGGTCAGATCACTCGTCTGAGTCAGCCAAGCGGTGCGGAAGATTCCCGTTTGATCGCCCTGGCGGAACGCTTCGGCGGTGTGCTGCTATCAGAAATTTATGATGACGTCACCATTGACGATGCGCCTTATTTCTCCGCGTTGTATGGCCCGTCGCGCCACGCGATTGTTGTGCCTGATTTATCGCTGATCCGCGACCAGCTCGACGGACTGGATGATTGCCCGGAAGATCTCTATCTGATCGAAGGCGATCCGCAGTCATTCGATGACAACGTGTTTGAAGTCGAAGAAATGCAGGGCGCTGTCCTGGTGAAAACCGGAGACCGCCAGTGGCGTTATTCTCACTTCCCGCAGGTACCGTTGTTTGGACGTGCGGCGCGTGAAAATCGTCTCGAGACTTTACATAAAGAGCGCGAAAATCTCTCCGAGCGCTATGCGACACTGTCGTTTGACGTGCAGAAAATTCAGCGCGCGCATCAGGCCTTCAGCCGTTTCATTGGCAGCCATCTGGCCGTTGCATTTGATGCCGATCCGGAAGCGGAAATCCGCACCCTGAGTGGTCGTCGTGGCGAACTGGAACGTGCTATCAATGCGCACGAAGGCCAGAATCAGCAACAGCGTCAGCAATACGATCAGGCGAAAGATGCGATCGGCATGCTCAATAAATTGCAGCCGCGCGTTGGTTTGTTGTGCGACGAAACGCTGATTGACCGTGTGGAAGAAATCCGCGAAGAAATGGAAGAGGCGCAGGATTCTGCCCGTTTCATTCAGCAACACGGTATTTCACTGGCTAAGCTGGAACCGCTGGTGTCGGTATTGCAAAGCGATCCGGAACAGCACGAGCAGCTTAAAGAAGATTACGCGCAGGCGCAGCATTCACAGCGCCTGGCGAAACAACAGGCATTTGCGCTGACCGAAGTGGTTCAGCGCCGTGCGCACTTCAGCTATACCGATTCTGCCGGTATGCTGAATGAAAACAGTGACCTGAATGACAAACTGCGTCAGCGCCTGGAACATGCGGAAGCGGAACGTACGCGTGCCCGTGAGCAGATGCGTCAACATCAGACTCAGCTGACTCAATACAGTCAGGTTCTGGCCTCGCTGAAAAGTTCATTCGATGCCAAACGCGATATGCTCAAAGAGCTGAGTCAGGAATTGCAGGATATCGGCGTTCAGGCTGATCCGAATGCCGAAGCGCGTGCCAAGACCCGTCGTGATGAGTTGCACTCCGCGCTCAGTACTAACCGCGCACGTTGCAACCAGCTGGAAAAACAGATCACCTTCTGCGAAGCAGAAATGGATAATCTGCAGAAAAAACTGCGTAAGCTTGAGCGTGATTACCACCAGAGTCGTGAGCAGGTGGTGTCCTCGAAAGCGGGCTGGTGTGCGGTCATGCGTCTGGTGAAAGATAATGGCGTTGAGCGTCGTCTGCACCGTCGTGAGCTGGCTTACATGGATGGCGACGAACTGCGTTCAATGTCGGATAAAGCATTGGGTGCGCTGCGCCTTGCGGTGTCGGATAACGAACATCTGCGCGACGTGCTGCGTCTTTCGGAAGATCCGAAACGTCCGGAACGTAAAATCCAGTTCTATATCGCCGTCTATCAGCATCTGCGCGAACGTATCCGTCAGGATATTATCCGCACCGACGATCCGGTCGAAGCCATCGAGCAGATGGAAATCGAGCTGGGACGTCTGACTGAAGAACTGACCGCCCGCGAGCAGCAACTGGCCATCAGTTCGAAAAGTGTGGCGAATATCATTCGCAAAACTATTCAGCGCGAACAGAACCGTATCCGTCAGCTGAACCAGGGGCTGCAGGCTGTGGCGTTTGGTCAGGTGAAAAGTGTGCGTCTGAACGTGAACGTGCGTGAAGCCCACGCAGGTTTACTGGATGTGCTGTCTGAGCAGCAGGAGCAGCATCAGGACTTGTTCAGCAGTAACCGCCTGACCTTCTCGGAAGCGCTGGCGAAACTCTACCAGCGTCTGAATCCGCAAATTGATATGGGCCAGCGTACGCCACAAACGATTGGCGAAGAACTTCTGGATTACCGCAACTACCTGGAAATGGAAGTCGAAGTAAACCGGGGTTCAGACGGCTGGCTGCGTGCGGAAAGTGGTGCGCTGTCGACCGGTGAAGCGATCGGTACCGGTATGTCGATTCTGGTGATGGTTGTTCAGAGCTGGGAAGACGAGTCGAGCCGTATGCGTGGTAAAGATATTTCGCCATGCCGCCTGCTGTTCCTTGATGAAGCCGCGCGCCTGGATGCGAAATCTATCGCCACGCTGTTCGAGCTGTGTGACCGTCTGGAAATGCAGCTGATCATTGCTGCGCCAGAAAACATCAGCCCGGAAAAAGGGACGACGTATAAACTTGTGCGTAAAGTGTTTGGCAATAATGAACATGTGCATGTGGTGGGTTTACGCGGTTTTGCCGCAGAACTTCCTGTACTGGCCAATACTGAAGCTGACGTCTCCTGATTATTTTCAGAATATGATCATGCCCCGGCTTATGTCGGGGCTTTTTTTGTCTTTTTGCCCGTTATTTTCGTTGTTCCTTTTCTTAACACCTTTTTCAGCTTCCCTATCCACTTATTCATTCATCAGATATTTCCCTGAAAATCCCATGCTTTATTAATTTTAAGATAAAGATTTTCCTAATGACTGGATGAAATCTGAGCTGACGGATTGCCATTGAACGGAAAGTACCCAATCAAACCTTTATTTCGTCTGGCGGCTGGCTTAGAGTCTTCACGTAACACGCGGACTGTATTTCATTGAGTTACCGCGCAAAAAAAGAATTCTGTTTATATACTTAAACCAGACGTTACTGGCTTAATTTTGGGGAATGAATTGGGCACTTTATCGGGAGGCAAGGGAAGATGTTAATGAATCAAAGGTCTCTCAGGTTTTTAGTCGCCAGCTGCTTGCTGGCGAGCGGTCTGTCTCCGTGGTTTGCTGCCTGGGCGGCAGTTCCCACCATGCCGGTAGGGAAGACCACGCTATCCAGCGTGCAGAGCATGAGCCAGTTGCAGGCAGAATTAATGCCAAGAGGTATCCGTCCTCTCTATCTGTCATCTCTCTCATCGCTTTATGCCGCTAACCATATGCAGCCGATGTGGAAAGATCGGCAAACGGTACAAATATTCCAGCAGCAGCTAGCTGAGCTTGCCATTTCCGGGATCCAGCCCCAGTTTACCCAGTGGGTGAAATGGCTGACTGATCCTGAAGTGACCGGTATGGCGCGCGACGTGGTGCTGTCTGATGCGATGCTGGGATATTTACAGTTTACCAGCAGCGTGGAAGCCAATGGCGATAAGTGGCTTTACAGCACAACACCTTACAAGATGACGACGCCATCGCTGACGGTGATTAACCAGTGGCAACTGGCGGTGCGACAGGGTGATACCGCGCGCTATCTGTCGACACTGACGCCACAACATCCTTATTACGCCAAAATGCATGATGCGCTGAAAACGATGCTGGCGGACAATCGTCCGTGGCCCGCAATGCGCGGTTCAGCAAGTCTGCGTCCTGATCAAATCAGTGACGATGTTCCTGCACTGCGAGAGATCCTTACCAGAACCGGCATGATGATCGCCTCGCCTCAGGAAACCACCGCTCCGAAGCCGACGGATGAAACCATCGCCCCGAATACTCCGGGGAGTGCGGCGAATGATGACTTGTCTGTTGACGAAAGCGCAGATAAAGCTCAGCCCGCGACGCCAGCGGTTAGTCCTTCAGCGACATCAGTTCAGGATGTTCTGCCTTCGGTTCAGTCGGCAGAAACCCCCGCACCGGCTGCGCCTGTTGCCGTTTCGAATAACCAGTACACACCTGACTTAGTGGACGCAGTGAAACGCTTCCAGAAATGGCAGGGGCTGGAAGCCGATGGCATCATCGGCGGACGCACGCGTCAGTGGTTGAATGCATCGCCGCAGCTGCGTGCGACACTTCTGGCGCTGAATATCCAGCGTTTGCGGATCCTGCCCGGGAATGTGAATACCGGAATTATGGTGAACATTCCCAACTACCAGCTCACCTACTATCTCAATGGTAATGAAGTGCTGTCATCGCGGGTCATTGTCGGGCGCCCGAGCCGGAAAACGCCACTGATGAGCAGTGCGCTAAATAATGTTGTGGTGAATCCACCGTGGAATGTGCCAACAACATTAGTGCGCGAAGATATCGTACCGAAAGCCATGAATAATCCGGGCTACTTCCAGCAACACGGCTATCAGGTCTTGTCAGGCTGGAGCAATGATGCGGAAGTCATCGACCCTTCTATGATCGACTGGGCAATGGTGTCACCTAACCATTTCCCGTACCGTATCCGTCAGGCGCCGGGCGTGAGCAACTCCCTTGGCCGGTATAAATTCAATATGCCGAGTTCGGACGCGATTTATCTGCACGACACGCCGAACCATAATCTTTTCAGCAGGGATATTCGCGCGCTAAGTTCGGGGTGCGTGAGGGTGAATAAAGCGTCTGAACTGGCGAATATGCTGTTGCAGGATGCTGGCTGGAATGACACGCGTATCTCTTCAGCGTTGCAGGGCGGGAACACCACTTACGTGGCAATAAGGCATCATATACCGGTAAAACTGTTTTATCTGACGGCGTGGGTTGCTGATGATGGTAAGCCGCAATTCCGCACAGACATTTACAATTATGATTCAACAGTGAGATCTGGCGCCCAAATTTTGCCTCAGGCAGAAATTTTGCTCCAATAAATGCAGTAAAACTAATCTGATAAGGGTCAGAGTAATTGGCCACACAACGAGCGTGAGCTACTGGCACGCTCGTTTTGCATATCAGGGTCTCTTGACTCGCTGATAGTTGGCAGTTAAGGTTCGAAACGGTGCATAAATCGCACATATTTTTGACTCTCTTATCGGATAGTAAACTGTTCATGAATGAAATCGACAAACATCGCCGTAAATGGCTGGCACTGGGCAGTGCCGCTATGGGGATTGCATTACTTCCGAGTCGTGCATTCGCCACTCTTTCCACTCCTCGTCCGCGTGTTTTAGTCGTTAATAACTTAAATACCGGCGAAACCCTCAAAACTGAGTTCTTTGATGGAAAGCGTTACAACAAGGATGAGTTGGCTCGGTTGAATCATTTGTTCAGAGACTATCGGGCGGAAAAGGTAAAATCTATCGATCCTGCCTTGTTCGACCACCTCTATCGTCTGCAAGTTATGCTCGGCGGCACCAGTAAACCTGTTCAGCTGATTTCTGGCTATCGCTCACTGGCAACCAATAACAGTATGCGTGAACCGGGAAATGGCGTGGCAAAACACAGCTATCACACGCTCGGACAGGCAATGGATTTCCACATTCAGGGGATCGAGTTGAGTAATATCCGCAAAGCTGCGTTAAAAATGCGGATGGGTGGTGTAGGATATTATCCACGAAGTAACTTTGTGCACATCGATACCGGGCCTGCACGGACCTGGTGATGTGTGTAATTAATGGCCTGCCGCTGTGCAGGCCATTTTGTGGAGTCTTATGAAAATCCATCTTATTACCGTTACGGCTTTCAGCCAAAACTGCTCTCTGATTTGGTGTACCAAGACCAATCAGGCCGCCATTGTTGATCCCGGTGGCGAAGCCGCGCGGATCATTCAGGAAGTGTCTGCCAAAGGCGTTTTGGTCACCCAAATTTTGCTGACTCACGGTCATCTTGATCACGTGGGTGCCGCAGCTGAACTGGCTGCACATTATCAGGTGCCTGTTATCGGGCCGCAGAAGGAAGATCAATTCCTGCTTGATGCTTTGCCGACCCAGAGTCAGATGTTTGGCCTTGACCATTGTGACCCGCTGACACCCGATACCTGGCTTGAAGAAGGCGACACGGTAAACGTGGGCGAAGAAATCTTATCCGTATTACATTGTCCGGGTCATACGCCGGGGCACATCGTTTTCATCAATGATAAAGCACGTATTGCCGTTTCCGGTGACGTGATTTTCAAAGGCGGCGTCGGGCGTAGTGATTTCCCACGCGGCGATCATCAGGCGCTTATTAGCTCGATTAAAACCAAACTGTTGCCTCTGGGCGATGACATGGTCTTTATTCCAGGCCATGGCCCGATGTCTGATTTTGGTTACGAGCGTAAAAACAATCCCTTCCTGCAGGACGAAATGCCGGTCTGGTAATGTTTGTTTGCCGGAAAACAAAAAGCCCGTCAGTTTCCTGACGGGCTTTTTTAATGCGACAGCCGCGCTGGCTTTTTACAGCACGGCGACAATCGCTTCACACAGCGGAGCCATATTTTCCAGCGTAATGCCTGCGACGTTAATACGGCCAGAATTCACCGCGTAAACGCCGAACTCATCTCGCAGACGCAGTACCTGATCTTTGGTCAGGCCGCTAAATGAAAACATTCCGTTCTGATTGATAATGAAGCTGAAATCCTGCTGTGCCCCTTTTTCCTGTAGGGTGCTGACAAACAGCTGACGCATACGGTGGATACGCTGGCGCATATCGCTCAGTTCCTGCTCCCACAGTGTGCGCAATGCTTCGTTACCCAGAATGGTGGCTACAACTGCTGCGCCGTGTGCTGGTGGGTTAGAGTAGTTTGTACGGATAACTGATTTTATCTGGCTGAATGCACGATCGGCAGTTTCAGCGTCGGCGGTGACTAAAGTACAAGCGCCGACACGTTCATTGTATAAACCGAAGTTTTTCGAGTAAGAACTGGCGACCAGTAATTCTTTATGGCTGGCGACGAACAGGCGCAGGCCAGCTGCATCTTCTTCCAGACCTTTAGCAAAGCCCTGATAAGCAAAATCAAACAGCGGTAACCAGCCGTTTGCCAGTGACAGTTCCGCCAGCTTAGCCCATTGTTCCTGCGTCGGGTCGATACCCGTCGGGTTATGGCAGCAACCGTGGAAGAGCACTACGTCGCCGGCTTTCGCTTCGCTCAGGCTTTTCAGCATGCCGTCGAAATCCAGGCTGTGACTGGCTGCGTCGTAATAGTTGTATTCTGCAACTTCCAGACCGGAGGCAGAAAATACACCTTTATGGTTCGGCCAGCTTGGATTACTGACCCACACGCGCGTCGCGGTGGTCTGATTTGCAATAAAATCTGCTGCAATGCGCAGGGCACCGGTGCCGCCCGGAGTTTGTGCCGTGCGGGCACGTTTGTCTGCAATCACTGCGCTGTCTTTACCGAACAGCAATTCCTGCGTGCAATGTGCAAAATCAGGCAACCCGTCGATGCTCAGATAGGTTTTAGTGGTTTCATTTTCCAACAAAAACTGTTCGGCTTTCTTCACGCTGGCCAAAACCGGCGTTTTACCCGTTTCATCTTTATAAACACCAATCCCAAGATTGATTTTATTCGAGCGACCATCCGCGCGGAAAAGATCGGTAAGTCCCAGAATAGGGTCAGCAGGTGCTGCAGTGATTTTTTCAAACATGTCGGAAAATTCCATAGCCTGATATGACGAAAGAGGGCTTCAGGGTACCGCCAGCGCTACCGTTTGCCAACCGTTTGCGGCAAAAAGAAAGCAGAGTTGTGAGAAGGCGTGTGAGATTAAAATTTTTTATGGGAGGGGGTAGCAAAGTTCGGTTTTTGAAATGCTTAAATGCAAAAAGCAGAGCCGAAGCTCTGCCTTGATATCCACTTTGATGCGCCCAGAAGCGCATCATTAAGCGATATTAGAACTGGTATTGCAGACCAACACCAACGATGTCGTCTGTGCTACGGCCAGATGCTTTGGTGTAGCTGTTGTCGTCCAGCAGGTTGATTTTATAGTCAACATAGGTAGACATGTTTTTGTTGAAGTAGTAGTAGGTACCCACTTCTACGTATTTAACCAGGTCAGCATCGCCGCCAGCGTAGGTAGAACCGTTGTTGGAGAAACCGTTCAGGCTCTTACCTTTAGACTGCAGGTATGCGATAGATGGGCGCAGACCGAAATCGAACTGGTACTGAGCAACCACTTCGAAGTTCTGAGTTTTGTTAGCAATTGCATCTGGGTTGCCGTAATCGGTGGTGTTACGTGATTCACCGTAGAAGGTTGCCAGGTACAGGTTGTTAGCGTCGTATTTCGCGCCGAATGCGTATGCGTCAGCTTTGTCGCCGTTACCGTCTGCTTTCTGAGTAGAGGTACGGTTAGAAGAGAAGTAAGCACCAGTCAGGCTAACACCGGAGTTGCCGATAGCGTAAGCGGCAGAAGTACCCCAGCCGTCGCCATTGGAATCAACTGGACCACGGTTGTCACGACCTTCGTCGTTTTTGCCCTGGTACTGTACAGCGAAGCTCAGGCCGTCAACCAGACCGAAGAAGTTGCTGTTACGGTAAGTTGCCATGCCATTACCACGACCAACCATGAAGTTGTCGTTGTTCTGGTACATAGTGTCATCGCCGAAGATTGGCAATTGGTCAGTGTAGGACATTACGTCGTAGATTACGCCGTAGTTACGACCGTAGTCGAATGAACCTGCATCGCCAAATTTCAGACCTGCGAAGCCCAGACGAGTTTTGTTACCTTCGTCGCCAGCGCTTTCTGCGTGGTTAGCCTGAACGTTGTATTCCCACTGGCCGTAACCGGTCAGTTGGTCAGTAATTTGAGTTTCGCCTTTGAAGCCGAAACGAACGTAAGTCTGGTCGCCATCGTCGCCAGCGTTGTCAGAGAAGGTGTGACGCGCGTCAACTTTACCGTACAGATCCAGTTTGTTGCCGTCTTTGTTATAGATCTCAGCCGCATTAGCTGCACCAGCAACTAACAGAGCAGGGATTACCACTGCAAGAATATTGCGCTTCATCATTATTATTACCCTCATTGGTTTTATTGGACACCTGCCACTGCCTTAAATAATTCTTTACGGAACTATTCGTGAAAGTTTGGTGTCTCCTGTGTCTGAACGCACTATTCCATCCGTGGTGAGCTTAATCCATAGCGAAAATGCTACTAAATTACTAAATATGTTTCAGTTGGAAAAATTGTATTACAAAATGTGTATTTTACGGAACTTTGTGACAGGGATCTATCTTTCAAAATGACTAAGGCCAGCAATGCTGGCCTTAGTTTTGTAACTATTTTGTTAATTAGAAATAGTTTAATTAATTAGAAGGTTGCATTACGTGGTGTGCGTGGGAACGGAATCACGTCGCGAACGTTCTGTACACCAGTGACATAGGCCACTAAACGTTCAAAGCCCAACCCGAAGCCGGAGTGTGGTACTGTGCCGTAACGACGAAGATCGCGATACCACCAATAATCTTCAGTTTTAAGTCCCATCTCGACCATTCTTGCATCCAATACATCCAGACGTTCTTCACGCTGTGAACCGCCGATAATCTCACCAATACCTGGTGCCAGTACGTCCATCGCTGCTACAGTTTTGCCATCGTCGTTCAAACGCATGTAGAAGGACTTGATATCTTTGGGATAGTTTTTAACCACTACCGGGGCTTTGAAATGTTGCTCAGCAAGATAGCGTTCATGCTCTGAAGAGAGATCCACACCCCAGGAAACGGCATTTTCAAATTTCTGGCCGCAATTCATTAGGATTTCTACTGCTTCAGTGTAATCCACCTGCGCGAAATCAGAGGTTACAAAACGTTCAAGGCGGGCAACCGCATCTTTGTCTACGCGTTCAGCAAAAAAGGCCATATCGTCTGAACGTTCGTTCAAAACTGCCTGGAAAACATACTTCAGCATGTTTTCTGCCAGTGAGGCGATATCATCGAGCGTAGCAAATGCCACTTCCGGTTCAACCATCCAGAACTCAGCGAGATGACGGCTGGTGTTAGAATTTTCCGCACGGAACGTCGGGCCGAAGGTGTAAACCTTAGACAGCGCACATGCGTAAGCTTCACCGTTAAGCTGACCGGAAACAGTAAGGAATGCTTCTTTACCGAAGAAGTCTTCGCTGAAGTCAACGTCGCCTTTGTCGGTACGCGGCAGGTTTTGCAGATCCAGCGTTGAAACGCGGAACATTTCGCCGGCACCTTCGGTATCTGACGCAGTGATCAGCGGGGTAGACACCCAGAAGTAGCCGTTTTCGTGATAGAAGCGGTGAATCGCCTGAGACAGGGTATTGCGCACACGGGCAACGGCACCTATCAGGTTGGTGCGCGGGCGAAGGTGAGCCACTTCACGCAGGTATTCGATACTGTGGCGTTTTGCCGCCATCGGGTAGGTATCAGGGTCATCCACCCAGCCAATAACGTTCACGGCGGTTGCCTGCAATTCGAAACTCTGACCTTCGCCAGGAGATGCGACAACAGTACCAGTCACTTCTACTGAACAACCCGTCGTCAGACGCAGAACGTCTTCCTGATAATTGGGCAGAGAATTATTGATGACGGCCTGTAAAGGATTAAAGCAGGAGCCGTCATAAACGGCGACGAATGAGATACCAGCTTTAGAATCTCTCCGGGTACGTACCCAACCGCGTACGGTGACTTCACTGTCAACCGCAGCACGGCCTTGCAGTACGTCGACTACAGGCACAACGCTCATAGATTTCTCTCTTTCTTTATATATGTTGGCTAAGAAATATTCGACACCCTGTAAAAAGGGATTTTGCTATGTTACTTAGCCTTTCTCAGGACACAAGCAGAAATCACCGTTGGTGAGGAAGAATTGTCAGGCAAAGGCGCGGATTATCAGGAAACATTGAGATAACGAATAAAAGCCGAGCGGAATCAGATTGCAGGTATATAAAGGAAAGAAAGTAAGGAAAGGAAAGAAAATTCTGATAAAGCGCCGAAATACATTCCGGCGCTTTATGGACAGTCAGGACGCTTTTTTTACCAGCGGCAAATCGAAGGCTTTACGCAGCGCTTTCACGAAGGCTTTGTCCTGACAAATAGTTTTGCCCGGACTATCAGACAGCTTGGCGACAGGCTTCCCGTTGCACTGAACCAGCTTGATCACAATATTCAGCGGTTTTACACCGGGAATATTACAGGTCAGGCGTGTACCAATACCAAACACCAGATTTACCCGTTGGTGGAAATGACGATAAAGATGCAGTGCTTTATCCAGATCCAGATTATCGGAAAATACCAGCGTTTTAGTCATCGGATCGATATCCAGCGCGTGGTAATGCGCGATCGCTTTTTCGCCCCATTCAAATGGATCCCCGGAGTCATGGCGCAGCCCCTGATAGGCATTGGCGAATTTGCTGCCGAAATCACGCAGGAAAGCATCCATCGTAATACAGTCGGTCAGCGCAATCCCGAGCTGGTCGGGATATTCATCCAGCCAGGCCTGTAATGCCGCGCGCTGGCTGTTGGCCAGAACTGGACTGATTTGCTGATGCGCCTGGAACCATTCGTGTGCCTGAGTCCCGACCGGCGCCAGCTGCAATTTATGTGCTAAATCGTAATTGCTGGTACCGACCAGATAAGGGAATTCATTTTTAAGCGTGCTGACGATAGCTTCCTGAACTTCGCCAGAGAAACGACGTCGTGTGCCGAAATCCATCAGACGGAAAGCGGAAAGGTCAATATCTGCCGCCTGCTCTTTGAAGCTGGCGAGATTTTTACGCAGTTGATCCACTGCCATTTGCGCGGTCACGTGAGGCGAGCGCTGACGATGCACCACTTCGCTGATCACCGCCAGCAGCGGCACTTCCCACATAATCACTTCGCGCCACGGACCTTCAATGCGTACGTGCAAATGCCCGTTGCGATCGGAAACAGTGACATGTTCAGGATTGTAGCGGAACGCTTTCAGCCAGTTCAGGTAGTCCTGAGTGAAGAAGGGCAGGCCGGAAAGATATGTGAACTCATCATCCGTGAGTGCCAGCTGACTCATCATCCGGACTTGCTCGCGAATTTCGCTGGCATATTCACCCAGCAGTTCATCGCCGCGGCAACGGAACTCGGCTACTACGCTGATATTGCGATAGCGATGGTAAACCGCTTGCTGCATGTGAAGCTTGTAGGCATCGGTATCTAACAGCGAAGTCAAAATCGGGGAGGCGTATGAAGTCATAGCGCGTTTACAGCATCCTCGTCAGAAACTGAGTGTTTGAACACAAACAACCGTTCCGTAAAAAAAACGTTCGGGATAAAACAGCAAAGTCTGTGAAGTATACCGTATTATCCTGTCAAAGAACCCACATCACATCATAATTGTCTGCGAATGGTCGAGGCTTAATTGTGCTTAAACATAGGGAATATGGGCAAACAGGCGATTTTCCGGCTTAAAAAAAGCACAAATTGATTACATAAATTTAATCAACCTGACAATCAGAAAAGAAAAATCGGGGCTATTTTACCCCGATTTTTGTATGTTCATTCCGCTTCGTTTGTTCACGATAGTAAACGATCAGATGTTTTCCAGATTAATGCCCCGCGTTTTTGGCCCGAAAATACCGATGACCAGCATCACAATAATCATGCTGACAACAATGAAAGCAATTACCCCTTGGGTTCCGGCGTATTGCAAGATCAGGCCGATCAAAATGCTGCTAAAGACAGTCGACAGGCGGCTGAATGAATAGCAAAAGCCGACGGCGCGGGCGCGGATATGCGTCGGGAATACTTCAGTCTGGTAGGCATGATAGCTGAACGTCAGCCAGGCGTTGGAGTAGGTGATCAGGAATCCGCAAACCACCAGCATCACCGGATTGGTTTGCAGGGCGAATAAGGTACCGAATACCACCGTCATTAATGACGAGAGAACGATCTGCCATTTGTTTTCAATTTTATCGGCATACCGGCTGCAAATCAGCGATCCCAGCGGGTAGGCCAGCGTAATAAAGAAGGCATACAGCAAACTGTGAGTGACGGTCGTGCCTTTGCCGGAGAGCAGGGCAGGCAACCAGTTACCAAAGCCGAAGAAACCAATGGCCTGGAAAAAGTTCATGACAGTCAGCATCAGCGTACGTTTGCGGTATTCCGGTGACCAGATTTCCCTGAACGTACCTTTTCGCGGTAATTCCGCTGTGCTTTCTTGCGCGATATACGCCGGGCTGTTAGCGACCCCGCAGCGTTTTTCCATCGCACTCACCACATTATGCGCATCCTCATGGCGCCCTTGCTGCGCCAGCCAGCGGGCGGATTCCGGCAGATTTTTACGCACAATCCACACCACCAGTGAACACAGAGCACCTGCAATCACCACGTAACGCCAGCCTGTCAGCCCGAAAAAGGTTTGCGGCACCAGCCACCAGGACATCAGCGCCACAGCCGGTACGGAAAGAAACTGGATAAAGAACGCGAATGCGAACGCACGGCTGCGCATATGGCTCGGCACCCATTCGGTCAGATAGGTATCGATAGTCACCAGCTCAAGGCCCAGACCAATTCCGACCAGAAAACGGCACGCAATGACGCCTTCAGCGCTGTTCTGGAACGACATGAGCAGAGAAAAACAGCCGTACCACGCCAACGCAAACATAAATGTCATACGGCGGCCAAAGCGGTCTGCATTCGGTGCCAGCAGGCTCGCGCCGAAAAAAAGACCTAAAAATGTGGAGGAAGCGAAGGCAGCCTGATCGGATATGCCAAAAACACCCGCAGAGCCGATATGAAATATGTTCTCTGCCAGTAAACCTGAACTAATGTATCCGGTTTCGAAAAGATCATACAGTTCGAAGAATCCACCCAGTGACAACAATATGATGAAGCGCCAGAGTCCGGCGGAGGCTGGAAGCGCGTCAATGCGGGCTGATAATGTCTTGTTATTTAATGTTTTTTTGTTAGTTCTCCCCATTTCAGGGGCGCAGGTGTCACTCATTTTATTATTAGCCTTAGTGATTCATCGTATTCATGATCATGCTAATGACTCCCGATCGGATTTAAATATTGAATTTATGTTACGAATTAGAAAATAGAGCATAAAAAACTGCGCAAAAACGCATTGAGAAAAGTACAGTTTTATCGGTTCAGAATGTGACGTGGATCTGACTTCCACTTTTCACCCCGGAAACGCCCTTTAAGACAAATTTCTGTGTTTTGGTTGAAAGGTGCGCATACGCACTCACAAACTGGCAACAATCTGGGATTTTCTGATGCCTGTGTTAGAGTTTAGAGAGAAAAGTATGAAGGCCGGCAGGGCTCTGCGCAGCGAATCGCTGATGAAAAGCGCCCGCTTAAATGCCATGAATCGTCATCACCATAAACAATGAAAACGCCAAAAGGTTTTTTATGACTCAACTGCCACAAGCCAAGTTCCGCCATGACTATCGTGCGCCGGACTATACCATCACGGATATTGACCTTAATTTCGAGCTTGATGCACAGAAAACCATCGTGACTGCCGTCAGTCAGATTAAACGACAGGGCGCAGAAGGCGCGCCGCTGGTGCTGAATGGTGAAGATCTGAGCCTGATCAGCCTGAAAATTAACGGTCAGGACTGGCCGAAATATCAGTTAAAAGAAGGTGTGCTGGAAATTACCGGCCTGCCGGAAGCGTTTGAACTGGCCATTGTTAACGAAATTCACCCGGCGAAAAATACTGCGCTGGAAGGGCTGTATCTTTCTGGTGAAGCGCTGTGTACCCAGTGTGAAGCTGAAGGTTTCCGCCACATTACCTATTATCTGGATCGCCCGGACGTCCTGGCGCGTTTCACGACCCGCATCGTGGCCGACAAAGCGCGTTATCCTTATTTGCTTTCCAACGGTAACCGTATCGACCAAGGGGAGCTCGAAGGCGGTAAACATTGGATCAAATGGGAAGATCCGTTCCCGAAACCTTGCTACCTGTTTGCGCTGGTCGCGGGCGATTTCGACGTTCTGCGCGATTCCTTCAAAACCCGTTCCGGTCGCGATGTGGCGCTGGAGCTGTTTGTCGATCGCGGAAATCTGGATCGCGCGGGCTGGGCGATGGAATCCCTGAAGCAATCCATGAAATGGGACGAAACCCGTTTCAATCTGGAATACGATCTCGACATCTTTATGATTGTCGCCGTTGATTTCTTCAACATGGGCGCGATGGAAAATAAAGGACTGAACGTCTTTAACTCCAAATACGTGCTGGCAAAAGCAGAAACCGCGACTGACAAAGATTACCTCGGTATCGAAGCAGTGATCGGCCATGAATATTTCCATAACTGGACCGGTAACCGCGTGACCTGTCGCGACTGGTTCCAGCTGAGTCTGAAAGAGGGCCTGACCGTATTCCGTGATCAGGAATTCAGTTCTGATCTGGGTTCGCGTTCAGTCAACCGTATCGACAATGTCCGCGTGATGCGTGGCGCGCAGTTCTCTGAAGATGCCAGCCCGATGGCGCACCCGATCCGTCCGGAAAAAGTCATCGAAATGAACAACTTCTACACCCTGACGGTGTATGAGAAAGGTTCAGAAGTCATCCGTATGCTGCACACTTTGCTCGGCGAAGAGAAATTCCAGACCGGGATGCAGCTGTACTTTGAGCGTCATGACGGCAGCGCAGCTACCTGTGACGATTTTGTGCAGGCGATGGAAGATGCGTCAAACGTTGACCTGTCATTGTTCCGCCGCTGGTATAGCCAGTCCGGTACGCCGGTACTGACTGTGCGCGACGACTATGACGTGGAAAAACAGCAATACACTCTGACCGTCAGCCAGAAAACGCCGGCGACGCCTGATCAAACTGAAAAGCTGCCACTGCATATTCCGCTGGATATCGAACTGTATGATCCGCAGGGCAACGTGATTGCACTGAAACAAAACGGTCAGACAGTCAGCAACGTGTTGAATGTGACCGAAGCCGAGCAGACGTTTGTCTTCGACGACGTGGAATATCAGCCGGTGCCTTCTCTATTACGTGAATTCTCTGCGCCGGTGAAACTCGATTACAAGTGGGGCGATCATCAGCTGACTTTCCTGATGAAATACGCGCGCAACGATTTCGCCCGCTGGGATGCGGCGCAAAGCCTGCTGGCGATTTACATCAAACTGAACGTGGCACGTCATCAGCAGAAACAGCCTCTGTCTCTGCCGCTGCATGTGGCGGATGCGTTCCGTGCTGTATTGCTGGATGAAAGTATTGATCCGGCACTGGCGGCGCAGATCCTGGCCCTGCCGTCTGAAAACGAAATTGCTGAACTGTTTGAAATCATCGATCCTGAAGCGATCAGCGCCGTTCACGATGCAATTACCCGCTGTCTGGCGATAGAAATGGCCGATGAATTCCTGGCGGTTTACAACGCTAACCGTCTGCCAGCTTATCGTGTAGTGCATGAAGACATTGGTAAACGTTCACTGCGTAACACCTGCCTGCATTATCTGGCCTTTGCCGATGTGACTCTGGCTGACCAGCTGGTGAAAGCGCAGTTTGAACAGGCTGATAACATGACAGATTCTCTGGCGGCGATGTCTGCAGCTGTTTCCGCACAGCTGCCTTGCCGTGAATCACTGATGGCGGCTTACGATGAGCGCTGGCATCACGACGGTCTGGTCATGGATAAATGGTTTATCCAGCAGGCGACCAGCCCGGCAGCCGATGTGTTGCAGAAAGTCCGTTCACTGCTGAACCACCGTTCATTCAGCATGGGCAACCCGAACCGTGTTCGTTCATTAGTCGGTGCCTTCGCCTCTGCTAATCCTTCGGCATTCCACGCCGCAGACGGCAGCGGTTATCAGTTCCTGACGGAAATGCTTACCGATCTTAACACCCGTAACCCGCAGGTTGCAGCGCGTATGATTGAGCCGCTGATCCGCCTGAAACGCTACGACCAGAATCGTCAGGCGCTGATGCGTCAGGCCCTTGAACAGCTGAAAGGGCTGGAAAATCTGTCCGGTGATTTGTTCGAGAAAATTACTAAAGCGTTAGATGCGTAATCGCCTCTGCGAGTAAATAGCAGCAAAGCAAAAGGGCGATGGAAACATCGCCCTTTTTAGGTTTTGAATACACAGAATGCGGCAATCAGTTTTGCGCGCGTTTCGCTTCCTGCGCGATATTTTGCAATGGCTGCGGCGTCAGCACACGTTCCAGCACTTCAGCTTCCAGTTCCGCCAGTCTCGCTGAACCTTTACGGCGCGGACGCGGCAAATCTACCGTCAAATCCATACCAATCTGCCCCTGATCAATAAGGATCACCCGGTCAGCCACGGTCACCGCTTCGCTGACATCATGTGTCACCAGCAGGACGGTGAAATCATGCTGCTGCCATAAGCGCTCGATCAGGCTTTGCATCTCAATACGCGTCAGGGCATCCAGCGCACCCAGCGGTTCATCGAGCAATAGCAGACGGGGACGATGGATCAATGCGCGTGCCAGCGCCACGCGTTGTTTTTGTCCGCCGGATAATGCGGATGGCCAGTCGTCGGCGCGGTCGGCCAGTCCGACTTCTTCCAGCGCGGCCAGCGCAGCTTCACGCCATTTGCCTTTCAGGCCCAGCCCGACATTATCAATGACTTTTTTCCATGGCAGAAGGCGGTCATCCTGAAACATCAGGCGTGTATCATCTCGCACCTGACTCAGCGGCGCGCTGGCGCTGAGCAGTTCGCCCTGCGTGGTTTTTTCCAGTCCGGCGAGCAAACGCAGCAGGGTACTTTTACCACAACCGCTGCGGCCGACCACGGCCACAAACTGGCCGGGCGGAATGCGCAGATTGATATCGTTCAGCACGGCGCGGTTGCCGTACTTTTTAGTGATGCCGGAGAGTGTCACCGGCGTGCCTTGCGGGATACGTGCGGGTGCGCTCATGCGGCATCTCCTTGTTTTTTCTGATAAGCAGGGTGCCAGCGCAGCCAGACACTTTCCAGCAGGCGGGCGAGAACATCGGCCAGTTTGCCAAGAATGGCGTAAAGCACGATGGCAACGACCACGACATCAGTTTGCAAAAATTCACGGGCATTCATCGCCAGATAACCAATACCTGAGTTGGCGGAAATGGTTTCTGCCACAATCAGCGTCAGCCACATGAATCCCAGCGCAAATCGCACGCCGACCATAATCGACGGCAACGCGCCCGGTAACACCACCTGAATAAACAGCGGGAAACCGGAAAGTCCGTAGCTGCGCGACATCTCCAGCAGGCCGCGGTCAATGTTACGAATGCCGTGATAAGTATTGAGATAAATCGGGAACAGCGTTCCCAGCGCCACCAGGAAAATCTTGGCGGATTCATCAATGCCGAACCACAGAATTACCAGCGGGATCAGCGCCAGGTGCGGAATGTTACGTAGCATTTGCAGCGAACTGTCCAGCAGGCGCTCGCCCCAGCGGGAAAGCCCGGTGATAAAGCCAAGCAGTAACCCGAGACTGCCGCCGATGGCAAAACCAATCAGTGCGCGGAAAGTACTGATTTTCAGGTTTTGCCAGAGGTCGCCGCTTTTTGCCAGTGTCCAGAAGGCTTCTACCACGGCGCTCGGTGCTGGCAGAATCCGGTTGGATAACCAGCCGGCTTCGACCGCCAGCTGCCAGCCGCCGATGAGTACCACCGGCACAACCCATGGGGCAATGCGGTTCAGCCAGCGTTGTGTCGTTGTCATCTGTCTTCTCCTTAATGCTGGCTGGCGGTGCGTTTGTTCACAAAGTCATGAGCGACCAGCTCGCCACGTGGCAAAATGGCTTTCTTCACAATGTTGTCATCTTCAGGTTTGGCCAGATCCAGATGCGGGAACAACAACTCACTGACGCGGTACGCTTCTTCGAGATGCGGATAGCCGGAGAAGATAAAAGTGTCGATGCCCAGATCGGCATATTCCTGCATGCGTGCAGCAACGGTCGGCCCGTCGCCAACCAGTGCGGTTCCGGCCCCGGTGCGCACCAGACCGATACCGGCCCAGAGATTCGGATAGATTTCCAGCTTGTTACGGTCGCCGCCATGCAATGCCGCCATGCGGTGCTGGCCCACGGAATCCGTTTTGGCGAAAGCGGCCTGCGCGCGCTGGATAGTTTCGTCATCCACGTGGGCAATCAGTTTGTCGGCAGCACGCCACGCTTCTTCGTTGGTTTCACGCACAATCACGTGCAGACGGATACCGAAACGCACGGTACGTCCTTTCGCAGCCGCTTTGGCACGCACCTGTTCAATTTTCTCTTTCACTAACGCTGGCGGCTCGCCCCAGGTCAGATACAGTTCAACCTGCTCGGCGGCCAGATCCTGCGCTTCGTCGGAAGAGCCGCCGAAATACAGTGGCGGGCGAGGGTACTGAACCGGCGGATGCATCAGGCTCGCGCCTTTTACCTGAATATGTTTACCTTCGTAATCTACCGTTTCGCCTTCCAGCACGCGGCGCCAGATGCGGGTAAATTCAGCCGAGGCTTCATAACGTTCTTTATGGTTGAGATGTAACCCTTCCGCCGCCAGTTCAGACGGGTCGCCACCGGTGACCAGATTAAACAAGGCACGACCACCGGAAAGCCGGTCGAGTGTCGCCGCCTGACGGGCGGCCAGTGTCGGGGAGATAATTCCCGGACGCAGCGCCACCAGGAATTTCAGGCGTTGCGTCACAGAAATCAGGGAAGCCGCCACCAGCCATGAGTCTTCGCATGAACGGCCGGTCGGCAGCAATACGCCACCGAAACCTAAGCGATCTGCGGCCTGAGCAATCTGCTGGAGATAACCGTGGTCAACCACACGGGCACCTTCTTCAGTTCCTAAATAACGGCCATCGCCATGGGTGGGTAAAAACCAGAATACGTTCAGACTCATAGTATTGTTCCTCTCAAAGTTTGCGATTCGTTACCGCTCAGCGGCGGCTAAATTAGGGTTCAGTTGGCTTGTACAGCCGGTTTCCAGATGCGGTCTTTGATTTCGACCGGCTTGGGTAAAATATGATTCTGATAGAACAGGTCGGCGGTTTGCTGCTGGCGCTTTTCTGTTTCGGCATTGACCGGGGTGATAGGCATATCCGGCAAATGATCCAGATACGAGGCGACCACTTTTTCCGGTAATCCCATCGACTGGGAAAGCAGTTTGATGCTCTGTTCGCGGTCAGTTTTGGTCAGCGCATTCGCCTGCGTTAACACATCCAGAACCTGACTGATGAACTGAGGATTAGCCTCGGTATATTTTTTCGGAGCCAGATAGAAGGAACCCGTCTGATGCAACGTCGAGCCGTCAGTCAGCACGCGGACATCCCCCTGAACTTCTGCGGCGGAGTAGTACGGATCCCAGATAGCCCAGGCGTCGACATCATGTTGTTGAAACGCGGCGCGCGCATCGGCAGGCGTCAGATAAACCGGCTGGATATCACTGAATTTAAGGCCTGCCTGTTGCAGCGCACGGAGCAATAAATTGTGCGAGCTCGAACCCTTTTGGAAAGCAACTTTGTGACCTTTAAGGTCTGCCACTGTCTTGATGGGACTGTTGCTGTCGACCAGAATGACTTCCGCTTTCGGTTTCGGCGGTTCTGAACCTATATAAAGAAGATCCGCCCCGGCCGCTTGTGCAAACAGGGGTGGCAAATCGCCTGTGCCACCCAAATCAATGCTGCCGACGTTCAGCGCTTCAAGGATTTGCGGACCTGCGGGGAATTCCACCCAGCTGATTTTGGTGTCCGGGAACCGCTTTTCCAGCAGCTGATGTGATTTCGCCAGCACCAGACCGACGGAGCCTTTCTGATAAGCGATACGTAATTGCGCAGGATCTTTTTCCTGCGCAGAGGCTGTGGCACTGAATATCAGGCTGGTAACCAGCCCGGCAATTACGGGTAGCTGGCGTAATAAAGACAAAGACGCAGGCATGATTAATTCCTTTTAATTTCAGACGCGCAAAGCTTGCGCGGAAAGGGAAGCGACAGACGGAATTTGCGGACGGCGGCGGCTCAGCGCCAGATAAAAGTTCTCCAGTGATTCAGTCAGGCGTTCTTCCAGTGCCGGATCAAGTTTTGCCGGGAACGTTTGATAATCAGAGATCAGGCTGTCATCGGCGAAAACGCCCTGTAAAACTTCCTGCGCTTTCAGCGAGGCCAGAACCGGTTTCAGCGCATAATCGACGGCCAGCATGTGCCCGATCGACCCGGCCGTTGCCAGTGGTAACACGACTTTATGGTCGAGCGCGCGCTCAGGCAGCAAATCCAGCAAGGTCTTCAGCGCGCCGGAGAAAGAAGCTTTGTACACCGGCGTGGCGACAATCAGACCATCCGCACTCGCCAGTTCGGCATTGAGTTGCTTTAATTGCGGGCTGCCGAAATTAGCGAACAACAGATCGTCTGCTGAGAAATCCTGAATATTGTAGGTAAAGACTTCAACACCGCGGCTCGCCAGCCATTGATGGCTGAGCGCCAGCAGGGAAGAGGAGCGGGAAGGTTGTCGCGGGCTGCCTGCCAGGGTGACTACACGCATTTGCTTATTCCTTATAACAATCTGTTATAGAACTATCATTTTTATTAACGAAGTGAAGTAAACCTAGCAGGCAGAGGCGGCACAGCGGAAATCTCAATTTTGGCTATGGAAAGTTTCAAATCAGATAAAGCACTTTTTACGGCGGGTTGAGGCGCAGGCGGGTTAAGAAGGAAAAGTGAATTAAAAGTAACGAAAAGGTAATCGTTTGCGCTCAGAGTCAATTAATCGACCAATATGCCGGTTATCATTTCCAATTAAGCGGCGCTTAGTCGATAATACCGCCCCGTCTAGCCACCGGGAATCCAGGAGTCTCCATGTATTATCCTCTTGTCAGGAAAGCACTGTTTCAGCTCGACCCAGAGCGCGCCCACGAGTTAACCTTTCGTCAGTTGAGCCGTATTTCCGGCACCCCTTTTGAATTCTTGATCCGCCAGTCAGTGCCAACTAAACCGGTAAACTGCATGGGATTATCCTTTAAGAACCCTTTGGGACTGGCCGCAGGCCTGGATAAAAACGGCGAATGTATTGATGCACTCGGTGCAATGGGCTTTGGTTTTATTGAAGTCGGCACAGTCACACCGCGTGCGCAGGCAGGTAATGATAAGCCGCGTTTATTCCGCATCGTTGAAGCAGAAGGCCTGATTAACCGCATGGGCTTTAATAACCATGGCGTGGATAATCTGGTGAATAATGTCAAAAAATCACATTTTGGCGGCATTCTGGGGATTAATATTGGCAAGAATAAAGATACGCCTGTTGAGCACGGCGCAGACGATTATCTGACCTGTATGGAAAAGGTATATCCGTATGCAGGTTATATCGCGGTGAATATTTCTTCGCCTAATACCCCCGGTTTACGTTCACTGCAATACGGTGAAGCGCTGGATGATTTACTGGCGGCGATTAAGAATAAGCAGCTCGAACTTCAGCAGCGTCATCAGAAATATGTGCCGGTTGCTGTGAAGATCGCGCCGGATCTTTCTGAGGAAGAATTGATCCAAATAGCCGACAGTCTGGTTCGGCATAATATGGACGGCGTTATCGCCACCAATACCACGCTCGATCGTAAACTGGTTCAGGGTCTGAATTATTGTGAGCAGGTCGGTGGTCTGAGCGGACGTCCGGTGCAGCTGCGCAGTACAGAAATCATCCGTATGTTGTCAAATGAACTACAGGGACGTCTGCCTATTATTGGCGTCGGTGGCATTGATTCATTAACGGCAGCGCGTGAAAAAATGGCGGCGGGTGCCTCTTTAATTCAAATCTATTCCGGCTTTATCTTCAAAGGACCGGGTTTGATCAAAGATATTGTTACCCACATCTAATATTTTTCATCCTTAAGGCGAGTCAGGGGTTTATTTATTAACCCGGCTCGTCTATATTTTGTCCACTGACCATAATTCAGGCTCAGGATTTGTCTGATATCGTTTCATTATCGAAAACTCTATTATGGTAGTTGAGTGGATAATGCATTCAGGCAAGGGGCATGAGGGCAAACAGGATGACGAAATGAAAATCAAACCAGATGATAATTGGCGTTGGTATTTTGATGCAGAGCATGACCGGCTTATGTTGGATCTCGCCAATGGCATGATTTTTCGTTCCCGCTTCCCGGCTAAAATGTTAACTCCTGATGCTTTTGGAAATATGTCATTTTGCGTCGATGATGCTGCTTTGTATTTTGATTATGAAGAACAGTGCAAAAATATTCGTCTCGCTGCTGAACAACGCGCTGAATTAGTTTTAAATGCCTTAGTCGCTTTCCGCTTTTTAAAACCTCTGATGCCTAAGAGCTGGCATTTCAGTCAGCAGATGCGTCCTTTCCAGCCAGAGAATGGCCAGCTTGCTCAGGTTCAGGTGATGGACAGCGGCGAACAGGCGACATTGCTGGTGGTGGAATCGGGCGATAACGCCAGTCTGTGCCTGCTGGCGCAGGAACGACTGACGGTAGCAGGACGCGGCATGGTACTCGGCGATGCAATCAAAGTGATGCACGACCGGTTAATGCCTGCGGCCTTTCGCGTTGATAGTGATGTGTACGATCAGGCTGTGTAAATTACTCTTCTTACTTCACGTTGCACCTGCGTTGGCTGCGCTTAGTCCCCCGAATCACTTACCTGTGTAAGCTCATCGGGATCCCATCTCTTGTCGCCATCCTGCCACTTGAATTATTGGGTAACTGTCGGAAGCTTTCTTTAACCGAGTACGATATCCGTTGCTGGAATACAACTGCACGACAAAATCGTTCCGTCTTTGCCCACTGCGCTTTCTTTTAGTGGCGCGACGTTCCCTTCTTTTAATGTCATTTTACAGGCACCGCAAATTCCCGCACGGCAGGAATAGGGGATACGTAATCCCTGCAACTCCAGTTGTTCGAGCAAAATCTGCTGATTGTTGCCGGTAAACTCCGTGCCCTGATAATTAATGCGGACTTCCTGAGCGGTGTTCTTTGGCGCTTCGACATTTTCGACCACTTCACCTGCGCTGTAAGGGCGGGGTGGTTTGGTCGCCAGCACCTGAACGCCGTCGCCGGCGCGGATAACGCCGCTGTTGCGGGCAATCATATTCTGACCGAAATCGACGTCGCCATCGCTGGCAGTTCGATAACTCTGCAAGGTTTTCAGTGGTTCGCCACCCGGATGCTTGCGGCCTTTTTCAATGCTGACCGTAGTGAAAATGCAGCGACTGCAGGGTTTCACCAGATCGAAAATGACTTCCCCGATGCGGATGGTCTGCCAGCTGTCTTCTGCGTAAGCGTCCGCGCCGCTGACCACAATATTGGGCCGGAACTGCTCAACCCTGACGCCGCCCGGACAACGGCGTTGCAAATCCTGCATCGACGCTTCGTTGATCAACAGATACGGGAACCCGTCGGCGAAAGACAACGGCACTTCCGGATATTTTTTCACCCGGCGAGTCGGCTCTTCACCCACCCAACGCAGCTGCACATCGCGTTTTAAATACACACTTAACCAGCGATTTACCGGTTCCGGCGCGATGAGTGAGGTAAACTGATTCCCCCAGACTTCTGTCGGTGCGTTATCACTGGCGAAATCGCGGAATTTGACGCTGATATTCTCGCCTTCCGGGGCTGAGATCATCAGGCCATCAGGTAATAAAATCGGAGTTAACAGGACCAGATTCGGATACTGACGGGCAGTAATAAACATGCCTTGCGGATCGGTAATCATGAACTGACGATCGAACGCCAGACCTGTAGGTGTGACCAGCGAGTGAGAAACCTGCAGGCCACGCATTGATTTAACCGGATGAACAAATAAACGTGAAAGAATGGGCACTGAACACTGCCTCTCAGAGGATAAAGTCTTAAGAAGAACCAGAGACTTTATGACAAGCGGCGGGGATTAGCTATAATGCGCAACAATTTTATTTTTGGTGATATGTCGATATGAACTCTTTGTTTGCCAGCACGGCGCGTGGACTGGAAGAACTGTTAAAAAGCGAACTGGAAACGCTGGGCGCGCAAGCCTGCAAAGTTGTGCAGGGAGGGGTGCATTTTGAAGGTGACGATCGCCTGCTGTACCGTAGCTTATTGTGGAGCCGCCTGGCTTCGCGCATCCTGTTGCCGCTGAACGAATTTAAAGTTCACAGCGATCTGGATCTTTATCTTGGCGTGATGGCGATTGACTGGCCATCCGTATTTGGCGTTGAAAAAACCTTCGCCGTGCATTTCAGCGGCCTGAATGACGAAATCCGTAACAGCCAGTACGGCGCGCTGAAAGTGAAAGACGCCATCGTCGACAGCTTTACCCGCAAAATGGATGAACGTCCGAATGTGGCGAAACAGCAGCCCGATATTCGTGTAAACGTCTTCCTGCAACGTGATACCGCCAGCGTCGCGCTGGATCTGAGCGGCGAAGGCCTGCATCAGCGTGGCTATCGTGATCTGACCGGTCAGGCGCCGCTGAAAGAAAACCTGGCGGCGGCGATTGTTATGCGTTCCGGCTGGCAGGCAGGCACGCCGATGGTCGATCCGATGTGTGGTTCCGGTACTTTGCTGATTGAAGCGGCAATGATCGCTGCCGATCGCGCACCGGGATTACATCGCCAGCACTGGGGCTTTACCGGCTGGAACAAATTTGATGCTGAACTCTGGCGCGAACTGACCGCAGAAGCACAGGTTCGTACCCGCCGTGCGGTGCAGGAAACCACTTCCCGTTTCTTCGGTTCTGATATCGATCGTCGCGTGATTGAGATGGCGCGTGCAAACGCCCGTCGCGCCGGTGTGGCGGAGCTGATTAGTTTCGAAGCCGCAGAAGTCGGTAAACTGGTGAATCCGCTGCCGGAAGGCCCGGTGGGTACGGTTATCAGCAACCCGCCATACGGTGAACGTCTGGAAAGCGAACCGGCTCTGATTGCGCTGCACAATATGCTTGGCCGCATCATGAAGACCAAATTTGGCGGCTGGCAGCTGTCGCTTTTCAGTGCATCACCTGAATTGCTGAGCTGTCTGCAACTGCGCGCTGAGCGCCAGTTCAAAGCCAAGAACGGCCCGCTGGAATGTGTGCAGAAAAACTATCAGCTGGCAGAAAACCCGACCGGTGCTGCCGGTGCGCAACTGGCGGATGATTACGCTAACCGCCTGCGTAAGAATGTCAAAAAACTGGAAAAATGGGCCAAACAGCAGGGCATTGAATGTTATCGCCTGTATGACGCCGATTTGCCCGATTACAATGTCGCGGTTGATCGCTACGGCAGCAAAGTAGTGGTGCAGGAATATGCGCCGCCAAAAACCGTCGATGCACAAAAAGCCCGTCAGCGCTTGTTTGACGTGATAAACGCCACCATGTCTGTGCTGGATATTTCATCCAGCCAGCTGATCCTGAAAACCCGTGAGCGCCAGAAGGGCACCAGTCAGTATGAGAAACTGGCTCAGAAAGGTGAGTTCCTGCTGGTTGAGGAATTCAACGCTAAACTGTGGGTTAACCTGACGGATTATCTTGATACCGGTTTGTTCCTTGACCACCGTATCGCCCGCAAAATGCTCGGTGAAATGAGCAAGGGTAAAGACTTCCTCAACCTGTTTGCATACACCGGCACCGCCAGTGTTCATGCAGGTCTG
This sequence comes from Rahnella bruchi, assembly GCF_003614975.1. Lineage (GTDB taxonomy): Bacteria > Pseudomonadota > Gammaproteobacteria > Enterobacterales > Enterobacteriaceae > Rahnella > Rahnella bruchi. The sequence goes on along the minus strand of NZ_QZWI01000002.1, from coordinate 263,467 downwards.
GGCGGCGCGCGCAGCACCACTACAGTAGATATGTCCCGTACATATCTGGAATGGGCAGAAAAGAACCTGCGTGCTAACGGTCTGACCGGCCGCCAGCATCGCCTGATCCAGGCGGATTGCCTGTCGTATCTGGGGATGTGCGACGAACAGTTCGATGTGATCTTTATCGATCCGCCGACGTTCTCCAACTCAAAACGTATGGCCGAAAGTTTTGACGTACAGCGTGATCATCTGGCTTTGATGAAAGATCTGAAACGCATTTTACGTCGTAACGGCACCATTATGTTTTCCAATAACAAGCGCGGTTTCCAGATGGATCTCGAAGGATTGAGTAAGCTGGGACTGAGCGCGAAAGAAATCACCAGCCAAACCCTGTCACAGGATTTCGCCCGTAATCGTCAGATTCATAACTGCTGGCTGCTGTCCCATGCCGGCGAGGAAAAATAAAGTTTATGTCGTTAATTAGTATGTCAGGTGCCTGGCTGTCATTCAGTGACTCGCCGCTGTTGGATAACACCGAATTACACATCGAGCCGAATGAGCGCGTCTGTCTGGTTGGCCGTAACGGCGCCGGTAAATCGACGCTGATGAAAATCCTGAACCGCGAAGTGCCGCTGGATGACGGTCGCATCGTGTACGAGCAGGATTTGATTGTGGCACGTCTGCAACAAGATCCGCCGCGTAATGTTGAAGGCACGGTGTTTGATTTCGTTTCTGAAGGCGTGTTCGAGCAGGCAGAACATCTGAAGGCGTATCACGCTATTTCGCATCTGGTCGAAACCGATCCGAGCGAAAAGAATATGAACAAACTGGCGCAGGTGATGGAAATTCTTGATCACCAGGGTCTATGGCAACTCGACAGCCGTATTAACGAAGTGCTGCTGAAGCTGGGTCTGGATGCCGATACCGAACTGAAATCTCTGTCCGGTGGCTGGTTGCGTAAAGCCGCGCTGGGCCGTGCGCTGGTCAGCGCGCCGCACATTCTGCTGCTTGATGAACCGACGAACCACCTGGATATCGAAAGTATCGCGTGGCTGGAAGATTTCCTGAAAGAGTTCCAGGGCAGCATTATCTTCATTTCGCATGACCGTTCTTTCATCCGCAATATGGCCACCCGTATTGTTGACCTCGACCGCGGCAAACTGGTTTCTTATCCGGGCAATTACGAAGAGTATCTGCTGGCGAAAGAAGAAGCGCTGCGCGTTGAAGAACTGCAAAATGCTGAGTTCGACAAAAAACTGGCGCAGGAAGAAGTGTGGATCCGTCAGGGTATTAAAGCCCGTCGTACCCGTAACGAAGGCCGCGTACGCGCCCTGAAAGCCTTGCGTAAAGAACGTTCCGATCGCCGCGAAGTGATGGGCACTGCCAAAATGCAGGTGGTTGAAGCCTCAAGCTCCGGCAAGATTGTCTTTGAAATGGAAGACGTCTACTACAGCATTGCGGGTAAACAACTGGTCAGCAATTTCTCCTCGCAGGTTATGCGCGGCGACAAAATTGCGCTGATTGGCCCGAACGGTTGTGGCAAAACGACGTTACTGAAACTGATGTTAAGTCAGATTCAGGCAGACAGTGGTCGGGTTCACTGCGGTACCAAGCTGGAAGTCGCTTACTTCGACCAGCACCGTGCCGAGCTGGATCCTGAACGTACTGTGATGGATAACCTGGCAGAAGGTAAACAGGAAGTGATGGTTAACGGCCGTGCCCGTCACGTGCTGGGCTACCTGCAGGACTTCCTGTTCCATCCAAAACGTGCAATGACACCAGTCAAAGCACTGTCTGGCGGGGAACGTAACCGCCTGCTGCTGGCAAAACTGTTCCTGCGACCAAGCAACCTGCTGATCCTCGATGAACCAACCAACGACCTGGATGTGGAAACGCTTGAGCTGCTGGAAGAGATGATCGACAGCTATCAGGGTACCGTGATGTTGGTGAGCCATGACCGTGAATTTGTTGATAATTCAGCTACTGAATGCTGGATTTACGAAGGCAACGGCGTAATCAACAGCTATGTGGGCGGTTACCATGATGCGCAGCATCAGCGCCGTAATCAGCGGCCAATCCGCCAGACTGCGGTCGTGGAAGATAAACCGGCTGCACAACCAAAAGCAGAACCGGCCAAACGCACAGCGAATAAGCTCAGCTATAATCAACAACGTGAGCTGGAACAATTGCCTGCGCAAATCAGCTCACTGGAAGAAAAAATTGAAGCTTTGCAAAAGCAAATGAGTGATGCGAATTTCTTCACACTTCCTCATGAAGAAACTCAGCAGGTTATCACCGCTCTTGCTGCTGCAGAGCAGGAGTTAGAGCAGGCGTTTGAACGTTGGGAAGCGCTGGAAGCGCAGAAAAACGGCTAACACTGCCCCGTCATGTGCCGCGGAATGAAGGATTGTTCCTGCGGCACATGCTATTGCACGTTCCGCAATTGAGGAGTTGGCTTGTGTGTTCTCATGTCCACGATCCGCACATTTTATGTCCCCAATGCGATTTGCTGGTGGCAATCCCTGAGATTGCTGTCGGGCAAAAAGCAAAATGCCCGCGCTGCCACACGACATTGACGTCGCGTTGGAAAGAGCCGCGTCGCCGACCTATTGCCTATGCTGTCAGCGCATTATTCATGTTGCTGTTGTCTAATCTTTTCCCTTTCGTGAACATGAAAGTTGCCGGTCTCGGCAGTGAAGTCACGCTGATTCAAATTCCCCAGGTTTTAGTCTCTGACGATTACGCCAGTATGGCGTCACTATTTATGATTCTGGTTCAGCTGATGCCTGCAATCTGCATGCTGTCCATCATCATTCTATGTCAGGGCACATCAATGCCCAGTCACTGGCAAATCAGTATCGCCCGTACGTATTTTCGCCTGAAAGCCTGGTGCATGGTCGAGATTTTCCTGGCGGGTGTGCTGGTCAGTTTCGTCAAGCTGATGGCATATGGTGATGTTGGCGTTGGCACCAGTTTCTATCCTTTTGTGCTGTTTTGTATTTTACAGCTCAGGGCTTTTCAATGTACTGACCGCTACTGGATCTGGCAGCAGGTTGCCCCCGCGCCGAAACTGGAAAGACCGCTCCGTGTCGGTGAGAGTGGCTTGTCGCAGGGGTTACGTTCCTGCCATTGCTGTATGGCGATTTTGCCAGTCGATCAGAAAACGTGCGGGCGTTGTGAGACTTCCGGCTATGCACGCCGCAAAAACAGTTTGCAATGGACGATGGCACTGCTCATTACGTCTATATTCTTGTATATCCCCGCGAATCTGATGCCAATCATGATAACTCAGGTGTTGGGTTCGCCGATGCCATCCACCATCATGGCTGGCGTTGTGTTGCTTTGGAGTGAAGGTTCTTATCCCGTTGCCATGGTGATTCTGATAGCCAGTATCATGGTGCCGACGCTGAAAATGATTGCGATTGGCTGGCTTTGCTGGGATGCAAACAGTAATAAGCAAATCGACAGGGAAAGATTGCACGTAATTTACGAAGTGGTGGAATTCGTTGGCCGCTGGTCAATGATTGACGTTTTCGTGATTGCGGTGCTTTCGGCTCTGGTAAGGATGGGGCAACTGATGAGTATTTATCCGGACATTGGCGCGCTGCTTTTTGCCAGTGTTGTCATTCTCACAATGTTCGCTGCAATGACGTTTGACCCAAGGCTCATTTGGGATCGCGCTGTAATGAAGTCTGCAAAGGAGCCACAAGATGGCGGGAAATAATATGGCAGAGCAAGACGGAACTGCCAAAGTAGAAAAAATTAAACGCTGGTCGCCAGTGTGGATTGTGCCGATTGTCACGGCATTGATCGGCGCATGGATACTGTTCTACCACTACAGCCATCAGGGTCCGGAAGTGACATTAATCACCACCACGGCTGAAGGTATTGAGGGTGGGAAGACCACTATTAAAAGCCGTAACGTTGATGTCGGTAAGGTCGAATCTGTTACGCTCAGTGAAAATTTGCAGCAGGTTATCATCAAAGCCCGTCTGAACACCGGCATGGAAAAAATGCTGCGTGGTGATTCCGTATTCTGGGTCGTGAAACCTCAAATCGGTCGCGAAGGAGTGTCCGGCCTGAGCACATTATTATCCGGGGCGTATATTCAGTTGCAGCCGGGTAACAAAGGCGAAGAAAAAGAACAATACACATTGGACGATTCGCCACCACTGGCATCGCCTGATGCGAAAGGGATCCGCGTGATCCTCGAAAGTGAGCGTTCTGGCCAGCTAAGCCCAGGCGATCCGGTGCTGTTCCGCGGCTTCCAGGTCGGTACGGTGGAAACCAGCCACTTTGATCCAAAAGCCCGTAATATCAAATATCAGCTCTTTATCCGTGCACCTTACGACACTCTGGTCACTGATAATGTGCGCTTCTGGAAAGACAGCGGTGTGAATTTCGATATGTCGGCCGCCGGTATGCGTGTGGAAATGGGCTCACTGACCACGTTATTCAGCGGTGGCGTCAGCTTCGATATTCCTAATGGCTGGACGCAAGGCGATGCTGCTAAAAACGGCGACGATTACAGGCTTTTCGACGATCAGAAAAGTATTCAGGAATCGCTGTATACCCGTCATATGGATTACGTGATGTTCTTCTCGGATTCTGTTCGCGGGCTACAACCTGGCGCGCCGGTTGAATTCCGCGGCATTCGTCTGGGTACCGTTGCTGAAGTGCCTTATCCGCTGAACGTCCTCAAGCAGCAGATTTCTGATGATTACCGCATTCCGGTGCTGATCCGCATAGAGCCTGATCGCTTTGCTCAACTGCTGGGCAGTAATTTCAATATCGAAGATCATATCCGTGACGGTATCGCTCATGGCCTGAGGGCCTCGATGAAATCCGCCAATCTGTTAACGGGTGCGATGTATATCGATCTGGACTTCTATCCAAACGAGAAACCGTGGAAAGGTCCTCTTGAAATTGCCGGTCATAAACTGTTGCCTACGGTAAGTGGCGGTTTTGCGCAGATCCAACAGAAACTGATGACCACGCTCGATAAGATCAATAACCTCCCGATCGAACCGATGATGCGTGAAGCCACCAGCACGCTGGCGGAAAGTCAGAAGACCATGAAAGCGACGCAGAGAACCATCGATTCCCTGAATGCGATCGTTACCAGCAAGGAAATGAAAGATCTGCCGCAGAACATGCAGCAAACTCTGCTTCAGCTTAACCGCAGCCTGAAAGGTTTCCAGCCAGGTTCTCCGGCCTACGGACATATGGTAAATGACATGCAAAGTCTGGATAAGACCCTGCGTGAACTGCAACCTGTACTGAAAACGCTGAACCAGAAAAGTAATGCACTGATTTTCGCCGCCCCAGGGCAAGATGATCCTCAGCCGAAGAAGGCCAAATAATGATGAAATGGATACCTGTCGTCTTAGCATTATTCCTGACTGCCTGTAGCAGCAGTGATCAAAAAACCTACTACCAGTTGCCGGTGCTCAACAGCGCTCCGGCAACGGGCAGCGCGATGTCATCTGGCATGACATCGCAGCACCATCTGTGGGTTGAAAGGGTCAGTGTGGCGGATTATCTGTCAGGTAACGGACTGGTTTATCAGACCAACGATGTGCAGTACACGCTGACCCAGAATAATCTCTGGGCCAGTCCGCTGGATCAACAACTTCAGCAATCGCTGGTAACTTACCTGCGCCGCGATTTGCCGGGGACTCTGGTTTCCACACAGGCAGTCAATGCAGACGACCAGGACGTGCTGAACGTCAATGTGACCGGATTCCACGGTCGCTACGATGGCTCGGTGGTTATCAGCGGAAGCTGGACACTGAGCCGCAGCGGACAGATGCTTCAGCGTGATTTCACGCTGAACCTGAAACAGAACGAAGATGGTTACGATGCGCTGGTTAAAACGCTGGCTACCGGATGGCAGCAAGAGGCGGGCCAGATAGCTTCACAAATCAGATGATGTTTTTTTAAGCTTAATATTTTTTAAGTAAAACATAAAAAATCCCGGTTTCTTAGTTTTCAGACCCCGGGATTTTTTTATGGCGATCAGCCAGATGAGGTTTTTATCGGCACGATTATCTTGCGCGCAATCGAATAATATAACTCACAAATATGACATTGGCGTGAATTTTGCGCATTGACCTCTCTGCCAATTGCAGCTATTTGTTAGGTGTGGACGCAGAAGCGGGCCACTGTTTTCTTTCCACCTGACCTGAATAATGAGGGATATAAGGCATGAAGAGACAAAAACGCGATCGCCTGGAACGGGCACAATCACGTGGATATCAAGCAGGTATTGGCGGACGCTCTAAAGAGATTTGTCCGTACCAATCGTTAGATGCCCGATCACACTGGCTCGGGGGTTGGCGACAAGCCATGGAGGACAGGGCTGTAACCGCTTAAGCGGCTCCCCTGTCAGAATAAGGAACAACCTCCGCTGCGCGCGGAGGTTTTTGTTTGTAGCAACTGTCATCATACAGCGCTAAAAAGTGTCACGCTTCGTCAAAAACTGTCATGTGCGCTGAATACTGCGCATAAAAAACGGCGAGCCATCAGACTCACCGTTTTATCAGACTCAGCAATCCGCTTTCTTAGAAAGCAGCCGCGTCTTTGAACAAACCGACTTTCAGGTCAGTTGCGGTATAAATCACCACACCATCAACCAGCACTTCACCATCGGCCACGCCCATGATCAGTTTACGGTTGATAACACGTTTGAAATTCAGGCGGTAGGTAACCACTTTTGCGGTTGGAAGAACCTGACCGGTGAATTTAACTTCACCCACACCCAGCGCGCGGCCTTTGCCTTCGCCACCGAGCCAGCCAAGATAGAAACCGACTAACTGCCACATTGCGTCCAGACCCAGACAGCCTGGCATCACCGGATCACCGATAAAGTGACAGCCAAAGAACCATAGGTCAGGATTGATATCTAACTCAGCTTCAACATAACCTTTGCCATGGGTGCCGCCATCTTCTTGCATCTTAACGATGCGATCCATCATCAGCATATTGCCTGATGGTAATGGAGGGCCGCCAGCGCCGAACAGTTCACTGCGGCCAGAAGCTACGAGGTCTTCTTTCGTATAGGAATCGCGTTTATCTACCATGTTCTATGTAAGCCTTATTTTAATGAAGGGCGAAGCTTAGCTTACAGCTGTAAGCTGAACAACTCCGATCAGCTGCGGCTGAACCAGTTCAGCCAGCGAAGAGGCCACGGATAACGCGGGCCACCTTGCGATGTGACCAGTGCTATACGCTGCTGAATCAATCCCAGCAGGCTCGGACGCTCTTCTTCAGCTTCTTCTTCGTTTGTGTAAATCAGTCCGGTCAGGATAGGCAGCGCTTCGGCTGCGTTATCAACTGCCCATAAGTGAAACTGGCCTTCGCGAACGGCGTCCAGAACCTGCGGATGCAGGCAAAGATTACGCACGTTGCTGGTTGGCAGAATGACCCCTTGCTTACCGGTCAAACCGCGACGCTGACAAACTTCGAAGAAACCTTCGATTTTCTCGTTCACGCCACCAATAGGTTGCACATTCCCAAACTGATCGACAGAGCCGGTGACCGCAATTTGCTGGTTAATCGGCTGCATCGACAACGCACTGATCAGTGCGCAGAGTTCAGCGAGGGATGCGCTGTCGCCGTCCACTTCTCCGTAAGACTGCTCAAACACAATCGAGGCGGAGAAGGGCAGAGGCTGGTCGAGTTCTAACTCGGAAATCAAAAAGGCCTGCATAATCATCATGCCTTTGGCATGCAGATTGCCACCTAATTCTGCTTTGCGTTCAACGTCGGTAAATTCACCGTCGCCGGTGTGTACGACACAACTAATACGCGAAGGTTCACCTAAAGCGCGTGGATGACCTGGGTATTCCAGAACCGAAAGGCCGTTAATCTGCCCGACCACTTCACCTTCGGTTTCAATACGGATTTGCCCCAGCTCAATTTCGTCCTGCATACGTTCCTGCAGGTAGCTTTCGCGCCAGGCGCGTGCATTAGCGGCCGCTTCAAGAGATTTGGCACTGAGCAACTCATCTTCGTTGTAGAGTGCGGCTTCGCTAAGTTGGGCATTTAACCAGACAGGATCGAGAGTCAGGCTTCCCTGATCGGTGCTGTGGCGGATGGCTATTTTCAAAAACTCTGGCCAGGCATCGGCAGCAAGACGTGGGATCTCAAGCTCATCAGCCAGCGTGTTCACGTAACCACACCAGGTTTCCATGTCGCTTTCTTCGGTCAGCGGCAGATCTGCTTCGAATTCGCCATAAATAGCAGAATCCATCAGTTCAGGTTCCATATCGCTGAGGTCACCCAGCGAAAGGCGGTCACCCACCAGGATCAGACGCAGGTCAAGCGGCATGGGAGGCACAGTAACCGGTAAAGGTTTTGTTTCATCGGGGGAAACCCAGTGATACTGGCCTTCAGTGATCATCTGCTTGAGGCGCAACCACATCAGTGGCTGAGCGATGAGTGTGCGGATTGACAGCACTAACACGCCGCCATTGACCTGATGCACCAGACCCGGCTCGAGCTGAATCTGATCTTTGTACAGGCGAACACAGCCAAACAACTGTTCTGGCTCAATCCATTCGCGGTACTGGCAGGTAAAGCTTGCCGCGAAAGTATCTTCGGCAGTTTTGGCTGCCAGCAGCGTCACCTTATTACCATCAATATGGTAGCGGTTGCCGATCACTTCGGTTTGTTCCGGCAGCAGGCTGCTGACCACGTCAGTAATACGTGACAAGTACTCGCGATTTTCCTGCGCCTTAAGCGTCATAAAACGCGGACGGGAACGGGGATGACAAAACAGCGTTAAACCATTTTCCAGCCGGGGCTGAGTGCCTGCGAAATCGACAGGGGCTAACTGGGCAGCCGTTGCAAAAATTGCCTCGTAAGGCGCGGTATCGGGCAGTAAAAGCTGCCAGTCAAGTCGGTTATTGGTCAATGTGTTAGCTGTTTTCTATAAAAAGGGAAAGAGCGATTATACAAGAATATATCCGGCTGCATACAATCAGAGTCGTAGCACAATTGGTCTTAGCGCACATTGCTGAACGGGTGCTTAAAAAACAGGCGAAATAAGCCGGTTTATTTGGGGTGAAAATTGAATTAAAGCTGTTATGCTTAGTAAAGTTACGTGGTCACCGAAGAGTTCACGATGAAATATCAGCAACTGGAAAATCTCGAAAGCGGTTGGAAATGGAAGTATCTGGTGAAAAAACACCGGGAAGGTGAGCGGATCACTCGCCATTTGGAAAACAGCGCTGCTGAAGAATCTGTGAATCAACTTCTCAGGCTGGAAAACGAGCCGGTGAAAGTGGCGGATTGGATTGTTAATAATATGAATCCGTCGCTGGAAAATCGGTTGAAACAAACGATCCGTGCCCGACGTAAGCGTCACTTCAACGCTGAACATCAACATACGCGTAAGAAGTCGATCGATTTGGAATTTCTTGTCTGGCAGCGTCTGGCCGGGCTGGCACAAAGGCGCGAAGCAACGCTGTCTGACACGATCATTCAGTTGCTTGAAGACGCAGAACGTAAAGAGAAATACGCAAATCAGATGTCTTCACTCAAAGAAGATCTGGAACAAATCCTCGGTAAAAAAGAGAGCTGAGTCTCTCTTCTCCTTCCTTTGTTTATGCTCAGATTTCCCTTTTAGCAGGTATTAAAGAAGACATAAAAAAACCCCGCCGAGGCGGGGTTTTTGATATCTGTAGCAAAAGCTAAAGAGTGTTATTAAGCCTGTGGCTGAGTAACAGTATCTTTGTAGCCTTTAACTTCGATTTCTACACGACGGTCTGGTGCCAGGCAGTCGATCAGAGCAGCGCGGCCTTTAACGGAGTCACAGGTAGAACCAGTAACTGGGTTAGATTTACCCTGGCCTTGTGCAGAGATTTTGTTAGCAGGGATACCTTTAGATACCAGGTAATCTACTACGCTCTGAGCACGTTGCTCAGACAGTTTCTGGTTGTATTGTTCTGAACCGATACGGTCGGTGTAACCCAGAACGATAACAGAACCGTCTTTAGGATCGATTGAGCTCAACTGGCTGTACAGCTGATCCAGAGCCTGTTGGCCTTCTGGTTTCAGAGTCGCTTTGTTGAAGTTGAAGAGGACATCAGATTTCAGAGTGAATTTCTTAGTCTCTACAACTGGAGCCGGAGCTGGTGCTGGAGCAACAACTGGTGCAGCTGCTTCATCTTGACCGAAACGGTAAGAAACACCTACAGACAGCATTGCGTTATCAGGACGTGCACCAACGGTAGCAGCGTCACCAATGTTGTTAACCCACTGGTAATCCAGACGGGTAGCCCAGTTTTTGGTCACTGCGTATTCAAAACCAACTGCTGCCAGTGGAGAAACGCCGGTGTCGTGATCGCTTACGCGGCCGTTAGCACCGTTGTTGAAGTTACCATTGGCATCTGCACGCCAGACCATACCACCCAGACGGGTGTAGATGTCCAGATCGTCAGTCAGTGGGTAGCTCAATTTAGCAGCCAGCTGAACGCCTTGTGCTTTGAACGCGCCATTGTTTACGCTGCCTTTGTAAGGCATACGGCCAAGCCAGTCATATCCCATTTCAAAGCCCAGGTATTGGTTCGCTTGGTAACCCAAGAACGCACCTGCACCCAGTTGGCTTTCGTGGGTAGGGCCATTGCCGATACCGTTGTAAGCATTTGCGAAACCAGTGTCATGGTATTGGGACCAGCCCAATTTAGCACCGGTGTACCAGGTGTTATCTTTAGGGGCGGCTTGCGCTACGGTAGCGAAACCTGCCAGTGCCACTGCTAATGCGATAGCTGTCTTTTTCATTTTGCGCCTCGTTATCATCCAAATAGGCAATTGAGCTTTATGCTTTTTAAGCCCTTGGTTAAAATCCTTACGCCAAGATTATTGCTTCATTTCAGAACTTGCCACTTTACGTTGGCATTATTGAGCAACCTTGGCGTTGTAAAGTCTACAACGTGGCGCGAAACTTACAAGCTTGATGTGTTAACACCGTGGAAAAAAAGGGAAAAACGTACACATTTCTTAACGGCTTTGACTAATTGCTGACAATTTGTGAAGGCAATCTACATTCAGGAAGCCCATTTTTACTGGGTTCTGAACCTTTCTCAGCACAAATCACTAAGTTCCGCATTATTTTCGTAGGAACATTCCTATTTTGAACTAATGGTATACGGAAGAGTGAATTTTTACTGTTGAGTGATGTCCACAAGCTGAATTCTGTTCATTTGTTGGCTTCATGATGAAGCCGTAAGCTCCCCCCTGACGTGCAGCAATTTGCAATCTTTCCCTCTCTGCATCATTCAAATCTGGCAGCCATCCGAGCACTACACTGTAGTTACCGGTCTGTAATGCTTTCTCCATTGCATCGACGGTCGACATCGCGGTTATCTGATTAACCTGAACCATTTTATCCACCGGTAAACCTGATTGTGATAACCAGTGGCGACTCAATTTTTGCTGAGGTGTCAGCCACAACAACCAGCGTGATTGCATGCCGAGATGTTGCAGCAGGGGCAGCAGTAACTGGGCAAAAGCAGGCTGGCTCGCACTATAGACGAACTCGGTGATCAGACCATTATTCAAGGATGCAGACGTATTTACCTGTGCACGGGAAACGGGCAAAGCAAGCTGACTAAAATGATGATTTGCAAGGTGTTGAGTTCGCATAGAGATGTACCCCAGTGAGTTACTGTATGGATGTACAGTACTCTGGCGATGAGCAAAGATCAACCCAATTTTTCCAAGACATCTCGCAAATTTTGAAGGCAATACCCTGCAACTGCATTTTATGTTTGTTGCCACACACGACATTGCGTATTTTGCTTTTAGCAGTTGTGGTAATTCAAACTGGTCGTAAGGAATGAATGTGAAAAGGATAACGCAATGATAAATCAATCAAAAAAAAGAGTGCTTGAATGTCTGGAACTTTTTGCCCCTTTGGGCAATATACGCTCGCGTACGCAGTTTGGCGGGTTCAGTTTATCTGCTGATAGCGCCATGTTCGGTCTGGTCTCTGACGGGGAGTTATATCTGCGGGCGAACGATGACAATGAAGCTCACTTTTGCCGTAAAAAAATGGAGCGACTGATTTACCGCAAGCGGGGGATGGATGTGCATTTACGTTATTTCAAAGTCAGTCATGACCAATGGAGTGATCCTCAGATACTCCTGAGGCTGGCGAAAGTGGCGCTAAAAGGCATGCGGCGTGAAATTGAATCAAAGAAAAATAGTGAAGCCCTGCGTTTAAAAGACTTGCCCAATCTCACGTTGGCACTTGAGCGGATGCTGTGGCAGGTGGGGATTGAAAATTCAGGTGACCTTAGGATGCAGGGCGCACGCAGGGCATACCTGAAATTGTGCGCAATAAAAAAAAAGAATTTGGGCATTAACTTACTGATGGCGCTGGAGGGGGCTATTTTGGGTTTTCATGAAGCTGCCTTGCCGGTGGCGTCCAGAGAGTTATTAACTCAATGGTTCAACCATCAGCAAGATCAATATCCCCTGACGATGCACTAAGCCGCAGCGTTTGACGGCTGTGGATAGTCAGGAACTCTGAACGGGCAGAATTTTACTATTAAGACTGGTGAGTTCAGGTAAATGAGCCACCAGTAATCCAATTTGCTGCAATACCAGTTGTTCTTTACTGTCGGAATCCGTGGTTCTCATCTGAATACGGGCAGTCAGATTTTCAAGAGCCTGCTGAATGCGATCCGCTTCAGAGGGCAGATGGTGCAGTGCCCCTTCCACGCAGCAGACCGCGTCATCCAGCAAACTCAGAGTTTCTGCATCGTTAATTTTCTCACGATGTGCGCCCAGCGCAGAGATATAGCTCAACATCGTATGGTTCAGGCAAAGCAGTCGGAAGGCGGCATCCAGTGTCGCTGTATCGTTATTCTTCTCAGAACTCATATTCGAGACAACGGACGCCAGCTCCGCATCGCAGTTATGTGCATCACGGCGCGCCAGACGGTAATCGAGACTGTTGTCTTTCCCCTGATGGTATTGCACCAGAATTGCGTCAAGGTAACGGCAGTTCGCATCGAAGGTTTTGCTGACGACGCGGTCGATTTGCCTGAATTTCCAGTCCGGCCAGATAAAGGTCACCGCCGCCCAGGCAATACCACAGCCAATCAGCGTATCGATGATACGGGGAATAGCGATTTCAAAACCTTCGCCCAGTAAGTTAAAGCACAACAGCACCAGGAGGGTGATGAACATCGTGGCCTGCGCGTATTGCACCGTGCGAAAGGCAAAGAACAATAACCCGCTGATAACGATCAGGATCATTTGTCCGTCAATAGAAGGAACGAAATACAGTATTGGAATACCCAGTGCAATACCGGCAAGGGTGCCGATGATCCTCAGGGCCAGACGGCGTCGTGTGGCGCTGTAGTTAGGCTGACAGACAAATAAACTGGTGAGCAAAATCCAGTAGCCGTGGTTCAAACCGCTGACCTGAAGAAATACGTAGCCGACAAACAGCACAACAGACATTCGCACCGCGTGGCGAAACAACACCGATTGTGGCGTGAAATGGCGAGATATACGCAACCAGATATCATCGAGCCCGGTAAGGCGGTCTTCGGCGAAGGTGTTTTTGCCTGTCTCATTATTTTCAGGCAGAGATTGCTCGGATTCAATATTGGCCAGTTGTGCATCAATGGCGTGCAGATTGCGTAAAAGATGGCGCAATGCCTGCAACATTTCCCGATGCTCGCCCTGCGACTCCAGACGTTTCAGCGCCTCGTCGAGCCTGGCGAATGCGCGCTCAAACTGGCTGTTATGTTGATATTTCTGACGATACAGGATGCATTGTGACAATTGCGAACAGGCGCGTGCCTGCATACTCATTAAACGCTGGAAACGAAACAAGATATCGCTGTGATGGAATTGTTCACTCAGCTTAAGGTACTTCACATGCGATGAACTGGCGCGCTCATGAATATCCTGCACCACGAAATAATAATGCAACGTCCGGCGCGTTCCTTTCTGTCCCCGGTCGCCTTTCAGACGAGTTTGCAGCGTATTTTTAGTCTGATTGAGCGTAGAAACCAGCTGTCCGTTGGCCATCGCCAGCTCAACCAGTTGCTGATTATTGTCTTCCTGATCGGGGTCGAACAGCGTCGCTTTGGCTTCGAGATAAGCCGCGAGTTGCGTAAAGCAGCGTGAAATCTGATCCTGCAATGGCCGGATGGGAAAGATAATATGCCCGGCCAGCGTCAGCAGGTTGTACCAGATGGCACCGGCCAGCAGGATCAGCGGTTGCTGATACCAGATGTGATACATGCTGGTACCCAGCATGGTATAGATGGCAATCAGCAACGCGCCGAAAGCAATGGTGGCATAACGCTGGCCTAGTGCGCCGAGCAGAATAAATCCGCAGGTAGACAGCATCAGTCCGGGGGCAAACAGCCATGGATAGGGGAAAAGCAGTTCGATTGACGCAGATGCGATGAAAAAACACACCAGGGTGATCAGTAGGTTGCGCAGCCTGCCCGCCAGACGGTCGTCAAGATCAGCCAGTGCAGCGGCGACGACACCGAGCGTAAGGGGAATAGTCAGCGTAATCTGACCCAGCCACCATGGAAAGGCGGCCGCGCCTGCCAGAGCAATGAAAATTCTGATGTGATAAAGAACATTGCTGTTATAGGCATAGCGCCTTAAACCCGGTGCAATCGAAAGCACTAAAAAACCCCACGTAAAAATCAAAAATGATGAAAATCAGCGAATACGACCATCTTTCATCAGACGGCTGGCATTAGCTTCACGAACTTGTTTGGCGAGTTCAACAGAAACTACGCGACGTCCTACCGGCCAGAGTGCAATCACCGCGATTTTAAAATTCGCGATGCCCACCGGAATACCGATAATACTGATACATTGAGCGATACCCGCCATGATGTGGGACAAGCATAACCACCAGCCGAAGAAAATAAACCAGAATATATTCAACAGAGTACCACCACCGGACATCAACGCATTGCGTTTTTCAGGATACAATTCATCAACATGAACGGCTTCGTTGCCAAACGGCATCAAAGACAGACGGGTGATTTCCCAGCAGGAGCGGGTCAGGGGCAGGGTGAAAATCAGTACGATGCTCACCAGCGTGGCAAACAGCCAGGCGAGAGTGGTAAAGAAACCACCTAAAACAAAGTTGAGAATATTAAGAACTGTGCGCATGTCTGATCTTCCCGAAGGTATTAAAAGTTAAAAGATTTCATGTTTCCCTAAATGAAACATACCTCTTATTCTACTCTGTTTTGTAACGTGGATCGCCTGCGCTTATCAAAGGTAAACTCTGAAATACACTTGCATGTAAAATAATAAACATTACCTTTCCGTCAGGAATTTAGAGAAAACACGGTGTGATGATATGGAATTGAAATCGACCTCATTCGGGAAACATCTGGCGCAGCATCCTTATAACCGGGTGCGTCTGCTTAATGCGGGCGTGGAAGTCAGTGGCGATAAACATCACTACCTGATCCCTTTTAATCAGCTTATCCAGATCCGCTGTAAGCGCGGCATCGTCTGGGGCGAGCTTGAGTTTGAGTTGCCGGAACAGAAAGTTGTGCGGCTTCACGGCACCGAATGGCAGGAAACTCAGCGGTTTTATCACTACCTCCTCAATATCTGGCAGACCTGGAGTCAGGAGATGAGCGGGGTCAGCGCCGGTGTATTGCATGGACAAATCGAGAAGATCACTCAGATTGAGCAGCAGGATAAATGGTTCAAACGGGTTGATTTAGCGGATGTACAAAAAGATATTCAGGAAGCCTTTTCAGCGGTTCCGGTGCCTGTAGAACGCCTCAATGATTTTGACAATTGCCGTGACGATTACCAGACCTGCCTTCGCTGGCTGGAGCAGGGCAAGCGCAGCGTGACGCAGCGTAATCTTACCTGGACCGAACGGGTGATCGCAGACAATCGCGATTTTTTCGATACCGTCGAAGTCTCGCCACTTAACGAGAGTCAGTGTCGCGCCGTGGTCAACGGTGAAGATTCCGTTCTGGTTCTGGCGGGTGCCGGTAGCGGTAAAACATCCGTACTGGTGGCACGTGCAGGCTGGTTGTTACGCCGTCAGGAGGCGCTTCCTGAGCAAATTCTTTTGCTGGCATTCGGGCGCCAGGCTGCGGATGAAATGAATACCCGCATCAAAGAACGGCTGCATACTGACGGAATTAAAGCTAAAACTTTCCATGCGCTGGCGCTTCAAATCATTCAGGAAGGCAGCAAGAAAGCGCCGAAGATAAGCAAACTCGAAACGGATGCAAAAGCGCGCCGCAGTCTGCTGATCAAAACCTGGCAGCAACAGTGTGCGGAGAAAAAAGTACAGGCCAGCGGTTGGCGGCAATGGATGACCGACGAGCTGGAATGGACGGTGCCTGACGGTGATTACTGGAAAAACAAATCGCTGGCTGAACGGCTGGGCAGCCGTCTTGAGCGCTGGCTCAGCCTGATGCGCATGCACGGTGGCAGTCAGGCAGAAATGATTGAAAGTGCGCCTGAAGAAGTCAAAGATCTGTTCACGAAACGCATTCGTCTGATGGCACCGCTATTGAAAGCCTGGAAAATCGCGCTCAAAGATGAAGGCGCAGTGGATTTTTCGGGGCTTATTCATCAGGCGGTCAATATTCTGGAAAAAGGCCGTTTCGTCAGTCCGTGGAAACACATTCTGGTTGATGAATTTCAGGATATCTCGCCACAGCGCGCGCTTCTGCTCTCGGCGTTACGTAAGCTTAATAAGCACACCAGTTTATTCGCTGTAGGGGATGACTGGCAGGCGATTTACCGATTCAGCGGGGCGGAACTTTCGCTGACCACCGCTTTTGCCACAAACTTTGGCGAAGGGGCGCAATGCGAGCTGGATACTACTTACCGGTTCAACGATCGCATCGGTGAGATTGCCAATAAGTTTGTCCAGCAAAACCCTTATCAGCTAAAAAAACCGCTGAACAGTCTGACCAAAGGCAATAAGAAGAACGTGGTGATCCTGCCTGAGGATCAGATGGAAAAACTGCTGGATAAGCTCAGCGGATATGTCACTTCTGACGAGCGAATTTTGGTACTGGCGCGTTATCACCATCTGAGACCGCAAATTCTGGAAAAAGCCGCAACGCGTTGGCCAAAACTCAATCTCGAATTCATGACCATTCATGCCAGCAAAGGGCAGCAGGCGGAATACGTGATTATCGTCGGTCTGCATGAAGGGAATGATGGTTTCCCTGCTGCAGCGCGGGAGTCCCTGCTGGAAGAAGTTCTGCTTCCGGAACCGGAGGACTTTATGGATGCTGAGGAACGGCGTTTACTGTATGTGGCCATGACGCGGGCAAAGCATCAGGTCTGGCTGATGCAGGATAAAGAGCGTCCGTCGGTATTTGTGGAGCAGCTGGAAGACATTGGCGTTCCGGCGCAGCGTAAACCCTGAAATGACAAACCCGGCAATGGCCGGGTTTTACTTTTCTGCTAATTAACATTTAACAGTGCGAGTCTTTAAATCACTCTTTCAGGCGCGACCATAAATAGCGTTGATAGTCGGGAATAACGATTTCGATTTCAGACTGGAACATCGGGGAGTTGATCAGGAAATCCGCGGTTGCCACGTTAGTCGCCACCGGAATATTCCACACGGTTGCCAGACGCAGCAGGGCTTTAACATCAGGATCATGCGGAACCGCATTCAGGGGATCCCACAGGAAAATCAGTAAATCGATTTTGCCTTCGGCAATCATCGCACCCACCTGCTGATCACCACCCATCGGGCCGCTCAGCATACTTTTTACATTGATGCCGGTATTTCGCTGCACCAGATTACCGGTGGTACCGGTGGCGTAGAGAGTATGTTTTGAGAGTTCGGCGATATTTTTGTCGACCCATTTCATCAGGGTATTTTTACAGTGGTCATGCGCGACCAAAGCAATATGTTTTTGTTTTGCGATCGTACGGGTCGTGTATTCCATCAAATTCCCTTCAACGCGAAGTAAGAGTGGATCACAGAATACTGAAACTCCGTTTTACTGCATAGAGCGGGGGCAATAATTCGGCGTTAAGAGAAAGAATGCGTGACGCAGATTAAATTACGAGGTCTGCTCTTGTTCACCGGGCAGTTTAAACCAGAGCAGAAATTGTTCGAAGCTGGCGTTTGCTGCCAGGCGAGTCCAGAGCGGGTGGAGATAAGCGATTGAAATTTGCGATGGTGTACCCTGGGCAAGTGCCGATTTTTTATCCGTCGCCCCTTTTGCAAATGAAGGAACTGCCGCACGTGCGCCGGACAAATTGTACGTCATCATCAATTTTTCAGCGTCAGCGGTGTGCACGGGATTAAACATATTCAGAACATCACGCTGCGTCGGTATCTGCCGACCCTGTTCATCAACCAGCTGATAGTTCATCTGCTTGTTAAATTGTGTCGCCTCGGTTTCGTTGCTCAGTTTGGGCAGGACGAAGGAAACGGAGCGATTGCTTTTGGCATTGAACGTTACGATAAGGGCAGGGGAGTGATACATCGGCGTTACGCCGCTACGGAGATTCTTGCTGACCTGAAACAGGATCTGATGCTGACCGCCGTCGAGCTCGAGGCTGTCCGCGCCTTTAAGAATTGCGCCAGACATTTGTTTACCGTCGATCACCAGAACGTCAACGTCTGGGGACAGTTTAAGTGAGGTCGCCGAAGCTGACGCCATCAGGCTGAGACTCGCTAATGCGACCAGCGCATGACAGACTTTCATTCTTCTTCTCCCCGGATACCAAATTGCTCATCGTCTATTATTCAGCAATGGTGATAATGTGTCAAAGTTTTACAAAATGTTTTTAATTAACACTATCCGGGTGAGGTATGTCGCCTTTTTGAACCACAGGCTGTCGGAATAGCCAGCCTGCGTTACACTTAACGAATACAGGTAAAAGGAGATAATCCCGTGCAAGATAATGATATTCGCAAGATTCTTGAGGAAGTGAAAACCATCGCATTGGTAGGTGCCAGTGACAATCCGGGCCGTCCGAGCTACGGCGTAATGGCGTATTTACTTTCTCAGGGCTATGAGGTGATCCCGGTCAGTCCGAAGCTCGCTGGGAAGGAATTACTGGGACAAAAAGCTTATGGTTCACTGGCTGAAATTCCTCATCCGGTGGATATGGTCGATGTATTTCGTAATGTCGATGCCGCTTATGGTGTGGCGCAGGAAGCGATTGCCATTAAAGCCAAAGTGCTGTGGCTCCAGTTAGACATAATCAATGAACAGGCGGCCGTGCTGGCGAAAGAGGCCGGATTAAAAGTGGTGATGGATCGTTGTCCGAAAATTGAAATTCCGCGTTTGGGAATGGAAAAGTAATCGGGATCCCAAACAGCTATCTGCGTCAAAATCAGGTAATAAAAAAACCGGCCATCGAAGCCGGTTTTTAATGTTTAAAGGCGTCCTGCGGGATTTGACTCAGTTACGCAGACGCGGCGCCTGAAGCTGGCTGCGGATAGATTCGGCCAGGTCATCCAGAGACGTTTGTTCCGGATGAGAACGCGCGGCTTCGTGATCAATCTGAATCTCTGCCAGATAGGTATGCACCGGCTGGCCTTCTTCGTCTTCCATCACAACGTGATACCAGGGAGCGGTGCGCATGATATCGTCAGCGGCGACATCATCAACACCGGGCTTTTCGAGCGAATACTCCGCATCGACATCAATCACCACACCTAAGTAACCTAACAGTCTGTGGCGAACCTGCTGGCCGATACCGAATTTACTGGCAATCATAGTCACCTCCCAAAATAATTCATTGATCTCTATATGGAGATAAAACGCGCTATTTCAAGTTATGACCGCTCTTTCTGCTAAAAATTCGACGGCGTATCGCATCGCAGCACGCCGTGCTTACTCAGTCAGACCATTTTCAGTTCATCACCAGACAAGCGAAACCTTTCAGATACAGGCCTTCCGGATAAGCGCCGGTCACCGGATGGTCGGCGGCCTGACGGAACTGCTCAACGAACTGAATTTCGCGACCGGCATCAAGCGCGGCATCGGCCAGAATTTTCTGGAACAAGTCAGTGGGCAGCAAGCCGGAACAGGAGAAGCTCAGCAGGATCCCGCCCGGACGCAGCAGTTGCAGCGCCAGCATATTGATATCTTTGTAGCCACGACAGGCGCTCGCCAGCTGATTTTTATTCTCAACGAATTTCGGCGGATCCATCACAATCATGTCGAACTGCTTGCCTTCAGTGCGGTATTTGCGCAGCAGCTGGAACACGTCTTCACGCACGAACTCGGTTTTAGACAGATCCAGCTTATTCAGCTCAACGTTCTGACGTGCCACGTCAAGCGCCGCCTGTGAGGTATCCACGTTGGTGACTTTGGTACAACCGCCCATCAGTGCAGACACCGCGAAAGCGCCGGTATAAGAGAAACAGTTCAATACATTACGGCCAGCGGCGTAATTGCGTGCGGCAAGGCGGCTGTCACGCTGGTCGAGATAGAAACCGGTTTTATGGCCTTCTTTAATATCCACCAGCAGGCTCATGCCGTGTTCCTGAATTGGCAGCAGGGCTGGCGGCTCATCGCCGACCACATGTCCCTGAGTCAGCTCCAGACCTTCTTTTTTACGCACGGCAACGTCGGAACGGTCCCAGATTGCGCATTCCGGATAGCAATGTTGCAGCGCAGCAATCAGCGGCGCTCGCTGATATTCGGCACCGGCAGAAAGCAACTGCAGCACCAGGAAATTCTGGAAACGGTCGATGGTGATACCCGGCAGACAGTCAGATTCACCGGCAATCAGGCGGTAACCATCAAGCCCGTCGCGCTTAGAGATATAATCACGCCAGTTTTGTGCCTGTTGCAGACGGCGGATGAAGAATTCGATGTCGATGTCTTCATCTTGCTTAAACGTCCAGACACGCGCACGGATCTGAGAAGACGGTGAATAAGCACCGCGTGCCAGCCATTTTCCCTGACTGTCTACAATATCTATAGTCTCGCCGGAATTGGCTTTACCTTCGACACGGTGTACCGCGCCGGAAAATACCCACGGGTGGCGGCGGAGAAGAGATTTTTCACGGCCTTTGGCCAGAATTAAACGTGCAGTCATAAAATTAGGTTCTGTCGGTTCGGAGACAAAAAAGAGCGACATTGTCCGGTCATGCAGGTGAAATTGCAACGAACCATACCGCTAACGGAGAGAAAATTATGGCAACAGTCAGTATAGCCGCCTATGTGTACGGCATGGTGCAGGGCGTGGGTTTTCGTTTTGCGACCCAACATCAGGCAACCGGTTTAGGTTTGACCGGTTACGCGAGAAATCTCGAGGATGGCAGCGTTGAAGTCGTGGCGTGCGGGGAACAGGAGAAAGTCGATCAGCTTCTGGCCTGGTTAAAACAGGGCGGGCCAAAGCATGCACGGGTGGATCGCGTGCTCAGTGAGCCGACCGCACCCGGCCACTACAGCGATTTTAAAATCAAATACTGAAGGTGTTTACAAACACTTCACCGGCTTTGGCAGACCGGCAATTTTGGTTGCCTGTTTGGCCGGGCCTTTCGGGAACAGCCGGAACAGATAGCGGCTGTTGCCTTTCTCTTCGCCATATTTTTGCGCCATCGCTTTTACCAGCATGCGCACGGCAGGCGACGTATTAAATTCGAGATAAAACTCGCGCACAAAGCGTACGACTTCCCAGTGGGCGTCGGTGAGATCAATACCTTCTTCTTCTGCCAGCAGGGGCGCCATACCTTCCCGCCACTCCTGACTGTTTTTCAGGTAACCCTGAGCGTCGGTTTCAATAATCTGTCCTTCAAACTCCAGCATACAACCTCAAACCCGTAAAAATGCGGGGATCAGTTTAACAAAAACAGCGGTCAGACAAAATAAAAAGCCCCGCACGATGGCGGGGCTGCAATTCATTTCACGTATTATCAGGTACGTGATGACAGACCCAGAATGCTCAGCAGGCTGACAAAGATGTTGTACAGCGAGACATACAGGCTCACGGTCGCACGAATATAGTTGGTTTCGCCGCCATGGATAATGTTGCTGGTTTCCCACAAAATCGCGCCCGCAGAGAACAAAATAAACAGGCAACTGATGGCCAGTGACAGCGCCGGAATTTGCAGGAAAAGGTTAGCGATCACCGCGACCAGCAACACCACAAAACCTGCCATCATCATGCCGGACAGGAACGACATGTCTTTGCGCGTGGTCAGCACGTAGGCTGAACAGCAGAAGAACACCAGCGCGGTACCGCCCAGCGCCAGCATAATGATGTCACCGGCGCCGACAGAAAGGAGTGAACTCAGCAACGGCCCGAGCGTATAACCCATAAAACCGGTCAGCGCGAAAGCAGACAAAATACCCGCCGGACTGTTCGCCGTGCGGTAGGTCAGGAACATCAGGCCATAAAACCCGACGATCGTCAGCAGAAAGCCCGGAGACGGCAATCTCAGAACCGTACTTGCCGTCGCAGTGATCGCGGAAACGCCCAAAGTCAGCGCAAGCAGGAAATAAGTATTACGCAGCACCCGGTGCGTGCTTAGCAGCGAGCCAGCGCGTGATGATGACGAAGATGCAACGATACGATCCATGCGGTTCATAATAAAATTCTCACTCTTAACAAAAAGTTGGAGTCGGTGAAAATAGAAACAGGTTGCAGTGTAAGTAGTTGCGGAGCGTCATTAAAGACGTTTTACCCTTCTTTACCTGCTCAGGGCGGGCAGGGCGCGGTTTCCTGACTTCAAAATCACCGAAATGATGCTTAAATCGCCGCTTGCAAGCCGAATGACTGTTTTTCAGGCAAACAAACCGAATCAGACTTTACAAGCGGATCGGCACTGTTTATAGTTCGCTTCGTTGCGGAGGGGTGGCCGAGCGGCTGAAGGCACCGGTCTTGAAAACCGGCGATGGGAAACCATTCAAGAGTTCGAATCTCTTCTCCTCCGCCATAAACAACACAAGAAAGCTGCTAAGTCATTAGCGGCTTTTTTTGTGTCTGCAATTTATGCGTATGTTTGCGAACGTGATTTAAATGCTCATAAAATCAACAAACTAGACTGAAAATAATGTTTGCATCTTTTTTTCTGTCTTGTATACTACGCCCCGTACTGAACGACTGATGTCGCAAAGTACTTGTTGTTTACGGAGGGGTGGCCGAGCGGCTGAAGGCACCGGTCTTGAAAACCGGCGATGGGAAACCATTCAAGAGTTCGAATCTCTTCTCCTCCGCCATAAACAACACATTAAAGCTGCTAAGCAATTAGCGGCTTTTTTTGTGTCTGAAATTCGACTCACTCCGCGATTGCTGTATTTTCTACGTCCGCCTCATCTTTATGCCCGTATTGCCTTGGCGAGCATCCTAATGTGCGTTTGAATGCCGTACTGAAAGCACTTTCTGATTCATAGCCCAGCGAAAGGGCCACGGCCGATACCGATTCTTTACTGTTTGCCAGCCGGTCTCCGGCCAGCAACATTCGCCAGCGTGTGAGGTATTCCAGCGGCGCGCTGCCGACGGCCAGCTTAAATTTCTGCGAGAAGACAGAACGCGACATGCCCGCCCGTTCAGCAAGTGTCTGGACTGTCCAGCGGTGAGACGGATTTTCATGCATCGCATTCAGGGCTTTTGAGAGCTGCTTATCGGCCAGCGCAGCAAACCAGCCACTGCCTTCATCGTCCTGCACATTATCGGCGTGCATCCGCAGCGCCTGAACCAGCATCATGTGCGCCATATGCTGAGCGATCAGTAATCCGCCAGGCCGTTCATCACGCAGTTCCTGCATCATACATTCCACTGCCCAGCGCAAACTTTGCCTGTCAGATTCTTTCGAGATATGCACCACCGGCGGCAACATTGCCAGCAGGGTTGGCGCGTTTGCACCGCTGACTGCAAAACGGCTGCCGGTGAGAAAGAAATCTTTGCCGCCGTTGCAGGACACGGTTCCGCCATCACGCGCCTGCTCGAAAATCGGCACGGCATCGACCGGAGGAATACTTAAATCACTGGCCAGCCGGAACGGGCGACCGCTCGGTAATACAAAACAGTCACCGGCTTGCAGATGGACCGCTGCGGGCACGCCATCAACCGCCAGCCAGCATTCGCCGGTGATAATCGCATTACATTTTATCGACTGATAATGATCAGGAAATTGCACTGACCATTCGCCACCGGCTTCAAAACCTTTGGACATATAGCTGCGCGGTTTGAGCAGCGACAACACATCAGAAAGAGGATCCATCAGCGACTCCGGACGATTGCAAAGATAATACGGACATTAGCGCATAGATCGTCTTTTCTCCAGCGCCTATATTTTGTTTCCTAAGCAGCAGATTGAGCCAACAACAGAGGAATTCGAAATGCGTGTATTCGTGACAGGTGCAACAGGTTTTGTCGGTTCTGCGGTGGTGCAGGAGTTGCTGCGCGCAGGCCATCAGGTGCTCGGTTTAGCGCGTTCAGATGCCTCGGCGCAGGCGCTGACGGATGCCGGTGCCGACGTGCTTCGCGGCAGTATTGAAGATCTCGAGAGTCTGGCGTCCGGCGCTGCGCAGGCCGACGGCGTGATCCACACCGCCTTTATCCATGATTTTTCGAAGTTTCTGGAAAATTGTGAAAAAGACCGGCTGGCAATTGGCGCGTTAGGCGCGGCGCTGAAAGGTACAAATAAACCGCTGATCGTGACTTCCGGCACGGCACTGGTGGGTGGCGGGAAGCTGGCGACAGAAAATGATTTACCCGATCCGCAGGGACATAACCCGCGCGTGGCTTCAGATCTCGCCGTGGCGAAGCTTGCGGAGGAAGGTGTGCACGTTTCGCTGGTGCGTCTGCCGCCTTCCGTGCATGGCGCGGGCGATCACGGATTTGTGCCAATGATTATTGCGATGGCACGTGAAAAAGGTGAATCAGCGTATCCGGGGAATGGCGAAAATCTCTGGCCAGCAGTGAACCGTTTTGATGCCGCTAAGGTGTTTGTGCTGGCGCTGGAGAAGGGCGCGCCGAACGCGATATATCACGCAAACTCGGAGGAAGGCGTGCCATTTCGCGAAATTGCCACGCTGATTGGCAAACACCTGAATCTGCCGGTGGTCAGTAAAACTGCGGAAAATGCAGCCGCACATTTTGGCTGGTTTACGCATTTTGCCTCGCTTAACAACCCGACATCCAGTCAGATCACCCGCGATATTTTGGGCTGGAAACCGGAGCATCAGGATTTACTGACCGATATTGATGTCGCCGGATACTTTAAATAATTCCCGTTTTCTGAGCTTAAAAAACAGGTCATTCAGATGGCCTGTTTGCGTTTTGCACCGTGGTTTTAATGGTGTTAATTGCCTAAAAAACGCCCCGAATCACAAATCGGGAAGATAAAAACGTTACCCTATTGCCTGTCCGATGTTATGCGTTATGTTGATTTTTAGTTTCCCAAATGTAACTAGAGGTTAACAATAATGTCGAATAAATTACGTATCTCTCTGATTGCTGTGGCTGTAATGATGTCTTCCTCTGCAATGTCTGCATTACCTCAGGGCTATCCTGCCGACTATCAAAAAATCGTCGATGCCGCGACCAAAGAAGGCAAAGTCGTGGTGTATTCCACCACCGATACCAAAGCCGCAGGCCCGCTGATTCAGGGCTTCGAGGCCACTTATCCGGGTATCAAAGTCGAATATAACGACATGAACAGCACCGAGCTGTACAACCGTTATATCAGCGAACAGGCGGCGGGCGGCACCAGCGGCGACGTGGTCTGGAGCTCCTCTATGGATACCGCGCTGAAGCTGGCGACCGACTATGCGCAGGAATATAAATCGCCTGAACAGGGTCAGTTACCAAAATGGGCGGTGTGGAAAGACAAAGCTTACGGCACGACATATGAGCCGGTGGTGTTTATCTATAACAAGCGTCTGATCGCGGCCGGTGACGTGCCAGATTCACACGCGGCACTGGCAAAACTGATTTCCAGTCAGACCGAAAAATTCAACAAGAAAGTCACCACGTATGATATCGAGAAATCCGGCCTCGGCTTTATGTTGTCCGTGCAGGATTTCAAAGCCGACCCGAACTATTTCAAAACGCTGGCTGACGTCGCCAAAGGCGGCTTAGCGGTGCAGTCGTCCACCGGCACCATGATGGAACGTGTTTCTTCCGGCGAAAACCTGATCGGCTTCAACATCCTCGGTTCCTACGCCGAAGCCCGCGCCAAAACGGATCCGTCACTCGGCATTTCCTATCCGAAGGATTACACCCTGGTACTTTCCCGCGTTTCCTTCATCAGTCAGGAATCGAAAAACAGCAATGCCGCCAAACTGTGGCTGGACTACGTGCTGTCTGAGAAAGGGCAGAGCATTCTGGCCAATCAGGCTGACATTCCGTCCATCCGCAACGATATCGAAGGTAAAAACGACATCGACGGCATGACCAAAATGTTAGGCACCGCGCTCAAGCCAATCCCGGTAGATGAAACCCTGCTGGAATATCTGCAACAGAAAAAACGTCTGGATTACATCAAACAGTGGCGCGCCGCTGCCCAAAAATAGCAGTTGGGGCGCGCATCAACTTTGCGCGCCTCCCTTTCTCTTGCCTGATTTTTGCTGCTAACCGAAGGGAAGTAACATGAATGCATTGCGCAGAAAGTGGCAGAGCCTGCCGCGCGGCATTGTGGTGTTGATAACGGCGCTGGTTATCTACATTCCATTGTCGTTCATCGTGATACAAAGTTTCCTCTCCGCCCCGTTCTTTTCCCCGTCAAAAGAATGGAGCCTCGAATCCTTTGGATTCATCTTTACCGATCCGGATTTCTACAAAGCGCTGAGAAGCGGCTTTATTCTGGCTTTCGGGCTGGTCGTTATTGCTATTCCGCTCGGCGGTATTCTGGCGTTCCTGATGGTGCGCACGGATTTACCAGGCAGACGCCTGATTGAACCACTGATCCTGGTGCCGATTTTTGTCTCGCCCATGGTATTAGGCTTCGGCTACGTGGTGGCGGCCGGTCCGGTGGGCTTCTTCTCGCTGTGGGCGCAGGACATCATCGGGTTCGTGCCGTGGAATATCTACGACATGTCGAGCATCGTGGTGATCGCCGGGCTGACGCACGTTCCGCACGCGTATCTTTATATCTCCTCGGCGCTGCGCAGCGTCGGGTCGGATGTTGAAGAAGCCGCGCGAACGGCTGGAGCCTCGCCGTTACAGGTGATGACTGCCGTCAGCCTGCCGATGGTGCGCCCGTCGATTCTTTACGCCACCGTGCTGTTGTTCTTCCTCGGGCTGGAAGTCTTCGGGCTGATGCTGGTACTGGGCGACCCGGAAGGCAACATGGTGCTGGCGACCTATCTGTATCAGCTGACCAATAAACTCGGCACGCCGTCGTATCACCTGATGGCTGCGGTAGCGGTAGTGCTGATTTGTATCACTATCCCGCTGGTGATGTTGCAGCGCCGTCTGATGCGCACTGCTAACCGCTTCGTGACGGTGAAAGGTAAAGCGTCACAGGCGCGCGCCTTGCCGCTCGGCAAATGGCGCTGGGTAGCCGGTGCCGTGGTGGCATTCTGGCTGACGGTGACCATTGGTGTTCCGCTGGTTGGGGTGATGCTGCGTGCTTTTATCTCTAACTGGGGCGTCGGTGTGTCCATCTGGGATGAGCTGTCGCTTAATACTTTCCGCACTATTTGGGAACAGCCGAATCTGCTGCGCGCCATCGTCAACTCTATGGCGATTGGGGTGATCGGTGGTGCGCTCGCCGTTGCCTGTTATCTGTTTATCGGCATCGCGATGCACCGTAAACCGGACGGCGTCACCCGCTTCCTCGATTACAGCGTACTGGTGCCGCGTGCGGTGCCGGGGCTGCTGGCGGGTCTGGCGTTCCTGTGGGTGTTTCTGTTCCTGCCGATGTGGCTTGATAACGCGCTCAAATCCGGCTGGCTTTCAGGTATGCCGTGGTCGCAGTGGCTGCGCGATAACCTGGTGGTCTGGCTGCGATCGCTGCGCAGTACGATTTTCAGCGTCTGGCTGGCGTATACCGTGGTGTGGATGGCGTATGGCCTGCGGCTGATTTCCTCGACGCTGTTACAGGTCGGGCCGGAGCTGGAAGAGGCGGCGCGCAGCACCGGCGCAACGCGCGGCCAGATCACCCGTCACGTCACGATCCCGTTATCACGTTTCGGCCTGATTGGCTCGTGGCTGCTTATGTTCCTGATTTTCGAACGCGAATACTCCACCGGTGTGTATCTGCTTTCGCCTGGCACGGAAACTATCGGTTCGATGCTGGTTTCTCTGTGGGCAGCAGGCGCCATTGATATCGTGGCCGCGCTCTCCTTTATTAACATCCTGCTGGTGGTGTTAGGTTTGGGTATTGCCCTTCGTTTTGGAGTGAAATTACATGATTGAATTATCGGTCGACAATCTGCACTTAACCTACGGCGACAACCCGGTGTTGAAAGGCGTTTCGATGGATCTGAAACGTGGGGAAGTGGTATCACTGCTCGGGCCTTCAGGCAGCGGAAAAACCACCTTACTGCGTGCGGTCGCCGGGCTAGAAAAACCGGTCAAAGGCACCATCGTCATCGGCAAAAACAAAGTTTACGACGGCACCCCGCGCAGTGAAATTCCGGCTGAAGAGCGCAATCTCGGGCTGGTGTTTCAGTCTTATGCCCTGTGGCCGCACAAAACCGTTTTCGAGAACGTGGCGTATCCGCTGAAATTGCGCAAAGTCTCCGCCGGTGAAATCACTCAGCGCGTGCAGGACGTACTGAATCAGCTGGGGCTGGGGCATCTGGGCAAACGCCATCCCCATCAGCTTTCCGGTGGTCAGCAACAGCGTGTGGCGATTGGACGTGCGCTGGTTTATAACCCGCCGGTAATTCTGCTTGATGAACCGCTGTCGAATCTGGATGCCAAATTGCGTGAGGAAGCCCGCGTGTTCCTGCGCGAGCTGATCATCAAGCTCGGGCTATCGGCGCTGATGGTGACACACGACCAGAACGAAGCGATGGCGATTTCTGACCGCATCCTGCTGCTCAACAACGGCAAAATTGAACAGCAGGGCACGCCGCAGGAAATGTACGGCTCGCCGAAAACCCTGTTTACGGCAGAATTTATGGGCAGCAACAACCGTCTGCATGGCAAAGTCACCGAAGTGCGCGACGGTAAAGCACGCATCGAAGGCAGCGGCTGGGTGCTGTGGGGACAAGCTGGCGAAGGCGTGCTGGCCGGGCAGGAAGGCACGGCGGTGATCCGCGTAGAACGCGTGGTACTTGCCGACGGGCCAGGCGAGAATCAGCTGGAATTACCGCTGCTGACCAGCATGTATCTCGGTGATCGCTGGGAATATCTGTTCCGCACTTCCGGCGATGATTTTGTCATTCGCGCGTACGGCACCGATGTGCGCGATCCGCAGCATTGTCATCTGAAGTTACCAGAGCAGCATGTGTGGATTTTTCCTAAGCAGTAACTGATCGCAGGGAGCGGGTCCGTGCCGCTCCCTGAAATATTTCTGTCATTTCCCGCGCGTAAAATTCTGCTTCTTATTTAAATAATGCAGAATAATCATGATATTAACTACTCGTTCACTTATTGGTAAGACGCCATTCAACAGATTGTTTCGATCTGGTTTCATGAAACGTCCACGGGGAATACTTTTTGGGGTAATTTGTGTTATCGCCCTGTTTTCTGCTTTACAGATTTTCTCCACCGTCGTACTCACCAGCATCCTTCAGGATGCCCGTAACAACGTGATCGCCACCGAAAATTTGCGCCAGCAACAAGCCGTGATGGATAAAGCCCGCATGGAGTTGCTGATGGCCAGTGACAAACTCAACCGCGCCGGAATTTATTACATGCAGGATAAAGAAACCGGTTCGGTCGGCAGCTGGAACAGTCTGATGGAAGAATCGCTCGGGTCGCTGACAGCCTCCCGGAAAGCGTTTACTCAGTTTGAGGAGATGACCAGAGACAGCAGCCAGGCGGCGACGGAACTGAAAGCCAGCTATCAGATGTTTTTTGACGGGCTGCGGGAGCAGGCGAATGGCCTGCAAAAAAACAACAATATCGATTCTTTCTTTGAAGTGCCGATTCAGGCGTTTCAGGATGACTTCAGTCAGAAATATTATGCTTATCTCGCGGTTAACGAGCATACGGCGGTTTCCCTTAGTGATCGTTTGCTGAGCGCACTGACGCAGGCGAAAACATTGTTTACGGGCGCGCTGGTCATTCTGGCGGTGATTGCGGTGCTGGTCTGGCGCGGCGTGTCGGCGTGGATTATTCGCCCGCTGCAACGCATGATTGGGCATATCAGCGTGCTGGCCGCCGGGGATTTGTCGCGTGATGTGGAAGGCGACAATGCGCGGGTGATTGAAGTCCGCGAACTGGGTGTGAGTCTGCGCAACATGCAGCACGGTCTGCAAAAGCTGGTCAGCGAAGTCCGAGATGCCTCGGCGCATATCATGCTGAACATCGACCAGATGGCGAAGGGTAATGAAGAATTATCCGCTCAGGCGGCGATTCAGAGTGAAGAACTTCGAGCGGCCACTGAACACATCACCCATCTCAATGAACGCGTGAAAGAAAATGCCGCCCATGCGCAACAGGCCACCCGACAGGCTGAGCAGGCGAAAGGCGTGGCGACCCGTGGCGGCGAAGTCATGGGGCAGGTAGATATGGCGATGAAAGAGATTGTCAGCCAGTCCTCAGAAATGAGCAGCATCGTGTCGATGATTGACGGCGTGGCATTTCAGACTAACATTCTGGCGCTGAACGCGGCGATTGAAGCGGCGCACGCCGGTCAGCACGGACGCGGTTTTGCGGTGGTAGCCAAAGAGATTGGCCTGCTGGCGCAAAAGAGCAGCCATTCGACGCGCGGTATCCATCAGCTGATTGATGATTCCGTGCAGCAGATTAGTCGTGGTTCGGCGTCTGTGTCGGTGCTGAGCCAGAGCCTGGAAGAGATTATCCACATATTCAACGGCCTGAGTGCGCTGGTCAGTGAGATTTCAGAAGCGACGTTATATCAGGGGCAAAGTGTTCACGATGTCTCCGAACGCATCACCGCACTTAATCAGGTCACGCTGCAAAATGGAAAACTGGCCGATCACGCGGCGGCCTCTTCCCAGCAGCTTCTGGATCAGTCGCAGCGGCTGGAAAAGGCCGTGTCGCGCTTTGCCCTGACGGCGGCGTAAACGGCTTTTATTTTTTGTGCCACGCCAGCATGCTGCCTTCGGTGTGTCCGGTCACCGGATCCGTCGCGGGCAGCGGCACGGCATTCACCGCTTTGGTACGTGCTGCCAGCTGCGGCAGTTCGTCATGACAGATGTCGGCTTTTACGTCCGGCGGATACGCGCCGACCAGCATGAAATCTTCATCGGCGGAAATCTGTTTGTGGCCGATCCCGGCCGGAAGCAATAACACATCTCCGACTTTCACCTCGATAACATTGCCGTGCTCGCCGCCGAGTTGCAGCTTCGCCGTACCGGCATAAACGCCCAGCACTTCAGGCGTGTTGGAGTGAAAATGCGTAAAGGTATACACCGGATAGCGCCACTGCGGCGGCCATCCGTTAGTGCGGAAAAGGTGTTCGAGATAGTCGGCATTATCAGCGGTATCGGGCGGAATGACGCGGTGATAAATCAGTACCGGTAATTTGTTATTCGGCACACCGCCGTCGGGTTTATCAATCAGCAGAGTATCCATAGCAACCTCTCTGGCAGTCGCGAAGGCCATACGTGGCATCGGCATCAGGGCGAGCACGCCCAGCAAAGTAACAAACCGGCGTCGATCCAAAAGCATCAGGCATGGCTCCTTATCGCGCAATCAATGGCTTACCTCTTTCATGTATAGAACAAAAAAACCTGAAAATCCTCTTTTTGGAAACATAAAAAGATTTGGGAAAGGATGATGAAATGCGCGAGCAGAGAAGTGCGGTGTTTATCAGAAAAAACTGAAAATCTGTAGCAATCAACATATAAAAGTCATATTGGCTGGCGAAATCCTTTATGTCCTCTATGCTTATCAATACAAAAAGTACTCAGGAGGAGAAGTTTATGAACAAGAAAATGTTACTTGTGGTTGCTACAGCAGTTTCTGTACTGGCAGGGTGTCAGACTTACGATCGTGCGGCGAGTTACGTTAAAGAGCCGGTCGTCAGCGATGTTAAGGTCGGTATGACCAAATCTCAGGTTCGTGCGATTGCAGGACCACCATCGACTGAAGCCACGCTTATCCATGCGAAAGGGACTTGCCAGACTTATGCAGTTGCTCCGCGTGACGGTAAAGCTCAGACCTACTTCGTTAGCTATAACGACACCGGTCATGTCATGAACAAAGGTTATCAGACCTGTTCAGACTACGATAAAGACCCGCAGGCTGGTCAGTAATCTTCGTTGCGCCTTCTCCTTGTTAGAGGGGAAGGCGCTCGTCATTTAAGCCTTCTGTGTCACAATCCTCACGCCGACTTTACTCACCTGATTCCCGTCCATTTCCGCAATTGTCCACGTCAGCCCGTCCCATTCGATATGGTCACCGATAACCGGCTCGCCACCGAGCAGTCTGATCACGAAATGTCCCAGGGTTTGCGACTGGTCAACAGACTCTTCCAGATTCAGGCCATACAGCTGTGAAATGGCATCCAGCGGCGCATCCGCCTGCAAAATAAAATCACCGAAGAAGCGGTCATCCAGCACCACTTTATTGCTGTCGCTGAACAGTTTACCCAGCTCAGGCAAATCCTTTTCCTGCCCGATCACGCACAGAATGTCGCCCTCTTTGAGCCGCGTACTGCCGGTCGGATGAAGCATCTCTTTGCCACGGAACAACGCCGCGATGCGCGTCGCCTGCGGCATTTGCAAGTCACGCAGCGCCGCGCCGACACACCATTTATCCGAACCGAGCTGATAGATGAACTGCTCCCAGTCGTTATAAACGTCAATATCCAGCCCGACGCGGGAGATCGGCGTCGGCTGCGGCGGGACCAGCACTTTGGCTTTTTTCGCCGCAAATCCCAGAGATGTACCCTGCAGCAGCAGGGAAACCAGCACGATAAAGAACGCGACATTGAAATAGAGCGTGGCGTTAGGCAGTCCGGCCATCATCGGGAATACCGCCAGAATGATAGGCACTGCACCGCGCAGACCAACCCAGGAGATAAAGAAGCGTTCGCGCAGGGTAAAGTTTTTAAAGGGGATCAGGCTGACGAATACTGACAGCGGACGTGCCAGCAGGATCATCCACAGGGACAACGCCAGCGCCGCGATGGCAATTGGCAGCAGATCGCTCGGCGTCAGCAGCAAACCAAGCACCAGGAACATACCGATCTGACTGAGCCACGCCAGTCCGTCGAAAGTTTGCAAAATACCGTGACGGTTACGGATTGGCATATTGCCGAGCATCAGACCGCACAGATATACCGCCAGAATACCGCTGCCTTCCAGTGCCATCGTCGCTGCGTAAACCAGCAAACCGCCGCTGAACGCCAGCAAAGGATATAACCCGCTGGCCAGCGTAATTTTGTTAATCAGCTTGTGCAGCAGCCAGCCGCCGCCGACACCGAACACGATGCCGAGACCAAACTGTCGCACCACATCAACCACAAACATCAGGCTCAGGCCGTGCTGGCCTTTTGAAATCATGTCGATCAGGGTGATGGTCAGGAATACCGCCATCGGGTCGTTACTGCCGGATTCAATTTCCAGTGTGGCGCTGACACGTTCGTTCAGGCCTTTACCGCCAATCAGTGAGAAAACGGCAGCGGCATCGGTCGAGCCGATAATCGCGCCAATCAGCAAACCCTGCATCAGATTGATATTGAACAGCCACGCGGCTGCCAGTCCGGTCAGACCGGCAGTGATGAGCACGCCGACAGTGGCCAGCGACAACGCGGGCCACAGGGCCACACGAAAGGAGGAGGCGCGGGTGCGCATCCCGCCGTCGAGCAAAATGACTGCCAGCGCCAGGTTACTGACCAGATACGCCGCGGTGTAATTATCGAAGGCAATGCCGCCAATTCCGTCGACGCCCGCCAGCATACCGATGGCGAGGAAAATGACCAAAATAGGGATGCCAAGCTTCGAAGAGAACGAACTGAGCAAAATGCTTGCTGCGACTAACAGGGCGCCAATGAAGAAAAGAGTATTAATCGTGCTGGCGTCCAAGAGCGTTCTCCTTGTAAGGCATGAGTGGTGCGGGGGCGTGCGGTTTCGTCATCAGTGACAATCCCTCTAATTTATCAGGAAAATGAGCGCGTTGCTGGGCTCATTTAAGATTTTTATTAGTTGCACTTAAGAATAAAAAACTATGCTTAGAGGTGAGCGATGTCTATGCGCAGTTCATAAAAAAGGAAACCATAATGAGTGAATATACCGGTGTACACCGCGAGGTGATGAAAGATGGGGCGATCAAACATGTGCTTATCCGTGATGCGGCGGGCAACGAACAGTCGATTGCAGCAAAAGATTACATTTCACAAGGGATCGAACCCGATCTGAACGAGTTGCCCGAAGTCGGCACTGACAGCGAATTCCCCGTCGCGGGCAAAGGCTGAAAAAAAGCAAAACTCCCCGCAGAATGCCTGCGGGGAACGCGCCGGATCAGACGCCTAAACGGTCACGCAGGGAATAGTACGCCGCGCCCAGCATGGTAAACGGCACCTGGAAATTGCGGCCTCCAAAGAAGGGCATGTGCGGTAAGCGCGCGAAGGCATCGAACCGTTCGGCATCACCGCGCAACATTTCGGTGATGAGCTTTCCCGCCAGATGGGTCAGCGTTACGCCGTGCCCGCTGTCGCCCTGCATGTAATAGATATTATTTTCCAGCCGCCCGAATTGCGGCAGGCGGGATAACGTCAGCAGGAAATTGCCGCCCCAGCGGTAATCAATTTTCACGCCTTTCAGCTGCGGGAAAGTGCGGTTGAGTTTGGGCAGGATCACCGAATCAATATTCGGCGGATTTTTGCCGCCATAGGTGACACCGCCGCCATACAGCATGCGGTTGTCGGCAGTCAGGCGGAAATAATCGAGCAGGTAATTGCAGTCTTCCACGCAGTAATTGTTCGGCAGCAGTGATAGTGCCATGTCATCCGACAGCGGTTCCGTGGCGACAATCTGCGAGCCGCACGGCATGCTGAGACGCGTGAGACGCGGCGCCAGCTGCTGACTCAGATATGCATTGCCTGCCAGAATCACATACTTCGCTTTCACCTGACCTTTAGCCGTGTGAACCCGTGCCGGTTCGCCATGTTCAATACGCGTCACCGCCGAGCCTTCAAAAATCCGTCCGCCGTGACGCCTTACCGCTTCGGCCTCACCCAGCACCAGATTAAGCGGGTGGAGATGGCCGCCGTTCTTATCCAGCAGGCCGCCGACATAACGGTCAGTGGCAATTTCACGACGCACCGCGCTTTCATTGAGCAGCGTCAGCTCGGTGTGACCATAGCGGTTCCACAGCTTTTGCTGATCGCGCAGTTTTGTCAGCTGGCGCGCACTGAGCGCGGCAAAAATGCAGCCGGGGCGATAGTCGCAGTCAATGGCGTACTGGTCGATGCGCTGACGGATAATACGGGCGCCTTCAAACATCATGCTGCCGAGCATATCGGCGGTCTGACGTCCGTAGCGTTCTTCAATCACATCAATATCGCGGCTGTAGGAATTAACGACCTGTCCGCCATTGCGCCCACTGGCGCCCCAGCCGACGCGGGCGGCTTCCAGCACCACCACGTCGTAACCGGCTTCGCACAGATATAAAGCAGAAGAAATACCGGTGTAACCGGCACCGACAATACAGACATCGCACTCAATATTGTCAGTCAGCTCCGGCCACGGCGCGTGGTGGTTGACGGAACTGGCGTAATAGCTGTCGGTGTGAGGCACACCGACAGCGCGGGGACTTCCTGTTTGAGCACTCATGGTGACATCCTTCTTTGGGTTTCCGTTGCCTCGCCCAGAATCGATGACAACTAGAAGGTATTAGGGGTATGTGCGCTAACAATCCTGCAAATCCGCGTCGAAATATTACTGAAACTGTGAGGGTTCGCGGTGTTAATGGCATAACTTTGGCCCGCTCGCAGCGGGTAACTCTGACCGTTGACGGTTAAGATGATCTCTCCTTCTAACAGGGTGCCGACCTCCTCGCCCTGATGTTTGATTTTGTCGCCGGTGGTGCTGCCGGGCTGATAGGTTTCCAGCAGCATGGCGACGGTGTGGTTTGGCGTGCCGTTATGCACCATGCGCATGGACACACCGCGACTGCCGATCTCAATTAAATCTGCCGCGTTAATGACAATTCGCGGCTCATCACTTTTATGCTCTTCGGCGAAAAACTCTGAGAGCGACAACCCGTAAACCCGCAATAACTTTTGCAACGTACTGACGGCGGGGCTGACTTTGTCCTGTTCGATGGTACTGATGGCGCTGTGCGTCAGGCCAGACAACTCGGCAGCTTTGCGTTGGGACATACCGAGTTGCTGGCGAATTTCAGAAAGCCGGCGACCAGGCGCCAGACTGACTTCGCTCATCCGTTTATTCCTCTTCTGCGCTCCGGGCCTGATGGCCTTTGCGACAGGCAGCGATAAAAGCCTCAAACAGCTGGCGGGATACCGGATCCGTCAGACTGTGCCATTCCGGATGCCACTGCACACCAAGGGCAAACGGATGATTGCGGACACTCACGGCTTCCACCAGATTGTCCGGTGCGCGCGCTTCCACGGTCAGTTCTGCTCCCAGACGGTTCGCTCCCTGACCATGAAGGGAATTCACCTGAAATTGCTGATAATCGGGTAATAATTCTGAAAGTAAGCCTCCGGGTTCGATATGCACCGGATGCACCAGGGCGTATTGCTCGTCATGCGGCAAGCTGGTGTCTTCACGGTGATCCCTATAACCCGGCACCTCCTGCACTTTGCGGTGCAAACTGCCGCCGGTGGCGACCACCAGTTCCTGCAAACCACGACAGGCGGCGAACAGCGGGATCTTCTTATCCAGCGTGGCTCGGATCAGCTGCAAACTCAGGCGGTCGCGGCCGGGATCGGCCAGCTCCTCGACACCTTCTTCACCGTACTGATGTGGCTCAATATTGCTGGGACTACCGGTGAGGAAGATGCCGTCCAGACCGCGCAGAATCTGGTCTATCGCGCCTTCGCGTGCTGCCAGTTCATGCGGCAGACAGACGGGAAGGGCGTTGGCGTTAAAGATGGCGTCCAGATACTTTTCGTGGACTGTCAGGGCAGGATTTTCATCGACCGTGTTCTCACACATCACTACCCCAATGATCGGTCTGTAGTGCATCTCTTTTCCCGCAGATGCCGTGGAAAATATATTGCCCATAATACCGCCTCGCTGAGTAGATGAATTTGCTGACAGCACGCACCTCCCCGCACGTTACTGCTCAGAATATTGACCTTACATTGACCAATTTAGCAGCGCACAGGTCGCTTTTCAAACGGATATGTTGCGCTAATGTAGATGTTGCAAATAATTAATGTTAAGGCTAGGGTTAATCATATGGCCGTTATTTTGAGCAATAAACGAGAGGATCCCGACAACATGAGAGCACTGCGTTGAACAGACTAATGACCCGGTAAAGCATGACCGGCTGGCATCATCGTGGTGCCTGATATGCCGGAAACCAGCAAATGGCGGAAAACCTATGCAAGCGACTGAACTGATGAATGAAATCAAGAAAGAGATTAGCGAACCCCTCGCTAAGCACGCTGAAGAGCGAAGTAGCGCGTTCCAGGATGAAGTAACTCAGTACCTGGAGCGTCACCCGCAAACCCTTCACGTCGACGTCCTGCTCACCGATCTCAATGGCTCCTTCCGCGGCAAACGCATCCCCGTCTCAGCGCTCCGTAAACTCGAAAAAGGCTGTTATTTCCCAGCCTCGGTTTTCGCCATGGACATTCTCGGTAATGTCGTGGAAGAAGCCGGCTTAGGTCAGGAACTGGGCGAACCCGATCGCACCTGTATTCCTGTTCCCGGCACCTTAACGCCTTCGGCCTCCGACCCTGAACATATCGGCCAGCTGCTTCTGACCATGCTTGACGAAGATGGCACTCCCTTTAACGTTGAACCACGCAATGTGCTGAATCATATCTGGCAAACATTGCGCCAGCGGGGCTTGTTCCCGGTGGTAGCGGTAGAGCTGGAGTTCTATCTGCTCGACAGGCAGCGCGATGCGGAAGGCTATATTCAGCCGCCGTGTACGCCGGGGACGCAGGAACGCAGCATGCATACCCAGGTCTACTCCGTCGATAATCTCGATCACTTTGCCGATGTGCTCAGTGATATCGACCGTCTGGCGCACATACAGGGATTACCTGCGGATGGCGCGGTGGCGGAGTCCTCGCCGGGACAATTCGAAATCAATCTGCATCACAGCGAAAATATTCTGCGCGCCTGCGATTACGCGCTGATGCTCAAACGTCTGGTGCGTCTGGTGGCCGAAAATCACGATATGGATGCCACATTTATGGCGAAACCGTACGATGAATATGCGGGCAGCGGGATGCACATCCATCTCAGCGTGCTCGACGACAACGGTAAAAACCTGTTTGCCGGTGCCGGTGCCGGTGGCGAAGATTCTGAGCTGATGAAACGCTCTCTCGCCGGAATGATTGCTTTGATGCCAGCTTCGATGGCGGTGTTAGCGCCGAACGTGAATGCGTTCCGTCGCTTCCAGCCGGGCATGTATGTGCCGACGCAGGCGTCATGGGGCCACAATAACCGCACCGTGGCACTGCGTGTTCCATGTAGCGGAACCGCCGATCACCGTGTGGAATACCGCGTGGCCGGTGCCGATGCCAACCCGTATTTAGTGGT
This sequence comes from Rahnella bruchi, assembly GCF_003614975.1. Taxonomy (GTDB): domain Bacteria; phylum Pseudomonadota; class Gammaproteobacteria; order Enterobacterales; family Enterobacteriaceae; genus Rahnella; species Rahnella bruchi. The sequence goes on along the minus strand of NZ_QZWI01000002.1, from coordinate 224,738 downwards.
CGCCACCGTACTGGCGGGCATGCTGCATGGTCTGGATAACGACCTGCCATTACCGGAGCCGGTGACCGGTAACGGTCTGGAACAGGAAGGCATTCCGCTGCCTATCCGCCAGAGTGATGCGCTGTATGATTTCGACGATCAACCTGCGCTGAAAAAAATCCTCGGCGAACGTTTCTCGCAGGTCTATCACACCTGTAAATCGGACGAGTTGTTGCAGTTCGAGCGTCGCGTAACTGAGACAGAAATAGACTGGATGCTGAAAAACGCGTAGTAAGTGGTTAATGCATATGCGCGGATGTTTAAAACTGGAAAAGAATTCGTAACTCGACGCCTGTGAATGTTGTCATTCATGCGTGATTTGTGCAAAATACGCCGCACTGCAGATAACCGACGCTTAAAGGCGCCGGTTATTTTTTTTGTATTTGCAGTACCCAAACTAATTCAACAGAGGCCGGACCCAGATCCGGATAGATAACAAGGTTCGTGTGCGATCCCAAATTAAAAACGGTCGCCACTATGAGGAAATGTAACATGGGGCAATACTTCAAACCTGTACCGGTGCCCGCCGGTGCTTCTTTCAGCTGCGGCCACATTCGCACAGCCTTCACCTCCGCTATCAGCGACGTGAAGATCTATCCCCCGTTTACTGGTAATAACTCACGAAGTTTTCCCTGTTCGTTGCTTTCAGAGGCGTTTAAGCGCCCGGTGTCTGCAATCCAGGGAGGGCTGAGCCATGTCTGCTAATACATCTGCCGCTCCGGCCACTCAGCGCGTACAACTGCGTAAAACGTTGACACTGGTTCAGGTCGTGATGATGGGGCTTGCCTATCTGCAACCGATGACCATTTTCGATACGTTCGGCATCGTTTCCGGCCTGACCGATGGTCACGTCGCCACCGCGTACATCTTCGCGCTGATCGCCGTTCTGTTTACCGCCGTGAGCTACGGCAAACTGGTGCAGCGTTTCCCGTCTGCCGGTTCAGCGTATACTTACGCGCAAAAAGCCATCAGCCCGCATGTCGGCTTTATGGTCGGTTGGTCCTCATTGTTGGACTACCTGTTCATGCCGATGATCAACATCCTGCTGGCGAAAATCTACCTGGAAGCTATCTTCCCCGGCGTGCCGTCGTGGATTTTTGTGGTGGCGCTGGTCGGCATGATGACCGCGTTCAACCTGCGGGGTATCAAGGTCGTCGCTAACCTCAACAGCATTATCGTTGTGGTTCAGGTCGCGATCATGGTGGTTTTCCTGGGTCTGTTAGTCCGTGGCGTTTACATGGGCGAGGGCATGGGCACGCTGGCGACAACCAAGCCATTCTTCAGTGAAAATGCGCATGTGGTGCCGATGATCACCGGTGCGACGATACTCTGCTTCTCGTTCCTCGGCTTCGACGGCATCAGCTCGCTGTCTGAAGAAACCCCGAACGCAGGCAAAGTCATCCCGAAAGCGATTTTCCTGACCGCACTGATTGGCGGGGTCATCTTCGTCGTGGTGTCTTACTTCCTGCAACTGTATTTCCCGGACATCTCGCGCTTTAAAGATCCGGATGCGTCACAGCCTGAAATCATGCTGTACGTGGCAGGTAAGTTCTTCCAGTCCGTCATTTTATGCTTCAGCTGTGTGACCGTTCTGGCATCCGGTATGGCCGCGCACGCAGGTGTTTCCCGTCTGTTGTACGTGATGGGGCGTGATGGCGTATTCCCGGAAAAACTGTTCGGTTATGTGCATCCGAAATGGCGTACCCCGACGTTTAACGTCTTGCTGGTCGGCGTTGTGGCGATGTCTGCCGTCACCTTTGATCTGGTCACTGCAACGGCGCTGATTAACTTCGGTGCGCTGGTGGCGTTCACCTTCGTGAACCTGTCAGTGATTTCACAGTTCTACATTCGCGAAAAACGTAACCGCACGCTGAAAGATCACATCAACTATCTGGTTCTGCCGGTGATTGGTGCCCTGACCGTCGGTGCGCTGTGGCTGAATCTGGAAGCGAGTTCGATGACGCTGGGCTTAGTCTGGGGCGCGATTGGCCTCGGGTATCTGGCGTTTATCACCAATGCATTCCGTAAGCAGCCGCCGCAGATGAGCGGGGAGATTGCACCGGAAGCGTGATGTTTGCCCTTTAGAAAGGGCAGGAAACTTTTTTTTGCAGATGGCCGCTGCAATGGCGGCCTTCACTGCTCCCGCAGACCGAGACAATTTCGGTTTCTCACGTGCAGCGATCACTTAATACGCTATGCCGAAACCGCCCAAAGGAGGGAAGTGCTTTCCCTCCTTTGGATTCCTCCTCGCTTTTTTACACCGCGCTACCGCAGGCACGACGGACATATTTTCCGGCAATAGTGAGTGGCGTAAAATGTCATCGCTGCGCGATCCCCTCATTTCAGGTTTCGAGCCTTAGGTCTCGAACCATTCATTCGGTGCCATTTTTGAGCACGCCAATTCACTTTTCTAAAAGATGAAAAACAATCCGTCTTTGAATTTGAGATCGTGCAAGATTTCCAGCCAGTCGCTGTGCCACCTGAAACATTGCAGCCAGCGAAGCGCGCAGTGAAAAAAGCGAGGAGAGTCGGGAGAGGAAAAGCACTTTCCTCTCTCGTCGGTTTCGGCGCGGAAGGCCTTATGAAAACCGTTTTTGAAAAACCGAAATTTGCACTATTCAAAAAGGGGCCTTTGGGGAATCCCCAAAATCACCCGACCAGTTTCTTCCCGTATTCAAACAGCGCCCCGAGCAGTGCTATCTTCTCAACATCCCCTTCATGCAAGTTATAGAGTGATTCCAGCTCTAAAATATACGCCTGCACACGTTCGTCCGTCAGTTTGTCCTGACGATGCGCCATCCAGCGTTTTTGTTCGGCATCCGTCAGCGTGGCAGGGTAGTTGCGCGCACGGAAACGGAACAGCAGCGGCTCGATGCGGGAATCGTTAAAGGTCAGATCCAGGGCTGGAAGATTCTCCGGACGGGTTTCCAGAATGATGCGCATCGCGGCGCGATCGGCATCGCTGAAGAAACCGTCGTAAAGGCGCGCATCCACGTCATCGGAGGGCGTAAATGGCTCAGCCTCGGCGAACATCGTCACCACTTTCTCGCGCACCTGCGGGTTCTGGCGCAGTAACTGCAAATTCTCAAGACAACGCTGACGATCAATGCCCAGACGTTCGGCGTTTTCCGGCAACAGCGTTTTTGCCGGAGCCAGAACCGGGCATTTATTGATATGCACCAGCTTAATGGGCAATGGAGATTGCCCGGCCTGCAACGTGTCGCGGCGGCTGTAAAGACGCTCGCGCATCTGGTCGGGATCGAGGTCTAACAACGTCGACATATCACCGGCAAGGTCACACAGGATCACGGCATTTTTATTCTCAGGATGCCAGGCCAGCGGCGCGACCCATGCGGTATTACCGCGCGCAGCACCGAACATCCCGGAGACATGCACCAGCGGTGCCATGGCAGGAATATCGATTAACGTATTCAGCTTATGCTTGCTGCGGTGTTCCAGCAGAAAACTGAAAAGACGCGGCTGTGCCTGTTTCACCAGTTTTGCCATCGCGATAGTGGCGTACACGTCTGCCATCGCGTCGTGCGCATTTTCGTGTTCGATTCCGTTGGCTTTGGTCAGATGTTCCAGACGAAAACTTGGGAAGCCGTCGTCGTTTTCCGGCCAGTTAATCCCTTCCGGGCGCAGCGCATAACAGGCACGCATCACGTCCAGCAAATCCCAGCGCGAATTGCCGTTCTGCCAGCTGTAGGCATAAGGGTCGTAAAAGTTACGATAAAGGATATTACGGCTGACTTCGTCGTCGAAACGGATGTTGTTATATCCGACAATGCAGGTGCCCGGCACGCTGAACGCTTTATGGATCTGCGCTGTAAATTCGGCTTCGATAACACCGCGTTCCAGCGCAATTTGTGGCGTAATTCCGGTGATCATCACTGCTTCAGGTTCTGGCAGATAATCGTCTGAAGGGCGGCAATAAATCACCAGCGGTTCTTCAATGATATTGAAATCTTCGTCGGTTCTTACTCCGGCAAACTGCGCCGGTCTGTCCAGCGCCGGATTCTTACCGAAGGTCTCGTAATCATGAAAATAAAAAGTTTTTTGCGGCTTGTCTGACATTACGAAGATAACCTTTATCAGTGCGGAATAATAAAATCGACGGCGACTAGGATACCATCCGCCACAATGATGTCATGACAAAATGCGCAGTCATGGAACACATCGTCAAAATCGGCACATTCTCCGGCACCAATCTGCCAAAACCCTGACATAACCGGGGTGAATGCCTGTGATAACTCGGCTAAACTACCGCCTAATCTGAATTTATGCCTTACGGCAGGCCTAACGTGCGTCTCGACAAGAAAATTTCTCCGCTGGATAACGTCATTTACCGTAATTACCGCATTACTCACGGTTTGCGTATCGCCGTGGCGTTTCTGCTGACTTTCCTGATCGTGCGTCTGACTGAAATCCCGGAAGGCACCTGGCCGCTGATCACGATGGTGGTGGTGATGGGGCCGATTTCGTTTTGGGGAAACGTCGTTCAGAGGGTACTGGAACGCATCAGCGGAACCGTTTTAGGTTCGGTTTCCGGGCTGATTGCCTTATGGCTTGAGCTGTACTCTTTGCCGCTGATGATGGTGTGGTGCGCCGTGGTAATGTTTGTCAGCGGCTATCTGACCCTCGGCAAACGTCCGTATATGGCGCTGCTAATTGGTATCACACTGGCGGTGGTCTGCGGGGCGGGGCCGGGTGATATGAAAACCGCACTCTGGCGGTCCGGTGATGTGATTTTTGGTTCACTGCTGGCGCTGTTTTTTGCCAGTATTTATCCGCAGCGCGCGTTTATTCACTGGCGCATGCAAATGGCCGATTGCCTGATGTCGCTGAATAAACTCTACAGCGCGTGGCTGTCGCCGAACATGCTCGAGCGTCCGCATCTGCACGGTAAGATGAAGTCGACCATGAATCAGGTCGTCAAAATGCGTTCTCTGTTTGCGCCTGCCAGTAAAGAATCTCATATACCGCGCGAAGTATTTGATGCGATCCAGACGCTGAGCCGCAATTTGCTGTGTACTCTTGAACTGCTGGCGGATGCTTACTGGAGTTCGCGGGAAAGCCACTTTCTGATGCTCAATGCCCCTACGTTACGCAGTGCGCAGTTGCTGATGCTCGAAACGCTGGAAAAGCTCAGCCTGATGCTGATTAACGGCACTAAAGGTGACGAACTGACCATCGACCATCAGCTCAACGAATCTGCTGAAGAACTGAAAGCGCTGATGGCGGAAATGAATGCGGCAAACCATCTGGAAGCGCAGGTCTATGGTTATGTATGGCTAAGCTCGCAGGTGGCGGAACAGCTGAGATCTATAGGCGACCTCATCACCATGACGATGCGCAAAGAAGACGCTCAAATAAGCAGCGGTAAAACAACGAAAGCATGAAGGGATTTTTGTCTGTGGCCTAAAACGGGTAAGATGGAGCCATTGGACGATTATCTGAGCGCGCTGACCATTCTTTGCTACGCTACTATTTCTGCTGGCAAAACGGGTCGCGACAAGTCAGTCACTGAATCTGTGTAACTTAATCGAAGGTGTTTAAATGGACAATATCAATAAGCCGAGTTTCCAGGACGTTCTGGAGTTTGTGCGCATTTTCCGTCGTAAAAACAAATTACAACGTGAAATTGCTGACAACGAAAAGAAAATCCGTGACAACCAGAAACGTGTTCTGCTGCTCGACAACCTGAGTGATTACATCAAGCAGGGTATGAGCATCGACGAAATTCAGGCGATCATTGCCAGCATGCGCGGCGACTATGAAGATCGTGTTGATGATTACATCATCCGCAATGCAGACCTGTCGAAAGAACGTCGTGAAATGTCCAAAAAGCTAAAAGCGATGGGCGAAATCAAAGCCAACGAAGCGAAGTAATTTCGTCGCCGCTCAAAGCAAAAACCGGGTTTATGCCCGGTTTTTTTATGCCTGTAATTCAGGCTATTGCAAAACACGCAGCGGATTATCTGCGAGATAAGCCTGAATATCTTCCACGGCTTCAGTGAAATACACCCGATAGTTGCCGTCGGAAACGTAGCCCAGATGCGGCGTCGCCAGCACGTTGGGTTGCGTTCTGAAAGGGTGGTCAGCAGGCAAGGGTTCGATGTCAAAGACATCCAGCCCGGCACCGGCAATCACACCGTTTTGCAACGCATCGAGCAGGGCGGACTGATCGACTATCGCCGCGCGCGAGGTATTAATCAGCAGAGCCGAAGGCTTCATCTGTGCCAGCTCCTGTGCACCCAGTAAGCCGCGCGTGCGTTCACCGAGCACCAGATGAATGGATATCAGGTCGCTGGTTTGCAGCAATTCTTCTTTCGATGTGCAAAGTGTCACGCCGTGCTCAGCAGCGCGTTCTGCTGTCAGATTCTGGCTCCAGGCGCAAACGTTCATACCAAATGCCTGCGCAATTTGTGCCACTTTCTGGCCGATTTTCCCCAGCCCCAGCAGCCCGAGACGTTTGCCGTTCAGCCCAACGCCGAGCGTGCTTTGCCACGGGCCGTTATGGCGTAACGCATTATTTTCGGTGACCAGATGGCGTGCCAGTCCGAGGATCAGCGCCCAGGTCAGTTCCACCGGTGCGGCCTGTCCGCTGCCGGTGCCGCAAACGGTCACACCGTGCTTTTTAGCTGCCGCGAGATCTATTGAAGCATTGCGCATACCGGAAGTGATCAGCAGTTTTAACTTTGGCAGACGGGCAAACAGCGCAGCGGTGAACGGCGTGCGCTCACGCATGATCACCAGGATTGTCGCGTCTTTCAGGGTTTCGGCCAGCACGTTTTCGTCATCAATATGTTCTGTGAGTACGCGGCATTCCACCTGCGGCGCCAGTGAGTGCCAGTCAGCCAGCGAAAGGGAAACATTCTGGTAATCATCAAGAATGAGGCATTGCAGTGGCATGGAAATCCCTTATCTGAAAATAATGATAAAGAGATATAGCACTGAAACTGCCGGAACGTGAAGTGTCCCGGCGGGAGGTTATTGTCAGAAACTGTAATCCACGGCAGCGAAATATCTGCGGCCATCTTCGTTATAGCTGTAATCGTCGCGGTTGAGATCTTTATCCATCAGGTTAAGTACCCCTGCGCGAATTTTCACTGCTTTATTGACCGCATACGAACCGCCGGTGTTCCAGATGGTGTATCCGCCCGGCGTGGTGTTGCCGTCAGTGACGGTGCGGCTTTTGCCTTTGTAGTTAGCGGAAAGGTAGAAGCTCCAGGCATCCAGCGGTTTCCAGTCAAGCGTCGCGTTACTGGTGTGGAATGGCAGCTCAGATAATGGTTTGTTGCCGCCATTACTCAGATCGCGCGCGTCGTTGTAAGTGTAATTCAGCTTGAGATTCAGCTGGTCAGAAAGCGGTAAACCAAGTTCAGTTTCCAGCCCGCGGATGCGCGCTTTGTTGACGTTGTAATACTGAAAGATCGGATTGCCGCTGGCGTCGAAACCGACAAAATTCTGATACGTCGGTGCCAGACTGCGGTTAGCGGTGCGGATAACCGTGATCATATCGTCGATATCGTTCTGAAACACCGTCGCGCTGGCGGTCACGTCTTCCAGCAACCCTTCCTGCCCGGCGTAATACAGGCCAAATTCCACGCTTTCGCTGGTTTCGGCTTTCAGATCCTGACTTCCCACCACGTTACAGCTGCCGCGGCAGGAGGCGCTTTGCCAGTCCGGGCTGAGCTGTAAAAGCGACGGCGCTTTGAAGGCTGATGCCCAGCCGCCTTTCATCGTGACGGTGTCGGTAGCGTTGTAGACCAGATAGGCTCGCGGGCTCCAGTTGACGCCGTAGTTTTCGTGGTCATCCATACGCACGCCGCCAGTCAGCGCAAGACTTTCGAGGATCCGCCATTCATCTTCCAGAAACAGCGCGTACTGATTGGCCTGCGTGCTGCCGCCGTTTTTCATGTTCACGCCGTCTTCCAGTTTGTCGTTGCGGTATTCGCCGCCGAACGTCAGGAACTGGTTGTAATCACCCAGCGGAACCACAACTTTGCCGTCGAGAGAATTGTTTTTCGAGGTGATGGTTTCGGCATTTTTGTTTTCGATGTTCTCACCGTAGAAACGCAATTCAGTGTTCGCCAGTCCCCAGCGCCCATTATGGCCGACCGAGTAGTTTTCGCGTTCGATGCGGTTTTTATCCAGCGTATCGGAATCGCGATCCTGACGGTCTGCGCCGTAACCGAAAGTGATGTCCTGATCTTCTGTCGGAGTCAGTGAAAATTCGACGTTGGCGTTGCGTGAAGTATAGCCTTCGATACGTGGCTGACCAGTGCTGCCGCTGGCGGAACTGGCCTGATCTTTCTGGCGTTTACCGAGCGCACCATAAACTTTCACGCCGAGTAAATCGTCAACCAGCGGGCCGCTGGCAAAGAAGTTGCCGTTGCCGGTGTCACCGCGATCACGGTGTTCCTGAACCGTGGTATCGGCGCTCAGCGTGCCGTGCCAGTTAGTGCCGACTTTACGGGTGATGATATTGACCACGCCGCCCAGCGCGTCGGAACCGTATAACGATGACATCGGCCCGCGCACCACTTCGATGCGTTCGATAGATTCAGCGGGTATCCAGCTTAAATCGAAATCGTTATGGCGGAACACGGCGTTGCGCGAATTCACGCGTTTGCCGTCGACTAAAATCAGCGTGTAGCCGCTGCCCAGTCCGCGGATACTGACGCCCTGACGGTTGTCGCTTTCATTGGTGATCTGCACGCCGGGGACGTCTTTCAGAACGTCTTTGAGGTTTTGTACCGGTTTCTTTTGCAGATCTTCGCGGGTGATGACGCTGATACTGGCAGGGGCATCTTTAAGATTTTGCTCGATGGAGGAGGCGGTCACCACCATCTGTTCTTCTTTTTCTTTCACTTCGCTGGCGTCTTCTGCCATCACCGGCATCGCGGCAGCAATAAGTTGTGCAAGCAGCCCGGCCTTGACCGCCGGTGTAAATTTAACCTTAGCCATTTCTTCTCTCCGTGAGATAAAAAGCCCCGGCAGCGCGGGGCTATGTCCCTTTTACTCTGTCCAGTAAGTGCCGGTCGGTTCGACGGCGAGGAACTGTTTATAAAGTTGTTTTTGTGTTTGCTGCGGGTCGAGATCGGCAAACTTTTGCGGATAAAATGCTTTGGCGAAGACCTGTACGGCCAGCACGTTATACGGGGAATTGTAATAGTTGTGCCAGATGCCAAAACTGCGGCCATCTTCGACAGCTTTCAGCGTGCTGATACCTTTGCGCGCCAGCAGTGGTTTCAGACTGGCGCTCGCCTGTTCCGGCGTGGTCTGCGCGCCAAGCACTAAACCGGCAGGCAGCGGCTCACCGGCTTTCGGCGGTTTGGCGCCACCGCTGACCAGATACACATCAGGCTGAGAGGCGATGACTTTTTCCAGATTCACCTGACCGAGAGGGCCCGGCAGCAGTGGTTTGGCGATATTCACGCCGCCCGCCTGATCGATAAAATCACCCATGTTGCCGTTTCCGGCAGAGCGGCAGCATTCGTCCGCCGTCGAGGCGCGCAGTTCGATAAAGACTTTCGGTTTATCCTGCTCGGGAATGTCTTTGGTGACGTCAGTGACGCGTCGGATATTATCCTGATAGAAGCGGATATAATCCTGCGCCTGCTTTTCGCGGTTCAGCACTTTGCCCAGCAGTTCCATACTTGGCAGCGTGTTTTTCAGCGGTGAAGTTCGGAAATCGACAAACACCACCGGCACACCGGCTTTCTGGAGTTGCTTCACCAGCTCGCTTTCTTTGCCCGGCCCGTGGCCAGATAAACCAAAAATCGCCAGCTGCGGGTTCAGCGTCAGCACTTTTTCCGGGCTGATACTGTCGGCGCTGGTGTTGCCAATCAGCGGGATTTTGTCGATTTGCGGGAATTTTGCCTGATAGGTGGCGTAGGTCTGCGGGTCAAGCTTACGGAAATCACCCTGCCAGCCGACAATGCGGTCGAAAGGCTTCGGACCTTCGAGCAGGGAAAGGGCGAAGAACAACCGGCCTTCTCCGAGCACGATGCGCTGAACATCATCCGGCACGGTGACCGTGCGCCCGGCAACATCTGTCACCGTGACAGCCTGCGCGGTGAAGCTCAACACACCGAGGGTTAATCCTGCGAATCCGGCAGCTATGCGTTTGCCGCAAAGCGTTCTCACTACTTTCTGCTGATAATTCATCTTCTTCCGATTCCTTTTCGTATCCCTGAAGAGGTGGAAACAATAAAAGAAATGATAACGATTATCAATGCTGTTTACATTTCACATCCGGCGTATGAATGAAAAGCGGAAGGAAACCGCCCTGAAAGGGCGGTCCTGTTTTAATAAAGAGGATTAATGCAGATGTGAAAGGCTTGGGGCGCTGATACGCAGGCCGTTTTCGCAAAATACCATGCAGCGCTTGGCATCGAACCAGGTGGTCAGGCTCTGATAAGGATTGAACGCCATATCGCCCGGCAGCAGCATTTTGAAACCGTCGGTACCATAACACTGGCCGAACAGATACGTGCTGTTGCCCAGCCGCTCGACCACTTCGCAGTTAAATTCCAGCACGTTTTCGGTTTCCTGCGACAGCAGATGTTCAGGGCGGATGCCGAGTGTCACTTTATCGCCTGTCGCCAGCTCGCGGGTGCTCAGCGCTAACGTTAGCGTTTTCTCCGGCGTCAGGCGCACTTCGAGCCGGTCCGGTTGCCAGCTCATGACTTCGGCAGGCAGGAAATTCATCTTCGGCGAACCGATAAAACCGGCAACAAACTGATTCACCGGATTGTAGTAAAGGTCCATTGGCGCACCTATCTGCTCGATTTTGCCGTAATTCATCACCACGATTTTATCGGCCAGCGTCATGGCTTCGGTCTGATCGTGCGTCACGTACACCATGGTGGTTTTCAGTTCCTGATGCAGCTTGGAAATGTGTAAACGCATATCCACACGCAGTTCGGCATCGAGGTTAGACAGGGGCTCATCGAACATAAATACCTGCGGATTTCGCACGATCGCGCGGCCGATAGCCGTACGCTGGCGCTGACCGCCGGAAAGCTGTTTTGGTTTTCTGTCCAGAAGATGAGAAAGCTGCAACGTTTTGGCGACCATCTCGACCTGATGGCGAATTTCGTCTTTCGGTACGCCGTTCACTTTCAGCCCGTAACCCATGTTTTCCGCAATGGTCATGTGCGGATACAGCGCGTAAGACTGAAACACCATCGCCACGCCGCGCCGGGAAGGGTCGACATCATTCACCCGCTGCTCGCCAATGTAAACGTCTCCTTCCGTAATATCTTCCAGCCCGGCAATCATGCGCAGCAGGGTGGATTTACCGCACCCCGATGGCCCGACGAAAACGGTGAATTCACCGTCTTCAATATCAATATTGATGCCATGCAACGTCACGGTTTTATCGAAACGTTTGACCACATTTTTAAGTCTGATGCTGGACATGTTTGACCTCATAAAGAATTCATACCGCTGATGTTTCGGACTATAACCACCTTGTGTAAGCGTTTGCACGGGCGGGTTCTAATTTTGGAGAGAAGATCACACAACGCGCATCTTTTTGTAGTGATTTATGACTCGCAAGTTTAACGTATAACATAGTTTTAGCTATGGCATTAATCATCACTACTTCAGTATTTAAAGGGTTTGTCAGTAATTGGTAGGATGGTTGTCGTTAAGTACTCTACAAAAAATGTTATACCTTCACATTCAGGAGCAACAATGAAAATTACACACCTTACTGCCCTGGTAATGATGTCTTTAAGCCTTAGCAGCCAGGCCGTTCGGGCAGCAGAGGGGCAGTTACTCATCTGGGAAGATATTAAGAAATCTTCCGGTATTTCCGACGCGGTGAAAGATTTTGAGAAAGAGAACAACGTCAAAGTCGTTGTGCAGGAAACGCCTTATGCACAGCAAACGGAGAAACTACGACTGGATGGTCCGGCGGGAATCGGTCCGGACGTGGTCGTCATTCCCAATGATCAGCTAGGGACGGCGGTGGTACAGGGTTTACTGGCGCCGCTCACGCTCGATAAAGCGTTTACCGACAGCTTTACGCCATCGGCTATCAATGCATTTCAGCTGAAAGGCCAGACTTATGGCGTGCCGAAAGCCGTCGAAACGCTGGTGCTGATTTATAACAAAGACTTACTGCCTGAGGCTCCGGCGACGCTCGATGAGTATTACACCTTCTCGAAAGCGGAAAGGGCGAAAGGCAAATATGGCCTGCTGGCCAAGTTTGACGAAGTGTATTACGCCTACGGCGCGATGGCTTCAATGGGAGGTTACATATTCGGGAAAGACGCAAAAGGCGAAATCAACGTTGAAGATATCGGCCTGAACAAACCGGGCAGCGTCGAAGCCATCACTTACCTGAAAAAATTCTATGCCGACGGATTATTCCCGGCAGGGATTGTCGGCGATAACGGCCTGAACGCCATCGACTCGCTGTTCACCGAGAAGAAAGCCGCAGCGGTCATCACCGGCCCGTGGGCTTTTCAGCCGTATGAAGCGGCAGGCATTAACTACGGCGTGAAAGCGCTGCCGTTGCTGCCAAACGGCAAACCGATGAGCTCATTCCTTGGCGTGAAAGGGTATGCCGTTTCGACGTACAGCAAACAAAAGCCTCTGGCTGAAAAATTCATCACCTTCATCAACCAGCCGAAATACGCCAAGGTGCGCTATGAAGTGACCAAAGAAATTCCGGCACTGACGGCACTGGTGAACGATCCGATGATTAAAAACGATGAGAAAGCCAACGCGGTGGCCGAACAGTCTACCCGCGCAACGGCGATGCCGGGTGTGCCGGAAATGCAGGAAGTCTGGGGCCCGGCCAATAACGGTATCCAGCTGGGTGTGACCGGCAAACAACCGGTGGATGCCGCGCTCAACGATGCGGTGAAGAATATCCAGATGCAAATCGAGGCGGCGAAAGCCAGCAATGAGTAATCCGGTTAAACACGATTGACCCTGTTAAATAATTTGTATGTCTGACAGGAGGGCGTGAATTCACGCCCTCACCAGTGAAAGGAACATCTTTGTGTCTATGCGTCTTCATGAGGAAAACCAGGCGTCACTCTCCGTCAGCCACCATGCACCGGTGGCGCTGGGACTGGCGCTGATCCCCGGTTTTGGGCAGTTCTATAACCGGCAATGGGCCAAGGGAATACTGTTTTTTATCATTCTTATTTGTTTCGCCGGTGTGTTCTATGATTTCCTGCGTCAGGGATTATGGGGGTTATATACGCTGGGCGAAGAAGTGCCGCGTGATAACTCGATATTCCTGTTAGCCAAAGGCATTATCAGCGTATTAATCGGGGCGTTTGGCGTGGGATTTTATTACTGGAGTCTGCGTGATGCGTGGGCAAATGGTAAACGCCGTGATAAAGGCATGGAATTACCCAGCGTGCGTAAGCAATATCATTTGCTGCTGCGCGAAGGATTTCCTTATTTGATGATTACGCCGGGCTTTATATTACTGGTGTTTGTAGTGGTCTTCCCAATTATATTCGGCTTCGCTATCGCATTTACTAATTATAATTTGTATCACACGCCGCCGGCTAAGTTAGTCGACTGGGTAGGGTTCAAAAACTTTATTAATATTTTCACCCTTAATATCTGGCGTTCGACCTTGCTGGACGTCTTGCAATGGACGGTAGTCTGGACGGTGCTGGCGACCACGCTGCAATGTACCGTTGGCGTGATGCTGGCGATCCTGGTGAATCAGAAAGATTTGCGCTTCAAGGCGCTGATCCGCACCGTGCTGATTCTGCCGTGGGCAGTGCCGGGTTTTGTCACCATTCTGGTCTTCGCAGGCATGTTCAATGACTCATTTGGCGTGATCAATAACGGTATTCTGGCCGCTTTGGGCATTGAGCCAAAAGCCTGGCTGACCGATCCGTTCTGGACCAAAACTGCGCTTATCATGATGCAGACCTGGCTGGGCTTCCCGTTTGTGTTTGCGATGACCACCGGCGTATTGCAGGCTATTCCAAACGATTTATACGAAGCGGCGACAATGGACGGGGCGAGCACCTGGAAGAAGCTGAAAACCATTACGCTGCCGCTGGTCTTATATTCCATTGCGCCGATTATTATCACGCAATACACCTTCAACTTTAATAACTTCAATATTATCTATCTGTTTAATAACGGTGGCCCGGCAGTGGCGGGTTCGAATGCGGGCGGAACGGATATTCTGGTGTCGTGGATATATAAGCTCACCATGTCATCTTCACAATACGCCATTGCCGCAACCATTACGATTTTGCTGTCGATATTTGTGGTCGGTATTGCGCTGTGGCAATTCCGTTCAACCAATTCATTTAAACAAGATGATATGGCGTAACCGGGAGAAGGGTAATGAGTAAGAACAGCAGTATTAAAAGAAACCGGTTTATCCGCCTGGGACTGAGTTATTTCCTGTTGCTGATTGTGGCGGTCATTATTATTTATCCGCTGATCTGGACCGTCGGTGCGTCGCTGAATGCCGGTAACAGCCTGCTCAGTACGTCGATTATTCCGGAGAACGTTTCATTCCAGCATTACAAAGACCTGTTTAACGGCGAAGTGAATTACGTTGGCTGGTACTGGAACTCGATGAAAATCAGTTTCCTGACCATGATCCTGACCCTGATTTGCGTCAGTTTCACCGCCTATTCCTTCTCGCGTTTTCGTTTTAAAGGCCGTAAAGACGGGCTGATGCTGTTTTTGTTATTGCAGATGATCCCGCAGTTTTCGGCGCTGATCGCCATCTTTGTGCTGGCGCAGTTACTCGGCCTGATTAACAGCCATCTGGCGCTGGTGCTGATTTACGTCGGCGGCATGATCCCGATGAATACCTATCTGATGAAAGGTTATCTCGACGCGATCCCGAAAGATCTGGATGAATCGGCGCGCATGGACGGTGCGGGGAATTTCCGCATTTTCATCGAGATTATCATGCCGTTATCGAAACCCATCCTGGCGGTCATTGCGCTGTTTTCCTTCACCGGGCCGCTGGGTGATTTCATTCTTTCCAGCACCATTTTGCGTACGCCGGATAAATACACCCTGCCGATTGGCCTTTACAACCTGGTCGCACAGAAGATGGGTGCCAATTACACCCTGTACGCCGCGGGCGCGGTGCTGATTGCCGTGCCGGTCGCCATTTTCTATCTCGCCTTACAAAAATACTTCGTTTCCGGCCTGACGGCTGGCAGTACAAAAGGATAATCCGATGACTTTCTTTTCTGGGAAGATTTTCAATAAAAGCGCAATGGCCTGCGTGTTGCTGGCGATGTCATTTTCAGTTGTGGCGCAGGATGTGGTGATTAAAAAAGTCACCAACGTCCCGGCGGGTTTCATCAAAGGTGCCGATATTTCCACGCTGCTTGATGTGGAAAAGCATGGCGGTAAATTTTTTGATGAGAACCACAAACAGACCGATGCGATGGTTGTCCTCAAACAGAACGGTTTCAACTACGTGCGCCTGCGCTTGTGGGTCGATCCGAAAGACGCGCAGGGGCATCCGTACGGCGGCGGCAATAACGACCTGGCTACCACGCTGGAACTGGCAAAGCGCGCCAAAGCGCAGGGTTTTAAAATCCTGCTCGATTTCCATTACAGCGATTTCTGGACCGATCCCGGCAAACAGTTCAAGCCGAAAGACTGGGAGAAAATGGATTACGCGCAGCTGAAAACCACCATTCATGATTACAGCCGTGAGGTGATCGCTAAATTCCGCGAGCAGGGCACTGTGCCGGATATGGTGCAGGTCGGCAACGAAATGAATGGCGGAATTTTATGGCCGGAAGGCAAAAGCTGGGGCGCGGGCGGCGGTGAGTTTGACCGTCTGGCCGGGCTGCTGAATGCCGCGATTGCCGGTGTGCGTGCTGATGAAAAAAATCCGTCTGACATCAAAATCATGCTGCATCTGGCTGAAGGCACCAAGAATGATACCTTCCGCTGGTGGTTTGATGAAATCGATCAGCGCAAGGTGCCTTACGACGTCATCGGCCTGTCGTTTTATACCTACTGGAATGGCCCGATTTCTGCCTTACAGGCCAATATGGACGACATCAGTAAACGCTACAACAAAGACGTGATTGTCGTCGAAGTGGCGTATGGCTATACCACCCAAAACTGCGACGCGGCTGAAAACAGTTTTACGGAAAAAGAAGCCAAAGACGGCGGCTATCCGGCCACGGTGCAGGGGCAGGCCGATTTCCTCAGCGACATGATCAAAAGCCTGGTCGCGGTACCCGACCATCGCGGCAAAGGGTTGTTCTATTGGGAGCCGACCTGGATTGCCGTCGATGGCGCAGGCTGGGCGACACCTGCTGGTATGACCTACATCAACGACCACTGGAAAGAGGGCAATGCCCGTGAAAATCAGGCGTTGTTCAGCTGTGACGGCCAGGTTCTTCCTTCCATCAAGGTCTTCAATTAGTTCATTTTTCCCCGGTTTCATTGGCCGGGGAGTTTATATTTCTTAAAGTTTCTAAGGACCCAACATGACGAAGTTTCCTCTTCTGAGTAGTAAGATTTCCGGGCTGTTGCATGGCGCGGATTACAACCCGGAACAGTGGCTGGAAAGCCCTGATGTTCTGATCCGCGATGTCGAAATGATGAAAGAGGCACGCTGTAATGTCATGTCTGTCGGAATTTTCAGCTGGTCGGCGCTGGAACCTGAAGAAGGTCATTTTTCGTTTGGCTGGATGGATCAGGTGCTGGACAGATTACATGAAAATGGTATCTCGGTATTTCTCGCCACGCCAAGCGGCGCGCGACCTGCGTGGATGTCGCAAAAATACCCGGAAGTCCTGCGCGTCGGACGAGACCGCGTAAAAGCGCTGCACGGCGGGCGTCACAATCACTGCATGAGTTCGCCGGTGTATGCCGAAAAAGTGCAGCTGATGAACAGCGCGCTGGCGAAGCGTTACGCCCATCATCCGGCGGTGATCGGCTGGCATATTTCCAATGAATACGGCGGCGAGTGCCACTGTAACTACTGTCAGATCCGTTTCCGCGACTGGCTGAAAGCCCGTTATGTCACGCTCGATGCGCTGAACAAAGCCTGGTGGAGCACTTTCTGGAGTCACACGTATACCGACTGGGCGCAAATTGAATCACCGTCGCCGCAGGGTGAAAGCGGCGTTCATGGCCTGAATCTTGACTGGCGTCGCTTTAACACGGATCAGGTTACGCGTTTTTGCAGCGAAGAAATTCGTCCGCTGAAAGCGGAGAATCCGGCGTTGCCGGCGACCACCAATTTCATGGAATATTTTTACGATTACGATTACTGGAAACTCGCCAGCGTGCTGGATTTCATCTCGTGGGACAGCTATCCGATGTGGCACACGCGCAAAGACGATATCGGTCTGGCGGCGTATACCGCGATGTATCACGACCTGATGCGCACGCTGAAACAGGGCCAGCCGTTTGTGCTGATGGAATCGACGCCGAGTTTCACCAACTGGCAACCGGTCAGCAAACTGAAAAAGCCGGGTATGCACATTCTGTCTTCTTTGCAGGCGGTCGCGCACGGCTCGGATTCGGTGCAATATTTCCAGTGGCGTAAAAGTCGCGGTTCTTCCGAGAAATTCCACGGCGCGGTGGTCGATCACGTCGGGCATATTAATACCCGCGTCGGGCGTGAAGTGTCTGAACTGGGCGGGATTTTATCCGCACTTTCGCCGGTGGCAGGCAGCCGAGTGGAAGCCAGAGTGGCGATTATCTTCGACTGGGAAAGCCGCTGGGCGATGGACGATTCCCTCGGCCCCCGCAATCAGGGGCTGGAATATGAAAATACTGTTGCCGGACATTACCGCGCACTGTGGGCGCAAGGCATTGCGGTGGACGTGATCAATGCCGACTGTGATTTAAGCGGTTACGATCTGGTGATTGCACCGATGTTGTATATGGTGCGCGCTGGTGTCGGCGAACGTATCACCGCGTTCGTCCAGGCCGGTGGCCGGTTTGTCGCGACGTACTGGAGCGGCATCGTGAACGAAAGCGATTTATGTTTCCTGAGCGGATTCCCCGGCCCGTTGCGTCCGGTACTCGGTATCTGGTCGGAAGAAATCGACAGCCTGACCGACGATCAGCACAACAGCGTCAGCGGCGTGGAAGGCAATGCGCTCGGATTAAATGGTCCGTACCGCGCCTCTGAGTTGTGCGAAGTCATTCATCTGGAAGGCGCGGCTGCGCTGGCAACGTACGGCGATGATTTTTACGCAGGAACGCCTGCCGTGACCATCAATCTGTTTGGTAAAGGGCAGGCGTATTACCTGGCTTCCCGAAATGATCTGAAATTCCACACCGATTTTTATACCGCGCTGGCGCAGGAAATGAAGCTGCCAAGGGCAGTGGAAGCGACGTTGCCGGAAGGCATGACGGCGGCACGGCGTACTGACGGTGAAAGTGAATTTATCTTCCTGCAAAACTACGCGTCGCAGAGCCAGACCCTCACCTTAAAGGCGGATTACAGCGACATGGTGCATGGCGGAATATTACCGCGCAAACTGACGCTTCCGGCATTTGGTTATCAGATCCTGACACGTCGTTTATCTATTACTTCTTAATTCCATATTTTTAATACCGACGTGCAATCAGGATTTCCGGTTGCACGTTTTTTTTCATTCCTGTAAGAGAGTGTTCATCATGGTAAATATTAAAGACTTTATGCATGTATTCTCTGCGAAGAATAAAGCTCCTGAAAACGAAGTACCGCCATCGACTGACGTGGCATTATTAATTGAGGCGCTTGGCGGACGCGATAATATCGTTACCGTCGATGCCTGCATTACCCGTTTGCGTGTAACAGTAAAGGCGCTGAAGCGGGTGAACTCCGGTGCTATCCAGCAGACTGGCGCGATTGGCGTGGTGATCATCGGTCAGGAAGTACATGCGATATTCGGTAAGCAATCCGACAGCCTGAAGAAATTAATGACTGAGAAATTTGGCTTAAAAGGCAATTAAGGTTTTTATTTAATTCACGCAAAAAATAAAGGCAGCCCGACACAAGGCTGCCTTTATTATTTCTTCTTTTTATTGCGGATAATAATGATGCTGCTGTGCGGAGAAAAAACGTAACGATCCCCTACAAGAGAAATTAAGTTTTTGTCAGTCGCTTTATAACAATGAGGATATTTCTTTTTGTACAATATTACTTCACATTTCCAAAATTATTGGAGTTGTAGCCAACGCAGCAACAGCTACAAGAATGAAGGAAATTTACCACCAGGCTTCGACTTGTACCCCAAAGTTCCACGTATCTGATTTAGTATGATCGTCGAACGTATTGCCATGCTCAGAATCATTCAGATAGGACGCAAACACACGCAGTTCAGGACGTGACATAAACTCAGGACCCGCTGCCAGCCCCATCGCCAGCGTATATTTCTGACCCCCTTGCTTGTAGTTCGAACCGTTTTTGTAATCGTCTTTCTGATAGAACGTACCGACTTCACCGATGGTGCGTACATAATCCGTCCACTGGTATTGCGCACGACCCACCAGAGAAACCAGCTCAGTGGTGTCAGTGTAATCGGTGATGTTTTCGGCATGGCCGTAGGTCAGCACATGGTTAAGGCTGAACTTGCTGGTGATCGGGATAAGGCCGGTGATGATGCCGCGATACCCGGTGGCGTCATTGGTGTAGTTCCACATATCGTACCAGCCCCCGCCCTGCGAAATCATGTTCTGCGCCAGGCCTTTGTTGGCGTACTGCAACACCAGTTTGTTGTAACCGCCCCACATGTCCTGACTGATTTCGCCGGTCAGCATCACGCCGTTATCCGCGTCGTAAAGGCCGCCGTACTCTTTCTGGTCATGCGACAGGTTTGGCATGGCGTAGTCGGCACCGATTTCCATCCATGCGCCGCTCCAGGGTTTGATGCCGGCATAACGCACGTCAATGTAGTTGATGTTCACGTCGTTGTTGCCGTCGACGCGGTAATCCACGTCATTAGCATCGCCACGGATCCAAGCCAGAGACAGTGCGCCTTCGCCCATTTTCAGGTTTTCAATACCTGCACCGGCACCGGAAATGTTCCAGTATTTGGTATCAATGATGTGCAAATCGTGGCGCTGGTAATAACGTTTACCACCCCAGATCACCGCATCTTTGTCCCACGGCACCAGCCCTTTGATTTGCAGATTCAGCTGACGCAGGCCGAACTGTGCGTCGTCATTGACGGTACTTTCATCATCATTTGAACCGTCTGAAACCATGCTGACCATCGAATCGACATAAAAACTGACGTCGTCTTTTTTGTAGACTTCGCTGCCCAGTTCCACTTCGCCGTAAGTGTCGTTTTCGTTGCCCAGGCGACCGACTTTGTTTTTCTGGAATTGCTCCAGACTGCCGCCACCGGAAACGCCAAGTCCGGAACGGAGATACCCGTGAAAATCAATATCGTTTGCCACTGCAGGAGCTGCCGTGAGGGCGAGGGAAACCGCCACAGCCAGAGTGCGTAAATCGTGTTTCATTTGTTATCCTTATAATTGTATGACGTTCACATTAACGGGGCCTATAAGATACCCGGAAACAATAATGATCAATTTTACACATCCTGAATTGTGATTTAGATCCACAAGTTGTGTGTTTAAAATCAACGTCTGGTGATATAAATCACGAATACTCGCAATGTTAACGTATAACTTATGGGCTACATGCTGCTCCAGATTGAACTTTTAAATGGGATCCCTTACTTTGGCTGGATTATCATGAGATTGGGCTACATCACGGGTTGCACGCTGGGGAAAGAATGAAATCAAAAAGTTCGACATTAGAAGATGTTGCCCGCTATGCCGGTGTTTCTTATCAGACGGTTTCGCGGGTGTTAAACAAGTCGGCCAACGTATCAGACGCCACGCGGCAAAAAGTCGAGCAGGCAATTGAAGTCCTGCGGTATGTGCCGAACCGGCTGGCGCAGCAACTGGTGGGAAAACAAAGCTTTACGCTCGGACTGGTGACGACGTCTCTGGCGCTGCACGCGCCTTCTCAGATTGCCGCGTCAGTCAAAAAATACGCGCATCAGGCGGGTTATCAGGTGCTGATCTCCATGATTGATGAGGACGTGAATCAGAGCATTCAGGATTCCATCAATGAGTTGAAATCTCAGCGCGTCGAAAAGGTGATTATCAATATTCCGCTGGAAAGTGCCGAAGCTGAACGCATCTTCGAAAACAACCGCGACATTCTGTGCCTGTTTCTGGATGTCGATCCCACCAGTCCGGTTTTCAACGTGTGCTTCAATCCGGCGGACGGTTCTCGTGCCAGCGTGGAATATCTGCTGGGGCTGGGACACAAAGAATTCGCTTTACTGGCGGGGCCGGATGATTCGGTTTCTTCACGTTTGCGGCTGCAAAGCTGGCAGGAAACGCTGGCAGAGAAGGGCATTGCGCCGGTGACTGTGGTTCACGGCGACTGGAGTGCGAAAAGTGGTTACTACAGCGCGTTGCAGATGTTGCGCGAAACGCCGCAATTTACTGCCATATTGGTCGGGAACGACCAGATGGCGCTTGGCGTGATCAGTGCACTGCATCAGCATAATGTGGCTATCCCGCAGCAGGTATCGATCATCGGCTACGATGACACCTACGACAGCGCATTCTTCCATCCGGCACTGACCACCGTTTCTCTGGATCTCGATTTGCAAAGCAAAGAAGCGGTTGAGCATTTGCTGGCTGAGGAGAAAGAAGAGATGCCTTCGAAAGTGTTGCCTGCCCGACTGGTGGTTCGAAACTCGACCAGCGCGCCGGGAGTGCAGGATAAAGACCTTAATCAGATAGCCGATCAGCTCGATATTCTGGCCCGGCAGTTGCGCGGTCAGTGATAAACCGGTTAAATCCCCAAAAGATTTTAAGCAAACGAATGAACAGCAAAAGGAAGTGAAGCGATGACGGTATGGCAGTGTTATGCGCAGGGCTGGAAAGGGTATGTGAAATTCAGTGGCCGGGCGACCCGCAAGGAGTTTTGGGTTTTCTCGCTGGTGAATATTCTGCTGATGGTCGTACTGACGGCAGGCGTGGCCTTTGTGTACACGCTGATGGGTAATCCATACAGCGTTTTATATGCAGGAATGGCCTACACCCTGTTTGCACTGGCGCTGGCTTTACCGCTGCTGGCGGTAGGTATCCGGCGTATGCATGACATCAACCGCTCAGGCTGGTGGTTTGGCGGAGTTTATCTGGCAGGCGTGCTGTCGCGGTCGCTGAATATGATCCTGGTGCAATACGCGTCCCCGGAAACGTTTGCCTGGATGACGGTGGTACTCGGGATTGTACTGGGGTGGATCCCGTTGCTGGGAATGATTTATTTGTGTTGTCAGAAGTCGCAGCCTGCGCCGGAAACCCAGACCCGCATTGTTGTGTAATGTGATAAAGCAGCGTGATAGCACGTCTGTGCTATGAATAACCGGAGGAGTTTGTCACCCGCTGCGCGGCAAACTCCCCCCGTTTATAAGTCCCCGCCGGCATTCGCTAAATCAAAAAACTATTCGGTTCTTTTCGTTTTTGGGTATTTCCATAGCCAGCGGCCACTTGCCATGCGCCAGTAAAAGAATATCCCGCGTACGATCCAGTCCAGGAACATCCCCAGCCAGATGCCAACCACGCCAAAGCCGAGAACAATTCCGAGGAAATAGCCGACCACAATACGGCAACCCCACATGCCGAGCATCGATACGTACATAGTGAAGCGCGCATCACGGGCGCCTTTTAGTCCGGCAGGTAATACCCAGGAAGCCGCCCAGAACGGCATAAAGGCGGCGTTAAGCCAGACGAGAATTTTTACGACGTCGATGACATCTTGTTCGTTAGTGTAAAAACGTGCCAGCAAACCGGCAAACGGCACAGAAAGGGACGCCAGCACGCACAGCCCGAAAGTGGATAACCAGAAAATATGGCGCAGTTGTCGCTCGGATTGTGCAATTTGTCCCTTGCCCAGACGCGTGCCGACAATGATGGTAGATGCGGAACCCAGTGCATTCCCCGGCAGGTTGATGAGTGCGGCAATCGAGAAGGCAATAAAGTTACCGGCAATGACATTGGTGCCCATACCCGCGACAAAAACCTGCGTCAGTAATTTACCGCCGTTAAACAGCACAGATTCGATACTGGCAGGAATACCGATGCCGAGCACTTCACGCAAAATATTGGTGTTAAGCGGCAGGAAATAACTTTTCAGCGAGATTTTCAGCGACGGATTAAACCCAACCATCAGCACGAAAATGACCGCAATCGCCCCGATGTAACGGGCGATAGTCAGCCCGAGACCGGCACCGATAAAGCCCAAACCGTGCCAGCCGAAGCAGCCATAAATCAGCACGCTGCTGATCACCAGATTGAGAATGTTCATCCCCCCGTTCAGCAACATCGGGATTTTGGTGTTACCGGCACCCCGCAAAGCACCGGAGCCGATCAGCGCGATAGCCGCTGCCGGATAACTCCAGCTGCTCATTTGCAGATAAGAGAGCGCCAGTTCTTTGACTTCCGGCTCCGCATTGCCGGCAATCATGTCGATGATGACATGCCCGGAAAATTGCAGAAGTATGGCGAGCAGCACGGCGAAAACGGTCATGATGGCCAGCGACTGACGTGCGGCTGCTCGGGCGCGTTCGTGATCCAGTTTACCCAGGCTGAAGGCCACAACAACCGTCGTCCCCAGATCGACCGCCGCAAAGAATGAAATCACCACCATGTTAAAGCTGTCAGCGAGGCCAACCCCCGCCATCGCTTCCTTGCCCAGCCAGCTGACCAGAAAAGTACTCAGTACGCCCATCAGCAGGACGCAGGCATTTTCGAAGAAGATAGGAACAGCGAGGGGCGTGATTTCGCGCCAGAACAAAGTACGGTAAGAACGCCGTTTCGGATACCAGGGCGTGCGCTCGATGGCTTTGCGCAAAGAGACGATGACGTTTTGCAAGAGAGTTCCAGTGTGGAAGAAAGTAGAACAGCGTTTTAATTTATGATGGTAAAAGACTTCGCAATATGCAAAGTCTTTTTTGGGAAATCCTTAATTCCCCGTCATATTTCGTGCCGCAGATGCGTTGTCTACGTTTAATAACCCGAATCACTTACTTAATGTAAACTCATCGCGATTATCAAACTTGCCGCCTTCCTGCAACCCGAACTATTTAGGGGAGTTCGGAGCAGTTTTCAGCGGAACGGCGGCTCATTAAACGTACGTAATTTACGTGAGTGCAGGTGATCACCCTCGGCGCGCAGCAGGTCGATAGCGCAGATACCAATTTGCAGATGTTCTGAGATAGCCCCTTCGTAGAATTTGTTCGCCTGGCCTGGCAGTTTGATTTCACCGTGCAATGGTTTATCCGATACGCACAGCAAAGTGCCATAAGGTACGCGGAACCGGTAACCCTGCGCGGCGATTGTCGCGCTTTCCATATCGACGGCGACGGCGCGGCTGAGATTAAAGCGCAGTGCCGACGCAGCGTAGCGCAGTTCCCAGTTTCGGTCGTCAGTGGTCACAACGGTACCGGTACGCAGCCGCTGCTTCACTTCCTCACCCGGCATTCCGCTCATCTTTTTCGTGGCGTCGTACAGCGCGCGTTGCACTTCGGCAATACTTGGGATCGGGATATCCGGCGGCAGGACGGCGTCCAGAACGTGATCATCGCGCAGATAAGCGTGTGCCAGCACATAATCACCAATCGACTGCGTTTCACGTAATCCGCCGCAGTGACCAATCATCAGCCAGACATGCGGGCGTAAGACGGCAAGGTGATCGCAAATGGTTTTGGCATTGGCCGGGCCGACGCCGATATTGACCAGCGTAATGCCTGCTCCGTCTCGGGCAATCAGGTGATAGGCTGGCATCTGATGTTTTTTCCAGGCCAGATCAGACACCGCCTGTTCCGGGTTTTGCGTCTCAGCAGTAATGAATACGCTTCCCGCGCACGCCAGTGCCTCGTAAGGACTGTCAGGATCGGCAATCTGCGCGCATGCCCAGCTGACAAATTCATCGACGTAACGGGTGTAGTTGGTGAAAAGCACATACGGCTGGAAGTGTTCGATCAGCGTGCCGGTGTAATGACGCAGTCGCGCCAGCGAGAAATCAGCACGCAGGGCATTGAAATGCGACAGCGGGAAGATATCGCCCGGATAACTGAGGCCGTCTGCGGTTTCATCACCAATTTGCGAGAGTTCAGTGGTCGGGAAATGCTTTGCCAGTCCGGCACTCATCGAGCGGTCAAGCATCAGATCCGAACCGTCAATCACGTATGAATAGGGGATTTCCTGTTGGGAAGGGACAACTTCAATTACCGCTTCATATTCATCTTCCAGCAGGGAAAGCTGCTCAAGCAGATAGTGACGGAACAATTCAGGGTGTGTGATGGTGTTGGCATAACGGCCGGGATGGGAAAAACGGCCATAGGCACGGGTCGGATTTTTAGCCGGCGTTACGCCGTCCCAGGTAACGCGTAATTCCGGGTAAACAAACAGACCGGCGGCACGCGTATTACTTTCAGGCAGCGTCCCCTCAACGATGAAGTCTTTAATCGCCACCCGTAATGCGGCCACAGAGTTGTTGTACATCTCTTCGAGTTTCTCAATCGCCTGTGAAGCGGTGAGGGACTTGTTATCCATACGTTTTCCTTTGTGCTTCGTTCATCATCAGTCACTCTAAATATGGCTTGTCTGACACGTGCCGCCAATGTTTTATTCGGACAGACCAGCCGGATGATGCTTTTTTAACAGGTTTGCTGTTCAGTGCGGCTGAGACGTTTTCATAAACATCGCCGTGAGAGCCGAGAGTACGCAACCGGCCATCAGATAGAGGGCGACAGAATGCCATGCACCTCCTGAGAAATTCAGTAATGCGGCGGCAATAAAGGGGGTGAATCCGCCACCTACCACGCTGGCGACCTGATAACCGACACCCGCGCCGCTGTAGCGATAACCTGCCCCGAACATCTCTGTGAACATTGGCTGTTGCACGCAAACCACCATATCGTGGGCGATATTTGCCAGCAGCAATGAGAAGACCACCATGCCGACAATTGACCGGGCTTCGAGCGCCATAAAGAACGGAAAGGCGCTCAGTGCGCCGACTAACGCGCCGGTGATGTAGATCCGGCGGCGTCCGAAGCGATCTGCCATCCAGGCGAACAGCGGGATCGTCACACAACTGATGCCGCCGACCAGCAGCCCGATGTTGAGAAACAGTTCACGCGACATTCCCAGATTGTGTGTCGAGTAATTGAGTGCGAATGCAGTGACGATGTACATCGTCAGCAATTCGCACAGGCGCAGGAGGATGATCTTCAAAAATGCGCCGGGATGGCGAAACAGCGCTTCGAATACCGGTAAGCGTTTTTTTTCTTCTTCGGGCTGCGCCTGCTTAGCACGTTCAAATTCGACCGATTCCTCCATGCCATTACGCACCCACAGTGCGCCAAGCACCAGTAACACGCTGAACAGAAACGGTAAACGCCAGCCCCAGCTCATAAACTGCGCATCCGTTGTCAGGCTGCTTATCAGAGAGACCAGGCCGGTCGCGAGCAACAGGCCGACGCCATAACCCATCTGGATGCCGCTGCTGTAGAAGGCTTTTTTTCCGGAAGGTGCGCTTTCAACGGCCAGCAGTGCTGCGCCGCCCCATTCACCACCGACCGCAAATCCCTGAATAGCGCGCAGGGTGACCAGCAGCGCCGGGGCCCACCAGCCAATCGTTGCGAAAGAGGGAAGAATACCGATGCACGCGGTAGCGATGCCCATGATCCAGACAGTCATCATCAGCATTCTTTTACGACCCAGACGATCGCCGAAATGGCCGAAGACAATGCCGCCGAGAGGGCGGAATAAAAAGCCGACGCCGAAGGTAGCAAATGCGGCGAGCGTACCCATTGCCGGGTCGATTTGTGGGAAGAACTCGCTGTTAAACACCAGCGCGGCGGTGATGCCGTAAAGTAAAAAATCGAACCAGTCTACGACTGCTCCAACGAAGCTGCCCCAGGCTGCCCGGCGGGCACGTTGATAGGAGGATGTCTCCCGATCGGGGCGGGGGGCGGTGAGCATAGAGTCCATAATTGTCCTGTCCGTTTCTAAAATTTCTAATCTTTTTAGTTATTAAAATAGGTAATTGAGTTTTATCCGGCGCACAGCAAAATAAAACCGCTACTGAGACTACAGCGTCAACCGCCAGGTTAAAAACGCTTTTGCTGATTGAGGGGGAATTTAACGCAGGGGAGTGGGGTATGCGGGGGCACTACAGAAACTTTCGTTTTCAGAACGGACTGGTATTGCGGGCCTCGATGCGCTCCCGACTAACGGGGTGAACAAAGTGCAGTTCACTGGCGTGCAGCATCAGTCTTGAAGTCAGCTCCGTGCCGGGTTGCAGGAGTCCGCCATACAGATCACAACCTAAAATAGGGTGGCCAAGATACTGACAATGGATGCGAAGCTGGTGAGTGCGCCCGGTTTCCGGCATCAGCCGGACTCGTGTTAATGGCAGTGACGTTCCGTTTTCCAGTTGGTGATAAAAGCGCTCAATCACCCGATAACCGGAACGCGCAGGCTTGCCGTTGGCCGAACAAATTGACATCAGCGGGAACAACGCAGGGTCTTTGGCTATCGGTGCGTCTATCGTGCCTTCGTCCTGATCAAGATGTCCGCAGAGCAGTGCGCTGTACACTTTGGTCACTGCACGCTGACTGAACTGCTGGCAGAGGGCGGCATTGATCGCTTTATTGCGTGCGAGCACCATCAGGCCGGAGGTGCCGAAATCCAGACGATGTATCAGGGTGCAACCGGGGAAGAGCTTTACCAACCGGTGATGAACAGAATCCAGATTTAGCGGATTTTTCCCCGATAGACTGAGTAATCCGGAGGGTTTATTGATAAGCACCAGATGCTCGTCCTGAAAGAGGATTTCGATCGTTTCATGGCAAGGCGGAGCAATAAAGGTATCAATAATCGCAGACATCAGGAAAACCGGAGGAAGAGTGGGAGCGGATGATAACCAATTTTAAAGCAGGTGGCGACGTTAACCGGGCAGACGCTAAAACACAAAAGCAAAACGCCCGCTTAAGTTTCCTTAAGCGGGCGTTTCTAATATGGCTCCTCTGACTGGACTCGAACCAGTGACATACGGATTAACAGTCCGCCGTTCTACCGACTGAACTACAGAGGAATCGTTGGAACGGGGCGAATAATAGCGACTGCCCCGTGGCATGTCAAAGGGGAAACTCTATAAATGTGTTCGTTTGCTGATACTTTGGTCAAGTTGTTGACAATAGAGTCAAAAAAGAGCTTCAAAGCCCTGTTTTTGGCCGTTGCCAGGCCTTTTACTGCTTAGCGTAATTCTGCGCAGGCGCGGGTGATCCGGGCACAGGCTTCCTGTAAGCGGTTATCATCAATGGCATAAGCGATGCGTAAATACCCCGGTGCGCCAAAAGCTGAACCCTGAAGCGTGGCGACATGGGCTGATTGCAGAAGATAAGCTGCGAAATCTTCGTCTGTGTCCAGTATCTCTCCGGAAGGCGTCGTTTTACCCAACAAGCTTTGGCAATTAGCGAAGACATAAAACGCGCCCGGCGGCACTTCTGCACTGAAGCCGTCGATGGCATTCACACATGCCATCACAATATCCCGGCGGCGAGTCAGTATCTCAAGCCACTCACGGATAAAGCCATTGCCTTGTTCCAGTGCAGCGACAGTTGCCGCCTGCGAAACAGAGCTGGGATTGGATGTGCTTTGCGACTGCAAAATTTGCATTGCAGAAATCAGCCACGCCGGGCCACCGGCATAACCCAACCGCCAGCCGGTCATCGAATAGCCTTTGGAAACACCGTTGACTGTCAGGATACGATCCTTCAGGCGCGGTTCAACCTGTGCCAGAGTGGCGAATTCAGCGGAGGTAAAACAGATTTGCTCATAAATATCATCCGCCATGACCAGCACCTGCGGATGTTCCAGCAGAACGGCAGCCAGCGATTTTAATTCTTTTGCACAATAGACGGCACCCGTTGGATTATTCGGAGAATTGAGGATAACCCATCGGGTTTGAGCAGTGATGGCCGCCGCCAGATCTTCAGGCTGCAACTTCCAGCCATGGCTTTCCAGGCAAGGTACAATTTTCGGCTCACCTTCGGCCAGAGCCACCATATCCGGGTAAGAAACCCAATAGGGCGCGGGAATAATGACCTGATCACCGGCAGAAACAGTGGCTAAAAGTGCATTGAAGATCAATTGCTTGGCTCCGCTGCCTGCAATCACTTGGTCCGGACGGTAGCTGATCCCGTTTTCGCGAGTAAACTTAGCAATGATGGCCTGTTTGAGTGCGGCGGTACCGGCAACTGCGGTGTATTTTGTATCACCTTGTACAATCGCATCAATGCCCGCCTGCTTAATATGCGCGGGTGTATCAAAATCGAGCTCACCTTCACCGAGGTTAATAACATCTGAACCAGACGCAATAAACGCACGCACCTGGTCGGAAATCGCCGCTGTCGGCGAAGGGCGCACACGACGTAAGCGAGGTGCAAGAAATTCAGCTGACATTGTTTCCCCTGTTTGAACAATAACAAAATTGTATTATGTGAATCATTAAAACCAATTTAAACTTACCATTCTTCTTTTTGCTTTGCTCATAATTTCTTCGTGCTGAGCAGCATTTTACCGGCGGAAATGGCAGGGCAACTTGTTTGGCTGAATCCGGAGCCAGCCGGGTGCCGTCACTTTCCTTTGATATATCAAGGTTGTCTTATGGCTTTTATTTTTGTTGCACATGACACACCTGAGCCATCGCTGTACGGGGCGATGGCGGCAATACTGGCAGCACTAAAACATTTACCGTTAGCCCACCTGCCGGTGAGTTGGGATATCGCGCGTTATCCTGATGCCTGTCAGCACGTCATCGGCGAAGGACAACTGATGACCAGTGGTTTGCTGTGGACTGAGCGAATGAATCCACAAAGCGCCGGAAAAGTCATGGAGCTGGAAGACTTGCTCAATACCTATGGCACTGGGGATGTGGTTGTTCCGCTCGGGCCGATGCAGATTATCCAGTTCACGCAAATCGCCAGACAGGTGCGGGAAAACGCGCTGGATTACGAACTGGTTACGGTTGAGCGCGCTAATCAGGGTTATCTGTTCAACCGCCACGGGCAGCCCGATGAAACGTCAGGATGCTGGTGGCGCGATCGCTACGGACGCTGGATAAATCAGAACATGCCGCCACAGACCGGACCGTCGTTGCGCATTGCGCTGGTCGGCACTCAATCAGATCAATGCAGTATTTATCCTGCCACTCTGGCTGCTCTGGGTGACGCCGCAGATGCGCTGTCGTTATCTCTGGATATGGTGTATGCCGCACCTCAGGCGCTGGAAGATCATCTGCATGAGGTGATGGAAAACGTCGATGGGATATTGCTGCCGGGTGGTTCGGCCATGTGCAATGTAACCGGACAAACCTGTGCGGCGCATTATGCGCTGAACCGTAATATTCCTGTTCTCGGGCTTTGTCT
The DNA here is from genome assembly GCF_003614975.1 of Rahnella bruchi. GTDB lineage: Bacteria > Pseudomonadota > Gammaproteobacteria > Enterobacterales > Enterobacteriaceae > Rahnella > Rahnella bruchi. The sequence goes on along the minus strand of NZ_QZWI01000002.1, from coordinate 194,238 downwards.
GGGCATGCAAACCATGACCACGGCCATCGTGCAGAAAATGTTAGGTTCAACGAAAGCCAATCTGGCAGAAGCTGATCCGGATGCCGAAATCAAAACCTTTGTGCCGTTGACGGATACGCCGACATTTCCGGTTCACCGCCTTGGGGATTATCAGATGCATTGTCGCACCGGCAGCAGGCTAAATGACATCCTCGGCGATGAATTTACCGTGCGCTATAACCACCGCTTTCATCTCGAACCTGAACTGAAACCCGATTTGGAAAAATATGGGCTGCGCATCAGCGGGACGGATTCCACCGGGAAAATTGCCGATGGCATTGAGTTCACGCATCACCCGTTTTATCTCGGGGTGCAAGGGCATCCTGAGCTGTCGTCATTGCGCGTAAAACCGCATCCATTGCTTATAGCATTTTTAAAAGCGGCGGGTTTACAGCGCAGTTAAGGAGGGGCCAACCCAGTTCTCCGTCAGGAGTCCGTCAACGCGTATGAATTCATTCATATTGTTGGTAACCATCACCATACCCGCGCTGCGGGCCTGTGCGGCAATATGGATATCGTTCACTCCAATCAGGCTGCCACACTTTTCGAGGCAGGCACGGATGTGCCCGTAATGCGCGGCAGCTTTCTGGTCGTAGTCGACGATACGTAAATGAGAGACGAATTCCTCCACCGCCAGTTTATTTTTGGCCGGGTTGGCGCTTTTCGCAATGCCATGCAGGAGTTCAGCATACGTGATCATTGAAATGGCCAGCTGGTCGGCGTGCTGGTTGAATTTAGCCAGCACGCTCATCGGCCTGCGTTTCAAGATATAAATAACAATGTTGGTGTCCAGCAGATAGGTCAGCATTAAAAGGTGTCCCGTTCAGGCTGCTCTTGTGAAGCACGATCTTCCATGAAATCGTCGGTCACCCGCAGCTCGCTGAGGAAAAAATTATCCCATGTGTTATCAGCTGGCGTTAACACCAGTGAATTCCCTACTTTTCTTATCGTCACGATTTTTACCTCGTCAGGAAAACGGCACTCTGCCGGAATACGTACGCTCTGCGTTCTGTTGTTTAAAAATACCGTGCCTTTAGGCATATCATTATTCCTCAGTAAGTTGCTTAAGCCGAAACCTGCTTAAATAATACTCGCCTGAAAAATATAGTGCAAAGGTATATACGTCAAAAGGAGATGGCAAGGACATAAATAATGTCATTGCCAGATTTGCGGCATGTCTCGGGAAAGCGGATGTAACGAGAGAGTATTCCCGCCCCACGGACGGGAATTTTTAACGACACGAATTACTTCAGAGTGACGCCGGAACGCGGATCCGCAGCCAGTCGCAACAGTTCCTGTTCCACCAGCCCGATGATTTCAGGCTCCAGATCAATCAGCGGGGCGCGCACATGATGGCCATCGAAGCCGCGCAGGTTCATGGCAGCTTTCACCAGTTGCGGCTGACCGAAACGGCGGGCGAGGGCACGATACGGATACCACAGGCGGTGGAGTTCACGGGCGGTATTCGCATCGCCGTTTTCCAGTGCACGATACGTTGCCAGAATGATTTCCGGCAGCGCGCCGCTGTTAGTTGTGCTGATGCCGTCAAAACCGCACATCATCGGCCCTAAGAAAGCCAGATCAGAGGCGCAGAACAGGCGCAGTCGTCCGCCGAGCCGGTTGGCAATCTGGTCAATGGCCGTCGGGTTCAGGTCACCTTGTTTAATGCCCACCACGCCTTCGATATCGGCAAGTTGTTCCAGCACCACAGGCGGCAAAGTAATGCCGATGCCCGGCGCGTTGTACACCAGAATACCGGTGCGTGATAACGGCGCCATCTGTTTGAAGAAGCTGATGATTTGCGCATCTGTCACTTCCGACACAAACGGAGGTGTCACCATCGGCAGGCCGCCGAGATCACCGGCCAGCTGAGTTAAATCACGGACAACACGGGCGTCAGAACCGGCGCTGCATAACATCACCGGCACGCGATCACCGACGATTTCCATCACATGCCGAAACAGCGTAGCGCGCTCATCTGCGGTCATTGCCGGGAATTCGCCGTAAGTGCCACCAATCAAAATACCGTCGTAACCGAGGCTGATTACGCGCTCGATATTGCGCGACAGCCCCGCGAAATCAAACTCGCCGCTGGCGGTAAAAGGCGTCACGGAAATATTAAAAATACCTTTCAGGCGCGCCTGACTTTCACTAATGTCTTTCATTTATTCAATTCCCGTAATCTTGTTAAAAGCTAAATCAAAGTAAGGTTAGCGGACGATCCACCGTGCCGAGGGCGCGGTAGCCGGTTTCGGTTACCACTATGGTTTCACTGACACCGACGGTGAATTCGCCGTAAATGCGCAGAGCTGGCGGGATGTGGAAGGTCATGCCTGGCTGTAATTGCGTGGTGATACCGCTGTAAAGGCTGAGGATTGCGCCTTCGCCCCAGTCCGGTGCAAACGAAATCCCAATCGAATAACCGGTGCGTTTTTTGAAATTGTCGGTGTAACCCGCGCGGTCAATTACGGCCTGACATGCCAGATGCGGCGCTTCGCAGGTGGCTCCCGGACGAATCGCATCGAGTGCAGCCTGCAACGCTTCCTGGCACACCTTTTCCATTTCCAGTGCCACGGCGGGCGGTTTGCCGAGCCAGGCAGAGCGCATCAGAGCGGCGTGATAACGATCATGCGTGGCAGCCATTTCGAGGAAAATCGGGTCACCTTCGAGGATTTTACGGCGACGCCACGTACCGTGCGGCACGCCGGTGCGGGGACCGCTGGAAACCAGAGGTTCCATACCCATGTATTCAGAACCGGCGGCGATAGCCGCGCCCATCATGGCGGAAACCAGATCGTTTTCGGTCGCACCGGCGGCAATCGCCGCGCGGCCAGCCAGCATACCGGCATCCACGTAACGGGCGGCGTGCGCCATTTTCTCCAGCTCTGCGGCAGATTTCACCGCACGCAATTGTTCGATAACACCGGCTGCATCGTGAATAGTGCCGATTTCAGCCTGCAACGCTTCATACACCGCAACGGGCAGGAACCAGCCGCGTTTATCGATACCGATCCGGCTTTTCATCCAGCCGCGCGCTTTCAGTACATCGAGCAGGAAATTTACCGGATTATCTCCATCGGTATAAATTGCGGCGTCGCGGATAAAGGTGTTGGAAATAAAGTTGAAATACTCCAGCTGACGGATGACAAAAACCGGATCGCCTTCCACCGGCAATACCAGCGTCTGGAAGGTGTAATAGCCCGGCGTTTGCTGGCCTGTCAGATAAAAGATGTTTTCCGGACCGGTGATGACCATCACGTCCAGACCGGCTTTCACCAGTAACTGACGCGCTTTCGCCATACGCTGCACATATTCTTCTTCACGAAAGGCGGATTCTGCGCCAGGAACGACGCGGCCCAGATCGGGCAATGATGTTGCTGTCATTGTTCAAACTCCTGAATAAATTCTGCCTGAGAGGGGGTGAAGCGAATGCCGAGCCCCGCGCCCGGCTGGCTGCTGAGCAGCCCCTGATGATAGGAAAGGCCATGAACCGGGTCATTGCCCAGTCCGTCGGCACCGTAAAGTTCGGCATAAGCGGGCTGGCAGGCGCGGGCGACGTGAAGTGCCGCTGCCGTGGCTGCGCCGCCTTCATTCATCTGACCAATCATGAACGGTACGCCAGCAGCGGTCAGACGCCGTGCGGCAGCCAGTGTCGGTGCTATTCCGCCCATTTTAACCAGTTTGAGATGGGCCATAATCTTGCCGTTTAGCTGCAAAATACGATCTAAATCCGCCTCACTGCTCATGCTTTCATCCAGCATCAGCGGCACCGGACTGATATTTGCCAGCGCCGGATAAGAGTGCGCATTGGCATCAGAAACGGGTTGTTCGAGATAGCTCATTTCGAATTTCGCCAGTGCCATTAAATGGCTGCGAGCGGCTTGTGGCTGCCATTGCCCGTTGGCGTCTGCGGATAAACTGATTTCGCTGCCAAAACGGCGGCGCAGGGCGGTGAGTCGCGCTTCATCTTCTGCAAAGGTCGCCACGCCGACCCGCAGTTTGAGCTGGGTAAAACCGCGTTCCACATAGGCCGTCGCCTGTTGCAGCATCTGATCCATCGGCGTCCAGAACAGCGTCTGATTAGTGTGATAGCTCACCGTTTCGCTGTTTTGCGCACCGGCAAGTTTCGCCACGCTGATGCCTTCCTGACGGGCGATAAGATCATGCAAAGCGATATCAATCAGCATCCGCGTTGGTGCCAGAAAATCTGCCAGCGATTGCGGCAGATTCATTAAAAGCGTGCTGGCTGTCTGACTGAGATCCAGCTGGCGCAGCGCACGGACAACATCGCTCAGCACCACTTCTGCGCTGTAGCCGTTGAGATACGCAATGTTGATACGCACTTCACCCAGCCCGTTGAAATTTTTATCCTCCAGCAGCAGATACAGCTGATCCAGCCCCGGCACACTGCCCGAAGAGGCGGTATAAAGTTGCAAATGCGGATACCGCAGATCGGCACGATACAACGTAGCTTTCACCGGTTTCCCCCTCAGCGTTTGAGCATTTTCAGTGCGACGTCGCAGTAAATTTTGCTGCCTGCGACGAATTCGTTGATTGGGATAAATTCATCAGGCTTATGCGCGACCGCCAGCGATCCGGGGCCGATGATGATGCCTTTGGTGCCGAGGCTGCGAAAATGCACCAGGTCACATCCGCCCTGAAAACCAAACGGTCCGGGTTGCGGATTGCCTTGTGCAGCGCAGGCCTCGACGCCTGCCAGCACAATAGGATCGTCAGAGTCGGTTTCTGTCGCGCCGCCGGTGGTCGGTTTGTAGGTGATGATTTCACTGCGCACACCGAATTTATGCTGTGCAAGTTGCAGTAAATCCTGAATTTCCTGTTTCACGGCATCTTCGTCTTCGCCCGGCACCATGCGGCGGTCGAGCAGTAATTCGCAGGCACCCGGCAGCACGTTGTCGGCATGGCCGCCGTTAATGCGGGTGACGGTCAGACTGGCGTTGCCGACCAGCGGATGGCAGCGGCAGCGAACGGTATGTTCGTGCGTTTCTTCCACCAGACCGAGCAGTTGCGCAGCGCGGAAAATGGCGTTTTCGCCCAGTTCCGGTGTGCCGGAATGCGCGGTGACGCCATAAACGCGAACCAGCGGACGCAAGCTGCCTTTATGCGCCGAATAGGTGGTGTTGGACGTCGGTTCGCCGATCACAACGTAATCGATATGTGCGGGAGCTTCACGGACGTAAAACTTCGCGCCTTCGCTGGCGACTTCTTCGTCGGCAACGAAAATCGCCATCAGCGTGCCGCTCCAGTCATTACGGTTGGCGGCGAGCCAGCGCATGGCTTCGATCATGGCGATCAGCGGCCCTTTGGCATCGCAGGCTCCGCGACCATACAACCGGCCATCGCGCTCGGTGAGGGTGAACGGATCCTGCTGCCAACCTTCACCGGCAGGCACGACGTCGATATGGGTATTAAAGGCAAAGCACGGGCCGCTGCCGTTTTCAAGACGGCCAATCACATTGGTGCGACCGGGCGAATATTCGCTGAGCGTCATGTCGAAACCGATATCGCTGAGCATCGTGCTGATTAGCTCCGCGGCTTCACGTTCGCGTCCCGGCGGGTTTTCGGTGTTAATCGCGACCAGTGCGGCAAGGTCACGTTTCATTCTGCTGATATCGGGCGATGAAAGGCTCATCGGTGTCTCCTGAAAAACAGTTTTTGGCAAAAGTCAGGCCCCTGGTGAGGGCGCAATAGGTGTTTTGAATGTGCTGAAAGTGATCAATGTAAAATTTGGTCTAAAAAACGTTGCGCCCGCAGGCTGACGTCGCCGCCGAAGAATTTTTCGCCGGTCGCGTTTTCAATGATTTCGCCGTTTTCCATAAAGACGATTTGATTGGCCGCGCGTTTCGCGAAGCCCATTTCATGGGTGACGACAATGCTGGTCATGCCTTCTGCACTGAGGTCGGCCATCACGTCGAGCACTTCACGGATCATCTCCGGATCCAGCGCTGACGTCGGCTCATCAAACAGCATCAGTTTCGGTTTCATCGCCAGCGCACGGGCAATGGCAACGCGCTGCTGCTGGCCACCGGAAAGTTCATCGGGGAAAGAATCCGCTTTATCGGGAATACGCACTTTGCCGAGCAGTTCCAGCGCCTGCGCTTCGGCCTCGCTGCGGCTGACCCCAAGCACGGTCATCGGCGCGAGCATGATGTTTTCTGCGGCGGTCAGATGTGAAAATAGTTCGTAGTTCTGGAACACCATGCCGATATCCTGACGCAGTTTGTGCGGCTCCATGCTGGCGTGGGTGATGTCCTGATTGCGAAAGAAAATCGATCCGCCCTGGATCGGTTCCAGCAAATTAATGCAGCGCAGCAGGGTAGATTTGCCTGAACCGGACGGGCCGATCAGCACCACGGTTTCGCCCTGAGCCACATTCAGGGAGCAGTTTTTAAGAACGTGTTGTGCGCCAAAATGTTTATCGACGCCGATGATCTCCAGAACCGGTTTGGATTTGTTCACAGGCTTCTCCTCAGTTTGGCGTGCTGCTGCGCAGCAGGCGTTCAGTTAAAGACAGCGTGGGTTTCTTGCGTTTTTTCGGATCCAGCGAACGTTCCAGCCACGCCTGCCCGACCATAAAAATCGAGGTCAGCACCAGGTAGTAAATCCCGGCGGCGCACAGTGCTTCGAAATAACGGAAACTGGCGCTGGCGGTCTGGTTGGCGATAAGCAGCAGTTCCTGTACCGCAATCACCGACACCAGAGCGCTGGATTTGAGCATGCTGATCATCTGATTTCCCATTGGCGGCAGTACAATCCGGGCAGCCTGTGGTAAGACAATCTTGCGCATGATCTGGCTCTGGGTCATGCCGAGCGCCATCCCAGCGGTGCGCTGACCGCTGCGCACCGCCTGAAGTCCGGAGCGTAAAATCTCTGCCATATACGCGCCTTCATTTAAGGACAACGCCATCACCGCGCAGGTAAACGCCGAGAATCTCAGGCCGAAAGTCGGCAGGACGTTGTAAACGAAAATAATCTGGAACAGCACCGGCGTGCCGCGAAACAACCACAGGTAAAAGAAGGCCAGAACAGAGCCCGCCCGGAAGCGAGACTCCTGGAGCAGGGCCAGGATCAGCCCTGCAATAATGCCGAAGAACAGCGAGCACACCGTTAACAACAAGGTCATTAATGCGCCCTGAAAGAACGCCGGTGAGAACAGGTATTGCCAAACAAGATCAAGCGACATGAACTTTCCTCAACGTCAGGGCAAAGCGTTACTTCATTTCATAAATTCAGGCTCAGATTCAAAATACAGAGACGGAAGCAGGGAACTGCCATTTGCTGATGATTTTCTGATAAGTACCGTCTTTCACGACGTCCTGAAGGCCTTTTTCCAGCAGTGCTTTCATTTCGGTATCGCCTTTACGCACGGCAAAACCGATGTGCGTGTCTGCTTCAAATTCAGCCCCGACGGCTTCAAAGGTGTCGCCTTTTTCGCTCAGCAGCGCCACTGCACCAGGCGTTGACAGGAATTCAGCATCAGCACGTTTTTGTGCCACCGCGACCGCGGAATCCGTTGCAGCAGGGAAAGTCAGCACGGTGAGCGCCGGTTTTTTGGCATCCAGACATTTTTGGTTGTCCGCACGCGCCTGACTTTCTTCGATACCGCCCAGCGTCACGGCGATGTTTTTGCCGCAGAGGGACAAATCACGGCCGGTAATTTTTTCCGGATTTCCTTTTGCCACAATTACGCGGCTGCCGATTTTCAGGTAAGGCACGAAATCGACCTGTTCTGAACGGGTCGGATTGATGTACATCGCGGAATTGATGATATCGAGGCGTTTCCCCTGTAGTGCCGGGATCAGGCCTTTGAATTCCATCGACATCGGTTCAGGCTTCAGCGCCAGTTTTTCAGACAGGGCGGTGATCAGGTCGATATCGAAACCGGTCAGTTTGCCGTCTTTGGTAAATTCGAACGGCATGAACGTGGCGGCGGTGCCGTATGTCAGCTGACCTTTGCTGACCAGAGCTGGCGCGGCGGCCTGGCTGAACAGCGGGGCACTCAGGCAAATAGCGGCCAGAGAGACGGCGGCATATCGGCGCAAAAAAGTTTTTTTTGACATGACAGACTCCTGTTTCCCATGAGCAGGATTGCTCTTTGTGTCTCATTAAATACAATTAAACTTATGAGTCAAGGCTCTTTTTTGGTGCATTAATTGCACGATTTGGGGGCTTTGCAACCAGACTTCACCATCCTCAAGGCTTATGATATTGTACAAACCTAAACAACAAATACTTTCAGGTGTTGCTATTCCATGACCCAAACTACGACAGCCAGCGGAAGGCGTCTGGCAAACCAAATCCTTGACCTGATACGTGAAGCAAAATTTGAGCCAGGTCATCATCTCAGGGAGCAGCAATTAGCCGATATGCTCGGCGTTTCAAGAACGCCGGTGCGTACGGCGCTGAAATTGCTGTGTGAATTAGGGATTATCGAGGCGAGACGGAATCAGGGTTTTTTCCTGCTTAAAGCCTTCGACGAACTCCAGCGCATCAGCATTGATATCCCCGCCAGCAACGATCAGGATTTATACGAACAGCTGGTGAAAGACCGCATCGGCGGCAAATTACCGGATTCCCTGACGCAGACTGAAATCGCCCAGCGCTATGACGCTGACCGCGGTGTGCTGGCGCGAACGTTGTTGCGTCTGGCGGAAGACGGGCTAATTGCCCGCAACAAGGGGCACGGCTGGTCATTTTTACCGACGCTCAATACCGATGTGGCGCTGAGTAACGGTTACGGATTCCGTCTGATGATTGAGCCGGGCGCGATTCTGGCGGCCGGTTTTCACGCGGATAAAAGCGCGCTGCGCCGTCTGCGGATGCAGCATATTTATCTGATTACGCATCCGGATATTCTGGCTGTGGATGGCCGTCAGATTTTCGAAACTGATGCCACTTTCCACGAAATGCTGGCGGAATTTAGCGGCAACATTTTCGTTTTACAGGCGATTCAGCAGCAAAACCGGCTGCGTCGCTTGCTTGAATTTGGCAGTTACACCAATAAACAACGCGTGCGCGAATGGTGCGAGGAACATGTCGCGATCATTGATGCCGTGATGGAAGGACGAATGGAGGCGGCGGCGGATATGATGCGCAGCCACCTGCAATCGGCTTATCAGATGGTGCTCAATAAAGTCAGTCAGGCTGGGTAACCTGTTGAGAAGGAATTGATTATTTACGTTAACCATTAACCAGAGGAAAAGTGATAGATTTTGGTATAAGGACCCTGTGGCGCGGGTCAATGGCGCAGGCGGCGGCTTAGGCCGTGCGATGGTGGGCGAAGGCATTACGGTTAACGTGAGGGTGCCGGGGCGTATTTCTACTCAACGTCTGGGACAGCTTGATGCCGCATGCGCGTGGATGGTGGCATGATCCCATCCGTCTGATTCTAAGATCGCGGTCGGGGCTGTGCCGCATCTGTTATTAACCCTGCTAATTTATAAGTGTGACCTATAAGAATGCATGATATTGGTGCATCCCTCTTTGGCAGCGCATTTAATTCCCTTCGTAATTTTTATCCCTCATCGATTTTCCATACATCGGCGTAATAGTTTTCTCTTATATTTTGCGGCATTAGCGGCTGGCTCAGGGGTTTTTAACCGGTATGCCGGAGATTGGCGTAAATCTTGCTTTTATCAGTCACGCTAATAATTTGCGTAGATAACTTACATTCATAACAACGATCCAGGGTTATCCCTTTTCGCGCAAGATGGAGACAGAGATGAATCTCAGACGTCTGAAGTACTTTGTGAAAATCGTCGATATTGGCAGCCTGACGCAGGCCGCTGATGTTCTGCACATCGCCCAACCGGCACTGAGCCAGCAACTGGCGACACTGGAAGGAGAATTGCAGCAACAATTGCTGATTCGCACCAAGCGCGGCGTCACTCCCACCGAAGCCGGTAACATTTTGTATTCACACGCGCAGGCGATTTTGCGCCAGTGCGACCAGATCCACAGTGCAGTTAACAATGCTGGTCAGTCGTTGAACGGGCAGGTTTCCGTAGGCCTTGCGCCGGGCACAGCGGCTTCTCAGCTGGCGGTGCCGTTGTTACAAGCGGTTCGCAAACAACATCCCGGTATCTTGTTGTATCTGAATGAAAATTTTGGCACGGCGCTGGGTGATCTGGTACTCAACGGACGCATGGATATGGCAGTATTTTACGGTACCAATATGACCGCCGGACTCAGCAGTCAGCCGCTGATGAAAGAGGATTTGTATCTCGTCGGGGCGCACTCTGTGCTGAATCCGGGAAAATATGTTGAGCTGAGCGATGTGGCGAGAATGAATTTGTTCATGCCGCGCTCGCATAACGTGACACGCCGGCTGGTGGATGACGCCTTGGCTCTGCGACGCCTGAGCGCAAATATCATCGGGGAAATTGAATCTTCCGCCACACTGACTTCGGCCGTTGCCAGCGGTTTGGGTGTCACCATTCTGCCGGAATCTGCTGCCCGCGCCATGACCGGCCCGGCGAAAGCCTGGATGTCATGTATCAGCAGTCCGGCGATTCAGGTTCCGCTTTCACTTTGTGTTTCTGAAACGCTGGCGTTATCGCAGGAGGCAATGGCGGTGAAGAAAATTCTGTTGTCGCTGGTCTTTGAGCAAACAGCACCTGTGCTTGAGCCGATGCTGGTTGCGAGCTGAAATCTGACGTTGCCCTTATCCCGAAGGAATGGGCAACATATTAACGTTCCAGTCTTCCCATCACCGATGCGCCGACCAGACCGCCGTCGGTCAGGAATTTCCCCGGCACCAGCAGCGTTTGTTCATAAGTGTGTAGAACCCCGCCGCGCACTTTTTCATCCAGCGCGGCGATCAGTTCTCTGGCAGAAGCCAGTCCGCCACCGGCGACAATTCGTGATGGCCCCAGAATATTAACCAGGAGTGCCAGCGGTTCAGCGACCAGTTCCAGCCAGGCATTAACGGTGAGAGACGCGTCAGCATCGCCATTCAGCCAGCCGGTCACAATCTCCAGACTGGTGCATTCCTGATGGTGGAAGTGCTGATGCAAACGCTCCATCCCGCGTGCGCCGCCGAGCATGTCCAGGCAACCCGTCTGACCACAACCGCATTTAAGCCGCGGAACGGAGTAATTTTCGCCATTAATTATCAGCTCCGTGCGGGTGATGGCGCCATGTCCCCATTCGCCGGTGACACCGCCGTGGCCGCGCACCAGTTGACCGTTGATCACCAGTCCGCCACCGACGCCGGTGCCGAGAATAATGGCGACCACCACCGGCTGATGTTGCGCGTTACCGGCATGGGCTTCGGCGAGGGCAAAACAGTCAGCGTCATTTGCCGCCGTCACCGGCCGTGCAAGCGCAACGCTGAGATCTCGTGCCAGCGAATGGCCAGTAAAGGCAGGAATATTGGTCGCCAGCATTTCTCCGGTTTGTGGCGAAACCAGTCCGGCAGTGGAAATCGCCAGCGGTGTACCGGCAGGCAAGTCCGCGCCAAATTTGTCGATCAGATTTTGCATCGCCTGTACAAAATCGTCCCATGAAGAAACCGGCGTCGGGACTTTGCCGCATTCTTCCATTTCGCCCGGATGGCGCGAAACACCAAACTTAATAAATGAACCGCCGATATCGGCGCAAAAAACAGCAGAAGTCATGATCGTGTGTCCAGTAAATCTCGCAGCCCGTCGCCCAGCACGTTAAAACCAAGCACGGTCAGCATAATGGCCAGACCCGGGAACAGCGAAAGGTAGATATTTATGCCGAGGAAGTTGCGGCCATCGCTCATCATGGTACCCCATTCTGGCATCGGCGGCTGCACACCCAGACCGAGAAACGACAGGCTGGCGGCGGCAAGAATAACAGTGCCGGCGGTGAGCGTCGACTGTACGATGATGGGTCCGATGGCATTGCGCAAAATGTAATGCACGATGATGCGGTAATTCGACAACCCTAGCGCCTGCGCCGCTTCAACATATTCCATCTGCTTTAAACCGAGCGTCAGGTTACGGCTCAAACGCGCATAAACCGGAATGGCGAACAGCGAAATAGCAATCAGAAGATTCACCAGACCGCCGCCGAGAATACTGACCACCAGAATCGCCAGTACGATGCCCGGAAACGCAAACAACATATCCATAAACCACATGATGATCATGTCGGTATAACGACCGGCCATACCGGCAATAATGCCCAGCGGAATACCGATAATCATGGCCAGCCCGACGCTCAGCACCACTTCCATGATTGAAATGCGCGCCCCGTAAATGACGCGGGCGAAAATATCGCGCCCGTAATCGTCCGTGCCAAACCAGTGATCGGCACCCGGCGAAAGCAGGGTATCGATCAGGTCTTGCGCGTAAGGGTCATGACGGGTAATCAGCGGGGCGAACAGGCCCATCAGCACGATCAGGCTGACGATAAATCCGCCAATGGAGACTGCCGGATGTCGCCACAACCAGCGGAAAAACCGCAGCGTGCGCGGTTTGCGACGGGGTAATTGCGTGATAATGGCAGACATTAATCGAACCTTATTTTTGGATTCAGGAAAGCGATCAGTAATTCACCGAGCAGATTCATCACCACCACACCGCAGACAGCCACCAGCGCGACGCCCTGAATGACCGGATAGTCGCGATACCGCACGGAATCCACCAGCAGGCGGCCAATGCCCGGCCAGTTAAAGACGGATTCGGTGACCACTGCGCCGCCAATCAGACTGCCGAAATTTAGCGCCACAATGGTAACAATCGGGATCAGCGCATTGCGAAATGCATGGCTGCAATACACGGTCGTGGCAGACAATCCTTTAGCGCGGGCGGTACGGATATAATCTTCCGAGAGCACATCCAGCATGCTGGAACGCGTCATGCGCGCCATCACCGCCATCGGCAAAACGGCCAGCGTCACGGAGGGCAAAATGTAGCTTTTCCATGACGTTGCACCGAGTAACGGCAGCCAGCCGAGATTGACCGAGAAGGTGTTCATCGCCATCAGCCCCAGCCAGAAGTTGGCGATGGAGGCACCGGCAATCGCCAGCAACATCACGCCAAAATCCGGCCAGCGATTGCGGTACACCGCGCCTATCATGCCCGCCGGAACGCCAACCGCCACGGCCAGAAAATACGACAGCACCGCCAGCATCAGCGTGTAAGGCATGCGCTCCCCGATTTCCTGCGTCACCGGCTGCTGCGACTGCAAGGAGACGCCGAGATTGCCATGCAGAACGTCACCGGCAAAATGCAGATACTGCGTCACCAGAGGCTGATCCAGCCCGAGGCGCACGCGCATCGCATCAACGGCTTCCTGCGTGGCTTCAGGCCCGGCCATCAGACGTGCCGGATCGCCCGGCAGCGCGCGGATGGACACAAAAATCAGCATCGATACCCCGATCAGAATGATCGGGAAGGCGATGAGTTTTTTGGCAAGATAGGCTTTCATGGCTATTTTCCACTGTAAATGCTGCGGTTATTTTTTCTGTGCATCTTTCACTACAATTTGCCCGCCTGGGATCATCGTGACGCCGGAAATGTTTTTGCCGGTGGCATACAAATCATTCTGGTAATACAACAATACCTGTGGCGCCTGCTGGTTAATTTCTTTCTGCGCATCGACATAAATCGTGTTACGGGTATTTTCATCCAGCGTCGAAGCGGCTTTGTCTAACATTTCATCAAGTTTAGGATCATTGAAGAAACCGAGATTTGCGCCGCCCGGAGCAAAACTTTTGCTGTAGTACAGCGGACGAAGTTGCAGGTCTGCGCCGTTCGCGCCGGAAGACCAGGAGGCCAGAACCGCACCGGTGTTATCGGCTTTTTTCCCGGCCTGATCGGCAAACGCCGCTTTGGTCCACACGCCGCTTTCCATGATTTTCACATCCAGCTTCACGCCGATTTTCGCCCACATGCTTTGCAGTACCTGACCGATCCGGGCGTCCTGACCTTGCACGGCAATCGACATGGTAAATCCGTCAGTGACACCGGCTTCTTTGAGCAGGGCCTTGGCTTTTGCCAGATCCAATGGATACGGGTTCAGGGTTTTGTCATAACCGGCGGTGACCGGCGCGAGCGGAGAGTTCGCCGGTTGCGCGAAGCCGGACATGATGGCGCGCACCAGGCCGTCGCGGTCAGTGGCGTAGTTCAGCGCCTGGCGCACACGAACGTCGCTGAGGGGTTTGAGATCGGTATTCAGCGCCACCCAGAATACGGAAGCACCCGGACTTTCATGCAGGTCGAACTTCGGATTGTTTTTCAGTACGCGCGCAAACTGCGGTGGCACCGGGTTAATCACGTCAGTTTCGCCAGCCTGTAAAGCCATATTCATGACTGAAGGCTCAGCGCTCCACGTCCATTTGATGTCATCCGGCCCGGCGGCTTTGTCGCCCCAGTAGCCCGGATATTTTTCTTCCAGAACGAATTCACCGGTTTTGTACTGCACCATTTTGTACGGGCCGGTACCGACAGCTTTGCTGTCGAGCGTCCCGGTTTTATCGGCGGTCGGGCTGACCATCAGACAGGCACCGGTCGTCAGTAAATTCAGGAACGCCGGATAAGGTTTTTTCAGTTTGAAAACAACGGTGGAATCGTCGGTTTTGGTCACGCTGTCGAGGAAGGTGCGCAGACGTCCGCTGGCTGCCAGACCACGTTTGGTATCGAGATGGCGGGCAAAGTTGGCGACAACCGCATCGGCGTTGAACGGCGTGCCGTCATGGAAAGTGACGCCGCTGCGCAGTTTGAAGGTCCACACCAGCCCGCTTTCATCGCTGCTCCACGAGGTCGCAAGCGCGGCTTCAGGTTTCAGCTGCGGCGACATGCGCAACAGGCCTTCATACATCGGATCCAGCACGGTACCGGTAAAGGTCGCGGTCTGGTTGCCCGGATCCATACTGCGCGGCGCTTCGTTTTGCATCACGTTCAGTGTGGCGGCGAAAACCGGCAGCGAAAACGCCGCCAGAAGTGCGCTGCTCAGCAGTGTTAACTGCACGGGACGCCGGATGTAACGGGTAATCTTCATGTTCTGCCCTCTGCGTGAAAAATCGGATTAATTGGCTCTGGCTACGTCTGCCGGTTCGGTGAAAAGCCGGTTTTAATGACAGTTTGTTTTAACAAAGAGATTTAACAAATAGTTCATATGAAATACTTATATACCAACATTTAGTTTATTTTGTGAACTAATTGGTATTGATATATCCATTTCTACCGTTTAATGTCAATGCAGATGACCGAAAACTGAGAGCGCCTGAACGAATATGCTAACAACTTTGCAACGTCAGATATTGGGTGCGGTAAATGCATCCGGCGGTCTGAGCCGTACGGAACTGGCGCAGCTTTCAGGAATGAGCAAAGCAGCGATTGGCGGCGTGGTGCGTGAAATGCTCGACGCCGGTTTCCTGCACGAAGCGGAAACCGTGCCGGGAAACGGACAGGGAAGACCGTCGGTGAGGCTGGTGGTTCATCCGGATGGTGCTTGGTTTGCAGGCGTTTCTTTGCTGCAAAATCCGGCGCAGATGGCGCTGATCAATCTGCATGGCGAAATCCTTTCGCGGGTTTCTTTCGACGCAGATGCCAGTCCGCAGCGGCTGGCAGAAAATATCGCCAGCGCGTTACCGGCACTGCTGGAACCCCATCCGGAAGCGGCGAAAAAGCTGGTCGGACTGGGCGTGACGCTATCCGGCCTTATCGATGAACATCAGTCCACCTGCGTGCAGTCGGCGCTGCTCGGCTGGCGCGATGTGCCGCTGGCCAGTCTGATTTCGCAGGCAACCGGCATGGACGTGGCAATCGAAAATGACGCCAAGGCACTGGCGGTGAGTGAGAAAAATTTCGGACAGGCACGGGATCTGAGCAGCTTCACGCTGGTCAGCCACGGTGCCGGGATTGGCAGCGCGCACTTTGTTGCAGGTCAGTTGCATCGCGGCTTGCATGGCGGCGCAGGGGAAATCGCCCACTGCACGCTGGAGCTGAATGGTTTGCCGTGCCGCTGCGGTAAACGCGGCTGTCTGGATACGCTGGCCTCCCTGAATGCCATTGCGGAAATGGCCAGAGATGGCGGGCTGGAAGTGACCACCATCGGCGGCCTGGAAAAGCTGGCGATGCAGGGCGTGAGCGAAGCGGTGCGTATTCTGCATCGTGCCGGGTCGGCGCTAGGCTTAGCGATATCCCATCTGATTCAGATTAATGACCCGGACCTGATCCTGATTGCTCATCAGGACGCCGATTTTTCCGGGCTGTTTGGCACGGTTGTTCATCAGTCTATCGAAGCGAATGTTTTGCCGGGAAATGCCGGGAAAACGCCGGTTCGCACTTTTACCCTAAACGACGACACCTGGGCGCGCGCGGCGGCGAGTATTGCTGCACATCGCTTTCTGGTCGGTCTGAAGCCTGTCTGAGGAATTATCAACATGCGTATAGCTGTCAGCGGTATCCACATTGAATGCAGCACTTATAATCCGGTGCTGAATGAGGAAAAGGATTTCACCGTCGTGCGCGACGCCCAGCTACTGGCGTCCCCGCGATTTCGTTTTTTGCAGGATTATCCGGCAACGTTTTTACCGACAATTCACGCCCGCGCCATTGCCGGTGGTCCGGTAGCGCGTGCGACTTACGATAAATTCAAAGCGGAAATGCTGGCTGGCCTGGAAGCACAAAAACCGTTTGATGGTTTGTATCTGGCGATGCACGGTGCGATGTATGTCGAAGGGTTGGAAGATGCCGAAGGTGACTGGATAGCCGCAGCGCGTAAAGCTGTCGGGCCGGATTGCCCGATCAGCGTCAGTTACGATTTGCACGGCAATGTCTCGCAGCGGATTATTGACGCCATCGACATTTTTTCAACTTACCGCACCGCGCCGCATATTGATGTCGAGGAAACCATGCGTCGTTCGGTCGCCATGCTGGTGAAACATCTGCAAACCGGCGTGAAACCGACGCTGCTGTGGGTGCCGGTGCCGGTGGTGTTACCGGGCGAGCGCACCAGCACGGAAGATGAACCGGCGAAAAGTCTTTATGCCCGTTTGCCACCAATGGATGAAGTGGAAGGTGTGTGGGACAGTTCTCTGATGGTGGGTTATGTGTGGGCAGATGAGCCACGAGCGACGGCGGCGGTGATCATGACCGGCACCGATCGCGTTGCGCTGGAACAGCAGGGTACGCAACTGGCGCAGGCTTACTGGGACGCGCGTGAAGATTTTGTGTTTGGCTGTGAAACGGACACCGTCGAAGCCTGCGTGAAAAAGGCGATTGCCTGTGAAACGCGGCCGGTGGTGCTGGCGGATTCCGGCGATAATCCGACGGGTGGCGGTGTGGGCGACCGTGCAGACGTGTTGCAGGAACTTATCAAACAGTACGCGCAAAATACGATTGTGGCCGGGATTGCCGATGCGCCTGCGACCGACGCGGCATTCAATGCTGGCGTGGGCTCAACGCTGACGCTGACGCTCGGCGCTTCGCTGGATCCTTCCAGCCCGCAGGTGAAAGGTGAATTCGGGGTGGTGTTCCTGCTCGACGCACTGACACCGGCTGACCGTCAGGCGGTGTTGCGCATAGGCGGAATTGATGTGGTGGTGTCAGCGCGTCGTCGTCCGTATCACAACATCAGCGATTTCACCGTGCTGGAACTGGATCCGCATACCGCCAATATCGTGGTGGTGAAATCAGGCTATCTTTCACCGGAACTGGCACCCATTGCCAGTCCGAACCTGATGGCGCTGTCTAACGGCGTGGTGGATCAGTTTGTTGAGCGCCTGCCGCGCAACCGCAAAGCGCGCAAAACTTTCCCTTTTGACAGGGATTTCAGTTACACGCCGCAGGTGCAGCTTTCCGCCCGCAGTAAATAATTCAGGAGCCAATATGATGAATCAGACTGCCGGACAGCAGGAAAAACGTCAGCCCGTGCTGAGCGTGAAGCATCTGACCACTTCATTTCTCGGCGAGGACGACTGGCTGCCGGTAGTGCGCGATTTGTCGTTTGACGTCTATGCCGGAGAAACGCTGGCGATTGTTGGTGAATCCGGTTCAGGTAAGAGCGTTACGTCGCTGTCGGTGATGCGGTTGCTGAAAGCGCAAAGCAGTCGGATTGAGGGTGAGGTCTGGCTCAATCAGCGCAATGTATTGAGGCTGTCGGACAAGCAGATGCGTGATATCCGCGGCAATGAGATGGCGATGATTTTTCAGGAACCGATGACGTCGCTCAATCCCACTTTCAGTATTGGCCGCCAGATTGCCGAAAGCCTGAAGCGGCATCGCGGAATGTCTTCTGCACAAGCGCGGGCTGAAACCCTGCGGTTGCTGGAGAAGGTACGCATTCCCAATGCCAAAGCGCGTTTTGACGAATATCCGCATCAGTTTTCCGGCGGTATGCGTCAGCGCGTGATGATTGCGATGGCACTGGCGCTGAAACCTAAATTGCTGATTGCCGATGAACCCACGACCGCGCTGGATGTGACGATTCAGGGACAAATTCTGGATTTGATCAAAACGTTGCAGGAAGAAGAGGGGATGGCGGTGCTGTTCATCACGCACGATATGGGCGTGGTGGCGGAGATTGCCGACCGGACGCTGGTGATGTATCGCGGAGAAGCGGTGGAAAGCGGGGCAACGGAGGATATTTTCCATCGTCCGCAGCACCCCTATACCCGCGCATTGCTGGCGGCAGTGCCTAAATTAGGGTCGATGCAGGGGCGCGACTGGCCACTGCGTTTCCCGCAAATCAATCTGCAAACCGGCGAAGCCAGTGTGCCGCAGGAAGTGGCGGGAACGATAGATTCCGGACTGACGCCGTTGTTATCGGTGAAAAATCTCAGCGCGCGTTTTCCGGTGTATGGCGGTATTTTCAGCCGTCAGGTAGGCGCAGTTCATGCAGTGGAAAACATCAGCTTTGATTTATTTCAGGGGGAAACGCTTTCGCTGGTCGGTGAGTCTGGCTGCGGAAAATCCACCACCGGCCGCGCGGTAACCAGGCTGCTAAAACCACACAGCGGCGCGATTGATTTCGACGGCTTTGATGTCACGAACCTGGGTAAACGCGACATTCTGCAAATGCGTCAGCGCATTCAGATGATATTCCAGGATCCGTTCGCCAGCCTGAATCCGCGTATGCGCATTGGCGACGCGCTGATCGAACCGATGTTGCAACACAAACTGCATAACCGCAGCGATGCGAAAGAGAAGGCGGCATCTCTGCTGCAAAAGGTCGGGTTATCGCCGGATATGCTGCGCCGTTTTCCGCATGAGTTTTCAGGCGGTCAGCGCCAGCGGATCTGCATTGCGCGCGCCCTGACGCTCGATCCCAAAGTGATTGTCGCCGATGAATCGGTTTCCGCACTGGATGTGTCAGTGAAAGCGCAGGTGGTGAATCTGCTGCTCGATTTACAGGAAAGCATGAACCTGTCGTATCTGTTTATTTCGCATGATATGGCGGTGGTCGAGCGGGTGAGTCATCGCGTTGCGGTGATGTATCTGGGCGAAATCGTGGAAATTGGCCCGCGCGCGGCGATATTTGATAATCCGCAGCATCCTTATACTAAAAAACTGATGGCGTCAGTTCCGGTGCCGGATCCGTCACGCAGAATGTTGAAACGACAAATGCAGGTGGATGAGCTGAAAAGTCCGGTGCGTGATAACAGTTATATTCCGCCGCAAAGACATTATCAGGAAGTATCAGCAGGACATTTTGTTCAGGTTTGATTGGGAATACAGAGAAGGTGTTTCTGGGAGGTGACTCAGGGATGAGTCTGATGCAAGAACTTCTGGAAGAGGGTGGTGGGGGAAGGATTACTCGGCCTCCGGCCTCGCCCTGCGGGTCGTTGCTGCGCAACGCTGTCTCGCTTTGCTCGGCTCAAACCTTCGGGTCGAAGGTTCTCTATCCTTCCCGATTTGCATTTTTATTTTAGTTTTTGAGTTTTCGGAAAAGGGAGGGGCTTCTGGAAGATGGTGGTGGGGGAAGGATTCGAACCTTCGAAGTCGATGACGGCAGATTTACAGTCTGCTCCCTTTGGCCGCTCGGGAACCCCACCACAATTTTTCGTGGTATTTACTACATACTTCTTAGCCATAAATCATCATGCGCTACATGGATGATTTCTCGTTACAGCGGTTAGCTGCGAACGGGGCGCATAATACCAAATGATTCGAAGGTGTAAAGCGCTGAAAGCGATAATAAAGTTCGTTTGCGGCTTTTTTGTTCTTAACGGTGCTTCTCTGAACGAAAAGCACCGTCAGAATGCGGTTTACAGAATTACCGTACGGTTTCCGTAAACAAATACGCGCTGCGCCAGCACGCGGTATAACGCCCGGCTGAGGACGTTTTTCTCAACGTCACGTCCTGCACGCATCATATCTTCAGCGGTGTAAGTGTGATCCACGTTGATGACGTCCTGCATGATGATCGGGCCTTCATCCAGATTGTCATTGACGTAGTGAGCCGTGGCACCAATCAGTTTCACGCCGCGCTCATACGCCTGATGGTAAGGACGTGCGCCAATAAAAGCAGGCAGGAATGAGTGGTGAATGTTGATCACCTGATGCGGATAATGCTGCACAAAGCCCGGTGTCAGCACGCGCATGTATTTCGCGAGAACCACATAATCCGGCTGATACTGGTCAATTTGCGCAATCATCGCGCTGTCGTGCTGTTCGCGGGTCAGGCCGTCATGGCTGACCAGATGGAACGGAATATCGAAACGCTCAACCAGCGTCTGCAGGGTGTCGTGGTTACCGATGACCGCAGCAATCTCAACATCCAGACCACCGTAAGCCGCTTTCATCAGCAGGTCGCCCAGGCAATGCGCCTCTTTAGTGACCAGAATGACAATGCGACGACGTCCGGTGCTGTTCAGTTCACGGACGGAACCGGCTGGCAGTGCGCTGTCGAGGTCGGCCAGCAGGGTGTTGTCATTGAAAATCCCTTCCAGCTCTGTGCGCATAAAGAAGCGGCCGGTGCGGTGATCCACAAATTCATTGTTCTGCACGATATTGAGTTCGTGCTTGTAGCAAATGTTAGTAATTTTGGCGATCAGACCTTTTGCGTCAGGGCAAATGGTGCGTAATACCTTGGTTTGTACGTTCTGTTGCGGCATGAGGGTGTGGATCCTGTCCAAGACTTATAAATATTACGGTTGAATTATTTACCGCAGCACTTCTTATATTTTTTGCCGGAACCGCACGGGCAGGCGTCATTGCGGCCTGTCTGCGGCTTAATTCCATCGATATAGTACCAGCGTTCTTTTAAACGAAGAAATCGCGAGCGTTCATGGATGAGGTGAATGTGCTCATCACCGGTTTCTTTGAAGCGCGCGGCAAACTCGACGAAACCTTCATTATTGTCACGTCCGCCGGTTTCGCTGATCACCTGAAGTCCCTGCCAGTGTGTGCTGGTAAAGCCTTCCTGTAAACTGTCACGCCATCTTTCTGGTTGACAGTCTGGGTGCCAGGTAGCGATCAGATAACTCGCATTTTTCAAAACATAGGCTGTATAGCGCGAGCGCATCAAAGCTGCCGGAGAAGGCACAACTTTATTCTCAGTAATGTAGGGCTGGCAGCATTCTTCATAAGCAAGGCTGCTGCCGCAAGGGCAAAGTTCTGACACGGAAACTCCTGAAAAGGCAGGGCATCGGCATCCGATGCGCAGGCTGCGCTATTGAATGCACCAAAGTGATATGTTACCTAACAAACTCGCCGGGTGACAACGCGCTTCCCGGCCCATTCTTAAGATATGCGTAATATTAAGGTCATCAGATGAGCAGAAAAGTCACCATTGGTCTTGCCCTGGGGTCGGGAGCGGCAAAAGGGTGGGCGCATATTGGCGTGATCAATGCCCTGAAAGAAATGGATATTGAAGTCGATGTGGTGGCCGGTTGTTCGGTCGGGGCGCTGGTAGGCGCTGCCTATGTGAGCAACAGATTACCAGCGATTGAAAGCTGGGTGCGCTCATTCAGTTACTGGGATGTGCTGCGGCTGATGGATTTTTCATGGCGACGCGGCGGTTTGCTGCGTGGGGAGCGGGTTTTCAATGCGGTCGGTCAGTTGATCCGCATTGATGAATTTGAAAAATGCTCGAAGAAGTTTGGTGCCGTGGCGACCAATCTGAGTACCGGGCGCGAATTATGGCTGACTAAAGGCGATCTGCATCAGGCTATTCGTGCTTCGTGCAGTATGCCGGGCTTGCTGGCACCGGTCTGGCATAACGGTTACTGGCTGGTAGACGGTGCGGTTGTGAATCCGGTTCCGGTGTCGCTGACCCGTGCTCTGGGGGCGGATATCGTGATTGCAGTCGATCTTCAGCATGACGCGCACCTAATGCAGCAAGATTTGCTTACCGTTCAACCGACCGGAGAAGCACTAAATACTGAGAAAGAAGTCAGCTGGCGTGACAGAATCCGTCAGCGCTTAACCCGACCAAACGCCAGAAAGCCGAATGTCAGCCCTTCGGCGATGGAGATTATGTCTACCTCTATTCAGGTACTGGAGAACCGGCTTAAGCGTAACCGTATGGCAGGCGATCCGCCGGACGTGGTGATCCAGCCGTATTGCCCGCAGATTTCGACGCTGGATTTTCATCGCGCGGAAGAAGCGATAGAGGCGGGCCGTCTTGCGGTTGAAAAGCAAAGAGAGCAGTTGTTGCCCCTGATAAAAAATAGTCAATTCTGAATGGCTTAAAACGTCTTTGGTTGAATCTGACAATTCTGCCAAGCAAAAACAGGCTTTATGAGCCACTATTAGAATAAGAAATTCTGGGGGACCCTGATGGACAAGCCACTTACAAGCAAGCATATTCTCATCGTTGAAGACGAAGCCGTTTTCCGATCTATTCTTGCTGGCTATGTAAGTTCCCTGGGTGCCACCTTTACAGAAGCTGAGAATGGTCTTGAAGCGTTATCCCTGCTTGAAGACTACCCGCCTGACCTGATCCTCTGTGACTTAGCAATGCCAGAAATGGGCGGGATGGAGTTTGTCGAAAACCTGCGGTTGCAGGGCAACAAAATCCCGGTGCTGGTGATTTCTGCCACGGATAAAATGACAGATGTCGCTTCCATGTTGCGACTCGGCGTTGAAGATGTGTTGCTCAAACCCATTAACGATTTGCAGCGTTTACGTGAGGCGTTGCTTTCGTCACTGTACCCAAAGCTGTTTTCCTCGCAGGCCATGGAAGAAAGTTCGCTGGTTCAGGACTGGGAAGCGCTGTGCCGTAATCCCAATGAAGCGCAACGGTTATTGCAGGAACTGCAACCGCCGGTTCAGCAGACGCTGGCGAATTGTCGCATTAATTACCGGCAGCTGACGACGGCGGAGCGTCCGGGGCTGGTGCTCGATATTGCTGCGCTGTCATCCAAAGACCTCGGGTTTTATTGTCTGGATGTCACCCGCGCGAATGAGAACGGCGTTCTGGCGGCATTATTATTGCGGGCAATTTTTAACAGCTTATTACGTGAGCATTTGAGTAATCAGCAACAGCGGTTGCCGCAGATGTCAACATTGCTCAAGCAAGTTAATCATCTTTTCAGGCAGGCTAATCTTGAAGGGCAATTCCCTATGTTGCTCGGCTATTATCATGCGGGGTTTAAGAATCTCATTTTGGTTTCTGCCGGATTACATGCCAACGTCAATACCGGAACGAATATGATCCAGCTCAGTAACGGTGTTCCGCTGGGCACGACGGGCGCGACATATTCTAATCAAATTAGTCAGAAATGTGATGCGTGGCAGTGTCAGGTATGGGGTTCGGGTGGGCGTCTGAGATTAATGCTGTCCGTAGAGTGATCAAAGTTATTGTCTTTGATAATAATGCCTTAAAAACATTGAGCATTTTTCCCGCGTGTTATTACGTATCTCCGTTTTATTTCATTCTTCTAAGACCTATCTTATGCAAAATATGCCTTTGCAGGCGAACTTGCGGCTGAAACTGGTATAATGCGTTCCGGAATTTTGGCTGTCTGTTTCACGTTGTTTAAAAAATAACAAATAGGAATTCGCTGATGAAAGTAACAGTTTTTGGTATCGGTTACGTCGGACTTGTTCAGGCGGCGGTTCTTGCTGAAGTCGGGCATGAAGTTTTGTGCATCGATGTTGACGCAAAAAAAGTGGAAAACCTGAAGAACGGGCTGATCCCAATTTTTGAACCAGGTTTAACTCCTCTGGTACAACGCAATTACGAAGCAGGGCGTTTGCTGTTCAGCACCAATGCGGCTGAAGGTGTTGCCCATGCTACCGTGCAGTTTATCGCTGTCGGTACTCCGCCGGATGAAGATGGTTCTGCGGATCTTAAATATGTGACTGCTGTGGCGCGCACGATTGCCGAGCACATGACCGAACCTAAAGTGGTCATTGATAAATCTACTGTGCCTGTGGGCACCGCTGATAAAGTGCGTGCGGTAATGGGTGAAAAACTCAAAGAACGCGGCGTGGATATCAGCTTTGATGTTGTCTCCAATCCTGAATTTCTGAAAGAGGGTGCAGCTGTCGCTGACTGTATGCGCCCTGAGCGTATCGTCATCGGTACCGATAATCCGGATGCCATCGATCCTATTCGTGAGCTTTACGAGCCGTTTAACCGTAACCACGATCGTATGATCCTGATGGATATCCGCAGTGCAGAACTGACCAAATACGCTGCCAACTGTATGCTGGCAACGAAAATCAGCTTCATGAATGAAATGTCGAATCTGGCAGAAATGCTGGGTGCTGATATCGAAAAAGTGCGTCAGGGGATTGGGTCTGATTCCCGTATCGGATACCACTTTATCTACCCTGGCTGCGGTTATGGCGGTTCCTGTTTCCCGAAAGATGTGCAGGCATTGATCCGCACCGCTGAGCACATCGGTTATCAGCCGAAGCTTCTGCAGGCAGTAGAGCAGGTCAATTATCAGCAAAAATATAAATTGCCTGCTTTTATTCAGCGCCACTTTGGTGATGACCTTAAAGGCAGAACCTTCGCACTCTGGGGACTGTCATTCAAACCGAATACCGATGACATGCGTGAAGCCTCCAGCCGTGTATTAATGGAACAGCTCTGGGCCGCCGGTGCGAAAATCAAAGCTTACGATCCCGAAGCAATGAATGAAACGCAGCGTATTTATGGTCATCGTGAAGATTTAGAATTAATGGGTACCAAAGAATCCGCGTTGCATAATGCCGATGCGTTGATTATTTGTACTGAATGGCAGAACTTCCGTGCCCCTGATTTTGATGTGATCAAAAAAGCATTAAAAGAGCCGGTAATTTTTGATGGTCGAAATCTATTCGATCCTGAACGTTTGGAGAAACGCGGGTTTACTTACTACGGCATTGGCCGCGGTGCTTCAATCAATCCGGTTCTGTAAGGAGTTTTTATGAAATATCTGGTTACCGGCGCAGCGGGCTTTATTGGGTTCTATGTGTCGCAGCGTTTGTTAGCAGCGGGTCATTCAGTTGTCGGGATCGATAATCTGAATGATTATTATGACGTCAGCCTGAAACTTGCGCGGCTTGCTCAGCTGGAGAATAAAGACGGTTTTGAGTTTATTAAGCTGGATTTAGCCGATCGCGAAGGTATGGCCTCATTGTTTGCCGGGCAACGTTTCGAACGCGTGATCCATTTGGCCGCACAGGCCGGTGTCCGATATTCGATTCAAAACCCTCTGGCTTATGCTGATTCTAACCTGGTTGGATTTGTAAACATTCTTGAAGGTTGTCGTCATAATAAAGTAGGGCATTTGCTTTATGCTTCTTCCAGCTCAGTTTATGGCCTGAACAAAAAGCAGCCTTTCTCCACCGATGATTCTGTTGACCATCCGGTTTCATTGTACGCGGCAACGAAAAAAGCCAATGAATTAATGGCTCACACCTATTCACATCTTTATGGATTACCAACGACCGGCTTACGTTTCTTTACCGTATATGGCCCATGGGGACGTCCTGATATGGCATTGTTTAAGTTTACGAAAGCCATGGTGGCAGGTCAGAGTATTGATGTTTATAACCACGGTGAAATGCGTCGCGACTTTACTTATATTGATGATATTGCCGAAGCCATTGTTCGTTTGCAGGATGTCATTCCGCAATCTGATCCTAACTGGACAGTGGAGCAGGGATCCCCAGCCAGCAGTTCCGCGCCTTATTGTGTTTATAATATCGGCAATAACAATCCGGTAAAACTGATGACATATATCAGCGCGCTTGAGCAGGCTTTAGGAATGGTGGCGGATAAGAATATGCTGCCAATGCAACCGGGCGACGTGCACGAGACCAGCGCGGATACACAGCCTTTGTCGCAGGCCATTGGCTTTGCACCTGAAACTAGCGTAGAGCAGGGCGTGCAGAATTTTGTTGACTGGTATCGGGATTTTTATCAGGTCTGAAATTCAGATTTTAAATGATGTTCAAAAGGCTGCTGAGGTGGCCTTTTTTTATGGAATCAGTTAACTCCTATAGTGCTCTTAATGTAATGCAGAGTTGAGAGGCTCCTGCTTCGTTTTGTATTAGTGACAGGAAGCAATCATCAGCGGTATTAGGAAACGAAAAGCCCATCATAAAAGATGGGCTTTTTTGTATTAACATTTATGTTAATAAGGGCAATTACAGCAGGAAATCGTCCAGTGATTTACCTTGCTCTTCGATTGCTTTCTTGATTACAGCTGGTGTACGGCCCTGGCCAGTCCAGGTTTTGTTTTCGCCGTTTTCATCAATGTATTTGTATTTAGCAGGACGCGCTGCACGTTTTGCTTTACCGGTTGCTTTAGTAGCAGCCATAGTTTGCAGCAATTCGTTAGGGTCAATACCGTCAGCAATCAGCATTTCACGATATTGTTGCAATTTGCGAGTGCGCTCTTCAATCT
The DNA here is from genome assembly GCF_003614975.1 of Rahnella bruchi. Lineage (GTDB taxonomy): Bacteria > Pseudomonadota > Gammaproteobacteria > Enterobacterales > Enterobacteriaceae > Rahnella > Rahnella bruchi. Next base: position 167,411 of record NZ_QZWI01000002.1, on the reverse strand, counting down.
CAGCAGCTGCCTGAGAATCTTCTTCGCGACGCTCGTTCACAACAACTTCTAATTTTTCCAGCATCTCTTCCAGAGTTTCCAGAGTGCATTCTCTTGCTTGCGCACGCAGAGTACGGATGTTGTTCAGAATCTTTAATGCTTCGCTCATTATACTAGTCTCAAATTATATTGGTGGGGGGCGTTTGGCTAATAATAGAATGCTCTTCTGTATTCTGCAATAGCCAATTTGTTTACCTGACCTTAATTTACGCATTTAAAGCAAATGGTGAATGTTTGCTAAAAAATATAGACAGGACAATTCACACTATTTATCTGAGGGCTATAACCCGAATTTCAATACATGCTTATGCGCTATTGTTGCAATACGTAAGTAGTTTTATAAGCATGCGGTTGTTCACAAAATTAAAGAAGAGATGAAGATAACTAATGAAAGGATAGGGAAAAATGAGTGATGCTGCACTTTAACAGCATACTGAGATAGTTTACTTTCCCGCGCTTTCACAGCCAGATTTTGTATAGACAAACCAATCACACCGGCGTGCAGGTATATAAGATGTGCAATGCCAGGGAGTATTGCCGTTTGACGATTACGGATAATCCTCTATTGCATTTATAATTTTTCATTGTAAGTTTCTGTGATTTTTTCAACTCTAATGATTCTTTCAACTGCATCTGATAACAGCATCAGTCTGGCGTTGTTATAGATTGTCAGGCTTGTGGTACAATCGATGCCGAAAATTTATGCCATCCATTTACTTTATGGGGTCAATCCTTCATGGCTCAGCTTTATTTCTATTACTCGGCAATGAATGCCGGTAAGTCCACTTCGCTGTTGCAATCTTCATATAATTATCAAGAACGTGGTATGCGCACGCTGGTGTTAACAGCAGAATTAGATCATCGTTTCGGTGTCGGTAAAGTCAGTTCCCGGATCGGTTTGTCGTCGCCCGCAGAGCTATACAATAAGGACACTGAGCTTTTCAATCTAATCGCTCAGGAGAGCCGTTCACAGCGCCTGAGCTGCGTTTTGATAGATGAATGCCAGTTTCTCACTAAGGCTCAGGTATCGCAGCTCACTGACGTTGTGGATGACCTAGACGTACCGGTGCTTTGTTATGGTTTGCGGACTGATTTTCGTGGCGAGCTTTTTGAGGGCAGTGAATATCTTCTGGCATGGGCTGATAAACTGGTTGAGCTTAAAACCATCTGTCATTGCGGGCGAAAGGCCAACCGTAACCTGAGGCTGGATGAGAAGGGTAATGCCCTGCATGATGGCGCACAGGTCGTTATAGGTGGTGACGAAAGCTATGTTTCCGTCTGCCGTAAGCACTACAAAGAAGCTATGGCGGCATTTCATACCACGGGCGAAGATAAAACAGAGTAAGTCCCGGTGTCGACTGCGGGCTAGTCGCGTTAGCCGCTGATGGATTTATCAGATATTCCATCGATTATCCCGAATCCATAAAAAAACCCGCCTTTCAGCGGGTTTTTTACTTTCTGATTTTAATCATCAGAAACTCAGCAGATTACTTTTTGCTGGTTTTCTTTTCAGCTTTAGGAGCAGCAACAACAACTTCTGCCTCTTCTTCTTCGCTGAATTCGCGACCGTAGAAAGTATCCATCAGAATCTGTTTCAGCTCAGAGATCAGCGGGTAACGTGGGTTAGCACCGGTACACTGGTCATCGAACGCGTCTTCAGACAGTTTGTCTACTTTCGCCAGGAAGTCAGCTTCCTGAACGCCTGCTTCACGGATAGAGGTTGGGATACCCAGTTCCGCTTTGATTTCATCCAACCAGGTCAGCAGTTTCTGGATTTTCTGTGCAGTACGGTCACCGGCAGCGCTCAGACCTAAATGGTCAGCGACTTCTGCATAGCGACGACGCGCTTGTGGGCGGTCATACTGACTGAAAGCAGTCTGTTTAGTTGGGTTGTCGTTGGCGTTGTAGCGGATTACGTTAGAAATCAGCATTGCGTTAGCCAGACCGTGTGGAATGTGGAACTCTGAACCCAGTTTGTGGGCCATTGAGTGACAAACCCCAAGGAAGGCGTTAGCGAACGCGATACCCGCGATAGTTGCCGCATTGTGAACACGCTCACGTGCTACTGGATTTTTAGCCCCTTCGTGGTAGCTGGCTGGCAGGTTTTCTTTCAGCAGTTTCAGTGCCTGCAGAGCCTGACCGTCGGAGTATTCGTTAGCCAGTACAGAAACGTAAGCTTCCAGTGCGTGAGTCACAGCATCCAGACCACCGAAAGCACACAGTGATTTAGGCATGTTCATCACCAGATTAGCATCAACGATAGCCATATCAGGTGTCAGCGCATAGTCAGCCAGTGGGTATTTCTGACCTGTTGCATCGTCAGTAACAACCGCAAATGGAGTCACTTCAGAACCGGTACCGGAAGTGGTGGTGACGGCGATCATTTTCGCTTTCACGCCCATTTTCGGGAATTTGTAGATACGTTTACGGATATCCATAAAGCGCAGCGCCAAATCTTCGAACTGAGTATTTGGGTGTTCGTACAGAACCCACATAATTTTAGCGGCGTCCATCGGGGAACCACCACCCAGTGCGATAATCACGTCTGGTTTGAAGGAGTTCATTTGCTCAGCACCTTTACGAACGATGCTCAGCGTTGGGTCGGCTTCTACTTCAAAGAACACTTCAGTTTCAATGCCGTGGCTTTTCAGAACGCTGGTGATCTGGTCTGCATAGCCGTTATTGAACAGGAAGCGGTCAGTGACGATGAATGCGCGTTTTGCTCCATCAGTAGCCACTTCTTCCAGTGCGATTGGCAGTGAGCCACGACGGAAGTAAATAGATTTTGGAAGTTTATGCCACAACATGTTTTCTGCTCGCTTCGCTACAGTTTTCTTGTTGATCAAGTGTTTAGGACCGACGTTTTCTGAGATGGAGTTACCACCCCATGAACCGCAACCCAGCGTCAGAGAAGGAGCAAGTTTGAAGTTGTACAGGTCACCGATACCACCCTGAGAAGCCGGGGTGTTAATCAGAATACGCGCGGTTTTCATTTTGTTGCCAAAATAGTTCACACGTTCTGGTTGGTTGTCCTGGTCTGTATATAAGCAAGAGGTATGGCCGATACCGCCCATTTCTACCAGTTTCTCAGCTTTAGCTACCGCATCTTCAAAGTTCTTAGCACGGTACATCGCGAGGGTAGGGGACAGTTTTTCATGTGCAAATGGCTCTGATTCGTCAACAACGCTGACTTCACCAATTAACACTTTAGTATGAGCTGGCACTTTGATGCCGGCCATTTCAGCAATTTTGGTGGCTGGCTGGCCTACGATAGCCGCGTTCAGGCCACCATTTTTCAGAATGATATCTGAAACAGCTTTCAGCTCTTTGCCTTGCAGCATGTAGCCGCCGTGGGAAGCGAAACGTTCGCGAACCGCGTTATAAGCAGACTCAACCACGATGATGGACTGTTCAGAAGCACAAATTACGCCATTATCGAAGGTTTTTGACATCAGAACGGAAGCAACAACACGTTTGATATCAGCAGTCTCATCAACAACTACCGGGGTATTACCTGCACCTACGCCGATTGCTGGTTTACCGGAACTGTATGCTGCTTTAACCATGCCCGGACCACCGGTTGCCAGAATCAGGTTCAGGTCAGGGTGGTGCATCAGTTGGTTAGAAAGTTCTACACTTGGTTCGTCAATCCAGCCAATGATGTCTTTTGGCGCACCGGCAGCGATAGCAGCCTGCAGAACGATGTCTGCCGCTTTGTTGGTCGCATTTTTAGCACGTGGGTGTGGAGAGAAGATAATACCATTACGTGTTTTCAGGCTAATAAGCGCTTTGAAAATCGCAGTAGAAGTAGGGTTGGTGGTAGGGACGATACCGCAAATCAAACCGATTGGCTCAGCGATGGTGATGGTACCGAAAGTATCATCCTGGCCGAGAATGCCACAGGTTTTTTCGTCTTTGTAAGCGTTGTAGATATATTCAGAAGCGAAGTGGTTTTTGATCACTTTGTCTTCGACGATACCCATTCCGGATTCTTCAACAGCCAGTTTGGCGAGCAGAATTCGAGAATCGGCAGCAGCCAGGGCGGCAGCAGCGAAAATCTTATCTACTTGTTCCTGACTGAAGTTGGCATATTCGCGCTGTGCCTTTTTGACTCGCGCAACGAGTGCGTTTAGTTCAGCGACATTTGTTACAGCCATAATGCTCTCCTGATAAAGTTAAACTCTTTTAGTAAATAACCCGCCAAAGACTAGTATAGACCTGCTATCAGTCACCGCGAGAAACTAATTAACTCTATGATTCTCAAAGTGTTGTCTTTGTCTCTTTATTTGCTTAAAGAGCTTTCAGTGGTGAAGCACGTAAGGTAGTAGATAAATCCTCATGCAACGTAGCTTGACGAATATTTGTTCTGCAAACTACCGTTGAGTGACTATGCACAAAGCTTACCTATTTGTAGGCAGACGCAATTTGATCTGGATCACTAAATGCCGCAGCTGACACCTTTCAGCAATGGTGTATTGAGAATGATTATCAAATCAGCTACTGGATAATACCGTTTTGTATCTAAAGTTATCAATAAAAAAACTGTTTTTTAACAAAAGTCTTATTCACTGCCTTTATTTGGAAATCTGGTGATAAAAACTATGAAACGGCGTGGCGCCTTTACTGCGATTCCAGTACATTAGCGCCCATCAAAACCTTCATCTACCGGCGTAACTGTGCGGAGTTCTGCGTGAGCCAATCTTTATTAGATTTTTCTGGTTATATCAAATTCTTTGTCGGGCTGTTTGCACTGGTCAATCCTGTGGGGATATTGCCGGTGTTTATCAGTATGACCAGCTACCAGGCGGCGGCGGGGCGCAACAAAACCAATATGACGGCAAACCTGTCGGTTGCCATTATATTGTCGACCGCGCTGTTCCTGGGCGATGCCATTTTGCACCTCTTCGGTATTTCGATTGATTCATTCCGCATTGCCGGTGGGATCCTGGTCGTGACCATCGCCATGTCTATGATCAGCGGAAAGCTCGGGGAAGATAAACAGAACAAGCAGGAAAAGTCAGAAACGGCGATCCGCGAAAACGTCGGTGTGGTTCCGCTGGCGTTGCCTTTAATGGCCGGGCCCGGTGCCATTAGTTCGACCATCGTCTGGAGTTCACGTTATCACAGCTGGCCAAATCTGCTGGGTCTGACGGCGGCGATCATTTTCTTCGCATTCTGTTGCTGGCTTTTGTTCAGGGCTGCACCTCTGCTGGTTCGGCTGCTCGGACAAACCGGCATTAACGTTATCACCCGTATTATGGGATTGTTGCTGATGTCTCTGGGCATTGAATTTATTGTGACAGGCATAAAAGCGATTTTCCCCGGCTTGCTTTAATCTATTAGCGGCCGAATTGTCACGGAAGCATTCAGGTGTTTTCGTGATAATTATTACCTCCTCTTATAATCCTATGCCTTAATATAGTGCAGCTAATGACTTAATTCAGAGCGATTGCACCCTAATGTGGCGTAAACCCTCGTCTCGTTCCTCTTTTTAACTCAAGCCCTCATTTCTTTAAATAAACTTAGCTAAATTTTCGCTAATTACTGTCGTTTATTGCCCGTATTGACGTTAATTTATCCACATCATTCTGTAAGGCTTGTGCATGCCGTATCGAGATGTTATTAGTGTTAACACAGCAGTTAACAGGTGTTTATTCTTATAAATCTTACAATGTTAACTGATTGTGTCAGGCGAGTTCTTGAACAGTCTCCGGCATGGGTTAGATGAAAAAATTCGCCATTAAAATTTTCTATATCAATGGGTTAGTGGTGTTTTCTGCCCTGTACCGGATTGACCTGCTCGAAAGACTGTTACGTGTAAAAGAGAATTGCGTAACAAATTTGCAAAATTTATTGGCGCGCATAACAACGTTCTGATAATTTTCAAATCGCCTTCAAAAATGGATTTTTGTTCAGAGCAATGCTCCTGGTGGGTATGGATCTTGCCAGACATAAAAAGATTGAAGCCATTTTATTTGTTTTTGGAGAGTGTCGTGTCGCAATGCTTACTGCAAATTTATCCTCATGTGTTTTCTGCTAAAAGAAAACCGTGCATTACGCTCACGACAACAAACTGCCTTATGCTGAATCTTGATGATCAGCAAAACAAATCTTCAGAACTTCTTCTTAATAATTTGATTGCTCGCATTTAGCCGCGAAGGATTTTCTATCGCCTTAAGTCGGGTGAATAAGAAAATAATATTGTTAACAGTAGGAATAACAGTATGTGATTGTCTGGTTCGCCACATAACACTTTTTTGTCGCGAACGGGGTGAATCAAATGGAGCGAGGTCATCCTTAACGATCTCAGAAACCACACGGCGATTAACAGCCCGAGGTTTAACGGAATTACCAAGTAAGACATGCAGTAGTAGGGGACAGCCATCTGCGGATGGTAACTACATGGGGCTTTTCCTGAGCAATTCGTTCCTGCTCTTGAAATCCGTTGACCCAGCAAGGGTTTATCTTGCACCTGGGCGTGCAAGTTCATAATAAAAACTGGAGTTGAATAAAAATGACCAACATCACAAAAAAAAATCTGCTGGCTGCCTGCATCATGGCTGCGGTCGGCGCGGTGTCAGTGAATAATGCATTTGCAGCCAATGTGCCTGCAGGTGTAACCCTGGCAGCCAAACAAGAACTTGTTCGTAACAATGGCTCAGAAGTTCAGTCTCTCGACCCGCATAAAGTTGAAGGCGTACCAGAATCGAACGTTATCCGTGACTTGCTGGAAGGTCTGGTAAATACCGACAGCAAAGACGGCAGCGTTATTCCTGGTGTAGCAACCAGCTGGGAAAATAAAGATTTTAAAGTCTGGACCTTCCACCTGCGTCCGGAAGCTAAATGGTCTAATGGCGATCCTGTCACAGCTGAAGATTTCGTGTACAGCTGGCAGCGTCTGGCAGATCCTAAAACGGCATCTCCTTACGAAAGCTACCTGCAATATGGTCACATCGAAAATATCGATGACATCATCACCGGTAAGAAAAGCCCGGATACACTGGGTGTAAAAGCGATCGATGATCACACCCTGCAAGTGACACTGACCGAACCTGTTCCTTATTTCGTAAAAATGTTGTCTCACACCGCGATGAAGCCGGTAAACAAAAAAACAGTTGAGAAATTTGGCGACAAATGGACCCAACCAGAAAACTATGTGAGCAACGGCGCGTATAAACTGAAAACCTGGACCGTCAACGAACGTATCGTTCTGGAACGTAGCCCGACTTATTGGGATAACGCAAAAACTGTCATCAATCAGGTCACTTACCTGCCAATCTCTTCTGAAGTGACAGACGTTAACCGCTACCGCAGCGGCGAAATCGACATGACCTATAACAACATGCCGATTGAACTGTTCCAGAAACTGAAAAAAGAAATCCCTGCTGAAGTTCACGTTGACCCGTACCTGTGTACCTACTACTACGAAATCAACAACCAGAAAGCACCATTCACTGATTCACGCGTTCGTGAAGCTCTGAAACTGGGCCTGGATCGCGACATCATTGTGAACAAAGTGAAAGCCCAGGGCGACCTGCCAGCTTACGGTTACACCCCGCCTTACACCGATGGCGCGAAACTGACTCCGCCAGCCTGGTTCAAAGAAACTCAGGAACAACGTAACGAGCAGGCTAAAAAACTGCTGGCCGAAGCGGGTTATACCTCTGCTAAGCCTCTGACTTTCGATCTGCTGTACAACACTTCAGATCTGCACAAGAAACTGGCAATCGCTGCTGCCGCTATCTGGAAGAAAAACCTGGGTGTTGACGTGAAACTCGTTAACCAGGAATGGAAAACCTTCCTCGACAGCCGTCATCAGGGCAACTTCGATGTGGCACGTGCGGGCTGGTGTTCTGACTACAACGAACCTTCCTCCTTCCTGAATACCATGCTGTCTGACAGCAGCAACAACACCGCTCACTATAAGAGCCCGGCGTTTGATAAAGACATCGCTGACACTCTGACAGCGAAAACTGACGACGAGCGTGCGGCGCTGTATCAGAAAGCTGAAACTCAGCTGGATAAAGACTCTGCCATTGTTCCTGTTTATTACTACGTGAACGCCCGTCTGGTGAAACCATTTGTTGGCGGCTACACCGGTAAAGATCCGCAGGACAACGTCTACGTGAAAGACTTGTACATCATCAAACACTAAGACAGGGATATCAGAGCAAGGCATCCCCGAGCTGCCTTGCTCATCCTATTTTGATGAAGGTAATGATTTTCGTTCCGGATTCTGGGACGAAAACAAAGAGCCACCACGGCGACGATCACTTGATGGTCGCCGTGAGCAAGCCAAAACTATAAAGCTGTAGTGACAGGCTTAGATACAGGTACGGGCAATGTTAAAGTTTATTTTACGCCGCTGTCTGGAAGCGATTCCGACGCTATTCATTCTGATCACCATTTCGTTTTTTATGATGCGTCTCGCACCGGGCAGTCCTTTTACGGGTGAGCGTAATCTCCCACCAGAAGTGATGGCAAACATTGAGGCCAAATATCACCTCAATGACCCTATGTATAAGCAGTACTTCCACTATTTAGAACAACTGGCGAAAGGCGATTTCGGCCCGTCGTTCAAATATAAAGACTATACCGTTAATGATTTGGTTGCGGCCTCGTTCCCGGTTTCAGCGAAACTCGGTCTGGCGGCATTCATCATGGCGATTGTGTTTGGTGTGAGTGCGGGTGTTATTGCCGCCCTGAACCAAAACACCAAATGGGATTACACGGTAATGGGCATAGCGATGACCGGGGTGGTAATACCCAGTTTCGTGGTGGCGCCGTTACTGGTGCTGATATTTGCGATCACGCTGAAATGGCTGCCTGGTGGTGGCTGGAACGGCGGTGGCGCGAAATATATGATCTTGCCGATGGTAGCGTTGTCACTGGCCTATATTGCCAGTATCGCGCGTATCACCCGCGGCTCTATGATCGAAATTCTGCATTCCAACTTCATCCGTACAGCACGTGCCAAAGGTTTGCCACTGCGTCGCATCATTTTGCGTCATGCACTGAAACCCGCTCTGCTGCCGGTATTGTCATACATGGGACCGGCCTTCGTAGGTATCATCACCGGTTCGATGGTCATCGAGAGCATTTTCGGATTGCCAGGTATTGGCCAGCTGTTTGTTAACGGTGCCTTAAACCGTGACTATTCACTGGTTCTGAGCCTGACCATTTTAGTGGGTGCATTGACCATTTTGTTCAATGCGATCGTCGACGTGCTTTACGCCGTCATCGACCCGAAAATCCGTTATTAATGCCGGAGTACGTCAATGATGTTAAGTAAGAAAAATAGCGACGTCGTCGAAAACTTCAGCGAGAAACTAGACGTTGAAGGACGCAGTCTGTGGCAGGATGCACGACGCCGCTTTATGCACAACCGCGCAGCGGTAACCAGCCTGATCGTACTGGTGTTTATCGCTTTATTTGTGACGTTCGCGCCGATGTTATCGCAGTTTGCCTACGATGATACCGACTGGAATATGATGTCAGCCGCACCTGATATGGCTTCTCATCACTTTTTCGGTACAGATTCTTCTGGCCGTGATTTGCTGGTGCGGGTGGCGATCGGCGGGCGTATTTCCCTGATGGTTGGCGTAGCGGCAGCCCTGGTTGCGGTGATCCTCGGTACGCTTTACGGGTCATTGTCCGGTTATCTGGGCGGCAAAATTGATTCCGCGATGATGCGTCTGCTGGAAATCCTTAACTCCTTCCCGTTCATGTTCTTCGTTATTTTGCTGGTGACCTTCTTCGGACAAAATATCCTGCTGATTTTCGTCGCAATCGGGATGGTGTCGTGGCTGGACATGGCGCGTATCGTGCGCGGTCAGACACTCAGCCTGAAACGCAAAGAATTCATCGAAGCGGCGCTGGTGAGCGGTGTGAATACGCGCAATATTGTGTTGCGTCACATCGTTCCTAACGTGCTGGGTGTCGTAGTGGTGTATGCATCGCTGCTGGTGCCAAGCATGATCTTGTTTGAATCCTTCCTGAGCTTCCTCGGGTTAGGGACGCAGGAGCCGCTGAGCAGTTGGGGCGCGTTGTTAAGCGATGGCGCCAACTCGATGGAAGTTTCACCTTGGTTACTGCTGTTCCCGGCAGGCTTCCTGGTTGTAACTCTGTTTTGTTTCAATTTTATCGGCGATGGCTTGCGTGATGCCCTCGACCCGAAAGATCGTTAAGGAGTGCAACTATGAGCACCATTGAACATTCCACTTTTGCATCTCCCGCTTCGGTTGATGGCAAAGCGCCTCCGATTCTTCTGGATGTGCAAGACCTGCGCGTGACTTTCGAGACACCGGACGGTGACGTTACTGCGGTAAATGACCTGAACTTCGACTTACGTGCCGGTGAAACACTGGGCATTGTTGGCGAATCGGGTTCCGGTAAATCGCAGACTGCTTTTGCCCTGATGGGGCTGCTGGCCAGCAATGGTCGCATCGGCGGTTCGGCGAAATTTAACGGTCGCGAAATTCTGAACCTGCCGCAACAGCAACTTAACAAGCTGCGTGCAGAACAAATTTCGATGATCTTCCAGGATCCGATGACCTCTCTCAACCCGTATATGCGCGTTGGCGAGCAGCTGATGGAAGTCCTGATCCTGCATAAAAAAATGAGCAGTCGCGAAGCATTTGAAGAATCTGTACGCATGCTGGACGCGGTGAAAATGCCTGAAGCCCGCAAGCGTATGAAAATGTTCCCGCACGAATTTTCCGGTGGTATGCGCCAGCGCGTAATGATCGCGATGGCCTTGCTATGCCGTCCGAAATTGCTGATTGCCGATGAACCCACGACTGCGCTGGACGTGACCGTTCAGGCGCAGATCATGACGTTACTTAATGAACTGAAAGCCGAATTCAACACCGCCATCATCATGATTACCCATGATCTGGGCGTAGTGGCCGGTATCTGCGATAAAGTGCTGGTGATGTATGCCGGTCGTACCATGGAATATGGACATGCGCGCGATGTGTTCTACGAACCGTGCCATCCGTATTCCATCGGTCTGCTGAACGCGGTTCCACGTCTGGATGCTGAGGGCGGCGCGATGCTCACTATTCCCGGCAATCCGCCAAACTTATTGCGTCTGCCAAAAGGTTGTCCTTTCCAGCCTCGCTGTCCGTATGCAATGGATATCTGCTCTTCGGCACCGCCGCTTGAGCGTTTCGGTGATGGTCGCCTGCGTGCCTGCTATAAGCCGCTGGAGGAACTGGTATGACTGACAACACAATCATGAATAGCGCAGCGATGAACACCAACGCGCCTGAGAAAAAAGTCCTGCTGGAAGTGGCGGATCTGAAAGTCCATTTCGATATCAAAGACGGTAAACAGTGGTTCTGGCAGCCATCAAAAACCCTGAAAGCGGTCGATGGCGTTACGCTGCGCCTGTATGAAGGCGAAACACTGGGCGTTGTCGGGGAATCTGGTTGCGGTAAATCGACATTCGCGCGTGCGCTGATTGGTCTGGTGAAAGCGACCGATGGCCGCGTGGCATGGTTAGGCAAAGACCTGCTTAATATGTCTGATAATGAGTGGCGTCAGACCCGCAGCGACATTCAGATGATTTTCCAGGATCCGCTGGCGTCTCTGAATCCGCGTATGACCATCGGTGAAATCATTGCCGAACCGCTGAAAACGTATAATCCGAAAATGCCTCGTCTTGAGGTGAAGGAAAAAGTGAAGGCAATGATGTTAAAGGTCGGGCTGCTGCCTAACCTGATTAACCGTTACCCGCACGAATTCTCCGGCGGTCAGTGTCAGCGTATCGGTATTGCCCGTGCCCTGATCCTTGAACCGAAACTGATTATCTGTGATGAACCGGTTTCTGCTCTGGATGTGTCGATTCAGGCGCAGGTCGTTAACCTGTTGCAGCAGTTGCAGCGCGAAATGGGCTTGTCGCTGATTTTCATCGCGCACGATCTGGCGGTAGTGAAGCATATCTCTGACCGTGTTCTGGTGATGTATCTTGGTCATGCGGTAGAGCTCGGAACCTATGATGAGGTGTACAACAATCCTCAGCATCCGTATACCCGTGCGCTGATGTCTGCGGTGCCGGTGCCGGATCCGGATAAAGAGCGCAACAAGACCATTCAGCTGCTGGAAGGGGAGTTACCTTCGCCGATCAACCCGCCATCAGGCTGTGTATTCCGTACCCGCTGCCCGATTGCCGGACCTGAATGTGCGATAACCCGTCCGTTGCTGGAAGGCAGCTTCCGTCATGCGGTGTCCTGTCTGAAAGTCGATCCTCTCTGAGAAATCTCCTCAGACGGAAAGCATAAAAAAACCTGCCAATTGGCAGGTTTTTTTTGGTCTTCTTATTCTTTCCAGAGAATATGGCACAGCTTGTGATCTTTCTCGCGGCACAGCAGGACGCGGGCAAAGATATCATTAATCGGCTGATCTTCAGCGTCCGCCAGACCAATCACCACTTCCGCGAAGAAGTCAGGATTCAGATCGTAATCCACATGCTCAACCCAGTCTTCTGCCGGATCATATAATTCAGCGCCGCCGCGTTCTTCAAATTGCAGATTGAAGATCAGGATATCCGCCGGATCCAGGTTGTCTCCGGCCAGTTCCAGAAAGATGTCGTAGGCTTGTTCAAGCGTTTCGTCTTCGGTCAGGCGATTATTCAGGTCCATATCATTCTCGTATACATTTAAGTGTGTTCAGGCTGAACCAGCCGCTACTGAGCATATTACATCATGCCCGACGCGGCTTTTACAGCAGCGGACTGAAAAAGTAGAACAAACGTTCAACGATGCGATGCCAGAACGGGCGTTTAAGCCAGGCTTCCACATCCAGCAGATGCGAACGGGCAATGTAATCTTCCTGCACACGTCCCAGGTCATCACCGAATCCGGCATCATCAATGACCAGCGTTATCTCGAAATTCAGCCACAGGCTGCGCATATCAAGATTAACTGTGCCGACCAGGCTGAGCTGGCCGTCGACCAGAATACTTTTCGTATGCAGCAGACCGTCTTCAAACTGATAAATTTTAACGCCGGCTTCCAGCAACTCGCCAAAGAAGGCTTTGCTGGCCCAGTCGACCATCATTGAATCATTCTTCATTGGCAGAATGATACTGACATCGACACCGCGCTGAGCCGCCGTACAAATGGCGTGCAGCAGGTCATCGCTTGGCACCAGATACGGCGTGGTCATCACCAACTGTTCACGGGCGGAATAGGTGGCAGTCAGTAACGCCTGGTGGATCATATCTTCCGGGAAGCCCGGCCCGGAGGCGATCACCTGAATGGTATGTCCGCTTTCCTGCTCGAAAGGCATCTGATTCAGGTCTGGTTCAGGCGGCAAAATACGTTTGCCGGTCTCAATTTCCCAGTCGCAGGAATACACAATGCCCATGGTCGTGGCGACCGGGCCTTCCATGCGCGCCATCAGATCAATCCACTGACCAACACCAGCATCTTGTTTGAAGAACCGCGGATCGACCATATTCATACTGCCGGTATAAGCAACATAGTTGTCTATCAGCACCACTTTACGGTGCTGGCGCAAATCCATACGGCGCAGGAAAACACGGAACAAATTCACCTGTAATGCTTCGACGACTTCAATTCCGGCGTTGCGCATCATGGCCGGATAAGGGCTGCGAAAGAAGGCCACGCTGCCTGCGGAATCCAGCATCAGGCGGCAATGAATGCCACGGCGTGACGCTGCCATCAGGGATTCGGCGACCTGATCCACCAGTCCACCTGGCTGCCAGATATAGAACACCATTTCGATGTTACTGCGCGCCAGTTCGATATCGCGCATCATGGCTTTCAGCACGTCGTCACTGGTGGTAAGCAGTTGCAGCTGGTTTCCTTTGACGCCCGCAATTCCCTGGCGGCGTTCACAAAGTTGGAAAAGGGATGCCGCAATTTCACTGTTTTCTGTAGCAAAAATACGTTTGCAATCTTTGAGGTCATTCAGCCAGCGCGCCGTGGAAGGCCACATGGCTTTTGCCCGCTCTGCCCGGCGTTTGCCTAAATGCAGTTCACCAAACGAAAGATAGGCAATGATGCCGACCAGAGGAATGATGTAGATGATCAGTAACCAGGCCATTGCGGAAGGAACGGCCCGGCGTTTCATCAGAATACGCAGAGTGACGCCAGCGATCAGTAACCAGTAACCGAAAACCAGAAGTCCGCTGATTACCGTATAAAATGTTGTCATAAAGGCGAAAAATCCTGTTCGCAAGCTATCGGCGTGAGTGTACGTGAAAGGGGCATTCTTTTAACTAACTTTATCCCAGCAATCAATCAGCTACCTCTTAATTCTGCATTCCCTTAATAAAATTGTCACTCCTCTGACATCAAGGTTAGACGATAACGGGGAAGAAGGAAAAAACAAGACTTGGATCACAACGTCATCGGCCTATAATGACACGCAGTTTTTTCCGCTTAAGACACTTTCTGTAAAAGAAACTCTTCCGTTAAAGAAGCAGTGACGGGCATCACGGGACACAAGTGAATGAAACGCAGTAAAAATGAAGTTGGCCGTTGGCGTATGCTACGCCAGACTCAGCGCCGCAGAAGCCGCTGGCTGGAAGGTCAGTCAAGACGCTATCGTCACATCTACCGCATTCGCCAGATCCACCATCAGCAGCACCAGCGTTTGTCATTATATGCCGTAAATTACGAATGGAATTCCTGATTAGCGGGATTTAGGCTGAAACAGCGCGCCACATTTTTTGCAAACCAGCGTCGAGTTTTTGCGTACTTTTGCGGTCATCTGTTCTGAAACGTAACCACATTCAGGGCATGTGACCTTCGTGGTCGTACTGGTTAGAAACTTCAATCCGTCGAAGAATGACATAGGACGTACCTCGTGGGCAGGGGTAGGCATCCTAACACATAAGCGATGAAAGCAATGTGACGACATTCTGGGAAATCGCGCCATGACACATTAGTCATGACGCGTGAGTTTTTGGCAGGCTGAAATCAGTCAAACAGTTCTGAAAGAAAGCTCTTTTTCTTATACGGCTTATGCGATGAGTAATGGCCGCGGTTATCGTAATTGCCGTGGTGGCGGTTGTCGTCACGTCGCTCACGATCATCATAGCGGACAGGCTGAGGTTGCTGTTCCTGAGGTACCTGTGCCTGCTGAGTTTGTACCTGAGAAACCTGTTGATACGCGGCTGACTTCTCGATGATTTTGTCGAGCTCACCGCGATCTAACCAGACGCCACGGCAGTCCGGGCAATAATCGATTTCGATCCCCTGACGTTCTGACATCACCAGCTGGCTTTCTTTACACACAGGACATTGCATATCCGGTTCTCCGTTCGCTTTTTGATAAAATAATTGCGCAGGTAAATTTTTCGCTATCCGGATAGTTAGACACTCAACTGGCGTAAGCAAAAGTAAAGTTGATTAAAGCTCGCTGAAGGGCAGTGCAGGAGGCAGGGCGGACAGCCCGAAAGCTGCCCGCGTAATATCAGAACACGCGTTTGAAAGGTTTGACGGTGACCGCTTTGTAAACGCCACCGGCCACGTACGGGTCTGCATCAGCCCACACTTTGGCGTCTTCGAGTGTTTCAAATTCCACAATCAGTACAGAACCGGTCATTCCGGCAGAGCCCGGATCTTCACTGTCGATGGCCGGAGTTGGACCGCCGATTAAAACGCGACCTTGTTCCTGCAACTTTTTCAGGCGTTCAATGTGCGCAGGGCGGGCAGCTGCACGTTTTTCCAGGGAGTCCGAAACATCTTCAGAATAAATAACGTAAAGCATGAGTCACCTTTAATTGGGTTTTATAGAGCGATTAGCAGCATTCAGATGCTGTCAGAGCGTTTTGCAGGATTAACATAGCTAAACCTGAAGCTGGGGGAAAGTGCTTTGCGTAGGATCAAAGCAAAGGTTATTTGAGAATAGTTGTCATCTCGGTGTTGAATATGATTGCTATTTACATTTAAACTTGCGGCTTCACGGGGAAAATGAATCATTATGCCGCTAAAAAAGTTTAGATTTATCCGCAAGGTTACGATTCCGGTTGCGCTTGCTGTCAGTTTACATGTCGCTGTTATCGCCGGCGTTTTGTATATGACAGTCGGTGAGTCGATCAAATTGCCGACGCAGGAACAAAAAGTGATGAGCGTGACGATGGTCAATCCCGCTGACTTCGCGCCACCGCCACCGCCGCCACCGCCTCAGCCTGAACCGACGCCACCTGAACCCGAGCCTGAGCCGGAAGTGGTGCCAGAGCCGCCACCTCCGCCACAAGCGGTGGTGATCCCTGAACCACCGAAACCTAAACCTAAGCCGGTTAAAAAACCCGTGGTGAAGCCAAAAGTGAAGCCCGTTGAGCGGCCGGCAGAAAAACCGACGCAAACCGTGCAAACCGCCCCGGTTACCAGCAATAAGCCGGTAAACAAACCGTTCAGTCAGCCGCCAGCATCTGCGAATGCGAAAAGTGATACTGGCCCACGTCCCCTGCAACGCGGGCAGCCAGGTTATCCGGCACGTGCGCTGGCATTACGTATCGAGGGGCGTGTCCGCGTGCAGTTTGATGTGGACAGCGATGGGCGTGTGCAGAACATCCGGGTACTGTCAGCCGAACCACGCAACATGTTTGAGCGTGAAGTGAAGCAGGCGATGAACAAATGGCGCTATGAGCCGAAAGCCGCCAGCAATCTGGTGGTTAATCTGGTATTCAAAATTAAAGGTGGCAGCAGCGTAGAGTAACTTTCGCCACAGGTTTACCACCAGAAAACCGCAATAAAAAAGGTCGCCTTCAGGGGCGACCTTTCGTCTATCAGGGTTTCAGGAAACAGCTCAGTCCTGAGAAACACCGTCAGAATCTACGCTGAAATTACTGCGTCCGTCCGGCAGCTGACGCGATTTGCCTTCATCATCCACGGCAACATAGGTAAAGACCGCTTCAGTGGCTCTGTAACGCTGTCCGATAGGCTCAGAAGAAACTTTCTTCACCCAGACCTCAACATTGATGGTAATCGAGCTGTTGCCGGTACGGATGCAGCGGGCGTAACAGCACACGACATCCCCTACCGCCACTGGCTTGAGGAACGTCATGCCATCAACGCGCACGGTCACAACGCGACCTTTAGCGATTTCCTTTGCCTGGATCGCACCACCCATGTCCATCTGCGACATCAGCCAGCCACCAAAAATATCGCCGTTTGCATTGGTGTCAGCAGGCATAGCCAGCGTACGCAACACCATTTCACCATTGGGTAAGCTATGTTTTTCGTTCATAAAGTTGCTTCACAAAAAGCCCGTCATGCTTCAAACCGCAGATGCGTTGGCTGCCTTCCTGCGGCCTGAATAATTCAGGGCTTAATAATAGGAAGGCCTTTCAAAGAAAGGCCCGTGCAGAAGAATGCTTATTTTTTTTCATCATCCGGCATATGCCGGTAAATATAGATGCCGCTTAACAGCGTAAATACCAGCGTCAGGACTGTCAGGCCAAAGACCTTAAAGTTGACCCAAATATTCTGTGGCAACCAGAAGGCGACATAGATATTCGCCAGGCCGCACAGCAGGAAAAAGATGGCCCAGCTGACATTAAGCTTATTCCAGACATGATCCGGTAAGGTCAGCTCTTTACCCAACATACGCTGGATTAACGGCTTTTTCAGCACCAGCTGACTGATCAGCAATGCGCCGGAGAACAGGACGTAAATCACGGTCACTTTCCATTTAATGAATTCATCATTATGGAAGACCAGTGTCAGGGTGCCGAAAACTGCCACCATCGCAAAAGTGATCAACGTCATCTTCTCGATTTTACGGTACAGAACCCAGGTAATGACTAACGCTAAGGCGGTGGCAGCGATTAACGCGCCTGATGCGACAAAGATGTCGTAAAGCTTATAAACCACAAAAAAGACAACCAGGGGAAGAAAATCGAGGAGCTGCTTCATACTTCATTCCATGTTTTATGTATGGGATGACTATACCGGAATCATTTCACGGACAAAAGAAAAGGGCGCCGGAGCGCCCCTTAAAAACGTATGTCTATATTATGCATGTAATTTCATGTAAAGACGGAACAGATAAATTAGCATAAATGCGCTGATCAGATTGCTCACCGTACCGAGAATTACCGCACCGATCATCGGATTAAGGGCACTGAGCGCGCCGACAAACAGCATCAGAATCACCTGCGCCACAATCCACAGCATAATCGCCGGTGCAAACAGACGAATGTTAGAGAATGCCAGCCGGGTGCTCAGACGCATCGCTTTGAAGACACCCACGTTCTCTTTGCACGCAATAACCGGGGACATCGCCCACGCAATCGCAATCAGGAAAGCCGGGACAAACAACAGTGCCAGACCGATACGGAACATCACGCTGTAGATGAAGAGCAAAATAGCCAGACGCGGGAGAACGGGCAAGGAAGCCGCCAGCACCTGAACCACACTGGCGCGAACGCCCTGAGAAACCAGCTGAATAAGCGTTAATACGCCGCCGACCAGAATGACATTTCCTGCCAGCGTGGAAAACAGTGCTGCCAGGCTATAGCGGAAAATGGCGCTTTGCTGCTCCGGAGTAATCTGCTGTTCGATATAACCCATCATATCGCCGACGCTCATGCCGGTCATGTTGCTCATCAGTTGCCCGATAGCATCAACCTGCTCAGCGGAAGGACTTAAAACCCAGCTCAATATGACGGTAATTAATGCGGCCAGAACCGAGAGCGCCACAACGCTACTCATCTGATTACGCATAAAATTATAACTGTCACGGTACAATGTACTGGCCGTGATAGACATGGACGCTCCTTGGCAAAAAAGCAAAAATCAATAAGGCGAGGATTGTACCCTTTAAATACACTCCGCCGATAGTTTTGCGCTGATTTCCTGTCAATCTGCCTGATGAATCTCTGCCTGTACGCGGCTGAGATTAATCGTCGGTAATTCTTCAGTGAGTGGAGGCAGACCATAACCTGCGCGTGCGCGATCGCAAGCCGTATTGCCGACGCTATTCAGACCGGACTGATCAAACTCGCGGCAGGGTGTCGGGCGGTTAAGGTAAATCGAGCAAGAAACCGATTGTCCCACTTCACCCTTCAGGGCGATGCAGCGCGGCGATTTGCTATTCGTGCCTTGCATACAGCTCAGAAAAGGGGTGGCTTGTTCTGTCAGAGCCTGGGGAACAATACCGCCAGCCTCTTCAGATTCAGCCCAATAAAATGAAACACGGAAATAGGCGCAGCATGCACCACAGGTCATACAAGGATTGTTAATTTCGCTCATCTTGGGAAGCTACCGACTCCTTACGGCACCAAACCAAAACCAACATGTGTATGCAAATTACGCAGCGTCATTTTTTTTAGCAACTGAAATTACACCTCTTAACAAATCAACAAAAACCCCTCATTTTTGATGCAGATCAATTCCTTTGTTTTTATAGATTTAGATCGCTTTGCGGAAGATGCATTTTCTTACTTTTTGTTTTAAAGATGTGATCCCGCATTGATCAAGCCATACCAAAGAGTAGGTATCATTCGCGGGGTTGATAAATAATCCACACAAAGGGAAGGGACAATGAAAGCAGCATATTGGGCATTAGTGGCGGCAGCGGCATTTCCGGCAGTTGCGAGCGCACATCAGGCAGGGGATGTGATTTTTCGCGTAGGCACAGCCACGGTTCGTCCGACAGAAGGTTCAGATAACGTGCTGGGTTTGGGTTCATTTAATATCAATAACGACACTCAGATGGGTTTAACTCTGGGTTATATGTTTACCGACAATATCGGGATGGAGTTGCTGGCAGCCACGCCGTTCCAGCACAAAGTCGGTTTGAAAAGTACCGGGACAATCGCAGAGGTGAAGCAGTTGCCGCCGTCTCTGATGGCTCAGTACTACTTTGGCGACAAGCAGGACAAACTTCGTCCCTACCTCGGTATAGGTATCAACTACACCACATTCTATGACACCAATTTCAATCAAACCGGGCGCGATGCCGGGCTGTCAGATTTAAGCGTCAAAGATTCCTGGGGCGTGGCAACCCAGGCGGGGCTTGATTACAACCTGGATGACAACTGGTTGATCAACATGTCTGTGTGGTGGATGGATATTGATACGGAAGTTAAATTCAAAGCCGGTGGTGAGCAGCAAAACATCAACACCCGGATCGACCCGTGGGTCTTTATGTTTGGCGTCGGCTATCGCTTCTGATCTTAAGACAAAAACATAAAAAAAAGAGGCGCTTCGGCGCCTCTTCGCTTTTCAATATGCAGCATTCGCAGACTATTTTACCCGCATGTCATTCTCAATAGAACGAACACCGGCAACGCCACGCGTCACTTCTACCGCACGGTTTGCATCCGCTGTTGACGTCACGAAACCACGTAACTGCACGCGGCCTTTAAAGGTCTCGACGCTAATCTCAGTGGACTTAATCGTCTTATCGGCCAGCAGGGCTGATTTTACTTTTGTGGTGACCACAGTGTCATCGATGTAACCACCGGTTCCTTCTGATTTTTTAGTCGGTGCACACGCGGCGACGGCCATGACCACAACGGCTGCCATGCAGAATGCGGACAATGTTTTGAATAGCTTCATAAAATAACTCTCCATGCTTTGTTATAAAACCAAAAGAAACAACCTGTTACCTGAGCAGATGATATCTCTCTCGCATACAGTATCATTGATCTGCAGAGTAATTTTAGTTTGGATTATTGAAATGAGTAATACAAATTAAGTGGGGTAAAAAAAAGTAAGAAATTAAAAGAAACAGAACCTTAGTCATTTTTTGACTGAGGTTCTGCTTGAGGCTGGGTTAAGCGCGGGTAGCGGCTTTCATTTCACTGACAAAGCGGGAAAGCTGAGCCAGCATTTCAGAAGGCTGATGCTGATTGTTTTCGATGATACGCACTGTCGCTGAACCGGAAATAGCACCGGCAGCGCCTGCGGCCAGCGTTTCTTTCACCTGTGAAGGCTCGGAAATACCAAAGCCCTGCAACGGTGGCGCAGCATTATATTCACGCAACTTATCAACCAGATGATTCAGCGGGGTCAGCGCACGTTTTTCTGTGCCGGTAACGCCTGCGCGGGACAGCAGATAAGTATAACCGCGACCATGCGAAGAAATCTCACGTAACAAATCATCAGACGCATTTGGCGGGCAGATGAAAATCGGGGCAATACCGTGACGCAATGCAGCGGCGCGGAACGGCGCAGATTCTTCGAACGGCACATCAGCAACAAGTACGGAATCGACGCCCACTTCGGCGCAGCGCTGATAGAACGTCTCGATACCGTTGTGGAACACCAGATTGGCGTACATCAGCAGGCCAATCGGAATATCCGGATGTTTTTCGCGGATGCGGGCCAACATATTGAAACATTGCGTCGGCGTCACACCTGCCGCGAAAGCGCGCAGGTTAGCGTTCTGAATCGTCGGGCCATCTGCCAGCGGATCAGAGAACGGAATACCCAGTTCCAGCGCATCGGCACCGGCTTCAATCATCGTATCGATGATAGACAGTGAAAGCTCAACGCCCGGATCGCCCAGCGTAACGAAAGGAACAAATGCGCCTTCTTTTTTACTTTCCAGACGTTTGAATAAATGCTGATAACGTTCCATTAAATTTCTCCCCGGGCAGTCAGGATGTCATGTACGGTGAAAATATCTTTGTCGCCGCGACCTGACAAATTTACGACCAGGATTTGTTCTTTCTCTGGCGTTTCCTTGATCAGTTTCAGCGCATAAGCCAGCGCATGTGAGGATTCCAGCGCAGGAATAATCCCTTCGTGGCGGGACAATTCTTTAAAGGCTTCCAGCGCTTCATCATCGGTAATCGACACATATTCCGCACGACCGATGCTGTTGAGGAAGGCGTGCTGCGGGCCGACAGACGGGAAATCCAGACCGGCAGAAATCGAGTAAGACTCTTCAATCTGACCTTCGGACGTTTGCATCATGGGCGCTTTCATACCGAAGTAGATGCCGACGTGACCGTGTTTCAGTGGCGCGCCGTGTTGTCCAGTTTCGATACCCAGACCACCCGGTTCAACGCCAATCAGCTTCACGCTGGCGTCATCGATGAAATCAGCAAACATGCCGATGGCGTTGGAACCGCCACCCACACAGGCGATGACCGCATCCGGCAGACAGCCTTCGCGTTCCTGCATCTGGGCTTTCGTTTCTTCACCGATCATACGCTGGAATTCACGCACGATAGTCGGATAGGGATGCGGGCCTGCCGCGGTGCCCAGCATGTAGTGGGCGGTTTCATAGCTGCCGGACCAGTCGCGCAGCGCCTCATTACAGGCGTCTTTCAGCGTGGAGGAACCGCTGTGGACCGGGATCACTTCTGCACCCATCAGACGCATGCGGAACACGTTTGGTGACTGACGCTCAATGTCTTTGGCGCCCATATAAATACGGCATTTCAGACCGAGCAGTGCACAAGCCAGTGCCGATGCCACGCCGTGCTGACCAGCACCGGTTTCAGCAATAATCTCTGTTTTGCCCATGCGTTTAGCCAGCAATGCCTGACCTAACACCTGGTTAGTCTTGTGCGCGCCGCCGTGCAGCAAATCTTCACGCTTAAGATACAGCTTGGTTTTGGTACCCGCAGTCAGGTTTTTGCACAGTGTCAGTGCCGTCGGGCGACCTGCGTAGTTTTTCAGTAAATCGATGAATTCAGCCTGAAATTCAGGGTCGCGCTGTGCGCTGACGAAGGCTTCTTCCAGCTGGGCCAGCGCAGGCATCAGAATTTGCGGAACATACTGGCCGCCAAATTCGCCGAAGTAGGGATTAAGTAAAGTCATGTTATTCCGTCCTGTCTGTCAATTTTTGCGGCATTGCGTGCGGCTTAATACGCCCGCAATGTCTGGAATACGGCGGTAATTTTTTCGGCATCTTTGATGCCCGGCTCATTTTCAACACCGGAGTTGAAATCCAGCCCGGCACAACCGAGTTGCGCGGCCTCGACGCAGTTATCTGCGCTCAGGCCACCGGCAAGCAGCACATTACTCAAATCCTGCCCGGCCAGCTTACTCCAGTCGAAACGATAACCGGTTCCGCCTTTGCCGTTGTCCAGCACGTAGCGATCTACGTGATTCAGGTCGCGTGCCGGAAGGGTGTCTTTGACGCTCAGCGCTTTCCAGATCTGAACATTTTCAGGCAGCGTTTCGCGCAGTTCATCGATATACGCCTGACTTTCATCGCCATGAAGTTGCACTGCGGTCAAATTCAGCGTCTGTGCCGTTTCAGTGACAATGCTGACGGATTCATCGCGGAACACGCCGACATATTTTAGCGGCGCGCCGTTCTGTACTTCTTTCGCCAGCGTATGTGTGACGAAACGTGGCGACGCCTCGACAAAAATCAGTCCGCCATAAATAGCTCCGGCTTCGTGCGCCGCCCCGGCGTCCTCAGCGCGGGTCAGACCGCACACTTTATTATCGCCGAGAAGTACACGACGAACGGCTGCGGATAAGTTTTGTTCCGACATCAGCGCGCTGCCGATCAGGAAACCATTAGCGAAGCGGCTGAGCTCACGGATTTGCCCGTAAGTATTAATGCCTGATTCGCTGATGACCGTGACGCCGTGTGGAACACGTGGTGCCAGTTCACGGGTGCGGTTCAGGTCAATGGACAAATCGCGCAGGTCACGGTTATTGATACCGACCACTTTGGCTTTCAGCGTAACGGCGCGATCCAGTTCTTCTTCATTACTCGCTTCGGTCAGCACGCCCATATTCAGGCTGTGAGCGACGGCGGCGAGCTGAACGTACTGATCGTCATCCAGCACTGACAGCATCAGTAAAATCGCATCGGCCTGATAGAAACGCGCCAGATGGATTTGATAAGGGTCGATAATAAAATCTTTGCACAGCACCGGCTGTGTGACGGTTTTGCTCACCAGCGGCAGGAAATCAAAGCTGCCCTGGAAGTATTTCTCGTCGGTTAATACTGAAATAGCGGAAGCGTAGTCTTTATAAACGCTGGCGATTTCTACCGGGTCAAAGTTTTCACGGATCTTCCCTTTTGACGGAGAGGCTTGTTTGCACTCCAGAATAAAGGCCGTTCTTGCACCTTGCAGGGCATGGTAGAAACTGCGCTGGCTCTGAGTTATTTCGTTCTGAAAGCTGGCCAGCGGTTGTTGTTCTTTGCGTGCCGCGACCCAAATTTCCTTGTCGCGAACAATTTTGTGGAGCACGGTTTCCTGCTGCATCACTTATCCTCTTGCTGCCAATGCCAGCACGCGCTGGTAAGGTTCACCGCTGCGCATGACGGCCAAAGCCTGTTGTGCGTTTTGCTTTAAGTCTTCCTGACCGAACAGTCGCAGTAACATCGCCACATTGACGGCTACCGCGGCTTCGTGGGCCGGATCTCCTTTACCTTGTAATAAGCGTGCCAGAATGTCACGGTTTTCTTCCGGCTCACCGCCCAGCAAGGCTTCAATCGGATAATTGTCCAGACCAAAGTCCTGTGGCGTCAGTTCATAAGTGGTAATTTTACCGTCTTTTAGCTCGGCCACTTGTGTTGCAGCGTGGATGGCGACTTCATCCATTCCGCCACCGTGAACCACCGCCGCACGTTCATAACCGAGTGCGCGCAATGTTTCTGCAATCGGCTGCACCAGTTCCGGGCTGTAAACGCCAATCAGCGCCAGCGGCGGACGCGCCGGGTTAATCAGTGGCCCCAGCACGTTAAACAAAGTGCGGGTTTTTAATGATTTGCGCACCGGCATCGCGTGGCGGAAGCCGGTATGGTATTGCGGCGCGAACAGGAAACACACGTCCAGGTCATCGAGCGCTGCACGGGATTCTTCTGCTGGCATATCCAGACGGATGCCAAACGCTGCCAGTAAATCAGATGAACCGGAGCGGCTGGACACGCTGCGGTTGCCGTGTTTCGCCACCCGAGCGCCACAGGCCGCAGCCACGAAGGCGCTGGCGGTAGAAATGTTAATGCTGTTGGTGCCGTCGCCGCCGGTACCAACGATATCTGCGAACGGATAATCAGGGCGCGGGAACGGCTCGGCGTGCGCCAGTAACGCTTTGGCTGCACCGGCGATTTCCGCCGGTTGTTCGCCACGTACTTTCATGCTGATTAATGCACCGGCCAGCTGCGCCGGTTCAAGTTCACCGTTCACAATGGCGGTAAATAACTGCTGGCTTTCTTCCTGCGTCATCGTCTGAGCGCGAAACAGATTTTCGAGAATGCCGGGAATAGTTTGCGTTTTCATGACAGTTCTCCTTACGCCAAAGCCCAGGCCAGTGTCTGCTCAAGCAAACGCGCACCCTGTGAAGTTAAAATGGATTCCGGATGGAACTGGAAGCCGCAAACGCGATCTTCTTCGTGACGAACCGCCATCACCATGTCGCCGAAACGGGCGTTAACGGTCAGACCGTCGGGGATCTGACTGCCGACCAGCGAGTGATACCGGGCAACCGGCAGCGGGTTATTCATACCGGCAAACATTGCTTCGTTGTCATGTGTAATAGAAGAGGCTTTACCGTGCAGAATTTCACCTGCCTGACCCACAAATCCGCCGTAGGTTTCCACAATCGCCTGATGACCCAGACAGATACCGATAATCGGCAGCTGGCCACGTAAACGCTTCAGCAGTTCCGGCATACAACCGGCTTCGGAAGGTGTACCCGGACCCGGAGAAAGCACCAGCACCGGTTTTTCCAGCTGGCTGAGTTTTTCGATAATCACGTCAGCCGGGATTTGATTGCGGTAAATCACCACGTTGTGACCGCTTGAACGCAGCTGATCGACGAGGTTGTAAGTAAAGGAATCGACGTTATCGATAAGTAAGATATCGGCCATCTTAAAATACCTCTTTCGCATTGTGGGCGGTGGCGATGGCGCGCAGAACTGCACGGGCTTTGTTACGGGTTTCGTCGGCTTCGGCCTGCGGTACGGAATCGAGCACCACGCCGCCGCCTGCCTGCACGGTAGCGATGCCGTCTTCGACATAGGCCGAGCGGATAACGATGCAGGTGTCTAAATCACCGTGAGCGGTGAAGTAGCCCACCGCGCCGCCGTAACTGCCACGACGGGTTTGCTCGGAAGCTGAAATCAGCTGCATGGCCCGCACTTTCGGTGCGCCGGTCAGCGTACCCATATTCATGACGGCCTGATAAGCATGCAGCACGTCGAGGTCATGGCGCAGCGTACCCACCACGCGGGACACCAGGTGCATCACGAAAGAGTAACGGTCAACTTTGGTCAGGTCAGCAACGTACCGGCTGCCCGGCTCACAGATACGCGCCAGATCGTTACGCGCTAAATCCACCAGCATCAGATGCTCAGCCAGTTCTTTATGGTCGGTGCGCATTTCCAGTTCGATACGGCTGTCGAGATCTAAATCCAGCGAGCCGTCAGCACGGCGACCGCGCGGACGTGTACCGGCAATCGGGTAGATTTCAATCTGGCGGTTAGTCGCGTCATATTTCAGCGCGCTTTCCGGCGATGCGCCGAACAACGTGAAATCGTTGTCCTGCATGAAGAACATATACGGGCTCGGGTTGTTGTTTTTCAGCGTTTCATAAGCGGCCAGCGGAGCAGGGCACGGCAGTGAGAAACGGCGTGAAGGTACCACCTGAAAAATTTCACCGGCGCGGATCGCCACTTTCATTTTCTCAACAACGGCGCCGAATACTTCGTCGCTCTGGTTCACGCTCAGCTGCATTTCCGGCACGCTCTGATGCGGTATAGCGTGTGCCGGTAATTGCAGCTGGTATTGCAATTGTTCCAGACGTTCGTGCAAACGCTGTTTCTCTTCCTGGGAAGGTGTAAACAGGCTGGCCTGCAAACGGCAGGAGCGGTTCTGGTGGTCAAGCACCAGCAGAGTTTCTGCCAGATAGAAGCAGAAATCCGGGCAGCGCTGGTCGGATTCAAGTTTCGGTAAATCTTCGAAACCGGCAACCAGATCATAAGCAAACAGACCACCGAGGAACATCGCCTCGCGCTCATCGGCTGGCGCTTCAACGCAGGTCAGAATACTGCGCAGCGCGTCAAAGACGGAACGCGAACGCAGACGGGCATCTTCGTCCTGCATCTGGTCAATAGACGGGAAAGTCAGTTCACGGCCATTGGGGCGCACGTCATTACGAATTTCAGCCGGTAACGCGGCGTCAATCAGCGACAGTAAAGAGGCCCCGTTCGGGGTCAGTGCCTGAATCGAAACCCGCGAACCCAGCGCGGTGATACGCAGGGCGCTGTCAACAATCAACAGGCTCTTCAGGTTTTCTTTGCTGGTCACTTCAGAGGATTCGAGCAGCAGCGTGGCCGGGCGGGCACCACAAAGTTGGTGGAAAATGGCCGTCGGGTCGCCGCGGTAACATCCTTCTGCGGTCAGCAATTCTAATCGTGGTTTCTGAATAGTCATTTTGCTTCCTGAAATTTTTTTATCGTTTCTGTAAAACAGATTTCAAATAGACGGCCACAAAAAAGCCCGCATTATGCGGGCTTCGGAAATCTTGCAGCGTCTGATGACAGCTATGCGTGATTATTCCGCCCGCCAAAGGGAAGTACGCCACCCGCTGAGAACCGCCATCATGTGAGTTTTCATCATCAGACACTCTTGTTTGTTTATGAAGCTAACGTCTTTAAAACGTAAGCTTTCTGAATCGGTTTGTCACGCTGTTCATTTCTGAACTGTCTCGTGAACTTGCGTACTAGTAAACTAGTTCATGGATGTAAAGTCAACCCTCTTTTTGCTTGTTTTCACACCTTTGGTGCGCAGACAGTGCATGCAATAGTGCGCTGACGGCGTGCCGCACCGTTGCAGTGCGTCAGGTTAGGTTGAAATCATCCCTAACGTGAGTAGCGCTAACGCGTTATGATGGGCTCTGCATTCAGAAACAGGTTAATTCCCCACGTGACGACGACTTTGCCCCTAAATACTTCATCTTCAGCAGACGACCAGACCACCAGCACTGCATTCACGATTTACGATCTCCACAGCCATACCACAGCTTCAGACGGCTATCTGACGCCGGAAGCGCTGGTCGCGCGTGCGGTGGAAATGCGGGTGGGCGTTCTGGCGATCACCGATCACGACAGCACGGAAGGGCTGGCGCGGGCGGCACAGGCCATTGCTGAAAATCAGTTGCCGCTGCAACTGGTGAACGGTGTCGAAATTTCAACATTGTGGGAAAACCATGAAATTCACATTGTCGGACTGGGGATCGATCCTTTGCATCCGGCGATGATCGAATTACTGAAAGTGCAGGCGGATTTGCGTCAGCAGCGTGCGCAGGAGATGGGGCGTCGTCTGGCGAAGGCGCGTATTGAAGGCGCATGGGAAGGCGCCATGCGTCTGGCCGATGGGGGTGCTGTAACCCGTGCGCATTTTGCCCGTTATCTGGTGGAATTTGGCGCGGCGGACAATATCGCCCAGGTGTTCAAAAAGTTCCTCGCCAAAGGCAAGACCGGCTACGTTCCGCCACAGTGGTGTACAATAGAACAAGCGATTGATGCGATTCATCAGTCCGGCGGACAGGCCGTCGTCGCCCATCCGGGCCGTTATGGCTTGTCCACGAAATGGCTGAAACGTCTGCTGGCATTCTTTGCGGAGCAGGGCGGCGATGCCATGGAAGTCGCGCAGTGTCAGCAGGCGCCGAATGAACGCGCTCAGCTGGCGGCTTATGCCCGTGACTATAATTTACTCGCCTCGCAGGGTTCTGATTTCCATCAGCCCTGTTCGTGGATTGAGCTGGGGCGCAAACTTTGGCTTCCCGCAGGCGCAGAACCGGTATGGCAACACTGGTCGGTCGCCGGGAAACAGCCTGAAATTGAACCGGTCTGAAGCCGACCGCAGAAGAAGAATTAAGAGGGAACAATGAGTCAATATTTTTATATTCACCCCGAAAATCCGCAGCCACGACTGATTAATCAGGCTGTCGAATTGCTGCGCAAGGGGAATGTGATCGTTTATCCGACCGACTCAGGCTATGCGCTGGGTTGCCGTCTGGAAGAAAAGAACGCGATGGAGCGCATTTGTCGCATCCGTCAGTTAGACGGGAACCATAACTTTACCCTGATGTGTCGTGATCTCTCTGAGCTGTCGACATACGCTTACGTTGATAACACGGCATTTCGTCTGATCAAAAATAACACGCCCGGCAACTATACATTCATTCTGAAAGCGACCAAAGAAGTGCCGCGCCGCCTGATGAGTGAGAAACGTAAAACCATCGGTTTGCGCGTCCCGTCGAACCCGATTGCTGTCGCATTGCTGGACGTATTGGGCGAACCGCTGATGTCCACTACGCTGATGCTGCCGGGTAATGACTTTGCGGAATCAGATCCTGAAGACATCAAAGACAATTTAGGCAAGCTGGTCGATCTGGTGATTGACGGTGGTTCTATCGGGCAACAACCGACGACGGTGATTGACCTGACCGAAGCGTCACCGGAAGTGATCCGTGAAGGCGCAGGCGATCCGGCACCTTTCCGGTGATCTTTCCGTGAGTCTTCTGGTGTAGGTTGTTTGAAAAATAATCAGCCCGTAAAGTCCTTAGCAGGATACAAATTGCCAATAAATGTGTATAATGGCGGGCTGACTTTTTTGTAAGTCATTGTATCACTACGCAATAACTGAATTTTGGCGGGCAGATGGCGAATCACGTCATGCTGCTGGCTCCCCCCGACGCCTGTGAAGGCGACAAATGAGGCTGCTCAATGAGCGAGAAGTATAATTCCCAGAAGCACACCAGCGATAAAGCCAAACCGGCACGTCCATCTGGTGACAAGCCAAAAAGTGGCAGAAATTCCGGCGCAGCAAAAAGCCGTCCGGAACCGTCACGGGCTGAAAAGCGCGGCGAAAAGCCACGTACTGACAAACCACGCACTGATAAACCACGCAGCGACAAGCCGCGTTCAGACAAACCACGTTCTGACGCAGGCCGCGGCGATTCACGCATAGAAAACTCACGTATAGAAAAACCGCGCACCGGCAAACCGGGTCGTCCGGAAAATGCCCGCGGTGAAAAACCTCGTGCGCCGTTGAAACCGCGTGGCACCAAGCCTAAAGCTGAAGCACTGTTTGATGAAAACAGTGATGAAGAAGAAGTGAAATACCAGAAGCCGAAGAACGCGCTGGACAGCACCGAAGGGCAAAGTGAAAAGCTGCAAAAAGTCCTCGCGCGTGCAGGTCATGGTTCACGCCGTGAAGTCGAAGCGATGATTCAGGCTGGCCGCGTCAGCGTTGACGGTAAAATCTCTACGCTGGGCGACCGCGTGGAAGTCACCGGCGGCACCAAAATTCGTCTCGATGGTCACGTTCTGTCAGTGATGGAGTCTCAGGACACCGTCTGCCGCGTGCTGGCGTACTACAAGCCGGAAGGCGAGTTGTGTACGCGCAGTGATCCGGAAGGCCGTCCGACCGTCTTTGACCGTCTGCCAAAAATGCGCGGTTCCCGCTGGATTGCGGTAGGTCGTCTGGACGTTAACACCTCCGGTCTGCTGTTATTCACCACCGACGGTGAACTGGCTAACCGCCTGATGCACCCGAGCCGTGAAGTTGAGCGCGAATATGCCGTACGCGTGTTTGGTCAGGTTGATGATGAAAAAATCAAACAGCTGAGCCGTGGCGTGCAGCTGGAAGACGGCCCTGCGGCATTTCGCTCGATTAAATTCCAGGGCGGCGAAGGTCTGAACCAGTGGTACAACGTGACCCTGACAGAAGGGCGTAACCGCGAAGTTCGCCGTCTGTGGGAAGCCGTTGGCGTGCAGGTTAGCCGCCTGATCCGCGTGCGTTATGGCGACCTGAACCTGCCTAAAGGCCTGCCTCGCGGCGGCTATAAAGAGCTGGACCTGCCGGACATCAACTATCTGCGCACATTGGTCGATATGACCGAAGAAACCGTCAGCAAACTGCCGGTTGAGCGCGATCGTCGCCGTGTGAAAGCTAACCAGATCCGTCGTGCTGTGAAGCGCCACACTCAGGTTGCACCGGCACGTCGTACTACCGGGCCTGCCAAACGGAGCTAATCGCTGACAAGCGACAAACTTCCGGCGATGCACATAAACCGCAGTTTAAGACTGCGGTTTTTTTTGCGTCAAATTCAGGAGGGACGCTATTTATCTCGCCGTACTTAACTAAAATTGATTACCTGAGATTACTTATCTTAAATCTGCAAAAAAAGCATGCTTCACCGGGATTTCTGGCTCTGAGACAAAGGACAACATCATGAAATTATATCTGATACGACACGGACAAACTCAGGCTAACGTTAACGGCGTTTTTTGCGGGAGCAGCGATATTGCGCTGACGGCAGAGGGCGAACGACAGGCACAACATGTTGCCCGTCAGCTGGCGGCGACGTCGCTGGATGCCATTATCCATACCGATATGCGCCGCAGTCGCGATACCGCCGGGATTATAGGGCATGGGCGCGACATCGCGATGGAATCGCAACCCCTGTTACGCGAAATGGCATTTGGTGACTGGGAAATGCGTCACCACAACGAGCTGGAAGCTTCACAGGCTGAAGGATTTCAGGAATGGTGTCAGGACTGGCAAAAAGCCGATGTGCCGCAGGGGGAGTCATTCACTGACTTTACGGTGCGGATCCGCCAGGCTTTGCAGCAGTTGCATTTACGCCCGCAGGAAAGCAGGCTGGCCCTTGTCGGGCATCAGGGGTCGCTCAGCCTGTTACTGGCTATGATGCTGAAACTCGCGCCTGCCGATATGTGGCGCTTTCCGTTTAAACAAGGCTGCCTGTGTGAAATCGATCTGCGTCCCGGAGCCTGTGTTATTCAGCGTTTCAACGACAGCGGTTTGTGATCTGACAAGGGATGGGGCAGGGCATCACCAGTCGATGCCCTGTTGCGCCATGATACCGGCGTCAAAGGCGTGTTTTACCGGCCGCAGTTCGCTGACGGTGTCGGCCATTTCCAGCAGATCACGATGACAGCCACGTCCGGTAATAATCACCGTCTGGTGCGACGGACGGGCATTCAGCGCATCCACCACTTCCTGTAAATCCAGATAGCCGAAACTGACCATATACGTCAGTTCATCGAGCACCACGAGATCTAACGAGGCATCGGCAAGCATGCGTTTTCCGTGCTGCCAGACGGCCTGACAGGCCT
The DNA here is from genome assembly GCF_003614975.1 of Rahnella bruchi. Lineage (GTDB taxonomy): Bacteria > Pseudomonadota > Gammaproteobacteria > Enterobacterales > Enterobacteriaceae > Rahnella > Rahnella bruchi. The sequence goes on along the minus strand of NZ_QZWI01000002.1, from coordinate 135,323 downwards.
CTGTATCGGTTTCTTTATTCTGTGTTTCCCAGGTAAAACCGGTCGCCATGACCTGAAACTCAACGCCGTGCGGCTCGAGAAGATTCTTCTCGCCGTTCGGCCATTCACCTTTAATGAACTGGATCACCGCCGCCCGCATCCCGTGCCCGACGGCGCGGGTGACGGTACCAAAGGCCGCCGTGGTTTTGCCTTTACCGTTGCCGGTAAACACAATTAAAATTCCGCGCTGTTCTTTGGCTGCATCAATACGCGCATCAACCTGTTCTTTCAGCTTTTGCTGGCGCTGCTTGTGGCGATCTTCAGTCATCAGTGGCTCCGTGATTATTCTGCAGGACCGGCTTTACGGCCTGGCTGCGCATCAAAACTGATGCCGGTTTTACGGCGGCTGTCATCGCCCATCAGGTACAGATACAACGGCATAATATCGGCCGGTGTCTTAAGTTTATCTTTGTTTTCATCGGGAAACGCCGAGGCACGCATGCTGGTACGTGTGCCACCAGGGTTGATGCAGTTCACGCGCAGACCGGTATGCTTATGCTCTTCGGCCAGCACCTGCATCATGCCTTCGGTAGCAAATTTCGACACGGCATAGGCACCCCAGCCGCTGCGGCCTTCGCGACCCACGCTGGACGTCGTGAAGACCAGCGAAGAACTGGCGGCTTTCAGCATCAGCGGCAGTAACGCCTGCGTCAGCATAAAGGTCACATTCACATTGACCTGCATCACATTCATCCAGTCTTGTAACTGAATATCCGCCATTGGCGTTATCTCAGTCAGCAGACCGGCATTATGCAAAACGCCGTCGAGATGGGGTACCCATTGCCCGATTTGATCAGCAACGCGCTGGCAATCCTGCTGGCTGGCGGTCAGTAAATCGAGTGTATAAATGAAAGCAGGACGCAGGTTTCTCGCCGCAATTTCCTGCTGCACGCTGGCCAGTTTGCTCTCGGTACGACCCAGCAAAATCACCTGCGCGCCAAAGCGGGCGTAGGTCAGGGCTGCTTCGCGACCAATGCCGTCGCCGGCGCCTGTAATGAGAATGATGCGATTGTTGAGCAAATCAGATTTAGGATGGTAATGCACGGTCAGTCCTCTTAACGGGGCGCGATGTGGCGGCAAATGGCCGTCGTCACATCTGGCGCTCTAAATATCAAAAATGCCGGGAAAGGGAGAAGTTGCGCTCGACCGGAGTCCGACATTTTGGCGAAGTTTTGGGGTATTTTGGAAGCGATCACCGCTTATATGCCTCAAATGGGCATGAGTTTCAATGATTAACCGAAAAACGGACAGCTCTTTTGTAACAAAATTGGAACACGTGCGCACTCAGTTTTACGTACGATTGACAATGTCATATTCAAACAAGACGCCGCGACGGCGATTGTCTAGAATGTTCAACATCTTTCTGACCACGGTTTTATGACCACATAGATAAGGCGGTTTTGTGGATTTACTTTCTCTGTATGGGCTGTTTTTGGCCAAAGTTGTGACCGTAGTGATCGCCATCGGCGCGCTGGTAATTCTGGTTGTCGGCCTTCGTCACCGTAAATCTCACAGCAAAGGTGAGTTACAGCTGATCGACCTGGGCGAACAGTACCGTGAAATGCAACGTGAAATGCGCAGCGCACGTATGAATCCTGCTGAGCTGAAAATTCGCAGTAAGGAACTGAAGAAAAAAGATAAAGCTGAAGCCAGACAGAAAAAGCTGCAGGCCAAAATCGGTGGCTCAAAAAGCAAACCCTGCCTGTATGTGCTCGACTTTAAAGGCAGCATGGACGCCCATGAAGTGACGTCGCTGCGTGAAGAAATTTCGGCGGTGCTGGCGGTGGCGACACCGGAAGATGAAGTGCTGCTGCGTCTCGAAAGTCCGGGCGGTGTGGTGCATGGTTATGGTCTCGCAGCTTCGCAGCTGGTTCGCCTGCGCCAGAGCGGGGTCCGCCTGACCGTTGCCGTGGATAAAGTGGCCGCCAGCGGCGGTTATATGATGGCCTGCGTGGCTGACAGAATTGTTGCCGCACCGTTCGCCATTATTGGTTCCATCGGCGTCGTGGCGCAAATCCCTAACTTCAACCGTCTGCTTAAAAAGAATGACATCGATATTGAGCTGCACACGGCGGGCGAGTTTAAACGTACGCTGACTTTGCTGGGTGAAAATACCGATGAAGGACGCGAGAAATTCCGTGAAGACCTGAACGAAACGCATGTGCTGTTCAAAGAGTTTGTGCATCAGAATCGTCCGTCACTGGACATTAATGCGGTGGCGACGGGTGAACACTGGTTCGGTACTCAGGCGCGAGAAAATGGCCTGATTGATGCCATTGGCACCAGTGACGATTTACTGATTGCTGAAATGAAAAATCATGAAGTGATCGCGGTGCGTTACAGCCGTCGTAAACGCATGATGGACAGATTTACCGGAAGTGCAGCAGAAAGCGCTGATCGTCTGTTCCTGCGCTGGTTGCAGCGCAGCCAGAAGCCGTTGCTGTAACGTCTTAGTCTGGCGTGGCATTCATCGTTACTGCGAAGCATTAAGAGTAAAAAGGGACTTTTGTCCCTTTTTTATTGCCCCGATTTACTGCAACAGTTTATCGGTTGCGTTGACCTTTATTACTCTTTTTTATCACTTAGTCTTCGAGATGGTATTTTTCTGAAAAAAGATGAGCCAGGTGTTTAAACATATTAAATACCGCCGTCGATTTTCTGGTCGGTAAACCGTCGTCATCCATGAAAAACTCTCCGCGGAAAACCAGCACATTGCCTTTCTGCTCAACCTCTGTCGCGAGCATTCCGTGCATGTAATCTTCGTGTTCACGGATAACCTTATTCGCCTCGACCAGTAAAGCTTCGCGACTAATTGCCGATGTATTTTCGTGCATGATATTTACTCCCCACTATAATTGCTGACGTTATTGTAATCCCGCCACGGAGAAAACCGCAAATCCGCTGGGGGTAATCAGCCTGAACCGTTGTTTATAATTTAAGCGAAACAGTAAAAGGTTTACGCAGATTGGCGAAAAGAGCGTTTACGTGTTAATTAGTTTGCGTGACGATTTTTATCAGGTAGAGTGTGGGATTTTGTGGCTTCAGGTGGAATGTTTTGTTTACGCTTGGTCATTATTTGACATAAAAACGGGCGCATTCTGCTGAGCCCTGTCTGGTTAATCCCTCGCAGAATCAGTGTTTTGAACCTCTGGAAGTCAGTTCTCGCCTTGTTTGGAAGAAATAGGTTGACGTTCTGACTCACTGCCGCAATATAAAAAAAGACGTGATATTGTGCCGCGGCATAACAAGACAAAATCTTCTTCAGATGATGAAGAATCATTCAGGTAAAGGTAATTATGGGCAAAGCTCTCGTAATAGTTGAGTCCCCGGCAAAAGCCAAAACGATTAATAAATATTTAGGAAATGACTACGTGGTTAAGTCCAGCGTCGGTCATATCCGTGATTTACCCACCAGTGGATCCGCTGCTAAAAAGACCGCCGCCTCAACCGAAGAAAAAACAAAGAAAAAAGTAAAAAAGGATGAGAAAACTGCGCTGGTAAATCGCATGGGCGTTGATCCGTTTCATGGCTGGGCTGCCCAATACGAAATACTTCCCGGTAAAGAAAAGGTTGTTGCTGAGTTAAAAGCGTTAGCGGAAAAAGCTGACCACATCTATCTCGCAACCGACCTTGACCGCGAAGGAGAGGCGATTGCCTGGCATTTGCGGGAAGTGATTGGCGGTGATGACAAACGTTTCAGCCGCGTAGTATTTAACGAAATTACCAAAAACGCGATTCAGAACGCTTTTAAAGAACCGGGCGAACTGAATATTGATCGTGTTAATGCTCAGCAGGCGCGTCGCTTTATGGACCGCGTGGTGGGTTACATGGTGTCCCCGCTGTTGTGGAAGAAAATTGCCCGTGGTTTATCCGCTGGTCGTGTTCAGTCCGTGGCAGTGCGTCTGGTAGTTGAACGTGAAAAAGAAATCAAAGCGTTCGTGCCGGAAGAGTACTGGGAATTGCATGCGGATTTGCTGGCGAAGAAAGAAACCGCCCTGCAAATGGAAGTGACGCATCATCTGGAAAAACCCTTCAAACCGGTTAATAAAGAACAGACTCACGCAGCCGTTTCGCTGCTTGAGAAAGCGCGCTATACCGTTGTTGATCGTGAAGACAAACCGACCAGCAGCAAACCGGGGGCGCCGTTCATTACTTCCACGTTGCAACAGGCGGCCAGTACGCGTCTGAGCTTCGGCGTGAAGAAAACCATGATGATGGCCCAGCGTCTGTACGAAGCCGGTCACATTACCTATATGCGTACTGACTCCACCAACCTGAGCCAGGATGCAGTGGAAATGGTGCGCGGCTATATTGGCGAGAATTTCGGTGATAAATACCTGCCGAAAGCCCCGTTGCAATACAGCAATAAAGAGAACTCTCAGGAAGCGCACGAAGCGATTCGTCCTTCTGATGTGGCGGTCGTTTCCGAGCAGCTCAAAGATATGGAAGCGGATGCACAGCGCCTGTATCAACTGATCTGGCGTCAGTTTGTGGCATGTCAGATGACACCAGCCCAGTACGATTCCAGTACCCTGACGGTAAAAGCCGGTGATTACTCCCTGCGTGCTAAAGGCCGTACACTGCGTTTTGATGGCTGGACCAAAGTGATGCCTGCGTTGCGTAAAGGCGACGAAGACCGAACTTTACCGGCGATTGAAGTAGGCACGGATCTGGAACTGCAACAGCTGCTGCCAACTCAGCACTTCACCAAGCCGCCTGCGCGTTTTAGCGAAGCGTCACTGGTTAAAGAGCTGGAAAAACGTGGCATTGGCCGTCCGTCTACCTATGCGTCGATCATATCGACCATTCAGGACCGCGGTTATGTTCACGTTGAAAACCGTCGTTTCTATGCTGAGAAAATGGGCGAAATCGTCACCGACCGTCTGGAAGAAAATTTCCGCGAACTGATGAACTACGATTTCACCGCACGTATGGAAGACGGGCTGGATCAGGTCGCCAACAACAAGGCGGAATGGAAAGCGGTTCTCGACGAATTCTTTAGTGAATTCAGCAAGCAATTAGAAACAGCCGAGAAGGATCCTGAAGAAGGCGGTATGCGCCCGAATCAGATGGTACTGACCAGCATCGAATGCCCGACTTGTGGCCGTCCGATGGGGATCCGTACCGCCAGCACCGGCGTGTTCCTGGGTTGTTCCGGTTATGCCTTGCCGCCGAAAGAGCGCTGCAAAACCACCATCAACCTGATTGCAGATGCTGAAGTGCTTAACATTCTGGAAGGCGACGAAGCCGAAGCCAATGCGCTGCGTGCAAAACGTCGTTGCGGTAAATGTGGCACAGCGATGGACAGCTACCTCATCGACAATCAGCGCAAATTGCACGTCTGCGGTAATAACCCGGAATGTGATGGCTATGAAATCGAGCAGGGCGAGTTCCGCATCAAGGGCTACGACGGCCCGATTGTTGAGTGCGAGAAATGTGGTTCTGAAATGCACCTGAAAATGGGACGTTTCGGTAAATACATGGGTTGTACCAACGACGAGTGCAAAAACACCCGTAAGATTTTACGTAACGGTGACGTTGCGCCGCCGAAAGAAGATCCGGTTCCGTTGCCAGAATTGCCGTGTGAGAAATCAGACGCGTATTTCGTTCTGCGTGATGGTGCGGCGGGTGTCTTCCTGGCGGCCAATACTTTCCCTAAATCGCGCGAAACCCGTGCGCCGCTGGTGGAAGAACTGAAGCGCTTTAAAGATCGTCTGCCGGAAAAACTGAGCTATCTGGCCGATGCGCCAGTCGCTGACCCGGAAGGCAATAAATCGATGGTGCGTTTCAGCCGTAAAACTAAGCAGCAGTATGTTTCCTCCGAAAAAGACGGCAAAGCCACCGGCTGGACCGCGTTCTTTGTCGACGGGAAATGGGTTGAAGGCAAAAAGTAATCTGCGCCGTCATACTTTAAGCTGTTAAGCAGTTGTAAAAAACCAGTCCTCCGGGCTGGTTTTTTTATTGCATTAAGATCTATCATCGGTGAGTTCTGCGTGTTTTTATTATCAGGAAGAGACGGACCGCGATCTTCGTTATGTTCTCTGGCTATACATGACGTTAATAATTGATATAATTGTTATATAAAATTTATTCTTATGCACTTAAGTAATAAGTTAATGCGTCTGGGGCATAAAACGGTGCGTTCACAGACTTCCGGTATTCGATAAAAAATCATTTCCAGACTGTTCAGCCAACGGATGAACAGGGATGGCGACAGAGTTAGAAACCAGGGTGGTATGAGATATGAAATTGCAGCAACTGCGCTACATCGTAGAGGTTGTTAATCACAATCTGAACGTCAGTTCGACGGCAGAAGGCCTTTATACGTCGCAGCCGGGTATCAGCAAACAAGTGCGCATGCTGGAAGATGAACTGGGGATCCAGATTTTTTCGCGCAGCGGTAAGCATCTGACGCAGGTGACTCCCGCCGGGCAGGAAATTATCCGCATCGCCCGCGAAGTCTTGTCTAAAGTCGATGCCATCAAAGCCGTGGCTGGCGAGCACACCTATCCGGACAAGGGCTCCCTGTATGTGGCGACGACGCACACGCAGGCGCGTTATGCCTTACCCAATGTGATTAAAGGCTTTATCGAGCGTTACCCGCGCGTTTCATTGCATATGCATCAGGGTTCACCGACTCAGATTGCTGAAGCTGTTTCTAAAGGGAATGCCGATTTTGCGATTGCCACCGAAGCGCTGCATCTGTATGACGATCTGGTGATGTTGCCGTGCTATCACTGGAACCGTGCGGTCGTGGTTCAGCCGGATCATCCGCTGGCAGGCAAGGAGAAAGTTACCATTGAAGAGCTGGCTGCTTATCCTATCGTCACTTATACCTTCGGTTTTACCGGCCGCTCAGAGCTTGATACCGCGTTCAACCGCGCCGGTCTGACGCCGCGAATCGTTTTTACCGCTACCGATGCCGACGTGATCAAAACCTATGTGCGTCTGGGGCTTGGGGTAGGGGTGATCGCCAGTATGGCCGTGGATCCGGTTCAGGATCCGGATCTGGTCACCGTGGATGCGCGTGATATTTTCACTTACAGCACCACTAAAATCGGTTTCCGCCGCAGCACTTTCCTGCGCAGTTACATGTACGATTTCATCCAGCGCTTTGCGCCGCATCTGACCCGTGATGTAGTGGATACCGCCATTTCCCTGCGCTCCAACGAAGACATTGAAGAGATGTTTAAAGACATCAAACTGCCGGTGAAATAAACCGCAACATTTTCTTTGCCGACCGCCAGTCCCGCCGCCTCTAATGATGCCGCGGGATTTTTTTTGCCTGTTGAACACTTTGAGCTGTTATCGGAATGTTAACAATTATTTGTGTTATCTTTAACTATGCACTTATAAGCCAGCGGGTTATTCCTTACGGCCACGCTGAGCGCTAAAGGAGAAGCTATGTCGTCTATTCGCAAGAACAGTCTGGATAAGCTGGCGGTCCAGAACAAGGAGTTCCACTACTACAGCCTGCCACTCGCAGCCAAAACGCTGGGTGATATCCAGCGCCTGCCCAAATCCCTCAAAGTTTTATTTGAAAATCTGCTGCGCCACGTTGATGGCGACACCGTAACGGAAAGTGATTTGCAGGAACTGGTCAGCTGGCAGAAAACCGGCCATGCGGACAGAGAAATTGCTTACCGGCCTGCGCGTGTTCTGATGCAGGATTTCACCGGCGTACCTGCTGTGGTGGACTTGGCGGCAATGCGTCAGGCGGTCAAACGCCTTGGCGGCAATGTCGAACAGGTAAACCCTTTATCTCCTGTCGATCTGGTTATTGACCACTCCGTAACTGTCGATGAGTTTGGTGATGATCAGGCTTTTGACGAAAACGTCCGGCTGGAGATGGAGCGTAATAACGAACGCTATCAGTTCCTGCGCTGGGGACAAAAAGCCTTCAACCGTTTTCGCGTGGTTCCGCCCGGCACCGGTATCTGTCATCAGGTTAACCTTGAGTATCTCGGGCAAACCGTCTGGTATGAAGAACAGGATGGCAAAACGGTCGCCTATCCCGACACTCTGGTCGGCACCGATTCCCACACCACCATGATTAACGGCCTGGGCATTTTAGGCTGGGGCTGTGGGGGTATCGAAGCCGAAGCGGCGATGCTCGGACAACCTGTTTCTATGCTGATCCCCGATGTGGTCGGTTTCAAACTGACCGGCAAATTACGCGAAGGCATCACCGCGACCGATCTGGTGTTAACGGTCACGCAGATGCTGCGTAAACACGGTGTGGTCGGCAAGTTCGTTGAATTCTATGGTGACGGACTGGCTGACTTACCGCTGGCCGACCGCGCCACCATCGCCAATATGTCGCCGGAATTCGGTGCCACCTGCGGATTCTTCCCGGTTGATGATGTGACGCTGAGCTACATGAAACTCAGTGGCCGCAGCGACGAACAAATCGAACTGGTGAAAGCCTACTCTCAGGTGCAGGGCTTATGGCGTAATGCCGGTGATGAGCCGGTCTTTACCAGCACGCTGTCGCTCGATATGGGCGATGTTGAACCGAGCCTTGCCGGGCCGAAACGCCCGCAGGATCGCGTCGCACTGCCCAATGTACCAAAAGCATTCAAAGCCGCGACGGAGCTGGAGCTGGGTAACAGCAAAGGGGACCGCAGCGATAAAGAGACATTCACGCTGGACGGTCAGCATTATGCCCTGACCACCGGTGCGGTGGTGATTGCAGCCATCACTTCTTGTACCAATACGTCCAACCCGAGTGTGTTAATGGCGGCCGGTCTGCTGGCAAAAAATGCCGCAGAAAAAGGGCTCACCAGCAAGCCATGGGTGAAAACCTCGCTGGCACCGGGTTCTAAAGTGGTGACCGATTATCTTAATGCTGCCGGTCTGATGCCGTATCTGGAAGAACTCGGTTTTAATCTGGTCGGTTACGGATGTACGACCTGTATCGGTAACTCCGGGCCGCTGCCTGAACCGATTGAATCGGCTATTAAAGCCGGTGATCTGACCGTCGGTGCGGTACTTTCCGGTAACCGTAACTTCGAAGGGCGTATCCATCCGCTGATTAAAACCAACTGGCTGGCTTCACCGCCGTTAGTGGTGGCTTACGCGCTGGCGGGCAATATGAATGTCGATCTGACGCAGGATTCGCTGGGTGAGGATAAAGACGGTAAACCGGTATATCTGAAAGATATCTGGCCTTCTGCCAACGACATTGCCAATGCGGTCGGGCAGGTGACGACGGACATGTTCCACAAAGAATATGCCGAAGTTTTCAACGGTGATGCCAGCTGGCAGGCGATTCAGGTCGATGGTACGCCGACTTATACCTGGCAGGAAGATTCCACTTACATCCGCCATCCGCCGTTCTTCAGTGATATGAAAGCCGAGCCGGATGCGCTGGAAGATATTAAGGACGCCCGTATTCTGGCGATTCTGGCTGACTCTGTGACCACTGACCACATCTCACCAGCGGGTAATATCAAAGCTGAAAGTCCGGCCGGGCTTTACCTCAAACAGCATGGGGTCGAACCTAAGGCGTTCAACTCTTACGGATCGCGTCGTGGTAACCATGAAGTGATGATGCGCGGGACGTTCGCGAATATCCGTATCAAAAACGAAATGGTACCGGGAGTGGAGGGCGGTTATACCCGTCATATTCCGTCTCAGGATCAGCTGGCGATTTATGATGCCGCGATGCGCTATCAGCATGAAAGCGTGCCGACGGCGGTCATAGCCGGTAAAGAGTACGGTTCAGGTTCTAGTCGGGACTGGGCAGCCAAAGGGCCGCGTCTTCTGGGCGTGCGCGTGGTGATCGCCGAATCATTCGAACGTATTCACCGCTCGAATCTTATCGGTATGGGTATTTTACCGCTCGAATTCCCGCAGGGTGTTACCCGTAAAACGCTGAAACTCACCGGCGATGAGCAGATAAGCGTCAGCGGATTACAAACCCTGACGCCGGGACAGGATGTGGCGGTGCATATCGTTTACGCCGACGGACATGCGCAAACGGTGAATGCCCGTTGTCGTATCGATACCGGCAACGAGCTGACGTACTTCCAGAACGGCGGGATCCTGCATTACGTGATCCGCAAAATGCTGTAAAACCGGCTCTTCTGCCAATAAAAAAAAGGGCACCTTCTTAAGGTGCCCTTAATATTTCCATCGGACTATAGAACCCTTACTTGTCGAGCAGGTGTCCCATTTTGGCCGCTTTGGTCGACAGGTAGCGTTCGTTTTCCGGGTTGCGTCCGACGATCAGCGGGACGCGTTCGGTGATGTTTATTCCGGCTTCTGTCAGGATTTCGACTTTCTTCGGATTGTTGGTCAGCAGACGAACGGAATCAACGCCGAGCAGCTTAAACATGTCCGCACACAGCGTGAAATCACGCTCGTCTGCGGCAAATCCGAGCTGGTGGTTGGCTTCGACGGTATCGTAGCCTTTGTCCTGTAGTGCATAAGCACGGATTTTATTGAGCAGGCCGATGTTACGGCCTTCCTGACGGTGATACATCAGGATGCCACGGCCTTCCTCAGCAATGTGATTAAGTGCCGCTTCGAGCTGGAAACCGCAGTCACAGCGCAGGCTGAACAAAGCATCACCGGTCAGGCATTCAGAGTGAACTCGCGCAAGAACGGGTGTTTCACCGCTGATGTCACCAAAAACTAACGCCAGGTGGTCGTGCCCGGTGGCCAATTCTTCAAAACCCACCATCAGGAAATCGCCCCAAGGTGTTGGCAGATTGGCTTCTGCCACCCGTTTCAGCTGCATTTTACGCTCCAAAAAAACCACAAATAGTCTTTATTCACAGTGAGTATTTTACTTGTTGATGCGCATCCTACTTTCAGATGCGGCCTGTGGATAGGGAATCGGTGCCTTTCCATCATGACAGGGCACCATTTTGCCACAGTTTGCTGTTCATTTTAGCGGGAATATTTGAACGATTAGTTCATAAGATATGAATTATAACTGCATCCTCAACAATCGAAGCGTTGGGAATGTGACGAAGTGACAACGTTGGTACACTCCAACTCTTTTTTACGAATGACGCAAGGGAAGACTATGTTTGATATCGCCAAACGCACCGCACTCGGCGCTGTAATTTTAATGCTGATGCCCGCCGCGGTATGGATAAGCGGATGGCTCTGGGTGCCGGGAGAAAATCCTTCCGTTTTACGCCCGCTGTACTGGGTGACCGAAACGGTGAGCGAGCCCTGGGGTATTCTCACAACCGTCATTCTTTGTGGCTGGTTCTTGTGGTGTTTGCGCTTTCGTCTCAAACCCGCCATCGGGCTGGGCGTGATTATTGTCGCTTCATTGCTGGTCGGGCAATACGCGAAAGATTTCATCAAGGGAGAAGTGCGTGAGCCGCGGCCTTATGTGGCGTGGCTGGGCACCGACCACCAGATGAACGTCGGTGAGTTTTATGCGCAAAAAAGCAAATTGCGTGGCAAGCAGGTGAAAGAAATTCTTGGGGATGACGTACAAATCCCGCACTGGCTGAACAAAAGCTGGCAAAACGATACCGGCTACGCGTTTCCTTCCGGGCATACCATGTTTGCGGCCACCTGGGCTTTGTTAGGCATCGGGTTATTATGGCGTCGTAAGCACTACAAAACGGTTACCGTGCTGATGGTGTGGGCCGTAGCGGTCATGGGCAGCCGTCTGATGCTCGGCATGCACTGGCCGCGTGACCTGCTCGCCTCCGTCGGGATCAGCTGGATACTGGTGACGCTGGCCTGTTGGCTGACCGAACGCTATGTCGGACCGCTAACGCCACCGCCGGCTGAAAAGCAGGAAATCAGCGAGCGCGACTCACTTAAATAGCCGCTAAGTAGCCAGCAGATTGCCGGTAAATGACCGGTAAGTGTTTGTCATCAAAAGGGGCCGTCCATCGCGGCCCTTTAATTTGCGCCATTCATCCCCATATACCTATCATTAGCCTGATTGCAGCGATGCATGCAGCGTCGGATATATCATTAAAAATTGTACGAAGTTGATACAGATTGCATTTAAAGCGACGGCAATATTTCCCTGCTTAGTTCGGAAATGCTAACTTATTAGGTCGGGACGAGAGTTTTTGCCATAATTCATCCGGTACATCCGGCATTACAGGAATGAATGTGAAATATCTGCTGATTTTTTTATTTTTGCTGGTCATCGTTGTGATTTCTATCACTCTGGGTGCCCATAACGATCAGACTGTGACCTTCAACTATTTACTGGCGCAGGGTGACTATCGTGTTTCCACACTGCTTGCCGTGTTGTTTGCCACCGGTTTTATTCTCGGCTGGGTCATTTGCGGGTTGTTCTACCTCCGCGTCCGTGTGTCACTGGGACGTGCACAACGTAAAATCAAACGTCTTGAACAACAAATTGAGCCTGTGGCCGTCGTTACGCCACCAGCAGCATCTTATGATGTCAGCAAGGAATAATCTTCTATGTTAGAACTGCTGTTTCTGTTGTTGCCCGTTGCTGCCGCCTATGGCTGGTACATGGGGCGCAGAAGTTCTCAGCAGGATAAACAGGAAAATGCTAACCGCCTGTCGCGTGAATACGTAGCAGGGGTTAACTTCCTGCTTTCCAATCAGCAGGACAAAGCGGTCGACCTGTTCCTTGAAATGTTGAAAGAGGACAGCAGCACAGTCGAAGCGCACCTGACTCTGGGTAACCTCTTTCGCTCCCGTGGCGAAGTGGATCGCGCAATCCGTATCCACCAGTCGCTGATGGAAAGCGCCTCGCTGACCTTTGAACAGCGCCTGCTTGCCGTTCAGCAACTGGGACGTGACTATATGGCCGCCGGTTTTTATGACCGCGCCGAAGACATGTTCAATCAGCTGGTCAAAGAGCAGGATTTCCAGCTGTTCGCACTCGAGCAGCTGCTCATCATTCATCAGGCGACCAGCGACTGGCAAAATGCCATTGATGTGGCTGAACGACTGGTCAAACTGGGCAAAGAAAACCGCCGTAAAGAAATTGCACATTTCTGGTGTGAACTGGCTTTGCAGGCGATGGTTGCCGATGATTTTGATAAAGCGATGGGACTGCTGAAAAAGGCGGCGGCTGCGGATAAACTTTGCGCCCGCGTATCTATCATGCAGGGGCGGATTTTACTGGCGCAGGGCGAATATCGTAAAGCGACGGAAGCCTTGCAGCGCGTGCTTGAGCAGGATAAAGAGCTGGTCAGCGAAGCCTTGCCAATGCTCCAGGAATGTTATCAGAACCTGAAAGATACGCTCGGTTGGGCAGAGTTTCTCAAACGTTGTGTGGATGAAAATACCGGTGCGGCTGCTGAGCTGATGCTGGCGGAAATCATTCATGACGAGGAAGGGCGTGAAACGGCGCAGAACTACATTAACCGCCAGCTTCAGCGCCATCCGACCATGCGCGTGTTCCATCACCTGATGGATTACCATCTGGCTGATGCAGAAGAAGGGCGGGCAAAGGAAAGTCTGGTCTTACTGCGAGACATGGTAGGCGAGCAGATCCGCACTAAACCGCGTTACCGTTGCCATAAATGCGGCTTTACCGCGCATTCTTTGTACTGGCATTGCCCGTCATGCAGGGGCTGGGCGACGATCAAACCAATTCGTGGATTAGACGGCCAGTGATTTTTCCCGTCATTTTTCGTATTGCAGATGCGCTCACTGCCTTTCTGCAACACGAATTATTTAGGGGAACAACGCGGGAGAGTATTTAAAAATTACTTCTTCTTACTGCTCGTCTTACGTGTGTTCAGTAAGGTTCGTAATTTTTTAATCTCTTTGGCGGTCAGGGCAGGTTCGCTTTCTTCCGCCAGATGCTGATTATCAATCTCGTGTTCGGTCGCTTTTGCGGCCTTTTTGCTTTTTGGCGCGGCAGGATTAAAACTCTGTTCCAGGCGTGCTGCTACTTCTGCGCTTAATGAATGTTCTGCGTCAGCGGCGGCGTTTTTGATCAATTCCTTTAATTCAACCGGAATTTTGACGGTAAGGGTTGTTATCTCACTCATTTTTCAGCCTTTCCTTAGAGTAAAAGTAACAAGCTATGCCAGCCTTGTTGAGTCGTCTAGTGATTCACAAAAATTTAATAAATCTGTCACATTATGTGTAGCTGTGAATTCAGCGTCTTGCCATGTAAAATGCGGGCGGCAAAAAAACTATTTTTCCTTCCCGATTTGAATTTACACAAGAGGCTGACGATATGAAGTCTGAAAATAACATTAACAACAATGACTTAAATACATCACCTATTGTTGTCGCACTTGACTATGCCGACAAAGCATCCGCGCTGGCGTTTGCCGATAAAATTGATCCACGTGATTGCCGTCTGAAAGTGGGCAAAGAGATGTTCACGCATTTTGGTCCGCAGATGGTCAAAGATTTGCAAACGCGCGGTTTTGACGTTTTTCTCGATTTGAAATTCCACGATATTCCAAACACAACCGCGCGTGCCGTGGCCGCAGCAGCGGATCTGGGCGTGTGGATGGTCAACGTACACGCCAGCGGCGGTGCGCGCATGATGGCCGCCGCCAAAGAAGCGCTGGCACCGTTTGGTAAAGATGCACCGTTGCTGATTGCAGTGACCGTTCTGACCAGCATGGAAAGCAGTGATCTGGCGGATTTAGGCATTACCCTTTCGCCCGCCGATTACGCCGAGCGTCTGGCGCGTCTGACCCGTGATTGTGGTCTTGACGGCGTGGTGTGTTCTGCTCAGGAAGCGACGCGCTTCAAATCTGCGCTGGGCCAGGCATTCCAGCTGGTGACGCCGGGTATCCGTCCTGCTGGCAGCAAGGCGGACGATCAGCGTCGCGTTATGACCCCGCAGGAGGCGCTGGCCGCCAGTGTCGATTACATGGTGATTGGCCGTCCGATTACGCAGTCAGCCGATCCGGCGCAGACCCTGCGTGATATTCGCGCCTCACTGCGTTAAGAGGGAATACGTATGAGCAATGACAACAACAGCCGCCTGGTCTATTCAACCGACAGCGGAAGGATTGATGAGCCGAAAGCCGTCGTTGCGCGCCCGAAAGGGGATGGTATTGTGCGTATTCAGCGCCAGACCAGCGGCCGTAAAGGCAAAGGCGTGTGTCTGATCACCGGCGTCGATCTTGATGATGTAGCACTGGAAAAACTCGCGGCGGAACTGAAGAAAAAATGCGGTTGTGGCGGTGCGGTGAAAGAGGGCGTGATTGAGATCCAGGGCGATAAACGCGACCTGCTGAAACAGTTGCTGGAAGCCAAAGGAATGAAAGTGAAACTGGCAGGAGGCTGAAAACGGATTTTGCTGTCCTGTTCCACAGCTATGATTTTTTAAACAATAAGATGCTGCATCCTTAACGGTGCAGCATCTTGCGTTACTTTAGAGATATCACAACGCGGGAGCGCTGTTTGTCATCCAAAAAGATGACAAGAAAGGTGACCTGAAAAACTGCCAAATCCTATTTTTAGCTTTATTCGTTGCTTAACGCTTACGTTTTTGATGCCAATGAAATAGAACTTATTCTCCGGCAGTTTTATTTACTAACCTGGTGCCCGACAATACCACCTACCGCCGCGCCACCGAGTGTCCCTAAGGTACTGCCATCAGTCAGAACTGCCCCGCCCAGCGCACCGGCACCGGCACCAATTGCAGTGTTACGGTCACGTTTTGACCAGTTACCACAAGCACTGACAGACATCGCCAGAGTAAGAACCAGTGCAATACTGGCAACACGTTTATTTACGAGCATCATAATATTTCTCCTTTCGAGACGCAGTTGTGCATCCGTTAATTAAAAATAGTGAAATTGATATCCATTCACTAGGTGAATAATCTTAAATCACCATGAACCCGTCTTCTCACCACACAAAAAACTAAAACAGCGAACAGGCATTACTCAATTTCCGGTGCAAACAGGCACTTTTACGTTTGCAGCAGAACTGTACGCACTCTTTAGCGATTTGCCCCATACCTGCTCACTGCCCCCGACCAGACAATAAAGCATCGCAATAAGAGGGAACCATGATGCTTAAACAACTGAAAGAGCAGGTATTAGAGGCCAATCTGGCACTGCCGCGCCACAATCTGGTGACCTTTACCTGGGGAAATGTCAGCGCCGTTGACCGCGCAGAAGGGCTGATAGTGATTAAACCGTCAGGAGTGGAATACGACCACATGGGCGTTGACGACATGGTGGTGGTGGAACTGGAGTCCGGCAAAATCGTCGAGGGCAGCAAAAAGCCGTCTTCGGATACCGATACCCACCGGGTACTGTACCTTAATTTTCCAGAAGCGGGCGGTATTGTTCATACGCATTCGCGCCACGCGACCATCTGGTCGCAGGCCGGTCTGGACATTCCGGCCTGGGGCACCACTCACGCGGATTATTTCTACGGTAATATTCCCTGCACGCGCCGGATGACGGAAGAGGAAATTGCCGGACGCTATGAATGGGAAACCGGTGAAGTGATCGTCAAAACTTTCACTGAAAGAAACCTGTCACCGGCAGATATTCCGGCGGTACTGGTGCATTCACACGGCCCGTTTACCTGGGGAACCGATGCTGACAACGCTGTGCATAACGCCGTAGTACTGGAAGAAATCGCGTATATGGGGATTTTCTCACGCCAGTTAACGCCGCAACTGCCGGATATGCAGCCGCAACTGTTAGATAAGCACTACCTGAGAAAACACGGTAAGAACGCTTACTACGGTCAATGATCCTGGTTATGCCAAAGGTCAGCCCACCAGGCTGACCTTAACACCCGCCGCAGAAAGTTGCTGCTGGTATTCTTCCGGCAGTTTGTCATCGGTGATCACACGGCTGAATGCGCTGATCGGGCCGAGCGGATTGAGATTAATTTGCCCGAATTTAGAAGAATCTGTCAGGACGATATTTTCCGCCCCTTTATCCACCACTGCATTCACCACATCGGCGCGCAGCATATCGCGACCGGTAAAACCCGTCATCTGCGTGAAACCGTCAATACCCATGAATGCCTTACTGAAATTCATCTGTTGCAGGCACAGTCTGGTCAGCGGGCCGACTACGGTCTGACTGGTTTTCTGATACATCCCGCCCAGCAGAACCACTTCACACGGCATACTTTTCAATAATGATGCCACGTAACTGCTGACGGTGATCACGGTCAGATTCTTTTTATCGGCAAGATATTGAGCCAGCAGGGCGATACTGCTCCCGCTTTCGAAAAAGACAGTTTCCCCGTCCTGAATCAGTGATGCGGCAAATTTCGCGAGCTTCTGCTTTTGCGCAAAATTCGACATCATGCGGGTATCAACATCGTCAGTCTGGATTGCGACGGCAAAACCGTGGACACGGCGCAGATAATGGCGTTGCTCCAGCCGGGTCAGATCATGACGGATCGTGACTTCGGAAACCTGACATATCTGTGACAACTCAGTGACGCTAATGCGCTGTTTATCGTTGACCCATTGCAGAATGATTTGTTGTCTGTCGTTCATAATTGCCCAAAAGTAAGGGCGGCAGGAACCGCCCAAAAAAAGAAATATCAGTTGAGAACATTAAAGAGAGTGTTCAGTACGGGCGATAATATCATCCTGAGCCTCCGGCGATAAGGCCGTAAAGAACGCGGAATAACCGGCCACGCGAACCACCAGATCACGATAGCTTTGTGGCTCCTCACGGGCTTTCAGCAGCGTCTCGCGGGAAACGATATTGTACTGAACATGCCAGCCGTGATGCTCCTCGAAGAATGTCCGCAGCATCAACATTAACGTCTGGCGGTCATTTTCGTTTTCCAGCGAGGCGGGGTTAAGCTTCTGGTTCAGTAATACGCCGCCCAGAATCGCTTCGGTAGGCAATTTACCCAGCGAGTTAAATACCGCTGTCGGACCGAGATGATCAGTACCGGATGCCGGACTGGCGCCCTCTGCCAGCGGAGTAAAGGCTTTGCGACCATCCGGGGTCGCCGTGGTGGCCGCACCGAAAGGCACGTTGGCAGAGATGGAAGACGTACCGGCGTAATACGTACCCCCAACCGGACCGCGGCCGAAACGGGTATTGTGATAATTCGACAGCTCATCGATATAACACTGGTACGCGCGCACCAGAAGATTATCCACTCCGTCATGATCGTTGCCGTATTTCTCTGCGCCGTTTAACAAGCGCTGGCGCAGACGTTCGCCGTCCAGCCCTGCATAATCGGAAGCCAGCGCGTCGGCCAGCTCCTGCTGACCGACAGTGCCCTGCTCGAAGACCAGTTTTTTCACCGCAGCCAGACTGTTACCCAGATTAGCGATCCCGACCTGCAAACCGGAAACCCAGTCATATTTCGCGCCACCTTGTTTAATGGTTTTACCGCGTTCAATGCAGTCATCGACCAGTGCGGAACATAAAATATCCTGCGCGTTTTCTTCCAGAACCGTATCGACCACGCATTCGATCTCGATAGATTTGCGCGTGTAATAACGGATTTGTTCATTCCACTGCGCGAAAACCTGTTCGAAATCGTCAAAATTGCCCTGCGACAACCCGCGCTCCTGCGCCAGGAAACGGGTCTGGCTTTTTGCGTCCTTACCCTGTTCCAGTGCAGCCAGCATGACCCGGGCAAAGTTGATGAAGCTCATGCCGGTGCAGCGATATCCCCATTTGCCGCCGACCGCTGTTTCGATACAACCAATGGCCGCATAATCATAGGCATCCTGCTTTTCGACACCCAGCTTGATGAATTCAGGAATGACGATTTCATCGTTGTTGAATGCGGGCATCCCAAAGCCGCAGCGGATCACCTGCACGCAGGCGTCGAGGAAATCATTACTCATACCGGCGTGATAACGCACGCTGAGATTCGGCTGGGTGGAGCGCAGTTGCCCGCAGGATTCCAGCACCGCGTAGGACAGCGGATTGACCGCATCCGAGGCAACGCCATTGCGCAATGTCTGGCCACCGATGGTGACGTTCTGATACAGCGGGCTACCGGCAGACGCTTTGGAGTGTGTGCCGGAGCGGATTTTGTTCACCTCCAGCAGTTTCAGCCAGCAACTTTGCAGCAGTTCAATTGCCTGGCCGCGATCCAGCGTCTGTTCCAGTTCCACATCGCGTCGGTAGAACGGATACAGATACTGATCCATACGCCCGAATGATACGGAGTGGCCGTTGGATTCGATCTGCAAAATCAGCTGAATGAAATAGCATAACTGCAACGCCTGCCAGAAATTCTCCGGTGGCCGGTGAGCAATCAATTCACAGTTCGCGGCCATCGTCAGTAATTCTGTACGGCGGTTTTCGCGGGTTTCCGAAATGGCCATTTCACGCGCCAGTTCTGCGAAGCGCAGAACATGAGTGCTGACGGCGTTCAGGGTGATATCAATGGCTTTCAGCAATTGCTCTTTGTGCAGGTCTTCCCAGTCAGTCAGCTGAATGCGGCTGCGGCGCTCATCAACTTTATGGCGCAAACCGTCAATGCCGAGTTCCAGCAGCAGCGGGAAATTTACTGCCAGATGCGCATCGCCGGAGGTCATATTCCCTTCGGCTTTTACAATCCCGCTTTCGAGCAGCGCTTTCTGTTCGTCGGTAAACATCCCGTAGCAGCGGTCCTGAACCGTCTGACCACGCCACCATGGGCAAATCTCGTGCAGGATTTTTTTGTTCGCTTCGCTTACAGCAAAACCCGCGCCCGGCCGGTCCGCCAGCGTATCAATTTCACTTTCGATCCAGCCCACGGTGTATTCCGGGAAGATCGGTGCGGCGCGCACTTCACTGGCCTGATTACCGACAATCAGCTCATCATGTTTGATCCAGATAGTGCGTTTGCTGAGATGCTCAGCCAGCGCCAGTGCGCGGCGTACCGCCAGCGGCTTGTCGGCATGTTGCTGATAAATCTGCGTGTAATGCCGCGCGCGTTCAGTACAGACCGGCGGCTTCACGATATGGATCAGGGCTTCTTTATGAGCGTGGATCCGGGCGGAAAGGGTATTCAGATTCAGCTGGGTCATTATTCTTATCCTCTTAACTGTGAACACAGCCCTTTTTGTGCGGCGTACTCTTCGGCAAACGTCAGCAGGTCAGGGTCATTTAACGGCTGGCGCGGGGCCAGATAAGGTTGCCCGAGCAGGGCGTATTTATTGATGCCAAGCGTGTGATATGGCAAAAAATGGATGGTTTCGCAGCCGGTTTCTTCCGCCGCGAAATCGACAATCTGGCGGATGGACGTACGATCAGCGTTGAAATCAGGAATCAACGGAACGCGGACGATAAGCTTTTGTCCGGCAGCGGCAAGACGGCGAAAATTGTCCATAACGCGTTTTACCGAGCCGCCGGTCAGGCGTTTAAAAGGTTCACCGGCGACATGTTTTAAATCCGCCAGCACGAGATCGAGCGTGCCGAGAGAGGGCTCAATGTATTTCCATGGCACATGCAGACAGGTTTCCACGGCCGTATGCAAACCTTCCTGTTTACAGCGTTGCAGTAACGTCCGTACGGTTTGCGGCTGCATAAAAGGTTCGCCACCGGAAAGTGTGACGCCACCGCCGGTACGCTGATAAAAAGGCTTATCACGCAAAATTTGTTGCATCAGTGCATCGATCTCCACCTCATTGCCGCACACGCTCAGCGCGGCGGAAGGGCAGGTCTGTTCAATCTGGCATAAATCCGCCGCAGTAAAATTCTCCTGCCGGACGCAGATTTTGCCGTTTTCAAATGTGACTGCATGAGGAAAAACCTGCGCGCAATAATTGCAACCTGTGCTGCACAGGCGGGTATCGAACAAAATATCGTGGCCGGCAGAACGACTCTCCGGGTTCTGACACCAGGTGCATCCCAGCGAACAACCTTTGAGAAACACGACCGTGCGGATCCCAGGACCATCATGCGTGGAATAACGCTGCACATTGAAAATCATCTCGACACTCCTTCGTGCATATTTCTTCTTTCGTAATTTATAGTCTTTCATTCGAAAGTGATTTTGATGGTGATCAACAAACCTTCTGCTTGCAGAGGTACACTCTCTGAACTTTGCATTTGCTCACAGGTTTAAGGAGAGGGTGATGGAGTTGTATCTCGATACTGCTGATGTGACTGCGGTCAAACGTCTTTCACGAATATTGCCGTTGCAGGGGGTGACGACCAATCCCAGCATCGTGGCGAAAGAGGGTAAACCGCTGTGGGAAGTGTTGCCTGCGTTGCGCGATGCACTGGGCGGCAATGGCAAATTATTTGCGCAGGTGATGGCGTCAGATACTGAGCAGATGGTGGCCGAAGCCCTGTTACTGACGCAGCGGGTACCAGGTTTAGTGGTAAAGATCCCCGTAACTTCTGAAGGGCTGGCCGCGATCAAGAAACTGAAAGTCATGAATATCCCGACTCTTGGCACCGCCGTTTACGGGGCAGGTCAGGGGCTGTTATCGGCGCTTGCGGGTGCAGAATATGTCGCGCCTTACGTTAACCGGCTGGACGCGCAGGGCGGTGATGGTATCGCGATGGTTAAAGCGTTACAGACCCTGCTAAACCTTCATGCGCCGCAATCAAAAGTGCTGGCAGCCAGTTTCAGAACGCCCCGCCAGGCGATGGATTGTCTGCTGGCCGGTTGCCAGTCAATCACTCTGCCGGTCGATGTCGCGGAACAACTGCTCGATACTCCGGCGGTACAGGCGGCAGTTGAAAAATTTGATGCCGACTGGCGTCAGGCTTTTGGCACCACGTCAATCGACTGAACTCATTCCTGCAATACCGAACCCGCACAGGCGACTGCTGCGGGTTTTTTGTTTTTGAAAGGATGTCGTCTGAATAATAAAAATCTTAAAATGTGATTGCACTCAGAAATTAAATATTGACGGAATAAATTAATAAAACTACCGATCTAAAAAATAGAAACATCGTTTCAATTTATGAAGTGAATCACTTTTATAACCCTGAGAAATGGATAACGTAGCGGCATTCAGTGGTCCGTTACTTTTAATCAGGTGAAAAACATGCACATTAAACGAGCAATAGAAAAAATCCCTGGCGGAATGATGTTAGTGCCTCTCTTCCTTGGTGCGTTGTGTCATACCTTCGCGCCTGATTCGGGCAAGTATTTTGGTTCTTTCACCAACGGACTGATGACAGGAACTGTGCCGATTCTCGCCGTGTGGTTCTTCTGCATGGGGGCGTCGATCAAACTGAGCGCGACCGGAACCGTATTGCGCAAATCCGGCACGCTGGTCGTCACGAAAATTGCGGTTGCCTGGATTGTTGCGGCAGTGGCTTCACGTTTCATGCCTGAAAATGGTGTGGAGTTCGGCTTCTTTGCCGGGCTTTCGGTGCTGGCTCTGGTCGCGTCAATGGACATGACCAACGGCGGTTTGTACGCCTCGGTGATGCAACAATACGGCACCAAAGAAGAGGCGGGGGCATTCGTGCTGATGTCGCTGGAATCTGGTCCGCTGATGACCATGGTCATCCTCGGCACCGCAGGTATTGCGTCTTTCGAACCGCACGTCTTCGTTGGTGCAGTCCTGCCGTTCCTGATCGGTTTCGGTTTAGGTAATCTGGATCCTGAACTGCGCGAATTCTTCAGCAAAGCGGTTCAGACGCTGATCCCGTTCTTCGCCTTCGCGCTTGGTAACACCATCAACCTGACCGTGATTGCACAAACCGGTCTGTTAGGTGTGCTTCTGGGTGTAGCCGTTATTGTGATAACCGGTATCCCGCTGATCCTGGCAGACAAATTCATCGGCGGCGGCGATGGCACGGCAGGTATTGCTGCCTCCAGTTCAGCCGGTGCCGCAGTGGCTACACCGGTACTGATCGCTGAAATGGTGCCGCAGTTTAAACCTATCGCCCCGGCTGCTACCGCTCTGGTCGCCACGTCGGTTATCGTCACCTCCATACTGGTGCCGATCCTGACTGCCATGTGGTCAAGAAGAGTGAAGAACAAAGCAGTGAAAGGCAAAGTGGCGATGGACCCGCCGTTGGCGAGTGTCAAATAACTGGGCGTAATAGCCTCTACATTAAGAATTGTGATAGTTTCGGTTTTTCAGCAACGGTTATCACCTGGCTTTTTCGCGCCGAAACCGACCAAGAGGGGCCATGACGGGCCCCTCTTGGATCTCCCACGTCTCTTCACTGCGCGCTATCGCAGGCACAACGGACATGTTCTGGTGTATTAGTAGGTGGCGCAAATCCAGGTGCTTCGCACTGCCTTCTCTCGGTCTTCGAGCCAATGGTCTCGAAGCCGCTCCGTTCAGCTGAATTTTGAGCACGCCAATAAACTCTTTTAAATGATAAAAGACAATCTGCCGGTGATTTTAAGATCGTGCGGGCGATTCAGAAAACTTGCTGAACGGAGCGGGTTCGAGACGTAGGGCTCGAACACCGAGAGAAGGGACCGCGTAGCGGCAAGCTTTCCAGCCTGTCACTGAAGTAACTGAAACATAGTGTCTAGCGATAGCGCGTAGTGAAAGAGCCGGAGATTCTTAAGAGGCGCGGCGATAGGCGCCTCTTAAGGCCAGTTTGGGTGGCAGCCCAAGGTGTTGACCTTAAAGCGAGTGTGGGCGGCGAGCCCACGACCTTGACCTCAGGCAGCCAGTTAGGGTGGCTAACCCTCACAATCCTGGCGCTTTCCACATCGACGTCGTCAGTTGCCTGTCTACCAGCCTGAGCTGATCCGCATACACTTCCTGCCAGTTGGCTTTCTGCACCAGATATTTTGCATGATTAGCCACATCCGGCTGATATTCACGCTCCCAGCGCACCAGTGCTTCACCGGTTTGCGCAAGCGATGCATAAACACCCGCCGCTACACCTGCTGCAATCGCGCAACCGAGCGCGGTGGCTTCTTTTACTACCGGCACATTCACGGGGACGCCGGTCACATCACTTAAAATCTGGCACCATAATTTGCCCTTCGAACCACCGCCGGAAAACACCAGCGATTTTGCGCGTACGCCGGAGAAGGCGGCGATCATATCCAGATTGCAGGCCGAAACGATGGCGGCGTTCTCTTCCAGCGCACGGAACAGCACCGGTTTGTTGCACTTTTCCGGATCAATGGAAAGATTGATGAACGACGGCGCAGCGTGGTACCAGTTCTTGAAATGCATCGCATCGGAAAAAACCGGCGTTACGCCCCAGGCACCGACCGGTACCCGCGCCGCCATATCTTCCAGCAGGCTGTAGGCATCGACACCGAGGCGATGTGCCATGGTTTTTTCTTCTGTACAAAACGCGTCGCGGAACCAGCGCATGGTCAGGCCGGTGAAGAAACTGATGGATTCTGCCTGCGCCATGCCGGGGATGACGTGGGGATTGACGCGGATATTCATCTCCGGATCGGTCACCGGTTCAGGCAGATTGACGATTTGCTGCCAGAACGTTCCACCGAGAACCGCAGTTTGTCCGGGGCGTACCAGCCCGAGGCCGAGCGTACCCAGTTGCGCGTCGCCGCCACCCATGCCCACCGGCGTTCCGGCTTTCAGACCACAGGCATCAGCAGCAAGCGAAGTCACGTAACCGAGTCGTGTCCCGGTTTCGGCCACCGGCGAAAGCATATCCGCGCGTAAACCCGCCATATCCAGCAGCTCAGGCCGCCAGTTACGGGTGGCTAAATCCAGCATGCCGGTAGTGCCTGCATTTGAAGGATCCACCGCCAGTTCGCCGCTGAGCATATACGCCAGCCAGTCGCTGATCATGGTAATGGTTGCAGCCTTGCGATAAATATCCGGACGATGATGGGCCAGCCACAGCAAACGTGGCATGGCACTCAGTGCCAGCGTCTGGCCGGAGCATTCATACACTTCGCGTTCAAATTCGAAATTATGGATTTCTTTTAATTCGGAGACTTCACGGCTGGCGCGGGCATCAACGTTCGCGCACGCCCAGAGAGGTTCACCGGCTTTGTCGTACAGCACAATGCCTTCGCGCATAGAACAGGCGGCGACGGCACGGATAGCAGAAGCAGGGAGATGTGCCTCATGCAGCGCCTGGCGAATACACTGGCAGGCCAGTTGCCAGTTTTTTTGCAGATCAAACTCCATCGAACCGGGGACATCCGGCACTGCCAGATGGATCCACTCCGCTTGTCCGGCGGCAATCTGCTCACCTTCAAGATTGAAAATTACCGCCCGGATACTGCCGGTACCGGCATCCAGCGCCATTAAATAGCTACGATCGTCGTCAGAGTTCAGGGTAGAGGTCATCGCTACGTTCTCTCGTGCCAGTTTATCGGGCACCGTTTACCTGACCGCCACGCCTCTTACACCCTGCGTGTCAGCCGAGCAGCGCCAGCATGGCTCTTGCTGTGCTCTCTTCAGTAACCAGTGCGTTTATTCGTTTACCTTTCAGCGCGGCGACAATCGCTTCGGCCTTCTCAACGCCGCCCGCCACGCCTAATACGGTCGGAATGCTGGCCAGTTCGTCCGGTGCGACGGCTATCAGTTCGTCGTGGATTGCCATGTTTTCCGCCAGCTCGCCGTTACGCTGCATAAAGAAACCGAGAATGTCACCGACCGCACCTTTGCGGCCAAATAACAATTGTTCGCCTTCGCTGATATAACCGGAGCGCAATATCGTCGCTTCCTGTTTCTGGTTGAGCGAACCGATGCCGACGACGGCGATATCCGCCGCGCAGGCCGCGAGCATCACGTCATGTACGTTGCGTTCCTGGCGAAATATTGCTGCCACGCTGGCAGAAGAAGCGCGCAGCGGTGCCGGAATAATGCTGACTCCGCAGGCAGCATCCAGCTGTCCGATGCCGGTCATATAAGGGCCAACACCGCCGGAAAGCGTCACCATGCGGATCTGCTGCGAGGCGATAAATCCGCTCAGATGCTGCAACGTACTCATGGCGGTTTCGCCAAATCCGACGGCCAGCAATTGCTCCGGTTTTAACATCGTCATCAGCATATGCGCCGCGCCGACGCCCAGCCGTGCGCTCAGCGAGCCATCGGCAAGCTGGGGCAGCACACGAACCTGCTGCAAACCAAAGCGCTCAAGCAGCGTGTTTTCCAGCGACAAACATCCCTCAAAACGCGAGTTGATTTGTACGCGGATCACCCCGGATTGCCGGCCTTTTTCAAGCAAACGCGACACTTTAAGCCGCGTCAGCCCGAGCCGTTCACCAATCTCATTCTGGGTCAGGCCGTCGTGGTAATAGAACCACGCGGTGCGCGCCAGCAGTTCCTCTTCACCCATGCTGAATTCCGGATGGTTAGTCAAATCGGACAGCGTTGTCTTGTCATTCATAGTGAACACTTATCAAAATGTAGATCAATTGTTCGTTAACGGAATGTTGTTAACTGTGATGTGTTTGGCAAATTTCAAATGATTACTGCCTGAATCATAACGCAGAGTATATGAGTTGAACAAACTGTGATCAGTGCAAAAGTTTTCCGTGTCACCACGGACTAGCTTTATGAACATTGTTAAATAATAAATACATTTGTTCATTTAATGTATCTCATCCGAGGCCAGCTTATGCAGTCAGGCGATCAATCATCAGCAGACGCGCATTCTCCGGACCTGCTATTGCAGGTCAGCGGTGTCAGTAAAAGCTTCTCCGGTGTCGCGGTGCTGAAAAACATCGATTTCAGTCTGCAACGCGGTGAGGTGCATGCGTTACTTGGCGGGAATGGCGCGGGCAAATCGACGCTGATGAAAATTATCGCCGGTGTCGAGATTGCCGACTGTGGCGAAATGCACCTCGGCGGCGCGCCACTGCTGGCGCTGACACCAGCAAAAGCACATCAGGCGGGGATCTATCTGGTGCCGCAGGAGCCGATGCTTTTTCCGAGCCTCAGCGTGCGTGAAAATATTCTGTTTCGTTTGCCTGCACATCAGGCCAGCGAGAAAAAGCTGCAACAGTCGCTGACTGAACTGGGCTGCAACCTGCCACTCGGTTCACTGGCTGGCACGCTGGAAGTGGCCGATCAGCAGCTGGTAGAAATCCTGCGCGGGCTGATGCGCGACGCCCGGTTGCTGATCCTCGACGAACCGACGGCTTCGCTGACACCCGCGGAATCCGCCCGCTTATTTACGCAGGTTCGCCTTCTGACGGCGCAGGGCGTCGGTGTGGTGTTTATCTCGCACAAACTGCCGGAAATCCGCGCCATTGCCGACCGGATCAGCGTGATGCGCGACGGCAAAATAGCACTCAGCGGTGCGCTTTCAGTGCTGGATAACGATGCGCTGATTGCCGCCATCACGCCGCAAACACAGACGGCTGCGTTACCTGCTGAACAGAAATTGTGGCTGGATTTTCCGGGAGCACGGCGCAATCCATCCAGCAACGAGCCGGTATTGCAGGTACAAAACCTGACCGGTGAAGGCTTTATCGATATTTCATTTAGCGCCCGCGCCGGGGAAATCGTCGGGCTGGCAGGCGTTGTCGGGGCAGGACGAACCGAACTTGCAGAAACGCTGTATGGCCTGCGGGATGCACAAAGCGGTCAGGTTTTCCTGATGCAGCAAGACATCAGCGGACTTGGCACCTTACAACGCCTGAAAAAAGGGCTGGTGTACCTGCCGGAAGACCGTCAGGCGTCCGGTCTTTATCTGGATGCGCCACTGAGCTGGAACACGACCTCCCTGACTTTCAACCGTCAGAGCTGGTGGCTGAACATCAAACGCGAGGCGGCGGTGCTGGAACGTTATCACCGTGCGCTGGGGATCAAATATCGCGACGGCTCGCAAACTGCCCGCACGCTTTCCGGCGGGAATCAGCAGAAATTGCTGATCGCAAAATGTCTGGAAGCCCAGCCCGCGGTGCTGATTGTTGATGAACCGACGCGCGGAGTGGATGTATCGGCGCGTGCCGATATCTATCAGCTGCTGCGCAATGTCGTTGAACAGAACGTGGCGGTTGTCCTGATTTCTTCTGATCTGGATGAAATAGAAGGGCTGGCCGACCGGGTATTTGTCATGCATCAGGGTGAGATGAGCGGCGAGCTGCAGGGCAGCGAAATCAACGTCAGCAACATTATGCACATCGCGTTTGGTAACCACGCCCGGACTGCGGCTACCGGAGGATCTTCATGCTGAAGCGGATACAAAACAACCGTGAACTGACCGCGCTGATGGCGATTATTGCGCTATTTGCCTTACTCGGCGCGATGGACAGTCAATCGTTCAGTTTTCAGACGCTGGGCATGATTTTCGGCAGCGCACAAATTCTGATGTTGCTGGCGATGGGCGCGACGGTGGTAATGCTGACCCGCAACATCGATGTCTCCGTCGGTTCCATTACCGGACTGTGCGCCGTCACGCTGGGTGTTTTACTTAACAACGGAGTGAGTCTGCCGCTGGCCTGTCTGGCAACTCTCGGCACCGGTTTGCTGGCGGGATTATTCAACGGCGTCCTGGTGGCATGGCTGCGTATTCCGGCGATTGTCGCCACCCTCGGTACGCTGGGTTTATACCGCGGGCTGATGTTGCTGCTGACCGGCGGTAAATGGATTGAAGGCTTACCCGCAGGGTTGAAATCGTTATCCGAACCGGTATTTCTCAGCGTTTCATCTCTTGGCTGGCTGGTGATTATTTTACTTGTGGCGATGTTCTGGATGCTAGGGCGCACCGCATTTGGCCGCAGCTTTTACGCTGTGGGCGACAACTTGCAGGGCGCACGGCAGCTCGGTGTCGCCGTCAATCGCGTGCGGATTCTGGCGTTCGGCATCAACGGCATGATGGCGGCTATCGCGGGCATTGTCTTCGCGTCGCAAATCGGCTTTGTGCCTAACCAGACCGGCAGCGGGCTGGAAATGAAAGCCATCGCTGCCTGCGTATTGGGCGGGATCAGCTTGCTCGGCGGCACCGGATCCATACTCGGTGCGGTCCTTGGCGCGTATTTCCTGACACAAATCGACAGCGTGCTGGTGCTGTTACGCCTCCCGGCCTGGTGGAACGATTTTATCGCCGGACTGGTGTTGCTGGCGGTGCTGGTATTTGACGGCAGGTTGCGGCAGGCGCTGGAGAAAAACCTGCGGCGTCAGAAGTATTCGCGCTTTCTGGCGGCCACGCCGCCTCCTCAGAAGAAACCCGCGGAACGCAAATCTCAGCAACCGAAAAATGTCAGCCGCCGGTTAAGTACCGGTAAAAAGAGCGGGGTGGTGTGATGAACAAACTTCAACAATATGGCTGGGAAATCGCACTGCTGGCGTTGCTGGTCATCGAAATCTTGCTGTTCGGCTTCGCCAATCCGCGCATGCTGGATGCCAGTACATTGCTGTTCAGTACCAGCGATTTTATCACCATTGGGATTGTGGCATTGCCGCTGACGCTGGTGATTGTCAGCGGCGGCATCGACATTTCTTTTGGTTCCACCATCGGGTTATGCGCTATCGCACTCGGCGTACTTTGTCAGGCCGGAGTTCCGCTGGCACTGGCGATTATCCTCACGCTGGCACTGGGTGCAGCCTGTGGTTTGCTCAATGCCGCACTGATCCTTTATACCGGCGTCAATCCGCTGGTCATCACGCTCGGAACCCTCTACCTGTTCGGCGGCAGCGCCTTATTGCTTTCAGGGCTGGCGGGCGCGACGGGTTTCGAGGGTATTGGTAATTTTCCTGATGCGTTTACCAATTTCGCCAATATGGTGGTGCTTGGCCTGCCGATGCCGCTGGTGACGTTCCTGCTGGCGACGCTGTTTTTCTGGCTGCTGATGCACCGCAGTCGTACCGGTCGCAACGTCTTTCTCATTGGTCAGAATGCCCGTGTGGCACGTTATGGCGCATTGCCGGTCAGCCGCACCGTTTTTGCGTTGTATGGTATGACCGGCCTGTCTTCAGCGGTCGCCGCCATCCTGATGACATCTTATTTCGGCTCAGCCCGCTCTGATCTCGGTAACGCATTGCTGATGCCCGCGATCACGGCGGTGGTGCTAGGCGGTGCCAATATCTACGGTGGTTCCGGTTCCATTCTCGGTACGGCGCTGGCGACGCTGCTGATCGGGTATCTCCAGCAGGGTTTACAGATGGTTGGCGTCTCCAGCCAGGTTTCCAGCGCGCTGTCCGGCGCGCTGCTGATCCTGGTGGTCATCGGGCGTTCCGCCAGCCTCAATCGTGGTCTTATCCGCAGTGTTTTCCAGCGTTATCGCCAGCGCTGGTCTGCGCCTTCTCCTTCCTTGACGTCTTCTAAATAAGCCGGGGTTAATGATGAAAGCCAACACAATGAAAACCTTACTGATTGCCAGTGCCGTAAGCCTCGCCTGCCTGAGTGCGCAGGCGGCCGAACGTATCGCGTTTATCCCAAAACTGGTAGGCGTCGGTTATTTCACCAGCGGCGGCAACGGCGCGACGGCGGCGGGCAAAGAACTGGGTGTGGACGTGACCTATGACGGCCCGACAGAACCGAGTGTTTCCGGTCAGGTGCAGATGATCAACAACTTCGTCAATCAGGGATACAACGCGATTGTGGTGGCAGCGGTATCACCCGACGGCCTTTGTCCGGCACTGAAACGCGCCATGCAACGCGGTGTAAAAGTGCTGACCTGGGATTCCGACACCAAACCGGAATGCCGCTCGATTTACATCAACCAGGGCACACCACAACAGCTTGGTTCAATGCTGGTGGATATGACATCCAGCCAGGTGAAGAAAGAAAAAGCCAAAGTGGCGTTTTTCTATTCCAGCCCGACGGTGACCGACCAGAACCAGTGGGTGAAAGAGGCGAAAGCCAAAATCGCCAAAGAGCATCCGGGCTGGGAAATCGTGACCACGCAATATGGCTATAACGATGCGACCAAATCCCTGCAAACCGCTGAAGGGATCCTGAAATCCTACGGTGACCTCGATGCGATTATTGCGCCAGACGCCAATGCCTTACCGGCTGCTGCGCAGGCCGCTGAAAATCTCAAACGCACCAACGTAACCATTGTTGGCTTCAGTACGCCTAACGTCATGCGCCCATATGTTGAGCGCGGCACGGTGAAACAGTTCGGCCTGTGGGACGTGGTCAGTCAGGGCAAGATTTCGGTTTACGTCGCCGATCAGTTACTGAAAAAAGGCGAACTCAACGTGGGTGACAAACTGGATGTGCCAAACGTCGGATCGGTGGAAGTGGTACCGAACAGCGTGCAGGGCTACCAGTATGAGGCCAAAGGCAACGGCATTGTCGTACTGCCGGAACGCGTGGTCTTCACCAAAGACAACATTGGCAAATATGACTTCTGACGAATAAGGAGAAAAGAAAATGGCAGATCTGGACGATATCAGAGACGGCAAGAACTTTGGCATTGGCACGCCGCAGGACAATCATGCATTTTTCCTCAAAGGCAGCGGTCAGCTGGACTGGGGAATGCAGTCGCGGCTGGCGCGTATTTTCAATCCTGAGTCCGGCAGAACGGTGATGCTGGCGTTCGATCACGGCTATTTTCAGGGCCCGACGACCGGCCTTGAGCGTATCGATATCAACATTGCGCCGCTGTTTGCGCATACCGATGTACTGATGTGTACCCGTGGCGTGCTGCGCAGTGTGGTGCCGGCGGCAGTCAACAAACCTGTGGTGATGCGCGCGTCGGGCGGCAACTCGATTCTGACCGAGCTTTCCAATGAAACCGTCGCCGTCGCGATAGAAGACGCACTGCGCCTGAACGTCGCGGCGATGGCGGCGCAGGTGTATATCGGCAGCGAATATGAACATCAGTCAATTAAAAACATCATTCAGCTGGTGGATCAGGGGATGCGCTACGGGATGCCAACCATGGCAGTAACCGGTGTCGGCAAAGACATGGCGCGTGATCAGCGTTACTTCTCGCTGGCGACCCGTATCGCCGCTGAAATGGGCGCGAACATCATCAAAACCTACTACGTCGATGAAGGTTTTGAGCGCGTCGCGGCGGGCTGTCCGGTACCGATTGTGATTGCCGGGGGCAAAAAACTGCCGGAACGCGAGGCGCTGGAAATGTGCTTCAAAGCCATCGATCAGGGTGCATCGGGTGTGGACATGGGCCGTAATATTTTCCAGTCCGAATCACCGGTTGCCATGCTGAAAGCAGTGAAAGCGGTGGTACATGAAAACGCCAGCGTAGCGCACGCATACGAACTGTTCCTGAGTGAAAAGGGGTGAATCATGGAAGTGACGCTGGTCGAAATTAATGTTCAGCCGGAAAAGGTGGATGAGTTTCTGGAAGTTTTCCACGCCAACCACCTCGGCGCAGTGAAAGAGCCCGGAAACCTGAGATTCGATGTGTTGCAGGACGATAAAGTACCGACGCGGTTCTTTATCTACGAAGCCTATCAGGATAACGATGCTGTGCTGGCGCATAAGAAAACGCCCCATTACCTGAAATGCGTTGAAGCGCTGGAGGGGATCATGTCGGAGCCGAGGAAGAAGACAACTTTCAAGGGGATTTACCCTTGACCTGTAATTTCTAACCGCAACTGCAACTTCAAAACCGTGGGCGTTGGCCCACACCGACAAAACCTTGGGTTGCCACCCAAACTGGCCTTAAGGTCAAGGTCGTGGGCGTCGGCCCACACCGACCAGAGACCCGGTAACGCGCGGGCCTCTGGACTCCGCGCTTTTTTCACTGCGCGCTGTCGCGGGTATGACGGACATGTTCTGGCGCATTGGTGAGTGGCGCAAATCCAGGTGCTTCGCACTGCCTTCTCTCGGTCTTCAAGCCATAGGTCTTGAAGCCGCTCCGTTCAGCTGAATTTTAATCACGCCAGTCAACTTTTCTAAAAGATGAAAACAATCTGTCTTTGAATTTAAGATCATGCGGGCGTTTCAGAAAGCTTGCTGAATGAGAGGTTGCAGACCCAAGGCTGCAATCCCGAAATGAAGGGACCGCGCAGCGGCAAGATTTCCAGCCTGTCGCTGCGATACCTGAAACATAGCCAGCGAGCGGAGCGCGCAGTGAAAGAGCCGGAGATTCCTAAGAGGCGCGGCGATAGGCGCCTCTTAGGGCCGGTTTGGGTGGCAACCCAAGGTCTTGACCTGAAGCTGCCTTGTAATGGCCAATTACATTAATCCTTCAAGCCTCACATATAACTCCCTGAACACTTTCCTCCGCTCCGCATATGCCGTGTGCTTAACACTGTCTGGTTCATGCACTTGCTCAAGTGCCAGCTCCGGCAGGAACTGTTCCAGTGGCTTACCGGGATTCATTGCAATTTGTGTCAGACGCGCTGCGCCCAGCGCCGGGCCAACATCGCCGCCGGTGCGGTATTCCAGCGTTTTGCCGCTGATGTCCGCCAGCATTTGCCGCCAGTAAGGGCTGCGGGCACCGCCACCAATCAGGGTGATGCTGTGAGGTTTCAGGCCGGTTGCGTGCAGGACATCAATGCCGTCAGCCAGCGCGAATCCCACACCTTCGAGCACGGCGCGGGCAATATCGGCAGGGCCGTGCTGGTGCGTCAGGCCGAACAATGTCCCTTTGGCGTTCGGATTATTGTGCGGCGTGCGTTCACCGGAAAGATACGGCAGAAACCAGACCGGCGATTCAACGGGTTTAGTTTTCTGCGCCAGAGTAATGAGTTCACCGACTGATGCTGTGCCGGTCAGATTTGCGGCCCAGTCCAGACAGGAAGCCGCGCTGAGCATAACTGACATCAGATGCCAGGTGTCCGGCAGCGCGTGGCAGAAACTGTGAACCGCTTGCTGCGGATTACTCAAAAAACCGTCGCTGACCGCGAAATACACGCCGGAGGTGCCAAGGGAAAGCATCGCCTGGCCGGTTTTGTATAACCCAACACCGACTGCGCCTGCCGCATTATCACCACCACCGGCAATCACCGGTACACAATCTATTCCCCAGCGGGAGGCGAGTTCCGGCAGTAACTGACCGGTAATCTGATTGCCTTCAAAAAGCTCCGGCATATGATTACGCGTCAGTCCGGTTGCGCGGAGCATTTTGTCGCTCCAGTCGCGTTCAGCCACATCGAGCCACATCGTGCCTGCGGCGTCTGACATATCGGAAGCAAAAACACCGGTCATCAGCCAGCGCAGATAATCTTTTGGCAGCAAAACCTTGTCTATTTTGGCAAACAATTCAGGTTCATTTTCGCGCAGCCAGAGCAGTTTGGGTGCCGTAAAACCGGGCATCATCAGATTGCCGGTTATCTGGCGGGAGTCAGGAACATCCGCTTCCAGTTGCTGGCACTGGCTGAAACTGCGGCCATCGTTCCATAAAATTGCCGGACGCAGAACCTGATGCTGGGCATCAAGAACAGTTGCGCCATGCATCTGGCCTGTCAGTCCGATGGCTTTTACGTCGTGCAGTGCATTTTGCTTAGCCAGAGTAAAAACAGCGCGGTCTGTCGCCGTCCACCAGGCTGCCGGATTTTGCTCAGACCACAAAGGATGGGGACGGGAAAGGGTTAACGCCTCACTGTGGCTGGCCACCACCCGACCTTCCTCGCTAAGCAAAATGGCTTTGACGCCAGAAGTGCCAAGATCTATTCCGAGATACATGTTTTTCCCTTATCGGTTAACCCGTTTCCAGAACGATTTACGCCCTGCAATTCCGCACCAGGCGGGCAGGGCGTGAGCTTATTTTAAATGATTAACCAAACAGATAACGGTTGACCAGATTCTCCAGACGTTCTTGCTGGCCGCTCTGATGCTGAGGTGCCAGTGCGTTTTGTTGCGCGTAGCTGCTCAGGGACTCCAGAGACATTTTGCCCTGCAGGATCTGCTGACCCAGTTCTGTATTCCAGCCCGCGTAACGCTGTGCAACGTGTTTATCCAGTTCACGGCTTTCAATCATACGGGCGGCGACTTTCAGCGCCAGCGCCATAGTGTCCATACCGCCGATATGGCCGTAGAAAAGGTCATATTTGTCGGTGCTCTGACGACGAACTTTAGAGTCGAAGTTCAGACCGCCGGTAGTGAAACCGCCCGCTTTGATGATTTCATACATCACCAGCGCATTTTCTTCCACGCTGTTCGGGAACTGATCAGTGTCCCAGCCACATTGCGGGTCGCCGCGGTTAGCATCGACAGAACCGAAGATTCCGAGCGCAATCGCGTTAGCAATTTCGTGATGGAACGAATGACCGGCCAGCGTTGCGTGGTTAGCCTCGATATTCACTTTGATCTCTTTTTCCAGACCAAACTGTTTGAGGAAACCGTAAACCGAAGCAACGTCATAATCGTACTGATGCTTGGTGGGTTCCTGCGGTTTTGGCTCAATCAGCAACGTGCCCTGGAAACCAATTTTGTGTTTATGTTCAACGACCATCTGCATGAAGCGACCCAGCTGTTCGCGTTCCTGACGCAGATCCGTATTGAGCAGAGTTTCGTAGCCTTCACGGCCGCCCCACAACACATAGTTTTCGCCGCCCAGTTGTTTGGTGGCATTCATCGCGTGGACAACCTGCGTCGCTGCCCAGCTGTAAATTTCAGGATTGGGATTGGTTGCCGCACCCGCGCCGTAACGTGGATTGGTGAAGCAGTTCGCGGTGCCCCACAGCAGTTTTACGCCGCTGGCTTCTTGCTTTTGCGCCAGAACATCGGTCATCGCGGCAAAATTATTCACGTATTCTTTAATCGTTGCGCCTTCCGGCGAGACATCCACATCGTGGAAGCAGTAGTAAGGAACATTCAGTTTCTGGAAGAACTCGAAAGCCACGTCCGCTTTGCGTTTCGCCAGTTCCAGCGCATCGCCGGGTTGCTGCCACGGACGGTCAAATGCGCCCACGCCGAACATATCATTGCCGTTCCAGCAGAAGGTGTGCCAGTAGCAGGCTGCGAAACGCAGATGCTCAGCCATCGTTTTGCCGAGGATCACTTCTTCAGGATTGTAATGACGGAATGCCAGCGGGTTTGTGCTGTTAGCACCTTCGTAGCGAACGGCGTCAAGCTTGTCGAAATATGCGTGCATTGAAAACTCCTTGAAAACGGGCCCAGCGGGACTGGGAGGCTGAGGCCCTATCTTCGGAGGAGATGTTTCATCCCACAATTACGTTATTTCACACTCAATTTAATAGAATTATTAAGTGTGCGGTAGATCGCATAAATAAGTCGTTTTCTTCTTACTTTTTATTCAACTTCCATGATGCCTCGATAATAAAAAGTCTTATTGTGCGCATATTACAGGCAAACCATGATCGTCATCATAATTCCAGAAATAAACAAAAAATCGTAACGCTGTGGTTAAAATCTGCAATTGCCGATTAATTACCCAGCGTCAACAATCCCTCTGTCATTGCTGTACAAACTCTTCTGTATCTGCCTCTTCTTATTCTTATAAAAGGTCTGACATGATGAAAATGAAAAAAATAATTCTTTCTGCCTGTGCCGCATTAGTGCTTTTTAGCCAGTCCGGGTTGGCGAAAGAAATTAAAATTGGTATGGCTATTGATGACTTACGTTTAGAACGCTGGCAAAAAGATCGTGATATTTTTGTGGCTAAAGCCAAAACTCTTGGCGCAGATGTTTTTGTTCAGTCTGCTAACGGTAATGAAGAAACACAGATGGCGCAGATTGAAAATATGATCAATCGGGGCGTCGATGTTTTGGTGATCATTCCCTATAACGGTCAAGTGCTGAGTAACGTTATTGCTGAAGCCAAACAGGAAGGTATTAAAGTGCTGGCGTATGACCGCATGATTAACAATGCCGACATTGATTTTTATATCTCTTTTGATAATGAAAAGGTGGGCGAACTTCAGGCGCAAAGCCTTGTTGAACGCGTACCAGAGGGTAATTATTTCCTGATGGGCGGCTCGCCGGTGGATAACAACGCCAAGCTCTTCCGTGCCGGTCAGATGAAAGTGCTTAATCCGTTAATTAAAGACGGCAAGATAAAAGTGGTCGGTGATCAATGGGCTGACGGCTGGTTGCCTGAAAATGCCCTGAAAATCATGGAAAATGCGCTCACCGCCAATAACAACAAAATCGACGCCGTGGTGGCCTCCAACGATGCGACTGCCGGTGGCGCTGTACAGGCGTTATCCGCACAGGGGCTGGCGGGGAAAGTAGCGATCTCGGGTCAGGATGCCGATCTCGCGGCGATCAAACGCATTGAAGCGGGCACGCAGACCATGACGGTCTACAAACCGATCACCAAACTGGCTAATGATGCCGCTGAAATCGCTGTGCAGTTAGGCAAAGGTGAAACACCAAAATCTAACGCAACATTAAATAATGGCAAAAAAGACGTGCCTTCTTATTTATTAACACCGATCCAGGTGGATAAAAATAATATTGATAGCACAGTCGTGGCTGACGGTTTCCATAAGAAATCAGATCTCTAATTTTTCAATATTTTTCTACAAAAACAACACTTCCTGTCGGGGTGTTGTTTTTGCTGGAGGTAAACATGCCAGAACAATATGAAAAATTACCCCTGCTGGATATGCGAAATATCACCAAGAAATTTGGTGCGGTAAAAGCGGTTGATAATATTAGTCTGACACTCGCTGCGGGCGAAGTGTTATCTCTGTGCGGGGAGAACGGATCCGGAAAGTCAACATTAATGAAGGTGTTGTGCGCAATATATCCGCATGGAACGTTTGACGGGGAAATTTATTTCTCAGGTGAAAGGCTTACTGCAAAAGGAATTCGTGAAACCGAACAAAAAGGGATCGCGATAATTCATCAGGAACTGGCGCTGGTGAAACAATTGAGCGTACTGGAGAACATGTTTCTGGGTAACGAGTGGGGCAGCTTGGGCATGCTTGATACCGATAAAATGTATCTGCGTTGTCAGCGTATGCTGGCACAGGTCAAACTGGATATCGACCCGCATACGCTGGTGGGCGAGCTGGGATTAGGGCAGCGGCAACTGGTTGAAATTGCCAAAGCCCTTAACAAGCAGGTGCGTTTGCTGGTTCTGGATGAACCCACTGCGTCTCTGACTGAGAGTGAAACCGCGATTTTGCTCGATATCATCCGTGATTTGCGCCATCACGATATCGCCTGCATTTACATTTCACACAAACTCAACGAAGTAAAAGCCATCTCCGACAAGCTCTGTGTCATTCGTGACGGTCGCCATATTGCCACCTGCAATGCCGAAGGAACGACGGAAAAAGAAATCATCGCCATGATGGTGGGGCGTGAGCTCACTGAGCTGTTTCCGCCGCGTGAACGGCAGATTGGCAAAGAAATTTTGCGCATTGAAAACCTCACGGCATGGCATCCGGTTAACCGTCATATCAAACGAGTGGATAACGCCGGTTTTACGTTGCGTCAGGGAGAGGTTTTGGG
This sequence comes from Rahnella bruchi, assembly GCF_003614975.1. GTDB lineage: Bacteria > Pseudomonadota > Gammaproteobacteria > Enterobacterales > Enterobacteriaceae > Rahnella > Rahnella bruchi. The sequence goes on along the minus strand of NZ_QZWI01000002.1, from coordinate 97,245 downwards.
CGTGGCGGGACTGGTCGGTGCAGGCAGAACAGAAATGATGGAGTGTCTGTTCGGAGTCTATCCGGGGCGATGGTCAGGAGATGTCTGGCTGGAAGGTCAGAAAGTAAAGATTACCGATTGTCGTGACGCCATGCGGCGCGGGCTGGCGATGGTGCCGGAAGACCGTAAGCGTGACGGTATCGTGCCGGTGATGGCGGTCGGCAGCAATATCACACTGGCAGCGTTAAGTCAGTTCAGCGGTGGCGGTGTTCTGCGGGAAGCGCAGGAACAGCACACCATCAGCGAGTCGGTGAAACAACTTAAAATTAAAACCCCATCTCCCGAACTGGCAATCGGAAGGCTCAGCGGCGGGAATCAGCAAAAAGCGATTCTGGCGCGCTGTCTGCTTCTTAAACCCAAAATCTTAATTCTTGATGAACCCACGCGCGGAATCGATGTGGGGGCAAAACATGAAATCTACAAACTCATTGGCCAGCTCGCGGCCCAGGGAATGGCAATTATCGTTATCTCATCAGAGTTACCCGAAGTGCTCGGGCTGAGTGACCGCGTTGTGGTGATGCATCTTGGGCAGGTGAAAGCCTGTCTGGACAATAACAATTTAAGTCAGGAACAGGTCATGGAAGCCGCATTGAGGAGTGAAACTTATGTCTAAATTCCCCCAGCCAGGAAGCCCTTCCACCGCCGTTCATGAAAGCGGCTCAGAGGCCATGTTGTCGGCCAGTAAGCTAAAAAGTATCAACCTTCAGGTTTTTGTCATGCTGGCGGCCATTGCGGTGATTATCGTGTTTTTCAGCGTGACCACAGATGGCGCGTATATCAGTGCACGCAACATTTCTAACCTTCTTCGACAAACCGCGATTACCGGCATTCTCGCCGTCGGCATGGTGTTCGTGATTATCTCTGCTGAAATCGACTTGTCTGTCGGTTCTATGATGGGGTTGCTCGGCGGCGTGGCCGCGATTTTTGACGTCTGGCTTGGCTGGCCGCTGCCGCTCACCATTGTGGTAACGCTGGCGCTCGGATTGTTGCTGGGTGCCTGGAACGGCTGGTGGGTGGCTTATCGTAAGGTGCCGTCATTCATCGTCACTCTGGCCGGGATGCTGGCGTTTCGGGGCATTCTGATTGGCATTACCAGCGGCACCACGGTATCACCGATAACACCTGCGATGTCGCTGATTGGACAAGGTTACCTGCCGGATACCTTAGGCTTTAGTATCGGTGCTATTGCACTGGCGTTATTTATCGGCTGGCAGTGGCGTAGGCGCAAACAGCGTGCGGCTCTCGGGCTGCCGGTGATCGCGGCCAAAAATGATGTCACCCGTCAGGCGCTCACGGCCATTATCGCACTTGGCGCAATATATCTGCTTAACGATTATCGCGGCGTCCCTACGCCGGTGCTGATTTTGGTCGCGCTGATGCTGGGTGGTATGTTTATGGCATCCCGTACTGCGTTCGGCCGTCGTATTTATGCCATTGGTGGCAACATCGAAGCGGCGCGGTTATCCGGGGTTAACGTTGAGCGCAGTAAAATGGCGGTATTTGCGATTAACGGCCTGATGGTGGCCATCGCCGGGCTGATACTCAGTTCACGTCTGGGTGCGGGTTCGCCATCGGCGGGTAATATCGCCGAGCTGGATGCTATTGCTGCCTGTGTGATTGGCGGTACCAGTCTGGCGGGTGGCGTCGGGAGTGTTGCGGGTGCCGTGATGGGGGCTTTCATTATGGCATCTCTGGATAACGGCATGAGTATGCTGGACGTGCCGACATTCTGGCAGTACATCGTTAAAGGCGCGATTCTGCTGCTGGCGGTCTGGATGGATTCGGCCACCAAAAGGCGCGCATAGATCCGCTGCTGTGGCGGTGATTTTAAGTGGTAACGCAGGAAAATCTGAGGAACCTCACAAAATCACTATGCCAAATCAACCTTAGCCATTGCGCTGTGCTATTGACCAACGCAATCAGCCTCATTCAGTTAGCGCAATGAATGAGGCTCAGTCTATTAGAAACTGGTGAGAGACAGGCATGTTTGAAAAACGTTATCGCATCACTCTGTTATTTAACGCTAACAAAGTCTACGACCGTCAGGTAGTAGAAGGCGTGGGTGAGTATTTGCAGGCCTCACAAAGCGACTGGGATATCTTCATTGAAGAAGACTTCCGCTGCCGTATAGACAATATCAAAGACTGGCTCGGCGACGGTGTCATTGCCGATTTTGACGATCGGGAAATCGTGACGTTGCTAAAGGATCTTAATGTTCCGATAGTTGGGGTCGGTGGGTCTTATCATCAGGAAGAAGATTATCCGCCGGTGCATTACATTGCCACCGACAACTACGCGCTGGTGGAAGCGGCCTTTATGCACCTGAAAGAGAAGGGTATCAATCGCTTCGCATTTTATGGTTTACCTGATGCAGGCGGAAAACGCTGGGCGCAGGAACGCGAACATGCCTTCAGAAAACTGGTTTCAGCCGAGCAATATCAGGGCGTGGTTTATCAGGGAATGGAAACCGCGCCGGAAAACTGGCAGCACGCCCAAAACCGGCTGGCGGACTGGATACAAACATTGCCGCAGCAAACCGGGATTATCGCGGTGACCGATTCGCGTGCGCGGCATCTGTTGCAGGTTTGCGAGCATCTGAATATTCCGGTGCCGGAAAAGCTCAGCGTAATCGGTATCGATAACGAAGAACTGACGCGGTATTTGTCGCGTGTGGCACTGTCTTCTGTTGTGCAGGGCACGCGCCAGATGGGATATCGCGCGGCAAAACTCTTACATCAGCTGCTGGATCAGCGTGATTTGCCGTTACAGCGAATTCTGGTGCCACCGGTGAAAGTGGTTGAACGCCGTTCAACGGATTTCCGTTCCTTGCGCGATCCGGCGGTTATCCAGGCCATGCATTACATCCGTTATCATGCCTGCAAAGGGATTAAGGTGGAGCAGGTTCTCGATGCCATCGGGATGTCACGCTCGAATCTGGAAAAACGCTTTAAGGACGAAACCGGGCAGACGATCCACGGCGTGATCCATGAGGAGAAACTCGACCGGGCGCGTAATCTGCTGGCGGCAACGTCGATTTCTATCAATGAGATTTCGCAAATGTGCGGCTATCCCTCGCTGCAATATTTCTATTCGGTATTCAAGAAAGGCTACGAAATGACGCCGAAAGAGTACCGGAGTATTCACGGCGAAAGCGTTTATCAGGATGCATGATCTGCCATCAGACGCGCGACTGAAGCGATCGGTATAATCGATGTGTTAAAAAATGCCCCGTTCATCACTGAGCGGGGCATTGATTTTATTGTAGGCAGTTTGTCTTTTACAGCGTAATTACCAGTGATTTTGCTCCTTCAGACGGTGTCAGAACCAATCCCTGTGAACCAGTTTGCTGACGTGCTCCGCTGATTTCACGCACATCACTCAGGTTACGCAGACATAGTGTCCAGCCTGAGGCTTGACCTTCATGGGTCACGGTAATCACGCCATCCAGCCGCTCGGCTTTCAGGGTGAACACTGCTTTGCCGTTCAGATCTGTTATCGCGCTTTCTGCTACCGCGCCTTCTTCCAGCTCAAACAGATGGAATTCGGTTTGCTGGCTGTAATCGTAATCCGGCTTCTGATTATTACTGCCCAAAGCCAGCAATGTGTTAGGGCGAACATACAGCGGCAGGCTGTCAAAGCCGTGCTGCTGACGGTGCCAGCGTGAACCTTGTGCAACTTCGTTGTTCAGAAGATGCGTCCAGCGGCCTTGCGGCAGATAGAAATCGACGTCGCCTTCTTCGCTGAAGACCGGCGCAACCAGCAAATCATCCCCCAACATATACTGGCGGTCGAGGTAATCACAGGCCGGATCTTCAGGGAATTCCAGCATCATGGCGCGCATGACCGGTGTTCCGTGGCTGGCTGCCTGTGCTGAAGCAGGATACAGATACGGCATCAGGCGGCATTTAAGCTGCGTGAACTCACGTACTACATCGCACGCTTCATCATCATAAACCCAGGGTACACGATAGGATTTGCTGCCATGCAGCCGGCTGTGGCTTGAGAGCAGGCCGAACGCACACCAGCGTTTGTAGATATGCGCCGGAGCGGTATTTTCGAACCCGCCGATATCGTGGCTCCAGAATCCAAAACCAGATAATCCGATGGATAAACCGCCGCGCAGACTCTCCGCCATGGATTCGTACGTTGCGTAGCAGTCACCGCCCCAGTGAACCGGAAATTGCTGGGCACCCACCGAAGCGGAGCGGGCAAACAGTACGGCTTCAGATGCACCGAGTTTATCCTGCAATGTTTCGTAGACCAGTTTGTTGTAAACGAACGCGTAATGGTTGTGCATTTTCTGCGGGTCACACCCGTCATGCCAGACCACGTCTGTCGGAATACGCTCACCGAAGTCGGTTTTGAAACAGTCCACGCCCATATCGACAAGACGTTTCAGATGCCCGGCATACCATTCGCAGGCCTGTGGATTGGTGAAATCGACAATACCCATTCCGGCCTGCCATTTGTCCCACTGCCACACGCGACCGTCCGGACGTTTAAGCAGATAGCCCTTTTCTTTGCCTTCGTGGAACAGCGGAGATTTCTGACCAATGTACGGGTTGATCCACACGCAGATTTTCAGACCACGCGCTTTCAGACGCTGCAACATGCCCTGCGGATCCGGGAAGGTTTGCGGATCCCACTCGAAATCGCACCACTGGAAGGCTTTCATCCAGAAACAGTCGAAGTGGAAGACGTGTAACGGCAACTGACGTTCTGCCATGCCATCGATAAAACTGTTCACCGTGGCTTCATCGTAATTAGTGGTGAACGAGGTGGTCAGCCACAGGCCAAACGACCAGGCTGGAGGCAGTGCAGGGCGGCCGGTCAGACGGGTATAACGGTCGAGCACTTTTTTCGGCGTCGGGCCATCAATGACGAAATATTCCAGATATTCGCCTTCCACGCTGAACTGAACTTTAGAGACTTTTTCCGAACCGACTTCAAAAGACACGCATTCAGGATGATTCACCAGCACGCCGTAGCCGCGGTTGGTCAGATAAAACGGAATGTTTTTGTAGGACTGCTCAGTGCTGGTGCCGCCGTCGCGGTTCCAGGTTTCCACCGTCTGGCCATTTTTAACCAGTGCGGTGAAACGCTCACCGAGACCGTACACAGTTTCGCCGACGCCCAGATCCAGGCGTTCCATCATGTAGGTTTTCTGCGAGTTTGCGTCCTGCACATAGCCGTTAGACTTAGCCACGCTGCCGGTTATCCGGCGTCCGTTGCGCAGGAAATCCAGCGTCCAGTTGTTACCCTTGGTGACGCGCACGCAGAGGTCGCCGCTGTGCAAAGCCGCGAATTCCTCGTTATCTTCAAACCGTAATTCCCCTGTGTCAGATTGCAGCAGTGGATAGTGCGGGCCTTTGTCGGTTTCGCCGTCAAAGTGAGTAATACGTACGCCAATAACACCGGTTTGCGGCGAGAAAAACCGCAGCGTAAACAGCGGTGAATCCAGCTGGCTGGCGCGTTCGGACGCATCTTTCGGCGCGGCGTAAATCACCATTTCATTGCCTGAGCGTTGTACCTCAAACACCTGCAACGGGTGTGTGAGCACCAGTCCTTCTTGGATCAACCAGTTACCGTCACTGATTTTCATAATTAATTCCTCCTTTAACCCTTCAATCAATTCATTTCATAAATTCTTGCTGATTGCGGCGGATACCCTGCGAGACTTCATCGAGAATGCGGCGCAGCAGCGGGCTGCGCAGAATATAATAGCGTTTGCAGATGATGGCGCTCAGCAGATAGCAGGCCGCCGGAACCAGGGTGAATAACGCGACAATGCTGGTCATGGTGGCGGCATTTTGAGTGGCGGCTCCGGACTGATAACCGGAACCTGCCAGCATCCAGCCGATCATCGCGCCAGCCAGTGCCAGACCGAGTTTCAGCACAAACAGGGTGCCGGCGAAACTGATACCCGTCAGCCGCTTGCCGTCATTCCATTCGCCGTAATCGACGGTGTCGGACATCATCACCCACTGAATCGGGGTGACGAGCTGGTGCAGAACACCGATGACGAAGATAAAGATAAACATCAGCACGCTGCCGTTCACCGGCAGGAAGAACATGCCGAGGCTCAGCACGGCCAGAATGGCGTTAGTCCACCAGAACACGCTGACTTTACATTTCCAGTCGGTGAGCGGTTTAGCCAGCGCACTGCCGAACAAGTTGCCGACGGAATACACGCCGAGGAACCAGGCGAACAGCACCGGATTACCGAGGATGTAGGTGACGTAATACATCATGGCGCCGCCGCGAACCGCGACTGCCATAATATTGAGGATGGTCAGCAGGCCGACAATGCGCCACTGGTCGTTGTGCCAGATATCACGCAAATCTTCGCGCATGGTGCCGGTCGGTTTGCCGGGATCGACACGCTCTTTGGTGGTCGCAAAACAAATCGCCAGCATGACGGCGGCGACAATCGCCAGTACCGCGATCCCGCCCTGATAACCGAGTGCTTTATCTTCACCACCGATATAGTTCACCAGCGGCATCATCAGCACTGTACTGAGCATCCCGCCAGCCGTCGCCAGCACGAAGCGGTACGATTGTAATGAAATACGCTGTGTCGGGTTGGACGTGATCACGCCACCCAGCGCGCAATACGGGATGTTCACAACGGTGTACATCAGCGTGAGCAGCGTATAGGTGATAGCGGCGTAAATCATTTTGCCGGTCATGCTGAGTTCAGGCGTGGTGTAAGTGAATACGCAGACGATACCGAATGGAATGGCACCGAACAGAACGTAAGGACGGAATTTCCCCCAGCGGGTGCGCGTGCGGTCGGCCAGTAATCCCATGCAGGGATCAGAAATTGCGTCCAGCGCGCGGGCGAGCAGGAACATGGTGCCGACATATCCCGCCGGAATGCCGAAGATATCGGTATAAAAGAACATCATGTAAAGCATGACGTTATCGAAAATTATATGACTGGCCGCATCGCCTAATCCATATCCAATCTTTTCCTTGACCGAAAGGATTTCAGTACTCATTGCTTCAATGTCCGTATGAAAAGGGAGAGTACGGTTTTAACGTTTACAAGGCGTTGAGGCTATTGAGATTTTTGTTTCTGAAATTATGTTTCTTTATTTCTGTGATCGCGCGAGGCAAACGGGGAAAAGTTGAGCGGAAGAAAAGGGGGCAGTGATGAACGGCTGATGAAAAACCTCCCGTTGCCGGGAGGCCTGAGACGATTACTTTTTGTATTTGGCTTCCAGCGTAGCAAACCACGGCGCGGTGAAATCTTCAGATTTTCCCCAGCCCGGAATGATTTTACTCAGGCCGGTCACGTTGACCCCTTCCGGCTGGCTGAGCAGCAGGGATTGCGCAATGGTTTGTGCCGGGAATTCGTAAGTAGCTGGGGTTTTCTCACCGGCAATTTTCAGCGCCACAATACGCAGGTTTACTGCCCCAATTAGCTGAGTATCGACAGCGGCGGTCATCTGCCACGGGCTGCCTTTCTCGCGCATCAGCTGAAGATCCTGATTCGACACATCAATGCTGTAGAGTTTGATTTCAGTCCGGCCATTCTCTTTCAGCGCTTTATATGCGCCCTGGCTGAACGCATCCCATGCGCCCCAAATCGCATCAATCTGACCTTTCGGATATTTCGCCAGAATTGCACCGACTTTGTTCGCCGTATCGCCCTGAACGTCAGAAGACACCGCGCCGATGGATTCCAGCTGATGAATGCCCGGATTCTCTTTCAGGATGGCTTCGTAGGTTTTCTGACGGCGTTCCATTGGCGGGAAACCGGCCACCCACAGTTTGACGATATTGGCTTTACCGTTGAAATCTTTCACCAGCTGACCGACGGAAGCTTTTGCCAGTGAAGCATCGTCCTGACGGGTCACGGTGACGCCCGGAATATCTTCCGGCACTTCCGTATCAAAAGCAGAAACCGCAATACCGGCAGCGGCGATACGTTTGACCAGCGCTTCAGAGTAAGGCCCGCGACCCTGCGAAAGGATAATACCGTCGTATTTCTGGCTGATGGCCTGATTAACGAAATCCTGGAATTTGGCGTCATCGCCGTTGCTCAGGAAGGTATCGACTTTAAAACCGAGCGCACGACCTTGTTTGATCGCACCGGACAGAAACTGGGTGGTGTTATCGTCAGAACCGAGATTGCGCACGATAGCAATGCGAACCAGGCCATTGTGCTGGGCAATTGCCGCCGGAACCGGTGCGGGCGTGCCATCGGCAGCGAAGGCAGGTAAGGCAGAAAACAGGCTCAGTGCCAGCAGGGATGCAGATATTTTTCTCATTATATTTTTCTCATGACTAAAGGCCCCACGGGCGCGGTTTTTTCTGGTGTAATTTTTAATTGAGGATGTACAGAAGTCTGTCTGTCCAGACGTCTATTCTGTGAAAGCAGTCTACCGGCATGTTAAGAAAGAGGGAATGCTTTGTTGTTATTATATTTCGGCCAGCCGTTATTCCAGTAGGTTATAGCCGACCAGCCGCTACGCTCCAAAATCAGTCACATGGCCTAAACTGAAATTTCATCTCTGAATTTCGCTCTCAACAATGCCTCCGGGAGAAGCCTTATGTCCTTTTCTTTCCGCGACACATTATTGCCTGTTTTTACCCTTGCTCTCATGACCAGCCAGGCCGCTGCTGCATCGAAATCACCGGTACCGCCACCCTCAGCTGGCGCAAAAGTCACGGAACTGGCGAAAGGATTGAATCATCCCTGGTCGCTGGCCTTTTTGCCGGATAATCAGGGGGCGCTTATCACCGAACGCAGCGGCCATTTGCGTTTGTGGAAACCGGACGGCGGGCTGTCTGCGCCACTGAAAGGCGTGCCACGCGTCTGGGCTAGCGGACAGGCCGGTTTGTGGGATGTGCGTTTATCGCCGGATTTTGCCAGCAATCGTCGGGTGTATCTGACCTTCGCGCATCCGGGTGAAAAGGGCGAGCCGCACGCAGCGCTCGGGTATGGCACTTTGTCAGCCGATAATAAAACCCTGAGCAATTTTAAAGTGGTCTTTAGTCAGCAACCGGCCTTGCAAAGCGGTATCAATCTTGGCGGTCGTATGGCATTTGATGAGAAGGGCAATATTTTTCTGTCCACCGGCGATAATAACCAGCGCCTCAACGCTCAGCATCTGAATCAGTTACAGGGCAAGATTTTGCGCCTGACGCCGGAAGGCGGTGTGCCGAAGGACAATCCGTTTGTGCATGACAGGAATGCTAAACCGCAAATCTGGACTTACGGCAACCGCAATCCGCAGGGTCTGGCCATCAATCCGTGGAGCGGCGCGTTGTGGGAAACCGAGCACGGGCCGCGCGGTGGTGATGAAGTGAATTTGCCGCAGGCCGGGAAAAACTACGGCTGGCCGCTGGCGACGTTTGGTATCAACTATTCCGGTCAGCCGATCCCTGAGGCGAAAGGGACGACGCTGGCAGGGGCGGAAGATCCGATTTACTACTGGGAGATTTCACCGGCGCTCAGCGGAATGGCGTTCTATAACGCGCAGAAATTCCTGCAATGGAAAAACTCGCTGTTTGTTGGCGCGCTGGCGGGGAAATCCCTGATCCGCCTGACGCTCGACGGCGATAAAGTTACCCATGAGGAACGACTGCTCGGCGATCGCAAAGAACGCATTCGTGAGGTGCAGGTGGGCGGCGACGGGTTTGTCTATGTTCTGACGGATGAGAGTGACGGGAAACTGCTGAAGATTTCGCCGCAAAGCTGAGGTTAATGAATGAAAAAAGGCGGTCAGAAATGGCCGCCTTTTGCAGGATAAACCGACGTGAAGACCGGTCAGCTCAGGGGTAGCATCACGCGTTTACAGAATGCCGGGCGCTTCTGAAGTTGCTGATACCAGCGTTCAAGATTCGGATGCGACTGACGCTCAATATCCAGACGGAACCAGGTGTCGGCATAGCAGGCGACCGGAATGTCACCGATACCGAACTGCTCGCCGGAGAACCATTTTTGCTTCGCCAGCACGGCGTCGGCAATCGCCCAGTATTTTTCAAATGCCGCCATACCCGCTGCAACCACCGACATATCGCGTTCTGCTTCGGGGGTGCGCACCAGCGTCAGAAACACCTGCCGGAACGGCACGGTCAGCGAGTTACTGCACCAGTCCAGCCATTTATCTGCCGCCGCACGTTGTTGCAAACTGTCCGGCCAGAAGGCTTCTTCACCGGACCGTTCAGCCAGATAACGCAGAATGGCATTGGATTCCCACAGTACGAAATCGTCGTCCTGCAAACAAGGCACCAGCCCGTTCGGGTTCAGCGACAGATAGAGCGGTTCATGGTTTTTGCCATACACGCCACCGGCATTGATGTGCTGAAAGGTCAGATTCAGTTCATCAAGCAGCCACAGCACTTTTTTGACGTTGCTTGAATTTTCGCGGCCCCATAGGGTGAGCATCCGGAACTCCTTGTTTTGAATAGCGGAAAACAGAAAGTGTAAAGATTACTGGCTAAGACTATAGGCCACAGCCAGTGATTAAGCGAAGTGAAAAAAGTAACACTCAGCAACAGGAAACCCTGTCGCAGAGCGTTTCACAGGAGAAATCAGCGATGATTTTTTTGCGCTTTAAACACAGCCCAGACGCTGAGCAGGGCGACGATCATCAGATAATAACCCGGTGCCAGACTGCTGCCGGTGGCAGAAATCAACAGCGTACAGATTAAAGGCGCGAAGCCACCGAAAACGGTCACGGCAACGTTGTAGCTGATCGCCATGCCGCTGGCACGGGTGGTTATCGGGAATAAGTCCGCCATCATCGAAGGTACCGTGGAGAAATACACTGATTTCAGCAGCGCCAGCCAGCTTATCAGCAGCAGTAATGACATCGCCGAGGTGTATTGCAGCATCAGCCAGAACGCTGGATAAATGGTCACCAGCATCAGGATAAGTGATCCCCACATCAGTGGCAGTCGGCCAATTTTCTCCGCCCAAAGTCCCATAAGGGGCGTCACTACCGTCAGAATTATTCCGGCTGCCAGCGTGGCACTGAATCCGGCGGAAGCATGCAGATGCAGCGTTTTGGTTGCATAAGTCGGCACATAGTTCAGCATGTAGTTAATGGCGGTGGACACCACCATCAGACCGATAGCGGTAAAGAACAGACCTTTTTGCGAACGCACGATTTCTTTCAGCGGAGAGGGCGTTTTTTTCGCTTTAATAAAGCTTTGTGACTCTTTGATATGGCGCCGGATATATAACCCGACCGGGCCAATCATCAGACCGAAAATAAACGGGATACGCCATCCCCAGTTTTGCAACTGCGTTTCGGTCAGAGCGGCGGATAATCCCAGTCCGAAAGCCGAGGCCAGCAGTGTACTGGCACCCTGCGTGGCGAATTGCCAGCTGGCGATAAACGCCTTTCGCTCCGGAAAATGCTCGACCAGAAACGCTGTCGAACTGCCGAATTCCCCGCCTGCGGAAAATCCCTGAATCAGCCTTGCGACCAGTATCAGCAGGGGAGCCGCCATGCCGATACTGGCGTAAGAAGGTGTGAGGACGATAATCAACCCGCCTCCCATCATCAGGCTGATGGACATCAGCAAGGAGGCTTTGCGTCCGTGTTTGTCGGCGTAAGCTCCCAGAACGATGGCGCCAAGCGGCCGGATCAAAAATGACACGCCAAAGCTGCCAAATGTCAGCAGCATGGAAACTTTTGGGTCGGCCGTCGGGAAATAAGCGTGGGCGATATAATTGGCGAAAAAACCGTAAATCGCGATATCAAACCATTCCAGTGCGTTGCCGATACAGGTCGCGAATAATGTTTTCATCAGGCTGGGCTTTTCTGCCGTGGTGCCTGCGTGTTGCGATGTAGCGCTTAACTGGCTCATTGAGCACCTCCGGCGTGGGCAAGATGCTGTCTCAGCAGGCTGGTTCCGCGTTCACCGAGATCCCATAAAAGATGGGTCATGATAGCCAGCCCTTCGCGGGCAACAGAGATCAGCATATGCTCGTTGACGCCATGCTGGCCGCAGGCTGGATAAGAGTGCGGCACCCAAAGTGTCGGTAAACCGAGAATGTCTGCAAAGACATCATTGGGCAGCGAACCGCCCAGATTAGGCAGCAGCGCCGGTTTTTTACCGGTAGTGCGCTGCATGATATCCAGCGCCCAGCCAACCAGCGGGTCGGTGGGATCAAAACGGGTGGCCGGTGAGCCGCGTACAAATTCAACGTCCACCTGCTCAAAGCCGTGAGCATTCAGATGTGCGCGGACGTGCTGCGCCAGATTCTTCCAGTCGGTGCCGACCACAAACCGCAGTTGACAAACCGCCGTCGCCTGGCCGGGAATAGCATTCATCGGACGCTGCGGATTGCCGGTCAGGAACGACAACAGTTCCAGCGTATTCGACGCGTACAAACGTTCGGTGGGTGTCAGGCCCGCTTCACCCCATTTCGGGTCGATCTGCGGATCGTTCGCACCGCCGCCGACATCGACATCACTGAGAATTTCACGGATAGCGTCGCTGACCGCAGGCGGTTTGAGCTCCGTAACCTGTAACTGACCGTGCTGATTCACCAGACACGCCAGCGCATTCGCCAGTTGCGTACCCGGATTGGTCAGCAGACCGCCCCAGTTTCCGGAGTGGTAGGCGTTATCGCGCGCGTTGATCGTCAGACGGAAATTTACCGCGCCCCGTGAGCCGAGGAATAAAGTCGGGCGCTCTGCGCTCAGACGCGGACCGTCGGAGGCCAGAAAGATATCGGCGCTCAGTTCTTCGTGATAATCACGGCAAAGTTCGGCCAGTCCCGGCGAACTGATTTCCTCGCCCATTTCAAACAGCAGTTTGCAATTGAACCCGAGGCGGCCACCGCGCGCTTTGAAAATTTGCTCCAGCGCGGCAATGTTGACGCTGTGCTGGCCTTTATTGTCGGCGCTGCCGCGTCCGTACCAGCGGTCGCCTTCTTCTTTGAGCTCCCACGGAGATAAATCCTCACGCCAGTTTTCATCGTCGCCGAATACCACATCGCCGTGACCATAACTCAGTACGGTTGGCAGTTTGCTGTCTTCAATGCGCGTGGCAATCAGAAAAGGACGGTGTTCGGCATGAGGATTTTCCACGCTGAGCAAACTAAAACCCATCGAGGAAAGTGCCGGTTTAATTTCTTCATCGAGATAGCGCGTCAGTTCTGCGTCGCGCTGATTGCTTTGGCTTTCTGTCGCAATAGCCACCCTGCGTGCCAGAATTCGTTTGTATTCACCCTGGTCAAACCAGGCAAGCGCTTGTACGACGATATTTTCCGCTGTCATGAGGAACCTGCTTCTGTTGTGTTTGTGCCCGTCACACGTCAGGTTGCAGGTCCGTGGGTTTCACTCAATCGCCGGTATCACTTACTGAAATAAGGGGTTCCGGATTCATTCGCTTGCCACCTTCCTGCAACTCGAATTATTAAGAGCATGTGAATTTATTGTTGTTTTTTTTAGCAGTTTCACTCTAATCGTTGCACAAACGTTGCCACAATAATAATAATTGCAACTTAGCGTTGCTTTTAATGTAATGCTCGTCTGTGCAGCTATGAGGCAATACGGTCATGCAAAGTTCAGAGATCCGCTATTTTCTGGCGGTAGCCAATACCGGTTCACTCAGCGCGGCGAGTAAGCAATTATTTGTCGCTGTTTCGGCCATCAGCCGTCAGATCCAGCGGCTGGAAGAACGCATCGGCGCCCAGCTGTTTGAACGCCATGCGCGCGGGATGGTGCTAAATGATGCCGGCCAGATCCTGGAAAACCATGTGCGTAAAAGCATGATGGATATGGAACATGCGATAGCGGAAATTCAGGGGCTGAAGGCGGTACGCCGCACGGTGATCCGCATGGCCAGTACTGACGGGCTGGCGTTTGATCTGTTGCCGCGGCTGTTTTCACAGTTCCGGCGTGATAATCCTGGCGTGATGTTTTATCTGAATGTCGGGACCGTGACGCAGGTATCAGAAATGATCCGTAACGCAGAAGTGGATGTGGCCCTGCAGTTAAGTCTGGTGGCGGAACGTGGGGTGGATATTCTGGCCTCGTTTTCCGCCCCGGTACGTATGGTGATGCGCTCCGATCATCCGCTGGCGGAAAAAGAGCTGCAAATGATGGATTTGCATCCGTACCCCCTGGCGATGAACGAACAGGGGAGCACCATCCGCCAGCTGTTTGATTTGTCCTGTCGAATGAGCGGGATTTTTCTGGAACCGACGGTGAGCTGTAACCGGTTCTCGACGTTGTACGATTTTATGGTGCAAACGCCGGGCGCGATTGCAGCGTGCAGTCACTTTTCGATTATGTATAAAGCGCGTCGCGACAATCTGCGGGTCAAGCCGGTAAACATCGAGCAACTGAGCCAGCGTTATTTGCAGCTACAGTCTCCGGCAGGGAAAAGACGTGCACCTGCGCTCAGTCAGTTTATTGATTTTATTCGTGATGAAATCGCGCGGGAAAGCGAGTTGTTTATCCGCGATTTTGGTCTGTAGTTTTTAAAACTAACAGGCCGCCTGTTGCAGATGGGGATAACGTGACCAGTGCTGAGAATGCCAGCCCTTCGCGGCAGCGAGATGTTGTAACGCTTCGCTGGCATTGATAACTGTCGAAACATCAGCGAATTCAAGTAAAGGCTGGTCGTACATCGTGTGGCTGTAGGCAAATATTTGCTGATAAACATGGGGTTTGCGGGCTTCCAGCCAAAGTTTCAACCGATCAAGGCGACCCTGGTGAAACATCAGATTGCCTTCAACCGCACCACTGAAGCGCTGGTTACTGATTCCGGCCTGCAATCCGATACCTGCATGTGCGCCGAGACGTCTGGCCACCGGCTTAACCAGATTTTCGCCACACGCCGATACGATCAGGATTTCATCCCCGCGCGCACGGTGCCATTCCAGCCTTTCACGAGCCTGGGGATATACGCGGGGCATGATATCGCGGTGAATAAACCGCTGAACCCAGTTCGCCACCGTCGGACAGCTCAGGCCGCTCATCGGGAAAAATGCGCGGGCAAGATAATCACTGTAATTCGCGACATCTTGCGGGGAGAACTGCGCGGGCAGGGCGTGCATACGATAATGACTGAGTTCATCCGAAGAGACGTAACCCTGAGAAATCAGCCAGTGCAGCCACAGGTTGTGGCTGTCATCGCAAATCAGGGTGTGGTCGAGCTCAAAAATTGCGAGATCCATGGCACGGATTCCCTCATCTGACAGTCTTCATTCAGCGTAGCGCAATTTTTGCAGTTGAGTGTTTTATGAACGTTTATGCCACACAATCTTCATCTGCTGTTTCATCCGGCGTGAAGACGGCTCCACAGGCTTATCAGTGCCCAGGCTGCCAGTGACCAGCAGGCCACGGCGGCAATCAGCGCATAAGGCAATTTCATCGAACCGATGAAAAAATATAAGGAAAGCAGATACACCATGTAGGGGATCACCGCCCACAAGCCAAAAATGATGGTCGTGCGCAGTGCCTCAATGTTGCGTTCAGTGCCGACAATGTAATGGGCAATGAGGGCGAAAGTGGGGAACAACGGTACCAGCCCGGCAATGTAATAGTTGCGTGTTTTCGAGAGTATTCCGATCAGGATCACGACCAGCGCGCCGATCAGCGCCTTAAAGACCAAACCTGCCATTTATGCCTCTGCCTTCAGTTCACGTACGTTGATATCCCGTTGCGGATAACCCGTTTATTGTTATAGATATTTTATAGATATTTATATGCCAAACTGCCGCACAGGAATGAATTGGTCAAGCACTGACTGCCGTTTTTATCGCCAGTTGAATCTGCGCAAGCAGCGGAAAACTCTACTATTCTTAAGATCTTTACACTATTTAGGTTTATTCCCGACCCGGAAAGAAGTAGGTTTTACACCTGACAGAGTTGCACAATCTGATTGAAAGATAAGATAAATTTCAGTTACCCGGACAAAAGCGCTGATACCTATGACAATTTCTTCCCAATTCAAACGGACTTTCATTTACGCGCTGGGCAGTGGAATATTCCTGCTGGCGCTCCCTGCCGCTCAGGCAGATAACGGCCCCGTCGCCCCTCAGATTAACGCCAAATCCTGGGTGTTAATGGATTACAACAGCGGGAAAATCATCACCGAATCTAACCCCGATGCCCGTCTTGACCCAGCCAGCCTGAGCAAAATCATGGTGAGCTACGTGGTCGGGCAGGCGATCAAATCCGGTAAAATCAAATCTGACGATCTGGTTTCTGTCGGCAACGATGCCTGGGCAACCGGCAACCCAGTACTGCGCGGATCTTCTCTGATGTTCCTCAAACCCGGCGACCGCGTGCCGGTGTCTGAACTCAATAAAGGCGTCGTTATTCAATCGGGTAACGATGCCAGTATCGCACTGGCCGATTACGTTGCAGGCAGCCAGGATTCTTTCGTCAACCTGATGAACCGCTACGCAGAACAGCTAAAACTGCAAAATACGCATTTCAAAACTGTTCACGGGCTTGATGCGGATGGTCAGTACACGTCTGCGACCGATATGGCGCTGCTTTCGCAGGCATTGATCCGCGACACGCCAGATGAATATGCGCTTCACAAAGAGAAAGAATTCACCTTTAACCACATCAAACAGATTAACCGTAACCGTTTGCTGTGGAGCTCAAACCTGAATGTTGACGGTATCAAAACCGGTTACACCTCAGGCGCGGGTTATAACCTGGTGTCTTCTGCCAGTGATCCCACCGGCATGCGGCTGATTGCCGTGGTGATGGGCGCGCCGAGTGACCGGATCCGTTTCAGCGAAAGCGAAAGCCTGCTGACCTGGGGTTTCCGTTTTTACGAAACGCTGACGCCGATTAAAGCCGGTGATGCGTTTACCAGCCAGCGCGTCTGGTTCGGGGATGAAAAAATGGTACCGCTGGGTGTCGCAGAAAATGCGTCGCTGACCATGCCAAAAGGCCAGCTGAAGAATCTCAAAGCCAGCTTTAATCTCACCACTAAGCAGCTTGAAGCGCCACTGGCGAAAAATCAGGTGGTGGGTACGGTAGATTTCAGTCTGGACGGTAAAGTCATTGAACAGCGTCCGCTGGTAGCATTGCAGGAAGTGAAGGAAACCGGGTTCATTGGCCGTATCTGGGACTTCGTGATGATGAAGATCAGTGGTTTGTGGAGCAGTGTCTTCGGCAAATGATCCTTCGCTGAAATAAAAAAACGAGGCTCAGATGTGGCCTCGTTTTTTTGTGTTTTTTTTGGTGAAAAAATTTAGTTCTGTACCCAGCCTTTCTTAATCGGGAAGGCAAATCCAAAGCGGTAAACTTTGCACATCATCGCGTTAATTTGCTCACCGAACAGGTTCCACACCAGTTGTGCGAACAGGCAACCCAGCATACCCACCAGGAATCCCCCAACCATATCGAGGGGCCAGTGAACGCCCAGATAGACACGTGACCAGGCGATACCCACGGCGGTAACCATCAGTAATGCGCCGGACCACAGGCGGTGCCAAAACAGGAACGACAGGGCGAAAGTGAAGATGGCAGTGCCATGGTCGCTCGGGAATGAACTGTCAGGGGCGTGCTGAATAAATGTATGCCCGAACCCTTCGACAAAAGGGCGAGCATGAGGGAATAGCAGCGATAGCGATTTGGCGGTCGCCATCGCAAAAAGGAGGGCAATTGCCGTTTTGCTGACC
The DNA here is from genome assembly GCF_003614975.1 of Rahnella bruchi. Taxonomy (GTDB): domain Bacteria; phylum Pseudomonadota; class Gammaproteobacteria; order Enterobacterales; family Enterobacteriaceae; genus Rahnella; species Rahnella bruchi. The sequence continues at coordinate 79,583 of NZ_QZWI01000002.1, read as the reverse complement.
AATACGCGTTGCTGGCCGATGTTCTCGCGCTGACCCCAAAGCCATAACCCGACAATCAGCAGGGGGACGATGATGATCAGGTCATTTGCCAAAAATCCGGCAAATTTGATCAGCGCCTCCGGCGAGGCCGGTGTGGCGTTAATCCAGAGAAAAACCAGATGGTTCAGCTGTTCCATTAAACTACCCTCGAATAAACAGGCCAAAATAGCCTTCAAAAAAATTCCGGTCGATCAGTAACAAAACCTTCATAAACGGTCGCTACGTTAAATTGCACTGTCACTGAGGTAAAGGGGGCATCGTCTGAATTTCCCGAGTCATTGAGCATCGGTATAGTTTCGCGATGAAATAGAGTGTAAAGAGAAGAACTTAAGGAAGCCTTAAGCAGGCGGGAGGACCAGCCTCCCGGCGGTGATGCCTGACGTGAAAAATGAAAGAGAAGATTTCAAAAAATGGGATGCGAACAGTTAACCGTTAACGCGGTTTTTGCACTGACATCAGGAACAACATTGGCCGTTCCGCTTCTTCAGCCAGATCCGGATAAGCAGCAATCTGCTCAGCAGAAGGGCCCCATTCATCCAGATGATGGATAACGAATCCCGCTTCGATCAATAAGTTGATATAGGTGCCGAGTTTGCGGTGCTGCTTAATGACACCTTCTGCAAACCAGTCAGTGACGCGCTGGCCTTCACGCTGATAACCATCCACCGGCCAGGCTTTATGGCCTTGTCCGTTGAGCTTCCAGCCCGGTTCGGAAGGTGCGGTATACACCGGATGCTCAGCAGAAAAGACGAAGTGACCCCCTGCTTTCAGCGCCTGAAAAATTGTACGGAACAGCGCGGGCAGGGCGTCGATGTAATGCAGGGTCAGCGAACTGTAGATAAGATCAAAACACGCTTCGGGTAAGATCAGCGCTTCCAGGTCGCGTCTTTGATAGCGGATCCCCGTATCCGGTGTCATGGAACGGGCTTTTTCCAGCATTTTTTCCGAGATATCCAGCCCGAGAACCTCATCCGCGCCCATTTCCCGTGCCGCGCGGCAAAACCAGCCGTAACCACAACCCAGATCTGCGACATGCGCGCCGTTCATGTCCGGCAGCATCGCTTTCAGGGAAGGCCATTCCGGCGCGCCGTCCAGACCGAACTGAGAGCGTCCGAGCCCGGCATAACCATCAAAGAAAGCCTGATCATCGTAAATATTTTGCGTCATGAGAATGACTCCTATAAAAATAGTCTTAACTGCCAATTCATTTTGGCCTGAACAGTGTAGTGAATAATTTTATAAGAGAGCAATGAAATGGAGATTCGTGAGGCCGTTTTTGCTGATTTAAGCGTATTGCAGCGTCTCGGGCACGAGACCTATCGCCATTATTTTGGTAGCTTGTGGCACAATAATGATGAGCTGGATGCTTTTCTGGCCGGTGATTTTGGTGATGAGGTGATGCGTCTCAGCCTGAACAGCCCTGACAGCCGATGGCTGGTGGCCGAGGAAAACGGCGGCGCAGTTGGATTTGCGCGGCTCGATTTTAATGTGCAGCCAGACACCGGTGTGACGACAGCATCTGGCGCTAAACTATGCAAACTGTACTTTCTGCCTGAAAGCCGCGCACGTGGGCTTGGAGCGAAACTGTTTGCGGCGGCGGAACGCGTCGCGAGAGAACACCGGCAACCGGTTCTCTGGCTGGATGTATTGCAGAGCAATCTGCCCGCTATAGGATTTTATCAGCGGCAGGGGATGCAACAGATGGCTGAAACTGCCTATGTAACGGCCACGCAGACGACTAAATTGTGGGTAATGATTAAGGATATCAATGATTAAAATACGCCTGGGCGGACTGTTCATCACACTGGAAGCAGGTGAAGATATTCCCTACGCGCCGGAATATTGTGAACATTACACTTACCTTTTTCATCCGGTCGAAGGCGGTTATGAAATTTTGCGTTACGACGCCTATTCTGGCTGGCATAAACGCCCGGATCAGTTATTTGAAGACGGCCATGAGGCATTTGTATTTGCTTATCAGGCGTACGAAAAGGAATGGAATCAGACCGACGGCCGTTTAGGGGGTAAAGATCAGCATCTCGAACGGATAATGTAATAAATATTTATGCAAATAAATTCATCAGCCTCCAATTCGGAGGCTTTTTTGTGGTGAAATTACAACCCCATGTTCTGGGGTATACAAAACATTACATAAGGAGGTTTTGAAACCTGAAATTATGTTTTCATGCCCTGGTTTCTCCATGAAATTATTATTATGTCTTTGCATTACTCTAAAAAAATAATACTAATTCGAGGATGAGTTTCCTTGTTATAACTGTATGGTTTAAAGATGTTTTTTATTATGAATTGATGATTTTTTAAACTTAAACAAATGCCAAACGAAAACTATTTCAAAGTTTTTCCGGTTGCAACGGAACTTATCCTGGATTATTTTGACGCCCATCAGCTCCAGGCCTTAAGAAGAAATATAACTTCACGGCGGGCTGATAATTAACTTGCCGGATGGCAATTTAGATAGCTTCCAAATAATCAAGGATATTGATGATGAAATTACGCGCGCTTTCTCTGGTAATTCCTGCTCTGATGATGGCTGGCACTGCTGGCGCTGCCGAAATTTATAATAAAGACGGCAACAAACTTGATCTGTTCGGTAAAGTCGATGGCTTACATTATTTCTCCAGCGACGACAGCACTGACGGCGACCAGTCATATATGCGTTTTGGCTTTCGCGGTGAAACCCAAATTAATAGCGAGCTGACCGGTTACGGTGAGTGGGAATATCAGGCAGCCCTGAATTCCGCTGAAAGCGCTGATAATAACAACTTTACCCGTGTCGGTTTTGCGGGTCTGAAATTCGGTCAGTGGGGTTCACTGGATTACGGCCGTAACTATGGCGTGATGTATGACGTCGCGGCATGGACTGACGTACTGCCTGAATTCGGCGGCGATACTTACGGTGCAGACAACTTCATGTTCCAGCGTGCAAACGGCGTGCTGACCTACCGTAACAAAGATTTCTTCGGTATTGTTGATGGCCTGGATGTTGCTGTTCAGTATCAGGGCAAAAACGGCAGCGCCACCGAATCTAACAACGGTCGCGATGTACTGGCTCAAAACGGTGACGGCTATGGCATGTCTCTGTCTTATGACCTGGGCGAAGGCTTCAGCGCAGCAGCCGCTATGATGGCTTCTGATCGTACCAATGAGCAAAATGGCCGCAACAATCCAGCTATCATCGGTAACGGCGACAAAGCAACTGCTTACAGCGGTGGTCTGAAATACGATGCGAACAACATCTATCTGGCCGCGATGTACACTCAGAGCTACAACGCGAACCGCTTCGGTAAAGCAGGCAGTACTGCTTACGGTTATGCGGATAAAGCGCAGAACTTTGAAGCGGTAGCGCAATACCAGTTCGACTTCGGTCTGCGTCCGTCTGTTGCGTATGTTCAGTCACACGCGCGTAATGTTCCTGGCTACAGCAACCAGAACCTGACCAAATATGTTGATGTTGGCGCGTCTTACTTCTTCAACAAAAACATGCTGACTTACGTTGATTACAAAATCAACCTGATGGACGACACCCGTCTGACCCGCGACGCCGGCATCAATACCGATGACGTTGTTGCTGTGGGTCTGGTTTATCAGTTCTGATAAACCGACGCTGCCCTTACTGAGGGCGCCTGCGTCTCATGTGTCTGAATCCCCTGCCGAAAGGTGGGGGATTTTCGTTTAACTTCTTCCTTTCTTCACTTTGATGGCTCAGGCATGATGGCGTGAACGTTCAACGACACCCTCAGAGATAAGAGAGCCGCTATGACCGATTTCGCCACACCTAATCTCCCTTCCCGAAACTTCAGCGCGACACAAGATTTCTATGCCAGTTTTGGCTTCCATACGACATATGTCGATGACGACTGGCTGATCATGGTCCGTGGAGAAATTACATTAGAATTCTTCCTGCACACAGAACTCGATCCACAGACCAGCTGGTTCAGCTGCTGTTTACGCGTCGATGACGCCGATGCCATGTTTGCAGCCTTTAAGGCCGCGGGTATCGGCGAGGACCCTCATTCACGACCCTGCGTTCATCTGCCCCAAATCCAGTCAGGGATGAAAATGGGAGTCATGATTGATATTGATGGGACCCTGGTTCGGGTGATTGAGAATGACAGGGTGTAACGAAGGATAAAGATTGTTCTAAAACAGAAAAGAAAAAACCCAACAATCTTGAACCTAACGAGGCGGGATTGCTGGGCTCTCCAAATTTGGGGACTTCAAAGAAAAGCAGTGGCACTAATTAAGACTGCGGCAGACTTTAAAAGTTCGTTCTATGTGGCAAAATTTTAAAAAAATTATTGATTTTTTTTTGCCACGTTACAGTTCAATGACTTACGTCATGCCCCTGGCCAGATGATGACGATCAACGTGCCGGCGAGTGTCAGTAATACGTTAGCAATCGCGTAGGTTCCTGCATAACCGAGTGCAGGAATGTTACTGCGGGCGGTATCACTGATGATTTCCATCGCAGGGGCGCAGGTTCGGGCCCCCATGATGGCACCAAACAGCAGTGCGCGGTTCATACGCAGTATATATGCCCCGAAGATAAAGCAGATCACCACCGGAACCAGGCTGACAATCAGGCCGGAAATTAGCATCTGACCGCCGACTGCGCCGAGGCCATTGTTGATGCCCGCACCGGCACTCAGGCCGACGCCCGCCATAAACACCATCAGACCGAACTCTTTCACCATATTCAGTGCACCCTGCGGGATATAACCGAAAGTAGGGTGGTTGGCCCGCAGGAAGCCCAGCATGATCCCGGCGAACAACAAGCCAGCGGCATTCCCGATACCGAAACTGAAGTTTTTAAACTGGAAGGTGATAAGACCAATCATCAGGCCGACGATAAAGAAGGCGCAGAAGGCCAGCAAATCGGTGAGCTGGCTGTGTACGGAGATAAACCCGATACGTTCCGCCACGCTTTTCACGCGCTTTGCATCGCCGCTGACCTGCAAAACATCGCCTTTATTCAGCACGATACTGTCGTCGATTGGCATTTCAATCTGGCTGCGGATCACGCGGTTCAGGAAACAGCCTTGATCGGTCAGATTCAGCTGGCTCAGACGCTTGCCGACGGCATGGTTATTCTTGACCACCACTTCTTCAGTCACAATGCGCATGTCGAGCAGATCGCGGTCGAACACTTCCTTTCCGTTTCTGAAACTCGGATCAAGACGTGAATGCGCATCAGGATAACCCACCAGCGAGATTTCATCGCCGACTTGTAATACTGCATCACCGTCCGGCGTCGCCAGAATGCCATTGCGACGGATGCGTTCGATGTAACATCCGGTCTGACGGTAAATCCCCAATTCGCGCAGATTTTTACCATCCGCCCAGGCCACCAGTTCCTGTCCGACACGATAGGCGCGGATCACCGGCAGATAGACTTTGCGCTTGCTGTCGGTATCCAGACCGCGTTCGCGTGCAATTTGCTGGGCGCTGGTCGGTAAATCCTGATGCTGTAGTTTTGGCAGATAACGAGCGCCGAAAATCAGGCTGACCAGTCCGATAAGATAGGTCAGGGCGTAGCCGAGACTCAGATTATCCAGTTCGGACCCCAGAAGATTATTGCCACCCATAGTGTTACGCAGCGTATCTCCCGCGCCGACCAATACCGGCGTCGAAGTCATGGAACCGGCGAGCATACCGGCAGTCAGGCCGATGTCCCAGCCAAAAAAACGACCAAGCCCGAAAGCCAGCAACATGGCGCTACCGACCATCACCAGCGCCAGCATGAAATAATTTTTGCCGTCGCGGAAGAATATTGAAAAAAAGTTCGGCCCGGCTTCTACGCCGACACAGAAAATAAACAGCATAAAGCCGAGGTTCAGGGCTTCGGTATTAATGCTGAAGTGCTGCTGGCCTAAAAGCAGCGAAACCACTAATACGCCAATAGAATTTCCGAGCTGGACAGAACCCAGACGAATTTTCCCCAGACACAAACCGAGTGCCAGAACTACAAATAATAACAGGATGTAATTCCCGTTTAACAAACTAGCGACGTTTATATTCACAAGGATAACTTATTGTTTACCAACAAATTCTTGATATAGGAGAATGTAAAGGATAAATTCAGAAACAGAAAATTCCTACTCGTGCTGCCATCGCCTGAAAAAAGGCCAAGGTCAGGGCACAGCGGCTTTCGGGCGTCATTTTAGTCACAGAAAGGCCGTTCAGCCAGAGAAAAGGGCGTATAAATATTCTGAAAGCTTTTTTTGTGTTTCGCGGGAGTGCGTGACACCGCAGGGAAAGGAGCCAGATGGCTCTGACAGGTAAGAAAGAACGCATTTTGTGCAGAGAACCTGTGAAAACTCGCCAGCTTTAAGGAGGAAGTAAAATGGCAATTTGGCGAAAGATAAAAGCACCGGCGACATGTTGTATATTATTTGTAATTGCTTTTATTTTTTTAAAAAATGGTTGGATAATTGTTAGTGACCAATTTCCCGGTCCGGAATACGGGCTGTTATTATTTCTTTTTCCTGGTGTAATAACGGCTTTAATTTTCCGTAATACGGCGATATTTTCGACTTTATTGGGCGCTTTTGCGGCGGTGCCTTTTTGTTTCACCCTGCGCTGGATTTACTACGTTCGCGTACGACCTCCTGTCCAGGAAGTGGCTTATGCCGCCAGCGCGATTTTCTGGTGCGTGCTGGGCGCAATGTTTGTTGTTCTCGCCACAACCGCCTACCGGCAATATCTGACCAATAGAAAAGGCGCTCATTGAGCGCCTTTTTGCTGCGTGTATGTCTTTTTTCTTTGCGGATCAGTTGCTGAAAAGCGCCAGATTCTCTTTGGCATACGCTTCAAAATCAGTGCAACCGCCGATGTGTTTCTGATCGAGGAAAATCTGTGGAACCGTTTCAACCGGTTTGCCCACGGTTTTTTCCAGGTCGGCTTTAGTGATGCCTTCCGCGTGGATATCGATATAACGGAAGTTGAAATCATCACGTTCTTCAGTCAGTTTTTCAGCCAACTCTTTAGCACGCACGCAATAAGGACAGCCAGGACGCCCGAAAATTACTGCAAACATGGAGACTCCTTAGTTAATACCAGCAAGATAAAATGAAAGGGGAGTAACTATTTTTGTTATCCACATCACCTTTTTGATGTCGCTACTATGCCTGTTGCAAACCATAAAAAAAAGCAGGAATTACCTGTCAGTCTGATACCTCTGACCTATCTGAATGAACCTGCTGCTGTTTTTGGCTGCCACACATTGTTGCACCAATTGATGCCGCAAACCTTGCAAACGGTGCTCACTGCATGAATGATTGAGACAGTTATCTCTTTTACTTACACCGTTACTCACACCATTCAGGAATCTCTCATGACGCCGACTATCGACCTTTTGCGCTCTCACCGTTCAATTCGTGCTTTTACCGACCAGCCGGTAAGCGAAGAACAACGCGAAGCCATTATTGGCGCTGCGCAATCAGCATCGACTTCCAGTTTCCTGCAATGCTCTTCTATTATTCGTGTCACCGATCCTTCACTGCGCGAAACGCTGGTGCAGTATACCGGCGGGCAAAAATATGTTGCCAGTGCAGCGGAATTTTGGGTCTTCTGCGCAGATTTCAACCGCAACTTGCAGATTAACCCCGAAGCGGAACTTGGCCTTGCCGAGCAATTGCTCCTGGGTTGCGTGGATACCGCGCTGATGGCGCAAAATGCCATGACGGCGGCAGAGTCGCTGGGTCTGGGCGGTGTATTTATCGGCGGGATCCGTAATCAGGTGGACGATGTTGTGACGCTGCTGAAATTGCCAAAATTTGTCATGCCCTTGTTTGGTTTTTGCATCGGTACACCAGCGCAGGATCACCAGGTGAAACCGCGTATGCCGCAGTCCATGCTGGTCCACGAAAACAGTTATCAGCCAGTGAATAAAGCGGTTCTGGCGGAATATGATGAAGAATTAAGTCAGTATTACTTACAGCGTGACAGCAATGCGCGTCGCGATACCTGGAGCGACCTGATCATGCGCACGCTGAAAAAGGAACAGCGTCCGTTCATGTTGGACGCATTGCACAAGCAGGGTTGGGCAACACGCTAAAACGGCGACGGAGTGTCGGATGAAAATTGCAATTCTTTCCCGTGACGGGTCTTTGTATTCGTGTAAACGCCTGAAGGAAGCAGCGGGATCCCGCGGGCATGAGATAGACATTATTGACCCGCTTTCCTGCTACATGAATATCAATCCTGCCGCGCCAAGTGTGCATTATCGCGGTCGTCAGCTCGATATTTATCAGGCGGTTATTCCACGTATCGGTTCTGCGATCACATTTTATGGCACTGCGGTGTTACGCCAGTTTGAGATGCTGGGCAGTTTTCCGCTCAATGAATCGGTGGCGATTACCCGTGCACGCGATAAATTACGCTCCATGCAGATTCTGGCCCGTGAAGGCATCGATTTGCCTATCACCGGTTTTGCGAATGCGCCGGATGATACGTCGGATTTGATTGCGCTGGTCGGTGGCGCGCCGCTGGTGGTGAAACTGGTGGAAGGCACGCAGGGCATCGGCGTTGTACTGGCCGAAACCCGTCAGGCGGCGGAAAGCGTGATTGACGCCTTTCGCGGCCTGAACGCGCATATTCTGGTGCAGGAATATATACGGGAAGCGCAGGGGCGTGATATTCGCTGTCTGGTCGTGGGCAGGAAAGTGGTGGCGGCCATTGAACGTCAGGCCAAACCGGGTGATTTTCGTTCCAACCTGCATCGCGGCGGCACGGCGACTCAGGTCAAAATCACGCCACAGGAGAAAGAAATTGCAGTGAAAGCCGCGCTGACGCTCGGGCTGGACGTCGCCGGTGTGGATATTTTGCGGGCAAACCGCGGCCCGCTGGTGATGGAAGTCAATGCCTCGCCGGGGCTCGAGGGTATAGAGACGACCACCGGGCTGGATATTGCCGGTATGATGATTGACTACATTGAGCAACGGGCGCGACCGGGATTTCGTCTCAAATCTGGCGGCTAATTCTTATTTAGCCGCGCTAATATCCATCAATCCGGTATTGATCGTAGCGCTAACCGGCAATATTCCGTAAGCTATGACCCCTTCGTAATGCCGATAGCGTTACGAAGGGGTTGTTTTTTTCGTTGTGTTGAACTCGTGAGGCATTCTATGGATTCGCTCATCGTCCCTGATTTAGCGCTGCTGCGGCGCTGGCTGGATCAGCTGGGCATCTCTTTTTTCGAGTGTGATTCCTGTCAGGCTCTCCATTTGCCGCATATGCAGAATTTTGATGGCATTTTTGATGCCAAACTCGATATCGTAGACAACGTTATTTTGTTTTCTGCGCTGGCCGAAGTAAAACCGACGGCGCTTATCCCGCTGGTCGCTGACCTGAGCTCGATTAACGCCAGCTCCCTGACCATTAAAGCGTTTGTTGATATTCAGGACGATAATCTGCCGAAACTGATTGTCTGCCAGTCGCTGACGATTGCGGTGGGCGTGACCGAAGAGCAGTTTGCTTTCTTCCTGCAACAGGCAGAAGAGCAGATGTCGATGATTATTCTCGAAGCGCATGCCAATGACCTGCTGTTCCTCGGTGATGAAGAAGAAGGCGCGCCGGTGACTTCTGTGAATCTACCTTTGCTGCACTGATTTTGTTTCATCTGCCATTTCCCTGATGGCAGTTATTTCTGTAAAGACATTTTCCCCCTTGAAGATCCTTTTCTGCGAGCCGTGTTTATTGCGGCTCCGCTGCCTTTATTCGCTTTCGCCATAAGTTATGCTGGGATTGTGCCATTGTTGCCGGATATTTCACTTTGTTAAAAGGCAAAATGCCAGACGGTATAGACTAAATCTGCATAATTAATCGATAAACGCCGGTTTTGCCTCAGGAGGCTGGTACACAGGGGTTGCAGGCGCTATGCTTCTGACTCTGCATCAAGCGTGATTACGTCGTAAAACCAAACGGTTAATTCGCAGGCAGCGTATGCGTCAACGTTGAATGCCTATGCACATTCGTGGACGGCAGTTGGCCTTAGTGTGAAAGGTTTTGTATCCATTTCAGTGATACAAATTCAATTTTATATTCCCCTGTCTTGGAGGTAGTAACGGATGTTCACCCTGCGTAAAAAGTGGTTATCGGGTGTTGTCGCCGGCCTGGTTATGGCTGCGTCCGTCACAGCGTCTGCGGAAGAAAAAACGCTGCATATTTATAACTGGTCTGATTATATCGCGCCAAATACCGTGCCTGATTTCCAGAAGGAAACCGGCATCAAAGTGGTTTACGACGTGTTTGACTCCAACGAAGTGCTGGAAGGCAAACTGATGGCGGGCAGCACCGGTTTCGATCTGGTGGTGCCATCGGCCAGTTTCCTCGAGCGTCAGCTGGCGGCAGGCGTCTTCCAGCCTCTCGACAAAAGCAAACTGCCGAACTACAAAAATATGGATCCCGCGCTGCTGAAAATGGTTGCGCAGCACGATCCGGGCAACAAATACGCTATCCCTTATCTGTGGGCGACCACCGGTATTGGCTATAACGTCGATAAAGTGAAAGCAGTTCTGGGTAAAGACGCGCCGGTCGACAGCTGGGATTTAGTTCTCAAGCCTGAAAACCTCGAGAAACTGAAAAGCTGCGGCGTTTCCTTCCTCGATGCACCTGCTGAAATCTACGCCACCGTGCTCAATTATCTGCATCTGGATCCGAACAGCACTAAAGCGTCCGATTACACCGGTGCGGCCAACGATCTTTTGCTGAAACTGCGTCCGAATATTCGTTATTTCCACTCATCCCAGTACATCAATGACCTGGCAAATGGTGATATCTGCGTGGCGATTGGCTGGGCAGGGGATGTGATGCAGGCGTCTAACCGCGCGAAAGAAGCGAAGAATGGCGTGAACGTGGCGTACAGCATTCCTAAAGAAGGGGCGCTGGCCTTCTTCGACGTGTTTGCTATTCCTGCTGATGCCAAAAATCTTGATGAAGCCTATCAGTTCCTGAATTACCTGATGGAACCGAAAGTGATCGCACAAATCAGTAACACCGTTTACTACGCCAGCGGAAACAAAGCCGCGACGCCACTGGTCAACGAAGATGTGCGTAACAACCCTGGCATTTATCCACCGGCAGACGTTCAGGCGAAACTCTTCACCCTGAAAGTTCAGGATCCGAAGATTGATCGCGTGATCACACGTTCGTGGACCAAGGTTAAGACCGGCAAATAAACCCGTCATACTTCAAGCTACAGATGCGTTGGCTGCGTTCGCTCACCCGAATCACTTACTTGTGTAAGCTCATCGGGATTCGCTCACTTGCCGCCTTCCTGTAACTCGAATTATTTAGGGTTCAATCGTTAGCGGCTCCGCAGAATCATGGCGGGGCCGCTGACGTTTTACTTCCGGCCGTATTTTGGGCATACAGATCAGGCACTTTTCCCCCTGACTGTTATGCTTATTTGAACCGCTTTATTCTGATACCGGAGATTTCTCTGAGTGAACGACGCTATCCCCCGCCCGCAGCCTAAATCCCAGAAGGGTTTCACGCCTTTACTGGAAATCCGCAATCTGACCAAATCTTTTGATGGCCAGGCCGCCGTTGATGACGTGAGCCTGACCATATACAAAGGCGAGATTTTCGCACTGCTCGGCGCGTCCGGCTGTGGAAAGTCGACCCTGTTGCGTATGCTGGCCGGTTTCGAACAGCCCACGCAGGGTCAGATCGTGCTGGATGGCGTAGATCTTTCGCAGGTGCCGCCGTATCAGCGTCCGATCAACATGATGTTCCAGTCTTACGCTTTGTTCCCGCACATGACAGTCGAACAGAATATTGCGTTTGGCCTCAAGCAGGACAAGCTGCCGTCGGCAGAAATCAAAAGCCGCGTGGCGGAAATGCTGACGCTGGTTCACATGCAGGAGTTCGCTAAACGTAAGCCGCATCAGCTTTCCGGCGGTCAGCGTCAGCGTGTAGCGTTGGCGCGCAGTCTGGCGAAACGACCAAAATTATTGCTGCTCGATGAACCGATGGGCGCGCTGGATAAAAAGCTGCGTGACCGTATGCAGCTGGAAGTGGTGGATATTCTTGAGCGCGTTGGCGCGACCTGCGTCATGGTCACGCACGATCAGGAAGAAGCCATGACCATGGCCGGGCGTATCGCCATCATGAACCGTGGCAAATTCGTGCAGATCGGTGAGCCGGAAGAGATCTATGAGCACCCGACCAGCCGTTTCAGCGCCGAATTTATCGGCTCCGTAAATGTTTTCGAAGGCGTGCTGAAAGAGCGTCTGGATGATGCGCTGGTCCTGACATCGCCGGGTCTGGTTCATCCGTTGAAAGTGGATCCGGATGTCTCCGTGGTCGATGGCGTACCCGTTTTTGTCGCGCTGCGCCCGGAAAAAATCATGCTGTGCGAACAGGTGCCGGAAGACGGTTGTAACTTTGCTGTCGGTGAAGTGGTCAATATCGCGTATCTCGGCGACTTGTCGATTTATCACGTCCGGCTGCACAGCGGGCAGATGATCACTGCGCAATTGCAAAACGGCCACCGTTTCCGTAAAGGGATGCCGACCTGGGGTGACGAAGTGCGTCTGTGCTGGGAAGCCGACAGCTGCGTCGTGCTGACTGTTTAAAGGGGGATGAAAATGTCTGTAATCTCCGAAGTGCCGGGCAGTAAACCTCCGGGCGGATTCAACGCTTTCACCGGTCGTTTGCAACAACGTCATGGCCGCAAACTGGTTATTCTGCTGCCGCTGGTGTGGTTCCTGCTGCTGTTTTTACTGCCATTCCTGATTGTATTCAAAATCAGTTTTGCAGAAATGGCGCGGGCTATTCCGCCGTATACCGATCTGGTCACCTGGTCAGACGGCATGCTGGATATCGCGCTTAACATCGCTAACTACATCGGGCTGACGCAGGATCCGCTGTATATCGATGCCTATCTGCAATCGCTGGAAGTGGCGGCGATTTCCACCGTGCTGTGCCTGCTGATTGGTTATCCGCTGGCATGGGCGGTGGCACACAGCCGGACCTCGACGCGTAATATCCTTTTGCTGCTGGTGATTTTGCCTTCCTGGACGTCATTCCTGATCCGCGTTTACGCCTGGATTGGCATCCTCAAAGATAACGGCGTGCTCAATAACGTGCTGCTCTGGTTGCATGTTATCGACCAGCCGCTGGTGATTTTGCACACCAATCTGGCGGTCTATATCGGCATTGTGTATTCATATCTGCCGTTTATGGTGTTGCCGATTTATACCGCGCTGACCCGCATGGATTACTCGCTGGTAGAAGCGGCGCAGGATCTCGGTGCGCGTCCGATGAAAACCTTCTTCAAAGTGATTATGCCGCTGACCAAAGGCGGGATTATTGCCGGTTCGATGCTGGTCTTTATTCCGGCGGTAGGGGAATACGTGATCCCTGAACTGCTCGGCGGGCCGGACAGCAATATGATTGGTCGTGTTCTGTGGCAGGAATTCTTCAACAACCGCGACTGGCCGGTGGCTTCAGCGGTGGCAGTGGTCATGTTATTGCTGCTGATCATGCCAATCCTGTGGTTCCAGAAATACCAAAACAAAGAGCTGGGAGACAAAGAATGAATCAGTTACCGGTTGTCCGTTCGCCGTGGCGAATTTTTATTCTGGTGCTCGGCTTTACGTTTTTGTACGCCCCGATGCTGATGTTGGTTATTTACTCGTTTAACAGCTCGAAGCTGGTAACGGTCTGGGCTGGCTGGTCCACCCGCTGGTATACTCAGCTTTTTCACGATTCCGCGATGATAAGCGCGGTCGGTACGAGTCTGACTATTGCCACTGCCGCCGCCACGATGGCGGTGATTGTCGGTACACTGGCGGCGGTCGTGATGGTGCGTTTTCAGCGTTTTCGCGGTTCAACCGGTTTTGCTTTTATGCTGACCGCGCCGCTGGTTATGCCTGATGTCATCACCGGTCTGGCGCTGTTATTGCTGTTTGTGGCGATGGGGCACGCGTTTGGCTGGCCAGCGGAACGCGGTATGTTCACCATCTGGCTGGCGCACGTAACGTTTTGCAGCGCCTACGTGGCGGTGGTGGTCTCTGCGCGCCTACGTGAACTGGACCGGTCGATTGAAGAAGCGGCGATGGATTTAGGAGCCGCGCCATTGAAGGTGTTCTTTATCATCACGCTGCCGATGATTTTACCGGCGCTGATCTCCGGCTGGCTGCTGGCGTTTACGTTGTCTCTCGACGATCTGGTGATTGCCAGTTTTGTCGCCGGTCCGGGCTCGACCACTTTACCTATGCTGGTATTTGCCAGCGTGCGTATGGGGGTTAATCCGGAAATCAACGCACTGGCGACGCTCATCTTGCTGGTGGTCGGTATCATTGGCATGATTGCCTGGTGGTTTATGTCCAGAGCCGAGAAGCAAAGACGAAAAGAAATACAGCGCGCTCAGCGTGCTTAAATTTTAAGATAATTTTCAGGGCGGATTGTTTCCGCCCTGAATGTAAATGGAGAGCCCAAAAGGATTTATGAAACTGGCCTTTATCCCTGTTCCCGTTATGATCGGTGCGTCGGCGATTGTCGCGACACGCTTACTCGAATTCATTTTACTGTTCGATGCCATGGGTTTTTCAGGGCTGATGAGCTTTATCGAGGTCAGTGCAGGATCCTGGCTGAACTGTTTCATCATGCTGGCCAGTCTGCTGATTGTGCTGGTCGAATGTCGCGCCGCATTTGCCATGATGCGTGGCCGCCGCTGGGGGCGTCGGGCATTTATCGGTTGTCAGGTGATTGTGGTCGGTTACATGTTGCTGGCGTCGTTTGACTGGTTCGGGCCGCGCATCTTTCGTTTTAACGTCGAAACACAGAGCGAATTTCTTTACGCGCTGCTGATGCAAAAAATCCCCGATATCTTGATGCTGCTACTGTTATATGCGCCTGCCAGCAGCCGCAAATATTTCTCCCGCAACAAATAGCCAGAGCGTAAATGAGCCTTTCCCGTCGCGCAGTGGTAAACTGCGCGCCAGTTTTTTTACCGCACTCACTGACCGGACTTTTTCATGCATTGCGCACTTTACACCGCAGGAACCTGCCGTTCTTGCCAGTGGCTCGACAAACCGTATTCACAACAATTAGCCGACAAGCAGCAGGATCTCACTGATTTGCTGTCAGAATTGCCGGTGGGTGAATGGTGTGAACCGGTCACCGGCGAGGAAAGTGCCTTTCGCAATAAAGCCAAAATGGTGGTCAGCGGCAGCGTGGAGCGTCCGCTGCTCGGCATGTTGCACCGTGACGGCACACAGGTCGATTTATGCGAGTGCCCGCTGTATCCGGCCAGTTTCCCCGCGGTATTTTCAGTCCTGAAAACTTTTATTGCCCGCGCCGGACTGACGCCTTACAACGTGGCGCGTAAACGCGGTGAGCTTAAGTTTCTGTTGCTGACCGAAAGCCGGAAAGCGGGCGGAATGATGCTGCGCTTCGTATTACGCTCGGAAACCAAACTGGCGCAACTGCGCGCCGCGCTGCCGTGGCTGCAACAGCAGTTGCCGCAGCTGAAGGTGATTTCCGCCAACATTCAGCCGGTGCATATGGCGATCCTCGAGGGCGACACTGAAATTGCGCTGACAGACGTACAACGTCTGGAAGAAGACTTTAACCATGTGCCGCTGTTTATCCGCCCGCAGAGCTTTTTCCAGACCAACCCGGTGGTGGCTGAAAAGCTTTATGCCACGGCGCGCGACTGGGTGAGGGCGAGCGGTGATATCACCAGCATGTGGGATTTATTCTGCGGCGTCGGCGGTTTTGGTCTGCACTGCGCCACGCCGCAAATGAAACTGACCGGGATTGAAATCAGCGCAGAAGCCATTGACTGTGCAAAAGAATCAGCCGCCAGGCTGGGGCTGCAAAACGTCGATTTTCAGGCGCTGGATTCCACGGGTTTCGCGACCGGCAAAGGCGAGGTACCCGATCTGGTGCTGGTGAATCCGCCCCGGCGTGGCATCGGTAAAACATTGTGTGAATATCTGGGGCGCATGGCACCTTCCACGATCCTTTATTCCAGCTGCAACGCGCAGACGATGGCTAAAGACCTGACATTGCTGCCGGAATATCAGATTGAACGCGTACAGCTTTTTGATATGTTCCCGCATACCGCGCATTATGAAGTGATGGCGTTATTAAAAAGACAGTAATACCATTAATATAGCGCTGCTAATCAGTGGAAAGATTCACAAGAACGGGTAATTTTCTCAGACAAATGAGATTCAAATCTATTTGAACGGGAGTGACTGAGTTCACAAATCGCTATTTTAGTTTGAAAAGTGATGCCGGTATCTTGTTTTTACTTTTCCAAATTCGCTATATTCCCCAGCGGATTGTTACTGCATTCGCAGGCAAAACCTGAACAGAAATTTCCCGCGCCTCGTGGAATTTTTGTTCAGGTTTTTTTTTGCCTGTAAGACATGCGCGATGAAATTTCTCATGACTTCAGGTCATGATTTTGAGATGACAGGCTATGGAAAAGCACACACTGATACTCACCGCCGTACTTTTGGGAACACCGGTAATGGCATTCGCTGGAATTGACTCTCTGGCCGACAGCGATTTTATTAAAGGCAGCTCATTAGAATTCGGTACGCATAATATCTGGAAGTATCTCGATGAAGGTGAAACGGGTGACCGTACCGTTCACTCGGCCTGGGGGCAGGGATTGGCGCTGGATTATAAATCAGGCTATCTGGGGGATTTTATCGGCGTGGATTCTTCTTATTATGGTGTCATCAAACTGGCAGCAGCGGAGAATTTTGCATCGAGAGGGATATTGTATAACGACGACGGAAAATCCAAAGGGTTTAATAAAGTCGGGCAACTTTTTGGCAAAATGAAATTCTCAGAGTCAGGCGTCAACGGTAATCTTTACGGCGGATGGAAACTGATCAAACTCGGCGTTCTGACCACATCAATGCGCGCCGCGCCTAATACCTACAACGGCTGGAGCGGTGATTTGTCCTATGATGACTACCGTTTACGTCTGGCGTATGTGACCAAATCACTGAATCGTGATTCGCCGGATAAAGTCGACTTTATGACCAATGACTCAAAATCCATTAATTCAATTTATACCGGTGACTTCCAGTTTAAAAATGATTATCTGACTGCGTTATATTTCTATGGCGAAAGCGAAGATTATCTGCGCAGAAACGGGATTGAGCTGAATATTAAACAAAATAAGGCTATTTCCTACGGCGTACAAATTTATCTCACTGAAGCGCTGGAAAAATGGGACAGCATGTCCAACAGTAAACAAGATTTTGATAGTCATGCCAATCATTACGCCACAGATATGACATGGAAATATAATGGCTGGACAACAAAAGGCGGTTTCGCTTATACCGATGCCAATAAAGAGGGCGGTATTGGTATGTATCCACGCCATATGAGTAAAAACTCCCGTGGTACTTTTAATTCAATGACCACCGCCGGTCTGGATTATATGCGCGACGAAGAAAAAACCTTATCTCTGGATGTCGGATATCAAATTACGCCGGAATTCTTAGTCGGTATTAATACTCACTACGGTTTCTTCGATTATCAGGGGCAGGGCGTGAGTGAAGGCGAGTTTAACGTCTACACACTGTGGAAACCTCAATCGAAAAAGCTAAAAGATCTTTCCATTTTCGCCATGATTGGTCCGGGCACAACTTATCAGCATCATGGTACATCACCGATTGTTGATGAACATGGCAATATTAAAAACTCCAGCACATTTGGCGCGGAATTCCGCTTAAATTATACGTTTAATATATTTTAATTTTCATTCCAATAAGGATTTTATATGAAACTTACCCTGCAAAAAGCATTGTTATCTTTCTTCGCCTTCGCCTTCGCCTTGCCGCTGATGTCATTCGGGGCGCTTTCCGCACCGGCTACCGCGCCGGTGGCGCAGACAAAAAATGTCAACGGTGAGGTGACGTTTTATGTCACCCGCCACGGTAAAACCCTGTTCAACACCGCGCATCGCGTTCAGGGCTGGTCGGATACCCCGCTGACAGCGCCGGGTGTGGAAGTGGCGGAACAACTGGGACGCGGACTGAAAGGGATTCCTTTTATCGCCGCCTATTCCAGCGACGCTGGTCGTGCGCGTCAGACGGCAAAAATTGCCCTGACTTCTGCCGGACAAACGCTGCCGGTGACGGAAGATCAGCGCCTGCGCGAAACCTTCTTCGGCAGCTTTGAAGGTGAGCATGAGAGCGTCATGTGGGATGAGGCAGCGAAACAGGTTGGGCTGGCAGATTTTAAGGCAGTGACTCAGGCGATGTCAGAAGGCAAGGTGACCCTGAAGCAAATGATGAACACTTTTGTTGAGGTGGATCCTTCTCACACCGCAGAAAACGCTGCGCAGGTACATGACCGTATGCAGGTTGCGTTGCAGGATATCGCACATAAGGTCAGCGCTCAGGGCGGCGGAAACGTGCTGATTGTCTCTCACGGCATGGCGATTATGGCCATGCTGGAAGGGATGACGCCGGAGGCGAATTTACGCGCGCCGTTGCAGAACGCCAGCGTCACGGTTATTACCTACAAAGACGGGAAGTTCACCGTGGGAAAAGTCGGCGATATGCAGTTTGTAGAAAAGGGTAAACAGCCATAAACGCTGGCGCTAATCCATGGCCAGTTGATTCACGATCAGCACAATCTTATCGAGGATTTCACTGAACAAATGCTCGCTGAACGGGGCGAGCATCGGCATCATCAGGCCTATCGCCAGAATACCGATGCTGAGCGTCAGCGGAAAACCGATAACGAAAACGGAAAGCTGGGGCGTGACGCGGTTTAACAGGCCGAGCGCCATGTTCAGCGTCAGCAGCAGCGTCACAATCGGTAATGCCAGCATCATTCCGCCGCTGAACACGATACTGCCTGCTTTGGCGACGGCCATAAAACCTTCGGCATTGACCGGGTTCGGGCTGATGGGCAGGGTGTGGAAACTGTCTGCCAGCAATGAAATCAGCCACAGATGCGCGTTGAAAGTCAGGAACAGCAGTACCGCCAGCAGGTTTAAAAACTGTGCCAGCAGCGGGGTGTTCAGACGGTTGCTTGGGTCATAGAAGGTCGCGAAGGAAATCCCCATCTGCAATCCCATGATCTCACCGGCCATACGGATGGCGGCAAACGCCAGTTGCATAGTGATCCCTAACGCCGTGCCGATCATGATTTGCTGCATCGCCAGCCAGAGAGCGGGTGTGGAGAAAATCGGCGTGTCCACCGGCGGCAGGGAAGGAGCGATCAGGAAGGTAATCATCATTCCCAGACCGAGTTTCACCCGGTTAGGAACAGACTTTTCACTGGTGATCGGCGCGGTGCTGATCAGTGCCAGAATTCGCAGCAGAGGCCAGAAATACATGCTCAGCCATCCGGCGAGCTGGGTGCTGTCGAAGGAAACCATAGATTAACCGATGATGTAAGGCAGGTTGGTAAACAACGTGCGCATGTAATCCAGCAGCAGATTCAGCATCCACGGACCGGCGATCACGATAGTCGCCACGACGGCCAGGATCTTAGGGATGAAAGACAGCGTTTGTTCGTTGATCTGCGTCGCCGCCTGCAGCAGGCTGACGATAAGCCCGGTCACCAGCGCGGCCAGCAACAAAGGCGCAGCAACAGCCAGCGCAACCTTCATCGCCTCATTACCCAGTGCCATTACCGATTCAGGAGTCATAAGATTCTCGTAAAATGCGAACCTGCTTGGGCTAGCTCACTTGCCATTTTGTCCTCCGGCAGTGCTCGCACTCCTCACGTACTTATGTACGCTGCGGGTGCTCCGCGCTGGCGGCGAACAAACTGGCTGCGACGCTGACGCCCATTAAGTTTTGCGTTTTGAATTAACTGTAAAAACTCTGCGCCAGTGAGCCCAGTAACAGTTGCCAGCCATCAACCAGGACGAACAGCATCAGCTTGAAGGGCAGTGAGATGGTCGCGGGCGGCACCATCATCATCCCCAGCGCCATCAGCACGCTGGCGACGACCAGGTCGATAATCATGAACGGGATGAATACCGTAAAGCCGATCTGGAACGCAGTTTTCAGTTCGCTGGTCACGTAGGCGGGCAACAGAATTCGCATTGGCACGGCTTCAGGGCCTGCCAGAGGCGGAATATTTGCCAGCCGGGCATACAGCGCGAGATCGCTTTCGCGGGTCTGGCGCAACATAAACTGGCGTAGCGGCTGCGCACCTTTATCCATCGCATCCTGCATGGTGATTTTGTTTTCCGTAAACGGCTGATAGGCATCGCTGTAAATTTTGTCGAATACCGGTGCCATGACGAAGAAGGTCAGAAACAGTCCCAGCCCCAGCAATACCTGGTTTGGCGGCGCGGATGGCGTACCCAGCGCATTTCGCAGCAGGCCGAGCACGATAATGATTCGGGTGAAACTGGTACACATCAGCAGCATCGCCGGTAACAGGGTCAGCGTGGTGATAAACACCAGCGTCTGGATCGGCAGTGACCAGTTTTGCGCGCCGTTGGACATCTGCTGGCTGATGATCCCCGGCAGTTGGGCGAATGCCGCCGGGCTGATTAAAAGCAGCAGCGGCAGGCAAAGGATAAGGGTGGATTTCACTACTTTCTTCACGACGGACTGAGTCATGCCTGCTTTCCCGGACGTTTCAACATTTTCTGCATCAGCTGACGGAAATCAGCGGGCGTATTATTCGGATTGCCAGACTCCGGTGTTTGTTCGACCGGCGGCGAGCTCAGGGTATGCAGCGGGGTGATGTTTTGTGCGGTCACACCCAGCACCAGCCAGGTATTATCGACTTCTACGATCACCACTTTTTCGCTGCGTCCCACCTGCACACTGGCGGTCACTTTCAGCAGTTTGTTATTTTTAGACTGTGGCGCGAAACCGGCGCGCTTAACTATCCAGCCGATAAACAGGATCAGCAACAGAATGCCGCCAAGCACGGAACTGACCTGCGTCAGCACCGAACTGGCAGGCAAAGCCTGAGGCGTTACCTGCGTGGTGGCATGGTTTACCGGGCCGGAAATGTACGGTGAATCCGTCGCGGTATTCTGGCTCATCAGCGGCTCAGACGACGCATGCGTTCGGATGGCGTGATGATGTCGGTGATACGTACGCCGTATTTATCGGCGACGACAACCACTTCACCCTGCGCAATCAGGTATCCGTTGATCAGGATATCCAGCGGCTCACCGGCCAGACCATCAAGTGCCACCACTGAACCCTGAGAAAGACGCAGCAGTTCTTTGATGGTCATTTTGGTACGGCCTAATTCGACGGTCAGTTTCACCGGAATATCGAGGATCATGTCGATGTCCTGCAAACTTCCCGAACCGTCCTGGGCACCCAGCGCGGCGAAAACACCGTCAGTTGACGCTTTCGCGCCGCCCGCAGACTGTTGTTCGTTAAACGCATCAGCCCATAAATCGTCAACGTTATCCGATCCGGCGTCAGACGGTTTATTGGTGTCACTCATGGGGCTGTTCCTCATCTAGAGAATTTAAAATTGGGTTGATCAAATGTTCAACGCGCAGGGCGTATTGTTCGTTTAAGGTGCCATATTGGCTGGTCAGCACAGGCACGCCATCGACATGGGCAATCAGCCGATCCGGCTTTTCAATCGGCAAAACATCGCCCGGCTGAAGTTTGAGGATCTGCGACAGGCGAAGCGGAATTTCGACGAAATTCGCCACCAGTTCCAGCTCGGACTGCTGAACCTGACTGACCAGATTTTCGCGCCACTGACTTTCTTCATGACGGGAGTTTTCAACCGGTGGATTGGTCAGCAACTCACGCAAAGGTTCGATCATGCTGAACGGAATACAGATGTTGAAATCACCGCTCAGCGCACCAATTTCGACATGGAATGGCGTAGTCACCACGATGTCGTTCGGCGACGAGGTGATGTTGGTGAATTTAATCTGCAATTCCGCGCGGACATATTCAACGCTCAGCTTGTAAACGCCGCTCCAGGCATCTTCATAGGCATCCAGTGCCAGCGTGAGCATGCGCTTGATGACGCGCTGTTCGGTATGAGTGAATTCGCGTCCTTCAACTTTCGTCGGAAAACGTCCATCCCCGCCGAACAGATTATCCACCGCGATAAACACCAGGCTTGGCGCAAACACAAACAGAGCCGTGCCGCGTAAGGGTTTCAGGTGGATCAGGTTGAGGTTGGTCGGCACCGGCAGGTTGCGGGCAAACTCGTGGTAGGGCTGGATTTTGATCGCCCCCACGGTGATGTCCGGGCTGCGGCGTAACAGGTTAAACAGCCCCATACGGAAATGACGGGCAAAACGCTCGTTAATGATTTCCAGAGCCTGCAACCGCTCACGGACAACGCGACGCTGCGTCGTGGGGTCAAAAGGTTTTACACCGTCATCAGACGCGGCAGTCTGTGTGGCGGCGGCCGTGTCGCTTGCACTGTCACTGTCGCCATTGAGCAGCGCGTCGATCTCGGCCTGTGAAAGTATGCTGTCGCCCATAATTTGTTTATCGCAGTATGAAAGCAGTGAAAAGCACGTCGTTGATCACCTGTGGTGGCTGACCTTTGACCAGTGGCGCGTCCAGAACCTGTTTGATGTCCTGAACCAGCTGTTGTTTACCGGCTTCGCTGGCTAATTCCGTCGTTTTCTGACGGGACAGCAGCAACAGCAGGCGGCTGCGAACTTCTGGCAGATATTCGTTCAGCGTAGCGCGATTTTTTTCGTCCGGCAGACGCAGGGTCAGGCCGATATAAAGCACGCGATCCGGGTCGTTATCCGGCGTTTGCAAGTTAACGGTGAAGGTGTCGAGCGCCAGGAAAATCGGGGCCGCAGGCGGTTCATTCTTCTTCACTTCCGCAGCCTGGGCTGCACTTACGGGCTGTTTATGTAACATCCACCAGGCGTAACCGGCTGCACCACAGGCTCCGATGGCAATCAGTAACAGCAGAATCATCATTAACGGGCGCTTTTTCTTACGCGACGCCGAGAGAGCAGAGTCAGACATGGATGGGGCGATTTCCTGTAAGTATGAGCAGAGTTGCGAGGGAACCGCGAAGCTGCTGAGTCAATTCTGACAATGATTATCCCGCTTATCCTGTTGTTCAATAGTCAGAATAGGCGGGAAAAATAAGGTCAGCTCTGCCGTTTGAATTAAGACCACGCAGGCAGGGCTGAAACATCAGGTAACGATTATGCGAAGATATCTACGCTATTGTTGCCGCCGATCCGCTGTGCAATAGAGGCCGGAACCGGCAAGGCATCGCTGGCCGATGTCGTGCCGCCGCCGTTAAATGCCGCCCAGCTGGCTGCATTGCCTTGTTGAGAACCGGACTGCGCACTCTGCTGCTGCGCCTGTTGCCACTGCGAACTGTCGCTGCCGACGCTGCTCTGACCGAGGCTGATGCCGTTGTCGGCCAGCGCGGTTTTCAGATCAGGTAATGCGGCTTCAATCGCTGAACGCACGCCGCTGTGGCCGGAGACAAAGTGCAGCTGTGCCTGATTGTTCTCAATCTTCATGCTGATCTGGATTGAACCTAAATCTTCAGGATGCAGACGAAGTTCGGCGGTTTGTTGTCCCTGACGGTTAAACATCATCACCTGCTGACCGAGCTGCTGCTGCCATTCCGGCGTACCGAGCTGCGCATTCAGCAGCGGGGTAGACGGTGCGGTAACGGCGGTGGTAGTCGTCGGTGTGGTGGAAACCGGCGCAGAAGAAACGGCAACCGCCGCGGTGTTCAGCTGGTTCAGCGCCTGCATGCTGTTATCCGGCGCGCTGTTGTCTGTCTGCTGTAATGCCGCCGCATTACCGGTGGCGGCGCTCATCGAAGCCAGCGCACTGCTGAAATCAGGCGTATTTGTGGTTGCTGCTTTACTGGCGACATGTTGCGATGACGCGGCAGTCGTGTTCGCGGCAGTGGCGGCTTTCGGATCGGTATCCGTCACGGCAGTTTTGCCGTCACCGGTCAGTAAAGAAGATGCCGTCAGGCCGGAAAGCAGCGAGCTTTTCTTGTCAGCACTGGTGGCGTCATCACTGGTGGTTTGCGTTGCCACGGCGCTGGCGGTTTGCACCTGTTGTGCCGGTTGCTGCTGCGCCGCTAGCTGTGCGAAAAGCGCCTGCAACGGCAGGGTATTGGCATCGTCTTTCTGGCTGTCTTTATCTTTATCGCTCAGTCCGGCGTTTTTTATTGCCGACGCATCAGTGCCTTTCAGACTGCCGTTTGGCAAAACCTGAATCGCAGCAATCATTTTGCTCAAATCGCTTTCATCAAGCATCAGGCTGCCGTCGTTTTCGCCGGTGGTCAGCGCCTGAGTCAGCGTGGCTTTATCAACCGTTTCGCCTTTAGCTGAAATCTGCTGGCCGAGTTTGGCTAACGTGCTGGTCAGTTTCGGATCGAGTTTCGAGCCGAGCCGGGCTTCCAGCTGGCTGGCGAAACCGGCAGGAGAAGTGGCTGTCGTATCACTGATAACTGAGGTGTCAGCGCCGGAAGCAGTTACCGATGAGGAACTGCCGGACGCCGCGCTCGCGGTGGTCTTTGCCGTGGTCACGGCAGCAGGCAAAATATTCAGATTCATGATTGTTGCTTCCTGTGTGCGCTGCGCTGGGCGAACTCATCGTTCTGCTTCTGATCGAGCTTGTTTTCCAGAGAGCGTTGCTGCTCACTGGCGCGGGATTGCAACGTCTGGTAGGCATTGAGCCGTTGCTGCTTGTCCTGCCACTGGTTTACGGCGGCGTTGAGCCGCTGATCCCACTGCTGTAATTGTTTGCGGTGCTGGTCAATCGCCACTTCCAGCGTGCCGATAAACTGCTGATAGTTCTGCCAGGTATTCGCCGCAATCCCGCCGCTCATCGTGGTATTGAGCTTTTCGCGGTACTCACGCTGATAATTGAGCAGCATGGTGAGCTGTTCTTCAGCCTGATGATGTGACTGCCTGATTTGCCCCAGATGACTGGTGGCCTGATCCAGCGCTTTTTGCGCCAGAGAACAAAGGGTGATCAATGGTGATGCGTTTTCCATCTGATTTACCTTTATCGGTTAAAAAGTTAGCCTGGGAACAACATATTCAGTTCCAGACAGGCGTCTTCGTAGGTACTGCGTTCCATGATGTCCTGCTGGAGGAAGTTCTCCATTTGCGGATACAGCCTGATAGCGCGATCGAGCATTGGATCGCTCCCTGCGGCGTAAGCGCCGACGCTGACCAAATCACGGTTGCGCTGGTAGCTGGACAACAGTTGTTTGAAATTACGTACGCGCCCGTACTGGGCGTCATCAATCAGCGAAGTCATCGCACGGCTGATTGAGGCTTCGATATCGATCGCCGGATAATGGCCGGATTCCGCCAGACGGCGTGATAACACCACGTGGCCATCGAGAATGGCGCGGGCGGAGTCGGCAATCGGATCCTGCTGATCATCGCCTTCGGTCAGAACGGTATAAAATGCCGTGATCGACCCCCCCCCGCTGATGCCGTTACCGGCGCGTTCGACCAGCGCAGGCAGTTTGGCAAATACGGAAGGCGGATAGCCTTTGGTGGCCGGAGGTTCACCGATGGCCAGCGCGATTTCACGTTGCGCCATCGCATAACGGGTCAGGGAATCCATGATCAACAACACATGCTGACCGCGGTCGCGGAAATCTTCGGCGATACGCGTGGCATAAGCCGCGCCCTGCATACGCAGAAGTGGCGATACGTCAGCCGGTGCGGCGATAACCACCGAACGGGCGCGACCTTCGTCACCCAGAATATTTTCGATAAAATCTTTTACTTCGCGGCCACGTTCACCAATCAGCCCGACCACGATCACGTCGGCTTTGGTGTAACGCGCCATCATGCCGAGCAGGACGGATTTCCCGACACCGGACCCGGCGAACAGTCCCATACGCTGGCCGCGACCGACGGTGAGCAGGGCGTTAATGGCGCGAACACCGACATCCAGCACATCGGTGATCGGTGTACGTTGCAGCGGGTTGAACGGTGGCGTAATCAGCGCGGCGCGATAACCGGTGTCCGGCGGCGGTAAACCATCGAGCGGTTTGGCACTGCCGTCGAGCACACGACCAAGCAGCTGCGTACCCAGCGGCAGTTGTTTCCCAGCGCTCTGACCATCCGCGGCGATACGGGCATAAACCCGCGCACCCGGCAAAATCCCTTCCACTTCTTCCAGTGGCATCAGGAACAGACTCTGACCGTTAAAACCGACCACTTCACTTTCGACTTCCTGCACCTTTGGCCCGTCGTGGCGCTCAATCAGACAGGTCGCGCCCAGCGGTAACTGCAGGCCGGTGGCTTCCAGTACCAGACCGGTTGCCCGCGTCAGGCGTCCATAGCGGCGAACCGACGGCGTGCGGGCCATGCGTTTTTCCGCGTCATCGAGCGTTTTCAGCAGGCGGCTCAGGCGGGCGGTCATCAGAGATCTCCCGGTGCCGCAAGGCGGCAGAGTTCATGCCAGCGGGTCGCCAGTGAGGCATCCATGTCGCCATCTTCCGCGCTGACTTTACAGCCACCGCTGTGGATCTGGCTGTCGGCCAGCAAACGCCAGCCGTTCATGCTCAGGCTCGCACCAAGCTGTTGCTCGACGCGCTCGAAATCCACCGGGTTGACGCGTAGCTGTGGTTTCCCTTTAAACATCGGCTCCTGCTGGATCAGCTGCTGAATCTGATTGAGCAGGGCAGAACCGTCACAAATCGGTGCCTGGCCGATGATTTGTTTCGCGGCGGTCAGCGCCATTTGCATCAGGCGCGAGGCGATCACGCTGTCCAGGGCATCCAGCGTTTGCTGGAAATCCGACACCATATGCTGCCAGTGCTCGGTCAGAACGGCCTGCTGTTGCTGGCCTTCCTGCAAACCCTGCTGCTGTCCGGCTTCCTGACCCTGCTGGAAACCGGCGGCGTAGCCCTGTTTTTGCCCGGCTTCCAGACCCTGCTGGAAACCCTGTTGTTCGGCGCGGCGTTGCAGATTCAGCAATTCATTCTGATCGACCTGAACCCCTGGCTGACCGTCGTCCGGAACCTCTTCGCTGTCAGCCAGCAAAGGTTCGTCGGGTTTGCTGAAAACCGGCACTGCGAGGTCACCCGGTCTCCATGGCTTCCATGGCAATGCATTAATACGTTCGGCATTTCGCTCTTCAGCGGTTTTCTTTTCCGGTGCAGGTTTGTCGGACATCGGGTTATCAGACATAGGAATCCTCGCCGCCGCCAACCATCATTTCGCCGGACTCTGCCAGACGGCGAACCGTTTGCAGGATGGCTTTCTGTTCGTTCTCGACCAGAGACATACGCATCGGCCCACGGTTCGCCAGGTCGTCGCGCAGGATATCGGCCGCACGCTGGGACATGTTGCGCAGGAACTTGTCGCGCAGCGGCTGTTCCGCACCTTTCAATGCCACCAGTAACGATTCGCCTTCGACTTCCTGCAACAGGCGCTGGATACTGCGATCGTCCACATCCACCAGGTTTTCGAACAGGAACATCTCGTCGATAATTTTCTGTGCCAGTTCGCCGTCGTAACCACGAACTGCTTCGATAACGGCCTCTTCCTGCTGTGTTTTCATCAGGTTGATAATTTCCGCCGCAGTACGAATACCTCCCATCTTCGACCGTTTGAGATTCTGACCGTCGAGCAGGTTGTTCAGCACTTCGGTCAGTTCCGCCAGCGCCGCTGGCTGGACACCGCCGAAAGTGGCGATACGCAGCATGACGTCGTTGCGCAGACGCTCGTCGAACAGCGCCAGAATATCTGCCGCCTGACCCCGTTTGAGGTGAACCAGGATGGTGGCGATAATCTGCGGATGCTCGTCGCGGATAAGATCGGCCGCCATCAGCGGTTCCATGAAGTTCAGTGTCTCCATGCCGCTGGTGGTTTCGCGAGATTCCAGAATGTCTTCCAGCAGGCTCGATGCACGTTCCTCGCCGAGCGCTTTGGTCAGAACCGCACGCAGGTATTCGCTGGTGTTTACACTCAGCGCCGCGTACTGCTCGGATTCGTCTTCAAACTCGTTAAGAACTTCCGCCAGCTGCTTGTTAGAAATCTGATGGATGTTGGCCATCGCGCCACTGATTTGCTGCACTTCGCGAGGGGAGAGGTGTTTGAACACCTCCACCGCGCGGTCTTCGCCCAGCGTGATCATCAAAATGGCGCTTTTTTCGGTTCCGGTCATAGTCATGGTTGTTCGGTACTCATCCATTGGCGGATAACCAGGGCGACGATACGAGGGTCCTTATCGGCCAGCTCCTGAACACGTTGAGTCTGCACTTCGACGCTGACGCGCTGCTGTGAACGTTTACGTTTCTCCAGCTCGTCGTTGCTGAGTTTGACCGGTTTGCTGCCCTCAGGCTGCGGCATGGAAGCGGCCAGCGCCGCAGCGGCGGCTGCATCTTTTTCTGCCTGCTGTTTGCGCAGCATCGGACGAACCATCTTGCGCCACAGCAGCCAGGCAACAATCAGCACCAGCAACCAGCGACCGGCGTTGAGCATTTGATCGAAGAACGACTGTTGTTTCCAGAACGGCAATTCGCCGGTGTCGTCTGCCGCTTCGTTGAACGGTGTATTCACCACGTTCAGCGTATCGCCGCGTTCCTGAGAGAAGCCCATCGCTTCACGGACCAGATCATCAATTTTCTTCAGCTGATCGTCAGTCAGTGGCTTGGCTTTACCGTCCGCACCGACCTGATAGTTGACGACTACAGCAGCAGACAGGCGCTGAACGGCACCGGCGCTGTGCTGGGTGTGCGTAATTGTGCGATCCACTTCATAGTTAGTGGTTTCATCACGACGGCGGTTAGACGGGCCTGATGAACTGGTATTGCTGGCAGTGTTCTGCGCGTTATTACCGGCCTGATTCTGTGCCCCGTTAGCATTGTTGGCCGCAGGCGGGTTAGTTACCGGCGCAGTGGCTGCCGGTGCTGGCTGGTTGCTCAGCGCACCCGGTACGCCACCGACGGCAGACGCGCCAATCTGATCACTGGTGCTTAACTGACGTGAACGCACTGCCGCTTTATCCGCAGAACCATTCGGCTGGTAATTCTCATCCGTCTGTTCGCGGCTGGCGTAATCAATTTGCGCGGTAATTTGTGCGTGAACGTTACCGTTACCGACCACCGGTTGCAGGATGGACTCGATACGGCGTTGCAGACGACCTTCCACTTCGTTGGCGTATTTCAGCTGGGAAGCGTTAAGGTCACGGCCATTGTTATCGGACTGCGTGAGCAGATGACCGCTCTGATCCACGACAGTGACGTTAGCCGGTGGCAATCCTGAAACGCTGCTCGATACCATATATACGATGGCGTTGATCTGACCGTCATCCAGCGCGCGACCCGGTTGCAGGTTCAGGGTTACGGAAGCAGAAGGATTTTTTTGTTCGCGGACAAACAGGGAAGGCTTAGGAATGGCTAAATGCACACGTACGCTGGAAACCGGTCCGAGTGTTTCGATAGTGCGGGAGAGTTCACCTTCCAGCGCGCGCTGATAGTTGATCTGCTCGCTGAACTGGCTGATGCCAAATTTTTCCTGATCCATCAGTTCAAAACCGACTGCGCCACCTTTTGGCAAACCGGCCGCAGCCAGTTTCAGACGTGTTTCATACACTTTATCGGCGGGAATAAGCAGCGCGCCGCCATTATCAGAGAACTGATAAGGGATATTCATTTGAGTCAGCTGAGTGACGATGGCGCCGCCATCCTGATCACCGAGGTTGCTAAACAACACCTTATAAGTAGGCTGCTTGGCCCACAGCATCATGACAACAACAATAGCCACGGCGGCCGCAGCAGCGATGGCAATAGGAATTTTTGGGTTGGCGCGCAGGCGATTAAGCAACGCAGTAAAACCGCTTCGAGGGGTTTCTGCGCCGGCTATTGCGGAACTCATACAAGATCCCTATTTAGCTGTTGGATGGTGGTGTTCATGTTGTCTCTTAACAAAACAGACTCCCAGGTGGCGCAATCGTTGAAGCGTGACATTTTTCAGTCCTCCATAAAGGCAGGCCTATTTTCTAGGTGAGCCATTATTTGCCCCTCAAGGCAAAGTTAATGGCCCGATAAGCCATGGTTTTTAGGTTCAATTACCGCGTTTAGGAAAAAACTGATGTGATAGGGTGTCATTCCATGAAATAGGCCATTTGTACCGTGACACCCCTACAGACGGAGAAAACATGTCAATTCAAGGCATTGAGAGCGTTTTACAGCAGATGCAGGCCACTGCGATCCAGGCAGGCGCTGCGCCGCAGACCGATACCGCATCAGAAGCCGGTTTCGCCAGCGAATTAAAAGCGGCATTAGGCAAAATCAGCGAAACGCAGAACAACGCGAAACTGGAATCTGAAAAGCTGGAGATGGGCGTTCCCGGCGTCAGCCTGAACGATGTGATGGTCGATCTGCAAAAATCATCGATTTCACTGCAACTGGGTGTTCAGGTGAGAAACAAACTGGTGGCGGCGTATCAGGACGTGATGAATATGTCGGTGTAGGTGTGATAACTGGTAATTTTAAGTAAATGCTCTGATTCTTCTTATGGCAGGGTAGGGATGGAACAACAGACCATTATGCGTCATGGGGCCGTATTTATTTCAAATCAGTTTTTTGAATAATGATTTTTCATGATCCAAAATTTACTCATGTTGGTAATGGCCAACTTTTTGTTGGCCATTACCGTTAAGTTAAGACTCTGTATCAGCAATCATTAAACGCTTTACATACGCTTATCAGATTACCTTTGTCTGTATCAATAAAAGCATCTAAAGGAATGCCTGGTAAGCCTTTAATAAATTCGCTTTTGCCATCTTTAACCACTCCGATAATTTGCTGTCTAAACTGTACTGATGAAAATACATCGCTTTTAAATATGCCATTAAGACTTATATAGCCATTTTCACCGCTACAAATAATAGAGTCACTTGATGCAATTATTGAGATTTTATTTTTCCTAACAAGATTTTGCACCGCATTATCATCAACTACTGCGCCAGTACAAGTTTGGTAATTCAGTTCGATTTTAAAAGATGAGTTCTGCGGAGAGAGAAAATTGATTCCGCTTGGCAGACTATTGTTAGTGCCGGAAGCGGAGAAGCCGCTTTCCATAAAGAAAGGCGCTGACGAAACCCCTTCAATATTCTGTTTAAAAAATACAGACTGGTAGTTCGACTGTTTACTTGAGACTACGCCCTGCGGGGTGATTCTTAGTTTTGTGATTGTGTCAGGCGAAACAACGTATCCACATATGGCATTCTCATTTATTCCGATGTTTTTGCAGATGTTTGCATAGAAAAAGGAATGGTTATCTGAGGTGATTTTAAAGATATTTTTTGCGAAGGCTTCAAACCATAAAAAATTGAGTTTGCTCTCACTTACCGGCGAATAAATAGGGAGCGAAAATTTTTGCGACCCTATCTGAAGTTTATCACCTGATTGAAATATCTTATCTTTAAGAGATGTTACACCCCATAATTCTGATGCAAAAGCTAAGTAGTCTGCATTTTTCCCTGATTTATAATCAGCTATATACTTGTTTTCTTCGTTGTTATTAAGGCTTCTGCCAAATCCAAGATATTTATTTTCTGATCCAGAAATGTCGAGTACTGTTGGCCATACGTCCATTAAGGTGCCGGCAGTATTGTTTTTGACGGGATTAAGTCCCTTTTTAATAATGATGAAATTATTTCTTCTCAGGTCTTTATGTTTATCGAGTAACGCGCTCGCATCATTTTCCATCATAAGATGATCGGATACGAGAACAATAATTGTGTTATCAAAAGATGGGCTGTTTATGATTTTTTTTATAAAATCATTAAGTAAATAGTCGGAACACTGAACTGCAGATAACATCGCATAGTCTGTCTTAATCCCAACTTTATCCTTGCATTCAGAAAGGAATAAACCATCCGGTGAGTGTGTGTTTACAGTCAGGAATGATAATAGGAAGGGTTGCTGGGATTTTGTCAGACGACTAAACTCCATCCAGGCATGATTGAGAAGAACGTCATCGTGAACGCCCCAACTACTTATCTGATCAGGTGATGCCAGACCGTTTTTGACAAAATAATTCAGATCATCTTGTCTGCTCCAGCCATGCTGCGAAAAGAATTTATCACCGCCGGCAAACTCCTTATCACTGCCTCTAAGAAATTCTGTGTTATATCCCTGGTTAGTTAACCATGTTGCTACACAGTTAGCATTATTAAGAAACTCTGATAAGTTACCCCCAGTATTCCCTTGAGCCATGACTAATGGTATACCGCACTGAGTATTCACCATGCCGGCCATTGTCCAACCAAAACCCCGGTTGGCAGGCTGTATTATATTGGTGAAGTCTGCATAATTGTCAGCCAGAGCACTGAGGTGCGGCAGGTAGTTCTCACCCTCTAAATTACGGAATGTTCTCTCTAAGCTTTCAGCATAGATAAAAACATAGTTATATTTCTTATCCAGATTTTTATCTGGAATAAGATATTCACTTTTAACTGCGGCTGCATTGCCTTTACTGAAAAAGGATTCTTTCGTGGCATTGAAAATGTTGATTGAAAATGATGAGAATATAACGGAAATAAACACCATTAAGTACAGGAAGGATGATATTGGTAGATGTAATGATTTTATTTTTTTCAGTTTAATCAGAGTGCAATAGATAATAAGAAATAAAATTATTGCTATAAAAAAGGAAGCAACTTTAATTTTTGGGATTAGGTCATCTACTGAAACACCTTCTGAACTGTTTTGTAAGTGGTAAAACACAGCATCATTAACACCGTTGCCTGTGAACATATTTGATATGTACCAAAAGGCAAAGGCCAGAAGTGTGACTATAGTCACCATTGTTTTTGTTACTATGAATTTTGGTGATGTAATCGTAAATATAATCAGTAAAGCTAATATTGTATAAGTCATTCTGTGGGTTCGACATTTGTTAAGGGATTATGTCAGTATGCCACAAGTTAGTTTTTCAAATAGATGTAAAACATTGTTAATGCAGATTTAAAGGATGACAAAATTTTTCAGATGCACAGAGAATGTGTGTGGGAAACTTACAAGTCCGGAAGGGGTTATGGGAAGCCTCAATGGAAAACCGTAGAGCAGAAATGAATGCTGTCAATCACGTTGCATGGATAGCAAAGCGAGGTTTAAAAGCTGAACTATCAATAATCGTTATCGATATCTTTTACTGCCGCTTTCAAGACGTACCATACCATGAAAACGACAACAGCTATGATGATAATCAGATATATCAAAGCTCATTTCCTTTCTTGTATGTCGAATTTTACTGTGAGTTCCCATCAGCTGATCATAGTCTATCGTTAAAATATTACAGCCAAACGTGGAAGTCCTTCGTTTCGGAATAATCACTTATCTGTATTATCGACAATACCAGAGCAAAACTTGAGGCGCTGTGAAGAATTGTTGCAAATTGTTTAGTTACGTTATTATTACAATGTAATAGGTTGTAAGCACTTTCAAGAAAAAAATGTTACCGATGTCACAAAATTGTCCTTTGCATGTGCAGGTTTATTTGCAAGAATCGCAAAAAAATCGCTTCACCTGCATAAAGCACCTGCACAAAATGATAATCCGTCCTCCCCGTCACTGGTTCTTGCGTTTGTTCGCCTGGCATGGTTCAGTCCTGCCCAGTATTTTGTTCCGTCTGAGTCTTAATCTGCTGATGTCACTGGCTGCAATCCTCAGCCTGCCCTGGTACGAGACGTTGGGCGTTAAGCTCACGCTGGCGCCTTTCAGCCTGCTCGGGGTTTCCATCGCTATATTCCTCGGCTTTCGAAACAGTGTGGCTTATTCACGTTATATCGAAGCCCGGCAGTTGTGGGGCGGACTGCTGATTGCCTGCCGCACATTGCAAAGTCAGGTGATGGCCATATGTCCGGGTGAGGCGCAGCGTGTGACTGCACTTTTACTCGCATTTTGTTACAGCCTAAAACATCAGCTGCGTCACAGCGATCCGCGCCCGGATCTCGAGCGTTTACTGGGTGATGATGCGGAAGACATTCTTTCGCGTCGCGCACAAACCAACATGGTGCAGCTGCGTCTGTCGCAATGGCTGGCCGAACGCCGCCGTACCGGAGAACTGTCAGACGTGGTGTATGCGCACATGGATACCACGCTGTTACAGCTCTCTCAGGTGGTTGGAGGGTGCGAACGGATCGTCAGTATGCCTATCCCGTTTGCTTATGGCCTGCTGCTGCACCGCACGGTTTATTTGTTCTGTAGCCTGCTGCCGTTCGCGCTGGTGGTAGATCTGCATTACATGACGTTGCTGGTGTCAGGCTTTATTTCCTATACGTTCCTGTCTCTGGACACGCTGGCGGAAGAGCTGGAGATGCCTTTTGGTTATGCCAACAATCATCTGCCGATGGATGCGATGTGTACCAATATCGAGATTAACTTGCGTGAGATGAATAACCAGACGCAGTTGCCGGATACGCCAATGCCGGACAAACATTTCCGTCTCAGCTGATGTGATTCATTGCACGGAATGAACATTTTTCGTGCAATGAATAGGCAAAATTCTGAAGTTTCACGAGACTGTCATAATTACGAAACAAAAGTGAAATAACCTGTTGGGGCAAACACAAACCCAATCCGTTCTCACGAGGTATTTATGTCAGTCATTCAGGCCAAATCATTGCACGAAGCCGAAGACCTGCTTAATTCCGGTATAGTGAAAAAAGTCGAACTGGCTTTTAATATAAACAGTGATGAGTTTTTTAAACTCGCGCTGGAATGCGGTGACCGGGGTGCGAAAATCACCAAGGGCAAGGAATACTTTGTTATCACCTTCAAAAAGTGGGTTATTCCTTCCAATGATCTCACTGCAACGAAAAGCAACGTACTGATGTAATGGCTTTTCGCGTCTCCATAACACTGTCAGAAGGCAGCGTTATGGAGATATTTGTTTCCCGCCTGTGACGTTTTATGCCACCGCTTTCATCATATAAACACTGAGCGGATCCGGTGCCTGCTGATAATCCCCGAACGCCTGAGTGCGCGAATACCCAAGTTTCTCATACAGGGTAATAGCCTTTTCCTGAAACACTCCTGTTTCCAAAAACAGCTCCCGATGTCCCAGCGCTTTCAATTTCTTTTCCATTGCGGCGATCAGAAGTGATGCGATACCTTGCCCGCGAAACAAAGGATTAACGTACACCCGCTTCATCTCAGCCAGCCCCTGGCGGGTAATGTACAAACAGGCGCAACCGGCCCAGTCGTCATCCACCCTCGCCATGAAGCAGGTAATCTCACCGTCATCGAGCTCAGTAATGTTAATCCCCTGAAAGGATTCCGGCGGATAAAGCGGGTATTGATACGCGTCCAGCTCTGCAATAAGCCGGGTCAAATGCGGGTGGGTGGCATCGGTTTCGAAAATCTGGGCACTCACAGCGTGGCTCTCATTGCAACAAATTGGACAAGTATTCTTAACCGAAATTACTCCAAAAACAAGGGAGTAAAGCGGGGAACTGTGGCCTGAAAACCCTGCAAACTCCGGAAGTTTGTAAGTTTTCGTGTTGTTTCTGAATCGTCTGTCAGAGTTGTCTGATTTTCAAGCAGCATCTTGTCTTTATACGTTATACCTAATTCATTTCAGTAACATTTATCCGATGTGATTAATGTATACAATGAAATAACTCTATGTGATTAATAGAAGCCGCATGATCACTCAGGGTGCGAAGAAGTAAAATATAAGAAATTGATAGTAAGGATAAAATTATGGCTGTCTATCCTGTTGGCGTTTTTGTCACGCTTACTTTTACACCAGGTTTGTTTGAAGTTATCGCAGTGCTGGATGAGGTTACGCCGGTGCAATATCAGGTCATTAATGTGGAAACGGGGAACGTGATTCGGGTGAATGAAAACTTCATTCGCGGAATTATAAAACCGTAGACTTCAACGCATTAAGCTGAAAATCACCAAGGCCGGACAGGTAAAATTGTCCGGCCTTTCTTCTTAATCAAATTAATCAGGCATCAGGTTGTTAAAATCTTCTTCATAGAGGCCACGGCACTCTTGCATAAATTCTGGAAAACCCAGTTCAGAGGTCTGAACTTCGCGGCCCAGACGCTTTTCTAAATCCTCGTGAAACCACTCAAATTCGCCATGCAGAATGCCGGTAAAACCGGTCAGGATGATGCATTGCTGTGGCGTTAATTTTTTCACGGCCAATCCTTATGATGTTTTTGAGCACGATAAATGCTGAAAGAGAGAAGTGCTTCACGCCGGTATCCGGCAGGACGCGGTGACATATTCTATCCTTTAATTAATCTCACTGGAAAACAAGGAGTCACATATGGATCAGGATCTGTTTGAACAGGCGCCGTTGCCCTTACTGACACGGTTTCAGGTTGGCGACCGGGTAAAGTTACTCACATTTCCGGTGGGCGTTCATCCGGCCAGTTATCAGCTTGATGTGATGATCACCAGCATTCAGGACGGCGAGTTTGAAGGCGAAATTCTGCATATCGCGCCATTGGGTCGGCTGGGGCATCATGAAGCCCACTTTACGCTAGGGGGGCACGTCGCTTTCTTCGCCAGAAACATTCAGGGGATGGCGGCCTGAGCCGGTAATCCTTTGCGCGCAAAAATGTGGCCGGACATAAAAGCAAAAACCCCGCGAACCGGGCGGGGTTTAATGACTTCATCATAAAGTACGGCTTGTTACATCAGGGGCTTAACGTGCTTGGTCAGCGCCTGGTTACTCAGTTCATCTGCCTTGATTTTCGAACAATCTCCGCAATAGCCAACGAGATACCAGTTCCCGTCTGCCCCTTTTTCCGGATTCACTTTGTAGCGCTCATTTTGTTTACCGTAAAATTCGCGCTCTGCGTGCTTTGATGCATCTTCCCAGAAGCACAACGAAAACTGATGGCATTTATCGACATGCCGTTGTCCGTTGCGACTTCCTCCAACTAACAAGTAATGATATTCAGACATGCATGCTCCTTTTCCCAATGTGGGCAATTATCCTGACAACAAGTTACAAACTCGTTTCACCTGGAAAAGACCATCTCAAAGACCGCATAAGAAGCACTGCAAAAGGGTGCGCTTTAGGCTACCCGTGACACTTTTTTAAATTCTTTAAAATTATAGAGCAGAACGGGGTACTGGCGCGTAAAAGCAAAGAATTTGTGATAAAAGTCACTTTTTATTTTTCTGTGAGTGTGACATTCCTCTTACAACAAATTAAGTTGTTGTGATTCATCGCCGCTTGCAGGCTTTTTTTGCTTAGGTTTTCGCTGCTTAGCAGCCGGTGTCGGACGCTGCATTTCGATATTCAGCCAGTGCATGATTATCGTAACCGTATAATCTTGCTGGATTTTTGACATTTTGGTATGCGCGGGGATGTTATGCCACTTTTCCAGACATCCGCGGCAGCAGGTTCCCGTCGCGTGTTGCGCGATAAAGACTGGATGGCCGCGCATAGGTGTCTGTTTTCCATCATTTTGCGGTTCGGCAGGCGCAAGCCGGCTGGCAACGAAATCAGCAGCATGTTGGCTGACATCTTCTGGCCCTTTATTCTGGCAATACAAATATTCTTTTGAGCCAAGATGGAAGCGCTGGCGGAAAGGAGAGGCCGACAGGCGCTGAAAAACGTGATCAATAGATAACATCGTCATTTGTCCGTTCAAAATCTACACGCAGAAATAGCGGGTTAAACCTTATCAGCTCAGCCTTTAGCGAGAATGTCCTCATGCTAGTCTGGCCAGACTGATTCACTTACCCCGGCAGGATCCTGCGATGGCAGAAAAACATGTTATAGATTTGGTCATGACGGTCAACAAACACGCCGAAGAAACTGCCATGCAACAGATGATGCTGCGAAATTTTATCATCGTGATGTGCCGCAGTATGACCGAAGAACAAAAAATTCAGGTGAGATGGCAGATGCGCCAGATTCATCAGGTCACAGATGCTGAGTACCGTGACGGGGATGTTCATTTGCTGGAAAAGGCCCGTCGTGACGTCGAAATTATGCTCGAGCTGATCAATTAGGTTTCATCTGATGTTCGGTCTACAGGGCGATGGTCTATCATTAAGTCAATGATAACCAAAGGGAGATAAGTATGGGATTTTGGAGAGTGTTAATCACCATTCTGGTGCCGCCGCTGGGCGTGCTGATAGGTAATGGTTTTGGCGGTGCGTTTCTGCTGAACATTATTCTGACACTGTGTGGTTATCTGCCGGGCTTGATCCACGGCTTCTGGGTTCAGACGCGTAAATAACGAGTCAGGCTCCTGAATAAAAGCGTTTTAATCAGAACCCGGTTTTGACCCCTTCAGGTCAGGCCGGGTTTTCTTTTGGCATCAGTCTTACGCAGATGGCTCAAAAGAGAGAGAACAACATCACCACGGGCAGGCTCATGGGCCAGGTGAACCCGATAATGCCGGAGGTTAACAATCTTATTTTAATCGTGTCGCGGCTCACCAGAAGGGTAAACAACACCGCAATGCCCAGACCGCCCCAGTAAATCGTCTTAATTACTTCCCACCAAACGTGCACAACCAACCCCTGAAAATGATTAAAAATAACGGCGGGTATGATATTCCGTTAACATCTGGTAATCAATTATTGTGTGATGTTACTCAAAGTTTTGTTGTGTGGTGCTTTAGTGCGAATTGTTATAACTCTTCTACTGTGCCTGGCGTCTGCGCCGAAAGAGGGCGCAAATGCCCGCGAATGGCGGTAGGGGCGAAGCCAAAACGTTTGCGAAAACGTTCTGCAAAACGGGAGCCGCTTTCATAGCCGACCTGATGGGCAATATGTGAAATCGCCAGATCGGTGCACTGCAACAACCGCAAGGCATGGGTCATGCGCACGTCGATCATCAGATTTCTCAGTACACAATTTTCCGCCGCCAGACGCCTTCGCAGCATCACCTCATTCATCATCAGATTTTCGGCCACTTCTGCCGCCGTAAATGATTTATGCAGATTATTGATTAGCAGTTCGCGAACCTGTTCCGTAACAGTTTCAGGGTGTCGCAGGGAATAGCGCACGCCGAGTTGTGATAACCACAATAATTGTTCGATCATGCGGTGGCGGGTAATGGCTGCAGGCAGGCCGTGGTGCCAGAGAATGGCGCTGTGGGTATCGGTGAAGCTTTGTTTGAAGGCGCCGGGGATATGCGGAATAACCTGTAAGTTTTCGACCGTGATAAGCGGCGGACTAAAACCGGTGGCGTGCAGTCCCGCATCGGTCAGTAGCTGATGATCCCACGCCATAATGGCGCAGCTGAACGGGCCGTTATCGGAAAGATGATGTGTCAGACTCAGCGTTTGCCCGCTGTTAAGAACCAGCATTTCGCCGGACTGTAGCGTAACCTGTTGTTGCAGAGAGTTTATTGAAAGACTGCCATTCTGAACTAGGATCAACTGTGGCTTATTAATATAAACATCATGAATAAAAAGTTCACTGTGCTGAATAAGCAGTGAAATAGTTCCTATTCCTGGTGTTACTTTTATTTTACGAACCATGTTGATGATGCCCGAAAAAGACGACAGCAATGTAATGCTTGCTGCCTGATAAAAATGTCCCGCTTATGCTGATACAAACAGGCTACCGGATGGAACGTGTTTTACTA
The DNA here is from genome assembly GCF_003614975.1 of Rahnella bruchi. Lineage (GTDB taxonomy): Bacteria > Pseudomonadota > Gammaproteobacteria > Enterobacterales > Enterobacteriaceae > Rahnella > Rahnella bruchi. The sequence continues at coordinate 40,021 of NZ_QZWI01000002.1, read as the reverse complement.
AAGAAGACCAGAGAGTGCCAGCCCTGGCAACCAGGCGCTCCCTGCCTCTGAAAACTTTTCGCACAAGAAATATTGAAAAAATAAAACGAACTTAACTTTACATTTTTTAGTATTAATAATTATTGGCGACCGCCATAAGCAATCGAACGGAGATCGATTTTTCCGTAAGTCGTATTCACTTGTTGTTGTCGTGTTGACTGTCCAATCAGCTCGGTGAGTTTATTCATCCGTGCCTGTAATAACGTTTTAAGGGTATTTTCATTATCCAGAATGATACGCAAATAACGACGGATATCATTCTGAACCATGATCGACGTCTGTTCTGACATCGGCAACTTAGTCGTTGCCTCTACTGCTTTAACGTAACCCACTTCGAGCTCAACCAGCTCATCCCACTTCTCTTCATTCGCCAGCCGCAACATCTGCTCGCTTAAAGACAGGATCAGTTGATATTCATTAACCAGATACTGATGTTGATCCATTATATTGGTCCTGCGACGGGTGATAGTTTGGGCCGATTTGCCGCCAGGCATCGGCGATGTTTTCAAGCAAGGCCAACACTTCCGTGATGGCCTCTTGATCGTTGTGTAAATTGGCATGTAATAAACGACGGACCATATAGGAATAAAGCGCTTCCAGGTTATCCACTAATTCAGGATCGCCTTTCTCACGACTTAATCCGGCTTTTAAACCGCTGTCGATAATATTGATAGCCATAGACAGCGATTTGCCTTTTTCGGCAATGCTGCCCTGCTGAATAAAGATGCGAGCGCGGATCAGGGCGCTGCGCGCCCCGTCAAATAACATCGTGACCAGCTGGTAGGGCGTGGCGCTCATGACGCCACTTTCAAGGCCTATCTGAGCGTAGGCCTGAGTTCCTTTAGCGTTATACATAATTATTGTCCTAATGAACTTGAAGTGCTGGTGGTCGCGAACTGCTGAGTCAGATACGTACTGGTACTGTTCAGCGAAGCCATCGTCACATCGAGTGCAGTAAACTGAGTTTTATAACGCGCAATCGTGGCTGTAATGCTGTCATTGACTGCGTTGTACTGAGTCGTCAGGCTTTTCAGAGTGGTGTTAACCGCTGTTTTCGCATTGGCAATTGTACCGCTGTCAGTATCAAGGAATGACACGTTCAGGTTGTTTAACTTAGTGATAACACCGGAGGTAGAGCCGTCACCAAGCAGCATGGTTTTGACATCACTGGTATTATTTGCCAGAACATCATCTAGCTTAGTCGTATCAACTTTCAGATTGCCGGTGCTCGGATCGGTCGTGATACCGAGGCTGGAAAGTGAGCTGATACCATTGGAATTGAATGCTGAAGAAATAGCTGATTTCAGTTGTGTCTGGATGGTGCGCAGCGCGCTGTCACCCAGCAGGGCGCCGTTACTGGTGTCCTGAGTATCCGCATTATTATCAACCGCGGTAAACTTCGTCAGGCTGGTAAAGGTGGATTGCAGGGCATTATACGCAGTGACAAATGCCTGGATTTTCGTGCTGGCATCGCTGGTGTCTTTTTTCACAGTCAGCGTTGCTGCGGTGTCAGTGGTCGCCAGCAGATTTAACGTAATGCCTTCCGGGGCATCAGTGACTTCGTTGCTTTGACGCTCAATGGCGATGCCGTTAACGCTAAGCTGCGCATTCTTCGCTTCAACGTTTTGCGTCATGCCACCGGTATTGTTCGATGAGTCATAACCAATGAATGAATTTAGCGTGTCATCACCTGTCACGCTCAGCGTTATCTGCGAGTCAGTACCGGTGTCATCTGAGGAAACAATCAGCTGATAACTGCCATCGGAAACTTTCAACACGCTGGCCGTAACACCGGCATCGGCGCCGTTAATCGCATCACGCATACCGGCTAATGACGTCTGGTCATCAGTCAGTGAGATGGATACTGGCGTACCATCACCTTTCGTAATGGTAAGACTACGGGTACCGGTAGATGTCGTTCCGCCTAAAGCTGTACTCGTATCTTTCGCCGTACCAGAGACCAGTACCTGCGCTTGCGCCAGCTGAGTAACGTTAATCGCATATTTACCAGCGGCAACACCCGCTGCTGTGGTTGCCGTAAAAGCAGTAGTATTGTTTGAGGTGGCTGTCGTTGCCTGATAGACAGACGCGCTGTTCAATGCTGAAGTCGCATCCGCGAAAGACTGTAAAGAACTTTGTAAGGTTCCATAGGCAGTCAGTTTGGCGCTGTAACTGCTTTGAGCGGTGCTGATTGGCGTCAGACGTGCTTTCTCTGCAGTGGTCAGATTATCAAGCAAAGTCGTCAGGTCCAGCCCTGAGCCGATACCTAATGAAGATATAGTGGCCATATGTATCCTTTACGGTTTGTATAAGAGTCTTTAAGCCCTATCGGCACGACGGAGAAAAAGTTTAATGGAATGCAACAAAAAGTAATGGCGTGAATAGACGGTATAAGGAAGGGTAATTCTCAAAGTAAGAAATCGAAGTTTTTTGAGAAATAATTCTAAAGGTTGTCAGTGTAGCGCCGATACAAGTTTGGACGGTGATGAACGCCGTGGGCAATAAGCCCGAACCCTTAACCAGATTTGAAGGAATACACTCATGGCTCAAGTTATCAATACCAACACGCTGTCTCTGATGACTCAGAACAACATGAACAAATCCCAGTCCGCGCTGAGCACCGCTATCGAGCGCCTATCCTCCGGTCTGCGTATCAACAGCGCAAAAGACGACGCTGCTGGTCAGGCGATTGCTAACCGCTTCACTTCTAACATCAACGGTCTGACTCAGGCTTCACGTAACGCCAACGACGGTATCTCCGTTGCGCAGACCACTGAAGGCTCACTGAGCGAAATCAACAACAACTTGCAACGTATCCGTGAGCTGTCTGTTCAGGCCGCTAACGGCACCAACTCCGATTCTGACCTGGCATCAATCCAGGACGAAATCACTTCCCGTCTGGACGAAATCGACCGTGTTTCTGGTCAGACTCAGTTCAACGGTGTGAAAGTACTGGCTTCAAATCAGACCATGTCTATCCAGGTTGGCGCAAACGACGGCGAAACCATCGACATCGACCTGCAGAAAATCGACTCCACCACTCTGGGTCTGAACGGTCTGAACGTGCAAACGGCTAACGTTTCTACTGGTAAGGCACTCACTACCGTGCCTACAACAGTTACCCTGAACGGTGTTGCTGCGGATAAAACTGCATTCGATACCGCTGTTAAAGCGTTAGATACTACACCTGCCGCTGCCGCTGCAACTATTGTTAAAAGTACCGACGGTAGCTATTTCGCTAAAGTTACTGGCGCAACCGATGCAACTAAAAATGGATACTACTCAGTAAGTATCGATAACACGTCAGGTGCAGTAACACTGGGTACACAGGTTGCTGACCAGACTTCAGTTAAAACAGATGATGTTGCACAGACTACCAGCACTGTTAACAAAGCTATCGACATGACTGATGCATCTGTTACCGCAATTTCTGGTGCTAAACTGTATCAGGTTACCAACGCATCTGGTGATACTGCTTACGCTGTAAAAGGCACTGATAACAAGCTGTATTCAGCGACTGTTACCAATGGCAAAGTGACCGTTGATACTGCGACTTACACTGATGCTGATGGTACTACCAGCAAGACTGCGAACGTTCTTCTGGGCGGTACTGATGGCCTGAGCAAAGTGGTTACTGTTGGTACAGGTGAGAATGCTAAGACTTACCTGGCAAGCGATCTGAATGGCGCTAACCTGAAAACAGACACTCTGTCTTCAATCAAAACTTCTACGACTGATCCGCTGGCTGCTATTGATGCTGCAATCGGCCAGGTTGATGACTTCCGTTCTTCACTGGGTGCGATTCAGAACCGTTTCGATTCTGCCATCACTAACCTGAGCAACACCACCACTAACCTGTCTTCTGCACAGAGCCGTATTCAGGATGCTGACTACGCGACAGAAGTTTCAGCAATGTCTAAAGCACAGATCCTGCAGCAGGCTGGTAACTCAGTATTGGCTAAAGCTAACCAGGTTCCTCAGTCTGTATTGTCCCTGCTGCAATAATTGTCTTTGCAGACAAATTACGCAGTTCGGTCATAAACAGCTTAAACCCCGCTCCGGCGGGGTTTTTTTTAACCAAAATTTACGATTCTCCGGGTTAAATGAAAACCATTCGCTGGTATAATTTAGGATAATCTTTATGTTGTGATTGATTTTTATACAGTCCTTTACGCGTCGTTGTCCGCCGGTCAGAAACAGAATGAGCGAGACATAATCAAAATAACCGCGCTTTTAAGGCCTTATTCAGCCGATTGAACAGCGATTAGCACTGGCACAATGATACTGACCCTCAATTTGCCAGGTTACGACAGTGAGCGATCTGTATACCGCCGACGGCGTGATAGACAAAAATTCTTTGTGGCAGCGCTATGTTCCGCTAGTGCGCCATGAAGCCCTGCGTTTGCAGGTGCGGCTTCCCGCCAGCGTAGAGCTTGATGATCTACTGCAAGCGGGAGGGATCGGCCTGTTAAATGCGGTTGAGCGTTTTGATGCGATGCAGGGAACGGCGTTTACTACGTATGCCGTCCAGCGTATCCGCGGTGCGATGCTTGATGAGTTGCGCAGCCGCGACTGGGTACCGCGCAGCGTCAGACGTAACGCGCGTGAAGTGTCCCATGCGATGCATAGCGCAGAACAAAAATTAGGGCGACCACCGAGTGAAGGAGAGGTGGCGCAGGTGCTGGATATTCCTATTGAGGAATACCGGCAGATATTAATGGATACGAACAGCAGCCAGTTGTTTTCTTATGACGAATGGCGTGAAGAGCACGGCGATACTGCCGAGGCATTGATGGAAGGGCACGAAGAGGCCAACCCGTTACATCATCTTTTGGAGGGCAATTTGCGCCACCGGGTGATGGAAGCTATCGATGCGTTACCAGAACGGGAAAAGATGGTACTTACGCTTTACTACCAGGAAGAGTTGAATTTAAAAGAGATCGGGGCGGTGCTGGATGTCGGGGAATCCCGGGTAAGCCAGCTCCACAGTCAGGCGATTAAGCGCTTGCGCGCACGTCTGGCAAACGACCACTGATCCGCTTTTTCCTGGCCGGTTATACATTTTATATCCCTTATCAGGAATAAATTTATGCCAGCGGGAATCAAAACAAGGCCTTTAAGCCGTTATCTTAAAGATTTTAAACACAGTCAGACTCACTGTTCACAGTGCGCAAAAGAACTCGACAGGATGGCTCTGGTGTTTCGCGGGCAAATCATCAATAAAGAGGCCATCGCCAAGATGGATCAGCCTATTGATGATGACGTGTGGCACAACCTGTCGCAGGAACTGACCGCTCTGTGTCGTTTTTGCAGTGAGATAAGCTGTAACAGCCATTCGTCTTATTTCGACATTATGGCGTTTAAGCAATATCTGTTTGAACAGACTGAGATGAATCACAGCACGGTGCGCGAGTACGTTGTCCGCCTCCGCCGTCTGGATGAAATCCTCTCTGCCAATAACTATCCTCTGGATAAAGTTTCCGGGGACAGTATCCATCAGCGGATCATCAGTGATTTGCCGGTGGCAGGCCACGATAACTACCGTATTGCCCTGCGCAAATACGACCAGTATCTGGCCTGGCAGAAATCAGCATAACGCAACACACAAACAGGCTCCTGCGGGGGCCTGTTTTTTTGTCTTGCATCCCCGTCAGCGCAAAGTATAAATTCTTCATATACTGACATTATTACCATTCTCCAGATTCTACCCAACTTCGACTATAACGACTTCGCACGGCGACACGTCTGTGCGTCAGGGGAACATTGTGCCTGCTAAAATTTCATTGCTTAAAACCCGGCTGGAAGCCTTTGATCGTCTCGAACTCTTATGCAGCCCGACACCGCTTGAGAAACTTCATCGTCTCTCGGAATTCACCGGACGCGACATCTATATCAAGCGCGACGACATCACGCCGCTGGCGCTGGGCGGCAACAAACTGCGTAAGCTGGAATATCTGGCGGCAGCCGCGCTGGCAGAAGGTGCGGATACGCTGGTGACCGCCGGTGCTATTCAGTCGAACCATGTGCGTCAGACTGCGGCCGTTGCCGCCAAGCTGGGACTGAAATGCGTGGCGTTGCTGGAAAACCCAATCGGCACCACCGAAGCCAATTATCTGACCAACGGTAACCGCCTGCTGCTCGATTTATTTAATGTGGAAGTAGTGATGTGCGACGCGCTGCATGACCCGATGGCGCAGCTGGCAGAACAGGCGGAACGTCTGGAAGCGCAGGGTTTTCGTCCATACGTTGTGCCGATCGGTGGTTCGAACGCGCTGGGCGCACTGGGTTATGTACAATGCGCGCTGGAAATCGCCGAACAGTCTTCGGCGAATTTTGTTGATTTCAGTGCGGTGGTGGTGGCTTCCGGCAGCGCCGGTACGCACGCCGGGCTGGCGGTGGCCTTGCATCATCTGATGCCGGATACACAATTAATTGGTGTGACGGTGTCACGTTCAGCGGATGCGCAGCGCCCTAAAGTCGAGTCCATTGCCCGCGAAGTGGCAACAGAACTCCAGTTTGATAAGATATTGCCCCCTGTGATCCTGTGGGATGAGTATTTTGCACCGCGTTACGGCGAGCCCAATGAGGCGGGTATGGCGGCGGTAAAACTGCTGGCGGAGCAGGAAGCCATGCTGCTGGATCCGGTGTATACCGGCAAGGCGATGGCCGGATTACTCGACGGCATTGAACGCGGTTTGTTCCCGGAAGAAGGCCCGATCCTGTTCATTCATACCGGCGGCGCACCGGCACTGTTTGCTTATCATCCGCAGGTTTAATCGCCTAAAATGCGCTTATGCTTTTTTGAGCTAAGATTATAGAATTATATTCCTGATAACTGATGCCACCGGTGCTACTGTGCGCAAATCAGAAAGGCATATAACTTTTTATAATGAACAATAATTGAGGTGAATATGGGTTTTTCAGCGTTACGTCGTCGTTTAGTCCTCGGGGCAGTGGCCGTGACATTATCAACAGGGCTTATCAGCAACAGCTTTGCGGATGAAGGTTTACTGAAGAAAGTCAAAGATCGCGGCACGTTGATCGTCGGTCTTGAAGGCACTTATCCTCCGTTCAGTTTCCAGGGTGAAGACGGTAAACTGACCGGTTTTGAAGTAGAATTCGCCGATGCGCTGGCACAGCACATGGGCGTGAAAGCGAAACTGCAACCGACCAAATGGGACGGTATGCTGGCTTCGCTGGAATCCAAGCGTATCGACGTGGTGATCAATCAGGTGACCATTTCCCCTGAGCGCGAGAAGAAATATGATTTCTCTACGCCATACACCGTGTCCGGTATTCAGGCGCTGGTGAAGAAGGGCGCTGAAAGTTCTATTACCAAACCTGAAGATCTGAAAGGCAAAAAAGTCGGCGTGGGTCTGGGTACCAACTACGAACAGTGGCTGCGTGCAAACGTGCCGGGTGTTGATGTCCGTACCTATGATGATGACCCGACCAAATATCAGGATCTGCGTGTAGGCCGTATCAATGCGATTCTGGTTGACCGTCTGGCTGCGCTGGATCTGGTAAAGAAAACCGGCGATACCCTGGCTGTGGCAGGCGCACCGTTCTCCCGTCAGGAATCTGGTGTGGCAGTGCGTAAGGACAACCCTGAGCTGCTGGCCGCGATTAACACCGCGATCGCTGAAATGCAGAAAGATGGCTCATTAGCAAAAATCTCTGAAAAGTGGTTTGGTGCTGACGTCACAAAATAATGCTCGTCATAACTGAACTTGCCTCGGCGTTAGCTGCGCTTGCTCGCCCGAATCACTTACCTGTGTAAGCTCATCGGGACTCGCGCACTTGCTGCCTTGATGCAAGTTCATTTATTTAGAGCATATGTGAATATCTCAAAGATCCAGAAAATCTAAAGGTCTTAGATGCAAGAAAGTATTCAACTGGTGCTGGATTCAGCACCATTTTTATTGAAAGGTACCCTGTTTACCCTTCAGCTCAGTCTGGGCGGAATGGTCTTCGGGTTAATCCTGGGCTTCATACTGGCGCTGATGCGCCTTTCGCATTTCTGGCCGCTGTCATGGATATCACGTTTCTATGTGTCCGTTTTCCGTGGCACGCCTCTGATTGCTCAGCTGTTCATGATTTACTACGGCCTGCCACAGTTTGGCATTGAGCTGGATCCTATTCCGGCAGCGATGATTGGCCTGTCTTTAAACACCGCGGCCTATACCTCTGAAACCCTGCGTGCGGCGATTTCGTCCATTGAAAAAGGGCAGTGGGAAGCGGCGGCGAGTATTGGGATGAACCCGTGGCAGACGCTGCGCCGCGTGATTTTACCGCAGGCCGCGCGCACGGCACTTCCGCCGCTCGGCAACAGCTTTATCGGTCTGGTGAAAGACACCTCGCTCGCGGCCACCATTCAGGTGCCGGAACTGTTCCGTCAGGCGCAGCTGGTCACCTCGCGCACGCTGGAAGTGTTCACTATGTATCTCGCTGCATCCATCATCTACTGGGTGCTGGCGACCGTATTATCCTTCCTGCAAAACCGTCTGGAAGACCGCGTTAACCGTCAGGATCAGGAGCCTTCATGAGCACTATCGACGTAAAGCAACTGACAAAAAAATTCAACAAGCAGACGGTGTTACACGGTATTGATTTGCAGGTGAATGCCGGTGAAGTGGTGGCGATTATCGGGCCGAGCGGTTCGGGTAAGACCACGTTGCTGCGCAGTATTAATCTGCTGGAAGAACCGGACGGCGGCACCATCAAGGTCGGTAATATCGAAATTGATGCCAGTAAGCCCATCAGTAAGCAAAAAGATAAAGTGCGCGAATTGCGCAAACAGGTGGGTTTTGTCTTCCAGAACTTCAACCTGTTTCCGCACCGTTCCGTGCTGGAAAACATCATCGAAGGGCCGGTGATTGTGAAGGGCGAGCCGAGAGAAAAGGCCATCGCCAACGCACGTCAGTTACTGGAGAAGGTCGGATTAAACGGCAAAGAAAATGCCTATCCGCGACGCCTTTCCGGCGGTCAGCAGCAGCGTGTGGCTATCGCCCGCGCGCTGGCGATGAATCCGGAAGTGATTTTGTTCGATGAACCGACTTCAGCACTGGATCCTGAGCTGGTCGGCGAAGTCCTGAACACCATCCGCGCGCTGGCGCTCGAGCACCGCACAATGGTGATTGTGACACATGAAATGAGCTTTGCACGCGATGTGGCGGATAGGGCGATCTTTATGGATCAGGGGCGGATCGTAGAGCAGGGGCCAGCGAAAGAGCTGTTCTCGAATCCGCAACACGCCCGTACCAAACAGTTCCTCGAGAAGTTTTTAGCGCACTAAATCGTGCTCCCTCCTCTGCGACGAGGAGGGTTTATCAGAACTGATAATTTACCCCGAACACCGCCGATAAATCGCTGTATCCTTCGCCGCCAATCTGCTGCCCGACGTTTGTCCAGACATTCAGATTAGGATTCAGCTTGCCTTCCATCCCCAGCTTCACTTCCCCGATATTTGTGGTTCCGGCTTCTCTGACTTTTTCGTTGTCAAAACTGATGCTGGCAGGATCGGTGTTATACAGCCAGTTTGCCTCAACGTAAGTGGTAAATAAGTTCCCGCTGGCGCTGTCATCGCTGGCGACGCCGTCCCGCGAGACTTTTACACCCAGACGGCTGAGAAGATTGTTATCACTACCGGAACTGACGTGTGTACCGTTGCTTTCGGTATGCACGTCTGAGCTCAGTCCGTTCAGGACGAGCTGGGCCTGCGGGGTGATAAACACATCGCCATCTTCACCGTGCCAGACCGGCTGCCGGTAACCCGATTCCAGTGAACCGCTGAAACCGTGAATGTCATCATTATCAGATGACGGCGGTTCGCCCCCGATGCTGGCACTCATCCGGCTGTATTGCAGCCAGCTGCCGGCGTATACGCCGTTCTGCGTTTTGGCATTCTGGTACCAGGTCGCATAAACGCCATTGCTGTGCGCGTTGGCATCACTGGCCATGAAGCCGATCCCCAGACTGTCATCTGCGGAAAACTGACCTGAAAATATTTCGGTGCCACCGGATGTGGCGGTGATTTGGTTTTTTGCGGGCAAAAGAAAGGCAGACTCAGCAGGCGTCAGTGTGTGCAGAACAACCGTTTTCGAGGCGGAGGGAGTGGATGTTTGCGCGTGCGCAGAAAAACACGCCAGACAAAGAAGCAAACCAACGGACCCGCAAATTTCTTTCTGGCGCATGGTGCGCTCTTCTTTTAACGGAATACATACAATAAATGTAGATGACACTGACAAATATAAAATATGTCCCGGATAATAAATATCACAGTCGGGAACGCCTGTTATTTGATTTCGTCAGATATTCGTGACGGATTGCCGAATTTTTCACAGTTTTGTTGTAAATTGATACTCTTACCCGCGCCCCTTGTTTCCATGATGAGATCTTATGACGCTGAAAGCCCTTAATCCCGAATCCCTGCAAAAGAGCGATCTGATTAACCTGCTGATTGCCATTCCCGCCGGGATTGTTGCCGCGCTGGTGACGATTGCTTTTCGCGGAGCAATTTCGGGTGTCAACGGTCTGATGTTCACGGATGGCAGCGATATCACCAAAGCGTTCAACGAATATCCGAAAATTATCTGGCCGCTGATCACCACAGCAGGTGGCGTCATTGCCGGTTTTATCCTGATCCTGGCGCTGCGTTATGAAAACAAGCACGGCAAGATGCCGGATTATCTTGATGTTATCGATCAGCGGTTGCCGGGCATTCCGGTGATGAGTACCGTGCTGCGCGGATTGTCGTCGCTGGCCAGTATCGCCAGCGGGGGGTCTATCGGACGGGAAGGAGCGATGGTGCAGCTTTCCGCGCTGAGCGGCAGTCTGCTCGGGCGTTTTTCTCGTTTTAAAGGCGTTCACCAGTCGGATATTATCGCGATGGCCGCTGCGGGCGGGCTGGCAGCGGTCTATCACGCGCCTTTTGCCGGTGCGCTGTTTGTGGCGGAAATCGCGTTTGGCGTGACTGCCGTTCAGCGGCTGATCCCGCTGTTTATCTCGGCGTCGGTTGCGGTACTGACCGTGCGTTCACTGACCGATTACGCGCCGCTGTATCTGTATTCTTCGGTGTCTTTCAGCCCGTCTCTTGGTGCTATTTTCACCGTACTGATTATCGGCGTAGCGACGGGGATCCTCGGGCCGCTGTTCATTTCATCTATAGATAAAGTCCGTCACTGGATGACTCCGATTTCGCATCCGGCGCTGCGTCTGGGACTGGGCGGGCTGGGCGTTGGGCTGATCGCGATGATGTCGCCGCTGGTGCTTGGCAACGGTTTTGAAGTCATTGACTTAATTCTTAACAACGGTGATTTACAGACGTCCCTTCTGGTGCTGCTGGTGCTGAAAATTGTCGCCACAGCGATCACCATTGGTTCCGGCGCGGTGGGGGGACTGTTTACACCCTCGCTGCTGATTGGCGCAGCGGGCGGGGCGCTGGTGTGTACTTTCCTGCAATGGCTGGGTTTTGATCCCGGTCCGGTCGGGCTTTACGCCGCCATCGGCATGAGTGCACTGCTGGCGGCGACCAGTCACGCGCCACTGATGTCGATCATGATGGCGTTCGAAATGACCCTCAACAGTTCGCTGCTGTTCCCGCTGATGCTGGCGACGGCGATTTCTTATGTCGTGGCATCACGCCTCAAAGTCGGCGGTACGTATCCGGTGCTGACGCGGCATAACGCGCGGTTTGCGGCGAAAAATGAGTTTGAATACAGCACCGTGGCCGCACTGATTTCACCCTGCTCGAAAATGTACGTTGATGCCTCATTATCTGAAGTAGTCAGTGAAGGGCTGAAACAGCGCACGCGCTATGTGTATGTGGTGGATCGTGAAGAGCGTTTTCTCGGTGTGGTGCCGACTAACGTGGTGGCCGCCGGGCTGATTGATGGCAGCGTGAAATCCGACAGTCCGATGGATTCGTATATCGAGCAGGAGTTCACGACGATTTTCCAGCAGGCCAGTTACGAGCAGGCGTGGGCGATGTTCAGCAACTCACCGCTTGAGCGTCTGCCGGTGCTGGAAAACGCCGAATCGCGCCGCCTTATGGGGGTGATTACCAAAGCGGCGCTGCTCAGTAAAGCCAAAGATTTCCTGTAGCACCTTTTAACCGTCATCCCGACGTTTAAACGCATACCAGCCCGCCATCAGGGTAAACGCGCCAACGATCACCACCAGCAGAATAAAACCGTGGTGATTGCTGGCGAGCGGGATCCCGCCAACATTCATGCCAAAAAATCCCGCCACAATATTGATTGGTAGCGCCAGTACGGTGATTATCGTTAGCACATACAGCGTGCGGTTACTTTGCTCCATCTGGCGTGAGGTGATTTCTTCCTGCAACACGGAAGGGGCAATCCAGGCGGGCGGACGGGCCGAAAAACGAAGCCGTAAATCATTCCGGTGACTTCATCGTTGAAATTGAGAACGGCGGGTTTTTCTGTCTGCATTAAGGATTTCTGGTGGCGAAAACAGGTGACACCATTACGCCAGACATCGGCGGAAATATAATATCCTGACTGCTAATTTCACAATTTTGTAATATTCAAAAAAGGCATTACCCCCAATTTTCCTTCTGATGGCTGCACTCCTGACTTTACAGCCTGTTTCTTAAATTAACTCTTACAAATCATTAAGTTAATTGCATCTTAATTTATACCTCTTTGGGGGTATCTGTCGTTATGTAAATAAATACATGACGCAAAGGCGTTGATCGCAATCAAGTAGACGCGCGTGTGGGATGCATACCCTGAGGCCAACTTGAGCAATGTAATTGTATTCCCCGCCATTCACATAATGACAAAGCGCCACAGGCCTTTGCACAGGAGAGTCCCGGATGAGCAAGTTTCTTGACCGGTTTCGCTATTTCAAACAGCTAGCTGAACCTTTTGCTGACGGCCACGGCCAGACGCTGGATACCAATCGTGACTGGGAAGACGGCTACCGTAGCCGCTGGCAGCACGACAAAGTGGTGCGATCCACTCACGGTGTGAACTGCACCGGTTCATGCAGCTGGAAGATTTACGTTAAAAACGGTCTGGTCACCTGGGAAACCCAGCAGACTGACTATCCGCGCACCCGTCCGGACTTGCCAAACCACGAACCGCGTGGCTGTCCGCGTGGCGCCAGCTATTCCTGGTATCTCTACAGTGCAAACCGCCTGAAATATCCGCTGATGCGCAAGAAGCTGATCCAGTTATGGCGTGAAGCCAAACTGAAACACAGCGATCCGGTCGATGCCTGGGGCTCGATCATCAACCAGCCGGAAAAAGCCAAAGAATATAAAGCCGCACGCGGCCGTGGTGGTTTTGTGCGTTCCAGCTGGCAGGAAGTGAATGAGCTGATTGCGGCGTCCAACGTCTATACCGCCAAGACTTTCGGCCCGGACCGCATTATCGGCTTCTCGCCAATTCCGGCGATGTCGATGGTGTCTTACGCATCCGGCGCACGTTATCTGTCGCTGATCGGCGGTGTGTGTCTGAGCTTCTACGACTGGTATTGCGATTTACCACCGGCTTCTCCGCAGACCTGGGGCGAGCAGACCGACGTGCCGGAATCGGCTGACTGGTATAACTCGTCTTATATTATCGCCTGGGGTTCTAACGTTCCGCAGACCCGTACGCCGGACGCCCACTTCTTTACCGAAGTGCGCTACAAAGGCACCAAAACCGTTGCCATTACGCCGGACTACGCTGAAATCGCCAAGATTTGCGACCAGTGGCTGGCACCGAAACAAGGCACCGACAGCGCACTGGCGCTGGCAATGGGCCATGTGATCCTCAAATCCTTCCATATCGATAATCCGAGCCAGTACTTCACCGACTATGTGCGTCGTTACACCGACATGCCAATGCTGGTGATGCTCGAGCCGCGCGAAGACGGCTCTTACGCCGCAGGCCGTATGCTGCGTGCCTCTGACCTGGTGGATAACCTCGGTCAGGAAAATAACCCGCAGTGGAAAACTATCGCCTTTGATGAAAATACCGGCGAACTGGTGTCTCCGCTGGGCTCGATTGGTTACCGCTGGGGCGAAAAAGGCCAGTGGAATCTGGAATCCCGCGAAGGGAAAGACCATAAAGATGTCAGCCTGAAGCTGAGCCTGCTCGACGACCACGATGAAGTCGTCAACGTCGGTTATCCGTACTTCGGCGGCGCAGTCAGTGAGCATTTCAACAGCGTGGCGCTGGATGAAATCCTGATGCACAAACTGCCGGTCAAACGCCTGCAACTGGCGGATGGCAGCACCGGTCTGGTCGCCAGCGTGTATGACCTGACGCTGGCGAACTACGGCATTGAACGCGGTCTGAACGATGAAAACTGCGCGCAAAGCTATGACGAAATCAAAGCCTATACGCCAGCATGGGCCGAGAAAATCACCGGCGTTTCTCAGCAAAACATTGAACGTATCGCGCATGAGTTTGCCGATAACGCCAACAAAACCCATGGCCGTTCGATGATTATCGTCGGTGCCGGGATGAACCACTGGTATCACCTCGACATGAACTACCGTGGTCTGATCAACATGCTGATCTTCTGCGGTTGCGTAGGTCAGAGCGGTGGTGGCTGGGCACACTACGTCGGGCAGGAAAAACTGCGTCCGCAAACCGGCTGGCAACCGCTGGCATTTGGCCTCGACTGGCAACGTCCGCCACGCCAGATGAACAGCACCTCGTTCTTCTACAACCATTCCAGCCAGTGGCGTTACGAAACCGTCGCGCCGCAGGAACTGCTGTCCCCGCTGGCGGATAAGTCTAAATTCACCGGCAGCATGATTGACTTCAACGTGCGCGCCGAGCGTATGGGCTGGTTGCCGTCTGCGCCACAGCTGAGCGTCAACCCGCTGCACATTGCACAACAGGCGAAAGCCGCCGGTTTATCTCCGGCAGATTTCACCGTCGCAGCGCTTAAAGAGGGCAGCGTGCGGTTTGCCGCTGAACAGCCGGATAATCCGCAGAACTTCCCGCGTAACCTGTTCGTCTGGCGCTCCAACCTGCTGGGTTCTTCCGGTAAAGGCCATGAGTACATGCTGAAATATCTGCTGGGTACTGAACACGGTATTCAGGGAGATGACCTCGGCATTCAGGGCGGCGTGATGCCGGAAGAAGTTGAATGGCAGGCGCAGGGCGGCGAAGGCAAACTGGATCTGGTGGTGACGCTTGATTTCCGTATGTCCAGCACCTGTCTGTATTCCGACATCGTTCTGCCGACCGCGACCTGGTACGAAAAAGACGACATGAATACATCGGACATGCATCCGTTTATTCACCCGCTGTCTGCGGCTGTTGATCCTGCGTGGGATTCGAAAAGCGACTGGGAAATCTACAAAGGCATCGCCAAAGAATTCTCCCGTGTCTGTGTCGGACATTTGGGCGTGGAAACTGACGTTGTCACCATGCCTATCCAGCACGATTCCGCTGCTGAACTGGCGCAGCCGTTTGGCGTGGAAGACTGGAAAAAAGGCGAATGTGACCTGATCCCGGGACGTACCGCACCGCATCTGATGACCGTTGAACGCGATTATCCGAATACTTACGAGCGCTTCACATCTGTCGGACCGTTGCTGGAAAAACTCGGTAACGGCGGTAAAGGCATCAGCTGGAATACCGACAGCGAAGTCGATTTACTGAAAAAACTCAATTACACCAAACCAGATGGCACCGCCAAAGGGCAGCCGATGATCAACTCCGCGATAGATGCGGCGGAAGTCATCCTGACGCTGGCACCTGAAACCAACGGTCAGGTGGCGGTTAAAGCGTGGGCGGCACTCAGTGCTAATACCGGTCGCGACCATACGCATCTGGCGCTGAATAAAGAAGACGAGAAAATCCGCTTCCGCGATATTCAGGCACAGCCGCGCAAAATCATCTCGAGCCCGACGTGGTCTGGTCTGGAAGATGAACATGTGTCTTACAACGCCTGCTACACCAACGTGCATGAGCTGATCCCATGGCGCACGCTGTCTGGCCGTCAGCAGATTTATCAGGATCACGCGTGGATGCGTGCCTTCGGTGAAAGCCTGCTGGTGTACCGTCCGCCAATCGACACCCGCGCGGCGCAGCCGTTGCTGAATGCGAAACCGAACGGTAATCCGGAAATGGCGCTGAACTTCCTGACGCCGCACCAGAAATGGGGCATTCACTCCACGTACAGCGACAACCTGCTGATGCTGACCTTAGGTCGCGGCGGCCCGATTGTCTGGCTGAGTGAAGACGATGCGACAAAACTGGGTATCGAAGATAACGACTGGATTGAAGCCTTCAACGCTAACGGCTCGCTGAGCGCCCGTGCGGTGGTCAGCCAGCGCGTACCGGCGGGGATGACCATGATGTACCACGCGCAGGAACGCATCGTGAACATTCCGGGCTCGGAAATCAGCCAGCAACGCGGCGGTATCCACAACTCCGTCACCCGCGTTTGCCCGAAACCGACCCATATGATCGGTGGCTATGCGCAGCTGGCATACGGTTTCAACTACTACGGTACGGTCGGTTCTAACCGCGATGAATTCGTGATTGTACGCAAAATGAACCGCATCGACTGGTTAGACGATGAAGGTAATGACTACGTGCAGGACGCCGTGCAACAGGAGAAAGCCAAATGAAAATTCGTTCACAAGTCGGCATGGTGCTGAATCTCGACAAATGTATTGGCTGCCACACCTGTTCCGTGACCTGCAAAAACGTCTGGACTAGCCGCGAAGGGATGGAATACGCGTGGTTCAATAACGTGGAAACCAAACCGGGCCTGGGTTATCCGCACGACTGGGAAAACCAGGAAAAATGGAAGGGCGGCTGGATCCGCAAAATCAACGGCAAACTGCAGCCGCGTATGGGCAACAAAGCCAACCTGCTGCATAAAATCTTCGCCAACCCGCACATGCCGGAAATCGATGATTACTACGAACCGTTTGATTTTGATTATCAGCATCTGCATACCGCGAAAGACGGTAAACATCAGCCGGTGGCCCGTCCGCGCTCGCTGCTGACCGGCAAACGCATGAAGAAAATTGTCGGCGGCCCGAACTGGGAAGACGATCTGGGCACTGAGTTCAGCAAACGCTCTGCCGATCAGAACTTCGCCAACATGCAGAAAGAAATGTACGGCGAGTTCGAAAACACCTTTATGGCGTACCTGCCGCGTCTGTGCGAACACTGCCTGAATCCGGCGTGTGTGGCGACTTGTCCGAGCGGCGCGATTTATAAGCGCGGTGAAGACGGCATCGTACTGATCGACCAAGACAAATGCCGCGGCTGGCGTATGTGTCTGACCGGTTGTCCGTACAAAAAAATCTACTTCAACTGGAAAAGCGGCAAATCAGAAAAATGTATTTTCTGCTATCCGCGTATCGAAGCGGGCCAGCCAACGGTCTGTTCCGAAACTTGTGTTGGTCGTATCCGTTATCTCGGCGTGGTGTTGTATGACGCCGACCGTATCGCGGAAGCAGCATCGGTCGAAAACGACAAAGACTTGTACGAAAGCCAGATGAGCATCTTCCTCGATCCGAATGATCCGCAAGTGATCGCACAGGCTGAAAAAGACGGCATTCCGCTTTCCGTTATGGACGCTGCGCGTCAGTCACCGGTTTACAAAATGGCGATTGAATGGAAGCTGGCACTGCCGCTGCATCCGGAATACCGCACACTGCCGATGGTCTGGTACGTGCCACCGCTGTCTCCGATTCAGTCTGCTGCCGACGCCGGTGCCTTACCGCACAGCGGCGTGCTGCCGGACGTTGAGAGCCTGCGCATACCTGTGCAATATCTGGCGAACCTGCTGACGGCGGGCGACACCACGCCGGTACTGCGTGCGCTCAAACGTATGATGGCGATGCGTCACTTCAAACGTGCTGAAACGGTGGATGGCGTAACGGACACCAGCGCGCTGGAACAGGTCGGATTGTCTGCGGCGCAGGCGGAAGAAATGTACCGCTATCTGGCGATTGCTAACTACGAAGACCGTTTCGTGGTGCCTTCCAGCCACCGTGAACAGGCGCGGGAAGCGTTCCCGGAAGCCAAAGGCTGCGGTTTCAGCTTCGGTGACGGTTGTCACGGCAGCGACAGCAAATTCAACCTGTTCAACAGCAAACGCATTGATGCCATCGACATCGGCGCGAAAACAGAAAGGAAGGGCTAATGAACAGTTTACGCATCATCGGCCTGCTGCTGGATTATCCGTCTGAAGATCTGCGGGAACACAAGATGGAGCTTCTCGAGGCGGTCACGCAGTCAGCTGAACTGAAATCAGAACAGCGTCTGGATCTGGCGCTGTTTATTACGGATTTTTGTAAAAAGGATCTGCTGGATACGCAATCGGCTTACACCGGTTTGTTCGACCGTGGCCGTGCTACGTCGTTACTGTTGTTTGAACACGTTCATGGTGAATCCCGTGATCGCGGTCAGGCAATGGTCGATCTGATGGAGCAATACCGCGAAGCTGGCCTTGAAATCGACAGCCGCGAGCTGCCGGATTATCTGCCGCTGTATCTGGAATATCTCACCACGCGTGATGAAATGCAGGCACGTGAAGGGCTGCGCGATATCGCGCCGATCCTGGCCTTGCTCAGCGCCCGCATGCAGGAACGCGACAGCCATTACGCTGAACTGTTTGATTTGCTGCTGGCGCTGTCCGGCAGTGATATTGCCACCGCAACGGTACGCGAAAGCATCAAACAGGAAGCCCGTGATGACACGCCTGCCGCGCTGGATGCGGTATGGGAAGAGGAACAAATTAAGTTCCTCGGTGAGCAAAGTTGTGCGACGGGTGAAGAAGCCGCGCACCAGAAACGCTTTGCCGGTGCAGTCGCACCACAGTATCTGAACCTTGATGACACGCCTGCGGGGGAACCACGCAAATGACCGACTTCCTCAACAACTTCTTTTTTAATATCTATCCGTATCTGTGCGGCACGGTATTTCTGGTCGGTAGCTGGCTGAGATACGATTATGGTCAGTACAGCTGGCGCGCGGGCTCCAGTCAGTTGCTGGAGAAAAAAACGCTGCGCATTGCCTCGCCGCTGTTCCACGTGGGTATTCTCGGGATTATCGCCGGTCATGCCTTCGGTATGCTGACACCGCACTGGATGTATGAATCCTTCCTGCCGGTCCCGGTGAAGCAGCAAATGGCGATGTGGGCGGGCGGCGCGTGTGGCGTGATGACCCTGATTGGCGGCGGTATGCTGGTGTGGCGTCGTCTGAGCAACGAGCGCGTGCGTGCGACCTCCAGTTTTGGTGACATCATGATCATCATTCTGCTGGTGGTGCAGTGTGCGCTGGGGTTGAGCACTATTCCGTTTTCCGCGCAGCATATGGACGGCAGTGAAATGATGAAGCTGGTTGGCTGGGCGCAGTCGGTCGTGACCTTCCGTGGCGGTGCGGCAGCGCATCTGGACGGCGTGGCATTTATCTTCCGCGTGCATCTGGTGCTAGGGATGACGTTATTCCTGCTGTTCCCGTTCTGCCGTCTGGTGCATATCTGGAGCGCGCCGGTGGAATATCTGACCCGTCGTTATCAGCTGGTTCGTAATCGTCGCTGATTGACCTTCACGGATTGTGAACTGACGGTTTTGACATAAAAACGAAGGGCGCTATTATGCGCCCTTATCTTTTTTTATTGCTCAAGGACGCATCTGATGGCCACCCCAAGACAACCTATGACCGTAGCTCGTCGTTTACTTCGCAATAGCCTGATTTTACTGGTTATCGGTATTGTTGCCACTATTCACGGTTTGGTGGTCGGCAGCCCCGAAACCCCACCGGGTGAAATGGCACCGCAACTGATGCTGGGCATCTGGTTTATCTTTATCGGCTGTGTGATGGCGCTGATCAGCTGGCTGGTGATCCGGAACAAAAAGAAGAAAGGGGAAATCTGACCTGCTGGTGGAGTGCGCTTAAATTCAACTTTAAAAAAGCGGGTTCTTGCTCTGCGAATAGCTTCCAGACACTCGCTACTGTGATAGCCGCAAAAGCTCCCTCCCCTGCGAAGGGGAGGGTTGGGGTGGGGTATTAAAGACAAATTGAGGTGGTTGAGTTTGCTCTGACTCGATGCTGGCCCTTAAAACCCCCTCCCAGCCTCCCCCTTCGCAGGGGGCGGAGCAAAAATAAAAACATCCTTCCGTAGAATTTAAGATCCTGGGGCGTTTCAGAATCTTGATAATGAGATATTGCAGACTTTAACCCCACGCCGTAACACTTAAAGCATAATCAGCATCATATAGGCGCAGAATAACGCCAGGTGCGCAGTACCATTAAGCACATTGGTACGGCCAGTAGAGAACGATATCTGGCACAGAATCATTACTGCCAGCATCACCACAATGTTAGCCGGATCCAGACTGAAAATCAGTTCCTGACCGGTCAGTGTGGCAATCACAGTGACCGCGGGGACGGTCAGTGAAATCGTTGCCAGCACGGAACCGAAGAACAAGTTCATGGCCCGTTGTACCTGATTCTTCAGCACCGCTTTCAGCGCACCCAGACCTTCCGGTGAAAGGATAAGCAATGCCACCAGGAAGCCGGTGAACTGTGCAGGCGCATTCAGCTCGGTCAGCAGACTTTCCAGCGGGTTGGCATTGAATTTGGTGACGGCAATCACCAGCACCAGATGGACAATCAGCCAGAGCGTGTGCGTCAGATTACTTTTCGAAGAGGGTTTTCCGTGACCATCTTCTTCGCCTTCATCTTCATGCTCGTAAATAAACAGGCTCTGGTGGGTTTTGGTCTGGATAAGCAGAAACACGCCATACATCGCCGCCGAAATTACCGCGACAAATAACGCCTGTGGCGTAGAGAAGTTACCTGCCGGCAGCGCCGCAGGTAGCACGAGGACGATCACCGCCAGCGGGAAAATTGCCATCAGATACTGTTTAATGCCGCCGAGATTTACGTACTGCGTAGCAAATTTACGGCCACCGAGCAGCAGGGCGACGCCTACCAGACCGGCTGTAACAATCATGATGATCGAGAATAAGGTGTCACGCATCAGCGCCGGTGCGGCATCGCCTGTCGCCATCAGGGCCGAAATCAAACTGACTTCGAGGATGACCACTGAAAGGCTGAGGATGAGTGAGCCGTAAGGTTCGCCCAGACGGTGTGCCAGTACGTCGGCATGACGTACCACACTGAAGGCGCTGGCGAGAATACCGACCAGCGCGATTAAATTGATGCCGACGACCGAGGCAAAATTACTGCTGTTGCCCCAGAGGACCAGAATGATAAGCGCGGCTAGAGGGAAAATCAGGGAGTATTCCTGATGGCGGGTTTTTACTTTTGGATGTTCCTGTGAAGACACCATGATGATTATTCTCCTTATAAACACTCACGAATTCACAACCGCCTGTCTGTCGGTTGTAAGCAAAATGCATAGCAGCATAAAGTTGTAACCCGTTAAGTATAGTAGATAAAATAATCTGTTAACAGATTATTATCATGACTGAGCAATAAAAACCGGTATGACATGTATTTTTTGCTACATGAATCCATAAAATTCCAGTTTAATCTTAACTTAATTTTTATTGTTAATTATTTAAAATCAATAAAAACAATGAATTAATTTTTATTAATGTTTTTATAAGGCTGATGCGTCAATTTTTGTAAATCATTCCTATACCCACATGAAAAATCGGTGAAATCACGCGCTTTTCGGCTCAAAAGCGGAGATAGGGAATAATCTGGCTGAGTCTCCTGAGGTTAGCAGCTAGACTTATGTCTGTGTGCACGTAACGCACACATTGAATGTAACGATCATGAACGTCATGAAAAAGGAGCAAGCTATGCCTTATCAGAACCGCTCAGCGTTGCCTGACTCTGTTCGCCATGTCCTTCCGGCACATGCGCAGGACATCTATAAAGAAGCCTTTAACAGTGCGTGGGATGAATACGCGAAGTCCAAAGATCGCCAGGGCGATGATTCCCGCGAAGAGACCGCGCACAAAGTGGCGTGGGCCGCGGTTAAACACGGCTACAAAAAAGGCGATGACGACAAATGGCACCCTAAGAAATCCTGATGCCCCGCGGCGGGTTGGGAAGTCCCGACCCGTCAGCCTTAACGTCCCGCAGTACTGATCCTGCCTGTTTTGGTGTTAATTCCCTCCTGAATGTCAACATTCTTACAATGTTCACAAAATAATCATTTTATTTTCGTTTTGTGATCGCTATCAATCTTGATTGCAACGAAAGAAACGAATAAGGTTTCAGCAAGTAGTGTTATAACAAAATTCCGAATGAATCTGACCCGCGCCTCAAGTTAAGGCGAAATTTGTCCGATAACACGATTAGCTCATTACCACGTTAGCCCATAACCACGATAGCGGAGAACACAGCGTCAACAGCATGGCATGTTCAAAAGTAAGTCGTACCGAAGGGGGAATGAATGTTAACTCGAGATTTCCTGCGTAACGCAGATTGTAAAACAGCATTCGGCAGCATTGACGAATCAATGCTTCTGACCCCTGAACAACGTGCCGCCTCACTGAGTTGCACGCTGGCGCGTCGCCCCGATAACAGCCCGGTCTGGATTTTCGGCTACGGCTCGTTGATGTGGAATCCGGTTTTCGATTCCGAAGAAGCGCGGCCTGCCACGTTGCATGGATTTCACCGTGCTTTCTGTTTACGTCTGACTTCAGGACGTGGAACCCACGCGCAACCGGGCCGTATGCTGGCGCTTCGTGATGGTGGTCAGACTACCGGTCTGGCGTTCCGTCTGCCGGAAGACAAGCTTCACGAAGAACTCGAACTGCTATGGAAGCGTGAAATGCTGACCGGCTGCTATCGCCCGACCTGGTGCGAGTTAGAACTCGACGATGGACGCAAGGTGACGGCGCTGGTGTTTATCATGGACTCCTCACATCCGCAGTACGAAGCTGATACTGATTATCAGGTTATCGCCCCTCTGATTGCTCAGGCCAGCGGCCCGCTCGGCACCAACGCGCAGTATTTGTTTGCTCTTGAAAAAGAGCTGAACAACTACGGCATGAGTGATGACTGCATGAGCGAACTGGTAAAACAGGTACGGATGCTGCTGTCGGTGACACCCGGCTTTGATGTCCCCGGTCTGAGTTAAACCTCTCCCATTCACACTGCGCGGGATCTCCGCGCAGTGCATCAATCTCCCTGCAATTGCTGCTGCCTGACGGCTTTATTTTGTATGAAGACGCGGAAGGCTGCTGCAACGACTGAAACTTTCAAAATCCTTTTGGAAGCAGTATCCCGCCTCCGGTTATTGGTGGTTAGCAGCCATTTAGCATTCCGCTATTGTTGCGCCTGTTGTCAGTCATCAGTCATAACTATCCTTTACATGGGGATAGTTTGAGTGCAGTATAGGGAACCTCAGGGGCATGGATGAAAGCTATATTTATTGAATTACCCGCTTTTGAAGCAAACCGTTCGGCGTATCTGTCCGACGATGAATACCGGATCCTGCAAAATGCATTATTGCTTTTCCCCACTTGTGGGGATGTGATTATGCACACCGGGGGATTACGTAAACTTCGGTTTCTTGATCGTCAGAGAAATAAAGGTCAGCGCGGCGGAACGAGGATCATTTATTACTGGTGGGTCGCAAAATCGCATTTTCTCCTCATTACGGTATATGGAAAAAGCGAAGTCAATGACCTGACATTTGGACAAAAAAAGATGTTGGGACTGCTGTTGAAACAGCATAAGGCGAAACAAGAATGACAATGAAAAGGGATCTTTTTACTGAGATTGCGGATGGCCTGAATGCCTGGGGTGAAGCAGGGCAGGGTAAACGCACGCTTAAAACGGTAGAAAGAACGGTCGACCGTGAAGTCAGGCTGAGCGCTATTGAACTAAAAGAGATTCGGGAGACGCTGAATATCTCTCAGGCGGTTTTTGCCTATTATCTGCAAACCGCGCTGACCACCTATCAAAACTGGGAACAGGGCAGAGCGAAACCTAACCGGCAGGCAATTTTGCTGATAAAACTGGTCGAAAAAGATCCGACGACATTAGAGCGGCTGGCGGGTTTAGTCTAGATATCGGTGTGGGGACTGTAAGAGCAGATGGAATGCTGAGGGGAAAGTATTTCCCCCCGTCTGACTTTACACAGAAATCTTGCGCACGGTTTGCCCCGAAACGGTTTCCTGCCCGTTCGGCCCGTAGAATTTCTGCGTCTGGCTGGCATTGAGAATAGCCAACGCCTCGGTGTTATAGGCAATTTGTTTGCCCAGCAACATCCCGTTATGGCGGTTGATCTGACTCAGCCTGGTAGTCAGCTGCACCACATTTTTCCACATCACCGCGATTTCCGGCTGACGGGAATAGGGAGCATTTTGCTTCAGGCGCTCGTCATGCTGACGACGCTGCTTATCAAGATAGTCTACCGTAGCTAACAGTGAGCTTTTCTGCTCGGTGATATGTTGCAGGGCAGCACCATTAACGCGGCCCGAGCAAAGTATCGTTTGTTCGTGATTAATCACTTGATCCAGAGCTTGCAACGTTTCAACCAAGGTAGTCATGGTCTTGATAAAATTCTTCATCGGGCCTTATTACCTTCCAACTTTTCGTCTCTAATCCTGAAGCCTTCAGTTTAAAGACCTTTGAGATAATCCTGCGTGTCCTGCAACAAAGCATCGGCAATTTTGCCGGTATCCATGGTCAGTTTGCCATCACGGATAGCCTGTTTCAGTTCGTCGACACGTGCCGTGTTGATGTCCTGAGCACTGGACTGAGTCAGAGACGCTTGCGCTGAACTCAGTGTCACCGCCGTACCGCTGGTGGTGGTGCCAGAAACGGTGCCTTCTTTACGCGCAGTCTGAACAGAAGCTTCAGAAGGGTCGCGCTGCTGGATCGAAGTTAAAGGTGAAACACCTTGCGTGCGATCGATAGCCATAATCTTTTCTCCGGTTAGGGTATTCAGGGCTGTTAATTAACACAAAACCCTAAAAATGCCGTCGTGAGACGACTCTGATACGTTTGTTATCGACATCTGGTGAAATAACTTTAGCCTTTATTGCAGCTTTTTGTCTAAAAGTGGTTGCAATACAGGGTTAAATCTCCACTGTCACAGAGCCGTCCGGGCCGACCATCCCGTTCACAATCACGCCTGACGGCATTCTGATCCGCACCGAGTCATTCGCTGCTGCATTATTCATCGCCTTACCGGCACTCGACACATTAAATCCACTGCCTGTTGCCTGCACCTGCACTTCCTGTCCCGCATGTACCATCCAGGGACGGCGCAGCATCGAAAGCGTTAACGGCTGACCAATGCTGATATTGCGCAGCGTGATGCCATTTATCGCCTGTTTGCTGTCGAGAATCGCCTTCGGTGGCAATAAATCTAAACGTCCGGTTTTTTGCTGCAAATCCGTTTCTGCCAGATGCGCGCCCGACGGCACATTTTTCGCCGCGACCCAGTAAGTACCGCTCACCTGCACCTTGGTCTGTACATAGCTTTTCTGCCCGTTACAGTTCACCGCCACTGAAACATTGCCCCAGGTACGGCTATTGGGAGAAAGCATAAATTGTGGCGACAGACACTGCGGCTGTCGCGCCGCTGGCGTGCTGACCAGCACCGTGACCTGCATTCCACTTTGCGCATATTGCTGGCGGAAGAACTGCTGAATTTGCGAGGACAACAGTGTATCGCTGTTCGCCGAAGCAGGCACGCTTATGACCTGCTCGTTTCTCACGGGCAAAGACTGTGCATAGCTCGCCTCACCGGATGTTGCACCCAGAATGATGCAGCCCAGTGTGATACCGAAACGACGGATTCTCTGCCTGTTCATACGCAATTTACCTTTGTGCCAACTTACTACTGGCGACAAGTCTACGCGCACTTTTCATTTCCTAAAGGAACAAATAGCGGACGATTTTGCGCTTATTCAGACGATAGGCAGTTGACACTCGCATTTATGCTGTCGACTCCAAAATCTCACTTTGCGGAGGGCGCATGCTCGACAAATTGAACGCCGCACTACAGTTCCAACAGGAAGCGCTCAACCTGCGTGCCCAGCGGCAAGAAATACTTTCAGCCAATATTGCCAACGCCGACACCCCTGGGTATCAGGCGCGCGATATCGATTTCGCCAGTCAGTTACAGAAGGTGATGGAGCAGGGGCGCGCGAGTGGCAGCGGGATGTCTTTATCTTTGACCTCCGATCGTCATATTCCGGCTTCGAACGTCCAGCCTGCTGATATGGATCTGATGTACCGGATCCCTGACCAGCCTTCAGCCGACGGTAACACGGTCGATATGGACCGTGAACGTACAAACTTTGCGGATAACAGCGTGCGCTATCAGACCGATTTGACCGTCCTTGGCGGCCAGATCAAAGGGATGATGTCGGTGCTGCAAGGATAATAACCCATGTCAATGCTCGGTATTTTTGATATCGCCGGTTCTGCGCTCGCTGCGCAGTCTCAGCGCCTGAACGTCAGCGCCAGTAACATGGCCAACGCCGACAGTGTGACCGGCCCTGACGGCCAGCCGTACAAAGCGAAGCAGGTGGTATTTCAGGTGGATGCGGCGCCTGGTCAGGAAACGGGCGGCGTGAAAGTGGCGCAGGTCGTTGATGATCCGTCTCCGGATCGTCTGGTCTTCCAGCCGGGCAATCCGATGGCGGATGCCAAAGGCTATGTGAAGATGCCAAACGTAGATGTGGTCAGCGAAATGGTGAACACCATCTCCGCTTCCCGCAGTTATCAGGCCAACGTCGAAGTGCTTAACACCACCAAGTCGTTGATGATGAAAACTCTCACTCTGGGGCAATAGCGGAGCGAACCATGGCCATTACCACGTCGATTAATGACACCACAGACAACACCACGATCACCAGCACCAGTTCCGGCGGTTCGTCCACGACAGGCGCCAGTTCTGCCGATGATTTATCCAGCAGTTTCCTGACGCTGTTAGTCGCACAGCTGAAAAACCAGGATCCGACCAATCCGATGGATAACAGTCAGCTGACCAGCCAGCTGGCACAAATCAGCACCGTGAGCGGCATTGAAAAACTCAATACCACGCTCGGCAGCATCTCAGGACAAATCACCAGCGGTTCTTCCGTACAGGCCAGCTCCCTGATTGGTCATGGCGTCATGGTTTCCGGCAGCGCCATTCTGGTCGGCAGCGATACTGACGGCACTGTCAGCACCACGCCATTCGGTTTTGAGCTGGAAACAGCTTCTGATACCACCACGGCCACCGTCAGCGATTCCACCGGCAAAGTGGTGAAAACCATCTCGCTGGGCGGCCAGACCGCCGGTGTGCACAGCTATACCTGGGACGGTACGCAGGACGATGGCACCAAAGCACCGGATGGCAGCTACACCTTCAGCATCAATGCCCTGAACAACGGTCAGCAAATGGTGGCGACACCGCTTAACTACGCGCTGGTCAATGGTGTTACCACCAGTTCATCAGGTACGACAGCGCTGGATCTCGGGGTGCGGGGAACCGCTTCCGTCGATTCAGTTCGCCAGATCTTGTAAGCGAAACACTCAGACCGCTCTCTCCCCCTTTGCAGGGAGAGGAGCTGAAAACACTACACACAGTAAATGGAGCTAACATGAGCTTTTCACAAGCAGTCAGCGGTCTCAGCGCGGCATCCACCGACCTGGACGTGATCGGTAACAACATCGCCAACTCCGCCACCGTGGGTTTCAAAACAGCGACCGCGTCTTTCGCCGATATGTTTGCCGGTTCTCAGGCAGGTATGGGCGTTAAAGTGGCGGCTGTCACGCAGAACTTTAACGATGGCACCACGACTAACACCTCCCGTGGTCTGGATGTGGCTCTGAGCGGCAACGGTTTTTTCCGTCTGGCCGACAGCAGCGGCACGGTTTATTACTCGCGTAACGGTCAGTTCTCCCTCGATGCTAACCGCAATCTGGTGAACGCGCAGGGTCTGAGCGTGACAGGTTATCCGGCAACAGGTACGCCACCGACTATCGCCGCCGGTGCGCAGCCTGGCGCGCTGAGCGTTCCGACCACCATGATGAGTGCGAAAGCCACTACCGCAGCCACCATGGTCGCTAACCTGAACTCCACCGACACGGCTATCCCGACGGCGAAGACGTTCAACGCCAACGACGACACCACGTACAACTACGTCAACAGCATTACCACCTATGACTCACAGGGTAACGCGCACGACAACAACGTGTACTTCGTGAAAACCGCGTCTAACACCTGGGATTTGTACTCCCTCGACAGCAGCGTGGCCGGTTCTGCCGCCACCAAAATGGGTACGCTGAAATTTGATACCAGCGGCGCACTGCAAAGCGCAACTCAGGCTGACGGCACCGTCAACGCTAACGGTTCACTGCCAATCGTGATGAATACTTCCACCAACGGCACTGTGACTCCGCAGTCTGTTGGCCTGAACTTCACCGGCAGTATCCAGCAAAGCACCGGCAGCGACAGCATCGGTTCCCTGACGCAGGATGGTTACGCCGCGGGCCAGATGACCGGCTACACCATCAACGATGACGGCACCATCACCGGAACTTACTCCAACCAGAAAACGCAGCTGCTGGGCCAGATTGTCCTGAGTTCCTTCTCTAACCCGGAAGGTCTGCAATCTGAAGGTAACAACGTGTGGACAGCTACCTCGTCTTCCGGTCAGGCCGTGAACGGCGTGGCGGGCGCGGGTGGTTTCGCCAGCATGACCAGTGGTGCGCTGGAATCGTCCAACGTCGATCTGAGCGCCGAACTGGTGAACATGATCGTTGCTCAGCGTAACTATCAGTCGAATGCGCAAACCATCAAAACTCAGGACTCCATCCTGAACACGCTGGTTAACCTGCGCTAAGACGCTCTTTTTTACTTTGAGAACAGGGCAGCACTATGGATCACGCTATCTACACCGCAAGCGGCGCAGCGAGCCAGACCCTGCTTCAGCAGTCGGTCACGTCGAGCAACCTTGCTAATGCCAATACACCCGGCTTTCGCTCGCAACTTTTAGCTATGCGCGCGGTGCCGGTGGAAGGTGAAAGCCTGCCTACGCGTACGCTGGTCACGGCGTCTACGCCGGGCGCAGACATGACGCAAGGCAAACTTAACTACACTGGCCGTCCGCTGGATGTGGCTTTACAGCAGGACGGTTTCCTTGCGGTGCAGATGCCTGATGGCACTGAAGCTTATACCCGTAACGGCGACATGCAGGTGTCACCGACTAACCAGCTGACCGTTCAGGGTCATCCGGTGATGGGGGATAACGGCCCGATCGAGGTTCCGCCGAACTCACAACTGACGATTTCTGCGGACGGCACCATCGCCGTGCTCGAAGCCGGCGCTGACCCGAATACCATGGGGCAGCTCGGCAAACTCAAGCTGGTCAAAGCCGCGAACAGCGAAGTGACCCGTGGCGACGACGGCATGTTCCGTCCGACCCCGGCCACGGCGCTGGCGCGCGGTGCCGCTTTACAGGCCGACCCGACAATCCACGTGATGCCAGGAACACTTGAAGGCAGTAACGCGGATCCGGTATCGACCATGGTTGACATGATTGCCAACGCCCGTCGCTTTGAGATGCAGATGAAAGTCATCCACAGCGTCGATGAAAATGAACAGAGTGCCAACAATCTGCTGTCAATGAGCTGATGATGGCAGAGGAGTAATGACATGATCCCATCGCTGTATATTGCGAAAACCGGTCTGGATGCCCAGCAGACCAACATGGACGTCATCGCCAACAACTTGGCGAACGTCAGCACCAACGGTTTTAAACGCCAGCGTGCGGTGTTCGAAGACCTGCTTTATCAGACTGTCCGCCAGCCCGGTGCGCAATCTTCTGAGCAGACCAACCTGCCATCCGGTTTGCAGATTGGTACCGGTGTGCGTCCGGTTTCTACTGAACGTTTGTTCTCGCAGGGCAACCTGTCGCAGACCAGCAACAGTAAAGACATCGCCGTCAAAGGCGAGGGTTTCTTCCAGGTGCAGCTGCCGGACGGCACCACCGCGTATACCCGCGACGGTTCTTTCCAGGTGGATCAGAACGGTCAGCTGGTGACGTCGAGCGGTTATCAGGTTATTCCTGCGATCACCATTCCGGCCAATGCGCTGAGCATGACGGTCGGTCGTGACGGTATCGTCAGCGTGACCCAGCAGGGGCAGACGGCGGCACAACAAGTCGGGCAACTGACGCTGAGCACCTTCATCAACAACAGCGGCCTGGAATCGATGGGTGAAAACCTTTATCAGGAAACCCAGAGCTCCGGCGCGCCGACTGAAAGCACGCCGGGCCTGAACGGTGCCGGCCTGTTGTATCAGGGTTATGTGGAAACCTCTAACGTCAACGTGGCGGAAGAGCTGGTCAACATGATCCAGACGCAGCGCGCTTACGAAATCAACAGTAAAGCCGTGTCTACGTCGGACGAAATGTTGCAAAAACTGTCGCAGCTGTAGGTTTTTTGTACGTCATAACAAAGTGGCTGTCGCCGGAACGGGCAGCCACAAAAAAACAAGAGGATTGGGGCCGGACGGCGTCAGTTCTGAACCGGTTCAGATCCCTACCAGGTCGATTTTTTTAAGGCGATAACTGTGGTGAGCAAAAAAATAACGTCGGAAATGACTTCTTATACAGACCGACCAGGCAAGCTGGTGCTGCCGCTGTTAATCACGTTACTGGCGAACGGCTGCGCGTATATGCCGCATACCCCGCTGGTACCCGGAACCACCACAGCAACCCCTGCGCCCGCCGCACCGCCGGTGCCTAACGGCTCGATTTTCCAGTCCGTTCAGCCGATGAACTATGGTTATCAGCCTCTGTTTGAAGACCGCCGTCCACGTAACGTCGGGGATACTCTGACCATCGTCTTACAGGAAAACGTCAGTGCGAGCAAAAGCTCCTCGGCGAACGCCAGCCGTAACGGGTCAACCACCTTTGGTGCCGCCACCGCGCCGCGCTATCTGGAAGGGCTGTTTGGCAATGCCCGCGCCGACGTGGATATGTCCGGTGCCAATACCTTCGGTGGTAAAGGCGGCGCAGCGGCCAATAACACCTTCAGCGGCACACTGACCGTGACGGTCGCGGAAGTGCTGGCAAACGGCAACCTGAAAGTTGTCGGTGAAAAACAAATCGAAATTAATCAGGGCACCGAATTCATCCGGTTCTCCGGTGTGGTCAACCCGCGCACCATCAGCGGTGCAAACGCCGTTATCTCCACGCAGGTGGCAGATGCGCGCATCGAATACGTGGGTAACGGCTACATCAATGAAGCGCAGAACATGGGCTGGTTGCAGCGGTTCTTCCTAAACTTATCGCCGTTATAACGAGGCAATCATGCGAAAACTACTTTCCGGTGTTATCTGTCTGGCGATGTCCGCCCTGGTGGTACTGCCCGCATCCGCCGACCGTATTCGTGATCTGACGACGGTACAAGGTGTGCGTGATAACGCCCTGATCGGTTACGGCCTGGTCGTCGGCCTGGACGGAACCGGTGACCAGACCACTCAGACACCGTTCACCACACAGACTCTCACCAACATGTTATCCCAGTTAGGAATAACCGTTCCGGCTGGTACCAATATGCAGCTGAAAAACGTGGCAGCGGTGATGGTGACCGCCAAAATGCCGCCATTCTCGCGTGCCGGACAGGCGATTGACGTGGTGGTTTCCTCGATGGGTAATGCCAAAAGTATTCGTGGCGGCACCTTGCTGATGACGCCGATGAAAGGCGTGGATAATCAGGTTTACGCGCTGGCGCAGGGTAACGTGCTGGTCGGCGGTGCGGGCGCTTCAGCCGGTGGCAGCAGCGTGACGGTCAACCAGGTTTCCGGCGGTCGTATTACCGGCGGCGCCACTATCGAACGTGAACTGCCAAGCACTTTTGGTACCGAGGGCGTGATCAACCTGCAACTTAACGACGAAGATTTCAATCTGGCGCAGCAGGTCAGTGATGCCATCAACCGTCAGGGAATGGGCACAGCGTCAGCACTGGATTCCCGCAATATTCAGATCATTGTGCCGCGCGGCAACACTTCGCAGGTGCGCATACTGGCGCAAATTCAGAATATTGAAGTCAATGTCGGGCCGATGGATGCCAAAGTCATCATCAACTCCCGTACCGGCTCGGTGGTCATGAACCGTGACGTCACGCTCGACAGTTGCGCAGTTGCGCAGGGCAACCTCTCTGTGGTGGTAGATCGTCAGAACGATGTCAGCCAGCCAAACACGCCGTTCGGCGGCGGTCAGACCGTGGTGACGCCAAACACCAATATTTCCGTGCGTCAGTCCGGCGGCTCTATCCAGCAGGTGCGCTCCAGCGCCAGCCTGAACAACGTGGTCCGTACCCTGAACGCGTTAGGCGCGACGCCTATCGACCTGATGTCCATCCTGCAGGCCATGAAAACAGCCGGCTGCCTGCGTGCTGATTTGGAAATTATCTGATGAGCGATCTGTTGTCGATGTCCGGCGCCTTTGACCCGCAAGGGGCGGCGTACGATGCCAATTCCCTGAACAAACTGAAACGGGATGTGTCGCAAAATCCGCAGGCGCATCTCAAAGAAGTGGCGAAACAGTTTGAAGGCGTGTTTGTCCAGATGATGCTGAAGAGTATGCGTCAGGCATTGCCGCAGGGGGGGATCCTCGACAACCAGTCCACCAAACTTTATACCTCGATGTACGATCAGCAAATTGCGCAGGACATGTCCGACAAAGGGTTGGGCATGGCCGATATGATGGTAGAACAGCTGACCGGCGGCTCTAAACAGCCGTCCGAACTGTCCGGTACGGTGCCGATGGCGCTGGATAACGAAGTGCTGAAAACCATGCCGGTGCAGGCGATGGAACAGTATTTGCGTAAAGTTATTCCGACCGCACCGGATCGCACTACCGGCGGCGCACCTTTACCTGCCGACAGCGGTCAGTTCGTGTCCAACCTGAGCATTCCGGCGCAGGTGGCCAGTAAAGACAGCGGGATTTCACATCAGCTGATCATGGCGCAGGCCGCACTGGAATCCGGCTGGGGACAACGCGAGATCCCGACTGCCGATGGCAAGCGCAGCTTCAACCTGTTTGGTATTAAAGCGGGCAGCAGCTGGGACGGCCCGACCACCAATATCACCACCACCGAATACACCAACGGCGTGGCGAAAAAAGTTCAGGCCAGTTTCCGCGTTTATGGCTCCTACGTGGAAGCGATCAGCGATTACATCAAACTGCTGACCAGCAACCCGCGTTACGCCCAGGTGGCTTCTGCTAATACCCCTGAACAAGCCGCGCATGAATTGCAACGCGCAGGCTATGCCACCGACCCGAATTATGCCGACAAACTGGTGAGCGTTATCCAGAAAATTAAAGGTGCGGGCGAGCAGGCAGTTAAGGCGTATAGCCATGATTTGAAAGATATCTTTTAGATAGCCAAATCCTCGTTTTTTTCCTCAAGTTTTGGCGTGACAGGCCGATAACCAGATCAGAATGGGAAAAGGGGAAAGCCCCGATTCAGTTCCCTTAATTACACGGTGGTAAAAAAGGTCACCGGCAGACAAAAGGTCACTCATGTCCAGTAGCTTAATTAATACCGCAATGAGCGGACTGAACGCAGCGCAGGCAGCGCTCAGTACCACCGGGAACAACATCGCTAACGTCAGTGTGGCGGGCTATAACCGTCAGACGGCGATCATCACTCAAAGTAACGGTAACTCCACCTCCGCCGGGTATATCGGTAACGGTGTGACCGTGACCGGCGTGAACCGTGAATACAATTCCTTTGTCGTGACCCAGTTGCTTGGCGCAAGCGCCACCGGCAGTGCGCTATCCACACAGTTGGATCAGGCAAGCTCGATTGATGACCTGCTGGGCGACAGCTCGACCGGTATCGATGCGACTATGTCGACCTTCTTCAAAGGCCTGCAAACGCTGACCAGCAATGCCAGCGACAGCTCGGCACGTCAGGCGGTATTGGGCGAAGCACAGGGCTTAACTGCGCAGTTCAACAGCTCAGCGAAATACCTTAATGACATGAACACCGCGGTGAATCAGCAGGTTACGCAAAACGTTGATCAGATCAACACTTATGCGGCGCAGATTGCCAAGCTGAATACCCAGATCACCGCAACCCGTGGCAGCACCGGTCAGGAACCTAACGCACTGCTCGATCAGCGTGACCAGCTGGTCAGCCAGCTCAACGATATCACCGGTGTGACCGTGACTCAGCAGGATGGCGATACCTATAACGTCTCCTTTGCTAACGGCACGCCACTGGTGAGCGGCGGCAACTCTAAAACGGTCGTGGCGGTAGCTTCCAGTGCTGATCCTTCCAAACTGACCGTCGGTATGACTCAGCCTGATGGCACCGTTTCTGAAATTCAGGAAAGTCGTCTGACCACCGGATCTCTCGGCGGCACGCTGGCGTTTCGTAAAGACAACCTCGAGCCTGCCATTAACCAGCTCGGGCAACTGGCACTGACGTTCTCTGACGCGTTCAACAGCACCAACAAAGCCGGATTTGATCTCAACGGTGACGCAGGGACAGATTTCTTCTCTTATACCGGCGCAACCACCGTGGGTAACACCAAAAACACCGGCACCGCCGATGTCAGCGTGGCGTACAAAGACACGACAGCGGTGAAAGCCAGCGATTACACCATGGCCTATAACGGCACCAGCTGGGATGTCACCCGTGTTTCCGATGGCGCTAAAATCACGCCAACGGCAGGCACCGACAGCAGCGGTAATCCGACCATGGAATTTGACGGATTATCGGTTTCTGTTTCCGGTACGCCATCGACCAACGACAGCTTTACCCTCAAAACCGTCAGCAACGTGGCGGGAAGCATGGGTGTGGCTATCACAGATTCTTCGCTGATTGCTGCTGCAAGCTCAGCTGACAGCGGCGTGAGTGATAACACCAACGCGCAAAAATTACTGAATTTGCAGACCGCTAAACTGGTGGAAGGTAAGTCAACGCTGTCCGGCGCCTACGCCAGCCTGGTGAGTAACGTCGGTAACCAGGTGGCGACACTGACCACCACCAGCACCGCGCAAAGCAATATCGTGACGCAGCTGACAACGCAACAGCAGTCCATTTCCGGCGTTAACCTCGATGAGGAATACGGCGATCTGCAACGCTACCAGCAATATTATCTGGCTAACGCGCAGGTGGTGCAGACGGCATCCACCATTTTTGACGCCATCATCAATCTTCGCTGATCTCTGAACTGATAAGGAACTGATGCCATGCGCCTTAGTACCAATATAATTTACCAACAAAACATGGATGCGGTGCTGGATGGTCAGAACCGTTTCCAGGCGACCGGCTTGCAGCTATCCACTGGCTCTAAAGTAAATAAGCCTTCTGATGATCCGCTGGCTGCCTCTCAGGCCGTACTGGTGCGCCAGGCTACAGCGCAAAACAGTCAGTATTCGGTAGCGCGTACTTTTGCTAATCAAAACATGAGTCAGGAAGAATCGATTCTTTCCAGCGTAACATCCACGATACAGGATGCGCAGACTCTGATCGTTCAGGCGGGAAACGGGACGTTAAGTGATGATGACCGTTCTTCTTTGGCCACCAAACTGGAAAGCCTGAAATCACAACTGGTCAACCTGGCGAACAGCACCGACGGTAACGGGCGCTATATTTTTGCCGGGTATAAGAGTGATACCGCGCCTTATACGCAGGATCCGACTACCGGTGCAGTGACGTATTCCGGTGGTGACACGGCAATCACCCAGCAGGTTGATGCCAGCCGTACCATGACTATCAACCACACCGGCAATCAGATTTTTGATTCCTTAACCGGTGATGCGAAGAAAGAGCCAAACGGTTCTACTGGCGAAGCCGACATCTTCAAGACCATCGACGGCGCGCTGACTGCTCTTAAAACGCCTTCAGCGGATTATACCTCTGACTCCGAATACACCGACGCGATCGATAAAGCCAACCGTGGCCTGAGCAACTCACTGAACAACGTATTGTCAGTGCGCTCTGAGCTCGGTACGCAAATGAGTGAACTCGACAGCCTCGATACGCTGGGTGATAACCGCGACGTGACGAACTCCACCAAGCTTAGCAATCTGGTCGATACTGAATGGACCTCGGCGATTTCGACCTACACGCTGCAACAGGTTGCACTCCAGGCGTCCTATAAAACCTACAGCTCCATGCAAGGTATGTCGCTGTTCCAGATGAACTCGTAATCCCTCCGGCGCGCCAGCATCGCGCGCCCGTTTGACCCTCTTCGTTATCTGCTGCCAGTCCGCATAATGCGGGCCGGCAGGCATTTTTCTGACCGTACTTAAACCGGGTACTCTCAGTTTTGTATGTCGTCTTTCTAAGGTTTGGCGACATACATCTTTTTCCTCGTCCTGCTTCGAATTATCTCTGCGTTGGCTGCGTCTGCTCGCCCGAATCACTGACTTATTGTCAGCTCATCGGGACTCACAGACTTGCCGCCTTGATACAATCCGAAACAGCTAGAGGAAGCCGTGCCTTCTATTTTTCCCGACTAATGACCAAACATGGCGAGTAATACGGGGAACAGGAACGGGGCGAGGAGGGAGGTGATGATCCCACAGATGACTAGCGCCAGCGAGCTGAAGGCGCCTTCCTGATAATCCATTTCGGCGCAGCGGGCGGTGCCGAGGGCGTGAGATGCGGTGCCCATCGCCAGTCCGCGTGAGGCTTTGGTAGTGATTTTCAGGATGTTCAGAATGGTGTGACCGAAAACCGCGCCAAGGATCCCGACGAAAATCACGCAGACGGCGCTGATGGCCGGAATACCATTAATCGACTGGGCGGTCGCCATCGCAATCGGCGTGGTGACGGATTTCGGTAAGACTGAAGCGGCAATCTGTGGCGTAGCGCCCATCCATAATGCAATTGCGGTGCCGGTGGTCATCGCCACGATGCTGCCGATAAAGCAGATGCTGATGATGGATTTCCAGCGGGCGCGGATCTGATGCAGCTGTTCGTAAAGCGGAAACGCCAGCGCGACCACAGCCGGTTGCAGTAAATCATTGAGGATTTTACTGCCGGCGAAATAGCGTGCGTAAGGAATATTGGTCACCAGCAGCAGCGGGATAATCACCACCATCGACATCAGTAACGGATTCAGCAGCGGCATTTTTAGTTTCACCGCCAGTTTACGCGTGGCGAAAAATACCAGCAGGGTCAGCGGCAGCGACCACAAAATATCAATCATTTTCTTTCTCCGCGTTGTCCACCACCGCACCGCGCTCGCCGTGGATATAGTGAGAACAATAGGCGACCACCAGCAATACGATGATCGTACTAACCAGACAGGACACCACCAGCGGGCCGAACTGCGTGCGCAGCTGCTCGTAATAATTCATCACGCCGACGCCGATAGGCACAAACAGGAGCGCCATATAGCGGATCAGAACGTTGCAGCCGGGTTTAACCCATTTAAACGGCAAAATTTGCGTTGAAAGCAGCCCGAATAAAATCAGCATGCCGATAATGCTGCCGGGAATAGTCAGCGGCAGAAGGGATGAAATCGCATTCCCGGCGAATAAACACAGATAAATCAGAATAAATGCCCGGATATATTGGAATGCCAGAGAAGTTGCAATGCTCATGGTGTTTCACCCAGTTGAATGATGCATTCATCATACAATTAAGATGTGATCTGCGCCACATAACTCAGTATGAAATTTAGGAATGAAGTGTATGCCAAAAAGGCAGGGTTTGGCTGCTGAAATTGCAGGGTATGCCTTTAGAATCAGGCGCGGATGATACCCGGCCCGTGCCTAGCTGCTTTGCCCGGTCACGCGCCTGTTTGTACAGTAACAATTCGCTGCCAGCGCCCGTCCTGCGGCTTTAATAACCAATCAGATAACGTTATTCATAATTAGCATAACGATAGTATTTATCAGACTTTCTGCTCTTAATAAGAAACTTTACACTCAACAAAACTTTAGCAATTTCGCTACTTTGGAGAGTCTGTCCTGATGAAAGCTTTATTACCGTCCGTCCTGTTTACGGCTATTGCGGCTACTTTCGCTGTCCAGGCTGCCACGCCGCCGGACACGCTGGTCATCGCCCAGTCCATTGATGACACCTCAAGCTTTGACCCGGCACAGGGTTTTGAACTGACGACGGTGCAGGCTTTCAACAACATTTACCAGCGTCTGGTGCAGTCAGATCCTAATAATCCGATTGATTTAAAACCGACGCTGGCGACCTCCTGGGAAGCAGGCAAAGATAACCGCAGCCTGACGTTCACGCTGTCGCCAAAAGCGACCTTTGCCAGCGGCAACCCGCTGACTGCCGACGACGTGATCTTCTCGCTGTCGCGCGTGGTGAAACTGAATCTCGAGCCTTCGTTCATTCTGACCCAGCTGGGCTGGACAGATAAAAACGTCGATACTTTCCTGACCAAAATCGACGACCAGCATGTGAAAGTCAGCTGGACTGCTGATGTCAGCCCGTCCTTCGTGTTGAGCCTGCTGTCTGCGCCGGTTTCCTCGATTGTTGACAGCAAACTGGTGAAAACGAACGCGGCCGCCGACGACCTCGGACATCAGTGGCTGAGCAACCATTCTGCCGGTTCCGGTCCGTATCAGATCCGTAACTATATTCCGCATGAAGTGGTGATCCTTTCCGCGAACCCGACGTCTCCGGAAGGCGCGCCGAAGCTGAAAACCATTCTGATTAAAAACGTACCGGATCCGGCTGCACGCCGTCTGCTGATTGAGCAGGGCGATGCGGATATGGCGCGTAACCTCGGTTCGGATCAGATGGCTGCGCTAGAAGGCAAGAAAGGCGTCAAACCGCTGGCCGTGCCTTATGCCTCGTTGTATTTCATGCAGTTCAACGCCAAAGCCTCTCCGGCGCTGGGGAATCCGGCCTTCTGGGAAGCGGCGCGTTATCTGTTCGACTATAACCATATCGCCCATGACCTGATGAAAAATCAGTTCCAGGTGCATCAGGCATTCCTGCCTGAAGGCTATCTGGGCGCGCTAAACGACACGCCTTACACCTATGATCCGGAGAAAGCCAAAGCGATTCTGGCGAAAGCCGGACTGACTAACGTCAGCTTCACGCTGTCTACCGCCAACCAGCCGCCGTATCTGGACATCGCGCAGGCGTTGCAGGCCAGCTTCGCGCAGGGCGGCGTGACGGTAAAACTGGATCCGGGTTTAAGCTCGCAGATTTCCACCAAAATTAAGGCGCATGAATACGACGCGTATATGTCTTCATGGGGCCCGGATTACTTTGACCCGAACACCAATGCTTCCGCGTTTGCTTTCAATCCGGAAGACGGCAGCAAAACCCTGGCATGGCGCGCTAACTGGTCTATTCCGGCGCTGAATAAACTGACGCTGGCGGCGATTGCCGAACCGGATCAGGCCAAACGCGTGGCGGATTACCGTCAGCTGCAACTGGAAGTACAGAAAAACTCACCGTTTGTCATCGGCTTACAGGCCAAAAGCCTCATCGCCGTGCGTGACAACATCAAGGGCTACGTGCAGGGCATCAATCCTGACATGGTCTTCTACAGCAAGGTCACCAAGTAATGACAGACAGTTCAACGCCCGCCGGATTCCTCCGGCAGGGTTGGCGCTGGTCAGGCCGTTTGCTGACCGGCGTGATTTCGCTGGCGCTGACATTGCTCGGCCTGCTGGCGTTCACCTTTACACTTTCCCACCTTGCTCCGATTGACCCGACACTTCAGGTGGCAGGCGATCACGCCAGTGAAGCCACCTATGCGCAGGTTCGTCGCGATTTAGGTCTCGATCAGTCAGTGCCGATACAGTTCGCACGATATCTCGATCACCTGGCGCACGGCGATATGGGAATATCCCGTATTACCGCGCAGCCGGTTGCCAGCGATTTAATGCGCACCTTCCCGGCAACCGTCGAACTGGCCACCTGCGCCATTCTGCTCGGCGGGACGCTGGGTATTTTACTGGCGCTGCTGGCGGTATGGAAACCGGGAAGCTGGCTGGATAACGTCGCGAGAATGGTCTCGCTGCTCGGGTATTCCGTGCCGATATTCTGGCTGAGCCTGCTCGGCCTGTTGCTGTTTTACGCCGTGCTGCACTGGGCGGGCG
>NZ_QZWI01000001.1 GCF_003614975.1 Rahnella bruchi | reverse complement strand
CGCCGGGTGTTGCTGGCTGACAGCAGTAAATACGGCGCGTACTCGCTGTTTTGTGTCACGCCGCTGGCGGAGATGACCGATATTATTACCGACAAAGGCCTGCACTCTGAGATTCAGCAGGCGCTCGGCGAACAGCCGTTCATGCTGACGCTGGCCTGATCTGTTTCTCCCTAAAACCAAAAAGGCCGGACATTTAAACCTGTCCGGCCTTTTCTTATTTCTTCAACGCAGATCAGACCGACGGCAGATTGCGGCCGTAATAGATTTCCTGCATTTCCTTGTACAGCAAATCGGTGATTTCTTTACGCTCCTGCGCGCTCAGTTCATCTGGTTTGGCATTAAACAGGTAATGCTTCAGGTCGAATTCTTTCAGTAACATCTTAGTATGGAAGATGTTTTCCTGATACACGTTGACGTCCATCATGTCGTACAGCGCTTTCATATCCTGCGATAAGAAGTTCTGAATCGAGTTAATGGAATGGTCGATGTAGTGTTTCACGCCGTTCACGTCGCGGGTAAAACCGCGAACACGGTAATCGATAGTGACGATATCGGATTCGAGCTGGTGGATCAGATAGTT
Source organism: Rahnella bruchi (assembly GCF_003614975.1). Lineage (GTDB taxonomy): Bacteria > Pseudomonadota > Gammaproteobacteria > Enterobacterales > Enterobacteriaceae > Rahnella > Rahnella bruchi. The sequence continues at coordinate 1,134,104 of NZ_QZWI01000001.1, read as the reverse complement.
CAGCGCTTTCAGCGGTGAAATCACGCCACAGGTCGAAACTTCAATGTCAGCGCGGAAGGTGCATAAACCGCCTTCGGGATGGCTTTCCGGATAGGTGTGAACGCAGATATGGCTTTTATCCAGATGGGCGACCACGGAATTTGGCAACGGGCCGGGATGCTCGGTGTTATCGACATCGCGCGGATCCATCGGTTCTTCGCTGACCAGAATCGTGACGCTGGCACCCTGTGGTTCGTAATCCTGTCGCGCCACGTTGAGGATATTGGCACCGATGATCGAGCAGGTTTCGGTGAGGATCTCCGTTAACCGGTTGGCGTTGTATTCTTTGTCAATGTAGGCAATGTAGCCATCACGATCGTCTGCGGTTTTGGCGTAGCAGATATCGTAGATACAAAAACTCAGGCTTTTGGTCAGGTTATTGAAGCCATGCAGTTTCAGCTTTTGCAATTTAGTTCACCCCCTTATGGATGCAGTATCAGCGCGCGGCTGACAGGGCATTCAGTAAATATTGCGGCAGGGCAAAGCTGCCGTGATGAATAGCCGGATTGTAATAGCGGCAGGTGATGTCTGCGGCGTCAAAGCGCGCCTGTAAGGTTTGGCCGTCAATCTGGCGATATTCCGGACTGTTGGTCGCCCAGGCAAAGGTCATGATGCCGCCGTAATAGGTCGGGATCGCGGCCTGATAGAAACTGACATCGCTGAAGTAGTGGCTCAGTTTGGTGTGGCTGTTGACCGCTTCATCCTGCTGGAGGAAACAGACGCCATTTTGAGCCACGAAAATGCCGCCCGGTTTGAGACAACGGGCACAGCCTTCGTAGAACGCTGACGTAAACAGGCTTTCTCCGGGACCGATCGGATCGGTGCAGTCGGAGATGATCACATCAAAGGTTTCAGCGGTCTGATTAACGAAATTTACGCCATCGTCGATCACCAGTTTGAAACGCGGATCGTCATAGGCTCCGGCATTATGGTTGGGCAGATACTGGCGGCAAAATTCCACCACGCCAGCATCAATTTCCACCATCGTCACCGATTCCACGCCTTTGTGACGGCATACTTCGCGCAGCATTCCGCCGTCGCCGCCGCCAATGATCAGCACCTTTTTGGCGTTACCGTGGGCGAACAATGGCACGTGGGTCAGCATTTCGTGGTAGATGAATTCATCACGTTCGGTGGTTTGCACCACGCCGTCAAGCGCCATCACGCGACCCAGCGCAGCGTTCTCGAAAATCACCAGATCCTGATGCTCGGTTTTGTCACGGTATAACTCTTTATCGACGCTGAAGTACTGGCCAAAATGGGCGTGCAGCGTCTCATACCATATTTCTTTGGATGACGAGCTCTGGGACATGTTGTTGTTTCTCCTGATCAATCGCAGCCATAAAAATGGGCGCACATGATAGCTAACTCTGCCGGTCCATGCACGGTTGAATTTCAGACAAATCAATTTAGATTAAGTGTAGCCGAGGCAGGCGGGACGCGGATAACAGAGAGGAAGGGAAGCAGCTCCGGCAACAAAATGACGGAGCACAGAGCCTGTAGACAGGCTGAGATGTTTAGTTGGTGTAGGCCAGCAGACTCAGGGAATCACGCGCCAGAGATTTGCATTTGGTCGGTTTAGGCACCGCGATACCGCTCAGATCGCGGTAACTGTCTTCGCCCATCGACTGCATATTGAAGCTGTTGTAGTTGCTCAGATCCCAGCGGTTTTGCTGGGCGAAAAATACGATAGCCCGTTTGATTTGGGTATTCGGCAGCTGTTCGTAGCCGCAGTTATTTTTCAGATAAACAAAGACCGCGGTCAGATCCGCCAGATCTTCCGCTTCTGATTCACTCAGCGCCTGACTGGCGGAGGAAAAGCCAAGCAGCGACAGTAATAGCAAACACAATGTTGTTTTTTTCATCGGCGTGTTCTTGTTCTTTTAGATAGAAAGTCAGAAAGACTTGGCTCACAAACAGTTAAAAGGACGTTACCATATTTGCACTGAGCGGCACCAAATTTCTTTTCCCGCTGAGCCACTTGACCTTCCCCTTAGGGGAAGGGGTAGGCTGTCGTACTATTATGGCACGCGTACGCCATCCGTCAGGCAATTGCCCCCTCATAAGGACTGAAAAATGAACCGTCGTGATTTCGTGAAGTGGACGACCCTGATGGGCGTCGCCACTACGCTGCCCGGCTGGAGCCGCCTCGCGCTCGCCGCTGACCGCCCGGCATTGCCCATTCCTGCGCTGCTTGAGCCGGATATCCGCAATGCCATTATGCTGACGTTACAGCGCGGACAGAGCCAGTTTTTGCCCGGAATGAACACCGATACCTGGGGCGTGAACGGTAATCTTCTCGGCCCGGCGCTGCGCATCCGCCGTGGTAAGCCGGTCGATGTCACCGTCAACAACCGACTGGATGTCGCCAGCACCGTTCACTGGCACGGGCTCGAGATCCCCGGTGAAGTGGATGGGGGGCCTCAGGCACTGATCGCACCCGGTGAGAAACGCAAAGTCAGTTTCACGCTGGATCAGCCCGCATCAACCTGCTGGTTCCATCCGCATCCGCACCAGACCAGCGGTTATCAGGTGGCGATGGGGCTGGCTGGCATGGTGCTGATTGAAGATGAAGCCAGCGATATGTTGCAGATCCCCAAACGCTGGGGCGTGGATGATATTCCGGTCATTTTGCAGGATAAACGCCTGAACGACGCCGGGCAGATTGATTACCAGATGGACGTCATGACCGCCGCCGTCGGCTGGTTCGGACAGCATATGCTGACCAACGGCGCGGTTTATCCGCAGCACGGCATTTCCCGCGGCTGGGTGCGTTTTCGTTTGCTCAACGGCTGTAATGCGCGCTCGCTGCACATTGCCACCAGTGACCAGCGGCCGATGTATGTCATTGCCAGCGACGGCGGTTTTCTGCCTGAGCCGGTGAAAGTCAGCGATTTACCTTTGCTGATGGGCGAGCGTTTTGAAGTGCTGATCGATTGCAGCGACGGCAAAGCGTTTGATCTGGTGACGTTGCCGGTGAAGCAAATGGGCATGACGCTGGCACCTTTCGACAAACCGTTACCGGTGCTGCGCATTCAGCCGACGCTGACCCAAAGCGGCAGTTCGCTGCCGGATACGCTGGTGCCGCTTCCGGCGCTGGTGTCCGTCGATAATCTGCCGACCCGCTGGCTGCAACTGATGATGGATCCGCAACTGGATCAGCAGGGTATGGCCGCGTTGATGAAACGTTATGGTCACAATGCGATGGCCGGAATGAGTATGGATCATGGCGGAAGTGATATGGCGGGAATGTCCGGTTCAGAACATGATAGTCACGGCGGTATGGCGGGCATGGATATGAGCAAATCTTCCGGCGGCTACGACTTCATGCAGGGCAACAAAATCAACGGTAAAGCCTATGACATGAATGTGCCTGCGTTCGATGTGAAACAGGGCCAGTATGAAAAATGGACCATTTCAGGCGAAGGCGACATGATGCTGCACCCGTTCCATATCCACGGCACGCAGTTCCGTATTCTTTCTGAAAATGGTCAGCCGGTTCCACCACATCGTCAGGGCTGGAAGGACATTGTGCGCGTTGAAGGTGCTCGCAGCGAAGTGCTTGTGCGCTTCAATCATCTGGCGGATAAGCAACATGCCTACATGGCGCACTGCCATCTGCTGGAACACGAAGACACCGGCATGATGCTCGGGTTTACGGTATCCGCGTGATAATCCTGCCTGTAAAAGCCCCGGCGCGTGACCCGTTGCCGGGTTCTTTGATATAATCCTTTCCACTATATGGTCGCCATTTTGTTTAAAAGTGGCGATAAATATTCTTAAATCAGGTGGTTAGTCTTTATATGAAACATCGCGTTGACGTCATGATTTCCGAACAGGAAGTCAAAACCCGAATTGCCGAGTTGGGTCGTGAAATCACCGAACACTACCGTGACAGCGGCAGTGAGATGGTGCTGGTTGGGCTGCTGCGCGGTTCCTTCATGTTTATGGCTGATCTGTGCCGCGCCGTAGATGTGCCGCACGAAGTCGACTTCATGACCGCCTCCAGCTACGGCAATGGCATGTCCACCACCCGCGACGTCAAGATCCTCAAAGACCTCGACGAAGACATTCGTGGTAAAGACGTTCTCATCGTTGAAGACATCATCGACTCCGGCAACACGCTGAGCAAAGTCCGCGAACTCCTGCAACTGCGCGGCCCGAAATCTCTTGCCATCTGCACCCTGCTGGATAAACCAGAACGCCGCGAAGTCGACGTAAAAGTCGAATACGTCGGTTTCCCGATCCCCGACGAATTCGTTGTCGGCTACGGCATCGACTACGCCCAGCGCTATCGGCATCTGCCCTATGTCGGCAAGGTCGTAATGCTGGAGGAGTAATATTGTTTGCTCCCTCCCCTGCGAAGGGGAGGATCGAAGTAATCCACAGAAAAAAGGCACTAAAAAAGGCACATTTTTGTGCCTTTGGAAACGATGTTAACTATATGAATTAAATGGATTTATTCATTTCAGTGTCCACGCATTGACCACATCGACAAAAGAAGCCCCGTTTATTCGGGGCTTTTTCTTTAGTGCATCTGTAGGGATTGCTGGCTGTGTTTGTCTGGATGCAACTGCACAGCATGCACAGTTCCTGGCTCAACAATGATGTCAGCGATCGACTCATGAGTTTTAAATGTGCAGCTGCAATTGATATTCTGACACTGGTGATAACGCTCTTTGGTATTGATGCTGAGGTAACGGCTTGAACGGGCGTGGGCGGCGTGCTGGCATTTCGGGCAGTGCATCATGACAATCACCATGTAATCATTTTTAATCAGATGTAGTCATTGTATATTATGGAGAGAAACATACATGTGGAATTACAGTGTTTTACATTGCAACAAAATAATAACAATCCTATAAATAATAACTCTGCTTATTGAACTGGATGTTTTATGACTGTTCTGATTAAAAAATTACTTCCCTCTGAGTGGGAAAGCGCCTTCCCGATCATTGCTCAACTCAGAAACATCACCAAAGACGAATTTTTAAAAAGCGTAAGAGTTCAGACTCTGAATGGGTATGAGCTTGTTGCTGCTGTTCTCGAAGAAAGAATTATCGGTGTGATGGGTATCAGGCCAGTACACACACTGGCACGAGGTTCTCATCTACATATTGATGATCTGGTCGTTGACGAGAATGAGCGCAATTCGGGAACGGGTAGGTTACTTCTCGATTTCGCTGTCAGTGAGGCTAAAAGCAGGGAGATGAATTTTGTTTTTCTTGATGCAAGAAAAGAGGCAATCCCCTTCTATGAAAGGAATGCTTTTATTTTCCACACTTCCCCTTCAATGAAAAAGATCCTTTAATTTTCCCTATCCGCAGGCATGTTCACTTTCATAGTCGTCCAATAAAAATGAACATGCCTTATTGCTGTATTCCCAAAGTTGTTTAGGAGCCATCATCCTCCGTCGCCTGATAACTCACATCCAACAACAATACCTCCAGATTCAACGTGGTCACAAATCCACTGCTGCCGAGGCTGTGTGTCACCTTGCTGATAATCCACGGCTGCGCGTCGATCACGGATTTAAAACCAGATAACGTTGTTAAAAGGGCAGCTATCATCCATGACTTTTATGTCTGCTGATGAAATCGAGAAGTTGCTGTCTGTTTTGGAAGGGGACAATAAGAGGATTGCGATCCTGAGTCTGAGTACAGGAGGCCGATGGGGAGAAATAAGCAGTTTGAAGGCTGAGAATGTCATTAATAACCGAGTGACTTTTCTCAATACCAAAAACGGCAAACCCAGAACAGTCCCGATCTCAGACGAGGTATGTAAGGCAGTCAAAAATCAGAAGTCTGGATTACTTTTTCCTGATGCCGATTATTTGACCTTCCGGCTGCTATTGAAATCGGTGAAGCCAGACTTACCGAAGGGGCAATCATTGCATGTGCTGCGACATACGTTTGCTACACATTTCATGATGAACGGCGGGAACATAATCACCCTACAAAGAATTCTCGGACACGCGAATATCAACCAGACAATGGTCTATGCTCACTTCGCTCCGGACTTCCTGCAGGACGCAATTTCCTTCAATCCATTGAGGGGGAAAGCGGGGCTGGAGTGTCCACATAGTGTCCACACCTAAGCATCTTTATAGGGCTTACTGCTGCTTACAGCATTTATAACTCATTGATTTATAGTGATCGCGTTGTAAGTGCAGGAAAAATAAATGGTAAAAAAGGCACATTTTTGTGCCTTTTGTTTTTTTAAATTCTGTAAAGTAGGGCGGCTTGTTACTGCGGGTCACCGTTTAGCAGGGCGGAAACACCCTGACGGTAGCGCTGTTCCAGCGTTTCACGGCTGGTGGCGTCAACTTCGAGGTTACGCAGACGACCATCCTGAATGCCGTAAACCCAGCCGTGCAGCGTGACTTTCTGGCCGCGTTTCCAGGCCGATTGCATCACGGTGGAATGGCCAAGGTTGTAGACTTGTTCAACCACATTCAGTTCGCACAATTTATCGAGACGTTTTTCTGGCGACAGTTCACCTAAGAGGGAGCTGTGTTTGTACCAGATGTCACGGATATGCAACAACCAGTTATTAATCAAACCCAGTTCAGGATTTTCAACCGCCGCCTGCACACCGCCACAGCCGTAGTGACCGCAGATAATCACGTGTTCGACTTCCAGCACGTCGATAGCATATTGCACAACGGACAGGCAGTTAAGGTCGGTGTGGATCACCTGATTGGCGACGTTACGGTGAACGAAAAGCTCGCCCGGCTCCAGGCCTGTCAGGCGCTCGGCAGGGACACGGCTATCGGAACAGCCAATCCACAGGAAACGGGGTTTTTGAGATTCGGAGAGGCGCTCAAAGAAACCAGGATCTTCGTCAATCATGGTTTTAGACCAGGCTGCATTGTTACTGATGAGTCTTTCTATGTCATTCATGGAGGTTAATAGCCTGTAACGAGCTGACTGCGATGGGGTAATATAGGGCAATGTCCCGACTTTTCAAACTGATTCGGCATCTCCACTTACTCATTCCTACAACAGGGTTTTCACAAGAAGGTACGCTCCCTTTATGAATTATGCATTGGAACTGGAAAAGTTAACCAAAACTTACGCCGGTGGTGTACAGGCTTTGCGTGGAATCGATCTGCGCGTCGAAGCTGGCGATTTTTATGCCCTGCTTGGGCCAAACGGTGCGGGTAAATCCACCACCATTGGTATCATCAGTTCACTGGTCAACAAAACTGCCGGCAAGGTGCGGGTGTTCGGTTACGACATCGATAAAGATATCGTTAACGCTAAACGCCAGTTAGGTCTGGTGCCGCAGGAATTCAACTTCAACCCGTTTGAAACCGTCATGCAGGTAGTGGTGAATCAGGCCGGTTATTACGGCGTGCCGCGTCCGCTGGCGCTGCAACGTGCGGAAAAATATCTGACGCAGCTGGACTTGTGGGGCAAACGCAACGAGCGTTCCCGCATGCTGTCCGGCGGGATGAAGCGCCGTCTGATGATCGCCCGTGCGTTGATGCATGAGCCAAAACTGCTGATCCTTGATGAGCCAACCGCAGGCGTGGATATTGAATTACGCCGCTCTATGTGGGGCTTCCTGAAAGAGCTGAACGCGCAGGGCACCACTATTATTCTGACCACGCACTATCTGGAAGAAGCGGAAATGCTGTGCCGTAACATCGGCATTATTCAGGGCGGCCAGCTGGTGGAAAACACCAGCATGAAAGAGCTGCTGTCGAAGCTGAAATCCGAAACCTTCATTCTGGATTTAGGTGCTAAAAGCCCGCTGCCGGTGCTGGAAGGCTACCGCAGTCATCTGACTGATACTTCAACGCTGGAAGTAGAAGTGATGCGTGAGCAGGGGCTGAATTCCCTGTTCAGTCAGTTGAGCAAGCAGGGTGTGCAGGTATTGAGTATGCGTAACAAAGCGAACCGTCTGGAAGAGCTGTTTGTCACGCTGGTGAACGGCAGTGAGGAAAAGAAATAATGTCGCAATTGTACTGGGTGGCACTCAAAAGTATCTGGCTGAAAGAGATCAACCGTTTTGGCCGGATCTGGATCCAAACGCTGGTTCCGCCGGTCATCACCATGACCTTGTATTTCATCATTTTCGGTAACCTCATCGGTTCGCAAATCGGCAGCATGCATGGCTTTACTTACATGCAGTTTATCGTGCCGGGCCTGATCATGATGGCGGTGATCACGAACTCCTACGCCAACGTGGCGTCGTCGTTCTTCAGCGCTAAATTCCAGCGCAACATCGAAGAACTGCTGGTCGCGCCGGTGCCAACGCATGTAGTGATCGCCGGTTATGTCGGCGGCGGCGTGGCACGCGGGATCTGCGTGGGGATCCTGGTCACGGCGATCTCACTGTTCTTCGTGCCGCTGGTGATCCATTCGTGGCTGATCATTGCGCTGACCTTGTTGCTGACGGCGATCCTGTTCTCGCTGGGCGGCCTGCTGAATGCGGTGTTTGCCACAACCTTCGATGACATCAGCCTGATCCCGACCTTCGTTCTGACTCCGCTGACCTATCTCGGCGGCGTGTTCTACTCGCTGTCGCTGCTGCCGCCAATCTGGCAGGCTGTCTCCAAGCTGAACCCGATCGTCTACATGATCAGCGGTTTCCGCTACGGCTTCCTGGGGATTTCTGACGTGCCGTTGGTGTTTACGATGAGCGTGCTGGTGGCATTTATTGCGGTGTTTTACTTGCTGGCGTGGTACTTAATTGAACGCGGTCGCGGCCTGAGAAGTTGATTTTTCTGTGCTCCCTCCCCTGCGAAGGGGAGGGTTGGGGTGGGGTATGAGTGACCGCATCTGAATCTGAAGTTATCTGCTAAACTCCCTCCCAGCCTCCCCCTTTTCGGGGGAGGCTTTTATCAGGCCACCTGAACCGGCACGGCTTTCGCGGTGCGTTTCAGCTGGTTTTCACCTTCGAAATAGGCCACTTTCGGTTTATGCTGGCGGGCCTGTTCATCTGACATCTGCACGTAAGAACAGATGATCAGCAGATCGCCGACACAGGCACAGCGCGCAGCCGCACCGTTGACCGAAATAATCCGCGAACCGCGTTCTGCCGCGATGGCGTAAGTCGAGAAACGCTGACCGTTATCAACGTTATAAATATCAATCGCTTCGTATTCAAGAATACCTGAGGCATCGAGAAAATCCTGATCGATGGCGCAGGAACCTTCGTAGTGCAAATCTGCCTGAGTGACGTGAACCCGGTGCAGTTTGCCTTGCAGCATTGTACGTACCATTGCGTGTGACCCTTCGTGCGTAAAAAGTCTGGGGGCTCGCCGGTCGGAATGACTAAAAATCCTGGATTTCCGGCGGCCAACATAGTTGCCCATTTGACCTGCGCTGTCTACTGCGTCAGATCAACCTCCTGATTATCAATCAGTCGCGCTTTACCCAGCCATGCCGCCATCAGGATCACCGCTGACGTGCTGTCGACGGACAATTCCTGCAAGGTTTTTGCATCGCGAATAAACAGTTCGTCCGGTGTGAATCCCGCTTCGCGAAGCTGCTGCGCGGTTTCCTGTAACATCTCATCGGTATGGCGCTCGCCCTGACTCAGACGCTCCGCCAGCGCGTTCATGATTTTGTTCAGCTGAGGCGCAAGTTTACGTTCATCAGCAGTCAGATATCCGTTTCGGGAACTGAGCGCCAGACCGTCTTTGGCACGCACAATCGGCACGCCGACAATCTCAATGTCATACCCCATGTCTTCCACCATCGTGCGCAGCAGCGCCAGTTGCTGGAAGTCTTTTTGCCCGAAACACGCAACCTGTGGCTGAACCAGATTGAACAGTTTGCTGACGATGGTGGAGACGCCACGAAAATGCCCAGGACGGCTCGCGCCTTCCAGAATGGTGGAAATCACCGGCACATCGACCTGCGTCTGCGTCGCCAAACCTTTCGGATATACTTCAGCCGGTGACGGAGCGAAGACCAGATCCACGCCCCGTTTGTTCAGCTTTTCGCAGTCTTCCTGCAACGTGCGCGGGTAACGCTCGAGGTCATCCGAACGCTCAAACTGCATCGGGTTGACGAAAATACTCACCACGACCACATCGCCACGCGCTTTGGCTTCTTCCACCAGCGTCATATGGCCTTCGTGCAGGTTGCCCATAGTAGGTACCAGCGCGATACGTTGGTTATTCTTGCGAAAATCACGGATTTCGCGACGCAGCAGCGCCACGCTGTCAATTATCAACACCAGCCTTCTCCCGCTTATTTAAAGGAATGTTCTTCGCCCGGATACACGCCTTGCGCGACCTGATCGACATACAAACGCACTGCGGCACGAATATCACCCGCTTCGCTGAGGAAGTCTTTGGCGAATTTTGGTGTATGGCCGCCGGTGATGCCGAAGGCGTCGTGCATCACCAGAATCTGACCGTCGGTGACATTTCCTGCGCCAATGCCGATAACCGGAATGCTCAGTTCTTCTGTCACGCGGCGGGCGAGATCGACCGGCACACATTCCAGCACCAGCAGTTGCGCACCGGCTTCTTCGAGCATCATCGCATCTTTGATCAGCTGATTGGCAGCGACTTCATCGCGGCCCTGAACTTTATAACCGCCGAAAATATTCACCGACTGCGGCGTCAGCCCCAGATGGCCGCAAACCGGCACGGCGCGCTCGGTCAGCATTCTGACCGTATCACACAGCCAGCTTCCGCCTTCGAGTTTGACCATGTTGCCGCCTGCACGCATCAGCACGGCGGCGCTTTCAAACGCTTGCTCAGGCGTGGCGTAACTCATAAACGGCAGGTCAGCCAGCAATAACGCGTGAGGCGCGCCACGGCGAACGCAGCGGGTGTGGTAAGCAATCTCGTCGACCGTCACCGGCAGCGTGGAATCCTGGCCCTGAACGACCATGCCCAGTGAGTCGCCGATCAGCATCACGCTGATACCCTGCTCAGCAAACAGCTGCGCGAAACTGGCGTCATACGCGGTAATGGTCGCAAATTTATGTTTTTCCTGCTTCCATTGGCGAAGCTGGCTCAGCGTTGTTGGTTTCATGAACACGTTCCTTTGAATAATTCATCGGATGAATATGATGCCGGTATTCTACTGTATGAGTGGAAAGTCAGACAGCACGATCAATCTCAGAGACGTTGATCCCGCTCTTAAGAAGTGATTAAGAAGCGTCGGCTATAATGGCAAAAACGGAGGGAACCATGCGAATTCTATTAGTTGAAGACGACAAGATGATTGGCGACGGCATCAAAGCCGGGCTGACAAAATTAGGCTTTACGCTCGACTGGTTTACCGACGGCGTGACCGGCAAAGCGGCGCTCGACAGCGCGCCTTATGATGCGGTGATCCTCGACTTGAGCCTGCCGGGCATGGACGGGATGGATCTGTTGCGCGAATGGCGCAAGGCCGGACGCGACACGCCGGTGTTGATCCTCACCGCCCGTGATGCGCTCGAGCAGCGGGTCGGCGGGCTTCAGGCCGGCGCCGATGATTATCTGTGTAAGCCTTTTGCGCTGGTGGAAGTCGCAGCGCGTTTGCAGGCGCTGATCCGCCGCCGTCATGGCGTGGTAACGCCCAAAGTGATGCATGGTGCGGTCGAGTTTGATCCCGCAGCCCGCAGCGTCACTCTCAACGGGGAAGCGGTAACGCTCACCCCGCGTGAAGTGGCGGTGCTGGAGTTACTCCTCAACAACAAAGGCCGTGTACTGGCGAGAACGCTTATTCAGGAAAAACTCTACAGCTGGGACGACGACGTCAGCAGCAATGCAGTGGAAGTGCATATTCACCATCTGCGCAGCAAACTCGGCAAAGGTTTTATCCGAACGGTGCATGGCGTGGGATATACGCTGGGGGACGCACCTTCAGGAGAGCCAGGGTGAAGAAACTGAAAAACCTCAGTCTGCGCCTGCGCCTGATCCTGCTTTTCTCGGTACTGGCGCTGCTGACCTGGCTGATTGCCAGCGGCGTGGCGTGGCATCAGACCCGCAAACATATCAATGAAGTTTTCGATACCCAGCAAATGCTTTTCGCTAAGCGCCTTGCCGCGACAGGGTTGGGCGATCGCCTGAATCTCTCAAAGGATGCCGAGCTGCCGGACACCAAAAAAATGGTGCGCAAAGGGTCGCGTGGTCATACCGATGACGATGCGCTGACGTTTGCCATTTTTAATGTTCACGGGCAGATGCTGCTTAATGATGGCGAGAACGGCAAGCGCATCCGCTTTGATGGTGACACGCAGGGCTTTAACGACGTGGAGCTGAAAGGGGACAGTGATACCTGGCGGATGGTCTGGCTGACGTCGCCGGACGGACAATATCGCGTAGCGGTCGGGCAGGAATATGATTACCGCAATGACATGGCGTGGAGTCTGGTCAGCGGACAGCTGACGCCGTGGCTGGCCTCGCTGCCGGTGTTATTGCTGGCGCTGATTGTGATGGTCACGCTGGAACTGCGCCCACTGCGGCGCGTAGCACAAGGGCTGCGTCAGCGTTCGCCGGAAGATGCTACGCCGATTGTGACGGACTCGCTGCCCGGCGAAGTGCTGCCGCTGGCCAATGCGCTCAATTCCCTGTTTGCCCGTACCGGTGAGATGCTGATACGCGAACGCCGGTTTACCTCTGACGCGGCACATGAACTGCGCAGTCCGCTGGCGGCGCTGCGGGTGCAAACCGAAGTGGTGCAGCTTTCCGGCGATGACAGCGAGATGCGTGAACATGCGCTGGAAAATCTGACCACCAGTATCGATCGCGCCACGCGCCTGGTAGATCAGTTACTGACGCTTTCGAGGCTGGAGAGCTTTTCCGCGCCGGAAGAGCTGGAACGCATCGACTGGACTTCGCTGGTCGCTCAATGTCTGGCTGAACAGGATTATCGCGCACACGGTAAAGGTATCGAATTACGTTTCGAGGCGCAGGGCAAGCCGCCTGAAATGCGCGGTCAGTCGCTGTTGCTTTCACTGATGGTGCGAAATCTGCTCGATAATGCCATCCGCTATTCACCCGCCGGAACCTGCGTGACGGTGCGACTGGAACCATGGGGTATTACGGTTGAAGATCAGGGGCCGGGGATCAGCGATGAACATCTGACAAGGCTCGGCGAGCGCTTTTACCGGCCACCGGGACAGGAGCAAACCGGCAGCGGTCTGGGGATTTCGATCGTGCAGAGGATCGCGCAGTTACATCAGCTGAGAGTGGTTTACAGGAACAGAGCAGAGGGTGGGCTGGAAGTGCGGGTAAGTCGCTGAGCGGCTTACCATTTCGTCAGGCCGTTAAGCGGAACGCGTGCGAGCAGGCTTTGCAGCGTTTCGCCATCCGGGAACACCAGATCCGGCGCCAGATCGGCCAGCGGATACAGCATAAACTCACGGTTTTTCATGTCGTAGTGCGGCACGGTCAGACGCTCGGTGTTGATCACCTGATCGCCATAAATCAGCATATCGAGATCTAACGTCCGCGGTCCCCAGCGTTCGGCTTTGCGAACGCGTCCCTGATTCTGCTCGATCCCTTGGGTGCAATCGAGCAACTCTTCCGGCGGCAGCAGCGTGTCTAACGCCACCACAGCATTCAGATAATCAGGTTGATCCTGCGGCCCCAGCGGTTTACTGCGGTAAAACGGGGATGCGGCCACAAAGCGGGTGCGCGGCAGATGTGCCAGCGCCTCCAGCGCGCAATTTACCTGGTCAAGAGGACGGGCAAGATTACTGCCCAGAGCCAGGTAAACGCGGATCATTGACCGCCATCCTTACGCGGAGCCCGTTTACGCGGACGGCGCGGACGCGCGCGGCGTGCCGGTGTGGCATCATCCCCCAGCGTACCCAGCATGGTTTTCTGCGAAGCCGGTGTGGCTTCCTGGAACTCACCCCACCACTGCGCCAGACTCTGCAGTTCACGGTGTTGCTCGACTTCAGCACGCAGTACCAGCAAATCGTAAGCAGCACGGAACTTAGGATGCTCCATCAGCTTGTGCGCGCGTTTACCCTGACGGCGTGACAGACGCAGTTGCAGCGCCCAGATATCACGAACCAGCGTAGTAATACGTTTCGGAATGGCCAGGGTGCGGCATTGTTCATCAAGCACGTCGTTCATGGCCAGCGCAAAGGCGTCGTAATACGTCAGACCGCCTTCCTGGGCCAGTTTCTGAGCATGCTCAATCACCGGATACCACAACATTGCTGCAAACAGGAACGCCGGATTGACACGCTGATCGTTATGCAGACGGTGATCGGTGTTTTTCAGCACCTGCACCAGAATGTGTTCCATCGGGCTGTCACCTTGCTCAGTAAACTGGCGGGCAATCAGCGGGAACAACGGCTGGAACAGCTGGTATTCGCAAAGCTTTTTGTAAGTTTCGTAGCCGTAACCGGCCTGCAAAAGCTTCAGGGATTCTTCGAACAGACGCGCTGGCGGAATTTCCTGCAACAGCGTGGCCAGACGTGGGATCGGCTCGGCAGTTTCCGGGCTGATCTTCATGTCCAGTTTGGCCGCGAAACGTACGGCGCGCAGCATACGGACAGGGTCTTCGCGGTAACGGGTTTCCGGATCACCAATCAGACGAATGATGCCGTTTTCCAGATCACGCAGACCGCCGGCGTAGTCGCGAACGGTAAAGTCAGCGACCCCGTAATACAGGCTGTTGATGGTGAAGTCGCGGCGCTGGGCGTCGTCTTCAATAGTGCCGAAGATATTGTCGCGCAGCAGCATGCCATTCACGGCCTGCTGGGAAACGTTTTTATCTTCAGTTTCTTCGTGCTGTTCGTGGTGACCACGGAAGGTGGCGACTTCGATGATTTCCGGGCCAAACATAACGTGCGCCAGACGGAAACGGCGACCGACCAGACGGCAGTTGCGGAACAGTTTACGAACCTGTTCAGGCGTGGCGTTGGTGGTGATATCGAAATCTTTCGGTTTTTTATCCAGCAGCAAATCGCGCACGCCGCCGCCGACCAGGAAGGCTTCAAAGCCAGACTTGTTCAGACGGTAAAGCACTTTGAGGGCATTTTCGCTGATATCACGACGAGAAATATTGTGCTCATCGCGTGGAATAATGGTTATCGCACGGGTTTCACCGGCGTAATCAAATGACGGACGCGGTTTCTGTACGTGTTCAACAGAAGGGCGCGGAGCGCGCTGCTCATTGCGGTCGCTGCGCTGATCGTTATTACGATCGCCACGCGAATCGCTGCGTTCGCCACGAGGGGGATAAGGGGAAGAGGAGCGGCGGTTGTTATTATTGCGGCGGTCGCCCCGGTTCGCGTTGTCATCCCGACGGCCGCGGTTATCGCGGCGTTGCTCGTAGTCACGACGTTCAGGATTTTTTGCCTTCACATTGCCTTCGGCCACAGGAGACGGATCACGACGGGAATTTTCCTCGCGATTAGGTTCTCCTTGAAGCGCGGCTTCGTCATGAACAGCCTTTTCTTCACGAACGACTTTATCTTCACGAACTAGCACCTTACGGCAAAAATTGGCTACTCGGGTAAAAATGGTACACCTCGATAGTGACTGAAAAAATTGGCGTGACGCAAAAACAGCGGCTAATCATAGCTCACAGTAGCCGCTTTGAGAATGCCGATGTCACATCTGCGCAGCATTAGCGCCCTGATGCGGGATATCAGCCGTCGTCCAATGTGTTGTCGCCCAGCGTAATAATAAAGGCAAAGTGTAATCCTGCCAGTTTTCCGGCAGCCTTTGGCCTAAAAATTTTAGTGCGCTAATGATAACCGGACGGGGATCGCCTTCCGGCAGCGCGGGCGCGTGATTTTGCTTGGAAAGCTTATCGCCATTTTCATTGAGCGCCAGCGGTAAATGCAGATATCCGGGCTGCGCGTAACCCAAATGCCGGTAAAGGGAAATCTGCCGCACGGTCGGTTCAATCAGATCCGCGCCACGCACGATGTGATTTACTCCCTGAAAATGGTCATCCACCACCACCGCCAGATTATAGGCAAACAGGCCATCACGGCGGCGGATAATAAAATCCTCTTCGGCCAGTTTCGCGCTGGCCTGCAAATGCCCCTGAAAATCGTCATCAAAACCGTACACCGGTAATGTCTGGCGCAGGCGGATAGCGGCGTTTTCTGCACCTAAATTTAAATCACGGCAGTGGCCGTCATAGGTGCCGCCAGTTTGCGAAATCCGCTGGCGGGTACAGGTGCAGTAATAACTTTTTTGTTGCTGATACAACCAGTCCAGCGCGGCGCGATAGGCTTCGTGACGTTTCGACTGCCAGACCACCTCATCATCCCATTCCAGCCCGTAACGCTCGAGCGTGGCTAAAATGCGATCAGCGGAACCGGGGATTTCACGCGGCGGGTCGATATCGTCGATGCGGACTAACCATTGTCCGTTTTGCGAACGGGCATGCAAATAGCTGCCAAGCGCGGCAATCAGCGAACCAAAATGAAGGTCACCGGAAGGTGAGGGGGCGAAACGGCCTGTGTAGTGTTGTTCTTGCGGCATAAAAATGGGGTACTGCGCTTAAAGGGAACGCGGTGCATGACGCACCGCGTGGGACCCGAAACTTAGCCAGCCATCTGCTTTTCGCGGATTTCTGCCAGAGTCTTACAGTCGATACACAAATCAGCGGTAGGACGTGCTTCAAGACGGCGGATGCCAATCTCAACGCCACAGGAATCGCAGTATCCGAAATCCTCGTCTTCCACTTTTTTCAGTGTTTTTTCAATCTTTTTGATCAGCTTACGTTCACGGTCACGGTTACGCAGTTCGAGGCTGAACTCTTCTTCCTGAGCGGCACGGTCTACCGGATCAGGGAAGTTTGCAGCTTCATCTTGCATGTGTGTCACGGTACGATCTACTTCATCCCTGAGCTGATTGCGCCATGCTTCAAGAATCTTTTTGAAGTGAGCCAGCTGAGCGTCGTTCATGTACTCTTCGCCCGGCTTCTCTTGATACGGCTGCACCCCAGCGATAGCGAGAATGCTCAAGGACGACGTCTTACGGGTTTGGCCTTCTTGCATGATGCTTCTCCTACATAACACGCACTATGTTCATCCGCTTTTTGCGTCACAGCAAAACTGCAACGTGCCGGCTTCGAACATTTCGATCCCCAACGGGGGAAAAATCAGGCCGCTATAAATAACAGAAGGCAACGAAGTTGGCAATTATTCCTCGCAGGTGCTTGACAAGGCTGTGAGGAAAAGCGTATTCGCGACCTGTTTTTTATGCCGCCGAGGGCTAATAACAGGGTTATCCGAACTGGGTTTATCCGTTTAGTGATTTCGTAACCAGCGGTAATCGTTCTGTGAGGCGGATACCCTCAGCAGAAAGTGCGGCACCGTAGCACATCACTTCTACACCGTTTTTCTGAACCTGCGTTAGCAATTGGGTGTAACGGGGATCAATATGGTGTGCAGCGGACACGCTTTCAATGCCTGAATGTAAAACAGCGAAGAAAAGTACGGCTCGCTGCCCCTGTTCTGCCATCCACTGTAACTCGCGCAAATGTTTTTGCCCGCGCAGTGTAACTGCATCAGGGAAGTATCCCTGTCCTTCTTGCAACAGCGTGACAGATTTCACTTCAATATAGCAGTCAGGTTGATTTTCTGCCTGTAACATCAAGTCTATACGGCTATTTTCGGTGCCGTATTTTACTTCTGAAGTGAGTTTACTGTAACCGGATAATTCCGGTATTCGCTGTTGTGTAATGGCTTCGCGTACCAGCTGATTGGCTCGCAACGTATTGACGCAAATCCAGTGGTTTTGCCGCGTTTCGGTCAGTTCCCAGCTGTTGGCGTACTTGCGCTTGAGATTGTCCGACGTGGAATACCAGACGGTATCGCCCGGCGTGGCGCAGCCTGTCATTGCGCCGGTATTGGCACAATGCAGAGTCAGTTCCGTGCCTTGCGGCGTAATCACGTCCGCGAGAAAACGTTTGTAACGTTTGATCAAAGTGGCGGGTTGAAGCGCAGGCTCGAAGTGCATGACAGTTTCCGTGTGATGTAGAGTTTTATGTGAGCAGTAAAGTTAAGTTGCCGGTGCGTCAGCCAGTGGCCAGGTTTGCAGACAGCGATAACGGGTGCGCCCTTTTTCATACAAGGATTCGTACAAACTGAATTCTGTGGCTTCCAGCATCCATTCCGGGGTGGCGGGCGGGATCGCCACAGGGCGCGTGGCGCTGCGGTAGAGTGAAACGTGCGGATGAAATGGCAGCGTGCTCTGATGGCAGCCATTGCGTGCGGCGTGGGAGCGCAATACTGAAGCCAGTTGCAACAGCGCATTCGGTGCGCGCTTTGTGCCAATCCACACCACACCCGAGCCCGGCCAGTGACCGATATCATCCAGTGTCAGGCTGAACTTTTTGGCCTGAATACGCCCGGCCACAAGGGTTAGCGCCTCTGCCTTGAGCTCGCTGATTTCCCCGAGAAACGCCAAAGTGATATGCAGATTTGCCGCAGCAACGGGACGGCCTGTTTCGGCCAGAAAATTGTCCGCACGCCACTTAATCACCTGCTTCTGCAATTTTGCAGGCAGGGTTAAGGCGAAAAACAGGCGGCGTTCGGCAGACATAGTGATTCCTGAGCAGACAAATCACGGCAACATGCCGGATGTGGGGCTAAATGCTACAATGCCCGCCGTTTAAAGTTAACTCTCATGGTGAATTCATTGCCTTCTTTGCCGGTCAGCGCCGTACTTGAACCGCTTTTAGCCGCACTGCAACAGGCTCCGCAGGTGCTTTTGCTCGCCCCGACCGGTGCGGGTAAATCGACCTGGCTGCCGTTGCAGCTGCTCAAACAGGCTAATTTCCCGGGCAAAATTCTGCTGCTGGAACCGCGTCGTCTGGCCGCAAAAAATGTGGCTTTCCGTCTGGCGCAACAGCTGGGTGAGACGCCGGGGCAGACCGTGGGTTACCGCATGCGCGCCGAAAGTAAAACAAGCGCAGCGACCCGTCTCGAAGTGGTTACCGAAGGCATTCTGACCCGCATGGTGCAGGCTGATCCTGAACTGACCGGTGTGTCGATGGTCATTCTTGATGAATTCCATGAACGTAGTTTGCAGGCCGATCTCGCGCTGGCGCTGTTGCTTGATGTGCAGAATGCGCTGCGCGATGACTTAAAAATCCTGATTATGTCGGCCACACTCGACAATCTGCGTCTGTCCACTTTATTGCCGGATGCGCCGGTCATTGAATCCGCAGGCCGCAGTTTCCCTGTCGACAGGCAGTATCTTTCCCTCGCCACCCACGAAAGGCTGGATGAAGGCGTGGCACGTGTTGTCAGCCGTCTGATGAGCGAAAATCACGGCTCGTTACTGCTGTTTTTGCCGGGCGTTTCTGAAATTACCCGTGTGCAAAATCTGCTGACCGGCAGGGTAGCGGCCGATGTCGATCTCTGCCCGCTATACGGCGCGTTATCGCTTGAACAACAGCAAAAAGCCATACAGCCTTCGCCCGCCGGACGCCGCAAAGTCGTGCTGGCGACCAATATTGCCGAGACCAGTCTGACCATCGAAGGGATCCGTCTGGTGGTGGACAGCGGTCTGGAGCGCAGCGCGCAGTTTGATCCGCGCAGTGGTCTGACGCGGCTGATAACGCAGCGCATCAGTCAGGCCTCGATGACCCAGCGCGCAGGGCGTGCGGGACGTCTGGAGCCGGGTTTATGCTGGCATCTGTTCAGCAAAGAGCAGGCCGAACGCGCCAGTGCGCAGGCAGAAGCGGAAATTCTGCAAAGCGATCTGAGCAGTTTCTGGCTGGAACTGTTGCAGTGGGGTTGTCAGGACCCGTCGCAACTTCAGTGGCTGGATACGCCGCCTGCTGCCGCATTATCTGCCGCTAAACACCTGTTACAACAGCTCGGTGCCACCGATGCGCTGGGCAAACTCACCGCCGCCGGGCAGCGTATGGCCCGGCTGGGCTGCGAGCCCCGGCTGGCGGCGATGCTGATTACTGCTGCTGCACAAAGTCCGGATGCGCTGGCGACGGCGACATTGCTGGCCGCGATGCTTGAAGAGCCACCTCGCGGCGGATTGCCCGATATCGATTACTGGTTCAGCCGCCCGCAGGGCAACTGGCAGCGGCGGGCAAAACAGCTGGCGCAGCGGGCAGGGGCGAAAAACGGTGAGCCGGATGCTTCCCTTGCACCGTGGCTGCTGGCCCGCGCCTTCAGCGACCGTATTGCGCAGCGTCGTGGCGAAGATGGCCGCTATCTGCTGGCGAACGGGCTTGGCGCGTCTTTGCCGCAGGACGATGGTTTAACCCGTGCGCCATGGCTGGTCGCACCGCAGTTATTGCAGGGCAACAACAGCCCGGACGCCCGCATTTTGCTGGCTGTCTCGCTGGACATTACGCAACTGCCTGCGCGTCTGCCCGACGTAGTAAAAGAACAAACCGCCGTGGAGTGGGATGAAGAAAAAGGCACGCTGCGCGCGTGGCGACGCTGGCAGATTGGCCGGCTGGTGCTCAAAGCCAATCCGCTGGCTAAGCCAGACGATGAAGAGCTGCAACAGGCGCTGATCGACTGGATCCGCATGCAGGGTTTGCAGGCGCTGAACTGGTCGGTGGCGGCAGAACAACTGCGCACGCGGCTTCTCTGTGCGGCTAAATGGCTGCCGGAAGCCGACTGGCCTGCGGTGGATGACCAGGCATTACTCGACGGTCTGGAGCGCTGGTTGCAACCCTCTTTACAGGGTGTCCGCTCGTTAAAATCACTGCAACAGGTTGATTTGCATGACGCCTTATTAAGGCTGCTGGACTGGCAACAACGTCAGCGCCTTGACAGTGCCTTACCGACACATTACACCGTGCCGACTGGCAGTCGTCTGCCAATCCGTTATCATGCAGACCAGCCACCGGCACTTTCGGTGCGGATGCAGGAGATGTTTGGCGAGCAGCGCAGCCCGCAACTGGCGGAAGGCCGCGTTGGCGTGGTGCTGGAATTACTTTCACCGGCACAGCGTCCGTTGCAGATAACCGCCGATCTGGCGGCTTTCTGGCAGGGATCGTACCGCGAAGTGCAGAAAGAAATGAAAGGGCGATACCCCAAACATCCGTGGCCGGACAATCCGGCAGAGGCGCTGCCTACGCGACGGACGAAAAAACACGCGCCGTGATGCCTGTCTGAGCCTTTAAAAATTGTGCATGAAAGGGCCGATTTTTCAGACATTTCCTGTGGGCGAAAACTTAAGCGAGGCACAGAGTAAGCGCCTTGCGGCCTGTACTTCAGGCCATTGACGGTATCTTTTTGAAATACAGTGTTTTTTGAAATCAAAAATGAAAATGACTCAGCTAAGCAGAATCATTATGACGAACACAGCAGCACGTTGGGAGATTGACTGATGTCTGGCGATGATCGCGAGCCGATTGGCCGTAAAGGTAAACCTGCCGGGCGTAAGCCTGCGCGGGCTCGTCCCGTTCGCCGTAGCCGCCGGGACGACGACTACGATGATTACGAAGAAGAAATCGATGACGAGTATGAGGATGACGATGAGTACGAAGAAGAACAGGGATCTCGCATGAGCCGTAAAGCACCGCCGCGTAAAGCCAAAAAAGGCGGGAAAAAGAGCCTGAAGCGCCGTATTTTCTGGCTGTTAGTCAAACTGTTCATCGTTTTTCTTATTCTGCTCGGAATTTATGCGTTTTACCTTAACAGGCAAATCCATGACCGCATTGACGGCGGTAAAGTCTGGCAGTTGCCTGCGGCGGTGTATGGTCGTCAGGTGAATCTTGAGCCGGACATGCAGTTTAGCAAAGCTGAAATGGTCGGATTGCTGGAAGGCACGCAATATCGTGAAGTGACACGTATCACCCGTCCGGGCGAGTTTACGGTGCATGCGAATTACATCGATTTGCTGCGCCGTCCGTTTGATTTCCCGGAAGGTAAAGAAGGGCAGGTGAACGCCCGTCTGATGTTTGACGGCAGCAGCCTGACAGAAATTAAGAATCTGGATAATCAGCATGACTTCGGGCTGTTCCGCCTCGATCCGCGTCTGATCACGATGTTGCAGGCGTCTAACGCCAACGGTGAACAGCGTCTGTTCGTGCCGCGTGCCGGTTTCCCGGATTTGCTGGTCGATACCTTGCTGGCGACAGAAGACCGCCATTTCTATGAGCACGACGGTATCAACTTCTATTCCATTGGTCGTGCGGTGCTGGCTAACCTGACTGCCGGTCATGCGGTGCAGGGCGGTTCAACGCTGACTCAGCAGCTGGTGAAAAACCTGTTCCTGACCAACGAGCGCTCCCTGAGCCGTAAAGCGCGTGAAGCGGTGATGGCTATCCTGCTCGACGCGGATTACAGCAAAGACCGCATTCTTGAGCTTTATCTGAACGAAGTGTATCTCGGCCAGAGCGGTTCAGATCAGATCCGCGGTTTCCCGCTGGCGAGCCTGTATTACTTTGGCCGTCCGGTAAATGAACTGAGTCTGGATCAGCAGGCATTGCTGGTCGGCATGGTGAAAGGCGCGTCGCTGTATAACCCGTGGCGCAACCCGCAAATGGCGTTGCAGCGTCGTAATCTGGTGCTGCGTTTACTGGTTGATCAGAAAGTTATCGATCAGGAACTGTATGACATGCTCAGCGCGCGTCCGCTTGGCGTGCAGCCGAAAGGCGGTGTGATTTCGCCTCAGCCTGCATTTATGCAGATGGTGCGTCAGGAGCTCCAGGCGAAACTGGGCGATAAAGTTCAGGACATGTCCGGGGTGAAAATCTTCACCACGCTGGATCCGATTTCTCAGGATGCGGCGGAAAAAGCAGTCGAAGAAGGCATTCCGTTACTGCGCAAGAAAAGCGGCCTGAATGACATCGAAACCGCGATGGTCATTGTTGACCGTTATACCGGCGAAGTGCGGGCGATGGTCGGCGGCGCGGAAACGCAGTTCGCAGGCTTTAACCGTGCGATGCAGGCACGCCGTCAGGTGGGGTCTCTGGCTAAACCGGCTACCTATCTGACTGCGCTTTCACAGCCGGATAAATACCGCCTGAACACCATTCTGGCCGACCAGCCGCTGACGCTGAAACTGGCGAACGGACAGACATGGTCGCCTAAGAACGATGACCATCAGTTCCGTGGCCAGGTTCTGCTGGTGGATGCGCTGGCGCGTTCTATGAACGTTCCGACAGTGAATCTGGGTATGGCGGTGGGGCTGGATAACATCACCAGTACGCTGATAAACCTGGGGATCCCGAAAGAATCTCTGAACCAGACGCCGTCGATGCTGCTCGGTGCGATTGCACTGACGCCGATGGAAGTGGCGCAGGAATATCAGACTATTGCCAGCGGCGGTAACAAAGCGCCACTGTCAGCGGTACGTTCGGTGATTGCGGAAGACGGCACGGTGCTTTATCAGAGCTTCCCGCAGGCGGTTCGTGTGATCCCTTCACAGGCGGCATATCTGACGCTGTATGCGATGCAACAGGTTGTGCAGGAAGGGACATCACGCGCACTGGCGAACAAGTTCCCGAAACTGCATCTGGCAGCGAAAACCGGTACATCGAACGAGCTGCGTGACAGCTGGTTTGCAGGTATCGACGGCAATCAGGTGGCGATTACCTGGGTTGGCCGCGATAACAATGGCCCGTCTAAACTGTGGGGTTCAACCGGTGCGCTGGTACTGTACGGACGCTATCTGGAGAACGGCACGCCACAGCCGCTGGATCTGCAAATGCCGGAAGGCATCAGTACGATGAATATTGATGGCAGCGGTAACTTTGTCTGCGGCAACAACAGCGGCGGGATGCTTGGCGGCGGTGGCGCAACGCGTTCCATCCCTGTCTGGACTGATTCACCGGATGCGATGTGTCAGGCTTCTGTGACGGCAGTTCAGCAACAGCAGCAACAGATTCAGCAGCAGCAACAACAGCAGCAGCAATCCGGGCAACAGCAACAGCCACAATCTCAGAATGAGAAGAAAGACAGCAACGGCGTTGCGGGCTGGATTAAGGATATGTTCGGCTCAGGCAATTAAATATCCGTCATCCTTCAAACTGGTTCGTGAAGACGGCCTTGAGCCGACTTGAATGATTTAGGATATTGCATCGACAGTAAAAAAGGGCGCGATGAAAATCGTGCCCTTTTTATTTGTTATTCTTAACTCAAATTAACCCGTGCTGGTTCACATTCTCCGCAAGCCTGTCACATTCGTCGCCGTTTAATTTATAGGCGTTTTTACCCATATTTAACATAGGGGTATTTTTTATTCATTCAGCCAATCTATGTGTTAATTAGTGTTGCAGACGGGCAAGCATTGCGCATAATATGCGACGGTCATAATAATAATTATCGTTTACATTCCCATTACCACTCCAGAGATAATGCAATGGCTTCTCAACGCTCGCTTTCAATTTCTGTCCCAAAAGGCGCATTTAAGCGTCGGACGTTAGCTTTAACCATTACCGCAGCACTGGGTTCTGCCGCATTTTATGCCGGTGCCGCAACTACCGCGCCTGCGACAGAAGACACGATTAATGTAACTGCTTCATCTGCAAGTGATGCACCACAGGAATCTGCGTGGGGCCCGGCGGCGACTATCGCGGCAAAGCATAGCGCAACCGGTACGAAAACCGACACGCCACTCGTGAAGACACCACAATCTGTTTCTGTGGTTACCCGCGAAGAAATGGACATGAAGCAGCCTGTGACCGTGAAAGAAGCTCTGGGTTATACTCCGGGTGTCTTCGCCAGCCGTGGCAGCTCTAACACTATCGACGCCATGGCAATCCGTGGTTTCACTTCTGTTAACACCAACCAGTATCTGGACGGCATCAAACTTCAGGGCGACAACTATTCTGAAGTGTCGATGGATCCGTACATGCTTGAGCGCGTTGAAGTGCTGCGCGGGCCGTCATCCGTTCTGTACGGTAAGAGCAACCCCGGCGGCGTGGTCAGCATGGTCAGCAAGCGCCCGACCACTGAACCGCTGAAAGAAGTACAGTTCAAAATGGGTACAGACAATCTGTATCAGACCGGTTTTGATTTCAGCGATGCTATCGACGATGCAGGCGTGTATTCCTACCGTCTGACCGGCGTGGCACGCAGTCAGGATGCGCAGCAGGAAATGGCGAAAGAGAAACGCTATTCGATTGCGCCGTCATTCTCATGGCGTCCTGATGATAAAACAGACTTTACCTTCCTGAGCAATTTCCAGAACGATCCGGACGCAGGTTACTACGGCTGGTTACCTCGTGAAGGTACCGTGGTGCCGTATTACGACGCCAACGGTAAAGCGCATAAATTGCCGACAGATTTCAACGAGGGTGAAGCGGGCAACCGCATGTCCCGCAACCAGAAAATGGTCGGTTACAGCTTCGCGCATCAATTTGATGATACCTGGACGGTGCGCCAGAACCTGCGTTACACCAAACTCGATACCGAATATAAATCTGTTTACGGCTTCGGTTATCTCGGTAACGGCAATATCACCCGCAGCTACGTTCAGTCCAAAGAGAAGCTGGCGAACTTTGATGTTGATACGCAGGCTCAGGCCAAATTTGGTACCGGCGATGTCGATCACACCGTACTGGCAGGTGTCGATTACATGCGTATGCGTAACGACATTGACGCGGACTACGGCAGCGCAAGCAATCTGAATCTGGCCAATCCGCAATACGGTAACGGCAACGTTTCACTGTACTTCCCGTATAAGATCCTCAATCGGCAGGAACAAACGGGTCTGTACGTGCAGGATCAGGCGGAATGGAATCAGTGGATCCTGACCCTTGGTGGCCGTTACGACTTTGCGAAAAGCTCAACCTTTACGCGTACCACCAACAGCGCATCGCAGATTAATGACGAGCAGTTCACCTGGCGTGGTGGTCTGAACTACCTGTTTGACAACGGTATTTCCCCGTACTTTAGCTACAGCGAATCCTTTGAACCGACCGCAGGTGCCAGCAAAGAAGGCAAACCGTTCGATCCTTCAATGGGTAAACAGTACGAAGCCGGGATCAAATACATCCCGAACGATCGTCCGATCAGCGTGACGGCAGCGGTATACCAGCTGACGAAAGATAAAAACCTGACGGCCAACCCTTCTGATGCCAACTTCAGCGTTCAGTCTGGTGAAATCCGTTCACGCGGTGTCGAACTCGAAGCTAAAGCCGCAGTTAACGCCAACATCAACATTACGGCGTCTTACACCTACACTGATGCGAAATACACGCATGACACCAATTTCGAAGGCAAGCGTCCTGTTGAAGTGCCGGCAAACATGGCGTCCCTGTGGGCTGATTACACCTTCCACGAAACGGCACTTAGCGGCCTGACCATTGGTTCCGGTGTGCGTTATGTCGGTGCCAGTTCCAGCTTCTACACGGCGAACGGCGTGAATGCAGACAAAGCGAATGAAGCTTTCAATGTCTCCTCATACACGCTGGTTGATGCTACGGTTAAATACGATCTTGGCCGCTTCGGCCTGCCGGGTTCTTCCGTGGGTGTGAACATCAACAACTTGTTGGATCGCGAATATGTCGCCAGTTGCTACCGCGATTACGCCTGTTACTGGGGTTCAGATCGTCAGGTGGTAGCAACAGCCACGTTCCGTTTCTGATATCCGTTATAAGCACTAAATTCCGGGCACGCTGGTCGTGCCCGTTTCCTGTTCTCAACCAGATGTCGACGTAGAAAATCTTATGCCTGATAACAACGTACATCCTTCTTCCCCGCTGCCGGACAGTGTATTCCGCCTGCAAGAGGTCAGTTTTACGGTTCCGGGGCGAACGCTGCTGGCACCCTTGTCGCTGACTTTCCCGCAAGGGAAAGTGTGCGGGCTGATTGGTCACAATGGCTCAGGGAAGTCGACGTTGTTAAAAATGCTGGGACGCCATCAGGCGGCGACATCAGGAACCATTTATCTCAATGAAACGCCACTGGCGCAGTGGGACAGCAAAGCCTTTGCGCGGCAGGTGGCCTATCTGCCGCAGCAACTTCCCGCCGCTGAAGGCATGACCGTGCAGGAGCTGGTGGCGATTGGCCGCTATCCGTGGCACGGCGCACTGGGACGTTTCAAACATCACGATAAAGAAAAAGTCGAAGAAGCGATTTCGCTGGTGGGCCTCAGGCCTTTCGCACATCGTCTGGTCGACAGCCTGTCCGGTGGCGAGCGCCAGCGTGCCTGGCTGGCGATGATGGTGGCGCAGGACAGCCGCTGTCTGCTGCTCGACGAACCGACCTCTGCGCTGGATATTGCGCATCAGAAAGACGTACTGGCCCTGATCCAGCGTCTTAGCCGTGAAAAAGGCTTAACCGTGATTGCGGTTCTGCATGATCTGAATATGGCAGCCCGCTATTGCGACCAGCTGATGGCGCTGCGTGGTGGCGAGATGATCGCACAAGGTACACCCGAAGAGATGATGCGCGGTGACGTGCTCGAACAAATTTATGGCATTCCGATGGGCATTTTGCCGCATCCTGCGGGTGGCGCACCGGTGAGCTTCGTATACTGATATGTCTGATATTTCAAATTTTTCCGGAATAACCCGCCGTCGCATTTTGCAGATGATGGCGCTCTCCCCGTTACTGACCTCCTTGCCTGCGCTGTCAGCGAACCGTCCCGATCTCAGCCGCATTATTGCCCTCGAATGGCTTCCCGCTGAACTTCTGATTGCCCTCGGCGTAATGCCTCTGGCAGTTGCGGATATCCGTAACTACAACATTTGGGTAGGAGAACCGCCGCTGGTGCCGGGCGTGATTGACGTAGGTCAGCGTACCGAACCCAATATGGAACTTATCCAGCAACTCAAACCTTCTCTGGTATTGGTGACTAAAGGGTACGGCCCGGCGACCAGTCAGCTGGAGTCCATCGCGCCGGTGCTGAGTGTCAAAGCCAATGACGGTTCTGCGAAGCCCTTAGATCTGGCGATCAGCTCTTTGCATAAACTGGCGGATACGCTGGGTTTACAGGTTCGCGCAGAACAGCATTTGCAGCTTTATCGGGACACCTTAGCCAAAACCCGCGAACAGCTGAAGCCGGTCGCACAGCAGCCGTTGTTGCTGATTACTTTTATCGATCCGCGCCATGTTCTGGTCTTTGGTCAGGGCAGTATGCTGCATGAAGTCATGAATAATGTCGGGCTTACCAATGCCTGGCAGGGCGAGGGCAGTTTCTGGGGCAGCGTTTCCGTCGGTGTTGAAAGACTGGCAGCGATCAAAAATGCCCGCGTGCTGTGTTTCGACCATGACAGCGCCAGCATCATGAAAGTCGTTGAAAAAACGCCTCTGTGGAAATCGATGCCTTTCGTGCGTGCGGATCAGTTCACCGTCATTCCTGCTGTCTGGTACTACGGCGCAACGTTCAGCGCGATGCACTTTTGCAATATTTTAACCAGCACACTGAGGAAACCGGTATGAACCGCCGTTCGCTCAGCGTTTCGCTGACGCTTCTGATTATTCTGGCACTGGCTGCGGGCGCGCTCAGTATTTACAACCTGCACCAGCAATTGCCTTACGCACAATGGCGCGGCGCACTGTGGCAGCCGGATATCGACAATGTGCAGCAGATGCTTTTCCATTACAGCTCGCTGCCGCGCATCGCCGTGGCATTGCTGGCCGGTGCCGGGCTGGGGCTGGTCGGTTTGCTGTTCCAGCAGGTATTACGTAACCCACTGGCTGAACCTGCGACGCTCGGCGTTTCGGCTGGCGCGCAACTCGGGTTGACGGTCGCGACGTTGTGGGCACTGCCTGGCGGGATGATCACCCAGCAGTTTGCTGCGATGACTGGCGCGGTAGTGATTGGCGCACTGGTATTCGGTATCGCCTGGGGAAAACGCATGTCACCGGTCACGCTGATCCTGGCCGGTCTGGTGCTCGGTTTGTATTGCGGTGCGGTCAACGGTCTGATTGGCATCTTCAATTATCAGAGCCTGCAAAGCCTGTATATGTGGAGCAGCGGCTCACTGACGCAGCAGGATTGGGATGTTGCCAGCTTCCTGTTGCCGCGCGTGATTATTGTCTGGCTGCTGGCGTTTCTGTTGCAGCGTCCGATGACGCTTCTGGGGCTGGACGACGGCGTTGCCAAAAACCTTGGCCTCGGGCTTTCCGCTGCGCGTCTGGCGGTGCTGACGCTCGCTATTCTGATGAGTGCGCAGCTGGTTAACGCGGTCGGTATCGTTGGCTTTATCGGTCTATTCGCCCCATTGCTGGCGAAAATACTCGGCGCGCGACGTTTGCCTGCGCGGCTTCTCATGGCACCGCTGATTGGTGCTTTGTTGCTGTGGTTCACCGATCAGGTGATGCAGTACATCACCACGTTCTGGATGGAAATTCCGACCGGGGCCGCCACCGCGCTGGTCGGTGCTCCGCTGCTGTTGTGGCTGTTGCCGCGTCTTCGCAACAACATGACGCCGCCGCCGATGGATCAGGGGGATAACGTACCGGCTGAGCGTCACCATCTGGTGCGCTGGGTCGCGCTGGCGCTGGCGGTACTGTTTGTTGGCCTGGTTATCGCGCTGATGGCCGGACGTAACGCGACAGGCTGGAGCTGGTCAACAGGCGCTGATTTACAGGCGCTGCTGCCGTGGCGTTTGCCGCGCGTGCTGGCGGCGCTGGCGGCGGGCATTATGCTGGCGTCTTCCGGCGTGCTTATCCAGAAGCTCACCGGTAACGCGATGGCGAGTCCCGAAGTGCTGGGGATTAGCTCGGGCGCGGCAACCGGCGTGGTGGTGATGATGTTTATCGTACCGGGCGATGCCTTTGCCTGGCTGTTACCGGCGGGGAGCCTCGGCGCGGCGCTGACGTTGCTGGTGATTATGATGGCATCGGGTCTGCGCAGTTTTTCCGCTGAACGTATGTTGCTAACGGGTATCGCGCTGAGTACCGCATTCACCACGCTGATGGCATTGCTGCTGGCGAGCGGTGATCCGCGTATGGGTGGTTTGCTGACCTGGCTTTCCGGGTCTACTTACTCTGTTTCCGCCGATGCGGCATGGCGTACGTTGATTATTGCGGCTGTCCTGATGGTGATTGTGCCGTTCTGCCGTCGCTGGATTAATATTTTACCGCTGGGCAGCGTGACGGCGAAATCGGTAGGTATTGCGCTGACGCCAACCCGAATGGCGATTTTAATGCTGGCGGCGGTGATGACGGCTGCTGCGACACTGACCATCGGGCCGCTGAGCTTTGTCGGACTCATGGCACCGCATATGGCGCGGATGATGGGCTTTCGTCGCGCGGTTCCGCAGTGGATGGTCGCCAGTATTCTCGGCGGTTTACTGATGGTATTTGCCGACTGGTGTGGCCGGATGATTATCTTCCCGAACCAGATCCCGGCGGGCTTACTCGCCACATTTATCGGGGCACCGTACTTTATCTATCTGTTGAGAAAACAGGCGAAATAGACAATTTCAGGTAAAAAAGGGAGATGTTGAGAAGGGATCTTTCTTTGGCCGGGGGCTTTGCTCCTCCCCTGCGCAGGGGGAGGAGGCAGATAGGATTAAAGCTTAGCGAAACAGCGGCGAGCGGCGTCGATGGTGCGCTGGATGTCTTCCTGCGTATGGGCCAGAGACATAAAGCCGGCTTCAAAGGCGGAAGGTGCCAGGTAAACGCCTTCTTCCAGCATCAGGTGGAAGAACTTCTTAAAGCGTTCAACGTCGCACTTCATCACGTCCTGATAACAGGTCACAGTTTCAGCATCGGTGAAGAACAGACCAAACATCCCGCCGACATGATTCACGACGAACGGGATATTTTCTTCCTGCGCCGCATCCAGCAAACCTTCAGCCAGCTGCGTGGTGCGCTCTGTCAGAGTCTGATGCACGCCCGGTTGTGCAACTTGCGTCAGACAGGCGATACCGGCTGCCATCGCAATCGGATTACCGGATAGGGTACCGGCCTGATAGACCGGACCGGTCGGTGCCAGCGCTTCCATCACGTCGCGACGACCGCCAAACGCGCCCACCGGCATACCGCCGCCGATGATTTTGCCCAGACAGGTCAGGTCAGGCACCACATCGTAATACTCCTGAGCACCGCCCAGCGCGACGCGGAAACCGGTCATCACTTCGTCGATAATCAGCAGCGCGCCAAACTCGTCACAAATCTTGCGCAGACCTGGCAGGAATTCCGGCAGTGGCGGCACACAGTTCATGTTGCCCGCGACCGGCTCAACGATGATACAGGCGATATGGTCAGGGAATTGTTCGAATGCGGCACGCACTGAATCCAGATCGTTATACGTACAGGTCAGCGTGTGTTTGGCGAAATCAGCCGGAACACCCGGAGAGTTTGGCTGGCCGAGGGTCAGCGCACCGGAACCGGCTTTCACCAGCAGGCAGTCGGCGTGACCGTGATAGCAGCCTTCGAATTTGACAATTTTATCGCGATGCGTGAAGCCACGAGCCAGACGAATGGCGCTCATTGTCGCTTCGGTACCGGAGTTCACCATGCGAACCATGTCCATACTTGGCACCAGACCGGTGACCAGTTCGGCCATTTTGACTTCCATTTCAGTCGGCGCGCCGAAGCTCAGACCACGCTCGGCGGCTTCAATCACCGCACTGCGGATTTCGGCGTTGTTGTGGCCAAGCACCATCGGGCCCCATGAACCGACATAGTCGATATAGGCTTTGCCATCGGCATCAAAAAGGAAAGCGCCGTCAGCGCGCGCGATGAATAATGGCACGCCGCCAACGCCGGAGAAGGCACGTACCGGCGAGTTAACACCGCCCGGGATTAGCGCTTGCGCCTGCGTGAACAGACTTTCAGACTTACTCATTATTCAACTCCTGAAATTACTGGGTTCTGGGTAAAGAAATTTTGATGCGCCCATTCTAGTGAACTGAGCGGCGATATAAAACCGTAAACCGTGCTGCATTTTGTTGTAGATCCTGTCAGGCAGGCAATTTGTATGATTAAATCTATCAATCTTCTACTACCATGCCTGTATTTCCCTTTCCGTTATGAATGAACCTGAGACTGAGAATTTAGAGAGCGTGCACGTCCGCGGCCCCCGCAAACGCAGCGAGGCGCTGCGCCTTTTGCTGCGCCGGGATAAAACACCGGTCACGATTTTGATCATGGCCGCGCTGGTGGGGACTATCGCCGGTTTGCTCGGCGTTGCATTTGAGAAAACAGTGAATCTGGTGATGGCACTGCGTCTTTCGAGCATTGGGGTTTTCAGTGACTACTGGATCCTGCTGTGGCCGCTGACCTTTGTTATCTCGGCGGTCATGGCGATGTTCGGTTATTACCTGGTACGTAAATTCGCGCCGGAAGCGGGCGGTTCGGGGATCCCGGAAATCGAAGGGGCGCTGGAAGAGATGCGTCCTGTCCGCTGGTGGCGGGTGATCCCGGTGAAATTTTTTGGCGGTCTGGGCACGCTCGGCGCGGGCATGGTGCTGGGCAGGGAAGGGCCGACTGTACAGATGGGCGCCAATGTCGGGAAGATGATGTACGATATTTTCCGACTGCGCAGTGCAGAAGCGCGCCATTCGCTGCTGGCGACCGGTGCGGCTGCCGGCCTTTCTGCGGCCTTCAACGCCCCGCTGGCGGGTATTCTGTTTATCCTTGAAGAGATGCGTCTGCAATTTCGTTACAGCCTGATTTCGATAAAAGCGGTATTTATCGGTGTGATTATGTCGAGCATCGTTTTCCGTATTTTTAACGGTGACGGTGCAGTGATTGAAGTGGGCAAGCTGGCCAGCGCACCGCTTAATACGCTGTGGTTGTATCTGGTGTTGGGGATGGTTTTTGGCGTGGTCGGCGTAACGTTCAACGCCCTGATTTTCCGCACGCAGGACATGTTTGCCCGCGTTCATGGCGGTAATCTGCGTAACATTCTGATTATCGGCGGGATGCTGGGGGGCTTTTGTGGCCTGCTCGGGTTGATTCACCAGGAAGCGACGGGTGGCGGCTTTGCGCTGATCCCGCTGGCGGCGGCAGGAAAATACAGCCTGCTGATGTTGCTGGCGATTTTCCTTGTCCGCGTAGTGACCACGCTTTTGTGCTTTGCTTCCGGCGCGCCGGGTGGGATTTTCGCCCCGATGCTGGCGCTGGGCACGCTGCTGGGCACGGCATTTGGTACCGCTGCGCTGACGTGGTTCCCGCAGTATGGGATCCAGCCTGCTACTTTTGCGATAGCCGGAATGGGGGCGCTGTTTGCCGCCAGCGTCCGCGCGCCGCTCACCGGTATTGTGCTGGTTCTCGAAATGACCGATAACTATCAGCTTATTTTACCGATGATCATCACCTGCCTTGGCGCCACCTTACTGGCACAGTTTTTAGGCGGTAAGCCCTTGTATTCCGCGATCCTCACCCGCACCTTGCAGAGGCAGGAACGTGAAAATGCAGAGAAAGCCCAGGCAGAACCCGACGCAGAAGGCACCATTAAGCAGGACAGCGCAACAAAAAATCCCCATACTTGAACCATACTTTCAGGTATTAGATAATGAGTACATTATTCAGACAGTCAATCCGGCGGCCTGAACAAATGCGGATTGGGAGTGAGAGATTATGAGCGAAGCATTGATGAATGACACAGCCGCGTTGCCGTTACAGTTTACTGAGGCCGCGGCACGTAAGGTACAGAACCTTATTTCGGATGAAGAAAATCCAAACCTGAAGCTGCGTGTTTATATCACCGGTGGTGGTTGCAGCGGATTCCAGTACGGTTTTACCTTCGATGATAAAATTAACGACGGTGACATGACCATCGAGAAAGCCGGTGTGGCGCTGGTCGTTGACCCGATGAGCCTGCAATATCTGGTCGGTGGTTCCGTGGATTACACTGAAGGTCTGGAAGGTTCGCGCTTTGTCGTGACTAACCCTAACGCAAAAACTACGTGTGGCTGCGGTTCTTCATTTAGTATTTAATCACCCGTCTTAAAGAAAAAGCCCGTTTGCTGATGCAGACGGGCTTTTTTTATGCGTAAAAAGTGTAGAGAACAGGGCGGTCAGGTAAGTAAGCGTTCACAAGGGGATTACCACTCCACTGTTACCAGCTTTGAATCCATGCTGATCCCCGGCACCGCAGTGAGCATCATTTCACTGATGTGGGGTTGCATCATCGTCCGGCTGGCGCAGGTGACGGACGTTCCGCTGTGCGCCGCATCAATTTTGCAGCTGGGCAAAATAGTCAGGCTGACATGAATCTCGCCACTTGTTATGCCGGCGACAGCAACCAGCGGGCTCAAGGCGAGCAACGCGCTGAGTAATAAAGCTTTCATTAAATTTTATCCTGCTGGTGTTGTAAAAATTCAGCCCAAGCTGAAAAAGTTATCGGTAAAGTTTTCGAAGCCTTTAATTCGGATTACTTATGATCCGGATGAAAATCACGCCTTTCTCTGACGTTTCTTATTACCCACGCGCCAGACTTTTTATATTTCGATGTATAACAAAGAGATAATAATAAAGCGGGGAAGTGCGTTGCAGCGAAGATTTTACGCCAGGGATATTACCAGATGACAGCATTCAATTATTGATTTTGGTTAATAAAAGAACAATTCAGAAAAGTGCGACAGGGAGGGAAAGAGACCCACAGTAGTTTATGTTAGTAAGTATTCACCTCTGAGGCAGCGCTGCCAGCTGAGGACAGAGCTGTTGTGCTGCCAGCAAGATACGCGGCCCTGCACGGCTGAACCAGTCCGGATCCAGCGCGATGACCTGCGCTGTGAGCAGAGAATGCCAATAATCTTCAATGACCTGTTTTTGCGATTTTCCGCCAGAGATAACAATAACCTGGGGATGACGGGTCAAAACCTGCTCCCGGCTGACCTGAGGCCACGGGACACGGCTGTCGGCAAAAATGTTTTTTGCGCCGCAGGCTTCCAGCACTTCATTTTGTATCGTGGCGGCGGCGGCAGTAAATAATGGCTGTGTGCCGAACTGGATAAACGCCGGAACCGGAGTCTGACGGTGATATTTCAGCTTAAGTGCCTGCCATTGCTGGCGAAATGCGTTTGCGGCGTTTTGCGCGGTAGCGGGCGAAGGGCTGTAAGGGGCGAGTTGTTCCAGCGCTTGTGCTATCTGATCTGCGTTTTGCGGATCAAGATAAATCACTTTGATGCCAAGGGACGTCAGCTGATCCAGAGGACGCTGAGGATTTCCGCCACGCCACGCGAGCACCAGATCGGGTTTCAGCGTCACGATGCGTTCGACGTTGATCCCCTGCCAGTTTGCTACCTGTTCCAGCTTGCTGGCCTGTGGCGGATAGTCGGAGTAAGCACTAACTCCGACTAAACGTTCGCCAAGACCGGCAGCATACGCCAGTTCTGTCAGATTAGGCGCCAGACTGACCACCCGTTGCGCCGGTGCTGCTGTGGCCGTCAGAGGCAACCACAGGCAACTGAGCATGAGACAAAACCGGCGGACTATCACTCTTCTGAGACTGCCAGTGCTTTCAGCATCGCATCTACCATCAGGGTGGATTGTTGTGCGGCGACGACCAGGAATTCTTCAAAGCTCAGGTGAGATTCCCCGTCAGCCACGTCCGAAATGGCGCGAACGACAACGAATGGCGTTTCAAAAAGGTGACAGACGTGACCGATGGCTGCCGCTTCCATTTCCACAGCGGCAACGGCGGGGAAAGTTGCGCGGATACGAGCCAGAGGCGCGGCACCATTAATAAAGGCATCGCCGCTGCACACCAGACCGCGGACGGCATTTAAATTCAGTTCACGAATGCAGTTTTCTGCCAGAGTAATCAGTTCCGGATCGGCAGTGAAAGCGGCAGGGCAACCAGCCATCTGGCCTGGTTCATAGCCAAAAGCGGTGACGTCAGCATCGTGATAACGCACTTCATCAGAAACGACGATATCGCCCACTTTCAGCGTTTTCGCCAGACCACCCGCGGAGCCGGTGTTGATCACCACATCAGGACTACAATGTTCCAGCAACAGCGTGGTGCCCATCGCTGCGGACACTTTACCGATACCTGATTTCAGCAGCGCCACGTCTACGCCGTGCAGCTGACCGGTATAGATTTCGCAGCCTGCGCGTTCGATAGTTTGACGGTTGATGATTTTGTCGCGCAGCAGGGTCACTTCCTGCTCCATTGCACCGATAATGCCTACTTTCATATGAATACTCGCAGATGTGGTTGGAATGAACCGCAGCTTGTGCGGAATTGACGGTTTAATCACGAAAACAATGTGCGATAGTCTATCATGGCTAAAGGTAAGAGATAATGCGTTTGGGATGCAGGATTATCAGGCTGCAAGCGTATCGGTTTGATGCGTGAGTCACTGAAAAGGCGGGAAATCATGTCCGGGATCGATTTTAAAGCGAAATTCAATTTTCAGCGTCCTTTCAGCGGCCCGATTGAGGTGCGTGATGCGTACGACGTGGTTCGCCAGTTTGAAAGCGACCGGGGGCGCATTATTAACTCCGCCGCCATCCGCCGTTTGCAGCAAAAAACGCAGGTTTTTCCGCTGGAGAAAAATGCCGCTGTCCGCAGTCGTCTGACACATTCCCTAGAAGTTCAGCAGGTTGGCCGTCATATCGCCAAAGAAATTCTGCACCGTCTGCGTCGTCAGGGGAAACTCGAAGCGTATGGTCTTGACGATGTTACCGATCCCTTCGAAAGCGTGGTCGAAATGGCCTGCCTGATGCACGATATCGGCAATCCGCCGTTCGGGCATTTTGGTGAATCGGCTATTAATAACTGGTTTGCCAAAAGGTTGGATACCGCCAGCTGTGGCGAAACACCGCAGGAAACCGATTCCTGTCTGGTGGCAAGTTTGCGCCTGGCCGCAGGTGAGGTTGAGCTGAACCGTCTGCGCAGCAAAATCCGCTATGACCTGTGCAATTTTGAAGGCAATGCGCAGGCCATCCGGCTGGTATTTACTTTGCTGAAACTCAATCTGACCTACAGCCAGACCGCCTGCATTTTGAAATACACCCGCCCGGCCTATTCGATGACAAAACTGCCTTCACATGACTACCTGATGAAAAAACCGGGTTTTTATCTGGCAGAAGAGCCTTTTATTAAAGATCTGCGCAGCGAACTGAGTTTGGGCGAGTTCAATCGTTTCCCGCTGACCTACATTATGGAAGCGGCGGATGATATTTCTTACTGTATTGCGGATCTGGAGGATGCGGTCGAGAAGAATATTTTCAGCGTTGACCAGCTCTATAATTACCTGTGTCGCGAATGGGGCGAGATAGAGAAAAATGACTTCTTCGATAAAGTGGTTCGCACCGCTTACGAAAAGATGGATAAAGCCAAAACATTCCGTAATCCGGTCGATTACTTCTTTATGGAATTGCGCGTTCAGACCGTTAAGCAGCTGGTTCCGCACGCCGCCCGCCGCTTCATTGATAATATAGAAGATATTTATCAGGGCACTTTTAATCATGCCCTGCTCGAAGATGAAAGCCAGGCTAACCGTTTGTTGGAAATTTATAAAAGTGTAGCCTTTAAACAGGTATTCAATCATCACGAAGTAGAAGAGCTGGAATTACAGGGCTACCGGGTTATCAGCGGATTGCTGGATATCTACAGCCCGCTGCTGGATATGCCGATTTCCGATTTTTCTCTGCTGGTTCAGGAGGATACGCACCGGAATTATCCGATTGAAACCCGCCTGTTGCATAAGATTTCTGCCAAGCATCGGCTGGCCTACAACAATGCGATCACGGCTCTCGAAGGATTACCGTCAGGGGAACATGCGGCGCAGGAGTTTTATTACCGGGCGAGAATGATTCAGGACTATATCAGCGGGATGACTGACCTTTATGCCTATGACGAATACAGAAGGCTGATGGCGGCTGAGTAATTTGTTTTAAAAAGACAAATTGAACTCTCTTTAATTTTCTTTACGGAACTGTCTGAAAAAACGCCATTTGTAAATACTGACAATATTTTTTTACCATTGTCAGATCGACCATGATGAACTTCACGCTATTAATAACATCTCAGTATCACGACTACCAAGCAATGCGACTATTTTGGTTGCCACAATAATTTTAAGAGATCCTGAAAAATGAAAAAATCGAGTTTATTCCTCAGCGCATTAGCGTTAAGCATCGGGATGGCAATGGCCCCGGTTTCTTCTGCACTGGCTGCTGAAACAGCGTCTTCATCTGCAAGCACCACACAGCTGCCAAGCCTTGCGCCGATGCTTGAAAAAGTCATGCCATCCGTGGTGAGTGTGAACGTTGAAGGCAGCGCGCCGGTGAAAACACCGCGCATGGGCCAGCAGTTCCAGCAATTCTTTGGCCAGAACTCGCCGCTGTGCCAGGACGGTTCTCCGTTCCAGGGTTCACCTGTTTGCCAGGGTGGCGGTCAGGGACCGGACGGTCAGCCTGCGCCTGAACAGAAAGAAGATTTCCGCGCGCTGGGTTCCGGCGTCATCATTGATGCTGACAAAGGTTATGTTGTTACCAATAATCATGTCGTTGATAATGCCACAAAAATCAGCGTTCAGCTGAACGATGGCCGTAAATTCGACGCGAAAGTGATCGGTAAAGATCCACGTTCAGACATCGCGGTTATCCAGCTGCAAAACGCGAAAAACCTGACTGCGATTAAAATGGCAGATTCCGAACAGCTGCGCGTTGGTGATTACACCGTGGCAATCGGTAACCCGTATGGTCTGGGCGAAACAGTGACTTCTGGTATCGTTTCTGCGCTGGGGCGTTCGGGCCTGAATATCGAAAACTACGAAAACTTCATCCAGACCGATGCGGCAATCAACCGGGGTAACTCCGGTGGTGCGCTGGTGAACCTGAATGGCGAGCTGATTGGTCTGAATACAGCGATCCTGGCACCGGACGGTGGCAACATCGGTATCGGTTTTGCGATCCCAAGTAACATGGTGAAAAACCTGTCCAAACAGATGATCGAGTTCGGTCAGGTGAAACGCGGCGAGCTGGGTATCATGGGCACCGAGCTGAATTCTGAACTGGCGAAAGCCATGAAAGTGGATGCACAGCGCGGCGCATTCATCAGCCAGGTTATGCCG
This sequence comes from Rahnella bruchi, assembly GCF_003614975.1. Lineage (GTDB taxonomy): Bacteria > Pseudomonadota > Gammaproteobacteria > Enterobacterales > Enterobacteriaceae > Rahnella > Rahnella bruchi. The sequence continues at coordinate 1,095,264 of NZ_QZWI01000001.1, read as the reverse complement.
AAATCTGCGGCAGAGAAAGCGGGTATCAAAGCCGGTGACGTGATCCTGAGCATGAACGGCAAGCCAATCAGCAGCTTCGCCTCGTTCCGTGCTGATATCGGCACTATGCCAATCGGCACTAAAGTGACGCTGGGTCTGCTGCGTGAAGGTAAACCGGTGAACGTTGATGTCACCATTGAACAAAGCACTCAGACGCCTAAAGTCGAATCCGGCAACATTTACACCGGCATCGAAGGCGCTGAGCTGAGCAATGGCGCTGCAGGCGATCAGAAAGGCGTGAAAGTTGATGAAGTGAAAGCCGGTTCTACCGCGGCTCGCATCGGCCTGAAAAAAGGCGATGTGATCCTGGGTGTGAACCAGCAGAAAGTCGCCAATCTGGGTGAGTTGCGTAAAATTCTCGACACCAAACCAAACGTTCTGGCGCTGGACATTCAGCGTGGCGACACCTCGATTTATCTGCTGGCTCAGTAACCCGTCAGTAGTCGTCCTCTGTAAGGCACGCTTCGGCGTGCCTTTTTTGTGCCCCTCTTTATGACAATGTCTTATGCCAGTTGGGCATTTGCTTAAAAATGTGACTTTACCCGCAACTTCAATAGGTGCTTCCGCTCTTTGGGCATTTGCATAATGTATGGCAGCTGGCTGCTGGGTATGCTCTTCAGACAATAAAACTATAAGCCAAGGCAGGGGATCCATGTCGGCGTATCATCTCGATGCAAAGCTGGCGCAACAGATTGTTGCCCGTACCATGCAAATTATTGATAGTAATGTGAATGTCATGGATGGACGCGGAAGAATTATCGGCAGTGGCGACGATCAGCGTCTTGGTGAATTGCACGAAGGTGCTTTGCTGGCAATTTCACAGGAACGTATTGTCGATATCGACGAAGGCGTAGCAAGGCATTTGCACGGTGTGCGTCCGGGGATCAACCTGCCGCTGCGCATTGACGGGCTGATCGTCGGCGTAATTGGCCTGACGGGTAATCCGGCTCAGTTACGACAATACGGCGAGCTGGTGTGTATGACCGCCGAAATGATGCTTGAACAGGCGCGTTTGCTGCATATGCTGGCGCAGGACAGCCGTCTTCGTGAAGAACTGGTGCTTAATCTTATTCGTGTGGACGAGCTTTCCCCGGCGCTGATGGAATGGGCGCAGCGTCTGGGCATAGACCTGAATCGTCCGCGTGTGGCGGCGGTGGTCGAAGTCGACAGCGGCCAGCTCGGCGTTGATTCTGCAATGGCCGAGTTGCAACAGCTGCAAACGTTGCTAACCACGCCCGAGCGCGACAATCTGATTGCTATTGTTTCCCTTACCGAAATGGTGGTGCTGAAACCGGCACTGAACAGCTACGATCGCTGGGACGCGGACAGTCACCGTCAGCGTATCGACCATCTGCTTTCCCGCATGACTGAAACCGGCCGTCTGCGTGTGCGCATTTCGCTGGGCAACTTTTTCACCGGCCCCGGCAGCATTGCCCGTTCCTACCGGACCGCGCGTACTACCATGACCGTCGGTAAGCAGCGGATGCCGGAACAGCGCTGTTACTTCTATCAGGATCTGATCCTGCCCGTCCTTCTCGACAGTCTGCGCGGTGGCTGGCAGGCCGACGAACTGGTTCGCCCGCTGGCGCGGCTTAAAGCCACCGACGGCAATGGATTACTGCGCCGTACGCTGGCTTCCTGGTTTCATAATAATGTGCAACCGACGGCAACCTCAAAAGCGCTATATATTCACCGCAATACTCTGGAATATCGCCTGAACCGTATCTCGGAATTAACGGGTCTGGATCTGGGTAATTTCGACGACCGCTTATTACTTTATGTGGCATTGCAGCTGGATAATGATCAGCTGTAATTTGGCTGTCTGAAAGTATTATTTCTATTATTTTCAGGCAGGGTAGATTCCATCTTTTTTTACGGCGTGACACCGGTCACAGCTGTTTTACTTTTTGTGAAACAACTCCCACCGGGCTGGGCATTTGCAACAAGATAAATGCAAACTGCTGTATATGCTTGTCGCTTTGCCTAATGAGTTGGTCAATGGATTGTCCTTATACTGGCTGCGCTCCATCCTCTCTGAACCCTACAGTTCTGTGAATGGATTGACTTTTATCTCTGTTTAGAGGCGTTGTCATTAATTGTGGAGAACACCATGGAAACTACCGTTTCAGCAGCCAGTGCCGTAAAAAAAAGAACTAACGCGCGCTACTGGATAGTGGTGATGTTATTTATTGTCACCTCATTTAATTATGGCGATCGTGCCACACTCTCTATTGCCGGTTCGGCAATGGCAAAAGATATTGGGCTGGACTCTGTCGGGATGGGATATATTTTCTCGGCATTTTCATGGGCCTATGTCATCGGACAAATACCCGGCGGCTGGTTGCTGGATAAATTCGGGTCCAAGAAAGTTTATTTCTACAGTATTTTCATCTGGTCCTTATTTACCCTGCTGCAAGGCTTCGTCGATATATTCAGCGGCTTCGGCATTGTGGTTTCTCTCTTCGCGTTACGCTTCCTGGTCGGGCTGGCAGAAGCGCCTTCTTTCCCCGGAAACAGCCGGATCGTCGCTGCCTGGTTCCCTGCTCAGGAACGCGGCACCGCTGTCTCCATTTTCAACTCCGCTCAGTATTTCGCCACGGTCATTTTCGCGCCGATCATGGGCTGGCTGACTCAGACTGTTGGCTGGTCGCATGTCTTCTTCTTCATGGGAGGTCTCGGGATCATCCTGAGTTTTATCTGGCTGAAAGTGATCCACGATCCGAAAGATCATCCGGGCGTAAATCAGGCTGAGCTCGACTACATGGAAGCCGGTGGCGCGCTGATCAATATGGATCAGAAGACCACCAAAAAAGCGCCAGTCAAAGGCGAAAAACTTTTTCAGATTAAACAGTTAATGAAATCCCGCATGATGATTGGCATCTACATAGGCCAGTACTGCATCAATGCTCTGACCTACTTCTTCATCACCTGGTTCCCGGTATATCTGGTGCAGGCGCGCGGCATGTCAATTCTCAAAGCCGGGATGGTGGCCTCCGTGCCTGCGATTTGCGGATTCCTCGGCGGCGTGCTGGGCGGGATTATTTCCGACTGGCTGATGCGCAGAACCGGCAACCTCACGCTGGCGCGCAAAACGCCGATTGTGGTCGGAATGTTGCTGTCGATGTCGATGATCTTCTGTAACTACGTCGATACCGAATGGATGGTGGTAGGCATTATGGCCTTTGCTTTCTTCGGCAAAGGGCTGGGGGCATTGGGCTGGGCGGTGATGGCCGATACCGCACCAAAAGAAATCAGCGGACTTAGCGGCGGCCTGTTCAACATGTTCGGTAACGTCTCCGGCATCATTACGCCAATCGCCATCGGCTACATTATCGGCAGCACAGGATCATTCAACGGCGCGCTGATTTACGTCGGAATTCACGCGTTACTGGCGGTCGTCAGCTACGTATTTATCGTCGGAAAAATCGAACGCATCCAGTTACGCGCCTTCTGAGCTAAAGGAGAATCATGATGAATACGCAATCCTCACCGGTGATTACTGACATGCAGGTCATTCCGGTAGCAGGGCATGACAGCATGCTGATGAACATCGGCGGCGCGCATGGCGCTTATTTTACCCGCAATATCGTTATTCTGACCGACAGCGCCGGGAATACCGGAGTGGGTGAAGCGCCGGGCGGAGAGGTGATTTACAACACGCTGGTGGATGCCATTCCCCAGGTGAAAGGTCAGGAAGTGGCGCGCATGAACCGGCTGGTGCACCAGATCCACGTCGGTAATCAGTCGTCGGATTTTGATTCTTTCGGCAAAGGCGCGTGGACGTTCGAACTGCGCGTCAACGCTGTCGCGGCACTGGAAGCGGCACTCTTAGACCTGATGGGCAAATTCCTCGGCGTTCCGGTGTGCGAGCTCCTCGGGCCAGGCAAACAGCGCGATGAAGTGACGGTGCTGGGATATCTGTTCTACGTCGGCGACCGGCAGAAAACGGATCTTCCCTATCAGGAAGGCGCGCGTGGCGTTCACGACTGGTATCACCTGCGCCATCAGCAGGCGATGAACAGCGAAGCGGTGGTGCGACTGGCGGAAGCGGCGCAGGACCGCTACGGTTTTAAAGATTTCAAACTCAAAGGCGGTGTACTGCCGGGCGAGCAGGAGATCGACGCAGTAAAAGCACTGGCAAAACGTTTCCCTGATGCGCGCATTACCGTCGATCCCAACGGTGCGTGGCTGCTGGATGAAGCGATCGACCTATGCAAAGACCTGCACGGGATCCTCAGTTATGCCGAAGATCCTTGCGGAGCAGAGCAGGGTTTTTCAGGGCGTGAAGTGATGGCGGAATTCCGCCGTGCGACCGGTTTGCCAGTGGCGACCAACATGATCGCCACCAACTGGCGTGAGATGCAGCATGCGGTGATGTTGCAGTCGGTGGATATTCCGCTGGCCGATCCGCACTTCTGGACCATGCACGGCGCGGTGCGCGTGGCGCAACTTTGTGACGAATGGGGCCTGACGTGGGGCTGCCATTCCAATAACCATTTCGATATTTCGCTGGCGATGTTTACCCATGTAGGCGCTGCAGTGCCGGGTAAACCGACGGCCATTGATACGCACTGGATCTGGCAGGAAGGCAACCAGCGCCTGACCAAAGAGCCGCTGCAAATTGTGAACGGAAAAATCAAAGTCCCTGAAAAACCGGGGCTGGGCGTGGAGATCGACATGGATCAAATCCGTCGCGCCCATGAGTTGCATCAGAAACTGCCCTCCGGTGCGCGCAATGATGCTATCGCCATGCAGTACCTGATCCCAGGCTGGACATTCGATCGTAAGCGCCCGGCAATGGGCCGCTGATTAGGAATCTGAATCAATAAGGAGTGAGTATGAGTGCTTCATCTACACCAAAAATTGTTTCCATGCAGGTAATCCCAGTTGCCGGACACGACAGCATGTTGCTCAATCTCAGCGGTGCGCACGCGCCGTTTTTCACCCGTAATATACTGATCCTCAAGGACAGCAGCGGTAATACCGGCGTCGGAGAAGTGCCGGGTGGTGAGAAAATTCGCCAGACGCTGGAGGATTCCTCTTTGCTGGTGATCGGCAAAACGCTGGGTGAATACAAAAACGTGATGACCGCCGTGCGCGAAAAATTCGCCGATCGCGATGCTTCCGGTCGCGGATTACAGACGTTTGATTTGCGTACCACCATTCACGTGGTGACTGCCCTTGAAGCGGCGATGCTGGATTTGCTCGGCAAGCATCTGGGCGTGACCGTGGCGTCATTACTGGGTGACGGTCAGCAGCGCGATGAAGTCGAAATGCTCGGCTATCTATTCTATGTCGGCGACCGCAACAAGACTTCGCTGGGCTATCAGAGCCAGCCGGGCGACAGCTGCGACTGGTACCGTCTGCGCCACGAAGAAGCGCTGACACCGGCGGCGGTGGTACGTCTGGCGGAAGCGGCCTATGAAAAATACGGCTTTAATGATTTCAAACTCAAAGGCGGCGTGCTGGCGGGCAGCGAAGAAGCCGAAGCCGTAACGGCGCTGGCGCAGCGATTCCCGCAGGCGCGCATCACGCTGGATCCTAACGGCGCCTGGTCACTGAATGAAGCGATCGCGCTGGGCAAACAGCTGCGCGGTGTGCTGGCGTATGCCGAAGATCCTTGCGGTGCTGAGCAGGGCTTCTCCGGGCGTGAGGTGATGGCGGAGTTTCGTCAGGCGACCGGTTTGCCGACGGCGACGAATATGATTGCCACCGACTGGCGTCAGATGGGGCATACCATCCAGCTGAAATCCGTGGATATCCCGCTGGCGGATCCGCATTTCTGGACCATGCAAGGTTCAGTGCGCGTGGCGCAGATGTGCCACGAATGGGGACTGACCTGGGGCTCACACTCTAATAATCACTTTGATATTTCGCTGGCAATGTTTACTCAGGTTGCCGCTGCGGCACCGGGTAAAATCACTGCAATCGACACGCACTGGATCTGGCAGGAAGGCAATCAGCGCCTGACGAAAGAACCGTTGCAGATCAAAGGCGGTAAAGTGCGCGTCCCCGAACAGTCGGGTCTGGGCGTCGAGCTGGATATGGATCAGGTGATGAAAGCCCACGAACTGTATAAAGGCATGGGCCTCGGCGCGCGCGACGACGCCCAGGGTATGCAGTTCCTGGTGCCGGACTGGAAGTTCGACCCGAAAAAGCCGTGTCTGGTGCGTTAGTCCACCGGCGTATATCAAAAAGCCTCTCTTGTGAGAGGCTTTTACTTTCCGGCAGAGAACTTAACCCCGTGCGTGCGCAGCCGCTTTCTCAATCAGCTCGTCTGACGGGCGTTGGCCGGTGTACAGCACAAACTGTTCGACAGCTTGTAATGCGGCGACTTCCTCGCCGGTGATGATTTTTTTGCCCTGTTCGCGGCCATAGCGGATAAGCGGTGTCCCGCCCGGTGCTACGACCACGTCAAACACGGTGCTGGCGCGGTCAATCACCTGCTTGTCAAACGCCAGCGACTCGGCTTCTGCGGCACCCGGCATACCAATTGGCGTGACGTTGACCACCATATCCACCGGTAAATCGCCGACTTCGGCTTTCCATTCATAACCATATTCTTCTGCCAGCGCACGGCCGTTCACTTCATTGCGGGCAATGATGTAACCCTTTTTGAATCCGGCGTCACGGATGGCGGCGACCACGGCTTTACCCATACCGCCGCTGCCGCGCAGGGCGAAGACGGCATCACGTGGCACCTGATAGCTGTCGAGCAATTTGGCGACGGCAATATAGTCGGTGTTGTATGCGCGCAGGAAACCGTCGTCATTGACGATGGTATTCACGGACTGAATGGCGGTAGCGGAAGGATCCAGTTCATCGAGGAAAGGAATGCAGGCTTCCTTGAACGGCATCGACACGGCGCAGCCACGAATACCCAGCGCGCGGACACCTTTCACCGCGGCTTCGATATCTTTGGTAGAAAAAGCTTTGTAGACAAAATTCAGGTCTAACGCCTGATAGAGGTAATTATGAAAACGCGTGCCGAAATTTCCCGGACGACCGGAAAGGGACATACACAACTGCGTGTCTTTATTGATTTCCCGACTCATTTCGTTCTCCTGATAGGGGCATTTAGTCTCTCTGAACCTTAGCTGAAACGATACAACCCTACAATCCTACTGTTCCGGTATGATGGAAAAAGTGACGGCTTAACCGTGTTGGATCACGTTAAAATCCTCTTCCGGTTCCGGTGCGACAAAGTGGCGGGATATCAGATCAAACTGCTCATCGGTGACACTAAACTGATGCGTTCCGGCCTGATTGCGTGTCCGCAGCCGGGCTTTACAGACTTCCTCCGGCACGTTCAGATAATGCAGACGGTGGTCCGCGCCCGACTCCGTGATAAGACGCTTCATCCACTGGCGGTTCGCCACGGTATTGGCCGGAAAATCCAGCACGAGCGAGACACCGGCCCTGAGCAGCGAAATGGCGTGTGGCGCAATGGCTTGTCTGAGTTTGGCAGAGCAGTGGACGTAATCCGCCACGCTTTGCATCTCATCCTGATAAAGATGAGCTAGCCACTGGTCTTCATTAAGTACTACGGTGCAGGGTTCTTTAGCCAGTTGAGCTGACAGGGTGGATTTTCCGGAGGCTATTTTCCCGCATAAAATATGCAAAACTGCCGGACGTGCTTGCAGAACATTTTCGGGGCTGGCTGTGGAATTCATTTACCTCTCCTGATCAGACTGCGGTTGAGTCGTTAAAACATCGCATTAATTTCTGAATATGGCGCGGCTTTTTCCAGCATCGGCGTCATTTCATCGTGTCGCAGGAACCTGCTGACTAACTGAGCGTTGTACGCCCATAGCGTTTGCGGCAACCAGGATCCGGCACTGAAATGACCCGGAAAATCGACGCCGCGCGGGCAACATATTCCTCTACCGGCAGCTGATTGCCATCGCGATAGCCCAGAGACCACGCGACGCCCGCGCTGGTGGTCGCAATCGCAGTCGCCCCCAGACTTTCTGACCGCGCGCTGACAGTGCAAATGACGTTCAGGCGACATCCGTTATACTTAGCGGATACGCATAAGCGGAGGCGGTTATGAATTTAGATCTTTTCGATCATCCGGATTTTCACCCGAACTGGCGTGAGGATCTCTGTCCCGGTGCGGTGGTTCTGCGCGGTGCCGCGCTGGAGGAGGATGTGGCACTGCTGGCGGAGATCGACCGTATCGCCGGACTGGTCCCTTTTCAGTACCGGGCCACACCCGGCGGTTACGCGATGTCGGTGGCGATGACCAACTGCGGGGATGTCGGCTGGGTGACAGATAAAGCCGGTTACCGTTATCAGGCGACGTCGCCGGAAAGTCACCAGCAATGGCCGCCGATGCCGGAACTGTTTCGCCATATTGCCATAACGGCGGCGGAGCAGGCGGGATTCCCCGGATTCGAGCCGGATGCCTGCCTGATTAACCGCTATCAGCCGGGCGCCAAAATGAGTCTGCATCAGGACAAAGATGAGCACGATTTCGGCCAGCCGATCGTCTCTGTCTCGCTGGGCTTACCGGCTGTTTTTCAGTTTGGCGGTATGGAGCGCAGCGATAAAACGCAGCGCGTGCAGCTGACGCATGGCGATATTGTGGTGTGGGGCGGCCCGTCGCGGCTGCGTTATCACGGTGTATTGCCGCTGAAAGCGGGCGAGCATCCGCTGACCGGATCCTACAGATTTAATCTGACGTTCCGAAAAGCGATATAAACTGAGGGCATCAGGCAGTAAAGCACAGGACTTTATCCTCATTCTGCTTTACACTGCCGCCCTGCAAAAACTGACATGTTGAATAGATAATTACTTAGGCGGTAAGCGATGAACGGCGTAATCACAACCTGGTTTGAAGATAAAGGTTTCGGTTTTATCAAAGATGAAAACGGCGATAACCGTTATTTCCACGTGATTAAAGTTGCAAACCCTGAGCTGATTAAGAAAGACGCGGCAGTCACTTTTGAGCCGACCACCAATAACAAAGGCCTTTCCGCCTTTGCGGTGAAAGTCGAGCCAGAGAGCAAATACATCTTTATTGCCGGTGAGCGTATCAAAATCACCAGCATCAAATCCTTCCTGGCCTTTAATGAAGAAATGCCGGCAGAAGCGAAAATCGACAAAGAAAACGCCGTACTGTCCGTGGGCCTGCTAATGAACCGCATCCGCCCGCAGGAAGAAGAGAAAAAAGACGCGACGCGTACCATGAAAAAGCTGCTGATCACCACTTTCCAAAACAGCACGTATGTGTTCACTGAAGATGAAATTGATGTCGATGCGACCATCAAAACGCTGAAAGCGCTGTAAGATTTTCAGTTCCAAAACCGGTGCGCATTCGCTGCACCGGTTCTGTTTTTCTCATTATCAATAGGTCACTGTGACTGTCACTGTATCGCTGTAGTTACCTGCGGGCTGATTGCTTTGCGACAAATTCACCGAAGCAGTATACGGGAATGATTGTGATGTTCCGGTACCGGTCGCGCTGCTGTTGGTTGCCGCCGTCCATACCGTGCTGTCGCCTTTAAATATCTGATATTGCAGATAACTGGTGGTGCTGCCGACGGTGGAAGCCATCTGCCGGTACTGACCTGAAGCCAGTACGCTGCTGGAGAGGTTCACGGAATAGCTGGCATTGAGCGTACAACGTACGCTGAGGGTATTGGCGACAACGGTGGTCAGGCCGGAAGGCAGGGCGGCGCTGCCAAATCCGACGTTTGGCGCGCTGTCGATGTAGCAAAAGTTGGTGACGTTAAGCGTCAGGTTGACGGTGCCACTGACGTTGCCGGTATCGGCGATGCACAACAATGTCCCGATGGCCACCGAGCAGATGTTCCACGTCCAGGCGATAGGCACGGTATCGGTGTAGGTGCCAGCCGCCAGATTGGACAGCGTTTTAGGCATCACATAAAGCGGCAATGTACCGTTCGGCCCGGAAAACAGCCCCAGTAATCCCAATGCGGTGGTGCTGCTCCAGCTAATCACATCGCCCTGGTTATATACCGTGCCGCAGCCGCTGTCCTTACACAGGTTGTAGGGCAGAAACTGGCCGGTCGCCGCGCTGTAAAGGCGGGGTTGCGTGCCGGTCGGATGCAGTGTGGCGCCAATGGTTGCGGTAATGGTGTTGGTACCGCCGATACTCAGTAACGGCCCTGTGCAGGTTAATCCGCTGCCACCCGCCGTCACCAGCGGGGACGTGCTGACCGCAAACGAGTTCTGGGTGCCCAGCGTAATGGTGGAGGCCGCCGTGGTACAACCGGCAAAAGCCTGCGATGACGCGCCCAGAAACAGCATCAGCACTAACACGCGCCCGATCCATCGTCTGAATATTCTCATGATTGATCTCCTGGCCTTGCGTTCGCGGCGCTGCCCGCTGTGTTACCAGGGCATGACAGCGGCCCGACTTGCTCAATACTATGACGGTCAGGGTTCAGCCTGAAACTGACCCGACATACCGAATGGTCTTCCTGCTGGATATTCAGCACGTTGTTTTCCTTTAAATGCGAGAAGTACACCAGCCCGTCGTAACCGGTCACGGTGGTTTGCTGCGTATTCTGTTCTGTGACCAGCGTACCCAGTTTCAGCGGTTGTCCGGCGGCGTCATGAAGTGTGATATTGGCCGAAAGCACTTTCTCGACGTTGAATTTCACTACCACGCCGCTGCCTTGTTTCACCGCGATGCGGTCATTGACGTTATTGGCGACCACATCGGCGGGCAGCGGCAGGGTATCGATTTCCACTTTGGCCGGATAATACGAGCTGACGGTCGGGATCAGCAGATGGCCATTCTTATCGGTTTTACCCATTTTCTGGTTCTCGAAAAGTACCGGAACGTCGGCGTAATGGTCGGTATCGACCACAATAAAGGCGTCATTGATCTTGTCAGAAAGGAACCAGTCATTAGCCATAAATACAACTGAACCGCTGAGATCTGCCCAGTTGGTGTAATCCCCCTGATTGCCGTAGAACCCGCCCTGAAGGGTGGCGTAGCGGGATTTCCAGGTGGCATCAGCCTGCTGATAGGGATCGTTGCCGCCGCTGTAGGCCAGATTCCAGCCGAGGCCGCCATCGGTTGGCGTGGCTTTGCTGGCGCCGATTTGCTCCTGATAATTGCCCGCGCTGTCACGCTGTACACCGGCGTTCATGTTGATAGTGGTGCCAATCGGAATGATGAATTGCAGCTGCGCGCTGTAGCCGTTATCGCCCAGCGTTTTATTGAGCGATAAAAACATGCTGCTTTGTCCCCACAGCGAGCGGCTGTAGGAAAAATTCACCAGTCGCGTATGCGAATTGTCATAAGCTTCGACGTCGTAATACCCGATGCCCATCGTGCCGTTTGAAGGCCCGAACGGCGAGGTGCTGAACGTGACCTGATCGGCCTGACGGCTTAACCGCGTGTCACTGGTGTACGACGTCAGATCCTGATAACCCACCGTGCGTTTTGAGCGCAGCGCCGAGAGGCTGAAAATCGTTGAATAATAGGAATAACCCAGCGTGTACTGGCTGCCATCCTTTTTATCCGTGATGTTCTCACCCAGCGGATTGTCGATTTCGCCGCTGGAATCCGGGATGCCCGGCGTCTGACCGTTGTTGTAATTATCCTGCGTAATTATCTGATTATCGCTGCTGACCGGCGGATGATCGGCCTTACTCTGGCTGCCGGATACGCTCAGTGTTCCCCATGTTCCCACTGCGACATCCGCCCCTAAACCTCCCAGCGCCAGACCTTGTACGATTTCGGTATGTCCGGACAGCGTCAGATAATCGCTCAGCCCGTAACGGTAAATCCCGCTGAATGCGGCATCCGAATAGTCGCCGTTGGTGACGCCATAATTGTTGCGCACCGCACCGAGCGAGAAATCAAAATCGCTGAGGTTTTTGCGCAGTAAAGTATTGGAAACGTAAAACGGCACGCTGGTGGAAATCTGACGTCCGACCGCATCGGTGGTAACAATCGTCGCTTCACCGGCACCGTTGATATAAGGCACGTTGGTCAGCGTAAACGGTCCGGAATTCAGGTTGTTGCTGCTGGCCTTGTAGCCATTGAGGAACAGATCAACGGTGCTCGGTACCGCCGCTGTGCCGCTGTACTGCAACAGCGGATACGTCACCAGATCCGGACGCACAGCAAAGTTGCGGCTGATGCGTAAACCGCCCATGCGCGCCGAGTTACTCCAGGTCAGGGAATCGCTGACGAAATCCCCGACCTGATAGCTGATCAGGTTCTTCTCGTCAGTGAATCGCCAGAACGTGTCGTAACGCAGGTAGCCATCCTGTGCGGTGCTGCCGCCATTTTCGTTACCGCCAGAACCGGCGATGTTATAGCGGTAAGTACCGGTATTGGTGAACAGGCCGAGGCTGCTGAATAATCGCTGCTCCATCCAGGTGGCGATGGATTTCGAACCGCCGGGCGGGTCGGTGTAGTACGAATCATAGTTAAACAGCAGGCCGGTGCTGCTTTGTGACGGCGTGTAATTCATCAGCGGATCGCCACTGACATTCTGGTTCGGCAGCCAGGCGTCAGGCACTGTTAACACCAGCTGCTGCGTGGCTGAATCATATTTCGCTTTCACGTCCGGCAGCTCACCGACATTGATCAGCCCCTGCTGGCCGTTAATGTGGATGTGATTTTTTGCCAGTACACCGGCTTCCACGAAATACGCGTTATTACGATAGGTTACCGGCACCACCTGATTATCCGTCTGGCCGTTGACCACAATCGACAGATAAAACATGGCATCGGTCACCACCGGTGCCGCTCGCGGGGCATCGGGCAGTGAAGAATATTCCTGGGCCTGTGCGCCAAAGGCACTGAGATATAACAGGCACAGGCTTCCCCGGAAAATCAGCAGAGGCTGACAACCTGCTCCGGGAAGACGTCTTTTTGGCATCCGTTGCGGCTCCTGCTGTTATTGGCCGCGTGGAATGACAATCGGTTTGGTGTTATCCGCAATTTGCGCATTGAGCTGTGCGCCCGGCGTAACGCCCGCCGGTACCGGCCATCGCATCTGCTGTCCCGGCAACACATATCCCATGAAGCCTCCGACCATGGTTTTGACGCCTTGCTTCTGGTTGTCTGCCGCTGACCAGAACACGTTGCTCAGACGCGCATGGACGATACCGGTATTACGTACCTGCAAATACGTTTTTCCGCCCTCAGACACCGAACGCCAGGTGAGGATCGGACGGGTCGCCGTTGACGCATCGCGCTTCATATCCGGGCGATCATTCGTCCATAAACTGCCGCCATCCATGAACAGCGGCAGAAGATAACGCATCTGCAATTGCAGCCCGACTACCGCTTTGTCTTTGCCCTCACCGGCGCTGTTCAGCGGGGAAGGGATCTCATCGATAATAATGCGGTAAGCCTGTTCGGTATTGGCCGGTACCGGCGTGTTGCGGATCAAACGGATCAGCTGGCGCTGGCCCGGCGGCACGGTAGCAAAAGGCGGGCTGGCGACCACGTTGGTCTGATCCGCGTATTTCTCGTTAAAATTCTCCTGCTTCCAGGCTAGCACGCGCACCTGCAAAGACACGGGATCCGCGCCGCGGTTTTCCAGCCACAGGGCCGATCCGTTCTGATCGGATTCGATAATCTGATAGACCGGCCACACCAGCACCGAACTGGCGGCCTGAACCGCCATGCTGGAAAACAGGGCCACTGTGAGGGCAGAGGTAGCAATCATGCGTGAGAACATCGTCGTCATAGCTCATATCCTGATGATTTAATAAGTGAGAGTCACGGTTACCGTGTCGGTGTAAGTGCCCGCAGTGGGTGACGTCGTGAAAGAAAACAACCGGCCATAGACCGGGTAAGTTTGTGTTGTAGAGGGGAAACTGCTGATGGTCATCGCCTGTGCGCCGGTTCCCCAAATCACGGTGCGTGCGGCGTTCTGATAAAGCTGATAGCCCAGCGTCGCGGTGGCACCGCTGTTGGCCATATATCGCTGGGTGGCAGAGCCGCCGTGTATGCCGTAATCCATGCCAATCGCCACCGTCGTGCCCGGTGTGCAGGTGACCACGACCGAGCCTGCGCCCGACGTGCTGACCACATCGACATTGGTGGGAACCGAAGGAAAAGAGCCGAAGTTGATGGTGCCGAGATTGGTGGTCGGGCTGGAAAGCGAGCTGCCGAAAACGCAGCCATTGGTGAGGGAGGCCGTCACGGTAAACGTAGCAGTGGCCGTGGCACCGCGCGCTGAGCTGCACATTATTACCGGCATCAGTGTGAGCGGCAGCACCATGAGCATCACCTGCGGCACCAGTAAACGGCCAGGCATAAAAACCTCTACCAGGATACGGTGACATTCACCGTATCCTGATAAACACCGGCAGCAGGCGTGGTCTGCGCCGGAACGCGGCCATAGACCGTACTCCACTGATCTGCGCCGTTGCCGGTTCCGCTCACGCCGGTCACGTTATCCCAGACAGTGGTGCGTGCCGCCGTGGTGTAAAGGTTGTACTGCAAGGTCTGCGCGCTGTTGGTGGTATTGACCATCCTGCGGGCGGTGACCACGCCGCTGCTGCCACCATCCATCACAATTTTATACGTCAACCCGTTCACGCAATTCACGCGAATCGACCCCGCCAGTTGCGCGCTGGTGGCATTAATTGCGCTGGTCAGTGACGCATAATTCCCAAAATTCAGCGTACCGAAGCTGGTGCTCCCGGACGTCGTGGTTCCCGCATTGCAGGCGGGCAGCAACGTGGCGCTGATGCCTATCGTTGCTGCCTGACTGAATGGAATGCGCAACTGCATCGACACCAGCAGGATAGCTGGCAGTAGCAGCAGTACCTTGATGTCCATGATCTTTCCTTCCTTGAAACGAAAGCCAGTCAGAGGCGAAACCGACTCTGATGGAATACAGCCCTACCAGGAAAGAGTGGCAACAACGGTATCGTTATATGTCCCTGCAGCCGGCGTGGTGCTGGTCTGGTCAGCAGGCAGCACACGACCATAAATCGGGATATTTTGCGCAGTGGTGCCCGTCGTCAGAGTGATCGGCGTATTGATGGCGATTTCTGTGGTACGCGCAGTGTCAGAGTAGAGGCGGTATGGAATACTGTTGCCGCTCGATGTCATGGTCCGCAGCCCGCCGGTTGCCGCCAGCCCGCCATTAAGCGAAAGCGTCGGAGTCAGCCCGGTGCTACAGGTGATAGTGACCGCACCCGTGCCGTTGGCACCGAATACTGTCCCGTTGATAACGCTGGTCAGGTCAGCGTAATTACCAAAGTTCAGGGTACCCCACTGGTTGGTGCCCCCGGTTGATGTACCGTTACCGACGGTACAACCGGTGCTGATGGTCAGCTGAACACCCACTTGCCCTGTTAAGGTTCCGGCAGCCTGTGCGCCTGCGGCTAACGTCAGCGTTGCAGCAGCAAGAACAGCCAGTAATAATGAATTTTTATCGCCCATGATGACTCCCAATAACTACGTACACAGCTGTGTATTCATGCAACCAGGTGCATGTGGAAATCCTCTGGTGGTCAGTAATCGATGCTAAAAGACTGCAAGAAATACGGGTAATAAACAGCGTTCAGGCCGGGACTTATGTTTTTCAGTTACTACTGAAGACATCCCTGACCTTAACCACATGATGAAAAACGCTGTTAAGGTTAAATATAAGTTAATAAATTTACCTTAAGCGGATCTTTTTGGCATTTATGCCAATAAGGATAAAAATTCTATTAACAGAAAATTATCAGAGTTTTACTCTGTAAATTTGCGTTTAATTTTATTTATGATTGCCTTATGACGCGGGAAGGATGAGATTAATTAACCATTTTTTTGTGTGGTCATAACCTATTCTGTTATCAGAGTTTTTTAACCGGAGACCGGCATGTTTACTGAGTCCGTGATTAACGATATGAACCGGCTGGCGTATTTTCTGGCTTTTGATCAGACTTCAGGAAAGGGGCCGATGGGTGAACCCTCTCTGATGATCCTGCTGGGCAATGCGATTTTACCGACCGCCGAAGCGGCATTTCAGGCGGTGGTGCAGGGTTCAGTTTCCCGGTTGCTGATTGCCGGAGGGATCGGGCACTCGACTGATTTGCTGTATCAGGCGGTGCAAACTCATCCGCGCTACCGGCACATTCATACCTCGGGTCGCAGTGAAGCTGAGGTGCTGAACGATATTGCCGTGCAGTGCTGCGCAGTGCCACAAAAGCAGATTTTGCTGGAAACCGGCTCAACTAACTGTGGCGACAATGCCTTACAGGCGCGGCGGGTGCTGGATCTGGTCGATGACAATTACACTCACATCACGCTGGTGCAGGATCCGCTGATGCAGTTGCGCACCGACGCCAGTTTCCGCCACGTCTGGCGCGATCGTCCTGAAGTGATATTCCTGAACTGGCCGGTGCTGGTGCCTCAGCTGGAGCGCGAAGGTAAAGGGCTGCGCTTTGCCGGAGAAGGGAATCACAGCCTGTGGTCTTTGCCACGATTCGTGTCGTTGTTGCTCGGCGAGATCCCGCGCCTGCGTAATGCGCCGGGCGGGTATGGCCCGCGAGGTGCAGGCTTTATTGCAGAAGTGCAGATCCCCGCTGAGATCGAGGAAATCTACGCGCGGTTGCGTCCGGTGCTGGAAGCGGATTACGGCGACAGATCCTTCTGACACACAGCGTGCGCCGTTTCAGATGTTTCCTGATGATTGCCCCGCAGTGCCAGCAGTACCACCAGCGCGGAAACCAGCGTAATTGCCATCAGACACAGCAACAGCGGGTGCAGTGAAGCGGCATAAAGCTGCTGAAGCTGCGCCGTGCTGGCCTGCCCAATAAGTTGCTGCGCCACGGCGAGATTACCGGTTGCCAGCCGCTGCGCAGCCTGACTGATGTCACCCACTGTAAAATTCGCCGCCAGTGCGCTGTGTGTTAATGCCGACAGAATGGCACCGACGATCGCCAGCGAAATGCCTTCTCCGGCCACGCGCGTGGTGCTGAAAATCCCGGTCGCCATGCCTGCGCGCTCTTTGGGAACCACGCTCACCGACAATCCATCCATCAGCCCCCACGGCAGACCAGTACCGATGCCAATTATCACCATCGGCGCAATCATCGCGGTCATATTTTGCGCCAGCACCGCCTGACTCAGCCAGCCTAAACCGGCGGCGGCAATCACTAAGCCTGATGTACATAACACACCTGCGGACACCCAGCGCGTCAGCCATGCCGCCAGCAGCGGAACCACCAGCATCGGTACCGAAAGCGCCATCATCATCAGTCCGGCACGTTCTTCGCTAAGATTTTCTACGCCGATAAACAGCATCGGTAAAATCACCAGCAGCACCACAAAACAGAAACCCGTGGCCAGAGGCAGCGCCTGCACACCGATAAAACGGATATAGCGGAACAGTGATAAATCGAGCATCGGGTTTTTTACCCGCCGTTCCACGATAACAAAAATCACCAGCAGCAAAGCTGCAGCAGCCAGCAGCGAAAGTACCAGCGGACTGTGCAGACCGGATGGCGGGATTTCCATCAACGCCCAGGTCAGCAGCGCCAGCATCGCGGTGAAAGTGACAGTACCCGGCCAGTCAATGCCCGTCGCCTGCGGGTTACGGGTTTCACGCATCCGGGTCGCACCCGTGACCAGCGAAAGCACGGCAATCACCGTGGCGGAGAAAAATACCGCCCGCCAGCCGAAATTCGCGATCAGTACACCTGCGAGGAACGGGCCGAAAGCGAGCCCGATGCCAAAACTGCTGCCCATCAGGCTGAACGCTCTGGTGCGCGCTGCACCGTCAAACTCCTGTGCCAGAGCCGCTGCGCCGCCAGCCAGTGCGCCAGCGGCGGCGATGCCCTGTGCCGCGCGCAGCAGATCGATCCACAGCAAACTGCTGCTGAAAGCCTGCAATAACGACAGCAATGCAAACAGCGAGACGCCGCTGATAAACACTTTTTTACGTCCCAGTTCATCGGCCAGCGCTCCGGCGGCCATCAGAAAGCAGCCGAAGGTCAGCATAAAAGAATTGGTTATCCAGCTCAGTGCCTGCGCGCTGCCGCCGAGTTCACGGGCAATCGCGGGCGTGGCTACCGCGCCGCTGACAAAGTTGAGGGGCAAAATGACCGCCGCCAGACACACGGTAAATAAAACCCGCGGGCTGCCCGCTGACTGTGTTGTTGTTGAGTTCATGGCTTCTTCCGACAGTTGACGATAATAATGATGATAAAATGTCAGTAATGTTGCGGAAACAGGCTGTAAGTCCGATGATTAAGGACTAAAACGCTCGAATAAACAGGAGTCGAAAATGGAAAACCTCAACGGGCTACTGGCGTTCGTCCGCGCGGCGCAGAGTCAGAGTTTTGCCGCAGCCGCAGAACGGATGGGCATTTCTGCCTCGGCGGTGGGTAAAAGCGTGGCGCGGCTGGAAGAAAAGCTGAGTGTGAGGCTGTTCAACCGCAGCACCCGGCGTATCAGCCTGACCGACGAAGGCCAGCTGTTTTTCGAACGCTGCCAGAATATCGTTTCGCAACTGGAAGATGCCGAGCAGGAGCTGGTGCGGATTTCCGCCGTGCCGCGTGGAAAATTGCGTATCACCGCACCGGCTATCGGTTACCGCATGCTGCTGCCGCACCTGCCGGAATTCCGCCAGCGTTATCCCGACGTTGAGCTGGATCTGGATTTCAGCGACCGGATGGTAGATGTCATTGATGAAGGTTTTGATATCGCCATTCGCAGCGGCGAGCTGAGCAGTTCGCAGATGATGTCGCGCCGCCTCGGGCCGTTCCGGTTTGCGATAGTGGGAGCTGCGCACTATTTTGCTGAGCATCCGGTGCCGCATAATCCTGATGATCTTTATCAGCACGCCTGTCTGCGCTACCGGTTTCCGGGTAACGGGCAGTGGCAGGAGTGGGAGATGACAGGCGCAACGCCCCCTGAGCTGCCGCTGGCACTGAGCAGCAATAACCTGGAATCGATTTTACAGGCGACGTTGCAGGGATTAGGACTGGCATATGTGCCGGAATTTATCGTGCGGGATTATCTGGCGTCCGGCGAGCTGATTTCGGTGTTGTCACCGTATCTGAAAGAGGGCGGCAAATTCTCGGTAGTGTGGCCGAGCAGCCGCCATATGCTGCCAAAAGTCCGGGTATTTATCGATTTTCTGACCGAAAAACAGGTGCTGGGCTGAGCAATTTCAATCTCAGCGTTTATCCAGCCAATTGCCTGTTTCACCCAGTGCTTCATCAAGATTTTCACGGCCAAAACCGATGCGCAGGAAATCTTCAGACACGGTATTGAGTTCTGACGCGTAGGCGACGGAAGGAATAACCATCACACCGGCTTCTTCCACCAGTTGCGTGGCAAAAGCTTCTGCGCCTTCTGTGCCGGTATACCTTGGGAATGCCAGCACACCGGCTTTCGGCACGGAGAGCCGGAAAAGATGGGGGTATTTCGCCAGGAATTCGGTGAGGGTTGTGAGCTGTCGGCGTGAGCGCTCCATGACCCGTTCCAGTATTGGTGCACGGGCGTTGAGCGCGACGGTAGTCAGAAATTCTCCGGGCATGGAATTGCAGATCGACAGATACTGCTTCATGCGCTCAAGTTCCAGCATCCACGCTTTATCCTGACACGCGACCCAGCCGATGCGCAGGCCCGGTAAGCCGTAAGCCTTAGAGGTCACATTCAGGGAGATCCCGCGCTCGTAAATATCAGCCAGCTGCGGCAGACGATCGGCCGGATCGAACTCCGTCATACGGTACACTTCGTCGGAGAAGATCCAGATCCCGTGCTCGCGGCACAGGTCGACCAGTTCATTGAGTTGCTGACGGCTGATCAGTGCCCCGGTCGGATTATGCGGGAAGTTAATCACCAGCACTTTGGTATTGGCGCGTAGCGCATCGCGGACTTTACCGGTATCCAGCGCCCAGTCGTTATCTTCCTCAAGCGCCACGCCGGTGACGTCACACAGCGATAACGGCACGCTTTCCAGCGACTGATAGTTGGGGGTGATCACCACCGCGTGATCGCCGGTTTTGAGCAGCATCTGGAAGCTGGCGTAAATCGCTTCGTCAGCACCGGCAAAACTGATGACGTCCTGCGCGGTGATATTTTTATACGTCGAGGCGATGGCATCCAGCAGTTCGGGCGTTCCGCGCAGCGGCGGGTAATCCAGAGTGGTTTGCATGAACGGCGCACGATGCTGTTTTCCCGCCAGCTCAAACAAGGTATCGATGCTCATCGATTCCGGATAAGACGACGACAGCGGAAAACGGACGGCGTGCTCGAGGCGCGAAAGATAGCTGATTAAACGAAAATCTTCAGGAAAAGACATGGCGTACCCGTTGATGAAAAATCCAAAAATGAGTGAAAACTATAACATTACCGGCGCTGCCCTTGTGCAAAACGGCGCTCAAGGCGGCTTTGCAACAGCTCCAGCACGATCGACATAATCCAGTATATCGCCGCCGCCGTCGCCAGCATTTCCATATAACGGTAAGTGCTGCGCCCGTACGATTGTGCCAGAAAATTCAGCTCCCACAGCCCCATCAGCGAGACAAGAGAAGAGTCCTTCAGCATCGATATAAACATCGATCCGGCAGGCGGAATAATAATGCGCAGGGCCTGTGGTGCCGTCACGTGAACGGCTACCGTCCAGCGCGATACACCGAGTGCCAGTGCAGCTTCCTGCTGACCACGCGGTACCGAAAGCACGCCACTGCGGATAGTTTCCGCAAGATAAGCACCGTAGTTCATTGATAATGCGATGATACCGGAACTGAGCGCACCGAGCACAATACCTACCTGCGGCAGCGCCAGATAGATAATCAGCACTTGTACCAGCAGCGGCGTCCCGCGAAACAGCGAGGCGTAAAACGTCGCGCAGCCAAAGGCCAGCGCGTTTTCCGACATCCGCCCGAGCGCGGTAATAAGCCCAATCAGCAGACAGAAAAACATCGAGCAGGCGGTGATCATAATGGTCAGCGCCGCACCCTGAATAAAGCCGTCCGGTGACAGACGCAAGCCCAGCAGAAAGGGGAGTTTCTGGCCTATCAGGCTCCAGTCCAGCCCCATTTTGCTGAATGTGCCGAGCAGCAGGCTGAGTAAAATCAGCCACGTCAGCCCGGTTTTAAATTTAAACGCGTGTGCGTGGTGCCAGCGCTCCGGGGTTTCCACCTTCGGCTGGCTGTCCGGGATTTGCGGCATCACGGTACCTCGTGCGTAATATCTTCACCCAGCCAGTGCTGGGAGATTTTCGCCAGCGTGCCGTCGTTACGCAGTGACTTAATGGTGTCAGCCACTTTCTTATCCCACTCTGCGTCGCCTTTGTCGGTCGCGACCCAGTTTGGTTCTGCGTAGAGTTCGGTGACAATTTTAAATACCGGCGCACGTTTGATACGGGCGTTAGCCGTGGCTAAATCCGATACCACGCCATCGAGGCGAACGCCCGGTCCGAGCGCCAGATTCTGGAACGCCACTTCTTCGTCACTTGGAATAACCTGAACGCTGTCGAACGGGAAGACAATCGGCTTACTGCCGGGGATCACCAGCGTTTTTTGCAGGTAGGTTTCATAGGATGAACCGATGCCGACACCAATCTTTTTGTTGCTCAGATCGGCTGCCGATTTAATGCGGTCATCTTTCTTATTCACCACCAGCACCGCCGGTGAGCTGTAATACGCGGTCGGGAAATCCAGCACTTTGGCGCGCTCGGTATTTGGCGTCATCGAACAGATGCAGGTGTCCCAACGCCCCTGCCATTTACCGCCGACAATGGTTTCCCAGCCCGGCGCGATAATTTCAAGTTTTACGCCCATGCGCTGCGCCACGGCTTTCGCCACATCCACGTCAAAACCGGCCAGCTGGTTATTGTCATCAATAAACCCAAATGGCGGATAATCGTTCACAATGGCATTGCGCAGTACGCCAGTTTTGGTCACGCGATCAAGCGTCGCACCGGCAAAAGAGGCAGCAGAAAACAGCGTCGCAGCAAGGAGTGTCACAGCAACAAACGGAGTGCGCATAAATGGAGTTCCTTAAACGTAACCAGATTGGGAAAATATTGTAAAAACCTACACTAAGTTTTAGACGTATAGAAGTCTAAATTCGGTGTTTTCCCACTTATTTTCCAGTTACAGTGAACTCTGCGGAAAATCCTATGAATAGCAGCGCATTACTTCAATCACTAGCTCAGTAACCCCGCCCCGACGTTAATCGAAAAGCCTAAAATCGCCAGATTAAACACAAATGAAATAACCGACTGCAACAGGGCAATTTGGCGCATATCGGTGGTGCCGGTGGCGACGTCGGCGGTTTGTGAGGCGACGGCAATAGTGAAAGAGAAATAGAGGAAATCCCAGTAGCCGGGTTCGGCGGGTTTTTCAGGGAAGATCATCGGCGTAACGTCTTTTGACCGCCGCAGATAGTGGTGATGGGCGTAATGCATGGCGAACGACGTCGGCAACAGTGCCCATGAGGCAATCAGCGTGGTCGCGGTCAGCAGAATGTGCAGGGTTTTTGCAGTTCCCGTCAGTTCTTTGAGTGAGCCGAGTTCCATCAGGATCGCCAGAATGCTGACCAGACAGGTCAGTGTGACCAGCGTCAGCACCAGGGTGGCGCTTTCATCCTGAGTTTTAGCGATATGCGGAATATCTTTTGCTTCGGTGCGAAGCATGCGAAACCACAGGAAAAACAGATACATCCACGCCAGCACGTTCCAGCCGATCATCAGGCGCTGCAAAATCCCCAGATGCGCGGGAAGCGCAAAAAAGCAAATCAGACCGGCAATTATCGAGATCAGTAAACGACCACGCACGTGCAGATAATGGCGCAAAGATAAACTCATGATGTCAAACACCTGGCAGAAAAAGACGGATAGGTTAACTGTAGTCGCTGGGAGCAATATCACGCGTTCAGACTTATGCGCAATTTCTTCCAATACCCGTGAGCAGCGGAGTGATTTAGTAGGTTACTCCATTGCGCTTAAGGGTCTGAAACTATGTTTACTACGTCATTTTGGCCAGCTGCTGCGGCATACCAGGTTTCAATGATGGATCTGGATGCTCCGGACCATTTAAATCCCAAAGCTCTGCAAACTATTCACTATTGCCTGCGCCTGACGGAAGCCATTAATCAGCTGGAAGCTGCCTGTGAAAGCCGTTTGCTGGATGCCCTGCGCGAAGAGATGTCGATTCAGTGTTTTCGTCTGGCTCCGATGTTTGACGATCCCGATACCCGGCGCGGTCTGTTTCTTCGCGCGGAGATCCTGGCGGATGACAGTTGTGGGAAAACAGTTCTGCCGCAGATCGCCGGTCTGAACGAACAGCAGCTGGTGCTCGGTATCGGGAACACGTCGACCTGGGTCGGTAAATCCAAACAAAGTTTTTATTCCTCGTGGTTTGGTGAACCCGCGCCGGTATTGCAGGAAATCTCGGATGTGATGGACAGCCTGTTTCCGGAAAGTCTGCTGTATCTGCAAAAGGAAATCGCCGCAGATTTACTGGCGATGCCGGGTTGTGCGTACAAGATTATCAATCTGTTTGGCATTGCGGGTGAGGCCAATACATATCCGAAACACTTTGCGTATTTCTTCCCTGAAGACGAGGGGCTGAAGTATTCGCCGGTGAAACGCACCGTGGTATTTGCCAACACCTATCTGCAATTGTTCGAACTGTTTTCGCGCACCGAAGCCGCCAAAATGGGCTGGGCGGAAGAAGCGTTGCCGGACAGCCAGGTGTGTCAGCGTTATCTGATTGCCTGGTTCCGCGGGCATGATCTCGGACATTCGCTGGTGCGTAATGAAAACGTCTTCCCGAAACTCAGCAAAATTGACCGCTGGGGTTCAATGATGGTGCAGGAAGCGCTGGCGGATCAGTTCGGTTTGCTGATGTGTCTGACTCCGCAGATTGCGGACGGATTACAGCTCGACCGCACGGTGCTGGCGCGCATTTATTTTCTCGAAATGCTGCGCTATCTGCGCCGTGGCCCGTCCAGTTATCCCGATGCAGGCGCGGCCTGGATCCAGTTCAATTATCTGCGGGAGCACGGTTGCATTGAACTGAAAACCGGCTCGATAGATTTCCATCCTGAGCTGTTCTTCACCCAGATGGCGGGCCTGACCCGACTGATGAGCGAAGAGTTGCTGGGCGGCGATACTGAGCGCGCACAGGCTTTCATGCAGCAACATTGTCCGCATACCAATCCTGAAGATGTTGAGGTTCTGATGGCCCGTCTGGGCACGACCAATGACATGATCGAATACAACCAGTTAATCAAGAGAGTGCCGCTATGATGCCGTTTTCAAATGGATTTTTGCTCAGCCTGTCGCTGTGCCTGGACATAGGGATTGCCAATATCGCCATGATGACGCTGGCGATGCAACGCGGCTATTTTCACGGATTTTGGCTGGGAATCGGTACCTGTATCGGCGATTTGATTTACGCCGTGCTGGCGCTGGCAGGGATGACGATTTTGCTGCAATACCAGAGCGTGCGCTGGGTGCTGTGGGTCGGTGGCTCGCTGATGCTGATGTGGTTTACCTACAAAATGATCCGCGCTGCGCTGGCCCCGGCGGAAGACCTGAATGCGGGGGACAATGTTCAGCAACGATCGGTGTTGCGTAATTTCGGACGCGGCATCGTTCTGGCGATGTCCTCTCCGACGGCAATTCTGTGGTTTGCCGCCGTCGGCGGGGCGTTGATTTCCCGTATGGGACACGGCGGGACGGCAGATGCGTCGTGGTTTCTGAGTGGCTTTTTCATCGCAGGCGTGTTCTGGACGATGGTGATTTGCTCGGTCGGCAGTCTGGGCGGAAAAATGCTCGGCACCAAAATGCTCCGGTATTCTTACATGGCCTCTGCGGTGATTTTCTCTTACTTCGCGCTGTATGTGGTGATCACCGGTTATCACGAGTTTATCGTGTAAGCGCTTGACTCATTTGCTGCGAGGCATTGAGTGACAGCGAATAGAGATGGGGAGTGATCCCCATCATCTTGCGGAACGTATTAATGAAGTGGCTCTGATCGTAAAACCCGAGGCGGATCGCCACGTCCAGGGCATTGTCGTTTTTGCGCAGCTGATTGCGGGCTTCCAGTAAACGTAACTGCATGTGGTATTGCAGCGGCGGCATGCCGATGTGCTGGCGAAACAGGCGGACAAAATGGAACTTACTCAGCCCGCTGACCTGAGCCAGCGTATCGAGATGGATTTTTCGCGTCAGGTGGTCCCGCATAAAATCGAGAGCAAGCTGGACAGGGCGCAGCGACTGTTCCTGTTCTCTGGCCGGTTCTTCCAGCAGCGCGCCGAGCAGCCACAGTAAATTTTGTTCCTGATCGTCGTCGTTGAGCGTGCGTTTGTAATGGCACAGCGCGGAAAACAGCGCCGGATTATTCAGTACACCTTCTTTGAGCACCGGCGCGCAGTGGTCGGAACGCAGATTGTGATCGACCGAAACCTGACGCAGTAAAGACTGAGGAATATGCACGCTGAGGAATTCGACTTTATCGTCGCCAAATACTGAGGACTGAATGGTGGCCGGATTATAAATCGTGATTTCGCCGCCGCGCACCAGTTCAGTTTTGCCGTGCAGCCAGATTTCTTCTGTGCCGGTCAGATTGGCACTGATGACGTATTCGTCGTGAGTATGGCGCGGAAATGAAGAATTACTCGCGGTCAGATGCGAGCACTCAATGTCGTTAGCCATCGTCCATTCAGAAATAGAAAGAGACACGTTCCACCCCATAAATCATTGCTGCGCGAAAGAAAGCTCACATTATTTTTTTCTTATGCAAAATTTATAGCACAAACTTTGAACAACAAAAGTGAATGACTTTCATCATGGCGGGATCACGCCAGCAGCCGGACGTTTTGCGTCCCAAGCATTACGCCATTTTTGCCATGATGTTTTATCGCGTACATTGCGCGGTCAGCGAGCAGCAGTGCTTCGCTGAAATCACTGCCGCCGGTCACTTCGTCAATGCCGATAGATGCCCCGATTTGGGCATTACCGTTATCGAGTTCAAACGGGATCATCGCGGCATTCAGACAGGCCTGTGCGACGCGTTTTACCCGCGGATGCATCAGCGGATAAGGCATCAGCAGAATGAATTCATCACCACCCAGCCGTCCTGGGATCACGCCCGGCGGGCAGGCTTCCTTAAAACGCTGGCTCAGGCGCATCAGCACTTCATCGCCGCTTCGATGCCCGAGTGTGTCATTCACATGCTTAAAATTATCCAGATCGATAAACGCGATGCATAACGGTCCGGCATTTTTAAGCTGTGTGAACTGATGTTGCAGCGCATGGCGGTTAGCCAGACCGGTCAGCGGATCGTGATTCGCCAGCGTCGCCAGTTGCTGCTCGTAATTCTTCTCTTTGGTCATGTCGATGTGCGTACCGGTCACTTTAAGCGGGCGTCCGGCGTCGTCCCATTCAGTCACGCGACCACGATCGAGCACCCAGGTAATGGTGCCATTTTTCGCCTGCATCCGGTGCAAAGCCTCATAAAACGGCGTTTTGCCTTCCAGGTGGTTGTAGAACGCAGACAATACATCTTCTTTATCATCAGGGTGTAAATGCTCACGCCAGACTTCAAAACGCGCACTCAGCTCTTTTGGCTGATAGCCAAGCATCGATCCCCACCGGCGGTTGAAAATCACCAGTTTCCCGCTGGGCACGTCGAGCTGCCACAGGCACAAACCGGTTCCATCCAAAGCGGCACTGAGCTTGTTTCGCGCATCATGTGCAATACGTTTCAGGCGGGCATTATGCTTTTTCAGGTTCTGGAGTTGTTGTTTCAGTGAGGAATCAGACATTTCTTATTTTATGAGCAAATAATCTTCATTCTTCCCACTCATCAGGCGTTTGTAAACAGTCTGATCGAAAAAGGCTTCCGAGGGCGGATTTTTCGGATTTTGCCCATGAGTGCCCACCGAGGAAGGTCATTGGAAAGGAATCGATCGGGGAATGGTCTGAATGTTAAATAAGAAGCCTCAAGGTTATATTCAGACGCTTGAATTCGATTATTAATAACGCCAATAACCGGTAATTCATGTTTGTTTTACATGATGAGAACAATTATTAAAACTCCCTGAAACCCGCTTTGACAATACGTGCCAGTTTTGCTGGTTATTTTATTTAATGCCTATGTTTATTCTTCCTTGCCTTGTCATTTCATTACGTAATAGGGCAAAATATGCGCCCCGCAAATCGGGATTAACCGTTACTTCTTCATTGGCGAAGACATCCTTCGCACAAGAAAACATTCAAAAACAGAGGCCGGGCTTAGTACCGGATAGATATTTACTTTCAGATACCGACAGTCTTGTCGCAAGGAAACATTAATGGTGCAGCACTCTCACTATGCCGCGTTTTCCAACATGGGAATGACACATCATGTCGGATAACGTCGTTACGGGTACCGCCTCCCGCGTGGAATTGCGTAAAACTCTTACGCTGATTCCGGTTGTCATGATAGGCCTGGCCTATATGCAACCCATGACACTGTTCGATACGTTCGGTATTGTCTCCGGCCTGACTGACGGCCATGTGCCGACGGCGTATGCGTTTGCGCTGATCGCCGTTCTGTTTACCGCGCTGAGCTACGGCAAGCTGGTGCGCCGCTATCCTTCTGCGGGCTCGGCTTATACTTACGCACAAAAAGCGATTCATCCGGTAGTCGGCTTTATGGTCGGCTGGTCTTCGCTGCTCGATTACCTATTCGCGCCGATGATTAACATCCTGCTGGCAAAAATCTATTTTGAAGCGCTGGTGCCGTCGGTGCCCTCGTGGATATTTGTGGTCGTGCTGGTCGGATTTATGACGCTGTCGAATCTTCGCAGCATTAAAACCGTCGCCAACATTAATACCCTGGTGGTGATCTTACAGATTGTGCTGATCACAGTGATCACCGGCATGGTGATTTATGGCGTTGATCACGGCACCGGCTACGGTACGCTCGCCAGCACCAAACCTTTCTGGGGTGAGAACGCGCATACCGTGCCGATGATTACCGGTGCGACCATTTTGTGTTTCTCCTTTACCGGTTTTGATGGCATCAGTAACTTGTCGGAAGAAACCAAAAATGCAGAGCGTGTGATCCCGCGGGCCATATTCCTGACGGCATTAATTGGCGGCGTGATATTCATTGCGGCGACATATTTCCTGCAACTCTATTTCCCGGATATCTCCAGCTTTAGAAACCCGGACGCTTCACAGCCGGAAATCATGTTGCAGGTGGCGGGCAGGGCGTTCCAGTTTGGCGCGCTGATTTTCTCCAGCATCACCGTGCTGGCTTCCGGTATGGCGGCGCACGCGGGCGTTTCCCGCCTGATGTATGTGATGGGGCGCGACGGCGTATTCCCGAAACGCTTCTTCGGTTATATCCATCCGAAATGGCGCACGCCGTCTTTCAACGTGCTGCTGGTTGGCGCGATTGCTTTACTGGCGATTAACTTCGATCTGGTCACCGCGACGGCGCTGATTAACTTCGGTGCGCTGGTGGCGTTTACGTTCGTGAATTTGTCGGTGATTTCGCAGTTCTGGATCCGCGAGAAACGCAACAAAACTGTGCTGGACCATATCCAGTATCTGCTGCTGCCATTGTGTGGTGCGCTGACGGTCGGCGCGTTGTGGGTCAATCTGGAAGAAGGTTCGATGGTGCTGGGGCTTATCTGGGGCTCAATCGGCTTTATCTACCTGGCCTGTATGACCAAAAGTTTCCGCAATCCGGTACCACAATACGAAGACGTGGCGTAATTACCGCTGGTATTAAAAACACGCCCGCTTTAAAAAAATGGCTCCTTCTCAGGAGCCATTTTTGTTTCTGTTAGTGAATACCCAGCCAGCGCATCAGCGCCGTAACAACGGCTGCCGCAATAATAACCACAATCAGCGGCGCTTTACGCCATGCTAAAAACAGCGCCGCACCGACGCCAATAACCCGTGCGAATCCGCCAAAATGCGGGCCTTCAAACAGCGCCGATGTGGCCGCAACAGCCAGCAGTAATGTGGTAGCTGAATCGGAAAGCATTGTTTGCGTTGCCGGGGAGAAATTAAGGCGGGAGCCCAGCCGGTAACCGGCTACGCGCATCAGAAACGTTCCGGCAGCGAGCACCGCAATACCGGCAATAATCAGACTGTGTGACGTCATTTCCGGTTCCTCCACGCCAGCAATCCGAGCAGGGAAAACAGCACCGGCATACCGGCAGGCACAAAGGGTACGGCGGCAACTGAAATCAGTGCGCCGCATGAGGCGGGGATCCGCGTCCGGCGGCTGCGCAATGCCGGGAAAATCAGTGCCAGCAGAATGGCAGGGAACACCGCATCGAGGCCGATGGCTTTGATATCCGGAATGAACTGACCTATGTATGCACCGGCAATCACGCTGACCGGCCAGAACAGCGCAATGCCCACGCCGCATAACCAGTAGGCAATTTTGCGTTTTTCATGCGTGGGCTGAGAGATGCCAAACACCACGCTTTCGTCATTCATGATATGGCAACCGAGCCAGCTCATGGCTTTACTGCCGACCAGATCTTTCACCGCAATTCCGAACGGTAAATGACGTGCATTCACCAGTATTCCGGCGGCTGCCGCAGCGAAAGGGCTGCCTCCGCCACCGACGATGGCGATGAATAAAAACTCTGACGCACCGGCCAGAACCAGCAAGGAGAGCATCAGCGGCACCCACAGCGGAAAACCGCCCGCAACCGCCAGTGAACCGTATGAAATCCCCACCAGACCATCAGCCAGGCAGACCAGAAAGATAGCTTTCACCACATCACTTCCCAGCGGTGAAAAGAAACGCGCAGACATAATTCAATCCCATAACGAACGATTTCCCATTATAATGAACGCATCTGAATCGTTCTTCAAGTCGAACGATCGTTCGTTATATAAAACAGGCAGGATCATGTCGCAACCCATCAGCGTTATCTCTAAAGGTCTGGTTCGTGAACGTCAGCGGGCAGGAATATCACTGGCAGAAGTGGCCCGCCGTGCGGGGATTGCCAAATCGACGCTCTCGCAACTGGAGGCCGGTAACGGCAATCCGAGTCTGGAAACTCTGTGGGCGCTGTGCGTGGCGCTCAATATTCCTTTCGCGCGCCTGATGGAGCCGGAAGTGAACAAAATGCAGGTAATCCGCCGGGGTGAAGGCCCAGCAGTGGTGGCTGAACTAGCTGATTATAAAGCGGTTTTACTGGCAACCTGCCCGCCGGGTTCGCGCCGGGATATTTATCTGCTGACCACGCAACCAGGGGCTGACCGTGTTTCCAGCCCGCATCCGCAGGGATCGGTCGAGCACATTATTATCACGCAGGGGCGCGCCCTTGTCGGGCTGGTGGATTCACCGGTCGAACTGAACGCCGGCGATTATATTTCCTATCCTGCCGACGTGGAACACATCTTCCGCGCGCTGGAACCGGACACCATGGCAGTGCTGGTCTCAGAGCAAAGCTAAAACGTAATCAGCTTTTTGGTGATGTTGTTTTTCAGCAGCAGTGTGGAAGACAACACGGAAAGCAGAAACGTCAGCAGGATGACGAACAGTTTCGCGGTCAGGGAATTGATCGGGATCCACTGGATTAATAAATTGAAAAAGGTGTAGTGCAGAATATAAACGCCGGTCATGGTTTTCCCCAGCGAACTGACCATTTCGCTGACCGGCAACCGCGTGGCGTCCTGTCTGACGCCATTGGCTGCAATAATGATCAATACCACCAGAATATAGACTT
Organism: Rahnella bruchi; assembly: GCF_003614975.1. GTDB lineage: Bacteria > Pseudomonadota > Gammaproteobacteria > Enterobacterales > Enterobacteriaceae > Rahnella > Rahnella bruchi. The sequence goes on along the minus strand of NZ_QZWI01000001.1, from coordinate 1,064,570 downwards.
GCGATCCGGTCAGAATAAAGCTGTTACGTGCAATGTTGAAGATTGAAAAGAAGAAATGCTTTTCATAAAACCAGGTGAAAATATACACAAACGGAATGGCGATGGCGGCGACTTTCGCCACCCGCGGGCGACCGTACAGCGCAGAAACCACCGGGTCATATAACAGCTGACCGGTCAGATAATAAAGCACCCAGGTCCAGATGCGGAACTGCGCGGGCGTGGAAAAGGTTTTATGTTCAGTCAAATAGATAGCCAGCAGGTCATACGCAAACGAAAAAATCAGCAGGCCGGCAATCAGTATTGCGAGAATAACCCGTCTTTTGGCCAGCCATTCCACTAAAGGATGAAAGGTGTAAATAATGACCAGCGAAAAGATAAACCACGGCTGGATAAGATACCCTTTCTGGTAAGGCCCCCATAAATAATAAATCGAAAACCAGAAGATGAAGAGGGTTAATATGCTGCGAATTTTCTTCATCTGCCATTCGGTTGTGTGCTGGGAACCGGCATCCATATACCCGGTGACCACAAAAAACAACGGCGTGGCGATGGTAGAAATAAAAGTCAGAAAAGCCAGAATGCTGTCGTAGTTATAATTGTAATTATCGTAAGTATTATAAACGGTAAAAAAAGTCACGGCGGTCAGACAGCCCAGCGTTTTAATAATATTCAGTCCCGTGGTGTTCATTGTGTGTGTCGTTGTCCTTCACGATGAAAACAGTTGTAAATTACCGGCAGCACGAGCAGCGTCAGCACGGTGGCAAATCCCAGCCCGAACATAATGACGACTGCCATGCTCTGGAAAAAGACATCCAGTAATAAAGGCGCCAGCCCCAGTACGGTGGTGAACGCCGTCAGCAGAATAGGGCGCAGACGCGACGTGGCGGCGTAGATAATCGCCTCGGTCTGGTTCTTCTCTTTTTTTTGCTGACCGATTTCCTCGACCAGTACAATGCCGTTGCGGATAAGCATCCCGCTCAGGCTGAGCAGGCCAATCAGCGCCATAAATCCAAACGGAATACCGGTCAGCAGGAAGCCAAACGTCACGCCGATCAGTGCCAGTGGCACGGTCAGCCAGATGGCGATGGCGTTTTTCACCGAACTGAACATCAGTACGGTGATGATAAACATCATCAGGAAACCGATTGGCAACGTGGTGAATAAACCCTGCTGCGCTTCGGCGGAGTTTTCCGCGTCACCGCCCCATTCAATGCTGTAGCCATGCGGCAGGGTCAACGCCTCAACCTGCGGCCTGATACGTGCCAGCATATCGCCGGACGTTTCACCGCTGGCCGGATCCGGATCGGTTTGCACGGTGAGCACCCGAATGCGATCGCGGCGCATGATCAGCGGATCTTCCCATTCGACTTTGAAATCACTGACCACATTGCTCAGCGGAATAAACTGCTGGCGCGTCTGGCTCCAGACCATGATATTCGCCATGTGATCGACATCCAGCCGTTCCGTGGCCGGAGGGCGCAGCACCATTGGCATCAGCGTCGAACCGTCACGGAAAATGCCGACAGTACTGCCGCTGAAATTCATCTGCAAGGCACTGTCGATGTCACCCCGGTCGACGCCGAGTTCGCGTCCCAGATAAGGTGAAAATACAGGACGAACCATTTTGCTGCGTTCCTGCCAGTCATTGCGCACGCCGTCCGCCGCGCCGTCATCGAGAATAATTTTATCGACCTGGCTGGCGATGTGGCGAAGCGTATCGGGATCGGATCCCTTGATACGGACTTCAATCGCGCTGCCACCAGACGGGCCAAACATGATGCGTTTCAGGCTGGCATTCACTTCGGGATAATGATCACGAATGTGCTGTTCGGTGCGGCGGGTCAGTGCAGCAATTTTCCGCTGATCGTCCATACGCACCATAATCTGCGCATAGTTGGAATATTGTCGCTCGCCGTTGTAGGTCAGAATAAAGCGCATTCCGCCCTGACCAACGGTGGTCACGGTGTTTTCCACGCCTTCCTGATGATTGATCTCTTTTTCGATCTCTCCCGCAATTCGCGCGGTGTGATTGATGTCTGTGCCGTAAGGCATCCACAAATCGACGAAGAAAATTGGCGTATTAGACGACGGGAAAAAGTTCTGCCGGACGTAGCCGAATCCCCAGACTGACGCCGCCAGCAGAGCCGCAAGCACCACCAGGGTAATGGTCTGGCGGACCAGCAGCGCTGACAGCACGCGCCGGTAAACGCGAAATATCCAGCCGCCGTAGGGATCCGCCTGCTCGTCCGGCTTTTTCTCCGCCACTTTCATATTGGCAAAGGCCCATTTCACCAGCACCGGCGTCAGCGTCAGCGCGGTCACCCAGCTGAGCATCAGCGAAATCAGCAATACCTGGAACAGCGACTTACAGTATTCACCGGTCGAATCCTGCGAAAGGCCAATCGGTGCAAACGCCAGAATGGCAATCACCGTCGCGCCCAGTAACGGCAGGGCGGAGCGTTTAATGATATGCGAGATGGCGTTCATCAGCGGGTTTCCCTGCTGGCGGGAAATCAGCACGCCTTCCACTACCACAATTGCATTATCCACCAGCATACTGAGCGCAATAATCAGCGCACCGAGCGAGATTCGCTGAAGCTCGATGCCGAACAAATACATGATAAGCAACGTACCGAGCACATTCAGTGCCAGCGACACGGCAATAATAATCCCGCTGCGCAGCCCCATGAAAATCAGTAGAACGCCCACCACAATCGCCAGCGCCATCAGGAAGTTAATGATAAATCCGTCGACGGATTTCTTCACTTCAGCAGCCTGATCGTAGAACACTTTCAGCTGGATCCCAGCCGGTTTATCGGCGGAGATCTGCTGCATGCGCGCTTCAATCGCATGGCCGATGTTCATGACATTCACACCGGGAATATACGAGACCCCGATGGTCAGCGCATCGCGGCCATTGGCGTGGTAGATATTGCCGGGATGATCGCTCACCCCCTGCGACACCTTGGCGATATCACGCAGATAAATACTGTGCGTGGATCCTGCGGGACTGATCAGAACATTATTCAGTTCATCAATATTCTGAAAGCCGCCGGTCGGATGCAGGCGGATAGACTCGCTGCCGACGGTCATGCTGCCCGCATCGGACACCAGATTCTGCCGGTTGAGCACATCCGCAAGCCGCGGCAACGTGACGCCGTAAGCCGCCATTTTGGCGCGGGAAATCTCGATATACACTTGCTCAGGAAGGATGCCGCCGATGGCAACCTTGCCGACGCCGGGCACCAGCACCAGTTCCCTGCGCAACTGATCAGCGTATTTACGCAGTTCGGGATTGGTAAAGTTGTCGCCATAAATAGAGAAAAAATAGCCGTACACATCGCCGAAATCATCGTTCACAAACGGCGGGCTGACGCCGGGCGGAAATTGCAGCGTGGCATCATTGACGCGACGACGCAGTTCATCCCAGATTTGCGGCAGTTCAGAGGAGTGATAGCGGGAATCGATATTGACGGTGATTTGCGATAAACCGACGGCAGAAATCGAGGAAATGTTATCGACATAAGGCAGGCGTTGCAGGGCATTTTCCAGCGGCAGCGTAACTTCCTCCTCGACTTGCTGGGAAGATGCGCCCGGATACTGCACTGACACCACGGCAGTTTTAATGGTAAACGCCGGATCTTCCAGTCGTCCGATATTGAACAACGCAATCAGGCCACCCACGCCGAGCAGCAGGATCACCAGCCAGACACGTGTCGGATTATTGATAAAGCTGTCGTTAATTCTCATCACAGACCCCGTTCCCGGACCCAGATGCGAACCGGCTGCTGAGCGTGCAATTCGCTCACGCCCGCCGCGACCACTCTGTCACCTTTTTGCAGACCCGCTTTAATTTCAATACCCTGCGAGGTCAGTTCGCCGACGGTGACCTTGCGGTCTTCAACGTGTAATGTGTCGCCTTCACCGGCAATCACCCAGACATGTGCGTCATTACGCTGACTGCTGTCCGGGTTAAACACCGCTTCGACCGGGATCACCAGCGTATCCACGGGCGTTGCCGTCGCAAGATTAGCCGGATTTACGGTCACTGTGCCGCTCAAACCGGCGACAGCGGGGAAGTTTTCCGGACGTGGCATGGTCAGCGTCACCTGCCAGGTGAGCGAGTTGGCCTCGCTGCTGGCGGTATGTTCTTTATAGGTGGCGGTAAATTCCCGGTCAGGAAGATTGTTGATGCGCACCCGTGGCTGATAGCTGGCATTACGCATATCGAGGCTGGTAAACAGGTTTTCGGGTACGCTGAAAATGACATCTAATACATCGGAACGGCTGATGGTCGCAACCGGCTGTCCGGCTGCCACCACCTGATGATTACGCACGGAAAGTCTGGCGATCACCCCGCTGAATGGCGCAGTCAGGTTTAAATCATTCAGTTCTTCCTGCGCGATTTTCAGCGCTGCTCTGGCCGAATCCCGGCTGGCTTTATGCACTTCGAGTTCTGCCTGCGATACCACGTTGCGACGTGCCAGCGTCTGATAACGCTCGAACTGACGCTGCGCCAGCGTCGCGGCGCTCTGACGATCGTTCAGGCGTTGACGGGCATCATTGTTGGTCAGCCGGGCGAGGATTTGCCCTTGTTTCACCGATTCGCCTTCACGCACTTCCAGCGTCTGCAACTGGCCTGCGCGTTTAAACGCAATATCGGTATTATCGCCCGCCAGAATGCGTGCAGGAAAAACGCGGGTACTCAGCGGACTGGCCGCTTCAGCGGTGGCGATTTTAACCTGACGTGGCGGAACGGGGGCGTCTGCGGTTTTCTGATCACAGGCGCTTAAAAGTAACAGGAGGATCAGGGCGGGAAAAAAGCGGATATTCAAAATACTTCCCCTCATGCAAACCACATGCGAAAAATTAATTTCCGGCAGAATAGTGAGGCCTTTAATTAGGCAGGCTCCGCTATTTTCTGCGATGACGTATTTTTAGTGAGACTATTAAGCTACTTATTGTTTTTGTTTATTTAATTGTTTTTTTAAAGCAAGGAATTAACACTATTTAAGTCGGTATATTATAGTTTATACAGCTTTACGCATCTTGCCAGAAAACATCACGACAATTCATTCATTACCCGCTTCATTCATGAACCATTTCAGGGGTCAAGGAGTCAGGCATTATGAATAATCCAGCGCCACTTTCTGTGAATAAAACCACCACAGAAAAACTGTGGTATCAGCAAACAGTAGAAGAAAGTCTGGCAGGGTTGCAGTCAGGGCCAGCCGGGCTTTCCGCCGAAGACGCACAAAATAAATTAAAACATTACGGACCGAATGTACTTCCGCAAAAAGAAGGTAAGTCTTTATTTATTAAGTTTATCTCTCACTTTAAAGACATCCTTATCTATATATTACTCGCCGCCGCCGTCGTCACCGCAATAATGGGGCATTGGGTAGACACGCTGGTGATATTAGGCGTGGCGGTGATCAACGCTTTAATAGGTTTTATTCAGGAAAATAATGCCGAGAAGTCATTGAAAAGTATTCAGAATATGCTTTCCAGTGAAGCGCTGGTATTACGCAGCGGACAACAGGTCACCGTAGCCACCGATGAAATCGTGCCGGGTGATATTGTGCTGCTGCGCCCCGGAGACAAAATCCCTGCTGATTTACGCCTGATCGATGTGCATAACCTGCGTGTCGAGGAAGCCATTCTGACCGGTGAATCCACCGTAGTCTCGAAAAAGACCGATTCGCTCGAGGGGGAGAAGTCGATCGGTGACCGCAAAAACCTGGCGTTTTCAGGCACCACGGTCAGTTCCGGTACTGCCAGCGGCGTAGTGTTCGCAACCGGCGGTCAGACTGAACTCGGTCATATCAATGAAATGTTGTCCTCGATTGAAGACAACAAAACACCACTGCTGGTACAGATAGATAAACTAGGCAAATCCATTTTTGTCATCATTCTGTTCATGATGGTGGCGCTGCTGATTTTCGGTTATCTGCTGCGCGATATCCCGTTCGGCGAACTGCTGCTGTCGGTGATAAGTCTGGCGGTGGCTGCCGTGCCGGAAGGTTTACCGGCGATCATCTCGATTATTCTTTCGCTCGGCGTGCAGGCGATGGCGCGTTCCAAAGCCATTATCCGCAAGCTGCCGACAGTTGAAACGCTGGGCGCGATGTCAGTGATTTGTTCGGATAAAACCGGCACGCTGACCATGAACGAGATGACGGTCAAAGCAGTGATTTTGGCGGATAACATCTGGACGGTAGAAGGCAACAGTTACGAGCCAATGGGCAGTTTTTCCATTGCCGGTTCGGCTTCACCATTACCTGCAGATTCCTCGCCGCTGCTGACTCAGTTTCTGCGCACCGTGGATATCTGTAACGACAGTACGCTCAGGCAGGACGCTCAGGGACACTGGGGCATAACCGGTGGTCCGACCGAAGGGGCGCTGAAAGTGCTGGCAGCCAAGGCACATTTGCCGGAACTCGCGTTTAATCTCAGCAGTAAAATTCCGTTTGATTCGCTCTACAAATACATGGCGGTCGCGGGTGAGAAAAACGGTGAATCGCAGATCATGCTGACCGGCGCGCCGGATGTGCTGCTCAAACTCTGTCAGTTCCAGCAGACGCCGCAAGGGGCGGTGCCGCTGGATCACGCCTACTGGGAATCCGCGATCACACAATATGCCAGCGAAGGGTTACGTATGGTGGCCGCCGCCTGGAAGCCTGTCGATCAGCCGATAGCCTCGTTAGATCACCCTGAACTCGGCCACGGCATGGTGCTGATCGGCATTGCGGGGATGATGGATCCGCCGCGTCCTGAAGCCATTGTGGCGATCGGTGAGTGTCAGCAGGCGGGGATCCGCGTCAAGATGATCACCGGTGACCATCAGGAAACCGCGATGGCGATCGGTAAGATGCTTGGCATCGGTAATAGTGAGAATTCCATTACCGGCTATGAGCTGGAACATATGGATGACGCGCAGCTGAGAACGGCGGCGACACAGTTCGATATTTTCGCCCGTACCAGCCCGGAACACAAATTGCGTCTGGTGAAAGCGTTACAGGAAACCGGTGAAATTGTCGGGATGACCGGCGACGGCGTGAATGATGCGCCCGCGCTGAAACAGGCCAACGTCGGGATTGCGATGGGGATTAAGGGCACCGAGGTGACCAAAGAATCCGCCGATATGATCCTGGTGGATGACAACTTTGCCACCATCGCCAACGCGGTCAGGGAAGGGCGACGGGTTTACGACAACCTGAAAAAAACCATCCTCTTTATTATGCCGACCAACCTGGCGCAGGGGTTGCTGATTATTATTGCCATTCTGATGGGGAATCTGCTGCCGCTTACGCCGGTGCAAATTCTGTGGATGAACATGGCGACGTCCGCCACGCTTTCTTTCGGGCTGGCGTTCGAGGAAGCTGAAAGCCGCGTGATGCGTCGTCCGCCGCGTAATGTCAGCGCACACGTCATGGATAAATACGCCATCTGGCGTGTAGCCTTTGTGGGACTGCTGATTTCCATCAGCGCCTTTATGCTCGAAGCCTGGCTCCAGCCACGCGGTTATGAACCGGAATTTATCCGTACCGTGCTGTTGCAGACGCTGGTCACTGCGCAGTGGGTGTACATGATTAACTGCCGCGATTCGGATAATTTCTCTCTCAACCGTGGACTGCTGCAAAACAAAGGTATCTGGATTGTCACCGTGGTGCTCTTCGCGCTACAGGCGATTATTATCTACGTTCCGCTGATGAACACGCTGTTCGGTACACGACCACTGCCCTTCATCTACTGGATTATCGGCCTGCTGATCGGTATCGCGCTGTTTGTAATTGTCGAGATAGAAAAAGTGCTGACGAGGAGTTGGCGTAAAGCGGGTTAACAGACCGCACTGTAATCACATAAGCCACTGCAATAAAAAACCAGCCGTAAGGCTGGTTTTTTATTGACCAGTAAATCCTGCTTATTGTCTGTGGCTTTTTCTGAATGTAGAAGCTGCTTTTTTATAATTCCCCCTGGCTATTTGATTGCTAATCCGCCATTAAGGATAAGTACGCCTGCATTTCATACAGGGAGGTGACGTGAATCGGAGGGTTTTATTTAAGAATACTCCAGACATTGCCATCAGATAAAATTCAGATATTCACCAATATTTGCCTGAAATTAAAGCAATAAGGCTATTTGTTCTGCTCTTAGGAATGGTCTTTTGAAAAAGAAAAGTGAATTGGAAATGCGAATTTCTACGCATAAATGTGGATGAAAAACCAATAATTTAGATTTCGTAAGCTATTTTTCAGAAAACCACCCAGTAATGAAAAATTAAGATTAGTTTCAGGAAAAAATAAAAACTAAATTATCTCTTAAAATAGATTAATGTTCTGTTTAAATACAAATACTCAGATAAAAGCAGCGCTGATAAAACCGCATGAATGCGACTAATTCTTAATGAGAAAATTCTTAGATCCTGTCCGTTATTCCGGGCCAAAGCGTAATATAGCTCACACTTTCGTCCGTAATTAGGAATGTTCGTAAGAATTCGCCTAGAAAATAGGGATGAGATTAACGATAAGAATGTGTAAATCGATTGGTGAAACCTATTATTGCGGGCAATTATGAGCGAGAAAAACGATTTGAAGAGTTTCCGCTGCGTATTACTCTACATACGGCTACTGAAAAGATTTAAATATGATTTAGACCGGTTTTTAACATTCGTTTTTCTTATAGCGTTATGAGAGTGCTTTATTCTTCCCCGGTTTAACAGGGCAGAGTTCAGTGTTTTTAAAACCTCACAATTAGGCGGCCCAATGCCTCGGGTAATAATTTGGAGTGAGTGCCAGTACACAAAACTGGCGTTGAAAGAAATAATCTCCAAGGAGCTACCTTACGTTGACGGTGTCATCTCTTATGACCAGGGCGATGAGGTAAATTTGTATGCAAAAGATTATCTGATCATTGATCCATCAGGCGGCGGGTTCCACCGATGCTACGAGTTTTTGCGAGAGCATCTGAATATATTGGACCCGATAAGGATCCTGATTATGTCATCTGCCGTCGATATGTTGATGCTGGAGCTTCTGCTTAAGAAGGAATTTAAGTTTCTTAAAAAGAAAAAAGAATTGCCTGCGGTGGTGACATCGGTGGAGCAGCTTATCCAGCTACAGGGCATAACGATTAACAAGGAGTCCTTTAATTATAATATCACCAAGATGGAAGAGAAGGTTTTAGTGATGATGATGTCCGGCCTGTCCGTGACAAGCATATCGAATATTCTGAAACTGAGTGTGAAGACCGTAAGTGTCCATAAGTGCAATTCTTTAAGAAAAATAGGCGTTGACGCCAACAGCAGTTCAGCTTTGTTCTTTTTGCATAAACACGCAGTGGGAAACAGAATTAGCAGGTGAAACAATTGAGTTTTTAATCAGTTTCTATTGGTCAGGCGATTTTTCGAGCATGGCTATTTTCAGGGGAACAAATGCAGCCGGTCAGGGCAGGTTTTTCAGACTATATCTATGAGCCTATTGTTTCTGTTTCCGGTGTCATTCTCGGTTTCGAGCTGGTCACCAGAGTGGATGAAAATCGATCTGATTCATGCGGTTATGAGTTATTACGTACAGCCGGTGAGAAAGTGAAGGCATTTTATGAGCAGGTAACTCTGGCGGGTATGAACGAAAGCATATTTATCGATAATAACTTTTTATTATCGATAAATATCGACTATGACGTTGCTGTTCATATTATCGATAACCCGTCTATACATAAGGTGCTCAAACGTTATAGCCACATAAGGTTAGAGCTCGATGAGAACTTTCCTGAATTCAGGACCGGGCAGCAGCGGCCTGTGCTTCAGGCTTTGTCAGAATGCTACCCGCTTTGGCTGGACAATTTCGGCGCAGGGTTAACCAGTTTGTCTCTGATAATGAATGAAAGTTTTGAATGTATAAAAATCAGTAAGACCTTTTTTTTGCAACATCAGGGAACTATTTCACTCAGAAAAACTATAGAACACCTCAGGCCTTATTGTGCAGGTGTCATCATTAATGGTGTTGAGAATTCTCAGCACGTTAAGTACTTAAGTGGAAGTGATATCCGGGCTATGCAAGGAGCATTGTGGTTGCCATATGGACAGGAAGAGTTTATTCGGTCATTTTTTTGATCAGCAAAAATCAAGAGAATGAGTAAATACATTCTGATTTATGAAACGCAATTTATTAAAAATTAACACGCATTAATCACCACAACTACTCAGGTGAGGGTTAACTGCGCTAGATATTATTCGATGTAGAATTTGGCAAATTGGTGGCCGTAAATCAAGGGCGGTAGCATAGCCAAAATTTAGTGAGTCGCTGCAATTATATGAATTTGGATTTTTTATTAATTAAATTTTTATAGCCCGTCACTTCGCGCAATGCGTTTTATTTATTCTTATAGCATCCGATATCTGACTCACGCGGCTTTCGCATTATTCATCATCAAAAAATTCCTTCAGGCAAACGCATGAGGGAGGATTATTATCTCTAATTGTTGTGAGGTGTATATGACATTTCTCACCAGGAACCTTTGGTCTAGTTTATTACTCGCTTTATCCGATTTCCTTAGCTTCACTCTTTCTCTGTATCTGGCTAAATGGATACTCGGCGGGGTCATGACGCATTTTGAACAACGGATCCCGGATGCACAGATTTCCGGCTGGATTGCCCTGCACAGCTTGCTGGCTATTTGTTGTGTTGCGTGGTTCCACCTGCGTCTGCGGCATTATTATTATCGCAAAACCTTCTGGTTCGAGCTGAAAGAAATCCTGCGTACGCTGCTTATCTTTGCGCTAATCGAAATTGCAGTGATCGCTTTTGCTAAGTGGTATTTCTCCCGTTACCTCTGGGTTCTGACCTGGACACTGGTTCTTATTCTCGTGCCGGTTGCAAGAATGATGACCAAACGTGCGCTTGATTCTTTGGGCCTGTGGGAACGCGATGCGATTATTATTGGTAGTGGCAATAATGCGCGAGAAGGATACAACGCGATTAAAAGCGACAGGAATCTCGGTCTGCGGGTCATTAAATTTATTTCCAGCGAACGCGCCGACCAGCCCGGAGATAGGATAGAGGGCATACCTGTGATGCCTTCTGACGAGAACTGGGTACGGAAAAACGTCGATAAGAAGACCCAGTTTATTGTGGCCGTTGAGTCTCATCAGAGCGGGATCCGCAACGCCTGGCTGCGGGTGTTTATGATTAACGGCTACCGTTCTGTCTCGGTGATTCCGAGCCTTCGCGGCATGCCACTGGACAATACCGATATGTCATTCATCTTCAGTCAGGAAGTGATGATTTTCAGGGTGCATCAGAATCTGGCGAAATGGTCTTCACGCGCTGCCAAACGAATGTTCGATATTGTGGGTTCACTGGCAATTATCGTGCTGCTCGCGCCACTACTGTTCTATATCAGCCGTAAGGTGAGAAAAGACGGTGGCCCGGCGATTTATGGCCATGAACGCATTGGCCATAATGGTAAGCCTTTCAAATGCCTGAAATTCCGTTCGATGGTCATTAACTCCAAGGAAGTTCTGGAAGATTTACTGGCGACCAACGCGGAGGCACGGCAGGAATGGGATCTGACGTTCAAACTGAAATATGATCCGCGCATTACTGCCATCGGTAATTTCCTGCGCAGGACCAGCCTTGATGAATTGCCGCAGCTTTTTAATGTCCTGAAAGGCGAAATGAGTCTGGTGGGTCCGCGGCCTATTATTACCGCCGAGCTCGACCGTTATTACGATGAAGTGGAGTATTACCTGCTCAGTAAACCGGGAATGACCGGGCTTTGGCAGGTGAGCGGTCGAAGTGAGGTCGATTACCCAACCCGTGTATACCTTGATTCCTGGTATGTAAAAAACTGGTCAATGTGGAATGATATAGCCATTTTATTTAAAACTGTAAACGTTGTACTTAAAAAAGAGGGGGCTTACTAATTCGTACTGATAAATCGCCTCAACACGCAGTGGTTATATAATGCATCAGTTTCCCTTCATAAAAATAACACAGCATTTTCATTAATACTTTTATCAGCAACCTGAATTTCGGTGAAAGGCCGAAATTCCCATTGTCGTTAAAGGTATTGTATTTATTGAGATTGTCGTTACAAAAAATTGATAGTTTGCGGCTTCCTGATGGGAGGTTTTCCTGTCCATTGGCAGATACTTAACTGAACTACAGATGATATGAAATGATGAATAAAAGCTTTTTAAATATTTCTGTAATGATAGCCACACTTGGGATATTAAGTGGATGTACGGTAATTCCGGGGCAGAATTTAAATACCAGCGGAAAGGCAATCGTTGAACAGCCAGACAATAATTATGACATTGATAAGCTAGTTAATATTTATCCCCTGACTCCCTGGCTGGTGGACAGCTTAAGGTCGCCAACCGTCATGGCACGTCCTAATCCGGAGCTAGATGAGCAGTTAAAACATTACGAATATCACATTGGCGTCGGGGATGTCCTCATGGTGACCGTCTGGGATCACCCTGAGCTGACCACACCCGCAGGTCAGTACCGAAGTGCCAGCGATACCGGTAACTGGGTAAATTCTGACGGAACAATTTTCTATCCTTATATCGGAAAATTAAAAGTGACCGGCAAGACGGTCACTCAGGTCCGTCAGGAAATCAGCTCCCGGCTGGCAACTTATATAGAAAGCCCGCAGGTTGATGTCAGCATCGCGGCATTCCGTTCGCAAAAAATCTATACCACCGGGGAGGTCATTAAATCTGGCCAGCAACCCATTACTAACATCCCGCTGACGGTGATAGATGCCATCAATGCGGCAGGCGGATTAGCGCCGGACGCAGACTGGCGTAACGTGGTGCTCAATCACAACGGCCAGGATACGCAGATTTCACTGCATGCCTTGATGCAAAAAGGCGATCTGACGCAGAACCGGTTGTTGTATCCCGGCGACATTCTGTTCGTGCCGCGTAACGACGACCTGAAGGTGTTTGTGATGGGTGAAGTCACCAAACAGAGCACCCTGAAGATGGATCGCAGCGGGATGACACTGGCCGAAGCGCTGGGTAATTCCGACGGCATTGCACAGAGTATGGCGGATGCCTCCGGGATATTTGTTATCCGTCCGCTTAAGGGCAGTAACAAAGGTAAAATCGCGAACATTTATCAGCTGAATGCGAAAGATGCCGCTTCGATGGTGATGAGCACCGAATTCCAGCTGCAACCTTACGACATTGTTTATGTCACCACGGCACCGATTGTGCGCTGGAACCGTGTGATTTCGCAGATCGTCCCGACCATTACCGGCGTACATGACATGATCGAAGCGGGTCGCTTCATACGACAATGGAATCCCTGATGTTTGATTCTATATTGATCGTCTGCACCGGCAATATCTGCCGCTCTCCCATTGCGGAGAGGTTATTACGGGGCGTACTACCGGGCAGGAAAATAGATTCTGCGGGAATGGCTGCGTTAGTCGATAACCCGGCGGACCCCGGTGCGGTGCAGATAGCGAAAAAGCACGAGCTTATGCTCGATGATCATCGCGGCAGACAGTTCACCTCTGCCCTTGGTCGCCAGTACGACCTCATTTTGGTCATGGAAAAATCTCATCAGGAACTGATCAGTCAGGTATCTCCCGAAGCACGGGGCAAGATCATGCTTCTGGGGCACTGGGTCGGGGCCAGAGAAATTCCGGATCCTTATCACAAGAGTCAGGAAGCCTTTGAGGCTGTATACCGGTTAATTGATCAGGCCTGCCAGTCCTGGTTGCTAAAACTGAACGGATAACTCCATCAGGAAATCAACGCATGTCACCAGTCATTTCAAAAACACCTACGTCGCCCGATTCAGATGAAATAGATGTAGGGCGCCTAATCGGTGAGCTTATTGATCATCGAAAAATGATTATTTGTATTACCGCCGTCCTGACCTTGTTGGCTGTGATTTATGTTCTTTTTGCCACGCCAATTTATCAGGCGGATGCCCTAATTCAGGTGGAACAGAAGCAGGGCAATGCAATCCTTGAAAGCCTGAGTCAGGTACTTCCCGACTCTCAGCCACAATCTGCTCCGGAAATCGCACTGCTGCAGTCACGTATGGTTCTGGGCAAAACAGTCGATGACCTGAATCTGCAGGCCGTAGTTAAGCAGAAGTATTTCCCGCTGTTTGGTCGTGGATGGGCAAGGTTAACCGGAGAAGCGCCGGGTGCGGTGTCTATCGGTCGCTTATATTTACCTGCCAGTGGTGGTGACGTTCCCAAAATAACCCTCGAAGTGATAGATAAAAATAACTATCTCATCGAAGGAAATGATTTTGAAATAAAGGGTGTAGTCGGAAGTCTTCTCAGTGAACACGGCATTTCGTTACTCGTAAAGGATATACAGGCTGAGCCAGGTACGCGGTTTAACGTCTACTATCTGAGCCGGCTAAGGGCAATAATTGATCTGCTGGATGTATTTAATGTTAATGATCAGGGAAAAGATACTGGCATTCTGAATCTTACAATAAATGGTGATAATCGACACCTTATCGCGGCGATGTTGAACAGCATCAGCCAGAATTACCTTGATCAAAATATCGCTCGCCAGGCAGCTCAGAATGCCAAAAGCCTCGATTTCCTTGAACGCCAGCTTCCGCGGGTTCGCACAGACCTGAATACTTCGGAAGACAGCCTGAATACGTATCGCCGCCAGAAGGATTCTGTCGATTTGTCACTTGAGGCCAAGTCAGTACTCGATCAGATTGTCAATGTCGAAAGCCAGTTAAACGAGCTGACATTCCGTGAGGCGGAGATTTCGCAGCTCTATACGAAAGACCACCCGACGTATAAAGCGCTTCTGGAAAAACGCCAGACTTTGCTAAAAGAAAGAAACAGGTTGAACAAAAGCGTCTCTGCAATGCCTGCCACGCAACAGGAAGTCGCCAGACTCAGCCGGGACGCTGAATCTAATCGCGCTATTTACATGCAACTTCTGAATCGTCAGCAGGAACTGAGCATCGCTAAATCGAGTGCAATTGGCAATGTGCGCATCATCGATACAGCGGTCACGGAACTTAAGGCTGTCAAGCCTAAAAAGGTGCTGATTGTATTAATTGGCCTGATATTAGGGGCGCTGATTTCAATCAGTATCGTGTTGTTGCGTGTGTTCCTGAGGAAAGGAATAGATTCACCTGAACAACTCGAAGAAAGAGGGATTAATGTCTATGCCAGTATTCCTCTGTCGGAATGGCTGAGCAGAAAAAATAAGTCAGGTAAAATTAGAGCCAATAGAGAAAAAAGAAAAGACAAGAAAACGAGTTTTCTTGTGGTGGAAAATTCTGCGGATCTTGCTATTGAAGCAATACGTAGCCTGCGCACGAGTCTTCATTTCGCCATGATGGAAGCTAAAAATAATGTTCTGATGATTTCAGGGCCAAGCCAGAACGCGGGTAAAACCTTCGTCAGTAGTAACCTCGCCGTGATAATCGCACAGACTAATAAAAAGGTACTTGTGATCGATGCTGATATGCGAAGAGGACATGTCCATAAGTTATTTAAAACAGGCCTGGATAATGGGCTTTCCGACATTTTGTCCGGGAAGTCAAACCATCAAACCGCTCCGGTAAATATACCTTCTCTCGGTATAGATTTTATCTCACGGGGAGAGATAGCGCCTAATCCGGCTGAGTTATTGATGCATAAGCGATTCGAATTGTTGATCAATTGGGCTTCAGAAAATTATGACCTGGTGATTATTGATACACCGCCAATTCTTGCCGTCACCGATGCCGCAATCATCGGCAGGTATGTGGGTACAACATTGCTGGTAGCCCGCTTTGAAATGAATACTGTGAAAGAAGTAGAAGTGAGTATAAGAAGGTTTGAGCAGAGTGGCGTTCAGGTTAAAGGTTGTATTATTAACAGCGTTATTAAAAAGGCCAGTAGCTATTATGGGTATGGTTACAGTGGCTACGGCTATGCTTATTCGGACGATAAATAACACTCATGTTAAAAGTAACAAACCTGCCCGCAGGTTTTGTCGGATTTAAAAGACGAATATGACAACTAAATCATTAAAAGAGCGCACTATTTCAGGACTAATCTGGAATGCCATAGAAAGGTTTATGGTACAGGGCGGACAATTCGCTATCCGTATTATGATAGCAAGGATGATTACCCCTTCCGAATACGGTCTGGTAGGTATGGTGGCTGTTTTCCTGGTCCTTTCTGATGTGATAATTAACGGAGGTTTTTCACAGGCATTAATTCAAAAGAAAGACCGCTCAGACTTAGATTACTCAACTGTTTTCTACATAAACTTCGTGTTGGGTTTAATGATATATGGAATTTTGTATGTCTTAGCCCCACAAATCTCAGATTTTTATAACGACAACAGACTCATCGAAGTAATCAGGTTAATATCAATCAGTATTGTCATTAAATCTCTTAGTGTGGTTCAGATAGCAAAATTAAGTATAGAATTGAATTTCAGGCTAAAAACATTAGTTAATTTCTGGGCGGTACTGATTAGTGGCATATTTGCTATTTATCTGGCGTATATGAATTATGGTGTATTTGCACTTGTTTACCAGGCAATAAGCTATTCTGCTATCGTAACTGTTCTGATGTTTATTGTTTCCAGATGGCACCCTAAACTGGAGTTCTCTTTTACCAGAACCAAAGAGCTGTTCAATTTTGGATCCAAGGTATTTTTAGCAGGGCTCACCGGCGTATTATCGGATAACTCATATTCAATCCTAATCGGTCGCCTCTTTACGAGCAAGGAAGTCGGGTTTTATTCGCAAGGCCGGAATCTGCCTGACTTACTGTCTGTAAACCTGTTCAACGTTTTACAAGGTGTTTTGTTTCCAGTAATGGCTGCTGCTCAGGATGACAGGGAACGGTTGCTGAAAATATATAAAAAGAGCCTAGATATGACCGCCTTCATCGTTCTTCCTTGTATGGTTGGACTCGTGGTGATTGCGGAGCCCTTTGTCAGATTATTCCTTACTGATAAGTGGCTACCTTCCGTTTTCATTATCCAGTGGCTGGCTCTGTCGCGCATGATTATTCCTCTTGGTGCTATAAATGCAAATCTTCTAAATGCAGTGGGTCGATCTGATCTGTATCTGAAGATTGACCTGATAAAACTCCCTTTGACGATAATCGGTCTGTTTATTTCCGCTCCATTTGGACTAAAGTACATGGTTATAAGTAACTTTGTTATTTCTATCTTTTATTTTTTTATTAACGCTTACTATCCAGGAAAATTGTTTGGGTATGGTGCGATAAAGCAGCTAAAAGATATGTCATTAATATTCATTTCGACACTACTGATGTTTTTATCAACTTACTTCTTCAGTGTCGATGGCGGATTCATTGACATTATTTTGAAGGTTGTTTTGGGTGCCGTGGTTTACATGCTGTGTTGCGCTATGCTCAAAGTTAATGCTCTTTGGGAAGTTCTGAATTATGCCAAAGGGAAGATGAATAAAATCAGACAGAGAGGTGGTGCGTAATGCGGAAGGTATTAATTCTCACCAATGAATTTTATCCCTTCAAAGGTGGCATTGGTCGGTATTGCGAAGAGCTCATAAATGTTATTAAGTATGATAATCAGGTAACCCTGATTGCCCCTGAATATGATGATAAGCTCAGGGATAGTGACATCAGTAAAAAAGTGACATTAAATCTTTTTTCCGGCGGACAGTTTAAATATTGGCATCTGCCAAAATTAATAAAAAAAGTGATGTCTATAAATTTTGATGAATATGAATATATTTTAGTTGCAGACTGGCCATTTTGGGTTTCCATACAATTCGTTAATAGATTTACTCTGCGGAGAAAAATAAGATTTAATCTTATGCTACATGGAAGTGAGGTTCTTAATCTTAAGAATGGTAAGGCTTCTGTGTTTGCAAGGGTATTAAATTTATTTACTGGTGTGAGAACTATTTTTACTAACAGTCATTATACGAAACGTATTTTGCTGGAAAACCATCATGTCCCAAAAGAGATCCCAGTGGTTGTTACTCATCTTGGGGTTTCTCAGGAATTGAAGTTAAGCAATGAAACATATCTGAATAATGCTAATTCAGAACAGTTCAATATACTCACTGTTGGAAGATTAGACGACAGAAAAGGTTATGACTATGTCATTAAATCATTAGGTTTACTCCCTCCAGATATCAGAATAAAAATTCTCTATACTATCGTAGGTAATGGTAGTGATGAGTTTATAGAGAATTTGAGAACACTGGCTGAACGTAATGACGTCAGACTTATGATTCGGTCTGGCGTTGGTGACGAAGAACTTAAGAAAATCTATCAGCAAAATAAAGTTTTTGTGCTTGCTGCAAAGCATAGTAATAAAAAAATTGAAGGTTTCGGACTGGTATTTTTGGAGGCCGCAATCTACGGTATACCTTCTATTGCAACAGATGTGGGCGCAATCAGTGAGGTTGTATTAAATAACCGTAACGGCCTCGTAGTAAAAGAAGATATCCAGAAAATATCTCAGGCAATCATGAGGCTATACAAGGATAGAGAGTTACTTAGTGAATTAAGTAATAATTGTATTTCTGATGTGAAAAAATTCACTTGGTCCAAGCTTGCAGATCTCACTTTGAATGATATAAAACAGGGAGAAACACAATGAAAAAAGAAAAGGTTCTGTACGTTGATACCTGCCACGATGTCGCCGGTGGACAAAGAAGCCTGATTGCACTGTTAGAGAAAATTAATGATAAAATTGATTTTAATATCCTGATCGACAAGAACAACAGTAAATACAAAACGGAATTATTAAATTCAGGGATTAGCGAAAGCCACATTCATTATATTGATAGCAAGCCATTTAACTCTCGAATTTTAGGGGGTATCAATCTGATGTTACGAACCTTAGGGAGAAGTAAATACTACGCTATCGTACATTGTAATACTTTTTATGATGGGCTGTTTGCAATGCCTTCATTCCGACTCAGAGGATGTAAAACAGTTTTTCGTGCACGATGCGGTATTGAGTTATCGAATCACGGTTTCGTGGATAACGTCATATACCGGCTTTCAACGGTAATACTGGCAAACTCTGAATATGTTAAAAGTACATTTAAACGAGTGTCAGATTCACTCAATAAAATAAGAGTTATCTATAACCCACTAGATTTAAAATTTCTTAATAGAGCTAACGTTGAGTTTGTTCAGGATAATGAGCAGTATGTTATCTCTGTAATTGGAGCAATAACAGAAGTTAAGAATCAAATGGAAGTCTTGCAGGCCCTTTATCTGATGAATGACACTTCAGTTAAGTTAAGGTTTATTGGGGAACCAAGAAGCACTGAAAAAGATAAAGAATATTATAAGCAAATACAAAAATTCACCCATGAACATAACCTTCACGAACAGGTGGAATTTACCGGGTTTGTTTCTGATGTCCGCCAGCAGTTGCATGATGTAAATCTGGTCTGTGTCCCATCAGACAGAGAGCCATTAGGGAGAGTGATTTTCGAAACCCAGCTCTATGAAATCCCTGTGTTAGCTTCCGATTCTGGCGGCAATACCGAACTGGTCGAAAATAATATCACAGGATATTTGTATGAGCTGGGCAACGTCGAACAACTTGCGGAAAAGCTTAAACTGGTCAAAGCAGATCATTCACAGATAAAGACCAACGCTAAAGATTTCATCGTCAAGAGATTCTCCCCGGAACGTACTTACCTTGCTGAATTGAGTTTATACACGGACATATTGAAATAAGAATGAAGGTGTTTAATGCAATCTGTCAATAAGGATAGTATCGCAATTCAATTTTCATGTCTTGCTATGGCAATAATTACATTAATACCTTTTGGACGTGGGAATATATCCGGCCTCGAAATTGCTTTTCCATTTTCAATTCTTTCATTGTTTTTTTTCTTATTGAAAAAAAGGAAAAAAAACAAGCATGCTTTCTATATTATATTATTTATTTCATTGTGGTCAATTTGGGTGTTATCCGGGATTACCTACAGTTATCTGTATTACCCTGGTTCTACAGACCACATCCCGGCCTATTTGAGATATTTCAGAATGCTGGAGATGTATATCCCTGGTGTCCTGATACTGGCTTTTAGCCGTGGAGTAAATGAGCGGCAACAGAAGGGGATTGCATTCTTCTTTATCGCTCTCTTCGTTCTGGTCACTCTTGAAACATCGATTGGTTTTTTTTTGCAAAGTCAGGCATTGACAGCCACTCAGATGTATAAATACCCTGGGATGGGGTACGTGTTTAGAGCCGGAGGAGTGGCGAAAGATTCCAGCGCTTACAGTAATCTTATCCTTCTTCTGGGGCTTACAGCATTTATTGAACTAAAAAGAGCAGGCAGGAACACGCTTCTGTTTACCATGGTTTTGTTTTGCTTTCTTATCAATATTTATCTTTCTATGTCCAGAAGTCTGCTGGTTGCTGTTTTAGTATATTTTATTTTTACGCTTGGTCTGGAGCGAAAAATAAAACCCCTGACATTGATATCAATCGCTGTTTTTATTATTTCATTATTGATTTTTGGAATGAATAACGAGTATTTTTCCTCATTCTGGGGGCGGTTGTCAGGTGCTAATCAGCAGGATATCAGTTCAGGAAGATTCACAACCTGGACATTGCTGCTTGGACTCGTTGGGGACAATCCTTTACTTGGGGTAGGTTATCGCTTATCGACAGAGAAGTACGGGCTTATTCCAGATAATATGTTTCTTTCGCTTTCGGTGGAGACCGGTGTTGTTGGCCTCTTATTGTACCTTTTGTTTCTTTTATCACTTTGTGCATTTGTTTATAAGAATAATAGGGGTAAGTTTCCTCTGATTATGGCTTATATTATCTCTGGTATATTTATCGATATATCGACGTTTTGGGTTAGTGTTCCTTTGTTTTTATTTACTATGAGTATCTATAAAAAGAAAGATATTCAAGATTAAGGTGAGTAATGCGCAATCAGGATCAATTTTTTGAAGAATGTATAAATGAGCAGAGGCGTTCTTTTTTAAAGTATACTTCTGCTGGATTTGCAGGATCGTATCTCATTCTGAATAGTGCTTATGGTATCACTTCGTTGGCAGCCAAAATTCCTGAACTGAGCGTATTAGACTTCGGTGCTAAAGGCGATGGTCTAAATGATGATTCTTTTGCCTTTCAGCAGGCATGTGATGTCGCGGCTAAGTTCGGTGGAGCCAGAGTCCATTTACCAGATCCTGATAAGTATTACAGACTGCTATTTCCTGTTTATTTGTCAGATAACACAGAAGTCTTTGGTCAAGGAGAAAACACAAGAATCATATTTGAGGATCCTTTATTTGTAAAAGGTCGGGGTGGTTTTGTTATTGGTTCCAGTCAGGAGGCTAACAGAGAATACGCCAGGAAACGATATTTGAATAAACAGAATGTGTCCACCATCAATCCTGATTTTAAAAACCCTGAACAACGGCAATATCTTCGGGATAACCCAAGGTTCTTACAGGCTGAGAATTCTATCATCCATGACTTATATATTGAGGCGAAGTTCACTCGGGAAAATATAAATAACTGGGGTGGTTACGGAATAAATTTTGTTAACGCAAGAAACTGCCACGCTTATAATGTTTGGGGACGGGGCTGGACTCAGTTGATCGGAATGGGTTCTGATGTACCGCCAGAAACTCCGTCGAATCATAACTGCTCTGCCCGAAACCTGCATGTTATCAGTCCTGATCTTAAAAGAACTTACTATTCCATTGGGTTTATAGCGAACTCCACCAGCTGCGTCATTGAAAATGCACAACAGCATAGTCCTATGACCGCTGGTAGTCTAAACGGAAGTGGAATTGCAACTAACTTATGTGAAGACTGTATCATTAAAAACATTAAAATACCGGACTTAGGAAAAACAGTTACATCTGAAGGGGTTCTTATAAATAATTCTTCTGGTTGCCTGGTGGAAAATATTCTTATAGGCAATGCCAGAACAGCAGTCTCGGTATTTTATAACGATGCGAAAACTCTCAATCCAGTAAAACCTAATTACTTTAGTAATATTAAAGGGGTTAATTGTGAAGTTGTGTTAGCTGTTTATTCTAAGTTTAATGTTATCAGGTACGTTTCTAGTGTTAACAGCACGCACAACATTTTATTGAAAAATAGCAATGCGACAAATAATTATATTTACTCCCCGCCAGAAAGTGTCACAGCATCAAAGAATCTTTCGCAGCGTTTTCTCTCTGTCCATAAATTCATCACATCGCAGTTAAGATAGTTTTTAAAATAATTATCTATTACGATGGCAATGATGTTGGTAATTAATCATGACCACAAACAATAATCAAAGAAATCAATTGGCAGATGTTTTCAGGCTGGTATTGATTTTAATGGTGATCGCGATTCATGTCGGTGTTTTCTCTGAAAATCCTTTGTTAAGTTTCTATACTGTTGATGGTTTTTTCAGAATCGCTGTTCCAATTTTTTTCATAATAAATGGTTTCTACTTTCAAAAACAAATCACTGATTCATTTAAGTTTAAGAAATGGCTGAAGAGAGTTGTTTTATTATTCATGTCCTGGCAAATGATTTATCTCCCTTTATATTTCCCCGTGAATGAAATAAATTCAAATCATCTGGCAGTGTTTTTTTCAGAGCTGATATTTGGTTACCATCACCTTTGGTACATTGCAGCTATGGCAACAGGTGGTGTTGGGTTGTATTTCTTAAAAAACCGAAGTCGCATTATGATTATATGCGTCGGTCTTTTTTTAGCAGGTACCTTATTGCAATATATGAGAGTTTTTCTCCAGCCTGATAGCTTATATTATAAAGTGTTTTCCCAGTATTGGATTTTCAGAAACGGGTTATTCTTCGGTTTTCCCATGATGTACATAGGATCGTACCTTGCAAGGCATAATGTCATCCAAAAAATCAATGCTGATAAAGTAAAGATCGCGTTAATTTTGGGAATTACTTTATTAACGAGTGAGTTGGCTGTAGTCTATTTTTACATTTTCAAAGGTGATTCATATCATATTGATTTTATTTTGTCATTGCTGCTTGTTGCTCCAGTCTTATTTGTTCTGTTAATGAAAAATTCTGCAATATATTTTAAAGGGTTTAACACTAAAAATTTAGCACTGATTTGCAGTGCCATGTATTTTATTCACCCTTATGTCATTTTTTTACTGACTACCGCTGAGAATCTTCCCAGCAATGAAATTTATGTGCTTACAGTAGTCTTAACTCTATTATTATCTCTATTTTTATTTTCATTAAGGAAGAGGTTGTATTTTCTGTTCTGAGTAATTGTAAGAACACAAAATATCGTAGTCCTACTATTAATCAAATTAATACTTTCCATTCAGGTGAGGGTAATCATGATCCTTCCAGTTATTATGGCCGGTGGTACCGGTAGTCGTTTGTGGCCAATGTCTCGCGAGCTTTATCCTAAACAATTTCTTCGTCTGCATGGCGATAATTCAATGCTTCAGGAAACGGTCACCCGTTTAAATGGACTGGACGTTTCTGCGCCGCTGGTTATTTGTAATGAAGAGCATCGTTTTCTTGTCGCGGAACAATTACGGCAAATAAATCAGCTTTCGGACAATATTATTCTCGAGCCGGTCGGGCGCAATACGGCGCCTGCGATCACCCTGGCTGCGCTCAGTGCTATCGACGACGGCCATGACCCGCTTTTACTCGTCCTTGCCGCTGACCATGTGATCGAGTCTCCTGCGGCTTTTCATCGGGCCGTACAGAATGCAATTTCGTTTGCTGAGCAGGGGAAACTGGTGACTTTCGGTATCGTGCCGACTGGCCCTGAAACCGGATACGGTTATATACAACGGGGGACTGAATTCAGTAGTGATGCCGAACCTGTTTTTCGGGTGCAGCGGTTTGTTGAGAAACCCACTCTTCCTACTGCATTGCAATATCTGGAAAGCGGCGAGTATTACTGGAACAGCGGCATGTTTTTGTTCCGTGCTAAACGTTTTCTGGAGGAGATGGCGAAATTCAGACCTGACATTCTTGAATCTTGCCTCAAAGCCATTGAAACCGCGCAGTCGGATGAGCAGCAGGATTTCATTCGTGTTGATAAAGAATCATTTATTTCCTGTCCGGATGAATCTGTAGATTACGCTGTTATGGAAAAAACCACTGATGCGATTGTGGTTCCGTTAGACGCGGGCTGGAATGATGTGGGTTCCTGGTCGGCGCTTTGGGAAGTGAATGACAAAAACGGCGAGGGGAATGCCGTTAATGGCGATGTATTTACTCATAATGCGACGAATTGCTATATCAACACTGATGAGAAATTAGTTGCTGCGATTGGTGTGGATAATCTGGTGATTGTTAATACGAAAGACGCCGTATTAGTGATTGATAAAAACCAGGTGCAGGACGTTAAAAAAGTCGTCGAGTATTTAAAAAGTAATAAGCGCCGGGAGTATCGTTTACATCGCGAATCTTATCGCCCGTGGGGACGTAACGATAATATCGTGACCGAGCCTCGTTATCATGTGAACAGAATAACCGTAAAACCCGGAGGGCAGTTCTCATTACAAATGCATCATCACCGGACTGAACACTGGGTAATTCTTTCAGGTACAGCCAGAGTTATTCTTGAGGATAAGGATTATCTGCTCACTGAAAATGAATCCACGTTTATTCCTGTTGGTGCTCAACATCGTCTGGAAAATCCGGGAAAAATTCCGCTGGAGCTTCTGGAAATCCAGTCAGGCTCTTATCTGGAAGATGACGATATTATTCGTATAAAAGATCACTATGGTCGTTGTTAATTTTGGGGTGAAATATGTCAGGTAAATTAACCTGCTTTAAAGCTTATGATATTCGCGGTGAATTAGGCGTCGAATTAAACGAAGACATCGCTTACAGAATTGGTCGCGCTTATGGCGAATATTTAAAGCCTAAAAAGATGGTATTAGGCGGGGATGTCCGTATAACCAGTGAATCATTGAAGCTTGCCCTGGCCAGAGGGTTGCAGGACGCTGGTACTGATGTTGTCGATATTGGGGTTACGGGAACGGAAGAGATCTATTTTGCGACTTCCTACCTGGCGTTGGATGGCGGTATAGAAGTCACGGCCAGCCATAATCCGATGAATTATAATGGTATGAAGCTGGTCCGCGAAGAATCAAAACCGATAAGCGGTGATACCGGCCTGCGTGATATCCAGGCCTTGGCTGAAGCAAATGCTTTTGGGCCAGGGGACAGCGCCTCCAGGGGGACCTACGAAAAAGCCTCAGTGCTTGAAGCTTATGTGGACAAGCTCCTTAGTTACGTCAATCTGGATAATTTTACCGGGCCACTGAAACTGGTCATCAACTCTGGTAACGGTGCTGCCGGACATGTTATCGATGCCATTGAGCAGCGTTTTATTCAGGCAGGCGCGCCGGTTGAGTTTATTAAGGTGCACCATCAGCCCGATGGCACCTTTCCGAACGGTATCCCTAACCCGTTATTGCCGGAGTGCCGGCAGGACACCACTGACGCTATTATTAAACATAAAGCGGACATGGGCATCGCATTTGACGGTGATTTCGACAGGTGTTTTCTCTTTGATGATACCGGTAATTTTATCGAAGGTTATTACATCGTGGGTTTGCTTGCTGACACCTTTCTCGATAAATATCCCAGCTCACGTATTATCCACGACCCGCGCCTGAGCTGGAATACCATTGATATTGTCACCGAAGCCGGTGGTGTACCGGTAATGTCAAAAACCGGTCATGCTTTTATTAAAGAACGTATGCGTCAGGAAGATGCGGTCTATGGTGGTGAGATGAGCGCCCATCATTATTTCCGCGATTTCTATTATTGTGACAGCGGAATGATCCCCTGGTTGCTGGTCGCTGAATTATTGCATGTTAAAGGAAAATCGCTACAGCAATTGATCAATGACCGGATCACGGCTTATCCTGCTTCTGGCGAAATTAACAGTTATCTGCAACACCCGAATGAATCTATTGCCCGTGTATTAGCCAAGTATGAGACTGAAGCGGTTAAAGTGGATCACACTGACGGGATCAGTCTTGAATTCGATGAATGGCGTTTCAATCTCCGCAGTTCTAATACTGAACCTGTGGTTAGGTTAAATGTAGAATCCCGCGCTAATACAAAACTAATGCAGGAACAAACCAGAAAAATTCTCTCCATTCTTCGTAGTATGTAATGATATTTAAATATATTAATTAAGTGAGTGATAGTAACTCGCTCTGGATTCGCATTGCTCACTTATCAATTTCTAAGGTTAAAAATATGTCACATGATGTGAGTGTGGGGATTGTCGCTGACTGGCTGGTGACATTTGCAGGGTCCGAAAAAGTTATTGCCGAATTTATTAAATTGTACCCACAAGCAGATATCTATTCTGTTGTCGATTTTCTCTCTGATGAATCCCGTAAAAAGTTTTACGGTAAAGAAGCGACGACATCTTTTATTCAGCGGTTACCTTTTGCAAAAAATAAATACCAGCAATATCTGCCGTTAATGCCGCTGGCCATAGAACAGCTTGATGTGACCGGGCATGACATTGTGCTTTCCAGCAGCCATGCGGTGGCAAAAGGAGTGCTGACCGGTCCCGACCAGTTGCACATCAGTTATGTGCATTCTCCGATCCGTTATGCCTGGGATTTCCAGCACCAGTATTTGCGCGAATCAGGCCTGAACAAAGGTTTCAAAGGCAAGCTGGCCCGCTGGTTTTTGCATAAAATCAGGATATGGGATTACCGGACCGCCAATGGCGTGGATCACTTTATCGCCAATTCTCACTTTATCGCCCGCCGGATTAAGAAAGTGTATGGCCGCGACGCGGATGTTATTTATCCACCCGTTGACGTAGAGCGTTTTACATTGCAGGAGAATAAAGAAGATTTCTATTTTACGGCTTCGCGCATGGTGCCTTACAAACGTATTGACCTTATTGTTGAGGCATTCAGTCAGATGCCAGATAAAAAGCTGGTAGTCATTGGTGATGGCTCTGAAATGAGCAAGATTAAAGCCAAAGCTGGCAGTAATATTGAAATACTGGGTTATCAGCCTGACGATGTAATGCAAGATTATATGCGACGTGCGAAAGCGTTTGTTTTTGCTGCGGAAGAGGATTTTGGGATTACGCCAGTCGAAGCGCAGGCCAGCGGAACACCGGTGATTGCCTTTGGCAAAGGAGGTGTTCTTGAAACTATCAGACCTTACGGGGAACTGAATGCGACCGGTGTATTTTTCGCTGAACAGACGGTGGAATCACTCATTAAAGCCGTACATCACTTTGATACGATACAGGAGTCTATTCTTCCGCTGGACTGTCGCGAAAACGCGTTAAAGTTTTCTGCACAACGTTTTCATAATGAACTGGATGAGTATATCAAAACTAAATGGCATGACTTTAATGAAAGCAAGCGCGTCGTTTATTAATATTATTATTGTTTCTCATTTTTTGTCATTGACTCACTATTCTGCGATTCATCTTACTTAAGCTAACCTTGCAATTATAATCGTGCATTTTTCCCGATGCTTTTTTTAAATTGTAATCCAGGGGTTTACTATGTCTAAGGTCGCTCTTATTACCAATATCTCCGGGCAAGACGGCTCCTATCTGGCAGAGCTTTTGCTTAAAAAAGGTTACACCGTCCACGGCATTATTCAACAGGGTCCGTTTCTGAATGCCGAATATTTCAGTGATAATTTATATGTTAATAATCCTGATTTTCGTATTCATCATTATAACCAGAGCGAAATCTCAAATCCGGGCAGATTGCTGGCGTTAATTCGTCCTGATGAGATTTATAATCTGGGTATTCCCAGCGGGACCACAACTCACTCCACGTTAGCCAGCGTCGGGATCAGCGTCCTGAGAATGCTTGAAGCTATCCGTTCGCAGGGACTGGAGCACAAAACCCGTTATTACCAGGCGTCGTCTTCCACATTGTGCGGGCTGGTTGATGGAATGTCGGTTAACGAAATGGTCACATTTAGTGTGCCTTCTGCGGATGCGGTTGCGCAAATCAGCGACTTCTGGACGGTGGTGAATTACCGGGAAACTTTTGGTATGTACGCCTGCAATGGCATTCTGTTTAACCATGAATCGCCGCGGCGCAGCGAAAGTTTTGTGACGCGTAAAATCACGCGGGGTTTGGCAAATATCACGCAGGGACTGGAGAAATGCCTCTATCTGGGCAATTTGAATGCATTACGCGACTGGGGCCACGCCAGGGATTACGTCAAAATGCAGTGGCTGATGTTACAGCAGGACAAACCTGAAGATTTTGTCATTGCAACCGGTGTGCAATTTACAGTGCGTCAGTTCGTCACATTTGCTGCCCTTGAGCTCGGGATCAAGCTTCGCTTTGTCGGTAAAGGCATCGAGGAGAAAGGTGTGATCGCGGCGATTATCAGCCCGGTAGCGGCGGCACTGAAAGTCGGGGACGTGATTGTCACCGTCGACCCCCGTTATATTCGCCCGGCAGAAGTCAGCAAGGTTTCCGCTAATCCGTCAAAAGCGCGGCGTCAGTTAGGCTGGGCACCCGAAACCTCGTTGCAGGATTTGGTGATTGAGATGGTGCTGGCTGATCTGGCCACGGCCAAAGAGGCAGCGCGCCTGAAACTGTACGGATAACGGCAGCTGCCTTTTATGACAAAGTACGAAAAAGCCGGAGAATGCGCTGACATTCTCCGGCTTTTTTTTGCCTGCTATTTACCGCCCGTACATCAGCCAGACGCCCAGCAAAACAGCAGCAATATTGGCAGCGATGCTTAACATAAACCAGGTGCGGAAAGGTTGTTTCTGCGTTTTATGCCTGAAAAATTGCTGACCGACCAGGGCTCCGATCCAACCACCCAGTAGCCCGAACAGCAGCAGCGTGTTTTCCGGTATTCTCTGCCAGCTTCTGCGGGCTGCAAGCTTATCGGCGCCATATATCAGCAGTGTCAGCAGGTTGAGCAGGTGCAAACCGATCCAGACAGGATATGGCGAAATGAGGCTGGTACAGGCCAGTAAAACCAGCAGGACGTAACACGCAGAATTCATTGAGATATCACCGGAAATTGAAGGCAGATCCCGTGTAACCAGAGAGGGCATAAATGCCAGAAAGCAAAAAACCAGCCGTTAAGCTGGTTTCTTTAAATATGGTGCCCGGACTCGGAATCGAACCAAGGACACAGGGATTTTCAATCCCTTGCTCTACCGACTGAGCTATCCGGGCAACGGGGCGCATTAAACCGTATTGGGCATGTGTCGTCAACGGCTTTTTGTAACAACGGAGGTGTTCGTCACCTGAATGATGCTTTTTACGACGATTTGTCGATTTAACTGCCGGAATCTGCGGTTTGCCGGAAATTTACAGGAAGAATTCCCTGCCAGGCAGTGTCGTAATTTGTAAGAAATTTGCGCGATTTACAGGGTTGAACAGGGGTCTAAAAGATGCCATTATTGCGCCGATTTATTAAACAACTCTGTTCCCGTTTTCACGCGACAGCTCAAGAGGGTTGCGGCATGGCTGGTTTATCACATCGCGCTTTTTATAAGTGCAGAAAAAATCTGATGATGATCTCCGGGTGCTGTAAACACCACGATTTCAGCTTTTCTCCTTTTGCAGTTTCTTTCATGCGGTAAGGCTACCGTTTGTCCGCTGTTAGACATTATTAAAAACAGAGAGTCATCCGCAGGGTATTTCTCTGATTTTACTGTTGTCTATCAGACGTGGCTGGCCTGAAACTCGATTTGTCACCACTTTGCCGCACCGGCATTGTCCTGTCGCACTCGATAACTCGCTTCAGCTAACGTCATTTGCCGGGCCGGGCTCTGCGCGCACTTGCTCCACGACGTAAGAACCTGCTCATTGCCGTGCCATCTGGCACACCCTCTTACTTAACCGTTTGAGAGTCTGAATGAAACACTTAAAACTTGCAGCAAGCGCTTCAGTCGCCCCTTATCTCCAGACTGCACGTCTGGTCGTTGACCTGCGTCGCGCCGATTACGCGGACGTTGCGGCCATCATCATTTCTGTGGGTGACCTGAACCACGGCAGGCTGGCGGAGATTGAAACGCTGGGATTTGGTATTCCCGCGTTTGTTGCTGTGCAGGGAACGGAGCAGGTTTCGCCGGAATTTTTACCGGCACTGAAAGGCGTGATCACCTTGTCGGATGCCAATCAGGCGTTTTATGCGGCACAGATTGAATCCGCCGCTCAGGCTTATGAGGAAGCGCTGTTCCCGCCGTTTTTTGACACGCTGAAAAAGTATGTTGAGATGGAGAACGCCACGTTTGCGTGTCCCGGACATCAGGGAGGGGAGTTCTTCCGTCGCCATCCGGCCGGACGTCAGTTTTATGATTTCTACGGCCCGAATATTTTCCGCTCCGACATGTGTAATGCGGACGTCAAACTGGGCGATTTGCTGATCCACGAAGGCTCGGCGAAAGATGCACAAAAGTATGCAGCCAAAGTCTTCAGCGCAGATAAAACCTATTTCGTGCTCAATGGCACGTCTGCGGCCAATAAAGTCGTCACAAATGCGCTGCTGACCCGCGACGATCTGGTGTTGTTCGACCGTAACAATCACAAATCAAACCACCACGGCGCGCTTTTACAGGCAGGCGCGACGCCGGTTTATCTCGAAACAGCACGCAACCCGTTTGGGTTTATCGGCGGCATCGATGCGGCCTGTTTCGATGAAGCGTATCTGCGCAAACAGATTAAAGAAGTGGCGCCGGATCGCGCTGAAGAGAAACGTCCGTTCCGTCTGGCGATTATACAGCTCGGCACCTACGACGGCACGGTGTACAACGCGCGTCAGGTGGTCGATAAAATCGGTCATCTGTGCGATTACATCCTGTTTGATTCCGCATGGGTTGGTTATGAGCAATTCATCCCGATGATGAAAGAGTGTTCGCCGCTGCTGCTGGACCTTAACGAAAACGATCCTGGCATCATCGTTACGCAGTCGGTGCATAAGCAGCAGGCAGGATTCTCTCAGACTTCGCAGATCCACAAAAAAGACAATCACATCAAAGGCCAGAAGCGGCATTGCAGCCATAAAAAGCTGAACAATGCTTTTATGATGCACGCCTCGACCAGCCCGTTTTATCCGTTGTTTGCCGCACTGGATGTGAATGCGCGTATACATGCCGGTGGCAGCGGAAAACACATGTGGATGGAGTGCGTGAAGCTCGGCATCGAAACCCGCAAAATGCTGCTGGATCAGTGCTCGATGATTTTGCCGTTTGTGCCGCCAACGGTAGGCGGCAAACGCTGGCAGGAACATGAAACCAATGAGATGGCTAACGACGTGCGCTTCTTCGATTTTGTGCCGGGTGAGCGCTGGCACGCGTTCGACGGCTACGCAGAGAAGCAGTATTTTGTTGATCCGTGCAAACTGCTGCTGACCACGCCGGGTATTGATGCGTCCAGTGGTAAATACACTGAGTTCGGGATCCCGGCGACCATTCTGGCCAACTATCTGCGCGAGAACGGCATCGTGCCGGAGAAATGCGACCTGAACTCGATCCTGTTCCTGCTGACGCCTGCCGAAACGCCGGCCAAAATGCAGCTGCTGGTGGAAGAGCTGGTGCGTTTTGAGCAGTACATCGAAGAAGATGCGCCGCTCAGCGAAGTGCTGCCGACGGTGTATCGTAAAAACGAAGATCGTTATCGTAATTACACCATCCGTCAGCTGTGTCAGGAAATGCATAACCTGTATGTCAGCTTCGATGTGAAAGAACTGCAAAAAGAGATGTTCCGCGAAAAGAGCTTCCCGAAAGTGGTGATGAATCCACAGGACGCGCACAACGAGTTTATCCGCGATAACATTGAGCTGGTGGCGATTGGCGATGCAGAAGGTCGTATCGCCGCAGAAGGCGCGTTGCCGTATCCTCCGGGCGTGTTGTGCGTGGTGCCGGGCGAACTGTGGGGCGGGGCGGTACAGCGTTACTTTATGGCGCTGGAAGAGGGCATCAACCTGTTACCTGGCTTTTCGCCGGAATTGCAGGGCGTGTATATCGAGAAGAAATCGGTCGGCTGGAAACGCGTGATGGGGTATGTTCTCGCGCAATAGTCCCCATAAAAACCCATCTCCGGATGGGTTTTTATATCGTTATCTCCCGGTAATAAAATGGGTGTCCGGATATGTGATGCAGGTCGAAAATTAAGCTCTCATTCAGCCAGAGTATAGATACCTGCGTCACAGTTGATTAAAAGCATAAAACGTAAATGAGAAATCACAATACTCAGAGTGATTTTCTGGAATTATAACTAATGCAGATCTCCATCTTAATAAAGGTGACTGCATGTCAGCATTAACTGAAAGGATCAGTGCGAAAGAAAAACTGGGTTTTGGATTAGGTGATGCGGCAAGTCACATTGTTTTTGATTCCTCTGTCGCTATTCTTGCTTATTTCTATACGAATATTTATGGCTTACCGCCGGCAGTAATGGGCACGCTGTTCTTAGTGGTCAGGGTGCTTGATGCGATCACCGATCCTATTATGGGGGCGATTGCCGATCAGACAAAAAGTCGCTGGGGAAGATTTCGTCCCTGGTTACTGATTATTTGCATTCCCTTTGCCGTCAGTTGTGTGCTGGTTTATTCGACACCGGATTTTGAACAAACCGGTAAAATTGTTTATGCAGTATTCGCCTATATATTTATGACCTTAATGTACACGGCGATTAATATTCCTTACTGCTCGTTAGGCGCGGCTATTACGGCGGATCCACAGGATAATCTTTCCCTGCAATCCTGGCGCTTTGCTATTGCGCCGATCGGTGGCGCAATGGGCACGGCGCTTATTCTGCCGTTAGCGGATTATCTCTCTCCGGGAGACCGTGCAACCGGCATGCAGTGGGCGATGGGCATCTTCGGCGTGATTGGTTGCGTGATGTTCTTTGTGTGTTTTCTGACGACGCGGGAACGTATTACGCCGGTGAAGGAAGAGAACATGAATATTGTCCGCGATGTCCGCGTTCTTTTGCAAAATGACCAGTGGCGGATCCTCTCCGTTTATAATCTTGCCATGTTATGCGGCGTTGTTGTTCGCGGGAGTTTGCTGGTTTATTTTGTGCAATATGTTCTTCATCAGGGAAGTGGCATTATTTCCATGTTCATGATGGCGACCACTGTTGCTGCTGTTATCGGCAGTTTATTTGCCAAAAAACTCGGCTCGTGGATGTGTAAAATCCGTGCATCCATCTGGGTGAATATATCAAGCGCATTCGCCGGACTCCTCTTCTTTGTGCTCCCCACCGATTACTGGATCCCGGCCTTTATCGTTCATATTGCCCTTAACTTATTACAGGGAATAAACGCACCATTGCAATGGTCAATGATTACAGATGCCAATAATTACGGCGAATGGAAAACTCAGCGTCGTATAACCGGAATGAACATTGCGGCGAATATTTTTGTGATTAAGCTCGGTGTGGCGATTGGTGGTGCGTTGACCGGATGGGGGCTGGCATGGTTTGGCTATCAGGCTGGCGTGGAACAACAATCGGCAGAGGCTGTACGCGGCGTTCTGATTTTATTCACCGTCTTACCGGCTATTTTCTATCTGATTACGGCTTTCTCTATCCGTTATTATCAGCTGACGGAAGAGCGGATGAATCACATCGTCAGTGATTTAGGTAAAGGTAAATTCCAGACGCAAAGTCTGCAAACACAGAGTGTACAGATCCACAGTTAAGACGTTCGTACCGGCTCCTCACGCCTGAAGAGCCGGTACGGTAAACGTTAATCCACGCGGCGGTAGCTGCGCTGAGTATTGTTCACTTTGTACAGATAGCGGCGCGATTCTGCCGACGGGTGTTTTGTCGTCAGCGTGGTGTAAACGTCGCCCGGTGCCATATTGTTGATAATGTTAAACGCCTGCGTTTTGTTCTGTGAGAACACGCGAAGAACGCTACCTGCACCACCGTTATAAGCCGTAATCACTGCATAGCGACGTGAGGTCGGGTTATCGATATTCCCCAGATACACGTTTTGCAGCATCGCCAGATAAGCCGTGCCGGTATTAATATTATTCTGCGGATCAAACAGATAGCTTCGGCTAGGTTTTCCCCATTTGCCTTCAGATTTGAACACATCCACACCTGCGGTGTGCTGCACAACCTGCATCAGACCCAGCGCATCGGCATTACTCACTGCATACGGGTTAAATGCGGATTCGGTTTGCATGATTGCGAGGATCAGTGACTGATCGACGCCATATTTGGCGGACGCTTCACGGATCATCGGCAGATATTTATGCGCACGTTTGTTCAGGTGGTTTGGCACCATCTGGATTGTGACGGAATAAATGATGTGCATGCCGGACTGACGGCGCATCAGCTTATTCTGCACCAGATAGTCGGCAAAGCTATTGGCACGCCCGACCCAGCGGATTGGCTGACCGGTGTTATCGAGCACCTGACCGTACAGCATCGGCTCGCGGCTGATCTGGATATCGTTGGCATCGGAATAGAGGTCAACGTTGCCCGGATCATCGCCCACCAGCAATGTGCTGACGATCGCCTGACGCAGGCTGGTCGCCGGATCAGTACCAGAAATGGTTTCGATAGTAATCGTACCCGCATCAAAGTTGATGTGGCTGCGGGTGTAATACTGATCGCTATATTTCACGTAGTCTTTCGGACCCGCGATCAGTACTTCATTCATACCCCAAATGTTTTCGATGTTGTGGGCAAATTGCCCCATCAAAATATCGAATCCGTTGGTGTCTTTTACATAAGCTTCGTTGAACTGGTCTTTCTTACTGCCGGAGCAGGAGATCAACATGGGCGCGATAACCAGCAAAGCTAAAATTTTCTTCATCTTAAAAGCCATTTCTGATGAAAGAAGCAGACGCTTTTCAGCACCTGCCTTAATATTTTAATCATTGTTATTAATGATTATTTTGACGGTGGGGTATAGCCTTCGATATGAACATCCTGACCTTCGAACAGGAAGTTGACCATTTCCTGTTCCAGCAATTTGCGGTCTTCCGGATTCATCATGCTGAGTTTCTTTTCGTTGATCAGCATAGTTTGCTTGGCCATCCACTGAGACCAGGCTTCTTTCGAAATCTCATTAAAGATACGTTTGCCAATCTCGCCAGGGTACAGCTGGAAGTCTTGCCCTTCAGCATCACGCTTGAGAAAAGTACAAAAAATCGTTCTGCTCATGCTAATTCCTTATCGATCGTTCTTTTGGGTCGGTTCTTTGGCCAGCTGCGTCAAAAGACGCTCTACCGGCGCGGCCAGCCCGACGGATTGTGGTTGCGCTAAGTTATACCAGAGACCCGCACCTTCATCCATGCAACCCGCAGCGGAACGCAGATTTAACCACATCGGGACAATATCCAGATGAAAATGGCTGAAAGTGTGACGAAAAGCGGTCTGCTGCTGCAACTGATTTTGCGTAACACCGTATTTTTTTAGCCCTAAAGCCAGTTCATCTTCGGTGGTAAATTGCGGGAAGCAGAACAGACCGCCCCACAGACCGACCGGCGGACGCTGTTCCAGCCAGACTTTATCTTCCTGCTGGATCATCAGCATAAACGCGGTCTTTTCGGGCAAGGTTTTCTTAGGCTTTTTACCGGGATATTTCGCCCAGCTGTGATGTGCATAAGCCTCGCAACCTGATTTCACCGGGCACAGTTCGCACTTTGGCTTGCTGCGGGTGCATACCATCGCGCCCAGATCCATCATTGCCTGATTAAACTGTGCAACGCCTTCGGCGGGCGTAACATCTTCGCTTATCGCCCACAGCTTGTTTTCGGTTTTCTTCTCACCCGGCCAGCCGTCAACGGCGTAGCAACGGGCCAGCACGCGCTTCACATTCCCGTCTAAAATAGGGTAGTGCTGATTGAGTGCCAGCGACAACACCGCTCCCGCCGTGGAGCGGCCAATGCCGGGCAGCGCGAGGATTTCATCAAAGGTCGTCGGGAATACGCCGCCGTGGTGACTGGCAATGGTCTGCGCCGCTTTATGCAGATTACGCGCACGGGCGTAATAGCCCAGTCCTGTCCATAAATGCAGAACTTCATCGAGCGGAGCGGCGGCCAGATCAGACACCGTCGGAAAGCGTTGCATAAAACGTTCAAAATACGGGATAACAGTCGCTACCTGCGTTTGCTGCAACATCACTTCTGAAAGCCAGACTTTATAAGCTGTTTTTGCGATTTGCCACGGCAGCGTTTTGCGGCCATAGCGCTGATACCAGTCGAGCACCAGAGGTGAGAAAAGTTGGGCTTCCATCATGGGTGAATTACAGTCCGGCAGGGTTAAAAGACGGGGCTGATCACATCACAGTTCCCGTCTGGCTGTAAACCGGAACTTTCCGCACTGCTTTACGCACGCTAATGACGGATTTCCTGCCCGCAAACCTTGCTAATCGGGAGTAAGTTTGGATAATGCGCCTTTCCTTATATTTAGTGACCAAAGCACAGGCATCCGCGCGCGGGTACCGCGTCTTGCCAATCGGAGTGGAAACACCATGAAAAACGACGTCATTTCACCGGAATTCGACGAGAACGGTCGCGCAATGCGCCGTATCCGTAGTTTTGTCCGCCGTCAGGGCCGTCTGACCAAAGGTCAGCAATTTGCGCTGGACAACTTCTGGCCGGTGATGGGCGTAGAGTTTCAGGCGGAACCACTAGCAATTGATGCCTTATTTGGTCGCTCAGCCCCCGTTGTGCTGGAAATCGGTTTCGGCATGGGCACTTCGCTTGTGACGATGGCGCAGCAGAATCCTGATCAGAACTTTATCGGGATTGAAGTCCACTCGCCGGGTGTCGGCGCATGTCTGGCGACCGCGCACGAAGAGGGCGTCAGCAACCTGCGTGTGATGTGTCACGATGCGGTTGAAGTGCTGGAAAAAATGATTCCGGATGGCTCGCTCGACATGGTGCAGCTATTCTTTCCTGACCCGTGGCACAAAGCGCGTCATAATAAGCGCCGTATCGTGCAGCCGGAGTTCGTTGAGAAGCTGCGCAAAAAACTGAAAGTGGGCGGTGTATTCCACATGGCAACCGACTGGGAGCCGTATGCGGAACACATGCTCGAAGTGATGACCAGTTTAGAAAGCTGGGCGAATCTGTCGCAGGAAGGTAATTATGTCCCGCGTCCGGAATCGCGCCCGGTAACCAAGTTCGAAATGCGTGGTCAGCGTTTAGGCCACGGCGTATGGGATCTGATGTTTGAGAGGAAGCAATAATGGCTACAAATCGCAGTCGTCGTTTACGTAAGAAGTTACACATTGCCGAGTTCCAGGAACTGGGCTTCTCTGTAAAATGGCGTTTCCCGGAAGGTACCGCGGTAGAAACCATTGATGAATCCCTAGATAAATTCATCGACGGTGTGATCGAGCCAAACAAACTGGCTTTTGATGGCAGCGGCTATCTGCAATGGGAAGGTCTGGTTTGCCGCCAGGATATCGGTCACTGCACTGATGAACAGCGCGCGCAGGTCAAAAAATGGTTAGAAGACCATAAAATGGAAGACGTGGAAGTCAGCGATTTATTCGATATCTGGTGGGATTGATTCCTCCAGGCAGATAAATTCTGAATCTTTTAAAGGTGCCTTTCCGGCACCTTTGTTACATCTGGAGGCAGGACGTTGGGTACCGAACTCGATAACAGTTTGCTGGAAGATATTCTTGCGCAGGTCAGGCCGCTGATTGGCCGCGGCAAAGTTGCCGATTACATTCCTGCACTGGCCGAAGTCAGTCCCGAACACTTAGGGATCGCCGTATGTACCACGAAAGGGGAGATCTTTCGTGCCGGTGATGCTGGAACCCGTTTCTCCATTCAGTCTATTTCTAAAGTGCTCAGCCTGACGCTGGCGCTGACCCGCTATCAGGAAAGCGAAATCTGGCAGCGCGTCGGCAAAGAACCGTCAGGGCAGCCGTTTAACTCCCTGGTACAGCTCGAACTTGAGCAGGGTAAACCGCGCAATCCGTTTATCAATCCTGGCGCGCTCGTGGTTTGCGATATGCTGCAAACCCGCCTGACTGCACCGAAGCAGAGAATGCTGGAAGTGGTGCGTCAACTGGCTGGATCGGCGGATCTCAACTACGATCGGCACGTTGCCCGTTCTGAATTTGAACATTCTGACCGCAATGCGGCGATTGCGTATCTGATGAAGTCTTTCGGTAATTTCGACAACGATGTCATCACGGTTTTACATACCTATTTTCACTACTGTGCATTGCGCATGAGCTGTGAAGAACTGGCGCGTACGTTTGTTTATCTTGCCAATAAAGGCCATCCGCTGGGCAGTGAAAAACCGCTCATAGATGCCCGTCAGGCGCGACAGATTAATGCGATGATGGTCACCAGCGGCATGTACGACGGCGCGGGTGAATTTGCTTATCGCGTGGGAATGCCGGGTAAATCCGGCGTGGGTGGCGGCATAATGGCTGTCGTTCCCGGAGAGATGTGTATCGCGGTATGGTCGCCGGAACTTGATGCGGCAGGGAACTCTTTGGCAGGTATTGCTGCCTTAGAATTACTGGCGCAACGTATTGGCCGTTCAATTTTTTGAGTTTGCTGTCTTAAGGGAGAGTACATGTTAGTAAAAAGCGGAGTGGTAAAAACCGGACTGGCTGCATTGCTGGCGCTGACTGCGTGGAGCGCGCAGGCTGATTATCAGTGTGCGGTGCAACCTAAAGACGATGTTGTCATCAAGCCGCAGACCGTTCAGGTTGTGGGCAAAAACGGTGACTTACTGATTACCCCTAACGGTAACGTGACTCTTAACGGAAAAGACATGACCCTGAGCGCCAGACAGCGTCAGGAAGCGATCGATTATCAGGCCGGTTTACGCCGCGATCTGCCGTGGATTGATCAGGGTGCGACGGCGCATCTCGAAAAAGGCCGCGCGGGGGTTGACCGGGTGATCGTCGAGAAACTCGGTACTGACAGCAACGTGCGTAACCGTCTGGTCAAGCTCGACAAGCAGCTGAAAGAACAGATGAACCTCATCATTGAACACCGCGCCGACGGGCTGACCTTCCACTATAAAGCAGTGGATCAGGTTAAACAGAATGGTCAGAAGCTGATGGAACAAACCATGGGCGGCGTGATGCAGGACAGCATCAACGAAATGGGCCTGAAACAGGCAGCCAGCGGCGGAAATCCGTTGCAGGCGATGATGGGGAATCTGGGCGGTTTGCAACAGGCCGTACAGGATGAGTGGAGCAAGCAGGAAAAAGAGTTCAAAGCCTTTGGCGATGACGTCTGTAAGCGGGTAACGAATCTGGATACTCAGCACAAAGCCTTGCTGGCGGATTTGAAGCAATAATCTGCCATCAATAAGAGGGGAGATATTCCCCTCTTATTCCGGTTAATACTTCACGTTAATTTTCTTTACCACGCATATTGCAGCCTGACCATCCAGGTCGAAATATCCGGTGATCCAGTCTCCTTTCTTGTCGTATCGGTATAAGCAAAAGCGCCGCCCAGCTGTGGCGATAACATAAAACCCACCGAAGCCCCCAGTAATACATTCTGCTGTTCGTTATCTTGCAGCACGCCATCAATCCGTGTTTCGCCGCCTTTACTGAGTGTACTGTCTAAAGATATCCATAACGCCGGGTTCAGCGTCAGACTGAAATGTCCTTCAGCAGCATAAAGGGGTTTTTGTGCCAGGCGATGAGTGCCGAGATATTCATTATTGTCTTCATAAAATGAAATCATGGGATTAATTTCAATCCAGAAGGGGCCAGCCGGATATCCAAAAGCCAGTTCCGGTTTTATTACCCAACGATTTCCGCCAATATTCAACAGCTTCTTTTTATCGTATTCTCCGGTAGGTGCCGTGACCCATATTGCCGTGGTCAAAAATGTCCCCGGTGTCCAGCGTCTGAACTCCTCCGTCGTCAGAGCTGGCGCACCAAAGAGGTTATAGACGAAAGCTAACTGCGTATCCCCGATTCCGTGACGGGAAGGCGTATTGTCTGAGGTCAGCGCTCCGTCTGCCGACGTGGTAATGTCCGCCACTGGCTGAAGGATTTGGATCCCGGCAGTCTGACCCCCGAAATTAAATGATCTCGCATAACGAAGAATATATAAATTTGCATCCACCGAAGCGTTATTTATTGGCAGCGAAGAATCAATTGAAGTATTGCTGTCTATACGATTGTAATAGCCGAATAAAATATTGATATCATCCGGCACATTTTGCCAGTCCCTGGCATTATCCGCGTAACTCAGACATGGAGTAGATAAGCAGACTAATAACATCAGCCTGTTAAATACGCGCGTGTGTTTAACCGTCATTGTAAACCTCTCTGACAGGCTGTGATTCCTTGAAAGAATTTTATGGCGTAACGATATTAAACATTCCCGGGAAGACATCGAGCATCCCCTGAAGTTCTTTTATTTCACCGGCATCACCTTCAACTTTAATATCTGACTGCTTCAGCTCATTATTCAGCGCTTCGCCTTGCATAAAGAGGCGGGAGAATGCATTTTTATCTGCCCTGAGGGTAATATCCGCAGAGGGTATGAGCTGGTTAAAATTATAAATAATGACGGAGTTTTTCAGTTCAATACCGTATTGCGTGCCGTCAGGGAGTATCCAGTTCATACGGATGTTTTTATTGAGCGCTGCCTGACTGTTGAGGCGAACCCCCATATAATCGAGGATCAGATCTGGTGCCATTGAACGGACCATATCCGGACTGGCTGTATTGACCGGTGGGGCATCAGGCACGCCGTTACGTAATTCATAGGCACCCATCAGATATTCATTTCTCCAGGTAGGATTTTCTGACTGATAACCGAGCTGTTCAAACGCATCCGCCTGGAGATCGCGCGCGGCCTGATTTTTCGGATCAGCAAAGACCACGTGTTTCAGTACTTCAGCGGCCCAGCGATATTCACCCGCAGCGATAGATTTTCTCGCTTTCTCGATGACCT
Source organism: Rahnella bruchi (assembly GCF_003614975.1). Classification (GTDB taxonomy): domain Bacteria; phylum Pseudomonadota; class Gammaproteobacteria; order Enterobacterales; family Enterobacteriaceae; genus Rahnella; species Rahnella bruchi. The sequence continues at coordinate 1,023,720 of NZ_QZWI01000001.1, read as the reverse complement.
GATTTTCTCCGCCCATAAACTCGACATATTTTCTCGCGGCTTCTTCCGGTGGAAGTGGATTAAGATCCGCAGGGTTACTGTCATACCAGCCCATATATCGCTGGTAGACAGCTTTGGAATCATGGCTGACTGAGCCGTAATATCCTCGGTTGTACCATTCGTTTGAAAGCGCCGGAGGCAACCGCAGTGTTTCGGCAATCTCATTCATTGTCAGACCTTTATTCACCATGTTCAGCGTCTGGTCATGAATGAATTTGAACATATCCCGCTGATCAGAGAGGAATTTGATGATTTTCTCATTTCCCCAGGTTGGCCAGTGGTGCTGAGCAATGACAATCTCGACGCGCTTGCCTTGCTGACTGATGGCGTAATTGAGTACTTTCCACCATGCGCTGGCGTCGCGTACCTGCGCCCCGCGCAGGGTATAAAGATTATGCAGGGTATGCGTGGCATCTTCGGCGGTGTCGAGCATGTTAAATTGCGGGAACCAGATCAGCATTTCAGAGGGCGCTTCAGTATCTGCCGCCATCTGGAACTGCATTTCAACGCCGGCAATGACGCGCTTTTCACCGGTTTTACTGACGGTATCGGTAGGAGGGATTAGCGTAAACGTGCCGAGTGATGTGGTTTTCCCCAGGCCCGCATCAATCTGGCCTCGTCCGCTGCGTGGCAGCATCGCCCCATACTGATAAAGCGTTCTGCGACTCATGGCATTTCCTGCCAGCACGTTTTCGCTGACTGCTTCTTTCAGAAAACCTTCCGGTGCAATAATGCTGACTTTACCTGAGTTTATATCCCGCTCATTCACCACACCGCGCACACCCCCATAATGGTCAGCGTGGCTGTGGGTATAAATTACTGCCACTACCGGTTTATAAGGGCGATGCTGGTAGTAAAGTTTTAATCCGGCGCTGGCAACTTCGGTTGTGACCAGCGGATCAATAATGATGATCCCTTTATCGCCCTCCACAATGGTCATATTCGATAAATCAAAACCGCGGATCTGATACACCGAATCGGTGACTTTAAACAGCCCATTTTGCATGTTTAGTTTTGCAATTCGCCAGAGACTCGGATTGACAGTATCTGGCGCTTTACCCTGAATAAAACCGTAGCTTTCTAGATCCCATGAAACATTTCCGGCAGTGTCTTTAATCACCATCGGGGAAAGGGTGGCGATAAAACCCTTTTTTGCATCCAGAAAATCGGATTCATCGCCAAAAGGTAGCGTCTTATAAACACTGTCATTCATCTGACGGGTAAATGAACTGGCCGCTTTAGGTAATTCATTTGAATAAGCCGAATGGCCGAGTGAAATAAAAGTGATGAACACAGCGATTTTAGAAACTTTCATTGAAGAGCCCCTTTAATAAAATTCCATTAATGTCGGGGGATACGCTATCTGAGTTTTAAATAGTTGATAAAGATCTATAAGTACTAACAGGCTCCAGGTTTTACTGATGCAATTATAATAATAACAATGCTATTAATTAGCAATAACATTTATTTTAAATATGCACAATGGGAAATTGATCTATATATCACATGAATTATTGAATAGTATTCCTTATTAAGTAAAGGCACCTGGTTTTAAATGATCAGGCAGGATGCGTTATGTATTGTTGATAATAAATAAATGAGTTGGTTCGAGGTAATTAAAGCAGAGGGAAGAGGGTGTAATTAAATGATTCCATCTGTAACATTTTATTAAAAATCACGCCTTCCAGGGCTATTCTTTCAGCAAAAAAAACGTATTTTTCTGAACATAAATAACCTGATAAGGGAATATTTTTACACTTATCAGGTTTTAAAGTAGAGAGACGCCTTCGGTTACTCCGTCAAAAACAGCTCAAGCAGCGAATTCAGGAACAGTTTTCCTTTGCTGGTGATCTGCCAGTGGGTGTCGGTTTCTACCAGATATTCTTTGGCGATGGCTTCGTCTAATGGCGCGCGGATCACCGATTCATTCAGTCCGGTATATAAACCAAACTCTTCACGGGGCGCGGCCTCCAGCAGGCGGAAGCGATTCATGAAGAACTCAAACGGCAGTTCTGCGGTTTCGACCGGATGCTGTTTATCCATGTAACGCCCCTGCATGTAACCGCGCGGGTGCTTGGTTTTCACGGTACGCAGGATCTGCCCGTCAGGTTGTGTCAGCTTGCCGTGCGAGCCGCAGCCGATGCCGAGATAATCCCCGAAGCGCCAGTAGTTCAGGTTGTGCTGACACTGGTAACCCGGTTTGGCGTAAGCAGAGGTTTCATATTGCTGATAACCGGCTGCGGTGAGCAGTCGATCGCCTTGCTCGAAAATATCCCACAGTGCGTCATCATCCGGCAGTTTTGGCGGACGTGAGGCGTACATCGTATTTGGTTCGATGGTCAGCTGATACCACGACAAATGTGGCGGATTTAGCGCGATGGCCTGACGTAAATCATCCAGTGCTTCTTCCAGCGTCTGATCCGGCAGACCGTGCATCAGATCCAGATTGAAGCTGCGCAGATTCAGGCCGGTCGCCAGATGCGCCGCGCGTTTAGCTTCTTCTGGGCCGTGAATGCGTCCAAGACGTTCCAGTTTCTGCGCATCGAAACTTTGTACGCCGATGGAGATACGATTCACTCCGGCGCGCTGATAGCCGCTGAAGCGGTCTGCTTCGACGGTACCCGGATTGGCTTCCATGGTAATTTCAGCGTCAGCATCGACCGGCAAGCGCGCGCGGACGCCGTCGAGCAGATTTTGCATCGCTTCGCTGCTCAGCAGGCTAGGAGTTCCGCCGCCGATAAAAATTGTCCCTACACTGCGCCCACCGACCAGATGCAGATCCGCATCCAAATCAGCCAGCAGATGCGCAACATAATCGTCATGCGGTACTTCACCCTTTAACGCGTGCGAGTTGAAATCGCAGTAGGGGCATTTTTGCACGCACCACGGAATATGGATGTAGAGACTCAGCGGCGGTAACTTACGCATTCTTCTTTACAGCCTCTTTCATCGCGGCAAATAACAATTTTAATGCCTGCCCGCGGTGCGAAACCGCACTTTTTTCTTCACGGCTCAGTTCTGCGGCCGTTTTACCCAGTTCCGGAACATAGAAAATAGGGTCATAACCAAAGCCGCCTGCGCCTGCTTCAGCAAAGGTAATTTCGCCGGCCCAGCTGCCGTGGCAGACCAGCGGCGTCGGATCTTCAGCGTGGCGCATATACACCAGCACGCAGTGGAATTGCGCACTGCGCTGGCCCTGCGGCACATCTTTTAACGCCACCAGCAGCTTATCGAGATTCTCCTGATCGCAGGCATCAGCGCCTGCGTAGCGTGCAGAGTAAATTCCCGGCGCACCGCCGAGAAAATCCACCGCCAGACCTGAGTCATCGGCAACAGCAGGCAAACCGGTGATAGCCGCTGCGTGGCGGGCTTTCAGGATGGCGTTCTCAATGAACGTCAGGCCTGTTTCTTCGGCGGATTCAACACCGAGTTCGGTTTGTGCGACCACATCCAGCCCGAAATCGGCCAGAAGATGTGCGAGTTCACGCACTTTACCGGCGTTGCCGGTAGCTAATACGACTTTCTGCATGGGAGAGTCCTGACTTAAACGTTATTCAGCGAGCAGTACCGCGACCTCAGTCGGGATATTTTGCGGATTGGTAATGCGGACTTGTTTATGGCGGCCCAGCTCGCCCTTTTCGATGCTTATCTGACTTTTGGCGACTTTAAACTGTTTTGCGAGAAATTTCACCAGATGAGTATTGGCCTGTCCATCTACCGGCGGGGCGGTGATGGCGACTTTCAGCTCATCGCCATGCAAACCTACCAGGCTGTCACGGCTGGCTTTGGGCTGGATAACCAGCCGCAAAACCAGCGCGTCAGACTGCCAGACTACCGGACTTAAAGCTGGAACCACAGCGCACCCAGCAAATCCATACCGAGATAGTTCAGCATATACAGAATAAGGATCACGACCATCGCTGAGAAATCGATACCGCCCATCGCCGGAAGAATACGGCGGATAGGTGCCATCAGCGGCTCAGTCAGCTGCATCAGCAGATAATCCATCGGTCCGCGGCCCTGGCTCACCCAGCTCATCAGCGAGCGGATAATGACCAGCCAGAACACCAGATAACCGGCAGCTTTGACCAGCCCTATCAGGCCAATCAGCAGGCTGCTCAGACCAAAGAAGATAGCGCCGCTCTGGATAAGCAACAGCAACGGGAATTTGATGGTGCAAAGAATGAAAGCCAGCAGCAGGCTTGCGCTGTCAATCGGGCCCAGCGGCGGAATAATCCGGCGAAGCGGTCCGATAATGGGCTGAGTAATCTTCACCACAAACTGTGAAAACGGGTTATAGAAATCGGTACGAGCCCACTGCATCCAGATACGCAGCAGTAAAACCATCACGTAGAGATCAATGAGGGTCTTAACCAGAAAAGTCAGCGTTAACATGCGTTACCTTTAATATTTTTAATTAGAACAGTTTTTCCATTTCCTGCGCGCGGGTAATGGCGGCCTGCATGGCCTCGGAAACGATCTCCGGTAATTTACGATCAGTGAACACTTTCAATGCTTCAAAGGTGGTGCCGCCTTTGGACGTCACATTCTCACGAAGTTGTGACAATGGCGTGTCCGGGCTGGCAGCAACCAGTGCGCTGGCACCGCTGGCGGCCTGTTCAACCAGCATCCGCGCGGTTTCAGCGCTGAATCCCAGACGCTGCGCTTCGGCTTGCATCGCTTCCATAAACAGGAAGAAATAGGCCGGTGCGCTGCCCGCGGCAGCAATCACGTGGTTGATACCTTCTTCGGTGTCGACCCAGCAAATTTTACCGACGGCGGTCATCAGTTCGCCACTGTAATCACGGTCAGCCTGTGAAACTTGTTCCGGTGCATACAAACCGCTCATGCCCTGACCGACCAGCGAAGGGGTGTTAGGCATAATCCGCACTACGTTCAGATTTTCGCCCAGCAGCGCGCAGAAGCGTGCCACGCTGACACCTGCGGCAATCGACAGTACCAGCTTGCCGCTGAAATCCACGTCTTTTTGCAGTGCTTTACACACATCCGCCATCATTTGCGGTTTTACAGACAATACAACGACATCCGCCGCTTTCGCGCAGCCGCTGTTATCGCTGCTGCTCTGTACGCCATATTTTGCGGCCAGCGCATCGCGATGGGTGGTGGAAGGGGCACAAACGCTGATCATATTGGCCGGATAACCACTTTCAACCAGGCCGGAAATGATGGCGCCTGCCATGTTACCGGCACCGATAAAACAAATTTTGCGATGTTGCATTCATGCTCCTTGCTTTTAATGGGGGCTGAATTGAGCCAATCAATAGTAAAGCAGTAAACCAGCAGAGTGCGGTTACTGTTTTGCGCTGTAATCACGGGCACCGAAAATGGCGGTGCCGATACGAACCATCGTGCTGCCTGCCGCAATTGCGGCAGGCATATCATCAGTCATGCCCATCGATAAAGTATCGGCCTGCGGGCAAATCTTTTGTAACTCTTTAAGGGCATCACGCATCTGGCCAAAAACTTCCAGCTGGCGCGCATAGTCGGTTTCCACCGCCGGGATCGCCATCAGACCGCGTAAAGTCAGGTTAGGCATCGCCATAATCTGCGTCGCCAGCTCCGCTACTTCACTCACAGCAATGCCTGATTTACTGCTTTCGTCGCTGATATTGACCTGGACGAGCACCTGTAATGGCGCTAAATCCCCCGGACGTTGCTCGTTGAGTCGCTGGGCGATCTTCAGGCGGTCGATGGTATGACACCAGTCGAAGTTCTCCGCCACCAGTCGGCTTTTATTTGACTGCAACGGCCCGATGAAATGCCAGGTCAGCGCAGGCTGGTGTCCGGCAAAGTGGGCAATCTTATCCACGCCTTCCTGCACATAGTTTTCGCCGAACGCTAACTGCCCGGCGGCAATCGCTTCTTCGACAGCGCTCGCAGGTTTAGTTTTACTCACTGCAAGCAATGTAATTTCTTCTGAAGGCCTGCCGCAAAGGTGTGCAGCGGCTGCGATTTTCTCGCGGACATTCTGTAAGTTCTGCTCAATAGCGTTTTGCTGACTAAGGCTCATAGGGACTCAGAAGGATTTCAACATGGATATTGATGGATTGGTGGGACGTAGTGTAAAGCAAAATGCCTCTGATCTGCACCTTTGTACCGGCTATCGGCCTGTGCTGCGCATCGGAGGGGAATTATGTCCGTGTGAAGACCTGCCGGTGATAGACGCTTCGCAGATGCAAAAGCTTGTCAGCCAGTGGCTGAATGTTACGGAACAGACAAGTCTGCAACTGAGCGGACAATTCGATAAAGCGCTGACGCTGGCGCATGGAGTACGAATGCGCCTGAATGTGTTTCAGCAATTGCAGGGTTTGTCGGCGGCACTCAGGCCGGTTCCCGCCTGTTGTCCAGAACTGGCCGCACTGCTGGCGCCGGATATTTTGCAGCAAATCATTATGCGGGAAGATGGCCTGATCCTGGTGACCGGCGCAACGGGCAGCGGGAAGTCCACCACGCTGGCGGCAATGATTGATTACCTCAACCGTCATACGGCGCGACATATTATTACGCTGGAAGATCCCATTGAGCTTATCCATGTCAGCAGGCAGTGCCTTATTCAGCAGCGCGAACTGGGGCTGCATACCCGTTCATTTAAAGAAGCGGTTCGGGGGGCATTGCGTGAGGATCCGGACGTGTTATTGCTGGGAGAACTGCGTGATACCGAAAGCATCCGGCTGGCGCTGACGGCAGCAGAAACAGGGCATCTGGTACTGGCGACACTGCATACGCGCAATGCGACGCAGGCCATCGACCGGCTGATTGATGTTTTTCCGGCTGAGGAAAAAGCCTTTGTGCGGGCGCAGCTGGCGGGCAGTCTGCGGGCTGTTGTCGCGCAAAAACTGGCGGTGACGAAAGAAAAGGACGGTAAAAAATCGGGAAGGGTGGCGTTGTTTGAAGTGCTGACGTCAACGCCCGCAGTGTGCAATATGATCCGCGAAGGAAAAACTCATCAGCTGGCGGATATTCTGCAAACCGGCGCACAGGCCGGAATGCAGACATTTGCCCAAAGTCTTCAGCAGCGACAAAGTGCCGGGCTGCTGGCCGAAAATCAGGGCTGACTCCATTGTTTCTCGAACCAGCTTTCCAGAATGATCACCGCAGAAGCGGCATCCACGCTACCTTTGTCCAGCGCGCGGAATCCGCCACGGTCAAACAAATCAGCGCGGGCTTCAACAGTGCTCAGACGTTCATCATGCAGCTCAACCTGAACGCCAAACCGGCCATGCAGGCGGTTAGCAAATTTGCGCGCGCGCGCAGTCAGAGGTTGTTCTGTGCCGTCCATATTCAGTGGCAGACCCACAACGACCAGATCCGGCAGCCATTCTTTCAGCAGTTTTTCGATTTTCTGCCAGTCCGGCGTGCCGTCCTGCGCTTTAAACGATGTCAGCGGGCGGGCTGTGCCGGTAACTTCCTGACCGATGGCCAGACCGATACTTTTAGTGCCGAAGTCGAAAGCAAAAACAGTGCGGTTAGCCATTATGCGTGCCCTGCATGCGTGGCAAGCTGGCTGACATCGACACCGATCATTTTCGCGGCTTCACGCCAGCGGTCGGCAATCGGGGTACGGAATAAAATGTCACTGCTGGCCTCAATGGTCAGCCAGGAATTTTCCAGCAACTCTTTTTCCAGCTGGCCCTGTTCCCATGCGGCGTATCCGAGCGCCACCAGCACATCTTTCGGCTGGTCTGGCGTACCCAGCGTTTCCAGTACGTCTTTAGACGTCGTGATCATGGTGCTGTCCGAGATAAGGATACTGGAGCCAAAACCTTCGCGCGGCGTATGCAGAATAAATCCGCGATCGTCAGCCAGCGGACCACCGGAAAAGACCGGGCGGTCGAGACGGATGTTCAGGTCGCGAGGTTCAGGGGTAATATCCAGTTTTTCGAGGACGTTTTCTACGGTGAAATCTTCGACCAGTTTGTTTATCACCAGACCCATTGCGCCGTCTTCATTATGTTCGCAGATATAGACGACCGAACGTTTGAACTGGGGTTCATCCAGGCCAGGCATCGCAATAAGAAAGTGATGTTGTAGATTCATGGTATGTAGGATGTTTAACCTCAGAAAATTAAAATACAGCGGAGAGGGCAGTGTAGTACGTCATCCGCAGCAAAAAAAGTGGGTTATCCAGCATAGCTGAACAACCCATCAGATTATGCGGTCAGACAGTTCAGCGGGCGGCCAGACGCTTTTCGATAGCGTCCATCAGCATGCCGGTGATGGAAATCGGGAATGCTGCTTCGATTTCACGCGCACAGGTCGGGCTGGTGACGTTAATTTCAGTCAGGCGGTCGCCGATAATATCCAGACCGACAAAAATCAGGCCTTTCTGCTTAAGGACTGGCGCGACAGTGCGGGCAATCGCCCAGTCGCTTTCGCTCAGCGGGCGTGCTTCACCACGACCACCGGCCGCCAGATTGCCACGGGTTTCGCCCTGTGCCGGAATGCGCGCCAGGCAGTAAGGCACCGGTTCGCCATCGACGACGAGAACGCGTTTGTCACCGTCCTTGATGGCCGGCAGATAATTTTGCGCCATACAGAAACGGCTGCCGTGTTCGGTCAGGGTTTCAATCACCACTGAAACGTTCGCATCTTCCGGTTTCAGACGGAAAATTGAAGCGCCACCCATGCCGTCCAGCGGCTTGAGGATCACGTCAGTGTGTTCTTTGTGGAACGCTTTCAGCTGTGCCGCATTGCGGGTGACCAGCGTATCTGGCGTCAGTTCCGGGAACCACGCGGTGAACAGCTTTTCGTTACAGTCACGCAGGCTCTGCGGCTTGTTAACGATCAGCGTGCCTTTTTCTTCGGCACGTTCAAGAATGTAAGTGGCGTAAATGAATTCGGTATCGAACGGAGGATCCTTACGCATCAGGATGACATCCAGTTCCTGCAGGGCGATATCCTGCTCAGTACCAAACTCATACCAGCCGTCGTAATCCTGCTTCACGCTGAGTTTTTTGGTGGTCGCACGGCCTTCGCCGCCACGCAGATACAGGGAATTCATTTCCATGTAGTGCAGCTCGTAGCCACGACTCTGCGCTTCCAGCAACATAGCGAAACTGGTGTCTTTTTTAATGTTGATGGAAGAAATCGGGTCCATCACGATGCCAAGCTTGATCATTTGGTCTCCTCTTAACCCAGATCGCCGAAACGAACCTGTAAGGCCGTTATCGCGGTGAGTGCTGTGGTTTCTGTACGCAGAACACGGGGTCCCAGCAGGATATCAGTAAATCCGTAGCCGGAGGTCATTGCAATTTCGTCAGCGGATAAACCGCCTTCAGGGCCGATCAGTAAGCGGACGTGGCTCACCGGCAGCGGCAGGGTATTAATACTGTGGCTGGCGCGCGGATGCAGGTTCAGCTTCAGGCTGTCGTCCTGTTCGGCACACCAGGCTTCAAGCTGCATCGCCGGGCGAATTTCAGGGATGCGGTTACGTCCGCATTGCTCGCAGGCCGCGATGGCAATTTTCTGCCATTGCTGCAATTTTTTTTCCAGACGTTCGCCGTCAAGTTTGACGCCACAACGCTCAGAGAAGAGCGGGGTAATGGTATTCACACCCAGCTCGATGGATTTCTGAATGGTGAATTCCATCTTCTCGCCGCGTGAAATTACCTGACCGAGATGCAGATTCAGCGGGGATTCGTTGTCTGACAGCACGCCTTCGCTCAGGCTGACACGCACACTTTTCTTATCAACCTGAGTGATGCTGGCTTCGAAAACCTGATTACTGCCATCAAATAACTGGATCGCCTGACCGGGCTGCATTCTCAGAACGCGTCCGACATGGTTGGCGGCATCTTCGCTCAGCGCAATCTCGCTGTGAGCGGTCAGTGTTTCCGGATGATAAATGCGGGGTATGCGCATGTGAGGCTGCTGTCCTTAAAGTCTTTTCTGGAGGGCTATTTTGGCGTGATTAGCCCGCGTTGTCGCGAGCTAATGTGCCCTGATGACGTGTTAATACTAAGTTAGCTTTTTCGTTGTGCGCAAGCCTGCTGAACGTAAGGATTATGATTGCCCTGTACGCTGGCGATGCGGTTGTCGCGTTCACATTCCCAGGAGGTGACCGGATACTGGCGATCCCAGGCGGTAAACAGCTGGGTTTGCTGGCGGGACAAATTCAGTTTGTACTGGTCTCGCATGTAGAAATAGGTGCGAGCGATAGCGCCGCGGGCGCGAACCGGCGGCTCAGCGGCTTTTGCCTTGAAGTCGACTTTCATTTCGCAGCGGCCATATTGTCCTTCTCCGCCATTCCATTGACCGTACATGAAGTTATTGCGGTCACCGTTCACTTCACCGATGGCCGGTTCAAGGTTATGCAGATCAGTTTCTACCTGACGATAATCGGCGTTTTTCGCACAATTTTTGCGTCCGCCATCCTGCCAGCACTGCATCTGATGGCCGAACTGCCACGCGGGAACCACATGCTCCCACTCAATCCGGCTGGCGCGCTGTTCGCTTTTTCTTACCTGATAGCCGCAGGATTGCAGGTTCGGCGTCCCTTTTTTCCCCTGCCAGCTGATATCACAGCCGCAGTAAAAGGTCGGGGCACCCTGATTGATTTTAACGGCGGCGGCTTTGGCCTGGCTGAAGTTATTGATGGCTTTGCCAGACTGGCTGAAGGCGCTCAGCGGTACCAGCGCACCGATAAACAGAAAAGATAAGAACGTTTTACGAAACATGTTTCTGAAAGCCCTGAGACTAAAAGGCCGGAAGGGTAACGGATACCAGTGGCTGTGACAATGAGACTTTACCGCTATTAGTGATTGAAAAATCAACAGTTAGTGGTGCCTTTAGCGTTGAAACGTAAGAGCTCGCCGCAATGGCGACAGCGATATTCTGACTCTTTTCGCATCACTTTATTATGACGACGCACGGTGAGCTGATGATCGCGACAGGCGCATAAATATGGATAGGTTTTGCTTTGTACCGAGGCAACTTCAAATTTGTGCGTTCTGCTGGCGGAAACGCCCAGCACGTGTTCCATCATCCAGCGCCACTCTTTGCCATGCGGGGCCGGTGCCCGGCCAAAACGCCGGTATACCAGCAAATGAGCCAGTTCGTGGGGGACGACTTCATCGATAAAAGGCTGTTGATTTTCCATCAGCAGCACCGGATTCAGGCGGATTTGCCAGTGTTGAAGATACGCGCTTCCCGCGCTGGTGCCGCGTTGCTGATAGGTGATTTCCGGCTCGGAGTAATCGGTGCCGAAAAACTGATTGGCCATCTGGAGTTTTTCCCGCAGGCAGCGCATAACGGCTTGCTGAAGGGCGATGGGGAGACGTGAGGTTTTCATCTGGCGAAGGATAAATCTGGTGGGGAAGAGATGCAATCTTGAATTCCTCCCCTTTGCAGGGGAGGAATGGCGGACTTACTTACCGATGTCGCGCAGGGCTTCGCCTTTCATCAGATTGCGTTCGATATGTTCCAGAGAGACGTTTTTGGTCTCAGGGATCAGCGCAATGGTGATGAAGATGAAGACCACGTTCAGCGCGGCGTACACCCAGAAGGTGTTGGCGTTGCCGAGGCTGTCGAGCATGGTCAGGAAGGTCGCGCCGACGATCATGTTGGCAATCCAGTTGGTCGCGGTGGAAACGGTGATACCAAAATCGCGGCCTTTCAGTGGCTGAATTTCAGAACACAGAACCCAGATCAGCGGACCGGCACTCATTGCAAAACCAACGATAAACATCAGCAACATGGCGATGGAGAAGTATTTCGCCGCATCGGATTCGACACCGATGTGCAGCATGGTACCCAGCACGCCCATACCCACTGCCATCACCAGGAAGCCCAGTTTCAGCGTTGGCTTACGGCCCCAGCGGTCAACCAGCCCGATAGCAATGAAGGTTGCCAGAACGTTGACCAGACCAACAATTACCGTGCCCCACATCTGCTGAGAGGTGCTGGCGAAACCGGCGATACCGAAGATTTTCGGCGCGTAGTACATGATGACGTTCATACCGGTGAACTGCTGCATTACCTGCAACAGAATGCCGAGGTAAACCGCACGACGGAAGTTTTTGTTGTTAACAAATAAACCCCAGCCGCTTTGTTTTACTTTCAGACTTTCACGGATTTCATCCAGTTCGCGTTTTGCCTGCTCGCTGGAATCACGCAGTTTTTCCAGTACGCGGCGCGCTTTACCGTCATCGCCACGTGCAGCCAGCCAACGCGGGCTGTCCGGCAGGAAGAAGACGCCAACCAGCAGCAGCAACGCAGGGATAGTGATGATGCCCAGCATCCAGCGCCACGCGCCGGTGTAGCTGAATGCGGTATCAGACAGATACGCCGCCAGAATACCAATGGTGATCATCAGCTGGTACATGGAAATCATACTGCCGCGGATTTTTTCCGGTGCGATTTCTGACAGGTAAATCGGCGCAGTGTAAGACGCGATACCGACCGCCAGACCCAGCAGTACGCGCGCAACAATCAGGATTTCTGCATTAGGCGCAAAGGCGGAGCACAGGGAACCAATGACGAACAAGATAGCGCCGATCATCAGGCTATACTTACGTCCGAGGCGGAAATTCAGCCAGCCACTGCCCACAGCGCCGACAGCAGCACCAAACATCATAGAACTCACCACCCACTCCTGTTGGTGGTTGGTAATTTGAAAGTCATGGCTGATAAATGGCAGGGCACCAGCGATGACGCCGATATCTAAGCCGAACAGCAGTCCGGCCAGTGCAGCGAGAAAACAGACAAAGAAAGTGACGCTTTTGTTAGAGCGTTTTCCTTTGGTCGATGTTGAGTTGTTCATCCGGTCTCCAAAATAATGCAATCGTTTTGAGTTTGTAATAATGCTTAGGTTGTTATGTTATTTACCCTGCGCACAGCTTAACGTGAACCCGGTCACAGTGTTGTAATCGTTTACACTTATAGGTGTGATTGGGAGGGTTGTTCGGTAAGGGTTTCAAAGAGATATGCAGCAGGGGAGGGACTTTCATGCAGAGTAATAGCCCATAAATTGATTTATATCAATCAAAATTATGTGACACATTTTTAATCATGAAAATAATCTATTAATTTATAACAAGTTATTATCTGTAACCGTTTTCATTTCCCATCAAAATTCAGACTCCATCCCAATAAATCCCTTAAAAACAAGCAATAAAAAACCCCGCCGCAAGGGCAGGGTTTCAGTGCAGAACAGTCTGAAAAAATTATTTCAGGCCTGCTGCCTCGCGCAACTGAGCCGCTTTGTCGGTTTTTTCCCAAGGGAAATGTTCGCGACCAAAGTGACCGTATGCAGCGGTTTCTTTGTAGATCGGGTGCAGCAAATCCATCATCTGGATCAGGCCGTATGGACGCAGGTCAAAGAACTCGCGAACCAGCAAAGTCAGCTGTTCGTTAGACACTTTACCGGTACCGAAAGTTTCCACCATGATGGAAGTCGGTTCTGCCACGCCGATAGCGTAAGACACCTGAATTTCACAACGGTCAGCCAGGCCGGCAGCCACGATGTTTTTCGCGACATAACGTGCCGCGTAAGCTGCTGAACGGTCAACTTTAGACGGATCTTTACCCGAGAACGCACCGCCACCATGACGTGCCATGCCGCCGTAGGTATCCACGATGATTTTACGACCGGTCAGACCGCAGTCACCCATCGGGCCGCCGATAACAAAACGGCCAGTCGGGTTGATGTGGTATTTAGTACCGGCGTTCAGCCATTCTGCCGGCAGTACAGGTTTGATGATTTCTTCCATCACCGCTTCCTGCAAATCTTTCAGCGCAATATCTTCAGAGTGCTGAGTAGACAACACCACCGCATCGATACCGACGATTTTGCCTTCGTCATACTGGAAAGTGACCTGGCTTTTTGCATCCGGACGCAACCATGGCAGGGTGCCTGATTTGCGAACTTCAGCCTGACGCTGCACCAGACGGTGTGCATAAGTAATCGGGGCAGGCATCAGTACGCTGGTTTCGTTGGTGGCATAACCAAACATCAGACCCTGGTCGCCCGCGCCTTGTTCCAGCGGATCGGTACGGTCAACGCCCTGATTGATGTCCGGCGATTGTTTGCCGATAGCGCTCAGAACTGCGCAGGAATTGGCATCGAAACCCATGTCAGAATGGATATAGCCAATTTCACGAACAGTCTGACGCGTGATTTCTTCAACGTCGACCCATGCGCTGGTGGTGATTTCACCGCCAACCAGGACCATGCCGGTTTTGACATAAGTTTCACATGCAACACGTGCTTTTGGGTCTTGCTCTAAGATTGCGTCCAGGACTGCATCGGAAATCTGGTCAGCAATTTTATCTGGATGTCCTTCCGAAACGGATTCGGACGTGAAGAGGTGTTTAGCCATTATGTTCTTTACCTTACATACGACGGGTTAGATATCACTGCATAGCACTGGGGAGACTGGCAGATGAGGAGCTGAGCTCGCCATTGTCGCAATGCGTCCTGCATGTCCCCATTAGGCAAAGCCTTGAAGCAGTTTGCGCGTTAAACCACCCAAGCGTGCGGACGGATTAACATCTGGACGGCTATTTTAGGATAGCAGATGCCGCAATTGCCAGTCATTTTTGTGATGGATATGGCGTTATTGTGCGGGATTGCAGTGATATTCACGTCCGGAAACTATTTGCACTGCATTTTCATTTTGCAATTACAGCGGGTTGCCGGTATAAACGGCGCGCGCTATGCATATTTCTGTAGTCTCTATAGAAGCAGCGTATTCCAGTAATTACTGTTTTCTCAGCTCGAATGCCCGCGGGTGATGCGTGGCACGTGTGGAGGTGGTTAGTTTAATGACCCACTTTTTACCGTTTGTAACATTTCTACAGCATCCCCTGCAGCCTTCATTGCGTTCTGCAGCACTTCTATCAGACCTTCATTGTGAAAAGCGTCTGTCCTCTCTGCGATGTTTCAGACAGCCTGACTATAGACAGGTCAGTCGCCGACATCGGTACGCTACTCAGTAAGTTCCGGTTTGCGTGAGCATCGCAATCCCGACATATAACTGATGTAGCCTGCAACCTCTTGGGGCATTCATCCCCTGATTTCTCCCGACTCGTTACACGGAGTCTAAAAACGTGTTTTACAATGATATGAGTGGAAAACAGTCCCATGGCTGTGGCACGCAGGGTTTTATCCTGTCTGAAAGCCAGCCTTACGGGTTGTTCTCACTTGTTGTTACTGCGATAGTGGCTGGCCATGTTGTCAGTATAGAAAGAGGATTTACCTATGTCTGATGACATCCAGTCCCACCGTCCGTCACACGCGGGCGATACTGTTTCTTTGCGCTCCATGCAGGAGGTTGCCGTGAACGATCGTGATGCCAGCAAGATGCTGCGCACTTACAACGTTGCCTATTGGGGTAACAACTATTTTGACGTCAACGAACTGGGCCACATCAGTGTTTGCCCAGATCCTGATGAGCCTTCTGCCCGTGTTGATCTGGCACAACTGGTAAAAGACATGCGTGAGCAGGACGGTCAGCGTCTGCCGGCATTGTTCTGTTTCCCACAAATTTTGCAGCACCGTCTGCGTTCAATTAACGCCGCGTTCAAACGCGCGCGCGAATCGTTCGGTTACGAGGGTGACTACTTCCTGGTTTATCCGATTAAGGTCAACCAGCACCGCCGCGTGATTGAATCGTTGGTGGAATCCGGCGAACCGCTGGGTCTGGAAGCCGGTTCGAAAGCTGAGCTGATGGCCGTACTGGCGCACGCCGGGATGACCCGTTCCGTGATCGTTTGTAATGGTTATAAAGACCGCGAATACATCCGTCTGGCGTTGATTGGCGAGAAACTTGGCCACAAGGTGTATCTGGTTATCGAGAAGATGACTGAGATTAAACTGGTGCTGGAAGAAGCCGAGCGTCTGAACGTGATCCCGCGTCTGGGTGTGCGCGCGCGCCTGTCTTCGCAGGGCTCCGGGAAATGGCAGTCAAGCGGTGGCGAAAAATCCAAATTCGGGCTGGCGGCATCTCAGGTTCTGCAACTGGTCGAAATGCTGCGTGAAGCAGGGCGTCTGGAAAGCCTGCAACTGCTGCACTTCCATCTGGGTTCTCAGCTGGCGAATATCCGTGATATCTCAACAGGTGTACGTGAGTCTGCGCGTTTCTACGTCGAACTGCACAAGCTGGGCGTCAACATTCAGTGCTTCGACGTCGGCGGCGGTTTGGGTGTGGATTACGAAGGCACCCGTTCGCAGTCTGACTGCTCGGTGAACTACGGTCTGAACGAATACGCCAACAACGTCATCTGGGGTATCGGCGATGCCTGTAATGAGCATGGCCTGCCACACCCGACGGTGATCACCGAGTCAGGTCGCGCCGTGACCGCGCACCACACCGTGCTGGTTTCCAATGTGATTGGCGTTGAACGCAACGAGTTTAAAGAGCCGGTTGCGCCAGAAAATGACGCACCGCGCGCGCTCGGCAGCATGTGGGATACCTGGAATGAAATGCACGATCCGGAAAATCGTCGCTCACTGCGTGAATGGCTACATGACTGCCAGATGGATCTGCACGATGTCCATTCGCAGTATGCACACGGTATTCTGGATCTGACGCAGCGTGCCTGGGCGGAAGACATCTACCTGAATATCTGCAATAAAATTCAGGATCAGTTGGATCCGAGTAACCGTGCGCACCGTCCGATCATTGACGAATTGCAGGAACGTATGGCGGACAAACTGTACGTCAACTTCTCGCTGTTCCAGTCAATGCCGGATGCGTGGGGTATCGATCAGTTATTCCCGGTTCTGCCGCTGGAAGGTCTGGACAAGCCACCGGTAGGTCGTGCGGTTCTGCTCGACATCACCTGTGATTCCGATGGCACAATCGATCACTACATTGACGGTGACGGCGTGGCGACCACGATGCCAATGCCGCCGTACGACCCTGAGAATCCGCCAGTGCTGGGCTTCTTTATGGTCGGCGCGTACCAGGAAATCCTCGGTAACATGCATAATCTGTTCGGTGATACGGCGGCGGTCGATGTGTTTGTCTTCCCTGACGGCAGCATTGAAGTGCAGCAGTCTGATGAAGGCGATACCGTCGCTGACATGCTGGAATACGTGCAACTGGATCCGAATGTGTTGCTGGCCCGTTTCCGCGATCAGGTGAAAGAAACCGATCTGGACGCTGAACTGCAGGCGCAGTTCGTCGAAGAATTTGAATCCGGTTTATACGGATACACTTATCTGGAAGACGAATAACAGTACGTAAAATGTTATCAATAATTAATCAGCGCCCGATATTATTCGGGCGTTTTTATTTGTGCTGTGAATGCTAACTCAGCAACCAATATTAAATATCAATTAATACCTCACTAAATTCTATTCATTAAAATTATTTCTTTGCAAATAGCCCCCGTCCGCACGCGTTAACAATTCCTCCGTGTTTTTATCCCGTATCGTTCGCCCCATTATTTATCTTCCTTTCTAATTTGTTTTATTTGTTGAGTGAATAGTTAAATTGAAATCAATTCATAAGCTTTATAAAAATAAAATAATATCGTCATTTATTTTATTGCCTTTATTTCTGTCCGTGAGCGGATGCGCATGGGTGCATGACGAAAAACCTGCACTGCCTGTCACAGATATTGCAAAGCTGCGCACCCCGGAAGTCCCTGCTTCCGCCATGCGCGAATGGCCGGGTTCAGACTGGTGGCTGAACTACCATAATCCGCAATTAAATACACTGGTTGAGCAGGCACTGAGAGATTCGCCTTCGATAGCCGTTGTGCAGCAACGCGTTGAACTGGCGAAAGCTAAGATCAAGATGCAGGAAGCCCGTGGCGGTCCGCAGCTGGATTTCGGTGCGGATGTCGAGCGGCAGAAGATGTCCGCAGAAGGTGTGATGGGGCCGTTTGCGCTGGATGATCCGGCGGCGGGAACCACCGGCCCGTGGTATACCAACGGGACTTTTGGCTTGCAGGGCAGCTACGAGCTGGATCTGTGGGGCAAAAACCGTTCGGAAATTCAGTCGGCGCTGGGCGTTTCACAGGCGAAACAAGCTGAGCTGGCCGAAGCGCATTTACTGGTGTCATCGGCGGTGGTCGAGTTGTACTGGGACATCCAGACATACATGGCGCTGCATCAGACCTTGCTGGATTTACGTGAGCAGGAAGCCATCATCGCTAAAACGGATCAGCAGCTCTATGCGCAGGGGGTTCGTTCTTCATTCGATGACACCAGTACCAAAATTCGTCTGGCGAAAATTGACGAAAAAATTGATGCTTCAAAAGGCCGCCTGCAATTGCTGCAAACCTCCTTGCAGGCGATGCTGGGTCTGAAATCGCCAGCGGTTCACCTGACACCTGTTGCCTTGCCGCCGGTCAGAGAGAGTTTGCCGCCGCGGCTCGACTATGAGCTTATGGCGCGCCGTCCGGACTTGCAGGCAGCGCACTGGTATATCGAATCGTCCCTGAGCGCGGTTGATGCGGCGCACGCTGCATTTTATCCAAGCATCAATCTGATGGGGTTCCTGCAATACGATGCCTTGCATATGAGTGATTTGTTCCGCAGTTCCGCGCAGCAAATGGGTGTCGTCGCCGGGCTCACGCTGCCGATATTTGACAGCGGCAGACTGAACGCCAATCTGGATATTGTGCGCACCAGCAGTAATCTGAGCATTGCCTCGTATAACAAGGCAGTCGTCGATGCGGTAACCGACGTGGTGAAAAGTGCCAGTCAGGTACAGACACTTTCCACTGAAAATGCACATCAGCAAATGGCAGTTGATGGCAGTCAGCATCTGTGGGAACTGACCCGGCAGCGATATGAAGTGGGGATCCTGAGCGGGGCCGATGTCGCCAGAGCGAAGTTGCCATTGTTACAGGAACAGGCGACACAAATTCAGATGCAGGGCGAATGGATCAGTGCTGATATTCATCTGACCCGTGCGTTAGGTGGCGGTTACCGTGCCGCAGAGCCTGATTCATCTCACCAAAGATAAAACGAAAAGGGGGCATGTTTGAATGCCCCCTGACTTTTTAGTTTCTGAAACTTTTCATCCTGGCAAACACTTTATTTCTGACGACTATTTATTGTCAGCAATACGCTGTTTGATATGGTCGGCGCGTTCCTGAGATGGCGGATGCGAGCTGAATAAACTCTTCTCGCTGCCACCGCTCATTTTCGCCAGTTTCTCAAAGGCTGTCACTAAGCCCTGAGTCGGCAGACCACGTTTTTTAAGCAAGTCATAGGAATAATCATCTGCGTCAGATTCCTGTTTCTGCGAGAACTGCGCGTTGATCAGGTCTTCACCCAGATCAGCCAGCTGGGTGCTGGAAAGTTGTCCCGCAATGCCACCGGCTGCACCCGCAGCATTGTGCGCGGCAGAAGCGCTATACGCGACCTGCATGGCTTTTTTGGTGTGACCGAGGGCGACGTGACCCATTTCATGACCCAGAACGCCTTCCACTTCATCGTCTGTCATCATGTCCATCAGACCGCTGTAAACGCGGATACAACCGTTGGCCATCGCCCAGGCGTTAACGTCGCTGGTGAGATAAACTTTGTAATTCGCCGGTGTGCCATTGATATTATTACCAAGATTTTTGGCAATTTTATTCAGACGTTTTGTGTATTTGCTTTTTGATGAAGCAATTTTAGATTCGGCATCCATCGCTTTACAGGCACCGTCAGTCATGTTGATGACATCCTGATCTGTCAGCGTAGCCGCTTTGTAAGCGTCTGAGCCGGATTTCATCATTGCATCAGTATTTAATGAGCCGTTCTGACAGCCGCTTAATAATACCGCTACGCCTAATGCAATTGAGGTTAAACGAAAATTCATAATCCATCTTCCTTAATAGTTAAATTAACTGCTGAGGAAGAATAACCAATCGGCTTAAGTAAGCGAGAAAAAGCGCGGGTAAGATGTTATTTTCAGATTTAGTGATGGCTTATTTCTATTAATCAGAAAGTTAAGGAAATAATAAGCTTTTTGGAATTTTAAAAACGGGATGCGAAAAATGACGCATCCCGTAAAATGATTACTTTCCGGAAGCTATACGATCGCGAATATGCTGAGCGCGGGCTTCAGAGGAAGGGTGATCGTCAAACCAGCCGATGCTGCTTCCCTGATCCAGTTTCGCCAGCTTCTCAAAGCTGGTCGCCAGACCGGTCGGATCGATGCCGCGTTTTTTCAGCAAATCAAAAGAGTAATCATCGGCTTCAGATTCCTGTTTCTGCGAGAACTGCGCATTGACGTATTTCTCGCCCAGATCCGCCAGCTGTGATTGCGACAGAGTGGCGCTGACACCGCCGAGTGACGAAATCGCAGAACGCGCCGCCGTGGTGCTGTAAGCCACCTGCATGGCTTTACGGGTATGGCCCAGCGCGACGTGGCCCATTTCATGGCCGAGCACGCCTTCAACTTCGTTGTCGTTCATCATATCCATCAGCCCGCTGTAAACGCGGATACAACCGTTGGCCATCGCCCAGGCGTTGACGTCTTTAGTCAGATAAACCTTATAGTTGGCGGGCGTACCGTTGATGTTATCGCCCAGCGCCGCCGAGATTTTCTTCAGGCGCTGTGCATATTCACTGTCGTCCGGAGCAATCTGTGCTTTTTTATCCATTTCTTCGCAAGACTGCACGCTCAGCGTTTTAACGTCGGCATCGCTCAGCGTATATGCCTGATAAGCCTGAGCGCCGGACTGCATTAACGTATCGGTATTGACGGTCGCGCAGCCGCTGACCAGCGACGCGGCAAAAAGGCTCAACAAAACAGGGCGAAATTTCATTAATTTGGGTTCCCGGAGAAAGTTAAAAAAACAGTGAATGCAGCCAGAAAAAGGCTCTGACTGTAAGAATAGCGTTAGGGTAGGTTTTTCGCAGTACCCGATCTATAGTGTAAGTCCGAAAAAACGCACTGATTTAAAAGCGGATTTTGTGAACTTAATCACGAGAGTGATTAGAGATTGCCGTTTTAATGCCGAGTCTGAGAAAATGACTTTCTTGACTGCTTTTTTAATCCGACCTGGAGTAGAACATGTCCTCTCGTAAAGAGCTTGCGAACGCTATTCGCGCACTTAGTATGGATGCCGTGCAGAAAGCGAATTCCGGCCACCCTGGTGCCCCTATGGGCATGGCAGACATTGCCGAAGTGTTGTGGCGCGATTACCTGAACCATAACCCGACGAACCCGCACTGGGCTGACCGCGACCGCTTCGTGCTGTCCAACGGCCATGGTTCAATGCTGATTTACAGCCTGCTGCACCTCACTGGCTATGATCTGCCGATGAGCGAACTGGCAAACTTCCGTCAGCTGCATTCCAAAACCCCGGGTCACCCTGAATACGGCTACACTCCAGGCGTTGAAACCACCACGGGGCCGCTGGGGCAGGGTATCGCGAACGCCGTTGGTTTTGCTATTGCAGAACGTACGCTGGCTGCGCAGTTCAACAAACCAGGCCATGACATCGTCGATCACCAGACTTATACATTCCTGGGCGACGGCTGCATGATGGAAGGCATTTCTCACGAAGTGTGTTCTCTGGCCGGTACCATGAAGCTCGGCAAACTGACCGCGTTTTATGATGACAACGGTATCTCCATCGACGGCCACGTAGAAGGCTGGTTCACTGATGATACTGCTAAGCGTTTCGAAGCTTACGGCTGGCACGTAGTCAGCGGTGTTGATGGTCACAATCCTGACGCCATCAAAGCGGCTATCGAAGAAGCACATAAAGTGACCGATAAGCCATCCCTGCTGATGTGCAAAACCGTGATCGGTTTCGGTTCTCCGAACAAAGCCGGTACTCACGATGTGCATGGCGCGGCGCTGGGTGCTGCTGAAGTTGCTGCAACCCGCGAAGCTCTGGGCTGGAAATACGCTGCGTTTGAAATCCCGCAAGATATCTATGCTCAGTGGGATGCAAAAGAAGCGGGTAAAGCGAAAGAAGCTGCATGGAACGACAAGTTCGATGCTTACGCTAAAGCGCATCCTGAACTGGCAAAAGAGTTCAAACGTCGTGTGAACGGCGAGCTGCCAGCGAACTGGGAAACCGAAGCACAGAAATTCATCGAACAGCTGCAGGCTAACCCTGCAAACATCGCCAGCCGTAAAGCGTCCCAGAATGCGCTGGAAGCTTTTGGTAAAGTGTTGCCTGAATTCCTGGGCGGCTCCGCTGATCTGGCACCAAGCAACCTGACCATGTGGTCTGGTTCTAAGTCTATCGGCGACGATCAGGCGGGTAACTACATCCATTACGGCGTGCGTGAATTCGGTATGACGGCGATCACCAACGGTATCGCGCTGCACGGCGGTTTCCTGCCGTACTCTGCGACCTTCCTGATGTTCGTGGAATACGCGCGTAACGCTGTGCGTATGGCTGCGCTGATGAAAATCCGCAACGTATTCGTATACACCCATGACTCCATCGGTCTGGGCGAAGACGGCCCGACGCACCAGCCTGTTGAGCAAATCGCCAGCCTGCGCGTTACGCCAAACATGAGCACCTGGCGTCCTGCGGATCAGGTTGAATCTGCTGTGGCATGGAAATACGCGATTGAGCGTAACGATGGCCCGGTTACCCTGATCTTCTCCCGTCAGAACCTGACCCAGCAACCACGTACCGCTGAACAGCTGGCAAACGTGGCACGCGGTGGTTATGTGCTGAAAGATTGCGACGGTACGCCGGAAGTGATCCTGATCGCGACCGGTTCCGAAGTGGGTATCACCGTGGAAGCGGCCGATAAACTGGCTGTTGCTGGCACCAAAGTGCGCGTGGTTTCCATGCCTTCAACTGACGCTTTCGACAAACAGGATGCCGCTTACCGTGAATCCGTACTGCCGAAAGCCGTTTCTGCACGTGTTGCGGTTGAAGCGGGTATCGCGGATTACTGGTTTAAATACGTTGGCCTGAATGGCGCAATCGTCGGTATGCACAGCTTCGGTGAGTCTGCTCCGGCAGACCTGCTGTTTAAAGAGTTTGGTTTCACTGTGGATAACGTTGTTGCTCAGGCACAGGCGTTACTGAAGTAATCTGACCTTTTTTAATCAAAAGCACCTTCGGGTGCTTTTTTTTCGTCTGCAATTTCATGCGCAGGTTCTCAGTTTCTCGCGAAATGACGCAGGTCAAACCCTTCAGGTGCGGACTCAGCTAAACTCCCTGCATCCTGACGCTGTTTCATTCCGTCGGTTTTTGAGAATAATCACTGTCGAAAAGGTGATGAAAAAGTAAAATCACTGTGAATACACAGAATTGCCTGATGTTTTTTTAAGCGTTCGGCGCGATTAATGCGCCTGAGACTGACGAATTATTCCTTTTGTTCATTGTTTGGTTTATTCTCAGCTGAACCGTTTCAGTCGGGCTATTTGAGCTTAACATCGTCACCAGGTTGTTATCGTGCCGGAAACTGAAATTTTTCTGCCGCACGCATCGTGCTGACAGATGACGATGGTGATTCACCGTAAACGCACGCTGCATTACTATAGGTGTTACTGATATTGAGTAACAACCGTGTAACAGGGAGATGTATGCCAATACGTATTGCAATTAATGGCTTTGGTCGCATTGGCCGTAGCGTATTGCGCGCGTTATACGAATCCGGGCGTCGGGCGGAAATCACCGTCATTGCCATCAATGAAATTGCCAGCCCTGAAGGCATGGCCCATCTGCTCAAATATGACTCCAGCCACGGGCGCTTCGCCTGGGATGTCCGCCAGGAAGGTGAGAACCTTTACGTCGGCGATGATTCAATCCGTTTACTTCATCAGTCTGATGCCAGCCAGTTGCCCTGGGGCGAACTGAGCATTGACGTGGTGCTCGATTGCACCGGCGTTTACGGCAGTCGCGAAGACGGTGAAGCACAGCTTGCGGCCGGAGCCAAAAAAATTCTGTTCGCGCATCCAGGCGGTCATGATCTTGACGCCACCGTGGTTTACGGTGTGAACCACGATCTGCTCGAACGTCAGCACCGCATTGTGTCCAATGCGTCCTGCACCACCAACTGTATTATCCCTGTGATCAAACTGCTCGACGATGCCTTTGGCATTGAGTCCGGCACGGTAACGACCATCCACTCTTCGATGAATGACCAGCCGGTAATCGATGCGTACCATGCGGATTTACGCCGTACGCGCGCTGCCAGCCAGTCCATTATTCCGGTCGATACCAAACTGGCCGCAGGGATCACGCGCATCATGCCAAAATTTTGCGATCGCTTTGAAGCGATCTCGGTGCGTGTGCCGACAATCAATGTTACAGCCATTGATCTGAGCGTATTTGTCGAGGGTTCTGTGACGGTAGACGAGGTGAACCAGCTGCTGCAAAAGGCCGCAACAGGCGCTTTTCGTGGTATAGTTGACTATACCGAACTACCATTAGTCTCGACAGATTTTAACCACGATCCCCACAGCGCCATCGTAGATGGAACGCAGACGCGGGTAAGTGGAAAGCACCTGATAAAAACACTGGTCTGGTGCGATAACGAGTGGGGTTTTGCCAACCGAATGTTGGATACAACATTGGCAATGTCCGCTAGCGGTTTCTAGTACGGCTGTTCCGGCCTTCTGGCCGAAATTGCCTTCAAGCAACTTTAAAGAGAATCAACGAGAGGATTCACCATGTCTGTTATTAAGATGAGCGATCTGGATTTAGCGGGTAAACGCGTACTGATCCGTGCCGATCTGAACGTGCCAGTTAAAGATGGCAAAGTAACTTCAGATGCACGTATCCGCGCTTCTTTGCCAACCATCGAAATTGCCCTGAAACAAGGCGCACGCGTGATGGTTACCTCGCATCTGGGTCGTCCGACTGAAGGCGAATATAACGAAGAGTTTTCTCTGCTGCCGGTTGTTAACTACCTGAAAGACAAACTGTCTTCTCCTGTACGTCTGGCTAAAGACTATCTGGATGGCGTTGAAGTTGCCGAAGGCGAGCTGGTTGTTCTGGAAAACGTTCGCTTCAACAAAGGCGAAAAGAAAGACGACGAAGCACTTTCCAAAAAATACGCTGCCCTGTGTGACATCTATGTAATGGACGCATTCGGTACTGCGCACCGTGCGCAGGCTTCTACTCATGGCGTGGGCAAATTTGCTCCAATCGCTTGTGCGGGTCCGCTGCTGTCAGCAGAACTGGAAGCACTGGGTAAAGCGCTGGGTAACCCGGCTCGTCCGATGGTTGCTATCGTGGGTGGTTCTAAAGTTTCTACCAAACTGACCGTTCTGGATTCCCTGTCCAAAATTGCTGACCAGCTGATTGTTGGCGGTGGTATTGCGAACACCTTCGTGGCTGCTCAAGGCAACAACGTCGGTAAATCCCTGTACGAAGCAGACCTGGTAGGCACAGCAAGCAAATTGCTGGAAACCTGCGACATTCCTGTTCCTACAGATGTTCGCGTGGCCACTGAGTTCTCCGAAACTGCAACTGCCACTGTGAAGTCTGTAAAAGACATCAAAGATGACGAACAAATTCTCGACATGGGCGACGAGTCTGCATATCGCCTGGCTGAGATCATTAAAAACGCTAAAACCATTCTATGGAATGGTCCTGTAGGCGTGTTCGAGTTCCCTAACTTCCGTAAAGGGACTGAGATTGTGGCGCAGGCTATTGCTGACAGCGAAGGTTTCTCTATCGCAGGCGGCGGCGACACTCTTGCAGCGATCGACCTGTTCGGTATCGCTGACAAAATTTCCTATATCTCTACTGGCGGTGGCGCATTCCTGGAATTCGTTGAAGGGAAAGCACTGCCAGCGGTTGTGATGCTGGAAGAGCGTGCTAAGAAGTAATGAACCCTGAGCGGGGAGCCAGCGGCTTCCTGTTCTTCTTTGCCGCGCGAGGGGCTGCACAGTGGAACTCGCGCGACATAGCAAACCGATTCAATCCATCTACGGCCGACGAATACAGGACAAAGAACTATGTCTAAAATTTTTGATTTCGTAAAACCAGGCGTTATCACTGGTGATGATGTACAGAAAGTTTTCGCTATTGCTAAAGAAAACAAATTTGCTCTGCCAGCGGTTAACTGCGTAGGCACCGACTCTATCAACGCCGTTCTCGAAGCTGCTGCGAAAGTCCGTTCACCGGTTATCGTTCAGTTCTCTAACGGTGGCGCTGCGTTCATCGCGGGTAAAGGCCTGAAAACTGACGTGCCACAAGGCGCGGCAATCCTGGGCGCAATCTCTGGCGCGCATCACGTGCACCAGATGGCAGAACATTACGGCGTGCCAGTTATCCTGCACACCGACCACTGCGCGAAAAAACTGCTGCCATGGATCGACGGTCTGCTGGACGCGGGTGAAGCTCACTTCGCCAAAACCGGTAAACCACTGTTCTCTTCACACATGATCGACCTGTCTGAAGAATCTCTGGAAGAAAACATCGAAATTTGCAGCAAGTACTTAGCTCGCATGGCAAAACTCGACATGACTCTGGAAATCGAACTGGGTTGCACCGGCGGTGAAGAAGATGGCGTGGACAACAGCCATATGGACGCATCAGCACTGTACACTCAGCCACAAGACGTTGATTACGCATACGAAAAACTGAACGCAATCAGCCCGCGTTTCACTATCGCTGCGTCATTCGGTAACGTACACGGTGTCTACAAACCAGGTAACGTTAAACTGACTCCAACGATCCTGCGCGATTCTCAGGAATACGTTTGCAAGAAACACAACCTGCCACACAACAGCCTGAACTTCGTATTCCACGGCGGTTCCGGTTCTACTGCAGCAGAAATCAAAGAATCTGTAGGCTACGGTGTTATCAAAATGAACATCGATACCGACACCCAGTGGGCTAACTGGGATGGTATCCTGCAGTTCTACAAGAAAAACGAAGCTTACCTGCAAGGTCAGTTGGGTAACCCGGAAGGCGCGGACAAACCTAACAAGAAATTCTATGACCCGCGCGTATGGCTGCGTTCTGCTCAGTCTTCCATGGTGACTCGCCTGGAACTTGCATTCAAAGAACTGAACGCAATCGACGTACTGTAATTCTTACGCTTCCGGTGCTTGACCACCGGAATGTGAGGATAATCGTCAAAGGGGCTTCGGCCCCTTTTTTATTGCCCGTTTTATCTTCACAATGTCAGTCCTGTTAACGGAAACGCCCCTGGCGGAGAAAATTATGCGTATAGCTTTGTTCGCGTTATTTGCCCTGACACCGTTCGTTCATGCTGCTGAAGTTGATTGTAAAAATGCCACGACGCAGATAGATATGAATATCTGTGCCGGACAGGATTTCAAGCGCAGCGATGTGTTGTTAAATCAGGCCTACAAACAAAAAATGGCGCAACTTACGCCGGAGCAGCAAACCAAATTCAAAGCAGCCCAGCGCAGCTGGATTGCATTTCGTGATAGCGACTGCGCCTTTATGTCTTCCGGCGTTGACGGGGGCTCTGTCCAGCCAATGATTTATTCAGGCTGTCTGCAACAAAAAACCGAGCAGCGCACCAAAGAAATTAATGACATTCTGCACTGCGAAGAAGGCGACTTAAGCTGTCCTTAACATGAAGTCTGAAGGTAGAGAGCCATGAAGCCAAAATCTGTCACCCTTGATGATGTCGCGCGCCACGCGGGTGTGTCCTATCAGACCGTTTCGCGCGTACTGAATCAGGCGGCGCATGTCTCGTCGAAGACGCGTGATAAAGTGGAACAGGCGATGGCTGCGCTGAACTACGTGCCGAATCGTGTGGCCCAGCAACTGGCCGGTAAGCAAAGCTATACGCTGGGTCTCGCAACCACAGAACTGGCGCTGCATGCCCCTTCACAAATTGCCTCGGCGATGAAAACCCGTGCTAACCAGTTAGGTTTCAACGTCGTGATTTCGATGATTGATAACCTGAGTCTGACCGCCTGTCGCACGGCGGTGAACGAACTGATGTCGCAGCGGGTGGATGGCGTACTGATTAACGTGCCGCTGTCGAATGACGATGCTGGCGCAATTGCGCAGCTTTGTGGCAATTTACCGGCGTTGTTTCTGGATGTGGATCCGCAGGCCGACGTTTTCAAAATTCTGTTCGATCCGCACTGCGGGGCGGAGCAGGGCGTGGAACATTTGCTGGCGCTTGGGCATCGGCAAATCGCGGTGCTGACCGGCCCGCTGGAATCCATCTCTGCGCGCTTACGTTATGAAGGCTGGCTGAATACACTGGCAACACGTGATATTACGCCCTGTGCGGTTCAGCACGGCGACTGGAGCGCCGCTTCCGGTTACCAGCAGGCATTGTTATTACTCAGCGAGACTGTGCGGCCTACGGCGATCCTGGTGGCCAATGACCAGATGGCGCTAGGCGTGCTGCGTGCTGTCCATGAGTTTGGCCTGCGCGTGCCGGAGCAAATCTCGGTGATTGGCTATGACGATACCGAAGACAGCGCGTTTTTCTTCCCGCCGCTGACCACCATCAAGCAGGATTTCCGCCAGCTCGGTTACGAAAGTATCAACCGGCTTGTCGGCCATCTGCATACACATGGCGATCATCAGCAGCCCTCGCTGTTGCTGCCCACTTCTCTGGTCGAGCGCCACACAACGGCCACACCCGGCGCAGAAAATGTGTCGCAGGAAACCTTATCTCAGGAACTGATCCGCATCGCGCGTCAGCTCAGCGCGCTGTGATCCTCTTTTAACGATCCTGTGACGCGGAATTTGTGATCCGCGTCCCTTTCCGGCATCCCTCTGCTTTACTTACTCTCTCCGGTTACGCATGTTTATAATATTGTGAGCGCATAACAATTTACCGGGGAGATATTATGAATCCATCAGCGGAAGATAAATTATCATCGCTGGCCGTCGTTCTGGCCCGCCGTGACTGGGAAAAACCTGCCTCGACGCAGTGCAACAGATTACCCGCGCATCCGCCATTCAGCAGCTGGCGTGATGCGCAGAAAGCCAGAGAAGATAAGCCTTCAGAAAACTTCCGCAGCCTCAATGGCGAGTGGGTGTTCAGCTATTTTACCCGTCCCGAAGCAGTGCCTGAACAATGGTTGCAACAGGATCTGGCTGATGCAGACCGCGTGCAGGTGCCGTCGAACTGGCAACTGGCAGGCTATGACGCGCCTGTTTATACCAACGTTCAGTATCCGATCCCGGTCAATCCGCCGTTTGTGCCAGAAGAAAACCCTACCGGTTGTTACTCGCTCACAGTCTCTGTGGATGATGACTGGCTGAGCAGCGGACAGACGCGCATCGTGTTTAACGGCGTGAACTCCGCGTTCTATCTGTGGTGTAACGGTCAGTGGATAGGTTATTCGCAGGACAGCCGTTTACCGGCAGAATTCGATCTCAGTCATGTGCTGCACGCCGGTGAAAACCGTCTGGCGGTGATGGTGCTGCGCTGGAGCGATGGCAGCTATCTGGAAGATCAGGATATGTGGCGTATGAGCGGAATTTTCCGCGATGTCACCCTGCTGCATAAACCGGCTGAGCAAATCACCGACTTACAGGTGCGCACGCATCTGTTCCATAGCTTCACGCAGGCCGAACTGGAAGTGCAGGTCAGCGCCGCGGTGCCGCAGGAAAACGCCACCGAATATCAGGTGCGCGTCCAGCTCTGGCAGGGCGATGAACCGGTCGCGGAACATCAGCAATCGCTTGGCAGCGAAATTATTGATGAACGCGGATCGGCATTTGACCGTACCACGCTGCGTCTTCCGGTGAGTAAGCCCTCATTGTGGAGCGCAGAACAACCCGCTCTTTACCGCGCAGTGATTACCCTGATTTCTCCGCAAGGGCAGCTTATTGAAGCCGAAGCCTGCGACGTCGGTTTCCGTCAGGTGGAAATCAGCAACGGCCTGCTGAAAGTGAACGGTCAGCCGGTGCTGATCCGCGGCACTAACCGTCATGAGCATCATCCTGAAAACGGTCAGGTGATGGATGAGGCGACAATGCGTCGTGACATCGTGCTGATGAAACAGCACAACTTCAACGCCGTGCGCTGCTCGCATTATCCGAACCATCCGCTGTGGTACAAACTTTGCGATGAATACGGCCTGTATGTGGTCGATGAAGCCAATATCGAAACCCACGGCATGCAGCCAATGAACCGTCTGTCTGACGATCCGGTATGGTTCAACGCTTTCAGCGAACGCGTAACGCGTATGGTCCAGCGCGACCGCAACCATCCGTGCATCATCATCTGGTCGCTGGGCAACGAATCCGGGCATGGCGCGAATCATGACGCGCTGTACTGCTGGATTAAATCCGTTGATCCGACGCGCCCGGTGCAGTACGAAGGCGGCGGCGCTAACAGTGCAGCAACCGACATTATCTGCCCGATGTATTCCCGCGTCGAACAGGACCAGCCTTTCCCGGCCGTACCAAAATGGTCGATCAAAAAGTGGATCAGCATGCCGGGCGAAACACGCCCGCTGATCCTCTGCGAATACGCCCATGCCATGGGCAACAGCTTCGGCGGCTTCGATAAATACTGGAAAGCGTTCCGTCAGTTCCCGCGTTTACAGGGCGGTTTTGTCTGGGACTGGGTAGATCAAAGTCTGCTGCGTACCGGCGAAGACGGGGAGCGTTATATGGCCTACGGCGGTGATTTTGGCGATACGCCAAACGACCGCCAGTTCTGTATGAACGGTCTGGTGTTTGCCGACCGCACGCCGCATCCGTCCTTGTTTGAAGCACAGCGCGCACAGCAATTCTTCCAGTTCTCGCTGACTGGCACCTCGCCGCTGACGCTGGAAATTCACAGTGAGTATCTGTTCCGTCACAGCGATAACGAACAGCTGGTCTGGCGTATTGAACGTGACGGAGACGTCATTTCTGAGGGCGAAGCGGTACTGAATATCGCGCCAAATGGCAGGCAGATAATGGAGCTGGGAGCCATTTCGCAGTCAGAAGGCGATTTATGGCTGAACGTTGCGGTGCATCAGCCGCAGGCGACCGCGTGGTCAGAAGCCGGACACCGCAGCGCCTGGGATCAATGGCAATTGCCACAGCCGCTGAGCCTGCCGGTTCCGGAGAAAATCTCCGCTGCTGCGCCGGTTCTGGATCAACAGGGTGACCTGATTTCTGTCGTGCATGGCGCGCAGCGCTGGCAGTTCAGTCAGCAGAGCGGGCAGCTGGAACAGTGGTTCGATGGCAAAACGCCGCGTCTGCTTTCTGCACTTCGCGATCAGTTTGTCCGTGCGCCGGTGGATAACGATATCGGTGTCAGCGAAGTGACGCGCATTGACCCCAATGCCTGGGTGGAACGCTGGAAAGCCGCCGGAATGTATCAGCTGGAATCGCGTCTGCTGAATATCTCCGCCGATCAGTTACAGGACGGCGTGGTGATCATTACCACGCACGCGTTTATGGCGGGTGAGGAAACGCGTCTGCTGAGTCGCAAAATTTTCCGCATCGATAATCAGGGTGAGCTGCATATCAGCGCCGATGTCCGTGTGGCATCCAACGTGCCGTCGCCGGGGCGCATCGGTCTGACCTGTCAGCTGGCGGAAACCGCAGAAAACGTCAGCTGGCTGGGGCTGGGGCCACACGAAAACTATCCGGATCGCCGATTGGCCGCGCAACACGGACGCTGGACCCTGCCGCTGGCGGAACTCTATACGCCGTACGTTTTCCCGACCGAAAACGGCCTGCGCGGTGAGACACGCGAGCTGGATTACGCGGGCTGGAAACTGCGAGGTAATTTCCACTTTGGCCTGAGCCGCTACAGCCTGCAACAGCTGACGGATACCCCTCATCGTCATTTGTTGCGTGAAGAAGAGGGCACCTGGCTGAACATCGACGGCTTCCATATGGGCGTCGGCGGCGATGACTCATGGAGCCCGAGCGTCAGTCCGGACTTCCTGCTGACTGCCGGTCAGTACCATTATTCGTTCACCTGGAAACGTGCCTGACCGCCTGCGCCGTGGCGATTTTGCCACGGCGCGACATTCAGACGTAAGGAAACTGCTTATGTATTACCTGAAAAATACTAACTTTTGGATGTTCGGGCTGTTCTTCTTCTTTTACTTTTTCATCATGGGCGCCTACTTCCCGTTCTTCCCGATCTGGCTCCATGACATCAATCACATCAGTAAAAGCGACACCGGCATTATCTTCGCCAGCATTTCGTTATTCTCGCTAATGTTCCAGCCGGTGTTTGGTTTACTGGCCGATAAACTGGGGCTGAAAAAGCATTTGCTGTGGATCATCACCGGCATGCTGGTTTTGTTCGCGCCATTCTTTATCTACGTGTTTGGCCCGTTGCTGAAGATAAACATTTATCTGGGATCAGTGGTCGGCGGAATTTATCTCGGTCTGATTTACAACGCCGGTGCGCCAGCCATTGAGGCCTACATCGAAAAAGTCAGCCGCCGCAGCAGCTTTGAATTTGGTCGTGCGCGAATGTTTGGTTGTGTCGGCTGGGCACTGTGTGCGTCAGTGGTCGGCATCATGTTTACCATCAACAACGAATTCGTGTTCTGGCTCGGCTCCGGCTGTGCGGTGATCCTCGCCATTCTGTTGCTGATCGCCAAACCGGAAGTCACGTCGAGCGCCCGCGTGGCCAATGAACTGGGAGCCAACTCCAAACCCTTCAATCTCAAACTTGCGCTCGAACTGCTGAAAGACAAAAAACTGTGGTTCCTGGCGCTGTACGTGATTGGTGTTTCCTGCACTTATGACGTATTCGACCAGCAATTTGCCAACTTCTTTACCTCGTTCTTCTCATCATCTTCCGAAGGAACCAGGGTCTTTGGCTATGTGACCACGATGGGTGAATTGCTCAACGCCTGCATCATGTTCTTCGCGCCGCTGATTGTGAACCGTATTGGTGGCAAGAATGCGTTGCTGCTGGCCGGGATGATTATGTCAGTGCGCATCATCGGTTCTTCATTTGCTTCAACGCCACTGGAAGTGGTGGTGCTGAAAACGCTGCATATGTTTGAAATACCTTTCCTGATTGTGGGCTGTTTCAAATACATCACATCAGTGTTTGAAGTACGGTTCTCCGCGACGATTTATCTGGTCACATTCTGCTTCTTCAAACAGGTGGCGATCATGTTTATGTCCGTCTTTGCCGGGAACATGTATGACCGCATCGGTTTCCACGGAACCTATCTGATCCTTGGTCTGGTGGCACTGACCTTCACGATAATCTCAGCTTTCACGCTGAGTGGCCGCGGACCTCTTCAGGCATTCAAAACTGCGGAAACGTTAAAAAACAGCCACGCGAATTCTTAATTCACCGGAAGTCTTTCGTGCAGAATTGGCACTTCATGACTTTGTTAGTTAACCTTAAAGCACACTTGCTGCCCGCCTCGTCGGGCAGTTTTGTTTTCTTACAGCCCGTCAGGGTGTAATTTTGAGGTACTTTAAATGGATGATTTAAAAGTTGTGGGCAGCATTAATAATGCTGGCAACTGGCTGGTGAGAAACCAGGCGTTACTGCTTCATTATGCTGTGAATATTGTGGCTGCTATTTTCATTCTGATTATCGGTATGATTATCGCCCGTGCCGTCTCCGGTGCCGTCAGCCGGGTCTTAAAAATTCGTGGCATTGATATCACAGTTTCCGATTTCCTTTCCGCTATGGTGCGTTACGCGATTATCGCGTTCACGCTGATTGCGGTTCTGGGGCGAATTGGCGTGCAAACCACGTCCGTGATTGCGGTCATCGGTGCCGCCGGTCTGGCCGTTGGTCTGGCATTACAGGGGTCGCTTTCTAACTTTGCAGCAGGCGTTTTGCTGGTGATCTTCCGTCCGTTCCGCGCCGGTGAGTATGTTGATCTCGGTGGTGTAGCCGGTACGGTCACTCAGGTGCAAATTTTCTCGACCACCCTGCGTACGCCTGACAACAAAATCATTGTGGTGCCAAACGGAAAAATCATCGCCGGCAATATCATCAACAACTCCCGCGAACCGACCAGTCGTATCGACCTGACCATTGGCGTGGGTTATGACTCTGACATCGATCTGGTCAAGCAACTTCTGACCGAGATCGTTTCTGCCGATCCGCGCGTTTTGAAAGATAAAGATGTCGTGGTTCGTCTGAACGAAATGGCAGCGTCTACCCTGAATTTTATCGTGTACGCATGGACCAACAACGGCGATGCGCAGAACGTGAAATGGGATCTGCTGGAATCGTTCAAGCGCGCCCTGGATAAAAACAAAATCAATATTGCTTACCCGCAAATGGATGTTCACCTTTATCAGGTGGCGAATGCGGCAGACAACCAGCAGGAAGAACGACGCTCGTTCGAGTAACCGATTCTTGCCGGATCCAGATTTTCAGAGGCGCCTGCGGGCGCTTTTTTTATGCCGCAGATTGACGATTTGTGTTTATAAGCCAGTCTAATGAGCGATTAGAAATATCCATTTCCTCTTATGCCAGAAAAGCCCTTACACTGCGCGCAATCTCTGTTATCCACTTTCTGTTATCAACTCTCTGAAGGATATCCCGTGCTGGCTATTTTCCTGCAAGGACTGGCGATGAGCGCCGCAATGATTTTACCGATTGGCCCGCAGAATGCGTTTGTAATGAATCAGGGCATTCGCCGTCAGTATCACCTGATGATTGCCGGATTATGCGCGCTGAGCGACATCGCGCTGATCTGCGGCGGCATTTTTGGCGGCAGCGCGCTGCTGAGCAAATCCCCTATGTTGCTGTTACTGGTGAGCTGGGGCGGTGTGGCATTTTTACTCTGGTATGGCTGGGGTGCGTTTCGCACGGCATTCAGTAAAAATCCCGAACTGGCGCAGGCGGAAGTGGCGAAACAAAGCCGCTGGAAAATCGTCGTCAGTATGCTGGCGGTCACCTGGCTGAATCCGCATGTTTATCTGGATACCTTTGTGGTGCTGGGGAGTCTCGGCGGCAGCCTGAGTCACGATGAGCGTTCGTGGTTTGCGCTCGGTGCGGTCAGTGCTTCCGTCATTTGGTTCTTCGGGCTGGCTATTCTCGCCGCCATGCTGGCGCCGTGGCTGAATACCGGCAAAGTGCAGCGGGTCATCAACTTTATCGTTGGCACGATTATGTGGGGCATTGCCGTACAATTGGCGCGTCAGACCGGCGTATTTTAAGTTTTGTCACTAATCTTAGTTTCAGTTGTAACGGATTATGCTACGGTTTCGCAGATTGTTTTGACCTATCTATTGCCAGATCTTTGATGATTAATGGAGGCACTGTGAAACTGAAAGCATTAGCTGTAGCAGCGATGTTGGGATTAGGGACATTACCTTTGGCGTTGCAAGCGGCGGAATTACCTGCCGGGCCGCATGTGGTGACGTCAGGCACGGCGAGCGTTGATGCAACGCCGGATATCGCGACGCTGGCAATTGAAGTCAGCGTGTCGGCGAATGATTCAGCCAGCGCCAAGAAACAGGCCGATGAGCGCGTCGCGGAATATTTTGCTTTCCTGCAAAAAAACGGCATTGAGAAGAAAGATATCAATGCGGCCAACCTGCGCACTCAGCCGGAATATAACTACCTGAAAGACGGTACCTCACAGCTGAAAGGCTATCGTGCCGTGCGTCAGGTTCAGGTGACATTGCGTCAGCTGGACAAACTGAACGAGCTTCTGGATGGCGCACTGAAATCAGGTCTGAATGAAGTGCGTGCGGTTGAACTGGGCGTGGCAAATCCGGATAAATTCCGTGATGAAGCACGTCAGAAAGCGATTGAAAACGCCACGCAGCAGGCAAAATCTCTGGCCGAAGGTTTCCACACCAAACTGGGGCCGGTTTACAGCATTCGCTATCACGTAGCCAACTATCAGCCTATGCCGGTGGCGCGGATGTATAAAACCGCCGAAGCCGCAGGTCAGAGCGATGTCGCACAGACTTACGAGCAGCAAAGCATTCACTTCGACGATCAGGTCGATGTGGTGTTCGAATTGCAGCCGCAGGCTCCGGCACCCGCGCAGTAAAAATGACGCCGTCATAATGAAAAAACCCGCTCCGGCGGGTTTTTTGTTTGTGGACATGTGCCTGCGGCACTGCGGGCATTGCTCGAGATGGTCCGGGAGAAAAGCAGGTAAGCGCCGCTTTTCACACCGGAAATTTTTATCAGTCCTGACGCAATACCTGATGGCCGTGGGCGATCAGCGCGTCGGTAACTTTACGCATCATGCGGCTTTCCGGCGCAAACCGATGCCAGTAAAGCATACGACGCTGGAACAGGCCGGGTGTCAGGTCAATCAGTTCACCGCTTTCCAGCTCTTTCTCAATCTGTAAATGCGGGATCATACAACAGGTGGTGCCCTGACGGGCCAGCTGCACGAAGGCTTCCGACGAGTTAACGATATGACACGGAACGCTGCCCGGCGACAGATCGAAGTTCTGTTGCAGAAAGGCCTGGTGCATATCATCCAGATGGTCAAACGCCACCGCTGGTGCTTTCAGCAAGGCGGAGCGGGTGACACCATTCGGGAAATAGCGATCGGCAAACGGTTTGGAACCGACAAATAAATAGTCCAGCGCGCCAAGCTGATCCACCAGACAACTCGGCAGCGGCTGTGGCTGAATACTCACCGCACCGACCACTTCGCCGCGACGCAGACGTTCCTGCGTGCGCGTTTCATCTTCGACCTGCAAATTCAGACGGATAGGCGAATCGACCAGCACCGATTTCAGCGCTGGTAACAGCCAGGTCGCCAGACTGTCGGCGTTGACCGCCAGCGAAAGCAGCAATGGCGTATCGTTGCTTTCATTATTGCTGTCACTGCCCAGCCACTCTTCTTCCAGCAGTTCCACCTGATGCAGCAATGCGAGTAATTTCTGACCCTGTTCGGTCGGACGGGGCGGTACAGTACGCACCAGCAAAGGCTGGCCGAACAAATTTTCCAGTTGTTTAATGCGCTGAGAGACCGCCGATTGAGTGATGCAAAGCTTCTGTGCTGCGCGCTCAAAACCGCGCTCGCGGATCACCGCATCCAGTGCCTGCAGCGTTCTATAGTCCGGGCGTTTCATCGGAGTTCTGTCCCTTAGATTTAATTTTATCCGAACACTATGCCACAGATTGTCAGGATTTGTGGTGAGGAAAATCTTTGTGTTTGCAGCACAATTGCACTTAATAAGTGTGATCTGGCTGCGGTGTTGCTTATCCAAATTGTCGGCACATGCTTTATAATCACCGCCACTATTCGTTCCATCGAAGCATTCACGCCACTTTCGTGTTATCAGACAGAGAAGCCATTATGACGCAGGAAGAATTGAAAAAAGCAGTCGGCTGGGCCGCACTGGATTACGTCACGCCGGGCACCATTGTCGGTGTCGGCACTGGATCCACAGCCGCACATTTCATTGACGCACTGGGTTCCATCAAAGGCCAGATTGAAGGCGCGGTTTCCAGTTCCGACGCCTCTACCGCGAAACTGAAAAGTTTAGGTATTCACGTTTTCGACAGCAACGAAGTGGATTCGCTGGATGTGTATGTCGATGGCGCTGATGAAATCAACGGCTCAATGCAGATGATTAAAGGCGGTGGCGCAGCGCTGACCCGCGAAAAAATCATTGCGGCGATTGCCAAAAAATTCATCTGTATCGTGGATGCTTCCAAGCAGGTTGATGTGCTGGGTAAATTCCCGCTGCCGGTGGAAGTGATCCCGATGGCGCGTTCTTATGTGGCGCGTGAACTGGTGAAACTGGGCGGTCTGCCGGAATACCGTCAGAATGTGCTGACCGACAACGGCAACGTGATCCTGGATGTGCATAACCTGAATATTCTGGATGCTGTTGCGATGGAAAATAAGATCAACAGTATTGCCGGTGTGGTGACTGTCGGCCTGTTTGCCAACCGTGGCGCTGACGTGGCGCTGGTCGGCACTTCTGAAGGCGTTAAAACTGTTAAGCTGAAATAAGCCAGCGATAAGCAGAAGATCTGGCTGCTCATAGAAAAGCAGCCAGACACACTCCTGTCATAACGCAATGTTATGAAGATGATAATTTTCTGGATGAATCATCTTTTCTTCAAAAGCCTTAATTTGGTGACTTATGTCACATTCCTAACATTCTCCTCCTGAACGTCTGGCTCCATAAATTCTAACCAGCACGAAATGCTGAAAACCATCAGGCGAAGTGAGCCTTCTGCTACGGGGCAGGCAATCGTTTGTATTGATGATGGCGAATTTTTTGTTATGTTGACTGAGCAGTCACCTAGCAGTTCGAATTCAGCCAGTAAAATATAGGGTCGGGAAATGGCAAAAGTATCACTTGAGAAAGACAAGATTAAATTTTTGTTAGTGGAAGGCGTCCACCAAAGTGCGGTTGATACACTCCGTGCCGCGGGTTACACCAATATTGAATTTCACAAAGGTGCTTTAGATACGGAGTCGCTGAAAGAATCGATCCGTGATGCGCACTTTGTTGGACTCCGATCGCGTACTCAGCTGACTGAAGAAGTGTTCCAGGCAGCCGAAAAACTGATAGCTGTTGGGTGTTTCTGTATCGGGACTAATCAGGTTGATCTGAAAGCCGCGACGCGCCGCGGTATTCCGGTCTTCAATGCACCGTTCTCTAATACCCGTTCGGTTGCCGAAATGGTGCTGGGCGAAATGCTGCTGATGATGCGTGGTATTCCTGAAGCCAACGCCAAAGCGCACCGCGGTATCTGGAACAAACTGGCGGTCGGCTCCTTCGAAGCGCGTGGTAAACGTCTGGGGATTATCGGTTACGGCCACATCGGTACGCAGCTGGGGATCCTGGCGGAAAGCCTGGGAATGCGCGTCTTCTATTATGACATCGAAAGTAAACTGCCTTTGGGCAACGCACAGCCGATTGCTACTCTGGAAGAACTGCTCAGCACCAGCGACGTCGTTACGCTGCACGTGCCGGAAACCCTGAGCACCAAAGACATGATTTCTGAAGTGCAGCTGGCGCAAATGAAGCCGGGCGCACTGCTGATCAACGCCTCACGCGGTACGGTCATCGACATTGCTGCCCTGTGCAACGCACTGCGCAGCAAGCATCTTTCCGGTGCGGCAATCGATGTCTTCCCGGAAGAACCAGCAACCAACAGCGATCCCTTCATTTCTCCGCTGTGTGAATTCGATAATGTATTGCTGACGCCACACATCGGCGGTTCTACGATGGAAGCGCAGGAAGGTATTGGTCTGGAAGTGGCAGGTAAACTGGCAAAATACTCAGACAACGGTTCAACGCTGTCAGCGGTTAACTTCCCGGAAGCCTCTTTGCCAGCGCATACCGAGAAAGCCAGCCGTTTGCTGCATATTCACGAAAACCGTCCGGGCGTGCTGACCAGCATCAACCAGATTTTCGCGGAGCAAGGCATCAACATTGCGGCACAGTACCTGCAAACCAGCCCTGAAATCGGTTATGTGGTCATCGACGCAGAAACGGATATCAATACGCTGACTACCGCGCTGCAACTGATGAAGGCCATTCCGGGCACCATCCGCGCACGTCTGCTTTACTGATCGTATCAGCCGTAAATAACAAAGCCGCCGAAAGGCGGTTTTTTTGTTTGTGGCATCAGGGAATTAAAGAATGTCGGGAGGGATATAACCGGGCAACGAAAGCATTCAGAAGTAAAAGGAGAGGGCGACCAGACCACAAAGGATCAACGATGACAGGGTGATTTCAAACTGGTAGCGGCGCAGCATCATCTGTCAGTACCTCGGAATAAAAAACGGAGAAAAAAACACCCGGCGAACCGGGTGTTAAATTAACAGTCTTGATAAGAGCGAGCAGTGATGCTCACGAAGACTTCTTCGTTACGTCTTATGCTGCCGGAGTTGCTTTCGCAGCTGGTGCAGCTTTCTTAGCATGTTTTACATGTTTTTTAGCAGCCTGCGCTTTCTGAGCTACTGGCGCAGCTTTCTTAGCGTGTTTCACGTGTTTTTTAGCAGCCTGCGCTTTCTGCGCTACTGGTGCAGCTTTCTTAGCGTGTTTCACGTGTTTTTTAGCAGCCTGAGCTTTCTGGGCTACCGGTGCAGCTTTCTTGGCGTGTTTCACGTGTTTTTTAGCAGCCTGAGCTTTCTGAGCTACCGGTGCAGCTTTCTTGGCTGCTTTTTTGTGTTTCTTGGCAGCCTGAGCTTTTTGCACAGGTTTTTTGTGTGCTTTATGTTTAGTCGCATGAGCCGGAGCAGCGGTAGTCGCTGTTGCAGCGGGTGCCGGAGTTGCAGTGGTTTCAGCAGCGAAAGCAACTGAAGACAGGCCCATTGCAGCGGCTACAACCAGAGCTAATACTTTTTTCATGTGTAATTCCTTTAGAATTTTTGGTTTATGTGTCCACCCCACTGCGGGGCCGGTGAGAGAATAATAGGCGTGACGGCTTGCGCTGTCCGTGAGTGATTGGTATCGGCGTGTAACGGTATGTATAAAATGAGGATGTTCTTTATTTCAAAGAGTTAGCTGTGATGTATTACGCGCTGCGCAGAAAGATAACTTGCTTAGTTACAACATACAAATGGATTGCACAATATGTCTGCCGTATCTGTACTTTACTGTGATGTTTTAGTGCCTGGCATTACCATGTCCATACTTTCGCGGGCGTAATCACCTGAGGCAAAGGCACATCCCAGTATTCCACCGGCAAAGCATCGACATGCTGACAATCGTGCGCAAGACCTATCGGATATGCCCCGCTTTCCTGCCAGTGCTCAAGGGTGCGGTCATAAAAGCCGCCGCCCATACCTAAGCGTTGTCCGGTGCTGTCGAAAGCGACCAGCGGCGTCAGGATGATATTCAGCTGTGATAATGGAATGACCTGCGTGACGTCCAGCTGTGGCTCCAGAATTTTGAGGCGATTGCGGATCAGCGGGGTATCGGGCGTGTAACGCAGAAAAAGCAGATTGCCCGCAGAGAAAGGGTGAAGCACCGGCAGACAAAGCTGTTTGCCTTCGCGCCATAGCCGGTCGATCAGCGGTTTTGTATCCAGCTCGCCATCAAAGGACAGAAAGACGGAAATTGTTTTTGCGGATTGAATCTTTGGGTGTGTAGCGACACGTTCTGCTGCCTGAAGCGCAAATTGCGATTGCTGTTCAGCGGTCAGATTATTTCTGCGTTGACGTATTTCAGTGCGGATAGTTTGTCGGGCTGATGCAAACAGAGGTGTGTAGGGCATAGATACAAACACCAGAAAGGGATGTACCGAAAAGAAAGGGGAATCTCCGAGATGCCGTCGCAGGCTGTAACCCTTGAACCCATGGTTCAAGGTGAACGTGCTGTCGCAATCTTTAGGCTTCTCGGACGGACCGAGCATGCGCACCGATTACGGATCATCACATTCTGTTGGTACTAATTATCGGCTCAGGGGACGGGCCCGCTGGCGAACATCTCAGAGAAATTTTTTACCGTTTCTGACGACCTGTGACCAGTCAGTCAGCAACGTGTGTTATTCGAAAGGCGCCCCTTCACGTTCAGAGATCCGGCCTTGTTCGAGCAATGCCTGCTCGATGGTTTGTTGCAACATCCGGATACGTTGTTCCATATTGGATGCGTAGTCGCGCGTTTTCAACCTTTCCTGAGCAAGTTCGTGACATACGTTCAATGCCGCGATGAAAACCAGTTGCTCTGTATTGGTGACTCTAGTGCGAACTTTCAGATCTTGCAACCGCTGATTAAGATCATCAGCTGCCAGATTCAGTGCTTCCTGTTGTTCTGGCGGACAATTCACTCGTAAAGAGCGACCAAAAATTTGAATATCTACCGGTTGTGCAGACATGCCACCTTCCTGCTGAATTATTCGTCCGCCCCAACGTGACCACTACGACCTGGCGCAGGATGTTGGAAGCGGGCGCCACTATAACTATCTCAATACCAGGTTACAACCCCATGACCGACTGACTGCTGCCCGATTGTTCAGGGCGTGCCATTCATGCCTTATACCACCCGATCGCGGGCTGCTAATCTGGTACTACGACAGACCTTGGTGGTAGCATAACACGAACTTAACCAGCCAACGATGGCGAATGCGCATGTCTATTGAGAATACTTACCCTACTTACGATTCGTTGGATCAAAACCTGAAACAACAATCGGTTGCTTTGACCGCAGCAGAAATGCACGGTTTGATCAGTGGCTTGCTGTGCGGTGGCAATCGCGACGGCAGCTGGCTGACGATGGTGCATGATCTGACTAATGAAGGCATGGCCTTCCCGCACACACTGGCAGATTTGCTACAGCAACTGCGCAAAGTGACGTCAGACACCCTCGAAGATGACAGCTTCGAATTCAAAATGCTGATGCCTGATGATGAAAAACACGTCTTTGAGCGTGCCGATGCGCTGGCTGGATGGGTCAACCATTTCCTGCTCGGGCTGGGAATGATGCAACCAAAACTCGCTAAAGTGAAAGGTGAAGTCGGTGAAGCTATCGACGATTTGCGTAGCATCGCGCAACTTGGTTACGACGAAGATGAAGATCAGGAACAACTGGCGCAATCTTTAGAAGAAGTGGTGGAGTACGTTCGCGTCGCTGCCATTTTGTGCTTTGGTGAATTTGGTCACAGCCGCCCGACGGCTGCGGAAAATCACCGTACATTGCACTAATTAAAACGATGCATTAATTAAAACGATTTCAGGAGAAGGTGATGACTCAGCAAGAGTACGAGAATCGTCGTCAGGCGCTGTTAGCGAAGATGGCACCGGGAAGCGCTGCGATAATTTTTTCTGCGCCGCAAGCAACACGCAGTGCCGACAGTGAATACCCGTATCGTCAGAGCAGTGATTTCTGGTACTTCACCGGTTTCAATGAACCGGAAGCTGTGCTGATCCTGGTGAAAAGTGATGAAAATCATAACCACAGCGTGCTGTTCAACCGCGTACGTGATCTCACCGCTGAAATCTGGTTTGGTCGTCGTTTAGGTCAGGAAGCTGCGCCCGCCAAACTTGGCGTGACTAAAGCGTTGCCTTTTGACGATATCAACGATCAGCTTCATCTGCTGCTTAACGGCCTTGATGTGATGTATCACGCGCAGGGCGATTACGCCTATGCCGACGAAATCGTAAACCGTGCAATGGAAAAACTGCGCAAAGGTTTTCGTCAGAACTTCTCTGCTCCGGCAACCGTCATCGACTGGCGTCCCTGGGTGCATGACATGCGCCTGTTCAAATCGGCGGAAGAAATTGCCATCATGCGCCGGGCCGGAGAAATCACCGCGCTGGCTCATACCCGTGCGATGGAAAAATGCCGTCCGGGCATGTTTGAATATCAGCTTGAAGGCGAAATTCATCACGAATTTAACCGCCACGGCGCGCGTTATCCTTCCTACAACACCATTGTGGGCGGCGGCGAAAACGGCTGCATCCTGCATTACACCGAAAACGAATGCGAACTGCGTGACGGTGACTTAGTGCTGATCGACGCCGGTTGTGAATATCGTGGCTATGCCGGTGATATCACCCGCACGTTCCCGGTGAACGGTAAATTCAGTAAAGCGCAGCGTGAAATCTACGACATCGTGCTGGCGTCAGAATATAAAGCGCTGGAGGTCTTCGGGCCGGGCAGCAGCATTCAGGCCGCGACCGAAGCGGCAGTGCGCGTCATGATTGAAGGTCTAGTGAAACTGGGCGTGATGAAAGGCGACGTTGAGACCCTTTACGCCGAGCAGGCACATCGCCAGTTCTTCATGCACGGTTTATCTCACTGGCTGGGGCTGGACGTGCATGACGTCGGTCATTATGGCTCAGTTGATCGCAGCCGTACGCTGGAACCGGGCATGGTACTGACCGTTGAA
Organism: Rahnella bruchi; assembly: GCF_003614975.1. GTDB lineage: Bacteria > Pseudomonadota > Gammaproteobacteria > Enterobacterales > Enterobacteriaceae > Rahnella > Rahnella bruchi. The sequence goes on along the minus strand of NZ_QZWI01000001.1, from coordinate 980,114 downwards.
CCGGGTCTGTATATCGCGCCGGACGCTGACGTACCGGAAGCGTATCGCGGTATCGGTATCCGCATCGAAGACGACATTCTGATCACCGCCACCGGCATTGAAATTCTGACCGGCGATGTGGTGAAAGAAGCCGATGATATTGAAGCATTAATGGCGGCGGCACAGAAATAATATGAGCATCGTAATTGTTGGCGGCGGAATGACCGGTGCCTCTCTGGCGCTGGCGATTTCCTCGCTGACGAAAGGCAGTTTACCGGTGCATCTGGTGGAGGCCACTGCGCCGGAACATCACGGGCATCCGGGTTTTGATGCCCGCTCAATTGCGCTGGCGCAAGGAACCTGTCAGCAATTAGCCCGCGTCGGCATCTGGCCAGCGCTGAAGGCTATCGCCACACCGATCCGTGATATTCACGTCAGTGACCGCGGTCATGCGGCCTTTGTGAATCTCAATGCCGCCCATTACGGCGTAGAAGCACTGGGGCAGGTGGTTGAGCTGCACGAAGTTGGCAAGCGTCTGTTTGGCATGCTGAAAAAGGCGCCCGGCGTGACGCTACATTGCCCGGCGAAAGTCACCGATGTCGCGCGCTCGCAAGATTCAGCCAGCGTGACGCTCGATACCGGCGAAACGTTGCACGCACAGCTGCTTGTGGCCGCAGACGGTTCGCATTCTTCGCTGGCAAAAGCCTGCAATATTGGCTGGCAGCGTGAAGATTATGGTCAGATTGCCGTCATCGCTAACGTGGCGACCAGCGAGCCACACAACGGCCGTGCTTTTGAGCGATTCACAACACACGGGCCGCTGGCGCTGCTGCCGATGTCGGATGGCCGCAGTTCTCTGGTCTGGTGTCATCCGCGAGAAGCGAAAGAAGAAATCGATAACTGGAGCGAGGCGCAGTTCCTCAGCGAGCTGCAAAAGGCGTTTGGCTGGCGTCTGGGCACCATGAAACAGGCCGGTAAACGTTTCAGTTATCCGCTGCAATTACAGAAAGCTAACAGCCATATCAGCCATCGTCTGGCGCTGGTCGGCAATGCGGCGCAAACGCTGCATCCGATTGCCGGACAGGGCTTTAACCTCGGTCTGCGCGATGTCATGACGCTGGCGGAAACGCTATCCGGAGCGGCGGCGAAGGGCGCCGATGTCGGCAGTTATCGCGTGCTGAGTGAATATCAGCAGCGCCGTCAGCCCGATCAGCAGGCAACCGTCGGTGTAACCGATGGCCTGATCCATCTCTTTGCCAACCGCTGGCTGCCGCTAATGGTCGGACGTAACCTCGGTCTGCTGGCGATGGAAGGCATCACGCCGTTGCGCGATGCTTTCACCCGCAGGACGCTGGGTTGGGTTGACCGTTAATCCTTACAGGAACAATTATGCAATCTTTTGATGTGGTTATCGCCGGTGGCGGAATGGTCGGTCTGGCGCTGGCATGTGGTTTACAGGGCAGCGGCCTGCGTGTTGCGGTGCTGGAAAACCAGCAGCCGGATCTGGATTCACCGTTACCGGAACAGCCGGGTTTGCGGGTTTCTGCTATTAATGCTGCCAGTGAACGTCTGCTGAAATTTATCGGCGTCTGGGACAACATTATTGCTCAACGCGCGAATGCCTATCAGGGGATGGAAGTTTGGGATCGCGACAGCTTCGGCAAAATTGCGTTTCGCGGCGAAGAGTACGGTTTCAGCCATCTTGGCCACATTGTCGAAAATCAGGTGATCCACCGCGCCTTGTGGCAACGTGCGGAAAAATCTTCCGACATCACTTTGCTCGCACCAGCGACCCTGAAGAATGTGGCGTGGGGCGAAAATGAGGCGTTCATTACCCTCAATGATGACCGGCAGCTCAGCGCACGGCTAGTGGTCGGAGCGGACGGCGCGCAGTCATGGCTGCGCCAGCATGCCGACATTCCGCTGACGTTCTGGGATTACCGCCATCATGCACTGGTAGCGACCATCCGCACCGAAGAACCGCACCAGTCTGTTGCACGCCAAGTCTTCCACGGCGAAGGCATTCTGGCATTTCTTCCGCTGGCCGATGCGCATTTGTCTTCTATTGTCTGGTCAGTTTCGCCAGATGAGGCGCAACGTCTGAGCGCGCTGGAGCCTCAGGAGTTCAACAAAATCCTCGCCAGCACCTTTGACCTGCGTCTCGGTGTTTGTTCCGTGGAAAGCGAGCGTATGACCTTCCCGCTGACCGGTCGTTATGCCCGCAGTTTTGCCGGGCAACGCCTGGCGCTGGTCGGCGATGCGGCACATACCGTGCATCCGCTGGCCGGGCAGGGCGTTAATTTAGGTTTCATGGATGCCGCTGAACTGGCTTCAGAAATCAAACGCCTGCAAAAAGAAGGCAAAGATTTCGGCCAGCATATGTACCTGCGTCGTTACGAGCGCCGCCGTAAACACAGCGCCGCGCTGATGCTGGCGGGTATGCAGGGCTTCCGCGAACTGTTTGCCGGTGACAATCCTGCCAAGAAACTGTTGCGCGATATCGGCCTGACGCTGGCGGATTCCCTGCCGGGCGTTAAACCGAAACTGGTCCGCCAGGCTATGGGGCTGAACGATTTACCCGAGTGGTTACAGGACGATTCGGTTCGATTGAAATAATCTAATTCCAGCTCAATTTTTCCATTACATTTTCTAATCCGGGGTCGGGTTTCTTATTCTGCAAATGGTGAGAAATCCGGCCTTGTCGTTATATAACATCGATACTTTTGATGTTTATTTGTAGATTTTGCGCCATAAACCTCAGTTTGCCAGTCAAAAACTCTGCACAATGCCCCTGTGAAATCACTGACATTCATCCCGCTCTGCATATTTTAACTTATGGTTAGCAGGGAGATTCAGTGGTAAGTTCGAACAAAGGGTATCGTTTGCGCTCCCTGTCATTTTCAACTTTCAGGCAGCCTTTTCGTCATGAGGAATAAGATGGTTAAGCAGACTCAGCTTTATGAACAACATGTTGCGTGCGGCGCGCGTATGGTCGATTTCCACGGCTGGATGATGCCTTTGCATTACGGCTCTCAGCTGGATGAACACCACATCGTGCGTCAGGATGCCGGTATGTTTGACGTCTCGCACATGACCATTGTCGATCTCCACGGTGCACGTACCCGTGAATTCCTCCGTTACCTTCTGGCGAATGACGTCGCCAAACTTACCGTTCCCGGCAAAGCGCTGTACACCGGCATGCTCAATGCCTCCGGTGGCGTGATTGACGATCTGATTGTCTATTTCCTCAATGAAAATTACTTCCGTCTGGTGGTGAACTCCGCCACCCGCGAGAAAGATCTGGCATGGATTTCGCAGCATGCTGAACCGTATGACATTGAACTGACCGTGCGTGATGATCTGGCGCTGGTGGCTGTTCAGGGGCCGCAGGCGAAAGAGAAAGCCGAAACGCTGTTTACCGCAGAACAAAAACAAGCGGTCGCTGGAATGAAGCCGTTCTTCGGCGTGCAGGCAGGTGATCTCTTTATCGCCACTACCGGTTACACCGGGGAAGCAGGTTATGAAATCGCACTGCCGCAAGAGCAGGTGGCTGATTTCTGGCAGAAACTGCTGGCAGCAGGTGTGAAACCTGCCGGCCTGGGCGCGCGCGACACACTGCGTCTGGAAGCGGGCATGAATCTCTACGGTCAGGAAATGGACGAAGGCGTTTCACCGCTGGCAGCCAATATGGGCTGGACCATCGCGTGGACACCTGAAGACCGCAACTTTATTGGCCGTGACGCACTGGAAAGACAGCGCGAGCAGGGCACCGAACAGCTGGTCGGCCTGGTGATGACCGAGAAAGGCGTATTGCGTAACGAACTGCCGGTGCGATTCACCGACAGCGCGGGCAACACGCTGGAAGGCGTGATCACCAGCGGCTCATTCTCTCCGACGCTGGGCTACAGTATTGCTCTGGCACGCGTTCCGGCGGGCATTGGCGAACACGCCATTGTGCAAATCCGTAACCGCGAAATGCCGGTAAAAGTCACCAAACCAGGTTTTGTCCGTAACGGCAAACCGCTGGTGCAGTAAAAAATTCGTAATAAAAATTATCCAGTTAACGCTGAATTAAGCACTTTTTTGGAGAAAATATAATGAGCAATGTTCCAGCAGATTTGAAATACGCCTCTTCCCATGAGTGGGTTCGTTCAGAAGGCAACGGCGTTTACACCGTAGGTATCACCGAACACGCGCAGGAATTACTGGGCGACATGGTTTTCGTTGATCTGCCAGAAGTTGGCCGTGAAGTGGCTGCCGGTGAAGACTGCGCCGTGGCGGAATCCGTTAAAGCGGCTTCAGATATTTATTCTCCTATCAGCGGCGAAATTGTGGCTGTTAACGGCGAACTGGAAGGTTCTCCGGAGCTGGTAAATAGCGAGCCATACGGCACCGGTTTCCTATTCCAGATTAAAGCATCAGACGAAAGCGAACTGGCTAAGCTGCTTGATGCAGAGGCCTATTCAGCATCAATTGAAGACTGATTAAATACTGTTTTACCCGCCCCGTAACCCGCTTACGGGGCAGATCCAGACCCGTAGCTTTTGTCAGTATCCCAAGACACCTCCAGCAGATTTCAGGAATGCGTAGCAAATGACTCAGACTCTCAGCCAACTTGAACACAGCGAAGCCTTTATTGGCCGCCATATCGGTCCGTCTTCTCAGCAGCAGCAACAGATGCTGGAAACGGTCGGTGCGGATTCCTTAAATGCGCTGATCCAGCAGATCGTTCCGGTCGATATCCAATTGCCGGGGCCACCAGCCGTCGGCGATGCCGTGACGGAACATCAGGCTCTGGCTGAGCTGAAAGCCATAGCCAGCCAGAACCAGCGCTACAAATCCTATATCGGTATGGGCTACAGCGCGGTGCTGACGCCGCCGGTTATCCTGCGCAACATGCTGGAAAATCCGGGCTGGTACACCGCGTATACCCCGTACCAGCCGGAAGTGTCGCAGGGCCGTCTTGAAGCGCTGCTGAACTTCCAGCAACTGACGTTAGATCTTACCGGTCTGGATCTGGCTTCTGCTTCTTTGCTCGACGAAGCGACTGCCGCCGCGGAAGCGATGGCACTGGCAAAACGCGCCAGCAAACTGAAAGACGCTAACCGTTTCTTCGTGGCTGACGACGTGCATCCGCAAACGCTGGACGTAGTTCGTACCCGTGCGGAAACATTCGGTTTCGACATCATCGTCGATAAAGCCGAAAAGGTGCTCGAGCTGGAAGGCGTGTTCGGCGTGCTGTTACAGCAGGTTGGCACTACCGGCGAAGTGCACGATTACACGGCGCTGCTGGCTGAGCTGAAATCCCGCAAAATTATCACCAGCGTTGCCGCTGACATTATGGCACTCGTACTGCTGGCCGCACCGGGCAAACAGGGCGCAGACGTGGTCTTCGGTTCCGCGCAACGCTTTGGTGTGCCGATGGGTTATGGCGGTCCGCACGCGGCCTTCTTCGCCTGCGTAGACGAATTCAAACGTTCCATGCCGGGCCGTATCATCGGGGTTTCCCGTGATGCCGCGGGCAAAACTGCACTGCGTATGGCGATGCAGACCCGCGAGCAACATATCCGCCGCGAGAAAGCCAACTCCAACATTTGTACCTCGCAGGTTTTACTGGCCAACATTGCCAGCCTGTATGCAGTATTCCACGGCCCTGAAGGCCTGAAGCGCATTGCGTCACGCATTCACCGTCTGACCGACATTCTGGCTGCTGGCCTGAAACAGGGCGGCCTGACGCTGCGCCACAACACCTGGTTCGACACGCTGACCGTTGAAGTCAAAGATAAAGCCGCCGTGCTGGAACGCGCGCTGAGCTTTGGTCTGAACCTGCGTACGGATATTCATGGCGCGGTGGGTATTACCCTCGATGAAGCCACTTCCCGCGAAGACGTTCAGGTGCTGTTCGCTGCCCTGCTGGGCGATGACAACGGTCTGGATATCGACAAACTGGACAAAGCGGCATCGACCGACAGCAACTCCATTCCTGCGGCGATGCTGCGTGTGGATCCGATCCTCACCCATCCGGTATTCAACCAGTACCACAGCGAAACCGAGATGATGCGTTATATGCACCGTCTGGAGAAAAAGGATCTGGCGCTGAATCAGGCGATGATCCCGCTGGGTTCCTGCACCATGAAACTGAATGCTGCGGCAGAAATGATCCCGATCACCTGGCCGGAATTCGCTGAACTGCATCCGTTCTGCCCGACAGAACAGGCTGGCGGTTATCAGCAAATGATTGGCCAGTTGTCACAATGGCTGGTTCAGCTCACGGGTTACGACGCGGTTTGTATGCAGCCAAACTCCGGCGCGCAGGGCGAATATGCCGGTCTGCTGGCTATCCGTCGCTACCACGAAAGCCGTAACGAAAGCAGCCGCCACATCTGTCTGATCCCAAGTTCAGCGCACGGCACTAACCCGGCATCCGCGCAGATGGCGAGTATGACTGTGGTGGTGGTCGCGTGCGACAAACAAGGCAACATCGACCTGAGTGACCTGCGTGAGAAAGCCGCGAAAGCAGGCGACGAACTGTCTTGTATCATGGTGACTTATCCGTCAACGCACGGCGTTTACGAAGAAACCATCCGCGAAGTTTGCCAGATTGTGCATCAGTACGGTGGTCAGGTTTACCTCGACGGTGCGAACATGAACGCCCAGGTTGGCATCACGACGCCGGGTTATATCGGCGCGGACGTTTCGCACCTCAATCTGCATAAAACCTTCTGTATCCCGCACGGCGGCGGCGGTCCTGGCATGGGGCCTATCGGCGTGAAATCCCATCTGGCTCCGTTCGTTCCGGGTCACAGCGTGGTGCAAATTGATGGCGTACTGACGCAAAACGGCGCGGTTTCTGCGGCACCGTTCGGCAGTGCTTCCATCCTGCCAATCAGCTGGATGTACATCCGCATGATGGGCGCGGAAGGTCTGAAACAAGCCAGCCAGGTCGCAATTCTGAATGCGAACTACATCGCCACCCGCCTGAAAGACGCCTATCCGGTGCTTTATACAGGTCGCGATGGTCGTGTGGCGCACGAATGCATTCTGGATATTCGCCCGCTGAAAGAGACCACAGGTATCAGTGAAATGGATATCGCCAAACGTCTGATCGACTACGGATTCCACGCCCCGACCATGTCATTCCCGGTGGCAGGTACGCTGATGGTTGAGCCAACCGAATCAGAAAGCAAAGTGGAACTGGATCGCTTTATCGATGCGCTGCTGGCTATCCGCAGTGAAATCGACCGCGTGGCGAAAGGCGAATGGCCGCTGGAAGACAACCCGCTGGTGAATGCACCGCACGTGCAGAACGAGCTAGTCAGCGACTGGAACCATCCGTACACCCGCGAAGTGGCGGTATTCCCGGCCGGTTATGACAATAAATACTGGCCGACCGTGAAACGTCTGGATGATGTGTACGGAGACAGAAACCTGTTCTGTTCCTGCGTACCGATGTCAGATTACGAGTAAAACTGCGGTATGCTCCCTCCCCCTTCGCAGGGGGAGGAGCTAAAAAACTGGATTGTTCACTCCCCTGCGCAGGGCGAGGAGCTAAGCCAAACTCCCCTTTCTTTCAGTTTCTCCTACACTTTCTTCATTTTCCCAATGGAGTCACTCATGAAAATTGCTCTCGTCACTGGCGCCAGCCGTGGCATTGGCCGTGCAACAGCTATTCTTCTTGCGCAGCAGGGTTACGCCGTCGGCGTGAATTACCTTAATAACGACATCGCAGCGCAATCTGTTATCGATGAAATCCATCAGGCTGGTGGTAAAGCGATAGCGCTGAAAGCCGATATCGCCGATGAAGCGCAGGTTGTCGCGATGTTCAAACAGTTGAGCGCTGAACTCGGGCCGATTACCGCGCTGGTGAATAACGCAGGGATTTTGTTCCAGCAGACAACCATCGAAAATCTCTCTGCCGAACGCATCAACAAAGTGCTGTCCACCAACGTGACCGGTTACTTCCTGTGCTGCCGCGAGGCGGTGAAAATCATGTCGCACCGGCATGGCGGAAAGGGCGGGGCGATTGTGAATGTGTCTTCGGCGGCTGCCCGTCTGGGTGCACCGGGTGAATATGTGGATTACGCCGCATCGAAAGGCGCGGTGGATACCTTAACCACTGGTCTGGCGCTGGAAGTGGCGGCGTACGGTATTCGCGTTAACTGCGTGCGTCCGGGTCTTATCTACACCGAAATGCATGCCAGCGGTGGTGAGCCGGGGCGTGTCGATCGCGTGAAAGCTAATCTGCCGATGCAACGCGGCGGTCAGCCGGAAGAAGTGGCAGAGGCGATTTCCTGGCTGCTGTCGGATTCCGCCTCCTATGCGACCGGCAGCTTTATCGAGCTGGCGGGCGGCAGGTAATCAGAATAAATTATGAAAAACGGGGATCGCTCCCCGTTTTTTATCTCACTTATATCCCGATTAAGAACGTCATCGGTTCACCGGCTTCCGTGAAATCACGGTTACTTTTCCCGTTAAGTTCCCCTTCCGCCAGCGTCGAAGGCGTAATCTTTTTCGATGATTTCACTTCCCCGGTTTTCACCGGTTGTGCCGCCGGATTCCACCCGCGTATCACCCAGTGTTCACCGCGTTGCGACTTTTTCAGCGTGCTGAAATGCAGCGGCGTATCCCAGCTCAGCAAACTATAATCAGCCGGAAATTCTCGCCCGTGCGGATTAAGCCGGAAGCGCGACCAGCCGGTGGCCAGATACGCCAGCATCGGTGTTTTCCATTCTTCCACGCGCCGCCAGAAAGCGGCATCAGGCGCGCCAGTCAGCGGCATTACCGCCAGTGAACAATGATGAATGCCGGGGATTTGCGATTCAGGCGAAGGCAGAACCATGCCCGACGCGCGTCCCGGCCGGTAAGGCATGTTGGCGCGTCCCAGCCAGCCGACGCTGCGCAGTAAAGTGATCGCCAGTACGTCGTTTTGCCCTTCGGGAATTTCATACTCGCGTAGTCCTTCGGTCACGGCGCACAGTCCGCGTTGTTCGTCGTGCATCATCACCAGACTTTGCATCGGATACAGCGCAGCGGGGGCTTCACTCCAGTTTTCGTCCTCCCAGATTTTCATCGCGGCAGGCTGATTATCGCGCTTGATCAGCCCGAACGGCTGGTCGGCGAAATGCACCCGACTGGCCGCGCCGGTCGGCAGCAACACCTGCAAACGATGATCGCGGATCTGATTATTCACGGTGATATCCACGTTCAGCTCCGGCGAATTGTGCGCCAGCGTCAGGGTTATCGCGACATCAAGCACGGCGTCCGTCAGCCTCTGCTGGCGTGAATTCAGATCCTGCGGAACCGGCAGCCGGTAGCGCAACACCATCCGGTTAAACAGGCTGCCGCCATCGGTATGGCATTCCAGAAAATGGTCATCACCGGTAATTTTCCAGTCTTCCTCCGGCGGCGAATAATTGTAGTTATCGCCCGCATCCCCGCCGTCCAACAGTTGCAGCAGATGATGATAATGCTGGCCGCTGCGTTTGTCGGTCAGCGTCAGCACGCCGTGCGCATCGGCACGCAGATGCAGAAAATGATTCTCCAGCTGATGAGTATTTACCGTATGCGCAAGATGGCGGGAGATTTCACCGGGCTTAAACCACAACGTGGTATAGCCGCAAGCCGGGACATTTTTCACTTCCACCTGCAACTCACATTTACGGAACCAGGTAGTTTCGGTGCTGTTCGACAGCTCCTGTACCACCGTCGACATATCCTGCGGCTGCTCGCTTAACAGCTGCCAGTGACAGTCATTGCCTTCGTTGTCGCACAGGCGGAAATCACGTTCCGGCGTCATTACCGTCAGTGTCACTGTGCCGCTGCGCTGACGTGGCAGACTGTTAAACAGCACGATTTTTGTGCCGTCCTGCGTCGCGGTGACCCCTTCGCTGAGTTTCTGGAAGTTAAGATCCAGCAGCTGTTCCGCCATTTCCAGGCCGGAAAGCAGACGGTTTTTCACCATCGCATTCACGCGATCCGAATTGCAGCCGCCGATGCTGTCATGGGCGTGAGATTTCATCGCTTCGCGCCAGATAGTGTCCACCGTGGTTTGCGGATACGGCAGGCCGAGGGCGGCATTGACCGTCAGCAGCGGTTCAAGATACTGGCTGACTGTTTTCTCCAGTTTCGCATTCAGTTTTTTGATGTCGATGCGGGTCGAGAAAATGCCACGATGGATACGCATATATTTCGGGCTGAGCAGCTCGCCGTGATAATCCGGCAGCTTTTCGCGCTGTATTTCCAGCGCCGCAAAAAAGTCACTGAAACTGCTGTTCACATAGCGAAAATCATCCTGCTGCTGATTCAGCGTCTGCAACATTTCCGGCACCTGATATTCAAACGGCGACTGGTCATTGCCGTTAGGTAACAGAATCTGGTCGGTGGCGGCAAACTGCGCCTGTTTGTGGCTGACTTTCAGCACCACCGGCAGCGCCTCTTGCGCGTCGGCAGGTAACCATTTGGCACAGCCGTAACCCCAGGGCAGCACCGCCGTAGTGACCTGACTGCCGTCGTTGCTGTGCCAGATAAACTCGGTTCTGGCGACGTCATGCTCACTCCAGCCACGCCAGAGCACTGCGTGACGGATGCCGAACTGATTCAGAAACATCGGCAGCTGTGCGCTCTGGCCGAAGGAATCCGGCACATAACCGACCGGCATTGGCGTGCCGTATTTGCGTGCGCCTTCCATCCCCAGCAGCAAATTACGGGCGATGGATTCCGCGCCCACCACCAGAAAATCGGTTTGTGTATACCACGGGCCGATGAGGATCTGCCCGTCGCGAATAAGCGCGGTAAGGCGCGCAAGATTTTCCGGCGCGACCTCCAGATAATCGTCGAGGATCACCGTCTGTGCATCGAGCACGAAAGGCGGTAGCTGCGGATCGGCTTCCAGCCGGTTAATCAGATCATCCATAAAATAATAAAGGACGGCTTTGGAATCATTTTCAGTGAAATACCATTCGCGATCCCAGTGGGTGTGCTGAATCAGATGGACGGTTTTCATTGGCGGTTCACCTTAAATTTGGGTGCAGCAGAGGCAGCGGGTTTACTCACGGTTTCGGTATCACCGTGGCGGAATACCAGCAAGGATCCGAAAGCGACCACCGCCGAGCCAGCGGCAATCGACAGCACGTAGACCGGCCAGCCATCTACCGCCAGCCAGCCGTAGAAACCGGAAATTGGCGCATGGTTCACCGCGCCCAGCCCGACCGCCATTGCCGCACCGAGCGCGGAACCCACCACGTTAATTACAATAATTTTAGGATTTGACAGCGCGAAAGGAATCGCCCCTTCCGACACGCCGATAAGCCCCATCAGCGTCGAAGCTTTACCCGCTTCGCGCAGGGATTCGGGGAAACGCTTTTTCCACAGTAATGTCGCGACGCCTAAGCCAATGGGCGGAATGATGATTGCCACCTGCGCCGCAGTATTCGGGTCATAAATGCCGGAAGCCAGCAGTGCCATCGCTGTGGTGACCGCCGCTTTGTTAACCGGACCGCCGAGATCAAACCCGACCATGCCGCCGATCACCGCCGCCAGCAGGATTTTATTGGTGCCGGACATCGTCATCAGCCAGGCTTCCATACCGCGATTCAGCGCTGCCAGCGGCGTGCCGACCACAAACGCCATGATGATGCAGGTCAGCAACGTGCCGCCGACCGGCAGAATAAAAATGGGGCCGGCGGAGGCCAGCGCACGCGGCAGTTTAATGAAACGCACCATCCAGCGGACGATATACCCCGCGACAAAACCGGCCACCAGCGCGCCGATAAAACCGGTGCCGAGATTGCTGGCCAGCAGCCCGCCAATCATGCCGGGGGCGATGCCCGGTTTATTCGCCAGCGCGAAACTGATGTATCCGGCGACAATCGGCAGCATCAGCGAAAGCGCCAGCCCGCCGAAACCGTCAAACTGATGCAACAGTTTCACAATCTGACTGGCGGCCTGCGCGTGGCTGTTGTCCCAGATATTATCGATGCCATACATCGATGCGCCGATACGCGCGATGCCCATGATCACCGCACCGGCGATCACGAACGGCAGCATGTAAGAAACGCCGGTCATGATGGCATTTTTCACATCCGTACCGACGTGTCCGCCACTGCCTTCTGCCCTGAATTTAGCCATTTGCGACCTCCTGTTCGATCGCTTCGAAAACTGCGTCGCCGTGTTTGATCGGATCACTGACGCTGCATTCGAGCGTGATCATGCCGTCGAAACGTTCTTTATTATTGATGGCGACATCGGCGGCAAGAATAACGCCGTCGGCACGCGCCAGATCGTCTTCGGTAATGACATTTTCTGCCCCCAGACTCCCCTGAGTTTCGACTTTAATTTCGTGTCCGCGTTTTTTTCCCAGTACTTCAAGCGATTCTGCGGCCATATAAGTATGGGCAACACCGGTCGGGCAGGCAGCAATACAAACGAAATACATAATGAATACCTCGGGTTTGGCGTGATTTCAGACATAAAAAAAGCACAACGGCGAAATTGCGCGTTGTGCCTTCAGGGGAAACAACAGAAATAAAATCAGATTCCGTGGCCGGCGCGCCGCTCAGACGATGGCAGCAGCGTAACTGGCTGACTAAACGCGATAAATTACAGAACTCCAGAAGCTGCCGCAACTGAACCACCAGGCGAACGCTGACGGAAATAGCCTTATGATCCGCATGGGAAATAAATGGCGGCTTTTTGACTTCCTGAAACAGAGAATTTCCGGCGCAGCACCAGAGTTGTTTCCACTGGTCACTGAAATCCGCAGAATTTATTTCGGCGCTTTCTTCTGTGGCTGCACTCAGATTATCGACAGAATTAAAACAGCAGCATCCCAATATAAACGCTTTTATTCCGCAGACTGGCGTCAGCAGAATCAGTAACAGGCGTTTTATATCGGAAGATAAAAACATAAGTGCTCCGCAAAAAGTGAACCTGTAGTAAACAGGAATCAGAAAATGAGCGCTGTGATGTTCTGCACAAACCCTGTTCGCTTTCTTCAAACGGTCAATACCACGAAAACGGTCATTAACGGTCAGCGCAAAGCGCGAGGAATTGTGACCGTTTGCAAATCTGTTGCTGTCTTGTTGCAACGCAAATGACGATTTAATGCCGTTCCCGCCACAGATCCAAACTTTAACATTTCATCTTTTCTCAGCTTTTCGTGACAACTATCACAGGACGATTGTGGCAAAAAATGCCCGCAGTCGCCTTTGAGGCACTGCGCATTCCGCAAACATCCGGCTGCGTATCCTATTTGACATCGGGAAAGAGGAATCACCACATGCTGCCAGTAGAGCGACATCGTTATATCACCGAAATTCTCAGCCAGCGCGGACGCATTCTGGTGCAGGAAGTGGCGCAGTTATGCCGCATCTCGCTGGAAACGGCGCGGCGGGATCTGGCGCTGCTGGAAAAGCGCGGCGTGTTGTTACGCAGCCACGGCGGCGCGGTGTTTATGGAGCATTCGTCGGCGGAAAAAACCTACGTACCGTCGCAGATTGAACAGGGCGAATCGTTTCGGGATCGCAGTAATCAGTCGCCGGACAGTAAAACACGCATCGCCAAACGGGCATTACAGCTGATTAACCCCGGCGATTGTCTGCTGCTCGACAGCAGTTCCAGCAGCTGGTTTCTGGCGCGCCAGTTGCCCGATATCCAGCTGGTGGTGCTGACTAACTCGGTACACATCATTCAGACGCTGGCAGTGAAAGCCAACGTGCGGGTGATCGGGCTGGGCGGTGAGTACTCGGCAAAATACGAAGATTTTGTCGGCGTGCTGGCTGAACAAATGCTGAAAGAGTTCGTCATCAACAAACTGTTTTTCTCCTGTCACGGTATCAGCCACGAAGGCGGTATCCGGGAAAGTAACGAGCATCATGCGCGGCTGAAACAGCAAATGCTGCTTTCCTCCGAGCACAAAATTTTGCTGGCTGACTCCAGCAAATTCGGCCGCCGCTCTTTTGCGCGGATCTGCCACTACCGGGAAATTGACACACTGATAACAGACCATCTGGAGGATGAAGAATTCCGCCAGGAACTGGCCTGGAGCAACGTTAACGTGATTGAAGTTTCTCCGTCACCCCTACAGAAAAAAACTAAAAACAGCCGCAACGGCCCGTTAGCTGCGGCAAATAACTGACCTACCAGGAGAGTAAACATGATCAAGAAATCCGTTCTTGCCTGCCTGTTCGCTACAGCCATGTTGTCCATGTCAGCGCATGCCGCCGACAAAATCCGCATGGGCGTGGTCGTGAAAGTGGGCGGTAACGCCTGGTTCAACGCGATGGAAGCCGGGATCAAAAGCGAAGCCGCCAAACGCGGGATCGACGCGTGGCAGGTCGGGCCGACCAGCGCGGATCCGGCGTTGCAGGTGCGTGCGATTGAAGATCTGATCGCCCAGAAAGTGGATGTGATCGGCGTGGTGCCAAACGACGCCCGCGTGCTGGAGCCGGTGCTGAAACGCGCTCACGATGCCGGGATCAAAGTCATCGTGCATGAATCGCCGGATCAGAAATATGCCGACTGGGATTTCGAAATGGTCGATGCCACGCAGCACGGCATTAATCACATGGTCGCGCTGGCGCAGTGCATGAAAGAGAAGGGCGATTACGCGGTGTACGTCGGCAGTCTGACCGTGCCTTTGCATCAGAAATGGGCCGATGCCGCCATCAATTACCAGAAAGAACACTATCCGAATATGCATCTGGTCGGCGACAAATTTGGCGTGGGTGAATCACTTGATGACAGCATCCGTACCACCAATGACCTGATGTCCAAAGATGCCAACCTGAAAGGCATTCTGGCGATCGGCTCTCAGGGGCCGATTGGCGCAGGCCGCGCGGTACTTAACCGTGGCAAAACTGACGACATCTGTGTGTTCGGGCCATTCAGTCCGGGCCAGGGCGCAAGTCTGGTGAAAGCCGGTGCGATTAAAGGCGGCTTTATCTGGAACCCGATGGTCGCCGGTGAAGTCTTCGTGCGTATCGCCGAGAAACTGGAAAAAGGCGAAAAAATCACTGACGGCATGACCATTGAAGGCATGGGCAAAGTGAAAGTCGACGAGGCAACGCACACCATTCTGGGCAACGAAACCGAAAGCCTGGATAAAGCGAACCTGCCGAAACTGGTCAAAATGGGGCTGTAATCATGGCAATCTCCGAGATCATTCAAACAGATAACGCGCCGCTGATTGATGTGCAAAACCTGTCGGTGACGTTTGGCGGACAGCGTGCGCTCAACGACATTTCCCTGCGGCTGATGCAGGGCGAAGTTCACTGCCTGGCGGGTACCAACGGCTGCGGGAAAAGTACGTTGATCAAAGTGATCTCGGGGGTTTATCAGCCGGATAACGGTTGCCAGATCACGCTCAGTTCGCCGTCCGGCGGCAGCCAGAGTTTCAGCAAATTGTCTCCGGATCAGGCGCGGCAATTTGGCGTGCAGGTGATTTATCAGGACTTGTCGCTGTTCCCGAATCTCAGCGTGTTCGAAAACATCGCCTTCGACCACAACCTGCAGGGGCTGATGGGCTGGTACCGTCCGTCCCGTCTGCGGGAAACCGCGCAGCGCATTCTGACAGAACTGAATTACACGCTGGATCTCGACAGCAAAGTCTCGACGCTGCCGATTGCCCAGCGTCAGCAGGTGGCTATTTGCCGTGCGCTGGTGGCCGATGCGCGTTTGGTGATTATGGATGAACCGACCGCCTCGCTGACCCGCACCGAAGTGAATCAGCTGCTGCGCACCGTGCATTACCTGAAAAGCAAAGGCATCAGCGTGGTGTTCGTCAGCCATCGTCTCGATGAAGTGCTGGAGATTTCCGACAGCGTGACGGTTATCCGTGATGGCAAAAAAGTCGGTACGTTCCCGGCATCTGAAGTCAGCAGCGAACGCCTGACCGAACTGATGACCGGCCTGAAACTCGATTACCGCCTCAAAGCCGCCAACATGAATGACGAACGCATCATGCTGGAAACCGACAAACTCAGCCGCGAAGGCCAGTATCACAACGTCAGCTTCAAACTGCACGCCGGAGAAGTGCTCGGTTTATGCGGACTGCTCGGCAGCGGTCGCACCGAACTGGCGCTCAGCCTGTTTGGCATGACCAAACCGGACAGCGGCAAAATCTATCTCGACAGCAAGCCGGTTCGTTTTCGCAGCCACGAAGACGCGATCAAATCCGGCGTCGGTTACGTCTCGGAAGATCGCCTGACGCTGGGTCTGATCCAGCAACAATCGGTCGGTGACAACACCGTGCTGGCGATCATGGATCAGTTGCGCAGCCGTTTTCACCTGATCGACGAATACCGCAAAAACAAGATCATCCAGCAGTGGATCGAAAAACTCGGCGTCAAAGTCGCCAGTCCTGAACAGGCGATTTCCACCCTTTCCGGCGGCAATCAGCAAAAGATCGTGCTCGCGAAATGGGTACTGACGCAGCCGAAAATCCTGATCCTCGATTCGCCAACGGTCGGCGTCGATGTCGGTGCAAAAGCCAGCATTTATCAGCTGATCCACCAGCTGGCGGAAGAGGGGATTTCCATTCTGCTGATTTCCGACGAAGTGCCGGAAGTCTATTTCAACTGCGACCGTGTGCTGCATTTCAGTGAGGGCACGGTGGTCGCGGAATATCTGCCGGGCGCGATTACCCAGCAACAACTTGCGGAGGCGGTCAATGCTTAAGCTCAGCCGGTTACGCCCGTCCAGTAACGAAGGCTATTTAGCCTGGGTATTGCTGGTGGTTATCGTCACCTTTTCATTACTCACCAATCAGTTTCTGACCTTACAGAACCTGCTGGATCTGACCGAAAGCTACGCCGTCAGCGGCATCTTTGCTCTCGGCCTGTTTGTGGTACTGGTCACCGGCGGTATCGATATTTCGTTCGCCGCCGTGGCCTCCGTCGTGCAGTACATCATCGCCACGCTGGCGATCCACTATGGCCTGAGCAGCCCGACCGGCAGCATTTTACTGGCTGCCGCCATCGGCACCGTGCTCGGAATGATCAACGCCATTCTGATCTACTGCCTGCGCATTGTGTCGATCATCGTCACCATCAGTATGCAGTCACTGCTGTTCGGCATGCTGATGTGGCTGACCAACGGCACCAGTCTGTACGACCTGCCGGACTGGCTGACCACGCCAATCCGCGTACTGCCGTTCAGCGTCGGCGAGCAACATTATCAGATTGGTTTACCGGTCGTCGTGATGCTGGCGGTCGCCGGGTTGAGCTGGATCCTGCTCAACAAAACCCATCTTGGACGCCAGCTGTTTGCCGTCGGCGGTGACCAGGAATCCGCGCGCCGTATCGGTATCCGCGTCGGATTGCTGCATCTGTTTGCTTACGGATATCTCGGCGCGATGGCGGCGATTGGCGGGCTGGTACAGGTATATCGCGTCGGTGAAGTGGTGCCGAATGCGCTGGTCGGCGGCGAGCTGGATGTGCTGGCTGCGGCAGTACTTGGCGGTGCCAGCCTCAACGGCGGCAAAGGTAGCGTAGTCGGCACATTGATGGGTGTGTTCCTGATTGGCGTGTTGAAAAACGGCCTCAATCTGATCGGTGTTTCCAGCTACTTCATGAATATCGTCATCGGCGTGGTGATCGTCGCGGCCATCACCGTCACCCATTATAAGAAACGCAAAGAAACCGAAGTCGGCTTCGCCTGAGGAAAATCGCTATGTTCGCAAAAAGCAGAAATGTGAGTCTTAAAGCGAAGCCCGATGCGCGGCCTCGCCAGAAAATCGGCAACCTGAAAATAGACAATACGACACTGGGATTATCGCTGTTATTGCTGGTGGTGATCATCGGTTTCAGCCTGGCGATGCCGGGGCGGTTCTTCAGTGACGCCACCTTTATGAGCGTCGCCTTCCAGTTGCCAGAACTCGGTTTACTGACGCTGGCGATGTTTATTCCGATCCTCAGTGGCGGCCTGAACCTGTGCATCATCGCCACCGCTAACCTGACCAGTTTACTGATGGCGTCGGTGTTTCTCACCTGGCTGCCGCCGGATGCCAGCATGGCGATGCAGGCAGTCTGGCTGACGCTGGCGCTGGTCGGCGCAATGATTCTGGCGCTGGTGATTGGCATGCTGACCGGCGCGCTGGTGGCGTACGTTGGCGCGCATCCGATTCTGGTGACGCTGGCGACCATGACTATGGTGAACGGCGTCGGCATTTACCTTTCACGCGGCGCGGCGTTAAGCGGAATGCCGGATATCGTGCGCTTTATCGGCGCAGAAACCCTGCTCGGGGTGCCGGTTCCACTGATTATCTTCCTGCTGACTGCGGCCTTAATCGCGGTGTTTTTAGAACGCACCCGCCTCGGCAAATACATCTACATGAGCGGCAGCAACATCAACGCCACCCATTTCAGCGGCGTAAATACCCACCGTGTGCTGATCGCCATCTATGTGATTTCCAGCATGTTATGCGTGATTGCCGGGCTGATTATGATGGCGCGTTTCAACTCGGCGCGCATGGGCTACGGCGATTCCTATCTGCTGCTGACGGTGCTGGCCATCATTCTCGGCGGCACGGATCCCAACGGCGGCTTCGGTAAAGTCGCGGGTGTCGTGCTCTCGCTGATTGTCCTGCAGGTGATTTCCACCGGCCTGAACCTGATGAACGTCAGCCCGCATTTCAGTCTTGCGATGTGGGGCGCGGTGCTGATTGTGGTGCTGGCGCTCAAATTCTTCCGCAGCCGTTATCTGCAAAAAAGGGCGGGGCGAATGAGCGCTGCCAAAGCGCGGGCGGCTCAACCTTAAACACCCTTTTAACATTGCCTCTGACTTAGGAAAACATCATGGAATACAAAATTTCTCCGTCGCTGATGTGCATGAGCCTGATCGATATTAAACAGCAACTCGAGGTGCTGAACCGCCGCGCCGACATGCTGCACATCGACATCATGGACGGCCATTACGTCAAAAACATCACGCTGTCGCCGTTCTTTATCGAGCAGATCCGTCCGCACACGCCGCTGATCCTGGACGTGCATATGATGGTGGAAAACCCGGCTGACTTTATCGAGCCGATAGCCCGTGCCGGGGCCGATTTTATTTGTCCGCATGCCGAAACCATCAACCGCGACGCGTTTCGCATCATCAATCAGATCCGCTCGCTGGGTAAGAAAGTCGGCGTGGTGCTCAACCCCGCGACGCCGGTGGAGTACATCCAGCACTACATTCATTTGCTGGATAAAATCACCGTGATGACCGTGGATCCGGGTTATGCCGGTCAGCCGTTCATTCCTGAAATGCTCGGAAAAATCGCCCAGCTGCGTGATCTCAAACAGCAAAAAGGTTACCGCTATCTGATCGAAATCGACGGATCCTGCAACCTGCGTACCTATCAGGATCTGATGGGTGCAGGCGCAGAAGTGCTGATCGTCGGCAGCTCCGGTCTGTTCACGCTGGACAACGATCTTGATGTTGCCTGGGACAAAATGCTCGATCAGATGCGTCAGGCGCGTCACGCAGCCTGAGGGCAGGAGAGCCGTATGCCGCACTTTCTTGGAGTGGATGTCGGGGGCACCAATACCCGTTTAATGCTGATGGACAGCCAGCAAAATTTTCGCGGCTACCACAAAACCCCGACCCAAAGCTGGGCGGGGCAGACTGACCCGTTGCGGGGGCTGGAAAACCTGATCACGACGTATTTGCAGGAACTAGATCCGCATCATCAGGTGGCACAGGTGATGCTCGGGCTGCCGGGCGTCCTGTCGCGTGACCGGCAAACGGTGTTGTCGCTGCCGTTTATCTCCGCGCTGGATAACCAGCCGGTGGCGGCGCTGCTCTCGGAGCTTTTGCACCTGCCGGTGGCGATGGACAAAGACGTTAACCATCTGATGTGGTGGGATTTAACGCAGCACAGCGCGCTGCCGGATGTCGCCGTCGGGCTGTATCTCGGCACCGGCCTGGGCAACAGTTTGTGGATCAACGGGGATTTTTACCACGGCGCGCACGGCGGTGCAGGCGAGCTGGGGCACATTCCGCTGGCGGGGAATCCGCTACTCTGTCCGTGCGGCAAAACCGGCTGCGTCGAAACGCTGACTTCCGGCAACTGGCTGACCGGCTGGGCGCGGCAACATGCGCCACAAACGCCGTTCGCTGATCTGTTTGTGCGTCATGCAGGGCATGTGGATTTAACCGAATTTGTGGCACGACTGGCGCGCACCGTTGCCAGCGAAATGAACATTCTGGATCCCGAATATTTAGTGCTGGGCGGCGGTGTGCTGGCGATGGATAACTTCCCGCTGGCCGAACTCGAACTGCAGTTACGCAGCCATTTACGCAGTCCGTATCCGGCGAACGGCCTGACTATTCATTTCAGCGCCGTCACCGACGAGACCGGTTGTCGTGGCGCATGTTTAGCCGCACAGCGCGTTTTTCCGACACAGCCAGCACTGGCTGCCGGAACATTTTCCTTCAGGAGAGAGGCATGAACAAAGGCAAGGTATGCGTATTTGGTTCTTTCAACCTCGATATCGTCGCAGGCATGGCGCGTTTCCCTAAACCGGGAGAATCCCTGATTGCCCGTAACAGCATGATGGGCGCGGGCGGCAAGGGCGCAAACCAGGCGGTCGCTGCGCTGCGTGCCGGTGCGCGGGTGCATTACATCGGCAAAGTGGGACGCGATGATTTCGGCATGTTTGCCCGACGCCACCTCGACAGCGCCGGATTCGATGCTGTGACGCTGTTTTCCACCAGCGAATACCCGACCGGAAATGCGCTGATTTATGTCGCCGGAGCCGATGCCGAAAACATGATTGCGGTCGATCCTGGCGCAAATCTGACTGTTACCGACGAAGAAGTCGAACAGTGCCGTCCGGCTGTTGCGGCGGCGGATATCCTGCTGACCCAGCTCGAAAACAATCTGTCAGCGATTGAAAAACTGATCGGCATCGCGAAGGACAACGGCACCTACATTATCCTCAACCCCGCGCCGTTCCAGCCGGTTTCCGACCATCTGCTGGCACAGGTGGATTTACTCACCCCGAACGCCACGGAATGCACGCTGCTGACCGGTATTGAAGTCCGTGATATCCCCTCCGCCGGACGCGCCGCCCATGCGCTGCACGCCAAAGGGATCCAGGCGTTGATCATCACCTTAGGCACGCAGGGCGCACTGCTTTCGGTGAACGGCGAAACGCAGATTATTCATGCCTGTCCGGCCACACCGGTCGATACCACCGGTGCTGGCGATGCTTTCAACGGCGCGCTGGCGTCTCAGCTCGCCGCCGGCGCTAGCCTCCCCGAAGCCGCACAGTTCGCCTCCGCCTACGCGTCTGTTTGTGTGGAACGCGCAGGTGCCGCGGCATCGATGCCGACATACGAAGAAGCACGGGAAAGGATGGGGGTTGCGGTGATTTGAATCGGCTTTCTTCTGCTCCTCCCCTGTGAAGGGGGAGGAGCAAAACCAGAGGCTTAAATTACTTCAGCCAGCCCTGCTGGTGGGCATTATCCAGATGACCGCGGATATGCAGCCAAAGCTCCGGATGGATATCGGCGATAAAGGCATTGCGCGCCAGTACCTGCTCCAGACGAATATTGTTTTCCACCCAGCTCTGACCCTGATTATTCAGGTTCATGACCATCGGCATCACGCGGTCGATCACCAGCGCAAAACGCGCTTCCGGGGTTTCGCCCGCTTCGTATTCATTCCACAAATCCAGAAACTGCGTGCTCAGCGGCGCAGGCAGCAGGCCGAACAGACGGTTTGCGGCAATGATTTCCTGATCGTGAACCGCCGCACGGGCAGCAAGATCGTAAACCAGCACATCACCGGCATCGATTTCGACGATGTCGTGGATAAGCGCCATCCGGATAACTTTATTAATATCCACGCCTTCTGGCGCGAAAGGTGCCAGCGACATCGCTGCAACGGCGAAGTGCCAGCTATGTTCTGCGGAGTTTTCCTGACGCTCGGTGCCTAACACTTTGGTGCGACGTTGCACACTTTTCAGTTTGTCGATTTCCATGAGGAACTGAAAAACTTCGGTCATTGCACCGAAATTAAGCGGGGTAGTTGCTGCAGACATAGTCAAACCTTAGTCAAATTGACGACATTGTTAACGGCGTTATCAGAGATTTCCGGTACACCTTAATCGCTTGATGACAAAAAATCATGTTTTTGGGTGCGGAAATTCCCGCTGTCGTCAGAATGTCACATGAGTAAATTATAAACAAAGTGAATGAATTGAAGGAATTCCAGACAGAGTCATAATGAAATGATGATCCCGCTAAGAGACTGTTACATCGGGAAATACTCATTTTAAGCTTACAGGTGTACACTGGAATGGTTCTCAGCTACTCTGCTAGCGGTATGATTTATAATCAGCAGGAATAAACCGCTGAAGAATTCAATATCTTGTGTATTTTCATAAATTTTTGCCTCGAGGGTTCTCAACGTATGGGTAAGTTGTCTCCATCACCACAGGGATATCCGTGGGCTGAAGAAATCGCCAACAGCCTGAGTCATGGTGTTGGTCTGGTATTTGGGATTGTCGGTCTGGTGCTGTTACTGGTTCAGGCGGTGGGCGATAACGCCAGCGCGATGGCCATCACCAGCTACAGTTTGTACGGCGGCAGCATGATTTTGCTGTATCTGGCCTCCACGCTGTATCACGCGATACCGCATCAGAAAGCCAAATACTGGCTGAAAAAATTTGACCACTGCGCGATTTATCTGCTGATCGCAGGAACCTACACGCCGTTCCTGCTGGTCGGGCTTAACTCCCCGCTGGCGAAAGGACTGATGGCGGTGATCTGGGGGCTGGCGCTGTTCGGTGTGATTTTTAAACTGGCGTTTGCGCACCGTTTTGAGGTGCTTTCGCTGGTGACGTATCTGACGATGGGCTGGCTGTCACTGATCGTGATTTACCAGCTGGCGACCAAACTTTCGCTGGGCGGCGTGACATTGCTGGCGCTGGGCGGCGTGGTGTACACACTGGGCGTCATTTTCTACGCTTCGAAACGGTTTCGTTTCGGTCACGCTATCTGGCACGGGTTCGTGCTCGGCGGCAGTGCCTGCCACTTTTTAGCCATCTATTTTTACGTCTGATTTGTTAAGTGAAAGACAGTAAAAGAGAAGCGGAGCCTGATGCTCCGCTTTTTTCATGCGCGTTATTTCTTACTCACGTCATCAGACCACCATTGCACCAGCGAAGGCACCGGTCGTAAATCATAATGCGCATCACCCAGCAGATGATTAAGGATTTTCGCTGAGCGCCACGCGGTCAGCGTCAGTTGACCTTCGGCGCTGCCGTGGCTGTGAATACCGGCGTTTACCGCGTAAATCCGGTTCTGCTCTGGCCCGTCCCAGCGCAGATTGAAATTCGGCTGAAGCGGCAAATGTTGCTCGCGGTCATAGGGAATGCGGTTCAGCAACGGCCCGAGATAATCCGGTAAACCGGGACGGTAGCCGGTCGCCAGGATCACGATATCGGCATTAAAATGTTCCTCGCATTTTTCCAGCCCATGTTTTGCCTGCAAACTGAAATCACCCCCGGCGTTACGCACGATATGATCGAGCGCGCGGTGCGGCAATAAACGCACGTTACGCGGCTGATGCAGTACGTCGAAACGGTGATAAAGCTGCTTATAAATATCTTCCAGCGTGTGATAACTGATGCCGTCTGAGGGTAATTTTTGCGTTTCGATTTCCTGCCCGCGCACGTCTTCCGGCAGCGTATAAAAGTAATTCACATACTCCGGCGTGAAATATTCATTGGTGAAAATAGATTCATCCAGCGGCTGAAAATTCGGGCGTCGTGATATCCAGCTCAGTTCGGCGAACTCGCCCCAGTGGCCGCTCAGCGCATTGAGAATAATGTCAGCGCCGCTTTGACCCCCACCGATAATCGCCACACGTTTGCCGGTGAAATCAGGCTCACGCAGTTCAATCTCGGCGGCATGGAAACAGTTATCCCCCAGCGCCGACCGTGCCGGTTTGGGGATCCACGGCGCATGGCCGGTGCCGAGGCAAATATTGCGCGCACGATGCTCGCCTTTTTCACTCTGCACGATAAATTCCTGCCGCTTATCGTCGAAATCAATTCGCTTAACCGGCTCTGAGAAATGCAGATCAGGGATGCGGTCGCACGCCCAACGCAGATAATCGGAAAACTCGTCGCGGCTGATAATCAGCTGTTCCGTCGCCAGAAAGCGGTAAATTTTCTTCTGTTCCACCAGATAATTGATGAAAGAAAATTCGCTGCGCGGGGCGACAGTGGTCACCAGATCCTGCAAAACATAGGTTTGCATGGTGGCCGTCGGCAGCAGCATACCGGGGTGCCAGCTGAATTCCGGATTGGCGTCGAAGAAAGCGGCGTCGAGTTTTCCGGTATCTTTTGCCATCGCGGCGAGGCTTAAGTTAAAGGGACCGATACCAATACCTATCAAATCCTTCGCGGACATCTTTCTGTTCCTTATGTTTTTAGGATATTTTGGAAACTCTGTTAAGCATAGGTCAGCCGCCAGTTGCTGACATTTTTCTCGATAACTTATCGAAATATTCCTAAACTCCGTCACTTCGCCGTTTCTTACTCAATGATTAGAAAGGATTTGCTATGACCAGCCTGCGCCGTTTTAAACAAGTTGATGTGTTCACCGCCGAGCCACTTAAAGGCAATGCACTGGCCGTTATACTCGATGCCGAAGGGCTGACAGATGCCGAAATGTTTGCGATGGCCCGCTGGACTAATCTTGCGGAAACGGCGTTTGTGCTCAAACCGGCTTCATCGGAAGCGGATTATCGTGTGCGGATTTTTACCACCGATAAGGAGCTGCCGTTCGCCGGACACCCGACGCTCGGCACGGCGTACGCGCTGTTGCAAAGCGGGCTGAAACCAAAAAATGACGGTTATCTGGTGCAGGAATGCGGCGTGGGGCTGGTGCAGGTGAAACAGCTGGCCGAAGGCGGACAGGCATTTTGCGCGCCGCCAGCACAGCAGACACCACTTGAAAGTCAGCATCTTGAATTGCTGACCACGGCGTTACGCGGTGGAAAGATTCAGGCAGATGTCACGCCGGTCGAAGTCGATATGGGGATCATCTGGCTGGTGGTGCGGATGGAAAGCGCGCAGGATTGCCTGAACATTACCGCCGATGCCGCGGCTGTCAGCCAGCTGCAAACGCAGCTGGGCATTAACGGCATCGCCGTCTACGGTCTGCACGATAAAAACGGTCCGGCGGATTATGAAGTGCGGGCGATTATTGATGAGGAGGGGGTGCTGAAAGAAGATCCGGTCACCGGCAGCGCCAATGCCTGCCTGGCGCGGGTGCTGAAAGCGGCGAATTTCCCAGACGGCGCACATATGGCGGAAACTTACCGCGTGCGTCAGGGCACTAAATTGCAGCGCGATGGCCGTGTCACCGTGACATTTGTCGATGGCGAACCCTGGGTCGGTGGCGAAACCTGTACGCTCATCGACGGCACGTTAGATCTCTGATCAGCGTGGCGCCAGCCCATGTTGCGCCGTCTGTAACAGGTGAATGAACGCCTGCATATAGGGCGTGGTATTCAGGTTATGGCGATGCAGCAGCCATGTGCGGTTTTTTACCGTCGTGCCGTCCACGTTGATCGGGCGGCGGTAAAAATGTTCCGGCAGCGGTAAATACGTGGCGACAATCGCGTATCCCAGTCCGTGTTCCACCATCGCCATACAGACTTCCAGTTTGTCGACTTCCATCGTGATATTCGGCGCATGGGAAAAATGGGCATTCCACCAGCGTTCAATCAGTTGCGTGACATGCGCGCCGTGATGGATTTTTATTTGCGGCATGTGCGGCAGCAGAGCGAAATCAAAATCCTGACTGTTGACCAGCACATAGTCGTCTTCCTCAATAAGATGTTTGGCTTCCTTCCAGTTAAAATCGTCCTTTACCAGCGCCATATCAATTTCGCCGCGCAGCAGTTTCTGAATGATTTCCTCGCTAAAACCACTCATCAGATTTACGCGGATCCCCGGATGCGTTTGCCGGAACTGACTGAGCAGCGGCGGCAGACGATAAGCCGCATAGTTACTCGACACGCCCAGCGAAATTTCTCCTTGCTGTTCCTGATCCAGACTGTGCAGATTGAGTTTCAGCTGCTGCAAATCATTTAAAACATTCACCGCGTGCTGCGCCAGATATTCGCCCTGCGCACTGAAGGTCAGCCCCTTTTGCCCCTCTTCAAATAAACGGATCGCCAGCTTGCGTTCAATCTGACGTAAACGGTAACTGAGTGCAGGCTGCGAGGTGTAAAGCTGCTCCGCCGCGCGGGTAATGTTTTTATGCTGATATACCGCCCGCAGGATCAGCCAGTCTTTCTCATTCATCGTTTTCCGCCATCCGTAAAATCTTACAGCCATAAAATAATTTTTGCGTAAAAAGCGCAACAGATAAAAAGGCTCAATTTGACCGAAAACGCCAAAAGCCCTATTTCTGTTAGTCATAGAGACGAGTTATCGCAACGCCACAATCCATTCATCCGAAAATAATTTTTGGTTTTGCACCATCGCAGGGAATAAATATGTCGGATTGCACTACATCAGTTCATAACCACAACCAACACAATGTTCAGATTATCGCTGCCGTGGATTCACTCGCCCCGCAGGTCACCGCGCTGGCACTGAATATTCACGCCAATCCGGAACTGAGTTTTGAGGAAGTAAATTCTGCTGCTGCGCTGATTGCCCCTTTGCGCACAGCCGGTTTTGAAATTGAAGAACAGCTTGGTGGCCTGCCGACGGCGTTTCGCGCGACCTTTGACAGCGGAAAACCAGGCCCGGTGATTTCGCTGCTGGCGGAATACGATGCGCTGGTCGATCTCGGGCATGCCTGCGGTCATAACCTGATCGGCACCGCGTCGGTCACTGCCGCACTGGCGCTGAAACAAGTTTCGCACCTGCTGACCGGCAAGCTCGAAGTGGTGGGAACGCCGGCGGAAGAAGAGGGGGGCGGAAAAATTATCCTCAGCGACAAAGGATTCTTCGACCACGTTGACGCGGTGATGATGTTCCATCCTCGCGATAAAACCATGGTGGTGCGCGGCGGTCTGGCCTGCGTCGATGCGGTGTTTAAATTCTATGGCAAAGCGGCGCATGCGGCATCGGCACCGCAAAACGGTATCAGCGCGCTGGACGCCGTGATCCACACCTTCAACGGCATTAACGCGTTGCGTCAGTTATTCACCGATGACGTGCGTGTCCACGGCATTATCTCCGAAGGCGGCAGCGCCACCAATATCGTTCCGGCTTACAGCGAGGCGAAGTTTCTGATGCGCGCCAGCACGGTCAGAGGGCTGAGCATTGTTAAACAAAAAGTGTTTGATGCCGCGCGAGGTGCTGCACTGATGACCGGCGCCCGTCTGGAAATCGAAGAAGGGCTGACTTACGCCGAGCGTAATAACAACCTGACGCTGGCGGAATACTTCAAACAGAATCTGGAAATTCTCGGTGTGGAAGTGGTGCCACCACCGAAAAGCGGCGGTATCGGCTCTTCTGATATCGGCAATGTCAGCCAGATTACGGCGGCGATCCATCCTTATATCCGCATCGGCGACGTGCTGCCGCATACGCCGGAATTCGCTCAGGCCGCAGGTTCAGAGGCGGGCTTACAGGCCATGTTGCAGGCGGCTAAAGCGCTGGCGATGACTGCAACGGATTTGTGTCAGGACGCCGACAAACTTCAGGCGGTTCGCGACGAGTTTTTAAGCTGGAAGTCCCATTTTTAACTTAACAATCAAAATAATAACTTTGGGTGAGAGGAAATAATCGTGATGAAGAAGACACTGACGGCTGTCGTTCTGGCACTGACATTTGGCTGCGCGCTGGCGCATGCCGATGGGGAAACTTTGCGTGTGGCGGCCGATTTAGGTTATCCGCCATTCCAGTACCGTGATGCAGCGGGGACGCCAACCGGTTTTGAAATCGACGTGACCAACGCGATTTGCACGGAGATGAAGGTGAAATGCGAATTTGTCGTCAGCAGTTTTGATGCCGAGATCCCGTCGCTTATCGCCAAAAAAGTCGATTTTATTTCACCGCAGGGCGCGACAGAAAAACGCCGTAAAGTGATCGACTTCAGCGATTTTGTGTACCACATTCCGACCAGACTGGTGGTGGCAAAAGGCAGTCCGCTGCTGCCGACGCCGGAATCGTTGCAGGGCAAACGTATAGCGGTTCAGCAGGGCTCGATTCAGGAAATGTACGCCAATACGTTCTGGCAGCCGAAAGGCGTGGAAGTGGTGGCATATGCCGATCAGGACACCATTTATCAGGACCTGATTGCCGGACGTCTGGATGCGGCACTGAGCCCGGCGGTTGCCGTTACTTTCGGTTTCCTTAACAAACCGGAAGGCAACAATTTTACCCTGACCGGCCCGGAAGTCCGTGACGACAAACTGTTCAGTATCGGCTCATCTTACGGCCTGCGTAAGGGCGACGATCACATCAAAAAACTG
Organism: Rahnella bruchi; assembly: GCF_003614975.1. Lineage (GTDB taxonomy): Bacteria > Pseudomonadota > Gammaproteobacteria > Enterobacterales > Enterobacteriaceae > Rahnella > Rahnella bruchi. Next base: position 951,700 of record NZ_QZWI01000001.1, on the reverse strand, counting down.
CTCAATGACGGTCTGGCGAAAATCATCGCCGACGGCACCTGGGAAAAGATTAAGACTAAATACTTTGGCCCGCTGGATATTTCCGTTCATCAGGAAAAGGCCCAATAATGCTGCTGCGTCCGCCGGTTCGTGAACATTTATTGCCCCTGATGGATGGCCTGTTGCGCGAGTTTTCCACGCTGCACCGGCTTTCCGGTTGCGAGGATGCTGAACAGGCGGCTCGGCGCATGGTGTCTTTGTTGCAGGAACAGGGGCTGGACGCCCGTTTGATGCATTGTCCGTTGTATCTCAGCGATCCGCTGGCCGGACGTTTACGTTTGCCGGAACATCCGCAATGGCAGTGCGAAGCCAAAACCCGTTCTTTCTCGGCGCACTGTCCGCAGGGTGTCGAAGGGCGTGCCTGTTACGATGCCGCAGCCTGTGAACCGCGCACAGATGTCGAATGGAAAAGCTGGGCGCAGGACGTAAGAGGCAAAATCGTTATCGCCGGGCAGGGCTTTGAAGATTACGTGCAACGCTTGTGCGCGGCAGGTGCCGCCGGGCTTATCCACATCTGGGGATCGGCGGAAACAGCGCTGCATGAAGAAACCGTCGGGCCGGTCTGGGGCACGCCGGAACCGGACGATTTTCTACGTTATCCTCGACTGCCGGTGATTTGCGTCAATCAGCAGGACGGGCAACGGTTGCTGGCACAACTCCAGCGCGAGCCGCTTTTGGTGCTGGAAATCGCCACCGAACTGAATTTCCACGTCGCCGAATGCAGCATGCCGCTAGTGGATATTCCCGGCACCACACCGGAATTTGTGCTGCTTTCTTCGCATTATGACTCCTGGCATGAAGGCGTCACGGACAACGCCACCGGCAATGCGCTGTGTCTGGCGATGGCGATCCATTTCCATCAGCAGCCGCGAACGCTGTTGCGCGGGCTGCGGATCATCTGGTGGCCCGGACATTCCAATGCCCGCTATGGCGGCTCGACGTGGTATGCCGACAATTACCGCCAGCAGCTTAGGCAGCATTGTGTGGGGCATATCAATGTTGATTCGCCCGGTTGTCTTGATGCCGTGGACGTTGTGCTCAATGCCAGCGGTGCGGAATCGCACGTGTTTCTCAACGCCGCCGTGGAAGCCGTGACCGGCGAACCGGCGCGTCGTATCACGCCGCTGGGCAAAGGCGGCGATCAGTCATTCTGGGGATGCGGTTTGCCTCTGCATTTTGCGTTTCGCGAAGTGCCGCTGGAAAAAACCAGTCAGTCACCGGGCAGTGGCGGAGGCTGGTGGTGGCACACCGAAGCGGATACTTACGATAAAGTGGATCTGAATATTCTCTGGCGCGATACGCAGATCCACGCGCACTGGCTGGAATGTCTGCTGACGCAGCCCACGTTGCCACTGGATCCGCTGGCGTATCTGAACAGCTTGCAGCAATCACTGACAGAACTGATGCGCACTATTTCCCCTGAATTTGATCTGCGGTCAGTGGCTGAAAAATTACAGCAATTACAGCCCGTTCTGACAGAACTGACGACGAAGTGGCAGACGGATCCAATGAAGTGGCAGCCGCAGTTAAAACAGGCTATCGCAGGTTTGCATCGCCTGAGATACAGCTCGGTGGATGATTTCCATTACGACCTGAGCTATCGCGGCGGCGCATTTCCCGGTTTTCAGGAACTGGCTGCACAGCGCGAAGAGACATCACCGGAAATGTGGCTGATGATGACCACGCGCTTCTGCCGTCAGCGCGATCGTGCCCTGTCATTACTCGAAAATGTGGCGGCTATTTGTCGCATAGTGGAATCGAAGGCATAACGGAAGCCACCGGGGACCGACTGATGAAAATGATCACCTGCACTGAGTGCGAGCACGCTGTTGCGATTCTGGATATTTTTAATGATGCGATCCTGACATCCACGGCGTTGTATGATTATAAACCGCGACATATCGACTGTATGACTCCCTGGTTTGCCACTAAACTGACCAATAACGTCCCGGTGCTCGGACTGGAAGACGGGCAGGGGACGCTGCTGGGCTTCGCCAGTTACGGCACCTTTCGCGCCTGGCCCATCAGACAAGCGGCTTTTAAATTCGACCGCTGGCTGGATCTGGCCTTTTATCAGCAGATCCTTGATACGCCACTAAAACCGGTAGAAGGCTGAATACTCTGCGCCGAATGAGAAAGCAAGAGCCGGAGGGCGGCTGTAAGGTCAGCGGTATAAGCTCACTTCACTGAGCTGGAAAACGTGAGGCAAATAAAATGTCAGGTAAAACCGCAATCCCCGCTAAAACCGGAACGCAAACACAAATGAGTGCACAAGCGCTGGATCCACGCTGGCAGGCCGTTGTCAGCTGCGATGCAACGGCAGACGGCAAATTTGTCTATGCCGTCAAAACTACCGGGATTTACTGCGCGCCTTCCTGTTCGTCGCGTCAGCCGAAGCCGGAAAATATCCTCTATTTTGATGACGCCGAATCAGCCGAACAGGCCGGATTTCGCCCCTGTAAGCGTTGCCGTCAGGGACTGGTCTCACTGGCGCAATTTCACGCTCAGCGCGTGACACAGGCTTGCCGGTTACTGGAACAATCCGCCGACATGCTGACGCTTAACCAGCTGGCCGCCGAAGTGGGCATCAGTGCTTATCATTTCCATCGTCTGTTTAAAGCGCAAACCGGGGTGACACCGAAAGAATATCAGCAGGCACAGCGCGCCCGTCGCGTGCGTGAAAAACTGACAGAATCGTCGACCGTCACCGAGGCTATTCACGCGGCGGGCTATCCTTCCGATGGTCGGTTTTATGAAACCTCCGCAGCGACGCTTGGCATGACGCCGCAGAATTTTCGCTGCGGTGGCCGCGACGTGCGCGTCTGGTTTGCCATCGGCAACTCTTCATTTGGCGATCTTCTGGTGGCTGAAAGTCAGCGTGGGATCTGCGCCATTTTGCTGGGAGACGATCCTGAAAAGCTGATCAGTGAGCTGCAAAACAGTTTTCCACAAGCGGAATTATTGGGTGGCGATCCGGAGTTCGAACAGCGAATTGCTACGGTTGTTGGCTTTGTCGAAGCGCCCCATATCGGGCTGGATTTGCCACTGGATATTCGCGGGACGGCTTTTCAGCAACGCGTGTGGCAGGCATTACGTGATATCCCGCCGGGAAATACTGCCAGCTATGCCGAGATTGCCAGTAAAATTGGCTCACCTAAATCAGTCCGCGCCGTGGCCGGTGCCTGCGCCGCGAATTTGCTGGCGGTCGCCATTCCCTGCCATCGGGTGGTAAAAACCGGCGGTAATATTTCTGGTTATCGCTGGGGCGTGGAACGAAAACGCAGTTTGCTGGCGCGGGAAGAGAAAGGCTGACTATACTCAGCTGACTTGATGATTTTCCTAACATTTAATAATGAGGAATGCCGTGCCAGTCTTCACTTTACGGATTGCTGAACCCAACGATATCGATGCTCTTGCTAACTTACACGTCACAGTCTGGCGTGATACCTATCGCGAGCTGGCACCACCGGACGCATTTGTCGCTCTGGACGTGCCAAAGCGGATATCATTCTGGCGAGACAAGTTTGCGCATCCCGCTGCGGGGCAAGGTATTTTTGTTGCCGAAGCTGAAGGAGAAATAGCCGGATTTACCCTGGCATCGTCGTCTTCAAATCCTGAATTTGGCGATATGGCGGAAATCAAATTTTTGTATGTTTCTCCGGCATTTAAGCGCCAGGGAATTGGCAGACGTTTGATCGACAAAGCTGCCTCGCATCTGATGGCAGAAGGTTACCGCAGCGCAGGGCTTGGTGTTGTTGAAGGTAACGAGCCAGCAATTCGGTTTTACCGGGCTTTAGGTGGCAATGAAGCGGGACGCTATACCGATGCAGGGCCACTCTGGCGTTCGTCTAATATTATCTATGCCTGGCCAGATATTTCAGTGTTAACTCTTTAAATTCAGCCCGCGCTCAGAGAGCCACGCGGGCTGAAAAGATTAACGAAATTCTTCCAGACGTCTCTTCTGCTGACCTTCCGCACTGAAATTGTCTGCACTTAACCAGTGATCAAACGCTGCCTTAGAGGCTGGCCATTCGTGGTCAAGAACCGAATACCAGCAGGTATCGCGGTTATGGCCTTTATTGATGATGGCCTGACGGAACATACCTTCATACTCAAACCCGAAGCGTTTTGCCGCCAGTTTTGACGGCTCGTTCAGACTATGGCATTTCCATTCGCAGCGGCGATATTTCAACGTATCAAACAAATAACGTTGCAGCAGGTAAATGGCTTCAGTGCCAAAGCGTGTGCGTTTCATGAGCGGTGACCAGTTCACCCAGCCAATTTCGGCAACGCCATTCACGGCATCAATACGCATCAGAGAAACGCTACCCACAGCGCGCTGTGTTTCGTTGTCGATAACAGCAAAAAATAGCGGATCCTGGCTTTTCTCCTGCTGGGAAATAAACACGTCGCAATCTGCCTGAGTTGCAGGACGATCAACAGCGAGATATGTCCAGTCACGATTGTCATCAATGCTATGCCAGGCGTTAAATAAATCCTGACTGTGGCGCTCGCAGGTCAGAGGTTCAAGGTGACACCAGAGACCATCAAGCTGGACAGATGCAGGGAGTTCACGGGGTTGCCAGTCGGGAAGGGCGTCACCAATGGGTTGGCCAAAGTGGTTCAGGGTGGTCATAGCAGTTTCCATTTTACTATTAATGAACCTCCATAAAATCAGAATGAAATGGTGGCTGCAACCTGCACTTTAATAAAATCCCGGAAAGCGGGCGCAGGCCCGCTTCGTTAATACAGACCTGTCATAAGCGCCCGCTACTTCCGCAGATCCTGATTTTTTCTTCCACGACTTTTTGCATTGCGAGTTTCCCCGGCACGATGTACTTCCGCGGATCGTTAGCGTCCGGATGTTCTGCAAAATACTCTTTCACAGCACCGGCAAATGCAATTTTCAGTTCTGTCGCTACATTCACTTTGCAGATCCCCAAACCGATAGCCCGGTGTATCATGCTTTCCGGAATACCCGATGCGCCATGCAGAACCAGCGGAATATCAACCTGCTGACGGATTTGCCCGAGACGGGTGAAATCCAGTTTAGGCTCTCCCTGATACAGGCCGTGAGCGGAACCAATGGCGACGGCTAGCGAATCAATTCGAGTGGCTTCAGCAAAGTGTTTTGCCACTATCGGGTCGGTAAAGAAGCTGTCGCCTTCTTCCACCACCAGATCGTCTTCCTGACCACCGAGCCGGCCTAACTCCGCTTCGACACTGACGTCAAAGCTATGGCAAAGTCTGACGGTTTCGCACACCTGTTTGATATTTTCTGCCAGCGGGAAGTGAGAGGCGTCAATCATGACCGAGCGGATCCCTGCGCGGACTTTACCTTCAATGTCAGCATAGTCTTCATGATGATCCAGATGCAGAGCCAGCGGAATACGGTACTTACGCGCCGCTTCCTGACATATCGAGATCAGATAGTCTGTTCCTGCATAGCTGAAAGTCCCTGGCGTTCCTGCAAGAATGACCGGTGAGTTCATTGCTGCTGCGGTTTCAGCGACAACCTGTACTGTCTCCAGGTTGTGGACGTTGAAAGCCGGTACGGCATAGCCTTCACGCTGAGCGGCAAGCAGCATTTCCCTGTTTGAAATCAGATACATTGTTTCAGCTCCCCGTCATATCCAGTAAAATTTTACCTGTCATCGGCTTTCCTGCGAGTGCCGTCACTTCCCTGACAAATTCTTTCGGTGCTCCAATGCTTGAGATCAGCGCTTCCAGATTTATCTTTTTCTCGGCAAAAAGTTGTGTCGCCTGCTGCCATTCACTGCCAGGCCAGGGAGCGGAATAATTCATCCAGCTGCCCAGTAAGGTCAGTTCTTTACGCAGGATATGGCTGAAGGTAGCAACGTTCAGGGTCAGGTCTTTGTGCAACGTCCCCACAAGCGCCACCTGAGCTTTTGGTCCGGCAATATCAAGGGAAAGCGCGACAGTCTGCGGCGTACCGGCTGTTTCAATGATCAACTGATTAAAACGTCGTTCATGTGTTTTCTGGCGAATGTCGTCAGCGCTCAGCGTCGCGCTGTTAAAGGCATGACTTGCACCGGTTTCCAGCGCAAGAGCCAGGCGCTGAGGATTAATATCAATGGCCGTTACGGATTTTGCGCCCAGTGCGCTGGCCGCCTGGATGATGAGTTGTCCGATGGTACCCGCGCCAATCACAATGACCTCTTTATCCTGACACCCACCGGCCAGTTTAAGGGCATGTAAACCTACTGTGATTGGCTCGAGGAATGCACCCTGCAAAAGGGAGGCCTTTTCCGGCAATTTGAATAAGTTTTTGCGGGAAACGACCACATATTCAGCGTGTCCTCCCCCCCGGCGGGAGCCAATAAAGTCGTAATGTTTGCACTGTGAATAAGCTGCTTTCATGCACTCCGCGCATTCGAAGCAAGGGAGTAACGGTACGCAGGCCACGGCATCACCTTCCTTCAGGTCGTGAATATCTTTCCCGAGGCTGACGACATGACCGCTAAATTCATGGCCGAGGGTAATGGGATAAAAATGCGAGCTATTGGCGAAGATGCGCGGAATATCTGAGCCGCAAAGCCCTGAATAGGCGATGCGAACCAATACATCACCGCAGCCTTTGAGTTCCGGAGCCGGAAGCTCTTCAACTGTCATCTTCCCACCGGTGTTTACAACAACAGATTTCATAGTCGGTTTCCTTGAGCGGAGGTATCCCCCCGCTGAGATGAAGTTAAGCAGTGGCTTGTGCAATAACTGCCAGTTTTTCAGCCTGAGTAAAGTTGCGCGCACGACGCCATGTCAGGAAAACACCGATGGCGTAGAGGACGCCGATAACGCTGAGCCCTGCGATATTCTTCAGCGTGCAGAGCTGTATCAGCAGATAGGTGATGGGTGAACCACCCTGATCCATCGATGCGACTCTGCTGCCTGCGGTAAGTGCACCGGCATTAGCTGCCAGTTGTGTATGCAGGTCGATAGTCTGGGTTGCAATCCACAACGTGATGCTCATGATGATGCAGCCGGAAATAAGGGTGCGGAACAGGTTGCCCTGATGCACGGCTACGGCGATAGCAACGAAGAAACCGATAGTGGCGAGATCCCCAAAAGGCAGAACCTGATTACCTGGTACCAGTACGGCAATCAGGATGGTCAGTGGAATAAAGATCAGGCTGGCAGAAACCACCGCGGTATGACCGAGCAGAAGGGCGGGATCCAAACCAATCAGGAATTCCTGTCCGCCAAAGCGGGCTTGCAAGCGGGTACGCGCATGGCGGGCAATAGGCGTTAAGCCGTCCATGATCGGTTTGATCACGCGTGGCATCAGGAGCATCACTGCTGCTGTTTTAACGGCCAGTTGCAGTACACCCTTGACGTCGTAACCGGCGAGGAAACCAATAATCAGCCCCATTACAAAACCGACGGTGACCGGTTCCCCAAAGGGACCGAAACGTTTTTGAACATCGTCAGCGCTGAAATGAATTTTGTTCAGGCCAGGGATCTTCTCGATTATCGTATCGACGAGCACAGCGATCGGGCCAAGATAAGCCGAAGAACCGTGCGGAATCGCAATGCCTTCAAGATTAAAGAAATCCCGTGTGTCTTTCGCAAACCAGTCACCCAGTTTGTAGACAAACGCCGCATGCACCACAACACCCATAATCCCCAGCCAGTAAGAGCCGGTGGCCAGATGCAACATGGCGCCCGTGAATGTCATGTGCCAGATATTCCAGATATCCACATTGACCACACGCGTCATGCGAGTCAGCAGCATCACAATATTCACTCCGATAGCTATCGGAATGGCGACCAGTGCAATTTGTGAAGCCCAGGTCATTGGGGACGAACCTGGCCAGCCAATATCGATAACCTGCAGATTTATTTGAAAGTGCTCAGCCATGGCTTTTGCTGCGGGACCGATAGAGTCGAGCATCAGCCCAATCACTAATCCGATACCGACAAAACCTATGCCGATATGAATTGCCGATTTAAAAGAATCCCCCAGTTTCATCCCTAATATCAGAGAGAATACAATGATGACGCCGGGCAACATCACAGTCGGCCCGAGGTCCAGGATGTAGCGCATTATTTCGGTAAACATGGCTTACTCCTTTAACAGGGTCAGTATTTGCTGGCGCAACGCATCCATGCCCACACCCGAGATAAACGGCATCCCGTGGACGACCGGAATGCTGCCGAATGTCCGGTCGACTTTGGCAGTGGTACAGATCAGATGGGCACCGTGCATATAGGTTTCGATCTCTGTTACGCGACACTGCACGAGATCCACTTGTATGCCGTGTGCCTCACACAGTTCTTTTATTTCTTCTGCTGCCAGCGTAGATGTGGCAACAGCTCCGCCACAGGCGACAATAATTTTTCGCTTCACGTTAAGGCTCCTTAATGGATTGTTTTTAATATTATTTTTTTAGGTAAGACGTCAGATTCAATGCTGAGAATACGTTCAGGTGCAAACTGCTGATTGCTTCTCCGGTGGTGAGATAAAGATGTGTTGTTGAAACAGCGTGGAAAGTTGCGCTTCAGGTGCAGCCAGCAGGCTTTCACAAAAAACGGAATCCTGTAACTTGCTGAATAACTGGCGTAATAACTTCAGCTGTTCAGAGGGATGAGTGACTATCAGGGCAATGATCAGGGATGCAGGAATGGTACCGTCGTCGTCTGCCTGAAAAAATTCCACCGCTGTGTCGGGCCTGATCAGATAAATAGCCGGGCTGCGGGCATGTGTCGCTTCGCAATGAGGAATAGCGACCGCATGGTGTTCCAGTTGGATCCCCGTTGGAAATTCAGCTTCACGATTAATCAGCGCGAGTGGATATGACGTTTCCACTACGCCTTCGTGAACCATTCGTTCACCGATATGCGTAAGTGCTTCGTGATGATCCGCAAAACTGATACCGGTTTTGACGAAAATCTCGCAGTTATGCATGACAGGATCCTTCCAGAACGGTTTGCTGGGGTGTACAACCAAAGTGGTACGCGCGTAAAACATCCTGAATTTTATCGATAATAAGTTCGTGTGGGCCGCTGACGAGTTCGCCGCTCATCACTCTTTCAAACTGGGCGGGGAGGTACTGACTCAGTAAACCCAGAGGGATCGACACTGATTGCAGATTAGCGATTAGCATATCCACCGCCCGGTTAATGCGGGGATGAGGCCAGTAGTAGCGAATGCGGTCTGACAGACTGAAGTGCAGGTCTATGAGCGAAAGGCTGAATGTCGGGTGATAATATTTTTTCCAGTAGCCGGGTTCATCAAGCATGACGCTGTCAATCACTGTCAGGAGTTGGCTGCGTGACTCGGGTGCAATCAGTACCTGTTCAATGTTTGCCAGTGCGAAAACGGCTTCCCTTAAGGCAAAAGTCAACGCAGGACCTACTTTCAGGATGGCGAAGTGATCCTTTACCAGGCTGCGATAGGAATCGCGGGTCTGGTAATCGGTGGAATGGGCCTCGTAAATTAGCGGAGTAGTCGCAATATAAGCAGACAGATCCCTGGCGAGCTCAGGCTGGTAGTGGATAACACGGCTATGGTCGAATTCAACACCTGGCTGGACTACGACGGCGATAATTCTGCCTATTGCGTCATTGAGCCCAAGTTCACGAAATGCCTGATGATGCATGTCGAGAGTGGCTTTGGCATCTGCGGCTTTGGTGACATGGACATGCTCAATGGCGGAAGACTCACCGCCGGGCACCGGAACTTCGGTACCGATGACATAGGTCAGCCGCTTTTTCTGTTGTGCCGTAGCGACTCTTTCTGCGACCTGACATAAACGCGCTGCGCGTTGAGCTACCACCAGAGGATCCAGAGGGACAGGATCGTCCGCGCAGGACATCGATGCATCCAAATGGATTTTGCTGAATCCAGCTTCAACATAGCGGGCAATCAGCACCTCTGCCTTTGCCATTGCGTTTTCAGCGCTTTCATTTTGCCAGCAGTTTGGCCCAAGATGGTCACCCCCTAAAATCAGACGATGCGTCGGGAATCCCATTTTTTCGGCAATCGCGAGAACGAAATCTCGAAAATCCATCGGCATCATGCCGGTATAACCGCCAAACTGATTGACCTGATTGGAAGTCGCTTCAATAAGCACTTTGCGATCTGTATGCAGGTCTTCCTGTAACGTCGCCTTAATCACCAGAGGATGCGCAGAGCATACTGAGCAGATGCCGATCCTTTCACTTGCCTTGTGTTTAGCAATAATATCTTTCATTTTAAGCCTCCGTTTGTTTCCGAAGAGGATCGTACCTTTGCGAAAGGCAAACAATAGCGTTTTCTGCATTATGTGATGGTGATCGAAATGTTTCGTAAGTTTATTGCATTCGTTTTCTTTCGTTTAAGGCGCCGCATCAGAAAATGAAAAGCCAAAATCTCTGTCAGCCACACATTGGCATCGGGTGTTGAGATGATTCACATCGCAGGGAATTTTTGCTCCTCATTAAGTTGCCTTTTGTTTACACTGTGAGGAATATGACCTTTCGGATTACTCATAATGAATACCTATGAACGTCGTAATAAAATCATTGATTTAGTGAATGAGAATGGCAGTGTTCTCGTTGCGGACCTTTCGAGTGCTTTCGAAGTTTCGGAGGTGACCATTCGTTCGGATTTGAGTCTGCTGGAACAAAAAGGCGCGCTTAGCCGCTTTCATGGTGGTGCGGCAAAGTGGACGGCGAAGGAAGCATCCGGCCATGAAAAGCAGCCGGGAGAATTAGTTTTAGAAGAGCGCTATCTTCAGGCCAGCGATCCCAAAAAACGTATTGCGCAAGCTGCTGCCGGCATGGTTAAACCCGGAGATACCGTCATCCTCGACAGTGGTAGCACAACGATGTTGTTGGCCGAAGAGTTAGTAAAATCAGGGGACATAACGGTAATCACTAACAATCTTCCTGCTGCTTTTGTTTTGTCCGAAAATCCTGACATTACATTGGTGGTTTGCGGTGGAACGTTGCGGCATAAAACCCGTTCATTACATGGCAATATCACTGAATATGCGTTGCAGGGCATTGTGGCCAACCTGATGTTTGTGGGCGCCGATGGTCTGGATGCGGCCACTGGGATCACTACTTTTAACGAAGGCTACAGCATCAGCGGTATCATGGCCGATGCAGCTCAGCACGTGGTCGTTGTCACGGATTCCACAAAATTTGGACGCCGCGGTTACAACCTTGTACTGCCGATGGAAAAAATCGACACCATCATCACGGACAGCGAAATAACGGAAGAGGCCTGTACAGCTTTGAAACGCACGTCAACAAAACTCATTCTTGTATAGCCTTTTAAGCGATGACTTAAGATGGCGCTGACTATAAACCTGCTTTGAAAGAGGGGATATGGGGTGTTTCGATGGTTGCGTAGCATCACGCACACTATGTGATGCGTTGCAGTAATTGAAATCATTTAATGGAAGATTGCTCGCGGGAAATGCCTGCTGCAGAGCGTGGGTCATGCGACAGGCAGAGGCGATATCAGGACTTTTTGTTGTACACCTCAAAGGTGAAATATTTCTTTTCCAGCGTTTTGAAGGTGCCGTTTTTGTGAATTTCAGCCAGTGCATTATTAATTAATGTGAGATGCGTCTGGTCATCTTTGCGCAAACCAATTGCAGTTCCTTCACCTAAATAGCGGGTATCATTTAACGGCTCACCAGCGAAAGCATAATCAACGCCTTCCCTGGTTTTCAGAAAGCCGGTCTCAGCCGCGGCAGCGTTAGTTAACGTGACATCGATGCGCCCGGATGCCAGATCCTGGTTCACAAAATCCTGATTCTGATAAGAAACCACATTCACACCTTTTTTCTGCCATTCACCTTGCGCGTAAGCTTCCTGAGTGGTGCCCTGAGCTACACCGACAGTTTTACCCTTCAGGGAATCTGCCGTTGGTTGTAAGCCACTACCTTTCTTCGCAATCAAAATACTCGGCACGTGATAAAGCATGTCGGAGAAATTGACCTGTGCTTTGCGTTTTGGCGTCATCGACATTGCTGAGAGTACCGCATCAAATTTTTTGGCATTCAGCGCCGGGATAATTCCGTCATACGCGGTTTCGACCCATTCACATTTCACTTTCGCCTGCGCGCAAATAGCGTTGCCTAAGTCGATATCAAAACCGACCAGCTGACCATTGGGTGCTTTAGATTCAAAAGGTGGGAAAGAGGGATCGACACCAAAGCGCAGCGTGGTATCCGCCTGTGCCATGCAACTGGTCGTTGTCAATGCCGCGATGATCAGCAAAGTTTTTCTTTTCATAATTATTCTCCGGTGTGCCCTTTAAAAAAATAAACCCCCGTAAGGTGATAGCGGGGGTAAAAGTACTGCATATCTTTTTGAATATGACGACTGGGTCGGTTGGGGTCAAGCGGCAAACTTATGTTCAAAACGGGCGATAGTGGAACATTTGGGCGTTGGGGTTTCTGACGGCATGAGAGAGGGAAGAAGAGGGGACGGGTTAGAGGAAATGCTGCATTACGATTTAAAAACAACAGGATACATTTTGCGTGATTTTTTTAAAAAGAGGCAATAAAAAAGCCGCAAACCCTTGCGGGCTGCGGCTTTCTTTGCGGTAACGGTCTTATCTGGTAATAACCGAAACCTTGTTTGGTGGAGCTGGGGGGATTTGAACCCCCGTCCGAAATTACTACACCGTCGGCACTACATGCTTAGTCCAATCTTTACATTCGCCGGTTAGCTGCGGATGGACACGCCACTAACAAACTATCCTGATTGGGTTTAACGCTTTCACCCCAGGCAAGGTGTCCACGCGATCTCTTTTGGGTTTGACCTCTCTTGATCCCCGTCCTAAGAGCGGAGGCTAGGGAGAGAGGGCTCTTAGCAGGTTATTAAGCTGCTAGGGCGTAGTTTTCGTCGTTTGCGACTATTTTTTTGCGGCTTTTTACGAGGCAAACCGCCCCTCGGCATGCTCCTTGGGCTTCGCAAATCCCGTCGAATCCAGAATCAGCCCCAAGTACTATTACGCAGTATACCAGAAAAAGAACACGCTAAGCCAGAGACTTAGCGGTTTGAGTTCTTCATGATACGTGCTTTGTCTACTTTCCATTCACGATCTTTAATGTCATCGCGTTTGTCGTGCTCTTTCTTACCTTTAGCCAGGCCAATTTTCACTTTTGACCAGGCGTTTTTCCAGTACAAAGAGAGTGCAACGACGGTGTAACCATCACGACTGACTTTTCCGAACAGCGTTTCTAACTCACGCTTCTTCAGCAGCAATTTTCTTGTACGGGTTGGGTCGCAGACGATATGACTCGACGCCACGTTAAGAGGTTGAATGGTTGCGCCGAATAAATAGGCTTCACCGTCGCGGAATGTGACATAGCTGTCAGAGATGTTTGCTTTACCAGCACGCATCGATTTGACTTCCCATCCCTGCAAAGCGAGCCCCGCCTCGATTTCATCTTCAATGAAATATTCATGGCGAGCGCGTTTGTTCATCGCGATAGTCGCGGAACCGGGTTTATGTGCTTTTTTCTTTGTCATAGTGATACTTATTATACTGTAAGCGATGCCGATTGAAATCCCCATGCTGTCAGAGTGGGGAGTTTTTCCTGTTTGTGGCGCACTGTGCTTCGTAGTTTTTATTACCGCGCTGATAAATGGTATTATCTGTACGTTTTATGACACCTGGAAAATGATATGCCACAGATAAGTCGTTCTGCGCTTGTACCGTTCAGCGTGGAGCAGATGTACACCCTGGTTAATGATGTTGATGCTTACCCGCAGTTTCTGCCCGGTTGTACCGGCAGCCGCATTTTAGAAAATAGCGATTCATCCATGACCGCTGCGGTTGATGTTTCGAAAGCGGGCATCAGTAAGACTTTTACGACCAAAAACACGCTCATCAGTAATAAACGCATTGATATGCAACTGGTCGACGGTCCTTTCCGCAAACTGACGGGAGGATGGGATTTCATTGAACTCAGTCCTGATGCTTGTAAGGTTCAACTTAGTCTTGATTTCGAATTTACCAATAAATTGATTGAGTTAGCATTCGGGAAAATATTTAAAGAACTGGCAGGCAGTATGGTTCAGGCGTTTACGCTGCGCGCAAAAGAGGTTTACAGTGTCTGAGATCCGCGTTGAAGTGGTATACGCGCTGCCGGAACGTCAGTATCTGCGCACGGTAAAACTGGAAGAAGGGAGCAGTGTAGAGCAGGCGGTTAAGGCTTCCGGTTTGCTGGAGTTACGCAGTGATATCGATTTAAAACAGAACAAACTGGGTATCTACAGCCGTCCGGTAAAGCTTGCTGATACGGTGAATGACGGTGATCGTATTGAGATTTACCGGCCATTAATTGCTGACCCGAAAGAGTTACGGCGGATACGCGCCGAACGTTCTAAAAAATAAGGCGCCTCAGGCGCCTTATTTTTTTACCCTGAAAGATGATTCTTGGCAGTTACCAGAGACCATCACACCGGGGCGATTTATTTTTGATCGCTCAATTTCGGTTTGTTGTCGATATTAGTCAGCTCACCCGCCTGGTTGAAGGTCAGCGTCAACGTTTGCTGAGTTATACCTTCGTGGCCTGGCTCCTGACGGAACACGTAATACCAAACATCACTGCCAAACGGGTCATGCAGCATCGGCGTGCCAAGAACATAAGCAACTTGTTGTTTAGTCATACCGGTATGAATTTTTTGAACATCAGCAGGAGATAGGTAATTCCCCTGGTTGATATCAGGCCGATAAACCACCTTTTCCAGAGTGGAACAGCCCGCAGTAAGCATTACAAGAGCTACAGCGGCGGCAGTTAGCGTTTTACAGCGCATAGTCATTACATTCCTTTAGGGCATAAGATGCCGATGATAATAGACCTTTCATCAGTTTGAAACCTTTGCGGGGCACCTGTATGACCGCTTAAATGTAAAAAAGTTGAGCTTTTTACGCAGCGAGCAGCTCTTTTGCATTGGCCAGCGTGTTTCGGGTGACTTCACTTCCGCCCAGCAGACGCGCCAGTTCCTGCAAACGCGCCTTTTTATCAAGCCGGTTCATCTGCGTTTCTGTCACTTCGCCGTCGGTTTCTTTGCTGACAAAATAATGCTGATGTCCGCAACCTGCAACCTGAGGCAGGTGAGTCACACACATAACTTGAGTTGATTCACCTAACTGACGCAGCAAACGCCCGACAATGGCTGCTGTTGGACCGCTGATACCGACGTCTACTTCATCGAAGATAAGCGCCGGTGTTTCCATTTTTTGTGCCGTGATCACTTGTATTGCCAGTGCAATACGCGACAGTTCACCACCGGAGGCCACTTTAGCCAGTGCCTGGAGTGGTTGTCCCGGGTTGGTGGTGACCTGGAATTCCAGACGGTCAGCCCCTTCCATATTCAGGTGTTCCGGTTCGAACTGGACCTGAATTTTGAATTTACCGTGCGGCATGGAAAGTGCCTGCATGCTTTGGGTGATCAGATGCGTTAACTCATCGGCGAAATACTGGCGTTTGTCATGAAGTTGTTCAGCAATCGCTACGGCCTGCTGATAATGATGCTGTACCGCTTCGCTCAGCTCCGCCTGATTGATTTCCTGATCATCCAATGCCTTTTGTTCTTCAAGCAACTGACGATGTAATTCCGGCAGTTCTTCTGCGCTGACATGGTGTTTGCGCGCGAGATTCATTTGGCGCGACAGGCGCTGTTCCAGCTCGTATAAACGGTTCGGATCCATATCCAGACGTTCACTGTAGTGGCGCAGTTCATCGCTGGCTTCGCTGACCTGAATAGACGCGTCATCAAGCATCACAATCAAATCGTTCATTTTGCTGTCGAGCTCAGCCAGTTCAGTCAGCTGATTGCGCGCGGTATAAAGCAAACTCACGATGTTTTGTTCTTCGCCATCAGCCAGAAGATACAATGCGCTCTGGCTCAGGGAAAGCAGCTGTCCGCTGTTTGCCAGACGTTTATATTCTTCATCGATTTGTTCGTACTCACCGGCCTGAGGGGCGAATTCGTTCAGCTCTTTCAACTGATACTGTAATAGCTGACGACGTGACTCACGCTCGCTGACTTGTTGCTGATATTGCGCCAGCTGGCGGCAGCTCTGATGCCAGTTTTGGTAAGCTTTACGCATTTCGGCCAGCAGCACAGGCTGGTCGGCATAAGCATCGAGTAGATCTTTCTGATGCTCTGGCTTAAGCAAAAGCTGGTGGGCGTGTTGTCCGTGAATTTGGATCAGATGCTGACCGAGTTCACGAAGCTGTGACAGGGGAACGGGTGTGCCGTTAATGAAACCTCGGGAACGACCGTCACTGCTAATGGTGCGGCGCAGCAGGCAATCCTGTCCTTCGTCGAGCTGGTTTTCTGCCAGCCAGTGTTTGGCGGAAGGTGTATCAGCCAGAGTGAAGCGTGCGCAGATATCTGCACGACTGGCACCCAGGCGCACCATACTGCCATCTGCGCGGCTGCCGAGACAAAGCCCGAGCGCATCGATAGCGATGGATTTGCCCGCACCGGTTTCGCCAGTGATTGCCGTCATACCGGCATGAAAATCGATTTCTAATTCGCGGACAATGGCAAAGTTACTGATAGTTAATTGCGCCAGCATGATCACCTTCCTGTACATAACAACAGACCTGTAATTACATACAGTATAAACTGGTTTTATATACAGTAAAGGGGCTGGCGAATTATTTTTATCTGATCAGAAGAGTTTCTTTGACCACCCAAGTTTCGTACTTAATGTGTTGAAATAGCTGTAGTCTTTTGGGTGGATCAAATTCAGGTGGAACTCACTGCGGCGGATAACAACTTCCTCACCCGGCTGGATTGGCAGCGCAATCTGGCTGTCACAGCTGATTTCCAGGTCATTGCTCATATGTGAAAACCGCAGGCAAATCGTACTGCTGCTGTTAATGACCAGCGGGCGCGCAGAAAGTGTGTGCGGGAACATCGGCACCAGCGCGATAGCTTCTAACGTCGGCGTCAGGATCGGGCCACCGCCTGAGAGGGAATATGCGGTAGAGCCGGTCGGTGTCGAAATAATCAAACCATCCGAACGTTGGGAAAAGGCAAATTTGTCGTCAATATAGACTTCAAATTCAATCATATGCGCGACTTTACCCGGATGAAGGACAACTTCATTAATGGCGGTGCTGACGCGACATTGCTGGTCTTTGCAGCGTACCATGGCCTCCAGCAGGAAGCGTTGTTCGCTGATATATTCGCCCTGCAGAACGTCATCGAGCTGCTGCAAAGCGTTGTCCGGATCCAGGTCGGTCAGAAAACCGAGATTGCCACGGTTGATACCGATAACTTTGATGTCATAGCGCGCCAGAACGCGTGCTGCACCCAGCATGTTACCGTCACCGCCGACAACAACAGCCAAATCGGCCAGTTTACCGATCTCAGCCAGACTGCCGGTTGTGGCATCTTCCAGGGCTAAATCTTGCGCCACCTGTCGCTCAACAATGACCCGGTAACCTTTTGAAATTAACCAGTGGTAAAGCATTTCATGGGTGGCAAGTGCCGAAGGATGGCGAGGGTGTCCGACAATCCCAATGCACTCAAATTTTTTATTCATCGCTGTGGTTATCCTCAGCAGGTTGTGATGACTCCTGCATTATGACCGGTTTCATTAAAAACCAAACCTTGAAACCCCGGTTTTGATCCCCATAATAAGCCAACTAGCAAGATTAATGCTAAAACGCGGAGAGATTCATGAGTAGTAAAGAACATAAGACACCTGACGAGCAAGTCTCTGAAGAACTGAATCAGGAACAAGAGCTGCATGCGCAAGCGGAAACTCAGGCGGCAGATGTCGTTGACCCGCGCGATGAACGTATTGCTGAATTGGAAGTACAGCTGAAAGAACTCCAGCAGCGTGAGCGTGACAGCCTGCTGCGTGCGAAAGCGGAAGTTGAAAACATCCGTCGCCGCACCGAACTGGATATCGAAAAAGCGCACAAATTCGCTCTGGAGAAATTCTCCGGCGAGCTGCTGCCTGTTATCGATAATCTTGAGCGTGCTCTCGATCTGGCTGATAAATCCAATTCAGAACTGGTAGGTTTGATTGAAGGCGTCGAGCTGACCCTGAAATCTCTGCTGGATGCTGTGCGCAAGTTCGGTATGGAAGTGGTTAGCGACATCCACGTGCCTTTCAATCCTGAACTGCACCAGGCGATGACGATGATGGAATCCGAAGAGCTGGAACCTAATCACGTGCTGATGGTGATGCAGAAGGGTTACACGCTGAACGGCCGTCTGTTACGCCCTGCGATGGTTGCGGTTTCCAAAGCCAAAGCCTGATTCTGTTTTTAGCAGACTGATATAACGAAAGAGGCACCTTCGCGGGTGCCTCTTTTTTTTATGCCTGTTCGGGCAGTACAGGCATCCAGTCAATCGGTGCCAGACCCTGTTGTTCAAGCAAGGCATTCGCCTGTGAGAAATGCTTACATCCCAGAAAACCGCGATGCGCAGACAGCGGAGAAGGGTGTGGCGCTTTCAAAACATGATGGCGGTTGCGGTCGATAATATTGCCTTTCTTCTGCGCGTGAGAACCCCAGAGCAAAAAGACAATCCCTTCACGATTTTCGTTCAGCGCGGAAATGACTTTGTCGGTAAAGGTTTCCCAGCCCAGTTTGGCATGTGAATGCGCCTGGCCGCCTTCGACGGTTAAAACCGTATTCAGCAGCAGCACACCCTGATCGGCCCAGCTTTGCAGATAGCCATGGGCAGGTCGTTCGAAGCCGGGAATATCAGTCACCAGTTCTTTATACATGTTCACTAAAGAGGGGGGGGCGGGAATGCCCGGAAGTACTGAGAACGATAAGCCGTGAGCCTGATTAGGGCCGTGGTAAGGATCCTGACCCAGGATCACGACTTTGACGTCTGCCAGTTCTGTTGAACGAAACGCGTTAAATACATCCTGCTGTGGCGGATAAATAGTTTTGCCGGCAGCGCGTTCAGCCGCGACAAACTTCAATGTATCAACGAAGTAAGGTTGTTCTTTTTCCTGACCAATCACGTCATGCCAGGTGAGAGTAGAGGACATTGATGCTCTCCTTTTGAAGGTAATTTTAGCTCGCTGTAGCTTACCTGCTCATCCTGTTGAGTGAAACCCGTCTGAGCTTTTGCTGATGTTTATCGGCAACTTAACGTTATATGCAAAATTTGTTGATAATTTACAAAAATAATTTAATAAGAGGCCTTGGAAAAATTGATATAAAACATAAATATGCTGAGATGGAGAAGTACCCACAAGGATAAGGTTGATATTTATCAAAGAATGCGGGGTGCTCTGCTGTTATATCTGACAACAGGAAAACAGGTTGTGGTCCGGCCTGACATCAATCAATTAACAGTACCGTAGCCAACTTGGAGGCAATATATGATCACCGGGATCCAAATTACTAAAACCGAAAACGAAGCGCTGAAAAACTCTTTCTGGCTGCTCGATGATGAAAAAGCAGAAGCGCGTTGTGTGTGTGCAAAAGCGGGTTTTGCGGAAGACCAGATTGTTGCTGTCAGCGATCTTGGCAAGTTTGAATACCGTGAAGTGCCGATGGAAGTTCAGCCGACTGTGCGCGTGGAAGGTGGTCAGCACCTGAACGTTAACGTACTGCGTCGCGAAACTCTGGAAGATGCGGTTAAACATCCTGAAAAATACCCACAGCTGACCATTCGTGTTTCTGGCTATGCGGTACGTTTCAACTCACTGACTGCTGAACAGCAGCGTGACGTGATTACCCGTACTTTCACTGAAAGCCTGTAATCGCTTCTGAGTCTCTCAGAATCTGGTAATTTGCTGATATAAAAAAACCGCCTTTCGGGGCGGTTTTTCTTTGCATCAAATACTACTAATGTTTCTTATGATGCGTCTTTTGCCGCATCAGGCTTAACGCGGCGCTTGCCGACGTTTTTGCTGTCACGATGGCGAACTTTCACTTTCACCTTCGATTTTTCCTGCGTAGCTTTCTGCTTCTCTTTGCGTTTCGCCAGTACTTTCTTCGATGGTTTACCGGTCACTTTCTCGCTGGGTGCTTTGGTTTTCGGACGGAATTCGTCCATCACACGCGCTTTCAGTGGTTCGTTCAGGTAACGACCGATTTTACCGAGCAGCAGATGGTCATGCGCTTCCACGAAGGAAATCGCGGTGCCTTTGCGGCCAGCACGACCGGTACGGCCAATGCGGTGTAAATAAATATCAGCGGTCAGCGGCAGGTCGAAGTTGAAGACATGGCTGATGTCGTTGATGTCCAGACCACGGGCAGCGATATCAGTGGCAACCAGCACATTAACGCGGTCTTCGACCATACGCTTCACAGCCTCGGTGCGTTTCACCTGTACCATTTCGCCTTCGAGATAACAGGAATTGATCCCTGCCTCGCGTAGCCAGGCAACCAGCTCATGCACACGTTCGCGTTTACGCACGAAGATCACCGATTTAGTGACATCTTCCTGTTTCAGCAAATGGATCAGCATCTGGGTTTTATGCGCCAGATCGTCGGCGCGGTAATACCATTGCAGGATTTTTTTGCGTTCGCGGCGTGACGGATCGGCTTCGATTTCAACCGGCTCAGTCAGAATGCGTTCTGCGAATTCACGGATGGCTTCCCCTTCCAGCGTTGCGGAGAACAGCAACGTCTGTTTACGCCAGCGTGCTTCGGCAGAAATCGTTTCGATGTCCTGAGCAAAACCCATGTCCAGCATGCGGTCGGCTTCGTCGAGGATCAGCGTTTCGATAGCGCGGCAGTCGAAGTTTTCTTCTTTAATGTATTGCAGCAAACGCCCGGTCGTCGCAACGACGATGTCCTGGTTTTCACTGAATACTTCAGCGTGGTTCATATAAGCCACACCACCAGTGATGGTCGCGATATCCAGTTCGGTATGTTTGGCTAACTCACGCGCCTGTTCAGCAACCTGCATAGCAAGTTCACGGGTTGGCGTGAGGATCAGAATACGTGGTGGACCAGATTTCTTACGCGGGAAATCCAGCAAATGCTGCAATGCAGGCAGCAGGAATGCCGCTGTTTTGCCGGTGCCGGTAGGAGCCGAACCCAACACATCGCGTCCGTCCATTGCTGGCGGAATGGCCTCTGCCTGAATGACAGTAGGACGGCTATAGCCTTTGTCGCCAAGGGCTTCAATCAGGCGTTCATCGAGTTCGAGTTCGGAAAAAGTGGTTACAGTCATGGTCTACCTCTACTTGGGGCGCCGATTATAGACGTGTTAGACGCGATCTTCACCTATTTAAGCGGTTTGCGTGGCTTTTACTCTGCTTCTCTTTGCCCTATGCTACGACAGTTTTCGTTTCCAGCCCTGTTGGCTGGCGTTATTACGGTGAAATGAGTGACAAAAGAAGTTAGTTCCGCACAGCCTTTACGGCGCAATGGTTTTACCTTTAAACAGTTTTTCGTCGCCCACGACCGTTGTGCGATGAAAGTCGGCACAGACGGTGTTTTGCTGGGAGCAACCGCGCCGGTCAGTCAGGCACGGCGAGTTTTAGATATCGGCTGTGGCAGCGGCCTGATTGCTATGATGCTGGCACAGCGCAGTGAATCTGATACTTATATCGATGCCGTTGAACTGGAACCAGCCGCCGCCGGACAGGCAGCTGAAAATTTCCGCGAATCAGTCTGGACGCAAAGACTGTCTGTCCATGCGCAGGATATTAATGAGTTCGCGCAAAAACACCCTGCTCAGTATGATCTGATTGTCAGCAATCCGCCTTATTTTGAATCGGCCGTTGCCTGTCGCGACGAAGCCCGCAATGCTGCCCGCTATACCGAAACCCTGACGCATGAGGCGCTGCTGGATTGCGCGCAGAAGCTGATCACGCCTGCAGGAATGTTCAGCGTTGTTTTGCCGTACGACATCGGTCGGGCGTTTGAAACACTTGCTCACCGGAATGGCTGGTTCAGTGCGTGGCGCATGGCTGTACGCGACCGTCCGGGAAAACCACTTAATCGTTTGTTGCTGACATTAACCAGAAATCCCACAGAGTGCGTGGATCAGGAACTGGCCCTGAGAAAATCGGAAGGGGTTTACAGCGAAGAGTTTTGTGCACTGATTACGGATTTTTATCTGAATTACTGATGGCAGAATAGCCGGTGAAAAGTGCGTTCCTTCGCACTTTTTCCACGTTACGGCTGCAAAATCGTCGGCTGCGGGTTTTCCTGTAAATCAGGATAATCGAGCGTGTAATGCAGGCCGCGACTTTCTTTGCGCTCCAGCGCACTGCGAACAATAAGTTCGGCAACCAGCACCAGATTTCTCAATTCCAGCAAATTATTCGAAATACGGAAGTTGGCGTAGTACTCGTCAATTTCCTGTTGCAGCGTCATGATGCGGCGCAGGGCGCGTTCAAGGCGTTTTGTTGTGCGAACAATCCCCACGTAGTCCCACATAAACAGGCGCAGCTCATGCCAGTTATGCTGGATAACAACCTGCTCATCGGAATTATCCACCCGGCTTTCATCCCATTGCGGAATGTTTTTCGCCAGTCTTGCATGGGGCAGACGCTTAATGATGTCTTCAGCCGCCGACCAGCCATACACCACGCATTCCAGCAGTGAGTTAGAGGCCAGACGGTTAGCGCCATGCAGACCGGTATAGCTGACTTCGCCAATCGCATACAACCCATCAAGATCGGTACGCCCGTGTTGATCCACCATGACGCCACCGCAGGTGTAATGCGCAGCAGGCACAATCGGGATCGGCTGTTTGGTCAGGTCGATGCCGAGCGATTGCAGTTTTTCATCAATCATCGGGAAATGATGTTTGATGAATTCCGGCGGCTGGTGGCTGATATCCAGATACATGCAATCAGCGCCGAGACGCTTCATTTCATGGTCGATAGCCCTGGCGACCACGTCACGCGGAGCCAGTTCGCCACGCTCATCGAAGTCCGGCATGAAACGTGTCCCATCCGGGCGCTTGAGCAGCGCGCCTTCGCCACGCAGGGCTTCGGTCAGCAGGAAGTTACGTGCCTGCGGGTGATAGAGGCAGGTTGGATGAAACTGATTGAATTCCAGATTGGCGACACGACAGCCTGCGCGCCACGCCATAGCCACGCCATCACCGGAGGAGATATCAGGATTGGTGGTGTACTGATACACCTTGGCAGCACCGCCCGTTGCCAGTACAACCGCCTTGGCTCGCAGGGTTTCCACATGCTCTTTATCACGGTTCCAGACATAAGCACCGACGACACGCTGAGTGCCCGGTAATCCGAGCTTGCTGGACGTGATCAAATCCACGGCATTATAGCGCTCTTTAACGCAAATATTTGCGTGTGCTCTTGCTTTCCCAACCAGCGTAGTCTCTACTTCTTTACCTGTAGCATCAGCAGCATGCAGGATCCTGCGGTGGCTGTGACCGCCTTCACGAGTCAGGTGATAACGCTCTTCTGAGCTCGCGTTGGTTTCGGTATCAAACAGTACACCCTGGTCGATCAACCACTGGACACAGTGACGTGCGTTACTGGCGATAAATTCAACCGCTTCTTTATCGCACAGGCCAGCGCCGGCAATTAATGTGTCATCAACATGTGAGGCAATGCTGTCTGCTTCGTCGAATACGGCGGCGATACCGCCTTGTGCGTAGAACGTGGAGCCTTCGTTGAGGGGGCCTTTACTGAGAACAGTGACGTGACAGTGGTCTGCAAGTCGCAAAGCCAGAGACAGGCCCGCAGCGCCACTTCCGATTATCAATACATCGCTAACAAATTCAGATGAAGGTTGCATAACGTATGATGTTTGCAGAAGAAGAGGGAAATTCATGTTAGCCTAAACCTCCGTGCAAAAGCCACGGGCTTAAGACTTCAATAGAAAAAACAATGGCGATGTGGAACTTATTGTTTCATGTGAACTCCAAGCAGTACTTGCTCAGGAATATAATGATGAAAGCTGGCAGTACGATTAAAAGCGCGGAGATAGTTTTGGGGAGATTTTACCTCGGATGAGCGAGCAGTTAGCCGATCAAGTTCTGGTTGAGCGGGTCCAGAAGGGTGATCAAAAATCGTTCAATTTACTGGTTATCCGTTACCAGCATAAGGTAGCGAGCCTAGTATCCCGCTATGTCCCACAGGGCGATGTGCCTGATGTGGTTCAGGAATCTTTTATAAAAGCGTATCGTGCGCTGGAATCTTTCCGCGGCGACAGTGCTTTTTACACCTGGCTGTATCGTATTGCAGTCAACACAGCGAAAAATTATTTAGTCGCTCAGGGGCGTCGTCCACCATCCAGTGATGTCGATGCGAGCGAAGCCGAGAATTTCGAAAGTGGCGGTGCCCTTAAAGAAATTTCGAACCCTGAGAACTTAATGTTGTCTGAAGAGTTACGGCAGATAGTTTTCCGTACTATTGAAGCACTTCCTGAAGATCTTCGCATGGCGATTACCTTAAGGGAGTTGGATGGATTGAGCTACGAAGAAATAGCCGCCATCATGGATTGTCCGGTGGGTACGGTAAGATCGCGTATATTCCGTGCCCGGGAAGCAATTGATAACAAGGTTCAACCGCTCATCCAGCGTTAGAGATGACGGACACAGGAAGGGTACTTAGGCATGCAGAAAGAAAAGCTTTCCGCTCTAATGGATGGTGAAGCCATTGATTCTGAACTGTTAAGTTCTTTATCAACTGATTCCAGGCTTCAGCAAGACTGGCAGAGTTATCATTTGATCCGCGATACATTACGCGGTGATATTGGGAATGTGGTGCATCTGGATATCGCAGACCGTGTGGCCGCAGCGCTGGCAAACGAGCCGGTTAAACTGGTGCCGGGTTCCGCAACAGAATCGCAGCCTCAGCCTCATACCTGGCAAAAAATGCCATTCTGGCAGAAGGTGCGCCCTTGGGCGAGCCAGCTGACTCAGGTTGGCGTGGCTGCCTGTGTATCGCTGGCCGTGATTGTTGGCGTGCAGCATTACAACCAACCTGACGCAGCGGGCGCTTCTCCAGAAACGCCAGCATTTAATACTCTGCCAATGATGGGTAAAGCCTCTCCGGTTAGCTTCGGCGTGCCAAATGAAGGTAATACCACCGGCGGGCAACAAAATGTGCAGGAGCAACGTAAGCGTATCAATGCGATGTTGCAGGATTACGAACTGCAGCGCCGCTTGCATTCTGAGCAGCTCCAGCTCGAACCTGTTACTCCACAGCAAGCCGCTGTTCAGGTCCCAGGAACTCAGTCTTTAGGAACGCAAACGCAGTAATGAAGCATTTTTGGTTTGCCGCTTGTTTAGTGACGGGCAGCCTGCTTACTCCAAGTATCGCCTCGGCAGATCCTACTTCCGAGGCGTTATTACAAGGGATGGGCAAAGCCAGTCAGTCGCTAAATTATGAAATGGGTTTTATCAACATCACGAAGCAAGGGATTGATTCCTTTCGCTATCGTCATGCTGTCACTAATCAATCCTCGCTCGCTCAACTGGTTCTGATGGATGGTCCGCGCCGTGAAATTGTCCAGCGTGGGAAAGACATCAGCTACTTTGAGACCGGGCTTCAGCCTTTTACTCTGGATGGCGATCATATTGTTGATTCCCTGCCTTCCATTGTCTTTAGCGATTTCTCCCTGCTGTCAAAATACTACGATTTCATCGCCGTAGGTCGCGCGCGTGCCGCAGACCGACTGAGTCAGGTGATCCGCGTAGTTTCGCGTGATGGCACAAGATTCAGCTATGTTATCTGGGTGGATGAGCAGACGAAATTACCGATGCGTGTCGACTTATTAGACAGAGATGGCGAAACGCTGGAACAGTTCCGGGTCATCAGTTTTGATGATAGTCAGCAAGTCATCGGCGCACTTGCTGATCTCGCGAAAGCCAGTTTACCACCGGTCCTTTCATTGCCTGCCTCTGAGCAGGTGAAGTTTGGCTGGCAGGTTAAATGGCTTCCTGCAGGTGTTTCTGAAGTGGCCAGCAGTCGCAGAAGCTTGCCAAATATGCCAGTCACGATAGAATCGCGCTTGTACACTGACGGATTGTTCAGCTTCTCTGTCAATATCAGTGCAACAACGAATGGCCCTTCTGAGCAGTTGATCAGACAAGGGCGCAGAACCGTACAAACGGAAGTTCGTAACGGTAATGAGATTACTGTTGTTGGTGAATTGCCACCTTCTACAGCTAAACGTATTGCTGAAAGTATTGTCTTCTCTGCAAAATGACTTTTGGCTAAAAAATCCGGGTGATCTTATGATGAAAGAATGGGCCACTGTGGTGTCGTGGCAAAATGGTATTGCATCCCTGCGCTGTGAAACGCAGTCAGGTTGCAGTAGCTGCCATTCGCGTTCAGGTTGTGGCGCCCGGGTGCTGAATGAACTGGGTCCACAAACTGGCCATAATCTTCAGGTTAGTTTCGCTGAGCCTCTCGAGCCAGGTCAAAAAGTGGAACTGGGAATACCGGAAGGGAGCTTGCTGCGTTCCGCATTTCTGGTGTATATGACGCCACTGTTTGGGGTGATTGCCGGAGGCGGAATATTGCAGGCTCTGTTTAAAGCAGACATGTACGCTGTCATCGGCGCTGTGCTGGGAGGCGGGCTGGGCTTTATCATCGCCAAAGCACTCGCGGCAAAAGTCGACGGTAAAGCCGGTTATCAGCCGGTCGTGTTACAGGTGGGATTACCTCCCAATGCATTTCGTTATTCCGCAGATAACGAACTTCCTTCGTAATATCTGGATTAGCAAAAGCGAATTGAATGCCACTGATTCAGCCGGGTCAGTGGCATTTTTAATTTCTGACCGGGATCCGGTTCTGAATCATATGCTCAATCAGTGCGATGAAAAGATCGGCACTGGAGAGTGAAATATAAGCGACAGAGAACAAAATCCGACCGTGTTTATCGAGCAGTCTGATTAACGGGCTGTTACTTCCGCCGCTGATAAACTGAATGTCCTCTACGGGTATTGTCTTCCCTTCATCGGTGGTCAGCATTAATGCACTCAATCGGATCATTTTTTCGTTCGTTGTCAGAAGGTTAGAGCCGATAAACCGTTTAAGTCCGCAGTGCGAATTCACCATGCAGGTAAAAAGAATGTCTCCGCCTTGTGCCAGCGTCTTTAATGCCTGGGGACCACGGAACATCAACTGCTCATTCTTAATAACATCAATCAGACGTTCTGAATTAGCAATATTCGGCGTGATCCTATGCCATATTTTGCTATTTTCTTCTCTGAACATCATGGTATTTAAAATACGACGGGTATATTTACCGGTTCTGAAGCGATATATATCCGTGATTCTGTCGAATGGAATAAATCGGTTCTTTTTATCAAGCTGACTTATAACTAAAATACCATTTTCATGAAGCTGATAGACCTGATTTGGTCGGATGAAGCGCCTCAATAAAATAAGTACCAGCCCGAGTGCAATACTCAGCAGGGCAGAGACTGCAACACTGTGCAGCCCGTCTGCGGTATGGCCGAAAGCGAGGAAGAAAGCAATTTGTACGGCACCGCCCACCAGCAAAAGCACTGACAGGACCAGAGTGATCCAAGAGTTGGCTTTGGCAAAGCCATGCTGACTGAGCAGCCGCCCTTCATTGATCATAGTGATAACCTTGTGACCGGATTGAATTAAAATTAAAAAAGAATAAGGAAGAATTAGAATTAAAACTTTGTGGATTGAAATAATGTAATTTCTTTTATAACAATATATTAGGCGTGAGGGTTCGTTTTTGTATATGGGCATTTTCCTAAAACCTGTGCAGGCCGGATAAGAAAGGGAAAATGCCTGAAAGAGGTAAAGGTGCATAGGTAAAATCAACCCGGCAATGAAAACAAATGAAAATGTGGGGATTTACCTCAGAAAAAGCACGCATAATCTGGAGTTAGGATGTACCGAGACTAGGTTTTCACGGTGCTGGCATGTAGAATGCTGCGACTTAGGCGAAAGACAGCCAACCTACAAACCGTCGCTGTATGTTCATGGCGAATGATTCAGAAATACCAAGGTAGAAAAACTTTTATAATGAAGCATATACGAAATTTCTCCATTATTGCCCACATTGACCACGGTAAGTCGACGCTGTCAGACCGTATTATTCAAATTTGCGGCGGCTTGTCCGATCGTGAAATGGAAGCGCAGGTTCTCGATTCTATGGATCTCGAACGTGAGCGCGGTATCACCATCAAAGCGCAGAGCGTAACGCTCGATTACAAAGCAAAAGATGGGCAGGTTTACCACCTGAACTTTATCGATACCCCCGGACATGTCGACTTCTCCTACGAAGTTTCCCGTTCACTGGCAGCCTGTGAAGGCGCATTGCTGGTTGTGGATGCGGGTCAGGGCGTAGAAGCACAAACGCTGGCGAACTGCTACACCGCGATGGAAATGGATCTGGAAGTGGTTCCGGTTCTGAATAAAATCGATTTGCCTGCTGCTGATCCTGATCGCGCAGCACAAGAAATCGAAGACATCGTGGGTATTGATGCGACGGATGCTGTCCGTTGTTCAGCAAAAACCGGCGTGGGTGTTCCTGAAGTTCTGGAACGTCTGGTGCGTGATGTTCCGCCACCGGAAGGTGATCCGGATGCGCCATTACAGGCGCTGATCATCGATTCCTGGTTCGATAACTATCTTGGCGTGGTTTCTCTGGTCCGTATCAAAAACGGCACCATGAGAAAGGGCGACAAGATTAAAGTCATGAGTACCGGACAGGTGTATAACGCCGATCGTCTGGGTATCTTCACGCCTAAACGCGTTGATAAAGATATCCTCAACTGCGGCGAAGTAGGCTGGCTGGTTTGTGCAATCAAAGACATCCTTGGCGCACCGGTGGGTGATACCCTGACGTTGGCTCGTCAGCCTGCTGACAAAGCGCTGCCTGGTTTCAAAAAAGTGAAACCTCAGGTTTATGCCGGTCTGTTCCCGGTCAGTTCCGATGACTATGAAAACTTCCGTGATGCGTTAGGCAAACTCAGCCTCAACGATGCTTCCCTGTTCTATGAACCGGAAAGCTCCACTGCGCTGGGCTTCGGTTTCCGTTGCGGCTTCCTCGGCCTGCTGCATATGGAAATCATTCAGGAACGTCTGGAACGTGAATACGATCTGGATCTGATCACCACGGCACCGACCGTTGTGTATGAAGTTCTGACCACCAGCAATGAAACTGTTTATGTCGACAGCCCGTCTAAACTTCCGGCGCTGAATAACATTCAGGAATTGCGCGAGCCAATCGCTGAGTGCCACATGCTGATGCCACAGGAATATCTGGGCAGCGTGATCACCTTGTGTATTGAGAAACGTGGCGTGCAGACCAACATGGTTTACCACGGTAACCAGGTTGCGCTGACGTATGAAATTCCAATGGCTGAAGTGGTGCTCGATTTCTTCGACCGTCTGAAGTCAACATCTCGTGGCTATGCGTCCCTCGATTACAATTTCAAACGTTTTCAGGCTTCTGACATGGTACGTGTTGATGTTCTAATCAACGGCGACCGTGTGGATGCACTGGCACTGATTACTCACCGTGGTAATTCACAGTTCCGTGGGCGCCAGCTGGTTGAGAAGATGCAGGAATTGATCCCGCGTCAGCAGTTCGACATTGCTATTCAGGCGGCAATTGGTGCTCACATCATTGCCCGTTCTACCGTGAAGCAATTACGTAAAAACGTTATCGCCAAATGTTATGGCGGTGACGTTAGCCGTAAGAAGAAACTTCTGCAGAAGCAGAAAGATGGTAAGAAACGCATGAAGCAAGTGGGTAACGTTGAGTTACCACAGGAAGCGTTCCTGGCCATTCTTCACGTGGGCAAAGACAGCAAATAAAACCTCATTGATGTTGTAGGGAGTATGCATGGCTAACATGTTTGCCCTGATCCTGGCGGTTGCAACGCTGGTTTCAGGGATTATCTGGTGCCTTGATCGTTTCAAGCTGGCACCTGCACGCCGGGCCAAGGTTGCAAAAATTAAGGCCGAAACGGGCGGGGCGGTTGACGATACAACGCTGAGCAAGGTCGCGAAGCAGCCGGGCTGGGTGGAAACCTGTGCTTCGGTTTTCCCGGTATTGTTAGTTGTGTTCGTGGTGCGTTCATTTATTTATGAGCCGTTCCAGATCCCATCCGGCTCCATGATGCCAACGCTGCTTATTGGCGATTTCATTGTGGTTGAGAAATATGCCTATGGTCTGAAGGATCCTATTAGCCAGACCAAGCTTATCCCGACCGGTGAACCAAAACGCGGCGATGTGGTGGTCTTTAAATATCCGCTCAATCCAAGCGTGGACTATATTAAACGTCTGGTCGGTTTGCCGGGCGACCGTGTGACGTACGATCCGTTCAGTAAGCAGGTGACAATTCAGCCAGCATGCGAAAGCGGTAAAAATTGCAACACAGCTCTGGCGGTGACGTATGACACCGGCGTTGCCAGCGATTTCGTACAGACTTTCGGTCAGTCTTCTGGTAGCGAAGCCAGCAGTGGTTTCTTTGAAACGCCACCGACCGCTAACGTTCCGCAGGACGGCGTCCGTCTGGTTCAGCGCAACGAAACGCTGGGCAACGTGACGCATCATATTCTGACCGTGCCGGGCGCGCGTGACCAGTTGGGGGCGTACTATCAGCAACCAGGTCAGCCGCTGGGAACATGGGTCGTTCCTGCTGGCCATTATTTCATGATGGGCGATAACCGTGATAACAGCGCTGACAGCCGTTATTGGGGCTTTGTACCTGAAAAGAATTTAGTGGGTAAAGCTTCTGCAATTTGGATGAGCTTTAAAAAACAGGAAGGTGAATGGCCTACCGGTGTTCGTTTAAGCCGTATCGGTGGAATTCATTAATTAATGGTGCCCGTTAGCGCAGCATTATATTTCCACACGTTGTAGAATATCCTTTCGGGCGATAAAAGTTGGCTCCCCTGATTTTACGTTTTATTTAAAACGAACAGGAGGAGCCACTGCAAACGAAACAGCTTTGGATTGGCTTAGGGCGAAGCAGGCCTGTTCCGTATGCTGAAGTTTTTGACGCATTCTTGATCTATTGGTAACTCATGAATCCCATCGTAATAAACAGGCTTCAGCGGAAGCTGGGCTACACTTTTCAACAGCAGGAGCTTTTATTGCAGGCACTGACTCACCGCAGCGCAAGCAGTAAACACAATGAGCGTTTAGAGTTCCTGGGTGATTCCATTCTTAGTTATGTGATTGCTAACGCACTGTACCAACGTTTTCCTCGGGTAGACGAGGGCGATATGAGTCGCATGCGTGCCACGCTGGTGCGCGGAAATACGTTAGCTGAAATGGCACGTGAATTCGATCTCGGCGAATGCTTACGCTTAGGGCCGGGCGAATTAAAAAGTGGTGGTTTCCGCCGTGAGTCAATTCTTGCGGATACGGTGGAGGCACTCATTGGCGGCGTATTCCTGGACAGTGATATCCAGAACGTCGAAAAGCTGATTCTCGATTGGTACCGTAGTCGTTTAGACGAAATCAGTCCCGGTGATAAGCAGAAAGACCCAAAGACTCGTTTACAGGAGTTTTTGCAAGGTCGCCATCTGCCGTTGCCTTCTTATCTGGTTGTGCAGGTTCGCGGTGAAGCGCACGACCAAGAGTTTACCATCCACTGCCAGGTCAGTGGCTTGAGCCAGCCGGTTGTAGGAACCGGTTCAAGCCGCAGAAAAGCTGAGCAGGCGGCAGCGGAACAAGCGCTGATACAGCTGGAGCTTGAATGAGCGAAGAAAAGAATTACTGTGGTTTTGTAGCAATCGTTGGCCGTCCTAACGTCGGTAAATCAACCTTGCTGAACGAATTACTGGGGCAGAAGATCTCCATTACTTCGCGTAAACCGCAAACCACGCGTCACCGTATTATGGGTATCCATACCGAAGGGCCATATCAGGCAATCTATGTGGACACCCCCGGGCTGCACATGGAGGAAAAGCGGGCGATCAACCGCCTGATGAACCGTGCTGCCAGCAGTTCTATCGGTGACGTTGAGCTGGTTATTTTCGTGGTTGAAGGCACCCACTGGACGCCTGACGACGAAATGGTTGTGAATAAACTGCGTGATATTAAAGCGCCGGTTCTGCTGGCTATCAACAAAATCGATAATGTCACTGACAAATCGAAGCTGTTGCCGCACCTGCAGTTCCTCAGCGAGCAGATGAACTTCATCGACATCGTGCCAATGTCTGCCGAGAAGCGTATCAACGTAGATACCATCGCCAGCATCGTCCGTAAACGTCTGCCAGAAGCGATTCATCACTTCCCTGAAGATTACATTACTGACCGTTCGCAGCGCTTTATGGCCTCAGAAATTATCCGTGAAAAACTGATGCGTTTCCTTGGCGAAGAACTGCCTTACTCCGTAACCGTAGAAATCGAACGGTTCGTCAGCAATGAACGTGGCGGCTACGACATCAATGGTCTGATTCTGGTAGAACGTGAAGGCCAGAAGAAAATGGTCATCGGTAATAAAGGCTCAAAAATCAAGACGATCGGTATCGAATCGCGTCAGGACATGGAAAACATGTTCGAAGCGAAAGTTCATCTTGAGTTGTGGGTTAAGGTCAAATCCGGCTGGGCAGACGACGAACGTGCGCTGCGTAGCCTGGGTTACACAGACGACTTATAAGGTCCGCGCCTATGGAAGGCTGGCAACGCGCATTTGTTTTGCATGGGCGACCTTACAGTGAAACCAGTCTCATGCTGGATTTATTCACTGAGGGACAAGGGCGGGTACGCATACTGGCTAAAGGTGCGCGTGGCCGCCGGTCCAATTTAAAAGGCTGCCTGCAGCCTTTTACGCCTTTACTGGTTCGCTGGAGCGGGCGGGGAGAAGTCAAAACCCTGCGCAATGCCGAGCCGGTCTCTCTGGCTCTCCCCCTTTCTGGTCTGATGCTTTACAGCGGCCTGTACGTTAACGAGCTCGTTTCCCGCGTGCTTGAGCAGGAAGCCAATTACTCTTCGTTGTTCTTCGATTATCTCAATTGTTTGCAAAATCTGGCCGGTGCCAGCGGTTCTCCTGAATACGCTTTGCGCCAGTTCGAACTCGCTTTGCTACATCATCTGGGTTACGGCGTGGATTTCTTGCATTGCGCAGGCAGCGGCGAAGAAGTCAGCGACACCATGACCTACCGTTACCGCGAAGAAAAAGGCTTTATCGCCAGCCTGGTGATCGACAATTCCAGTTTTACAGGGCGTGATTTGAAAGCACTGGCCAGCCGTGATTTTCCGGATGTTTCCACGTTGCGCGCTGCGAAACGTTTTACCCGTATGGCGCTGAAACCCTATCTTGGTGGCAAGCCACTGAAAAGCCGCGAGCTGTTCCGCCAGTTTCAGGTCAAAAAGCCTGTCTTACCTTCTGACAATTCTTCCGGCTAATTCAGATTCCGGGCTACACGTCGCTACGCCCAAGGGTGTAAACTGCAGAAATTGGCTTTTCTGATCTACTCATAAATCAATTCATTCTCAAATCTGGAGCTGTTATGGCTGAGTTGCTGTTGGGCGTTAACATTGATCACATCGCGACACTGCGTAATGCACGCGGTACGGCTTATCCTGATCCGGTTCAGGCGGCATTCATCGCTGAACAGGCTGGTGCTGATGGGATCACCGTCCACCTGCGTGAAGATCGCCGTCACATCACTGACCGCGACGTGCGCCTTCTGCGCCAGACCATCCAAACCCGTATGAATCTCGAAATGGCCGTCACCGATGAAATGGTCGGAATTGCCTGTGAAGTTCTGCCGCATTTCTGCTGTC
Organism: Rahnella bruchi; assembly: GCF_003614975.1. Taxonomy (GTDB): domain Bacteria; phylum Pseudomonadota; class Gammaproteobacteria; order Enterobacterales; family Enterobacteriaceae; genus Rahnella; species Rahnella bruchi. The sequence continues at coordinate 918,020 of NZ_QZWI01000001.1, read as the reverse complement.
TTGTGCCGGAAAAGCGTGAAGAAGTCACCACCGAAGGCGGTCTGGATGTCGCCGGTCAGCTGGATAAAATGACCGTTGCTGTTTCCCGTCTCAGCGAAGCCGGCATTTTGGTTTCCCTGTTTATCGACCCGGATATGCGTCAGATTGATGCCGCTGTCGCAGTGGGTGCGCCTTACATCGAAATTCATACCGGTGCGTATGCTGAAGCGAAAACTGACCTTGAGCGTCAGGCTGAGCTGGAACGCATTAAGCAAGGTGCGGCTTACGCAGCAGGAAAAGGCCTGAAAGTGAATGCCGGTCACGGGCTGACTTACCACAACGTTCAGCCGATTGCAGCCCTGCCGGAAATGCATGAGCTGAATATCGGCCACGCTATCATCGGTCAGGCAGTGATCGACGGTTTATCCGGTGCGGTACGTGAAATGAAAAATCTGATGAGAGAAGCCCGCAGGTAATGAGCATTCTAGGTTTAGGTACGGATATCGTAGAGATTTCCCGTATCGAAGCAGTGATTGAACGCAGCGGCGACCGGCTGGCGAAGCGTATTTTATGCGCCAATGAATGGGCTGTTTATCAGCAGCATCAGCAGCCTGTTCGTTTTCTGGCCAAGCGGTTTGCCGTTAAGGAAGCCGCGGCGAAAGCGCTGGGAACCGGCATTCGTAACGGTCTGGCGTTTGAGCAGTTTGAAGTGATCAATGATGTGCTGGGTAAACCGGGGCTGGTTTTTCATGCCCGTGCGGCAGAAATGGCGGCACAAATGGGCGTGAAATCCGTACATGTTACGCTGGCTGATGAACGGCGTTATGCCTGTGCGACGGTGATTATCGAGAATTAATCCATTACATTACGCCGTTAATTACACGGCGTGATGTAATACCACAAACTTATCCCAAAGCTGTTCGTTGGTTTCCGTGTGTTGCGCATTGATGATGATCGTATTGTCGATCGGGCAGACGCTCTGACAGGTCGGCTTGTCGTAATGGCCGACACATTCCGTGCAACGATCGCTGTCAATTTCGTAAATCTCATTGCCCATCGAGATCGCCTGATTCGGGCACTCCGGTTCGCACATATCGCAATTGATGCATTTGTGTGTGATCAGCAGGGCCATGGTGTTTTCTCGTATCGTTCAGTCATCAGGGCGCGCAGTATAGCAGAATTGCGCTGGTGTAGGTTCTGCCTCACAGCCTTTCCACCCCTCAAATGATCCTGATCAAACCAGCTTTTTAACCAGTTCTTCGCTGTGGCGGATCCGCTCCGGTGCATGTTCGGTATCCTGCTGAACCAGCGCGACAAACAGCAGATCAGTCAGTGAATACTGCGCCGTGGTGGCCGACAGCGCGGCACCGCGTGTGGCCGGTAATTCCGCGACCGTGTACAAACAATGATCGGCCTGCTGTTGCAGGGTATTGGGTGAAAATCCGGTGATCGCCAGAACTTTAGCGCCACTTTCCCGGGCTACCCGCGCCGCCAGATTGATTTCACTGCGTTCACCGCTGAATGAAATCGCCAGCAGTAAATCTTCCTTTGAAAGCGCCTGTGCGGTAGCCACTAAAACATGAGTATCCGATTCGGCAATGGCCGTGACGCCTATTTTCAACAGTTTAAATGCCAGATCCCTTGCCACTAAACCCGACGCACCAATGCCGCTCAGCACAATTTTGCGGGCACTGCTCAGCATCGACAATGCAATTTGCAAGCGAGGCTCGCTGTTGATATCCAGGGTCGCACGCAATGCGGATTGTTTCTCGGTCAGCAGTTTCTCGCCCACGACGTGCAGACTGTCTGTGCTTAAAATTTGATTATGTACGGTGACCGGTTCGCTGTTTTTGGGTGAGGCCAGAGATTCGCTCATGGCCAGTTTCAGCGCAGGAAAACCTTTATACCCGAGTTTCTGGGCGAATTTCACCACACCCGACTGGCTGACTCCCGCCATTACGGCCAGTTTTTGTGAGCTCATATGACGCGCCTTTTCCGGCTGAGCCAGTAAAAAATCAGCCAGCTTACGGTCATTTTGTGCCAGTGTCGGATACAACTGGCGGATACGGATCATACAACTCATGGTGGCTTATCCCGTCTTCTCAGAATACGTAGGTCACGCTTTGCGGATTATCTTAACTAAAATAGCAAATATAACTCGCATTGATGAATAAAATATTCAAATATTGAACGATTAATTTGAATTAAAAATTCAGGAGACAATCATGACCACTCAGATGAATCTAGGCACGCTCATATCCGAAACCCGTAACCCTGATACTTTGAATCTCGATGAGATGTCCACGGCAGATCTCGTGGCCTGTTTTAACCGCGAAGATTACAAAGTACCAGAAGCGATAAGCAAGGTTCTTCCTCAGATTGCCCAAGCGGTAGATAAAGCCGCAGCTTCATTTAAAGCCGGTGGCCGTCTGATTTATCTCGGTGCGGGGACCAGCGGCCGTCTTGGCGTGCTTGATGCGTCGGAATGCCCACCGACGTTCGGTGTGCCACACGGTATGGTTGTCGGCCTGATTGCCGGTGGCCCCGGTGCAATGCTTAAAGCAGTAGAAGGCGCCGAAGACAGCGAATCGCTGGGCATTGAAGATTTAAAAAACCTGAATCTGAGCGCGGATGACACTGTTGTCGGCTTAGCTGCGAGCGGCCGCACACCTTATGTCATTGGTGCATTACGCTACGCCACAGAACTGGGCTGTGCCACGGTGGCGATTTCCTGTAATCCGGATTCACCGATCGCACAGGAAGCGACGATCGCAATTTCTCCGGTTGTCGGGCCCGAGGCGCTGACCGGGTCCACCCGTCTGAAATCCGGCACTGCGCAGAAACTGGTTCTCAACATGATTTCTACCGGTGCGATGGTGAAAACCGGCAAGGTCTATCAGAACCTGATGGTCGATGTGAAAGCGACCAACGTCAAACTGGTCGATCGTGCCTGTCGCATTGTTGTGGAAGCCACCGGTGCAGCGCGAAATGAGGCTGAACTGGCGCTTTCGCAGACTGATTTCGAAGTGAAACCGGCCATTCTTATGTTACTGGCTGGCATTGATGCACCACAGGCAAAAGAACGTCTGGAGCGGCATAACGGTTTCCTGCGCGCGGCACTGGCGGGCTAAATCAGGAGAAAAGTATGGCGACAGCAATGGATAAAACTCACCTGCTGGCTTCTAAAATATTGCAGGGTGTGGGCGGCGAAGGAAATATCAGCAAGCTGGAAAACTGCATGACCCGCGTGCGCGTGGAAGTTTATGACGATGCTCGTTTGGATCTGACCAGCCTGAAAACGCTGGAAGGAATTAAAGGGTATCTGAAGCAGGGCGAGCAGCATCAGTTTATTGTGGGCCCTGGCGCGGCGGCCAAAGTGGTGGACGCCATGCGTCTGTTATTAAGCACTGCCGGTACCGCCACTGCGGCGGGTGAAGGTGATATTGCCCGCAACAAAGCCAGTGCGAAAGCCAAATACTCTGCGCCGATGAGTGGCGCACTGCGCAAACTGGCGGATGTTTTCATCCCGCTGATCCCGGCGTTTATCGCTTCAGGTCTGATTATGGGCATTATCAATCTGCTCAAACGGCCTGATATTGCCGGTTCCATTGCGACTGATTATCCCAACATTCTCGGCCTGCTGGCGATTTTCGGCGGTGCTGTGTTTGCCATCATGAATATTCTGGTCGGTGTTAATGCTGCCCGCGTATTTGGCGGTTCGCAGGCCATGGGCGGCGTGATGGCGGGGATCCTTTCCAGCCCGGCGCTGGCGCAAATTACGTTGTTTGGCGAAACATTACAGCCGGGGCGCGGCGGGGTGATTGCGGTGCTGCTGGTTGTCGCGCTGATGTGCTGGCTTGAAAAACGCCTACGTCAGTGGCTGCCGGAATCTGTGGAACTGATCCTCAATCCGTTGATCACCACGCTAATCACCGCCACGCTGGCGATTGTTATCCTCCAGCCGATCGGTGGCTATATTTCTGACGGTATCGCGCATGGCGTCAATATTGCAATCGATAAAGGCGGATTACTGGTCGGCGCGGTACTGGCCGGGGCGTTTCTGCCGCTGGTGCTCTCAGGATTGCATCAGGGGCTGGTGCCTATCCATGTGGAGCTTATTCAGGCGCATGGTTCCAATCCTTTGCTGCCCATTTTAGCTATGGCCGGAGTGGGGCAGGTGGGTGCGGCGATCGCAGTTTACATGAAAACACGTAATACCCGGCTGAAGAAAGTGATTAAAGGTGCATTGCCGGTAGGGATTCTGGGCATCGGTGAGCCGCTGATTTTTGGTGTTACGCTACCGCTTGGACGGCCATTTATTGGTGCATGTTTAGGCGGAGCCGTCGGCGGTGCGCTAATCTGTTACTGGAAAGTCGCGACGGTTATCACGTTTGGTATTTCCGGCCTGCCGCTGGCGCTGACCATTATTTCCGGCAAAGTGATGTTGTATCTGACCGGTTTAGTCATTACGGTATTAGCTGGTTTTATTTTTACCTGGCTGATGGGGTTCAACGATCCCGAGGAGTAACGGATTGAGTACGAAGCCTGACCGACGGGTAGTCTTTTTTGATCTCGATGGAACGCTGCATCAGCAGGATATGTTTGGCACCTTCCTGCGGTTTCTGCTTAAGCGAATGCCGCAGAACCTGATTCTGGTGGTGCCGGTTCTGCCGCTGGTTGCCATCGGCTTATTTGTCCACGGGCGTGCTGCACGATGGCCGATGAGCCTGTTGCTGTGGGCTATTACCTTTGGTCACAGTGAGGCGCGCCTCAAAGCGCTGGAACTGCAATTCGTCACCGCATTTCGTCAGAAAGTGGTGGAGTTTCCGGTTGTACAACGCCGGTTGCGCGAGTATCTGGACAGCGACGATACCGAAGTCTGGCTGATCACCGGCTCACCTGAAAATCTGGTGCAGCAGGTCTACCACACTTCGCTGTTTTTACCGCAGGTGCGTCTGGTCGGCAGTCGTATTGCGCGGGGCAAAGGCGGTTGGGTGTTACCTCTGCGCTGTCTCGGGGAAGAAAAAGTCGTACAGCTCGAAAGCCGGATTGGCTCACCGCTTAAACTTTACAGCGGTTACAGCGACAGTAAGCAGGACAACCCGCTATTGTTCTTTTGCGAGCACCGTTTTCGCGTCAGTAAACAAGGTGAATTACAGCAGCTGGAATAAATTCCGCCACCATCAGCAGACAAAAACAGGCCATTTCTGGCCTGTTTTTATTTGGGGCATATTTATGAGTGAGCAAGAAGTTCAGTAGTGATCAGAATGCGGCTTTGAAAATACCCACCACATCGGCATGCGTCCCCTGAATCGGGTTAGTCAGCGCGCAGGCATCTTTCAGCGCATTGGTCGCCAGCGTATTAAAATCTTCCTCCCTCACATTCAGGTCGCGTAATCCGGCAGGGATATCGACATCACGTGCCAGCTGACGGATGGCATCGATACAGGCTTTTGCCCCCCCGGCATCAGTCATAGCTGAAACATCAATGTGCATCGCAGCGGCGACGTCTTTCAAACGCGGGCTGGCAACACGGGCGTTATATTCCTGAACGAAAGGCAGCAGTACGGCATTACAGACGCCGTGCGGAAGATTATAGAAACCCCCTAATTGATGCGCCATGGCGTGAACATAACCGAGTGACGCATTGTTAAATGCCATCCCGGCCAGAAACTGTGCATAAGCCATATCTTCGCGAGCCTGCATATTTTTACCGTCTTTCACTGCTGTGCGTAGTGAGTCGGTAATCATGGTGATTGCTTTCAGCGCACAGGCATCCGTAATCGGATTTGCCGCGCTGGAAACATAAGCTTCAATGGCGTGCGTCAGGGCATCCATCCCGGTCGCTGCGGTCAGGCCTTTTGGCATGCCGACCATCAGGTGCGGATCATTTACGGACATCAGCGGCGTTACGTTTTTGTCCACGATAGCCATTTTGATATGACGTTCTTCATCGGTGATAATGCAGAAACGGGTCATTTCTGAGGCGGTACCTGCGGTGGTATTGATGGAAATCAGCGGTAGCTGAGGTTTATCAGAACGATCAACGCCTTCGTAATCTTTGATATCGCCGCCGTTAGTGGCAAGCAATGCAACGCCTTTCGCACAGTCATGCGGTGAGCCGCCACCGAGTGAAATCACACAGTCGCAGACATTTTTTTTCAGGATCTCCAGTCCTTCACGTACATTGCGCGTCGTCGGGTTCGGGTTCGTTCCATGATAAACGCTGCTTTGCACATCATTTTTGGACAGTAATTCCTGAACTTGTTTTACCACGCCGATATCGAATAACACTTTATCTGTAACGATCAGTGCATGACGAAAACCATGCTGCGCGATAGCAGTGGCCGCATCATTGAGCGCGCCAGAACCAATAACATTAACGGACGGGATAAAGAAAGTTGCAGTAGCCATAATCGTTTTCCTTGTTGTCAGTTCTTCGTAGAGTCAAAGAAATCTTATTATTGTTACCGGTAACATCGATTGATCTGGCGCAAAGATTTACGCATTAACCGGAGCGATTTCATTCTCTAATCACCATGAAATATAAGGTTATTATTCGATTATATAAGTAGTTCCTGCTATCGGAGTTTTTGGTGTTATTCGTTAAATAAAATTACCTATTATCTACAATGAACGGTATGCAGGGTGGTGGTTATGGCCCGTGGGCTGACGGCGCTAACAAAGGTATAATGGCTGCGGATTAAAATGACTGAGGTTGAAGTGGCAGTGACAGAATTAGCAGAAATGAACGACGACGAACGCTGGATGAGATACGCAATGACTCTGGCGCTGAAGGCGCAGGAGGAAGGCGAAGTGCCGGTGGGTGCCGTACTGGTTTTAGACAATCAGGTGATTGGCGAAGGCTGGAACCGTTCTATCGGACATCATGATCCGACGGCGCATGCGGAAATTATGGCTCTGCGTCAGGGGGGCAATGCAGTGCAAAATTACCGCCTGCTGGATGCCACGCTGTATGTGACTCTGGAGCCTTGTGTGATGTGTGCCGGAGCCATGATCCACAGCCGTATCCGTCGCGTGGTGTATGGCGCAGCCGATGCCAAGACCGGTGCAGCCGGTTCCCTGATGGATGTTCTGCGCCATCCCGGCATGAATCATCAGGTCGAAATCACCTCGGGCGTTCTGGCTGATGCCTGCTCTGAACAGTTAAGTGCATTCTTTCGTTTTCGCCGGAGCCAGAAAAAAGCGCTCCGGCAGGCAGAGCGCGCGGCTCAGGCCGGAGACATGACTCCCGGAAATACAGAAGAATAAGGCTGTTCAGGCCTTATTTCCCCAGCGCTTCCTGTGCATCCACCACCGGATATCCCTGACCCAGCTGTGCCTGAAGCGCAGCCTTTTGCGCCTGCTGTTTCTCTTTTTCCATCAGATATCCCACCAGACTGAGCTGATAGCGGCGGATATTCTCCACGTAGTTGTACGCCTGCGTACCGCGTGCATAACCGTAAGCTGTCCGGCTGAAGAAGCGTTTTTGATTGAGCATCGGCAGGCGCTGCTTCACATCCACCCAGCTGTCCGGATTCCCCTTTTGCTGTGCGGTCAGTTTGCGGGCATCCAGCATATGTCCGTAACCCATGTTATACGCTGCCAGCGCAAACCAGATCCGTTCATCCTGCGGGATAGATTCCGGCATTTTATCCATCAGATGCGACAGATATTGTGCGCCGCCCCGGATGCTTTGCTCGGCATCTGTCCGGTCATCAACATTCAGTCCGCCCGCCGTCGCACGGGTCAGCATCATCACACCACGCACCCCGGTCGGTGATTTTGCCTGCGGATCCCAGTGGGATTCCTGATAAGCGATGGCGGCCAGCAAACGCCAGTCGATGTTCTGGGCATATTTTTCAAACAGCGGCTGTAAATCCGGCAGCGTACTGTCGATGGCGTTAAGGAAAGTACGGGTATCGACGTAATCAAAATCACCGACGTGCCCGAGGTATTTTTCCTCCAGCTTTTCCAGCGTACCGTCTTCGGATATCTGACTGAAGAAATCCAGCATGGCGGCGGAAAGGCTGTCGTCATCCGATTTTTTGCGGTAATACCAGGTTACGGGTTCGTCGTCAGTGGCATCAAAAGCCACCGCAAGACGTGGGTAGACGCGCTGCATCAGGGCGATAGTGACCGAATCCCCCAGCGTATAATCGAGTTTGCCATTCTCCACTTGTTGCAACAGATCGCGTGGCGATAATTTGTCGGTGGTGGACCAGGTGAGGTCAGGGTATTTTTTGCTGGCGTCTTCCAGCGTGGCGATATGCGCGCTGCCGGCAGACACCACCAGTGATCCTTTGAGGTCTGCGAAACTTTTCGGGCGCGCGGCACCCTGCCGGTAAACCAGCTGCTGGGTAACGGAATAGTATTCCGGGCCGGCACGATAGTTTTTCAGACGCTCATTGTTGTACACCAGACCGGAAGCCAGCATGTCGGCTTTCTCGTGATCGAGATCGTCGAACATGCTCTCGATAGTGGTGTGTTGAGTCACCACCAGCTGCACGCCCAGATAATCTGCGAAGCGTTTAGCCAGTTCATAATCGAAGCCCAGATTGCCTTCAGGGGAGTCCATAAAAGTCAGTGGAGAATTGAGCGTGCTTACGCGCAATTCTCCACGGGATTTTATCTGTTCCAGCTGATCGCCTTCACCCCTGTGCCACGGCACGGCAGGCCACAGGGCCAGCGCCAGTAACAGGGCGGCAATCCCCATGAGTACATAATTAATTTTTAGTCGCGTCAAATAGTTATCTCGCTGCGGCGCTCTTGTTTTTTTACGCTATGCTGTGCAGTTAGTATGGTTATATCCCCAGTGCTGACGCATTTTGCTCAACAAAACGACAGTCTGCAACTTTATTCATAATAGCCATGATAACTGTGATGTTATAAAGGAATATGAATATTCCCGACGCAAACGGTTTCGTCGGACGCCAGCTTTCTTTATAATAGCCCGCGTTTTCCCCCTGTTGCGCCCAATGAAGCACTGTGGTCAGTGTCTTCGAAGACGAGAGATCTGTGATTATGGAAATACTGCGTGGTTCGCCCGCTTTGTCGGCTTTTCGCATTAACAAATTATTGTCCCGTTGTCAGGAAGCCCGCCTTCCGGTCAGTGATATCTACGCCGAATATGTACATTTTGCCGACGTCAGCGCGCCGCTGAATTCGGACGAACAAACCAAGTTACAACGCCTCCTCAAATACGGTCCTTCTCTCGCTGAACACGCTCCTTCCGGTCGTTTATTGCTGGTTACCCCGCGCCCTGGCACTATTTCTCCGTGGTCTTCCAAAGCCACCGATATCGCACACAACTGCGGTTTGTCACAGGTTCTGCGCCTTGAGCGTGGTCTGGCATTTTATGTGCAGGCACCGCAACTGACCGAAGCACAATGGAACGAGCTGGGCGCTTTGCTGCATGACCGCATGATGGAAACCGTCTTTACCCATCCTGAAGATGCCAGCGCGCTCTTTGCGCAGCATCAGCCCGCTCCGGTGCAGCATGTGGATATCCTCGGCGTTGGCCGTGGCGCACTGGAAACCGCCAATATCAAATTAGGTCTGGCGCTGGCGCAGGATGAAATTGATTATCTGATGGAAGCCTTTACGTCGTTGGGGCGCAACCCGACGGACATCGAACTGTATATGTTCGCACAGGCCAACTCAGAACACTGCCGTCATAAAATCTTCAACGCAGACTGGATTATCGACGGCGAAACTCAGCCGAAATCTCTGTTCAAGATGATTAAGAACACGTTCGAACAGACCCCTGATTACGTGCTGTCCGCGTATAAAGATAACGCCGCCGTAATGGAAGGCTCGCAGGTCGGTCGTTTCTACGCCGATGCGAAAGACGGTCTGTACGATTTCCATCAGGAGCAGGCGCATATCCTGATGAAGGTTGAAACCCATAACCACCCGACGGCGATCTCTCCGTGGCCGGGTGCGGCAACCGGCTCCGGCGGTGAAATCCGTGACGAAGGTGCAACCGGTCGTGGTGCGAAACCGAAAGCCGGTCTGGTCGGATTCTCCGTTTCCAACCTGCGTATTCCTGGTTTTGAACAGCCGTGGGAACAAGATTTCGGTAAGCCGGACCGTATCGTGACTGCGCTGGATATCATGACCGACGGCCCGCTGGGTGGCGCAGCCTTTAACAACGAATTTGGTCGTCCGGCACTGCTGGGCTACTTCCGTACCTACGAAGAAAACGTCAACAGCCATAACGGGCCTGAGCTGCGTGGTTACCACAAACCTATTATGCTGGCGGGCGGTATCGGTAACATCCGCGCGGATCATGTGCAGAAAGGTGAAATCACCGTTGGCGCGAAACTGATTGTCCTCGGCGGTCCGGCGATGAATATCGGTCTGGGCGGCGGTGCGGCGTCTTCTATGGCATCCGGCCAGTCTGACGCGGATCTGGACTTTGCTTCCGTACAGCGCGACAACCCGGAAATGGAACGCCGTTGTCAGGAGGTCATCGACCGCTGCTGGCAGCTGGGCGAAGCTAACCCGATTCTGTTTATTCATGACGTCGGCGCGGGCGGTTTATCCAATGCCATGCCGGAGCTGGTCAGCGATGGCAACCGCGGTGGCCGTTTCCAGCTGCGTGATATCCTCAACGACGAACCGGGCATGAGCCCGCTGGAAGTCTGGTGTAACGAATCGCAGGAACGTTACGTGCTGGCGGTTTCGCCTGCTCAGCTGGAGCAGTTCGATGCTATCTGCCAGCGCGAGCGTGCACCTTACGCGGTTATTGGTGAAGCCACTGAAGAAATGCATCTTTCTCTGGAAGACAGCCATTTCGACAATCAGCCAATTGATATGCCGCTGGATGTTCTGCTGGGCAAAACCCCTAAAATGACCCGCGACGTCACCACGCTGAAAGCCAAAGGCGACGAGCTGAATGCGGAAAATATTCAAATTGCGGAAGCGGTAAAACGCGTTCTGCATCTGCCCGCCGTGGCGGAAAAAACGTTCCTGATCACCATTGGCGACCGCACCGTCACCGGTATGGTTGCGCGTGATCAGATGGTCGGACCGTGGCAGATCCCGGTCGCTGACTGCGCGGTCACTACCGCCAGCCTCGACAGCTATCACGGCGAAGCGATGTCACTGGGCGAACGCGCACCGGTGGCACTGCTTGATTTTGCGGCTTCTGGCCGCATGGCCGTGGGCGAAGCGCTGACTAACATCGCTGCGGTCGAAATTGGCAGCCTGAAACGCATCAAGCTTTCCGCAAACTGGATGTCTGCGGCAGGTCACCCGGGCGAAGATGCGGGTCTGTATGCCGCTGTAAAAGCGGTGGGCGAAGAACTTTGTCCGGCGCTGGGTATCACCATTCCGGTGGGCAAAGACTCCATGTCGATGAAAACCCGCTGGCAGGAAGGTAACGAGCAACGCGAGATGACCTCTCCGCTTTCACTGGTGATCACGGCTTTTGCCCGTGTCGAGGACGTGCGCCACACCGTGACGCCGCAACTGCGTACCGATAAAGGTGACTCCGCGCTGCTGCTGGTAGATTTAGGTGCTGGTCATAACGCACTGGGTGCTACGGCGCTGGCGCAGGTTTACCGCCAGCTCGGCAATACGCCTGCTGACGTGCGCAGCGCTGAGCAACTGGGTGGCTTCTTTAACGCCATGCAGGCGCTGGTCTCTGAGCAGAAATTACTGGCCTACCACGACCGTTCCGATGGTGGTCTGCTGGTGACGCTGGCCGAAATGGCCTTTGCCGGACATTGCGGTCTGACCGCAGATATCGCGGCGCTGGGCAACGACTCGCTGGCTGCATTATTCAACGAAGAACTGGGAGCCGTTATCCAGGTTCGTGCATCAGACCGTGAAGCCGTTGAGAAAACGCTGGCTGATTTTGGTCTGGCGGATTGTACGCATTACCTCGGCACGGTTGAAACCGGTGATCGCTTCATCATTTCCTCGGGTGACAAGCCGGTGTACAGCGAAAGCCGTACCACGCTGCGGACCTGGTGGGCGGAAACCACATGGCAGATGCAGCGTCTGCGCGATAACCCTGAATGTGCCGATCAGGAACATCAGGCGAAAACCAACGATCTGGATCCGGGTCTGAACGTCAAACTGACATTTGCCCCAGACGAAGATGTTGCAGCGCCGTACATTGCGAAGGGGGCGCGTCCGAAAGTGGCGGTACTGCGCGAGCAGGGCGTTAACTCCCACGTTGAAATGGCTGCCGCTTTCCACCGCGCTGGTTTCGATGCGGTTGACGTGCACATGAGTGATCTGCTGGCCGGTCGCCGCGATTTGCAGGATTTCCACACGCTGGTCGCCTGCGGGGGGTTCTCTTATGGTGACGTGCTGGGTGCGGGTGAAGGCTGGGCGAAATCTGTCCTGTTCAACGACCGCGTGCGTGAAGAGTTCGAAGAATTCTTCCACCGTCCGCAAACGCTGGCGCTGGGCGTGTGTAACGGCTGCCAGATGATGTCGAACCTGAAAGAGCTCATCCCAGGCGCAGAACACTGGCCGCGTTTCGTACGCAACTTGTCTGACCGCTTCGAAGCACGTTTCAGTCTGGCAGAAGTCACCGCCAGCCCGTCAATGTTCATGCAGGGTATGGCCGGTTCACGTATGCCAATCGCAGTGTCACATGGTGAAGGCCATGTGGAAGTGCGTGACGCGGCGCATCTGGCGCAAATCGAGCACAGCAATCTGGTGGCGCTGCGCTTCGTGGACAACAACGGCCAGGCGACCGAAGCCTATCCGGCGAACCCGAACGGTTCACCGAACGGCATCACGGCAGTGACCAACCTGTCAGGCCGCGTTACCGTAATGATGCCGCATCCTGAGCGCGTTTTCCGTACCGTCAGTAACTCCTGGCACCCGGAAGAGTGGGGCGAAGACAGCCCGTGGATGCGCATGTTCCGCAATGCGCGTAAGCAGCTGGGCTAATCGTTAAACAGCCCTGGTAATAAAAGTCCGCAGTGCGAAAGCCTGCGGATTTTTTATGCCTGAATATCAGGAAATAAAGTCAGTCGTCTGTTTAGGTAAATGTAAAATTATATGTCAGCTCAGTCTTTTGGCGGAAAAGCTAACTCTCTGTTTTTGATAAGTAAGCGATTTTTACATTCAGCCGGTTTATTTTTACTTAATGTATCATTAACTATTTATATGTTTTAGGCGTCATATAATGCCCAGGTCAACTCAACAGGGCTTATACGCCAATGAAAAATATAATTCCCGCGAATTCCCGCGCAGTATTCTCATGTTTAATTATTACGCTCTCATTATTAGCGTCCATTAATGTACAGGCGCAGGAAAGCATTCTTAATCCTCAGGAACAAAATATTTCTTCTCAGAATAATGATGAAGGGCTGTGGGGTTCTTTTAAAAACAACATAACTGAAACGTGGGATGCACCGCAAAATCAGGATCTCTTTCTTCCTGTATTAACACGTCACAACCGGCATACACACAGTAAAAAACAAATTGAAGGATATAACGAGCATCCCTGGGGTGGCGGTTATGGTATTTCACGTTATGATGAAAAGGGTAACTGGCACGCGCTTTATGCCATGGCCTTTAAAGACTCCTTTAATAAATGGGAACCGGTTGCGGGTTACGGATATGAAAAAATATGGCAACCGCTGGATGATAAAGAATTCCGTTTGGGTGCCGGATATATCGCCGCCGTCTCGGCGCGAGACAATTACGATTACGTGCCGTTTCCGATGGTATTGCCACTCGTTTTCGCAGGCTATTCCCGGCTGACTTTCCAGGCCACTTATGTTCCGGGAACCAGCACAAAAGGGAATGTCCTCTTCGGCTGGTTCCGCTGGGATTTTTAAGACCTGTCTGTAAGATATTTCTGTAAGAGAGTGTCTGAGTAATTTAAATTTATCGTAAATGCTTCACAGATAATTCCGATAAATAAAAACCCAATCACTGTGATTTCATATAATTATAGTATGCAACTGTTTTTTGTTATGCCCGCGTTTAACTTCTTCTACCATGCTTTGTATATGATAAAGCTTAAAAAAAGAAGTGAGAATAATTATGCGGATGAAAAATTTTATAGGGAAAGGTCAGTTTTTATGTATTGCATTATTTAGTCCGGTTGTTTGGGCGACCAATAGCGGAGTCAGTCCCGTTACTACGCCTGAAAGCCAGCAGCAGGGATTCAGTTTTTCTGACACATGGTCAGACTTTAAAGATAAAGTCTCGACGACCTGGAATGATTCAGATTCACAAGATCTGTATCTGCCGGTCATTACCTGGCATAACCGTTTAACTTACGATAAAGAGAAAACGGACCGATACAACGAGCGTCCGTGGGGCGGGGGTTATGGTATTTCCCGCTACGATGAAAAAGGTAACTGGAACGGCATCTATTTTATGGCGTTTAAGGATTCTCATAATAAATGGGAACCTATCGGTGGCTACGGCTGGGAGAAAATATGGACGCCTGCGGAAGATAAAAACTTTCGTTTAGGTTTAGGATATACCGCGGCGGTCACGGCGCGGGATGATTACGCCTATATTCCGATCCCCATTGTTTTACCGCTGGCTTCCATTGGTTATGACAAACTGACATTCCAGGCGACGTATATTCCGGGAACCTACAACAACGGCAACGTTTTCTTTGCCTGGTTGCGGTATCAGTTCTGAACCGCTTTCTTTGTGACTGAACAAAGACCGGATTCAGGATGTGAACCTGATCCCTCCCTTTTGATGAATATTCCACTATGCTGAAAATTCACCGCAAGAATCAATCTGTTGGTTTTTGCGGTGTTTTTTGTTTTCAGGGAATCTACAAAACTATTCATTAAGAGGATCACTTGTGAAAAAAGCATCCCGATATCTTGCGTTGTCTGCACTTGCCTGCGTTTTACCGCTTTCGCTTCCGGCTGCTCAGGCAGCTCAGTCTGACAATTTAGAACTCCAGCAAGTCCTGGTGCTCAGCCGTCACGGCATCCGCGCGCCGCTGGTCAACTACGGTGACGTGCTCGCCGAATCCACGACGCATACCTGGCCGGTATGGAAAACCGAAGGAGGCTTACTGACGCCAAAAGGCGGCCAGAATTCTGAACATATGGGCCGGTACTTCCGCGCCTGGCTGGCGAAAGATAAATTACTGCCTGCTACCGGCTGCCCGGAGAATGCTCAGGTCTTCACTTATGCCAACAGTTTGCCGCGTACTATTGATACCGCGAAACATTTCTCTACCGGGGCTTTTCCGGGCTGTGATGTGTCCGTTCTCAACCGGGTAGAAATTGGCAAAATGGATCCGGTATTTAATCCGATTATTACCGCAGATGTGAACGAGACCTTCAAAACCAATGCGCTGAATTCTGTTAATCAGCATGCAGGCGAGGGCGGTCTGGCGGGGCTAAATCAGCGCCTCAAACCAAACTATCAGCTGCTGGAAAGTATCCTCGATTATAAAAACAGTAAAATCTGCAAAGAAAAACAACAGTGCGATCTGGCTTCGCAGCCTTCAGAAGTCGTGCTGACGCAGGGTAAAGAACCAGGTATTACAGGGCCGCTGCGTATGGCGACCGGCGCGGCTGATGCGTTTATGCTGCAATACTACGAAGGTTATCCGATGAAAGACGTGGCGTGGGGCAAAATCACTACGCCAGAGCAGTGGAAGAAACTGGAGGATATCAAAAACCTTTATCACGAAACGCTGTTTGGTTCGCCGGCGATTGCTGCCAACGCGGCTAAACCGTTGCTGACCTTTATTTCCGGCGCGCTGGATCCAAAACTGGCGACGACCGCAGATCAGAAAGCCGCACAGCAGGCAAAACTGGCGGTGCTGGTCGGGCATGACTCCAATATCGCGTCACTGCTCGCGGCGCTGAAAACGAAGGATTATCAGTTGCCGGGTCAGTACGAACGTACGCCAATCAATGGAACCGTGGTCTTCCAGCGCTGGCACGATAAAAAGACCGATAAGGATCTGATGAAAATTGAGTATGTTTATCCGACCGCCCGTCAGCTGCGCAACAATGTGGCGCTGAGCCTGAAAAATCCACCGCAACGCGTCACGTTACAAATCGAAGGTTGTACCGTTGATAAGCAAGGTTTCTGCCCGATGGAGCAGTTTAATCAGGCTGTGCAAAAGGATTTACAGGGCTGATGCCTTAAGCCGCTGACTGGCAATAGATAGCGTTTTAAGTTAGTTAGCGGCAGCTTTCCTCTGCCAGATAATGTGCCAAAGATTTCTCACTCTGGCACATTATGGCGTCCTCCTCGTTTTACCTCAGCGCCCGTCAGCGGGCAGACATTGCTTCACTCTCCGCCCGATTATGGTGGCGTTTTGAAATCCCCACCTGGACACTGATCGTCACGGTTTACAGCGGCTGGTTTGCGCTGGTGTATTTCTGGGAAGATCTCGGTCCGTGGATTGCCACACCTGCGCTTATCTGGTTTACGGCCTGGTACATGTCGCTGCAACACGAACTCATTCACGGGCATCCGACCCGTAAACCCTGGCTGAATCAGCTGCTCGGCACGCTGCCGCTGGCGGTCTGGTATCCCTACGGCCTGTACCGCGACACGCATTTACAGCATCACCGTAATGAACATCTGACGCTGCCGGGTGATGATCCCGAGGCTTATTATTTCAGCCGTGCCAGCTGGGACAGTCTGTCACCGGCGATGAAGGCGGTTGTCCGTCTGCGAAATACATTGCCGGGACGTATGCTGATCGGGCCGCTGCTGGATATTTCTGCCACGCTGACCGGTGCGCTGACAGCGGTATTTCGTGGGGACTGGCGCACGGTCGGTATGTGGGTATTCCACGGGATTTTGCTGGCAGGTTTATTGTACTGGATGTCGCTTCGCGGCCTGTCAGCCGGGTATTTCATTCTGACGGTGACCTATCCGGCGCTGAGCCTGACTAAAGTTCGTTCCTTTTATGAGCATCGTGCCGAACATTCGCCACAGGCACGCTCAACGCTTAATGAGGCCGGTTTCATCTGGCGGCTGCTGTTCCTTAATCTCAACTATCACCTGGTACATCACGATTTGCCGGGCGTACCCTGGTATGCACTGCGTCAGGTGTATTTTGCCGAACGCGAAGCTTACATTGCGCGCAGCGAGGGATTTGTGGTGAAAGGGTACCGGCAGTGGTTCCGGCACCACACACAGAAACCGGTCTGTGTGGAAGCGCATCCGTTTGCCAGCGCCGGTGAGCCTGTGCAAACCGCCCGCAGCGACTATGATTATCAGCAGGAAACCCCCTGACGGAGTGGCCGCATGATGCTGATGTCTTTACCGATGTATGCTGTCTCTGTACCGGACGTGGAAGCTTTCGCGGATGTTTTGCGGCAAAAGCTGAAGCGCTCGGGCCTGAATGCCACACCGCCATCACTGAGCTGGCCGCAGGATTTATTCACGCACTGGCAGCAGCCGGATTTATTGCTGAGTCAGACCTGTGGCTTTCCGCTGGTAGAAAGCCTGCCGGATGTTCAGCTGGTCGGCACGTTTAGTTACCGCGCGCCGGGCTGCGACGGTTATCGTTACCGCAGTTTTTTGCTGGCGCGTGATGAAGATGCAAAACTGCATTTGCCTGATTTTCGTCACCGGCGGCTGGCGTTCAACAGCACAGATTCTCAATCCGGATACAACAGTCTGCGGGCGCTGGTGGCACCGCTGGCACAGGCCGGGAAATTTTTCTCTCAGGCCACCGCAACCGGCAGTCACCGCGAATCCCTGCATTATGTTCAGCAAAATCGGGCAGATCTGGCGGCAATTGACTGCGTGACGCTGGAGCTTTTGCACCGTAACGAGCCGTCAGCGCTCAGCGGTCTGGCGGTCATTGGCCAGACGGCAGCTGTGCCGGGTTTGCCACTGATCACCTCACCGCAAACATCGCCGGAACATCTGGCTATTTTGCGTCAGGCACTGCATGAAATTGCACACGAGCCGGTCAGTAAACCGCTGCTGATTGAAGAATTCAGTGAAGTGCCGCGTCAGGCGTACGGCGTGATTACATTGATGAAAAACATTGCTCAGGAATTTGGCGTCCGTGAACTGACGACGTCATGACTCCCTGTAAACTGCATAAAAAAACCGGGCCCGAGGCCCGGTGATGATTTCTGACGTACCGTTAAATCAGTGCGTTTCGATAGGGAAATCTTCGTTCACATCACCCCATTCAGCCCATGAACCGTCGTAAAGCTGCACATCTTTAACACCCAGGGAGTCCAGTCCGAACGCCAGTGCCGCAGCGGTCACACCGGAACCACAACTGGTGATCACCGGTTTATTGAGATCTACGCCCAGCTTTTCAAACGTGGCTTTCAGCTCCACTGGCGATTTCAGGTGTCCGTCCTGCGTCAGCTCGGTAAAAGGCACACTCAGGCTGCCGGGAATATGACCGCCATGCAGCCCCGGACGCGGTTCCGGAGCTTCGGCTTTAAAGCGCGCCAGCGAACGGGCGTCGATAATCTGCACTTTGCCGAGCGCGTCTTTGACCTGTTCCGCACTGACGACGACCGGACGCACCAGTTTCGCGTTAAACGTCGAAGGAACGCGGGTGTGCTCACCGCTTTGGGTCGGTTTACCTTCCGCAATCCACGCATTCAGACCGCCATCCAGAACGCGCACGCTTTTCGCGCCGAAACTGGTCAGCATCCACCACACACGCGGTGCGGAAAACAGATCACCTTCATCATAAAGCACGATAGTTTGCGTATCCGCGACGCCTAAACGGCTCATCGACGCAGCGAATTCCTCTGCGGTCGGCATCATATGCGGCAGGCCGGTTGTGCAGTCGGAAATGCTGTCGACTTCCACATAAATCGCGTTGGGAATGTGTGCTTCAAGATATTTGCCATGAAAATCCACCGGTGGCGTAATGCCCGGTTTGGATTTACGACAATCGATAATGACGACATCCGGTGAGTTCAGATTTTTTGCCAGCCATTGTGTAGAAACGGTATGGGTAGAAAAAGTCATGTTCTGTTGCCTTATCTTCTTTGTGGAGCCAGCCTCAGAGATCGCCGGGGATCAAAGAATACACCCAGGCATCACGCGGCTGACCGTGATAATAAAGCCGGTTACGGTGCAGGCCCTCTGACGTCGCGCCCGCTTTTTCTGCCACCCGGCGGCTGCGTTCATTGCTGTCCATCACCACGATTTCCAGACGGGTCAG
Source organism: Rahnella bruchi (assembly GCF_003614975.1). Classification (GTDB taxonomy): domain Bacteria; phylum Pseudomonadota; class Gammaproteobacteria; order Enterobacterales; family Enterobacteriaceae; genus Rahnella; species Rahnella bruchi. The sequence continues at coordinate 898,915 of NZ_QZWI01000001.1, read as the reverse complement.
CTCCAGTTCGGTAAACGCAAAACGCGCTGCGGCTCTGACCGCCAGCGTTGCCAGTCCCCGGCACGTATAACCGGTGCGGATCCAGTAGCCGAGATTTGAAAACTTATATTCCTGAACGATGCGGTTGATGCCCACGCTGCCAATCAGATTACCGCCGGATCGTTCGAACACGCAGAAATTGAATTCTACCCCGCGATGACGTTTTTGCTCACTGTCGGTGAGATATTTGCGGCTGTCATCAAGAGAATATTTATCGGTACACCAGCTTTCCCATGCACCTATTTCATTGACCGAGGCCTGAACGGCTTCAAAGTGGGTGATGGCTTCCAGCTCTGTAGCGGCGCGGATCTCAATCTCATCATCCTGATAAATCTGGCGTGTCAGCATGGGCATTATCCTGTCATTGAGGAAACCAATAGTTTAGGAAACCAAAAAGTCAGCCTCACATATCCGGCATCAATCTGTCAATTGGCGAAAATACCGCTAAGCCAGAAAAAATTAGCGTGAAAAAACAGCGGGCTGCCTGCTCACCGTTTTATTCTTCCGGCAGCAGCATCACCAGCTTGCATTCCGCATATCCCGCCGGAAAAAATGTCTGTTGCCGGTAGCGGATTTCACCGCTGAGCGGATGGTTAAAGCGCCTTTCACCGCCTTCGCGCGCCAGCACCTCCTGCTGTGTCCACCACTGGCTGAATTCAGTACTGCGTTCCCGTAACCGGAGCACCGACTGGCGAACCGCCTCGGAATGCGGGTAATGGCTGGTTTCGGCGCGAAATTCTGCCACCACGCGTTTGGCGCGTTCCGGCCAGTTGGTCACCAGCTGACGCGCCAGCGGATGCAGAAACATAAAATCCAGCAAATTAGGGTTTTCCTCCACGCCGAGCCAGCCGCTGAAAAGCGCACCGGCCTGCGGATTCCACGCCAGCATATTCCAGCAACTGTCGAGCAGATAACCGGGGCAGGTCAGCTGATTGACGTAATCTTTCAGACCCGCGTCCGGTGCCGCAGAAGATGGCAACGCCTCAGGGTCTTTCACCGACGCGAGGCTGAATAAATACTCGCGTGCGGCAGGCTCCATGCGCAGTGATTTCGCCAGACGGTCGAGTGTGGCGGCTGATATCGACACATCGCGTCCCTGTTCAATCCATGTGTACCATGTTGCGCTGATACCACTGATTTGCGCCAGTTCCTCACGTCGCAGTCCGCTGGTTCTGCGACGGGGTGAGCCCGGCAAACCCACCATTTCCGGCGTTACGCGTTCACGGTGTGTACGTAAAAACGTCCCCAGCGCTTTTGGCCCGCTGAGTGACTCTGCGTTATCAATCATGCCATCCTCTTAAACAGGAAGTTTTAAACAGGGAGTAACTTATACCAGTATAAATGCTCATATTGTACCCGTATATAACTATGCCTATAGTGATTCTGAGGTCATTTGAAACCCGCTTTCTCATTACAAAAACAAGACAGACAGGAGCAATGATGAACATGAAAAATACCCACACTCAGGCCGTTGATAAGCAGTTTGGTTCGCAGGCAAAAGATTATCTGACCAGCGCCGTTCACTCGCAGGGCGCTGATCTGCAACGTCTGGCGACGTTGCTGGCGCCTTTTCCGGATGCGAAGGTGATTGATCTGGGATGTGGCGCGGGACACGCCAGCTTTGTTGCCGCCGGAGTTGTCAAAAATGTGATTGCCTATGATTTGTCGGCGCAGATGCTGGAAGTGGTGGCGCAGGCGGCAAAAGACAAAAATCTGAACAACATTACGGTACAGCAGGGCGTAGCAGAGTCACTGCCATTTGACGACCATAGCGCGGATATCATTATCAGCCGCTATTCAGCACACCACTGGCATGATGTCGGGCAGGCGTTGCGCGAAGTGGCACGCGTGCTGAAGCCTGGCGGTAAATTTATCATGATGGATGTGGTATCGCCGGGCCATCCGTTGCTGGATATTTATCTGCAAACGATTGAAGTACTGCGCGACACCTCTCATGTCCGCAATTATTCGCCTGGCGAATGGCTGAACATGGCTTCTGAAGCTGGCCTGATATCCCGCGAAGTCACCACCGACCGCCTGCCGCTGGAATTCACCAGCTGGATAGCGCGTATGCGAACGCCGGAACATTTCGCTGTCGCTATCCGCGAGCTGCAAAAAGTGATGTCTGAGGAAGTCGTAAAACACTTTGAGATCCAATCCGACGGCTCATTTACCAGCGATATTATGATGCTGGTGGCGTCGAAAAACTAAGGCATTGCGGTATGATTGCGCCCTCCATTGACCGGAGGGCGCGAAGGTATTTATCTGTTATTTCTTACCGAACATCTTTTTCCCAATCATCACCAGCGCCAGAACGGCGGCACCGACCACCAGGCCGACCACCAAATCGGTCGCGCCGGTAATCAGCGTATTCACCCAGCTCTCATGCCCGTGCGTCAGCGGTTCAATCAGGCTGTGCATGAACGGTAAACCGTGGCTGATAATACTGCCCCCGACCAGGAACATGGCGATGGTGCCGACCACTGACAATATCTTCATCAGCCAGGGGGCAAGATTCACGATGCCGCGACCAAAGGCGCGCACGGCGTTCATCATGCCACTTTCGCCATTCAGCTTGCTCAGGTACAAACCGGCGTCGTCAATTTTGACAATCGCCCCGACCAGCCCGTAAACGCCGATGGTCATCGCCACGGCAATCAGTACCATCACGGTAACCTGATTGAGAAAAGGCGCTGATGACACAATTCCCAGTGAGATCACGATGATTTCAGCGGAAAGAATAAAGTCAGTACGCACGGCGCCTTTAACTTTCTCTTTTTCCTGCTTTTTAGCATCGTCATCATTTTTTACCTCAGCCGCTGCCGGTTTTTCTTCTTCATGATGCTCACCGGGCATGAATTTATGGGCGACCTTTTCGAACCCCTCATAACACAGGTAGGCACCGCCAATCATCAGCAAAGGCGTGATAGCCCAGGGGATAAAGGCGCTGATGAGTAACGCCAGCGGCACCAGAATCGCTTTGTTGATCATTGAGCCTTTAGCGACCGCCCAGACAATCGGCAATTCGCGATCGGCTTTCACCCCAGTAACCTGCTGAGCGTTCAGCGCCAGATCGTCACCCAATACGCTGGCTGTCTTTTTAGCGGCGACTTTACTCATTGCCGCAACGTCATCAAGAATCGATGCAATATCATCGATCAAAGCCAGAAGGCTGCCACCCGCCATAAACACTCCCTTTCATCATTGTGCAAAGGTTTTCCGCACACGCGGAACCCGAACTCTGTGCCATGAACTTGCAGGAGATCACAGCAACAGAAAATTCATAAAAAATAATCATATCAGTGATTGCATAGCGGCGTCGATTTGTGCGAATGTTGTCCCGTTCTTAAATAACTTTGAAATCTCTCCATACTTTCTCCATTAAATATCCCCGTTTTTCCATCAGTTACGCGTACTGAAATATTTGCTTTCATTCTCTCCTTATTTTTACCACAAAGGTTAAACTTCTTTACGTTCGATTACGTCGCCTTTCATTGATTCGCCGATAATTATTTCAACGGATGACTTCCGCTCCATTAATTAACGAAACTAACGAAAGAAAGGTGCGCATTATGAAACTCTTACCTGCAATGACCGCTGTCGCTATTACCGTCGCTTCATTCTCAGCTCTTGCTGCTACGCCAATTTCTGAAATGCAGGCGCAAAGCGGTAATTTCCAGTCTCTGGGTGTTGTTTCCGTTAGCGCACCTAATACCGTCCCTGGCAGCATGCGTGACCAGCTGAACCAGGTAGCCAACGATAAAGGCGCCACCCACTACCGTGTGATCGGCCAAGGTACTCCGGGCGACTCCAGCCTGAATCGTGCGAGCGTTGAGCTTTATAAATAAAATTCAGATTTTATAAAAAACCTTTTTTATAAAATCTAATTAAGTATTTTCCTGTAGCGAAAAGGCCAATGTCATCTGACATTGGCCTTTTTATTCTTCTTCTTTCGGGGTTCCTTTTGGGAATCATCTCATGTGTTTTAATTAATTTCCCTCTTTATGACGATTATTTCCTTTATTAATCATTTCTTAAGAATTTTTGAGTTATATAAGGGTCTATGTCTCAGGAGGAAGTTAATATGTTGAATGCCGCAATAATGACAATTAAGAACACAGGTGTTTCGATTCAGAATCAATTTTTCTATTTACAAAATTTTATTAGTTCACCAAGGACGATGGGGACGCTGATGCCTTCTTCCCCGTGGTTGTGCCACGCGATGCTCAGCCAGATTGACTGGGCGACGTCTCTGGATATTGCCGAACTTGGCGCGGCCGACGGTGTGCTGACCCGCCGGATACTCAGCCGGATGCGTGCCGATGCAAAACTTGAGGCATTTGAAATACAGCCTGCGTTTGTCCGCAAGCTGAACCAAATGGACGACCACCGGTTGCAGGTGATGGCGCATTCTGCTGAGCATATGAGCACTCAGTATGACGCGGTGTTTTCCTGTCTGCCGCTGCTGTCAATGCCGGTGCGAACCAGCATGAGGATTTTGCAAGCCACCCGCCAGCAGCTGAAAGAAAAGGACGGGGTGCTTGTCCTGTTCCAATACAGCCATCTTTCGGAGAAACTGCTGTCACGCTATTACACCTGGAAAAAGATCCGTGTGGTGAAGAATTTTCCACCGGCGCTGGTGTATATCTGTAAACCTCGCTGATACAGCAACTTATGGAACATGGATCGCAAAGCTGCCCGCAGGCCTTTGCGCGACAAGGATTTTTCAGTATGATGAACACGATAGCGTAAATAAAACGCTACAGAAGCTTCACCGGCAGATGATAAAAATCTGCCAGTGAGGCTTTTTTGTTGTACTATTTGGCGAGTACAGCGCCAGGCCAGTACAATGACCATTTTTTAACGTTCAACTTCATATTGATGATGGATTTTCATCAGGCGAGCCAACGGCTGCCGGGAAATAAAGGATAGCGGTAATGACACAACCCATTTTCATGGTAGGCGCGCGCGGTGCGGGTAAAACGACGGTCGGCAGCGTTCTGGCGAAAGCGCTGGGCTATAAATTTGTCGATACCGATCTGACATTGCTGAGCACATCCGGGATGAGCGTGGCAGATATCGTTGAACGTGAAGGCTGGGAAGGTTTTCGCCGCCGTGAAACTGAGACGCTGAAAGCGATTTGTGCACCCTTCACGGTGATCGCGACCGGTGGCGGTGTGGTTCTGGCGCAGGAAAACCGTGATTTCATGCGTGATGCCGGCACGGTTATTTATCTGCGTTCGCCTGCCTCAACGCTGGCCAATCGTCTGGAAGATTCTCCGCAGGAAGATCAGCGACCAACCCTGACGGGTAAACCAATCACCGAAGAAATGAAGGAAGTGCTGAATGAGCGCGAAGCTCTGTATCAGCAGGCTGCTCATCATGTGGTTGACGGTACGTTGGATCCGGCAGGCGTGGTGAATGCCATTCTCGATACGCTGGCATTGCCGGTCGCGCGCTAAACGCCCGCCAGCACGAATGATAGCGAGCCCTGGTGGCTCGTTTTTTTATGCCTAACAATTCCGCCCCCGCGAAAAGTGTAAATTAAACGGGCCATTTTCGTGATGAATATCACGGGTGTTCAAGTATTGTGCTGATGAATGTGCAGGCGTAAAGTAATAACTCAGGTTATTATTCTTATGTCCACCTCTGCAACGGAACCCATGATGAAATCCCTGGGACATTTCTTCAGCCAGCACGCGAAAGCGATGCCTGCTATCTGGTCAGTCACGATCATTCTTGTCGAAGCCTCCATCGCGCTCTATATTTTGCGCAATATTTAATCAAAATTATCTGCTGAGTTTTACCTTCGTCACCTCATCAAAACTCGGCATTAAATCCACCTCCCTGTGGAATGAATGGTTTTAGGAATTTCTTTAAGCATATTCATTTATCTGTCTTCTTCTGCGTGAAAAATAAACGGCTTGACGCTGACTCGTATCAGCCTTAGTTTTTATTTAACTTAACAGGAACCCTGTTCCATATATCGGAACTAATCCTTATGACTACATTAGAAAATGCGGCAGCTGTGCTGAAGTTATTTTCCAAACAGGAAATCCGTCAGGGACATCCGGGTTTGTCATTCAGTGATGTTGTCGAAAATTTAAAATTACCGAAAAGCACGGTTTCGCGCTTGCTTATGACCATGGAAACGCAAGGGTTACTGGAACGCGATCCGGACAGCCGTCTTTATCGGATTGGAGCGTTATTACTGGCCGTCTCAAGCCATTATTTATCGGCGCCGCTGGTAGATTTAGCGTCGCCCTATATGACGCAACTCAGCCAGCTCACGCAATGCACCGGTTACATCTCGATGCTGGAAGGGCGGGATATTATGGTGATGCGCATGTTCCCCGGCAGAACCTATTTGCAAGTGGTTACTCCGGCGGGGAGCCTGTTGCCAGCGCATGAAACGGCCATTGGTCGGGCCATCTTGTCACGCTATACCGATGATGAAGTCCGTCAGCGTTATAGCGGTAAGTACCATGCACATTCGGTGAATGCACCGGAAAGCCTGGCTGTTTTGTTATCCCGCCTGGCAGAAGTTCGCCTTACGGGAGTGTCATTTGCCAATAACGAAACGTTGCTGGGAATAAGTACATTAGCCACCAGCATCTTTAATAAGCATCGCAATGAAATCGTGGGGCTGTGTTTATCTTTTCCATCCCCCGCACAGGGAAAAGAAATTCCGGAAGGGATCCGGGACGGGCTGGTTGCTGTAACCCGGCAACTTGCCGAAAAATTGGGTGATGAGTATTGGCATTTACCTGCCGGTAATTAACCGGAGAGGCAATGACTAATAACGGACCCAGAAAATCGCTGTTTTCACATTTGCCAACACCAGGGGCCTTATGTCAGATCAACCTGCTAAAAATAATAAGGAAAATCCGCTAAAGGATATTGGCACTCTCATCGTGATGATCCTGCTGTCTGTTTTGGGCGCAATCATCGGAGTTCAGCTGATTACCACATTAGGCGTTACGCCTAACACGTCGATTATCGGTGCGTTGTTTGCCATGTTACTGGCGCGCATTCCGATGAAGGCATTTCAGCGCTACCGTTCAGTTCACACGCAGAATCTGGCGCAAACCGTGATTTCCTCTGCGACATTTGGTGCAGCAAACAGCCTGCTGATGCCGATTGCGATTCCCTATGTCATGGGGCAGCCGCAACTGATCATGCCAATGTTTACCGGCGTAGCGGTGGCGATGTTGCTCGATGCCTATCTGCTTTACCGACTGTTTGATACCAAAGTTTTCCCGGCCAGTAATGCGTGGCCACCGGGTGTTGCTGCTGCCGAAGCTATTAAAGCCGGTGATAACGGCGGGCGTCAGGCATGGCTGCTGGTGGCCGGTGTGGTGGTCGGGCTGGCGGGTGCGATGCTCAAAATTCCAATGGCGGCCTTCGGTACGGCATTTATCGGCAATATCTGGGCACTGAGCATGTTCGGTATCGGGTTGCTTATCCGCGCTTACGCCCAGCCAGTTGCCGGTTTGGATCTGAACGCGCTGTATATTCCGCACGGCATGATGGTCGGCGCGGGGCTGGTTTCGCTGTTGCAGGTTATCCAGGTGGTACGTGCCAAGGGTAGCGACGCCAAAACCACCTTTACCCAGCCGGCAAAAGAGGTGCGTAAAGCGCTGGGGCTGGGTGCTTTCGGTTATATCGCGATTGCCGCACTGCTGGCGCTGGCCGGTGGTCTCTATAGTGAAATGTCGGTGGGAATGCTGATTGCGTTCGTGATTTACGCCGCGTTTGCCGCGTTCTTCCACGAGCTGATTGTCGGGATTGCAGCTATGCACTCCGGCTGGTTCCCCGCCTTTGCCGTGGCGCTGATTACGCTGATTGTCGGCATTCTGATTGGTTTTCCGCCGCTGGCGCTGTGCGTGCTGACGGGCTTTACCGCCGCTACGGGGCCGGCATTTGCCGATATGGGCTTCGACCTGAAAGCCGGTTTCATCCTGCGCGGCTATGGCAAAGATTTACGTGCTGAACTTTATGGCCGCCGCATTCAGTTATTCGCCGCTTTACTGGCCTTTATTATCGCCATTCCCGTGGTCTGGTACGCCCATTACGGCTACTTCGCCCAGGATTTAGTGCCGCCGGTAGCGCGCGTGTATGCCAAAACCATTCAGGCCGGAGCACAACCCGGGATCGCGCACAGCTTATTGATCTGGGCTATTCCGGGCGCATTGATCCAGCTGATTGGCGGACCGAAACGCCAGCTTGGCGTACTGCTCGCCACTGGTTTGCTGATCAACAGCGTCATGGCCGGATGGGCCGTGGTTTGCGGCATCGTATTACGCATTATCATTATTCGTATCTGGGGTGAAAAAGGGCGCACGCCAATGGAAGTGCTGGCAGCAGGTTTTATTGCCGGTGATGCACTTTACAGCTTCTTCACTTCGGTTTTCAGCGCCAAAAAGTAGTGAATACAGCACTAACACCAGGGCTTACTTTTAGCCAGCATGACACACCGACTGTTCCGCGATGAACAGCGCCCGCGACCGTTTTGCCACTGCGTCTTATACGCCGGTTACGGGGTTTTAAGAGGATTTTGTGATGAGTTTGCAACAGACATTAACCGTATTCGAACTGATTGACAGTGCGCATGTCAGCGGCCAGGACATTGTGGACTTATTCGCCGGTTATCCCGGCATAATCGCCAGCACCAACCGTGCTGACGGCCCGAAGGGCGGTACCGATTTTGTCCGCATCACCATTCCGGGCAGCAAAGGTAAGAGCAGCGGCGGCACTGCGCCAACCCTCGGAATTATAGGTCGTCTCGGCGGGATTGGGGCGCGTCCGACGCGTATAGGCCTGGTGTCCGATGCCGATGGCGCCATCGCCGCAGTGACCAGCGCACTGAAGCTGGCCGACATGCAACGCAAGGGCGACGTGCTGGAAGGCGACGTGATTATCACCACGCATATTTGCCCGAACGCGCCCACCCGACCGCACGATCCGGTCGACTTTATGGATTCACCGATTGATGACGTGACCATGAACGATAACGAAGTGGTGGAGGGCGTCGATGCCATTCTGTCTGTCGATACCACCAAAGGTAACCGGATTATCAATCACAAGGGATACGCCATTTCACCGACGGTGAAAGAGGGGTATATCCTGCGTGTTTCCGAGGATTTGCTGCGCATCATGGAAATGACCAGCGGCAAACCGGCGGTGACTTTCCCAATCACCACACAGGACATCACGCCGTACGGTAACGGTGTTCATCACCTGAACAGCATTCTGCAGCCGTCAACGGCAACCAGCGTACCGGTAGTCGGTGTGGCGATTACGGCGGAATCAGTGGTGCCGGGCTGTGGTACCGGCGCAAGTCATGAAGTGGATATCGCGCTGGCGGCAAAATTTGCCGTTGAAGTTGCGAAAGAGTTTGGCCGCGGCACCTGTCAGTTCTTTGATGCCGATGAATATCAACTCCTGTTGTCGCTGTACGGAAGCTTGCGCCACCTGCAAAACCGGAAATAATCAGATGATGACATCCTTTGCGACGTTAACAATCGGACAGGCACCACGCAGCGACATTATGCCGCTGCTGATGGCGCATCTGCCGGCCAAGTCGGTCACCCATGTGGGCCTGCTGGACGGGTTAAGCACGGAGCAAATTGAAGAGCGCTATGCACCTGGAGAAGGCGACGCGGTGCTGGTCACGCGTCTGCTGGATGGTTCGCAAGTTTCTCTGGCCGCGCCGCGGGTGGAGCGTGGCTTACAGGAAAAGATTGATGTGCTGGAAGCGCTGGGCTGCATGACTATTCTGCTGCTGTGTACCGGCGAATTTAACCATCTGCATGCGAATAATGCCCTGCTTCTCGAACCGGATCGTATTATCCCGCCGCTGATTGGCTCGATGGTCGGCCAGCACCGCGCGGGTATTGTGGTGCCGGTGGAATCGCAGGTCGTTGAACAGGCGAACAAATGGCGAAAATTAGCCAAAGCGCCGTGTTTTGCGGTCGCCAGTCCTTACCTTTCTGACGATCAGGCGCTGACGGAAGCCGCGATGCGCCTGGCTGAGCAGGGTGCGGAAGTGGTGGTACTCGACTGCATTGGTTTCAACCGCCATCACGTAGATGTGCTGAAAAAGCATCTGAATATTCCGGTGTTATTGTCGAATGTACTGATGGCCAAACTGGCGGCGGAGCTGGTGCTCTGAGGATGTCACTGAAGGGGCATACAGCTATCCACAATGGCACTGTGCGGCCCTAAAATCAAATCAGTGACACCGCTTTGCGGGCGGTGTCGTCTGGCGCAGATAAAGCGGTAATAATCAGTGACAGAAGACAGTTTCTGCCCCTAATATGAAGGCTCTGAAAATTATCGCAAAGGGCCAATCTATGTTGAAAAATAATGAGTATTTTGACGGGAAAGTGAAGTCGATTGGTTTCGACAGCGAAAGTACGGGTTCAGCCAGTGTTGGGGTGATGGCCGTCGGTGAATACACGTTCGGGACGGCTAAGCCGGAAGAAATGACCGTCATCAGCGGCTCACTGAAAGTGCTGATCCCGGGATCTCCGGACTGGCAGGTCTTTAAGCCAGGCGAAACCTTCTACATTCCGGGTAAAAGTGAATTCAACTTACAGGTTGGCGAAACCACGTCATATCTCTGTAAGTATCTGACTAAATAACGTATTCAGACACAGTAAAAACAAGAAAGGCGCCCATCCGAGCGCCTTTTCTTATTTCAGCGACGAGAGGAATTATCTCTGCGCTTCGCCGCCTAATGCTTCGATCAGGTTCTGGATCAACGCCGCCAGTTCACCGGTCATCAGCACGAAGTCGGCATCGAAACGTCCGGCGAAATCTTCGCGGTCGATGTCTTCATTTTGATCACGAATAACGTCGCTGAATTTCAGGCGTTTAATGCTGCCGTCGTCGGCCAGTACTACGGCGATACGTTCCTGCCAGTCAACCGCCAGTTTGGTGACCAGTTTGCCGTTTTCGATATGCGTGGCAATTTCATCACTGACCAGCGCCTGTTTTTTACAACGGATCACGCCGCCTTCTTCCAGAATCGCTTTCAGCTCGGCTTCGTCCTGTAAGGTGAAACCGGCAGGTGTTTCGCCGGAGCGCACCCATTCGGTCATCGTCAGTTCGATCGGGCTTTCCATGGTCAGCGGCACGACCGGCAGCGAACCCAGGCTTTTGCGCAGCAGCGCCAGCATATCTTCGGCTTTTTTGGCACTGGCGGCATCGACCATAATCAGGCCGTTGACGGTATCAATCCACATGAACGTCTGGCTGAAGCGGCTGAATGCGCGCGGCATCAGGCTGTGAAGGACTTCATCTTTCAGGGAATCTTTCTCAGTCTTTTTCAGTTTGCGGTGTTGTTCACCTTCAAGCTGATCAATTTTGGCCTGCAACTCCTGTTTAATCACCGGAGAAGGCAGAATTTTTTCTTCTTTGCGTGCGCATATCAGGATCTGCCCGCCGTTGACGTGAGTCAGCGCGTCGCCACCGTGAGAACCCATCGGTGAAACCCAGCCTGTTTTCGCCATGTCCTGGCTGCCGCACGGGGTAAAGGTGAAAGCACTGAGCTGTTTTTCCATCTCGTCAGCAGATAACGAAACTTCACGGCTCAAACGGTAAACCAACAAATTCTTAAACCATAACATGGCGTTATCCCTGTTCCGGCGCACTCGTGGTACGCTGAGTAAATGAATACAGGGCGGCATGATAACCAATTGAGCGCCGGTCGTCGTTAAGAAATCGCCGCGCCCTGTAACATTGCATAACAGCTTATTCTGGTGACAGAGGCCGCGGGCTTCTAAACTGAACAGACTCAGAAAAACTGACCCTGCAGGATATAAAAAGGAGACGAAAACGTGCGAATTGGCATTGATTTAGGCGGCACAAAAATAGAAGTCATTGCGTTATCTGATGAAGGCAAAGAGCTGTTTCGCAAACGGGTCGATACGCCGAGAAATGACTACGAGCGCACACTTAAAGCCATTGAAGGGTTGGTGACGGATGCCGAAAAAGGCACCGGCCAGCGCGGCAGCGTGGGGCTCGGCATCCCCGGCACGTTATCGCCGTTCACCGGCAAAGTGAAGAATGCCAATTCGGTCTGGCTGAACGGTCAGCAACTGGATGAGGATCTGGCGCTGCTGCTAAAACGCGAAGTGCATATTGCTAACGACGCCAATTGTCTGGCGGTATCTGAAGCCACCGATGGTGCGGGCGCAGGTCGTCACACCGTGTTTGCCGTGATTATCGGCACCGGCTGTGGCTCCGGCATTGCGCTCAACGGCGTGGCGCACGCGGGCGGCAACGGTAACGCAGGCGAGTGGGGCCACAATCCGCTGCCATGGCAGGATGAGGAAGAGATGCAGTTTGCCCGCGAAGTGCCGTGCTACTGCGGAAAATCAGGCTGTGTTGAGACGTTTGTTTCCGGCACCGGTTTTGCCGAAGACTACTTTCGCCATTCCGGTCAGCGGTTAAAAGGCGCAGAAATTATTGCGCTGGTGGAGCAGGGCGACGAAATGGCAGAGCTGGCGCTGGGTCGTTATGAGCGCCGGCTGGCAAAAGCCCTGGCGAACGTGGTGAATATTCTCGACCCGGACGTGATTGTTTTCGGCGGCGGTATGAGCAACGTGGATCGTTTATATCAGACCGTTCCGCTGCTGATTAAACAATGGGTGTTTGGCGGCGAATGTGAAACGCCGATGCTCAAAGCGGTTCACGGAGATTCGAGCGGTGTGCGCGGCGCAGCCTGGCTGTGGCCACAGTCGCGTTTTGCGTTGTAAGATTTAATTCATCGAGTGAAAATCACAGGGGTGCAGAATTTGCGCCCCTGATCTTATCGTCCGTTAAAGCGCCATCTCCCGTTTAAACACTTCCAGCGTATGCGCCTTCACGCGGATAAATTCCGGGTGGCTCATAATTTCTGAACCGCGCGGACGTGGAAGGTCGAACGGGACAATTTCCGCAATCTGCGTCGGTCGCCGCGTCAGCAGTAAAATCTCATCCGCCAGAAACACTGCATCCTCCAGATCGTGCGACACAATCAGCATCGTGACGCCGGTCGCCAGCTGAACTTCCTGCAATTTATCGCGGATAAACAGCGTCATTTCAAAATCCAGCGCCGAGAAAGGTTCATCAAGGAACATTACTTCCGGACGCGTCGCCAGCGCCCGCATGATGCACACCGTTTGCTGCTGGCCGCCGGAAAGCTCATAGGGATAGCGCTTCAGGTCGAAACGGATATCAAACATCTGCGTCAGTTCTTCCACGCGCGCATTGACGTCCGCTTTGCTCATACCGTGGCGGATCAGCGGATACGCGATGTTGGCACGCGCACTCATCCATGGAAACAGCGCGTCGCGGTAGTTCTGAAAGACATAACCGATGGTGGTCTGCGCCAGCGTTTTTCCGTCAAACAGAATGTCGCCTTTGTCCACCGGGATCAGCCCGGCGATCATGTTCATTAAGGTCGATTTACCGCAGCCGTTCGGGCCGAAGATCGACACAATTTTTCCGCGCGGCAAGTCGAGATTAAGATCGGTATACAGAGGTTGTCCGGCAAAGGCCTTGCTCAGTCCGCGGATCGTCACATGGGTGTCCGGGCGCGTGGCGTATTGCGGCAACTGCGGGCCTTTATAATCAGGATTCAGCGAGAGAGGTTGCGTCATGCTTTGCTACTCCAGTGGACGGTTTTTTTCTCGATCAGCAAAAAGGCCAGATTCAGCAGATAGCCCAGTGCGCCGGTTATCAGGATCGACGCGTACATATCTTTGATGTTGAACACCTGTTGGGCATCGATGATCCGATGACCGAGGCCGGTTTCGGATCCGATAAACATTTCGGCGACGATCACGATCACCAGTGCAATCGACACGCCGGTGCGCAGACCGACAAAAGTTTGCGCCAGGCTTTCCATCAGCAGAATGTCTTTAAAAATATGCCAGCGGGAAATCCCCATCACTTTGGCCGCCATCAGCCGGGTTTTCTTGGCATTCATTACGCCATACGCGCTGTTAAACAAAATAACCAGCACCGCAGCAAAAGCGGCGATGGCGATTTTGTTGGCATCGGTTATGCCGAAAATCAGCATAAACAGCGGGATGAGCGCTGATGACGGCGTGGAGCGGAAGAAGTCGATGAGAAATTCGAGGCTGCGGTAAATCTTTTCATTGCTGCCTAAAATCACCCCGAGCGGTACGCCAATCACTGCGGCAAAGGCGAAAGACACCAGCGTGCGATATAACGTGGCGCCGATATCCGTACGCATGGACGTATCGAAAAATGACTGAAACATGTAGCCAATCGTCTCGACGGGCGAAGGCAGAAGCACGGGATTCAGCCATTTTGCGCTGACGGCCAGCTGCCAGAACAAAAACAGCAGTACGGGGCCGACCAGCGGCAGTAACCTTGAAGACCAGCGTGAAGTCATCCTGTTTCTCCTTATCCTTTATAAATCAGTGAAGCAACATCCACCGGTTTGCTGAAGATTTTTCTTTCCGTAAACACGTCATAAAACTTCTGGAACCATTGCAGATTGTCGCCTTTCAAATCGGGATACATCACAAAGCCCGGCAGCGGCACTTCTTTGACCAGCGCCGGTTCAATGCTGGTGTAGCCGGCGACGTTTTCACGGGCTTTATCAGGATGCGCGGCAATGAATTCCACCGCTTTCTGATAAGCGGCAATAAACTTTTTGGTTTCTTCGGGTTTGCTGGCAATAAAGCTGGAGTTCAGCGCCGCTGCACCGCCAAACCACGGAGCCTCGGCATTGCCGAGCACATATTTAGAAATCACGCCGGTTTCTAATGTGCGGGAGAGATTTTTCATGCGCCCGACGGTGCCGGTTGGCTCGAGCGTATACACGCCGTCAATTTGTCCGGCGGCCAGCGCGGGTGCATGCTGCCCGACAGGCAGCTCGATCACTGAAGGATTGGTGAAACCATTTTTCTCCAGAATGATCTTTGCCATCGTCACGTTCTGGATCCCCGGCCCGCAGGCGATCTTCTTGCCTTTCAGGTCGCTGATCGTTTTCGCGGTACTGTTGAGCGGCACCAGAAATTCATCCAGAACCAGCTTATGATTAGACGGATTCGAGCAGATGATTTTGAACAGATCCGGTGACGTGATTGCCCCCAGTCCCAGTGCGCCGGTGGCTGTACCATTGGCACAGCCGTGGATCCTGCCAGTGATCATCCCTTCGACAATTTGCTGTGCGCTGGCAAATTTCACGCCTTTCACATTCAGCCCGGCCTCTTTAAAAAAGCCCTGTTCCAGTGCGACATATAACGGTAAACCGCCAACAATCGGCCAGTAACCAATACGAATTTCATCGTCATCGGCTGCAAAAACAGATGTCGGGATCATGCCACCAAGAGTGGATACGCCGCCGGTAATGGCGAGCCATTTCATCAGCTGGCGGCGTTTTTTATCGACTTCAGGTTTGATGTTTTTCATGGGCGGTTCCCTTAGCGGTTATGTGGGCGCTGCAACTTGTACTGCAACTTGTATACATAACGTTAAGCACAGGGCGTGCCAGTTTACCGGCAGGAGGGAATTAGCGGGAATTCAGCGGCTTGGAAAGGAGTCAGCGCACTGCGTTGGTGCGATTTTTGTGCAAGTACTCACAATCAGGATCCATTGCGGAGCAGATGGCTAGCAATTTATCAGCCAGATGCTCCGCTTAATCCCTTGTCAGACTTTAAATTCACTGCTCAGGCGGCTGACGCCCAGACCGTTTACCTTGGTGACTTTTATCTGCACCGGAATGCGGTCTTTCATCGCTTCGACATGGCTGATGACGCCGATGGTTTTGCCCGACGCATTCAGACTGTCGAGCGCATCCAGCGCGGTATCCAGCGTGTCGGCGTCGAGCGTGCCGAAACCTTCATCGAGGAACAGCGAGTCAATGCGGGTTTTATCACTGACCAGATCCGAAAGCGCCAGCGCCAGTGCCAGACTGACCAGGAAACTTTCGCCGCCGGATAACGTGCGGGTGTCGCGCACCGCATCGGCCTGCCAGGTATCGACCACCTGTAACTCCAGCGCATCGCTGGTTTTACGCTGTAACAGATAACGTCCGTGCAGTTTTTCCAGCTGACGGTTCGCCAGATACACCAGATGGTCGAGCGTCAGACCCTGCGCGAATTTACGGAATTTCGCCCCATCGCTGGAACCAATCATCTGATTGAGATAACCCCAGTCGTCGCAGGTCAGCTGCGCCTGTGCAATCTGCGTAATCAGCGCCTGCTGATTGCCGCTTCTTGCTTTATCGTCGTTGAGCTTATTGGTGATTTCTCCCAGACGCTGTTGTAACGCTTTCAGCTGCTGTGCCAGTTCTGCCTGCTGCGCCGTCAGGGCCTCAAGATCGCTTTGCGTTTCACTGAGATGAACAGGGCGGGCGAGCCGATGTTTTTCCAGCTGTTGTCTGGCATCGCTCAGCAATGCGTTCGCCTGCGCCAATTGTTGTTGCAGATGTTCTTTACGTTGCTGAAGCTGCTGACGCAGCGCGTCGTCGAGCAACGCCAGTTTCACCGCGGCTTCATCGACAAATCCGCTGGCGCTCAGCGCCTGTTGCCATGCCTGCTCCGCCTGCGTCAATTGTTCTGCGGCCTGCAATTGTTGCTGCTGCGTACCCGCAAGCTGACCGGCCAGCTGATCGCGCAGTTCCTGTGCTTTTTGCAGCGCGGCCTGTGCGTCACTGACCGCTTTTTCTGCCGCCAGTTGTTGCTGATGTAAGTGCTCGCGAACCTGCGCCACCTGGCGATCACCGAACAGTTCAAGGCGTTTGGCATTCAGTTCAGAAAGGGATTTCTCGCCCTCTGCAAACAGCTTTTGCAGCCGCGCAAAGTCCTGCTGAGATTTGGCCTGCGTCTCTTCCAAACGGGTAACGCGTTCAGTCAGCAATGCGCTTTGCTGCTGTACTTTTTGCTGCGCATTCAGAGCGTCATTCAGGGCATCTTTCGCCTGTTGCAACGCCCGCGCCAGTTGTTCGTGCTGGCCAATCAGCGCCTGCGACTGTTGCTCTTCTTCGTCGCGGGCGGTCAGCCATTGCGTGATGTCAGCGGCGTCATGCAGTGTGAATGTCAGGTTCAGTGGCGCGCTGAGTCGCTGCCAGTTTTCGGTATGCGCGTTCAGTTGCTGGCTTTCCTGCTCCAGCTGGGTTTGCAGGCGGGTTTGCTGCTCTTTAAGACTTTTGATTTTCGCTGCCAGCTCAATGCCGCTGGCTTTTGCCGCATCGAATTCCAGCTGCATTTTCTCGACGCGCTGCGCCGTTTCGGAAGGCTTAATCTCCTGATAATGTTCAATAGCCGGATGAGATGTGGCGCCGCACAGCGGACAGGCTTTGCCGCTTTGCAGATTTGCGCGCTCGGCTTCGAGGCTGACAATCAGCATTTCCTGTTTATGCAGCGCTTTTACATCGTTCAGATGCTCAAGCTGTTTCTGACATTGCAGGCGGATTTTGCCCAGACGCTGTTCTTCGTCAGCCAGCTGCGTCTGATACTGTGCAAAATCTTTATGTTGCTGCTGCACCCGCTGGTTGAGTTGCGGGAAAATTTGCGCGAGTGAAAACAGCTGCTGGCGGACGGGACGTAACTGCGTGAGTTCGGTTTGCCGTTTTTGCAACGCTGCCAGCGGATGCTGTTTTTCCAGCTCAGCCTGACGCTGTTGCGCGGCGTTCAGCGCATCAGTCAGCGCGGTCTGCCGGGTCTGATGCTGGCGGCTTTCTTCATCCAGTTTCTGCCGTTCGGCGGTCATCTTCACCAGCGTCGCATTATGCTCACTGATCAGTTTCTGCCCCTCACTGACCGACTGCTGTGTTTCAGCCAGTGATTTACGCCACTGGGTGATTTCACCCTCCAGCGGCAGGATTTGTTCTTCGATCAGCGTCTGCATCTGACGCTGTTCTTCCGCCTGTTTCTGGCGCGCCGTTTGCGCCTGCTCCACCGCCAGATTCAGCGGTGTCATCTGCGCGATTTGCTGATCCTGTTGCTGCGTCAGTTGTGTCAGTTGCTGCTGAAGACGTTGCGATTCATCCTGACAGCGCTGGCGATCATTGAGCAACGGACGCAGTTTTTCTGCCGGTTCGCTGCGGGCCAGCTGTTGTAACTGCGGCGCAGCGGCCAGATTTTCCTGCTCTGCGGCGGTCAGTTGTTGCTGAGATTGTTGCTGTTTTTGCTGCACCTGCTGCCATTGTTGCAGCCAGTTGAGATCCAGCTGGCGTTGTTGCGCCTGCTGGCTGAGGCTGATTTCCTGCGTGTTCAGCTCAGCAAGTTGTGCCTCCAGCGCCTGACGTTGTTCTTCGCTGAGCAGCTCGATTCCGGCCATGCGCTGATGCAGGCCGTCGAGCGTAATACGCGCTTCTTTATGTTGCTCAAAAACGCGCTCAGACAGCAGCCCGTAAATTTCGGTGCCGGTCAGTTCTTCCAGTAATTCGGCACGGTCATTAGCATCGGCATTCAGAAACGCAGCGAAGTGCCCCTGCGAAAGCATCATCGATTTGGTGAAACGGCCAAAATCCAGCCCGGTCAGCGTGGCGATGGCGTCGAGTTTGTCGCGAACTTTATCGGCCAGAATCTTGCCGTCTGCCAGCAATGCCAGCTCGACTTTCGGCGCCTGTAAATTACCGTCCGGCGAGTTTTTGGCGCGTCGCTGGCTCCAGAATGCGCGGTAACCTATGCCTTTGACTTCAAACTCGACTTCCGCCAGCGACTCAGCGGTGTGGCGGGTCATCAGTTCATTCTGACTTGGCGTGATGTTCAGCCGGGGTGTCTGGTGATAAAGCGCCAGACAAATGGCATCGAGCAGGGTGGTTTTCCCCGCGCCGGTCGGGCCGGTGATGGCGAATAATCCGTTGCTGGAGAACGGTTCGGCGGTGAAATCAATTTTCCATTCGCCTTCCAGCGAGTTCAGGTTTTTTAAACGCAGGCTGAGAATTTTCATTGTGCGCCATCCTCTGCATTCTGAACGCTGGTGACCTGTTCAACGACCTGGGCGAACAAGGTGCGCATCCGCGCCTGGCGCGGCTCGTCAGGGTCTGGTTCCAGTGCCAGTCGCCGTTCAAACACATCGCTGACGCTCAGTTCGCTGAGCGTTTCCTTTTCCTGCTGTTCAATACTGTTAATGCGCTGCTCTTTGCTGCGACGTAACAGCACCACTTCCACCGGCAGATCGGCGGTCAGCGCCTGAATGCGGCGCTGAATATCACTGAGATAATCTTGCGTGGCGACTTCGATATCCAGCCAGACCGGTTTTTGCGTATCGCCGCCAGCAAACTGCGTCAGCTGCTTTTCAATCTCTGCCAGTGAGCCTTTGATTATCTGCATCGGCTGAAAAACGGGGATCTCCAGTGTATCGATGGTGTTGAGCGTCGCGCCGTCGAAATCAAGTAAGTACACACTTTTGGTTTTGCTCAGTTCGTCAAAGCTCAGGGCAATCGGCGAACCGCTGTAACGGATATGTTCGGTTTTGGCGACGCATTGTGCGCGGTGAATATGGCCGAGCGCCACGTAATCGACTGGCGGAAAAGCCTGCGCCGGAAACGCATCGAGCGTGCCTATATAAATGTCGCGCACGGAATCGGACGTACTGACGCCAACGGTGGTCAGATGGCCGGTAGCAATGATGGGTAACGGCACGCCGAGTTCATCTCGTTTGGCCTGTGCGGCCTGCCACAGCGCATCGTAATGCGCGGCGATAGCTTCTTGTAATGCCAGCTGTTTGTCGCTGCCGGATTGTCCCGCCTGACTGGCGAGCAAATCACGCGGGCGTAAAAACGGAATAGCGCAAAGCACCGCGCCCGGTTTCCCATCACGCTGGTTGAGCACTAAAATCTGTTCAGAGAGGTTTTCGCCGACGGTCGCAATCACCCGCGTATTCAGGCAGGAAAGCAACTCGCGTGATTCATTCAGCGTGGCGACGGAATCGTGATTACCAGCCAGCACCACCAGCTGACAGCCGGTTTGTTGCAACCCGACGACGAAGCGGTTGTAAAGCTCACGGGCATAGCTCGGCGGAGAGCCGGTATCGAAAATATCGCCCGCTACAATCACGGCATCTACCTGATGTTGCTGCACCTGACCGGTCAGCCAGTGCAAAAATGCCTGATGTTCGGCAGCACGGCTTTTGGTGAAAAAGTACTGGCCTAGGTGCCAGTCTGATGTGTGGATCAGGCGCATGAGACTCCCGTGTGAATCCTGGATGACGACAATGAGGCAAAGTATAAACGTCGGCGGGGGAGGCTGTCCCCGATAAATCAGCCGAGTTTCATGATGATGGCGGCTAAACAGGAGGAAATTATCTGTCATATTTGACTGTAATGAACCATCCTTTCTATTCATAAATCTGTCACAAAACTGACGCATAATGGCGCCCGCAATCAAATAAAAGATCGCTAACCTATTGGCAGGACCTACGATGGCAAGACGTATATTGGTGGTTGAAGACGAAGCTCCAATCCGTGAAATGGTGTGTTTTGTACTGGAACAAAATGGATATCAGGCAGTAGAAGCTGAAGATTTTGATTCAGCCGTTGGCCAGCTGGTAGAACCTTATCCCGAACTCATCCTGCTTGACTGGATGTTACCCGGCGGTTCAGGGATCCAGTTTATCAAACATCTGAAACGTGAAGCCCTGACCCGCGAAATTCCGGTGATGATGCTGACTGCTCGCGGTGAAGAAGAAGACCGGGTGCGTGGCCTGGAAGTCGGCGCCGATGATTACATCACCAAACCGTTTTCTCCAAAAGAACTGGTTGCCCGCATTAAAGCCGTGATGCGCCGCATCTCGCCAATGGCGGTGGAAGAAGTGATCGACATGCAGGGGCTAAGCCTGGATCCGTCGTCTCACCGGGTGATGGCCAATGAGCAGGCGCTCGACATGGGGCCGACCGAATTTAAGCTCTTGCACTTCTTTATGACCCACTCCGAACGTGTTTACAGCCGCGAACAGTTGCTCAATAACGTCTGGGGCACTAACGTTTATGTGGAAGATCGCACGGTAGACGTGCATATTCGTCGTTTACGTAAAGCGCTGGAAACCAGTGGACATGACAGAATGATCCAAACTGTTCGTGGAACCGGATACCGTTTTTCAACGCGTTATTGAGTCCCCACAGCGGAGAATCTGTGTGCTAGAACGTTTGTCATGGAAACGATTGGCCGGTGAATTCTTTCTCTTTTGCCTGCCAGCGTTAATCCTCGGTATTTTTGTCGGCCATTTTGGCTGGCTCCTCTTTGTGTCGCTGATGGCGGCACTGGGCTGGAATTATTATAACCAGCTCAAACTCTCTCACTGGCTGTGGCTTGACCGCAGCATAACCCCGCCAAATGGCCGCTGGAGCTGGGAACCGCTGTTTTACGGGCTGAACCAGATGCAGATGCGTAATCGCCGTCGCCGTCGCGAATTAGGGCAGCTCATCAAACGGTTTCGCAGTGGTGCGGAATCGTTGCCGGATGCCGTGGTGCTGACGACGGAGGAGGGCAATATTTTCTGGTGTAACGGACTGGCACAGGATTTGCTCGGCTTCCGCTGGCCGGAAGATAACGGGCAGCACATCTTTAACCTGCTGCGTTATCCGGAATTTCGTACCTGGGTCCAGACCCGTGATTTCAGCCGAGCCCTCAATCTGCAACTCAATAATGAGCATTATGTTGAGTTTCGCGTGATGCCTTATTCAGAAGGACAGTTGCTGATGGTGGCGCGCGATGTTACGCAGATGCGTCAGCTGGAAGGCGCCCGGCGTAACTTCTTCGCTAACGTCAGTCATGAACTGAGAACCCCGCTGACCGTATTGCAGGGTTATCTGGAAATGATGGAAGATGCGAAGTTGGAAGAGCCGTTCCGTACCAAAGCGCTGGACACCATGCAGGAACAGACGCGGCGCATGGACGGGCTGGTCAAACAGCTGCTGACATTGTCGAAAATCGAAGCATCGACAAATATCGATATGCACGAGAAAGTCGATATTCCGGTGATGCTGGGCATGCTGGAGCGCGAAGTGCAATCCTTAAGCAGTGGTCGCCATGAAGTGGTATTCCGTGTGAACGAGAAGCTGAAAGTCTTTGGAAATGAAGATCAGCTGCGCAGCGCGGTGTCGAATCTGGTGTACAACGCCGTCAATCACACCCCGACCGGCACGCGGATTGAAGTCAGCTGGCAGCAAACGCCGCACGGTGCGCAATTCCAGATAAGCGATAACGGGCCGGGCATTGCGCCGCAACACCTGCCGCGCCTTACCGAACGTTTCTACCGCGTCGATAAAGCACGTTCACGCCAGACTGGTGGCAGTGGTCTCGGACTGGCCATCGTCAAACATGCCCTGAGCCATCACAACGCCAAGCTTGAAGTGATGAGTGAAGTCGGCGTCGGCACCCGCTTTATATTTACACTGGCACCGAAGCTGATTGTTCCTCAGGAGCAGTCCAGCCAAAGCGGTGTGAAGGGATAAATAAACAAGCCACAGCAAATGACTGTGGCTTTTTTCAACAGATGATTTGCAGACCTTTTTCTTCAATTAGCATTAGTAGGATCAGAGCTGCACCAGTGGGTTTGGTTTCATCCCGCTCCCACTTCTGAATACTATTGGCCGACATATTGATGAGTCTTGCCAGTACGCCCTGACTGATTTTTTCTTTTTCACGCAACGCACGAATACGTTCAGCAGAGCTTTCTGCAAAGGCTTTTAGCTTTTCTTCCTGCACGGCTTCATCAACAATTTTGTTAATTTCGCGCATCGTGGTTTGCGAAATCACGCCAGATGAATCATGGAAGCGTTGAGCCATCCGCTGCAATTTTAGCAAACGTTCATCAACCATTCGAAATCACCTCTTTAATTAATCCAGTTCGAAGTTCTATTTCAAGTTGCTGTTCTGTGAAATTGAGCAAATCTTTAGCAACTGCCTTATACAAAGACAAAAGTTTGTCGGAAATTTCATGTCCGCTCTTGCGGACACTGTGTTTCAGCCAGCCGTCGATATAAAAAATCTTATCTTCAAAACGGAAAGCGACGATGGCACGACCAAACCCTGACTTTGATCTCCCTGATGGAGCGATTCTTTTTTTGTAAACATTACCGGACAACTCCGCGTCATAAAGTCCGTTTGCTAACTCATGCGCAGATTTGAGGATATCCTTTGCCGACAGTTTACTGTCGGTCATGAAATCGTGAAAATCCTCTGTAACGAAAATACGTAAACAGTTCATGCAATCATCCCTGGTAGAAATAACTATAGTATTTATTACCACAGATCGCAATGGGACATATATTGTCCGGCATCATGAAATATGAAGAAGCCAACATGAATTTCTTTCATGTCCCATGAAGATTCCTCTGTTGCCCGTGAACAATCTGCATGACAGTATCTTCTTAAAGACGTTTAGACATCCAGACGCCTAAATATAACGTCGCGTAATTATTTACTTTGTGAATCATTCGCTTCTCGCTACCGGCGGGATGTGATTAAGGAGTTCTTCATGCAACGTACAACACCTCCATTCCGCGCTGACGTCGTCGGCAGTTTTCTGCGTCCTGCTGCGATCAAAGAAGCGCGTAAGCAGTTCCAGGCCGGTGAGATTGATGCCGCGCAGCTGCGTGCCGTAGAAGATACCGAAATCCGCCGTGTGGTGGATTTACAGCGTGAAGCCGGTCTGCAAGTGGTCACTGACGGTGAGTTCCGCCGTGCGTGGTGGCACTTCGATTTCTTTGAAGGTCTGGAGGGCGTGGAAGGTTACGACGCTGTGCAGGGGATCCAGTTTAACGGCGTTCAAACCAAAGCGCGCAGCATCAAAGTGGTCAGCAAACTCGGTTTTGGCTCACACCCGATGCTGGAGGACTTCCGTTTCCTGAAAAGCATTAGCGGAACCGCCGTACCGAAAATGACCATTCCAAGCCCGAGCGTGATGCATTTCCGCGGTGGCCGTAACGCCATCAGCAAGGAAGTGTATCCGGATCTGAAAGACTACTTTGACGATCTGGCGCAGGTTTACCGTGAAGCGATTAAGGCGTTTTACGATGCCGGTTGTCGTTATCTGCAACTTGATGACACCGTGTGGGCTTATCTGTGCTCTGAAGATCAGAAGACGCAAATCCGCGAACGGGGTGATTCTCCACAAGAGTTAGCGCGCACTTACGCTGACGTGCTGAATAAAGCCATCGCCGGTAAACCGGACGATCTGGTGATAGGTCTGCATGTTTGCCGCGGCAACTTCCGCTCAACCTGGATTTCAGAAGGTGGTTATGAACCGGTGGCAGAGATCTTGTTCGGCGGCGTTAACATCGACGCTTTCTTCCTGGAATATGACAATGAACGTTCCGGGGGCTTCGAGCCTTTGCGTTTCATCAAAAAAGGCCATCAGCAGGCAGTCCTGGGACTGATCACCACCAAATCTGGTGAACTGGAACTGGCGAAAACTGTGGAGGCACGTTTGGCTGAAGCAGCAGAATATCTGGATATCAACCAAATTTGCCTCAGTCCGCAATGTGGTTTTGCTTCAACGGAAGAGGGCAACAGCCTGACTGAAGCACAGCAGTGGGAAAAACTGAAGCTGGTCGTCGACATCGCCGCCCGCGTTTGGTGATACCTGAAAGTGGTTGAATGATGACCTTGTAAAAATGCTGTAAACTGTGCGTGAAATAACCTGAGAGTGGTGATTTCACGCATTTTTCGTCTTATCGGAGCATATCTTGTGCTTCATTAGTTCAAAAATCATACATATCATATGGTGTGTTTTTCACTGTATTTAGTGAAAATGCCTGCCTGCTGACATTAATCTGGTCAAACGCTCTGCTTTTTGGATCACGGCTTGCCTTTATACGCTATAAACGTTTACCTTAGCGTCCGCTGTCGCTCGATACTCCCTGCATAACAACGTAATTTTCTGCATATCATCAGGCGTTTTTAGCTCACTTCGATCCTCACATGGTGCTCTCTGGCTGATTTACGCCATTAATCCTTATGACGACGTGGCACGACGACAGTAACGGACACTTTATTCATTTGAACAGGCAACACGACACCAATCATGAGTACTCGTTTAACAAATAAAGATATTCTGGCGTTGGGTTTCATGACCTTCGCCTTATTCGTCGGGGCAGGGAATATCATTTTCCCGCCAATGGTTGGTCTGCAGGCAGGTCATGACGTCTGGTGGGCAGCTGCCGGCTTTATGATTACCGCGGTCGGACTCCCGGTGATGACAGTCATTGCGCTTGCCCGCGTCGGCGGCGGAGTGGATGCCCTGAGTACGCCAATTGGCCGTGGTGCCGGTATTCTTCTGGCGACTGTCTGTTATCTGGCGGTAGGGCCTCTGTTTGCCACGCCGCGTACTGCGACGGTTTCCTTTGAAGTCGGTATTGCACCGATGACCGGTGACGGCCCGCTGCCACTGCTTATCTATAGCGTGATTTATTTCTCTCTGGTGATCGGTATTTCTCTGTATCCGGGCCGTTTACTCGATACTGTCGGGCATTTCCTGGCACCGTTGAAAATGGTCGCTCTGGCTGCACTGGGTATCGCCGCATTGCTGTGGCCGGCCGGTCAGACAATGCCTGCTGTCGGCGCTTACCAGACGGTTCCTTTCTCCAGCGGCTTTGTTAACGGCTATCTGACAATGGATACGCTGGGTGCGCTGGTCTTCGGGATTGTTATCGTCAATGCAGCGCGTTCACGCGGTGTGTCTGATGCGAAATTGCTGACCCGCTATACTATTCTGGCCGGGTTGATTGCCGGTGTGGGCCTGATGCTGGTTTATCTGAGCCTGTTCAAACTTGGTGAAAACAGCGCCTCGCTGGTGCCGGATGCGACTAATGGTGCCGTTATCCTGCATGCTTACGTGGCACATACTTTCGGTGGTATCGGTAGCTTCTTCCTCGGTGCGCTGATCTTCATCGCCTGTATGGTAACGGCGGTTGGCCTGACCTGCGCCTGCGCAGAATTCTTTGCCCAATACCTGCCGCTGTCATACAAAACACTGGTGTTCATTCTGGGTCTGTTCTCGATGCTGGTGTCCAACCTCGGGTTGAGCCATCTGATTCAGATTTCCGTGCCGGTACTGACCGCGATTTATCCGCCATGTATCGCGCTGGTTGTACTGAGTTTCACCCTGCGCTGGTGGAACAGCGCCACGCGCATCGTGGCACCGGTGATGGTGGTGAGTCTGGTATTTGGCATTGTTGATGGTATTAAGGCTTCTGCTTTTGCTGATCTGATGCCAGCCTGGACTGCAAACCTGCCACTGGCTGCGCAAGGTCTTGCCTGGTTACCACCGTCATTATTAATGCTGGTGCTGGTCGGGATTTATGACAAAATCAGCGGCCCGCGCAGTGTTACCGCGCACCAATGATTATCGGGTGAATGTTCGAAGACTTAAAAGAACGATCGTCTGACGAATATTTTGCCAAACAGGCCACGGAGAACCCTTCCGTGGCTTTTTCATTGGCAGGCTAAAAGTTATTTTTTTAGAATGCGATTTTTTGAAAGTTAAAAAACAACACGGGTTAATGCACATGCAGCAAGAAGCTGAACAACCAACAGCACAGAACGAAGGGCCGGGCACGAAGCTAAAACGTGGTCTGACAACGCGCCATATTCGCTTTATGGCACTGGGATCAGCCATCGGAACCGGTCTGTTTTATGGCTCTGCAGATGCCATCAAAATGGCAGGCCCGAGTGTATTGCTGGCTTATCTGGTCGGCGGGATTATCGCATTCATCATTATGCGAGCCCTTGGCGAGATGTCCGTTCACAATCCTCAGAGCGGTTCGTTTGCGCGTTACGCACAGGATTATCTCGGGCCGATGGCGGGTTACATCACCGGCTGGACGTATTGTTTCGAAATCCTGATCGTCGCTATCGCTGATGTGACGGCATTCGGCATTTATATGGGCGTCTGGTTCCCCGATGTTCCGCAATGGACCTGGGTGCTCAGCGTCGTGCTGATTATCGGCGCGATCAATCTGGTCAGCGTGAAAGTCTTCGGCGAGCTCGAATTCTGGTTCTCATTCTTCAAGGTACTGACCATCATCATCATGATCGTGGCGGGCTTTGGCATTATATTCTGGGGCATTGGCAACGGCGGACAGGCGACCGGCATCCACAATCTTTGGAGCAATGGCGGCTTCTTCAGCCAGGGCATCATGGGGACGATTCTGTCGCTCCAGCTGGTGATGTTTGCTTATGGCGGCATCGAAATCATCGGGATCACAGCCGGTGAAGCTGAAAATCCAAAGCAATCTATTCCGAAAGCGATTAACTCCGTTCCGCTGCGTATTCTGGTGTTTTACGTGGGTACGCTGTTTGTGATTATGTCCATTTTCCCATGGAATCAGGTGGGTACGCAGGGCAGTCCGTTCGTGCTGACCTTCCAGCACATGGGCATTACTGCGGCGGCGGCGATCCTGAATTTCGTGGTGATCACTGCGTCACTTTCTGCGATTAACTCTGATGTCTTCGGCGTCGGTCGTATGCTGCACGGGATGGCTGAGCAGGGACAGGCACCGAAAATGTTCAGCAAGGTTTCGCGCCTGGGTACGCCGTGGGTCACCGTTCTGGTGATGATGGCGGCACTGCTGGTAGCGGTTTATCTGAACTACATTATGCCGTCAAACGTGTTCCTGGTGATCGCTTCTCTGGCGACGTTCGCGACAGTTTGGGTATGGATTATGATCCTGTTCTCCCAGATTGGTTTCCGTCGCAAGCTGAGTAAACAACAGGTGAAAGAGCTGGAATTCCCGCTGCGTGGCGGCGTGTACACCTCGGTGTTCGGTATTATTTTCCTGGTGTTTATCATCGGCCTGATTGGCTATTTCCCGGATACGCGCATTTCGCTGTATGTCGGTATGGTTTGGGTCGTCGCGCTGCTGGTCGGTTATGCCTTCAAACGCCGCAATGATCGTAAGAAAGAAGCGCTGGCGCTGAACGACAAAGCGTAAGCAAGTACTTACCTTACGGTAAAGAAAAGCCCCCGATATCATCGCGATATCGGGGGCTTTTTATTTTCTGCGCAGAGAGGTTAGTAACCTATCGCGGCACCTGCGGGCCGGCGCACATCATTCGCGCCATACAGATAGCCCTCACGGACTTTTCCTGATACCGCCGAGTCGTTGCCTGAGGTGGCGGATGTCACGCCAGCGGCACCCGGTAATCCCACCATAATCAGTTCTGCTGCCCCCCACGGCGTCTGTTCTACCATTTTGTAACCCATCTTCTGCAGGATATTCAGGCTGTCCTGAGAAACGCCGCGCTGCTCGTAATAAACTTCATCCGGCAACCACTGATGATGAATACGTGGCGCATTCACCGCTTCCTGTGGCGGCATACCATGATCGATGACATTTAGCGCGGTCTGCAAAGTAATGGTGATGATACGCGAACCGCCCGGCGAGCCGAGAACCATGAAGGTTTTACCGTCTTTGGTCACTAAACTCGGGCTCATCGACGATAGCGGGCGCTTACCGGGGGCGATAGCGTTTTTAACGCCCTGAACCAGACCGAAGAGGTTTTTCTCGCCGACTTTGGTGGTGAAATCATCCATTTCGTCGTTAAGGAAAAAGCCGGTGCCTGGCGCGATTACCACCGAGCCAAACAGGCCATTGATGGTGTAGGTCGTGGAGACGGCATTACCCATTTTATCGACGATAGAGTAATGGGTTGTTTCCGGTTTCTCATGCGGTTCCATGCCCGGCTGAACTGCCGTAGACGGTGTGGCTTTATCGGCTTCTATTTTCTTACGGATGTCTTCGGCGTAGCTTTTGCTGATCAGACGGTCGATGGGATTTTTCACAAACTCCGGATCGCCGAGATAGGTGTTGCGGTCCATATAGGCATGGCGCATGCCCTCGGTGAGGACGTGAACCGACGCTGCCGAATTGAAGCCCATGCTTTTCAGGTCATAGCCTTCTACGATATTGAGAATTTCACACATCGTCACGCCGCCGGAACTTGGCGGTGGGGCTGAGACGAATTTATAGCCGCGATAGCTGCAGGTGATCGGCGCATCTTCGGTGACTTTATAGTTCGCAAAGTCTGCCGCCGTCAGGATACCGCCGCCTTTTTTCGAGGCTGCTTCGACAGCGGCAGGGATTTTGCCTTTGTAGAAAGCATCCGGCCCGTGTTTTGAGATGGACTCCAGCGTGTTGGCTAAATCGGTTTGCACCAGTTTATCGCCGGGCTGGAGCGCGCTGCCATCTTTACGCAGAAAGATGCGCGCCACTTCGGGGTCTTCTTTGAAGCGGTCGACTTTGGTATCGAGAATATCGGTATCGGCGCGGGTCAGTACAAAGCCCTGACGGGCAAGCTTAATCGCCGGTGCCATTACCTGCTGGCGCGTCAGCGTTCCGTATTCTTTCTGTACCGTATCCAGGCCCAGTACCGTGCCGGGCACGCCAGCGGCGAGATAACCGTACAGGCTGGCCCCTTTTTTCACGTTGCCGTCGGCATCCAGATACATGTTGGCGCTGGCGGCGGCAGGCGCGGTTTCGCGAAAGTTGATGAAAGTGTCTTTGCCGTTGGCAAGATGCACCGTCATGAAGCCACCGCCACCGATATTGCCACAACATGGGTTGACGACGGCCTGCGCGTAACCGACGGCCACGGCGGCATCAATGGCATTACCGCCCATTTTGAGAATATCGACACCGACCTGAGAGGCCAGATATTGCGAGGTGACGACCATACCATTTTTGGCTTCAACCGCAGGACTGGACGCGGCGTACAACGGGAAGCTGGCCAGCAAGGCCAGCGCGATGAGTGATTTCCGTAACATAGGGGCTCCTGTTTATTACCCTGTCTTATGAGTCATAACCTTCAGGTTATTGTGTGATAACGCTTTTTTGTGTGTTTTATCCGGCAGTGTTGAGACAAATGATGATGCAAACTGCACGCCATAATGACGTAACCGGAACGTTTTCAGCGTAGACGCAAAAGGGGAGGAGTGAGGAGCGGGGAGAGGAAAATGTGATCGCGACGGATAGCAGGCAAAAAAAACGGCCAGCTGAGCTGACCGTTATTGACCTTGAAATCCGTGAAAGGATTACAGGTTTGACGCGTTTTCTGTCAGGTACTTAGCAACGCCGTCCGGAGATGCGCCCATACCTTTTTTGCCTTTTTCCCACTGAGCCGGGCACACTTCGCCGTGCTCTTCATGGAATTGCAGTGCGTCAACCATACGCAGCATTTCGTCGATGTTACGACCCAGTGGCAGATCGTTCACTACCTGGTGACGAACAACGCCTTCTTTGTCGATCAGGAAAGAGCCGCGCAGTGCAACGCCAGCGTCCGGATGTTCGATACCGTAAGCTTTCTGAATTTCGCGTTTGATGTCAGCAACCATCGCGTATTTAACAGGACCGATACCGCCTTTCTCAACAGGGGTGTTACGCCATGCGTTGTGAACGAACTCGGAGTCAAAGGAAACGCCTACCACTTCTACGCCACGTTTCTGGAATTCTTCGTAACGGTGATCGAAAGCGATCAGCTCAGAAGGACATACGAAAGTGAAGTCCATTGGCCAGAAGAAGATAACAGTTGGTTTGCCTGCAGTGTGTTTTTTGAAGTTGAAGTTTTCAACTACTTCGCCGCTGCCTAAAACTGCTGCTGCGGTGAAGTCAGGGGCTGGGCGAGTTACCAGAACCATAATATTACTCCTTATGAAACCCAAGAGGGTGTCGTAGGTGAGAAGGAAGGGTGAACAAAACGACTGCCAGTATAGGGGCAACCCTCGGGTGAATAAACCCCATCACACCAATCAATCAGATAGCATCCGGCTATCAGTCTTTGACGGAAGTCTCAAACTTCTTTAACAACAACCTTTTGTTTTGCAGGGAATTGCGGGGTAATTCACAAAATTCACGGTGTTTGTCAGATTTGCCGGTCTTTCGCCTGTTGCATCATGACCGGATAAAACTGCCAAAAAAGCTGTTCCAGAGCGTCATAATTCAGCTCGATATCGTGAAATGAACCGGTTAGCGCGCCAAGTTTGGGTCGCCGGTTGGCCATGCCGCGCAAAACGTCACCGATAAAAGGCAGCGCGGAATAACGTTCCATCCAGCGTTCCGGCCATAAATACGCATTCAGATTCTGAAAACGCTCAGGCATTTCAGGCAACTGCGGTTCGATTTCCTGCTGACAGTCGTCAAGAAAATCTTCCAGCGCCTGCTGTGGATGAATTGTCGCCCAGTGGCGGGAGAGAAAGTGATCCCAGACCACATCCAGCGTTATCGGCGCTACGCGGCGAAAATCATCGCGAAAATAGCTGCGCGCAATTCTGACTTCCGGCAGGGAATCAGTCAGGGTATCAACGCGGCGATGCATGCGGATCCCACTGACGATTTCAGCTGAATATTGTCCGTCAGGATTGCCGCGAACGAAGTCTGCCAGCAGGTTGCCGGTCAGGGAGCTTTCGGCCAAAGAGGCCAGATGGAGGTGAGCAAGAAAGTTCATAACGGCAGTATAACGCAGGAAAGTTGATCTCCGACAGCGCAGCGGATGCCTTTATTAGCGCAGAGGCTTGCAGGGGATGCCCCGTCCCTCTAGACTAAGCCGCCTGTTTTTGTCGTTAAGTGAAGTGAAAAGCCATGCGTGTTGCCGATTTTTCTTTTGAGCTCCCTGAATCCCTGATTGCCCGCTATCCGCAGACCCAGCGCAGCGGCTGTCGTTTGTTGTCTCTGGACGGGCCGAGCGGTGAGTTAACGCACGGCGTGTTCACCGACATTCTCGATAAAATCCATCCCGGAGATTTGCTGGTATTTAACAATACCCGTGTGATCCCGGCCCGCGTATTTGGCCGTAAGGTCAGCGGCGGAAAAATTGAAGTGCTGGTTGAGCGTGTGCTCGATTCGCATCGCGTTCTGGCGCATGTGCGTGCGTCTAAATCGCCAAAACCGGGCGCGGAATTACTGCTCGGTGATAAAGAAGAGATTAAAGCGACGATGGTGGCGCGCCACGATACGTTGTTCGAGCTGGAATTTAATGAAGATCGTGATGTCTTTACTCTGCTCAACGAAATCGGGCATATGCCGCTGCCGCCGTACATCGACCGTCCTGATGAAGATGCCGACCGCGAACTGTATCAGACCGTCTACAGCGAACGCCTGGGCGCGGTAGCTGCCCCGACCGCGGGTTTGCACTTCGATGAACCACTGATGGATGCGCTGAAAGCCAAAGGCGTTGAGTTTGCCTTCGTCACGCTGCACGTGGGCGCTGGGACTTTCCAGCCGGTTCGCGTGGACGCCATTGAAGACCACATCATGCATGCTGAGTATGCCGAAGTGCCTCAGGAAGTGGTGGACGCGGTACTGGCCTGTAAAGCACGCGGCAATAAAGTGGTGGCCGTAGGCACAACGTCTGTGCGTTCGCTGGAAAGCGCCGCAAAAGCCAGTGAAGACGCGCTGATTGCGCCATTCTTCGGCGATACCAAAATCTTCATTTATCCGGGTTATCACTATCAGGTGATAGATTCCCTGATTACCAATTTCCACCTGCCTGAATCGACGCTGATCATGCTGGTGTCGGCGTTTGCCGGCTATAAAAATACGATGAATGCCTATCATCAGGCCGTCGCAGAGCAGTACCGTTTCTTTAGTTATGGTGATGCGATGTTCATCAACCGTAACCCGCTGGCGCCACAGGAAGTGGTCGGTCAGTAGCCTTTTTGTAAATACTGGTTCGGGCGCACTCCGTGCATCCGGGCTTTCTTTTCCGGGCGTCATGCCACGGACTTAACCTCATCAGACTGTTTCTCTGATGCTGGAGGCAATGTGAAGTACGAATTAAGCACTACCGATGGCCGCGCACGCCGCGGACGTCTGGTCTTTGAACGTGGCGTGGTTGAAACCCCGGCATTTATGCCAGTGGGCACTTACGGCACTGTAAAAGGCATGACCCCGGAAGAAGTCAAAGAAACCGGCGCACAGATTTTGCTGGGTAACACTTTCCACCTGTGGCTGCGCCCCGGTCAGGAAGTCATGAAACTGCACGGAGACCTGCATGATTTCATGAACTGGCATGGCCCGATCCTCACCGATTCCGGCGGCTTCCAGGTGTTCAGCCTGGGCGCGATGCGCAAAATCAAAGAAGAAGGCGTGCATTTTCGCAATCCGATCAACGGGGATCCGGTATTCCTGAGCCCTGAAAAATCCATGGAGATCCAGAACGATCTGGGCTCCGACATCGTAATGATCTTCGATGAATGTACGCCATATCCTGCTGACTGGGATTATGCAAAACGCTCGATGGAAATGTCTTTGCGCTGGGCCAAACGCAGCCGCGATCGCTTCAACGAATTGAATAATAAGAATGCTTTGTTCGGGATTATTCAGGGCAGCGTTTACGAAGATTTACGAGATGTATCATTAAAAGGGCTGGTAGATATCGGCTTTGATGGTTACGCTGTGGGCGGCCTGGCGGTAGGTGAGCCAAAAGAAGATATGCACCGTATCCTCGAACACGTTTGCCCGCAAATCCCGGAAGACAAACCACGTTATCTGATGGGTGTCGGTAAACCGGAAGATTTGGTTGAAGGCGTGCGTCGCGGTATCGATATGTTTGACTGCGTAATGCCAACGCGTAATGCGCGAAATGGTCATCTTTTCGTGACCGACGGCATCGTGAAAATCCGAAATGCTAAGCATAAAGATGACACGTCAACGCTGGATGAACACTGTGATTGCTACACATGTCGCAATTATAGCCGCGCCTACTTGCATCATCTTGACCGTTGCAACGAAATTCTCGGTGCACGGCTGAACACGATCCATAACCTGCGCTATTACCAGCGTCTGATGGCCGGTTTACGCCAGGCAATCGAAGAGGGTAAATTAGAAGCGTTTGTGACAGACTTCTACGAGCGTAAAGGCAAGCCTGTTCCGCCTTTAAACTTCTGATTTCTTTCTCATGTCGGCATCTTCGAAAGGGGGTGCCGATTTTTATAATTTCTTGGACCGGCATTATGGGGTATTGTGCGAGACGTTTCTTGCCAGACTCCGGGTCGGATTCTCGGTTTGTATTACATCAATTTGCTTCACAACAACAATGAGGGAATTTAAATGAGTCTTTTCATTTCCGATGCAGTCGCAGCGACCGGCGCACCGTCACAGGGAAGTCCTTACTCTCTGGTTATCATGCTGGTGGTTTTTGGTCTGATCTTCTATTTTATGATCCTGCGCCCGCAGCAGAAACGTTCTAAAGAACACAAAAAACTGATGGACTCTATCGGTAAAGGTGACGAAGTCATGACCACGGGTGGCCTGATTGGTCGCGTAACCAAAGTAGCCGAAACCGGTTATGTGGTTATCGCACTGAACGACACCAACGAAGTGATGATCAAACGTGACTTCGTGGCAGCCGTTCTGCCAAAAGGCACGATGAAGTCTATCTAATTTTCGATTTTCCCGAAGGGAACTGCCGTGTTAAACCGTTATCCTGCGTGGAAGTATCTGATGTTGATCGTTGTGGTCATCGTCGGGCTGCTTTATGCACTTCCCAACCTTTATGGTGAGGATCCGGCTGTTCAAATCACTGGTGCTCGGGGTTCCGACGCCAGTGAGGCAACGCTGGACCAAGTCCGTAACGTATTAGATCAAAGCAAAATCCAGATCAAATCAGTTGCTCTGGAGAATGGCGCTATTCTTGCCCGTTTCAAAGATACGGATGTACAGCTTCGTGCACGTGAAGCGCTGACTGAAGCGTTGGGCGACAAGTTTGTTATTGCACTGAACCTTGCGCCGGCAACGCCGCGCTGGTTGAGCATGCTGGGTGCTGAGCCGATGAAGCTGGGCCTCGACTTGCGTGGTGGTGTGCACTTCCTGATGGAAGTGGATATGGATACCGCGCTGAGTAAGCTGCAAGAGCAGACGATGGACAACATGCGCAGCGACCTGCGCGACAAGAATATTCCTTATGCCACGGTGCGTAAGCTCGACAACTATGGCGTTGAAGTGCGTTTCCGCGATGCTGCTACCCGTGATTCTGCGGTCAGCTACCTGAGCCCACGTCACCGCGATTTAGTGATCACCAATAGCGGCGATACCGCAGCTAATGTGGTGATGACTGATGCTCGCCTCAGTGAAGCGCGCGAGTATGCCGTTCAGCAAAACATCACCATCCTGCGTAACCGTGTAAACCAACTGGGTGTGGCCGAGCCGCTGGTACAGCGTCAGGGTGCTGACCGTATCGTGGTTGAGTTGCCTGGTATTCAGGATACTGCGCGTGCAAAAGAAATTTTAGGCGCGACCGCGACACTGGAATTCCGTCTGGTTAACACGAATGTGGATGCCACTGCTGCTTCAACCGGTCGTGTACCGGGTGACAGCGAAGTGAAAAACATGCGTGATGGCCGTCCGGTTGTTCTGTACAAACGCGTGATCCTGACCGGTGACCACATTACTGACTCCACATCCAACATGGATGAGTACAATCAGCCGCAGGTTAACATCTCTCTCGACAGCGCTGGCGGTAACGCCATGTCTAACTTCACGAAGGATAACATCGGCAAACCGATGGCAACCCTGTTCGTGGAATACAAAGACAGCGGTAAGAAAGATGCGAATGGCCGTGCGATTCTGGCGAAACAGGAAGAAGTCATCAACGTGGCGACGATTCAGTCACGTCTGGGCAACAGCTTCCGTATCACCGGGGTGAACGATCCGAATGAAGCCCGTCAGCTGTCTCTGCTGCTACGTGCCGGTGCGTTGATCGCGCCAATTCAGATCGTTGAAGAACGTACTATCGGCCCGACCTTAGGGATGCAAAACATCACTCAGGGTCTGGAAGCATGCTTGTGGGGCCTGGTGGCATCCATTCTGTTCATGGTGGTTTGGTACCGTAAGTTCGGCATTATTGCCACGACAGCGCTGGTGGCTAACCTGATTCTGATTGTCGGGATTATGTCGCTGCTGCCGGGTGCAACGCTGACCATGCCGGGTATTGCTGGTATCGTGCTGACACTGGCGGTGGCCGTTGATGCCAACGTACTGATAAACGAACGTATCAAAGAAGAGCTGAAGAACGGACGTTCCGTTCAGCAGGCGATTCATGAAGGCTATAAAGGCGCGTTCTCCAGTATCATCGATGCCAACATTACTACCCTGATCACGGCGATTATTCTTTATGCAGTGGGTACCGGTTCGATTAAAGGCTTTGCTATCACCACTGCAATCGGTGTGGCAACCTCGATGTTTACGTCGATCGTGGGAACCCGTGCAATCGTGAACCTGGTTTACGGCGGCAAACGCATTAAAAAGCTGTCTATCTGAGGAGTGCGTTGTGGCACAGCAACAACCATATACTGTTGAACAACTAAACTACGGCCGTAAAGTCATCGACTTTATGCGCTGGGACAACGTGGCCTTCTGTATTTCAGGCCTGTTGTTTATCGCTTCCGTCGCGATTATGGGTGTTCGCGGATTCAACTGGGGTCTGGATTTCACTGGCGGTACCGTCATCGAAATCAGCCTTAGCCAGCCCGTAAACCTCGACGACATGCGTGCCGATCTGGAGAAAGCAGGATTCAAGGATCCTGTTGTTCAAAACTTCGGTAGCAGCCGCGACGTGATGGTTCGCCTTCCACCTGTATCCGGGAATGCGGGTCAGGAGCTGGGGAATAAAGTCCTCACTCTGGTGAACGCGGATATCGACAAAAATGCCACCGTGAAACGTGTCGAATTTGTGGGTCCGAGCGTGGGTAATGATTTGGCGCAGGCAGGCGGCATGGCGCTGCTGATTGCGCTGATTAGTATCCTGGTTTACGTCGGATTCCGCTTTGAATGGCGACTGGCGCTGGGTGCGGTTATCGCACTGGCGCACGACGTTATTATCACCATGGGCGTGTTGTCACTGTTCAGGATCGAAATTGACCTGACCATCATCGCGTCCCTGATGTCGGTTATCGGCTACTCGCTGAATGACTCCATCGTGGTATCGGACCGTATTCGTGAAAACTTCCGCAAAATTCGTCGCGGGAACTCTTACGAAATCATGAACGTGTCCCTGACCCAGACGTTAAGCCGTACCATTATGACCTCAGCAACCACGCTGATGGTGGTATTGATGCTCTATATCTTTGGTGGTGCGTTGCTGGAAGGCTTCTCACTGACCATGCTGATTGGTGTGTCGATTGGTACTGTTTCGTCAATCTACGTGGCGTCTGCGCTGGCTCTGAAACTGGGCATGAAGCGTGAACACATGTTGCAGCAGAAAGTGGAAAAAGAGGGCGCAGATCAGCCTTCGATTCTTCCATAATTTGCCGATGGTTTAATGACCGACATAGAAAACAAAAACCCCGCACTGCGGGGTTTTTTTCGTCTGCAATTTGCTACGCTACTTTGTTACAGCAGGCGCTACGACTGGCGGAGTTTGCTGCGTCGCCACAATATTATGCATGTGAACAAAACCCAGTGTGTCGACAGTCACCTGATTAAACTTCACCTCGACGGTTTTCACCGGTCCCGGCAATAAATCTGGCTCGACGGTAATTGTCTGGGTTTGCATATCGACGGTCAGCGGTTTGCCGGTGACCGGATCCAGTTGTCCCCAGCTTAAAGAAGCCGTAAACGGCGGCAATGGCTGACCGGACGTGTTTTTGATTTCAAGCACGGCCTGAACGCCTGTGGCATCCGGTGCAACGCGGATCAGCTGAACTTCCAGCTGGCCGATATCACTTTTCAGCAACGCGGCACTTTTCGCTGCCGGTAACAAATACACACCGTTCGTTGACTGACGGTTGAGCGTGGTTTGCTGCTCCAGTGCAGTGGCCAGATCCGTCAGCCGTTGAAGTTTTTGATTCAGCTGGCCGACCTCCGTTTTCAGTTCGGGCATCTGGGGATTTTGCTTCGCGCAGCCCGCCAGGCTGAATAACGCGGCACAGGCCAGTAAAAGTCGCGGGTGTTTCGTCATATCAGAGACTTCCTTTCATCTGCCCGTTGAAACATTCCGTCCGGGCACCAATATAGATAGCTAAGTTTAACCCGATGTCTATGAAAGTAGCGACAGCCTTTGTTGTCGGCACACTTCGGGTTAAACTAATGTCCAATTGAGTTCGCGATCAGGAAGTGCTATGCATTGCCCATTTTGTGCCGCTGTTGATACTAAAGTCATCGATTCCCGTCTGGTAGGCGATGGATCGCAGGTTCGCCGTCGCCGTCAGTGCCTGGTGTGCCATGAGCGTTTCACCACATTTGAAGTGGCTGAACTGGTGATGCCGCGTGTCATTAAGAGCAATGAAGTTCGCGAACCTTTCAACGAAGACAAGCTTCGCGGTGGTTTTCTGAAAGCGCTGGAAAAACGCCCGGTCAGCTCTGATGATGTCGAAACGGCCATCAGTCATATTAAGTCACAGCTGCGTGCCACAGGTGAACGTGAAATCCCGGCCACAATGATCGGCAATCTGGTGATGGACGCCCTGAAAGGGCTGGATAAAGTCGCTTATATTCGCTTCGCGTCGGTTTACCGCAGCTTTGAAGATATCCGTGAATTTGGTGAAGAGATCGCTCGTCTTCAGGACTAAGGAAAGCTGATGCTGCCTGATAAAATATCGTCTGTTCAAAATCTTTCTGATGAATTACCTGCTGATGAACGCTATATGGCGCGTGCCTTCGAACTGGCGCGCCTCGGACGTTTTACGACGACGCCTAATCCCAATGTCGGCTGCGTCATTGTATTGAATGGCGAGATTGTCGGCGAAGGCTTCCATTTGCGTGCCGGTGAGCCCCATGCGGAAGTGCATGCTTTACGCATGGCCGGTGAAAAAGCCCGTGGTGCGACAGCTTACGTTACCCTTGAGCCTTGCAGCCATCATGGACGCACACCGCCTTGCGCCGATGCGTTGCTGGCCGCCGGTGTCGCCCGCGTAGTTGCCGCAATGCAGGATCCTAATCCGGAAGTAGCCGGTCGCGGTTTATACCGCCTTAAGCAGAACGATATTGACGTCAGCCACGGGCTGATGCATTCCCAGGCAGAAGCCGTAAACCTCGGTTTTCTCAAACGAATGCGCACCGGTTTCCCTTACGTACAGCTAAAAATGGGCGCGTCGCTGGATGGCAGAACGGCGATGGCTTCCGGAGAAAGTCAGTGGATCACTTCCGCTGCAGCCCGTGCGGATGTGCAGCGTTTTCGCGCTGAAAGCTCAGCCATTTTGAGCACCAGTGCAACGGTGCTGGCAGATAATCCTTCGCTGAATGTGCGCTGGAGTGAACTGGGCAGTGAAGTGCAGGCGATTTATCCCGAGGGAAATCTGCGTCAGCCGCTGCGCATTATTCTCGACAGCCAGAATCGCGTAACGCCACAGCATCAGCTGGTGAATATTCCCGGTCAAGTCTTGCTGGCGCGTCTTGAGACCGATTCACACGCCTGGCCTGAGGCCGTTGAACAATGGCGTGTGGCCGGGCGCGATAACCGTATTGACCTGGTTCTGCTGATGATGCAGCTGGCAAAACGCCAGATAAACTCCATCTGGGTGGAAGCGGGCGCGCAGCTGGCCGGTGCCTTATTACAAGCGGGTCTGGTTGATGAATTAATCGTTTATATGGCTCCTAAGTTATTGGGTAATAATGGGCGAGCACTCTGTGAGTTGCCCGGTTTACAACATCTGGCTGATGCACCGGAGTTTGCTTTCAGCGATATCCGCCAGATTGGCCCTGACTTACGTTTACGCCTGAAACCGGTGTACTGATAATTTTACTCGTCCCTGAAGGAATGACGTTAAAAGCGCATGTCCAGACAGGGGAATTTTATGATAGAATCCGCCCCCCTGCGGCTGGGGTTGAGAAACTCCTGAACCCACTTTAAGGAAAACTATGAACGTTATCGAAGGTGTTGTAGCCACGCCTAACGCGCGCGTAGCGATCGCGATTGCTCGTTTTAACAACTTTATCAATGACAGCCTGCTTTCCGGTGCTGTTGATGCGTTGAAACGTATTGGTCAGGTCAGCGATGACAACATCACCGTAGTCTGGGTCCCGGGCGCATACGAATTGCCTCTGGCAACCCGTGCTCTGGCTGAAAGCGGTAAATTTGACGCGGTTGTTGCACTCGGCACCGTGATCCGCGGGGGCACAGCCCACTTTGAATTTGTAGCGGGCGAATGCAGCTCTGGCCTGTCCAGCGTTGCAATGAACAGCGAAATCCCGGTTGCCTTTGGCGTGCTGACGACAGAAAGCATTGAACAAGCCATCGAACGCGCAGGGACAAAAGCCGGTAACAAAGGTGCAGAAGCTGCACTGACCGCGCTTGAAATGATTAATGTTATCAAGGCTATTAAGGCCTGAATCTAGTTAAGGGGAAATCCGTGAAACCTGCTGCTCGTCGCCGCGCCCGTGAATGTGCCGTTCAGGCGCTTTACTCCTGGCAGTTGTCGAAAAATGACATCGCCGATGTTGAATTAGAATTCCTGACCGAGCAGGATGTCAAAGACGTAGACATTGCCTATTTCCGCGAACTGCTGGCTGGTGTAGCAAACAGTGCTGAGAAACTCGATGCACTGATGGCGCCATACCTGTCCCGTCAGCTGGATGAACTGGGCCAGGTGGAAAGAGCGATTTTGCGTCTGGCTCTGTTTGAGTTGAGCAAACGCCAGGACGTCCCTTACAAAGTGGCGATCAACGAAGCCATTGAACTGGCGAAAACTTTTGGTGCAGAAGATAGCCATAAGTTCGTCAACGGTGTGCTGGATAAAGCAGGCCCGCATATTCGTAAAAAATGATCATCAAAAAAGTGTCGGCTTCAGTCACAAATGGCGACAGTCATTTTCGTCTGTTTACCGTCTCTGTTGATAATCTGGTGATGTCACCTGGTTTATCTTTTATGTGACACCCCTCTTAAGGCCGGATTTCCGGCCTTAAGTCATTCTAACGATTTGGAAATGTACTATGTCATGCGGCGAATTTGATGTAATCACTCGCTACTTTAACCGTTTCAGAACCGCCCGGCAGGACGTTCATTTAGGCATTGGAGATGATTGTGCCTTACTGACGGTTGGCGAAAAGCAGTTATTAGCAGTCAGTACCGACACTCTGGTCGAAGGCATCCATTTTCTAAAAACAATTGCTCCGGCCGATCTGGGATACAAAGCCCTGGCGGTAAACCTCAGTGATCTGGCCGCGATGGGCGCCGATCCTGCCTGGGTATCTCTGGCACTGACGTTGCCGGAAGTGAACACCGACTGGTTGCAGGCATTCAGCGACAGTCTGTTTGAACAACTTAATTATTACGGCATGCAGCTGATTGGCGGCGACACCACCCGCGGTCCGCTGAGCATGACGTTAACCATTCAGGGGCTGGTGCCCGCAGGGCGTGCCTTAACCCGTTCCGGTGCAGGCATCGGTGACTGGATCTTCGTGACTGGTACGCTCGGTGACAGCGCGGCGGGGCTCGCCATTCTGCTGGAACAGCTGAATGTCGCAGATACTGACACCCGCGAATTCCTGCTTAAACGCCATCTGCGGCCTTCGCCGCGTGTGTTGCAGGGGCAGGCTCTGCGTGATTTAGCGACATCCGCTATCGATCTCTCCGACGGACTGATTTCTGATCTCAAACATATACTGAATGCCAGCGAATGCGGCGCGCGTCTTGATCTCGATGCGATCCCTTTCTCCCCAGCTATGAATCAGGTGGCGGATCCGGAACAGGCTCTGAGATGGGCACTGACCGGCGGGGAAGACTACGAGCTGTGCTTCACCGTGCCGGAAATCAACCGTGGTGCGCTGGATGTGGCACTGAGTCATCTGGGCGTTGATTTCACCTGTATCGGGCAGATTGCGCCGCTTTCTGAAGGGATTAAATTTTTGCGTTCAGGCGCGCCGGTAGAACTTGAATGGCAGGGATTTGATCACTTTGCCGCAGAGGAATTACTGTGAATATTGGCCGAAAAAAACGCCCGGCTGGGTATAAAGGCAAAACCGGTGATCCGGTGCAGGATATGGCTGCGGCTAAAAAGCGTTTAAATTTGCGTAATCCGTGGCACTTGCTGGCCACCGGTTTTGGCAGTGGTTTATTCCCTGTCGGGCCTGGTACCGCGGGCTCCATCGCCGCGATCCCGTTCTGGATTGTCATGACTTACCTGCCGTGGCAGGTGTATTCCATGATCGTCATGTTCAGCATCTGTATCGGCGTGTACCTGTGCCGCCAGACGGCGCGGGACATGCGGGTTCATGACCACGGCAGTATCGTGTGGGATGAATTTGTCGGTATGTGGATCACGCTGATGGCGATCCCGGTAAACGACTGGCGCTGGGTGCTGATCGGGTTTATCGTTTTCCGCGTTTTGGATATCTGGAAACCCTGGCCGATCCGCTGGTTTGACCGCAACGTTCAGGGTGGAATGGGCATCATGATCGACGATGTTGTCGCGGGTGTGTTGGGTGCGGCGATCATCTATCTGGTCGGGCATCATTGGCCAACTGGCCTGTTCTGATCTGTTTCGAATATCAGTAAAAAGGCGTTGCCGGGTTTCCCCTGACAACGCCTTTTTTATGACTCTCAATGAGTTCAATTCACTTCATATTATTTGAAACCGGTGGCTTCGTGCGGCACGTAGGCCATTTCCAGTTCAGCGATTTCTTCAATGGAAAGTTTAATCTCCAGCGCAGCAACGGCATCTTCAAGATGCGCAGGGCGCGAAGCACCGATGATCGGAGCTGTGACGACGTGTTTGCTCAGGATCCACGCCAGTGCGATCTGCGCACGCGGCACACCGTGATCTTCCGCGATTTTGCCCACGCGTTCAGCGATTCTACCGTCCGCTTCATCGGTGGCGTCATACAGCGTTTTGGCAAAATTATCAGAAACTGAACGTGCAGTAGTTTCTCCCCAGGGGCGGGTTAATTTGCCGCGCGCCAGCGGGCTCCACGGCAGCACGGCGATATTTCTTTCCAGACACAGCGGGTACATTTCATTTTCTTCTTCACGCTGGATCAGATTGTATTGATCCTGCATCGACACAAAGCTCGCCCAGCCGTTTTGCGCACAGACATCGAGTGCCTGTTTGAACTGATGCGCATGCATGGACGAAGCACCAATGAACCGCGCTTTACCGGCTTTAACGACGTCATTCAGCGCTTCAAGCGTCTCTTCAATCGGCGTTTCGTAATCCCAGCGATGGATTTGCAACAGATCGACATACTCCATGCCAAGGCGGCGCAGACTGTCGTCGATGGATTGCATAATTGAGGCACGGGAGAGTCCCTGCTTCAGTCCCGTCACCGCGTTGTAGACTTTGGTGGCGACAACAATTTCATCGCGTCTGGCAAAGTCCTTCAGGGCGCGGCCAACGATTTCTTCACTGCTGCCGTCGGAATAACTATTGGCGGTATCGAAGAAATTGATACCGGCGTCAAGTGCCTGTTGGATAATCGGTCGGCTGCTTTCTTCTGGCAGTGTCCAGGCATGGGTTCCGCGATCCGGTTCACCAAACGTCATACAGCCAAGACACAGGCGTGAGACGTTCAGACCGGTTTTTCCTAACGTGGTGTATTGCATGATATCTCCTGGTAAATACAAGTTGATTTCAGAGGCCGTAAAAATGATTAGCACGCTATAACTGTAGCTCACAGAACAGGATGGACGCGTGATAAAGAAGGGAGCGGGGAAGGAAACCCCCCTCTTTCAGACGGAAAGAGGGGAGGGAAATCAGGCCAGCCAGTCAATTATCTGACGGTCGATGCCTTCGGCATCCAGCCCGATATCGTGACGGATTTCGTCCTGGGTGCCTTGTGGAATAAAATTGTCCGCCAGACCGATATTCAGTACCGGTACCAGAATACGTTTGGACATCAGCAGTTCATTCACGCCACTGCCCGCACCGCCCATAATGGCGTTTTCTTCCAGGGTGACCAGTACTTCATGGCTGGCAGCCAGTTCCTGGATCAATGCTTCATCCAGCGGTTTTACAAAGCGCATATCCACGACGGTGGCGTTGCGTTTCTCTGCCGCGGCCAGGGCTTCCGGCAGCAATGTCCCGAAGTTAAGGATGGCGACTTTCTCGCCTTCGCGACGCACAACGGCTTTACCGATTGGCAGTGATGCCAGAGGTTCACAGGCTGCACCCGTTCCGCTACCGCGCGGATAACGCACAGCGACCGGGCCGCTATTATGGTGATATCCGGTATGCAGCATCTGGCGACATTCGTTTTCGTCGCTTGGCGTCATGATGGTCATGTTCGGAATGCAGCGCAGGAAAGAAAGATCGAATGCACCCTGATGGGTTTGTCCGTCAGCGCCGACAATACCGCCGCGGTCGATGGCAAACAACACCGGCAGATTCTGGATCGCCACGTCGTGGATCACCTGATCGTAAGCGCGTTGCAGGAACGTCGAGTAGATCGCGACGATCGGCTTGTATCCGCCAATTGCGAGGCCCGCGGCAAACGTCACCGCGTGTTGTTCGGCAATCGCCACATCGAAATACTGCTGCGGATATTCGCGGGAGAAACGCACCATACCCGAACCTTCACGCATTGCGGGCGTAACAGCCATCAGCTTGCTGTCTTTAGCCGCGGTTTCGCACAACCAGTCACCGAAGATCTTCGAATAGGTCGGAAGGCCTTCTTTGCTTTTCGGCAGCGTGCCGGAAGCCGGATCGAACTTCGGAACTGCATGGAAGCTAATCGGATCTTTTTCGGCCGGCTCGTAGCCTTTGCCTTTTTTGGTCATGATGTGCAGCAATTGCGGGCCTTTCAGGCCACGCATGTTTTTCAGCGTTTGCGTCAGTGCCACCACGTCGTGACCGTCTACCGGCCCAATATAGTTAAAGCCCAGTTCTTCAAACAGCGTGCCCGGCACCATCATGCCTTTCAGGTGTTCTTCGGTACGTCGCACCAGTTCTTTAATCGGTGGCAGACC
This sequence comes from Rahnella bruchi, assembly GCF_003614975.1. Classification (GTDB taxonomy): domain Bacteria; phylum Pseudomonadota; class Gammaproteobacteria; order Enterobacterales; family Enterobacteriaceae; genus Rahnella; species Rahnella bruchi. The sequence continues at coordinate 854,072 of NZ_QZWI01000001.1, read as the reverse complement.
GGACAGAACTTTCTTGCCGCCTTCACGCAGACGAGAATACAGTTTGCCGGACAACAGCTGTGCCAGATGATTATTCAGCGCCCCGACGTTTTCAGAAATCGACATTTCGTTGTCGTTGAGGATAACCAGCATGTCGGGTTTGATATCGCCCGCATGGTTCATCGCTTCAAACGCCATACCGGCAGTGATCGCGCCATCGCCAATCACACAGACGGTGCGGCGGCCCTTGCCTTCACGTTCAGCGGCAACGGCCATACCCAGACCTGCGCTGATGGATGTCGATGAGTGACCCACGGACAACGTGTCGTATTCGCTTTCGCCGCGCCATGGGAACGGGTGCAAACCGCCTTTCTGGCGGATGGTCGAGATACGATCACGGCGGCCGGTCAGAATTTTATGCGGATAGGCCTGATGGCCGACATCCCAGACAACGTGGTCGAATGGCGTATTGTAGACATAATGCATCGCAACGGTCAGTTCCACCGTCCCCAGACCGGACGCAAAGTGTCCGCTGGACTGGCTGACGCTGGCCAATAAATATTGACGCAGCTCATCGCAGAGCTTAGGCAGACTCTCTTTAGGGAGTGAGCGGAGATCTTCAGGATTCTCCGCCAGCGCCAGTGTCGGGTATTTGGCTAATTCAAGACTCATCAGTTGCTCATAGTAAGTTTAATTATCGCGTTCAATGATAAAGCTGGCTAACGCGAGAAGTGGCGCTGTGTTGTAAGAAAGTGCAGCCAGCTGATCCAGTGCGGAGACGGCTTCCTGATACAGATCCATGGCCTTGGCCTTTGCACCGTCCAACCCCAGCAGGGCAGGGTAGGTACTTTTTCCGAGCTGCTGGTCAGCGCCCTGACGTTTGCCGAGCGTGGCGGTGTCGCCAATCACATCCAGAATATCGTCCTGGACCTGAAACGCTAAGCCAATGGCCTGCGCGTAGTTATCCAGTATAGGCAAAACGGCACGTCCGGTTTCGCCGGCAGCCAGGGCGCCCATGCGCACGGCGGCGCGGATCAGCGCGCCGGTTTTATGGCGGTGAATTTTTTCCAGTGCTTCCAGGCTGACCTGCTGGCCTTCCGCCGCTAAATCCAGAGCCTGACCGCCGCACATGCCGCTGGCGCCGCTGGCGCCGGCCAGTTCGGAAATCATCGCCAGACGATCTTTTACTGCGACGTCCGGCATTTCACTGTCAGCCAGAATTGAGAACGCCAGCGTCTGTAACGCGTCGCCCGCCAGAATCGCATTGGCTTCGCCAAATTTTATGTGGCAGGTCGGCTGACCACGGCGTAAATCGTCGTCGTCCATCGCCGGTAAATCATCATGGATCAGAGAATACGCGTGGATACATTCCACGGCCGCCGCAGGGGCATCAAGATTCTTCAAATCCAGGCTGAACAACTGGCCGCTGGCGTAGACCAGATACGGACGCAGGCGTTTACCGCCGAGCAGCGCGCCGTAGCGCATCGCTTCAACCAGCGGTAAATCGGCCAGCGGCTGCGCGTTGACATACGCCGTTAAGACTTCATCGACGCGCTTTTGCTTCGCGCGCAGCTCATGCGTAAATCCGTCAGCACTGGAAAGGGAAATCGCTTCAGACATGACCTGTTACTCGGCTTCTGGGGTGAACGGGGTCAGCGGAGCATCATTGTCGCTGTCGAGCAGGATCTGAACACGTTGTTCTGCCTGTTGCAGCTTTTGCTGCCCCTGACGTGCCAGCTGAACGCCTTGCTCAAATTCATTGAGTGCATCTTCCAGAGGCAACTCGCCTGATTCGAGGCGGGAAACGATCTGTTCCAGTTCGGCCAGAGCCGTTTCAAAATTGGCAGGTGGTGCAGATTTTTTTGGCATAATTCTCTTTTAATATCGTTGATCAGAATGGATGATCGAAGTACTGAGGCGGCAGAGTCAGCGCTCGGCCTCAAGAGACATTCCTGTTCAGCATGACATCAGCTGCAGGGTTTTGTGCACAGAGTACCCATTTTAAGTGATATACTCTGCGCCGCAGATATTATTGCTAAGCCTAATGTGACACATATCGAACATCTGGCTTAGCAATAATAGGATCCTAGATCCTTATTCAGCGACTTACTACCCCGATTTTTCACCCGCTAACAAAAGACTGCCATGAAGTTTATCATTAAATTGTTCCCTGAAATCACCATCAAGAGCCAATCTGTGCGTTTGCGCTTCATTAAGATCCTCTCAAGCAGCATCCGCAACGTTGTGCGGCCGCATGATGAGACGCTGGCGGTAGTCCGTCACTGGGATCATATCGAAGTTCGCAGCAAAGACGAAAGTAAACACGACCTGATCCAGGAATTGCTCTGCCGCATTCCGGGTATCCGTTATGTTGAAGAAGTCGAAGACCGTCCTTACACCGACGTTCACAGCATTTTCGAGCAAACCCTTGAAGCTTATCGTTCTGAAGTGGAAGGCAAAACCTTCTGCGTGCGTGTTAAACGTCGTGGCACACATGACTTCACCTCTACTGAAGTGGAACGTTACGTCGGCGGCGGTCTGAATCAGCACATTGAATCGGCGAAGGTCAGCCTGAAGGATCCGCAGGTTACGGTGAAACTGGAAATCAACGACGATAAGCTGGTGCTGGTGAAAAGCCGCCTGGAGGGTCAGGGTGGTTATCCGATTGGCACGCAGGAAGATGTGCTTTCGCTGATTTCCGGCGGTTTCGATTCCGGCGTATCCAGTTATATGCTGATGCGTCGCGGTTGTCGTGTGCATTACTGCTTCTTTAATCTTGGCGGTGCAGCGCACGAAATCGGCGTGAAACAGGTGGCGCATTATCTGTGGAACCGTTTTGGCAGCTCGCACCGTGTGCGCTTCATTGCGGTAGATTTCGAGCCGGTTGTCGGTGAAATACTTGAAAAAATCGAAGATGGTCAGATGGGCGTGGTGCTCAAACGCATGATGGTACGTGCGGCCTCTTCCATTGCTGAGCGTTACGGCGTGCAGGCGCTGGTCACCGGCGAAGCGCTGGGGCAGGTTTCCAGCCAGACGCTGACTAACCTGCGTCTGATCGACAACGTTTCCGACACGCTGATCCTGCGTCCGCTGATTTCTCACGATAAAGAGCACATCATCAAGATTGCACGTGAAATCGGTACCGAAGATTTTGCGAAAACCATGCCGGAATATTGCGGCGTGATTTCGAAAAGTCCGACAGTGAAAGCGGTGAAAGCCAAGATCGAAGCCGAAGAAGCGATGTTCGATTTCGACATTCTGGACAAAGTGGTCAGCGAAGCGCGTAATGTTGATATTCGCGAAATCGCCACGCAGGCCGCAGAAGTGGTACCGGAAGTCGAAACCGTGGCGGAGTTTACTTCAACTGATATCGTGCTGGATGTGCGTGCGCCTGACGAAGTGGAAGCGCAGCCGCTGGCATTGGAAAACGTTGAAGTGAAGCCGTTAGCTTTCTACAAGCTGGCGACTCAGTTTGGCTCACTTGACCAGAGCAAAACCTATCTGCTGTATTGCGACCGAGGTGTCATGAGCCGTTTGCAGGCGCTTTATCTGAAAGAACAGGGCTTTGATAACGTAAAAGTTTATCGCCCATAGTTTTTTTAGCGTCAGCCAAAATAATGGGGTTCAGCAATGCTGAGCCCCTTTTTTTGATCGAATTATTCTGAGTATCTTGTGGCTCAGGATTCCCGTGCGCCTTCATCGGTGTAGTTATAAATTCCCGGTGCAAGCACCAGCTGCGCGGCAATCTCTGCGGCTTTGGTTTTTCCCAGCAGCAGATCGATAATCTTCAGGGCGAACTCCATGGACGTTCCCGGCCCCTGGCTGGTGAGCAGATTCACGCGAGGATCGAAAATTACCCGGCGATCTGACCATTTATTTGGATCGATTTTATCCCTCAGGCCAGGGAAACCGGTCATATTGCCGACCGGGAATAGGTCATGGTATTCCAGCACCAGTGCGGGCGCAGCACAGATAGCAGCAACAATTTTGCCGCTGACATGCATCTGACGGACTTTTTCCACCAGCAGCGGACTTTCGCTGAAACAGGTCGCGCCGCCAAGGCCGCCGGGCAACACAATCACGTCATGGTCATCATCTGCGACATCCACCAGTGCAACATCCGCCAGAATACGCACGCCGCGCGAGCAGCGGATTTCCAGATTGCCATCCCCCGCGACGCTGGCAGTGGTGACGTTAATGCCTGCCCGCACCAGCAAATCAATCGCGGTAACGGCTTCTATTTCTTCGCTACCAGGTGCCAGGCAGACCAGAACTGACGCGCTCATAATCGTTTTCCTTTCTCTTAATCTGTTCAAATAAGCGGGTATTGATCGGCAGTGTCAGACCGAATTTGCGCCCGCGACGCAGAAGATAGCCGGTAATGTAATCAATTTCGGTATGACGCTGGTTGCGGATATCCTGCAACATCGACGAATGGTTGGCGGAAGTCGATTCAATCACCTGATAGACGAAGCTGAGCAGCGAATCTCTGTGAATTTCGACGCCCTCAATGGCCATGACCTGCGCGACTTCCTGACTGATTTGCTCGATCTGGTCGGCATACGCCAGCAGGTCACCATTGGTACAATTATACAGCGCCGTCAGCGGATTGATGACGCAGTTCACCGCCAGTTTATTCCACAGCGATGGCTTAATGTTGTCATGCCAGGCGACATCCGGTAAGGCATTATGCAGCGTATCCGCCAGCGAACTGAGCGCCGCTCCGCGCGGCGTCACCGGCCCGATGTGTGTCGCTCCCGTCGCCACATGGACAATCGAATTACCTTCATGACGCGCCGCATGGGTCGTTGCGCCCTGTAAAATTGCCAGCCGGTTAGCCGGTAATTCATCGACGGTACCCATGCCGTTATGCAGCAGTAAAATTGCGCAATTATCATTAAGCATCGGCATCAATGTGCTGACCGCGCCGGAAACCTGCCATGCTTTCAGCGTGACCAGCAGTAATTCACTCTGCGCGAGATGTTCCGGATCGTTAGTCGTCATGTTGCGGTTAAAAGCAATGCCTTCTGGGGAGATGACGTTAACGGCGCAAAAAGGCTGAGGGATACGGATCCATCCCTGAACGTCGTGACCTTGCTGATAAAGGGTTGAAAGCCAAAGTTGTCCCAGTGCACCGCAACCCAATACTGTTATTTTCATTATGCCTCCCGGGATGTGGGGCAAATTACGCCCGCTAAATCGGCTGTAGAAAGAATATTCTGCTGTCCGGTTATCTTATTAGTATAGACATTCGTGCTGTACATCACATTTCCACCTGCACTTTTTGACCATCGGAGCATTTTATGTTCGGTGCTTTGCTGTTGTTTGGCATCGACGGTTGAAGGCGGTATTATGCACGCCATATTACGTGCAATACAAAAACTACAGGGAGAAGCGATTATGCCGTCTTTTGACATTGTTTCCGAAATCGACATGCAGGAAGTGCGCAATGCCGTGGAAAATGCCAGCCGTGAACTGCAAACCCGCTGGGATTTCCGTAACATTCCGGCCAGCTTCGATCTCAACGAGAAAAACGAGAGTATCAAAGTGGCCAGTGAATCTGACTTTCAGGTCAATCAGCTGGTCGATATTCTGCGTGAGAAGCTAGCCAAACGTGGTATTGAAGGCGGAGCGCTGGAAATTCCTGAGCAGATGGAGCACAGCGGTAAAACCTACAGCGTGGACGCCAAACTGCATTCTGGTATTGAATCCGCGCTGGCGAAGAAAATCGTCAAGCTGATCAAAGACAGTAAAATCAAAGTGCAGGCGCAGGTGCAGGGCGATGAAGTTCGCGTCACCGGCAAAGCGCGTGATGATTTGCAAGCCGTGATGGCACTGGTTAAAAAAGGTGATCTGGGCCAGCCCTTCCAGTTCAAAAACTTCAGAGATTAATAGCCGTCGTTCTTTGAACTGCAAATGCGTTGGCTGCATTCAGTAACCCGAATCACTTACTCCAGTAAGCTCATCGGGTTCCTTCATTTGCCGCCTTCCTGCAGCTCAAATTACTTGGCTCTTTGCCATTAAGATTGGGACGCATTGCGTCCCTTTTTTATGGCAGTTACTTCGGCTGGCGCAGTCTTTTCACCAGTTCAAAGTCTTTAAAGTAAACCGGTTTGTCGTACTGCATCGAGAGATTTCCGGCAATCCCGGTGAGGATCGACATCGCTCCGGCGCGGTGATCGGCGGCACGTTTTAACGGATCGTCTTTACGCTCGCCGAATAAGTCTTCCAGCATGGCATTATCGCCACCGCCGTGACCGCCTTCTCCCAGCTGGAATTCTGCTTTCCAGGGTTCTGCAAATAACGGGTAAACCGTGATTTCTGCCTTCTCAATACTGCCTTCGTTTTCACGTTTGCCACCGGCATTCACGTAAGACATCTCGACTATTTTCATCTCAATGCGGCCTTTGGTACCGTTGAACACCACATTTAGACCTTCCCATGGCAGATACGCATTCAGCGAATAGGTCAGCTGAACCTTATTCTGGTATTTCACCAGCACCGACAGCGTATCTTCAATGTTGATGCCGTCGCTGAATACACTCTGGTCACGGAAATAGTTATCTTCATGCTCAGCATCCAGATACAGCGCTTTGAGCTGGGCGCTGTCCTCCATGTGCAATGCAAAAGGATCCTTAGTTGCCTGCGGATAGCCATGTGCACGCGGATAGGATCCGGTCACGCCGCGCTTCTCTGCATTCTCTCTGCCGTAAAAACGCAGGTCGCCCTGGGCATACACTTTCTCGGGCGTACTGTTTAGCCAGAAGTTCATCAGGTCGAAATGGTGGGTGGATTTGTGCACCAGCAAACCGCCGGAATTGCGTTTTTCGCGGTGCCAGCGACGGAAATAATCTGCGCCATGTTCGGTATTGAGCAACCATTCAAAATGCACAGACAGCACTTCGCCGATGGTTTCCTGCATCAGCAGTTCACGCAGTTTGCTGTGATGTGGCGCATAGCGATAGTTGAAAGCCACGCGAACCTGATAACCCGTGGCGTCCACGGCATCCAGAATACGCAGCGCGCGCTGTTCATCGATGGTCATCGGCTTTTCAGTAATGACGTCACAACCGGCGTGCAGGGCGCGGACGATGTAATCGTCGTGCGTGCGGTCCATGCTGGTGACAATCACGATATCCGGCTTAGTTTCATCGAGCATCGTATTGAAATCAGCGGCTTTCCAGGTCGGTACCCGGCGTATGCCGCTCTGCTCTAACTGGCGGTTTGCGTAATCCATTCGCGTCTGGTTTGTGTCACAGAAGGCCACAAATTTAGCGTTGTGGCGGTACTTGCCGGTGATCGCTTCAATGTATAAACCCGAGCGACCGCCGGTGCCCACGAGAGCATATGTTTTCATGAGATCCTCAAAAGGCCCGAAAGCCGTCATCACTGACAAAAATTTTTGTTAAGGAATTCTTGAGGATAATGATTATTGGGGTTTTTTAAGTGAGGGGGGTCACGCAGCGGGAATAAAAATGAAACGCTGTGCCACTTTGCAGGCACAGCGTGTTTTTCAGGAGAGCTCAGAAGAGCGTCAGGCAGCGCTGACCAGTTGTTCGAGGGCTTTACGGTTGGTTTGCTTAGTATCGACCTTCACGTAGGCGCTGAATTCTTCCGGGACAACCACAGCTTCTGCCACGCCAGGCTGCGCGAGGATACGTGCCTGAAGTGCGGAATCTTTCACTGCCAGCTCCGACAACGTAATGCGCAGGCTGCTGACGTAAGGCGGTTCGGTCATGGTAGAGCTGACCAACAGCCAAACCACGGCAATGGCCGCACAGACCAGAAATACTGCACCGGCTCCCACGTGTCCGTAAACATAACCGCCTAAGCTGCCGCCAATCGCCACACCGATAAACTGGCTGGTGGAGTAAAGTCCCATCGCGGTGCCTTTATAGCCCGCAGGCGATTCTTTACTGATAAGCGAGGGCAGAATCGCTTCCATCACGTTGAACGCCAGGAAGAATAACTGGATACCGGCAATCACTGCCCATAAATGCAGTCCTGCCGACCACAGCACGATTTCTGCCAGCAGCAATACCGCGACGCAACCCATGAACACCTGTTTCATGTGGCGTTTTTTCTCGGCATAGATAATGATCGGAATGACAGCGACAAAAGAGGTCAGCATGGTCACCAGATAAACGCGCCAGTGTTCACTCGGCGGGAATCCGGCATGTTCCATCACCTGCGGTAACACCACAAAACTCGACATCAGCAATATGTGCAGACACATAATCCCGAAGTTAAGTTTCAGCAGTTTGGCGTTGCTCAGCACTTTACCGAAACTGCCTTTCACCATGCTCGATTCACGATTAAGAACATGAGTAGCAGGGGAGGGCACCACGGCAAGGGTGATTATGATGCCGAGAATGGTCAGTACTGCGATCGCCCAGAACAGGGCATGTAAGCCCCAGGCGTGAGTGATGATCGGGCCGAGCACCATCGCAATTGCAAAGGTAATGCCAAAACTGATGCCAATAAACGCCATCGCTTTGGTGCGGTTTTGTTCGCGGGTCAGGTCAGAAAGCAGAGCCATTACGGCGGCGGCAATAGCGCCTGAGCCTTGCAGGGCACGACCAATGATCACACCCCAGATAGATTCGGTTGAAGCAGCCACAATGCTGCCGATGCAGAAGATGACCAGACCAAAGACGATCAGTGGTTTGCGGCCAACGCGGTCAGAAAGCAGTCCAAAGGGGATCTGGAAAACGGCCTGTGACAGTCCGTAAATACCGATGGCGATGCCGATCAGTGTTTCGCTAGCGCCCGAGAGTTTCATGCCATAGGTGGTAAGCACCGGCAGAACCATGAACATGCCAAGCATGCGCAAAGAAAATACAGTCCCTAGTCCCCATGTAGCCCGGCTTTCCTGCGGGGTCATCTGGTTATCGTTCACATTACTACCTCAAAATAACAATCCGACAGTTTAATGATTAAGCCGGCCTGGGTAAAACGATGGATCTTTAACAGATATTACGGGATTTGCCTGACAGACAGAGCAAAAGAAAAGGCCAGTATTGCTACTGGCCTTTCGCTATGATTTCAGAGCATTACACTGAATTATGTGTTACCAAACGTAGGTCAGCATCGATGCCGGTGCAGAATTAAAATCCACGGACATCATGAAGCTCAGTGACATGATGGTGATGATGGAGAAACCAAACAGTTTTCTCGCCCACACCACGTCGTTTTCCGTCTTGTAACCCTTCAGTGCCATGCCCAGCCACCAGATACTGACAGCGGCGGCAACAACCAGGTATTTATAACCTGCGTAACCGCTCAGGGTCAGCATCAGCGTCGCAATCATAAACGCCAGAATGTAGACGATAATATGATGCTTGGCGACGGAGATGCCTTTCACCACTGGCAGAACCGGGATGCCTGCTGCCTGATAATCTTTAAAGCGGAAGATGGCAATCGCGTACGAATGCGGCATCTGCCACAGGCTGAAGATCAGAAGCAGGATCAGGGCACCGGTATCGAACTGGCCTGAAACGGCGCAGTAACCGATAACCGGTGGCGCTGCGCCAGACAAGCTGCCGATCAACGTGCCGTATACCGAGTTGCGTTTCATGTACAGGCTGTAAACGCCGACATAAACCACAAAGCCCATCACTGCCAGCCACATCGCCAGCGGATTTGCTCCGATATACAACAACGCAAAGCCCGCAATACCCAGAATGGTCGCGTAAACTAGGCTTGTTTTCGGCGGAATAAGCCCTTTCACCAGGACCCGGTTCTTCGTTCTTTCCATGATCCGGTCGATGTCGCGGTCAATAAAGTTGTTAAATACACAACCCGATGCGACAACCAGCGAAACACCCACCAAAGTGGCGAGAAAGAGTGGGAAGTCGATGCTGCCTTTGGCAGCAAGGAGGAATCCCCCGATGACAGAAATTAAGTTGCCGAAAATAATTCCTGGTTTCGTTACTTGCAGGTATTGCTTAATCATCACGTGCAGCTCGGCTCTTTAACTGACCATCATATTGAGGTTGAGGTTATACATAATCCACAATGAGCCCACAACGACGATAAAGATAATCACAGCGGTGAACAGAAGTGCCACCAGGTTCCAGCGCTCTTCCGACGACGTATTCATGTGCAGGAAGAACACCAGATGGACAACGATCTGGATGATTGCGGAGGCAACCACGGTACCCAGGATCAGTGAATGTGATGCCGTGTCGGTCATGACCATGGCAAACGGGATCACCGTCAGGATAACCGACAAGATGAAGCCAATAGCGTATGACTTCAGGCTGCCGTGGCTTGCGCCACCATGGGAAGTAGCAGAATGACTCATTACATCGCTCCCATCAGATAAACAACGGTAAACACGCAGATCCACACCACGTCCAGGAAGTGCCAGAACAGGCTCAGACACATCAGACGGGTTTTGTTAACTTCAGTCAGACCGCGACGAGAAACCTGAACCATCATGGTCAGGATCCAAATCAGACCACAGGTCACGTGCAGACCATGGGTCGCGACCAGCGCAAAGAAGCCAGACAGGAAACCACTGCGCTGCGGGCCAAAGCCTTCAGCAATCAGGTGATGGAATTCATAGAGTTCCATCCCGATGAAGCCTAAACCGAACAGGAATGTCAGGAACAACCAGCCTTTAACGCCAGCTGTGTTTCCCTTGTTCATGGCCAGCATTGCAAAGCCGTAAGTGATACTACTGAACAGCAGGCAGAACGTTTCTACCAGCACGAACGGCAGTTCAAAAATGTCTTTACCAGAGGGACCGCCAGCGGTCCCGTTTACCAGTACCGCATACGTTGCGAACAGGCTCGCAAACAGGATGCAGTCACTCATCAGGTAGATCCAGAAGCCGAAGACTTTGGTTGCACCTGCATCGTGGTGCCCATGCTCAGCATGGGCCTCATCGTGGTGAGTCAGAGTATCAGTTGCCATGTTTCACACCTGCTTTACGGATTTGTTCATAATGTTGGTTTTCAATACGTTCCACTTCTTCAACTGGCACGTAGTAATCAACATCTTCGTCGAAGCTTTTCGCAATCCAGGTCCCGGCCAGGGCAATGAAGGTTACTGCAGCCAGCCACCAGATATCCCAGATTAATGCGAAACCACAAACCAGACTCAGCATAGCGATGATGAAACCGGCGCCGCTGTTACGTGGCATATGAATCGGTTCATATTTAGCAGGCTGTTTGTAAGCGGTACCTTTCTCTTTCATGTCCCAGAACTCATCACGGTCGTGAATTTGCGGCACGATAGCGAAGTTGTAGAACGGAGGAGGAGAAGAGGTTGACCACTCTAGAGTACGAGCACCCCAAGGGTCACCGGTCAGATCACGGTTCTGGTCGCGGTCGCGAACAGAGACGAAGATCATGATCAGCTGGCAGAGGATACCGATAGCAATCAGCGCTGCACCGCATGCCGCAACAACCAGCAGCGGGTGGAACTCAGGATCGATATTCTGGCTGACGCGACGGGTCATACCCATGAAGCCCAGTGCATACAGTGGCATGAACGCAACGAAGAAGCCGATGATCCAGAACCAGAATGAACGCACACCCCATTTTTCGTTCAGCGTGAAGCCGAAGGATTTAGGGAACCAGTAAGTCAGACCTGCGAAGCAACCGAAGACCACACCACCGATGATAACGTTATGGAAGTGGGCAATCAGGAACAGACTGTTGTGCAGCACGAAGTCAGCACCGGGAACTGCCAGCAGTACGCCGGTCATACCACCTACAGAGAAGGTGACAATGAAGCCAACGGTCCACAGCATCGCGGCATTGAGCGTGATACGGCCCTGATACATGGTGAACAGCCAGTTGAAGATTTTTACCCCAGTCGGGATAGAAATGATCATCGTCATGATGCCGAAGAAGGCATTGACGTTAGCGCCTGAACCCATGGTGAAGAAGTGGTGCAGCCAAACGACGAACGACAACACGGTGATGGCGATGGTTGCCCATACCAGCGAGGTGTAACCGAACAGACGTTTTTTGGAGAAGGTTGCGGTAACTTCCGAGAACACACCAAATACTGGCAGAACCAAAATGTACACTTCCGGATGGCCCCAGGCCCAAATCAGGTTGATGTACATCATCATGTTGCCGCCCATATCATTCGTGAAGAAATGGGTGCCCAGATAACGGTCTAAAGTCAGCAGTGCAATGGTCACGGTCAGAATCGGGAAGGACACGATAATCAACACGTTGGTGCACAGTGCGGCCCAGGTAAATACCGGCATTTTCATCAGCGGCATACCAGGTGCGCGCATCTTCAGGATGGTCGCAAAGAAGTTAACACCGGTCAGCAAGGTACCAATACCGGATATCTGGAGACTCCAGATCCAGTAATCTACCCCGACCCCCGGACTGTATTCCTTACCTGACAGTGGCGGATAGGCCAACCAACCGGTTTGTGCGAACTCACCGACACCCAGAGAGATGTTGATAAGCACGACAGCAGCGGCGGTAAACCAGAAGCTCACGTTGTTCAGGAACGGGAACGCAACGTCGCGCGCACCGATTTGCAAAGGAACAACCACGTTCATCAGACCGATTACGAAAGGCATCGCCATGAAGAAGATCATGATTACGCCATGCGCGGTAAAGATTTGGTCGTAGTGATGAGGGGGCAGGAAGCCCGGTTCGCCTGCGGAAGCAAGAACCTGCTGGCTACGCATCATGATGGCATCGGCAAAGCCACGCAACAGCATGACGAAGGCCAGAATGATATACATGATACCTAATTTTTTGTGGTCGACGGAGGTCAGCCACTCGGACCACAGATACTTCCACTTACCGAAATAGGTGATGCCGGCAACTACTGCCAGGCCACCGATGATAATCGCGGCAACTGTGACCATGATAATCGGTTCATGATACGGAACCGAATCAAGCGTTAATTTTCCGAACATCGTTTATTCCTCGGCTCCGGCTGCGTGAGACTGTCCACCCATATCCATGCCTTTCATGTCACTGCCGGCTGGCATTGGCATGGTGTGACCTTCTGGCGCTGCCTTCATGTCATGCATGGAGTATTTGCCAATGATTTCTTTGAACAAACCTGGTTTTGCAACAGAGAAGTATTCGACCGGGTTGTCGATACTCTGTGCTGCCAGTTTGTTGAAGTCATCAGTGGTTGCCAGTTGGTTCGGTGCGCTTTTCACTTTCGCTACCCAGGTGTCGAAATCGGCACGGGTTGGCGTCGCAATCGTGTTGAACTTCATGCCAGAGAAGCCGCGGCCGCTGAAGCTTGCTGAGATGCCCTTATAGGTACCCGCTTCATTTGCAATCAAGTGCAACTGAGTCTGCATACCGGCCATCGCATAAATCTGCCCGCCTAACTGAGGAATAAAGAACGAGTTCATCACAGAGTCAGAAGTGACTTTGAACTGAACCGGCACATCTTTAGGAATGACGAGTTCGTTAACGGTAGCGATGCCCTGTTCCGGATAAATGAACAACCATTTCCAGTCCAGAGAAACGACTTCAACCGTCATCGGTTTTTCGTCAGACACGATTGGCTTGAACGGATCAAGCGAGTGGGTGGTTTTCCAGGTAATCGTTGCCAGAATGGCAATGATAATAATTGGAACTGTCCAAACGACGGCTTCAATTTTGTTGGAGTGGGACCAATCAGGACTGTATTTTGCTTTTGTGTTGGAAGCACGATACTTCCACGCAAAGACAAACGCCATGATAATAACTGGTATAACAACGATCAGCATTAAACCGATAGCGGTTAAAATCAGCGTTCTCTGCTCGAGTCCAATTGCTCCCTTGGGATCCATCAATGCCGTATTGCAACCGCTCAACAATAACGCGGAGGCAAATAAGGACAACATCCCAATACTTTTATTGTATTTCTTAAGTCTCATCTAACGACCTCAATAACTAGGGCTCTATTGTCGCTTCAGGTGTGCGGGCATTTTACGGGAAGGTTGCAGGACTGTAAACACGCTTAAACAAGTGTCAAGGCGCTGTTGACACTTTATGTTAACGCAGTCACACATGTCACGGATCGTGACAATTTACATTGGGCAACAATATGTTGCGTATGGATTTTTTCCTATAGTGATGAAAAACAAGGGGTGACAGATTTTCCCATTATTATTGCGGGCCATTATCTGATCGATAGGTTTAATTAATGTTAAATTAATGTTTAAAACGAGTGAAATAAAATCAACAAAAAGCGAGCGAGAAAAATTATCCAGCGAAATATTCTTTTTTCTGAATTTAAATTATTGAGTGATGTTTATTGATCAGTTGTTAAATGAAATGCGCCACTCATTTTCATATGAATGGCGTTAAATCATGAACGTGCGGTGCGACGCAGAGATAAAAAGTCGAGCAAACTGCCTAAAATAACACCAGTCAGGCAAATGATGGCCCCTGTTTCCAGCAATATTGTCGCCAGAGCTTGCCACGACGCCCAGCCTGCACTGTCTGCAATCAGCGTGATCACCCAGAGGATCAGCAGCACACTTCCCGCCAGCAGGCAACGCAGTGCCCAGCGGTAGGATTTTGCAAAGTGAACACGTGGCAGGAAACTGTCGGTATTTTGCGTGTATTCCAGTGTCTGTCGGCAAACGGCCAGCAGCAGCAGACCGGGAACCGCCGCCACAATTGAGAAAAGATAAAACCACGGCCAGCCGTAGGCTTCCACAAACCAGCCGGCAATGGGCCCGACATATACGCGGCCCACGGCAGACAAGGCTGAGAGCAAAGCAAACTGGGTGGCCGAGAACGAGCGGTTACACAAAGTCATTAAAAGCGCGACAAAGGCGGCTGTTCCCATACCTCCGCACAGATTTTCGAAGAAAATCGCCGTGCCCATGGTGATCAAATCTTTATCTGTAACGGCAAGGACCCAGTAGCCGGCGTTTGATATGCCCTGCAAAATGCCGAACAACATAAGCGCACGGAACAGGCTCAGACGCTGCATCAGCATCCCGCCAAACAGTGCGCCGAAAATAGTGGCGGTCAGGCCGAGGGTTTTGTTTACCAGCCCGACCTCCCCGGCATCAAATCCGACGCCGCGGATTAGAAATGTGGTGCTCAGGCTGCCTGCGAAAGCATCGCCCATTTTGTACATCACGATGAGCAACAAAATCAGCCAGGCATTGTTACGGCCAAAAAAGTCTTTCAGCGGCGCGACCACGGCCATTTCGATAGTGCGCGGTGCCGGTTGCGAGTTTTCAGGCTCCGGCGACAGCAGAGTGGCAATGACGCCAATGAACATCAGACCTGCCATCAGCCAGTACATGTGCTGCCAGCCGAGATAACGATCCGCCAGCCATAATGCCAGACCGCCGGAAACCAGCATTGCCAGCCGGTAGCCCAGTACGGATACTGCCGCGCCGTTCCCGCGCTCTTCCGGTGGCAATAAATCGGTTTTATAGGCGTCGAATACGATGTCCTGAGACGCCGAGGCGAAGGCAATCAGCACCGCCAGCGACGCCAGCCAGAATAAATCTTTCGAGGGATCCATAAATCCCATTGCGAAAATCGCCACCACCAGCAGAAGTTGCGTCAGTATCAGCCAGCCACGTCGGCGCCCGAGGAAAGAGGGCGTGTAACGGTCCATCATCGGTGACCACAGGAATTTAAAAACGTAAGCCTGGCCGACCAGAGAGAATATCCCGATCGTTTTCAGATCGACGTTTTCCACTGTCATCCAGGCCTGCAACGTGCCGGATGTCAGCGCCAGTGGCAAGCCGGAAGCAAACCCCAGAAGCAGCAAAATGAGGGTATTACGCTGGGTGAAAATCTTGAAGTACTGACCTTTCATTAAAATTCTGTTCCTGCGAACCGGTGAGAGAGTGGCGCATATGCATAATAAAGGAAGGAATGCTTATCGGAAAAGACAATCACTTGCCTCAGAAAGCATTCTGCCCGGACAAGCCGGGCAGAAGTAATCACTCTTACAGCAGAAACTTATCGTGCGTTGGCTTTGATGAAGTCGCTGATGCTGGTGTCTGAAGCCATGTCGCTGATGACATCGCCAAGAGTAGTGTTAACCGCGTTGGTGATTTTCGCGTTAGTCGCAGACAGTGCGCCCTGAACGTTGTACGTCGAGCGGTAGTTTTTCGTCTGCTTGCTGCCGTTTTTCGCGGTAGCAATGATAGAGATGTCTGCTTTGGTGGTGATGTTGTAACGCAGGTTACCCTCCTGAACATCGGCATACAGATTGTTCACGACGATTTGCAGATCTACCGCCCCGTCAGCGCCGACCATATAACCACGGGCCGTCATTTGTTTCTCCAGGGATTCCTGCAACAGGAAGCGCAGATCACGGGAAGGTGTCAGCGAAATCAGCTGACCATCACGGTTAACCTTCGCCAATGCCTGATCCTGACGCTGGTCAGCACCGTTAATACTGATGGTAATGCCCTGAAGGGTAGGATCCTGTGAAGGCAGAACAATTTTCGGGGAAACGTCCAGCGTGTTAGTGCTGGTGGCGCAACCGGCCAGCATCAGCATAGCCAGAACAGGGAAAATGATTTTCTTTAACATGTGTGTTTTCTCAATATTTATAAGGGAATAGTGCTCAAAAAATTTGCCGACATCATAACATTGCCAATTGCTGGTGGAAGTCCCAACAATCCGGAAAAGTGTTTTTTCTGCCTTTTTTTTCATCAGATCAGCAGGTGAAGCACTGACTACGTGGCGAAGCCGCAATTTGTTTGACAAACTGAGCGCTAATTTTATCAATCAATCGCATAAATTTTTTTATGTGATTAACGTAGAAGCCGCAAAGCAGCCTATTATTTAAGAGTAGTCAGTGTGGAAAGTAGGGAGTTTAGTAGAACGGTGAGCCAGACAGACGCAGTTCTCAGCTGATGCGGTGTAAGGAGATTGCTATGATTCGTGAGCAAATAGAAGCAAAATTAGTTGAAGCATTCGAACCTGCGTTTCTGGAAGTGACTGACGAAAGTTATCGTCATAATGTCCCGGCAGGCTCCGAGAGCCATTTTAAAGTTGTGATGGTGTCCGATAAGTTTATCGGCGAGCGCTTCCTGGCGCGTCATCGTGCAATCTATGGAAGACTAACCGAAGAGCTGGCGGGCAGCGTTCATGCTCTGGCACTCCATACCTATACCCTGAAAGAATGGGAAGGTTTGCAGGATACGGTTCCCGCTTCTCCGCCTTGTCGCGGTGCAGGAACAATGGCGTAATCATCACGATTTGATTCACAAAAGGCATAAATATCGGTGTTTGAGACGGTAAGACTGGAACTTTCCTTGTCAGATGCGGTATTAGTAGATGCGAATTTCAAGAAACGGCCCGCGGGCCGTTTTTGTTTTTCTTCTGACGGACAGACGGCAAGGTGAAATGCCATTGCAATGACCGCTTTTTTCGAAGGATCGATTCCCGTGTGAGTTTCCTCCCGCGTAACAGATACCGTCCTCGACTCAATGCGTCTGCGTCGCTATAATGTCGCGTCTAATTTTTCCGGAATGGTTTCGGACGCTCTCGAATACAGGGCTACGTTCTGATACAGAACTGTCCCGGTTCTTAGAAGTCGTTTTCAAGGTAAGTTCGCGCACTCGATGCTGCTTCTCATCTTGAGAACGACTTCTGGAGTTGACCGAGCACTGTGATTTTTTTTTGAGGTAACAAGATGCAAGTTTCTGTTGAAACCACTCAAGGCCTTGGGCGCCGCGTAACGATTACTGTTCCTGCTGAAAGCATTGAAAAAGCAGTGAGCAGTGAACTGATCAACGTCTCTAAAAAAGTACGTATTGACGGCTTCCGTAAAGGCAAAGTACCAAGCCACATCATCGAACAGCGTTACGGCGCGTCAGTACGTCAGGACGTGCTGGGTGATCTGATGCAACGCAATTTCGTTGATGCGATCATCAAAGAAAAAATCAATCCGGCTGGCGCACCTAACTACATCCCTGGTGAGTACAAGCAAGGTGAAGACTTCAATTTCTCCGTAGAATTCGAAGTGTACCCGGAAGTTGAGCTGAAAGATCTGGAAAACATCGAAGTTGAAAAACCTGTTGTTGAAGTTAACGACGCTGATGTTGATACCATGCTGGAAACTCTGCGTAAGCAACAAGCTGACTGGAAAGAAACTGACGCTGCAGTCACTGCTGAAGATCGCGTAACGGTTGATTTCTCCGGTTCTATCGACGGTGAAGATTTCGAAGGCGGCAAAGCCTCTGATTTCGTACTGGCTATGGGCCAGGGCCGCATGATCCCAGGCTTCGAAGAAGGTCTGGTCGGTCATAAAGCGGGTGAAGAATTCACAATCGACGTGAACTTCCCGGAAGATTACCACGCTGAAAACCTGAAAGGTAAAGCAGCTAAGTTCGTTATCACTCTGAAGAAAGTTGAAGAGCGCGAACTGCCAGAACTGACGCCAGAATTCATCAAACGTTTCGGCGTGGCTGATGGTTCTGTTGAAGGTCTGCGTGCTGAAGTGCGTAAAAACATGGAACGCGAGCTGAAAGGTGCAGTTCGTAACCGCATCAAAACTCAGGCAATCGACGGTCTGGTCAGCGCTAACGACATCGACGTGCCAGCTGCACTGATCGACGGCGAAGTAGATGTTCTGCGTCGTCAGGCTGCACAACGTTTCGGCGGCAACGAGAAACAAGCGCTGGAACTGCCACGTGAGTTGTTCGAAGAGCAAGCTAAACGTCGCGTTGTTGTCGGTCTGCTGCTGGGCGAAGTGATCAGCCAGCACGAACTGAAAGCTGACGAAGATCGCGTTAAAGCGTTGATCGAAGAAATGGCTTCTGCGTACGAAGATCCACAAGAAGTTGTTGAGTTCTACAGCAAAAACAAAGAGCTGATGAACAACATGCGTAACGTCGCTCTGGAAGAACAAGCGGTCGAAACTCTGTTGTCTAAAGCGAAAGTGACTGAAAAAGCCACTACCTTTACTGAGCTGATGAACCAGACTCAACCTGCATAATTTTATGCACGTTGCTGAACCTGTTAACAGGTTTGCTTCTTAAGCCCGCAGTTTTTACTGCGGGCTTTTTATTTGCTTAAAACAGCTATTTTTTGTTTTTGACTGTTGTTTTTGCACTATATTTATCACTATAAAGCACAGCCCACGTAGAAACCTCACACTAAACTCCTCCAGAATGGTTTTTTCAGGGTTTTGGAGAGCGTGAGAAAAAGAAATATTCCTGCAGGCTTGAAAAAAGGGGCTAAATCCCCCAATTGATAAGAACGAACCCAGGTAAATATGTAGTTAAAATCTGACTGATAACGACCGTCAGGCGTGTAAATGGCGACTTGGCCGCTTGAGCATAGTCATGTGTGCCTATCTCAAGTAGAATCGGTTTTAAAGAGCGCCAAACAGAATCTATTAGGAGACGGTTATGTCATACAGTGGTGAAAGAGAGCAATTTGCACCAAACATGGCGTTGGTACCCATGGTGGTTGAGCAAACTTCACGGGGCGAACGTTCATACGACATCTTCTCCCGTCTGCTTAAGGAACGCATCATCTTCCTGACAGGTCAGGTTGAAGACCATATGGCTAACCTGATTGTTGCCCAGATGCTGTTCCTGGAAGCAGAAAGTCCGGAAAAGGACATTTACCTTTATATCAACTCGCCGGGTGGCGTGATCACTGCCGGTATGTCGATTTATGACACCATGCAGTTCATCAAACCGGACGTCAGCACCATTTGTATGGGGCAGGCTTGTTCAATGGGTGCATTCCTGTTGACCGCCGGTGCAGAAGGTAAACGCTTCTGTCTGCCAAACTCACGTGTGATGATCCACCAGCCACTCGGCGGTTTCCAGGGCCAGGCGACGGACATCGAGATCCACGCGAAAGAAATTCTGAAAGTAAAATCACGTATGAACGAGCTAATGGCGAAACATACGGGTAAAACTCTTGAAGAAATAGAGCGTGACACTGAGCGTGACCGTTTCCTGTCTGCTGATGAGGCTGTACAGTACGGGTTAGTTGACTCCGTATTTACCCATCGCGCCTGACGGCTTATTTCTACCGGGCTGATGGTCTATAGTTATACTCATACGGACGTCTCAAAGGCAGGTTTTGTCTCAAACAAAACCTGCCTGGAATGAGTTATAACAGGTATGAACAGACATCAGCCAATCATGCGGCTGTTGTGTAATATGGTCGTGCCGGGGTGTTACTGTTACGCTGCGGGACTGATTTTAAAGAAGAGGTTTACTGATGACAGATAAGCGCAAAGACGGTTCAGGAAAGCTGCTGTACTGCTCTTTTTGCGGCAAAAGCCAGCATGAAGTTCGTAAGCTGATTGCCGGGCCGTCAGTGTATATCTGCGATGAATGTGTCGATTTATGTAATGACATTATTCGCGAAGAGATCAAAGAAGTTGCGCCACACCGTGAACGCAGTGCATTACCGACGCCGCATGAAATTCGTCAGCACCTTGACGATTATGTTATCGGTCAGGAACCTGCGAAAAAAGTGCTGGCTGTGGCTGTGTACAACCACTACAAGCGTCTGCGTAATGGCGATACCAGCAATGGTATTGAATTAGGCAAAAGCAACATTCTGCTGATCGGGCCGACGGGTAGCGGTAAAACGCTGCTGGCTGAAACCCTTGCGCGTTTCCTGGATGTGCCATTTACCATGGCCGATGCCACCACGCTGACCGAAGCCGGTTACGTGGGTGAAGACGTCGAAAATATTATCCAGAAATTGCTGCAGAAATGTGACTACGACGTACAGAAAGCGCAACGCGGGATTGTTTATATTGATGAAATCGATAAGATTTCCCGAAAATCTGATAATCCATCCATCACCCGTGACGTGTCGGGCGAAGGTGTTCAGCAGGCGCTGCTGAAACTGATTGAAGGCACCGTGGCTGCCGTTCCACCGCAAGGCGGACGTAAACATCCACAGCAGGAATTCCTGCAGGTTGATACCTCGAAAATCCTCTTTATCTGTGGCGGTGCATTTGCCGGTCTGGATAAAGTGATTGGTCAGCGTATTAATACCAATACCGGTATCGGTTTTGGTGCAGAAGTGAAAGGCAAAGAAGAGAAAGCAACCGAAGGTCAGTTGCTGGCGCAGGCTGAACCAGAAGATTTGATCAAGTTTGGTCTGATCCCTGAGTTCATTGGCCGTCTGCCAGTGGTGGCGACCCTGAGCGAGCTGAACGAAGAGGCTCTGATTCAGATTCTGAAAGAGCCGAAAAATGCCCTGACTAAACAGTATCAGGCATTGTTCAATCTGGAAGGCGTTGAACTGGAATTCCGTGATGAAGCGCTGGTCGCGATTGCGAAAAAAGCCATGGTCCGTAAAACCGGTGCCCGTGGTCTGCGTTCAATCGTAGAAGCCGCATTGCTGGATACTATGTATGATCTGCCGTCTCTCGAAGATGTCGAGAAAGTGGTGATTGATGAGTCCGTAATTGCGGGCCAGTCAGAACCTCTGATGATTTATGGCAAACCAGAAGCGCAACAGGCATCTGGCGAATAATTAGCCAATCTATCCAGAGAGTTAGCCATGAAATGGGGGATTTTGTCCCCCATTTTTTTTTCGCACATTCTTATCGTTGAATGTCGGACATTCATCCCCATATACTCAGTTAACGACTTGCTGAAACCCGTCTGACTCGTGTTTCACGAGATTTCCTTAACCTGGCGGAAGCTAAACTAAGAGAGAGCTCTATGAACCCTGAGCGTTCTGAACGCATAGAAATCCCCGTATTGCCTTTGCGCGATGTGGTGGTTTATCCGCACATGGTGATCCCGTTGTTTGTTGGCAGGGAAAAATCGATTCGGTGCCTTGAAGCCGCGATGGATCACGACAAAAAAATCATGCTGGTGGCGCAGAAAGAAGCCTCAACAGATGAGCCGGGCGTTAATGATCTCTTCTCCGTGGGTACGGTTGCCTCAATATTACAAATGCTGAAGCTCCCGGACGGCACGGTCAAAGTGCTGGTGGAAGGGTTACAACGCGCCCGTATTACGACACTTTCTGACAGTGGCGAGCATTTTGCTGCCCAGGCGGAATACCTGGAATCTCCGGCCGTGGATGAACGCGAGCAGGAAGTTCTGGTGCGCACCGCGATTAATCAGTTTGAAGGCTACATCAAGCTGAACAAAAAGATCCCGCCGGAAGTGCTGACGTCACTGAACAGCATTGAAGATGCTGCACGTCTGGCTGACACCATCGCCGCGCATATGCCACTGAAACTCGCTGACAAACAATCCGTGCTGGAAATGTTTGATATCACCGAGCGTCTGGAATATCTGATGGCGATGATGGAATCGGAAATTGACCTGTTACAGGTTGAGAAACGCATCCGTAATCGTGTCAAAAAACAGATGGAAAAAAGCCAGCGCGAGTACTATCTGAATGAGCAAATGAAAGCGATTCAGAAAGAACTTGGCGAAATGGACGACACGCCTGACGAGCATGAGGCGCTGAAACGCAAAATCGAAGCGGCCAAAATGCCCAAAGATGCGCGTGAGAAAACCGAAGCTGAGCTGCAAAAGCTGAAAATGATGTCGCCGATGTCCGCCGAAGCCACGGTTGTCCGTGGATATATCGACTGGATGCTTCAGGTGCCATGGAATGCCCGCAGCAAAGTGAAAAAAGATCTGCGTAAAGCACAGGAAGTTCTGGATACCGATCACTTTGGCCTCGAGCGGGTTAAAGATCGCATCCTTGAGTATCTTGCAGTTCAGACGCGCGTCAGCAAAATCAAAGGGCCAATCCTGTGCCTGGTTGGGCCTCCGGGTGTGGGTAAAACCTCACTGGGCCAGTCCATCGCGCGTGCCACAGGGCGTGAATATGTCCGTATGGCGCTGGGTGGGGTTCGTGACGAAGCGGAAATCCGTGGTCACCGTCGTACCTATATCGGTTCCATGCCGGGCAAATTGATTCAGAAAATGGCGAAAGTTGGGGTGAAAAACCCGCTGTTCCTGCTCGATGAAATCGACAAGATGTCATCGGATATGCGCGGTGATCCGGCTTCTGCTTTGCTGGAAGTGCTGGATCCGGAACAGAACGTTGCGTTTAACGATCACTATCTGGAAGTCGATTACGACCTGTCAGATGTGATGTTCGTAGCGACCTCGAACTCGATGAACATCCCGGCTCCGTTGCTGGATCGTATGGAAGTAATCCGTCTTTCCGGTTATACCGAAGACGAAAAACTGAACATCGCTAAACAGCATTTACTGCCGAAGCAGCTTGAGCGTAACGCGCTTAAGAAGAACGAACTGACTGTTGATGACAGCGCGATTATCGGCATTATCCGTTTCTATACCCGTGAAGCGGGCGTGCGTAGTTTAGAACGTGAGTTGTCTAAACTTTGCCGTAAAGCGGTTAAACAATTGCTGATGGATAAATCCATCAAGCACATTGAAATCAACGGCGACAACCTGAAAGATTTCCTCGGCGTGCAGAAGGTCGATTATGGCCGTGCTGATACCGAAAACCGTGTGGGCCAGGTGACAGGTCTGGCGTGGACCGAAGTGGGCGGCGAGCTGCTGACCATCGAAACGGCCTGCGTTCCGGGCAAGGGTAAGCTGACTTACACCGGTTCTCTGGGTGAAGTGATGCAGGAATCCATTCAGGCGGCGCTGACTGTTGTACGCGCACGTGCTGACAAGCTGGGTATCAACCCTGACTTCTACGAAAAACGTGATATTCACGTTCACGTACCAGAAGGGGCTACGCCGAAAGATGGTCCGAGTGCCGGTATCGCAATGTGTACCGCGCTGGTGTCCTGTCTGACCGGTAACCCGGTTCGTGCGGATGTGGCGATGACAGGTGAAATCACTCTGCGTGGTCTGGTTCTGCCCATCGGTGGTCTGAAAGAAAAACTGCTTGCAGCTCATCGCGGTGGCATCAAAGTGGTTCTGATCCCGGACGACAATAAACGTGATCTGGAAGAAATTCCGGCAAACGTGCTGGCAGATCTTGAGATCCACCCGGTAAAACGCATTGATGACGTTCTGAACATCGCACTGCAAAATCCGGCTTACGGCGCACTGCCGGTGGCTGCAAAATAGTGACATCAGCTTACACAGTTGAATAAAACTCAGGCTGGCAGGTGAAATCTCACTTGCCAGCTTTTTTTTGTGCCGTTAAGTTAGTCAACGGTCAGAAGGATTCAGGCTGCTTTCAGTCGCTTGCATCGCTCTGACAAGATTGATATAACAGCAGCGCGGTCACGTCTGCAGGGAAAATGCGTCGTGATGAACGAAATTTAAGAGGGGATGATAAGAGTGAATAAGTCACAATTGATCGACAAAATTGCTGCCGGTGCTGATATTTCTAAAGCCGCAGCGGGACGTGTTTTAGATGCTGTTCTTGCATCTGTCACTGACACCCTGAAAGCTGGGGATGAAGTAGCTCTGGTAGGTTTCGGTACTTTCTCCGTGCGTGAACGCTCAGCACGTACTGGTCGTAACCCACAGACCGGTAAAGAAATCAGCATTGCAGCAGCCAAAGTACCTGGCTTCCGTGCAGGTAAAGCGCTGAAAGATGCCGTTAATGGCTAATTACCTGCAAGCTGACGTCGCAACCTTGTGAGGCGCATCATTGATGCTTTTTTACACAGGTCTGGTTGTTAAACAATAACCTGACGTCATCGGGCTGGTAAGGTAAGATATAAGGCGCATCGAAAACGGTGCGCTTTTTTTATTACAGCGGAGTGTTGCCTCACTATGATGGACAATTTACGCGCGGCTTCCAACAACGTCGTGCTCAAAATCATTCTGGCCCTGATTATTCTGTCCTTTATTTTGACAGGGGTGGGCAACTACCTGGTCGGCGGTTCAGGCGACTATGCAGCGAAAGTGAATGGTCAGGAAATCGGTCGGGCTCAGTTAGAGCAGGCAGTGCAAAACCAGCGTAACCGGTTGCAGCAGCAACTTGGCGATCAGTTCTCTGAACTTGCGGGCAGTGATGGTTACATGCAGCAGCTGCGTCAGGAATCCCTGAGCAATCTGATTGACGTCACTTTGCTTGATCAGTATTCCAAAAAATTGGGTATTACCGTCAGCGATCAGCAGATTAAAGACGCGATTTTTGCCACCCCACAATTCCAGACTGATGGCCGTTTCGATAACGCCAAATATCTGCAAAGCATCCAGAGTATGGGATACAGCGCGGATAATTTTGCGTTGCTGATGAAACAGCAGCTCATCAGTCAGCAGCTTGAGCAGGCTTACGGTCAGTCTGATTTTGTTCTGCCGGTAGAAAGCAAAGCAATGGCTGAACTGCTTTTGCAGGTTCGTGAAGTACAAACCGCCATTCTTGACACCGATGCTCTGGCTGCAAAACAGCAGGTCACTGACGCAGAGTTGCAGGCTTTCTACGACCAGAATAAAAACAGCTTTATGTCCCCTGAGCAGGTAAAAGTCAGCTACATCGAAATGGATGCAGCGGCAATGCAGGGCAAAACTGAAGTGACGGATGCTGATATCAGCGCCTATTACGACCAGCACAAAAGTGAGTTTGGTCAGCCTGAACGCCGCCGTTACAGCGTCATTGTCCTGAAATCACAGGCTGATGCCGACGCTGTTGCCGCCGAGCTGAAGAAAGGGACTGACTTTGCCGAACTGGCTAAGACTAAATCTACCGATGCCCTGAGTGCGAAACAGGGTGGTGATTTGGGCTGGATGGAACCGGAAACGACATTGCCAGAATTTAAGAACGCGAAACTGACGGCCAAAGGTCAGGTTTCCGGTGTGATTAAGTCTGACAGTGGTTTCTTTATTCTGCGTCTTGATGACGTGACGCCTGAGCAGGTGAAACCGTTAGCGGCAGTTCGCAACACGATCACTGACAAGCTTAAGCAGGAAAAATCACTGGATGCTTACTACGCGCTGCAACAGAAAGTCAGCGAAGCCGCAACCAATGACAATGAATCTCTGGCTTCTGCTGAAGAAGTTGCAGGTTCTAAAGCGGTACATACCGACTGGTTTACCCAAAACCAAATCCCTGCTGGCATCAATTTCAAACCTGTCGTACAGGCGATTTTTGATGGCGGTCTGATTGGTCAGGACGGTTCTCCGGGCAGTAACTCCGATATCATTACGGTTGATGGCGATCGTGCCTTTGTGGTTCGTGTCGATGCGCATAAAGCTGAAGGCGTGAAACCTTTTGCTGAAGTGAAAGATCAGGTGACGACTCTGGTTAAACGCCAGAAAGCGCAGGATCAGGCACGGATGGATGGTGAGAAACTGCTGACCGCACTGAAAGACGGCAAAGGCGACGACGCGATGAAAGCGGCAGGCCTGAGCTTCGGTGCTTCACAGAAAGTCCAACGCAGCCAGCAGCCTTCTGCCTTTGAATCTAACGTTTACGCCTTGCCACAGCCTCAGAAAGGCCAGCCGGTATATGGTCTGACGCAGGACAATAAAGGCAACAGCGTACTGGTCAAACTGAATGCTGTGACACCGGGTACCGTTCCTGAGACGGATACCGCACGTTTCACTCAGGAGATGCAACAAACCTCCTCGAACGTGACCTTTGATGCCTTGCTGACAAACCTTCGTCAGGAAGCGAAAATCAAATACGGTTCAGCCGCACAAAACCAGTAAACGCCGCAAAGTTTTGCAACGCGTTGCAACAAACAAAGGCCGCTTTCGCGGCCTTTTCCATATTTGAAACTTGCCTGTTGTTCGTTTTTTTTGCCTGGTGCACTCTCTGCGTGCTGTCAAACACATGGAGGATACAGCATGAAAAAATTAGGCATTACATCACTTTCGTTGGCTCTGGCACTGGGACTTTCTACTCTGCCCGTTATGTTACACGCGGCACCAAATGCCACCAGCCCTGTAGCAACCACCACGGCGGCACCGGTAACGACCGCGGGTAAAGTTTCAGGCCCGCAGGTGAAAAAGGAGCAGGTGGCGGTCACAGATGAAAGTACCGTCAACATTAACACTGCGACAGCAGAGGAGTTTGCCAAAGTGATGAACGGGGTAGGGATGAAGAAGGCGCAGGCCATCATCAGCTATCGCGAAGAGCTCGGGCAATTTACCGATGTGGAACAACTGCGCGAAGTACCGGGAATTGGTGCTGCATTGTTTGAGCGTAACAAGGACCGTCTGAAATTGTGACGGATGTCGCGGCGGTAAACCCTTAACGGTTGCCGCCGTTTTCTTCTGCTAATCTCTAAAGACATCTGACCAGTTTGGTTGTATGCCTCAGACGACTATCAGGAGTTTTTTAACCACTATGCATACCTTTATCAAAGTTCGCGGTTTTCATATCGACGTCTATCAGCACGTCAACAATGCGCGCTATCTGGAATTCCTCGAGACTGCCCGCTGGGAATGGCTCGATAATCAGTCAGGTTTCCAGTGGATGAGCGAGAACAAAATTGCGTTCATCGTGGTGAATATCAATATCAATTATCGCAAGCCGGCAGTGCTTGGCGATGTGTTGCGCATTGACAGTAGTTTGCAGCAATTAAACGGACGCAGTGGTGTGCTGGAACAGGTTGTGACCTGTGAGGGCGAAGTGGTTGCCGACGCCACGATAACATTCGTATGTATCGATTTGCGTACGCAAAAAGCGCTGCCGCTGGAAGGTGAGTTGCTGGAACGCTTACGCGAGCTGGAACTGGAAAACGATTAATCCTGACCGCTGTCGGTAAAACGATATCTGTAACGCAAAGCAGTATTAAAAACAGACGGTCTGATAGCCGTCTGTTTCTCTTTAAACAGGCCTGTCTGTCACTGTTAAATCAGTTCAGGCCGGTTTTGTGCTTCAGGCTGTTCATCACGCCCACTTTATCCTGCTGGAATTGCTGCAAACCATTGGCGCGCAAATGACAGGCTGCACATTCGCCACAACCGTCGCCGGCAATGCCGTTGTAACAGGTCAGCGTTTTATGGCGAACCAGATCCAGTTGCTGGTAATAATCCGCCAGCGCCCAGGTTTCCGCTTTATTCAGCCACATCAGCGGCGTTTCAAAACGGACGTCGCGTGCCAGACCCAGTGAAACAGCCGTGTTCAGCGCCTTCACAAACTCATCCCGGCAATCGGGATAACCGGAGAAGTCAGTTTCACAGACGCCGGTGATCACCGCTTCTGCCTGGATCTGATAAGCGTAAATTGCCGCCAGCGTCAGGAACAGGATATTGCGGCCGGGAACGAAAGTGCTTGGCAGTCCGCCGTCATTTTCATCACCGAAGTTAGGCACCGGTATGTTATCGCGGGTCAGGCTGCTGACGGCCAGTTCATTTAACAAGCCGACATCCAAAACCTTGTGCGCACGGGCGCCCAGTTCCACGGATAACTTCTGTGCGATCTCAATTTCAGCACGATGGCGCTGACCATAATCGAACGTGACGCAGTGGACTTCGTCATATTGCTTCAGAGCCTGAATCAGACAGGTTGTTGAGTCTTGTCCGCCGCTAAAAACCACCACTGCTCTTTTCATTCTGATTACCTGTTGTTTGAAATCATTATCTAAAACTCACCGCGCATAGGGCAGCAAGATTGCCCTAATGTTACTTTCCTTTAGTGTCAGAGTGTAGTGAAACAGCTCCTTCAGGCACTTTCCGTTGGCAGCGGCGGTGGAACCCAGGCCTGACAAAAATCGAACCAGCCCCAGGCCGTAAGCTGCACACCACTGATACGGGGCGGGGCGCTGACCTGATACTGATAATTAAACAGAGGCGTTACGATGCCAGATTGCATCCATTGAAAGAAATGCGCGCGCAGTTCGTCGGAACGGCGGTTTTCCTGCGGGATTTGCTGAGTTTCTGTCAGGCGCTGTTGCTGACGCTGATAATCTACATCACGCAGGATCCCCGGCCAGAGCGGGTCTTGCTGTAACCAGTTCTCAAGCGATGCTTCGGGCGACTCGCCAATCAGGCGGTCACCGAGCAAAAGGTCGGCGGAACTGAGTAATATATCGTCTTCCCAAAGCCTGCCGGCATGATATCTGACCTCAAGTGCACAGCCTTCTTCCGCCAGTTTCTCCTTGAGTGCCTGCGCCACCAGCTCAAATTCAACTGGCGGATGAAACAGCAAACTCAGTTTTTCGGGCAACAGAACATCCGCATCGTCATGCAAAGGAATTGGCCAGCCCGGCAGCATTTCTTTGCTGGATCTCACCAGATCATGATCGATAGGCAAATTATTTAACATGCCGCTGCTTTGGATCAGACGGACAATTTTGCGTGCCTGCGCTTCATTTAACACGCCGCGCTTGAGATTGGCGGCGATATAACAAAATCCCAGACTGGTACTGCGCCTGACCGGTTTTACTCGCGATAATTCTTCCTGTTCGCCCAGAATGATCCTGACCGGATGCTGACAGCTGACATTGTTCTTCTGCGCAAACAGTTGCGGCGTGATCCAAAACTCGATCGCGGCCAGATAAGGATGCTGCAATGTATACAGCGTATGTTGCTCCAGTCTGACCAGCTCAGGGGAAAACGTGGTCAGCCGGAAAGGTCCGGCACCAATATGCGGATCTTCGGGGTGTGAGAGCAGACAATTGAGATCCGCAAAACGATGCGCCAGCCAGTAATCGGGTTTATCGAGATCAAATTGCAGGCACAGCGCGTGTGGCTGCGACAGTGTGGTAACGGATGCCAGATTATGTTTTCCGCGTGCGGAATTCTTTAACTGCTGAAAACGGGTCATAAGTTGCGCAGTTTTCAGCGGTTCGCCGTTATGCCAGAACAACTGACTGCGCAGAAAAAACTGCCAGGTCTTGCCGCTATTACTGACTTGCCAGTGATGCGCCAGATCCGGCTGTGGGGCAGAGTTTCCCGGCACATAGCGTGTCAGGCCCGCATGAATGGTATGGGCAAGATGTTGCTCCGCCCGTCCGGTGAGGGTCAGAGGATCCAACAGCTGGAGAGGGCGGTAATAAGGAATGCGCAGCGTAGGTGCATCTTCCTGCCATTGTCCGCCCAGATGCGGCGCCAGCAGGGCGTTGAGATGCGTCGGATCCAGCTGACTTAATTGCAACGCCGCTGAATGTTCACCATTTATCAGTAATTCCTGTAAATAGGTGCCGCGCAAATCTTCAGGTGTTCTCAGGCAGCAAAGAGAGGCACGCTTCCCCCGGCCAGCCTGGGACTTCCAGTCAATCCAGCCCGCATCCTGAAAATGAGTGAGCAAAGTCCGCGTATGCCGTTCGCTACAGCAAAAAATTTCCGCCAGTTCTGCGACGGTAAGCTGAACCGGAAACGAGCCGGTTTTGAGATAAAGGCGCTGGAATTGATTCAGGCGGTTTTGCAAGCGCATAATAAATACGGAACCTTATTTTTCAGGCTAACTTATTTGTTCAGTATATCGCACACACGGCGTGCTGGCTTGCACCTGCTGGGTAAAGTGTGAGCTAAAACCGGAACAGTATTCATAAACTGTTCACTATTAGTTCCGCAAATCCGGGTACATACTTTGAACGTGAAAATTATCCCCGTTCAGAGAGGAAACATGTTCCGTTTAGCTGCTTTTGATATGGATGGCACGCTGCTTTTACCCGATCACACCCTGGGCGAAAACACACTGGCAACGCTGCGTCAGCTGGCTGAAAAACCGGTAAAACTGACGTTTGCCACCGGTCGCCATTATCTGGAAATGAAAGATATTCTGGCAAATATCGGGCTGGATGGTTTTCTCATCACCGGTAACGGCACGCGCATTCATGATTTAGCCGGGCACCGGTTGCACGCGAGCGATTTGACCGAAGATTGTGCGCATGAACTTCTGCACACACAGTGGGATACCCCGGCCAGTCTGCACGTATTCCGCGATGACGGCTGGTTTACGTCGCTTGATGATCCTGATTTACTCATCCCGCACCAGTTCAGCGGTTTCCGCTACCAGTTGCAGGATCTGCGTCTGTTGCCGGATTCAGGAAACAGTAAAGTCTGTTTCTGCGCGCCTCACGAAACCCTGCTGGCGCTGGTTCCTCAGCTGAAAGCGCACTTCGGCCCGCGTCTGGATCTGTGTTTCTCAGCGGCGGATTGTCTGGATGTGCAGCCTGCGGGCAGCAATAAAGGCAGCGCGCTGGCGCTTCTCACGGCGGGACTGGGGATTGAAATGTCTGAATGCATGGCCTTTGGCGATGCTATGAACGATAAAGAAATGCTGGAAAGCGTCGGGATGGGGCTGATTATGGGCAACGCGTTACCGGTGCTGAAAGAGCAATCACCTCACTTACAAATCATCGGGCATTGCCGCAATCAGGCTGTGTCTCACTTTTTGCAACACTGGCTGCACACTCCACACCTCACCTATTCCCCCGAATATTAAGGTATTGCAGCAAGCCGGGCCATTCTGTTCCGGCTTTTTTCCTTCATGCTTTTTGGAAAAATATTAGTTAAGTCCTTCTAACTGCGCCGCGTAAGCAGAAGTATCGCCAATATTCTTCGCCACCCAGTTGTCATCAAAATAGGTATTCAGATAACGTTCGCCGCTGTCGCAAAGCAGGGTGACAATCGAGCCAGTTTCGCCTTTCTCACGCATTTGTTTTGCCAGCTGCAAAGCGCCCCACATATTGGTGCCCGTCGAACCGCCGACTTTCCGTCCCAGTACCTGCTCGAGCCAGCGAACGGTCGCCACACTTGCGGCATCGGGTACCTGCATCATGCTGTCGATAACGTCCGGGATAAATGACGGTTCAGCTCGCGGGCGGCCAATGCCCTCAATGCGGCTGCTGCATTGCGCAGTGATGCTGGCGTCACGTTGCTGATAATAATCATAAAATACTGAGTTTTCAGGATCTACAACCACCAGTTCAGTGTCGTGCCCCTGATAGCGAATATAGCGGCCGAGCGTTGCGGAGGTGCCGCCGGTACCGGCACTCATCACCAGATAGCGCGGCACCGGATGCGGTTCGCGGGACATCTGACGGAAAATACTGTCGGCAATATTGTTGTTCCCGCGCCAGTCAGTCGCGCGTTCTGCATAGGTAAACTGATCCATATAATGGCCGTTCAGTTCTCTGGCGAGCTGCTCGGAAGCGGCATAAATCTGGCCGGAATTTTCGACGAAATGACAGTGACCGCCATAAAACTCAATTTGCTGAATTTTACGCGGGGCGGTACAGGAAGGCATGACGGCAATAAAAGGCAGGCCGAGCAGTCTTGCGAAATAGGCTTCTGAAATGGCGGTACTGCCTGAAGAGGCTTCTATGATGGGCGTATTTTCGCGGATCCAGTCATTGCACAAACCATATAAAAACAGTGAGCGCGCCAGGCGATGTTTCAGGCTGCCCGAAGGATGTGTACTTTCATCTTTCAGATACAACGAAATCCCTGGAAAGTCGTTAAGCGAGAGACGAATTAAATGCGTGTCGGCGGAACGTTGAAAATCGGCGTCGATTTCTTTAATGGCGTGAGTGACCCAGGAATTGCGCATATTGCAGGCTCATGAAAGTGTTTTGATGAGATAAGAATAACGTAATCATCAGAGAAATAAGTTACTCTTTAGCCTATAAATTCTATCATTTGTAGAATGATTTTCTCCAGAGGTGCCTTATGGTAGATAAAATTGACCTGAAGCTGTTGTCGCTGCTGCAAAAAGATTGCACCCTTTCCCTGAACGAACTGGCTCAGGCCGTCAATCTCACCACCACACCCTGCTGGAAAAGAATCAAGCGCCTCGAGGATGACGGGGTTATTTGCGGCAAAGTGGCGCTGCTCGATGGCGATAAGCTGGGGCTGAGTCTGACGGCATTTGTACTGATCAAAACCCAGCATCACAACAGCGAGTGGTATCAGCGGTTCGTCCAACAGGTTGAAGCGTTTCCGGAAGTGCTGAGTTTCTACCGGATGGCCGGAGAATATGATTATTTATTGCAGGTGCAGGTTTCCGATATGAAAAGCTACGACAGCTTTTACAAGCGACTTGTGAATGGCATTCCAGGACTGAACGATGTGACCTCAAGTTTTGCGATGGAGCGCATAAAATCGACAACCGCATTGCCAATTTAATGCAAAAGTTGCAGTAAAAAGTTTCATCAGAAACGCATGTTAACTCTGGTATCCTTGTCAGCCTGAAGAGCAAACAGGTATTTCTGATATCTGTTAACTCAATAAAATCATTATTATTTGTATGGAAAACTCTGCGTGAGACTGTTTGCACAATTAGGCTGGTACTTCCGACGCGAATGGCGCCGGTATCTGGGTGCCGTCGGCTTGCTGATCATTATTGCTGTCCTGCAGTTATTGCCGCCAAAACTGGTCGGCGTAATTATTGATGGCGTAACGTCAAAACAAATGTCTTACAACGTGCTTTTCGCATGGTTAGGTCTGATGCTCGGCACGGCGATAGTCGTTTACCTGCTGCGCTACGTCTGGCGTGTGCTGTTATTCGGTGCTTCATATCAACTGGCCGTGGAGCTGCGACAAGATTATTTTCGCCAGCTCAGCCGCCAGCATCCGGCTTTTTATTTGCGTCATCGGACCGGCGATTTGATTGCCCGCGCCACCAACGATGTCGATCGCGTGGTCTTTGCCGCAGGCGAGGGCGTTTTGACGCTGGTGGATTCGATGGTCATGGGGCTTGCCGTACTGATCGTGATGGCAACTCAGATAAGCTGGGAACTGACGCTGCTTTCGCTGGTGCCGATGCCGGTAATGGCGATTATTATCAAGCGCTATGGCGATCAGCTGCATTCCCGCTTTAAAACCGCGCAGGCGGCGTTTTCCTCACTCAACGATCAGGCGCAGGAAAGCCTGACCAGCATCCGTATGATCAAAGCTTTTGGTCTGGAAAATCATCAGTCCTCACAATTTGCTGACGTTGCGGCGGATACCGGTGCCAAAAACCTGCGCGTTGCCCGGGTCGATGCGCGTTTTGATCCGACGATTTATGTCTCCATTGGCATGGCAAATCTTCTGGCCATCGGCGGCGGCAGCTGGATGGTGGTTAACGGTCATCTTACACTCGGTGAACTGACCAGTTTCGTCATGTACCTTGGGCTGATGATCTGGCCAATGCTGGCGCTCGCGTGGATGTTCAATATTGTAGAACGCGGCAGTGCAGCTTACAGCCGTATCCGCAGCTTGTTGCAGGAAGCGCCGGCAGTGGCTGATGGCACAATCCCTTTACCGGCGGGGCGCGCGGTGCTCGAAGCCCAAATCAACAACTTTCATTATCCCGAAAACCATCATGCGGCATTAACGTCCGTAGCTTTTTCCCTGCAACCGGGGCAAATGCTGGGTTTATGTGGTCCTACGGGATCGGGAAAAAGTACGTTGCTTTGTCTGCTTCAGCGCCAGTTCGATGTGACGGACGGTGACGTGCGTTATCACGGCTTATCACTCAAAGAGATCCGCCTTGATGACTGGCGCGCACGGCTTGCCGTTGTCAGCCAGACACCTTTCCTGTTCTCGGATACCGTGGCACAAAATATTGCACTGGGTTGCCCGGACGCCACGCGGGAAGAAATTGAAGAAGCGGCACGACTTGCCAGCGTTCACGATGACATTCTGCGTTTGCCTCAGGGGTATGAAACAGAAGTCGGTGAGCGTGGCGTTATGCTTTCGGGTGGCCAGAAACAACGTATTTCGATTGCCAGAGCCCTGCTGCTGAAAGCGGAAATCCTGATCCTTGATGATGCTTTGTCTGCTGTCGATGGGCGTACTGAACATCAGATTCTGCAAAACCTGCGCCAGTGGGGGAGTGACAGAACGGTAATAATCAGTGCTCACCGGCTCTCTGCGCTGGCCGAGGCCAGTGAAATCCTGGTATTCAGTCACGGAAGCATTTCACAGCACGGTAGTCATGATGAACTGGCTGCTAAGCAAGGCTGGTATCGCGATATGTTCCGCTATCAGCAGCTTGAAGCTGCCCTGGATGATGTGCCGGAAAAGGAGGCGGAATAACATGGCTGAACAAAAAGTAAGTAAAATCCAGAAGCTATGGCCAACGCTCAAACGTCTTTTAGGGTATGGCAAACCTTACCGTAAGCCCTTGTCTTACGCCGTCCTGATGTTGTGGATAGCGGCAGCAGCGGAAGTCACCGGCCCGATTCTGATCAGCTTCTTTATCGATCACTATGTGGCGAAAGGTGAAATGCCCTGGGGAAAAGTCAGTTTGCTGGCGCTGAGTTTCATCTTTCTGCAATTTCTTGCGGCAAGCCTGCACTATTTTCAGGCACTCCTGTTTAACCGTGCTGCGGTCGGCGTGGTTCAGAGACTGCGTACTGATGTCATGGACGCGGCATTGCGTCAGCCTTTAAGTGCTTTCGATACCCAGCCGGTAGGGCAACTGATTTCGCGGGTCACTAATGACACGGAAGTGATCCGCGATCTTTATGTCACTGTCGTATCGACTGTGCTGCGCAGCATTGCGTTGATCGGAGCGATGCTGGTGGCGATGTTCAGCCTCGACTGGCGGCTTGCCTCGGTGGCTATCTGCATCTTCCCCGCTGTATTTGTGGTGATGGGGCTTTATCAGATTTACAGCACGCCGGTCGTTCGCAAAGTGCGTGCTTATCTGGCGGACATTAATGATGGCTTCAACGAGGTCATTAACGGTATGAACGTCATTCAGCAATTCCGTCAGCAAAAACGGTTTGGTGAACGCCTGTCCCGCGCCAGTCAGTCGCATTATATGGCCCGTATGCAAACGTTGAGGCTGGAAGGATTTCTGCTTCGTCCGCTGCTCAGTTTATTCTCTTCCCTGATTTTATGCGGCTTGTTAATCCTGTTCGGTTTCAGCGCAGAAGGTTCGATCGGGGTGGGGGTTTTGTATGCTTTCATCAACTACCTCGGGCGCCTCAACGAACCTCTGATTGAGCTGACTTCGCAACAATCCATACTCCAGCAGGCGGTGGTTGCAGGTGAACGCATATTTGATTTGATGGACCGGAGTCAGCAGCAGTACGGACCGGACGATAAATTGCTGACCAGCGGCGAGATTGATATCGGTGATGTCAGTTTTGCCTACCGCCCGGACAAATGGGTGCTGGAGAATATTTCCCTGCATGTTCCTTCGCGTGGGTTTGTGGCGTTGGTGGGGCACACTGGCAGCGGAAAAAGTACGCTGGCGAATCTGCTGATGGGCTATTACCCGTTAAATAAAGGTGAGATCCGCGTCGACGGACGTAATCTTGCCTCTCTCTCGCACACCAGTCTGCGAAAAGGTATTGCGATGGTTCAGCAGGATCCGGTGGTTCTGGCTGAGTCGGTATTCGCTAACGTGACTTTAGGCCGTGATATCGATGAAGCGCAGGTCTGGCACGCACTGGATATTGTGCAGCTTTCTCCGTTAGTACGTGAAATGCCGGAAGGGCTGAATACGCGTTTGGGGGAGCAGGGCAATAATCTTTCTGTCGGACAGAAGCAATTATTGGCGATGGCGCGCGTTTTGGTGCAGGCACCGGAAATTCTGATCCTTGACGAGGCAACGGCCAATATCGACTCAGGAACTGAGCAGGCAATTCAGCGCGCTCTTCGCGCCATCCGTCAGCAAACAACTCTGGTTGTTATTGCTCACCGTCTGTCTACGATTGTGGATGCGGATAATATTATGGTACTGCATCGCGGGCAGGCTGTAGAGCAGGGCAACCATTTGCAGCTGCTGGCAGAAAAAGGCCGGTATTATCAGATGTATCAGCTGCAGCTCGCCGGACAGGAACTGGCTTCGGCTGAGCAGGTAATTCCTTCCACAGAAAACGCATAATCTTTCTGCTGGCGTAACGAGTCCGTTTCGCCAGCACCCTCTTCCAAAGGTCTTCTCTTCCCGCAGTATCGGTGTGCGCACCGTATTCAGGCAGGCAAAATGCCGGCGATTAAAATCTTGCACTATAAAGCGGCGGTGAGCACTTAAATGGTGCGCGTACTGCTGCGCGCTCTATGGCGGAACAACTGTGCGCCTGGTCACGAATATTCTGAAAATGCCATTTTGCGCGGGGATCGCAGGAATCTTGAGTCAGTTTCAAATTTGGCACACCCTTTGCTTTAACCATTGCGTATCGGGCGCGAATCCTCTCGCGGTAAGCCCTTAATTCGAGGAGTGGCACAATGAAGCTGGTTACTGTGGTGATCAAACCTTTTAAGCTGGAAGACGTGCGCGAAGCGCTGTCTGCTGTTGGAATTCAGGGGCTGACCGTAACGGAAGTTAAAGGTTTTGGCCGTCAGAAAGGTCATGCCGAACTTTACCGTGGCGCGGAATACAGCGTGAACTTCCTTCCAAAAGTAAAAATCGACATTGCTATCGCAGACGATCAGCTTGACGAAGTGATCGACGTGATCAGCAAAGCGGCTTACACCGGCAAGATCGGTGATGGCAAAATTTTCGTTGCTGAATTGCAACGTGTTATCCGTATTCGTACTGGTGAAACCGACGAAGCAGCACTGTAATTTCCGTTTTTTATCTCTCATACCGATCGGTTTGAGATAAATCAGATTAGAAAAAACAGTTTTGAGAAACAGGGGTGGGTTAATAATGAAAAAACTTTTATCCATGATGGGGCTTGGCGCCGTTGCATTACTGCCTTCGCTTGCCATGGCCGCAGCACCAGCAGCCGCAAACGGTGCTGATAACGCCTTTATGATGATTTGTACCGCGCTGGTATTGTTCATGACCGTACCTGGCGTGGCGCTGTTCTACGGCGGTTTGCTGCGTTCGAAAAACGTTTTATCCATGCTGACTCAGGTCATCGTGACCTTCGCATTGGTCTGCGTTCTGTGGATCCTCTACGGTTACAGTCTGGCATTCAGCGAAGGTAACGCCTTCTTCGGCGGTTTCGGCAACGTAATGATGAAAGGCATCGGCCTGGATTCTGTTACCGGCACCTTCTCCCAGATGATCCACGTTGCGTTCCAGTGTTCATTTGCCTGTATTACTGTGGCATTGATCGTCGGTGGTATCGCGGAGCGTGTTCGCTTCTCTGCGGTGCTGATTTTCACCGTGATTTGGCTGACCTTCTCCTACATTCCGATGGCACACATGGTATGGGCAGGCGGTTTCCTGGCTGCTGATGGCGCGCTGGACTTTGCGGGCGGGACTGTTGTTCACATCAACGCCGCTATTGCTGGTCTGGTGGGGGCCTACCTGCTGGGTAAACGTGCTGGCTTTGGCAAAGAAGCCTTCAAACCACACAATCTGCCAATGGTATTCACTGGCGCAGCTATCCTGTACGTCGGCTGGTTCGGTTTTAACGCAGGTTCTGCAAGTGCAGCGAGTTCCATTGCCGCGCTGGCGTTCCTGAACACTGTGATTGCAACTGCGGGTGCCATCCTGTCCTGGACTCTGGTTGAGTGGATGGTTCGCGGTAAGCCTTCACTGCTGGGTGCAAGCTCCGGTGCTATCGCAGGTCTGGTTGCCATCACTCCGGCGTGTGGTACGGTCGGTGTCGGCGGTGCTTTGATTATCGGTCTGGTCGGCGGTGTGACTGGCCTGTGGGGTGTGGTCACCCTGAAAAAATGGCTGCGTGTTGATGATACCTGTGACGTATTCGGTGTTCACGGCGTCTGCGGTATCGTAGGCTGCATCCTGACCGGTGTATTCACTTCCAGCTCTCTGGGCGGTGTGGGTTACGCAGAAGGCGTCACTATGGGCCATCAGGTCTGGGTGCAGTTCTTCAGCGTTTGCGTCACGCTGGTGTGGTCTGGTGTTGTAGCCTTCATCGGTTACAAAGTGGCTGACATGATTGTAGGGCTGCGTGTTCCTGAAGAGCAGGAACGTGAAGGTCTGGATGTTAACAGCCACGGCGAAAACGCTTACAACCAGTAAGCCGGTAGTAATATGATTTCAGAGAAAGTAGTGCGCTAACTCTCTTATCAGGCAGTATCAAACAATAAAATAATGATGATATGCAAAAGGGGCGATAATGATATCGCCCCTTTTTAATGCCTGCTTTTTTTACGACGTTCTGCCAGAACGCTTATTCAGGTGTCCGCTGGCGGA
The DNA here is from genome assembly GCF_003614975.1 of Rahnella bruchi. Taxonomy (GTDB): domain Bacteria; phylum Pseudomonadota; class Gammaproteobacteria; order Enterobacterales; family Enterobacteriaceae; genus Rahnella; species Rahnella bruchi. Next base: position 815,280 of record NZ_QZWI01000001.1, on the reverse strand, counting down.
TCACGCCTTCCTGTACCGTTGAGGCAACCAGTACACCGTCACGGGTATAAAACTGTCCACGTACAAAGCCACGGGCGCCCGAGGCAGATGTGCTTTCCACGGCATACAACAGCCAGTCATCCATCCGGAAAGGGCGGTGGAACCACATCGAATGATCGATGGTGGCGACCTGCATGCCCGGCTCAAGGAACCCGATACCATGCGGTTGTAGCGCAGTTGGCAGGAAATTGAAATCAGAAGCATAACCCAGCAGATACTGATGAATTCGCAAATCGTCCGGCATTTCCCCGTTGGCTCTGAACCACACCGCGCGGTGCGGCTCTTCGACGCTTCCCTTCAGCGGGTTATGGAATTTCACCGGGCGCATTTCAATCGGCTTATGGCCAATGAATTTTTCGCGGAATTTTTCCGGGATCAGATGCGCCAGATTTTTGGCAATGTCCGATTCAGAAACTAACGTCTCCGGAGCCGGGACATCAGGCATGGTGTTCTGATGTTCAAAGCCATTTTCCAGGCTTTGGAACGACGCCGTCATATAAAAAATCGGTTTGCCATGCTGAACGGCTTTTACGCGTCGTGCGCTAAAGCTGTTGCCGTCGCGCAGGATTTCCACGTCATAAATGATGGGTTTACTGCTGTCACCGGGACGTAAAAAGTAGCTGTGAAAAGAGTGAATGCCGCGATCGACGGGTACAGTTTGTTTGGCCGCATACAACGCCTGACCGACAACCTGACCACCAAAGACCTGACGTAACCCCAGATCTTCACTTTGACCACGAAACAGCCCTTCTTCGATTTTTTCCAGATCTAACAGATCCAGCAGATTTTTTAATGCCTGACTCATAGTGGCCTCATGAAAGTTACCGGTGATATTGACCTAAGTTGCTCGGGATACCGCAGGCAGGAATGTTCTGAAATACGCCTTCACTGACAGGTCTAACCTGTTAATCATAGTGGATCTTTTGATGGCTCAGAAGTCTTGTTTTACCATCGGGCGGCAAACCTTGGTTTTTTGTGCCATGATTAACGGGTAAGCTGGTTTAAGTCACTAAATTCATCGTCGGCGTTTATTACAGCTTGTCGACAAGCGAATAATAAAAGGGAGTACGATCAATGAAACTTTGGCAGATAGTAGGTGGAACCGCGCTGTCTCTGACTCTTGCCGGGTGTGCACAGCATCACGAGGCACCAGCGCAGCAACCCCCTGTGAATACCGCGGCCAGCCCGGCCACTGAACCTGCGATCACCGGCCCGAATGTCTCGGGTAGCGTGTTCATCAATCAGCGTGTGGCGTTGCCGCCAGATGCGGTTCTGACCGTGACCTTGTCGGATGCTTCGCTTGCAGATGCGCCATCGCGCGTGATTTCTCAGAAAGTCGCGAGAACCCAGGGCAAACAGGCACCGTTTACCTTTATCCTGCCGTACAACCCGCAGGAAATTGCGCCTAACGCGCGTGTTCTGTTAAGTGCGGCGGTGACCATTAATGGTCAGGTGACCTTTGTTACCGACAGCATCAAAGAAGTCATCAACAACGGTCAGGGCACACGTGCCGATCTGCAACTTGTCCCGGTCGTAGCCGTTCCTGTCGCGACCAAACCGAATGCTTTGGCGCCAATGACTAACCCGTCAAATCCGGGGATGGGCACTGCACCGGCACCGGTAAGTGCAGTTCCGACACAGTCCGCAACGTACTAACACGTTACTGACATTGATTCAGGCACCGCTCCGGCGGTGCCTTTTTATGAGCACCACTACCACTTCCAGCCATACTTCTCTAAATCCACTTTCCCTTTCTTAAAGGTAATTCCTTCAGCCAGAAGCGCCTGACGCTGGCGTTTAAAGTCTTCACCTTGCAGGGAAATTTCACCATGGCGGTTAATCACACGATGCCAGGGAAGCGTGCTGCCTTCCGGTAACTTTTTGAGTACGCCGCCCACCTGGCGTGCCGCCCTCGGAGAACCGGCCAGCTGAGCGACGTTTCCATAAGTCGTGACCTGACCAGGGGGAATGGCGGCGATTATCTGAAATACGCGCTGGCGAAAGTTATCGGGCTCTGACATGACATCCTCCTCAGTGTTTGGCGAACAGTATGACGCAAAAAATCTCCTTCTGTCCGCCCTGATTCAGGCGTATTGTTTAAGAAAACAACGGTTGTCGGCGGTTAACTTGCTTTTGCCTCAGGCATCATTGATAATGCCCACCGCTTCGATTCTCTCAGGAGAAATGAAGCCGACAACGTCAATGGGGGCTCTGTTGGTTCTCCCGCAACGCTAACTTGTTAACTCGGTCAGGTCCGGAAGGAAGCAGCCATAGCAGGTGTCGTGTGTGCCGGGATGTAGCTGGCAGGGCCTCCACCAATTTCAGGCCTTCCTGTTTTATCCATTCCCTTTTATTCCTGATTCATCACTCCCTCTTAGCCAAACTGCGCCCATAAAAAAGGGCACGTTCTCCGCGCCCTTGTTGACTGACCGTTTACCGGCTTCTTTTAATGATGAACCAGCGTCGCAAAGTAATACACCAGCGGTATGGCGAGTATATAAAGCCCTAAAGGCACTTCACGGACCTTTCCTGCCACCACTTTAATGATGATGTAAAACAGCAGGCCACCGGCAATACCGGTACCGAAACTGTTGGAAATCAACGTAATCATCACCATCATCAGTACCGGCAATGCATCGGTGAAATTCGCCAAATCAACTTTGCGAAGATTACTGAACATATTCAGGCCAATCAAAATCAGCGCAGGTGCCGTCGCTTCTTTTGGGATCATCAGTGCAACGGGTGTGAAAAGCAGCATCAGCAGGAACATCACCGCGGCAGAGAGCGCCGTCAGGCCTGTTTTTCCACCCGCCTCTGCGGCAGCTGACGATTCTATCAGCGCCGTGGCAGCAGGGATCCCCACAATCGGCCCCAGCGCGGCAGCAATTGAATCCACCATGAACGGGCGATTGATGTTTTTCATATTGCCTTCGTCGTCAAGCAATCCGGCTTCTCCGCCTACGGCCAGAGTTGTGCCCATTGTTGAGAAGAATTCTGACGCAAAGAAAATGAACAGGAACGGAAGGAAAGCGATATTAATCGCGCCAATCAAATCGACTTTGCCCAACAGCGGAGCCATCGAGTGGGGCAGGGAAATCCATTGATCAGGCAGATGGGTTACGCCGAACGGAATACCGGCCACAGTCGCCAGCAAAATTGCCCAGAGAATTGCTCCCGGTACTTTGCGTGCTTGTAATCCCACGGCAATCAGTAAACCCAGCAGCGCAATCAGTGCACCCGGTGCGGTAAAGTCACCTAAAGCCAGGGCATGTGTTTTGGCATTGGCCATTACCAGTCCGGCGTTACGAAAACCGAGCAGGGCAACGAAAATACCAATTGATGCCGTCAGCCCAAGTTTGATGGACTGCGGAACAGAACGGGTAACGACTTCCCGCAGACCAAAAACGGTCATCACGAAGAATAAAATACCCGACCAGCAGGCAATACCTAATGCGATGGGCCAGGTGATGCCATCACCTGCCAGCGTGATCCCGACCAGCACGGAACCGCCAATCCCAGGGCCGACCATAAACGGCAGGTTAGCGTAGAACGCCATTAATAGTGAGCCCAGAACAAACACAAGGATCACACCTGTTGTCACCGCACCTTTGTCCATTCCGCTGACCGCCAGCAAACCGGGGATCACTACCAGCAAATAAGCGGCGGCGAGAAATCCGGTGATCCCTGCCACACATTCGGTTTTCACACTGGTCTGTCGCTGATGCAAATGAAATCGTCGCTGCAACCAGCTTTCCCGCGTTGGGGTGGTTACGTTTTTCACAGAACTTTCAGACATGCTTAAATTCCCCTGACAATAATTTTTATAATGTTGTGTTAGCTATCATTTTTTTCCGGCCTGGCACCGGGCGTTTCAGATTTCTTTCGGCCAGATTTCCAGAACCGGTTCGACAATTTCACGCAATCCGCCGTCAGTGAGGCCTAAATCAGTCAGATGCGGTCCGGCATTACAGGCAAGACACGTTCCCTCGATGGCTTTAAACACACGGTAAGGCGGTTCCCAGTCGGCTATTAGTGCGCTGAGTTCACGCAGATTTTTAAACTGTTCAGCCAGTTGTTCCGCTGGCAATTCAGAAAGCATTCCGGCAATGGGCATATCTACTTTGGCCAGTAATGTGGCATTTTGACTGAGTGCCATTCCGCCGCCGCTGGAAATAAGCTGGTTCGCTGCCACAACCATGTCTGCCGGTGAGCGTCCCAGTACCACCAGATTATGGGAATCGTGCGAGTAGGAAGTGGCAATAGCGCCGCGCAGTTCACCCCAGCCTTCCAGCAATGCCATTTTAGGCGTGGCATCGTGCCTCCCGTGGCGGTGCTGTACCCAAATCAGGCTGAAGCCTTCAGGGAGTTGCACGACGCCGTCTCTGACATCAACGGTCACTTCGCTCCACTGTGTAAAGCGCGCGCCTTTGATATTGCGCAAGCGTGCTTTGCCGTTTTTCAGACCCGCGATTTTCATGCAGAAGTCGTCCGCATTCAGGGGGCTGAGCCGCATCGTGTTACGGGGAGGCGTAACGCCACTCGCAGCCGCCGGCGTAAAGAGAAGTTTGCTCTCTTTTGCTACACAGTTTCCTGCTACGTAAACTGCGCCTGGATGCAGATTTTCCAGCGAATCAAACGCGATGATATCTGCCGTACGTCCCGCCGCAATCAGTCCTAAATCAGAACGTTGCAGACGGATAGCAGCGTTGAAGGTCGCCATTCTTAGTACATCTTCCACCCGTAGCCCGTATGAAATCAGAAGCTTAACTAATGCAATCAGGCCACCTTTTTCCAGCAGATGGTCGGGCGGAACATCATCTGTACATAGCGTAATTTGAGAGGAAAGGTGCGGCAGCGCCTGTAAAGCGGCGGCGATATCAGGCAAAAGATAAGGATGAGAGCCGCGAATTTGCAGTGTCAGTCCGGCCCGCAGTTTTTCCAGAGCATCTTCAGCAGAGGTGAGTTCGTGATCGGAAGTGACGCCAGCCGCCAGATAGGCCTGAAGCTGTTCATCTTTCAGTCCGCGGGCATGGCCTTCGATCAGCTTTCCACTGTTTAAACCGGCCTCGAGAATTTCCAGCATCCTTTCGCTGCCATTAATGACACCGTGCATATCCATGACTTCTGCAACGCCAGCGATTTCCGGCCAGCTCAGCATCGTTTGCATTTCCTGACCGTTAAAGTCAGCACCGGACATTTCCAGACCAGGAGTCGAAGGTACGCTGGAAGGGGCTGCGCAAATCACTCGCAGAGGCAGATTGCGGCTCGCCTGCACTGCATACTGCACACCGGCGACGCCCAGCACGTTTGCCAGTTCATGCGGATCCCAGAATACGGTGGTCGTGCCCTGAGCGACGACAATCTCTGCGTATTTTTCCGGTGAAAGGTGTGAGCTTTCGATATGTACATGAGTGTCGATAAGTCCCGGTGAAAGATAGCGACCGGTTAAGTCATCAACATTTTCTGCCTGAGAGAATTTTCCGCGAGGATGGACGCTGGCAATCATGTTGCCGGTGATCCCGACATCCGCTTCACGAATTTCTCCTGTCACCATATCGATAACGTTTGCGTTGATCAGCAGACGGTCAAAAGGAATTTTCCCCAATGCAGCCTGAACTGCCCGCTGGCGCTGGGGTAACGGAGCAATTTTTTCAGTCATGTCAGTATCCGGATTTACAGTGTGATTAAGCTAATGTAGGGAGAGGGAACGACTTTGCACAGATGAATTATTTTATCCGTTTATAAGATGCGGTTATGCTGAGCAAACGTTTTCTATTTTTAGCGGGATCCCTGAATATTATGTCTGAACCCTGGCGTCGGTTGCCTGCCCTCTCCCTTAAGCAAATTCAATACTTTGTGACCCTGGCACAGTTACGCAGTTTCACTGAAACGGCGAACCGTCTGGCGATCAGTCAGCCGGCATTGAGCAGTGCACTGCGGCAAATTGAATTAGTGCTGGGGGGGAAATTATTAAACCGCACAGCGCAGGGCGTGAGTCTGACCGAACAGGGAGAAGCGGTTCTGCCTTATGCAGAACGGTTACTGAATACAGCGCATAGTGCCTTCGATGATATGCAACAAATCATGCAACAGGGGGGCGATGGAACTTTACGTATCGGATTAGTCCCTTCAGTCAGCACGTTGTTATTTCCCGCCGTGCCGCAGTTATTATCGGAATATTTCCCTGATATGCGTGTGGAATTCCATGACCTCACGAATGATGCATTATTACTGGAACTGGAGAACGGATCTGTCGATTTTGGTATCGGTGCGACTGACAGCACTGTGCCGGATTCTGTTGCGGTATACCCGCTACTGGAAGACCCTTTCGTGGCGGTGATCAGGCGGGATGACCCGTTATCAGAAGGGCATAATATTCCCTGGAGGCAACTGATTAAAAGGGATATTGCGTTGTTTTCAAAAGGGAATGTCAGCAGGCTCGTGACTTCTTTAATTGAAAGCCACAGACTGAATTTGCGTGTGAGTTATCGCGTAGACTTTCAGGAGACGTTATACGGATTAGTGCGTTCGCGTCTGGCATTAGCGATATTGCCAGAGTTATATACTGCAACACTTAATGATGATGAATTAACAGTGATTCATTTACAGCAGCCGACATTAAGCCGGACGGTCGCGATGATGCGTAAGCCAGCGCCATTGCGTTCGCCTAAAACAGAACAATGTTTCCAGTTTCTTTTGCAAACATTTCACCGGCAAATCAAAGAGAAAGCAGAAAGAAATATCTGAAGAAATAGTTAAAAATCGCTTAAGTTATTTTGTACGAAATATGAGCGTCAGGCCGAAAGGTATTTCGACCTGACTCTGTCTGTTAGCGTACGAATTTCCAGACTGCTACCGGGATTTTATCGTACAACTTGTTCATCGTCAGCTCCGCTAAACGATGGTCTGCTGCCGAGTAAAACAATTCCAGCTCGTCGTCGGAAAGTTCATACTTATTTTTTTCAATGACACGTTCAAGTGTATCAATAGTGGTACATTTTCTTAAACGCATCAAATAGTCGATTTTGTTCATCTTAGCCTTTTCATTTTTATCTGATGACTGCATATAAATTATTACTCAAGTCTTCATTAGGGTACAGATGTAGTCCCCTGAGAACATTCTGAATAATCGCTTCTTGGTCTTTTGCCATTGGCGTAAATCAGAATCGTTAATTCCATAATTGCTGAACAGGGTGTAGGTATCATCCAGATACTCTTCAACCAGATCACTTAAATGGGTATCATCCGGATACTTTATTTTAAAGCTCATCACAAAGGATGCAATGTGCTCAATCAGTTCGTTGAGCTGCAGGTTAACAGCAGAAGTGGGGTCGTTGACCCAACCGTGGTGACTGTCACCCAGTGTCGCGATGCCTTCATCGTAGAGCATTTCATTCAGGTAGCGTAACTGAGCGATATCGTGCCGCTTAGGCGAGTACTCATCCATATCATCCCCTCCGTAATGGTTTATTCGGTGTTGATAACACTCTGTGAGTAAACAACAAAACTTGATGGCTTACAGAAAACGGCTCTCACTACTAACGCTATGAACTGACTTATACATCAAAGACAATCGCGGTCTTTGAGATGGACTTTTCCGGACTTATTTGAAACATATAATTTAAATATAATTCATTTTTAGAAAGCTGCGCAAACGTATTACTCAAACTTACAATTCTTCAGCCGTCGAACCTTTGAACAAATCAATAATATCAAACTCCAGGCCTTCAGGTTTAACAAGGAATGTGACACTTTGCGTCGAAAACTCATTGGCATTAATGTCCAGGCAGCCGTTGAAAATCGTCCATCGGTACTGATAGCTCATCGAATAACAATTTTCGCCGATTGCAGCGATTGACACGATTTGCAAAGAATTCGGTTCATAACGTGCATTTTCTGAGAAATAAGTTAAATCGCCAATTAAGGATTCTTCAATTTCAGATAAATAACGTTCAATAATCTGCAGCAAATCTGAAGGAGTCAGATTTTTCCCCTTAATAGGGTAGGGGATAAATTTTTTCACCAGTTTTCGCCTTTGGACTCCATACCTTTCTATTATTGCATACTTTTATGAGGATGTGTTTTGAGCAAAGAAAAAAAGTTGCATTGCGAAAATTCATAACTTTCTGATTGTAATAGTAATTAGTTTATATTCACTAAATTTTACCCTTTTCTGACAATTTTGCTTTGCCTGAGGTGCGCTTTCACGGCCTGACGAGGGCATGCGGTAAAAAATCGAAACAGTTCACGGCTTGATACAAAACGCACTATGTGATGTTATATTGTAACGAACGGAGGGGCTATGACCAAAACACTCTTTACACTATCTTCGCCAGCGCGCTGTCTTGCCGTGCTGGCTGTGCTCGCTGTTTTATGGGCAGCAATTTACTGGGCAATTTCACTACCATGATTTTTGTTAATAATGTTGAGGTTGGTTATGACCGCCGGGCGGTCGCGATGCCAATCAGCGGGCAATTTCTTGCCGGTTCACTGACGGCTGTTATCGGGGCCAACGGAGCGGGTAAATCTACTTTCCTTAAAACGCTGGCAGGCCTTCAGCAGGCGGTTACCGGCAATATTACTTTTAACGGAAACAAGCGTCCGCGTCTGGCATATTTGCCACAGCAGGCCGAATTGGATCGCGGTTTTCCGATCAGCGTATTCGATCTGGTCGCGATGGGCTGTTGGCCGCAAAGCGGACTTTTTGGCGGCATAAATCAGCAGTCAGCTGACGCCGTGGCTAAGGCGCTGGAGACGGTCGGGATGACAGAAATGTCGCATTTGCCCGTTGGATCGCTTTCCGGAGGCCAACTGCAACGCACTTTATTCGCGCGTTTGCTGGTGCAACAGGCGCCCCTGATCATGCTTGATGAACCCTTTACCGGCATTGATACCCAGACAACTGATCTTTTGCTCAAGGTTATTGCCCGGTGGCATCAGGAAGGAAAAACCGTCATTGCGGTTTTACATGATATCTCAATGGTTGCCCGGCATTTTCCACATGTGCTCTATCTCAGCGCGCAGAAGAATTTGTGGGGAACCGCCCACGACGTTCTGGGGCACTTCCCGCATCAGGCGCATGCCTGTATTTCGACCGAACCTTTTTCTCTCGTGGCGGGAGTCGCCAATTCATGATGCTTTTCCATTTGCTGGCCGACCCCTTCATTGAGTTTGGTTTCATGCGCCGCGCGTTAATTGCCTGTATCGCTTTATCCATCAGCGCCACGCCTCTGGGTGTTTTCCTCCTATTACGCCGGATGAGTCTGGTAGGGGACGCACTTTCCCACGCCGTATTACCGGGTGCGGCGATTGGTTATCTGATATCGGGAATGTCGCTGGTCGCGATGGGGATCGGCGGTTTTATTGCAGGACTGGCGGTTGCGATGCTTTCCGGGCTGGTAAGCCGTCGGACGCAACTAAAGGAAGATGCCAGTTTCGCCGGTTTCTATCTGGGCTCGCTCGCGCTGGGTGTCACACTGGTTTCCCTGCGCGGTTCCAGTGTTGACCTTCTGCACGTTCTGTTTGGATCTATTCTCGCTATCGACTCTTCCGCCATGATTATGGTCGGCATAATTACCAGCGTGTCATTGCTGGTACTCGCCTGCATTTATCGCGCTCTGGTCATTGAATCTTTTGATTCGCTGTTTTTACGCGTCAGCGCGGGAAAATGGCTGGCGGCGATACATGGGATTTTCCTGGCGCTGGTGGTCGTGAACCTTGTCGCCGGTTTCCAGATCCTCGGCACACTGATGTCGGTTGGTTTGATGATGTTACCTGCGGCAAGCGCGCGTTTCTGGGCGCAGGATTTACCCCATACCCTGCTGAGCGCCATGATCATCGGCGTGATTGCCAGCGTTGTCGGGCTTATCTGGTCTTACTACGCTTCACTGCCTGCGGGCCCGTCCATCGTACTCAGCGCCACGGTGATCTTCTTTATTTCAGTTTTATTTGGAAAGCGTGGCGGGATGTTAACTGCCTCGCGAACGTAAGCAGCACGTTAATAAGTAGTACAACAATTAAGGGGACATGATGAAAGTATTACCTGTATCACTCGCAGTAGCTGCCCTGCTGTCGAGCCCGCTGGCCATGGCGAAAACTGTGGAAGCGGTAGCCAGTTTCTCCATTCTCGGGGATATCGTTCAGGAAGTGGGTGGCGAACACGTGAAAGTCACGACGTTAGTCGGGCCGGACGGTGATCCGCACAGCTTCGAGCCTTCGCCGAAAGACAGCAAAGCGATTAATAGCTCTGATGTCGTATTCGTCAGCGGGTTAGGTCTGGAAGGTTGGATTGATCGTCTGGTGACGGCTTCCGGATATAAAGGTCATTTAGTGACGGCATCTGAGGGCGTTAATTCCCGCAAAATGGAAGAAGACGGCAAGCAAATCACCGACCCTCACGCCTGGAACAGCATGGCGAATGGCGTAATTTATGCGACCAATGTAATGAATGCGCTGATCAAAGCCGATCCGGAAGATGCTGACTATTTCCGCCAGCGCGGAACGGCCTATATTGAGCAACTGCAAAAACTTGATGCGTGGGCAAAAACGGAATTCACCGGTATACCCCAGTCAAAACGTAAAGTGCTGACCAGCCATGATGCGTTTGGTTATTTTGGTCAGGAATATCACGTCAGCTTTATGGCGCCTGTCGGTTTCTCAACCGAAGCTGAAGCCAGTGCCAGCGGTGTGGCTTCGTTAATTAAGCAGATCAAAGCGGAGAAAGTGAAAACTTACTTCATCGAAAACCAGACCGATCCCCGCCTGGTGAAACAGATTGCTGCGGCGAGCGGCGCGCAACCTGGTGGTGAACTGTATCCGGAAGCGTTGTCAGGCCCCCAGGGGCCGGCCACAACCTATATCAAAGCGTTCAAACATAACGTTGAGACGATTGTTGCCAGTATGAAATAAGATTTTCCCTCCTCACGGTGTATCTGTGAGGAGGTTTTACATCATGTCTTAACAGAAGAAAAAGCCCCGTCGGGCAAGCGGCGGGGCTTTTGTTTTTATGGCGGGCGTAAAGGCAAGGCGCGGTATTAACGCTTTTTCTTTTTGCCCTGTACGGCTTTAAAGCGCGGATTACTTTTACAGATCACATAAATGCGGCCTTTACGGCGCACTACACGACAATCCGGATGACGTTTTTTCGCTGAACGTAATGAACTCAGAACCTGCATAACAATTTCCCTGATGTTGTTTACTTCTTACCGAGGAAGCTGCCGAAGCGTTGATTGAATCGCGCGGTGCTGCCTTCTTTTGAATACTCTTTCTGCTTACCGGTGTAATACGGATGGGAAGCTGAAGAAACTTCAATTGTGATATAAGGGTAGGTAGCCCCTTCCAGTTCAATGGTGCGGTCTGTCGAGATAGTTGAACCGACCTTGAAGTACTCATCAGCACTGGTGTCGTGGAAAACCACGGTGCGATATGCAGGATGGATAGTGGGTTTCATAATGCCTCAATTTGTTATGTTATACTATAACAATAAGTATGCACCCATCTGTTTTCCGGTTCAAGACTCAGGCGAAAAAAAAGGCCGCATAAGCGGCCTTTCGTCAGGTTGAGGATCCGTTACAGCGTCGGATGCTCTGGTTTGTGCGTATGTTCAATGTCCTCGTTCTTCTTACCGAAGCGGCGACGAACCACCACGAAGAAGACCGGAACAAAGAAGATCGCCAGCAGTGTCGCCGTGATCATCCCGCCCATTACGCCGGTACCAACAGCGTTCTGAGAACCGGAACCCGCGCCGGAGCTGATAACCAGCGGCATTACACCGAGGATAAACGCCAGTGAGGTCATCAGTATCGGACGAAGACGCATACGAACCGCTTCAAGCGTGGATTCGATCAGACCCTTACCTTCTTTGTCCATCAGGTCCTTGGCGAATTCGACAATCAATATGGCGTTCTTCGCGGACAACCCAATGGTGGTCAGCAGGCCTACCTGGAAGTAAACGTCGTTACTGAGTCCTCGCATCGTTGCTGCCAGAAGCGCACCCACAACCCCGAGCGGAACCACCAGCATTACCGAGAACGGTATTGACCAGCTTTCATACAACGCTGCCAGACACAGGAATACGACAATCAGGGAGATAGCATATAAGGCCGGAGCCTGGTTTCCTGATAAACGTTCCTGATAGGACAAACCGGTCCAGTCATAGCCGATACCGCTTGGCAGTTTGGAAGCCAGAGACTCCATCATTTCCATAGCAGCACCCGAACTTTGGCCCGGAGCTGGCTGACCCAAAATTTCCATTGATGGCAGACCATTATAACGTTCCAGACGCGGTGAACCGTATTCCCATTTCGCGCTGGAGAATGCGGAGAACGGCACCATCTGGCCTGCGCTGCCACGGACATACAAGTTATTGATGTCTGACGGCAACATACGGTATTTATTTTCAGCCTGAACGTACACTTTCTTCACACGACCGCGGTCGATGAAGTCGTTGACGTAGCTACCACCAATCGAAGCACCCAGAGTGGTGTTGATGTCGGAAATTGAAACGCCAAGTGCCGTTGCTTTTTCCTGATCAATTTCGATTTTGAACTGTGGCGTATCTTCCAGACCGTTAGGACGAACCTGAGTCAGCAAGTCCGGGTGTTGAGCAACCATGCCCAGCAACTGGTTACGTGCTTGTGTCAGTTTGTCATGCCCAAGGTTAGCCTGGTCAATCAGCTGGAAGTCGAAGCCTGTTGCCGTACCCAACTCAACAATCGCTGGTAAGTTGAACGGGAACACCAGTGCATCTTTAATGGTGCTGAATGCACCCATTGCACGGCCTGCTATTGCAGGAACTTTGTTCTCGGAGCCATTACGTTCGGACCAGTCTTTCAGACTGATAAACGCAATACCGGTGTTCTGACCACGACCTGCGAAGCCAAAGCCGTTAACCGTAAACACGGAGTTCACGTTGGCTTTTTCTTTCGTCAGATAGTAGTTGCTGACTTCATCGAGCACTTTCTGCGTACGTTCCTGGGTTGCACCTGCTGGCAACTGCGCCATGGTCAGGAATACACCTTGGTCTTCTTCCGGCAGGAAGGAGGTTGGCAGGCGGATAAACAGGAAGGCCATGCCGACAACGATCAACAGATAAATCACCAGATAGCGACCGGTGCTGCGCAGAATGTTGCCTACGCTGTCGGTGTAGTGGTGTGTGCTTTGGTCGAATTTCTTGTTAAACCAACCGAAGAAACCTTTCTTCTCGTGATGCTCACCTTTGGCAACCGGCTTAAGCATGGTCGCACAAAGTGCAGGCGTCAGGATCATCGCCACCAGAACTGACAGCACCATGGCAGAAACGATGGTGATGGAGAACTGACGGTAGATAACACCGGTAGAACCGCCGAAGAAGGCCATCGGGATGAATACTGCGGACAGCACCATTGCGATACCGACCAATGCCCCTTGGATCTGCTCCATGGATTTTTTGGTGGCTTCTTTCGGAGGCAGGCCATCTTCGACCATGACGCGTTCGACGTTCTCGACGACGACGATGGCGTCATCGACGAGCAAGCCTATCGCGAGCACCATCCCGAACATCGTCAGGGTGTTTATCGAATAGCCAAACGCTGCCAGGATTGCAAAGGTACCGAGCAAGACCACCGGCACCGCAATGGTTGGGATAAGCGTTGCGCGGAAGTTTTGCAGGAACAAGAACATGACCAGGAATACCAGGACGATGGCCTCGAACAGCGTTTTACCTACTTCTTTAATCGAGATTTTTACGAACGGCGTGGTGTCGTATGGGTAAACGACTTCCAGGCCAGCCGGGAAGAACGGCTCAAGCTTAGCCAGCGTAGCTTTTACAGACGCTGCGGTGTTCAGGGCGTTCGCACCGGTTGCCAGTTTGATACCCAAACCTGACGCGGGTTGTCCGTTGAAACGGGCAATAACGTCGTAGTTTTCACCACCCAGTTCGATTTTAGCCACATCTTTCAGGCGAACCTGAGAACCATCCTGATTTACTTTCAGAATGATTTTACCGAATTCATCTGGTGACTTCAGACGGGTCTGCGCCACGATAGAGGAGTTCAGCTGCTGGCCAGGAACCGGTGGAGTACCACCAAGCTGACCTGCTGCGATCTGGTTGTTCTGAACCTTGATGGCGTTGATAACATCGACCGGCGTCAGCTGGTAGTTATTCAGTTTGCTCGGGTCCATCCAGATACGCATCGCGTACTGAGCACCGAACAGCTGAACGTCACCTACACCCGCAGTACGGCTAATAGGATCCTTGATGTTGGAACCTACGTAGTCGGCGATGTCATCCTGGGTCATTGAACCGTTATTGGAAATAAAGCCGGCTACCATCAGGAAGCTGCTGCTTGATTTCTCAACCGAAATACCCTGTTGCTGAACTTCCTGCGGCAGCAATGGTGTCGCCAGCTGCAGTTTGTTCTGAACCTGTACCTGCGCGATATCCGCGTCAGTACCGGAAGCAAAGGTCAGGGTAATCTGAACAGTACCTGATGAATCACTGGTCGACGACATGTACATCATGTTGTCGATACCGTTCATGTTCTGTTCGATAACCTGAGTAACGGTATCCTGTACGGTCTGCGCATCCGCGCCCGGATAAGTTGCTGTCAGCTGAATTGCTGGCGGTGCAACGGTTGGATACTGTGCGATTGGCAATTTAAGTATTGCCAATCCCCCTGCCAACATGATGATGATCGCAATTACCCATGCAAAGATGGGACGATCTATAAAAAACTTAGCCATGAATTACCGGCTCCTATTAAGACTTCGTCGCTGTAGCGGGTGCTGCTGCGTTTTGATCGACTTCCTGTGCAGTAACCTGTACGCCTGGCTTAATTTTTTGCAGACCTGTCACGATAACCTTATCGCCACTTTTCAGGCCGTCTGTCACAACCCATTTGTCGCCAATTGCCTGCGTTGTGGTCACAGTACGAAGTTCAACTTTGTTGTCCGCACCAATCACCATCGCCGTTGCATCACCACGTGGGTTACGGGTAATACCTTGCTGAGGAACCAGCAGAGCGTTGTCGTTTACCCCTTCATCCAGACGCGCGCGCACAAACATGCCTGGCAGCAAGGCGTCATTTGGATTAGGGAAGATGGCACGCAAAGTAATGGAACCAGTAGTTTCATCAACAGTCACATCAGAGAATTCTAATGTACCCGGCTGTGAATATTCTTTACCGTTATCCATCAGCAACTTGACCTGGGCTTTACCGTCAACTTGTTTCATTGCACCGTCAGCGAGTTCCTGTTTCAGACGCAGGAAATCGTTGCTCGACTGAGTGACATCAACATAGATAGGGTCCAGTTGTTGCACAGTCGCCAGCGCATTGGTCTGACCGTTAGAAACCAGTGCACCTTCAGTCACAGAAGATTTACCGATGCGTCCGCTGATAGGGGAGGTGACTTTGGTATAAGCGAGATTGATACGTGCAGTTTCAACTGCGGCTTTTGCACTCACTACGGCTGCATCAGCCTGAGCTGCCGTGGCTACAGCGGTATCGTAATCTTGCTTACTGATGTAGTTAGTACCAAGCAGTGGTTTGTAACGGGTGACGGTGAGGCGTGAAATTTGTGCGTTAGCCTGAGCTTTTACCAGATCGCCTTTAGCGCTGTCATACGCGGCCTGATAAGTGGCTGGATCAATCTGATATAAAGAGGTCCCGGCTTTAATGTCGCTGCCTTCAACGAAGTTGCGTTTTAAAATAATACCGCCAACCTGAGGACGTACTTCAGCAATGCGAAAAGCAGCAGTACGACCAGGAAGTTCGGTAGTCACATTTAACGGTGCAGTTTTGAGAGTAACGACGCCAACCTGCGGAGCATGAGGTGCACCTTGTTGAGCTTCTTTATCGTTACATCCTGTAAGTGCTAAGCTTCCGGATAGCATCAGAACTACCGCCAGAGGCGTTAACCCTCTGTTTTTGTTCATAAATAAACCTCAAGTGTCCGATTTCAAATTGTCCAATGGATCACAACATTCCAAATCCATTGCTGCGCTTTTAGTATGTGCGTGCTATGTTACATACATTCAAGAATGTATGTAAATCAAACTCCCCTTAAAGATAAACCTATGGCACGAAAAACCAAATCACAGGCGCTGGAAACCAGACAACAGATTCTGGATGCCGCTGTACGTGAGTTTTCTGCCCGTGGGGTATCGTCGACATCACTGACTGATATTGCGAATGCAGCCGGTGTGACGCGGGGCGCAATTTATTGGCATTTCAGGAACAAAGTGGAACTGTTTAACGCGATCTGGGAAGCCTATGAATCCCGGATAAAAGTGCTCGAAGTAGAGTATCAGACAAAGTTTCCGAATAATCCACTGCGTATTTTACGCGAAATCCTTATTTACATACTGGTCGCCACTGTGACCGATACCCAGCGTAAGGCATTGATGGAAATTATATTCCATAAATGTGAATTTGTTGGGGAGATGACATCAGTTCATGAAGCCCGCAAAGCGCTCTACATGGAAGGGTACGGTAAAATCGAACGTATTCTTGTTCGTTGTATAGAAGAAAAGCAGCTCCCGGAAGATCTCGATACCCGCCAGGCCGCCATTATTCTTCGTGCTTATCTCACCGGACTGATGGAAAACTGGCTTTTCATCCCTGAAAGCTTTGATTTAGAAGGTAATGCTGGCAGGTTTGTGGATACGTATATTGATATGCTTCGCCATTCCGCCTATCTCACCGCTGTAAAATAATGTCTTAATACTTTCCGGTTAATTAATAAGCCTGCAAATATTTACCCCCACCTGATGACTTAATCAACGTGCAAATGTTGTATTCAGATACGCTTTTCCCCTTCCTTTCATCACGAACGCTGCTATTGTCATCTTTATATTATTCATTTAGTAAATGAGCTGACGCAGACGTATGTTTATCCGGTTTTTTGCCGCCTCTTCTGACGTAATTCCAACCATGAAAAGAAATGGGATTTCGCGTTTTTTTATGTTTGTGATGTGCCTCGCACTGCTGGTTATTTCCCTTCCAGGGCAGGCGGCTTCTAATGACATTCCTACCCGTAATGAAGTTCAGAACCAGCTGGATGCGCTGAATCGCCAGAAAAACCTGACGCCGGTCGACAAACTGTCCCAACAGGATTTGATCCACACGATTGAATATCTGGATGCGCTCGACAGGGTGAAACAAGACGCCAGCCAGTTGCAAAAACAGGTAGCCGAAGCGCCGCAGAAATTACGGATGGCAATTGGTGGTCTGGATCAGCTTAAAAACAATCCTAAAGATGATGCAGATAAAGCGCAGCTGTCGGCGCTTTCATTACGTCAGCTGGAAAACCGCCTAAATGATACCCTCGACGATTTGCAATCTTCGCAGGAAGATTTATCGACGTTCAACACCCAGCTGATTTCGCTGCAAACTCAGCCTGAGCGCGTACAGAACGCGATGTATACCTATTCTCTGGCGATTCAGAAGATCCGCAATCAGCTTAACGGCATGTCACCCGGCCAGCAGGATTTACGCAACACCCAACAAAACATGCTGGTTACGCAGCAAGCTTTGCTGAATGCGCAAATCGACTTACAACGTAAAAGCCTTGAAGCCAATACGACTTTGCAGGATCTACTGCAAAAACAACGCGATTACACCAACGCCCATATCAATCAGCTTGAACACACCGCCCAGTTATTGCAGGAAGTGGTCAACGGTAAACGGTTGATTTTGTCCGAACGTACAGCGAAAGAAGCGCAAACGCCGGACGACACCTCGAATATCCAAAATGATCCGCTGGTGGCACAGGAACTGGGGATTAACCGTAAACTCAGCGAACGCCTGATTGCCGCAACCGAAGAAGGCAACCAGCTGGTGCAGAAAAACATCACAGTGAAAAACTGGCTGGATCGTTCGGCGCAGGCTGAACATGACCTTAAAGAGCAGATCACTGTGCTGAAAGGCAGTTTATTACTGTCACGTATTCTGTATCAGCAACAGCAAAACACCACACCACCTTCTGGTCTGGTCACGGACATGAGCACGCGCATTGCTGATTTACGCCTTGAACAGTTCACCATCAATCAGCAACGCGATGCATTATTCCAGGGCGACAGTTACATTCAGGGCGTGGTCGGGAACAGCAAAGAAACGATTAATGCCGATATCAGTGATGCGCTCGATCAGATTGTCGATATGCGCCGCGAACTGCTTGATCAGCTGAATAAACAGCTCGGAAATCAGCTCTCACTGGCCATCAATTTGCAGATTAACCAGCAGCAATTGCTGAGTATCAACCAGTCGCTGACAGAAACGCTGACTCAGCAGATTTTCTGGGTTAGCAGCAACAAACCAATGAACTGGGAATTCATTAAGTCATTGCCGGATGATGTAAAAAATCAGCTCAGCAGCCTGAGTCTGAATATTCCGCCAGGTGAATTAATGATGGGCGCAATACATTCATTGCCGGTCACCCTTCCTTTGCTTGTCGCGATTTTGCTGCTGCTCTGGCGGCGGAAATACATTGATCAGCGCATTGAAAAACTCACCAGTGATGTCGGGCAGCTTAAGCGCGACAGCCAGCTGCATACGCCGCAGGCCCTGTTATTGATGGCTCTGAACGTCTTGCCGGGCGTATTGCTGATGCTGGGTGTGGGCTACTGGCTTTCGCAGTGTGATATCGAACCGAGTGATTTTTTATGGACGCTGGCGCAACGGCTGGCTGTATTCCAGCTGGTCATGGGCTTTTGCTATCGCATTCTTAAACCGGGCGGGATCAACGAGCGGCACTTCAATACGCCTGCGGCGACCTGCGCGCATTATCGCCGGTCTGTCATTCGCCTGAGTCTGGTGATGTTGCCGCTGATTTTCTGGTCAGTGCGTGGTGAAAAAGCCCCGCTTGGTCTGGTGGATGACATCATCGGGCAGGTGGTGATTTTCCTGACGCTGCTTGCGCTGACGGTGCTGGTCTTCCCGATCGCACGGGATGGCTGGCGCGAAAAAGATTCTCACAGTATTCGTCTGGTAGTGGTCACGGCAATTGCGCTGGCACCGGCTTTCCTGGTCGGGCTGGTGGTCACCGGATATTTTTATACCACGCTGCGTCTGGCGGGGCGCTGGATTGACAGTCTTTACCTGCTGATTTTCTGGAACATTATTTATCTCACGGCGCTGCGGGGATTAAGCGTTGCAGCACGGCGTCTGGCTTATCGTCGTGCGCTGGCTCGCCGTCAGACAAATGCCGCGAAAGAAGGCGCTGAGGGCAATGAGCCGGTTGAAGAACCGCAGATCGGGCTGGATCAGATTAACCAGCAGTCGCTGCGTCTGACCACCATGGGGCTGTTCTTTATCTTCGCGACGGTGTTTTACTGGATTTGGTCGGACCTGCTGACGGTGATTTCGTATCTGGACAGCATTTCACTCTGGCATTATTCCAACACCGTGGCGGGCGCAGTGACTCAGCAAACCGTGACGCTGGGCAATATGCTGCTCGGTTTCCTGGCTGTGATTGTGGCGTATGTTTTGACAAGAAACCTGCCGGGGCTGCTGGAAGTTGTCGTGCTCTCACGGCTGCAATTGCGGCAGGGGACGTCGTATGCCATCACCACTATCCTGACTTATTCGATCACGGTGATCGGAGCAATCACGGCGCTCGGTTCGCTCGGGGTTTCGTGGGATAAATTACAATGGCTGGTGGCGGCACTGTCGGTCGGGCTGGGGTTTGGTTTGCAGGAAATTTTTGCAAACTTTGTCTCGGGTCTGATTATCCTTTTCGAACGCCCGGTACGTATTGGCGACACCGTGACCATCGGAACATTTTCCGGCACGGTCAGTCGTATCCGTATTCGCGCAACGACCATTATCGATTTTGACCGCAAAGAAGTGATCATTCCGAACAAAGCCTTTGTGACGGAACGGCTGATCAACTGGTCGCTGAGCGATACCGTGACGCGCGTGCTGATCAAAATTGGCGTGGCGTACGGTTCAGATCTGGATAAAGTGAAAGAGATCTTGTTACAGGCGGCGCATGAAAATACCCGTGTGATGAGCGACCCGGCACCGCTGGTCTTCTTCCTGAATTTTGGTGCCAGCACGCTCGATCATGAACTGCGAGTCTATGTGCGTGAACTGGGTGACCGCAGTTATACCGTCGATGAGCTGAACCGCAGCATTGATAAACTTTGCCGCGAGAACGACATCAATATCGCCTTCAATCAGCTGGAGGTGTATCTGCATAATCAGAACGGCAGCGAGGTTCAGGAAGTTAAGCGCGTGTTGAGACAACCGGGTGATGAGCCGGATGCGTTGTCTCAGGGCCAGGGATAATCGGGCAATTCAGGGGAATGGGAAGGTCCCCTGATACAATCAGCCGGACGGCTTAAAGATAGCTGATCGACAGCGTGCTTTTGCTGTTTTTCAGCTTTTCCTGATAATCGCGTTGTACGATTTCCAGTGCTGCAAGAGCGGTTTCCGGTGCAATTTCGTTGCACTCAAGCAGATAGATCAGATCAACAGCAAGCTGAAGTTCGGGAGGCGCATTTTCTACGGACATATTGGCCAACATTATTATTAGCAGGTTTTGGACTTACCATTATAGATAAGAAAATGCCGGGCCTGAACGCCTGATTAAAAAAATGTGATAAAGATTCAAAAACCTTTTTCCTGCCTCTCGATTTGCCTCTCAATTTTGGCTAGCGCCTGACGACAACGCATTAAGCGTCCTTCCAGTGCGGCCAGTTCCTTTTGCACCCGCTGCTGATCGCTGAATGTGGCGAGTTGCCCCAGCGTGGTTTCCCGATCTTCAATCATGGCAATCAGGCGACGCTCGAACTGCTGAGTTTCCGCCAGTTTGGTATAATTATCATGACTTTTGCGTTCCGGTGTCTGATGCGTTTTACGCAGCGTTTGCGTAGCCAGTTCCCGCTGCATAGCGGTGATTTGTGCCACCAGTCGCTCGGCGATAAACGCCACCTGCGCAGAACGTTTCTCAACCACTTCCTGATTCAGTTGCTGTAAATTCACCTTAATTTCTGCCAGATAATCGCGCAGACGGGTGCCTTTGGTTGAAAAAAGGGCGATATCAAACCGGGCCTGCGAAGCAGAAACATGGCCGATGGGTTCGATTTCCCGCGCCAGAGTTTCTATCTGCTGATCAAGGACATGTAAAATTCGTTCAGTGCTCACAGGTTATCTCCATTAATGACATTCATAGCTTACCTGCAACCGGCGGTTATGACACCTTCGCTGCACTTGTATAAACTGTGGGGCAGATTTTTCTGGCAATTTGTGCGAATCAAAAGGAACTGCATGAAGCGCATATTACTGATTATGGTCGGCTGGCTGAGCGTGGTACTGGCCACGCTGGGCGTGGTGCTGCCACTTTTGCCCACCACGCCGTTTTTACTGCTGGCTGCCTGGTGTTTTGCCCGTTCATCGCCACGCTTTCATCACTGGCTGCTGCATCGTTCATGGTTTGGCAGCTATTTACGTCACTGGCACGCGCACCGAGCGTTGCCGAAAGGAGCGAAACCCAAAGCCGTTGCGCTGATTGTGATCACTTTCTCGATTTCGATCTATTTTGTCCCGCTATTATGGGTACGCATTTTATTGGTTTGCATGATGTTTGCGTTATTGATCATGATGTGGCGATTACCAGTGGTTGACCTTGAGCAATAAAACAGGCGATCATGTCCGGCTGCGGGTTGCTTTTTAAAGCAGCTTTGCATAGATTTGGGCATCTCGTACGTCGGTGCGCTCCCAATTTCCTTCCTTGAACGACATGCTTTAAAAGGGCATGACGGGGGACATTTGACCGCCCGCGTTTAAGTATGAACAGCAGCTTTATCAGGCAATTAACATTATGACCGCTACCGCACAGCAGCTACAGTTTATTAAAGACAGTATCAAGACCATTCCTGACTATCCGAAGCCAGGCATACTGTTCCGTGACGTCACCAGCTTGCTGGAAGACCCAAAAGCTTACGCTGCAAGCATTCAGTTACTGGCCGATCGTTACCGCGATGCGGGTGTCACCAAAGTGGTGGGCACCGAAGCACGTGGTTTCCTGTTTGGCGCTCCGGTTGCGCTGGTTTTAGGTGTGGGTTTTGTTCCCGTGCGTAAACCGGGTAAATTACCGCGTGAAACCATCAGCGAAACCTACGATCTGGAATACGGCACTGACAGCCTTGAGATCCACACTGATGCCATTCAGCCGGGTGAAAAAATTCTGGTGATTGACGACTTGCTGGCAACGGGTGGCACTATTGAAGCCACCGCGAAACTGATCCGCCGTCTGGGTGGGGAAGTGACTGATGCAGCATTCATCATCAATTTGCCGGATCTGGGCGGTGAAAAACGCCTGAACGATTCCCATATCAACTGCTACAGCCTGGTGTGTTTCGACGGGCACTGATTCGACGTTTGCAGTGTGATGTAAAAAGGCCCCGCCGTTCACGCGAGGCCTTTTTGTTTTCAGCGCGACTCTTTTGCGCTTTCTTCTGTCCAGACCACCATCACTTTGTCGTCACCGTGCTCGCGGCTGAAGGCGTAATATTGCGTCGTCTGCTGTGATTTCTGAGTGCCCGCACCGATTGCCGGATGCTGCTCTCTGAATTTCCCCAATTTTTGCCAGTGCTTCAGCAACGCCTGTTTTGCGCCGTTCAGCTCATTCCAGTTCATGTCCGATCGCGTTCCCTGTAAAGGGTCTGATCCCGTCGGGCCGAACTGACGTCCGCTTTCATCACCGTAATAAATCTGCACCGCGCCCGGTGCCAGCAGTAAAAGATCCGCTGCACGTTGTTGCAGGGGAACCGACCCTTTGGCGTCATCGGCGAAAAACAATCGGGTATCGTGTGACGAAAGATAACTTAGCACATTGAAATCCTGCATTTTCTCCGCCATCAGCTGATACGTGGCGTCGATACTGGCAAAACAATTCAGCGCTGCCGAAGCCTGATCCTGAAAATCAAAGTTGATCATCGCATCAAAGCCGTTGGCGTAATAATCACTTTTCATCACGCCATGGCCCCAGGCCTCACCCGTCATCCAGAATGGTGCGTCGTCCAGCGCCTGGGAAGGATTGGCGGCTTTCCACTGTTTCAACGCCTCGGCAGAACGGGCTTTCAACAAAGCCAGCGTCGGTTTCTCCACATGCTTGGCGGTATCGACGCGGAAACCGTCGATGCCGTAATCGCGCACCCACTGACTGAGCCAGGTCACCAGATAATCGCGCGGCGTGGCGTCCGGGATTTCACGGGCAGCGGTATCCGGTTTGTTGCGATAGAAAACGGGCAGGCCGCTGGCCTGTGTGGACTCAGTTTTAATATCCGGCAGGAACGCCAACGACATGGTCAGATCGTCATAACCGGGTGAGTCATAATCTCCGATGTCGGTGCGGATCCATTTTTTGCCCCACCAGGTGCTCCAGGCGTTTTTGTCGCTGAAATTGATGTAATCATTAAAACTGTGCCAGTTCTGGCCGGGGCCGGGTTTCCAGTCGGTCCAGTTTTTGCCCAGCGTTTTTTCGATTTCACTGTCTTTGAGATACAGCGAGCCGAAATGGAACGTTTGCATATCCGCCAGCGTGGCGTAACCGGTGTGATTGACCACCACGTCAAACAGAATGCGGATCCCGCGTTTGTGCGCTTCGCTGACCAGCTTTTGTAAGTCTTCGCCGGTGCCCATATTGGCGTCGAGTTTTGTCCAGTCGAGCGTGTAGTAACCGTGATAGGCATAATGCGGGAAATCACCTTTGGTGCCGCCGCCTACCCAGCCGTGGATCTGCTCCAGTGGCGAACTGATCCACAAGGCGTTCACGCCCAGTTGTTGTAAATAATCCAGCTTGCTGGTCAGCCCGGCCAGATCGCCGCCGTGGAAAGTGCCGATTTCCTGCATTCCGTCACTGTGTCGGCCATAGCTGTGATCGTTATCCGGATTACCGTTCTCGAACCTGTCGGTCAGAACGAAATACACCGTGGCGTTCTGCCAGCTGAAGGTGGCGGGCGTTTTACGCGCGGCGGATTCAAGCAACAGCAAACCGCCGCTGGCCGGATCGGGCGTCATCGTAATGTGACCATTAGCAACCTGTACGCTCTGGCCGGAATAAAAATCCCGCACTGTTTCGCCATCGCTAAAAGTACCGGAGACATCCACAGTCAGCGGTTTGTCGTCCCGGCGCGGACACGTTTTTGCTACCGCCGCGACAGCTTCCTGCGCCGTTTTCAGGCTCAGCTGAAGTGTGGGTGTGCCACTGCGGGTATCAATTCGTACCTGATAATCGCCCGCGCGAAACTGCTTCCAGTTCACCGGCGGATGACTTTCGCAGGGTTGCAGCGACAGCATCTCATTGAGTTTTACTGCGTCAGAAGGCTGCCAGCACTGATTGTCCTGATGTAATTCCAGCTGGCGCTGGCCTTTGGACAAAGTGGCATTGCTGGTGAATATTCCGCTGACCGGTTCGGCAAAGGCAGGGAAGCCTTCCAGCGCCCAGCTAGCGTGTGCGGCGGGGGAAACGAGCAGTAATAAAGGCAGGGTCAGGTATTTCATGGCTCTCCTTACGCGGGGCAGGAAGCATTATCAGAACAGAGGTGAATTGAGTGTAATCAGTGCGCAAAAATTGCCCTCATCCCTGAACGCGAAAAGTCAGGAGGAGGACGAAGGGGGAGAAACTGCGGCGCAGTACCCGAAAAGTAAAGTAATAGGAATGATGGCGACCCTGCTGGTACACTAAGAAGTGGCAGTCTGGCGCGGGCATCATTATGCTTACCCTTCTGTCTGTGATTCGCCGACCCGCGCAGAAAGTCGGGTTAAACGATGTTTTTTCGTGTATCGTCAAATTATTCATTATAAATCAACGATGAAGTGTTAATGAGCTATCAGGTTCTTGCCCGTAAGTGGCGCCCCCAAACTTTTGCCGACGTCGTCGGACAGGAACATGTGCTGACCGCGCTGGCCAATGGCCTGTCGCTCGGGCGCATCCATCACGCTTACCTGTTTTCCGGTACCCGCGGCGTGGGGAAAACCACCATCGCCCGTCTGCTGGCCAAAGGGCTTAACTGCGAAACCGGCATCACATCAACGCCTTGTGGCGTCTGCGATAACTGCCGTGAAATTGAGCAGGGCCGATTTGTCGATCTGATTGAAATCGATGCTGCTTCCCGCACCAAAGTCGAAGATACCCGCGAACTGCTCGATAACGTGCAATATGCACCGGCGCGTGGCCGCTTCAAAGTTTACCTGATTGACGAAGTACACATGCTCTCGCGTCACAGCTTCAATGCGCTGTTGAAAACGCTGGAAGAGCCGCCTTCGCACGTTAAATTCCTGCTGGCGACCACGGATCCGCAAAAACTGCCGGTCACGATTTTATCGCGTTGTTTGCAGTTCCATCTGAAAGCCTTAGATCCGGAACAGATACGCAAACAGCTCGACAATGTATTAACTCAGGAAACCATTGCCACTGAACCGCGCGCGCTTCAGCTGCTTTCCCGTGCTGCCGACGGCAGTATGCGTGATGCACTGAGTCTTACCGATCA
Source organism: Rahnella bruchi (assembly GCF_003614975.1). GTDB lineage: Bacteria > Pseudomonadota > Gammaproteobacteria > Enterobacterales > Enterobacteriaceae > Rahnella > Rahnella bruchi. Next base: position 789,767 of record NZ_QZWI01000001.1, on the reverse strand, counting down.
GGCGATTGCCATGGGGCAGGGCGCCGTCACTACCGAAACTGTGGCACAAATGCTCGGTACGCTGGACGACGAACAGCCGCTGGCGATGCTGGAAGCGCTGGTCAGCGCCGATGGCGGTCAGATGATGGCTCAGGTTGAACAGGCCGCGTCCCGTGGCGTGGACTGGGAAAACCTGCTGGTTGAGACTCTGGCGCTGCTGCATCGCATTGCAATGGTTCAGCTGTTACCGTCGGTGCTCGATAACCATTATGCGGCGATCGAACAGCGTCTGCGGGAACTGGCGCGTGTTATTCCGCCAGCGGACGTGCAGCTTTACTACCAGACAATGTTGATTGGCCGCAAAGAGCTGGCCTATGCGCCGGACAAACGTATGGGCGTTGAAATGACGCTGCTGCGTGCGCTGGCCTTTCATCCGAAAGTGATTATTGCTGAACCGGCTCCGCAGCCCGTCGCGGCACCGGCCTATACTGCGCCACAGGTGCCGTCGCAACCGGCAGTGCCGCGCAATGCACCGCCGCAGCAAAACTACAATGCTCCTGCGCCACAGGGCAATGCAGAACCGGCCGCCATGCCCGATTCCACCGCGCAACTTTTACAGGCGCGAACACAATTGCTCAGGCAGGGGAGTACCACCCCAAAAAAAGCTGAGCCGGCAGCGCCAGGAAAAGCGCGGCCGGCAACCTCAGCACTGGAGCGCCTCGCTTCGGTGACTGAACGTGCGCAGACATTGGCGGTGAAGAAAGAACCTGCCGCGCCGGTAAAAGAAGAAGCGTATCGCTGGAAAGCGATGATGGAACCGGAAGAAGCGCCGGAACCGGTGGCAACGCCCAAAGCTTTGCGTACCGCGCTGGAACATGAAAAATCGCCGGAGCTGTCTTCCCGTCTGGCGGAAGAAGCGATTGAACGCGACGAATGGGCGGCTGAAATCAGCCGGATGCCCCTTCCTAAACTGGTGCAGCAACTGGCGCTGAATGCGTACCGTGAGCAACCGGAGCCAGGCAAAATTTGCCTGCACCTGCGTTCTTCACAAAGGCATCTGAATTCTCCGTCCGCGCAAAAGGTACTGACGGACGCCTTATCGGCATTGCATCAGACGCCGGTTGAACTCACCGTGCTGGAAGATGATAATCTGGCGGTGAAGACGCCGCTGGAATGGCGACAGGCCATTTATGAAGAAAAACTGGCGCAGGCGCGTCAGTCTATTATTGCGGATAACAACATTCAGACGCTGCGCCGTTTCTTTGACGCTGATCTGGATGAAGAAAGTATCCGCCCAATTTAAACGCCGCGATTGTGACGCGGCCATTGCTGAGAGAGAAGACTATGTTTGGAAAAGGCGGCATTGGTAACCTGATGAAACAGGCCCAGCAAATGCAGGAAAAAATGCAACAGGCTCAGGCAGAAATCGCTCTGCTGGAAGTGACCGGTGAGTCAGGCGCTGGTATGGTGAAAATCACTATCAACGGTGCACATAACGTGCGTCGCGTTGAAATCGATCCAAGCCTGCTGGAAGACGATAAAGACATGCTGGAAGACCTGATCGCTGCGGCGTTCAACGATGCAGCACGTCGTATCGAAGAAACTCAGAAAGAAAAAATGGCAGCCGTTTCTGGCGGCATGCAGTTGCCACCAGGCTTTAAGATGCCGTTCTGATGCAAACCAGCCCTCTCCTTGAGTCTTTAATGGAGGCGTTGCGTTGCCTGCCGGGCGTTGGCCCGAAGTCCGCGCAACGTATGGCATTCCAGCTGCTGCAACGTGATCGCAGCGGTGGAATGCGGCTGGCGCAGTCTTTAACGCGTGCCATGTCTGAAATTGGCCACTGTGCCGATTGCCGTACTTTTACCGAACAGGAAATCTGTACCATTTGCGCCAATCCACGGCGTAAAGAAAATGGTCAGATTTGCGTGGTGGAAAGTCCGGCTGACATCCATGCGATAGAACAAACCGGTCAGTTTTCTGGTCGCTATTTTGTGCTGATGGGCCACCTGTCACCGCTGGATGGTATCGGGCCAGACGACATTGGCTTGGGCCGTCTGGAAGAGCGCCTTGAAAGTGAAAGCATTCAGGAAGTGATTCTGGCGACCAATCCGACGGTCGAAGGTGAAGCGACCGCCAACTATATTGCTGAAATGTGCGGCCAGTTTGGCGTGCTGGCGAGCCGTATCGCGCACGGTGTGCCGGTCGGGGGCGAACTGGATATGGTTGATGGCACCACGCTGTCCCATTCCCTCGCCGGGCGTAATCCCTTCCGGTTCTGACTGTTATGCGGGCGCAGTCTTCTGCGCCCGTTTTATTCTATCCCTCTGCATTTCTTCTTAAATATTTCTTCCTGCGCTTGAAAAGCCTGACATATAACCCCACTTATTCTTCAGCGTCTGATTTGGTCAATAACAGTATCTGGATTGAGGTAATTTGATGAGTATGAAAGGACAAGAGACACGTGGCTTCCAGTCTGAAGTAAAACAACTGCTTCATCTGATGATCCATTCTCTGTATTCAAACAAAGAAATTTTCCTGCGCGAGTTAATCTCTAACGCCTCGGATGCCGCTGATAAACTGCGTTTCCGCGCGCTGTCTGCGCCGGAGCTTTATGAAGGTGACGGCGAGCTGCACGTTCGTCTGGCGTTTGATAAAGAAAAACGCACCCTGACGCTGAGCGATAACGGCATCGGTATGAGCCGCGATGAAGTCATCGATAACCTCGGGACTATCGCGAAATCCGGCACCAAAGCGTTCCTGCAATCTGTGGGTTCTGAGCAGGCGAAAGACAGCCAGCTGATTGGTCAGTTCGGCGTCGGGTTCTATTCTGCCTTCATCGTGGCCGATAAAGTCACTGTACGCACCCGTGCAGCCGGTGCCAGCGCGGAAGAAGGTGTGTTCTGGGAATCTGCCGGTGAAGGTGAGTACACCCTGGCGGACATCGAAAAAGCCGACCGCGGTACCGAAATTACCCTGCACCTGCGTGAAGATCAGGACGAATTCCTGGATGACTGGCGTGTGCGCTCCATCATCAGCAAATACTCTGACCACATTGCGCTGCCGGTTGAAGTCGAAACCCGCAACGAAGAAGACGGCACCGTTACCTGGGAGCAGATCAACAAGGCTCAAGCCCTGTGGACCCGCGGTAAATCGGAAGTCACCGACGAAGAATACGTTGAGTTCTACAAACATATTTCCCATGATTTCAGCGATCCGCTGAGCTGGAGCCACAACCGTGTGGAAGGTAAGCAGGAATACACCAGCCTGCTGTATATCCCTTCACAGGCGCCTTGGGATATGTGGAACCGCGACCATAAACATGGCCTGAAACTCTATGTTCAGCGCGTATTTATCATGGACGAAGCCGAGCAGTTCATGCCGAACTACCTGCGTTTCGTTCGTGGCCTGATAGATTCCAACGATCTGCCGCTGAACGTGTCCCGTGAAATTTTGCAGGACAGCCGCATTACCCAGAACCTGCGCAGTGCACTGACCAAACGTGTTCTGCAAATGTTGGAAAAACTGGCGAAAGACGATAACGAAAAATACCTGCAATTCTGGAAACAGTTTGGTCTGGTATTGAAAGAAGGTCCGGCAGAAGACGGCGCGAATAAAGAAGTGATCGCTAAACTGCTGCGTTTCGCCAGCACCCGCAACGACAGCAGCGAGCAGACTCTGTCGCTGGAAGAGTATGTGGCGAGCATGGTGGAAGGTCAGGACAAGATTTATTACATCACTGCCGACAGCTACGCCGCCGCGAAGAGCAGCCCGCATCTGGAACTGTTCCGCAAGAAAGGCATTGAAGTCCTGCTGCTGTCTGACCGCATCGACGAATGGATGATGAGCTATCTGACAGAATTCGATGGCAAAGTCTTCCAGTCCGTCAGCAAAGCCGATGACACACTGGACAAACTGGCTGACGAAAGCGAAGAGCAGAAAGAAGCTGAAAAAGCCCTGGAACCGTTCGTTGAGCGCGTGAAAACGCTACTGGGTGAGCGTGTGAAAGAAGTGCGTCTGACGCACCGTCTGACTGACACGCCAGCCATCGTTACCACCGGTGCTGACGAAATGACGACGCAGATGGCAAAACTGTTTGCTGCTGCCGGGCAGGAAGCGCCGGAAGTGAAATATATCTTTGAGCTGAATCCGGAGCACGCGCTGGTGAAACGTGCATCTGATGTGGCTGACGAAGACCAGTTCAGCGAGTGGATTGAGCTGCTGCTGGATCAGGCGTTGTTCGCAGAACGTGGCACGCTGGAAGATCCAAACCTGTTCATCCGTCGTATGAACACGCTGTTACAGGCGTAATTAACTGAAATAACACTGAAAAGGGCGTCGTGAAAACGAGGCCCTTTTTTTATGGTCACACTGTTTCCTGCTGCGTTAACCTTGTGCCCGAAGGGGTTGTTCCTTGAGCTAAAGTGCTCAGAATGGTAAGGTTGACCCGTTTTCGAAATTCATAATAATTACATGCAAGGGGATTTACGCAATGCGTATCATTCTGCTGGGCGCTCCGGGCGCAGGTAAGGGTACTCAGGCTCAATTCATCATGGAGAAATTTGGTATTCCGCAAATTTCTACCGGTGATATGTTGCGCGCCGCTGTTAAGGCCGGAAGTGAGCTCGGCAAGAAAGCAAAAGAGATTATGGATGCCGGTAAACTGGTAACCGATGAACTGGTTATCGCACTGGTGAAAGAACGTATTCAGCAGGAAGATTGCCGTAAAGGTTTCCTGTTAGACGGTTTCCCTCGCACCATTCCACAGGCTGACGCTATGAAAGAAGCGGGCATCAGCGTGGATTATGTGCTGGAGTTTGATGTGCCAGACGAACTGATCGTTGATCGTATCGTTGGCCGTCGCGTACACCCTGGTTCTGGCCGCGTGTACCACATCCAATACAATCCACCGAAAGTGGAAGGCAAAGACGATGTGACTGGCGAAGAACTGATCACCCGTAAAGATGATCAGGAAGAAACTGTTCGCAAACGTTTAGTGGAATACCATGAGCTGACTGAGCCATTGGTCTCCTACTACGGTAAAGAAGCGGAAGCGGGTAACACCAAATACGTCAAAATTGACGGCACACAGCAAGTTTCAGCTGTGCGTGACGAACTGGCTGCAATCCTGAGCTGATCGTCTTTACTGCGCGCTATCACGGGGTGACTTCGGTCGCCCCGTTTGTTTTTCTGCACCAACACATCTGCCGTTTGAAGTATGAAGGGTATTAATAACAATTCGCATTGATAGCTACTGCCGTTGTTCCGATCCTCTTTGATTTCGTTACAATGGCCTGCGCCTCTTTTCAGCATCACAAACGGCAGTATCACAAAACGGTGGCGCCCATCATTTTTCACACGGCTTCAATGCCTTAAATTTAGGATATTCAGCATGACGCAGACTAAATTCGGTGTTCTCCTGGTCAATCTCGGAACACCGGAAGCACCGACTCCGCAGGCCGTTAAAAAATATCTGGCTGAGTTTTTGAGTGATATCCGCGTCGTGGATACGCCCCGTCTGCTGTGGTGGCCTATCCTGAATTTTGTGATCCTGCCGCTGCGTTCTCCGCGCGTTTCCAAACTGTACAAAGCGGTCTGGATGGAAGAAGGCTCGCCGCTGATGGTGTACAGCCGTCGGCAGCAGAAAGCGCTGGCAGAACGCCTGCCGGGCACGCCGGTTGAACTGGCGATGAGCTACGGCAAACCGGGGATGAAAGAACCGATTGAAAAACTGCTGGCGCAGGGCGTGACGAAAATGGTGGTGCTGCCGCTGTATCCGCAATATTCGTGTTCGACCAGCGCCGCGGTATTTGACGGCGTGGCGCGCGTACTGAAATCTCAGCGCCGCCTGCCTTCACTGAGCTTTATCCGCGATTACGCCACCCATCCGGCGTACATTTCTGCGCTTAAAGCCAGTATTGAACGTTCCTTTGCTCAGCATGGCGAGCCGGATCGTCTGGTGCTGTCCTTCCACGGCATTCCGAAGCGCTTTGTCGCTGAGGGCGATGACTATGAACAACGTTGTCGCGATACCGCACAGGCGCTGACCGATGCCCTGCAACTGCCGTCGGGCAAAATAATGCTGACCTTCCAGTCGCGCTTTGGCCGCGAGCCGTGGCTGACGCCTTATACTGATGAAACGCTGAAAGGTCTTCCGGCTCAGGGCGTTAAGCATATTCAGATCCTGTGCCCTGGTTTTGCGGCGGACTGTCTGGAGACGCTGGAAGAGATCAAAGGCGAGAATCGTGAGATTTTTATTCATGCAGGCGGCGAGCGCTTCGAATATATTGACGCCTTAAACGACCAGCCGGAGCATATCGATCTGCTGCAACAACTGGTCACTCAGCACTTCTGAATGAAGTCTGATTTTTTTGAATTTCCCGAGAATAATGAATGAAATTTCCTGGTAAACGTAAGTCTAAACACTATTTTCCGGTCAGCGCGCGTGACCCTCTATTGCGTGATTCTATGTTGCAGGAAATGCAGCCGGAATCTGAAGCGGGGACATCGTACATCGTCGGGATCGACCAGACGCTGGTGGATATCGAAGCGCGCGTGGATGAAAATTTTGTGGCCCGTTACGGCCTGACGCCGGGTGAATCCAATATTCTCGACGATGAAATGTCAGAAGCGCTGTATCAGGAACTGATGAGCCAGCAGCTGATCACTCATCAGTTTGCGGGCGGCACCGTCGGAAATACGTTGCACAACTACTCCGTGCTGGCCGATGACCGCTCAGTGCTGCTGGGCGTGATGTGTAACAACGTTAAAATCGGCGATTATGCTTACCGCTATTTGTGCAACACCTCCAGCCGCGTGGATCTTAACTTCCTGCAAGGCGTGGACGGTGCAATTGGCCGCTGTTTCACACTGATCAGCGATACCGGCGAGCGCACATTTGCTATCAGTCCGGGCAAAATGAATGAATTGCATTCGTACAGTGTGCCGGAAGAGGTGATTGCCGGGGCTTCCGCGCTGCTGCTGACGTCGTATCTGCTGCGCAGCAAACCGGGCGAGCCGATGCCCGAAGCCACCATGCAGGCCATTGAGTACGCGAAAAAATACCATGTGCCGGTCGTGTTAACGCTGGGGACGCAATATGTCATCGCCGATGATCCGCAGGCATGGCGCGATTTCCTGCGGGATCACGTGTCGATTCTGGCGATGAACGAAGATGAAGGTTTTGCACTGACCGGCCTGAAAGATCCGCTGATGGCGGCGGATAAAGCGCTGGACTGGGTGGATCTGGTGTTGTGCACTGCCGGACCGAACGGCCTGTTTATGGCCAGTTATACCGAAGAAGCCTTCAAACGCACTACTCAGCATCCGTTGCTGCCGGGCGCGATTGCCGAATTTAATCAGTACGAATTCAGCCGCGCAATGCGTCGTGAATGCTGCCAGGATCCGTTGAAGATTTATTCTCACATCGCACCGTATATGGGCGGACCGGAAAAAATCATGAACACCAATGGCGCGGGTGATGGTGCGCTGTCTGCACTGCTGCATGACATTGCGGCCAACGGCTTCCACCGCACTTCCGTGCCGAATTCCAGCAAACATTCCCGCGAGTATCTGACCTATTCCTCACTGGCGCAGGTGTGTAAATACGCCAACCGCGTGAGTTATCAGGTGCTGAACCAGCATTCTCCGCGCCTGACGCGTGGTTTGCCGGAGCGTGAAGACAGTCTGGAAGAGAGTTATTGGGAACGATAAACGTTGCCGGAAACGAAAAGTGAAAAGGGCGGGGATTAAATCTCCCGCCCTTTTTTTCAGCCTGACTGCACCTGATTCCTTCCCGATGTTTTCGCACGATACAACGCGTCATCCACCCGTTTAAACAGACTGGTAAAGTCTTCGCCGGTTTCGTACTGCACCACACCGACGCTCACCGTCATCGATGGCAGATCCGGCTGGGCAAACTGGTTTACGGCTAAGCGCAGCGCTTCTGCCACATGCAATGCGCCTTCCAGACCGGTCAGCGGCAGCAAAATCAGAAACTCTTCGCCACCCCAGCGAAACACGGTATCGCTTTCGCGGATCCCCGTTTCCAGCGTTCTCGCCAGCATCACCAGCGCATCATCGCCTTTGTTGTGACCATACTGATCGTTAATTGCTTTGAAGTGATCGGCATCGACCAGCATCAGACTGAAATTATGTGTCCGCTGCGGATTTTGCGTCCGCGCATTCTCCACCAGTTGCATAAACTGGCGGCGGTTGCCTAATCCGGTGAGCGGATCGCGTAGTGCGGCGTGTTCCAGTTCCTGCTCAAGACGCTTCTGCTCGGTAATATCGTGAATAATGCACAACATCAGCCGGACGCCATCCACGTCAACGGGACCGGCATAGGTCTGCACATGGCGCAGATTTCCGTCCGCCAGTTTATGCACGAACGTCAGCGGTTTATGTCCGCCGGGCAGGCGGGCGATTTCATGCATCACGGGCAAAACGTCCTGGCCCATCGCATTGATTTCCCAGGTATGCCTCATGCACATTTCGTCGCGTGAATAACCATAGAATCGCGTTGCTGCCAGATTCGCATCCACAATTTGCCCGTTGTTATCCGGGTCGATCAGCAGCATCGGCGCGGTATTGGTCTGGAAAAATCGCTCATAGAAACCGCTTTGGTCTCGGCGGTAAGGTCTGGCTTCGCTGAGGAAAGAGCCAGACACCGGCACATTGGCCGCTGAGGTATGCGTTCCCTCAAACACGATAGCCGGTTCCTGCACGCCAAACTGCGCGAGCGACAGGCGACAACTGAGCGGAAAGGCGCGGCCTTCTTTGTGGATGGTCCAGATTTCTATGACCTGATCGCCTTTCTTCAGATGCGGCAGATAGGACTCGAGGCATTGCAGAGAATGGACGGAGAACTGACCGTTGCGCAGCGGTGCCAGCAGACTATTCCCCGCCAGCTTTCTGGCCGCTGTATTGGCGAAAAGAATTTGCTGGTTATGTACTGAGACCACCCAGACTGGCGTGCTCAAAATGTTTAACGTTTCCAGATGGGATAGCAACATCGCAGTACCGGTCAATTTTTGGCATAAAAATAGAATACAGCGAAATGATCAGATTTGGCGTTTTTTATGTCGCGCAAGTTAAAGGAATTTTGCGCAGGAAAGGGAAGGGCGCAGCCAACATTCTGCGCCCGCATTTCAGAATCTGATCAGACAGGACAAAATGGCCGTTTTTCGTCTTCGGTCATTTTGTCGATTTGCAGCATGTCCACCATACTGTTGGCGATTTCCCGCTCTCCCATCACCACGCGATCCGCGCCGCGCTCCATGATGTAGGTGACTTCATCGTCATAATGCGCACGGGCGATAATCTCAATATTAGGCCGTTTGGTACGGGCTGACGCCACGATTTCCCCGGCTTCGTAACCATTTGGAATGGTCACCAGCAGCCAGCGGGCGCAATCAAGACGCGCCAGATCCATCACTTCCTGATTGGCGGCATTGCCCAGCACCGTACTGATCCCCTGATCGCGCAGTGCTTCGACGCGCGGACGCGAATTCTCAATCACCACCAGCGGAATACCGGCAGCCTGAAGTTTCTCGCCGAGCAGGCTGCCGACGCGACCATAACCGACCAGCAGCGCGTGATTGCACAAATCGAACGGGATTTGCTTCTCGTCTTCCACAGCTTCTTCAATGCTCTGATCTTCAATGGTTTCCGTTTTTGCCAGATACTTTTCAAGCAACGTGAATAGCAACGGGTTAAACATAATCGACAGAATGGCTCCCGCCAGCACCAGATTACGGCCATGCTCCGACAGTAATCCGAGCGAAATTCCCAGACCCGCGAGGATAAAGGCGAACTCTCCTATTTGCGCCAGACTGACGGAAATTGTTAGAGCGGTGCGTTTGGAATGCCCGAACATTTTTACCAGTAGGAACGCCGCGATGGATTTACCGAACACGATAATCGCCAGCGTCGCAATCACGGTCAGCGGTTCGCGCACCAGAATCATCGGGTCAAACAACATGCCGACGGAGACGAAGAACAGCACCGCAAATGCATCACGCAGCGGTAAGGTATCGTGCGCCGCACGCTGGCTGAGTTCGGATTCGTTGAGCACCATACCGGCGAAGAACGCGCCGAGGGCGAACGACACATCAAAGAATTCTACTGCGCCGTAAGCGATGCCCAGGGCTAATGCCAGAACAGACAGTGTAAACAGTTCGCGCGAACCGGTACTGGCCGTTTTAGCGAGGATCCACGGCACGACGCGGCGACCGACCACCATCATCAGCACCATGAACGCAATCACTTTGCCGATGGTCACCGCCAGCCCGGTCAGCAGTTCGACCGGGCTTGAGTGATGGCTTTCCAGCATACCGCTGAACGCGGGCAGCAGAACCAGCGTCAGCACCATCACCAGGTCTTCCACAATCAGCCAGCCAATGGCAATTTGTCCGCGCTGGCTTTCAATCAGTTGCCGTTCTTCAAGCGCACGCAGCAGCACCACGGTACTGGCGGTCGACAGACATAGCCCGAACACCAGTCCGGTGGCCAGATCCCAGCCCATCAGACTCGATAAACCCATCCCAAGCAGCGTCGCTACCGCGATTTGCGCTACAGCGCCGGGAATGGCTATCGACTTTACGGCGAGTAAATCTTTCAGAGAAAAATGCAGACCGACGCCGAACATCAGCAGAATGACGCCGATCTCAGCCAGTTCCGGTGCCAGCGACGTGTCAGCAACGAAACCGGGCGTAAAGGGGCCGGCCAGCACGCCAGCGGCGAGATAGCCAACCAGAGGAGATATTCGCAGGCGGTTGGCAAGCATTCCTAACAGGAAAGCCAGTACCAGACCGCCAACGATGGTAGTGATGAGAGGCGTAGAATGATGCATTCAGACTCCTTCTGGTTATGCATAAAGCAAATATGTTGCTGATTGTTTCTAAGTTTATGGTAAAAATCGTCTCGGCGTTGGGGAATTTTGGCCTTTTTTATCAAAAATCATCAGCAGACGATAAAAAAAATTCCAACGCAGGATTTAAATGGGTTTTATCAGGAAGATATCAAGAGAATAAGGGGTTCAGACGCTGCCGATATTTAACTATCGGCAGCCGGGAAGGAAAGGTTAAAGGCTATTTACGTTCTATATTCGGCAGGAATGCGGTCAGGATCCCGAGCAACGGCAGGAAGGCACAAATCTGATACACCAGCTCGATGCTGGTTTTATCTGCCACATAGCCGAGAACCGCAGCGCCCAGCCCGCCCATACCAAAGGCCAGACCGAAGAACAGACCGGAAACCATACCGACTTTGCCCGGCATCAGTTCCTGAGCAAACACCAGAATCGCCGAAAATGCCGAGGCCAGGATCACGCCGATAATCACGCTCAGCACGCTGGTCCACATCAGATTGGCGTGTGGTAAAAGTAGCGTAAATGGCGCGACGCCCAGAATTGAGGCCCAGATGACGTATTTGCGCCCAATCCTATCGCCCACCGGGCCGCCGATAATCGTGCCCGCCGCGACGGCAAACAGAAATATGAACAAATGGATTTGCGCGTTTTGTACCGACACACCAAATTTATGAATCAGGTAAAAGGTGTAATAGCTGCTCAGGCTGGTCAGGTAGAAATACTTCGAAAACACCAGCACCAGCAGAATACCCAGTGACATCGCCACCGTTTTACGCGGCAGCACAGTGATATTGCTGCTCACCGGCCCCCGCTTTTTGGCGATCTGATTTTGCTGTCGATACCATTTGCTGATTTGCAACAGCACCACAATCCCCAGTAATGCTGCCAGCGAGAACCATGCGACGTTGCCCTTTCCGTAAGGCGCGATAATCAGTGCCGCAAGCAACGGCCCGAGTGAAGAACCGAAGTTGCCTCCGACCTGGAACAGCGACTGCGCCAGCCCGTGACGTCCGCCGGAAGCCATACGCGCCACGCGTGAAGATTCGGGATGGAACACCGAAGAGCCTGTCCCGACCAGCGCCGCCGCCAGCAATACCACCGGGAAACTCTGCGCGACCGCCAGCAACAGAAGGCCGGAGAGCGTAAAGCCCATGCCGATTGGCAAGGAATATGGCTGCGGATGTTTGTCGGTGTAATAGCCGATCAGCGGCTGTAGCAGCGACGCAGTGATCTGATAGGTCAGGGTAATCAGCCCGATCTGCGTAAAGCTCAGGGAAAACTCGTTTTGCAGCAACGGATAAATCGCCAGTATCAGCGACTGAATCATGTCATTGAGCAGGTGGGAAACGCTGATAGCCGCCAGAATAGAAAATGCAGTCTTTTTGACTGCGTCTTTCTGCGGGGTTTCTGGCGTAGCTATATTGTCAGTCATAGCAGGCATGCCTTTATTATATTAGGAGTACAGATATTCTGGCCGTCAGTCGATTTTAGCGATATCAGCAAACTGGCCTTTGAGTAAACGGCAAAGATCGCCTGCCGACAGTTCAATATCAAGCCCGCGTTTACCGCCTGAAACATAAATCGTCGAAAATGCCTGCGCCGGACTGTCGATCACCGTTGGCAGCAGTTTTTTCTGACCCAGCGGACTGATGCCGCCAACCAGATATCCGGTGACGCGCTGGGCAATCGTCGGATCTGCCATATCGGCTTTTTTGGCTTTCAGGGCTTTGGCGACTTTTTTCAGATCCAGCTTCGATGCCACCGGTGTGACGGCTACGGCCAGATTTTTGGCATCGCCGTTGAGTGAAACGAGCAATGTTTTATAAACCTGGCGCGCATCCAGCCCGAGTTTATTCACGGCTTCGTCGCCAAAATTCGTTTCATCGCTGCTGTGTTCGTAAGGGTGAAGGGTAAAGCTGACTTTGTTTTTTTCCAGGAGGATGACCGCGGGTGTCATGATTACCGCCTATTTTATTTACTTTTTTGTTCGGAAAATCGTCATCAGCTCAATCTGATGAAAACAAACAATAAAGTATGATTACTGAGCGAGGAAGAAATAGTAGAGCAATGAATGGTTATTGCCAAGACCCGCCGCAGATTGATACCCTGTGCGCGCCGGTGCTGTGCCTGCAAAGGCCGGTACTGAAGCTATAACTAATAAAATGAAATTCCTCTTTGACTGGCCGATAGAAATATCGGCCATTTTTTTATCCTTTGAGTAATTCCGGTAAATTCCCCTCGCCGTACAAATGCAGTGCACCAACGGCTACCACGTAGTTTCCCGCAGGTAAGTCCAGCAGCTGTTTTTTCCAGCGCACATTTCGCTGATTCATCAGCACATCATATAAATCACTGCTGAACGTATTCGGCAGTTGTTCGACCGCCAGCCCCGGTTTGGTGTCCAGCCACCAGCTGATCATAGTTTGCAGCAGGCGGGCGTTGGTGTGCCAGTGCGTCAGGGTATCTTCCAGCAGCCCCAGTCCGTCGTCAGGAAGTTGTTGCAACAACGCAAACTGCTCCTCTGGCCCTTCAAGTTCAATGACCGGGGTTGCCTGCTCTTTGGCGGTCTGCAATAACTGATAATCGATGCCGTAATTTCCGCGCAGCCCAAGACGCTGCGCCTGCGTGGCCTGTAACATCAGCGCGACCTGCCATGAAGGCAAAGGATTGAGCGTCCACATTGAAACACCGAGTTCTTCGCATAAGCGTTCGACGTGCAGATATTGGGATTCAGGAAGGCGTTCGGACAGCGGAGGAAATTCTCCGGTCATACTGAAAGGGGAATCGGTGCCGCTGATATCCGCCTCGACAATCAGCGCATCGGCTTTTTTCAGGCGGCGCAACAATTGGGCAGGCAGCGGTTGCATATCCTGCGTGCCCATATGAATGCTGCCAACCAGATGCAGAAATCGGTTGCCGGGGAGCCGGATATCAATAGCGGGATAGGAATACTCTGCGGGGAACAGCTGACGAAGCCAGCTGAATGCCCGGTTTAAGAACGGCGCCATAATGCAGGGTCTCCCGAAAAATGAGAGACCATGCTAACGCGCCTGCGGTTTAGCGAACAGAGGAAACGTCTTGTTTTTTCGGCGTGTTTTTCATGACTGCCCTTTTTTAGGTGAAAAGCGCAACAGACGGTTTGCGTTGGCCACCACAGTGATGGAGGACAGCGCCATCGCCGCACCCGCCACTATCGGGCTGAGCAGGGTTCCGGTCAGCGGATAAAGCACACCGGCGGCGATCGGGATACCAATCACGTTGTACACAAAGGCACCCAGCAGGTTCTGCTTCATATTACGCAGCGTGGCCTGAGACATCGCCAGTGCATCGGCGACACCGTGCAGGCTCGGGCGCATCAGCGTAATGGCCGCGGTTTCGATCGCGACATCGCTGCCGCCACCCATCGCAATCCCTACATCCGCCTGAGCCAGCGCCGGGGCATCGTTAATGCCGTCACCAATCATGGCGACCTGCTGCCCTTTGGCCTGCAAAGCTTTGATGGCATCGGCTTTCCCTTCAGGACGCACACCGGCAATCACCCTATCAATCCCCGCCTGGGCCGCAATAGCTTGCGCGGTACGCGGATTGTCACCGGTCAGCATCACCAGCTGATACCCCAGCTGATGCAGGCGCTGCAACGCGCTGACGCTGTCTTCACGCAGCGGATCACGCAGGGCAAACAGCGCCGCAATTTTTCCGCTGGCGGCCAGTAATACCGGCGTTGCACCTTCTCCGGCCAGTTTGTCCAGCAGCGCATCGGCCGCCTGAGTATCGACGCCGTTTTCCTGCATCAGCGCCTGATTACCCAACAGCAGGGAATGTTCTTGTGCCTCGCCGCGCAAACCCAGCCCGCCAAGGGTACGGAAATTCGCGATCATGGGGATTTCCATTCCTTCTGCTTTTTCGACAATCGCCTGTGCCAGAGGATGATGTGAACCTTTTTCCAGTGCGGCGGCAAACCGTAAAGCCTGCTGCTCAGTGAAACCGCTGAACGTGTGAATGTCTGTCACTTTCGGCAGGCCTTCGGTCAGTGTTCCGGTTTTATCAAATACCAGCGTGGAAAGCGTACTGGCTTTTTGCAGCGCATCGGCATCACGCACCAGCACGCCAAACTCCGCGGCGCGTCCGACACCGGCGGTAATCGACATCGGTGTCGCCAGACCCAGCGCACAAGGACAGGCGATGATAAGCACCGTGGTGACAATCACCAGTGTGTACATCAGCTGTGGTTGCGGACCAAAGAAGTACCAGATGGCACCACTGAACAACGCAATCAGCACCACTACCGGTACGAAGACGGCTGAGATTTTATCTGCCAGCTTACCGATTTCAGGTTTACTGCTTTGAGCTTCGCGCACCAGATTAATAATGCGGGAAAGAGTGGTCTGGCTGCCGATGGCATCTGCGCGGAACAGCACGCTGCCGTCTTTGACCAGCGTACCGGCATGTACTTTTTCACCCTGAGATTTCTGCCGGGGGATCGGTTCGCCGGTCAGCATCGCCTCATCCATCCAGGCTTCGCCACTTTGAATTTCGCCGTCAACGGGTACGCGGTCACCGGTCGTCAGGCGCAACGTCATACCTTGCTGAACGTCAGCCAGCGGCAGAGTTTTCTCTCCCTGTTCGGTAACAACGCGTGCGGTCGGTGGCGTAAGATCTAACAGACGTTCGAGAGCCTGAGAGGAGCGCTGGCGTCCGCGTTGTTCCATCGCATGTCCGAGGTTAATCAGACCGATAATCATCACGCTGGCTTCGTAATAAAGATGCCGCGCCTGCATCGGGAACGCTTCCGGCCACAGACTGACCGCGAAGGAAAATATCCAGGCCGCGCCGGTACCGAGCGACACCAGCGTGTCCATATTGGCGCTGCCGTGCATCAGGCTTTTCCAGGCACTCCGGTAAAAATGGCCACCCGCTACTACCATGATCAGCAGCGTCAGCACACCGACGAAAAGCCAACCGGTCTGGTTACTGGCGGTCACCATCATTTCCCCGCCGAGTAATCCCCATAACATCATCGGGATACCGGCGGCTAAGCCGACAGCGGCCTGCCAGCTGAAGCGGATCATGCTTTTACGTGAGGTTTGTTGCTGGCGCTCACGACGTTTAGTTTCGTCGATAATAATTTCAGCGCCGTAACCGGCCTGTTCAACGGCGGCAATCAGGGCATTCTGATCAGCATTACCGCTGACCAGCGCACTGCGTTCAGCCAGATTGACCCGCGCCCGTTCGACACCGTCCACGCCTTCCAGCGCCCGCTGCACTTTACTGACGCAGCTGGCGCAGCTCATCCCGCTGAGCAACAGCTGTACGCTGTCGTCTGTGGTTTGTGTGGCATGAGTTTCTGCCGGAACAGGTGACGCCGCCGCTGACAGGGGTTCCGGCAAAACTTTCGCCTTATCGGTCAGCGGCTCAGATTTTGGGGATGCGTCTTCCACCACCTGTGCTTCATAACCGGCGTTAACCACGGCATCGACCAGGCTCTGGCTGCTGGCATCGCCTTTTACGATGGCTTTATCCAGAGAAACTTCAACGGCAGTCGTGCCTTCCACAGCTTCCAGCGCTTTACGCGTTGAAGCCACGCAGTGCCCGCAGGACAGGCCTTGCAGAGATAATACGGTGGTCGTCATGATTATTTTCCTTGGGTTAACTTCACTAAGGACAGAGGATAAACCTTCCAGCAAGGGGAAGGTCAAGCCGCAGTATTCGTTATTTTCATTTATCGTCCATTTACAATTTATTTAGAAACTTCTCAGCAGATTGGCTTATCGTTATCTCCCAAATTATATAACGATGAAGGGTAAGGGGATTTCGATGGCAAAGATGCAGACAACGCTTCTGCTGATGGCGGGATTAATGGCGGCACAGGTTTCACAAGCTGCTGACGATTTTCGTGTGACATACGCCGGTTCGATGGGCGTGGTAATGGACAAATATCTGGGTCCGGATTTCGCGAAAGAGAAGAAGGTAAATTATCAAGGACAAGGGCAGGGCGCTTACGGCATGGCGAACTTGCTGGCATCGAAAAAAGTCGTGGCGGACGTGTTTGTTTCAATCACGCCGGGGCCGGTTGAAATCCTGCAAAAAGCCGGAATGGCCGGGCAGGCAATCCCGGTTGCCAGCACCAGCATGGTGATCGCCTACAATCCGAAAGGCAAATACGCCGAAAAATTTGCAGCCATAAAAGACGGAAAAGCGGGCGCAGAACCGTGGTGGAAAGTGCTACAAACGCCGGGGCTGCAATTTGGCCGTACTGATCCGGTGAGCGATCCGCAAGGTCAGAACATCATTTTCACCATGATGCTGGCGGAAAACTACTATAAACAACCGGGGCTGGAAAAAGCGTTGCTGGGCGACGTGCAGAACCCTGAACAGATTTCCGGTGAAGGCGGACTGCTGACGCGACTGGAAGCCGGTCAGGTTGATGCCGCATCGGGCTACGAAAGCGCCACCCTTTCTGCCCATCTGCCGTACATCAAATTGCCGGATGAAATTAACCTGAGCAATCCGCAGATGAGCAAAGACTGGTACAGCAAAGTGACGTTCAATGTGAAAGATGCGACCGGCAAAGAGAAAAAGCTGAGCACGCAGCCGCTGGTGTTCTACGCGGTGGTGCTGAATAACGCGCCGCACCCTGAACTGGCGAAAGAGTTCATCAGCTATATGCAAAGCGCGAAGGGTCAGAAACTGTTTGAACAAAATGGTTATGACAAACCGAAAGGCGGAAACCTTTAAGTTGCGCGCGTCAGGACTGGCGGTTCCAGCGCTGGCACTGCTGATGGTGCCGTTTGTTACGCTGCTGTTCCTGACGCCGTGGTCAGATTTTCATCTGGCTTACGGCGACAGCCATGCGGTGGCGGTGTCGCTCGGACTCAGTCTGATTTCAGTGGGGCTGATTGTTCTGCTGGGTTTGCCGGTGGCATTCTGGCTGGCGAAAACGTCATCGCACTGGCGCAATGTTGTGGAAGTGCTGGTGCTGATCCCACTGCTTACCCCGCCGCTGGCAATGGGGATTTTGCTGGTGTCGGTTTACGGGCCTTACGGCTCGGTCGGGGAAATCCTGTCCGCTATCGGCATGACGCTCAATAACAATGCGCCCGCGTTCGTGCTGGCGCAGATTTATGGTGCGTTGCCATATTTTATACTCTCTGCGAGAGGTGCGCTGGAAGCGGTGCCGAAGGATGTGGAGGAGGCAGGGAAAACGCTCGGTGCTTCACCGTTTCAGGTGTTTATCCGCCTCACATTCCCGCTGGCCTCACGCGGGATTGCCGCCGGTGTGGCGATCGCCTGGGTGCGCGCTATAGGAGAGTTTGGCATCGTGATGGTGTTCTGCTATTTCCCGCAGGGCATTCCGGTCAAAATGTTTATTAACCTGCAAAACGACGGCGTGACTTCAGTGTATTCACTGCTGTGGATCCTGCTGATTGTGACGTTGCCTTTGCCGATGTGGCTGCTTCTGCGCACCAAAAAACACACCGTTGATTACAGCTGATCGTCTCGGATGGCGTATGATGTCCGTATCATGCGCAAAAAATCAGGTTGTCATGGAGGCGAAATGAACATCAGTGATGTGGCAAAAAAAACCGGTCTCACCAGTAAAGCGATTCGTTTTTATGAAGAGAAAGGGCTGGTCACGGCACCGGCCCGCAGCGAGAACGGCTACCGCAGCTATGCACAAAAACATATCGAAGAACTGACGTTATTACGTCAGGCGCGGCAGGTCGGATTTACGCTGGAAGAATGTCAGGAACTGGTGGCGTTATTCCACAATCCGGATCGCCACAGCGCGGACGTGAAAGCGCGGACATTAGAAAAGGCCGCCGAAATTGAGCGGCACATTGCAGAACTGAAAGCGATGCGTGAGCGCTTACTGACGCTGGCGGATGCTTGTCCGGGTGACGAAGGGGCGGACTGCCCGATCATTGATAATCTGTCCGGATGCAGCCACCAAAAGCAGCATTAACTGATATCGGGTTCTATGCGCAGCGTCGCGCCTTCCACGCTGGTGATAATCACTTTATCGCCGACGTTCAGCGGCGAGGCGCAAATTGCACGCCAGCTGCTGTCACCGATTTGCACCCGCGTGAACTGATTGTTCAACGGTTCCAGCACGGTGGCATGCGTGCCCACTAACTGCTGACCACGCTGGTTCAGCGCTGAATTTCCCGCAGATTTGTCCACCCGCTGATTCAGCCACTTCCACCACAGCCACGCCGCCAGAATAGTCAGCAGCGCAAATGCGGTACCCTGCCATTCCCATGGCAGCGGAATTATCCACGTGACAGCGCCTACCACCGCCGCTGCCACGCCGCTCCACAGCAAGTAACCACTCGCACCCACCAACTCTGCCGCCAGTAACAGGCCACCCAGAGACAGCCAGAATACGTGCGGATTTGCCATGAAATCATGCAGCATTATTTGCCGCCTTTGGTTTCTTTCAGCAGCTCAGCAATCCCGCCAATGGAGCCCATCAGACTGGTGGCATCCAGCGGCATCATGATGATTTTGCTGTTATTAGCCGTACCGATTTTGGTCAGCGCATCAGTATATTTTTGTGCCACGAAGTAGTTAATCGCCTGCACATCACCGGCCGCAATCGCTTCAGACACCATTTTGGTCGCCTGTGCTTCTGCTTCTGCCGCACGTTCACGCGCTTCAGCTTGCAGGAACGCCGACTGACGTTCACCTTCTGCTTTCAGAATTTGCGACTGCTTCTCACCTTCAGCACGTAAAATGGCGGACTGACGCACGCCTTCCGCTTCCAGAATATCGGCACGTTTTGTACGCTCGGCTTTCATCTGCGCGTTCATCGCGGAGATAAGTTCAGCAGGCGGACGCACGTCACGGATCTCGATACGGGTGATTTTTACGCCCCACGGATTGGTAGCTTCATCGACGATATGCAGCAAACGTGCGTTGATGTTGTCGCGTTGTGACAGCATTTCGTCAAGTTCCATTGAACCCAGAACTGTACGAAAATTAGTCATTGTCAAATTGACGATCGCCTGCTCAAGATTGCTGACTTCATACGCTGCGCGCGCCGGGTCAATCACCTGAATAAAGCAAACGGCGTCGATGGCCACATTGGCGTTATCGCGGGAAATCACTTCCTGGGAAGGAATGTCCAGCACCTGTTCCATCATATTGATTTTACGGCCGATACGGTCCACAAATGGCACGACCAGATTCAGGCCTGGCATCAGAGTCTTGGTATAGCGACCAAAGCGCTCGACGGTCCACTGATAACCCTGTGGCACGATTTTGATCCCGGCGTAAACCACCAGCAACGCCAGCACGATCAGAATAAGGATAGGAATGGGGATCAGATCAAACATAGTGTGAAACTCCTGTAAAACGGTGCACTGACTATTCCGGATGAAATAATCGAGTAAAAACATGTCCCTGGCACATCCGCCAACCGGCATAGTGTGTGTTCAATTGTCGCACAAATAACGGTTACATCGTATTAATAAAGGATAGTTCAGGGGACACAACTCGTGAAAAAGGCTGCGAATGATACGCAGCCTTTGAGTGGGTGGACGTTAAGCAGAGAAATGACCCGCTAACTTTTCATCAGAACTTATATTTCACCTGAATCATTCCTTCCTGAGACTGGTATCCCTGTTGCCAGCTGCCGGTGTAGCTCAGCATGGTGTGCAGATTTGGTGTGAGTTTGACGTCGACTCCCAGAGAATATTCGGCAATATCACGCCCTAAGGTGTTACCTGCAACACCAAATTCAGTGCCGTCATTGCTGTAAACTGTGCTGCTATTGTCATCCATCAGTTCCCGGCGATACGTCAGGTTGAGGTTTGGCGTCACCTCTTTGCCAGCAACAGTGAACGTGTTGTAAATACTGATACCTACATTCGGTTGTACACTTTGGTAGTTATCTGAATCACCACGAACTTTCATTTTGCCAATGACCGACCGGAATATTTCTTTGTCAGCCGACATGCTTTCGTCAAAGCCAGAATAATGAACATTCAGAGTATCTATGCCGATTTGCGGAACAATTTTGGTTTCCCCCAAAGCCAGCGGCCAGCTGACACTGAGCGCCGTAGAAATCGCTTCGGATGAAAAAGTACTTTTCCCTTCGCCCAGCGTGATGCCACTGCTGGTGACCTGACGCGTTGTA
Source organism: Rahnella bruchi (assembly GCF_003614975.1). Classification (GTDB taxonomy): domain Bacteria; phylum Pseudomonadota; class Gammaproteobacteria; order Enterobacterales; family Enterobacteriaceae; genus Rahnella; species Rahnella bruchi. The sequence continues at coordinate 768,783 of NZ_QZWI01000001.1, read as the reverse complement.
TCGACAGGTGCATGGGTATATCCCAGCGAACCGCTCAGCACAAAATCTTCAAATCTCTCTGATGCAAAGGCATTGACGGCATAACGACTTGAAGAAGATGAAGCGCCGTCTGTAGAAAGGTCAAAATCTGAGTAATCGACAGAGAGACCGACGCGGCTATCCAGACCTTCGATATAACCGCCGACAGAAATCCCAGTGATGTCGGCGTCCAGAGCGGAATTGCCAGAACCTTTGCTGGTGTGCGGCGTAATCCACATTGCATCGTCACTGAAGCATTCACCTGAAATATTACAGGCCGATTTGGTGATGGGATTTAATGCCCAGTCAACCTGCTGCAGGCTGCGGGTGGTCGGTTTTTGCAAACCAATAGCCAGCATTTGCGGGTCATAGGCGTGAATATTGGCGGGGAGCACAACAAACGTTGGCTGTGGTTCTGCAGGTTCCGTCGGATCAACAGGATTTACCGGGTCGACAGGAATTACCGGGTCAACAGGGTCGACTGGAGTTACCGGGTTAACAGGGTCAACAGGAGTTACCGGGTCAACAGGGTCAACAGGAGTTACCGGGTCAACAGGGTCAACAGGAGTTACCGGGTCAACAGGGTCGACAGGAGTTACCGGGTCAACAGGGTCTACAGGAGTTACCGGGTCAACAGGATTCACTGCTGTCGTAAGCGTTACGCTCCTGTCAGTATAGCTCAAAGACTGGCTCATACTGTCGTTGCCCGTCTGAAGGTTATCATCAAATATTCCCGTGACACCACCGCCAGCGGTCAGAATTTCATACGTGCGTTCTGTGTAAGTGCCGGGCGCAAACAGTGTCTGCAAATGTCCGGCTAATTCTGCAACTCCAGTGATGGCCAGTTTTGAGGCACCCAGCAGGGGATCAATATCGATGAAAAGCGTGGCATCAGCGGTCTGGCTGTATTTGCCTTTAACACTAAATGTTTTTCCTGCGCCTGCCGGTCGGACATTGCCGTTATTGTAGACATTTCCGCCGACCGTGCCGTAGCCCTGCAATGTACCGAAAGGATCAACATTGATATTTCCGGCTAATTGCGCGTTGGTATGCGTTGCATCACCAACCATCAGTGTGCCTTCCTGAACCACTGTTTCCTGATTAAACGTATTCACTGCGTTGAGCACTGTGCTCCCCGAACCTTGTTTAAGAATGCTCCCGGCTGTGCCACTGATAATATTATTCAGGATCAGATCTTCATCGCTGTCGAACGCCAGACTGCCGCCGGTTATTTTAATTTTCCCGCCAGTGAGGGATTGCGCTGTTCCAAAGGCTAATTGTCCTTGACTGACTTCCAGTTCATTGACATAACCCTGGTTATTTCCGATAAGGACAAGGCTTCCTATTCCTTGCTTAACCACTTTACCCGTTCCTTCAGATTTGATATTTGCTGCAAGTTTCATGTCCTGCGCGGGAGCTAAATAAGCAATGCCTTTATTTTTCAGCAGTAAATCACCTGTAAAACCTGACGTATCGCCATAAAAACTGACACCCTGATTGCCGGAAATATTGAGTGTTCCGTTGCCGGTCAGCGTGCCATAAAGGCCGAGAACTTTTTTGAAAGAGTTATTATTTCCGACTAACGTTCCGCTGCTGGTGATATTAATATCACTTCGAAGTTTTGCCCCAGCACCGCCGCCATTGCCGTTAGTGCCTGATGCAATAGTACCGCCATCAAGAACCAATGTTTTTGCCGGCCCGGAAGTTTGGTCTAAATCCCGTAATTCGAGAGTTGTTCCTTTTCCGACTGTGAAGAAGCCCGTGCTGTTGCTTAACAAGCTGTTGTTACCGGTCCATTCCACTTTGCTTTGATTGAAAGTAATATCTCCGTTATCAAAGGGTGATGCGTCTAACTTGGTGGAAATATTATCAACGGTGAGGTGATGTCCATTTAGCTGATAAGCACCAATGGTTGCTTTATCGGATGTGCTATTGAATGTCATTATACTGTCATTTTTAAGGTTAATGCCCCCGATGCTGACAGCGCCGGAACGGGTATTCAGTAAACTGCCCGAGTCCAGTGTTATTGTATTTTCAAGGCTATAACCTGACAGATCAAGGATCGCATCTTTAGCCACAGTCACGTTATTAGTTGCCAGACCAAATCCAAGACTGTTATTGAGAACGGTTTTCCCGGATCTTAATAAGGTATCCCCGCTGAAGGTATTTGCACCTGTCAGAAATAAAGTGCCAAGCCCCATTTTATTCAGATGGATATTTGCCCCGGAGATAATACTGTTAAGTGTAATGTCGGCATTAACCAGCAAATTAAGTACTGAATCTTTATTATCTTGCGTTGAAATTATTTTGGAGAGTTGACTGCTTTTTTCAATATCCAGAGATGCGGTATGGCCGTTAAGATCGAGAATACTGCCATCTTCTAATATTAAGCGCGCCTTGTTGCCAATTGCTTCATCAACGCCCAGCTTCAGGGTTTCGTCACTTTTCATTGAAGATGCATTACTGGCATTGTAGCCCCGCAAGGTCACCAGACTTTGTAAATCATTTGCCTGGTTCAGAGTAATGACACTGCCCTGATTATCCTGCGCATCAATAGTAAGATTTTCATTTTTATCCAGAGTACTGTTTATCAGCACATCACCCGCCCCCGAGAAGTAATAGCCGGTTTTCGTGGCAGTGAGTGGCTGGTCAAGCATCAGCGTTTCGCCGGCCAGTGCTCCTAACGCTAACTTATCGAAATCACTGAGGTCGAAATCAAATTTTTTCGCCTGATCGATGTTGATCATTCCGGCAGAATCACGGGTGATATTTGATAAGAATTTTGAGCTGGCTGTTGCACCGTAACTCACCTTCAGGGTGCCATCTCCGAGAGAATCGTCAAAATCACCCATGAGGGTAATTCCTTGCCGTAACTCAATGTTTCCTAGCCAGTTGTCGTTGTGACTTTCTATACGAACGATGCCGTGGCTTTCCCCATTTCCCAGATACAACGCGTCGCCTAACGAGAGGCTACCTTTGATACCGACTGTGCCATCACCGCCCCCCAGATAGAATTCATCGGAGCTTGTCGTCAGTTTCTGTCCGAAAGTGCCGAGCGATAAATAATTACTGCTGCCGATATACAGTTCATCCGTCAGACTCTTAATATCAGCGGAAGAGGTTATAGCGCCATTGAGCGCAAGCACGCCCCGGGATGTGTCAGATATTGTATCCAGAATACTGGCGATGCTGCCGGCGTTGTCACCCACATCCAGAACACCTGTTTTCTCTATCGTCCAGCCGTCATGCTGTGAGCCCAGACCGGCGAGCGTGCTTACGATCACCCGGCCATCTGAAATCAGGCTGTTTCCGGTGAGCATATTGATACCGGTGATGAAAAGGGTGCCTGCACCTTCTTTGATGATGCGGCCTTTACCGGTTAAATCGGCATTGATTTGCACCCTGAACTTGTCGTCAGGTGTGACCCGGAGAGTAGAATTTTTTGTTGTTAAGTTAACACTACCGTCCAGATAAGCCCCTTCAAGAACACCTTGGGCATCACTGCTTGTCTCACCGCGCGAATCGACGACCAGGGTCGATGTATCATCTAGAACGAAATGTCCACGCGCTGTTGCATTGCGCCCGACGGTAAAACTGGCGTCAGTCAGATTGACCAGGCTGTCGCCCAAATCAAAGGTGGCTTTTTCATACTGAGTCGGGTCGATATATCCGCCGGCATGCAGGGTCAGAGCACCCTGAACCGCCAGTTTACCGGACGTAATATCCATTCCGCCGCGGGTATTGATATACCCTTTCAAAGTCCAGGATGAATCTTTGGTCGTCGGGGCATATACAAGATGTAGCAACCCGTCCTGAAGTGAGCCACCGTCGATAAAATTGCCCAGGTAGGTTTTAGGTCCGTTGCCGGTGAAGGTGAAAGTGGACTGCGCACCTGATTTTGTGGCAGCAATCGTCGCGCCGTTATCCATGTGGATAATGTCGTCCCAGCTAAGCGACTGGCCGTAGAGGTCAAGGATGCCGCCTCGGGTGCCGAAACCGACCTGGGTTCCGTCGAGCTGACCGGCGGCACCGAGCCGTACCGTACCGCGACCACTGCTGATATGTAATGTTTTCAGCGCTGATCCGCCGGCGCGTTGTAAAATAGTCAGCCCTTCACCGATGTTTAATCCCGCTTGATTATTTCCGTTACCGGCGATGATGAGCGTGCCTTCACCGAGTTTTCGCCAGATATCACCCACGCCACCGGTAAGTAAACTGGTGACAACAGCGCCTGCATTGATGATATAACCGGCACTGTTGAGCCTGCGACTGCTGTCGCCGCCGTCAGAAAGAGTATAATTCGAATTAAAGGTGATGGAACCTGCCCCTAAATTCAAATTACCTGAATTCAGCCGGAGAGTACCCCCCGCGCCCCCGAGGATCAGGTTTTTATTATTTTTAAAATCCGCATCGGCCAGAGTGGCTGAATCGATATCAGTACGTATCCCGTGATAATTAATGTATTTGCCATTGAGTATGAAATGACCTTCTCCGGTATACATATCCTGATAACCGACATCAATAATGTCATCGCTATTTAGCGTATTAATAGCGGGATCGTTAAAACTTTCAATAGTGGCTAGTGTCCAGTCCGGGGCTGCCCTTCCGATATTTGTCAGCGTGTCATATTGTTGTGCTCCGCTATGCGCCGAATGAATGCCAAGAAGTTTCCAGCTTTGTGATTTAGAATCCCAGCCCCAAATCCCGCTGCCGCTGTCGCCGGACATCGCACCGACATCTAATGCCGTTTTTTGCTGTTCAGTTAATTTATAATTGAAGGTGTAAACATCGCCGTTCTTGCTGATGTTGGTGATAATATTTGTACCACCAGCCAGTGGACCATAATCAATGGTGTCAGCGCCACCTCCCGCAAAAGCAATTGTCAGATATCCTCCACCTACGCGTGCAATTGCTAAGCCTTTCTTTAACTGGGATATATCGGTGAATAACTCCGAAGGCGCAGCATCCGTTACCAGCGTTCGTAACCTTGTCAGCTTATAGTCATCTCCCGCACTGATATCATAAGCGCGTTCAGTCACTTCATTCATTAATGTATAACTTGAAGCATTTTCGGCACCACTGAATAAGGTCGCATCAAGTTGCTGAAAACGTTTAGCAAAGGTGAGGTTGTCTGTGTAATTAACATGCGCTGCAGAAGGCGCAACCTGAGAAGTAATTAAGGTTGAAAACCCCCCGTCTGCACTTGAGCTAAAATCAGGAATAACGTTGAGGATGCCACTCATTGAACCATCTATATGATAGACCGGAACATTTAGCGCACCAGGAGAAAATACCCCGCGGTTTTCTGCGTAATCACGATAGACTTGTACGCTAATATCATCACGCATTAAAGCCGCTGACACATAATTTATTTGGCCGACGAATAGCATTGAAGAAATGAATGTTTTTTTAAATTTCATATAAAAACTCCATGTTTATGAAATATCACCAGCTTGGTGGTTTTAAAAAATTTTATTTTGTTACTTTTTTTGTTTTCTAGTAGACAGGCGGGCTACGTGGTTTTTTTTTGTGGGAGGTATACTACGGTTTTAATTAGTGGATGGGAATGATATTTGGTGATATAGGGCTATTCTGCTAGGTAAAATATTAATTAATTTGTATGCTTTATAATTGGTAAATGATGAATATAATTTAGTAATTAAAATGATAATTAGTTATTTATATGTGAGCATAAAAAAACCGGCACGAGGCCGGTGTTTGTAATTATAATTCTTGTGAATTAATACAGCAGGGAATATAACTGGCGGCGATATTTAGCAGCCAGCGCATCGCCGGTACCGAGAGCGGCCATAATATCCATCAGCGTTTTACGCGCCGCGCCGTTCGCCGCGCTTAAATCTTTTTTCAGCGGTGCTATCAGCAGTTCCAGGGCTTCTTCGTTACGCCCGACCTGATGCAATTGCAGGCTGAGCTTGACGATGAGTTCAGCGTTCTCAGGATCTTGTTGTAATTCCTGTTGCAGCAGCTGAATTTCCGGCGTATCAGCCGCCTGTTTCAGCAATTCAATTTGCGCAATCAGCCCCTGATAACGGGAGTCTTTATCCTGTAACGGAATGGTCGCCAGCACGGCTTGCGCATCTTCGGTGCGGTTTAAGTGAATTTGCGTTTCTGCCAGCAACAGACCGATATCACTGCGCTGATTGCTCAGCTGCCATGCATCTTTGAGCAACGGCAGGGCTTCAGCCACATTGCCGGCCTGCAACAGTTCCTGCGCCTGAGCCAGTTTCAGCTCTTCTTCTTTCGGCAGCACTTTTTGCAGCAGTTCGCGGATCACTTCTTCCGGCTGCGGCCCCTGGAAACCATCGACCGGCTGACCGTCTTTAAACAGGTAAACCGCAGGGATCGAACGCAGACCAAACTGCTGGGCAATCATCTGCTCGGTATCGCAGTCCACTTTCGCCAGAATCAGCTGACCGGCATATTCCACCGCCAGTTTGTCGAGGATCGGCCCCAGTTGCAGGCAGTGCTGGCTGCGTTCAGACCAGAAATAGAACATTACCGGCACAGACATGGATTGTTCCAGCGTCTGGTGCAGGTTTGTTTCGTTGATATCGATTACTGTAGGTTGTGCAAGCATGAATTCGTTCTCTCTGACTAAGGCGTTTAAAGCATTAAAAATAAGATGGGGGCGACTCGTGCCGCTTCAACCCCTTATCGCTTTTACTTAGCTGTTTCCGCGTAATATTTTATCCAGCAAACGGGCTGGCAACAGGCGCTTAAGCACTGCCAGTGCATGGGCGACCAGCGTGACCGGATAACGAAAACGCGCGCGCGGGTTTTCTAAAGCATGGTGCAGTTTTGGTAAAACTGCCTCTGGCTTGAGCGTAAATCGGCGGGCAATACCCGGATTTTCTACCGGCTGGTCGGCCTGCGACTGATTGACGTTCGCGGTGAAGTTACTGCTCAGCGGGCCGGGTTCAATCAGGCTGACCTGAATCCCCGTGCCATGCAACTCCATACGCAGCGTGTCGGACCAGGCTTCCAGCGCAAATTTACTGGCGGCATAAACGCCACGACGCGGCGTGGTAATCAGCCCCATTACCGAACTGGTCTGGATAATGCGGCCTTCGCCGTGCGGCAACATGGCGGGCAGCAGAAGCTGCGTCAGCTGATGTGTGCCGAAAAGATTCGTGGAGAATTGCTGCTCGAACTGCTCACGGCTGACGGTGCTGAGCGTGCCGTAAACACCATAACCGGCATTGTTAAACAGGCCGTACAGGCGGTTTCCCGTCAGCGCAATCACCTCGGCGGCGGCGAGTTCGACACTCTGTTTATCATCCAGATCTAACTGAATAGTTTCAAAACCCATTTGTTGCAGCGTGTCGATATCCTGCGTTTTACGACATGCCGCCAGTACCCGGTAGCCACGTGCGCGCAAATCCTGGGCGGCGACTAACCCGATACCACTGGAACAACCGGTGATTAATACAGCTTTTTGCATAACTTTACCTGTGGGATGTCCCTATTTTTTATGACTGTGATTTACTAGGGAGTCGGATGAAAAGGTAACGTCTTGGTTTTACTCACGTCCCGGTATTATTTTATTCGTCGTATTTTAAACTTAATGCGTCAGTAACGGCGTGAGTTTTTCAGACATCCAGTCGGCAATAAACGACTGTGCTGCCAGTGCCGGATGTAATCCGTCATCCTGCATCCATTCAGGTTTTACGGCGACCTGTTCCATAAAGAACGGCACCAGCGGGATGTTTTCCTGCTTCGCCAGCGCCGGATAAATGGCGTAGAACGCATCGCCGTAGCGGCGGCCATAATTAGGCGGCAGACGGATTTGCATCAGCAGCGGCTCGGCATTGGCCTGTTTTACCTGACTGATAATCTGCGTCAGCGTTTGCGAAATGGTCTGCGGCGCAAACCCGCGCAACCCGTCATTGGCGCCCAGTTCAATCAGCACCCAGCGCGGATGATGCTGTTGCAGCAAGGTTTGCAAACGCGCCAGCCCTTGTTCAGCGGTATCGCCGCTGATGCTGGCGTTAATGATGGTGGGCTTCCCACCTTCTTTTTGCCATTTGTTATTCAGTAATGTTGGCCAGGATTCGGCTACAGGAAGTCGATAGACAGCACTCAAACTGTCGCCAATAATCAGCAAGTTATCAGCAGCAACGGCGCGAAAACTCAATAATCCTAACAACATAAGGAAGGGGAGATGCCAGCGGAAAATGTTCTTGAAGTTCATCATCTAAGTAAGCACGTCGGTCAGGGTGAAGGTCAGCTCACCATCCTGTCCGGTGTGGAGCTGGTTGTCAAACCTGCCCAGACAATTACCCTGATTGGCGAATCCGGTTCCGGTAAATCCACCTTACTCGGCATTCTTGCCGGGCTGGATGACGGCACCAGCGGCGACGTGAAGTTGCTGGGCAAATCTCTCGGTGAACTCAATGAAGAAGGGCGCGCGGAGCTGCGGGCAAAAAATGTCGGCTTCGTGTTCCAGTCTTTCATGCTGGTGCCGACGCTTAACGCGCTGGAAAACGTGCAGCTTCCTGCGCTTTTACGCGGAGAAAGCGACAGCAGCAGCCGTCAGCAGGCGGTGCAGTTGCTGGAAAGCCTCGGGCTGGGCGGGCGTCTGCATCACCTTCCCGCACAGCTTTCCGGTGGTGAACAGCAACGTGTGGCGCTGGCGCGGGCGTTTATCGGCAAACCAAAATTACTTTTCGCCGATGAGCCGACCGGTAATCTGGATCGCGCCACGGGTGAACGTATTGTCGACTTGCTGTTCTCCCTGAACCGCGATGCAGCGACGACGCTGATCCTGGTCACGCATGATGAGCAGCTGGCGGCGCGTTGCCAGCGGCGGTTACGTTTGCGCGACGGGAAATTGTGGGAGGAAGCATGATCTGGCGCTGGTTCTGGCGGGAATGGCGTTCGCCATCGCTGCTGATCGTCTGGCTGGCTCTGACACTGGCGGTGGCCTGTGTGCTGGCGCTCGGCAGTATCAGCGACCGTATGGATAAAGGGCTGAGCCAGCAAAGCCGCGAGTTTATCGCCGGTGACCGCGTGCTGCGTTCCGCCCATCCGATTACCGAAGCCTGGTTACAGGATGCGCAGTCGCAGGGGCTGAAAGTCAGCCGTCAGCTCTCTTTCATGACCATGACATTTGCCGGTGAAACGCCGCAGCTGGCGGCCGTCAAAGCCACCGATTTGGCGTATCCGCTGTATGGTGCGTTACAAACTGAACCGGCAGGGCTGAAACCTCAGCCGGGCACCGTGCTGGTTGCGCCGCGTTTGCTGGCGTTACTGAATGTGAAAGTCGGCGACAATCTGGATGTCGGCGACACCACGCTGAAAATTGCCGGTGTGATTGTTCAGGAGCCGGATTCGGGTTTTAACCCGTTCCAGACTGCGCCCCGCGTAATCATGAATCTGGATGATGTGCCGAAAACCGGTGCCATTCAGCCGGGAAGTCGCCTGACCTATCGTTATATGTTCGCCGGTTCACCGCAGGCGATTCAGACCTACGGTGAGGCAATTAAAGGGCTGCTCAAGCCAGATCAGCGCTGGAGCGGAATGGAAGACTCCGAAGGCGCGCTGGGTAAATCGTTGCAGCGTTCCCAGCAGTTCCTCACGCTTTCTGCACTGCTGACGCTGATGTTGTCGATTGCCGCCATTGCTGTTTCGATGGGGCATTATTGCCGCAGCCGTTACGATCTGGTTGCCGTGCTGAAAACATTAGGTGCCGGGAAAAAGGCACTGCGAAAACTGATTATCGGTCAGTGGCTGGCGGTGCTGGTGCTGGCCGGAATTTGCGGCAGCGTGGTCGGCCTGGTATTTGAGGCCGTACTAATGAAAGTGCTGGCACCGGTTCTGCCTGCGGCTTTGCCACCTGCCGGTGGCTGGCCGTGGGTATGGTCGATGGGCGCGATGGTGGTGATCTCCCTGCTGATTGGTATTCGTCCGTATCGTCAGTTGCTGGCGACCCAGCCGCTGCGGGTGCTGCGTCAGGACGTGGTGGCCAATGTCTGGCCGCTGCGTTATTTCCTGCCGGTGATGGTGCTGGTCGTCGTCGGTTTGCTGGCGGCGCTGATGGGCGGCAGTTCATTGCTCTGGTCGCTGCTGGCGGGCGTGCTGGTGCTTTCGCTGTTGCTGGGCGTAATTGGCTGGGGCGCGCTGCTGCTGTTACGCAAACTCACGTTCCGTCAGTTGCCGCTGCGCCTCGCCGTTAACCGCCTGCTGCGCCAGCCGTGGGTGACGCTCAGCCAGCTGGCGGCATTCTCGATGTCGTTTATGTTGCTGGCATTGCTGCTGGTGATGCGCGGAGATTTGCTGGATCGCTGGGAGCAACAGCTGCCGCCGGATAGCCCGAATTACTTCCTGCTCAATATCACCAAGGAGCAAATTCCGCAGGTCACGGATTTCCTGCATCAGCATAAAGCGGAGCCGGAAACTTTCTATCCGATTGTGCGGGTTCGCCTGACGAAGATTAACGATAAGGTCGCCACCGATATCATCAAGCCGGATGATGCAGGCGGGGAAGCGGTGAACCGTGAGCTGAACCTGACCTGGATGGAAGGGCTGCCAGATCATAATCCGCTGGTCGCAGGCAATGCGCCACCGAAAGCCGGTGAAGTGTCGATTGACGAAGGGCTGGCTGGACGTCTGGGGCTGAAACTCGGCGATACCGTCACATTCAGCGGCGATACCCAGGAGTTCAGTGCCAAAATTACCAGCCTGCGGAAAGTGGACTGGGACAGCCTGAAGCCGAATTTCTACTTTATCTTCCCGCCAGGAGCGCTAGACGCACAGCCGCAAAGCTGGCTGACCAGTTTCCGTTATCACGGCGATGTCAGCACCATTACGCAGCTAAACCGCCAGTTCCCGACGCTGAGTTTGCTGGATATCGGTTCCATACTGCGTCAGGTCGGACAGGTATTACAGCAGGTAAGTAGGGCGCTGGAAGTGATGGTTCTGCTGGTAATGCTGTGCGGCGGATTGCTGCTGCTGGCGCAAATCCAGGTTGGCATGCGTCAGCGCCGTCAGGAGCTGATCGTTTACCGCACGTTGGGTGCCAGCAAAAAAATGCTGCACCGGACGCTGTGGTGTGAATTTGCCGTGCTCGGGCTGGTCGCAGGCATCGCCGCCGCAATTGGCGCGGAAGCCGCATTATGGTTGCTGCAACGCAAAGTGTTCGATTTCCCGTGGGAACCGAATTACCTGATGTGGATTGCGGTACCGGTGGTCAGCGCGGTGCTGTTGTCCGTCTGCGGTGGCTGGCTCGGTGTGCGGTTGCTGCGGGGGCGGGCATTGTTCAGGCAGTACGACAGTTGATGGTTTTGCTCCTCCCCTTCGCAGGGGAGGAGCCGATCAAATCAAAGCTTTTCTACTGCCCATTCAATACCGCTGGCATATTCTTCCGGCAGCATCGGGATCAGTGCGTTGAGGTTTTCTTTCAGCAGGCTGGCACTTGCGTCGTTAATATTCAGGTGTCCGACTTTACGGCCCGGACGCACCTCTTTCTCGTACCAGTGCAGATTGACCAGCGGCAGGTTCAGCCACTGTTCTGACACATCCGTACCAATCAGATTCACCATCACCGATGGCGTACTGACTACCGGTTTCGGCAGCGGCAGGCCGAGGATCGCGCGCAGGTGCATTTCAAACTGGCTGTAGGAGGCGCCGTTTTGCGTCCAGTGTCCGCTGTTATGAACGCGCGGAGCCAGTTCGTTTATCAGCAAACCTTCGCTGACCACGAAACATTCCATCGCCATCACGCCGACATAATTCAGTTCGTTGAGGATGGCCGACAACATGCTTTCCGCCTGCTGTTGCTGGGCGGCGTCCGGCTTCGGCAGTGCCACGCTGGTGCGCAGAATGCCGTCCTGATGCAGGTTATGGGTCAGCGGATAAAACACGGTTTTGCCGTCATGTCCGCGCGCACCCACCAGCGAAACTTCGCCGGAGAAATTGATGCCCTGTTCAACGATACATTCGCCGTAGCAATCCTGCGGCAGTGTATTTTCTTCGCCGGAACGCAGACGCCACTGACCACGGCCGTCGTAGCCGCCGACGCGGCGTTTAACAATCGCCAGTTCGCCAATCTCAGAAAATACCTGAGGCCATTCGGCGGCATCAGCCAGCAACTGCCACGGCGCGGTCGCCAGACCGAGCTGATCGAGCAATTGTTTTTGCGTCAGGCGGTCAGCCAGACGCGGGAAAATCTCGCGGTTAACAAACGCATTGTGTGTCGCCAGTTCGCGGGTCAGCGCGGTCTCCGGCCAGCGTTCGATTTCTGCGGTGATGACGCTTTGCTGATACGGCACGGCTTCCGGTTCGGCATCAAGCCCGACGGGATAAACGGCGATCCCCAGCGGTTCACCGGCCTGACGCAGCATTCTGCCTAACTGGCCGTTTCCGAGTACGCAAACCGGCTTCATACTTCCTCCCGCGGATCGGGATTGTTCAGCACTTCGTCAGTTTGTGCTGTGCGCCATGCGGCCAGATTTTTAGCAATCTCAGCATCGTGCAGGGCAAGGATTTGTGCGGCCAGCAAGGCGGCGTTAGCGGCACCGGCTTTACCAATCGCCAGTGTACCGACCGGAATACCGCGCGGCATTTGTACGATGGAATACAGGCTGTCGATGCCGCTCAGCGCAGCACTTTGCACCGGCACACCCAGCACCGGCACCAGGGTTTTCGCCGCCAGCATGCCCGGAAGATGTGCCGCGCCGCCTGCGCCTGCGATGATCACATCAAAACCATTGGCGGAAGCCTGCTCAGCGAAAGTGAACAATTTGTCCGGCGTGCGGTGAGCGGAGACGATATCGACATGGAAAGGAATATTCAGCGTTGTGAGGACTTCGGCGGCAAACTGCATGGTCGCCCAGTCACTTTTAGACCCCATAACGATGGCGATTTTTGCCGGGGTAACGTTGGATGACATGTCTTTAAAGCTCCTGTGGTTCGGAAATAGAAACTGCGAGGGCGCAAATGATAGCATGCTCCGCGAGGGAGGAAAACGGTTGCGTCGCCGGAAAACGGCGCATTTTTGATGAGAAGTTTGCCGCAGATTTGTATAATCCGAGTCAATATATTAATGACTAATTTTATTGGAAACTGATTTATGACGCAGGCTTTACTGGCACCGATTTATGATTTTCTTCACTGTGAAACCCCCGCATTGTGGGTGGATGTGGCGCTGGAAAATCAGACGGTCATGCTGATTGACCACGCTAACTGTGAAAAGAAGGCGGCGGCGACGGCGATGAGCCTGATGACTAAATATCTGGATCGCACCGAGTTGCTGTTTTGTGCGGCGCGTCTGGCTCGCGAAGAGCTTCACCACTTTGAGCAGGTGGTGGAAATCATGCAAAAACGCAATATTACCTATACCCAGCTTTCGCCGTCGCGCTATGCCAGCGGTATGATTAAACATACCCGCCATCACGATGACCTGAATATTCTGGTCGATCGGCTGATTATCGGGGCGTATATCGAAGCGCGTTCGTGTGAGCGTTTCGCCAAGATTGCACCGCATCTCGATGAAACCCTGTCGCGCTTTTATACGTCGCTGTTGCGCTCAGAATCACGTCATTTTGCCGATTATCTGGCGCTGGCCGAACAATATGCGGGAACGGATATCAGTGAGCGTGTGGAAGAGTTTGGCAGGATTGAAGCGGAACTGATCCTCACACCGGATGAACAATTCCGCTTCCATTCAGGCGTACCCGTTACCCTTCATACTTCGAGCTGCTGATGCGTTGACTGCGCTCATTCACCCCGGTCACTTAGTCAGCTAAATTCCCAGGGATTCATGAGCTTGTCGCCTTCCAGCAACTCGAATTATTTCGGGTAATTTTGAGATGACTTAAAACGGGAAGCTGATCAGCTCGACGTTATCGGCGGTGACTTTCACCATCGAACCTTCTTCGTGCCATGCGCCGAGTACCACGCGGTGGCCGGTTTTATTCTCCAGCGGCACATCGTGGATCGCCGGGCGATGGGTGTGGCCGTGGATCATCCACTCGACGCCTGCCGCCTGCATTTCGCTGACCACCGCCTGCGGGTTCACATCCATAATTTCCAGTGGTTTTCCCTGATTAGATGCTTTGCTGTTGGCGCGCATTCTGGCGGCAATACCCAGTCGCCATTTCAGTGGCAGCATCAGGAACAGTTTCTGAATTAACGGATTGTGGACTTTTTTGCGGAAGTTTTGATAAGCGACGTCGTCGGTACACAGCGTGTCGCCGTGCAGTATCAGAACGCGGCGGCCATACAGCTCCAGCACTTTTTTCTCTGGCAGCAGCGTCATCAGACTGTCGCGCGCAAAACGTCTGCCGAGCAGAAAATCGCGGTTGCCGTGAATGAAGAAGCAGGGCACACCTTGCTGGTGTAACTGATTGAGTGCGGCAGAGATTTCGGTGTGAAGAGGCTGCGGATCGTCGTCACCAATCCAGGCTTCGAACAGATCACCGAGAATGTACAGGGCATCGGCCTGCGGCGCATCTTCACGCAGAAAACGCAGAAAACCGGCAGTGATTGCCGGTTCCTGTGCGCAAAGATGGATATCTGCGATAAAAAACGTGGTCATCCCGACGTTGATTATTCGCTGACTGTGACGCTTTTGATCACAACATCTTCTTTTGGAACGTCCTGGTGCATACCGCTGCGGCCCGTTTTGACGGCTTTGATTGCGTCAACAACGTCCTGACCTTCAACCACTTCTGCAAATACGCAGTAACCCCAACCTTGCGCATTTTTGCCGCTGTGGTTGAGGAAATCGTTGTCAGTGACGTTGATAAAGAACTGCGCAGTAGCAGAATGTGGATCGTTGGTACGAGCCATCGCCAGCGTGCCTTTGGTATTTTTCAGGCCGTTGTCTGCTTCGTTGTTGACAGGTGCATCCGTGTTTTTCTGGTTCATGCCTGGCTCAAAACCGCCACCCTGGATCATGAAACCGTTAATGACACGGTGGAAAATCGTGTTGTCGTAGAAGCCTTTACGGCAATAGTTCAGGAAGTTTTCAACCGTGGCTGGCGCTTTGTCAGCGAAAGTTTTAATGACGATGTCGCCGTGGTTGGTGTGGAAAGTGACCATGTTTATCATCCTGCTAATGTTGGTGTGTGCTCTTGGTTAGAGCGGCTACTATAGCCTTTTCTTATACCATAACTCAAAAGTTGCCGTCAGCAGCGCCTTTGTGACCACTAAACCCCGTCCGGCGGCCTTATGCCGTTTCGGTGAAATCATTTTCGTTATATTATGGCCGTTAGTGTCGCTTAAATGCGCCAACGTCATTTTCTACGCCCAACACACGGAATAGCCTGATGCTGAAGATTTTTAATACCCTGAGTCGCCAAAAAGAGGAATTCAAGCCAATTCATGCCGGTAAAGTCGGGATGTACGTGTGTGGGATCACTGTTTACGACCTGTGTCATATCGGCCATGGTCGCACCTTTGTGTCTTTCGACGTGGTATCGCGTTACCTGCGTTACGTCGGTTATGACCTGAAGTATGTGCGTAACATCACCGATATCGACGATAAAATCATTAAACGTGCCGCTGAAAATGGCGAAACCTTCATGGCATTAACCGATCGAATGATCGCAGAAATGCATGCGGATTTTGCTGCGCTGAACATCCTGCCACCGGATTCTGAGCCGCGCGCGACCGGGCATATTCATGAAATCATCGATATCGTGCAGAAGTTGATCGACCGTGATCATGCGTATGTGGCCTCAAACGGCGATGTGATGTTCTGGGTGGAAAGCGATCCGGATTACGGTGTGTTGTCCCGTCAGGATCTGGATCAGTTGCAGGCAGGGGCACGCGTCGAAGTCGAAGCCAACGTGAAACGTAATCCGATGGACTTCGTGCTGTGGAAAATGTCCAAGCCGGGCGAACCGAGCTGGACCTCGCCGTGGGGCGAAGGCCGTCCGGGCTGGCATATCGAATGTTCGGCGATGAACTGCAAACAGCTCGGCGCGCATTTCGACATTCACGGTGGGGGTTCTGACCTGATGTTCCCGCACCACGAAAACGAAATTGCTCAGTCCAGTTGCGCGCATGACGGCCCGTATGTGAACACCTGGATGCACTCCGGCATGGTGATGATCGACCGCGAAAAGATGTCCAAATCGCTGGATAATTTCTTTACCGTGCGCGATGTCCTGAAATATTACGATGCTGAAAGCGTGCGTTACTTCCTGATGTCTGGCCATTACCGCAGCCAGCTGAACTACAGCGAAGAGAACCTGAAGCTGGCGCGTACCTCGATGGAACGTCTGTATACCGCGCTGCGCGGGACTGACGCCAGTGCAACGCCAGCCGGTGGCGAAGCGTTCGTGGCGCGTTTTCGTGCCGCAATGGACGACGATTTCAACACGCCTGAAGCCTATTCCGTGCTGTTCGATATGGCACGCGACATCAACCGCCTGAAAACGGAGGATTTGTCTGCGGCAAACGGTCTGGCAGCAGAACTGCGTCAGCTGGCCGGTGTGCTGGGCTTGCTGGCGCAGGATCCGGAGCAGTTCCTGAAATCCGGTGCGCAGGCGGATAACGACGATGAAGTCGCTGAAATAGAAGCCTTAATTAAACAGCGTAACGATGCCCGTGCCAGCAAAGACTGGGGCATGGCAGATAAAGCGCGTGATCGCCTGAATGAAATGGGTATTGTCTTAGAAGATGGGGCAAACGGAACCACCTGGCGCCGTAAATAATCTCCTTCAGACTCCGGTTATTTTGGAGATGCGGGATCTCAATAGCCTCCTTTTCAGGAGGCTTTTTTATAAGGATTATTCTGTGACTCAAATGCTTCTGACGTATCAGCCTCCGTATGACTGGCAGTGGATGACGGCGTTTCTCGGCGCGCGGACATTGCAGGGCGTTGAGCAACAGGACGGCGACTATTATCAGCGGACGCTGGCGGTGATGCACAACGGCGTACGGCTGACCGGCTGGTTGCGGCTGCGGCCTCTGGCGGATGTTAATAGCGTCGAACTTGAGATTTCGCCATCGCTGGTGCCGGTTGCGGATAATGTGGCCAGGCAGGTACGGCGGTTACTGGATCTGGACGCGCAGCCACTGCTTATCGCCGAGGGTTTAGGCGCGCTGGCGGAAAACGCGGTGGGATTGCGTCTGCCGGGTTGTATAAACCGTTTTGAGCTGACGGTCAGAGCTATTCTCGGACAGCTGGTGAGCGTAAAAATGGCGGCGACGCTGGCGACGCGGCTGACCGAAAAATGGGGTGAATCTGTCACAACGCCTTTCCCGGCGCTGACGCATCTGTTCCCGTCTCCTGCATCGGTCGGTAAATTAACGGTGGATGATTTGCGCGGTATCGGCGTGCAGGCCAAACGCGCGGCGTGTCTGATCAATCTTGCGCAGGCCGTGGAAGAAGGGCGGTTACCGCTCGATGAAATTACCGATGTGCAGGAAGGTGTCAGACAATTGCTGGCGATGCCGGGGATTGGTAGCTGGACAGCCAGTTATGTGGCGATGCGGGCGTGGTCCGCGCCGGATGTTTTTCTGGGTGGCGACTATCTGATTAAGCAGCGTTTTCCGGGCATGACACCGGGGAAAATTGCCCGCTATGCAGAACTCTGGAAACCGTGGCGTACCTACGCCACGCTGCATTTGTGGTTCAATAACGACTGGCAACCGGATACCCCTTAACCGGCCCCGGTTAATGCTTATCGGTCGGGAACACGCTGTTGTCAGTATGAACGGTGGCGGTTTTCTGTTCCGGTTCGTAGCGGAAAACCCGTCCGCGTCCGTTATTTTTAGCGGTATAACAGGCCTTATCCGCCTGCGCCATGTATTCGCTGCTACTGACATCGGGGTCATTCATCTTCGTTAATCCGGCGCTGGCACCGATGCGGTAGAATTTGTCTTCCCAGATAAATTCGAACTGATTGATTTCACTGACCAGTTTCGCAAGCGTGCTCAATCCCTGTTCCGCCGGACAATCAAATAAGATCAGCGCAAATTCATCGCCGCCCAGCCGCGCGAGGCGGTCGCTGTTGCGGATGTGTTCCTGCATCAGCGTGCTTATCTGGCGCAGCAGTTCGTCACCGGCGGCGTGCCCTGCCGTATCATTAATTGCTTTAAAGCGATCCAGATCGATAAACGCCAGACAGTGCGACTGATGCGCAGTGACTATCAGATTCAGTGCTTTTTTCAGGCTGGATTCGAAACTGCCACGGTTCGACAATCCGGTCAGTAAATCGTGAGACGCGCTGTAGCTGAGCTTGCGCATCAGCTCGCGGGATTTACTGACGTCCTGCAATACCAGCACGATGCCAATCGGTTCATCTTTCAGGGTACGCAGCGGGGAAACCGCCAGCTGGACATCAAACAGACCGGTGTGATAGCCGTGCAGCACCAAGGATCGCTCAATGGAAGAGTGAAGATTTTCATTAATATCAAATTGCAGCAGGTTGTCGATAAGCGGGCCATCCTGCCCTTTGCTGATGAGCACAATGCGGTTCACCGGCTGACCCTGCGCCTGTTCTTCCGTCCATCCGGTCATTTTCTCCGCCACCGGGTTCATAAACGTGATGTTCATATTCCGGTCGGTAGAAATTACGGCTTCGTTGATGGAATTGAGGGTGATGTGCAGCAGCTCTTTCTCTTCATGCAGCGCTTCCGAAAGACGCTTATTGGTCACTTCGGTGTGCTTGAGGTCGTTGATATCCTCTATCTGAGAAATGAAATACAGCGGGTTATGCTCTTCATCGCGCACCAGCGACACCGCCAGTAACGCCCAAATCACTTCACCGCTGCGACACAAGTAACGTTTTTCCATGGTGTAGTTCTGAATTTCATCGTTAAGCAACTGCCCGAGCAATGTCAGATCCTTACCCAAATCTTCCTGATACGTAATTTCCTGAAAGGTCAGCGTGGTGAGATATCTCGCCTCATAACCCAGCAAATTACACAGCGATTTATTTACCTGTAACAGTTTGCCCTGCGGGGAAACCAGCGCCATGCCAATCGCCGAATATTCCATCGCGTTGCGAAAGCGATTTTCACTCTGCGTGATATGCGACTTCTCTGCCCGCAGGGCGTGCATCGCCATCGCCATCGCGTTTGCGGGAGTGAGGATCAGCAGCAACGGCAGGAAAATAAGTCCCTGCGGAATTTGCACGACGGTATGCGGCTGCACGGAAACAATGCCGCTGGTGTGCAGTAAAGTAATCATCAGCGTCATCGACAGAAAAATGATGAATGCTTCGACGCGGGGTAAACGGATGGCACACCATAACAACGGAATGGTGATGAAGGCGAAGGTATAAGGCAGCCATTTGAGCGCCAGAAAACCTGCAACCAGCGTGATAACGAGCGTCAGAAGTAACCCGAAAAAACGGTCCGGAGTCAGGTTTTTCCTGAAATAACCGCGCTGATAAATCAGCCCGAGCGGGGTCAGCGCCAGGATCGCCACAGCCTCAGACATGAACCAGGTGGCAAAACGACTTTGCAGTTCCACCGGCGAATGAACATGCAGGATAAACAGCATCATGATAAATGAGCTGACCAGCGGGCATAAAATGACCGCTATCAGCAGGAATCTGATCCAGTAACCGAGGCCGGAGAGGGGATCCTGCGCCGGTAACATCCGGCGCAAAAGAGACGCACAAAGCGAGGCTTCAAAAAGGTTGTTGAGCATATAGGGCAGATAGCGCAGGAAAGGTGTGCCCAGAACAGTATGCGCTGCGGCAATACCCAATGCGCTGGCGCACAGCAATGGCAGCCAGTCGCGGTAGCGGTGATGAAACAGCACCGGGATCATCAGCGCTGTCGGCAACCACAAACCCGCCAGACTCGATGATTTCTGAATCACGCTCATGCAGGCGAGCGCAAGCAGGCAAACTGAAATGCCTAGCAGTACGTGAGATGTCCAGTTCGCCCGATTGACTAAGATCGAGGGTGGTTTGCTTTTTTCCACGGTGAAAACCTTTTTCAGGCTGGAGTTTGGATCCAGAACAGTTGCAGTGATGATGGTTTTTCTGTTTTTTATCACTTACGCGTCACCATGAGCACTTAAGGTGACAGGTACTATCAGTATCGGAAAAGCGCGACTAATTATTAATTTAAATTCTACATTACGTTGTAATAGTTAACGAATATTCCGGCCGGGTGGCCGGAGTTCATGGGTCAAAGCAGGAAAATAGTGGCGAGGCCAAGGAAGATAAAGAATCCGCCGGTATCGGTCAGCGCGGTGATCATCACGCTGGAACCGACCGCAGGGTCACGCCCCATACGCACCATAGTCAGCGGGATAACCACGCCCATCAGCGCAGCCAGCAGCAGGTTCAGCACCATCGCCAGCGTCATCACAGCGCCCATTTCCCAGTCACTGTACAGCAGCCATGTCACGACGCCCATCAGTCCGCCCCAGACCAGACCATTGATCAGCGCCACACCCAGTTCCCTGAACATCAGGAATTTCAGGTTGCCGAGCTGGACATGGTGCAGGGCCAGCCCGCGGACAATCATGGTGATGGTCTGATTACCGGTATTCCCGCCGATGCCGGCAACAATCGGCATCAGTGCAGCCAGCGCCACCAGTTGCGAAATCGTATGCTCAAACAGGCCAATCACGCGCGAGGCGATAAACGCGGTACACAGATTGATTGCCAGCCACGCCCAGCGGTTACGCACGGCTTTGGTGACCGGTGAAAACACATCCTCTTCAGGGCTCAGACCGCCCATGCGGCGTAAATTGCTGTCGGTATCGTTATTGACGAAATCGACGATTTCTTCCACCGTCAGGCGACCCATCAGCTTGCCTTTTTTGTCCACTACCGGCGCGGTGATCAGGTCATAACGTTCGAACGCACTGGCAGCGTCCTCGGCTTTATCTTCCGGCTCAAAACTGGTGAGGTCGGTGACCATGACGTCTGACACCAGCGTATGTGGCGGGTTAAGCAGAATCGCAGTCAGCGGTAATTCGCCCAATAACGTATTTTTACGGTCAGTGATAAACAGCTTATCAGAAGCTTGTGGTATGGCTTTGTTCAGGCGAAGAAAGCGCTGTACGGTGCCAAGTGAAACGTCAGGTCGAACCGTCAGCAGCTCAAAGTCCATGATCCTGCCCACGCACTCTTTACTGAACTTCATCACTTCACGGACTTTATCGCGCTGGCGCGGATCCAGTGAAGTGAGAACGCGGCCCGTCAGGTCGCGCGGCAGATATTCAGCCAGATAAACCTGATCGTCCACATCCAGCAGTGACATGGTTTTCAGCAGGTCTTTGTCGCTCATTTCTTCAATGAGGCTGTCCCAGACGGTTTCTGAGACTTCGACCAGCGCCTTACCGCGGGCAGCCGGTTCCACCAGTCGCCACAGCGCCAGGCGTTCATGAATGGGTAAGGCTTCCAGCACATCCGCTACGTCGGCGGCATGGAGTTTTTGCACCCGCGAGCTCAGCTCTGCGGTGTTGTCCATCAGTCTGGCGCGGGTGACATCATCAACGTCAATCTCTTCACCGAGAATGCTGTCAGCAAGGTCATCGGTATTCAGAAGGAGATCGAGGATCCGGCGGCGACTCTCGGCGAGTTTTTGGCCGTAACTTATCGGTTTTTCGGCAGACATTCGGGATCCTTAATCCTTATGGTAGCGGCAGGTCTTGAGTGTGCCGGTACAAGCTTTGTCGGAAGTCGGTTCCTGAGGTGCTACGGTTTGCCCATCGGTTTGCTGTTGTTTTTGATTCTGATGGTGGGAATACGCGCCGATACCGGAATAGACCAGGCGTCCTAACAAAATAATGAAGCTGATCGATAAAACGATTTTCGTCATTGTGATGTTGGTTTTTCGAGACATAATGTGATCGCTTAAGTAAATCGTTGCTCCGGTGGAAGGATGAAGAACTGCAAATGATAACGTTTACAATATATAACACATCTAAACGAGCAGCCAGATAATCAAATAAAGGTGAAGTGGCGTTTTATCCTTTTTTGGAAAAAATTCTGATTTCAGGAATTTTCCTTTTTCTTCGGATTATTCTATCTGACTGGATATAAAAAGCATTTTTGTTAATCACAAGGTAAATTTGTTTAAGATGATTTTTATGTGAAATCACAAAGATTGTGTTTAATGATCTGCATCAAGAGATTTAAGATAAGTCACATTAGAATCCAGCCATATTTTTAAAGCGTTGTACTCTGGCCTCCGCTGTATTCTTTTTTCTTCAGTTGTTTTATGTGAAATGACGTTTTTACTACGATAATTCAGGACGGAGCCTGCAACTGCGGTTGTCAGCCTGCTTGTCTGACGTCCGTTACACAATGAATCATTCACCGCGGCATGAAGTTCATGCGCAAAACTTAGATGGGCTGAATGCGTAAACTTTTTTCCTGGCATGAGATTCGCCATAAATGGTGGGGACTTCCCGTCATTTGCGCGCTGGTGTTGATCCCCTTAACCTCATGGCTTTCTCCGGTCATATATTTGCCAGAAGGTCGCACCTATCTGATTTATATGCCATTGGCGACGAGTGTTGCGTTGCTGATGGTTTTTGACTGGGCCGCTTTGCCCGGGATCATCCTGACATTGTTCCTGCGTTATTATTTCAGAGTCGGCGCAGAAATGGCGACGCTGCTGACGGTGATTTATTTCACCTCTCTTTTTCTGGCCTGGCTCGGATACCGCTGGCAGGCCGGGAACCGCTGGTCGGCACCTTTAGGCCTGATGAATCTGGCATGGATCCGTGTCGGTTGGCTGCTTATCTTCCTCACTTTTTTCTTCATGATTGTGCTGCAAATTGTGGTTGAAAGCGGGTTGCTGCCGGGTTACCTGGGGCTGGTCACTGCTGAGTTTGTGACGTTGCGCACCCTCATCAATTTGCAGGCGATGATCATCGGTATTTTGCTCAATTCGCATATCATTTACCTGGTTATCCGCATGATGCGTCAACCCCGCTACTGGCGCGTGTTGCGTATGATGCTGCGAAAGCAACGGGCGCCTGGTGTGAAAACCACCGAAATGGTGCTTTGGTTCCTGGTCTTGGGAATCATGGTGACGCTGCTGTGCGTGCCAGGGATAAGCGAGCCCTTCACTAAAATTTTGCTGAGTGACTACACTCTGACGCTGCTTTTCCCTGTGATGCTGTTCGGGGCATTACGCTATGGCTATTACTTCATCAGCATCGTATGGAGTATTACCCTCACTATTTTATTCTTCAATTATCAAGGCTATATCTCAGAAACTGGTTTTATTCATAATCTGGTATTTGTCTCTGCGCTAATGCTGGTTTACACCATCACTCTGTTGCTGATGGCGGCGCTTTCTTCCCGTCAGCGTCTTCTGATGAAGAAATTCAGCTCAGCTGCCTTGCAGGATCCGGTATTTGGTTTGCCCAATCTGCGTGCCTTTAACCGCGATTTAGCACGCCATCCGCGTTCCATGCTCTGCTTCATCCGCGTGTCGGATATGGATGTGCTCAGCCGTAACTACGGTATGCAGCTGCGGATCCAGTTCAAACAGCAGCTGGCGGCCGGACTTAAACCTTCCCTCCAGCCTGGCGAGCGCGTGTATCACTTACCCGGCTATGATCTGGTTCTGCGCCTCAACTGCGAAGATGCGGATATGAAATTGCAGGGGCTGCATGATTATCTGGAGGATTTCCGCCTGATCTGGAACGGGTTGCCGTTGCATCCCAACATTGGTTTGTCCTACTGCACGGTGTATTCGCCTGTCGAACATCTGCCTATTCTGCTGGGTGAACTCAGTGGTATTGCGGAAGTTTCACTGACCACCGGTCAGCCGGAGTCGAACAAAAGTGATCACAGCCAGGTTCAGCTCGAGATCAGAGACAAAGTCGACATGTTGCACAAAATTCAGCGTGCGTTAGACGACGATCGCTTTGTGCTGATGGCCCAGCCGATACTGGGTGTGCGCGGTGACAGCTACCACGAAATCCTGCTGCGAATGTTTGATGGCTCGCAGGAAGCGCTGGTGACGCCGGACAAATTCCTGCCAGTCGTCCACGAATTTGGGTTGTCTTATCAGATGGATATGTGGGTGCTCAAACATTCACTGATGTTTATCAATCAGAACCGTGTCCGTTTGCCGAGCCTGCGTTTTGCCGTGAACTTCACGCCCTCGACGTTATGCCGCCCGACATTTACCCGCGACTTTAAATCGCTGATGCTTGAATATGAAATTGAGCCGTTCCAGATCGTACTGGAAGTCACCGAATCGCATCTCCTGCAGAATATGAAATATGCTGATTTCGCGATGCGGGAATTGCGCGCTTATGGCTGCCGGATTGCGATTGACGATTTCGGTACGGGTTACGCCAGTTACGGGCGTCTGAAAGCCATTCAGGCCGATATCCTGAAAATTGACGGCAGCTTTGTGCGCAATATGCTTACCGATTCACTGGATGCTTACATCGTGCAGTCTATTTGTCAGGTTGCACGTATGAAGCACCTGTCGATTGTGGCGGAGTATGTGGAAACGGAAGAACAGAAAGCCGCGCTTCATGCGCTGGGTGTCGATTACATGCAGGGTTATCTGGTAGGTAAACCGCAGCCACTGACCACATTGCTCGATTTCCAGACATCCTGATTTTTGCGGGAAACCAGCACGTAGAAACTAAAAAGCCCTCTGAGCACGCTGTGCCAGAGGGCTTTTTTATCGCGACTTTTTTAAAGCAATAACCGATCAGTCTTCCGCTGTCGCGTCTTCTTCTTCGAGCATCAGTTTCCAGCCCGTGACGTCATTCCAGTAACTCTGTTCTTTCTCAAAATCCAGCTGAACCAGATTGTTCTGCGCCAGATATCCGGCCGGGAAACGCAGTGTCCAGTGGTTATCATCGGTAGATAACCGCAGGGATTCCGGCGTGGTCGTCGACTGGCGCTGGTTATTGAGCAACGCGCCAAGGCGCAGCAGCTGGATCAGCGGAATGTAGTGCTTCTTCTTAAACAGGTTCAGGCGCGGCAATTCTTCCAGCCTGATGGCCTTACGATGAAAACGCACCAGCGTCGCCAGCAGCGTTTGCTGTTCCTGATTAAAGCCCGGCAAATTGGTGTTTTGCAGGATATAAGAAGAGTGGCGATGCATACCTGTGTGATTAATGCTCAGACCGACTTCATGCAACATAGCGCTGAATTTCAGCAGAGATTCCAGCTGTGGCTGCACCAGTTTGGTATTTTGCGCTAACCACTGGCTGTAAAGTTGCTCAGTAGTTTCCAGCACACGGCGTGCCTGCTCCCGGTCGATATTGTAATGCTCGGCCAGACTTTTCGCAGTCCGTGTGCGGATGTCCTGATGGCGGAATCGTCCTTCCATCTCATACAACACACCTTCACGCAGCGCACCGTCGGAAAGACGCAGCTCTTTCACCGCCAGCGCATCAAATACGCCGCGCAAAATCGCGAGTCCCGGCACAAACACTGACTGACGGTCTTCCGATAAGCCCGGCAGATCCAGTGCATCGAAATTTTTAAAGTTCAGCACCGCTTCAGTCAGCATTTCCAGTCGTTCAGGCGTGATCAGTCCGTCTTTTTCACCCATCTCGACCAGCACTTCATGAGCGGCTTTGATGCTGCCGGACGCGCCCAGGGCATACTGCCAGCCCTGCAATCGATATTGCCAGGCCAGAGTTTCCAGCTTCTGAGCGGCGGCAAGTTGTGCGCGCTTGAAGTTGCTGCGACTGATTTCGCCTTCCGGGAAAAACATCTGAGCAAAACTGACACAACCCATACGGCGACTTTCCGCCAGTAAAGGCTCGAAATCTTCACCGATGACCAGTTCCGTCGAGCCGCCACCGATGTCGATCACCAGCTTGCGGCCTTTTTCCGGCTGTGTATGTTCAACACCCATAAAAATCAGACGTGCTTCTTCCTGCCCGGAAATAATTTCAATCGGGTAGGGGATCACTTCTTTGGCGCGCTTGAGGAATTCCTCAGCATTCACCGCCTGACGCAGGGTATGTGTTCCCACGATAGTGACGTTACTTTCCGGAAAACCTTGCAGACGTTCTGCAAATAAAGCCAGGCAATCCAGCCCACGTTGAATGGCTTCTTCACTGAGCACACTCTTATTGTCGAGACCATCCGCCAGATGAACCCGTTGTTTCAGGCGACCTAAGACCTGCATCGCGCCATTAACCACGCGCGCGATGACCATGTGGAAACTGTTCGAACCCAAGTCGATTGCCGCAATTTCCTGTGGCTTGGCGTTCATTGGGCTGTTTTTAAGGGGCATAGTTATGTAGCGCTCCAGAGGTTCAGGCTTGCTGACTTTGTTGTTCCAGATCTTTCAGATATTCGTAAATCGCCAGCTGCGCACGCACCTTGCGACGATTTCCGCGTGGAACATACCGGTTGCTCAGTTCTTTATCAATCACTCTGGCTTTTACCGTGTCATTAAACAGCAGTTCGAGAATATCCAGAACGCGCTGTTTAAGGCGTGGATCGAGCAGGGCGACAGCAACCTCAATTCGGTAATCGATATTGCGGGTCATCCAGTCAGCAGAAGACAGGAATACTTTAGTATCGCCACCATTTTCAAACACATAGACACGGTCGTGCTCAAGATAGCGGTCAATAATACTGGTGACCTGAATGTTTTCGCTAAAATCCGGTAAATTCGGTACCAGCGAACACATGCCGCGGATCAACAGACGGATTTTCACTCCGACGTTAGACGCGACGTAAAGACGATCAATCAGGCCTTTATCTACCAGGTTATTGATTTTCAGTGTAATGCTGCCGGTGCCACCTGCCTGTACATTAGCAATTTCTTTGTCGATCAGGCGATACAGCATGTCACGCGAGTTTTGCGGCGACACCATCAGATGTTCGAAAGAGACCGGCCGGTACGGGTTCTCAATAAAGTTGAATACCCGGCGGACTTCGTTGGTGATGCGGGCATCGGCAGTGAGCAGCGAATAGTCGGTATAAAGGCGGGCAGTTTTCTCGTTAAAGTTGCCGGTCCCAATATGAGCATAGCGGACAATCTCATCACCTTCGCGGCGGGAAATAAGAAAGAGTTTTGCGTGAATTTTCAGGCCCGGCGCAGAGAAAATAACGTGTACACCGGCTTCTGTCAGACGTTTCGCCCAGTGAATGTTAGCTTCTTCATCGAAGCGTGCCTGAAGTTCGACGACGACCGTCACTTTCTTGCCGTTATGCGCAGCGTGGATCATCGATTCGATGATGCGTGAATCTTTCGCAACGCGGTAAATATTGATTTTTATGGATAAAACGTTCGGATCGAACGACGCCTGACGCAGCAGTTCCAGCACGTGTTCAAACGTGTGATACGGATAATACAGCAGCACGTCCTGTTCGCGGATCGCCGCAAAGCCGTTACGGAATTTATCGAACCATAAATGGCGCAGACGTGGCAGCGGGCGGTTGACCAGATTGGCTTTACCGACGTTCGGGAAGCCGATGAAATCTTTAAAGTTATGGTAGCGGCCACCGGCAATCACTGAATCATAATTGGAGATGCCCAGCTTGCCGCGCAGCAGTTCCACCATTTCATCTGGCATATCGCGCTGATAAACAAAACGTACCGGCTCGGCGGTCAGACGCTGTTTCAGGCTCGACGACATCAGTTCCAGCAGGCTCGATTCCATTTCTGTGACCAGATCATATTCGGCATCACGGGTCATTTTCATCGAATAGGCATTCAGTGCATCGTAATCAAAGAAGCCTTTGAAAATATCATCCAGACAATAACGCAGAATGTTATCCAACAGGATCATTGGCTTACGGCGACGCGGCGCTTCCGGTGGCAGATTGACGAAACGCGGCACTTTATCCGAAGGAATTTCCAGCAGCGCGTAGTGAATTTCTTCGCCACGGATGATTTCAACCGCCAGATAGGTGTAATCGTCTTTAAGGAACTGCACCAGATTGGTGTCATGATTAATCAAAATCGGCGTGATGTGCTGGCGCAGGTGATGTTTGAAATACTGGCGCAACCAGGCTTGCTGGTTTTCAGAAACCTGACGTTCGTTAATCAGGAAGATCTGATTACGTGCCATTTCCAGCAGCAAATCGTTGTAAAGGCTGTCAAATTCCTGATCAATACGCAGAACTTTTGCCTGAATTTTCTTCAGCAAATGGCGGGATGCGCCCAGAAAGCCTTGTTCTTCACTGATGAGGATCCGCCGTTTTAAATCGGCAAAACGGACTTTATAAAACTCATCCAGGTTATTGGAGTAGATCCCTAAGAAACGCATCCGTTCGATCAGGGGATTGCTTTTGTCTGCCGCTTCCTGCAACACGCGCTCATTGAAGGACAGCCAGCTTAGTTCTTTCTCGATATAAAGCTTTTCCTGACCCATTTTCACTCCGTTCATTTGGCTTGCAACCTGGCCCATACAGGCAAATTTGCCCGAAAACACCGCAATTTAGCTCAACCTATTCTTCATGTTACGGGCCATTTTTAAAATCAGCGCAACAGGAAGCTGTCAGTGAGAGGGGCCTAGTGTCTACTATCAATATTGCGAAAGATTGACAGGAAAGTCCAACACAACAGGGGATGATTTCAGGAGAGTTTATATCAGGGGAATAAATGAGAGAAAAAGGTGGGAAAAGTCTTTCCGGTGAAGGAGTTCATCTCCCCCCCACCGGTAATTTTTTGAATGATTTTTACCGCGTAAAATTAAACCGCGCTGGCGCCAATCAGTGATTCAGGTTTGACCTGAACCGGTTTAGTTTTGTACTTCGCCAGGAATTGCGGCTGGAAAATACACATGCGGATAGCACTGCGGTATTCACCGTTCACAAAAAATTCCTGTTTCAGTTCACCTTCAAGCTCAAACCCTAATTTGCTGTAAATGTGGATCGCCTTTTTATTTTCTTTATCGACGATTAAATACAGTTTGTAGAGGTTCAGAACCGAGAAGGCATAATCCATTGCCAGACGGACGGCATCACCGGCGAAACCTTTGCCCTGATGCTGCGGGTCGATGATGATCTGAAATTCTGCACGGCGGTGGATATGATTAATTTCAACCAGCTCCACTAAACCCACAGGTCCGCCCTGGAATTCAATGATAAAGCGACGTTCGCTCTGGTCATGGATATGTTTGTGATACAAGTCGGTCAGTTCGACGAAAGCCTCGTAAGGTTCTTCAAACCAGTAACGCATGATGCTGGCGTTATTATCAAGACGATGAACAAACGACAGGTCGTCCTTTTCCAGTGGACGTAATCTGACGCTGTTATTGCTAAACATGGGGTGTTCCTCAACTATAAAAGCCGTTTTATGAGGGTAACCTTCGTAAATATGAGGTCTGAAACAACCGTGTTTCAGATGAAGGTCGGCGCACAAACGACGTTTAAACGTGCGCCGGGATGTGCATTATATCGGGTGAAATGTAAACAAATGTCAAATGACGGAAAATAAAAAACCGGCACATGGCCGGTTTATAGTGAAATCATTGCCTTTAAGCAGCTTAATCTTCGGCGTAACCCTGCACAGACAGCGGATTATTATCGAGAATTGCCTGACCGTTTTTCAGTGACAAACGTTCGTCAGCGAACCAGCCGACCACCAGCGGATAAATGTTGTGCTCCTGCGTTTGCACGCGGGCAACCAAATCTTCTTCCGTATCGTCAGCAAAAACCGGCACTTTGGCCTGCAAAATAACCGGGCCGCCGTCGAGTTGTTCAGTCACGAAGTGCACGGATGTACCGTGTTCAGCATCCTGATTTTCAATCGCCTGACGGTGAGTATGCAAACCCGGATATTTCGGCAACAGGGAAGGGTGGATATTGATCATGCGTCCGGCAAATCGCTGAACGAACTCAGCGCTCAGAATACGCATGTAACCGGCGAGCACCACTAAATCTGGCTGGAAAGTCTCAATAGCATCGGCCAGTGCAACGTCAAAAGCGGTGCGATCTTCATAGGCTTTGACATCCAGCGCATGGGCCGGAATATCAGCTAAACGGGCTCTTTCAAGCCCGTATGCGGCCGCTTTATTACTGAAGACTGCACTGATTTTTGCGTTGATTCGTCCCTGCTGGCAGGCATCGATCAGGGCCTGTAAATTGCTTCCCTCGCCCGATACCAGAACCACAATCCTTTTCATATCCATACCTGTCGTCTTCAGTGAGTAGAGTGAGCTGACGCCTGCTTACCCGATAACGACGCGCTCAGCGGAGTCAGAGGCCTTAACATAGCCAATTTTCCACGCTTTTTCACCATTGTCATTCAGCAACGTAATTGCCTTGTCGGCAAGCTCAGCCGGAAGTGCGACAACCATGCCCACGCCACAGTTAAAGGTGCGGTACATTTCGTGACGGCTGACGTTACCGGTAGTCTGCAACCACGTGAAGACATCCGGCCATTGCCAGCTGGCTTCTTCGATGATGACCTGAGTATTTTCCGGCAGTACGCGCGGAATGTTTTCCCAGAAGCCGCCACCGGTCAGGTGGACGATGCCGTGAACTTCCACATTTTCGATCAGGTTGAGGATCGACTTCACGTAAATTTTGGTCGGTGCCAGCAGATGATCGGCCAGAGACTTGCCTGCCAGTGTGGTGGTTTCCGGGTCAGTTTTGCTGACTTCCAGAATTTTGCGCACCAGAGAGTAACCATTGGAGTGCGGGCCGCTGGCTGCGAGGCCGATCAGCACATCGCCGTCAGCCACTTTGCTGCCGTCGATAATTTCTGATTTTTCCACCACGCCAACGCAGAATCCGGCGACGTCGTAATCTTCGCCGTGGTACATGCCCGGCATTTCAGCGGTTTCGCCGCCGACTAACGCGCAGCCAGACTGTTTACAGCCTTCTGCAATGCCGGTGATCACACTGGCGGCGATATCGACGTCCAGTTTGCCGGTGGCGTAATAGTCGAGGAAGAACAGCGGTTCAGCGCCCTGAACGATCAAATCGTTGACGCACATCGCGACCAGGTCGATACCGATAGTATCGTGGCGTTTTAAATCCATCGCCAGACGCAGCTTGGTGCCAACGCCGTCGGTACCCGAAACCAGTACGGGTTCACGATATTTTTGCGGCAGCGCGCAGAGAGCACCAAAACCGCCCAATCCACCCATAACTTCCGGGCGACGGGTCTGTTTTACTACACCTTTAATGCGATCTACCAATGCGTTACCGGCATCGATATCTACGCCTGCGTCTTTATAGCTGAGAGAGGTTTTGTCGGTCACTGCGAAGTCCCCACGGCGGTTTGGGTTGGTGGTTGAAGAATAAAGCGGGGCAATTCTAACAGTGGAAGCAAACGTTTGCGAGCGCCTTATTCGATGATGGTTTTCAGGCTGTCTATACTCTAACCGAGTTCCTAATGATCTGGATCAGGCAATTGGCTGTGGCGTTCAAAAAAAATGGCGTTATAATCTCGCGATTTTTTTTTGCAGCTCAACCACCTTAGGAGAATAAACAATGAAGATCGTCGAGGTGAAACACCCGCTGGTGAAACACAAGCTGGGCCTGATGCGTGAGAATGACATCAGCACGAAACGTTTTCGCGAACTGGCTTCTGAGGTGGGAAGTCTGCTGACATATGAAGCGACGGCTGATTTAGAAACTGAAAAAGTGACCATCGAAGGCTGGAATGGCCCGGTGGAAATCGATCAGATCAAAGGCAAGAAAATTACCGTAGTACCCATCCTGCGTGCCGGTCTGGGCATGATGGAAGGCGTACTGGAACACGTTCCGAGCGCGCGTATCAGCGTTGTCGGCGTGTACCGTGATGAAGAAACCCTCAAGCCTGTGCCTTATTTCCAGAAGCTGGTTTCTAATATCGAAGAACGTCTGGCGCTGGTCGTTGACCCGATGCTGGCCACCGGTGGTTCTATGATTGCCACCATTGACCTGCTGAAAAAAGCCGGCTGCCAGAGCATTAAAGTGCTGGTGCTGGTTGCCGCTCCTGAAGGGATCGCCGCTCTCGAAGCCGCGCATCCGGACGTTGAGCTCTACACCGCCTCGGTGGATCAGGGACTCAACGAGAAGGGCTACATCATTCCGGGGCTCGGTGATGCGGGCGACAAGATATTTGGTACGAAGTAAGCAATTAGCCGACTGAAGAGTCGGTTTTTTTTTGGAATTTTTTTGCACGTCATACACAACACAACACAACATCACACCATTGAGAGGATCACATTCATGACCCGTCGTGTCATCGGGGTAAGCGAGCGTCCGCCATTGCTGCAGACAATCCCCCTGAGTTTTCAGCATCTGTTTGCCATGTTTGGTGCCACCGTTCTGGTTCCCATTCTGTTTAAGATAAACCCGGCAACGGTGCTGCTGTTTAATGGCATAGGGACGTTGCTGTATTTATTTGTCTGTAAAGGGAAGATACCGGCATACCTCGGTTCAAGCTTCGCGTTTATTTCTCCGGTGTTGTTACTGTTGCCGATGGGGTATGAAGTGGCGCTGGGCGGATTTATTGCCTGTGGCGTGCTGTTCTGTCTGGTGGCGCTGATTGTTAAGAAAGCAGGGATTGGCTGGATCAACGTGATGTTCCCGCCTGCGGCGATGGGCGCAATCGTGGCTGTCATCGGGCTTGAACTGGCGGGTGTGGCGGCGAATATGGCCGGATTACTGCCTGCCGAGGGTGCACCGGTGGATTCCACCACCATCACTATTTCTCTGGTGACGCTGTCGGTGACGATTTTGGGGTCCGTATTATTCCGCGGTTTCCTGGCGATTATCCCGATCCTCATCGGTGTGCTGGTCGGATATGCGCTGTCGTTCTTTATGGGCGTGGTCGATGTTTCTGCCATTGCCAACGCGCACTGGTTCGCGCTGCCAACCTTCTATACGCCGCGTTTTGAATGGGTCGCTATCCTCACGATCCTGCCTGCGGCGCTGGTGGTCATTGCCGAGCACGTCGGGCATCTGGTCGTCACGGCCAACATCGTGAAGAAAGATTTGCTGCGTGATCCGGGCCTGCACCGTTCGATGCTGGCGAATGGTTTGTCGACCGTGTTGTCCGGTTTCTTCGGTTCTACTCCGAACACGACGTATGGCGAAAACATCGGCGTGATGGCGATCACCAAGGTTTACAGCACCTGGGTCATCGGCGGCGCGGCTATTCTGGCAATCCTGCTTTCCTGTATCGGGAAACTGGCAGCGGCTATTCAGGCGGTACCGGTTCCGGTTATGGGCGGCGTTTCACTGCTGCTTTACGGCGTGATCGGCGCATCAGGTATCCGCGTGCTGATTGAATCGAAAGTCGATTACAACAAAGCGCAGAACCTGATCCTGACTGCGGTGATCCTTATCATCGGCGTCAGCGGTGCGAAAATCCACATCGGGGCCGCTGAGCTGAAAGGCATGGCGCTGGCGACGATCGTCGGTATTTTCCTGAGCCTGTTGTTCAAAGTGATCGAGATTTTCCGCGGCGAAGAACAGATCATTGATGTTGAAGATGAGCGGGAAAATCCGCCAGTCTGATCATGATCATTCCTGGCCGGCAGGCAGCCGCTTGCCGGTCAGGTGCTCGGATCGCAAGCGGTCGCACCGGGCACAGTTCATTTCACAACGGATCCTTGCTAGAATTCGGCAGTTCCTTTTATTGACGTGACAACATCTGCGGTCTTCATGCCGCTTCGGTTGAGGTGCTTCTGAATACGCCGGCACAGCTTTCCCTGCCACTTTATCTACCCGATGATGAAACCTTTGCCAGTTTTTATCCGGGGGAAAACCCTTCTCTGCTATCTGCCATTCAGAGCGCATTGCATCAGGAACACGGCACTTATATTTATTTCTGGTCACGCGAAGGCGGCGGCCGCAGCCATCTTTTACACGCAGCTTGCGCAGAATTATCGCAGCGCGGTGAGGCGGTGGGGTATGTGCCATTAGACAAGCGGGCTTATTTCGTGCCGGAAGTTCTGGACGGCATGGAGCATCTGGCGCTGGTGTGTATCGATAATATCGAAGGCATTGCCGGTGATGATGAATGGGAAGCGGCTGTTTTCCATCTCTATAACCGCATTCTTGAAACCGGTCGCACGCGTTTGTTTATTACCGGCGATCGTCCTCCGCGTCAGCTGAATCTCAGCCTGCCGGATCTGGCTTCCCGTCTCGACTGGGGTCAAATCTATAAACTTCAGCCACTTTCTGACGAAGAAAAACTTCAGGCATTGCAGCTGCGCGCCAAACTGCGTGGTTTTGAACTGCCGGAAGACGTAGGCCGTTTCCTGTTGAAACGTCTGGACAGGGAAATGCGTACGCTGTTTATGACGCTGGATCAGCTGGATCGCGCTTCAATTACTGCACAGCGCAAACTGACGATCCCGTTTGTGAAGGAAATTCTCGGGCTGTAACCTGAAGGGATGTCCGGGTTCGTGAACCGAACCCGAACGCAAAGCAGATTATAAAATCTCTTTCACTTGTTCCGGCGGACGCCCTAATCGCGCTTTGCCGTTGGCGACCACAATCGGACGTTCAATCAGCCGCGGATGATCGGCCATCGCCTGTAAAAGTTGTTCCTCGCTCAGGTCGGTATCTTTCAGGTTCAGATCCTTGTAAATCTGTTCACCTTTTCGCATCAGTTCCCGTGCTGAGCTAAAACCCAGCAGCCCGATCAGTTCTTTCAGCTTATCCACCGAAGGCTGCGTTTCCAGATACAAAATTACTTCCGGCTCAATGCCTTTCGCTTCCAGTAATTTCAGTGTCTCACGGCTTTTTGAACAAGCCGGATTGTGGTAAATCGCGACATCATGTGGCATTAAAGTATCTCCATTCTTGTGCTGAAATCAGCCTTTCTGATACTGACGGAATCGCCCTTGCAACTGACGAAGCTGGTCGATGCGTGCGTCATATCGGGCCTGTTCCAGACTGCCTAATTTTTGCAATGCGCTGGCGTTGCTCAGCATTTCAATCGCCTGATCCAGACGACCGATTAACGCCATGCTTTCCGCTCTGGCGGCCAGTTCCTGCGCGCGTAAACCCTGCGCTGCGGCGGCCTGAGATAATAAATCCCAGCCATTCGGGTCACCTGGGTAATTGAAAGTATAGCGGTTGAGAATCTTCATGGCATTGGCCGGTTTCGCCCCTTCAAGGTAAGCGTTGGCCAGATTGAGCTGCAGAACCGGATTTGAGCTGGTCGCCGCACCGGCCTGTTCCAGCCGTGCAATAGCCTGCGGCGCACGTTTGCTGTCGATATCAGTATCGGTCGCTAAATCCAGTAACCATTCATTGCCGGGATTTTGTGCCAGCAGCGGATCGAGGATCGCGCGCGCCTGATCGTATTTTTTCGCTTTATAGAATTGCAGCGCATGACCGTATTTTGACGCCAGTTGCTCACGGATATTGCCGTTGCTCAGCTTCAGCAAATAGTCATCGCTCAGCGGGAAACTGTCGGAACCGTACATCCCCAATATGCGCACTTTTGCCATGGTGTAATCTTGTGAAGATTGTACAACCGGGTGCGCCATCTGGTTCGCGCGGTTGCGGATATCGGCCAGACGGCTGTCCGGCAGGGGATGAGTCAGCAACATTTCCGGGGGACGGGTCGAGTAACTGGCCTGATCGGCGAGTTTTTGCAGGAATGCAGGCATCGCCTGCGGATCGAAACCGGAACGCTGTAATACCTGAATGCCGATACGGTCCGCTTCCTGTTCATTGCTTTGCGTGAAGCTGATCATACCTTGCTGCGTTCCCGCCAGCGTACCGGTCAGCGCCGCCATCCCCATTTGCGGGCTGGCCATCGCCAGCAGAATAGAGCCTAATGCGCCCACCCAGGTCAGCGGGGCATTACGCTGTTGATCTTCCATTGCTCGCGCCAGATGGCGCTGGGTCACGTGGGAAATTTCGTGCGCCATAACGGACGCCAGCTGGCTCTCATTATCGGTATAACGGAACAGGGAGGAGTGGATCACCACGTTGCCGCCGAAGAAAGCAAAGGCGTTCAGCTCATCGTTATTGACGATGAAAAAATGGAAAGGGGTACGCACAGAATAAGCGTGAGCCACCAGACGCTGCCCCAGTTCGTTGATGTACTGATTGAGCAGCGGATCGTTAATCAGCGGCGTACTGGCGCGCATCTGACGGACGTAAAAATCGCCCATCTGCAATTCCTGATTAATACTCAGCGTGCCACCGGCGGTCGTACCGATATCAGGTAACTGGTCGCTCACCGGCGGAGCTAAAGGTGAACTGGTTTTGGCAGAACTCACCGGCGTTGACCAGAATGAGCTGTCATCAGCGCCTGCCGGCAGGATACTGCCAGCAAACAGGCTGCCCAGACACAGGGCAATCACCGTTTTTTTCAACCGCATTACCATAAACATTTGCTTCCCAATGAGTTAACCGCGTTACTAATAAGCTTTTAAAGCCTTTCTTCCATGAACTGCATTGCAGACCGTTATTTTGTGGCGCTTTTCTTTGCGCCGCTCTCTATAGTAGCTATCCTCGTGAGAGTTTAAAACACTGTGCACCTACAGTTGTGTGACAACGAATTTTGAAGATAGTTACTTGTGTCTGAGCGCGCAGGGAACGAACAGCGCAAACTCGTCAGGCCGGGAAATTACAGGAGCGTTATCTGATGTTGGACATGTTATTACAGTGGTATCGCCGTCGCTTTACCGACCCGCAGGCTATCGCCCTGCTGGCCATTCTGGTCGCGGGTTTTTGTATTCTTTATTTTCTCAATGGCATCCTTGCTCCGCTTCTGGTGGCGATTGTTCTGGCGTATTTACTGGAATGGCCAACCGTTCGTCTGCAGCATCTCGGGCTTTCCCGTACGCTGTCGGTCAGCGTTGTACTGATTATTTTCGCCGGTATTTTGCTGCTGGGAATGTTCGTGATTGCGCCGGTTACCTGGCAACAGGGCGTGAATCTGATGACAGATTTACCCAGTATGCTTAACCGTTTTTACGATTTTGCGGCCACCTTACCTAAGCGTTATCCGGCGCTGGTCGATGCCGGTATCATCGATATGATGGCTGAAAATATGCGCAGCAAATTGTCCGGGCTGGGCGAGTCAGTAGTGAAATATTCACTGGCGTCGCTGGTCGGCCTGCTGACACTGGCGATTTACCTGATTCTGGTCCCGATGATGGTGTTCTTCCTGCTTAAGGATAAAGAGCAAATGCTCAACGCTGTCCGCCGTATTTTACCGCGCGATCGCGGGCTGGCAGGGCAAGTCTGGGAGGAGATGAATCAGCAGATCACCAATTATATTCGCGGAAAAGTGCTGGAGATGATCATCGTCGGTGTCGCCACTTATCTGGTGTTTGTGGTGATGGACATGCGTTATTCGCTGCTGATGGCGGTGCTGGTTGGCGTGTCGGTGCTTATCCCTTATATCGGCGCGATGCTGGTGACAATTCCGGTGGTGATTGTGGCAATGTTCCAGTGGGGGCTCGGCGCAGATTTCTGGACGCTGATTGTCGCGTATCTGGTTGTTCAGGGGCTGGATGGCAACGTGATCGTGCCGCTGTTGTTCTCAGAGGCGGTGAACCTGCATCCGCTGGTGATTATTCTGGCGGTGGTGGTGTTTGGCGGGCTCTGGGGATTCTGGGGCGTATTCTTTGCGATACCGCTGGCGACGCTGGTGAAAGCCGTAGTGCACGTCTGGCCGGATGAATCACTGAACGAAACGGTCTGAAAACCGGCACCAGGTAAAAATAAAAAAAGCGCGTCTGCGCTTTTTTTTATGTCCACAAACCAGCCACTTAGGCTGTTTACTGTAACGGTTATTTACCGTTTAAGTATTCCATGACGATGTCATGGTGATTAGTGGTTTTGAAGTCGTCGAACACTTTCTCAACTTTGCCATTGCCATCGAGCAGGAAGCTGATGCGGTGGATGCCGTCGTAGGTTTTACCCATAAAGGATTTTTCACCCCAGACGCCAAACTGCTCACAGACCTGGTGATCTTCATCGGAAAGCAACGTGAAGTTCAGCAGTTCTTTTTCAGCAAAACGCGACAGTTTTTCTGGCTTATCGGTGCTGATCCCCAGCACTTCAACGCCTGCACTTTTCAACTGATCCATGTTATCGCGCAGTCCGCAGGCCTGTACCGTACAACCGGGGGTCATGGCTTTTGGATAGAAATAGACCAGGACTCTCTGTCCCTGGAAGTCGGCCAGATTAATTTGTTCACCGTCTTGGTCGGGTAAACTAAATTGCGGCGCAGGATCACCGGCTTTCAGTGGGCTCATTGTCATTCTCCGTATCTTTCAGCTGTTACTGCAGTTTATCTTCATTCTCAGAATAACTAACGACGTTAATACTGCCTTGCGCTTTCAGTTCTGTACATAGCTGATGAAACGCCTGCTCAATAATTGTCGGATCGGTATTCGCCGCACTGTGGGCGGTGATCTGGATAGAGAGCTGCGCAGGCAATGTCGCGTCCGCCGGACGGGTTTTTGACGCGAGTTCGGCGATATTCATCTGATGTGTATCGAATAAATCTGTAAAACGCTCAATCAGATGTGGCGAATCTTTCACTTCTACTTTCACCCACACTGTCGCAGGCATCGGCGGGCGTTCATGCGCGCTGGTGCGTTTCATCACAATCAGCAATTCAAGTTCCGCCCCTTTTTGCGGCAGGGTGGATTCAATCAGGGTGATGGCGTTCCAGCTGCCGGAAAGCAGCATGATGAACGTAAACTCATCGCCCAGCATTGCCAGCCGGCTGTCTTCAATATTACAGCCGCAGCTGCTCACCTGTCGGGTAATAGTGTTCACGATACCAGGGCGGTCGGCACCTAACGCGGTGATGACCAGATAATGTTGTTGTGGCTGCGGCAAAATGAGTCTTCCTGTCGTGCTTTGGAGTATTCCCAAGGTAAACATAAAAAAAACCGCCGGACAAGCGCTTACCGCTCGTTGATTGCTTGCTTTTGCAGTGGTGTCAAAAGTACCATGAGTGACCTGTTTGTGGAGGGGAAGGTCAATGTTTACGGGAAGTATTGTTGCACTGGTTACGCCGATGGACACCAAAGGTGCCGTCGATCGCGCAAGTCTGAAAAAACTGATTGATTATCATGTGTCCAGTGGTACTGCGGCGATCGTTTCCGTTGGTACAACCGGCGAGTCGGCAACGCTGAGCCACGATGAGCACGGAGACGTGGTCTTACAAACACTGGAGCTGGCCGATGGTCGCATTCCGGTGATCGCAGGCACAGGTGCAAATGCCACCGCTGAGGCGATTTCTCTTACGCAACGTTTTGAAAATAGTGGCGTTGTTGGCTGTCTGACAGTCACCCCTTATTACAACCGTCCGACCCAGGAAGGCCTGTATCAGCACTTTAAAGCTATCGCTGAAAACACCTCCCTGCCGCAAATTCTCTACAATGTGCCTTCACGTACCGGCTGCGATATGCTGCCGCCGACCATCGCGCGTTTAGCAAAATTGAAGAATATTGTTGCTGTTAAAGAGGCAACAGGGAACTTAAGTCGTGTTAGCCAGATCCAAGTGCTGGTTGATGATGAAGATTTCATTCTGCTGAGCGGCGATGACGCCAGTGGTCTGGACTTTATGCAGCTCGGAGGCAAAGGCGTTATTTCCGTTACTGCTAACGTCGCTGCCCGTGAAATGGCACAACTTTGTGAGCTGGCTGCTCTTGGCAACTTTGCCGAGGCGCGTCGCCTGAATCAGCGCCTGATGCCTTTGCATCAGAATTTGTTTGTAGAAGCAAACCCAATCCCGGTGAAATGGGCCTGTAAGGCACTGGGCTTGATGGCAACCGATACGATGCGTCTGCCTATGACGCCGTTAACAGATGCTGCCCGTCCGGTCGTGGAAGAAGCATTAAAAAGCGCCGGTTTGCTGTAACTCTTAGGAAGATTTGATGGCCTCTTTATTTGACAAGAATAGTTTCCAGATGACCCGATTGCAGAAGACTGCCGTAGCGAAAGTCGTGGGTGTTTCCCTGATTATGCTGCTGGCCGCCTGTTCCAGCGACCAGCGCTACAAGCGCCAGGTGAGCGGTGATGAAGCCTACCTGGATGCACCAGCTCTGCATGAGCTGAAAGCACCATCAGGCATGATCCTGCCTGTGCAGAACGGGACTTATGATATTCAGTCTGGCGCAATGCAAGGCGCTGTGGGCAAACAGCTCGACATTCGTCCACCAGCCCAGCCGCTGGCCTTGCTGAACGGCTCCCAGACTCAGTTCTCCGGCGACACCAGTACCGTGCTGCTGGAAAACACGCCGCAAAACCGTGACTTGTGGAACAACGTTGTTAAAGCTGTTGAGCAAAATAAATTCAAAATTGCCAGCCGTGATGACGCAAACCAGACGCTCTCCACCGATTTCGTTGACTGGAATCGTGCGGATGAAGACTTCCAGTATCAGGGCCGTTATCAGATCAGCGTGAAACAGCAGAGCTATCAGCTGGCATTGACCGTGAAAACGCTTGAGCTGAAACAGCAAGATAAAGCGGTGACCGCGACAGCTGAAATCCAGCGTTACAACAGCCAGATGATGAACGCCATCACGGCGAACCTGGATAAAGTGCAGCAGGATACTCAGGCGCGTCTCGATAACCGTCGCGTAGGCGAAATCGACGTCCAGAGTGGCGCTGATGATACCGGCTTACCGGTGCTGATCGTCCGTGAATCTTACGGTGTCGTCTGGGATCGTCTGCCTAATGCCCTGGCGAAAGCAGGCATGAAAGTGACCGACAGCAGCCGTCCGCAAGGCACAATGTCTGTGACATACAAACCGCTCAATGACGATGCGTGGCAGACGCTGGGTGCGAAAGATCCGGGCCTCAGCTCCGGTGATTACAAACTTCAGGTTGGCGACCTCGACAACCGTAGTAGCTTGCAGTTCCTTGATCCGAAAGGACATGCTCTCAGCCAGTCGCAGAACGACGCGATGGTGGCGGTCATGCAGGCC
This sequence comes from Rahnella bruchi, assembly GCF_003614975.1. Taxonomy (GTDB): domain Bacteria; phylum Pseudomonadota; class Gammaproteobacteria; order Enterobacterales; family Enterobacteriaceae; genus Rahnella; species Rahnella bruchi. The sequence goes on along the minus strand of NZ_QZWI01000001.1, from coordinate 728,009 downwards.
GCGTTTAGCCAGAGCAGCGCAAAATAATACCAAGGGGCTCCGGCCCCTTTTTACATCTGTTTTTTCCACTGGAGTAAGTAAAGATGCAAAAGTTAGCTGAGTTGTATCGCGGCAAGGCGAAAACCGTCTACACCACCGAAAACCCGGACCTTCTGGTACTGGAGTTCCGTAACGATACGTCAGCACTGGATGGTCAGCGTATTGAGCAGTTCGACCGTAAAGGTATGGTTAACAACAAATTTAACCATTTCATCATGGCTAAGCTGGAAGAAGCCGGTATTCCTACTCAAATGGAACGCCTGTTGTCTGACACTGAAGTGCTGGTGAAAAAACTGGATATGGTCCCGGTTGAATGCGTTATCCGTAACCGTGCTGCTGGTTCGCTGGTAAAGCGTCTGGGCATTGAAGAAGGTCTGGAACTTAATCCGCCATTGTTCGATCTGTTCCTGAAAAACGATGCGATGCACGATCCGATGGTCAACGAATCTTACTGTAAGACGTTTGGCTGGGTGAACGAAGAAAATCTCGCGCGCATGAAAGAGCTGAGCTACAAAGCCAACGACGTGCTGAGCAAATTGTTTGATGATGCAGGTCTGATCCTGGTCGACTTCAAACTGGAATTCGGTCTGTTCAACGGAGAAGTGGTGCTGGGTGATGAATTCTCTCCAGACGGCAGCCGCCTTTGGGATAAAGAAACCCTGAACAAGATGGACAAAGACCGTTATCGCCAGAGCCTCGGTGGCCTGATCGAAGCTTATGAAGAAGTGGCTCACCGTATCGGCGTAAAACTGGACTAAGTGAAGTAACTTTTTTTAGCCGGACTGCGCAATCGTTTACGCGGTTTACTCTAAACGGGTGATGGCCTCTGTCACCCGTTCTCTTTCGTGCTTTTAATTTTCCTCTTTTCAAACTGTTTTCTTTCATTTAATTCCCCGCCCCCTAAAATTACCTCCTTTCGCAGATGGTATTAACTGCATGTGCTGGCTAGTCTTAAAAAAACAGTCTGGAGGTGGATTATGCGTTGGCAAGGGCGTCGCGAAAGCGACAATGTAGAAGACAGACGCGGACAGGGATCTAACGGCGGCGGCGGTTTGGGTGGCGGAGGAATGCGCCTGCCTATTCGCGGCAAAAGCGGTATTGTGATCATTATTGTGGTGTTGGTTGCCGGTTATTACGGCATCGACCTGTCTCCGCTGATTGACGGCGGGCAGTCCGGCGGTATGCAGCAACAGACACAGTCGCAATCGATCAGTCCGAAAGATGATGAACAGGCTAAATTCACCTCGGTGATCCTCGCCTCGACGGAAGACACCTGGAAAGAAATTTTCCAGAAACAGGGCATGACTTATCGTGAGCCGAAACTGGTGATGTATCGCGGGGCAACCCGTACCGGCTGCGGTACCGGGCAGTCCGTAATGGGCCCGTTCTATTGCCCGGCGGACAGCACGGTGTATATCGATTTGTCTTTCTATCAGGAATTACAAAACAAACTCGGCGCAGGCGGTGATTTTGCGCAGGGGTATGTTGTGGCGCACGAAGTCGGCCACCATGTGCAGAATTTACTGGGTACCGAACGTAAAGTCCGCCAGATGCAGCAGGGTGCATCGCAGACTGTGGTGAATCAGCTGTCGGTGAAAATGGAATTGCAGGCTGACTGTTACGCCGGTGTCTGGGGACACGCCATGCAGCAGCAGAAAGTTCTGGAAGAAGGCGACCTGAAAGAAGCGCTGGATGCTGCGCGTGCCATCGGCGATGACCGCTTACAGCAGCAGAGTCAGGGGCGCGTTGTGCCGGACAGCTTCACTCACGGAACGTCCGAGCAGCGTTATACCTGGTTCAAGCGCGGATTTGATACCGGTAATCCTGATCAGTGCAACACCTTCGCCAGTCGCTGATTTAGGGGCAATAAGCTCTGGTCTGCCGGTAAAAACTGTTCAATAATCAATGACCGATCCAGGGGGGCTCCGTGAGCCTCTCTTTTTTCCTCATGTTGAACCGCTGGGATTGCCATGGCTTTTCTCGATCCAACCCTTTTGATTTTACTCGTCTTCGCCGGTCTGGGCATCATCAGCCATAACAGCGCCGTCACCATCGCAATGTTCTTCCTTCTTACCGTGCGGATTACGCCGCTGAACAACTTTTTCCCGTGGATTGAAAAATACGGCCTGACCATCGGCATTATTATTCTGACCATTGGCGTGATGGCACCGATTGCCAGCGGAAAAATCAGCGCCAGCACCGTGATGCATTCATTCTTCCACTGGAAATCCATTGTCGCCATTCTGGTCGGCGTTCTGGTGTCCTGGCTTGGCGGGCGTGGTCTGACGCTGATGGGCACGCAGCCGCATCTGGTGGCGGGTTTACTGGTGGGCACCGTGCTGGGTGTGGCGATGTTCAAAGGTGTGCCGGTCGGGCCGCTGATCGCCGCCGGTCTGTTATCGATGATTGTCGGTAAAACCTGACGGCAATGGATATCGTGCTGAAAAACAGCCTGCAACAGCAGATGCAAAAGCAAGGCGTGCGCCGGTTACTGGTTATCAGCGGCGAGGCCCGCTGGTCTGCCGTTCAGGTGGTGCAGTTCATCGACGGGCAGGCGGGGGACTGGCTGTGGCTGAGTGATTCACCGCCGGATAACGTGAATGCCTGTTCGGCCACAGCGGCGCATACGTTGCTCGGACAAGACATTCTGCATGGCGTGTTTGATGCACGCTACGGCCTGAATGCGGAGGCGCTGGCGGCATTCTCCGGCACGCTGAAAGCCGGAAGCTGGCTGATTTTACTGGTACCGCAATGGAACCAGTGGGCAGAAAGCCCCGACGCCGACAGCCTGCGCTGGAGCGAACAGCCGCAGGCCATTCCGGCTCCTCGTTTTATTCAACGTTTTCAGTCTTTGCTCGTACAAGATCGCAGCATTACGGTATGGCGTCAGGGACAGCCTTTTGAACTCGCGCCGCTGCCAGCTGCACCCGACTGGCAGGTACCCGACGGCCAGCCTACGCCCGCGCAGCAGCAAATTTTACAGCAACTGATGCAGGCCACATCCGGCGTCTGGGTGTTGACGGCGCCGCGTGGCCGGGGGAAATCGACTCTCGCGGGCATGCTCACTTTACAATGGCCGGGTATTTGCCTTGTGACCGCACCGGGTAAAGCCTCAGCCAGTCAAATCCTTAATCAGCAGACAGAGCCGGCCCGATTTATCGCGCCGGATGCGTTGCTTTCGTTATGTCGCGAAGGCGCGGTGACTGACGCTGACTGGCTGATTATCGATGAAGCGGCGGCAATTCCGACGCCGATGCTGTCAGAACTGATTGCGGCATTTGTGCGTGTTTTACTGACCACCACGGTGCAGGGTTACGAAGGCACCGGGCGCGGATTCTTACTCAAATTCTGTGCGTCGTTGCCGCAGTGGCAGGATCTGCGTCTGAAAGCTCCGATCCGCTGGTCATCCGCCGATCCGCTCGAGCCGTTCATCAGCGATTTATTGCTGTTTGATGAGCATCTGCCGGATGCCGATGCGACGGGCGGCGCATCAGAAATATTCCCGGTTCAGGCCGACGACTGGCTGACGGAACCGGCGCTTTTAGAAGATTTCTACGGTCTGCTGACCAGCGCGCATTACCGCACCTCACCGCTGGATTTACGCCGTCTGCTGGATGCACCGGGCATGACTTTCAGCGCGTCACGAATCAAAAATACGCTGACCGGCGCGCTATGGCTGGTGGATGAGGGCGGACTGAGCGCTGAACTGGCGCAGGAAGTCTGGGCAGGCAGGCGGCGTCCGCGCGGTAATCTGGTGGCGCAGTCGCTGGCGGCACACGCAGGTTTCCCCGAAGCCGCCGTATTACGTTCACGGCGCGTCAGCCGGATTGCGGTACATCCCGCGTTTCGCCGTCAGGGCATCGCCCTCGATTTGCTGGCGGAACAAAAACAGTGTGCGCAGCAGGCGGGGCTGGATTTTCTGTCGGTGAGTTTTGGCTACACTTCAGATCTGGCGTCATTATGGCAGCAGGCCGGATTCCGGCTGGCGCGGATCAGTACACAAAAAGAAGCCAGCAGCGGATGTTATGCCGCGATGGCGATATTACCGCTCAGTGCGGCAGGACGTGCGCTGGCGGATAAGGCCTGGCATCAGCTTAACCGCGACTGGCGCTGGCTGGCACCGCAGATGGCGCTGGAATTGCCGTTAAACAGCGCGGCAGATACACAGCCTGATGACGCAGACTGGCGCGAACTGAACGGATTTGCCTTTGCTCATCGTCCGCTGGAAAGCAGTTTACCGGCGCTCAACCGCCTTCTCTTACACAGCGCTTTGCCGCTGACCGGGCTGCGTGCTCATTTGCAACGGGGAGAGAGCGTGGCGGAAATTGTCGTGGTGCTCAAGCTTTCCGGCCGCAAAGCCCTGCTGAGCCACTGGCGTCAGGAAGCACAACAGGCGCTGAGAGACGCAGGGGCTGCGGAATAAATCAGCGGTTTCGTTGTAAAAAATGGAAAGACTCGTTCAATAAATCCCAATTTCACTGACCGGCAGGCGGCGTATAGTGACATCATTAATTTAGATCAGGAACTTACAATGGCAACTTACGTCGGGAGACAGCAATGAGCTCAGAACAGATTATCGTCCAGCAGCCGGAAGAAAGCGCTGACCAGCTGATTCTATTATTTCATGGCGTGGGTGATAACCCGATTTCCATGGGCGAAATCGGTAAGTTTTTCGCTGTTTCATTCCCGCGGGCGCAGGTGATCAGCGTCGGCAGTCCGGATATTTGTGATTTTGGCCGCGGCTTCCAGTGGTTCTCCGTGCAGGGTGTGACAGAGCAAAACCGTCAGCCGCGCGTGGATGCTGCGATGCCGGCCTTCGTGCAGATTATCCGCGACTGGCAGCAGAAAACCGGTATCACCCCGAAACATACCACGTTGGTGGGCTTCTCTCAGGGCACCATCATGGCGCTGGAATCGACGAAAGTAGAAGAGCATCTGGCGTCGCGCATTGTCGCCTTCAGCGGACGTTTTTCTTCACTTCCGGAAAAACCGATTGCTGCCGGTACGGTGGTGCATTTCATTCATGGCGATCAGGATCCGGTGATCAATCCGTTCCAGTCGAAAAGTGCGGCGGAGCGCCTGAAAACGCTGGGCTGCGACTGTACTCTGGATCTTCAGGCAGGTATGGGACACGGGCTGGATTCGCACATGATCAACACCGCCATTGCGCATCTGAAAAACTACGAGCCTGAATCACATCAGAACTGATTTTACCGCGCATCTCTCATAAAAAAGCCCCCGGCAGTCTGACAATCGGGGGCTTTTACTCTCTGTTTTTCTCTGACAGCCGGTAATTATTTGCGGTTTTTCCGCATGAAATCATCCATGAAGTTAGTCAGCTTTTCTGCTGCCGGCAGCGACAATGCGTTGTAGATAGACGCACGGATACCGCCAATGGCGCGGTGACCCGACAGACCCGAGAAACCGGCTTCATGGCTTTCTGCCAGGAATTTCTTCTCCAGCACTTCATCCGGCAGTTTGAACGCCACGTTCATTTGTGAACGGTCCGCTTTGCTGCTCCAGCCGTTGTAGAAACCGTCGCTGTTATCAAGCATTGCGTACAGCAGTTCCGCTTTGTGGCGGTTGGTCTGTTCCATATTCTCCAGGCCACCGACGTCATTGAGCAGCCAGCGTGTGACCAGCAGCACCACATAAATCGCAAATACCGGCGGGGTATTGAGATTGGAATGGGATTCCACCTGACGACGGTAATTCAGAAACGATGGCAATTCATCAGGCGATGCTTTCACCACGGTGTCATGCACCAGTACGATAGTGACGCCAGCCGGGCCGATGTTTTTCTGGGCATGGGCGTAAATCACTGAGAATTTATTGGCATCGCAGGGTTTAGACAGGAAATCAGAGGACATATCGCAGACGCGCGGTACATCGTCGCGGCCGAGAACGCGCTGGAACTGCAATCCTTCTACCGTTTCGTTGGAAACGTAATGCAGATAAGGTGCGTCCGGAGAAAACTCCAGTTCCTCATCCGCTGGAAGGCGGTTGAAGCCGCAAGATTCGCCGCTCCACAGCACTTTCACCGGCCCCTCGCGACGCGCTTCGGTTACTACTTTACTGCTCCAGTAGCCGGTATCCAGGTATTCCGCCGCATGTTTCTGACCACGCAGCAGCGTCATCGGCACCATCGAGAATTGCTGCGTCGCGCCGCCCTGCAGGAACAGAATGTGGAAATCTTTCGACAGGCCAAGCAGCGTGCGGATGTTGTTTTCGGTTTCTTCGACAACGGAAGCAAACCAGTCAGAGCGGTGGCTGATACCGAGGATCGACAGACCCATTTCCGGGACTTCTTTAATTGCGGCTTCAACCTGCGCGAGTACCGTTTCCGGTAATGCGCCGGGACCACCGGAGAAATTCAGAGCGTTACGTGAAATCATGATTATTTTTTTCCTTCTGGCGCATCAGCCGATGCACCGCTGTGCGCAAAAGCACGGGATAACAGCAACTCGCGGCATGCTGTTTTAACTTTATTCATAGGGATTTGCTTGTGCGGGAACATCACTTCCAGATCCATGGCGTGTACAACCATGGCCGGATCGATTTCAAAGACCAGCAAACTGCCGTCGGGGGTTTCGCTGCAATCGATGCCCAGATAATCGAGCCGGGTGGTCTCAAAAATGGCCTTCAGCGCCTGCTGATGACGGGCAACGAATTCGTGAAAGTTATTCAGGAATTCGGCTTCTTCTTCGCGTTTTTTCTGATCTTCATACATATTCGCGTTGACGTAATGCACCATCCAGTGTGACGAAATCGCCATATGACAGGCATATGGCACGCCGTCGATCAGCGAAATACGGTATTTGCGGAACTGGCCATCGGCATTGCTGTAATCGATGAACTGCGACAGGAAATAATCTTCCACCTGCACGCGGGTCAGATAACTTTCCAGCTCTTCCTGACGGGTGACTTTTTCCAGACCGTGACCGCCGTGTGAACCGGCAGGGCGCAGGATCACCGGAAAATCGCTGCCGGGCAGGGCGCTGCTCAGGGCGATTTTGCCTTCTGCTACTGCCGAAAGTACGGAAAACGTCACCGGATGCGCCTGCGCAATGGTTAATCCCGTCTGATTCTGCAACAGCGTGCTGGCGTTATGTCGCTCGGAGCTGGGGATATGTTGCGGCGCATTGATCACCGGCACCGGCCACTGGCGGGTGATACTTTCCAGCTGCTCTAACAGGAACAGGTTTTCGGTGGTGGCGCTGATACCGACCATCAGTAAATCATGCTCCGGGATCGGCGCTTCAAACGGCGCTTCGGGAGTAATGTAGTAATAAATCAGCTCGATATCGCTGTTTTCCAGCAGACAGTCGAGTGGCACGTTAGCAGACAACGTACCGGGCACCATCAGCATCAGCAGGCGCAGTTTTGCCGGTTGCTGCGCGGCATGAAGGGTATAAACCTGCTGCATGGCCAGCGCCTGTTCCTGAATCGTCAGGCCGAGTTCGGTGCGTTGCAGGCACAGCATGACGGTGGAAAGGTTCATCCACAGTACGGCGTCATCGGGGTTTTGCTGCGCGCGTGTCACCAGCTCCTGTGCGATGTCAGTGCATTCATCACCGGCGATGCTCATACGTAAAAACGGAGCCAGCCCCAGAAATTGTGTGGCGTCGAAATTCTCAGACGCAGCCTGATCGGGGTGGGAAATAGGTAGTGTTTGCAAAGGACTTGTTCTCTCCGTACATCGGTTTCACGTTGCATGTTACCGGCAGGGGAGAAAGTCAATCGGCGGAGAATCGCTACATTTTCCGCCGACTAATACTGATTAGGAGATTTTACAGGACAGGTCGGGCTTACTTTTTCTTAGGCCAGTCGTCATCGTTATCCCATTCCGCATTGTTGTCGCGGTGCGGGGGGATCTCTGGTTTGTCTTTCAAAAATTTCTTCACATCAACGCGGTTCAGCTCTTTGATCCCGCTGATAAACATCCCGACCAGTATGATCAGAACGATCCACCAGTAATCTTTGATCCACTCCATGGTGTGCTCCTTAAAGGGGTGAGAGGGCGATAAATCGCGGAAATATCTCCGCCATCTGACCGGTTAACCAGTCAGCGGCGGCTACTTCCTGTCCTGTCCAGGCGCTGATGAGAACCTGCGGTGAAAGCAACTTCTCGCATTCCTGCGCCAGCGGACGGTAACTCAGATGCCAGGGTTCAATGGCGACGCCACCGGTATCTTCTGCGTACGGGCGGTAAAAACCAAATTCTGCCATATGTGCCGAAAGCCACTGATTCAGCGGATAAAAATAGCCGCCTTCTTCGTATTCCCACGGCTCCAGTTGCAACTTTTTATCGGCCGGTAACAGCGAGGGATCGTACACATCCAGATCACTGCCCCAGTGATGGCGACTGGCGCCCGGCAGCGCAGACCAGCGCAAAATCAGCTCACAACGTTGTGCTGTGGTTAACTCACTGATATCCACCGGCTGGCTGTTCTTATCTAATACTGGTCGCTCGCCGCGAAATTTGCCATTCCAGATAGCCAGTTGACGACTGAAATCACGAAAAGTGCTGGCCGGTTGTAAATCAAAACCGGCTGCACTGGCGGCCTGACGCATTTTTTCAAATGCCTGTATCGCCTCTTTTTGCAACCGGTGCGGGCCCTCGCCCAGCATCACCAGATGCGCATCAGAGCGACCGGTCAGCATTTCATGGCTAATCATGCGACTAACTGTTCCATGATGCGCTGATACATGCGGCTGAGAACCTGCAAATCTGCCGCGTGAACGCATTCATTGATTTTGTGGATGGTGGCGTTAACCGGACCCAGTTCGACGACCTGAGCGCCCATCAGCGCAATGAAACGTCCGTCGGAGGTGCCGCCGGTCGTTTGCAGTTCCGGCGTAATTTCACTGTAGTGACGCACGGCGTTAACCACCGCATCCACCAGCGCACCGCGTGATGTCAGGAACGGCTGACCCGAAACCACCCAGTTCAGGGTGTATTGCAGGTTATGACGATCCAGTAATTCTGCTACGCGCTGTTTGATGATGGCATCGGTCAGTTCGGTGCTGAAACGGAAATTGAACTGCACATACAACTCGCCGGGAATAACGTTATTGCTGCCGGTACCGGCATTGATATTGGCTATCTGCATGCTGGTCGGCGGGAAGAATTCGTTGCCGTTATCCCACACGGTAGCGACCAGTTCATTCAAAGCGGGCATGGCGCGATGCACCGGATTGTCCGCCAGATGCGGATATGCCACATGTCCCTGAACACCGTGAACGTGCAGGTTGGCAGTCATCGAACCCCGGCGGCCATTTTTAACAATATCGCCGACGCGCGTGGTGCTGGAAGGTTCGCCAACCAGACAGTAATCGAGGCGCTCATTGCGCTCCATCAGCGCGTTGACCACTTTGACGGTGCCGTTTACCGCGCTGGCTTCTTCATCTGAGGTGATAAGAAACGCCAGACGGCCCTGATGATTCGGGTTAGCCGCAACGAAACGTTCTGCTGCGACCACCATCGCCGCCAGCGACCCTTTCATATCTGCCGCACCGCGACCATACAGCATTCCGTCGCGCAGCGTAGGCTCGAACGGACCGGTCACCCAAAGTTTGTGGTCGCCGGTGGGCACGACATCAGTATGACCGGCGAAGGCGAGGGTTATACCTTGTCCGCGTGTGGCCCAGAAATTCAGGGTATCGCCAAAATGCATCGGCTCCACGTGAAAGCCAGCGGCTTCAAGGCGGGCAATCATAATTTCCTGACAGCCTGCATCGTCCGGGCTGAGGGAAGGGCGGCGGATTAACTGTTGGGCTAAATCGAGAACCGGACAACTCATGTTACTTCACCTGTGCGAGGAATTGCTGATAGGTTTCTGGTTTGAATCCCAGCAGGGACTGACCATCGGTGGCCAGTAAAAATGGGCGTTTGATTACCGCAGGCTGTTCGAGCATCACGGCTTTAGCGCTGGCTTCGTTATCGCAGGCTGCGCGCGTGGCTTCATCGAGTTTACGCCACGTCGTCCCGCGGGTATTGAGCATGGCTTCCCAGCCTTGTTTGTCCAGCAGGTTCTGCAACAAATCGTCATCCAGCCCTTCGACCCGGTAATCATGAAACTGATATTCAACCCCGTTATCTTCCAGCCAGCGACGGGCTTTTTTTACGGTATCGCAATTTTTTATGCCGTAGAGAATAAAAGAGGTTGGAGCAGAAGTCGTTGCCATAGAAAAACGTAACCTGTCAGTAAAATAAGAACTTTTTATCCGTATAAAAACGGGCGTAAGGATAGGGCACATAATGAGGCAAAACGCCCGCAGGATCCAGACGGGGGCGGGATTGTGATCGTGCTTAAAAAATAATGACGGCCTTTTTACATGGTCAAAAAACAGACGTATAATCCGTCTGTCCAATCAAGGGGAGTAAAATGTTAGAGCAAGAATTAGGTAACTGGAAAGACTTTATCGACCGTATGTTGAAAGCGTAATTGCCCCACATCGTTACCGTTAAAGCAAAGAAAAGATTTATTCTCAGTGCAGCACGTCATTATAAAAAGCGTTTGTTCAGGAAGACCATTACGTCCGATTTAGCGACGATTCTCACAGCCAGTAAATCATTAATAAAAAAGGCGTTAATTCACATTAACGCCTTTTTTGTTGCCTGTTATCCAGGGCCGTTATTTATGTTGTGCGGGTACCGTCTCAACAATATCGGCAATCACCGGATGTGCCTGTTTTCCGGGAAAACGACGGCGGATTAACACAAAGAACAGCGGCACGAAGAAGATGGCCAGAATGGTCGCGGAAATCATGCCGCCGATGACGCCGGTGCCAACCGCGTGCTGACTGCCTGAACCGGCACCCATGCTGGTCGCCATCGGCAGAACACCGAAAACAAACGCCAGCGATGTCATCAGAATCGGACGCAGACGCATTCTCGACGCTTCGAGCGTCGCTTCCAGCAATTCTTTGCCGCGAACATTCAGGTCATTGGCAAACTCAACAATCAGAATGGCGTTTTTCGCCGATAGCCCGATGATGGTCAGCATCCCGACCTGGAAATACACATCGTTTTCCAGCCCGCGCAGCCATGTCGCAATTACCGCGCCCAGTACGCCGAGTGGCACCACCAGCATGACCGAGAACGGAATGGACCAGCTTTCATACAATGCAGCCAGACACAGGAAGACCACCAGCAGGGAAATGGCATACAGCGCCGGAGCCTGGGAGCCTGACAATCTTTCCTGATACGACAGACCTGTCCATTCGAGGCCAATACCCACCGGCAGTTTAGCGACCAGCTTTTCCATATCATCCATCGCTGTACCGCTGCTGATGCCCGTTGCCGGTTCACCCACAATTTCCAGCGCGGAATAGCCGTTGTAACGTTCCAGACGTGGTGAACCGGTCAGCCATTTGGACGTGGCGAAAGCGGAGAAGGGCACCATGGTTCCGGCAGAATTTCGCACATACCAGCGATCAATATCGTCGGGCAGCATGCGGTATTGCGCACCGGCCTGCACATAGACTTTCTTAACACGGCCACGGTCAACGAAGTCGTTGACGTAAGTCGAACCCCATGCGGTGCTCAGTGTACTGTTGATATCAGCAATCGCCACACCCAGCGCCTGCGCTTTCACCTGATCGATATCGATCTGTAGCTGCGGGCTGTCATCCAGACCGTTGTGACGTACGCGGGTCAGGTTGCTGTCTTTTGAGGTCATCGCGAGTAACTGATCGCGCGCCGCCATCAGAGCGTCATGGCCGAGACCGGCGTGATCCTGTAATTCCATATCAAAGCCAGTCGCGCTGCCCAGACCGTTAATGGCTGGCGGGCTGCTGGCGATGACGCGGGCTTCTGTGATTTTGTTAAACGCTTTGGTGGCTCGTTCAATCAGGGCAAAAGAAGAATCGTCCGGGCCGGTGCGGTCATCCCACGGGGTCAGACGCACGAACATACGCGCCACGTTCTGCCCGTTACCGCCTGGCCCTGCACCGATGGTGGAGAACACCGAGAGTACGTCTTTCTTATCTTCACTCAGAAAATACTTTTCGACCTTTTCCACGACTTTTTGTGTTTGCTGCAACGTCGAGCCTGGCGGTAATTGCACCTGTACCGTGAACACACCACGGTCTTCCAGCGGCAGGAACGAGGTCGGTAATTTAATAAACATCACTGCCAGCACGGCAACCAGCGCGGCATACGCCAGCATGTAGCGCACGCTGTTTCGCAGAACCCGCGCCACGCCGCTTTCATAACGACGGGCATTGCGGTCGAACATGCGGTTAAACCAGCCGAAGAAACCGCGTTTGCCGTGATGATGGCCTTTAGCGATAGGTTTGAGAATGGTTGAACACAACGCCGGGGTCAGCGTCAGCGCGACGAACACTGACAGCACCATTGCGGAAACAATGGTGATGGAGAACTGACGGTAAATCGCGCCGGTGGTGCCGCCGAAGAAGGCCATTGGCACAAATACTGCCGACAGCACCATGGTGATGCCGACCAGCGCGCTCTGAATTTGTCCCATCGATTTTCGCGTAGCCTCTCTGGGGCTGAGGCCTTCTTCGCTCATCACGCGCTCGACGTTTTCAACCACCACGATGGCGTCATCCACCAGCAGGCCGATGGCAAGCACCATCGCGAACATCGTCAGAGTATTGATGCTGTAACCGAACTGATGCAGCACGGCGAATGTCCCCAGCAACACTACCGGCACGGCAATCGTCGGGATTAGCGTTGCGCGGAAGTTTTGCAGGAACAGGTACATAACAAGGAACACCAGCACAATGGCTTCAAACAGCGTTTTCACCACGTCAGTGATCGCCGCTTTAACGAACGGCGTGGTTTCATAGGCTATTTCAGCTTTCAGCCCGTGCGGATAATAATGAGAAAGCTCATCGAGGCGCGCACGGACGGCTTTGTCCGTTTGCAATTCGTTGGCACCGGACGCCAGTTTCACGCCCATACCGGATGCGGCCTGCCCGTTATAACGGCTGAGCAGGGCATAGTTTTCCGCGCCGAGACCGATAGTGGAAACATCGCCGAGTTTAACCTGCGACCCGTCCTGGTTCACTTTCAACGTGATCTGGCGGAACTGCTCCGGCGTCTGCAACTGCGCCTGGGCATTAATGGTGGCATTCAGCGCCTGAAAATCTACCGAAGGCGCACCGCCAAGCTGACCGACAGCCACCTGACTGTTCTGCGCTTTAATCGCCGTGACGACATCGGCGGTAGTCAGCTGATAATTATTCAGCTTGTCCGGATCGAGCCAGATACGCATGGCGTACTGCGAACCGTAAGCATCGATGCTGCCGACACCGGGCACGCGGCTCAGCGGATCCTGAATATTGGAAGCTACGTAATCGGCGATATCCTGCTTATCCATGCTGCCGTCTGTGGAAACAAACGCCACCATCATCAGGTTGGTATCACCGGTTTTTGACACCGTGACGCCCTGGGTCTGCACGTCCTGCGGCAGACGTTTAAGCGCCTGTTGCAGCTGGTTTTGCACCTGCTGGAGCGCTTCGTTAGGATCGGTACCGGCGGTAAAACTCAGGGTAATCTGTGATTTACCGTCGTTACTGCTTTGCGATGACATATACATCAGATTATCGAGGCCAGTCATGTTCTGTTCGATAATCTGGGTAACGGTGTTTTCTAATGTTTGTGCTGATGCGCCGGGATACGTTGCAGAGATTCTGACGTTTGGCGGAGCCAGATCCGGATACTGTTCAACCGGCAGAAAATAGATCGCGAGCGCCCCGGTCAGGGAAATGATGATCGCTAAAACCCAGGCAAAGATTGGGCGATCGATAAAAAAGTTAGCCATGCTTCAGGAACCTCGTTGTCACTCTGGCGTGAGTGACTAACATCAGCAAACAAACACAATGCCAGTAATCTGGCAAAAAAATCCCCTGAGCAACGTCTTCTCAGAAGCGGTCTCAGAGGCGGTACTGTCCCGGCGGGACGGAGCGAGTGTCAGAGTGTAGTTCTACGTTAAAGCACTTTACCTGCTCGCAACGTATAAAACGTGGAGAAATAAAGGAGATAATGTAAAAAAGCCACCCCGTACACGGGGTTATCTCTCAGCGATATTCGCCGAAACAGTCTACTCTTTGGCTATCTTCATTTTTATGACACCCCGCAGGAGCTGTCCAGATGAGTTTGCCCATGAATTCCGTGTTTGCCCGTCGTTTATATCTTTGCTGGTTGCTCAATAATGAACAAAAACCGAATGTACCAAAACTGATGGAAATCACCGGCTGGCCGCGGCGCACTTTGCAGGATGTGCTGAAAGCACTGCCCGGAATGGGCGTCGGGCTGGAGTTTGTGCAGCAGGGTGTGCGCAACAACGACGGTTATTATCAGCTCTCGAGCTGGGGGCCGTTCGATCCCCAATGGATTGAGCGTCATAGCGAACAACTTCTGGCCGCGATTGAGCACGGTTGACTGTAGCGGCTGCGGCTGAATCCGGCTATGCTGTCTGGCTTCTCTCACCACTTCTGAGCGGAGGCACGCAATATGTCATCTCATGACAAGTCATCCAGAATCGAAAATGTCCAGAACCAGTTACTCTCTGATAACTGGTATGTACTTCGCAAATACACCTACGATTTAATCAAGCGCAATGGCGAACGGCAGCCGCAGTCCCGTGAAGTGTATGACCGGGGAAACGGGGCGACTATCCTGCTTTATAACCGGCCTAAAAAAACAGTTTTGCTGATCAAACAATTCCGTATGCCGACCTACGTCAATGGCAACCCGACCGGGATGCTGCTGGAAACTTGTGCGGGTTTACTGGACAACGATTCGCCGGAAGACTGCATCCGTAAAGAAGCGATTGAAGAAACGGGTTTTGCGGTGGGCAAGGTAGATAAATTGTTTGAGGCCTACATGTCGCCGGGCAGCGTGACGGAAATTGTTCACTTTTTTGCCGCGGAATACGATGAGTCACAGCGTCAGAACGCCGGTGGTGGCGTGGAAGATGAAGATATCGATGTGTTGGAAGTGCCGTTCACCGAGGCGCTGGCGATGATCAAAGATGGCCGCATTAAAGACGGCAAAACCATCATGCTGTTACAACATGCGCAAATTCAGGGCTGGCTGGCGTAACATTATCCTCACTGAGTTTCAGTAAAAAGGCACTTGCGGGTTAATGCCGTCACCTCAAGTGACCGGCATTAACCTACGGGTGCCTTTTGTCTTTTACGGTTCCTGGCTGATGGCAACGCTGCCAGCGTGACCTTTCATCGCTGACCACGGCAGAACTGTCCATTCCGGGCTTTCGCATGAACGTAATACCCGGGCAAAGGTCGGATCAAAATACAGTCCTTTGTTCGTGAAATACCACGCCGGGAATTGCCAGACCGACGGATCTGAATAATCACAATCATCGTCACTTTCTTCGGTCGGTTTTTTCATTTGCTGCGGATGCGCTGCAGTCAGCTGTTTCACCAGCCACGGTGCCCATTTTTTATCGCGGTACTCAGCAAACGTATCAAAACCGACGTCATTTTTGCCCGTCAGCGTACGGTCTTCTGCGTTCAGATAATGGAAAGGCGCACCTTCACCGACCCAAACCACATCTTCCAGCGTCAGGGTTTCTGCGGTTTTGGCATTGAGGTTAACTGGCGCTTCGCCGAAATCGGGATGTGCACCGCCGCAGTCATAAGACGTAAACACGCTGACACTGACGATTTCGTCACTCAGATATTCCGGTGTCACAGTCTGCTGATATTCTCCCTGACCAAACCGGCTCGCACCGAGCATACAGGCATGCCAGCCACTGACTTCCTGCCATAAACGGGTGCGCAATTTCTGGTTAATCGCCTGTATTTCCGTTTCCGGATAGCCCGAAACGATTTCAAACAGGCTGATTTTAGATTGCGGTTCCGTCCACCATTGCAGCTGGTAACCCATGAAGTTCTCGCTTTTACCTGCTTTGAGTTGCAGCGCAGATAACCGCAGATATTCGTAGGGATCGGTATGAATAAGCGCACTCAGATAGCCGTCGTCCATGCCCGCAGCAGGCAGTTGCACGGGTTGCAGCGATACCGACAACGTTTTTCCTTGCGGATTGGTCCAGTGGCCTTGCCAGCCGCCATTTTCATCTTTGGTCAGGGCCAGCTCGGGACGCGGCGTATCGTCAAAATCGTCCAGGCCCTCCTGAAGTTTTAGTTCCTGACCATCCAGCGTACCGTTCAGGGGCAAATCTAAATGATATTTCTGATAGAAATAGCGACCAGTGACTTCGTCTGGTTTATTTAAATCCAGCTCAAGCACAATGCTGGTTTTACCCAGCGTGCCGGAGTACACCACCGGTGGCTCTTCAGCCAGTGCGGGTAGTGAAAACAAGGCTATCAGCCAAATCCATAACTTCATCTGAATCTCCCGGAGAAATGAAAGTCATCCTTTGCCATTATTTTTCGTTATTGGCTTTGCCAGTGTACTGAATGTTTCGCTACGTCACCATTACGTGATTTCATATCAGATGAAAAATTATCCTCTGCAAAAGTACAATCTGACCGGGTATCTCTTTCTTATTTCGAATAAAAAATGCTGCATTGTTGGCAGTCTCTTGTCGGGTGTTACGCTATTATCAGAAAGATAAATCCAAACAGAGCTGAAACTCAAAATGTGCAGATGGATAACCGCCCCTTTATACCTGCTGACCACAATGCTGGCCTTTAGCACGCAGGCTGAGCCGTTACAGGCTATTTATAGCGACTGGCAGGTCAGTTGTGACAACCTTAACCATTGTGTCGCGCGCAATTCTCAGGATGGCCAGGAACTGGTCATGAAAATCTCCCGTGAAGCCGGACCGGAAGGAAAATCATCAGTCAGTATTGATTATCAACGTAACAGTGATGAACAGAGTGCTGATGTGCCGATTGCCAGCCGCCTGCAAATGAATGGCAAAACTCTGAGCTTTAATCACCGTGAATGGGATGTCAGTAAAAAACATCTTTCCACGAATAATCGTCTGGTGGTGAATGACTTTATCGCCACCATTCGCGAGGGCAGCACAATTTCGCTGGCGGGGAAAGCGGATCCGGCACAGCCGGTGCATCCGGTGATTTCCCTGAAAGGGATAAAAGCCGCATTACTTGCCATTGATGCCCAGCAGGGGCGCGTCGGCACCAAAACGGCATGGGTTAACCGCGGGGCCAAACCCGCAAATACCGTACCGCCTGTTCCGGTCACGCCTGTTCTGCCTCGTTTCAGCGAGCCGCAGGGGTTAACGGAATCTGAAATTTCCGCCATCACGCAAAATGCTGCCACAACCATTGAGAACAACGATTGCAGTCTGGATCCTTCTGAACGTGAAGTGCATATTTTTGCCTTAAGCAGCGACAAAGCGCTGATGACCGTAAACTGCGATATGGGTGCGTATAACCTGTTCGCGCTGGGTTTTCTGGTCAGCCGGCAGGCGCCTTATAAGATGGACGATCTGGCGCTGAATATGCCGTTTAAACTGGGCGAAGATGAAGAGTCACCGGAACTGATCAATGCCGATTTCGACCCTAAAACGGGCATGCTTTCGACGTATGACAAAGGGCGCGGTATCGGGGATTGCGGTGTTTCATCACGCTGGATATTCGACGGGAAGGTTTTTCGTCTGGCGGCGTTTGCTTCTGAACCGAGCTGCGATGGTTACAGCAGCGGGGGCGAATGGCCGGTACTTTGGGTGACGCAAACCCCGTAGTTTGAACGTACAACAACAAAAAGCCCTGTCAGCGCGAAGCTTGCAGGGCTTTTTTTGTCATAAAGAATCTGAGTATTTTACTCGGACGCTTTAACAACGACTTTATTGCTGGCGAACTCAACGTTCATATCAGCAACGATTTTGCAGCGTTTACGGGTTTCGACTTTACCGTTGACCATAACCTGGCCTTCAGCAATCACTGCTTTCGCAGTACCGCCGCTGTCACACCAGCCCATAAATTTGAGCAGGTCGCACAGTTCTACGTGCGGGTGTTTTTCGAGAAAGAAAGTTTCCATGTGTTCCTGACTTTTTGTGTAGTGCGAATTGTTTAAGGCTTACTGGCGCTGATGTCGTGATATTCCTCGCACGCCTGCAAGGTATTTTGAATCAGCGTCGCGACCGTCATCGGGCCAACGCCGCCCGGCACCGGTGTGATAAAGGAAGCGCGCTCAGCGGCGGCATCATATTCCACATCGCCGACAACTTTACCACTTTCCAGACGGTTAATACCGACATCAATGACAATCGCGCCCGGTTTAATCCATTCACCGGGAATAAAGCCTGGTTTGCCGACGGCGACAACCACCAGATCGGCATTCTCGACATGATGGCGCAAATTTTTGGTGAAACGATGCGTAACGGTCGTGGTGCAACCGGCCAGCAGTAATTCCATGCTCATCGGACGGCCAACAATGTTGGAAGCCCCGATAACCACCGCGTTCAGACCGAAAGTATCGATGCCGTAACGCTCAAGCAGGGTTACGATGCCGCGCGGTGTGCAAGGGCGCAGTGTTGGCGCACGCTGGCAAAGACGACCAACGTTATACGGATGGAATCCATCAACGTCTTTATCCGGATGAATACGTTCCAGCACTTTAATGTTATCGATACCAGCTGGCAGCGGAAGCTGAACCAGAATGCCGTCGATTTCGCTGTCGTTATTCAGTTTATCAATTAAACCCAGCAACTCGCCTTCGGTGGTGGTGGCGGGTAAATCGTAAGAGCGTGAAATGAACCCGACTTCTTCACACGAACGGCGTTTGCTGGCGACATAAATTTGTGACGCCGGGTTTTCACCCACCAGGACTACCGCCAGGCCCGGAGCACGTTTTCCTTCGGCCAGTCGTTGTTGGACACGCGCTGCAACTTCGCTTCTGACTTGCTGCGCAATCGTTTTACCGTCAATAATCTTTGCTGCCATCAGGGAGTAAATCCATCAATTAATAAATGCAGGGGATGCGCCTATTTTGGCAGAAGCGGCGCGCGCTGTCAGGCGCTGAATGCGAATTACTTGTTTTATACCGGCAGAATTACCGGCGGGAATTTAAGCTGAGACAGTGGCGGAAAAAGTGGCTATTTTAGAAGCAGGTCTTTTTAAATCATAAGGAAAGGAAAGAATGGCGCGCAAAGTGGGGATCATAGGTGCCGGTCATGTCGGCGCTGACGTTGCATTTTCTTTAGTCACACAGGGATTGTGTGACGTGATTGTTCTGCTCGATGAGAATGAACCTAAAGCCGCCAGTCAGGCGCTGGAGTTACGTGATATGGCGTCGCTGACCGCTTCCCGCGTGCAGGTCATCGCCAATGATTACAGCGAACTGCAAGACGCCGACGTTCTGGTGATTGCAGTAGGTCCTAAAACCTTACTGCGCGAAGACCGCCTCGAAGAACTCGCTGAGACCCGCGCTGCCGTTCGGGAAGTGATCCCCCGCGTGATTGCCAGCGGCTTCGGCGGCGTCATCGTCAACATCACGAATCCGTGCGATGTCATTACCCAGATTATCCAGCAGACCAGCGGATTCCCTGACTCGCAGGTATTCGGCACCGGTACGTCGCTGGATACCGCACGCATGAAACGTGTGGTTGGCGAATTCTTTGGTATCGATCCGAAAAGCGTGACCGGATATGTGATGGGCGAGCACGGTGAATCACAGTTTGTCGCCTGGAGCACGGTGACGCTGGGCGGTCGCCCTGTGGCAGAGCTGGCAGGCGACCGTGACGTCGACTGGGCCAAAATGGACGACGCCGTACGTGGCGGAGGTTGGAACATCCTGCAAGGGAAGGGCTGGACCAGTTTTGGTATTGCTACTGCCACAGCACGGCTGGTCGATGCGATTTTGTCAGACGCGCACAGCATCTATCCTGTTTCCGCTAAGGATGAGGAGCTCGGTGTTTATATTGGTCAGCCAGCGGTCATTGGTAAAAAAGGTATCGTGCAAACGCTTCAACCGGAACTGACAGCTTACGAAGGTGTGGCGTATCACGCTTCCGCCCGCGTTATCGCTGCCGCGCTGCAATCCGAAAAATAGCCGATACTCATGACATAACGTTGCAAAGCCGTCCGGGAATATCTGCAAATTGTTCAGGCATTAAGCAGTGAGTTCGAAAGCCATTGACTCATCCCGGTCTGCCCGTATAATCCGAACCCGCAACGCTCCCGAAAGGGACAAGCAATGCGCCCTTAGCTCAGTTGGATAGAGCAACGGCCTTCTAAGCCGTAGGTCACAGGTTCGAGCCCTGTAGGGCGTACCATTTCGAAGTAAACAGACGTCATCTGACGTCTTTTTTTATGCCTGAAATTCAGTGAGTTGACTGATTTTAGCGCGTCGAAATTCTCTCAGAGTCTACCTACACCTACCGGCATCAAGTAGTATCTGTTGGTATATGTGATGGTACATCCCCGTTCAATGGAATCTTGTACCAGCAGCCAGCAACGGAGGGCCTCAAATGGCATTAACCGATGTGAAGGTAAGAAGTGCAAAGCCCACGGATAAGCCTTACAAGCTGACCGACGGCGAAGGAATGCATTTAATTGTTCACCCCAATGGATCTAAATACTGGCGCTTACAGTACCGTTTTGAAGGTAAACAAAAGATGTTGGCGTTGGGTATCTATCCTGAGATTTCTTTATCTGATGCGAGGCAGCGAAGAGATGAAGCTAAACGGCAAGTTGCTAACGCTATCGACCCCAGTGAACAGAAAAAGGTTGAGAAACAAGCTCGCAAAGCGACAGTGGAAAATACCTTCAAAGCGGTCGCCCTGGAATGGCATGAGTACAAACGCCCTAACTGGTCCAAAGGCTACGCGGAAGACATTATGGAAGCGTTTGAAAACGATATATTCCCATATATTGGTAAACGCCCGATTACAGAAATCAAGCCTCTGGAGATCCTCAGCTCACTTCGTAAACTCGAAAAACGTGGTGTTCTCGACAAGCTGCGTAAAATCCGGCAGGCCTGCAACCAGGTGTTTCGTTACGCCATTGTTACGGGTCGCGCTGAATCTAACCCAGCATCCGAGCTAGCAAGTGCACTAACTCCGCCAAAATCTGTGCACTATCCGCACCTGTTAGCGGATGAACTTCCTGCATTCTTAGAGGCTCTCGCCGCTTATTCCGGTAGCCCAATAACTCGACTGGCGACAAAGATTCTAATGTTAACAGGAGTTCGTACTGTTGAACTCCGTATGGCCGAATGGTAAGAGTTCGATTTTGATAAGCGAGTTTAGGAAGTTCCGGTAGAAAGGATGAAGATGCGCCGCCCACATCTGGTGCCATTGTCCGATCAGGTTGTGGCAGCACTACGTGAAATCCAGGCTGTGACAGGTCGCTACAATCTGGTATTCCCTGGGCGTAACGACATCACCAAGCCGATGAGCGAAGCGAGTATTAATCAGGTACTGAAAAGGATTGGGTATCACGGAAAGGCGACTGGCCATGGTTTCAGGCACACGATGAGTACTATCTTGCACGAACAAGGCTATAACACGGCATGGATCGAGTTACAGCTTGCTCATGTGGATAAGAACACTATTCGTGGCACGTACAACCATGCGCAGTATCTGGAGCAGCGTAGGGAGATGTTGCAGTGGTATGGGGACTTTGTGGATGGGTTGGAGGCTAGGGGAATCGCAGTAAATATTCGTAAAAAGGCATAAATTTTCTGCAGCTACAGGATGTAGCATCTATCGCTACAAGCAATGCTGTAGCTCGACGTAAATTGAGCCACAGCTTGCAAATGTGAATTAAAACGCGGTTCGTGGGGCACAACCATGCACAGTATCTGGAAGGGTGGCGAGAAATGATGCAGTGGTATAGTGATTACATAGCTAGCTTGTCTGAACATAGGCCCACTACTGGTGTTTTATTCAAAATAACAGTAGGAATAATAATTCCAGTGAATAAACACAACGGTTTGATGTCGGTGACAAATGGAGCATAAAAATCATGAAAGTACAGGAAGCCAAATTTTCATCTAAAGAATTTTTAAAGCGTCGTCGTCCAGAAAAATTTTCTGATTCAACGATCCGAGAAACAGGGTCTTTAGATAGAGTTGTACTTGAACATTTTCTTTCTACTCTAAATACAAGAAATCAAGAATTGCAATTCGAAGATTTTGCAAAAAGAATATGTGAGAAAATAATTTGCCCTAATCTCCTTGAGCAGACTGGCCCTGTAGCTGGTGGCGATGGTAAAACTGACACACAAACCTTTCCAGTTTCGGAACAAAGTAAGATTCTTTGGTTCGAAGGAGTTAATGATACATCAAATAAAGAACGTTGGGCCTTTGCGGTAAGTACCCGTAAAGACTGGAAGAAAAAATGTCATGAAGATGTACTTAAGATAAAAGAAACAGAGCGTGGGTATACTAAAGTATTTTGCGTAACGAATCAATCTGCAAAGTCCAATATTCGTTCAGAGGTTGAGGATACACTAAAAACAAAAACTGGAATAGATGTCCGTATATTAGATATTAATTGGCTATTAGATCAAATTTACAAAAACCATTTTGAGCAATTGGTCATTGATTCATTGTCAGTTCCAACCCAATATAAAAGAGAAGTTATTTTTGGAGAAAATGATTATAAGAAACATAAAAAAACATGAAGAATTAACCGAGTATATTAGAGAGAAAATAAACCCTGCTGAAATTTCATATGAACAAGTGGATATATTTTTAGAAATTGCAGAGTTAAGCGCTGAACTTGAGAAACCACTAATTGAAACACAAGGTCTATTTGAAAGAGCAATAAAAATCTCAAAAAAATTCGGGACTAATCAACAATTGTTAGATGCGTATTATCAATACGCCTGGAAGTCCCATTTTTGGATGGAAGATTTTAATCTCCTCGAAGAAAATCTTCAATTAGCCTATGAAAGTATAGCATCCTCAACTAATTCCTCAAAATGGGAGAAAGTATTAAACTTAGTAACAGTTCATAAAAGTTACATTAGACTTAACAACGCAACATCTACAATCGACATCGAGAATATTGAACGTAACATGCTCGCCAAACTAGATGAGATAGCTGACGATGAATCACGTCCCAGTAATGCACTCACAGCGAGAACTCACAAAGCTATTTATAAATTGACAACGTTTTCAGATGTAGAAGATGCTTCGGTTGTATTTGAAGAGTTACATGAAATTTTTAAAAATAGTGGGAATTTAATAGGCTATCCCTTTGAGAAAAACTTCCAACTATTGAACGAACTAGATGACATTTTTTTCGAGGTAGATGCATATGAAAATTTATTAGACTATATGACTGAGCAATCTGCTGTTAGAGGTGGTGAAGTTAAAGGGGCATTATTAAATCTACGAAGAGGTATAAAGAGGATTCAAAATGGTCACCATTATCAGGCAATCAAGTATTTAGGAAAATCTTTTATTCCACTCTATAAAGAGGAATCACGAGATAATTTTATATTAGCATTAAAAGCTATTGCTTATGCTTACGAATCCATTGGGTTGCTATGGAGTTCACGTTCAAGCTTGCTTCTATCCGCTTCTTTGATTACAGAGAACTACTGGAAGTATGATGAGATATCATTAAAGCAGGCTGAGATTTATTATAGTTTATGCCTAACAGAAATAAAACTAGGGAAATTAGCACATGCCCTTTTATGGTATGAATTGTTTTTAATAATTAACCAGAATATCAGTGATAGCTCGTTCAGTGATAAAGAAAGTCAGCAGGTCGATTTTTACATAAGTCAACTCATTTTGAACACTAATCTAAAGGAAATAAATCGACAGAGTAATATTCCTGATGAACTCGATAGATTAGGCCTTTTTGTATCATCGGGATGTCTTAAATATGCTTTAGGTTATATTGAATATTTTGCGCGTGAGTACGAAGTTATTGCAGATAATGATAATAATGATTTTTTGCAAAAAATACGTGACTTTGATGCTGGATTTAATATTCAAGGTATAAAAGATAGCCATGACAAACGAGGAGTACATACATCTTTTATTTTTGGATGCACCATAGAAATTAACTTTCCGAATCGGTCACCATTTATAGAGTTTTCAACTAATATCTTATCACTTTTAGAGAGTGCTTTTGCAACTTGTACGATTGATAACATCCATCTGAAAGAGGCATTTTTAATTATTGAAGTAATAGCAGATGACGAAGGTGACTTATCCTTATCACATGAAATAAATAGCAATAGTGGAAAACTAAACCTTACAGTAAATTGTTCTGGTTTTGATACAAGTGATTTTAGAATCGATACTCAACAAAAAATCACCAATGAATTCAAGAAAATAGTATTTGTTCTTGTCCCCGAATTATTTTTTATAACAAATACAGAATACATTGAAAAAATGATATTCGAAGATGCTGCATTCGACAGAGCAATTAGTTTCGGTGCCTGTATCAAAGCTATTGAAAATGTTCTTGGAAATGATATTGATCAACAAATTAAGAAAATTTATTCCACAAATGCTGAAAAGAAAACCTACCCTCTTCTAAGAGATAAATCCTGGGATAGTGAATTTCCGAAAGTGTTGGACATCGAGTATGTAGATGATCCAACATTTGGAAAAGGAAGAATGCCTGAAAAGGAACTTAACTCCGAAAATATAACACATAAAGATTATTCCATACAAAGTCTAATCAAACCTCGTCTGTGGGATAGAACACGCTGGAAAGGGGTGGGCTTCGTTCAATTCAAAGCATGTCACCCAGGATTATATCTTCTATTTAAAGACTCCTGTGTGGGTGAAGATATTTTTAAAGATCTTATATCATCTGTAGGCTTATCAGATAATAAATCCAGATTACGTGTTTGTATCGTCAAAGGTATCTCAGTTAAAAAACCAGCTCATTATAGAGTACTGATATCTGAGAATATGAAGAATTCTCCAATGACTAAAAGAATGACGATGATCAGCCGAACTAACACGATGACTCCCGATAACAATGTCAACCTTGATAGATTCCTTGCTGCTTATCATTCCTGCGGAAAATTTTATCTCGGATGTGATGCAATGCTAAAGAATATTACTACTGATTCTCCACGAAAAGAGAGTCTAGGAATAGAAATGAGTACGTTAGATGTTAGGTGGGCATGGGAAATTGGCTTGAATGATGTTGATTGTATTGGTGTCAATTTAGATGACGATGATCCATATATTCCAGATGATGTAGCTGATGCTCCATTATTAGAGTTGATAAATGCCAAATAGTATTATGCTATGAGGAACACCGCCTCTTTAAGGGGGCGGGTTCAAAACAGTTCTTTGAAAATCACACAGGAAACATGTATTAACTCAGAGCTGAACTGACAGTTTCGGTTAGTTATAAAAGTATCTTTCAAATTACAACTGGCTTAAATGCTTCTCAGTTTAGAGGAATTTTAATAATTCCAATAATTAATCTTAATTGTTGTATATAACACAGCAATCTCTGATGGGTTATTTCCTTACTCTACAACTCAACAACACATTCAAGTCCGTGATGTGATCGAGAAGACCAGCCTCGAAGGCAAGTCTTTGGATAATAAAATCGTCCTTGGTCGGCCGGAATACTACCTTGTCACGGCTCTAACCTTCTGAAGGTCTAGATATTAACCGAATATGTTACAAGGGATCTGTGAACCACAGCTTTGTTTTATTGGATAATACAAGGTGCTATTTGTAATGCCCGTGTATGGCCCTACGCTGCCAGCATTCGTTTACAAAACGGTCGCTGCTAGTAAGAAGCGGGCATTTCTTAATCAAGAACATGGATGCATCATGCTAGCATGTACTTTTCAATCCACCTCTTCTATATGCCATCCTTTAATTAAAAGGGCATCACGCAAAGCCTGTGAAACACGGCTTTCGTTCGCTGCAAGGCATAACAATCTCGTTGGTCGAGACATTGCTACGTAAAGGTTGCGCATTTGTGCCTGTTGTGTTTTTGGAAGCTTTGAGATGTTTTTGGCAGGTTTCCCTGCAATATACTCAAGTCCCAGTGCAACATCGAACTTACGACTGGACCCACCGTAGGATTCAAGGATTAAAGATGCGGCATGAGTTTCGCCTTTCATCCCTGCAACCGTGCCGAGTCCAATGTCGAGGCATCTCCCCTGAAAACTAATTTCACATCTCGTCGAGGTAGAAGTGCCTAGTATCCCACTCACCCCTGCGTCTTCGAAGACACTCAGTCCCTTAAATTTCTCAAGACTTAGATCTTCAGGAAGGTATGGTTTTAGTTGCGTGTAGAGCGACTCGATTAGTGCATCTCGCTGACCATCTGAACAAAGTTCCTCACCGGACAATGCGAGCTGCCGTGTTAACTTATCAATTGTCCCTGTGGGTGTAAAAGCCTTTGCCGCTCGTGGAAGTGCTCGTGCATCACGAATATCTTGCGCCAACGATGCCTCAGATGCACGCAGAACAAGCAATAACGCTCTACGAACGTCAGAAACTCTTGAACTCAACGATGTTTCTTTCAAAGCTCCTTTACTGTCCCCGACAAGACTCCAGAAACTTTCTGAGCGTATTCCTGCACTGAACTTGTCTCCGCCATAGGTTGGACAGTAATCAAGAAGATGACGACCTGCGTCAACGTTGCTCTCACCGGTTTTGCGAGCGCTCATAGCCTTAACCTCGCAGACACCAATATTGTCTTCGCTCAACTGGTCAATAACGATTTGACCAAAGCGTTCGACCACTTTGATTGCACTATCCGTTTTGTACAAGAGTAGGACTGGGGCATGGACATTTTCGGCCTCACCAACAACAGCCTCTCCACTGACCCGGACACACCCTACAGCATCGGAAATTGATTTACCGAACCGTTTGCTGGTGCGTATACATCCATACCCAGCCCGTGGGAATGTGAGTAATTCAGCATGTTCTTCATCAGAGAGAATCTTCTGATCGATATCCCCAAAACGTTGCATCACTGACCGACCATCGAAAATACGATTCAACAAGGACTCTTGTTCCCAAGAGGTATCCTGCATCTCATCGATGAACACCATTGGGAAACGACGATGCACAACATCAAGAAGTCTTGGGCAGGTCTGGAGCACTAGGTCAGCAAATGCAAACATGTCACGATGGCGAAAAATACCCTGAGCAGACAGAGTATTCTTCAGCTCAATCAAAGAGTTGTAAGACTTTGTATGCGATGCAGGCAGGCAGCCACTTTCAACATGCACGCTAAGCGCCGCCGTTCGATAGAAAAGCGTAGTGGCGATACCTTCACCATTCCTCTGGTTTTCCAGATAAATGCGAAGGCCTGCAAATTTTCTCGTCAGCAATAGAGAACGAGCTTTATCCGCGAACACCAGATCATCAATGACATCAATTTTCTCTCCCAAACTACGCAGTAAGGGCATTGCAAAGAAATGATTGACGAAGCTATGGATAGTACCGATGAAATGGGGGTAGCTCAGAAGCTGAGATCCTTCGACCGTTCCCGCCAGGCGATGTGCAATCTCATTACGAGCAACGTTAGTGTGACTTAGAACACATATGCCTCGGCGTGCATGAGGCCATTTCCTAGCCAGCAACAAAAGTTTTGCTGCAAGCAGCGATGTCTTCCCACTTCCGGGTACTGCATTAAAATCATGCGATCCGTTTTCAAGTAGGGCTGAACGACGTTCAGCATCGTCAAAGTTCAGGTCTCTGGCTAGCGTCGTCAGTTCGACTAAGTCGTCTGGAGAGAGATGGACAGCACTCATTTATAATCTCCTAGATACCGTTTGTTGCCGCGTTAGCCGGAACGGTAGAGCTTGCCGACATGGCTGTTGTTACTGCCGCCGTAGTTGCACCAGTCGATATGGCAGCTCCGGTAACAGCCCCCGCCACCGCAGAGGATTTGGATTTTAGATCTATCGTCAGGTGTGATAGTGCAGTTTGCAGGTATGGAGGTAGTTTATTGAACAGTTCGTCATTCGTGCCATACGCACCTGTAGAAACCAGCTCAGCTGCATACTGAGCAGCTATGGCTTTCGAAGCTTTTTTCTCTTGAAGAGGCTGATAAATAATTGCAGCGAGAGCTTCATCGGAATGACCCGAAGCCTCCAGCGCTAACCAGTTTGTTTCTTCCGCTGCAAGTGTATCAACTTCGTCGCTTTCTTCTAACCTTTCATTGCGTGACTTAGCCTTTACGGCAAGAGAAATAGCTAGGTACATCAGCTTAGCGCAACCGTAGTGCGCAAGATCATATTCGAGTGTCCACCGGTCTGAAACGCAGACGATCGTGTTACCGCCTTCCGCTCGGTCCTTCTTGTTTTGCACCACTTGCTTAATTTCATCAGCGTCATAATCCGAATCGAAGCGCTTACCCTGAGCGGGTTTTGAAACGTAGTTTTTTGCTACGTCAGGCACAATGTCCCGGTCTGTCAGGCATACGACCGGTATTGGGATACCCGGGCCGGTGCCTTCTCGTTGGAGAATGCGGGCGTAATGGTAAAGCCCGGTATTTCCAACGTTAACAAGTGATACACTGTGCTTTGAGAATGAGCGACCACACATCTCTGCAATAGCTGGTAGCAAGATTGCTTCAGCAGGCCCTTCCACCATCATGACACCGCGTGCAAAAAATAGATTCGCTTTGGTTGCATCGATAAAACGGCGAAGGAAAGAGTAGTCGGTGCGCTTTAGTTTCGTTTTGCCGACAGCTAAAGGGAAGGTCTGTGCCTTGTGCACCAATGTTATATCTTCAATGCGTGCAGTTGATACCAAAGAAGGGCTGTGCGTCGTCATAATAACCTGAACCCGCTTATGCGTCTGATCATCGTTAGAGTGCTCTTTCAGGAGATCCATCACGCGCTCTTGCAACTGAGGGTGGAGATGCGCCTCTGGTTCCTCAACGAGAAGGAGGCCCAGTTCTTCGCCATCTCGCAGCAGCACCAGTTCAGTAGCCATAAACAATGCATTGTTGTACCCAAGGCCGCGAGCGCAACGAGCGTCAGGATCAATGTGTGCTCCAGGAAGCAGCGACAGCTCGAACTTCTCCAGAATAGGCGTGAGCGCTAGATTAGGTGCGATACGAATGCGCGACTGAATTGCATCTCCAGAAAACGCAAATTGGCTCAAATAGTTGTCATTGATGTCTTTCTCTACGCTTTTGATTACTTGATGTTGACCAAGGTGGTGCTGAGTGAACGCCATCAGACCAACTAGTCGGGTAGGGATGTTAGCTGGCATTGACTGATCGAAGTCGTTTACCTCTTGCCCAGCAATAAGGTTATGGGCTCCAAGAATCTGGGACAGACGTGATTGGCGCCCTGAACTTAACTCCGCCTCAGCATCGCGTAGGGGCCTTAAGTAGGTTGCTCGCACCAGCTCTCTTACCGCGTAACCCACTTCTGGCCCACTGCCATTTACTCCAGTCCGCACAATAGTTTCAACACGTGAACGCTTAGTTGCTTGGGGTGGGTGGAAGCGTGCCTCAAGATGCAGAATAAGCGAACAAGTTCCATCTTCACCAAGTGTCAACCATTCAAGGACTGAAGCTTCCTGATCGGTACTTAGCCCACACAGAGTGGCTTCGATACAAAGAGTATTAGATCGAATTGCGCCGTGAATGTGAAAATCTTGCTCAAAGAGACGGATGTTTTCATAACTGGTCGTCAGCAGCACCTGGCGGATAGCATCAACGATACATGTCTTCCCTGCATCATTTTCTCCTACAAGGATGTTTAGCCCCGGATTGAGCTCCCAGTCGAGGGCCTGTGTGGATGTACTATCTCCAAAGGCACGATAGTTACGTGCGCTGATGTGTTTCAGATACATGTTCTCTCCTTAGTAGAAATCTCTCATTTGATGCATCGTAGATGAAACGGAATGACGACATTAAGTTCTAAATTCATGTTAGTTAAAGTGATGGGAAGTGGACTTTGACGCGAGGTTTTCTCAACATACTGCCTTCCAGTGCTGTATAACGCAGGTCATCTTTTGCTTCATCTGACAGGTGAATGACGCCATCAAGAATAAGCAGGTGGCCGGAATCCAGCAGCGTATGCAAATCCGCGGCGAGGCAGATTCCGTTTTCGACGCTCGCATTACCTCCGCTAGCGTGACTAACGATATGGGCGGCCTCGAGGGCGAGCCGTGTACCGGTAATAGCACACTGGTTTTTCCAGTTTGATATCACTGCACGTCTGAAACGTCCCTGTGCAGGGCGGATCTCCGCTCGAGTGTATTTTTTTTCAAAACCAGAAAAATGAGGCACCGATAGCCGTTCACGCTCTAACTCGCTTTTATATTGCGCATAAAGCTCGCCATTCTCCA
The DNA here is from genome assembly GCF_003614975.1 of Rahnella bruchi. Taxonomy (GTDB): domain Bacteria; phylum Pseudomonadota; class Gammaproteobacteria; order Enterobacterales; family Enterobacteriaceae; genus Rahnella; species Rahnella bruchi. The sequence goes on along the minus strand of NZ_QZWI01000001.1, from coordinate 697,777 downwards.
TCTCGTCAAGCTCATCATCGCGCCAGCCAGCATTCAACAATTTCCTGCGTGCGGCGCTGTAATCACGGACGGATTTATCCGACAGGTCACCCCGGCGCTCCAGCACAACGGTATGATCTCCGCGCCGGACAGACTTTGTTCTGTCACCGACCTGCATTGCCTCCCCGCCAGATTCAGCAATAAGGTCGGCACGCCACGCGGCATGGAAAATGTTCTCGCCCACGTATTTGTTCGCTGCCGCTGCGCTGCTGAAACGCTCGGCATCTACGTATACCCAATATCGCCTTTTTTTCATCCGCTCGGCTTGTTCCGGTGTGTAACGCTGCGTCATTAACACGATCCTCTTTGACCACATATTTGCGACTTCGGTCTGTATATCGAAATGCGCCTTGTTGTTCCCGTCAGAGTATCAAATACCTCAACCTCAGATGTTGCGATCTATATTCCCGTTTTTCTCAGAGCCGATACATCGGCAGCGATAAGCTGAGTATTTAGGCAGAAAAGGGCGTCCAGCGTTAACCGGTAAACATTTTCTTTATTTCAACGTTTTTATCCCTTATCCGACCCAGTTTCATCTTCACCTGCTCCGGCATGTCATCCAGATTATCTTCCCGTAACCCCATTACGACGTTATATCCCATTAGCAGCGAACGGTCGCCCAGGCGTGGCAGTGGAGCCAATTCTATCGGGATGGTCAACTTCAGGCTGGCGTCATAATCACATCCCAGATACACACGCAACAAAGTAAACACGTCTTCACGCAACTGACCGCCGGGCAACCAACCTTTGGCTTCCTCAGGGTCTTCGGTATACATCTCCACGCCAATACTGTAATTCACATCCGCTGTTTCACTGCCAAGAACCAGATGATCCCCCAACCTTTGCTGCTCCGAAAACGAGAATCTGGCCCTTTTGGCCGCTGGCATTATCGCTACCTGGTGGGGTTTGACGGTTACTCTGGTATTCGGAGCCTGAGAGATAATGACGCTGGCAATACCTTCAGCAGTCCGTGTCGGGCGCACCAGGGGCTGTAATAGCGCCAGCAACCTCGAGGCCGGGGGCGTGTTGGTATGCGTGATACCCGCCAGCGCCATCATGTTTTGCGACATATTGTCGGTACCGCCCGCTTCGAAGGTGGCGGGATAGCTGTATTTACGCCAGATGCGGTAAAACTGCGTCATGATCCGGTGGTTGAAGATATCCAGAAAGGCTTCCGTGGCGTCATGCCCATCACGTCGTTGAGTGATGTCATCGATGTAACTGGTCGGCAGCGGTGAATCGATGCCATACAGCCCCATAAAAGTGGTTCTGACCGTGGGCGGATCGTTCGGAAAGTCCGGGTCTGTTTCTACGGTTTTGAGTTCGCTGACCGGAAAACCCATACCTGGATGCGGGCGAAAGCGTACTGGATCGTCGTTGGGATTAAAGGTGCTGCCGAGTGGGGGACGTTCCGGTGTCAGTTCTTCCAGAATCTGGCAAAAACGGTAGAAGTTAAACTCCGGTGTCCGGTCCTTGCCCTCTGCATCTTGCCAGAAAGCAGGCAGTGCGTCGGGATGGTCATCATCGTAGCGGTCACTCATCAGAACAGCACCCGCTTCAAACGTCTCTCCGGCCATGCCCAAACGATACCTGAATGTTTTAGCGTAACTGTTAGCTGAGTCAGGCGGCTGATACTGGCGTATTGGGTATAAAATTGCTCAAGGATCTCACTGAAAAGTCGTGCATCCCCAATTCCGCTGTATTGGTTTTCATCGAGAGTTACGCTGATCGCCACACCGTGCCAGCCCTCGCCCGGATAGTGGATCTGTTTATAATCCACATGCTGGATCCCTTCGATTCGCCGTGCGTTGTCAGGATCTTGTGTCCAGTTCAGCAGGTTCAGGGCATGGCGAAGTGATTCTGTGTCCATCAGGTGTGCCAGCGCCTGAGGGTGTAACAGCGACATAACCTGCCATTGGTATCGCTCAGTAGTTGGCGGATAGCCTGGCAACGTAGGAGCATGGCGCGTGCGGCAGTGCAACGTCAGGTTGCCGACTACAGCACGGCCATCAAATACCGCACTTTTCAGTGCCATGCGCGGGTAGTTACCGTTGGTACAGGTCATGTTTAGAAACAACGTCGGGTCTTCTTCCTGCCTATCCTGCTCGAAGGCGCTGCCGCCCAGCATCAGAACGGTATCGTTAAGTCCGTGCGGGCCACGTTGCATCCGGGTATGAAAATACCGTTCCGGCCACTCTTTTTCGTATTTAAGCAGCCCGCTTTTATGACGAAACTGGCTGTAAGGCGTATAGAGAACGCTATCTTGCGTTTCCGTTCCGGAGACGATATCGACGCTGTAAATTTCGGTGTGGTGGTCGCGCAGTCTGTGCGGGCGTAGGCGGTAATCTTTGATCACCGGATGCAGGTGAAGAGGCTCCGCATTAAGGGTGAAAAGATTAATTACCGGTACGCAGTGAATCCGCAGCGCATCGGCCGTTACGGGAAGGTCGCGGGGCAGTGGGGTACTGAGGGTGATCTCAATATCAAAATGACGGATCCCTTCAGGGAACGTAATAGTCTCCAACCCGCTTAGCGTCATAAAAGCGAATCGTGCCGGGAAGGTGAAATATTCCAGCCATGGCCTGACTTCTCCGCACAGCGCCGGGCTGTGGCTGTCTGGCCATAGGGGTGTCCAGTTCTGCTGCCACGTTGATTGTAACGTTCCTTCAAAGGGTTGAGGGTCCGGATTACCCGCCATACGTACGGCAAGCTGCTGTACATGATGGCCCAGTGCCAGATAGAGCGCGGAACGCAGTGCCGGATCGGCGTTAATGTACAGTGGCAGATTGCTGAGGTTCATCTGGCTGGGATCGGCCTGCGGGCTAAATACAAAGCGAAGTGTCAGCACCTGCCGCCCATCAGTCTGAACACTGTGCGTCAGCGTCTCAAGATCCAGCGGATGGAGAATAAGTGCCTGGGTTGTCCGGTACGGGCAGCGTAGCCCGCTGGCGTCTATCGGTTGAGTAAACAACTCGGTGCCGGCAGGCATGACTTCATCGCGTACCTGTGTGAGCTGATCGGGCGACAGTTCTACCACGGCCAGCGAAGGTAACGTGCGGTTAATAATGGGCAACAGATGGGAAAGTAATGGCTCGGTTATTTCCGGGACATCGTCATCAATTTTCTGACGAATACGGGCCATCATAAAAGCAAAGCCCTGAAAAAGGCGGTTTACGGAGTCGTCCAGCGGCACAGTGCTGCTGTCGAGGCCGAGCTCGCGGGCTTTCTCCGGAAACTTTTCAGCAAACTCCAGACCCGCAGCCTTCAGGTAGCGCATCTCACCATCGTAATAGCGTAAGAACTCATCGTCGGTCATTTTGCAGGTCTCAGCGTTAGCGTACTGTTGTTCACTTCAATAATGCGTGGTTCATCCGGATCTAAGGCATCACGTGGGATCACCAGCCGCCAGGTATTACTGACCCGGTCGGGAGTGCGGAACAGACCTACGATGGCAACAAATTGGGCTCTTTTATCCATTGGCATGTCCAGAGTGACGGCTTCATTCGGAATGATCCGCACTGTTTTTTCGACAAGCTGGCTGACCTTCAGCGTTTCCTCCGGCTGCGTCAGCAAGGTCTGATAATCGGCCCCATCGAACGCTGTTCGCTCAGTTAGCTGATACACCCGCAATGTTGCAGGCATCGTGACCTTATTATCATCCTGATTAAATGCTGCACGCGGATCGAACTGCAAATGCAGGGTTTCCACGCTGCGGTAAAACACGGCATGCGCCACGCTGGCCGTTCCTTGCGTGACGCTGTGCGTGAGACCACAGCCGCTGAGTATCAGTAGGGGAAGCATGACATTTATGCGAACGAGTTTTTTCAGCGTCATACGACCTCCACGCCAGACTCTTTCAGATAATCCGATAAAGATGCGGTCATCTGGTTATGCTGGCTGGTAAGTGCCTGCTGTGAGGCCTGTGCCGTGACAGTGCCATAGTCTTTGGATGGCGTCGCCATTGCCTGAGACGACAGGGTCTGCGTTACGCCGGTGGCCATATCTGTCACCTTATGTACCTCAGACGCAATGCCGTTGACCTGCTGTTGTTCGACTTTATAAATCACGCGATCGGAGGTAGGGGCTGCACCGACAACCTGACCAGCGACAGAAATCAGCTGCAATTGCTTATTGCCGATGTCGCCGCAGTAAATCATGCGATAACGAAAATAGCCGCCCCACAGTTCCCTGCTCCCTAAGGCGGAATGCATAAACCAGGCGCGGGAGTCATGTACCTGATCGTCATACAAAGCCAGAATTTCTGACATCTCTGGGTCTTTAGTTCCCCAGCCGAGGTCATTGGTGAAAAGCTTTGAATAAAGACGGTCGCCGTCGGCTTTCATCTGTTTATATTCAGCCGCTTCATCATCACCATTCACCAGATAAATGGCGTGCTGTGGGATAGTATCCAGAATGACCTGCAGGGCGCTTCTGCGATCCCGGAACCAGTCGAAATAGTCACTGCGAAACTCACTGGCAGCTTCTCTGAGTTGTTGCTGAGCTATGCTTGGATCGTAATCAGGCAATCCTTGTTTGTTTATATCCTGCTGCAATATCAGATTACGTGGGTTTTGCTTTGCTGCTTTGCGCGCATTTTGTATCGCTTTTTGAGATGCGTCGTGGGCATCTTTTTCTTTATCCAGTCCGTCTTTATCGAGCTGAGGAGCAGCTTTGAAGAAGGGTTGGCCTTCCATGTTATTCCGGGCGTAGCGGCCAATACGCCACGCGGTGATCCACCCAATCTGGTCGACAACGGCGCTTTCCAATGTTTGAGATAGCTGATAAGCGCGATAGCCGGGTTCCGGCGTTTCTTCTCCATCTCCCCCTTGTGTTGAGGTATTAAGCAGGGTCTTCCGCCAGATGTTGAAGCGTTTTGCAAGTGAAGGCGTGATATCAAACTCTTTTATTGAGCTTTGCGACATTGCTCTTGAAGGCTGAATATCTTTGATTAATTCAGTTACTAATTCAGGAGAGACTACCAATGGTGCTCCTGCAGAAAACGCCGCTGTATAGAGATCGTGAAGTACGATTTGCGAGAGTAGTTCACCTACTGCTCCACATGCTTTTCCCTGGTCTCCTGGTGGATACCCTCCCCCGATATCGGAATGCATACCGGGATAGACTACCTCTTGGGTATTAGCAGGATAGCTGCCATCGGGACGCCGAACCGAATCTAACGGGAAACACAGTCTTTGTTCATGTGCGGCAATAAAATGACGGCAGCATTTGATAAGTCCAGGGAATCGCCTTTCATCAGGCAATTGCTGTGTACCGTCAGCCCATCCCATATGCCCTGCAGAACCAGGGCCCATATGAGCTAACCCCACCGAAGGAACAGTGTCCAAAATTCCCAAAAATTCGATACTCAGCGGTAAACCCAGAATTGTCATTTCCGGGCGGGAGGCGCCTGAAGGTGTTTCGAATAATTCAGTCAGCCAATTCACGAATGCCCGAGCCTCAGCGGCACCGCGTGAGAAACCGTAGATAAACAGCTTGATATTCAGCAGATGGGGTTTTGCCTCTTTGACTTTGCTGCGCAGTGGGGCAAGGAGCTTATTGAATGCGATACGCCGGGGCACCTCACCGGTTAATGGTAAGTGCGCGACCATTCCGGGGAGTTGTGATGCAGCAACGGTGTCATCTAAACGCTTATGAATTGGGTCGATGGCATAGCTTAGGGCATCGATGAGACGCAATAATGCCCAGTTAATCCGATTTTCCCCCCCAGTGGCGAAGGTAAGCCCTGCCATGCTGTAATCGAACTCACCAATTTTGGGGAAAGGTGTACCAACACCAGGAATGTAATATGAAAAGTATCCTTTACTTTCAGCTTCAGGTCCCTGATAAGAAGCATGAAAAAGTTTGGCTATATTTGTCGGATGTGAAGGTTTTGCAATGTTCGTATCATTTTCTTCGTTGTTTCCAGTCCCATCAAAAAATAAACTGATGTGCAGGCTCTGGCTGCATACTGACCCTACCCGCCGACCGACTGACGCGCTCAGATGATTGCGAAAATCATCGGCTTCTTTGATCTGTTTTTTATAATTATCGTTAACCTGCTGCTGGGTTAACGGCAAGCGCCCCTGCTCAGGAAACAACGGAGGAGCCCAGACTGGTAACGCGAGGCTTATTTTGGACATGTTGCTGGCTCCTTCATGTTTAAAGGCTCTTTGATGGGATAGTCCGGTTGTCCATAACCAGAACAAGATGTAGTCACTTTGACTTGATGACAGACCAAGAAATGAACCACAAAGGCACAAGCATGATCGTATTGCGGGATATCTACGACGACGCTATGTTGCTGATAGTTAGCCGCATGTTTTGCATAAGCTGCGCGGTATGCATCAGTACCTAGTGGTGGTAGTTCTGCATATGGTTCTGGATCTGTTTCCCACTCAATTTTTGCCTGCATTCCTGGATACCATTTGTCAGGTAGCATTACGCAGCAGGTATTTCCCGTAAGGCCGCCGCCATAACCATTAACTGAGAAATGGTTAATCCCCTGTAACGTATGGTTGATGCCTGCAAGGTTTGCTCCACTGTATTCATCGCTATTTGCCTGTGAGCAAGCGGATGCCAACAAAACCAACATCATAAGACCTAGCTTGGTCAGAGAATGTAATAGCCTTTGAGCCGCAAACAAAGGAGGAGCCCAGGCTGGTAACGCGAGGCTTATTTTGGACATGTTGCTGGCTCCTTCATGTGCAGAGGTTCCTTGATGGGGTAATTCGGGGTGCCAAAACCTTCACATACGGTAGTAACTTTGACGCGGTTGCAGGTTAAGAAATGCACCGTCATGCCGCAGCGTTCTTTATCATAAGCGGGGATTACAACAACCGTGCTGTGTTGCTGAAAGCTACCTGTAACCTGCTTCTCCCAGGCCTCATATTTATCTCTATCCTGGTAACCTGGAAAAGGAGGTGCAGTTTTTGGGTCCGTTTCCCACTCAATTTTCGCCTGCATTCCCTGATACCATTTATTGGGAAGCATCACACAACATGTATTCCCAGAAAGGCTACCGCCATACCCATTAACCGAGAAATGGTTGATACCTTGCTCTGTATGATTAACCCCTCTTAGATCTCCCGCCGTATAGCCATCGCTATTTGCCTGTGAGCAACCAGAAATAATAAGTAATCCGCCCAGAACCAGACTTCGAAGCACTTTCCCTATCCGCATCATCATTCGTATTTCCTTATTTATCGGTTTGGGTAGCTGGAGAGTTTTTGAAAAACTTCAGTGCATATGTCGTTAAATCACCGAAATAATTTTTTGTGCTCGCATCAGATACCGCGTTCAGGCAACGTTTAAAGTTCTGTTCTTTTGTCACTGAGGGATCGTTTAGCTCTTTGGCCAGTAGCTCTGCGTCACTGATACAACCCAGTATTTCTATCTGAGCATCCGTCACGTAAATTGAGTCAGGTTTATCTGCCAACATATTGCCGGGCGCATAAGCACCCGCTTTCCAGACAATTTTCTGATCGCGGTCCTGCCAGCTCCACAGCAATGCCAGATGTGAAAATGCCGATTGCTGTTCTGGTGTCAGAACATGTGAGAACAGCAGGGGAAAAATGCGGGTATCGTAAAAACGTAAAAGACCTGTCTGCTCGCCCCACCGGATGTCAGCCAGGGTATGCAGATGTTGGGTCAGTTGCTCAAATGGCAACGGAGTGATCGCCAGCAGCAGACGCGGCGTGCCCTGAAAATGCAGCATCAATTCAGATAGCCAGGCTTTGTGCTGCCAGATGGACCAATGCAGCCGCATCAGCAGCGGGGCCTGATCGGCTAAGGCTTCTTCCGGGGTACCCTCAAACAGCGAGTGCCAACTGACTGGCGGGTCTAAATGGCGTAGTGCCTCGAGCAGAGACGAAGGCCAGCCGGCCTGATCGACCAGTACGTCGATATGATCCTGTCCTGCGCGGATACAAAGGTTTTCAGCCTGAGTAAGCCAGTGTTCGTGATGTTCCGTCATTTTGTGATCCCTTTTATTTAATAACCGCGCGCTGTATCCAGCTCAACAGCGTCAAATATCCGCGCCGGCAGGGTAAAGCCTCGTAGGTCCAGCAACGCCAGTGGACCTTTGCCCAGTTCAGTGCGCAGCATGTAATTAAGAGCCAGCCCGTCCGGGGTTATCCATGCTACTCGGTAAGTGTTATCACCGAGTTCGGTGACCAATGCCTTATCCAGCAGGCGGATAAAGCCCCAACTACCGGGGAAGTCCCCGTACAGGCGGGCTCCGGCTTTCACGCTGGTCCAGCTCAGCAGCGTCTGCGGCTGCCAGCGATTATCCGGCCAGGTCATGGTTTGCCAGCTTTCCATCTGGTTGAAGTATTTAAGCGTCTGGCGATCGACCACCAGTTCCGACTCCACTACATCGCGTGACGGTTTGCCCATCAGCTCGAAATGCAACTCGACGTCGCCGTGGTTAAACGCCACGTTGGCGATGCGTGTCAGTTCATTGAGCGCTGCGAGAAATTCCGGGTTGAAGGTCAGTCCCTGGGAATTCATGGCATCCGGTACCCAGTTGTCACCTTCTTTACGCAGGATCCCACCAAGACGTGTCTGGATGAACTGCACGATGTTGCCGGTATCGGTACGGAGGAACTGGGCCATCTGCGGGAGCGATGCCTCACTTTTGCGGTCAACGAACGGGTAGCGACCATTGAAAGCCTTGTTCCAGCTGTTCACGATCTCAGTCTGCCATTGGGTATTAATACTCTCTGCGGTCGGCGCTAATACCTGCTGCCACGCCTGAACCATCGGCTGCACAAACATGGCCTGACCAAAGCCACTCCACTCTTGCCCAAGGCTGGCCGCAATCAGGCTGCCATAATCGCGGGTGTCGGTCAGATCCACCGCCTTCCCCTGAAATACTGTCAGCGCCAGTGACTGCATCATCGCTTGTGGATCTGGCGCATTGGTGACCTGCTGCAGCTTCAGACGCACGCGGGTGATACGGGTCAGGAAGGTTTGCAGGCTGAGATTATTGTTGCCCTGGCCGCCGGCCGTGCCTTCCATCAGCGAGAGGAGAGGACCAAAGGTGTCATCGAGCGGGCCGTGCGCGCCAGCTTGTTGGTCAATGACCGGTTTTTTACGGGTGTTCAGTAAATCCTGCGCAGATTTCACCAGCGAATCGGACAGCCCTTCGCCGGATTGTCCTGCTTTCCCCTGATAGGCTAGGGTATTCATCAGGGCAATCAGCGGTGACTGACGCACATCGGCCATTAATGTGAGCTGGTCAATGGAATCTGACAGGCTCGCGGCCTGTTGCCATTGCATGCTGTTGAGGAAGTTTAACCAGGCGCTGGCGTAGTCGGTGAAGTACCGTGCTGTCAGGCGCTCCTTCAGCGCCTGGGGATCCACATCTTCGCTCACTGAATGCTGGCTGTCGCTGAGCACCCAGTCGATTTCATCGCGTCGGCTTTTGACCACTTTAGCGAGCGCGGGCTCGACTTCCTCTTCCCATGCCTTGCGGGTAAATACGCCAGGCACCACTTCTTCGGTAGAGAACAGCTTGCTGCTATCGATGTCATTGACCATCTGCGACAGCGTCATGTCGGCGTAGTCGCGGGACACCTGATTCAGTACTTCCTGATAAAGCGTGGTTTCCGCATTATTAACGCCAATTTGACGCAGCAGAGAGGTACGTACTGCGTTCACCTGCCTCATGTCCGGGTTAATGCGGCTCTGTGGATGTGCAAACAGATTTTGTGCGTAAAAACTTAACAGGGCGGGCCCGGTGCCCTGCCAGACGCCGGGATTTACACCCTCGCGCTGTGGCCAGCTTTTCATCATCGTCTGCGTATAGAAGACGGGCTCCATTTTTTCAGGGTGCGCCATCATCAGGTAGGCCTTGAGCAGGTTGTAGGTTTCTTTCGCCTGAGTGGTACGAAGCGGACTGGCCGGTGGCAGGGCCTGAAACGCGCTGAGTTGTTGTTGCAAATGCTGTGCGGCGGCATCACGAATCAAAGGCGTATTGATGCGGGTATAGCTGGCCCAAAGGGAATTCAGCAAGCTGTTATTCTGGCTGAGGCCGAACCGGCTATACCAAGGCGCACCTGCCGATGCCCGGTATTGCAGACGGCCAATTTCCCGCTGCAGCGCGTATTGGCTGAGCAAGCGCTCTTCCAGCGGTTTATGGGCGTCCATTGCGGTGGCAACCAGTTCGCGGTCTTCGCTCATCTGGTGACGGTTAACGGAGAATGACAGCAGAGAACCCGCCGCCCAAAGCAGAAGCAAGATCCCGGCACACCACTGCGCTGTTTTTACCCAAGGCATACCGGTGCGTTCAGGATGCTGTTGTCCGGTGTAACGCGTGATGCCGTGCCAGCTGGCATTTGGTAACCAGCCGTGGCGGGGCAGGGGAGCTGCGGGTGTGAGCGGCAGGCTGAACATTATGCCTGCGAGTGGCAGCGCCGCCGCACCTGTTCTCAGTGTATCGGCGAGTTGGTTCAGGCGTGTTATGCCGCCCAGCCGAAGATGCTGTGCCAGAGAAATTAAAAAACTGTGCTGTCGGTTAAGCAGAACTTGCTGCATGCCCCTTGCCGTCAGCGGTTCAATCAGGGAAGTGAGGGATACCTGAATGGCATCACTGTTGGATTTTGTTGTGAATTCACATCCCACAGCCTGCGTCTCACGGCCTTTCTGTTCCCACTCACTGCTGTGAATTTCCCACAGCCAGACAGGGACTTTCCATTTTAACGCTTCATACTGTTTTTGCAGCTGTCGCGCCACCGTGTCTAAGGTTTCACGCAGTTTTGTCTGCGTCGGGTTCACCGCCCAGACAATGCCGTCGAGCGGACGGCGGCGCAGCTTGCGCCAGGCGCTGATTCGTGCAATATCGGGTTCAGCCTGTGCGGAGCCTCCCCACAGCAGAACTGTGTTTTCACCCTCAAGCCACTGTTGCGCGATAAGCCCCGGCACTGCCTGTTCCACTTCGGCTTCTTCCCCGACCACCATCATGATGCGCACTTTGCGTTTCCAGCAGCGGCCGTAGCGGTGACGCAGATGCGCTGCAATATTAGTTTGCCCTATTACAGGGACTTTGGAATTCACTGGTGCGGCGTCTTTGCCGGTCAGATTTCGGGCATTAAGTTCTGCAAGCGCCCGCCAGGCCAGAATAAATATCGGGCAAAACCAGACCAGGGCAAGCCAGGTCATAAAGGCCCAGAACGCCAGCTGATTGAAGGTTACCGCTGGTGCACCCAGTGCATCACCTGCAAAAAAATAGAGGCCGGCACCGATAACGACCAGCAGGGTAATGGTCAGGATGTATCCCGTGACCAGCCAGAACAGGGAACTGCGGCGTTCAGTATCAGACGTTGCCATAAGGGGCAGTGACTCCGGAAATAAAGTGGTGTTCAGGGTGTTGTGCCATCCAGGCGCAGGGCTCAGCCTGCTGGTCGCTGTGCAACAAAGCCTGGGTGGCAGCAATAAAAGGGGAAAGGGCAGAGAGTTCACCGAAGTACGGCATCAGCACGTGCTCAACTGCCGACCAGCCTGAAGGCAAGACGGCATTCATGCTGGCGGTATCCATGGCAAGACATGCGGTGGGCACTTCGCTCAGTGAGGCAGTGCGCGTCAGCTGTGCAACCAGCTGCTGCGCAGACTGATTACTCTCAGGCAGCAAGACTTCAGGTCGGTACAGGGCGGTTTTTCCCTGATGGCCAACAATCCACGCAAAGGCAGCTTCACCGGCGGGCTGGTCTGTTGGACTTTTCGCGAAATGACCCACGCCGGCGCACAGTATCCAGTGAGTTTCATCCGTTTGTTCGTGAAAGCGGTCAATAACAGCATCGAGGTTATCCACGTTTTGCAGTGCAATGCTTTCACCCGACGCAGTCAGACTGTCCTGCGCGAGAGCGGCCTGAAATACTGCCAAGCTGTCGTTGTCGCCATGCCAATAGATAGTCTGCAAGGTGCGACCGGCCTCAAAGTCAGGCACATGGTTCAGCACCTGACGGGCAAGCAGTCGGGCAAGAGCCTCTGTTCGGTTAGACGTGCTGTTGAGCAACAGCGGGCAGCGCAGCGCAAATCCTCCGGCACTGTTTATCACAGGTACCGGAGGGACCGGTTTGGCGCTGAGCAGTGCACGATAGATTTCGGATTTGTCGCCTAATGAGCCGATAAGCACTGCCTGCTCAACTGGCAGCGCCAGCGAACGTCGCTGCCACCAGTTGTCCTGTGCTTTTTTTATTACCCCCTGATAGCTGTCGCGGTTGTGCAATGCCACCTGATACACCAGATAGCGGATAGAAACGGCAAGCAGCCAAAGCAATAACGGTAATCCCGCTGCCCAGAACCAGAACACCGGCGTTTTGGTCGATTTACCTTCTGGCCACATCAACATAGTGGCCAGCGCCGCCACCAGCCAGACAACCGGCAGGGCGGCCCACCAGCGTCGCCAGCGTGCAGATGGTGGTGTCACGTAATCCGGGTAAATGGGCGGTTGTTTCATGCCTGAATATCCATATGCGCGAGTGAGCTGACCAGCCTACAACCACACTCACAAAGGTGACCATCCAGCGCCACCTGCTTGCCGTTTATCGTGCTGCCGGACGTCCCCTGAGCAATGCGCGTCGCGCCGTGTTCGTTGCACACCGCGCTGTCACCCACGCAGGCAGCCGGTTTACCAAAGGCGTCGAAACTGCCGCTGGTTACCTGACCACCGTAAGGGTGCAGCGTATCGCCAACTCTAACGAGTTTTTTCAGCGTCATACCAGCTCCGTGCCCACTGATTCCAGATAGTCCATCATGCTTTTCATCGACTGTTGATGTTGACTGTCAACGATCTGCTGCTTTGTTTGTGCAATCACTGCGCCACTGTCTTTGCTTGGTTTAAACAGCTCGGCGGCATTGTCCAGTAGCGGTATTGGTGCACCCGTTATCGCATCAGTGATGGTTCGCTCCAGCATATATGCCCCAGCCGTTCCGGCTAACCCGCCAGCAATACCTTTAAGGTTTTTGCGCTTCACGCTGTAAATCACACCGCCCACCACCGTGGCTGCGCCGATAAGTTGTCCGGCCACGGCAAACAGGTACTGGTCTTTATTGCTGGCACTACCGCAATAAATGGAACGATAGAAGAAATAGCTGCCCCACGGCTCGCGAGTGCCCAGCGTGGAATGCATAAACCAGGCGCGAGAGTCATGGATTTGGTCGTCATAAAGTGCGAGCACTTTAGCCAGGCGAGGGTCTGTAGTATCAGCACCATTGTGGCCGGAGAACAGCAGGGGATACAGACGATCGCCATCGGCTTTTATCTCACGGTATTCAGTGCGTTCGTCGTCGGTATTGACGAGGTAGATGACGTTCTTCGGGATAGTTTGTACTAGAAACTCCCATCCTTCCTGAGGGCGCATTACATCAAAATAATCACTACGGAATTCTTCTGCGGCTTCTCTTAACTGTTGCTGTGCAATATCCGGATCATAATCAGGTATGCCTTGTTTATTGAGCATGTCCTGGGCACCCGGTGCTTTCGGGTTTTGTGCCGCGGTTATACGGTCTTTGGCTATCTTTTTCTGTGTCTCTTCTTGGGATAACTTGTCCAGACTTAACTGACCAGCAGAGCTTTGTTTTGCCTGATTGTAGAAAGGTTGCTGCAAATAGCCGCGATGTGCATAGCGGCCAATGCGCCATGCGGTGATCCAACCAATCTGTGCCACGACAGCATCTTCTAAAGATTGAGACAGCAAATGAGGTTGATAGCCAGAAGTGACTTGCTCAGCAGGTTCAGCCAGTTCGACAGCGGGTAAGAGGGTGGTTCGCCAGGCGTTAAAACGTTCAGCTAAATCAGGTGATACATCAAATTCCAATATTGAATCAGAAGACATTTTTCTTGATGGTTGTTTTGCCTTAAGTTCCTCAGGGATAACATTCTCTGGTACAGAAAGTGGAGAGCCTGCTTCTAAAGCCGCAGCGTACATATCATGCAAAATGATTTGTGAAAGCAGAGAACCAACACCTTCACGCCCTTTGCCCTGATCGCCTGGCTGCTTTTTTTCTGAGTCACCGGCCGGATAGCCTCCACCGATATCAGAGTGCATTCCTGGGTATACAACTTCTTTAGTAAAGGCAGGGTAAACACCTTCCGGACGACGGACGGAGTCCATTGGAAAACAAAGTCGCTGTTCATGTGCAGCTGCAAAATGACGACAACATTTTATTAGGTTAGGGAATTTTGACTCGCTCGGTAGCTGCTGCGTGCCATCAGCCCATCCCATATGACCATCGCTCAAGGGGGCTATATGTGCGATACCAACGGATGGTACGGTATCCAATAGTCCTAAAAACTCAATGCTGAGGGGGATGCCCAGTAATGATTGTTGCGGGAGTTTTTCACCTTTGGGAGTTTCAAATAGCCCGGATAACCAGTTAACAAAGGTACGAGCTTCGGCGGCACCGCGAGAAAAGCCGTAGACAAACAATTTAATTTTTAGCAGTTTAGGGCTATGTGTTTCTACAAGAGGATTTAGCCCCAATTCATTGATTGTGCTTAAAAACTCTCTTTTACGGTTTGATTGTCCTTCTATCCCGCCCAAATACATGGAAGTACTCATTTTCTTGATTTTGGCTTTTGCATCGCTGGCATTCAGTCTTTTATGGGCCGGCGCGGTAAGCGTATAACTCAGTGCATCAATGAGCATCATCAATGCCCAGTTAATACGATCTTCACCACCCGTGGCATACATCAAACCACCACCGCTGTAATCCATTTCTCCAATATCAGGAAATGGCGTACCGACACCAGGCATGTAGTATGAAAAATACCCTTGCTCTTCCGCTGAGGGAGGATAGGCAGCGTGAAACAGTTTTGCGATATTCGTCGGATGGGTCGGGTTAGCTAGTTCAGAGTCATGCTTATTATTGTTTCCCGTACCATCGAAAAATAGGTTGATATGTAGACTCTGGGAGCAGGTAAAACCATTACGCCGCCCGGTGTCTTGATTAAACTGTTGTAAATATTCGTTTTCTTCCCTGCGTTGCTTTTTATAGTTTTCATATACTTCAGCTTCAGATGTAGGTAAACGTCCTTGCTCAGGGAAAAGAGGTGGAGCCCACACAGGAGATGTATGCTTTATTTCGGACATGAGGCGGGTTCCTTCATGTTCATTGGTTCTTTAATTGGATAGAGGGGCGAACCAAAGCCATCAATTCCTGCATACACTTTCACTTTGTTACATGGTAGGAAATGCACATCCAGGCCGCCGCTTTTGTCATATTGAGGGATTTCAACATCGGCACTATGGCGTTGATAACTTCCCTCCACTTGTTTTTTCCAAGCCAAGAATTTTGTGCGATCCGAATAACCAGGGAAAACAGGAGCTGTTTGAGGATCAACCTCCCACTCTACGTGCGCTATTAACCCCGGACGCCATTTATCCGGGAGCATCACGCAGCAAATATTACCGGTCAGTGTTCCACCGTAACCATTTACAGAGAAGCGATTAACAGTCTGGCCAGGAACATGGTTATATCCCCTCATATTCCCACCGCTGGATTCATTTTCTCCAGCCTGAGTACATCCCGAAGCGGCTAACGTCAGCAGCAACATCATTCCCTGAACATATCTAATGAATTTATTCATCTCTCTTTCCTTAGATGTGGCAAAAAGCATCTACTGGCAGCAAAATGGTATCCATTACTGCAGAAAATGGGACATCGAGAAAAAACGGGGGCACGAGTGTGCCAATTTTCACTGCTTTCTTTGTCCCATCGTAATATCCATCTGTACATCCTCCTTGATCGATATGTTCGGCCAGAGAAATACATCCTGTAAGAGACGTACAAGCTAGGACTATCAGCATAAATTTATTCATTTAATCAATTCCGTATTTTCAAAAATTCGTCTGGCTGCTGGGTAATTTACTAACTCCCCAAAATACCCATTCCGGCTGGCATCCAACGCCACATCAAAACAGCGGCTAAAATGCTGCTCTCTGGCCAAGCTCCCGCGTTCAAACTGTGGCATTAGGTTTTGCGCATCGGTAATACAGCCCAGCAACTCAATCTGAGTATCTTCGACCGATAGCGGTTCCGGTTTCTCTAGCAGCATATTCCCTGGAGCATAGGTGCCCGCTTTCCAGACAATTTTCTGATCGCGGTCCTGCCAGCTCCACAGCAATGCCAGATGTGAAAATGCCGATTGCTGTTCTGGTGTCAGAACATGTGAGAACAGCAGGGGAAAAATGCGGGTATCGTAAAAACGTAAAAGACCTGTCTGCTCACCCCACCGGATGTCAGCCAGGGTATGCAGATGTTGGGTCAGTTGCTCAAATGGCAACGGAGTGATCGCCAGCAGCAGACGCGGCGTGCCCTGAAAATGCAGCATCAGTTCAGATAGCCAGGCTTTATGCTGCCAGATGGACCAATGTAGCCGCATCAGCAGCGGGGACTGATCGGCTAAGGCTTCTTCCGGGGTACCCTCAAACAGCGAGTGCCAGCTCACCGGCGGATCCAGATGGCGTAAAGCTTCGAGCAAAGGTGAAGGCCAGCCAGCCTGATCCACCACTACATCGATATGACCCTGTCCGGCCCGGACACAAAGATTTTCAGCCTGCGAAAGCCATTGTTCGTGCTGATCCTTCATTGCAATATTCCTTTATCCGCGTTGCACAAAACCCATCGCTTCTTCCTGAGCTTTCTTCAGGCAATCCTTACACACTGACTGTGGCAGCTCCGGCAGCGGGAAGTCCTGACTGGCCGGTGCCTCCCAGACATGAGCACCTTTCAGGCTCATTTTGCTCGGACCGTGGATCTCGATTTCACCGCCCGGAGACAGACGGATATAGGCACCGCCGCAGGCCAGCGTGATGCCGTTTTTGGCCGTCAGCTGAAGCATGCCTTGCACAGATTGCACGGTGACGTCTTTCAAGGCCGTCAGTCCCATTGTGTCGCCATGGGATTCCACCGTCAGCGGACCTTTGCCGGAGACCACGCGCACGCCTTCCTGTTGGGAAAGGAGCGAAATTGCCTGGCTGGCGTTAATGCCAAGACGTTGACCGCTGGCTAACTGAGTTTCACCGGTACTTTGCAGATGCAGGCTGGTACCACTTTTCAGCAATATGGTTTCCGGGCTGACGGCCGCAATGCCTTTGGGCGCGCTGAGTAACATCGCGGGGCTTTTAAGCTGATCGGCACCGGTTGCAAATGATTTGAGGGGGCTGACATCAGGCTGAAGATTATGGTGCGACTGGGTGATGGTCTGCCAGTCGCCCATCTGGCTGACTGCACCTTTGATCAGGCTGATGGCCGGGAACATATCCAGTACATTACCTGTCGCGGTCTGCTGCGCATCGGCGCTGAGGAAAAGCCCTTTACCGGCACGCAGCGCACCAAAACTGTCTGAACGTAGTTCAAAACCTTCGCCGCGTTTATTTCTTTTTGAATCGACAATATGGCCCAGCGAGATTTGAGATTTTCCGCCGTACTCCGTAGAAATTTTGACGTGTTCGTAGCCTCTGCGGTCCTCAAGTCGAATCTTATTATTAGATGGAGTGCGGATCACATTGCGCTGATAGTTATAAAGCGAGACGTGATCTTCGTGCCGTGAATCGTGCATCGCACAAAGAATATAAGGGCGGTCCGGGTCACCGTTGGTGAAGGCAATCATCACCTGAGAGCCCGGTATTAACGGGAAATGCCAGCCGTGCATATCACCGGCATAAGGTTTTGCCAGCCGCACCGGCAGGCTTTCAAAACCTTTCTTCCAGGTGGTGTTGAGGTCAAACTGAAACTGAACGTGATAGCGGCCGACTTCATCCAGCTCGGCGTACTGCGCATTCTCAACCGGGCTGGTAACACGAGCTAATACTGTGCCGGCGATCTCAGGCCTCGGCCACAGTGCCGGGCGATAGGGTTTCATCGGATCATGTGGGATCGCGGTAAACCGTACGGTATACGCTGTACTGCGACCAATATCTTTGGATTCAACCGATGTCACTAAAATGCCATCCGGGGCATCCGGCCAGTTTTTGCCGGGCGTGGTGATGAGCATGCCCGGACGTAAATCCATGCAGTTTGACTGCCCTTCAAAGGTAGTCTGTTCGGTAACCAGGCGTTCCTGACGACGCTTTGCGAACCAGCGACCTTGTTCAGGTTCTTCCCTGTACTCCTTCCCCTGTTCCTCATATCGCTCACCATAGCGATAAACTTCCCCGCGCAAGCTTTCCTGCTCGGGGTTTGTTTGCACCAGAGCCTGCATATCTGCCTGTGCATCGCGGTAATACTCGTCATTCATCCGCACCTGTTTCGGCATGGACTGACGCTTAACCGACATATCCCATACTGACTCAAGCCCGCCGTCGAATAACCCTGCAGGATGACGGAAAGGAATTGCCGGGCCGGTGGCCCAGGCGTAGCTGCTATCGCCAAGTACCATGACGTCACGGCGGTTTTCTTCGTCATAAGCGAAGTAGTAAAACACCCCGACGCGTGCCAGGTGGCGCTGAATAAACGTCAGGTCACTTTCGTCCCAGGAGATATAGAAATCACGCGGTGGGTATTGCGTGTTGAGCTGGTAACGGTAATCGAGCGAGGAGAATTGGTGGCGCTTGAGAATATCTTCCGCTGTGCCAATCACACTTTTGTGTTGGTAGACCGCGTAGGTCAGGCTGTTATTTAACAGCGCAAGGCGTGGCTCCAGTGTTACTACGTAGCGAGTTTCATCGGCTGAACTGCCGCACTGCTGAAAAGCCGTCACCATTCCACGCAATACGCGAGGTTTTACGGTCTGCCAGGGCCCACCATCGGGGTAGAAGAGAAACAGCGCACTGGTATTGATCAGGAGTTCAGCCGGTATATCTGCCGTCGGGCTGGTCACCTCAATGGTATATTTCCAGGGCTGGCTAATGGCTTCATAGCCTGAGAATTTGAGCACTGAAAGAATGACATCGGGGCGCTGCTTTTCCAGCTCAGAGACTTTCAGCTGGTAGTGATTGTGAATGCCTATATTTTCGCCGGCGATGGCGTAATCCTGAATACTCATAATTTATTCTTCCTGAACAATTGTCCTGCAAAGAAAACGCGTACCTATCCCTGAAACCACAGATTTAACAAAGACTGAAGATAGGCATGCAAGCCCAGTGAAAGGCCAACGACCGCAAGCAATCCTAAAGCACCAATGAACCACGCGGACCGCAGCCATGGATGACGCTGCAGTACATTTTGGGAAGCGATGATAGGTGCAGATAAGTGAATAGTGCCGTGTGGGAGCATATTCGACAGCTCAGTCAACAACCCCTGGCGTTCAGGGTTATTGGGATCTTTGATGTATTTCCCCTGAAATCCCAGAGTTTGTGCCCGGTGATAACAGGTGAGTACCGCAATATCGGGAGCGGGTTGGCGCAATAGTTGCCGGACACGTTCGAAAAACTGGTCACCCGCATCCATGGAGCGGAAAAAGTGAACCTGCAGAGGGGCACTGAGCCAGTAAGAGTTGGGAGTTGGGTGATTAGGACGATATAGCACCGACTCATCAAGCAGCGCACATTGTACCCAGGTAATCTGAGCACAGCTTTCTTCACTGAAGCCTTCTTCAGCAAGCGCTTTCCGGGAGCCCTCTATAAGAGCAATACCTTGCTGGTGCAACTCATGGTCGTCGGGTAAAACGCCGCCATTTTTAAGGCGTAATACAAATAACCAGGTGTCCTGAAGCAGTCCATCGACAGACGTCATGTTTCTAGCTCATCCATGAAAGTTCGAAAAGGGTGATTAAAAAATCCCTATAATCAGAAAGCGTATTCCTAAAGTGGGAGATATGTTGATTAAATAAATGTAACAAAATACTAATTATGATTAGTGGAATAGATAACTAATAGAGACAAAAAACGAAAAGTGATGAGATAAATCCCTTTCTACAAGGCTATGGAGAGAGAGGTAGGTTTTTACAAACTTATTTCAAAATGTAAATTTAAAATTAAATTTCAGATTTTTCATATTGCATATTAAGAATTTTCTTGCAAATAGAGAGTGTGCATTTATCCTGAAAATGGAAAGTGAACCATATTTTTTGACAGGAGGAGTGCCTGAAGTGGTTCTCAGATTATAAAAGTTTTCCGAACAACTTAATGAAGAAAAATACATCACTCAGGCTGTTAATTCCTCTAAACAAATCACCAGCTGAAATGCTTTCTCTGAAGCATGACCTTACTCCGACCTTGTCCCCCACGTTATTCCTAAACAACCCCAAAAAATGCCGAGCTTCGACCAAAGCATGCCGGAACAAAAACAGGCTGATGTCTTTGTTTTCCTCCAGCCTGGCAAGCCGGATAATCTCCGCAATGACTTCAATGTAGCTTTGTGCCCTGACATCATAATAATCGCGCCGGTGGGTGATGGAATGCGCATTCACCTTATAGGTGTAATCCTTGCAATCAGAAAGATAAAAACGGCCGTTGCTGACTGCTAGATGAATGGTCCAGAGGATATCTTTGTGGCTTTTGCCGGAATGAAAGAAGAGGGAATGCTGCCGGATATAGGACGATTTGATGATCTGCAGCCAAAGGTAGTGCGGCCATTCGCGGTGCGTCACGCAGTGGCGTATCCACTCATGTCCGGGTAAGGATTGTTCGTAAGGTTGCCTGGTGTGTACGGGCGTTCTGGAAATTCCTGAACCCGTGCGCCAGGCATTGAAGATCACCACATCGGCCTGAGTGTTTATCGCGGTCTGCCAGCGTGCAAAGATGAACCCCTCTTCAACGTCGTCATCTGCATCAAGAAATATTACCCACTCACCATGGTGAATATCCAGTGCGGCATTGCGTGCCGCGTAAACGCCCTGGTTTTCCTGCTCAATTACAATGAGCCGGTTGTCGCAGATATCCCGGATAAGATTGCCGGTACCATCAGTGGAACCGTCGTTAACGATAATGAGTTCAATAGCGACACGGGTTTCGCTGAGGATCTTGCTGATGAGGTGACTGATGGTCTCTGCCGCGTTATAGACAGGGATAATGACGCTGACCTCGATTACGGCCTGCCGGTCTTGCTGAATGAGCGCCATTTAATCATTGTGCCTTTGGACTGGGATTTCTCTTCTTTCTCGAATTTCCAATTGTATGTCGTATAAGCATTCCTCGCAGAGCTCTTTATCCAGCGCGAATAACCGTTCGATGAAGTTTCTTTTTTTATTACATCGGGTACATCTTTTCATGTTCATCTCTTCGCGGCTGCATCGTTCGAGCAAGGTGGCCTGGTGTTGGCGTACTCATCTGATGCAATAATGGTTACCTGAGGGACGATTAGTTTCTGGCACCCCTGCAGTGATGACATAGCAAGCCCCACAGCGGTAATCCGCCGTGATACAAAGCCATTTATCGTCAACAATGGAAGCCAAGGATAACCAGAGGGATTGCTGAAAAGATAATCGTTTTGATAGATCGATAATTAGATATCGATCGTTATCACCGATCGATGCAAAGCAGCTAGTGATAGTGGTTTGTTGCGTGTTATATCCCAGTCACTTTTCTGAGTGGATGTTCGAACCTGAGTTACTTTGCAAACTTTACAGACAAGGTCAGTGCATTTCTGTTTTTCACTTCCGTGCAGTACAGACTGTTACCGCAGCGAGGACAGTGTTTAAGTCCGAGGAATTCGTAATCACACATCACGCAGATAAAGTGCCTAGGTTGAGGATCTCCCAAATGAAAGGATTCATGCAGGGCTGTTGCCCGGGCAACAGTGGAGAGTTGCGCGGGTCTGTGGGGTAAAAGCAAATAGGGGCATTCTTCTAAACGGTTGATGTCGCTATTTTCAAGGTCGTGTTCAAAAAAACGACCTTCCGCATGCGTGATTCGAAAATGCAAAGGGTTTAAACAGCCCTCGCAGTAACAACGCAGCGATGCTGGCAGAGGATATAACTCTGCTTTAACCCACCCGCCATCATGGGTAACGCCACGCTTTATTTTCTTAAATTGCATAGATGCGCCTCTTGCCGCGACCGGCTGTAGTCATTGGGTGGTTTTTCGGATGAATAAGCAGATTGCAATACGATTGGAAGTGTTAGGGGGCTGAAGTGGTTTACTGAATTTGGCCATCTGAACAGAGGTGATATGCTCACCTCAGAACAATACAGGTGCTCCAATGAAAAGAAGAAATTTCAGTCCTGAATTCAAACGCGAATCCGCTCAGCTGGTTGTCGACCAAAATTACACCGTCTCTGATGCTGCTAAGGCAATGGATGTTGGCCTTTCCACTATGACGAAATGGGTCAAACAACTGCGTGATGAGCGTCAGGGCAAAACGCCAAAAGCCTCCCCGATAACGCCGGAACAAATCGAAATACGTGAACTCAGGAAGAAGATACAACGTATTGAAATGGAAAACGAAATATTAAAAAAGGCTACCGCGCTCTTGATGTCAGACTCCCTGAACAGTTCTCGATAATCGGGAAGCTCAGGGCGCGTTATCCTGTGGCCACTCTCTGCCATGTGTTCGGGGTTCATCGCAGCAGCTACAAATACTGGAAAAACCGTCCTGAAAAGCCAGACGGCAGACGAGCTGTATTACGCAGCCAGGTACTTGAGCTGCATGGCATCAGCTATGGTTCGGCTGGAGCAAGAAGCATCGCCACAATGGCAACCCAGAGAGGCTACCAGATGGGGCGCTGGCTTGCTGGCAGGCTCATGAAAGAGCTGGGGCTGGTTAGTTGCCAGCAGCCGACTCACCGGTATAAGCGTGGCGGCCATGAGCACGTTGCTATCCCGAATCATCTTGAGCGACAGTTCGCTGTAACGGAACCAAACCAGGTGTGGTGCGGTGATGTTACCTATATCTGGACGGGTAAGCGCTGGGCGTACCTCGCCGTTGTTCTCGACCTGTTCGCAAGAAAACCCGTGGGCTGGGCAATGTCGTTCTCTCCGGACAGCAGACTCACCATGAAAGCGCTGGAAATGGCATGGGAAACGCGCGGTAAGCCCGTCGGGGTGATGTTCCACAGTGATCAGGGCAGTCATTATACGAGCAGGCAGTTCCGGCAATTACTGTGGCGATACCGAATTAAGCAGAGTATGAGCCGACGTGGAAACTGCTGGGATAACAGTCTAATGGAGCGCTTCTTCCGGAGTCTGAAGAACGAATGGGTGCCGATGACGGGTTACGTAAGCTTCAGCGATGCAGCTCACGCAATAACGGACTATATCGTTGGATATTACAGCGCACTGAGACCGCAAGAATATAATGGTGGGTTATCACCAAACGAATCGGAAAACCGATACTGGAAAAACTCTAACGCGATGGCCAGTTTTAGTTGACCACTTCAGTTCTAAATATCTATTGACTTGTGGAGCCGCTATACAGCGGCTTCATTTACAGAACGTCGAAACCTTAAGGTTGACGTAAATATAAGTAAAAAACCTATAAAGAACTCACCACGTATGAATAAGTTATCGAATATCATAAACATAGACAAAGAAGAGAAGTATACTATAAATGCTAACTTAACTCTCTTAGGTGTGAATAAAAGCCCAATGTAATAAAAAATTATTTGGAGTATGATTTGAATAATAACCCCTGAAATTCCAAATATTCTCGCCGGGGCGGAAAATGCCGTTCCTGCGTTCAAATGCGATTTGACCAAGTCAATAAAAAACTCCGTATTCCCTGTGTATTTAGCAATTGTATTGGGGAGTATTACATCTGAAAATAAACTACCACTACACGAACCATAGCTTATTGCCATATTGCAACCATAACCATAGGTATCATAATCCATGAAGTTTAAGTAAAGATTATAAACTGGGCTTGCGATGTATAACCAAATCCAATAAAAACTATCACCTATAGAGGCACCTGCAGAGTTAGCACCACCTATTTTTATGATATAGTTGTCTATATAGTCGCCTGATATTTGCTGCCTAATGTTACCTAATACTCCAAAAGCAAAAATAATACCTAGGATTGATGCTGTTATTTTTATATATTGAATCTTTGATAGCTTATGTCTTATGACGATTGATATTAGCATTACCACGAATGATATCATCATTAACTGGCGAGAAAGTATAGCTGACGATACAAGAAAAGAAACAAGCAGGCAGCAAGCTGTTTGCTTAACACCAGAATACAGCGATGCAAAGAGCACACTAATTATTGCACTTGAATAAAATATTACATGCAGAACTGGCAGTCCAGCAAAGCCATCCCTCCCAAGCGGGCTCAAAGCAGGTATTCCGTAAATTGAAAACTCTACAAAAAAACCTGCTAATGATATAATTAGAAATCTCTTATACAACGTGCTATTTCCAAGGGCCTCATTCAAATCCTGACGCTTGGCTTTTACCGTTATAAAAGAGAATGCAAGGTATAAAAATATAATAACAAGCAGGTAGGTAACACTATTAGTGTTAGGCGACTCGTAGAAATCAGACAGATTAAATGATGTCAAGATTAAACCAATGGTCATCATGAGACATATATTTAGAGGGAATGTAATGAGCCTGATCATTTACAATGACGCCCCAGTTGAGACTAAATCAAAAGCCTTAAATATACATATAAAAACAAATGATATAATAATAGGAATTAGATCGTCAGATGATTTGAACATCAGAGGCCTATTGTTATACTGATGTGTGCATAAGTTAATTAATTTCTCTCTACGCTTACTTAAAAACATACCTTAAGTCTCATTTTAACGATGGAAGCAATGCGGATATTATAAGTATAAAAACCTATGATGTCATTTTTTATATAAAAATTAGGAAAGTTAGACATCTGAAGTGGACTCTGGCTTAAATCAGGATGCAGCCGGCTTCGAGAGAGCGTCAGAAAGTTACTGCTACTCAAGGCAGAGTAGTGCTAGATTTCCATTTTGACCATTCCATGTCCTCGCGTCTCACCTAATCAAAGCTAAATGGTTAACTCGTCAGCGGTGAGTGTAATGTTTAACTCAAAAAGTGGAGTCAATATGAACGGAATAACAATACTAGTTGGCATACCTGAGTCACTGGCCTGTGGAGTGGGTTACACGGCAAGAAAGGATGACACATTTGCGATGTAGGGCTAAAAAGCGTGATCGTTATAGTTTCCTGAAACAAATAAAGGCAAACATCTTATGCTACCAGAACAATAATCATTGTTAATGGATGCGGAGTTGTGACAAGAGGTAATGGTTAGAAAAACACGGATTGAAAGTTATATCTAGTTAAAAATCTGGCAATTTGAGGTGCCAGTAAAACTGTAATTTATTTTCTTAAAAGAATAGACTTCAAATTAAATTATAGTTACACTTCCAATCAATGGAAAAATAACATACAAATAAAGGCATGCATTATCGCTACCTGGGGGGAAGTTAATGTAGGTCCCTCTATTAATTTAAATAAAGAGTTTGATGGTTATATAAGAAACTCAAGGTTGCACGTGCTTTATGTGTTTCTTACTATTTTACTTAAAAAGTCCAAGCTCGAGGAATATTTAATTACTTAAACGTTAGGAAGTATAATTGTTAGTACTAAATAGTACGCGCTTAATACGCCAAATAAATTGGTAAGGAGTATGTGAAGGGGGGTATTCCCATCTAAATTAAAGGAGGGTTGATTGTAAATTTAGGAATGTGATCGCTGATGTTGTGCTAACTATAGTAATCAGTAATGATATTTAGAATATTTGATTTATATATACACTCGCTATCTATTTGTTGGGATATAATCCGCCCAATAGTCATAAGCTATCAATAATAAGTTGTGGAAGCAATATTTATTACCCATGATGGATGAAATAGGTTTTTTGATGCGGTAAGCTGAGTTATAAGATGAGTGGCTATAGAGAATGTGACGGTGACATATTTATTATTGACTGCCGATTACAATTATGATGTTTATTAATGGTACGCAATGTGTAAATTATATTCTTTATACGTATAGAACGTTCACAATGCCTTATAAAAGATACTTAATTGACTCTGTGTAATGATATGCTTCAAAGCCTGAGTTAATTAATTTAATTTAATTAAATTAAATGAAGAAACGAATAAGGAAATATTATTCTTTTAAATTAATCTGAGATGAATGTAAAAAAGCGGGCTTTACTTTTATTGCTTGCAGAGAATTCTGCAACGAAGATAAACACCTGAACGTGGTAAATAAAACGAAATAATATGCATACCCTACTGCTGAACCCAAATGAAGTCTGATGACAGCCTGTACAACTTCATGTTGAAAGGGTGAGACAAAGATGGCATGCATAAGGAATGATGAGCCTTAATCAGGTTTGTCGTCTTTTTGCATATTGGGACGTTTGAGCGAAGCTACATTCGGTAAGTTAATGATTTTTGCATGGTTCTTATAACTTCTAAGCCGTAGGTCACAGGTTCGAGCCCTGTAGGGCGTACCATTTCAAAACAATCAGTTAGCTTCCCTTCATGCCCGCCGAAATTTACGAGTGGGACAGATTTGGGACAAAAAACTCCAAAAATAACGTTTATCTGCTTCGTATGCCGGGTTTAATGAGTTGGCGCCAGATGCGCGAGCCGGAGTATCTTCTCGATCGATTCCCGGTCACCCATTACCTGTAGAACAAACACGGAACCCATGTGTGTCTCAGGTCGTGGGAACCAAAGTTTTCGATCCCGGCCCGCTTCTGGCTTTACCTTGTAACTAAAATACTATGGCTGCTAATCCCCGCCAGACAAGCCGACGGGGCGTATAACGAGTATTTACCGAGCCTGAGTGGTAAACAAACCACAATGGTGAAGTTTACGGTAATCACTTTCTTTCATGATTTGCGTTTTGCCGCCAGCCTTAAAGATTATCCGTTGCGGTGAAGATTCAGACCATACAGGCCAAATCACCGGTCCTTTAGGGCCTCCCCGTGATGTCAGACTGCCCCAAAATCCCCGCATGGTTTTTGCAAGTTTTTCCTGCTCTTTAGTGAGACGGTTAGGGACTATCTTCTCTCCCCATATATAGGGCAATTCAGCACTGTGTGGTATGCCAATGTCAAACGAAGAAGGGATAGTTGTAAACGTACTGATAGGGGCCGTTACGTCAGAAAACTCATAAGCATAGACAGTTGTCCATTTTGCCAGAGCCTCAATGGCAACACTTGCCGGGCATATGTACGTCTGGTCGGCGTCCAGGCTACCCAATGCGAGACCCGGACTTTTTCTTGCGTCGGAAGCATAGGCTGCGAATGTGGCAGTGGCTTTCTCACCCATCCGAGTTCTTACCTCGTTTTCGTATTGCGCTTTATCGACAGGCTGATCAACCATGTCATTGGCTGCATATACAAAGAGCCGGGTTTCATCCCTCGTGTTACCAACTATCATTGGAACATGATTGAATTCTCCCGCCCTGAAAGCCTCAAGAGTCGCCTTCGGTTGCGCCGGAACGCCCGAAACGGTGGTGAGGCTAAATTTAGACTTTGTTTGCGCGTCAAGAACCTCAGAAGGCGTTTTCGAGCGTAAGCATGCCAGTTTATCCTTGCTGTCATTACAACCAATAGCTTCTACGAATTTGTCACCGGTTTTGACCGCCTGTTCATTCGGTACGCTTTGGCAGTCTCTTCCACTCTCAATTATCGCGCCCTGGAAAAGACCTTTAGCTTCTGGCGAAGCCACGAGAAAACACACAGCCCTCGCGCCTGCGGACTGACCTGCAATAGTGACTCGCTGAGGATTGCCACCAAAGGCTGATATATTATTTTTAACCCAGCGAAGCGCTTCAATCTTATCCAGATCGCCATAGTTACCACTGCTGCTGCCATTTTTAGATTCTGTATTCAACTCGTTAAGTGCCAGGTAACCCATTGCGCCGAGGCGATAGTTGACCGTCACGATGATATTCCCGGCTTCAGCAAGCTCCCTCGGATCCCAGTCGCTTTTAGAGCCGTTTACCGAGCCGCCACCATGAAAGCCGACAATAACCGGCATGTCATGACGTCGGGAATTTGGCACATAAACATTGAGTGTCAGACAGTCCTCTTTCCAGCTTGCCGGCTTGTCCGGACGCCAATAAACGGCTTTCTGAACGCATTCATTGCCGGATCCGTCTGCCTTAAAAAGATGAGTGAATGGCTTTACCTGCTCAGGCGCAGCCCATCGAAGTTTACCGACCGGTGGCTGAGCATAAGGTATTCCCTGATACAGTGAGATCGCACCGCTTTTTGTACCCAGAATTCTTCCTACAGGGGCGTGTATTGTGTGAGCTATTGCATTTGTAGTTAACGTCAGCAATGCGATAGCGAGCAACCGGACCGAAAGCCGAGCGTTGAGATGATGACTAAAAAACGTAGTATTTTTTTTCATTACCTTTTCACCTTGTGTAACACATTAGAATTTTGGTGGTGTTGTCCTCTCATAAAGAACGTTGGCGATTTTCATTGAGCCCAAAAACAAAAAAACCTGACCTCCGGCGGGTGCCGGAAATCAGGTTTTGCCTGCCGAAGCAGTAACAATCCAATCTAATTACACTATCAGTTTCATTCACAGCCTCAATGCGTTACGAACAAATGCGTGACGCAGATCGTTTTTGACCCGACATATCATAAGGTCACAACGTTTTTTGAGTTCTGTCACCTGTTCATCCTGAGTGTGCGAAATGCCACCCGGAGGATGCCTGGTATCTCACTGAATTTTAGAAATCCAGCTCAAGCGCAAAACACAGATACGCCATCAGTGGTGCGCAATATCTGAACTGCTCAGCACAAAATTCGACAACATCGGATCTGCACAGATCCTCAAAGGCGATGTTTTTAATCGCGATGAAATCTTTGCGTTTTAACTCAGCCAGCAGCGGATGATTTTTATCGAAGCCTCTTGGCGGACGACTCAGGCTGTCGCCATCCATCACAAATCCGTTATCGTGCAATGTCTTCAGTGCTTTCTGATAAGCGTTTGGATTTTCGTCAATACATGCGCGAATGGCGTTCAATGCTTTCGATTCCGGATGCCAGATCCCTGCCGCGATAAAACAGCCGTCTTCGGCGATGTGCAGATAGAGTCCCGGAGCGTGGACATCTTTGCCCTGAAAATGACGAAACTGAATCCCGACATTGGTCTTGTAAGGTGTTTTGTCTTTGCTGAACCGGCTGTCGCGCTGCGGGCGCATCAGGCTTCCACCGACCTTCTTCGAAACGGCGGTCAGCCTCGGTGAAATGGCAATAATCTCTGGCTGCATTTGCTCGATAAACCGCAGAGCAGGGGTTCTGAGAGTGTTCTCGTATTCATCCTGATTAGCCTTAAACCAGTCACGGGTGTTGTTTTGTCCGAGTTTATTCAGAAATTGCAGACCGGCTGCGCTAAAAATTGTCCCTGCCACAACCGGCGTTTCAGGTGTCTGAGTTGTCATTATCGATGAACCTTTCTTGCTGCAAATGGATGATGCCTGAGGGAATGTTAGCGAGTTTTCTGCGCGGCTGCTACGGGCTTACACATTGTCGGCATATTATGTATGGCTAATATCCCGCGCTGGCTTGATTAGGATATTAATTAGTTAATATTATGGTTTGGAGTTGGATTTATTTTAAAGTGAATATAAAATCCCCGATAATAGAATTAATGTCTTTTTTTGCGGGGAAATATAATTAAATCCTGACGAAGATCAACCTGGAAGATCAGTAAGGTTTTACCCTCTCTGAGGGTTTAACATTACAACTGGGTGATTTATGAAAATAAAAGAGTTTTTTGTTTTGACAGCGCCTAATCGCCGCCGCTATGGTGTCGCTTTATTTATTGGTATTATTTCCGGTATCCTATCGGCATTTGTCAAATGGGGAGCAGAGGTGCCTTTACCACCGCGCACTTTCTCCGGCGGGCGCGATGAATTTAATCCACCTTACCTGTTTTTGAAAGATTACCTGGGTATTGATCCTACTCAGGCTATTTTTCACTTCTCCGAACACATTATTAACCCTGTCCATATTACTCATATCATTTTCTCTCTGACTTTTGCGATTGGCTATTGTCTGGTTGCTGAAGTCTTTCCGAAAGTGAAATTATGGCAAGGTGCGATGGCCGGTATTATCGCCACCGTTGCTGTACATTGGATTTTTATCCCGTTAATGCACCTTTCACCGCCCTTATCAGGGATCCCACCAGATGAGTACATTTCAGAATTACTGGGACATATCTTCTGGTTCTGGACGATTGAAATGATCCGTCGCGATTTGCGAAACAGAATAACGCGTCAACCGGATCCGGAAGTGCCATTGGATTCACCTTTCCGTTAAGGCGTTTTTTTGAAGTGAGCCTGTCAGGAGAGTCTGACGGGCTTTTGTATCCGCCGGGGTTTTGATGTTCGCACTCAGGGAGAAGTATCCACCCAAAAGCAGAAATTCTCATCCTTCCCTCAGGTGATCCTCATCACAAAAAATACCGCACAGCACGATAGTGTATATATGTGCCTTTCCTGCTCTCATTTTGCAGGCGAGTTTTGCCTATCGTAACCGCTGAATACTTTGAGGGAGAGCGGCTAATGCGTGAACGAGATAAAATGACTCGCGGTTTGGATTACCATATTAATGATGACGAATTACGTGAAATCCGTTTTCGGACCCGCGATAAAGTGGACGAATTTAATGCACTGAGTGCTCGTCAGGCCACCGAGAAAGAAGCGCTTATCAGAACCCTATTTGGAGCGGTAGGAAGCAATGTTCATTTCGAAAAAGGAATGCGTATTGATTACGGCATCAATACCACGATCGGCAATAATGTTTTCATCAATTTTAATTTTGTCTTACTCGATTGCGCACCGGTCACGATAGGAAACAACGTTTTTATCGGGCCTGACGTGCAGATATATACCGCACAGCATCCGCTGGATATTGAATTACGGCGTGAACATATTGGCAGTGCGCAGCCGGTGAGTATAGGTCATGACGTCTGGATTGGCGGCGGATGCGTAATTTTACCCGGCGTGACGCTGGGTGATGGCTGCACGGTTGGTGCAGGCAGCGTGGTAACCCGTTCAGTACCTGCTGGCGCAGTCGCCTGTGGTAATCCATGCAGGGTGATCCGCTATAACGTGCAAGATAACTGAGATGACTGTTTTAGTGTTTCAGGGACAGTTTATGCACTTCTGATCGTATTCCTTCAAGATGTTAAGCGGTTGCTCTCATTTTCTTCCCGTTTACTTTTTAAAAATGAGCCATACTTGAGAGGCGCAAATCAGGTTTATTCCGAATTTTCAACGTCTTTGAAGGAATGTCTATGCAGCCATTGTTAAGTCATCCGGCTTTCTTTTTTGTGGCCTGTTTTGCTCTGATGTCACTGGGTGGGTGCGGGAGTATCTTTTTATTACGTCGCCAGAAAAAACTCGATAATGATGTACTGGAAGATTTTGGCATCGTACAGGCAGCAACGTTAACGCTGCTGGCGCTGCTGATCGGGTTCAGTTTTTCCATGGCGGTCAGCCGTTATGATCAGCGAAAAAACTATGAAGAAGAAGAAGCCAATGCCATCGGGACAGAATTTTTACGCGCGGATTTGGCGCAGGAAGGCAATGCCGGGAATATCCGTCAGTTGCTGAAAGATTATCTGGATCAGCGGCTGGCGTTTTATCAGACCAGTGCTCCGAAAGAGCTGGAGAAAATCAGTGCGCGAACAGGGGAGCTGGAAACTAAGCTCTGGCAATCTGTATTGACTGAAGCGAAAAGCAATCCTACTCCGGTGGTGGCTTTACTGGTTTCCGGCATGAATGATGTGATTAATACGCAAGGCTACACGCAGGCTGCATGGTGGAACCGGATCCCGACATCAGCCTGGGCACTGATGATGGTTATCTCTTTATTCAGCAGTATGCTGGTGGGGTACGGAGCGCGCAGCAATTCAGCCAAGAGCGCCTATTTGTTTATTTTTCCGTTGATGATTTCACTTTCTATGGCTCTTATTGCCGATATCGACAGCCCACGTGGTGGCTTAATTCGCGTTGCACCTCAGAACCTGATCAGTTTGCACAACTCACTCGGGCCCTGATAATCAGCGGATAATAATACTTAAGTGGGATACGATTATAGGGCTGTATTCCGCGCATAAAAAAGCCCGCTCCAGGCGGGCTGCAAATGCAGAATAAAACAATATTTCTTAAAGTATGCACAGGATGATTTAAAATATAAATAAAATCAATTAATTATCTTATAAAATAAAGGCTGTGAGCATTAATTGCTATTTTTGATCAATTATTGATCACTCTGACAGTTTTTATTTACCGTGTCATCTTCATCAAAGGGTAACGCATTATTCGAGACTTTCTTATTTTACCCTGAATTAAATCAATTCAGTTTTCCGTAATTTAACTTAAGTCATTTATGAATCAAATTCATAACACCATTCTGATTTTGCCCTCTGGTCGCAGCCCGCTAACGGCGATATTGTTGCCTTACAATGAAATGGCCAGCGACAGCCTGTGCCGAAGCGGAGAATGAAATGACTGATAAAATGAGAATCACCAAAAGCGGTTCTGTCCCTTCACAACAGGGTCCGGAAAATTACTTTACCGGTAAAGTGCGTATTGATTCACCTTTCAGCGGCACCGAATCCGCCCGTGTTGGTGGCGCGACAGTGACCTTCGAACCTGGAGCCCGTACCGCCTGGCATACGCATCCGCTGGGTCAGACACTGATTATTACTCAGGGGCGCGGCTGGTTGCAGGAAGAGGGCGGTGAAATCCGTGAGATGAATGTCGGCGATATCGTGTGGATCCCAGAGGGGGTAAAACACTGGCACGGCGCTACGCCGGAGAACGCCATGACTCATATCGCCATTGCCGAATCCCTCAACGGCAGCCCGGTTGAGTGGATGGAAAAGGTGACTGAAGCTCAGTATTCAAAATGATTTACCGCTATACATCCGGCCTTCGGCTTTGCTGCAACCTGAAATATTTAGCGTAAAACCTCTGGTCTCTTCGTGATCCTGCCCGGTGCTTCCGGTCAGGATTTTACCGTTCTGGCCGCATGGCTATTTTCGATTTTCTGTTTTTTTAACCTAAATTCTCTCATTTAGGAGCAATGCCTCTTATTTAAGCCTAAAAACCCCGCTGTTCGGGCTATTAAAACCCATGCTTTCTGTAGCTCTCTGATAAGCAACTCGACTACTATAAATAGACATCAACTTAAGAGTCGCCTCAGGTATGCCATATTATTCTCCCGGTGAAAGCCTCGTTCGTGAGCGTTCAGATCGCTTCTTACGCCGAATGTACTTTATGCGCATGCTGGGCACGTTCCTGTGCTTTTTCCCGGTACTTTCTGTTCTTCTGGAGCGGGGCGCTTCCTGGGTTGCGGTCACTCTGCTGGCGCTGAATGCGTTTGTCTGGCCACATGTCGCTATGCTGATTTCCCAGCGTTCGAAACAGCCCAATCAGGCTGAATTTAGAAACCTGGCTTTTGATGCAATTGCCGGTGGCGCCTGGGTTGCGCTGATGGGCGTTTGCCTGCTGCCCTCGGTGGTGATCACTTCCATTCTGATTGCTGACCGGTTTTCTGCCGGAGGCTGGCAATTACTGCGCCGTGCGGCGCTGTTTTACTGCATCGGATTTATTATTTGCTGGCCGTTCACCGGGATGACTTTCTATACCACTGTAACCGACCGGACGTTATGGCTGACATTGCCTCTTTCCTCGATTTATATTATTGCTTTCAGCGCCGCCAATTATTCGATCTCAAGAAAGCTGCGCGATAAACAGCATGAGCTGGAAAAATCGGCGCTGATGGATCCTTTTCTAGGATTACCCAACCGTCGGTTACTTGACCGGCGACTGATGCTGGAATTTGAACGTTCCAGACATGACCTGGCCTGCCTGATGGTGCTGGGCGTGGATGATCTGAAAATGGTGAATGATTTATTCGGGCGTGAAGCCGGTGATTATGTTTTGCGATCGGTTTCCGCTATTTTGCGTCAGGAAACGGGGCAGAATGATTTTCCTGCTATTCTCGGTGGCGATGAATTTGTGGTTATCTTGCCAGGCATTTCAGAAGAAGAAGCTTATGCTGTTGGTTACCGGTTACTACTGAAAACGTCCGAAATTCGTTTATCGCAAGATGAGGGTTTTCAATGTTCGCTGAGTATTGGCGTGGCAACATCGAAGCATCATGAGAATTACAACCAGTGGCTGGCGACGGCGGAACGTGCGCTGGTGAATGTAAAACGCAATGGCAAAAACAGTATCGGCAGCGCGGGCAGGGCTGAAGCCGTAGCTTAATGATACTGAACACACATTTTCCCGGATGAAAAATGAAAAATATTAAAATAATGATGTTGGCAGCAGTTGCAGTGACGGGTTTTCTGGCAGGATGTTCATCGATAGATAAACCTGTAGGGGCTGAAACCTACCGCCCTGCGAATTTTGATGCGTCTTTTGCTCAGGGCGAGGCGAGTTATACCACGTCGGTGTTCTCGATACTTGAACGCCATCGTCGTGCGGATACTTACAAGAAGATCTTCGAATTCTGTAATGGCAAATTCCAGACGCTGGGCGAAAGTGACGACGGCGAAACCATGCATATTCGCTTTGCCTGTTTGCCAAAAGAAACGGTTCAGACCCAGAGTTCCTATTCTACGCAGCAGAAATCCCCTTCACTTTACTGAGCCTGAAGCTTACGCGGAGGTTGTATGAGCAAGGAAAGACCTGATTTTATCCGTCACTGGACTGAGCTCGAGGGCGCTGATGACAGCAATTATCCCGGCGATGATGAGCTGATGTCGATTGGCGCGCCACTGGGAAAAGCACTAGGACTGACGCGCATTGGTATTCATCATGAACGTCTGTTACCTGGCCGACGCACCTGTTATGCCCATGCGGAAAGTTCAGAAGATGAATTTGTGTATGTGCTGGAAGGGCATCCTGATGCCTGGGTCAACGGCACATTACACCGGCTGAAAGCGGGCGACGCCGTAGCGTTTCCACAGGGTACCGGGATCTGCCATACCTTTATCAATAATACAGATGAGGAAGTGCGGTTGCTGGTCGTGGGTGAAGCTAATAAACCGGAAAACCGGATTTATTATCCGCTTAATCAGGAATACGAAGCGACGCGCAAAGACCGCTGGCAGGATGTTCCGCAGCAGGAATTTGGCGGCCACGATGGTCTTTCCGATTCAAGAAGACAGCAAATTAAGAAGCCGGTTTAGAAACCGGTCTTTCTGTTCCTGCTGCAAATTCCTCTTTAATCACTGAGTGATTACTGGATGGAAAGCGACTGCCAGCGTTGCTGACAATAGGGCATCATTTTATGAATCTTCAGGCTTCGCGCCTGATGATGATTCAGGGAATAGCCTTCCGGTGTGATCTCTAAAGTGTCACCGGCTTTCAGGGTGAAATCGTTATCCACAGACAGGATCAGCTTCAGATTTCTGAATGCCTGAATGCAGATATACTTGAGTCCCGTCTGAGGGATATTCAGGATATCTATGATTTTCCATTCCATATTCTCACTCCTTTCTTGTTACTGTCTGATTTCTCGTGAGTCTTTCTGCCTCTTTTTTTAACTCAAAAGTCCGTCATGTTTTGTCATCACAAAGTAATGATTTCTTTATAGGCGTTCCGATACGTTCAATGCTTGAACTGACTCACAAAAGAGGCACTAAGAACTTTCGCAGATCGCAGAATGAATCAATTAGGACAAAATGCATTTATCAGCAATGGACTTTGGAAATGAAAACGAAAGCAAAAAGACTTGAAATGACAACGATAAAACAGGTATTTCTGAATCCTTTCTGATTTTCAGGGCTGAACATCATGACAACTGATTCATTATCTGTGCAGCCGGATGACTTCATCTGGCTGGAAGGATTACGCAACGAAAAAGCGCTCGAATGGGCACATGAGCAAAACGCCATTACGCTGGCGGCTTTCACTAAAGGCAGCGAATTTAATCCCCTGCGCGAAAAAGTGCTGAAAGGGCTGAATTCTCCGGAGCAGATCCCCGTCGTCTCAAAGTGCGGCAACGACTGGTACAACTTCTGGCAGGATGCCCAGAATCCAAAAGGATTACTGCGCAGAACCTCGCTTGAAGAGTTTCGTAAAGCGAAGCCAAAGTGGGAAACCGTGCTGGATATCGATGCGTTGGGTAAAGCCGAAGGCAAAGACTGGGTTTATCACGGCGTGTTCGCGCTTAAGCCTGACTTTAACCGGGCGCTGATTTTTCTTTCACCGGACGGTGGCGACGCCTCAGAAGTCCGCGAGTTTGATTTACGGACGCTGGAGTTTGTCACTGACGGTTTTTTCCTGCCCGTCGCCAAAAGCCGTACCGGCTGGATTGATTATGACCATCTGTTCGTCGCCACCGACTTTGGTGAAGGCTCACTGACCGATTCCGGTTATCCGCGTATTGTAAAAATCTGGCAACGAGGGACACCGCTCTCAGAAGCCAAAACGGTGTTCAGCGCAGATAAAAAAGACATGCTGGCGGCCGGCTATCACGACAGTTTTAAAGGGTTTGAACGCGATTTTGTGGTCCGCGTTATAGACTTCTTTCACCGTGAAGCTTATGTGCTGAATGCGCAAAAAGAGCTAACCAGAATAGACCTGCCCACTGATGCCAAATTCAGTACCTGGCGCGACTGGCTGCTTATCCAGCCTTCAAGCGAGTGGCAGATTAATGGCGAAACCTGGCCTTCCGGCTCGCTGCTGACGGTAAACTTTGATGCGTTTTTGGGCGGTGATCGGGCGCTCAAGCCCCTGTTTATACCC
Source organism: Rahnella bruchi (assembly GCF_003614975.1). Taxonomy (GTDB): domain Bacteria; phylum Pseudomonadota; class Gammaproteobacteria; order Enterobacterales; family Enterobacteriaceae; genus Rahnella; species Rahnella bruchi. The sequence goes on along the minus strand of NZ_QZWI01000001.1, from coordinate 661,118 downwards.
GGTGCGAACTCCTCTCTCAGCGGTGTGACGGCAACCCGCGATCAGCTCAACGGCTATTCCTTCACCCGTGATCACATTATCCTCAGTATCACGCAGGATGTGGTAAACCGCCTCGAAGTGCTGACGCCGGAAAACGGGGAATGGCGGCGCGAACCGTTCGGCAAAGTGCCGGAACTGAGCAAAATCAATGCCTGGGGCGTAGATGACGATACCAATGAATATTTCATGAGTGTCAGTGGGTTCCTGCAACCGGCGAGTTTATCACTCGGCAATCTGGATAACGGCGCGGCGGTGGAGGCCGAACTGCTGAAACAGGATCCGTCGCATTTCGATGCATCCCGTTATCAGGTCAGCCAGCTTTTCGCGCAATCTGATGACGGCACGCGCGTCCCGTATTTCGTTGTGTGTCGCAAAGAGGTGGTTTACGACGGGAAAAATCCGACGTTACTTTATGGCTATGGCGGTTTTGAAGTCTCGCTTGATCCGTATTATCTCGGCGTCAGTGGTGTGTCGTGGCTGGACCGCGGCGGCGTGTTTGTGGTTGCCAATATTCGTGGCGGTGGCGAATACGGGCCGGAATGGCATAAAGCGGCGTTGAAAGAAAAACGTCTGCGGGCGTATGAAGATTTCGCATCTGTCGCCAAAGCGCTGATCGCCAGCAACATCACCTCTCCGGCACATTTGGCTGCGCAGGGCGGCAGTAACGGTGGCTTGCTGGTCGGGAATATGCTGACGCGCTATCCGGAATTGTTCGGGGCGATTGTCTGTGAAGTCGCGCTGCTGGACATGTACCGTTATACGCAAATTTCGGCAGGCGCTTCGTGGATTGCCGAATACGGCGATCCGCAAAAGCCGGAAGAGTGGGCGTTTATCCGCGAGTTTTCGCCGTACCATAATCTTGATGCGACGAAAAAGTATCCGCCGGTACTGATTACCACTGCCACCAGCGATGATCGCGTCGGACCGGATCATGCACGTAAAATGGCGGCCAAAATGCAGGCGATGGGCATCCCGGAAGTATATTTTTACGAGAATACCGACGGCGGCCACAGTGCGGCGGCAGACAAGGCGCAGTCTGCTTTTAAGCGCGTAATGGTGAGTGAATTTCTGCTGCACTTCCTGGGACGCAAAGCATAGGCAGAAGCGGACTCAATGATCTGCTGACTTAAGCTAAACGGGATGCCCCAAGGGTATCCCGTTAATATTTCGACATGTTTTATCCGCCATAAATTTTTCTAAAAACATTGCCCCGCCAATCCTTCCTTGTTTATTATTTCGGCTTCACTTGATAACAATTATCAAAATCATTTCTTATTCATTCTCATCTTCGGGTAATCACATGTTAAAGAACACCGCTCGCGTGCTGTCTGTTGCAGGTATGATGGCTGCCTCATCCTCAGTTTTTGCTACCACCTATCCGGTGACCGTGACCGATATGGCCGGGCAAAAAGTCACTATTGATAAAGCACCGCAGCGTGTGATTTTGCAGGACGGGCGTGATTTGCTGGCGCTGGCAGTACTGGATAAAGCCAATCCGTTCCAGCATGTGGTGGCGTGGAATAACCTGCTGAAGAAAACCGACAGCGGTACCTGGGATATGCTGAAAAGCAAATGGCCTGATTCAGCGAAAATCCTCGATATGGGATTCAGCGACAAAGGGCAGGTGGATTTGGAAACGGTCATTGCTAAAAAACCTGATCTGATGATTGCTCAGGTGCGTGCCAAAGACTCGCTGGCACAGGCTGGCGTGCTGGAGAAACTGGCTGCGCTGCATATTCCGGTGCTGTTCGTGGATTACGAACTGGATCCGGCCAAAGACACGGCGCCGAGCATTGATCTGCTGGGTAAAGTGATGAATCAGGAAGACAATGCCCGCGCTTATACCGCGTTTTATAACGAGCATTTCCAGAACATCCAGAAAGTGGTTTCGGCCATTAAAACCAAACCCAATGTCTTCATTGAGCCGATTGCCGGACGCGACGATTCCTGCTGCTTTACCCATGGTAATGCAGGCTGGGGCAAGCTGATTCAGGCCGTTGATGCCAACAATATTGGTTCTAAGCTGTTGCCGGGTGCATCAGGCACTGTTTCTCTGGAACAGGTTATCAGCATGAAACCGGACGTTTACATCATGACCGGTTCGGCGCGTCCTGCTTCCGGTTCCGTGACACACATTCTGCCGTTTGGGTACGGCGCGAATGAAGCTGATGTCGATAAACAAACTAAAGTTCTGCTTTCCCGTACAGGCGTTGCGCAGATCCCGGCGGTCAGTGACAAACATGTTTACGGCGTTTATCATCAGTTCTACAACCACCCGTACAACATTGTCGGTATGGAATATCTGGCGAAATTTATCTATCCGGAACAGTTCAAAGATTTAGATCCGGCGAAAACCTATCACGATATCGTGCGTAATTTCACTAACCTGCCGGATCAGGAATTCATCCTGGGCTGGACGCCGAAAAAGTAACATCTGACATTTGTCCACCTTAGGTTTAATGACTCCGCTTGTGGTCACGCAGGCGGATTTTCAATCCCTCCGCGTACTTTCTGCACGAACTTTACCTCCGTCACATTTGTTGACACTCCGTTAATTCATACAAAAATATAACTGTATTACTGTATCTGCATAACGCCGGCGGGCATCGTTCATGGCGTCGTACGACACATCAATAAGGTGAATTTATGCAATCTGAAGAACAGCGTTTAATTGACGGGCTTTTTAGTCGCTTACAACAGGCTGAGTCCAATACAGCACCGCGTGATGCGGAAGCTGAGCGTGTGATTCAGGCCCATATTCGTCAGCAGCCGTCCGCCCCGTATTACATGGCGCAGGCGATGATTATTCAGGAAGCGGCGCTGACCAAGCTCAATGCGCAGGTGCAGGAACTGCAACAGCAGAACGAGCAGTTGCAACAGCAGGCGCAAACCGCCAAACCGCAAAGCAGCGGTTTTCTTGCCGGTTTGTTTGGCGGCGGTTCCTCACAGGCCGCGCCACAACGTCAGACGTCACAGGGCAGTCAACCGATCCCTGGCACTCAGGCGTGGGGAAATCAGCCTCAGCAACAGCAATATGCTTCACAACCTCAACAGCAGGCTCCGGCGCAGGCTGCGCCTCAGCAACCCGGTTTTTTAGGCAGCGCATTGCGAACGGCGGCGGGTGTTGCGGGCGGTGTGGTGCTGGCCGATATGCTGACCGGCATGTTCCATCACAGCCAGCCGCAGGAAATCGTCAATATTATCGAAGAGCCGCCAGTGCAGGATCTCAATCCGGCTGACAGCAGTTTCCTCGACAACAATCAGGGTTTCGGGAACGATCAAAACTTCGATAGCGGGCTGCCTTCCTGGGAAGATGCCTCACTGCGCAACGATAATTCGGATCTGGGGTTCGGTTCTGACAGTTTTGATTCAGATGATTACAGCAACGACGACGATTCGTTTTTCTAACTGTTTGATGTCATAAGGCTATTAAACGCCTTTTTGGCAGAAGGAAACTGCAACAGAAAACGAAGAGTGAGAGCTTTATCGCTTATTGCCATCAGAATTCTGGACAAAAGTGAAATCTGTTGCTGTACTGTATTTGACACACATTTTGTGTCCAACATTCACGTAAAGGTAAGTTTGATGTCTAAGATTAAAGGTAGCGTTAAGTGGTTCAATGAATCTAAAGGTTTTGGTTTCATTACCCCTGAAGATGGCAGCAAAGATGTTTTCGTTCATTTCTCTGCTATTTCAAGCAACGGTTTCAAGACCCTTGCTGAAGGCCAGCGCGTAGAGTTCGAAATCACCAATGGTGCCAAAGGCCCGTCGGCTGCTAACGTTATCGCTATCTGACTTTAGCCGAATTCTAAAAAACCCGCCGAAGCGGGTTTTTTTTTGCCTGTCGTTCGTTAAATTATTACGCGGGTTTGCGTACCAAAAGCGCGAACATCAGGATAGCAATCGCGTAACAGCCGAGAATGGTCAGTCCCATCGACAGCGCCGGATGACTGCCAAAACCGGTAACAGGGACCGCCAACGCGCCAAGCGCAAACATACAAACTCCCAGCAATGCCGATGCACTCCCCGCGTTCTTCCCCTGACTTTGCATCGCGAGCGACCCCGCATTCGGGCCGATAATCCCGATGACCATTACCGAGAAGAACAGCGGGATCAGCAGCATCACCAGCGGCGCGTTAAGGCTGGCGGAGATCACCAGCGTTACGGACGCCACGGCGGCAATGCATAATCCCGCTTTTACCAGAGCCAGTTCACCAAAACGACGGCTCAGACGGGTAGAAACCTGTGCAGAAATCACCAGTCCGATGCCGTTGATCGCAAAGCACAGGCTGAACATCTGCGGGCTGAGATGATAAATCTGTTGCAGTACAAACGGTGAAGCGCCGATATACGCAAACATTCCTGCCATGATAAATCCCTGCGTCAGACACAACCCCATAAACGGGCGGTGTTTTAGCAAACCAAAAATCGAAAACAGCATACTCAGAATTCCGCCCCTGGCGCGCCGTTCGGGCAACAACGTTTCATGCAACTTCAGGGAAGAAAAGCTGAATAACAGGATGGCGATAAGCGCCAGTACGCCGAATATTCCCCGCCAGTTCACCCAGTTGAGTAATGCGCCGCCGAGCACTGGCGCGATGATGGGCGCCAGTCCGTTGACCAGCATCAGCAGAGCGAAAAAGCGCGTTAACTCATGTCCGTTATACAAATCTCTGGCCACGGCTCGGGAGAGTACTGCGCCACCGGCACCGGCGATCCCCTGCAACAGACGGGCGACGATCAGCTGATCAATGTCCTGCGCGACGGCACACCAGACCGACGCGGCCAGCAATAAAGCCAGCGACCACAATAAAGGACGCATACGGCCATAGCGGTCGCTCAGCGGGCCAAACAGCAGCTGGCCGAAACCGAGGCCGAGTAAACCGGCGGTCAGGCTGAGTTGCGCACTGGCGGTGGAGGTACTGAGATCGCCTGCCATTTCAGGCAGTGCGGGAAGGTATAAATCGGTGCATAAGGGACCCAGTGCGGCGAGAGAGCCTAGCACCAGGGCATAACCGAGGCGTTTTTCTTGCAGGTGAGCGCTCATGGTAAAGGTTAATCCGGTTTGCTGGTGATTGAATCCGTTTCGAAGAGGCTCTGGAAGTAGCGATGGTATATGGCTTCCAGAAGCTCTGCGTCGGCGTGAACTGTCGTCATACGACGAAATGCGGTGCCTTCACAAATGACGGCTAAAGTTTCCACCTTGGCCGTCATTTCAGCCTCTGAAAATTGCGGGAAAGTGGCACTGAGCAGAGATTTTGCTTCGTTAAACAACTGTTTTTCAGAGTCGCGCCAGATTTTTTCCACGGCAGGATTGCGGGTCGCTTCTGCGGCGACTTCCAGTATCAATGCGTGGTCAATTTCGGCCTGTTCTTTTTGTTCAGCGCACAGTTCTTCTTTATACGGCGCGCTGAGATTGCCAATCCGGCGGTGTGCCAGATTGTGCGCCACCTGTTGCAGGTTGTGGGCATTGCCTGTCATCAGCCTGATTTTTTTCATGACAATTCGGCGAACAATTTCTTCGATAATGGCGTCTTTATTGGCGAAATAGCGGTAAATCTGTCCCACACTGAGCAGTGAAGTTTTCGCGATTTCAGCCATGCCTGCACCATGAAAACCATGCTTGCGAAAACACAGGCGTGCTGCGGCAATAATCTGGTCGCGTCGTGCGCTGATGCGCGCGTCTTTAGTGCATTGTTGTGGGTGAAGCATGTTTTCCCTGAGAATTTTGCTGACATTGACTGTGAACGATCATTCTCAAGTATAGGCAATAAGGAGGAACAGGTAAATATTTGTATTATGAATGGAATGAAAAGTGACGTTTCGTTTCAGCGTCATTAAGCCCGGCGCAGAAATGCAAACGGCGCAATCAGGAAGAGTGCGCCGTTAACGGAAAAGGGGGACGTGCTGAAATTACAGAGGGTTATGCAAAGTATGCCTGTAAAAAAGCAACCACAGTCAGGACACAAAGGGCAACTGTCAGGAGCTCAGAAGACGTTTTTGGAACAGAAAACATGCCATACCTCGAAAATAAACCAGAGTGAACTGAGGCTATTATCTGCACATAAGATGAAGGAAACATTAAGAAAGGGCGGAGGATTAGAATCTGTATCACATATTTATCATGCAGATGCCTTTTGTCATAAAAAAGGCATCCGCGAAAGATAGGATCAGTGCGCGCTAAACCAGCTGACCAGCATGAAGGCCAATAAAGTCATGGCCAGGGAACCGGCAAGATTGAGCGCCATATTGAGCAGGGCGGCACCAAAACGACCATCCTGTAACATGTAGACGACTTCGAGTGAGAAGGTGGAGAAGGTGGTCAGGCCGCCGCAAAAACCGGTGGTGATCAGCAGTTTCCAGACCGGATCGATATGAGTCAGACGGGCGAAAAGGGCGATACCCAGGCCAATAATAAAGGCGCCGACCAGATTTACCGTCAGTGTACCCACCGGTAATACCGGGCTCATCCCGTTCATTTTAAGACTGACATACCAGCGAACCACGCTGCCAATACCACCACCAATAAAGACTGCAAGTAAGGTGCTAAACATAGGAATGCCTTAAAAAAGCGATAAATTCAGAAAGGGCCGGGCGCTAAGTTTACCTCGCGTCACAGGGCTTGTGTAGCCGCGATACAGAAACAGTGTGTAACCAGGAAAACGCTATGTTAATCAGAGAAGGTGTAGTTTCAGATGCGCAAATTCTGGCGCAATTATTGGGCGATTTGGATTATCCCAATACGCCGGAAGCCGTAGCAGAACGTGTGGTGAAAATGGCCGCTAACCCGGACAGTTGCCTGCTGGTCGCTGAAGCAGAAGGCAAGGCGGTGGGCTTTATCTCATTGCACTATATTCCGCAGATCGCACTGGCCGGAGAGTTCTGCCGGGTGAGCTATTTATGCGTCAGCGACCAGTGTCGTGGCGCAGGTATTGGCCAGAAACTGTTGGATGAAGCAGAACGTCTGGCGGCGGAACGCGGTTGTGACCGTATGGAAGTCCACAGCCACACCCGCCGCGTGCGCGCCCACCAGTTCTACGCGCGGGCGCAATACGAAGAGTCGCCGAAATATTTGCTCAGGCATTTACAGAAAAAATCCTGAGCAATCAGGCACCCATTGCCAGAACCAGTGCATCGGCAATCAAATCCACCTGCTCCGGTTTCACCTGACTGGTACTGATGCGGATAAACTGCCCCGGCCCGATGCGGCTGCGTTCGCCGGGCAGAACAGCTATACCCCGCGCAGCCATCGTCACCAGTGCGAACTGCTCTGAGGGCACCGGGATCCACATTGCAAGGCCGTCGCGCTCGGGAATGTTAATTCCACGTATACGTAAGGCGTCGGACATGGCTTTGCGGCGTTGCGCGTAGACGTTTTTGGCATGCGAAATACCTTCCTGCGTTTTCGGATCTTTTATCAGCCACGCCAGCGCTTCCTGCAAAATACGGCTCGACCAGCCGGCGCCAAAGTTACGAAATGATTTGATTTGTTTGATTAAATCGTTTGAACCGGAAATAACCGCCAGCCGTAAATCCGGGCCATAGGCTTTGGAATAAGAACGGACATGTACCGTCCGGTCAGGCAACCGGCTGCCCATACTTACTGGCGGATAACAGGACAATTGCCCGATGCCGTCATCTTCAATGATCAGCGTATTGCTCTGACTGAGAATTTCCGCCAGAGCAGCATAACGTTCCGCATTGATGGCGTGACCACAATGTGAGTGTGTGCGCGGCTGATAAATAAACGCGGAGGGATTTTTTAGCAGAGCCTGAGCAAGAGATTCCGGCAGCGGACCGAACTCATCGCATTTCACCGCGAGCACCTGCGCGCCCAGATTGTCCAGCATATCCAGCAAACGGGTGGCCGTCGGATCTTCAATCGCTACCACCGAACCCTGCATCAGCAAGGTTTGCAGCGTCAGATTCATCCCGTCAAAACCACCGTCCGCAGACATAAACGCCGGTGCGTCATAAGGCCAGTCGTGTTTTGCCGCTTCAAGTAAAGATGGCGCGATGGCCTCACGCTGGTAGCTGTTGAGATTATCAGCGCCAACACCGTGTTGCATGGCTTCGAGCAGGTTCGGCAGTAATTCAGGATCCGGCGAAGACAGCGCCAGATCCGCGATAATATGTTCGCCAAAATTGCCGATTTTCTCAAAGCGTGCCGGTCTTGGCGAGAGCATGTCCCCGCACACCCAGACGCCGTTGCGGCCGCGACCGGCGATCACTTTCTGACGCCGCAGCTGCCCCCACGCGGCGGATACCGTGGCCGGACTGACCCCCAGCGCCTGCGCCAGTTCGCGAACGGCGGGAAGGTGCGTCCCGATTTCAATCACACCGGAACGAATCAACGCTGCGGTTTCAATCGCAATGCCCCGCATGGAACGATCCTGTAATTGGGTCGCTAACCATTGTGCATCCAGTGTTTTTTCAAGGGGATTTTCTGCCATTTTCTCGCCTTTTGTTCAGTAACAAAGAATCTATTGTACATATTAATTTATGCCATTAGTATCAAACTTAGTCAACGGAGGCGATAAAATAATCATATTGCGATGAAGATGGTCTCCTTCGTAAAAGAATTTGGTGTGTTTGCCGGAAAGTTTGTAAACGCACAGTTGTTTTTCTGCATATCAACCATGCTGACACTTAAGGGGACGGATGTGACGATTACCATCAGGCTGGCTGTTCGTGACTGGGATTATTTTACGCCGCTGGCGTTAGGTGACCTCAAACCGGAAGGCTTTAATCTTGAAATCGATCGGGTGGGTACGTTAGTCGATAATCTGGGCACCAGCGATAAATACGATGCGGGCGAAGTGTCTTTCAGCCGCTACGCACAAGGGCGTGCGCGGGGCGAATCCGATTTGCTGGCTATACCGCATTTCCTGATGCGCGGTTTCCGTCAGCGCTGCATCATCACCCGTGAAGACAGTCCGCTGACTGAACTTTCACAGCTGGCAGGTAAGCGTATCGGTCTGACCGGCTGGCAGGATTCCGGCAATACCTGGACCCGCACATTACTGGCGCTGGAAGGCGTGGGCATTGAAGATGCGAACTGGTATGTCGGTCGTCTGACCGAAGCGCATCCGGTTGTGGACCGGCTGGCCGGTTTTGGCCGTGAAGGTCGTATTGAAGCGGTGCCGGAAGAACGCCCGATGATGGAGTTGTTGCAGGAAGGCTGGCTGGACGCAATTTTCACGCCTTTCATGCCTGATGGTTTCTTCAAGCCTGGCTCTGGTTTTCGTCAGTTCCAGCCGGATTTCCGTGCTGCCGAACTGGCCTATTTTAACCGCGTCGGCTATATCCCTGGCATTCACCTGCTGGCGATTAAACCCTCGCTGGCGGAAGAACATCCGTGGCTGCCGCAGGCGCTGAGCGACATCATTGACCGCTCTTATCAGGTCTGGATGGATAAGCGTGCCAAATATGCCGATACCACGCCGTGGTTGCTGGACGATTTACGCCGCACAGTCGTCGATTTACCTGCGGACTGGAATGCAAACGGTTACGCAGCCAATGAAAAGATGATCGACGATTTTGCTCATGAATTGCATGCGCAGGGACTGACGGCTAAACGTCTGACTCCGCAGGATTTGTTTCCGAAATTTGTCCGCTGAGATCTAACCACTTGCCTGAATCATCAGGTGACAGGGGAGTTAAAATGAAAGTTGCATTAGGTCAGTTTGCCGTTTCCCGTGAATGGGAAGCGAACGTCGAAACGTGTCTTTCGCTGATGGCGAAATCACTGGAAGCAGGCGCGGATTTGCTGGTATTACCGGAAGGTATTTTGGCGCGCGATATCACTGATCCGGATCTGGTTTTGAAAGCGGCACAGCCGCTGGATGGCCCGTTTGTCAGCCAGTTGCTGGCGGCCAGTCGTGGCAATCAGATGACTACCATGATGAGCGTTCACACACCCGCACCGGACGGTCGTGCCTATAACGTCCTGATTTCAATCCGTAATGGCGAAATTATTTCTGAGTATCAGAAACTGCATCTTTATGATGCGTTCTCTTCACAGGAATCAAAAAATGTCACCGCCGGGGATGAAGTGCCGCCGCTGGTAAATGTCGCCGGTTTTAACGTCGGCCTGATGACCTGTTATGACGTGCGTTTCCCGGAACTGGCGCGTCGTCTGGTACTCGATGGAGCAGACGTACTGGTTCTGCCCGCCGCATGGGTGAAAGGCCCGCTGAAAGAAATGCATTGGGAAGTGCTGGTCACGGCGCGCGCACTGGAAAACACCACTTATATGGTGGCGGTGGGCGAGTGTGGCGAGCGCAATATCGGCAACAGCATGGTCGTCGACCCGCTGGGTGTGGCCATCGCTCGCGCAGCAGAAGCCCCGGCGCTGGTGTTTGCCGAACTGGATAAAGATCGTCTGGCACATGCCCGCAAAGTGTTACCGGTGCTGGCAAACCGCCGGTTTGGTCTACCGCAATTACGTAACGACTGATTTTCGCTGCCGGTCCTCAACGGCGGCCACGATTTTTAAGCTGTACCGCGCGCCTCACCAGGGAACGCGTTTGTATTTGATAGAAAACGTAAAATAAAAAGTCTTAAAAAAAGCTTCTCAAAGAAGCCTCCGGAAATCCGCCATGGAAGGCGCTCACTATAAATACACAACATTCATAAACTCACAGACCGACTTTTTCGACAGAGGAAATAAGATAATGATGGCAAAAAAATTACGTCAGGCTGCTGTTCTGACCGCTGCATTACTTTCCGTATCTTCCATGAATGCCTTTGCTGCTGAAAATGTGTCAATCCCGACGCAGACGATGGATCCGGCGATCCACGCTAAATTGCCTGCGGATATTAAAACGTCAGGCGTGATGACGTCGGTTAACAACGGGTCTTTCCCTCCGTATGAAATTGTCACCGGCGCAAATGGTCTGGATGGCGCAAGCGCAGATCTGGCGCACGCACTGGCCGAAGTGTTAGGCGTAAAGATTCAACATGCTTCCGTGAGTGGCTTATCTGGCATCCTAAGCGGTATGGCGGCAGGCCGTTACCAGATGGGCATTGGCCCGATTGGTGATTATCCCGACCGGCAGGCGAAAAATGATTTCATCGATTTTGTGAAAGAGTACGTGGTGTTCGGCGTGCGTAAAGGCAACCCGGAAAAAATCAATTCTCTTGATGATACCTGCGGTAAACGCATCGCCGTCATGGCCGGCGGGTCAGCTGAACAGGTTATCCGTAAGCAATCGGATGTATGCGTGAAAGACGGTAAACCGGCAGTGACGGTGCAATCTTTCAGTGACCAGCCGACGTCTATTCTGGCCGTGCGCTCAAACCGTTCCGATGCATTCTTCTCTTCTCAGGCACCGCTGACGTACTTCGTGGAAAAAGCCAACGGTCAGCTTGAACTGACCGGCACCGGTAAATCCAACGGATTTGGCGATATCTTCCAGGGCACCGTTGTTGCTAAAGATTCTCCGGTACGTGACGCGATCCTTGCTGGTTATCAGAAACTGTTCGATAACGGTACGTACGGCATCATCATGAAAAAATGGGGTCTGGAAGGTAATATGATTCCGGCACCGGGGATCAACCTGGCAAAGGCGCAGGCTAAATGACTGATAAAACGTATAGTTCAAAGCCAGCAGTCAAGGACGACTATACGCAGGATCCACGACGTAACGTTGAGTTTTCCCATGCACCGCGTAACTACGGTCGCTGGATTGCCTGGATAGTTGTGCTGCTGATTGCCGCTGATGTGATTTGGGCGGTGTCCCGCAACCCCAATTTCGAATGGCACGTGGTGGCGCAGTGGTTTACGGAAGGGACTGTCATCAAAGGCCTGGGCGTTACGCTCGGCCTGACCGTGGTCTCGATGGTGCTCGGCGTTTTCATCGGCCTGATGCTGGCGATTGCCCGTTTGTCTGACAGCATGTTGCTGCGAAGATTAGCAGGATTGTATATCTGGTTCTTCCGCGGTACGCCGCTGCTGGTGCAATTGCTGTTCTGGTACAACATGTCAACGCTGTTCCCACGGGTGGTGATCGGTATCCCGTTTGGCCCGCAATATTTTAGCTGGAATACCAATGATCTGATCACACCACTGACGGCGGCGATTGCTGGTCTGGCGCTGAATGAAGCGGCGTATATGGCGGAAATCATTCGTGCCGGTTTGTTATCGGTGGATAACGGTCAGGGCGAAACCGCGCAGGCATTTGGCATGAGCCGTGGTCGCGCGCTGCGTCGGATTATCATCCCGCAGGCGATGCGTTCGATAATCCCGCCGACGGGTAATCAACTTATCAGCATGATTAAAGCGACGTCACTGGTCAGTGTGATCGCCATGGGTGACTTACTGTATTCGGTGCAAACCATCTACAACCGTACCTTTGAAGTGGTGCCCATACTGATGGTGGCGGTGATCTGGTATCTGTTTATTACCTCATTGCTCAACCTCGGGCAGTCCGCGATTGAACGCTATTATTCCCGCGGCACGCGCCGGACGCTGACTAACGTAAAACGACGTCAGACCAATGCGGAAGAAAAAGCCGCGCCGATCATTAACTCGCCGGGCCTGGCCCGCAGGGAGGACTTATGAGTCAAATACCCTCCGGCACTCAGCCATCCGAACCGGCATCACTGGTGACTGCACGTAACGTGCATAAAAGTTACGGTGATAATGAAGTGTTGAAAGGCATTGATCTGGATGTGAAATCGAGTGAAGTGGTGGTGATCCTCGGGCCATCAGGCTCGGGTAAATCAACCTTCTTGCGCTGTATTAATCATCTGGAAGATATTGATCGTGGCTCGATTATGGTGGGCGGTGAGCAGATTGGTTACGAGATGCGTGGTGACCGTTTGCATAAATTGTCTGAACGGGCCATTGCGCGTCAGCGCCGGGATATCGGTATGGTGTTTCAGCAATTCAATCTTTATCCGCACATGACCGTGCTGCAAAACATTATCGAAGCCCCAGTTGGCGTGCATAAAGAAAGCCGACATGACGCAGAGAAATATGCCCGCGAGTTGCTGCAAAAAGTGGGTCTGAGCGATAAAGCCGATGCGTATCCGCGCCATCTTTCCGGCGGACAACAACAGCGCGTGGCGATTGCCCGGGCGCTGGCGGTGAAACCGAAGCTGATGTTGTTTGATGAGCCGACTTCCGCACTGGATCCTGAGCTGGTGGGCGAAGTATTAGCCACCATGCGGGATCTGGCGCAGCAAGGGCTGACAATGATTGTGGTCACCCATGAAATCGGTTTCGCGAAAGAAGCCGCTGATCGTGTGGTGTTTATGGATCGCGGGGTGGTGGTGGAGCAGGGCGCGGCGGATGAGGTGTTAGTGAATCCTCAGCATCCGCGCACGCAGGCTTTCCTCAGCCGTTTCATCTGACAATTACGGGCTGAAACCGGGAAAGCGATCGGTCTAATCGGCTATCTCGACCCGGTTTCGCCCGTTTTTCTTCGCAATATACAGAGCATTATCGGCGGCATTCAGCCAGTGAGTCGGGGTATCCTGCGCATCATCGCATTCGGCTATTCCTGCGCTGATATGGAGCTGTAATTCGGGATGATGCGGAAACAGGCTGTTAGCCAGGCGGCTTTGCAGCCGCTCTGTCGCCCGTTTAGCCTGAAGTTTAGTGCTGTGTGGTAAAATTGCCGCAAATTCATCACCGCCGAAACGCCCGATAATATCCGCAGTGCGCATGGTTTGTTGCAGTTCCTGAGCCAGCAAAATAATGGCCTGATCGCCAACGCTGTGGCCGTAGTTATCGTTGATGCTTTTGAAGTGATCGATATCAATCAGCACCAGCGTGGTTTTGTGCCGGTAACGGCGGAAACTCTCCAGCTCAGTTTGCAGTAGCGATTCCCAGTGACGGCGGTTATAAAGCCCTGTCAGACCATCTCGTACGCTTATCTGCATAATCGCCTGTTTGTGTTCGGCGAGTTTTCGTGATGTCCGGTAGGTGACATTACCGAGGAAAATCGGGTAAATCATGATCATGGGTAAACAAAGATAAAGCTGGAACGGCGTGGTTTCGGGCAGGAAAGGAAGTTTCGCTACCCACAGCAATGTCAGCGCAACGGTAATTTGCGCGATAACGCAGCGAAAGAATAACGTCTTGCCACCTGCCGAGATATTATTCATACCCATCATGGCGAAAATGGTCGCAGAGGGCAGGGCGTTGAATCCCATCACGGCAATCCAGATGCCGCCGAAGATCGTGTCAATCTGCAGGTTATTAATTTCACTTTTAAATGGCGTCGCCGACTGTTTTGCTTTCCAGTAGGCAAGGTGCGGCCAGATAAAACTGTTGAAAAACAGCAAAAGCCACAGCCAGCCAGGCGTTGAATGTTCAATCATTACCGAGCCGACACAAAAACTGCCTGTGCCCAGTCCGACAATACGGGGGAAGTAAGTCCGTTTCGCAAAACGCAGTCCGGAATGATGAGTATCGTTAACCAGAGTCGTATGAAGCTTTTTCGGCATCAGTTCTCATTAAGGGTTTGCAAACCCGGGTTGATAAAACGGGTCGAAATCAAATTAGACGTTGTTTTGCTGCAAATAAAGACAGAAGTACTTTATGCGTATGCTATTCACGCTCATAATAGCTCACTATGGTCATAATGCGCACAGTTCTGGATCCGTTCTGTTACATTTTCGGGTTGTATTAACGTCGCGAATGGCCGTTAATAGCGACAAATTGTCACTGCTGTTTTCCAGCACTCAGTGTAAAGAAGGTATGTATGGAAGGTCTAAGTATTACTAAATTGTTGGTGGTCGGCGTGCTGATCGTCCTGTTGTTCGGTACCAGCAAACTGCGTTCTCTGGGCGGCGACCTGGGTGCAGCACTGCGTGGCTTTAAGAAAGCCATGAATGATGATCCGGCTCCGGCAGCTGCTGAAAAAACAGCAGAAGAAAAACCGGCTGAACGTGTCGAACATAAAGACTGAGAATTCGTTTCAAAAGTCTTTTAGTTTCTGCTTACGTGAAAAGCCAGACGTAAAAAAGGTTGTTCTTGCGAACAACCTTTTTTGTTTTCTGCGATAAGAAGTAACAAAATGTTAAATCGCAGCGCCTGAACGCGACGTCTGACTTTATTTAACTTCTAAGCCCTTGGCTTGCAGATCGGCGTGATAAGAAGAACGCACGAACGGACCGCAGGCCGCATGGGTGAAGCCCATTTCCATCGCGGCTTCTTTCATCTGATCGAACTCTTCCGGGCTCACGTAACGCTGAACCGGCAGATGGTGACGGCTTGGCTGCAGGTACTGGCCGAGTGTCAGCATGGTTACACCGTGGCGACGCAGATCGCGCATCACTTCGATGATTTCTTCGTTCGTTTCGCCAAGACCCACCATCAGACCTGACTTGGTTGGGATTTCAGGGTGCGCTTCTTTAAAGCGTTGCAGCAATGTCAGCGACCATTCGTAGTTCGCACCTGGGCGAACCTGACGGTAGACGCGCGGCACGTTTTCCAGATTGTGGTTAAACACATCCGGCGGGCTGGCGTTGAGAATATCCAGTGCGCGATCCATACGGCCACGGAAGTCCGGTACCAGCGTTTCGATTTTGATGGTCGGGTTTTTCGCACGGATAGCCGTAATGCAGTCAGCAAAGTGCTGGGCACCGCCATCGCGCAGATCATCACGGTCAACGGAAGTGATAACCACATAACGCAAGCCCATATCGGAGATGGTTTGCGCCAGTTTTTCCGGCTCGTTGGTGTCTGGTGCGGTCGGACGCCCATGTGCCACATCGCAGAACGGGCAACGACGGGTACAAATAGCGCCGAGGATCATGAAGGTCGCCGTGCCATGGTTGAAGCATTCGGAAAGGTTAGGACAAGCCGCCTCTTCACAGACAGAATGCAGGCCGTTCTTGCGCAGCGCTGATTTAATGCCCTGAATTTTCGTTGAGTCGGCAGGTAATTTGATTTTCATCCATGCCGGCTTACGTAACATTTCCTGCCGGTCACTGACCACGGTTTTCACCGGGATTAACGCCATCTTGTCTGCATCGCGGTATTTGACGCCGCGTTCCATCTGAATCGGTTTACTCATAATCTTGCAGCTTCCAGGTTTGTCACTCGTTACCCGAGTTTTTTCAGGACATTCAATGAACTGGCTGATTCATCAAAAAAAGTAGAAATAATGCGGAAATTATATCATTGAAGCATCCCTTCGTTCAGCCCTTCGTCATGGCCGGAAGTGCTAAATGCTGCAATTTTTTAACCTGAAATCCATGTAAGGGCGAAAATTTCGCAACCAATTTCTATTCATCATATTGAAAATTAGAATAATTTCAATCAGGCGCTTGGTCTGAACCTCTGGTGTTAACAATGTGTAAATATTTTTTCTAAATGGAAAATTTACAACGCCGAAGCAATTTCCTGTCGGGAGAAGGCTTCACCGATCACATTAATAATCCTGCTGAGCGTTTTGTCGTTTTTCGCTGACTTGTTATACATCATCAGGATGTCGTAAGGCTGTACCGGTAAATCACATTGCAGTTTTTGAACCGGGAAGGCGGGCATGAAAATATCGACCATTCTCTCCGGCAGGACAGCCAGTAAATCAGAACCGGAGACCATCGAAAGCACATTGATCGCGTTGAAACTGGCGAAGGCAACAAACCGGTCCGGCAGGGCTTCGCCTATCTCAAACTGCATTCGTTTTAAATCACCCACAGTTGTCACGACGCTGGCGTACTGCTGGCTTGCAGCCTGTTCTGCGCTTAGTGTTTTGTCGATCTGTGGATGATTTTTCCGGCAAACAAGCACTGTTTTATCCGACATCAGCCGGATGCTATTTATTGACCGGTTAAATTGCGGGCTGATATCAATAACCAGATCTGCACGATGCTGAATCAGCGTATCTTCCGCATCGGTAAGCGGCACATGTTGCAGGATGTAGTGGCTGTTAATTTTCTCGAGTTCGCTAAGGATCAGCGGAAAGGTAATTTGCGCGATAAACGGGTAGCAGCTGATGGTCAGAACGCGGGATTTATCATTATCGCTGGTGAAATCCAGACCGGTGAGAATAGAACTGAACCCCTGACTGATGTGTTTATGCAGATTGGTGGCATACGCCGTCGGGCTGATCCCCTGTCCGTCGCGGATAAATAACGGATCGGGAAAAATATTACGTAATTTTTGAATCGACTGACTGACAGAAGAGGGCGTCAGATTGAGTGCGTTTGCGGCGTGTACAATGCCTTTATTGAGATAAACCGCTTCAAAAATAGTCAGTAAATTGAGATCAAGATTGCGAAGTTTATTTAAACTGGCACTGCTATCTTTATTATCCATATAACATTCCTGACAGTGTAAAAGACTGTCCCGGCAAGTGAGGGGCCGGGGAGTGCGCTTATCCGTAAGCGATGAGATGCTGAAGACGTAACGTGCTGATATTATAATAAAATGAATCGTAACTCTTGTAATAAGTGACCCATCTGCAGGTAACTGGAAGGAAAATCACAGCACCTGAGGTGCGTAGTGTTCAATCTGCCATGGCAGATAATCCACCTGCTGGTAATCGAGACAATGGTTAAAGGATTTCACCAGAACAGGCATGACCTGATCAACCGTTAATCCTGGCTTTTCGAGACTGGCCTGAGTCATTTCGAGACCGGCATATCCGCAGGGATTAATACGATGGAAAGGTTCCAGATCCATATCAATATTCAGTGCCAGACCATGTAACGAGCAGCCTTTACGAATGCGCAGACCGAGCGAGCAAATCTTTTTGCCATCAACATAGACACCCGGCGCATCGGCACGGGGATAGGCATCAATAGAAAAATGCGCCAGCGTATCTACCACAGTTTGTTCGATAGCGGTGACCAGCTGACGGACGCCGAGTTTTTTTCTTTTGAGATCAACCATCACGTACATCACCTGCTGGCCGGGTCCATGATATGTCACCTGACCACCGCGATCGCTCTGAATAACCGGAATATCACCGGGCATTAATACGTGTTCAGCTTTGCCAGCCTGACCTTGCGTAAAAACGCGCGGGTGCTGAACCAGCCAGATCTCATCCAGTGAGTCAGCGTTACGGTGTTCAGTGAAATGGTGCATGGCCAGTGAAACGGGTTCATAAGGCTGCAGGCCAAGCTGGCGCAGTACGATACGTTCTTGCGGATTATGTGGTTGCACGGCAGTTATCGTCAGTCAGAGAAGGGGAAAACGCGCGAAGTTTGGCTTTCGCGCGTATCGATCAGAAAGGGCTTACAGCACCATACGGACAATTTCGATATTACCCAGCTCATCGTACAGGGTTTCGACCTGATCGATGTGAGTGGCCGTGATCGTAATAGAAACGGAGTGGTAATTCCCTTTACTGCTCGGTTTTACCTGAGGATTGTAGTCACCAGGCGCATGGCGTTGCACGACTTCCACAACCTGGTCCACCAGCTCGGGTTGTGCCAGGCCCATTACTTTGTAAGTAAAGGGACAAGGGAATTCGAGCAGTTCGTTCAGTTTGGTTTTCATGTGCACTCCAGCGTGTTGTACAACGTATTAAGTTTTGTCTCTAAAAGTATAACTCCCGCCGTAGCGGGAGCCATAATCTATACCGTTTATATGGGGATTGTTGCAAACTTTTTCAAGCAGCAACTTAGCCGAACCAGTGGTGGAACATCAGTTTGATGTAATCCACGATGCGACCGAAGAAGCCGCCTTCTTTCACTTCGTTCATCACCACCAGTGGGCGTTCATCAATCGTTTTGCCATCAAGCTGGAAGTTGATTGAGCCAACCACCTGATTTTTCTGCAACGGAGCATGCAGTTCAGGGGTATTGAGAACATAGCTGGCTTTCAGGTCTTTCATGCGGCCACGCGGAATAGTCAGGTAAGCATCTTTCTCGACACCCAGCGCAACGCGGTCGGTATCACCAAACCAGACTGGCTCAGAGGCAAATTCTTTACCGGCTTTCAGCGGAGAAACGGTTTCGAAGAAGCGGAAGCCCCAGGTCAGCAGCTTTTTACTCTCAACTTCACGGCCTTTATAGGTATGACCGCCCATGACGGCAGAGATCAGACGCATCTGACCTTCAGTCGCGGAAGCCACCAGGTTATAACCTGCTGATTCAGTATGACCCGTTTTAATGCCATCCACGTTCAGGCTGTTATCCCACAGCAAACCGTTACGGTTCATCTGGCGGATATTATTGAAGGTGAATTCTTTCTCTTTGTAGGTGGCGTACTCTTCCGGCACATCACGGATCAGCGCCTGACCAATCAGCGCCATATCGCGGGCGGAGCTGTACTGACCGGCTGCATCAAGGCCATGTACGGTACCGAAATGGGTATTTTTCAGACCCAGTGCGTTCACGTAGTTGTTCATGATAGCGACGAAAGCGTCCTGGCTGCCGGCAACATGGTCGGCCATCGCCACACAGGCGTCGTTACCTGATTGCAGGATGATCCCGCGGTTCAGCTCAGAAACCGGCACACGATCGCCTGGTTTGAGGAACATCAGGGAAGAGCCTTTGAACACCGGATTGCCGGTCGCCCAAGCGTCCTGACCTACGGTCACGATATCCGTCGGGGAGATTTTGCCGGCTTTGATGGACTGACCAATAACATAACTGGTCATCATTTTTGTCAGGCTGGCAGGGTCGCGGCGTGCGTCGGCATTCATTTCTGCCAGAACTTTACCGGAGTTGTAGTCGATCAGGACATAGGCTTCAGCATCAATTTGCGGAACGCCAGGGATCATTGTTTTTAAATTAACATCGTCGGCATAGGCGGACGCTGCACTCAAAGTGATTACGGTGCCAAATGCGAGGCTTTTGACTAAACGTGAAGTATTTACAAGTTTCATGATCGGGACAACAACATCCGTGGGAGTAAGTGATAAACGTGCGCCACTATAGCAGAAGAGTCATAAGTCAGACATCTTCGATTACCGGCGCTTACTGACTTTTACTTATAAGAGCGGGTGCTTATAAGAAAGGGCACTTATAAGAACGGGGCCGCAGCCCCGTATTTTAAAATTACATACTGGCAGTGACGAAGGACTGCTGCTGGGCTTCACTGGACAGTCGCTGCTTCAGCTGTTCAGCCTGCTGGCGGGTGCTGAACGGGCCAAGCTGCACGCGGTAAGTGCTGCCATTCGCCTGCACTTTACCCGGTACAGAGAAACGCTGGCTGAGGCTTTTTTGCCACAACTGCGCGTTCTGAGGATTGCTCAGTGCGCCAACCTGCACCATATAGCCTGATGTTGGGATTGCCGAAGTATGTGCAGGTGTTGCGGAAGTGGCCGCAGCGGCTACCGGTGCGGCACTGGCGACAGCAACCGGTGCTGCTACTGGTTCGCTGCCTTCTAACACGCCCTGACGCAGGGGCGTAGGCGCGCTCAGAAACCCGCCGCCGCTGTTACCAGACTGAGTGGTCGCCGCTGGCGCTGAAGCTACCGCACCACTGTTATCTTCGTCATTGGTTAATGGCGCAGCATTCGGATTGCTCAGGGTACTGTTGCTGATCGGGCGCACATCGGAGGTATCGACCGGCTGAGCGCTGAGCGTAGGCGTGCCCATGCTGCTGGCACCTAAACTCGGGCGCGATGGCAGAGCGTAAGATTGCTTCGCGACTGTTGTACCAATTGTCCCCGGGCCAGACAGAGTGCCATCTTGTGCCACGTTGATAAAATCGATACGAACTTTAGTACTGTTGGTCAGATTCAGGCGATCTGCTGCGGCCTGTGACAGATCAATGATTTTGCCAGGCACGTAAGGGCCACGGTCGTTAACACGTACCACCAGCATACGGCCCGTTGCCATATTAGTGACACGAACATAGCTGGGAATTGGCAGCGTCGGATGAGCGGCAGTCATGGCAGTCGGGTCGAATTCTTCACCGATAGCAGTCATATTGCCGCCATTTTCCTGGCCATACCAGGCGGCCTGACCGACCTGGGAGAAATTGGACGGGTCTTTGATTATCTTATAGGTCTTACCGTTAACGGTATAATCCTGCATCGTGCCCTGATTATAAGGTTCGTAACGCGGATCAGCCCCGCCGATTTCCACCACAGGGCCGTTGTAGGCTTGTTGCGGTGCCGGTTGTTGTTGCTGGGTATCGTCAGTGGCACAGCCACTTAACAGCAAACCGATAATGACAGCTCCAAGCCACTCCTTACGCATTGCTCACCTCTATAAATTTTTTGACAACATTTTTCGATGAGTATGTATCGACATGACGATACCAAACCCTGCCATTAACACGATAAGTGCTGACCCGCCATAGCTGACCAGAGGCAAAGGTACCCCAACTACCGGGACAATGCCACTGACCATGCCGATGTTAACAAAGACATAAACGAACAGGATCAGCATCAGTCCGCCGGACATCACGCGCCCGAAAGTGGTTTGCGCATTGGCGGCAATCACCAGTCCGCGCATGATGAGGCACAGGTACAAGCCCAACAGTACCAGCACGCCTATCAGGCCAAGTTCTTCAGCCAGTACAGCAAAGATAAAGTCGGTGTGTCGTTCCGGCAGGAATTCCAGCTGCGATTGCGTACCGTGCAGCCAGCCTTTGCCGGAAAGGCCACCCGAACCGATGGCGATTTTTGACTGAATAATATGATAGCCCGCACCCAGCGGATCGCTTTCCGGATCGAGTAACATCATCACGCGGTCACGCTGATAATCGTGCATCAGGAAGAACCACAAAATCGGGATAAACGCGGCAACCAGAATCGCGGCAACGGCGATCAGTTTCCAGCTCATGCCGGACAGGAACAGAACAAACAGACCAGAGGCGGCGATCAGAATCGAGGTGCCCAGATCGGGCTGCGCGGCCACCAGCAGGGTAGGAATAAAGATCAGCGCCAGGGCGATAGCGGTATTTTTTAGCGACGGCGGACAAACGTCACGGTTGATAAAGCGTGCGACCATCAGAGGTACGGCGATTTTCGCCAGCTCCGATGGCTGAAATTTGATGATCCCCAGATCCAGCCAGCGTTGCGCGCCTTTACTGATACTGCCGAAGGCATCCACCAGCACCAACAGGAATACGCAGAAGATATAGAGATAGGGTGCCCAGCTTTCATAAACGCGCGGCGGGATTTGCGCCATGACCAGCATGATCACCAGACCCATCAGGATCTGCCCGATTTTACGCTCCATCATGCCCATGTCCTGACCGCTGGCGCTCCACATGACAAACGCACTGTAAGTCAGCAGCGCAAGTACGATCAGCAACATTGTCAGGTCGATATGCATTTTCGACCACAATGATCTTTTCTGTTGGTTCTCAGTCATTGACGGTTAATCACCTTCGGTTCCCGGCGGCGCTGGCGCGTCAGCCGGTAATTGTGTCTTATTGTCGCCCAATAAAATATGGTCGAGTATCTGGCGGGAAATTGTGCCCACCGCCGGACCTGCACCACCGTTTTCCAGCACCACGGCCACGGCCACGGTCGGTTTGTCATACGGGGCAAAAGAGGTCATCAGCTTATGGTCACGCAGATGCTCAGCGATTTTATGCGCATTATAGATTTCATTGGCTTTCAAACCGTAAACTTGTGCTGTCCCGGATTTAGCCGCCGCTTTGTAAGGCGCATCCGCAAAATATTTACGTGCAGTCCCGTTAGGGCGGTTAGCCACGCCATACATTCCGTCTTTGGCGATTTCCCAATAGCCGGAATGAATGTCACCAATCTGTGTGGTTTCCTGTTGTTTATACGGCACTTGCTGGCCATCGACTTTGGTGCTCAGCAGCAAATGCGGCGTTTTGACATCGCCGTCATTAATCAGCGTGGTCATGGCTTTCATGATTTGTATTGGCGTAGCGGTCCAGTAGCCCTGACCGATACCCACCGGAATGGTGTCGCCCTGATACCACGGCTTTTTGAAGCGTTTAAACTTCCAGTCACGGTTTGGCATATTACCGCTGCGTTCTTCCGATAAATCGATGCCGCTGTAGTGCCCGTAACCAAATTTGCCCATCCACTCGGAAAGACGGTCGATCCCCATATCATAGGCCACCTGATAGAAGAAAGTATCAGCCGATTCCTCAAGTGCTTTGGTCACATTCAGACGACCATGCCCCCAGTGTTTCCAGTCACGATAACGCTTGTCTGACCCCGGCAACTGCCACCAGCCCGGATCGAACAGCGAAGTGTTTTTAGTGATCACGCCAGATGTGAGTGCAGAAACCGAAATGTACGGTTTCACGGTCGAGGCTGGCGGGTAAACACCCTGTGTAGTTCGGTTAATCAGTGGCTTGTTCGGGTCATTGAGCAGCATGCTGTAATCTTTGCTCGAAATGCCGTCTACAAATAAGTTGGGATCATAACTTGGGTTAGACACCAGCGCGCGGATAGCTCCGTCCCGTGGATCAGTGACGACCACGGCGGCACGGCTGCCGGTCAGCAATACTTCAATATATTGCTGTAAAGGCAGGTCGATGGTCAGGTAAATATCTTTCCCCGCCTGAGGGGGCTCTTCATGAAGCTGGCGGATAACGCGGCCACGGTTATTAACTTCAACCTCTTCGTAGCCGGTTTTACCGTGCAGGGTATCTTCGTAAAAACGCTCAATACCGAGCTTACCGATGTCGTGCGTCGCCGCGTAGTTGGCGAGAATGCCGTCTTTATCCAGACGTTCCACATCGCGGTCGTTAATTTTCGACACATAACCGATCACGTGCGTCAGGGCGGAACCGTAAGGATAATAGCGGCGCTGATAGCCTTTGACTTCAACGCCGGGGAAATGAAACTGGTTCACGGAGAAACGCGCAACCTGGACTTCGGTCAGGGCAGTTTTAACCGCAATAGAAGTAAAACGCCGCGAACGCTGACGTTCTTTTTTGAAGTTGTCGATATCATCATCAGTGAGATCAACAATCGGTCTGAGGCCTTCGAGCGTGGCCTGCAAATCGTCGACCTTTTCCGGCACCAGTTCCAGCTGATAAATAGTCCGGTTCAGCGCCAGCGGGGTGCCATTGCGGTCATAGATAATCCCGCGGCTTGGCGCAATCGGCACCAGCTTGATGCGGTTATCATTGGAACGGGTTTGGTAATCCTGAAACCGGACAATTTGCAGATTATAGAGATTGAAGGCCAGGACACCGCTAAGTAGCAGAATGCCGATGAACGCCACCAGTGCACGGCGCACAAAGAGGGCTGATTCAGCCGTATAGTCGCGAAAAGGGTTACGATCTATTTTCATCCCACTACTTAATTCATGTTGCTGACATTCACCACCCGTTATTCGCGGTGGTATGGATGATTAGTGGTAATACTCCAGGCACGGTAAAGACTTTCCGCGACCAGAACCCGAACCAGCGGGTGAGGAAGTGTCAACGGAGAGAGCGACCAGCTCTGTTCCGCCGCAGCCTTGCAGGCCGGAGCTAACCCTTCCGGACCGCCGATCAGCAGGCTGACATTTCGTCCGTCCTGTTTCCAGCGTTCCAGTTGTTGCGCCAGTTGCGGGGTTTCCCACGGTGTCCCTGGAATATCCAGTGTCACAATGCGATTCCCTTTACCGACAGCGGCCAGCATCAGCTCGCCTTCTTTCTCAAGAATGCGTTTGATATCTGCGTTTTTCCCGCGTTTCCCTGCCGGAACTTCTGTCAGTTCAAACGGCATGTCTTTGGGAAAACGGTGCAGATAATCATTGAAACCGGTTTGTACCCAGTCAGGCATTTTAGTGCCGACGGCGACAAGTTGCAGCTTCACGCATCAGCCCCAGAGTTTCTCAAGCTCATACAACTGGCGGCTTTCTTCCTGCATAACGTGAACGATCACTTCGCCCAGATCGACAACGACCCAGTCAGCTTCGTTAATGCCTTTCACGCCCATCGCATCAAGGCCGACGGCTTTAATTTCTTCAACCAGATGTCCGGCGATGGACATAACATGGCGGCTGGATGTACCGGTACAAATAATCATGCAGTCAGTGATGCTTGATTTACCTTTAACATCAATGGCAATGATGTCTTGTGCTTTCAGGTCGTCGACTTTATCGACAACAAAATCTTGGAGCGCTTTACCTTGCAAAGGTTCCCCCTGGGGATGTTTGAAACAATTGACACCACAAGACGTTCGCCGGTGTGGCACCGAAGCGACAGTCAGTCTCATGATGGATAAACATAGCGGTTATCAGGAAAACGGCCTAAAACGTTTAACAATCAATACATTGTATTGGTCAGTGACGCAGCGTTATCGAGAGCCGAAATTAAGCGGCGCAGTATAGCACGCGTTCGCTACTGGCGGTACAAGCCCTGCGATTCTATATAGCGCTCAACGGCGGCTGGCAGTAAATCTGAGCAATCGAGCCCCGCATGGCGCCGTTCACGGATTTCCGTCGCTGAAATATCCAGCAGCGGGGTATTGGCCTGATAAATGAATCCGCAAGAATTCTGTTTGAGCTTTTCAGCGTCAGTCACCCTGTGGGCGTCATACCAATTCTGCAATTCCGGCGTATCGAGTTGCTCTTTGTAGCCGGGTCGCGCCATCACTACCAGATGACAAAAATCCAGCAGTGATCCCCAGCGGTGCCATTTGTGCAACGTCAGCAATGAATCCTGTCCAATGATAAACGCCAGCGGGCAATCATCGCCATGTTCTTTACGTAACGTTGCAAGTGTCCCGATGGTGTAGGAGGGCGTATCGACCGTCAGTTCGCGCGGATCAACTGAAAACAGCGGGTCTGCGGCGACCGCAAGTTCCACCATTTCCAGACGCTGCTGCGCACTGGCTTCGGGCTGCGGCCGATGCGGCGGGACATTATTAGGCAGCAGGATCACCTGATCAAACCCGGCGATTTTCGCCAAACTGGCCACCGGTTTCAGATGACCGTAATGGATTGGATCAAAGGTTCCGCCAAAAAAAGCCAGCAACGGCGCAGGGCCGGAGGATGAAGTAAGAGAGGCGTTACGCGGCATACTGATACCTGCCTTCAATACGAACCCAAATCAGCGAACTGAGTGGGTAATGGTTTTCCACATAATAGCATGGAGAGACTTTCCAGCTCTGACCAGACTGACTGGCCGTAATCTTGTTTGAGCGTAATTTCCATCTGAGTCAGTAAACGCACGGCCAGAGAAAGTTGCTCAAGGGATAAGCGTTGTAGTGCCTGCGTCACCAGTGCCCGGCGGTTTTGCCAGACTTTTTGCTGATCAAATAAAGTGCGAAGCGGCATGGTATCCATTTTGCGTTTCAGATTCAGCAACATCAGAAGTTCGCGTTGCACGGTGCGCAGTAAAATAACCGGCTCGCTGTCTTCCTGTTGCAGCTGACGCAAAATGTGCCAGGCGCGTTTACTTTTACCCGCAAGCAGAGCATCCAGCCAGTGATATGGCGTAAAGTGCGCGGCATCATTCACGGCTTCTTCGACGCGCGGGAGCGTGAGTTTGCCATCCGGATAGAGCAGGGAGAGGCGTTCCAGAGATTGCGCTAACGCCAGCAGATTGCCTTCATAGCAATAGCACAACAGCTGATTGGCGGGCTCATCAAGCTCAAGGGATAATTCTTTTGCACGGCGCGAAACCCAGCGCGGCAACTGCGCCTGTTCGGGAGTCTGACAACTGACAAAGACGCCTTTATCACTCAGCGCTTTAAACCATGCGCTGTTTTCCTGGGCTTTGGTCAGCTTTGTTCCACGTAATAACAGCAGAATGTCATCATGCAACAACGTCGTCAGCTTAAGAAGTTGTTCGGCTACCGGCGCTGTCGGGCCATTTTCGGGCAGGATAAGCATCAGAGTCTGACGGCTGGCGAAAAGACTGAGTGCCTGACAGATGCTGAAGATCGACTCCCATTCCGTATGGTTATCAATGATAAAAGTGTAATGCTCCTGGAAATCAGCCAGCTGGGCCGCTTTGCGGATGCTGTCCTGGCTTTCCTGTAGCAGCAAAGGATCGTTGCCACATAATACATAACAAGCGCGCAGCCCCTCACGGAGCTGCGCGGCAAGTTGTTCCGGATAAACTCGGATCATTTTACAGAAGTGCTTGAAGAAGTCGTTGGTGGCACCTCTTTGGTATCATCAGACGACTTGCTGGCAGCGGATGAACCGGTAGAAATGACTTCTACCTCACGTCCGCTGACATCTTCTGCTTTGTGCAGTTCAGAGGCATGAACGGTCAGCAACTTACGGATCAGCTGCTGGGCAGCCTGTTGACGCATTTCCTCGATAATAATGTCCTGCTCGTTATCTTTTGCCAGCGCCGTTAACGGGTTGTCAAAGAACGAACGGAACACTTTCACGTGGATTGGATAAATGTCTTTACCCGGCATCAGAACCGTTGCACTCAGGTTCATCTCCATCTGGTACTCAGCGGTTTTACCGTCCTGGAAGATTGACGCCGTACTCTGGCCAGTGACTTCCGGACCAATGCGCAGCGACGGGATATCTTTACGCTGCTGCGTAGTTGGATCTTCAACAATGGTCACATTGCTGAGACGCAGCTGAGTCCTGATATCACGAGTCATCGGACCATACGGATCCCCACTGTCTAAAACAATTGTTTGCAGTTCGTCAGGAACGTTGGTTTTTCCACGTAAATGGAATCCGCAACCTGCTGTCACCATGACTGCGGCTGTCAGCAGCAGTGTCACTAAGGGATGTCGCACAGATCCTCCTTGACTCAACCTACAACCAGGTTAAGAAGTTTGCCTGGGACGTAGATTACTTTGCGAACCGTAACCCCATCCAGATATTTTGCGACCAAATGCTCTTGTGCCGCACGCTCGCGCACTTGCTGCTCGGTAGCATCAGCGGCTACGGTGATTTTAGCACGCACTTTACCGTTCACCTGTACCACGACCAATTTAGAGTCTTCAACCATTGCCTGTTCGTCAGCCTGCGGCCACGGCGCGGTATCGACGTCGCCTTCACCTTTCAGTGACTGCCAGAGCGTGAAGCACACGTGTGGAGTGAACGGATAAAGCATACGCACAACCGCCAGCAACGCTTCCTGCAGCAACGCACGATCCTGTTCAGTCTCCTGAGGAGCACGTCCCAGTTTGTTCATCAGTTCCATCACGGCCGCGATGGCGGTGTTGAAGGTCTGACGACGACCAATATCATCGGTCACTTTAGCGATAGTTTTGTGCAGGTCACGACGCAGATCTTTTTGCGCTTCATTCAGCGAAGCAGCGTCCAGAGCAACGGTTGCGCCTTTTCCGGTGTGTTCGAAGGCCAGTTTCCACACACGTTTCAGGAAGCGGTTTGCCCCTTCAACGCCAGATTCCTGCCATTCCAGAGTCATTTCAGCCGGAGAAGCGAACATCATAAACAGACGCACGGTATCGGCGCCGTATTTATCCACCATCACCTGCGGGTCGATGCCGTTGTTTTTAGACTTGGACATCTTGCTCATGCCAGCGTAAACCAGCTCGCGGCCCTGCGGATCGGTCGCTTTAGTGATACGGCCTTTCTCGTCACGTTCAACTGTGGCATCCGTCGGGGAAACCCAGATACGTTCGCCGTTGCTGCCGGTGTGATAGAAAGCGTCAGCCAGAACCATACCCTGACACAGCAGACGTTTTGCCGGTTCGTCGGAATCGACCAGACCTGCATCACGCATCAACTTGTGGAAGAAACGGAAATACATCAGGTGCATGATGGCGTGTTCGATACCACCGACATACTGATCAACTGGCAGCCAGTAGTTTGCAGCAGCCGGATCCAACATGCCTTCGTCGTATTGCGGGCAGGTATAGCGCGCGTAATACCATGAGGATTCCATGAAGGTATCGAAGGTGTCGGTTTCACGCAGACCCGGAATACCGTTCACGGTGGTTTTGGCCCACTCCGGATCGGCTTTAATCGGGCTGGTGATACCATCCATTACGACGTCTTCCGGCAGGATAACCGGCAGTTGATCTTCTGGCGTAGGAATAACGGTACCGTCTTCCAGGGTGATCATTGGAATTGGTGCACCCCAGTAACGCTGACGGGAAACACCCCAGTCGCGCAGACGGTAGTTCACTTTGCGCTGACCAACGCCAAGGGCGACCAGTTTGTCAGCAATGGCATTAAAACCATCTTCGTGGTTCAGACCGTCGAATTCACCTGAATTGAATAACGTGCCTTTTTCGGTCATCGCTTCTGCGGTGACGTCTGGCTGGCTGCCATCAAGATTCAGGATGACAGGTTTAATTTGCAGATCATATTTGGTCGCAAATTCCCAGTCACGCTGGTCGTGTCCAGGTACAGCCATTACTGCGCCGGTGCCGTATTCCATCAGAACGAAGTTGGCAGCCCAGATCGGCAGTTTTTCACCGGACAGCGGGTGAATGGCATAAAGACCCGTCGCCATGCCTTTTTTCTCCATCGTCGCCATTTCTGCCTCGGCAACTTTGGTATTGCGGCATTCGTCGATGAATTCGTTCAGTGCAGGATTGTTCTGCGCACCCAGCTGTGCCAGCGGATGACCGGCAGCGACAGCCACATAGGTCGAGCCCATGAAGGTATCCGGACGGGTGGTGTATACCGTCACTTTTTCGTCGCTGTCTGCCACGTCAAAAGTGATTTCCACGCCTTCAGAACGACCAATCCAGTTGCGCTGCATGGTTTTCACCTGCTCCGGCCAGCTTTCCAGCGTGTCCAGATCGTTAAGCAGCTGATCGGCGTAGTCGGTGATTTTGATGAACCACTGAGGGATTTCTTTGCGTTCTACTTTGGTATCGCAACGCCAGCAGCAGCCGTCGATAACCTGTTCGTTCGCCAGAACGGTCAGGTCATGCGGGCACCAGTTCACCGCGGAAGTCTTCTTATAGACCATGCCTTTTTCGTACAGCTTGGTGAAGAACCATTGTTCCCAGCGGTAATAATCTGGTTTGCAGGTCGCGACTTCGCGATCCCAGTCATAGCCGAAGCCCAGCAGTTTAAGCTGGTTCTTCATGTATTCGATGTTTTCGTACGTCCACGGCGCAGGCGCAGTGTTGTTTTTCACCGCAGCACCTTCAGCAGGCAGGCCGAAAGCGTCCCAGCCGATTGGCTGCAGAACGTTTTTGCCTAGCATACGCTGATAACGGGAAATCACGTCACCGATGGTGTAGTTGCGCACGTGTCCCATATGGAGACGACCTGACGGGTAAGGCAACATGGAGAGGCAGTAATATTTCTCCTTGCCAGGCTGTTCGGTAACTTTGAAGGTTTGCTTCTCTTGCCAGTGAAGCTGAACGTGTGACTCGATGTCTTCTGGACGGTATTGCTCTTGCATGGCGGCCGGTGGTCCTG
This sequence comes from Rahnella bruchi, assembly GCF_003614975.1. Classification (GTDB taxonomy): domain Bacteria; phylum Pseudomonadota; class Gammaproteobacteria; order Enterobacterales; family Enterobacteriaceae; genus Rahnella; species Rahnella bruchi. Next base: position 630,908 of record NZ_QZWI01000001.1, on the reverse strand, counting down.
TGAGTGAAAACAGCTACGCCTGTAGCTCAAAAAGTTTTAATCAAAAGATCCGCATAGCATAGCTGATAAGCGGATGGTGCAACAACACCCAGCGAAGGCTAAAGGGAATTTCTGTCCGCTATTGGCGCAATATTCATAATCTGAGAGCCAGCACGACATAATCTGCGCAACGGATCAGGGATTTACGGCTAAAATAAAGTCAATGCGCTTTCGTCAGGCAAATGGTTACGTCAGTTCAAGGAGAAGCAAATATGAGCAATATTACGCAATCTTACCGCCAGCTTGTGGCCTCACTCACTGAACGGTTAAAAAATGGGGAGCGTGATATCAGCGCGCTGGTGCAGGATGCCCGTACAGAGTTGCAAAACGAAGGCAAATTATCTGAAATCCAGATTGAGCAGTTAACGTCTGCGGTAAGGCGTGACCTGCATGAATTCGCACGCAGCTATTCTGAAAGTCAGCAGGCCGTGGCAGAAGATGACGGCACGGACAGCGTATTTATGCGGGTGATAAAAGAAAGCCTGTGGAAAGAGCTGGCGGACATGACCGACAAAACCCAGCTGGAATGGAAAGAAGTCTTTAAAGATGTCAGCCATCACGGGATTTATCACAGCGGGGAAGTGGTCGGGCTGGGGAATCTGGTGTGCGAAAATTGCCATTTCAACTTAGCGGTTTATACGCCGGAAATTCTGAGCAAATGTCCTAAGTGCGGGAATACTGAATTTACACGCCGTCCGTTTGAGCCTTGATTGCCAATGACCTGCCCCGACGAAGCGGGGCAGGCTTTATTCTTATCAGTGCAGGATTTTCGCCAGGAAGTCACGCGCACGGTCTGATTCGGGATTATTGAAGAAATCGTCTTTATTACGATCTTCCACAATCTTACCTTCATCCATGAAAATCACGCGGTTCGCCACTTTACGGGCGAAGCCCATTTCGTGCGTGACCACCATCATTGTCATGCCTTCGTTTGCCAGTTCAACCATCACGTCCAGCACTTCGTTGATCATCTCCGGATCAAGCGCAGAAGTCGGTTCGTCAAACAGCATTGCGATCGGATCCATACACAAGGCGCGGGCAATCGCGACACGCTGCTGCTGTCCACCGGAAAGCTGGCCGGGGAATTTATTGGCATGCGCGGATAAACCCACGCGATCCAGTAATTTCAGGCCTTTGTCTTTCGCTGCGGCTTTATCACGTTTCAATACTTTGACCTGTGCCAGCGTCAGGTTATCGATGATGGAAAGATGCGGGAACAGTTCGAAATGCTGAAACACCATGCCCACTTTGGCACGCAGTTGCGCCAGATTGGTTTTCTTATCATTCACCGGCGTGCCGTTAACCAGGATCTCGCCTTTCTGAACCGGCTCCAGACCGTTAACGGTTTTAATCAGCGTCGATTTACCTGAGCCTGATGGCCCGCAAACCACCACAACTTCACCTTTTTTAACTTCGGTGCTGCAATCGGTAAGCACCTGAAAGTGCCCGTACCATTTAGAAACATTCTTCAGTGAAATCATGAAACGGTCCTTTTCTTCAAATAACGCACCAGCAAGGAAGCACAAAGGCTGATAACAAAGTAAATAAGTCCTGCAAACAGCACCATCTCAACCAACGTACCGTCACGGTCGCCAATGTTGGATGCACTGCGGAAGAAGTCCGCCAGGCCCAGAACATATACCAGTGACGTATCCTGGAATAACACGATGGCCTGCGTCAGCAGCAACGGCACCATGGCGCGGAAAGCCTGTGGCAAGATCACCAGCTTCATCGACTGCCATTGCGTCATACCCAGCGCCAGCGCGGCAGAAGACTGACCGCGTGCGATACTGATGATCCCTGCGCGAATAATCTCTGAATAGTAGGCCGCTTCAAACAGCGCAAACGCCACCATCGCAGAAATCAGGCGGATATCGGTTTTAGGCGACAGTCCGAGCACTTTTTGCAGAAAGCCCGGCACAATCAGATAAAACCACAACAGCACCATCACCAGCGGAACGGCACGGAACACATTAACGTAGGCCGAAGCAAACCAGCTGATGGGTTTGAAGGTCGACAGGCGCATTACCGCCAGCAGCGTGCCCCACAAAATACCGACCACAATCGCCAGCGACGTAATCTTCAGCGTAATGACCATGCCTTGCCACAGATAGGGCAGGCCGGGGCCAATAGAACTCCAGTCAAATTCATGCATGCTTATTTACCTCCCATGTTGCCCGGCAGGCGGACTTTCCGTTCTACAAAGTGCATCAGCAGCATGATGACGGCATTAATCAGAACATAGGCCAGGGTAATTGCAGAGAAAGACTCATACGCATGCGCTGAGTAATCCAGCAATTTACCCGCCTGCGCCGCCATATCCACCAGACCAATGGTCGAGGCGATGGCAGAGTTTTTAACCAGGTTGACCATTTCAGAGGTCATCGGCGGCACAATCACGCGATATGCATTCGGTAAAAGCACATAGCGGTACGTTTGCGGCAGGGTAAGACCCATCGCCAGACCTGCATTGCGCTGTCCGCTTGGCAGTGACTGGATGGCAGCACGTACCTGCTCGCACACGCGGGCAGCGGTAAACAAGCCGAGACAAATTACAGATGAGGTGAAGAATTGCACATCTGGCGCCAGTTCTGATTTAAACCACATGCCGATATTTTCCGGCAACAATTCAGGAACGACCAGATACCAGATGAAGAACTGCACGATCAATGGGACGTTACGGAATAACTCGACGTAACACGTACCAATGCCGGAGAGGATGCGGTTGGGGACGGTACGAAGAATACCGAACAGAGAGCCGACGAAGAAGGCGATGATCCATGCGCAAATTGACAGCGCGACAGTGACCTGAAATCCATTCCAAATCCAGCCCAGATAAGTGGTATTACCGAAGGGGGCTTGTTGCAGAAAAATGCCCCAGTTCCAATCTATTGACATAAAAACTCCGTAAAACGGGTAATGAATTACCCTCTGAGTGATGACGTAATCCGCCTAAAGTGAATGGGAAGAAACGCGGGGTGGGGAACGACCACCCCGCATCTTTATCATCACAGGCTGGTGGTCCAGCCTTATATTTTAGTCACTTTTCACTCTTCTCTTGGTTATACCTGTCTGTCTGGTATTTCTTACAGCGCTTTATCGTTTGGCGCTTTGAACAGAGCTTTCATGTCTTCTGACAGTTCAAAGTTCATGTTCAGGTTTTTCGGAGGAATAGGTTTTTTGAACCAGGTTTCAAACCATTTGGTGGCTTCACCGGAGCTCTGAGCTTTCACGATGGTGTCATCAACCAGTTTTTTGAACTCGGCATCGTCTTTACGCATCATGCAGCCATAGGCTTCTTTGGACTGCGGAGTGCCGATGATTTCCCAGTTATCCGGTTTTTTGGCTTTAGCGCGTTCACCGGCCAGCAGGGCATCATCCATCATGAAGGCAACGGCACGACCCGTTTCCAGCGTACGGAAAGAATCACCGTGATCTTTCGCACTGATGATACGCATATCCAGTTTCTTCTCTTCGTTCAGCTTGTTGAGCAGAACCTCTGAAGTAGTACCGGAAGTCACAACGACGGTTTTGCCTTTCAGATCAGCAAAATCTTTAATGTCAGAACCTTTTTTCACCAGCAGACGAGTACCAATCACGAAGATGGTGTCAGAGAACGCGGCTTGTTGCTGGCGTTCCAGGTTATTGGTGGTGGAACCGCACTCAAAATCGTAGGTGCCATTTTGTAACAGTGGGATACGGTTCTGGGAGGTGATCGGCATCATCTTGACCTGCAGGTTTGGCAGATCGAGTTTTTTCTTCACGGCATCAACGATAGCGTCAGAATAATCCTGTGAGTAACCCACGACTTTTTGTTCGTTATTGTAATAAGAGAAGGGCACTGAGGATTCGCGGTGACCCACAACGATAACGCCGTTGTCTTTGATTTTTTTCAGGGTACCGGTCAGTTCTTCTGCGTGAGCAAAGCTGCTTACGGTAACGCTTGCCAACAGTACTGATAATGCCAATTTGCGCAATTGCATGTCCAACTCCTTGCTGTCATTAGGGATCCAAACTAAGGGATCAGAAAGTACTAATGCCTCGTCATATGAAGCTAGAAAATAACTGAATGTGAATATTATGAAACCATATTGTTTCTTTTTTGAGACGAGACGCGCACCAATTCGAAGCAGTTAAACAGCTGTGCACTTAAAAAGTGCAAGAGGATCAGCCTGTTTGTATCAAAATGATGCATCTCGTCCCAAAAAATCACTAAACAGATATCTTTCAATCAGATGAAGCAAGAGTCGTGCCAGTTAACCCGATTTAACTTCATTAGCAGACATTCCGGCAGCGCTAAATGCGGTAGTCGCAACAATCGGCAGCAGGTAAAAGGGTGGGAGAAGAGCAGATCAGGAAAGGTTGCAACAAAAAAGAACAGGCGCCCTGAGGCGCCTGCTTTAAGAGCGAAATACAGATAATCAGGATTTACGACGTCCGAGCCATAATGCCGCACCGGCCATGACTATCGTCGCAAACCACACCGGCCACCAGCCCACGCGGGCATATGGCGTCATGCCGGTTGTTGGCGTGACTTTCACGTTCAGAACCTGGCGGGTGAACTGCGGGATTTCATGGGTCACATCGCCCTGAGCATTCACAACGGCAGTAACGCCATTGTTAGTGCTGCGCAGCAACGGACGGCCAAGTTCCAGTGAACGCATACGCGCCATCTGGAAATGCTGCCACGGACCAATAGAGTGCCCGAACCAGGCATCATTAGAAATCGTCAGCAGGAAATTAGTGTCCGGTTGCAGGTTATCGCGCACCTGTTCACCGAAGACCACTTCATAACAAATCGCCGTGGTCAGATTCAGGCCGCTGACCACCAGCGGTTTCTGCACGTAGTCACCGCTGGTCAGCCCTGACATCGGCAAATCGAAAAACGGTGCCAGAGGACGAAGAATGGCTTCGAGCGGTACGAATTCACCGAATGGCACCAGATGGTGCTTGTTGAAACGGTTTTCGTCCGGGTAGCGATACGGCTTCTCCCCGCCGAGCACGATGGCACTGTTATACACCTTCATGCCTTCTTCATTGCGGCGTGCATCGATAATGCCGGTGATTAACTGGGTGCCGTGTGAGCGGTAAATATTATCTACCATGCTCAGGAAACCCTGCTGATCGGATTCAATGTCTGAAATGGCGGATTCCGGCCAGATGATCAGGCTGGATTTGCCAACGTACGGACGGCTGAGATCCAGATAGGTCTGCAACGCGCTTTCCAGTGCTTTCGGATCCCACTTCATCGACTGCGGAATATTGCCCTGAACCAGTGCCACATCGACCGTTTTATCGGTTTGTTCCTGATACCAGTGGATATAGCGCAGCGGCCATGGCAGCAGCAGCATAGCGACAGCGATAATCCCCGGCGTGAGGCGACGCTGATGTATCGCGTACACAATCAGCCCGCTCAGCGAAGTCAGTAAAATAGTGATGCCGTCGACACCGGTAATCGGAGCCAGACCTTTCAGCGGGCCGTCGATCTGACTGTAGCCGAACTGCAACCACGGGAAACCGGTCAGCACCCAGCCACGCAGGAACTCAGTAATCTGCCACAAAGCGGGCGCGCCAAGCGCCAGTTTCCACCAGGTGGTTTTCGGCCACAGTTTGCTGAACAAACCGGCAAAAAGCATCGTATACAGCGACAAATACGCTGCCAGCAATACGACCAGGAAAAGGTTAATCGCTTCCGGCATGCCGCCAAAGGTGGCGATACTGACATAAACCCAGTTTACACCACTGCCAAAAAGACCCATTCCCCAGAAAAAACCGATCAGTGCGGCCTGAGGCGGACGGCGATCGAGCGTTAATGCCAGCAGACCGCACAGCGAAATAATCGCCGCAGGCCAGAAGTCATAAGGGGAAAATGACAGCGTGCCACAGGCACCGAAAAAGAGCGCCAGCAGGGCGCGAACCCGCTGGCGTTGATATAAAGAGGCAATTGCCATGGAGTGATTATTCTTCCAGTATCGGTTGCGGCGCGTCGTCCGGTATTTTTACGTGAACCTGAATGATACGGCGGCTGTCGGCCATCGCAACCTTGAACAGGTAACCGTCAATTTCAATACTTTCACCACGCGCCGGTAAATGGCCGAATGACTGCATCACCAGACCACCAATGGTATCGACTTCGTCGTCACTGTAGTTTGTCTGGAATACTTCATTGAAATCTTCAATCGGCGCGAGTGCGCGGACGGTATACGTATGACGGCTGAGCTGGCGGATATCCAGATCTTCTGCTTCGTCGTACTCATCATCGATTTCGCCGACAATCAGTTCGAGAATATCTTCGATAGTGACCAGACCGGAAACGCCGCCGAATTCATCAACGACTATCGCCATATGGTAACGCTGGGAGCGGAACTCTTTCAGCATACGGTCTACGCGTTTGCTTTCAGGAACCACCACCGCGGTTCTCAGCACCTTATCGATGCTGAATGGCTCAGACGTTGTGCGCATAAACGGCAGCAGGTCTTTGGCCATCAGGATGCCTTCAATGTGATCCTTATCTTCGCTGATCACCGGGAAGCGTGAGTGCGCGGATTCGATGATCACATCCAGACACTCCTCCAGCGGTTGATTGCGTTTTAGCGTGATCATCTGAGAACGTGGGATCATGATGTCCCGGACGCGCTGCTCGGCGATATCCATCACGCCTTCCAGCATGTCACGGGTATCAGGGTCGATCAGATCGTTTTGTTCAGAATCACGGATCAGCTCAACCAGATCGCCACGGTTTTTTGGTTCACCGTGAAAAAGCTGGCTAAGGATAAGGGAAAAGAAGCCCTTCTTGGGACTGGGGCTGTCACTATTTTGTGAATGGTCATCGCTCATGGCGTTTGGTTTGGTTTACTCGTGTTAGTGAAAATTATGCGAAACGCCTGCGGGTGATAAACCTTCACCGGGCAGGCGCTGCGCGAGTTTACTGAAATATTCAGTGGTCTTCTTTCTCTGAAATATAAGGATCCGGATAACCCAGACCCTGCATGATTTCAGTTTCAATCGATTCCATTTCTTCGGCTTCTTCGTCAACGATATGGTCATAGCCGAGCAAATGCAAACTGCCGTGAATGACCATATGCGCCCAGTGAGCCAGAAGTTCTTTATCCTGCTCTTTCGCTTCTTTCTCAACGACCTGGCGGCAAATAATCAGGTCACCCAGAAGCGGCATCTCCATACCCGGAGGTGCTTCGAAAGGGAAGGATAACACGTTGGTGGGTTTATCCATGCCACGATAAGTCATATTCAGTTCGTGACTTTCCGGAATATCGACCAGACGGATAGTCACTTCTGATTCTTCCTGAAACTGCGGCAACACGGCTTCAAGCCAGGTCTGGAAGTCATTTTCTGACGGTAAACCTGCGGGTTCTTCGCAGGCAATTTGTAAATCTAGAATTACCGTATTCATTGACTGGCCTGTGGTGTTGAGCTGTTTTGATGTTCATGTTTACGCTCTGCGGCAATCGCATCGCGGCGTTTTTGATCTTCTTCTTCCCAGGCTTCGTACGCGACAACAATGCGCGCAACCACCGGATGACGAACTACGTCTTCACTGTGGAAGAAGTTAAAGCTGAGCTCTTCAACGGAAGACAGCACTTCAATCGCATGACGAAGACCTGATTTCTGATGACGTGGCAAGTCGATTTGCGTGACGTCACCGGTGATCACCGCTTTGGAGTTAAAACCAATACGGGTCAGGAACATTTTCATCTGTTCGATAGAGGTGTTCTGGCTCTCGTCGAGAATAATAAAGGCGTCGTTCAGGGTTCGGCCACGCATATACGCCAGCGGGGCGACTTCAATGACGTTACGCTCAATCAGTTTTTCAACTTTTTCAAAGCCGAGCATTTCAAATAATGCGTCATACAGCGGACGCAGATACGGGTCGACTTTTTGACTGAGGTCTCCCGGCAGGAAGCCCAGTTTTTCACCGGCTTCCACCGCAGGGCGGGTCAGCAGAATACGACGCACTTCCTGACGCTCCAGCGCATCCACCGCAGCGGCCACGGCCAGGTACGTTTTACCGGTCCCCGCAGGGCCAATACCAAAGGTGATATCGTGGTCGAGAATGTTGGCGATGTACTGTGCCTGATTTGGCGTCCGCGGCTTCACCATCCCGCGCTTGGTTTTGATAATGACCGCTTTACCGAAATCCGGCACGCTTTCTGCCGTCTGTTCGAGCACCCGGCTTTCTTTAATCGCCAGATGGATCTTTTCAGGATCGATATCCTGGATTTCACCGCGCAACGGCGCCGTGTCGACATATAAATCACGCAGGATGTCGGCGGCTGCCGCAACAGGCAGACTCTTACCGACCAATTTAAACGCGTTATCACGACGGTTGATTTCAACGCCCAACCGGCGTTCCAGTTGTTTGATATTGTCATCAAACGGCCCGCACAGGCTCAGCAAACGCTGGTTGTCTTCGGGCTCCAGTAAAATCTCTTGTGTTACAACGTTCAAACGAATCCTTTGGGTCACTTAGGACCTGTTGTCATTTCACCCGGCTCATTACTACTTTCAGCCGTCAACCATACCTGAGTTAATAATACATCCCCTTGGCAAAATATGCTGCGCCGCGGCGGCAGTTGCAGGGACCTTCATCCGAATATGCGGCCTTTGCCGAAAAATTAAACCCTAACGATGAAGGTATTAGCGAAAAACTCAAAAGAAACAGGACGCCGTAGCGCCCTGTGGATATCAGGTTATGCATCACTAATATGATTCAGGGTTGATACATTCCAACGCCCAATTCATTTTCTTTACGGGTGCGTTCGATGACGGATTGCGGAGATTCATGCAGACGCAGTGCCATCTGTTCTTCGGTGCGCACAACCACACCGCGCAGTGAGTTGGCATAAACATCGACAATTTCGACATCCACGAACTTACCAATCATATCCGGCGTGCCTTCGAAATTAACCACGCGGTTACATTCGGTACGCCCTGTGAGCTCCATAATGTCCTTACGCGACGTGCCTTCCACCAGAATGCGCTGAACGGTGCCCAGCGTGGCGCGGCTGAAACGCATAACCTGTTGCGTGATTCGGTCCTGCAACAGCGCCAGACGCTGTTTCTTCTCGTCCATGCCCACGTCATCCACCATATCTGCCGCCGGTGTGCCTGGACGCGGAGAATAGATGAAGCTGAAACTGACGTCGTAATTCACCTGTGCAATCAAATCCATCGTGCGTTCAAAATCATCGTTCGTTTCGCCAGGGAAACCAATGATGAAATCTGAACTGAAATGAATATCCGGACGTGCGGCGCGCAGTTTGCGGATAGTCGATTTGTATTCCAGCACGGTGTGAGGGCGCTTCATCATCGTCAGAATGCGATCAGAACCGCTCTGAATAGGCAGGTGCAGGAAGCTCACCACTTCAGGTGTGTCTTTGTAGACGTCGATAATGTCATCGGTAAATTCGACCGGATGACTGGTGGTGAAGCGGATGCGATCGATGCCGTCAATCGTCGCCACCAGACGCAGAAGCTCAGCAAAGGTGCAGATGCCGCCATCAAAAGAATCGCCGCGATAGGCATTGACGTTCTGGCCCAGCAGATTGACTTCACGCACCCCTTGCGCGGCCAGCTGTGCGACTTCAAACAGTACGTCATCGCACGGACGGCTGACTTCTTCGCCACGGGTATAAGGCACCACGCAGAAGCTGCAATACTTGTTGCAACCTTCCATGATGGACACGAAAGCCGTCGGGCCGTCGGCGCGCGGTTCCGGCAGACGGTCGAATTTTTCGATTTCCGGGAAACTGATGTCCACGACCGGGCTTTTGGTGCCGCGAACGTGGTTTACCATTTCCGGTAAACGATGCAGGGTTTGCGGACCGAAAACGATGTCGACACAAGGCGCGCGTTTACGCAGCATTTCGCCTTCCTGCGACGCGACGCAGCCACCGACGCCGATAATGAGATCAGGGTTTTTCTTTTTCAGTAATTTCCAGTGTCCGAGCAGGCTGAACACTTTCTCCTGCGCTTTTTCCCTGATTGAGCAGGTGTTGAGCAGCAGGATGTCTGCTTCTTCAGCGTTATCCGTCAGCTGGTAACCGTGGGTGCTGTCGAGAAGGTCGGCCATTTTAGATGAATCGTATTCATTCATCTGGCAGCCCCAGGTTTTTATGTGCAGTTTTTTAGTCATCAGCGTGTCAGTACTCAATACGGGGAACGTTAGATCGGCAATGCCGCAGTGCATAGCATAGTTCAGGGGCGCCATTGTAAACCCTCACTCCGGTGCTGACCAGTGCAGGAAAGTAGCTTAGGCCCTGATGCTGACACAAAAATCCGGTACACTTCGCATAATGAACTGAACAGAAAGCCGGAATAAAATGAATAATTCTGAGAAGACATTTGATGCAGTAATAGTCGGTGGCGGCATGGTTGGCGCGTCTGCGGCGCTGGGGCTGGCAAAACAGGGGTTGCAGGTCGCACTGATTGAGAATGAAGCGCCTGCCGGATTTGACCCTTCAGCACCCGCTGATTTGCGTATTTCCGCCATTGGCTGCGCGTCTGTCCGATTTTTACAGAAACTGGGCGCTTGGGAAGCGGTTGAGAAAATGCGCTCGGTGCCGTATCGCCGGCTTGAAACCTGGGAAGTGGACGGTTCTGATGTGAAATTTGACGCGCAATCGCTCGGATTGCCGGAGCTGGGATTCATGGTCGAAAACCGGGTGTTGCAGTTAGCACTGTGGCAGCAGTTTGACGTACTCCCGAATCTGACGCGTTTTTGTCCGGCAAAGTTACGCCACCTTTTACAGCACGATGATCAAACCTGGTCTCTGCAACTGACTACCGGTGAATTGTTGCACACGAAACTGGTGATTGCTGCCGATGGGGCGAATTCCCTGGTACGTCAGCTGGCGGGAATTGGTGTGGATGGCTGGGAATATCGCCAGCACTGCATGCTGATTAATGTTGAAACCGAAACGCCGGATCAGGATGTTACATGGCAGCAATTTTTCCCATCCGGGCCGCGTGCGTTTCTGCCGCTCTTCGGCCATCAGGCCTCGCTGGTCTGGTATGACAGCCCGCAGCGCATCCGTTACCTGAAAACGCTGAATATGCAGCAGCTCACGACAGAAGTGATGCAGGCTTTCCCGGCGCGTTTGGGCAATATCAAAGCCATATCCGCAGGGGCGTTCCCGCTGGTTCGCCGTCACGCTCAGCGTTATGTCTTACCGGGACTGGCGCTGGTTGGTGACGCGGCGCATACCATCAATCCGCTGGCAGGGCAGGGCGTGAATCTGGGGTATCGCGACGTAGAGGCACTGTTATCAGTGCTGGAAAAGGCGCGTGACCACGATGAGGCATGGAGCAGCGAGAAAGTTTTACTGCGTTATCAGCGTCAGCGTCGTCTGGATAATTTGCTGATGCAAAGTGGCATGGATTTGTTCTACACCGCCTTCAGCAACGATCTGGCACCGGTGAAAGTGCTGCGTAATCTGGCGCTGATGACCGCACAGCGTGCCGGCGCACTGAAAACCAAAGCGCTGAAATATGCGTTAGGGATTTAACGAAGTTAAGGCTGGCGGGGAAACATCTTTGCCAGCCTTTATTTTTTGCATATTTTCATAGTAGTTAACATGCAAAATGATTAAAACGCAGAAAAGCAAAAAGCCCGCACGAGGCGGGCTTTCTTAATGTGGCTGGGGTACCAGGATTCGAACCTGGGAATGCTGGTATCAAAAACCAGTGCCTTACCGCTTGGCGATACCCCAATTTTGTTTCTCACTACCTTTTGAGTAGTGTACTGCAAGTAAGATGGTGGCTACGACGGGATTCGAACCTGTGACCCCATCATTATGAGTGATGTGCTCTAACCAACTGAGCTACGTAGCCATCTTTTTTCGCGCTACCTTCATCGGCGTTGCGGGGCGCATTATGCGTATATGACCGTTTTGCGTCAACACCTTTTTTGGAGAAAAAGCCCTGATTGCGTCCATTTGTCTGGCTTATAACCACTCTGGTGATAAATTGGACAAAAGACATTATTTTTACTGGCTTTACCCATAGAAAAACGGGCCTGGAGAGGCCCGTTTGCTACAAGGAGAATTACCGGTAAATCGATTATTTGTAGGCGGACTGATGTACGCCCACTGCACGGCCAGAAGGGTCATCCATGTTTTTGAACGCTTCATCCCACTCAATTGCTTTCGCGGAAGAACAGGCCACTGAAGGGCCACCAGGCACGCATTCAGCCGCGCTTGGAACCGGGAACAATTCTTCAAAAATCGTACGGTAAAGGTAGCCTTCTTTTGAAGTCGGTGTGTTATACGGGAAACGGAAATGCGCAGTTTCAAGCTGCTGATCGGTGATCTGCTGAGAGGCCACTTCTTTTAAGGTATCGATCCAGCTATAACCTACGCCATCAGAGAACTGTTCTTTCTGACGCCATGCCACGCTGTGTGGCAGATAAGACTCGAAACATTCACGTAGGATATGTTTTTCCATCTTGCCGTTGCCGCACATTTTGTCTTTCGGGTTGATACGCATCGCGACATCGAGGAATTTTTTGTCCAGGAAGGGTACACGGGCTTCCACACCCCAGGCTGACATCGCTTTGTTGGCACGCGCACAGTCATACATGTGCAGGGCAAGCAATTTACGCACGGTTTCTTCATGGAATTCTTTGGCGTTCGGCGCTTTGTGGAAATACAGGTAGCCGCCCAATACTTCGTCTGCGCCTTCGCCAGATAACACCATTTTGATGCCCATCGCTTTGATTTTACGCGACATCAGATACATCGGCGTAGATGCACGGATAGTTGTAACGTCGTAAGTTTCGATGTGATAAATAACATCGCGGATAGCATCAAGACCTTCCTGCACGGTGAAATGAATTTCGTGGTGCACGGTGCCTAAATGGTTGGCCACTTCCTGAGCTGCGCGCAAATCAGGTGAACCTTCCAGACCGACAGCAAAGGAGTGCAGCTGCGGCCACCAGGCTTCGCTCTGATCTTTATCTTCGATACGGCGACCGGCAAATTTCTTGGTGATCGCGGAAATCACGGATGAATCCAGACCACCGGACAGCAGCACGCCGTAAGGCACGTCAGACATCAGGTGACTTTTCACTGATTCTTCCAGTGCATCTTTCAGGGCAGCAGCGTCAGTGACGTTGTCTTTGACGTTTTCGAAGTCAAACCAGTCACGCTGGTAGTATTCGCGAATTTCACCTTCCTGGCTCCACAGATAGCTGCCAGCCGGGAATTCTTTGATGGTGCGGCAAACGGGTACCAGCGCTTTCATTTCAGAAGCGACATACATGTTGCCGTGTTCGTCGTAGCCCATATACAGCGGGATGATGCCCAGATGGTCACGGCCGATCAGGTACGCGTCTTTTTCTGTGTCATACAGAATAAAGGCGAACATGCCTTGCAGTTCATCGAGGAAGGCAGGGCCTTTCTCCTGATACAGCGCCAGAATCACTTCACAGTCGGACGCGGTCTGGAATTCATATTTGTCGCCCAGTTCTGCGCGCAGGGCCTGGTGGTTGTAAATTTCGCCGTTAACAGCCAGAACGTGAGTATGTGCTGCGTTGTAAAGAGGCTGTGCGCCGTTGTTCACGTCCACAATGGACAGACGCTCGTGCGACAGAATCGCTTTGTCGCTGGCAAACACGCCGGACCAGTCTGGTCCGCGGTGACGCATGAGGCGCGACAGTTCCAGCGCTTTTTTGCGCAGCTCGACGGAGTCAGTTTTGATATCGAGCACACCGAAAATTGAACACATATTACTTTCTCCCTAACGACGTTTCTCTGGCTGTCATTTTTATGTTTATGAATGAGGATCAACGTTGCCGTTATTACAGTTTTAGCCGGCGTTTGTTGCGTTGCTGACTATGAAAATGCGTCAAAACCCCCATGTTGTGCAAGTGGTTTAACGCTCTTCTGATAAATAGTTGGTTGATGGTAGGTGTTCTTTAGCGAATCACCAGTTTTATGGCGATTTCATTAGCGGATTGTTAATTTAATTGCCAAAAATTGAGGAGGATTCAAAAAAAGAGAAAAGTGGATAAATATCAGACAGCAACACGAAAAAAAAACGAGCCGGAATAATCATCCAGGCTCGTTTTCATAGAGTTCTCTGTGGACGTTAAATCACGTCAATATCGGCAACGGAAGGATAAATCCAGGTCGGGCGGAAGGGCATGCCCTCAATATCATTGAGAGTGGAAACACCGGTCAGCACCAGAATGGTTTCCAGACCTGCCTGGAAGCCCGCCAGAATGTCGGTGCGAAGGTTATCGCCCACAATGACGGTGTCTTCAGAATGTGCCTGCATTTTATTGAGCGCTGAGCGGATTATCCACGGGCTCGGCTTGCCCACGTAAAATGGCTGGCGGCCGGTAATTTTTTCGATAGGTGCACATAACGCGCCACAGGCCGGGACAAAGCCATGCCCGTGATTATCCGGGTTGGTCGCGATAAATCGTGCGCCATTGGCCACGAAATAGGCGGCTTTATGGATCATGTCCCAGTTATAAGAACGGGTTTCGCCAACAATCACGAAATCAGGATTGATATCGGTAATAGTGAAACCGGCTTTATACAGTTCATGGATCAGCGCACCTTCGCCGACGACATAAGCCTTTTTGCCTTCCTGACGTTTCAGGAAATCAGCGGTGGCCATCGCGGAGGTGAAAAATGCACTTTCAGGGACTTCAAGACCGGCCGCGCTGAAACGGTTTGCCAGATCCTGCGCTGTCTGGGAAGGGTAGTTAGTGAGAATAACTAACGGCATTCCCTGTTCCTGAATTCGCGCCAGAAAACGGTCGGCGCCGGGTACTGCGGTATTGTCGTGCAGCAGCACGCCATCAATGTCACAAATTACGTTCTTTATTGTCATGATTTCCAAACCCACATTTTCAGTCCCATTCCTGGCAGCCCGATACTATAGCACGTCTCAATTTTCCATCAGACGCTGCAACAGAACGCCATTGAGCATAGCCCGTTTGACCAGCGCAAAAGCGCCAATTGCGGACTGATGATTCAGGGCTGAAGTCACTACCGGTAAATTGCGGCGGAAATCTTTCAGAACCTGCGCATTAATACAGCTCTGAATGGCCGGAAGCAGTACTTTGTCGGCTTCCGTGATTTCACCGGCAATCACCACTTTTTGCGGATTAAACAGGTTAATCGCAATAGAAACGCCTTTACCCAGCTGGCGACCCACATGCTCAATCACTTCAGTAGCCAGCGCATCGTGGCGATTGGCGGCCTTACAAATGGCAGAAATCGAACAGTCTTCCAGACTCAGTTTGCTGGCATAGCCTTGTGTCAGCAGATGGCGCACACGGTTTTCGATGGCGGCATTTGCTGCAACGGTTTCCAGACACCCGAAATTTCCGCAATGACAGCGTTCGCCCAGCGGATCGATTTGGATATGGCCGATTTCACCGACGTTGCCGTTACTGCCAAGAAAGATCTGGCCGTTAACGATGATCCCGGCCCCGGTTCCGCGGTGTAAGCGAACCAAAATGGAGTCCTGACAGTCGCGGGTCGCACCGAAGTAGTGCTCTGCCAGCGCCAGACTGCGGATATCGTGGCCGACAAAACTGGTGACTTTGAATTTTGCTTCCAGCGCATCCACTAATTTCCACCCGCCGACGCTGATATGCGGCATGTAGCGCACGATCCCTTTATTCGGATCGACCAGCCCCGGAAGGATGACAGAAATGGCAATCAGTTCGCGGATTTTACGTTGATTCAGCTCGATGAACTGGGCGATGGCTTCGAACAGCGCGTTCTCAAGCGTTTCCTGAGTGCGTTCAGGCAGGGCGTAATGTTGCTCTGCCAGCGATTTAGCACTGAGATCGTAGAGGGTAATCGTCGCATCGTGGCGGCCAAGGCGCACCGCAATGGTATGAAAAGGGCGGGTTTCGGTAATGATGGAAATTGCGCGGCGGCCTCCGGTAGAAGCCTGCTGATCCACTTCTTTAATCAGCCCGCGCTCAAGCAATTGCCGCGTAATCTTGGTGACACTGGCGGGCGCTAACTGGCTCATGTCGGCAATCTGAATGCGCGAGATGGGGCCTTGTTGGTCAATCAGGCGGTAAACCGCCGCCCCGTTTAACTGCTTAACCAGATCAACGTTGCCGATTTGTGCCTGCTGTCCGCCAGTTGTCATCAATGCTGTTATCCGCTCAATTAAACTTCGTCACCATTAACGATAGTTTTTGTGATTTTAAAATCATGAGTGAACGCGGTGAGGTTAGCGACTTTACCTGCTTCGATGCTGCCCAGCTGGTCATCAAGACCAATGGCGCGAGCCGGATAAAGCGATGCCATACGCAGCGTCTCATCCAAAGCAATTCCGACATGTTCGACGCTGTTTTGCACCGCTTCGATCATCGTCAGCGCAGAGCCGCTCAGCGTACCGTTTTCGTCCACACAGAGTCCGTCACGGTAGTATATTGTTTTACCAGCAAAAATGAACTCATCAATATTCGCGCCAGCCGGAGCAGTGGCGTCCGTGACCAACACCAGCTTTTCGCCTTTGAGCTTTTTCGCGTTGCGGATATTAGCCCAATCCACATGCAAACCGTCTGCAATGACGCCAGTGTACACTTCAGGCGTATCGAAGATTGCACCAATAAGGCCAGGCTGACGACCGGTAATGGCGGGCATTGCATTATAAAGGTGCGTCGCAAAGCTGATCCCTGCCGCAAAACCGGCACGCGCTTCAGCATACGTAGAATTTGAATGGCCAGCGGAAATCACAATCCCGGCATCACGCAACTGGCGGATATATTTCGCATCAACCTGTTCCGGGGCCAGCGTCAGCTGAGTGATCACGTCAGCATTCGCGCAGAGGAAATCAATCATGGCGCTGTCTGGCAGGCGGATGAAGGCAGGATTATGCGTGCCTTTTTTCGCCGGGCTGAGATATGGCCCTTCCAGATGAAGTCCCAAAGCCTGGTTCGGATACTTTTCCAAATAGGTGCGCATCACGCTGATACCGTGTTTCATGTAGTCATCGCTACAGGTGATAAGCGTCGGTAAGAAACTGGTACAGCCGGATTTTTCATTGGCTTTTTGCATGATTTCTAACGTTTCTACGGAAATAGCTTCCAGAGAATCGTTGAACTGCACGCCGCCACAACCATTAAGTTGCAGATCGATAAATCCGGGGGCAAGAATGGCGCCATCCAGACTGCGGGTTTCCACATTCGCCGGCAATTCACTCACCGGGCAGACACGTTCGATTTTGCCATCCGCAATCACGACCGCGTGGTTATCCAGAACGTCATGACCGGTATATATCCGGCCCTCAATCAATGCGTACATCATGCCCCCATTCCCCTAAATCATTTGAGCCGCAGCGGCGTTGGCTGCTTTCACTCACTCCGGTCACTTACTTCAGTAAGCTCCCGGAGATTCGTTCAGTTGCCGCCTTGCTGCAACTCCAATGCTTTCGGGGACTCAGTTAATTAAAGATTTTTCATATTTTCCGCTTCTAACTCGCGGAAATATTTAACAGTTTTGACTTTCAGTTCCATGGTGGACGGTTCGTCACATACCATAACGGCTTTGGCGTGCAATTGCAGGCAGCTGATGGTCCACATGTGGTTAATGTTGCCTTCAACAGCGGCTTCCAGAGCCTGTGCTTTCGCATGACCGGTAACCAGAATCATCACTTCTTCCGCATCCAGCAAGGTCCCCACGCCAACGGTCAGGGCGAATTTTGGCACCTGAGACACATCGTTGTCGAAGAAACGTGAGTTCGCGATACGGGTTTCATGAGTCAGTGTTTTGATACGCGTACGTGAAGCCAGTGAAGACGCTGGTTCGTTGAATGCGATATGACCGTCGTTGCCCACGCCACCCATGAACAGGTTAATTTTGCCGTAAGACTTAATTTTCGCTTCGTACTGGCGGCATTCTTCGTCAACGTCTGGCGCATTACCATTGAGCAAGTTGATGTTTTCGCGTGGAATATCAACGTGGTCAAAGAAGTTTTTGTACATGAAAGTATGGTAGCTCTCAGGATGTTCCTGTGGCAGACCGACATATTCGTCCATGTTGAAAGTGACGACGTTCTTGAAGCTAACCTGGCCTGCTTTATGCATGGCGATTAAATGTTTATAAGCTTCAAGAGGGGTACCACCGGTAGGCAGGCCCAGAATGAAAGGACGTTCGGCAGTCGGTTTAAAAGCGTTAATGCGTTCAACGATATGACGTGCAGCCCATTTGCCAACTTCAGTGGTGGTGTTTAAAGGAATAAGTCTCATCACGTACCTCTAGTTTCAGAATATTGAATATACTGTTGATATCCTTTGTCCTTGACCTTGCAGGGGCGTTGGCTGCTCTCGTTCACCCGAATCACTTACCTGTGTAAGCGCATCGGGATCCACTCGATTGCCGCCTTCCTGCAACGTCAATGACTGCGGATATACGTAGTCAAAGTAAAAACTAAGTTCGTCAGTTCAAAGGCGGTCTTGTTAAGCGTAAACCACCGCGGCGGTTTATGAATGGCACAATGCCGTCTAGATTTTTTTAATGATAAAATAAGTTTTGTGTGAAGACCAGTCTGATGGCATGTTATGACCTCTTTTTGGTGACATTTCTCACAAAAAGAGAGGTTTTAATTTGCGATACGAAATAATCTTTTTACACTCGCAGTGCTGTTAGTTATAAGTCAGTCGGTTAAATCGGAACGGTAAATGTAAAGGTAGTAACCATACTAATTAAACTACTTAGGTGATTCGCCTGACGGCGGATAGGGGGAAATGTGAATATTCTTGGATTCTTTCAGCGTTTAGGCAGAGCGCTTCAGCTGCCGATAGCCGTACTACCGGTCGCTGCATTATTGCTGCGTTTCGGTCAGCCTGATCTTCTTAATATGCCTTTCATCGCGCAAGCCGGTGGCGGGATTTTCGATAACCTCGCATTAATTTTTGCTATCGGTGTGGCATCCAGCTGGTCTAAAGACAATGCGGGTGCAGCAGCATTAGCGGGCGGTATTGGTTACTTCATCCTGACTAAAGCGATGGTGACCATTAACCCAGCGGTAAACATGGGCGTGCTGGCTGGTATTATTACTGGTCTGGTGGGCGGTATGGTTTACAACCGCTGGTCTGATATCAAACTGCCTGACTTCCTGAGCTTCTTCGGTGGGAAACGCTTCGTTCCTATCGCAACGGGCTTCTTCTGTCTGATTTTGGCCGCTATCTTCGGTTACGTCTGGCCTCCGGTGCAGGATGCAATCCGTGCGGGCGGGGAGTGGATCGTAGGGGCTGGTGCATTCGGTGCAGGTATCTTTGGTTTCGTAAACCGTTTGCTGATCCCAACAGGTTTGCATCAGGTTCTGAATACCATTGCATGGTTCCAGATTGGTGACTTCACCAACGCTGCTGGGACTGTATTCCACGGTGATATCAACCGCTTCTACGCGGGTGACGGCACTGCAGGGATGTTCATGTCCGGCTTCTTCCCAATCATGATGTTTGGTCTGCCAGGCGCAGCATGTGCAATGTACTTTGCAGCACCGAAAGAGCGTCGTTCGCTGGTGGGCGGTATGCTGGTATCCGTTGCTGTGACGGCATTCCTGACCGGTGTTACTGAGCCGTTAGAATTCCTGTTCATGTTCCTTGCTCCGTTGCTTTACTTAGTACACGCCATCCTGACCGGGATCAGCCTGTACATCGCAACCGCACTGGGTATTCACGCAGGCTTCTCCTTCTCTGCAGGTGCCATCGACTATGCGTTGATGTACAACCTGCCGGCAGCAAGTAAAAACGTCTGGATGTTGCTGGTGATGGGTGTGGTCTTCTTCATCATTTACTTCGTTCTGTTCAGCGTCATCATCCGCATGTTCAACCTGAAAACACCAGGTCGTGAAGACGACGTTGATCATATCGGTGAACCTGAAGCAAACAGCAACACTGAAGAAGGTCTGAATCAGCTGGCTGTGAGCTACATTGGGGCTCTGGGTGGTTCTGATAACTTCAAAGGGATTGATGCCTGTATTACCCGTCTGCGTCTGAACGTGAAGGATGCCGGTACCGTTGATGACGCCGCGTGTAAACGTCTGGGTGCATCAGGTATTGTTCGTCTGAACAAACAAAGCATTCAGGTTATCGTCGGTGCTAAAGCAGAATCTCTGGCTGATGCCATGAAAAAAGTGATGGCACGCGGTCCGGTTCCTGCAGGTGTAGCGACACCCGTTGCTGCGGTAAAAGCGGCTCCTCAGGCTGTGCCAAACAGCGTGAAAACTGTGGTTGAAACGCTGGTTTCGCCGGTCACCGGTGACATCGTTGCGCTGGAGCAGGTGCCTGATGAAGCATTTGCCAGCAAAGCCGTCGGTGATGGCGTGGCTATTCGTCCGACCGATAAAATCGTGGTTTCTCCTGCGGCCGGTACTGTGGTGAAAATCTTCAATACCAATCATGCGTTCTGCCTGGAAACTACTTCCGGTGCTGAGATCGTGGTGCATATGGGTATTGATACTGTTGCACTGAATGGTCAGGGCTTTACCCGCCTGGTCGAAGAAGGCGCAACTGTCGTCGCGGGTCAGCCTGTACTGGAACTGGATCTGGATTATCTGAACGCCAACGCGCGCTCAATGATAAGCCCGGTTGTGGTCAGCAACATCGACGATTATACCGGTGTGATTTCTCTGGCCAGCGGCTCAGTGGTTGCCGGTCAGACCAAACTGTTCGAAATCCAGAGTAAATAATTCTGCTGATTAAGTAACAGTCGAAAGCAGAGCAAAAAGTCCAATCGCGGGAAGAGAGCAATCTCTTCCCGCTTTTTTTATTGCTTCTAAGCAGACGCCATGCAGATAACCACGATTTTATGCAACTAACGGTTGTTTCCTTACGTGGCTTGTTGGAACATAAGCGGTTATCCGTAGAGTCAAATGTCGCGTAGAGGAATTGCACAATGAGTGAGGCAGAAGCCCGCCCAACAAATTTTATCCGTCAGATTATTGATGAAGATCTGGCGACCGGGAAACACAATACCGTTCATACCCGTTTCCCGCCCGAGCCTAATGGCTATCTGCATATTGGTCATGCGAAATCTATCTGCCTGAATTTTGGCATCGCGCAAGACTATCAGGGGCAGTGCAACCTGCGTTTTGACGATACCAATCCGGCAAAAGAAGATATTGAATTCGTTGATTCAATCAAACACGACGTGCAATGGTTAGGTTTCGACTGGAGTGGTGATATTCATTACTCTTCGGATTATTTTGATCAGCTGCACGCCTACGCGCTGGAACTGATCAATAAAGGTCTGGCTTATGTTGATGAACTGTCTCCAGACCAGATCCGCGAATACCGTGGCTCCCTGACATCGCCTGGTAAAAACAGCCCGTTCCGCGATCGCAGCGTAGAAGAGAATATCGCGCTGTTCGAAAAAATGCGTAACGGCGAATTTGCCGAAGGCGCTGCGTGTCTGCGTGCAAAAATCGATATGGCTTCGCCATTCTTCGTGATGCGTGATCCGGTGATTTACCGTATCAAATTTGCAGAACACCATCAGACCGGCAACAAATGGTGCATCTATCCGATGTACGATTTCACCCACTGCATTTCCGATGCGCTGGAAGGGATCACACATTCACTGTGTACGCTGGAGTTCCAGGACAACCGCCGTCTGTACGACTGGGTGCTGGATAACATCAGCATTCCATGCCATCCGCGGCAGTACGAGTTCTCCCGTCTGAATCTCGAATACTCCATCATGTCCAAGCGTAAGCTGAATCTGCTGGTGACGGATAATATCGTTGAAGGCTGGGATGATCCGCGTATGCCGACCGTTTCCGGTCTGCGTCGCCGTGGTTACACTGCCGCGTCTATCCGTGAATTCTGCCGTCGTATCGGCGTGACGAAACAAGATAACAACGTCGAAATGATGGCGCTGGAATCCTGTATCCGTGATGACCTGAACGAAAACGCACCACGCGCCATGGCGGTTATCAATCCGGTTAAAGTGATCATTGAAAACTTTACCGGTGATGACGTGCAGATGGTGAAAATGCCGAACCATCCGAGCAAACCGGAAATGGGTTCGCGTGAAGTGCCGTTCACCCGTGAAATCTATATCGATCAGGCCGATTTCCGTGAAGAAGCCAACAAACAGTACAAACGTCTGGTGCTGGGCAAAGAAGTTCGTCTGCGCAATGCGTATGTGATCAAAGCGGAACGTATCGAGAAAGATGCAGAAGGTAATATCACCACCATCTTCTGTTCTTACGATATCGAAACGCTGAGCAAAGATCCTGCTGATGGCCGCAAGGTGAAAGGCGTGATCCACTGGGTTTCTGCGTCTGAAGGTAAACCGGCGGAATTCCGTCTGTATGACCGTCTGTTCAGTGTTGCTAATCCTGGGCAGGCAGAAGACTTCCTGACCACGATCAACCCGGAATCGCTGGTGATTGCCCATGGTTTTGTTGAGCCTTCTCTGGTGGCTGCTCAGGCTGAAATCAGCCTGCAGTTCGAGCGTGAAGGTTACTTCTGCGCCGACAGCCGCTACTCAAGCGCGGATAATCTGGTATTCAACAGGACCGTCGGCCTGCGTGACACATGGGAAAGCAAACCCGTTGCGTAATTGCCTCTGAACAGTTTGTTTTGACCGACTAAAAGTTAAACGCAGCTCCGGCTGCGTTTTTTTATGTCTGATGCCAGCCAATTTTGTTTTTCATCGCGAATTAATGTGTTTTTGATGTTTGCTTTTTAAACCTTGTTTTGGTGTGCTGAAACGTTTTAATTATCGTTTTCAAACGTCATTACTCTGATTTAATTATTTATTTTCATTATTTCCCTGCTTAATCCCTCACCATAGTCTTTTGTTACACTTTTTCATCTTTATGTGCACTTTGTCATATTTCGGCGATCAATGATTAATTACTCATTGATAATTCGCGTCGCGAAAAATACTCTTGATGGTGATTTATCCGGTTACGCCTCTGGCGGCCGCTTTTAATACCCGTTTGGGTTTTGTACGTTTTTTTAGTCAAAAATGAGGAATTTCTATGCACAAGCACCTTAACAGGGGCAGGGGATCGGCTTACCTGAAACCTGCACTTTATTCTCTTGCCGGCACCTTATTGGGTGGCGGAATGATGTTTTCTGAAGACGCCAAAGCGGCTGGCTTTATTGACGATTCGACCCTGACCGGCGGTGTGTATTACTGGCAGCGTGAACGTGACCGCAAAGACCTTAATAAAACCAAAGAAGAAACCCGCCCTGACGGCACAAAAGTCACGGTGAACAATCCTGATTACGACAAGTACGCCACCAACCTTTCGCATTCCACCGCTAACCTGAATCTCGATTTTTCCTCCGGCTATGCCTGGGATATGTTCGGGATCGACGTCGCCGCTTTTACTGCCATTGAATTAGCTGAAGCCAGCGACAGCGGCCATCCAAACGAAATCGCGTTTTCCTCTAAAAACCACGCCTACGACGAAGATTATTCGGGCGATAAAGGCGGGGTCAGCCTTTATAAAGCTGCCGGTAAATTTAAATACGGCGGATTCTGGGGACACGCAGGTTACATTCAACCAACCGGTCAGACACTGATTGCGCCACACTGGAGCTTCATGCCGGGTACTTACCGCGGTGCGGAAGCGGGCTACAAGCATGACTTCGGTGATCCGGGCGAACTGAGTTTCTCCTACATGTGGGCTGACGAATACAAATCCCCATGGCATCTGGAAATGGATGATTTCCGCCAGAACGATAAGAAAACCGGTGTTTCGTATATCCATTCTCTCGGCGCGAAATACGACTTCAAAAATGATTTGGTACTGGAAGGCGCTTTTGGTCAGGCTGAAAGCTACGTCGATCAGTACTTCGCCAAAACGTCGTATAAAATCGATCTGATGGGCAATCCGCTGACTACCAGCTACCAGTTCTATGGCGCGGAAGACCGCATCAGCGACAAGAACGATCCGAACAGCTTGTATGACGGACTGGCCTGGTTGCAGGCGCTGACTTTCGGTTACACCACCGGCCAGTTTAACTGGCGTCTGGAAGGCACGATGGTCAAAGCGGAAGGTAATCAGGGCTACTTCCTGCAACGTATGACTCCGACGTATTCGTCTTCAAACGGTCGTCTGGACGTATGGTGGGATAACCGTTCGGACTTCAACGCCAACGGCGAAAAAGCAGTGTACGCCGGTGTACTTTACGATCTCGCGAAATGGGATCTTCCAGGCCTCGCCGTCGGGGGTTCTTATGTTTATGCGTGGGACGCCAAACCGAGCACCAACGCCGCCTACGATCAGAGCCAGCGCCTGAAAGAGAGTGCCTGGAGTCTGGATGCGCTTTACACCATTCAGGAAGGCCGCGCGAAAGGTACGCTGTTCAAACTGCATTACACCCAATACGACAACCATTCGGATATTCCGAGCTGGGGCGGGGGTTACGGCAACATATTCCAGGATGAAAAAGACGTGAAATTCATCGTTATTGCTCCATTCACTATTTTCTGAGGTCGTTATGTCGATGAATAAATTACTGATGATTGTGGTATCGGCTGTTCTGCTGGCAGGGTGTGCGCCAACCGCCGATCAGGCTCAAATATCCAAAACGCGTGAAGACTACAGGGCGTGTATTAATACGTCGGAAGGTAATCCGGACAAACTGGCGACCTGTCAGGTGCTACTGGACAAGCTGAAGCAGGAAAAAGCCCATCAGAAATTTGCCGAACAGGAAACGGTGCGCGTGGTGGATTATCAGCGTTGTCTGACGGCGCGTAAAACCGGTGATGGTCAGGCATATGCGGCGGATTGCGGTAAAATCTGGCAGGAAATCAAATCCAGTAATGCGCCTGCACCCGCTAACTAAACGCAATGTTTTGGCATAAGCTTCATTGAAACAAAACCCCGGCTTGCCGGGGTTTTGTCGTTTTAGCGGCATCCGTTTCTTATCCCGAACCGCAGGCATAAAAAAACCGCTTTTCAGCGGTTAGTTTATTCAGACGACTTGCGACAACAAAAACCGGGCAAATTAGTGCGCAGGTTTGTCGTTGTGCAGAGATTCATCTTCACGGCAGTCGCCTGCTTCACAGTGGCCGTACAGATACAGACTGTGGTTGGTCAGTTTAATACCATGTTTCTTAGCAATCTCACGCTGACGACCTTCAATATATTCGTCACGGAATTCAATCACACGACCGCAATCCAGGCAGATCAGGTGATCGTGGTGATGTTGCTGAGTCAGTTCGAATACGGACTTGCCGCCTTCGAAGTTATGACGGGTGACGATACCGGCATCGTCAAACTGGTTCAGAACACGGTAAACCGTGGCGAGACCAATTTCTTCGCCCATATCAATCAGTTGCTTGTAAAGATCTTCCGCACTAACGTGATGACCTTCCGGCGCTTGCAGCACTTCCAGGATTTTGAGGCGCGGAAGCGTGACTTTTAAGCCGGCTTTCTTCAATGCGGTGTTGTTGTCAGTCATGCGGATTCAGTCCTGTTACTATGTGCTAATCAAGTTGAGGCATGCAGCCTGTGGCATCGGCGGCACAAAATTGTTCGTTTGCTGTTCTTCGTTTAGGGGAAGTGTGCCCATTCTCGTAAACGACAGCCTGTTAATAAAGATCACAAATTACCTGTCACATTAATAATGCAACGACTTGATCGATAGAAAAAACAGATGAACTCAGTGTACCTTGATACGACCGAAAGTTACAATTTTGTAGCGGTTAAATTGTTAATTTCAGTAATAGTTTGGCCCTTCAATTGTAGAATAAATCCTCAGGGCCAACAGGGTTTTTAGCCAATAATTTCTGAAAGGCTGAGTTCTTCTGTGATCTGTTTCACCCACGCATCTACACGTTCAGCAGTCAGTTCCGGCTGACGGTCTTCGTCAATTGCCAGTCCGATGAAGTGCTTATCATCAGCCAGGCCTTTAGAGGCTTCAAAATGATAACCTTCCGTTGGCCAGTGGCCGACAATCACCGCGCCGCGTGGCTCAATGATAT
This sequence comes from Rahnella bruchi, assembly GCF_003614975.1. Classification (GTDB taxonomy): domain Bacteria; phylum Pseudomonadota; class Gammaproteobacteria; order Enterobacterales; family Enterobacteriaceae; genus Rahnella; species Rahnella bruchi. The sequence continues at coordinate 604,917 of NZ_QZWI01000001.1, read as the reverse complement.
CGCGCACGGTACCCAGTGCATCGCAGAAATACTCGGCATAGTCTTCCTGATCGCCGCAGCCAAACAGGGCCACCAGCTTACCTTCGAAATCTATCTCTTCGAGCGATGGGAAAAAGTCGTCCCAGTCACACTGCGCTTCACCGTAATACCAGGTTGGAATTCCGATCAGCAAAATATCGAATTTTTCCAGATCCTCTTTGCTGCTCTTCGCAATGTCATGCACCTCAGCTACATCTTTACCCAATTGTTTCTGGATCATTTTAGCGATGTTTTCGGTGTTACCTGTATCGGATCCAAAGAAGATACCTACAACGGCCATAAGATTACCTAACCTCTTGTTCTAAATGAAGTGCCCTGCATTGCAGGCAATAATAGCGAAGATGATACCAAACTCGCGAGGCGGAGAATATGTTTCTGCTCGCCTTCTTAACCGGGGAATAAGTGTATCGGGCAATATTTTAAAGTGTTATCGCCATCGTGTGCTAATTAACCTTAATGTTCCTGAGGTTAAAAGCAAAGTTAAGAAATAACTCTGCTCCTTCCTTAAGTTTATGCAGGTCCAGCCGATAGATGATGCGAGAGCAATCTCATCATAATAAAGAAATCGATGCCCGGAGAGGTGTTCAAACATGTCCGGGGGCGTAAGCCTGCGGGTGACTTGTCTTGATTCTCCGCATCCCCGTCAATCCTCAGACCAGAAACAGTTCTGTTTCGAGAGAGGCATATCGTGCAGTTTTTGAAAAATATTACCATCAGGGCCGCTTTATTAACCATTCTTGGCATCTTTTGCGTGATGTGGGCCGGTGTTTCGATTTATACCGTCACATCACTTGGCACATTGACGCAAAACACCAGTAACAGTACCGAGCTGGTCAACAACATGACGCTGATCAGCAAAGGTAACGATCAGTATTTCCGCACAGTGACACGTCTGAGCCGCGCTGTTGCACAGCTTCAGGCGGATCCGACAAAAGGCAGTGAGACTTTTGACACCGCCAAACAATCTCTCGATGGACTGACACAGGCGCTGGCCAGTTTTAAAACGGCTGCACATCCAGGTTTAGAAGATTCTGCCGTTCAGGAACTGATCACCAGCTGGGAAAACCTGCTGACCCAGGGCGTTACGCCGTTATTCAATGCTGCCAGCAGCAAGAATATCGATACCTATAACCAGTTAGCCAATACCACGGTTCCGGCACTGAGCCGTAATTTTGGTTCATCAATGGAAAAAGTCAGCAGCCAGATTGCGGTTGATTTTAAGGCGGCACAAACTGAATCCAATCATCTGACCTACATGAGCAAAGTTATTCAGCTGAGCGCATTCGGGATTGGTTTGCTTCTGTTGCTGCTGACCGATCGTTATCTGGTGATGGCGCTGGTGAAACCGCTGGATAAAATCCGCGATCACTTCGCGGTGATCGCCAGCGGTGACCTGACGCATTATCTGGAAGAGTTTGGTAAAAACTGTGCCGGTAAACTGATCCCGCTGCTGAACGTGATGCAGTCGAGCCTGGTGAATACGGTGCAGACGATCCGTAACTGTACAAACCATATCTATCAGGGCGCGTCAGAAATTTCAGCGGGCAATAACGATTTGTCCTCGCGAACGGAAGAACAGGCTTCTGCTCTGGAACAAACCGCAGCCAGTATGGAAGAACTGACGGCGACGGTGAAACACAACGCTGATAACGCTCATCACGCCAGCCAGCTGGTGATTGAAGCTTCCGGCACGGCGCAGAAGGGCGGCAATATTGTGGCGGATGTGGTTAGCACCATGAAAGACATTTCCGGCAGCTCGAAAAAGATTGCTGAAATTACGTCTGTCATCAACAGCATTGCTTTCCAGACCAACATTCTGGCGCTGAACGCGGCGGTAGAAGCCGCGCGTGCGGGCGAGCAGGGTCGGGGATTTGCGGTGGTCGCCAGTGAAGTGCGCAATCTCGCACAGCGCAGCGCCCAGGCAGCGAAAGAAATCGAATCGCTTATCAGTGAATCGGTTTCCCGCGTCGACAGCGGTTCCAGACTGGTGGAAAACGCCGGTCTGACCATGAATGAAGTGGTGCGCTCGATTACGCATGTCACCGATATCATGGCGGAAATCGCTTCTGCATCTGATGAGCAGAGCAAAGGCATTGGTCAGGTAGCGGTCGCGATCACGCAGATGGACAGCGTGACACAGCAGAACGCCTCGCTGGTGGAACAGGCTTCGCAGGCGGCAGTTTCTCTGGAAGAACAGGCTTCATTGCTTAATAACGCCGTGGCTACATTCAAACTCAGAGACAACGTGACCAACGTGAAGGGCCGGCCAGCGAAAGCGATTTCTGCCCCGTTGCTGCGTCCGGATACCGGGTTGCTTTCGGTGAATGGCGCGAAAAGCTCGGAAAATTGGGAAACATTCTGAGTGGTAAAGGGTAGATCAGAGTAGATAAAGAAAGGAAAAACAAACGGGTAGCCTGGAAAGGTTACCCGTTTTTACTCAGCCTTCATGACCGTTAAGATGCGCCAGCAGCATCTCTTCAATCAGTTCGCTACGACTGATATTACGTTCTTCAGCCAGCTTGTTGAGCGTATCAACAGCATCGGCATTCATTTTCAGCTCAACGCGACGCAGACCGCTCGCTTTATCGCGGCGTAACTGGTTGCGCTTGTTGATCCTGAGCTGTTCATCACGGGATAGCGGATTTGTTTTTGGACGCCCAGGACGGCGGTCATCTGCGAACAGATCAATCGTCGTGCGATCCAGTTGTTCTTTTGCCATAGGTAGCGGTACAACCAGGGAAGTTTTTACATCGGAAAACGGCAAGCCGATTCCTGACGAGCGTTTCACACATTTCGGGCTAAGAAACCCTGACCCAATTTACCCCCCGCGACTCAGCCTGAGTGAAACGGGGCGGCAAAATTATAGCGCGCAATCATACACTGGCGTGCCTGGAGTTCACAACGCCTGATTGCCCTGATTTCATGATAACTTTCTAAGTTGTGCAGACTTTTTGCACAATTTATCCCCAGGATGTTAAACCTTAGTCCACATCGATGAAACGGTGAACAGCGCGCAGCACGGCCTCAGGTTTTTCTGCATGAACCCAATGTCCGGTTCCGGCAACCACATAGGCTTTTGCCTGCGGGAACTGGCGGCCAATATCTTCACGGTAAGCATCCTGCACGTACGGAGACAATCCGCCGCGGATAAACAGCGCCGGATGATCCCACGCCGGTACCTCTTCCCAGCCGGTGATGGTTGCGTATTCACTGTGTAAAACCGGGACGTTAAAGCGCCATTCCCCCTGCTGGAAGGACTTAAGCAGGAACTGAATTACGCCGTCTTCCTTTATATACTCGCGCATACATTCGGTGGCGGACGTACGGTCACGTAAACCGGCTGCGGTGACGGCATTAATCGCCGCAAAAATTTCATCGTGACGGCGCACACGGTAATCCACCGGCGCGACATCAATGGCAATCAGTTTTTCGATGCGGTCAGGGATAAGTGCGGTCAGTGCCATCGCCGCTTTTCCGCCCATCGAATGGCCGATAACGATGATTTTTTGGAAACCAACTTCATCCAGCGTTTCTGCTAAATCCTGCGCCATGGCGGCGTATGACATTTCACCGGAACGTCCTGACTGGCCGTGATTACGCAAATCGACCTGTAACACTCTATGCTGTTGTTTCAGGTCGCGGCCCAGAACGCCCAGATTATCAAGGGTTCCGAACAGACCGTGGATTAACAAAACCGGCAGGGCATGGCTGCCAGCGACTTCAGGTTCTTGCAGGCGATAATGTAATTTCATGGCGAAGTTCATACTGATAAACGATTCCATTAGGTTATCATGAGTTGCGGATGATTTTTTTAAAACAGAAAGTTTCTGCCAGATGCCTGAACGGGATTTGACTACCAGGAACTTAACAGGCCGGAGCCTGCATGCAGCAAAAACGGGAAGTAGTCTGGTTTTTGCTTCGCGGCACAATTCCCCTGTTTGTTACTGTGTAGAAATTTGTATAATCCTTTTGAATTAAGTAGAAAAACAGTACTGGATAAAGATGAAAACTATTGAGGTTGACGAAGAACTCTACCGCTACATTGCCAGCCACACGCAGGCTATCGGTGAAAGTGCGTCTGATATTTTACGCCGTATGTTGAAGTTTACTGCCGGACAGACCGCTCCTGCCGCGCCAGTGAATACTTCCGTTATTGCCGGCACTGTTGCACAGGAAAAACCTGTTGCCGCCGCTGCAGCACCGACTTCGCGTGATAAAGTCCGCGCCGTCCGTGAACTTTTGCTGTCTGACGAATACGCAGAGCAGACCAAAGCGGTGAACCGCTTTATGTTGATCCTGTCTACCTTGTATGGCCTGAACCCGAAAGAATTCGCCGTTGCGACCGAGTCATTAACGGGCCGCACGCGTACCTATTTTGCCGGTGACCAGCAAACCCTGCTGCAAAACGGCATTCATACCAAGCCTAAACACGTTCCGGGAACGCCGTATTGGGTTATTACGAACACCAACACAGGTCGCAAACGCAGCATGATCGAACACATCATGCAACTCATGCAGTTCCCGGCGGAACTGACTGACAAAGTGTGCGGCACCCTCTAAATTTCAGCGTAAGGGAGAAGCGCCAGTGGCTAATCACCCCCGTGCAGGGCAACCTGCTCAGCAAAGCGATTTGATTAATGTGGCGCAGTTAACGTCACAGTATTACGTTCTGCAACCGGATCCGGCTAACACCGCGCATGCTGTGAAATTCGGCACGTCCGGCCATCGCGGTAGTTCGTTGCGTCACAGCTTTAATGAAGCGCACATCCTGGCCATTGCTCAGGCAATTGCTGAAGTGCGTAAAGAGCAGGGCACCACCGGCCCATGCTACGTGGGTAAAGACACGCATGCGTTGTCCGAACCGGCGTTTATCTCTGTGCTGGAAGTGCTGACGGCGAATGGCGTGGATGTCATTGTTCAGGAAGATAACGGTTTCACGCCAACACCGGCAGTGTCTCACGCAATCCTGACGCATAACCGCAACGGCGGCGCGCTGGCTGATGGCATCGTCATCACCCCTTCGCACAACCCACCTGAAGATGGCGGCATCAAGTACAACCCGACCAACGGTGGTCCGGCAGATACTAATCTGACCTCCGTGATTGAGAAACGCGCTAACGCACTGCTGGCTGCCAAACTTGCCGGCGTGAAACGTCAGTCTCTGGATCAGGCGTGGAAAGGTGGTCATCTGGTTGCACAAGATCTGGTTCAGCCGTTTATCGAAGGCCTGACAGATATCGTTGATATGGCCGCAATTCAGAAAGCGGGCCTGAAACTGGGCGTGGATCCGCTCGGCGGTTCCGGTATCGAATACTGGAAGCGTATCGCTGAGCACTACAAACTGGATCTGACGCTGGTGAACGATGAAGTCGATCAGACTTTCCGTTTCATGCATCTCGACCACGACGGCGTGATCCGCATGGACTGCTCGTCTGAATCCGCAATGGCCGGTCTGCTGGCGCTGCGTGATAAATTCGATCTGGCCTTTGCCAATGACCCTGACTACGACCGCCACGGCATTGTGACGCCAGCCGGTCTGATGAACCCGAACCATTATCTGGCGGTGGCGATTCAGTACCTGTTCCAGCACCGTCCGCAATGGGGCAAAGACGTTGCCGTCGGTAAAACGCTGGTTTCCAGCGCTATGATCGACCGTGTGGTGGAAGATTTAGGCCGTAAACTGGTGGAAGTGCCGGTCGGTTTCAAATGGTTCGTTGATGGCCTGTTTGACGGCAGCTTCGGTTTTGGCGGCGAAGAAAGTGCAGGGGCTTCTTTCCTGCGTTTCAACGGCACTCCGTGGTCCACCGATAAAGACGGCATTATCATGTGCCTGTTGGCTGCGGAAATTACCGCGGTCACCGGCAAGAACCCGCAGGAACATTACAACGAGCTGGCTGCCCGCTTTGGCGCGCCAAGCTACAACCGTATTCAGGCACCTGCGACTCACGCGCAGAAAGCCGCGCTGTCCAAACTTTCTCCAGAACAGGTGAAAGCCGACACGCTGGCCGGTGACCCGATCACTGCTCGTCTGACCAACGCACCGGGTAACGGCGCGTCGATCGGCGGTCTGAAAGTAATGACCAAAAACGGCTGGTTCGCGGCACGTCCGTCCGGTACGGAAGAAGCGTATAAAATCTATTGTGAAAGCTTCCTCGGTGCTGAACATCGTGAACAAATCGAGAAAGAAGCGGTAGAAATCGTCAGCAAAGTGCTTGCCGACGCAAAATAAGCCACTCTCTTCATCTCATCAAAAGCGCTGATAACTCAGCGCTTTTTTTTTGCGCGAAATTGAGGTGTAAAAAAGATATATCTAAATGCGCAATAAAACTTGCCACTGTCTAAAATCCGATCTAGTTTAGATATATCGAAATTATTCGATATATCTAAATAGGACGTAAATTATGTTTAGCAAAATGTTTGAAGGCCGCCATCGCGGTCATGGTTGCAGGGAAGAAGGGCATCGCGGTCATTGCCGCCACGAATCAGAACGCAGCGATCACAGCGAGCGCCACATGTTACGACGTGATGGTCGTCATCGTGGTGAAGAACGTGGTGAAGAAGGGCGTGAACGCCGCGGACGTGGCGAAGGTCGTCGCGGGGGCCGTGGCGAGCGCGGTGTACATCGTCTGTTTGAACACGGTGATTTGCGCCGTGTACTGCTGGCGCTGGTGGCGAAAAAACCGAGCCACGGTTATGAGCTGATCAAGGCGATTGAAGAAGCCTCTTCCGGTCTTTACGTGCCAAGCCCTGGCGTGATTTATCCGACGCTGACGCTGCTGGAAGAGCAGGATTTCCTCGAGCCTGTTGCGACCGGTAATGGCCGTAAAAGCTATCAGATAACCGAAGCCGGTAAAGTGGAACTGGCGCAACATCAGGCTGCGGTGGATGTGATTTTTGCCCGTCTGGCTGGCGCTCAGCGTCCGCGTGAAAACAATCTGGCAGAAGGTATTCATGAATCGATGCACCGCCTGCGTCACGCGTTGCGCGGCAACATGATGCGTTCGGATCTGACGCCGGAGCAAGTGGTGCGGGTGAGTGCGATTTTGCAGCAGGCCGCAGAAAGTCTGGAAGCCGAATTTGGTGAAGCAAAACCGGAAACTGATGAGCCTAAGGCATAAAACGATAGCCCACGCCGGTTTCGGTCAGTAAATGACGTGGCCGGGTGGCGTCGGCCTCCAGTTTCTGGCGCAAATGCCCCATGTAAATGCGCAGATAATGGCTGTGTTCGACATAATTCGGGCCCCAGACGTGGCTCAGTAACTGACGCTGAGTAATAACTTTGCCGCTGTTTGCCAGCAATTCAGCCAGCAGGCGAAACTCAATCGGCGTCAGATGACAGTCTTCACCGTTACGCTGTACGCGGCGGTTAATCAAATCCACCGTTACATCAGCAAACGTCACCAGCGGGCTTTCCTGTGAACTGCCCGCATGACGGCGCAACGCAACGCGCACCCGCGCCAGCAGTTCACCGACGCCAAATGGCTTGGTCAAAAAGTCATCGGCACCGGCATCCAGCGCCGCAATTTTGTCTTCTTCGCTCGTGCGTGCCGACAGCACAATTACCGGGATGGCGCTCCAGTGACGCAAATCGCGGATATATGTCAGGCCGTCACCGTCCGGTAATCCGAGATCGAGAATTATCAGATCCGGTTTACGCGTACCGGCTTCTATCAGCCCGCGTTGCAATGTCTCACTTTCAAATACCCGCAAGCCTTCCGCCTCGAGTGCCGTGCGCACAAAGCGGCGGATCTCTTTTTCGTCTTCCACAATTAAAATATTTACCGGGGATGCGCTCACGTTGCCTCGTCGATGTCAGTTTCCATATCCGCCTCCATCTCAGGCAGGGCTTCCAGCGGCAGCCTGAAACGGAAACGCGCGCCGCCGTCAGGGCCATTCTCAGCCCAAATTCGTCCGTCGTGCACTTCAATAATGGCACGACAAATCGCTAATCCCAACCCCACACCGGGAATGGCTGACTCTTTATTTCCACGGGCAAATTTTTCGAAAATAGCGTGCTCGGCACCGGCCGGAATTCCCGGACCGTTATCCCAGACTTCGATTTCCAGCCACTCATCCAGCGGCGTGGCTTTGATGCCAATAGTCGCGCCGGTTCCGGCATATTTATGGGCATTTTCCAGCAGATTGATCAGCACCCGTTCAATCAGACTGGCATCGCAATTGACCAGCACCATCTCATTCGGTAAATCGATTTCGATGTGATCGTGCGCGAGCACCGGTTCGAGCATCCGTAACGCGCTGCCGGTGATTTCTTCCACCGACTGCCACTCTTTGCGCAGATTAAATCCGCCTGACTGAATGCGCGCCATATCCAGCAAATTATTCACCAGCCTCGTGGTGCTTAGCACCTGCTGGCGGATCTGGCTGGCCTGCGGAGCGTGCTTCGATCCTTCCGATGCCAGATCCAGCGTGAGGATTTCTGCTTGTCCGAAAAGTACCGTCAGCGGCGTGCGTAAATCGTGGGAAAGCGCGGAGAGCAGCGAGTTTCTCAGTTGCTCGCGTTCGGTTTCCAGCCGCGCCGTTTCAGCGCTGGCCGCCAGATGCAGACGTTCGAGCGCATTGGCAATCAGCACCGTAAAGGTCTGCAACAGGCGTTGCTGTTCCGGCACTAACAGCTGGCGGATATTCGGCGGTTCAACTGCCAGCAGACCACGCGATTCGCCGGAAGCTATCAGCGGCAGAAGCTGATACGGCACCCCCGGCAGGGTATCGGTACCCGCACCGGCAGGCATTTTTTTGTCGAAACTCCAGCGGGCGATGGCGTCATCCACCACAATCGACGTGATTTCACCGGCAGGCTGCGCCAGTTCACCGTTCTCCTGAGGCAGCAAAATAGCGGTTTTGGCATTCAGGCTGGAAGAAATAAAATGCCGGCTGGTTTGCGCGATGGCTTCCGGCGTCAGCGACTGACTCAGCCCTTTGGACATTTCATACAAATGCTGCGCACGCTTTTCACGGTGGCGCGCAATACGCGCCTGATAACGCACACCGGCGGTCAGATTCCCGATCAGAATACCGACCAGCAACATCACGCCAAACGTCACCAGATATTGTGCGTCAGTGACCGCCAGCGAGCCGCGCGGCTGCACGAAAAACAAATCAAAACTGACGACGTTGATCACTGCTGCCAGCACTGACGGCCAGCGACCATAGAACAGCGCCACCACGACCACGCCAAGCAGATACACCATCACCAGATTGGCCTGGTCAAACGTCGGCACCAGCCATTGTGACAGCACGGTAATCACCGCACACAGCGCCACGGCCAGTGCACACCCCCGCAACTGGCGGCTGAAACGGTCAGCGAAAGTGCGGGAGTCCTGTTCTTTGCGGGCATTATTCTGCGGCGCATCTTCCAGCCCGACGACGATGAGATCGAGATCCGGCGCGAGATCCGCCAGTTTATCGGCAAAGCTGGCGCTGAATTTCCAGCGTTTTTCGCGGCGGCGGCCGGTCATGATTTTGCCCAGACGATGCTCGCGGGCGTAACGTAAAATCGCCTGTTCTTCCTGCGGATCAGAGAGCGTGGCAGTTTCCGCGCCGAGTTCCTGCGCCAGTTTCAGAGAATGCAAAATGGCGCGGCGCTGGCCTTCCGGCAGACGGTGCAGACGCGGAGTTTCCACGTAGACGGCGTGCCATACGCAGCCGAGGCGTGCGGCCATGCGTGATGCGACACGTACCAGTTTTTCATTGCCGCCGCCGTGACCAATGCACAGTAACAGCGCGTCGCGGGTATGCCAGACGCGGTTAACCCCCTGATCGTCGCGATATTCCCGCATCTGATCGTCCACGCGGTCAGCGGTGCGACGCAGGGAAAGTTCGCGCAGGGCAATCAGATTACCTTTGCGAAAAAAGTGTTCGATGGCGCGTTCGGCCTGACCGGGGATATAAACTTTGCCTTCTTTCAGGCGCTGACGCAGGGAATCGGGGGGTAAATCTACCAGCACCACTTCGCTGGCGTCATCAAACAAACGGTCGGGAACAGTTTCGCGAATAATAATGCCGGTGACGCCGCTGACCACATCGTTCAGGCTTTCCAGATGCTGAACGTTGACGGTGGTAAATACGTCGATTCCGGCATCGAGCAACTCTTCGACATCCTGCCAGCGCTTCGGATGGCGGGAACCTGCGGCATTACTGTGCGCCAGTTCGTCCATCAGGATCAGGGCAGGGCGGCGGGCCAGCGCGGCATCCAGGTCAAACTCCTGCACCTGACGACCACGATGGTTTATGCGTTTGGGCGGTAACAGAGAAAGCCCCGGCAGCAGCACCTGTGTTTCCTGCCTTCCGTGGGTTTCCACCACGCCAACCAGCACGTCGAGGCCGGTGGCGCGCAGGCGCTGTGCTTCCTGTAACATGGCGAAAGTTTTCCCGACGCCCGCGCAGGCGCCGAAAAAGACTTTCAGTTGCCCGTGTGGCTTCTCGTTGGCGAGCGCCAGCAGGCTGTCGGGATCGGGGCGATCGTCTGTCATATCATCCTGTCAGGTTGATTAATTGGCTTTCAGTTCATCCAGCGCTAAGTTCAGGCCGAGCACATTCACGACGTCAGGGCCGAGGAAACCAATCAGCGGCGATGATGTATTATCATCAATCAATTTATTCACTTGCGCCAGTGGCAGACCGCGTGCGGCAGCAATGCGTGGAGCCTGCCATTGGGCGGCCTCTGCTGAAATCTGCGGATCTAAACCGCTGCCGCTGGCGGTCACCAGATCCACCGGCACCGCCGCAGGACTTAGCGGATTAGCTTTGCGCAGCGCCGCCACACGGTCTTTCACCGCCTGATCCAGGGCCGGATTACTGGCCGCCAGATTGCTCCCACCGGAAGCCATCGGGTTATATGGCGAGTCGGAGGTGACAGACGGACGTCCCCAGAAATAATCATTGCGGCTAAAATTCTGCCCGATCAGTTCTGAGCCAATCACTTTATTGCCGCTGTCTTTAATCAGCGACCCCATTGCCTGGGGGCGGAAAACCAGCTCAGAAACGCCGGTGGTCAGCAGCGGATAAACGACGCCGGTCGCCAGCGTCAGCAGAACCGTCATCACCAGAGCCGGGCGGACATAGGTCATTCTTTTAACGGACATAATGGTCTTCCTCAAAAATCAGCTCAGATGTAAAACAGTCAGGATCACATCAATCAGTTTGATACCGGCAAACGGCACCAGCAGCCCGCCGACGCCATAAATCCACAGGTTACGGCGCAGCAGCGCGGCGGCACTCATGGCTTTATAGCTCACGCCTTTTAGGGCCAGCGGGATCAGAAATACAATCACCAGGGCGTTGAAAATAACCGCCGACATAATGGCCGAAGACGGCGACGTCAGATGCATCACGTTCAGCGCATTCAGCTGCGGATAGGTCGCCGCAAACGCCGCCGGGATAATCGCGAAATACTTCGCCACATCGTTGGCGATACTGAATGTGGTCAGCGAGCCACGGGTCATCAGCATCTGTTTACCGATATGTACCACTTCGATCAGCTTGGTCGGGTTGGAATCGAGATCGACCATGTTCCCGGCTTCTTTCGCAGCCTGCGTCCCCGAGTTCATCGCCACTGCCACGTCGGCCTGAGCCAGAGCCGGGGCGTCGTTGGTACCGTCGCCGGTCATTGCGACTAAGCGACCTTCCGACTGGTACTGACGGATAAGCGCCAGTTTGGCTTCCGGCGTGGCTTCGGCGAGAAAATCGTCAACGCCCGCTTCGGCGGCAATCGCGGCGGCGGTCAGACGGTTATCCCCGGTGATCATCACCGTTTTGATGCCCATTTTGCGCAGCTCGGCGAAACGTTCCTTGATGCCGCCTTTGACGATATCTTTCAGCTCGACCACGCCCAGCACTTTCGCGCCTTCCGCCACGACCAGCGGCGTGCCGCCTTTACGCGCCACGTTTTCTACCAGTCCATCGACGGCTTTCGGGAACGTGCCGCCGTTCGATTCCACGTGACGACGAATCGCATCCACCGCACCTTTACGGATGCTGCGCTCACCGACGTTAACGCCGCTCATGCGGGTCTGTGCGGAGAAGGGCACGAAAGTCGCATTCAGCGAATGAATGTCGCGTTCGCGCAGGTTAAAGCGCTGTTTCGCCAGCACCACGATACTGCGGCCTTCCGGCGTTTCATCAGCCAGAGAGGATAACTGCGCGGCATCGGCCAGTTCCTGTTCCGTCACCTGAGGCGCGGGCAGGAACTGCGATGCCTGGCGGTTACCGAGCGTGATGGTGCCGGTTTTATCCAGCAGCAACACATCCACGTCACCCGCGGCTTCCACCGCACGACCGCTGGTGGCGATCACGTTAGCTTCCAGCATGCGACTCATACCTGCCACGCCGATGGCTGACAGTAAGCCACCAATGGTGGTCGGGATCAGACACACCAGCAGCGCAACCAGCACGGTGATGGTCACCGGAATACCGGCGTGACTGGCGCCCACACTGAATAGCGAGAACGGGTACAGCGTGGCTGTTGCCAGCACGAACACCAGAGTCAGCGCCACCAGCAAAATGGTCAGCGCCACTTCGTTTGGTGTTTTCCGACGTTTCGCGCCTTCGACCATCGCAATCATGCGGTCTAGGAAAGTATCGCCGGGGTTCGCCGAACACTCGACTACCAGCCAGTCGGACAACACGCGCGTCCCGCCGGTGACCGACGAGAAGTCGCCGCCGGATTCGCGGATAACCGGCGCAGATTCACCGGTAATGGCGCTTTCATCCACCGACGCCCCGCCGACCAGTACTTCACCGTCGCACGGCACGGTATCGCCTGCCTCGATCAGCACGTAATCGCCTTTGCGCAGCGTATCAGCGGCGACTTTAATCACCGGTGATTCAGGGCGGGGTTCATAAATCTTTTTCGCCCAGCTGGTTTTCTGCACGCCTTTCAGGCTCTGGGCCTGCGCCTTGCTGCGGCCTTCTGCCAGCGCTTCAGCGAAGTTGGCAAACAGCACGGTGAACCACAGCCACAGTGACACGCTGCCGGTGAAGGCCGCGCTGCCGTCAGTACGGTGCAGCAAAATTGCCAGCCAGATAAGCGTGGTCAGAATGCTGCCCAGATACACGACGAACATCACCGGGTTGCGCCACTGAACGCGGGGATCCAGTTTTTTCACCGAATCCAGCAGGGCAGTGCGGATCAGACGGGGTTCAAATAACGCACGTTGTTTACGACTCATCTTTTTAGTCTCTATATTCATCAGTTCAACGAGTTACGCAGCATTACTGTGCTGACCAGACCTGCAAATGTTCCGCGACCGGCCCCAGCGCCAGCGCCGGAATAAAGGTCAGCGCGCCCACTAAGAGCACGGTACCAACCAGCAGGCCGATAAACAGCGGACCGGACGTCGGCAGGGTGCCGTTGCCTGCCTGCTGGCGCTTTTTCGCCACCAGTGAACCGGCAATCGCCAGCACAGGAATAATCACCCCGAAGCGGCCGAAGAACATGCAGGCTGCCAGCAACAGGTTGTAGAACGGAGTGTTGACGCTCAACCCGGCAAACGCGCTGCCGTTGTTGTTGGAGGCGGAAGACACCGCGTACAGCACTTCACTGAAACCGTGTGCACCGGGGTTTAAAATCCCCGCTCTACCGGCGTCGGTGACCAGCGCCAGCGCGGTACCCAGCAAGACCAGCGTCGGCGTGACCAGGATTGCCAGCGCAGTCATCTTCATGTCGTAAACGTCGATTTTCTTACCGAGATATTCCGGTGTGCGGCCAATCATCAGCCCGGCGATAAACACCGTCAGCAGTACGAACAACAGCATGCCGTACAGACCGGAACCCACGCCGCCGAACACCACTTCACCAATCTGCATCAGCCACATCGGCACCATGCCGCCAAGTGCGGTAAAGGAATCGTGCATGGCGTTGACCGCACCGCACGAGGCCGCCGTCGTCACCACCGCATACAGGCTGGAGGCCAGAATGCCGAAGCGGCTTTCCTTACCTTCCATATTGAAGTTGCTGTCAGCGCCCAGCATCGTGAAGTGCGGGTTGCCTTTGAGTTCGGCGTACATCACCACCACTACAGAAACCACGAAAATCACCGACATCGCCCACACCAGTGCATGGCCCTGACGGTTGTCGCCGACCACACGGCCAAACGCGAAACACAGCGCGCAGGGGATAATGAAAATCGCCAGCATCTGCACCATGTTGGTCAGCGCTGTCGGATTCTCAAACGGATGTGCGGAGTTAGCCCCAAAGAATCCGCCACCGTTGGTGCCGAGCATTTTGATTGCTTCCTGCGAAGCCACCGGCCCCATCGGCAATGTCTGTTGCAGACCTTCCAGCGTAGTGATGTGCTGATACGCCTCGACGTTTTGCAGCACGCCCTGACTGACGAAAAACAGCGCCAGCAGGAAGGACACCGGCAGCAGCAGATATAAGGTGATGCGCCATAAATCCGTCCAGGCATTACCGATGGTTTGCGCTGAAGGGCGCGCAAAGGCGCGGATCAGGGCGAATGCTACGGCGATACCGGTTGCAGCAGAGAGGAAGTTTTGGACGGTCAGTCCGACCATCTGACTGAGATAGCTCAGCGTGCTTTCGCCGCTGTAAGCCTGCCAGTTAGTGTTGGTGACGAAACTCACCGAGGTGTTGAAAGCCAGATCCCATGACAGTCCGCCAAAATGCTGCGGGTTCATCGGCAACACGCCCTGCGCCATCAGCATCACCGTCAGCACAATGATGCCCAGAATGTTGAATACCATGATCGCCAGCGCGTACTGCCACCAGTTCATTTCAGCCGGGCTGCTGCCAGACGTGCGTAAAACACCGTTTTCTATGCGCTGAATAAATGCGCCAGTTTGTCCTTCAATCAGTTGAGCAATAAAGTTTCCCAGTGGTTTTGCCAGCAGCAAAAGCACCAGCATAAAACTGGCAATCAGTAAGGATCCGGTTGCGGCCATTTAAAAATCCTCCGCATTCAGCAGGGCATAGACCAGATAGCCGAGCAGCAGAAGAACCAGTAATGCGCCGCAGATTACGCCAACACTCACAATCCACCTCCACAGGTGTGTTTTTATGTTGTGGCGAGAATAAGGAAAGGCAGGAAAAGATCCTGAAAAGAAATAACGCCTGCGTGTAAAAAAAGTATAAAAATGCGCAAAAAATGAAACTCAAAATAAACTTTAATTGCGTATTTATTTAACCATTCTGTAACTCAATTACAGCGATAGGGCAAAATTGGCGAAAATTTACACTTCAAAGTGGTCAGATGAGTAGTAAAATTTCATCAATTGCAGTATATTTTTCGCAACTTACAGTTTCCGAAAAATATGACAGGAGCAACGCTATGAGTGCTATGAATGATTACACGCCGTACACAATGACCCGCATACTGGCCCGCCGCGCTTTTGTTATCGCAGCCGGTGTCCTGGCTCTGCCGGTAATGCTGTTCCGCGCTGACCGCGCCCGTTTTTACAGCTATTTACACCGCGTCTGGATGAAAACCAGCGATAAGCCGGTGTGGCTGAGTCATGCTGAGATGGCGACACAAGATTTCTATTGAGTTAGCTCCCTCCCCTGCGAAGGGGAGGGCTGGGGTGGGGTATTAAGGTCAAAAACCAGATTTGAAGTTTTCATAAGCAGTTGTTTGGTCTGCTAAACCCCTCCCGGCCTCCCCCTTGCAGGAGAGGAGCCTGAAACCCCGTTTCCCCGACGGGGTTTTTTATTGCCCAGCGATAAACCTGTACAACATTATTTTTATGTATAACTTGTGCTATGGTTATACATGCAGGTGATGAAGTTCAGGCACCCCTCTTTTTCTTAATTCCGGGAGCTGACCATGGCGAAAACAATTCCAGTTGGCATCAGTGCATGTCTGTTGGGTGATAACGTCCGTTTCGATGGCGGCCATAAACGCCTGGCGTTTGCCGTCGAGCAGTTGTCACCTTATGTGCGCTTTGAGTCGATCTGCCCGGAAATGGCCATCGGCTTACCGTCACCCCGCGCGGCGCTGCGTCTGATTAAAAGTGACGATGGCGTGATCATGCGTTTCAGCAACGACGAAACCACCGATCTCACTGAGAAAATGCAGGCCTACGCCGAGAAACGCGTCGCGCCGCTTGATCATCTTTGCGGCTATATTGTCTGCGCAAAATCCCCCAGCTGCGGGATGGAACGGGTGCGTGTTTACAGCGCCAACGGCAAAGATGCTAAAAAATCCGGTGTCGGGATTTATACCGCCGAGCTGATGAAACAGCATCCTTGGCTGCCGGTGGAAGAAGACGGTCGGCTGAACGATCTCGTGCTGCGCGAGAATTTCGTCGAGCGTATTTTTACGCTTTTTGAGCTGAATCAGCTGCGTGAAAGCGGTCTGACGCGCGGCAAGCTGATGGCTTTCCATAGCCGCTATAAACTGATTTTGCTGGCCCATTCTCAGCCGGAATATCGCGAGCTGGGGCGCTTTGTCGCCGCGATGGCAGACTGGGATTCCCTCGATAAATACTTTGACGAATACCGTCTGCGGCTGATGAATTTGCTGCGCCACAAAGCCACGCGCCGTAATCACACCAACGTGCTGATGCACGTTCAGGGATATTTCCGCAAACAGCTGAGTTCGCCGCAACGTCAGGAACTGGCCGGACTTATCGACCGTTATCGTCAGGGCATGCAACCGCTGCTGGCGCCCATCACTTTACTCAAGCATTACATGTCGGAATATCCGGACGCTTATCTGGCTGATCAACGCTATTTCGAGCCATACCCGGAAGCCTTAAAACTTCGATACGGACATTAAAAGGAGTGTTATGACCACGCATTTAGTCTGGTTCCGTGGTGACCTGCGGATAACCGATAACCGCGCGTTGCATGCCGCCTGTGAAGATCCGCAGGCGCGGGTGATTGCCCTTTTTATCGCCACGCCGGAACAGTGGAAACAGCATGAAATGGCGCCGCGTCAGGCGATGTTTATTTATCAGCATTTGCAGGCGCTGCAACATGCGCTGGCGGAGCGCGGTATCGGGCTGCATTACCATCAGTGTGATGATTTTGCCGACAGCGTGGACTGGCTGAAAGATTTCTGTGAAGCCGAAAAGGTGGATGCGCTGTTTTACAACAAACAGTATGAAATCAACGAGCGTCAGCGTGATGCGGCACTGGAAAAAGCGGTCAGTGAATCGGTCATCTGCCACGCTTTTGACGACAGTCTGCTGTTGCCGCCGGGCTCTGTCACGACCGGCAATAATGAGATGTACAAGGTCTACACGCCTTTTCGACGGGCATTTTTATCCCGCCTGACCGAGTCCGACAGCCGTTCTTTGCCTGCGCCGCCAGCCCGCGAGAATGCAGGAAAAGTGGTGATGCACCGGCTGATGCCGTTCGATTATCCGCTGGCCGATATTGGTGAAGATTTTGCGATTGGCGAGGACGCCGCCCGTAACCAGCTGCGCAGTTTTTGCCGCGAACAGGTGCAGGATTATCTCGAGCAGCGCGATTTACCGGCGGTCGATGGCACCAGTTCGCTGTCGCCGTATCTGGCCATTGGCGTACTCTCCCCACGCCAGTGTCTGAACCGTCTGCGCGCCGAATGCCCGGACGTGCTGGAGAAGACCGAAGGTGGCGCGTTCGGCTGGCTGAATGAACTGGTGTGGCGTGAGTTTTACCGTCATCTGATCGTCGCCTGGCCGAAGCTTTGCAAACATCAGCCGTTCGTCGAATGGACCGACAATGTACGCTGGCGTCATGCGCCGGAAGAATTACAGGCATGGAAAGACGGGAATACCGGTTATCCGATTGTCGATGCGGCAATGCGCCAGCTCAATACAACCGGCTGGATGCATAACCGCCTGCGTATGATTGTCGCCAGTTTTCTGGTGAAAGATTTGCTGATCAACTGGCGCGAAGGCGAGCGGTATTTCATGTCACAATTGCTCGACGGCGATCTGGCGGCCAACAATGGGGGCTGGCAGTGGGGCGCTTCTACCGGCACCGACGCCGCGCCGTATTTTCGTATTTTCAATCCGACCACGCAGGGCGAACGTTTTGACAAAACCGGGCGTTTTATTAAAGCCTGGGTGCCTGAGCTGGTGGATGTTCCAGAAAGAGACATTCATCAACCGCATCGCTGGGCTGAAAAACATCATCGCGTGCTAAACTATCCGCTGCCGGTTGTCGATCACGCGCGGGCGAGAAAAGACACGCTTGCGGCGTTTGAGGCGGCAAAAAACCGGTCTGACTGACCTTATTCTCTCACCACGACAAGGAGCGATGTGATGAAAAAACACCTGCTGGCGCTGATGCTGGCATGCTGGGCGGGACAGGCCACCGCGGGATTTGATGTGGTGGCGCTCGGCGTGAACGGCGGCGTCGAAGAAGGCAATCTCACCTCGTACCTCGTCAGAAGTGACGATCAAAAACTGTATCTCGGCCTGGATGCAGGTTCTGTTTTACCGGGCATCCGCAAGGCACTGGATAAGGGCAGCTTCCCGCAGGTGACGGCTGAAAATGCCGCGCCGCTGACCCCGCAGGGCGCGGTTTTCCGCAACCTGATCGGCGGATACTTTATCAGCCACGGTCATCTCGACCATCTGGCAGGGCTGATTATCAGCTCGCCGGAAGACAGCAAAAAACCGATTTACGGCACGGCGGACACCATCGGCACGCTGCGTCAGCACTATTTCAATGGCCGCGTCTGGCCGAACTTCACCGATTCTGGCAGTGGTTTGCGCATTGGCACTTATCGCCTGAATCAGCAACGTCCGGCGCAGCGCTTTTCCCTCGGCCTCACCGGTCTCGATGGCACTCTTTATCCCCTCAGCCACGGTGGCACGCCATCAAGCATGATACTGGTGAGCCGTCACAAACAGTCGTTTGCCTTCTTCGGTGATACCGGCCCCGATGAAGTGGAAAAATCAAAGAACCTGGATACCGTCTGGCGCGTGCTGGGTGATGAGGTCAAAGCGAAACGGCTGAAAGGCATCATTATCGAAACGTCTTATCCCGATGGTGTGCCAGACAGCAAACTGTTCGGGCACCTGACTCCAGAGTGGCTGCTGAAAGAACTGGGGCAGTTGCAACAATATGCGGGGGGTGAGGGCTCACTGAAAGATCTCACGGTGATTATCAGCCACGTCAAACCAAGCCTCAAAGCGGGTGCTGATCCTGAAAAAGAGATCATGTCGCAACTGGAGAAAGGCAATAATCTGGGCGTGAAGTTTGTCAGAATGGCGCAGGGTGATAAATTAGCGGTCAAATAGACAATCTACCAATAAGAGAAACGCCATGAATAATCTCCAGCTGGAAATGCTGATCAACCAGAAACTGGACGTCGGTAATTTCAATGATTACGCCCCTAATGGTTTACAGGTAGAAGGCCGTCGTAACGTGCAGCGTGTGGTGACCGGTGTGACCGCATCTCAGGATTTGCTGGATGCCGCCATTGCCGTAGAAGCTGACGCAATTCTGGTTCATCACGGTTATTTTTGGAAAAATGAACCGTCGGTGATCCGTGGAATGAAACGCAATCGCCTGAAAACTCTGCTGGTCAGTGATACCAATTTATACGGTTATCATCTGCCGCTTGATGCGCACCCTGAACTGGGTAACAACGCGCAACTGGCGAAACTGTTCGGGATTAGCGTGCTGGGTGAAGTGATGCCGCTGGTGCCTTACGGCGAACTGGAAAAACCGCTGACCGGTGAAGAATTGCGTCAGCGTATAGAAGTAACCCTTGACCGTAACGTGCTGCACAGCTCGCAGGGCGGACCGGCTGAAATCCGTCGCGTTGCCTGGTGTTCCGGTGGCGGTCAGGGCTTTATCCAGCAGGCGGCAGAATTTGGCGTGGATGCCTTTATCAGCGGCGAAGTGTCAGAACAAACTATCCATATTGCGCGTGAAATGGGGATCCATTTTTATGCTGCCGGCCATCACGCCACAGAACGTTACGGCGTGAAAGCGCTGGGCGAATGGCTGGCTGCGGAACATGGATTAGATGTTATGTTCATTGACATCGATAACCCTGCCTAGGGGCTATCTTATTTGCCAATTTGAATCCGGGCAGTGCTCGCGACAGTCACGTACTCAGGGTACGCTCCTGTCCCTGCGCGCTGGCCGAATCCAAACTGCCTGCAACGATTACGCCCCTTACTTATGTATCGTTTTATCAGTTATCTCTTCAGAAACGCTGTCTTCCAGCAGGGTAAATGCCCGCTGTAATCCGGTATCCACTTCTGGGTCTGCGCCCTGCGGTGGATACTTGCTTTCTTCTTCCTGTTCCTCTGCGGTTTCGCTTTCCTCCGATCGGGGTTCGACGACGTTTTCCGGTGCGGGCATGGTTTCCTGAATCATCTGCTCATCAAACGCCGGATTCAGCGCCGGAGAGAGCGGCGAACTGCTCAGGCTGTCTGGCATGGCGATGTGCGGAACCGGCGCATCGACCGCCATCTGCGTTTCTTCTTCTTTTTTCGACGTCCGGCTCAGAGCAACAATTCCGCCGCCGCAAAGGGCAAAAAAGGCGTAGAGAATATTACCGCCGAGCGGTTCGATCAGCGCGCCGACCGCCAGCGGGCCAATACACGCCCCCACACCAAACGCCATCAGCAGACAGGCTGAAAGCGAAACACGGCGCTCCGGCTCAATCATGTCATTGGCAAGAGCGACGACCAGCGGGTACAACGTGAACTGCATCAGGCTGACGATAAAACCAATGCCGAGCAGCAGCGGGAACGAGATATGTGTCAGCAGCGCCAGCGGTATGGCCGCCACCGCCAGCAAAATGGCATTAATGCGCATCAGCATGTTGCGGTTATAGCGATCTGACAGCCAGCTCAGCGGGAACTGCGCCAGTAATCCGGCGAAAATTGCCAGCGCCATGAACAGGCCGGTTTGTTGTGTGCTCAGCGATTGCTGGCTGGTGTAAATCGGCGCCAGCCCGTAGAAGGAACCGACCACCATGCCAATCAGCAGCGTGATGGCCAGCACTTTGGGGATCGCGCCGATAAAGAATTTCAGTTCCATCGGAGCCGGTGACATATGGCCGACGTTAGTGCGCGTCGTCAGGGCAATCGGCACCAGACACAAGGCAAAACACAGCGCGATAACGATAAGCGTACTGACGCCTAAATCGCTGTTGAGCATCAGCACCACCTGACCGAGCGCCATCCCGAGATAAGACGCCACCATATAAAAGCCGAACACTACGCCGCGCTGGTTAGCTTCAGCCTGATCGTTGAGCCAGCTTTCCAGCACCATATATTGCACCATCATGCACAAGCCGATGATCAGGCGCAGCACCACCCAGACGGGAATAATGTCGGTCAGGCCGTGTCCGAGCACTGCAGCGGTAATGATGCCGGAACAGGATACGTAAGCGCGAATGTGCCCGACGCGTGCGATCAGGATATGGCCGACTTTACCGCCGATCACCAGCCCGATGTAGTTAGCAGCGATAATCGCCCCGATCATCGCGCCACTGACGTGGACAGCGGACAGACGCAGGGAAATGTAGGTGGTCAGCAGGCCGGAGCCCAGCAACATCAGTAATGTCGTGGTGTAGAGCGGAAAGAAGAGTGCTAATGGTTTTCTCACAGGCCATCCCTATTGTGTAACGAAGGCGTTATCCAAACGCTAAAAAAAAACAGCAACTTTTCTGAGAGTACCAGTTGCGGGCGGCGGGCGAAACCTCAGTATCCGGCTCAAACGGGCAGATGAGTTGACATCACCACTCGATTTCACGCATAACTGATAACAAATCACATACTATAGCTTTAGTGAATAACCTGATGATCCACAACCCTTCTTTGAGGAGTGCCTGAGTGCAACGAGCACGATGTTACCTGCTGGGTGAACGCGCGGTAGTGCTGGAACTGGAACCCCCGGTTTCGTTGGCGAGCCAGCAACGTATCTGGGGACTGGCTCAGCGTTTACAGGACCGGGCGATGTATCCCGGTGTCCGCGAAGTTATACCCGGTATGAATAATCTGACAGTGTTACTTACCGACGCGCAAAGTTCGGCGCTGGACGCGATTGAGCGCCTGCAAACCTGGTGGGAAGAGAGCGAAGCGATTGAGCCTGCATCCCGACTGATTGAAATTCCGGTGATTTACGGCGGCGCTCAGGGGCCGGATTTAGAGCATGTCGCGCACCATACGGGCATGACGCCGCGTCAGGTGGTGGAATGCCATTCGGGTATTGATTACACCGTCTATTTTCTCGGTTTCCAGCCGGGTTTCCCTTATCTGGGCGGCATGTCAGAGAAACTCACCACACCGCGTCACGGCGAACCGCGTCTTTCGGTACCCGCTGGCTCGGTCGGTATCGGCGGCAGTCAGACAGGGATTTATCCGCTCGCGACGCCGGGCGGCTGGCAGCTGATCGGACAAACGCCTCTGGCGATGTTTGATCCGCTGCGTGAAGTACCGACATTGCTTCTGCCGGGTGACAGCGTGCGCTTCGTGCCACAAAAGGAGGGCGTATGCTGAAGATTTTACGCGCAGGGATGTTTACCACCGTTCAGGATTTAGGGCGTAACGGTTATCGTCAGCAGGGCGTCAGCCAGTCCGGTGCGCTGGATGCACCGGCGCTGCGGATTGCCAATCTGCTGGTCGGCAATGATGAAAATGCTGCCGGTCTGGAAATCACGCTGGGTCAGTTCAGTGCGCAGTTCCACCGTGAAGGATGGATTGCGCTGACCGGTGCGGGCTGTCACGCGCAGCTTGATGGCAAAGAAATCTGGACCGGCTGGAATTATGCGGTGAAACCGGGGCAGGTTCTGACGCTGAAAATGCCGACACGCGGTATGCGCAGCTATCTGGCCATTTCCGGTGGCATTGATGTGCCTGAAGTCATGGGATCGCGCAGTACGGATCTGAAAGC
This sequence comes from Rahnella bruchi, assembly GCF_003614975.1. Lineage (GTDB taxonomy): Bacteria > Pseudomonadota > Gammaproteobacteria > Enterobacterales > Enterobacteriaceae > Rahnella > Rahnella bruchi. Next base: position 582,053 of record NZ_QZWI01000001.1, on the reverse strand, counting down.
CCAATTCGGTGGTTTTCAGGGGCGTCAGTTGCAGGATGGCGATCAGTTGCCAACCGGCGATTCGCACCAGCAGCCGAAGCACTCCGGCGGCATTAAACAGCTGCTGTTCGGCAACCGTATCCGTGCTTTGCCGGGCCCTGAATATCAGGAATTCAGCGCTCAGTCGCGCGAAGAATTCTGGCGTGCCTCGTGGCAGCTCAGTCCGCAAAGTAACCGTATGGGATATCGCCTGCACGGGCATGTTCTGAAGCGCGAAACTGACCGCGAAATGTTGTCGCACGGTCTGTTGCCCGGTGTGGTACAGGTGCCGCACGGCGGGCAGCCTATTGTGCTGATGGCCGATGCGCAGACCACCGGCGGCTATCCGCGTATCGCCTGCGTGATTGAAGCGGATTTGTATAATCTGGCGCAAATCCGTCTGGGTGAGCCGGTGCATTTTGTTCAGTGCACACCGGCTGAGGCGCAGAAAGCGCTGCGTGAACAGGCGCAGTTTATAGAACAGGTCAAACGGGGGCTGCATGGTCGTTGATCTTAATGCGGATTTAGGCGAAGGCTGCGCCAACGATGAGGCTTTGTTGCAACTGGTCAGTTCCGCCAACATTGCCTGCGGATTCCATGCCGGTGACGCACAAACCATGCGGCAATCCGTGCGCTGGGCGCTGAAGTACGGCGTGGCGATTGGCGCGCATCCGAGCTTTCCCGATCGTGAAAACTTTGGCCGCACCGCGATGCGGCTGCCTCCTGAAACGGTGTACGCACAGGTGGTGTATCAGCTCGGTGCGCTGGTGGCCATTACCCGTGCAGAAGGCGGGAAAATGGTTCACGTTAAGCCACACGGTATGCTTTACAACCAGGCCGCAACCGACGCGATTCTGGCTGATGCGATTGCTCGCGCGGTGCATACCATCGACCCGGCGCTGCGCCTGGTCGGGCTGGCGGGAAGTGAGTTAATCCGCGCGGGTGAGCGGCTCGGGCTGCAAACGCGTCAGGAAGTATTTGCTGACCGGCGGTATCAAAGTGACGGCACGCTGGTACCGCGCAGTCAGCCAGATGCGATGATTGAAAGCGACGAACTGGCGCTGGATCAGACACTGGCGATGGTTCAGCAAGGTAAAGTTCTCAGCCGCGAAGGTCTCTGGGTGCCGGTCAGCGCCGATACTGTCTGCCTGCACGGTGACGGTGAACACGCACTGACTTTCGCCCGCCGGTTGCGGGAAGCGTTTGGTGAGCAACAAATTCAGATCAGCGCGGGCTGATCTTAGGGAATATCGATGCGTAAAGTTCTGGTAACGGGTTTTGAGCCTTTTGGCGGTGAGCGCGTGAATCCGTCATGGGAAGTGGTGAAACAGCTGGGTGACCTGGAATTATCCGGCGCGCAGATTGTGGTGCGCCAGTTACCGTGCGTTTTTGGCAAAGCCATTGATGCGCTGAATGCGGCAATTGACGAGATCCTGCCCGAAATGGTGATTTGCGTCGGACAGGCGGGCGGGCGTGTGGATTTCAGCCTCGAACGTGTGGCGATCAACGTCGATGATGCGCGTATTCCTGATAACGAAGGTCATCAGCCGGTGGACGAAACGATTGTCGCTGGCGGACCTGCGGCCTATTTTTCCTCACTGCCGATCAAAACGATTGTCAGCGGATTACGCGAATCCGGCATTCCTGCGTGCGTGTCACAAACCGCCGGAACCTATGTCTGTAATCACGTGATGTACGGCCTGATGCACCGGCTGGCGCAACCTTCCTGCAAAGTGGTAAAAGGCGGTTTTATCCATATTCCTTATCTGCCAGAGCAGGCGGCGAAACATCCCGGCGCGCCAAGTATGTCAGTACACACTGTTCTGAACGCCCTTGAGCTGACTATCGCGATTGCGTTGCACACTGAACAGGATTTGAAAATTGCCGAGGGTGCGACTCACTGATGCCTGAAGGTCCTGAAATCCGCCGCGCCGCCGATTTGCTGGCGGCGGCGGTGGTTAATAAGCCACTCACGGATGTCTGGTTTGCATTTGGCGCACTCAAGCCCTATCAGTCAGCGTTACGCGGTACAAAAATCACGTCGATTGAAACGCGCGGCAAAGCGCTGCTGACGCACTTTTCCAACGGACTGACGCTTTACAGCCACAACCAGCTATATGGTGTCTGGCGGGTGGTCAACGCCGGTGAAGTGGCGAAGGAGACCAGGCGGTCCCTGCGGGTAAAACTGGAAACCACCGAAGCCGCAATTCTGCTGTACAGTGCCTCCGAAATCAGTATTTACGATACGGCAGAAATAGAAAATCATCCGTTTTTGCAACGTATCGGGCCGGACGTTCTGGATGAGCGGTTAACGGTGGCGCAGGTACGTGAGCGGTTACTTTCGTCAAAATTCTGCAACCGTCAGCTGGGTGGAATGTTGCTGGATCAGGCATTTCTGGCGGGGCTGGGGAATTATCTTCGCGCGGAAATTCTCTGGCTGGCAAAACTGCTGCCGGATCATAAGCCGAAAGATCTGAACGACACGGAGCTGGATGCGCTGGCGGACGCCTGTTTGTCGGTTGCCCGCTTGTCTTATGCCACGCGCGGAACCATGGATGAGAATGTGCATCACGGCGCGCTGTTCCGATTTAAGGTGTTTGGCCGGACAGGGCAACCCTGCGAGCGCTGCGGTGATCCGATCGTCAAAACCAGCGTGTCATCACGACCGTTTTTCTGGTGTCCGGTGTGCCAGGTTTAGCCCAGGCGCAGAAATGAAAAAGGCTCCCGTGGGAGCCTTTTTGTTCAGCTTAATCAGTAAAGATTATTTTTTCAGCTGAGAGTGGAAATCGCGTTTGTCGTAGCCGGTATACAGCTGACGAGGACGGGCGATTTTAATGCCTTCCTGATGCATTTCGCTCCAGTGAGCAATCCAGCCAACTGTACGCGCCATCGCGAAGATAACGGTAAACATGGAAGACGGAATACCCATCGCTTTCAGGATGATGCCGGAGTAAAAATCGACGTTCGGATACAGTTTTTTCTCGATGAAGTACGGGTCGTTGAGCGCAATGTGCTCAAGTTCCATCGCCACTTCCAGCAGGTTATCTTTCAGATCCAGTTCTTTCAGCACTTCATGACAGGTTTCACGCATCACGGTGGCGCGCGGGTCATAGTTTTTGTAAACACGGTGACCAAAGCCCATCAGGCGGAACGAATCATTTTTGTCTTTCGCACGCTTAACGAATTCAGGAATGTGATCCACGCTGCTGATTTCTTCCAGCATTTTCAGCGCAGCTTCGTTGGCGCCGCCGTGAGCCGGTCCCCACAGGGACGCGATGCCCGCAGCGATACAGGCAAACGGGTTAGCGCCAGAAGAACCGGCGGTACGCACGGTAGATGTTGAGGCGTTTTGCTCATGGTCAGCGTGCAGGATCAGAATACGGTCCATCGCGCGTTCCAGAACCGGGTTCACTTTGTATTCTTCACACGGTGTGGAGAACATCATGTGCAGGAAGTTACCGGCATACGACAGGTCGTTGCGCGGATAGACAAACGGCTGGCCGATAGAATATTTGTAACACATGGCCGCTACGGTCGGCATTTTGGACAGCAGGCGGTAAGCCGCGATTTCACGGTGACGTTCATTTTCGACGTCAATCGAGTCGTGATAAAACGCCGCCAAAGCACCGGTCACACCACACAGCACAGCCATCGGGTGAGAGTCACGACGGAAACCATGGAACAGGCGGGTGATTTGCTCATGAACCATCGTGTGACGGGTCACATTGGTTTTGAATTCTTCGTACTGTTCCGGAGTAGGGGTTTCGCCGTTAAGCAGCAGATAGCTCACTTCCAGGAAAGTAGATTCTTGCGCCAGTTGATCAATCGGGAAGCCGCGATGTAACAGGATCCCCTCGTCACCGTCGATAAAGGTGATTTTAGATTCGCAAGATGCAGTAGACGTAAAACCGGGGTCATAGGTGAAAAAACCTTTCGCGCCTAACGGGCGGATATCAATCTCATCCTGGCCCAGCGTGCCGGATAGCACATCTAGTTCGATCGGGTCGTGACCTTGTAGGGTAAGTGTCGCTTTCTTATCAGCCATTTACAGTCTCCTTAGCGCCTTATTTTTAAAAATCCCTAACAACAGAAATGCCTGGAAGCGACGCCTTGTAAGGTCATTATTATTGTCAGCCTTAGCTCTTCGATCGAATTCAAAAGGGAACGTAGAGCTGAGTCGAATTGCAGTCTCAGACTGCTCTGTGACAAACAAGCGGCGTTTCATCGTTGTTAAAGATTCGGTAAATCATTACTGTTCTGTCACTCAGTACCTGTGAGAAGCATGAGGATTTACACAATCACCACTTTTGCATAACTTGAGCCATCAGGGAAGACCCGTCTTTGCGATTGTGTGATCCACTGATTCTTCAGAAACTTTCACCATTTTGGTGCGTCAGGCGAAAGCCGGTATGTGCTCAGTATCACAGTCCTATAGGAATAACTCATTTGTAATGGAAATGTTGATCAATTGTCAAACCAGATAATTTATTTTGTGTCTTTTGTGAAAAGTGAGAGATAACTCACTGTTTCAAAGAAATGTGAATAAAGCATTTGTAGGGCAATTGTAATAAGAATGTGATCAACCTATACTCCTACAAGGTCTCCGGGCAATCCGAAGTAGGAGCACCCAGCACTCTCTTTTTTGTCTTAGATTTTATGAAAATGGACTTAAAGGAAAATACATTTCTGCGCCGTTTAAGCACATCGGATGTCGTTGTTTGAGCGCGGGAAATGTCGGGCTTTTAGCTCAGCTTTCCAAAGTTATTGGTGTTGTGGGAAGGCGGCAAGCAACCGAATCCCTATGAGCTGACATTGGTCAGTGAGCAGGGTGAGCGCGCGCAGCCAACGCACCCACAGCGACAAGAACCAAGGAAAGAGTGCTGTCTGACATACTGCTCCGGTCCGGAGGAAGTAAAATAATAAGAGCTGTGTGGGCAAAACCGTGAAAAAACAAAGACCTGTCAATCTGGATCTGCAAACGATCCGGTTTCCTGTTACTGCGATAGCGTCCATCTTACACCGAGTCTCTGGCGTAATTACCTTCGTCGCCGTCGGTATCCTCCTCTGGCTTTTAGGCCTGTCTCTCTCTTCTCCTGAAGGGTTTGCACAAGCTGCCGCCATCATGAATAGCTTCTTCGTTAAATTCATCTTTTGGGGAATACTCACTGCGCTGGCCTATCACGTTTGCGGTGGCATTCGCCATTTGCTGATGGATTTTGGCTATATCGAAGAGAGTTTGGCTGCCGGTACCCGTTCTGCCCAGGTGGCAATCGGTCTTACCGTCGTGCTGTCAATTCTGGCTGGAGTCCTCGTATGGTAAGCAACGTTTCTGCGTTAGGGCGCAATGGTGTGCACGACTGGCTGTTACTTCGTGCTTCCGCAATTATCCTCACCCTGTACATCCTCTATATTCTGGGCTTCGTGGTTCTGGCTCAGGAACTGACATTTGATGTCTGGCATGGCTTCTTCGCTTCCTCCATCACCAAAGTATTCACACTGCTGGCGCTGCTGTCGATTCTGATCCACGCGTGGATCGGCATGTGGCAGGTGTTAACGGACTATGTGAAACCGGTAGCTGTCCGGCTTGTGCTGCAACTGGCCATTGTCGTGACGCTGGTGGTTTACCTACTTTACGGAACAATTGTTGTTTGGGGAGCGTAGTAAATGAATCTGCCAGTCAGAGAGTTCGATGCTGTCGTTATCGGCGCAGGTGGCGCCGGTATGCGTGCCGCGTTACAAATTTCACAAATGGGGCTGTCTTGCGCCCTGATTTCTAAAGTCTTCCCAACCCGCTCCCATACGGTGTCAGCGCAGGGCGGTATCACCGTCGCGCTGGGTAACACCCATGAGGATGACTGGGAATGGCACATGTACGACACCGTAAAAGGTTCCGACTATATCGGTGACCAGGACGCCATTGAATATATGTGTAAGACCGGCCCGGAAGCGATTCTGGAACTGGAACACATGGGGCTGCCATTCTCCCGTCTTGAAGACGGCCGTATTTATCAGCGTCCGTTTGGCGGCCAGTCGAAGAACTTCGGCGGCGAGCAGGCGGCACGTACTGCGGCAGCGGCTGACCGTACCGGTCACGCCTTGCTGCACACGCTGTATCAGCAGAACCTGAAAAATGGCACCACGATTTTCTCCGAATGGTATTCACTGGATTTAGTGAAAAACCAGGACGGCGCGATCGTCGGTTGTACGGCTATCTGTATCGAAACCGGTGAAGTGGTCTACTTCAAAGCCAAAGCCACCGTGCTGGCAACCGGCGGTGCAGGCCGTATTTATCAGTCCACCACTAACGCCCATATTAATACCGGCGACGGTGTCGGCATGGCGCTGCGTGCAGGCGTGCCGGTTCAGGATATGGAAATGTGGCAGTTCCACCCGACCGGTATCGCCGGTGCTGGGGTTCTGGTGACAGAAGGCTGTCGTGGTGAAGGCGGTTATCTGCTTAATAAAGATGGCGAACGTTTCATGGAACGTTATGCGCCGAATGCTAAAGACCTGGCGGGTCGTGACGTGGTGGCGCGTTCAATCATGATCGAAATCCGTGAAGGCCGCGGCTGTGAAGGTCCGTGGGGCCCGCACGCTAAACTCAAACTTGATCATCTGGGTAAAGACGTTCTGGAATCCCGCCTGCCGGGTATTCTCGAACTGTCGCGTACCTTCGCACACGTCGATCCGGTGAAAGAACCCATCCCAGTTATCCCTACCTGCCACTACATGATGGGCGGTATTCCGACCAAAGTGACCGGTCAGGCGCTGCGTGTTAACGCGCAAGGTCAGGATGAAGTGATTCCAGGGCTGTTCGCAGTCGGCGAAATTGCCTGCGTATCGGTTCACGGCGCTAACCGTCTGGGCGGCAACTCACTGCTGGATCTGGTGGTGTTTGGCCGTGCCGCAGGTATGCATCTGCAGGAATCTATCACCGAGCAGGGCGAAAGCCGCGATGCATCTCAGGATGATATCGATGTGTCTCTGGAACGTCTGAACCGCTGGAACAACACCCGTTCAGGTGAAGATCCGGTGGCTATCCGTAAAGACCTGCAATCGTGCATGCAGAACAACTTCTCGGTCTTCCGCGAAGGTGATGCGATGGCGAAAGGTCTGGAAGAACTGAAAGTGATCCGCGAGCGTCTGAAATCAGCGCGTCTGGATGATACTTCTTCAGAATTCAACACCCAGCGCGTCGAGTGTCTGGAGCTGGATAACCTGATGGAAACCGCGTTCTCTACTGCCGTCTCCGCAAACTACCGTACAGAAAGCCGTGGCGCACACAGCCGCTTTGACTTCCCTGAGCGTGATGATGCGAACTGGTTGTGCCATACGCTGTATCAGCCGGAAACGGAAAGCATGACCCGCCGTGAGGTGAACATGCAGCCTAAGCTTCGCGCGGCGTTCCCGCCGAAAGCGCGTACTTACTAGGGCTAAGCGGAGACAGACTATGAAAATTGAATTTTCGATTTATCGCTATAACCCGGACGTAGATGACGTTCCGTACATGAAAGATTACGTGCTGGAAGCCAAAGACGGGCGCGACATGATGTTGCTCGACGCGCTGATTTTGCTGAAAGAACAGGATCCGACACTGGCTTTCCGCCGCTCATGCCGTGAAGGCGTCTGCGGGTCAGACGGCGTCAACATGAACGGTAAAAACGGTCTGGCGTGTATCACGCCGGTATCGACGCTGCGTAACGGTAGCAAGAAAATTGTTATCCGTCCGTTGCCAGGTTTGCCGGTTGTGCGCGACCTTGTTGTGGACATGGGGCAATTCTATAAGCAGTATGAGAAGATTAAGCCTTACTTGTTGAATGATGGGAAAAATCCTCCGGCGCGTGAACACTTACAGATGCCGGATGAGCGTGAAAAGCTGGACGGATTGTACGAATGTATTCTTTGCGCCTGCTGCTCAACGTCCTGTCCTTCGTTCTGGTGGAATCCGGACAAATTTGTCGGTCCGGCGGGTCTTCTGGCCGCTTACCGTTTCCTGATCGACAGCCGCGACACTGAAACACAATCGCGCCTTGACGATCTGAACGATGCTTTCAGCGTATTCCGCTGCCACAGCATCATGAACTGTGTAAGTGTGTGTCCGAAAGGTCTGAACCCGACCAAGGCGATTGGCCATATCAAATCCATGCTTCTACAGCGTGGTGCCTGAGTGGTTTAGGTAACGCAATCAGCGGGAACTCAGGTTCCCGCTGTTATTTAGTTACCCCCTGTTTTGCACTTTCTTTAGTTACAAATGCGGTAACTGCGGCAAGGATAGCAAATAAGTAATTTTTTAATAACAAAGTAGCAACAAGTGCAACAAAGTTGCGCCTGACTGGAGTAAGATAGCCGGGTCAAAATCAGGGAGATAAAGGGGCAGTCAAAAGAAAGGAAGAGAAAACAGGGCAACTTCAAAAATCACTCAGCCAGATGGATGATTTCTGAAGGTTCCTTGAAGAGCCAAATGCTCAACCAACGAACTGTTTTAGTAAGGAAAACCGTTTTACCGCGGTGTATCACGGTCAATATTATTAACCACGGCGAAAACTAAAGCTTCAAAGCTTAAGGGATCACGATGCAGAACGGCGCAATGAAGGCCTGGCTGGATTCCTCCTATCTGGCGGGTGCAAACCAGTCTTACATAGAACAACTCTATGAAGACTACTTAACCGATCCTGGTTCCGTTGACGATAGCTGGCGTTCGATTTTTAAACAGCTACCAACAGTGGGTGTGAAACCAGAGCAACTCCATTCTCAAACTCGGGACTACTTCCGCCGCCTGGCGAAAGACGCGTCACGTTATAACTCCTCCATCAGCGATCCTGAAACGGATGCCAAGCAAGTCAAGGTGCTGCAATTAATCAACGCCTTCCGCTTCCGTGGCCATCAGAACGCGAACCTTGACCCCCTCGGCCTGTGGAAACTCGACGATGTTCCTGACCTGGATCCTGCGTTCCATCATCTGACTGAAGCTGATTTCCAGGAGACCTTCAACGTCGGTTCATTTGCCATTGGCAAAGAAACCATGCAGCTCGGCGAGCTGTATAAAGCCCTGAAGCAAACCTATTGCGGATCCATTGGTGCGGAATATATGCACATCACCAACACAGAAGAGAAGCGCTGGATCCAACAGCGTATCGAATCTGTCGCAGGTCGTGCGAATTTCACCAATGATGAGAAGAAAACCTTCCTGAAAGAACTGACCGCAGCTGAAGGTCTGGAGCGTTATCTGGGTGCGAAATTCCCGGGTGCAAAACGCTTCTCTCTCGAAGGTGGCGACGCGCTGGTTCCTATGCTTAAAGACATGATCCGTCATGCCGGCAAAAACGGGACTCGCGAAGTGGTGCTGGGTATGGCGCACCGTGGTCGTCTGAACGTGCTGATCAACGTGCTGGGGAAAAAACCTCAGGACCTGTTCGACGAATTCTCCGGTAAGCATAAAGAACACCTGGGTACCGGTGACGTGAAATACCACATGGGCTATTCGTCGGATGTGGAAACCGAAGGCGGCATGGTTCATCTGGCGTTGGCGTTTAACCCGTCGCACCTGGAAATCGTCAGCCCGGTGGTTATCGGTTCTGTTCGTGCCCGTCGTGATCGTCTGGACGAAGCGCGCAGCAACATGGTTCTGCCAATCACCATTCACGGTGACGCGGCAATTACCGGTCAGGGTGTGGTTCAGGAAACCCTGAACATGTCGCTGGCACGCGGTTATGAAGTGGGCGGTACAGTGCGTATCGTCATCAATAACCAGGTGGGCTTCACCACCTCGAATCCAAAAGATGCGCGTTCCACCGATTACTGTACCGATATCGCGAAAATGGTGCAGGCGCCGATTTTCCACGTGAATGCTGATGACCCGGAAGCGGTCGCTTTCGTGACCCGTCTGGCACTGGATTTCCGTAACACCTTCAAACGTGACGTCATGATCGACCTGGTTTGCTACCGTCGCCACGGCCATAACGAGGCCGACGAACCTAGCGCAACCCAGCCGCTGATGTACACCAAGATCAAAAAACATCCGACGCCACGTAAGATCTACGCTGACGTCCTGACTGAGCAGAATGTTGCCAGCCTTGAAGATGCGACAGAAATGGTCAATCTGTACCGTGATGCGCTGGATGCCGGTGAATGCGTAGTGGAAGAGTGGCGTCAGAATGACATGCACACTTTCACCTGGTCACCGTATCTGAATCATGAGTGGGACGAGCCATACCCGAATAAGGTTGAGCATAAACGTCTGCAGGAACTGGCGCGTCGCGTCAGCCATGTGCCGGATGCGATTGAAATGCAGTCGCGCGTTGCCAAGATTTACGGCGACCGTAACGAGATGGCCGAAGGTAATAAGAAATTCGACTGGGGCGGCGCAGAAAATCTGGCGTACGCTACGCTGGTGGACGAAGGTATTCCGATTCGTCTTTCCGGTGAAGATACCGGTCGTGGCACCTTCTTCCACCGTCATGCTGTGATCCACAATCAGAAAAACGGTTCCGTGTACGTGCCACTGGCTAATATCCATAACAGCCAGGGTGAGTTCAACGTCTGGGATTCCGTGCTTTCCGAAGAAGCGGTACTGGCGTTTGAATACGGTTATGCCACCGCTGAACCTCGCACCCTGACTATCTGGGAAGCGCAGTTCGGTGACTTCGCCAACGGTGCGCAGGTGGTTATCGACCAGTTCATCAGTTCCGGCGAACAGAAATGGGGCCGTATGTGTGGTCTGGTCATGCTGCTGCCGCACGGTTACGAAGGGCAGGGGCCGGAGCACTCCTCCGCGCGTCTGGAACGCTATCTGCAACTTTGCGCTGAGCAAAACATGCAGGTGTGTATCCCGTCTACCCCGGCGCAGGTTTACCACATGATCCGTCGTCAGGCACTGCGCGGTATGCGCCGTCCGCTGATCGTGATGTCACCGAAGTCACTGTTGCGTCATCCTCTGGCGGTTTCTACGCTGGAAGAACTGGCCGACGGCAGCTTCCTGCCAGCGATTGGTGAAGTTGACGAGCTGGATCCAAAACAGGTTAAGCGCGTGGTGATGTGCTCCGGTAAGGTTTACTACGACCTGCTGGAACAACGTCGCAAAAACGAGCAAACCGATGTGGCAATTGTCCGCATCGAGCAGCTGTACCCGTTCCCGCACAAAGCGATTCAGGAAGTGCTTGAGAAATTCTCACACGTTCATGATTTCGTCTGGTGTCAGGAAGAGCCGCTGAACCAGGGCGCGTGGTATTGCAGCCAGCACAATTTCCGTGAAGTGATTCCTTTCGGGGCTTCTTTACGTTACGCAGGACGCCCGGCCTCTGCCTCTCCGGCAGTCGGCTACATGTCCGTTCACCAGAAGCAACAGCAAGATCTGGTTAACGATGCGCTTAACGTTAAATAACGCGTTGGCGTGAGTTAACACTATGGAACATAAGAAGGATTTATAATGAGTAGCGTAGATATTCTGGTCCCTGACCTTCCTGAATCCGTTGCGGATGCGACGGTTGCCACCTGGCACAAAAAGCCGGGCGACAGTGTTGAGCGTGACGATGTATTGGTAGAAATTGAAACCGATAAAGTGGTTCTGGAAGTCCCGGCAAGTGAAGCCGGTATTCTGGACAGCATTATCGAAGACGAAGGTGCCACCGTGATTTCCCGTCAGATCCTGGCGCGTATCCGTCCTGGCAACAGCTCCGGTAAGCCAAGCACTGAGAAAAGCTCCGAAAAAGAAGCGACTCCTGCGGCACGCCACACGGCAGCACTGGAAGAAGAGAACAATGACGCACTCAGCCCGGCTATCCGTCGTCTGATTGCTGAACATTCTCTGGATGCCAGCGCCATCAAAGGCAGCGGTGTCGGCGGTCGTCTGACCCGTGAAGATATCGAACAGCATCTGGCGAAAGCCAAAGACGCTAAACCGGCAGCCGCGCCAGCCGCAGCTCCGGCAGCGACCAGCGCCGCGCCGGCTCTGGGTTCACGTAGCGAAAAACGTGTTCCTATGACCCGTCTGCGTAAGCGTGTTGCTGAGCGTCTGCTTGAAGCGAAGAACAGCACTGCGATGCTGACGACCTTCAACGAAATCAACATGAAGCCAATCATGGATATGCGTAAGCAGTACGGTGATGGTTTCGAAAAACGTCACGGCGTGCGTCTTGGCTTTATGTCTTTCTATCTGAAAGCCGTCGTTGAAGCGCTGAAACGCTATCCGGAAGTCAACGCGTCTATTGATGGCGAAGATGTGGTTTACCACAACTACTTCGACGTCAGCATTGCTGTATCGACTCCACGTGGCCTGGTAACGCCGGTTCTGCGTGACGTAGATACCCTGGGCATGGCTGATATCGAGAAGCAAATCAAAGAGCTGGCGATTAAAGGCCGTGACGGCAAACTGAAAGTGGAAGAACTGACCGGCGGTAACTTTACCGTGACCAACGGCGGCGTCTTCGGCTCCCTGATGTCCACGCCAATCATCAACCCACCACAGAGTGCGATCCTGGGCATGCATGCCATTAAAGATCGTCCTATGGCGGTTAATGGTCAGGTAGTGATTTTGCCAATGATGTATCTGGCACTGTCCTACGATCACCGTCTGGTGGACGGCCGTGAATCGGTCGGCTTCCTGGTGACCATTAAAGAAATGCTGGAAGATCCGGCTCGTCTGCTGCTGGACGTTTAGTCCCGGCACAGCGAAAGATTAGAGATCGAAAAATCTGCGGCACAGTTCGCTGTGCCCTGATAAGCCTTCCTACTAAGAATGGATAGAACATCATGAATTTACACGAGTATCAGGCGAAACAGCTGTTCCTGCGCTACGGCCTGCCAGCACCATCAGGCTTCGCCTGTTCCACTCCGCGCGAAGCGGAAGAGGCTGCATCGAAAATCGGTGCCGGTCCGTGGGTGGTGAAATGTCAGGTTCATGCCGGTGGCCGCGGTAAAGCGGGCGGCGTGAAAGTGGTTAAAAGCAAAGAAGAAATTCGCGCTTTTGCTGAGCACTGGTTGGGTAAACGTCTGGTCACTTACCAGACAGATGCCAGCGGTCAGCCGGTTAACCAGATCCTGGTTGAAGCCGCAACGGATATTGATCAGGAACTGTACCTCGGTGCGGTAGTTGATCGCAGCTCCCGTCGCGTAGTGTTCATGGCGTCTACAGAAGGCGGCGTGGAAATTGAGAAAGTGGCTGAAGAAACGCCACATCTGATCCATAAAGTTGCACTGGATCCGCTGGCAGGTCCGCAACCTTATCAGGGTCGCGAACTGGCTTTCAAACTGGGTCTGACCGGTAAGCAGGTTCAGCAATTCACCAAGATCTTCATGGGTCTGGCGAATATCTTCTTAGAGCGCGACCTGGCGCTGATCGAAATTAACCCGCTGGTGGTGACTACCGCTGGTGACCTGATCTGCCTTGACGGCAAACTGGGTGCGGACGGTAACGCCTTGTTCCGTCAGCCAGAATTACGCGAAATGCGTGATTACAGCCAGGAAGATGCCCGTGAATCTCAGGCAGCTCAGTGGGAACTGAACTACGTTGCGCTCGACGGCAACATCGGTTGCATGGTGAACGGTGCCGGTCTGGCAATGGGTACCATGGATATCGTGAAACTGCACGGTGGCGAGCCGGCTAACTTCCTGGATGTTGGCGGTGGTGCAACCAAAGAACGCGTGACCGAAGCCTTCAAAATCATCCTTTCTGATGAAAAAGTGAAAGCCGTCTTCGTTAACATCTTCGGCGGTATCGTACGTTGCGACCTGATCGCCGACGGTATCATCGGTGCGGTGGAAGAAGTGGGCGTCAGCGTACCGGTTGTGGTACGTCTTGAAGGTAACAATGCCGAGCTGGGTGCCAAAAAACTGGCAGACAGCGGTTTGAACATCATTGCAGCGACCAGCCTGACGAATGCGGCTCAACAAGTTGTCGCGGCAGTGGAGGGGAAATAATGTCGATTTTAATCAACAAGAACACCAAAGTTATCTGCCAGGGTTTTACCGGTAGCCAGGGGACTTTCCACTCCGAACAAGCCATCGCTTACGGCACAAAAATGGTTGGCGGCGTAACGCCAGGCAAAGGCGGCACCGAGCATCTGGGTCTGCCAGTGTTCAATACTGTACGTGAAGCGGTAGAAACCACTGGCGCAACCGCATCAGTGATCTATGTTCCGGCACCGTTTTGCAAAGATTCCATTCTTGAAGCGCTGGATGCAGGCATTAAACTGATCATCTGTATCACTGAAGGCATCCCGACTCTGGATATGCTGGTTGTTAAAGTGAAACTGGATCAAAGCGATGCAGTGATGATCGGGCCAAACTGCCCGGGTGTTATCACGCCTGGCGAATGCAAAATCGGCATTATGCCTGGCCATATTCACCTGCCAGGCAAAGTGGGTATCGTTTCCCGCTCCGGTACTCTGACTTATGAAGCCGTGAAACAGACCACTGATTACGGTTACGGCCAGTCTACCTGCGTCGGTATCGGCGGTGACCCGATCCCGGGCTCTAACTTCATCGATATCCTGAAACTGTTCCAGGAAGATCCACAGACTGAAGTGATCGTTATGATCGGTGAAATCGGTGGTAACGCAGAAGAAGAAGCTGCCGCGTACATCAAAGCACACGTGACCAAACCGGTTGTGGGCTACATCGCGGGTGTGACTGCGCCTAAAGGCAAACGTATGGGCCACGCAGGCGCCATCATTGCCGGTGGTAAAGGCACCGCAGACGAGAAATTTGCAGCACTGGAAGCGGCCGGCGTTAAAACCGTTCGCAGCCTGGCAGATATCGGCGAAGCCGTGAAATCTCTTCTTCCGCAATAAGCATTACCGGTCGCGCCGGAACAAAATTCCGGTGCGATTTAAGTCGATTTACATAAGAAACAGATTCGACATGTTGGCCGCCTTCGGGTGGCCTTTTTTATTTTAGGTGAAATATTTAACATTTGCCGAATTGAGCTATATTTATTAACACAGCACGATACGTTCATTGGAAATAAAAGGTTAATAATTAGGTTTCAACAGGTAGCTAAATAGATATTTATGGCAACCATAAAAGCACAATTAATTAACATTGAGACCACCGTTAAAGCTCAATGAAACCAACGGTTAACATTCTGAAATATTTTTTTAGAAATTGATGTGGATAATATAGAAATAAACAAGGAGATAGGCTTAAATTGCGGCAGATCAATTACAGGGTTTTTTACTGTTTTGTTCTTAAATTGACCTGTACACGGGAATCCGCTTTGGGTCACTAAAAAACCTATTTAATGTGTGGGATTACTGGCGTAACATATTGGTCCTGTAACATCAGCTTTATGTATGTTTACTTTTCCCCGCGATTTCGCCTGTTCATCAGCCTCTTAGAGGCTTACTGTCCTTGCGCTTTCCGGGTTCAGAATGCCTGCCGCTGGCATTTCTGTTCTACACACATTTGAATACTGGTAGTCATGAGGCGTTCCGGCAACCGGTTCGTCAAAGATCGCAATTTGGGGTCTTCCTCCGAGGAGCAAGGGGTCAAGATGTTTGATATCGTTGAACTGTCGCGTTTACAGTTTGCTTTAACAGCCATGTACCATTTCCTATTTGTCCCATTAACGCTGGGTATGGCGTTTTTACTGGCAATTATGGAAACGGTTTATGTGCTTTCTGGCAAACAAATCTATAAAGATATGACCAAATTCTGGGGCAAACTCTTTGCAATTAACTTTGCATTGGGCGTTGCAACGGGTTTAACCATGGAATTCCAGTTCGGTACTAACTGGTCATATTTCTCACATTACGTCGGTGATATCTTCGGTGCGCCTCTGGCAATCGAAGGTTTGATGGCGTTCTTCCTGGAATCCACTTTAGTCGGTCTGTTCTTCTTCGGTTGGGATCGTCTTTCTAAAGTTCAACACATGACAGTGACCTGGTTTGTGGCGCTTGGCTCCAACCTGTCTGCCTTGTGGATCCTGGTGGCGAACGGCTGGATGCAAAACCCGATTGCTTCCACCTTCAATTACGAAACCATGCGTATGGAAATGGTCAGCTTCTCTGAGCTGGTCCTGAACCCGGTTGCGCAGGTTAAATTCGTTCACACCGTAGCGTCCGGTTATGTGACTGGCGCGATGTTCATTCTGGCTATCAGCTCTTACTACCTGCTTAAAGGTCGTGACGTCGGTTTCGCAAAACGCTCATTTGCGATTGCTGCAAGCTTTGGTCTGGCTGCCGTACTTTCCGTTATCGTGCTGGGTGATGAATCCGGTTATGAAATGGGTGACGTGCAGAAAACCAAACTGGCGGCTATTGAAGCCGAGTGGGACACTCAACCCGCACCGGCCAGCTTCACGCTGTTTGGTATGCCTAATCAGGACAAAATGGAAAACGAATATTCAATTCAGATTCCATACCTGCTTGGTCTGATTGCGACGCGTTCTGTTGATACGCCGGTGACCGGTCTGAAAGACCTGATGGCGCAACACGAAGTGCGTATCCGCAATGGTATGAAAGCGTACACCCTGCTGGAAGAACTGCGTTCGGGTAACACTGATCCGAAAGTGCGCAGCGATTTCGAAAATGCTAAGCAGGATCTGGGCTACGGTATGTTGCTTAAACGCTATACCGACAACCCGGCAGGTGCGACTGATGCACAAATTCAGAAAGCGACCAAAGATTCTATCCCGCGCGTTCTGCCACTTTACTTCGCATTCCGTATCATGGTTGCCTGCGGCATCCTGATGTTCGTGCTGATTGCGCTGTCCTTCTATACCGTATTGCGCGGCAAGATTGGTCAGAAACGCTGGTTACACCGCGCGGTATTCATTGGCCTTCCATTGCCGTGGATTGCTGTCGAATCGGGCTGGTTTGTGGCCGAATATGGCCGTCAGCCTTGGGCGATTGGTGAGGTGTTACCGACTGCGGTTGCACACTCTTCCCTGACGGTGGGTGATGTACTCTCCTCGATGATCCTTATCTGTGGCCTGTACACCCTGTTCCTGATCGCTGAAATGTTCCTGATGTTCAAATATGCGCGCCTGGGCCCAAGCAGCCTGAAAACTGGCCGTTATCATTATGAACAAACTTCAGCGCCACTTGAGCAAGCTCGGTAATAGGGAGTCCACTTATGTTTGATTATGAAGTTTTACGGTTCATCTGGTGGGTGCTGATTGGCGTGCTGTTTATCGGCTTCGCAGTCACCGATGGATTTGATATGGGCGTAGGGATCCTGGTGCGCATTATCGGTAAAACCGATACTGATCGCCGCGTGATGATCAACGCCATCGCCCCGCACTGGGACGGTAACCAGGTCTGGCTGATCACGGCCGGTGGTGCATTATTCGCGGCATGGCCGATGGTGTACGCAGCCGCATTCTCGGGCTTCTACGCCGCGATGGTGCTGGTGCTTTGCGCCTTGTTCTTCCGTCCGCTGGGCTTTGACTATCGTTCAAAACTCGAGAGCCCGCGCTGGCGGGGCATGTGGGACTGGGGCATCTTTATCGGTAGCTTCGTGCCTGCACTGGTGTTCGGTGTTGCGTTCGGTAACCTGCTGCTAGGTGTACCATTCCATATCGACAACGATTTGCGTCTGTTCTATACCGGCAATCTGCTGGGCCTGCTGAATCCGTATGGCATTCTGGCTGGTCTGGTCAGCCTGACCATGCTTATCACGCAAGGTGCGACCTATCTGCAAATGCGCACTGTGGGTGAACTGCACCTGCGTACCCGCACCGCGTCGCAGATTTCTGCGCTGGTGATGATGGTGTGCTTCCTGCTGGCAGGTATCTGGTTAGTGAAAGGGATTGATGGTTTCACCGTGACGTCTGTTATGGACCATGCTGGCCCGTCTAACCCGCTGCGCAAAACGGTGTCTCATGAAGCAGGTGCATGGCTGGCCAACTTTAACAAGACCCCTGGCCTGTGGGCAATTCCTGCACTGGGTGTGATTCTGCCACTGCTGACCATTTTGTTCTCTCGCCTGAACAAAGCGGCGCTGGCGTTCATCAGTAACTCACTGACTATCGCCTGTGTGATCCTGACGGCGGGTATCACTATGTTCCCGTTCGTGATGCCGTCAATCACTGAGCCGAACGCCAGCCTGACTATGTGGGATGCGACATCCACCTTGCTGACGCTCAAAGTGATGACCGTTGTTGCCTGTATCTTTGTGCCAATCATTCTGATTTACACCTCATGGGCGTATTACAAGATGTTCGGTCGCCTTGATAAGCACTACATCGAGAACAACAAGCATTCGTTGTATTAAGGAGAACACCATGTGGTATTTTGCCTGGATCCTCGGCACCTTACTGGCTTGCTCATTCGGTATCATTACCGCGCTGGCGTTTGAACACAGCGAAGCCAATAAAGCGGCTAAAGAAGAGAAGTAATAATGAGTGTGATCGTGGATAAACTCTACGCCATCACAGACAAGGGCCCCTTGCGGGCCCTTTCGCTTGTGATGTCACTGGTACTTGCCGGTTGCGTCTTCTGGAAGCCGGGCCTGTTTGCCTCGTCAACCAGTCAGCTGGAAGTCTGGCACGGGATCATCCTGATATGGGCAGTCTGTGCCGGAGTGGTTCACGGCCTTGGTTTTCGTCCGCATAAATCGGTATGGAAGGCGTTCTTCTCACCGATACTTGCCATGATTGCGCTGGCCGCAGGACTTTTTTACTTTTTCAGCTGATTCTTTGCTGAAATAAAAGACAAATTTACACTATTCTTCCTATGGGCCGCTCCGGCCCATAATTATTTTCGTTCCAGCAATGCAACCCATTCCCAACCCCAACTCACTTGAGTATAGTAGTGCCGTCAAATTGCATTACGGGATGTAGAGTGAGTAATTCGTTGTTCCGATGGCCGGTTCGTGTCTATTACGAAGACACAGACGCGGGAGGTGTGGTCTACCATGCCCGATACGTCGCCTTTTTTGAAAGGGCTCGCACAGAGATGTTGCGCCAACGCAATTTTCACCAGCAACAGCTGCTGGGAGAACATGTCGCTTTTGCTGTCCGCCGCATGACGGTCGAATACTTTGCACCAGCTCGCCTAGATGACCTGCTGGATGTCCAGAGTGAGATTACGTCCATACGCGGAGCTTCTCTTACTTTTGCACAACGAATTCTTGATTCGCATGGAAACCTTCTGAGTTCTGCAGAAGTGTTAATTGCGTGCATTGATCCACACCAAATGAAGCCACGTGCGCTTCCTAAGTCTATTGTCGCGGAGTTTAAGCAGTGACTGACATGAACATGCTTGATTTATTTTTAAAGGCCAGCACCCTGGTTAAGCTGATTATGCTTATCCTGGTGTGCTTCTCTGTCGCGTCCTGGGCGATCATCATTCAACGCACGAAAGTGCTGAATGCCGCCACCCGTGAGGCAGAAGCGTTTGAAGATAAATTCTGGTCCGGTATTGAGCTTTCCCGTTTGTATCAGGAAAGCCAGGGCCGTCGCGAAACCCTGAGCGGGGCAGAGCAAATCTTCCATTCCGGTTTTAAAGAGTTTGCGCGTCTTCATCGTGCCAACAGCCATGCGCCAGAGTCTGTGATTGAAGGCTCTTCACGTGCGATGCGTATTTCCTTTAACCGTGAACTCGAATCCCTTGAAATGCATATTCCATTCCTTGGCACCGTAGGTTCCATCAGTCCGTATATCGGCCTGTTCGGTACGGTCTGGGGGATCATGCACGCCTTTATCGGTTTAGGTTCTGTAAAACAAGCGACCCTGCAAATGGTTGCACCGGGTATCGCAGAAGCACTGATCGCAACTGCGATTGGTTTGTTTGCTGCTATCCCTGCGGTTATGGCCTATAACCGCCTGAACCAGCGTGTGAACAAGCTTGAGCAAAATTACGATAACTTCATGGAAGAATTTACGGCCATCCTGCACCGTCAGGCTTTCTCTCGCGAAACCAGCAGTAACTAAAGGGGGAGAGCATGGCTCGTTCACGAGGTCGTCGTAACCGTCGCGAAGGCAAGTCGGAGATCAACATTGTTCCGCTGCTGGATGTACTGCTGGTTCTGTTGCTGATTTTTATGGCAACAGCACCCATCATTACCCAGAGCGTGGAAGTCGATCTGCCAGACGCGACGGATTCCAAAACGGTATCCAGCGATGATAATCCGCCAGTGATTGTCGAAGTCTCCGGCGTGGGTCAGTACACCATTGTGGTGGATCATCAGCGTATGGAACAATTGCCTGAACAGCAGGTTATCGCGGAAGCGACCAGCCGTATTCAGGCCAATCCGAAGACGGTATTCCTGATCGGCGGCGCAAAAGATGTGCCTTATGATGAAATCATCAAGGCGCTGAATATGCTGCATCAGGCTGGCGTGAAGTCTGTCGGATTGATGACACAACCTATCTGAGGATAGGTAATTTGTAACACTTATTTGAAACCCGGCATTCTCTGGCTTGTTAAAAGTATGACAGGCAGTACAGGAAACCGGGTTTTTAGTAATCCTGTCTTGGGAAATCTATTTTGGTAAAGGCAACTGCAACTGAACAAAACGATAAGCTCAAACGCGCCGTTATTGTTTCGGTCGTTCTGCATATCATCATTATAGGCCTGCTGATTTTGGGATCGCTGAACGAAGATACCAGCATGAGTGGTGGCGGTGGCGGCAGCGATATCTCTGCCGTAATGGTTGATCCCAGTGCTGTGGTCGATCAATACAATCGCCAGCAACAGCAACAGGCTGATTCCCAACGTGCTGCGGCAGCGCGTCAGAAAAAATCGGAACAACAGGCTGAAGAGCTTCAGCAGAAACAGGCCGCAGAACAACAGCGCCTGAAGGAACTTGAAAAAGAGCGTCTGCAAGCGCAGGAAGATGCGAAGCAGCAGGCTCAGGACCAGGCTCAGCAGCAAAAACAAGCTGAGCAAGCCGCGGAACAGGCGAAAGAACAACAGAAGCAGGCTGAAGCTGCTGCTGCACAGGCGAAGTCCGAAGCGGCAAAAGCGGCTGCGCAAGCCAAAGCGGATGCAGCTAAAGAAGCGGCTAAAGCACAAGCTGACGCGCAGAAAAAAGCCGCTGCTGATGCTCAGAAAAAAGCAGAGGCTGAAGCCACCGCCGCTGCTGCCGCTGCGAAGAAACAAGCTGAAGCTGACGCGAAGAAAGAGGCGGCTGCAGAAGCTAAAAAACAAGCTGCTGCTGAAGCTAAAGCACAGGCCGCAGCTGATGCAAAAGCACAGGCTGATGCCGATGCCAAAGCGGCAGCAGATGCGAAAGCCGCTGCCGCTGCAGAGAAAAAAGCAGAAGCTGCCGCAGCATCGAAGAAAGCCGCAGCCGATAAAAAAGCTGCCGCTGCCGCCGCTGCGAAAGAAGCGGCTGATGCCAATAACTTATTTGATGGTCTTGCCGACTCCAAGAATGCGCCGAAAGGCTCAACAGGTGGTGGTGCTTCTGCTCCGGCAGGGAAGGGGACTCAGAAAAAGGCAGGCGCATCAGGTGCCGATATTGCGAACTATGGCAGCCAGATTAAGGCCGCCATTGAGAGCAGATTCTATGACGCGTCATCCTATGCGGGTAAAACCTGTTCGTTGCGCGTTAAAATGAACCCGGATGGCTCGCTTATCAGCGTGTCGGCGGAAGGTGGGGATCCTGCACTTTGTCAGGCAGCGCTTGCCGCAGCCCGACAGGCGAAGTTCCCGAAACCGCCTTCTGAAGCAGTCTATGAAGTCTTTAAAAATGCTCCGATAGATTTTAAACCGTAGAAAGATGAAAATAATTTCTTTTCAGAATTTTACGATAGATTGCAGGGTGTAATTCTAGTTTTGTATGCGTTGGTTTGTTAAAATTCTGCTAAATTATCGCGGGCAGATACGTCCAGATAAGGGAGATACAATGAAGCAGGCATTTCGAGTAGCGTTCGGCCTTTTGATGATGTGGGCATCTGTAGTTCATGCAGAAGTTCGCATTGAAATTACCCAAGGGGTAGATACAGCTCGCCCGATTGGCGTTGTGCCATTCAAATGGGCTGGCCCGGGTACACCACCTGAAGATGTGGGTGGTATTGTTGCAGCTGACTTACGTAACAGCGGCAAGTTCAATCCTATTGATGCATCACGTATGCCACAACAGCCGACCTCTGCTGCAGAAGTGACTCCTGCTGCATGGACCGCGCTGGGCATTGATGCGGTTGTTATCGGTCAGGTTCAGCCTGCAGCCGATGGCAGCTACGTGGTGTCTTACCAGCTGGTTGATACCTCTGGCGCACCAGGTACCGTGCTGGCACAAAACCAGTACAAAGTGACCAAACAATGGTTACGTTATTCCGCCCATACCGCCAGTGACGAAGTTTTCGAAAAACTGACCGGTGTTAAAGGCGCATTCCGTACCCGTATCGCCTATATCGTGCAGACCAACGGCGGTAAATTCCCGTATGAACTGCGCGTAGCGGATTATGACGGTTACAACCAGTTCGTGGTTCACCGTTCACCGGAGCCACTGATGTCTCCGGCCTGGTCTCCTGATGGCAGCAAACTGGCGTATGTAACCTTTGAAAGCGGTCGTTCAGCACTGGTTGTTCAGACACTGGCAAATGGCGCGATCAAACAGATTGCTTCATTCCCGCGTCACAACGGTGCACCGGCATTCTCTCCGGATGGCAGCAAACTGGCCTTCGCTCTGTCAAAAGACGGTAGCCTGAACCTGTACGTGATGAACCTGTCTTCGGGTCAGATCAGCCAGGTGACAAACGGTCGTAGCAACAACACTGAACCAACCTGGTTCCCGGACAGCCAGAATCTGGCGTTCACTTCGGATCAGGGCGGTCGTCCGCAAGTTTATAAAGTAAGCATTAATGGCGGTGCGCCTCAGCGTCTGACCTGGGAAGGCTCGCAGAATCAGGACTCTGACGTAAGTGCAGATGGTAAGTTCCTGGTGATGGTGAGCAGCGCCAGCGGTAACCAGCACATCGCTAAACAAGATCTGGCAACGGGAGCCGTTCAAACATTGACGGACACGTTCCTGGATGAAACGCCTAGCCTCGCACCAAACGGCACCATGGTAATTTACAGCTCTTCACAGGGTCTGGGTTCCGTATTGCAGTTGGTATCGACTGATGGGCGCTTCAAAGCGCGTCTTCCGGCAACTGATGGACAGGTCAAATTCCCTGCCTGGTCGCCGTATCTGTAATGCATAGAAAACTATGTATGGCAAAAAATTATAAAAGGATCGAATAGATGCAACTGAATAAAGTGCTGAAAGGGCTGATGCTGGCGTTGCCTGTACTGGCAGTAGCTGCTTGTAGTTCTCACAAGAACGCAGACAACGACCAATCTGGTATGGGTCTGAACTCTGGCGCAGGCACTGAAAACGCTAACATGTCTTCAGAAGAGCAAGCTCGTCTGCAGATGCAAGAACTGCAGAAAAACAACATCGTTTACTTTGGCCTGGACAAATACGATGTCTCTTCTGAATTCGCTCAGATGTTAGACGCGCACGCAGCATTCCTGCGTAGCAACCCGTCTTACAAAGTGACTGTAGAAGGTCATGCTGACGAACGTGGTACTCCAGAGTACAACATCGCCCTGGGCGAACGTCGTGCTACTGCTGTTAAAATGTACCTGCAAGGCAAAGGCGTTTCTGCTGATCAAATCTCTATCGTTTCTTACGGTAAAGAAAAACCAGCTGTACTGGGCCATGACGAAGCGGCATACGCTAAAAACCGTCGTGCAGTACTGGTATACTAAGAGAATAGTATGAACAGTAACTTCAGAACTCACCTGTTGGGTCTGTCGTTACTGGTTGGCGTAGCGGTCCCATGGGCCGCTACTGCCCAAGCGCCAATCAGTGATGTCGGCTCAGGCTCGATAGAAGATCGGGTCACCTCTCTGGAGCGTATTTCTAACGCTCACAGCCAGCTATTAACCCAACTCCAGCAACAACTTTCTGACACCCAACGTGATATGGATACTCTTCGTGGTCAAATCCAGGAGAACCAGTATCAGTTGAGTCAGCTTGGTGATCGCCAGAAGCAAATTTTTAATCAACTGGATAGTTTAAGCCAGGGCAATGCCGGAGCCGCCAGTACGGGCGCTGCAGCTGCCACAGGTGACGCGTCCGGTTCTGCTGCCGCAACGCCGGACGCGGGTGCTGCACAAGCTCCTGCAAGCACCGGTGACGTGAACAGTGATTACAATGCTGCGGTTTCACTGGCGCTGGAAAAGAAACAGTATGATGAGGCGATTGCTGCCTTTCAGAGTTTCGTAAAAAAATATCCTGATTCAACTTATCAGCCTAACGCCAATTACTGGTTAGGACAGTTGTATTACAACAAGGGTAAAAAAGATGACGCTGCGTATTATTTTGCAGTCGTGGTCAAAAACTATCCTAAGTCTCCAAAAAGTTCTGACGCGATGTTCAAGGTTGGGGTGATCATGCAGGAGAAAGGTCAGGCTGATAAAGCTAAAGCCGTCTTCACGCAGGTTGTAAAACAGTACCCAAATACCGATGCGGCAAAACAAGCTCAAAAACGTTTATCTGCAAAGTAGTTCCTCATTCAGGTCTGGAAAATGTACATATCGTGCATTTTCTGGGCTTGAGTGTGTGAAACGCCATCAGTTAGCACTCTTTCTGAAAATTAAAGTTGCACTGAAAAGTTAAATAAGTAATATATGCCGCCGTTGCCCAGACAACTCCAAACGGCTAACGCTGTCAGAGATTTAGGCAATATGCAGTAGGTTTAGATGGGCCGTTAGCTCAGTTGGTAGAGCAGTTGACTTTTAATCAATTGGTCGCTGGTTCGAATCCAGCACGGCCCACCACTTTTAAAGTGGAAATGTAGTGAAGCAGTGCAGGATGAGAACCACTGGTTCGAGCCGAGCGAAGCGAGACGACAACGCGCAAGCGTTGCCCGCAGGGCGAGGTGAAACCGAGTCAATCCAGCACGGCCCACCACTTTTTTGTGAAACCATCTAAATTGCAGAATTCAGAGAAAAGCGCCTTTTGGCGCTTTTTTCGCATCTGACGCCCTAAACTTCCTTCCATCGCGATATTCATTTCTCCTGCAATTTGCTCACATCCCGGCTATTTTAAGTGCAGTAAACATTTTAAGCCTTATGGCTAATATCTGGACGACTTTCCCTACATTTTGCGGTATTTTGTTTAGCATACAAAACCAACAGGTTTCAGGATGCGATCTGTTACGGCTTCTGGCTTTCCGGGCATGCTGCCTGACTGAATGAGATGACGAGTATGAGCGAAACATTGGATCTGAATGCGGCGGTTTATCCTTTTCCTCCTAAACCCGCTGTTCTGAGTGCAGATGAAAAGACCTTCTATAAAGAGAAGATCCGAAAACTGCTGAAGGAACGTGATGCCGTGATGGTGGCGCATTACTACACTGATCCTGAAATTCAGGCGCTGGCAGAAGAAACCGGCGGCATCGTTGCTGACTCACTGGAGATGGCGCGTTTTGGTAGTCAGCATCCTGCTTCTACTCTTCTGGTTGCCGGTGTGAGATTCATGGGTGAAACGGCCAAAATCCTCAGCCCGGAAAAAACAGTTCTCATGCCGACGCTGAATGCCGAATGCTCGCTGGATCTCGGCTGTCCGGAACAGGCTTTCTCAGATTTCTGCGACCAGCACCCCGATCGCACCGTAGTGGTCTACGCTAATACCTCGGCGGCGGTAAAAGCCCGGGCCGACTGGGTGGTCACTTCCAGTATTGCCGTAGAACTGATTGAGCATCTTGATAGTCTGGGCGAAAAAATCATCTGGGCACCGGATCGTCACCTTGGTAATTACGTTCGCAAGCAGACAGGAGCTGATGTCCTGTGCTGGCAGGGCGCCTGTATCGTCCATGACGAGTTTAAAACCCAGGCCCTGACCCGAATGAAAGGCTTGTATCCCAATGCCGCTGTCCTGGTGCATCCTGAGTCTCCTCAGGCGATTGTGGATATGGCTGACGCCGTGGGTTCCACCAGCCAGCTGATCCAGGCGGCGAAAACGCTGCCACAGCAACAGCTGATCGTGGCGACCGACCGCGGGATTTTCTACAAAATGCAGCAGGCGTGTCCGGATAAAGAATTATTCGAAGCGCCGACAGCAGGCGAGGGCGCAAGTTGTCGCACCTGCGCACATTGTCCGTGGATGGCGATGAACGGCCTGAAAGCCATTGCTGAAGGTTTGGAGCACGGCGGAGCAGACCACGCGATAGAAGTGGATGAGGCGCTGCGTGTGAAGTCACTGATCCCGCTGAACCGCATGCTTGATTTTGCCGCACAACTCAAATTACGCACACAGGCCAAAGCCCTGTAAGCCAAACGCGATGTGACTGACGAGAAAGGAAGGACGCGATGATGGATTTTTTCAGTACCAGCAATATTCTGGTTCATATTCCACTCGGGAAAGGGGGATATGACCTGTCGTGGATTGAAGCGGTTGGCACCATTTTTGGTTTGCTTTGTATCTGGTACGCCAGCAAAGAAAAGCTGATCAATTATGCGTTCGGTCTGATCAACGTCACCTTATTTGCGATCATCTTCTTTCAGATCCAGCTTTACGCCAGCCTGCTGCTGCAGATCTTCTTCTTTGCCGCCAATATCTATGGCTGGTATGCGTGGAGTCGTCAGACAGCCGATCAGGAAGCCGAATTGCAGATCCGTTGGTTGCCGCGTGGAAAAGCGCTGATATGGGGTGTGGTGTGCGTCGCAGGCATTCTGCTGATGACGTTTAACATCGACCGCGTATTCGCCGCGCTGACGTTGCTGGCGGTCAATCTGATGCAGGCGCTGGGGCTGAATGTGCAGATGCCTGAATTGCAGCCGGATGCTTTCCCGTTCTGGGATTCATCAATGATGGTGCTGTCGATTGTGGCGATGCTGCTGATGACACGCAAATACGTCGAGAACTGGCTGCTTTGGGTGGTTATCGACGTGATAAGCGTGGCGATTTTCGCGTATCAGGGGGTTTATGCGATGGCTCTTGAATACGTGCTGCTGACGCTGATTGCACTTAACGGCTCTTGGCTGTGGATCAAAAGTGCAAAGCAAAACGGTTCACAGCCTTTGCAAACAGCCTGATATTCCGGCCGTTAATAAAAAACGCCTCCTTACCGGAGGCGTTTTGCTTTCTGCCATTGATGAACGGTCAGTGATGATGGTGTGCATGGCTGTGACCGTGATGGTCATGTTCCGCGCTGGCAACCGGTGTTTCATTTATCTCGCAATCTGGCGTTTCACAGCGGCCATACTCCATCTGAATCGTCGCATGCCCGATACGGCATTTCTCCAGCAAATGACGCTGAATGCGATCAAGCAGCGCATCGTGGTCGTGCGGGGGGACGACCTGAACATGCAGCGTCATCAGCCTTTGTTCTCCAATCTGCCAGACATGAACGTGATGGACATTGCGCACTTCCGGGATACTTATCGACAAATCACGGCGCAATTTATCGATATCAATTTCTTCAGGCGTGCCTTCCAGCAATTCATGAAAACTTTCCCGCAGCAGCCGCCAGGCGTTGTTCAGCACCAGACACGACACCAGCACCGACAGAATCGGGTCGATTGGCGTCCAGCCGGTGTACATAATGATCAGCGCAGCAGCTACGGCTCCAATCGAGCCCAGTAAATCCCCCAGCACATGCAATGCAGCAGCGCGCACGTTGATGTTGGCTTTTTCCTGACCCTGATGCAGCAACCAGAACGCCAGAATATTAGCAAACAGACCGGCGATAGCGATGACCAGCATCGTGGTGCCCATGACCGGCTGCGGATTGAAGAAGCGGGCAATAGCTTCCCAGACGATCAGCACCACAATCACTAACAACGCCGCGGCATTAACGAAAGCCGCCATGGTCGTCAGGCGCAGATAACCAAAGGTATGGCGCGAATTAGGTTTACGTTTCGCAAAACGCACCGCCATCAGAGCCACAAGCAAAGCAGCAGCATCGGTAAGCATATGACCGGCATCCGCCAACAACGCCAGAGAGCCTGAAATCAGGCCGCCAATGACTTCAGCCACCATAAAGACAACGGTGACAAGGAAAGCCAGCAGCAGACGGCGGCTATTTTTATCCTGCGGTAACAGGGAAGAGGACATAGTTATATTCACAAAAAGGATGAACAGAGAGGATCACAATAACGTAATCACATTGCGTTGCAAGAAGGGCGGGAGATCAAAAAAGAGGAACCGAAGTTCCTCCTGAGCAAGAGACTACCAGCGTATTTATTTACCGGTTTCTTTTGATTGCGTGGTTCCAGGCGCCTGGTCAGGACAACGTCCGTCCTTACACATCGCTTTCTTATGCTCTTTGTTTTTGCTCATGTGATGCTCGGTGGTATCCGTTTTGGTGTTCACTTCATCGGCTGGCTTATTCGTGTTGTTAATCTGGTCATTATCAACACTTTTTGGTGCCATTTTCTGAATCGAACCCGGCGAGCCGGACTGGTTAGCCTGGCCGTTGTTATCACCCGCTGAGGTATCACCGGCAGCGAAGGCCGCGCCTGTTGTCAGAGCCATGGTGGCAGTCAGTAACATGATTGCGAGCTTTTTCATAGTGTCATCTCCATTGTTTCAGAAAGGTCCGTGGTCGTGTTTCATGTGTCTGATAAAAGCCTAGCCAAATAAATCATGTCCTAAATCAAAATGAGACTATTCGTAAGTGTAAAAGTAGGTTTACACTGATGCCCAATACCGCTAGATTGAAGGCGGTCAGCGTTTCGCTTTGTCTCTTATGAATACCCAATGGAATAGCTATGAATTATCAAAATGACGATTTACGCATCAAAGATATTAAGGAACTTTTGCCCCCTGTTGCTCTTTTGGAAAAGTTTCCCGCCACCGACAAAGCGGCAAAAACCGTCTCTCATGCCCGGAATGCCATTCATAAGATCCTGAAAGGAAACGATGATCGACTGCTTGTTGTTATCGGTCCTTGTTCTATCAATGATCCGAAAGCGGCTAAAGAATACGCCGCACGCCTGTTGAAAATGCGTGAAGAATTGCAGGGTGAGCTGGAAGTGGTGATGCGTGTTTATTTCGAAAAGCCGCGTACTACTGTGGGCTGGAAGGGGCTAATCAATGATCCCCATATGAATAACAGCTACCAGATTAATGACGGTTTGCGCATTGCCCGCAAATTGTTACTTGATATTAATGACACCGGTTTACCTGCTGCTGGTGAATTCCTGGACATGATCACGCCACAATATCTGGCAGATTTAATGAGCTGGGGCGCTATCGGCGCACGTACGACAGAATCTCAGGTACACCGTGAGTTATCCTCCGGTTTGTCCTGCCCGGTAGGTTTCAAAAACGGAACCGACGGCACCATCAAAGTGGCTATCGATGCCATTAACGCCGCAGGCGCGCCGCATTGCTTCCTGTCTGTGACCAAATGGGGTCACTCCGCTATCGTGAATACCAGCGGAAATAACGACTGCCATATCATTCTGCGCGGCGGCAAAAAGCCAAACTACAGCGCGCAGGATGTGCAGGAAGTGAAAGAAGGCCTGAAAAAAGGCGGTCTGCCAGCCCGTATCATGATCGACTTCAGCCATGCCAACAGCAGCAAGCAATTCAAAAAGCAGATGGAAGTCTGTGAAGACGTTTGCGGACAAGTTGCTGGCGGTGAACAGGCTGTGATGGGCGTAATGGTTGAAAGCCACCTGGTGGAAGGTAACCAGAGCCTCGACAGCGGCGAGCCACTGGTTTACGGCCAGAGCGTGACCGATGCCTGCATCGGCTGGGAAGATACTGAAGTGCTGCTGCGTAATCTTGCCAACGCGGTTAAAGCGCGTCGCGGTTAATTCCCGCGCACAGTAAAGAAATATCGGGCCCCGTAAATACGGGGCTTTTTATTTTCTGCGATCCCGGATTACAACTCGCATCGCATATCCATGCAGCGCAAATCGGCATTCGCCATGTCTGAACGATACAAACTTTCCTTCACCAGACTGAACCCGTTCCTCTGATAAAACCCAAAGGCGTTAGGCGTGGAAGCCAGCGTCAGAGAGGTGAATCCGCGGGATTTAGCCTCTGCTTTGATGGCTGCCAGTATCTGTGACGCCAGACCTTTACCTTCCGATTCCGGTAATGTAAAAACGGCTTCAACGCTGCCATTTTCTAGGTCAAGAAAGCCGGTGGCTACAGGCGAATCATCATCGGGACCCGTTGCGACAAAAAAGGGATTACGGGTAATAGCCCT
Source organism: Rahnella bruchi (assembly GCF_003614975.1). Classification (GTDB taxonomy): domain Bacteria; phylum Pseudomonadota; class Gammaproteobacteria; order Enterobacterales; family Enterobacteriaceae; genus Rahnella; species Rahnella bruchi. The sequence goes on along the minus strand of NZ_QZWI01000001.1, from coordinate 551,935 downwards.
GGCAAATCCCGCAGGCATCTGAACTGGCGTCCAGGCCATCACAATCCCGGCGTCATAAGTATCTTTACATCCGTGGCGGATAGCCTGATTTCTTATTTCCCAAAGTAATTCTGCTTCATCGGGGGAGGCGAGTCTTATGGGCATTATTTTCTCCTGAGTAAAGATGTTCAGTATGAAGTTACACGAATTCGCTGCTCAGTCTGTTGAATAGGAAGTTTATTTTTTCGCCCCTGGGTGTAACATTCTATTTTGCTGTCAATTAATAAATACAGGGATGGGGAATGAACGCTGTGCAGATAAGAACAATTGAAATCCGTAAAATCACCGCAGGAACTGTCTATAAATTGGTGTCTGTCGGTATGCTGTTTGCTGCGTTACCTTTTGGTTTACTGGCAGGGATTATGGGGGCATTTGGCTATGACGTTGTTTCGCTGAATGGCAAATACGTGTATGGCATTACCGCGTTTATCACCGCGCCAGTCCTTGCCTGCTTAATATCACAGGTTTTCACGGTATTCTTCGGAGCCTTTATTTGCCTGGGGTTGTGGGTTTTCTCACGTTTTAAACGGATGAATATCAGGATAGTGGAAGATTCAAAGGCCTGATGCAGGGAGAATAAAATGGACACCGGGGATGAATTGGACAAAGCCATTCATAAAGCCAATGAAAGAGAACGTTATCTCTGGCGGTACGCACGCTGGGTTGTCAAAATCTTGTGGTTTTGCTTGATAATGGCTTTTTTTGTGCAATTAATAACACGTTTTTTTAAGTGCTTCTGAATACACATAGAGCAAGAAAAAAGGGACCTTTCAGTCCCTTTTGCATTTGCATGTCTTCTGCGATAACACAGAAAACGCGAAATTACTTCGCTTTACCCTGGTTTGCCACGGCCGCTGCTTTCGCTGCGATTTCGTCGGCGTTACCCAGATAGTAGCGTTTGATTGGTTTGTAGTTTTCGTCGAATTCGTAAACCAATGGAACACCAGTAGGGATGTTCAGTTCCAGAATTTCTTCTTCGCTCAGGTCGTCGAGATATTTGACCAGTGCACGCAGGGAGTTACCGTGTGCAGCGATGATCACGCGCTCGCCGCTGGCGATGCGCGGTTTGATCACGTCAGTCCAGTAAGGGATTACACGTTCGATGGTCAGCGCCAGGCTTTCAGTCGTTGGCAGTTCTGCCGCAGTCAGTTTTGCATAGCGTGGATCATGGCCTGGGAAACGCTCATCAGCGCGATCCAGTTCTGGCGGAGTCACAGCGAAGCCACGACGCCATTGTTTAACTTGCTCGTCACCGTATTTCTGAGCGGTTTCTGCTTTATCCAGACCCTGCAATGCGCCGTAATGACGTTCGTTCAGTTTCCAGGATTTCTCAACCGGCAGCCACGGCTGGTTCAGTTCGTCCAAAACGCTCCACAGAGTGTGGATGGCACGTTTCAGCACGGAGGTATAAGCGAAGTCGAATTCGAAGCCTTCGTCTTTAAGCAGCTGACCCGCAGCTTTTGCTTCAGTGCGACCCTTGTCGGACAGTTCAACATCATGCCAACCGGTAAAACGGTTTTCTTTGTTCCACTCACTTTCACCGTGTCTTACCAGCACCAGCTTGGTTACAGCCATAGCTAAACTCCTCAGTTAACTGAATTTTCAATGATAACGGTTATCATTATAGGGGCTTGGCCTCCCGGACAGCAATCTGAAACTTCCTTAGGAAGCCTTTGCGGGACGCCGTTTGCATTAAACATAACGAATTTGCTGCGGCGATGTAAAACAAAACGCGCGAACGGTCTCCCGCGCAGCGCGTTTTGTGCAAAAGGACAGCAGTCAGCTGGCTTTTTTCAGGCAGGTACTCATGTAAGTTTTACGGGCATCGCCTTTGAGCTCTTTTTTCGCCGCGTCTGCGTTACAGGTTTTCATTTTCTCCTGCTGAGGCGTCATATTTGCCGTTGCCGGTTTGGTTTCTGCCTTAAGGCACTGGCTCATGAATTTTTTACGATCGTCGCCTTTCAGTGACTGGGTGGTGGCCTGCTGATTACAGTCGGTCATCTTTTGGCGTTGCTCAGTCTGAGCAGGGGAAGGCACTTTAACAGGATCGGCAGCCAGAGCGGAGCCAGCCGCGCACAGCGTTGCCAACAGGGATAACACAACAGGTAAACGCATATCGAACTCCTTATTAAACGTCCTTTTATGCAGGACACTCTCTAAGCGTAGATGCGGGAAATGCCTTTAGCTGAAAATGTGCTGATACAGATGCGTTGTGAGTCACAAATTCGCAGAAGTCGGAATACAGGAAGACAGGGCCGGGCGACCCTGTCCTTAAAGCATTACAGCGCGAAGAACTGATAAGTCGTGGCAGATTTATACGTCTGTCCCGGTTTAATCCAGCAGCTTGACTGTGGCCAGGTCGCGTGGTTCGGGCTGTCTGGCAGGAATTCACTTTCCAGCGCCACACCGCTGTAGCTGGCATATTCGCCGCCGCTGCGATTGGGTGTTCCGCCCAGGAAATTACCGCTGTAGAGCTGAACGGCTGGCGCTGAGGTAAACATGGTCATTTTCACTTTACCGTCCTCAGACCACAAATGCGCTGCCGGATTAGTACTGGCGTTGCACGAGCGGTTCAGCAGGTAAGCGTGGTCATAGCCTTTCACCCGTTGCTGATCGCGGTCAGTGAGGAAATCTTTAGCCAGCGTTTTTGCGGCATTGAAATCCATACCGGTATGCTCAACCGGCGTCGGATCGGCGCACGGAATACCGTCGCTGTCGACTGGCAGGAAGCGGTCAGCAAACAGTTGCAGCTTGTGCTGGCGCGCATCAGTCCCTACGCCGTCGAGATTGAAATACGCGTGATTGGTCAGATTTACCGGACACAGCTTATCGACAGTCGCTTCGTAACGAATTTCCAGACGGTTATCGTCAGTCAGCTGATAATGCACTTTGGCAGTCATATTGCCCGGATAACCCTGATCGCCATCGGCAGAAAACAGTTCAAAAGTCAGTTTCTGCGCGGTTTGCTCCAGGATTTTCCAGCGACGCGCATGGAAACCTTCCGGCCCGCCGTGCAGCTGATGAACGCCCTGATTGGCGACCACCAGATGCGGTTTGCCGTCAATTTCAAACTGCGAGCGGGCGATGCGGTTGGCGTAACGCCCCACGGTGGCACCCAGGTACGCGCTCTGATTCATGTATTCCAGCGGCGACTGACAGCCGAGCAGCAGCTCACGCGTGGAACCGTCCGCCAGCGGCAGCGTAAAGGATAACCAGGTCGCGCCCCAGTCCATAAATGTGGCGGTTGCGCCCGCCGCATTCTGTAGCGTCACCTGTTCAAACGGCTGGCCATCGGGCGCCAGCTGTGTGTTTTCAGGTTTTAGCATATGCCTGCTCCTTGTGAAGCGGTACAAACGTAGAAGGTTTCTTTCAGGCCGCTGTGGGCGTGATATTGCTGTTCAACCGCCTCACGGACTTTTTCCACCATACCTTGCGGAACCAGCGCCACGATGCAGCCGCCGAAGCCACCGCCGGTCATACGCACACCGCCTTTATCGCCAATCACTTCTTTGACGATTTCTACCAGCTTGTCGATTTGCGGTACGGTGATCTCAAAATCATCGCGCATGGAGGCGTGAGATTCCGCCATCAGTTCGCCCATACGTTTCAGGTCACCGCTGGCCAGCGCATCCGCTGCCGCCAGCGTGCGGTCATTTTCTGTAATCACGTGACGTGCACGACGGGCCACCACCGGATCCAGTTCATCCTGAATGGAAAAGAACAGGGCAGGGTCAACGTCACGCAGCGCTTTCACGCCGAAGAAACGGGCCGCCACTTCGCATTGTTCGCGACGGGCATTGTATTCGCTGTCAACCAGACCGCGTTTCACGTTGGAATTGATGATGACTACCGCTGCGCTTTCCGGCATGGAGACCGCACGGGTTTCCAGCGAACGGCAGTCGATCAGCAGCGAGTGATTTTCTTTGCCGAGTGCGGAAATCAGCTGATCCATAATGCCGCAGTTACAGCCGACGAACTGGTTCTCAGCTTCCTGGCCATTCAGCGCCAGCGCCACGCCGTCCAGCGGCAGGTCGTACAATGATTTCAGCGCCTGACCGACCGCCACTTCCAGCGATGCCGATGAACTCAGGCCCGCGCCCTGTGGCACGTTACCGCTGATCACCATATCTGCGCCGGAGAAATCCTTGTTGCGCAGCATCAGATGTTTCACCACGCCACGCACGTAGTTGGCCCATGGGTGCGCATCGGTGTGTAAAATCGGTTCATCGAGAGAGAAGCTGTCTTCGTCATTATCGTAATCGGCGGCGATGACGCGGATCGTGCGGTCGTTGCGTTGCGCGCAGGCGATGACGGTTTCATAGTCGATGGCGCATGGCAGCACGAAGCCGTCGTTATAGTCGGTATGTTCGCCAATCAGGTTTACGCGGCCCGGTGCCTTGATGGTAATGGTCGCAGGGTAGCCAAATTTATCGGCAAAGATTTCCAGGGTCTTGGTTTTCAGTTTCATTGTTTTTCTCCGGCCTCACGATAATGAACATCACTCACCGCCCGCAGACGCTCTGCGGCTTGTTCCGCTGTCAGGTCGCGTTGGGTTTCGGCCAGCATTTCGTAGCCGACCATGAATTTGCGCACTGTCGCTGAACGCAGCAACGGTGGATAGAAATGCGCATGCAACTGCCAGTGTTCGTTGTCGCCTTCAGTAAACGGCGCGCCGTGCCAGCCCATTGAATACGGGAAGGAGCACTGGAACAGATTGTCGTAGCGACTGGTCAGTTTTTTCAGCGCCAGGGCCAGATCACTGCGCTGTTCATCAGAAAGCTCAGTGATACGTTTCACGTGCACTTTCGGCAGCAAAATCGTTTCGAACGGCCACGCCGCCCAGTAAGGCACCACCGCCAGCCAGTGTTCCGTTTCGACCACTGTACGGCTGCCGTCTGCCAGCTCGCGCTGCACGTAATCGACCAGCATCGGCGAACCCTGTTTGTCCAGGTAGTCACGTTGCAGGCGATCTTCACGCTCGGCTTCGTTTGGCAGGAAACTGTTGGCCCAGATCTGACCATGCGGATGCGGATTCGAGCAGCCCATCGCGGCGCCTTTATTTTCGAAAACCTGCACCCACGGATAGGTTTTTGCCAGATCCGCACTCTGTTCCTGCCAGGTCCTGACGATTTCCGTCAGCGCTTCCACCGACAGTTGCGGCAGCGTTTTACTGTGGTCCGGCGAGAAGCAAATCACACGGCTGGTGCCGCGTGCGCTCTGAACGCGCATCAGCGGGTCTTCGCTTTCCGGCGCAAATGGCGTGTCCGGCATCAGCGCGGCATAATCGTTGGTGAACACAAAGGTGCCGGTGTATTTCGGGTTTACATCGCCGGTCACGCGGGTATTGCCCGGACACAGGAAACAGTCCGGATCATGTGCCGGCAGCACTTCCTGCGAAACCGCTTCCTGCTGGCCCTGCCACGGGCGCTTGGCGCGATGCGGGCTGACTAAAATCCACTGATCGGTCAGCGGATTGTAGCGGCGATGCGGGTGATCAATCGGGTTAAACGTTGTCATAAACTTTCCTTAGTGCTCCTTAATCCGGATAGCCCTGCGGGTTTTTCGACTGCCACAGCCAGGTGTCATTGGCCATATCTTCCAGCGTGCGGGTGACTTTCCAGTGCAGCTCATTCGCCGCTTTAGTCGGATCCGCCCAGTACGCCGGTAAGTCGCCATCGCGACGTGGCGCAAACTTGTAATTCACCGGCTTACCACAGGCTTTGCTGAAGGCGTTAACCACATCCAGTACGCTGTGACCAAAGCCCGCACCCAGGTTATAAATATGTACGCCCGCTTTGTTATGCAGGGCCTTCATCGCAGCGATGTGACCGTCGGCCAAATCCACCACGTGGATATAGTCACGCACGCCGGTACCGTCCGGGGTCGGATAATCGTTGCCGAAGATGGCCACGGACTCACGACGACCTACCGCCACCTGCGCGATAAATGGCATCAGGTTATTCGGCACGCCCTGCGGATCTTCGCCCATCAGACCAGACGGATGCGCGCCGACCGGATTGAAGTAACGCAGCAGCGTCATGCTCCATTCCGGTTCTGCACGCTGCACATCTTCCAGAATCTGCTCGACCATCAGTTTGCTGCGGCCATACGGGCTGGAAGGATTGCCGGTCGGGAAATCTTCAACATACGGCGTTTTTGGCTGGTCGCCATACACGGTTGCCGAAGAGCTGAAAATCATGTTTTTGACGCCCGCAGTGCGCATTGCTTCGAGCAATACCAGTGTGCCGGTGACGTTGTTGTCGTAGTACGCCAGCGGTTTTGCCACGGATTCACCCACGGCTTTCCAGCCCGCGAAATGAATCACGGAGTGAATATGATGTTCACTGAAAATTTTATCGAGGAGGGCGCGGTCGCGAATGTCCCCTTCATAGAACAGTGGCGTTTTACCGGTCAGCGTATTAATACGCTCAAGCACGCTGACTTTACTGTTGTGAAGGTTATCCAGAATGATTGGCGTATAGCCTGCATCAATCAATTGCACGCAAGTATGACTGCCGATGTAACCGCTACCACCTGTGACTAAGACGTACATAAGAGCTCCCCGATGATTATCTTGATGCAACGATATCACGCTGCAAGGCTGAAAAAGGTGATCCATCCCCAATAAAATGGAATCGCTTACACAAACAGTTTACCACCTTTCAGGGAGTCCAGACAGGTCCCGTGCGCCGTACACAAAGCCTGCAACTTAGGGTTGTAAGTCAGAAATGATGGCTCGTGTAATCGCTTACACTGAATTATCTGCGTTATCCGAATCATCCGTTATCGTGATTTTTCAGACAACATCCCGATTGTGGCGCTCATTTTTTCCAGCAGCCAGCAGCATCGAGGTTATCCTCGCGCTGCTTACGTTGTTGCTGCGAAATGCTCCCGGTCATCAGGGGGGCGAAACCGGGTTTTCATTGCTGGGGGCACTGGCGCTGGCGGGTGTTGTGACAGCGCTGATAGCCCCCGAAAAAGGCAGGAAGTTATAATGCGTCGATCTGATAACGGTAAATATCGCCATCGGGGATAAAGCTCAGGCGATGTGTAATACATTGCGGCGCATCTTCGGCGTGATGCGAAACAAACAACAGCTGCGTTTCGCCTTCGCCAATCAGAATATCGACAAAACGGCGTACCAGCTGGCGGTTGATCGGATCCAGCCCCTGTAACGGTTCGTCGAGAATCAGCAAGGCAGGATGTTTAACCAGCGCGCGGGCAATCAGCGCCAGCCGCTGTTGTCCCCAGGATAAACTGTGGAATGGCGTATCACCGGCATCGCCGCCCAGACCGAGCAATTCCAGCCATTGTGACGTCAGAAACCGCTGGCGATCAGACACGGCCTGATAAATTCCGATCGAATCGAAGAAACCGGAAGTAATCACATTGCGCACGCTGGTGCTGACGCGGTAATCCAGATGCAGGCTGCTGCTGACGTAACCGATGTGGCGTTTGATATCCCAGATGGTCTCGCCGCTGCCACGTCGACGACCAAACAGCGTCAGATCGTTACTGTATCCCTGAGCGTGGTCGCCGGTAATCAGACTCAGCAGCGTGGATTTACCTGCGCCGTTCTGGCCGGTGATCTGCCAGTGCTGACCGCTTTCTACCTTCCAGCTCAGGTTATGCAAAATCGGTTTGTCGTTGTACTGCACCACGCCGTCACGAAGTACGATCAGCGGACTGTCTGCTGGCGGGCTGATGCGGGTAGTCGGATCCTCGGCTTCGGGCACGGCCATACCGCTCAGGCTTTCGCTGTGCGCCAGTTGTGCGACCAGCGCATCGGCCATCACCTGCTCGCGGGGCCCCACCGAGGCCAGCGTACAGTCAGCCAGTACGCCGACATTTTTCACAAACGCAGGAATGTCATCGAAGCGGTTAAGCACCAGCACCATCGTCTGGCCTTCGCCAGAAAGCTTCTCAAGTAATTCTGCCAGCTGCGCGCGGGCGTTGACGTCGAGGCCGTCAAAGGGTTCATCCAGGACCAGCAAATCGGGTTGTTGCATCAGTACCTGACACAGCAACGTTTTGCGGGTTTCACCGGTCGATAAATATTTAAAGCGGCGGTCGAGTAATTTCTCAATACCAAACTGCGCGGCAAGCGCGGCGCAACGGGCCGGATCACGCACTTCATCCTGAATGATTTCTGCGGTCGTGCGGCCGGTGTCGTCTTCACCTTCACTCAGTAAATCGGTGTTGTTACGCTGCCACTCATCGGCCACCAGTTTTTGTAATTGTTCGAATGAGAGGCGGACGATATGCGCAAAACTGTTTTCGCGCAGCCCCTTAAGCAACGTCAGGTCACCCGCCAGTGCGCGGGCGAGAGCGGATTTACCGCTGCCGTTTGAGCCGACAAACGCCCAGCTTTCGGCCTCTGCGATGTTGAGTTCAGAAAGTGTGAGGGTTCGGGTATCGCTGAGGCGGAAAACGCCTTGCGAGATATGCAACGACGACATCATTCATCCCTTATTTAGAAATAATTATCAAACAAGGGATAAGCGCTGCACCTTCGCAAGTCAATTGACAATTCTGCAAAATGAAAACGCTGATTTTGCAAGATACTGATTCATTGCCCTTTATTAGCACAGGGTGGCAATAATGACCTTATCGTCGTCGAACTGGGCAAAGACCGTCTGACCGGTTTTCAGCGCCAGATTATCCATATCGGCATTGGGCACCGTGGCGCACAATGTTTCGCTGCTGAGTAATTTCACCAGCACTTCGCTGTTTTTCTCGCCGCGCTGAATACTGGTGACATCGCCGCGCAACGCGTTGTGGGTGTTTTCAGCGTTGAATCCGAGCGTTATCCACGGCGCTTTAATCAGCACCAGCACCTCTTTATCCGGCGTCAGCGCCAGACGGTCGGCACTTTGCTCGGTAATGGCCGCGCGGATTTGCGTTTTTCCATCCGCCAGCAGGATATCAATATGCTGCTGAACGGTCTGATGCGTGCGCTCCACCACCGTACCGAAGAACTGATTGCGTGCGCTGGTTTGCAGTGAGAAACGCGAAATCGCCGCCAGCAGGCTGTCGAGCGGCAGGGAATCTTCTTTCAGCACATCAAAAGCTTTTTGCTGGATTTGCGCCAGCAACTCATAAAGTTGGATCAGGCGCTCGCCGTAAGGGGTCAGCACCGCACCGCCGCCGCCTTTGCCGCCGGTACTGCGGTCAACCAACGACTCATCCGCAAGCTGATTCATCTCATTGATGGCATCCCATGCGCTTTTGTAACTGATCCCCGCAAGCTTTGCGCCCTGACTGATTGAACCGGTGTGACGCACTTGTCGCAATAATTCGATACGACGTGGATCGGCGAACAAGCGTTGCTGGAGCTTGAGAGTTAAGAGAATTTCGGCTTGCATTGCGGCTTCCTTATATGAATCATGCTGTATTGTCGCCGCTAAACCTGCAGGCAGGCAAGTTGGCTAAATGCTAAAGTAATTACAGTCCCGTGCTGTTATTATCAGCCACAGTTTGATTTACGTTTTTGACTTCATACAAGAAGTCCTACACCGTCTGCGGGCGGTTCAGCCAGCTAAGTGAGGCTATCATGTTAGAATTATTAGAAAGTTTGCTTTTCGCTGCCATCATGGTGCCAGTTTTCATCGCTGTGATCCTGGGTTTGATCTGGGGACTTGGCGAAGTATTCAACATCATCTCCCACGTTGGTCACTCTAAAGAGTCCCGCGAGAAACCTCATTACTAAAAGATGAGTGTTTGCTGAGAAAGCATTTTCCAGAAGCCCGGCCATTGTGCCGGGCTTTGTATTTTTAAGGTCATGACACGTTTTTGGGTCAAAACAATTTCAGAAACAGAACCCACTTCCCGCCTGAGATCAAAAAACTGCTGGTTCTTCAACAGACCACGGATAAAACGCATGACATCGTATTTTTCCACGTTATATTTATTTCTACATAACGTTATGCCTGCATAACGAATTCGCTATCTATAACAGGAAGGAAATCCGATGAAATACACCTGGGGCAAATTACTTACCGCGACCGTTTTGATGGCTGGCGTCAGTGTTCAGGCGCAGGCCGCCGAAAAAATCACTGTTTTTGCCGCGGCGTCCCTGACCAACGCATTACAAGATATCGCCACCCAATATCAGAAAGAAAAAGGTGTGCAGGTTGTTTCTTCTTTCGCGTCATCTTCGACGCTGGCTCGCCAGATTGAGCAGGGTGCGCCTGCGGATATGTTCATTTCTGCCGATCAGCAGTGGATGGATTATGCCGTTAGCAAACAGCAAATGGTCGATAACACCCGTTACACCTTACTGGGCAATGAGCTGGTGTTGATTTCTGCTACCAACAGCAAAATCGATAAAGTCGACATCTCTGATAAAACCGAGTGGACCAAACTGATTGGCGACAGCCGTCTGGCGGTCGGTGATCCAGACCAAGTTCCTGCCGGTATCTACGCGAAAGAAGCGCTGCAAAAACTGGGTGCCTGGACCACGCTGGAGCCTAAACTGGCGCGTGCCAGCGACGTTCGTGCGGCAATGGCGCTGGTTGAGCGTGAAGAAGCACCGGTTGGGATCGTTTACGGTTCTGACGCCGTTGCCAGTAAAAAAGTGAAAGTGGTCGGCGTCTTCCCGGAATCCAGCCATAAACCGGTTGAATACCCGATGGCGATTGTTAAAGATCATGACAATGCCACCGTTAAAGGTTTCTATGATTATCTGAAAACTCCTGCGGCAGCGGAAATCTTCAAAAAATACGGTTTCACTCCGCGCGGTTAACGTAATCTGTCCGTCTGACAAAACACTTAAGCCATCGCCGCAAGGGATGGCTTTTTTGTCTCAGCGCCTTCCCGCCCCGGCTTATACTTTACGGATGCGGGCAGCCGCGATTAAAGGCTTTTAAATTTTTGCCGATATTTTATCTTTAGCAGCACATTTACTTCAGGATTAACAAACCGACATGATGTTGAGTGAATATGAGTGGCAGGCGGTACTTCTTAGTCTGAAAGTATCGAGTCTGGCCGTTGTTTGCAGTCTGCCTCTTGGAATTCTGATGGCGTGGATCCTGGTCCGCTGCCGCTTTCCCGGCAAATCCCTGCTCGACAGCATTATCCATCTGCCGCTGGTATTGCCACCGGTGGTCATCGGCTATTTGTTGCTGGTAGTGATGGGGCGACGCGGCTTTATCGGCCAGCGTTTATATGAATGGTTTGGTTTCAGCTTCAGTTTCAGCTGGCACGGCGCTGTGCTTGCGTCCGCCGTGGTGGCATTTCCGCTGATGGTCCGCGCGATACGCCAGTCACTTGAAGCGGTTGATCCTAAACTTGAACTCGCTGCCCGTACGCTCGGTGCTTCGCCGTGGCGGGTCTTTTTCACCATTACTTTGCCGCTCTCGGTGCCCGGCGTCATTGTCGGCGTCGTGCTGGCCTTCGCCCGTTCACTGGGCGAATTTGGCGCTACCATTACCTTTGTGTCGAACATCCCTGGCGAGACCCGCACCATTCCGCTGGCGATGTATACCCTGATTGAAACGCCGGGCGCGGAAAGCGCCGCCGCCCGCCTTTGCGTGCTGGCGATCCTGTTGTCTCTGGCAGCATTACTGATTTCTGACTGGCTGGCAAAACGCAGCCGTATCCGGCTGGGAGGCTGAAATGCTTGAACTCGATTTCAGTCAAAAGCTGGGCGATTTAGATTTACAGGTCACGCAAACTTTACCGGCGCAGGGGATTACGGCCATTTTTGGCCTGTCAGGTGCTGGCAAAACGTCGCTGATCAACGCCATCGGCGGGCTGACAAAGCCTGATAATGGCCGCATCACCTTAAATGGCCGCATCTTATCGGATACGCAAAACAACATTTTTTTGCCGCCTGAGAAGCGCCGTGTAGGCTATGTTTTTCAGGATGCGCGGCTGTTCCCGCATTATCGCGTGAAGGGAAACCTGCAATATGGCATGGCGGCGTCGATGCGTGGTCAGTTCGACAGCATCGTCCGTTTGCTCGGCATTGAAGTTTTACTGGATCGTTTTCCGCTCACTTTGTCCGGTGGCGAAAAGCAGCGCGTGGCGATTGGCCGCGCATTACTGACTGCGCCGGAAATTCTGCTGATGGATGAACCGCTGGCGGCCCTGGATATCCCGCGTAAGCGGGAGCTGATGCCGTATCTGGAGCGTCTGGCGCAGGAAGTCAGTATTCCGATTTTATACGTCACCCACAGCCTGGATGAGATTCTGCGTCTGGCGGAAAAGGTGCTGGTACTGGATGCCGGAAAAGTGCTGGCGATGGGCGCACTGGAGGAAGTATGGGCGAGCAATGTGATGCGTCCGTGGCTGCCAAAAGCAGAGCAGAGCAGCGTGCTGAACGTCAGCGTGCTGGAACATCACCCGCGTTATGAAATGACGGCCCTGGCGGTGGGGGATCAGCGGTTGTGGATAAGCAAAGTGGAAGAAGCGCCCGGCACGCCGCTGCGTATTCGTGTCAATTCCACCGACGTTTCTCTGGTGCTGCAACCGACAGCCAATAATAGCAGTATCCGTAATATTCTGCCCGCCAAGGTGCTGGAATGCCTGGATATCGGCAATCAGGTGGAAGTGAAACTGGCGATGGCCGATCACATTATCTGGTCCCGCATTACGCCGTGGGCGCGCGATGAGCTGATGATCCGCGCCGGACAGTGGCTTTATGCGCAGATCAAAAGTGTGTCGGTAAACCGTTAATCTGTCGTGCGTTATTTTTCCGGTGCGCGAAACACTTCGTAAAGCGCCAGAATCTGTTCGGCAAACGCATCGTCAATGATATAGAAATAACATTCCGGCACGTTCAGAACGCGGGCGAAATGACACATGGTGTCGAAGTTCGGGCTGTACGTGCCGCTTTCATATTGAGAAACCCGCGAGCGCGCGGTGCTTTCATCAATACCCGCTAAAACGCCTAATTTTTCCTGCGTAAGTTTTGCTTTTGCTCGTGCTGACTTCAGTCGGTGAGGGATCATAACCAATAACCATAAAAACTGTATTGACGTTATGTTAAGCATCCCTTAACATCATTGTTGTTTAGAGTTACTGAACGTTGTAACCGGAAAGTGTAGTGAACATTTCTGATGACTGTATCAATAACGAAAGGAAGAACGATGAAAATGGAAAATGACTGGCATCCCGCAGATATTATTGCCGGATTACGTAAGAAAAGAACCACACTGGCAGCGGTATCACGTCAGGCAGGTTTGGGCTCTTCAACGCTGGCAAACGCGCTGGCGCGTCCCTGGGCAAAAGGTGAAATGCTGATTGCACAGGCGCTGGGTGTTCCTGCGTCAAGCATCTGGCCAAGTCGTTATTTCGACGACAAGCACTGTCTGATCACCCGTTCAATCAGAGCTGCAAAGGTAAAAGCGGAGAAAGAAGAATAACCCATGTCCGGGTCAGAAGAATAACGCCTTCCCTTTAAAGCAGGGGAAGGCGTACAAGACTAATCAGTTCAGCACTTTACTGCGGATAACGTCGGCGATCCCCGGCGTTTCATGGTCGCCAATGACCAGCGCCGCCCGTTCTTTGATTGCGTCAGCCGCATTGCCCATCGCCACACCCAGACCGACATTTTCCAGCATGCTCAGGTCATTGTAGTTATCGCCGAACGCGACCACATCCTGCATGCTCATGCCCTGAGATTCGACCCATTCCTGCAAACGACGACCTTTGCTGTTGCCACCTTTGGCGACATCAACCTGATCGTGCCACGACCATTCGCAGGCCAGACCGAGCTCGTTTTCCACCTGCGTTGCAAAAGTATGCAATGCGTCGAGATCCTGATGCGAAGTCGCGAATTTCCAGATGGACTGCGCTTCATCAGCCGCCTCGCGCAGGCTGTTAACCTGAATAATGTTCGGGCGCTGATTTTCCGGCAGGGTTTGCCCCCAGGCGATAGAACGGCTCACATGACCGCTGGGTTGCTGATATTGCATGGCATCATCGACATACAACAAACCGTGGATACCGTGATACTCCAGCAGGTCGATCACTTTTTTGGCTTTCACACTGTCGAGCGGATCAGACGTTAAGACCTTACGAGCCTGATAATCATACAAATACGTGCCGTTACAGCAGATAGCAGGTGTATCGAGCTGCAATGCCTGATAAAACGGATGTATTGCCACGTGATGACGTCCGGTGACCACGACCACTTTGACACCTTGTGCACGGGCATCGGCCAGCGCGGCAAGGGACTCAGGAAGGATACGTTTTTGGCGGTCAAGCAGAGTACCGTCGAGATCGAGCGCGATAATGCGATAAGTCATGAGCAGTCCGTCGTAAGTGAGGGAGTATCGGAGAAATTATCGCCATATTACCTTTTTTAGCCTGCTAATTAAACCGCGTATACGGCACTCATCTGGCACTAAAGGTGCCGCCGTAACGTGTTAACCTGAGCTACGCTATAAAAAAACATAACGACTCATTCAGTCTTAATAAGGAGATGTGATGAAGCAAGTTGTCTACGTTGCCAGCCCTGAGAGCCAGCAAATCCACGCTTTTCGTCTGGCGGACAATGGTGAACTGAGCCTGCTGCAAACGGTGGAAGTTCCGGGACAGGTGCAGCCGATGGTGATCCATCCTGATGGTCATCGTTTGTATGTCGGCGTTCGCCCTGAGTTCGGTGTGCTGACTTACCACATTAACAGTGAAGGTAAACTGGAAGAGGGCGCGATGGCACCCTTACCGGGCAGTCCGACGCATCTGGGCATCGATCTGCAAGGACGTTTCGTGTTCTCGGCTTCTTACAGCTTCAATAATGTCAGCATTCATCCTTTGAATGAAAAAGGTCACGCGCTGGCACCGGTGCAGGTTCTGGAAAATATTCAGGCGCCGCATTCAGCCAATATTGATCCGACCAACCATCTGCTGATGATCCCGGCGTTGAAAGAAGACCGCATCCGCCAGTTTGATTTCAGCGTGAAAGGTGAGGCAACGCCTCATGCTTCTGCTGAGCTGAAAACCGTGGAAGGTGCCGGTCCGCGCCACATGGCATTCCATCCGAATCATCATTTTGCCTACTGTGTCAATGAGCTGAACAGCAGTGTGGATGTGTACCAGAAAGATGTCGCCAGCGGCGAATATCGTCAGGTGCAGACTCTGGGCATTATGCCGGATGATTTCTCCGGTACCTGTTGGGCGGCCGATTTGCACATTACGCCAGACGGTAAATACCTCTACGCCTCAGACCGTACCGCCAGCCTGATTTCTATCCTGACCGCCTCGGCGGATGGCAGCGAACTGAAGCTGGTCGGGCATCACGCCACTCAGACACAGCCACGCGGTTTCAATATCGACCATTCCGGCCAGTTCGTGATCACTGCCGGTCAGAAATCTGATGCGATTGAAGTGGCGAAAATTGACCCGCAAAGCGGTCAGCTGACGACACTCAAAACCTACCCGGTGGGCAAAGGCCCGATGTGGGTAAGCATTTTGGAAATTAATTAATCACCAGGGGTAACTGGTTATTTTCACTAATGTTTACTTTTCATTAGAACAATAATTCCGCCGTGATACTATGATCAAGCCCCTGTATTAAGGGGCTTTTTTATTTCCTGATGCTTCCTGGTAATAGTTAAGAGTAATTTCATTTCCTGCTAAATGTTATTCCGCACTGTCGATAACTCTCCCGTATTTCACTCATTCCCCGGTGGTATTTGCCGCCTGAGAATCAGTCCTTTTGGAAATCCGGGAGAAGACAATGAACGTACTTTCAGGGATCGCTGGCCGGGTTCACCATGCCACCCTCGCCGGTAAACTGGGCGCAGGCTTTGCGCTGGCAGTGGCAGAAATGGATACCGTGACGCAGCAAAACGCCGCGCTGGTTCAGCAGTCAGCCAGTGCGGCGGCTTCCCTCGATGAACAGGCGGTGAATCTGGAGCGCACGGTTTCAGTATTCCGCCTGGGCAACGAAGCGCTGTAATCCTTACTCTGCACGACATTCTCAAAACGAAAAAAACCGCCGGAAGGGAAATTACCCCGGCGGTTTTTTATGACGTTAATTCACTGCGTCAGACGAAATTACTTCGCTGGCTGTGTCAGCACGTTGTTGTACTGCCACAGGCGGTTGAAGTTGGTGTCGTTCAGATTACGCTGTTGTTTCTCATCTTTCGGCACGTTGCCTGCAAACGGCTGGCCGGAGAAGACGGAAGCGCCCCACGGGTGCAACTGGTCATAGCTGTTGTCGAAGCTGCTGTCACGGATAACCAGCTGGCTGCTCGCGCCTTCAGCATCCCACGCACGGCCCATTTTCGCTTTTGCGGCCTGCTCGAAACCGCGGTCGCCGGTCAGGTTACTGTCGATAACCAGGAAACCGTACGGCGCGGTTGCCGGCGTATTCGGTGCAAAGACGGAAGCCTGTTTCACACCACGGCTGCTGACAGTGTGGAATTCAACGTGATCGAACACTGCATTAGCGCGACCAAACACGTAATCCACATCACCGACGATCAGGCTGTTATGCACGTAAACACGGCTGTAACGGTTGTTGTCAGTCTGATTATGGATATTGGCGGTGTTGGCCATAAAGGTGTTCTGGCGGCCAATCAGGCGCACATTATCCAGAATGATGTTATCCCCGTCGGTACGCAGTGCCACCGCCGAGTGATCGCCGCCATCCACGGTATCAAGCAGAGAATTACCAATGGTCAGATTCTGCAATTGCAGGCCGCTGTTCTGAGACCAGACGGTCGCGGTACAACCGGTGCCGATGGTTTCAGTGGTCAGCGTTGCGCAGTTCTGGAACATATAATATGCGCGGTCTCCCGGCAGGAATTGGCCGGCAGGGCTGACAGTTGAACGGTAAACGGCTGGTGCTGCTGAAGCTTCCAGGCCTTGTGCCAGAGTCACATCAGCGGAGCTGTTGCCTGCACCGAACAGGGTGATTGGCGGTGCGCCAGCGGGAATATAAACCGCGCCGTTATAGGTGCCCGGCAGGATTTTAATGAAGATACGTTCGCCGTGGTTACGCACTGCCAGCGCAGCATTCACTGCCTGCTGAACGTTCGCGTAAGCTGCGCCGTCGGTGCCTAACTGCGGGCCGACCACGAAGTCGGTTTTCGCGCCGTCAGTGCTTGCCAGTTTAGGGAACCAGCCCTGCTGCTGAACCTGCAAAGAAGGGCCGCCAAAGGCCAGATAATTTTTCGCTGTAAAGTTGGCCGCTTCGTCCGCAGATAACACGGGCAGTGACGCGGTGCCCGGAGCAACCTGGCTGGATAAGCCTTGATGGCTGCTGCTACATGCCGCCAGGATCAGGCTGGCAGACAACATAGCGCACGCGCGCGACAGGGTGGAAATTTTCACTGTGACTGACTCCTTGATGAAGAAGATTGTTCTTTTTTTTCAATGTTGCGGTCATCGCCGCAATAAAAAAACGGTGGCCAGTAAAACTGACCACCTTTTCTGCGTCTTTTATACCACAGGAATCAGCTGTATATCACTGTCAGTGATGCTTTGCCGAGAGTATGGAAATGCACATTGAAGCCGAGATAAGCACCGCTGGCATTTTCATCCACTTCCAGCGTTTCTGTATCGATGGCGTATACGGTGAAATGATAGTGATGATGTTCGCCCTGCGGAGGGGCTGCGCCGCCATAACCGGCTTTGCCAAAGTCGGTACGGGTCTGCACGGCACCGGCAGGTAAACCGCCTTTACCGGAGCCCGCGCCTTGCGGCAATTCGGTCACGTTTGCCGGAATATTTGCCACGCCCCAATGCCACCAGCCGGAACCGGTCGGTGCATCGGGGTCGTAAACGGTAATCACAAAACTTTTGGTGCCTTCCGGTGCGCCGGACCAGGCCAGATGTGGCGAAAGATTGTCGCCGTTGTAGCCCATGCCGTTAAAAACCTGCGTTTCCGGCATTTTTTCGCCATCGCGCAAATCATTACTGGTCAGTGTAAATGCCATAAAATCCTCATCATTGGGTGAAGGGTTGCCTGTCAGATTACTTGCTGATTTCAGCCCCGCCCAGCATTTTCAGTAAGGCCTGGGCGACCGTTTTGGAAGACGCAGGATTCTGGCCGGTAATCAGCTTGCCATCGGTGATGGCATAAGGACGCCAGTCGGCGGCTTTGCTGTAATCGCCGCCGTTTTTCTTCAGCTCATCCTCGACCAGGAAGGGCACGATATCGGTCAGGCCGACGGCGTCTTCTTCGCTGTTGCTAAAACCGGTCACACGTTTGTCTTTGACCAGCGGTGTGTCGTCAATCAGAACATTGCGCAGCACACCCGGTGCATGACATACGGCAGAAACCGGCTTATCCGCCTTCCAGAATGCTTCGATCAGCGCAATGGAATGCGCATCTTCCGCCAGATCCCATAGCGGCCCGTGACCGCCGGAATAGAAAATAGCATCAAAGTCATCAGCACTGACCTCACTGAGCTTCACGGTATTCGCCAGCGCCTGTCTGGCTTTGTCATCCTTGTGAAAACGCGCAGTGGTTTCCGTCTGGGCATCCGGCTCAGAACTTTTCGGATCCAGCGGCGGTTGCCCGCCTTTCGGCGAGGCCAGCGTCAGTTCAGCGCCTGCATCCAGAAATTCATAATAGGGAGCGGTGAATTCTTCCAGCCAGAACCCTGTTTTCTTGCCGGTTTCGCCGAGTTTATCGTGTGATGTCAATACAATCAGTAATTTCATGTTACCTCCTGTGGACGCCGTCAGCTGACATTAAGTGTTAATCAGTCCTGACCGACACGAACAACCAGTTTGCCAAAGTTTTTACCTTCGAGCAGACCAAAGAACGCCTGCGGTGCGTTCTCCAGTCCTTCCACCACGTGCTCGCGGAATTTGATTTTTCCGGCTTCAAACCATTCGCTCATCTGTTTTGCAAACTCAGGATAGCGATGGCCGTAATCATCAAAAATAATAAAGCCCTGCACGCGCATGCGTTTCTTCAGGATAGTCCCGGTCAGCAGTGACAGGCGATCTTGTCCGTCACTGAGCCCGGTGGCGTTGTACTGTGAAACCAGACCGCACACCGGAATACGTGCTTTGGTGTTGAGCAGCGGCAGCACCGCGTCAAATACAGCACCGCCGACGTTTTCGAAATACACGTCGATACCGTCCGGACAGGCTTCTTTCAGACGTTTATCCAGATCCGGCGCACGGTGATCCAGACATTCATCGAAACCGAAATGCTCTACCGCGTAACGGCATTTCTCTTCGCCGCCCGCGATCCCTACCACGTGGCAGCCTTTGATTTTACCAATCTGCCCGACCAGCGATCCGACCGGCCCGGTCGCCGCCGCCACAACCAGCGTTTCGCCGGGTTTCGGTTCGCCGATATCCAGCAGGCCCATAAAGGCCGTGAAGCCTGGCATACCCAAAACGCCCAGCGCCAGGGAGGGCTGTTTCAGTGCCGCGCCTTCCAGTTTCTTCACCGCTTTGGCGTCGGCAACGGAGTAATCCTGCCAGCCGGTGCTGCCGACCACTAGATCACCGGCTTTAAAATCCGGGCTTTTTGATTCCACAACGCGCGAAACTGCACCACCGGTCATTACTTCACCGATTTGTACCGGCGCAGCGTAGGAGGGGGCGTCGCTCATGCGTCCGCGCATATAGGGATCGAGCGAAAGCCACACGGTGCGCAGCAATAACTGGCCGTCTTTGGCTTGCGGTAACGGAGCCTTTTCCAGACGGAAATTGTCATCGACAGGTTTACCGTGAGGACGTGAAGCCAGCACGATGCGGCGGTTTTCAGACTGTAACTGAGGCATAGTCATTCCTTTTCGTTTTCTTATAAGAAAGTTAAAAGCTAACGTAATAGGGAATAAGTATAGGACGCGAAACGGTTTTCGAACCAAGCGCTTTATGCCATGTTTGAATAATTCGGAGGGTTTTACCCCGAAATGTGACCATCATCTTTTCCTATGACATCCGCCGGAAAATTCCTTTAAATCTGTGAGTTGCGCAGGTATGGTCGTAAAGATTTTTGACCAGTTGCTCCACTTTATCTGCAAGATTAATAAGCATAAAAAAGGGATCCAAATGCGTAAAACTCCTCTGGCACTCAGTGCCATTTTCCTGCTGCTCAGCCTGAATCACACGGCTGTCGCGAAAGACGCCAATCCTGCACCGCTGTATCCGGGGGTGAATGTCGCGCAACTCGCGCAGCAATCGCCGGTTCATTGGGTGTCTGTCGCTCAGATTGAAAACAGCCTTAATGGCCGCCCGCCAATGGCAGTGGGGTTTGATATTGATGACACCGTATTGTTCTCCTCACCGGGCTTTTATCGCGGCCAGGTAGAGTTTTCACCCGGCAAACAGGATTACCTGAAGAACCCGCAATTCTGGGAGAAGATGAACAATGGCTGGGATGATTTCAGTATGCCGAAAGACGTGGCGAAGAGCCTGATTGCCATGCACCTCAAACGCGGTGACAGCATTTACTTCGTGACCGGTCGCAGCGAAACCAAAACGGAAACTGTGACTAAAACCCTGCAGAATGATTTCCAGATCCCGCAGGACAAAGTGAATCCGGTGATTTTTGCCGGTGACAAAGCCGGGCAGAACACTAAAGTTCAGTGGCTGAAAGACAAGCAAATCAAAGTGTTTTACGGCGATTCTGACAACGATATTACTGCCGCTCAGGCCGTGAGTGCGAGGGGGATCCGCGTACTGCGCGCCTCAAACTCCAGCTATAAACCGTTGCCGCAAGCCGGTGTGTTTGGCGAAGAAGTGATTGTGAATTCGGAGTTTTAAGCTGCACCCTCCCCTTCCCAGGGGAGGGCAAACCTAATCTGGCCCGTGCGTCTTTACTTCACGCTCACATCAATATCGCCAAAATATTTCTTCGAAAGCTCTTTCACGATGCCCTCTTTTTGCACTTTCACGATGGCGGCATCCAGTTTTTCTTTCAGCTGGGCATCACCTTTACGCAGGCCGAACGCAATGCCGCTGCCGAGAATTTTGTCATCGCGCACGGCGTCGCCGACAAAGCCGTAATCTTTACCGTCCGGACGTGACAGGAAACCGCTCTGACCCGCTGGCGCCAGCACTAATGTGCCGTCGAGGCGACCGGAAGACAGATCGAGATAAACCTGGTTCTGATCCTGATAAGAGACGATATCCACGCCTTTCGGTGCCCAGTGCGCCTGTGCGTAACTTTCCTGAATCGAGCCCTGCAACACGCCGATGTGTTTGCCTTTAAGCGAATCAACGGTTGGCAACAGGCCGGAATCTTTCTTCGCGATCAGTTTGGAAGGCACGCGGTAAATCACGTTAGTAAAATCAATCGCCTGACGACGCTTTTCCGTCACGTTCATTGCGGAGTTGATCGCATCAAATTTACGTGCCTGAAGGCCCGCAATCAGACCGTCGAATGAGGTATCAAACCATTCGCATTTCACGCTGGCGGCGGCACATACCGCGTTGCCCAAATCGATATCAAAACCTTGTAACTCACCGGTCGCACTCTTGGATTCAAACGGTGGATATTGCGCTTCCAGACCGAATTTGAGCGTGGAACCGTCCGCCAGTGCGGAGAAAGAAGCCACGGCACAACCTAACAGCAATGCGATTTTCAACTTTTTCATTATTCACAATTCCCCAGCGTGATGAAGATAAATGCAAGGCTCAGACGCGACACAGGCGGCGTGCGCCCTCGTACAGCGTGTCGTTGTCTTTGGCGAAACTCAGGCGGATAAGCCCGGTAGGTTTGTTATTGCTATAAAAAGCCGACAGCGGGATGGTGGCAATCTGATGATCGCGGATCAGGCTCAGCACAAATTCGTCGTCGCTCAGCGGGCTGAAATGACTAAAACGCGCCAGCATAAAGAAGCTGCCACGACTTGGCAGTAATTCAAAGCGGGATTCGCTGAGCGCTTCGGCCAGCAGGTCGCGCTTTTGCTGATAAAAATCTGCCAGACCTAAATAACTTTGCGGATCTGCCAGTGCTTCGGCGAAAGCTACCTGCATCGGCGTATCGGCGGAGAACATCATAAACTGATGCACTTTACGGATTTCATTCATCAGTTCCGCCGGTGCCAGGCAATAGCCCACGCGCCAGCCGGTGACGTGATAAGTTTTGCCGAATGACGACACAATCACACTGCGTTCGGCCAGTTGCGGATGGCAGGCCATGCTTTCATGGCGCTCGCCGTCGAACACCACATGTTCATACACCTCATCGGACAAAATCACGATGTCGGTGTCTTTGGTCAGCGCGGTCAGACGTTCGATATCGAAATCAGTGAAAATCGCGCCGGTCGGATTGTGCGGGCTGTTAATGATGATCATCCGGGTGCGGCTGTTGATCGCACTCGCTACCTGATCCCAGTCGATGCTGAAATCGTCCATCGACAGGCCGATGGCGACCGGTTTCGCGCCCTGCAAACGGACAATCGGTGCGTAGCTGTCAAACGACGGTTCGAAATAGATCACCTCATCGCCCGGATGCACCAGTGCGCTGATAGCGGAATACAGGCCTTCGCTGGCGCTGGCAACCACAGTCACTTCGCTGTCAGCGTCATATTTGCAGCCGTAAAGCGCGTCGACTTTGGCAGAGAGCGCATGACGTAATGCTGCCACGCCGCTCATCGGCGCATACTGGTTATGACCTTCGCGCATGGCTTTGGCGACGCTTTCAATCAGCGCGGGCTGACAGGAAAAGTTCGGCGCGCCTTGCGATAAATTCAGGGCATTATGCTCGGCACTGAGCTGGCCGATAACGGTAAAAATAGTGGTGCCGACGTCCGGTAATTTAGACTGCGGCGACATGGCGCTCTTCATAGCATTTCCCCAATAAAACAGGCCGGGCGGCCATGAGAAGGTATAAAAGGGTGTTGAATGATTAAGCAACAGTTCCCCTGTGCCGACAATGGAAAGTTTGTCATACTCGTTATGATCTGAAGTCATGGCTTTATGACGTTTCTAACGAGGTAACTGTGAGTTTTTCGCCTGAACTGCCGTACCTGAATTTACCCTCACTCAACGTGCTGAAAACCTTTGCCGTGGTCGCGCAGACGCTGAATCTGACCCACGCCGCGTCGTTGCTGCATATCACGCAGGGCGCGGTAAGCCGTCAGATAACCGGACTGGAAGCCACGCTGGGTTATCCGTTATTTTTACGCCAGGCCCGCGGGCTGACGCTGACACCGCGCGGGGCGCAGCTCTTGCCGCCGGTACAGCAGGCGCTGACGCTGATGGGCGAAGCCCTTAAACGCGTCGGTTCTCATCCTGATACGTTGCGCATTAAATGCCCCACCTGTTCGATGCGCTGGCTGTTACCACGGGTTATTCAGCTGCAAAACGACCGGCCTGATATGCAGATTGAGCTGACGGCCTCTATCGCGCATGGGGTGGATTTCAGTAGCGAGCATTTTGATGCTGCCGTGGTGTTTGGTCGTCCGCCGGAATCGCCGCGCCGCGCGCATCATCTGTTTGATGAAGTGCTGACGCCGGTCTGTGTGCCGGATTTTTTGCCGCGTCATAAAGGGCAAACGAAAGTGGCAGATCTTGAGGATAAAACGCTATTGCACCCGACGCGGGATCGTCGCGACTGGCTGTTATGGCTGCGGGAAGAGGGCGTTCAGGGGTTGCCTTCCGCCAAATCCCAGCATTTTGACACGCTGGATCTGGCCATTAATTCGGCGTTACAGGGCTATGGCGTGGCGATGGGGGACCTGACGTTAATTGAGGACGATTTACAGGCGGGGCGGATTGTCGCACCGTTCCCGCTGTGCGTGGCGAGCGGTGCGTCTTATACGTTGCTGTATCCGGAAAACCCTACGCCCGCGCTGAAAGTGGCGATTGATTTTCTCAATGAAGAAGCGCGGCTCAGCCGGGAAAAACTGAGCGCGCTGTTATCGACGTCGCACCGGTTAGTCAGTGCAAACTGATCAGTACAGCGCAGCCAGCGCGTTGGCGATTGCGCCGGTCAGTCTGCTCAGTTCTTGAGCCGAAATGATATACGGCGGCATCAGGTAAATCAGTTTACCGAACGGGCGGATCCACACGCCTTGCCCGACGAAATGCTTCTGCAACTGCGCCATGTCGACCGGCTGGCGCATTTCCACTACTCCAATTGCGCCCAGCACCCGCACATCGGCAACGGCCGGATGTTCAGCCAGCGGCTGCAATTCGGTTTTCAGTTGTTTCTCGATACCCATCACCTGTGCCTGCCAGCGATTTTCAGCTAACAGCCGCAGGCTGGCATTGGCGACAGCGCAGGCCAGCGGATTGCCCATAAATGTCGGGCCGTGCATGAAACATCCGGCCTCGCCATTACTGATCACTTCAGCGACGTGGCGCGTGGTTAAGGTGGCAGAAAGCGTCATATAACCGCCGGTCAGCGCCTTGCCGAGACAAAGAATATCCGGCGAAATTTTCGCATGATCGCAGGCAAACAGTTTACCGGTGCGACCAAAACCGGTGGCGATTTCATCGGCAATCAGCAATACGCCGTACTGATCGCATAAATTGCGCACGCGTCTGAGGTACAGCGGATGGTAAATCCGCATACCGCCCGCGCCCTGAACCACCGGCTCCAGAATGACCGCCGCGATTTTGCTGTGATTCTCGTCGAGCATTTTGGCGAACGGCGCGATGTCCGCCTCATCCCATTCCCCGTCAAAACGGCTTTGCGGCGCATCAGCAAACAGATGCTGCGGCAGATAGCCCTGATACAAACTGTGCATCGAATTTTGCGGGTCACAGACGGACATCGCGCCAAACGTATCGCCATGATAGCCGTTGCGCAGCGTCAGTAAGGTCTGACGTTTTTCGCCGTGCGCCTGCCAGTATTGCATCGCCATTTTCAGCGCTACTTCTACCGCAACCGAACCCGAATCCGCCAGAAACACGCATTCCAGCCCGGCAGGCGTCATCTCCACCAGACGACGTGAGAGAGCAACCGCCGAAGGATGCGTGATCCCGCCAAACATTACGTGTGACATTTTTCCGATTTGTTCGACTGCTGCCTGATTCAGTTGCGGGTGATTGTAACCGTGGATCGCCGCCCACCAGGACGACATACCATCCACCAGCTGGCGGCCATCTGCCAGTTGCAACATCACGCCGGACGCGGATTCCACCGCATACGCCGGCAGCGGTTTGGTCATGGACGTGTACGGATGCCAGATGTGGCGCTGGTCGAATTCAATATCGGCGGGTGTCATAAAGAGTCCTGCGGGTGGTGAGTCGTAAACTAAAAAACAATTTTAACGTTGACGGTAAACCAAAACAAATCAAAAATGGTTTACGGACTATGAAAAAATATAACTGAACACTTTTTAAAGGAGTCGCAATGACTACCCGCACCCACTGGACGCTGGAAAAAACTCAGGCGTTGTTCGATAAGCCATTCCTGGAGCTGATGTTTGAAGCTCAGCAAATTCACCGTCAGCATTTCGATCCGCGTCAGGTGCAGGTCAGCACCTTGCTGTCGATTAAAACCGGTGCCTGCCCGGAAGACTGTAAATACTGTCCGCAGAGCTCCCGTTACAAAACCGGGCTGGAATCTGAGCGTCTGATGCAGGTTGAACAGGTGCTGGAATCTGCACGTCAGGCAAAAGCCGCCGGTTCGACCCGTTTCTGCATGGGCGCTGCGTGGAAAAACCCGCATGACCGCGACATGCCCTACCTGGAACAAATGGTGCAGGGCGTGAAGGAAATGGGTATGGAAACCTGTATGACGCTCGGTACGCTGAACACGACTCAGGCGCAGCGTCTGGCGCACGCCGGACTGGATTTCTACAACCATAACCTCGATACCTCACCGGAATTTTACGGCAGTATTATCACCACCCGCAGCTATCAGGAACGTCTGGATACTCTGGCGGAAGTGCGCGGTGCGGGCATTAAAGTCTGTTCCGGCGGCATTGTCGGTCTGGGCGAAACCGTGAAAGATCGCGCCGGTCTGCTGATGCAGCTGGCGAATTTGCCGGTGCCACCGGAAAGCGTGCCAATCAACATGCTGGTGAAGGTTAAAGGCACGCCGCTGGCCGATAACGACGATGTGGATCCGTTCGATTTCATTCGTACCATCGCCGTGGCGCGCATCATGATGCCGCAATCTTACGTGCGCCTTTCCGCAGGCCGTGAGCAGATGAGCGAGCAGACGCAGGCGATGTGTTTTATGGCCGGTGCCAACTCCATCTTCTACGGTTGCAAACTGCTGACCACGCCAAACCCGGCGGAAGATAAGGATCTGATTCTGTTCGGCAAACTGGGGCTGAATCCGCAGTCATTCGAAACAGAAATGGGCGATAACCAGCAGCAGGCCGCACTGGCCGAACAGCTGGTTCATGCCGATACCGAACAGTTCTATAACGCGGCGGTATAACCGGTGAGCTGGCATACGCGGATTAACGATGCGGTCGCGGCACGTAAAAAGGCGGCGGCTTTTAGAGTGCGCCAGCCTAACCGTGGTGGCAGCGCACGTTTTCTGACGCAGGACGGACGACGTTATCTGAATTTTTCCGGTAACGATTATCTTGGCCTGAGTCAGGACGCTGATGTGATCGCCGCGTGGCAGCAGGGCGCGTCAAAATACGGCGTCGGCAGCGGCGGTTCCGGGCACGTTACCGGTTACAGCGAGGCGCACGCTGAGTTTGAGCAACAGCTGGCGCAGTGGCAGGGATATCCGCGTGCTTTGTTGTTTATTTCCGGTTTTGCAGCCAATCAGGCGATTCTTGCGGCACTGATGCAAAGTGATGATCGCGTGCTGGCGGATAAACTCAGCCACGCGTCGTTGCTGGAAGCCGCCGCCCATGCGCCTTCGCAGCTGCGGCGTTTTCACCACAATCAGCCGGATTCCCTGCAACGTTTGCTTGAAAAACCGGTCAGTGGTGAAACGCTGGTGATCACGGAAGGCGTGTTCAGCATGGACGGTGACGCTGCGCCACTGGCTGATCTGCATAACCTGTCCAAAGCCCACGACAGCTGGCTGATGGTCGATGACGCGCACGGTGTGGGCGTTATGGGTGAAGAAGGGCGCGGAAGTTGCTGGCAGCAGGGCATCAGACCGGAGCTGCTGGTGGTCACATTCGGAAAAGCGTTCGGTTGCAGCGGTGCGGCAGTGCTATGTGATGATGCGACCGCCGGTTACCTGTTGCAGTTTGCCCGCCATCTGATTTACAGCACGGCGATGCCCGCTGCACAGGTATGTGCTTTGCAAGCCTCGCTGACACGAGTCCGGCAAGATGACGGCCTGCGTGGTAAACTGTCGGCTAATATTGCCCGTTTTCGTGCAGGTGCGACCGGTTTGCCCTATCAGCTGACCGGTTCGCAGACCGCGATCCAGCCCGTTATTGTGGGTGAAAACCAGCCTGCGCTGGATCTGGCTTCGGCGTTGCGCGAACGCGGGTTGTGGGTCAGCGCCATCCGTCCACCGACGGTGCCGCCAGGCAGTGCGCGTCTGCGCCTGACCCTGACGGCGGCGCATGAGCCGGAAGATATCGATTTTTTGCTGGAGTCCCTTCATGGGTGCAGTCACTGAATTAGTGAACAAACAAGCGGTGGCCGACGCCTTCAGTCGCGCCGCCATCAGTTATGAAAACGCCGCACAATTGCAGCGTGATGTGGGCGAGGAATTACTGGCGCTCGCGGCACCGTATCTTAACGATGCGGGCAATCTGGTTGTCGATGCAGGCTGCGGCACCGGTTATTTCAGCCGTTACTGGAAAGCGCAGGGCAAAAAAGTCATCGCGTTGGATCTGTCCGAAGGCATGTTAGATCGTGCCCGCGAGCTGGATTCCGCCGACGAATATGTGCCGGGCGATATCGAACGTTTGCCGTTTGCCGACAATTCTGTCGACATTTGTTTCAGCAATCTGGCGGTGCAGTGGTGTAACGCCTTGCCGCGTGCGCTGGAAGAGATGCACCGCGTCACCCGCAACGGCGGGCTGGTGCTGTTTTCCACGCTGGCAGAAGGTTCGCTAAATGAACTGGCTGCGGCCTGGATGAAAGTCGATGGCCGCCGTCATGTGAACCAGTTTCTGACGCCGGACAAAATCGCTGAAGCCTGTGCGCCCTATCGCCACGAAGTAACCTTCAGTGACCACGTGGCTGAATTCCCCGATGTGATGTCACTGATGCGCTCGCTGAAAGGCATCGGCGCGACGCACATCAAAAATGGCCGCCTCGGCGGTCTGGGCGGCAGGGAACGTCTGCAATTGCTGGAAAAACACTACGTCCGCCGCGACGGCATCCTGCCGCTCAACTACCGACTGGTCTACGGTATTTTGCAAGTCGAAGAACTGATCCCACGTTAATAAAGCTCCTCCGGTTGAAACAGGCCATTCAGCTCCCTCCCCTGCGAAGGGGAGGGTTGCGGTGGGGTATTAATGGCAACGCTGTCGTCGTCTTTAAAACCCCTCCCGGCCTCCCCCTTCGCAGGGGGAGGAGTAAAAGCACAGGTTTCAGTGCGGGGAGGGAGCTAACCAACACCAGGCTTTTATTAAAATAAATCATGAAAAAATACTTTATTACCGGCACGGATACCGAAGTCGGAAAAACCGTCGCCACCACCGCATTTTTGCAGGCAGCCGCACGCGCCGGACATAACACAGCCGGATATAAACCGGTGGCATCAGGCAGTGAAATGACAGGCGAAGGGCCGCGTAACAGTGACGCTCTGGCGTTACAGGCTTACAGCACAGTCGGATTGCGTTATGAAGAAGTGAATCCGTGCACATTTATCGAACCGACGTCGCCTCATATCGTCAGTGAACTGGAAAAACGTCCGATTAACCCGCAGGTGTTATCCGCTGGGTTACGTCATCTGGAACCACTGGCTGACTGGGTGGTGGTGGAAGGCGCGGGCGGCTGGTATACGCCGCTGACCGCGGATTATACCTTTGCTGACTGGGTTATCGCCGAGCAGTTGCCGGTCGTTTTAGTGGTGGGGATGCGCCTTGGCTGCATTAACCACGCCGTGCTGACGGCGCAGGCCGTCGCACAAAGCGGGTTGCATCTGGCGGGCTGGATAGCCAACGACGTGCAGGAAACGGGGACGCATCATCAGGCATATATGGATACGCTCACGCGTATGCTGCCTGCGCCGCTGCTGGGCGAGATCCCGTACCTGAGCGTCGATCTTGACGTTGATCTGGGGCAATATCTGGACCTGGATCGCCTCAGTCAGTAAGCCGTCAGACTGTCAGATAATTTTTGACTAACGTCTCATCGAGCTGGGCCAGCGTTCCCTGCGCAACGTTGCGGCCGCCATCGACCAGACAAAACCGGTCGGCCACGCTGCGGATAAACGGCAGTTTATGGCCGACCAGCAACAGTGTCAGTCCGAGGTCACGATTCAGGCGGTGAATAATATTGCCCATATTTGCCGCCATTGACGCGCTGGTGTGCTCGGTCGGTTCATCGAGTATCAGTAACTCCGGTTCCTGAACCAGCGCACGGCTGATCGCCAGCTGTTGCTGCTGGCTTTCATCGAGCTCTCCCGCCTTATGCGCACCCATCTCCTTTAATGTCGGAAACAGGTCATAGACTTCTTCCGGTACTCGGCGTGTCTTATTGCGGCTCGCCATCATGGCGATTTGCAGATTTTCATCGACACTCATTTGCGAAAAAATCTGCCGCCCCTGTGGCACATAGCCGATACCGATTTGTGCGCGGCTTTCTACCGGCAAATTCAGCAGACTTTGCGGTTCTTCATCGCGCGACTGCCAGGAAATAGCACCGCTTTTCACCGGGAGATGGCCCATGATGCAATTGACCAGCGTCGTTTTGCCCACGCCATTTCGCCCAATCAGGCAGGTGCACTGCCCGCGGTACAGTTCGAGATTGATGTCCCACAGAATATGTTTTTGCCCATAGTACTGATTAACGGATTTTACACTTAACATCAGACATACCTCCCTCATGGAGCTTTTCACCGGACAACATTTTGACGGCCACTGTCATGTTTCTGACATTTATGTTCCGCTGTATGTGCTTTCTACAGGGGAATCCTTCACGAAATCTCTTCAAAGGGTGAATTTGCAACTCTCAGGCCAAGTTTTATCAGGCGGTGATAAAAAGAGAGGTTACGCAGCTGTTAACAGCCATCATGCAGATGATTTAGGATTATTCATGAGTATTGTCAGGATTTTGAGATTCACCGTGATGAGCAAAAAAACAAAACTGCACTTTGGCAGTGCCAGCTTCACTGATTTTGGTGCAAGGTTTGCGCCGTTCAGAAGCTGAAAAATCCTGCTCAGCTGCACTTTTGGGTTTTGCAAGGAACATCCGCCCGGAAATCTAGGCAAAATAGGCATAAATAAGGAGATAAAAAAGATAAAAAATACCTAAAAAAGACCTCTCAGGCGCTGACCGAGCAAAATACGGTTTTTTACCAACTCCCGCCGCGCTTGGCGTGCTGAGACTTATCCACTATTCCTGTGGATAACCTTGTGCATGAGAGTAAGAAAAGTTGCTACAGACGAGTCAGGACGCGGGTTCCGCTCAGTTTGCCCGTATTCGCAGCTTTTTGATGATGCTGTTTTTAATCAATGAGTTAGTTAAAAGCAATACAGCCGTAATTCGTTCGTCATAGTTGTGTCAATCTTCGTCAAGCTGTGGTCAGAAAGTGAATAGTCGTCAATTTTTGGATAAAAATGTCTTCTGATGGTGAGAATTCTCATTTGGCTCAACCTAAAAAAGTGCAGTTACAGCAAGATGTTAAAACGGCTGCTGATTATATCGATTGGAAGCTGGTTTTATATACAGTATTATAGCCAGGGTAAAATCAGGGCTGGCAAAAATTGCGAAGTCTTTCATACTATTTTTCCTCGAACTGTTCACCGGTTCAGCCCGTAAGGCCTTGTGCATTTTCATTTCAGTCAGGTAGCCCGTCATGAGTAAAGAGTTCAAACTGCATTCCGAATTTAAACCGTCAGGCGATCAGCCTGAGGCGATACGCCGCCTGGAAGAAGGGCTGGAGAACGGTCTGGCGCACCAGACGTTGCTCGGGGTGACCGGTTCAGGCAAAACCTTTACCGTGGCGAATGTGATTGCTGATCTGAACCGTCCGACGATGGTTCTTGCCCCGAACAAAACGCTTGCGGCGCAGCTGTATGGCGAGATGAAAGAGTTCTTCCCGGAGAACGCCGTCGAATATTTTGTCTCCTACTACGATTATTATCAGCCCGAGGCATATGTCCCGAGCTCAGACACATTTATCGAAAAAGACGCCTCAGTGAACGAACACATTGAGCAAATGCGTCTTTCTGCGACTAAAGCCCTGCTGGAACGCCGGGATGTGATCGTGGTGGCATCGGTTTCTGCGATCTACGGTCTGGGCGATCCCGACCTGTATCTGAAAATGATGCTGCATCTGACCAAAGGGATGATTATCGACCAGCGGTCAATTCTGCGCCGACTGGCAGAGCTGCAATATGCGCGCAATGATCAGGCTTTTCAGCGCAGTACTTTCCGCGTGCGCGGCGAAGTCATTGATGTGTTCCCGGCGGAATCGGACGACCTGGCGCTGCGCATTGAGCTGTTTGATCAGGAAGTCGAGCGCCTGTCGTTGTTTGATCCGCTGACCGGTCAGGTTCAGCACGAAGTGCCGCGTTTCACCATCTATCCGAAAACGCACTACGTCACGCCGCGCGAACGTATCGTGCAGGCGATGGAAGAAATCAAAGTGGAGCTGGCTGACCGTCGCAAAGTATTACTGGCCAATAACAAACTGCTGGAAGAACAGCGCATCAGCCAGCGCACGCAGTTTGATCTCGAAATGATGAACGAACTCGGATACTGCTCCGGTATTGAAAACTACTCGCGATATCTGTCTGGCCGCGGACCGGGCGAGCCGCCTCCGACGCTGTTTGACTATCTGCCCGCCGATGGCCTGCTGATTGTCGATGAATCCCACGTCACCATTCCGCAAATCGGCGGCATGTACAAAGGTGACCGCTCGCGTAAAGAAACGCTGGTGGAATACGGCTTCCGTCTGCCTTCGGCGCTGGATAACCGCCCGATGCGTTTTGAGGAATTTGAAGCGCTGGCACCGCAAAGTATTTATGTCTCGGCGACGCCAGGTAAATACGAACTGGAGAAATCCGGTGACGATGTGGTCGATCAGGTGGTACGTCCGACCGGACTGCTGGATCCGATTATCGAAGTGCGACCTGTAACCACGCAGGTGGACGACTTGCTGTCTGAAATCCGTAAACGCGTGGCGATTAACGAGCGTGTGCTGGTCACCACGCTGACCAAACGTATGGCCGAGGATTTGACCGAGTATCTGGAAGAACACGGCGAGAAGGTGCGTTATCTGCACTCTGATATCGATACCGTCGAACGTGTGGAGATTATCCGCGATTTGCGTCTGGGTGAATTTGATGTGCTGGTCGGGATCAACTTACTGCGCGAAGGGCTGGATATGCCGGAAGTGTCGCTGGTGGCTATCCTTGATGCTGACAAAGAAGGCTTCCTGCGTTCAGAGCGTTCCCTAATCCAGACCATTGGCCGCGCGGCACGTAACCTCAACGGTAAAGCGATTCTCTACGGCGATAAAATCACTAACTCTATGGCCCGCGCCATTGAAGAAACGGAACGTCGCCGCGCCAAACAGGAAGCCCACAATCTGGAAAATGGCATCACGCCGATGGGGCTGAACAAGAAAATTTCCGACATTCTGCAACTCGGCCAGCCGAAGACCAAAAAGAATAAAGACAAACGCGATGCCGAAGCGGCGCAAACCTTCAAATCGCTTACGCCGAAAGCACTGGAGCAGCGCATCAAAGAGCTGGAAAGCAAGATGTATGCGCATGCACAAAATCTGGAATTCGAAGAAGCGGCCAACACCCGCGACGAACTCCATGCATTGCGCGAGCAGTTTATTGCCATTTCATAAACCTGAGATGCTAGACTGCGCGGCCTTAAATTTGAAAACGTAAACCGAAGAGCGAGCCAATGACTGATACACCACAAAACCCTGGCGCAGCGAAAGATCCGCTGCACGGCGTCACGCTGGAAAAACTGCTGACAACGCTGGTGGATAACTTTGGCTGGCCCGCACTGGCCTCGCAGGTCAATATCAATTGCTTTAAAAGCGACCCGAGTGTGAAATCCAGCCTGAAGTTTCTTCGCCGCACGCCGTGGGCGCGCAAGGAAGTAGAAACACTGTATCTGGATTTCATCGAAGGCCATCTGCGCCCGGATATGACCCGCAGCAAGCGCCGTACGCCGCTTTCTGCACAGGCACCGCAAAAGCCGAAAGTCAGTACCGCGACGCCCGCTGCCGATAGCCCGTGGAATAATCATCCGCTGGTGAAAAAGTAATTTACGCGCATTTCATTCTGGTCATTTGAGGGGAAAAGTCGTGCCTGAGCAAAACGTTCTTATCGTAGTGGATATGCAAAACGGGGTATTCGCTTCCCCGCGTTATGACCGCAGCGGACGGGGTGAGCGTATTAATCAGCTGATTGACCGGGCAGGGCGCGTTATTTTCATTCAGCACGCTGAAGGTGAGATGACCCAAGGCAGTGAATTCTGGCAGCTGTTACCTGAGCTTCATCAGCCCGAAAGCGCGATTTCTGTGACCAAAACGGCCTGTGACTCTTTCTATCGCACCACGCTCGACGCGGTACTGAAAGAACTGAATGCGACCCGTTTTACGGTATGCGGTTGTGCGACAGATTATTGTGTGGATACGACCATTAAAATAGCTGCCAGCAAAGGTTATGCCGTTACCGTCGCGTCTGACGCGCATACCACCGGTGATCGTACGCACGCTACGGCGCAGCAGCTGATCGGTCAGCATAATGAAGTCTGGCGTGAACTGTCGGTGCCGGGTAATCCGGTCATGGTCAAAACCACCGCTGAAATCCTGGCTGACTGGAAGTAAATTCCGTTTTCCGGACGCAAAAAAGGCCGCATCGCGCGGCCTTTCATATGTCTGCTCTTCAATAAATCAGAGCATCTTTTGTAGCGCTTCTTCGATGGCCGCACGCAACATATCGCGGTCATGACGATAGGGCACATCGCTGGCTTCGAGCGGGCTTTGAATAATCAGATGTTCCGCGGCGCTCCCGCCAATTTTCACTTTAGGCCCCACAATCGCCGCATCCGCGCGGCGGCCGATACGGGTTTCAATCATATCCAGTTTGTGATCCAGCGTCAGCGAGGCGGCAGCAACGCTCAGTTCTTTCCCCAGATTACCGATATACACAATGTGCGCACGGCTGCGACGCAGCGCAGTGGTGAGGTCTTTCATCAGCAACAACGGCATCAGGCTGGTGAAGAAACTGCCGGGACCAATCAGGATCAGGTTAGCTTCCGCAATCGCCTGCAACGCTTCGCGGGTGGCGGGCACCTGAGGTTCAAGCCGCAGTTCGCGCGGGATTTGCGTCAGCTTATCGACATTCACCTCGCCGTGAACGGTTTCACCGTTGGCGTCAATGGCAGCCAGATCGACCGGTTGTTCTGACATCGGGATAAGTTCTGCATCGACTTTCAGCAGACTTCGCACCAGATTGATCGCTTCGAGCGGACGCACGGTCAGGTGATCAAGCGCGCGCAGCATCAGATTACCCAGATTATGTCCGTCCAGTTCGCCCTGACCGCTGAAGCGATATTCGAACATCGCGGAAGCGAGGCTCGGCTCGGTAATCAGCTGATTCAGGCAATTGCGCATATCGCCCCAGGCAATGCCGCCTACTGAACGGCGGATGCGACCGGTCGAACCGCCGTTATCGGTGGTTGTCACGATGCCGGTCAGGCGCGGGCCAAGAGGAGAGAGGGAAGACATCACGCGGCCAAGCCCGTGACCTCCGCCTAATGCCACCACCCGGTCGAGATCGGCTAATGTTCGGTTGCGCATGGTTTTCCTTACAATGGGGAGTGGCGGTTAAGTCAGTTTCCTGCGGGGATTTTACCTAACTTTGCAACAAGATGTTATCACTTAACTGCACGACATTCGCACTCTCAGAGTATTCAAAATCAAGCGCTTTTAGTCTTGAAAATGCAGCCTTTTGTCGTTAAAAGTCGTTATATATCAAAATGCATAACGAAAAACCACCTTGGCGATCCGGACTTTGCGGCGTTAGAATATCCCCCGTTACCCCGTATTCATCATCAGTCCGCTATGGACGGGATGGATCAACTCCTAGCCCTGGTTCCTAAGTTGCCTTTCTGACGCAGTTCCCACAGAAACAATATGGAGCCCTGGCCGTGACAATAAGTCACCAGGGTGCACGGCAGAAATGCCCGCATCTCCCGTATTTGGAAAGGTGTTAAGGTGCTTCAACTTACTGATGCTTTTGCCCGCAAGTTTTATTACTTGCGGCTGTCGATCACTGACGTGTGCAATTTTCGTTGCACCTATTGTCTGCCGGATGGCTACAAGCCGCACGGGCACAGCAATAAAAGTTTTCTCTCGCTCGATGAAATCCGTCGGGTCAGCCGCGCGTTCGCTAATTTAGGAACGGAAAAAGTGCGCCTGACCGGTGGAGAACCGTCGCTGCGCCGCGATTTCTGCGAAATTATTGCCGCAGTGCGCGAAAATCCCTCCATCAAAACCCTCGCGGTGACCACTAACGGTTATCGCATGGCGCGTGATATCACTCAATGGCGCGATGCCGGTCTGACTAACATCAACGTCAGCGTCGACAGTCTTGATGCCCGCCAGTTTCACGCCATCACCGGCCAGGATAAATTCCGCGATGTGATGGCCGGAATCGACGCGGCTTTTGACGCCGGTTTCAGCAAGGTGAAAGTGAATACCGTGCTGATGCGCGACGTGAATCACGCCAGCCTGAACACTTTCCTCGACTGGATCAAAACCCGACCAATCCAGCTGCGTTTCATCGAACTGATGGAAACCGGCGACGGCGGCGACTTGTTCCGCAAACATCACGTTTCCGGCGAAGTGCTGCGCGAGCAACTGGTGCGTCAGGGCTGGCAGTTACAGGTTCGCTCCCGCAGCGACGGTCCGGCTCAGGTGTTCAGTCATCCGGATTATCTCGGTGAAATCGGTCTGATCATGCCGTACGAAAAGGACTTCTGTGCCAGCTGTAACCGGCTGCGCGTGTCTGCCATCGGCAATCTGCACTTGTGTCTTTTTGGCGAGCAGGGCATTCCGCTGCGCGATTTATTGGCCGACGACATGCAGCAGGACGATCTGATGGACCGCATTCAGGGCGGCCTGAGCCGCAAAAAACAAACTCACTTCCTGCATGAAGGCAATACCGGAATTACCCAGAACCTGTCGTTTATCGGCGGCTGAGTCCGGCATTAATCGTTTAAGGAGCAAACTGATGAGCAAAGCCAGCAAAGAGTTTTTGCCTTTATCTGTCGCGATCATGACGGTTTCCGACCGCCGCACCGACGCTGAAGACACCTCCGGGCATTATCTGAAAGAAGCGGTCACCGAAGGCGGACACCATGTGGTCGCACAGCAAATCGTCAAAGAGAGCATTTACAGCATCCGCGCTGTGGTTTCGGCGTGGATTGCCGATGAAAAAATTCAGGCGATTTTGATTAACGGCGGCACCGGTTTTAACGCAGGCAACAATACGCCTGAAGCGCTGAAACCGCTGTTTGACCGCGAAATTGAAGGCTTCGGAGAGTTATTTCGCATGGTGTCGTTTGAAGATATTGGCACCTCGACCATTCAGTCGCGCGCTATTGGCGGCATCGCCAACCAGACGGTTATTTTCGCCATGCCCGGTTCAACCCGCGCCTGCCAGACCGCCTGGGACAACATCATCGAAGCGCAACTCGACGCCCGTCAGGGGCCGTGCAATTTCACTCCACATTTGAAGAAATAAGAATGTCTGAACTCACACACATTAATGCTTCCGGTGACGCGCACATGGTAGATGTCTCCGGTAAAGCCGAAACCGTTCGCGAAGCCCGCGCGGAAGCCTTTGTTGAAATGTCTGCCGACACGCTGGCGATGATTATTAACGGCAATCATCACAAAGGTGATGCCTTTGCCACGGCGCGTATCGCCGGAATTCAGGCAGCGAAAAAGACCTGGGATCTGATCCCGCTGTGTCATCCTCTGCTGCTGACTAAAGTGGAAGTGAATCTTGAAGCGCAGCCGGAATATAACCGCGTGCGTATCGAATCCCGCTGTCGCCTGAGTGGTAAAACCGGCGTGGAAATGGAAGCGCTGACGGCGGCTTCCGTGGCGGCGCTGACCATTTACGACATGTGTAAAGCGGTTCAGAAAGATATGGTGATCGGTCCGATCCGTCTGCTGGAGAAAACCGGCGGCAAATCGGGTGACTTTAAGGTGGAAGGTAAGGCAGGCGTATGATTGATATTCTCTTCTTCGCGCAGGTGCGCGAACTCACCGGCACTTCCTGCCTGCAACTTCCGGCAGAATTCCCGACGGTGGAAGCATTACGCTCCTCACTGACCGAACGCGGCGATCGCTGGGCGCTGGCGCTGGAATCCGGCAAATTACTGGTAGCCGTCAATCAGACGCTGACTACCATGGCGCATCCGCTGACTGCTGGCGATGAAGTGGCCTTCTTCCCGCCCGTCACAGGAGGCTGATATGGATCAGACGAAAATTATTGTGGATGCTGCGCCTTTCAGTGTCGGAGAAGAATACAACTGGCTGGCGCAATCTGACGCCGACGGTGCCGTAGTGACGTTTACCGGTAAAGTTCGTAATCACAATCTGGGCAGTCACGTTAGTGCGTTAACGCTGGAACATTATCCCGGAATGACCGAAAAAGCGCTGGCGGAAATTGTCGCCGAAGCTCGTACCCGCTGGCCGCTGCAACGTGTTTGTGTTTATCATCGTGTCGGCCCGATGTATCCGGGCGATGAAATTGTGTTTGTCGGCGTGACCAGCGCCCATCGCGGCATGGCATTTGAAGCCAATGAATTCATTATGGATCACCTGAAAACCCGCGCCCCATTCTGGAAACGTGAAGCCACGGAAGAGGGTGACCGCTGGGTTGATGCCCGTGACAGCGATAAACAGGCAGCGGCTCGCTGGTAAATAGCGACTCAACCGCACGCAGACCTCCCATGCTTTTCTCTCTATCTGTGATACGCTTTAAAAATCGGGAGGCTGTTTTGGCCTCATTTTTCGTCCTCCATGCAAAAGGGTAATCATCATGGATCGATATCCACGCAGTAATGGTTCAATTGTCGAACGCGCGAATACCGGCATTCAGGCGTACATGGCGCAAGTGTATGGCTGGATGTTCTGTGGTTTGCTGCTGACCGCCTTTGTGGCCTGGTACGCTTCCGGTTCTGAGAAAATCATGAGTTTTGTTTTCTCAAGCCAGATTACTTTCTTTGGTCTGATCATCGCGCAGCTGGCGCTGGTCTTCGTGATTTCCGGCATGGTGAAACGCCTGAGCGGTACCGTCGCCACCGCCTTGTTCATGTTGTATTCCGCGCTGACCGGGCTGACGCTTTCCAGCATTTTCCTGGTCTACACCGGTGACTCAATTTTCGGTACCTTCATTGTTGCCGCCGGTATGTTTGGCGCGATGAGTGTGTACGGTTACGTGACCAAGCGCGACCTGACCGGCATCGGCAGCATGTTGTTCATGGCGCTGATCGGCCTGCTGCTGGCATCACTGGTGAATATGTGGCTGAAAAGCTCCGGCCTCGCGAACATCATTTCGTACGCCGGTGTGCTGATCTTTGTCGGTCTGACTGCGTATGACACGCAGAAGCTGAAAAACATGGGTGCGCAGTTGTCTGCTGATGATCGCGATAACTTCCGCAAATACTCCATTGTTGGCGCACTGACGTTGTACCTTGATTTCATCAACCTGTTCCTGATGCTGTTGCGGATTTTCGGCAACCGTCGCTAAGAGTTTTTGATTTCAAATGTAAGAAAGGGGCACTGAGAAGTGTCCCTTTTTTTATGCCGGCTGGTGAGGTTTATTAGCTCCCTCCCCTGCGAAGGGGAGGGTTGGGGTGGGGTATAAAGGTCAAAAAATGAATGCTGAAGTGTGCAGGGATAATGGTGTCAGCCCTTAAAACCCCCTCCCGACCTCCCCCCTCGCATGGGGAGGAGCACATCAAACCCTGACTCTTCCCGTCGGCACCTGCCGGAAACTCCACCAAACCTGAACGGTGTTAAATAACACCAGAATCGCCGTAACGATAAACACCCAGCGGAAGCCGAGCAGCGCTGAGGCGCTTGAACCAATTAGCGGGCCGACCACGTTGCCGAGATACATAAAGGACTGGTTATAACCAAATATCCGGCCAGTTACCTGGTCGCTGCTGTACTTCACCAGCAGCGCCTGTACCGCAGGCATCAGCGCGCCATCACCGAAACCGAGCATGAAACGCAAAATACCCAGCTGGGTCGGGGTGTTAATCAGTGCCATCAGGCAGAACAGAATGAAACAGAAGACCAGTGCGGCGATGAGAATGCGGTGTGCGCCGATGCGGTCGCCGAGTTTGCCGAGTTTCGGGGCAGCCATCAGCGCGGAAACGCCCGGTACGGCGGCAATCACGCCGCTGATAAAGGCGATGTTACTGGTGTCCGACGAAAGCTCGCGGATAAACAGCGTCAGGATCGGGCTGATGGAACCATTCGCCAGCTGAATCATCATGGTGGTGACGAACAGGCTGACGATAAGCCACGGATAGGGCAGTGTGGTGAATACCGCTTTACCGCTCAGACGGTTGGCTTTAGTGACTGGCACCACGCGCTCTTTGATCAGGAATAACGTGATCAGGAAACTGATAAACAACATGCCGCTGGTGACGAAAAACACTGTGCGCAGGCCGAGATGGTCGGCCATAAAACCTCCCAGCAGCGGGCCGATGATCACGCCAGATACCTGTCCGGTAGACAACGTGCCCAGCGCCCAACCGCTTTTATCACGTGGCACCTGTGAGGCGACCATCGCCATCGCATTAGGAATGTAACCTGACGTCAGCCCCATCAGCGTGCGCAGAATAAACAGCTGCCAGACGTTGGTAGCAAAACCCTGCAACATCATGACGATCGCCATCCCCAGCGCCGCACGTAACAACATCAGTTTACGGCCTTTGCGGTCAGCGAGGCTGCCCCAAAGAGGTGCCACGATGGCAGAAACCAGGAATGTGCCGCTAAATACCAGCCCTGACCACAAGCTCAGAGATTCGTGAGACGTCACACCCAGTTGTTCAATATAAAGCGGTAAAAAGGGCAGGATCTGACTCATTGCCATGCCGGTAAAAAAACAGCCGAGCCAGACGGAGATTAAATTTAGTTTCCAGGTTTCCATGTTGCAGCGGTGTGGCCTTATGGATAAGAAGAGAGGGCTGCCGAAAGCATAGCAAGCGAATCCATATAGCGGGGAGCAAAAAGTGGGAACATATTGATCAGGTTTATAATTGATTATCCTGTGTCAACATTTGGGATTATCTCGACAGATTATGCCGCCGGAAAACGCCACCGGAGTCAGTCTCTGTAACCGCCCGTTACAGGGCCGGAGGAGATAAGTTCACGCTCTGCGGCGTTTTATGATAGAATCGCCCCAACTGGCGCACTGCAGTTTGTGCCGAATCCTCGTGGTAATGCCTCATTTGCCTCGTCTGATCATCCACTCTTGAAACTGCACCGAACCCCGTTCGGGTTAGAGTGGACTGGAGCTTTTCCTTATATGTCATTTGATTCCCTCGGCTTAAGTGCCGAAATTTTGCGTGCTGTTGAAGAACAGGGCTATCGCGAACCTACGCCTATTCAGCGTCAGGCTATTCCTGTCGTGCTTGAAGGTCGTGACCTGATGGCGAGTGCGCAGACCGGTACCGGTAAAACCGCTGGTTTTACCCTGCCGCTGCTTAATATGCTCAGCCATACCAACGCGCAATTCAAAGGACGTCGCCCTGTTCGTGCGCTGATCCTGACCCCAACCCGCGAGCTGGCGGCGCAGATTGGTGAAAACGTACAGGCTTACAGCAAATACCTGACCCTGCGTTCTCTGGTGGTATTTGGTGGTGTGAGCATCAACCCGCAGATGTTGAAACTGCGCGGTGGTGTGGATGTGCTGATCGCAACGCCTGGTCGTTTGCTGGATCTGGAACATCAGCGTGCTGTTGATTTGTCTCAGGTTGAAATCCTGGTGCTGGACGAAGCTGACCGCATGCTGGACATGGGCTTCATTCATGACATCCGTCGCGTGCTGGCGAAACTGCCTGCCAAGCGCCAGAATCTGCTGTTCTCCGCGACTTTCTCTGATGAGATTAAAGGTCTGGCGAGCAAGTTGCTGACTAACCCTGCTTCTGTCGAAGTGGCGCGTCGCAACACCGCTTCTGCGCAAATTGAACAAAGCGTTCACTTTGTTGATAAGAAACGTAAAAGAGAATTGCTGTCTCAGATGATTGGCGAAGGCGACTGGAAACAGGTGCTGGTCTTCAACCGTACTAAACACGGCGCAAACCATCTGGCAGAGCAGCTGAATAAAGACGGCATCACTGCCGCCGCTATTCACGGCAATAAAAGTCAGGGCGCACGTACCCGTGCACTGGCCGATTTCAAAGCCGGTTCAGTCCGAGTGCTGGTTGCGACCGATATTGCCGCGCGCGGTCTGGATATCGATATGCTGCCGCACGTGGTGAACTACGAGCTGCCAAACGTACCGGAAGATTACGTTCACCGTATCGGCCGTACCGGTCGTGCGGAAGCCACCGGTGAAGCGATTTCTCTGGTGTGCGTTGACGAACACAAACTGCTGCGTGATATCGAACGTCTGCTGAAACGTGAAATTCCACGCATCGCGCTGGAAGGTTACGAGCCAGACCCGAGCATCAAAGCTGAGCCGATCATTAATGGTCGTCAGGGCAGCGGCGGCGGCGGTCGTGGCGCGCCACGTCAGGGCCAGCGTCCGGGCGCACCGCGTTCAGGT
This sequence comes from Rahnella bruchi, assembly GCF_003614975.1. Classification (GTDB taxonomy): domain Bacteria; phylum Pseudomonadota; class Gammaproteobacteria; order Enterobacterales; family Enterobacteriaceae; genus Rahnella; species Rahnella bruchi. The sequence continues at coordinate 510,146 of NZ_QZWI01000001.1, read as the reverse complement.
GCTCCACGTTCCGGCGCTCCGCGTCAGGGCGGCAATGCGCAGCGCAGCGGTACCTCTGAAAATCGCGGTTCAGAAAACCGTGGTTCTGCCGAAAACCGTCCGGCACGTTCGCGTCCGGCTCATGCAGGCCAGCGTCGTACCGGCAATGCAGGCAGCGGCAACAAGTAATTGTCATCACTGCTCTGCAATCAAACCGCCTTCACCGGCGGTTTTTTTTCGTCTGTCATCTGGTCAGGAACTTAGCGGATCACATACGCGCAGCGGCGCGCGCCCTGCAAAATATGCTCGGTGCGCTGCACGTCAGCGTCCAGCACATCGCTAAATACATCGCGTTCCGCCCGGCAAAATCCCTGACAGGTCGTCGCTGCGGCGCAAATCGGGCAGTGATTTTCGACGAACAGATAACTGCCATCTTCCTGCAATGTCCAGTCCGCCATATAGCCTTCACGGGTACGGATATCCGTCAGCCTTTGTAATTTTTCTTCTATCGACACCGCACCGCGCATCGCCTGCCGATAGTTTTCCTGCGTGATTTTTTCCCGCGAGGTGATGAGCTGGTCCAGCGCCGAATCGCCAAGAGAAGTGCGGATCAGCTGCAAAAGTTGTACGGTGAGATCGGCGTGTGCATCGGGGAATCGCGCATGACCTGCGGCGGTCAGTTGCCAGTATTGCGCAGGACGGCCGACACCTTGAGAAACGGCTTTGGCTTCCACCAGACCTTCTTTCGCCAGCTTCACAAACTGCTGTCGCGCCGCTTCTCCGGTGGTGCCCAGCAGATGGCCGGCATCACTGGCCTGTAATTCCCCGCGCGTTTTCAGCAGCATCAGCAGGCGTTCTGCCACGCTTTGTCTGACGTCATTTTTATTTTCCAAGTCATTGCTTGACATATTACCTCGGCGGGTTCTAGATTACGTAAAACATATTCCAAGTAATTTCTTGTTTTAATCATACCATAACCACAACGCGCTTCAATGCGTGGAAAGCATAAACCAAAGGGATGCAGAGAAATGTCGGGAAGTCAGAACGGATGGGCGGATTTATTCAGCGCAGAAAATCGGGGGAGCGCCATCACCCTGAGCGCCGGTGTCGCGCTTTACGCCACCAACAGTTATATCGTAATCACCATTTTGCCCTCGGTGGTGCAGGATATAGGCGGGCTGGCATGGTATGCGTGGAACACCACGCTCTATGTCGTGTGCTCCATTCTCGGCTCGGCGCTTTCCGCGCGACTGATGCGTACCGCCGGGCCGCGCGGCAGCTATCTGATGGCCACCGGCATTTTCATTGCCGGTGCTGCAATCTGTACGGCGGCTCCCAATATGCCCGTGTTATTGCTCGGACGTGCATTGCAGGGGTTAGGCGGCGGATTCCTGTTCGCGCTTTCCTACGCAATGATCAATCTGCTGTTTAAAGAATCCCTCTGGCCGCGGGCCATGGCACTGATTTCTGCCATGTGGGGAATTGCGACGCTGATCGGTCCGGCGGTAGGCGGGATCTTCGCAGAACTGCACGCCTGGCGCTGGGCGTTTGGTTTGCTGCTGCCGGTCACCTCTTTGTTCGGGCTGTGGGTGTGGCGGATATTGCCAAAAGCGCAGCGTGAGAAACAGGCTGATGAGCCGTTACCGCTGATGCAGCTGGCGTTGCTGACCGGCGCGGTGCTGGTAGTTTCTGCCGGGAGTCTGTCATCCGAAGGCGGGATTAACCTGCTCGGATTCGTGATTGCGGTGGTGATGATTTTGATTCTGCGTCACCGGGAATTTACCGCTGATGTCAGGCTGCTGCCGCGCAATGCGCTACGTCGTTCATCTCCGCTTTACGGTTTGTATCTGGTCATGAGCCTGCTGATTATCGGTCTGGGCTGCGAGCTGTTTGTGCCTTATATGCTGCAACATTTGCACGGTCAGGCTCCGCTGGCGGCCGGTTACATCACGGCAGCAGCGGCAGCAGGCTGGACGTTAAGTGAAGTGGCAAGCTCCGGCTGGACGGGCCGCCGGGCCGACAACGCCATTGTTTGCGGGCCGGTAATTCTCGCCGCCGGTTTGATTTTACTGCTGTTCACCGTGCCCGTCGCCTTTGGTCTGCCGTGGCTGAATATCAGTGGCGTAGTCCTCGGACTGACGCTGGCCGGTTTCGGCATCGGACTTGGCTGGCCGCATTTGCTGACCCGCGTGTTGCAACAGGCACCGGAGGACGATCGCGAAAAAGCCGGGGCATCGATCACCGTCGTCCAGTCCTTTGCTTCAGCGCTCGGTGCGGCACTGGCGGGCACCGTTGCAAACTTCGCGGGAGTGAGTCAGGGCGATACCGGCGCGGCTAACGCGGCGTTCTGGATGTTCCTGTTGTTTGCCATACCGGCATTTCTGGCCGTCTGGATTGCGTGGCGTTCAGTAAAAGCCCGGCGGGCCAGCGGCATTGCACCGGAACACCTGAGCCGCGATTTGTCGCAGGGGTAATTGCCCGCCGGCGGGCCATGCGGTAATCTTGCGCGTCATTTTTAAAGGTTGAATTGCGATGCGCGTATTACTGGCTCCGATGGAAGGTGTGCTTGATCCCCTGGTTCGTGAACTTCTTACTGAAGTGAACGACTACGATTTGTGCATCACTGAGTTTGTGCGTGTGGTCGATCAGCTGCTGCCCGCCAAAGTTTTCCATCGCCTGTGCCCCGAATTACATCATGAAAGCCGTACGCCTTCCGGCACACGGGTGCGCGTGCAGCTGCTCGGACAATATCCGCAATGGCTGGCTGAAAATGCTGCTTTTGCCGTCGAGCTGGGTTCTTACGGTGTCGATCTCAACTGCGGTTGTCCGTCAAAAATGGTTAACGGCAGCGGCGGCGGCGCGACGCTACTCAAAGATCCCGAGCTGATTTATCAGGGCGCGAAAGCGATGCGTGCTGCGGTACCGGCACATCTTCCTGTGACGGTGAAAGTACGTCTCGGCTGGGATTCACTGGAGCGCAGCTTCGAGATTGCCGATGCGGTGCAACAGGCCGGTGCTACCGAGCTGACCGTTCACGGACGCACCAAAGAAGACGGCTATAAGCCGGAGCGCATTAACTGGGCGGCGATTGGTGAAATCCGTCAGCGGCTGAGTATTCCGGTGATCGCTAACGGTGAGATCTGGGATTACGAAAGCGGTCAGGCCTGTATGCAGACCACCGGCTGTGATGCCGTGATGCTGGGGCGCGGTGCACTGAATATCCCGAACCTGAGCCGCGTGGTGAAGTACAACGAACCGCGTATGCCGTGGCCGGACGTGATGACGTTGTTGCAGAAATACACCCGTCTGGAAAAGCAGGGCGATACCGGTTTGTATCACGTTGCGCGTATCAAACAGTGGCTGAGCTATTTGCGTAAAGAGTACGAAGAAGCGACAGAGTTGTTTACTGAAATCCGTGTGCTGAAGACGTCAAAGGAGATTGCTGAACGCATCAACCGGTGATCTTGCTCCAGGACGTTTGTTACCTGATCGACAATCAGTAAGTTTTACTCCATCACCAGAAAGGCGCTTAACGGCGCCTTTTTCTTTTGTGCAGGGCTCAGATTGCTTTGAAGGATGCGCGAAGGGGATCAATACTCAGATCAATCTTCTGACAAATCATCACTTTCCGGAGTCACAAAAAATGAATCATCCATCCGCTGTAATCGGCGCAGCGCCGCAGGCTTCAGACACTCAAAGCACCGGTTTTTACCGGCTGAAAGTCGGGGATGTCACAGTGACGGCTATTTCTGACGGTTCGATGAAAATGCCGCTTGAGAAATTGCTGACCAATATCTCGGTAGAAGATATCAGGCAGCGTATGACACAAGCGGCAATGCCCACGGAAATGGATGCGTCAGTGAATGCGTTCGTGGTGGATACCGGCGATCAGCGGATTTTGATTGATACGGGTGCTGGCGCACTGACCGGCTATACCGGTGGTCATTTGCAAAATCATTTGCGCGCGGCGGGCTATCCGCCTGAGAGTATTACGCTGGTGTTGCTGACGCATATTCACAGCGACCATTGCGGCGGTGTTTCACTGGACGGCGCACCGGTATTCACGCAGGCGCCGGTGAAAGTTTCACAGGAAGACGCCACCTACTGGCTCGCTCGCGACAATCTTGATGATATTCCTGAAGGCCGCCACCGTTCATTCAATAATGCAAAACGAGTAATGACACCGGTTCAGGATTCCGGAAAATTGCAGACTTTTACCGCACCTGCGCAGGTTCATCGGCTGATCCGCGCTATTCCTGCGCCGGGACATACGCCCGGCAGCGTGATGTACCTGCTGGAAAGCGGAACGGAGAAGATGCTGTTCTGGGGCGATATTATTCATGCAGAGCCGGTACAAATGCAGGAACCTGCGGTGGCGATTCAATTTGATATCGATCAGAGTCAGGCGATCAGAACCCGCGAGCAGGCGCTTAGCGATGCCGCAGAATACGGATATCTGGTGGGAGCCGCGCACATTGCATTTCCGGGGACAGGAAGGGTAGAGCGTCTCGGAAAAGGTTATCGCTGGGTCCCGACCAATAGCTGACGGTTTAGAAAGTTGTCATGTGGGGAATGTTACAGCATATTTTGTAAATTGCGGATTTGCATCAAGAGACGCAATTCAGTGCAATCTTACGCAAGTGTTCACTTACTCGCCGTTCCACGGTTTGCGGGCGCTGGTGACAGACTTTGTGACAAATAGAATTGAAAATTGCGGGTGCTAAGACTATTCGCGTCACTTATAATTCCGCCCGCTGTTTCGACATAACTTAATGACAACTTTCTAAATACAGAGCAATGCATGTGAAAATCCGTCTTCTGGTTCTGAGCTTATTAGCCTTAAATACAGGCATGTTGTCTGCACCTGCCGCCTTCGCAGCAAAGCAAGAGCAGGCTGTCGCCCCTATTGTTCAAATTGCTTCCGGCAGCGCCATGGTGGTGGATCTGAAAAGCCACGAAGTGATTTATTCCCGAAATCCTGATGAGGTGAGGCCGATTGCCTCCCTGACAAAACTGATGACCGCGATGGTTACGCTGGATGCGAATCTGCCGCTCGACGAAGTGATTAACGTCGATATCAGCAATACCCCTGAAATGCGCGGCGTATTCTCGCGCGTTAAACTCAACAGCGAAATTACGCGTCGTCAGATGATTCAGCTCGCGCTGATGTCTTCGGAAAACCGTGCAGCGGCCAGCCTCGCGGCACATTATCCGGGCGGCTATTCAGCATTCATTAAAGCCATGAATGTCAAAGCGAAATCGCTGGGAATGACCCATACGCATTATGTCGAACCGACCGGTTTGTCGCCGCATAACGTGTCCACCGCACGCGATTTAACCCGTCTGCTGCTGGCTTCCCAGCGCTATCCGCTGATCGGCCAGCTGAGCACCACCGCTGAAAAAACCGCGGTCTTCAGCCATCCGGCCTATGCGTTGCCGTTCCGTAATACCAATCATCTGATCATGAATCCGTCCTGGAGCATTCAGCTGACCAAGACCGGATACACCGATGATGCAGGGCATTGTCTGGCGATGCGCACCACTATCAATGGCAAACCGGTGACGCTGGTCGTGATGGATGCCTTCGGTAAATTTACTGCCTTTGCGGATGCCAACCGTCTGCGTACCTGGATGGAAACCGGCAAAACCGTGCCCGTTCCGCAGATTGCGAAGAACTACCGTAAGCAGAAAGAGCAGCAAAAAACACAGCCATCTGTCGAAGAAGCTGACGACTGATCAGATGATAGAAATGAAAAAGTCCGGCCACAGTGCCGGACTTTTTTTTGCAGGGCAGAAAATCGTAATCAGAAAATCAGTTTAAACACCCCTGTGAGGGTCAGTAAGCCGACGATAAAGATGATGGCGATGATCCACAGAATAATTTTCATGTTATCTCCTTAACACTCTCTTCAGTCGTCATCGGCCGTCAGGCTAAGCCAATGATATTCCTTATCAGTATAGCTTCTGTCCACATTTCTGCTTTTGCCCGTCGTCTTCAGGCCAGCGCCGCTCGCAAACCACATTCGGGACTGGTGAAGGGTTTGCCCATTTGTGTCAGCTGCGCTGCACCGGTCATTGAAGCCTGAGCGAGCACCACACAGGCTGCGCCTTTCAAATATTGCGCATCTGCCGCTGCCGCGATGGTCTGTAAATATCCGGCCAGATCTCCCTGCTTAAACTTTTCCCAGGCGCCCGCCACCAGACGGATTTCAAGCTGTGCCAGTGGATGTTTTTCTACCTGCATGAACAGCTGACGCGTCGGCTCCAGCGTCGTTTCGACGGCACACAGCGCGACAACATTTCCTGCGGTTTTCATAGCCCGTACTGCCAGCGCCTGATCGACACGCATAACGGGCACCGCAGCTGTTTCTGCCGCAAGCGTGGCGGCCGAACCCAGCGTCGAACAGGTCAGTAAAACGCGGTCGGCATTTTCACTCAGGGCCAGCAGAACCTCTGCGGTTTGCTGAAGAATATCCGCCGTCAGTCCGCCTGCCTTTTCGGCTGCCGCGAGTAAATCAGGTCGGGATACATGCACGAACTGATGCTGACTTAGCCCGAGCTCCTGCGCTGTATTTTCGAATACCGCAATATTGCTGTCCGCCGTATGTAAACAGGTGATACGCATGTGATTCTCCTGAGGAATGCCTGTTTCTACGTTAATGATTTTTTAACCGGTGTGCAGTCTTTTTCGCCTGAAAAAATTTGTTAATTAGTGTACTAACTCAATACCAATTAAATAATACATTGATTTAAAATACTTAAATCACGTACCAATTGATACAAAATATCTTACTTCGCCTACCATTTTCGTATAATCTCCGTCACAAAATAAAAGCCCACCACAGATGCGGGTACTTACCCGTAAGGCCCCTTCAACAGGAGCTGTATCGTGAAGCGCAGACATTTTCTGACCTCTATGGCGGTGCTTTTATTCAGCACCGCGCTGAAGGTTAAAGCCAAAATTTTCTCCGGCGGTATGCTGTGGATTACCCATTCGGTTCGTCCGCCAATAAACCGGCGGCGCCTGCATGGGCGATGATCCGAAAACCAGCGCGGTAAACCGCTATCTGCATACCCGTCAGGGCATAGGTGACTGGAGCAAAGACGACTCTGTGCCTTTAGCAACAAATTCTGCGATGGCCAACGGTAAAGATCTCTACGCCGATAACTGCGCCGCCTGTCACCAGAATTCGGGTGAAGGTGTTCGAAATAGGGTACCTGCGCTGAAAGGCAATAACGGTGTTCAGGCCACCGAGCCGACTAACATTCTGCATGTGCTGATGAAGGCGGGCAGGGTGCGGCAACGGTCAGTAATCGACCAGCGCGGATATGCCAGAGTTTGGCTGGAAGCTGACCGATCAGCAGATGGCGGATGTCAGTACATACATCCGAAACGCATGGGGAAATCAGGCTCCGGCGGTCAGTAAAGGTGATGTGGCCAAAGCCCGTAAATCTCAGCAGGGCGCATCGGCGTTGCATAATCCCACACAGCAGTAAACGAAGAATAACGTAAGCATTTAAATTTAAAGGGCCTCGTAAGAGGCTATTTTTGTTGGTTTTATTCATCATCCAAATGTAAGTTTTCGAAGCATAGATACATAAGCAGTAGTAGGTTAATCGAGAAGGAAATTGATTTGATATGGTTATTCATACAGCGCAAACTCCGCCTCAGATTAAGAATTTCTAAACAGGGAAAGCTTATGTGAGGGACAACAGCCATGTATCAGCTCAGCACAATGGATATCTCGCCCGTCAATCCGATGCTCTATTTTCCCGGCGCCCACGCATGGCCGGAAGAACACAAAGGAAAATTGCTCATGGAAAAGCTCATGCAAAATCAGATCAACAACATTGAAAAACAAGGAATCAAAAACGGTGAGGAAATTGCCGGACTGAATCTGCGTGTAGAGAAAGTGGAGCAGCAGGTCAGTCATCTGACTGAAGTCGTCATCGATACTAATCTCCGGGTCGGCAAACTGGAATATCAAATGGTCACGCTCACTGACGCGGTGACAGATATCAGTGTGCGAGTAGGAAAAACGGAACAGAGCATTTCCCGCATCGACGGGCATCTGCTGAGAATTGACGATCATTTTGTACATATCGACAAACAGTTTGACCAGGTGGATAAGCAATTTGAAAAGATAGATAAGCAGTTTGAACGAGTCGATAAGCAGTTTGAGCGGGTCGATAAACAGTTTGAAAGGGTTGATAAGCAGTTTGAGCGTATGGATGAGCGCTTTGAGAAGATCGAAACTTCAATGACTTCGATGCAGACAATGTTTTACGGGCTTATGATCAAACAGACTCGCTGGATTATCAGCATGATGCTGGTATTGGTAGGTGTGACATTTACAGCCGCCCGCTTTATGCATTAAAGGCGGCATGCTGCGGTCAATTGCTGATTTCGATGCGTTGGGCGCAGCAGCAAAGCTGACATTAACGACTATAATATAGACAGGTCGCCACCTTCTTTGTGCCTTTGTATGACGGGCATTCCCGAAGGTCTATCACTGCACGTCGCTGGCGGCTTTCGGCGTACAAGGGGGTGTTTCATGGCAAATCATGTCTGGGGACTGATGTCCCATCCTGGTCCCGAACTGCAGCAAATCCAGCGTGAGCGGGAAACCGTTTCACATGTGTATTCCCACCATGTTCTTTTAATGGCGTTGATCCCGGTCGTCTGTTCGTTTATCGGTACAACACAGTTGGGCTGGAACTTCGGTGACGGTCAGAAGCTGATGGTTTCCATGATCACCGCATCATATATCGCCGTTATATTCTATGTTCTGATGCTCGCCGCTGTCGCACTGATGGGGCGCATAATCTACTGGATGGCACGACGTTATGACAGCCGCCCGTCACTCAACAGCTGCATTGTGTTTGCCGGTTACGTTGCTACGCCGATGTTCCTCAGCGGGCTTGTTGCGCTTTATCCAATGGTCTGGTTATGCCTGTTCGTCGGTATTATCGGGCTGTGTTACAGTGGATATCTGTTGTATCTCGGCATTCCTAATTTCCTCAATATCGACCGTCGCGAAGGGTTCCTGTTCTCGAGTTCAACGCTGGCAATGGGGGTTCTGGTATTAGAGCTACTTCTGGCTCTGACGGTGATTATGTGGGGTTACGGAACACAGTTATTTTAATGACTTGTGAGATGAGGTTTTGCTCCCTCCCCAGCGAAGGGGAGGGAGTTTGATGCGTTAATCCTGCCAGTTTTTCAACTTGCTGGTTTTTCCAATCCCCGGATTGAAGCTGTTAGTCGGGTCGGCCTGCCGGTAGAATTCTTTGAGATGCGGCTTCGCCAGATATAAATGGCCAACGTTGTGTTCGGCCGGATATTCCGCGCCTTTGGCATCCAGAAGTTCAAGCATCCGGTGCTTCAGGGCCTTACTGTTCGCGCCTTTTTTGACAATATAATCCTGATGGAAAACGTGGCACATGAAATGGCCGTAATACAGTTTTGCCACCAGCTGATTGTCGATATCTTCCGGCAGTGTTTCGAACCAGTCGCGGTCATTACGACGTAAGGCGATATCCAGCGCCAGAATATCTTCCACTTCTTTTTCATGTACTGCGTGATAACGCACGGCAGCACCCGCAGCGGCAAAGCGGTGCAGGAAAGCTTTCTTACCTTCGTCAGCCGAGCAGATAAAGAAATCACCCTGGCCATCACTGAAGAATCGCGTCAGGAAAGTTCTGGCTTCGTCTATCCCAGGGCCGGACATTTTCAGCAGCAAGTGATGCTCGAAACGGTCCCGGTACTGCTTCATGCGTGGTGGAAGGTGATTTGGCAGGGCTTTGCTCAGGCACTGCATCACGCGGTCGCTGAAGTTTTTCGGCAGGAAAGGCACCTTACTGATGCGTGCATCAAACTTCCCTTTGGCAGTAAACATGTCCGGCATTTTGTCGGTGCCAAGTTTATCGATCATCATGAAAGTGTCTTTGCCGTAGATTTCAGTGATATCGAAAATATCCCGGTGCATGTATTCACCTGCCACCGGAAGATTGGCAAAATCACGCAGGATCTGACGGCGTAATTCAGTCAGCACTGCCGTGTCATTGGTGCCGATATAAAATACCTGCTGCTGAGTTTCAGCCGGGAAAGTATCCAGTCGTACGGCAAATACCGCCAGCTTACCCGCACAACCTGAGGCTTCAAACAAACGTCGCTCATCGGCATTAAAACGTGATGGCGTATCAGCGTCTACTTCGCGTACCCGTGCAGCATAATCATGATCAGACGCAATACCTTGATCTTGCAGAATATCACTTTCCAGATAATCGGCTTTTTCCAGACGGGTCAGGATTTCTTCCGGCGTTTCGCCAAGATTAATCCCCAGATGATTAATCAGGCGTAATTCACCTTGCGCGTCGATCTGTGCATAAAGCGCCATTTCGGTATACGCGGGGCCGCGTTTGACCAGAGACCCGCCTGAATTATTGCAAATTCCTCCGACCACTGAGGCACCGATACACGATGAGCCAATCACCGAATGCGGTTCACGGTTGTAAGGTTTGAGAATTTTTTCCAGCTTATAGAGGGTGCTTCCGGGAAAGCCGATCACCTGATGACCGCCGTCGAGCAACTGGATTTGATCAAGTTTGAGGGTGCTGAAAATGACAATATCGCGGTCATAATCATCGCCGCTTGGCGTTGAGCCTTCGGTCAGGCCGGTATTGGCAGCCTGCATGATGACGATTTTATCGGCGGCGATACAGGCTTTGAGCAACTGCCATTGTTGCAGCAGCGTTTGCGGGAAGACCACGGCCAGCGCTTTGCCGCCGCCCGAACGAAATCCTTTGCGGTAGCGCTCAGTATTGCTGTCTCCGGTCAGTACATGACGGGTGCCAGCAATCTCTTTGAGCGTGGCGATAAGTGACTGATTATCCATTTCATCTTCCTTTGTAAATGAGATGCCATCTAATCATGGACTTAAATGATACTTGTTAAGTTAAACTCCATTCGGGATATTCGTTAGGTAATTTCACTTAGTCTGTTGCATTTTTGTCATGCGCTGTCCATTAAATCGTCATTGATGTGTCATAAAACTCGCGCTTAATGAACGCCAGATTATGAAAGCAACCGAGAGACAGCATCATGGCGCAAGCTCAACTCAAGCTGGCACAGGCTGAATATCCTCAGACCGGGCCACAGCATTTGAACAAAGTTCTGGACGTGAAAGGCTTGGTGAAATCCTACAAATCAGGTCAGCGCGTTCTGAATGACATCAATTTTGATCTACACGCGGGCGAGTTTGTGGCGGTGATCGGGCGGTCTGGCGCAGGGAAATCGACTCTGTTGCACGTCCTGAACGGTACCATTCCGCTCACTGAAGGTAGTGTAGTGTGTCATTACGAAAACGGTGAACAGCAGCAGTTGGCGGGTTTAACCGGTAAATCTCTGCGGCGCTGGCGCTCCGGCTGCGGAATGATTTTTCAGGATTTTTGTCTGGTTCCGCGTCTTGATGTGCTGACCAACGTATTGCTGGGCCGCCTGAGCCATACCTCAACGTTCAAATCTTTTTTCAATCAGTTTGACGACGAAGACCGTGCCCGTGCGATTTCACTGCTTGAGTGGTTGCATATGTTGCCTCATGCGTTGCAGCGTGCTGAAAACCTCTCTGGTGGTCAGATGCAACGCGTGGCGATTTGTCGTGCCCTGATGCAGAACCCGAAAATCTTACTGGCTGATGAGCCTGTTGCGTCGCTGGATCCGAAAAATACGCTGCGCATTATGAATGCGCTGAAAAAAGTCAGTGAAGAAAATATCGCCGTCATGGTCAATCTGCACTCGGTTGAACTGGTGAAGGATTATTGCACCCGTGTTATCGGCATAGCTAAAGGGCAAATTATTTTCGACGGTCATCCGGATCAGTTAACTGACGGTATTTTGCATCAGTTATACGGTGAAGAACACGAAGCAATAAACAGTTAAACAATAACGTTATTTATTTTGCAGTGCTTATTTCTACTTTCTCTCAATCTACACAAGGTCATCATTACATGAAGAAGTTATTACGTCTGGCAGTCTTCGTAGCAGGTTCTTTTACCGCGATGCACAGTATGGCAGAAGATGCTCCTAAAGAATTGAATTTAGGTATTCTGGGTGGCCAGAATGCGACTCAACAAATCGGCGATAATCAGTGTGTGAAAGATTTTTTCGATAAAGAATTAAACGTGGATACCAAACTGCGTAATTCATCCGATTACTCAGGTGTTATTCAGGGGTTATTAGGCAAGAAAGTAGATATGGTATTAAGCATGTCACCTTCGTCTTTTGCCTCTGTCTATATTAATAACCCGAAAGCCGTAGACCTTGTGGGTATTGTTATCGACGATACTGACAAATCACGTGGTTATCATTCTGTTGTGGTCGTTAAAGCCGACAGCCCGTATCAGAAATTATCTGACCTGAAAGGTAAATCTTTCGGTTTCGCTGACCCGGATTCAACTTCTGGTTACCTGATCCCGAACCAGACTTTCAAGAAAGAATTTGGCGGTACCACCGATAACAAATACAACAACTTCTTCTCCAGCGTCACCTTCTCCGGCGGCCATGAGCAGGATATTCTTGGCGTGCTGAACGGTCAGTTTGAAGGCGCAGTCACCTGGGCATCGATGATCGGCGACCGCGAAACCGGTTATACATCCGGTGCATTCAACCGCATGATCCGCATGGACCATCCGGACCTGATGAAGAAAATCCGTATCATCTGGGAATCTCCGCTGATCCCTAACGGCCCGATTTTAGTGCGCAGTGATCTGCCACCGGCCTTCAAAGCCAAACTGGTTTCTGCTATCAAGAAACTGGACAAAGAAGATCACGCCTGCTTCGTGAAAGCAGTTGGCGGTAAACAGCATATCGGCGAAACGTCCCTGGCTGAATATCAGCAGATTATTGATATGAAGCGTGAGCTGACTAAAGGCGGTCGCTAACCCTTTGCTTCCTCCCCTGCGAAGGGGAGGAATAATGATTATCATCTGCAAACCGGAAATATTATTTTGAATAAAGACTTCAATCGTTATTACCAGCAGATCCGCGGAAAACAAAAACGTGAGGCGCTGATCTGGTCAGGGCTGATGCTGTTGTTATATTTGTGGTCAGGCAATGTTTCCGAACTTAATTTAAAAACGATTATTGTCTCCGCGCCTAGCTTCTTTGATTATATTGGTCAGACGGTGCCGGTATTACACTGGTCACTTTTATTTGCTGACGGTCATACAGAAGGCTCACTGGCATATTGGGGATATCGTCTTAATATTCAGTTGCCGCTAATTTGGGAAACTATTCAGCTGGCGTTATCCTCGACGATATTATCAACCGCGCTGGCGGTTATTTTGGCATTTCTCGCCGCGGGTAATACGGATTCCCCTAAATGGGTGAAATTCAGCATCCGTACTTTTGTCGCTTTTCTGCGCACCATGCCTGAGCTGGCGTGGGCGGTGATGTGCGTTATGGCCTTTGGCGTCGGCGCTATTCCGGGCTTTATCGCGCTGACGTTACATACGGTCGGTAGCCTGACCAAACTCTTCTACGAATCCATTGAAACTGCATCGGACAAGCCGGTGCGCGGCCTGAGAGCCTGCGGAGCAGGGCGTTTGCAGCGTATGCGTTTCGCTATGTGGCCGCAGGTCAAACCGATTTTTCTGTCCTACAGCTTTATGCGCCTTGAAATCAACTTCCGCCAGTCCACGATCCTCGGCTTAGTCGGAGCTGGAGGGATAGGGCAGGAGCTGATGACGTCGATTAAACTGGACCGTTATGATCAGGTCAGCATGACCTTGCTGCTGATCATTCTGGTGGTGTCGGCGATGGATTTCCTTTCCGGTAAATTGCGCAAACGCGTCGTGGAGGGCACTTTCTGATGTTAACTGATGCACTTGAACCTCATGTTGTCAGCAGCCTGAAACAGCAGCACGGACATTTGTTCGCCGCCCAGCGCCGCTATCTGCGTTATCTCGCGATACTGGCAGTCGCCATCGCGCTGTATTACGTCTATTTCTTCAGCTATTTCGGTATTCCGTGGAGCGAAGTGGTGCGCGGCACCCGCGAAGTCGGGCGTTATTTCCTGCGCATGTTCGTCTGGCATAACGTCTCTGAATGGCCGTTTAAGTATTACTTCACGCAGATTGCTATCACGCTGGCGATTGTGTTTGCGGGCACAATTACGGCGTCTTTCCTGGCTCTGCCACTTTCCTTTCTGGCAGCGCGCAACGTGATGTCAACGCCGGTTCTCAGACCTGTTTCCATGATTATCCGGCGTATTCTGGACGTGCTGCGCGGCCTGGATATGGCCATCTGGGGGCTGATTTTTGTCCGCGCCGTCGGCATGGGACCGCTGGCCGGTGTGCTGGCAATTGTGATGCAGGATTTGGGCCTGCTCGGCAAACTGTACGCGGAAGGGCACGAAGCGGTAGAACGCTCGCCGAGCCGCGGTTTGCGGGCTCTGGGGGCTTCTCCGTTACAGACTCATCGCTTCGGGATTTTCACGCAGTCTTTCCCGACATTCCTCGCGCTGTCGCTGTATCAGATTGAATCCAATACGCGGTCTGCTGCTGTTCTCGGTTTTGTTGGCGCGGGCGGGATAGGACTGGTGTATGCGGAAAATATGCGTTTATGGAACTGGGATGTGGTGATGTTTATCACGCTTATCCTGGTTGCCATTGTGATGACGATGGATAAGATTTCATCGATATTGCGCGCCAAATACATTCATGGCGAAGAGATTGATTTGTTTGAGCCGGAAGAGCGAAAAATGAAGCCACCGGTCGAGCTTTACCGTCCGTAACAAAGCGCATTTAAAAGGCGGCATCCGCAGGGACGCCGCCTTTTGTTATTTTACTGATGACAGATTACTCGTCGAAATACCAGTAACCCTGATTCACCAGGTCGGTCAGTAGGGTGACGAATTCAGGATCCTGTAACGCGGCACCCAGTTCTTTCTGACTGATCAGCGTGTAACGGCACAGCGCGTCGGCGGCATCATGCTGAGCAGTTTCCAGCGGTTCGCTGTTCACAAAGAAACGTTCACCGACATTCAGCACTCGCAACCCGCTCAGTCGGATCAGGCTATCGCCCTGCACCAGCGCATCCACGATTTCCTGCGCTTCATAAGGTGGCTGTGCCGGTGCGATATCCAGTTCATGGCGCGGAGTGGTAGCAAAACGGCCAAACCACTGTTTGAAATCTTCCGGCTGGCTGAGCATTTCAACCATCATCTGGCGCACTCGGTCCAGCTCATACTCTTCCACTTTTCCGACATGATCACGCAGCGTCAAATCCGGATCGCTGTAGTGATTGCCACCCAGATCGTTTTCCAGCGCATAGTCAGCAAAGCTGCTGATGAAATCGCGCGAGTTAGGGCCACGGAAACCGACAGAATAGTTGAGGGCAGTTTCATGGGTGAAACCGTCATGCGGGAAGCCTGGCGGAATATACAAAATGTCGCCCGGTTCGAGGTCTTCATCAATGATGGGTGTGAAAGGATCGACATGCAGTAATGCCGGATGCGGGCAAAACTGACGCATCGGCAAGGCATCGCCCACGCGCCAGCGGCGGCTGCCCATTCCCTGAATGATAAACACGTCGTACTGGTCGATGTGCGGGCCGACACCGCCGCCGGGTACGGAATAGGAAATCATCAGGTCATCTAAACGCCAGTCCGGTAATACACGGAAAGGCTTCACCAGTTCGGCGGCGGGCAGATGCCAGTGGTTAACGGCCTGCGCCAGTAATGACCAGCCGGTTTCGCCCAGTCCATCAAAATCTTCAAACGGCCCGTTGCTTGCCTGCCATTCCCCATTTTTATGGCTCACCAGACGGCTGTCCACTTCCGGTTCCATCGCCAGACCAGCCAGTTCGTCCGCAGAGATGGGATCGACAAAATTTGAGAACGCTTTTTTAATGACAACAGGTTTTTTTTGCCAGTATTTCTCTAAAAATTCCGGCCAGTCCAGATTGAGTTCATAAGCCATATGATTTTCCAGTGGGAAGACAAACGGGCCTGATTATAGAGAGAGTGCAAGTTATCGTGCTTTGTTGTGGGTCAAAGCTTGGTAATTGAGGAGGGAATAGCAGAAGGAGGATAAAAACTCCCTCCCCTGAGAAGGGGAGGGAGAAAGCATCAGGACTTAGCGGCCAGTACCACCAGTTTCTGGTTCACAAACTCTTTGATACCTAAATCAGACAGTTCGCGGCCAAAACCGGAGCGTTTCACACCACCGAAAGGCAGTTCGGCTGCGGTATCCGTCGGTGAATTAACGTATACCATCCCGGTTTCAATCTGGCTCGCCAGCTTACGTGCGCGGGTTAAATCGCGGGTGAATAACGAGCCGCCCAGGCCGTAATGGGAGTCATTGGCAAGTTTCACCAGTTCCTCATCATTTTTCACCACATACACCTGCGCAACCGGGCCGAAGAACTCTTCGAAGTACGCCGGATTATCGCGGGTAATGTGCGTCAGAATGGTCGGCTCAAAGAAATTCCCCGGATTATCGCTCACTTTCTTGCCGCCAAAGTGCAGTTTTGCACCGTGCTTCACGGCGTCATCAACCTGTTTGCTCAGCGTTTTCACCGCATCGGCGGAAGACAACGGTCCCAGCGTGGTTGATTTATCCAGCGGGTCGCCCATTTTCAGCGCCTTAAAGTGCTCGGTGAATTTTTTCAGGAACTCATCGGCGACTTTCTCATGAATGATGAAGCGTTTGGCGGCCGTACAAACCTGACCGGCATTTGACACGCGCGCCTGAGCACCGGCTTTGGCAGCTTTATCAATATCGGCATCATCGAGCACGGCAAACACGTCATTCCCGCCCAGTTCAAGGGTCGCTTTCTTGAGCTTACCTGCGGCGCGTGCAGCCACAATGGCCCCGGCTTTTTCCGAGCCCGTCAGCGCGACACCCTGAACACGGTCGTCATCGATGATTGCGGCCACCTGATCCTGCGAAATAAACAGATTGGTATAAGCCCCTTTTGGCGCGCCTGCTTCGGCAATCAGTTTCTCAAAAGTTTCTGCACAATGAGGAACGATACTGGCGTGTTTCACGATAACGCTGTTACCGGATACCAGGTTTGGTGCAAGCACACGCATCAGCTGATAGAACGGGAAGTTCCACGGCTCGACGGCCATGATTACACCAATCGGATGATGCTCAACCCAGGCTTCGCCGAGATCGGATTTATATGGCACAGGTTTGAGAAATTCCTCGGCGTTTTCAGCATAGAATTTCGCAATATCGGCGCAAATTTGTACCTCACCACGGCTCTGACCGATGAGTTTCCCCATCTCCACACTGACCACTTCTGCCAGTTCATCGACACGGGAAGCCATCAGTTCTGAAAGTTTATGCAGCACTTTAACGCGTTGCTTAATGTCGCCTTGCGCCCAGTCAGATTTATACAGGGCATGTGCCGTGGACAGCGCTTCCTCTACCTGTTTGTCGTTATGGGTCTGATATTCTTTGATGAGTTTGTTATTGAACGGGTTTATCGTTTGATATGGCATGTGTTGCTCCTTGTTTTGTGGCGTGTCGTCGACAACAACGGCACGTTGGAATTGAGGTGCGTTCGCCTTACTGCGTTCTTTCTCAACAGAACATTAAGCATAGTCGAAAAAACGTGACCTCAGTCTCACAGACACCTCATGCAACACAACAGGAATGTCTGATTATTGGGCATTCCTGCCGGCCCTGCCATACGCGGGCTGTGGCCTGTCTCTAAGAACAATCGGCTTTACGTAACTTTGCGGCGCACTGTTAATGAATTGTTTTCAGCAAGCGATTGATAAATTTACCGCTCACTTTTATGCTGGCTTTCCTTCAAATTTCCGACATTGAGAAACTCATGAAGCTTGATGCGATTCCGTTTTGTACGACTGACTGGAGTGACGTAACGCCAACACAACATCCGGGCGATACCGGCATGGCGCTGTGGCGTACGCAAAAATTTGGCGATATCCGGGTGCGTATTGTTGAATATTCAGCAGGTTATGAAGCAGATCACTGGTGCAGTAAAGGCCACGTGTTGTTCTGTCTGGAAGGTGAGCTTCATACCCGTCTGGAAGATGGTCGCAAATTTACGCTGTCGCCGGGCATGAGTTATCAGGTGGCGGATAATGCCGAAGCACATCGTTCTTCCACTCCGGTGGGCGCAAAGCTGTTTGTAGTCGACTAGCGGTTTGTTGTTTATAAGAAAATTCGCCGCCAGCCTTGTGCTGGCGACAAGGAGCAGCAGGTGAGTAAATTACGGGTTGGTATCATTTTTGGCGGTAAATCGGCAGAGCACGAAGTGTCACTGCAATCAGCAAAAAACATTGTTGATGCGATTGATAAGCAACATTTTGATGTGACATTACTCGGCATCGATAAGAAAGGAGAATGGCATATCAATGATGCCAGCAATTATCTGATCAATGCAGAGAACCCTTCGCTGATTGCCCTGAACCGCTCGAATAATCAGGTTGCGCTGATCCCTGGGCAAACGGAAAATCAGTTAATCGAAACCCATAGTGCCAGCGCGTTATCGCAAGTGGATGTGATTTTCCCGATTGTCCACGGCACTCTGGGCGAAGATGGTTCGTTGCAGGGATTGCTGCGCATGGCCAACATCCCCTTCGTGGGCTCCGGCGTGCTGGGTTCAGCAGTCAGCATGGATAAAGATGTCACCAAGCGCTTGTTGCGAGATGCCGGTTTATCCGTCGCCCCGTTTGTCTGCCTGACCCGCGCTAACCGCCAGAAACATACCTTTGCCGGAGTCTCTCAGCAGCTCGGCCTGCCGCTGTTTATCAAGCCTGCGAATCAGGGATCATCAGTAGGTGTCAGCAAGGTCAGTGATGAAGCAGGCTTTGTACGGGCGCTCGATGAAGCGTTCAGCTTCGACCATAAAGTGCTGGTCGAGTCCGCCATAAAAGGCCGAGAAATCGAATGCGCAGTGCTGGGTAATGATTATCCCCAGGCCAGCGTGTGCGGCGAAGTTATCCTGCACGACGAATTTTATTCTTACGATACCAAGTACATCAATGAATCCGGCGCTTCTGTTGCCGTTCCGGCAGATTTACCGCAGGAAACGAATGACCGCATTCGTGCCATTGCTTTACAGGCATTTCAGGTGCTCGAGTGCCGAGGTATGGCGCGTGTGGATGTGTTCCTGACCGGGCAGGGCGAGGTCATCATTAATGAAATCAATACGCTGCCAGGGTTCACAAATATCAGTATGTATCCAAAACTCTGGGCTGCCAGCGGCTTAGGTTACAGCGATTTGATCACCCGCCTGATTGAACTTGCGGTGGAGCAACATCACCAGGACAACCAGCTAAAAAGCTCAGCCAACTGACGGGCTGGTTTCAGGGGAATGCGCCAAAGGCGGGGAGAGATCTCTGCCTTTTGTGTTTTGTGATAGCGATTATTCCACCACCAGTTTCACCTGTTTTCCAGCCAGACACAGCATCAGAATCAGGGCATCCAGAGTAAATTTATCCGTTTTTTTGTTCACTACGTCCGAAACCCTCGGGCGTGAAACCTGGAGCACTTTGGCTGCATCACTCTGACGTAGATTTTGCAGTACTATCCATCTGCCGATCTCAGTCATGAGTTGTTCTTTCAGGGCAATGGTCTGAGCGATTTTAGCCTGCGAGTCTGCATGTAAAGATTGCGCTTCATTTTCGCTAAACCCTAAATCCGCAAAGACATTTCCGCCTGCCGGTGTGATATGGCGTGAAGCAACATCAATTTCTTCTTTCATTTTCTCTCCTTTGGCGTTCTCTGACGATCTCAGCGTACCTTGTTTTTATAATGGCGATATCCGCCAGAGAGGTTTGCTGAGTCTTTTTCGCAAAGCAATGAAGGATGTAAATAGCATCTTCAAATTTTGCGATATAGACGACCCGGAATGTGCCGGCAAAGGCATCAAGCTTGATTTCAACCACGCCGGATCCCCAGTCATTGACGGATTTCCATTGTGTCGGGGGGAGTCCGTGCTGGATCTGCTCGAGTTCATAGCCTGCCCGTTTTTTGACATCGGCAGGAAAATTGCGCAAATCTTTGAGTGAGCTTCCCCGCCAGTCGATATTTTTAGTCACCGTCACTTTCCTTGTGTATAAAATTTTATACCTAAATATACCTCACGCCAACACCTTTATATGACGGCAGAGCCGGTGAGGGAGAAAGCGGATATAATTTTGCGCAATACGCCGTAATAAATGGGGTTTCGCCAACGCAGGAAAGGAAAAAGGCAGGAAAAATCTCTGCCTTCTGTGTTTTGTGATGGGGATTAAGCCCGGTAACGCCAGAGCAGAATTGCGACACCGGCCAGGCTGGTGAGAGAAACACTGTGGAGCGCGACCACTGCACCGGCATTTTCTGCCAGATAACCGGCAATGGCGGTGGCAATGGCGGCGATGAACACCTGTCCGCGCCAGGCGAGAGCGCTGGCACGCGCAACATCCGCGCCCTGGAAATGGCTCAGAACCCCGAAAGTCCCCAATGCAAACACCACATTCGAAGCCAGATGTGCACCGAAAATGAGTGTCAGCGCGGCGAGCGGCCATAAGGCGAAGTGCGGTAACAGGAAATATCCGGCCAGAAACAGCATTAGACATACTAAAAGTCGCAGGTTGCTGGCGCTGTAATGCCGGAGTTTCTCCGCATTAAGCAACAGCGGCCCGCAAAGTTGCCCGAGACTGCGCGCAAAAAGAAGCGGCAGCGCCAGACTGGCCGTATCCTGCGGGTGCATTTGCTGCGCCAGTGCCGGTAACAATGCCATTGCCGGCGAACCTACCGCCGCGAGTGCCGGTAGCAGCAAGACGCTTCGTTTTTGCAAAGGCGTAAACGTTTTCCAGTGAAGTGGCGGTTCGGCATCATTTTTTGAAGGGGAGTTGTGCGGGGTACAGACTTTAAAGAGGGCTAATGATCCTGCCAGCAGAGCCGCGGATGTCGCGAAACTCAGAGCATCCAGTGCCAGCAGGCTGAGCGGTGAAAGCACATCAAACAGTAAAACGCCCAATCCGGTGCCGAGTAATACCTGTGCGGCGAATATCAGGGTTTCCAGCGCCGTTGCCGCCGGTAACTCTTCGGCGCTAAGACCGCGTTTGAACAACAATGTCAGCGCCGGATAACTCATCCCGCTGAATAACGCCTCCGCAGACTGAACGGCCAGCAGCGCCGGAATGTTATGAGCCAGCACGCCATACAGCGGCATCATCAGCGCCAGCATACCGAGTATTTCGCACAAGATCAGAATGCGCAGTGGCGACATTTTCCGGCAAAGCCTTTCGCCCCAGATACTGCCGAGAAATCCGGGCAGTGTCGCAAGCATATACGCCAGCGTTAATGTCGTGGGCGAAGCCTGCCAGCGCAGCAGTTGCCCAAAAACCACCACCTGTGTCAGACCATTTCCGAGTGAGGATAAAATAAAAGCACAGCCCAGCAGACGCAGCCAGCGGTGGCTGCGTAATGCGCGTATCAGCGCATGCAATAACGAGTTCATGAATGAGATTCTCATCTGAAATAACAGAAACCCCCGTAATGCGTTTATGCATCAGGGATATTTAAAACTGTCAGTGATGAGAATTCGTTACATCGGGATGAAGTACCTGAACGGAAACAGAAGAGAAAAATGTAGCACAGGATGGCAGGGCGGCAAGAGAGTAATAAGAAATTGACTAAACCGCAGACACGAAAAAGGCGGCAAATGCCGCCTCTTCTGCTTACTACTTTAACGTATGCCGCTGGTTTATTTATACAGTTCAGCTGTACCGTACAGGTGGTTGTCACCGGAAGCACCGATGATACGGTAAGAACTTGCACCGGCTTCACTGGCTTTAGCATTCAGTTTGTCCTGCAGGCTGCTCAGGCTGTTACCTGAAGTTGCGCTGACGACACCCATCGCCTGCTGACCTGACGGAGCGGACTGAACTTCAGTCGCTGCCAGGGTAGAGAATGAAGCGGTTGCCAGAGCGATAGCGGCGAGAGTCATCGTAATATTTTTCATATTGTTTTTCATAATACATATCCTCAATTCGTTTATTAAGCTTTGCCAGGCGTTGTCATCAACGTTCATTTAATGTGCAAAGCTGTCTTCTGTCCGATCTAACATCTAGCTTATTAATCGTTAACTAAATGTAGGTTACCCATGATGCAAAATTTCTTACTTATTTATACAGCTCAGCAGTACCGTGCAGATGGTTGTCACCAGAAGCACCGATGATGCGGTATGAACTTGCGCCAGCTTCGTTAGCTTTTGCATTCAGTTTGTTCTGCAGGCTGGATAAATCGTTGCTTGAAGAAGCGCTTACTACACCGATTGATTGTTGTCCCGTTGGGGCAGACTGAACTTCAGTCGCTGCCAGGGTGGAGAAAGAAGCGGTAGCAAGGGCAATTGCAGCTAATGTCATTGTGATGTTTTTCATGATGTATTCCTTTTTATCTCTTTATCAGCAGGTGATGATTCGGTCAGACGTTTTTAATTAACGTTCGATAATTAAATCTTAGACCTGGATCACATTCTGTGCAACTTATTTATTTATTAATCGTTAACTAATTGTGCGGCACAATCTGCTAACGCAATCTTCATCTCTTATTTGTACAGCTCAGCAGTGCCGTACATGTGGTTTTCACCGGAAGCACCGATGATGCGGTAAGAGCTTGCACCCGCTTCAGTGGCTTTCGCATTCAGTTTTGACTGAAGGGTACCCAGATCACCATTTGAAGAAGCGCTGATGGTACCGATAGTTTGTTCACCTGCCGGAGCAGACTGAACTTCAGTGGCAGCAAGGGTAGAGAAAGAAGCGGTAGCCAGTGTCAGAGCGGCGATGGTCATTGCGATAGTTTTCATGATGTCTTTTCCTGTCCGTTAATTTGTTTGGGGGGCCTGATGAAGGCGCCTCAGTTTCGGTTCAACGTTATTTATTAGTTAACGTTCGATAAGTAAATGGTAAGGGGTGTTGCGAGTTTGTGCAAGATGTTTTTTTAATGAGCATTAACTAATTGTGCTGTGACTCAGGTCACGTTCAGGAAGGTGGTTGTTTTTGTTTTGTTAAATTTATGTTTTTAAAATGGTTCATCCAAATGGAATGGAACAGACATATCCATAATTTCGCTAAATGAATCTTTAATGATCGCTAAGTTAATGGTTGGTTCTGACCGGAGAGGATGATAAAACAAAGGTCGGCTGAAAAAGATAAGGCGACCAGAGCCGCCTTATCGTTATTCCTGCCCTGACTAACGTTCGTCAGGCGCCACGCTTAGTAATAGATAGAAGCGGGCTGATGACCAGAGGTCGAAGGTGCAGGTGGCTGAGTCGGAGAAGTGGAAATACGGCCCTGCGTAACTTTTTTGTTCGCGCAGGTAGCCGGGTTACAGAAGTTACTGTCACCGGTCACATTGACCATTCTCACTTCCTGACTCAGTAAAGGCATCATGATAACCTGCTGTGCGGCAACATTGGCAACCGGTACAGCGGTTAATGCCAGAACTGCAAGAAGGATTTTAAAGTTACTCATGATGTTACGTCCTGGGTTTGTTGCTTATAAAAGCGTTTATAGCTGTGCTGCTTTGCGGGTTTGAGTGATTTTCTTATCGCTCGATAATTAAATAATAAACTCCGCTGGACTTGTGCGCAACTATTTTTAATAATGATCGTTAAGTTATTTCTATAACTATTTTAATAACCATAATCACAATGGTGATGGAAGGAGGGTGTATGAGCACTGAACAGACGGCTTTGGTCCGGAAAAGTCGCGGTCGCCCAAAACAGTTCGACCGTGGAACTGCTCTGAGCAAGGCCCTGAATTTATTCTGGCGCCATGGTTACGAGGCCACTTCATTAGCCGATTTGGTCGAAGCAACCGGTGCAAAGGCACCTACTTTGTATGCCGAATTCGGTAATAAAGAAGGGCTTTTTCGTGCAGCCGTTGAGCACTATCTGAAAAACTTTTACGAAAAGAGCTCATGTTTACTGAGCAGAACAGATTTGTCCGTCGAAGATACGGTCGGGCGCTACCTGCGTGCCATCGTTGAGCTGTTTACCGACTGCGACACGCCAAGTGGCTGTTTCATGATCAGCGCATCATCCGGGATGTCTTCATCTTCTGCGGATATTGCCGAAATGCTGCGCGCCCGCCACCTCTCGCAGGAACGCACTTTGTTTGAATATTTCGAGAAGAAAAAAGAGAGCGGCGATCTGAAAACGGTAACGGACAGCGCCCTGCTGGCGAAATACCTCGCCTGTACCATTCAGGGTTTTTCCGTTCAGGCGCGTGACGGCGCAAGTTCCGATGAGCTAAACCGGCTGATCGACGTAGTCATGAAACTGTGGCCGGAGCTGACTAAAGCGACAGTTGTCAGTAAAGCCGCACATTAACCGCTGAGTTTTAGACAATTGTTAAGAAAGAGAATAGAACGCCAGGTGCTGAGTATTTCGGGCCTGGCGTTAGGCGGTATAGACTTTGAGAAACCGGCGGGTGATCCGGGGCTTTTTGGCCCTGACAGCATCACCTGGCGAATTCACGGAGACTTCTCTTCAATGCTTTGCGGTGGTGTCAGTGCCTTACTGCTGCAAATGCTCCATCCTCTGGCGCTCGCCGGTGTCTGGGATCATTCCTCATTTCGTCAAGATATGCTTGGCCGTCTTCGTCGCACCAGTCAGTTTATTTCAGCGACGACTTTTGCACCGGTCAATGATGCCAATACCTTGATCGAAAAAGTAAAATCTATCCATTTGCGCGTCACCGGAACCGATGCTTACGGCACGCCTTATGCCGCCAGTGATCCGGATTTACTGGTCTGGGTTCACGTTGCCGAAGCGTACAGTTTCCTGCAATCGCATCTGCGTTATCGCAATCCTTCACTCAGTCTGAGCGATCAGAACCGCTATTATCAGGAATTTTCCCGCGTCGCAGAAAGCCTTGGTGCGGTAAATGTGCCCGCCAGCGTGGCGGCGGTAGAGGATTATTTGCAGGCGATGCGCCCGCAGTTACGCTGCGATGAGCGCACGCGGGAAGTGGTGAGATTATTGCAAAATGCCCCCGCGCCAAGCCGTCTGGCGAAGCCGGTCGGCAGCCTGATGATCAGTGCCGGAATTGAGCTTTTACCCGACTGGGCGGCTGCCCAACTGGGAATTTCCTTTTCCCCGCGCAAGCGTTGCAGAATTCGTTTTGCCACCCGACGCATCGCCGGCGTACTGCGCTGGGCGGTGAGAAACGGCTCATGGCATCGCGCCATGCGCCGTATGGGACGTCTGAGCTGACCCTTAAAGGTGCGGATAAACGCCGGGGCCGATCGGCAAACCGAGCAGATACCAGCCCACCAGCATCAGCAGCCACACCACGAAAAACACAACCGGATATGGCAGCACCAGCGAATAATAGGTGCCGAGTTTCGCCTCTTTGTTGTACCGCTGAAGGAAGCCGAGGAACAGCGGCACGAAAGGTGACATGGGCGCGAGCGGGATCACTGAGGAATCTGCCACACGGAACACGATTTGTGCGAAAGCCGGATGGAAGCCGAGCAGCATAAACATCGGCACGAAAATCGGTGCCAGAATCGACCAGATTGCCGAGCCGCTGGCGATAAACATACACAGCAACGCCGACAGGAAGATCAGACCGAGAAATGCCGGAATACCGGTCATGCCTAAGTTTTCCAGCACATCCGTCAGCCCGATCGCCATGAATTTCCCCATATTGCTCCAGTTAAAAAATGCCACAAACTGGGAGAGCGGGAACACCATCACAATAAACCCAGCCATCGATTTCATCGGGTCGACCAGTAAATCCGGCACGTCGCTGGCGTTGCGGATTTGTTTCGTGACCATGCCATAAGGCACTGAAATCACGAAGAAGAACAAAATGATCAGCGGCACAATGCCCTGAATAAATGGCGAAGGAATAATCCCGCCGGTTTTCGGGTTACGCAGCGGCGCGGCTTCCGGCACTACCAGCAACGCGACCAGCCCAATGAACACCAGCGCCGCAACTCCGCTGGCCATCAGTCCGCGGTTCTGCTCCGGCGTCAGCTTTTTCATCTCTTCATTGCGTTCGCCCTGGTACACCGGCAGGCGCGGTTCGACGAATTTATCGGTCAGGATAGCGCCGACAATGGTCAGCAGGATCACCGACGCAGCCATAAAGTACCAGTTGTCGATCACGCTCACCTGCACCGCCGGATTGATGGCTTTCGCCGCTTCGGTACTCAGGCCGGACAACAACACATCGGTCGTCACAATCAGCAGATTAGCGGTAAACCCGCAGCCCACACCGGCAATGGCTGCCAGTAAACCGGCTACCGGATGGCGACCGACCGCGAGGAATATCAGCGCGCCCAGCGGCGGCATCACCACCAGCGCAGCATCCGACGAAATATGGCTGAAAAAAGCGATAAAAATCACCATATAACTGGCGTAACGGGCATTCACTTTGGACGCCATTTTATACATCAGGCTTTGCAGCAGCCCGACACGCTCCGCCAGTCCGGCACCAATCACCAGCGCCAGAATCGAACCCAGCGGGGTAAATCCGCTGAAATTTTTGATGACGTTCGGCAAAATCCACTGAATGCCTTCCACACTCAGCAAATTTTTAACGCGGATAATCTCGCCGTTGGTCGGGTTTACTGCCGTGATGTTGAACCCTGAAATCACCGCACTGGCGACCATCAGCAAAGCAATCAGATAAACAAATAATAAAAACGGATTGGGAATTTTATTACCAATGCGTTCAACCCACTGGAGAAATCCTCCCGGGCTCTGGCCGGAGTCCTGCGCCTGAATACTCATCTGTTAACCCTCTGTCGTGTTTGATTTTTTTATAATTTTTTCGCCCATCAGCGCCGGAACGGGGCGCGGATGAGCGGTTTACTTCATTAACGGACATCAATGATTTACTTCAGTGGTGACGGTTTCACACCGGTCGGGATCGGACACTGATACGGGCGTCGTGCGCGTTGTGCATCGCGCTCTTTCTGACAGGCCGCCAGTAAATCCGGCTGAGTGAACAGTTCAATCGCGGTCGATGACATGACTTTTGCCGCCAGACACATCCCTTTGTGCGCGACAGAAGTGCGTCCCTGCGACACAATCTGCCAGGTATGCAGCGGCGAGCCGACCGCAAAGCACGGGCTGAAACACTGTGCAGTGGGCACCAGCCAGCTGACATCACCGACGTCCGTTGAACCGTAGAGGATATTGCCGTTCGGGGCATAGGGTGCAACGTGGTCAGTCAGCGGGGAATGGCGCAGGGTTTCGGCGAATTCCACGCCTTCTGCGCCGCTGGTGCGGGAAATATTCAGCAGATTATTATCGATATCCTGTTCGGTCAGCGTGGCGTGAATCGACGCCGCAAATGCCCGCTCTTCGTCGGTGTAATGCGGTGTGCCGTAAGCCTGCACGAACTGATACATCGCGCTTTCCAGCGTGCGATTAGGGACATAATTGGAACAGGCTTTATCAAAGCGCATCGACATCTGTGTGCCGGTCATCAGCGCCGCGCCTTTGGCAATATCCACCACGCGGTCGAATATCGCCTGCGCCTGATCCATCTGCGGAGCGCGCACCAGATACAGCACTTCGGCATCGGCCTGCACCACGTTTGGCGAAATCCCGCCCGCATTGGTGATTGCGTAATGCAGGCGCGCTTCCTGAATGATGTGTTCGCGCAGGAAGTTCGCGCCGGTATTCATCAGCGTCAGGGCATCCAGCGCGCTGCGACCGAGATGCGGCGCAGCGGCGGCGTGTGAGGACACGCCTTTAAAGCTGAATGAGGCCTGAATATTGGCCAGCGTCTGATTGCTGAATATGCCGCTGTAAGTTTCCGGATGCCAGGTCAGCGCGGCATCCACGTCATCGAATAACCCTTCGCGCGCCATAAAGGTTTTGCCGGAACCGCCTTCTTCACCGGGACACCCGTAAAAGCGCACCGTGCCAGCAAGATTTTCGCGCTCCATCCAGGCTTTTACCGCCAATGCCCCACCGAGCGCTGCTGTGCCCAGCAGATTATGACCGCAGCCGTGTCCATTGCCGTTTTCCACCAGCGGTTGCGCTACATCGCAACCGGCTTTCTGGCTTAAACCAGCCAGCGCATCGAATTCTCCGAGCAGGGCGATCACCGGTTTACCGCTGCCGAAGCTGGCAATAAACGCGGTTTCCATGCCACCGACACCACGCTCAACCGCAAATCCGCTGGCTTCGAGTTTGTCAGCCAGTAACGCTGAGGAGAAGGATTCCACAAAGCGGGTTTCAGGGTGATCCCAGATGGCATCGCTGATTTCGGCCAGCGCGGGTTGCTGGTTATCAATAAAGTCATTGATGAAATTGACGATATTTTGTTGATGAGCCATCAGTTCACTCCTTTGAATTCAGCAATATTCAGCGCCAATGCCGCCAGCGTTTTGATGCCCTGCATCATCACTTTTTCATCGAAATCGAACAGTTCATTGTGATGACCCGCGCTCAGATCGGTGCCGAAAATGACATAAGAGGCTTCGCCGCCGCGGGATTTCACGCGTTCCATCATGTACGTGGCATCTTCAGAACCGGCCGCGCCTTCCTGACGGTCAATGATGTGCTCGAATTCGCCGAGTTTTTCCGCCTGACGGTGGATGTAATTCACCCAGGCTGGGGTCGGCGTGCTGCTTTGCGCCGCGCCCATCAGTTTGATATCGAATTTCACCTGATGCATTTCGGCTGCGCCTGAAATCACTTTCAGCGCCTGCTGGTAAATAAATTCATTCACTTCATTGGTCGTGCCGCGGGTTTCCACTTTCATCGTGGCGCTGGAAGGCACCACGTTACGCCCGGTGCCCGCCTGTAAAACGCCGACGTTGATGCGTGAATCACCGCCGCTGTGACGCGGGATCGCGTGCAAACCGAGCGTTGCCTGCGCCGCGGCCAGCAGGGCATTGCGTCCGTCTTCCGGCTTGCCGCCCGCGTGTGAGGCCACGCCGGTGAAATTCACGTCGAGTTTTGTGGTCGCCATAAACGTGTCGTTACCGCAAACGATGTGATTCGCGGGTACGCCGGTGCCGATATGCACGGCGGTAAAATAATCCACATCGTCCACCACGCCTGCTTCAACCATCGATTTCGCGCCACGAGTGCCTTCTTCGGCGGGCTGGAAAATCAGTTTGATGGTGCCGCACAACTGGTCACGTACCTGCATCAGCACTTCCGCCAGCCCGAGGCCAATGGTGGTGTGTCCGTCGTGACCGCATGCGTGCATCATGCCGTGATTGGCGGAAGCAAACCCTTCACGGAACGGACGGTGCTCATCTTCCAGCAGTTCGCATAAATCCAGGGCGTCCATGTCGACCCGAAAACCCATCACCGGACCGGGGCGACCGGTTTCCAGTGTGGCGACAATACCGGTGAAACCGCCGGAAAAATGCGGCATCCAGCGGGCAATTGCCCCCTGTTCCAGCGCACGTTGTTCCTGTTCAGCCAGCACCGTGGCAGAAGGTAAACCCATGCGGGAATCCGCATCGATGACTTCTTTACCCAGTTGCAGCGAATAGCCGAGCTTTTCCAGACGATCGGCCACCAGCGTGGAAGTACGGAATTCCAGCCAGCCGGATTCGGCGTATTTATGCAGGTCACGACGTTGCGTTTGCAGGGAAGGGAACAGCTTTTCTACACGTTCAGAAAT
This sequence comes from Rahnella bruchi, assembly GCF_003614975.1. Classification (GTDB taxonomy): domain Bacteria; phylum Pseudomonadota; class Gammaproteobacteria; order Enterobacterales; family Enterobacteriaceae; genus Rahnella; species Rahnella bruchi. Next base: position 480,534 of record NZ_QZWI01000001.1, on the reverse strand, counting down.
CTCATTAACCATCTCGGACTCTCTTTTTACACAGACATGCAGGCTTTCCGCGCAGCGGCAGAAAGGAGGAAATCAACGTTTTGAGAAGTGCAGACCCGGGCGCAGAAAGCGGCGAAAGGCGGCCTTAGATGATTTTCAATGTACATAAAGCAATCAGGGCATATAAGATGCCAAAATCTTCTTAGTGATAATCAGGGGTTATCAAAGAATTTCATGCCATCACAAATAAAAATGCATCAACTGCGGGCGTTTGTGTCGGTTGCACGTCAGGGCAGTATCCGCGCTGCGAGCCGGACGCTGAATTTGTCGCAGCCTGCGCTGACAAAATCGATTAAAGAACTTGAGGAAACCCTCGGGGCGCGGCTGTTTGTCCGCCGCCGTCAGGGCGTGACGCTAACTGACTGTGGTGAAGCGTTTTTTAAGCGCGCAAGCCTGATTCTGGAAGAGCTCCGTGTCGCACAGGAAGATATTTCTCAGCGCCAGGGTGGCACCAGCGGCAGGGTGAATCTCGGTGTGGGTGCCAGTATTGCGCGGACCATTATGCCGGAAGTGGTCGACAGGTTTCACCGCGAATTCCCCAATGTGAAGGTGCGGATCGCCGAAGGGCAGCTGGTGTCGATGATCCCTGAGCTGCGTCAGGGTGAGCTGGATTTCACCGTGAATACCTATTATCAGGGCCCCTTTGATAACGAACTGTTATATGAAAAGCTTATGGATAAAGAGTATCGCGTGGTGGCAAGAAGGGGTCATCCGATGCAAAACGCCCGCTCGATGCAGGAGTTGCGGCACTGCGACTGGACCATGCCGACGCCACGCGGCAGCTATTACAAACTGCTCAGCGAAGTGTTCAGTGAAATGGATGCGGAACCGAATATCAGCGTGATTTGCGAAACATTTATGTCATGCACCAGCCTGATTGCGAAAACCGATTTTCTCAGTGTGCTGTCTGTGGATGTGATTAACGATCCGGTGATCGGCCAGAGTCTGGTGGCGTTAGATCTCGACCTGCCGCTGCCGAAAGCGACGTTCTATCTCATTCAGCGGCGTGATACCACGCTGACGCCAATGGCCGCGTATCTGGCGCAACTGTTTCGCATGTACTGCCGCTGATGTCGATATTTTGATAAAAAAGCGCGTGTTTTAATGATTTATCGGGGATTTTTGGGAATATTGCCCGTTATCGGGCTGGCTTATCCGTTCTACACTGACCATCACAGGGAATAATAAGCTTCCTAATATTGTTGAGGTCATATGCGCCAGTCCGACATTGTTGCTGAAGTCAGTAACGACAAACAAACCCTGACCGCGCTGGTCGAGCAGGACAACCGCGTGGTGTATTTCTACATCTTCGCCCGCGAAGATTTGCGCGACCGCTTTCCGAAAATGCGCGCCTGCTGGGTTCGCAATCTGGTGCCCGCGCCGGTGAACGATGATACCGACGCGATGGAGCAGGGGATTGCCCCGATGCTGGCGGCGCAATATTGCCGCAACCTGGAAGGCGAAGCACCGCTGGATCCGGCACAAATTCAGATCCTGTGGAATGAAAGCGATGACGGCGCGGCATTGTGGTATCAGGGATTGTTGCTGGCGGTGATCCCCGGCTGGAGTTTGTATATCGACCATTCGGTGTGTTATTCCGCAGGCTGCATCAAACAGAATCCGCTGACTTTCCCGCTGGGATCTGCCTCGACTAATACCCAATGTGAACTGGCTGAAAAAACACGTCTGTTCTGGCGTGACTGGCAAAATGAATTCACCAATCCGTGGCCGAAAATTCAGCGCAAGCTGCTGGAATCCTACGAAGACCGTTTTGGCCCGTCGCTGAAATATTATCTGATCAATCAGGGCAGCTGGCCGCCGATGGCGATTTCCCAGCACGAAGATGAAGAAAATTATTACTTCTTCACCGTCGGCATGAGCATCCGCCCGATGCCGCAAATCGATATTGTGTTCAACGATGATGCGGAAAAGCACCGCCGCATCGAACTGGCATTTTCGGTCGGCAAAGAATACGTCACTGAAGAAAACGCCGTGCAGATGGCGAGCGCGCTGTCCGGCTATGCGCAGGTTCCCTGGACCACGCTCAGCTGGCTGGGCGAAGGCCATACGCTGATGTCGCCGATGGCACCCCTCGGTTTCGAAGGTCACGTGATTTCCTCCGCGCTCTGTGGCCCTGCGGACAAAATGCGTCTGCCAAAAATTTACGGTGATCCGGTGAATCAGTTCTGGGTAAGCCCGGTGTTTACCAGCGAGCTGGAGTTTGCGCAGGCGAAACCGAATGGGGGATTTGAACTGGTCGCCGCGATGATCGAGAACGACATCGGGTTTGTGTTTGCGCCGAGAAGCGCGGTGATTTGATGTCAGACCGGACATCGGGCAGTTTCTTCAGAACGAGTGAATTTCGGTTTCTCAATAACTGCGCTCATTTGGCTACTCGTGCCGAAACCGACCAAAGAGGGCTATGACGAGCCCTCTTTGGGATCTCCACGTCTTCCTCACTGATTTTGATACGAAAAGCCGAATTGTTTTGAATTACAGATCGTGCGGGCGATTCAGGAATCTTGCTGAACGGAGCGCATGTTGAAAAAGCCGTCTTAATGCCCGGCTTCGGCATTAAAATCCTCTGCATCCACATCATATCCCGACGGTTCCCACCGTACCGCTGTCAGCACGATAAGGCCTGCCAGTGGCGCTAACGCGATCACCCAGAACACGCCGGTGCCGAGTGCGGCGGAAAGTACCGGGAACAGGAACAGGGAAAGGGTTGAGCTGGTGCGCATCAGCGTCTGGTTGAAGCCGACACCCATGCCGCGTAGTGACGTCGGATAGCTCAGTGAGGCAAATGTCATGGTGTGCGAACCCGGACCGAAGCCCTGACCGAACAGGAATAACGCCAGCATGCCGATGGAAATCGCCGCTTCGCCGCCATCTGCCGGACGGCCAACCAGCGCGAGGCCGATCATCGCCACCAGCTGGCAAGCATAACCGGCGTAGGTCATTTTCCACGCGCCAAATTTCGACACATACCGTACCGCAATCAGACCGCCAACGAAGGCGAAGCACAGATTCAGACCAAGCGAGAACAAAATGGTGCTGATCATCGACTGTTGCAGGAAACTGGATAAGATAACCGGCAGGCCAAATGCCACGGCGTTATAGGCAAAGGATGAAGCTACGGCAGTAACAGTCGCCAGTACAGTGCGGCGCAGATAAATGCCCTGCAACAACGTGCCGTAGTTGCGCCATGCGGCTTTGCGCACTTTTACCTGCGGCGTTTTATCCGCATCGTCGGCAACAACCGCATTGATGTTGTAAGACTTACGCAGGATCGCCGCCGCACTTTGCAGGTCGCCCTGATTCGCCGCCCAGACTGGTGATTCGTTCATATAACGGTGGCGGATAGCGATGATAAGAATCGCCGGAACCGCGCCGAAACCGAGGATAAGACGCCACAACCAGTCGGTATGCGTGGCAGGCAGCACTGCATAAAGCAGCAGAACCAGTAAATAAGAAACGCTGATCGCCGCGTACCATGTCGGGCACCACATCGCCACGCGAGAGGCTTTATTGCCGCGCCCCTGAAGTTTTGAAAACTCCGCCAGAAACGCCATCGCGACGGGTAAATCGATGCCGACGCCTAATCCCATCACGAAACGCGAGCCGCCGAGCACCCATTCGTTCGGCGCAAAGGCGCAGGCCAGTGCGGCGATCACGAAGAAGAACATGTCGGCCATGAATACGCGGTAACGGCCAATTTTGTCGGTCAGATAGCCGCCAAAGAGTGCGCCGACAATCGCTCCGAAGGTGATGGCGGAAGCCACAAAGCCTGCGCCGGAAGGTGTCAGACCAAACTGGCGGGTGATATCTTTCATCCCGAAAGCCAGCGCGCCGAGGTCATAGGCGTCGAGGAAAACGCCGCCCAGTGCGATAGCAATCACGATGCGTGCGTCGCTGATTTTCGCAGCGCCGCGGTTCACTAACTGAGTTATATCGGCAGCGGAACGAATCACCACCGGTTTGCCAGACGCAGAATCTGGGCTGTAGTCCCCTGAAGAGGCGGCGGGAGAGGCCGCAAATGAATCAGACATTGTTGTGTTTACGCTTTTTGACAAAAAAACCAGCATAGAGGCGAGGTGATGCCCGTCACAAGTCCTGATTAGAGGTTGAGTAAAAACAAATGGCTATAAGTTAAAACAAAGTGATCTAAGATGCCTGCGGCCAGCATAAAACAGCCTTGATCACCTTGCCGCTGCGGGTATCTTCAATGGCCTGATTAATCTCTTCAAAGTCGTAAAAATGCAGCAACCGGTCAAAGGGAAAACTGCCTGACTGCCACAACGAAATCATTTTTGGGATGAATTCCTGCGCCACCGAATCACCCTGGATAACACTGAGGATTTTTCGCCGACGCGGGAGCGTTGCGCCGCCCGCACCGGTCAGGCGGACCATTACGCCGCCGTCTTTTAGCGCGTCCTGCCCGAGTTTATCCAGTGATGAAACGCCCGCCGTGTCGATGACGTAATCGAGCTGACCTTGCAGATTGCGCTCCCTACCGGTTTTCAGGGCTTCGGTTGCACCCAGTTCCTGCGCCAAATCTAACCGGTGCTGATGCTGGTCGAGCGCGATGATCTCTTTTGCTCCGGCAATTTTCGCCGCCATCACCGCCGCCATGCCGACCGCGCCGGTGCCGATAACCAGCAGGCGGTCGCCTTGTTTCACCTTCAGCGTATTCATTACCGTACCCGCACCGGTTTGCAGGCCGCAGCCGAGCGGCGCGAGGGTTGCCAGCGGCAGGGATTTATCGACCTTCACCAGATTCTGTTCTGTCACCAGCGCGTAACTGGCAAACGACGACTGGCCGAAGAAATGGCCGTCAATTCCTTGCGGATAGGCACTGCTGCCGTCGAGACGTGAGAAGCCGAAATTGAGTGTAGAAAAGTGCTCACAATCTACCGGACGATGCGCTGAACAGGCATCACACTGGCCGCAGGACTGAAATGACAGCGCCACGTGATCGCCCGGTTTCACGTTTTTAACCGCGCTGCCAACCTGATCGACAATCCCCGCACCCTCGTGGCCTAAAACTGCGCCCGGCGAGATAAAACCAAGATCGGTGTGACAAATTCCGCAGGCAACAATGCGCACGCCCACTTCATTGCGTCGTGGCGCGGCCAGACTGATTTTCTCGAATTTCAGCTGGTGATCGCTGCATGCGACAGCGGCACGGATCACGCGGGGATGCGTTCTCTGCGGATGTTGAACTGACATCTGATACTCCTTTTAAAAGGATCACGGACGGCGGCGTCTCCGCGATTTCGCGGATAAGCTTCGAACATTTCGGCATTTTACTCTGCTACCGCCTCCTGCTTTTATGGTTCACCATCCATTCCCCTGCGCGAAATTGGACTATTCTTGTTAGCAGCTTGTTTATTCAGATGAAAGCAGAAAGACAGAGCAGTCGCCGGGCGACAAAAACCAACATAACCCGATAAGAGGATAGAACATGACTGTAACAACCGGGCAAGTACGGGGATTTTCAGTGGCAGCGCTGGCGCTGGTTTCCGCATTAAGTTTCAGCGCACAGGCCGCTGATGATGCCGTACGTGTGGGCTCAAAAATTGATACCGAAGGTTCGCTGCTCGGTAACATCATTATTCAGGTGCTGGAAGCCAACGGTATTCATACCACCAATAAATTGCAGCTGGGAACGACGAAAGTGGTGCGCGGTGCGATCACCGCCGGTGAAATCGATATCTATCCGGAATACACCGGTAACGGCGCGTTCTTCTTCTCCGACGATAAAGATCCGGCGTGGAAAAATGCGCAGGCCGGTTTCGATAAAGTCAAAAAGCTGGATTACGACCAGAACAAAATTGTCTGGCTGAATCCGTCTCCGGCGAACAATACCTGGACTATCGCGGTGCGTCAGGACGTGGCCAGTGCGCACAACCTGAAATCACTGGGTGATTTGGGCAAATTCATCAGCAGCGGCGGCGAGTTCAAACTGGCGGCCTCGGCAGAGTTTATCGAGCGTCCGGATGCTTTACCGGCGTTTGAAAATGCCTACGGTTTCAAACTGAATCAGGCGCAGTTGCTGTCGCTGGCAGGCGGTGATACGGCGGTGACCATCAAAGCGGCAGCGGAAAAAACCTCTGATGTGAACGCGGCGATGGCCTACGGTACAGACGGCCCGGTCGCGGCGCTTGGCCTGCAAACGCTGGAAGATCCGAAAGGCGTGCAACCGATTTATGCGCCTGCGCCAATCATCCGCGAGGCGGCTCTGAAAGCGCATCCGAACATTCCTGATTTGCTTAAACCGGTATTTGCTTCACTCGACACCAAAACATTGCAGGGTCTGAACGCGAAAATCGCGGTTGATGGTCAGGATGCGAAAAAAGTGGCGGCGAAGTATTTGCAGGAAAAAGGTTTCGTTAAAAAATAACCGGGCAGTGACGCCCGGAGCACGGCCCTTGGGTCGTGCTCTCTGATATCAGGTAATGTTTTGACTTATCACTCACCCGTTAAAAACCGCGTTCTGCTGACGCTGGTTTTGTTGCTGTTGCTGGCCGGTTTCGGACTGGCCTTCGTCAGCCATGCGCCTAACAGGCTGGTGTCTGGCAAAGGTATTTCGCTGGCGAGCCTGCTGAATGGCTATTCTGCGTTACTGCTGTTGCCTGCCGTTTTGCTGCTGGTCTGCGCCTTTCTCAATCTCTATGGCCGCAATCATTTAGTGGTGATGTTGCTGGCGGAAATCCTGCTGACCGCCTTGGTCTGGCTGGCGGGGCACAGCGCATTACAACTGACGGGGGGCGATGAAGACAGTATCGCGCGTACCTCACTCGGCGGTGGTTTTTGGGCGGGTGCCGCGCTTTGTCTGCTGATCGCCTCCGACGCTATTTCCCGTTTTACCCGCAATCACAGCCTGCGCATTTTGCTTAATGTGCAGATGATCGTGCCGGTGGTGCTGCTGCTGGCGTACGGTCAGCTTGCCGAACTTTCGCTGCTCAAAGAATACGACAACCGTTCCGACGTGTTTAACGACGCGCTGTGGCAGCATCTGGGTATTTTGTTTGGCACGCTGGTGCCTGCGGTATTGATTGGCCTGCCGGTCGGTTTGCTGTGTCACCGCAAACCCCGCTGGCGCGGGCCGGTATTATCCGTGCTGAACATTATTCAGACCGTGCCGTCGATAGCGCTGTTTGGTCTGCTGCTTGCCCCTCTGGCCGGGCTGGCAAAATCGCTGCCGTGGCTGGCGGAGCATGGCATCAGCGGTATCGGACTGGCTCCGGCAATTATCGCGCTGGTGCTTTATTCGCTGCTGCCGCTGGTACGCGGTGTGATTGCCGGACTGGAATCGGTGCCGGAAGCGGTGATTGAATCCGCACGTGGCATGGGCATGAACCGCGCGCAGGTCTTTTTACGTGTGCAGATGCCGATTGCCTTGCCGGTTGTCCTGACCGGCGTGCGCATTGTGGCGGTACAAACGGTCGGCATGGCGATGGTGGCGGCGCTGATTGGTGCGGGCGGGCTGGGCGCCATCATGTTCCAGGGATTGCTGAGCAGTGCGCTGGATCTGGTATTACTCGGCGTGATCCCGGCGGTACTGATGGCGGTGGTCGTCGACAGTCTCTTTAAATTTGCAGTATCAATTCTGGAAACCACACGCAGATGATTCATTTCAAGCAGGTTAGCAAACACTTTGCCGGAAAAGCGGTCGTGCGCGATCTCACGCTGGAAATGGCTAAAGGCGAGTTCACGGTTCTGATCGGCACATCCGGTTCGGGAAAATCCACCACGCTTAAAATGATCAACCGGCTGGTGGAGCACGATCGCGGAGAGATTCTGTTTGCCGGTGAACCGATAGAAAAATTCCGTGCGCAGGATTTGCGCCGCCGGATGGGGTACGCCATTCAGTCGATTGGCCTGTTCCCGCACTGGACGGTGGAAGAAAACATCGCCACCGTGCCGCAGCTGCTGAAATGGCCGAAGGCAAAAATCCGTGACCGTGTGACTGAGTTGCTTGAACTGCTCAATCTGGATCCGAAACAGTTCCGCCATCGTTATCCGCATCAGCTGTCCGGCGGACAACAGCAGCGCGTCGGCGTGGCGCGTGCGCTGGCATCAGACCCGGAAGTGTTGCTGATGGACGAACCGTTCGGCGCGCTCGATCCGGTGACCCGTGCCACCTTGCAGGAAGAAGTCGCGCGCATTCATAAAATCACTCACCGCACCATTGTGCTGGTGACGCACGACATCGACGAAGCACTGGCGCTGGCTGACCGCATCGTGCTGCTTAACGACGGACAAGTGGTGCAGCAGGGCACACCGCTGGAATTGCTGACCCAACCGGCGACGCCGTTTGTGCGCGATTTCTTCGGTGGCAGCGACATGGGGATACGTCTGCTTTCACTGCGCGAAGTGGGTTCGCTGACTCGGCGCGGCGAGGCATATTCCGGCAGCCAGCCGCCGCTGACCGATTCCATGAGCCTGAGTCAGGCACTGTCAAAATTTGTCGCTCATCAGGTTCAGCAATTGCCGGTGATTGATGAACAGGGCCAGCCGGTCGGTGTATTGCATTTCGCTGACCTGACTACAGAGAGGAACGGCGCATGAAACGGGTGTTTGCAGATCCGCTGATTTGGTTATTCGCTTTGCTACTGGCGCTAATTTTCGGCATGACCTCGCTCGGCGGTCTGTTTCACTGGATGTTCCCTGAGCTCAGCAGGCCGGTATATCAGCAGGAAAGTTTCGCCTCGCTGGTGGAAGCGCATCTGTTACTGGTCGGTATTTCCAGCCTGATTGCGGTGGTGATTGGTGTCGCGGCAGGTGTCAGTGTGACGCGTCCGGCGGGCAAAGAATTCCGCTCGCTGGTTGAAACGCTGGTGGCAATGGGGCAGACCTTCCCGCCTGTCGCTGTACTGGCCGTAGCCGTTCCTGTGATGGGATTCAGCGAGAAACCCGCGATTATTGCGCTGGTACTTTACGGCTTGCTGCCCATTTTGCAGGGAACCATTGCGGGGATTGAATCAGTGCCTGCGTCGGCACGTGAGATTGCGCAGGGCGTCGGCATGAGCCGCTGGCAGATGTTGCGGAAAGTGGAAGTTCCGCTGGCCGCACCGGTGATTATTTCCGGCATCCGTACGTCGGTGATTATCAATATCGGGACGGCTGCGATCGCCTCGTCGGTCGGCACGTTAAGCCTGGGTTCACCGATTATTATCGGCCTGAGTGGCTTTAATACGGCGTACGTCCTGCAGGGCGCGGTGATTGTTGCGCTGCTGGCGATTTGCGTGGATATGCTGTTTGAACGCTGGAGCCTGTGGTTACAACGCTGGCAACAGCGGTCAGCGGACGGATCAGTTCGTTGATGCAGAAGACGGTGCCGGGACGACGGAAGGGGCGTCGTTATCGCTGGCTGATTTAACGTCGTCCTGAATCACCACCGCATAACCGGCCACCATCACGCCACCAATTGCGCCAATCGCCATCAGACCAAACAGCGCGATAAATAATTTTTTGCCAAGCGAATTCATGTGCAATACCTCAGAAATTTGAACGACGAATTATAAATCGTTTCGTTACCCCTGCAACAGACTATTCATGCTGTGACTACATTATCGTTGCCGTCGGCGAGTTTTTTGTCATATGCAGAAACTTTTTAGCAACATTTTGACGCGATCGCACAGATTCACTTGCCGGAAATCAGGCCAATAGCGTTAACTGTTGGCCTTCATTATCACGCTAATAAGTTCTTCCTATGACTGGTTCCGCTACCCGTTCTTTGCTGCCATTAATTGCCGCACTGTTTGCACTGTATTTTATCTGGGGTTCTACGTATTTCGTTATCCGCGTCGGTGTGGAAAGCTGGCCACCGCTGATGATGGCTGGTCTGCGTTTCTTCGTCGCCGGATGTATTCTGTTTACGTTTTTGCTGCTGCGCGGGCATAAAGTCCCCACGCTGAAGCAGTGGATGGCCGCCGGTGCCGTTGGCATTTTACTGCTGTCGGTCGGTAATGGTCTGGTGACGGTGGCGGAACATATGCAGGTACCGTCAGGCATTGCCGCCGTAATGGTCGCAACCGTTCCGCTATTTACCCTGTGCTTCAGTCGTCTGTGGGGCATGCCTAACAGCCGTCTGGAATGGACCGGTGTCGCCATCGGCCTGTTCGGGATTGTGTTGCTTAACACTGGCAGCAATCTGGAAGGTAATCCGTGGGGCGCGGCGCTTATTCTGCTCGCGTCATTAAGCTGGGCATTCGGTTCGGTATGGAGTTCGCGTCTGCCGCTGCCAGCTGGCCTGATGGCCGGTGCAGCTGAAATGATTATCGCCGGAGTGGTGCTGCTGGTTGCCAGCCGCGTCACCGGCGAACATCTGACCGCAACGCCATCGCTGCACGGTTTTCTGGCACTCGGCTATCTGGTGGTCTTTGGCTCGATGATCGCCATCAGCGCGTATATGTTTTTGCTGAAAACCGTGCGTCCCGCCGTCGCCACCAGTTATGCCTATGTGAACCCGATTGTCGCCGTTCTTCTGGGCATCAGCTTCGCAGGTGAATCCCTTTCCCCGGTCGAGTGGGTCGCGTTAGGCGTGATCCTCTGCGCAGTTCTGCTGGTCACGCTGGGGAAATTTGTCTTCGGGCGTAAGAAATCGGTGATTAAAGAAGTGAAGGTTTAAGACTCCTCCCCTTCGCAGGAGAGGGAGCAGACAGAGCGTGCCTCACTTCTTCTCAAAGAAAATCGATACGCGCGCGACTTCCACGCCGAATTTTGTCAGCGAGGTCACGTTGAACAGGTGCTGTTCGTCCTGCTGATAAATCCAGTCATCGAAGGTCAGGCGGTAGGTGCTGCCGCCTGATTTCACATCCATCACGTATTTCCAGTTAAACGCGTTACCCGCGGAATGGCCGGTCGCGGTACCGATAATATCGCCCGCCGTTCCGGTATAGCTGCCGTCGGCGAGTTTACGGATGTGCCAGACGCGGGTTTGTTTCTCGCCGTCGTCATAGACAAAATCTTCATGCAGCGTCAGCGTATCGCCCGCCACATCGCCACGGATTTTCGCGGTAAAACGTCGCGTCTGTTTATTGCTGTGATCCTGCACCATGCCGTACGCCACACTGTCACCGGCAAACCAGGTGAAAATATCCAGTTTCGGCTGAGTCTGGGCGTAATCCTCAATGTTGGCTTTGCAGCCGCTGAGGATCAGAACGCAGCCCATCAGTAACGCGAAAAAACCTTTATGGAAAACAGTCATAAAACCTCCGTTCAGAGGGATGTCAATCCGATGCGGTGGCACCGGTCAGTTTGCTGCGTAAATTCGGATATTGCGTTTCAGGAGAGAGCCAGATGGCCAGAAACGCGTCCCGGAAAGCCGGGCTGAATGCTTTGCCTGCCGGATTGATCATCACGCTGTTGGCCGCACGGCTGTAAAACTGCCCGCCTTTTTCTGTGGCGACAAAAATAATTTCACTGCCATTACTGACGTCCGGCCAGGTGTCTTTAACGGCTTCCAGCCAGCCATTTTTCTGTGCCTCGGCCAGCAGTCCGAGAGTCTGCCACTGTTCTTCGGTCGCTTTGGTCAGTTCCGCGCGATCAATACTGCGCAGGTAATCAATGTCTAAAGCCAGCGGCCATTTTTGGGGCTGATATTTACCGTCAGGGGTCAGCAACTGCGAGTTGTAAACCTCGAACGGCCCCCAGCTGAGCGTGGCGTGTCCGACGGGTTTCCAGTGTTCCCACGGTACAGCAGCGAATAGCGGCGAGGAAAATATCAGCATCAGCGCGGCGGTTAAGAGTGATTTCATCTGCTTCTCCGCAGGGGATTTTGGCTGAGCAGAACCGGCAGGCTGATCAGCGGTAAAAACAGCGCCCAGCCAGCAGCCAGCAGCGGCCAGACATGCCACGGGGTGGCCTGAAGTTGCATCGCGCCAAGATGCATCCCGATAAAATAAGCCAACGGGCCGCTGACGGCACCGAGCGGGATCAGCCAGTACACTTTCATCCGTAAAACTCCCAGCAGCCACAGCCACCAGGCACTGAAACCCAGCCACAGCGCCATCATCCACGGCGGCACGGCGGCGGAATCGGTGAATTCAAACAGACCCAGAATGCACCACATGGAATCCATCATAATGCCCAGCGTACAGGCCACGGCCACCCACAAGCGGCGGCGCGACGGGGTGAATGCCAGCATCAAAAAACTGCTGATCAGCAGAAAAAGAATAAACCGTTCGCGCCCCCAGACTGCCAGCGTCCACCAGACGTCGAAGCCTGCTGCCAGCAGCCAGAAGCGCAGGGACGTCATCCGCGTCGCTCGGCAGTCAGTTGCACGGTGCTGATGGTACGGGCGCGGAAACCGGCCTCGCAATAGCACAGATAAAACAGCCACAGGCGGCGGAAATGCTCGTCCTGTCCTTCGCCGGTTTGTGCATTCCAGTAACGCTGCACGCGCTCGCGCCATTCATGCAGGGTGCGGGCGTAGTCGGATCCGATATCAAATAAATCGCGAACCACCAGACTGGTGCAGCGCGTCATGGTGTCATTCATCGCGGTGATGGAGGGCAGGAAACCACCGGGAAACACATAACGCTGGATAAAATCGACTTTGCGGCTGTAAGACGCGTAACGCTGGTCGGCAATGGTAATTGCCTGAATTGCCATCCGTCCCTGAGGTTTAAGCAGCGCGTTACAGCGTTTGAAAAAGGTCGAGAGATAACGCTTACCCACCGCTTCAATCATCTCAATCGACACCAGTTTGTCGAACTGTCCGCGCAGCGAGCGGTAGTCCTCGCACAAGACGGTCACGCGGTCGCTCAGCCCGGCTTTTTCAATACGCTCGCAGGCAAAACGGTACTGCTCGCGGGAAATAGTGGTCGTCGTCACCTGACAGCCGTATTCGCGCGCGGCAAATTCTGCCATCGCGCCCCAGCCGGTGCCGATTTCCAGCAGATGATCCCCCGCATGCAGTTGCAACTGTTCACACAGACGGCGCATTTTGGCTTCCTGCGCCTGTTCCAGCGTCATTTGCGGTTCCTGATACCAGGCGGAGGAGTAGAGCATTTTCTCATCGAGAAAACCCTGATAAAAATCGTTGCCCAGATCGTAATGGGCGGAGATATTTTTTCGCGCCTGAGCAGGGCTGTTGCGGCGGAAAAAGTGGATCAGATTATTGGCGGGTGTACTGAGCCAGCTCAGACGCGCTTCGAGTTTATCCACCAGTTTCAGGTTTTCCGCCAGCAGTTGTAACACCGTCGTCAGGTTCGGCGTGGTCCAGTCGCCGTCAATAAAACTTTCACCCGCCGCAATGCTGCCGCCCAGTAAAACCCGGCGGTAAGCGCGCAGATGTTGAACTTCGATTTCGCCCTGCAAAGGTGCTGTGTGATCACCAAAAAAAATGGCGTCTTCGCCCGGTTCCCGCAGGGTCAGACCGGCCCCTTTAAGTTGCTTGAGCACGCTCAGGATCAGTGCGCGTGCGGCTTTGCTGCGCCTGTTGTTCGCCCCGTCACGGGCGAGCTGCACTTCAGGTTGGCTCATGGTCAGTCCTTATCAACGGGAGGATGAGAATAAATGGGTGCCCGTTTCAGCCACAGTTTCAGCGCCTGCCAGTATATGGTCAGCGCGGTTTTTGCGGTCATCAGGGGCAGCCGCCACAATTGCTGGCGCAGCGCCGCGCGTGTCAGCGGGCGAGCAGTCAGAGAAAGGGCAGCATCGAATTCCCGTTCTTTGCGGTGATTTTCGATAGTGATGTGTAACTGTTTTCCCGGGGGTGTCAGACGCCAGTGATAGACCATGTCCATCGGATTGAAGGGCGACACATGAAAGGCTTTTGGTACCGGTTGTGAGCCGTCAGGGAGGACCGCGTAGGTGTGGCGTTCATTCCAGGGCGTATTGCGCACCTCAGCCAGCATCCAGCGCAGAATTCCGCTCTGATCATAAAGGTAGTAGAAGTTCACCGGATTGAAATAGCAGCCGAAATAACACAGCTGGCAGAGCAGCATCACGCGCCCTTCGGGACGTTCTCCGGTCAGCTCAGCGATTCTCGCCTGTGCCTTGGTTTTGATGTCACCGCCGCCGAGATAATCTTTGCGGCGAAAACTTGCCGGGGAAAATTTTTCCAGCCGGATACCCAGCGCGGGCAGCGCATCCAGCTCATCAAGATCAATCAGCGGCATGAAAATGTCGTAGTCAAAACGGTGTTCAACCGGCGTAAACCGCCGGTGGCGCACGGTGCCAACATAGAGCTGGCTGTTCATGACGCCTCCCGTTTTTCCTGCCCGCGTTCGGCCTGCAAACTGAATAACCGCAGGCTTAGTTGTTCCGCCACGTCGCGCGCGCTGTTAACGCCATCTTCATGAAAACCGTTGTACCAGTACGCGCCGCAATACCAGGTGTTGTGCTGGCCGTTGATCCGATAACGTTCCTGCTGCGCATGATGGCTGGCCAGATTCAGAACCGGATGCATATAAGTGGCGCGGAACAAAATTTTGCCCTCATCTATGGGCGTCAGCGGATTAAGGGAAACACAAAAGGTCTGCGGCGCGTTCAGCCCCTGCAACATATTCATGTTATAGGTTACGCTGGCACGGCGGCTGTGCGCCGGATTGCTGTCGCGAAAATCACCGCGATCCGCCAGACAGAGCGTATTGGGCAACTGATAATTCCAGCTGGCCCAGGCGCGTTTTTCGCGCGGCAAAAGATGAGTATCGGTATGCAAAATGACGTCGTTGGCCTGATAGGGCAGCGCGCCGAGAATGCTTTTCTCTGCGTCCGTGGCATTCTGGCCAAGAATGTTCAACGCCTGATCGGAATGGCAGGCGAAAACCACCTGATCAAACCGCTCTTCGCCGCACTCAGAATGCAGTGTCACGCCGCACGGCGTGCGGACAACGTGAGTGACCGGCGTGCTGGTCAGCAGTTTTACGCTGACGGGCAATTTCTCCTGCATCCGGCGGATATATTCGCGCGAACCTCCCGGCACCACCATCCACTGGGGACGGTTCGTCACATCCAGCAGCCCGTGATTGTTGAAGAAACGCAGAAACATCGACAGTGGAAAATTCGCCATATCGCCGAGCGAAGATGACCAGATCGCCGCGCCCATCGGCAGCACATAATGCAGGGCGAAGAACGGCGAAAATCCGTTTTGATCGAGCAAATCGGCCAGCGTGTCTTCGTCGTTATGCGGATTGAGCAGGCGCGCTTTACACAGTTTGTTAAAGCGCAAAATTTCGAGAATAAACCGCCAGAAGCGCGGCCTGAACAGGTTACGCCGCTGAGCAAACAGGCTGTTGAGGGAATGTCCGTTGTATTCGAGTTTGCTGAGCGGATTACGCACAGAAAAGCTCATTTCCGTCGGCTGGCCTTCAATGCCCAGGTCTTTGAGCAGGGCGATAAAATGCGGGTACGTGCGTGAGTTATAGACAATAAAACCGGTATCGATGGCGTATTCCTGACCGTCAGAAATTACGTCCTGCGTGGCGGTGTGTCCGCCTAACGTTGAAGACGCTTCAAAGACGGTAATTTCGCAGTCCGGCTGATTTTTTGCCAGCATCCACGCACAGCTCAGCCCTGAAATTCCGCTGCCCACGATAGCCACTTTAGTCGTCATTTTATTTCACCATTTTCCGGCATAACCATTTTTGCAGACCTACCGGCAGCAGCGCGGCGGTTTTCAGCAAGCGGGCAAAAAGAGGAGGGAAGGCAATTTCACTGGCTCCGTGCGCCAGTTTTTTACGGATGTGTTTTGAAGCCTGCGCCGCGGTCACCATCATTGGCATCGGAAAATCATTGCGTGCCGTCAGGGGTGTTTCGACAAATCCCGGCTGGATCAGGGAAACGTGGATCTGACGTTTGGCCAGATCTACTGCCAGAGAGCGTGCGAAAAAGGCCAGCGCGGCTTTCGATGCGCCGTAGGCTTCACTGCGTGAAAAAGGTAAAAGCCAGGCAGTGGAACCGACCAGCGCTACGCGACTGCCGGGAGCGAGGCGGGGTAACAGGGCATCAAGACAATTGACCGGGCCGATGAAATTGGTGTTCATCACGCGGGCCACTTTTTCTGCCTCGACTACGCCGTCATCCAGGTATTCGCAGGTTCCGGCGCACAGGATCACCAGATCGGCCTGCGTGCCCTGCAAAGCCTGACGGGTTTCTGATAAATCGGTGATATCAAAACGCAGCGGGGTAATCAGCGGACTGGCGGCGGCCACCGCATTGAGTTTTTCACCGTCACGCCCGCAGGCGATGACTTCCCAACCTTCTGCGGCATAGTCCTGAGCCAGCTGTTTTCCGATACCCGAACTGGCACCGGTGATCAGGACGCGATGCATTATTTCAGCCTGGCTTTAACCGCGCGGACAGCGCCGCCGAGAACCGGAACATGCTCATACAGCATGGCACCGAGATCGTAATAATCGCGCTGATAGGCAATCCGGTTGTCGGTCAGACGCAAATGGCTGGCGCCATTGAGAAACATGGCCTGACCTTTTTTCAGGGCCGGATGCGAAAACTCCATCCGCCAGAACAGTGACGCTTCAGCGCCATTGGTCAGCGGAGGCTGAATTTCAAACCGGCAGTAATTCACTTTTTTAAGCAGCTGGGCGAAATAACGTTCGAGCGCATCGACGCCGTCGTAATGCGAAACCGGATCGATAAACACCACATGCGGATGGTAAATCCGTGAAAGCTGCGGCAGCTGGCTCACATCCAGGTGGCTGTAAAATTCGCAAAGCCGGGTCAGAACATCAGCGGGCATCGCGGGTTCAGGAAAATGTTTGATCATTATTTTTTCCTTTCATTACGCACTGGCACTATCTGAAGAACAGGAGGTGCGCCTGCACCGTGAAGTTTTTCGACATTATCGTTTTCGTTTTCGCTCTCCTGTGAGCCCAGCAGCAGGGCGGCGCTGCCCAGAAGAAGGATCGACAATCCCTGTTCCACCCAGTTGAGCAAGCGCTGGCGCTGAATTTGCGTCAGCTTGCCTTCCGCCCATAACAGGATTTGGGAACCGCTGAGGTTTTCCAGATGCGGGTCATCGAGCGGTACGGGCATGATTTCGACCTGCATCCCTTCCTCACAACGCACAATGGCTTCGAGCCACAGTTCGGTGCTGTCCAGATGTCCCCAGCCGACCAGCGTCGCCGGATTGCCGGGACGTTTTCGGGCGGCACCCATGCACATGACCGCGTGCTCGATGATCAGCCCGTCGAGCTGGCTGCGTAACATCAGCAGGCGCGGATCCCCGGCACTCAGACGAGAGCGCAATGGTCGGAGCACGTTATTTACAAACGATACCGCCGGATATTCGCGGCCCAGTTCCATGATTAACTGGCGCACTTTATTGCTGCGGCCTTCCTGCAATGCGGTCAGTAAACGATGTTCTGACTGCGACCAGCCGCCCGGCAGCGCATCGACTTTCCCCTCGAGCAGAGATTTCACCTGACCGACCGGGATCCCACGATTAATCCAGCCCAAAATAGTGCGGATAGTATCAAGGTCATCATCATTAAACAGACGATGGCCGCCTTCGGTTCGCTGAGGCTTCAGCAGGCCGTAACGGCGCTGCCAGGCACGCAGCGTGACCGGGTTGATACCACAAATTCGTGCGACTTCGCCGATGCTGTAAAGAGACATAATGATTTCCAAAATTTTCCTGCTAACTAAAGTTAACTCTAGCGCCAGATCGCAAAGCTGTACAACTTTATTATTTTTGTACAACTTAACTAATACTCACTTATTACATTATTTTAACTTGTTTAATTCCCTGATAAGAGATATTTTCCCGATATTGAGAATTCATGACAGAGTATGAAAATGGAAGAAGGGCAGGATAACGACGATCTGCGTCTGGCTGAGCGTCTGGCACAATTGCGAATCGGGCAGGGCTGGTCGCTGGAACAACTGGCGCAACAGACCGGTATCAGCCGCGCCACGCTTTCACGCATTGAACGAGCAGAAACCAGCCCGACCGCCTCTTTGCTCGGCAAACTGAGCGCGGCCTACGGTCTGACCACTTCCCGCCTGCTGATGGCGCTGGAAGATAACCCGCCGGAGCTGATCCGCAGCGCACAGCAGCCGGTCTGGCATGATCGTGAAACCGGTTTTGAGCGCCGTTCGGTTTCCGCGCCTGCTCCCGGTTTTCGCGCAGAACTGATTTCTGGTTTGCTGAAATCAGGTGCGACTATTTCCTATGATTCCCCGCCGGTGGACGGCCTCGAGCAACACCTCTGGATGCTGGAAGGTGTACTGGAATTTACGCTTGATGGTCGCTGTTACCGGCTCGAGGCGGGCGACTGCCTGCGTTTTCATCTGCACGGCACTTCCTCTTTCCACGTACCCGGCCCGCAGGATGCCCGTTACGCCATCGTTATTTCACGTCCTTAATGTCTGATAAGAAGGGGTAATTGGCATGCAAAACAACAATGAGTTGGTGATAAGCGAAGTGCAGAGCGGCGTGCTGACGGCTGCGGATCTGGATGCGCTGGCGGAAACGCTGATGCAATCCGTTGCACTCGGTGCGAGTATCGGATTCATTTTACCCTTTGGTTTTGTGCAGGCGCAGGCGTTCTGGCAAAAACTTCTGCCAGCCTTTGAGCGCGGCGAAAAACGTCTGCTGGTAGCGCGCATAGCCGGGAAAATTACCGGTACCGTACAACTGGTGGTCGATCAGCCTGCCAACGGTATACATCGTGGTGATGTCGTAAAACTGATGGTTCACCCCGATGGCCGCCGTAAAGGGATCGCCCGCCAGCTGATGACCGCGGTCGAAGCGCTGGCCCGCGAAGAAGGCAAAACTCTGCTGGTTCTCGATACGGTAACCGGCAGTCCGGCGCAGGCGCTGTATGAGAGTCTGGGTTTCACCCTGAGCGGGACCATCCCGCATTACGCCATGTCGACCGACGGCCTGCTGGAATCGACGAGTGTGATGTATAAGGTGCTGGTGTGATCTGATTTTGACCGAATCAGAGGCGGTTTTAACTTCAAACTCAAATTCAAATTCAAGTTCGTGGGCGGCGAGCCCACGGTGTTGACTTCAAAAAAACCGAAATATAGCGGGGGTCTCCGCTATCTCTTCTGAATATATGTCAGCGCCAGCGCTACCGCCAGCACCAGTCCTTTGATGATATCCATCGCGTAATATGGCACCGACAGCATCACCAGCCCGTTGGACAATACGCCTAAAATCACCGCGCCCAGCAAAGTCCCCAGCGCATTTGGCTTGCCGGAACCTGCCAGCGAGAAACCGATATAGGCGGCGGCAACGGCATCCATCAGATAGCCGCCACCGGCATTGACCTGTGAAGACCCGATGCGTGATGCCAGTAAAATACCGCCTGCACCGGCCAGCACTGACGACATCACATACGCAATCACGCGGTAACGCGCGGTGCGGATCCCCGCCAGACGTGCAGCCAGCGGATTGCCACCAATGGCATACATGCGGCGGCCATGTTTGGTCAGTGACATAAACAGTTGCACCACAAGGGTTACAACGGCCATCACGATGACAATCACCGGCACCTGACCGAGCAGGCTGAACACCGCAGGCACTGTGCCTTCAGCCATGTCACCACTTGGCAGGAGCATGTTTTCAGTGATCGAGCCACCGTAACTGTAAGTCATCGCTGCGCCCTGAATCACGAACAGGCTGGCAAGGGTGGCGAGCATGTCTGGAATCTTCAGGATGACGATCAGGAAGGCATTAAACAGGCCGACCAGGGTACACAGTGCGAGCGTGATTAAGATGGCTTCGGTGGTGCCGAAACCGTGCCAGACGAACATCGAAATCACCAGCGCATTGGCGAGTGATGCCGTTGAGCCGACCGATAGATCAAAGCCGCCGACTGCCAGAGAAATCGAAACGCCGATGGCAATCACCGTCACGATGGCAATCGAACGCAGAATATTGATGATGTTTGACGGTTCGAGGAAGTTATCGGATGCCACGCCAAAACCGGCGATCAGCAATACCACGGTCAGTAACATGCCCCATTTATACAAAAACTCGAACAGCTGATGACGCCACGGCTGACTCGCTGCGGGCACGCTTTCTTTACTCACCACGGCTTTGTTCACGCGGGTGTTCCTCCGGTTGAATAGACTAATAAGGTTTCTTCGTCGACGTTGGCGGCGTCGAGTTCAGCCACAATGCGGCCATCCCACAACACCAGAATGCGGTCGCATAAACCGACCAGTTCGGCGAACTCACCGGAAGCATAAATAATGCCTTTTCCATGTTGCGCCAGGCCGTCGATCAGCCTGAATACGTCCGTTTTGGCCTTGATGTCTACGCCTTTGGTCGGTTCGTCAAAAATCAACACCTGACTCTCACTGCGCAGCCATTTCCCGATAGCGACCTTCTGCTGGTTACCACCGGAAAGCCGTGCCAGCTTCTGCATCGGCCCGGAGGCGCGAATGCCTAAGCGGCTGATAATGTCTTTTGCCCACGACAGCGACTGGCGCGTATTGAAAATACTCCAACGCGAAAAGGTGTCATCTGCGGTCACGCTCAGGTTCATCGGGATATTTTCATCAATGAAAATCCCTTCCTTACGTCGTTCTTCCGGCACCAACGCCAGCCCCTGTTCGACAGAAAGGTGCGGCTCTTTCGGTTTCCACGGTTTACCATTCAGCTCGCCGCTTTCCACCTGACTCGGCGTCGCGCCAAACAGCGCTTTGCACAGTTCGGTTTTTCCGGCACCTGCCAGCCCGGCAATGCCGAGAATTTCACCGCGATGCAGACGTAGCGAGATATCGCGTAGTTTGTCTTTATCGTGCATGCCGTGAATGCTCAGCAGCGTTTCACCGCTGTGTGGCGGGCGGCGCGGCGGATAAATATCATCAAGCTGATGGCCAATCATCTTCTCGATAATGTGCTCGTTGCTCAGGCCGTCCATACTGTCATCGCTGACCAGACGTCCGTCGCGCAGCACCGTCATGCGGTCACAGATATCGCGAAGTTCATGAATACGGTGCGAGATAAACACAATCGCCATTCCGGCGGCTTTCAGCTTGCGTACCAGTGCGAAAAGACGCGCGCTTTCCGCCTGATCGAGCGGGGCGGTCGGTTCATCAAGGATCAGGAACCGACATTTGTGCGATAACGCACGTGCCAGTAAAATCAGCTGCTTCTCGGCCAGCGTGCAGCTTTCGATTCGCGCCCGCAGGTTGATGTTCAGCCCGAGCTGTTCAGTCAGCAGTTGCGCCTGACGGTACAGCTGCGGCCAGTTATGCAGATGGCCCGGCTCCGAAAGGCGGTCGAGCATGATGTTTTCGGCAACGTTGAGCGTCGGCACCAGTGCGACGTCCACCTCCTGCTGCACCAGGTGAATACCGTGCTCGCGGGCATGATGCGGCAGGCGGATATTCACCGCTTCACCGTCGATATGTATCTGGCCGGTGTAATGATCATGCGTGCCCGAAAGCACCGCCATCAGCGTCGATTTCCCCGCACCGTTCGCCCCGACTAACGCGTGAACGGATCCGCCTTGCAGCGTGAAATCCACCTGGCGCAGGGCAGGGAAACCGGCAAATGAAATCGAGATATCGCGCATCTCAAGGAGGGAGGTGGTCACTGGACGTTGGCCTTATTAAATAGACGGATGGGGATTTAGACGTTTAGCCGTCTACGACTTGCGGTAGCAGAGTTTTAACATATCAGGGAATTTAAGCAACAAAATAAAAGTGATAACTAAGAGCGAAAAGATCTAAAGTCTCAAGCGAAAACTCGATCCGCGCCCACCCCTGCGCAGGGGAGGGCTGGGGTGGGCTATTAAAGATAAATCAGTTGGTTAAGTTAACGCGCAGGCATTTGCGTTAATACTTAAAACCCCCTCCCGGCTATCCCTTCGCAGGGGAGGAGAAAACGAGATCTTATTCTTCAATAAACCTTATCGCCACTCCCAGCGCATCGGCCGCCCGAACTAAAACCGGACCGTCAGAGTCATTAAACGTGATCTCCCCCACCCGCAAGCTATTACGCACTGCCTCCAGCGACCGGGTCGCAAATTCCAACCCGATCATGCGGGCGCTGCCGTTTTCACCTTCCGGTACGGTGTCGAATTCCGCTGTTGCCTGCTCAGGCGTCACGAACCGCACTGTGGCGCGGCCTGCGCGCAATGTCACTTCCTGAGGGGATATGGCTAATGCGCTGGCACCGAATAATTCGGCATACACCTGAGCGGCGTCCTGCGGATTTACGGCTGAAATCACAAAACCGGTGATATCGGCGACGGCGTTCGGGTGGCGCTGCCATTCGTTGCGCCACACCAGTTCCGGCGTCAGGTGATGACAGAAGAAACTGCGGCCATTCGGCACGCGGCTGGCGGCCAGCGGTACGGTACGAAAACGGGCATTCGGCGATGTGCCGTCGTTCAGCTCTACCGGTCGGAAGAATTCTGCCGGTGCGGAACCTGCAATATTTTGCTGTTGCAAATGCTCGTAAACCGCCGATGAATTCTGCGTTTTCCACACCAGACCGGTCAGGCCGAGCGGTGCCTGCCAGAGGTCTTTTCGGGTGTGGGCGTTGCCCGGTTCATAGCCAAGCAGCTCCAGATAATTTTCACCAAAAATCGCCAGATGATTACTGGACCCCAGCGAATGATGCCCGCGAGGCGTGAGATGAAAACCCAGGCGGCGGAATTGCTGTTCGGCATGATTCAGCTGTTCGGCGACGTTAATCACCACATGATCAAGCTGCGGAACCGGTTTTTGCGAACTCTGTACATCAGTCATTAAACGGTTCTCCCAGCGTTAACATCAGACGGTTAGCCCAGGCGAAAAAGGCCGCGGACTGCGCCAGATCGACAATCTCAAGCTCGTCTAAACCCTGCTCGCGAAGCGTCGCAATGTGCTGCTGCGTGGCCACCGGCGGGGTGGCAGAAAGCGCGGCGGCGAAATCAATTTCGGCCTGCCAGCGCGGGGACTGTTCTTTGCTCAGAATGCCGCCCGGCGGGGTGTCGATCAGGCGCTGAACATCCTCTGTTTGTTTCGACAGCTGGCTGGCTTTGCGCGAATGCACCGACGCGCAGTAAATACAGCCGTTAATTTTGCTGGCAACGGTCGCGGCCAGTTCGCGCTCTTTGCGCGGCAGACCGCCGGAGGTGTAGAAAATCCCTTTATCGGTTAGCGTACGCTGTTCGAGAACCGGCAGATTACGGCCTAACAGGCGGAAATAATCAGAATCCGTATGGCCGAATTTCGCCAGAATTGCCTGCTGCGCTTCATCAAATTCTTCCAGTTTTTTCGCCGGGATCCAAGGCTCCCAGCCGAGTTCCTCCTGAGTGAACGCCTGCGGCGCATCGCGGCCACTGTGGGTGTTCGGTTCGGTGCGCCAGAAAGCGGCACCCACCGGTTTATTGCTGCCATTCTCCACCGGTTTGCCGCCAATCAGCCGGTAACTGCGCAGCACGCGGCTCTGGAAGCTGACGAATGCGATCAGTTGCGACAGCGTGACAATCGCGTCCGCCGACCAGCCGGCTTTTTTCAGCGCCTGCAAGTGCGCAGGCGTCGCGCTGGCGGGTTTGAAACTCAGACGCTCACCGTGCGTCAGCGCCGCGTCGAGACGGGCTGTTTCGTCGATATCCGGTAAATCCTGCAATCGTTCGGAATAGTGATTGGTCAGCTGCGAATCACCGTGCCAGCGCGCGACGTTTTGCGCCAGCCGCAGGCGTTCAGCCAGAGAAAAATCCACGCCATCCTGTTCGGTAAACAGCGCGTCGTAGCTGCCCTGCGCGTGACGGGTCGCGGCGTCGCGGGTTTCGCGTGCCTGTTTCAGTGCCGAGTCTGGGGCAATGTCAGCCAGTTTTTCCAGCAGGTCGGTCGAGTAGGTAGTCATAGGGCTTCCCTTGAAAATGAGGAATCAGCGGAGGAGGAAGAAACATGGCGTTGCGGCGTGCGGCGAACCCAGCCGAGCGCGGGGGCAACGTGACGGGCGATCAGTTCGATGGAGCGTAAAATATACGGGTGCGGCGGATCGATGGAATGCACCTGAAACGCCAGATCGGTGACGCGGGCTAATGCGGTATCGGCCCGCAAGGTTGCAGTCACCTGCGCTGGCGTACCGAGATGCACGTCGAAGGCGCAGATGTAATCGTCCAGCGTATCGCCTTTCACAATCTGCCCGCTGGCACGGTGGTTTTCAGCCTGACGGCGTAAGCCTTTTTGCGCCAGTTCACGCGCTTCATCGCCGTTTTCGGTCACAAATGCGGTGCGCGACCCCATGATGCGTGGCGCAACGCCTTCCGGCAGGGCATCCAGATAAGCATCAATAATCGGATTTTGCAGTTCATCAAGACGCAAATCAGGCGCATCTGCCGGACGTGGCTGGGTGCGCGAAAGCATCAGGCCGTCGCCGGATTTACCCGCACGCGCGCCGCCGTCTACCGAGAAAGTCGCCTGCCACACACGGTTCGCCAGCTGCGGTGCCGCCGGATATAACCGGTTGTCGGTGCCTGCCAGCGGTTCGCCGCGCCAGGCGGTGAGCAGGGTTTGCAGATTGTTGCCAAAGGCTTTGCCGCGATCCTGACTTTCCAGCCCGAACGGCGGGAATGATGTCGGCGTACCACCAGAACCTAAACCGATTTCAAGACGCCCGCCGGAAAGCAAATCCAGCACGGCGGTATCTTCGGCGACGCGTAATGCATTTTCCATCGGCAGCGTGATAACGCCGGTGCCGAGGCGGATAAAGCGCGTATGCGCCGCCACCTGAGCGAGGAAAACCAGCGGTGCAGGCAGGCCGCCTTCGGCTTCGTGAAAATGGTGCTGCGCGACCCAGGCGGAATCAAAACCTAACTGTTCGGCGTGAATGATTTGCTCGGTCGCCAGCCGGTAACGTTCCTGCGCGCTGGTGTTGTCCAGCAGGCGGGTGAAAAATCCAAGACGTTTACTGCTCATAATGTCCCTCTTTTCTTTTTTCATGTGCTGAGTCAGGCAGCGCGGTGGCGGCCTGGGATCGCATCGATAAGCTGACGGGTGTAATCGCTGGAAGGCAGAGCGAAAACGTCTTCCACATTGCCGGAATCCACCTGCTGTCCACGATTTAACACCGAGACGCTGTGCGATATTTGCCGGACGGTCGCCAGATCGTGCGAGATAAACAAATAAGTCAGGCCTAGCGAATCCTGTAACTGCGCAAGCAGCGTCAGGATTTGCGCCTGCACGGTGACGTCGAGCGCCGACGTCGCTTCATCAAGGATCAGCACTTTCGGCTCTAAAATCAGCGCACGCGCAATCGCCACACGCTGGCGTTGTCCGCCGGACAGTTCGCGCGGTTTGCGGCTGAGTAATTCTTCCGGCAGCGCCACGCGGCGGGCGATATCCAGCACGCGTTCACGGCGCACGTCAGGCGGGATTTTTTCGAAATTAAGCAGCGGTTCTTCAATCACTTTGAACAGCGTTTGCGACGGATCCAGCGAGGCGAAAGGATTCTGATACACCAGCTGGATTTTCTTGCGCAGCTGGCGCAGCGGCTCGCCTTTGAGGCGCGTAATGTCTTCGCCGTCGATCAGCACGCGTCCGCTGTCTGGTTTCTGAAAACCGAGCAGAATGCGCGCCAGCGTGGTTTTACCGGAGCCGGATTCGCCGACCAGAGAATGCGTGGTGCCGCGCAAAATGCTGAAAGAGACATTATCGACCGCCCGGAACGCGGCCTGATTTTTGCCGCCCAGTGTAAAATCATGCGTGATGTTTTCGACCACCAGCACCGGATCCTGTGCCGCACGAAGCTGCGCGCGGTGGCGGCCAGAAAGGGCAGGGACATCGGCGAACAGCTGGCGGGTGTAATCACTTTTCGGCGCACTCAGTACTTCGGCTGTCACGCCTTGCTCCTGCACCTTGCCGTGACGGAACACCAGCAGCCGGTCGGCGCGTTCGGCGGCAATCGCCAGGTCATGCGTGACCAGCAAAACCGCGGTGCCAAACTCCCGGCGCAGTTCGTCGATCAAATCCAGAATGCGTTTTTGCACCGTGACATCCAGCGCACTGGTCGGTTCATCAGCGATGATCAACGCCGGTTGCAGGGCAATCGCAATGGCGATTAATACACGCTGTTTCATGCCGCCGGAAAGCTCGTGCGGATACTGTTTCGCCCGCTGTTCCGGATGCGAAAGCCCGACGCGGGAAAGCAATTCCACCACGCGGGCATCGCGCTGCGCACGCGGCAGACGCTGATGGATATCCAGAATTTCTGCAACCTGCGAACCGATGGTTTTGACCGGATCCAGAGAACTGGTCGGATCCTGCGGTATCAGGCTGATGCGTGCGCCGCGCAGGGCATCGAGACGGCGCTGCGACCACTGGCTGATGTCGGTACCATTCAGGCGAATTTCGCCCTGTTCGATATGGCCGTTCTCCGCCAGTAAACCGATGATCGCCTGCGCGGTGGTGGTTTTCCCCGAGCCGGATTCACCGACAAGCGCCAGCACTTCACCGGAGTTAATCGAAAACGATACGTTATGCACTACCGGCTTACCGTCGTAGGCGATCGACACGTTTTCCAGTTCGAGAACCGGCGGAGCGTCATGCGTAAAAGTGGCCTGTGCGTTCATCGCGTTCTCCTGCGTAATGACTGGCTGATGCGGTTGGCGGAAAGCACCACTAAAACCACGACCACGCCGGGGAAAGTGGTCAGCCACCAGGCGGTCGAAATGTAATTACGGCCTTCGGCGATCAGCAGACCCCATTCCGGCGTCGGCGGCGGTGTGCCGTAACCGAGAAAACTCAGGGTGGAAATGGCGAGAATGGCGCTGCCGAACTGCAATGCCGAGAAGGCGATCACCGACGTCAGCGAGTTGGGCAAAATATGCCGCCACAAAATCGACAGAAAAGATCCGCCGCTGCCGTACGCCGCTTCGACGTAATCGCTGTGACGCACCAGCACCACTTCGGCGCGCGCCAGACGGGCGAAGTTGGCGACGGAAGTGACACCGACGGCAATCGCGGCGTGAACCGTGCCGAAACCGAGTAAAATAATCACGCTCAGCGACAGCAGCAGACCGGGAATTGACAGCAATACGTCGTTGATGCGCATGACGACGGCATCCACCAGACCGCCGCTGGCACCGGCCGCCAGGCCTAACGCAGTGCCAAAGATCAGACCAAGCGCTACGGCGACCAGCGCGCCGGAAAGGGAATGCGACGCGCCGTAGACAATGCGCGCGTACACATCGCGGCCAAGCTGATCCGTACCCAGCCAGTGTCCGGCCTGCGGAGCCAGACGCTGTGCACCGGCAATCCCTTCAGTGCCGCTGTAATCAGTGAATAAACCGGGGGCAATCGCCCACAAAATAACGGTTGTCATCACCAGCCACGCGAGGATCAATCCCGGTTGCAACCGGGCGGGTTTCCAGCGGCGACGCTGTGTGAGCGGTAATGAAAGCGTGCTTTTGCCAAGCGGTAAGCTGCTCATGCGGTGGCTCCCCGTGAGTTTTTAGAAGCAGATGCTTTAAGACGCGGATCGAGCAGCGGATAAAGCAAATCGACCAGTAAGTTGATGGCGACAAACGCGGCGGCGGAAATCACCACAATCGCCTGAAGCACCGCGACATCCTGATTATTTACCGCCTGCTGGGTCAGTTGTCCGAGGCCGTTAAGACCGAACACCGTTTCGGTGATAAGCGCCCCGGCAATCAGTTCGCCAAACAGCAAACCGGCAATGGTCAGCGCCGGAAGCAGGGCGTTACGCGCCACATGACGCCACAATACGCCGCTGCGGCTGGCACCTTTCGCACGGGCGACGGCGACGAACGGCTGGGTTTGCACCTGATCAATGCTGCGGATAAGGATCTGCGCCAGTGGGGCGGAAATCGGTACCGCCAGCGTAATAATCGGCAAAATCAGCCCGACCCATTCACCCGGATTAATCACCGGGATCCAGCGAAGATGGAACGAAAAGAACTGAATCAGTGCGATACCCAGCCAGAATGTCGGAATAGAAATAAACAGCGACGGCACCGCCTGTAAGGTGTTCTTCAGCCAACCGAAATGCAGCAGGCTGGAGAGAAACGCCAGCGCAAAGGCCACCACGGCGGCCAGTGCAAAACCGAACAGCGCCAGACGCAGCGTCGGCGGGAAGTTGCTGCTGAGTAATTCAGTCACCGGTACGCCAGCCTGAATCGAATAGCCCAGATCCCCGCGCAGGAAATTGCCCAGCGTGTGCAGATATTGTTGCCAGACCGGCACATCCGCGCCGTACGCGGCACGCATATCGGCGATTTGCGCCGGGCTTAATCCCATATCCGGGTTCTGGAATTTAATCAGAATCGCGTCGCCGGGCAGCACCTGCAGCAGGATGAAAGAGACGGTAAACGCCGCCCACAACACCAGCACAGCCTGCCCGAATCGACCGCTAACGTATCGGCTCATGATTTACTCCCCCGTCTGTTAATGCTTTTCCAGCCATGCGCCGTAGAAGCTTGGACGCCCGACCGCTTCAAAGCTCACGCCTTTGAAATACGGCGCACCGGCAAATACCTGCGGTTCTTCGAAAATAGGAATGACATACGCCTGATCGAGCAGGTAGTTCTGCACGTCGCCGGTCAGTGCCAGACGTTTTTTCGGATCCACTTCGGCAGAAATCGCGGTCAGCAGGTCGTTAAGTTTGTCGTCACGGAAGCTTTTCACCTTGCTGCTCAGTCCGCCTTTTTGCAGAAGCGCATCGCGGTTGGTCGGGTAGAAGGAGCTTTTGATGACGTCCGGATCGGCGCGTCCGACTTCCACTACGTTTGCCGGGGTTTTCTGCGGATCAAGGTTATCCGCCACACGGCTGCCCGCATCGCCCGCCAGAATATTCAGCTTCGCGCCGACCTGACTCCATTGCTGGGAAACCAGCTGCAACACTTCTTTGTTCTGCGGCTGTGGCAGGGATTCATAGATGGTCAGCGACAGCGTTTTGCCGTCTTTTTGCCGGATGCCGTTCGGACCTGGTTTCCAGCCCGCTTCATCGAGCAGCTTTTTGGAAAGCGTCGGGTCGTAAGTCAATTTGTTGCTCAGGTCGACATAACCGGCGGCAGTTTTGGCAATCACCGACGTGGCCTGCGGATAGTTGGGTGAGAACAGCGTATCCACCACCTGTTTACTGTTGGTGGCGTGCAGCAGCGCCTGACGGACTTTTAAATCTGACACCAGCGCGTTGTCCGGGCGGAACGAAATGCTGTCGTTGACGCCTTTGGTCGGTGCGGCATAAATCGGGAAGTTCTGGTCTTTGGCCTGTTTCTCGTCATAGGCCTGAACCTGACGGATGAAATCTGCCTGACCCGCCAGCAGCGCGCCGATACGCACGCTGTCTTCGCCGGTCACGATCACCTTGATGCCGTCGAGATTGGCGCGACCCTGCTGTTTGAGGTTTTTCGGCCCCCAGTTGTAATCCTTACGCGCGGTCAGGTCGACTTCGCGGCCAAGCGTTTCCTTGCTGACCACAAAGGGGCCGGAACCGATGATGTGCGTGGCGTCGCCCAGCGCATCAAAATTGCGCGCCAGCGTACTCAGCGACACCAGTCCGGAACCAATAGTAGCGGTGCCTTGCAGGAAGCCCGGCGAGGATTTTTTGAAATAAAACTTCACGGTCAGCGGATCAACCACTTCGCTGTGGTCGTAATTGTTGATGACTTCGGATACCGGCAGATGGTGCTCTTTGTTGCCCAGGCCGTAGGTATCAAAGTTTTTGGCCACCGCGTTGGCATCCAGCGGCGTGCCGTCGGAGAAAGTCACGCCCGGTCGCAGTTTGAATGTGTACTCGGTTTTGTCGGCGTTGAACGACCAGGATTGGGCGATCCAGGGTTCGACTTCCAGCGTCTTCGGATTCTGGTAAGTCAGTTTGTCGGTGATCTGATTGAGAATGCCGCCGTTCGGGTAGAAGCCACCCGCAGGCGGATACAGGTTGGTGTGTGCCTGTTGCTCAAGGTATATCAGGGTGCCGCCCTGAACCGGTGTGCCATCGGCGGCGATAGCGCAAAACGTGCTGGTGAGAAGTGCCCCTAAAGCCAGTGCGCGGGTAACCGCGTTAATCCGGCGAATGTTCTTCATCGTTAAACCCTTTTTCTTATCTGGCATGGTTGCAGGTGAATGACTCTGGCGTTCTTAGAACCAAAGTGCTGAGCCCATAACAAACCAATTTAAGGGGGAGGTGAACGAAGGAATTTTGCAATCGTTAGCTGGAAACGGCATTAGGGAAAATGTGCGGGAGACAGAAAGAAAAAAACCAGCGGCTAATCCGGACGGGTGGACCGGATAACCGCTGGCGATCATCAAAAATGATGAGCTAAGGAGAAACTGAGGTCGTCAGTGATCTTTTAATGCAGCTTCTGTGCCAGTTTTTATTTCAGGCTGCGTTTTTGCCTGTTTGCTGCGGCTGAGGAAAGCATTCAGTAAAATTGCGCCGAAGGTCGCCGTGCCGATACCGCCCATGCTGAAGCCGCCCAGACTCAGGGTAAAGTTGCCTGCGCCCAGTACCAGCGTGACTGCCACCATAATGAGATTGCCGTTAAGTCCCAGATCCACCTGATTTTGTACCCAGATGCGGGCACCGGCCACGGCAATGAGGCCGAACACCACAATTGACGCGCCACCGAGTACCGGCCCCGGAATGGTGTGGATCAGTGCACCAAATTTGGGCGAGAAGCCCAACACAATGGCAACAATCGCCGCCGCGACAAAAATCAGTGTGGAGTAAATTTTGGTTACCGCCATCACGCCGATGTTTTCAGCATAAGTGGTGACGCCGGTACCGCCCGCCGAGGCGGAAAGTAAGGTCGCCAGACCGTCACCGACAAATGCACGCCCCATGTAAGGGTCGAGATTTTTGCCGGTCATACCCGCGACCGCTTTAATGTGGCCGAGGTTTTCTGCCACCAGGATCACTGCCACTGGTGCAATCATCAGCATGGCGTGAGAGCTGAATACCGGCGTGGTAATGGTCGGTACGCCAAACCACGGTGCCTGCGCCACAGCGGAGAAATCCACCGGCGCACCCAGCCCGAGGCCGTTGGTGATCACCATATATATCAGATATGCCGCCACCAGCCCGAGCAACAGCAACAGGCGTTGCACCAGACCGCGGGTGAATACCGCCACCGAGCCGATGCACAGCACGGTCATCACCGCCATCCAGCTGTCGAATGAAGACGCCGACACGCTGTTAATCGCAATCGGTGCCAGATTGAGGCCGATTGCCATCACCACCGCACCCGTCACTACCGGCGGCATCAGGCGTTCAATCCAGCGCGTACCGACCGCCATCACCACAAAACCAATCAGCGTATAAATCACGCCACAGGCAATAATCCCGCCCAGCGCCACGCCGATATTCGGATTCGCCCCGTGGCCGCTGTAACCGGTCACCGCGATCACCAGCCCGACAAACGCGGCGCTGGAACCGAGATAACTCGGCACGCGTCCGCCGACCACCAGGAAGAACAGAAGGGTGCCGATGCCTGACATCAGGATTGCCATGTTGGCGTCAAAACCCATCAGCAATGGCATTAAAACGGTGGCACCAAACATTGCCACCGTATGTTGCAGCCCCATGATCACCGTCGAACCTAACGGCAGCCGTTCATCCGGCGCGATCACCGCGCCATCCAGATTGCCTTCTCTTTTACGCCATTGTGGAAACCAGGAGGTATTTGCCATGCTGTAAGTCCCTAATCAGGTTGAATTAACAGGCTGTCTGACGCATCAATGGGTGATAGCGCCGCTCGAAATACACCAGTCCGTGGCGGTCGTCGTTGCGTTGTAACGCGACGGCTTCACAAAACAATATGTCGTGGGTGCCGACGCTGGTGATCTGCGTGATTTTGCAGTCAAACGACACCAGTGCATTAGTGAGGATCGGCGAGCCGGTGGCGAGGCGCGCCCACTCAGCGGCTTCAAAGCGTTGTTCCATCGGCGTTTTTCCGCCGAATAAATTGGACAGCGACTCATGACAATCGGCCAGCGTGTTAACGCACAGTACCTGATTCTGCGTAAAGGCCGCATGCACCGATGCCGAGCGGTTCAGACATACCAGCAGCGTTGGCGGAGTATCGGTGACGCTGCACACCGCCGAGGCAGTGAAACCCGCGCGTCCGCCGGGACCGTCGGTGGTGATGATGTTGACAGCGGAACCGAGGTGCGCCATCGCATCGCGATACTCTTGTTTTTCAACGGCAACCTGTTTTTCAACAACGGGCACGTCGGTCGCGGGCAGTGTGGCATTCAGGGTTGTTTGCATGGTCGGGTCCTCAGCGGTGTTATCAGTACTGACTGGCTGCTGCGGCAGAAGGTTGCGATGAATGCCGCAGCAGCCAGTCCAGTAAAATCGGGTTAAAGGTTTCCGGGTCAGTCACGCTCATGGCATGACCGCCGTACAGCATTTGGGCGTGCTCGCCGTGAGGCAGGCGGGACGCGAGATCGACTGAACGCGGCCACGGCACCAGCAAATCATCCTTACAGCTGAACGCCAGCGTCGGTGCAATGACCTGCACGAGGCTGGCGGTCAGATCAGAATCCATCAGCGCCTGTAAGCGGTGCAGCAGGTTTTCCATCCCCTGAAAATGCGCCACCTGATGCTGGCGCTCTTCCTGCAATAAGGCGTCGTTTTCGGAAAGCCAGTCAGCCGGATACAGAAACAATGGCTGCGCCTGAACGTAGGCATCGACGCCGCTGTTGAGCAGCAGATTTTGCCGCACTTCAAAGCAGCGGCGCGTCTGGCTGTCGAGCTTCGACCAGCCGTTAATGACCACCAGACTTTGCAACAACGCCGGATAACGCAGGGCCAGATGCAGGCCGATAATGCCCCCGAGTGCGTGGCCGACCAGATGACAGCGGCTGATATCCAGTTCGTTGAGCATGCCCGCCAGTTCGTCGGCCATGTCTTCCATCCGGTAACCGGCGGGCACCGTGCCCTGACTGACGCCGGTGCCGTGCTGGTCGTAAACGACTACGCGAAAATGTTCTGCGAGCATCGCCAGTTGCGGCTGCCAGAAGCCGCCGGAACCACCGAGCCCGGATGAGAGCACCACGGTTTGTGCATCAGCATTTTGCTTCCCCAATACTTTGTAATACATGCTGCCCCCTCAGGGCGTTCAGACAGGGTATAAAGGCTTTATTTGCCGATGTGGGCAATGGAGGCGATTTCGATCAGCGCATCCGGTTTCACCAGACCGCACTGAATACAGAATCGCGCGGGTTTTTCGCCCGGAAAGTATTCGGCATAAACCTGATTCACTGCGCTGTAGTTCGCCCAGTCAGTGATGAAAATCGAGTTCATGGTGACGTCATCCATTGTGCCGCCCGCGGTTTCTATCACGTTTTTGATGATCTCCAGCACATGACGGGTTTGTGCGGCGGCATCGCCGACATGCACGACGTTATTGTCTTTATCAAACGGCAGGGTACCGGAAACGTACACCACGCCATCGGCGAGAGTACCCGGAACAAAAGGTGCCAGCGGAACGCCGCTGCCAGCCGGAATAATGGCACTTTTAGGCATAGTTTATTTCCCTTTTCAGAAAGCCGTTACGCGGCGTTTTGCTCAGTGTTATACCCCACGGCGTCACAGAAATTACGCACGCTGGAGACCCAGCCAAAGAAGGTTTCGATGTTATAAATCGCGGCTTTCTGCGCGAATTCCGGCCCGGCCTGATGGGTGGCGTCTTCCAGCACGACACCGAAATATTCCAGGAAGAAACCGTCGCGCAGCGTGGATTCGACACACACGTTAGTGGCGATACCGGTGAACACCAGATGATGAATGCCGTAGCTGCGCAGCAGGCTGTCGAGCTGGGTATTAAAGAAGCCGCTGTAGCGTGGTTTCGGCAATACGATGTCGCCCGGCTGCGGCTGAAGTTCATCGACCAGGTCATAATCCCAGTCGCCTTTCGCCAGCAGTTTGCCCATCAGCTCAGGGCGTTTGCGCATGGTTTTCAGTGCATTAGATTTATGGAAATTAGGCGAACCGGCACCGCCGGCTTCGACGTACTGATTGTCCCAGCCGTTCTGGAAGAAAATCACTTTGATGCCTGCGGCGCGGGCGGCGGCAATCGCCACTTTGATATTGGCAATCACCGGCGCGGTGGCGGAAACGTCAAAACCGGCCAGATCCAGATAACCGCCCTGTGAGGCGTAGGCGTTTTGCATATCCACCACAATCAGCGCCGTTTGCTGCGGCGTAAAAGCGATGGCTTCGGGACGTGCTGTGAGGATCGTTTCCTCGCCGGTATTTTTGGGTTCGCGGCGGACCACAGTTTGATTCTCAACAATGTTCATCATGCGACCTCTTTCTGCTCAGTGCCGATATGCTGGCGGGTTTTCATTAAGGGCTGGATGTAACGGCCAAAGTTTTCGATGCCTTGCACAAAATCGTCGAAGGTCAGCAGTACGCCGCCTGCGCCGGGAACAGTGTCGATTTCGTCGAGCATTCTGGCGACACTGGCGTAAGAACCGACCAGCGTGCCCATGTTGATATTGACGGCTGACGTCGGGTCGGCCATCTGGCGGACATTTGTATCGCTGCCGGATTTGGTGTCTTTACTGCTCTGGTCGGTGAGCCAGGCCAGCGCATCAGCGTCGGCACCGGATTTATACAAATCCCATTTGGCGCGGGCGGCGGCATCGGTTTCGTCGGCAATCACCATGAACAGCACGTAGGAGGAGACGTCGCGGTTTTCCGCTTCTGCCGCCGTTTTCATGCGGGCTGCGGTCGGCGCAAAGGCCGTTGGCGTGTTGACGCCTTTACCGAAACAGAAGTTGAAGTCAGCGTGTTTCGCCGAGAAGGCCATACCGGCATCGCTTTGGCCGGCGCAGATCACTTTCATTTCGCTCTGCGGACGCGGGCTGACGCGGCAGTCGTCCATTTTGAAGAATTCGCCGTCGAGCGTGCAGTGACCGGTGCCCCACAGATCGCGCAGCACGCTGACGTATTCAGTCAGGTAATCGTAGCGGCGGGTAAAATAGTCATCCCCCGGCCACATACCCATTTGCTCGTATTCCGGTTTCTGCCATCCCGTGACAACGTTGACGCCGAAACGGCCATTGGAAATTGAGTCGATGGTGGCGGCCATGCGCGCAACGATTGCCGGAGGCATCACCAGCGTGGCGGCAGTAGCGTAGAGCTGGATGCGCGACGTCACGGCGGCAAGACCGGCCATCAGCGTGAACGACTCCATGTTGTGTTCCCAGAATTCGGTTTTGCCACCGAAGCCGCGCAGTTTGATCATCGAAAGGGCGAAATCGAAATGGTAGTGCTCCGCTTTCTGCACAATGGTTTTATTCAGTTCGAAGGTCGGCTTGTACTGCGGCGCAGTTTCAGAAATTAACCAGCCGTTGTTGCCGATAGGAATAAAGACACCGATTTTCATAGCTCACCTCATGATGCAATGCGAATGAAGGAATTCAGATTTGCTATTGCAAGGCGGATGCCAGTTTTTAAATCACTATAATTATCAGTTGTTTAAAAATAACGTCGCATTACTGATGGAGCAGATGGTCTGTTTCAGACCATCTGGTCAAAAATAACTGCACATTTATCAGGCAGGATTGAGCAGAAATGGTGCATATTTGTTAAATTAATAATCCTTTTTGGTTATGCGGTGTCGCCCCAAGTGTTACTTTCATCATCCATATGCATAGCGATAGTCGCCTGTAACGCCATTTGTTATGATTTCCGCCTTGCTGTTTGTCTCAGGGAGACGTTGTGAAGCCATTGGTTGAACCTCCGCAGCCTGACGCCGGAGAGAAAAAATCCCGCCAGACGGCGGCGAAAGCCCCGACGCGACGTTCGCGCGCCGTCGCTGCTAAACGCGGCAATATCATGGCGGCGGCGCTGGAATTCTTTTCGCTTTACGGTATTCATGGCACCAGCCTGGATCAGGTCGCCGAGCGTGCTGACGTGTCCAAAACCAATCTGCTGTATTACTTCCCCTCGAAAGAAGATTTGTATATCGCGGTGCTGAAAGGGCTGCTGGATATCTGGCTGGCGCCGCTGAAAGCGTTGCAGTCAGATCAGCATCCGCTCGAAGCCATCAGGGAATATATCCGTCTGAAGCTTTGTGTCTCACGCGATAATCCGCAGGCGTCAAGGCTGTTTTGTCTGGAGATGGTACAGGGCGCGCCGCTGCTGAAACAGGAGCTGGGCGGCAGCCTGAAAACGCTGGTGGAAGATAAATCGGATGTGATCCGCGGCTGGATCAAAGACGGGCTGATCGCCCCGGTGGACCCGATGCAGCTGATTTTTATGCTGTGGGCAACCACGCAGCATTACGCAGATTTCAGCGTGCAGGTTGAAGCTATCACCGGAAAAACGCTCAGCGATCCTGAGTTTTTTGAGCAGACGGTGAAAAACGTGCAGCACATTATCACCGAAGGCATTCAGCTTCGGGCTTAAAGAGGTCAGGATGGATTCGGTTTCTCAGTTCGTATTGGGCGCGGCGGTCGGCATCGCGGTGATGGGAAAACGTGCGCCGGTGTGGAAATCCGCACTGGCTGGTGCGGTATGCGGCACGTTGCCCGATCTGGATGTGTTTTATGATCACGGCGATGCCATCAGCAACATGACGATGCACCGCACTGAAAGTCACGCGCTGTTTTATCTGACCCTGATTTCGCCGCTGCTGGCGTGGCTGATGGCAAAATTGCTCAGCGGCGCAAAGCATTTCAAACACTGGTGGGGTGCGGTCTGGCTGGCTCTGATCACCCATCCGCTGCTGGATTTAATGACCGTTTACGGTACGCAGCTCGGTCTGCCGTTCACAAACTACCCTTTTGCCGTGGGCAGTGTTTTCATCATTGATCCGCTCTATACCTTGCCACTGATTATCGGCGTCGGGCTGGCGCTGTACCGTGAGCAACAGCGCGGTATCATGTGGAATAATGTGCTGCTGGGCGTGAGTTGTTTGTATCTGGCTTGTACCGCTTTCGAGCAACATCAGGTGACGCGGCATGTGGGCGAGGAACTGCAACGCCAAAACATCGAAAGCACGCAGGTGCTGGTCACGCCGACCCCGCTGAATTCGCTGGTGTGGCGGGTGGTCGTGATGAATAAAGACAGTTATGGCGAAGGATTTACCTCGCTGTTACATCCTGATTCGCCGATCCGCTTCCGCTTTTATCCGCGCGGTGAAGCACTCTATGAAGCGCACAAAGACAATGCGTTTCTGGCGCGCGTCGCCTGGTTCAGTCACGGTTTCTTCAGCGTTAAAGAACAGGGCGGTCATATTCTGGTCAGCGATTTACGCATGGGACAGGAACCGGATTACACATTTGTGTTTGATCTCGGCGAAATGAAAGCCAGTGAGCCACCTGAACTGCCGGTGAAAGTGGCCTCCGCCCGCCCGTCAGCGAGAAAAATGCTGGATCAGTTCTGGCAGGCGCTGGAAGTGGAGTAGTCCGCAGATTACAGGAATGAAAAAGGAGCCAGCAGGCTCCTTTTGCATCAATGGTCTGTTCAGGCTTTACGGCTTCTTGTCCGCAACCAGTAACCTATCCCCAGTACCACAAACCAAAGCGGCGTGACGAGCAACGCCTGACGGGTGTCATCCTGCAGGGTCAGCAAGACCAGCACGAAGGCGAAGAATGCCATGCACACCCAGCACATCAGTTTGCCGAGGGGCATTTTGTAGATGGATGCTTCGTGCAACTGCGGGCGCTTACGGCGGTAGACCAGATAAGAGCAGAGGATGATGGTCCAGACGAACATAAACAGGATCGCGGAAACGGTGGTGACCAGCGTAAAGACCGTGACCACGTTCGGGATCAGGTAAATTAGCACCACACCGCCAAGCAGGCAGATGCAGGAGAAGGTCAGGCCGTTTGACGGCACGGCGCGGGAAGAGAGCTTACCGAACGCTTTCGGCGCGTTGCCTTCCTGTGCCAGACCGAACAACATGCGGCTGGTAGAGAACACGCCGCTGTTGGCGGAAGAGGCCGCTGAGGTCAGCACCACAAAGTTGATGATGCTCGCCGCCGCCGGAAGACCGGCCAGAACAAACAGTTCAACGAATGGGCTTTTATCCGCCACCACGTGACTCCACGGTGTCACCGACATAATCATGATCAGTGAGAAAACGTAGAACATGATGATGCGCAGCGGGATGGCGTTGATGGCGCGCGGCAGAGATTTTTGTGGATCCTTGGTTTCGGCTGCGGTCGTGCCAACCAGTTCGATACCGACAAACGCAAACACAGCTATCTGGAAACCGGCAAAGAATCCGCTGACGCCTTTCGGAAAGAATCCGCCGTCATTCCACAGATTACTGAAGGAGGCGACGGTGCCGGTTGGCGTCTGGAAGTGCGTCAGCACCATCACCAGCCCGGCGATAATCAGCCCCACGATGGCGACGATTTTAATCATCGCAAACCAGAATTCCATCTCCCCAAACATTTTCACGGTGGCGAGATTTAGACTGAGTAACACCAGTACGCAGAGCAGGGAGGCAACCCATTGCGAGAGTCCGGGGAACCAAAACTGGCCGTAGGCGGTAATTGCCACGACATCTGCGATTCCGGTGACCACCCAGCAGAACCAGTAGGTCCAGCCAGTGAAATATCCCGCCCAGGGGCCCAGCAGATCGGCAGCAAAATCGCTGAAAGATTTGTATTCGAGGTTGGATAATAACAGTTCGCCCATTGCACGCATGACGAAAAACAGCATAAAGCCGATGATCATGTAGACGAAAATGATGGACGGACCGGCGAGGCTGATGGTTTTGCCCGAGCCCATAAACAGGCCGGTACCGATAGCGCCACCGATGGCAATAAGCTGGATATGGCGGTTGGAGAGATTGCGCCGCAGACCTTCCGCGCTCTCTTCCTCCGGCCGGGCGAGGATTTTTGACTCTTCTTGCATGTTGTATAGATTCCTGTTTTTTGCTTTCTGCGTATGAACTCCGCCATATCGCATTCATTTACGTCAGTATTTGAGCGCTGAGGCTCTTTAATCATCTCCGCTGGAACGACAGCGGGAGTGGGTGATTGTAATACTAATGTTAATTCTAAAGATGTTATAACCGACATAAAAAATGCCAGAGGTGAAAAATGTATCGTATTTTTTACATAGTGGATAATTGCGTGTTAATTAATCTGGTGTGAACAGAAGGGTGAGAATACTACCCGTTTTCTATGTGATGGGCTTCACAAATATTTGCCGGAAAGACAGCAAAATAAGTAAGGATAAGGGTTTGACATCATCTGAATAGAGGGGAATAATTCGTGCTGTTGGGTTGTTAGCTCAGTCGGTAGAGCAGTTGACTCTTAATCAATTGGTCGGCGGTTCGAACCCGCCACGACCCACCAACGAAAACAAGATATTAGCTTAGATCCTCACTTTTGAAATATCCTAGTGTGATACTTTTGCGCCATTTTCTTCTCAAAAGCCGTTTATTGGGAAAGTATGCGACATTAAAATGGTTTGAGATAAGAGAATATAATTGAAATAACTTCAGGACATCCTGTTTAGTTATGCTGAATAATGTGTGTTGTAATCATTCGCTTATTCGTAACTATTTATCTAATGGAAAGTATCCATTTGGGATTTCATGCTTATTGTACAGGGCAATAAAGAGGAATCTACTGGGTGAAATCATATTAAAGGAGTAATTTAATTGAAAATGAGGGTCGTTTTTTTATATACGCTGCCACTTTTATTAGTCGCGGGTATAGCTTACGGGAGTTATAGTGGCGGGAATCCCCCTGATTTTGTGAATGAGGCTGTCGCTACTGTAAGCAACAAAATGTCTTACAGCTTTGGTGCAAGTAATTGTAAAGTAATAAAAAATGAAAATACTCAATGGGATATGGCTTGCAGTTCACCTCTGACTTCTGAGCCATTGATTTTTACAGTTCAGGCAGCAGAAAAATCCCCTTATGATGTCTCCACTTCATTTTACCTGACTGCGAAAAACACCGCCGCTAAGAAGGCTTCTGATGAAGGGCTGATGAGATATTTGATGATTAATAAGAATTCGGTAATCTAAATAATAAAATTCGCCGACCCTTTTCTAACGCTGTTACGCTTTGAAAACAGGCAACGTGAATTTTTATTTTCGGAAGGTGGCCCTGGTTTCTTTTTTTTAGAAGAAAAGGCCAGTTTTGGAAAGGAATCCGTCAGGAAAAGTCTGGCCTCTTACTGAGGCCTGAACATCAATTATTTCGTGAGGACTTTAATACATAATCGTCGTATTGGGCGTCTTACCATTCTTGAGCTGTTTTTGCACACGCATACATAAGCTGAAAATCAGCAAATGAACGTGAGTAATAAACGTACGCTCTTCAGCAAACTGACTGCTGCGTAATACGACCGTTTCTGAACGGTTCTGTTTGGCAACCAGCAGCTCTATCCCTTTTTCACGAAATTCGTCTTCGTAGGCTTTAACGATCCCTGCGGGAGCGATGAGTGTGTAACTGTACATAATCATTCCTGATACTGAGTTGAACATCTGATCGGATAAATCCTATTAATAATATCAAATACGACCTGCTCAAAATTAGCAATTCGGGTGGTTGTTTTTTAAACGGATATCACAGAATAGGATGACTTTTCAGAGGCGCGGTCACTCCTGCGTTGGCTGGCATCGGTTTTTAGTTGCCCGTAGCGCGCACGCTGCTATCATTCGTTCATAAACTCAGGGAGATAACGATGAAAAAAACACTGGTGGCCTTGGCTGCTTTATTTTTAGCCGGGTGTGCGAGTAATCCTTATGAACCGACGCCTCAGGTTAAGTCAGCCTACGCAAATGCCAGCGCCGTTGCGCCAGAAGGGCAGACACACATCCGTTTGCACCGCTTAGAACAATCTACAATCGTGCCGTTTGAGAAGACCTGCCCGTTGCTGGTTATTCTGGACGGAAAGACCATTGCAACCCTGCATTTCAACCAGTATGTGGATTTGAATGTGCCGAACGGTATGCGCAAGATTGAAGTACGTATCGCCTGCGCGCTGACGAAAACCACCGGTGAGATCACGGTCGATGCCAACGGCAAAAACATCAGTCTGGAAACCGACCGTAGCTTCTTCGGAACCTACAACATCCGGCCAGAAGGCAGCAATAGTAAGTGATGAAATGAAAAAACCCGCGAAGGCGGGTTTTTTATTGTCAGCCAGTCATCGATTTATTCAGATGTAAGGTTTGGACCATTCGAGGATTTGATCGTGTTGCAGCGGGCGTGAGAAATAAAAACCCTGCACCGAATCGCACTGAAGTTCCTCCAGACACAGCAGGGTGTCGTTGTCTTCCACCCCTTCAGCCACTACCTGATAACTGAGCGCATGTGCCATTTCAATCATCGATTTCACAATGACTTTGCTTTTGCTGTCATTGCTGATGCCCTGAATGAGGGATTGATCCAGTTTCAGCGTATCCGCCGGGATCTTTTGCAGGTAATTAAGATTGCTGTAACCCGATCCGAAATCATCCAGCGCGATGCTGATCCCCATATTACGCAATGCATCCAGTGAGGCCACGGCATGAGGATTATTTGCCAGCGTCTGAGTTTCCAGGCATTCGATTTCCAGCATGGATGGAGATACCTGATGCAGGATAAGCGCGGTATGAATGCGCTGAACCAGATCCTGTTCTACCAGATTATTGGCCGTCAGATTTATCGATACCTGAATTTGCGCGCCACGTTTTTGCCATTCGGCGATTTGCATCACCGCCTGGGTGATGACCCAGTTGGTCAGCGGTGTAATTAAAGGCGTTTTTTCAGCCAGAGGAATAAATTCTGAAGGTGAAATCACTCCGAGAGTCGGATGCTGCCAGCGGATCAGCGCTTCAACACCCTGAAATTTTTTGTCAGCCAGGCGAATCTTAGGCTGATACACCAGATGGAAGTCTTTGCAGGAAGCTACCGTTGCCATCAGGTCATTCAGCAGGTTAAACGCGCGACGCTGAATAACGTCCGATTCCTGATGATACGGCATCACCAGCTGGTTATTACTGATCGCTTCATGCAATGAAGACATGCCCTGACGCATGATGTTTTCAGCGCAATCAGAGGTGGGTGAAAATACCGTATAACCGGCATGCAGGCGCACATTGATCGGAATGTCGCTGGTAATACTTTGCTGGATTCTTGTCGCCGCATTTTCGAGCTGAGTGAAGATTTCTTCCTGCTCATCAAGGCGCTTGATGAGGGCAAAACGGCCCAGCATCAGGCTGTAAACTTTATCGTTTTCGTTGAGTTCACTGCGCAGGAATGAGCCGACATCCTTGAGGATATTTTCGACTTTCGGAATGCCAATTGCACGGCCAATATCATAGGCATAGAGCGTATCCAGGGTATCGATCAGGATCAGCAGGTACGCGGTGTTGTCTGGCGCCTTAATCAGTTGCGCGATGTCTTCCATCAGACGCTGACGGTTAGGTAAGCGCGTGACGATATCGACAAAACTCATGCTGCTGCGGGATTCAATAATATCGATGACAATGGCCGCCAGATCCGACAGCATTTCTATTTCCTGAACGGAAAAGTCGCGCGGATTTTTATCTGCAAGACATAAACTGCCAACGGCAAAACCATCGCGGGTAATCAGCGGCGCACCGGCATAAAAACGCATCCCTTCTTCAGCCGTCACCAGCGGGTTATCGTTAAAACGGGGATCAAGAGTGGCGTCATTTACCACCATCACTGACGAAGAGCGAATGGTGTGATCGCAAAAGGCAATATCCCGGGCGGTGTAACGAAGCGCGGTGTTGGTTTTAGATTTAAACCACTGACGATGCTGGTCTACCAGAGTAATGATGCAAATAGGAATATCAAAAATCTGCTGAGTAAGACGGGTAATCAGGTCGAGGACTTCATCCGGGTTGCCGTCCGCAATCTTCAATTTTTGCAGCGCCGCAAGCCGTTTCTTTTCGTTTGGATTCAGAACCCTTTTCATTCTGTACGACCTCTGATCGCCGAGCTGGACGCGTTTAGTTATGCACTATAGCGTGACTTTGATTCGTTTATCATTTTCTTTTGTCCGTTTTGCGAGGGTTGCTGTCAGTTAGTCAGGCGCAGGAAGTTATCGTTTGCGTACTATGGGTTTAACGGCGCATTGCAGCTGCCTCTAAACCCCAAGGAGAATCGTATGTTAAACGACCCGTCGCAAAAATATCGCCCCTTCCCGCAGGTCAATTTGCCTGATCGTCAGTGGCCGGGAAATGTGCTCAGCGCCGCGCCGCAGTGGTGCTCAAGTGATTTGCGCGACGGTAATCAGGCGCTGGCTGAACCCATGGACAATGCGCGGAAACGTCAGTTTTTCGATTTGTTGATTAAGTGTGGTTTTAAGCAGATTGAGGTCGCATTCCCGTCGGCATCGCAAACCGATTTTGATTTCGTCCGCGGGCTGATTGAAGACAAGCTGATCCCTGATGATGTGGTGATCCAGGTTCTGACGCCATCGCGCCCTGATCTGATTGCGCGCACCTTCGAAGCCCTGAAAGACGTACCGCGCGCCATCGTGCATTTATACAATGCCACCGCGCCTGTTTTCCGTGAAGTGGTCTTCAATCAGGATCAGGCGGCAACCCGCGAACTGGCCGTGCGTGGCGCGCAACAGATCCGTCAACTTTGTGAACAATATTCGCAAACCGACTGGACGTTCGAATATTCGCCGGAAACGTTTTGCTTTACCGAACTGGAGTTTGCGCTGGAAGTGTGTGAAGCCGTAGCGGATGTCTGGGAACCGGGCGCGCAAAGACCGATGATCATTAATTTACCGGCGACTGTGGAAGTCAGCACACCGAATATTTATGCCGATCAGATTGAATGGTTCTGCCGTCATTTCAGCCGTCGCCAGCAGGTTTCAATCAGCGTGCATCCGCATAATGATCGTGGAACGGGCGTGGCGTGTGCAGAGCTGGCCATGCTGGCGGGTGCCGATCGCGTGGAAGGGTGTTTGTTCGGCAACGGTGAACGCACCGGTAACGTGGATATCGTGACGCTGGCCCTGAACCTCTATACCCAAGGTGTCGCGCCGGGACTTGATTTCAGTAATTTACAGGCCATCGTGGAAGCGGTAGAAGAGTGCAATCAGTTGCCAG
This sequence comes from Rahnella bruchi, assembly GCF_003614975.1. Lineage (GTDB taxonomy): Bacteria > Pseudomonadota > Gammaproteobacteria > Enterobacterales > Enterobacteriaceae > Rahnella > Rahnella bruchi. Next base: position 436,543 of record NZ_QZWI01000001.1, on the reverse strand, counting down.
TGCATCCGCGCCATCCGTATGCGGGGGAACTGGTCTTTACGGCATTTTCCGGCTCGCATCAGGACGCTATCAAGAAAGGTTTTGCGGCGCAAAAAACCTCTGAGAGCCCGTACTGGCGCGTGCCTTACCTGCCGCTGGACCCGGCGGATGTCGGATGTAGCTATGAAGCGGTGATCCGCGTCAACAGTCAGTCCGGTAAAAGCGGAGCGGCGTGGCTGCTTGAGCAAAATCATGGCCTGAAATTGCCGCGTGGCTTGCAGATTGATTTCAGCAAGGCCGTGCAGCGCGAGACAGATGCGCATGGCAAGGAAATGAGCACCAGTGATATCTGGCGTCTTTTCCGTCAGCGATACGGTTTAACCGAGCAGCCGGTGATCAAACTGCTGGGGTATGACATCCGCAGTGACGAACAAAATGTGTGTCATTTCAGCGCGCGGATCCGTTATCGCAATGAAGAGCAGCACATTTCTGGCAGTGGCAATGGTTTGCTTTCCGGCGCGGCGGATGCCCTGCGCCGCAGTTTCGATGTACAGCTGGAGATCGGCGATTATCATGAGCACACGCTGGGACATCAAAGCCACAGCCGTGCAGTGGCGTATCTGAGTTGTCAGGGGCGTCCGGGAGAAACCTGTTACGGCGTGGGGATCGACAGCGATGTTTCCAGCGCGTCTTTGCAGGCGCTGTTTAATGCTGCCAGTGCCATTATGGCTGACTGATGTGGCTGACTGATTAGTCTGTTCAGGATGTCTGATTAAAGTATTCGCTGGGGGATACGCCCAGTAATCGGCGAAACATCGCACTAAAGGCGCTCGGACTGTCGTAACCGAGCGCCAGCGCCACATCAATCACCGACACACCTGCCGCCAGCTGGTTCAGAGCTTCCAGTAATTTCGCCTGACGTACCCAGTCACTAAACCGCAGACCCGTTTCACGCTGAAAACGACGCGAGAGGGTACGGCTGCTGATTTCCATACGCTGCGCGACGTCTTCCAGTTCCCACGATGAGCACAAATCTGCCCGTATTTGCTGAGTCAGTAGCAAAAGTTCCGGCTCTTTCGGTTCCGGCAGATGCAGCGGCAAGCTGGGTAAAAGGCGTAGTTCGTCGAGCAACAGCTCCATGATACGTTCATCGCGACCACCGGGCAGATAATCCACCGGAATGGTCAGCGAGGTCAGGATCAGTTCGCGCAGAAGAGGAGAAATTTGCACGACCTGACATTGTGCGGGCAAATCGGCACGGGCGAGGGGCTCAACAAACAGGGTGCGGGCTTTGACGCCACCGATAAAACGCAGGCTGTGCACAACGTGAGCGGGTAACCACACGCCACGTCCGGGGGGCACCATCCAGGTGCCCAGTGCGGTATGAACTTCTACCACGCCCGATAAAGTATGAATCAGTTGCGAACAGCTGTGGCTGTGCGCGGGCTCACTGTCGCCGTGCTGGTAATCGATAGCCAGAGGCGCAATCGCCTGATGCGGGGCAAGGAAATTGTGTTGCATGAATCAATGATGTTTTTGGTTCTTGGCATCTTCAACGGCTTGTTTTGCTTCTTCTGCCGCTTTCCGGAGTTCTTCTTCAGTCAGTTGTTCTGAAGCCTCAAGCAGTTCTCCTAACCCGTCGCTGACGTGGACGTCATCGGCTTTGCTTTTGTTTTCTTTATTCTTTTCGTCGCTCATGCTCTGGTCCCCGTGAAATGAATTCAGGGCCTGATTATAGCAGAAAATTGCAGCTGAAAGTCTGAGCAGAAAGTGCAGGCGAAAACAGGGAAGGGCAGAGCCTGTCGGTCGACAGACTCCTGAATACTTTACTGGCGGTATGCGAACTTGATTTGTTGCAGGGCGTTTTTGAAGACTTCAGCCTGTTGCTCGTCTTCCATCTGCGCAACAAAACGCTCCATGTTCAGCATCACTTTACCCGCATCAGCCTGACCGATGGCTTTGAGGATCAGGGTCAGTGTCGCTTTAAGGCAGGCAACTTCGGTCGCCAGTGTTTCAACGTTCGCTTCAGTCGTAAAATCGCAATTACTCATTATTTATATCTCCTCAGGCTCACTGCCAGGCAGCACGCCGAATTCTAAACGGTTGAAAAATGGGGCTAAAAATGAACTCACCCGTTCGCGCCGGGTGGAAAGTGGCGGCATTTTAGCATAGTTAGTCGGTTTTAGTGCATCGCCCGTTGGGGTGACGCAAATGTGTTAATCCGATATAAGCATCGAGCGTTTTTGCCAACAAAGTACAGAATACTAAACATTATTGCCGGTTGAGAAAAATTCATCTCCACGTGCAGATTTATTCATATAAACCATCAGCAATTCGTGCGATCGTAAATAATCATCGGTCATATCATATATATATCTTTGACGATTACTGTCGGTTAAATAGTCAGGCCAGTTAACCATGGATTTTAAGCAACAAAAAACGGTTGGCATTATTTTTTTGCGGAAAATAAGACAGGCCAAGGGCTGGCGCTTGACCATTGATTAAAAAAGCCTTTTTTTAAATTATTAATACAGGTGATGGCACTTCTCATTTACATTCAGCAAAGTAGTTTTTTGCAGACACTCCTTGGTCAGGAAGAGATGTTAGAGTAAAATACGCGGGCTATAATAAATAACTGTGTCTTCCTGATTTAAAAACACTGCCATTGACCGGCAGTGGAAAGAGTTAGTTGATGCTGGTCTCTAATTGCCACCTTCTCTTCATTTATAAGCTGTCTTAGAACAATATTAATGTTCGCCACGTTTGAATACGTAAGACTGGCCTGAAGATCCTGACGGTGTGTTGCCCTTATTTTTTGGAGAATTCTCTTTGATTAGCGTTCTTCTTGTTGATGACCACGAACTGGTGCGCGCAGGGATCCGACGCATTCTTGAAGATATCAAAGGCATCAAAGTCGTTGGTGAGGCGCAATGCGGTGAAGATGCCGTCAAATGGTGTCGTACCAATGATGTTGATATTGTCCTGATGGATATGAACATGCCAGGCATTGGCGGGCTTGAAGCGACGAAAAAAATCGTTCGTTTCTCCCCGGATATCAAGATCATCATGTTAACGATTTATACTGAAAACCCGTTGCCGGCGAAAGTGATGCAGGCGGGGGCGTCAGGTTACCTGAGCAAAGGTGCGGCTCCACAGGAAGTGGTGAATGCAATTCGTCTGGTCGACTCCGGCCAGCGATATATTGCGTCAGATATTGCACAACAAATGGCGCTTAGCCAGATTGAACCTCAGTCTGAGACACCGTTTGATTCCTTGTCTGAGCGTGAATTACAAATCATGCTGATGATTACCAAGGGACAAAAAGTGAATGAAATTTCAGAACAACTGAACTTGAGTCCGAAGACAGTTAACAGTTATCGTTATAGGATGTTTAGTAAATTAAATATCAGCGGCGATGTTGAGTTAACCCATTTGGCGATTCGACACGGTTTGTTCAATACGGAGACTTTATCCGGCAGTGAGTGATGAGCGCTTCGACCCCAAGGCCTTTCTGAAAACGGTCACCAGCCAGCCCGGCGTCTACAGGATGTATGACGCCAGCGGCACCGTAATCTACGTAGGTAAAGCCAAAGACCTTAAAAAACGTCTTTCGAGCTATTTTCGTGTCCAGGTTTCCAGCCGCAAGACCGAAACTCTGGTTAAAAACATCGCACAAATTGATGTCACTGTTACGCACACCGAAACGGAAGCGCTGCTCCTCGAACATAACTACATCAAACTGTATCAGCCGCGTTATAACGTGTTATTGCGTGATGATAAGTCGTATCCGCTGATCTTCCTCAGTGCGGATAATCATCCGAGAATTACTGTCCATCGTGGCGCCAAACATGCCAAAGGCGAATATTTTGGGCCTTTCCCGAACTCTTATGCCGTGCGTGAAACACTGGCGTTGCTGCAAAAACTTTTCCCTATCCGCCAGTGCGAAAACAGCGTTTACAGCAACCGTTCACGCCCTTGTTTGCAATATCAGATTGGCCGCTGTCTTGGCCCCTGCGTGAAGGGACTGGTCAGCGACGAAGATTATAATGATCAGGTGGAATACGTCCGGTTGTTCTTATCAGGTAAAGATCAGCAGGTGGTTACCCAACTGGTAAACCGCATGGAAGAAGCCAGCAAGACGCTGCGATTCGAAGATGCCGGGCGGATAAGAGATCAGATCCAGGCCGTGCGTCGCGTAACGGAACGTCAGTTTGTTTCCGGAAACAGCGAGGATCTGGATGTCATCGGCGTGGCCTTTGAATCCGGTATGGCCTGTCTGCACGTGTTGTTTATCCGCCAGGGTAAAGTGCTCGGCAGCCGCAGCTATTATCCGAAAGTGCCAGGCGGTACTGATCTTGGCGAAGTCGTGCAGACCTTTGTCGGGCAATTTTATCTGCAAGGCAGTCAGCAGCGGACACTTCCGGGCGAAATTTTGCTGGACTTTAGTCTGGCAGAAAAAGACCTGCTCGCGGAATCGCTGAGTGAGCTGGCCGGACGCAAAGTGCAAATCCAGAGCAAACCGCGCGGCGACCGTGCCCGTTATCTGAAACTGGCGCGTACCAATGCTTCAACAGCCCTGACGACCAAACTGGCGCAACAGTCGACTATCCATCAGCGGCTGGCAGAGCTTGCAAAAACCCTGCATCTTGCTGAAATTAACCGCATGGAATGCTTCGACATCAGCCATACTATGGGCGAGCAAACTGTCGCTTCTTGTGTGGTATTCGACGGCAACGGTCCGCTACGGTCGGAATACCGGCGTTATAACATTACCGGTATTACGCCAGGTGATGACTATGCGGCAATGGCACAGGTATTGCAGCGCCGTTATGGCAAAGCGCTCGATGATAATAAAATCCCTGATGTCATCTTTATCGATGGTGGTAAAGGGCAACTGGGTATGGCGCTGGATGTGTTTCAGTCACTGAATGTGGAGTGGGATAAATCCAAACCGCTGCTGATTGGTATCGCCAAGGGTGCGGATCGTAAAGCCGGGCTGGAAACGTTGTTTTTTGTACCGGAAGGTGAGGGGATTGCGTTACCGGCAGATTCTCCGGCCCTGCACGTTATCCAGCATATTCGGGATGATTCACATAATCACGCTATTACCGGTCACCGGCAGAGACGCGCTAAGGTCCGCACCACCAGTGCGCTGGAAGAAATCGAGGGCGTCGGGCCTAAACGGCGTCAGGTTTTACTGAAATACATGGGAGGCATTCAGCCATTACTGAATGCCAGCGTAGAGGAAATTGCACAGGTACCGGGTATTTCAATCGCATTGGCAGAAAAGATTCATAATGCGTTGAAACACTGAGGGCGTTGTAGCAACATACTCATAATATCCACACCGGACATACAGTTACCTTCGCTATGCAATTTAATATACCTACGTGCCTTACCCTGTTTCGCGTTGTACTGATACCGTTCTTCGTACTGGCCTTCTACCTGCCTTATCCGTGGGCACCGCTGGCTTGTGCGCTGATCTTCGTTTTCGCCGCCGCGACTGACTGGTTTGATGGCTATCTTGCCCGTCGTCTGAAGCAGACGACCCGCTTTGGTGCGTTTCTCGACCCTGTCGCTGACAAAGTGATGGTGGCTATTGCGCTGGTGCTGGTGGCTGAGTATTTCCACTCCTGGTGGATTACATTGCCTGCTGCAACCATGATTGCCCGTGAAATCATCATTTCAGCGTTGCGTGAATGGATGGCTGAAATTGGTAAACGCAGCAGCGTGGCGGTGTCGTGGATTGGCAAAGTGAAAACCACGGCGCAAATGCTGTCACTGGTCGCGTTGTTGTGGCGTCCGGATTCGATTGTAGTAGGGGTGGGTGTCGTCGCGTTGTACATTGCTGCGGTGCTGACTTTCTGGTCAATGTTCCAATATCTGAACGCTGCGCGCCACGATTTGCTGGAACCCTGATCAAACTGACGTAAAAAACGTCAAACGATCGCATGAAGCTGATAATTTTATTGACTCAATCCGTCAGGTCAGTAGAATGCAACGCATCGGAAGGCAGACAGTGTTAGGCCAGAAGATTAGTTAAAAAAATCAGTACGTTCTGATTAAAGCGGGAATAGCTCAGTTGGTAGAGCACGACCTTGCCAAGGTCGGGGTCGCGAGTTCGAGTCTCGTTTCCCGCTCCAAATTTTCTTAAACTGGTTATTGAATTGGTTTAAGTGCAAGACAAGTAGTGAGATTTAAGGCGCGTTAACAAAGCGGTTATGTAGCGGATTGCAAATCCGCCTAGTCCGGTTCGACTCCGGAACGCGCCTCCAATTTTCCCGGAGCCCGGGTGGTGGAATCGGTAGACACAAGGGATTTAAAATCCCTCGGCCTTAGGCTGTACGAGTTCAAGTCTCGTCCCGGGTACCATGGGAAAATGCAAAGAATAATCAAAAGCAATATAGTAGTAATGTCGTTATAGCCACCTTCGGGTGGTTTTTTTATGCCTGAAATTCAGGCCATTTCTGCTGCTATAACTCTGATGGAATGCACGCTGTCCCTAAACATGATGAAATAAAAAAGGCCACCTTCAAGAGGGGGCCTTAAGTGTTTCTTCACAAACATCCTTCGCGCATGTTGCCGCAGTCAGAATTTTATTTTCTGAACAGAATGTCGGTTTATGGATATAAAGAATGAAGAAAATCAGAAATTAAAACAGCCCCGAGGGGCGTTTTTAGGGTCAGAATTCACCCGGTGCTTCAGTGTTGCTCAGTGCCCTGATAGATAAAGGCAGGTGGTAGTTAGGCTGGCTGGTGAAAAACGCCTGCAGGGCAACGCGTTTCTTACGGTCAATTGAGATCTCTTCCATTGTTTTACGGAAGATACTGTACCGGCCACAGGATGTGCAGGTCACAGTAACAATTTTTGCCGACATATTGACCGACGTCTTATTCGTGCTTTGGCACAACGGACACTCGTCTTGAGCGCTTACAACTGTGGAACTCATAAAACCTCCGGTTTTACTTAGAGCGGGCAGTAGTCTAGCACAAAAAGGCGTCAGTTACTTAACGATAATTTAATTATCAGTGGATTTCAGCGCCAACTCAGTGTAGAGAGGCCACAAACCGCTGATGCCTCGGGAAAAGTGTCCCCTTCGTTTTCATCATCGTATTCCCTTCACTTCTGCTCTTTCCACTTCACTTCCATGCGTTACACTTAAAAGATCCACTCCTTAAAGGGATCCTTATTTCGTATGACTTCAGCTTTATACCAGCGTATTGAAGGTTCAGTTTACCGACATATTTATATCGTCGGTGATTTGCACGGCTGTCTGAGCTTGCTTGAAGAGCAGCTGGCGAAAGTGGCTTTCGACCCGCATCGCGATTTGTTGCTTTCGGTCGGTGATCTCGCCGACCGCGGAACCGACAGCGTGGGGTGCCTGAGATTGATGAATGAAACCTGGTTTTCCTGCGTCAGGGGCAATCATGAGCAGATGGCCATTGATGCGGTAAATGAAGAAAATGTTCCCCGCTGGCTGCGCAATGGTGGCGACTGGTTTTACGCACTCGAGAGCGACAAGCGGGAAGAAGCCAAATCACTGATTCTCCAGGCTGATAATTTGCCACATGTGCTGGAACTGACTACCCGTGAGGGGAAACATATTGTGGTCGCTCACGCTGATTATATTTCTGATGATTATGTCTTCGGCAAACCGCTGGACGGGTATGAAATTATCTGGAACCGGGATCGCGTTAACTTTGCGCTGGCCGGGCGTTACAACACCATTTCCGGTGCTGACGAATTCTATTTCGGCCACACTCCGGTGGAACCTGCGATGCAGTTTGCTAATCAGTTCTATATTGATACCGGTGCGGTTTTTGGTGGCTATCTGACGTTGCGTCAGTTGCAATAAATTCAGGCGTTGCACGGGTTTGCGGTGAGTGACCTGCAACGGTATAGTGAGCGGCTGCGAAACGGTAAGGGCGTGAGATAACATCATGGAAAGTAAGCGTGAAGACAGGATCCAGCGTCTGTTACTGGCTTTAAAAAAAACCGACAAAATTCACCTGAAAGAAGCCTCTTTGCTGCTCGAAGTTTCCGAGATGACGATCCGCCGTGATCTGAATTCCGCGCCCGCCCCGGTGATTCTTTTGGGCGGATACATTGTTATGGATCCCAAAAATAGCCCGGCGACGCATTATTTTGTCAGTGAGCAGAAAATGCGTCAGATAGAGGAAAAGCGGCGACTGGCGTCCCGTGCTGCCAGCCTCATTCAGAATAACGATACCGTATTTTTCGATTGCGGCACGACCATGCCTTATGTGATTGAAAAGATTGCAGAGGATTGTGTATTTACGGCGATTTGCTATTCGCTGAATACGTTTCTGGCCCTCCAGGAAAAACCGAATTGTGAGGTTATTTTGTGCGGAGGTGCGTTCAAATCCAGCAACAGCATTTTCACGCCCATCGGGCGCAGCAGTGAACTCGATTTTATCCGTCCGTCGAAAGCGTTCATCTCCGCGGCCGGTGTGAGTATTGAACATGGAGTGACATGTTTCAATTTTGATGAGTTGCTCATGAAACATCAGGCCATTGAACGTTCTGCACAAAGCATTCTGGTTGCTGACAGCAGTAAGTTCGATCAGGTGCGACCGGCTGCGATCGCACCTCTTGCCCGTTTTAATGTGGTGGTCAGCGACGCTGAGCCACCACAGGCTTTTATCGATTTTTGCGACCAGTCTGACATCCCGCTGCTGGTTTAAGTTTCTAGCGGATCGGCGGAATTTTCTCCACCGACTGATACAGCACTACTTCCCAGATGCCATTTTTCGAACCATCACTGAGATAGTGCTCAAAACAGGCTTTACCGTCAGGCCGGTAATGACTGCTGGCGAGCAGCTGGCCGTAAAAATCACGCCAGGCTTTCTCAAAATTCTCATCTGTTATCGTGGTGTGATACGCCGCATAAGTGCCTCCGGGAAGCGTTTGCAGCGTCAGCCCTTCGGCATCATCAAGGATAAAGTTATCCGCGACGCACACCGAAGGATCGGCCCGCAAAGCCTCAGCAGGTGTGGTGTCCGGGTTATCGTGAAACCACGTCAGCCATTCATTTTGCGGCTGATGATGCCGCGCGACCCATTTTGTCAGGTGCTGAAAGCCGTTATGGATTGACTCTTTATAAGGGCCAACAACCCGGTAGCTCACCAGCTTTTTCGCCGGTCTTTCTACGATTAATAATGCCACGATGATCTCCTTTTATCTGACATGCAGTGAGTGGGTTCCTTATTGGGATGACGCAAATGCCAAACTATAACAGTTCGCCGTTTAACTCCCGGTAACTGCTCTACGCGCTATAACAGTTGTCATGATAAAATTTACCTATCAGATTGCATTATAGTCGTGACGCAATGAGGAAATGAGATGGACGTAATCAAAAATGTATTAAACAGTGAAATTGATCGTATCAACCATCAGGAAGGGCGCGACGGGAAACCACGGATCAACGCAGAATTCTTTGTGAATCACCCTTGGTTGTGTCTGGCGATGCTGGTGGGGTATATCGCTGTGGGCATCGTGATGTATGTTTCGCCTTATATGGGTATCGGCTGGTTTATCGGATTTACTGCGTTTCTGGTGTTTATGTCGGCGATGTTGCTGCTGGAAATCAAACCAGTGTATCGCTATGAAGATATCGGCGTGCTGGATTTACGTGTCTGCTACAACGGTGAATGGTATTTCAGCCGCGAATTATCTGCGGATGCCGTGCAACAAATCCTCAGCGCTGGCAGCGTAAGCGCCCGTATAAAAAATCGTATTGAGTCGATTGTCATTCATAAAGGTTTTGTCGATTTTTACGATGTGTACGATCTGGCGCGTCTTGAACAACAACATTTGCCAGATCCCACCGGTACCGCACAGTTAGCTCATTAATTCCGCATGTAAACATGGCCACAGGCCATGACGTTACCCTGCCTGCTCTGATAAAATAGCGGCTGGATATCATTTTCGTGAATCAATATCACAAGCGAAAGTGATGTTGAGCCGTGACAGGAGCGACCGTGGAACGAATCAAACTCACTATTCATCATCTGCACAAAATCATTTCGGGTGAAAAACAAGATGCTCAGGCCACCGCACGCATTTATGCTGGCGATGAATTGTTGCTGACTGAAACAATGACCGGGCAGGCGACGCATTTTGATCGCTTCATTAACGCTGAACGCGATAACGGTAAACCTTTGAGAGTGGAATGGGACAGCGACGGCAGCGCTGAGATGTCCGTTTCCCGCGCCGAAGTGTGCCCCTGCTGTGGCGGTGACGCCTTACACGGTTGATTTATTCTGGCACTGACCGCATGTAGAGTAAAAGCCGAACAGAGGTGAATGATGAAATTTATCAACAATGAATTTGAATACCGTAAATGGATTATGGATGAGATATTCCAGGCGAGTGCGGTAGGCGAAACCTCTGAGTTTGCCGATCAGGAAGTGGATGACTTTATCTTTGATGCCCGCCCGGTGGCTTATCCGTGTGTGGCTGTCATGATCCAGACACCGGGAGAGCCGGGCGTGTGTGAACCGCGCTTTTTCTACAAAGAACAGGTCTTTGAGTGGGCGCATAAAATGGGATTCGGATTCGACAGCTGAACGCTGTGGGATGAACATGCGAAAACCCTGAGCGGCACTCAGGGCTTCTTGTTACCGGTTAATATCTTACCGGTTTAGAACGGCGTAATCAGACGTTTTTCCGGTCGATTTTCTCTTCGCCCCAGAACAGATAGTCGTCTTTGGTTTTTGCGAAGGCGATGGGCAGAACCTCATCGTTTCCTTCTTCCCAAATTTTCTGCGCCAGTTTCTCATCGTTTTTAGCCAGTTCGAAAATAGCCTCAGCGATTTCGTGAGAAGTTTCACGGGTATTTGCCCAGGCTTTGATATTTGACGTCGTCATCCGGTTCTCCTCGTATTTTCAGCAAAAAGTGTCTCCGTGACACCGTGATATTCACTATAACTATGGTTTCCGAAAGTACTTTATGCAAATCCTGCGGGTTTTTGCGACGTTTCCGTGTCCGTCAAAGCCACTTCAGGGCACAAAAAAACCGGCATCTCCTGAGGCGGATCGTTATACTTAGGCTGATTTCGAATAATTAAGGTGAAGAGAATGAGCGACGATATTTTTGATTTTGACATTGATGCTGCACTGGAAACCGCTGAAGTTAAAGCGGCTGAAAAAGCAGCGGAAGTGCCTGAAGCCGTTCAGGACGAAAATGACTGTGAAGGCTGCAAAATCTGATTTTGTACAACTTTGCAGCAAACAAAGAACCGCTTCGGCGGTTTTTTTGTATCTGTCATTTATTTCTCTTTCGCGATTTTTCGCTGAATTTCCTTTGCTGACATAGCGTTGCAGCAGGTTGTCCGCAAGGGGGCTCTGACGCAAATGTAAGGGTAGCGTTAAGGCATTTTTTTTGGGATAAATTCCTATAGAACAGGAAGATAGCTGGCGGTACTTTGTCACCACCTGATACGCAGGTCGTGAGGTTCACAATGAAAAAATTGATTTTAGTTCTCGCCGTTTTGCTAACTTTGCCAGCTATCGCACAGGCAAACGTCGAGCTCGGAGTTAATATGCCTGGCCTGTCATTGCATATCGGCGATCGTGACAACCGCGGGTACTACTGGGATGGTGGTGACTGGCGTCCGCCAGGTTGGTGGGATAATCACTATCGTGATGAAGGCCGTGGTCACTGGGTGTATTACGAGCCAGCGCCGCCGCCGCCGCGTTACTGGCATCACGAGCACTGGCGCGAAGGTCCGCCTCCAGGTTACTGGCATGATGGCCCTCCGGGGCACTGGCGTGACGGGCCTCCGGGACACTGGCGTGAAGGTCCTCCGCCAGGTCGCTGGTAGCAGAGAGCAGGTTAAAAGCAGTAAAACAGATTTTGGGAACAGGGTTGGCGGTGGCGATGCGAAGGCATCCCCAATGTCAGTTCTGTTCCTCTCAATTCTTCTTTTTTTTTGAAATACCTTTCCCTGAATTAATCACGTTACAAATAACAAAAGCGAAATGTATCTGCTTAAATTATATTTAATTCAAACACCCCCCCTGCCAATGACTGAACGTACATAAGATGAAATTTTCAGAGTAATTGCTGCTTGCTAAAGATCATTGGTATGTTAATTTCTTGTTATATGAAATCAGCAATGGATGGCTCGAACGCGACGCGTACCTGATGTCATAGCTGTACTTAGGGAGAAATTTTTCAGGTACGTAACATGTCTTTTACCGAGATTATCCCTATGCACTTGATTAAAAACGATTATGAGTACCGGGTCTGGATGCTGAACGCCTATTTTTTTCAGGATAATATCGAGGGCGATCAACTGCTGACCGATGAGGAAATGGATGATTTTCTCTTTGAATACCGACCACAGGAATATCCATGTTTAGGCACAGTAACGCCGTCGAAAGAAAGCTCTCTGGAACTGGATATCACATTCTTTTATCGGAATCATATCAGTGAGTGGGCACAGTCGATGGGTGTGATAAATACGAAGTAATGTTTTCTCTGACTAGTCCTGATATAGGTTGACTCTTTTCAGCCTTAAAACGCCTGATGAACTTCATTGGGCGTTTTATATTTTAATGATAGATGGGGTCGCTGGGTGTTGTAGATTTCCACCGACTCCCTGACCATCTTTCTTGCCTGCTTGATATTTTCTGGCCTGGTGAGCAGATACTCCATTTTCAATATCCCGTTTACCCGCTCCGCCAGCGCATTCTGATAGCAGTCATATCCGTCCGTCATCGAGCAGATAACGCCGTGTCGTTCATGCAGCGCCTGATATTCAGTTGAGCAGTACTGTATGCCCCGGTCTGAGTGATGTATCAGGACAGATGCTGTGCGTCTGCTCATCAGAGCCATTTTGAGCGCGGCGGCCACATTCCGGGTATGCAGTCTTTCATGCACATGATATCCCACTATTTTTCTCGGCCAGGCGTCAGTGACCAGACTCACATACACCGTTCCCTGACGCAGCGGAAGATAAGTGATATCCGTGACCCATACCTGTTCCGGATGGCAGGCAATAATCTGATTTACTCCTGACTTCAATAAATTAGGGTGACGGTAAAAGCGATGATGGCTGTTTGTCGTTTTATGATAGGCACGTTTAGGCATTACCAGTAACCGTGAGCAACGCAGTATCTCGAACAGGCGATCCCGGCCAACATGCAACGCCTGTTCTGGTGACGTGAAATTACACCAAAGTTGTACAGCGCCTGGCAGTGAAAATTGTGCTGGATGCCCATCAGCCGGATGCAAATCGTCTGAAAGTCGGGATATCAGTGATCCCGTCGATTCAGACATCTCGCTGATATAGGTCTGCTTCAGAGACTAAAAAGGCGACCTTGCATCAGCAGGGCCGCCTTTTCTATCTGTCCTCACATCAGTCCGCTAAAGGGATCAGGATGCCTGATTTTGAGGTGGAGTCGGCTCAGAAGAGCTTTTTTTTGCCGGATGCTGCGGTTTACCCGAGAACAGGAAACGCAGGATGGGAATGCGTTTGTGGATCTCATAGAGGAAGAACGCGATACCGAAAACAAACACCAGTCCCAGGAAGAAGCCCAGCCAGTCACTTTGAATTTTAGGTGTAATGAAAGCACCGTAAATCAGCGTTAACGGGTGGTGGATCAGATAGATAAACAGTGATGAATTCACCAGATAGGTTATCCACGGCGCCTGGAAATTCAGCAGGTAGTGGCTGAACGAGAACACCACGTTAACCATCAGAATGCCCAGCAGGGTCGTGATGATGGCATCGATTTCCATCGAATACAGTTGCGGGGTATTAACATGCTGATTGAACATGTAAGCCACGAACAGGAAGATGCTGACCACCCCGGCCGTTGCTGATGGTTTCAGGAACAACTCTTTCAACCAGGAGAATTTATAAGCAAACGCGCCGATGATGAAAAATGGCAGATAAAACAACGTCTGCATAACGATGAAATTAAAAGCACCGTTGGAAAGTAAATCAGGCGCAAAAAGATACAGGCTTCTATTAAATGCCGCGTAAATTAATCCGATGAATAAAAATATAATTGAGAGTTTTCCTAAGCTGTTTGTCCGTCTTTTAATAATTTGAATGCGACTAGTCTTAATTTCTTTAATAAATTTGAAGAGGTAGAAACAAATACTGGTAAGAATAACCAACGTTAAAAGGAACCATAAATGGGAGACCAGTTCCCAGACGGTGGTATTAATCTTTTGATAAAAGCCCATGCTGTCCCAGCCGGAGAATTTATCGGTAAATTTCATCAGGAAATACAACTGCGGAATGGTGATGAGCGGGAAGGCCGCGGCCAGTGGGATGGCGACGCGCTCCAGGCGCACCTTCAGCCATTGCTGAGGATTGTAGCGCTCATACAGCATATAAGAAAAATATCCGGAGATGACAAAGAACACCTGCATCCGGAATGCGTGAATGACATCATTGAATATTGTCAGGCCGTGAGAGGGTATTGCACTGTTTACCGCCCAGATATGACTGGAGTAAATCAATGATATATGGAAAGGAATACCCAGCAGCATCAAATATGCGCGGATGGAGTCTAAGAAGAACTCACGTTGTGGTTTCTGTTCTTTCATTACGTATCCGTTGTAGAGAGCTCATCCTAATTTTAGAGCGTAATTTGTGTTTGGGTTAATTCTTCGGGTAACCAAAAATGACGGTTGTTGACACAAGTTTAGTTTCTGACCTTAAAACATGCCTTGTTATAAGACAAGTTTCCATAGCCGGAGTTTCAACGAATTGATATCCTTGTACCCTGTTGCGCTTAAACGGTTCATCAATGGCTGAACCATCGACTGCTCAAGTTGTCGGAAACCTGACACTTCCCTTAAAATAGTTACAGTAAACGAGTTAAGCGCGCGTAAAAGGAGACAAGGTGTCGGATAAAAATTTTTCCATAGGGTCACGTATGATCAAAGTCCGTTTGCTAAGTGCCGCAGTGTTGATGACCATGTTCACCTCATCTGCCTGGGCTTTTTCTATAGATGATGTTGCAAAACAAGCGAAGGCTTTAGCCGATAAAGGTTACGAAGCGCCGAAAAGCAATCTTCCGTCTCAGTTCCGCGATCTCAAATTCGCAGATTACCAACAAATTCAATTCAATCATGATAAAGCGTACTGGAAAAACCTGAATACGCCTTTCAAGCTTGAGTTTTATCATCAGGGTATGTACTTCGATACGCCGGTCAAAATCAATGAAGTGACGGCGAACTCGGTCAAAGAAATCAAATACAGCCCGGACTATTTCAACTTTGGCAACGTCAAACATGACGCTGACTCAGTGAAAAACCTCGGCTTTGCTGGTTTCAAAGTGCTTTATCCAATCAATAAAGCTGACAAAGATGACGAGATTATGAGTGTGCTGGGTGCCAGCTACTTCCGCGTCATCGGTAAAGGTCAGGTTTATGGCTTGTCTGCACGTGGTCTGGCGATCGACACAGCACTGGCTTCAGGCGAAGAATTCCCGCGTTTTCGCGAATTCTGGATCGAGCGTCCAAATCCTGATGAAAAACACTTAGTCATTTACGCATTGCTGGATTCTCCACGTGCAACCGGTGCTTATCGTCTGGACGTTTATCCGGGCAAAGAAGCCACGGTGGATGTGCAGTCTCAGGTTTATCTGCGCGACAAAGTGGGCAAACTGGGTGTGGCACCATTAACCAGCATGTTCCTGTTTGGCGCGAATCAGCCTTCACCGGTCCTGAACTATCGTCCGGCGCTGCATGATTCCAATGGTCTGTCGATTCACGCCGGTAACGGTGAATGGATCTGGCGTCCGCTGAATAATCCGAAACACCTTGCGGTTAGCCAGTTCTCAATGGAAAACCCGAAAGGCTTCGGTCTGCTGCAACGTGGTCGCAGCTTCTCCAACTTTGAAGATTTGGACGATCGTTACGACTTGCGTCCGAGCGGTTGGGTTGAGACCAAAGGCGACTGGGGTAAAGGGAAAGTTGAGCTGGTAGAAATTCCGACTGCTGACGAAACCAACGACAACATTGTTGCTTTCTGGACGCCGGATCAGTTGCCGGATGCGGGCAAACCGCTGAGTCTGAACTATCGTTTACACTTCACCCGTGAAGAAGAGAAGTTACATTCTCCTGATCTGGCATGGGTTGAACGGACTATGCGTTCTACCGGTGATGTGAAACAGTCGAACCTGATCCGTGAGCCGGACGGCAGCGTTGCCTTCCTGGTTGACTTCGTGGGTCCGAACCTGAAAGCACTGAAGAGCGACACTCCGGTGGCGTCTCAGGTCAGCGTTGGCGACAACGGTGATCTGGTTGAAAACTCCGTCCGCTATAATCCTGTGACTAAAGGCTGGCGTCTGACGCTGCGTCTGAAAGTGAAGGATCCGAAGAAAGCGATCGAAATGCGCGCTTCTCTGGCCAATGGCGACAAAACTCTGAGTGAAACCTGGAGCTATCAGCTGCCTGCAAATGAATAAGTCAACGCACTCTACTCAAGATTATGTAGAAGCTTTGCCGCTTACTGAAGAACAGAAAGCGGCGCTCACTCAGCAGCTTCCCGTTGCTGAAGAGCAGGCTTTTGCAACCGTCCATCACCGCTTAGGCGGTGATGTGTCGGCCACCGCTGATGCTGCCGATCCTGATGCCCCTCTGGTATCAGTGAAAGCCCGCGTCAGCGCAAGCTGGCCGGATGCCCAAGAGAAGGGCACTCTGGACGAAGTCGATAATGAAGGCCGTACTATCGCCAGTGCCATGCCGCCGGTTAAACGTTCCAGCATGTTCCCTGATGTCTGGCGCACTAACCCGGTCGGACGTTTTTGGGACAATCTGATGGGGCGCAGTGCGGCTTCCCGCCACCGCGCCTCAGAAATGCCTGAGTCCGAGAAGCGCTGGCGTCATGCCGGTTCTGTTCGTCGTTACATCCTGCTTATTCTGATGCTGGTGCAAACGGCGATCGCCACCTGGTACATGAAAACCATCCTGCCTTATCAGGGCTGGGCGCTCATCGACCCAAGCGATATGATCAACCAGGACTGGCAACAGTCGGTTCTTCAGTTACTGCCTTACGTCTTACAGACCGGTATTCTGGTGCTGTTCGCCATCTTGTTCTGCTGGGTTTCGGCCGGTTTCTGGACCGCTTTGATGGGCTTTTTACAATTGCTCATCGGCCGTGACAAATACAGCATAACGGCGTCGACCAAAGGCAATGAGCCGCTGAATCCGAATAACCGTACTGCGTTGATCATGCCGATTTGTAACGAAGACGTGGAGCGCGTTTTCGCGGGTCTTCGTGCAACGTATGAATCTGTTAAAGCCACCGGCGATCTGGATCAGTTTGATATCTATGTCCTGAGCGACAGTTATGATCCGGATATCTGCGTTGCGGAACAAAAAGCCTGGATGGAAGTCTGCCGCGACGTCGAAGGTCATGGCCGTATCTTCTATCGTCGTCGCCGCCGTCGTGTGAAGCGTAAAAGCGGAAACATCGATGACTGGTGCCGTCGCTGGGGCGGGGAATATGCCTATATGGTTATTCTCGATGCCGACAGCGTGATGAGTGGTGAATGTCTGACCGGTCTTGCGCGTCTGATGGATGCCAACCCGAACGCCGGTATTATTCAGTCCGCGCCAAAAGCGTCAGGCATGGATACGCTGTATGCGCGTTGCCAGCAGTTTGCGACCCGTGTTTACGGTCCGCTGTTTACCGCTGGTCTGCACTTCTGGCAGCTGGGTGAATCTCACTACTGGGGCCACAACGCGATTATCCGCGTGAAGCCGTTCATCGAACACTGTGCGCTGGCACCATTGCCAGGTGAAGGTTCATTCGCTGGTTCCATCATGTCTCACGACTTTGTGGAAGCTGCGCTGATGCGTCGTGCAGGCTGGGGTGTGTGGATTGCTTATGATCTGCCGGGCAGTTATGAAGAGTTGCCACCGAACCTGCTGGACGAGCTGAAACGCGACCGCCGGTGGTGTCACGGTAACCTGATGAACTTCCGCCTGTTCCTGGTAAAAGGTATGCACCCGGTTCACCGTGCGGTGTTCCTGACGGGCGTAATGTCTTATCTTTCGGCTCCGCTGTGGTTTACGTTCCTCGCACTGTCTACGGCATTGCAGGTCGTTCATACGCTGATGGAACCGCAGTACTTCCTGCAACCGCGACAGTTGTTCCCGGTGTGGCCACAGTGGCGTCCTGAGCTGGCAATAGCCCTGTTCTCGACCACCATGGTCTTGCTGTTCCTGCCCAAGCTGCTGAGTATCGTGCTGATTTGGGCGAAAGGCGCGAAAGAGTTTGGCGGTGCATTCCGTCTGCTGGTTTCGATGTTCCTTGAGATGCTGTTCTCCGTCTTACTGGCACCGGTACGCATGCTGTTCCACACCGTTTTTGTGGTCAGCGCATTCCTGGGCTGGGAAGTGGTCTGGAACTCACCGCAACGTGATGATGATGACACGCCGTGGGGCGAAGCCTTCAAACGTCACGGATCTCAGCTGTTGCTGGGGGCGGTCTGGGCTGCCGGTATGGCATGGCTGGACTTGCGTTTCCTGTGGTGGCTGGCGCCAATCGTCTTCTCCCTGATCCTGTCGCCAATTGTTTCGGTGCTGTCGAGCCGGGCAACGCTCGGGATTAAGAGTAAGCGGGCCAAGCTGTTCCTGATACCGGAAGAGTACAATCCTCCGCGTGAACTGGTGGCGACGGAAGAATACCTGACGCTTAACCGCGAACGTAAGCTGCAAAATGGTTTCATGCACGCGGTATTTGATCCGGGCTTCAACGCACTGGCAACGGCGATGGCAACGTCCCGTCACCTGTTGCGCGATGCCGTTGAAAACGGTCGTCGTGCGCATCTTGAACATGCGCTGAAAACCGGTCCGAAGGATCTGGGCAAAGCAGATCGTCTGATTCTGCTCAGTGATCCGGTCCTGATGGCACGTTTGCACTCTGCGGTGTGGACGCAACCGGATCAGCAGGCATGGGGTGCTTACTACAACCAGCTGCCGCGTAATGTGCAGGCATTCCCTGCCACTCAGACGCTGGAAGTAAAACCTGCCTGACTGACAGTGCAAGGCTAAAAACGGGCAGTATGTGCAAACATACTGCCCGTTTTCTTTAGACGAGAAGACAGGTGCTCTTTAATCATTAACGTAGTAAATTTTACCTTCCCCTGACATGGGGACGACCGCGTGCGTGCTAAGCTGACAGCGCAATTCAGCGCTGAAGAGCGGGCTTCTTTTATTTGATTCGACAGGTAGTGTGAGTGATTAATCGGGTTGTTTTTCGTGGATGTGTGCTGGCAGTACTGACTTTTCTGCTGGCCGGATGCGGGAGTATCATCAGCCGTACCGTGCCGGGGCAGGGACATGGTAACCAGTATTATCCCGGCGTGCAGTGGGATTTACGTGATAGCCCGTGGCGTTATGTCACCGTCATTGACGTGCCTTTATCAATGATTGTCGACACTTTCATGCTGCCGATCGATGCGCGTCACGGGCCTTACGAATAATCTGCGGCCTTAGTCGATATCCCGTCCCGGATAGTCGTCTTCATCATCCCATTCTTCGGCTGCGGCTTCACCTTCTTCGGTATCAAGCTGCGGCTCGTGCTGGAATTCGCCTTCATCCCATTCGTATAACGTGGCTTCGTCATCCCACTCTTCTTCGAGTTCTATCTGATCATAGTCTTGGTCAAAGATGGCCTGCGCGGCTGCACCGCTGCGGAAAGTCAGCGCGTCGATAGCTTCGCCTTCACCGGTAAGAAACTCTGCCTGCCACATGATATCGCCATCCTGCATGATGTATTTTTGCAGGTTGAACTGATCCGGAACGGGCTCTTCGTCGCCCTGGATCCTGTCTTGCGCGGCTTCGAGAAATTCTTCGCGGGCGGCATCAATAGCTTCTTCAAGCGTTGCGTACATGCTCATTGTTGTCTCCTGAGGTGAAAGGGAAATAGGGGTTAAGCAAATAGCGTTATTAATGAATAAGTAACGACCATCTGACAGTGAAAAACCTGATTAAATGATTGTTGTCGATAACTGACAGGATGCAAGTTTTCAGACTAAATCAGTCGTATTTTTTTCTGCTATTCTCATTTTCTTGCTGGTGACTTTCATCGGATAAAAGGAGCAGGGGATAAAATGGTTTCACGACATGCTGTTATGCGGGTGGCGCGCCCGACGGATAATCTTGAGCTGTTAGCGCGGATGTATTGTGAAGGGTTGGGCTTCGAAGAGATCGGCAGTTTTAGCGATCATCAGGGTTTTGATGGCGTGCTGGTGGGACATCCACATCATCATTACCATCTGGAATTTACCCATCACCACGGCACTTTTGTCGGGCGGGCACCGACGCAGGACAATCTTCTGGTGTTCTATATCCCGGATGACGGGGAATGGCAGAGTCAGTGCAGGCGGATGTCAGAAGCGGGCTTTATCGCCGTGGCTTCGTTTAATCCTTACTGGGATGAATGCGGTAAAACCTTTGAGGATATTGATGGTTATCGCGTGGTACTGGCGCTGCGCGACTGGACCGCCTAGGAGCAACCGTCAGTACAAGTCCTGCGACGCCTTGTCAGGGGGCTAGTCGGCCATAGCCTGCTTAGGCCGGCGTTGCAGACACCAGTACGAATATCCTGCGTTGAACAGCACCACCATCGCGGTGACGAAAAATACCGTTCGGAAGCCGTAACTGGCCGAAACTGCGGCACCCAGCAGTGGGCCGGTGACATTGCCCACATCGCGGAAAGACTGGTTATAGCTGAACACGCGTCCGGCAACCTGATTAGTGCAGTTATAAATCAGCAGGGTCTGTACGGCGGGAAGCAATGCGCCATCGCAGGCACCCAGCATGAAGCGCAAAATACCTAATTGTAATGGTGTCTGGACAAAAGCCATGGGGATCAGCAGCAGTACTGACAGCGCCAGCATCGCCACCAGAATTCGCTCCGGCCCGATCCGGTCGCCGAGTTTACCCAGACGGGGAGCACTCATCAGCGCGGCCACGCCCGGCACAGAAGCAATCATCCCGCTTATGAAGGCCAGATTTTGTGTATTGCCGGCGAGTTCACGGACATACAACGTCAGGATCGGCGCAATTGAGCCCGTCGCAATCTGAATAATCAGGGTAGTGACAAACAGACATAACACCAGTTTGGGATTTTTCAGCGAAGCGAAAACTTGTTTACGGTTGAGCATGTCTTTCTTATTCACCGGCACGAACTGTTCGCGGATGAAATACAGCGTCATCAGAAAACACAGGAATAATACGCAGGCGGTGATGAAGAACACCGGACGCAAACCGTAACTGTCGGCGAGCAACCCTCCGACCAGCGGACCAATCAGTGCGCCACTGACCGCGCCGGTAGACAGCGTGCCCAGTGCCCAGCCGCTTTTATTACGCGGAATTTGTGTGGCGATCAGCGCGTTGGCATTTGGGACGAATCCACCAAGCAGCCCGAGTAATGCGCGCAATATCAGAAACTGCCAGATGTTTTGCGCAAAGCCCATCAGCGCCATGACAATAGCCATGCCCAGCGCGGAACGCAGCAGCATGATTTTACGGCCTTTTCGGTCGGCGAGTCC
Organism: Rahnella bruchi; assembly: GCF_003614975.1. Classification (GTDB taxonomy): domain Bacteria; phylum Pseudomonadota; class Gammaproteobacteria; order Enterobacterales; family Enterobacteriaceae; genus Rahnella; species Rahnella bruchi. The sequence continues at coordinate 415,012 of NZ_QZWI01000001.1, read as the reverse complement.
GCCCCAGAAAGGCGAAGCGATAGCGGAAAACAGGAAGGTAATACTGAAAACCAGCCCCGACCACATGTTCAGGGATTCATGGCCGGTAACGCCGAGGGTTTCTATGTACAGGGGCAGGAAAGGCATGATCAGACTGAATGCGGCACCGGTCAGGAAGCAACCAATCCAGGCGACATACAGATTACGTTTCCAGTTTATAGGGTCTGGTGCGATTTCAGGTTCAGAGGCCGGAGTCATAAAATACCGAAAAAAGAAGTCAGGTTAGCTCTGGAATGACAGACGGAAACAAGGCAGAGCACAAGTAACAATCAATTGGCATGATAATTATGCGCCTAATTATCATTCACTTCAATGATGTTAATGAACTGTAACAGGAATAACTAAAATACAGGTTTAAAAAAATCAGTGGGTGAAGAAGGTCAAACGAAGTGAAAAAAAACTTAAAAAAACGGTCAGCAGCGAAGCTGACCGCGACAGACACAGATTTAATTACCGACCAATATGATGCAAAAAGGCAACGATTAACGCAGGGCGTCGTTTTTCATGACAGAGTAACGACCACTGCCCAGGAACATGATCACCAGACCGCCGAAGAAATACATTGCTTCACCTTCCAGACCCCAGGCACCGACTTCTGTAGTGGTGAAGAACTTACCGGCAACGACCAGGAAGACAGCGACTAAAATATTGAAAGCCATCACCAGCGCAGCAGGACGGGTGAAGATACCCAAAATAATCAGAACCGGTGCAATCACTTCCCCTATGTACGCGCCGTAGGCGATGAAAGCAGGCAGGCCGTCTGCCTGTAGCATTTGGGCAATCCAGCCAACGCCGTTTTCCATTTTCGCGACGCCGTGGAATAAGATCAGAATACCAAAAGTCAGACGTAACAGCAGTTTACCGAAATCCTGATGATCTACGGCGCGGGTGAAAGAAGCGTTCAGTTTAGCCAACATAACGTGTTCCTTTTGAAGGTAACATGCCCAGGTGCAGGCAGCAGGTCACGCGGCTCCAAAATCAGGGGAGTTATCACGTGGAGAAATTATGTTGAGAGTATTGGCCTAAACGGCGCAGGATAAAATCTGATAACTTTGAAGAAGTTTTTCAAAAAAATTGTCGAAGCAAATCAAAAAACCGGTTGAGCCTGAGCCTGACCGGTTTTTAGGTTACTCACTAAGCGCTTTATAGAGCGAGGGTTCCCCTTGCGGGCGCGTTTTGAAACGACGGTGCAGCCACATGTATTGCTCCGGCGCCTGGCGGATTTCATTCTCAACCACTTTATTCATATACGTCGCGGCGACAACTTCATCATCCAGCGGGAAGTCAGCCACCTGAGGATGAATGATCATCTCATAACCCTTTCCACCCGCCATACGGCGTGGAGTGAACGGGATAATGGCCGGTTTGCCCATCCGTGCCAGCAGATAGGTGCCGGTGGTGGTGGCGGCTTTATCTACGGCGAAGAACGGCACGAACACGCTGGCACGCGGGCCGTAGTCATGATCCGGTGCATACCAGATGATGTCGCCCTGCTTGAGACTGCGGATCATCCCTTTGAGGTCTTTGCGATCGAGCATACCTTTGTTCGAACGCATACGGCCCTTAGTCTGGATCCAGTCCATCAGTTTATTATCGTGCGGACGGTAAACGCCGACGCCGGGGTTATGAATGCCGAAAATACGGGCGCCCAGTTCCAGGGTCAGGAAATGCACGCCAATCAGCAGCACACCCTGTTTGTTGTCACGCGCGCGTTGAATATGCTCCAGGCCGCTGACTTTGAACCAGCGCTCGATACGCCAATCAGGCCAGAACCACGCCATGCCGGTTTCAAATAAACCCATTCCCACGGATTCAAAGTTTTTCACTACCATATCTTCGCGCTGTTCCGGATGCATATCCGGGAAACATAATTCGATATTGCGTTGCGCGATTTTATAGCGACGTTTGAGAAAACGCATAGAGAAACGGCCCAGTCCGGTGCCAATACGATAAATGACCGGATAAGGTAATAATACCAGCGCATACAGCAACCCCAGACCAAGCCAGGTGATCCAGTAGCGTGGGTGCAGCAACGAACGGTTAAAGGTGGGTACCTGAGTCATAGATTCTCTGCGTCAATCGATCGAAGTAGAAAGTTTATAAGCTCTGTCTAGTGCAGCAGCCTGCCAGAGAAATTCGTCCATATTTCAACAGGAAATAAAGGTTATCCGTAATTTTTCGCAGCAAAGTGAAACATTGTGGCATTTTTTTTGTATGAGGTGAAAGCTCATGGCATTAATACCTCATTTTACTTATGGATTGGATGAATGAAAAACAATGTGACTCTTTTATGTAGTCATCCTTTTTGCCACCGTATCCATCGCTTCAAATATCAGTACAGAAACGTTTTTTGTCAATGAAACAGGCAGCCCCGAAGGCTGCCTGATGCGCTTTTGTGACTGGGAGATTATTCCGGCAGGAACAGGCCTTTCAGCCCGTGAGGTTCACTGCGCCAGTATTGCTTCGGTGCCGAGACTTTAGCGCCCAGTTTTGCTGCGGCATGCCACGGCCAGCGCGGGTTATATAAAATGCCCCGTGCCAGAGCAATCATATCCGCCTGACCGGTTCCGATAATGGCTTCTGCCTGCTCCGGTTCGGTGATAAGCCCCACGGCGATCACCGGCATTCTCACATAACGTTTGATGCCGTCAGCGAAAGGTACCTGATAGTTCGGGCCAACGGCGATTTTCTGATGCGGACTCAGGCCGCCGCTGGAAACGTGAATATAGCTGCAACCCAGCTCATCCAGCGCTTTTGCCAGTTCGATAGACTGTTCCAGGTCCCAGCCTCCTTCCACCCAGTCAGTGGCGGAAATACGGACACCAATCGGTTTTGCGGCCGGGAATTCGGTACGAATTTCCTGGAAGATTTCCAGCAGCAGTCGCATACGGTTTTCCAGTGAGCCACCGTACTGATCCGTGCGCTGGTTTGAAAGCGGTGACAGGAACTGATGCAGCAAATAACCATGAGCACCGTGCAGTTCCAGCAGGTCAAAGCCCAGACGGTCCGCACGGCGGACAGTGTCCACATAGGCTTTTTTCAGTTCATCAATACGCGCCAGAGACATCGCTTCAGGTGCTTCAGTACCTTGTGCAAAAGCCACGGCGGAAGGGGCGATGGTCTGCCAGCCTCCGGCAGACTGCGCGATTTGCGCGCCACCCTTCCACGGCGCAGCACAGGAAGCCTTGCGACCGGCATGTCCGAGTTGCAGTCCCAGCGGCATATTGCTGTTTTCACGCAGCCCTGTAATCAGGTCTTTCATGGCCGCTTCAGTGGCATCGTCCCATAACCCTAAATCCTCAGCAGAAATACGTCCTGCGGCTTCAACGGCAGTCGCTTCGAGGATAAGCAAACCCGCGCCGGAGAAGGACAACTGGCCCAGATGGGCGTGATGCCAGGCGGTGGCTTTCCCCTCATCAGAGGAATACTGGCACATCGGGGCGATCACAATGCGGTTTTCCAGTGTCAGATTGCCCAAAGTAATCGGTTCAAAAAGCTTACTCATATTTCATGCCCCTTAAAATTCAGCGTGGTGAAGAGTTCACAAGGATGGGTAACATCTAAGGATAGGTTATCGCATTTAAAAGAAGGGCAATGAACAGCAGGTGTTTTTCCTGGAACGAATTTGCAACGGAAGATGTCCTCATTGTTGCTTTAATGTATAATCTTGCCGCTTCAAAAGTAGCTAATCGGTATCCGATAGTTAAATTCCCCTGAAAGACAGGAACGTACACCATGCCAGTGTTACATAACCGTATTTCTAACGAGGAACTCAGGGCGCGCATGCTGGCTGAAACCGAGCCACGCACCACAGTTTCTTTTTATAAGTATTTCCAGCTCGAAGACCCGAAAACCTTCCGTGATGCTTTATACGTCAGCCTGACACGCCTTAACGTGTTTGGTCGCATTTACGTCGCAAAAGAAGGGATTAACGCGCAAATCAGTGTTCCGCAGAGCAAGTTTGAAGCGTTTAAAACCGAGCTGTTTTCCAGCCATCCGGCGCTGGATCAAATTCGTCTGAACGTCGCGCTGGAAGACGACGGAAAATCCTTCTGGGTGCTGCGTCTCAAAGTGCGTGACCGCATCGTGGCGGACGGGATTGATGATGATTCTTTCGATCCGTCAAACGTGGGCGAGTACCTGAAAGCTGAACAGGTCAACGCCATGATTGACGATCCGGACACGCTGTTTGTTGATATGCGTAACCACTACGAATATGAAGTTGGGCATTTCGACAAAGCGATAGAAGTGCCATCGGATACTTTCCGCGATCAGCTGCCAATGGCCGTTGATATGCTTAAAGAAGACAAAGACAAAAAAATCGTGATGTATTGCACCGGTGGGATCCGCTGTGAAAAAGCCAGCGCCTATATGCTGCATAACGGTTTTAAAAATGTGTATCACGTCGAAGGCGGCATTATAGAATATGCACGCCGTGCGAAAGAGCAGGGCTTACCGGTCAAATTCAAAGGCAAAAACTTTGTCTTTGATGAGCGCATGGGCGAGCGCATCTCTGACGATGTGATCGCGCATTGCCACCAGTGTGGCGAAGCATGCGATAACCACACTAACTGCAAAAATGACGGCTGCCATCTGCTGTTTATTCAGTGCCCGACATGTGCGGCGAAGTTTGACGGGTGTTGCAGCGAAATCTGCATGACTGAACTGAAACTGCCTGTGGAAGAACAGCGTGCGCTGCGCGCTGGCCGTGAAAATGGCATTAAGATTTTCAATAAGTCTAAGGGCTTGTTGCAAACTACGATGCATATTCCGGCACCAGAAAACGACTGACCGGCGTCTGAAGTATAAAAAAGCCCTGAACGGTCACCGCTGTTCAGGGCTTTTTTTTGTGCGCAGATAATTACTTCTCCTGCACACCTTCGACAGAAATGATCAGCTCAACGTTCTGTGATGCCGGGCCTAGATCGGTAGTGATCCCGTAATCTTTCAGCGCGATCGTCCCGGCTGCTTCAAAGCCTGCACGGTAGCCACCCCACGGATCTTTACCCTGGCCAAGTAATTTGGCCTGAAGTGTCAGCGGCTTAGTGACGCCGTTCAGTGTGAAATCGCCGGTCACTGCCAGATTATCACCTTCTTTTTTCACTGACGTTGATTTGAATGTGGCTTGCGGGTGTTTGCCGACATTCAGGAATTCAGCACTGCGCAGATGTTTGTCGCGTTCGGCATGATTGGTAAACACGCTGGTGGTGTTGATGGTCACATTCACGTTGTCCGCAGCGGGATCTTTCTCATCAAAAGTGAATCCGCCGTCGAAATCGTTAAAGCTGCCGTAAAGCCAGCTGTAACCTAAGTGCTTGATACGAAATTCGATAAAGGCATGTTGGCCATCTTTATCAATTTTGTAATTTGCTGCGGTGGCGGAACCGGCAGCCAGTAACAGAGATGCCAGCGTCAGGCCCAGAGTGGTTTTTTTCAACATACTTATTCTCCATGTATTTTTAAGTTAACAGCAAAACAAATTACGAAAGTGAACGACAGAAAGTGAGCAGTTCAGCGACCTAACATGCGCGTCAGGGTGTTGTCCCGGTCAATGAAATGATGTTTAAGCGCCGCAAGCGCGTGGAACGTTGAGACAATTACGATGCCCCATGCCATCCACAGATGCAGCGTGCCTGCGATGTCTGCCTGCTGATCCAATCCGAACAGCGTCGCGGGAATATCAAACCAGCCGAAAACGCTGACGGCCTGACCTTCAGCAGTCGAGATGAGATAGCCGCTGATCAGAATGCCGAAAAGCCCGATGAACAGCACAACGTGAGCAAGCCATGCGCCCATCCTGGTCTTCGCGCTATAGCTACCGAGAGGTGCAGGTGGCGGGGAAATAAATCGCCACGCCAGACGAAATATCATGGCAATAAACACCAGCACGCCAATACTTTTATGTATTTCCGGCGCACGGTGATACCAGCTGTCGTAATAACCCAGACCGACCATCCATAATCCCAGTGCAAATAAGCCATAAACAGCCAGTGCAATAATCCAGTGCAGGATCACCGAAATATTACCGAACCTGAAGGTCGTATTTTTCCACAACATAAGTTGGTGTTCTCAATAATGACGTGTTCTGAAAAGTAAACATTTGGAAACATCTTGGCAAACTATTATTTTCAAAATTGTCGATTAATTTAACTTGTTCATTATTTTTGATTATTTAAAGCCAATCTTGTTCAGCTCTTTCGTATCAGGTATTGGGGGGATCGGATTATTCCCATGAAACCACGGCTGGCATGGGTTTGTAAGTTTTTGTCATCGAAAGTAAAGATTGCTTTCGGACTAAATATTTGAGTAAAAATAATGATTTCATCAGTGATTAATAATATCCGATGCATTCAAAGATATTTTTTAAACATATATGACAGGAGGTATCCCCGCAGTTATGCGGGGATGCTCAATATAACTTAAATGAAACGTAAAGACTTTTAGGGTTTTGTTCATAACTGATCGAGATCAGCTTCCGTAATAGGATGATATTTATAATCCATTCAAATTTCGATTAGGAATATTTTTATTATCTTATATTTGATGTTTCTGGTGAGGGTTCTTTCCCTGAATTCAAAGAGAGCGGCATCCGGCATCACATGGAGAGTGACACTATGTTTACTGCAACAAAACGGTTTACTGCAACAAAACGTTTTGCCGCCATTGCGGTACTGCTGACATTATTCATCGCCCCGCGGGTCGTTCAGGCTGCGCAGCCTCTGCCTGTGGTGACCGCCGCCACGATTAAAACTCAGTCTGACAGCGCCGGGCGTACTTATCTCGGGCGCCTTGAGGCCGTCCAGGCTGTAAATATCACCAGCCGGACGGAAGGCTTTATTGCCCGTCGCGCTTTTGAGGAAGGGCAGTTTGTGAATGCCGGGGATCTGTTGTACGAAATTGAACCGGCCTTGCATAAGGCCGCCGTTGCTCAGGCAAAGGCCCAGCTCGACAGTGCTAATGCGACGGCGCGCCACGCTCAGACCCATCTCAACCGTATACAGCGGCTGGGAGATGCCAGAACGGTGAGTCAGTCTGATGTCGATACGGCGCTCGCCGCACGTGATACCGCCCGCGCAACCGTTGCACAGGCACAGGCCGCGCTGAAAACGCAGGAGCTTCAGCTGAGTTATACCCGCATCACGGCACCCATTTCAGGCCGTATTGGCGTGAGCCATTTTCATACCGGCAGTCTGGTCAGCCCGGCCAGCGGTGTAATGACAGAAATTGTGCAGCTTGATCCCGTACGTGTGGTGATTTCGGTCAACGAGCGCGATGTTCTGAGTGCTACACATACCAGCGGCAACCTCGGGCAGGCATTTTCTGACGCCCATATGGCACTGTCCCTGCGTTTATCAGACGGCTCGCCTTATATGAAAACACCGGTCTTCGAGTCGCTGGGTAACCGCATCGAAGCGCAGACAGGGACATTGCCCGTCAGGTTGATGGTTGCAAATCCAGAGCACCGTTTATTGCCCGGCGGGACGGTGAATGTCACGGCGCAACCACGTGCAGGGGATCCGTTACCGGTATTGCCTGCGCAGGCCCTGCTGCAAAACGCGACAGGATATTTTGTTCTGCTGGTAAATGCTGAACAGCGCATCGAAGCGCGGCCTGTCCGGCTGGGCGCGCAAACGCCTCAAGGTTATTTCGTGGCTGAAGGATTGAAGGGCGGTGAAAATGTCGTGACGGAAGGTCTGCAATGGGCTCAGCCAGGCATGAAGGTCAATGTACGGGGCGCATCGGATGCCTCCTCCGCTCCCGCTAAGAAAGGTTAAGGAACAACAATGCTTCAGCAATTTATCAAAAGACCCCGTTTTGCGGTGGTCATCGCACTGGTGACCGCGCTGATTGGAGCCGTTGCCCTGAAGGTGATTCCGGTAGAGCAATATCCTGACATTACGCCGCCGGTAGTTTCTGTCAGCGCCACCTATCCCGGTGCCAGCGCGCGTGATGTGGCAGAATCCGTCGCCGCACCGATTGAAGCGCAGGTCAACGGCGTCAGCAATATGCTGTATATGTCGTCGAACAGCGGCAATAACGGCAGCTATACGCTCACGATTACTTTTGCCAGCGGTACCGATCCGGACACCGCGGCCGTGGAAGTACAAAACCGTATTTCTCAGGTCAGCTCGCGACTTCCGCCTGAAGTACTGAGTACCGGCGTATCTGTGCGCAAACAGGCGTCCAATATTCTGATGGGGATCAGCCTGCTTTCTCCGGAGAATACGCACGACAAATTATTTATCAGTAACTTTGCCAGCATTCAGCTGCGCGATGCGCTGGCGCGTGTTGATGGCGTGGGTGATGTTCGGGTTTTTGGTTCGCGTGATTACAGTATGCGTATCTGGCTGGATCCGCGCAAAATGGAAGCGCTGGATGTCAGCAGTATCGAAATCAGCGCTGCCATTCGCGAGCAGAACGTTCAGGCTGCTGCCGGACAGATTGGCGCATCGCCAAGTCCTTCGATACAGCAGCAAACCCTGACCATCAGCGGCGCCGGGCGGCTGAGTTCACCAGAAGAGTTCGGCAATATTATTGTGCGCAAAAATGCCAACGGCGGGGCGGTTCGACTGCGCGATGTCGCGCGAATTGAGCTGGGTGCGCAGGATTATCAGGTCAATGCCACGCTGAACCAGACGCCATCGGCATTCCTTTCAGTGTATCCCGCACCGGGAGCCAATGCGCTGAATGTGGCGAATGCAGTACGCGAAGAGATGTCGCGTCAGGCGCGTAATTTTCCTGATGACCTGACCTATGAAATCAAGTTCGACTCGACCCGTTTTGTCAGCGCGACACTGGATGAAATCGCCGTTTCACTGGTGCTTACGTTTATCGTCGTTCTGACGATTGTCTATTTGTTCCTGCAAAGTGCCCGCGCGACATTTATCGTCGCCCTGACTATTCCGGTTTCGTTACTGGGCACATTTGCCGTGCTGTATGCCCTTGGTTATTCGGCCAATACGCTGAGTCTTTTCGCCATTATTCTGGCACTGACCGTAGTGGTCGATGATGCCATTGTAGTGGTAGAAAACGTCCAACGTCTGATGACGGAAGACCCATCACTCGGGCGCGTTGCTGCCACACGAAAAGCCCTCAGGCAAATTGCAGGGCCGGTGATTGCCACGACCGTGGTTTTGCTGGCGGTGTTTGTGCCGATTGCGGTTTTGCCCGGCATTACCGGCGCTCTGTATCGCCAGTTTGCCGTAACACTTTCGGCCGCTGTCGTGCTTTCCAGTATCAATGCGCTGACGCTCACACCAGCGCTGTGCGCGACGCTGCTCAAACCTCGCCCTGAGAAAGCTGCCCGCCTCTTCCACCTCTTTAATCAGGGGCTGGACAGCGTGCGTGATGCTTATGTCAAAGCTGCTGCCGCTCTGAGTAAGCATGCACTGACCAGCGTGGTGACAGTGCTGGTGATCGCCGGTGCGTGCGTGTGGGGCTACAACAGCCTGCCCAAATCTTTTCTGCCGGATGAAGATCAGGGCTACTTCTTCGTGAATGTACAACTGCCGGATGGTGCGTCGCTCAACCGCACAGACGCAGTCCTGAGCAAGATGCAGACCCTTCTGGAGAAAGACCCTGCGGTTGAGGACGTGATCGCTATCAGTGGCTTTAGTCTGATGAGCGGCGGCAGTGCGCCTAATACCGCGTTCGGTATTGTACTGCTCAAGCCCTGGGGCGAGCGCAGCGCGGTGGATGAGGTGATAGGACGCCTGCAACCGGCAATGGCGGGGATTTCTTCCGCGATGATCATGGCGATAAATCCTCCGGCTATTTCCGGACTGGGAACCGCTTCGGGGCTGGATTTACGCCTCCAGGCATTGCAGGGACAGTCGCCGCAGGAACTGGCAGAAATTGGCCGCTCAATCATTCTGACTGCCAATCAAAATCCGCAACTGAGCCGGGTCTTCACCACATTCAGTGCCTCAGTGCCGGAAATCGCTTTGAGTGTGGATCGTGATCGCGCCGCAATGTTGCAGGTGCCGGTTGGCCGGATTTTTTCGACATTGCAGACGTCTTTGGGCGGCGTGAATGTCAGTGACTTCATCATGAATAACCGCCTGTTCAACGTGCAGATGCAAAATGAAATGGAGGATCGTCAGCGCGCCGATCAGATTTCTACACTGACCGTGCGCAGTGATAACGGTTCACTGGTCAGCCTGGGGAAAATGGTGGAACTGACACCCTCACTGGGCGCGCCATTTATCACGCAGTACAACCAGTTTCCGTCGCTGGCGGTGAGTGGTTCGGCGGCGCCGGGCGTCAGTTCGGGCGAGGCGATGGCGCAGATGGAAAATATCCTCAGCGAAAAGTTACCGGCAGGGTATGGCTATGAGTGGAGCGGCATGTCATTGCAGGAAATTCAGGCCGGAGGGCAGGCAATTCTTATCTATGCTGCCGCACTTCTTTTTGCCTATCTGTTCCTGGTGGCGCAATACGAAAGCTGGAGCATCCCGCTGGTGGTCATGATTTCGGTTATTTTTGCGGTCTTTGGCGCTATCGGCGGTCTGCATTTAGCGGGATTAAGTAACGATGTCTATGCTCAAATTGGCATGGTGTTGCTCATCGGACTGGCCGCGAAAAATGCCATTCTGATCGTTGAGTTCTCGAAAGCGCGCAGGGAAGAGGGGGCATCGGTCCGCGAAGCCGCGCAGGAAGGGGCGAAACAGCGTTTTCGTGCCGTTATGATGACGGCCATCTCCTTCATTCTTGGCGTATTACCTCTGGTGATGGCGTCCGGAGCGGGGGCCATGAGCCGCCATATTATCGGCGTCACAGTGTTTAGCGGCATGTTGCTGTCCACCACGATGGGGATCCTGTTTATCCCTGCGCTGTATGTTCATATTCAGCGTTTACGTGAATGGACGAAATCCCGTTAAGGCATGAGGGAGAAAAATTTGCGAAAGACAATGGTGACAACTCAGGGACTGAGGATCGTCGTGATGATGGCGATGCTGGTGGTCATATTTGCGGGCATTAAATCAGCAGCAGATATCATTGTGCCATTCATTCTGGCGCTGTTTCTGGCTTTTGTACTCAATCCGCTGATTGTCTTATTGGGAAAATGGCGGGTGCCACGGGCACTCGCTGTTTTACTGGTGGCGACTCTTGCGGTATGCCTGATGGTTTTCCTGACCACCAAACTACTGATGACCCTGAATGAGTTTGCCCGCACATTGCCGCAATACCGGGGACTGATTGCCGCCAAACTGGTCGAAGTTGATACCTGGTTTCACTGGTCAGAATTTTCATTAACGCCCGAACAGCTGGCCGGATATATCGACCCTGCCGTGATGCTTAATCTGGTAAGCAAGCTTATTAGCTATTTGTCGAACGCGATGGCGGGGTTATTTTTACTGCTGATGACTGTGGCGTTTATGCTGCTGGAAGTACCGCAACTGCCGTATAAAGTGCAGCAGATGTCCGAAGATCCAGGCAAGGGCATGGCGAATGTTCAGCGTGCACTCGACAGCGTAACGCGTTATCTGGTGATCAAAACGCTGATAAGCGTGGTGACCGGGCTGGCGGTGTGGGCGCTGCTGGCTGTCATGGGGATCCGGTTTGCCTTTCTCTGGGGAATGCTGGCATTTGCACTTAATTATATTCCCAACATTGGGTCTTTTATCGCGGCAATTCCCCCCATCATTCAGGCATTTTTGTTCAATGGCATCAGTGATGGTCTGATTTTGACCGGAGGATATATTCTGATCAATCTGCTGTTTGGCAGCATTATTGATCCGAAAATTCTTGGTCGCGGACTTGGGCTCTCAACGCTGGTCGTGTTTGTATCGTTGATTTTCTGGGGATGGCTGATGGGCCCGGTGGGGATGTTGTTGTCCGTGCCGCTGACGATTGTGCTGAAAATCGCACTGGAGCCGACCGCCGCTGGCCACAAAATTGCTGTACTGCTGGGCGACGGACCGCTGAAGCGCTAAGTCAGTTCTGTTCTTCTATTCGTTGGGCCAGAGTTTCGATACTTTGCAGCGATATCAATAATTGCTGACGGGCGGCGAGATCAAGCCCGTCAAACAATCTGCCGATGGCTTCCTGCTTAGGTTTTTTTACCTGCGCCAGCGCCTGATTTCCGGCTTCTGTCAGCTCAAGCAGCTGTGAACGGCGGTCGGTGGGATGGCGACGACGTACCAGTAAACCATCTCTGTCCATCGCATCTATCGCGTCTGTAATTGTCCGGGGAGATTGCTGGAGCACAATTGCCAGCTCCGCGGGACGGCAGGTGCCTTCCTGCGCGATTGCAGTCAGTAGTTTTTCGCGTGCCAGGGAGAGTCCCTGAGCTGACATTGCGGCGTCGACCTGTTTGCGCATAAGCCGGATAACCGACAGCAATGTTTCAGTGATCACCGCCGGCGTTGCTTCGTCAAATGTTGGTTTAAGCATATCGTGAGGTCACTCAAAATTAGTCTGCTAATGTTGAGGTAATTGTATCCCTCTGCGGGCAGAGTGCAACTGACCTATGGATTGGACTGAACACGAAGGTTAATTAAAGCAGGAAATAGTGTGGATATAAACACCCAATATCCTGACAGAACAGGGAAATGGGTGTTTAGGTTGGTTCAGCTGTAGATTTTGTAAATCTGCTGAAGATCGTCTTTAATCTGACGACTGACGGGTGTTGCGGAAATATCATCAATTGGCCAGAACAAATATTTGATGAGGTTATACACGAAACAGAACTCCAGACGGTTGCGAACTTTTATTTTCTGCGCCAGATGACGCTTATGGACATACACCGTGCGGCTGCTGATATTCAATTTTCTGGCGATGCGGTAGTTTGGCATTTCCGACATCCAGTAACTCATGACCAGAATCTCCTGATCACTGAACAAGGTTCTGGGTATCTTGAAATTATTATCCGGTGTAAATGATTGCGGATCTAAAGCTATGCCTTGTAATAATGACGTGAGTGACTGTTTGTTGAGAATAAAAACTTCGCGGGTAACAGGGATCGGGACATCACAGTCAGGATAATTCGCATCGATATAACAGTATATACGAGCGCTGTGTCGCAGGTCGAAAAAGCATTTTAATTCTTCAGATAATTCAGCATTGTGACAATATTTTGTCATGTTGACTAAGATAATGTCTGGCTGGAATTCAGGGATTGTATCTAATGCTTGTGAAACATTCACGCTATCAATAATGTTAAGATTATTATTCTCAACCAGATAAGAGAAAATTCCTAATCGGGTAAAGCCGCAGGGTTCAATAATTGAGATTTTCATTTTACGTCCTTGTCATGCGTGTGATTACGCAATGGAAACCACTCCTGTGATTTCTGCGGCTAGCATAGTTTTTTTTCTATAATGCTGTCAATTCGGAAATACCAGACTATTGATCTGGTTCAAAGCGAAATTAGAAATAATCCTTACAGAAATATAATGACAACCATCGTTAATTATTAACGATGGTTGAAACATTTTTACATTAGCTGAATCTTGAGAGAGAAAAAGGTTTCAGATCAAAAGGAATAGGATGATTGTTAGCGAAGTGAGTAACTATTTCACCCAATACGCTGGCAAATTTAAACCCATGACCGCTCAACCCTGAAATAACCAACGTATTTTCCCGGTCAGGCAGCGTATCAATAATGAAGTCTTCATCGTCAGTCATATCGTAAGTGCATGATGCACCACGCAGGCTGACGCCAACTCCCGGCAGGAAGTGGCGGAAGAAATTGAAAGACTCGGTGCCATCCTGACTGATCTTGCCAAAGGGTTTACGTTCCTCCGGTTCGGTGATCCACTGACCGCCGTTGTGCTTTCCGAGCTTCAGGGCGTCTTTGACTGACGGAAATCCGTAGTACTGGTCACCTTGCTGTGTCTCAAGCGTGAACGCAGGGAAATGATTTTCCTCACTGTAGCGGCCATCAGCATGGAACCAGGCAAACACTTTACGCAGTGGTTTTACCGGCAATTCAGGCAGAATTTTGGTCACCCAGGTACCCGCCGAAACCAGCAATTTCGCTGCGCTGTAGATACCGTCCGCGGTAGCGACCTCGACGCCGTCATCAAGCCATTGAATACTTTCAACAGGGCAGTTAAACAACTGCGCGCACCCGGCCTCGCGTGCCAGGCGGATATAAGCTGTGATGGCCATTTCACTTTGCAGATAGCCGGAATCAGGCTCAAACACGCCGGAATAACCGTCAGGGAGGGTGAACAGTGGCCATTTCTCGCGAATTTCAGCGGCGCTCATGTCCTGTGTATTCAGATGATAAGTTTGAGCGCTGTGTTTCACATTGCCGATGAATTTAGAATTTTCTGGGCCAATGTTAAGCACGCCGCTGCGATGAAAAACTTTTTCGCCGCTCAGTTCTGCCAGTTCATTCCAGAGCGTCTGTGCCCTGAGCAGCATAGGCACATAGCGTGCACCTTCGCCGTAAGCGTGGCGAATCAGGCGGGTTTCACCGTGATGGCTGCCTGCCTGATGGGGCGGCATTGAACTGTCTATCATCAGCACCTTCAACCCGGCCTGGGTGGCGTAGTAGCCAGCCGCTGAACCGACTGAACCGCTGCCGACGATGATGAGATCGTAATCCATATTTAAAAATTCCTGAGGTGAGTTTTTAACAAATAGGCTACAGGCATGATAGAGAGTTTACGGCAGTGATGGCAAGCAGGGCAGGGGCAAAGAAAAAGGCACCAGGATGAAATCGCTGGTGCCTCAGGCTGGCAGATAAAAATCAATGTTTTCGGTGATCACTGTATTCGTACTCGTTAGATTCTATCTTTTCAATGCCGGCTTCGAGAATGTTAATCAGTTGCCGGGCAACGTCGGTAGTTAACCACAAGGTTCTGTCTACCTGAGCATCCTCGGGTGTCTGGTCTTTTGAAGACAGGTAATGAAGACGTATCATCATGGCGTCATAAGAGTCGACGGTACTGATATCCCAACCAACAAGCGGGTGTGTCTGAATAACTTCATCATTTCTGTCCATATAGACCCCTTATATTGTAGTGACTAACGTGAGTGACTATCTGAGGATCAATGCGGCTCATTATCAGGTGAGCTATTTCAGTATAAACAGCTAAATCGATTTAGGGTGAGATTTGAGAGTATTTAATTGTAAATAATTTGTATCGATTAATTGTTCAGCAGAATAGTCCGAAGATTAACGCAAATTATTTTTAGGCTGAATTGTGATTTATGCATCTCAATGGAATAAAAAACCGGACTGCGACGCCCGGTGAAATACAGAAATAGCCTTGCGGCGTGGTTTTAATAAACCTGATTATTATAGATAGAGTAAAGAAAGTGAATAGGTTTGCTGAAATTTCATAGCGTTACTCATCGTTCTGATTTGAAAACCAGTCATCAGCACTTTCCCAGGTTTCCTGCAAAATTTCTTCAATGAGGTCACGGTCAGTTTTGGCTCCGCCCAATACGGATAGGCTATTTGCTCCGGCATAACGGACCTGAATTTTATTTTCGCGGTCGGAAAACTGTTTGTTAATTCTTTTACTCAATTCACCGGATAACGCGTCCAGCGCGCCAACAGGCAGAGGCTTGGTTTTATCGATTGTGACTTCAACACGCATAGGACCTCCTGAATAGATTTGACTGTATATTTATACAGTCAAATCATAATCAGCGCAAGTCACTGTATTGAGAAATCGTAATCAGAACGAGGTCACTTTCCAGTTCAGGGTTTGTCCTGCGAGGAATGGGACAACCGATTCATTACCCAAAGCCATCTCTTCTGGCTGAGTCACCGGGGTGCGCGTCAGCTCGATGAAATCTTCATTAAGTGGCAAACCATAAAAACGCGGGCCATTAAGGGAGCAGAACGCTTCAAAATGCTGGAGGGCATTCATTTCTTCGAAGACTGTCGCATAAGCTGGCAGGGCAAGTGGCGCATTAAAGCAACCCGCACAGCCACAGCTTGATTCTTTGCGGCCTTTGGTGTGTGGTGCGGAATCCGTGCCGAGGAAGAAACGCTCAGCGCCACTGGCGATAACTTCGCGCAATGCTTCCTGATGAACGTTACGTTTGAGGATTGGCAGACAGAACAGGTGAGGGCGAACGCCGCCCACCAGCATGTGGTTGCGGTTAAACATCAGATGCTGTGGCGTTATTGTGGCGCCCAGATACTGATTACCGGAAAGAACATACTGAGCCGCTTCTTTGGTGGTGATGTGCTCAAAGACGATTTTCAACTCAGGGAACTGACGACGCACCGGGTCCATCACTTCATCAATGAAGCGGGCTTCGCGATCGAAAATATCAACATGGCTGTGCGTAACTTCGCCGTGGATAAGCAAAGGCATGCCGATTTTCTGCATGCGTTCGAGCACAGGGAAAATCGTTTTGACATCTGATACCCCGTGCTGAGAATTGGTAGTCGCGTTGGCCGGATACAGTTTTGCAGCAGTGAACACGCCTTGCTCGAAACCGCGGGCAATTTCTTCAGGATCCAGAGAGTCCGTCAGATAGCAGGTCATAAGAGGCGTGAATGTATGCCCGTCGGGCAGAGCAGCCATAATACGTTCACGATATGCGATTGCTGCGGCAACCGTCGTCACAGGAGGCGTCAGATTTGGCATGACAATCGCACGGCCAAAGACTTCGCTGGTGAAAGGTAACACCGTACTGAGCATTTCATCATCACGAAGGTGAATATGCCAGTCATCTGGGCGGCGGATTTTCAAAACTTGCGGTGTTGCGGTCATCAGGCAAAACTCCGGCATTGAGAGACAAGACGTTGGGATCAGGTGCGGTAATGGGAGCATTAACGGCGGGGAACAAGGATAAGCGTAAAACCGATGTGTTGCATCTGTTAAATAAAGTTCGTATTGAAATCAATGTATCGAAAGGGTCATAGTAGTCAAAGATTTTAGTCACCGTGCTTCATGGTGTGAGCCTGAAGCAGGACAAAATAACGGGAGAACCATTATGGAAATCAGAGTTGTTGCCACAATCGTCGCGAAAAGAGAATTCAGAGCGAAAGTGACAGAAGCATTGCTTGACGTAATTGAACCAAGCCGCCAGGAACTAGGGTGCCTGCAGTATGAGCTCCACCAGGATCTGGATACCGACGGCACTTTTGTTTTCTACGAGCGTTGGGCATCAGAAGATGCGTTAAACCAACATAATAAAACCGAGCATTTCCAGCATTTCGCTAAAAGCCTGGAAGGGAAGCTTGAGGAACTGACGATCCGCCGTCTGAAAAGTCTGGCCTGATTTTCGTCAGTCAGGTCAGTTACTTATAAAAAAACCCGCCGAGGCGGGTTTTTTATTATTGAGACAGTCTCAGCACAGCAGAATTACTCTGTTGGCATCTCCGGCTTAGTGGCAGGTGCCGTTGCAGTAGTTACTGCAGCATGCCCACCGGCAGAACCTTTACCATCAAAGTTGAACTCAGGGCGAACCCAGTCACTGTTTCGCGTTGGCTCAGGCACATAGCTTGGTGCTGGTGCTTTCGTCATAGGTGCTGTCGCGAAATGCTTAAAGCGAGGTGCAACAACCGCGGCTTCAGTCACTGCCGGAGCTTGAACAACAGGCGCCGTTTCCATAGCAGGTTTCACCTGTGCAACCGGTTCTGGTTTCTCTTCAACTTTCACTTCAGATTCTGCGACTGGCGCAGGTGCCTGGAGTTCAGGTTCAGCCAGCACAGCTGTTGGCTCAACAACCGCTGGCTCATGGGCTTCTGGCGCCACTTCGACAACAGGTGTTTCTTCAACAGGTTCAGCGGTTGCAGGTTCAACCAGTACAGGTTCGTCAGCAACAGGCTGAGCTGCATCTGCAGGCGCTTCTTGCTGTGCGGCTTCAGCGACAGGCTGAGGTGCAACTTCTGCAGTTTCAGAAATGACCGGCGTATTTGCCTGTGCAATCTCAATCTGCTGGGTCAGCACTTCAGGTGCTTCTGCTTCAGCGCTCTGGTTTTCAGATGACTGATATTCAGACGGCTGATACTCAGAAGACTGGGCCACCGGATAGGTGATCCAAACTTTACCTGACGCCATTTCCGGAGAAACGAACGCACCTGCCATTGGCATTGGTGACTGAGTCGGGTATCGCTCATCGCGGTAACGACGACGACGCTGACCGCTGACACGCAGATGACGCGGCGAACGACGTGAACGACGTGGCATACCGTTTTCACGGGCGTTGTCATTCTGATTGTCTTCGCTGTCCACAGCGTTTGCTGGTTCGGCATCAGAAGATTCCTGCGCAACGACTGCTGGCGCTGCCGGGCGAGTGCCGGTGATCAGCATCTGGGCCGCAGCTTCTTCTTCATGATCCACTTCTTCAGATTCGAAGCGAATTTTCTGATTCAGCTGGCGACGCTGACGGCGCTGTGCTGGCTGACGATCTTCCTGCTCAGTTTCTTCAGTAACAACCGGAGCTGCAACTTGCTCAACAGCAACTGCATCCTGAATTTTCTCTTCAGTTTGCGGTTTACGTTTGTCTTCAGAGCGGCGACGGGAACGTTCGCGACGAGGTTGTTGCTGCTGTTCTTCACGAGCGGCAGTTTCAACTTCTTCATTACGCGTTTCAGTAACAACCGGTTCCTGATTACGACGGCCACGACGCTGATCGTCACGTTGCTCGCGATTATTTTCGCGGTTATCACGGCCTTCACCACGATTATCACGATTGTTGTCACGGCCTTCGCCACGTTCACCACGATTACCGCGGTCATTGCGCTCACCACGTTCACCATTGCGGTCACGGCGTCCGCCCTGACGACGTTGATTGCGGCGTTCGTTGTTGCGACGATTTTCAGTTTCAGTCGCTTCCTGAGTCTCTTTTGGCGCTTCAACAGGTTTAACTTCCTGTTGTGGCTCCGGAGCAAACATGTTTTTCAGTCCGCTCAGCAGACGGCTTACGAAACCTGGTTTCTCAGCAACAGGAGCTGGCGGAACATTCACTGTGGCAGTTCGTGTTTTGACAGGTTCTTCAGTTGCAGGGGTCTGCTCAAAGCTGGAAGGCGGCGCTTCGCTTTGCAGCGCAAAAGCAGCCAGAGCCGGTTGCTCAGGACGACGACGTTCAGCCGGCAACTCTTCGGAAGGTTGCAGCATTTCGGCTTCGTGGATCTGTGGCAACAGGTAGCTCAGTGCAGAGATTTCTTCACCTTTACGAACGCGCAGAACGTGGTAATGCGGAGTTTGCATTTGATCGTTAGGCACGATCACAGCACGCACGCCACCCTGACGTTTTTCGATAGCATTCACCGATTCACGTTTTTCGTTCAGCAGGTAAGAAGCGATTGGCACCGGAACGATAGCATGCACTTCTTTGGTGTTTTCTTTCAGCGCTTCTTCTTCAATCAGACGCAGAATCGACAGTGACAGAGATTCGTTGTCACGGACGGTACCGGTACCTGCGCAACGTGGGCAGATATGGTGCGTTGATTCACCCAGTGACGGGCTCAGGCGCTGACGCGACATTTCCAGTAAACCGAAACGGGAAATGCGACCAATTTGGATACGGGCGCGGTCCTGACGAACGGCATCACGCAGACGGTTTTCCACTTCACGCTGGTGGCGAACTGGCGTCATATCGATAAAGTCGATAACGATCAGACCACCCAGGTCACGCAGGCGTAACTGGCGGGCAATTTCGTCTGCCGCTTCAAGGTTGGTATTAAAGGCTGTCTCTTCGATATCGCCGCCGCGTGTTGCACGTGCGGAGTTGATATCGATAGCGGTCAGCGCTTCGGTGCTGTCGATAACAATCGAGCCACCGGAAGGCAGACGCACTTCACGCTGGAAAGCGGATTCGATTTGCGATTCGATCTGGTAGTGACTGAACAGCGGAATTTCACCGACGTACGGTTTAATTTTGCTGCTGAAGTCAGGACGTCCCAGAGCGGCGATATGCTCTTTTGCCAGATCGAGGATTTTCGGGTTATCGATAAGGATTTCGCCGATATCCGGACGCAGGTAGTCACGGAACGCACGAACGATAACATTACTTTCCTGATGGATCAGGAACGGAGCAGGACGGCCTTCAGCCGCTTTCTTGATAGCATCCCAATGTTTGAGACGGAAAGTCAGGTCCCATTGCAGGGCTTCTGCGGATTTGCCAACACCGGCAGTACGCACAATCAGACCCATGCCATCAGGTAATTGCAGAGAAGACAGCGCTTCTTTCAGCTCAGTACGGTCATCGCCTTCAATCCGGCGGGAAATACCCCCGGCGCGTGGATTGTTCGGCATCAGAACCAGATAACTACCGGCCAGACTGATAAACGTCGTCAGTGCTGCGCCTTTATTTCCACGTTCTTCTTTATCAACCTGAACGATAACTTCCTGACCTTCGCGCAAAACATCTTTGATGTTTGGGCGGCCGTGGGAAGAATAGTTGCTAGGGAAATATTCACGGGAAATTTCTTTCAGAGGGAGGAAACCATGTCGTTCTGCGCCGTAATCTACGAATGCCGCTTCCAGACTAGGTTCAATGCGGGTGATTTTACCTTTGTAAATGTTCGCTTTTTTCTGCTCATGGCCCGGACTTTCAATATCCAAATCATACAGCCGCTGTCCATCTACAAGGGCAACGCGCAACTCTTCTTGCTGAGTCGCGTTAATCAACATTCTTTTCATCTTAACTTACTCATTATTATTCCATTATTGACAGAGCTGCGGGCAAAATGACCTCATGACCGGATAAACCGTTGGCCCCGAGTCTTCTCGCAAATCGTCAACCTCACGGCTGTCGCTTGCATAGGGGCGCATTATTTCGGTAAGTCTGCTTTTGCTGTATTAAAGGCACCAGCGTTATGAAAGCAGCACTTTTATTAGGGGAATAGCTTCTGAATTTAGGTTAACAGATCTCATTCCGTATGCCGGCCAAGCTGCAACCCGCAGCCCGCTAATTGCTTGATTTCACATTACGTCTTACGCCATTGCTGCGTTTTTGTGCGATCAGGCAAATCTATAATTCCTGCGTTTTCCCTAACTTAAGAGAAACAACGCCGAAAGTAGTTTCATTATTCCATTGCAGGCACTGTGATAGCAAGGTGACTTTTCCCATGCGGGTAAGATATTTACCTCAATGAGAGATGCGCCGCATTGTCTGAACTTTCGCTTTCTGTAAAAACAGGGGGTGTAGAAGGGTTTTCCTCGGCAGTTACTGGTAAAGTAAGAGTTAAGCACATAAAAATCAGTGGCGCGAACCGTGCCGGATATTTAGAATCGCGAGCCATGAAAACTGAGAATCCAACTGTACAATTAATCCCCATCTCCGAAGATGAAGCCGGTCAGCGCATCGACAACTTCTTACTTAAAATCCTGAAGGGCGTGCCGAAGAGCATGATCTACCGCATCGTGCGTAAGGGAGAGGTGCGGGTTAACAAGAAAAGAATTAAGCCTGAATACAAATTAATTGCAGGTGATGAAGTGCGGGTACCGCCTGTCCGTGTGGCTGAGCGGGATGAAGCACCGGTTTCCGCGAAACTGGATAAAGTTGCCGCTTTAGCCGATTGCATCTTATATGAAGACGATCATCTGCTGATCCTGAACAAACCGTCCGGTACTGCCGTGCATGGTGGCAGCGGGCTGAGCTTTGGGGTGATTGAAGGCATGCGAGCTTTGCGCCCGGAGGCACGCTTCCTGGAGCTTGTTCACCGTCTTGACCGCGATACTTCCGGCGTTTTGCTGATCGCTAAGAAGCGTTCCGCCCTGCGATCCCTGCATGAGCAACTGCGTATTAAAAGTATGCAGAAGGATTATCTTGCTTTGGTGCGCGGCGAATGGCCTTCACATTGCAAAGTGGTGCAGGCTCCGTTGCTGAAAAATATTCTGCAAAGCGGTGAGCGTGTTGTCAGGGTGAATGCGGAAGGTAAACCTTCTGAAACGCGCTTCAAAATTGAAGAGCGTTACGAATTTGCGACCCTGGTTAAAGCCAGTCCGGTGACGGGCAGAACGCACCAAATCCGTGTGCATGCACTGCACGCCGGTCATCCGATTGCCTTTGATGATCGTTATGGTGAACGTGATTTCGATGCAAAACTGTCAGGAACAGGCCTGAACCGTCTTTTCCTGCATGCGGCTGCGCTGCGTTTTGAACATCCGGCTACCGGTGAAACTATGCGTATTGAGGCTCCTATGGATGCCAAACTGCGTAACTGCCTGAAAATCTTGCGCGGTAAAGCTACAGCCCGTTAAGAAATCAGAGTATGAGTCACTCAAGAGGCGCAGAGATTGCGCCTTTTTTTATGCCTGTTTTTAATGTTGATATGCGAGCAGATCTAAATCAGCGGATTGATGCCGTGTTCGCGCAGCAAGGCGAGCAGGGCAATGAGAGGCAGGCCGATAAGCGTATTCGGATCGCGCCCTGTCAGACTGTCGAAAAGCGTGATCCCCAGTCCTTCGCATTTAAAACTGCCCGCGCAATCATAGGGCTCTTCACGATGCAAATATCCGGTAATTTCTTCAGCGGTTAATGGCCGGAAAGTGACGTCAAACGTTTCGCATAACGTCTGCGCTGTTTGCGTCTCACTATTATATAAGCTCAGGCCGGTATAAAACGTGACCGTTTTGCCACTGGCTGCCTGGAGTTGTCTGAACCCATTATCGAAAGTGTGTGGCTTTCCGGTGATCTTTTCATCAATCACACAAACCTGATCAGAGCCAATAATCAGATGCCGGGGATAGGATGTGGCGAGTGCGCGGGCTTTCGAAAATGCCAGGCGCTGTACAAGGTCTGCCGGGCTTTCACCGGGGGCAGGTGTCTCGTCGATATTGGGTGCCGCGCAGGTAAAAGTCAGGCCGGTTTTCTCCAGCAACGCTTTTCGGTACACCGAGGTTGAAGCTAAAAGTAAATCTGGTGAAGGCATAATCATAATTTTTTTTCACAAAGCGTAGCGTTATTGAATCGCACATTTTAAACTGTTGGCCGCTGCGGAAGCGAATATTGGTGAAAGGTGCGGTTTTGAGGCCTTTTTCTTTGACTCTCTGTCGTTACAAAGTTAATATGCGCGCCCTATGCAAAAAGTAAAATTACCCATGACCCTTGATGCGGTCCGCACTGCCCAGAAGCGTTTAGACTATACAGGTGTCTATACTGCAGATCAGGTTACGCGTGTTGCCCAATCAGTGGTCAGTGTGGATTCTGATATACAAACCTCATTGTCGTTTGATATCGACAATCAGCGCCTGGCTGTGATTACCGGCCACTCCGATGTTGCTGTAACTCTGGAATGCCAGAGATGCGGTAAGACGTTTGAACATCAGGTTCACACAACATATTGTTTTAGCCCTGTCCAAAATGATGAACAGGCTGAGGCATTACCGGAAGCGTACGAACCGATCGAAGTCGATGATTTTGGCGAAGTCGATTTGGTGGCAATGATTGAAGACGAAATTATTCTTTCACTGCCTGTCGTTCCGGTACATGAATCTGAACACTGTGAAGTGTCCGAAGCGGACATGGTATTTGGCAAACTGCCTGAAGAGGCGGAGAAACCTAATCCATTTGCCGTATTAGCGAGTTTAAAGAAAAGTACTTAAGGAGTAAGGTCCATGGCCGTACAACAGAATAAACCAACCCGTTCTAAACGTGGCATGCGTCGTTCACATGACGCTCTGACCACTTCCACTCTGTCTGTGGACAAGACTTCTGGTGAAACTCACCTGCGTCACCACATCACTGCCGACGGTTTCTACCGCGGTCGCAAGGTAATCGGCTGATAATTGCCTGCAACTTATTCACGTGATAAGTGCTGGCAAGGCGATACCTTGACTCGTCTAACCATCGCGTTAGATGTAATGGGCGGAGATTTCGGTCCTTCCGTCACAGTGCCTGCTTCATTGCAGGCACTGATCTCTAATTCTGAATTAGACCTTCTTCTGGTCGGCGATCCCGACGCAATCACACCTTTCTTAGCCAAAGCCGATCCTTCTTTAACAGAACGAATTCGGATAATTCCTGCTGAATCAGTTATAGCCAGCGACATGCGCGCGTCGCAAGCTATACGTGCCAGTAAAGGAAGCTCAATGCGTGTGGCGTTGGAACTGATCAAAACTGGGGATGCACAGGCGTGCGTCAGTGCCGGAAACACCGGCGCTCTGATGGGATTAGCCAAAATGGTTGTAAAGCCTCTGGATGGCATTGAGCGCCCGGCGCTGATGAGCGTATTGCCCAATCAGCAACGCAGTAAAACCGTGGTACTCGATCTGGGGGCGAACGTTGAGTGTGACAGCACAATGCTGGTCCAGTTTGCCGTGATGGGCGCAGTCATGGCGGAGCAGGTGGTGGGGATTACTCACCCTCGCGTCGCCTTACTGAACATCGGTGAAGAAGAAAGCAAAGGGCTCGATAACATCCGCGAAGCCGCAGCTGTTTTAAAAAAAACCACGGCTATCAACTATATCGGCTATCTTGAAGGCAATGACCTTCTGACCGGTAAGACAGATGTGATGGTGTGTGACGGCTTCGTTGGCAATGTTACGCTCAAGACCATGGAAGGCGTTATAAGGATGTTTTTGTCACTGTTAAAGTCCTCCGGCGAGGGTGGCAAGAAAGCCTGGTGGCTGAAATGGTTAGGCCGGATAGTACAGAAGAAATTGCTAAAGCGTTTTAGCCATCTCAACCCCGACCAGTATAATGGCGCATGTTTGTTAGGATTACGGGGCATCGTTATTAAAAGCCACGGCGGAGCAAACCAGCGTGCGTTTGCTGTTGCTATCGAACAGGCTGTGCAGGCGGTGCAGCGGCAGGTCCCTCAGCGGATTGCCGCGCGCCTTGAAGCTGTATTACCCAAGAGTGACTGATCGTACATGTATACAAAGATTCTCGGTACGGGGAGCTATTTGCCCGTGCAAGTTCGGACTAATGCCGACTTAGAAAAAATGGTGGATACCTCCGACGAGTGGATTGTCACCCGCACAGGTATTCGTGAACGTCGTATCGCTGCACCGGATGAGACTGTGGCCACAATGGGCCTGCACGCAGCAGAAAAAGCACTCGAAATGGCCGGCGTCAGCGCAAGCGACGTGGGTTTGATCATTGTTGCAACAACCTCATCTTCACATGCATTCCCGAGTTCAGCCTGCCAGGTGCAGAATATGCTGGGCATCAAGGATTCCGCAGCGTTCGATCTGGCCGCGGCTTGTGCCGGGTTTACCTATGCACTGAGCGTTGCCGATCAGTACATCAAAAACGGCGCAGTGAAATATGCGCTGGTGATCGGCTCTGATGTGTTGTCACGCAAACTTGATCCTGAAGATCGTGGCACCGTTATTCTCTTTGGTGATGGCGCGGGCGCAGTCTTGCTGGGCGCATCCGAAGAGCAGGGCATCATTTCTACGCATATGCATGCCGATGGTCATTACGGTAACCTGCTGACGCTGGCATACCCAAGCCAGTCAGAGCCGGAAAAACCTGTTTATGTCACCATGGCCGGGAATGAAGTCTTCAAAGTTGCTGTGACTGAACTGGCGCACATTGTTGATGAAACCCTGACCGCGAATAATCTTGACCGTTCTGCACTCGACTGGCTGGTTCCGCATCAGGCGAATCTGCGCATTATCAGTGCGACAGCGAAAAAGTTAGGGATGGGTATGGATAAAGTCGTGGTTACGCTCGATCGTCATGGCAATACCTCTGCGGCTTCTGTGCCTGCAGCGTTTGACGAAGCAGTGCGTGATGGCAGAATTCAGCGCGGGCAATTAGTGTTGCTCGAAGCATTTGGCGGTGGCTTTACCTGGGGCTCGGCGCTGGTACGTTTCTGATTTAACAGGAAGATAAAAATGACAAAAATTGCAGTTGTTTTCCCTGGTCAGGGTTCTCAGACGCTCGGTATGCTGGCTGATTTAGCCGCTGCGCATCCGGTGGTTGAAGAAACATTTGCCGAAGCTTCTTCGGCGCTGGGGTATGATTTGTGGCAGCTGGTGCAACAGGGACCTGCTGAAGAACTGAATAAAACCTGGCAGACACAACCTGCATTGCTGGCCGCTTCGGTCGCTATCTGGCGTGTTTGGCAGCAACAGAATGGCACTCAGCCAGCTCTGATGGCAGGTCACAGCCTGGGCGAATACTCTGCTCTGGTTTGTGCTGGCGTGCTGGATTTCAAACAGGCGATTTCCCTGGTTGAATTGCGCGGCAAACTGATGCAGGAAGCTGTTCCGGCGGGTACTGGCGCGATGTACGCTATTATCGGTCTGGATAACGACGCGATTGCTAAAGCCTGTGAAGAGTCTGCTCAGGGACAGGTTGTTTCTCCGGTTAACTTTAACTCGCCAGGTCAGGTTGTGATCGCGGGTAACAAAGAAGCCGTAGAACGTGCCGGTGCGGCCTGTAAAGAAGCGGGAGCAAAACGTGCTCTGCCTTTGCCAGTCAGCGTGCCATCGCATTGTGCGCTGATGAAGCCTGCTGCGGATAAACTGGCTGTTGCACTGGAAAACGTCACATTCAGCGCACCTCAGTATTCTGTAGTGAACAATGTTGATGTGAAAATCGAAACGTCCCCTGAAGCCATCCGCAGTGCGCTGGTACGCCAGCTGTACAGCCCGGTGCGCTGGACTGAGTCTGTCGAATTTATCGCAGCACAGGGCGTTGAGCAGCTTTTAGAAGTGGGGCCGGGTAAAGTTCTGACCGGTCTGACTAAACGTATTGTTGATACCCTGACGGCGGCCGCAGTGAATGACACGGCAAGCCTGACAGCGGCGTTAGAGCAGTAATAAGAGGATGAGTATGACCTTTGAAGGCAAAATTGCACTTGTTACTGGTGCCAGTCGTGGTATTGGCCGCGCTATTGCAGAAAAACTGGTAGCAGGCGGCGCGAAAGTGATCGGTACAGCGACCAGCGAGAAAGGTGCTGAAGCGATCAGCGAATATTTAGGCGAAAATGGCAAAGGTATTATGCTCAATGTGGTTGATTCTGCATCTATTGAGCAAGTATTGGCGACTATTCGAGCTGAATTTGGCGAAATTGATATTTTAGTTAATAATGCCGGCATTACCCGTGATAACCTTCTCATGCGTATGAAGGATGATGAGTGGCAGGACATCCTGGATACTAATCTGACTTCAGTGTTTCGGCTGTCAAAAGCTGTCATGCGGGCTATGATGAAGAAACGGTGTGGACGGATTATTACAATTGGTTCCGTTGTTGGCACCATGGGTAACGCAGGGCAGGCGAACTACGCGGCGGCTAAAGCTGGCTTGATCGGTTTTAGTAAGTCTTTGGCACGTGAAGTCGCTTCACGTGGCATTACTGTCAACGTCGTCGCTCCCGGCTTTATTGAGACGGATATGACAAGGGCGTTGACAGATGATCAACGCGCAGGCATTTTGTCATCAGTTCCAGCCAACCGGTTGGGCGATGCAAAAGAAATTGCCAGCGCCGTTGCTTTTTTAGCCTCTGACGAGGCCGGCTACATCACGGGTGAAACATTACATGTCAATGGCGGCATGTACATGATTTAAAAATTACGAAATTATTTGCGTTTTTTGCGGTAAAAACCGCAAAATAGAGCAAATTCGTGGTTTGACCAGCCTGGATTTAGTTGCATCTTTTTCAACATTTTATACACTACGAAAACCATCGCGAAAGCGAGTTTTGATAGGAAATTTAAGAGTATGAGCACTATCGAAGAACGCGTTAAGAAAATCATCGTTGAACAGCTGGGTGTTAAACAGGAAGAAGTAGTGAATGCTGCATCTTTCGTAGACGACCTTGGCGCTGATTCTCTCGACACCGTTGAGCTGGTTATGGCTCTGGAAGAAGAGTTTGATACCGAGATCCCTGACGAAGAAGCTGAAAAAATCACTACTGTTCAGGCAGCAATTGATTTTATCAACGCTAGCCAACAGTAAGCGTACATGCTTTAAGTTTAGATAGTTAGGCGGTCATTTGACCGCCTAAGTTTTTTATATCCCACGGTATTACTACTTTTTTCCCTCCCTGGAGGACACACGTGTCTAAGCGTCGAGTTGTAGTGACTGGACTGGGCATGCTGTCTCCTGTCGGCAATACTGTAGAGTCCACTTGGAACGCTCTCCTTGCCGGTCAGAGTGGCATCAGCCTAATCGACCATTTTGATACTAGTGCCTACGCAACGCGTTTTGCTGGCTTAGTAAAAGATTTTAACTGTGAAGACTTCATCCCGCGCAAAGATTCCCGCAAGATGGATGCCTTTATTCAGTATGGTATTACTGCCGGTATTCAGGCGATGCAAGACTCCGGGCTTGAAGTGACTGCTGAGAACGCGACACGCATTGGTGCGGCGATCGGTTCTGGCATCGGCGGACTTGGTCTGATTGAAGAAAACCATACCTCATTGGTTAACGGCGGACCTCGCAAAATTAGTCCTTTCTTCGTTCCATCAACTATCGTCAACATGATTGCAGGTCATCTGAGTATCATGTTCGGGTTGCGTGGTCCGAGTATTTCTATTGCCACTGCCTGTACTTCTGGTGTGCATAATATTGGTCACGCAGCACGTATTATTGCCTATAACGATGCTGACGTGATGTTAGCTGGCGGCGCAGAAAAAGCCAGCACTCCGCTGGGTGTCGGTGGTTTCGGTGCAGCACGCGCGTTATCCACGCGCAATGACAATCCGCAGGCGGCAAGCCGTCCGTGGGATAAAGATCGTGATGGTTTCGTACTGGGTGACGGTGCCGGGATTATGGTTCTGGAAGAGTACGAACATGCCCGTAAACGCGGTGCAAAAATTTACGCAGAAATTGTCGGCTTTGGGATGAGCAGCGATGCCTTCCATATGACATCTCCACCTGAAGATGGTGCAGGTGCCGCGCTGGCGATGGAAAATGCGCTGCGTGACGCAGGCATTTCTGCCTCGCAAATCGGTTACATCAATGCACACGGTACTTCGACAGCCGCCGGTGATAAAGCCGAAGCGCAAGCCGTTAAATCGGTATTTGGTGCTGATGCGCATAAAGTGCTGGTCAGTTCAACCAAATCAATGACCGGACATCTGCTCGGCGCGGCGGGTGCGGTAGAGTCTATCTTCACTTTACTGGCACTGCGTGATCAGGCCGTTCCTCCGACTCTGAATCTGGACAATCCGGATGACGGTTGTGATCTGGACTTTGTGCCACATGAAGCGCGTCAGGTTAAAGACATGCAATATTCGCTGTGCAACTCTTTCGGATTTGGTGGAACCAACGGTTCCCTGGTTTTCCGTAAGATGTAATTGCCCCAGTGTGGTATTAAGAAAGGCCCGTTAATCGGGCCTTTTTGCTGTCTGAATAAAACCGGCCTGCGGGATGAATGGAATCAAACGGCAGCTCAACGGAAAGAGTCTTCCCGTCATTTCAGCCCGCCGGTACGATAAAGTAAGAATGCTCTACTTGCCGCCAGAAACCTGCTCACGCAGTCTCTGCTGTCGGAGAACCATAACCCTGAAGTCAGGAGGAAGTAACCATGTGGATTAACGGTGTGGCGGCGACAACTTTGCCTGCGGCAGACCGGTCTGTGCAATTTGGTGACGGTTGCTTCACTACGGCCAGGGTACTACGCGGTGAAATCCAATTGCTTTCAGAACACATTGCGCGGATGCAGCGTGCGGTATCTGTGTTGCACATTGATAGCGTGGATTGGGCGGCTTTAGAGCGTGAAATGGTACTGGCCGCCGGACAACAGGAAGAGGCTGTCGTTAAAGCGGTTATTACGCGCGGGCAGGGTGGGCGTGGCTACAGTTCAGCTGGTTGCACCAAACCGACCCGGATTGTTTCTGTGTCTGCATATCCCGTGCAATATCACGCGTGGCGACAACACGGTGTGAAAATCGTCCTGAGCCCGGTGACGTTGAGTAAGAACCCGCTGCTGGCGGGGATAAAACATCTTAACCGTCTTGAACAGGTCATGATCCGCCTGCATCTTGACCAGACGGACGCCCATGAGGCGCTGGTGGTTGACACTTCAGGCTGCCTGGTGGAATGCTGTGCGGCTAATTTATTCTGGCGCAAGGGGAATCAGGTATTTACACCAGATCTATCGCAGTCGGGTGTGGATGGTGTTATGCGCCAGCACATTATCCGGCTCATTGAAAATGCGTCCCCATGGACATTGCATAGAGTCAGTGAACCCGCGCAAGCATTGTCGGATGCTGATGAAGTGCTGATTTGTAATGCACTTATGCCCGTTTTACCCGTAGCACAAGTCTGTGGATGGCACTATTCATCCCGATATTTGTACGATTTTCTGCTCCAGAGCTGTTAAAAAGTGAATAAATAATGACAAACAAAAAGACCAAAATCTTCGCCCTGATTGTCCTGATCGTTGCAGGGCTGGCGACGTTTGCCTACCAGAAAGTGAAACACTTTGCGGATCGCCCGATCAATGTCAGCAGTGAAACGATCTTTACCCTGCCTGCCGGTACCGGTCGTGTGGTGCTGGAAACGCTGCTCATCGACAAGAAACTGATGAAGCCTAATCCGTGGTTTCCGTGGTTATTACGTTTGGAACCTGAACTGAGTGAATTCAAAGCCGGAACCTATCGTCTGGAAAAAGGCATGACAGTTAGGCAGATGCTGGAACTGCTCAAAAGCGGCAAAGAAGCCCAGTTTAGTATTCGTTTTGTCGAGGGTTTTAAACTCAGCGACTGGATGAAGGTGTCAGATAAATCAGAATATCTCAAACATGAACTCAGCGGTAAGAGCGGTGAGGAGATTGCCACCGCGTTAGGCATGACCGATACCAAAAATGCCGAAGGCTGGCTGTATCCCGATACTTACCACTACACTGCGGGCATGACGGATTTATCTCTGCTCAAACGCGCTCACGTGCGGATGGAAAAAACCGTCGCAGATATCTGGAAAGGCCGTGCGGATTCTCTGCCGTACAAAACGCCTGCGGAGATGGTCACCATGGCGTCGATTATAGAAAAAGAAACTGCCGTGAAAGATGAGCGTCCGGAAGTCGCGTCGGTATTCGTTAACCGCCTGCGGATCGGTATGCGCCTGCAAACTGACCCGACCGTCATTTATGGTATGGGCGAAAATTACACAGGTAATATCACGAAGAAAGATTTGGAAACGCCAACCCCCTACAATACTTACGTGATTACCGGCCTGCCGCCGTCGCCTATTGCGATGCCGAGCGAAGCCTCAATTCAGGCTGCGGCACATCCCGCAAAAACGCCGTATCTTTATTTTGTCGCGGACGGCAAAGGCGGGCATACTTTCAGCACTAACCTTGAGAACCACAACAAGGCGGTTCGTGTGTATATAGAGGCTCTTAAGAATAAGAATGAAAAGTAACTTCATTGTCATTGAAGGCCTCGAAGGGGCGGGGAAAACCACCGCTCATAACGTGGTGGTAGATGCGTTGCGCCAGCACGGTGTGGAAGAAATTGTGTTTACCCGTGAGCCGGGAGGTACGCCGCTGGCGGAGAAATTGCGCGATTTATTTAAGCGCGGCGTGGATGGCGAA
The DNA here is from genome assembly GCF_003614975.1 of Rahnella bruchi. Lineage (GTDB taxonomy): Bacteria > Pseudomonadota > Gammaproteobacteria > Enterobacterales > Enterobacteriaceae > Rahnella > Rahnella bruchi. The sequence goes on along the minus strand of NZ_QZWI01000001.1, from coordinate 383,607 downwards.
AAACCGACGGTCAAAGCCGAAGTGCTGATGCTTTACGCAGCACGTGTCCAGCTGGTTGAGACGGTGATTTTACCCGCTCTGGCCCGCGGTGCATGGGTGGTTGGCGACCGGCATGATCTCTCCTCGCAAGCTTATCAGGGTGGCGGGCGCGGGATTGATGCCAAACTGATGACCTCTTTGCGTGATACCGTGCTCGGTGATTTCCGACCGGATCTGACGCTGTATCTGGATTTGCCTCCGGCCATCGGTTTGCAACGCGCCCGTGCGCGCGGTGAACTGGATCGCATTGAGCAGGAAGCGCTGCCTTTCTTTGAACGCACGCGTGCCCGTTATCTGGAACTTGCTGCCGCTGACAGCCGCATCAAAACCATCGATGCCTCTCGGACCATTGAACAGGTTAAGGCATCGATCGAACAGACACTGAAAAACTGGTTTGACGAGCAGGCAACCCAGGAGCATTCATGAACTGGTATCCGTGGCTCAGCGGCCCCTACCGCCAGCTGACAGGGCAATATCTGACAGGTCGCGGTCATCATGCGGTGCTGATGCATGCCGCTGCTGGTATCGGGGACGAAGCGCTGGTGTATGGTCTGAGCCGCTGGCTGTTGTGTCAGCACAAGGACGGCGAAAAGAGCTGTGGTAACTGCCACAGTTGCCAGCTGATGATTGCCGGAAACCATCCTGACTGGCACATCCTGCAACCTGAAAAGGGAAAAAACTCGCTGGGTATTGATCCCGTGCGCCAGCTTATCGAAACGCTCTACAATTATTCCCAACAGGGCGGTTCCAAAGTTGTCTGGATCCCGCAAACGGAATTGCTGACGGAAGCCGCAGCAAATGCCTTGCTGAAAACGCTGGAAGAACCTCCCGCAGGCACCTATTTCCTGCTGGGATGCCGTGAACCTTCGGCGTTACTGGCGACGATCCGCAGCCGTTGTTTTTACTGGCATCTGCCGGTACCGGAAGAAGCGCTGGCAGTACAGTGGATTAACCGTCAGCTCAGCGCAGATCCTGTATCGATTAAAACTGCCTTGCGTCTGACTAACGGCGCTCCGTTGTCCGCGATTGCGTTGTTGCAGCCGGACCGCTGGAAGCAACGTGTGACACTTTGCCAGCAGCTGTATGTGCAATGTCAGCAACAGGATATGCTTTCCCTGTTGACGCAGCTTAATCATGATGATGCGCCTGAACGTCTCTACTGGCTGGCGACCCTACTGCTCGATGCCATCAAATGGCAGCAACAGGCCGGACAGTTCATCATCAACCACGATCAGCAGCCGTTAATTGCGCTGCTTGCCGGTGCGCAGTCCAGTGTGTCTTTACAACAATCGGTGAGTGCCTGGATGCATTGCCGCCAGCAACTGCTTTCTATCGTCGGTGTTAACCGTGAGTTACTGCTGACCGAACAACTTCTTGAGTGGGAACAGATGCTTCAGGGCACCGTTTCTGCGTCGATTTTTAGTTCCGCGCTTTCCCGCTGAACCCTTTATTTGTCATGAGTTAATTACTATGTTTTTAGTCGATTCCCACTGTCATCTCGACAGCCTTGATTATGATGAGCTGCACACCGGCGTTGATAACGTGCTGGAGAAAGCCCGCGAACGTGACGTGAAATTTATGCTGGCAGTGGCGACCACCTTGCCTGGTTATCGCGCGATGACGCAGCTGATTGGCGACCGTCCGGACGTGGCCTTTTCCTGTGGTGTACACCCGCTCAATATCGATGATGGCTATGATTTCACAGAACTTCGTGAACTTGCCGCCAGCCCGAAAGTGGTGGCGATGGGGGAAACCGGACTGGATTATTTTTATCAGAAAGAAGCCCATCAACTGAAGCTGCAACAGGATTCATTCCGCGAGCACATCCGCATTGGGCGCGAGCTGAACAAACCGGTGATCGTCCATACACGTGATGCCCGTCAGGATACTTTGGATATTCTTAAAGAAGAGAATGCGGGGGAGTGCGGCGGAGTTCTGCATTGTTTCACTGAAGATCTGCCGACGGCAAAATTCCTGCTGGATCTGGGATTTTATATCTCTTTCTCCGGCATTGTGACTTTCCGCAACGCTGAAGCACTGCGCGAAGTTGCCCGCTACATTCCACTGGATCGTCTGTTGGTAGAAACTGACTCGCCCTATCTTGCGCCAGTTCCGCATCGTGGAAAAGAGAATCAGCCAGCCTATGTGCGTGACGTTGCCGATTACATGGCCGTGCTCAAAGGTGTGAGCGTAGAAGAGCTGGCCGAAGCGACGACCGCTAACTTTTCACAATTATTTCACGTCGACACTTCCTCCCTAATCTAGCCTTAAGGTTAGTCATATACTCTGGATTTATTTTTCACCTCGTAATTAATCACCAGAATGAGGTATTGTGGCCCCGTTTTTTACGGGGCTACGGGCGTTTATTTCGGATTTAATGTTGCAAATCGTGGGTTTTTTAAACGCTCTCACTGCATTTTTCAGAAAAACGTGACTGCCATCAAACATTAACAAAGGGAATTATTTTACCCTTCGTAAAAATTAAAAGGGGTGCTCAGACACCCGACAGCAAAGGGCTGTACGACCCTTTGCAAAGCGGTTAGTTATCAGGCTAAACCGCATGAAGTATCAAAAGCATCATTACTCAGGAGCACACTCAATTATGTTTAAGAACGCGTTTGCAAACCTTCAAAAGGTCGGTAAATCGCTAATGCTGCCAGTATCCGTACTGCCAATCGCAGGTATCCTGCTTGGTGTCGGTTCTGCAAACTTTAGCTGGCTGCCACTGATCGTTTCCCATGTTATGGCCGAAGCCGGTGGTTCCGTCTTCGCTAACATGCCTCTGATCTTTGCTATCGGTGTGGCGTTAGGCTTCACCAACAATGACGGTGTTTCTGCACTGGCGTCCGTTGTGGCATACGGCATCATGGTCAAAACCATGGCAGTTGTTGCACCACTAGTTCTGCATTTGCCGGCTGAAGAAATTGCAGCCAAGCATCTGGCGGACACCGGCGTACTGGGCGGTATTATCTCCGGTGCGATTGCGGCATACATGTTCAACCGTTTCTACCGCATCAAGTTGCCTGAATACCTGGGCTTCTTCGCGGGTAAACGTTTCGTGCCAATCATCTCTGGTCTGGCGGCGATTATTCTGGGCGTGGTTCTGTCCTTCATCTGGCCACCAATCGGTACAGGTATCCAGACCTTCTCACAATGGGCTGCTTACCAGAACCCGGTAGTGGCATTCGGTATCTACGGCGTTGTAGAACGTGCGCTGGTTCCGTTTGGTCTGCACCATATCTGGAACGTTCCATTCCAGATGCAAATCGGTGAATACGTGAACTCCGCAGGTCAGGTATTCCACGGCGATATCCCACGTTACATGGCGGGTGACCCGACTGCGGGTAAATTGTCCGGCGGCTTCCTGTTCAAAATGTACGGTCTGCCAGCTGCTGCAATCGCTATCTGGCACTCAGCGAAACCTGAGAACCGTGCAAAAGTCGGCGGCATCATGATTTCCGCTGCACTGACTGCGTTCCTGACCGGTATCACTGAACCTATTGAATTCTCCTTCATGTTTGTTGCGCCGATCCTGTATGTGATCCACGCGCTTCTGGCAGGTCTGGCATTCCCAATCTGTATCCTGTTGGGTATGCGTGACGGTACGAGCTTCTCGCACGGTCTGATTGACTTCATCGTACTGAGCGGTAACAGCAGCAAAATCTGGCTGTTCCCAATCGTAGGTGCGGTATATGCGGTGGCTTACTACAGCATCTTCCGTTTCCTGATTGCGAAGCTGGATCTGAAAACGCCTGGCCGTGAAGAAACAACCAGCGAAACTACAACGCAGGGCGGTTCAGAAATGTCTGCGTCTCTGGTTCAGGCTTTCGGCGGCAAAGACAACATCACTAACCTTGATGCCTGTATTACCCGTCTGCGCGTCAGCGTAGCGGACGTATCGAAAGTTGATCAGGCTGGCCTGAAAAAACTGGGTGCGGCAGGTGTAGTGGTTGCAGGTTCTGGTGTTCAGGCTATTTTCGGTACCAAGTCTGATAACCTGAAAACTGATATGGACGAGTACATGCGTAACCATTAATGGTGAGCAATGTTAAGTTCTGAGAATGGAGGCTTCGGCCTCCTTTTTTATGCCTGCAATTTACCCCAACGGCTGCCGTTGCCTGTCGCTGGCGCTTTCTGCGTCAATTAAGCATCAAAAAGCGTAATCAGGTTGAAAGGAATGGAAATTCTAACCCATACTGCGTACAACGCTTTTTACTTTGTTAAGGACAGTTAAGATGGCCGAAGAGACAATTTTCAGCAAAATTATTCGCCGTGAAATCCCTGCCGATGTGGTTTATCAGGACGAACTGGTGACTGCATTCCGCGACATTTCTCCTCAGGCGCCAAGCCACATTCTGATCATCCCGAATATCCTGATCCCGACGATGAATGACGTTGATGCCACGCACGAAGCCGCGCTGGGCCGGATGATGACGGTTGCCGCTAAAATTGCCGAACAGGAAGGGATTGCCGAAAGTGGCTATCGTCTGATCGTCAACTGCAACCGTGACGGCGGGCAGGAAGTTTATCATATCCATATGCATCTGGTCGGTGGCCGTGCATTGGGTCCATTGCTGTCACGTCAGTAAGGGCAAACATGCGTTTCCTGATGGCATTATTGCCGGTAATTTTGTTGATAGGCTGTAGCAGCAAGCCTGGTATTGCGCTCAACAATCAGCAAAGGGTGGTGATGGAATCCCCCGTTCTGACGGCGGGGATTATCCCGAGCTCGCCATCAGTGTCTGACTCCGGTGGGCAGAAAAAGGCCACCAGTACGCTGGATAATAACCAGCCACATCCTGTCACCTTGCATTACCGTTTCTATTGGTATGATAAGCAGGGACTGGATTTATTACCGGTTGCGGAACCCCGGACTGTCACCGTGCCTGCCAACAGCAGCATTGACATCAGTTCACTCAATGGCAATCTCGATGCGTACAGTGTGCGCATGTACCTTTATCTCTAAATTCCCGTACGGAGAAGGTTGATGAAAAAGTATTTTCTCATTGTGGCAATGGCCGCATTGATCCTTGGCGGTTGTACTCTGCCAAACCAGCAACAGACGCAGCCTCAGCAGCCAGAACAACCTCAACAACCGCAACAGCCACTGCCGCCGGTCAATCCGCCAGTGCCTGAGCAGCCACAGGTTCAGCCGGTTCCGCAGCCACCGAAATTCGCAAATATTGACTGGACGGCGACCGTTGAGCCGATGCTGGCGAAAATGCTCAAATCCGGTGGTGTGCAGTCCGGCAGCGTTCTGCTGGTAGACGGCGTGAAAAACAGCACCAACGGTTCGCTGCAAATGGCCAAAGCGACGGATGCCCTGCGCAGTACGCTGGCGAACAATACGACTTTCCAGGTGGTGCCGGCAGAACAGGTGTCTTCAGCCAAGCAGTCACTGGGATTATCGCCGGATGATAGCCTCGCTTCGGTCAGCAAAGCTATCGGTCTGGCAAACATCGTAAAAGCCCAATATGTACTTTACAGCACCGTCAGTGGCGATGTGAAAGCACCCACGATGTCGATGCGTTTGATTACCGCACCAAGTGGTGAAATCGTCTGGTCTGGTCGCGGTGCTGTTCAGAATTAACGCTGAGCTTCTGCAATCCGAATTACAGCAACTGATCGAAAAACATTATCCGGCGGTGAATACCGCCGGTTTTCGTTTATCACCGGTCGCAGGGCTGACGGGTGAAAGCTGGAAAATAACTTCGCCCGCCGGTAATTTGCTGGCGCGGCATCAGTCTTATGAGAAGCGAATTGCAGGGGCTGACCGGCAACGTGAATCTGCGATTTTGCGGCATGTCGCGCGGCAAAAGTCAGGGCCGTGTGTCAGACTTTATTCGCCGCCGTGGCTGATTGTTGACTGGATAGACGGCACGCCGCTGACTGAACAGGACTTCGCAACGCCTGCCACACAGCAGGCGCTGAGCCAGACGCTGGTCAGGTTGCATCAGCTGGCGCCGTCAGGCTACCGGCTGGATTTACCGCAGCAATTTGCGCGTTACTGGCAACATATCGACCGGCGCAGGCTGACGCCGCGCTGGCTGCGTTTACATCACCAGATGATGTCGCAGACGCCGCCCGTGTCGCTGAAACTGGCGCTGGTGCACATGGATATTCACGCAGGCAATGTGCTGAATACGCCGGAAGGCCTGCGGCTGATTGACTGGGAATATGCCGCGAATGCAGATATTGCGCTGGAACTGGCCGCCATTGTTCGCGGTAATGACTGGAATGCGCAGCAACAAAATACATTCCTGAATGAGTACGTTAATGCGGGCGGCTATCAGGAAATAACTCTTTTACAGCAGCAGGTTAACCGCTGGATCCCCTGGGTAGATTACCTGATGCTGATGTGGTTTGAAGTGCGCTGGCAGCAGACCGGCGAAAATCAGTACAGAGAATGGGCGCACCCGTTGCGCCCTTAAAAATCATCTGAAAAGAAAAGGAGCGTCCATTTTGTTGGGACCTGTAATGCTGGATGTCGTTGGCTATGAGCTGGATGCCGAAGAACGTGAAATTTTGCAGCACCCGCTGGTGGGCGGTCTGATTTTATTCACCCGAAATTATCATGACGTCAGTCAGTTACATGAACTGATCCGCCAGATACGCGCCGCGTCCCATGACCGTCTGGTGCTGGCGGTGGATCAAGAAGGCGGGCGCGTGCAGCGTTTTCGCGAAGGCTTTACCCGTCTGCCCGCTGCGCAATCTTTTGCGGCGATCAATACGCCACACGAAGCGGCGCGTCTGGCACAGGAGGGCGGCTGGCTGATGGCGTCAGAAATGATTGCCATGGATATCGACATCAGCTTTGCGCCGGTGCTGGATATCGGCCATATCAGTGCGGCCATTGGCGAGCGCTCATTCCACGCCGACCCGAACAAAGCACTGGATATGGCAGAACAGTTTATTCTCGGCATGCACGCAGCAGGCATGAAAACGACCGGTAAGCATTTCCCCGGACATGGCGCAGTCAGTGCGGATTCCCACAAAGAAACGCCACGTGACGATCGCCCGCTGGAGGTTATCCGCCAGCACGACATGGCAATCTTCCGTCAGCTTAATGAGCGTAAATTGCTGGATGCCGTCATGCCTGCACATGTGATTTATACGCAGGCCGACCCGCGTCCGGCCAGCGGTTCGCCTTACTGGTTGCAGGATATTTTACGTAAAGAACTGAATTTCAACGGCGTGATTTTTTCCGATGATATTTCAATGGAAGGTGCCGCGATTATGGGCAGCTATCCGGAACGTGCCCAGGCATCTCTGGATGCTGGTTGCGATATGATCCTGGCCTGCAATAATCGTCAGGGCGCAGTGAGCGTGCTGGATAACCTGTCTCCGGTCAAAGCTGAACGTGTTGCGCAGTTGTATCATCGCGGACTGTACAGTGGAAAACAGGCCCGTCAGGACCTGCAAAATTCGAGTCGCTGGAAAGAGGCAAACCGTGAACTGACCGCCCTCGACGCCCGCTGGCAGGAACATAAAGAAACTGCCCGGTAACGTTTTTCAGACCGCGTGAGGGTTTCAACGCACATTCAGGATGAGGTAAACGATGATTATCTATTTGCATGGCTTCGATTCAACCAGTCCCGGTAACCATGAGAAAGTGTTGCAGCTGCAGTTTATTGATCCCGACGTACGTTTCATCAGCTACAGCACGCTGCACCCGCGCCACGACATGCAACATTTGCTGAAAGAAGTCGACAAAGTGCTGCATGAAACCACCGATAAAAATGCGCTGATTTGCGGAGTCGGGCTTGGCGGATTCTGGGCTGAACGTATCGGTTTTCTGTGCGGGATCCGTCAGGTGATGTTCAACCCGAACTTATCACCGCAGGACAATATGACCGGGAAAATCGACCGCCCCGAAGAGTACGAAGACATTGCTACGAAATGCATCAGTAATTTTCGCGAGAAAAACCGCGACCGTTGTCTGGTGATTTTATCCCGCGAAGACGGCGTGCTCGACAGTAAGAAAACGGCTGAGAAGCTTCATCATTACTACCCGGTTGAATGGGACGAACATCAGAGCCATAAGTTCAGGGATATCTCGACCCATCTTCAGCGGATCAAAGCCTTCAAAAACATCGACTGATTTAACATTTCGTTCCTGAAATTCTTTAAAACCACTGCCTGCAAGGAGTGGTTTTTTATTTGCCTCATTCTGCCCCCTGAAATCATTTTTCCGCTCGTTTACGGTCTAACCTGCTGATTTAAAGCTGGCAAAATACATGCCATTTCCCTAAGTCAAATTAGCCAAATGAATTTAAATTGACCTATATCAATTTTGGTATGACCAAATCACCACGCGTGATATCCTCCGTCTCAGATACCGATTTAACTTAAGCAACCCTATGTAATATAAGGATTATATTTTTACTCTTATATAACAATTGGTTCACATTTGAGGGGGTCATTTTGACATCACCAATGAAGAAAATTGTGATAATCGGCGGTGGCGCCGGCGGTCTGGAACTGGCGACAAGCCTGGGCCATAAACTTGGCCGCAAGAAAAAAGCGGAGATCATTCTGGTCGACCGTAACCACAGCCATTTATGGAAACCCCTGTTACACGAAGTGGCGACCGGCAGCTTGGACGACGGTGTGGATGCCTTGAGCTATCTGGCTCATGCCCGCAACCATGGTTTTACTTTCCAGATTGGCTCACTGACCGATATCGATCGCGAAAACCAGACCATCAAACTGGCCGAAATCTGCGATGAGAACGGTGAGATGCTGGTGCCGGTACGTGATATTGCGTACGACCAGCTGGTGATGGCACTGGGCAGTACCTCTAACGACTTCGGCACGCCGGGCGTGAAAGACAACTGCATCTTCCTGGATAACCCGCATCAGGCACACCGTTTCCATAACGAAATGCTGAACCTGTTCCTCAAATTCTCTGCCAGCTCCGACAAGCAGAAGAAAGTGAACATCGCGATTGTTGGCGGCGGTGCGACCGGCGTTGAGCTGTCTGCCGAGCTGCACAATGCGGTGAAACAGCTGCACAGCTACGGTTTTGAAGGGCTCGACAGCGAAGCGCTGAACGTCACTCTGGTGGAGGCCGGCGAGCGTATTCTGCCGGCACTGCCGCCGCGTATTTCTGCGGCGGCGCACAACGAGCTGACCAAACTGGGCGTGCGCGTTCTGACGCAAACCATGGTTACCAGCGCAGATAAAAACGGCCTGAACACTAAGTCTGGTGAATTCATTGATGCCGATCTGATGGTCTGGGCGGCGGGGATTAAAGCGCCTGATTTCATGAAAGACATCGCGGGTCTGGAAACCAACCGCATTAATCAGCTGGTGGTGGAGCCGACGTTGCAGACCACGCGTGATCCGAATATCTACGCGATCGGTGACTGCGCTTCCTGTCCGCAACCGTCCGGCGGCTTCGTGCCGCCTCGCGCTCAGTCCGCGCACCAGATGGCTTCCCGCTGTTTTGCCAATATCATGGCGCAGCGTAAAGGGCAGAGCCTGAAACCCTACGTCTATAAAGATCACGGTTCACTGGTTTCCCTTTCACGCTTCAGTACTGTCGGCAGCCTGATGGGTAACCTGATGCGTGGGTCGATGATGGTCGAAGGGCGTCTGGCGCGACTGGTTTACGTCTCCCTTTATCGTATGCATCAGATTGCGCTGCACGGTTATATCAAAACCGGTCTGATGATGCTGGTCGGCGGAATTAACCGTGTGATCCGCCCGCGTTTGAAACTGCACTGATTTCGTTCACCGGGTTTTTTTTATACATCAGCTGAATCGTTTCATACCTAAAAGCCTGTTTAATACAGGCTTTTTTATTTTTAGTACAATAAACACCCAAATAGCAGAAAATCACGCCAATATTACTTTGTCAGCTAAGAATCCTCCTAAACACCCCCTCAGACAGGTCATTTCCCTCACTTACAGAGTTCGTCTTATTGTTTGCTCAGGCTATGAAGGGCAGACTTAACCAATAAGTTTACAGCTGGCGATTCACGCACGCCGAACCTCAGATGTGTTGTTGTCCACTGAGGCGCGTCTCTTACGGGGCGAATTGCGTGGTAACATTTTCGGAGGAAGTCCTGTGAACAAGTCAATGTTAGCTGGGGTCGGTATTGGTGTGGCTGCGGCATTGGGCATTGCTGGCGTTGCGAGCATGAACGTCTTTTCGTCTGGCCCGCAATATGCGCAGGTTGTCAGTGCTACGCCAATCAAAGAGACCACAAAAACCCCGCGTCAGGAATGTCGTAATGTGACTGTTACTCACCGCCGTCCTGTGCAGGATGAGCATCAGATCACCGGTTCCGTACTGGGTGCGGTTGCGGGTGGCGTTTTGGGTCACCAGTTTGGTGGGGGGCGCGGACGTGATGTCGCCACTGTCGCCGGAGCACTGGGTGGTGGTTATGCAGGTAACCGCGTGCAAAGCAGCATGCAGGATAACGACACCTACACGACTCAACAGCAGCGCTGTAAAACCGTGTATGACAAAGCAGATAAAACGCTCGGTTATGATGTGACCTATAAAATAGGCGATCAGCAGGGTAAAGTTCGTATGGACCACGATCCGGGCACTCAAATTCCGCTGGATAAAAGTGGTCAGTTGCAGCTTACCCGCACCTAATTAACCGGTAAGTCTGTACAAAAGCCTGAGGCGAAAACCTCAGGTTTTTTTTATGGAATGAATACTGAAGTCAGACAGCTGTAACGAGCTGATTCACCCCATTTTTATGCTTAACAATATCCGCCATCACTGCCAGCGCGATTTCGGCCGGGGTTTTGCTGCCGATCGATAATCCTACCGGTGCATGCAGACGGGAAAAATCCTCTGGTGTGAAATCCGCGATAGTTTGCAGACGCTCACGGCGGCGTGCGCTGTTACGCTGTGAACCCATCGCACCGATATAAAATGCCGGAGTGTTCACCGCTTCCATCAGGGTAAGGTCATCCATTCTCGGGTCATGGGTCAGCGCGACAATCGCCGTATTCGCATGACAGCTTTGTTCCTCGAGATATTTAGCCGGGAATTGTTTTTCCAGGCGAATACCGGCTTTCAGTGAAGACTGAAAGTTTTCCAGTACATCCTCACGGCATTCACACACCACCACTTCAAATCCCAGCGCACAGGCAAAATCAGCGCAATAAAGCGCTACGCTCGACAATCCGGCAATCAGCAGGCGTGGCGGGGCAGCCAGATGCAGGGTGATGCAATCTTCGTTTCGCATCACCTGGGTCGCATTATGATAATTCGTCAGTTCCAGATGATCGCAGGCAGCGGGCAGGGTAAGTGACTTAGTCAAAGCGTAATGCCCCGCCAGCGCCATCCCCATTCTTTGCAGATATTCGAGATTGCCGGGCATCGCCGTTAAATACTCAATCAGCACATCCAGCGAACCGCCGCACGGCAGGGCAATATTCGGCGTCAGCCCGCCTTCGCCGTAGCGCACAATCTGGCTGGCTTGCTGATATTCACCCGCCGCTATGCGTTGCAGGAAATCTTCTTCGACGCACCCACCGGAAAGCGAACCGCAAAAATGACCATCGGCATTGGCCACCATCAGTGCGCCGGGCGCACGCGGCGATGAACCATAAGTGGTCAGCACCGTACAAAGCCAGACCGGCCGGGAGGTCAGCCATTCCATTGCCTGTGAAATAACCTGATTATCAAGATGCTGCATGCATATATCCGTTCTAAATAAGCGGGGAATCGCGGAGTTGTTCCGGCAGGTCGATATCTGCGATCACCGCCGGATTATTTAAGTCTAGTCGTAATATTTCATAGCTGCGGATCAGTTCCCGCGCGCCATGGTCTCCACGTAACTGTAAAAGCCCCTCTCTCATTGGCCGGGCAAAACCCACCGGATGGCCGGGCTGATTTTGCCAGAAAGGGCGTACCACCAGTGCCTGTTGCAGGTTGCTGGCCACCGCAGTGAAAACCTCTGCGGGAACAAAGGGCATATCCGCAAGATGAATCAGCCAGCCGTCCCATTCCGGCGTATCGCGTACACCGGCGGCAATAGATTCGCCCGTTCCGGCACTGTCAGTGAGTGTAAAAGGCACCTCTTTACGCGCGCAACTGGCCTGAACCTGCAAATTCTCCGAACGGGTTACCACATGAACCGGCATACCGCTGGCGATTAACTGATTCAGCGTGGTTTCAAAAACAGTGACAGGATTTTCTGCTGTTTTGCTCAGGGCTGCATTGAGCTTGTTTCCCTCCCCACCGGCGGCAATAAATCGTGTTCCTGAGCCTGCGGCGAGAAGAATAATACCGGTCATTTCGCGCGTACCCCTTCTGGTTATTGTTTGCGCAACAGAAATAAATTATCTCACTTTTTTGCGCACAATTGTGAATGAGATATTAAAAATGTGTTTTCCATCATAGCTTATAAGGCTTTGCGTACATATAATCGCCCACGATAATCGGTATTTTTAGAATATTAGAAAATACTGAACAATAAGAAGACCTATAAGAATCAAGGGAATTTATGAGCAATTTCAACCCGTCCAGACGGCGCTTCGTGAAAGGCGCGGTGATCGCTGGCGTCTCCGTTTATCTGGCCCCGTTGCACAGTCGGGCTTATGCCGCACTGTTCGAAGAAAAAATTCTGCAATCCCCCCAGTGGGATGCGCAAAACAAACGCGTCCGTTTCCGTATCGATGGCAAAGCGAAGGTCATGGGGCAGAAAGTATTTGCCCGCGATATCCGTGCCAAAGACATGCCGCACTGGCCACAGAAACAGGCGCACGCCTTTATCATTCGGGTGACCGAGGCCGACAAGATTTATACCGGTCTGGATCTCTCACTGCTTGGCGATGATCTTCAGCCCGATCAGCTGGTCACTGCTGACGTGCTGGCGCGCGACGGACTGGCTTTCCCGGCATTTTATGGCGAAGACATGCTGCTGCCGGAAGGCAAAACGCCTGCCTATCTGGGACAAGCAGTGGCGATTCTGGTGTATCAGGATTTTGCCAAATTCCGTTTTGCCAAAAATGCATTGAAATTCAAAGAGGGTGTGGTGCGCTACGGTGAGAAAACCGGCCCGCTGGAACGTGATCCGTGGGGAACGTTCCGCTTCGTGCGCGTGGGTGGCGAAACCGCCTATGAAGACGACAAATTCTCCAGTCTGAAAGATATGCCTGTTTTCCCGGTCGGTATGCGCAAACACCTGCCGGTCTGGCCGGAAGGGCGCGAAGGCGGCAAGCTGGACGAGCAGGGTATGTTCTTCGCGGGCGAAATGGCGGATGAACTGAAATCGCCGCCGCAGGACTGGCTGGTGATGTCGCGTAAATTCACTACGCAATCCGTGGATACATCTGCGCTTGAGCCGGATAACGCCAACGGCTGGTACGACGCCGCGACGCAAACGCTGCATATGGTGGTGCCAACGCAGTCACCGCAGGAAGTGGCCGATGAAATGCCGCGCATGATGGCGAAATCACATCGTACGGTGAAAACGCTGATCATGCACCCGTGCTACACCGTCGGTTACGGCTCGAAAGATCACTACAACTTCCCGTATTACGGCGCGGTTGCGGCGATGTATGGCGACGGCGCTCCGGTGCGTCTGGCTAACGATCGTTTCGAACAGTTCCAGTCAGCACTCAAACGGCATGCGTTTGATATGAATTACGACATTGCCGTGAATCGCGAAACCGGCATGTTGCAGTCATTCCACGCAGCAATGACCGCAGACGGCGGCGGGCGCAGCAACTTCACACCGTCGGTGGTGATGGTTGGCGCAACCGCAGCACAGTCGATTTACTACTTCCCGAAAAGTGATTTATCCGCCGTTGGTCTGGCTTCGCGCGCGCTCGATGCCGGTTCCGCACGTGGCTACGGTACGCTGCAAAGTATGGCCGCCACCGAAATGATGATGGATGAGCTGGCTGCCGAGCTGAAGCTGGATCCAATTGCATTGCGTATGCGCAACGTCCTGAAATCCGGTATGAAAAACACCCAGGGTGCGATCCCCGCCGGGGCCATCCGCGCCGATGAAGTGCTGGAAAAAGCAGCCGTGCATCCGTTGTGGACAGAACGCCAGAAACGCAAAGCCCAATACGAAAGCCAGAATCCGGGTAAACGCTATGGCGTCGGTTTTGGCTGCGTGCAGAAAGACTTCGGCACCGGTGCAGAAACCTCTTTCGCCCGCGTGGAACTCAGCGATAAAGGCGAAATCAGCCTGTGGCACAGCGGTGCAGAAATGGGTACGGGCATGTCTACGTCTCAGTCCGTTCTGTGCGCCGAATGGCTTGGCAAACCGGCAGAACAGGCGCATTTCTCGGTGACTGACTGGTCAGTACTGCCGGTGGAAACCAGCGGTGATCCGTACATTATGTCGCAGGAAGAGCAGGACAAGCTGCAAACCAACCCGCGCTGGTCGCCGTCTTACTGCTCGCCATCCAGCGCCAGTAACTCGGCCTACTACTTCTCCCACAGCACCCGCGAAGCGGCGCGCCTGATTTTCGACAACGGCATCTGGCCCGCGGCGATGGCTATCTGGCAAACCGGCATTGGCGGCGGACAGGCTGCTCCATATGTCGTGCGCAAAGAAGATGCCCGCTGGGTGGATGGCGGACTGACCGCAAACGGTATGCAAATTCTCAGCCTCGAAATGCTGGCGAAAAAAGTGTACGAAATGAAAGGCCTGACCGGCGCAGCGGTTCACGTGTTCAATCGCTGGCAATGGGCGGAAGCCGATTTCACTCTCAACAATGTGCGTCAGCGTATTCCGGTAGATGGCATGGCAATACGTAATGGCGCCGATGAATTCCGCACGCTGGCACGTGACGCGGTGTATTACCCGCCAACACAGCGTAATAACGCTTCTGTCACCTATTACAGCGCGGTCGGTACCCTTGCCGAAATCGCAGTGGAAATTGCCACCGGCAAAGTCGAACTCCTGACGCACCATTCCATCATGGAATGCGGCAATCTGATTGTGCCTGAACTGGTATCCGGCCAGCTACAGGGCGGATTGGCGATGGGTATCGGTCATGCATTACACGAGTATTTACCGTTGTACGAAGACGGGCCGGGTAACGGAACGTGGAACTTCAACCGTTACCATTTACCGCGCGCCAGCGATGTGGCGGTCTGGAAACAGACCAGCGAAATCCTGCCTGCGCTGTCGGAAACCGATCCACCGAAAGGGATGGCCGAAGTGGTGATGATCCCGGTGGTCGCCGCGCTGGTGAACGCCATCGCCCATGCCACCGGCCACCGTTTCCGTGATTTGCCTGTTCGTGCTGAAAATATTCGTGAGGTTTTACAATGAGCATCAAAACCCAGCCTATGTCGCTGACCATCAACAATCAACAATACGGCCCGCTGGACGTTCCTGAAGGCCTGATGATGATTGATTTCCTGCACGAATATGTGGCACTGACCGGCTCCCGTCTTGGCTGCGGTCAGGGGATTTGTCACGCTTGTGTGGCGATCGTCGATCATGAAAGCGGCACCAGTGAAGAAGTGCGGACCTGCATTACCGGCGCCCATTTCTTCAACGGTAAAAAAGTCCGTACCGTCGAAGGCCACGCGAAAACCGATGATAAAGGCGAAGTTCAGCTTTCTCCGGTTCAGCAGGCATTTTTGGAACATTACAGCTTCCAGTGCGGTTACTGCACTCCGGGCTTTGTGAATGCCGCCACGCTGCTGCTTGAGCGTCTGGAAAAACACCCGATCCCGCTGGCAGATCTTGAAGCGGCGATTAACGGTGCGCTGGAAAATCACATTTGTCGCTGTACCGGCTACGTACGCTATTACGAAGCCGTGCGTGATGTGGTCATGAAAACCCCAGGCCTGATCCGGGAGCATGCGTGATGAAAAAACGTCTTTTCTTCGCGCTGCTGGTGGTGGTGATCATCGTGATCGCTGTGCTCTGGTGGCGCGAAAACCGCACGCTGGACGCGCCGGTGCAGAAAGTGACTGCGGATACGGCGCAGATTGAACGCGGTCGCTATCTGGTTCAGGCTTCTGACTGTGCGGCGTGTCATACCGCATCCGGTGGTGCACCGCTGGCGGGAGGGTATCCGCTGGAAACGCCGTTTGGCAAAATCTTTGGCAGCAATCTGACGCCTTCTGCGGACGACGGCATTGGCCGCTGGACGTCAGACGATTTCTATCTGGCGCTGACTAAAGGTGTGGCACCGGGCGGACGTCATTTGTATCCGGCGATGCCTTACACCTCGTACAAGGGCGTGAAGCGTCAGGATTCTGACGATATGTATGCGTTTCTGATGACGCGTCCTGCGGTGGACCAGCCGGTACCGGAAAACGAAATGCCATTCCCGTTCAACCAGCGCATGGCGATGATTGGCTGGAACCTGTTGTTCCGTACCAGTGATCCGATGCCTGCCAGTTCGCAGGGCAATTCTGCCGACTGGCAGCGCGGTCAGTACCTGACCGATGTGCTGGGTCACTGCGGCGAATGTCATACACCACGTGGCAAACTGGGGCAGATGGATACCGACAGCAACCTGAAAGGCGGCACGCTCGGTCGCATCACCGCACCGGCGATCACGCCGGATGCGCTGGCACAACGCGGCTGGAATCCGGCGGATTTAAGTCGTTTCCTGTCGACCGGTATCGCGCCACAGGGATCTGCTTTTGACGAGATGCATAAGGTTATTGATCTGAGCACCCGTCATCTGACCGACGCCGATCACCGTGCGATCGTCACGTATCTGCTGGGCGATAAACCGCCGGCAGCTGTGACGGTCAGCATCGGGCAGGGCGGTAATGACGCCGGACGTATCACTTATCTGGATCAGTGTTCGGGTTGTCATATGGCCGATGGTTCCGGTAAACCGCACGTCGCGGTAGCGATGCAAAATAATGCCACTTTGCGCCAACCGGATGGTCGCAACCTGATTATCTCGGTACTTGATGGTTTACCGGCGCAGGAATTCCCGAACGGCGAAAGCATGCAGCCAATGCCGGGATTTGCAGATCGTCTGAACGATGCGCAAATTGCTGAGATGGTGAATTATCTGCGCGTGACCTTCGGCGGGCTGCCGGGGGATATCACGGCGGAACAGGTGAAAGCGTTGCGCAAACCGTAACGGTTATACGGAAGGGATAAAAAAGCCCGGTGAACGATAAGTTCACCGGGCTTTTCTTTTATCGCGTCAGTCTCAGATCAGATGATCAGCAAACTCACTTAGCATATCTCCGACAAATTTCAGGCGCTTCGGCCTGTCAGTCAGATCCAGCATAAACTTCAGTTTGGTCGGGCCGTCGAGACGGTAAACCTGTGGCTGTTTTTGTAGCAGGCCGATCAGGAAGCCCGGATCGACGCGGTTCTTATCACCGAATTCGATAAAGCCACCGCGTTCGTTGCCTTCGATACGGCGGATGCCCAGCTCTTTGGCTTTCAGCCGCAGCACCGCAATGTGCAACAGATTGCGCGCGGCATCCGGCAGCGTGCCGAAGCGGTCGATAAGTTCCACGCGCAGTTCATCCAGCTCACCTTCGGTCTTCGCACTGGCAATGCGTTTATACAATGACAGACGGGTATTGACGTCAGGAATGAAATCTTCCGGCAACAATGCAGGCATACGCATTTCGACTTCGGTCTGGCTGGTGGTTAAATCTTCCAGCGACGGCTCGCGGCCTTCTTTCAGCGCTTCGACGGCGTTTTCCAGCAGTTCCATATACAGCGAGAAACCGATGCTGGTCATCTGGCCGCTCTGGCCTTCGCCGAGCAGTTCGCCTGCGCCGCGAATTTCCAGGTCATGCGTTGCCAGGGCGAAACCGGCACCCAGATCTTCCAGAGAGGCGATGGCTTCCAGACGCTTATGTGCATCAACAGACATGGCTTTTGGCGGCGGTGTCAGCAGATAGGCATACGCCTGATGGTGTGAGCGTCCGACGCGGCCACGCAGCTGATGCAGCTGCGCCAGCCCGAAGTGGTCGGCACGTTCAATAATGATGGTATTGGCTGTCGGAATATCAATACCGGTTTCAATGATG
Source organism: Rahnella bruchi (assembly GCF_003614975.1). GTDB lineage: Bacteria > Pseudomonadota > Gammaproteobacteria > Enterobacterales > Enterobacteriaceae > Rahnella > Rahnella bruchi. Next base: position 365,609 of record NZ_QZWI01000001.1, on the reverse strand, counting down.
GTGGTACACACCAGCACGTTAAAACGCTGATGGTGGAAATCATTCATCACGCGTTCCAGATCGCGCTCACGCATCTGCCCGTGACCGATGGCAATGCGCGCTTCCGGCACCAGTTCGGCCAGCCGCTGTGAGGCTTTCTCAATGTTTTCGACGTCGTTATAAAGATAATAAACCTGCCCGCCACGCAGAATTTCACGCAGGATGGCCTCGCGAATGACCAGGCTGTCGTACTCGCGTACAAAGGTTTTGACCGCCATACGACGCGCTGGTGGTGTGGCAATAATCGACAGGTCGCGCATACCGCTCATCGCCATGTTCAGCGTACGCGGGATAGGCGTTGCGGTCAGGGTCAGAATATCGACATCCGCGCGCATCGCCTTGATGCGTTCTTTGTGACGCACGCCGAAACGGTGTTCTTCATCGACAATCAGCAGGCCGAGATCTTTCCAGCGCAGATCGCTTTGCAGCAGTTTGTGCGTGCCGATAATAATATCGACTTTGCCTTCTACCGCATCTTCGAGCACCACGTTTTGCTCTTTGGCGCTGCGGAATCGCGACATCATTTCGATGCGCACCGGCCAGCTGGCGAAACGGTCACGGAAGTTATCGAAATGCTGTTGCGCCAGCAATGTGGTTGGTACCAGTACCGCCACCTGTTTATTGTTGGATACCGCCAGGAACGCTGCGCGCATCGCCACTTCGGTTTTACCGAAACCGACGTCGCCACAGACCAGACGATCCATCGCCAGCGGCTGGGTCATATCGGTCAGAACGGCGTTAATCGCCTGAGCCTGATCCGGCGTGGTTTCAAACGGGAAGGCCTGACAGAACAGCTGATACTGCTCTTTATCATGCTTAAAGGCGAAACCGCTTTTGGCTTCGCGCTGGGCGTAGATATCCAGCAGTTCAGCGGCCACATCCCGCACTTTCTCAGCGGCTTTCTGCCGTGCTTTCGACCAGGCTTCACCGCCGAGTTTATGCAGCGGCGCGCTTTCGTCTGCGCCACCGGCGTAGCGGCTGATGAGATGCAGCGACGATACCGGCACATAAAGTTTGTCTTCCCCGGCGTACGTCAGGATCAGGTATTCGGCGGTAATACCGCCTGTTTCCAGCGTGGTCAACCCGAGATAACGACCCACACCGTGCTCAACGTGCACCACCGGCTGACCGGGGCGCAGTTCGGCAAGGTTGCGGATCAGCGTATCGGTATTAATTGACCGGCGGCTGTCCTGACGGCGTCGCGCCACGCGCTCACCGAGCAGATCACTTTCGCAGATCAGCGCCAGCTGTTTATCTGCGTCCAGAAAACCGCGTTCGCATGCGCCAATCATAATGTAGCGACCGGCGGTGTTGGCTTCTTCGATGCGGGTAATCAGCGTCGGCATCAGCTTGATGCGCGCCAGTAAATCCTGAAGCGTTTCACGGCGGCCTTCACTTTCTACCGAGAAGACCAGGCTTCCCGCGAAGGATTCATTGAATCGGCGCAGGTTATCCATCGGCGCTTTATTCTGTGGCTGAACGGATAAATCAGGCAGCTTTTCGTAGCTCAGATTGGTATTGGCAGCTTTCTTCGGCAACGAATCGGTGCGAAGTTGCACGCGTGGCCACTCTTTAAGTTCCGCAAATAATGAATCAACGCGCAGCCACAGATTTTCCGGCTCAAGCAGCGGACGCATCGGATCGATGCGGCGGCTTTCATAACGCTGGCAGGCATCCTGCCAGAAACGGTCGGCGGCAGCTTCGAGGTCGCCGGTGTTTAGCAGCAGCGTGTTTTCAGGCAGATAGCTGAACAGCGTGGTCAGCGGTTGACTGAAAAACAGCGGCTGCCAGTATTCGATACCGGCCGGGAAGGTGCCTTTGCTGACCTGCTGATACACATGCTCGGCATCGCGGCGCACTTCGAACTTTTCGCGCCACTGGCTGCGGAACAGTTCGATGGCATTTTTATCGGTCGGGAATTCATGCGCGGGCAGCAGATTGATGTGATCCACTTCAGTCAGTGTACGCTGGGTGTCCACGTCAAAAATACGCAGGCTGTCGATTTCATCATCAAAGAAATCAATGCGGTAAGGTTCTTCGCTGCCCATCGGATACAAATCGAGCAGGGCGCCACGGGTGGCAAACTCACCGTGTTCCATCACCTGATCGACGCTGCGATAACCGGCCTGTTCCAGCTGCGCACGCAGTTTGTCGCGGGAAAGCTGCTGGCCTTTTTTCATCACCAGCGCGTGACCGTGCAGGAACTCGTGCGGGCAGACGCGCTGCATCAGCGTATTAACCGGCAGAATGATAATGCCGCGTTCCATCGTAGGAAGCTGATATAAACTGGAAAGACGCGAAGAAATGATTTCCTGGTGCGGAGAAAAACTGTCGTAGGGCAGGGTTTCCCAGTCCGAAATGCTCAGGACTTTGTTTTCAGTAAATTGCTGGATTTCATCGCGCAGGCGCAGGGCATTTTGCATATCAGGTGCGATCAGCAACACGGGGCCGCTGTGGCGTTCACTGATTTGGGCGCATTCCAGCGCGCAGGCGGAGCCCGTAAGCTGGCCTAACAGGCGGGTGTCGCCCGGACGTTCAGGCAACGAATAACGATAATCTTGAGACATAGGCTGTTTTGAGTTCTCGTTTTGGCGGCTGTAGGAGGCCAATTTGCAGACCGTATCTTGCTTCGCTGGTGTCATCGGGGTCAACCCGTTGACTGTATAAAAGGGTCAACAGAGTCACAAAGTTAAACCGATTACTTTGGGTTAGTGGTTCCATAAAGCGGTGCTAGCCTTTATTATCCTTGATCACTTTAGTCTGCGCCACGCACTTATTTGCGGCCAAGCACTTAAAACGGATGTTATGTATCAACCTGTCGCGTTATTTATAGGTCTGCGCTACATGCGCGGGCGTGCTTCGGACCGCTTCGGGCGGTTTGTCTCCTGGTTATCCACCATTGGTATCACCCTTGGGGTGATGGCGCTGGTGACCGTATTGTCTGTGATGAACGGGTTTGAGAAAGATCTGGAAGGTAACATTCTGGGTCTGATGCCTCAGGCGTTAATCACCACACCGGGCGGATCCCTTGATCCACAAAAAATCACCCATGATCAGGTTTCATCGCTGAAAAGCGTTAACCGCGCGGTGCCGCTCACCACCGGTGATGTGGTGCTGCAAAGCCCCGGCAGCGTTGCTGTAGGTGTGATGCTGGGTGTGGATCCTGCCCAGCATGATCCGCTGGCGAAATACCTGATTGGTGTCGCCCAGCAGGAGCTGCAACCGGGTCAGTACAACATCATTCTTGGCGATCAGCTGGCGCAGCAACTCAAAGTCCGTCGCGGCGATCAGCTGCGTCTGATGGTGACCAGCGTCAGCCAGTTCACGCCGGTGGGTCGCGTACCGAGCCAGCGTCTGTTTAACGTGATCGGCACATTCTCCGCCAACAGCGAAGTGGATGGTTATCAGATGCTGGTGAACATTCAGGATGCTTCGCGCCTCATGCTGTATCCGAAAGGCAACGTGACCGGCTGGCGTTTGTTCCTTGATAAACCGCTGGACGTCGACAGCCTGAGTACGCAAAAACTGCCAGACGGTGCGAGCTGGAAAGACTGGCGCGAACGTCGCGGTGAGCTGTTCCAGGCGGTGCGCATGGAAAAAAATATGATGGGACTGCTGCTGAGCCTGATCGTCGCCGTCGCCGCGTTTAACATTATTACGTCACTGGGATTACTGGTGATGGAGAAACAGGCCGAAGTCGCAATTTTGCAAACACAGGGCCTGAGCCGCCGTCAGATTATGGCACTGTTTATGGTGCAGGGCGCCAGTGCCGGTGTGATTGGCGCATTGCTTGGTGCCGTGCTCGGCGTGGTGCTTGCCACTCAGCTGAATACCATTATGCCAGCCATCGGGCTGATGCTCGACGGCGCGTCGCTGCCGGTCGATATCGAACCGGTGCAGGTTGTTGTCATTGCGCTGGTCGCGATGGCCATCGCTTTATTATCTACGCTTTATCCTTCCTGGCGCGCTGCTGCCACCCATCCCGCAGAGGCTTTACGTTATGAGTAATTCTTTATTATTGCAGTGTGAAAACCTCTGTAAGACTTATCAGGAAGGCAAAATGCACACCGACGTGCTGCGTGACGTGAGCTTTGCCATGAAGCCGGGTGAGATGATGGCGATTGTCGGGACATCCGGTTCGGGTAAAAGTACTTTGCTGCATTTGTTGGGCGGACTCGATTCCCCGACGTCCGGCGAAGTGATTTTCAAAGGCCAGTCACTGAACAGCATGTCTTCTTCAGCGAAATCTGAGTTACGTAACCGCGAACTGGGGTTTATTTATCAGTTCCACCATTTGCTGCCGGATTTCACCGCGCTGGAAAACGTCGCGATGCCGCTGCTGATCGGCAAAAAGAAATCTGGAGAAGTGCAGGAACGCGCCATGGCAATGCTTGAAGCGGTGGGTTTGCAGCATCGCAGCCATCACCGTCCTTCTGAGCTTTCCGGCGGCGAACGTCAGCGTGTGGCGATTGCCCGTGCGCTGGTCAATAATCCTTCGCTGGTGCTGGCCGACGAACCGACCGGTAATCTCGATCAGCGCAATGCCGACAGCATTTTTGAACTGCTCGGCGAACTGAATGTGCGTCAGGGCACGGCGTTTCTGGTGGTGACACATGCGCTGGAACTGGCTAACCGCCTGACGCGTCAGCTGGAAATGCGCGACGGCAAGCTGCAGCAGGACTCGATGTTGCTGGGAGCGAAGTAATGTCAGGCATTCCGTTTTCATTATTGATTGGTCTGCGGTTCAGCCGTGGCCGCCGTCGCAGCGGCATGGTGTCGCTGATTTCAGTCATTTCAACGCTGGGCATCGCGCTGGGCGTGGCGGTGCTGATCGTCGGTCTGAGTGCCATGAACGGGTTCGAGCGCGAGCTGAAAGAGCGCGTGCTGGCAGTCGTTCCTCATGGCGAAATCCGGCCGGTGAACCAGCCGTTTAACAACTGGCAGGGCGTTTTGGATCGGGTCGAAAAAGTGCCGGGTATTGTGGCGGCAGCGCCGTATATCCAGTTCAATGGCCTGATCGAACACGGCGCCAAACTGCGCGCTATCCAGCTTAAAGGTGTGGATCCGCAGAGTGAACCGCGTGTCAGTGCCGCGCCCAAATTTGTACAAAACAACGCATGGCAGAATTTCAAAGCCGGTCAGCAACAGCTGATCCTCGGTAAAGGCGTCGCCGATGCCGTGGGCGTGAAGCAGGGTGACTGGGTGACAGTGATGATCCCCAACAGTGACCCTGAAATGAAACTGTTGCAGCCAAAACGTATCCGTTTGCAGGTCGCCGGGATTTTGCAGCTCAGCGGACAGCTTGATCACAGCCTGGGTATGGTGCCGCTGGCCGATGCGCAGCAATATCAGGATATGGGTTCCAGCGTGACCGGTATTGATATCAAGGTGAATGATGTCTTTGCGGCGCAAAAATTAGTCCATGATGCGGGTGAAGTGACTCAGGCTTACGTCTACATTAGTAGTTGGATCGGCACCTACGGCTATATGTACCGCGATATCCAGATGGTCCGTGCCATCATGTATATGGCGATGGTGCTGGTGATCGGCGTGGCCTGTTTTAACATTGTTTCGACGCTGGTCATGGCGGTGAAAGATAAAAGCAGCGATATTGCGATTTTGCGCACACTGGGCGCGAAAGACGGGCTTATCCGCGCGGTCTTCATCTGGTACGGTTTACTGGCCGGCCTGGTAGGCAGCGTGGCGGGCGTGGTGATTGGCGTGATAGCAGCTTTCCAGCTGACCAATATCGTCAACTTTTTGCAAAAGCTCACCGGACATCAGTTCCTGTCTGGCGATATTTATTTCATCGACTTCCTGCCGTCTGAAGTTCACTGGCTGGATGTCGCGGGCGTGCTGGTCACTGCCCTGATCCTGAGCCTGCTGGCGAGCTGGTATCCGGCTCGTCGTGCAAGCCGTATTGATCCGGCCCGTGTACTCAGCGGCGGTCAGTAATTTCTTTTTATATGCAGTTTTAATCAGACACAGAGAGTAAGGAGCACTTCATGCGCACACGTCATCGTCTGTGTCGGTTTCGCAAAAACAAGCGCATTCGCCATCAGCGTTTCCGGTCGAATATTTTTCACCGTGACTCAATGGCTGCGGCCTCACTGAAACAGCCGTTTGTGGTGGTGCTGACCGGTGCGGGGATTTCCGCTGAATCGGGTATCCGTACGTTCCGCGCCGCAGACGGTTTGTGGGAAGAGCATCGTGTCGAGGATGTGGCGACGCCGGAAGGTTATCGCCGGGATCCGCAACTGGTGCAGCGTTTTTATAACGAACGCCGCCGCCAGTTACAGGCCGAAGACCTCAAACCGAACGCTGCGCATTATGCGCTGGCTACGCTGGAAGAAGCGCTCGGCGACAACTTCCTGCTGGTGACGCAGAACATCGACAATCTGCATGAGCGCGCCGGGAGTTCCCGCGTAATTCATATGCACGGTGAATTGTTGAAAGTGCGTTGTACGCAGTCGGGTCAGGTGCTGGACTGGCCGGGCGACCTGAGCGTGGATGACCGCTGTCATTGCTGCCAGTTTCCGGCACCGCTGCGCCCGCACATTGTCTGGTTCGGTGAAATGCCATTTGGTATGGACGAGATTTACGACGCGCTGGCGAAAGCCGATTTCTTCGTGGCGATTGGCACGTCCGGGCATGTTTATCCGGCTGCCGGATTTGTTCACGAAGCGCGTATCGGCGGTGCCTGTGCGGTGGAGCTGAATCTTGAGCCGAGTCAGGTAGAAAGTGAATTTGATATGAAGCATTACGGTCTGGCGAGTCAGGTCGTACCGGAATTTGTCCATAAGTTCCTGACGAAGAAAAACGAAGCCTGGTCGTAGACCGGGCTTTTTTTTCGCCAATCTGGCCGTGAAGCGAAAAATTGCGCCTGTCCCATAGACATATCTCGTTAAACTTGGCGAAAACTGACCTGACGCAATATTCACGGTTTTCATGCTGCGCATAATAAAACCCAGCCGCCAGAGGATACCCAAATGAATAAGTTGCTTGATCGTTTTCTTCATTATGTTTCTTTCGATACCCAATCTAAACCCAATGTCAGACACACGCCCAGCACAGAAGGCCAGACCCGACTGGCGCAGGCGTTGCGTAATGAGCTGACCGAACTGGGATTCTCAGACGTCACCCTCAGCGATAAAGGCTGCGTGATGGCGACCCTGCCGGGGAATGTGGCCTGGAAAGTGCCGGTGATTGGTTTTATTTCCCATCTGGATACTGCGCCTGACTTCACGGCCAAACACGTTAATCCGCAAATTGTGGAAAATTATCGCGGTGGTGATATTGCGCTGGGTAATGGCGACGAAATTTTATCGCCGGTGATGTTCCCGGTTTTGCATCAGTTACTCGGCCACACAATTATTACCACCGACGGCAAAACCCTGCTCGGGTCAGATGATAAATCCGGTATTGCCGAAATCATTACCGCGATGGTACGGCTGAAAAACAGCAATATTCCGCACGGTCCGGTGCGCATTGCTTTCACGCCGGATGAAGAGATCGGCAAAGGTGCGCAGAGTTTTGATATTCCTGCTTTTGGCGCGCAGTGGGCTTACACCGTGGACGGTGGCGGGGTGGGTGAGCTGGAGTTTGAGAACTTCAATGCGGCGTCAGCCACTATCAAAATTGTCGGTAATAATGTCCATCCGGGCAGCGCCAAAGGCGTAATGGTGAATGCGCTGTCACTGGCGACGCGTTTTCACAGCCAATTGCCTGCGGATGAAACGCCGGAGCATACTGAGGGTTACGAAGGTTTCTACCATCTGACGACCATTAAGGGCAACGTTGAACGCGCAGAAATGCACTACATCATTCGTGATTTCGACAAAACGAAATTCGAAGCCCGTAAGAAAAATATTATTGATATCGCGCACGTGGTTGGCAAAGGCTTGCATCGCGACTGTTATATCGAAGTGACGCTGGATGACCACTATTACAATATGCGCGACAAAGTGGCGCAGCATCCGCACATTATTGCGCTGGCGCAGCAGGCGATGAAAGACTGTGATATCGAACCCGTCATGAAACCTATTCGCGGCGGTACTGATGGCGCACAGCTTTCGTTCCGTGGTTTGCCTTGTCCGAATATTTTTACCGGCGGTTATAACTTCCACGGCAAACATGAGTTTGTCACTCTGGAAGGGATGGAAAAAGCGGTCTCTGTCATTATGCGTATTGCGGAACTGACGGCGAAAGAGGCCGTGAAACACTAACGGATTTTCCGGCGGCGATAAAAAAGGGGCGATGTCTGAAAACATCGCCCCTTTTGTTTGGTCAGCACTGTACGGATCAGTCGTTAAAGTACCAGTAACCGCTGTTGACCAGCGCAGAAAGCAAAGCAAGGAATGAAGGATCGTCCAGCGCATCGCCGAGCATTTCTTTGGTCACGGTTTTGTGGCGCGCAATGGCGTCGACTGCACCGATATGTTCTGTGGTCATCGCTTCACCGTTCACGTAACAGGTATCGCCCACGCGCAGTACGCGCAGACCGCCCAGACGTTCCAGCGTTTCACCGGATTCCAGCAGCTCATAAATTTCCCCGGCCTGATAAGGCGGTTCCGGTGGTGCCAGATCCAGTTCATGGCGCGACTGGGAAATAAACTCACCAAACCAGCTGTTGAAATGGGCGGGATTACCAATCAGATCCAGCATCATGCCGCGCAGTTTATCCAGCTCAGCCGGTTGTACTTCGGCCGGATGTTCACGTTCAACCAGTTCCGGATCGCTGTAACGGTGGCTGCCCAGCTCGCGTGAAAGCACGTAATCAGCGAAACCACTGACCATTTCGCGGGCGTTCGGCGCACGGAAACCGACAGAATAGTTGAGGGAATTTTCCAGCGAATAGCCGTCATGCGGGAAGCCCGGTGGAATATAAACGATATCACCGGGCTCCAGCTCTTCATCAATAATCGCGTCGAACGGTTCGACCTGAAGCAAATCAGGATGCGGACAATGCTGTTTCATGGCGACTTTTTCGCCCACACGCCAGCGGCGACGGCCGGTGCCCTGAATAATAAAGACGTCGTACTGATCCAGATGCGGACCCACACCGCCACCCGGAACCGAGAAGGAAATCATCAGATCGTCCATGCGCCAGTCCGGGATATGGCGGAACGGCGTCATCAGATGCGAAGAAGGTTCGTGCCAGTGGTCGACCGCCTGAACCAGCACAGACCAGCCGTTTTCGCCCAAATGATCGTAACTTTCAAACGGCCCATGGCTGACATTCCATTTACCGTCGTGATTGCTCACCAGACGGCTGTCCACCTCATTTTCCATCGCCAGTCCTGCCAGTTCGTCAGGCGAGATAGGATCGACGAAATTTTTAAAGCCGCGTTTGAGCACGACAGGACGTTTTTGCCAGTAACGCTGCAGGAAATCATTCCAGTCTAGGTCGAGTTGGTAATCCATAGTATTTCCCTTGCATTAAAAGGAGGGTGGATAAAGAAGAGGACTGTCTGTAAATGATTATAACGGAAGGTGTTGCGGCTGAGTTGGGCAATTGCCAGCAAATTTCGCACTCTGCTTAAGATTGCGCCGAAATTTGCTGGCAAAATGGCCGGGTAAAACGTTACTCCAGTTCGATGCCTTGTTGCAGGCCAAAACAAACCCGCATACTGGCGCCGCCGAGCGGGCTGTCGCCGATGATAATCTTGCCGTCGTACTGCTCGATAATGTCGTTGGCCAGTGAAAGTCCCAGACCTTGTCCGGGCCGCAACGTATCCGCGCGCTGACCGCGCTGGAAAATCACCTCGCGCTTGCTTTCTGGAATACCAGGACCATCATCTTCAATCAAAATCACCAGCTCATGTTCGGTGTGTATGGCGCTGATTTCCACGAACTCCAGACAGTATTTGCAGGCGTTATCTATGACGTTGCCCATGACTTCCATGAAGTCATTTTTTTCGCCGACAAAGGTGATTTCCGGCGAAATATCGACGGTGATCACCACGCCTTTGCGCTGATAAACCTTGTTCAGCGCCGAGCATAATCCGTCGAGGATCGCCGGTACCGAATGTACTTCGCGGATCAGCAGGTTCTGTTCCGAACGTAAGGTGGCGCGATGCAGGTAGTAACCAATCTGCTGCGAAATGCGGCTTATCTGCTCAAGCATCACCGGCTCGGCTTCTTCGATGGTCATTTGCTTGCCATTACGCAGCGCGCGCAGGGTGGATTGCAAAACTGCCAGCGGGGTTTTCAGGCTGTGCGTCAGGTCTGCCAGCGTGGTGCGGTAGCGGTCATAGCGGCCACGTTCACCGTGCAGCAAAATATTCAGATTACGTACCAGCCCGCGCAATTCTCGGGGCGGATTTTCATCCAGCAATTCCCGCTCGTGGGATTCCAGCTGTGCAACCTGATGGATGACCTCTTTAATTGGTCGCAGACTCCAGTAAGCCGCCAGCCATAACAGCGGCACGACTAACAGTAAATTCGCCAGCAGCACATAACTGAACCATTCCCAGACCAGATCCGAACGCTGTAATTCCTGCGGAATGGTATCCACCACCACAATGTTCAGTGCCGGCAGGCGCGCCGTCGCGTTATACGTGTTAACCGCTATGGAGTGGGTCATCGCATTGGCGTCGGTATCGTCGTAGCTTTTGAGTTTATCCTGCGCTTTCGGGTTATTGCCCAGTACTTCGCTGCTGATTTGCGTGTCGGTATCCAGCTCGTAGAAACCCGGTTTGTTCATCCACGCTTTATCGATATGCGCTTCCAGTTCAGGAATGCGGCGTTCAGCCCACAGCAGTTTTCCGTCGGCGTCATAAATGAACACCAGCGTTGGCGTATTCAGGTCGAGATCAGGGGGAACGTTGATGGTCAGCTTGTTATCGCGCCACTGCGCCAGGCTGAAGAACAGATTGCTTTCGCCGCGCAGCAAACGGTAGGCGGTTTTATCAAAACTGACCATATAGCCGACGACCGCCACCAGCCCGTAAGCCAGCGACAGGGCGAGAACGACCGCCGCGGTCGCCATCATAAAACGGACGCGAAGGGAGAAGGGTTTTTTGGTACGTCCTTTCATGGCGCGTCCTTTCGTGCTGAGCAACAAACCCTTACGGGCGGATGTCGAAACGGTAACCCTGGCCGCGAACGGTCGTGATCACATCAACCGGATGTTCCGCCTGTAATTTCTTACGCAACCGTCCCATCAGTACGTCCACGGTATGGCTTTCGCGCAGTTCGGCGTCAGGATAAAGCTGAAGCATCAGCGAATCTTTGCTCACCACTTTTCCGGCGTTGCGGATAAGCGTTTCAATAATCGTATATTCGAAAGCGGTCAGTTTAATCGGCTGTTCGTTAACCGTCAGCTCGCGGCGGGACAAATCAATCTGAAAAGGCTGAAGGGTAATGACCTGCGAGGCGAGGCCGCTGTTACGGCGCATCAGGGCCTGCATACGCGCCAGCACTTCTTCCAGATGGAAAGGTTTGGTGACGTAATCATCCGCACCGGCTTCCAGCACCGCGACTTTATCCTGCCAGCTTTCGCGGGCGGTCAGCACCAGGATCGGCAAATTGGTCTGATGACTGCGCCAGCGGCGGATCAGGCTTAGCCCGTCTTCGCCCGGTAAACCCAGATCAACAATCGCAATATCCGGCGCATGCTCCTGCAAAAAGTAGTCGGCTTCTTTGGCGTCTTCCGCCGCATCCACCTGATGGCCCATTTCCCGCAACTGTACTGAAAGGTGATGACGTAGCAGTGCGTTATCTTCAATGACTAAAATGCGCATAATAATTCCTTATTCTCAGTACGCGGGACAGGACATAATTTTCTGCGGTTAAGTCTATAGGATCCTGAAAAATTTTAATCAACCCCGGTTCAACATAGGGCTGACAAACATCAACAGAACCTAAACAAATTATAAACGGCTTTTGCGGGCAGAAGCATAAATTGTGATTTTGATCTCTGATAAAAAACAAAGGTACTATTAAGGTATTACAAAGGTATCTTGAATGCCTGATTTCATCCGCTGCTTTTGGTGCCAGGGCACCGCGCGGGTTTCCCATTCAGCAAGGATATAATAATGAAACGTACCCATCTGAAGCTGTCCGTTATGATGTTTATTGAGTGGTTTATCTGGGGAGCATGGTTTGTGCCTCTCTGGCAATATCTCAATAAGCTGGGTTTTAGTCCGTCGGAGATCGCCTGGTCTTACAGCAGTACGGCGATTGCCGCTATTCTCTCGCCGGTGCTGGTCGGGGTCATCGCTGACCGCTACTTTGCTGCGCAAAAAGTTCTGGCCTGGCTGCTGCTGGCTGGCGGTGTACTGATGTGCTTTATCGCCCTGCAAACCGAATTTTCTTCTTTCTTCCCGCTGCTGGTGGTTTACGCCATCACCTATATGCCGACGGTCGCGCTGACCAACAGCATCGCCTTCGCCAATATCGGTGACACCGAAAAAGATTTTCCGCGCATTCGTGTGCTCGGCACGCTGGGCTGGATAGCCTCCGGTCTGGTGATTGGTTTTGTCCTGCCGCCGCTGCTCGGTATGGGCAATATTTCCGACAGTAATCTGCCGCTGTGGATCACCGCAATTGCGTCATTCGCGCTGGGGGTTTACAGCTTCTGGCTGCCGGATACCCCGGCGAAAGGCAAAGGGCCGGTGGATATTAAAGCGCTGTTCGGCCTGAATGCGCTGGGATTACTGAAAGACCGCTCGTTCGCTATTTTCGCGCTTTGCTCGTTTTTGTTCTGCATGCCGCTGGCGTTCTATTACCAGTTCGCCAACGGTTATCTGACGCAGGTTGGCCTGCCGAATGCGACCGGCTGGATGACGCTCGGTCAGGTGTCTGAAATCTTCGCCATGCTGGCGTTGCCGTTCCTGCTCAAACGCTTTGGCATTAAAAAAGTGCTGATGCTGGGCTTTGTCACCGCCGCTATCCGTTACGTGTTCTTCATCTACGGCGGCACGGCGGATGTCTGGGCATACAGCATGTTATTCCTCGGCATCCTGCTGCACGGCGTCAGCTACGATTTCTATTTCGTTACCGGTTACATCTACGTTGATAAGAAAGCGCCGCCGCACATGCGAACCGCTGCGCAGGGTCTGATCACGCTGATTTGTCAGGGGCTCGGCAGTTTCATCGGCAACTGGCTGGGCGGGCGTGCGATGACCACCTTTGCGCTTAGTACGCCGAAAAACGGCATGACCTTTGACTGGTTCGCAGTCTGGGGCGTGGGCGCGGTAATGGTGGTGGGCGTCATGCTGCTGTTCCTGTTGTTCTTCCGTGAACGCAGTAAAACCATCGCGCCGGTCAGTTTGTCCGCTTCATCTTAACTAATTTATACACTTAAGGCGGGCAGGCTGCCCGCCATCATATTGATATCGGGAGATTTACCATGACACAGCTAAGCCCTGAAAGCCGTATGCTCGGCGCGTTGTACGGACAAATGCTGGGCGATGCGCTGGGAATGCCATCGGAACTCTGGCCCCGTGAGCGCGTTAAAAAGCATTTTGGCTGGATTGACCGTTTTATGGATGGCCCGGCAGAAAATAACGCTGCCTGTTATTTCAGGGCTGCGCAGTTTACCGATGATACCTCGATGGCGCTGGCGCTGGCCGATGCACTGCTGGAAGCCGAGGGTAAAGTGGTGCCTGAGCTGATTGCCCGTAACGTGATCCGCTGGGTGGATAGCTTCGATGCGTTCAATAAAAACATCCTTGGCCCGAGTTCCAAACTGGCGCTGGCGGAGCAGAAGAAAGGCGTGGCAATCGGAGATCTGGAAAACAACGGTGTGACCAACGGCGCAGCGATGCGAGTTTCTCCGCTGGGCTGCGTGCTGCCTTCGGCTCCTCTGGAGAATTTCTGCGAACAGGTCTGGATTGCCTCCAGCCCGACACACAAATCTGATATCGCGGTGGCCGGTGCGGTGGTCATTGCCTGGGCAGTATCGCGCGCCATTGAAGGTGCGAGCTGGCAGGAAATCAAACTCGCGCTGCCTGATGTGGCGAAATATGCTCAGACCCGCAAGTCCACCACCTTCAGCGCATCGCTTGCCGCACGTATCGAACTGGCCTTCGCCACGGTCGCGAAATCGCAGGGCACTGAGCAGGCATCCGAAGCGGTGTATCAGCTGGTTGGCGCGGGGGTCAGTACTATCGAATCGGTGCCGGCGGCGCTGGCGATGGTTGAACTGGCCGGAACCTGTCCGAATCAGTGCGCGGTGTTGTGTGCCAATCTGGGCGGTGATACCGACACCATCGGCGCGATGGCGACCGCGATTTGTGGTGCATTGAACGGCATAGAGGTATTTAAAAAAGAGTGGCTGGACGAGCTGAAACGCGTGAATCCTCAGGATATGACGCGTTACAGCGACGCTTTCCAGCGCTTTCGCCAGCAGGCGCAGGAGGCGAAATGAGCCATGAGCATCGTGAATTATTGCAAACCCTGACGCAGGGGGACTGGCATCAGCAGACGCCGGTGATGGTAATTGGTGCGGCGGTGATGGATATGGTCGCCAAAGCCGATGCTCTGCCGGAGCGCGGCGGGGATATCGCCGCGGATGTGACCGGATTTCATCTCGGCGGCTGCGCGCTGAATATTGCACTCGGGCTGAAACAGCTGGGTATTCATAGCCGCAATCTGTTGCCGGTGGGCGAAGGAATGTGGAGCGATCGTCTGCGTCGTGAAATGGCAGCGCGGGAAATTGTTTCCGATTTGCAGGTGAGAGGGGCGGATAACGGCTGGTGCCTGGCGCTGGTGGAGCCGGATGGCGAGCGGACGTTTATCTCGGTCGACGGTATCGAGAATCAGTGGCAGCCGGACTGGTTGTCGCAGGCGACGCCGGAAAACGGACTGGTGTATGTTTCCGGTTATCAGCTGGGCGCGAAAAAGGGAACAGTGCTGATCGACTGGCTCGATACCTTACCTGAAGCGGTACGCCTGGTGGTGGATTTCGGCCCGCGTCTGGATGTGATGGCGCAGGAACGCATTGACCGGCTGATCCGCCCAGGTGTCATTCTGACTTTGAATCAGCGCGAAGCCGCCATGCTCGGTTTTACCGGCGATGCTGAGGTGTTCTGCCGTAAACTGTACAGTAAAACCCGTGAACTGGTGGTATTACGTTGCGGTGAGCAGGGAAGCTATTACTACGCATCGGCGGAAGATTGTGGCTGGATTGCGGCACGTAAAATTACCGTGGCAGACAGTATTGGTGCAGGCGACAGCCATTGCGCCGGTTTGCTGGCGGGGCTTTCCCTCGGGCTGACGCACTGGCAAAGCATGATGCTGGCAAACTGCGTGGCGGCGTATGTGGTATCCAGAACCGGTGGTGACTGTGCCCCGACGTTGGCGCAACTGGCAGATTCACTGGCAAGCGTGGATTAAACGTAAGTCAGTCTTCGCTGAAAAACTCGTACATGTCGCTGCGGCAAAAACTTTCGCTGTATTCAATCGGGCGGTTTTGCCCGTCAAACAATGTTTGTTTGATAATAAGCAGCGGCATCGGCTCGTTCAGCTGTAAAGCCTGCAAGGTGTCGGCATCGCTCATCGCTGCGCTGACCCGGCTTTGCAGCGCGCCCAGTTCAATATTATTACGGCTGAAATAGTCATACAGTGAGACACCGATATCCTGAACGTCTGCGATGGCATCCATCACTACGTAGGAAATCGCCACCGACATCGGGCGGCTATCAATGTAGTGAATGCGCTTTAGCTTGTAGACGCCAGCGCCTTCGGTGAGCGACAGTTTGCTGGCAATCAGCACGGAAGCGGCAATCTGATCACGGCTGATCCACAACGTATCCGGTTTGCGGCCCTGCAACATCACTTCCCGCGAGAACCCTTTCACACCGGCCAGTGAATACTCCAGCTTGGCTTCTGCGGTTTTCCTGATGAAAGTACCATAACCCCGTGAACGACCAATGTGACCGTCTTCTTCCAGCTTCGCCAGCGCCTTACGCACGGTGATCCGCGAAATTCCCAGCACTTCGGTAAACTGGCGCTCGCTGGGCAGAAAGTCACCGTCCTGCAAAATTCCGGTTTCCAGCGCCTGACGTACCGATTCGTTAAAGCACAGATACAACGGCTGGGTGCCAGCCTGAGCCAGGTCGGTTTTCAGTTTTTCCAGCACCTGCTGGTTGGTGTCCATGCTCATTGGCGTTTTCCGGATTGCGGTAATGGCCTCTATTTTAGAGGGAAGCAGATTTTTTGCAGTGACATTTTACGCAGAAAAAACAAAGGCGACCCGGAGGTCGCCTTTTTACGTGCAGAGTTAAAACTTACTTCAGTTCGTCAACCATAGTGGTCGCGCGACCGATGTAGTTGCCCGGTGTCATGGCTTTCAGGCGCACTTTCTCTTCTTCCGGTAATTCCAGAGAATCGATAAAGGCCTGCATGCCAGCGGCGTCCACTCGTTTGCCACGGGTCAGCTCTTTCAGCTTCTCATATGGCTTTTCGATGCCGTAACGACGCATCACGGTCTGGATTGGCTCAGCCAGCACTTCCCAGTTGTGATCCAGTTCGTTGGCCAGATTCGCTTCGTTAACTTCCAGCTTGCTGACGCCTTTCATGGTGGCCTGATAAGCGATCAATGCGTAGCCCAGACCCACGCCGAGGTTACGCAGAACGGTGGAATCCGTCAGGTCACGCTGCCAGCGGGAAACCGGCAGTTTGCTGGCCAGATGCTGCAATACCGCGTTGGACAGACCCAGGTTGCCTTCGGAGTTTTCGAAGTCGATCGGATTGACTTTGTGCGGCATGGTGGAAGAGCCAATTTCGCCAGCGATGGTGCGCTGTTTGAAATGGTTCAGGGCGATGTAACCCCAGATGTCGCGGTCGAAGTCGATCAGGATGGTGTTGAAACGCGCCACGCAGTCAAACAGTTCGGCGATGTAGTCATGCGGCTCGATCTGTGTGGTGTACGGGTTCCAGGTCACGCCCAGAGAGGTCACGAATTCTTCGCTGAACTGGTGCCAGTTCACTTCCGGGTATGCCACGATGTGGGCATTGTAGTTGCCCACCGCGCCGTTGATTTTGCCGAGGATTTCGACGTTTTGCAGCTGCTTAAACTGGCGATCCATCCGGTAAGCGACGTTAGCCAATTCTTTACCGATAGTGGAGGGCGTCGCTGGCTGGCCGTGGGTACGGGACAGCAGCGGGATATCACGGTACTTGTGCGCCAGACCTTTCACGGCATCAATAATCTGCTTCCAGTAAGGCAGCACAACGTCCTGACGTGCGGTTTGCAGCATCAGCGCGTGGGACAAGTTATTAATGTCTTCAGAAGTACAGGCGAAGTGAATGAATTCAGACACCGCGTGCAGGGCAGGGATGGCGGCTACTTTTTCTTTCAGGAAATACTCAACTGCTTTGACGTCGTGGTTGGTAGTTTTTTCGATATCTTTAATGCGCTGAGCGTCATTAACATCAAAATCCGCCACGATCTGGTCGAGGAAAGCGTTTGCGTCGGCATCAAAAGCAGGAACTTCCTTGATTTCTGCACAGGCTGCCAGTTTTTGCAGCCAACGTACTTCAACCTGCACACGGAATTTCAGCAGGCCAAATTCGCTGAAAATAGTACGCAGCGCGCTGACTTTATCACCGTAGCGTCCATCAACGGGGGAAACGGTGGTCAGTGAGGATAATTCCATCGGTAGCAACTCCTGGGATCTTATTAACAATGAGCGAGGATATTCTTCGCCTGTTCAAACAAGCGATTACGGGAAAACATCAATTGCAGGCGGCCACCGCCAACCTGATGCCACAGCACCGCAGAGCGGATACCGGCGAGTAAAATGGCGCGAACTTTGGCCTGAACCTGCGCGTTTTGTAAAATGGCCGGTGAACCTGTGACCTGAATGCGCGGACCTGCCGGGCTGACCACATCGACATAAATCGAGGCCAGGGAGCTAATCATCGTTTCAGATTCCAGCTCGAAATGCGCCAGCTGACGGTCAAGCTGATCGATACGTTCACCCAGCTGATTCATGGCGGCTTTATTGGCGTAGAGCTTACGTTCCAACACCATCAGGCTCAGCGCATAACGCGTTAACTCAGCGCCCGGCCCCTGACGGTTGGCGTTGAGCACACCCAGCAGCGTCTCCAGTCCCATCTTCAAATTAGCTTCATTATTACCGTAAACTGCCAGCGTTGACGCCGGATTCATCTCCAGCAGGCTGCGCAGCGACACTGACATTTCTTCCTGCGAGCAATGGCCTTCGTGCGCCAGTTGCTGAACCAGGCGTGCTGCCTGACAGATCCCCGCCAAAGCCAGCGTAATGTCGTAATAATTTTTAGCCACGTTTACTCCTGTAAGCGTTTTGAAACGATGAGACGCAGTGACAATGAAATAGCCCAAATTCATGGCGACAGATCATGCCATAAAACTGCTTCTAAACACAGTTCGGAATCAATGCAGAGCATCACAGTCGGGCAGAAATAACGCGGGACGCCCGAAAGCGTCCCGTATTCAACGATATATTTACCGAGTATCAGGCCTGAAGCGGCAGGCGCTGTTCGATGATACCGCCTCCCAGACAGATCTCACCCTGATAAAACACCGCAGACTGGCCCGGTGTCACGGCGGCAACCGGTGCATCAAAATGCACCTCGATGCGGTCATCACCCAGCGGTGTCACCACGCACGAAATATCTTCCTGACGGTAACGGGTTTTCACCGTACAAGTCAGCGGCGCGGTCAGCGTTTTGCGGTCGACCCAGTGCAACTGTTGGGCAATCAGACCGACATTCATCAGGCGCGGATGTTCGTGACCTTGTGCGACATAAAGAATGTTATTTTCCACATCCTTTTCCACCGTGTACCACGGCTCTTCGCTGCCGTCTTTCTGCCCGCCGATGCCCAGACCTTTACGCTGGCCGAGCGTGTGGTACATCAGACCCTGGTGTTGTCCCATCACCTGACCGTCAACGCTTTTAATCACGCCCGGTTGCGCAGGCAGATAGCGGCCAAGGAAGTCACGGAATTTGCGCTCGCCGATAAAGCAGATGCCGGTTGAGTCTTTCTTCTTTGCGGTGATCAAATCCAGTTCTTCCGCGATGCGGCGAACTTCCGGTTTTTCCAGCTCACCGACCGGGAACAGGCTTTGTGCGACCTGTTCGTGACCGAGCGTGTAGAGGAAATAGCTCTGATCTTTGTTGCCATCAACGCCGCGCAGCAAATGACTGACACCATCGATATCCTGGCGGCGAACGTAGTGGCCGGTCGCGATGTAATCCGCGCCCAGATCTTCCGCCGCAAATTCCAGGAAGGCTTTGAATTTGATTTCTTTGTTGCACAGAATATCCGGGTTTGGCGTGCGTCCGGCTTTGTATTCCTCAAGGAATAATTCGAACACGTTGTCCCAATATTCCGCTGCGAAATTCACGGTGTGCAGTTCAATGCCCAGCTTGTCGCATACGGCCTGCGCATCGGCGAGGTCGGTTGCAGCTGTGCAATATTCTTCGTCGTCGTCCTCTTCCCAATTTTTCATGAAGAGGCCCTCGACCTGGTAACCCTGCTGTTGCAGAAGGTACGCAGAGACAGAGGAATCGACACCGCCGGACATCCCGACGATCACTTTTTTCTGGCTGTTGTCAGACATAATAGTCCCGAAACACATGAATTAATTGCCCGGTACTGACGGTGCTTTTTCTGATGCTTGTCCCACGAGGATGAAGGCCGCGCGCAACTCAGACATTACAGAAAACCCAACACCACAGAAACCCGAACAGAGAGGTACTGCTTTACTAGAATTTCACGCGAGGTAAATCGTGAAGCGCAAAATTTTATCACGTCAGGCCGGTTGCTGCATCGCTGATTCACAGCGTGGCGACAACCGGAAGGGGGATTTATTCAGGCAGATTGAAATTGTGCAGAATTTCCAGGGGATAACGCGGCGACTGCTGGTAACAACGAATGCTTTCCGCCACCAGCGGCGAGCGAAGTTGCGCAGAGCCAATAATTTCTTCGGCAGTCACCCAGCGGCAACGGTCAATATCATCATCCTGTGGTGCGGTTTCCAACATTTCAGGCAGGTCGATCACAAAGGCGAAACGCAGGAACGGCGTGGCGTCCGGCGCTTGCCACTGATGCAAACCGAGAAAAAATTGCGGCTCGGCGCGGATACCTGTTTCTTCATACAGCTCACGTTTTGCAGCGCTGACTAAGGTTTCATCGGCTTCGAGATGGCCGGCAGGCTGATTCCAGGTAACTTTGCCGTGAATGGTTTCTTCGACAACCAGAAACTTTCCCTGTGCCTGAACGATACAGGCGACGGTAACGTGCGGTTTAAACATGTGGAATCTCCTTCCATTGGCCGGGTTGTAAGTCGCCGAGGGTGTATTCGCCCATACTGAAGCGAATCAGGCGCAGCGTCGGGAATCCGACATGAGCGGTCATGCGGCGCACCTGACGGTTTCTTCCCTCGTATAACGTGATTTTCAACCACGCAGTCGGAATAGCTTTGCGCTCGCGGATTGGCGGATTACGTGCCCATAACCATTCAGGCTCATCGACAATTTCCGCGCCTGCAGGCAATGTCGGACCGTCTTTTAACGTGATGCCTTCGCGCAGAGCTTTCACTGCGGCGTCATCCGGTTCACCCTCGACCTGAACATAATAGATCTTTCCGGTGCGTTTGCCCGGCTGGGTCAGCGCAGCCTGCAGTTTGCCATCGTTGGTGAGTACCAGCAAACCTTCGCTGTCGCGATCCAGACGGCCTGCTGCATAAACATCTGTTAACGAAATGTAATCTTTAAGTGTCGCCCGACCTGCCTCGTCAGTGAATTGGGGCAGGACATCAAACGGTTTATTGAAAAGAATCACCTTTCTCGGCCCCTTTGGGGCAGATTGTTCTTTGGCAGGCCTTTTGCTGAAACGTTTAACGTTGTGATTTTTAAAAGATAGCGGGTTCATAGGCATTGAAGTTAGAGAGAATTAGCGCATTATACTTGAAAAATGTTTCGGATTGGCTAGCGAGAAATATTCGAGTAATATCGTCCGGCATCTTACAAATTTTTAACAAAAATGCGCTCGAAGGAGAGGTTAATGGAAAGCAAAGTAGTTGTTCCGGCTGAAGGTAAAAAGATTACAGTAGACGCTCAGGGTAAACTGGTCATTCCTAATAATCCTGTTATCCCATTTATCGAAGGTGATGGCATCGGTGTTGACGTAACGCCAGCTATGATCAAAGTCGTTGATGCGGCTGTTCAGAAAGCCTATAAAGGCGAGCGTAAAATCTCCTGGATGGAAATCTACACCGGCGAGAAATCCGTAGAACTGTACGGCAAGGACGTATGGCTGCCAGAAGAAACTCTGGACCTGATCCGTGATTACCGTGTTGCTATCAAAGGTCCACTGACAACTCCGGTTGGCGGCGGCATTCGTTCCCTGAACGTGGCACTTCGCCAGCAACTCGACTTGTATATCTGCCTGCGTCCGGTTCGTTATTACACCGGCACACCAAGCCCGGTTAAACGTCCTGAAGACACAGACATGGTTATCTTCCGTGAAAACTCCGAAGATATCTATGCAGGTATCGAGTGGAAAGCCGGTTCTGCTGAAGCAGATAAAGTGATCAAATTCCTGCAAGACGAAATGGGCGTGAAGAAAAT
This sequence comes from Rahnella bruchi, assembly GCF_003614975.1. Taxonomy (GTDB): domain Bacteria; phylum Pseudomonadota; class Gammaproteobacteria; order Enterobacterales; family Enterobacteriaceae; genus Rahnella; species Rahnella bruchi. The sequence continues at coordinate 344,003 of NZ_QZWI01000001.1, read as the reverse complement.
CCGTTTCCCACAAGATTGCGGTATCGGTATCAAGCCTTGCTCCGAAGAAGGTACCAAGCGTCTGGTTCGCGCTGCGATTGAATACACCATCACCAACGATCGTGATTCACTGACTCTGGTTCACAAAGGCAACATCATGAAGTTCACCGAAGGTGCCTTCAAGGATTGGGGCTACCAGCTGGCGCGCGAAGAGTTCGGCGGTGAGTTGATCGACGGCGGCCCGTGGGTGAAAATCAAGAACCCGAACAACGGCAAAGACATCATCATTAAAGACGTAATTGCGGATGCGTTCCTGCAACAAATCCTGCTGCGTCCTGCTGAATACGACGTCATCGCTTGTATGAACCTGAACGGTGACTACATCTCCGACGCCCTGGCGGCGCAGGTTGGCGGCATCGGCATCGCACCGGGCGCAAACATCGGTTCTGATTGTGCACTGTTCGAAGCAACTCACGGTACTGCACCGAAATATGCCGGTCAGGACAAAGTTAACCCAGGTTCAATCATCCTGTCCGCAGAAATGATGCTGCGTCACATGGAATGGTTCGAAGCCGCAGACCTGATCGTCAAAGGCATGGAAGGCGCTATTGCCAATAAAACTGTGACTTACGATTTCGAACGTCTGATGGAAGGCGCTAAGCTGCGCAAATGTAGCGAGTTTGCCGACGACATGATCGCAAATATGTAATTGCGATATTGTTGAAGAATCAACGGAGGCTTAATGCCTCCGTTTTTTATGTTCGGGATTAACTGACGGTTTTTTGCGTCAAAGTATCCCCGTCGTTGCGGGCAATGCCCTCGTAGCCGACCAGAAAAAATGCCCTCGACGGGTGGCTGGCGCTGGCGGAAAAAAACTCAGCCACCAGATCTTTATCCAGGCTGTAGTTTCGGGATATTACCCCGGCTTCAAAAGCAGCAGTATTATCATCTCCGGTAATCTGAGCCTGATTATGGGCATAGCCTAATACAAAGCCGCGCAAATATTCCTCGCAATAGCCTGAAACCTTTGATGCTGGCCATGCACTTTTGGCTGAAAGTCCCGCCTTTAGCCCTTTCCCAAAGTGGTTTTGCATTTCACAATCCTCTCCAAATAAGCGCTATGTAATAAATCATATAGCGATTATTCAGGCAATGACTTACCGCAAGTTAATAGTGTGTTCAGGGGCCGGTATGACGGGAAAAGTGGAAGGGAGAGAGGCTGAAAAATTTGCGTTAAAAAAATATCAATATCAACAATTTGATTTAAGTCGCCTGACACTAGGTACATTTTTTTGCTGCGGATTCAGACGGATAATAGTTTATTTTTTCGGCCTTATTGTGCATCGGGGGCTGTGGTGTTACATATGAGCCACTTTTTACCACAGGAATGACTTTTTGTTGCGCTCACTCCTTTCAAGCTCTCTGTTCCGTATTGATCTGCGCCGCCTGATCCTGATTTTAGCCGTGATGAGCGCCTTTGTGACACTCGCCAACAGCTTTTATGCCAGCTATCGTGTTCAGCGCCAGTTACTTATCGACAATACGCTCGAAGAGAACCGCGTTTACGCGACGAAACTGGCAGCCAGCACCGAACAGTTTCTAAAAAGTATGCAGAAACAGCTTGCCTACAGCAGTGTGATCGCGGCGAGACATTTTGACGATCCTGCTGTTCTGCAATCTGAAACTGCACGACTCAAATACCAGACTGACAGCTTTAACTCCGTGGTGCTAACCAATGTACAAGGGCGGATCCTGGCGACGTCACCTGACAGCCTGCAACTGGTGGGCCATATCCTGAATACCCCCGGCGCTATTCAGGCGCTGAATGAACGGCGTCCGCTCATCAGTCAGCCCTATATCTCAGCGGCTCAGAATCTGGTGATTGTAATTTCGACGCCGGTTATCACGGCTGAGGGCAAATACCTGGGGTATATCGCAGGCACCATTTACCTGCGGCAGAAGAGCATTTTAAATGAGCTGCTGGGCGAGCATTATTATCGTGACGGTTCTTATATTGCCGTGCTTGATAAAGAGCGACGTATTCTCTATCACCCGGATGCCTATCGCATCGGAGAAGTGGTGAAGCCCCGTCCGCTGACCGAAGCCGCCAGAAAAGAATCCAACGGTAGCCTGATGGTCACTAATCTGGCGGGGCAGAACATGCTCGCCGGTTACGCCGTTGTTCCTTCATCGGGCTGGGAAATTATTACTCAGCGGCCAACTGATTCCACTCTCAAACCGCTCGAGGGGCTGATGGTCAAAGTGCTCAAGCACCTGACGCCGCTGGCGCTGTTGACCCTGATGTGTGTCTGGCTGTTCTCCCGAATGATCGCACGTCCGCTTTGGTTACTGGCGCGCAGTGCGAACGAAATGGATAAACCGGATATTTCTACCAACATCCGCGAAATTCCGTCCTGGTATTTCGAGTCGAACCAGCTCAAACGAGCGTTGCTGATCGGCATTAATTTATTGCAGAAGAAAATCGGCAAACTGAAATTCGAGACGCAGACCGATCCGATGACAGGGCTTTTTAACCGGCGCGGGCTGGCGATGGCGATGGAATCTGTGGTGCAGATGCGTCAGCAGTTTTCTGCCATTGCGTTGGATATCGATCACTTTAAGACGATCAATGATTCCTACGGCCATGATACCGGTGATGAAGTGATCAAATCACTGGCTGAACAAATCCGTCATAACGCCCGTGAAAGTGACATTTTGTGCCGCGTGGGCGGGGAAGAGTTTCTGGTGTTGCTGCCGGATACCACCCTGGCAGAGGCACAAATGATTGCAGAACGCCTGCGTCAGAACGTGGAAACACTGGTACTGCCGGGGATCCGCCCGATCACAATTTCATTAGGTGTTTCATACTGGAATCAGCAGCAGGGCGAACCGGAGACGTCACTCAAACGAGCCGATGAGGCATTATATAAAGCCAAGCAGGAAGGGCGTAACCGCGTGGTTGTCGGGCCGGAATAACGTTTTAGTCCGTCAGGGCATTGTCTGCCCTGACAGGATTATTTACCGGTTGCCGCCTGTTGTTTCTTTGCCTGTGCGGCCAGATGATGCCCGATGGCACATCCTGCTACGGCCCCGATGACGGCGTGATGTTTCAGATGACCTGCAACGCCACCGACTACCGCACCTTTCAAACAGCCTTCTGCCTGCGCCAGTGAACTCATCAAAAGCATGCCCGCCATTGCCATCGATATCCCCAGAACCAGAACCGCTTTTTTCACCTGATCTCTCCCGAAATGAACAAATAATGCTGTGGCAGAAAATGTCATATCAGATAGCTGGCTGTCCTTTTGCTATCTGTAAGCAGGTACTGCCAGTGTTACGCATCGCGCCATGAGAAGCCCGACGCAGGCGGTCGTTTGAGTTAAGCAACGGTTACATCTGCACTGGGGATTAACGGCTCATTGAACAACGGTTTACATTGCTGGTCATCCGCGTTCAACATCTCCCTTTTTTAACTCTGCTAAACTTAATGTCAGTAACCGGCGGAGATTTTCTTACTTCGCTGTCTCCGGTTATTTTCCACCCGTGAAGAAGGATGCCGCTATGACGCATCAAGAACAATTGCAGGCCCTGATGGTTCGCATTGACGCGCTGGAACAACGTGAAAGACAACTGACTTATGCCTCAAATGCCTATCAGGCCATTCTGACGACATTACTGGGGATCCTGGATAAGCCCACGCGCGACAAGGTGATCAGCATGGTTGATCAGGCGCATGATGTGGCTTATGCCAAAGCCAGTCTGGAGCAAAAGGGAAATATTCTCGGCGCAGATGACATTACGCAGCGCATATTCTTATTTGCGCAGGGACGTGCGGCGCAATCCAAATAAGAGCAGGCTGATGATCGATAAACGACTCGTTGCTCGAAAAGGTCGCGAGGCTTTTGTATGTCTGGAATATCCGTCTGTAAATGCGGGTTTTAAGTCAGGAACGACGATCCGTTTTGAGCATATTTATCGCCGCGCCGAGCAGAATGCGCCGCTGGACGCCGGTTGCCGTGACCAGTTGTTCATCGAGATACCCAATCAGCGCATCGGCACTTAACGGCTCACCTCTGTGGCGCATCTGAATCACGCCATCACCGATAATGCGCGCGACTTCATCCCAAAGCGGTTGGATCTCACTTTCCGAGAATTTCATAACAGCTCCCGTTTGTGTGATTTACGTACAATCTACCATCTGAGTGGCGTGTGGCAAGTCTGATGAGGGAGGCGGGGAGGCAACCGGCAGAGCTGCGGGGGATTATTCCTCCTTCCGTTAAGTGTGACCGGAAGGAGAAATATTCTGCTTTTAATGCTTAATTACGTACAAATCTTTGGTGTAAATGTAATTAAGCGGGCTGTCGTAGAAACCACCCACATACGGTTTTACCAGACGCGCGCTGACATAGTGATACAGCGGAATCACCGGCGATTGTTCAATCAGTATCTGCTCTGCCTGCTGATAGGCTTTGCCGACGTCGGCTTTATCCGTGGCTTTCAGCGCATCATTCAGTGCCTGGTCATAAGACGCATTACTGAATTTTGGCGTATTTTCGCTGTTGCCGGTACGCAACGTATTCAGGAAAGTGGAAGGCTCGTTATAGTCCGCAATCCAGGCGTAACGCACGACTTCATACGCTCCCTGATGCATGGTATCGAGCATGGTTTTCCATTCCTGATTTTGTAAAACAGCGTCCACACCCAGATTCTTTTTCCACATTGACGCCGCGGCAATCGCAATGCGCTGATGTGATTCAGAGGTGTTGTAGAGCAGATTAAATTTCAGCGGATGATCCGGGCCGAAACCGGCCTCGGTAAGCAACTTTTTAGCTTCTGCATTACGCTGGTTTTGCGTCAGGCTGGCTTCTTTTGGTTTGGCGAAAGTAAAGCCTCCGGTGTTATCCGGCGATAAATGCCACGCGGGAATCTGCCCCTGGGCTAACACTTTATCGGCAATGATCGACTTATCAATTGCCAGATTCAGCGCTTTACGCACGCGCACATCGTTGAACGGCGGCTTTTGCGTGTTCATGGCATAGTAATAGACGGCGAGATAAGGGCTGACGTGAACTTGTGAGCCCAGCTCTTTTTTCAGCGAGGCAAAGAGCGGCGAAGGCACAGTATACGTGATGTCGATTTCACCGGCTTTATAGCGGTTTACATCGGCAGTACCTGAAGCTATCGGCAAATACGTCACTTTATTAATGACCGTATGCGCGTTATCCCAGTAGTTCGCGTTGCGTACAGCGGTGATGCGTTCGTTGACTGTCCACGTATCAAGCTTGAAAGGACCACTGCTGACCAGATTTCCCGGCTGTGTCCACTTATCACCGTACTTCTCCAGTTCTGCCTGACTGATCGGCGAAAGGGAAGGGTGCGCCAGCATACCGAGGAAGTAAGAGAGTGGCTGATCGAGTGTGATTTCCAGCGTTTGTTTATCCAGCGCTTTGATCCCTAACTGATCGGCGGGCTTTTTGCCGTCAATGATATCTGCGGCATTCAGCACATGCATGCTGCCGAGATAGCTTTCATACGGGGAAGCGGTTTTAGGATCAATCAGGCGTTGCCAGCTGAAGACCACATCCTGCGCAGTAATAGGCGAGCCATCCGACCAGACAATGCCTGGGCGTAAATGGAAAACCCAGGTTTTGTTATCTTTGGTTTCCCAACTGACGGCAAGGGATGGCTGAGCATCGCCCTTGCTGTCGATAGTCACCAGGCCGGCAAACAAATCGCTGAGGATGTTGAATTCCACATCACTTTCCACTTTATGCGGATCAAGAGATGCCGGTTCACTGCCATTGTTGCGGGTGATTTCCTGTTTGGCCGCCAGCTCTACACCCGCGGGAACGGTCGCAGCGTAAGTGGTAAATGAAGCCATAAAGGTGGAAGAGAGAAGAAGCGTGAGAGGAATTTTTTTAAAGCTTCCATAAGTTTTACGTATCGTCATTGCCATTTCCTGCCCTGTCAATATGGTTAAATATCAATGATTAACAGGGTATTCATACCTTTGTTCGGGCACTTTAGCAATCTTTATGAGACTTTTGTTATTACTCTGTGAAAGACCACACAGTGGGTCAGAAATCGGCATTTTCGTGCGCCGGGATCCAATAGCCATCAATAAAATCTTCTATCGGATAGCAGCCAGCCTGCCGCAAGCCCTGTTGGTGCATTGCAACGGTGCATTGTTTCTGAGTGTTAAAGGCATCCACCACCAGGTCTTCACATCCTCCTCCCAGATAACAAATGGTCAAAACTAGAGCGAACATAGCGCGCCTCCTTTTTTGTCATCGTATTAAGCATAGAACTAATGTGCCCGTAACAAAATGTAAGAGCGTGCGTTTGCTGGATATTTGTCCGGTTGAAAAGTAGGGGAGAGAGCAGAAATGGCGGAAAAGAGAATTTCCATAAAGGGCATGATATCCTCGCGACCATAATTTTTATGAATGACCTAATGGGAGGAACAGCTCATGTCTGAATCTTTAAACAGAGAACAGGAAATCGAATCTGATCTGGTGGCATGCCAACTGGTGATTAAGCAAATTCTGGATGTGATTGAAATTATTGCGCCAGCAGAAGTGCGCGAAAAGATGTCACATCAACTGAAAAGCATTGATTTCAGCAAGCATCCGGCAGGTGCGGATCCGGTGACTAAACGTGCAATTGAAAAAGCGATTTCATTAATAGAATTGAAATTCACTAAGCACGACAGCTGATCAATCATTGTCATGCCCGTGCTGACGGGCATGACAAGCTAAAACTATGTGTTATTGATTATCGACCACTTCGCCGACTTTTTTGAAAACCGGACAGTTCGCTACACCAATGACTCCGCTGTCTGAATGAATATACTGAGAGCTGACAATCCCTCTGGCTGTTAAATACTGGCATTTAAGGCCTAGTCCCGCCGCATTCTCGCTACTGCCGACGGTTACGCCGTACCCTGAAAAAAGAAAAATGGCATAAATCACGGCCAGCACAACAATCGTCTTGACGATACCCATTCTGAAACTCCCTAAATATCTGTTCCTGAATTATTCAGGATATTGATATGCATAGTAGAAGTTATTTTTATCAGAATGTCATTGTTGATGTATCTGAATCCGAAAAAGACCCCTGAAAAGGGGCCTTTGTGTTAGCTAAACTTTTGCTCAAACCTGCAAATTACCAGCGGTATTTCATACCCGCGTTTGCAGCCCAAGGCTGGTCAACATCGCTGCCGCCAAGGTAGTTAGCGCCTGCATAAATGGTGAAGTTTTTGCTCATGTCGAACTGACCACCTAAGCCAACGCGTACCGCTGAACCATCAATGCCGTTATCGATACGGTCGCCGTTGATGTCGGCATCGTTATTAGCATCTTCATAAACATATGCCAGTGTTGCGTAAGGGCTGATTGCCTGATTGGCACCCAGATCAAAGGTATAACCGATGTTGGTACCTACCTCATATCGCATGCTGTCATAAGCCTGATCGCTGACTTTCATGTTGTTGCTCATGCTGTAGTCATCATCGCCAATGAATACACCGGTGATGCTGGCATACGGCGTCAGGTATGCTTGTGGTGCGAATTTCCAGTCGTAACCGGCTTTCAGACCAAAGCCCCATGCATCAGTGGAGTTATCACCGGAAACCTGCTGACCATTGCTCATGGTGCTGTCAGTCGAGTTGCTGAAGTGGCTGTAGCTCAGAGAGGTATCAACGAATGCGCCGTTTTTGAAGTCCAGGCTGGAGTAAACGCGTGCTGACTGGCTGTCAGTATCCGCATCCGCATTATCCATAGACAAACTGGATTTCGCGAAGCTTGCCGCCATACCGACCAGCCATTGACGATCGCCACCACCTTCAGTGACTTTATCCAGGCCGACCATAATGCCATTGATATCCTGATCGTAATCTACAACGCCATTGTCACCATTTTGCTGGCCGCCGAAGTAGTTGACCCAGACGCCGCCTTTGTCATCACCCTGGGTGTGACGTGAGCTGTCCATACGGTTGCTCAGAGTATCCTGTTCCATATGCCAGGTTGCAGCATTAGAAGAAGGCAGGCTCAGAGCCGCATTTGCCGTAGAGGTGATGCCTTGCTTAGCCAGAACGACGGTATCGCCCTGTTGCTGAGCCTGGTATTTGTAGGCACCCAGATCACCGGTGTTTGCATGAGTGAAGGTCGCGTTGCCGCCATAAGTGCGGATAAGCTCTTTATTCTGGTAATCAGCAACGCGGCCTTCGCCGGTGGCGTTATTGATACGAACCTGATAGTTACCGTTAGTCACGCCATTCACTGCCAGGTGACCGTCAGAATTCATGCCGATAGTCCCGCGATCATAAACGTAATCCGCAGCAGTTTTATCGCGTGCATTGTTCATATCGGAATTCAGTACGAACTCACGGCTGCCCACATTGAAGGTACCGTCATCGGTCAGCACCATATTGTGTGTATCAACCTGTCCTGCGCCTAAGTTCAGCTCAGAACCGTTGCCTACAGTGATGGTGTTTGCATATAAAGATGCAGTTTCTTCAGTCAGGGTTGCTTTACTGCCTGAGTTCAGATTAAGGGCATCAGTGTAAACTTCACCGTGTGCTGCGATTTTCAGGCTTGATGTATTGGTCAGGGAAATATTGTCAGCCAATAATCCGGAATCAGCAACGTTGACCTGAGACTGATTGTTTACTGTCAGGTTGTCGATATTAGAAGACTTGGTGGTATCCCATTCGGAACCGTCGTTCAGAGCAACATTGAACAACCCGCTCTGATAAACCTGATCACCACTCAGATATCCCGTTGTAGTACTGAATACCGAGCCAGGCCAGATGCTGTTAGTGCTACGGTCATACAAACCCGCGTCTGCCTGAACATCAGAAATCGCTGCGCCGACCCATTTGCTGCCATTATCCAGGGTCAGGTTAAGTTCGTCGGTATCATCCCAACCGTTGGTATCAAGTACACCATCACCGTTGTTGTCGTGGCCGCCAACATAGTAGTTATGGTCAAAGCTGCTTTCGAAATAGACATCACCGGAAATTGTTGAATTATTGAAAACAGCGGTCGTTTTCATTGAATTATCAGCGGCAGAATTAGCAATTACGGAAAGCGCGATATCGTCGGCTCCGGTGCCTGAAGCACTGATATTACCGTAATCACTTGGTTTGTCTGACTGGCCGTAGAACCCAGTAGTTTCTAATTCAGTGTATGAGCCTGAGGTCAATACAGAATCATTGACTGTCAGGGTATTATCAAAAGTATTGCCATTATTAACGTCAGTATCTACCCACTGGTAGCCTTGTGACAGCGCAATACCAGCAACGTGTGAGTTGTTCTGAATAAGAATATTACTTTCCTGATCCAGAGTAACCGCAACGCCGAGATCGTAGGTGCCAATGTTGTCATGGTCACGGACTTTATTTGCATCCGTTACGTCATAATCAAAATGTTCGTAAGTGTCATTGATAGTGGAATTATCAATAGTCAGCTGCAAAGGTGACTGGTCATAATCATTACGAGCGTCGCCACAGTCAGTTGTCATGCATTCGGAAGTGATCATTCCGTTAACGGTAGTATTCGTAATGTTCAGCGTATTATTAGTGCCGTTATCAAAGCCCAGATAGTAAGTAGAAAGAACGCCATTAACGACAGAATTATTGATAGAAGAGTAGATGTCTCCGCCGGTGTAACTGTTGTTTGCCCCGTCATTGTCTACATAACCACGGTATCCGATATGATTCGCCAGCGTGGAGTCATGATAGAAGGTATCGTAGACGGTACCGGAGATATCAGCAGACATCGCCGCAGGTGCAGTTACTGCAACAGCGCAGGCCAGCGCTATTTTAGAAACGAAGAACTTTTTATTCCATGCATGCATTTATTAATCCCTCAACAAAAAATAGTCAGCATGAATCAGCTGGTATTTATTTCAGCCACTATGCTTTCATTTATATAACAGAAGAGACAGAAGAACTGTTCGACGGCGGGATGATATTTTAATGCATGGTGTAATTCAACAAGGAAGTTCCAGAGATGATTAATTAAATGAGGGGGTTTTAGTTTGTATTTATTGCGGTTTTTATTTTTTTTGTTTCTTATTAAACTCTAATAATTTCTTTATACTTTCCCAATAAACCCCATTTATTGATCAGCTGGTCATTGCTCATCAAAGTGTGACTCATGCTGACAAAGACACCTGTCAGATATTTTCTCCTGAATGGTCTGCCTTCCCTGAGATTCTGTTTTATGAATAATTTATTTTATCTGTTTCTCTTTTTTCTATATGTAGTGTTTTATTGTATGAGTTTCAAAGTTCATTTTTAAGAAAACCTGAAGGTGAAATTTTTTTTTAGAAGGATAATGATTAAGTCGTTTTATTTGATGCAGGTCAACTCTTGGCGGACAGGGATGTATAGATAAAATGTATGCATTTTTATATATGATTTACGTATGTGATTATTGCAGGATGTTTAGCCTGCAAAGCCGACTCTTTGTTATATCGTTGTTTAAGATTTTCGTCGTACTATGTCAGTCTGTTCATTCATACGTTGGACGTCGCCTTTGAGCCCTGATAGACGCTGTTTAAACCAAAAGAGACCTGCCATCAAATTGAAAAAACCTGTTTTCAATGTCAGGAGGGTCGTGATGTTCGTCCTTTTCCTGCTCATTTGCATCGGTCTTTACCTGCTTGCGCTCAATAGCTATTGCGATCAGGGTGGAAACTTTGATCTGGGTGTGTGCGCGATCACATCCTTTATCCCTTTTTAAGCGATCGCTCACCGAAATTCTTATCCACCGGCAGTCCGGCAGTAAGAAAAGCCTGTTTTTTTGTTAATGGATTTGTGAATGACTTCCCTGATCTGCCGGTGATGGTAAGATGAGACCTCTGAACATTCAGTGGTAGGGTAGTCAATGTTTGATTTCGCAATGGGCCAAAACAGCCTGGCTTCATTGGTGCTGTGCGCACTTTCAGCTTTACTGTTTCTGCTGGTGTGGTTTTTTATAAGCCGTGCCAGTGTCAGGGCAAATGAACAAATAGCTTTGTTGCAGGAGATAGCTGAGCAGCAACGCCAGCAAACCGAGTTGCTCAAGGTTCTTGCTGCACAGGCACGAGGCAAAGTGCCTCCTGTTGAAGCAGAAGATGATTCTGCTCTCAGCCTGCGTGGTTTTATTCCTGAAAGATAATCTGGTTCCGTAAACCCGCCTTCTGGCGGGTTTACCCTCCCGCTAAACCTTCATAAATCTGTCTTATTCTTCCGGTAGTCTCCACGCATGTGCCTTGCAGAATGGAAGAACTGATGATCAAATGGTCGGAAGAAAACGATAACGAAGTGAATCACAACATTGCTTTACTGACGGGAGAGGAACCTGAGAAGTGGTATCCCTACGGTGGTATGAAGGGCAAAGATTATTGCAACAACCCCTCCGACGCGTGGCCGATTATTTGCGCCAACAAAATCAGCATTAATTTTAAAGAGTTGCAGAGCGATCCTCTTTGGCTGGCTGAGATAAACAGTCCGTATGGCCAGTGGCAGGCGCAAAGCAAACGGCCTCTCCGCGCAGCAATGGTATGTTTCCTGCTTAGTAAGACTTGCGCATAAGTTAAAGCGCAGAGATACTCAGATTGTGACAAAGTTTTGCAAAGAAGTGATTCGAATAAGCGTCGCATAAAGCGATGCGTATCAAGTGATTAATGTTTCCTCATTTTGACAGTTGTGTCTAAGGCGGAGTCCATTATGAAGCGCATCATTAAAGGTGATAAAACTCTTTCCCATCTGGTGGTTGCTCATGCAGCTATCGACAGTCATGAAAAAGCCTATGGCAAACGCCGGCAGGGCTGGCCTTCAACCTATCTTATTAAGTATAAAGATGCGCGTGTTGCGGTCGAAGTCGTGACCCGCAGACAATCCTATGTTGCAACCCTCATGATCGGCGCCAGAAATCTGACCAAACTTTGCGGTATGCCTGCCTGAAAACAGCAATACATCCCCGTAATCTCAAACCGTGTCGTTAAACTGACACGGTTTTGTTTTATACCGGCTTTCTCATCAGCTGGCGTCGGTAAATATTTCCCCGACGGAAAGGACGCTTTAGTAAGCCCGAAATCAGGCTGATCAGGTCAAGCATTAGCAGCATAGTGCCGGTGAACGCCAGAACCATCAGCGTCAAAATAGCGAAACCGGTGACTTTCAGCGAAACGGGCACATTCACCCGGCGAAAACGCGAGCTGAGCCACAGCCGCCCGTATTGAGTCTGGATCTGCATAATATGCGTGAGTCGCGCAGCAAATGGGCGGCGATGTTGAGTCGTGTTCCTGGTCATAAATTTCCTCCTTTTTGAACGTCCTCAGTAAAACACACAGTTATTAAGATTTTCTTAACCTCATTCAGTTGCTGAATTGGCACATAATTTTTCACTTTCTGCCTGTAGTGTGATTAACAAATATGCTACTTAAAATGAGGTGATCGCACTTTCGTTTAAACCGTAACGTTTTCCTGTGGAGTCCTATGCCTGGTAAAAATCCGTATTACGACCCTTCAAAATCTCATCATACGCCCGACGGTTTCACCAATGCCGAACCGCAGAGCCAGCAGGAGGGGGATTTCAGACGCTGGAGAAAAGAACGTAAGGCTCTTCGTCTGCCCGCGCCACCAGAGAAGGGCTATGAACATTTCATCACCCAGTGGTGGCAGAGTGCTGATTTTAGCGGAACGGATGACCGCTTATGGTTTTTAGGCCATGCATGTTTATTGTTACGGGTGGCCGGACGTTACGTTCTTATGGATCCCGCTCTGTCGGAACGCGCGTCGCCGCTGAGCTTCTACGGGCCTAAACGTAAAACGCCCGTCGCTGCAACGGTTGAAATGTTGCCTCCGATCGACGTGGTGTTATTTTCACATAATCACTATGACCATCTGGATCGCGCGACCGTGCGCAAGCTGTTACGACGTTTTCCTGACGTGCAGTTTATGGTGCCTTTGGGCATGAAACCTTGGCTCGAACGGCGCGGCGCACGGTATATCGAAGAACTGGACTGGTGGCAGGAACATCAGTTTGGTGATCTGACTTTTTCAGCCGCGCCTGCACGCCACTGGAGCATGAGAACATTTTGGGATCGTAATCAATCCCTGTGGTGTGGTTGGGTCGTCAGAAACGCTGATTTCAGTTTCTATTTTTCCGGAGACAGTGGCTACAGCGATCAGTTTGAACTCATCGGCCAGCGTCTCGGGCCTTTCGATTTAGCCGCAATTCCTGTCGGTGCCTATGCACCAAGATGGTTCATGAGCGCGCAGCATATGGATCCGCAGCAAGCCGTGACCGTCTTTTCACAATTGCGCTGTCAGAAAGCCGTTCCGATCCACTGGGGTGTTTTTGAATTAGCAGATGATTCGCTGGATCAACCATTAAACGAATTAGCGGATGCCATATCTCAAAGTGATTCGCCCGAAATGGAATTTAAACCCTTAAAAATTGGCGCAAGCATTTCTAAAGATTGAATATCATTTGCCCGTTCTTAGCGGAGAGTAAAGTGCAATTACGGGCTTATTAAATGAGAAGTATTATCACTTATAGGTTTGTCAGCGTGATGACTTACAAAAGCAAGGGGTTACTGAGTTGTTAATTAATGTTCCCGGAAAGATTATATCCCTGTGACGGATATTTTCCTGATGAGATAATTATGGGTATCTGGACGTGGTTAAACCTGCTGAGCAGTGGTAATCCCAAGGTTTGCTTAAGATACAGTGCATTATGCTGATAGTGTTGCGGGACTGCCTTTGCCAGTCGCAGCGTTTGGTGCCGTAGAATCGCTCGAACGTTGCCCGCTTTCCGGCGAATCAGAATGATAATATGAGATTTCGATCACGGTAATTAATATTAAATTTTCATATTGATATTTTATATATGAATAAGCTTGTTTTGAATGTTTGCGCAAGTGTTATACCGATTTAACCAACTCGCAAACTTTAATTCATTATAATGTCAAAAATGGCACTTTAAGAAATATGTATTAGGAGTCTGGGGCGATTTAAAATTTAAATCCGAAGAGGCTGAGATCTTTTTTTGTATTATAGTATGCAAACTGAAGTCGCACAATTAAGGTGCATTTATTGAGGGCTTCCTTGGGTTTTGCACCATTTTATCCCTCTATGGCGTAATTGATTATTGCATAACCAATCATAATGCCTGGCCATACGTTCTCGCGGTTGCCCGTTCTGTTGCACAAGTGTCCATCTTGCCCGACAGACGCGCCCTCACCCGAACGTGACCTTACAGCGGGTAGTGCTTTATCACGTGAAATCAAGCTGTAGGGAGACGCTTTTGCTCAGTATTGACAATAAAAATTCAAATAAAGATGCGTTTTACGCTTACGGTTCTGCATTAAATGATCAATAATCAAAACAGGTCGTTATTGTTTTGTTTGATATGCAGGTAAAACTGCAAAGCAGAAAAAAGCATGTCTATCAACATATTTCAGCATAACTGAACACGAAGTGCCTTTAACCGGCTCAAATATGTGCGACATGTCCATCACTGATTAAAAATGGCTTGCCATCGAATTCAGAGTATGTGATAACGCATCTGGGTAAAACGAGGTACAGTTCTGTATATGTGTGGCATTTTCAGTATAGAAGTTCTGAGTAAAGACGTTCACGTTGAATACCGCTTCTCTGCCGATTTTAATCTTAGTGCCTCAAGCAGTAACGACTCTAGTTTGTCTATGTAACGCCTACGGGCGGTTTAAACAATCCAAAGGAAATACTCAAGATGGCAAAGATCAAAGGTCAAGTTAAGTGGTTCAACGAGTCTAAAGGTTTCGGTTTCATTACTCCTGCTGACGGCAGCAAAGACGTGTTCGTACACTTCTCTGCAATCCAGGGTAACGGCTTCAAAACTCTGGCTGAAGGCCAGAACGTAGAGTTCGAAATCCAGGACGGCCAGAAAGGCCCGTCAGCAGTTAACGTAACTGCAATCTAAGCAGCGTCAGCTGTAAAAAAACCCGCTAAGGCGGGTTTTTTTGTTTCTGATATTTATAAACTTCAGAGACATAGCGGTATTATCGCAAGATCATAATGCCGGATTGCTGATTGCGCCCGCTAATGCCCGGATGTGAAGGGTCTTTTGCCCGCTGGTGGCTGTTACGTCGGAAGCTGGTGTATTTGAAACCTTCACCCGCTGTTGTACAAATCGTGCAACTGCCTGCATGGTCAATGCCGGCGAATCCCAAAGCCTGTAGTTTTGCCTCTGCAATCGCAGCCAGATCAAGATGACGATGACGGGGCGAAATCAGGGCAGGGGGTAAATCGAGTTGTTGCATAAATGTATCAATCAACTCCTGACTGACTTCGTAACAGCAGGCCTGTGCCGCAGGGCCAATGGCGACAATCCAGTCGTGGGTATCACCCGACTGATTAATCCTCAGCGCCATTTTTTCCAGAATTCCGTCGATAAGTCCCCGCCAGCCTGCGTGAACAGCAGCCACTTCTTTGCCATCTTTGCGACAAAAAATCACCGGCAGGCAATCTGCGGTAAATACGGCCAGAAGAATACCGGGCACGGAGGTAATAAACCCGTCAGCTTCGCCGCAATCCTGTCCGGGTTGGGTTACATCAACAATCCGGGTGCCATGAACCTGCTTCTTTTCCGGGCGTGTGGCTTCAAAGGTTTGCAGATGAGCAGGAAGTAAGGATTGTTTGTCACCGAAGCCATGCAAAACGCCGGGGGTGTGGCTGAGTAAAACTGAGCTGTCACTCATCTCGTGTCTCGGTCAGGAAAAAGATAGGGCTTCAGTGTAGCTGCCTTTTATACGCACTTTCCAGCAGTTGCAACCACAAGGCGCCTTCTTTAGACTTACCTCTATTGCGAACTTTCGCCTCTTCAGACTTTCCTTGCAGGTTTTCTCCATGACGTATCAGTGCCCGCTTTGTTTCCAGCCGCTTATGCTGACAGGTCAGCAATGGCGTTGCTCGGCCAATCATCAGTTTGATAACGCCAAAGAGGGTTACGTGAATCTGATGCCCGTACAGCACAAACGCTCGAAGCAACCGGGTGACAGCCCGGAAATGATGATTTCGCGTCGCGCCTTTCTTGACGCAGGGCATTATCAGCCTTTGCGGGACCGCCTGTCGGATATTCTTGATAAAGTCATTCCTGAAGATGCGCAGGCGTTACTCGATATCGGTTGCGGGGAAGGGTATTACACCGCGGCTTTTGCTGAACGGTTAATGCAGCATCGCACGCTGAAAGTTTATGGCCTGGATGTGGCTAAAGTGGCTATCCGTTATGCCGCCAAACGCTATCACGATGTGTCTTTTTGCGTGGCGTCCAGCCACCGGCTGCCCTTTGCAGACAGCTCTCTGGATGCGGTTATTCGCATTTATGCGCCCTGTAAGGCTCAGGAACTTTACCGGGCAGTTAAAGCCGGGGGTTTAGTGGTGACTGTCGCGCCGGGCCCGCGTCATTTATACCAGCTGAAAGGTCTGATCTATCAGGACGTACAATTGCACGCCGATCTTGATGAACAACTGGAAGGTTTTGAGCGGGTAAGCACTGAAGCGCTTTCCTATGACATGAGTCTTACAGGCGAGAAGGCATTTGATTTATTACAGATGACACCTTTTGCATGGCGGGCAACAGAAGAGGTAATGGCCGATTTAAAAGCTCAGACAGCCTTTGAGTGTGAAACAGATTTCCTCATTCGGATACATCGGCGCGCTTCGGTATAATCAGTGCAAATAGCCGGGATGATCGAGCAGGATATTCAATCCTATTGCAATCATAATCACGCCCCCTAACACTTCGGCCCATTTACCTAACAGCGGGCCGATAAAACGACCTACCATAATCCCTAAAGTGGACATCAGCAGAGTTGCCATTCCGATGAAGAGCGCGGTCTGGATGATGTTCACTTCCAGTAACGCTAATCCTACACCGATTGCCAGCGCATCCAGACTTGTGCCGATCGCCGTGGCGGCCAGGATCCAGAAACTATACCGCGTGGTAGTCGCGAGGTAGTTATCCGGTTTGTCTTTCAGCCCCCCGACAATCATTCGTGTGCCAAGAATAAACAGCAGGACAAACGCGACCCAGTGGCTCCATTGCATGATGTACTGGCTGGCGAATAAGCCCAGTCCCCAGCCAATCAGTGGGGTGATCGCTTCAATGATTCCGAAAATCAGGCCAGTGCGCAGGGCTTCACGCAGGCAGGGACGGTGAAGAGTCGCGCCTTTACCGATGGACGCGGCAAAGGCGTCCATAGACATGCCAAAAGCCAGAAAAAGTGTTGCGGATAAGTTCACGAGTATATCCCCCAAATAACGGCGCAACCTTATCATGATATTTTTAGTCAGGACAACAACAAATAAAATAAGGGATTATATATCATGGTCAGAATTATTATCGGCAGATAAAAGAAGGTATTAATGTAGGGTTAAATAACAGTTTAGTTAGTGAGGGGATATTATCAATAAGCTTAAGAAGAAAAGCCATAAATATACCTATGGCTATAACTGATAGATAGGTGGATATTATTCAACTTACTGATTTTCAACCATTAACTTGTAAATTTTTTCCAGATCGTCAAGTTCATTAACGCGAATCAATAACTTTTTCTGTTCTAATTCAAAGACCAATACACCGTCCTCTGAAAGGTTCATGCTGCGGATCCTGTCATAGGTAATGAAGGTGTTCGCGAAATAAAAACCTTGTGGTTTGAACAGCATTTTTGGCCAGCGGATGAACGAAAGATAGAAAGCAATCAGGCCCAGTCCAATTAACAGGTAATTCGTAACAGCAGTACCATTAGCATGGATATTGTTATATAGCAGGATCGCCAGCAGACCGATGAAGATAATGGAATCCAGTTTATTACGGCGTCTGAGATTCACGCGCAGCCGCGTTTCACCATTTCTGGTACCCATGATGAACTCATCATAAATGGCGTAGGCCAGTAACAGGAGGATGAAGAACGCGAGGACAATATCGGTAACAGACATGAAAACTCCAGCTTACGGCCACAAAAGGCAAATCAAAAAACAACAAAATCAGGTCATAAAAAAACCGGGGGAAAGATCCCCCGGTTTAGCAGTTATCAGAGACCTAACAGGCCAATCCAGTAACCAAAGATACCGATGGCGAAGAAGCCAACGATGATCCACAAGGCGTTAACTTTCTTACGCAGCAGCCACATACAGCCGAAGGTCAGCAGTAACGGCACCAGGCCTGGCATCAGCTGATCCAAAATCGTCTGGACAGTGGTGACCGTGGTATGGCCTGTCTGGTCAGTGATTTTCGACACCACCAGCGGAATGTTAACGTGCGTCCATTTATTAACCAGGGCCCCCATGACAAAGAGGCCGAGAATTGACGCCCCCTCAGTCAGTTTCTGCAGGAAGCCGCCGCCCATATCGTTAACGATATCGACGCCTTTTTTGTAGCCGTAAGACACGCCGTAGTAACGGGTCAGCAGACGTACAAGGTTAAACAGAACGAAGAACAGCAAAGGACCCAGCAGGCTGCCGGTCATCGCGATACCTGCGCCCAGTGCAGCAAACACCGGACGAACAGTACCCCAGAAGATCGGGTCACCCACACCGGCCAGAGGCCCCATCAGACCGACTTTCAGACCGTTGATGGCCGCGTCGTCGATAGGTGCGCCGTTGGCACGCTGTTCTTCCATCGCCAGCGTTACACCCAGAACAGGGGCGGCAACGTATGGATGGGTGTTAAAGAATTCCAGGTGGCGTTTGATAGCCGCTTTGCGATCGTCATTGTTTTCAGGGTAGAGACGACGAATTGCAGGCACCATACAGAAGCAGAAGCCCAGAGCCTGCATACGTTCGAAGTTCCATGACCCCTGGAAAAGGTTGGAGCGCATAAACACACCGCGAATATCGCTGGCCGTGAGTTTTTTAACTGCAGTTTGATCAACCATGTCCTTCACCCTTAATCCAATTCGTTGTCGAGATCGTTAACACCCGGTGCAGCCGCCGCTTGCGCAGACTTGTTGTATTTCGGGCTCAACTGGATGTAAAGAACAGCCATCACCACACCAATCACACCCAGTGCAACCAGGTTGAAGTTGGTGAATGCGGCAGTAACGAAACCAAGGTAGAAGAATGGCATCAGGTAGCCGGCACGCATCATGTTGATAACCATGGCGTAACCAACCACGACGATCATACCACCAGCAATGTTCAGACCGTTGGTAACCACTTCAGGGATAGAAGCCAGTAAGTCATGAACGATGGCAGTACCCACAGACACAGCAACAATCACCGCAGGGATAGCGATACGCATTGCCTGCAGAATCAGCGCGGAAACGTGGATCCAGGTGATGGCGTTCAGGTTACCTTTTTCAGCCGCTTTATCAGCTGCGTGCTGGAAGGCAACAGTGATAGTACGAACGATAATGGTTAATACCTGACCCGCAGCAGCCAGCGGGATAGCCAGTGCGATACCGGCGCCGACAGACTGTCCACCTGCGATAACCAGAATGGTAGAAATGATAGAGGCGAGGGCGGCATCCGGCGCAACAGCAGCACCGATGTTCATCCAGCCAAGTGCAATCATTTCCAATGTACCGCCGATGATGATCCCGGTTTTAACATCACCAAGAACAAAACCGATCAAAGTACAGGCAACTAACGGGCGGTGAAACTGAAATTCATCCAGGATCGAACCCATCCCGGCAATACATGCAACAATAAATATCAGCACAATTTGTAGTGTGGTGATCTCCATTGCACTTCTCCTATGACCAAAGGACGCTGAGTATAAACAGGCACATCAGGCAGATAACGTTGAGGCAATCTGCACATTAGCGATGTGCTTATTAATTCATCTTATTAATGAGATCCATCATCTTGAGACGAGAGTCTGTAGAGACTTTACGCACTTCAAGTTCGATACCTTTTTCATTCAATTTCTTGAATGCTTCGATATCTTTTTCGTCGACAGATACTGCGTTATTCACCTGAGTTTTACCCTGGCGGAAAGCCATACCACCGATGTTTACGGTAGTGATTTTCACGCCACCCTCAACTAAACGCAGAACGTCAGTCGGGTTAGTGAATAACAACATTACGCGGTCGCCAGCGTATTTTGGGTTATCCCAGACACGAATGGCTTTTGCGACGTCGACAACGTGTGCAGTAACACCAGGAGGAGCAACCTGAGTCAGCAACGTTTTACGCACGGTATCGGCAGCCACTTCGTCGCTGACAACAATAATGCGGGTCACGTTGGTTTCTTTGGTCCAGCGGGTCGCAACCTGGCCATGAATCAAACGGTCATCGATACGGGCTAAGCCGATTTTCATATGGTCGTTCGGACCGGCAGGTTTAGCCGGGGCAGCTGCTTTTGGCGCAGGGGCGGCAGCAGGAGCAGGAGCAGGGGCATGGGCAGCAGGTTCAGGAGTTTTCAGTGCTTTCACACCGATACGGCCTGTTTCTACCGCAATGGCAACCAGTTCTGCGAAAGAAGGGTTGTCATCGCGAGCCATGAAAGTCTCTGCCAGCATCGGGATGTTCACACCGGTCACAACTTCGTAATTTTCTTTATCGACAACAATACGGCTGGCAGCATTGAACGGGCTGCCACCCCAGGTGTCGACCAGGAAAAGGACGCCGCTGCTGGTGTCTAAACCACCCAACTTTGCCGTGTACTTTTCGATCAGGGTTTCGGCGTTCTCGCCGGGAACGAAATCGATGTAGGCGACATTATCTTGTTCACCTAAAATCATTTCCGCTGTTTTCAGCAACTGTTCAGCTGCTGACCCGTGCGTGCCGATGATAATAGCAATACTCACTCGCTACCTCCTCTGTTAACTCTTGAAAAGAGTTATGCACATAAGTAATGGTGCTGATGATATCCGCCCG
This sequence comes from Rahnella bruchi, assembly GCF_003614975.1. GTDB lineage: Bacteria > Pseudomonadota > Gammaproteobacteria > Enterobacterales > Enterobacteriaceae > Rahnella > Rahnella bruchi. Next base: position 323,167 of record NZ_QZWI01000001.1, on the reverse strand, counting down.
TTTTTATTCCTGAGGCGGACAGGGCATTCCCTGCGTACTAACGTTCCTTAATTTCTGATAAGACTGCGAAACTGTAAAATTGCCGAACCTCAACAGGTTGTGCGACGTGATTTATTTTAGTGTGCGAAAAAATAATTTTTGTGACGGTTGTCCGTTATTCAACGACGTATTGTGAATACGCTTTCACATCGCGCAATAAAACAGCATAGATGTTTCAGGATGATACTGATCGTAAAAAAACACACTTTATTCAAATATTCATTCCTGATAGAGTGATTTTCCGAATCATTGAACAGGAGTACCGGGCCTCAGCCCTCCCTATGGACTGTCACCGACGTCACTATTCTTCGCATTATCACCTCATTCTTACCGGCAAATCCGCCCCAATTGGCCTGATTACTGCCGCACTGAAACCGCTTTCATCTGACAATTTTGTCGTGACTCCGTCTGGTAAGTCTTCTGACCGCCTGACGTCACGCGTTTCTTTGCGTCATTTTTCTTTAACTCATTGCGGAGTCTGACATGGAATTTTTGATGGACCCTTCAATCTGGGTCGGTTTGCTGACGCTTGTCGTACTGGAAATTGTTCTGGGTATCGACAACCTTGTTTTTATTGCCATTCTTGCGGACAAACTGCCACCAAAGCAGCGTGATAAGGCCCGTATTATCGGTCTTTCCCTGGCGCTGATTATGCGTTTAGGTCTGCTGTCGCTGATTTCGTGGATGGTCAAGCTGACCACTCCGCTGTTTAGCATTGCCCAGTTCAGTTTCTCGGGGCGGGATCTGATCCTGCTGGTCGGCGGTTTGTTCCTGTTGTTTAAAGCCACAACCGAGCTGCATGAGCGGCTGGAAGGACATGACGAACAGGGAACCCCGAACCGAGGCTATGCCAGTTTCTGGTCCGTGGTAGCGCAGATTGTGGTGCTCGACGCTGTCTTCTCGCTGGATGCCGTCATTACCGCAGTGGGTATGGTGAATAATCTGGCTGTGATGATGACAGCCGTCGTGATTGCCATGGGTGTGATGTTGCTGGCGTCCAAATCGCTGACGCGTTTTGTGAACAATCATCCGACAGTCGTGGTGCTGTGTCTCAGCTTCCTGCTGATGATTGGTCTGAGCCTGATAGCGGAAGGTTTTGGTTTCCATATTCCTAAGGGTTACCTGTACGCGGCGATCGGATTCTCCATCCTGATTGAGTTGTTCAACCAGATTGCACGCCGTAACTTCCTCAAAAGCCAGTCTAACCGTCCGATGCGTGAGCGCACCGCCGAGGCGATTCAGCGTCTGATGGGCGGAAAACGCCAGCATCAGCATGAAGATGAGCCGGCCGGAGATGTGTTGCCTGCTTCAGAAGCATTTGCAGAAGAAGAGCGTCATATGATCACCGGTGTTCTGACACTGGCATCGCGTTCTCTGCGCAGCATTATGACGCCGCGCACCGAGATTTCGTGGGTGGACTGTGAAAAGTCGCCAGCTGAAATCCGCAATCAGTTGCTGGATACACCGCACAGTTTATTTCCGATTTGCCGCCATTCCCTGGATGACGTGATCGGCGTGGTGCGGGCGAAAGACCTGCTGGTGGCGCTGGAAAACGGTGAGAGTATTGTGGCTTTCGCTGAAAAAACGCCGCCGATTGTGGTGCCGGAAACCATGGATGTGATTAATCTGCTGGCGGTATTGCGTAAAGCCAAAGGTCGTCTGGTGGTGGTGAGTAATGAATTTGGTGTGATTCAGGGGCTGGTGACGCCGCTGGATGTGCTCGAAGCGATTGCCGGGGAATTCCCGGATGAAGACGAAACGCCAGACGTGATTGCTGACGGAGAATCCTGGATAGCGAAAGGCGGCACGGACTTGCACCTTCTTCAGCAAATTCTCGACGTCAAAAATCTGGTGAATGCGGATGATGATTTTGCTTCTCTGGCCGGATTGCTGCTGTCGAAATCAGGCCAGATGCCTGTTGCGGGCGAAGTGATCGAAATGGCGTCGCTCCACTTTGAGATCCTCGAGGTGACAGACTATCGCATCGAGCGTGTCCGTATCACCCGGATTAAGTCAGAAGACGAGTGGGACGAAAACCACTAAATCTGACGCAATATATGAATGCAAAACGGCGACTAAGGTCGCCGTTTTTATGCCTGAATTAGCAGAAGCATGTGGGATCAGACAGCGCCCTGAATGTCCTTAGGATCCATATTTTGAGTCGATTTCTGATAGCGCTCCAGCCAGACAGGGAAAACCTCTATCGGCATCGGGCGTGCAAAGTAATAGCCCTGCAACGAATCCACTTTGCGCTTGCGCAGATAATCAACCTGCTCTCGGGTTTCAACTCCTTCAGCAATCAGCTTTAAATTCAGACGTTGCGCCAGCGTAATAATAGTATCCGTGACGGTCGCGTTAATCGCATCCGTGCCTATCGAAGCGGTAAAAGCCTGGTCAATCTTCAGCACATCCGGATTCAGCGTTTTGAGATAACTCAGTGAACTGTGGCCGGTACCAAAATCATCGATAGCCAGCAGGATCCCCATCTCTTTTAGTTGCGAAATTTCCGCAGCACGCAGTTCCTGAAGGCGCGTGCGCTCAGTCAGTTCAAGCATCAGGGAAACCGAAGGCTGCGCCGGAAGCCACAGTTTGCGGATATCATCCACGATTTCCATATTATTGAAGTGCTGGGCCGCCACGTTAATGCTGACATAAAAACCCGGAGTCGCCGGGAAGACTGCCAGATTATCGGCAACGGTTTTAATCAGATAGCGGGTTAGCGAGATAATTAATCCGTGCTGTTCTGCCAGCGGGATAAACACATCAGGTGATACCCATTCCTGCCGGCGGTTTTTCCAGCGCATCAGCGTTTCCACGCCGATACAGCGTCCATCATCGCTGTTGATAATCGGCTGGCAATAGACCTTAAATTCGCGGTGAGAAATGCCATGACTGATCGGATAGGCCAGGCTTATCCGGCTGCCGGAAAGCAGATAAACCGCGGTTGCCGTCAGCAGGCTGATTAACACCGAAAGGGGCAAGTGTGAGGGGAGCTCATTCCAGGCCAGTTCGCTGGCTTTTTCTCCAAAGATAGAGACAGAGAAATCATATTTTTGCGATTTTTCGCTCAGCAGCGGAGGTTGAGGAAGGTTGTTACTGCTGATGATCTCATTTTTGCCATATTCGAGATTTTGCTTCCCGACATTTAACACAATATGGCTGGCGTAAGGAGGTTGCGGTTCGAGCAGGAAATTCGACAATATGCCGATGTTATAAACAAACAGTTCGCCGTTTCGGTTATCCGGCGTTGAAGGATGCCAGAGAATAAGCGTCGGCGTATCTACGCGACTCCATTTGGACGCGCGAAGCTCAAGCTGCGTCGTCCCCTGAGAAAAAGACGGTAACGTGTCGCTGAGGCTCAAATCCAGCGGGCCGACCAGACTTGAACAGATGAGTTTGCCGTTACTGACCAGGCTGATTGAGCGCAGCGTCTGCATACGGGCGACATTTTGCTGCAAGATGGGTTGCAGGACGTTACAGCCGAGTGTCAGATCCAGAGGAACAGCTTTTCCCGCAGGTGACGCCGGTTCAAGAAGTTTTTCCAGCTTTTGGACGGTGTGAAGCGCGACATGTTGTTGGTCTTCGGCAATGACCTGAGCTTGTTCGTAAATACGAATGCCAAGAGTCAGAAGCAAAGTACATATCCCCATCGCGCACGCGAGCGCAATGCGATAGTAGCGATACTTCGCAAGTCCGGTCTGGGAGAACAGCATCGTTCTAATCCTTTTATCCCGTGTTAATTGCAGGCTCAAAATAATTATTTTAAAGGTTTACCGATGCATCACAGCCAGTGCGTTTTAATTGATAGTAGCTGTAAATTGCCGGATGCTCTGCCTGAGTTGAGGGAAAAACACGCATTTTCTGAGTTAAAACAAAAGAAAATCAACATGGGTGACGTTGTCACTTATATTTTTCCTGTGTATCCCGGCATGTATTTTTCTGTATTGAGAGGCTCACTGATCGGGAAAATCAGGCGGAAAACAGCATGCCGTACCTGCAGGGCATAATGCAAGTGACACTTCCAATATATATTGATAATACAACAGGTTGTCGTTAATGAAGGTTTTATTGCTGCCTGCTCTCATCTGGATGGTATTTCCTGCGGCAAAGCGGCTGAAAATGCTTCAGCAGAAGAACCGCAGAAAAGACCCGTTCAACGACATCAGAGTCAGTCGCACTGAACCTTAATAGCCAAACCACCACGGGAAGTTTCTCGGTATTTGGAATTCATATCTTTACCGGTCTCGTACATGGTTTCGATCACTTTATCCAGAGAAACTCTTGGCTCGCTGGTGCGGCGTAAAGCCATTCGGGCTGAGTTAATCGCTTTCACGGAAGCGATAGCATTACGCTCAATGCACGGCACCTGGACCTGTCCGGCCACCGGGTCACACGTCAGACCGAGATTGTGTTCCATGCCAATTTCCGCCGCGACACATACTTGCTCCGGGCTGCCACCCAGTAATTCTGTCAGGCCAGCGGCTGCCATCGAACACGCCACGCCCACCTCGCCCTGACAACCGACTTCTGCACCTGAAATCGACGCGTTCATTTTATACAAAATGCCGATAGCGCCGGACGTCAGGAAATAGCGCAGGTAAATGTCCGGGCTGACTGACTGAATAAACTGGTCATAATAGGCCAGCACTGCGGGCACAATGCCGCATGCGCCATTGGTCGGTGCCGTAACAACACGTCCGCCCGCGGCATTTTCTTCGTTAACCGCCAGCGCAAACATGTTCACCCAGTCGATCACATTCATTGGGTCACTGGAGAGTTTGTCGTTGGAAACCAGCATACGGCGCAGGGCAGAAGCTCGACGCGGAACCCGCAACGGCCCAGGCAGCACGCCTTCGGTGTTCAGACCGCGATCGATACAGGCCTGCATGGTGTGCCAGATTTTCTCGAAATACTGGTCGATTTCCTGCTTGCTGTGCTGTGCCAGTTCGTTCTGCATCACCAGTCCGGATAATGACAGCCCGGTCTCTTTGCACTTCGCCAGCATTTCACTGGCCGAATTAAAGCTGTACGGCACCGCGACTTCATCGAGAACCGGCTGACCGAAATGTTCGTCATCGACAATAAAACCGCCGCCGACAGAATAATACGTTTTGCTGTAAATCATTTTATCGCCAGCAAAAGCATGAATTTGCATGGCGTTTTCATGGCGCGGCAAATTCTCCCCGCGGAATACCATGCCGGTATCACGCGGGAAATCCACTTCATGCTGGGTTGTGCCCAGTGGCAGACGCTCACGTTGCTCAACGTCGCGGATAAAATGCGGAATGCCGTCAATGTCGACGGTGTCTGGCTGATTACCGGCCAGGCCTAAAATAATGGCGATATCTGTGTGGTGGCCTTTACCTGTCAGAGACAAAGAACCAAATACGTCCACGGCGACACGCGTAACGGCAGGCATCATGCCCTTTTCCAGCAGGTCATCAGCGAACTGTTTACCGGCTTTCATCGGGCCCAAAGTATGGGAACTGGAAGGGCCAATCCCGACCTTGAACATGTCGAAAACGCTAATCACGTCGAATACTCCTGTATCAGATTGCGGCAGGGAACGGGATCCCTGGCTTCCATAAATGAACGACAGCAGGAACTCGTCTTTATGGACGGCTCTCTTGTTCTTATGGATAGACTTATAGTTTAAAAGGGCTGAGGGGCAAAAGTTTCATTTTTCGCATGAAATAAACTTATTTGATGCAAAAGTGTGATCGCTATGTAATCAGGGAGCTCAGACTTCAACCTGTCCGGCGAGCTGGCGGATGATGGCAGCGGTGAGACCCCACACAAATTGCTGCTGATACCATGACAAATACACGCGGTGATGCATGCCCCGGCGATGAATATCCAGAGGGTGATAACGCGCCAGATCAAAGGCTTCGCGCAGCGGCATTTCAAACAGCTCAGCGACTTCATCTTCAGCCGGATGCAGCGGCACGTCGACGGGCAACAGCCCGACTACCGGTGTGACACGAAAACCGCTGCTGCTGTCCTGCGGCGAAAGTGTACCTAATACATAAACCTGTTCTGGCGGAATGGCGACTTCCTCCTGTGCTTCACGCAGGGCGGTGGCGATGATCGACGCGTCTGACGCATCCGCCGCACCACCGGGAAAGGCGACTTGACCCGCGTGTTTACGCAGCTGGTCAGAGCGTCGTGTCAGTAACAGCGTAGGCTCCGCACGGCAAATGATCGGGATCAGCACGGCGGCATGACGGGTACCGCGCAGCGCCGGAGCGGGCTGGCGTGGTTGCTGCAACTGAAAGCGCAAAATGAAATCTTCCACCGCAGGGGAAATTGTCTGAATTGGCGCGTGTTGTTCCAGCAATGTCACGATTATGCTTCTCCTAACTGAGGCAGAATGCGGGCAATCTTATCAAAAGTTTCCTGATATTCAGCCTGTTCCTGACTGTCCGCCACAATCCCGCCGCCCGCCCAGCAATGAATTTTTCCCTGCGCCGTGAGCAATGTGCGGATAGTAATGTTGCTGTCCATGGTGCCGCAACAGCTGATATACGCGATGCTGCCGCAATAACCGTTACGCCGATGCGGCTCGAGTTCTTCAATGATTTCCATCGCCCGCACTTTCGGCGCGCCGGTAATGGAACCGCCGGGGAAGCAGGCGCGTAACAAGGCGGCGGGATGGCAATCTTGCGGTAACTGCGCGGTGATGGTGCTGACCAGATGATGAACCGCCGGGAAAGGCTCAACCACAAACAGTTCCGGCACGCGCACGCTGCCGGGTACCGCAACGCGGCCGATGTCATTACGCAGCAAATCGACGATCATCAGGTTCTCGGCGCGATCTTTCTCCGATCCCGCCAGCCGTTCTGCCTGTCGTGCATCTTCAGCTGGATTTTCGCAGCGTGGCAGGGTGCCTTTAATCGGACGTGTCTGGATCTGATTTTCTTTCAGCCAGATAAAACGTTCCGGCGAGAGGCTGATCACGGCGTTTGCCGGCAGACGCAAAAACGCTGAGAACGGCGCGCGGTTGGCCTCATTCAGGCGCAGAAAAGCCTGCCACTCATCACCGCTGTAGTGCGTTGAAAATCGTTGCGCCAGATTGATCTGATAACAGTCGCCGCTGCGGATATATTCCTGAATATGCCTGAACTTTTGTCCGTATTCCGCGCGGCTCATATTTGCCTGCCAGGGCGCATCTAGCCGGAAAGACGCTGGCACAGAGCGGTTTTGCTGATGCTCATCAAGCCAGCGCAAGCGGGCAGAAATATCCCCATGGCAGACCAGCGTCAGGCGCTGCAAATGATGATCGGCAATCAGCGCCCAGTCATAAATACCGACAGCCATATCGGGCAGCTCAATGTCGCGTGCCGCGATTTGAGGCAACTCTTCAATGCGGCGCCCTAAATCATAGCCGAACAATCCGAGTGCACCGCCAAGAAACGGAAAATCAGGCGAGCTTTCCGCGTGCAATCCGCATACCGCCAGTTGTTCTTCGAGCAGGGAGAAGGGGTCATCATTGCGGCATTGTTCAACGCCATGTTGTTCAATCTGCGTCAGCCCGCCGCGGGTGGTCAGTGTTATCAGCGGGTCTGCCACCAGAATATCGAAACGATTGTGCTGATGTTGCGCTGAGCCTGAGTGTAAAAGCATCGCCCATGGCAGGGCGGAAAGCGGTGTGAAGCGTCCGGTCAGGGCATCTGGCTGATAGGGTAATGAATGAAAAACAACAGACTGGGTGGCTTGCATGGCAGGTTTGAGCTTCTCTGGCGCGGTGACGTATTTTAGGCCGATCCTAACACAGATCTGATGACCTGAAAGCAGCACAGGCGATTTGTCTTAATAAGGGGTATACTGTTCAACCCCGCATTGCGCGGGCTTTTGTTATCTTCTTTGCACTAATAAATGTGCACCATTTAATGCACAACAGGAAACTCCCATGCTGACAGGTATGCCTTCACTTTCACATCAGGAACAAGAACAGGCCGCCGATCGTATCCGCCAGTTAATGGAAACCGGTATGAGCAGTGGCGAAGCCATCGCTACCGTTGCGGCAGAAATCCGCGCGAAGCATCAGGGCGATCGCGTGACCGTCATTTTTGATGACGAAGACGAATAATACTGACAGACAGTTTGTGTCATGAAAAAAAAACCGGACCCTTTTCAGGCGTCCGGTTTTTTTCGTCACGGCGTTGCGAATTGCTTAGCCTTTCACAACCACCGCAGCCGCAGCTTGTTTTGCCTGTTCAACGGCATCTTCAACATTATCTGCAATCGCCAGTGCTACGCCCAGACGGCGTTTTCCGCTGATTTCCGGCTTCCCGAACAGGCGAACCTGGTTGAAACCGGTGAGTGCATTTTCCAGACCGCTGAAGGTCACGTTGTTGCTGGTAAGCTCAGGCAGAATGACGGCAGAAGCTGAAGGACCGAACTGGCGGATCTGACCCACCGGCAGGCCAAGGAACGCGCGGACGTGCAGCGCAAACTCGGACAGATCCTGAGAAATCAGCGTCACCATGCCGGTGTCGTGCGGGCGAGGGGACACTTCACTGAAGATCACGTCATCACCGCAAACAAACAATTCAACGCCAAACAAACCTTTACCGCCCAGCGCTTTCACGACTTTCTCAGCGATGTCTTTTGCACGCTGCAACGCAAGCTCAGTCATTTGCTGTGGCTGCCAGGATTCACGGTAATCGCCGTCTTCCTGACGGTGTCCGATTGGCGCACAGAAGTGAATGCCGTCGATAGCACTGATGGTCAGCAACGTAATTTCAAAATCAAATTTCACCAGCCCTTCAACAATCACGCGCCCGCCGCCTGCACGACCGCCTTGCTGCGCGTAATCCCATGCGGTCTGTAACTGATCGGCACCGCGGATCAGGCTCTGACCTTTACCGGAAGAACTCATGACCGGTTTGATAATGCACGGAAAACCGATGGCATCAACCGCCTGACGGAAAGACGCTTCGTCGTCAGCAAACTGATAAGTCGATGTCGGTAATTTCAGTGTTTCGGCGGCCAGACGACGGATACCTTCGCGGTTCATGGTCAGGCGGGTTGCTTCGGCACAAGGCACCACGTTGTGACCCTGTTTTTCCAGCTCTACCAGCATACTGGTGGCGATGGCTTCGATTTCAGGCACGATAAAATCAGGGCGTTCGTTTTCGATAACCGCTTTCAGCGCATCGCTGTCAAGCATGTTAATCACATGGCTGCGATGGGCGACCTGCATCGCCGGAGCATCGGCGTAGCGATCGACGGCAATCACTTCCAGGCCAAGACGCTGACATTCGATGGCCACTTCTTTACCCAGCTCGCCAGAGCCTAATAACATGACGCGTGTGGCGCCGGTGCGCAGTGCAGTACCAATGGTTAACATAGCTTCGTACCCAGATCTGAGATGAGTGTAAACAGGAATTTCGGCGCGCAGTATATCTGAAATAATTGGCGACGAAAACGATTGCGCAGAGCATCAGATAAAATTCTCCGCAGAAGAAAAAGGTGTTTTTCAGGATTTTTTTTGCCTGTTTTCTGCCGTTTAAGGCACCCGGCGAGCGTCTCTGTTATCATTTACCCAAACCATGGCGTCAGAATTCCTGCCGCTGCCCCGATTTTTGCCTCACATAAAGAGTTATCGCCTTGAGCACGCATTCTTTTTCTGCCCTGACATTGCCCGCTGAGCAACTTTCCAACCTGAATGAACTGGGTTACACCGAAATGACCCCGATTCAGGAAGCCTCTTTGCCTGCCATTCTGCAAGGTCAGGACGTTCGCGCTAAAGCCAAAACCGGCAGCGGTAAAACGGCCGCCTTTGGTATCGGTTTGCTGAACAGCATCACCGTTTCACAATTTGTTGCTCAGGCGCTGGTACTGTGTCCGACCCGTGAACTGGCCGATCAGGTCAGTAAAGAATTACGCCGTCTGGCGCGTTTTACCCAAAACATCAAAATACTGACCCTTTGTGGTGGTCAGGCGATTGGGCCACAGCTCGAATCGCTGGTTCATCCGCCACACATCGTGGTGGGTACGCCGGGTCGTATTCAGGAACATCTGCGCAAAGGCACGCTGAAACTGAATGAGCTGAAAGTGCTGGTGCTGGATGAAGCAGACCGCATGCTGGACATGGGTTTCAGCGAAGATATTGAGGATGTGGTCAGCTATACACCGCAGGATCGCCAGACGCTGCTTTTCTCCGCGACCTATCCGGACGGCATTGAGCGCATCAGTTCCAAATTCCAGCGTCAGCCGCTGAAAGTGGAAATCGAAGGTGAAGATGACATCGCTGATATTCAGCAGGTCTTTATCGAAGCCGACAAGCATCAGCGCCTGTCGCTGTTAGCCGCTGTGTTGTATCAGTATCAGCCGACCTCCTGTGTGGTGTTCTGCAACACCAAGCGTGATTGTCAGGAAGTATGCGACGCTCTGACCGCCAAAGGCATCAGCGCGCTGGCGCTGAATGGCGACCTTGAGCAGCGTGACCGTGATCGCGTGCTGGTGCGTTTCTCCAACGGCAGTTGCCGTGTGCTGGTGGCGACAGACGTGGCCGCGCGCGGGCTGGATATTAAACAGCTGGGTCTGGTGATCAACTACGAGCTGTCTTTCGACCCGGAAGTTCACGTGCACCGCGTGGGTCGTACCGGTCGTGCAGGAACGAGCGGTATAGCCGTCAGTCTGGTGACGCCGCAGGAAATGCCGCGTGTGACTGCGCTGGAAGATTACACCCGTCAGCGTTTCATCTGGCAGCCTGCCGCTCAGGCACTGGCCGCCGCGCCGGTGGCACTGGATCCTGAAATGGCAACCTTGTGCATCGATGGTGGCCGTAAAGCCAAAATCCGTCCGGGCGATATTCTCGGCGCGCTGACTGGTGATGCGGGGCTGACTGCCGCTGAAGTGGGCAAAATTGACATGTTCCCGGTGCATGCCTATGTCGCCATCCGCCAGAAAAGCGCGAAGAAAGCATTGCAGCGCCTTCAGGAAGGGAAAATCAAAGGCAAAAACTGTAAGGCCATTATTTTACGCTAGGGGTTTGTCTTAACACTTTGCATCGAACGTCTTGTTGTTAATGTTGTGTTATTGCCTTGTTGAGGATTATATTATCTAACGCAAGCGATGGCCTTGTCTTCTGTAGGGATATTCTTCTGCAAGGTCAACTGCTTTTGCAGGGTCAACTAAATGAATGACAAAGACTGGGAAGGCGAACGATGAAAAAGATAATCTTGGGCGTTGTGATGGCAGTTGCAGGAATCAGCAGCCTTAGCCAGGTCGCACAGGCTGATGAACCCGAAGTGAGAACGGCAACGGTGACACCGTGTTCCACGGCCACTAAGGATGATGTAGCTGCGCTGGTAAAACGTGATTTTCTGCAAAACCGCATCACGCGTTGGGATGCAGATAAAAAAGTGCTGGGCACTTCCACGCCGGTCGCGTGGGTAGTGACAGACAGCATCAGCGGCACTAACGCGAAATGGGATATCCCGCTGAAAGTACGAGGCGATCACACCGATAAAACTTATCAGGTGACCCTCAACTGCCAGATTGGCGAAATCAGCTACAGCTCGCCGTTATAAGTTTCGACTGCGTCCGTTATTCCTTAGCGGACGCATTATTTCCCCGCATTGACGTCCCTTGGTTTCCCTGCCTAAACCTGTCACTCTTGTTACACCGCAAAGAGGACAAAGAGATCCCGAGATGATGACACCTCCAAAGGCTGAAAAACGCCCGCAAACTCTGAGTATTCACGGTGATGACCGTGTCGATAACTATTACTGGCTGCGTGACGATGACCGCACCGATCCTCTGGTTCTGGCCTATCTGACGGCTGAAAACGAATTTACTGAACAGGCGATGCAGCCACAGCAGGCACTGCGCGAAACGCTGTACGGCGAAATGGTGGCGCGCATTGCGCAGCAGGATCATTCCGTTCCCTACGTGAAACACGGCTACCGCTATCAGACCCGCTATGAGCCGGGCAACGAGTACGCCATTTACCTTCGCCAGCCAGCCGCTGAACACGAAAACTGGACCACGCTGATTGATGGCAATGAACGCGCCAAAGACAGCGAGTTTTACACGCTGGGCGGTCTGGATATCAGCGCTGACAATCAGCTGATGGCCGTGGCGGAAGACTTTCTTTCGCGCCGTCAGTACGACATCCGTATCAAAAAACTTGATGATGGAACCTGGACTGATGATCTGCTGAAAAACACCTCCGGCAGCAGCGAATGGGCGAACGATTCTCAGACGCTGTATTACGTCCGCAAACACAAGAAAACGTTGCTGCCGTATCAGGTTTATCGCCACGTGGTCGGTACTGATCCTAAAACCGACAAACTGGTGTACGAAGAGAAAGACGATACCTTTTACGTCGGGCTGGATAAAACCACGTCTGAAAAATACATCCTTATCCACCTCGACAGCACCACGACGTCAGAGATCTTACTGCTGGATGCCGATGACCCGCAGGCCAAACCGCAGGTCTTCCTCTCACGACGTAAAGATCACGAATACGCGCTCGATCATTACCTCGGGCACTTCTACATTCGCTCCAATAAAGACGGTAAAAACTTCGGTCTGTACAAAAGTGAAGACGGGGTCGAGGTTAACTGGCAGACGCTGATTGCGCCGCGCATTGAAGTAATGCTTGAAGGTTTTAGTCTGTTCCGTGACTGGCTGGTGGTAGAAGAGCGACATCAGGGGCTGACCCAACTGCGCCAGATCCACTGGAAAACCGGTGAAGAAAAATCGCTGGCGTTTGATGACCCGACCTATACCACCTGGCTGGCATATAATCCGGAACCGGAGACATCTTTGCTACGCTATGGCTATTCTTCGATGACCATGCCGAGCTCATTGTTCGAATTGGATCTCGATACGCATGACCGTACCCTGCTGAAACAGCAGGAAGTAAAAGATTTTGACGCGGCAAATTACCGCAGTGAACGCGTCTGGGTCACGGCGCGCGATGGCGTGAAAGTGCCTGTATCGCTGGTGTATCGCCGCGAGTTATTTAAGCCGAATGAAAATCCTTTGCTGGTTTACGGCTATGGTTCTTATGGCAGCAGTATGGATCCGGCATTCAGCGGCAGCCGCCTGAGTTTGCTGGATCGCGGTTTTGTTTTTGCACTGGCGCACATTCGCGGCGGGGCGGAACTCGGCCAGCAATGGTACGACGACGGCAAGCTGTTCAATAAACTCAACACCTTCCATGATTTCATTGATGTGACTAAAGAACTGGTGGCTGAAGGTTATGGCGATGCCGGACAGGTTTACGCAATGGGGGGAAGTGCGGGCGGCTTACTGATGGGCGCAATCATCAATCAGGCGCCGGAGCTGTATCATGGCATCGTGGCGCAGGTTCCGTTTGTCGACGTCGTCACCACTATGCTCGATGAGTCTATTCCGCTGACAACCGGTGAATACGATGAATGGGGCAACCCGAATGACAAAGCCTATTACGACTATATGCTGCAATACAGCCCATACGATCAGGTGCGTGCCCAGGCCTATCCGCATATGCTGGTGACCACTGGTCTGCATGATTCGCAGGTGCAGTACTGGGAGCCGGCGAAGTGGATCGCAAAATTACGTGACCTCAAAACCGATGACAATCAGCTGCTGATGCACACTGATATGGATTCCGGGCATGGCGGCAAATCTGGCCGCTTCAAAGCCTATGAAGATATCGCGCTGGAATACGCTTTTGTGCTGGCGCTGGCAGGTAAGTAATACCAGTCATTCCCCTGAGTATTTCGGATTGCAGCCAGCGCAGCTGTGGTGCGAAGTATGAAGGGGGGAATAAAAAAACCCGCTCTCGGCGGGTTTGATCTACGAAGTACAGAAGTACATTGTTAAGCAGAAGTTTTCTTGGCTTTTTTCTCAGCCTTTTTCTCAGCTGGGGTTTTCAATGGCTTTTTCTTCGCATTCTTTTTGCTATCCATTCCTTTACTCATACTTGCCTCTCTTAAAGCGGGTGGATTGGGTTGCTCACCTATTTACTGCCAAATTTCGACCAGTTGCAAGCTCCTTTGTGTAATCCACAATACTTTACAGAGGGGGCAACGGACGCCGGTCTGTGCCAGTGTATTAAAATTGCGCGATTAGTATGCGAACAGCATACAAAACAATGGTTTTTGAACATAACCACTTGTTGTAAATGGGCGGATGCGCTGTTATTAACATGTAAGTACTTCAATCAATACTCTGGCCAAATAGAACAGGAAATGTCATGCCAAAATTAAAGGGTTTGTATCCGCCACGGGAAGCCTATGCCAGTGGCATGCTTGATACAGGGGATGGTCACCAGGTTTACTGGGAGCGCAGCGGAAACCCGGAAGGCAAACCGGCGGTATTTATTCACGGAGGGCCGGGCGGGGGATGTTCATCGGTTCATCGTCAGCTGTTTGATCCCAATGATTATGACGTCATGCTGTTCGATCAACGTGGTTGCGGACGCTCTAAACCTCACGCCAGCCTCGACAACAACACCACCTGGCATCTGGTCGAAGATATTGAGCGTTTGCGTAAACTAGCCGGTGTCGATAAATGGCTGGTGTTCGGGGGTTCCTGGGGCTCGACGCTGGCGCTGGCATACGCCGAAACGCACCCTGATCACGTCAGTGAGATGGTTCTTCGGGGCATTTTCACTCTGCGTAAGCAGGAGCTGACCTGGTACTACCAGGAGGGTGCCTCACGTTTCTTCCCTGAAAAATGGCAGCGTATTTTATCGATTCTCTCGGAAGAAGAGCGCAAGGATGTGATTGCTTCCTATCGCGTCCGCCTGACATCGGATGATCGCGCGGTTCAGCTTGAAGCGGCTAAAATCTGGAGCTTGTGGGAAGGGGAGACAGTGACGCTGTTGCCTGCGGAAGGTTCGTCCTCATTTGGCGAAGATAATTTCGCGCTGGCTTTCGCCCGCATCGAAAACCACTATTTCACGCATATGGGCTTTTTAGAAACGGATGACCAGTTGTTGAAAAATGTAGAACGGATCCGTCATATTCCGGCGGTGATTGTTCACGGCCGCTACGATATGGCCTGTCAGGTGCAAAACGCCTGGGACCTGGCGCAGGCCTGGCCGGAAGCCGAGCTGCATATTATCGAAGGTGCAGGGCACTCTTTTGATGAACCCGGCATTCTTGACCAGTTAATCCGCACCAACCAGCGTTTCGCCGCCCGGCGCTAACCATTTCCCGCTGCTCCCGCTTACTTTTGTTTGGGTTCATAAGGTAAGCGGGAGAACTTGTGTGATTCCCCGCGATAAAACATGACCCGTTCACGAAAATAGGTGCGCAGATGCGCGGGCTGTTCGCGCTCGGTCATTTCCGCGACAACTGGCATGTTGTAGCGTTCTTTAAAAGCCACCGCTGAGGCGGCCAGATCGATGTTGATACGATCCATTTCTTCTTTACTGATTTCAGCCAGATTGATGCTCATTGCTGCTTCCTGATAACCGGTTTTGCCACATTGTACCCGAGGCCGACGCCATCGTGAATGTTGCGATTTTATTTTCATGATTTTCCAGTTGAACACGACAGGCTGGTTAATATTAAGAGTAAATAAGAACTATTCACAAAAGGGAAATGATAACTGACTTCAACAACAACTCGCTAATTAATATTGTGAATAAGAATGATTCTTTTTAATGGCGTTGTATATGTTAATGATTATCATTGTGGTATATTTTTATTCAAATAAAATCATTTAAAATCATGATGTTAAATTTATATGTTATTACGGTTAATATTAATGTGAATCTGTTGTTTTTATTTTGTGTTGATGCGGGCATAATGCGAATAAATAAATCAGCCCACCTGCCATAATTTAATTCTGGAGCCGTGCCATGCTTAAAAAAGAAATGATTGATCAGCTTAATGAACAGCTGAACCTCGAGTTTTATTCTGCCAATTTATATTTGCAGATGAGTGCATGGTGCAGCGATAAAGGCTACGAAGGTGCTGCGGCGTTTCTGAAACAGCATTCCATGGAAGAAATGGATCACATGCACCGCCTGTTCAAATACGTCAGCGATACCGGTGCTCTGCCATTGCTGGGCGCGATTGCTGCTCCGCCGGTTTCTTTCGAATCCCTGACCGATTTGTTCAAACAGACTTACGAACACGAACAGCTGATCACCCAGAAAATCAATGAGCTGGCCGATCTGTCCATGACGCTGAAAGATTACTCATCCTTCAACTTCCTGCAGTGGTACGTTTCAGAGCAGCATGAAGAAGAGACGTTGTTCAAATCCGTTCTCGATAAACTGGCTCTGGTCAGCAATACCGGTAACGGTCTGTTCTTTGTTGATAAAGATCTGAAGAACATGGTTGGACAGGCTCCGGCAGTTTAATTTAACAGCTGAGCAGGTCCACAAAAACGCAGAGTGCTCAAGCTTCTGCGTTTTTTTATGGTTTTTTTTATGGTTTTTTGGCAATCGTTTTGTGGCGGATTGCGCTAAAGTGACGGCGTTATAAATTCATCATCAAGCAAGCCAAGGAAATTATCGTGTTCAATAAAACCACTTCTCTTTGCCGTGCCCTGGCAGTCTCAGCCGTATTGCTGAGCGGATTTATCTCACAGCAGGCTTCTGCTCATGCTCACCTCAAAACGGAAACTCCTGCGGCAGATGCGGTTCTGTCAGCCAGTCCGACCGAATTATCTCTGGGTTTCAGTGAAGGCATCGAGCCAAACTTCAGTAAAGTCACTCTGACAGATGCCAGCCAAAAAACCGTGAAAACCGGCAAAATGGCACTGGCTGCGAATGACAATACGCAGGCTGTGCTGCCGCTGACCGATGCGCTTGCCGCCGGGAAATATGTCGTGACATGGAATGTGGTTTCCGTTGATGGTCATAAAACTCATGGTCAGTACAGCTTCACCGTCAAATAAGCTATGAGTCTCACTGCATTGTTCGTCCTGTGCCGGTTCCTGCATTTTGCGTCATTGATGCAAATTTTCGGACTGAGCGTGTTTTGCTCTTTGCTGGCGCCTGAGGGATTTTCAGCCATTTTACAGCGTAAAAATCAGACGCTGATGATCTGGTCCGGACTTCTCGCCGCGGTGACCTCCGTCGGTATGCTGGCCTTACAGGCTGCTCTGATGGGCAACGGCTGGGACGATATTCTTAACATGAATGTCTGGATACTGGTATTAACCACCGCATTTGGCGAAGTGTGGAGCTGGCACTTATTGCTGACGGCCGTGCTATTGCTGGTTCTGTTAATGGAATGGCTGCCCCGACGTCATGTTCTGCTGTTTCTTTGCTCGCTGGGTTTACTGGTCACTCAGGCACTGATTGGCCATGCTGCGATGCATCAGGGCATTTTGGGGCTGGTTCAGCGAAGCAATCACGTAGTGCATCTGCTCAGCGCAGCTTATTGGTTCGGGTCTTTACTGCCTTTGCTGACCTGTATGATGTATACCCGCCAGCCATCAGCAAAGCCTTATGCGATTGTTACGCTGATCCGTTTTTCCGTTTGGGGGCATTTTGCTGTCGGTCTGGTGATCATCACCGGTATCATTAATACCGCCGTTATCTTGCAGCGGTGGCCAACCGATATGACGTCACGGTATCAGAGCCTGCTGGTGGCCAAAGTGATACTGGTCGGGATGATGGCGGCAGTGGCTGTCTATAACCGTTACCGGCTGGTGCCGCTGATGGGCAAAGACCCCGAGCGCGCGCAGAGGCGTTTTATCGCCATGACCTGGCTTGAGTGGGGGCTGGCGCTCAGCGTTTTACTGTTGGTGAGCTGGTTCGCTACGCTTGCCCCGCGTTGAGAATGGTCATCTGAAGATTACAAAGAATTTAATATCATCGAGGAAAAATCATGAGGAAAACACTGCTTGTCTGTGTGCTGCTGAGCTTGTCTGCCAGCAGCTTTGCCGCACCGCAACTGGAGACCATCAGCCGTCTGCAATACGGTAAGGCCTGGGCATTCACCCGGGAAGAGGTCATGCTGCAATGCCGTCCGGGCAAAGCGCTGTACGTGATTAATGACAGCACACTGGCGCAATATCCTCTGAATGACGTGGCCAGAGAGCAGGTCAAAAACCATCAGGTTCAGGCTGTCCCGCTGGAGAAAATCTGGTTGGATGATCCGCAGAATCCCGGACAAAAAATGAGTCTGGTTCCATTTATCGCTAAAGCTGAATCGCTCTGCTGAAGCGCCGTGCCGCCAGTAAGCGACTGATGTTAATCCCATGTTTTGCGTATGTTGTCACACAATGAAAATAATACTTCATTGTTATTATCACTATGTTTCAAACTGGGTGGAAATTAGTCATCTGTCGTCTACTCTTTAAGTTGTACGGCTTAATCGCCTGCATTAATGCCAACTTTTAGCGCACGGCTCTCTCCCAAGAGCCATTTCCCTAGACCGAATATAGGAATCGTATTCGGTCTTTTTTTTGCCTGTTTTTGAAATCAACCACTTATAATAAAAACAATCACTTAGACTCTTTTCACTTACCCTCAATGTTACTCATTTGGATTCTCCATCGCCATTTTATCGCCACTGATTTGAGCCAGCGGATTCATGTAAATAGCGTCTTCTAAGTGATCGGGGGCGAAGTGTGCATAGCGCATCGTGACGCGTATATCTGAGTGCCCGAGGATGCGCTGCAACACGATGATATTGCCGCCGGCCATCATGAAGTGGCTGGCAAACGTGTGCCTTAGAACGTGCGTCATCTGACCTTCTGGCAGTTCGATGCCCGCCAGCCTGATCACCCGATAGAACTGCTTATAGCAGGGCGAGAAGGGCACACCTTCGCGGGCGATCAATTCGTCATACAGCGGGCGGGCGAGGGGAACGGTGCGGTTCTTTTTACCTTTGGTATTGATGAAGGTGAGTTTGTAAGGGGAGATCTGCGAACTTTTGATTTTGGCGGCCTCGTTCCAGCGTGCGCCGGTCGAAAGGCAGAGTTTAACGATCAGTGTTAATTCATCATTCCCATGCTCTTCACAGGCCGCCATGAGCCGCAGAATTTGTTCCTGGTTCAGCCATGCCATCTCGCGTTCCGGCTGATCAAACTCGCGGATATTCTCGAGAGGGTTTGGCAGCGACCATTCTCCCAGGCGTTTCAGCTCATTGAACACCGCCCGCAGAAAAGCGTGCTCACAGTTCACAGTGCCGGTCGAAACCTTACGGGTCGCCAGACTGGTACTGTAGCCGTTATCAATCTCACCGCGCAGCCGCTGATCGCGATAATGCGCCCAGTCTTTCGGCGTTATGGTACTGGCTATCGGGTCACCCATGCCCGCGCTGATAATCTTCAGTTTGCCCAACCGTCCCTTTTTATCATTCAGAGAGCAGCCGTGCAGGCTGTACCAGAGATCGACCAGTTCGCTCAGCTTCCGCCGATCTTCCTTCTCACCCAGCCACGGTTTGTTCTTAGCCTGATCCATGGTGTAAGTTTCAAAGGCAACGGCTTCACCTTTGGTATCAAACTGCCTGCGGCATCGCTTACCTCCACTCCCGTTCGGGTAGCATTCACATAACCATTTACCGGTAGACAGCTTTCTTACACTCATCACATCCTCCTTTTTGAGAATGTGAATTTTACTGTATATAAAAACAGTGTAAATGTTTGATTTAGTCAGTCGTATACATGTAAGGGGATTAATTCACTGAATCTATGAAAGTAAAAACCCGCTTTCGCGGGCTTCGTCTCAGTGCATTTGCAACGACTGCTGACTATGTTTATCCGGATGCAGCAGCACGGCATGGACGGTTCCTGGCTCGACAATAATATCGGCGATCGTTTCATGAGTTTTGAACGTGCAGCTGCAATTGATATTCTGACACTGGTGATAACGCTCTTTGGTATTAGTGCTGAGGTAACGGCTTGAACGGGCGTGAGCTGCGTGCTGGCATTTGGGGCAATGCATCATAATAATCACCATGTAATCATTTAAATCAGATTCAATCATTGTATGTTATTTCGAAAATCATACACTCGCTATTACAGTGTTTTACATTAAACAAAGAGGTTGCAGTGGGCGTCGAATTTCATATCACACGTGCTGAGTTCTGGGCTGATAATGAAGATAGTCAGATTTCCAGCGAAGAATGGTTGAATGTTGTTAATACCGATCCTGAGTTTTCCATTTATGAGCCAAGTGGTGAGTTCTTTGCATTATGGTCTGGTGAAAGCGCTTATCCAGAATCATGGCTTGAGTGGTGTAATGGCAATATCTCAACGAAATGGCCTGATACAGCCTTGTATTTGAAAATGCTTGAAGTCGCTAAAGTTCTAAATGCGAAAGTTATGGATGATGATGGTACCGAATACTCTTCACCGGGTGAGTGGGTGTTTACACCAAAATCTTGACAAAAGAACGAGGCGCTAATACGCCTCGCCACTTTCCGAGGCCTCATAACTCACATCTGACAACAGCACCTCCAGTTCCAGCCCCGTCGCATATCCGCCATTGTTCAGGCTGTGCGTGACCTTGCTGATTATCCACGGCTGCGCGTCGATCACTGCTTTAAAGCCTGATACCGCCAGCGGGGTCTCGGGAAACAGGTCGGCACGTCCGCGAGCCAGTGAGATAGAGAACTGTGCGACGCCGCGCTGTAGCTTGTCCCATTTGGCCTGTGCTGCTCGCATCGCGGCCTTTTGCGTGGCGTAGACCGTCGTCAGCGCAAACACGTTTTCATCATTGCCCGCCAGATATTCGCCTTCTTTCGCTTCCGTCGCTTTTTGTACTTTGGCCGTGGTCTTTTTGGCCGCCGGATGTTGCAGGGCGCGCAGGTGCTTTTCTTTCTTCTTTCGCTGTACCCTCACCTTTTTTGGCTTTGGTTCTTTGGTATGCAGCCAGGTAGCTGATACGCCGGTGTAAGCATCACGGTCAGCAATATTGAACGTATGCCCGTCGCCGTCGCTGCGGGACAGCGTTATTTGCGGGATCGGCTTGCCACTGGCGGTGAGGGCTGAGCCTGGCTTAATAAAAATCAGTTTACCGGCCTTGATGGCGACAACCCCGCCGTTCAGCTCGGCCAGACGGGTGATAAAAGCCGCGTCGGTTTCCTGCGTCTGGTCAATGTGCGAAACCTTCACACCTTTGAGCGACTCGGCGACGGCGGGCTGGAGACTGTTTCGCGCCGCGATGGCGGAGACAATCGCCTCCAGCGTTGTGTCGTGATAGGAGTTATCGCGGCGGGAATTCAGGCTGCCGCGATAGTCGGCGCTGCGGGCGCGCAGCGTCAGCGTATCCGGCGCGCCCCGATGCTCCACTTCGTCCACCGTAAACTCCCCCTTATGGAACAGCGCCTGACCTTTCCAGCCCAGAAAGACGCTCAGCACCGCGCCGCGCGGAGGCATCTGCATCAGCCCGTCCGCGTCGTCCAACTCGATGTCGAGCTGGTCAGCCTCAAAGCCGCGGTTGTCGGTCAGCGACAGCGAAATAAGTCGCCTGCTGATATCCGTGGTGATGTCTGAACCGGCGAGTTTAACCATATAGTCCGGCGCAATCTGTGCGCCGTTATCCATTGCGATTGTAGGCATCATGACAGCAGCCCGCCTGCATACTTCTGCACGTTGCTGGCAATGCCGCCCGCCTGATCCAAAAGGCCATCCGCCTGCGTTTTGATGTCGCCGAACATGGCGGTCAGGCTTTCGTCCACCCGCTTGAGGCTCAGCGTAAACTCAATTTTGCGGGCGGCACCGTTAGCGAAAAACTCTGAATGTTCATCACTGAGGCTTTCCACCACGAACATCCCGTAAATCGCACCGTTGCCGCCAATCAGCGACCAGGCGCGGCCTTGATCCGCCATCAGGCGCAGTGCGTCCAGGCTCAGCCTGCCGCCGGTGATTTCCGGCAGCAGCGTGCCGGTCAGGGTGATTTTTTCATCCCCTTGCCCGAGAAACTGCGGCGCGGCGCGCAGGCCGATCCGGTCATTGGTCGGCCAGCGGTATTCCGCCGAGCGTTGCAAACTCTGATAGGGCAGGGTTTGCAGCATAAACACGAACATCCCCAAAGCCAGCATCATAGAAACCCCCTTAGCCGTAATTCATTGAGCTGCGCGCCGCAGAACGCTGGCGGCGCATGTAATCTTCAAATAAACGCATTGCCTCGGCGGCGACGTCCTTCGCACTTTGTCCGGGCGCGGCGTAGACGTTGAAGGTAGGAGCGGCAGCAGGAGCCTGATTACGCATCAGCGCCGACGTATCCCGACGCCCCGTGACGCTCACCGGACCACGTACCAGCTCCGCGCCGTTCTCTCCCACAATGCCGACCTCACCGGCGGCAATGTCGCCGCCTTTGTCGAACATGCCCGCGTAGTTGTATGCCGCACCGCCGGTGCCGTAAGGTTGTGCGGTGTTCAGACCGCCCGCAGGTTTCGGCAGTATCGGCGCAGGCAGCGCAGACGTAGAAAGCCCCTCCGCCGGTTTCGGCAGGCTATTGCTGACGCTCACCGAAATGGTTTTATCGCCGTCCGATTTCATCCAGTCCGGCAGGAAATCGGTCATGCTGGAAAGCTTGTCTTTCAGCGTCTGCCACTTCGCGGCAATTCCGTCCATCAGCGCGGTGATCATATTGCTGCCCGCCTCTTTAAATTTGCCTGGGAGGCTTTTCACCACGTCGAAAATCTTCTGCCCAAAAGACTTGAGGAAATCGATATAGGCCGCAAACCCCGCTTTTGCCCCGTCTTTAATGCCTGTCCAGACCGCTGCGAACTTATCCGATAATCCCTGCACACCGGCAACGATGCTGTTCCAGGTGCCGGTCAGCCAGTCGGTGATGGTTGCCCAGGCTTCGGTCGTCCAGGCGGCAATCGCGTCCCACATCTTTTTAAACTTCGGCTCCAGCGTGCTCCAGTTCGCCCAGATATAAATCGCCGCCATCGCGATCAGTGCGACCACGGCCAGCAGCGGGTTTGCCATCGCGGCGCGTCCCATCCACAGCAGCGCGGTGCCCACGCCTTTCAGTGCCATGCCGATATAACCCAGACCTTTCACGACCGGACCGACCACCACGCCCAGCACGCCGAGGCCGACAACCAGGCTCGTCACCGCCAGCGCTGACTTAACGATAGTGCCGGTCAGCTTCGGGTTGGCCTTCACCCATTTGCCCACGTTGCCGAGCCAGTCAGTCGCGGATTGCGTCAGCTTTCGCAGGCTGGAGTCCTGTTTATCAAAGGTCTCGATCTGCAAATCCTCAAACGCGGACTGCATGTTTTTCAGGTCGCCGTCGAGGTTATCGGTCTGCACCTTCGCGACCGACGCCGCCGACCCCCGCGAGTTTTCCAGCGCGGTTTTCTTTTCGGTCAGCCTGCCGTTGCCTGCGGCCTCCACCAGCTTCACCGCGCCTTTCATCGCCTCTTCACCGAAGATCACTTTCAGGTATTCGGCCTGCTGCGCCGTCCCGAGCTTGTTCCTTTTGAATGAGGCGTTGATGTCGGTGAGGATTTTCTGAATAGGCAGCATGTTGCCTTTCTTATCCCGCGTGCTGATCCCCAGCTCCTTCAGCGCCGCCGGTGACTGCCCCGTCGGTGCCTGCAACCGGCTAAACATCGCGCTGGCACCGGTGCCCGCCATACTGCCTTTGATGCCGTTATCCGCCAGCACGCCGAGCATCGCGGTAGTGTCTTCGATACTGGCACCCGCCGCCTGGGCGATAGGTGCCACGTATTTCATCGCCTCGCCCAGCTCAATCAGGTTGGTGTTCGAGCTGGTAAACCCTTTGGTCATCACGTCAGAGACGCGCTTAATCTGATCCATCGGGATGTTGAACGCCGACTGCATGTTAGTGACGATGTCGGCGGCGTCGGCAATATCAATCCCCGAAGCCAGCGACAGGTTCACCGTGGATTCGGTTGAGCTGAGAATGGAGTCGGCGTTATAGCCGGAGCGGGCAAGTACGCCCTGCGTGCGCGCAACGTCCATCGGAGAAAATGCCGTACTTCCGCCGATATCGCGCGCCTGCTGCCGGATAGCTGCCAGCTTTTTGTCGGTTTTATCCAGCCCGAGGATCGCCTGTGTGCCGGACATCTCTTTATCAAAAGTGATGCCTGGGGCGATAAATTTCCCCTCTGCATACAGCGCCGCCGAGCCCACGCCCATCGCTACCGCGCCGTTATTTCGGATAGTGTCGCCTGCGCGCTGGGTTGCCTGAAAACGCCTGCGGCTGTTTTCCCGCCGCTGCTGCTGCCGGTTCAGCCGTGCCAGCTCCTCCCGCTGACGGGCAAGCGTGGCGTTCGCCTCCTGCGAGCTGGCTCGTAACCGGCGCTGCTCGGCGGCGAGGTTACGCGTGGAAATCCCCGCCGACTCCAGCGCGCCGCGCTGCCGCTGCACGGAGTTGCGCAGGCTGTTTTCTTTGGCCTGCAACTCGCTGGCGGCGCGCTTCGCTGCCTCCATCAGCCGCGTCTGCTTAGCCGTCGGGTTCGCGGTATTGGCAAACGCCTGCGACAGCCGGCTGGCTTCCTCTTTGGCTTTTTTCAGGCTGGCACGGGTGACGGCCAGCTGCGCGCTCGCCTTGCGAAAGCCGTCGATTTGCGACGCCTGCGCGTTGAGATTTCGCAGGGTGTCCTGCGTGTTGCGGATGTTTCCGCTGAGTGCTTTACTGGCTTTTTCCACCGAGCGGAAAGGGCGCGACGCCCGATCCACGGCGTTCAGTAGCACCTGCAATCGTAAATTACTCACTTTCGGCTCCGCTACGCAGTAATGCGCGACGCCGCCAGCCGATAATCTCGGTCAGCGACATCGCAAACAGTTCCGAGGGCTGCCAGTGAAACACCGCCGCAATGTCAGCCATCAGGTCGTCAACTATCAAAGAGGCGGGCAGTTTTACTGTTCCGATTTCGGCGATAAAAAACCGACCACCTTGCTCGCCAGCGCGATCAGGTCGGGCAGGCAAAGCGCGTTGCACTCCTGTTTGGTGAGGATCGGCAGCGTGATGCGCGGCAGCACCGTCACCAGCGCGTCAACGTCCGCATTCGACAAGGAGGCAAGGCCGATGCCGCGCAGATGACCGGCGTTTGGCTTGATGATTTCAACCTGGCTAATCACCATCTCGCCACGGGCGATCGGTTCTTCCAGGGTAATGACGTTTTCGTTTTCGATAGCGGCTTCATTAATCTGTTTCATGACATTCTCTTAAATCGTAAGGGGTATAGCAGCGCCGCGAACCGGCGCCGCTCAGGGGTTACAGGCCGATGTTTTTGCGGTGCTCCGCCAGGCGGTCGGTGCCGTTGACGATTTCCACCATGTTCACGGTGTCCACCTCGATCACGTCCTGCCCGTTGATGCTCAGTTTGAAATAGGTGCACTGGGTGGACACTTTGGTTTCGGTGTCTTCGCCCTGTTTGTACTCGCCAAAATCAATCTCTTTGTGACGCCCGCGCATCACGACCTCCACCGCGAGCGTCTCGCCGGTGTCGTCCTGTTGGAAGGAACCGGCAAAGCGCAGCGGCGTAGCGTCAACCGCCCCCCACTGCTGGAGCACCAGCGTATCCAGCCCGCCCATCGTCCATTCCAGCGTCAGCGCGTCGTCGTCCAGCCCGAAGTCAATCGGCGCGGCACCGTTCATGCCGCCGCCGCGATAGTTCTCCAGCTTGCGTGTCAGCTTTGGCAACGTCAGCGCGCTGACCACGCCGACGTAGTTGTGACCATCGTTAAACAGGTTCAGGTATTTCAGTTTCTTTGGCAGTGCCATGGTTTAGCGCCTCTTAGCTGTTGATGGCCGTGGCGAACGTCGCCAGGTACTGATCGGTGATGCGCTGACGCAGGGTTAAATCTTCCAGCGGCGGCACCGGCGTATAGTCGTAATCAATGAACAGCTTGCCCGCTTTCAGGGTTTCGACGGTGTTAGCCTCCGCGTCGTACCAGCAGGTGCCGTCGATGATCAGACCGGCGGTTTTCATTTCGCGCAGTTTGGCGTTGATGCCCGCAATCATGTCTTTGATAAGCGTCGGGGTCATTGGCCTGTCCATTGCCCATAGGTGCGCTTCGGCCATGGTGTCCGCCAGCACCTGCGCGGTGCGGGTGTAGTTCTCAAACAGGAACAGGGGATCGTCAGAGCAGGTGCGCTGCCCCCAGAACTTAAAGCCGCCTTTGCGGATAAGTGTGGTGACGCACGCCTGGTTCAGCAGGTCGGCGTCGGTGCCGGTGGTTTGTAAATCCCAATAGACGCTGGCAGACAGGCCGGTCACGCCGTTGATGCCGACGTTGGACAGGGTTTTATGCCAGCCGGTTTCGGCGTCGATTTTGGCACGCAGGCCGAGGGCATAGGCGGTGGCGGGCGCGATGTCGCTGGCGTTCGTTGTGGTGTTCCAGGCGACGAAATCCGGCCAGACAACCATCAGCGCACGCTGGCTGAAATTCTCCCGGTACTTGATGGCATCGGACACGGTTTTGCAGCCGTATGCGCTGACGTAGCCGAAGGCGCGCAGTTGCTGACAGACGGTACCGAGCGCCGTGGCGACGTCCAGATTATCCAGCCCCGGCACGCCGAGAATGCGCGGCTTCACGCCGAGTTCGGTTTGGGCAGACAGCAGGGCTTTCATGCCGGTATACATGCCGGTGGCGTCGGTGCCGCCGATGATGTTCGAGGTGGTTTCCGCCTCGGTGTCACCTTCTGCCACGCGCACGACAACGACAACGGGTTTAGCCTGGTTGGCGATTGCCATCAATGAGGCGCGGAGTGTGCCGGTTTTACCGGCCTTGCCTGCGGCGGTCAGTACGTTGGTGATAAGCACCGGCGTATCGAGCGGGAACGCGTCGGCGTCCGCGTCTTCTGCAGTGCAAACCATCCCGATGATGGCGGTGGAAACGGTGGAGATAACGCGGGTGCCGTCGTTGATTTCAACAACGCGCACACCGTGATGATAATCAGCCATGGTGTTTTTTCCTGTGATTGGGGTGAGGTCAATCATCGCGTGTTGTGTACGCGCAGGCACGGCGGGCGGGGAGTGTGGGGAATGGCACAACGTGGTGAAGGCCAGATACAAAAAAGCCCCTCGTGGGGGCAATGGTCAATAAATTTGAAAAGCGGGGGGTTAATTCTCCAACCCTAATTTTTCAGCCAGCCGGTGCAAAGCGCAAACAGACATCACGCCCTCAGCGGCTTCTGAAAATGCCGCCCAGTTTGCCGCGATAAATCCCGCCACCATCTCGGCCTCTTCCTGGTTTAATTCCATTTCTTCCTCCTAAAAAGTCTGGGGATATCCTTGGACATATGCGGGACATGTTCAAATAGTTACTACTGATCAATTATCCGTAATTGATCGTTTTCAGCGATCAATTTATTCAGGTACAGCAGGCCAGTCGATATCCGGCGCAGCGGCTAAATCCAGGCGATTCAGGGCAACGCGGTATTTCTTCCAGACTTTCAGGCTTGCCAGTTCTTCGTCGGTGGCTTCATCGATATCAACCGCATCCTGTAGCGGAGCAATGGCGGCGGCGGCCTGGCTGAGCAACGTATTTTTTTGCTGCGCGGCGACTTCAATCGCAGGCTGTACAAATTTCACGAACTCGCCGTTTGCATAGCTATAATGGTGATCGCTGACATCTTCCGGCAGCGCTTCGCGGCTGATTTCGTAAATGCTCACGCCTTCAGATAGGGTGAGAAAGTTCGGGTTATCCGACCAGGTAGAAATAAATCCGTCAGCACCAACGGCAATGAAACAGTTTTCGCCCTGCCATTTTTCATCTCGCAGTTTGTACCAGTCCTGACCCGTTTCATCTTCGAAATACATCACGGGCAGGGGAATGCCTTCCTCTAACACCTGCTTAGAAATTTTGATATTTTTAAATGTGATCATCTTAGTTACCCACCTGACGCCAGCTTCCACTGGCCGTTCTAATCATTAATGCGCGGTAGTATTTCCCCATCATTCGGCAGTCGCCCATATCAGGACGTATGTTTAACCCCGTCATGAAACAACCGGTCGGCGCTTCCCAGTTCTGCTGAGCAGTCCAGCCCGCATTCTCCAGCGCCTGACTGCCGCGCTGTACGTCGTAAACAAAACGACCATCCGACCAATTGCGAGTTCCTGAAATTTCGTTTTGTAACTGCTCCCTGGTGGGGAGGACAACAACGCCATTGGTGGTTGAGTGACGCATATAGGGATCATTTGCATTGCCCGAAACAAAACCAACTGTGGTGGCAGTATCACGGTAGATATAACGGCCATCGGATTCCGTTTTAGTATATGAATCTCTTTGTGGTGGCGGGAAATTAGTGGTGTAAACCTCCCCCATATCAGAAGCATCTACCTGAATTTTGACCTTAGAACCCGTCCAGCCGATATAGACTTTATTGCTCTGCATACCGGCACCGCCGCCTTGCTGAACAGCGGCAAAATTCCCGACATTCCCCAGCCCGACATTCGAGTTGGTGAGGTTGATGTCTTTGGTGCCGTCAAAGGCTACACCGGCAATTTTTCGCGCGGTGGCGAGTTTAGTCGCCGCTACAGCAGTGCCTTTTTCGGGCAATGCACCGAGATTTTTTAATGCATCGGTTGCGGTTTTTGCACCGGTGCCACCGCTGGAAACAGGCAGGGCGGTTGATAATGTCAGGCCATACGAACCGGTGACCTCAAGACCGCCATCCATTACCCAATTATCCGCAGTGCCGTCCGTCAGGTTTGACGCTCTTTTACGCAGTACCCACTTACCGTTAGTGGCATCCCAAAAGCCAAAGTTTCCGGCATTGGAGTAGCTCACATTCATGAACGGATGTACCGCATTCGCTGAGCTAAATTGGCAGGCTGCATCATGCCGGTTGAATTTCACCAGTCCGTTAAAATTGACTTCACCCGTCACTGTCACGGCACCGGCAAAAGTGGCATCTTTGGCCGCGTTTAAGGTCTCATTGACTGTTAAAGGCGAGTCTATGGAAACCGCAGACGTGAAGATATTGGCGGAGGCTCGGTTATATCCCAGGTATAAAGTTCCGCCGATGCCTGAATTAGCCACATTCACACTGGCGGATAACGTCACATTTCCGTTGTTATGGTCTCGCAGAATGACGGCGTCATTACGCCCGCGGATCACTGAATTCGCATTCGTTGAGGAAAGGGTAATACCTGATTCAGGCCGTAAAACGCCGTTTGCGATTTGTACGCTATCAGTTTGTCCGTCGCAGACGATACGGGCTTTAATGGTGCCGGATTCATCCCTGGCATCCATCCGCATTACACCTTCACCAGCCGGATAAATCGCAGAAGAAAGGCCACCCAAGGCACGCCCTGCATGGGGATCCGTATCGGTCAGCGTGTTTGGCAAACGAAAATATACGTTCCCCATTGAAGTTAAAACGGATGGTAATTTATCTGCCGACACCGTGCCTAAGCGGCTGGTGAATGACATATAGGCTTCATAGTCACCTGACCGCTTGACGCCAATTCGATAATTCGACTGGATCGAACTGGCGACCTCAAGCGTGCGTTCCATTTTGAGATCTGACGCTATGCTGGTCAGTTTGCTCAGGCTTGTGATATCAGTATTTTCACCGGACGCAGCAACGCCCAGGCGCGTCAGATCGGCAAGCGTCATACTGCCGCTGTCCAGTACCTTTCTCCAGCCGAACGGATAAGCATTGTCACTGAGGAACCATTTCCAACCGGCTGCCGCAGTGTAAGAACCTACGCGCTCAAAAATCTGCCCATCGTTATTAATCAGCCGCTGATAGGCTCCCGCACCCGCCGCCCAGTAGCGCCTCCAGTTGTGCAACTGACCGGCAACAACATAGGTCGCCCCCAGAGGGTGGTCTTCAAACGTGGCAGAAATACTGATGGGATTCGTGACGTCAATAATGGACGGGTCGTCCAGACGCTTAACCTTCGTCGTGTCCGTTGCCAGCATCAGATTGCTCATTGCCCCCACGTCAGCCGCTGCCAGAGTAATATCGGCGCTCAGGGCTTTATTATTTACCTTTCGGGTGGACGGTACACGTGTATTCGCGTTGTCGTTGGCGGCCTTCACCGCTTTTGGCGTGGCGGCCAGCGTTTCGCTGGTACTGCTGACCGAACTGCTCAACTGGACAAAACCCTTTGCCGTCGTGGTGCCGTCGGGGTGGTTGCGTGATTTCTCATGCGCGGCCAGCAGGTCGTTCACATACTGCTCGGTTGCCATAATCACCGAGTCGTCGATCATCAGGCTGATCGCTTCGGTGTTGCTGACCGCAATCACCATGCGCAACGTCTGCGTGCGGCCTGAACCTTCCTCCAGTGTCGGTTTATAGGTGTCCGCCATGTTGCAGACGGCAATCAGCGCGCCGTCGCTGCTGAAAAGCCCCATTTCACGCATCCAGAAGCCGCCGACGCTGGCGGAAATCACCGCCTCAGCAATCACCCAGTTACCATGAGTCGGATCGAGCTTTAAGGAATTGAGCGGCGTGCGGTAGACCTCTTTCACCAGTTTGGTCTGTGAGGCAACCGGCGTGGTTGCCTTGCCGTTGCCGTCGCCGACGGCCAGCTGCGTAATGTTGATGTCAGTCCCCGCCGCAATGGCCGCCGCGATGCGCGCCTGGCCGAGCGTGGTGACAACAGATTTAAATGTGCTCATATCGTCCTCTTATGCGGGGTAAACGGTCAGCAGCTCGCCGACGTACTGCGCTGCGCCAATGTAAACGTCGCCTTTAATATCCTGGGTAATGGTCAGCCCGATCAGATGACGGCTTGCGGGTTTGGCATCGGCTATCAGCCGCTCCATCTCTAAATACATTTCTTCAGTGATGCCGGTTTCCAGCACGCCGATGTCCAGGCGAAACGTGCCTGGTTCGTCGTTGGTTTCCCACCACTCGGTCACGTTAATCAGGTAGCCGAGCGGCTCCACCACGCGCCGGATGGCACCGATGGTTCCCTTATGGCAGTGAATGAACCAGGCCGACTGAATCACGCGCCGCTTAGTAGCAACCGGCCAGTGCTCATCCCAACGGTCAACCGACAGCGCCCACGCCAGGTAAGGTAAAAACTTTGCAGGACAGGTCAGCGGATCCCAGAGCTGCCGCAGCGGCACCGGCACGTTTTCAAGCGCGGCGCAGGCGTTGGCGGCGGCCACCTCGAGCGCGGATGAACCTACGGGCAGCAGGCGATCACTCATCGTAGCCGCCCACTTTCAGGGTGTACGCGGTGCAGAATGACGCCTGGGTTTTGTCCAGCTCGATGTCGGCCTTCGGGCTTTTCAGCTCTACCCGCTGGACGCCCTCAACGTGCAGCGCGGCGTAAATGGCCGACAGCCGGATGTCGCGGCCTAAACGGTGCTGCGCGGTGGTGTAGGCGATAAGCTTCGCCTCGGCGGCTGCGCGGATGGGTTCGGTTTCGGGACCAGGGAACAGATACAGCACGGCATCAATGGTGTAATTCACGACGGTTGCTGACTGAACGGTCACGCGGTCGGCCACGGGGCGCACGTTTTCATCGTTGAGCGCGGCCTGCACTTTCGCCAGCAGGTCGGCGGGCGCGGTGCCGTTGCCGGTCTGTGCCAGCACGGAAATCGTCACGCAGGCGGGCGACGGACTGATCACCGAAATGTCCGCCACGCGCCCGTCGGCAGAGCGCCCGTGATACTCATACGCGCCGACCGGACCCGCCACGCTCAGCCCTTCAAACGCCTGCTGCGCACGGATACGTAAATCCGCATCGCTTTCCATCACCGCCGCCACGGCGGGCACGCTGACGGTATCCGCAGGCGTGATCGTCAGGCGTTGCACGCTGAACGTCGCCGCGATGTTGTCGAGGTCTGCGCCGGTGGCATAGGCCAGCATCACGGCCTGCGCCGCCTCGTTAACCCGCTGACGCAGGATCACTTCGCGGTAGGCGTTCTCCTCCAGCAGTTTCACAATCGGCTCAGACTCCAGCGTCAGCGTGCGGGCGATGGCGGCCTGCTGGTCTTCGGGGTACAGCGACACCAGCGTGGCTTTG
This sequence comes from Rahnella bruchi, assembly GCF_003614975.1. Taxonomy (GTDB): domain Bacteria; phylum Pseudomonadota; class Gammaproteobacteria; order Enterobacterales; family Enterobacteriaceae; genus Rahnella; species Rahnella bruchi. The sequence continues at coordinate 291,290 of NZ_QZWI01000001.1, read as the reverse complement.
CGCTCCGCCAGCAGAATTTCATAATCCAGCACCTCCACCACGTCGGGGGCGGGTAACTGGCTCAGGTCGATAGTTGCCATAATTCAGCTCACTGGAAGGGTTAAGGAGATGGCGGCGGACGTGTCTTTGCGGATGCCGGTGAGTTCAACCACCGCTTTCCCGTCAAACGTCGTTTCTAAGGTGATGCCGGTGAGGCTGACGCGCGGCTCCCACTTGAGGATCGCGCTGTAACAGGCCGCCATGATTTGCAGCCGCAGCGCGGCATTCTGCGGGCGGTCAGTCAGTTCAGACAGCAGTGAACCATAGTCACGGCGCATGACGCGGGAACCGACGGGCGTACGCAGAATGTCGCTGACCGACTGCTGGATGTGCGCAAGGTCTTCGACGCTGCGCCCCGTATCGCGAGCCAGCCCGATGTATTTTGCGTTACTCATGACGGCACCTGCGTTTGACCGCCGCCCGTCTGGACGCCGCCGTGTTTATGGGTATGCACAACCACGCCGTTTGACGTGATGCTGCCGCCTGAATGGGTGAGGTTGCCGGTCATGGTGCCGCCCTTTTTAATCTCGATGGTGGCGGTGGTGAGTTTGTTAGTGCAGACCACTTCCGGCGTGTCGAGAGTGATGCGGGTTTTCGCCGTGCAGGTAATCAGTGGGGCGGTGACAGCCACCTTATCGGCAGCGTTCACCGTTGCAGACTTAATGCCGGTTGCCAGTAGCGCGCCGGTTTTGGGTTCGTACTCGATCACCGCGCCGTCAGGGAAAGTAACGTGTAGGGCGTCGGCTGACGCCGACGGCGCAGGGAATTCATCAGAGAAAACGCCGGGCATCACAAAGGCGGTATCCAGCTCGCCGCCCAGGCAGAACAGCAGAACCTGTTCACCGGCGGACGGTGCCCACCATGAACGGGAACGCCCCGCGCGGGAAGTTAACCAGTGCAACCAGTCGGTGACGTTGCCGCCGGTGTTCACGCGACAGCTGCCCGCATCTAAATCCACCTCGGCAACGGTGCCAATGCGGATCAGATTGCGCAGCAGGCGCGGAATGTCGTTGTTTGGGATGGATGTATTCATGGATAAAAGAATGCCGCCCTGTCAGGCGGCATACAATTTGAGGCGGATTGATGTTCGATAGCACAACATATGTACTATGAATCATCTTGATTCATTATTCTTATTTACCGAAGTAACTTTAGACGCCAGGCTTCTTCACTAAATCAGTTTACTCTTTGACGCCCCGCTAATTTTGGAGTGCTTAGTTTCAGAACGTTGGCATTGTGGCTTGAAATTTAATAATAAAAACAACATAGTGTTTAATATTGGTTTTATACAACTACGCGCGCAGAGGGATTTATGAGTGAAGAAAATAAAGAGTTCGTAACATTATACCTAGCAAGTATTGATAGGGATTATCTGTTGTCAGGATATGATTTTTATGTAGCGCAGGCTAAGAACCTTATTTTTCCACAATTCTCTAATCTTGAGGATGTAGCTAAGAAGTATGCCGACGAATGGTATAATAAAGCTGGTCTGTCTTTCAATTCCGAAAATGATGATCCTGCCGATCTTGCAGAGCAAGCATATCATGAAGGCATTGATTACTATTTAAATCTGGAGGAAATGAAGAGTAGTGTTTACCTTGCCATTTTATCTAGCATATATCATAAATGGGAAAAAGATTTAAGAGAATGGTTGGTGAAAGAGATAAGGCAGTGGGCTAAAAATAAAGTTATTTATGAAAAAATATGGGCGTTAACTTTGCCAGATATTATTAAGTTAATTGAGAGCTTAGGGGTGCCTATGTCTAACATGCCAAAGCATTCTAAATTGTTGACCATGAGTAAAGTAGTTAATGTATTTAAACATGGCGATGGCAAATCCTTTGAAACTCTCAAGAAATCAAACCCAGAATATTTTAGGCGCGATGGGGTGACTGAGGAGGCTTGGGGGAATAGTTATATAAGGTACGAGGATTTAACTATTAGCGAGGTTCAATTTGATGAGTTTATTGATTCAATAATTGGTTTTTGGGAAAGTATCCCCCAATATACTTACTCACACCAAGCTGCTGAAGATTTGCCAGCTTGGTTTGCAAAACTTCTTTAATAATTTCCTGACATGTGATCCATCAGTGGCATATTATTTTCACTAGTTCGTCCTCCACAATCTTCATATCCTCAGCGTCCAGACCCAACAATGGGCGCTGTGGATACTGCACTTCTTTTGCCCTGACCGATGGGCGATCCCGCAGGCCGTACTGATGCACTTTCGCCATCCGTTGCACCTGGCCGGTGAATTCCACCACCGCGTCCTTATCCGTACCTTTGGCCTTCAAGTATTTGGCCGTGCGCAGTTTGGCGAACATCTCCCGTTTGATGCGGCCTTTCTTCGCCCGCAGAGGCTGCGCCCGTCGCGGGGTGAACGGCTGCCCCTCCGGCGTAACCTGCCGCTTGATGCGCTGCTGTTGGTGTTTGCGCAAACGCTTTGCAATCTCTGTCGCCAGAGCTTTTCGGCGCTGTGGTGAAAGCGCTGCAATCAGTGCATCGATACGGTTATCAAACGCGGTCAGCTCACTCATTCCACTGACTCACTAACTCGCCGTGCAGGTACAGTTTACGCGGCCTTTCCACCGGCTCGGGCAGCTGCGGTTCAGGAACATGCTCAACGTGCAGACCGGCGTCAATCTGTTTAACGATCACGCGCTCGGTGAGCTGCAAATGAATAGCGATGTCATAGCTCCCATCATTTAGCATATCAGCCTTAAACGTGTATCCATTCTGCTGTTTTTCCGGCGTCGCCATGATGTCCGGCTGATGCTCGCGCAGCCAGGCCAGAATGGGCACCACGATCAGATCGCTGTCCTGAGTAAAGTCGGTGATCAACAGTTCGACCTGATACTGATATTCAAATGACAGCGAGCTGGCTAACGTGGAAACGATACGCCCGTTATCCACAAACATTCGTAGCTGGTCGGGGCTGGTTTGCAGCACCGGCACGGCTTCAGTGATGGCTTTTCGTAGCTGTGCGGGTTTTAACACGGTGTTCCTCCTGGCATTGTTTGACCGCTTCCACCTGAAGGCCGCAGGCGGTTAGCGCGGCCTCCAGGTTTCTGACGTCACTGCTTAAATCGCCGTTAGTGGCCGGTGCGCTTGCCGGTATCGGGCAGCTCGTCACCGCCGGGCAGCCAACGTAAATAATCTGCGGCGCTGGCAAAGGCGGGACGCGCGTGCATCCGGCCAATACCGTCAGGCAGACGAGCGCCATACCAGTCGCGCATTTCCTGATTTTCATTAAGTAACCTTTGAAGGTGAATTTCACGGACGCGTGCCAACTGACCCGCCCGTGCGAGCTGGGTGCGCAGGCTTTGCTCCTGGCGTTCCCGCATCACTGCCTCATCGTTCAGACGGTGAATGACGTTATCGCGGCTTTCGATACCGGCGGACAGCGTGCCGATGATCAGCTGCGCCTGGTCTGCCTGATCATGCAGGGCGCCGATACGCCAGGTTTGCAGCCCCGCCAGCGCGCAAGCGGCCAGCATTAACAAAATTAAAATGCGCATCAGACACCCCGCAGGCAGTAGGCCAGTTCATTCTCGCGGCGGCGTTCCAGCCCGGTTACGCGCACGCCGTTCACAAACACCCAGCGCGGCAGCTGTTCGCAGGCTTTTCGCCATTCCCCTTTGTTGATGAAAAACGCCAGGGTGGATTTACACGCCGCCGTCACACCGACGTTGAACGCAAAAGACGCCACTGCGTCATACACCGGCTGCGGCATGGCCACCGGCATACATCTCGCAATGCCTTTCTCCACCCGCATCACGTCTTCCACCAGATTCACGGCGGCCTGCCGTTCGCTGATGTGCGTTTGCGGTTTCACGCCTGCGGTGTGCCCGATGCCGTTTGTCCAGACGCCCGCGCTGCACTGATAGGCGGACAGGCGGCAGCCTTCAAAATCTGCGATAAGTGCCAGACCGGCGGCGGATGTTTTCAACGTTGGCGTTTGTGGGAGCATTGCGGCAATCGCCAGGACGGCGGCGACGGCGCAGCGTCTAACGATTGATGGCTGCATTAATGTCTCCTCTGATGCCCATAGCTTTCAGCAGTCGGTAAGTTTTGCGCCGGTAGTACCAGTTCACCAGGAAGGTCGCGACGCCGACGGCGGCACCGACTAAAAAGGCAATATCCTGCGGCGACATTGCGCCGAGCCAGGCAAGAAAGGCCGCGACGCAGTAACAGATAAACGAGGTGATGCGCTCCATGGTCATCAGTCCCAAAGTGAGACGGTTTCGCTGACTGCGGCCTGAGTAATATCCGGCAGCTCCACCGCGTAGCCATGGGGCAGAATTGCCCCCTGTGCGGCTAAGCCAACGTTAGCCGCGTAAACCTGTTCCATCACCGACTCGGTGCGGCCGTAGTAACGCCAGCAGAGCGAATCCACGGTGTCGCCCTGTTCGGCATAGACTTTCATCAGAGCAGCCCGATCACACAGTGCGACACACCGGCGACATCGCTGATCGCATTGCGGCCATCACGCCACAGTTCATCAACCGTACTTTCGACAATCTCCGCCTTTTTACTGCCAGCATCGGTGGTGTCACTGTTCGGGTATCGTTCCGCAAGAATGGCTGCCGTAATGGATGAAACCGCCCGCAGGTAGGCACAGACTTTGATACTTTCGTCATCAATCTGGTCAGCCGGGACATCAGCGAGAGTTTTGTATCCCTGAGCCAGTTGTGCGACGCGGTAGCTGTAAAGCTCGGCATTCACTTCGGTCAGAGCGTACTTAATGACGGCGCGCAGACGTTTGGCGGTCACCGTTCCTTCCAGGCGCAGAGTGTCGCGTAACTCCACCGGATTGATATCCGGCCAGAAGTGCGTGTTTTTAATCGCGGGTTCCGTCGCGGCATCCGGCTTTGGTGCAGGTACAACAAGAGACATAGTGACCTCTGAATAGGGGACGGTGGACGCCAGCGTTGAACGAGGTCACAGACCTGTCGCGGCTGGCGTGCCGTCCGGCGCGGGGCGCGTTCTGTTTAGCTGTTGGCAGCCTTTTTGATGGCTGATTCCAACCGCTCAATATCCTTTTTGACGCCGCAGTTGCTGTTCAGCTGGAAGGCGCGTTTCAGGTGTTGCAGGGCGAGCGGCAGTTTCTCCGCGTCGCGATACAGGTAACCAGTAATTTTGTGCAGCTTGGCGCGTACCTGATCCGGCATGTCCTGGCTTTCCGTCAGCTCCATCGTGGTCATGAGTACATCGAGACTGACCGGCTCACCGGTAGCATGAGCGCGGGTGCTCATGTCGGCGATTTCCTCCGCCAGCGCATAACCAGCAGGACGTTTGCCGAACGGCATCGCCAGCTTGTAATGCAGCGCATAGCGGGCGATTTCCAGTGCACCGGCGTAGTCACCGGCATCAATACGCCAGATCATGATGGTCATCAGGATGGCGTCCTGAGCGCCTTTACCCTCAGCGAGAACGCCCGCCACCCATGGCGCATATTCGGGCAGCATCTTGCGTTTGAGTTCTGCCTTTTTCTCAGCGGAATAGGCTTTTTTCAGGGCTTTCTGATCAGCATTAAGCTTTTGCAGCAGCAGTTCATAGCCGGTGGCATGACGCAGCAGGCTGGTATCCTGCTGCGCGGCTTCGATCGCTGACTGCCGCAACAAATGACGTCGGGCAGGGCTGGTCATGGCTTACTCCTGAGCTGCCGGTGCGGTGGTACCGGATGCAGTTTTGATGGCATCAACGATCGCCGAGGTGAATTTGCTGAGTTCGGCCTTATCAGAGGCGTCATCTTCTCCGGCTGTCACTTCGATGTTCTCGATCAGACAGCCGCAGCCGTAATCTTCCACTACGTAATCCTCGTTAATGGATTCGTAGTTTTCGATGCGGTCACGCTTAGGCACTTCCTCAACGTGGCGGCGATGCGTGCCGTCCTGCCAGTAAATGGACAGGTTATCCAGACGAGTGATCAACATGGCGTTAGCAGGGAAGCCGGGCACACGAACGGCGGGTAGATTGCCGATGCGTTTCTGGCTGACAATCAGGTCGGCGGCCATCGCCTCAGTGTTTGGCTGCTGTTTGTTGATCAGCGGGAAATACTTATCTGCGAGCAGCTTGCGGCCACAGATCACCACCAGCTCGGTGTCGTCCTGATAGATTGGGTCGATCAGTTCATTCACCGCATCAAAGACCAGCGCGTCGAGGTTTTTGTACTCACCTTCGCCACCGACTTTCACTGCCTCATTGGTCACGGTACCGTCTTCGGCGACAATCATGCCCATTACTTTTGTCGGGGCATTCAGGCGGTATTTTTGCAGCCAGCCCACACCGACATCCTGCAACAGAGGATTCTGAACGCGGTTAGATGTTGGTGCGCGGGAAACACCGTTAAAGCCGACCAGGATGCGATCCAGTGCCTGACGCTTAATAATGGCGTCACGCAAACGGGTCTGAAAATCGTTGTAGCGCGCCCACAAATCCAGCTTGCTGTACATCCAGTGGAAGTCGTAGTTGGTTTTGGTGCAGTGGTAGCCTTCCTGATCCAGCTTGGTGAAATCAGCCGTTTCGCGCTCGTCACCCGCATCAGTGTTGGTGGTACTGGCAATCGTGCCGGTCACGCCGACGCCCACTTTCGCCCCCATCATTTCGTCCACCGGAATGATGTTGATGCGGGTCAGGAACTCTGAGGACTCCTGCAATCGGGTCATCAGCGTCTGCGTGACGGACGGCTCGACGTTAAATTTTTTATCCAGCGTGCTGACGTCAACGTTGTTGAGCTTGGCGAGCTGGGAGAGGAACGCATTAAATTTAAAGCGCGTTTCTTTTTTCATGACTTATTTCCTGAGGGTGAATTAAAGATGTCGGATCAGCAGTCGGTCACTGTCTCGTCAGCGCCTGTACCGCCGGTTGCGTGTGGGCGCTGGTTAAAGTTCTGCGCCGGTGTCAGCGCAAGCTTGCCTTTCAATTCAGTGAGGGCGTCATGTTCGGCAGCGGTGGATTTTTCCAGGGTATCGACGCGGCTCAGCAGATCGTTCAGGCTGGTTTCATGCTTATCAATTTCGGTCTGAGCGTATTGAGCTACCTCGCTGACAGCTTCGTGAACATCGGCCAGGCGGGCATCGTCGGACGCCTGTTTACGTGAAAGCTTTTGTTTCACCAGCGCGAAAAGAGAAGGGGCTGTTTCCGGTGCATCTTCAAACTCAATCAGTGCTTCGGTGGCAACCGTGAAGAGGCTGTCCGGATCGGTTTTACGACCGGCGAGCGGGTTCTGTTTGGCTTTGCGGCTAAACTCCAGCATTTCAGTGCCGAGGCTTGCGGGGTCATCGGTGACGGCCAGACCGACCAGGTAGGATTTATTGGAATTGGCAAAGTTACGTTTGATCTCCATCGAGGTGTAAACCTTCTGCCCGTCGCCGACCATCTGCGTTAAATCCGCAGTCGGGCTTATCATTGCGTACAGAGCCCATTTGTCATGCAGCAGCGGTTCAGCCGCGTCATCAATCTGTTCAGCTTTAAGCTGGATCACGTCGCCATAACGGCGGAAATCACTGGTCGGTAAAACGCCTTTGATGTGCTCCAGATTGACGCGGGCACCGTAGGCTTTCGCGCTGTACGTCTCCGCCATTTGTTTGATGTCATTAGCATCAATTTCGCGGCCGTCGCAGGTGTCGCCTTCGACCCCGATGCGAAACCATTTAGATACTTTCTTTGTCATGTGACTGACTCCGGTAATGAGTGTTGAGAACGGGAGTTAGTTTCCAGACAGTCACCGCAGGCCGCCAGCCGATGCGGGTTGTTGCCCGATGGCACAACGTGGGCAGCGCGAAAAACTGCTGTTCGGCCGGTAACTTGGCGGCATGAATATTTCAAACTCCACCATCATCAGCGACCCGCGCCGACAGGCGGCACTGCTTTACTGGCAGGGTTTTTCTGTGCGGCAAATCGGGGAGATGCTGAGCCAAAAAACGCCGACCGTGCAGAGCTGGAAAACTCGCGACCAGTGGGAGGCCATTGCCCCCATTTCCCGCGTGGAAACCAGCATGGAAGCGCGGCTTATTCAGCTCGTCATGAAAGATGTGAAGGAGGGGAAGGACTACAAAGAGATCGACCTGTTAGGCCGACAGATTGAACGTCTGGCACGGGTAAACCGTTACAACCACACCGGCAGCGAGGCTGATTTAAATCCGAACGTTGCTAACCGTAATAAGGGCGAACGAAAGGCACCCGATAAGAATGTTTTCAGTGATGAGGCCATTGAGAAACTCGGCGATATCTTCATTGAAACCTCGTTTGAGTATCAGCGCGGATGGCATCAGGCAGGGCTTCAGCACCGTATTCGCAACATCCTCAAGTCCCGTCAGATTGGCGCAACCTTCTACTTTGCTAGGGAAGCGCTGATTGATGCACTGACCACCGGCCGTAATCAGATTTTCCTGTCGGCCAGTAAGGCGCAGGCGCACGTCTTTAAGAACTACATCATCGACTTTGCAAGACAGGTGGACGTTGATTTGAAAGGCGACCCGATAGTATTGCCTAACGGCGCACGGCTGATTTTCCTCGGCACCAACGTCCGCACCGCGCAAAGCTATACCGGCAATCTTTATCTGGACGAATACTTCTGGATCCCCAAGTTTCAGGAGCTGCGCAAAGTCGCCTCCGGCATGTCGCTGCATAAGAAATGGCGAAGCACCTACTTTTCCACGCCGTCCAGCCTGGCACACAGCGCCTATCCATTCTGGTCGGGCGAACTGTTCAACAAAGGCCGTCGCAACAAAGCCGACAGGATTGACCTGGATCTCACGCACGCCCACTTGTCGAAAGGCGTGCTGTGCGATGACGGCCAGTGGCGGCAGATAGTGACGGTGGAAGATGCGCTGTCAGGCGGTTGTAACCTGTTCGACCTGGAACAGCTACAACTGGAATACAGTCCCGCCGAATATGAAAACCTGCTGATGTGTGAGTTCGTGGACGATCAGGCATCTGTGTTTCCGTTCGCCGAGTTGCAGGGATGCATGGTGGACAGCATGGACGAGTGGGAAGACTTCGACCCGTACCTGAAGCGACCGTTTGCCTATCGTCCCGTGTGGATTGGTTACGACCCGTCGCACACCGGCGACAGCGCAGGCTGTGCGGTGATCGCTCCGCCGGTGGTTTCCGGCGGCAAGTTCCGCGTGCTCGAGCGTCACCAGTGGAAGGGTATGGACTTTGCCGCACAGGCCAGAAGTATCGAGGAACTCACAAATCGTTATGCCGTGGAGTACATCGGCATCGATGCGACAGGCATCGGGCAGGGTGTGTTCCAGCTTGTTCAGCAGTTCTTTCCGGCGGCGCGTGAGATCCGTTACAGCCCCGAAGTCAAAACCGCGCTGGTACTCAAAGCAAAAGACACTATCAGCTCTGGCCGCCTGGAATATGACACTGGCCATACCGACATCACCGCGTCGTTTATGGCGATCCGCAAAACGATGACCGCCAGCGGCAACCGTTCCACCTACGAAGCCAGCCGCAGTGAAGAGGCCAGCCACGCCGACGTCGCGTGGGCAATCATGCACGCCCTCTTAAACGAACCGCTGACCGCCGCCAACGGCGGACAAAGCCCGAACATTCTGGAGTTCTACTAAATGAGCAAGCGCAAATACCGTAAAACCACACAGACCACGACCACTGAAAGCCAGCAGGGCGCGGAGGTATTCAGCTTCGGTGATCCGACGCCGGTTTTAGACCGCCGCGAGATTCTGGATTACATCGAGTGCACCGGCAACGGCCGCTGGTATGAGCCGCCGGTCAGTTTCGACGGACTTGCCCGCAGTCTTCGCGCCGCCGTTCATCACAGCTCTCCGATTTACGTGAAACGCAATATCCTCGCCTCGACTTTTATCCCGCATCCGCTGCTGAGCCAGCAGGAGTTCAGCAAATTCGCCTTGGATTATTTGGTGTTCGGGAATGCATATCTGGAACTTATCCGCAACCAGCTCGGCGAACCGCTGCGATTTGAGGCAGTGCCGGCTAAGTATGTTCGTCGCGGAGTGGAAGAGGGGACATATTGGTTTGTGCAGGGCTGGAAGGAACCGCACCAGTTCGCAGCAGGCAGCATCTTTCATCTGATCGAACCGGATATTAACCAGGAGATTTATGGTCTTCCGGAATACCTGAGTGCGCTGAACTCTGCCTGGTTAAACGAAGCAGCGACATTGTTCCGCCGCAAGTATTACCAAAACGGCGCGCACGCTGGCTACATCCTCTATATGACCGACGCCGCCCAGAGCAGCAGTGATATCGATTCAATGCGTAAGGCAATGAGGGACACCAAAGGCTTGGGCAACTTCCGCAACCTGTTCATGTACGCGCCGAACGGCAAGAAAGACGGCATTCAGATCCTGCCGCTGAGTGAAGTTGCCACCAAGGATGATTTCTTCAACATCAAGAAATCCAGCCGCGATGACCTGCTAAGCGCGCACCGTGTTCCGCCGCAGATGATGGGGATCATACCTGATAATGCGGGAGGGTTTGGGGATGTGGAGAAGGCGGCGCAGGTATTCGTAAGGAACGAGCTGACGCCGCTGCAGGAGAGGATGAAGGAGGTTAATACACTAAGTAATAAAAAAATATTAAATTTTATTAACTATGTGCTTTAACAAAAATAATTGCCGCAGAACTTTTTGCGGCAATTATTTTACTAAATTAGTGATGGTAATATATTACGTGCAGACAGCGACGATGCGGCACTGGTAGGCAATACTGGTACAGTATGCCCCCAAAATGCTGCAATATCGAGGTAGTATTGTCGCCACCATCGATCTTGAGCGTTCTTTATTAACGAAGTATAAGCAGAATCCTGCATTAGCAAATTCCACTTATCACCAAGGAAATTAGCAATAACAAAGTCTATTGATAACACTATATCCAATGGAGGATGAGCAACTCGCGGTGCATCCATAATCATAATGTTTCCGTAGTCTTGGTGGTTATACATCTTCCTTCCACCATGATGGAAATGATACATTGGGTGTATAAATGTTGTCGGCTGCCCACTAGGTAAATGATAATCAAGATGCCATGAGCCATGAGATTTTTTTATTATAATCTTTTGAGTTTCTTCATCAGGAATCCAAGATGCTTCATATTCAATATCAATATTCATTGATTGGATATCAGAAAACTCATAGCTCGTGTTAACTTTCACATCTGCACCTAACCTAATCTCAATTGGTTCACTCGCAGATGGTGTTATTTGTATTGGCCGCACGTGACCATATTTTTTATCGTTGACAAAAGTTAGATCAACCAACTGGTATTGGCATGTATTATTTTGTAAGTTGCGCCTAAATTGAGCTAAAACATCTTCAATTGGTGTGGGATCTTTGATAATAAGAGAATTTATCAAAATATCTCGAAGTGATGTGATCTCGTTGATTAATGTTGAATTATCAGACATTTGGTAATAACCTCTGTTTCAAAACCTCTCTTTTATATCTATCATCTGGATGAATCTTAAAACCTGCATCTAGGGCTCTGGTTTCGAGAACGCTAATAATATCAAGGTACTTTGGTTGCTCCCAAGGTTTTAAATCGTGGGATTCAGCACGTAATGCGTCATAAGGGTCTAAAGGTTTTTTCGATACAACGCAATTCACCCAAAATTTACTACTTTGATTTGGATATGATGGCTCTAATGGACATAGTTCTTGGATGCTTAGTTTTTCTCTAAGCAGATCAACACGTTGATAACTAGTTAATGCTTTCAATGTGGTTTTGTCTATTTCTGTTTCCCACCAATTTTCTATAAATGTAAACCACCAACGTTCTCGAATTTCAGAAAACACACCTTGATATTTAAAACTAATGAGCAATTCTTTAATATCATCCCATGATTTAGATTTCTCTATATCAATTCCAAGTTTGGTCGCTAGCATTTCTTCAGTTACTAATATACCAGCACTTTTAATAAGAGTGCTTGTTATAGCAAAGGTAGTAGCATAAGGGTCACCATTTTTGCTTTCGAGGTATGAGATAAAACGAGGATCTAAAAGAGATAACGTTTGTTTGTCACAGTTAAGTAGATTTTCTAATTTGTATTCAGTGCTAAGTATTTTATAAGACTGACTCAGGGAAAGCATATATTTAGCGAAATATTCTCCGCATTTCGCATCCCTCAACTGGATTTTATTGATGACTAAGTCAAATAAGTTATGAGATGATTCATCGGGATTATAGTAATCAATGAGGTTTTTTTCATTTGACATTAGAACAATTGGAAGTTGTTGCATATGGTCTGTTTTCGCAGCCATATGAGTTCTGAAATTTTGTGCCAGTGCCGCACCAAAGTAATCAGCTCTATAAGGCGTACCTTGGGCATTATTGGGCAGGTCTAATTTTTGGTCTATAATTATGCCGTCATAATCATTAGCATGCAATATACCAAGATATTGATTCATTGGCATAGGATTATGTAGCTCAATAACCAGCCGTCCGCTGGAGTTATCAACTATTTGTTCAATTTGTCTATGCAAATCCTCGATGCTGTCATCATCGATATACATAAATTTAGTAGATGTCATCAGGGATTTCCTCTGCGCTGGCTCTCGGCAATTTAATTTCGAAACAGGTATTATAACCTTCGGAAGGTTCTGTTACATAGATACTACCATCTAAACCGTCAATGATATCTTTAACGATAGACAATCCTAAACCCATCCCCCTTAAACTCTCTTCTTCTTGACTATAGGCGGCATTTGGTAGGGCGGTCGTATAAAGTGCATTAAATACCTTTTCACGTTTGTCTAAACTTATGCCATCGCCATTATCTTCAAAACGAATAAGTATTTCATCATCGTTAGTAGAGACGAAAACCCCTAGCTTTCCGGGATGCGCACCCGCTCTATAAATTGCTTTGGATGAGTTAGTGAAAAGATTAATTAATACTGATGACATTTCTGATTCATGTATGGGCTTTGTCCAAATACCATAAGAATCATAATCTATTTCAACAATGAACTGTTTTCTCTCGATTGATGGTTGCATCGATTTGAAGAATGAATTGATAATTTGTCTAATTTCTAAAATATTTTTGTGTCGTTGTGAGTTCTTTCTCATGGTGCTATCAAAAAAATCTGTATATGCTCTTAGCATCTCAAGATTATTATTCACAGTTTCAACTTTATTTTTAAGTTCAACATTGCCTTTAAATTCTTTAAGTAGATCGGAAGTATTTAAATCAAGGTTTGTTAAGAAAAGTTGGATTTCGTGAGTAAATTCACCTATAGCGAGTCCCATTGCAGAAAGAACTTTGAAAAGGGATTTTTCATCCACAACTATAGCTGTTAGTTCTTCAATTGTTTTAATATCATCTTCGAGAGAAATAGCATTGTTAGATATTTGTCCTAACTCAAAAATATCTAAAGATTGTGATCCCGCATCTGAAACTTTAAGCGTAACATCGATGACATCTTTTACTTTTTCCTGTAAATCTCTAATTTTAATTTTTAACTCCTCTTCAGGAGCTCGGGAACTTTTCAGAGCAGGTATGTGATTTTTTTGATTCGCTTTTACTTTTACTTTTCTTTCTGAGCTATATCTAATAACTGCCATGGTCAATGCACGATAGGTGAAATCTCTTAGAGCTTCGAATTCGTCATTTTCAATTAAACCTTCGCGCGATGATGTCTCTTCAAAAATAGAACCTTCGTAGTCAAATAATTCAACGTGGCCAACAAAATTTCCATTAGCATGTGGAGGTAAAATAGCTCTTCTTCGAGAGGAGTCATCCAAACTTAACCAGTCATTAAATTTTTCTCCATACGGAGCCAATCGAAAACCATTTCGGTAAAGCTTTATACCTGAGTTACGAGATAAATATTGCTGCGGAGCTCTTGAAAGTTTATCTCCTTTACTTTGTGGGAAGTAATGAACTTGTAACTTGTATTTTGCTTCGAATAACGATTTGTGAATTGAGTCAATTTCTGAGTTTGGAATAATAATTACTTCATTTTCAATGCCATATTTTTTACTACTGACTGAGACGTTACCATTTCCATTAGCATCAATCCAGGCTTCAAAAAAAGCATCAGCTTCGCTTAAAGCTTCAGAATCTTGGTTAGCTATTATTTCATAATTATTGAGAAGCTCTGAATATAGAGACATAACAACATCAAATCCAGGATCGAAATGAGAACGCTCTTCTTCATAAAATGAATTTTTTTGAACAATCGATAAGATATAGGCGTATGTTGTGCTTATGTTTTCAAGTTGCCAAGGTTCTTTAGTATTCTCAATAATAAAAATAGTACCATGTTCAATGCCTGCATCTTTTATTTTATATAACTTATTAGATACAGTTGTAATATTTTTGTTTTTTTGAAATTTGCTCCAATCTATTTCAATTACAAGAGCATAATCTAATTCTTTTCTTTTAGTGATTATTTTAAGTTTATCACCAAGTTTTTGAGCAGAAAAACGGCCAATGCCTTTTTTACCTGCTCTTTGACGTTTGAATTTTGGAGATATTGGCTCATCTTCTTTATCAGAAGTACTTATTTTCATGAAGCCATTTATTAATTGTTGGCGTGTCATGCCATTCCCATTATCAGATATTGTAATCATTCCACCAATATCATGGGTGTCCTTAAACTTTACAGAGACGGACGTAGCATCTGCATCATATGCATTCTTAATAAGTTCACTCACAGCTGTAGTTTTCTTTGCAACTAATTGTTCGCCGAGTCTCTTAACTAAGTTTGCATCGACTGTAAATCTAATATTATCATCATCATATTCTGATAGTTTGGATGCTTTTTCTAATAACTCACCATAATCAGTCTCTTCATCACCAAGCAATGCTAGCATCTGTTTTTTCAGACTCGCTTTCTCATTGTTCATCGACATTTGCTTTCACCCCTTTATAACGATCATTTCTTAGGAAACGCAATCCCTTTTTTAGATTATTACATTCATCAATAGTGAATATTCCATTCTTGATAAATATATCATCTACAGTTTGGCAAGCTTTTTTGAAGTTATTTTCATTTAGAAATTTTTCAATACTCTTCTCTGCATTAAACAGGTCTTCCATACAGGAGTCATTCAAGATGATTTTAATATTTCTTGCCGCAGTTGGTTCTATTTTTAATACGCCAGAACCGTATGAACGCCCCTCAATTTCTGCTGAAAGTTGCGAGTAGCATGAGAGCAAAGATAAACAAACAGCTATTTTATATTTTGTACTATTCTTCTTCTTGAAATAAACTCGGTGGATTGAATTAGTGCAATTAATTTTTGCTTGATTGATTACCATACGCGGCCCTTCATGCAACATGTAACTTAAGAAGGCGTGAGGATACAAACCATCATCAGGTTGATACCAATGATGTCTTTTTTTAAATGTTCTGTTTTTAGCTCTTTTTTCAGAGCTAACCTTAGCAAGGTATTTTCTTAAAAATGTGAATTTTTCAGACATCTGCTCTTCAGATGCGTGTAATAATAGAGCTCGCTTATTATTTCCTATTAGTTTATTTTGCCTAAAGACGTTATGCCTTACACCAACTAAGTCAGAAAATCGAGATACTACTGGACGCAGGTAGGAGTCCGATAGATTATATTCGTTTTTTCTTTCGTTAGAAATTACGAAAACTTCATTGGCACCTGTTACCATGCCTATTTTTATACTAATTATCTCATTCAATAAAAGGCAATTAGACTGCGTTGAAATATTTTCATATGTGAGTAATATTTCAGAAGGTAATAAGTTAAGCTTGAAGTTATCGTGTTTGCTACTTATTCTGACGCTTCGGTCGTTTAGTATGATATTAAGTGAATTAACATTTTCTGCACTATAAACATTATATAAACCGTCAGTAACTTCTTTAGATGAAAAACCTTCACAGACAAAGATTACGGATGCTTCATCAGCGCCTGCATCTTTAAAAAATCGTTCATTTATTTTTATGACCTTTATTTTTGAAAAGTGTTTTTTATGTATGTTTATTAAAGCACTTGCATAATAGGCATGTAAAAGGCTACTAGGTAATACCCATGCAACACGCCCATTTTCATTGAGAAATGATAAACTATGAAGGAGGAAGAATGCCCACAAACTAGAGTTTCTTCCTAATGTTCTTTCGTTATAAATCGATTTATCTAGAACATCTTGACAACTTATTCTCTGCTTGCTTGTCATGTTATGCATCGAAATGTATGGAGGGTTACCAATAACAATATCGAAGTTTTTTTGAGTAAAGTCATCGGGCTTTACATTTATAAAATCGTCAAAAATAAATTTATTACTAATGTCTGATATTTGAAATTTCTGTGCCAAAATTTCAAACGCGGTTTCGTCAATATCAACACCATAAAGGTTTTGTTCGGGACAATCATTCCCCAATTGTCGTAGTCGTGTAACACAACTCTCTAGAAATCCACAGCCTCCAAAGCTTGGTTCTAGCAAAGAGTCTTCCACAGAACGTATAGCCCAGTTAGCCAAAGCTTGGCTAAGCTCAGGTGGGGTATAATATGCCCCGAGCTCTCTCCTTTTAGCGAGAGTATAAGAGTTCATTGGTGACCTACGAAAATGTTAACCATATTAATCTTTTCTGCACTGTTTATAGTAGATTTATCTAAAAGCATCTTAACTCAATGTGATCCGAAACCAAACCAAATCATAGTTTAAGATGTGTAATTACAGGGTGCTAACCCATTTAAAACAATATCTTATTTTTTCTTGGGTGTGAATGATAGCTGTATGTAGATGAGTGTTTTTGAAACATCACAGAATGTTTTACGAACTGCGCGCAATGCTATCCCCGCCACGCCTGCCCGCTTTATAGGTCGCTTTTGATGCAGTTGCGTGATCCACTGTGATCCACGCCAGCACTGGTGTCGCGGGGAGAAAAGAGCAGGGCGATCACAATGCAAAATCATGCACTCACTGCATGCAGAGCTATCAAAGTGAGATCGCCCGCGTTCCTGGCTATTCTTCATCGTCGTAAACAGAGAATGGCACTGACGGCGTGTCTTCTTCATCCAGAACGCTATCGGCCATGTCAGAGATCATTTCCATCACCAGCGCATATTCGTCATTTCTGCACTGGGCTGACTGTGTGATGTCAGCCATAAGCCGGATTTTTATCAAAGCCATCTTTAGCTCATGAGAGGATTCCATTACTCACTCCAATGCACTGTTTATTTATACAGTATAATATTATCATTTCTTAACAAATTCCAATAAAAACTGAATGTTACTTTTTAACCAATAGCTTAGATGAATGTTTCAACAGTTTTAGTCGTCATAAAATTCCTGCCAGTCCATAAGAGGGGGATGATGGATCACAACATCACCAAAACTGATTTTGGCTCCCCGGGTTAATGCTTCCAGCTCCCATCTTTGAGCTTTGATATCGTGTTTAAGCAATTCCTGTTCAATCTGAGGCAATCGCGCCCGTTCTTCAGGCGTCAATCTTGCCGATGGGGCAACATCACGGCCTTTAGTCGGGTCAAAACTTCGCTGTGATTTACTCACCTTCGGCGTTTCTTCACGTATACGCGCCACAATCGCCCTCACAGCGGCAGTGTCTGTCCAGTCAATAACTCGCAGTTTGTCAGAATTAGACGTTGTAAGGTCGCTCCCAGCCTTGCTATCGCGCCTATTTGCAGCCTGTTTCTTTCCACCTAACCCACAGTTATTGACAGGACTCCGAGGCGCGCCGGAGGCGCTTTTTAAGGTCAAAACCTCAACGTCAACGGCGGAAGAAACGATGCGCCATTGTGTTGTACGGGTTTCATAAACGCGGGAGTCGCCGAGGTGAGGCGCGAAAATGCCCACAACCTTTTTCACTTCCTCATCGTATGCGTTCAGCTCATCAGCAACGCGGCGGGCTACACGCACAGTTTGATCATCGCGTGGAACATTTGCGCCGCCCTGGGCTGACATGTACGCCATGAAATCACCGGCATCAGCAGCAGCGCGGACGGCTTCCACTTCTTCGTCAAAGGTTTCAGTCAGACTGATGGAACGGATGCGGCGGCACTCACGGTATGAACCCATGGTAGGCAGGCCGATAGGATGGAACTGAGGTATACGCCAGGTAGCAGCCCAGGCAGTAACAGCAGCAGCGGAGTCTGTCAGCAACTCGCCTGTTTCGTGGTCGCGCTCGCCTTCCAGTGCGTAACCGTCGATGTTCTTTGCAATGTATTTGGCGATGTAGCCAGCCGCGCCGCCACGGTTCAGGTGCTTACAGTCAAAGCGGTTTTTAGCTGCGCCGCGTTCGTCACCGTCTTCTTTCATGGCGTATTTGCGCATGATATCGATCACCCGCTGACGCATGGCGGGCTTTGTGAATAACATCATGTGCCAGTGCGGAGTCGCGTCGTGGTGAGGCTCAACAACGCGCATCCCATAAACAGACAGACCGCTATCCTTGAACGCGGTGCGCATTTTACTCCAGATCCCGCACAGATAACGCTGCGCATCTTTCGGGGTATAGGCTTCTTTGTCCCAGGCGTGATTTCGCTGAACACGCTTTTTATCGCCCTTACCCACCATGCGGGTCGGGTGATATTTGGAAGGCGTGGTGATGGTCAGGAACATCCCGACGTCGCCATTTGCAGCGGCATATTTTTCGGTGCCGGCGATCGTGCTCATTAACTCCATGCGGCGGATTTCAGGGTTTGAAATACTCGCCATCACTTTGTCGATCAGACTGAAACGCTCGCCGGTTTCGATGTTCTCCAGATCGCAGCTTTTCAGGTAGTCGAGATTAGACAGGCGGCGCGCACGTACTTCACGGATAGCCTGCTTACTGGCATAGGGAGAGGCGTCGCGGTTTACTTTGCCGATGGCGATCAGCAAAGATTCACGCCAGCGGGTGCGCTGGCCTTTCAACTGGCGTAACCACCAGTCCGGATTAACCTGGCGCGACATGGAGGCGATAGCGGAAACGGTATCCAGCTTCCCTTTGCAATACCTTGTCCAGTACATCGGCGTGACATTGAAAGCCTGTGCCATACCTGCGATTTCGCTGTACAGCTCGCACTGGGTATCAGCCTCAAAAAGAATCGAATTATCCCCGTTGTATTGAGCAAGCAGCTGATCACAACGGTCTTCATAGATTTCTTTCAGTTGTCCGGCGATGTCCTTGGCGAACCGGCGCAAGGGTTTATCGCTCATGCTCGGCAGCCGGTGATAGGTGTCTGCCTCAGACATGAATTTCATGGAGGCTTTGACATTCATTGCGTGACCCGCATTAACCGCCTCGACGCGGGGAAGGATGCTGCGAGCAAGGGTATAAACCAGGTATTTATTGGCGGCGTGAATGCCCTGAGTTTTCAGCAGATACGCATGGCGACCTGTGAAAATTTCCCGCAGGTCGGTAGAGAGGGCTTTTACTCTGATTAAAACGGCTTGCCCCTGATTGTATTCATCACGGGTAAGCGGTCTTTCGAGGCCAGAAATGGCCTGGCGTGGTTTATTCCAGGGAAACGCCCAGACTTCGGGCGTTTTAATCAGAGGGGTAAAACGGCTGGTCTGCATTACATACCGTCTTTGATATCAATGACCAGATAGCCAGCGTTAATACCGGCCAAGATGAGTAATGCCACTGAGAAAACGATCACTTGTTTCCTCTGTAATGTCTGGCGTTCAACTCGGCGAGTTCTTTGCAGTAGACACAAAGCTCAACACCTGGCAGAGCTGCACGGCGTTCCTCTGGTATCGGACGATTACACTCGATGCAGAACATTGCGGAAACGCCTGCAACAGTTGCGCGTGCGGCTTGGATTTGGGCGGAAAGGACGAGATCAGCGCGCTCCTGGGCGGTGTCAATTACATCAGCCATAGTTACGCCTCCGCTTCACTTTGGATTCGGTTAGCTTCAATGCGTAGTGCTTCTGCAGCTTCAATCCCTGTCATTTCACGTTTGAGGATAAAACTGGCAATCGCTTCCAGGCGGCCGGCAAATACCACCGCTCGATTGGCGCGTTCTTCATTACGAGCAGTGTCCAGCATCAACGATAAATCAGGAACAGAGGTGTAATCGCGTTCTGGCGAAGCTAAATCAATGCCCATAACTGGCAAACCAACAATATTCCGAGGGGTGTTATCAATCATATTTTTCATATAAGAACTCCTGTTTTGGGCAAAAGAATGCCCGGCGGGTTGACGCCAGTTAATTTGGATTCGGATTAGTGTTTAATGTTTATCTTGCAGTCATCTTCACTGATAAATTTCGGCAGTGATTCAGTTAAACCAAGCAAAGAATTTAGCGCCGCAATTACATGATGCCTTTCCGTCGGTGTTAATTCAGAAAACTTCATCTCAAGATGGCGACGAGATAAGCCAGCATGAAAACAGATTGTTCTACGCATATGCAGCGGCTGAGTATCAAATGTTTCCTGTGCTACATTCTTTCTGAAATCAAACATCTCTTTAATTCTGGAAAGATGTTTTTTGCCTATTTGAATATGTTCTTCATTCACTAAAGACATAATCACCTCAACTAAACAGACGCTTTAAAAGCGGTTTTGAATTTCTCACGGCCTGCGGGGCAGTGGTTTGTGACATTGAAGGGTTCCAACGCTTTCCACCTGGCAATTCGATGCAACCATGGCCGAAATGGCGAGAAGGACTTTGCTGTTTTAAAAATGGAGCAATAGAAACAGCCATATTCACATCAGCCCATTTGTCGTGACGCTTGCAATAGCACCAACTGCAGATGCCAGGGCAGGGGATGCCTGTACTCGGCCTTGAACAACTAAACCGATCAATGACAGATGGCGAATACCGGCATTAACACCTTCGAGTAAGGACATACGACGCTGAGAACTGACCGTACCACCTTTCACTGCATCAGCTGCAATAGAACCTACGGCGGCAGTTGCCTGTAGTGCGTAGGTTGAAAGATTAGAAGTAGCAATCTCATTGACCGGAACAGACGGCAGGCAATTTATCTGTGCCAGCATGCCATCGAGAAGGGTAGCGTCCTCAGTCAGGTCAGTGATTAAAAGAACTTCCTCACAGGTAAGTTTATGAGGTTGTTCAGGGTTGAACTTATTGCGCAGGATTTGGGGTTTAGTTCCCATTAGCGCGGCAAGTTCAGTAAGGTTATGACGATTCACAAATGCCTTACATGCATCGTCAAAGTGAGCGTGTTTGGAAACGCGATAATCAAACATTGTTAGTCCCTGCTAGTTTGAATAATCTGACTCAACGATTTATGTAGCGGCACTTGATGGCTTGCTGACGGTTTTTCTCACGCCAGGCCTCAAGATTGATCAGGGCATTTCCATGACGTTCCATAACTACAGTTTGCATTTGACCTGTTTTGCGGTTTTTGCGCTGCTGGGTGATTGTGGTTGAAGGAGTTGGTGCAAGGAGGACTACGCCATTCGCGATCCATTTTTCCAGGACTGCGGAGCTGATGCCGTTAATTGCAGCAAAATCTTTTTTAGAGATTGTCGGGGAGTTAGCGAGTGTGGTCAGTTGCAAACTTATTGAGTTCACAATTGTTGCCGAGAGGGCTGACTCCAAGGCCGGTAGCAGCTGGGATACAACAGAGTTTAACAGTTCCTTAGAAACGGTCGTCTTATCAGAGGGTACTTGAATTGCATTCTGAGGTGACATAACGCAAAATCTCCTTTCTGTCGTTTGAGTTCTACTGTGTAACATGTGGTGTGTTGTCACTTTAGATCGTAAAAACGATTTGGTAAATGTTTTTTTATCACTTCGGTGCTTTTTATGATTGGCGAAAAAATGGATAGTCAGGAAATCCTGAACAGATTGATGTCGGCTTATGGAGTTAGTTCTCAAAAAAGTTTAGCCGAGGCGCTTGCCATACCTGCTAATAACATAAGTGGCTGGCTTCAGCGTGGCAGTGTTCCTGGTAACCCAATCATCAAATGTGCTTTAGATACTGGTTCAGATCTTCGCTGGTTAGTTACGGGGGAATTTGCAAATGCAAATATTGAGCGTATGGCTTTTAAAAGTTTTCGCTCACGATCTGAGCAAGGTAAAGCCCTTATTGATAAGATGCTTTCAACTGGTGGGAAAGCAGTCCTTCAAAGAGTCATGAGCGCATACGGGTTTGCTACTCAAAAGGAATTAAGTGAATATCTCGGTATATCAACGGGAACTATAAGCACATGGGTTCGCCGAGAATATTTCCCTGGTGATGTAGTTATTGCCTGCGCATTAGACACGGGAGTTTCACTTGGATGGTTAGCTACAGGTGAGATTAGTACTGAATCGCAGGAAGAACATGTAACCTCAGCAATACCTACGATCGCTAAAAAAATACTTCTGGCAGGCAAGCTTGATGATGACGGTTTTTGCTACATCGATGAGTCATTTGTCCCCGAGGGGGTCAATTTCAAAAACCTGAATTATGTTCGTAGTGGAAAATCAGCATGGCTGATAGAAATGGATGTTAACGAAATATCAAATGGATCATGGCTGCTAAATATTGATGGGGTGTTGGATGTATATACAGTATCCCGTAGGCCAGGGAATAAATTGCGCATCACTGGACATGATGGTGAATTTGAATGTTCCGCTAATGATGTTATCGCTAAGGGATTAGTGGTCGTTATATTGAAAAATTCCATCTAAAAATGTGGGGAATTCACTTTGTGTATTTTTATTTAGATGAATTTGTTACGGTTTTTTTATGATAAGCATTATTTAATATAATATTCATGGCTTAAAAGGAAAATTAAATGAGTGAAATTTATTATCGATTTAGAAAGATTGATAGCCTCCTAGGTGTCCATAAAGAGTTGGAATCTCAAACCATCTACTTCTCACCACCCGAGGCTTTAAATGATCCAATGGAGGGCTACAGGAATTTATTTTGGGATGGAGATGTGATTATTTGGACTAATTTATTCAGACATTACATCTCGTGTCTTGAAAGCGTTTTTCAGGAGTTTATTGTAAGTGGAGAATCGAGAGAAATAAAAAATATTGATATACCTGTTTTTAGATGCTCTAAAGATTTGCCAACAGATAAATATAAAGATTTAATAAGTGCAATAACTACGGAGTTTGTCACTAATGCATTTGTAGTTAAGCTAATATCCCAGATTGCCACACGGACTACTCATATTAAAAGGGATGAGTTAAATATTTATCTTTCATCAATTCATCACCTAGCATTAGACATAGTATGCAAGCATTATGATGAGTTGGCGAATGCCCCTATAGGCTTAAGAGTTGACGATCCAGAAAAAGAAGTTCGAGGCATAATTGAAAGGGGATTTATTGAGAAAGTCGAAAGTAATTTGAAAAGTGAAAATGGTGATAGAAAAATACAAACTCTTTTCTCTGCCACTAAAAGTGTGTTGATACAATTATCGCTTTCTGGTTTTCACAATAATATTATGGATGCCAAGAAAAAAAATAGATATATGGTTGTTTTCAGTTTCCCTGACAGATATATCACTTCTTTAGAGCAATTAATGTACCCTGATTGGTATACTGCTTGTTTTATGACGTCTTCCACAAACTCTTCTGTCTGGGGGAATTATGGAGATAATCATCAAGGTGTCTGCATGATTTTTCATGCAGATGAGAATTCTTGTCTGACATTGCATACAAAAACTGGATTTACAGCCTCTCAGAATTCCTATAAAGAAACAAGTGGGGATGTCCCGCATAAATTCCATGAAATTAAATATGAGCCCGGTTTTAGTGAGGTCGATTTTTTTAGAAGTATTGGCCGCTTGCCTATCCCCGATTTAAATTACTCTTGGTATATCGACCCGATAAGCAGAGCTGCCAGTATTTGCTCAGAGGCTCTCATTAATGATATTGATGGGTGGCAAGATGATTATTGGAAAAGATTTTATCGTGATATCACTAAAAAATCTGAGGACTGGAAGTATGAGAAGGAATTCAGAATTATTTTGAGGAATGGTGAGACTGTAAACTATAATAATCCAAGTGATAGAGCAAGAAAGTATGATTTCTCATCGCTGAAAGGTATCATTTTTGGAATAAAAACGAAGCTTGATGATAAATTAAAAATCATAGAGATAATCAAAGAAAAGTGCCAAGAAAATGGAGTTAATGAATTTAGGTTTTACCAAGCATTTTATTGCGAAGAAAATAAAATAATATCTAACTTTCCTCTGTCTATGCTGGACATAAAAAGTTAATCATCCTCTGTCTTATTGAATGTACTCGGTCGCAAAGATATGGGAATCATCATTATTGAAAATAAGCTGCTAGTTTGTTTTCGTTATCTGTCATATTTATTTGCGATCTTATCATAATAGACGGGTTTTTTTTATCAGGCCTTATTCATAGTTGCATATCAAGTGTCAATTTAGACTTAATATATATAGTTACATATATCCATTGGTTGCGACTACATTGTGTCAACATTGTCCGTTTCTTATCTTATGGCTGTCAGGCGCGTTGACAGTGAGATGCTATGACCGCGCAGTGAGCCTGGTAACCATTAAGTAAATCAACAACATTTAATTTTGATTAAAATCGAAGTGCGCCTGTCAGTTGTAACTTATCGCCATTTTGTCGCCAATTACAATCTTAACACACTGATTTAAAGTGCAATAATTAGTATTCGGTCTTTTTTTTGCCTGTTTTTTAAATCTTGAATCTTTGCAAAAATCACCCTATTACACCGTTCTCTCTTATCCTCACCGCAACCCATTTAGACTTCCGGCCACCGCTTTGGCTATGATGTTTAAATATGGCACATGCCTGATTAGGCAGAGGGAGTTCTATGCTGATTTATAGTGTTTTTGGTCGCCACCTCGCAGTTAAAAAAACTTCCGATGGTTGGCAGGTCTTCCGTGCTGATATGGCAGAAAGAAAATTTTCCAGGCTTTATGACATCATCATCCCTGATGATATGACTGAGGATGAAATACCCGGATGGCTTGGGGATATATTTCATGAGGCCGCCAGTGAACGCCATCCGGATGTTAAGCGGGTCGAATAACTGGGAGAGGATTGTCTCTTTGCACTGACAAATGGCAGACAAAAAAAAGCCCACTCGGGGCGGGCTGAAAGGGGTATTGCGAGGGTCTTACACACTATGAAGGACAGTTCACAGTGGACACAGGAGAAAAAACTTCGTCTTCGGTAATAAAAGTAACAAACTCAGTGTCGATTTATGTCAAATCTTCGTAAGTTTATTGCCCGACTTGTAACCCCGTCAGACTCTTATTTACTCAGGCACTATACTCAGGATATTACTCCCGAAAAATCAAGGGACTGCTGCGCCACAACCGTGTAAGGAGCATTATGCGATACTGGGTAAGTTTGATTTTAATTGTAGTGGCTGTTTATTTCGGCGGTCCGTGGATAAGTCGTCATGTACCCTCTGAATATAATCCTTTCACACCGCTGGCTATTACTGACCCGCCGAACTTGATAACCCGCTACAAATTAAGGCAGCTGGATAATAATCCTCATGAATGCCTGGCGGCGCTCGAACGTGCTCAAAAAGATGGCGCTATCCAGTTCAGCAGTGCAGGCGATATGGGAGGTAAGTGTCCGCTGATTAATCCTGTGCGAGTCCGCGGGTTTGGTGAAGTTACGCTGAGTTCGAGTTATCTGGCGAGTTGTCGGCTTGCCCTCAGCAGCGCGATGTTTGTCGGGCAGGTAGCGAAGCCTTTAGCTTCGCAGGAATTAGGGTCACGGCTGCTGAAAATTGACCATCTCGGCAGTTATGCCTGTCGGAACGTTTATAATAAACCCGATGCCCGGCTTAGCGAACATGCGACTGCTGAAGCACTTGATATTGCCGGTTTTGAGCTGGCAGATGGCCGCCATTTAACTGTACTAAAACAATGGCCACAGTCAGGGACTGAGGCGCAGTATATCCATACTTTGTTTGCAGAAAGTTGCCCGTTTTTCGGAAACTCTATAGGGCCAGATTATAATGCAGCGCATGCTAACCACTTTCACTTAGGCATGCGCTGGTTTGGTTTTTGCCGCTAAGCAGTTACAGCTTTAATCTGCCAGATAGCGTTCAACCAGACGCGTCCAGTAAGCAGCGCCGAATCTCAGGCTTTCATCATTAAAGTTGTAGGCCGGATTATGCAAAACGGTGCTGTCACCGTTGCCCAGGCGCAGAAAACAGCCCGGTTTGTTCTGCAGGAAATAAGCAAAATCTTCACTGCCTGAAATTGGCGGCAGATTATCGATTACATTCTCTTCACCCAGCAGCTCTTTTGCGACTTCGGCTGCAAACGCTGTTTCCTTATCATGATTCACAAGTACCGGATATCCGGGCACATATTCGATTTCGGCCCGCGCGCCATATCCGGTTGCATGATTTTCCACCAGCTGACAAATTCTCAGCTCGAGGATTTTGCGCACTTGCGGATCGAACGAACGGACACTCATTTCCAGACGCGCAGTTTCCGGGATGACATTCGCCGCATGGCCGGAGTGCAATGAACCTATAGTGACTACCGCGGTTTCATTCGGGTCAATATTGCGTGAAATCACCGACTGCAATGCAACTACAAGGCTGCCAGCAACCAGAATAGGGTCGACAGTCATATGAGGGCGAGCCGCATGACCGCCTTTGCCATGAATAGTGATATTAACGGTGTCGCAGGCCGCCATAAACGGCCCTGAACGGAACATCATTTTCCCGACCGGATATCCCGGATGATTATGTAAGCCGTAGACGGCATCGCACGGGAATCGCTCAAAAAGTTGCTCTGCCAGCATGCGCTCTGCGCCGCTGTTAAAACCGATTTCTTCTGCTGGCTGGAAAATCAGATGCACGGTGCCAGAGAAGTTTTTGCTACGCGCCAGCTGTTCGGCTGCGCCCAACAGCATGGTGGTGTGGCCGTCATGCCCGCAAGCATGCATTTTTCCTGGATTCTGGCTGGCGTAGTTCACACCCGTTTGCTCCGTTATCGGCAATGCATCCATATCCGCGCGGATACCAATGCTTCGTGAACCATTGCCCAGCGTCATTGTACCGATCACGCCGTAGCCGCCAACGCCAGTCGTCACCAGATAGCCCAGCGATTCTAATCTTTCAGCGACGAGGGCAGCGGTTGCCGATTCTTCATTGGAGAGTTCCGGGTGTTGGTGCAGGTGTTGGCGAACTTTACGCAGCTCAGGAACAAGGTCAGCTACGTCAGCGATGGTGCAAAGTGATTTATTATTCATTATGAGATATCTGTTTTTGCCTGAAATAAATCCGGTGAACTGACCGGCGCCACGTCGTTACATCAACAGAATGCAATGCGAAATCACTGCTGGCAATCAATTAATCAGGCCAAAAAGGGGGGTTCTTAAATTTATGGAATGTTCAATTCAATAACGCTATGTAACTGATGTAATACGCTAAAGTTTCTTACGCGATGTTACGCAAGAATTCACTTTGCCCGTAGACAGTATTCCCGGTTGCCTATACTTTCAGGGGTAGCAATTTGTCGGGTTGCGAGGTATGAAGATCAGGCAAATGGTTTCCCATTCGCCTGAGCAAAAATACTAAAATGGTGAAGGCTGTTTTTATATAAGAAGGATAAGAGGGTGATCAGGCAGGGAGATAGCTGATGGAGTGCTCCAGAGAGTCACATTTGGAATCAATGAGGACATCCCAGACGCCTTTATAAGGGATCCCGACATAAGCCGTATTCTGATCGTTAACCGTCAAAATATCACCGAAACCTGAGTGACGTCCTTTTCGCTCAACCTCATTTTCACACATCAGATGTATGTGACATTTTTCTGAACAACGTATGACGACGGTGTCGCCACCAAACAGACTCAATCTGGCTCGAACAATAGGCATGACTCTTCCCCAATTAGATAAAGCACCTGAAATACGCTGTAACCGAACACTGCCAGGTTTTAAGCTGCCCAGACCGGGAGTGATATTGGTCACACAACGCTCATTAATCTATAAAACCAGACTAAAGCTGGGGGAATAATGACTTTAATCAAATGTTATAAGAATCTTTTAGAGATTAATTATTCACCATTTTTATGCGTGTTAGAAAAAACGATCCTATTTTTAGGAAAGAAGTCAAAATGTAATGACGAGGTTAATGAAAAGTGCTGTAGATAATCGAATGTTATCATCTGTAGCTTACCTTCGGGTGCGGTGATGAAGTGTATTCATTCGTTACAGTGTAATAAATTAGCTGCTTTTTCTTTCACAAGCTGACACCCTATAGGCGTATAACATGTGCGCGCGCTTGAAATTGATTATTATCGGATTTATTACCGTCTCACACGCCCATTTTGCGGGTGATAAAGAAAAAGCGTGCGCTACACTTTCCCATTTTATCCAGTTATAAGGGCATCGGATGAATTGCTCCGAAAAATTCAAATACATCAGAAATTTCAGCGCGTTAACCCTGGTTCTGAATGCTTTTTTTAATATGCCGGTACATGCGGATGACGCGCAATTACGGGCATGTGGCAATGCAAAAACCGCCAAAGACTGTCAGTTACCTTTCCAGCAGGGACTTTCCCCTGTTCAGGTCGGCCTGTCCCGCGAATCTCAGTGGGGATACGTCGATGCTTCCGGACACATGGTTATCAAACCCGATTTCAGCGAAGCGCGGGGCTTTGTGAATGACCTGGCCGCTGTTAAAAAGGGCGAACAGTTCGGCTATATCGATAAAAAAGGCCATTGGGTCATTGAGCCACGCTTTACGCGCGCTACTGATTTCAATGCGCAGGGTACAGCATTGGTGGTGACAGATAATCGTCTGGCACTGATAGACAAAAAAGGGGCCGTGATTAAAACGCTGCCGTTTGCCGTTGCACTCGATAGCCGTGGTTTTACCGGCGGTCAGGCACTGGCAAATGTTCAAACTCAGGTATCACCTGCGTTGTGGAATGCATCGACAGATCGTTCTTTGTCTTTACCTGATGATGTTATGGCGCTGGATTTGCCACAATCCGGGCTGATCCCGGCAAAAAAACGTGATTCAGCAGAAGAAGGTTACTGGGGGTATCTCGATGAGAACGGTGACTGGGCGATAAACCCGATGGTACTCAAAACGCGGGATGAACCACAACTTAACGGCGACGTCGTTGCGGTAAAAACCAAGAACCTCTGGTCGTTTGTCGACCGTCAGGGTGTTGCATTAAATAAAGAACAATACAAATCTGTGCGACCGCTCGCTTCCGGCAGCTGGCTGGTGACGGGCAACGATAATAATAAACAGCTACTCAGCAGCAAACTGGAAAAAGTGCAGGATATTCCTGCTGATCAGACTGAAAATATTTTGGTTTGGGGAAAGGCAACGCTGGGAACGGGTAGCAAGGGCATCGTTATCATCGGTGCTGATAACCAAATTGTTTCGCTGAAAGTTAATAAGCCGCAGGTGCTGCAACAGGGCAACCATCTCTGGGTAATGCAAACAGAAGGTAAGGCACCACAAGTTGCTCAGATTTATGACAACAATGGTGTGGCGCTGCTTAATGATACCACGCTTACTGCACTGAAAGACTATCAGCTGCGGCCGCTGGACACAGTGGCGATGTCAGATGATGTGACTACATTGCCGGAATCAACCAGTGATGCGGCGAACAATCTTCCCTGGGCAATTCTGACGCCTGCGGATGCAACGAAACCGCCTGCCATTCTCACCTCGCAGGGGAATGTCTTGTCTGATCCACAATGGGCATCTGTAGAAACCAACGGGTCTCAGGCCCCGCTCATCATCGATACTCAAAACAAAAAAGTGGGTGCTGTCGATGCTTCAGGCAAGTGGGTTATTCAGCCGACTTATACCCAGATCACGCCTTTTGAAGGTGATTACACCTGGGCCTTTGATAACGTCAACAATGTCGATGTTAAGCATCTGATTGACCGAAATGGCAATGTCGTCGAGATCCCCGCTGATATTCAGAAAAATGCTCAGCGTTTGTCATCAGGATTGATTTATTACACCGAGGGTGAAAAAGAAGCGCAGCGCTGGGGCTTATGGGATATCGCGAGCAAAAGCATTAAGGCAGCACCAGAGTTCACTGAAATCGATGCTTTCAACGAAGGTTATGCCCTGGCTAAAGCGGATGACGGATGGGGTGTTCTCAATACGAATGGCACCTGGGCGATAGCGCCAGATGCGGATCGCAGCGGTAAATTCCAATATATCGGTCAGGGCGCTTTCACCCTTTCTGATAATGATCAGCCGGGAGAGCGCGGAGCGCTTTCCAGTCATTACAGTCTCTACAGCGCCCAAAGCGGACAAGTACTCGCGACGGATTTACTCGCCAGACCGCAAGCTGTCGGGCAGGACCATTGGCTGGTTCAACCTTCCGAAGGCGGCGTGGCATTACTTGATAACGCAGGGCGTTTCCCGGTCAGTAAAGCCATTAACTCTTCTTCGAGTTCTGTGGAGGGTGACTGGATAAAATTGAGTTTCTCACCTCATTACGGTGCAATTAACAGTCAGGGTGACTGGCAGATTCAACCAGTTTACACCGCGGAATTTAATTTCATCTCACCTCTGAATCTTAGCCGTGCAGTCAGTGACGGACGAACTACGCTGATTAATGACCATGGCGCTTCGGTAGAGGGCTTTGATCAGGCACAACCGTTGAATTCAATGGCTCGTCTGGTCATGAACGATGACGTAACCGGTGAAACCGTTCTGTATGACAACGATGGAAATGAAATCCAGCGTTTCGCCGGGCCTGACAGCCTGCTGGCTGACAAAGCCAACTCAGGTGTTATTCCTATGCGTGATCAGAAAGGCCAGTATGGATTTGTCGATCAGCAAGGTATAAAGCTGATTGGTTCATACTTCGATCAGGTCGGGGCGATGAGCAACAATTTTGCGACCGCCGTGAAAAAATCAACGTACGGCAACCTGCTGGGATATATCAATACCACGGGGCGCTTTGCGATTTTGCCTAAATTTGATTGGGCCACTGATTTCAGTGAGAAGCGTGCCTGGGCTGGCGGTAAGGGTGTCGTGAATTTGCTTAATGCCGACGGTAATGTTCAGGCAAAAATTCAGGTGCGTTGTAATCAACGCGTCATTGTGGATGCGAAAGGTGCTTATCTTTGGCCTGCCAAAGCACCCGCTTGTGGTTCCGGGGGTAATTAATGATTGTCAGCAAACCTTCAAGGCTACGCCAGGCACTTCTCTGCGCGCTGAGCACCGGCAGGACATTGGCCTTATTGACGCTGACCGGCTCTGCTATTGCGGCTGAACCCGTAAAGGCTGAATCTGCACCGACATGTTCGGCACCATTGCCCGATTCCCAGGCTGATACCCAACTGCGTGCGGCGTTGCCATTAACACAAAATTTATGTATCCGCGACGTTCGTGAAGGTCGCTCAGCTGTGCTTTTACCCTCAGCTGATGCAACGGATGAGCGTTGGGGTTTTTTGGATAATCAGGGACAGCTTGTTATCAAACCTGTTTTTGAGCAGGTCGGTGATTATCACTTCGGTGCCGCCGCTGCCATGCAACAGGGGAAGTGGGGCTATATCGATCTGACCGGAAACTGGATGATTCAGCCGTCCTTTGACCGCGCACAACCCTTTACTGAAGCCGGTCTGGCCGTTGTTAAGGTGAGCGGAAAGTCTCAGATTATTGACCGCAAAGGTGTTCAGGTCGGTAAAGCTCTGGATGATTTGGTGGATGACGCCGTTCTGAGTAATGGTGTTCCCGCCCGGCTCAGCCTGACGTTTAACAGTGTACTGCTTTCGCCAGACGGTGTTCGCCATGTGGCGACGGACAAAATGGAAGTGGTAGAGCCGTTCGGCTCCGATGATCTGTTCATTGCTGTCGATGCCAGCAAAGGTTACGGAATTGTGGATGGAAATCTGGCCTGGCGCGTTCAACCTCAGTACACGTCCATCACTCTGGATCCTCATAATCCTTCTGTCGCACTGGCAAAAAAAGCAGACGGCATTACGTTAATCCGTACTGACGGAGTTCAGGACGAGCAGAAATATCTTTCTGTCAGCGAGGAAACTGGAGCCTTCTGGCTGGCGAAAACGGCCGATGGCATCAAACTGCTGGATAATTCAGCCACTGTGATTGCCAGTTTCAGTGAAACTGACGCAAAAGCCCTGCACGTTTCCGGCGACTATGTTTTATATCCTGCCAGTAAAGACTCCCTTACTTTGTATGTTCCGGGGCGTAAACAAGCCCTCTCGCTGCCTGCTGGCAGTGAGCCCTGGGAGCAAAATACCGGTGAGTTCCTGATAACGACCAAGGGGGAGCAGAAAAAGGTGAATGCTATTATTGCTCCTTCTGGCGGAGTCATTGGTGGCACCCAGAATGTTGGCTGGCTGGGTCAAATTTCCAGTGCAGAAGTTATCGATCATCGTTTATGGTTGCGCAGCGAGCAAGGTGATGTGGTGAATGTGGTTGATGCCACAGGCAAGGCCTTGCTGAATCAAAAGAGTATCAGCACTCTGAACGGCAGCAGGATCGAACCTCTGACCGCTCCCACCAATTCCCCTTCAGCTTCATCGCCACTGGCACTGGTTCGCCCTGCTGATGCGGGCAGCAAAAACGGCGCGGGTTTCCTGCGCCCGGACGGCACTCTTCAGCTTGATCCCAAATGGCAGGATATTGAACCTGCTGACAGCAGTAATAGCATCGGTCAGTTCATTGTGAGATCAACCGATGGCACCGGCGTGGTGGACGCGCAGGGCAAAGTTATTATTTCTCTGACTGAAGATAATATTTCTCCTTTTGTACAGGGCTACGCTCTGGATTATCTGAATGGAAAACTGACAGCACTTGATCACGCCGGTAAGCATTATGATTTGCCGAATGTGTTTGAGATTGAATCTCTCGGCAATGGTTGGTTCCGCTATCGTGAAACGGCAGCTGAGGGGGCGTTGTGGGGCATTTACGACGTCACCAGTCAGAAAACTGTGCTGCAACCGGCTTATCAGGATATGGGCGAATACTCAGATGGTCTGGCCGCATTCAAAACGCCTGAAGGACTGTGGGGGATACTCGATAGCCAGGGTAAAGTCGTGGTTGCGCCGAAGTATGCCGATGCCCGTCGCATTAACTCCGCTCTTTGGTTACTGACACAACCTGCAACCGAAGAGCAACCGGTATCAGCTGTTCTTGCAGAAATCATCGGCAATGACGCTCAGCCAAGAATTGCACCTACAGCCGGACTTACCGTAAATCAGTTTAGCGACGGACGCATTCTGGCCAGGTCTGCGGCCGGTCAGTCGTGGCTTCTGGACGCCAAAGGTAATATTCAGCTTCATGAGCAGCAGACACGTATCAGTGCGCTGGGGGACTGGGTGAAATTATCACGCCAGCCGCAGCAAGGCTATTTATCTGCCCAAGGTGAATGGCAAATTCAGCCTGTCGGTGAAAGTCGGGGCTCTGCTTTTGTGCAAGGGCGCGCTTTGCGCTCCACGCCAGCGGGCTATGAACTGATTGATGACAAAGGTGTACGTGTGGCAGCGATGCCAGAAGGTCAGTGGAATATGCCGCCAGCGAGCGCCTGGTCTGTCTCCTATGACCCCCTGGATAATGAGCCTGCGACGCGTTACGTCGACAATACCGGTAAACTGGTTCTCACTGTTCAGGGACAGGCCAGTCAGATGGTGGGTGATCACGCCGTGTTGATGAAGGCGGATGGAGCCAAAACCTGGATTAACGGGCAGGGGAAACCAACTGATGGCGTCTCTTACCTTGATTTAGGTTTGCCTGTCGACGGGCTGGCATTCGCCAAAGCTGACGGTAATTATGGTTATGTCGATGCGCTTGGCAACTTCGTGATAGCGCCAGTGTTTAGCGCCGCATCACCGTTTGACAGCGGAGTGGCCGTCGTTTCCACACCGGCCATGTCGATGATGATCGATAAAACGGGCAAGCCTCTGGCACGTGTAGATAAGGAATGTGGTATTAGCGTCTTATACGGTGCCGGAAGCGCACGTCAGTGGCCGGCGAAAATGCCGGATAACTGCAGCAAACCTTAAGACACTTTTCCGGCTTGCAAAACCCGCTGCGGCGGGTTTTTTTGTGCTAATGTTTAACTGTAATGGCAGTGAACTATCTCAATTGAAAGGATAAATTATGATTCCGCAGATCCCACTCAAATACCGGGACGCAGAGCGCTGGTCGTTTGGTGATACTGAATCGTCAGCTGACGAACTGGCTAAGCGTGTTATTGCTGGCACAAAAACCGCCACCTGCTCAAATCTTGATGATGATCCTGAACCTGAGCCGGGCGAAATCTTTGTGGTAGTTGATGGCCGCAGTAATCCGGTGTGTGCCGTGCAACTGACCGAAGTGAAACAAGTGCCTTTTGACCAGGTAACGGAACAGCATGCCTGGGAGGAAGGGGAAGGCGACCGGACGTTGGCTTACTGGCGCAAAGAGCACCAGCGTTTCTTCGAAGAGTATGAAATGTTTGAGCCGACGATGCCGCTGTTACTGATGAAGTTTCGGATGGTCGAAAAGTTCTAAATCTTCCAGAGGCCTGATACTGACATCAGGCCTTTTCATTCGTCAGTTGTATGATCAACCAGATGTTGCCACTCTGCCGTTCAGGACTATGTCATGCCCGTTAATCAGCGTTCATTTTCTACTTCTTCCGGCGTCCCTTATTTTAGTCAGTGGGAAGATCCTGACTGTGCAGCCGGGATTATTGCCGGAGATATTCAGCTCAGTGATGTCAGCGTGTGGCCCAATTCGGGTGCGGCTGAACAACGGGAGTTTATCGAGTGGGCGAATCATGTTTGCGGAATGTGCTGCCTGAAGATGGTGCTGGCAGCCGTTTCGGGCAAAGTAGTACCTGTGTTGAAACTGACTTACCGAAGCCTTTATTACGGAGCGTATGTTCGCGAGGGCGACAATATTAAGGGGCTTATCTACGCGCCTTTTGTGGAATATGTCCGGCAGGAACTGGGTCTTTCGGCGCAGGTCAAAGTGGATATCTCGGCTCAAGATATTGCCGGTCAGCTGGCAGAACACCGATTTTTTATTGCTTCAGTACATCCTTTTGTGCGTATTCCGGAGTCCACGCCACCGCACAAAGGCGGTCATCTGGTGCTGGTGACCCGGGCTGATGATCAATCAGTGACCTTCCATAATCCGTCCGGTCACGATATTTCTACTCAGCAGGATGTCACGTTACCTGTGGAAACTTTCGCGCGTTTTTTCGCCGGTCGGGGCATTTCGCTGGTGACAAAGGCTCAATAGCACTCAAAATCGACCGACCGCAAGCGGCATGGCGAACAAAATTCCGTTCGCCATGCATTGTTACTCCAGTCGCATAATCCACTCATCTTTCTGCTCGTCATACTTTTCTTTATACAACACAGAATGACGGCCATCGAGGACTGCCGGGACGCTGGTGTGATCATCCCAGGCATCAAGTTGCATGCACAAATCAGGGTCCGACTTGCAAGGAATATGCACCTTATCGCCGCCTTTTGCTTCAGGCGTAGAAAGA
Organism: Rahnella bruchi; assembly: GCF_003614975.1. Classification (GTDB taxonomy): domain Bacteria; phylum Pseudomonadota; class Gammaproteobacteria; order Enterobacterales; family Enterobacteriaceae; genus Rahnella; species Rahnella bruchi. The sequence goes on along the minus strand of NZ_QZWI01000001.1, from coordinate 255,904 downwards.
TGTGCATCGTCAATTTCGTAACTGCCAATCCGGATACTCGATTTTCCCATCAGATACTCCTCGCCAGAGTGTTGTAAGCAATTTCAATGACATCAGGTATGACCAGTTGGTCTGCCTTATTTCAGAATAGTCGACAGCACAAAAAGTGCCACCCGAATTTTACGGAAGCACTCTTCTGTGTATGAACTCACGGACGAGGGTTTCAGACAGGACGTTGCGAAAAGGGACGCAGGGAGCCGCACAAACACAGCGCCCCCTGTGAAGAGGCTACAGCTGGTTAAATCTTACCGAGACAGGCATTGCGTTGATTTGGTTACGACCATTATTTTTCGACAGGTACAGGGCTTCATCTGCGGCACTGACAATATCTGACTGATCTTCAATACCAGGATCCTGTTCCGGCATATACGTCGCAATCCCCTGACTGATGGTGACGCGGTTAAACTCGCTGAAACTGTGCTTGATGCCCAGCGACTCAATCGATTCCATGATGTGCTGTGCGACAATCCAGGCGCCTTTCAGGTCGGTATCCGGCAGAATGGCCGCGAACTCCTCGCCGCCAAAACGCGTGACGACGTCGGTGCTGCGTTTAAGTGATTTGCGCAAAGTGCGCGCCACTAAACGCAGGCAGGCATCACCGGAAAGATGGCCGTAATGGTCGTTGAAATGTTTGAAGTAATCGATATCGATCATCACCACGGTCAGTGGTGTACGGTTACGCTTGGCACGCATATATTCGTGGCTGAGCACTTTTTTAAACTCACGGCGGTTAGGCAGTTTAGTCAGTGAATCCGTGCGCGCCTGGATCTCCAGACGACGGTTGGCTTTAACCAGTTTCAGTTCCAGTAACTTGCGTTCATGAACGTCTTCTGCGGTACCGTACCAGCGCTGAATTGAACCGTCGGTGGCGTAACTGGCGGCAGCGCGTATACGCATCCAGTTCCATCCACGGTCTACGTGACAAAAACGAACTTCTATATCCAGTGGCGCACCTGTTTTAAGGCACTGCTCCCAGGTCTGAACGGCGGCGCGACGGTCTTCCACGTGCATACTCTGTATCCACTTGTCGGCCAGAATATCCTGACGGGTCATGCCGGTGATCCGCTGAAAACGCGAGCTGACATCATTGAGCATCCCGCGCGGATCGGCTGTCCACGGAATTTGCGGGTTCAGCTCAACCATATTGCGGTAATGTTCCTGACTTTCGCGCAGGGCTCTTTCCATACGTTTGAGGCTGGTGATGTCCGTCATCGCGACAGACAGGCCGTTCAGCTGATTCTGGGCATCATAAGCGGCTTTAATACGTACGAAGAAAACCTGATTCTTTCCGGGAACGGAAAACTCACGATCGGGTGTCGTTTCGTTACGCAGGGCAAGTTCCAGCGCATTACTCAGCAATGGTGAAAGTCCGGGCAGGAAAACCCCTATTTTGCGTCCTATCGCTTCATAGGGTTGGAGGCCGATAATATTCGCCATTGCGTCATTAACCGTGACATATCGCATCTGTAAATCAATGAAACACAGTCCCACCGGTGCATTGGAATAGATCGTTTCAAGCTGGAAAAGACGCTGGCCCGGTGCCTGATCCAGGCTGGTGAGATTGCGGTCGATCCCGCGATAGCCGCGAAAATTTCCGTCATTATCAAAAAGCGGGACACCGCTGGTTTCGAGAATAACTTCAGTGCCATCCGGGCGTATATTACGGTTCAGCAAGCCACCGAAAGGGGCGCGGCGTTCAACGATAGCGGCAAACTGCTCGCCCACGCGCCGTGCTTCATCAGGAGGCATGAAATCGAAAGGGGTTTTACCTAATACTTTTTCAGGCGGAACACCAAGGAATTCGATGCATTTATTGGAGGAGAAAACATAACGCCCCTGCGCATCGACTTCCCAGATCCAGTCAGAATTGTTATCGATAATATCTCGCAGACTGGCCATTTGCTGCAAAAGCAGCCCATCTGCTGATTCGAGTTTCATTTCATCCGACATGATACTTCTCCGACTGGCAGGTCTTTACTCAACATCAGGCATTAAGATTTATATCTGAAAATGATATATCACTGACAATGTTATCTTGATGGCAATAATACATGGCGCAGTAGGATTATTCCTACTTATAATTCAGTGAACCTTTCTTGATAATATAAGTCACTATCCGATATATGCAGCACAAAATGCTTTACAGCTATTTGTTATATACACTTTGTCACCGTGATTTCACCTAAAAGTTCAATTGCACAGAATTCAAAGAAACACATATATCAGGTATTTTTGTCGGCATTAAGGCCCATTGAGTAGAATATTCTGCGCCGTCGGAATGTTCCTCTGGCACAGAAATTTGCGGGAAAGTTAAATCTAATTAATCGTTCGACAATGTTTGCGGACGAATCGCGCCATCTCTCACCAGTTCTCGTGGCAGACTGTTTTTAATCCGGCTGCCGATCCGTTTTGCCAGTCCTAATGGCTGGCCAAGCCAGGTCACCAGACATTCGTCTGACGGCGGTGCGTCGTCCGGATAGATATCGACGCCACGGAACCAGCTCTGCGCCAGTTCATCATTTATCTCAAAACGATTTTTGGAATCCGCGACACTGAATGCCACCACGGCTTCATGCTGCCAGCGGAAACCTTTCGGAAAACGCTCTGCCAGTCTCACACCGATGCGGGAAAAACGGACTTTGCCAAAGACGGGCTCCAGCACGGCAGGGAAGAGCCAGATTTCTTTATCACGTTGCCATAATGTGTATTGTCTCTCAGGCCAGACAAGGCCAGAAAGACCCGCTGCTTTGACGATTTCGGCACTGTCCTGACGGGAAAGTGGCGAGAAAGGAAAGCGGCCGACCTTATATCCGGGGACCGGCAGGCGCGGCACAGAATCCGTTTTACGAAAGCGTGCGACAAAGAAACCTTCGCTGTCATAGACCTGAGGAAAGACGTGCAAATAGCCTTCCGGCGTGACGGCCTTACCCGCGCCCGGGAATAACTCTGCCAGCGATTCCACTTCTACAGCATCTGCATAGGTATCGAGTAACCACTGGCAAACCTGCTGATTTTCCTGAGCGTTAAGGGTGCAGGTTGAATAGACCAGTACGCCGCCGGGTTTAAGCGCATGAAACGCGCTGTCAATCAGTTCACGTTGTGTAGCGGCAATTTCAGTCACGCTGTTTTCAGACCAGTTACTCATGGCATCAGGGTCTTTACGGATAACGCCTTCGCCGGAGCAGGGCGCGTCCAGCAGGATAGCGTCAAAGATTTCAGGCAGGGCAGCACCAAAAACGCGTCCGTCAAAGTGAGTCAATGCCGTGTTACTGACGCCACAACGGCTGATATTGGCGTGCAGGACTTTGACCCGGCTGGCTGAATATTCATTGGCAATAATGCCTCCCTGATTTTTCATCAGCGCTGCGATTTGCGTGGTTTTCGAACCGGGCGCGGCCGCGACGTCCATCACCAGAACCGGTTGTGTATCGTTAGCGAACAACGCGGTGACCGGCAGCATGGAACTGGCTTCCTGAATATAGAAAAGACCGGCCAGATGCGATAAGGCATTGCCCAGACGCGTATCGTCCAGCACGTTGCGGTTTATCCAGAAACCTTCCGCGCACCACGGCACGGGTTCTAAATCCCACTGATAACGTCCGGCGAGCTCAAGGAAATCCGTCACGCTGATTTTCAGGGTATTCACCCGCAGACTCGGACGGAGAGGGCGCTGACAGGCGGCAATAAATTCGTCCATGCTCAGGTCAGCAGGCATGATTGCGCGTGTAGCCTCCAGGAAAGCAACGGGTAATTTACCAGTAAAAGTGGTGGCGGTGGTGAGCTTTGACAAAGGTGTGGTTCCAGAGCTGAAGAAGTTTTTCTGCCGCGGAGTTTACCATATTTACCTGTGATGAGAGGGCTGCGCGCGTTGCCTGATAAAGAAAAGGCCACCCGAAGGTGGCCCTGTTCAACATCATACCGGTTAATTTCTCGGGATTGCCGTTCCCCATTTCTGCCAGTCTTTTGGTGCTTCCGGAGTGAGCAGGAAATGATTGCCGTTAGCCGCTTTCGGCGCCAACGGCGTGGTTGGCGGTGTCGCAAAGGCGATACCTCCGCGAATAAATTGCTGGAATGTCCCGCTCTTGAACACGCCACCGGTCAGACCGAATTGAAGGTCATAACCCGAAGCCAGCCAGAACACGGAGTTTTCCCGCACCAGATATTGATATTTTTTACTGATCCTAAGCGTCACATTCACCCGATCCGCCATGGCGCCCAGATAGAAGCCAGATACTGTACCGACCTCAATCCCGCGGAACAGCACCGGCGTGCCGATTTGCAATGAGCCGACTTCAGCCGCATCGACCACGATACCCAGACCATCCGTGTAACGCGAGTCGGTGATGGTGGAGTCCTGCAAATCAAAGTTGCGCGCTGGCGCGCCTTTCCCTGCCTCGACATTGATGTAGGGCTGGAGAAGCGTATCGAGATTGCTTACGCCACCGGCGGAAATTTCCGGTGAAACAATGGAGAATCGTGTCCCGCGGCGGGCAAAGTTATCAACATATTCAGGATACAACACGGCTTTGGCGGAAACCTGGTTCAACTGCGAGTCGAGTTTCAGCGATTCCACCTGACCGATGGTGATGCCCAGATAGCGAATAGGCATACCGGCGGAAAGCTTGCTGGCATCATAAGTATTTAGTGTTATCTGGCTGCCGACCGCGCGGGCTGAGGTTTCTGAATCATACAGAACACGCTTCGCCCCTTTACTGGCAGTGACGCCGTCAAGGTTGTCAAAGCTGATGGCACCTTTAAGCGCGCGATCCAGCGGTGAGGCCTGAACGGTCAGCCCGCTGCCATTGAGTTGCACTTTTGCGCCCCCTTCGGCCCAGAAAATAGTTTTCTCAGTCAGCAGGTTGCGGTATTGAGGCTGAATATAAACATCAACTTCAAATTCATTGGCTTTAGGGCGAACGTTGACTATCTGGCCTACCTGGAACTTACGGTAAAGCACAACGGAGCCGGTCTGAACATCTGGCAGGCTTTTCGCAGTCAGCGTCAGGGTAGCGCCCGGTTGTTCGCCCTGAATGCCTTCGGCAGCCTTTTCCGCATTACTGTAAAGAGGGTATTTCTGTGCTGGTGCCCCTTTGGTGCCCGGAATAATGCGCACACCGCCGTCGACCCATTCCTGAGCGCTGGCACCAAGAACTTCCATTCCATCGACGCCAAGCTTCACATCAACGCGGCTGTTGACCACAAACTTACTGTCTTTATGCAGTAAATTTTTATATTCCGGTTTAATAGCGGCATTAAACAGGATGCCTTCATCGGTCAGCGTGCGGTCGATAATCGAGCCGACGGTGATGCCGTAGAGTTTGATTGGCTGGCCCGCATCAATGCCGTAACTCTGCGGCGCAATCAGCTGCACTTTGACAATGCCCGGGTTCTGTAACAGTCGCTGGTTGCTGTCGAGCACCACAAAATGTTTTTGCGGCTCGCCATCACCGGGGATCAGTTCCAGCGTGTTACCGGTCAGCAATTGACTGATATTGGCATTATTGAGGCTGATTTTTGGGCTGTTCATCTCAATGCGCGTACCGGTACGCATCATGTCGAGCACCGAAGGATCAACGGTCAGTTTACCGGTGACTTTATTATCCGGCTGTAAAGTAATTTTGGTCAGCGTACCGACCTGCAAGCCCTGATACATCAGCGGCGTCTGGTCTTCGGATAATCCGTTGCCGTCCGGTAAATCCAGATTGATTTCCACACCACGCTGGCTCTGCGCCAGATCCGGATACAGGACGAATGACTGATCGGCTTTTGCCTGTTTCCCGTCATTCGGGGAATCCATAGCGATCGCGCCATTCACCAGCGCCGCCAGGCTTTCCATCTGAACTTTCACTCCGCTCAGGTTTAAATCTGCTTTAAAGCCGGAAACATTCCAGAAACGCGTATTGTCTTTGACCAGATTGGCAAAACGTTTGTCGATGAGTACATCGATCGTCACGCCTTCATTACCGCTTTCAATGTCGTAGTCGTAAACCTTACCGACCGGAATCTTACGGTAATAAACCAGCGAACCGGTACTCAGAGAACCGAGATCTTTGGCGTGCAGATGGACCATCAGTTCGCCGGTATTGAGGCGGAATTTTGGCTGCGTATCGAGCGCCACAAAGTGATCTTTCTCTTTTCCTGGTCCCGGCATCATGCCGATGTAGTTACCGCCTACCAGCGCATCAAGCCCTGATACACCCGCCAGAGACGCTTTAGGTGTGACCAGCCAAAACTGAGTGCCTTCGCGCAGTGCGTTGGACAAGTCACTTTTGATGCTGACTTTAACCTGAATGGTACGCAGGTCTTTGCTCAGGCTGATGGATTCCACTGTCCCGACTTCCACGCCCTGATAACGTACCGGCGTACGGCCAGCTACGATCCCTGCGGCAGACTGGAAATCGATGGTCACGGTCGTACCGCGCTCCTGATAGTTGCTGTAAATCAACCATCCGGCGATCAGTAAAGCAATAAACGGCAGAAGCCAGAAGGGCGAAATCCGGCGCCTGTGTTTTATCCGTGCTTCAGTCGGTGTATTCGGCGTTTCCTGTTGCATGTGCATCCCAAATCAAGCGGCTATCAAGCCATTCAACGGCAAGAATGGTCAGAATTACGGCAGAGCCAAAATAAAAGGCGGCCGGTCCCATCGTAAAAGACAAAAGCTGGTCACGGTTAACCAGCGACATCATTAATGAAATAACAAACAAATCAAGCATTGACCAACGTCCTATCCAGGTCACCAGCCGCAGCAGACGGATACGCGTTTTGAGTCCCTGAATCGCTTTGAAATGAATGCTGATAAGCAGCGTAAGCATCACGATCACTTTGGTAAACGGCACCAGTACGCTGGCAATAAAGACAATGGCGGCGATCGGCACGTTCCCCGATGTCGCGAGTGACACAACGCCAGAAAATATGGTGTCCTTCAACTGTTGTCCGTTGGCATAGATAATGGAAATCGGCAGTAAATTGGCCGGGATTAAAAATACAATGGCGGCAATCAGCGCGGCCCATGTTTTCTGCAAACTGTGTTTATAGCGCAGACGCATCGGAACATGACAGCGCGGACAGCGTCCGCGTTCATCCGGGATGCCGGTGAACTTACAGGCCAGACACAAACGCAGCGAAGAGGGCAACCCTTTCGGCTGGCGTTGGGGGTAGAACTCTTCCCATAACTGCTCGATGTTGAGATTAATCATGGTCAGCGTGACCATCAGCGTCATCATCAGATAGGCGGCCAGCGCGATACCGACGTTGATATCGGCATACTCTTTGACCTTAATGCTAGCGACTGCCATCCCGACCAGATAAATATCGAGCATCACCCAGTCTTTAAGGCGATCGAGCATCAGCAGCACGGGTTTCAGATTCATCCCTAATTTGCTGCCAAAATGCAGATAAAGAATGGAGACAGCAAGTGTCAGCGGAGCTCCGATAGTACAGAAGGCCACCATGCTTGCGGTGACGGGATCACCCTGGCGTGACATCTGCCAGATACCCTCAAGTAAACTGGCGTCAATACGCGTGCCCAGAAGCCGGATGCTGATCAGCGGCTCGGTATAAGCGAAGGGCATCAGCAGTAATATGCTGATAGCAATCGTGATCAGTCGCGGCAGGGAGCAGACCCGGCCTTTTTCAACTTTTGCGTTACAACGCGGACAATGTGCTGTCTGCGTGCGCTGCAGCGCCGGAAGTGTGAATAGCGTGTCACACTCACTGCATCGCTGGTAACGAATTTGCGGAATCTGGGCTGAAATTGTGTGTATTTTCATAGTGCCTGGAATAATAAAGAATACCTGTTGTTACAATTACGCAACCCCCCGTGGGGGTCAGGCGAGGCCATCAGGCCAAGATCAGCCAGGTTTTTTTGACAAAATAACGTATTATGCGGTCGGCAAACAGTTATTGTAGGTGAGTCTTTTTGATGTCACACAGGATTAACCTTGTTCATATGGGCATTTAATGCTTATTTTATAGGGGTTAAGCACAACAGAACGGCTCTCCGCCCTTAGGTTATTATTGGTTACTACATGAATAAAGAAGCATTCTACACGGAATTAAAACGTGATTTGAACGCGTTGATCGCCGGAGAAAACAATTTTATTGCCACTCTGTCGAACGCAAGTGCCTTACTTTTTGAACGCCTTGAAGGCGTGAACTGGGTAGGTTTTTATCTGATGGATGGCACAACGCTGGTGTTGGGTCCTTTCCAGGGTAAAATTGCCTGCGTGCGTATTCCGGTAGGAAAAGGCGTCTGCGGCACCGCAGTAGCGGAAAATACCGTGCAACGTGTGGGTGATGTTCATGCCTTCCCGGGCCATATCGCTTGTGACGCAGCAAGTAATGCCGAAATCGTTCTGCCTGTAACAATAAATGGCAAAGTGATCGGCGTATTAGACATTGATAGCACCGTTTATCAACGCTTCGACGAAGCTGATGAACAGGGGCTGACAGAGTTAGTCAGCGGGCTTTGCCAGCATCTCGAAAACTGCGATGCTGAAAAATATGTCAATCTGATCGTAAGTTGATCGTCGGATAACGTGGCATTTAATAACGGCGTCATTATAATGACGCCTGTTCATGCCTGCGCCGGTTGGCAAACCCGTTGTAATCAGGAAATTTCATGGAAAATCAACCTAAGTTGAACAGTAGTAAAGAAGTCATCGCCTTTTTGGCTGAGCGGTTCCCGCTCTGTTTTACCGCCGAAGGCGAAGCACGCCCATTAAAAATCGGTATCTTCGCGGATCTGGTCGAGCGCGTGCAAGGTGAAGAGAATCTGAGCAAAACTCAGTTACGCTCTGCTCTGCGTCTGTATACCTCAAGCTGGCGCTATCTGTACGGTGTTAAAGTTGGCGCTGAACGCGTTGACCTTGATGGTAATTCATGTGGCGTTCTCGAAGAGCAGCACGTGGAACATGCCCGTAAACAGTTGGAAGAAGCAAAAGCCCGTGTTCAGGCACAACGTGCAGAACAACAGGCAAAACGTCGTGAAGCCGGTGAAACCACTGAGCCGCGTCGTCCACGTCCGGCCGGTAAAAAACCAGCGCCGCGTCGTGAAAATGCGCCCGCTGCTGTGGCTGGTCAGGAAAATCGCAAACCACGTACACCTCGCCCACCGCGTGAGGAGAAACGTGAACCGCGTCAGGTGCCAGTAACAGACATTTCAAAACTGCAAATTGGCCAGGAAATCAAAGTCAGAGCAGGACAGAGTGCAATGGATGCGACCGTTTTGGAAATTGCCAAAGACGGTGTACGCGTTCAACTCTCTTCGGGTCTGGCGATGATCGTGCGCGCAGAACACTTGCAGTTCTGATACGGAGGCCAACTCAGGCATGAACAAATTTGTCAGATTAAGCGTTATTGCGGGTCTGTTAATGGCAGGAGCAGGGCTGGTGAACACCAGCTTTGCAGCGAACGAGAGTGCACCGGTGACTCTCGCTCAACTTCCTAATTTAACTCAGGATCCTCAGGATGCAACGGTGAGCGAGCGTGTTACTGCTCGCTTTACCCGTTCACATTATCGTCAGTTCGACCTTAATGCAGATTTCTCAGCGAAAATCTTCGACCGTTACCTCAACATGCTCGATTATGGCCATAACGTATTAATGGCTTCCGATGTCGCACAGTTTACTGATAAACGTGCAACCTTGGGTGAGGAACTGAAAACCGGTCAGTTAACCACGCCATATGCTCTTTTCAATCTGGCTCAAAAACGCCGCTTTGAACGTTATGATTATGCGTTGAAAGTGCTTGAGCGCCCGATGGATTTCACGGGCAATGACACGATTGAACTCGATCGCAGTAAAGCACCGTGGCCGAAAGACCGCGCTGAGCTGGACAAATTGTGGGATGCGAAAGTCAAATATGACGAGCTAAACCTCAAACTGACCGGCAAAAACGATCAGGAAATCCGTGACGTGCTCTCCAAGCGTTATCATTTTGCGATGAAACGCCTGACACAAAGCAACAGCGAAGATGTTTTCCAGCTGGTGATGAATGCCTTCGCGCATGAAATCGATCCGCACACCAACTATCTCTCTCCCCGCAGCACCGAGCAGTTTAATACCGAAATGAGCCTGTCTCTGGAAGGTATTGGCGCAGTATTGCAGGGCGACGACGATTACACAGTCATCAATTCGATGGTAGCTGGCGGCCCGGCGGCCAAAAGTAAAGCCATCGCAGTCGGTGACCGTATTGTCGGTGTGGGTCAGATTCAGGCAGGAAAACAAACGCCAATTGTTGATGTGATTGGCTGGCGTCTTGATGACGTCGTCGCGCTCATCAAAGGGCCGAAAGGCAGCAAAGTCCGTCTGCAAATCTTGCCTGCAGGTAAGAATGCTAAAAACCACGTAATCACGCTGACTCGCGAGAAGATCCGTCTGGAAGACCGCGCAGTTAAAATGACCATCAAGAATGTTGGCGCTCAAAAAGTCGCTGTGATGGACATTCCTGGTTTCTACGTGGGGCTGACCGATGATGTTAAAGTTCAGCTGCAGAAAATGGCTAAGCAGAACGTGAACAGTCTGGTTATCGATCTCCGTACTAACGGTGGTGGTGCTCTGACTGAAGCGGTTTCGCTGTCAGGTCTGTTTATTCCAAGTGGCCCGGTGGTTCAGGTTCGCGACAACAACGGTCGTATCCGTCAGGACAGCGATACCGATGGCGTCGTTTACTACAAAGGCCCGCTGGTGGTTCTGGTTGATCGCTTCAGTGCTTCAGCTTCCGAAATCTTTGCTGCCGCAATGCAGGATTACGGTCGTGCGCTGATTGTGGGTGAGCCAACCTTCGGTAAAGGTACCGTTCAGCAGTATCGTTCTCTGAACCGTATTTATGACCAGATGCTGCGTCCTGAATGGCCTGCGCTCGGTTCTGTGCAATACACTATCCAGAAGTTTTATCGTATCAACGGTGGCAGTACTCAGCGTAAAGGGGTGACCCCTGACATTCTGATGCCTACCGGTATCGAATCGATTGAAACCGGCGAGAAGTTCGAAGATAACGCACTTCCGTGGGATAGCATTAACGCGGCGACTTACACCAAATTAGGCGACATGAAACCGTTCCTGCCTGAATTGCTGAAAGACCACGAAGCCCGTATTGCGAAAGATCCTGAGTTCCAGTACATCCAGCAAGATATCGCCCATTACAAGGCGCTGAAAGACAAACGTAACATAGCCTCTCTGAATTACGCCCAGCGTGATAAAGAAGATAAAGAGGATGATGCCCTGCGTCTTACACGTCTGAATGAACGCTTCAAGCGTGAAGGTAAGAAGCCACTGAAAGCTCTCGACGATTTGCCGAAAGACTACGTTGCTCCTGATCCTTATCTCGATGAAGCTGACCATATTGCTGTAGATCTCGGCAGTATGGAAAAGGCTCAGGCCGACCAGACCGCCGCGAAATAAGCATGCGGTCAGTCAAAGAAGAAAGCGCACTCCGGTGCGCTTTTTTTATGCATGCATTTTTGAAAAACCTTCTAAATTTCAGGCTTGTCTGTGAAATAAAACACTTCAAAATGTAAAGTATTGTGAATTCAGCCCCTCAGAGCGCATGGGCTCTTGAATCCTGATAAGAAGCCCATAGGATCAGTACAGCCGGGTATGCTATGTACCGGTGGTTAAACTCTGCCAATAACAATGAAGTAACAATGAGGAAGTAAAATTTTATGATGCGAATAGCGTTGTTCCTGATGACTAACCTGGCCGTTATGCTGGTATTCGGGCTGGTGCTTAGCCTGACTGGCATTCAGCACAGCAGCGTGCCGGGATTGATGATCATGGCCGGGCTGTTTGGCTTCGGTGGTGCAATTGTCTCGTTGCTGATGTCTAAATGGATGGCGTTGCGCTCGGTCGGGGGTGAAGTTATTGAGCAACCTCGTAATGAAACTGAACGCTGGCTGATGGAAACCGTTCGCCGTCAGTCTCAGCAGGCGGGCATTGGCATGCCACAGGTCGCGATTTATCACGCGCCTGACATTAATGCGTTCGCGACAGGCGCTCGCCGCGATGCGTCGCTGGTAGCTGTCAGCACCGGATTGCTGCAAAGCATGAGTCAGGATGAAGCCGAAGCGGTAATCGCACACGAAATCAGCCACATTGCGAATGGCGACATGGTGACCATGACTCTGATTCAGGGCGTGGTGAACACCTTCGTAATCTTTATTTCCCGCATTATCGCGCAGGTGGCTTCAGGTTTCCTTTCCGGTAACCGTGATGGCGAAGAGAGCAGTAATGGCAACCCGCTGATTTATTTTGCCGTGGCGACCGTGCTGGAACTGGTATTCGGTATTCTGGCCAGCATCATCACCATGTGGTTCTCGCGCCACCGTGAATTCCACGCCGATGCAGGTTCTGCAAAACTGGTTGGCCGTGAAAAAATGATTGCTGCGTTGCAGCGTCTGAAAACCAGCCATGAACCGCAGGAAGCGGGAAGCATGATGGCGTTTTGTATCAACGGTAAATCGAAGTCATTCAGCGAGTTGTTTATGTCCCACCCACCGCTGGATAAACGAATCGAAGCGCTGCGCAGCGGTGCTTATATTAAATAAGCAGCAAATAATCAGCCACTGGCGATTATTGATAAAAAAAGCCCGGCAGCAATAGCCGGGCTTTTTCTTGTCTCAATTTTACAGTTTAGCGTTTTCTGCTTCACGCTGGCTGCTGGTTTTCTGTGTCATTCGCAGCAAGCTGACGAGAGCGCCGGTGCCTGCGAGAGTTCCTGCGAGGATAAGCGACGCGTGAGTACCGTGTTGCGGGAACAGGTTGAACATCAGTGCGACCATCGCCGCGCCAGTGGTTTGTCCAAGAAGACGAGCCGTGCCCAACAGGCCGCTTGCTCCGCCACTGCGGTTACGCGGTGCGGAACTGATGATCGTATGGTTATTAGGGGACTGGAACAGGCCGAAACCGGCACCACACAGCAACATGCGCCAGATGATATTCAGATGCGAAGGCTCGGGCGGCAGTAATGAGAGTGAAAATAGTCCGAATGAAAAGACCACCAGACCAATTCCGCCCAACATTCCAGGATGGAAACGTTCTACCAGACGGCCTGCAATCGGCGCCATCACCATGGTCGCCAGCGGCCAAGGTGTCAGCAGAAGGCCGGTTTCCACTGAATTCAGGCCTAATGTGTTTTGCAGGAAGAAGGGCAGGGAAACAAACGCCAGCATTTGTGCGCTGAAAGAGCACAGAGAAGTCCCCAGGGACATACTGAAAATCGGAATACGCAGCAAATCAACCGGCAGCAGCGGGAAGGGTTTCGTCAGCTGACGGCGAACAAAGAACCACCCGATAATCAGGAGCGCAATGACTTCGCCGAGGATCAGCATATGATTCAGGCCCTGCGCAAATCCGCTGATGGCGCTTATCAGCAAACCAAAGGTCAGGGCGTTCATCACGCTGCTGGTAATATCGAAACGTTGCCCCTGACTGCGCGTGGAGTTAGCAGGTAAAAACTTCAATCCTAGAATCAGAGCAACAATACCTATCGGCACGTTGATAGCAAACAACCATTGCCAGGATGCAACAGAAAGGATACCCGCGGCGATGGTCGGTCCGGCGGCTGCGGAAACGGCCACGATCAGCGCATTGATCCCCACGCCACGTCCTAAGAATCGCTGCGGATAGATAATCCGGATGAGCGCAGTGTTCACACTCATGATCGCAGCGGCACCAAAGCCTTGTAAAACACGGGCAACCGTCAGTGTCAGCAGGGAATCAGAAAGTGCGCAGAAAAGTGAAGTGATGCTGAACACCAGCAACCCGGTCTGATAGATACGGCGGTAACCGAAAATGTCGCCGAGCGATGCCAGAGAAAGCAGCGAAATAGTAATTGCCAGCTGGTAGGCGTTGACCACCCAGATAGACGTCGCAGGGCTGGCATGGAAATCATTGGCAATAGTCGGCAGCGCGACGTTTGCGATCGCTCCGTCCAGCACCGAAACGGTGATCCCCAGTGCAATTGCCAGGATCGCGCCGTATCGTTGTGGAAGAGGTAAGCCATCAGTGGGTGTCGGAGTCATGAGTTCTGTCAGTACGTAGTCATCAGTGAGGGGAATATTACTACGCTAATCAACTTAAAGTGACAATTGTCACATGATGAAATGAATTATTTATCTCTCTGTCGGGAATGAAACTGGCTTAACAGTTCTTACATTCTCAATCAATGGGTTGATTGCTTCTCTACAATGCTTACCACTATAATAAAAACCACGTTCTATTTTTTTTGAAACAAAACCAACGCGAGCAGGTAACTCACCCTATGGCTATCGCAGATCTTGATAAACAACCCGATTCTGTCTCTTCCGTCCTGAAAGTTTTTGGCATATTACAGGCGCTGGGCGAAGAACGTGAGATTGGTATTACTGAACTTTCTCAACGCGTTATGATGTCTAAAAGCACGGTTTACCGTTTCCTTCAGACGATGAAATCGCTCGGTTATGTCGCGCAGGAAGGCGAGTCCGAAAAATATTCCCTGACGCTGAAATTGTTCGAACTGGGTGCGAAAGCGCTACAAAATGTCGATCTGATCCGCAGCGCGGATATTCAGATGCGCGAATTATCCCGCCTGACCCGTGAAACTATTCACCTTGGCGCGCTGGATGAAGACGGAATTGTCTACATCCATAAAATTGATTCTATGTACAACCTGCGTATGCATTCACGCATTGGGCGCCGCAATCCGCTGCACACGACGGCGATTGGTAAAGTGCTGCTGGCGTGGGGCGATAAAACGGAAGTCAGTGCGCTGTTGCAGGAAATTGAATTCACCCGCAGCACTGAAAATACCATCATGAACGTCGCCGATTTGCAGACTGCGCTGGTGCAGGTGCGGGAGCAAGGTTACGGCGAAGATAACGAAGAACAGGAACAGGGCCTGCGTTGTATCGCGGTTCCTGTCTTTGACCGCTTTGGCGTTGTGATTGCCGGGTTAAGCATTTCCTTCCCGACCATTCGTTTCTCTGAAGAAAGCAAAAGCCACTATGTGGAAATGCTGCACACCGCCGCACGTAATATCTCTGAGCAGATAGGATTTCACGACTATCCGTTCTGAGTCAGCACGGAACGGAAGGCATAAAAAAACCGAAGCTATTGGCTTCGGTTTTTTGTTTCCAGCAATCTGAACTTAGCGGTGTGCGAGTTCTGCTGTTTCTTCTGAATCCATCACTTCTTTATCGGTTTGTTTCAGCAACTGGCTGGTAATCGTACCGGCAGTCATTGAACCGCTGACATTCAGCGCCGTACGACCCATATCGATCAGTGGCTCGACGGAGATAAGCAGCGCCACCAGCGTGACCGGCAGGCCCATAGCAGGCAACACGATCAGCGCCGCAAAGGTCGCACCACCACCGACACCCGCGACACCGGCAGAGCTCAGTGTCACGATACCTACCAGCGTGGCAATCCACACCGGATCAAACGGGTTAATACCCACTGTTGGCGCAACCATGACGGCCAGCATCGTCGGGTATAAACCTGCACAACCGTTCTGGCCGATAGTGGCACCAAAGGAAGCGGCAAAGCTTGCGATAGATTCCGGAATACCCAGACGTCGTGTTTGCGCTTCAACGCTCAGCGGAATGGTCGCCGCACTGGAACGACTGGTGAAGGCGAAAGTCAGCACCGGCCAGACTTTACGGAAGAATTTAGCAGGATTCACGCCAGTGAAAGAAAGCAGCACGGCGTGGACAACAAACATAATCCCCAGACCCAGGTAAGACGCGACAACGAAGCTGCCCAGTTTAATGATGTCCTGAATGTTGGAACCGGCAACCACTTTGGTCATCAGCGCCAGAACACCATACGGGGTCAGTTTCATGACCAGACGTACCAGTTTCATCACCCATGCCTGCAGGGTATCGATAAACACCAGAACGCGCGGGCCTTTTTCAGCATCATCTTTTACCAGTTGCAGGGCGGCAACACCCACGAAAGCAGCAAAGATAACTACGCTGATGATCGACGTAGGGCTTGCGCCTGTCAGATCAGCAAACGGGTTCTTAGGAATAAAGGAAAGGATCAGCTGAGGTACGCTCAGGTCAGCCACTTTACCCACATAGTTGGACTGGAGCGCCGTCAGACGCGCGGTTTCCTGCGTACCCTGAACCAGGCCATCAGCAGTCAGACCAAACAGGCCGGTGACAAAAATACCCACCAGCGAAGCAATCAGCGTGGTGAACAGCAAAGTACCGATGGTCAGGAAACTGATTTTGCCAAGCGAAGATGCGTTATGCAGTTTCGCTACCGCACTCAGAATCGAAACGAAGACCAGCGGCATGACAATCATTTGCAGCAACTGGACGTAGCCGTTGCCGACAATATTGAACCAGGTAATAGACGTCTTCAGTACCGGATCATCGGAACCGTATATCAGCTGTAAAGCCAGGCCAAATACAACACCCATGGCCAGACCGAGTAATACTTTTTTTGCCAGACTCCATTGCTTGTGGCGGGTTTGCGCCAGCAGCAAAAGGAGGACAACGAAAACCACTACGTTAAGAACGAGCGGAAGATTCATACCGAACTCCAGACTTATAGTTTTGATATTTAAAACGGGTGTTCCCGACAGGGTCTGCACCATCCCAAAGCAATGGTGAGCAGAATACCAGTTTGGGCACCTGAACATTTATATCCAAAAAGAATGCGTTATAACTTTTGGGTTTGATTTGTACCAAATATCGCCAAATTGCCTGTCTTTTATACTTGTCAGATAAACAATTTCAGGATGTGGTTAAAAAAGTCCGGATTGATTGCACCAATGATGGGCGTCCAGTCGGGCCAGAACAGCGTTAACCCGACCAGCAGCAGGCACAACGTTCGTTCCAGCTGATTGCCTTTTTGACTGTTGATCAGCGGCAGACGAAAACGCCAGCGACAGGGCCAGAGCAGGGGGACACCTGCAGGCGTCAGCATATCGGCAAGAATATGGCTCAGATAACCTATGATCATGGCGTGGAAAGCATCTACCGGAATGACCCAGTCATGCGGGAAATGCGTGCGTAAAAGAAAGATACCGCCCGCCACGGCCAGCAAACTGTGGGTAAATCCGCGGTGACCAAAAACTCTGGCAATAGGATGGGAAAGCCATTTCAGACGCTGGCCGAGCACGGATTTCGGATGGTCGATATCGGGCAATAAACAGGTGAGCAGGGACCCTGAAATAATATGCCACCAGTCGCCGTGCGCGAGCTCCGGGGAGAGCTGCGCCTTTTTGGCAAATACCGCACAGGCGATTGAGAAAATGAGATGGCCTTCCGCCGTCATGACGCGTCCGAACTGAATAACTGTTATTTTATCCAGTATAAGTGAAACTGTCACAATCTTGGAAGAGACACCCTGTAACTAATTGTCAACGGACTGATTAAAAAGAAAAAGGCGTATAAAAATACGCCATATAAATGTCACGTTTTGCACAGTTATCTGGCCAGCCAGCCGCCATCTACCGCAATTGTGTAGCCGTTGACGTAATCGGAGGCTTTTGAAGCCAGAAATACCACCGGCCCCATGACATCTTCCGGTAACCCCCAGCGTCCGGCAGGGATCCTGTCGAGAATCTCTTTGCTGCGATCGCCATCAGCACGAAGTTGCTCGGTGTTATTGGTGGACATGTAACCCGGCGCTATCGCATTTACGTTTACGCCATGCTTTGCCCATTCATTGGCCATCAGCCGGGTAATACCCATCACTGCGCTTTTCGATGCAGTGTAGGAAGGAACACGGATCCCGCCCTGATAAGAAAGCATTGAGGCGATGTTAATGATTTTGCCTCCGTTGCCTTGTTTGATGAACTGTTTCGCTACTGCCTGAGACATAAAGAACAGCGTCTTGCTGTTCACATTCATCACGTCGTCCCAGTTTTTTTCACTGAACTCGATAGCATCTTCCCGGCGGATAATCCCGGCGTTGTTCACCAGGATGTCGATACGACCGAATTCAGCAACGGCTTTTTCGATTAGCTTCGGAATGTCTTTAATGCTGCTGAGGTCGGCGCGCAAATCGAGAAACCGGCGACCGGTGGCTATGATCTTTTTCTCTGTCTCTTCGGGGGCTGACTGGTTGATACCCACAATATCGCAACCCGCCTGAGCAAGACCCAGCGCCATGCCTTGGCCAAGTCCGGTGTTACAGCCGGTCACGATGGCGACTTTGCCGTTTAATTCAAATGAATCGAGGATCATATTCAGAGTCTCTTTTGCAACGGCACGTTCGCCATAAAAATTAAGTGGCTCTGCCTGCGGCGGCAGAGCCAGAGAGTTAGCGCAGTTCGCTGACCTTGACGTGATCCATGTCGTCGAATACCTGATTTTCCCCGACCATACCCCATATAAAGGTGTAGTTTTTGGTACCCACACCAGAGTGAATCGACCAGCTTGGTGAGATCACCGCCTGCTCGTTATGGACTAATAGATGACGGGTTTCTTGCGGTTTCCCCATCATATGGAATACCGCGGTTTCCGCTTCCATGTTGAAGTAGAAATAGACTTCCATACGGCGCTCGTGGGTGTGGCAAGGCATGGTATTCCACAGGCTGCCTTCCTCGAGTTTGGTCAGCCCCATGGTCAGCTGGCAGGTTTCCAGTACGTCAGGCACGATAAATTTATTGATAGTGCGACGGTTGCTGGTTGCTGCATCGCCGATAGTTTGTGGTGAAGCTTCCGCCAGCGTGATTTTCTTGTTTGGGAAAGTGGTGTGGGCCGGGGCGCTGTTGTAGTAAAACTTGGCAGGCTTCGCTGCATCAACGCTGCTGAACTCGACATTTTTTGCCCCTTTGCCGACATACAACGCTTCTTCATGGCCGATTTCATAGGTTGTACCATCAACCACGATAAGTCCCGGACCACCGATGTTGATTACACCAAGCTCGCGGCGCTCGAGAAAATAGCTCACACCCAGTTGCTTACCGACTTCATCCCCTACGGAAACCGTTTTCTCAGCAGGCATGACGCCGCCGACAATGATGCGGTCAATATGGCTGTAGGTCATGGTGTAGGCATTTTTTTCAAAGATTTTCTCGATGAGAAATTCGCGGCGTAATTCAGCGGTATCAAGTGTTTTTGCGTGGTCGCTGTGAATGCTTTGACGAACTTGCATGTCGGTGCCTCTCGTAGGATAGCGATGAAGGAGGACTTACCGGGCGAGTCTGACCGTTGCGTGGCAGTGACAGCGTACAGAAGCAGGAGAGCTCCCGGCTCGTCCTTGTTGCAGAAAGAATAGGTTCATTGGCATGCGAATTCAATAAAAATGAAATATCGTTTTATTTATTTCATGAGTCAGCTCAAGGTTTGCGAAATTAAATTCAATCTGGGGAACTCTGGTCAGGCTTAAAGGGGGCAGAAAAGCGGGTAATGAAGAACAAAGAAAGTGGAATGCGCAGCAGCAGGGCGCGGCTGCGCAACAGAATTACAGGATATGTGCCGGGATAAGCTCTTCCAGCGAGGAAAGTTTGATATCCGCCAGTGCCCAGCGCGGATCTGCGAAGTATTCCTTATCCGGTACGACCACAGAGCGCATACGCGCAGCTTTCGTCGCAATCATGCCATTAAAGGAGTCTTCCAGAGTGACGCAGTTCAGCGGGTCGACCGCTAACTCACCGGCTGCCAGCAGATATACTTCCGGATGCGGTTTGCTGTAGGGCAGTTTCTCGGCAGAAACACGTACCTGGAAATAGGATTGCAGATTGAACATTTCCAGCACGGTATCGAGCATGAATAATGGTGACGCGGAGGCCAGGCCAATCTTCAGCCCCTGATCACGACACAATTCAAGCGCGTGATTAACGCCGGGTAATAATGGCCGGGTCTGTTCCACCAGCTCAATGGTGCGGGCGATGATCATCGAAGCCACCTCCGCCTGGTCAGGCCCTTGCCATGGCAGCACCTGATACCACATTCTGACGACCTGGTCGATGCGTAGCCCCAGGGTATCCGGCAGCAAATGTCGCTGAGAGATATCGACGCCAAGGCTGCTGAAAACGTCCAGTTCTGCCTGAACCCACAACCGTTCAGAATCAATTAACAGACCATCCATATCGAAAATTGCTGCATTAACAGGGCGGACATAAGCCATGAAAGCGGACTCCCTAACAGTGAATAGGCCTTCACTTTACCATTGGCTTTCGTGCGGATGAAATCTGTTGTGCGGAGAAATGACTTAGCTGCTCGCACTGAAGAGGGCCTAACTGATTAAAACATTGGGCGGGAAAACCTTTCTGTGGGTAAACTTAGCTGTTGCTTAAGGTATCCTAACAAGGGGAATTCATGACGTACCAACAGGCCGGACGTGTGGCAGTGATTAAACGGATTGCAGGATGGATTATTTTTATCCCTGCGCTGCTTTCAACGCTGATCTCATTGCTAACCTTTATCAATGAGCATACTAAAACTGAGCAGGGCATCAATGCCGTTATGCTGGATTTTGTCCACGTGATGGTTGATATGATTAAGTTTAACACTACATTTTTGAACGTTTTTTGGTACAACTCGCCGGTGCCGTCACTTGGGCAAGGTGTGACTACCGCGAATATCATGTTCTTCATCATCTACTGGCTGATTTTTGTGGGGCTGGCACTTCAGGCTTCCGGCGCAAGAATGTCCCGTCAGGTGAAACATGTTCGCGAAGGGATCCAGGACCAGCTGATCCTTGAGCAGGCGAAAGGTGCGGAGGGACGGACCCGTCCGCAGATTGAAGAGCGCATCGTGATACCACGGCACACCATTTTGGTGCAGTATTTCCCGTTGTATATTTTGCCGATCATTATTGCTGTTATCGGATATTTCGTTTTGAAATTATTAGGTTTAATCGCCGGATAATCGTGACAACATATTCATAACATTTCGTTGTTGAGCGATATGTTGTTGAACGAAGGTAGCGATATAAATAAGGCCTGAATATTCGCGTATTCAGGCCTTATTTTTGGGCGCTACAAAAAGAGTAAGGCGTTAATTGATGTCATCGTGTAACAGCCTCTCAACCGCACGTTGAGCAACCACCAGATGCTGACCACCGAATAAATTACTGCGGTTAAGCAGATAATATAACTGGTAGAGAGGTTGTCTGGAAATGAAGTCCTCAGGCAACGGCGTTTTACTCTGATAGCCGTCGTATAACTGAGGCGGAACATTGGGATACAACGGCAACATGGCGAGATCGCATTCCCGGTCGCCCCAGTAACAAGCCGGGTCAAAAATAACCGGGCCGTTATCTGACAACCCGCAGTTATGCGGCCATAAATCGCCGTGCAATAAAGACGGCTGTGGCTGATGATTCTGTAAACGCGCAAAGACCATTGCGGTGATATCTTCTATATTACCGAACGTCATGCCTTTTTCTGCCGCCAGCTGTAGCTGCCAGCCAATCCGCTGCTCTGAGAAAAACGTGGCCCAACGCCGTTGCCAGCTATTGGGTTGAGGAAGCGTAGCCAGCTCATTATCGAAATCAAGACCAAATTGCAGCTGTTCACTCCATTGGTGCAAAGCGGCGAGTTGTTGCCCTAAAATATACGCATTGTGCGTATCCAGCGGTTTTTGCGGGATATATTCGAGCAGAAGAAAGCTGTAATCACGGTCACTTCCCACTCCGTAAACTTCCGGTACCCGGACGGTCTGGCTGCGAGCAAGGAGAGCAAGCTGATCGGCTTCTGCGGCAAAAATAGGCAGCATTTCGCGCGCATTGCATTTCACAAACACATCCCTGTCACCATAGCTCAGCCGCCATGCCGGATGAATTTCACCTCCCGGCAGTTCAACACGTTCGCGGATTTCAGCACTGCCAAGGTGTTCACTCAACAAACGATTGACGGCTTGCCACATGGTATTACCCCTTCTGACTGGCCCGATAATTCATTAAGTTAGCGTTTTCTCTGCTTTAAAAACCCGATCCGGCGCACGGCTGAATCAGATAATGATCTTAATTTCTGCAATTTACGACGTTGGCGAACCGAGAGCGTAATCAATGAATCTGTTATTTTCAGAATATGTGACACGAAAGAGGTTTTATATACAGAATTGTCTTATCGACATGTTCCTAACCCCCTTGTTTAACAAAACAATAATAATAATAGACTAAAAATATATTCAGGTGTGGAAAGAAGATGTATATGCTACATCTCGTCCCAGTCGCGAGAGAGATAACGTGAAACCAAACATTCTTTATTTGATGGCCGCGCTATTGCTGGCGGGTTGCGCTAAAGAAACACCGGTTCAAACAACGCATTTTTTGAATCCGTCGCCGCCACCTCAGCGCGATGCCTCATTAATGCATCCGGGGCCTTATGGTGAGGTTATTCACCAGGCAGCAAATACTTACGGCGTTGACGAAACACTTGTTAAAGCAATCATTCAGGTCGAATCTGGATATAACCCAACCGTTGTCAGCAAATCGAATGCGATTGGGTTAATGCAGCTAAAGGCCTCAACGGCAGGACGCGATGCCTACCGGATGAAAGGACGTTACGGTCAGCCTACGCCACGTGATTTGAAAAATCCGGCGGTGAACATTGATCTGGGAACGGCGTATCTGAGTATCCTGCAACAGCAACTGTCAGGCATCAACAACCCTGAAACCCGTCGTTACGCGACAACATTGGCCTATGTGAACGGGGCAGGGGCATTACTGAGAACCTTTGCGAAAGATAAAACTTACGCGATCGCCAAGATTAATCTGATGACGCCTGCTGAGTTTTCCCAACATGTGCAGAAAAACCATCCTGCACCTCAGGCACCACGTTATTTGTGGAAAGTGAACAACGCTTATCTTGCTATGCGATAAGCGTTAAGATTTCTGCCAGCAGCTCAGGCTGCTGGCGGCAATGTCTTGATGATTTCCAGGATCCCGTTAATCACAAACTGAACTCCCATACACACCAGCAAGAATCCCATCAGACGTGAAATCGCCTCAATCCCGCTCTTGCCGACCAGGCGCATAATTGCCCCTGAGCTGCGCAGCGTGATCCATAATATCAGCCCGACCAAAAAGAAAATAATCACCGGTGCGACAGTAATTATCCAGTGCGGGAAATCAGAATCTCTGACGGTAGCCGCGCTGCTGATGATCATCGCGATGGTACCCGGCCCCGCGGTGCTTGGCATAGCCAGCGGAACGAAGGCGATATTTGGCGATTCCTGTTTCCTCATTTCCTCGGTTTTATTCTCAATCAGCACTCTCTCTTCCACATGTGGCTGTGGAAACAGCATCCTGAAACCGATAAAGGTCACGATCAGCCCTCCCGCAATTCTCAGACCGGGAATGGAAATTCCAAACGTGTTCATGACCAGCTGACCGGCGTAATACGCCACCATCATGATGATGAAGACATACACAGAGGCCATCAGCGATTGCTGGTTTCTTTCCTGTGTGGTCATTTTCCCTGAAAGGCCGAGCAACAGTGCCACTGTTGTCAGGGGGTTTGCCAGCGGAAGGAGTACCACCAAACCTAAACCTATTGCTTCAAATAACAGCCTGACTTCAGACATATGCTTCCCTTATCCAATGTTTCTCTGAATACCTTATCTTGCCGGTGGGGGATTACACGAAAAATATCCCTATTAAGCAACAGAGGTTGCTGGAAATTCGCACTTTACGGGTGTTAAACTCGTTGCCTGTTTTCACGTCGCGTCCCGATACAATTACGTGATGTATTCCTGGGTGCCTATATTCGGCAAAGTAAAGCTGAATAGCGTGAATAACTACATGAAATTACACTCAAATATTTTTCTAGATGTGCTCTGTCGTGTGGGGCACCACTGTAGATTAAGGAATTAACATGCCTGTCATTACTCTTCCTGATGGAAGCCAGCGCGTTTTTGATCGCCCCGTTTCTCCTCTTGATGTTGCGCTTGATATCGGTCCTGGTCTGGCGAAAGCCTGCATCGCGGGTCGCGTTAACGGCGAACTGGTTGATGCAACTGATTTGATTGAAACCGATGCACAACTGGCGATCATCACCGCTAAAGACGAAGCCGGTCTTGAAATTCTGCGTCACTCCTGTGCGCACCTTTTGGGTCATGCCATTAAACAACTGTGGCCAGACACCAAAATGGCCATCGGCCCGGTTATCGATAATGGCTTCTACTACGATGTGGATTTAGATCGCACATTGACTCAGGAAGACATCGAACTGCTTGAAAAGCGCATGCACGAACTGGCTGAAAAGAATTACGACGTTATCAAAAAGAAAGTCAGCTGGCAGGAAGCGCGCGATACCTTTGCAAGCCGTGGAGAAGAATACAAAGTGGCCATTCTGGATGAAAACATCAGTCATGATGATCGTCCGGGCTTGTACCACCATGAAGAATACGTGGATATGTGCCGTGGTCCGCACGTACCCAATATGCGTTTCTGTCATCATTTCAAACTGCAGAAAACTTCCGGTGCTTACTGGCGTGGTAACAGCGACAACAAAATGCTGCAACGCATCTACGGCACCGCATGGGCAGATAAAAAGCAGCTGAATGCCTACATTCAGCGCCTGGAAGAAGCCGGTAAACGTGACCACCGTAAAATTGGTAAGCAACTCGACCTGTACCACATGCAGGAAGAAGCGCCAGGTATGGTGTTCTGGCATAACGACGGCTGGACTATTTTCCGTGAGCTGGAAGCCTTTGTACGCATGAAACTGAAGTCATATGACTATCAGGAAGTAAAAGGTCCGTTCATGATGGACCGCGTGCTGTGGGAAAAAACGGGCCACTGGGAAAACTACAAAGAAGCGATGTTCACGACTTCTTCTGAAAACCGTGAATACTGCATCAAACCGATGAACTGCCCGGGTCACGTTCAGATCTTCAACCAGGGTCTGAAATCCTACCGCGATCTGCCGCTGCGTATGGCCGAATTCGGCAGCTGCCACCGTAATGAGCCGTCAGGTGCATTGCATGGCCTGATGCGCGTTCGTGGCTTCACTCAGGACGATGCCCACATCTTCTGTACAGAAGAGCAGGTACGTGATGAAGTGAACAGCTGTATCCGCATGGTTTACGACATGTACAGCACTTTTGGTTTTGAAAAGATTGTGGTGAAATTGTCCACCCGTCCTGAGAAGCGCATTGGTACTGACGAAATGTGGACTCGTGCTGAGGATGATCTGGCCGCTGCACTGACTGAAAACGACATTCCGTTCGAATATCAGCCAGGTGAAGGCGCGTTCTACGGTCCGAAAATTGAATTTACCTTGCATGATTGTTTGGATCGTGCGTGGCAGTGTGGTACCGTGCAGCTCGACTTTTCATTACCTGGTCGCTTGAATGCCTCTTATATTGGCGAAAGCAACGACCGTCAGGTCCCGGTAATGATTCACCGTGCTATCCTGGGTTCAATGGAGCGTTTCATAGGTATTCTGACTGAAGAATACGCTGGCTTCTTCCCAACATGGATGGCCCCGGTTCAGGTAGTGATTATGAATATCACTGATGCACAAGCTACCTATGTCGAAGAATTAACTAAAAAACTGCAAGATGCAGGCATTCGCGTTAAAGCCGACTTGAGAAATGAGAAGATTGGCTTTAAAATTCGCGAACACACGCTACGCCGTGTTCCTTACATGTTAGTTTGTGGCGATAAAGAGGTCGAAGCAGGCAAAGTTGCTGTTCGTACCCGCCGCGGCAAAGACTTAGGAA
The DNA here is from genome assembly GCF_003614975.1 of Rahnella bruchi. Lineage (GTDB taxonomy): Bacteria > Pseudomonadota > Gammaproteobacteria > Enterobacterales > Enterobacteriaceae > Rahnella > Rahnella bruchi. The sequence continues at coordinate 230,256 of NZ_QZWI01000001.1, read as the reverse complement.
GCATGGATGTTAGCGAAGTCGTTGACAAACTGCTGGCGGAAATCCGCAGCAGAAGTCTTCATCAACTGGAGGAATAAAGTATTAAAGGCGGAAAACGAGTTCAACCGGCGCGTCCTAATCGCATTAACAAAGAGATTCGCGCGCAAGAAGTTCGCCTCACCGGCGTCGATGGCGAGCAGATTGGTATTGTCAGTCTGAATGAAGCTCTTGAAAAAGCTGAGGAAGCGGGCGTCGATTTAGTAGAAATCAGTCCGAATGCCGAGCCGCCAGTTTGTCGAATCATGGATTACGGCAAATTCCTCTACGAGAAGAGCAAGTCGACTAAAGAGCAGAAAAAGAAACAAAAAGTTATTCAGGTTAAGGAAATCAAATTCCGACCTGGTACCGATGATGGCGACTATCAGGTCAAACTACGCAACCTGATTCGCTTTCTGGAAGATGGCGATAAAGCCAAAATCACCCTGCGTTTCCGTGGGCGTGAAATGGCGCACCAACAGATCGGTATGGAAGTGCTTAACCGCGTCCGTAAAGACCTGTGTGAAGATTCTGAATTGGCCGTTGTCGAATCCTTCCCTACGAAGATCGAAGGCCGTCAGATGATCATGGTGCTCGCACCTAAGAAGAAACAGTAAGGCTTCCAAGTAATCCTGCTGCGCGGTGCTTGCACCGCGTATGCTGGATTCGCCTTTCTGATTCATGTTAATAACAATGCGAAGTGGAATTTAAAATGCCAAAGATCAAAACAGTACGCGGCGCCGCTAAACGCTTCAAAAAAACCGCCAACGGTGGTTTTAAGCGTAAGCACGCAAACCTGCGTCATATTCTGACCAAAAAAGCTACTAAGCGTAAACGTCACTTGCGTCCAAAAGGCCTGGTATCCAAGAACGATTTGGGTCTGGTCTCTGCATGTCTGCCGTACGCATAAATACACTTTTTTTCATCTAGAATATAAAACTCAGGAGAGCATATGGCTCGCGTAAAACGTGGTGTGATTGCACGTGCACGTCACAAAAAAATCTTAAAACAGGCGAAAGGCTACTACGGTGCCCGTTCTCGCGTATATCGTGTTGCATTCCAGGCTGTTATCAAAGCTGGTCAATACGCTTACCGTGACCGTCGTCAGAAAAAACGTCAGTTCCGTCAGCTGTGGATCGCGCGTATCAACGCAGCAGCTCGTCAGAACGACATGTCTTACAGCAAATTCATTAACGGCTTGAAAAAAGCTTCTATTGAAATTGACCGTAAGATCTTGGCTGACATCGCAGTATTCGACAAAGTGGTATTTGCCGCTCTGGTCGAAAAAGCGAAAGCAGCACTGGCGTAAGTCAGGTGAAAGAGGGAGCTTGCTCCCTCTTTTATATTTTGTGTTTAAAAACATTCTGTTTCGTTGTTTAATACCCCTGATCTGATACGAAGCATTTCGTCAGAACATCAGCACAAAATTTACAACTGATAAGGTAACGCAAGCATGAATGCTGCTATTTTCCGTTTCTTTTTTTACTTTAGCGCCTGACTCAGGAAGGCTTTCGCGCGTAAGAGAAGAAACGAAAAGTAGCGCCTAAGCCTCCCTCGTGGAGGCTTTTTTGTATCTGTGCTTTATACACTAAGGTTCAGGGTCAAAATCGCGCCCCTGATTAATCACGGTTATTTTACATCGGGCCATATTGGCCAGAAGAAGAGGAAAGCAATGCCACATCTCGCAGAGCTGGTTGCCAATGCCAAGGCAGCCGTAGAGAGTGCTCAGGATATCACCGCGCTGGATAACGTGCGTGTCGAATATCTGGGTAAGAAAGGCCACCTGACACTCCAGATGACAACCCTCCGTGAATTACCTGCGGAAGAACGTCCGGCAGCGGGCGCGGTCATTAACGAAGCGAAAGCGCAGGTTCAGGAAGCCCTGAACGCGCGTAAAAATATGCTGGAGTCTGCCGAACTGAATGCACGCCTGGCTGAAGAAACGATTGACGTTTCTCTGCCTGGTCGTCGCATTGAAAACGGCGGTCTGCACCCGGTGACCCGTACTATCGACCGCATTGAAACCTTCTTCGGTGAACTAGGCTTTACCGTGGAAACCGGCCCGGAAATCGAGGATGACTATCATAACTTTGATGCACTGAATATTCCGGGTCACCACCCGGCACGTGCCGACCACGATACTTTCTGGTTTGATGCCAAGCGCTTGCTGCGTACCCAGACTTCCGGTGTTCAGATCCGTACGATGAAAGACCAGCAGCCGCCGATCCGCATTATCGCGCCGGGCCGCGTTTATCGTAACGATTACGACCAGACTCACACCCCGATGTTCCACCAGATGGAAGGCCTGATTGTTGATAAAGACATCAGCTTCTCCAACCTGAAAGGCACACTGCACGATTTCCTGAACAACTTCTTTGAAGCTGATTTGCAGATCCGTTTCCGCCCTTCCTATTTCCCGTTCACAGAGCCTTCTGCGGAAGTGGATGTGATGGGTAAAAATGGCAAATGGCTGGAAGTGCTGGGTTGCGGCATGGTGCATCCGAATGTACTGCGCAACGTCGGTATTGACCCTGAAGTGTATTCCGGTTTTGCCTTCGGGATGGGAATGGAACGTCTGACCATGTTGCGCTATGGCGTGACTGACTTGCGTGCATTCTTCGAAAATGATCTGCGTTTCCTCAAACAGTTTAAGTAAGGCGGGAATATCACATGAAATTCAGTGAACTCTGGTTGCGTGAGTGGGTAAACCCAGCCATCAGCAGCGAAGCATTATCAGACCAAATCACCATGGCCGGCCTCGAAGTCGATGGCGTGGATCCGGTTTCCGGCGCATTCAATGGCGTGGTAGTCGGTGAAGTTGTCGAATGTGGTCAGCACCCTAACGCAGACAAACTGCGTGTGACTAAAGTGAATGTCGGCGGCGATCGCCTGCTGGACATCGTTTGTGGCGCACCCAACTGCCGTCAGGGCCTTAAAGTTGCAGTCGCGACTGTGGGCGCCGTATTGCCGGGTGATTTCAAAATCAAAGCCGCCAAACTGCGTGGCGAGCCTTCAGAAGGCATGCTGTGTTCGTTCTCCGAGCTGGGTATTTCCGAAGATCATGACGGCATCATTGAACTGCCGCTGGATGCACCGGTTGGCACCGATATCCGTGAATTCCTGAAACTCGATGACACCATTATCGAAATCAGTGTGACGCCAAACCGTGCGGACTGTCTGGGTATTCTGGGCGTGGCGCGTGATGTTGCGGTGATTAACCAATTGCCGCTGGTTGAGCCTGAGATCAATCCGGTCAAAGCCACCGTTGACACTACGATTGCTATTGATGTGCAGGCTCCCCAGGCGTGTCCGCGTTATCTGGGTCGTGTCATTAAAGGCATTAACGTTAAGGCCACCACGCCATTATGGATGCGTGAAAAACTGCGCCGCTGCGGGATCCGCTCTATCGACGCCGTTGTCGATATCACCAACTTCGTATTGTTGGAACTCGGTCAGCCAATGCACGCATTCGATCTGAATCGCATCAGCGGTGGCATCGTTGTGCGCATGGCGCAAAAAGACGAAGCCCTGACCCTGCTCGATGGGACCACGGCAAAACTGGCGGAAGATACGCTGGTCATTGCAGACCATGAAAAAGCGCTGGTTATGGCCGGTATCTTTGGTGGTGAACATTCCGGTGTGAACGATGAGACGCAGGATGTCCTCCTGGAGTCTGCGTTCTTCGCTCCGCTTTCGATCACGGGACGTGCACGCCGTCAGGGCCTGCATACGGATGCTTCTCACCGCTATGAACGTGGTGTGGATCCCGAGCTGCAATTTAAAGCAATCGAACGCGCAACTGCTTTGCTGTTGAGCATCTGTGGTGGTGAAGCCGGTCCGGTTATCAACGCGACTTCAGAAGAGCATCTGCCGAAAGCGGCGACCATCACTTTGCGCCGTGAAAAACTCGATCGCCTGATTGGTCATCACGTCGAAGACGTACAGGTGACGGATATCCTGACCCGTCTGGGCTGCCAGGTTAAGCACAATGGCGATCATTGGGTGGCTGTGGCGCCAAGCTGGCGTTTCGACATGCAGATTGAAGAAGATCTGGTGGAAGAAGTTGCGCGCGTTTACGGCTATAACAACATCCCTGATGTGCCAGTGAAAGCCAGTCTGGTGATGACGAAGCATCATGAAGCGAATTTGTCGCTGAAACGTGTGAAAAATCTGCTGGTTGACCGCGGTTTCCAGGAAGCAATCACCTACAGTTTTGTGGATCCAAAAGTTCAGGCTCTGCTGCATCCGGGTGAAGAAGCGCTGATTTTGCCAAGCCCGATCTCCGTAGAAATGTCCGCGATGCGCCTTTCTCTGTGGTCCGGCCTGCTGACTGCAGTCGTAAATAACCAAAATCGTCAGCAAAGTCGTGTGCGTTTATTCGAGAGCGGCCTGCGCTTTGTACCTGATACACAAGCTGATTTGGGTATCCGTCAGGACGTCATGCTGTCAGGTGTGATCTCCGGCACGAAAAATGAAGAGCATTGGGATCTGGCGCGCCAGTCAGTTGACTACTACGATTTGAAAGGTGATCTTGAGGCTATTCTTGAGCTTACCGGCAAAATGAACGACGTACAGTTCAAGGTTGAAGCAAATCCTGCGTTGCATCCTGGACAGAGCGCAGCGATTTATTTACACGGCGAACGTATTGGTTTCATTGGTGTAGTCCACCCTGAGCTGGAACGTAAACTCGATCTTAATGGTCGTACCGTGGTGTTCGAACTCTTATGGAATAAGGTCGCAGACCGCGTACTGCCTGATGCGAAAGAGATTTCTCGCTTCCCGGCGAACCGTCGTGACATCGCTGTTGTAGTGGCCGAAAACGTGCCCGCAGACGATATTTTGGCAGAGTGCAAGAAAGTTGGCGCAAATCAGGTAGTTGGCGTAAACTTGTTTGATGTGTACCGTGGCAAGGGCGTAGCTGAAGGTTACAAGAGCCTGGCTATCAGTCTGGTGTTGCAGGATACCGGCCGTACACTGGAAGAAGAGGAGATCGCCGCTACCGTTGCAAAATGTGTAGAGGCTCTAAAACAGCGATTCCAAGCATCCTTGAGGGATTGAACCTATGGCGCTTACTAAAGCTGAAATGTCAGAACACCTGTTTGAGAAGCTCGGGCTGAGCAAACGGGATGCCAAAGATCTTGTTGAGATATTTTTCGAAGAAGTACGTCGTGCTTTGGAAAATGGCGAGCAAGTTAAACTGTCTGGCTTTGGCAATTTTGATCTGCGTGACAAAAACCAACGTCCGGGACGTAACCCGAAAACCGGCGAAGATATTCCGATCACGGCGCGTCGTGTGGTGACTTTCCGTCCGGGACAGAAATTGAAAAGTCGTGTAGAGAATGCTACTCCGAAAGAATAAGTGAAATCAGCAAAAAGGCCGCGAAAGCGGCCTTTTTTTTGGGCAGCATTTGCGATTTTTCTGAAATGAAATAATTAGCGTGAAATTGCACAGGAAGTGAAAAGATTTCGTTAATAGGGTGGTTGTTTCAGGAATCGTCTGATAGATTAAATTTATCAGCAAGCAAGTTAAAATATTATCTCTGGTGGATTGACCATTAATTAAGCTTTATTTTATAAGTACAGTATTGTTCAAATATTTATCCCAACGAACTGTGTAAATATGAACCCAATAAAAAATAAAAGGGGCCGAAGCCCCTTGATGTTAAACGCATTGATATCTGTTTATATTCAGATTCGCAGTCGGTAAATAAACAAATACAATGCCGAAAATTCTTAATCAGTGTTAGTGCCAGTAATAATGGGGATGACCACCGCCATGACCACCGCCGTGACCATAAGGGCCAGGGAAGATACAGCCACTGAGGCTTACCACGACCAGAGCAACACCAACGAAAGCGAGAATACGGCGCATAGGAATGTCCTTTATTGGAATAAACAATTTAATTATAAATAAAAGGCTGGCGGGTTATCGTCAGGCTTGCGTTAAGATTTGTTAGTATCGTAATAAGAATTGAATAGTTAATAATCTCCATCCTGCTGAATTATTTCAGTCAGGATATATTTGTATTTTTATTGTAAGGTCACAGCAAGTTATCCGAAAATACGCCGCACTCTTATATTCTCTGTCTTTACTGCCTGATATAAAAAGCACGTCATAAAAATAAAGAAGGCATGACTATTATGAAAAAATCTCTTTTATTGCTTTGTTGTGCACTGGCATTGCCTGTGATCGCGCAGGCAAATGTTTCTGTTGACGTTAACGTACCCGGCGTATCGGTTCATCTCGGGGATCAGGATCATCGTGGCTACTACTGGGATGGTTATGACTGGCGTCCGCCACAGTGGTGGCATGACCATCAGGGCCATCACTATGGTGAGCGCAATGAGCATGGTATGTACTGGCATGGTAACCGCTGGGATTCTAGTCCGCCACAACGTGGTCACAGTAATCCGCCGCACAACCAGCCACACCCGAACAACGGCGATCATCATGATAATGGTGATCACCATGATAATCGGGATCATCAGGGCGGGCATAATGACAATCACGGGAATGGCCAGCCGATCCCGCCAGACGGTCATCAGGGCCACTGATTCCGTAGCTTCCATTAAGACTTTTCAAGCCGGTGCTTTGTCACCGGCTTTTTTGTTTCCTGTTTTTGTCATTATCCGGTTCACTAGTCAGAGCTAACTGACTAATATCGGTAGGATAGTCATCTACAGTGAGTCTCAGGAAACTGCCTTTCATGCCCATTCCGCAGACCTATTCTGCTCTTGAACAACAACGGGAACGCCGTGACCGCCGCTGGCTGGTCGGGCTGAGTCTGTTGCTGATAATTATTTGCGTATTCAGCCTGAGTGCGGGTGAAAACTGGTTATGGCCCGATCAATGGCTCAGCAGTGAGGCGCGGCTGTTTGTGTGGCAACTGCGGTTACCCCGCGCTATTGCGGTAATTTTAGTCGGTGCGGGTCTTGCCGTTGCTGGCGCAGTGATGCAGTCATTATTCGAAAACCCGCTCGCAGAACCCGGATTGCTCGGTGTTGCTAATGGTGCCGGTGTGGCACTGGTTTTTTGCGTCATGCTTAGCCACGGCATTTTACCTGTCTGGATGATGAGTCTGGCGGCCATTGCAGGCGCATTGATTGTCACATTTTTCCTGTTAGCTATTTCCCGTAAGCGCCTGTTAACTAACGCCCGCATGCTGCTGGTCGGCGTGGCAATCGGTATCGTTTGCAGTGCCTTAATGACCTGGGCCATTTACTTCAGCAGTAATCTCGATTTGCGCCAGCTGATGTACTGGATGATGGGCGGTTTCGGAGGGGTTGACTGGAATCAGGTCTGGCTGGGCTTGCTGATATTGCCGGTATTGCTTTGGTTGGTCTTCCAGGGCAACGTCCTCAACCTTCTGTCGCTTGGCATTGTACAGGCGCAGCAACTGGGAATATCGCTGACGACGTGGCGCTACGTACTGGTTCTGGCGGTCGGGTGGATTGTCGGGCTGAGCGTGGCGCTGTCCGGCGTGATAGGTTTTATCGGACTGGTTATCCCGCATATTCTGCGACTGGCAGGTATCACCGACCAGCGTCGTTTGCTGCCAGCCTGCGCACTTGGCGGCGCTTGCGTGTTACTTCTCGCAGACGTGGTATCGAGAATCGGTCTGTATGCGGCTGAATTGCCCGTCGGCGTGGTTACCGCCACACTGGGAGCTCCGGTCTTCATCTGGCTTCTGATCAGAGTCGGACAAATCCGCTGATTATTTACGGCGGGTCGTCTATGCTCTCCCTTTACCTAACCTGCAACTATCAGGATAAAAACAATGAGTAATGACATTTTTGACATCTCCCTGAAAACCATTGATGGCGAAACCACAACGCTGGGTGCTTTTAAAGGTTCAGTATTGCTGGTCGTGAACGTGGCGTCACAATGTGGTCTGACTAAACAGTATGAAAGCCTGGAAAATATTTATCAGGCCTGGCATGACCAGGGATTTGAGGTTCTGGGATTCCCATGTAATGAGTTTGGCGCGCAGGAACCGGGCACTGAAGATGAAATTAAAACCTTCTGTACCACCAACTTTGGCGTGAAATTCCCTATGTTCAGCAAAATTAACGTGAATGGCGACAACCGTCATCCTCTGTATTCTGCGATGATTGCTGCCCGTCCTGCTGCGGTAAAACCGGAAGACAGCGCTTTCTACGAGCGTCTTGCGAGCAAAGGTCGTCAGCCTTTAAAACCCGATGATATTTTGTGGAACTTCGAAAAATTCCTTATCGGTCGTGACGGCACTGTAGTGCAACGATTTGCACCGGACATGACGCCGGAAGATCCTATCCTGATGGAAACGATTAAAGCCGCACTGGCGAAATAACACAGTCATGGAAGCACAGATGCTGGAATGTCGCGAAATTGCGGTTGAAGGCCGCCTTCAGGCGTTTAGTTCGCATATCGCGCCCGGAAGCCGGATACATCTTATCGGGCCGAACGGGGCAGGGAAGAGCACATTACTGAATCGGCTGGCAGGGATATCGGGCGGGAAAGGTGACGTCTTTATCGACGGACAAAGGCTGGCGGAGTTGCCGGGCCCGCGCCTGGCACGACTGCGCGCCTGGCTTTGCCAGCAACTGACACCGGCATCGCTGATGCCGGTATTCCAGTATCTGTCCCTGCATCAGCCAAAAAATTCCGACCCTGTTGTGCTGGAGCGCACGATTTCCCGTTTGTGCTCCGCTTTACATCTGAGCGATAAACTTGCCCGTCCGGTCACGCATCTTTCTGGTGGTGAATGGCAAAGGGTCAGGCTGGCCGCTGTCTTGCTCCAGGTATGGCCTGAAGTCAATCCGGACAGCCAGCTTTTATTTCTCGACGAACCGATGAACAGCCTGGACGTCGCGCAACAGCAGGCACTCGACCAGTTACTGACGGAGTTCTGTGCCGCTGGGCGTTCAGTGGTGATGAGTGATCATGATCTCAATCATACTCTGCATTATGCACATAACGTCTGGCTGATGTCGGCGGGTGAAGTTGTTAAGACGGGGAAATGTTCTGATGTTATGCAGGCCGAAACACTTTCTGCGGTTTATAAGGTGGCGTTTCAGGGATATAAACTGGCGGGGCGTCAGTGGATAATGGCCGCGATGACGTAACGCGAAACTTAATGAATAGCGGTGTAATTATTTTATTATCAGGTGTTAGGTTTATGACCGACCTGTCTGTTCATAAAAAGAACAGCGTTTCCAATATCTAAATAAAGTTCATTTTTTAGCATGCCCTGAAGATGAATTCAATGTATTGTTTTAAAAAGAGTTTTACCAATCACTTTTATTTATTTTCTTCTGGTTTAGTTTCTATTTAACTTCACAAAACTGGAAAATCCTTAAGGTTAAATTAAGATTAAACCGACATCATAAGATTCATAAATTCATGACAGTGTTTACCTGTTGTTAAATAAATACGGTCTAAAGTTGGCATCAATTAATTACCTTTCGGGATAGCGTAATGGAAAACTTTTTGCCTTTCTCACGTCCGTCTATGGGCGAAGAAGAGATAGCGGCTGTGGGACAGGTTTTGCGCTCAGGTTGGATCACTACCGGACCGCAAACAAATCAGCTGGAACAGGACTTCTCTTCGGCTTTCGGTTGTAAACATGCTATCGCAGTCAGTTCCGCAACCGGTGGCATGCATGTCACGTTGATGGCGCTGGGCATAGGTCCCGGCGATGAAGTCATTACCCCTTCTCAGACATGGGTTTCAACTATCAATATGATTGTTCTGCTGGGCGCAGAACCGGTCATGATCGACGTTGACCCCGATACCCTGATGGTAAGTGCACAAGCCATTGCTGCCGCCATCACGCCGAAAACTAAAGCGATTATTCCGGTGCATTACGCGGGCGCGCCTTTAGATCTTGACCCGATTTACGCAGTTGCTGATGAACACGGAATTCCGGTCGTGGAAGATGCTGCGCACGCGGCAGGCACCCGTTACCGCGACCGCTGGATTGGCGCGCAGGGAACGGCAATCTTTTCCTTCCACGCTATCAAAAATATGACCTGCGCCGAAGGTGGCCTGATTGCCACGGATGACGACGAACTGGCGAATCGGGTCCGCGCGTTGAAATTCCACGGTCTGGCCGTTGATGCATTTGATCGCCAGGTACTCGGGCGCAAACCGCAGGCTGAAGTTGTCGAGCCCGGTTTTAAATACAATTTGTCCGATATTCACGCTTCTATCGCAGTCGTTCAGCTTAAGCGCCTGCATGAAATGAATGCACGTCGTAGCGAACTGGCACAGCTTTATCTCGATAAATTACAGGGTTCACCTTATCTGCCAATGAATGTGCCGGCTTATCCGCACCTCCATGCCTGGCATTTATTCATGATCCGTGTGGATGAAGAGCGTTGCGGTATCAGCCGTGATGCGCTGATGGAACGCCTGAAAGAGCAGGGAATCGGAACCGGTTTGCATTTCCGCGCAGCCCATACTCAAAAATATTACCGTGAACGCTATCCGCACCTGAGTCTGCCAAATAGTGAATGGAACTCGGCACGTTTGTGCAGCCTGCCGCTGTTTCCTGATATGCAGGACAGCGATGTGGACCGTGTTGTCGCGGCTCTTTTTTCCCTTCTGGAGGCGCAGTAGTGGCGCAATACGAACCCATTCGTAAAGTCTCGGTAGTTATCCCGGTCTACAACGAAGAAGAAAGCTTGCCGGCGTTGTTATCACGTACGCAGGCAGCCTGTAAGCAATTAACTCAACAATACGAAATCATTCTGGTGGATGACGGCAGTTCTGACAGCTCCGGTGACATGCTCACTGCTGCTGCGGAACAACCGGACAGCCATGTTATTGCTGTTTTGCTCAACCGCAACTACGGCCAGCATTCGGCCATTATGGCTGGTTTCAGCCATGTGACCGGTGATCTGGTTATTACGCTTGATGCTGACCTGCAAAACCCGCCGGAAGAAATCCCGCGTCTGGTCGCCACCGCCGATGAAGGCTATGACGTTGTCGGTACCGTGCGCGCGAACCGCCGCGATTCCTGGTTCCGTAAATCTGCATCGAAAATGATCAACATGATGATCCAGCGCGCCACCGGCAAATCGATGGGTGATTACGGTTGCATGTTGCGTGCTTACCGTCGCCACATTATCGAAGCCATGCTGCATTGCCATGAGCGCAGCACCTTTATCCCGATTCTGGCGAACACCTTTGCACGCAAAACGATTGAGATCCCAGTTCAGCACTCAGAGCGCGAATTCGGTGATTCTAAATACAGCCTGATGAAACTCATCAACCTGATGTATGACCTGATCACCTGCCTGACGACGACGCCACTGAGAATGCTCAGCGTGGTGGGCAGTGCGATCGCCATCTTCGGTTTTGTGCTGGCGGTATTTCTGATTTTGATGCGCCTTATCAACGGTCCTGCCTGGGCTGCGGATGGCGTATTTACGTTATTTGCATTGTTATTCATGTTTATCGGTGCGCAGTTTGTTGGCATGGGGTTACTCGGTGAATACATCGGGCGTATCTACAATGATGTCCGTGCGCGTCCCCGTTATTTCGTTCAAAAAGTCGTCGGCGTTCGTTCCGAAGATAACAGTCAGGAAGAAGAGTGATGAAAGCGATTGTATTTGCCTACCATGATATAGGTTGTGTTGGTTTACAGGCTCTGGTTGACGCAGGTTATGATGTTCAGGCGGTCTTTACGCATACTGATGCCCCTAATGAAAACCAGTTCTTTTCATCTGTAGCCCGTCAGGGCGCTGAACTGAATCTGCCGGTTTATGCACCGGAAGATGTTAACCATCCATTGTGGGTCGACCGCATCCGTGCTTTGCAGCCTGATGTTATTTTCTCTTTCTACTATCGTAACATGCTGAGCGAAGAGATTTTATCTCTGGCGCCACGCGGCGGTTTCAACCTGCACGGTTCATTGCTGCCACGCTACCGTGGTCGCGCACCGGTTAACTGGGCGCTGCTGAATGGCGAAACTGAAACCGGCGTTACTTTGCATAAAATGGTTAAACGCCCGGATGCGGGTGATATCGTGGGTCAGCGTAAAGTGGCTATTACCGCTGATGACACCGCGCTCAAACTGCACGCTAAAGTCCGTGATGCCGCTAAAGCGCTTCTGACCGATGTTCTGCCAGAAATGAAAGCCGGTAAAATTACCCTGACACCACAAGACGAATCGCAGGCCACTTACTTTGGCCGTCGCACCGCTGCGGACGGCGAAATTCACTGGCACAAAACTGCCACTGAAATTAATAACCTGATCCGTGCTGTGACCGAACCTTATCCGGGGGCTTTCTCTTATCTGGGTCAGCGTAAACTGACTATCTGGCGCGCACGTCCGCTGGATACCCGGCATGACAAACAACCGGGTACCGTGCTTTCTTCTGATCCACTGACCATCGCCTGTGGCGAAGGCGCACTGGAGATCCTGGCGGGACAAAGTGAAAACGGCCTGTATGTTCAGGGTTCACGTCTGGCGCTGGAACTGGGCATCATGCCGGACATGCGCGTGTCGACGCTGCCAACGGCTGTCATGAAACGTCGTACCCGCGTGCTTATTCTGGGTGTGAACGGTTTCATTGGTAACCACCTCAGCGAACGTCTGCTGCGTGAAGACCGTTACGAAATTTATGGTCTGGATATCAGCTCTGATGCGGTCAGCCGCTTCATGGATAACCCGCATTTCCACTTCGTTGAAGGCGATATCAGCATCCATTCCGAGTGGATCGAATATCACATCAAAAAATGTGACGTCGTTCTGCCATTGGTGGCCATCGCAACGCCAATTGAATACACCCGCAATCCGCTGCGCGTATTTGAACTGGATTTCGAAGAAAACCTGAAAATCGTTCGCGACTGTGTGAAATACAAAAAACGTATCATCTTCCCGTCAACGTCTGAAGTTTACGGTATGTGTGATGACAAAGAATTCGATGAAGATCATTCCCGTCTGATCGTCGGCCCGATCAACAAGCAGCGCTGGATTTATTCTGTTTCTAAACAGCTGCTCGACCGTGTTATCTGGGCGTATGGTGCGAAAGAAGGACTGAAATTTACGCTGTTCCGTCCGTTTAACTGGATGGGACCACGTCTGGATAACCTGGATGCGGCGCGTATCGGTTCTTCCCGTGCGATCACTCAGCTGATCCTGAATCTGGTTGAAGGTTCACCGATCAAACTGGTTGACGGCGGCGAACAGAAACGTTGCTTCACTGACATCAACGACGGCATCGAAGCGTTGTTCCGCATCATCGAGAACCGCGACAACCTGTGTGATGGGCAGATTATCAATATCGGTAACCCTACGAACGAAGCGAGCATCCGCCAGCTGGCAGAAATGTTGCTGAGCAGCTTTGAAGCTCACCCGCTTCGCGCCCAGTTCCCGCCGTTTGCCGGTTTCAATCTGGTTGAAAGCAGCACTTACTACGGTAAGGGTTATCAGGACGTTGAGCACCGCACGCCGAGCATCAAAAATGCCCGTCGTCTGCTTGACTGGAAACCTGAAATTGGCATGGATAAAACTGTCGCCGAGACGCTGGATTTCTTCCTGCGTTCTGTAAATCCTGACGCTGACAAAGCCTGATACGGTGCCAGACATGAAGAAAGTGGGTCTGCGCATTGATGTGGATACCTGGAGCGGCACCCGAGAGGGTGTCCCTCAGCTTCTGCAAACTCTTGCAAAACATAAAATTACCGCCAGTTTCTTCTTCAGCGTTGGCCCGGATAACATGGGGCGCCACTTGTGGCGCCTGCTTAAACCGCGCTTTCTGTGGAAAATGCTGCGCTCTAATGCTGCTTCTCTTTACGGCTGGGATATCTTGCTGGCGGGTACCGCCTGGCCGGGTAAACCTATCGCGCGTGATCTCGGTTATCTGATGAAAGAAACCGCGAAACGTGGTCACGAAGTCGGATTGCACGCCTGGGATCATCAGGGCTGGCAGGCAAAAGTCGGTAAATGGTCAGATAAACAGCTGGAAGAACAAATCCGGCTGGGGCTGGATGCGCTGGAAAAGAGCCTGGGACATGATGTCGAATGTTCGGCGGTGGCGGGATGGCGTGCAGATGAGCGCGTCATAGAAGTGAAAGAGCGTTTTCATTTCTATTACAACAGCGATTGCCGCGGAACCCGTCCTTTCCTGCCGGTGCTGGAAAATGGAACCCTGGGAACCGTGCAAATTCCGGTGACGCTGCCGACTTACGATGAAGTGGCGGGCGGTGAAATTACGGCGGATAACTTCAACGATTTTATTCTTGATGCTATCGCCAAAGATACCGGTGTGCCGGTTTATACCATCCACGCGGAAGTTGAAGGGATGTCGCTGGCAACGCAATTTGACGAGTTACTGACTCGCGCTGCTGCGCAGGGGATCAAGTTTTGCGCGCTGGGCGATTTGCTGCCGCAAGATCTCAGTACGTTGCCAAAAGGCAAAGTGGTTCGCGCCAGTTTCCCAGGCCGGGAAGGCTGGTTAGGCTGTCAGCAAGAAGGTTTTTCCTGATGTCGAAAACAATTAAAAGCGTATGGAGCACCTTGATCCTGGTGTTCTTTGCGCTCGTTTACCTTGTTCCTCTTAATACCCGCCTGTTATGGCAACCCGATGAAACCCGTTATGCCGAAATCAGCCGCGAAATGCTTCAGCGTGGCGACTGGGTTGTGCCTCATCTTCTCGGATTGCGTTATTTTGAAAAACCGGTGGCAGGTTACTGGTTCAACAATATCAGCCAGATGATTTTTGGTGAAAGCAACTTTGCGGTGCGTTTTGGTTCCGTCTTCAGCACTATGCTGAGCGCCATTCTGGTGTTCTGGCTGGCAAATCTGATGTGGCGTAATCGCCAGACCGCTTACATCGCTGTGCTTATCTACCTTTCCACTTCTCTGGTGTTCAGTATCGGCACTTACAGCGTTCTGGACCCGATGATCACCCTTTGGATGACCGCCGCTATGGTGGCGACCTGGTTCTGCCTGCGGGTTTCGCGGACACCGCAGAAAGCCATGAGCTGGATAGCTCTGGGACTGGCCTGCGGTATGGGCTTTATGACCAAAGGTTTTCTGGCGCTGGCGCTGCCGGTGATTGCGGTTCTGCCGATTGTCTGGCGGGAAAAACGCTTCAGAACCCTGTTTGGCTGGGGGCCGCTTGCGGTTCTGAGCGCGGTGGTACTGAGTTTGCCGTGGGTGCTGGCAATTGCGCGACATGAACCTGATTTCTGGAATTACTTCTTCTGGGTCGAACATATTCAGCGGTTCGCTGAATCGGATGCACAACATAAAGCGCCGTTCTGGTTCTATCTGCCCGTGCTGTGTCTGGGCGCTCTGCCATGGCTCGGTTTGCTGCCGGGCGCATTGCGTGAAGGCTGGAAGAAACGGGTTATGCGCCCGGAGCTGTTCTTCCTGCTGAGCTGGGCGATTATGCCGCTGATCTTCTTCACCATCGCCAAAGGTAAACTGCCGACCTATATTCTGCCGTGCTTTGCGCCGATTGCGTTGCTGATGGCTGATCATCTCGAACAAATCCGCCAGTCAGGTAAATTGCGCGCGCTGAAAGCGAATGGCGTCATCAACATCATCTTTGGTGTTCTGATGGCGGTCGCTGTACTGGTGATATCCGGCATTCTGCCGTTCCACGTTAAGGCCGTCTTTACCCGTACGGAATTACCGCGCGCTCTGATCGGTATTCTTTGTTTTGCCGTATGGGCGCTGGCAGGGGCGATGTCTCTGACCGACGTGAAAAAACGCTGGTACTGGGGCGCTGTCTGCCCGCTGGTGCTGGCGCTTTTAGTCGGACAAGCCATTCCGCAGAAAATTATCGATTCCAAACAACCTCAGGTCTTTTTAGAGCAGCACTTCGACCTGTTGCAGGACAGTCGTTTTATTCTGGCAGATAACGTCGGAGTGGCCACCGCCGTGGCATGGTCACTGAAGCGCAGTGATATTCTGATGTTTGATGAAAAAGGCGAGCTGCAATACGGATTAAGTTATCCTGATGCCAAAGATAACTTTATTGATGCAGCAGGCTTCCCGGCATGGCTGCAGAAAGCCCGTCAGGAAGGTAATGTCTCGGTGATACTCAGGCTTGACCGCAATGCGCAAATAAAATCAACCATGCCTGTGGCTGACCAAACTGTGAAGTTTGATCGTCAGGCGATACTGTTCTACAAAAAACTGCCATGACCGGATTCCTTCTGGTTCTGGCGGTCAGTGTGATTACCTGTGCCGGTCAGCTTTGTCAGAAGCAGGCCGCACAGGTGTCCGCTGACGGAATGGCGCGCGTACTGCGCTGGCTGGGACTGGCGGTGCTGCTGTTAGGTATCGCCATGTTGCTGTGGCTGCGGGTATTACAGTTGTTGCCACTGAGTCTGGCGTATCCGATGCTCAGTCTGAATTTCGTGCTGATCACCTTATGTGCCCGCTGGTTTTTCCATGAATACGTCGACGGACGCCACTGGTGCGGCGTCGCGTTAATCATGTCTGGGATTGCACTGATGAGTGTCAGCTTATGAAAGGCTATCTGTGGGGCGCAGCCAGTGTGCTGCTGGTGACAACCGCGCAACTTCTGATGAAATGGGGGATGGTGCAGCTCCCGTGGATTGCTCTGTCTGCCATCGATACCTCGTTTATTCTTAGCCATTTATATGCGCTGATTGCCGTGTTATTGGGTTTGTGCGGATACGTATTATCTATGGGCTGCTGGTTTTTTGCCTTACGGCATCTGCCGCTCAACCGCGCTTATACCTTACTGAGTCTGAGCTATGCGCTGGTATATATCGCGGCGGTAACCTTGCCCTGGTTCAATGAAAGCATCAGCTTAACCAAAACGATGGGCGGGTTACTTATCCTGTCTGGTGTGTGGTTGATTCACAGTAAACCTGTCAAAAAGCCCGAATAAATTTATTCTGAAACGATAAAAATCATCATAAAAGATTGGATGACGGATAAAATAGCGCTAAATTCTATTAGTTCTTAGATAACGGCGACTTATCCGGCCCGCGCAAACCTTCGTGTTCCGGTGATGCCGTGACGCTATTGAGGAAGGAATGCACTATGCGCTGGTCGTCCGTATCCATGTATTCCCTGCTGGCTGTTGCCGCGTTAATTCTTAACGGTTGCAGCAGCCACGCTCCACCGCCAAGCGGCCGGTTTGCTGATTCAATTACCGTTGTTGCCGAGCTTAATGATCAGCTCAGTCAATGGCACGGTGCGCCTTATCGCTATGGCGGCTTACAACCCAGCGGCGTCGATTGTTCCGGTTTTGTCTTCCGCACTTATCGCGATCGTTTTGGTGTGGTATTACCAAGAACAACGGTCGATCAGACGAAAATCGGCACGAAAGTTTCCCGTGATGAACTGCTTCCTGGCGATCTGGTGTTCTTTAAAACCGGCAGCGGAGAGAACGGTTTGCACGTCGGAATTTACGATACTGCCGATCAGTTTATTCACGCCTCGACCAGTCAGGGCGTCACGCGTTCTTCGCTCGATAACGTCTACTGGCGCAAAGTGTACTGGCAGGCTCGTCGTATCTGATACGGCATAAAACCCATTCCCCCCGATTTCACTGCGTATTTCATCCTGTTTTTTGCTGGTATTATCAGAGCAGACTCATTCAGGATGAATATGCGATGAAACCACTCAGACTATTACTTTCCGATTCTTATGATCCCTGGTTTAACCTGGCCGTAGAAGATTGCATCTTCCGCGAAATGACGACTCAGCGGGTTTTATTCCTCTGGCGTAATGCAGAAACCGTGGTGATCGGGCAGGCGCAAAATCCCTGGAAAGAATGTAATACCCGAAGAATGGAAGAGGACGGTATCCGGCTGGCGCGTCGCAGCAGCGGCGGCGGCGCGGTGTTTCATGATCTGGGAAATACCTGCTTTACGTTCATGGCCGGCAAACCGGAATATGACAAAAGTGTCTCAACCAACATTATCCTCAATGCGTTAAAACGCTTAAACATCGAAGCCAGCGCTTCCGGTCGCAACGATCTGGTGGTTCAGACCACAGAAGGGGAGCGGAAAATCTCCGGATCAGCGTATCGTGAAACGGCTGACCGTGGTTTTCATCACGGAACTTTGCTGCTCAATGCCGACCTGAGCCGTCTGGCAAACTACCTCAATCCTGACATCAAAAAACTACAGGCGAAGGGAATTACGTCAGTGCGTTCAAGGGTGGCAAATCTCAGTGAATTTGTGCCAGACATCAATCATGAGCAGATTTGCGAAGCCGTGACTGCCGCTTTCTTTAACTGGTTCGGTGCGAGTGTGGAACCGGAAATTATCTCACCAGACGTTTTCCCTGATATTCCGGGTTTCCCGGAACGATTTGCTAAACAAAGCAGCTGGGAATGGAATTTTGGCAAAGCACCGGCTTTCAGCCATCTGCTGAACGAACGTTTTGTCTGGGGTGGGGTGGATATCCACTTTGACATAGAAAAAGGCAGCATCAGCCGCGCGCAGGTTTTCACTGACAGCCTGAATCCAACCCCTTTACTGGCCTTAGCCGATGCACTTGTTGGTACGCGCTACCATGCGCAGGATGTCGGACTCACGTGCCAGGAAATCATCGGTCAATATCCGGAAATGCGGGCAGAACTGACCGAACTACAATCCTGGCTGGTGCGTTGTATTCAGTAGGGATGAGTCCCGGAGATAGCCTTTCTTTCGCTGTCTCCGGTAAGAATTTAGCCATGCGTTATGGACGACAACGAATGGCAGCGCGCGTCCCGCCGCCTGCTCACTCAGTGCATCATCGATATACTTCCCAACCGTTTCCAGGCGGGGAACGGAGGTAAACCAAAGCTCCCATAATTCGCCGTCGGCAGCGGCTTCGGCCAGTGCATCCGCATGGTCGTGACGTAAAGGGTGCAAACTGATAGTACTGCTTTCCAGAACCGCTTCTTTTAACCATAACGTCACTGACATTTTCTAATAACCCCAGCTTTATTATTTGTTTAGAGGAGATGAAACGTTCGGAGTGAGTGCCTTATATGCCGCAGTACGCCTTGCGCGATATCTCATAAGACACTATAACCATTAACTAAAATATTTGAAGATGCCTCCGTTAAGACGTTAGCGCAAATTGTGACCGTTAATTTGTCTGAATATGTCTGACAGCGCTGACACTGCACGTTGCGTGTTTTCATTGCTGACGATAAGATTAGTCTGAAACCCCTGTAATGACAGATATATCCCTCAATCAGAAGGTGAGAAAGGGGAATCACATCTTGCAACGTATTATTTTGCAGTCATCAGCACCGTTGTCGCCGCAAACTGGCAACCGGACTGGCTCTTTCTTGATATCAATTTCTCTAACGTTTCGGTTACGCCTCGGGGCTCCGGCATTTTTATGATTTGATTGATAGTCAAAAAGTTTATTAATCAATTCGCAGTGCCGTTGATGTTTTGGATAAAAATGAAAATACAATTCGATACGGCCTTTAACAGTAGCTATCTGTGTCAGCCGGTCTACACCACTGAAGGGAAATTGCTTGCCGTAGAATTAATTTGCCGTTTTTCAAGCGCAGACAGCAAGCTGGTTATGCCCACAGAACTGGTGTTGAACCTGTTATCACCCCAGCAGTTATTGCGTTTTCTCAGTGAACAGCAAGCCTGGGCGAATGAACACGCCCAATGGTTTCACGACAATCAGGTTATCTTGAATATCAGTGTTGAAGAAAAACAGGTGGCTTTATTGCTTGGGGATGAAAAGATCCGTGAGGCTTTTAAAGCGCATCCTTTTATTCATCTCAACCTGAGCGAATCCTTTCCACAGCTTTCTCAGGGAAGGAACAACGTGCAACTGGTCGCACTCAAGCAACATTTTACCTTGTGGCTGGAAAACTTTGGCTCGGGGAATATTACGATGGCGCCGGTTTTCGACCATCTGTTCCAGTGGGTTAAACTGGATAAAAACCTCTTCTGGCAACTTTATGACGGCGAGCATTTTACTATCGTGATGCCGTCATTAATCCGCAATGTTAACCGTTTTTGCCGCAATATTGTGGTCGACGGACTGGACAGTCAGGAGTATTTCGATGCACTGCGTAAAAAGGATGTACAAGGTGTAAAAGGCTTGTTGTGGCCTGGCGTTGACCCCGCTGAGCTGGACCGCTTGCTCAACCGGCCTGCTCAATTTCATTAATCGTCACTGTCGTCGTGATATTCAGGATCCCGGTCAGTACCTGCTGTACCGGGATTTTTTATGGTGACCGCCCATAATCTCCCTGCATTTACTCAGTGTTAATCGGGACGGAGCAGACCTACACTAAAGAAAAGGGGGATTTATGCCACAATTCGAACACCATTATGCAGACCAATTGCCCGGATTTTACACCGCGCTGCAACCGACGCCACTCAAAGGTGCGCGCCTGCTTTATCATAGCGAGTCGCTGGCGCAGGAGCTGGGGCTGGATGAATCTCTTTTCGGCGCAGATCACCGTGAATACTGGTGCGGCGAGAAATTTTTCCCGGGCATGCTGCCCGTGGCACAGGTCTACAGCGGGCATCAGTTTGGTGTATGGGCCGGTCAGCTGGGTGACGGTCGGGGAATTCTTCTCGGTGAACAGGTTTTGCCCGGCGGAAAACGCGTTGACTGGCATCTGAAAGGGGCTGGACTGACACCTTATTCACGCATGGGCGATGGTCGTGCAGTATTACGGTCCGTCGTGCGTGAGTTTCTGGCATCAGAAGCGCTGCATCATTTATCGATCCCTACCACCCGCGCTTTGACGATTGCCACCAGCGATGAGCCTGTTTTTCGTGAACAGCCGGAGCGCGGCGCGATGCTTATTCGCGTGGCCGAAAGCCATATTCGTTTCGGACATTTCGAACACTTCTATTATCGTAAGCAGCCCGAACAGGTGAAGCAATTAGCCGATTATGTCATTGCTCACCATTGGCCTGAATTGCTGGAAAGTGAACCGGTAGAATCATTACGTTATCAGCGCTGGTTTACTGAAGTTGTTGCGCGAACCGCCAGTCTGATGGCGCAATGGCAAAGTGTCGGATTCGCCCACGGCGTGATGAATACGGACAATATGTCTATTCTCGGGCTGACCATCGATTACGGCCCGTTCGGGTTTCTGGATGACTATCAGCCGGGTTACATCTGCAATCATTCTGATCATCAGGGACGTTACAGCTATGATAATCAGCCCGCCGTTGCGTACTGGAATTTGCATCGGCTGGCGCAGACGCTGTCCGGCCTGATGACCACCGAACAACTGCAAAGTGCTCTGGATGAGTATGAACCGGCGCTGATGAAGGCTTACGGTACGCTGATGCGCGGAAAGCTGGGCTTCTTTACCGAGAACAAACAGGACAACGACCTGCTGACCGGTCTGCTGAGTCTGATGGCGAAAGAAGGCAGGGATTTCACCCAAACCTTCCGGTTATTAAGTCAGACCGAACAGCAACAGGCCACTTCCCCGCTGCGGGATGAATTTATTGATCGTGCGGCTTTCGACAGCTGGTATCAGGCTTATCGCCAGCGCCTGCTGACCGAAGAAGTTGCCGACGCGACGCGCCAGGATGCGATGAAACAGCGTAATCCGAGAGTCATTTTGAGGAATTATCTTGCGCAGCAGGCCATTGAACGCGCCGAAAAAGATGACATCAGTGCGCTGACCCAGCTGCATCAGGCGTTGCGTGATCCCTACAGCGACGCGCCGCAGTATGATGCAATGGCGGCGCTCCCGCCGGACTGGGGAAAGCATCTGGAAATATCCTGTTCAAGCTGACAAAAAAGCCACAAAGCAAACTGCCTTGTGGCTTTTTCATTTATTCACCGCGTTTTACTGGCGCAGAAAAACCTGAGGCAACGCGGTATCCGGATGCGGGCAGACGTTTAAATCGGCCTGATACCAGCGACTCAGCGTTTCTTCACTCAGTACCTGAGCCGGAGTCCCGCTGGCAACCACTTTCCCGCTGTGCAGCAAAATAATGCGGTCGGCATACAGCGCGGCTAGATTCAGGTCATGTAAAACACAACACACTGCCAGCGGTGTCTGTTGCGTGAGCTGACGTAACAGACGCAGCGCATGTTGCTGATGATACAAATCGAGCGCAGAAGTCGGTTCATCGAGAAACAGCCATCGCGGGGCGGGCTCAGGTTGCCAGAGTTGGATTAATACCCGTGCAAGCTGGACGCGTTGTTGTTCTCCGCCGGATAACTGGCGGTAGTCACGCTCAGCCAGATTCAGGCAGCCTGTCTGCGCCATCACCTCTGCCAGCGCGAGCTGCATATTTTGCTGACCGTGCGGTGAACGCCCGAGGGCCAGCACTTCACGAACACTAAATCCGAAAGCCAGCGTACTGTTCTGGCGCATTACCGCACGTGTGCGTGCCAGTTCTTGTGGCTGCCAGTCGTTCAGCAGCTTGCCCATCATCGAACATTGCCCGGAATCCGGGGCAAGATAACCGGTTAACATGCGCATCAGTGTTGATTTACCTGCGCCGTTTGGCCCGATCAGTGCCACCATTTCGCCACTTGCCAGACTGAGCGACACATCATCGATCAGCCGGCGACCACTGACAGAATACGTCAGGTTTTCTGCCATCATGGATGAGGAAAAATCAGACATTGCGTGGCACTCCAGGGCGCAGGATCAGCCAGAGAAAATACGGGCCGCCAAGTAAACTGGTCAGTAAACCCACCGGCATTTCTGCCGGGGCGACCAGCGTGCGGGCCAGCGTATCCGCCAGCAATAACAGACAGGCTCCGGCCATGGCTGAACCCGGCAGCAGCCAGCGGTGGTCGGCACCAACACGCATACGTAAAAGGTGTGGGATCACCAGCCCGATAAAGCCGATAACACCTGATACTGCCACCGCAGCGCCCACCAGCAACGCACTCAGCAGCAACAACTGCAACTGGGTACGACGGACATTCACGCCCAGATAATGGGCATCTTCTTCACCCAGTTGCAGAATATTCAGACGCCGCGCCATGAACAGCGCCGCAATACAGGCTGGCAGGATCAGCGAAGACGCGACGGCCAGTGTCGGCCATTGTGCCTGACCCAGACTGCCCATGCTCCACAGCGAAAACTGGCGCAATTGCTGGTCATCACTGACATAAGTCAGGACACCCACGGCAGCGCCACACAACGCATTAATGGCGATCCCTGCCAACAGCAGACGTGATAATCCGCCATGCCCGAAACGGCTCAGGGTAAACACAATGGCTGAAATTGCGAGACTGCCGATAAAGGCGCTGATCATATGACTGTAAAGTGCCAGAAGCGGCGGCAGGGCGAGGGGCATAACAATAGTCAGCGCGACGGCCAGCGCCGCACCGCTGCTGATACCAAGCAAACCGGGATCCGCAAGAGGGTTACGAAATAATCCCTGCATCACGGCGCCGGAAGTTGCCAGCGCACAGCCGACCACGACAGCCAGTAAAACGCGTGGCAGACGGATGGTCAGCCAGACTTGCCAGAGACCATCATTAAAAGGACGAGAAAGCAGCGTTCTGAGGGACAACGCCATCGCACCGGTATTGGCTGCCAGAATTGCCAGAACCAGCAGAGCACCGCCGAGTACGATCAGCGCCCAAAGCGGCGAGCGGCGTCGAGATGGCACCGGAGGGCTCATGCTGCTCATTTCGCTTGTTCCGCCGCCTGACGAAGTTGAGCCATTACCGCCGGAGTTTGCAGGCCAAAGCCCAGCAGTGACATATCATCCAGCACTAAAACGCGTTTGTTTTTACCGGCAGGCGTCATGGCTACTCCCGGTAATTTCCATACCTGATCCAGCCCGCCCAGCGTTTTGACACCGTCTGCGGTCAGCAGAAGAATATCCGGCGCACGGGCAATCACGCCTTCCTGAGAAAGCGGGCGGTAACGACTGAATCCCTGCATAGCGTTTTTGGCGCCAACGGAAGTTATCATCGCATCTGCTGCCGTATTTTGCCCCGCTGCCATAGAAGACATGCCGCCGTGGCTCATCACAAACAGCATTTTTACGGGCAACTCGTCGTGGCGAATAGTTGAAAGCTGTGAACGATAAGTAGCAATCAGTTTTTCGCCTTCAGCCTGACGGTTCAGGGCACCGGCGATAACTTCGATTTTTTCAGGAACGGTATTGATCGAAGGCGTACCCGGCACACGAACGACCTTTACGCCATTTTGCGCAAGCTGTTGTAATACCAGTGAGGGTTCTGCCAGTTCGCTGCTTAGTACCATTGAAGGATGCATAGATAAAATGCCTTCGGTATTCAGCTGGCGCATATAACCGACATCCGGCAGCGCCAGTACAGCTTTCGGGCGCAGACTTGTGCTGTCGCGGGCTACCAGTTCATTGCCTGCCCCAAGGGCATAAACAATTTCGGTCACATCACCGCCGATACTGACCAGTTTTTCAGCGGCATGTACCAGCGGTGCTGCCAGTAATGTGCTGGCAGCGAGCAGGACTTTCAGGGTGAGATTCATGCTGCAACGCCTTCACTGCTGAGCTGAGCCAGCTGCTCGCGCCATTGAGTCTGCTCTGGTGTGCCTTCGGTACGCTGTCCGTAAAGCTGCGCAATCTGAGTCCCGTCGGCAGCAAACAATTCCAGGCTGGTGACGAAACCGTCTTTGGTCGGCTTACGGGTGATCCAGCTTTGTGCGATGGCGCTTTCCACCAGATGCAGCGTGAAACGTTCATTGAATACGTTGATCCACTCACCGTGCGGCATGACTTTTTCGATCTTACCGGTAAATATTTGCACACAGCCACGGTTACCAACAAAAATCATAATTTCGTTTTGGTCGTCTTTAGCGATGTTAAGCAAACGGGTTAGGGAACCATTTTCCACGCGCCATGCAAGATCATCACCGACCGCTTCAAAGGCCTGCTGACGGGTAATATCATGACGTTTCAGTAACTGGAAAAACTGATGAACGTCGGTCATTGCGCGCCAGTCTGCATCGATTGTAATGGTGTCAGCAGCTTTCACTGCCGGAGCCGTTGACGCAGCTTCAATTTGCAGTGGCGGATTGATATCGCTTTTATACTGCGCAATCAGCGCGTTCCAGGCCACAATATCGGTTTCATCGGTGTTGTAGACTTTATGCACCGCATCGCCGTGCGCATCAAAAAACTGAATGCTGTGGCGAACGCCGCGCGGCGTGGTCTCGGACATACTGAAAATATGCTGCCAGTGTTGCAGGAACAGGCGTAAATCCAGTGCGCGCGGATTCAGAATCAGACCAGCATGACCATTCAGATGCTGATTCTCATAGCGACCTTGCTGCTCGTGTACCGCAAAGTCGTTACGGGTAATTGATTTTGTGCCGCCGACATTTTCCAGAGCCGCCAGTAAGGTGCGGGCATCCACATCCAGTCGTGCGGCATCATGGGAAACGCGTAATGCGGTTAATTCCGCCTCGCTGATACCCAAAATCGCCGCCAGATCGCGAGCATATTTACTTGGGTTAGCTTCTTTAGCCTGTAAATAATCCTGATAGTGAACTGAATGCATTGCTGTCTCCTCGTTAGCCTAAGTCACCCGCTATCTGACGGGTTAAAACTCGCGATATTATGTGAATGATTTGTAATGATATTTTAGATAGAATCTCGTAAATTCATATATGGTAATAGGAATTAATATCAATTTGATAATCATTATCAAATCATTACAACAACACATCAAGAAAATTTTGTTGATGGAATGTAATTTTTGCACGATATCCCTTTAATTTAAGAGGGATAGAGAGAGATTTTGTAAAGGCAATCGCAGGTGTTCAGGGGAGGCAGGGAACAGCAGGTATAAAAAAGGGCAACGTCGTTGCCCTTGAAAAAGTTATCAAAACCGGCTGTCAGTGGCCTCAGCCAACATCGACAACAAGGTTTCAGTATCTTCCCAGTTAAGGCAAGGGTCAGTCACTGACTTGCCGTAAACTAACGGCTTACCCGGATGTATCGCCTGTGTACCCTCTACCAGGAAACTTTCAGCCATAATACCGGCAATAGCCGTTGAGCCGCTGCGGATCTGCTGGCAAATGTCTTCTGCCACCTCCAGTTGACGACGGTGCTGCTTCTGACAGTTACCGTGGCTGAAATCGACCACCAGACGCTGAGGCAAATCAAACTCAGCCAGGTTCTGGCAAGCCTGCTCCAGATCTTCTGCATGATAGTTTGGCTTTTTACCGCCACGCATGATCACGTGACCATAAGGGTTGCCTGAAGTGCGGTAAATCGTCATCTGACCGGTTTTGTCCGGTGACAGGAACATATGGCTGGTGCGTGAGGAACGTATGGCATCAATGGCGATACGTGTATTGCCATCTGTACCATTTTTAAAGCCAACCGGGCATGACAGGGCCGATGCCATTTCACGGTGGATCTGACTTTCCGTGGTTCGTGCGCCAATCGCGCCCCAGCTGATCAGGTCAGCGATATACTGGCCGATCACCATATCCAGGAATTCGGTAGCAGTCGGAATGCCAAGCTCATTAACGGCAAGCAGGACTTTGCGCGCCAGCTCAATACCGTCATTCACGCGGCAAGAACCGTCCAGCTCAGGATCCGAGATCAAGCCTTTCCAGCCGACAACCGTACGGGGTTTCTCAAAATACGTACGCATCACGATTTCAAGACGGTCCTGATATTTGTCACGTAATACACGCAGCTTGCCCGCGTAATCAATCGCCGCTTCAATATCGTGGATAGAGCAGGGGCCGACAACAACCAGCAAGCGCTGATCTTCGCCGCTGACAATTTTTTCAATCCGTTTACGTGATTCCATCACGTGTTGTGCGACCGACGGGGAAATTGGCAATTTGTCTGCCAAGGCCTGAGGCGTAATCAGGCTGTCGATGCGCGTCGTACGCAGTTCATCTGTTTGTGACATGGTGTTCTCGAAAATTTGTTTCTTCTCTGCGGCAGGAATACCGGGAAGTGATGGCGATCACAATAACCCAAAAACAGATGAATTCAACCACTGTCCGCAGGATATGCCACCCAAATCAGTAAAAGGATTCAGAACATACGGCGACTCATGCCGAAGCTGTCCATAATCTTCGCTGATATCTCTTCAACGGAATAATTCGTACTGTTGAGATAGCGGATTTTGTTCTTGCGAAATAGCGCTTCCACTTCCGAAACTTCCATCCTGCACTGGCGCAAAGACGCATATCGGCTGTTTTCTACGCGCTCCTGACGGATGGCTGTCAGACGTTCCGGATCAATCGTCAGACCGAACAGTTTATGCATATGCGGTTTCAGTGCCGCTGGCAGCTGGATGTTATCCATATCGTCAGCAGTAAAAGGGTAGTTAGCGGCGCGGATACCGAACTGAAGCGCCAGATAGAGGCTGGTGGGGGTTTTACCGCAGCGCGAGACGCCCAGTAAAATCACTTGCGCCTGATCAAGATTACGCAGGGAAATACCATCGTCGTGCGCTAGCGTGTAATCAATGGCGGCAATACGTGCATCATATTTGGTGATGTTGCTGGCCGTCAGACCGTGTGTCCGGTTAGCAATGGGAGTGGGATCGACACCCAGCTCATTTTGCAGAGGTGCCACCAGTGACTGAACAATATCCTGGCAAAAACCTTCGCTGGCCTTAATGATGTCGCGGATGTTGGGGGAAATAATCGAGTAAAACACCAGCGGACGGGCACCTGTTTTTTCAAAGATTTCGTTAATCTGCTTGCAGACAGTTCTCGCACGGTCCTCACTTTCCACAAAAGGTAACGAGTAAGTAGTCGCGTTGACCGGAAATTGAGAAAGCACCGCATGGCCCAAAACCTCTGCCGTGATAGCCGTACCATCGGAAATGTAAAACACGCATCTGTCCACAAACGACTCCTGAATTAAATCACTTCATTTTATTTATTCGTGCCGATGTCTCGCGGCTTATTAAGTAATAACCAGAATTGAAGGAAATAAAAAGGGTAATTTCCTGGCAACCACAACTTATCGTCATTGCTGCGAGATAGTGCGCAAAATCGCTGTAATAAATGAAATGGCATTTTAAATTTCTCGCGATTCATCGCAGGTTTCTGATTTGCTTCAGCACGGCTTCAGCAGCTCTGTTAGCATGAATCATTGATCGGGGGGTGAGATAACTTCTTCATGATTCATAAGGAATAATACTCATTTCCCGTCAGTAACAAAAATCCGGCGTCTGGAATTTTCCTAAACAAAAATAGTTTGATTTGCTGGATCGATTCACCTGTCCATCTCTTATGGATCATTATGCTAGTCTCAAAATGAAAGCGTTGTTTAATGACACAAAAAGTGTTGCAGGCAGCGGTGGAATAACCGGTTTTACACTCCTGTTGACTATTACTGTAAATAAATAAGAAAGGATTGTTTCATGGCTCATCCCGATCCCGATTTACGCAATGTTATCTGGTACAACCAACTGGGTATGAACGACGTTGATAAAGTCGGGGGCAAGAACGCATCCCTCGGAGAAATGATCACTAATTTGTCTGACCTGGGTGTTTCCGTTCCAAATGGTTTTGCAACGACGTCTCAGGCATTTAATGATTTTCTCGATCAGAGCGGCGTAAACCACCGTATCCATGAACTGCTGGATCAAACGGATGTGGACGACATCGCACAACTGACCAAAGCGGGCACGCAAATTCGTCAGTGGATCATTGATACGCCATTCCAGCCAGAACTTGAGCAGGCTATTCGCGAGGCTTATCAGCAGCTTTCTGAAGGCGAGCCGGATGCCTCTTTCGCTGTACGTTCATCGGCCACAGCCGAAGATATGCCCGATGCGTCTTTCGCCGGGCAGCAGGAAACCTTCCTGAACGTTCAGGGATTTGACTCAGTAATGACGGCTGTGAAACATGTTTATGCCTCCCTCTTTAACGACCGTGCGATTTCTTATCGTGTGCACCAGGGCTACGACCACCGTGGGGTGGCATTATCTGCCGGTGTTCAGCGTATGGTGCGCTCTGACCTCGCCGCAGCTGGCGTGATGTTTACCATTGATACTGAATCGGGTTTCGATCAGGTGGTCTTTATCACTTCTGCATACGGCCTGGGTGAAATGGTGGTGCAGGGGGCAGTGAACCCCGACGAGTTCTATGTGCATAAGCCGACGCTTGAGAAGAAAAAACCTTCGATTGTTCGTCGCACCATGGGCTCAAAGAAAATCCGCATGGTTTATGCACCCAGCCAGGAACACGGTAAGCAAGTTCAGATTGAAGATGTGCCTTCAGAGCTGAGCACCCGATTCTCCCTGACCGACGATGAAGTGCAGGCGCTGGCGCGTCAGGCTTTGTTAATCGAAAAACATTATGGCCGTCCGATGGATATCGAATGGGCTAAAGATGGTCATAACGGCAAACTTTATATTGTGCAGGCGCGTCCTGAGACCGTGCGTTCAAACGGTCAGGTGATGGAACGTTACCAGCTCAATGGCAGTAGCAAAGTGCTGGTAGAAGGGCGTGCAATTGGTCATCGCATCGGTGCTGGACCCGTTAAGATCATCCACGACATCAGCGAAATGCATCACGTTAAAGCAGGTGATGTTCTCGTGACAGATATGACGGATCCCGATTGGGAGCCGATCATGAAAAAGGCCTCGGCCATCGTCACTAACCGCGGAGGCCGCACCTGCCACGCCGCGATTATCGCCCGCGAACTGGGCATTCCTGCTGTTGTCGGTTGCGGAGATGCTACGGAGAAACTCACTGAAAATCAGAAAGTCACGGTTTCCTGTTCAGAAGGCGATACCGGGTATGTGTATCAGGATGAGCTGGATTTCACCGTACAAAGTTCTGAAATCGATGAGCTGCCAGAATTACCGCTGAAAATAATGATGAATATCGGCAATCCCGACCGTGCCTTTGATTTTGCCTGTCTGCCGAATGAAGGTGTCGGGCTGGCGCGTCTGGAATTTATCATCAACCGTATGATTGGCGTCCATCCTAAAGCCTTGCTGGAGTTTGATCAGCAATCGCCTGAACTTCAGGAAGAAATCAGCAAGCTGATTCAGGGCTACGACAGTCCGCGTGAATACTATGTCGCGCGTCTGAC
This sequence comes from Rahnella bruchi, assembly GCF_003614975.1. Taxonomy (GTDB): domain Bacteria; phylum Pseudomonadota; class Gammaproteobacteria; order Enterobacterales; family Enterobacteriaceae; genus Rahnella; species Rahnella bruchi. Next base: position 200,288 of record NZ_QZWI01000001.1, on the reverse strand, counting down.
AGAAGGGATTGCGACACTAGGTGCGGCATTCTGGCCAAAACGCGTCATCGTGCGTTTGTCTGATTTCAAATCAAACGAATATGCCAATCTGGTCGGCGGCGAGAAGTATGAACCGCATGAAGAAAACCCGATGCTCGGCTTTCGTGGTGCTGGTCGGTATGTCTCAGATAGCTTCCGTGATTGTTTTGCACTGGAGTGCGAAGCAATGAAGCGCGTGCGAAATGATATGGATCTCACTAACGTTGAAGTAATGATACCGTTTGTGCGTACCGTGGCTCAGGCTGAAGCCGTCGTAGCTGAACTGGCTAATCAGGGACTTAAGCGCGGCGAAAACGGGCTTAAAGTCATCATGATGTGTGAAATACCGTCCAATGCTTTACTGGCGGATCAGTTCCTCGAACACTTTGATGGTTTCTCGATTGGTTCGAATGATATGACTCAGCTTGCTCTGGGGTTGGATCGCGATTCTGGAGTGGTTTCAGAACTCTTTGACGAGAGAAATGAAGCCGTCAAGGCACTCCTTTCAATGGCAATCAGAGCAGCGAAAAAACAGGGGAAATATGTCGGTATTTGCGGGCAGGGGCCTTCTGATCATCAGGACTTTGCGCAATGGCTGATGGATGAGGGAATCGACAGTCTGTCGCTGAATCCGGATACGGTTGTCCAAACCTGGCTGGCATTAGCGGAAAAGTAAGCCGATTCCTAAAGTTATTCCTAACGCATTAAAGTAAAGGCTGTCACTCGCGGGTGATGGCCTTTTATTTTGGCAAAAATCGGAGGCGAATAATTATACCGGAGAGGGTTAAGAAAAAAACGGAGGTTTTTGTCGGGTACTTGTACCGGCAATAATTAAAAAACCCAGGACAATAAATAAAAAAAAAAGCCCGTCATAGGAGACAGGCAAAGACTACACACAGCAATTTGGGGTATACCGGCTCAGGGGAAAGCCTGTATATATATCAGTGGGTTGAAATCCGAACTGTTAATAATACTAAGTTTCTCCAGGTATTTAGTCTGTAAGAATTCTCCTAATAGGGTTTATTCTCATACTAATTAAGGAGGGCAGTTATTGAGGGCAGGCCAGCTGCTGAAAAATGAGGAGATATGAGAAGGGAATAAAAAACGGCGCTGCCACATTCAATTTCATGTGCAGCGCCGTCGGCGTGTTACTTAATGACGATATTATTCATCCAGTGCTTTCAGAGCTTCTTCAGGATCCATCTCCGGCTCTGGAGCTTCATGTACCCAGAGAGAAATCAGGCGATAGGATACGGCCAGTACGACCGGCCCGATGAACAACCCGATCATACCGAAGGCGAACAACCCGCCAATAACACCAGACAAAATCAGCAGCATAGGCAAATCCGCACCCATGCGGATCAGAACCGGACGCAGTACGTTATCAAGTGACCCGACCACGCAGCTCCAGACCAGAAGCACGGTGCCCCAGGTATTGTCGCCAGACCAGTAGAGCCAGATAATTGCCGGGATCAGTATCAGTAACGGGCCTATTTGTGCGACGCAGCAAACGAACATTATTACGGTGAGGACCGTGGCATAAGGGATGCCCGCAATCGCCAGTCCGATACCACCAAGAATTGACTGCACAATGGCTGTTACGACCACGCCTAAAGCTACAGCACGGATAGCTTGCCCGGCGAGAATAACGGCGGCGTCACCGCGTTCTGCGGCCAGACGAATGGCGAAGTGGCGGATCCCCAGAGCAACCTGTTCACCACGGCTGTACAGTAAGGCGCTGAATAACAGCATCAGCGAACAATGGACAATAAACCGACCCAGATGGCCTGCCTGGGTAACAAACCACGCAGCTGTTTGTCCTACATAGGGCTGAACTTTACTCATCAGCGCATTACCACCGCCATTAATCAGCGCGTGCCAGCCGGTATAAAGCTTATGACCCACCAGCGGAATGGAGTTGAGCCAGTGGAAATCAGGCATATGCAAAGAGGAAGGGTGGCTGGCAATTTCAACCAGTGGCGCACCATTTTCAATAGCGCTGCTCACCAGCATCGCAATAGGTAAAACGAACAATAGGATCAGCAGCAAAGTCATGATGATGACGGCAAGAAACCGGCGTCCCCAAAGAATGCGTTGCAGCTTTATCATCAGCGGCCATGTCGCGATAACCACCATGCCTGCCCAGACAAACCCAAGGATAAAGGGCTGAACGATCCAGATACTGGCGATGGTCATCAGTGCAATAAACAGCACCCCAAACATAATCTGGGGTAAATCGTAACGTTTAATTGGGAGATTCATTCATGTTTCTCAATGTGGTAAACGAATTAAGGCACGAACCCTGTGCCTCCATACCTTGTATTTCAAACCCGGGACTTTCAAAATCCTGAGTATTCAAAATTCATAGTCTTCAAAATCCAGAGTGTTCAAAATCCATGCAATCTGAATTAAGCATGGAACATCCGGCTGCTTTTGGATAGCTCGCCGCAAGATTAGTTGCAACGCGGTTTGTTGATACGTGCTTTTTGCGATTCATTATGAAAGTAATGCAACAAAGGGCAACCAGACTGAGCGCGGAAAAACGAAGTATGTTAGTTTTTATTCTGGGTAATTAACAGGTGGATCTGCAAGGCAGATCCGGCAGGTCGCCTCGGGCCCGCCAGGCATACAACAAAGACAGAGTCATAATTCAATGATCCCACAGATTTCTCAGGCGCCGGGTGTCATCCAGCTGGTGCTCGATTTTTTGGAAGCGTTAAAAAAGAACGGTTTTACGGGTGATGTCACAACGACTTACGCAGACCGGCTGACGATGGCGACGGACAACAGTGTCTATCAGCTGTTGCCAGATGCCGTCTTATTCCCGATCGCCACATCAGATGTTGCACTGATTGCCCGCCTTGCAGGGCAGGAACGTTTTAAAGCGCTGGTATTCACTCCGCGCGGTGGCGGTACCGGTACCAATGGTCAGTCGCTTAACCGTGGAATTGTGGTTGATATGTCTCGTCATATGAACCGCATTTTGGATATTAATACCGAGCAGGGTTGGGTCAAAGTTGAATCTGGTGTGATAAAAGATCAACTTAATGATTATCTGCGACCATTTGGCTATTTCTTCTCGCCAGAACTCTCAACCAGTAACCGCGCCACGCTTGGCGGAATGATTAATACCGATGCCTCCGGGCAGGGGTCGCTGGTGTACGGCAAAACCTCAGATCATGTACTGGGCGTCCGCGCTATCGTGCTTGGCGGCGACATGCTTGATACCACTGCCATTCCTACCGAGCTTGCCGATAAACTCGGTGAAGAAGATTCAGTTATCGGGCGGATTTACCGCACGGTTCTCGACAGTTGCCGTGATAACCGGGCGCTGGTGATTGAGAAATTCCCGAAACTAAACCGTTTCCTGACCGGATATGATTTGCGGCATGTGTTGAGTGATGACCTGCAAACTTTCAATCTGACCCGTATCCTGACGGGTTCAGAAGGTTCGCTGGCCTTTATCACCGAAGCCCGGCTGAACATCACGCCTATCCCAAAAGTGCGTCGTCTGGTCAACATCAAGTATGACTCTTTCAACTCGGCACTGCGCAACGCTCCTTTTATGGTGGAAGCGAAAGCCCTTTCAGTAGAAACCGTGGACTCAAAAGTGCTAAATCTGGCGCGCGAGGATATTGTCTGGCACAGCGTGCGTGATTACATCAAGGATGTTGAAGGCAAGGACATGCAAGGACTGAACATTGTCGAATTCGCGGGTGACGATGCGGACCTTATTGAAAGCCAGGTCAGCGACTTGTGCGAGCGTCTTGACGGCCTGATGAGCGACAAAGAAGGCGGGGTGATTGGTTATCAGATTTGTGCCGACCTGCAGGGTATTGAGCGCATCTATAACATGCGTAAAAAAGCCGTCGGGTTGCTGGGTAATGCGAAAGGTCAGGCTAAACCGCTGCCCTTTGCCGAAGACACCTGCGTGCCGCCTCAGCATCTTGCAGACTACATCGTTGAATTCCGGGCGTTGCTCGACAGTCATAATTTGAGTTATGGCATGTTTGGGCACGTCGATGCTGGTGTATTACATGTTCGTCCAGCACTGGATATGTGTGACCCACAACAGGAAATGTTGCTCAAACAAATTTCCGATGAAGTGGTGGCGCTGACGGCAAAATATGGTGGTTTGCTGTGGGGCGAACATGGGAAAGGTTTCCGTGCCGAATACAGCCCGGCATTCTTTGGGGAAGACCTGTTCCATGAGTTACGCCGGATCAAGACCGTGTTCGACCCGGATAACCGTCTCAACCCAGGTAAAATTTGTGCGCCGCTGGATTGCGACGAACCGATGATGAAAGTAGACGCGGTAAAGCGCGGCACACTGGATCGTCGTATCCCGCTGGAAGTTCGCCAGTCATTCCGCGGTGCGATGGAATGTAACGGTAACGGTTTATGTTTTAATTTCGATGTGAAAAGCCCGATGTGCCCGTCGATGAAAATCACCGGCAGCCGCATTCATTCGCCAAAAGGTCGTGCGGGTCTGGTACGTGAATGGTTGCGCCTGCTGTCAGAACAGGGTGTTGATCCGCTGGCGCTGGAAAATGCCTTGCCTGAAAAAGGCCTCAGTTTCCGTACCCTGATTGACCGCACTCGCAACACATGGCACGCCAGTAAAGGCGAGTATGATTTTTCGCATGAAGTGAAAGAGGCGATGTCCGGTTGTCTGGCCTGCAAAGCCTGTTCCACACAGTGCCCGATTAAAATTGATGTTCCCGGATTCCGATCGCGTTTCCTGCAGCTTTATCACACACGTTACCTGCGTCCTGCCCGTGATCATTTCGTGGCCAGCGTGGAAAGCTATGCACCGCTGATGGCGAAAGCGCCAAAGTTGTTTAATTTCTTCCTCAAACAGCCCTGGGTGCGTGAAATGAGCCGGAAAAGTATTGGTATGGTAGATCTGCCATTGCTCTCTTCTCCGACACTGCGCGAACAACTGCTTGGGCATCGCGCCAGTACAATGACGCTTGAGCAACTGGAAGCGATTCCTCCCGCGCAGCGTGGTGAATATGTGCTGGTAGTTCAGGATCCGTTTACCAGTTTCTATGACGCGCAGGTAGTAGCGGATTTTGTCCGGCTGATTGAAAAGCTCGGCCTTAAACCAGTTTTGTTGCCATTCTCTCCGAACGGTAAAGCGCAGCACATTAAAGGCTTCCTGACCCGCTTTGCGAAAACAGCAAAGAAAACGTCACTGTTCCTCAACCGGGTTTCGCAATTAGGGATGCCGATGGTGGGCGTCGATCCTGCGCTGGTGCTGTGTTATCGCGACGAATATAAAGAAATCCTGGGTGAATCGCGTGGCTCATTCCAGGTGCAGTTGGTACATGAATGGCTTGATGTGTGGCTGGCAGAGCGTCCGGCTCAGCAGCAAAGTGGCGAATCCTGGTATCTGTTTGGCCATTGCACAGAAAGTACGGCGTTGCCAAACAGCGGCAAACAATGGGGTGATATTTTTGCCCGTTATGGCGCGAAGCTGGAAAGCGTCAGTGTGGGCTGCTGTGGAATGGCCGGGACGTACGGTCATGAAACCAAAAATCTCGAGAACTCCTTGGGGATTTACGAGCTCTCCTGGCACACGTCTTTGCAGCGATTACCGCGCCAGCGCTGTCTTGCAACCGGCTATTCTTGTCGCAGTCAGGTAAAACGCATTGAAGGCAACGGTGTTCGCCATCCGTTACAGGCCTTACTGGAAATCATTCCCTAAACATAAGGAAGCGCTATGCCACTCTGGAAACGCAGTACCACGCTGGATGCCCTGAATCAGCGCAGTCAGGGATGTATGGTCGGGCATGTGGGAATAGAGTTTACCCGCCTGGGTGAGGACTTTCTCGAAGCCACTATGCCGGTAGACAACCGTACGACACAACCTTTTGGTCTGCTGCATGGTGGGGCGTCGGTGGTTTTGGCTGAAACGATGGGGTCGATGGCTGGCTACTTATGTTGCGAGGGCAGTCAGACGGTCGTCGGCGTGGAGATTAATGCCAGCCATATGCACTCAGCGCGGCAGGGACATGTTCGCGGCGTATGTCGTGCATTGCGTACCGGCCGTCGCAGTCAGGTCTGGCAAATTGAAATTTTTGATGAGAAAGAAAATCTGTGCTGTGTTTCAAGGTTAACGACGATGGTGATTGATCACTGATACAGGCGCTAATCAGTTTCACGGAGTCGAGTGACAGAGGAGGGCGGATACTTCAATCGGGTGTCCGCCTTTTTATTTGGCTTAAGGAGTTTTATAAGGCATTGATATTTAATCAAAGCTGGAAAGGGACGCGTTTTGCGAAGTCAGTTTGGAAGGCCGTTGCTTTTTCCCAGATGCCCATCATGGCATAATACTGACAAATGAGTTTTAACGTATGCCGCGCAAAATGATAACTCTGAACACGAAAAAGCTCACAGCGGACAACACTGTTGATTTCAAGGATCAGGCGGTTGTGTAATTTGCAAAGCGCATGAAGATAGCTGTGGTCATCCCCGTTTTGCAGGCAAAGATTAGCCATTTCCAGGCAAATATTGTTGAAGCGTTTGAGCTGGCACAAATGTGCATCAGGGCGTCGTAAGGCAGCATCTGCCATGTAGAAATCCACAGTAGCATCGCGGACATTCGATTTATATTCGTCGATCTTGCCTTGCAACCACGCATTTACCGATTGAGCCATTCTCAGTATTCCGGGTTATCTGAATGATAATCATTATCAAAGAATGAACATCATATTGGCAAAAAATGGCCGGATCAACGTTTTCATCGGTTTTTTTTCATTTTGTTGTGTGAAAGCCGATAAGCAAAAAGAGCTTTAATTTTTTCGGTTGTGGCGAATTCATAAATAGGCATTTCCGATGAATGTTTTATAATAGACACAATGAAAGCTATTAGTCCGCACTTTTTGTAAGGTTAATTTTAATTTTTAACAAAAAATTGACAATTTATTCAATCAGTTGATGGTTGCGGTGTTCAAGACCCGCCAGCGACCAGGTGTTAACCCGATGCACGTTGAGTGACTTTCCTCATGGGCAATCGCTATACCCTCTTAAAACAAGAGGTTGAAGTGGTACCTGTTATCACTAGAATAGAGACAATAGGTCTTGTCTATGACCGTAATTTTATGAGGTAAGACAGATGCAAACTGAAACTGTCGGCTCTTTCTCTTTAGACGACAACGTATGGCAAGGTGTGAGCCTGACTGATTCTGCGGCGAAACAGATTAACACTCTGATGGCGCAGGACTCTGACGTCAAAGGTCTCCAGCTCTCGGTGAAACAATCGGGCTGTGCCGGCTTTGGCTACGTTCTGGATTTAACCAAACAACCGGCCAGCGATGACCTGGTGTTTGAACATGACGGCGCTTTGCTGTTTGTTCCGCTGAAGGCCATGCCTTTCATCGACGGAACCGAGGTGGATTTTGTCCGCGAAGGACTGAATCAGATATTTAAATTCAATAATCCTAAAGCTCAGCATGCCTGCGGGTGTGGCGAAAGTTTCGGCCTGTAAGAAAACAGCTTTCAGTCTCTAAGATTATTGTAAACAAAGCGATGTAACCAACATGTCACGAAGCAACGTAGAAATTCCAGATGATGTGCAGTCTTGGGTCGGCGAGGGGACGAACTATAAAGAAGGGTTCTTCACCCAGCTGGCAACCGATGAATTAGCATCAGGCATCAATGAAGATGTGGTGCGTGCCATTTCCGCGAAGCGTAATGAGCCTGAGTGGATGCTGGAGTTCCGTCTGCAGGCTTATCATGCCTGGTTGAAAATGGAAGAACCGCACTGGCTCAAAGCGTATTACACGCCTCTTGATTACCAGGATTACAGTTATTACTCCGCGCCATCTTGTGGCAGCTGCGATGATACCTGCGGTTCTCAGCCTGGCGCCACGCAGCAACCTCCGGCCGATTCTCACAGCATTCCTGCACTCGACGGTAAAAACTATCTGACCAGTGAAGTGGAAAAAGCCTTTGAGCAGTTAGGTGTTCCTGTTCGTGAAGGCAAAGAAGTGGCGGTCGATGCAATCTTCGACTCCGTTTCAGTGTCAACCACCTACCGTGAAAAGCTGGCGGAATCTGGCGTTATTTTCTGCTCATTCGGCGAAGCCATTCACGAATATCCTGATCTGGTGCGCAAATACCTCGGTACTGTCGTTCCCGCTCAGGATAACTTCTTCGCTGCGCTGAATGCTGCCGTTGCTTCTGATGGGACCTTCGTCTATGTGCCAAAAGGCGTGCGTTGCCCGATGGAGCTGTCGACTTATTTTCGTATCAACGCAGCGAAAACGGGTCAGTTTGAACGTACGATCCTGATTGCCGACGAAGGCAGTTATGTCAGCTATATCGAAGGCTGTTCTGCACCCGTTCGTGATACCTACCAGCTGCACGCAGCGGTGGTTGAAGTGATCCTGCATAAAGACGCGGAAGTGAAATACTCCACCGTGCAGAACTGGTTCTCAGGCAGCAAAGACAGCAGTGGCGGTATTCTGAACTTTGTGACCAAACGTGCATTGTGCGAAGGCGCAGGTTCGAAAATGTCCTGGACGCAGTCTGAAACCGGCTCAGCGATCACCTGGAAATACCCAAGCGTTATCCTCAAAGGCGATAACTCTATTGGTGAGTTTTTCTCGGTTGCACTGACCAGCGGTAAACAGCAGGCGGATACCGGCACCAAAATGATCCACATTGGTAAGAACACCAAGTCGACCATTATCTCCAAAGGCATCTCTGCGGGTCACAGCCAGAACAGTTATCGCGGCCTGGTGAAGATCCTGCCAAGTGCAGAAAACGCGCGTAACTTTACGCAGTGTGACTCGATGCTGATTGGCGCAGACAGCGCAGCGCATACCTTCCCGTATGTTGAAGTGCGTAACAATACTGCGCAGCTGGAACATGAAGCCACAACGTCAAAAATCGGCGATGACCAGCTGTTCTATTGTCTGCAACGTGGTATCAGCGAAGATGATGCTATTTCCATGATTGTTAATGGTTTCTGTAAAGATGTCTTTTCCGAGCTGCCGCTGGAGTTCGCTGTCGAAGCACAGAAACTGCTGGCCATCAGTCTTGAACATAGCGTCGGTTAATTCGTCGACGTTTTACCTCCCGACATAGCGTGGTGTGACGTCTGTGCCGGGCAGGTTTTAGTTCAGCAAAGCATAAACAGAATTATGAGCGCGCAGGCGCAAACTCAAGGATACGTATGTTAAGCATTAAGAATTTGAAGGTCCGTGTCGAAGAAAAGGAAATTCTGAAAGGCCTTGATCTGGAGATCAAACCGGGTGAAGTACACGCCATCATGGGCCCGAACGGCTCAGGCAAAAGTACGCTCTCCGCGACACTGGCTGGCCGTGAAGATTACGAAGTCACCGATGGCTCCGTCATGTTCAACGGTAAAGATTTGCTGGAACTCGCTCCTGAAGATCGCGCAGGTGAAGGCGTCTTTATGGCTTTCCAGTACCCGGTGGAAATTCCCGGTGTGACTAACCATTTCTTCCTGCAAACTGCAGTGAATGCGGTACGTAAATACCGCGGGCAGGAACCCATGGACCGTTTTGACTTCGCTGATTTCATCGAAGAAAAAATCGAAATGCTGAAAATGCCAGCCGATTTGCTGACCCGTTCAGTGAACGTTGGTTTCTCCGGCGGTGAAAAAAAACGTAACGATATCTTGCAGATGGCAGCCCTTGAGCCAAGCCTGTGCATCCTTGATGAAACCGACTCCGGTCTGGACATCGATGCGCTGAAAATTGTTTCCAACGGTGTTAATGCTCTGCGTGACGGCAAACGTTCATTCGTTATCGTGACCCACTACCAACGTATCCTCGACTACATCAAGCCTGACTACGTGCATGTTCTGTATCAGGGCCGCATTGTTAAATCCGGCGATTTCACCTTGGTTAAACAGTTAGAGGAGCAGGGTTATGGCTGGCTTACCGACGAAGAGTAATGCACCTGCGGCGGGCAGTTCGCACGCCATGCAGCAGCTTTACCGTCTTTTTGAAAGCCGTGGCGGTGAACAATCCACTCACGCTCATGCACACTGGCAACAGGTGCTGCGTCTGGGTTTCCCGCACGCAAAACTGGAAGACTGGAAATACACCCCGGTGTCTTCATTACTGGGTAATCAGTTCTTTGCTCCGCAGCAACAGGCGCTGACTGTTGATCAGGTTAAATCGCTGGCGCTGCCAGTCGATGGTTACCGTCTGGTGTTCGTTGATGGTCGTTTCGATGCGGATCTCAGTGATTCAGACACCGGTGCTTTTGAAATTGATAAACTGAGCCCGGCGGCGCAGCAAACGTTGCCCGACCCAATTCAGTCAGAAGTGTTTTTACACCTGACAGAAAGCCTGGCGCAAGATTCTCTTTCTGTCCGTTTGCCAGCGGGCAAGCAGGCGGAAAAACCGTTGTATCTGCTACATCTGAACAGCGGTCGTGACCAGTCACGCGAAATGAATACCGTACATCATCGCTATCATCTGGCGATTGAAGGCGGTGCGAATGCAGAAGTTATCGAACATTATCTCAGCCTGAACGATCACGGCCATTTCACCGGCGCACGCATGACGGTGAACGTGGGTGATAATGCCGATTTCACGCATTACAAACTGGCCTTTGAAAGCCAGTCAAGTTTCCACTTCTCGCACAACGATCTGGTTATTGGTCGTGATGCGCGTGTTTCCAGCCACAGCTTCCTGCTGGGTGCGGGCCTGACCCGCAACAACACCAGTGCGCAGTTGAACGGCGAAAACAGCAATCTGAACATTAACAGCCTGGTTCTGCCGGTTGATTCTGAGATTGCTGATACCCGTACTTACCTGGAACACAACAAAGGTTATTGCAACAGCAATCAGTTGCATAAAGTGATCGTGAACGATCGTGCTAAAGCGATTTTCAACGGCATGATCAAAGTGGCTCAGCACGCACTGAAAACCGACGGCAAAATGACCAACAACAACTTGTTGCTGGGCAAACACACAGAGGTTGATACCAAACCGCAGCTGGAAATTTATGCCGATGACGTGAAGTGCAGCCACGGTGCTACTGTGGGTCGTATCGACGACGAACAGCTTTTCTATCTGCGTACCCGTGGGATCAGCGGGCAGGATGCTCAGCAAATGATCATCTTTGCTTTTGCCGCTGAACTGACGGAAGCCATTGAGAATGAAACCCTGCGTGAAGTCGTGATTGCCCGTATTGCAGGCCGGCTAAATCGAGGTAAGTAATGAGTTTTCCACTGGAAAAAGTACGTAGCGATTTCCCTGTACTGAGCCGTGAAGTTAACGGCCAGCCGCTGGCCTACCTTGACAGCGCGGCCAGCGCACAGAAACCGCGTCAGGTCATTCAACGTGAAATGTCTTTCTTCGAGCAAGGTTATGCTGCGGTTCACCGCGGCATTCACACCATGAGCGCAGAAGCGACCGAGCAGATGGAAAACGTCCGCACGCAGGCCGCACAATTCATGAATGCTGCGTCGGCAGAAGAAATTGTCTTCGTGAAAGGTTCCACGGAAGCCATTAACCTGGTCGCTAATACCTGGGGGCGAGAATTTTTGCAGCCCGGCGACCACATTATTCTGACCGAAATGGAACATCACGCAAACATCGTGCCCTGGCAGATGCTGGCGAAAGAACGCGATTTGCATATCGACGTCTGGCATCTGACGCCGCAAGGCGAGCTTGATTTATCGCAGCTCGAATCCCTCATCACGTCGCGCACTAAATTGCTGACGCTGGCACATGTTTCCAATGTGCTGGGCACCGTTAACCCACTCGAAAAAATCATTCCTCAGGCGAAAGCCGCCGGGCTGACCGTATTGGTGGATGGCGCGCAGGCAGTTATGCATCACGCGGTAGACGTTCAGGCGCTGGGTTGTGATTTCTACGTGTGGTCCGGGCATAAACTGTACGGGCCGACCGGTATCGGGATTCTGTATGGTCGAAAAGCGTTACTTGATCAGATGCCACCCTGGGAAGGCGGCGGCTCGATGATCAAGCATGTCAGCCTGACAGAAGGCACCACTTTTGCAGCAGCCCCGTGGCGCTTTGAAGCGGGTACCCCGAACACCGGCGGTATCATGGGGCTGGGCGCTGCCATCGAATATGTGACTGAACTGGGCCTGGAGAATATCCACGGTTATGAACAGGAACTGATGGACTACGCGCTGAAAGCGATGGAGCAGGTGCCGGATATTCAAATCTACGGCCCGGCGACGCGTGCAGGGGTGATTGCGTTCAATCTGGGTAAACACCATGCCTATGATGTCGGCAGTTTCCTTGATCAATACGGTATTGCAATTCGCACCGGTCATCACTGTGCGATGCCGTTAATGTCCTTCTACGGTGTACCGGCTATGTGCCGCGCGTCGCTTGCGATGTACAATACCCGTGAAGAAGTCGACCGACTGGTCGCAGGACTGCAACGTATTCACCGGCTGTTGGGTTAATCCTGCCAGCCTTGATCAGGATGTTGTTATGGCTTTGCCCGATAAAAATAAGTTAGTTAAAAACTTTTCCCGGTGCCCGAACTGGGAAGAGAAGTATCTGTATGTGATCGAACTGGGCGGCCAGTTACCGGTGCTGGCAGAAGAACATCGTCAGGATCAAAACCTGATTGCAGGCTGCCAGAGCCAGGTGTGGATTGTGATGCGTACAGATGAAAATGGTGCGCTGACCTTTGAGGGTGACAGTGACGCTGCCATCGTTAAAGGTCTGGTGGCTATCGTGTTCAGCCTGTATCAGGGGTTAACGCCGCGTGATGTGGTTGAGCTGGATGTGCGTCCATTCTTCACTGAACTGGAACTGAGCCAGCATCTGACACCTTCCCGCTCGCAAGGGCTGGAAGCGATGATCCGCTCGATTCGGACTAAGGCTGCACAGCTTTCTTAATATAGCCTGCCGTCGCGCTGCTTTGCTCATTAGGAATTATCTGCTAATGAGCAAGGCAAATTCCCCGTTCTCCCTTTCGCATTTCCTTTTTAGTCTGATTTTTCAATTCACTATCTTTGTCGTTTTCTCCAGACTTCCTTCAGGTAACTTTCTGATTTTCTGTGGTTTGATTGCCACCAGATTCTGCGCTGCTAGTATTACCAGACTAGATAATTGTCTTGCCTCAGATTGTCTGAGTGCAGGCCGAAAAAGGACTGAGTATGAGACGCGCATTACCCCTTCTGGCAATGTTAGTTGGCACTTTTATGGCAGCCCATTCCATGACTGCAAGTGCAGCAGAATACCCTTTGCCGCCGGATAATAGCCGCCTGATTGGCGAAAACACGACTTATGTGGTGCCCAATGATGGCAAACCGCTGGAAGACGTGGCAGCCAAATATCAGATTGGCCTGATCGCTATGCTGGAAGCTAACCCGGGTACAGACCCTTATCTGCCAAAAGCCGGAACAGTACTGACTATTCCTTCACAGATGCTGTTACCCGACACAAAACGCGAAGGGATTGTGGTGAATCTGGCTGAACTGCGTCTGTACTACTACCCGAAAGGCGAAGATAAAGTCATCGTCTATCCGATTGGTATTGGCCAGCTGGGCCGCAATACGCCGGAGATGGTGACATCAGTCAGCCAGAAAATCCCTAACCCTACCTGGACGCCGACGGCCAATATCCGCAAAGCGTACCTGAAAGACGGCATTACGTTGCCTGGAATGGTGCCTGCCGGACCGGATAACCCGATGGGGCTGTTCGCGATGCGTCTGTCAGCCGGAACAGGGCAGTATCTGATACATGGTACTAACGCCAACTTTGGTATCGGGATGCGCGTGAGTTCAGGCTGTATCCGTCTGCGTCCTGACGATATCGAGGCGCTGTTTAACTCGGTGCCAAAAGGAACGCGTGTGCAGATTGTGAATCAGCCAATCAAATATGACGTGGAGCCGGACGGTAAGCGTTATATCGAAGTGCATCAGCCTTTATCACATACCGAAAAGGATGATCCGCAAACCAAACCGATTCCGCTGACCGCCGCCATGAAGAAATTCATCAGGAACGATGAGACTAACTCTGCCATGGTAAAAGAGGCGATTACACGCCGTTCAGGCATGCCTGTCGTCGTGAGTGTGGGTGATAAGGCGACAGATACGCCACCACCTGTGAATGAGCCACAAACGGCTGCTGCGACACAACAATCTGAAGTCACAACAGCAAGCGCGCAGTAAGCGCTACAGAAACGATTCAGAAGCGATTTTTTCTAAAGGAGCCATTATGGCTCCTTTTTTATGTCTGATATTCAGGGGTGCCATAGGGAGCGTTTTAAGAAGGGGCCGGGTTAAAGGTAATGCCAGATGAACGGAGGGGAGGGTAAATTGCAGACAAAAAAATGGCGCACTGAGTGCGCCATTGAACTAGAGAAGTAAATATTACTTCTTGTAAGCGTGAGCTTGGTTGTCAAGACGTTGGTTAGCGCGAGCTGCATCGTCTTTAGCTGCCTGAACGTCAGAACGCATTGCGTTCACGTCGTTGCTCAGTTGGTCAACTTTAGAGTTCAGAGTAGAAACGTCTGAAGACAGTTGGTCGATTTTAGCATTGCTTGAACAACCAGCCAGCATAGTTGAAGCCAGGATTACAGCGCCCAGTACCAGTTTAGTGCGATTCATTATAAAACCCTCTAGATTAAGTTAATCTCCATGTAGCGTTACAAGTATTACACAAACTATTTTCTAATGAGAATAATTTTTTGCCGGTAAACGCTATATTTTGATCGTTCGCTCAAAGAAGCATCTTTTTTTACGAAAAAGTTAAAAATTGCAGCGAAAACAGCTGTATTCCATGGGACTTATCCCAATTTTGCTGCTACCGCTTTTCGCACTTTTTATGAAGCAAGATACTTTTTGAATAAATGAACGCCACTTCACGCGGCGTTCATTAATGCTTCTGGTCACGTTTTTAATTAAACAACATGTACCGATGAAGTATTTGTTGTGCCGCTCTGAACCAGCGCACCAGAAACCATCACTACGATATCGCCTTTCTGAGCCAGACCACTTTCGATGGCGGCTTCTTTCCCGATACGGTAGAAATCATCAGTAGAGGCAATTTCTTTCACCAGCTGAGTGACAACACCTTTGGTCAGGATCAGCTGACGTGCAGTAATTTCATTGGTGGTCAGAGCCAAGATAGTGGCGTGCGGGAAGTATTTACGCACAGCTTTAGCGGATTTACCACCGCTGGTTGCGACAACGATCAGTGGCGCATCCAGTTTCTCAGCAGTTTCTACCGCACCACGGCAAACGGCTTCAGTAATACGCAGTTTGCGGTTGTCGTTCTGACCATCGATGCGGCTTTGCATTACGCGGTCAGTACGGTCACAAATGGTCGCCATGATGGTCACAGCTTCCAGCGGGTACTTACCTTTCGCACTTTCACCCGACAGCATAACTGCGTCGGTGCCGTCGATGATGGCGTTAGCTACGTCGCCTGCTTCAGCGCGGGTAGGGCGTGGGTTTTTGATCATGGAATCGAGCATCTGCGTAGCGGTGATAACCACTTTGCGTGCACGGTTACATTTCTCAATCATCATCTTCTGCGCGAAGATAACTTCTTCAACCGGGATTTCAACGCCCAAGTCGCCACGTGCAACCATGATGCCGTCAGAAGCTTCGAGGATTTCGTCGAAGTTGTTCAGGCCTTCCTGGTTTTCAATTTTGGAAATGATCTGGATGTGCTCGCCACCGTGTGCTTTCAGGTGTTCGCGGATTTCCAGAACGTCAGAACGTTTACGGATGAAAGAAGCCGCGACGAAGTCGACGCCTTGCTCACAACCGAAGATCAGGTCACGTTTGTCTTTTTCAGCCAGCGCTGGCAGTGCGATAGAAACGCCTGGCAGGTTAACGCCTTTGTTTTCACCCAGATCGCCATTGTTCAGCACTTTACAGGTGACTTCGGTTTCAGTGACGTTGGTCACTTCCATACCGATCAGGCCATCATCGACCAGAATGGTGTTGCCGATTTTAAGGTCAGCTGCGAAGCCCTGATAAGTGACTGCAACGCGCTCGGTGTTACCGATAACGCTTTGATCAGTTGTGAAGGTATAAGTCTGACCCGCAACCAGAGAAGCGTCTTTGCCGCCTTCCAGTTTCATGGTGCGGATTTCAGGACCTTTGGTGTCCAGCAGAATTGCCGCTTTGTGACCGGTCTTCGCCATCACGTTGCGGATATTTTGAATGCGCTGACCGTGCTCTTCATAATCACCGTGGGAGAAGTTCAGACGCATAACGTTCATGCCTGCATCAAGCAGTTTGGTCAGCATTTCTTCGGATTCGGTTTTCGGGCCGATGGTACAAACAATTTTAGTCTTTTTCATGACGATTTTATCTACAAGTTGTGATGGAATGGAAAAGTGTTTGCCTGACAGCATTGCTGTCCGCGCGGAATTGAGATGGTGCCTGGTTGAATCAAATCATTACTAAGCGTAGAAGACTGTGAAAGGAATGGTGTAGTAAGTTCAGCCAAAGCATAGCGATTTGTACGATTTATCATCGCTACTGGAGTGGTCACGCTTTTATTAGGGCGATATCGACAGATCAAGGGGCTGAAACCATTCAATCGAAGAGACGATGCGTATTATAGAGGGGAACGGGTTGGGAAACCAAATAAAAAACGTGATGTTGCGCAAGCTTAGGGCATATATCGGAACGTTGTTTTGAATTCATCCAATGCGGGCAGCGTATAAATCAGCAGGTCACAACATTTCTTTCACGCTGCGATCGGAAATGACACAAGTGATAAATAATCTTAAAAAATACAAACGGATGTCGCTGAGAAACGCTGAGCGTAAGCAGAAAAGGGTGTTCAGAGATTTTAATGTTGGGATTTGAATCAGAGTTTACAGCAGAAAGGAAAGAGAGAACATTGCTTTGGTGCGTCCGAGTGGACTCGAACCACCGACCCCCACCATGTCAAGGTGGTGCTCTAACCAACTGAGCTACGGACGCACATCATGCAACGGTACTGCGAGAAATTTGGTGCGTCCGAGTGGACTCGAACCACCGACCCCCACCATGTCAAGGTGGTGCTCTAACCAACTGAGCTACGGACGCACATCATGCAACGGTACTGCGAGAAATTTGGTGCGTCCGAGTGGACTCGAACCACCGACCCCCACCATGTCAAGGTGGTGCTCTAACCAACTGAGCTACGGACGCAACGTTTTTCTTTTTTGTCAGCCAGTGTTGGCGACGGGGACGAATATTAACGGCCTCTCTGAATACTGGCAAGGGAAAAAAGACATTTTCCTGTCATATTGTGCGTGACTGTCGAGCGAATGCGCATTGCGTTGTTTTTTTAGGCATAACAGGCACTGCATTGATATAAAATCCCTCGCGCCGAAAGAGAGCTCATCAGCGCGGGGGATAGAACAGCAGATCAGCGACCGGCTTTTTGCAAAATCGTATAGGACGGTTGCTTCTGTAACCAGCGCATGCGCAACGTCATCATCAGCGCCGCAAAGGTCAGCCCCAGAATAAATCCGCACCAGAAACCACTCGGCCCCATTCTTGGTACCAGCAAGTCGGTAAGACCCAGCATGTATCCGACCGGTAGTCCCAATACCCAATAGGCAATAAACGTTATATAGAAGATAGAACGGGTATCTTTATAGCCGCGCAGAATGCCGCTGCCAATCACTTGGATGGCGTCTGAGATCTGGAACAACGCAGCAAAAATCAAAAGATGTGAGGCCAGCGTCACCACTTCAGGGCTGTCGTTATACAGTGCAGCAATGTGTTCGCGGAACAAAATCGCCGTTGTTGCGGTACAACAGGCCATAAGAACACCGGTCATAATGCTGGTATATGCAGCGACTTTAGCGCCTTCAACGGAAGATTCCCCCAGTCTTGAACCGACCCGAATCGTTGCTGCTACACCGAGTGAAAGGGGTACGACAAACATCAGTGAGCCCACGTTAAGGGCAATCTGATGGCTGGCCACGGCGACAATACCCAGCGGAGAAACCAGCAGGGCCACGATGGCGAACAGTGTGACTTCAAAGAATAATGCCAGTGCAATGGGCAGGCCCAGCTGAGAAAGACGGCGCAGCGTCGGCCAATCGGGTTTAGCAAAACGCGTAACAGGTTGTATGTCACGCAGGGCACGGTTATGACGGACATAAAATCGCATCATAAAGAACATCACCCAATAGACAGTTCCCGTTGCGACGCCGCAACCGACGCCACCGAGGGCAGGCGCCCCGAATTTACCGTAGATGAAAATATAGTTAACGGGAATATTCACCAGTAAACCGATAAAGCCAAATACCATCCCCGGCTTGGTTTTTGACAGGCCTTCGCATTGGTCGCGTAGCACCTGGAAGAACAAATAACCCGGTGCACCCCACATAATGGCGTGCAAATAACCGACAGCCTTTTCTTTCAGCTCCGGATCAATATTATGCATCAGGCCGAGAATATGGTCGCATTGATATAATACGGCGATAACCAGAACGGAAACACCGGAAGCCAGCCAGAATCCCTGCTGAACCTGATGCCCGATTTTATCGCGACGACCAGCACCATTTAAATGCGCAATGGTTGGCGTCAGGGAGAGTAACAAGCCGTGTCCGAACAATATCGCGGGCAACCAGATGGAGGTCCCGACTGCGACGGCGGCCATATCCGTGGCACTGACTGAGCCGGCCATTATGGTGTCGACTACGCCCATGGAAGTCTGAGCGATTTGCGCAAGGATGACCGGAATGGCAAGCGCTAATAAAACCCGCGCCTCTGCAAGGTACTTCTGCACAGATACACCTTTTTTTGTTGATTATATTGAATAAAAATCGCCACGAAGGGTGGCCGCAAAGAGTGGGAAATAGTCCGAAGATTGTACATTGTCGGTATTTTTAAGCAAACAAAGCTGTTAACGAGCGGTTAAATAATGAAATGAAAGCAGACGGTGCTATTTCTGCCCGTGAAGATTTGGCTTTCCCTGAAATCTGCGGCAAACTGACAGCAGTGTCGTTTTTAATACAACAGACTTATGAATTGAGGAAAGGGCTATGTTTACCGGAATTGTTCAGGGAACCGGAGCGGTCGTATCGATCGATGAAAAACCTAATTTCAGAACCCATGTTGTCCGCTTGCCGAAAGATATGCTCGACAATCTGCAGCTGGGTGCATCTGTTTCACATAACGGCTGCTGCCTGACAGTGACTGAGGTCAAGGGCGATCTGGTCAGTTTTGACCTGATGAAGGAAACGCTTCGCCTGACCAATCTGGGTGATCTTAAGGTGGGTGACCTGGTGAATCTGGAACGCGCTGCGCGTTTTGATGATGAAATCGGCGGCCATCTGATGTCGGGACATATTATTTGTACCGCGGAAGTGGCAAAAATTTTGACGTCGGAAAATAACCGTCAGATCTGGTTCCGTATGCCACATGAAGATCTGATGAAATATGTATTACATAAAGGTTATATCGGCATTGATGGTATTAGTCTTACCATCGGCGAAGTTACCCGTACCCGTTTCTGCGTGCATCTGATTCCGGAAACATTGCAACGTACTACGCTGGGGGTGAAACGTCTGGGCGATAAAATCAATATCGAAATCGACCCGCAGACTCAGGCGATAGTTGATACCGTTGAACGTGTTTTAGCCAGCCGCGAAGCCGCTATTGCGACCGCACAGGCGATGATCGAGAAATCTGAATAAAGGATTTATCCTCAGATTTTTAAGCATCTGCAAAAAGAAAAACCGGACATGCTAGTCCGGTTTTTTTATGCCTTTTAGTCTCGGTCAAAGTACGATTAACGTGGAACGCGGATCCCGCCGTCAACCCCTTCAGGACTGAATACCACTTGCCAAAGCTGAATATCACGTGCCCTGAATGCCCCTGCGCAGGCATTGAGATAATAAGTGAACATGCGGTGGAAACGATCACCATATTTCTCTGCCAGTTCAGGCCAGTATTTCTGGAAACGTTCATGCCACGCCATCAGGGTACGATCATAATCCGCACCAATATTGTGCCAGTCTTCCATCACAAACAAAGATTCGCTGGTTTGCGCAATTTGCTGAATTGAAGGCAGGCAGCCGTTCGGGAAGATATATTTATCAATCCACGGGTCGACGTTCAGATCTGTTTTGTTAGAACCAATAGTGTGCAGCAGGAAAATGCCGTCGGGTTTGATATTACGTTTGGCGACATTAAAGTAAGTCTGATAATTCTTCGGACCGACATGCTCGAACATGCCGACCGAGACAATCCGGTCGAACTGATCGTTGAGGTCACGGTAATCCTGTAAAAGGATCGTGACATCCAGTCCTTCACATCTTTTTTGCGCGAGCTTTTGTTGTTCTGCAGAAATAGTGACACCAACGACGCTGACACCATAATTTCGCGCCGCAAACTCAGACAATCCACCCCAGCCGCAACCAATATCCAGCAAACGCTGGCCGGGTTTTAATTGCAGTTTATCGCAGATCATTTTGAGTTTGGCTTCCTGCGCTTCTTCAAGCGTTGTCGCTTCTTTCCAGTAGCCACAGGAATATTGCATGTAAGGGTCGAGCATCAGAGTGAATAAATCGTTGCCCAGATCATAATGCTCTTTGCCGACAATCCATGCACGTTTACGCGATTGTAAATTGGTAAGGCGTGCAGCGGCGACGCGCAAAGTGTCTTTAAAATGGTGGGGGAGTTTATTTTCCAGACCTGCACGGAGAACACGCTGGAAAAATATATCAAGGCGGTCGCATTCCCACCAACCATCCATATAGCTTTCACCCAGACCCAGAGAACCTTCCTGTAAAACACGCTTAAAAAAGTCAGTGTTTTTTACTTTAAGGTCGAAAGGGCGATTGCCATTAACCTGGATGTCCGCCATTGCCAGCATTTCACTGGCTATCCGATACCACTGATTGTCCTGAATGCTTAGGTCTTCTATACACGATGAACTCATAGCTTCTCCATCACTTTCTCTTCTGACTTATTAACCTGCCGGGAAAAGCAAAGGCTATTTTGCAGGTCTTTATGAGAACAGACGACTAGCGCCTCGTCCGATATCCGACAACAACAGAGGAAATTTAGAAGAACACCTGCGGCCAAAAGACACGCAGGAAAATCATCCTTGAAAAACGTACTAAAAAAATAGTGTGACGCATTCCGCGCGTCCGGCTTAAGTATCTAATAAAAGTTTTGTAAAAATGCTATTTTATTGGGTTTTGTTGAGTATAGGCTCGCCAGCAGGCATTCTCAATAGTTAATCGTCATGAATGAAAATGTCCGTTAAGTGATTGTTACTTATGGTCATTATAACGATTAACTCTCGAGGCTGACTCAGGCTTCCTGCTCTGACTTTTGCTCAGTATATTGCGGATTTTCGTGCCGTACAGACATCCACCGGCCCAAAACTACCAACAATAGTGTAGACAGCATGGTGGTGACTGTCGCTATTAATGGTTGCACAATAAATGCGGAAACCAGAAGACTGGCGAGGAAGCATAATCCCAGTTGCAGGGTATTTTGCAACGCGGCGGCTTTGCCTGTATTAGCAGGAAATGGCATTAATGCGTTTGCGACAACAATTGGATAGATTGCGCCATTCACCAGCGCCATGAAGCAGAATGGGATCAACAGGCTCACTAACCCGGCATCAGTGAACATGGCGACACAAAACAGACCCGCAACACTCAGGCCATACCCCGTCAGCAGCCAGGGCAAAATTTTATTCCCGTCTAACTTACTGATAAGCAACCGGCAGCCAAAACCACCCAGCAGGAAGGCGATGGTCTGCGGAACATAGCTCAGGCCAATCACGCCCGGCGAATAGCCCATATCGCTCAGAATAAACGGTGAGCCTGTCAGCCACGCAAAGAAACCAGCGGAGCAGGCGGCGTAAATCATGACATTACCGCTGTAAACGCGTGATCTCAGCAAAGTGCCAAAACCCGCTTTATCCGCAGATTTGTGTTCTGCCGGCTTGTTTTCCCGCAGCGTGAAGGTGGCGATAAGCAACAGTGCGGCTACCGCAGTGAGCAGGGCAAAGATGGCTTCCCAGTCAAAATGGTTAAGGACCCATGCGCCCAGCAAAGGGGCCAGCGCCGGTGAAAGTGCCACCAGAGGCATGATGCTGGCGAAGGTTTTTTTAGCAACATCCGCAGAAAAACGATCAACTACGATAGCCTGCCAGGTCACCGCAGCAGCACAGACGCCCATAGCCTGTAAGAAACGCAGAGCGAGAAGGGCGCGCACGTTGTCGACCCAAATTACACCCAGACAGCCCACGGCAAACAACGTTAGTCCGAGTAATAAAACCGGTTTACGGCCAATGCGATCCGACAGCGGTCCCCAAAGCAATTGTCCGAGAGCGAATCCGCCGAGAAAAATACTCAGGCTGGCGCTGATCATTCCCGGACTGGTCATCAGGCTGGTTTGCATTGCGCTAAACGCAGGCAGGTACATATCTGTGGCTAAAAAGCCGAGCATGCTCAGGCCAGCCAGATAGAGCATAAATCCAAAGGAGGGTTTCATTATTATCTCGTTAATTTATTTGTTGCAGGTGATTTGAGGCAGAAATCAGTTCGGAGACGGATTTTAACGCTTTGATAACAGCATTGTGAAACGCTAATATTTGTACTCTGCTATCAAAAATATTGAAGGCTAAATTATGTGGTCAGAATATGCTCTGGAAGTCGTCGATGCTGTGGCGAGAACGGGCAGTTTCAGCGCAGCAGCACAGGATTTACACCGGGTGCCTTCTGCCATCAGCTACACCGTTCGTCAACTGGAACAATGGCTGGCGGTGCCGCTGTTTGAGCGCCGCCACCGTGACGTTGTTTTAACGCCAGCAGGAAAAGTTTTCGTGGATGAAGCGCGCGTTCTGACAAAAAAAATGATAGCTACACGCCGCCAGTGTCAGCAGGTTGCTAATGGTTGGCGGGGCGAGTTGCGTATTGCAGTCGACAGAATCGTCAAACCGGCAAGAACCCGGCGACTGGTGCTGGATTTTTATCGCCATTTCCCTGATACCGAACTGATCATTCACTCTGAAGTGTTTAATGGTGTCTGGGATGCGCTGGTCGACGGGCGGGCTGATGTGGCAATCGGCGCGACCCGTGCGATCCCGGTTGGCGGTCGCTTCAGCTTTCGCGACATGGGATTTATGGACTGGCACTGCGTCGTTAGCCCGCAGCATCCTCTGGCGCAGTTATCGGGCGCACTGACTGATGAACAGCTCAGGCCATATCCCGCGCTGTGCCTGGAAGATACTTCACGAACGTTACCCAAGCGTGATACCTGGACTCTGGATAACCAGCGACGCCTGGTTGTCCCGGACTGGACCTGCGCGCTTGAATGTCTGAGTGAAGGTTTATGCGTAGGAATGATGCCGGTACATCGCGTGAGCCACTGGATAGAGCAGCAGAAATTACAGGTTCTGGCACTGGAGAATACGTTCCCTGACAGTCCGTGTTGTCTGACCTGGGATCAGAGCAATCCGTCACCTTCACTTGCCTGGTTGCTGGAATATATGGGTGATACAGAAACCATGAACCATGAATGGCTGCGGGATTAAGAAATAAAAACGCCTGCAAATGCAGGCGTTAAAACAGTATTAACGACGGTAATCACGGTACGGGCCATCGGCCACCGAACGACGCTCAACCAGTTTCGGATGCACCTCGATGGTTTGTGATTCTTCGCGTTTACTGATGATACGGTCGAGCAGCATCGTAAAGGCCATCTCACCCAACCGTTCTTTCGGCTGATGCACGGTCGTCAGGGCGGGAGAGAAGTATCGCGCATTACGCACGTTGTCATAACCGATCACTGAAATATCCTGCGGAACGCGCAATCCGAGCTCATCAGCAGCGCAAATTGCGCCCATCGCCATGACATCACCACCGCAGAAAACGGCGGTGGGACGTTGTTTTTGCATCAGAATCTTGTGCATCGCCTGATAGCCTGACTCTGGCTCGAAATCACCCTGAACAACCCATTCTTCGCGAAGCGGGATGTTGGCTTCTGTCAGTGCTTTGACGAACCCCTGAAAACGCCCGCCGCCGGTGTTGCGTGCCAGCTGTCCCGGGATCACACCGATATCGCGGTGCCCGCGTTCAATAAGATAGCGTCCGGCCATGTAACCGCCTTCGAATGCGTTATCGATAATGCTGTCGGTGAAGTTTTTACGCGCTTCGCCCCAGTCCATCACGACCATCGGAATTGAACGATACTCTTCGAGCATATTGAGCAACTCGTCAGGATATTCCGCGCACATCACCAGCAGGCCGTCGACGCGTTTTTGCGCCAGCATTTGCAGATAGGCCTGTTGTTTTTCCAGATTATTGTGCGAGTTACACAAGATGAGCGTATAGCCTTTAGAGAAACAGCTGTTCTCAACGGCTTCAATTACCTCGGCGAAATAGGGCGCTTCACTTGAGGTGGCAAGCAGGCCGATCGTTTTAGTGTTATTGACCTTAAGGCTGCGCGCAACGGCACTCGGAGAGTAATGTAACTCTTTGATGGCAAGGAGAACCGCATCTTTGGTTTCTTCGGCGACGAAACGTGTTTTATTGATGACGTGCGACACGGTTGTAGTGGAAACGCCAGCGCGCTTTGCGACATCTTTAATCGTTGCCATGTAAAGAATGACTCCTAAACTTCCGTGCTTCAGCACGTTAGCATTATGTTAATCGTTTGCTTGCGTGGATTTAACTGCTGACTCAGAAAAGGGCAGTGAAATCGTTAGGTGGACTCTTCAGAATGAGGCGCGAAATGCTCTCGGGTGAAATCGACCGGCACACAGGCGTGTTAACCGACAATTTTCTCTTATAATGCATGAAAGTGGAAGTAAAATTGTCATGCTGGCATTGTCATTCAGCAGAAGATTTTAAATGTGAATTATGCGAAAATGCGTTGGCACACATTTAGTGTGGCTAAAAGAAACGCCACAACCTGATCCGAAAGGGGGTTTGATGGACAGCAACCTGAAATTATCGTTGATCACCACGGTATGCGCTTTGCTCATGATTATCGCTTTCAGCTTCACGGCAGTGATGAACTAATTCAGTACTGAGCAGCAGTGAGACGCAACAAAAAAGGGCGATACCTTTCACAGGAATCGCCCTTTTCAATTTTACGTAGCGCCCGTTACCGCCGATACTCTTCCCTGCAGAAACTCTTCGTTAAATGCTATTCAATGGCTGATTAGCGAAACTTCAGACTTAACGAATTGTTTATTATCGTATTGTTTTCGGGGTCATCACCCGACGCGCGCCAACATAATGATCCTGCCAGTAATCGTCGCCCAGTGAGGTGATTTTTATGTCTTCACCGGTTCTTGGTGACTGTATGAACTTGCCGTTGCCGACATAAACACCCACGTGGTCCGCCGCGCCTCGATTGTTGATCCTGAAGAACACAAGGTCACCGCTTTCAAGTTCGCCACGTTTGACGGGAGCCGCATCGCGCAGGTGGTACATCTCATTTGCCGTGCGCGGCATTTTAATGCGGATCAAATCTTTGTAGGCGTAATAGACCAGGCCACTGCAATCGAAACCGGTATTCGGGGAGGTGCCTCCCCAGCGATAAGGTTTACCGACCTGATGCATCAGTTTCGTCATCGCCGTTTGTTGTGCATGCTGATAGCGTTTTTTATGTGTCGCACTCAGCGTAATCGGTTTGGTGTCTTCCTCTCGTAACCTCTTGCCTTTGCGGTGTCGGCCATACGTTTCTCTTTTACTGACCTTTTCAGTGCTGTTTTTGGCAAGTGTTCGGGATTTACTGTTTTTCTCTGTCTTGCTCTCAGCCCGCGTTGTCCTGAGTGTTTTTTCTTTTTTGCTTTCAGTGCGGGTTGTTTTTAGGCTTTTCTCTGAAGTCGTCTTTCGCTTGACCAGTTCGGTGCTGCTGATTTTTTTCGCTTTAGATGTTTTTTCCTGAGTTTTTTTCTCTGTCACCGGCGCGACTTTTGATTTCTTACTGGTTTTCGCCGCCACTGTTTTTCGCTTTCGCCGTTCTTCCGGCGTCACGGGAGTCGCATGACTCTTTCGCTGATCGGCAGAGACGCGTGACTGTGGCGATGCATGAGCCATATTGAGAAACAGCTGGGTAAAGAGCAGCACAAAAAGCGTGAACAGGACGCGCATAGCTTCGTTACCATGAGTGGTAGGGTTAAACATCAGGGATGTCAGAGTATTGCCTAAAAGAACCCGACAAAAAAGCACGAATTGACTCGATTCTAGATCATATTGTGAGAAAAAGTTAATAGCTTTTTTTATGTCGAAATAACCGCCATTTTCAGTCAAAAAAATAACCATTATTCATCAGGTTATTATTTGAGATAAAGAATGTGATTTTGCAAATCTGCCATTATCGTCGCACGGCAAAAATGTTATTCTCGATGGATCTTTAAATATGTGATGCTCAGCGCAGTCGCCGAAAATTGTTTAATAAAATGCCAGTATTGAGAAAGACCCCACAAAAAATGGCGTTTTTATCTGATGGCTGGCGTCGTTACAATAGAAAGTATTGTGTTTGCGCACCGTCTTTGGGTGCCGCGCGTGATGAGTAATGACCGTGACAGCCTGTACCGGCTTGAGGAAGCAAGAAATGACCACTCCAACTATTGAAAAAATTCAGAAACAAGTTTCTGAAAACCCGATCCTGCTTTACATGAAAGGTTCTCCAAAGCTGCCAAGCTGCGGTTTTTCCGCTCAGGCTGTTCAGGCGCTTTCCGCCTGTGGCGAACGCTTTGCTTACGTTGATATTTTGCAGAACCCGGATATCCGCGCTGAAATGCCAAAATATGCTAACTGGCCAACTTTCCCGCAACTGTGGGTTGATGGTGAACTGGTCGGCGGCTGTGACATCGTCGTTGAGATGTTCCAGCGTGGCGAACTGCAGCAGCTGATCAAAGAAACTGCCGAAAAATACAAATCTTCTGAAGAGTAATTCGAAGAAGGCAGCTGTCCTTTAAAGGATGGCGGAAACAAAAGAGCGACATTGCGTCGCTCTTTTTTTATGTCTGAATTAAGTCAGTCACGAATGCCGCCAGTTGAGTATTTACCGGCAGCCCGGACTTACTGTTGATTTTCCTGCTGTGCCGCTTCGTCTTCGGTTTCTTCTGCGGTCAGTGGCAACGGCCAGCCGCCAAGGCGCTTCCAGCGATTCACCAGCTCACAGAACAGCTCAGCAGTACGTTCGGTATCATACAGCGCAGAGTGAGCCTGACTGCTGTCAAACACCATTCCCGCGCTGATGCAGGCTTTCGCCAGCACCGTTTGCCCGAGCACCAGTCCGCTTAACGCCGCAGTATCAAATGTCGCGAAAGGGTGGAACGGATTACGTTTCAGCCCGGCGCGCTCGGCTGCCGCCATCAGGAAGCTGTGATCGAAATTGGCATTGTGGGCCACGATGATCGCGCGGTTGCAGTTTTGCTCTTTCATCCCTTTGCGGATGACTTTAAAAATTTCGTGCAGAGCGTCATATTCACTGACCGCGCCGCGCAGCGGGTTGGTCGGGTCGATACCGTTAAACGCCAGCGCTTCCGGCACCAGTACCGAGCCTTCAAAAGGTTCTACGTGGAAATGCACGGTCTCATCGCTTTGCAGCCAGCCGTCCTCATCCATCTTCAGTGTGATTGCCGCAATTTCCAGCAGCGCATCGGTTTGGGCATTAAATCCGGCAGTTTCAACATCAATTACTACCGGATAAAAACCACGAAAACGGCCTCTCAGGGCGTTAATGTCACTATTCTCGGCCATTAGTTTCTTATCTTCATCGAATTCAGCGCGCATTATGACAAATTTTGCCGCCTGTTGCAGGGCTGCGGCAAAAATTGGGCAATAAAAAAGGGCGCGATTGCGCCCCTTTCAGCATTCAGGGGGATCAGTTGCCCAGACCCTGACCTGCATGTTTGGATTCGATCAGCTCGATTTTGTAGCCATCCGGATCTTCAACAAACGCGATAATAGTGGAGCCGCCTTTAACCGGACCGGCTTCACGGGTCACTTTCCCGCCCGCGTTGCGGATGTCATCGCAAGTTTGCGCGACGTTATCAACGCCCAGTGCGATATGACCATAAGCGGTGCCAATGTCGTAGCTGTCAACGCCCCAGTTGTAGGTCAGTTCAATCACTGCGCCTTCGCTTTCATCGGTATAACCCACGAATGCCAGAGAGTATTTATATTCAGTATTTTCGCTGGTACGCAGCAGGCGCATGCCTAATACATCGGTATAGAAGCTGATCGCGCGTTGCAGATCGCCAACACGAAGCATGGTATGGAGTAAACGCATAGGTTCCTCTTTATTTGCAGGATGAGAATTATCGGTTCAAGCCTAACTGATAGAGACCATTTTGTCTGTAAAACGACGATCAATTGCTGAAGGCTTGACCAAAAAAAGCAGCAGAAGGAGGGCCTCTTCTGCTGCAAGGATGGGATCACATTTTTTTAATCATTACAGCGTCGGGTAGTCGGTATAACCCTGTGAACCGCCGCCGTAGAAAGTTTCTGGTTTCGGATCGTTAAGCGGCGCGTGGGATTTCAAACGCTCAACCAGATCCGGGTTAGCGATATAGCTGCGCCCGAAAGCAACGGCGTCGATGTAACCTTTTTCGATAAGCTCTTCGCCTTTCTCAGCGGTATAAGCACCGGCACCCACAATCACACCCTGATAATGGGCGCGGATCACCGCACGGAATTCAGCCGAGTAAGGTTTACCGCCTGCCCAATCTGGCTCAGAAATATGCAGGTAAGCGAGTTTACGTTTGTTCAGTTCATCGAGCAGATAGATAGCTGCCTGTTCCTGATCTTCACCGTTGTCCAGCCCGTTAAAAGGACCCATTGGTGAAATACGGATACCCACGCGGTCTGCGCCGATAGCGCCGATGGCGGCATCGACCACTTCCAGCGTCAGGCGGGTACGGTTTTCAATGCTGCCACCGTATTCGTCTTCACGCAGGTTAGACGCCGGAGACATGAACTGGTGCAGCAAATAACCGTGCGCAGCATGCAGCTCAATGTAATCAAAACCGGCTTCGGCAGAACACTCAGCAGCATGACGGAAATCATTAATGATCCCCGGGATTTCGCTCAGTTCCAGCGCACGCGGAGTAGGGGAATCAACGCGAATGGCGTTGCCTTGCTCATCGCGCAGGCTGGTGCGGGTATTTGGATTGACAGCTGAAGATGAGACCGGCGTCTGGTTATCCGGCTGCACGCTGTTATGAGAAATACGGCCTGTGTGCCACAGTTGAACCGCAATATGTCCATCTTTCTGATGCACGCCTGCTACAATTTTTTTCCACGCAGCGACCTGTTCTGGCGTGTGCAGACCCGGCGCGCCGGCATAACCTTTTGCCTGGAAGGAAACCTGAGTGGCTTCTGTAATAATCAGGCCGGAAGTGTGGCGCTGAGCGTAATATTCGCCCATCAGCGGGGTAGGAATGTCACCCGGCTCGATACTGCGCAGGCGGGTAAGCGGCGCCATAAAGACACGGTTAGGCAGTGTATTTTTGCCGACAACAATGGGGGTGAAAAGCTTGGTCATTTCAATAACTCCGGATTTAATAGACTGATCGGCAGGGTATTCAGGAACATAGTTCCCGCTACACGATCGTTTCGCAATGACTCTTTCTAACGCATCTGGCCTCTGTCTGACTACGCGTACGGTGCCTTTTTGCAGATCCTCTTGCAGGATGGGCAGAAAACGTCTTGAATAAAAGTTCACCGTTATTTGCGGAGGGCGTGTGGCCCAGCAACTTGAGTTTTTCGACATTCCCAGTCCGTGCCGTGGCATTTGTCAGGCCGATGAGCGTGGTTATTGTCGCGGTTGCCTGCGCAGCCGCGAGGAGCGCTTCGGCTGGATGAAAATGACGGATACGGAAAAACGTCACGTGATCCGTTTATGCCAGCAGCGGCTTTTACGTCAGACTCGGGCCGGAAAGCAGCCCGACGAACCTCTGCCGGAACAACCGGAACTGTTCTGATTTTTCACGCCAGCTGTCAGTGTCGTGACCGTTGTCTGCTTCTTTGCAATTCTTACGTTTCGCATCAATACAGCGCCGAAGGCGTTGTGTATTCTGTCGATCGAAAATCAAAAACTTAAGGGATTTATAATGGAAGCGCGTACCCTGATTTCTCCTCAAGGCCCAGTATTCTCAAAACTGATTTGCGGTTACTGGCGTCTGATGGAATGGAACATGACGCCGCAACAGATTCTGGCTTTCATGGAACAGCATATTGAGTTGGGCATTACTACTGCTGATCATGCTGATATTTATGGCGATTACCAGTGTGAAGCCGCGTTCGGTGAGGCTCTGCGACTCAAGCCATCCTTACGCGAAAAAATGCAGCTGGTCAGTAAATGTGGCATTGCGACGCGTGCCAATCCTGATAACAAAATCGGCCATTACATTACAGACACAAAGTACATTGTGGAACGTGCCGAGAAATCGTTAAGCAACCTGCATACCGATTATCTGGATTTGCTGCTGATCCATCGCCCGGATCCGCTGATGGATGCTGACGACGTGGCTGAGGCATTCACGCAGTTGCATAAAAGCGGCAAAGTAAAACACTTCGGCGTTTCCAACTTTACCCCGGCTCAGTTCAGTCTGTTGCAGTCACGCTTGCCGTTCCAGCTGGCGACGAATCAGCTAGAAATTTCTCCCATTCATCAGCCGGCAATTCTGGATGGCACGCTGGACCTCTGCCAGCAATTGCGCATCAGGCCGATGGCGTGGTCCTGTCTGGGTGGTGGTCGTCTGTTCAGTGATCCTGAGTTCCAGCCGCTGCGCGACGAACTTCAGACGGTGGCAAACGAAATGGGTGCCGATACTATCGAACAGGTGGTTTACGCCTGGGTGATGCGTCTGCCGTCTCAGCCATTGCCGATTATCGGTTCGGGCAAAATTGAACGCGTGAAATCAGCCTGGAAATCATTGTCTCTCGAAATGACTCGTCAGCAGTGGTTCCGCATTCGCAAAGCCGCGCTGGGCTACGACGTTCCTTAATCGATCCGATTTCAGGCTGCGGTCAACATCCGCAGCCTGAAGTGTTTAGAGTCAGGCAGGTTTGGTGGTACTGACCACTGGCTGTGCCGGACCATCCTCTGTTGAAATGGCCTGCTGCAACTGTGACAGCGAGCAGTACAGACGCCAGATAACGCCAGCCAGTTCGCGTGCTGCCGGTTCAGGGTGATGCGCCAAGGAATTGCTCATCCGCAGCAGCTCAATTAACGTAGCATCCAGATTTTCGTGGCTGACGCCGCGCTCCGTCATGACCCCTTTCAGACAGTGAATACACACGTCACGCACGGCAGAAAGCGGATCCGAACGCGTTTCCCATTCACGTAACTGCCAGACAATGTGGCTGCAATTGAGCAGCACCACCCCCCACCGCAACAGCCAGGTGCGGGAGAGCTGATCTTTACTCTGGCTGAGCTGATTCATCCGGTGATAAATCAGCGATTCAAACTGGAAATGGCTCAGGGAAGGTTTGCGGCTGAGCTGATCCATAAAATCACGGCGCAGGGCGCGGATAATGCGGCGGCTCTTGCGCTTATCCGAACTCGGCCTTAAGACCTGAAACGCGACGCCCGCGAGCATCACACCGGCGATTTTCGCCACACCGTCGTTCATAAACGACTGATAGTCAAAATCCGGCGGGTTAGTGACGGCTAAAAACGAGCCCATAAAGACAATCATTTGTCCCCACAACCCGGCATAACGTTTGTACTGCAATTTCATCATCTGCATTGTAACCAGCATCGGCAGGAAGAAAGCGCAGAACACCCAAAAGTTATCGATTTGAACCATCAGCCCGAACTTGAGCAGAAAACAGCCGACAAACAGTAAGCCCAGCGATTTGATTAACAGGGTGACGCTGCTGATAGGCGAGGCGGTCGAGGAATAGAGCACACAACTGACGGCCGTCAGCGCCACGGCACCGGCGCCTGAATCCCACTGCGTGCTCATCCAGAACCCGCAACCAATCACGATACACAAAAAGGTTCTCAGCCCGTTGTAGGCAGCTTCCAGCGTGTCGGTATGTTGCGCAAGATGGCTGATTTTGGGGGGCTGGAGTGTTTCAGCTTCCGCCACATTGGCGTTTTCCACCCGGCGCAGCCAGCGTTCACTGCGCAGATACAGCCAGCAGAAATCACGTAACCGTTGCCAGAAGGCCTGATGACGAAAGTCGGACGTGTCATGAGGTTTAATGTGCTGGAGAATTTTAGACAGTTTATATTTGTCAGTGTCGGGCTTGCGCAGTTCATCGAGCAGAACGCTCATCACTTCAGCCAGGTTTTCCGGCGGAGTCGGCCAGTTAAGCAACATGCGGCGCAGGCTGGAAATATAACTGGTCATGCGCAACTGCTGATGAAGCAGATAATTGAGCACATTATTCTGACGGCGGAGGCGGTAATGGCTCCAGACTGCCTGAATGCGCAACAGATTCAGGGTGAGGATTTGCCCGATCAGCCCTTCATGCGAGGTGCGGATCTGGTCGGATATTTCGGTACGCCATAACAGCTGCGCATGTTCCAGTAGTTGGGTATGCATTTTCCGCAGTGACGTGAGCAGGGCATCGCCGTCGGATGTGCTGGGCAGCACCATCATCATAAAACCACCGCACAAAATACCGGTGATGACTTCACCGACACGCGCCTGGGCGATATCAAAAATTTGCGTCGTATCCGTGACGTTGACGGTTGAAAACGCAATGATTGCCGCTGTGTAGCCCGCGAGAGCGAAAGCGTACGAGACGTTGTTTTGATAATGGTTGGAGACATAAGTACAAATCCCCAGCCAGGCGGCGATGGCAAAAGTAAAAAGCCATGGCTCATTCAGACAATGTCCGGCAATAAATACCGCGCCCACGGCACCCAGGATACTGCCAATTATCCTGCCGATACTTTTACTGATGACGCCGCCCACCGTCGGGAAACTGACGACGGCTGCTGAAGTCAGCGCCCAGTAAGGCTCGTCCATCTGGAATTCAAAAGCGATATACAGCGCAAGTACCATTGCAATGGAATTACGCAAGGCATAGCGCCATTGACCGCCAGTCGCTTTCCCCCACGGGGTATTTTTCCATTCGAGCCAGGAAAGATTCACGACGAAACCTTAATTACGCACGGAAATCGTACAGGTGGTTCCGGCCACCAGAACAACATGTTCTGGTACGTTTTCAAGTTTAATTCTCACCGGTATTCTCTGAGCAAGACGCACCCACGGCACATTCGGTTTTACGTTCATCAGTAAATCTTCCGGTGTATCGAGGCTCTGGTCGTAAATGGCACGGCCAATACTTTCCACCCGTCCCTGCAACGGAATATTGCCGTTAAAGAGAGTGATATCTGCCATATTTCCTTCGCGAATATTTTTGAGTTTGGTTTCTTCGAAATATCCAAGAACATAAAAGGAATGGATATCCACCAGCCCGACCAGCGGCGTACCGGTCGTGGCATAGTTGCCTCTGCGGGTTTGCAGATTGGTGATATAACCGTCAGTCGGCGCGACAATAGTGGTTTTACTCAGATTCCACTTCGCCTGTTCTAATGACGACTGTGCTGCCTGATATTGCGCCTGCATTCCTTTGGCGGTGATATTTGATTCATCTAACGATTCAGCAGAAATAACGTTAGTGCCGAGCCCGCGGCGTCGCTGGGCCTCATGATTGGCTTTGGCTAAATCAGCCGCGGCTTTCGCCAGTGCGGCTTCGGCGTTATCGACTGCGATTTTAAAGGGCACAGGGTCAAGACTGAACAGCAGATCGCCGCTTTTAACGAACTGGTTGTCGTGGACTTTTATTTCAGTGATCCGCCCGGAAACTTCCGGCGTGATATCCACAATTTCGGCCCGAACTTTGCCATCCCGTGTCCACGGGGACTGCATATAATAATTCCACATCCACCATCCGGCGCATATTGCGACTGCGAAAATCAACACTGTCGAGAAATATTTGAGAGTCTTAAATTTCATTTCAGAGGTTCACCATAAGTATCAGTGCGGCACAAATAGAGATAACGAAAAGAGATAAATCCATCAGCGTGGGATGCCAGACTTCACCAGAATAAATCCAGTCGCGCAGCAGTCGGTGTATCAGAAGCCAGAATACCAGCCCCAGTAAAAGCGCTTTGAACATCGGGGGGAAATAAAGTGAGGCACCCAGGACCAAATCCGGTAGCGGGAAGCCTGAGTGAAACATTTGCGCATTCACAATATTAATCTCTGCCGGTGATTGTGTTATAAACAAGTTTAAATCTGAAAGCGGGGACACCGCTCCCGGATGCAATAGTACCTATCATTATATATAGAATTGTAATTTATCGATTAAAGTTCCAAAAACTAAGCTAAACTCCGGGGAGTTATCTTAGCATGCTAATTATAAGGAGGGGATAATTGGAATCGAATCTGGGGTCAGATTTAGCACGATTAGTTCGTGCCTGGCGTGCGTTGATTGACGATCGGTTAAAGCCGTTGGAACTCACGCAAACACACTGGGTAACACTGCACAATATCAACATGTTGCCTCCGGAGCAGTCTCAGATCCAGCTGGCGAAAGCCATCGGAATTGAGCAGCCGTCTCTGGTCCGTACACTGGATCAACTGGAAGAAAAGAAGCTGATTACCCGTCAGACTTGTGCGAGCGATCGCCGTGCTAAGCGCATCAAACTGACTGAAGAAGCCGCGCCAATCATCAACGAAATGGAATCGGTTATTGATTCCACGCGCAAAGAAATTTTGTCCGGCATGTCTTCTGTAGAAATTGAACAACTCGGCGGGATGTTATCCCGGCTGGAAAAAAATATTGCTTCACTGCAAAGCAAATCATAAGAACCGGTTGTTAGCTCTTTTCGTCACACAGCGTCGTATTTGCTCTACCCATAAAAAAACCGAAGCCATTGGCTTCGGTTTTTTATTTGCACTCAGTGGCCGGAATCAGGCACCCGGAGAGACGGTGATGGTGCTGCCGCTGCTCGCCATGCTGACACGCTGACCTACGCTGAATTTGGTCGCGCCGACTTTCTGAACCACCTGAATTGTGGTGCCGTCATCACGACGGATTTGCAGTTCTACGCCCTGAGAGCGGTTAAGAGAACTTTGCACGCCCTGACCCGCAACGCCACCGGCCACTGCGCCCGCCGCTGTTGCCAGGCTACGGCCTGTACCGCCGCCAACCGTGTTACCCAGGAAACCACCCAGTACCGCGCCGCCCAAAGCACCGACGATATTTGAATCATCTCCGCCCTGAATTTGTACCGCACGCGTAGAAACGATAGTCCCGTAGGTCACTTGTTGAATTTGTTTTGCCTGAGACGAGGAGTAAACGTCGCCAGACAGTGAGTTATCGCTGACGCAACCAGCAAGTGAAATGCCGGCGAGTGCGACGACGAGTAAACGCTTAATCATAAATAGCTCCTTTATAATGCTGCTGTACAGCTTCAGACTAGCCACAACAACAGAGAAAAAACAGTACACAGTTCAACATCAGTGTCGAGAGTGGTCGTATACCATATTTACTTCACTTTCACCTAGTATACAGGAAGCGTGCTCAACTAATAATAAACGCTGGTTTAAGTTTTCGACAGCGACGGGTGTGATCAAATAAGTGCATCTTAAATGTTGTTCTTGCCTGATTAATCGCCAGTCTGTTTTCAAAAATTAAAATTCGTAACACGAAAAACACGAAGCCATCACAGGGTGTAATAAAAACTGAGTAACTCATGGCGTTATGCTTCCTATACCGATTACTCTGTCACTATTACTTATGTCGGATGTTTTCCGGGAGTTGAGGATGTTATCTATGAAGTCAGGTCGTTATATCGGCGTGATGTCCGGCACCAGTCTCGATGGCGTGGATGTCGTGCTGGCTGCAATCGACGAACGCATGGTCGCGCAACAGGCAAGCTATTCGCATCCCATTCCTATTGCATTAAAAAATGCCATTCTCGGCATGTGCCAGGGACAACAGGTGACGCTGGAAGAAGTCGGCAGGCTTGATACGCAACTGGGGATCTTATTCGGTGAAGCCATTTTAGCGCTGCTGAAAAGCGCCGATATTTCACCGGAAGAAGTCACCGCTATTGGCTGCCACGGACAAACAGTCTGGCATCAGCCTAAAGGCGAAAACACGTTTTCAATGCAACTGGGTGATAACAACCGCATTGCGGCCATGACCGGCATTACCACTGTCGGGGATTTCCGTCGTCGCGATATGGCGTGGGGCGGGCAGGGCGCGCCGCTGGTGCCGGCATTCCATCAGGCGCTGCTGTCTGATCCGGCCGAACGCAGGATGATCCTTAATATCGGCGGGATTGCGAATCTTTCAATGTTACTGCCGGGGCAGCCGGTGCGCGGTTACGACACCGGTCCGGGCAATATGCTGATGGATGCGTGGATCTGGCGTCATAAAGCGCAGCCTTATGACAAAGGCGCTGAGTGGGCGGGTGAAGGTCGGGTGAACTTACGTCTGCTGCAACAAATGTTGTCCGACGCTTACTTTGCCGAGCCTGCGCCCAAAAGCACCGGCCGCGAATACTTCAATATGGCGTGGCTGGAAAAGCAGCTTGCGCGTTCACCGGAAATCTCTCCGGCTGATGTGCAGGCCACGCTGGCTGAGCTCACGGCAGTCAGTATCGCCGAACAGGTTCAGCTGGCTGGCGGCTGTGACCGTCTGATGGTCTGTGGCGGTGGTGCGCGTAATCCGCTGCTGATGACGCGCTTGTCTGCGATGCTGCCGGGTACTGAAGTATGTACTACCGATGCCTGCGGGATCAGTGGCGATGATATGGAAGCGCTGGCGTTTGCCTGGCTGGCATTCAGAACGTTGTCCGGTCAGTCGGGTAACTTGCCTTCCGTGACCGGTGCCAGTCGCGAAACCCTGCTCGGAGCGATTTATCCGGTGGTTTCAACCCGCGCCTGAAGCGTTCTCGGTTTTATCTCAATGTGTTGTGCAACCCGGCATGGTACATAACAGATAAACCGAGAACACTCAGGGAGTTCAGAATGAAAAAGGCGATCATCGCTTCTCTTGCAGGATTAACGCTGGCCGGATGTAGCCAGTTCAGCCACCAGACAGAAAGCCCGACGCAGGAACTGCACTACCAGTGCGGAACATTGCCGCTGACCGTTACGCTGGATAAACCTGCGAAGCAGGTTGATATGGTGCTCGACGGCGAGCAGCTGAAACTGAAACAGGTTGAAGCCGCTTCCGGCACGAAATACAGCGATGGTCGTTATACGTTCTGGTCAAAAGGTAATCAGGCCTTTGTGCAGCGCGGTGAGAACGTCATCATTGACGATTGCGTTCAGCAATAAAAATTATTAAACCTCCGCTTTCCCTTTCTAAACCCCGCGTCAGGAACGTTGAGATCCTGACGCTGCGGGTGCACAATGCGTTTACCTTCCCTTGATACGCAATTGATCCATATGGCTGATAATAAAGAATTTGATATTGCGGACTCGCGCCGCGAATACACGCGTGGCGGATTACGTCGTGCGGAGTTAACGCCACAACCGCTGCCTTTGTTTGAACGCTGGCTAAAACAGGCGTGTGATGCCCGTTTGGCGGACCCGACGGCGATGGTTGTCGCGACGGTGGATGAAAACGGACAGCCCTTCCAGCGTATCGTGCTGCTCAAACATTATGATGAAAAGGGTCTGGTGTTTTACACCAATCTCGGCAGCCGTAAGGCACAGCAGTTGGCGGGCAATTCCCGTATCAGCCTGTTATTCCCATGGCATATGCTCGACAGACAAGTGAATGTTCTCGGTCAGGCAGAGCGTTTATCAACGCTGGAAGTGATGAAATACTTCACCAGCCGTCCGAAAGACAGCCAGATTGGCGCGTGGGTTTCTCAGCAATCCACCCGCATTTCAGCGCGCGGCGTGCTGGAAAGTAAATTCCTCGAACTGAAACAGAAATTCAGTAATGGCGAAGTCCCGTTGCCAAGTTTCTGGGGTGGTTTTCGCGTTAAAGTCGATTCAATGGAATTCTGGCAGGGCGGCGAGCATCGTCTGCACGACCGGTTCATTTATCAGCGAGATGAAGCAGAGACAGAAACTGGCTGGAAAATAGACCGCCTCGCACCTTAACCACGAAAAAACACGCGATTCCCTAGCGCTCGGACGACGAGCGCTTTATTCTATGTCGTTCCCCGTAAAGGTGAGAGAAAAGGCACATGCGTGGCATGATGTCGGACATGAATCTGCACACATTCAGTACATATTTCTAAGTACAAACAAACGGAGTCTTTGATGGCGAGCAGCAACCTGATTAAACAACTGCAAGAGCGGGGCCTCATTGCCCAGGTAACGGATGAAGAAGCGTTAGCAGAGCGACTGGCGCAAGGGCCAATTGCACTCTATTGCGGTTTCGATCCTACCGCAGACAGCTTGCATTTGGGACATCTGGTGCCTTTGCTTTGCCTGAAACGTTTCCAGCTGAACGGGCACAAGCCTGTCGCACTGGTCGGTGGCGCAACCGGTCTTATCGGTGACCCGAGCTTTAAAGCGACTGAGCGTAAGCTGAACACCAACGAAACCGTGAATGAGTGGGTGGAGAAAATCCGCCACCAGGTTTCTCCGTTCCTGGATTTCAACTGTGGCGAAAACAGCGCGATCACCGCCAACAACTACGACTGGTTCGGCGGCATGAACGTGCTGACCTTCCTGCGTGATATCGGTAAACACTTCTCTGTTAACCAGATGATTAACAAAGAAGCGGTGAAACAGCGTCTGAACCGGGATGACAGCGGCATCTCCTTCACCGAATTCTCTTACAACCTGTTGCAGGGTTATGATTTTTCTTCCCTTTATGACCTGCACAAAGTTGAACTGCAAATCGGTGGTTCCGACCAGTGGGGTAACATCACGTCAGGTATCGACCTGACCCGTCGCCTGCACCAGAAACAAGTGTTCGGTCTGACTGTTCCGCTGATCACCAAATCTGACGGCACCAAATTCGGTAAAACCGAAGGCGGCGCAGTGTGGCTGGATCCGAAGAAAACCAGCCCATACAAATTCTACCAGTTCTGGATCAACACCGCGGATGCCGATGTTTACCGCTTCCTGAAGTTCTTCACCTTCATGAGCATTGAAGACATCAATGCGCTGGAAGAAGAAGACAAAACCAGCGGCAAAGCGCCACGCGCGCAGTACGTTCTGGCCGAAGAAGTGACCGGTATGGTTCACGGCGCAGAAGGTCTGGCAGCTGCGAAACGCATCACGCAGAGCCTGTTCTCCGGTTCCCTGAGCGAAATGACCGAAGTCGATTTCGGTCAGCTGGCGCAGGATGGTCTGGAATTGTTTGAAGTGCCACGCGACACAGACCTGCAACAGGCGCTGGTCATTGCGGGTATGGCACCGTCGAAAGGTCAGGCGCGTACCATGATTTCTTCCAACGCGGTTTCTGTAAACGGCGAAAAACAGACTGACACAGAATACAGTTTTACTGACAGCGATCGTTTGTTTGGTCGTTATACTTTGCTGCGTCGTGGTAAAAAGAACTACACCCTGCTGCTCTGGGCATAAGTTTTAGGCCGGCATAACGGGGGACTGAAAAGTCTCCCGTTTTTGTTCACTGATATCAGTTATTCCGCCATCTCCCGATGACGTTGCAATCGGAAACTCCTCATGAAAAGCATTCTTTCTATCCAGTCACACACCGTTTTTGGGCACGCGGGTAACAGCGCGGCGGAATTCCCTATGCGTCGTATGGGCGCAAACGTTTGGCCGCTGAATACCGTTCAGTTTTCCAATCATACCCAGTACGGCCACTGGACAGGCTGTGTGATGCCTGCCACGCATCTGACTGAAATCGCACAGGGGATTGCGGACATTGACCGTCTGAAGGATTGTGACGCGGTGCTGAGCGGCTATATCGGCTCACCGGAACAGGGACAAAGTATTCTGGAAATTGTCCAACTGGTGAAAGCGGCGAATCCTGACGCCTGGTATTTTTGCGATCCTGTCATGGGACATCCTGAAAAGGGCTGTATCGTGGCACCGGGCGTTGCCGAGTTCCATTGTAATCAGGCACTGGTGAACTGCGACATCATTGCCCCGAACCTGCTGGAGCTGGAATTACTGAGCGGGCATGCGGTGGCAAGTGTTGAAGAGGCGGTCGCCACGGCGCGTGAGCTTATCAGCAAGGGCCCGAAAATTGTGCTGGTGAAACATTTAAGTCGTGCAGGTTATCACAGCGATCGCTTTGAAATGCTGCTGGTGACGGCGGATGAAGCCTGGCATATCGACCGTCCGCTGGTTGATTTCGGTGTGCGTCAGCCGGTCGGCGTTGGCGATCTGACCAGTGGTTTACTGCTGGTCAATCTGCTCAAAGGCGAGGCACTGGACAAAGCATTGGAACACGTCACCGCGGCGGTTTACGAAGTGATGCTGACCACCCATGCAATGGGTGAGTATGAGCTGCAAATCGTGGCGGCGCAGGACAAGATGGTCAAGCCTGAGCACCATTTCCCGGCGGTAAAACTTTAAGATTTACCCCCATAAAAAACGCCCCGTGCTGTGCTCAGACGGGGCGTTTTTGTTTGTGCATTGCTATTTAAAACTTTCAGGCGCAGAAATTATTTCAGGCCTTCCGCCGTCATTGCAGCGTCAACCGCAGGACGTGCAGCCACACGATCCAGATACGCATTCAGTTCGGCCAGTGCGCTCAGGTCAAACTTCAGGGCTTTTGCCCAGCCCATCACGGTGAACAGATACGCATCTGCCACGCTGAAACGTGCACCGAGCAGGAACTGATTGCCTTTCAGGGACTCATTCACGTAAGCAAATTTCTTGCTCAGCGCTTCGCGGGTCACGGCTTTAAAATCATCCGGCGTTTTGGGATTAAACAGCGGAGAGAAGCCTTTATGCAGCTCTGTCGCAATATAGTTCAGCCATTCCAGCGCGTGATAACGGGCCAGCGTACCTTGTTCCGGCATCAGCTGACGATCGGGTTTCTGATCGGCCAGATACTGCACGATAGCCACGCCTTCAGTCAGAATGCTGCCATCATTGAGGAGCAGCGTCGGGATTTGTCCCTTCGGGTTCACCGCCAGGAAGTCGTCACCGGTTTCAGTTTTCTTGGTCGCCAGATCAACTTTTTCGATGCTGAAGTCCAGCCCTGCCTCACGAAGAACGATATGCGGGGAAAGGGAACAGGCACCGGATTTATAATACAGTTTCATAAGTACTCCATTGGATGAGCAACCCGTCTGACGCCGTAAAACAACGAGGTTTTGCGGGACACGATACGGCTATATAAAATCTGCTTCTATCCTAGAACCGGCGGGCGCAAATGTCAGTGTTTTAATTGTGAGAGTGAGCCTGATTGCTCATATTGTGATGCGCAGAGTGACGGCCACCGCTGACCGTCACCGGGATTATCAGCGGGAATGCTGATTCAGGTAGTCCCTGACAGCCACTTCAACATTTTCCGGCGCAGGGAGCATCGGTGAACGCAGCTCATTGTTCATCAGCCCGTCGAGAGATAATGCGTACTTAATCGCCGCCGGATTGGGGGCGGAAAACATCAGGCGGATCATCGGTAGCAAGCCGAAAAACGTTTTACGCGCGGCCACCATATCCTGTTCTTTGAACTGACGGATGAGTTCTACAAACTCTTCCGGGAAAATATGCGAAGAAGCTGCAATGGCACCAGCACCGCCCAGACTCAGCGTCGAGAAAATCTGCACGTCTTCCCCGCACAGCACATCGAGTTCTCCATCAGAGAGCAGTGACAGCGTCAGGTCAATGCTAC
Source organism: Rahnella bruchi (assembly GCF_003614975.1). Classification (GTDB taxonomy): domain Bacteria; phylum Pseudomonadota; class Gammaproteobacteria; order Enterobacterales; family Enterobacteriaceae; genus Rahnella; species Rahnella bruchi. The sequence continues at coordinate 158,585 of NZ_QZWI01000001.1, read as the reverse complement.
CGCCGCAATCTTTGACGGCGCTGATTTGCGGATGCTTAGCCAGCTGACGAAATGTTTCCAGCTCCATCTGCACGCCGGTACGGTAAGGAATGTTGTAAAGCATCACAGGCACTGTGGAATGGTCGGCAATTTCAGTAAACCAGGCAACCAGTGCGGCTTGAGAAGGGCGGATATAATAGGGTGCGGGGATCAGCAGGCCGGCGACAGGGCGACGAAGGATCGCATCCTGCATCTCGCGGATAACCGGCATGTGGGTACCGGAGAGACCCATGATGACCTGATGTCCGGGCACGACTTCCAGCACAGCATCCAGCACCTGAAGTTGTTCTTCTTTGGAAAGCATCGGCGCTTCTCCGGTGGTGCCGCAGACGACAACGCCATCAACGCCCCGTTTGAGCAGCCGGGTGCACAGAGATTTCAGTGCAGTAAAGTCGATCTCACCCTGTTTGAAAGGCGTGACCAGCGGGACCCAGATACCTGAAAACGATGACATGATGTATTTCCTTAAACGGCGTGATTTATCAGCCCCGATCATGTCAGTAAAACAGGGACGAGCGCCAATTGAATGAATTAATAAGGTGTTTTGAGTTATCTATGAAGCTTATGTATCCGTGTTTCAGATACTGGCTGACATATTCATTTCAGTGGTAAGCAACGTTGATAATACTTCAACCGGCACCGGCCTTGAGAAAAGATAGCCCTGAAGATGTGAGCAACCTGCTGATACTAAAAAGGATTTTTGAAGCTGATTTTCCACACCTTCGGCGATTACGTTAAGGTGCATTTTATTGCCCAGCTGGGACACGGCAGAAACGATGGCGGCAGTATCATTCACTTCTGTGACGTACTGCACAAACGAACGGTCGATTTTCACGCTGTCGACCGAGATATCTTTCAATAAACTGAGGCTGGAATAACCGGTACCGAAATCATCGAGCGAAATTTTGACGCCCGCTTTGCGCAGTTTAGCCAGATGACTCAGACTTGTCGCATTGGCGTTCATCACCGACGTCTCAGTCAGTTCAAGTTCCAGACGTGAAGGCGGGAAATTCTCTTCAGCCAGAACAACCAGAATTCGTGGCCCGAAATCCGGTTCGCCAAGTTGTACGGCGGATACGTTAATCGCCAGATTCAGCTGACCGAAGTTTTTAATATCCCGGCAGGCCTGGCGCAGAACGATCTCGCCAAGCTGGATAACCATACCGGTTTCTTCTGCCAGAGCAATAAACTGAACCGGGGAAACCTGACCGAGTACGCCGTGGTTCCAGCGTGCCAGCGCTTCCACACACACGACTTTTTCATCACGGCTGCGCAAAATCGGCTGGTAGACGCAGGAAAGATCGCCTTCTTTTGCCAGCGATTCTGCCAGCGCTTTCACCATAATCCGTTTACTGACGCTGCTGGCATCCAGCAATTCAGAATAAAACGAGAACATGTTTTTGCCGCGTTGCTTGGCTTCCAGCAGCGCGGTATTCCCGCGACGCATAATTTCACCAGCAGTAATATTTTCAGCGCCAAACATCACGATACCGAAAGAAATCGTGATCATCGGGTTTGCGCGCGTCAACGTGAAAGGTTGGCGCATCATCACCAAAATTTCCAGCGCCAGATTATTGGCCATTTCGCTGGTCGGATTATTTCGCAAAATAATGGAGAACTCATCACCGCCAATACGGGAAACTGTTCCGCTGTTACCGACTTCATTTCGTAAACGCTGCCCGAATTCACACAGAATCGCATCACCGGCCTGATAACCGTAAGTGTCGTTGATGTAATTGAAATCATTGAGATTGAGCAGGAAAAGCGCGTACGGTTCAGGGCGATACATCCTCTGCGCTGCGATCTGGCTGAGCTCTTCACTCAGCGCCGTGCGGTTCGGCAGACCGGTCAGCACATCATGGCGGGCGAGATAACGGATCTGCGCTTCGGAACTGCGCAGCAGGGAGATATCCATAATGGAGGTCAGAATAAAATGCCGTGTCTCAAGGGTGACGCGCGACTTACGCACCAGCACATTGCGCCGCTTTCCGGAAGGATCCACCAGCGTTTCTTCATTAACCGTTTTCTCACCGGTTTCCAGGACTTCGATATCACGCTGACGCTGACGGGTCGCCTGCTCGGGCTCGGTGAAAAATGACACATCCTGACCAATCAGCTCCTCACGCGAACGACCATAAAACTCACAGGCTTTCTGATTGAGAAATACCAGTTTACGGCTGTCGTCTTTGAGCACCGTTGCCTCGGGAAGAGCATCAAGAACCGCCTGGCATATCGCAATATCAGTAAGCATGAGTTAACTACCCCGAGCAGGAAATGAGTGTGGGTGTGGCACGGTGTATAAGCCGGTGACTCATCAGGTTGTTTTTGCAATTATTACTCACAATTGGATGAGAATATTACGGTTGTTTTTAAATTCTAAAATTCAATCGGTTATCACGCCCTAAGTGAGGTATTCGATATTTTGTTCGGGTGAATAACGATCAACTCAGTTCAATGCGGTTTTTACCGGCGGATTTCGCCCGATACAAAGCATGATCTGCCTGAATTAATAAATGTGAAATTGAGTCCTGATCGGGTTCACTAAAAGCCATTCCTACACTGACCGTCATCGGAATATTGTTCTGCGAGTTCTGCGCCAGCTGAAAACGAATTTTCTCTGCCATCCGTATTGCCTGTTCCCTGGGACGGGTGGTCAGGCAAGCGAATTCTTCCCCGCCTATACGGGCAAAAATATCCTTTTTCTCCAGGGAAGAATTCACCACATTACAGAAGAAAACCAGAGCTGAATCGCCACCGGCATGGCCATACTGATCATTGAGCCGCTTGAAATTATCCAGATCAAATAAGATCAGCTGCAAAGGGAAATCATTATTTTTACGCTTCCTGATAAGCTCATTACCGCGCTCAAGAAAATCCCTGCGATTACCCACACCCGTCAGTGGATCCGACAAAGAAGCCTGCTTATAACCCAGCTGACCGCGTTCATAGACCATAGCAAGAATGATGAAAGACAGGCAAATTGCGTACAAAATGGCTTCAAAAATCAGTATAGCGAAGAATCTGCTGCTATGACCGCCCGCCATCTCGGCATAGGGCAGGCTGTCATCAAAGAAAGGACGAGCCAGATAGAAACTGGCGTGGAAGAAACTCAGGGGCAGCGCGGGCCAGTAAGTCACCTGCAACTGTCTGCGCGCATGCCAAAGTTCCAGTGTCGTCAGCAGGGTATAAGTCGCGGTTAGCAATGATGTCAGGAAAATCCGCTGCTCAAGGCTGTGGTAAAACGCGGGGTACAGGCAAAACAGAAGCCAGATAAGTGGCCCGGAAAATACCACCGGCAGCAACACCCGCCGGCCAGTAAACATTCTTAATGCAGCCCACATAATTCCGTAACAAAGTAAAATCATCATGTTACTGAAAACCACGGGAATAACTTCACTTACCCCTGAGCGCATACTACTGAGCAATGTGCCTGCCGTAGAGAAAGCCAGCATCAGAGCTGTCAGCCCGAGTGTCGGATCCCTGCGCCCGCCGATCCACGCGAACAGCATGACGGCGGTGAGGAGGATGAGAATAAAAAGCTCAAATATAAATAACGTGTAAACGTCGAGATGCATAAATTTTATAAGTGGTTATTTGCGGGTATGCCGGAGGTTATTTTGACTGATTTTGAGCAAGGGGCAGAAACACTTTTATCAAATTTAGGAATTTCTTTATGGTCGGAAAGGTAAAAGGAGACGTTCAGGCAGGGTAAAAACTCAGAGATGTTTTTTAGTGCCGAATTTTTGATCCCATTCGCGGCGATAACTGCGGGATTGTTTGCGGCCTTTGAGCCACAGGAAGGTACAGACGATGCAAACACCGGCCGAGAAAACGATATTGCGCATATCTTGATCGTAAAAAATAACCAACACACAGTCGAGTGCCGCCACGATGGCAAACCATTTGTGCATGTGCGATTGCCTGCGGGTTTCCGCATTCATGCGTTTGAGCTGACGTCCTTCATCCAGGACCTTTCTTTTTTCCATGGGCATTTCCTGGAGATGGTTGAGTGAGAAAATGAATCGTGCTTTTTTAAGAATAGCAAATCACGAAAGTGAGGATCTTCAACATGATATTAACCGATCCGAAAATAATTATCGCGGATAACCGGATCATTCAATCCGGGGAAAAAAACCCCTTTAATTCCTGATTTTACAATCCGTTGTGCAATTTTCTTTGGCCTTAAAAATATAAAGAAGCGGTGAAATTGTGTTACCCATTGCTGCTACGCATTGATTTATCAGTGTGAGGTAGATTATCGTTTCGGAATTATCTTAATTTTCGGTGAGAAAATGAGCGATTCATCTTCACGAAAGATAGTAGACGGTGCCAACATCTATCAGGATTTCGAGACCCGTTTCTATGAATGGGAAGACGGGATGTCCAGCGCAGGCTTCAAGCTTGAACTGCCCGATCGTCACAGGGATGAATTTGACTGGGGTGTGACAGGATATAATTTCGGGCGCGTAATCGGCGGTGTTCTCACCGTCAGCGAGCACGATATTAACCGCCAGTACGGCAATCTGTTTTCCATGCCCGATCATATCGTGATTTTTATCATTATCATCGGCGGGATGGAATGCCAGTGCTTCGGTGAGCGTTTCACCCTGGTTCAGGGGGATATCATGATCCAGGATATGTCGCAGCCGATCAAAATCCACGTGTATCCGGGTGACCAGAAACCGCGTTTGGGCTCGTATCAGTACATTATTATGCCCAAGCACAGCCTGCATTTTAATGTCGATATTGCGGCCCTGCACGGCAAGCGCATTCCTGCGGCATCACCGGTGAACATTATTCTGCGTAACCACTTTGCGACGATGGTGCAGGTGTTTGATCAGATGACCGAGCAGGAAGTGCTGAGCACCGGCGAAGGCGCGGCGTCTGTATTCCTGCAAACGCTGCACCTGGTGGCGGGCAAAAAAGTTGAGCATCCTTTCGAACAAAGTGCCCGCCTGGAACGCATCTGTCTGTACATCGAAAAACATCTCAGCCAGCCGGTGAGTGTGGATGTGCTATGTAAAAACTTTGCCATCTCGCGCTCGGGTTTATACCGGCTATTTGAGCCACTCGGGGGGATCGCTCAGTTCATCCGCAGCCGCCGATTATTGCTCGCAAAACGTTTACTGCGGACGTCCTCAATGTCAGATCAAAGTCTGGCCGTTATTGCCCGTCAGTGCGGGCTTGAGCCAGGTGCGCTGCGTCGTTACTTCCTTGAGTTTTATGGCGCGACCCCGTCAGAAATGCGGCAGAAATACCGTCGTGACGCAGAACAATCTGGTCAGGTTGATGCTACCCATGTGAACTGGGTAAGTTCGCTTTAGCCGTTGATTTGCCGCTATTTGTGCAAATCTTGTAAAATAAATGCGTTTTTTGTGATCTGTCACTATTCTGAATTTTGCCCGGCAAGGGCGGAATCAGAGCCGGTTTTCCATTTAAACGCAGTAGACTTGATGACATATTCACCAGTCATCATCGAGAGTGCATTATGTTAGTCCCTCAACAGGCAGTTGATGAACAGGCGCGGCTTGCGATACTGGCTTCTCTGGGCATCCTGGATTCCCCCAGAATTGAGGAGATCGACCGTATCACCCGCATGGCTGCGCGCCAGTTTCAGGCCAAAGCCGTCGTTGTCTCACTGATTGATGCCGACCGGCAGTGGTTTTTGTCTCATACCGGTATCGATATCAATCAGTCCCCGCGCGATACCTCGTTTTGCGGTCATACCATTCTTGAATCCGGCCCTCTGATTGTCAGGGATGCCCGTCTGGACTTGAGGTTTCACGATAATCCGCTGGTCACCGGCGCGCCGCATATCGTCTTCTATGCCGGTTGCGCACTGCATTCCCAGCAGGGGGTTGCATTGGGCGCGCTTTGCCTGATTGACGACCGGACAAGAGAGTGGAGCGAAGAAGACGGGCAAACGTTGATCGACATGACCGCGCTGGTGCAAAGCTACATTTTTCATCTGGAAAACCGGCAGTACACGGCACGGGTGGAGGATAATCTGGCGAAGAGCGAAGCCTTATTTGAGCAGACATTCGCTCATGCGGCTGTCGGTTTTTCTCTGGTCGGCCTCGACTGGCGCTGGCTGCGTATCAATCCTCAGGTATGTAATATGCTGGGCTGCGCTGAATATCAGCTACGCAGTTGCCTGCTTCATGACGTAACGCATCCTGAAGATCTCTATGCCGAAAATATTTTGATCCCTCGTTTACTCTCAGGTGAAATTCACAGTTTTAGCGTCGAGAAGCTGCTGCAGCGTGCGAACGGCAGCACACTGTGGGTGACGCTCACCGCTTCTCTGGTGCGCAACGCTGCCGGAGAGGCGCATCACTATATCGTGGTGATCAGCGACATCACTGAGCGCAAAAACATTGAACAGACTTTGTATTCGTTGCAGGGCGACCTGGAACGCCGCGTAGCCGCACGCACTAATGAACTTCAGGTGGCGATGGAGCAGTTGCATCAGGAAATTGCACAGCGTCTGAATCGCGAGCGGGAACTGACGGAAAGCAAAAACCGGTTGCGGGCCATTACCGACAACATCCCGGCACTGATATGTCATGTTGATGCCAATGAAGAATACATTTTCGTGAACCACTTTCATGCCAGCTGGTACGGTGTGGCCGAAGATAAGGTGCGTGGCCGGCAGGTGAAAGACGTGGTAGGGCAGGAGACTTACCAGCAAATCGAGCCCTATATTCGCCAGGTGTTACAGGGGGTGGCCGTCAGTTATGACATTGAGTTACCCGGTTACTCCCGAAACGGAAAAGGAGGTGTTTTGCACACCACGCTCATTCCCTGTGATGATAGCGGTCGTGGCTACTATGGCCTTTCAACCGATATCAGTGAGATTAAAGAATTGCAGGCGCAGCTGGAATTCGAGGCCAACCATGATTCGCTGACCGGCCTCCCCAACCGGCGGGCATTCCAGCAATCCCTGATTTATGCCGCCAGACAACAAGAAAAAGCAGATAAAGACATAGCGTTACTTTTTTTAGACATTGATAACTTTAAAGCTTACAACGACACCTATGGGCACGAATTTGGCGATTTGATCCTGAAGTTTTTCGGTCATACTTTACGCGATAACCTGCGTTCTCAGGACGTGGTAGCCCGTCTGGCGGGGGATGAGTTTACGGTCTTGCTGGGCCATTTAGTGAATACTGAAAGCGACGTCAGCCGGATTTGTATCAGCCTGATGAACGCATTACGTGGTGTCGATCGTGTCGCAGGTGTGCCGGTATCGCTGTCAGCCAGCATTGGCGTGGCGGTGGGGCGTGCGCGTCAGCCGTTGTTACCCGACACCCTGATGGCGCGCGCCGATGCCGCCATGTATCGCGCAAAACAAAGCGGAAAGGGGCGTTACTATCTTGGATAAAAAGTTCGGGCGAAATGCCGTGCGCTGACGGCTCACGTTTTGATGATGATCTTGCTGCTCTTTTCGGTATAGCACACAGCATTGTCGGGGATGTTTTTATTGATGAATGACATCGCACCAATGGTGACATTGTGACCGATGGTAATATCATTGCCGATAATGCAGCAATTAGCGCCAATATCAACATTATCGCCAATCACCAGTCGTCTTGTTCCCTCATCAACTTTAATGCCGATAGTGGTGTTTTGACGGATCCGGACATTTTGCCCAATTATGCAATGCGGGTTGACGACAATACCTGTCAGATGAGGCAGTCTGATTCCTTCGCCAATTTGCGCGCCAAGCATGATCTCGATGCCATACTTTCTGATTAATGAATAGTTCATCTTGCGGGCACGGGCTTTACAGAAATGACTGTTCGTCGAATATAAATAGCTCGCGATGCGCCACCAGAAAATATACCGGTGCTGAGGTTGTTTTATGCAACGGATGATGATCCGCCGCCAGGAGAAATCTTTTTTGTTCTTAAGAATATCAGCGGATAAATAGCGGGTTAACTGCTTATATCTGCTGTGATTTTCGCTCATCAGGATTGTTCCGTTTTCGTAAGTCTCGCTTACGCAATCCTAACACAATGAATATTTTTGCTAAATCGTTGCCATAAAAAACGCCTCCCGGAGGAGGCGTTCGTCAATCATCATGAATACTTTTTACGATTACTGAGCAGCAGAAGCCAGTTCTGGTTGCTTCTCGTCAGAGTCACGATCCAGCGTCATACGATGCAGCTTAGATGCAGTTACCAGCATCAGCAGAGCAATTACACCCGTTGCGATACCAATCTGCAGGAACACGTGGCTGTAAATCGCCAGTGAGGCGTGTGCATCTTCAATCTCGGAAGGCACTGCCGTCAGGTTTGCCACGTAGCCCGCGATAATCGCAGCGGCTGCGGTAGTCAGGAACCATGCGCCCATGATGAAGCCCATCAGACGCTGTGGTACCAGTTGTGCAACCATCGCCAGACCCAGACCAGAAATCATCAGCTCACCGATACTTTGCAGCGCGTAGCTCAGCACCAGCCAGTTAACAGAAACGATGCCCTGTTCGTTGGCAAGGCTTGCACCCCAAGGCAGAACCAGGAACGCACCTGAACACAGCACCATACCAATGGCAAACTTGTGCGGCATAGGCATACGGTCGCCTACTTTGGTGTAAATAGCGGCCAGAACCGGGCTGGCAACCATGATCCAGAACGGGTTCAGAGCCTGGAACTGCTCAGGCTGGAAGCTGATGCCCAGCAGGTCATGCCCGACGTTGTGGATAGCAAAGAAGTTCAGAGAAGTTGGCATCTGACTATAAAGGACGAAGAACACTACCGCTTCCATCATCAGCATGAACGCCACAATCATCTTACGACGTGCAATACCATGCATGGCGAAGGTTTCTTTCGCAAAAACAACGATGATACCTACAGAAACAACGCCCAGAACCATACGTGCAATGGTTTGGTTATGCAGCAACCAGCTTGACAGGAACACCAGTGCAACCACGCCAACCAGAACCATCAGCAGCTTTTTGAACTGTAACGGGGCGAAGTCTGGTTTAGAACCCTGACGTTTTACCCATTTGCGGCAGAACATGAAGTTCACGATGGTGATCAGCATACCGACAACGCTCAGAGAGAACGCGACGCTCCAGCCATACTGCGCGGCCAGCCATGGGGTTGCCAGCATGGAGAAGAATGAGCCGATGTTTACGGACATGTAATACATGGTGAACGCGCCATCAAGACGCGGGTCATCTTTTTCGTAGCATGTAGAAAGCAATGAGGATGGATTTGCTTTGAACAAGCCACTGCCGACGGCGATGGTCGCCATACCCAGATAAACCCAGAACACCTCGTGGCCGGAATAGGCAACGAAGGAATAACCTAACGCCAGAACAATCGCGCCGAGCACGATCACGCGTTTTGAGCCCAGTACTTTATCGCCTAACCAGCCGCCAATGGCTACGAAACCGTAAACCAGCGCACTGAAAGAGGAGAACAGGGTGATGGAGTCAGCTTCACTCAGGCCAAGCATTTTGACCAGATAAACTGCCATGATCCCTTGCAGGCCGTAATAACCGAAACGTTCCCACAATTCGATGGAGAAGATCAGGTAAAACGCTTTTGGCTGTTTGAAGGCGTTCAGACTCACGCTTTCATTATTGGGTGTTTTGTTTGCAGTTGACACTCGTACCTCTGTTTTATTCCTTCTGCCCGTATACAGCAGAAACGCATAAGTGGCGCGAAATAAGCACCCTTTGCATTGTTATAAGATGGGATGACGGGAAGTAATGTTCACTATCTGCGTAAATGAGGCAAGGAGTTTGACATATACCGTTACATTTAACTTATCCGACCTGATTAAACTGTGTTCGAAATGTTATGCAGAATTAACGTTTATGTTTTCTAAATAGACAAACTGAATATGTTGTATAAATAACAATCCATATTCTGAATTTGTTATTGTTTTTCTGAAAAAGTCTTAACCGGGTTATTCAACCGCATAATGATGAATAAACAGTGAATGCGTCTGCAATTTTGTGCTGTTTGTAGGTTTTTCTGAAACGGGAAAACAACGCAGCAAAGGTATTGAGAACGATACATAGACTAGTGTGATCTGCATCCCGTTTTAACACTAAATTTCCGGTTGAAAATAAGATTAGTACGACTTATGGCGGTTAGGTGGTGAGGGAATTTACATTTGACCTGTCCGGCAGGTGATTATCCTGCCGGAATGAGAGGGAATAGCATGAAGGGAATTGCGGCGTTATCTCAGCGGTTGAGTGTATCTCCCAGCGTCTGGATCAGGCGGTTTGACCAGCTGAACAGTGCGGCTGTGAGCAGAATATCCAGAGATTGCGTTGCCGAATAACCCGCGTCTGATAATCCGTGTAGCTGGCGGGCGTCAAAACGTTCCGGTGTGCGTGTCAGTGTGATCACCGCGTCCAGTAATGCGGCTTCTTTTCTTTCGGACAGCATTTTCGACAGCACGTCTACCGCATCATCACGAAGATTATCTTCAAACAATGAGGCGATAATGGTTTCATTGCCACCGGCGTCGAGATAGAGCCGACCGTGGATCCCCGCGCAGTAAAGGCAGCCATTTAACTGTGAGGTGGCCACCGCCGACAGCTCACGCCATGCGGCTTTCGGGCGCTCACCTGCCTGCATCACATGATTAAAGACGGCAGAGAATTCGCTCAGCGCATCGGCGTCATGTACCAGCAGAGTATAAAACGAAGAGGAGCGTGCATCGGGAGCGATTAAGTCCAGAACATCCTGCTGATGACGGCTGGCAGTTTCTGGTGCGACTTCCGGCAGCCTTGATTTCCATTGCAGCATCGCCAGAGAAAATCCTTTCTGCTCGCAGCCTTCAGGCGCCGGGAAGCCGGGGAGTACCGCCGCTGCACGTCCGCGTAAACCATTCAGAACAGCCAGAACACGCGCCTGATAACTGACAAAACCGATCAGTTGCGTGAAAGTCACGATATCGCGCGTGCTGAATCCAACGCCGTAAAGCTGATCCAGCATCGGCGGGGTGATAAGCGTTGGCTGTGTGGCAAGTAAGCGGGCGAACTGCGTGATATGAGTCTGGCGGATGTTACTTTCACGGGAGGCATCAGGGCTTGAGAGAGGGGCGAGGCGGGCGGCGTAGTGACTACAAAGTGATTGTACGCCGGTCACCTGCGCAACGGTCAGAGCACTGCTGAGACGGTCATATAAAGAAAGCGTCTCCGTACGCGATACGCTGAGATTATCCGGGAAAAGGACTTCGTAACAGGCGCGGGAAGCACGCAGAAGTTTTTGGCGTTCGTTAAGTAGCTGACGAAGTGTCGGATCCAGCTGAATATCCAGCCCGAGCAGAAAGCGATCCTGAACTAACGCAGCATGGGGATCAAGCGGCAGGTGGCCATACTGGCTGGATTGTGTTTCATGATACCAGCCGCTGTGCGCGGCCTTGCGTTGTTGTTCCATGAACGGGTCCTTTGCTTCAAGCCTGGCATCCAGGCAAATTATCAGACCCTATCCTTGCCGATACTGTTGTCGATATAAAATAATGTTAAGCGATAAATCATATCTAAAAGGAATAGAAAACGGCAGATATGCCAGAGGAACGGGTTTGGTCGCGAATTTCATCGGCGATATCCCCGATTGCAGAGATAAAAAACGGTGCCTGTTTTCTGGCACCGTTTTTGTGTTCCGCCTGTGATTCCCCGGATCTGCGCCGGGCTAATTTCCGTCGCGACGCCAGGCGTCTGCCGTTAGTGCTTCGCCGAAATGACTTGAGATCAGCCTCTTCGTCAGGTCATGCAGGGGCGCCGCCAGCACTTCTGCGGTATTGCCGCGCTCCACCACTTCACCTTCATGCATGACCAAAACCTGATCACTGATGTGTTTCATCATGCCAAGATGCTGCGTCACGTAGATGTATGAAATTCCTTGTTTTTCCTGCAGTTCGAGCATCATGTTGATAATTTGTGAACGCATCGACATATCCAGAGATGCCAGCGCTTCATCGGCCACAATTACTTTTGGTTGCAGGATCAGTGCGCGAGCCAGTGCAACTCGCTGTTTCTGACCGGATGCCAGCATGTGCGGATAATAGTTTGCATGATCCGGCAGCATACCGACCAGCCGCAGGGTCTGATTGATGCGTTGTTCACGTTGCTGTGCGTCCATTTCGCCATTGAGGCGCAAAGGTGCTTCAAGCAACTGACCGATGCGCTGACGTGGATTAAGTGATGTGCTGGGATCCTGAAAAATCATACGAATTTGCTGACTGCGGAAACGATAATCGCGAAATTCCAGCGGATGCTCATCAATCAGGATTTCGCCGCCGCTCGGTTCAACCATCCCGGAAAGCATTTTAGCCAGTGTCGATTTACCTGAACCGTTTTCACCGATGATCGCCAGCGTTTGTTTTTCACGCAGCGTAAAGCTGACCGGTTTCACCGCATCCAGATTCATTTTGCGGAACAGTCCGGTGCGATAACGGAACGTTTTGCTCAGATTGCGGACTTCAAGCAGGGTTTCGCCCATTATTGCTCCTCCATGTTCAGCGGGAAGTGGCAGGCATAAGCGTGCGTTTTGGCCAGACGCAGGCGTGGCGTCTCGATACATTTCTTCTGTGCGTAAGGGCAGCGCGGCCCCAAACGGCAGCCGATCGGCAGATGCTCCAGTGAAGGTATTGCACCCGGCAGCGTATTCAGACGGCTTTTATGCGGCAAAGAACGGCCAAAATCAGGCATCGCGCGGATCAGCGCCTGCGTGTAAGGATGATGCGGTGCGGCAAGCAGATCCTCACACACGGCGCTCTCAACCGTCTGACCGCAATACAATACGTTAATGCGGTTCGCCCATTTGCTCATCATTTGCAGGTCGTGGCTGATGAGCAAAATCGTGGTGTTATTGTTCTGATTCAGCCGTGCCAGCAGACGGAAAATCTGCGCCTGTGTCGTCGGTTCCATAGCGTTAGTCGGCTCATCGGCAATCAGCAGACGCGGCTGATTGGCCAGCGCGATGGCGATCATTACCTTCTGACATTCGCCTTCGGTCAGTTCGTAAGGATAACTGGCCATAATGTCTTTGTGATCTTTAATCCCAACCCGGTGCAGCAGCTCAATGGCGCGTTTTTTCCGCCATTTCCAGCGCTGATACCAGCGGCCTTTATATGTCCAGCCGGGAATAGCCTGAATAAGCTGACGGCCAATACTTTCGGAAGGATCGAGACAGGATTGCGGCTCCTGAAAAATCATCGACACGTTTTGTCCGACCAGTCTGCGTCGCTCACGTGGCGACAGCTGCAACAGATCGATATTGTCAAAGCGCATCCGGTCTGCCGTCACGCGCCAGTTGTCTTTGGTTACGCCGCAAATCGCTTTAGCAATCAGGCTCTTGCCTGAACCGGATTCGCCCACCAGTCCGCGGATTTCACCGGCATTCAGCGTCATGCTGACGCGGTCAACGGCTTTGACCGGCCCATCGGCGGTCATAAATTCAATGGTCAGATTGCGGATATCGAGTAAAGGCATTATTCCACTCCCGCATTAATTGCCCGGCGCACACCGTCACCCAGCAGGTTTATCAGCAAAACGCTGATAAGGATGGCGGCACCCGGCAGCATGACAGTCCACGGCGCGACGTAGACCAGTTCCAGCGAATCACCGAGCATCGCTCCCCATTCCGGCGAGGGAAGTTGCGCGCCCAAATCCAGAAAGCCCAATGCAGCGATATCCAGAATCGCCATCGATAAGGCGCGGGTAAATTCTGTTGCCAGCACCGCAACGATATTTGGCAATACGGCATAACGCAGAATTTGCCAGGTCGAGGCGCCATCGAGACGAACCGCAACCACATATTCTTTTTCCAGCTCGTCGTGCACCGCGCTGTAAATGGTGCGCGAAATGCGTGGCAACAGCGCCAGCCAGACGGCTAGCATCGCGTGCTCCAGTTTCGGGCCGATAAAGGCCACCACAACAATCGCCAGCAGCAGGGAAGGGATCGAGAGCAGCGTATCCAGAATGTGGTTAAGAATGGCGGATTTCAGCCCGCGGGTAATCCCTGCCAGTACGCCGATAATCACGCCACACAACGAGGCTGCGAGGGTTATCACCAGCGCGCCACCAATGGTCGGCGCTGCGCCGGTTAACATCCGGCTGAGTAAATCTCGTCCCAGATCGTCCGTGCCGAGGAAAAATGAAACGTTACCGTAGCGCGACCATGAAGGTGGCAACAGCTGGTAGCCGAGGAATTGCTGGTCCAGTGCGTAAGGCGCCAGCAGATGGCCAAAAACGCATAAAAGCAGCAGCCCGAGCACGCCATAGAAACCGATCATGGAAAGCGTGTCGCGATAGAAAATCCCCCACGTATGGCGCAGCGGACTGGGTGCCTGTTTTTCGCGGTACACATTATCGAAGGGCATACCATTCCTTATGTTTCAACGGATTCATCAATGCACCGAGAATGTCCGAAAGTACGTTAACCACAATCACCAGCGAGCCGACCACCATCACACCTGCTGAAATTGCGGCGTAATCCTGCTGGCGGATAGCATTAATGAGCCAGCGGCCTATACCCGGCCAGTTAAAGACCACTTCGGTAATCATCGCCAGCGTCAGCATGGTCGAAAATTGCAGGCCGAGCTTTGGAATGACCGGCGGCAGCGCGTTGTGCAATACGTGACGACGGATGATAGTAAAGCGTGACAATCCTCGTGTCGCGGCGGCTTTGACATAGTTTTTCGCCAGCACATCGTCTGTGGAAATACGCATCAGGCGGATAACTTCGGTTGTCGGCGCAACGGCCAGCGCGGCAATCGGCAGAATCATATGGTGGATGGCGCTCATGATCATTTCATGGCGATAAGGCGAATCAGACAGCCACGCGTCAACCAGCGTCAGCCCGGTGACAGTTTTCAGCTGATAGAGGAGATCAAGGCGACCGGATACCGGCAACCAGCCGAGCTGCATTGAGAAGAACAGCATCAGCAGCACGGCCAGCCAGAAGACAGGAATGGAGAAACCGAGCAGGGCAAGGCTGCTGATCGCGACATCCGGCCATTTCCCGCGCATTACGCCCGCCAGAATACCCAGCGGAATTCCTACGACTAACGCCAGCGAAAAGGCAAGCACGCACAGTTCCATCGTCGCCGGGAATACGGCTTTGAGCTGATAAGTAATACTTTCGCCGTTGATACTCGACACGCCAAAATCAAACTGGCAGATGCCTAAAAAATAGAAACGGTAGGCATCCCATAAAGATGCACCGCGCAGCGGAGCGTTGGGCGTAAAATAGCTCAGGCTGAACGCCACCAGGCTGAGAAAGAACAGTGTGGTTATCAGCAGTAATATGCGTCGTAACGTGAAGATAATCATGGGGCTTTCCTTCCTTCATCATCACGGTTTTTGTCATCTTCGCGAAAGACGCCGGCAAACGACGAGTTACCAAACGGGCTCAGTACCAGCCCTTTGATGTCATAACGATAAGCCTGAAGCCGCAGGGAAGAGGCCAGCGGTAACACCGGCAGTTCCTTCTCCAGGATTTTTTGCGCCTGCTGATAAAACTCAATACGCTGCGAAAGTTGCTGTGACAAAAGCCCCTGACGGAGCAGTTCGTCAAATTCCGGGTTACACCAGTGAGCATAGTTGGTCTGCGAATGAAGTGCTGCACAGCTGAGCATCGGGCGGAAGAAACTGTCCGGATCGTTACTGTCCGTTGACCAGCCTGTGAGCGTCAGATCATGATTCATTTCCATCAGCTTCGCTTCCTGAAAACGCCCTTCGACCGGAACAATAGTCACTTTAATCCCGACCTGTGCTAAATCTGCCTGGATCAGTTCTGCGGTTTTCAGCGGACTCGGGTTGAATGATTGCGACGCCGTCGGTACCCACAAATGCAGATTGAGCTTTTCCTGTCCCAGATCTTTTAAAATCTTTCTGGCTTTTTCGGGATTATATTCCGTGACCTGTGCGTTGCTGTCATAGGCCCACGACGCACGAGGCAAAATTGACGCAGCGGTTTCAGCGGTGCCGTAATAAATCGACTGCATCAGACGCTGATTATTGATAGACAGCGCAACAGCCTGACGAATACGCGGATCGTTGAGCGGCGCTTTATTGGTGTTGAACGCCAGATAAGCGACGTTCATCCCCGGACGCAGAGAAAGGCGCAGGCGCGGATCTTCGCGCAAAATCGACAGCTGACTCGCCGCCGGATAAGCCAGTACATCACACTCGCCGGTCAGCAATTTGGACAAGCGACCGGTACCGCCGACACCCATATCAATCACTATCTGCGCCATGCGCGGGGTGCCTTTCCAGTACTGCCCGTTACGTGCCAGACGCACGTACTGACCGGTGCGGTATTCGCCCAGCTGGAACGGACCTGTTCCCACCGGCTGACGGTCAATTTCTTCTTCATTACCGGCTTTGGTCAGATTCGCTGCGTATTCAGCTGAAAGCACCGGTGCGTAATGTGTGGCGAGATGCCAGAGGAAAGAGGCGTCAGGATTATTGAGACGGAACTCGACGGTATAATCATCGAGTTTTTTGATGCTTTTCACTGTCCGGGCAAACTGCAGGCTGTCGAAATACGGATATTCCTCACCGTTCACCGCGTGATAGTGATTATTCGGATCCACGATGCGCTGGAAACTGAACACCACGTCGTCAGCGTTCATTTTGCGCGAAGGTGAAAACCAGTTGGTTTTCTGGAAAGGCACATCTTTGCGCAGGTGGAAACGGTAGGTCGCGCCTTCATCCAGCACTTCCCAGCTTTGCGCCAGTTCAGGGTTCAGGCGATACGTATAAGGATCAACGTCCAGCAACCGGTCATATAACTGCGCGGCTAGTGTGTCGATAATCAGCCCGCTGCTGGCTTTTTGCGGGTTAAACGTATTAACCATGCCATTTACGCAATAGACAAAGCCGCTCTGGCGAATATCTTTCACCGGCGCAGAAACTGCAGTCGGGCTGGGGTGTGTTGGGGCAGTCTCAGCAAAAACTGCTGTGGACAAGCCGCTCAGTAAAAGCATCCACAAAGTTAGACGACGCATAAAGGCTTCAAAGTTAAGGTGCAATAGCTTAAGTGTACCGTACTCTGCGAGGTACCCCAATCCATTGCACAAAACAGCCGACGATCCTGCGGCACTTCGCGCAAAAACTGTCCGTTCGGCCTTCAGTTACGGTGGCTAAAAAATAAAACCCTTGAAATAAGATTGGCGTTGTTATGTTATATTATAACAATAATCGCAGGCGAAGTATTTTTGCCTGCCCGTCATTATCTTCGAGGTTAATTATGTCCTTACTCCCCGTTACCGTACTGTCCGGTTTTCTCGGTGCCGGTAAAACTACCGTTCTTAACCATATTTTGAATAACCGGCAGGGGCTGCGCGTTGCTGTCATCGTCAATGATATGAGTGAGGTGAACATTGATGCCGCACTGGTCGCCAATGAAATCACTCTCGACCGCCAGCAGGAAAAACTGGTGGAAATGAGCAATGGCTGCATCTGCTGCACTCTGAGGGAAGATTTGCTGATTTCTGTGCGCGAACTGGCGCAGGCCGGGCGTTTTGATTATCTGCTGATTGAATCGAGCGGAATTTCGGAACCCTTGCCGGTGGCCGAAACGTTTACGTTTGAAGATGAAAATGGTGAGAGCCTCTCGCAGTTTGCCCGTCTGGATACGCTGGTCACTGTGGTCGATGGCGTCAATTTTATGCAGCAGTATCAGGAAGCGCGGAGCGTGCAGGAAGCGGGTGAAAGTCTGGGTGAGGACGATGCGCGCAGCGTGACGGATTTGCTGATCGACCAGATTGAGTTCTGTAACGTACTTCTGATAAGTAAAACCGATTTGCTCGATTCTCATCAGCAGCGTGAGGTGATTGCGTTGCTGAAAAGCCTCAATCCCGACGCACATATCATCCCGATTTGCCCCGGCAGCCTGCCGGTGGACGCTGTGCTAAATACGCACAGATTTGATTTTACGAAAGCGCAGCAGGCACCAGGCTGGCTGAAAGAGTTACGTGGCGAACACACTCCTGAAACCGAAGAGTATGGCATCAGCAGCTTTGTCTACACGGCGCGCAGGCCGTTCGATCCGGATAAATTTTACCGTGTAGTACACGGCGACTGGGGCGGCGGTACCCTGCTGCGCTCGAAGGGATTCTTCTGGCTGGCAACGCGTCCGCGTTTTGCCGGACAGTGGAGCCAGGCGGGTGGCATTGCGCGTTATGGTATGGCAGGTATTTTCTGGCGTGCGCTGCCGGAAAGCGACTGGCCGCAAGATCAGGAGACACGTGAGCAAATTATGGAAAAATGGGTGGAGCCGTTTGGGGATATGCGTCAGGAGCTGGTGTTTATCGGTCAGCACCTGAATAAAGAAGAGATAATCCGGCGCCTCGATGCATGCCTGTTAAGCGAAGAACAGATGGCAGAAGGTATCGATAACTGGATGGCAATGGCCGATCCCTTCCCGGAATGGTAGCCCTTAAAGACGTTAAGGGTGTTCAATAAGTAGCCATAACGTCATTGTGGTAATGAGAAATATTCTCAACAAAGTACTTTACAGACGATACTGAGAACCATTATCATTCTTTTCACCGGACGAGAGGCGGCCCGCCAGGGACGCAAATCGCGAGGTACGACATTGCTCACATTGCTTCCAGTATTACTTAGCCAGCTCGGGTGCTGGCTTTTTTTTGCCTGTTATTCAGAAGGTTCCTGCGAATTAACCTGAATCCCGTGCTTCTTCAACATCCCGCGTAACTGATGATAAGTCACGTTCAGCAGCTCAGCCGCCTTGCGCTGATTAAACCGCGCCTGCCGCAGAGCCTGTTCGATCAGATTCTTTTCCTGCTCGGTCACCCATTGTTTGAGATCCAGCGGAAGCGTCGGCAGATCCCCATGCTTGCTGATATCAGCCGGTTCCACAGCAGTAGCGCGCTGTGCAAAAGGGTTCAGGATAATCTTATCGAGCGGAAAATCGCTGGTGCCGTGGCGATACATTGAACGTTCCACGACGTTTTTCAGTTCGCGGATATTGCCCGGCCAGCGGTAGGCCAGCAGAGTTTCGCGGGCATATTCCGTAAAGCCGGGGAATAAAGGCAGCGAAAGTTCGCGGCACATCTGAATGGCGAAGTGCTCTGCCAGTAACATGATGTCCTGCTGGCGCTCACGCAGCGGCGGCAGTTGAACGACATCAAATGCCAGACGATCCAGCAGGTCGGCACGAAATTTTCCTTCTGCCGCCAGCAGCGGTAGATCATCGTTCGTCGCACACACCAGCCGTACATCCACCTGCAACGGCTGACTGCCGCCGACGCGCTCAAGGTGCCCGTATTCAATCACGCGCAACAGTTTTTCCTGCACCAGCATTGGTGCCGTCGCCAGTTCATCGAGAAATAAGGTGCCGCCGTCAGCACGTTCAAAGCGTCCGAGATGGCGTTTCTGTGCGCCGGTAAAAGCGCCCGCTTCATGGCCGAACAGCTCGGAATCCAGCAGGTTCTCGTTAAGCGCCGCGCAGTTAAGCGAAATGAACGGCCCCTGCCAGCGGGGAGACAGATAATGCAGACGATGCGCAATCAGTTCTTTACCGCTGCCGCGTTCGCCGGTCACCAGAACGGGTTTGTTCAGTTTCGCCAGCTGCGAGACCTGTTCCAGTACTTCAATGAAGGCATTGGCCTCACCAAGCAAATTATCTGTGTTATCCGTCATTTGGCTTTCCTTGTGTGGTGAAACACACTAACTCTTAGTGAAAATAATCATCTTGAAAAATAAGCATAGCAGATACAAAAATTAAAACTTCAATTTATTCATGAAGATAATGATTTTAAAAAGTTGGCACGGATCCTGATATAGGTTTATCGCAGCGGAATAAAATTTCCTGCTGCTTTAACCGGTAACTGATTGGCCGGAGACTCAACAAAATCAAAGAGGAATTTCGATTATGGGTATTTTTTCTCGCTTCGCTGACATCATTAACGCCAACATTAATACGCTGCTGGATAAAGCGGAAGATCCGCAGAAACTGGTACGTTTGATGATTCAGGAAATGGAAGACACGCTGGTGGAGTTGCGTTCGACTTCTGCCCGTGCGCTGGCAGAAAAGAAACAGCTGATCCGTCGAATCGATCAGGGTGAATCCCAGCAGGCTGAATGGCAGGACAAAGCCGAACTGGCGCTGCGTAAAGATAAAGACGATCTGGCCCGTGCGGCGCTCATCGAAAAGCAAAAACTTTCCGAGCTGGTCACCACACTGAAAAACGAAGTGACCGTGGTAGAAGAAACGCTGGATCGCATGAAGTCAGAAATTGGCGAGCTGGAAAGCAAACTGACCGAGACGCGTGCGCGTCAGCAGGCGCTGACTCTACGCCATCAGGCCGCAGCATCTTCGCGTGACGTTCGTCGTCAGCTCGACAGCGGTAAAATTGATGAAGCGATGGCGCGTTTTGAGCAGTTCGAACGCCGCATCGATCATATGGAAGCAGAAGCAGAAAGCGTCAGCATCGGTAAAAAGAAATCGCTGGATCAGCAATTCGCCGAGCTGAAAGCCGACGATGAAATCAGCGCACAAATCGCTGCCCTGAAAGCTAAAATGAACGGCAATCAGGACGCGTAATGTTTGCCATCAAACCTGCCTGTCCGCAGGCAGGTTGTTGCAGGATAAACGCCGTAACCGGTAATAAAAAAGACTCATAAGGAGATGCAATGAGCTTCCTGTTTTTAGCTATTCCGCTGACTATTTTCGTTTTATTCGTGGCGCCTGTCTGGTTATGGCTTCACTACAGCAATCGCCAGCAAAATGGCAGTCAGCTCAGTCAGCATGAGATGCAAAATCTCACCAGCCTGACTCATGAAGCGCAACGTATGCGCGAACGTATTCAGGCGCTGGAAGAAATTCTCGATGCCGAACATCCGGGCTGGAGGCAATCATAATGGCGACCCGTCTGTCTGAGAAAAAACTCTATCGCGTGCCGGAAGAGGGCGTGGTGAAAGGTGTGCTGGCAGGGCTCGCGCATTATCTGGGCGTACCGGTAAAACTGCTACGCATCATGGCAGTGTTGTCGGTTTTCTTCGGCTTATTCATGTTCACGTTGGTGGCGTACATCATTCTCAGCTACGTGCTGGATCCGGTACCGGCCAGCGAATATGAAGATGAAAATGCACCGTCGCCGCGTAATTTGCTGGAAGAAGCCGATCGCGAACTGAAAGCCAGCGAGCAGCGTTTACGTCAGGTCGAGCGTTACGTCACTTCCGAAACCTTTGGCGTACGCAGCCGTTTCCGCCAGCTTTAATTCTTTACTCACCGTTTTGCCTCTGGCTGCCGGACGTTGCTCCGGCTGCTATTTTCCTTCTCACCTCCCGCTTAAGGAATCTTTATGACCCGTTACCTGAATTCCTCGCTGCCGGGTAAGCGCAGCCTGTTTTCGAAAATACTGAGCATCGCTTTTACGCTGGCGCTCACTTTCGGTCCTGCCGGGCTGGCAGCACGCGTACTGGGTGTGGTGGGAAAAGGGCCACTTCGGTATGTTTTAGCACTATTATTAGAACCGTTATTCAAACGTATTCTTACCGCGCTGTTTGGGCGCTACGCCAGGGAGAGCAATGAAAAGACTACAAAACGAGTTTAATTCACTGATCAATCGCGGCATGGACAGGCATCTGCGGCTGGCTGTCACTGGTTTAAGCCGCAGCGGAAAAACCGCATTTATCACCGCCTTCGTTAACCAGCTTTTACATATGCACAGCGGCGCGCGTTTACCGCTGTTTTCGGCTGCGCGCGAAGAGCGGCTGCTGGGAGTGAAACGTGTTCCTCAGCGTGATCTGGGTGTGTCGCGATTTGCCTATGACGAAGGTCTGGCGGCACTTTACGGCACGCCCCCTGCGTGGCCAACGCCGACCCGTGGCGTCAGTGAAATCCGCCTGGCACTGCGCTACCGTTCCAATGATTCCCTGCTGCGTCACTTTAAGGACACCTCCACGTTGTATCTGGAGATCGTCGATTATCCCGGCGAATGGCTGCTGGATTTGCCGATGCTGGAACAAAATTATCTCGACTGGTCACGCCAGATGGCGGGGCTGTTACAGGGCGATCGTGCCGAATGGGCGAAGCCGTGGCTGGCGCTGTGCGAACAATGCGATCCGCTGGCTCCGGCGGATGAAAATCTGCTGGGCGCGATTGCGCAGGCGTACACCGATTATCTGGTGCGCTGCAAAACCGAAGGACTGCACTTTATTCAGCCGGGGCGTTTTGTTCTGCCAGGAGATATGGCCGGGGCGCCCGCGCTGCAATTCTTCCCGTGGCCGGAGCTGAACCGCTACTCCGATGCGCAGCTGGCGCAGGCGGATAAAAACAGCAATCTGGGAATGCTGCGCGCGCGTTTTGACTATTACTGTCAGCACATCGTGAAAGGTTTTTATAAAGACCACTTTGTGAAATTTGACCGCCAGATTGTGCTGGTCGATTGTTTGCAACCGCTCAACAGTGGACCGCAGGCGTTCAACGATATGCGCCTCGCGCTGACTCAGCTGATGCAGAGTTTCCATTACGGCAAGCGCACGCTGTTCCGCCGCCTGTTTAATCCGTGCATTGATAAACTGATGTTTGCCGCCACCAAAGCCGATCACATTACCGGCGATCAGCATGCCAGTCTGGTGTCGCTGTTGCAGCAACTGGTGCAGGAAGCCTGGCAGAACGCCGCTTTCGAAGGCATCAGCATGGATTGCGCGGGGCTGGCTTCTGTTCAGGCGACAGAAACCGGCATGGTGGAATATCAGGGGCAAAGCTTGCCTGCGCTCAAAGGCCATCGGTTACAGGATGGCGCGCCGCTGACGGTGTTCCCCGGCGAAGTACCGGCGCGTTTGCCGGGACATACGTTCTGGCAAAAACAGGGTTTCCATTTTGACGAGTTTCGTCCACGTGAAATGAGCGTGGACACGCCGTTGCCGCATATCCGCCTGGATGCGGTGATGGAGTTTTTACTGGGAGATAAAATGCGATGAGCGAACCGATAAAACCGCGTATCGATTTTGAAACGGAATTAAAAGCACCGGTCGAACCGGTGATTAAACCGGCGCTGGCCTTTGACGAACAAATTTCAGAACGCTTTATTCCGGTCACCACTGAAACCGATGAACAGCATGAAGAGGGCGAGGCTGAAGCGGTGCTTAACCGCGCGCTGAAGCCCCGCCGCAGTTTGTGGGGAAAGATTGTGCGGCTGGGCGTCGCGGTGCTGGGCATCAGCGTGGTGGCGCAGGGCGTACAATGGGTTCACGAGGCGTGGAGCCAGCAGGACTGGGTAGCGCTGGGTGCCTGCACGGCGGGCGGACTGATCATCCTCGCCGGTGTGGGTTCAGTTGCAACCGAATGGCGACGATTATACCGCCTGCGTCAGCGTGCCGATGAACGTGATGAGGCGCGTGAATTAATGCACAGTCACGGCTTAGGGCAGGGACGGGCGTTTTGCGAAAAACTCGCCGCGCAGGCCGGGCTGGATAACAGTCATCCGGCGTTGCAGCGCTGGCAGGCGTCTTTGCATGAAACGCAGAATGACCGCGAAGTGGTCGAGCTTTACGCCCGCTTAGTTCAGCCGGTGCTAGATGCCCAGGCACGCCGTGAAATCAGCCATTCGGCAGCGGAATCCGCGCTGATGATTGCCGTCAGTCCGCTGGCGCTGGTGGATATGGCTTTTATTGCCTGGCGAAACCTGCGTCTGGTCAACCGCATCGCGGTGCTGTATGGCATTGAACTCGGCTATTACAGTCGTATCCGCCTGTTCCGTCTGGTGTTACTTAACATGGCCTTTGCCGGTGCGTCTGAACTGGTGCGCGAAGTGGGTATGGACTGGATGTCACAGGATCTGGCGGCCCGTCTTTCAGCCCGTGCGGCGCAAGGCATCGGTGCCGGTTTGCTGACCGCGCGTCTTGGCATCAAAACCATGGAGCTTTGTCGCCCGCTGCCGTGGCTGGATGGCGACAAACCGAAGCTGGGTGATTTCCGGGGTGAGCTTATCGGCAAGCTGAAAAACAGCATGGTAAAGAGCGATAAAACCAAATCAGGCGTCTGATATTTCAGTCTTTTAAAACTGCCAATGAAAAAGCCCCCAAATAGACGGGGGCTTGTATTACTCTGATTAACCTTTAAAGACTGAAAACTAGGTTGTCAGATAGTTCTGTGCTTTAGCAAGACCATCGGAAATTTGTGAATACGCCTTGTTCACCGCATTACCGGTGTCACTTACCGCGTCCTGACCAAAGTTTGATAGGCGATCGGCAACTTTATTCACATCTTCCGACCAACCCGCACCATTAACCATTTCAATATCATGTTCTGTTAATTGTTTCATCTTAGGCCTTCCTTTTAATCTGTTAAAGCAAGTCCCCTTAAAAACCGGGGGCGATGAAAACATTGAGTAATGCTATGGAGATAATTTCTACGCAATGTCTTCACGGGGATTAAGCCTAGAACACTGACGGCGGAATTTGACTAGGAATAATCTCCTAAGTGAAATTGCGAATATAACTATTTGTTTTAATGGTTTATTAATAGTTAAGAAAAACTGAGTGATTAATTTTGAGGCTGAAAAATAATCGATTCTGTCTGGCAGTTATTATTGCCAGTATAAAGCGTAAATTAATATTACAACGTGACTGTCTCCGTACGAAAATACCGGCTAGCGATGTTTCAGAGTAATCGCGGTGGCAGGAGGTTTTCAGGCTGCTATCTTTCAAAGATTCTGTTTTACAGCCTGTTTTTCCGGAACAAAAAATATGCTCTTTCGAAAAGAGGTCAATGAACACCAGCAAAACCACTGGACGGGTAAGGCGTTATTACTTGCCGGTTGGCCTGTATGGATTGTGACCTCACTGACCTCTATTTTTCTTATTTCTTTACTGATATTTCTAATCTTCACTAATTACACCCGTCGGATTAATGTCAGCGGTGAAATTATCACTCAGCCGCACAGCATTAATTTGTTCAGCCCCGAACAGGGCGTGATCACTAAACTGTATGTCGATACCGGCAGGCTGGTTAAAAAAGGCCAGCCGCTTTATGAAATTGACGTCAGCCGAGTCACGCAGGCGGGCAATGTCAGCACCACCACGCTCGCCGCCATCAAAAAACAACGCGAGCAAATTGATTCGATTGTCGCTCAGCTTGAGCACAACAAGCAGGAAACGCTGCAAAACCTGCAACAACAGTTAGGGCAATATGAGAAAGCACATCAGGTTTCGCAAAGCATGGTGGATTCCGCGCAGGAAGGGCTGGATGCAATGAAAAAAAGCATGCAGAACTACGGCGCGTATCAGAAGAAAGGTCTCATTAACACTGACCAGCTGAACAATCAGCGTTATCTCTTTTATCAGCAGCAAACCTCATTTCAGAGCCTGAACACTCAGGCGATTCAGGAAGCCTTGCAAATCACCAATCTGCGCAGCGAACTGGTGACGCGCGCCGCCGAGTTTGATAACCAGATTTCACAGTACGGCTACCAGCGTAACGATCTGGAGCGACAGCTGGCGCAGGCCGATGCCAAAGGTTCGCTGCTCATCACCGCCCCGACATCCGGTAAAATCTCTTCGCTGAGCGTCACGCCCGGACAGATGGTTAACGCCGGTGACAGCCTGGCGCAGCTGGTGCCTGCCAGTAATTCCCCGTTCTTCCTCGTTGCCTGGTTGCCCAATGAAAGCGTGCCTTATGTGAAAGCGGGCGAGCATATAAACATCCGCTATGAAGCTTATCCGTTTGAAAAATATGGACAGTTCCCCGGCAAGGTGGAATCGATTTCCTCCGCGCCGGTTTCTGAACAGGAACTCAATTCGTACGCCAGCGCGCCGCGCACGGCCAACGGCACGGTCAGCGGGCCATATTACAAAGTGATTGTTTCACTGGATAAAAAAGCGATGGACTGGCACGGCGAGACGCTGAATTTATCCAGCGGAATGAAAGCCGAATCGACATTATTCCTGGAGAAAAGGCCGCTGTATCAGTGGATGTTGTCTCCGTATTACAGCATGAAGAAAAGCGTGGTGGGGCCAATCAATGAATCTCGATAACGTACGGGAGCTGGCTGACCGCCTGCACTTTAGCTGGCGCCACCGGGTGCCGCAGATTATTCAAACCGAAGCTGCCGAATGCGGGCTGGCCAGTCTGGCGATGGTTTTTGGTTATCACGGTAAACACGTCGATTTGCAGAGTTTGCGCCAGCACTACGGCATTTCCTCGCGCGGTGCGACGCTGCGCACGCTGATGGATATTGCCACGGCGAATGAGATGAAATCCCGCGCCCTGAAACTGGATATCGACGAACTGAATGCGCTGAAAACACCGTGCATTTTGCACTGGGATCTCAACCATTTCGTGGTGCTGGTCGGTGTTAAACAGGGCAAAGTGATTATCCACGATCCGGCATTTGGCCGTCGTTCGCTGGGGATGCGCGAGGTTTCTGAACACTTCACCGGTGTGGCGCTTGAGCTGTGGCCGGACAACGGTTTCACCTCCGAAAGACCGCGGGTGCGGCTGGATCTGCGCAAAATGATGGGTAACGTCAGCGGGCTTATTCCGGCGCTGACCAAAATCTTCTGCCTGTCACTGATGATCGAATCGGTCAACCTGCTGCTGCCGGTGGGGATGCAGCTGGTGATGGACCACGTGATCCCGGCCAAAGACCCGGATTTGCTGACGTTGATTTGTCTTGGTCTGCTGTTCTTCATCATATTCCGAACCGGCGTCAGTATGCTGCGCGCCTGGACGTCACTGGTGATGAGTACGTTGATTGACGTGCAGTGGAAAGCGCGGCTGTTTGATCATCTGATGAAACTGCCACTCGACTACTTTGAGAAGCGCAAACTCGGCGACATTCAGTCGCGCTTTAGCTCGCTCGACACGCTGCGCACCACGCTCACCACCAACGTGGTCAACAGTATTATCGACGGCATTATGTCGGTCGGCCTGATCGTGATGATGGTGTTATACGGCGGCTGGCTGATTTGGGTGATCCTCGGTTTTACGGCGATTTATGTCGTATTCCGTCTGACGACCTACAACGCGTACCGTCAGGTGTCGGAAGAACAAATCGTCAAAGGCGCGCGCGCCGGTTCGCACTTTATGGAAACGCTGTACGGCATCAGCACGCTGAAAGCGCTCGGTTTATCGAAAGCCCGCGCCAACTTCTGGCTGAATCTGAACATTGATAACGCCAATGCCACGGTGCGTAAAACCAAGTTTGAAATGATGTTTACCGGCGGCAATACGCTGATTGCCACGCTCGATCAGGTGGCACTGCTGTGGCTTGGCGCGTCGCAGGTGATTGACGGTCATATGACGCTCGGGATGTTCGTGGCATTTAACACCTATCGCGGGCAATTCTCCGAACGTGCGGCCAATCTGCTGAATATGGTGTTACAGCTGCGGATGCTTTCCCTGCATCGCGACCGTATCGCCGATATCGCACTGACTGACACCGAAAAATCGTTGCCGGAACGTGAACTGCTGCGGGCGGGCGAAGCGGCCTCCCTGGATGTGCGGGATCTGGTTTTCCAGTACGACAGCCTTTCTGCGCCGCTGATCAACGGGCTGAACCTGTCGGTGGCGGCGGGTGAAAGTGTGGCGATCACCGGTCCGTCGGGGCAGGGCAAAACCACGCTGATGAAAATCATGACCGGTTTGCTGACACCCACCGGGGGACGCATTCTGATTAACGGGATGGATATCACCACCGCCGGACTGAACAATTACCGCAGCTGTATTGCCTGTGTATTGCAGGATGATACGTTGTTCGCCGGGTCGATCGCCGAGAACATCGCCAGCTTCGATGAGCAGAAAGATGAAGCGAGGATTATCGAATGTGCCCGCCGCTGTAATATTCATGAGGACATCGAACGCATGCCGATGGGCTATGAAACGCTGATAAGCGAACTCGGCGGCAGTTTGTCCGGCGGGCAGAAACAGCGGTTGCTCATTGCCCGCGCGTTATACCGTCGTCCGGCGATTTTATTCCTCGACGAAGCTACCAGCCATCTGGATCTGGACAACGAAATGCGCATTAATCAGGCTATCGCCGAACTGGATATCACACGGATATTTATTGCTCACAGACCGTCAACCATTGCCTCAGCTGACAGAGAAATTAAGCTGGGATAGTGTACTTCAGGCGGTCCCGATGCCGGGAACGCCTGACCAAAATTGCGCCCTCTGTTACATCTCCTCACGGAAAGTTCATCATTTGTTTAAAAGTTATTATAAAATGCAGGCTTCATCGTCTGACGGCGCTGCATTGCCTCCTGCCGTCTGAACTGTCTGCACTCCTGTTTCTTAAAAATTTCAGTGCAACAGATTAATTTTTAGGAGTTTTCATGTCGAATCAGTTCCCGAGCTCACGCCTTCGCCGCCTGAGACAGTCCGAATCCCTGCGCACTCTTTTTCAGGAAACTGAATTTAGCGTCAATGATCTGGTACTGCCGATTTTCGTAGAGGAAGAGACCTCTGAATATGTACCGATCGAAGCTATGCCTGGTGTGCAGCGCATTCCAGAATCCCGCCTGGCGTTTGAAATCGAACGTTACGCCCGCGCCGGTATTCGCTCGGTCATGACGTTTGGTATTTCACATCATATGGATGCCACCGGCAGCGACACCTGGAACGAAAATGGTCTGGTTGCGCGTATGGCGCGGATCTGTAAAGACACCGTGCCGGAAATGATTGTGATGTCCGACACCTGTTTCTGCGAATACACCTCCCACGGGCATTGCGGCGTACTGCATGACCACGGCGTGGATAACGACGCTACGCTGATCAATCTTGGCAGGCAGGCTGTGGTTGCCGCAGCCGCCGGTGCAGATTTCATCGCACCCTCAGCCGCGCAGGACGGTCAGGTACAGGCCATCCGCAGTGCGCTGGATGAAGCCGGTTTCATCGATACTTCGATCATGGCGTATTCCACCAAGTTCGCGTCCTCAATGTACGGTCCTTTCCGCGAAGCGGGCGGCAGCGTATTGAAAGGCAACCGCAAGCAATACCAGATGAACCCGATGAACCGCCGCGAAGCCGTGCGTGAGTCGCTGATGGATGAGCAGGAAGGTGCCGACGCGCTGATGGTGAAACCAGCGGGCGCGTATCTGGATGTGATCCGCGATATCCGCGAAGCCTCTCGTCTGCCACTGGCGGCGTATCAGGTCAGCGGCGAATACGCGATGATCAAGTTTGCGGCACAGGCCGGTGCTATCGATGAACGCGCCGTGGTACGTGAAAGCCTGGGCGCGATTAAACGTGCGGGCGCAGATATTATCCTGACGTACTTTGCCATGGATATCGCTGAAAACGGGCTGTGATCTCCGCTGATGCTGCAAACGAAAAACCGGGCTTTCGCCCGGTTTTTTTATGTCCTCGCGGCAGTACCGGCAGGCAGTCTTTCGCTTCTGACTTTAAAAGGGTGGCCAGGCTGTTCTACTTTCACCATGACCGTCAGCACGGCGGCGACCAGATACAACGCGGTATACGCCCAGACGACGCCCACGATGTCGAAGAACGGCAGTACAATGGAAGCAATGGCCGGTGCGACAAAATTACTGAGACCTGCTGAAAGGTTATAAATCGATATTGCCGCGCCTTTATGGTTGGGTTCCAGCACCGGGAAGACGGCCGTCATCGGCACAAAAGCGGCGACGGTGATGCCGAGCATAATGGCCGGGATCAGCGCGACCCAGAAGTTATGTCCTGCCCACACCGGCAGATAATAAAATGCCAGGCTGGAGATCGCACAGCCGATACACCCAAACCAGCGCACCTGCCGCAGCCAGCCAATCTTCTCGCCTAATACGCCCCACATTACGTTGGTAAAAATCGTCACGAAGAAGAATACTGCCCAGATTTGCAGCCATTCCGACATCGTGAATCCCAACCGTCCGACAAACAGCATCGGCATAATGACCGCAAAGCCGAACAGCGAAATCGTATTAATAATGCGGATCAGGCAGGACAAGAAAATATTGCGGTTAGTGAACAAAATCGTCACGGCGCGGCTCAGTTCGCCGAGTTTTTCTTTTGGCGTTAAGCTGGCTTTGCTGCTGGGTTTTCCGACTTTACGCAGCAGCGTCATCGCCATCACCCCACCTGCGACTACCCACGCAATCGCAAACCACAATGTGCCGGTTTCACCCATAAAAGGAATGGTGAAACTGGGCAGATAGCTGCCGATACAACCGATACCAATTGAGTACATGGCCCAGAACCAGCCCATCGCCGAGGACAGATTTTGCTTCGGCACGGTCTGAACTACCAGCATCACAAACGAGTAGATAAACAGAGGATACGCCAGCCCGCGGATACCATAGAAAAGCAGCATCAGCGGATAGTTTTTCATACCCAGACCGAACAGCATAAACAGCACATGCATCACTACCCACAGGATAAAACCAATGCGCATGGCTTTTTGCGGGGTGATGATTTCCGCCACCACGCCGGAGCTCCACGCCGCCAGCGCGGCCGCCAGACCGTATACCGTAAAGACCACGGCAGACTCTGAGGCGGTGAATCCCATATCGATAATATGTTTGGAGAGGAAAGCCATTTCGAAGCCGTCGCCGCTCATGAAAAGCGCAATGGCGATGTAGCCCCAGAACAGATTCATCGGCAGGCCGAACCAGTGGGTGCGCGGTTTTTGTATATCGTGCATGTCAGACTCCTCTGCGAAAGGTTTCGCAGTTGGTGATGTTGTAGAGGACAGAGGCGGGGCGCTCAGGCGCCCTCGGGTGTTATTTCAATCTTCAGGCAGAGCGCAGAGCGACCTGCTGCTGATAGAGCTGGCGGTAGGTTTTCAGGCGCTCAGTGAGCATGTCGCGGGTTTCGGCGTCGGGGTGAAAATGCTGCGCCACCGGCGGCTTGCTGCACACTTCGCGAAAGTCTCCGCCCGCTGCCAGCCAGCCCAGACGAGCAGCGCCCAGTGCGCCACCTGCCTCGCCGCCACTGTGGGTGACGACCGGCAGATTCAGCGCGTCACTCATCAGTTGCGCCCAGCGGTCACTGCGCGCACCGCCGCCCACCAGCGAGCATTGCTGTAGTTGCGTTCCGGCCTGCTGCATCACATCGCACCCGTCGGCCATGCCGAATGCCACACCTTCCAGCACGGCATAACCTAAGGCCGCGCGATCGGTGGTATGGGTCATGCCATGAAATGCGCCGGTGGCATAAGGATCGTTATGCGGCGTGCGTTCGCCGGAAAGATAAGGCAGGAACAGCGGTGCCTGGCGCTGCTGCGAGGGATTAAGTTGGGCGATTTCTGCCAGCAGGGTGGTTTCATTGCTGCCCACCAGATTGCAATACCAGCGCAGCGCACTGGCGGCGGTCAGCATCACGCTCATCTGGTGCCAGCGGTCCGGCAGGGCGTGGCAGAATGCATGAACCGCCGATTGCGGGTTAGGGCGGAAGCGGTCATTGACCGCAAACAGCACGCCGGAAGTGCCCAGAGAGATAAAGGCATCCCCCGGATCTACCGCACCAATACCGACAGCGCTGGCGGCGTTATCTCCGCCACCTCCGGCGATCACCACGTTGTCGCGTAAGCCCCACGCGCGGGCGATATCATTTTTCAGCGTAGCGCTGACTTCACTGCCTTCCGCCAGACGTGGCATATGATCCCGCGTCAGGCCGCAGGCAGCGAGCAGATTATCCGACCAGTCACGTTTTGCGACATCCAGCCACAGAGTGCCCGCCGCATCTGACATGTCCGAGACTTTTTCTCCGCTCATCATCCAGCGCAGATAATCTTTAGGCAGCAGAACTGTCGCCGTTTGTTCAAATATCTCCGGTTCGTGGCGCGCCACCCACAGAAGTTTCGGCGCGGTAAAGCCAGGCATGGCCAGATTTCCGGCCACCCGATGAAGCTCAGGCGCGCTTTGCGTCAGCTGCACGCACTCCGCCGCGCTGCGGGTGTCGTTCCACAAAATAGCCGGACGCAAAACCCGCCCCTCGCGGCTGAGTAATACCGCACCATGCATCTGCCCGGATAAACCGATGGCACAAACCTCTGCCCATTGCTGTGGCAGCTTGTTGCGCAGACGGGAAATCACCCGCTGCGTGGCCAGCCACCAGTCCTGAGGATCCTGCTCTGCATGATGCGGATGCGGACGGCTCACCTCGAGCGGTTCACCGGCGCTGGCCAGCAAACGGCCCTGACCATCAATCACCACGGCTTTGATTTCCGACGTCCCTAAATCCAGTCCGAGATACATACGTTGCTCCTCAGGCGCGTTTTGCGTCATTCAGCCAGTGATGAACACGCTCAACGGACTGGCGCATCAGGTCGGTAAAGGCAATATTGCCCGCCAGCCCGGCAAACAGCTTTTCATCGGCGGCAAATTTCGCCACAGGATCTGCGCTGCTGAACAGGGCATGCACCGCGGGCGCATCAAGAATGCCGTCCTGATACTCGTAAGGCAGAAGGCCGAGATGCCATTGCTGCATGTAAACAAAAAACAGGGCGGGCAGCATGGCGGTCGCCCCTGGTGTCTGGCCGCGCTGATAGCATTCCTGCAAAGTCGGCGTAATGAATCCCGGAATTTTGGAGAAACCGTCGGCGGCAACGCGCTGATTGGTGTCCTGAATATGCGGATTACTGAAACGCTCAAGCACCACGTCGCGATAGTGCGCCAGATCTAACGGGCTTGGCATCAGGGATGGGATCACATCTTCGGTCACATAGTCATAAGCCATCTGGCAGATGGAGGCTGTGCGGGTACTTTCATCAATAAAGCGCTGACCAATAAGCGTACCCGCCCAGGCGATGCAGCTGTGACTGGCGTTGAGAATGCGGATTTTGGCTTCTTCATACGGCAGAACAGACTCCACCATTTCGACGCCGACCTCTTCAAATTGCGGGCGACCGGCGATGAAATCATCCTCAATAACCCACTGAATAAACGCTTCGCCCATCACCGGCGTGCGGTCTTTAAATCCGGTTGCCTGTTCCACACGAACGGCCACTTCCGGGGAAGGGCGCGGCGTAATGCGATCAACCATCGTGTTCGGGCTGCGGGTGTGATTTTTCACCCAGTCGCTGATTTCGTGCTGCTGACGCAGCGCCAGAAATTGCAGCAGACCGTGGCGGAAGCGCTCACCGTTATGACGCAGATTGTCGCAGTTCAGCAAAGTGACATCGCCGCCGTGAAGCGCAATTCGTCGCGCCAGAATATGGCTGATGGCGCCGTAAATCGTGCGACATCCGCCCTGAATATCGGCCTGAACATCAGTGTTTTGCTGATCAAGATTGAACTGGTTATCGAGGTAGTAACCGCCTTCCGTCACCGTAAAGGAAATCACTTTGGTCTGCGGATCCGCGCCCTGTGCTACCAGCGCCGCCAGTTCGTTATCCCACGGAATGATTTTCTGAATCGACGTGATAGTTTCGTATTCACGTTCGCCTTGCGGAGTGACCGTTTCCAGCACGTATTTGCCGTTCTGCGCCTGTAGCGCATTCAGCACAGGGACGCCATCTTCACGGATATTCCCCAATGCGATAGACCAGCTGTTATCGCCTTTAACCAGCAACCGGTGCAGATACCATGCCTGATGGGCACGGTGGAAAGATCCACTGCCGATATGCAGCCAGACGGACGATTCAGAGTGGTGAGCGTTTTTCATCGGATTCTCCAAATGGTAAAAATCATTGTTTTGGGCATAAGCTCTTTATTTGGGCTTTTGCTCGCTGGTGATTAATTTAATGGAATATTTGCCCGTTAAACGGGCTTTGGCTCACAAATTTCACGGCAGGCCGAATTTAGCGATCACGGGAGGGGGCGAAAACCGATAAAATCCGCTCAATGAAATCAGCGGGACGGAATGTGCGCATGAGTAAGAACGATAAGAAACTGGATCTGGCGGCGCGTGCGGCGTGGATGTATTACGTCGCCGGGCAAACCCAAAATGAAATCGCCGAGGCCTTAGGGGTTTCGCGACAGGTTGCTCAGCGGCTGGTCGCCAGCGCGATTGATAACGGGCTGGTCAGCGTCCACATCTCTCATTCGGTCGGGCGCTGTATGGAGCTGGCGTCGCAATTACAAAAACGCTTCGGGCTGGGAATTTGTCAGGTGGTGCCGGGACAGGGAATGACGCCGACGGGCATCAGTCATGCTATTGCAGTGGCTGGCGCAGAAGTGATGACGCAATTTATCCGCAGCGAAGAACCGATGATTATCGGCGTGGGCTCAGGGCGCAGCCTGAAAGCGGCAATCGACGAACTGGCCGATATTGAAAGGCCACAGCACAGCAGTGTTTCGCTCATTGGCGCGATTGCTTCGGACGGGTCCTGTACCCGCTACGACGTACCGCTGCTGATGGCGCAAAAAACTCAGGGACGTTATTTCATCCTGCCCGCGCCACTGTTTGCCGACGGTGAAGAGGATCGCGCCATGTGGTGTAATCACCGTATTTACCGCACCGTCAGCGAGAAGGCCAGTCAGGCCAATGTGACCTTTATCGGTATCGGCACCATTGAACCAGGCTGTCCGCTGCACAAAGACGGATTTATCAGTCTTGAGGACGTGGAAACGCTGACGAAAAACGGAGCCGTCGGGGAAGTGCTGGGACATTTTATTGGGCAGGACGGACAGCGTATCGACAGTGCGCTGAATTCACGGCTGACCAGTGTGGGGCCGCATCCGCATGATAACCAGCCAGTGATCGCGCTGGCCGGGGGGGCAGATAAACAAGTTGCCCTCCGCGCCGCCCTCGAAGGCCGCTGGATCAACGGCCTGGTGACCGACGAGGGTTGTGCTCAGGAACTGCTGTCGTAACCTACTTCTTCACAATCCCGGCAATATCATTGGTATTCATCAGATGGTAATCACCGTCCATGTCGGTGTAGCTGGTCATGCCGGTATCGCGGTCACGCTCGGGTTCGCCGTGGGCGAAAAGCTGATCACCGGCTTTGGTATTGATCACATAATCACCGGCGCAACCCGTTAAACCCAGAGCCAGCACCATTATCGTCACGCAGGATAATTTCTTCATTGTTCAGTAGTTTCCCGTTGCAATCATCTGCCCGCATTACAAAACAACCCGCCGCAAGAAGCAAAGAAAAAAATATAACAACAGGTTATCTGCCCGGATCTTCGCGTTGCATTTTGGTGCAGGGCGTTCCGGCATCGTCATTTTCCTATTATTTTCAGCACCAGCGCGGTGCGATGTGATCCCGTCGTTGTTTCTGCGAGTTCCCCGTAACGCCTGACTGGCGCTATCTATACTCACATAACCGTAACAATCACAGACGTCGGGTAACACTGGCAGATATTTTGCTTATGTTTCTTACCTTTGATGTTGTCCGCCGCGGTGGACAAACGGGATCTTCCCTCCATTGGCTTGTGCTTTAAATTTCAGATTTTCAGATTACGACTTTGCGTTGGTGTTTTTGCTACATGCGTTGCCCATAACCCGTTTGCATAAACTCAGTCCTAAGGATCATGATGATGTCGATGAAATTTATGAAAAGTCCTCTCTCTCTTTTACTGGCAGGTTGTCTGGTTACTGCGTTTTCCGCGCGTGCGGATATTGTGATTGGCGTGGCAGGTCCGTTCACCGGTCCGAACGCCACCTATGGTGATCAGTACTGGCATGGCGCGACTCAGGCCGCCGAAGACATTAATGCCGCTGGCGGGATTAATGGCGAAAAAATCAAACTGGTACAGGGTGATGATGCCTGCGAACCAAAACAGGCGGTCGCCGTTGCTAACCGGTTGGTGGATCAGGATAAAGTGCAGGCAGTAGTCGGACACTTCTGCTCATCTTCCACCATGCCTGCTTCCGAGGTGTATAACGACGCAGGAATAATCGCTATCACGCCGGGGTCAACTAACCCGCAAATCACCGAGCGCGGGATGAGCGACATGTTCCGTATGTGCGGACGTGATGACCAGCAGGGACTGGTGGCCAGTGATTACATCATCGATAAGCTGAAAGCCAAAAAAGTGGTCATCATCCACGACAAAGACACTTACGGGCAGGGGCTGGCGGATGCGACTAAAGCCGCTCTAAATAAACGTGGTGTAAAAGAGGTGATGTATGAAGGCTTATCGCGCGGCGAAAAAGACTTTAACGCACTGGTCACTAAAATCAGTGCGCAAAAACCTGACGTGGTGTTCTTCGGCGGCTGCCATCCGGAAGCCGGTCCGTTAGTCCGCCAGATGCGTGAGCAGGGCGTTCAGGCGACCTTCTTCTCCGGTGACTGTATCGTGAACGAAGAAATGGTCACTGCCGCAGGCGGACCGCAATATACCAACGGCATCCTGATGACCTTCGGTAAAGACCCGCGTCTGATCCCGGAAGGCAAAGCCGTTATCGACAAATTCCGCGCCAACAAATTCGAGCCGGAAGGTTACACCCTCTATTCCTACGCTTCCGTACAGGCTATTGCTGCCGCATTCAAAGCGACCGGCGGCAGTGACTCCGCTAAAGCCAGCGCCTGGCTCAAAGCCAACAGCGTCGATACCGTCATGGGTAAAAAATCCTGGGACAGCAAAGGCGACCTGAAAGTCTCGGATTACGTGGTTTATAAGTGGGATGACAAAGGAAAGTATCAGGAAGTTAAGGAATAAATCATTCTGATTTGCCAGTTCTAATCTGTGTCAGACCGCGCGCTCAGCAGGCGCGGTCACAAAAAGAGACTGCGTATTTATGGATTCATTCTTCCTGCAACAACTGTTTAATGGCATTACGCTCGGTGCTGTCTACGGTCTCATCGCCATCGGCTACACCATGGTTTACGGCATCATCGGCATGATCAACTTCGCGCATGGCGAGGTGTATATGATTTCTGCCTACCTTTGCGCCATCGCGCTGGCGCTGCTTTCCTTCTTCGGACTGCACTCTTTTCCTCTGCTGATCCTCGGCACGCTGATATTCACCATTGTGGTAACCGGCGTTTATGGCTGGGCGATTGAGCGCATTGCCTACAAACCGCTGCGCAACTCTACCCGCCTTGCACCGCTGATTTCAGCCATCGGGATGTCGCTGATTTTGCAGAACTACGCGCAGATCAGCCAGGGGCCGCGACAGCAGGGGATCCCGACCATGATGGATGGGGCCATCCGGTTCCATATCGGCGAAAGCTTTGTCCAGATGACCTATACCAAACTGTTTATTCTGGTGGCGTCCCTGGTCGGAATGCTGGTTTTATCCTGGATTATCAGCAACACACGGCTCGGACGCATGTGTCGTGCGGTACAGCAGGACAGAAAAATGGCCTCGATCCTCGGCATCAACACTGACCGCATTATCTCGCTGGTCTTTATGATTGGCGCGGCGATGGCGGGGCTGGCAGGCGTTCTGGTCACCATGAATTACGGCACCTTTGATTTTTATGCCGGATTTATTATCGGCATCAAGGCTTTTACCGCAGCGGTACTCGGCGGGATTGGCTCCTTACCGGGCGCGATGCTCGGCGGGCTGATTTTAGGCATCGCCGAAGCGCAGTTCTCGGGCATGGTGAACTCCGATTACAAAGACGTGTTCTCTTTTGGATTGCTGGTGGTGATCCTCATTTTCCGCCCTCAGGGCCTGCTCGGCCGTCCGGTCGTGACGAAAGTGTGAGGGAAATAAAATGACGACACAAACTGCTGTGAGCGGCGGGTTTTCGCTGAAACGCTGCCTGCTGGATGCCATTTTCGCCGGACTGGTGGCGCTGATAATTTTCGGGCCGGTAGTCGGCGTGGTGCTGGACGGTTATAGCTTTAACTTTCATTCCCAGCGGCTGATCTGGATCATCGCCGCCGTGATGCTCGGGCGTTTTTTGTTGAGCGCCTTTCTGGAAACCGCTGCCGGGCAGAAAATGCGTGCGCGATTTGAGTCGGACAGCGCGGGAGTCTACGTGCGTCCGCCGGATCACAAAAGCAATCTGCGCTGGATATTGCCGCTGCTTATTGTGCTGGCAATTTTCTTCCCCTTCGTCGCCACCAAATACATTCTGACCGTCGCTATTCTCGGGCTGATTTACGTACTGCTCGGCCTCGGGCTGAATATTGTGGTCGGTCTGGCCGGGCTTTTGGATCTGGGATATGTCGCCTTTTATGCCATAGGTGCTTACGGGCTGGCGCTGGGGTATCAGTATCTCGGCCTCGGATTCTGGTCGATGTTGCCGCTGGCCGCTCTGATGGCGGCGCTGGCGGGCGCTCTGCTGGGCTTTCCGGTACTGCGCATGCACGGCGATTATCTGGCGATTGTGACGCTCGGATTTGGTGAAATCATCCGTCTGGTGCTGACCAACTGGTTGTCATTTACCGGCGGTCCCAACGGCGTTTCCGCGCCGCCACCGACGTTTTTCGGGCTGGAGTTTGGCCGGCGGGCGAAAGAGGGTGGCATACCATTCCACGAGTTTTTCCATCTGACTTACAATCCGAACATGAAGTTTATTTTCATCTACGCGGTGCTGGTTCTGGTGGTATTGCTGGTGCTGTTCATCAAACACCGCCTGACCCGCATGCCGATTGGCCGCGCGTGGGAAGCGCTGCGCGAAGATGAAATCGCCTGCCGCGCAATGGGGCTCAATCACGTTCTGGTCAAGCTGTCGGCGTTTACGCTTGGCGCTTCCACCGCCGGTATCGCGGGGGTGTTTTTCGCCACCTACCAGGGCTTCGTCAATCCGACATCCTTCACCTTTTTCGAATCAGCGCTGATCCTCGCCATCGTGGTGCTGGGCGGAATGGGATCGACCATCGGCGTGGTGCTGGCAGCGTTTGTACTGACCGTCGCGCCGGAACTGCTGCGCAGCTTTGCAGAATACCGCGTGCTGTTGTTCGGCGTGCTAATGGTCGTGATGATGATTTGGCGACCGCGCGGGTTAATCCGCATCAGCCGTAGCGGGTTTGTCGTGCGTAAAGGAGTCGCGCCATGAGCGAAGCGTTAGCGGATAACAATATTCTGAGCGTCGAGCATTTGCGTATGCATTTCGGCGGCATTAAGGCGCTGAATGATGTGAATCTGGTGGTCAAGCGCGGCTCGATCACGGCACTGATCGGCCCTAACGGGGCGGGTAAAACCACGGTATTTAACTGCCTGACCGGTTTCTATAAAGCCTCCGGCGGCAATATTTTGCTCAATACCCGCAGGCGTACCACGAATGTGATTCAGGTGCTCGGGCAGAAATTCCAGCCGGATGACTGGATTAAGCCTGCACAGCTGGGTCAGCGGATTTTCTACAAAATGTTTGGTGGCACGCATCTGGTGAACCGCGCCGGGCTGGCGCGTACTTTCCAGAATATCCGCCTGTTTCGTGAGATGTCGGTGATTGAAAACCTGCTGGTTGCTCAGCACATGCAAACCAACCGTAACCTGATCGCCGGTGTGCTGAATACGCCAGCCTATCGTCGTGCAGAAGATCAGGCGCTGGACCGGGCATTTTACTGGCTGGAAGTGGTGGAGCTGGTCGATTGCGCCAACCGGCTGGCGGGAGAAATGTCTTACGGTCAGCAACGGCGGCTGGAGATCGCCCGCGCCATGTGTACCGCGCCGGAGATGATTTGTCTCGACGAACCGGCCGCCGGGCTCAATCCGGTAGAAACGCGGACGCTGAGCAAAATCATCCGTTTTCTGCGTGATCACCACGACATTACCGTGCTGCTGATTGAGCATGACATGGGCATGGTGATGGAGATTTCCGACCACATTATCGTGCTCGATCACGGCGATGTCATTGCCGAAGGTTTACCGCAGGCTATTCAAAATGATGAGAAAGTCATTGCCGCCTATCTTGGTGCTGATGAAGACGACGAGGTCAGCTTATGAGTGACGCGATGCTGGAATTTCGTGATGTGAATGTCTATTACGGGGCGATTCAGGCGTTACAGCAGGTCTCTTTGCAGGTAAATCAGGGCGAAACGGTGGCGCTGATTGGCGCGAACGGTGCCGGAAAATCCACGCTGCTGATGTCAATTTTTGGTCAGCCGCGCGTGCAGAGCGGGCAGATTCTGTTTCGCGGCGAAGATATCAGCCGTAAATCCACGCACTTTGTGGCTTCGGCGGGCATTGCGCAGTCGCCGGAAGGGCGGCGGGTTTTCCCGGATATGACTGTCGAAGAAAACCTGCTGATGGGCACCATTCCTATTGGCAATAAATATGCTCCGGAAGACCTGCAAACCATGTTTGATTTGTTTCCGCGTCTTAAAGAGCGGCGCAAACAGCGGGCGATGACCATGTCCGGCGGTGAGCAGCAAATGCTGGCGATTGCCCGTGCGCTGATGAGCCGCCCCAAACTGCTGTTGCTCGACGAACCCAGTCTGGGACTGGCACCCATCATCGTAAAACAGATTTTCCAGACACTGCGCGAACTGGCTCAAAGTGGTATGACAATCTTTCTGGTCGAGCAAAATGCGCATCACGCGCTGAAGCTTTCCGACCGGGGTTACGTCATGGTCAACGGGCAGATACGTCTCAGCGGCAGCGGGGAAGAGTTGTTAGGAAATCAGGAGGTGCGTAAAGCCTACTTAGGCGGAATCTGATTTTTGCTTCTTTAAGCCCGTAATACCGTGTGTTGCGGGCTTCTCCACAAATTTCTTTCTCAATTTTGCATCTCCCTCCACATTTCGCTCATACTATTCCGCTATCATGCAATTCTTACCGAAAAGTGACGGTGCTGTTAAAGTTCTGCGTTATCATCCGGCATTAACCGTCAGTAATTTGTAAAAAGTCAGTTTTTTAGGATAAATCAGTGACATGACGCAGTGTTTAGGCGTTGACCCCGCACAGGGCAACCCGCTAAATAGCGCTATCCGTTTTTGGCATGACATTTTCCTGTCTCAGGGATGAAGTGAAAGACCAGTCAGTCATTCGCTCAGTGAGTTGAACCCTCGGCGCTGCCCGTAAAGCGGCAGAGAAGGGTCGCAGAGTTTATTGTTTTAATCAGACAGGGTGCTGAAATGGCTTCTGAGATAATTTCATTTATTTTATTTCTTTCCTCAATTTTCTTATACGTCACCCGTGCGTCGGCCAGCCGTGTCTGGTTTTCGCTGGTGCTGTTTTTCCTCGGCCTCTACGTCATCCTGAATGTCATTCTGATTGGCAGTAATTACTTCACCGGCGAAGGCATCACGGATGCGGTGTTGTATACCGTCACCAGCAGCCTGAAAGGTGCCGGTCTGAATAAATACATCCTGCCATTC
Source organism: Rahnella bruchi (assembly GCF_003614975.1). GTDB lineage: Bacteria > Pseudomonadota > Gammaproteobacteria > Enterobacterales > Enterobacteriaceae > Rahnella > Rahnella bruchi. The sequence continues at coordinate 117,481 of NZ_QZWI01000001.1, read as the reverse complement.
ATAGGGTTACTGAGCGGATTGATTGCCGTTTTCGCACTGCTCGCCTGGGGATTAAAACAGCGCCGGGCCACAAACAGCAGCGTGATGTACAGCGTGCTGGCCGTCGTGCTGGCGGTTTTCTCGGTGGGTTCAACTCAGGCCTTCCAGAATATTTCCCGTCTGGTCAAAACACAGATTTCCGGTAATGGCGCTGATTTCGATACTTATTACAAAGTGCCGGAAAAAATCGTTAAAGGCGCGAAAAAGCCGAATCTGGTTTATATCTATGGCGAAAGTCTCGAACGCACCTATTTTGATGACAAAGTCTTTCCGGGGCTAACGACTCAGTTAAGCGAGCACAAAGCGCAGAGTATTGATTTTACCAACACGAAACAGGTACCAGGCACCGGTTATACCATCGCCGGTATGGTTGCCTCGCAATGTGGTATTCCGCTGTTTGCGCCTTTCGATGGCAACGCTTCGAGCGCGCTGGCGACGTTCTATCCGGAAAACGTCTGTATTGGTGATGTGCTCAAAGGTGCAGGTTACACCAACTATTTCTATCAGGGCGCAGAACTGGCATTCGCCGGTAAAGGCACCTTCCTGAAATCTCACGGCTTCGACCATCTTTACGGTTACAACGAACTGCGTCCGACCGTCGCTGACCCGACTTATAAAAATGACTGGGGCTGGTATGACGACACGTTGCTGGACGAGGTCTACAAAAAATTCGTTACGCTGAGTAAGGAAGGCAAACCTTTCTCACTGTTCACGCTGACCGTGGATACGCATCATCCGGATGGCTTTATTTCACGCGGTTGTACCCGCAACGAATATAAAGTTAACGGCAAGGCTAATCAGTCGCTGAGCGCGGTGTCCTGTAGTCAGGAACTGATTGCGGCCTTTATCGATAAAATTAAAAAATCCGGTTATTTCGATAACACCATTATCGTGGTGTCTTCCGATCACCTGGCGATGAACAACACGGCTTATAACATTCTGACTAAACAGAACCGTAAAGATCTTTTCTTCGTGATTGACGGGCGTCATTCGGTGAGTGAACTGAATGCGGCCAAGCGCAGCACCATTGATAACGGTGCGACCGTGCTCGATATCATGGGTGGCGACAACTATATCGGTCTGGGGCGCAGCGGGATTTCAGCCACATCAATGACCGCACAATTCCTCAATATTGATGACAAAGTGAATGCCTGGAAACCGGCCGTCATCAAGCAGTGGGGCTTCCCGAACAGTATTAAAAATTATACCGTGAACAATAAAGACAGCAGTTTCACGTTCTCCGGTATGACCATCAAAACGCCGTTTATTCTGAAAGTGACCGGCGACAAAATTGAACCGATGTTCGATGTTTATCTCTCCACGCCGCTGAAAAAACAGCTGGCCGGACTCGCGACCAGCGATAACTTTGTCTGGGTGGATAAATGCTACGAAATGGGGCGCGTGTGGGCACCGGAGCTTTCGCTGAATACCGGTCTTTGCGTGGCATCCGGTAACCTGGGGGCGAAACCTTCTATCGTGCAGGCGACCGGCGATATCTTCAAAGGTAAGGTTGATTTCGCCAAAGACACCTCGGGCAGTAATGCGATTTACCAGCAGACGCTGAAAACCCTGAACATTGACGATGAAGCGACCCGATATCAGTCACCGGCCATCGCCTTTATGGTGCCGGGTTTACCCGAGCAGGTGAAAGCGATTACCGGTGTATCTGCGGTGGAAAACTGGGGGCGCTGGTCGGATGCGAATCTGGCGCCATCGGTGAAAATCGATTACGTCAAACCGCTGCCAACCACCTTTGATGTGGTGATCCGCGCGCGTGCTTATGGTAATAACATCGATAAACCGGTCTCCGTCCGCGTGGGCGATCAGGAACAGTTTGTCACCTTCGGCGATCAGGACGGTATTGTGAAAGTGCAATTCACTAACCCTGAAGCGGCGCAAAGCATTGTTATCACACCGCCTGCACCGACCGAACCAACCGAAGGCACCAGCGGCGGCTTCCAGCCACGTAAACTGGGCATCGGGATGGTGTCTCTGGAAGTCCAACCGGTACAAGAACCGCAATCTTAAAACGCGCTGTTTATACGCTGCTGTACATGAAAACCCGCTCCGGCGGGTTTTTTTTATGGGCTATTTTCTCCCCGTAAAAGCCTTAGCTTTTTTATCGATTTACTATCCCAATTCAGTTATTCATTTTCGAAATAACTTTCATTAAAACAATATTATATAGAAATATGCCGCTGGGTATACTCGCCAAAATCCTGCACTGAAACACAGCCGTGTGCAGGCCTCTCATCATGCTTTTGGGGATACTTTATGCGCAAGACTTTTAACCAATCTAAGACCCGAATTAACCGTGCATTTTTACTGGCCGCGACATCCGTCGCCATCCTTTCCGGCAGTGTTCTGGCACCGCTGAGCGCGGCACATGCCGCAGATAAAACCACCATTAAAGTCGGCATTATCAGCGGGGAAGATGAAGATGTCTGGCGCGAAGTGGTCAAACAGGCAGCCGCCAAAGGGCTGACTGTGAAACCGGTTATTTTCAACGATTACAATCAGCCTAACGAAGCGTTGCAAAACGGTGAAGTGGATGCCAATGCCTTTCAGCATCAGCCATTCCTCGATAATCAGATCAAAGTGAATCACTACAATATTGTGCGCGTGGGCGATACCGCCGTGTGGCCAATCGGTTTGTATTCCAAAAAAGTAAAATCAGCCGACGAACTGAAAGAAGGCGCGGTGATTGGTGTACCTAACGATCCGTCGAACGAAGCGCGTGGTCTGATCCTGCTACAGCAATCCGGCGTGATTAAACTCAAACCCGGTGCCGGCATTTTCGCGACAACGGCAGATATCGCCGAGAACCCGCGCCACGTGACCATCAAAGAACTGGATTCCGGCATTATTGGCCGTTCCGTTCCTGATTTAGACGCGGCCATTGTGAACACCGACTGGGCGCTGAAAAGTGGCCTGACGCCTGCGGATCGCATCGCGCAGGAACCGGTAAAAGGCAATCCATACAACAACTTCATCGCAGTGAAAACAGAAAACGTGAATGCACCGTGGGTGAAAACGCTGGTCAGTTCTTACCAGAATGATGCCGTCAAACAGGAGTTTGATAAGGTTTATAAAGGCACCGGCGTGACGGCCTGGTAAGGATGTAAAGCATGACGATCCTCTCTGAAACCGGCGCGCAATTTACCGCGACGCCTTCAGATAATCACTTTGTCCGCCCGGTTAACGCCGGGCAGTTCGCACATACCGGCAATGATGTGGCACAAGACGGTACGGAGAACGTTGTACGCCTGCACCGTGTCAGCCGCCAGTTTGGCACGACGCAGGCACTGAAAGATGTCTCGCTGACGGTAAGGCGGGGCGAAATCCTCGGCATTATCGGGCGCAGCGGCGCCGGGAAATCGACGCTGATCCGCTGCCTCAACGGTCTCGAACAGCCCGATGAAGGCGTGATTGAAATAGAAGGGCGTGCGATCACCGGCCTCAGTGAAAAAGCGTTGCAGGCGGTGCGTAGTCGCGTCGGGATGGTGTTTCAGCATTTCAATTTGCTTTCGGCTAAAACCGTTGAGCAAAATGTCGCGCTGCCGCTGAAAATTGCCGGTTACGACAAGGCACGGCGTCAGGCGCGTGTCGCCGAACTGCTGGCGCTGGTCGGCCTTGAGGATAAAGCTAAAAACTATCCGGCGGCTTTGTCCGGCGGCCAGAAACAGCGCGTCGGTATTGCCCGTGCTCTGGCGGCGAATCCCGCGCTTTTACTTTGCGATGAAGCCACGTCAGCGCTGGATCCTGAAACCACCCGTTCAATTCTGGCGCTGCTGCAATCCCTCAATCAGAAACTCGGTATCACTATTTTACTGATCACCCATGAGATGGAAGTGATCAAAAAAATCGCCCATCGCGTGGCGGTGATTAATGTCGGCGAAATTGTCGAAGAAGGGCCGGTGTGGCAGGTGTTTGCGCATCCGCAATCCCCGCTGACCCGTACGTTGTTGCAGGGTTTATTGCCACAACTGCCTGAATCGCTGGCTGAACGTCTGTCACCGGTACGTCAGGGCGAGGCGATTTACAGCGTTCAATATGCCGGGCAGGGCAGGCAGGGCGAAATCCTCACGCAGATGGCAACGTCATTACCGGGTAAATTCCGCCTGATTCAGGGCGGGGTGGATCATATTCAGCATTACGCCGTCGTGCGTTTCTTCTTCTCAGTGCCGGTGAACGACAGGGTATCCGAGCAGGTTGTTTTAGACTGGCTGCAACAGCACCAGGCCAACGTGGAGCTGACAGGTTATGTCTCCGGTAATGATTGATTTGCTGATTAACGCCATCGAAGAAACGTTGCTGATGACGGCGATTTCCGGCCTGTTTTCTCTGATTGCCGGTTTGCCGCTGGGGCTGATTCTGGTGATGAGCAGCTCCGGAGGAATTGCCGAAAACCGCTGGGTTAATCGTTCGCTCGGTCTGGTTATTAACGGTTTCCGGTCGCTGCCGTTTATCATTTTGCTGGTGGCGCTGATCCCGGTTACCCGTTTTCTGGTCGGTACGTCACTCGGTACCTGGGCGGCGATTGTGCCGCTGTCTATAACGGCAACACCGTATTTTGCCCGTGTGGCGGAAGTCTCGTTGCGTGATGTCGATCGCGGCCTGATTGACGCCGTTCGTGCAATGGGTGCCAGCAAACTGCGCATTGTCTGGGACGTGCTGATCCCCGAAGCGTTGCCGGGGATATTGTCCGGATTTGTCGTCACGCTGGTGGCGCTGATTGGTGCTTCGGCGATGGCGGGTGCAATCGGTGCAGGCGGTCTGGGCGACCTGGCGATCCGCTACGGTTATCAGCGTTTTGAAACGGTGGTGATGATTGAAGTGATCGTCGTACTGATTGTGATGGTGTGCGGCATTCAGTGGCTGGGAGATCGCGTTGTGGCGCGCGTCGATAAGCGTCATTAAAAAAGCTGATGTTGAACAGACGAACGTGCTGGCTCTGGTGATTGTCTTACAAGACAAAGGGCCTGCATTATCCATACTTTACGCAGATACAGTGAATATACCCGTCACCTGAATATGATAAAGAAAAGGAATGTCCTTAATGAGCAGAACCCTTGAACAGTTACTGGCATCGGTAAAACCTGACGTTGCCGGAATGGAAAAGTCCGATCGTGACCTGAAATTGTCCACCCTGAAACGTTATGTTGAAGCCGCGGGTGGCAAGTTACGTCTGGAAATCGATTTGCCGGATGGCAGTCATTTTGGGTTTGCGATGTAACAACAACGCCTGACCTGCACGATTTCGGCACATAATCAGAAAAGCAAAAAGCCCGCTTAAGTTTCCTTAAGCGGGCTTTTCTAATATGGCTCCTCTGACTGGACTCGAACCAGTGACATACGGATTAACAGTCCGCCGTTCTACCGACTGAACTACAGAGGAATCGTTTGAACGGGGCGAATAATAACGACTGCCCCGAAGCATGTCAAAGGGTTAACGCAAAAAGTTGTCCGACTGCTGTCTTAATATTCAACTTGTTGAGTATTAAGGCAAAATGATTAGAACCTCTGCCAGATGTTCCTCTCCTCACGCCATTTCACTGGCTGATTGCACTAAAAGCAAACACAAGTTGCCTGATTGTTGTGCAGTCGTTGCCGGCAAGTTTGATTTTGGCCGTTCATTAGCAAGTTTTTTGCCAGCAACCTGCCATAAAATCGTCATAAATTCAGATCTGCTGCACAAATTTCACTCATTTATGGGAATTGGCACACCCCGTGCATTGTTATTTTACTAACAACGACTAGTTTTTTGACAATGAAGCAACAGAGGATTAACCGATGCAGCCAGCGCAGGATGTGATCGAGCAACTCGAAGCCTCGTTCGCCGGACAGACACCGACGGGAAAACGCATTGCCAGTTATTTGCTGGCTAATCTGTCGCAGATCCCTTTCGAAACGGCAGACAGCATTGCTCGCAGCGCCGCGACCAGCGGGATTTCCGTCGGACGTTATCTGCGCAGCCTTGGTTATCGCAATCTGGATCATTTCAAACAAACACTGCGCCTGCAAAGCGGCACGTCTTATCAGCCGTGGGTGGTCACCGACCGTCTTGGCGCTTACCGCGAACGCAGCAAACAGCCGCACCAGGAAAAGTTGCAACAGTCACTGGCGCTCGAGCTTGAAGCCATTAATCACGTATATCAGCTGGTGCAAACTGACAGTTTTGCAGCGGTCAGCCGCCGTCTGGCAGATGCGGAGGCGGTATTTATTCTCGGCATTCAGTCGGTGCGCGGCATCGCTAACAATTTCTCCAGTTATCTCGAATATTTACGGCCAAAAGTGTATTTCGCCGACGGCCTGGCAGGCACGTATGTCGAATCCCTGAATTCCGAATTCGCGCAGCCCTATCTGGTCGTCACCGACACACGCGCGTATTCGAAAATGGCACAAACCTATTGCGAAGCAGCCTGCGAACGCGGACTGAACGTGGCACTGATCACCGACATTTACTGCCCGTGGGCGCGTGATTATCCGGTGGATTTATTGCAGGTGAAAACTGACACCGGCCAGTTCTGGGATTCGATGGCACCGCTCAGCTGCCTCTTCAATCTGTTGTGTTCGGCGGTGCTTGAACTGCGTGGCAATGAGGTCGAACAGCGACTGGCCAATAACCGGATCCTGCAAAAGCAACTTGGGCAATTCGAATCGTAATTTCACTGCAAAGACAGGAACGCAAAGACATTAACCATGACCATCAATCATAAAACACCCGACATCGCGCTGACGGATCTGGCTGAAATATTGCCCGACGCCGTGATCGACCTGAAATACGCCACCGCCGATAACCTGACCGGTCAGCCGATTTATCGCGAATCCCGCTGCCTGTTACACCCTGATGCCGCCGCCGCGCTGGTTCGCTGTAACGAGGTAGCAAAACTGGCCGGATTTACCCTGAAAATTTATGACGCCTACCGGCCACAGGCGGCTCAGGCCTGTTTGTGGGCAGCGTTTCCAAATCCTGACTATGTCGTGGATATCAAACTCGGGTCGCATCACAGCCGTGGTGTGGCAGTGGATCTGACCCTGCTGGATGAGCAGGGTGAAGTGGTGGATATGGGCGCGGGGTTTGATGAAATGACTGAAGTATCTCACCCGTTTTATCCCGATTTACCGCCACACATCCAGCGTAACCGTTTGCTGCTCAACGCCGTGATGGCGGCGGGTGGCTTTAAGGGGATCACCAGTGAGTGGTGGCACTTTGAATTACCGGATGCCAAAACGTATCCGTTGTTGGAAGAGCGGTTCGGCTGCTATCCGCCGGTCAACGCCGCGTAATCATTGCAAGTCTCTTACCACTTTGATAAAGCCAGGAGTTCTCCGATGAGCAACACAGCAATCAACACGTTTCGCAAAAATACCAAAACACAGATCGCCGGTGCCATTTTTCTCGCCTTGTCAGGCTTAAGTTTTGCCACGCAGGCCGCCGTGCCGAAAGACATGCTGGTTATCGGTAAGGCGGCGGATCCGCAAACGCTGGATCCGGCGGTCACTATCGATAACAACGACTGGACGGTCACGTATCCGGCTTATCAGCGTCTGGTGCAGTATAAAACCGAAGACGGCAAAGGCTCGACGCAGGTCGAAGGTGACCTGGCGGCAAGCTGGACGGCCTCACCGGATCAATTGGTCTGGACCTTCAAACTCAAACCGGGTGCAAAATTTGATGATGGCACCGACGTCAATGCCGATGCGGTGAAATGGTCGTTCGAGCGTCTGATGAAAATTGGTCAGGGTCCGTCCGAAGCGTTCCCGAAAGATATGACAGTGACGGTAGTGGATCCCATGACTGTCACCTTTACGCTGAAAACGCCTTTCGCGCCATTCCTCTACACGCTGGCGAATGACGGCGCGGGCATCGTCAATCCGGCGGTTGCTAAAGCAAACCCTGCCGATGAAGGCAAGGCATGGCTGGCCGGTCATACCGCCGGTTCCGGCCCTTATAAGCTGGATCGCTGGCAGAAAGGTCAGCAACTGGTGTTGGTACCGAACCCGCATTACAGCGGCGCAAAACCTGCGTTCAAACGTGTGACCGTGAAAATTATCGGTGAAAGCGCCACCCGCCGGCTGCAACTGTCGCGCGGTGATCTGGATATTGCCGATTCTCTGCCGATGGATCAGCTGGCTGCACTCAAGAAAGAGGATAAAGTCGCCGTTGAAGAATTTCCTTCATTACGCGTGACGTATCTGTATCTCAATAACGCTAAAGCGCCGATGAATCAGGTGGATTTACGCCGCGCGATTTCTTCCGCCGTGGATTATCAGGGCATGGTGAAAGGCATCCTTGGCGGTAATGCCAAGCAGATGCGCGGGCCGATCCCGGACGGCATGTGGGGCTTCGACCCGACGGCTAAGCAATACACTTTAGATCTGACTCAGGCCAAAGCAGACCTGGACAAAGTCAAAGACAAACCTAAAACGCTGGATTTCCTGTACTCCGATAATGACCCGAACTGGGAATCTATCGCGCTTGCCGTGCAGGCCAGTCTCGGTCAGGCAGGTATCAGCGTGAAGCTGGAAAAACTGGCTAACGCCACCATGCGCGACCGCATCGGGCAGGGCGATTACGACATCTCGATTGGTAACTGGAGCCCGGATTTCGCCGACCCGTACATGTTCATGAACTACTGGTTCGAGTCCGACAAAAAAGGGCTGCCGGGTAACCGTTCCTTCTACTCCAACCCGGACGTGGATGCGTTGCTGAAAAAAGCGGTGTCAGTCACCGATCAGAAACAGCGCACCGACTATTACCAGCAGGCACAGAAAATCGTTATCGATGAAGCGGCGTACGTTTATCTGTTCCAGAAAAACTATCAGGTGGCGATGAACAAAGAGGTAAAAGGCTTTGTTTTCAACCCGATGCTCGAACAAGTCTTCAACGTTGGTCAAATGCATAAGCAGTAATCGCAATATCATTCACGAAAACCCCTTTCAAGACCTGAAAGGGGTTTTACGGGGAAAACACGATGACTTTTTGGACTCTGATTAGGCAGCGCTGCTGGGGTTTGATACTGGTGATGGCGGGTGTTTGCGTTATCACTTTTATCATCTCGCATATGATCCCCGGTGACCCTGCGCGTCTTCTGGCGGGCGATCGCGCAAGCAATGAGATGGTCGAACATATCCGTGAGCAACTCGGGTTGAACCAGCCGCTGTACGTGCAGTTTTTCCGTTACGTCAGTGATTTGCTGCACGGCGATTTGGGTACCTCGATCCGCACCGGTCGCCCGGTACTCGAAGACCTGAAAGCCTTCTTCCCGGCGACGCTGGAACTGGCCGTCAGCGCGCTGTTTCTGGCGATTGTGCTCGGCATTCCGCTGGGCGTGCTGTCGGCGGTTTATCGCAATAAATTCCCGGACCATCTGGTGCGTCTGCTCTCGGTGCTGGGGATTTCGACCCCTGCGTTCTGGCTGGGGCTGGGCGTTATCATTCTGTTCTACGGTCATCTGAACCTGTTACCGGGGGGCGGAAGGCTGGATGACTGGATGGATCCGCCCGCCAATATCACCGGCTTTTATGTGCTCGACTCCCTGCTGACCGGCAACTGGGACGCTTTCTGGAACAGCCTGCAACATCTGGCGATGCCTGCGCTGACGCTGGCGTTTGTACACATGGGGATTGTGGCGCGGCAAATTCGTTCAGCGATGCTTGAGCAACTGAGTGAGGATTACATCCGCACGGCACGTGCTAACGGGCTTTCGCACTGGCGCGTCATTCTCAGCCACGCCTTGCCGAATGCGCTGATCCCGTCCGTGACGGTGCTCGGGCTGGCGATGGGCGATTTACTGTATGGCGCGGTGCTGACCGAAACCGTGTTTGCCTGGCCAGGCATGGGCGCATATGTAGTGAATTCGATTCAGGCGCTGGATTTCCCCGCAGTGATGGGTTTTGCGGTGGTGGTGTCGTTCGCCTACGTCATCGTCAATTTATGTGTGGATTTACTGTATGTGTGGATTGATCCGCGCATTGGCCGTGAGGGGTGAGGCATGTCTGTGATTGAACCGGGCGTCAATAATCATCGGGCCGATATCGTGGCTCCGGACGTCAAACCGCGCTTCGCTAACTGGCGTCGCACATTTCATCTCCTGAGCCGCAGCCCGCTGACCATGCTGGGGCTGGCGATCATGCTGATCGTCTTGTTTATCATGATTTTCTCGCCGTGGCTGGTGCCGCACGATCCGAACGCTATCAGCCTGACTGACCGGTTGCAGGCACCTTCCGCATTGCATTGGTTTGGCACCGATGAAGTCGGGCGTGATCTGTTCAGCCGTGTGCTGATTGGCAGCCAGCAATCGGTGGCGGCTGGGCTGGCGGTGGTCATTATTGCGGGAACGATCGGGTCGCTGCTCGGCTGTTTCTCCGGCGTGGTCGGTGGTGTGGTGGACGCGCTGATTATGCGCTGCATGGACATCATGCTGTCGGTGCCGTCGCTGGTATTAACCATGGCGCTGGCCGCCGCGCTCGGGCCGAGTTTGTTTAACGCCATGCTGGCGATTGCGGTGGTGCGCATTCCGTTTTACGTGAGGCTGGCGCGCGGGCAGACGCTGATGCTGCGCCATCAGGCGTATATGCAGGCCACGCGGACATTTGGCGCGTCGCGCTGGCATCTGATTACCTGGCATGTTTTACGCAATGTCATGCCGCCGCTGGTGGTGCAGGCTTCGCTGGATATCGGTACATCGATTCTGATGGCCGCAACGCTTGGCTTTATTGGCCTTGGCGCGCAGCAACCGACCGCAGAATGGGGTGCGATGGTTTCCAACGGTCGCAATTATATTCTCGATCAGTGGTGGTATTCGGCATTTCCGGGTGTGGCGATCCTGATCACCGCCACTGGTTTTAACCTGTTCGGCGACGGTCTGCGCGACCTGCTGGATCCGAAAAGCAGAGGGCGCTGAGATGTCAGAACCAATACAGGCGCCGGTACTGGAAATCGACAATCTGCAACTGGTCTTTCCGGTATACGGCGGCGAAGTGAAAGCCCTGAATCGGGTCTCATTGTCTGTCAGCGCCGGAGAAATCGTCGGCGTGGTTGGCGAATCCGGTTCAGGTAAATCGGTCACGGCGATGATGGCGATGCGCCTGTTGCCACCAGACGGTTTCACCGTCACCGGCGGCGGGTTACGCATGCTCGGTACCGACGTGGTTCACGCCAGTGAAAAACAGATGCGAACCTTACGCGGCGCGCGGGTAGCGATGATATTTCAGGAGCCGATGAACGCGCTGAATCCGACGCGCAAAATCGGTCGTCAGATGTGCGAAGTGATTTGTCTGCATCAGAAACTCAGCAAGGCACAGGCATGGAAAAAAGCCATCGGGCTGCTGGAGGATATGCAGATTGCCGACGCGGAGCAGGTGATGTCGCGTTATCCGTTCGAACTTTCCGGCGGCATGCGTCAGCGGGTATTAATCGCGATGGCCTTTTCCTGCGAGCCGGAACTGATCATTGCCGACGAACCGACGACGGCGCTGGATGTCACGGTGCAGCGTCAGGTTCTGCGTTTGCTACAGCGCAAAGCCCGCGCCAGTGGCACCGCAGTGTTATTTATTACCCATGACATGGCTGTGGTGTCGCAGCTTTGCGACCGGGTTTATGTGATGTACGCCGGGCATGTGATTGAAAGCGGTAAAACCTCGGATGTTATTGACACGCCATCGCACCCGTATTCCATCGGATTATTACAGGCGGCACCGGAAAACGGCGAGCCACGCAGTCTGCTGAAAGCCATTCCGGGGACGGTGCCGAATCTGGCAAAGTTGCCACAAGGCTGTGCGTTTCGCGGTCGCTGCAATCATGCCGACGAGCGATGTAGTGAAACGCCTGTGCTGGCGTCATTGGCGCAATTCCCGCAACAGTCCGTCGCCTGCTGGCATCCTCAGCGCCATGCCGGAGAAATCCGGATCCACAGTATTGAGGAGCATTCCTGATGATAGATGAAGCGTTGGTCGAACTCCGGGAAGTGCGCGTGCGTTTCCCTGTAAGCGTTAACTGGCGCGGCAAACCGACCGGTTATGTCCATGCGCTGAACGGATTAGATCTCAATATTATCCGCGGCGAAACCCTGGGGATTGTCGGCGAATCCGGCTGCGGAAAAAGCACGCTGGCGCAGTTACTGATGGGATTACAAAAGCCGAGCAGCGGCGAAATTCACCGCGCGCGCCACGACAATTCGTGGTTCGGTTCCGGTATGCAGATGGTTTTTCAGGATCCGCAATCGTCGCTGGATCCGCGTCTGCCGGTCTGGCGGATTATCACCGAACCGGTGTTTGTGCAAAAACACAACAGCAGCCGCGAGCGTCGTGAACTGGCTGCCACGCTGGCAGAGCAGGTCGGCATCCGCAAAGAATATCTCGACCGTTTGCCGCATGAATTTTCCGGCGGTCAGCGCCAGCGAATTTCCATCGCCCGCGCGTTATCTTCTGAGCCAGACATTATCGTGCTGGATGAACCGACTTCGGCGCTGGATATTTCGGTGCAGGCGCAAATCCTCAATCTGCTGGTGGAACTGCAACGTCAGCGCAATCTGACTTACGTGCTGATCTCCCATAATGTGTCCGTCGTGCGTCATATGAGCGATCGCGTGGCGGTGATGTATCTGGGGCAAATCGTCGAGCTGGGTGCGGCGGAAAAAGTGTTGTCAGAGCCGCAGCATCCGTACACCCGTTTGCTGCTCGATTCCGTTCCCCGCGCCGGACGTGCTCTGGATGAAGGAATAGTCGATAAAAAGGGTGAGTTACCCAGCAACCGGAATCTGCCAATGGGATGCTATTTCCGCGAACGATGTCCGCTGGCCGGTGACGGCTGTCAGATGCCGCAGGATCTGGTGTACGGGGCAGGGGGGGTGGTGGCGCGATGTCATCGGGTTATGCCGGAGCGGGGTTAGTTATGGTTTTTAACGCCTCCCCTTCGCAGGGGAGGGAGTTGACCGGTTTTCTCCTCCGAGCAGGTGAGAAAGGGACAACTTATTTTCGTAAAATATCCATAGTTTTCCCCCACTCAAACGGCTGCAGATCCGAATACCGGATCCCCTTCGCCGCCATCGCATCCACCAACCCTTGTTGGGCCAGCACTGTGCCCGAACTCATATTCGGCGCGACACCGACATCTTCGAGCGTTTTCACGACTTCGCGCATCTCCTCGGCGCGGCGTTTGCCATGTTCGGCGATCCGGCTGATGAGATAATGCGGTAACTGCGCCTCCCAGCCGAGTGAGGGAAAACTGGCGTGCAGCGAAGCCAGCACTTCCTTGCCGACGCCGTACTGGCGTGCGGCGCTCAGGCATTCGGCGGTCAGCGCTTCCAGGCCTTTGATCATCACGCTGCGGCACATTTTGATAGCGGAGGCCTCGCCGACGGCGGTGCTGTGCACTGTGCTGTTAAATCCATTTTCGTTCAGCCATTCGCTGATCGCGCAAACCTGCGTGCCGCCCAGCAGCAGCGGGGTTTTTATCCGCGCAGGCGGGTAGGGTGCCATCACCGCGACGTCGATATAATTCCCACCCGCCTGTTCAGTCAGTGCCATCGCTTCGCGTTTGGTGTGCGGCGAAACTGAATTCATATCGAGAAAGAACTGTCCGGGGGCGAGATGTCGGGCGACGTTTCCGGCCACATTCAGCGCTTCGGCGGCAGTCACGGCGGAGAAAATGATCTGACTGCCTTTCATCGCGTCTTCCAGCGACACTGCAAAATGCACTCCGGCATCACGGGCGCGCTGCCGGATAACGGCTGAATCCGTCTGCTTATCAAACGCCACAATTTCCAGCGCAGGATTTTGTTTTTTTAAATCCGTAGCCAGAATCGTGCCGACCTCGCCGAGGCCGATTAAGATAATGCGGGTCACGTTATTCATGGGAGATCTCCTGATGTCCGTCCCAGAGACCGGCGGGGATGGCGACGCGGCCTTCAAAAATCAGGCGTGCGGTGCGTAACAGTGCGCACCCTTTGAGACGTTGTGCGCCGGTTTGGGTCGGATCGAGTTGCAATTCCACGCTGAATTCGCCGGTCGGATGTTCGACGCTGATTAACGGCGTGTCGCCGGAGGGCGCGTGCGCCAGGCCTTCGGTGATGCTGCCTGGGATCAGGCAGGCGCTGGCGACGCTGACAGCGCCGAGCACGCCAATCGAGGCGTGGCAGCGATGCGGAATAAATGTCCGGCTGGAGATGGCACCGCCACTTCGTGGTTCAGCGATCAGCGTCATTTTCGGCACGGTGCGCTGCGACACATCGCCAAGATTCATTTTCGGACCGGCCTGCAAGCGGATCGACTCGAGACGCTTTTTCAGCTCCGTGTCGGCATCCAGCTGTTCGCGGGTTTCATAACCACTGCGTCCGAAATCGGCGGCACGCAGCAGGATCACCGGCATACCGTTGTCGATGCAGGTTACGTCGATACCGTCGAACGTGTCGCGAGCGTTGCCGGTCGGCAGCAATTCGCCGCAGCTGGAACCGGCGATATCAGCAAATTCCACGCTGATTTTGGCCGCGGTTCCCGGCACGCCGTCGATGCGTAAATCACCCTGATAGCAAACCTCACCGTCTTTGACCGGCACATACGCGGTCGCAAGTTGTCCGGTATTCTCCATAAAAATGCGCACCGGCGTGATGCCTTCGACCGTGCTGACCAGACCCCGCTCGAGAGCGAACGGGCCGACGGCGGCCAGAATATTGCCGCAGTTTTGTCCGTAATCCACCACCGCTTTATCGACATTCACCTGAGCAAAAAGATAATCGACGTCGGCATCCGGGCGCGCGGAAGGGCGCACAATCGCCACTTTGCTTGTCAGCGGATCGGCGCCCCCGAGGCCGTCTATCTGGCGTGGATCAGGGGATCCCATCACCGCCAGCAACACGCGGTCGCGCAGCTTTTCATTTCTCGGCAAATCTGCCGCCAGAAAAAATGCGCCTTTCGAGGTGCCGCCGCGCATCAGCAGGCAGGGAATTCGGGTCTGCGGCATATCGGCTCCTCAGCGCTTTCCGGCTTGTGCTAATTCTTCGGTGGAATCAAAATATTTCAGGCCTTTTTCCGCCAGACGTGGACGCATGTTGTAGATATCCAGCCCGAGCTCGCCGTTCGCCATTCTGGCGCGTTTGCTCTCTTCCAGCGCTTCCCGTTCACGGCTGGCCTGCACCACGTGTGCGACTTCTTCACGACGCACGACAACCACGCCGTCGTCATCGGCGACGACAGCATCGCCCGGATACACCAGCTGCCCGGCGCAGACCACGGGCACGTTAACTGAACCGAGCGTTTCCTTGATGGTGCCCTGTGCATGAATCGCCCGCGACCAGACGCGGAATCCCATATCACGAAGGGTTCTGGTATCGCGCACACCGAGATCTGCTACCAGGCCGACCACGCCACGCGCTTTCAGCGACGTTGCCAGCAAATCACCGAAGAAGCCGTCAGAACACGGTGAGGTTGGCGCAACCACCAGAATGTCGCCCGGCTGACATTGTTCGACAGCGACGTGAAACATCCAGTTATCGCCCGGTGCGGTCAGCACGGTGACGGCACTGCCGGAAATCGCACAATCCTGCTGGATCGGACGAATGCCCGCATCCAGCAAACCTTTGCGACCCTGCGCTTCATGCACCGTCGCCACGCCAAAGGCGGCGAGTGCGGTAACGTCCTTTTTTTCTGCCCGTGGAATATGGCGAACCACGACGCCTTTTTTGCCAACCAGACTCATGCTAAATCCTCCGTTACACGCGGGAAGATGCTCTGATAGCCTTCGCCGTAAACAATGTTTTTGGTGCTGGTGATCCCGACGTTTCGTTTGGCCTGCACACCGCGCTGCTGGGCGACGCGGGTGTAGTATTCCCATAAATGTTCCTGACCGGCCATACATTGAATAGCCTGATATTTCTTGTCCCAGACGTCGGTGATATCGAGCAGAACATCGGGTTTCCACTCGCATTGTTCCGGCTGATGCGGCTCAAAACAGTAAACAGGCGGTGCGCCGACGATAGTGTCGCCCGGCTTATAGCCCTCGGCCTGCGCGATAATCCGCGCTTCCTGCGCCAGATGCGTCGCCATCGGATGGTCATAGTTGTATGGGTCTTTCAGGGAATGCGTCAGCACGAAATGTGGCTGCACGCGGCGATAAACATCGGCCAGACGGAACAGGGAATCTTTGTCGGCACGCAGCGGATAATCGCCCATATCGAAAAACTCAACGGTCGCTCCGAGAATTTCAGCGGCCGCCATCGCTTCTTCGCGACGCGATGCTTTCACGATTTCTTCGGTCATATTGCCTTTACGCCACAGCTTTGCAGATTCGCCGCGTTCGCCGAACGACAGACAAACAATGTGGACGGCGTAACCGGCTTGTGTATGTTTGGCGATGGCACCGCCCGCACGCCAGACAAAATCGGCGGAGTGAGCGCTGACGACTAATGCGCTTTTAGAGTCATCTTTTTTTGGCTGAGTCATGAGGGTGTCCTTGGTTTTATTGTTCTCAGAATGTCTGAGTTCCATGCTGTCAGCCTGCGCCCGTGACGGGTAATTCATTTGATTGCAGGGGGTATGCGTTTTATTTATATTGCAGGGAGGCGTCACGCAAAAAAACCAGAAAGGAGAAGGGGATGGCAGAGACTGAGATGCTGAGTAACCTGATGCAAATACGGGCATTTTGTCAGGTTGTCGATCAGGGAAGTGTATCCCGCGCGGCAGATGAGCTTTACCGTACGCAGTCGGCGGTGACGCGTGCGATACGGGATCTCGAGCAGGCGCTCGATGTGCCGCTGTTTGAACGTCATGCCAACGGCATGTTGCTGACTGATTTCGGTAAATGCGTGCTGCCGCGTGCGCGCCGCGCGATTGCCGAGCTGCGGCAGATCCCCTCGCAGCTGGCGAAATTACAGGGCAAAAGCGGGCAGCGGCGCGGAGACACCGAACCGCTGTATCTGTTTAACGTCCGGCGTCTGCAAATTTTTATCTCCCTGTGCAAAACGCGACATATGCAAACGGTGGCTACATTGCTGGGGCTCAGCCAGCCCGCGGTCAGTGCGGCGCTGAAAGTGCTGGAAAGCGGTGCCGGTCTGGCGCTGCTCGAGCGCACGCCGCACGGCATGATGCCTTCGCTGGCCGGGCAGGATATTGTGCCGAACCTGCGCCGTGCGCTCAACGAACTGCGGCATATCCCGGCGGATATCGCTGCGCGTCGCGGTGTGCTGGAAGGTACGGTGCAGGTCGGCGCGCTGCCGCTGGGGCGCACGCGGTTATTACCGCAGGCGATTATCGGCCTGACGCAACGCTACAGCGGCGTAAAAGTCGTGACCAACGAAAGTGCGTTCAGCGCACTGGCTTCTGAGCTGCGTTCAGGTGAAGTGGATTTCATTTTTGGCGCGCTGCGTACCAGTGATTACGCGGCGGATATGGCAACGGAAACCCTGTTCACCGAAAGCATGGTGATTCTGGCAAGAAAAGGGCACCCTTTGATGAGCGGTGCTGTGACTCAGGCGCATTTACGCCAGGCGCGCTGGGTGCTGCCGCGTGCTGAAACGCCCGCGCGACGGCTGCTGGACAACAGTTTTGCCGCGATGAACATGCCGCCGCCCGATCCGGTGGTGGAAAGTGGTGATCTGGGAATAGTGCGCGGGTTATTGCTGGGTTCCGATATGCTGGCGGCAGTCTCAGCCCGCCAGCTGGAGCACGAGCTTGAGTCTGGCGAACTGGTCAGACTGCCGCTGGATCTGGCTGATACACACCGCGCCATCGGCCTGACATTCCGCGCCGGGAGTTTGTTGTCACCGGCTGCCGGGGCGCTGGTGGCGGAAATCAGGAAGGTTTGCGGCAACCAAACTTTAGTATGTGAACCCTGATACTGGATTAATTTCATGTTCAGGTTTACGTCTATTCAATACCGATCCTGTCAGCATTAAGGAATTGTCTAATTTTTCCGCCAGGGTCATTTTTGTGTCAGTTTTGTACATGAATGGGCTGCTACTTTGAGGTAAGATATCAAATGTTTTGAAGGGAACGCCTGTTTGTTGATAAACCACTTTAAATATGTGTTGAGATACAAAGGTTGATGATTGCTCTGGCCGTTTGGGAGATGTGAAGAGACTGAACTATGCTCATTAAGAAAAAAGAAGTGATTAACAAAAAGAAAATACTTTTGGTGACAGATTTACTTATCGGCCGTGGCGGTATGGAAAATGTAACCAGCCAGGTAATATCAGCCTTCAAAAAGGGTGAAGAGTTTGAGGCCGGCTTTTTCGTCATCAATAGTGGTGAAACAACACACTCAAAATCCTGGCTTGATAATGCCGTTCTCTTTGAAAGTGTCTGTAAATTAAGAAATAAAAAATTAAAAAACGTCATACACACTTTGCGACTTCTTTTCTTTATCAGAAAATATAAGCCTGAACATATTATTACGCTTAATACCATACCCAATTTGATGGCAAGTCGTGCGATTAAATACTCTGCGCATAAGACGATTTTATCGACATGGATGCATCTTCCCCCCCGGGAACGTTATCGCCCGCACTATCTGTTATCAGCAGATCATCATTTTGCTATCAGCGGTGAAATAAAAAATCAACTGACAGAGTTGGGTGTAAACAAAAATAATATTGATGTGGTTTTTAACCCGGTTAAAAAGTCGGGGAAGATTATTTTAAGACCTGAACAATTGAGGATCCTTTACATAGGCAGGGTTCACTTTGAAAGACAAAAGCAATTAAAAGATCTCTTTGACGCGCTTGTACAGGTAAAAGTGGGTTGGGCATTAGATATTGTTGGGGATGGCGAAGACGTGTTCGAATGTCAATCTTATGCCCAACAACTTGGGATATCAGAGCACATTACCTGGCACGGGTGGCAAAATGACCCTTGGGAATACGTAGAAAATAATATCAAAGAAGTCACTTGTCTGGTCATGACATCTAATTTCGAGGGTTTCCCGTTGGTGCTGCTTGAAGCAATTTCTCGTGGAATATATTGTGTTTCATCTGATTGCAGTAGTGGTCCGTCAGAAATAATTGAAAACAATATAAATGGGCAACTTTACCCGCAGAATGACATCATTGCGCTTTCGAAAATCATTAATGCATTAGGCAATGATCTGGTTTTACCAGAGCATATGTTAATAAAAGAAAGTATCGGAAAATTTTACGAAGACGCGTATATGAATAATTTTAAGAATATTCTCAATAAAATTACTGAGGGAAACGATGAATAGCAGATATGAAACTGCTTTTTTGAAAATATCAGTGAATGCATCGGCTATCGCGCTGTGTATTTCATTATCATTAAGCATGTTTGTTACCGGATGGCCACAAAAAATCTTTTATATTGTTTCTTATCTGAGTTTTTTTACTGTTTTATACGCGGTATTCAAAAAAGATATTTCATACCGTCATGAGCGCTTTCATCTGGTGATGTTCCTTTCGCTGGTTTTTTTAGCTGTGGTTCGTTTTGTGTGGGCAATAACACTAAAACATAATGGGATCGCAATCACACCTACCAGTGCAGGCATAATTAACAATTACTTAGTGGGCAGCAAAAGGATCCTCCTCGGCGCTTTCGTCATTTTATGCTTTTCTCTATATGGTTACCTGATAAGCAGGAAAACCATATTAATCAGCCAGGTTATGATAACGATTGGGCTGGTTGTTTCGCTGGGGTTCGGGTTATATGAGCATTATTATACTTTAAATTATCGTATAAAAATGACCACTGATGCTTCATCGATGGCATCTTACATGATTGCTTTTATTTACTGCGCATACTTGGGATTAAGCCGGCTGGAATATCATCGCTACTCGAAACATCTCGATTTTGTGGCTTTTGTTCTGACTTTTGTTCTTCTGTATTTATGCGGAACACGCATAACCATTCTGGCACTTATAATCCTGAAAGTGACTTTCTTTTTTATAGAGTATAAAGTTGATTTAATAAAAAACTGGCGTGTAATGAGCCTCGTTTTGCTCGCTGTTATCGCTATCCTTGGGGCCACCAGCAGTCGCTGGGCTCAGGGCATTAATGACATCCAGAAGTATGATGTTCAAAGTTCAACATCACTCGGTGCCAGGGTTGCTATATGGGAAAGCGGAATATATCTCTTGCATAGGCATATTGGTTTTACAGCACCTGATGATAGAACAACATTAGCCAGAGAATTTATCAAGACACATCACCCGCAAAATTACGAAGGCTACAACAATGTGCAATATAATATGCACAACGAATTTCTTGAAGTGACGACGCTTCAGGGGATGTGGGGTGCGATATCCTTATTATTGCCTTATCTGATATTAATTTATGGCTGGATTCGGAAATATGATATAAAAAGTATGGCGTTACCCTTTTCCGTATTATTCGTGACAGGGTTGACGGATTCAGTGCTCCTTTTTAATCAGACTGCAACCCTGTTCGTAATGTCGCTGGCATTATGTTGCATTCGAAAATCTTCTGATTAACATGCATAATATAAGGATTCTACTCTGAATCCTTATATTATTACCTCTGTAAATACCCGCTTATTTCTTCAGATTCATCACAGCCTGTCTGATCGCATATTCGTAGCCCTGAATGCCGAAACCGCAGATCACGCCGACGGAAACGTCGGAGAGAAATGAGTGATGGCGGAAGGCATCGCGTTTATGAACGTTGGTGATGTGCACTTCGTACAGCGGCAGGCTGACGGCAGTCACGGCATCGCGGATGGCGACGGAGGTGTGCGTCCAGGCGGCGGCATTCAGGACAATCGCATCCACCGTTCCCCGGCAGGCCTGAATGTGGTCAATCAGATCGCCTTCGTGATTGGTCTGGAAGAATTCGATGGTCGCGCCGCAGCTTTCGCCGGTCTGATGGCAAAGCTTTTCGATGGTCGCCAGCGTGTCGTGGCCGTAGGTTTCCGGTTCACGGGTACCGAGCAGATTGAGATTCGGGCCGTTAAAGACGGCGATTTTATAATTCATGGTCTTTCCTTTCCTCAGTAATCTGTAAATCCAAATAAGTCTTTCGGGGTCTGCCACAAAATCTGCTGGCGAATTTTTTCATCAGGAAATAATTGCTCCACCAGCATCAGCAGCGTGCCGAGATCCATCCGGTGTTCCGCCCGCAGGAACGGCCAGTCGGAACCCCACATGCAATGCTCCGCACCAAAGGCATCAAGCAGGGCGTGCTGATAGGCGTGTCCGTCCTGATAGGGAAAAGGCTGGCGGCTGAACTTCGCCAGGCCAGACAGTTTTACCCAGGTTCTTTGCTGGTCTGCCAGGCCGAGAAGCGCCTGAAAAGCGGGTTGTTGCAGGCCCTGCGTGACCTCAGGACGGCCTGAGTGATCAATCAGTAGCCGCGTTTTGTTGCGGTTGATCAGCGGCAACAGTGCCAGCAGCTGGTCGTTCTGTACCTGAATGGCGGCGAACAGTTCCAGTTCGGCAAGACGCCCCATCAGGCCGTCGAGATACAAAAACGGCTCCGTGCCGAGCATCGCCACATTCATGGCAATACCGACCACTCCGGCCTGTTTCAGGCTGTCGAGCCGCTCAGTGCTGATATCAAAGGGCACCACGGCGATGCCTTTAAAGCGACCGTTGCCTTGTTCCAGCGCATCCAGAAGACACGAACTGTCGGTGCTATAGCCCGACGTCGGGCCGACAATCAGCGAGTGGCGGATGTTGTACGCCTGCATCACGGCGCGGTAATAATCTGTGGTGCCAATCTCGTGCCCTTCCGGACGATAAGGCGTGTCCGGAAGGTACGGGAAGCGCGCCGGATCAAACACGTGGTGATGTGTGTCGATCTTGGGTTGCTCAAAAATCGTCATGCTTTCGCTTTACCTGCTACTGAATAGAGAACTTGTTGATTGCGGGTTTTCTGGAATTCTTCCAGCGTTTCGCCGCGCATCGCGGAATAAATATGTAAATTGGAGACGCCGACTACCGCGCCGAGTTTTTCCAGCAGGAAGAAGCTGACGCCGTAATGGATCATGCCGCGCCAGTCGAGTTCGCGCAGCAGCTTTTGCTCCTCGTCAGTCAGTTGGTTTTCAGCCAACATCGCCTGCTGATCGGTGAGGAAGCGCTCGCGCCACGCGGGTTGGATCAGACGGTGCAGGAACCGGTTAATGCGCAGCGCTTTCAGGCTGCGTGCCTGTGTGAACGGATAGGTGCCCGGCAGTTTTTCAACGCCCGCCATTTGCTGCGCGATTTTGTCACGCTGGCGCTGCTGCACGTCATACGGCGCTTCACGGGACTGATTCTCAAGAATAAGCGTGGCGATACCGGTCATCGACGGCAGATAATAGGCCTGATGCAGTTTCTTCACATTGGCGGATAACGCACCGCGCATCACCAGCCACATAATCACTTCCGCACCTTCCATCCCGCCCTGTGTGGCGAATTCGGCCAGCGTCATTTCGGTCAGACGTTCCGGGTCGTTGACTATCATATCCACGAACTGCTCATCCCAGTCCGGATTGTTAAAGCCACAACGCTCGCCGTGAACCTGATGCGAAACGCCACCGGTCGCAACAATCGCCACGTTCAAATCTTCCGGGAAACTTTCAATCGCGCGACGCAGCGCCTGACCGAGTTTGTAGCAGCGACGGGCGGTCGGAATAGGGAACTGCAACACACCGATTTGCAGCGGAACGATTTGCGTCGGCCAGCCGCCTTCATGTGGGAGCAGGGCAGAAAGCGGGGAGAAAAGACCGTGATCTAAAGGTTTGTCCTGGAAGAACGACATATCAAATTCGTCCGTCATCAGGCTGGCACCAATGTGTTGTGACAGTGCTGCATGGCCTTTCACCGCGGGCAGATCGCGCGGACCACCGCCTTCATCAGCGACTTCATATTTTTCGTCGATACCCAACGTAAACGCAGAATAGTGATCGAAGAAAAACGACGTTACGTGGTCGTTGAAAATGTAGACCAGTACGTCCGGTTTTTTCTCATCCAGCCATTTTTGCATCGGTGCAAAGCTTTCGAAAATAGGCGCCCAGGCACTTTCTTCCTGCTTGTTATGGTCAACCGCAAAACCGATGGTCGGGGTATGTGATACTGCTAAACCACCTATGATTTTCGCCATCTTAAATCCTCAATACTTTTGTAGGGTAACTGCGACGCGAACATCGCGCCGCCTTATTTATGTTAATGATTATGTTTCTGATTATCAGGTGGCTAATCTGGAGATTAGCGGATATTCATGGTGCGCGACAACTCCGGGATGTCAGTAATATCAACGCCTTTGATCATCTCGGCCGGGTGTGCCGCACGGTGTAAAAGAATGCTCAGACCCGCCAGCAATGCAGGCAGCGCCAGAATAATAAAGATCATGTTTTGACCGGAGAAAACGCCCAGCAAAACGCCGCCCATTGAAGAGCTGATAATGGCGCCGCTGCGCCCGATGCCGTGCATCCAGCAGACACCGGTGGCGCGCATTTCAGTCGGATAGAAGGCCGGAGAAAACGCCTGCAAACCCGTTTGTGCGCCGTTAATACACACGCCGCTGATGAACACCAGCAGGGCAAGAATATCCGGGCCGAAGTTGCCGATGCCCTGCGATAACAGGCTGACTACGCCCATCATGTAGAAACCTGCGATGACGCGCTTGGCGGTAAATCTGTCCATCAGACCGCCGACCATCAGGCCGCCAAAAGTGCCGCCCAGCTGGAACAAACCGGCAACGATGGCTGCGCGCTCCAGCGAGAATCCGCCGTTACGCATAATGGTCGGCAGCCAGCCGTTGAGCAGATAAATTACGAACAGCCCCATGAAATACGTGACCCACAATACGATGGTGCCTTTGGCGTAGCCGTTGGTGAACAGCTGGAAGACTTTGGCTTTTTTCTGAATCACCGGCGCTTTCAGCACGAATTTTGTGCCTTCGCTGAATACACCACCGGCGCGGGTGAGGACTTTGGCGATTTTTTCTTTCGCCACGTTGCGTACCACCATGTACATGGCTGATTCAGGCAGGATCCACAGCAGCAACGGCAGCATCAGCAGGGGCACAATACCTCCCGCAAAAATCACCGCTTTCCAGCCAAAGTTCGGCAGCAGACCGGCAGCAACAAAACCACCTGCGCCTGAACCCACGTTAAAGCCACTGTACATGACGGTGATCATCAGGCTTCGGCGGCGTTCGGGCATATATTCCGACACCAGCGTCACGGTATTAGGCATCACCGCGCCTAAACCGAGACCGGTAAGAAAGCGCAGGAGTGCCATTTCCATTGGCGTGCGGGCAAAAGTGCTCAGCAGGCTGAAGAGAGCAAAGCAGAAGATTGACCACATCAGCACCCGTTTGCGCCCGAAGCGATCTGCGTTTGGTCCGGCGATCAGCGCGCCAATCGCGACACCAAACATAGCGGCGCCCAAAATTGGCCCCATTTCAGCGCGGCCGATACCCCAGTCCTCGATCAGCGCAGGGGCGATAAAACCCATTACGGCGGCGTCATAACCGTCGAACATAATGATGATGAAACACAGGGATAAAACGACCCACTGATATTTCGATATCGGGCGTTCGTCTATCCACGTTTTCACGTCCACGATGGTGTTGTTGCTCATAGGGTACGCTCTCTGTTTTTTTTATTAATATGTGATCGGATTAAAACTTTGAAGAAAATTTCACTGACCGGCGGAGCATAGAAAACGGCAGTGAGGGTGTTTTATTGTGATTATTTTATATATTAAACAATGAGTTGATTTATCATTGTCGTGCTTCCTGATAACCAACTTAGGGGCTGTAAAGCGTGCTGTCTGCCATAAAATGATTATGCGGGTATGAGTTTTGTTTATGAGGGGTGTTTGAAATTACGGCAGACGGGCTGCCGTATTCAAAAGGGACTCGGGAAGAGGAGGGGATAAACCTGTGAGAAGGCGAACGAGTTACGCCGTCATATCCCGGAAACAGTCGTTATCGAGGGTGATTGTGGCGATTTTCTGCACCGCGCCGCGCATGTTGACCTGAAAATCGCCGCTGAAACTGATGGCAAGTGTCCCGCCCGGCATATGTACCGTGACATTGTCATCCACCAGTCCGAGTTTGCGCATCGCACTGGCGGCGGCGCAACTGCTGCTGCCGGAGTATACGCTGAATTTGCTCGTTGCTGAGCAGAGCGGCAACACTCTGATGGCAGACCAGATAATCGTTACCCAGACCGTGATAGCGGTGAAAAATCATGTTGGCACTTCCTTTAGCAAATCCTGCAAACTCATAATTGATGTGAATAGCTTCAATAGGAAATCTTGCCTGTTTCAATAGCGCCACGTAAATTCAAAATAATCAGTGAGAAAATGCTCCGCTGATGTCCGTAAGACCCGCCATAAACAAGGAGTTATTGATGGAAGCTTTTACCGTTCCTGTGGCTATTCCGCCGCTAAATATCACCACAACCCGCCTTATCCTGCGTCAGTGGCACGAGGCTGATGCAGACCCTTTCGCAGCAATGGTCGCTGACCCGCAGGTGATGGAGTTTTTCCCGTCCACCATGACCCGTGAGAAAAGTGATGAAATGCGGATGCGCTGCCAGAATGTGATCAATGAACGCGGCTGGGGGATCTGGGCGGTCGAATTGCGTGAAACCGGCGAGTTTATTGGCTTTGTCGGGCTGCATACGCCGGGATACGATCTGCCTTTTGTGCCCTGTGTGGAAATTGCCTGGCGGCTGAAAGTGGATGCCTGGAGGCAAGGTTATTGCACAGAAGCGGCCCGCGCGGTGCTGGACGCCGGATTCAATGAGCTGGGGCTGGAAGAAATTGTGGCCTACACCGCGCTGCCGAATATCCCCTCGCAGGCGGTAATGAAAAAGCTGGGAATGGTGTGCAGTCCGAAAGAGAACTTTATGCATCCGATGCTGGAAGAAGGGCACTGGCTAAGGGAACATTGTTTGTATCGTTTACCGCGTCCGTGAACGGGAGACTGCCCCCCTTTCAGAGGGGGCAGTCGGTCTTCAGCAAGGGCATTTACCCATTTTTCCGCCTTCACTCGGGAATCTCGCCTCCAGACAACGGCGGTGGAATTCTCGTTCTGTCATCGGCGTTGTTTGCGGATGTCGCACCTGCATATGCCGGACATAATTCTGGTAATCCTGCACACCGACCATCAGCCGGAAACTCTGGGCGGTGCGCTTGATAGCCAGTTTCAGCCAGTCAGCGACGTTATGCGGTTTCGGTTGCGGCACAAATAACGGCTGACAGCGCGTCACCTGAAATGCCACTAAGCGTGGCGTCTTAAATAATGCGCGTGATTCAGACATGGCGTGCCTCGCGACGGTTAACGACAGCAGTTTCATGCACCGTCGGGGTAGCAGATTTCAGCGCCCGGCGGATTACGAAGAAGGCGGAAATCAGCATTGTTACCGCCACCAGCATGAAGAAACCACACAGGATGGCGTTGATCTGATTATTCAGCACGATGGTATGCATATCCGCCAGCGTTTTCGCCGGTTTGATGATTTCGCCACTGTCGATTCCGGCACTGAATTTCTTCGCCTGCGCCAGGAAACCAATCGACGGTTTTTCGTGGAAAATCTTCTGCCAGCCTGCGGTCATCGAGGTGATGAACAGCCAGATAGTCGGCAAAATAGTCACCCACGCATAGCGCTGTTTCTTCATTTTAAACAGCACAACTGTACCCAGAATCAGCGCCATTGAAGCCAGCATCTGGTTGCCGATACCGAACAGCGGCCACAGGGTATTGATGCCGCCGAGCGGATCCACCACGCCCTGATACACGAAGAAACCCCAGCCTGCGACCGCGACCGTAGTCCCGGCAAATGTGCCGATCCAGGAACGGTTATTCGCCAGCGACGGAACGGCGACGCCGACCAGATCCTGCACCATAAAACGGCAGGCGCGGGTACCGGCATCCACGGCGGTCAGGATAAATAAGGCTTCAAACAGAATGGCGAAGTGGTACCAAAACGCCATCATCGCGCGGCTGTTGAACACGTCAGTGATAATGTGCGCCATGCCGACCGCAAAGGTCGGTGCGCCACCGGCGCGGGAAAGAATCGACTGCTCACCGACGTCTTTGGCAATTTGCGTCAGAACGTCCGGCGTGATCACAAAACCCCAGCCGTTAATCACCTGCGAGGCGCTTTCCACCGTGGTGCCAATCAGCGCCGCCGGTGAGTTCATGGCAAAGTACACGCCCGGATCGATAACGGACGCACAAATCAGCGCCATGATTGCCACGAACGATTCCATCAGCATTGCGCCGTACCCGATAAAGCGGATATGGCTTTCGCGCTCAATCAGTTTCGGCGTCGTGCCGCTCGAAACCAGCGCATGGAAACCGGAAATCGAACCGCAGGCAATGGTGATAAACAGGAACGGGAACAGGCTGCCGGAGAACACCGGACCGCTGCCGTCGATAAAGCGCGAGACTGCGGGCATCTTCATTTCCGGCATGGCGAAGACGATACCGACCGCCAGACCGGCGATCACGCCGATTTTCAGAAACGTTGACAGATAATCCCGCGGCGCCAGCAGCAGCCAGACCGGCAAAACTGAGGCAATAAAGCCGTAAATCACCAGAACCCAGGTCAGGGTGGTGCCATGCAGCGTAAAGAACGGGCCCCAGTAAGGATCCGCCGCCACGTTACCGCCGTATAAAATTGCCAGCATCATCAGCACGAAGCCAATTACCGACACTTCTGCGATTTTGCCCGGACGCAGAAAACGCATGTAGATGCCCATAAACAGGGCGATCGGAATGGTGGCTGCGATGGTGAACAGACCCCACGGGCTGTCGGCCAGCGCTTTAACCACCACCAAAGCCAGCGCGGACAAAATTATAATCATCACGCCGAGCGCGCCGAGCATGGTGATCACCCCGGCAAAATCACCCAGTTCCTGTTTGGCCATTTCACCTAATGAGCGCCCGTCGCGACGGGTAGAAATGAACAGGATCAGGAAGTCCTGCACCGCACCGGCCAGCATCACGCCAACTAAAATCCAGATAGTGCCTGGCAGGAAACCCATTTGTGCGGCAAGGATCGGACCAACCAGCGGACCGGCTCCGGCGATGGCCGCAAAATGGTGCCCGAATAACACCCATTTATTGGTCGGTACGTAATCCAGCCCGTCGTTATGTCGCTCGGCCGGGGTCATGCGTTTGTCATCGAGTTCGAAGACTTTTTCAGCGATAAACAGACTGTAAAAACGGTAGGCAATGCTGTAACAGGCAATAGCGGCGACCACCAGCCACAGGGCGTTAACATGTTCGCCCCGGCTCAGGGCCAGCATTCCAAAGGCAAAAGCCCCGATTAACGCCACTACCAGCCAGGTTATCCCGGACTTGACGCTTTTCATGATGTACAACTCCTTCTTAGTGGTCCCGCCTATTGCGGGCCACTTTTTTTGTGAGAGTGTGATGCAGGGAGGTAAGGGTCGGTGTACAGAATGTACGTTGCGACTATGTTAAATTACTGTTTAAAAATAATGTGTTTAAACAGAAAAGTTTGAAGTTAAGAATGAAAATGTGATGAGGCTGGCGCTTTGGGCAGAGAAGACTGGTCTGATGTCATCAAAGTTGTGAGAGCAGATCACTCTGTTCGGGTGGCCTGTGCATTTTGTACGATTTTTTCCCCGGATTTACCGGAACAAAGCGCAATGCCTGCGGCAATCAGTAAGGTGCTGACCAGATGAAACCCGTGCAGAGGGATATTCAGAAACAGAATACTCAGCGCACCGCCGCTCAGCGGGATCAGGTGCGAGTAGATTTCTCCCCGAGTGGCACCAATCACCTGAATGCCCTTGTTCCAGAGCAAATACGAAAGCCAGGAAGGAAAAATGACCAGATAGGCTAAACCGGCCAGAAAACTGCCGCTGAAATAGGCGTGCAGTTGCTGATGAAGGTCGGATACCGACATGAATCCGGCAAGACTGAAAGCCAGCACCGGCAGCAGAATCAGAGCACCGAGTGCCGCGCTGACGGCAACGAAAGCGTTGCCGCCGACGCTTTTCGGTTTGGTACGCAGGAAAGCGCAGTAAAGCGCCCAGCTGATAGCGGAACCCATCGTCCAGACATCCCCGCGGTTGAGGTTTTTCAGGGTTTCCACATGCAGCAAGTCCCCCTGCATCACCAGCCAGACCACGCCGAAAGAGCTTAAAACCACGCCGGTAATGTTGCGCGATGAAATTCGCTCTTTGAAAATAAACTTATTAATCAGCAGCACCAGCGCAGGCGTGGTGGATAAATAAATGGCGGCATTTAATGACGACGTGTATTGCAGGCCAATGTAGAGCGTGAGGGGAAATAATACCTGTCCGCACAGCGCCAGAAACAGAATGGTTCCTTTCGCTTTCTTCATCTCAGGCCATTGTTTTTTTACCTGCGGGAAATAAAGCGTGAGCAACAGCAGGGCGGTCAGCATCCAGCGGGCTTCGGAAAGCATAATCGGGTCAGCCTGTGTCACCAGAAAATGACCGACGACATAGTTACCACCCCAAAAACAGGCGGCCAGTGTCAAAAATAGATAAGGCATAAGTTTTACCAAAGGTTGTGCCAGTACCGATATCGGTTTTATGTATACCAGAATCAATAATGGGCGGGTTAAGTACGCTAAAATGGTAAAACGCCAGATACGGTAAATCTAATTCAAAGTTTTCATCGGGAGGTATAGTTTAAAACTATGAAATTCACCCTGCGGCAACTGGAATTTTTCATTGCGTTAGCACAGACGCAACAGATATCGAAGGCCGCGTCTCGCTGCAATATTTCGCAGTCGTCGATGACCGTCGCGATGCGCAATCTCGAGGAGGCGGTGAATAACGCCCTGTTTTTACGTCACGCAAAAGGCGTCACCCTGACGGCAGCCGGGGAGCGCTTTCTGCATCATGCGCGCAAAATTATGAATGACAGTCAGCGTGCCATTGACGATTTGCTTTATCAGCCGCAGCTGGCCGAAGGCACCGTGAATATTGGTGTGGCAAAAACGCTGTCGGCGTATTTACTGCCCGCCATCATTACTGAAGTGGAACAACATTTTCCGCTGATGAGCCTTAATTTCATTGAAGACGATCCGGCGCAGCTTATTGCATCATTAAGGCAGCGGGAAACCGACTTTTGCCTTTTGCTCACCTCAAATATCGCCCGTGAAAATGACCTGAAAATCGAAACGTTTATACGCTCGCCGAGAAGGCTTTGGATTGCTCAGGGACATCCGCTGCTCAGTAAACCGGTTATCTGCCTGGCTGATATTGCCAACTTACCTTTTCTGTTGCTCGATACCGACGAATATCCCGATGTTATTCGTGAGCACTGGCAGACGCGTGGCGGTCAGCCCAACGTAGCTTTTACCACCACTTCATTCGAAACGGTGCGCAGTCTGGTGGCAAAAGGCCGGGGCGTGACTATTTTATCGGATCTGGTTTATCGCCCGTGGTCGCTGGATGGATTGCGGGTGATGCGGCGAACGGTGGAAGACAGCATGACGTATATGGATGTGGGCGCGGTGCTTTCCGCTACGGTGGCGCTTTCGGAACCTGCGGCAGTGGTTCTGGATTATTTGCGGGTCATGATCACCCGTCAGGGTGAAGATGCCTGAGGACGTGAGGCAAAAAAAACCGGCCCGTGAGGGGCCGGTTATGCAGGTTATCAGACGATATTACTGAGCCGTTGTGGTTTTGGCTTCACCTGGTTTGTGGTCACGCATCTGTTCCATTTTGGCAGAGCGTTTCTGGTAGTTCTCGTTGAACTGTTTTTTCTGCTCAGGCGTCAGCAGGTTATACATTTTGTTCTCAGCACGGGCACGTTCGAGCATACGGTCGGACTGCGCTTTGGTGATGGTATCAATCTGCGATTTCACTTTTGATTCATCGAAGCTGTCGGATGCCACCAGGCTATGCATCTGATCCATCTGTGCTTTCATTGCAGCGCGGTCAGGACGCGCGCCGCTGTCTTTCATAATTTCTTTCATCTGAGTTTTCTGCTGCTCAGTCAGGTTCAGACCGGCAAATGGGTTCATGTGATGCGGACCTTTATGGTGCATCATTTTGCCGTGAGTCGCGGTAGTTGCATCAGTTGCCGGAGCCGCTGTGGTTTCAGCAGCAAACGCGAAAGAAGCAGAGCTCAGAGCCAACGTTGAAGCCACAATCATTGCGGTAAGTTTGCGCATAATTAAATTCCTCATTGAATATTCAGGCACGTCGCCCGTTTTGTTTCGACGAAAATAAGTCTACTCAATCCAATGAATAGTAATGCGATCAAGATGTAAAAGAGTGAAAGCCAAATTGTCATTTTTCCGGCAATCGTGGAGAAACTGTTTAGAAAGCGTAAGGTTGCGAGAATAGGTGTGAATGGGGGTTCAGATAAATCTGAGTAATGCGGTGTATTCACACATTAACATGGTGAATGTTTCGCCGCCAGACCTCTCTGGTAAACATTGATTGCTGTTGATGAGGCGTTTAGTTCAAAGGTTAAAGCCAATGCAAAGGTAAAATCAGGCATAATAGTTATCATTTAGTTAACACTTCCTATAACAGTGCAGATTAATTATGGTCGAATCCCGTTACGAAACGCTGGCACGGACGTTACGCAGACAAATAGACACGCAGGTCTGGCTACCCGGTGATCGTCTCCCCTCATTGCGCGACACCTGTAAACAGTCCGGCCTGAGCCTGATGACGGTATTGCAGGCTTACCAGCTGCTGGAAAGTCAGGGTGTGATTGTCGCGCGACCGCAGTCGGGTTATTACGTCGCGGCAGGCGTCCAGCGTCCGGTTCGACATTCGCCGGATGAACGACTTCATGCAGCCGAACAGGTGGACGTCAACGACGCCATTTTCGATATCCTCAAAGCCGGGCAAGATCCGGCCGTGGTGCCGCTCGGTTCTGCGTTTCCAGATCCGACACTTTTTCCGCAACCCCGGCTGGCGCGATCGCTTGCCAGCGCCGTCCGCCGTATGTCCCCGCACAGTGCGATTGCAAATCTGCCGCCAGGTAACGAAGAGTTACGCCGCAGCATCGCACAACGCTATGCGCAAAACGGTATTGAAGTCGCACCCGATGAAATTGTGATTACGTCAGGTGCCATGGAATCCCTCGGATTAAGTTTGCAGGCCGTAACAGAACCGGGCGACTGGGTGGCGATTGAGTCACCGGCTTTCTATGGCGTATTGCAGGCTATTGAGCGGCGTAAATTAAAAGCTGTCGCGATCCCGACGGATGTACGTTTGGGGATGGATCCGGATGCGCTGGAAAAAGCGCTGGAAACCTATCCGATTAAAGCCTGCTGGCTGATGTCGAGTTTTCAGAACCCACTCGGATGCAGTTTGCCGCCGGAAAATAAAGCACGGCTGGTGGCAATTTTGCAGGCGTATAAGGTGGCGCTGATTGAGGACGACGTTTACAGCGAACTGTATTTTGGCAATGAGCGCACGGTGCCGCTGAAGGCGTCGGATTACCGCAGTGAAATTCTGCATTGTTCGTCATTTTCAAAATGTCTGGCGCCGGGGTTTCGTGTCGGCTGGGTCGCCGCGGGCGCTTACGCCGAACGTATTCAGCGTCTGCAACTGATGAGTACCTTATCAGCCAGCGTGCCGGTTCAGCTGGCGCTCGCGGATTATTTGCAGGGTACGCAGCAGGGCGGTTATGACACGCATTTACGGCGTTTGCGGCGTCAGCTCGAACAGCGCCAGCTGGCGATGCGCCATGCCATTATCCGTGAATTTCCCCCGCAGGTTTCAGTTTCGCAACCGGCGGGTGGATATTTTCTGTGGCTGGATCTGGGCGATAACGTCGATGCGGCGCGGGTTTATCAGCGCGCGCTGGCAAAAGGCGTCAGCGTCGCGCCCGGCACGATGTTTTCCGCCGACGAACGTTTCCGCCACTGCCTGCGTCTGAACACTTCTTTCGAATGGGGGCCGCACACCGCGCGCGCCATCTCAGTTCTGGCGGCGCTGGTGGTGGAAGAGATTAAAGGGTAAGGGGGTTATCAAACATCTTTCTCCCGCAATGTCTTCCCGACATTCCCGCCCGGATGCACGTTCAGCAAGCGCTTCTGATCGAAACCATTACGCAGCATGATATTGCCGCACAGCGCATCGAATACCGCCAGCACCAGTACAATAGACGTGGTGGCCAGCATATTGAGCGGGTCGATTTCCCGCTGAATATGCGTTTTCACTACCAGTGTGGCGGCGCGGGCAATCGCCGAATCAAGATTTTCCGTCACGCTGATGATGGCCACGCCTTTGGCTTTTAGCGTCGGTAACAGGCGCGTCAGTTCTTCAGAGTTGCCGCCGTGGGAAATGAGGATCATCAGGTCATTGCTGCGCATAAAGCCTAAATCGCCATGGGCGGCGTCAGTGGCGCTGAGATACACCGCCGGTTGTTCGACGCACGCCAGCATATGGGCGATTTTTCGCGCGGCAATGCCCGACGTGCCGACGCCGGTGACGGCAATTTTGCCCCTGCACCCGGTGACCAGCGTCAGTAACTGCTGCCACATATCGGCATCAAGATTGCGCTGTAACGCCAGTATTTCCTGGCTATAGGTCTGCCAGCCCTGACACGCAAGTGAGAATTCTTCCGCTGCATTCATTCGGTTTCCCCCTGCATCAGGCGGCGGTATTTCATGCTGTCGTGGTACATCTCATGGAATACGCGGTATTTGCGGTCGTAATATTCTTTGATTTTGTTGGTTTGCGGCGTGACGGTTTTACCAATCCGGCTCATTGCCGCCATCGCTTCCGGCAACGAGTCATAAGCGCCTGCTGCGACGGTTCCCATCATGGCGCTGCCGAGTAACATCGCTTCACTTTCTTCCGGCAATAACATTGCGCAGCCCGTGGCGTTGGAATGTTCCTGCACAAACACCGGGTTTTTGGTGCCGCCGCCGCTTGCCATCATGGTATCTATGCGGTAACCGCTCTGGTTCATGGTTTCGATAATGTGGCGGGTACCAAGCGCCAGTGCCTGAATGGTCGCCAGATAATGCAGCGCCATGTCTTCCGGCGTTCGCGAGAGTTTCAGGCCGGTCAGCGTCCCGGTCAATGTCGGGTTGGCGCGCGGCGAACGGTTGCCGTGGAAGTAGGGCAGCATATGAATGTCTTTGGTCAGGAACGCGATGTCCTCAGGCTCGCCGGCCATTTTGCGCAGAATGCCGTTGAGCACTTCATAAATGGTTTTGCCGCTGTCTTTACCCTGTTTCAGAAGATCCTGATAACACGGATGCGACTGAATCACATGGTCGATCAGCGCGCCGGTAGTAGATTGCCCGCCTTCGTTCAGCCAGTAATCCGGCAGTATCGCCGAGTAATAAGGCCCCCAGATGCCGCCGATATAGCGCGCGCTGCGCGACATCGCCATATGCGCCGTGGAAGTGCCACCAATCAGTGCGATGCGGTTGTCGAAATCTGCTGATTCGCCGGATGCACCGCTGGCACCAAGAATACCGAGGCTGCCTGCATGGGCATCAATGATCGAGACGCTGACCGCGGTGCCTGCCATCAGCCCCATTTCAGCGGCGGCACGCTGCGTCAGGCCATGCCCGAGCGGTTCGCCCATGGTTTTCACTTCGCTGCCGATTTTCGCCGCGTTGTTTTCCAGCAAATCTTCCAGCCCGATTTGGCGGAAATAGCTCGGGTCCCAGCGGTCTTCGTGGCCGATATAGGTCCATTTACAGACGGTGGAACATAGCGAGCGGGTCGTATCCTGCGTGGCGCGCCAGGTCAGGAAATCCGGCAGGTCGAAGAGGTGCCCGACGTTGTTCCAGGTGGTGGGCATATGCTGTTTTAGCCACAACAATTTTGGCGTCTGCATTTCCGGCGAAATAATCCCGCCGACGAATTCCAGCACGCGGTGGCCGGTGGCGTTGATGCGCTCCGCCTGCGTGATGGCACGATGGTCCATCCATACAATAATGTTCTGTTCGCTGCGCCCGGACGGACTGACGGTCAGCGGTTTGCCTTCTTTATCCAGCACCACCAGTGAACAGGTGGCGTCGAAACCGATACCTTTCACCTGGATCGGGTTGATATCGGCCTGATTGACCGCATCTTTCACAGCATTACACACGGACTGCCAGATCTCATCGGAAGATTGCTCGACGAAATCGGCTTTCGGGCGGTACAACGTGATCTCACGGCTGGCCTGGCCGACCATGCGGCCGGTCATGTCGAAGACGCCCGCGCGGGCGCTGCCGGTTCCTACGTCTACTCCAATAAAATAACTCGCCATGTTCTTTCCCTTCGGTAAAAAGCTTTCGCTTAAGATTTTCTGTTTTGCAGAGCGATAAACAGGATCAGGACGCCGCCCCACAGGGCCATCGTCAGATAACTGCTGACGCCCATCAGGTTCAGGCCGCTTTCCAGCATTTGCAGGACGATCAGTGCCAGTACCAGCCCGATGACCCGCCCGAATCCGCCGTCGGGATTAATCCCGCCGAGGACCGAGGCCAGAATAGTCACCAGCAAATACGAGTCACCGTAGCCTGCTTTCGCCGAGTTAAATTTGGACATCATCAGCAGTGCCGCGCCCCAGCCGAGCAGGGCGGAAAGCACGTACACCGCGATGGTCACTTTGTGGGTGTTAACGCCACTAAAGCGCGTGGCCTGTTCGTTGGAACCCATCAGATACAGGCTGCGGCCAAGCGTGGTGTGTTCGAGCAATACCCATAAAAGCAGGGCGACCAGCAGGAATAACAGCAGCGCGACCGGAATACCGAGCAAACTGCCGTTGCTGAGATACTGGATTGCCGCCGGGAAACCGGAAATCACCGCGCCGCTGGTCAGCAGAATATTCAGCCCGGCGATCAGCGTCATGGTGCCGAGCGTCGCCAGAATCGGCGAGACGCCGATATAAGCGATCAATGCCCCGTTGAGAACACCAATGACCACCGCAACGGCCAGACCGGCGAGCATCGCCAGCGCGAAATATTCCGGCTGATCCGGGTGCGCCACCAGAATGGCCGCCATCGCCAGCGAACAGGCGTTCGCTCCGGCAATCACTGAAAGGTTAATACCGCCGGTGAGCATGGTGATGCCCATCCCCAGTGCCAGCATGCCCAGAATCGGCAACTGCGAGGAGATCGACTGAAAATTGCCGATGCTGTAAAAACTGCCACCCAGCGTGAACGAGAACAACACCGCAACGGCGACGATGATCAGCAACTGCAAACGGATGATGCGGTCGCCGGGAAAGAATCGGGTTAAGGTTGTCATGTCACATTCCCTTTGCCAGTTTGCGTTTTTCATTCCACGCGGTGCTGCTGATGCTGACCAGAATGATCACGCCGCTGAAAACCTGATGCCAGTAGGACGAAATACTCAGCAGGGTCAGACCGTTTTGCAGGAAGGCCAGCAGCATGACGCCAAGGATGGTACCGGTGAGTGAACCGCGTCCGCCGGTCATGCTGGTGCCGCCTAATACCACCGCTGCCAGTACCGTCAGCTCATAGCCGAGCAGGGAGTTAGGCGCAACAGACTGGGTGATTTGTGCCTGAACCACGGCAGCAATACCCGCCAGTAATCCCATAAAACCGTAAACGTAAAAATGCAGACGCAGGATGTTCAGACCCAGGCGCGACGCGGCGTCACGGTTGCTGCCCATGGCGTAAATCTGACGTCCGACGCGGGTGCGGTTCATCAGCACGCCGGTGGCGATGATAACCCCCAGCAAACTGAGCAGCGGCAGTGTCAGGCCATAGTCGTAACCATCGGCGGCGGTAAAGGAGAACCAGTTAATGCCATTCATAAACCAGTCCGGGAAACCGTACAGCCAGGTGCCATTGGTCAGATACACCAGCAAACCGTAGAACAGGTTCAGCGTAGCGATGGTGATGATGATGGCCGGAACGCGCAGCCAGTACACCAGAAAGCCGTTGACCAGCCCGAGCAGTAAACCGGTGCCCATCGACATGGCAAACGCCAGCGGAAAACTGCCGCCGTGATGAATGATGTAACTCGCCATCACGTACTGACCGATAGACGTCACAGCCGGGAAGGAGATGTCGATACCACCGGCTATCAGCACCACGAACAGGCCGCAGGCCAGAATACCGAGGATGGCGTAACTGGTCGCGACGTCGGTCAGGTTGCCGAGGGTCATAAACTCATTGGTACTGACGCTCAGACCAATCACCAGCAGCAGCACCAGTAATCCCAGCCAGAATTCGTGCTGGGAAAACAGTTTCGAGAGAGATTTGTTATCCATTGATCGCCTCCGCAATCTGCGCTTCGCTGCTCTGGTGCGGGGCGAATTCCGCGACCATCTGGCCTTTGCGCATCACCAGCACGCGGTGACTGTTGTAATAAGCTTCCGGAATTTCATCGCAAATCATCAGCACCGCCATCCCTGATTCCGCCAGATCCCGCGCGATGCGGTAAATCCCTTCTTTGTTGGCGATATCGACGCCGACGGTTGGTGAATCGAGGATCAGAATATGTGGCTGAGTCGCGACCCATTTGGCGATAGCGATACGCTGGGCGTTACCGCCGGAAAGCGTTTTCACCGGCAGACCGCTGTCGGATACTTTAATATTCAGGTCGCGGATCAGGTCTTTCACCACTGATGCGGCTTTGCGGTGGTCCATCAGGCCGGTGCCGGTGTGTAACTTGTCGAAAATCGACACCAGCGTGTTGTCGTAAATGGACTGCTCCATAATCAGCCCCTGCGTCAGACGGTCTTCCGACACATAGGCGATACCCTGGCGGATAGCGTCGCGATTGCTGTGAAATTTCACTGCATTGCCGTTAACGCGGATTTCACCGCTGTCCGGCTGGCTCATGCCGAACAGGCTCAGACACAGTTCCGTACGCCCTGAACCCAGCAGACCGATAATCGAGGTGATTTCGCCCTGTCGCAGCGACAGCGAAATATCCTGATACTGGCCTTTGCGGCTCAGATGGCTGACTTCCAGCAGCGGTGTCACATCTGCCGGTGCGCGATGCGGCAGGTGGCTGTAGGTAAAACGCTGTCCGGTCATCAGGAATGCCAGCTCATTGCTGTCGAGTTCGCTGGCCGGATACGTCCCCACCAGTTTGCCGTCGCGCATCACGCTGATACGGTCGGCAACTTCCATCACCTCATCCAGACGGTGACTGACAAACACCACGCAGATACCAGCGGCTTTCAGCTCATTGACTACCCGCAGCAGGCCATTTACCTCGGTGCGGGTCAGTGACGCGGTGGGTTCATCCATGATCACAAGGCTGGCGTCAGCGGCGATTGCGCGGCATATTGCCACTAACTGACGGTCCGCGATCGAGAGTTTTTCGACTTTACGGTCCGGATCGAGAGAAACCCCGACACGTTGCATCGCGGCGACAGCTTTTTTGCGCATTGCCTCGCGATGTACCCAAAAATCGCCCCCCGGTAAATAACGGTGAATGGCGATATTTTCGGCCACCGATAAATTCGGAAATAAAGACAAGTCCTGATAAATAACCTGAATGCCGTAATAAGAAGAAAGTTGCGGCGTGAGGGTATGAAAGAGTTTTCCGTCGAGCGTGATCGCCGCGCCTTTTTCCGGCTGATACACACCAGAAATGACTTTAATTATGGTGCTTTTTCCGCAGCCATTCTGACCGGCCAGACAATGCACTTCGCCTTTATTCAGCGTCAGGCTGACATTATCCAGCGCTAATACGCCGGGGAATTTTTTACTGATTTTTTCGAGGCTGATAAAGGCCTCAGCAGGGGCAGGGGACGTGCGCGAACTGGACGACGGAGTGAGTATATTCATCACATTATCCTTACAACGTTCTATTTAGAATAAGTATTCAATGTCTGATTAGAAATTCAGATACGGCACAGCATACAACGCCGTATCTGTTTCTATTTGCCTGGTGTGGCGTTGGAGATAAATCTATCTCCGGTAAATATCCGATAAATAAAATAATTAAAAAGTTAAATCAGAAGCCGAGTGATTTCGCATTCTCTGGTGTGACTTCCAGAATTTTATTAAAGCGGATCACGTGTTTATCCATATCCACATCAGCTTTACCCAGCCCTTCGATGCTCAGGTCTTTGGTGACTTCTTTACCCTGCAACAACTGGTCGGCGACGGTGACTAAGGCGTAACCGGCATCTTTCGGATCCCACAACAGCACTTTCTTAACATCCCCTCGCATCAGGTATGGGGCCGCCTGAGCAGGCATGGCGATGCCCACCACCGCGATTTTGTTTTTCGCACGTTTCTGCTGAACCGCCTGACCGGCACCGATTGGGCCGAGTGAGCCGAAACCGATAATCCCTTTCAGATCAGGATAGGTTTTCATTAAATCCAGCGTGGTGGAGTAAGACTTGTCGATGTTTTCTGCGACCGGCAGGCGCGAAGTAACTTCATGCATATCCGGGTATTTTTCTTTCTGATATTTAATCGCGGCATCTGCCCAGGCGTTATGCAATGGCACGGTCAGGGAACCGACATAAATGGCGTAACCGCCTTTGCCACCCATATCTTTAGCCAGCTCATCCATATTGGCTTCGGCATATTTCTGGCTGTCGATAGTTTCGATATCCCACTGACCAATTTGCTGGTCCGGCGATTCATGCGTTAACACCACAATGCCCTGATCGCGCGCTTTTTTCAGCACCGGTTCGAGCACTTTGGCGTCGTTCGGTACCACGATAATCGCGTCGACTTTTTTGGCGATCAAATCTTCAATCACTTTAACTTGCTGGGCAGGGTCCGGGGTGGAGGCACCTACCTGATAGGCATTGACATCCAGTTTCTGCGCGGCTTCTTTCACGCCGACTTCCATACGGGCGAACCACGGAATGCCAGTCACTTTGGCGACGACGGCGATGTCGTAAGTTTTGGCGGCGAA
This sequence comes from Rahnella bruchi, assembly GCF_003614975.1. Lineage (GTDB taxonomy): Bacteria > Pseudomonadota > Gammaproteobacteria > Enterobacterales > Enterobacteriaceae > Rahnella > Rahnella bruchi. The sequence goes on along the minus strand of NZ_QZWI01000001.1, from coordinate 77,699 downwards.
TGACGGTGTTGTGAATAACATGCATGCTGAAACCACACATGCACTGACTAATGCGAGGTTAAATTTCATGTCGGTACCTTTCTTATGATGTTCTGTTCTTGTGTAGGGGAACGGGCAGTGGTCATTTATTCCACACTCAGAGATTAACTTAACAGGAAAGCGCTTTTCGCATGGTCGTGAACGGAATGTGATCAAAGCCCTTAATTGTTAAATAAAATGATTTTATATGTAAAATATAAGTTAATTAATTCCAGCGGTGTACTGAGGAAATGCGCAGGCATCAAGCGTTACCGATAACAAGGAAACAAATATGGAACAAACAATTAACAAATAAAATACAATAAAACAGCATCGCTGGGATTTTTCATAAAGAAAGACGGGGCGCTGTTTTTTATTTGCACAGAGTGTGAACAGGATCACGGGGAACGGATGCGCCAGAACAGTGCGAAACTGCACCTTAATCGGGCGCTGTGCCCGAAAGGGCAGATGCGATACGCGCCCGATCACAATCCTGCACAAAACATTACAGCCGGAATGAAATTATTTCCCTGCATACTCATTCTTAAGCCCTTGTTGCTACGAAAGGGGATTTTTTAATTTATTCATTTTTTATGCATTTAAAGTGAATAACAGGCGGTATTAAGTGGTTGTTTTTTCTCAATGTCACTTTTTTTATTCACTTTTTTCCTTTGCTGGCATGAAGACTGCACTCTATGATGTGACTGAGTGAGATTATTTATTAACTTTTAAATAACAAACCAATAACCAGATTTCCTGCCGGTATGGGGGGCGGACTCCTGCACCCTGAATTCAGCCAGTCACTGGTCTTACATTAAGAGGTTTATATGGAACACCAACAGCACCCACAAAACGTCAGCCGCCAGAACTTTGATGACTGGATGGTGCCGGTATATGCCCCTGCGGCGTTTATCCCCGTGCGTGGAGAAGGATCCTGGCTGTGGGACCAGGCGGGCAAAGATTATGTCGATTTTGCGGGTGGCATCGCCGTGAATGCGCTGGGTCATGCGCATCCGGAAATCCGTAAAACATTGCATGAACAGGCGGACAAAGTCTGGCATCTGGGCAACGGTTACACCAACGAGCCGGTGCTGCGTCTGGCTAAACAACTGATTGACGCCACCTTTGCTGACAAAGTGTTTTTCTGTAACTCCGGTGCGGAAGCCAACGAAGCAGCGCTGAAACTGGCGAGGCTCTATGGCAATAAAACCGGCGGCGAAAAGAATGAAATCATCGCCTTCAAAAACGCCTTCCATGGTCGCACGCTGTTTACTGTGACTACCGGCGGTCAGCCAAAATATTCCGAAGATTTCGCGCCATTGCCGCAGGCGATTACCCATCTGCCATATAACGATCTGGCGGCGGTCGCTGGTCATATTTCCTCCCGCACTTGTGCCGTCATCGTTGAGCCCATTCAGGGTGAAGGCGGCGTGGTTCCGGCAGAGGCCGAATTCCTGCAAGGTCTGCGCGAGTTGTGCGACAAACATCAGGCGGTGCTGATTTTCGATGAAGTGCAAACCGGCGTCGGGCGTACCGGCGAGCTGTATGCCTATCAGCATTACGGTGTGGTGCCGGACATTCTGACCAGTGCCAAAGCGCTGGGCGGCGGTTTCCCGATTGGTGCGATGCTGACCACCGATCGTCATTCCACGCTATTCCAGCCGGGTACGCACGGCACGACTTACGGCGGTAATCCGCTGGCGACGGCGGTGGCGGGTAAAGTGTTTGAGCTGATTAACACGCCGGAAGTATTAGCCGGTGTCACAAAACGCCATGAATGGTTTATCGCCGGGATTAAACGTATCAACGACCGCTATCAGGTGTTCAGCGAAGTGCGCGGACAAGGTTTGCTGCTCGGCGCGGTGATGAGCGAGCGTTATAAAGATCAGGCCAAACAGCTGAATACGCTGGCGGCAGAAGAAGGGTTGATTGCGCTGATTGCCGGACCAAATGTGCTGCGCTTTGCGCCGTCACTGATTATTCCAGGCGCAGATATTGAAGAAGGGCTGAACCGCCTTGAGCGAGCTGTCGCGCGCCTATGCGTGTGAACAATTGGGTAAAATGAGGTAGAGCATCATGATGTTGATTCGACCTGTGCGGCCCGGCGATCTCGCCGATATCCTGCAGTTATCAGGCAAAACCGGCATCGGTTTAACGTCTTTGCCCAAGGATGAAGCGCATTTACGCGGGCGCATTGAGCGCTCAGTGGCGACCTGGGAAGGTCGCCTGGAGAAAGGCGATCAGGGTTATCTGTTCGTGCTTGAAGACACCGAAAAACAAAAAGTGGTGGGTGTCAGCGCTATTGAAGTGGCGGTCGGGCTGAGCGAGCCGTGGTACAACTTCCGCCTCGGCACGCTGGTGCATGCCTCCAAAAGTCTGAACATTTACAAGCCGGTGCCGACGTTGTTTCTGAGTAATGATCACACCGGCTATACCGAGCTTTGCACGCTGTTTCTTGATGCCGATTACCGCAACGGTAAAAATGGTCAGTTGCTGGCGAAAGTGCGTTTCCTGTTTCTGGCGGCGTTCCGCGAATACTTCTCCCGCAAGGTCATTGCTGAAATGCGCGGCGTCTCTGACGACAACGGACATTCGCCGTTCTGGGACAGCGTCGGCCGACATTTTTTCGGCATGGAGTTCGCCGAGGCCGATCGACTGACCGGCATGGGACAGAAATCGTTTATTGCCGAACTGATGCCCAAACATCCTTTATATACCGAGCTGCTCAGCCATGAAGCCCGTGAAGTGATCGGCGAAGTGCATCCGCAAACTGCTCCGGCGCGCGCTGTGCTTGAAGGTGAAGGGCTGCGTTACGAAGGTTATGTAGATATTTTCGATGCCGGGCCGACGCTTGAAGGCGAAATTGACCAGTTACGTGCGGTAAAAGAAAGTCGTCTGCTGCCGGTTCGTCTGGCTGAAGACCGCAGTGGTGACGATGAGCCGCTGTATCTGGTCGCAAATGAGCAGTACCAGACTTTCCGTGCGCTGCTGATCCCCGGCGGCGAATCCCCTGAAAACCTGACACTCAATGTCGCAGAAGCAGAAATACTCGGCCTGCGCGAAGGCGATGCCTTGCGCGCCGTGGCGCTTTTCCCCGGCAGTAATATCACCCCTGCAACCCAACCTCTCAAAAAGGAAAGTCTCGCATGATGCAACCTGCACTTTTTATTCAGGGCCACTGGCGCAGCGGACAAGGTGCGCAGCTTAACAAAACCAATCCGGCCGATAACACGTTGCTGTGGTCGGCGCTCAGCGCTAATGCGGAAGATGTCGAAGCCGCCTGTACGGCAGCGCGCACGGCATTTCCGGCATGGGCACGTAAAACTGTCGGTGAGCGCGCGGAAGTGATTAAACGTTTCGCGGATTTACTCACCGAACATAAAACCCGGCTGGCAGAAATCATCAGTCAGGAAACCAGCAAACCGCGCTGGGAAACACTGACCGAGATTCAGGCGATGATCGGCAAAGTGGCGATTTCACTGGAGGCTAACCAGCAACGTACCGGCGAGAAGCACACTGCTATGCCCGATGGCGAAGCGGTGCTGCGCCACCGGCCACACGGCGTACTGGCCGTTTTCGGGCCGTATAATTTCCCCGGTCATCTGCCGAACGGCCATATTGTACCTGCGCTACTGGCGGGCAATACGCTGGTATTCAAACCGAGCGAACTGACGCCTAAAACCGCCGAAGAAACGGTGAAGTTATGGGAACAGGCTGGGCTGCCGGAAGGCGTGCTGAATCTGGTGCAGGGCGGGCGTTCAACCGGCGAAGCGCTGGCGGCCTGCGGCAATATTGACGGCCTGTTGTTTACCGGCAGCGCGGGCACCGGCTATCAGTTGCACCGACAGCTGGCCGGTCAGCCTGAAAAAATACTGGCACTGGAAATGGGCGGCAACAATGCGCTGATCGTCGAGCCGGTGGAAGACATTGATGCGGCGGTTAACCTGACGATTCAGTCAGCCTTTATTTCTGCCGGACAGCGTTGCACCTGCGCGCGGCGTTTGCTGGTGAAAGAGGGCGCAGCGGGCGATGCGTTTATCGCGCGTTTGCTGGATGTCACCATGCAACTGCGCGTCGGCGGCTGGAACGACGACCCGCAGCCATTTATGGGCGGCGTGATTTCTGACGTTGCGGCACGCAATATGCTGAAAGCGCAGGACGAATTGCTGGCGCTCGGCGGCAAACCGTTGCTGTTGCTGACACGCCCGGATCCGCTTAATACCGTGCTGACGCCGGGGATCATCGATCTGACCGGTGTGGCGGGCATTCCTGATGAAGAATATTTCGGTCCGTTGCTGAGTATTTACCGCTACAGCGATTTTGATCATGCCATCGCGCTTGCCAATCAGACGCGCTTCGGACTGGCTACCGGCCTAATCAGCGCTGAGCGGGATCAGTTTGAGCAGCTATTATTGGAAGCAAGGGCAGGCATTGTTAACTGGAACAAACCGCTGACCGGCGCATCAAGCAACGCGCCTTTTGGTGGCATCGGCGCTTCAGGCAACCACCGTCCAAGTGCTTATTATGCGGCGGATTATTGTGCCTGGCCGATGGCCTCGCTGGAAACAGACAAGCTGGAGCTCCCTGCGACGTTGTCGCCTGGTATTGATTTCCGTACAACCTGAGGAGACAGGAATGTCTGGATGTGAAGCAAATTTCGACGGATTAGTCGGGCCGACGCACCATTATGCCGGGCTGTCGTTTGGCAACGAAGCCTCGACCAAAAACCAGAATGCGGTAGCGAATCCGCGTCTGGCGGCGAAACAGGGCCTGCTGAAAATGAAAGCGCTGGCAGACCTGGGTTTTGCCCAGGGGATTTTGCCGCCGCATGAGCGTCCGCATCTGAGCACTTTGCGCAAAATGGGTTTCGGCGGCAGTGATCGCGAGGTCCTGACCAAAGCGCAGGCGTATTCGCCGCGTTTGCTGTCATCGCTGAGTTCGGCGTCTTCCATGTGGGTGGCCAATGCTGCGACGGTTTCGCCTTCGGCGGACAGCGCGGACGGACGCGTACATTTTACCGTCGCCAACCTGAATAATAAATTTCACCGCGCGATTGAGGCGGAAACCACTTCTGCGATTTTGCGTGCGACATTCCACGCGGATAAATATTTTGCTCACCACGATGCGCTGCCGCAGGTGGCGGCGCTCGGGGATGAGGGGGCTGCCAATCACAACCGTCTATGCGGTGCCTACGATAAACCCGGCGTGCAGGTGTTTGTTTATGGCCGTGACGGACTGGCGACCGGTGAAAACGAACCGGTGCGCTATCCGGCGCGTCAGACCCGTTTAGCCAGTGACGCAATAGCCCGTTTGCATCAGCTTGATGAGAAGCGCACGGTGTTTATCCAGCAAAATCCGCATGCTATCGACAGCGGCGTTTTCCACAACGACGTAATTTCTGTCAGCAACGGCAATGTGCTTTTCCATCACGAACAGGCGTTTGTTAATTCCGGCAAAGCGCTGGACGAAATCCGCAGAAAAATGGCAGCGCTTGAGCTGGATTTTCAGCCGATTGAAGTGCCGCAGTCGAAAGTATCGCTCGATGATGCGGTCGCAACGTATCTGTTTAACAGCCAGTTACTGAGCAAAACGGATGGCAAAATGATGCTGGTGGTGCCGGAAGAATCACGCCAGCACATCGGGGTGTGGGCGTATTTGTCGGCACTGAGAGACAGCGGCGGGCCGGTCGATCAGATTGAAGTATTTGATCTGCGCGAAAGTATGCGCAATGGCGGCGGCCCGGCGTGTCTGCGCCTGCGCGTGGCGCTTAACCGTAACGAACTGAATGCGGTGAATGTGGCCTCGCTGATGAGCGACAGCCAGTTCACGCGGCTTAATTCCTGGGTGGATACGCATTATCGTGACCGGATGCAGGCGAAAGATCTGGCGGATCCTCAGCTGCTGACCGAAGTGCGTACAGCACTCGATGAACTGACCAATATTCTCGGGCTGGGTGCGATTTATCCTTTTCAGCGCTGAACCTCAAAGGAGTGAGATATGTTTGATTTACTGGCGATGACACTTTCCGGCGAGGCTGTAACAGAACCCGCCGGACAAACTGAAATGCTGGACTGGCAGTGGCGCGGTGAGGGCATTCTCGAACTGTCACCGCGCCAACCCTGCGAAGCCGCGGTGGTGATTTCCGCCGGTATCCACGGCAATGAAACTGCGCCGATTGAGCTGCTGAACCAGCTGGTCGGCGAACTCCTTTCAGGCGAACGACAATTACGCGTCCGTCTGCTGGTGTTGCTGGGCAATCCGCCCGCCATGCGCATTAATAACCGGTTTGTCGAAGCGGATATGAACCGCATGTTTGGCGGGCGTCACGCGCGTTTTACGCCGAACGATGAAAGCCGCCGTGCGCAGGAACTCGAACAGGTGATGGCGCTGTTTTACCGCAGCGCGACAGCCGCAGGGACGACAGTGCGGTTCCACTATGATTTGCATACGGCGATCCGCGGATCAAAACATGTGCGCTTCGGGCTGTTGCCGTTACAGACGCGTGCGAAAAGCGAGGCAATGCTCACCTGGCTTGATGCCGCCGGGCTGGATGCGCTGGTGCATCACCGCTCGCCGGGCGGTACTTTCACGCATTTCAGCAGCGACGTTTTTCAGGCCGACAGTTGCACGCTGGAACTGGGCAAGGCATTGCCGTTTGGCAGTAACGATCACGCACAGTTCACCGGTATCCGCCGCGCGCTGGAAACGCTGGTCAGCGGCGAGCCATTGCCCGCCCGTGAGGCCGCCGCGCCGCTGCTGCACTATCGCGTGGTGCAGGATGTGATCCGCTCGCAGGAAGATTTCCAGCTATTTGTCCCGCCTGATGCCCTGAATTTTACGGCGTTCAGCAAAGGTTTTGTTATCGCCCAGGAAACCGGGAAAACCTACAAAGTGGAAGCCGACGAGGAAGTGGTGTTGTTCCCGAATCCGAACGTCGCTTTGGGATTAAGGGCAGGGCTGATGCTGGTGAAAATGTGATGAGTAAATAGCATCGTAGTTGCCATTAAAACCCCACCCAAACCCTCCCCTTCGCAGAGGAGGGGTATTAGTGGCGACACCAAAAGCTGAGTGAGGTTCACGCAATGGCTTTATCGACAAAAACGGCTCAGGCATGAATCGAACCAAAAGAAAAGGGTCCTGATTTTCATCAGGACCCTTTTCTTTAATATGGCGGTGAGGGAGGGGTTCGAACCCTCGATACGATTACTCGTATACACACTTTCCAGGCGTGCTCCTTCAGCCACTCAGACACCTCACCGTGTTCGTTACAGCGCTTGCGTTGCAACGGGGCGCTACTATAGGGAGGCGTCCATAAAGGGTCAAGAAATTTTTGGGCGTTTTGTGTCAGACGCTCAGAGTCTGTTCAGCGCGGATAATTCAGCGGGTGCCGGCTTTAAAACGCCCAAAACAAAAAAGGTCCTGATTTTCATCAGAACCTTTTTTGTTTAATGTGGTGGAGAGAGAGGGGTTCGAACCCTCGATACGATTGCTCATATACACACTTTCCAGGCGTGCTCCTTCAGCCACTCAGACACCTCTCCAGTCGTCCGCTGCACCGCAGTGCTGCTGACCGGCGCTAATGTAGGGAAAAGTCGCCTCAGCGTCAACCCTCTTTTTGCAGGTTCTGTGCCGTTTAGACAAACTTAGAGCAATTTGATGATTTAAAGAGCAAATAATGCCGTAAGGATGAGCAGCGAGTATCTGGTTGCAGAGTGTGATTAAAATTGCTTATCAAAATGAATAAGAAATTAGTGTTTCTGTATAAAAGCACAATTATCCCGCAAACGCTTTTTGTTGCGGCGAAATAGCAAGATATGTTGTGGTAATCATCTGTGGTAGCGGTATAACAATGCACTCTTAAAAAATGCTTCGCATAAGAACTGTACAAGTCAACGATTGAAGCAGAGTTTGTTTAACAGATAAGGACAGGGGCTATTCTTGAGTCAGTCAAATAACACGACCGCGTCGCAGCATCGGGCGGCAATTCCTGCCGGTGCAGGCACATTATTCTTCGTTCAGACATTTGCGACGCTCGGCTTCGCGGTGCTGTATTCCACGCTGGTGCTGTATGCCACCAAAAAACTTGGCTTCAGTGAAGATAATGCCAACGCCATCATGGGCGTTTTCGGCGCATTCAACTACGGGCTGCACATGTTCGGTGGCTATCTGGGCGGACGTTACCTCAGCAACCGTAATCTGTTCGTGCTCGGCATGGTGTTGCAGGTATTTGGCTGCGCACTGATTGCGATGGAAGGCGTGACCGGTCTTTACTGGGGGCTGGCGATGTTCCTGACCGGCAGCGGGCTGAATGTCACCTGCCTGAACATGATGCTGACGCAGCGCTTTGCACCGGACGATGACCGTCGCGAATCGGCGTTCCTGTGGAATTACGCCGGGATGAACCTCGGTTTCTTTATTGGTTTCGCGGTCGCTGGTTATTTCCAGCTGAGCGAAAACTACCGCGCACTGTTCCTGTTCGCCACGCTGGGCAATGTGGCGGCTATCGTTGTGACGCTTTCCCGCTGGTCGATTCTGGCCGACATCAGCACGCCGCTTAAAGAAGCCAGTCGCAGCCAGATGCTGCGTCGTATGGCGGCCGGTATTGCCATCCTGATTGTGCTGGTGCCGGTGATCCGTATGTTGCTGACCCATGCTGAATTCAGCAGTTACTTTGTGGTGGCGCTGGGTGTGGTGATTTTTGCGATGATGACACTGGTGACATTCCGTCACCGCAATGCCGACGAACGCCGTCGCATGAAAGCCTATCTGCTGCTGGCACTGGGCTCGCTGGTGTTCTGGATGCTGTATCAGCTGGCACCGATGGGGCTGATGCTGTTCTCCGAAAACAATATCAACCTGAATGTGTACGGTATCCGTGTGGCACCGCAATGGATCCAGAATATTAATACCATTGTGATTGTCATTGGCGGCCCGCTGATGGCGTTGTGGTTTAACCGTCTGCGTCAGCGTGGCTGGAACATTGATATTCCTGCTCAGTTTTCCGCATCCTTGTTCTGTATGGGGCTGGGTATGCTGGTTCTGCCGTTGGGTATTCATCTGGCGGGCGGCGACGGGCTGGTGGCGTTTAAATGGATTGCCATCAGCTATCTGCTGCAAAGTATCGGTGAACTGCTGATTTCCCCCATTGGTTACGCGATGATCGGCAAACTGGCTCCGCCGCGTTATCAGGGCGTGATGATGGGCTGCTGGATGATGGTCACCGGCGTGGCTTCGGTACTGGCGAGCTACATTTCTGGGCTGATGCCGCAAAATGCGGGCAGCACGCCGGTGCTGACCAATCCGGGATATAGCCAGGTCTTTAACGTACTGGGCTGGGGCTCTGTAGCGACGGGTGTCGTGCTGCTTATCCTTATTCCGCTGTTGCGCCGGATGATCCGCCGCGAGCCTGCTGTGGCCTGATTTTTGTCGTCACAGCTCGTCACTCAACGAGCCCCGTTCTGCGGGGCTTGTTCTTTTTTGCGTCACAGGCTTGCATCACGATGATATTCAGGGAAATCTGTCTGTTCACAGGAGGTTTCCCCGATGAACATTATTTTTTACCACCCTACATTTGATGCAAAGCCCTGGATTGACGGAATAACAAAAAGATTACCGCAGGCCAATATGCGCGTATGGAATGCCAATGATCATCAACCGGCGGATTACGCGCTGGTCTGGCGGCCGCCGTACGCCATGCTCGCGCCGCGCACGATGCTGAAAGGCATCTTCGCGCTGGGTGCGGGTGTTGATGCCATCCTCACGCAGGAACAGCGACAGCCCGGCACATTGCCTGCCGGAGTGCCGTTGCTGCGCCTGGAAGATACCGGCATGGCTTTGCAGATGCAGGAATATGCGCTGGCCAGCGTACTGCGTTATTTTCGCCGGATGGACGAATATCAGCTGTTCCAGCAACAAAAGCAGTGGCGTCCGCTTGCGCCGCATTCACGCAGTGAATTCACCGTCGGTATTCTCGGTGCAGGTGTACTTGGCAGCAGCGTGGCGCAGGCGCTGGTGGATTTGCATTTCAGTGTGCGCAGCTGGAGCCGCAGTGCCAAATCGCAGGAAGGCGTGCAAAGTTTCTATGGCGACGACCAGCTGTCGGCGTTTGCCAGCGGCTGCAAGGTGCTGATCAACTTGTTGCCAAATACGCCGCACACCGCCGGTATTCTCAATCATCAACTGTTCACAAATCTTTCGCATAATGCGTACCTGATTAACCTTGGCCGTGGCGGTCATCTGGTGGAAGGCGATTTGCTGCGTGCGCTCGACAGCGGTCAGATTGCCGCTGCCACGCTCGACGTCTTTGTTGAAGAACCGTTGCCGGGCATGCATCCGTTCTGGTCGCATCCGCGCGTGAGTATTACGCCGCACGTCGGTGCCGATACGCTGCCGGAAGAAGCGATGGACAGCATTGTCAGCAATATTCTGGCGATAGAAGCGGGGCGTGAACCTGCCGGACGTGTCGATCTCAGTCGGGGTTACTGACGTTCATCTGCTAACATTATCCATGCTGCGGTTATTTCGCCGCGGCAGAATATTTCAAGGAGACACCATGCCGTACCCGGTTGATTTACATATGCATACTGTTGCCAGCACGCATGCCTACAGCACGTTACATGATTACATTGATGAAGCAGCAGAAAAGGGCATCAAGCTGTTCGCCATCACCGATCATGGCCCTGACATGGCCGATGCGCCGCATTACTGGCACTTTATGAATATGCGGGTCTGGCCGCGTCTGGTGAACGGAATTGGCATCCTGCGCGGCATTGAATCGAACATCAAAAACATTAATGGTGATATCGATTGTACCGGTCCGATGCTTAAAGAAATCGACGTAATTATTGCCGGTTTCCACGAGCCGGTAATGCAACCCGTTGATAAAGAAACTCATACTGCTGCGGTCATTGCGGCGATGGCGGGCGGTGAAGTGCATATTATTTCTCACCCCGGCAATCCGAAATACCCGATTGATATTCAGGCCGTAGCGGCGGCTGCCGCGAAATATAACGTGGCGCTTGAGCTGAATAACTCCTCGTTCATTCATTCACGCGTAGGCAGCGAGCCCAATTGCCGCGCCATTGCGCTGGCAGTCAAGGAAGCCGGTGGCTGGCTGGCGCTGGGGTCTGATTCGCATATCGCCTATTCTCTGGGTGGCTTTGAGCACTGCGAGCGTATTCTGCGTGAAATTGATTTCCCGGAAGATCGTATTCTGAACGTCAGCCCGCGCCGTTTCCTTGATTTTCTCGAGGCACGTGGCCGCGCGCCCATTGCCGAATTAAGCGAACTGTGACATTGTCGCGACCAAATTGCGGGTGATTAACCCTTTTCATTGTCTGAGCAGGTTACTGTTATGAATGAATTTTCGATTGTCTGCCGCGTGCTGGGCACTTTGTTTTACCGCCAGCCGCAGGATCCGCTGCTGGTTCCGCTGTTTGGCCTGATTCAGGACGGGAAACTGCGCGAACACTGGCCACTGGAACAGGATGCATTGTTGGTTCGTTTGCAGGAAAGCGCTAACCCACAAGCGCTGGCTGCCGAGTTTAACCGTCTGTTTGTCGGCTCAGAATGCGCAGTTTCGCCATTTCGCAGTGATTATGTTGACGGCGCAAATGAGATGGACGTGCGCACATTCCTGCAACAGCGCGGTATGCCTTTGGGTGAAACGCCTGCTGACCATTTTGGCGGCATGTTGCTGGCGGCATCCTGGCTGGAAGATCAGTCGCAGGAAGATGAAGTCGGGGCGCAAATCACGTTATTCGATGAATTCCTGTTCCCGTGGTGTGGCAAGTTCCTCGGTAAAGTTGAAGCTCATGCCACCAGCGGTTTCTACCGCACGTTGTCTGAAATCAGCCGCGAAGCGTTGCAGGCGATGCGCGACGAACTGGAAGAGCAGCTGCCGCCGGAACTGGATGACGCCGAAGAAGACGACCAGTAATCCTGGGGTCAGAACGTAAAAAAGCCCGGCGGTGAGAAATCACGCCGGGCTTTTTCATTCTTATCCACTACTTAAGCTAGTCGGTAAACGGAATTACCAATTCGCCCGGTTTCACTTCTATGCCTTTCGCCAGTTTCTTAGCCATCGCCTCGCCTTTGCTGTGATCGCCATTGAGCACGTAAGCCGGACGCTGGTTGAAATAGGAATTCAGTGAATTGTTCAGATAAGGCATCAGGCCTTTCATCACGTTATCCATTTTTTCCGGCTTGATGGTGTAATCCACCACCTGCATATCACGCAGGAAAATGGCACCTTTCTCCCGATCATAGGTCGGATGAGCTTTCAGTGTCAGATGCATATCGGCTTTTTGCGGACCGAATAATGAGGAGATATCAACATGTGCGTCGCCGGTCAGGGTCACGACGCCTGGTTCTGCGCGGCCTATCTGGCTGCTGAGATTGGTCAGAACCAGTTTGGCATCAACTAACCCCGGAACGCCGAGTTGCTTCTCGAAGTTATTGTTTTTCTGCAGGTAATCGTTGACCTGTTGCTCGCTGATTGTGTATTGCGTCAGCTGGTTACAACCGGCCAGTAAACTGGCGCACATCAGTACTGCGGCACCCAGAAATCGCTTTGTCATTCTTCCCTCATTACGTAAATGCTATTTTGTCAGCATGACCGCTAAACGGCCAGGCTCCAATCAGACAACGCTGATTAGCCTAAGTGCCGGAGGAAGGGAAGAAAAGGGAAAATTGCCGGAAGCGCACTTCCGGCAGATAACGCTGACGAGCTTAACTTGCCAGGCGAGTGAAGAGATTGACTTGCGTCTGTTTCGCCATATTGTCGCGATAAGCCTGTACCCGCGATGGCCAGTCAATGCCTTGTACAATCGACAAGGAGCGCAACAACGGCCACAGATTAATATCATCTTCTGACAGCTCGCCGTTCACCGCATTCGGCTCAATGATCAGCTTGTCGAGCGCGCGCAAATCCTGACTGATTTTCTTCACTAAACCTTCTGAATGTTGCAGGTGTTCCGCAAAACTGCCGCTGGCTGCCTGTTTTTTATCAGAGAAATATTTTCGCGCTTCCGGCGTGGAGAATTCTTCCAGTGGGGCAGCGGCAAAACGAGGCAGTAGCAGACGTCCGGTATATTCAGAAACCTGACGCAACCACGCAGCGATCGACGCGTTCAGCGGGCCGGTCAGCAGCGGCTTCCCGTCACTTTTATCAATGTAATGCACGATATCCATGCTTTCAGGCATGAAACCGCCATCGGCTTTTTGCAGGATAGGCACCATCTTTTTGCCCACCATCGAAATCGGCGTTTTTTCGTCATCATTGAGCAGCACTTTGATCTCAACCGGGATGTTCTTCAGGCCGAAAATCATGCGTGCTTTCACGCAGAAAGGGCAATGTTCGTATACGTAAAGTCTCATAGTTCGTAGCTCCTGTTATCGCCGGCGGTGACCTGTAGGGTGCATGAAAACTGCCGGATGTAGGTTCGGATTTTATCTAACTATAAGATTCAGTATGGGTAATTTAGGGATGGAGATCAAACCGCGTTCCCGAGAACGCGGTCTGCATCAGAGGATTGAATGGAGATCAGCCGCCGCTGAGCATGGCCGGTTCGATGCGGCGCAAATTGAATTGCCAGTACAGGCCGGTCAGAGTAATAAAGCCGACGACGGCGAGCAGAAACCACGGTAACTGAGGCAGTTGCAGCGCACGGCCTGTGTCGTACATCCAGCCGCCGCCGGTGTAACCGATCACGCCGCCCAGTGCCAGTCCAAGACGGCTGAAGCCCATGTAACTGCCGCGTGCGCGGGCGTCCGCCAGTGATGCACTGAGCGTTTCACGCGCTGGTTCGGCAATAATTGAGCCGATATAAAAAAAGCCAATCAGCAGTAATAACGGATTGATTGAGGTGACCAGTCCTACCGGCAACAGGCTGAGCGTCATGATCAGCAATCCAAACATCAGTCGCTGCTCGAGGCGGAAACGTTTTTCGCTCCAGCGGGCAATCGGATATAAAAACGTTAAAGACAGTACGGCTTCGATGGCATACATCCATTTCACCGCTGACGGGCTGCCAGCGACATCATTGACCGCGATAGGCAGCATCAGCATGACCTGTACGGTCAGCATGTAATAGCCGGTGAGCGTCAGGACATAAGTCAGAAAACGACGGTCGCGCAGTACGCGCATCATGCCTTCACGCATCGGCGTGCGCAGGGTGGAAATACGGTAAGCGGGTAGTAGCCAGGCGTTGCAGGCCGCGGCCAGACAAAAAATAGCGGCCCCAGCCCAGCAGACATAATGAAAATCGTATTGCAGTAACCAGCTGCCAATCAGTGCGCCAATAACGGCACCGGCGCTGTCCTGCATCATCATCAGGGAGAAGAAGCGGCTGCGCTCATGCGGGCGGGTCAGTTTGATGACCAGCGCGGTACGCGGTGGATCAAATAAGGTACCGCCAAGGCCGGAGAGGATACACGAGCAGACTAATATCCAGGATTCATCAGCCATCGCCATGGTGGCAAAGCCAGCGGCACGCAATAGCATACCGGTGATAATCATCGGTTTTGCGCCAAACCGGTCAGCAATCGCTCCGCCAAAAATGCCCAATCCCTGTTGGGTAAGCTGGCGAACACCGAGCGCCAGACCTACAGCCATCGCCGCCCAGCCAAGTTGATCAACAAATCGGATTGAGATCAACGGAAAAACCACGAAAAAGCCTAAAATAACCAGCGCGTTGTCTAATAACAGAAAATACTTACCCAAGCTCCGAGCTTGTGATACCAGAGACATGCTTCACCATGAGCGATTATTTGTATCCTGTCCGGCAGATACTGAAAGGAGAAAAGACGCTTCCAGTCTGAACCGGAAACTGGCATTTAGATAGGGCGCTATTGATAATATTTTTTTATCGTCAAGCCGCGTTCTGACTGGCAGAATTAGCGATGATCTGTCGTTTCCTATAAATTCTATTTATCGACCCATGCGGGATGTGGAGGGAAGGGATGTTTGGCTACAAATCTGCCGTGCCAAAGGTGCGGCTTACCACTGACCGGATGGTTCTGCGCCTGGTTCATGACCGTGATGCGCACCGGCTGGCTGAATACTACGCCGAGAATCGTGCGTTTCTGAAACCCTGGGAGCCGGTCAGGGATGAAAGCCATTGTTATCCCTCCGGATGGCAGGCGCGTCTCGGCCTGATTACCGAGATGCAAAAACAGGGCAGTGCGTATTACTTTATTTTGCTCGACCCCGATGAGAACCGGGTGATGGGCGTGGCGAATTTTAGCAACGTGCTGCGTGGCTCTTTCCACGCCTGCTTCCTCGGGTATTCGCTCGGTCAGGAATGGCAGGGCAAAGGCCTGATGCAGGAAGCGTTGCAAACCCTCATCCGCTATATGCAACGCCAGCAAAAGATGCACCGCATCATGGCAAATTACATGCCGCACAACAAACGCAGTGGTCAGTTGCTGGAGCGTCTCGGATTTGAACGTGAAGGCTACGCGAAAGACTATTTGCTGATCGACGGCAAATGGCAGGATCACGTACTGACGGCGTTAACCTGGCAAGAATGGACACCCCCGTCCCGATAAGGAGAGCAGTATGAAACACGAACTCAGCGCACGGGAGGCCCGTGTTGTGGGCTGTATGCTTGAAAAGCAGCTCACCACGCCAGAACAATATCCGATGACCCTCAACGGCCTGACCACGGCCTGTAATCAGAAAACCAACCGCGAGCCGGTGATGGATCTGAGCGAAAGCGAGGTGCAGCAAACGCTGGATTTGCTGCTGCGCAAACACATCATCCGCACCCTGAGCGGCTCACGCACCATGAAATATGAGCATCGCTTCTGTAATTCTGAATTCGGTAATCTCAAATTTTCCCCGCAGGAGGTGGCGGTGGTCACCACGCTGTTGCTGCGCGGCGCACAGACGCCGGGTGAATTACGCACCCGTACTAACCGTCTGCATGATTTCTCTGACGTTGCCGAAGTGGAACAAACCCTGACTGAACTGACCAGCCGTGAAGACGGCCCGTTCTGCGTGCGTCTCGCCCGCGAGCCGGGCAAACGCGAAAGCCGCTATATGCATCTGTTCAGCGGTGAAGTCAGCGATGTCGCCAGTGCCGCTGAAGAACCCTTGTTCAGTGCCGCGCCGGAAAGTGCCGGTCTGGGAGCGCGTGTGGAAACGCTGGAAGCGGAAGTTGCTGAGCTGAAGCAGCGTCTGGAAAATCTTCTGCAACATCTGGCCGATTAAAAGGAGCAGGTTGTGAGTAAATTACGTATTGGTGTTATCGGGCTGGGCGGCATTGCGCAAAAGGCATATCTGCCCGTGTTGAGCCACGCTGAAAACTGGACTCTGGTGGGGGGATTCTCCCCTAATCAGCAAAAAGCGCAGGCTGTTTGTGACTCTTATCGCATGGCCTGTTTTTCACGTATCGATGAACTGGCCAGTCAGTGTGATGCCGTTTTCGTTCACAGCAGCACCGCCAGCCATTTCGAGGTGGTCGGGCAATTACTGGCGCAGGGCGTGCATGTGTATGTCGATAAACCGCTTGCGGCAGAGCTTGATCAGGCCGAACAGCTGGTAGAGCAGGCGCACAAAGCGGGTAAGGCGCTGATGGTCGGATTTAACCGCCGCTTCGCACCGCTCTATCGGCAGCTTAAGGAGAACATGCAGGATGCGGCTTCGCTGCGCATGGATAAACACCGCACCAACAGCGTCGGGCCAAATGATCTGCGTTTCACCCTGCTGGATGATTATCTGCATGTGGTCGATACCGCGCTGTGGCTGGCGGGCGGAAATGCCAGCCTTGAGAGCGGACTGATTCAGATTAACGACGCTGACCAGATGCTCTACGGCGAACACCATTTCCTGTGTGGCGAAACGCTGGTGACGACGTCGATGCATCGCCGGGCGGGGACGTCACGCGAAAGCGTGCAGGCAGTAACCGAAGACGCGGTGTATCAGCTGGACAATATGCAAATCTGGCGCGAAGAGCAGCAGGACATTCTGACGCAACTGCCGGTGCCGGGCTGGCAAAGCACGCTGGCGCAGCGCGGATTTGTCGGTGCCATAGAACACTTTGTCGAATGCGTGAATAATCAGACCGCACCGGAAACCAGCGGTGAGCAGGCGTTTTATGCGCAGGCGATGATCGAGAGAATTCTGAATTCTTAAATTGAGTTTTTAAAGGAAAAGCCGCGCGGGATAGTGCGGTTAACAATCTATAACAACATAAAACAACTGCCGGTGGCTATTGCATGGCGGATGCGTAGACTAAGCGCATCTTTGAGCCATGCTGGTTCATCACCCACGCCTGCTGATGCAGGCGTGGTCGTTTAACTGACTCATATAGCAGCTAACCGGTAAACAAGAAAAGCGACATGAATCTACTTAAATCTTTGGCAGCCGTCAGTTCCATGACGATGTTTTCACGTGTATTAGGCTTTGCCCGCGATGCTATTGTGGCACGCGTGTTTGGTGCCGGAATGGTCACCGACGCCTTTTTTGTGGCGTTTAAACTCCCCAATCTATTGCGACGTATTTTTGCTGAGGGCGCATTTTCTCAGGCCTTCGTGCCTATTCTGGCAGAGTACAAAACGCAGCAGGGTGAGGAAGCCACCCGCACCTTTATTGCTTACGTTTCCGGCTTACTGACGCTGGTTCTGGCGATTGTGACCGTACTCGGCATGATTGCGGCACCGTGGGTGATTTATATTACCGCGCCAGGTTTTGTCGATTCACCAGACAAATTTGCGCTTACCAGTTCGCTGCTACGTATCACGTTCCCGTATATCCTGCTGATTTCACTGGCATCCCTGGTCGGGGCGATACTCAATACCTGGAACCGTTTCTCGATACCGGCGTTTGCGCCGACCTTCCTGAACGTCAGCATGATCGGGTTTGCGCTGTTTGCTGCCCCGTATTTTCATCCGCCGGTTCTGGCTTTGGCCTGGGCGGTGGTCGCCGGTGGTGTGTTGCAACTCGGTTATCAGCTGCCGCATCTGAAGAAAATCGGCATGCTGGTGTTGCCACGTCTGAACCTGAAAGATGCCGGTGTATGGCGTGTGATGCGCCAGATGGGACCGGCTATTCTCGGCGTTTCCGTCAGCCAGATTTCCCTGATCATCAACACGATTTTCGCCTCTTTTCTGGTGTCCGGTTCTGTTTCGTGGATGTATTACGCTGACCGTCTGATGGAGTTTCCTTCCGGCGTGCTGGGCGTGGCGCTGGGCACCATCTTGCTGCCATCACTGGCGCGCAGTTTCTCCAGCGGTAATCACGGTGAATATAACCGCCTGATGGACTGGGGCTTGCGTCTGTGTTTCCTGCTGGCGCTGCCAAGTTCTGTGGCGCTGGGGATTCTGGCGAAACCGCTGACGGTTGCATTATTCCAGTACGGTAAATTCAGTGCGTTTGATGCTTCTATGACGCAGCGTGCGCTGGTTGCCTATTCCGTCGGGCTGATGGGGCTCATCGTGGTGAAAGTGCTGGCGCCGGGATTCTATTCCCGTCAGGACATCAAAACGCCGGTGAAAATCGCCATCATCACACTGCTCATGACGCAGGTGATGAACCTGGCCTTTATCGGGCCGCTTAAGCACGCGGGGCTTTCTCTGTCGATTGGTCTGGCGGCTTGTCTGAATGCTTCCTTACTCTACTGGCAACTGCGCAAGCAGGATATTTTCCAGCCGCAACCGGGCTGGAGAACGTTTCTGATCAAACTGTTTGTGGCGGTGATTGCAATGGCCGCGGCACTGCTGGGCATGATGTATTTGATGCCAGCCTGGGACGTAGGCGGAATGGCGTATCGTCTGGCGCGTCTTGCTGCGGTCGTCGCCGTGGGCGTGGTGGCTTACTTTGCGGTTCTCGGCCTGCTGGGATTCCGGGTAAAAGAATTCGCGAGACGTTTAGATTGATGATGTGAATTTCAGATACACAAAAGGGCGCATGAGCGCCCTTTTTTAATTTCAGAATACTGCGGATTACATACGTTCTACGGTTTCGATACCCAGTGTATCCAGACCGGTTTTCAGCGTGCGCTGAGTCAGCAGAGCCAGTTTCAGACGGCTGTTACGGCTGGTTTCGTCTTCTGCGTTGAGTATCGGGCAGTGTTCGTAGAAGCTGGAGAACAGGCCTGCTACGTCGTACAGATACGCACACATGGTGTGTGGCGTGCCTTCGCGGGCGACGACGGTCAGCACTTCTTCAAACTGTAACAGGCGGGTTGCCAACGCAGCTTCGCGATCTTCGCTCAGCACAACCGGTTGGGTCAGGCTGTTCACGTCGATTTCTGCACGTTTGAAGATGGAAGCTACGCGGGTATAAGCATATTGCATATACGGCGCGGTGTTGCCTTCGAACGCCAGCATGTTGTCCCAGTCGAAGACGTAATCGGTGGTGCGGCTTTTTGACAGGTCGGCGTATTTGATTGCGCCGATACCGACGGCATTCACCAGTTTTTCAAGTTCAGCGGCGTCTTTCATTTCCGGATTTTTTTCGGTGATGAGTTTACGCGCGCGATCAATCGCTTCATCCAGCAGGTCGGACAGTTTCACCGTGCCGCCGGAGCGGGTTTTGAAAGGCTTGCCGTCTTTACCCAGCATCATGCCGAACATGTGGTGTTCAAGCGCCACGGAATCTGGCACATAGCCGGCTTTACGTGCGATAGTCCATGCCTGCATCAGGTGCTGGTGCTGACGGGAGTCGATGTAATACAGAACGCGATCGGCACCGAGCGTTTCATAGCGATATTTAGCGCAGGCGATATCGGTGGTGGTGTACAGGTAACCGCCATCCTTTTTACGAATGATAACGCCCATCGGGTCGCCGTCTTTGTTTTTGTATTCATCCAGATAAACGACAACTGCGCCTTCACTGTCGACTGCCAGACCTTTGGCCTGCAGGTCGGAAACAATGCCCGGCAGCATGCTGTTGTACAGGCTTTCACCCATCACATCATCTTCTGTCAGGGTTACGTTCAGGCGGTTGTACGTCAGCTGATTCTGCTTCATGGTCACGTCGACCAGTTTGCGCCACATTTGCAGGCAGTATTCGTCGCCGCCCTGTAGTTTCACCACGTAGCCACGTGCGCGTTCGGCGAAGGCTTCATCTTCGTCGTAGTTTTTCTTGGCAGCACGGTAGAATTCTTCCAGATCCGCCAGATTCATATCACCGGCATTTTCGTTCTGCACTTTTTCCAGATAGGCAATCAGCATCCCGAACTGGGTGCCCCAGTCGCCAACGTGGTTAGCGCGGATCACTTTATGACCGAGGAACTCATTGGTACGCACCGCGGCGTCGCCGATGATGGTGGAACGGATATGGCCGACGTGCATTTCTTTTGCCACGTTTGGCGCGGAATAATCGATGACGATGGTTTGTGGTTCAACCGGTGCAATGCCCAGCTTTTCGTCGTTCAGAGCGCTGTCTACGTACGCACCCACAAATGCCGGATCGAGGAAAATGTTGATGAATCCCGGACCGGCGATTTCGATTTTATTCGCGATACCGTTCAGGTCTAACAGTTCAACCACTTTCTCTGCCAGTTGTCGTGGCGGCAGACCGAGTTTTTTTGCCACAGACATAACGCCATTTGCCTGATAGTCGCCGAACTGCGCTTTGGCGGACTGACGGACTTGCGCTTCGCTGTCGGCAGATGCGCCTGCTGCGATCAGCGCCTGGCTGACTTTTTCTGAAAGAAGTGACTGAATATTCACCGAAGTACCTTTATTTAGGAATGTGGTTGTTTGCTGTTCGCCCTAATGTGGACGAACCTAAAATGATGCGTGTTTATATCATATTAGCCCCGTGACGTCAGTATCGCCGCACGCCGGAGGGCGAGGAAAACGTGATTCTGCGGCGCGTCTCTGGCAACCGGATGAAAGGCTGTGTAAATTACCCGACCCTGAAGATATGCAAACTCAAAAGAGATAGGATGCCTGCCATGAACCAAGTGCCTGAGTTACAGGATTTAGTCGAAGATATGCCGCGATTTGTCAGCGTATTGACGGCGTTTGCCGAAAAATTACAGCTCAGTCTCGGCGATTTCCATGCAGATCACATCTCAGTGCGCTGTCACCAGAATACGACCGCAGACCGCTGGCGGTCTGGGCTGGAAAAGTGCGGGCATCTGCTGAGCGAAACGCTGATTAATGGCAGGCCTATTTGCCTGTTTACCCTCAATGAGCCGCTGGTTGTCGGGCCACTGAGCATCAGTCTGGTGGAACTGCCATATCCGGGCGAGAAGCGTTATCCGCATGAAGGCTGGGAGCACATTGAGATTGTTTTACCGGGTGTCGAAGACGAATTGTATACGCGGGCGCTGGCGCTGATTGCCGATGATGCGCTGATGACGCCCGGTATAAAGCTGAAACAAAGTGCGCCCAAAGGGGAAAATGAGCGTTTGCCTAACCCGACGCTGGCGATTACTGACGGGTCAGTGACTATCAAATTTCATCCGCACAGCCTGCGCGATATTGTCGCCAGCGAGAAGGCGGAAGGTTAACGTTCGAGCGTTTGTAAGGCGGCTTCCATGCGATCCATTGCCTTTTCAAGCAGTGCACGCTGGCAGCCGAGATTGATGCGCACAAAACCGGGCGCGCCAAACTCTGCGCCACCGGAAAATCCAACACCGGCCTCGACAAAGAAACGGTAAGGATCCTGCACCGGCAGCGCGCTGGCATCAATCCAGCCGAGATAAGTGCCTTCCGGCGTCAGCATTCGCAATCCGGGCATCGCGTTGATCCGTGAAGTCACCAATTCGCGATTACCGCGTAAATAATCGAGTTGCGCACTGAGCCACTCATCTCCGTCGCGGTAAGCGGCGGTCGCGGCGACGTAAGCCAGAATATTGACGTGCGGAACAATGCCTTTGCTGGTTTCGAGGAATTTGCGGCGCAGCTGCGGATTAGGGATGATCGCCATTGACGCACCCAGACCAGCCAGGTTGAAGGTTTTCGACGGAGCCAGCAGGGTAATGGAGCGTTGTTCTGCATCGGGATTGAGCGAGGCGAACGGGATATGTTTTTGTCCCGGTTCCAGGATCAGGTCACAGTGAATTTCATCAGAGCACACCACTAAATTGTGGCGTCTGGCGAACTCCTGTTGTTCCAGCAATTCTTCGCGCTTATAGACCGTTCCGCCCGGATTGTAGGGGTTGCACAGCATCAGCAATCTTTCACTGCCATCAAGCTGGCTTTCGGCAGAGGCGAAATCGGCCGCCCAGCGCTGTTGCTTTTCAATGACATTAACCGAGGTAAACTGACGCCCTTCGGACTGCGCGGCCTGCATAAACGGCGGGTAAATCGGCATCGGCATCAGGCTGGTTTCATGCAAAGCCACGTTGGCGCGCACCGCGACGTTCAGGCCGCAAACCAGTCCGGGCAGCCAGACAATCCATTCGGGCTGAATTGCCCAGCCGTAACGATTCGCCAGGCGGCTGACCACTAAATCAATCAGTTCCGGTGGTGTGAATCCGTAGCCGAACACGCCTTCAGCGACGCGTTGCTGTAATTCTTTAATGACCTGTGGCGGAGAAGTGAAGTCGGTATCGGCGACCCAAAGCGGAATGACATCCTGATTATTGTATTTATTCCACTTAACGCTATCACTGTGACTGCGGTCTACCCATAAATCAAAATTGAGTGTCATAGTTAGCTTTCCTAAGCAAGCAGATTGGGCGGGGATGCTCATCTCAAAGCCTACGCGACATGGCCGGTTACAGACAAGTGTTGTAGCATAATGCCGTAATCAGGAGAGATCACATGACTAAATTAGAAGTGTGTTGTTACAGCGTGGACTGTGCGTTGACAGCAGAGCAAGCCGGTGCCGACCGAGTCGAATTGTGCGCAAGTCAGGCCGATGGCGGCATTACGCCGAGTTACGGCACCCTCAAACTGGCGAGGGAAAAAGTGACAATCCCGGTACATCCGATTGTACGCCCGAGGGGTGGTGACTTTTGCTATAGCCAGAGCGAATTTGATGTGCTGAAAAGTGACATCGCCTGCATTCGTGATCTCGGTTTTCCGGGGCTGGTGGTCGGTATGCTGGATGCGGAAGGGCATATTGATATGCCAAGAATGTGGGAAGTCATGGCGCTATGCGGCGATCTGGCTGTGACATT
The DNA here is from genome assembly GCF_003614975.1 of Rahnella bruchi. Lineage (GTDB taxonomy): Bacteria > Pseudomonadota > Gammaproteobacteria > Enterobacterales > Enterobacteriaceae > Rahnella > Rahnella bruchi. The sequence continues at coordinate 54,597 of NZ_QZWI01000001.1, read as the reverse complement.
CCATCGCGCGTTCGATATGTGTCTGAACCCGAAGATTGCGTTAGAGCAGTTGACTCAGTTAGGGGTGGCGCGCATTCTGACTTCCGGCCAGCAACAAAATGCGGAAGTCGGTTTACCGATGCTTCGGGAACTCAACCAGCTGACGCGTGGTCCAATCATTATGGCGGGCGCGGGCGTGCGTCTGACGAATCTGCAAAAGTTTGTGGATATCGGGCTGACAGAATTACACAGCTCGGCAGGACGTCAGGTTCCTTCTTCAATGCGTTACCGCAAAGCCGGTGTCACGATGAGTTCTGACACGGATTTTGATGAATTCAGTCGTTATTGCGTGGACGGCGATATTGTTGCCGCAATGAAAAGCACATTGCAGTTTGACGATGAAATATCCCGCACGGCGTAATAACCCAATGATTTAACCGGGTCTCACGACCCTTATTGCGTCGCCCTGCGCAAGTACCAGGCCCCGTCACTTTGGCGGGGCTTTTTTTATTCTTATTTATTTAAAAACCAGGTGGTTAAAGCTGATATTACTGACCGGTATTAAAGCTCAACCCCAGGTCAGCAGTGCCACGCCAAGCATTCCCGCTTTTACGACCAGACACATGACAAAAAGACCTAAAACAATGACGGCGCGGTCCATGAGGAAACGAATTCTTCTGCGCATTGATTTCTCCGCGAAATAATCGCGTACTGATAAATTGGTTGGCCGAATTTATACACGAAATACTATGGGTCAATCCAATGATATAACGCCAAAACGCGAAGCTTTACAAAGGACTGTGACAGGTGGGTAACACCGCTACTTTTCGTAGAAGTTTTTTATTCTGATCGCAACGTCAATATTGGCCCAGTGTAATTCGTCTTCTTTATGTAAACTGCTGCTGCCATCTTCCCAGGAAACGAAATAGGACACGATGCCTGTTTGTGATTCGAAGGTATTCATGACGTTACCTTTGATATCTCCGGATCTGTGTTTAACGATACTGCCTTTAGGGAATTTCATGCTTCCTCCCAAAACGTTAACGACGATCTCTGTCAGAACAAACAGATAGCCTCAACAAAGGTTAGACCTTTTTACGGCGCGATGTACAGGGCTGCGTGGCTGAAAGTGGGGATAAAGTGTGAGTTTTGGCTTCCGCCAGACGCGAGGATTGTCTGGCGGAAAGGGAAGAGTGTTATGGCTTGCGGGCGATAAGCAGGGCGCGACGCGGTGCCGGATAGCCTTCGATAGTTTTGGTCGGGTCATTCGGATCGAGGAATTCAGCCAGAGATTCGCTGGTCATCCAGTCGGTGCGGCGTTGTTCTTCGAGCGTGGTGACACTGACATCTGCAATGCGCACATCGACAAATCCACACTTGATCAGCCAGTTTTTCAGTGCCGCTGCGGAAGGGATGAAATAGATATTCCCCATCTGTGCGTAACGGTCGCCAGGCACCAGCACCTGCTCGCTGTCACCTTCAACCACTAAGGTTTCCAGCACCAGTTCGCCTTCGCTGACCAGCTGGTTTTTCAGTTGCAAAAGGTGATCTAATGGCGAACGACGATGGTACAAAACACCCATCGAGAAGACGGTATCAAATGCGTTCAGCTCAGGTAACTGCTCGATGCCGAGCGGCAAAAGGTGCGCGCGCTGATCGCCGCCCAGTAATTTTCGCACGGCCTCGAACTGGCACAGGAACAACTGCATCGGGTCGATACCTACTGCCAGATGCGCGCCTGCGCCGATCATACGCCACATATGGTACCCGCTGCCGCAGCCGACATCTAAAATCGTGCGTCCTGCCAGTGAGGAGATGTGCGGAAGAACGCGATCCCATTTCCAGTCGGAACGCCATTCGGTATTGATTTCAACGTCGTACAGCGAGAAAGGTCCTTTGCGCCACGGCATCATATTGCGCAGCAGGTTTTCAATGCCTTCGCGCTGACCGGCTGGCAAAGGCATTTCCATGTTGGCGCTGACGCTGTGCAGCAAATCCAGACGTTCTGGCCGCAAAAGTGGCAGGCGGTCAACGGAGTTAAACCACAGTTTGAATTTGCCGTGCAGGGATTCTTTCTGCCATGCAGTCAGCTGGGAAGGCAGTGTATTAAGCCACGGGCTTAACGGTCCTTTGGCGATAACGCGATAAAAATCACCGAAATCAATCATTCTGCTTCTCCGGCTTTCAGCGCAATCAATGAGCCAAAGTTAAAGCACTGGAACCAGACTTCCGTATGCTGGAAACCGGCCTGATGCAGGCGGGCTTTATGCGTTTCAACGGAATCGGTCAGCATGACGTTTTCCAACATGCTGCGTTTCTGGCTGATTTCGAGTTCGCTGTAACCGTTCGCACGTTTGAAATCGTGATGCATATTGAACAGCAGCTCGCCGACGTCTTTATCTTCAAAACTGAATTTCTCAGACAGCACCAGCGCCGCGCCCGGACGCATGCCCTGATATACCTGATTCAGCAAGCGCTGACGGTCATCCGGTTCAAGGAACTGTAAGGTAAAGTTGAGCACCACCATCGAGGCATTTTTCAGCTCAATATCCAGAATATCGGATTCAATCACGGTGACCGGCGTTTCTGCGCGGAAAGCATCAATATGGCGACGGCAGCGTTCCACCATGGCGGGGGAGTTATCGACAGCAATGATTTCGCAGCCCGGAACCCTGATGTTGCGACGCATCGACAGCGTGGCAGCACCCAGCGAGCAACCCAGATCATAGACCTTAGAATCGGGCTGAACGAAGCGCTCGGCGAGCATGCCAATCATAGAAATAATGTTGGAATAGCCCGGTACAGAGCGTTGGATCATGTCAGGGAAAACTTCAGCAACGCGTTCGTCGAACGTCCAGTCGCCCAGCTTATCTATTGGTGCAGAAAACAGCGTATCTTGGTTTGCCATAGCGGTGAGTCAGGCCAAAAAGAGTGTGGGGAAAAAAGTTGAGGGCAGATTTTAGCAGATACTGGCGCAGGCAGATACCTGCGCGCTCGGGTGTTGATGCAAAACAGCGGGGCAGATCAGTCAAAGTTCAGAAATTGTGACCACGGCAAATAGATAATATTGACCACAACCATCAGCACCAGTGAGATATACGTCGCGGCCATGCCGTTACGGCGCCAGAGAAATTCACGATTTTTCAGTCCATAATAATGGAACAAGCGGCCGACGATCAGCAGGATACCGCAGGCGTGTACTGTCCAGATCGCCGCACCGTTCATTTCCATAAACAGCAACAGTAAACAGCCGATGGGCAGATATTCTACGGCATTGCCGTGTACGCGGATGGCGGTTTGTAATTCGTAGGATCCCCCGTCACCGGTGGCAATGCGGTATTGCATCCGCAGGCGGACAACATCGAACGAGAGTTTGATCAAAAGTATGGCAGCAAGCACGACGTATAACGCGCTAATCATGATGACTTCCTTGGTTAATCCCTGTTTTCCGGCGGAACACGTTCCTTCCGCTACGCGCCCATAATAACGGGGTGCCGTATCAGTGTCGTCATGAAATCATGAAAATTCTCAGAATAAGCTGTCCTGTTCCGGCCAGTCAGGTGCGGGCTGGACTGAAGGTATTCGCCGGTGTAAATCCTGCCACAGACTGCGTGCCTGCTGCGGGGCGTCGGTGCAGTCAGGTGTGTGGATAAACAGATAGGGGGCTAATCCCAGAGTTTGCCAGTCGTCGAGTTTTGTAATCCACTGACCGAACAACGGGCGGTTGGCCTCCAGGCTGTCGCCACCGATAAAACGCACAATGGGCCGCGCTGATGTCGCCAGAGCATGCAGCGGCAGTACCGGTTTTTTTCGTTTAGCGTCGAGCACTGCTTCGGTGGTGGATTTTGAGCTGTGAACAGGACGGCTGTCGAGAATGGCACGGTTTATTCCGCGCTGATGTAAGCCCTGATTCAGTGCGCGTTCTTCTTCGCCTTTATTGAAAAAATCCTGATGGCGCACTTCGACGCCGTAATCGAAACCGACGGGCAGGGCATCCAGGAATTGCCATAAGCGGTCGAGATGTACGGGCGCGAACGTGGCAGGAAGTTGCAGCCAGAGCTGGCCGATGCGTTCACCGAGCGGTTCGAGCGTGCGATAAAACAGGTCGACGTTTTCCTGACAGTTTGCCAGTGCCGCTTTGTGGCTGATATCGGAAGGGAATTTGAAACAAAAGCGGAAAGATTCCGGCGTCATATCCCGCCAGCGCATCACCACTTCTTGTTTAGGCAGCGCGTAAAAGGTGGTATTGCCTTCGACGCAATTGAAGTACCGCGCGTAATCGGCCAGATCACGCAAACCGATCTTTGCCCAGGCGTTGTGGTGCCATTGCGGTAAACCAATATACATAGTGCTGCTCCCTGTTTTCTGAGCCGGACTCCAAATAAAACGCCGCCTCAGCGGGCGGCGTTCAGGCAAGAAAATCAGGGTAACGTTACTCTGGCAGAGCGGCAAGCACTTCGGCAGTTGAACGTACGCGGCTGATACGCGGGAAGATAAACTTCACGCTGGACTGGTGATGGTCATTGTTATGCGCACTGCACGCATCTTCAGCGATCACCAGTTCATAGCCGTGTTCCCAGGCGTTGCGGGCGGTGGATTCTACGCCGATATTGGTGGAAATCCCGGCCAGCACGATGCTTTTGATACCGCGACGGCGCAGTTGCAGATCCAGATCTGTGCCGTAGAACGCGCCCCACTGGCGCTTAACGACCAGCAGATCGCTGTCAGTCACGCCCAGTTGCTCCGGGAATTCCCACCAGCTGGCCGGCAAACCGCCTTCCGGTGCTGCTGCAGGGATATCAACGGGTTGTTTCAGCGCTTCGTCGAAAGAATCCGACCAGCCCACGCGAACCATGACGACCGGCGCGCCCAGTTTACGGAAACGGGTTGCCAGTTCAGTGGCATTATCCAGCACCTGCTGCGCGCTGTGCGGGCCGCCAGCGAACGGTAAAATCCCTTTCTGTAAGTCGATCAGCACCAGTGCGGTGGTTTTTGGGTCAAGTTTCATGTGTAGCTCCCGGTTTTCAATATGGATAATGAGAGAAAGGAATCATTTACGTCGTGTACAAAGGGGATTGCGCGAGTCTATTCTAACGGGAAGACCGTAATGAGATAATTTTGTTAAATTATGTGTAGCTTGCAACACGAAAGAATTTCCGCATAAGTGTTGATGTCTTCGCACTTATCCTTCGCCGGAAATTCCTTTATAATAGCCGCCTTTTTTCGATCTGAATAAAACCCATTCCGAACGCTGCTGAGTTTTGTGGCGAGCGACCAGAGTCAATAACCGTTTCTGTGCCTGTGCGCCATGAGGCCGGGTAGTGGGATCAAAAGGATACCGTTATGCGTACTGTATATTGTGGAAAACTGAATGCGTCCAATGTGGGCCAGGAAGTAACATTGTGTGGCTGGGTTAACCGTCGCCGCGATTTGGGTGGTTTGATTTTCATCGATATGCGTGACCGCGAAGGCATCGTCCAAGTTTTCTTTGACCCGGATCAGGCGGAAGCCTACAAGCTGGCGTCTGAATTGCGTAACGAGTTCTGCATCCAGCTGACCGGTACCGTGCGTGCGCGTCCTGAAAGCCAGTTCAACAAAGACATGGCGACCGGTGAAGTGGAAGTGTTCGCCAGCAATCTGAACATTATCAACCGTTCAGAATCGTTGCCGCTGGACTCCAACCACGTCAACACCGAAGAAGCGCGTCTGAAATATCGCTATCTGGATTTGCGTCGCCCTGAAATGGCTAACCGCCTGAAAGCGCGTGCAAAAATCACCAGTTTCGTGCGTCGTTTCATGGACAGCCATGACTTCCTCGACATCGAAACTCCGATGCTCACCAAAGCCACGCCGGAAGGCGCGCGTGACTATCTGGTGCCAAGTCGTGTGCACAAAGGCAAATTCTACGCCTTGCCGCAGTCTCCTCAGCTGTTCAAACAGCTGCTGATGATGTCCGGCTTTGACCGTTACTATCAGATTGTTAAATGCTTCCGTGACGAAGATTTACGTGCTGACCGTCAGCCAGAATTCACCCAGATCGATGTGGAAACCTCCTTCATGAGCGCTGAACAAGTGCGTGAAGTGATGGAAAAACTGGCCCGCGAACTGTGGCAGGAAATCAAAGGCGTGGATCTGGGCGACTTCCCGATCATGACCTTTGCAGAAGCGATGCGTCGTTTCGGTTCTGATAAACCAGACCTGCGTAACCCGATGGAAATGGTCGACGTCGCTGACCTGATGAAAAACATCGAGTTCAAAGTGTTTGCCGATCCGGCCAACGATCCGAAAGGCCGTGTTGCTGCGCTGCGCGTGCCGGGCGGTGCTTCCCTGAGCCGTAAACAAATTGATGAATACGCGAAATTTATCGAAATCTACGGTGCGAAAGGCCTGGCTTACATCAAAGTGAATGAAGTGGCGAAAGGCCTGGAAGGTATCCAGAGCCCGGTCGCGAAATTCCTGAACGAAGCACTGTTGTCTGCGTTGATCGAACGTACCGGCGCACAAGATGGCGACATGATCTTCTTCGGCGCAGCCAGCGCGAAGATTGTCACTGACGCCATTGGCGCACTGCGCCTGAAAGTTGGCCGTGACCTGAAAATCACCAAAGAAGACATGTGGGCTCCGCTTTGGGTCATCGACTTCCCAATGTTTGAAGACACCGACGAAGGCGGCCTGAGCGCCATGCACCACCCGTTCACTGCGCCAAAAGAAATGAGCGCAGAAGAGCTGGCGGTAAATCCGGTCTCTGCTATTGCCAACGCGTACGACATGGTCATCAACGGCTATGAAGTCGGTGGTGGTTCTGTGCGTATCCACCGCAGTGAAATGCAGCAGACAGTGTTCAGCATTCTGGGGATTAACGAACACGAACAGCGCGAGAAATTCGGCTTCCTGCTCGATGCCCTGAAATACGGCACACCTCCGCACGCGGGTCTGGCATTTGGTCTGGATCGTCTGGTGATGTTGCTGACCGGTACGGACAACATCCGTGACGTCATCGCATTCCCGAAAACCACAGCAGCTGCTTGTCTGATGACAGAAGCGCCAAGCTTTGCAAATCCGGCTTCGCTGCTGGAACTGGGCATCGCGGTGGTGGCGAAAAAAGAAGTGACGCCAGACACAAATACAGAGAATAACTAATGAGCTATAAGCGTCCTGAGTCGATACTGTGCGTCATCTACGCCAGAAACACCGGCCGGGTGCTGATGCTTCAACGAAAGGATGACCCGAATTTCTGGCAGTCGGTGACCGGCAGTCTGGAAGGCGGGGAATCCCCGAATCAAACCACGCAGCGGGAAGTCATGGAAGAGGTCGGTATCGACATTGCAGGTGAAAACCTGACTCTTCAGGACTGCCACCGCTGCGAGGACTTTGAAATATTTGCGCATTTGCGCCATCGCTATGCTCCCGGCGTGACGCGTAACAAAGAACACTGGTTCTGTCTGGCGTTACCCGATGAGCGTGATGTGGAACTCACCGAACATCATGCATACCGGTGGCTCGATAAACCCGCAGCGGCAGCGTTGACGGTGTCTCCGAGTAACCAGCAGGCGATTGAAGAATTTGTAAACTATTCGGTCTGTTAAGACTTAAGACTTTTTGGAGATATTTATGGCAGGTCACAGTAAGTGGGCCAACACTAAGCACCGCAAAGCGGCGCAAGATTCTAAACGCGGCAAAATTTTCACAAAAATCATTCGCGAGCTGGTAACAGCGGCACGTTTGGGTGGCGGCGATGCGGGTTCTAACCCACGTCTGCGCGCGGCAATTGATAAAGCGCTGTCAAACAACATGACCCGCGATACTCTCAACCGCGCCATCGCACGTGGTGTGGGCGGTGACGAAGACACCAACATGGAAACCATCATTTATGAAGGTTACGGTCCGGGTGGCTCCGCCATCATGGTTGAATGTCTGAGTGATAACCGCAACCGTACTGTGGCAGAAGTGCGTCATGCCTTCACCAAAACCGGTGGCAACCTGGGTACCGACGGTTCCGTGGCTTATCTGTTCTCCAAAAAAGGCGTGATCACTTTCGCTCCAGGTCTGGATGAAGATGTGCTGATGGAAGCCGCTCTGGAAGCGGGCGCAGAAGACATCATTTCTTACGATGACGGCGCTATAGATGTATTCACAGCCTGGGAAAATCTGGGTGAAGTGAAAGATGCGCTGGAAGCGGTTGGTTACAAAGCCGATTCCGCAGAAGTCACCATGATCCCATCGACCAAAGCCGATATGGATGCAGAAACTGCACCTAAACTGTTGCGCCTGATCGACATGCTGGAAGATTGTGACGATGTGCAGGAGGTTTACCACAACGGTGAAATCTCCGACGAGATCGCAGAAACTCTGTAATCTCAGTGCCGCCGGTGGTCACCACCGGCCGGCTATCCTGTTGTCCCTCAGCAGTTTATACTCTCCCCAACTTTCCAAAAAAACGACAACACAAGGCGTTGACTGGCTATGGCTATTATTCTGGGGATCGACCCCGGTTCGCGTATTACCGGCTATGGCATTATCCGCCAGACAGGGCGTCAGCTCAGCTATCTCGGCAGCGGCTGTATCCGCACCGTAGTGGATGATATGCCGGGGCGTCTGAAACTGATTTATGCCGGTGTGTCGGAAATCATTACCCAATTTCAGCCTGATTTTTTTGCCATCGAATCCGTTTTTATGGCGAAGAATGCTGACTCGGCTTTAAAGCTCGGACAGGCTCGCGGTGCGGCTATTGTCGCGGCAGTGAATCAGGATTTGCCGGTGTTCGAATATGCGGCAAGACAGGTCAAACAGACCGTTGTAGGCACCGGCGCGGCTGAAAAAACGCAGGTTCAGCATATGGTGCGCTCTATACTGAAATTACCTGCCAATCCGCAGGCTGATGCTGCCGATGCGCTGGCGATTGCGATCACGCATTGCCACATGAGTCAGAACGCAATTCGACTTAGCTCAGACAAACTACAAATGGCGCGCGGACGTATGCGATAGCCGCCGCAACTCCATTAGGCTGGATATCCATCCAGCCTTTTTTATGATATAAACATCGCTGCTTTTGACCTGATAAGGAAAATGAACGTGATAGGCAGATTACGAGGCATTATTCTGGAAAAACAGCCCCCTTTGGTGCTGCTTGAAACCAACGGTGTGGGCTATGAAGTGCATATGCCGATGACCTGTTTTTACGAATTGCCGGAACTGGGTCAGGAAGCTATCATCTTCACGCAATTTATCGTCCGTGAAGATGCCCAGTTGCTCTACGGATTTAACGATAAACAAGAGCGCGCGCTGTTCCGTGAACTGATTAAAGTCAACGGCGTGGGGCCAAAGCTGGCACTGGCAATTCTGTCAGGCATGTCGGCACAGCAGTTTGTCAGTGCGGTAGAAAAGGAAGAAATCACCGCATTAATCAAGTTACCTGGCGTCGGTAAGAAAACCGCAGAACGCCTGGTCGTCGAAATGAAAGACCGCTTTAAAGGATTAAACGGTGATCTATTTAACAATCATACTGATATCTCGCTACCTGCATCGGCGTCGAAAGCAAAAGAATCTGACGCTGAAGGCGAAGCCGTCGCAGCCCTGATATCCCTCGGATACAAACCGCCGGAAGCCAGCCGCATGATCAGCAAAGTGGCGAAGCCGGGTGCAGAATCTGAAACGCTGATTAGAGAAGCGCTGCGCGCAGCGCTGTGAGGTAAACGATGATTGAAGCCGACCGCCTGATTTCTTCTGAGGTTTTTAGTGAAGAAGAAGTCATTGACCGTGCAATCCGCCCGAAACTGCTCAGCGAATACGTTGGGCAGCCGCACGTGCGCTCGCAAATGGAAATCTTTATTCAGGCGGCCAGACAACGTAAAGATGCGCTCGATCACCTGTTGATTTTCGGACCTCCGGGGCTGGGTAAAACCACGCTGGCTAACATTGTAGCCAACGAAATGGGCGTGAATCTGCGTACCACTTCCGGGCCCGTGCTGGAAAAGGCCGGCGATCTGGCTGCGATGCTGACCAATCTTGAGCCGCACGATGTGCTGTTCATTGATGAAATCCATCGTCTGTCGCCAGTCGTTGAGGAAATTCTGTATCCGGCGATGGAAGATTATCAGCTGGATATCATGATTGGCGAAGGGCCGGCAGCGCGTTCCATCAAACTCGATTTGCCTCCGTTTACCCTGATTGGTGCGACTACCCGCGCCGGTTCCCTGACGTCTCCCTTGCGTGATCGTTTCGGTATCGTGCAGCGTCTGGAGTTCTATCAGGTAGCAGATTTACAGCACATCGTCGGACGCAGTGCGACCTGCCTCGGTCTGGAGTTATCGGAAGAGGGCGCACATCAGATTGCCCGCCGTTCACGTGGTACACCGCGTATCGCAAACCGTCTGTTGCGCCGCGTGCGTGACTTCGCGGAAGTGAAAGGTGACGGCACCATCAATGGTGACGTTGCGAATGGCGCGCTGGATATGCTGGATGTCGATGCTGAAGGTTTCGATTATATGGACCGCAAATTGCTGCTGGCAATTATCGACAAGTTTACCGGCGGGCCGGTCGGACTGGATAACTTAGCTGCGGCGATTGGTGAAGAGCGCGAGACGATTGAAGATGTTATCGAACCGTTCCTGATCCAGCAGGGCTTTATTCAGCGCACACCGCGCGGTCGCATGGCGACCAATCATGCGTACAAGCACTTCGGGATAACCAGAGAATCTGAGTAACGGGTTTGCAGCGCATAAAAAACGGACGCCTTGTGCGTCCGTTTTGCATTTTTTAATCAGAAATTACCGGCTCACTTCACAACGACTGGTCATCCGCCAGTTGCGCGGTAACTCACGGATTTCACCTGCCAGAATCACTTTGCCCGTTGCACGAATATCCGCGCTCGATGATCCCACCTGAACTTCAACATAACCGGGCTCGACAATGCGCTTACCCGCGTGACTGGTGAAATTCAGCATGTCGGTGGGAATGCTGAAGCTGAGCGTTGCGGTTTGACCGGGTTCCAGCTCAACGCGCTCAAAAGCTTTCAGTTCCTGCACCGGACGCACCAGCGTCGCCACGCAGTCACGCAGGTAAACCTGCACCACTTCGCTGCCCGCCTGCGGTCCGGTATTGGTCACGTTGATTTTAACCGTGATATCGCCGTTTTTGATGATGACGGGCTGCTGATCGACTTGTAAATCGTGATAGTGGAACGTGGTGCCGCTCAGCCCGTAGCCAAATGGATACTTGGCACCAAAGTGGAAAGCAATCGGCGTGCCGCCACTTTTCAGTTTGTGATTGTAATAATACGGCATAGCACCGGCACTTTTCGGCACGGAGACCACCAGCCTGCCGGACGGTGCCTCTTTGCCGCTGATAAGGTCGGCAATAGCCCGCCCGCCTTCCTGACCGGGTGCAAACGCCATCAGGAACCCGGCGATTTTTTCTTCCAGTCCGCCGAGAGAATACGGGCGACCACCAGTCATGACAACAATGATCGGCTTGCCTGTCGCGACTATCTCCTCCAGTAACTGCTGCTGAACCCCCGGCAATACAAGGCTGTCCGTATCAGAGCCTTCACCGACGGTTCCGCTCTGGAATAATCCCGCCAGATCGCCGACGAACACCAGAGCGACATCACTTTCCTGTGCCAGTTTCACGGCCTGTGGGATAAGCGCGGTATTGAGTGACACTGGCGAGTTTTGCATCGGTGTCGCGGCATCACCGGGGAAGACCGGCGCACCCGCCGTGCGTTTTTCGAGAATATGACAGCCTTTGGCATAACGAATATTTTGTTCGCCATATGCAGTACGTAAGGCCTGTAACGGCGTAATGACCTGTTCCGTCTGTGCTTGCATTTCGCTGATGATCAGATGTACCGGAAAACTGTAACCGCTGAGCAAGGCCAGCGGATCGTCTGCCGTCGGGCCGATCACTGCAATTTTCTGACCGGATTTTGGTTTCAGCGGCAGGATGCCGTTATTTTCCAGCAGGGTGATGGAACGCACCGCGGCTTTCCAGGCCAGTTTAAGCGTGGCGGGTTGTTGCAGTTGAGGTTGCGGTTCGCAGGCGTAAGGCTGTTCAAACAGGCCGAGACGGAATTTTTCGGTCAGCACACGTGTAACAATTTCATCAATTTTTACCATGTCGATCAGACCACGAGATACCGCATCAGCCAGATGCTGTGCGCAATCGCCTTTCGGTAGCTCGATATCCAGCCCGGCATTGAACGACAACGCTGCGGATTCGGCGTCATCATGGCTGACCCCATGATGCTGATGCAGCAAGCTGACACCGCCGTAATCGGCAACAATCAGGCCATCGAATCCCCACTGTTCGCGCAATATTTTAGTCAGCAGGAAGTGATCGCTGTGACATGGCTGGCCGTCAATATCATGATACGCAGGCATCACTGAACCGGCATTCGCCAGCTTCACTGCCATTTCAAAAGGCAGCAGGAATGTGTCATTCAGCTCACGAAAACCCAGATGAACCGGCGCATGATTACGCGCCCCTTCGCTGAATGAATGTCCGACATAATGCTTAAGCGTGGCCAGAAGATCCCGTTTTTCGCCCTGCAAACCGCGCACATAAGCGGTTGCCATCACGCCAACCAGATAAGGGTCTTCGCCAAATGTTTCTTCGGTACGCCCCCAGCGGACATCGCGGGAAACGTCCAGTACCGGCGCCAATCCCTGATGACAACCGACGCTTTGTGCTTCATCGCGGATAGCGCCTGCAATTTGTTCCATCAGTTGCGGATCCCACGTAGAGGCGTAGCTCAGGGAAGAGGGGAAAAGCGTCGCGTCTTTGCAAAGCAGACCCACCAGGCATTCTTCATGGAACATCGCAGGAATGCCGAGCCGCGTTTCTTCCACCAGCATTTTTTGCAGCCGGTTCAGCGCCCGCACGCCTTCTGCCGGGCTGACCACGTGCGTTCCAAGCGGTCGCGTGATTTGTCCTGCGCCCAGTGCCAGCTGCTCCTCCAGCGCCAAAGTTTGTTTATGTCCGGCAAAATCATCGCTCAGATCGGACCGTTCTCGGTGTTTGCCGTTGCCGTCGAGGATCAGCCAGAACGCGTGCATCTGGGCGTATTTCTCGGCAGGCGTCATACGGGCGAGCAGATCGGCGACGCGGGTAGCGACGGGTTGTGAGGCATCCTGATACAGGTGAGTCATCTTACATCTCCTTGTTTTACCAGACGGGAACGCAGGAATAACGCGCGTGAAAACGAAATATAAACAGAAGTATTGAGAATGGACTGTGGGTAAACAATTGAGGAAACGAATATGCATTTTACGTTTTTTAATTTTGTTTCCGGTTTGTGAGCACGATCAGATTGAGGCATATCCTGCCTGATACCTGCTTTTAGTGTTATTTGGCAGGCATCTGGTGTTTAATTAGGTGTCATCTGGTCTTAGTTTGGAGCACAACCTCGTATGTCTCATATCAGCGCCGGCGTCGAATACGCCCTGCATTGCCTGTTATTTATCGCCGATCCGCAGGGAAAGGTGACGGATGCCAGTGTGCGCGATTTGTCAGAACTTCAGGGGGTGCCGTTCGATTACGTCGCTAAACTGTTCACCAAACTGCACAAAGCAAAACTTATCATCGCGACAGAAGGCGCGAAGGGCGGTATCCGACTGGCGAAACCGTCGCAGGAAATCAGCGTGCTGGAAGTGGTAGATGCCATCGATGGGCGCAAAAAGCTCTTCGACTGCAAGGAAATCCGCAACCGCTGCGCGGTGTTTGAAGACAATCCTCCGTCCTGGGCGAGTTCCGGGCTGTGTGCAATACACGCGCTGATGATTGAAGCCGATGACAAAATGCGTGAAGTGCTTGCGGCGCAAACACTCGCCGGACTGGCCTCGCAGTTTGGTCGCAAAGCCCCGCCGGAGTTCAGTCAGCAGGTGACCCGCTGGCTGGGAGATCGCGGTTCCCGTCGAATAATCTGATCCATTCTTTCAGACTTTTTTCTCACTGGCACTTGCCAGCGGGGTATCTTTGGGCGTATTTTTAACTACGACAAATACAGTCCTAGTTAATCAGTGCTGGTCAAAACAGCCTCAGTTAAAAGCGCCGATGATCATCCACGGCAAAAGGAAAAACATGAAAATTCTACACGTTGATGCAAGTTCTAAATTTCACCAGTGGTCTAATTCCCGTGCGCTGGGGCGCTATTTCATTGAACAGTTGCAACATAAGGGCGTTGAACTCGAGATTGATTATCTGGATGTCACCGAAGATGTGCAGCCACACATTTCGGCAGAATTTGTGCAGGCCACGTATACGCCTGAAGCGCAACGTACTGACCGTATGCGCGAAGTGCTGGCAGAATCTGATGCGCTGTGTCAGCGCGTGATGGAAGCGGATGCGCTGGTTTGCGCCATGCCAATGTATAACTGGACGATTCCTTCCACGTTCAAAACATTCATCGACAATATTATCCGTACCAATGTCACTTATGATCTGCATGATGACGGCAGCATTACCGGTAATCTGGGCGATAAGAAAGTGCTGTTTGTGACCACGCGCGGCGCTGATCTCGGTGAAGGCAGTCCGTTTGCTAACATGGATGCGATGACGCCGGTGCTGAAAAACGCTTTTGGATTTATCGGGGTAGAAAACCCGTGGTTTGTGGATGCTCAGCCTTTGCAATTCTCCGATGAAGCAGCGCGCGAAGCGGGGCTGAAAAAAGCACGTGAGGAGCTGGATACGGTATCCGAAGAGTGGGCGCTGAGCCTGGTTTCTGCGGATGTCACCGCAGCCTGATATAGAGTAAATCGTGTGACTGGCGCTCAGGAAAGAGCGTCAGTTAACACAAAATCTGAAGCCGATCACAGTTTCATCATCCGGCAGATATTACGACTTGTTTCTGGCTGCGATTCGCCGGAGAATTCATTCGAAAAGCAGGATTGTTACTGTCTGACAGGCAAAACCTAAACTTCTCGTTTTTTCGCATATTGCGAAAAGGCCGGAAGTTTAGGTTTTTTTTTGGCCTGAATTCAGGGGCAGGCCGCCCCTTTGAAATACAACGGCAATGTCGTGCACGACGCCATTACTCTGATGAGATAACACCATGGAATACAGTACATTAGCCGATGAAATTCTCCGCGGAGTGGGCGGAAAGGAAAACGTAGTCAGCGTGGTTCATTGCGTGACCCGTTTACGTTTCAAACTGAAAAACACCAGTAAGGCCGATGCCGCCGGACTGAAAGAAAATCCGGGCGTGATCATGGTCGTGGAAAGCGGAGGCCAGTTTCAGGTGGTGATCGGCAACCACGTCGGCGCGGTATATGACGCACTGGTAAAAGGCAGTACGCTTTCCGACAGCGACGATGATGGCACCGGTGAAAAAGGCAGTTTACTTGCCCGTGCGATTGACGTTATTTCAGGTATTTTTACACCGTTCATCGGCATCATGGCGGCATCGGGGATCCTGAAAGGATTTCTTGCACTGGCGCTGGCCTGCGGCTGGCTAAACCCTGAGAGCGGAACTTATAAAGTCTGGTTCGCTGCCAGCGATGCAATGTTCTACTTCTTCCCACTGGTGATTGGTTACACAGCCGGTAAGAAATTTGGCGGTAATCCGTTTGTCACCATGGTGATTGGCGGCGCAATGGTTC
This sequence comes from Rahnella bruchi, assembly GCF_003614975.1. Classification (GTDB taxonomy): domain Bacteria; phylum Pseudomonadota; class Gammaproteobacteria; order Enterobacterales; family Enterobacteriaceae; genus Rahnella; species Rahnella bruchi. The sequence continues at coordinate 39,025 of NZ_QZWI01000001.1, read as the reverse complement.
ATCCGCTGATGATTGCCGCTTTCCAGGCGCAACAGACGGGGGTGCAAGGGGATTCTTTCTTCGGTATCCCTCTGGTTTTTATCAATTATGCTTCATCAGTTATCCCGGTGATTCTGGCCGCATGGGTTTCCTGCTGGCTGGAAAAGAGAGCAATGAAACTCCTGCCTTCTTCGCTGCGTAACTTCATCACGCCGCTTATCTGCCTGATGGTGGTGGTGCCGCTGACTTTCCTGATTATCGGGCCGGTCGCGACCTGGGCCAGTCAGCAACTGGCTAACGGCTACCAGTTTGTTTATCACGTCAGCCCGATGATTGCCGGTGCCTTTATGGGGGCACTGTGGCAGGTGTGTGTGATTTTCGGTCTGCACTGGGGACTGGTGCCGCTGATGATCAACAACTTCAGTATTCTCGGTCACGACACCATGATGCCACTGTTGCTGCCAGCCGTGATGGGGCAGGTCGGCGCGGTCATCGGCGTGATGCTGCGTGCTAAAGATGCGCGAACCAAAGCGCTGGCAGGTTCAGCTATCAGTGCCGGTATTTTTGGGATCACAGAACCCGCCGTTTACGGTATTAACCTGCCGCGTCGTCGTCCGTTTATCTTCGGTTGCGTCGGTGGTGCAATAGGCGCGGCGATCCTCGGGTATTTCCAGACGACGGCGTATTCCTTCGGTTTCGCCAATATCTTCACCTTCACCCAGATTATTCCTCCGACCGGTTTTGATAAAACCGTCACGGCTGCGATTGTCGGCACACTGATTGCGCTGGTGTTCGCTGCACTGGCGACCTATTTCTTCGGTATCAAAGAAGAAGCGGCAACGCCGGAAATCACTGAAAAGGCGAAAGCAGAGGCTGTTCAGGCGCCACGCGGAAAGACGCTGATCGCCAGCCCGATGACCGGTTCCTGCATAGCTCTCGATCAGGTAAAAGACCCGACATTTGCCAGCGGTCTGCTGGGAAAAGGTGTGGCGATCGTCCCGACGACAGGCCGCGTGGTTTCACCGGTTAACGGCACCATTGCTTCGCTGTTCAAAACTCATCACGCCATCGGGATTGAGTCCGACGAGGGGGCAGAAATTCTGATCCACGTCGGCATCGATACGGTGAAGCTGGACGGCAAATTCTTTACGCCACACGTTGCGGTTGACGCGGTGGTGAAGCAGGGCGATTTGTTGCTGGAATTCGATATGCAGGCCATTTCCGATGCCGGTTACGACCTGACGACGCCGGTGCTGGTCACCAACAGCGATGACTATCTTGACGTCATCCCGGCAGGTGTCGGCCAGGACGCCAGCGAACAAACGCCATTACTGACTTTATTACGATAACGGCCAGAGCCAGGAGGTTCACATGAACAAGCAATTCCCAGACGGTTTCTTATGGGGCGGCGCAGTCGCAGCCAATCAGGTGGAAGGTGCATATCTGACTGACGGAAAAGGGTTATCGACATCTGACCTGCAACCGCAAGGCGTTTTTGGTCCGGTGCAGGAACGTGCGGAAGGTGATTTCGGCGTCAAAGATGTGGCGATTGATTTCTATCATCGCTATCCGCAAGACATGAAATTGTTCGCCGAAATGGGTTTCACCGTGCTGCGTACTTCCATCGCCTGGACGCGTATTTTCCCGCAGGGTGATGAATTGCAGCCAAACGAAGCCGGTCTGGCATTTTACGACCGTCTGTTTGATGAAATGGCAAAATACGGGATCACACCGCTGGTGACGCTTTCGCATTACGAAATGCCCTATGGCATCGTGAAAAATCACGGTGGATGGGGTAGCCGCGATACCATCGGTTTCTTTGAAAATTACGCCCGTACTGTGTTCAGCCGTTATAAAGATAAAGTGAAACACTGGCTGACGTTCAACGAAATCAACATGTCATTGCACGCGCCGTTCACCGGTGTTGGGCTGCCGGAAGACAGCAGCAAGCAGGAAATTTATCAGGCGATCCATCATCAGCTGGTGGCCAGCGCCAAAGCGGTCAAAGCCTGCCATGAAATTATTCCGGATGGCAAAATCGGTAATATGCTGCTCGGCGGAATGCTGTATCCGCTGACCTGCAAACCGGCCGATATGATGGAAACATTGCAACAAAACCGCGACTGGTTATTCTTCGGCGATGTTCAGGTACGTGGCGCATATCCGGCTTATATGACGCGTTTCTTTAAAGATCGCGGCATGAAAATTAATATTACCGCTGAAGATAAAGTGACGCTAAAAGAAACCGTCGACTTTATTTCATTCAGTTACTATATGACCGGTTGTGTAACTACCGACGAAGAACAAAATATTAAAGCGCGTGCCAATATATTAAATATGGTGCCGAATCCGCATTTACAAAGTTCCGAATGGGGCTGGCAGATTGATCCGGAAGGTTTGCGTTTCTTAATGAATGAACTGTATGACCGTTACCAGAAGCCATTATTTATTGTGGAAAACGGATTAGGTGCTCGCGATAAAGTCGAAGCGGATGGCAGCATCAACGACGATTATCGTATTGAGTACATCAACGACCATCTGGTTCAGGTACGCGAAGCCATTGAAGACGGCGTAGAAGTCATGGGTTACACCAGCTGGGGACCAATCGATCTGGTCAGCGCTTCAAAAGCAGAATTCTCCAAACGCTACGGATATATCTATGTTGACCGTGATGACCAGGGGAATGGCACACTGGAACGCCGTCGTAAGAAAAGTTTCTTCTGGTATAAAGAAGTCATTGGTTCTAATGGTGCAGCGTTAAAATCCTGATCTGCTTTTTTGATTTTTATAATCAACATTTTCTAAATAGCAAATAACCTCTGCGGCTTATAACTCTATAAGCTGCAGTCTCGCCCTGTATTGCCCGATAATAATAATGATGATTTAAAATAATAAAACGGAAATATCAAGATGAAACGTTTTCAGAATTCTGTTACACCTACCTGTAAATTAATAAATAATAACCGACTACTGAAAGGCAGTGTTCTGGCACTGTGTTTTTTAACTGCAGGCATTCATTCGGCGCACGCAGCGGATAGCTGGAATGGCACTGTTTTAGGATTTGAGGCGCCCGGCGCAGGCATGCTCGGCGATATGATGGGCATCCGACCGATTATCGAAGATCACGGTTTTCATTATCAGCTCGGCTATCTGAGTGAATCGTCTTATAACGCGGGTGGTGGTTATAACCATGATAAACATCTGGCATATATCGATCAGTTCTCGCTGACGTTTACCCAGGATCTGGAGATGTACACCGGCATTCCTGACGCTGCCATTGAAGGAAATATTGTTAACCGTAACCATAACGACAGCCTGACGTCAGAACGTACGCAGGATCCACGCGTCGGATTTAACGATATCGCGCAGGAAAGCTGGGGCGGACAGTCGATTACCCGTCTGGGCTGGCTGACGTTTGGCCGCAGTTTCGATGACCGCAAATTGCACTGGCGCATCGGTATGATGAACAAAAATCAGGATTTTGATCAGATTATCCCGTGCGATTTCCAGTTGCTCAGCCAGTGCGGCGGCAAATCGGCTAACTCGATGACCTGGTATAACTGGAATAAACACTACTGGGGAACCACAATCCAGTACAAGCTGACGCCGGAACTGACGCTGAAAACCGGCATTATGGAACAAAACCCGGATGCGTCGGACCGTAAATACGCCTGGAGCGGTTCGCTTAAAGGTGCGCGCGGTATTCTGCTGCCGATGGAGGCGGAACTGAAAACCAAAGTGAATGGTTTACCGGGGATTTATAACTTCGGTTTGCTGTATACCAACTCACCACAAACTGATTTGTCGGAAGGGAAAACGCAGAGCGTCGGCGCAACGGACCCTGAAGGATACCGCAAACACAGTAGCACCTGGTTTATGTATACCGGTTTCAATCAACAGGTGACGCAGCGCGGGGACGATCCGAACCGGGGGATGAGTGTGTCCTACAGTCTCGGGCTGGGCGATCAGCGCAGTAATGCAATTCATTACACCCAGGCCGCTTCTATGCGCTATCGCGGGCTGTTTGATGCGCGCCCCGACGACTGGCTGGGCTTTGGGATGACCTACCTTAAAATGAGCAACCATTACCGCCAGAATCAGGAAAATCTGAACACTATTTATCAGGTGGATGACTACGGTAATCCGCTGTATACGCCGTTGTCCGGGCATTCGGTAAACGCCGATCTGTATTATCAGGTTAAAGTCCGCTCCTGGCTGATTCTGCAACCGGATTTGCAATACTGGTACCGACCGGGTGGAGTGAAGGAAACGCAGGATGCCTGGGTGACCGGACTTAAGGCCATCGTCACGTTCTGAGTGCAAAATTTACGTCTGACTGAGGATCGTATCTGGTAAAATTATCCGGCAGATCCGCAGACTGCGGCCGATAAAACCTGATCATCCATAAGGACGATCGGGTTTTTCTTTTCAGGGAATAACAATGAAAATCGCCAAAATACTTAATAATAACGTGGTGGTTGTCGTCAACGTTCAGCAGCGGGAACAGGTCGTCATGGGCTGCGGGCTGGCGTTTATGAAGAAAACCGGAGATGAACTCGATGAAAGTAAAATCGAGAAAATCTTCGAATTACAGAGCGACGAACTGGTCGCGCATCTGACCGAACTGCTTTCGCATATTCCGATGGAAGTGATGACCACCTGCGACCAGATCATCACGCTGGCGCGCGGACGGCTTGGGAAATTGCAGGAAAATTTATACATCGCCCTCACCGATCACTGTAATTTTGCCATCGAACGACAGAAAAAGGGCGTACCGATCAGCAACGCTTTGCTTTGGGAAACCCGTCGTCTGTATCCGAAAGAATACGCGCTCGGGCTGGAAGCGCTGGAAATTATTCATTCGCGCCTCGGTGTGCGTCTACCGGTGGATGAAGCCGGTTTTATCGCCCTGCATTTGGTGAACGCTCAGCTCAATGGCGAAATGCCGGAAGTGCAACAAATCACCCGCGTTATGCAAGAAATCCTCAATCTGGTGAAATATCAGCTGCGCATTGAATATGACGAAGAATCACTGAGCTATCAGCGTTTCGTCACCCATCTGAAATTTTTCGCACAGCGCATGCTCAGCCGCACTGTGGTGGCCGATGACGACATGACGTTGCATGTGGCCGTGAAAGAGAACTATCCGCAAGCCTGGCAATGCTCGGAAAAAATCGGTGATTACCTTTCCGCTCAATATCAGCGGGAACTGACAACAGAAGAGATCATGTATCTGTCGATCAATATTGAGCGGGTCAGAAAAGAGTGCCTGCCGAAAGAATCTCCGTAGCGCACGCAAACGCAAAATTCGTTGTGCGAAATATGACTGCTCACAATTTTTTATGACGGTTTTTTTTGCCACGGTTAATGAGAACAGGTAGCATCCTTCGCCGTTATTGCACCAAAACAGTTCCGGCTAAAAAAACTACAGTGGGTAAACCCCATAAACGTTGAGGCTTGCAATCGTTTGCTTGCAGCACCCGACGTCAGGTGAAGGTTATTTTTGGAGAACAAGATCGAATGAAGTCTCATAAGAAATCGGCAGAGGCGAAGCAGGCGGCGAAAAGACGCTGGCTGGACTCGCACGAACACGGGTATCACAAAAGTATGGGCAATCGTCAGGTACAGATGATTGCCATTGGTGGTTCTATCGGCACCGGTCTGTTTCTCGGCGCGGGCGCGCGTTTACAGATGGCTGGCCCGGCGCTGGCCATCGTGTATGCGGTGTGCGGTATTTTCTCATTCTTTATTTTACGTGCGTTGGGCGAACTGGTTTTACACCGTCCGACCAGCGGCAGTTTCGTCTCTTATGCCCGTGAGTTCCTGGGCGAAAAAGCTTCTTACGTTGCAGGCTGGATGTATTTCCTTAACTGGGCGATGACCGGCATTGTCGATATCACCGCAGTGGCTCTTTACATGCACTATTGGGGAACCTTCGGTGATGTTCCGCAGTGGATGTTTGCGCTGGGCGCGCTGGCGATTGTTGCCACGATGAACATGATCGGCGTGAAGTGGTTCGCTGAAATGGAATTCTGGTTTGCGCTGATCAAGGTGGCGGCAATTGCCCTGTTCCTGATTGTGGGTGTGGTGTTCCTCGGCACCGGCAAACAGCTGGACGGCAATACCACCGGTTTACATCTGATAACCGACAACGGCGGTATCTTCCCGCACGGCCTATTACCGGCGCTGGTTCTGGTGCAGGGCGTGGTCTTCGCGTTCGCGGCCATTGAACTGGTCGGGACCGCGGCTGGCGAAACCAAAAATCCTGAAAAAGTATTGCCGAAAGCCATTAACAGTGTTATCTGGCGTATCGCATTATTCTACGTGGGTTCTGTGGTGCTGCTGGTTCTGTTATTACCGTGGAATGCGTATCAGGCCGGCCAGAGCCCGTTTGTGACCTTCTTCAGTAAGCTTGGCGTACCTTATATCGGCACCATCATGAACATCGTGGTGCTGACTGCGGCGCTGTCGAGCCTGAACTCCGGGCTGTATTCCACCGGTCGTATTTTGCGTTCCCTGTCGATGGGCGGTTCTGCGCCGAAATTCATGTCGAAAATGAGCGCGCAGCAGGTGCCTTACGCGGGCATTCTGGTGACCGTGGGTATTTATGTGATCGGCGTGGTACTCAACTACTACGTGCCTTCGCAGGTGTTTGAAATTGTCCTGAACGTCGCTTCACTCGGCATCCTCAGTTCATGGGCTTTCATCATCGTTTGCCAGATGAAGCTGCGTACAGCCATCAAAGAAGGTCGCGCGAAAGACGTTTCCTTCAAAATGCCGTGGGCACCGGTCACTTCGTGGCTGACGCTGGCTTTCCTGGCAAGCGTACTGGTCCTGATGGCATTTGATTACCCGAACGGCACGTATACCGTGGCGACGATTCCGGTGCTGATCATCCTGCTGGTTCTGGGCTGGATTGGCCTGCGCAAACGTGCGGCTGAAGTTCATGCCGAACAGGCCGCGCATGAAGAAGCACATCATGAAGGTCAGGACGTCAGGTAATTCATTGACGTCTGAGATTTTCAGCAAAGGGCTGCCGCAAGGTGGCCCTTTTTTATATCTGCTGGCGTAAAAACAGATCCCGTAAAAAATCCGAAACAGCCACAGCCCCTCTCTCCTTTGACTAGGCTTACTCTTTAGTTTTGAGAGGTAAACCTATGATCAAGATTGTGTTGCAGATTTTCTCCAGCCCGGAAAAATTCCTCGGGTTATTCAGTGCCGCAGATATGGAAAACACGCTCGAAGAGGGCGAGCGTATTCTGATTGATGAAAACGGTACGGCGTCCGTGAATCCGGCCAATCAGGATATGCAGGAAGATTTCGCCCGTCATGTCAAACGCATGAGCGTGCTGTAATGGCCACAGCGGTATTCATGGTGTTAATGGTCTGCGGGTACTGGTATACCACCCGCGACATCTCATCGCGTTTTAAACTTAAACGAACTTTCGGCTGGGACGTGCATTTCCTGGTGGCGCTGTACGGCTGTATTTTTGTGCTACAGGGCGTGCTGGTGATTGCGCTGGTGTATCTGGCGCTGTGGGGGATTTCAGAAGTCGTTAACTGGCTGCCCGCGATCCCGCATCTGCATCAGGATGTGCATTATCACCGTGATTTTATTAACTGGAGTTTCTTAGGGATCCAGGCGCCTGTGGTCATTATGCTTGGTGTCTCCGTGATGCTGTGTCTGGTACGCACCACCTGGTCGCCGGGCCTGCGGCTCAATACCGCCGGACGCAAGCAACTTTATAAGCAACTCACCCGCGCCAATGGCGTGGAAGGATTGCTGTATCAGTGCATGGAAGAGGGCGATATGGTGTTTATTACGCTTCAGTCGCGACGCGTCTATATCGGCATGGTGCATACGGCGCGCTGTGAAACCAGTTCGTCGGATAATGTGGTGGTGATCCCCATGGTCAGTGGTTATCGCGATAAAGACACGCTGGAACTGCGCGTCGAGCATAACTACGCCCGTTATTATCAGGAACACGGAATTACGCCGGTGTCTTCGCCAGCGAATGTGCTGAAATTTCGCAAAGTGATTTTACTGAGCCAGATTGAAACGCTTTCGCTGTTTGACCCGTCCAGCGCCTGTGCGTTTGAGAAGCTAATCCCGATTATTGAAGAAGAGAATCAGAGAAAAATTGGGGAGAAGGACGCCTGAGGTCAGACGTCCTGGATGAATCACACGATGGTAAAGCTGAAATCGCTCAGACCTTCGATGCCACCGGTAATCACATCACCGCGCACCACCGCACCGACGCCCGCTGGTGTGCCGGTGTAAATCAGGTCACCCGGTTTGAGTTCCACGGCCTGCGACAGATAACTGATCACATCTGCGACCTGCCAGATCTGGTCGCTCAAATCGCCGCGCTGACGTTTTTCACCGTTCACATCCAGCCAGATTTTACCGCTGGCAGGATGACCTGTCTGGCTGACCGGCAATAGCGGATTGGCGGGTGCGGAATCATCAAAACCTTTAGCGAAATCCCACGGACGCCCCTGTTTCTTGGCCTGTGCCTGGATATCGCGACGGGTTAAATCCACGCCCACGGTATAACCCCACACGTGTGAAAGCGCATCTTCAGGGGAGATATTCTTGCCGACTTTGGCAATCGCCACGACCAGTTCGACTTCGTAATGCAGGTCTTCGGTCAGGGTCGGATAGGGCACGTTACCGCTGGCAGGAATAACCGCATCAGCCGGTTTACCGAAGAAAAATGGCGGTTCGCGATCCGGGTCATGCCCCATTTCACGAGCATGTTCGGAATAGTTACGTCCCACGCAGTACACGCGGCGCAGGGGAAAACGTTCGCTCTGGCCTTCGACAGCCAGAGAGGGAGTCTGTGGAGCAGCAATCACATATTCAGTCATCGTATTCACTTCACAAAGTTGTCGAATTAACATATTTGCAAAGCAAATCAACATTGACCAGTAAATTTATGTTACTGGCCAATGTCTCACTGTCAGGCTTTGTAACGTGGTGCCGCGTGGGATTGCAGGAAATTCGGTACCATCGCCGAGCGCAGCGCGTCAAATTCGTCCCACTGTTTTTCATCCTGCAATGGTGGAATGGTGACTTTTTCTTTACGGTCAAAGCCCAGCAGCGCGGCGTCCACCAGTTCACCGACTTCCATCACACCCGGCACTTCATCGATATTTTTACCCGAGCGCGCCCAGATTTCCGTACGCGTTGCGGCAGGCAATACGGCCTGAACGTACAAACCGCGTGCGGCCATTTCAAATTGCAACGTCTGGCTGAAGGTCAGCACAAAGGCTTTTGTGGCGGAATACACCGCAGATTGCAGCTCCGGCGTCAGGGCCATCACCGAGGCGATATTGATAATCGCGCCGTCTTTATGTTTGATCAGACCGTCGAACGCCACGCGGGAAAGGCGCGCCACAGAGGTGACATTCAGTGTGATCAGATTCTCGATAGCATCGGCATCGCTGTTCTCAAAACCGGCTTTCAGCGAAGCACCCGCATTATTCACCAGCAGTGAAATTTGCGGATTGGCGCGGATGAAATCTTCTACGCGGGCGAGATCTTCGCTACGGGTCAGGTCAGCAGGCAGCACGGTGATATTAACGCCGGATTCCTGTTGCAGGCGGTCTGACAGCGCATTAAGGCGGTCAGCGTCACGGGCCACGAGGATTAAATCGTAGCCGCGTTTCGCCAGACGGTCGGCATACGTCGCGCCAATACCAGTGGATGCGCCGGTGATTAGAGCAACAGATTTGGAGCGAATTGAATCTGACATGGGAGAACCTCTGCGTTGATAAAGTGGTTTAATTATAAAACCAGATGATTTTTAGCATCAGTGGTTTTATAATGCAACCAGATTCTTTAAAACGCGTTGAACAGGAAGTGCCATGAAACGAACCCGTCTGGAAAACACGCCTTGTCCGGCAGGCCGTGCGCTCGATTTAATTGGCGACTGGTGGACGCTGCTGATCGTGCGCGACGCCATGCGAGGAATTTCACGCTTTAGTGAATTTCAGCGCAGCCTGGGCGCGGCAAAAAACATTCTCAGTACCCGGCTGAAAGCGCTGGTAGCTGAGGAGATTTTGAAGGTAGAACCGGCTGCCGATGGTTCGGCGTATCAGGATTACGTGCTGACAGAAAAAGGGCTGGCGCTGCAACCGGTGCTGGTCGCGCTGGGGCAGTGGGGCAGTGAATACCTGTTTGAGGAAGGCGAAGCCTGTACGTTGCTGGTGGATATCGAAAACCGCCAGCCGCTGCGTAAACTGGAAATCCGTGCGCAGGACGGGCGGGTGCTGGAAAGTCAGGATATTACGGCGATAATTCCTGAAATCTGATACAAATTTGGAGCCGCTCCCTCCCCTGCGAAGGGGAGGGTTTTAGATTATCGCGCAATTCTCTCGTGCCAGTACTTGGTGAACTCTTCCTCACCGTTCAGGCTAACCACCATATCGCCACTGACGATAAAATGCGTCAGGTCGCTGCGCAGTTCGAGGGTGATCTCCGCTTCCATCCACCAGCCTTCACGCCCCATTTTCATGGTCTGGGTCAGCAGATAACGCGCGGAAAGCGGATCGCTGTTGCTGACGGTCAGCTCCCGCCGCAGATTATGGTCGACGGTCGTATCAATATCATCAAAACGGTAAACGCCTTCGCCGAAGACACCGCCCACGCCGTTGGTTACGCTGGTCCAGCTGTCGGTAAGAAAATCGTAGGTGATGTTGCGGTCGACGCGTCCCGGTGACAGCACAGTTTGCGGAGTAAGCGGTGCGCTTTGCGGCTCTTTGATCGGGCCGTCGATAGAAACGGGTTGCTCGCATACCGGCAGACTGAGCTGCGCACTGTGCAAATCTAAGGTCAGCGTTGTCGCTTCTGCCATCGGCCAGATCATCGGCCAGAAGGTGGTCGCCAGTGAAATGCGCATCCGGTGTCCGGTGGCAAAGCGATGCGCGATACCGTCCAGCTGTACCGGTACTTTGACTTTCTGGCCGGGGATCAGCGGTACAGATTTATCATGACCATGCAGATGCGAAAGATTCAGCCAGCCGTGTGTAACGCGATTCACCGAACCGTCCGGCGCAACATCTGAAAGCCTGACATATAGCATTGCAGCCGGTTTATCACTGCTGAGTTCGACGGTAAATTCCGGGAAGCCGAAAATAGTCAGCGGTTCGGCCAGCGGTTCGCCGTCGAAGATTTCCGCCATGCCGTCATCGACACGCTGGTCCGGCGGCATTTCGCCCGGCACGCCTGCGCCCATCCATTCACCCGCCATCAGACCGTGGTTCTGCGGCGAGCAGATATTAAGTACACCTGCGTCAACGTCCGGCTGGGTATTAAGCTGGCCGCGTGTCAGCCAGCGCGGGCTGTGATTAATATTACTGGCGGTGCCGCGGTCAAATCCCACCCATTCGCCGGGGCTTACCGGACGCATCGCCGATGGCGGCTGACTGTCCTGCAACCAGGTCTGGATCATCGGGCCTTCCATCGCACCGTTGTCTTCGCCTTTTAGCCAGTGATCCCACCAGCGCACGGCTTCCTGTAAGAAGCCAATTGCCGGTTCCGGCGTGCCGTCCTGCGGATAGATATGCGCCCACGGGCCAAGAATGGCGCGGCGCGGGACTTTCAGATTGTCCATCAGACGGAAAACAGCGTTGCTGTAAGCGTCAGCCCAGCCGCCAATCGCCATCACCGGGCACTGGATTGCCGACCAGTCTTCGCACACCGAACCGTGCTGCCAGTATTCATCGCGCAGCGGATGCTCCATCCACAGCGCCGGAAAGAACGGCATGTTTTCCAGACGGTTGAGCCAGTCTTTGTACCAGCTTTCACCGACCAGCGCAGGGTCGGAAGGGCGGCTCTGGTACGCCAGCATGATGCCGCCCCACCAGAGATTGTCGTTAAGCAGACAGCCGCCTTTGTAGTGGATGTCATCGCGGTAGCGGTCGTCGGTAGAACAGACAGTGATGATGGCTTTCAGCGCCGGAGGGCGGCGGGCGGCGACCTGCAGGCCGTTGAAGCCACCCCAGGATTTACCCATCATGCCGACGTTGCCGCTGCACCAGCGTTGTCCGGTTATCCACTGAATAACTTCCAGCGCGTCTTCCTGTTCCTGCAACAGATATTCATCAGCCAGCAAGCCGTCAGACTCGCCGCTGCCGCGCATATCCACACGCACTACGGCATAGCCGTTTCCGGCGAAGAAACCGTGCATCGGTTCGTCGCGGGTACGGGTTCCGTCGCGCTTGCGGTAGGGAATGTATTCGAGAATGGCGGGCACCGGATGGCGTTCGGCGTCGTCCGGCAGCCACAGGCGGGCAGCGAGGCGCGTGCCATCGTTCAGCGGGATCCACAAATGTTCAGTCACGGTGACGGCGTGAGGGAATTCGGTCACGATGCGTTTGGTGCTCATAAGACTCCTGTCGAAGGAATAGCTGCCGCCGGAAGCGCCGTGCCGCGCAGGGCGAGAACATCGTCCAGCCAGCTGGTGCGCATTTCTGGTACGGAGGTCAGCAGTTTTTCGGTATAGCTGTGCATTGGCGCGCTGAAGACCACGTCGGTATCGCCGCTGGCGACCACCTGACCCTGATACATCACCGCCACCTGATGGGCGATACGTTTTACCGTGCCGAGATCATGGGTGATAAAAAGATACGACAGCCCGAGCTGTTGCTGTAACCGGCGCAGCAGATTCAGTACTTCTTCTGCTACCAGCGGATCGAGCGCTGACGTGGCTTCATCGCAGATAATCAGTTCCGGTTGCGCGGCAAGTGCACGGGCGATACAAACACGTTGTTTCTGCCCGCCAGAAAGCTCACCGGGACGACGGTCAATCAGTTTGACCGGCAGTTCGGTCAGGCGCAGTAATTCTTCCACGCGCTCGCGCACCTGCATTTTGTTCATCCCAAAATAGAAGGTCAGCGGGCGGCCGATGATATCCAGCAGCGTCTGGCGCGGGTTCAGCGCCACGTCAGGCAGCTGATAAATCATCTGCATGCGGCGCAGCGTTTCTTTGTTGCGCTTATGGAAATTGTGCGAAAGCTGAATGCCATCGAAATCCACGCTGCCTTCGGTGTCAGGCAGCAGGCCGACCAATGCGCGTGCCAGCGTACTTTTACCACTACCTGATTCGCCGATAATCGCCAGCGTTTTGCCGCGCGGCAGTTGCAGGCTGACATCGTGAACCACCCGTTTCCCGTTGTAGCCGGTGCTCAGTTTACGCATCGTCAGCAGCGGCTGTCCGGCGGATTCATGACTTTCCGACAGCGGCGTCAGTGCCTGTTCACGCTCAGCCACCAGCCTGCGGGTGTATTCCTGCTGCGGATTTTCCAGAATGGTTTGGGTATCGCCGGTTTCCACTTCTTTGCCGTGACGCAGCACCATAATGCGGTCGGCAAGTTGCGCGACAACGGCCAGGTCATGTGTGATATACAGCGCTGCTGTGTTGAATTCGCGCACCAGTTTGCGCAGCATGACCAGCACTTCAATCTGCGTGGTAACGTCCAGCGCGGTGGTTGGCTCATCCATAATCAGCAAATCGGGTTTACAGGACATCGCCATCGCGGCCATCGCGCGCTGAAGTTGCCCGCCGGAAAGCTGATGCGGATAGCGTTTGCCGATGTTTTCCGGATCCGGTAAATCCAGCGAGCGGAACAACGAAATCGCCCACTGGCGGCTTTCTTCTTTACTCATCAGACCGTGGCGGATCGGGCCTTCGCAGACCTGTTTTTCAATGGTCAGCGCCGGATTAAACGAGGCCGCCGCACTTTGCGCCACATAGGCTACCCGTTTGCCGCGCCATTCGCGTTTGACGCTGGAAGGCTGAGAAACGATATCCGTGCCATCGAGAATGACTTCGCCACCGGCAATCCGGCAGCCCTGACGTGCGTAACCCAGTGCCGCCAGCCCGATGGTGGATTTCCCTGCACCGGATTCGCCAATCAGACCGAGCACTTCGCCCGCCGCCAGTTTGAGTGAAATATCCTGCACCAGCGGCGAGCCATCGAGGGTTTCGATGCGCAGGCCGCGCATTTCTAAAATCGTGCGTGTCATGCTTCATCTCCATGCGGCAGGCTGTTGCGCGCCAGAAGCCAGTCAACCACCAGATTGACACCAATCGTCAGCAGGGCAATCGCCGCCGCCGGATACAATGGCGCGAACTGACCAAAGTTAATCGCCTGCGCGTTGTCGCGCACCATGCTGCCCCAGTCGGCATACGGCGGCTGAATGCCCAGACCTAAGAAGCTCAGGCCCGCGATAAACAGGAAGGTAAAGCAGAAGCGCATACCAAACTCCGCCAGCAGCGGCGGCAGGGCGTTCGGCAGGATTTCTTTAAACAGCACCCAGCGCAGCCCTTCGCCACGCAAACGCGCTGCTTCCACATATTCCTGACAGACAATGGCCTGGGCGACCAGGCGTGCCAGCCGGAAAACGCGGGTGGCATCGAGCAGGGCGATGGTCAGCACCAGTACCGGAATGGACGTGCCCATCACGGACAACACGATCAGCGCGAAAATCAGCACCGGAATCGACATCACGGTATCAACGATGCGCGACAGCACCACATCCACCCATTTGCCGTAAATCGCTGCCGTAAAGCCGGTGACAATGCCAATGATGAATGAGCTGAAGGTGATAGTCAGTGCGATAGCAATCGTGGTGCGTGCACCAAACAAAATGCGTGAAAGCATATCTCGCCCGAGGCTGTCGGTGCCAAATGGCGTGGCGGCGGAGGGCAGCAACCAGATGTCGCCGACCTGTTCGGTTTCGCTGTGCGGCGCGAGCCACGGCGCAAAAATAGCCGCCAGCAGATTCACCGCAATAATCACAATACCAATCCAGGCCGACAGCGGGATGTTAATGAAATACCGGTTCATGAGTTCCCTCTTTTAGCGCGCATGGCGCAGGCGTGGATTGCACCAAATCGCCAGCAAATCGGCGGTGGTGTTGAGGAAAATATAAGTGCCGCCAAACAGCAGACCGCAGGCCTGAACCACCGGCAGGTCGCGCTTGGTCACCGCATCCACCATGTACTGCCCGATGCCAGGATAGACAAACACGACTTCCACCAGGATCACGCCGACCACCAGATACGCGAGGTTAAACGCCACCACGTTGATGATAGGCGCAAGGGCATTTGGCAGCGCGTGAGCGACCACAATGCGCCAGCGCGGTATGCCTTTGAGCACCGCGCTTTCGATGTACGGACTGGCCATCACCGCGGTGACCGACGCGCGCGTCATGCGCAGCATATGTGCCAGCACCACCAGCGTCAGAGTGAGCATCGGCAGGGTGCAGACATAAAGACGGTCGAAGAACGAAGAGCTGCTGTCGACCATCGCCAGACTCGGAAACCAGGTCAGGCGGATAGCGAAGGCGATCACCAGAATGTAGCCAACGAAAAACTCCGGTACTGAAATACTGATCAGTGTCAGCGTATTTGCCAGCCGGTCGAAGACCGAACCGCGCCAGATGGCGGAGGCGATGCCTAAACCCACCGCCAGCGGAATGGCGATCACCGCGGCATATCCGGCGAGGAACAGCGTATTCGCCAAACGCGGCAGCAGTTCGTCGCTGATGGCGCGACCGTTGGCCAGTGAATGACCTAAATCACCGTGCATAATGCCCGCCAGCCAGTGCAGATAACGCAGTACTGACGGCTCATCCAGCCCGAGTTGCAGACGCAACGCGGCAACGGTTTCAGGCGTAGCGCTCTGGCCCAGAATAGCCGTTGCAACGTCACCGGGCAGCATTTCTGTGCCGATGAAAATCAGCACAGAAACCAGCCACAGCGTGATAATGCCCAACAGGACCCGCTGTAAAATCCGTTTTTTCATCATGCCTCCAGCCAGACGCGCTCGGCCAGACGACCACCCATGAAGTTAAACATCGGATGTGGCTTGATGCCGCCGACTTTTTTACTGGCCGCATCAAGATAATCGCCGAACAGCGGGATCATCGCGCCACCGTTGTCGCGCACGATGCTTTGCAGTTCGCCATAGATTTCAGCACGTTTGCCCTCATCAAGCAGTGAACGGGCCTGCAACAGTAATGCGTCAAACTTCTCATCTTTCCAGTGCGTGTCGTTCCATTTTGCGGTGGACTGATAGGCAGTGGAGAACATCTGGTCCGCCGTCGGACGTCCGCCCCAGTAACCCATGCTGAAGGGCGCTTTCATCCACACGTCGTCCCAGTAACTGTCGGCGGGCTGGCGTTTGATGTTGACCTGAATGCCGCCTTTTTGCGCCTGTCCCTGGAACAGGGCCGCGGCGTCGAGCGCACCGGCAAAGGCAGCGTCAGAAGAGGACAGTTCGATTTTGAGATCTGTCAGACCGGCTTTTTTCAGGTAGAACTTCGATTTGTCCGGATCGTAAGCGCGTTGTTCCAGACTGTGATTGAAGAAACGGTCTGTTTTCGGGATAGGGTGATCGTTACCCAGCGAGCCGTAACCGCGCAGCACGGTGTCGAGGATTTTCTGGCGGTCGATGCCGTGTTTAATCGCCATGCGCACGTCGTTGTTGTTGTACGGTGCGACGCTGCAATCCATCAGGAACGTAAAGTGCTGGCCACCGGAGGAACGCACAATATTGAGCGCCGGGCTGCGTTTGAGGAAATCGACCGTTTTGAAATCGACGCGGTTAATCGCATGCACCTGACCGGAAATCAGGGCGTTGGTGCGTGCGGTCGGATCGTTGATGACCAGCACTTCCACAGCATCGACAAAGGCGCGATCCGGCTTCCAGTAATTCGGGTTACGTTTGAACAGTGAGCGTACGCCCGGTTCGTACTGATCAAAGATAAACCCGCCGGTGCCAATCGGGTGTGACCAGTCAGTGAAGCCGTTGGGAACGACCACCAGATGGTAATCCGCCAGTAGATACGGCAGGTCGGCGTTGCCGCTGTCGAGGGTAATGAGGATCTGATTATCGCCCTGTTTGGTCAGGCCGGTAATCGGTGCCAGCTGGGTTTTGATGGCGCTTTTGGATTTGTCGCCGCGATGCAGGTTGATGGAGTAGAGGATGTCTTCGGCATCAAGCTTTTTGCCGTTATGAAAGGTGACGCCATCGCGAACGGTAAATACCCATTCGGCCGCACCCGGTTTGGCTTCCCATGCGGAGAACAGTTCCGGCGTAGCTTTGTTATTTTCATCAATTTCCACCAGGCCGTTCATCAGCATATATGCCTGATTTAATGGCACCCAGTCGCTGAATAATGTCGGGTCCAGCGTATCACTGGTATTTCCCCCTGACATACCCAGTTTTAATACGCCGCCTTTTTTCGGCTCTGCGGCAAACGCAGAGAAAGGTGAAAATCCTAAGGCACTGGTAATACCCACAGCGGAAGCGCTGGTAATAAAGCCGCGACGGCTAAGTTGTGCATCCTGCATTAATTTCGTCAAAGGGGAATTATTATCTTTCATTAATTTTCTCCATAGTACGTGCTGGAATTTTATAGGTGCAGGCGAAATACCCCAGGTGTTTCTAATTGGCGCAATGGATTGCCTTGATGATTTATATCAAAACCCCCTGTTGAACTTGCATGAGAATTTATCATGAGGGTATGCGAAAAATGCGCGGCAGAACACCCTGAAAAGCTTTATTTTTCTGATCTATCAATATCTGGAAAGGGAAGTGGCCGGTGGAAATGCATACGGTTGTCGGCTTAATTGGCGTGTTTTGCTATCTTCTGGCTTATGCGCTGGTTCAAATGCGCAGGCTAGCGGTTGATGCTAATAGTTACGCCTATCTTAATATAATCGGCGGTGTGTTTGGCCTGTATTCGTTAAGCCATGATTTTAACCTTGCATCCTGTATTTCACAGTCATGCTGGCTGTTGTTTACGTTAATTGGTATGAATTCTGCGAGAAAACGCAGATATCTGGAAAGGAATAAAATCCCGCCGACGGATATATAAATAACATATAAGAACATTATTATTTTTTAACTCTCTCCCCTTCGCAGGGGAAAGAGTTTATTAAGGCTGTTTCAGCCAGTTAATCACTTTATGCACCACAGGTTTCAGGAACCGGTCCTGCGGCGTCAGCATGTAGCATTTTCCGGCGGCGGCCAGTTTGCCGGGATGTGCCGCCACCAGCTGGCCGCTGTTGACGTAATCCTGCACCAGTCCTTCCCACCCCAGTAAGATTCCGTCCCCCAGCACTGCCGACTGCACCAGAAACGGATAGTTATTGGCGCGCCATGTTCTGCGCGGCGTCACGAAACTGACATCCTGTGAGGCAAACCAGTCACGCCAGCCGGTCCATTCACGTTGCGGGTCGTCCTGGATAAGCAATGTTTGCTCGAGCAAATCAGCAGCGCTGGTATCGGCCGGCAGGCGACTGAGAAATTCAGGCGAGCACATCGGATAGCAGACTTCATCGAACAGTGCCTGCACGTGATAACCAGGCGGCGGCTCGCGCAGATAGAAAATAGCCAGGTCAAATTCTGATGATTTGAGATCCGAAAAACTGTCGGAGATTTTCATGCGGATTTGCAAGTCTGGCAGCAGCTGGCGCAATGAGGAAAGACGTGACGAAAGCCACAGGCCGCTCATCGCACTGGTGCAGGCCAGCGTAACCTGCGGTAAACCGTTCCAGCCCATGACTTCTGCCGTGGACTGCGAAATATCTCCCAGCAATTTACGCACCTGTTGCGCGTAAGTTTCGCCGCGGGGTGTCAGCGTAGTTTTACGCTGGGCGCGCTGAAAAAGCTTACAGCCGAGCATTTCTTCCAGCTGGATAATCTGGCGGCTGATGGCGCTTTGGGTCAGATTAAGCTCGTCGGCTGCCCGGGAAAAACTGCAATAACGTGCCACGCATTCAAAAGCCACCAGCGTGTTCAGTGGCGGTAACGGTTCGATTTGCACGATAAAAGTCTCTCCGGATGGGCGTTTAGCAATTTTCCAGCATCTGTGAAATGGTCACGCCAACCTGCTGGACGGCGCGTTCGGTTTTCGCCGTCAGCGACTGGGCGTAGTTGATGCGCAGACAGTTGCGGTATTTGCCTGATGCAGAGAATATCGAACCTATGGCAATTTGCACTAAATGTTCTTCCAGCAACCGGTTCAGACGTTGTGTATCCACGCGTTCGTCGAGTTCAATCCACAGCAGAAAGCCTCCCTGCGGGCGGCTGACGCGCGTACCGCACGGGAAATATTTCATTACCCAGTCAGTCATGATGCACAGGTTTCGCTGGTACTGATTTCGCATCCGGCGCATATGTTGCAGGTAATGCCCCTGTTTGATGAAGTCCGCGATAGCGATTTGCGGCAGCGTGGCGGAAGCGCCAGTGGTGATGTATTTCATGTGCAGGGCGCGGTCATGATAACGGCCCGGTGCAATCCATCCCACGCGTAAACCGGGTGCCAGCGTTTTGGAAAACGAACTGCACAACAGCACACGGCCATCTTCATCGAACGAGGTAATAGTGGCCGGGCGCGGATACTGATACGCCAGTTCGCCATAAACATCATCTTCGATAATCGCGATATCGTAGCGTTGCGCCAGACGCAGCAGACTTTTCTTGCGGTCATCCGGCATGTTGTAACCGAGCGGATTATTGCAGTTGGGCGTCAGCTGTATGGCTTTGACCGGCCACTGTTCCAGCGCCATTTCGAGGGCTTCCAGGCTGATGCCGGTAACGGGATCGGTCGGAATTTCCAGCGCTTTCATGCCAAAGCCTTTCAGCGTTTGCATCGCACCATGAAAACTGGGGGAATCCACCGCCACAATATCCCCTTGTTCGCAAACGGAACGGATCGCGATAGACAGCGCCTCATGGCAGCCGGTCGTGATCAGAATATTGCTGGCATCCATGTGACTGCCGCTGTCGATCATCAGGCGGGCGATTTGCTCGCGTAAATCCTCTGAACCGTAAATGCTGTCGTAATGAAACGCGCTGAGATTCTGATGCTGCCCTGCGCGCCCCATCAGACGGCTGAGTGGTTTGAGCGTGGCGGCGGTCACATCCGGCGAGCCACGACCCAGCTGCACCACGCCGGGACGGTGCGGGGAAGTGATCAGCTCAAGCACCTGATCCCACTGGGAGATATCCACCGGACGCTGCGTTGGGCGGCATACTGCCGGAAGGGCCGCCTGAATGCGCGCATCTTTCACGAAGTAACCCGATTTTGGCCTCGCCTCTACCAGCTGTTTTTCTTCCAGCACGCGATACGCCTGCTGAACCGTGCTGACGCTGACGCCGTGTTCACTGCTTAAAACCCGTACCGAGGGTAGACGAATACCCGCCGGATACAGCCCTTGTTCAATACGGTCACTCAACACATTTGCCAGATTTTCGTAACGATTCATTATCTTTTCCTCAACGCCTGCGCAAAGAAAGCAGTACAGATGGACACAATCTAACGCTGAATCTGTCATCAGATCCAGATCTGTATGGTTGAAATACAAAAAAACTGAATCTGTAATGTTTTACCCGTTTGTAAGATCCTGATGTCAGGTCGTCAACGGGAGCAGAATATGAAAAATATCATTGAAGAACGGCAGTTTGCCGGTTGTGAGACAAGGGTTAACGCAGAAATCGAAATGCCTGAGCGGGCAGTACAGATGCAGGTACAAAAGGGCGGTTGGTTAAAACAGATTTACGCAGGGGTGTACAGCTGGAATGAGCGCCGTGTCAGCCGCAAAATTTTGCATTCGCTCAGTGCAGATCAGTTGAAAGATATCGGGCTGGCGAAATCGGATATCGACAGAGAGTATCCACGCAGCGTATGGCCGAACTGGCCGAAATGATTTTACTCCCTCCCCTGCGAAGGGGAGGGTTGGGGTGGGGTATTAAGGTCAAAAAAAATAAGCTGAAGTTTTCTCCAACTCTTTATTTTGTCTGTAAAACCCCCTCCCAACCTCCCCCTTCGCAGGGGGAGGAGCAGTCATGAGTTTTACTTCACCTGCATACCAGGCTGTGCGCCGGAATCCGGGCTGAGCAGGAAGATGTCTTTTCCGCCAGGTCCCGCCGCCATCACCATCCCTTCAGAGATGCCGAAGCGCATTTTACGCGGTGCGAGGTTAGCGACCATGATTGTCAGGCGGCCTTCCAGCGCTTTCGGATCAGGATACGCTGAGCGGATGCCGGAGAAAATCTGACGGGTTTCACCGCCCAGATCCAGTTGCAGGCGCAACAGTTTATCCGAACCTTCCACAAAATCAGCGCTTTTGATCAGCGCGATACGCATATCCACTTTGGCGAAATCATCAAAAGTGATGGTTTCCTGAATCGGGGAGTCAGCCAGCGGACCGGTAGCCGGTGCTTTTGCAGCCGCAATGTCTTCTTTCGATGCATCAACCATCGCGGTCACTTTATCCAGTTCGATACGGTTAAACAGCGCTTTGAAAGGATTCACCTGATGCGACAGCAGCGGTTGGGCAATAGTGTCCCAGTCCAGAGTGGTATTCAGGAACGCTTCGGTGCGCTCTGTCAGCGAAGGCAGCACCGGCTTAAGATAGGTCATCAGTACGCGGAACAGGTTGATGCCCATTGAGCAGATGGCCTGCAGATCGGCGTCGCGGCCTTCCTGTTTCGCCACAACCCACGGAGCCTGTTCGTCAACATAACGGTTAGCCAGGTCAGCCAGCGCCATGATTTCACGAATTGCGCGGCCTGATTCACGGCTGTCATACGCCTGAGCGATGCTTTCTGCGGCATCGGTGAACGTTTTATACAGCGCTTCATCGGCCAGTTTGTCAGCCAGTTTGCCGTCAAAACGTTTGGCGATAAAACCGGCATTACGCGAAGCCAGGTTTACCACTTTATTCACGATGTCGGCATTAACGCGCTGCACGAAATCTTCCAGGTTCAGGTCGATATCGTCGATGCGTGAAGACAACTTCGCGGTGTAGTAGTAACGCAGGCAATCCGCATCCAGATGGTTCAGATAGGTGCTGGCCTTGATGAACGTACCGCGCGATTTGGACATCTTCGCGCCATTGACGGTGACATAACCGTGCACGAACAGGTTGGTTGGCTTGCGGAAACCGCTGCCTTCCAGCATGGCCGGCCAGAACAGACTGTGGAAATAAACGATGTCTTTACCGATGAAGTGATACAGCTCGGTAGTGGAATCCTTTTTCCAGAACTCGTCGAAGTTCAGGTCGCTGCGGCGGTCACACAGGTTTTTGAATGAACCCATGTAGCCGATTGGTGCGTCCAGCCAGACGTAGAAATACTTGCCTGGTGCATCAGGAATTTCAAAGCCGAAATACGGAGCATCGCGGGAGATATCCCACTGTTGCAAACCGTGCTCGAACCACTCCTGCATTTTGTTCGCTACCTGTTCCTGCAATGCGCCTGAACGGGTCCATGCCTGTAACATCGCGCTGAACTCAGGCAGATCAAAGAAGTAGTGCTCGGAATCACGCAGCACCGGCGTGGCACCTGAGACCACAGATTTCGGGTCGATCAGTTCAGTCGGGCTGTAGGTAGCGCCACAGACTTCGCAGTTATCACCGTATTGATCGGGTGATTTACATTTCGGGCAGGTGCCTTTGACGAAACGATCAGGCAGGAACATGCCTTTCTCCGGATCGTACAGCTGAGAAATGGTGCGGTTCTTGATGAAGCCATTTTCTTTCAGACGACCATAAATCAGCTCGGACAGCTCACGGTTTTCGTCGCTGTGCGTGGAGTGATAATTGTCGTAGCTGATACCGAAGCCGGCGAAATCTTTCTGATGCTCCTGGCTCATTTCGGCAATCATCTCTTCCGGCTTGATACCGAGCTGCTGCGCTTTGAGCATGATCGGTGTGCCGTGCGCATCGTCCGCACAGATGAAATGCACTTCATTGCCGCGCATTCGCTGGTAACGGACCCAGACGTCAGCCTGGATGTGCTCGAGCATGTGACCGAGATGGATGGATCCGTTGGCGTACGGAAGTGCACAGGTTACCAAAATTTTTTTCGCGACTTGAGCCATAGTAAGAGCTTGCTTTCTGTAGTTGAAATCAGGGGCATTGATGTTAACCGAAAGCGCCTCCCCGCGTAAACAAACGGGGGGATCTCCTTGCGTGTGTTCTGTTATGCTTATGTATAGATAAATAGTCTGATAACCAGTTTCAAGGAGCCGGGATGACATCTCAATCCCCACAGCAGACCACACCCGCAGGGCTGCGCGCACTAGTGACCGGCGTACTGGCCACCTTCCGCCATTCCACATTACAAAAAGATTTGCCCGCCATTAAAGCATTGCATCACTGCGTGCTGATGGACGATGTTTTACATATTGACCTGACGCTGCCGTTTGCCTGGAACAGTGGTTTCGATGTGCTCAAGGATGAAACCAGCGGAGAATTGCTGCGGGTCACCGGCGCTTCGGCTATTCAGTGGAATCTGCGTCACGATATCGCCACCCTGAAACGCGCGAACGATCAGCCGGGTATTAAAGGTGTGCGCAATATTCTGGCTGTCAGCTCGGGTAAAGGCGGGGTAGGGAAGTCGACTACCGCCGTGAATCTGGCGCTGGCATTGGCCGCTGAGGGTGGAAAGGTCGGTATTCTCGATGCCGATATTTACGGCCCGTCCGTGCCAAATATGCTGGGCACTGAAGAAGAGCGTCCGACATCGCCGGATGGCGTACATATGTCGCCGATTATGGCGCACGGACTGGCGACCAACTCCATCGGTTATCTGGTCACCGATGAAAATGCGATGGTGTGGCGCGGTCCGATGGCCAGTAAAGCGCTGATGCAGATGCTTTCGGACACCCTGTGGCCAGACCTCGATTATCTGGTCATCGACCTTCCGCCGGGCACCGGTGATATTCAGCTGACGTTGTCGCAGAATATTCCGGTAACAGCCGCAGTGGTGGTGACGACGCCACAGGACATCGCGCTGCTGGATGCCATGAAGGGCATTGTCATGTTTGAAAAAGTCCATGTGCCGGTACTGGGCATTGTCGAAAACATGAGTATGCACGTATGCAGTAATTGCGGACATCATGAACCGATTTTCGGCACCGGAGGCGCACAGCGTCTGGCCGAGAAATACCGTTGCGAACTGCTGGCTCAATTGCCGCTGCATATTTCGCTGCGGGAAGATTTAGATCGCGGTGAACCGACAGTTGTCTCTAATCCGGACAGTGAATTCACTGTCATTTATCGGGAACTGGCGGCAAAAATTGCATCACAATTGTTCTGGAGGGGGGACGCTATCCCGACAGAAATTGCATTCCGGGCCGTTTAATCTCCCAACTCCGCGATTTATTGCCTGATGTCAGCGATTACACCGCCTTAACGCTGGCATCAGGTAGTGCTTGTACTTATAATTGGCGCGTTCAAAGCACATGTCTGTGCTTGCCTTCCAACTTCCAAATCAGGTCTTTAATTTTATGTCTGACAAATTCCATCAGTGTGTCATCGTGGGTATCGCTGGCGCATCTGCTTCGGGAAAAAGCCTCATCGCCAGTACGTTATACCGTGAACTTCGTGATCAGGTCGGTGATGAGCACATCGGGGTAATCCCGGAAGATTGCTACTATAAAGACCAAAGCCACATGACCATGGAAGAGCGGGTCAAAACCAACTACGACCATCCAAGTGCGATGGATCACAATTTACTTTTCCAGCATTTGCAGGCAATGAAGTCAGGCCAGGCGATTGAATTGCCGAGCTACAGCTTCATTGAACATACCCGTCTGGCTGAAACCGTGACGCTTAAGCCGAAGAAAGTGATCATTCTGGAAGGGATCCTTCTTCTGACTGACGTGCGTCTGCGCCAGGAAATGAATTTCTCCATCTTCGTCGATACACCGCTGGATATCTGTCTGATGCGCCGCATGAAGCGTGACGTCAACGAACGTGGCCGTTCAATGGATTCTGTGATGGCGCAATATCAGAAGACAGTCCGTCCGATGTTCCTGCAATTTATCGAACCATCAAAACAATACGCAGACATCATTGTGCCGCGCGGCGGCAAAAACCGGATTGCGATTGATATTCTCAAGGCGAAAATCAGTCAGTTCTTCAATTAATCGCGGAACAATCCGTAAAAACCATACCGGAGATACGATGAGACTTTGCGACCGAGATATAGAAGCCTGGCTCGACAGCGGCAAACTGGGCATTTCACCCCGTCCGCCGGTTGAACGGATTAACGGTGCGACGGTAGATGTGCGTCTGGGTAACGGTTTTCGCGTTTTCCTCGGCCATAACGCCGGTTATATCGACCTGAGTGGCCCGAAGGATGAAGTCAGCGCCGCGCTGGATAAAGTGATGAGTGATGAGATTGTTTTGCCGGAAGGCGAAGCATTTTTCCTGCATCCTGGCGAACTGGCGCTGGCAGTGACGTTTGAGTCTGTGACCATTCCTGATGATTTAGTCGGCTGGCTGGACGGACGTTCTTCACTGGCGCGTCTCGGGTTGATGGTGCATGTCACCGCACATCGTATCGATCCGGGCTGGAAGGGGCGAATCGTTCTCGAGTTCTATAATTCAGGTAAGCTCCCGCTGGCACTTCGTCCGGGAATGCTGATTGGTGCGCTGAGCTTCGAGCCGTTGTCCGGTTCCGCTGCACGCCCTTATAACAGCCGTCAGGATGCGAAATACCGCGACCAGCAAAGCGCAATTGCCAGTCGTATTGATAAAGACTGATTCTGTTTTTTATCCGCGTAACGGATAAAAACGTGAGGAAGGCATGAGAAGACTACTGACAACACTGGTGATCCTACTGGTGGTTATCATTGCCGGCATGACTTCGCTGGTATTTCTGATCAACCCGAATGATTTTCGCCAGTACATGGTGGAACGGGTTGAGGTGAAAAGCGGATATCAGCTGGCCATCAACGGCTCGTTGCGCTGGCACGTCTGGCCACAGCTGAGCATTATTGCCGGTCAGACGTCGCTCACCGCGCCGGGTGCTAACGTGCCGGTTGTCAGTGCCGAAAACATGCGGCTGGACGTCAAACTCTGGCCTCTTATTTCTCATCAGCTGGCGGTAAAGCAGGTACTGCTGAAAAACGCCGTAATACGTTTGACGCCAGAAACTGAAGAGAGCCAGCCGGATGCGCCGGTTGCGCCTTCTACGCCAACGCCAGTCGCGCCGGGAGCCTCTGAACTTGAGGCGGGCTGGAAGTTTGATATCGATAAAGTCAGCATTGCTGACAGTCTGCTTATCTGGCAGCGCGGCGATGACGAACAGATAAATGTGCGTGATATCAATATGGAAATTGATAAAAACGACAACCGTCAGGCTACCATTCAACTTTCGAGCCGTATAAACCGCAATCAGCGTGACCTGGCATTCACAATGAATGCCGAAGTGGATATGCAGCATTATCCGCAGGCTGTTTCGGCCAATATCAGTAAATTTACTTATCAGCTGAGCGGCGCTGACATTCCGGTTAAAGGCGTTGAGGGTACGGGGTCGATGCAGGCCAGCTATCAGCGTGATAATGATTCACTGGCGCTCACTCAGCTGGCGCTGACGGCAAATGATAATCAGATTTCTGGTACTGCGTCTGCCACGATGGGCGATGATATCGGTAATTATCAGCTCAATTTAAACGCTGACAAACTCGATCTGGATGCGCTTTCGGGCTGGCAGCCTAAAACTGACGAGCAGGCGGCTCAGAGTATTCAGTCAATCACTTCCGCTCCGGTTATTGCGCGTGATGTTGATGAGCAGCCGAACGGTTTGAGTAATTTGCAGACATTCAACGCCCATCTGGCATTGAAAGTGGCTGACTTAACCTATCGCGGGATGAAGATCCAAAATCTGGCACTGAATGCCGATAACCGGCAGGGCAAAGTCACGCTGCCGACCTTCAGTGGCAATCTCGGTGCGGGACGTTTTTCTCTGCCTGGCGATATGGATGTCACCGGTAAAAGCATTCAGGTTCACATGACGCCGGATGTTAAGAATATTGAACTGGCCGACCTGCTCACGGCTTACGGATTGCCGAAAGCGCTGACCGGCAGCTTCTCTATGAAAGGAGATATGAGCGGAAAAGGGCTGTCGGCTGAAGATTTCGCACATAACTGGCATGGCAATGCTCAGCTTGCGATGACTAACGCACATCTTAACGGTCTCAATATCCAGCAGCTGATCCAGCAGGCAGTCAGTCGTAATACCGGTAACGTTCAGGGACTTGATAAATATGAGCATTACAGCCAGATAGATACGCTGAAAGCGCAGGGGCAGCTGGAAAATGGCACGCTGAAACTTAATGATCTGGAAGGTCAGTCGCCAATGGTTTATGCAAAAGGTGATGGCTTGGTTGATCTCGCCGGAGAGAAGGTTGACATGAATTTGTTGGTCCGTGTCACCGGCGGCTGGAAGGGCGACAGTAATTTGATTAACACGCTGAAAACCACGGAGATCCCGCTGCGCGTTTACGGGCCGTGGGCGCAACTGGGTTATCAGTTACAGGTTGATCAAATTCTGCGCCGGACACTGGAACAAAGTGCCCGCAGCGCTATCCAGAACTGGGTAGATAAACGTAAAGACAGCAAAGAAAAAGAAGATGTGCAGAAGTTATTGAATAAATAATCCTTCTGTACCTCAATGTGTACTGCTCAATAAAAACGGGACGCCTCATCAGCGTCCCGTTTTTGTTTTCATCAAAACTTCAACTGTAAGCCGGAAGGCAGATTACACTTCGTAATCATCATCCATTTCAGTTTTAAGCGGCGTGATTTTTACCTTCAGAATGCGGTGGCTGCTGACCTCAAGAGGCTCAAACAAATAGTCATCAATGTGAATTTGGGCACCGACCTGCGGAATGCTCTGAGTATGTTCCATCAGTAAACCCGCCAGCGTGTGGTATTCCCGCCTCTCATCAACCGGCAGGGCGATGTACATCACCAGATCCTCCAGCGGCATATAACCATTGGCAATCCAGGTACCGTCTTCCTGCTGGGAAATATCATGGCGCGCATCCGGCGTTTCATCTGATTCCGGCAGATTACCGGCGATAGTTTCCATCACGTCAGTCAGGGTCACAATGCCCTCAACCGAACCGAATTCATCAACGACAAAGGCAAAATGAGTTTTGGCCAGGCGGAACTGTTCAAGTGCCATCAGCAGGGAAAGCTGCTCCGGGAAAATCAACGGCTGTCGGATCAGCGCCTTAAGGTCTAACTCATTTTGCAAAAGCTGTTGTTTAAGCAAATCGACGACATGCACCACGCCTAACGGCTCATCGGTAGAGCTGTCTTCAGTCACCAGAATGCGCGTGTGCTGATTTTCGGCTATTTGCTGTTTGAGCAATTCAATCGGGTCATTGAGTTCAAGATTATCGACGTCGTGGCGGGAGGTCATCACGCTGCTGACGGTACGTTGTCCGAGCCCCAGTACACGCTCAATCATATGGCGTTCTTGCTGGTTGAAGATGGCATCTTCTTCGCCCGCACTGTCAGCAATCATATTAGAGGAATGTGCATCCAGTTCGGCTTCTTCATGTTTGCCACGAAGAACGCGTAAAACAGTCTCTGCAGTGCGTTCACGTAAAGAGCGACGTGAGGACAAAAAGCGCTTACGGTTGAACTGCGCCAGCTGATTCAGCCCTTCGATAATGACGGAGAAGCCGATTGCGGCGTACAAATATCCTTTCGGGATTGCATAACCAAAGCCTTCAGCCACCAGGCTGAAACCAATCATCAGCAGGAAACTAAGACACAGGATGACGATTGTCGGATGCGCGTTGACGAAACGGGTCAGGGGTTTACTGGCCAGCAACATCAGACCGATAGCAATACAAACAGCAGCCATCATGACGGCAAGGTGATCAACCATACCCACGGCAGTAATCACCGAGTCGAGAGAAAATACCGCATCCAGCACGACTATCTGCGCGACAACAGGCCAGAATCTGGCGCCACGTTGCTGCTGGCTTTGCTCCTCATCCTTACCTTCAAGGCGTTCATTCAACTCCATCGTTGCTTTGAACAAGAGGAATATCCCGCCGACGAGCATAATCATGTCACGCGCGCTAAACGGGTGACCCAGCACCGTAATGAGCGGGCGGATGAGCGTCGATAACCATGAAATAGAAGCCAGAAGCAGCAAACGCATGATGAGCGCCAGCATAAGTCCGGTGACGCGAGCCTTATCACGTTGGCTGCGCGGAAGTTTCTCCGCCAGAATGGCGATAAAGATGAGATTGTCTATCCCCAGAACAATTTCGAGAATTACCAGGGTAGCCAGCCCGGCCCAAATCGACGGATCGGCGATCCATTCCATATAGCGTTTTCACCTTTAGTTACGCGGCGTTTGCCGCACGTTGAATAATGGGCGTCAGGAGATGAAATTTCAAATCTAAAACAGTGAGGTAGATAAAACCGTGCGGAGGGGCAGCGCTGATCCGGGGCAATGTTTACCGGAAAGACACGGATGTTTTCGAAAGCAGCAATTTATGATTATAAAATCGCCGAATAGGTTTAACATTCCTAAAAAGAGGTCTTTACCTTACCGTTTCGTGTTGCTTACTGGTATCGTAATCAAATACAGACAATCGTACTGGAGTCCTAAAGTCAGCAGTTTGGTCTCCCTAAACTAAATGACAGGGACTATACTCAGGGAAGAAATATCGTAGCGGGAAATAATTTGTATTTACAATTTCAGTCCGGTGAATTCCCTGACATGTTTGAATTCTAACTGACTGGATTTACACACCAATAGGTTTCAAGGAGTATCCTTTACAATGTTAAAAGCTGTTATCCCTGTTGCCGGTCTGGGCACACGTATGTTGCCAGCGACGAAAGCCATTCCAAAAGAAATGCTGCCTATCGTCGATAAGCCTTTGATCCAGTACATCGTTAACGAATGTGCTGCAGCGGGCATCAAAGAAATCATTCTGGTCACGCATTCTTCCAAAAATGCGATTGAAAACCACTTCGATACTTCGTTCGAACTGGAAAGCATGCTGGAGTCTCGCGTTAAGCGCCAGTTGCTGGAAGAAGTGCAGTCTATCTGTCCGAAAGGCGTGACCATCATGAACGTGCGTCAGGGCCAGTCAAAAGGTCTGGGTCACGCTGTTCTGTGCGCAAAACCTCTGATCGGCAATTCGCCGTTCGCGGTTATTCTGCCTGACGTTTTAATGGATGATTCCACCAGCGATCTGCGTAAAGATAACCTTGCTGCGATGCTTCGTCGTTTCCAGGATACAGGCAACAGCCAGGTTATGGTTGAAGAAGTGCCGGAAAAAGACGTTTCAAAATACGGTATCGTTAACTGCAACGGTGTGGAAGTTGAGCCGGGCGAAAGCGCACCAATGACTGCTATCGTCGAAAAACCCGATCTGAAAGATGCACCTTCCAACCTCGCGGTTGTGGGTCGTTATGTTCTTTCCGAAGCGATCTGGCCGCTGCTGGCAGTGACACCATACGGTGCTGGCAACGAAATCCAGCTGACCGATGCCATCGCAATGCTGATGAAAAAGCAAACCGTAGAAGCGTTCTCTATGACCGGTCGTTCACATGACTGTGGCGACAAGCTCGGTTACATGAAAGCCTTCGTAGAATACGGTATTCGCCATAACTCACAGGGTGAGGCGTTCAAGGCGTGGCTGAAAGAGTTTGCTGAAGAGTAATTCTTGAATCAGCTCTAAAAAAGCACCTGCTATGGTGCTTTTTTATTTAATAAAAATAGATGGTTACATATTTATCAGCCCTGGAAGCATTCATCAATTCTGGTCGGATTGGCAAATAAAGCCTTTAACGCCATGTCTTAGGACATTTAACCGAGATCTCTAAGCTGTAACCTGGACATGCAAAGTAATAATGATTATTGCACTTTATCGAATGGTTAAAGTCTGGTTGATATCTAATCATTCAAGGGCATGGATCAGAATTTCACCGATAAAAGTTTAGGATTAATGCTGCGTTGTCATACACATTGCGCTAGGCTATATAACTCAAGATTGCTCGTCGTTTTACATATTAATATTGATTGTTTTAAGAGGGTTAGCCTTAATCAATTTTCAGCTTATTAAAGCGTCGTTGAGTTAGGGTTCAAGGCAAAATTTAACCGTGATGGCTGAGCAAGTTACAAGCTAGCGTGGCTGTTTTTTGGTCTAACCATCAGCATCAGGCGCATTTTTGAAGTTTTTCGGATAATGCAATCTTGTCGGGCACCCTGAATAGGGTAAAAATTCTTTCAGTAAAAACGGCAAGAAGAACGAAATCCTTTAGAAGGACATGCAGTAAGCAAGCCTTCTTGAGTCAGAGATGAGATAAGTGTATTGGTAGCTTCTGAGCCAGGGGCGGTAGCGTGGTCGTTTGTCACAGAGAGTACCAGATGCCTCAGTGAAGGCCATAAAATAGTGACGATTACTACCGGCGCTTATCAGTAAACTCAGCTTCGAATAGATATTCTTTGAAAGTGAAACTGCTCATGAATGTTATTTATCAAATGGTAATCAATAACAAGTCAGGGAAATATAAAATTAAAATGAAGTACAATTCAAAGGAAATGAAATATGACCGTTATAAAGAGTGCCGGTTAATTACAGAACAACATTAACATGTCACTTGTAAAATGAATTAGCAGTCTTTATATCAATTTATAGAATATGGTGCAGTCATGCAAGAATATATTATAATATTTTTCAGTGCTTTAGCTTCGTTATTTATTGCACGTAAGGTTGCGCGACGGGTGGGTTTGGTTGATAAGCCAAATGCAAGAAAACACCATAATGGTCATATTCCGCTGGTTGGCGGTGTATCAATCTACATTTCTATTTGGGTTATTTATTTCTTACAACCGGCATGGTTTCCTGATTTCTATTACTACATTACGTCGGTGAGTTTACTTCTTTTCGTTGGTGTACTGGATGACAGATATGATTTGCCAGTGACTCCGCGCATCGTATTACAGGCATTTGTAGCGATAGTTATGATGGTTAGCGGACTACATCTATCCTCATTAGGTGATATTTTCCTGGGTTATGCAGTGGGACTGGGCATCCTCGGTTATGTAATTACTATCTTTGCAGTTATGTGTGCAATCAATGCTTTTAATATGGTTGACGGTATTGATGGTTTATTAGGTGCGTTATCTTGCGTTAGTTTTGCTTCTTTAGGCATTGCTTTTAGTTTGCATGGAAAAAATGAACTTGCTCAATGGTGCTATTGTTTAACAATTGCCTGCATTCCATATATTCTTCTCAATCTGGGAATTCCCTGGGGAAGAAAGTTCAAAGTATTCATGGGTGATGCCGGAAGTACCTTGATTGGTTTTACGGTGATCTGGTTGATCATTCTAGCAACACAGGGTGCATCAGCGATATTACACCCAGTGACTGCATTATGGATTATTGCGGTGCCACTGATGGATATGATTCGGGTGATGGTTTCCAGAGTCCGCAGGGGAGATAGTCCTTTTAAACCCGATCGTGAGCACTTGCACCACATTCTATTAAAATATGGGTTTAGGCATTCAACTGCGTTGACTATTGTATTGGCTATAGCAACTTCATTTTCTTTGATTGGGATTGTTGCAGATGTGAAAAATTACAATCAGTTAGCAGTACTAGGTTTATTTATTCTGTGTTTTGCAGGGTTTGTGTTGTTCATTAATAAACTCGCCAGAATAGGTGCGCTTAAAGAAAATAATTGCTAAGCCAAAGTGGCAGATGTTTAATTTAAGATAATAATTATTAACGAGAAACTTTGAAATGAAAATTTTAGTTACTGGTGGTGCTGGTTTTATAGGCTCTGCGGTTGTTCGTCATATCATCAATAATACTAATGATAGCATTATCAATGTTGATAAACTTACTTACGCGGGGAACCTTGAATCAGTCGAGATAGTATCTAAAAGCGAACGCTACGCTTTTGTTCAGGCTGATATTTGCGATCAAAGAACTCTTAGTCAAATTTTTACAACGCATCAACCTGATGCAGTAATGCATCTCGCGGCAGAAAGTCACGTTGATCGTTCTATTACTGGTCCTGCTGATTTCATCGAGACTAATATTGTAGGGACTTATACACTGCTGGAAGCCACTCGGGCGTATTGGTCGCAATTGAGTCAGGAAAGAAAAGATGTTTTCCGCTTTCATCATATTTCTACCGATGAAGTCTATGGTGATTTGCCCCATCCTGATGAGTGGCAAAGCCAGAAGGCACTTCCTCTGTTCACAGAAAAGACGCCTTATGCGCCAAGTAGTCCCTATTCCGCATCTAAAGCCTCAAGCGACCACCTTGTTCGTGCGTGGCAGCGAACGTACGGCCTTCCTTGTATTGTGACTAACTGTTCAAACAACTATGGTCCGTTCCATTTTCCTGAAAAACTCATACCTTTAGTAATCCTAAATGCTCTGGAAGGTAAAAATCTGCCGATTTACGGTAAGGGCGATCAGATCCGTGACTGGTTGTACGTTGAGGATCATGCACGCGCGCTATATACCGTCGTCACCGAAGGTGTTATTGGTGAGACCTATAATATTGGCGGACACAATGAGAAGAAAAATCTTGATGTAGTGCTAACCATTTGCGATTTGCTTGATGAGATCCTTCCAAAGGACGTTTCCTATCGTGAACAAATCACTTATGTTGCCGACCGCCCTGGACATGATCGTCGTTATGCCATAGATGCTGATAAAATTAATCAGGAATTAAACTGGAAACCACTGGAAACGTTTGAAAGTGGTATTCGTAAAACAGTTCAATGGTATTTAGATAATCAAAAGTGGGTTGATAACATCAAAAGTGGTGCATATAAATCGTGGGTCGAGCAGAATTATGGAGATCGTAAATAATGGTTATACTTCTGTTTGGCAAAACGGGTCAGGTTGGTTGGGAATTACAGAGGGCATTAGCTCCTTTGGGCAATGTGATAGCACTGGATGTTCGCTCTAAAGAATATTGTGGAGATTTTAGTAACCCAGAAGGTGTGGCTGAAACGGTTCGTCGTATCAAACCTGATGTGATCGTTAATGCCGCAGCGCACACCGCTGTTGATAAAGCTGAATCAGAACGAGATTTTGCACAATTATTAAATGCAACGAGTGTGGAAGCTATCGCAAAAGAGGCTGCTACCCTTGGTGCATGGTTAGTTCATTATTCCACAGATTATGTCTTCCCAGGGAATGGCGTCAATCCATGGAATGAGGATGATGCAACCGGCCCGCTGAATACTTATGGCGAGACCAAACTAGCCGGTGAACTTGCCGTACAGAAGCATTGCCCAAAACATTTGATTTTTCGTACAAGTTGGGTTTATGCAGGCAAAGGTAATAACTTCGCAAAAACAATGCTTCGTCTTGCGAAAGATCGCGAAGAACTCTCAGTCATCAATGATCAGTTTGGCGCGCCAACGGGTGCCGAGCTGCTTGCAGATTGTACCGCTCATGCCATCAGAACAGCGCTTTGTAAGCCTGAAGTTGCGGGGCTCTACCATCTGGTCGCTTCCGGAACAACAACCTGGTTTGACTATGCTAATCTGGTCTTCACTGAAGCGCAGAATAATTCATTTGAGCTGGCATTAAAGAAAACGCATCCTGTTGCAACAAGTGCCTATCCAACACCCGCGCGGCGTCCAAATAATTCCAGGCTTGATAATCGCAAATTCCAGGACACCTTTGATTTAACTTTGCCATCATGGGATATCGGGGTTAAGCGT
Organism: Rahnella bruchi; assembly: GCF_003614975.1. Lineage (GTDB taxonomy): Bacteria > Pseudomonadota > Gammaproteobacteria > Enterobacterales > Enterobacteriaceae > Rahnella > Rahnella bruchi. Next base: position 4,498 of record NZ_QZWI01000001.1, on the reverse strand, counting down.
ATGCTTGCAGAATTATTTACCCCGTCAGGTCTCTAATATTTTCAGGTTACTCTCAGGCAGCATTAAAAAGAGATTTTAATATGGCTACTCGCAAAGGCATTATTCTTGCAGGCGGATCTGGTACTCGCCTTTATCCTGTAACTATGGCAGTCAGTAAGCAATTGCTGCCGATCTATGATAAACCGATGATCTACTACCCTCTAAGCACACTTATGCTGGCCGGGATAAAGGACATTTTAATTATCAGTACGCCTCAGGATACTCCTCGCTTTGAGCAATTACTTGGTGACGGTAAACAATGGGGGCTAAATTTACAGTACAAAGTACAGGCAAGCCCCGATGGCCTGGCTCAGGCTTTTGTTATCGGCGAAGAGTTTATTGGCGATGATGATTGTGCTCTGGTACTGGGCGACAATATTTTCTACGGACATGATCTTCAAAAACAATTAGAAACGGCGGTGGCTAAAGAGTCTGGTGCAACGGTATTTGCATACCATGTTCATGATCCAGAGCGCTACGGTGTTGTGGAGTTTGATAAAGCAGGAGTAGCAATATCATTAGAAGAGAAACCTGTAGAACCTAAAAGTAATTATGCAGTTACGGGTTTATATTTTTATGACAACAGCGTTATCAAAATGGCAAAAGGATTAAAACCGTCTAAGCGTGGCGAGTATGAAATTACCGATATCAATCGTATCTATATGGAAGAAGGCCGACTTCAGGTTGCGATGATGGGAAGGGGCTATGCATGGTTGGATACCGGCACTCATCAGAGTCTTATTGAGGCGAGTAACTTTATTCAAACAATAGAAATGCGACAAGGATTGAAGGTTGCTTGCCCCGAGGAAATAGCTTTTCGCAAAGGTTTCATAACAGCTGAGCAGGTCAGGGTACTAGCCGAACCACTATCAAAAAATAACTATGGTCAGTATTTGCTGAAAATGGTCAAGGGTCATTGATTTATGAACGTCATAAAAACTGAAATTCCAGATGTATTGATTTTCGAACCAAAAGTATTTGGTGATGATCGTGGGTTCTTCTTTGAAAGTTTTAACCAGAAGATATTTGAAGAATCTGTTGGATATAAAGTGAATTTTGTCCAGGACAACCATTCGAAATCTTCTAAGGGTGTTCTCAGAGGGTTGCATTACCAACGTTCACCCCACGCACAAGGAAAACTTGTCCGTTGCGTTCAAGGTGAGGTGTATGACGTAGCCGTTGATATCAGGGAATGCTCCCCGACATTTGGAAAGTGGGTAGGTGTTTATTTATCCGCTGAAAATAAACGTCAACTTTGGATACCTGAAGGTTTTGCCCATGGTTTTTACGCGATAACTGATAATACAGAGTTTTTATATAAAACGACGGATTATTATTCACCTAAAAATGAATCATGCATTGCCTGGGATGACCCATCACTGGCAATAAAATGGCCGTTAGAAAATTCAATACCTGAGTTATCCGCAAAAGACCTCTTAGGTAATAAGTTAGCAGATTTAAACGTAAAATCCTAAGGCAGATATGAGCCTAATCAAACATAGTATATATAACCTGGCTGGTTTTGTTATTCCTACGATTGTAGCAATTCCTAGTTTAGGTATATTGGCTCGAACGCTTGGTACAGAAAATTTTGGTTTATTCACCCTCGCGTTTGCTGTAGTGGGATATGCGAGCATATTCGATGCGGGTCTTACAAGAGCAGTGATTAGGGAAATCTCTATTTTTAGGGATGATGTTGAAGAGAGAAACAATATAATTTCGACTTCAACTATCACTGTAGCAGTCCTTGGATTGTTTGCAGCAATGCTGATATTTTTCTCAGTAGAAAAGATAGGCGCATTCCTTAACGTTTCAAGTAATTTACTTCCCGGATTCGAGAAATCATTTAAGTTATTATCATTAGCAGTACCTATTTTTTTAATAAACCAAATATGGCTCGCTTCGCTGGAGGGAATGGAGCGGTTTGGGAATATTAATATTCAAAGAACCATCACCAGTTCGTGCCTGGCAATTTTCCCAGCCTTATTTGCATATTTTGGGAATGACCTATATTCGGCAATACTAGGGTTACTGATTGGCAGAATAGGGTCGTTAGTAGTAAGTTTTATTTTCTCACGAAAATTGGTAATAGCTGCCGGTCTGCACTTTAATTTTAAAACTATACGGCGCTTAATCATGTTTGGTGGCTGGATAACTGTCAGTAATGTCATTAGTCCAGTTATGGTTTATTTTGATAGGTTTGTGATTTCTCACGTTTTAGGAGCGAGCAAGGTTGCCTTTTACACGGCACCCTCAGAAGCGGTGGCTAGACTTTTAAACATACCAGCAGCGTTATCCAGGGCATTGTTTCCAAAATTAAGCAGTAATACTGCAACAGCGGATAAAAACAAACTAGAGCGAATGAGTTATCTGTTAATGTTCGGTGCCTGTTTGCCTATTGTTATTATTGGTTTTATTTTTGCAAATAAAATCATGATTGTCTGGATGGGACCAGCTTATGCGGGACAACCTGCAACCATTTTGAGAATCCTCTTGATTGGGTTTATATTCAATGCATTAGCACAGATACCCTTTTCTAAAATACAGGCTGCTGGTTATGCCAAAATTACTGCTACTCTTCATTTATGTGAACTGGTTCCATACTTAATCGCTCTCTATTATCTTACTATTCATTTCTCACTAATTGGTACGGCTGTTGCCTGGACCCTAAGAGTTAGTTTAGATTTTTTAGTATTGTACATTCTGTCTAGGAAAAAATATGTCGCACGTTGATATAGCTATGGCTACCTATAATGGGGAGGCTTACATTGAAGAGCAGATATGTTCTATAATAAACCAAACACATAATGACTGGACACTTTATATCAGCGATGATGGCTCATCAGATCTTACAACTAGTATAATAGAAAAGTATGTGTTGCTAGATGCTAGAATAAAGTTGATTAATAAAAGTAAACAAGGCGGGGTTGTAAGGAATTTTAATAAAGCCCTGGAAGCAACAACTGCTGATTATATTATGTTAAGCGATCAGGATGATTTTTGGTACGAGAGTAAAATAGAATTACTGGTGAATAAGATATCTGAAGTAGAAAGTCAATCCAATTCAGCCGTTTTAATATTCAGTGATCTTGAGTTGGTCGACGAGAAGCTTAAGACGATCTCACATAGTTTCTATGAAGCTAATAGAATTAATCCATTAAATAATCTGGATTTTAATAATTTGCTATGGAGTAGTAGTGTTTATGGTTGTAGTACTATCTTCAATAGAAAATTGTTGAATAAATCGCTTCCTTTCCCTTCATCTCTGCCTATGCATGATAATTGGTTAGCATTAAACTCCGCTACTGAATCTGGAATATATTATTATGATATCCAGACGATTAAGTACAGACAGCATGGGAGAAATGTTGTTGGGGGTGGACATAAAAATATATTTGGAAAAATTAAAAACTTCAAGAAATCCTTTATAAATATTTTGATAGCGACCAAAAAGTATAAGAGCATGTTAGAAAGTGCAAAAAAAATCAAAGGAAATGAGTGTTTATTAAATATTTCATTTTCAGGAGTAAAAAAAATATCGTTTTGCTTTAAGAAGATTTTTCCGAAAATAATTTACGGGAATAAAAGAATTCTTACGTTTTGTATGTTTGTGGGAATGCTTTTGAAGTGACAATTTTCGGTAGTAAATCATTACCAAAATTTATGAATCAATATTACTTTTGGAACAACATCTTTATCTGTAATGGATGTTCTTGCTAATCCAGCGTTAAATGATTGGATTGGATGTCATAGTGACTATTATCACCAAACTAATATTATTAAACCTGTGGATGTGCCTAAGATTGAAGTGGGGTATCAAATATTGGATATTATATTTGAGCAAAGTGCTTAACAAATCACAATGGTTTGAATTTAAATATTATTGCGCGCAATCTCGAATATCTAAATAAGGATAGATATTTTTTAGTTATCTAATGTTAGCAGCATTATTTTTAGCAATGATATTAATCATATTGATGGAAATCATGCATTATATTTATCCTCGATCAGTTATTCGGTTTTCGTGTGCTGAGACTTTATGCATTTACATTCAACGAACGACAGTGAGTAATATGGATAGTGCAAAATTAGTTATTTTAAATGCCACATCGCTGGCTTCCAGCGGTGGTTTGACGATACTTGAGCAGTTTATATCTAATGCGTCACTTCAGAAGCAACTGAAATTCCTATGCTTTGTGCCAGATGGCCTGGAATTTCCTACCAGTCAAAATATCGTCTATGTAAAGGTAAAAAAACAATCTTTCCTGATGCGTATCTATTGGGATATGGTAGGCCTTTCTCGTTACATTAATAAGAATAAACTTTCTCCATCAAAAATTATTTCTCTTCAAAATACATCCGTAGTCAGTAAATTTCCACAGATAATATATGTTCATCAATCTATCCCATTTAGCAACATACCTATAAAGTTTAAACTATCGAATTTGAAATTTATTTT